>NSGV01000001.1 GCA_002300355.1 Streptomyces sp. TLI_235
GCAGCCACTGCGCGAACGGACCGACCGGGCTGAGACCGGAGTGCTCATCGATGCCGTGCACATGCAACGCGATGCCATAGCCGTTGAGCAACGTCATCAGCTCCTCCAACGAGCCGTTGCGAACGAACATCGCAGGTCGCAGCCGCACGTGCTCAAGGACGTCATAGACATCCCGGCATTCGTCGATGGGCTTGGGCTTCGGGCGGTCCCCGGGATCAGCTGACACCAGCCCACCCTACGTTGACGAGCCCGACCGAGTGACTACTTGTCACACCGCGCAGGGAGATCAGGTGTCCGCCGGAAAGGACCTGAAATGTCCGCCTACGAGGATCTCGGCGGCTCTGGCGTGACTTCCGTGAAAGCCGCCCGTGGTGATCTTCAGGACGCGAGGAGTACGCGCTTGCGGAGAAGGTCGAGCTTGGCGCGTCCGAACATCTGCCTCTTGAGCATCTTGATCCGGTTGACGTGACCCTCGACGGGGCCGGAGTTCCAGCGGAGCGTGAGGCCGGCCATGACAGCGTCCCAGTCCTTGCGCAAGCCGGTAGCGAAGCCTCGCAGCTCGGGCAGGGCGCTCGCCGCAGCGTCCGCGGTCCACTGTTCGAGTTCCTCCTGGCCTCGCCGGTTCACGAGGATCGAGGCGAACCGGGCGACGAGGTCGCACGCGTCGGCCAGCTCACTGCAACGAATGCGTAGCTCCTTCAGGAGGACTTGTTGGCTTTCGGATCGGTGGTCGGGGTGGGTGAGGATCAGCCCGGTCACCTCGCGGACCTTGGGGACCGGCGGTCGGGCGGTCGGCTTGGTGTTCTCACGCAGCCGGTGCACGAACCGGCGGACGGTCCGCTCGCTGACGGTCAGGCCGCGTTCGGAGAGTTCACGGTGGAGCCGTAGTGCGCTGTGGCAACCCTCGTTGAAGCGGGCGATCAGGTAAGCGGCGTGGCCCTCCAAGCTGGTCTGCCGGCCGCCCAAGGGCCCCGTGCCGATCAGCTCGTCCGCAGTGGCGGCCCTCATGAACTTGCGCACCGTCTTCGGGTCCAGATGCAGCTCGGCGACGATCTGGCTGTGCCCCATGCCCCTGTCCATCAGCGCATGGACGGCGGCATGGCGCACACGGGTGCGCCGGTCCCTCGATCCTTCGGGCAGTGCCACCTTCTCCTTGTCCGGCACGGAGGGGACCCACTGCGAGCGCAGGCGGGCGACCAGCCGCTCAGTCGCATCGCCGAGGTTCGCCCAGAGGTGGTACCTGTCCGCGACCTGCGTCGCGGTGCCGGCACCACGGGTCGCGCCCTCGGCGTAGTAGGCGGCGCGGTCACGGCAGATCACCTCGACACCGGGATGCTCGGTGAGCCAGTGGGCCAGGGCGTCGGCAGACCGCTCGGGCAGGACCTCGATGGGACGGCGGCTCTCGATGTCGATCAGGACGGTGCCGTAGTGGTGGCCCTTTCGCAGGGCGAAGTCATCGACGCCGAGCACGCGGACCCGCTCGGTGGCCGGGTCTGGCAGTGCGCGGATCAGGCGTATCAAGGCATCCCGGCCGATCCCGGCTGACAGGTGTCCGGCCAGGCGGGCTCCGGCCCGGCCGCCGAGGGCGAGGGCGACGGCCTCGCGAACCTTCCGCAGCGGCACTGTGCACCGCCCGTAACGGAACGTCAGGCCGGGGATCTGCTCCGCGAAGGTCCGCCGCCCGCAGTCATCGGCGTCGCAGAAGAACCGGCGGACCCGCAGGTGCAGCACCAGCTCCTGACCGGAGACCGCCGAGTCGCTCACTCGCCGCTCGTACCCACTGTGGACACGTCCCGACCAACTACCGCAGCTCGGACACTCCGCGCCCGGCGTCCGCCCCCGGGCGTGCACCCGTACGGACCGGCCGACCGGCCTGATCAAGTCCACGCTCAGCAGCGCGAACTGGGGGAACAAGACGGCCAGAAGATCAGCGACAGACACCCATCATGATCGACAACTTTCAAGATCTACGGGCGGCTTTCACGAAACTCACGCCAGAGCCATCTCGGCGTGTCCGTTGACAACGAAGAACACCTGCGTGCCGTGCTCCGCCCGGCCGGCCGGGGTGCGCAGCAGTTCCTCGAACACGATCGGCCAGCTCCGCCCTCCTGCGGCACGAACGCCACGCCCCCTGTCCATGACGATGCTTGGTGCGAGCTCGGCCGGGGGCCGACCAGCCGCGGGAACCTCCCGGTCAGGTCCGTCCCGCACCGCGACACCAGGTGCACGGCATGCCGCTCCCCGACCGTCGCCACCGCCGCCCGGAATCCGTCCCACTTCGGCGGATACAGCACACCGCCCAGGAGGCCGCCTCCTCCGCAGGGGCCGGACGACGGACGAGCCCCTCGGTCAGCCCCGTCCCAGTCACCAAGACGTGGTCTGACCAGTTGTCTTCTCGCTCGATGGAACCTCCCCGGCGCCTCCAGTCACGATCACGCTGTCCGGCTGCGGCGGCGACAACGGCCGCCGAAGCCGCTGCGGTCGGCCCCGTCATTGGCGATGCGGAGACGCAGAGGGTTTCGTAACGCACGCGATTCATCGGTCGTCCGGCCGATCCCGTCGACCGCGACGCGCTCCATCGTGGCGGCATGACTGATACCCCCCACGAAGACCCCGCGGAGAAGGCCGGCGCCACTCGCAGGTCCGTCATCGCCACCCTGGGCGGCGCGGCCCTCGGCGTGGCCGCCCTCGGATTCCCGGCCTCGCAGGCGACAGCCGCCGCCGGAGGCAGCACACCGCAAACTGCCGCCGGACCCAGCGCTTCCTGTGTCCTGACGCCCGAACAGACCGAAGGTCCCTACTACCTGGACCTGGAGACGGTCCGCAAGAACATCACCGAGGGCAGGACGGGCGTGCCGCTCACCCTCCGTGTGACGGTCGTCGACATCGCGACCTGCTACCCGTTGCCCAACACGGCGGTCGACATCTGGCACTGCGACGCGCTCGGCGTCTACTCCGGCTATGTCGCGGGCGGCTCCACCCGGACACCACCTTCCTGCGGGGCGTGCAACTGACCGACTCTTCCGGCGTCGCAGAGTTCACCACCATCTACCCCGGCTGGTACGTCGGCCGCGCGCTCCACATCCACGTCAAGACCCACGCCGGCGGCACCGTGTCCAACGGGACCTACCACGGAGGCCACGTCTCCCACACGGGCCAGCTCTACTTCCCCGAGACCTACAACACCAAAGTCGCCGCCCTGACCCCTACCGGAGCAACAGGGCCACCCGCACCCTCAACGCGAGGGACGGCATATACCGCAACGGCGGGTCCTCGACCCTGCTGGCCATCTCGCAGGCCAGCAGCGACCTCGGCAAGGGGTGACGGGCACCGTCGTCCTCGGTGTCGATCCCGCCGCAACGCCCTGACCACCTCCCGGTGGCGGCCGGGCGGGCGAGTCCGGAAGGTTTCGTCCCAGAAGCCCGCGGCCAGGAATCGGGGATGACCCGGCATCGAACATGTGAGTCATGCGGAGCCGCGCTGGCCGCCGCACCACGCGGCGGCCGGCCGGCCCGGTACTGCTCCAACGCATGCCGGCAACGGGCGTTCAGACGGCATTCGACACACAGAGCCGCCGGGAAGGAACGGCCAATCGCACCGGATGCCTCCCCACCGCATCCGGGCCGTGGGCTGCCGCGAGCGCTCGACTCCTTCGTGGGGCGACGGCAGGAGCTGTCGCGTCTGCGCACCCTGCTGAGGACGTCGCGTCTGCTCACGCTGACCGGTGCCGCCGGCGTCGGCAAGACACGGCTGGCACTGGAGTTCGCCAAGGGACTGCCCGAGCGTCAGGGGCAGGTGGACCTGGTCGCACTCGATTCCCTGCACGACGGCGCCCCGCTCGCGCAGGCCGTGGCCACCGCGCTGGGCGTGAGCGAACGGGCCGGGCAATCCGGTGCCGACGTGCTCGTCCGTGCGATCGGCGACACCCGCCGGCTGCTGATCATGGACAACTGCGAGCATCTGGCGGAGCCGTGTGCCCGGCTCGCCGCATCCTTGCTGAGCCACTGCCCCGGGCTGCGGATCCTGGCCACCAGCCGGGAGGCCCTGCGGGTACCCGGGGAGGCTGTGTTCCGGGTCGGCGAGCTGTCCGTGCCACCCGTCGGCACCGGGGACGATCCAACTGCCCTCCTGCGGTCCGACGCGGTCCGGCTGTTCGTCGAACGTGCCTCGAGCCGTGCACCGGGCTTCACACTCGGGCGCGACAACGGCGCGACCGTCGCGGAGATATGCCGCCGACTGGACGGGCTGACGCTCGCCGTCGAACTCGCGGCACGGCGCGTCGGCGCCCTTCCGTTGGGCGACATCCTCGCGGGACTGGACGACCAGTTCTTACAGTTGTCGCTCCTGACCGACGGCAACCGGACCGGCCCCCGCCGCCACGACGGGCTGGCCGCGGCGATCGACTGGAGCCATCGGCTCCTCGATCCGGAGGAACAGGCTGTCTTCCGGCGCCTGGCAGTGCTCGTCGGCGGATTCGACGCCGGGGCAGCCGAGGCGGTCTGCGCCGGTAGCGGCGTCGCGCCCCGCCACATCCTCCGCATTCTGTGCGCCCTTGAGGCCAAATCCCTGATCGTTCGGCTGCCGGGAGACACAGAGCCGGCGCGGTTCCGGCAGCTGAGTGCCATCCGCGCATACGCCATGGAACGCCTGGTCGCGGCCCGCGAGCTGCACACCGTCCGGCGGCGGGCCCTCACGTGGCTGAACGACCTCGCGGACTTGGTCGGCAACGAGGTGTTCGCCGACCAGACCGGCAGTCCGCTCATCGCCGAACGGGACAATCTCGCGGCGGCCCTCGCCGACACCGCCGACCGTGACGCTGCACCGTACAGGCGGCTGCCGTTGGAACTGGCCCGCGTGCACTACCAGCAGGAGCAGCCCTCGGCCGCCCGTTCACTGCTGGACCGACTGCTCCAGGAGACCGATGAGCCGGCCCTCGGCGGCGCGGTGGCCGCGCTCGCCACGCGCGTGGCCTGCCAGCAGTCGGACTTGGCACAAGCTCTGCTCCTCGGCGAGCAAGCGGTGCGTCTGGAGCGCAAGCGTGGTCACCCCGCTGGACTCGCCAACGCACTGGACGCGAGGGCGGCGGCACGGCTGTGCCGCGGTGAATTCGCCGAGGCCGTCGTCGACCTGCGTGAGTGCCTGAACCTTGTCGAGGCGCTTTGCAGACCGTACGACACCGCATGGTGCACCCATCACCTGGCCTGGGCCCTGCTACAGGACGGCGCGGAGGCCGAGGCCGACGTGCTGATGGAGCGCTGTCTGCCAGTGCTGAGGGAACACGCGCATTGGAGCCGGGCGGCGGCCGCCCTGCACACCGCGGGAGCCGTGCGGCTGGCCCTCGGCCGTCTACGGAATGCCGAGGCCCTGTTCGTCGAAGTGCTGGGGATCGTCCCGAAGGCGAGTTTCCACGCGCTCTACCCCGTTGAGGGCCTGGCTCTCGTGGCTGCCGAAAGCGGCGACATGCGGCGAACCCTTTGTCTGTACGAGGCGAGCTTGCAGGCACGCCGTCGGCTGGACACCGAGCCGGAGGCCCCATGGCGACGGCGCGTGGAACAGGCCGCGGTTCGCGCGCGGACCCTGCTGTCGGCAGCCGCTCGGGACGCGGCTCTCGATGGCGGCCGCCGGCTGCACGGGGACCGGCTCGTCGCATACGCCCTGCGGACCGGAGGCAGCGACCACCGTGCTGCGACGGACGCCACTGCGGCCGCCGCGGACCGGTCCCTTCTCACCGGACGGGAGTTCATGGTCGCCGAACTCGTCGCCGAGGGACTGACCAACCGCCAGATTGCGGAGCGGCTCGGGCTCTCGCCGCGTACCGTCGCCACCCATCTGGACAGGGTCCGGGACAAGTTGGGCCTTCGATCACGCACCCGGATCGCCCTGTGGGCGGCCGGCAGGACCAGGGACGGTTCCTGACCGCACGGGGGCCCGCCGTGCCACCAGCCGGCCGCCGAGAAGGTCACTCCGTGCTTCCCCGGAGTACACCAGATGAAGGGTGGTAGGTGCGGTGGTGCAGCCGGTGCACCGCACGAAGCGCCCGGACCTCTCCCTGGGCCGACGTCACCACGGCCGCCGGCCCCGATATGCCCCACGCGGGCCCGGGGCGCAGCGGCGGGCAGCGGCAGGCCGGTCGACACACCCGTACACACCGGCCCGCTGCGCCGATCCCGGTATCCGCTTCGGTGCGCCGGCGGGCGCGCCGGACAGCGGGAAAACCGGTTTGGGCCCGGCGGGGCCGGCTGGTACCGTCTGGGCTGCCGTGAGACGACCGGAGGAGGTGACACCCGTGAAGGCTGTATTCGTGTGGGTGCTCCCCATCTCCGTTGCGGCGGGCGACTGATCGAGGTGTCGCCGGGAGCGCCTGGTAGAAGGCACTCCCGAAAGGCAACACCGATGAATCCTCTGAATCCTGTGCACTCCACCCCGGCCGGGGACGACGATCGCGCGGTCCGGGTCTCCCGGATCTCCGAGACGCAGTGGCAGGCCGTCGCGGACGACCTGCCGGTCGGCAACGGCGACGCTGCGCGCCGGCCCGACGGCCCGCTGTTCGTCAGCATCGACGCGTGGCACGGCGCCGCGTTCGACCGTATCGCCGACGCCATGCTGGCCGACCTGCCGGAACCGCTCCACACCTTGGTCGACGAAACCGATCACGACGCGGTGTCCGCATGGGAGCGGCTCGGCTTCGCCCCGGCCCGCCGTGAGTGGAACCACCTCGTGCCCACCGACCCGCGGATCACCGGACTCGGCCCGGTGCGGTGCCCGGAGGGCGTGACGATCCTCCCGGCCGGCTCCGCGGAGGAAGGGCCGCTGCGCGCCCTGGACCGCGTCGTCCGCGACGAGGTCGAGGCCACGCTCGGCTGGCGGACGATGCCGGCCGAGATCCTGCCCCGCCCTTCGGGGGACACCGTGGTCGACCCGTCGAAGTACGCGGTGGCGCAGGAGGCGGACCGGTATGTGGGCCTCGTCAGGGTGGCGCCGCTGCGGCTGCCGCGGATCGGGCTGATCGCCGTCCGGTCGGACCGGCAGCGCCGCGGCATCGGCCGGGCACTGCTGGCCCACGCACTCGGCGCACTGCACGAGGCCGGGACGGCCTGGGCCCGGGCCGAGGTGGACGAGTCCAACACGGCCGCCACCGCCCTCCTCGCGGGCATCGGCACCCGGCGCGAGGGCAGCACCCTGGAGTTCGTCCGCCGCTGACCCGCGGCCGCACCGCAGGGCGCCGGCGACCGCCCGAACACGTCGCCCGCACCACCATCCATGCAGACCCGCACCACCACCCCCACAGAAGTGAGGATCCATGACCAAAGCAGCAGGGGGCATAGAAGTCGAGGGCACCGTCGTCGAGTGCCTGCGCAACGCCACCTTCACCGTTCAGCTGGCGAACGGGCACAAGGTGCTCGCCCACATCAGCGGAAAGATCCGCAAGAACTACATCAAGATCCTCCCGGAGGACCGGGTGCTCGTGGAGCTCAGCCCCTACGACCTCACCCGCGGCCGCATCCGCTACCGCTACCGGTCATGACCTGACGGGCGGCCCATCCGCGACAGTGCGGCAAGCGGCCTGAGCGCGCCGAGCAGCGGCCTGCCGAACCAGAGGTTCGGCAGGCCGCTGTCGGGGGTTCGGACCACCGGACGGACGAACCCCTCCACGACGCTGCGAACCACGCCCTGAGGTCCCGTTCGGTCCTCACCTCCTCGGCGGTCCGCATCCTCTCGTGCGGGGACCGACCGATCGGGTGAGGTTCCCGGTGCCGGGCGGAGTGTCCGGAGTGCCGCTGTGGACGAGTGAATAGCGTGGCCGGACGGGCCCGGGAGGTGACGGGACGTGGGGAGCGCCGCCGGACACGGGCCGGGCGGTCGCCCCGGACCGCCGACCCCGCCGGGCAGACTCGCCGCAGCTCGGCAGCGCCGGAGCCACCCTCGACACCCCCGCTCCTGCAGCAGCTCGGTGCCGGTCCGCACCCCGTCCGCAGGTGTGGCAAAGGATCCGGCGTCGGGCCGCAGCCACCAGGTGACGTCGACGGCCAGTACAAGCCGGTCGTCCACCGCGCGGGGCAGCGGCGCCGCCGAAGCCCATCGGCGTCCAGGCACCCACGGGCCAGCGCGTCGCAGCGCCCGCCGCGGCCTCGCCGGTGCTCGCCACCAGGGAGAGTTTCACCAGCGACCGGACGGGCCCGTCGGCGCAGAGCACCGCGTCGGCCGGTTCGAACGGAGCATCCCCTCGCCGGATCGAGCAAGGACATCGTCGCGGAAGGCGCGGCCGAGAGTCTGGAGTCGCGGTCACCGTCCCGGTGACGGTCGCGGTCCTTTTCGCCGCCCACCTGGAGATCCACTGGGGTAGGCGCAGCCGGCCGGGGCAGCGGACCGATCCGGTGCCCCGGATTGACACATGCGGGCGGCTGTCGGATTCAGTCAGCGAACATGACGACGACGGCTCGCCGTTCGATCGGTTCGGGATCCCACTGGCGCCGGAGTCCGAAACTGAGCCGGAGGGGTTCTGTGCCAAACAGGTCGAGGCGGAATATTCGCATTCCACCGCCACCTGCCAGCCGCTCGGCAGAGCGGATTTCTTCAAATATCGATCCGGCTACGCTGGCGCGATCGTTTTCACCCTCGAGCTCCCATCGATATCCAGTTGTAGGCGATTCCGGTAGTACGATCTCAACCGATCCGTCGAACGCAGTTACTTCAGAGGTCGGTCCTTCGCGGGTCATCTTCTGTCTCCATCTGAGGCCTCATGCACCCTGCCTCCACTCGGGAGGTTCGCCGTGTTTCCGCATCATGAGACCGGTCGATCACTCGGTGACATCGCGAGGTGACACTCCTGTTGCGCTGTCACTTCAGGCACCTCGGACCTCTGATGTCGCGCCATCCGAGAACACGGCGTCCCCTGCACCAAATGGCCCCTGGGGCTGCAGTCCTTTAGGGAAGCCTACATCCGGCACTGCAACGCGTGCTTGCCCAGGGACTTCGAGACGGGCATCTACCCGGGTCCACCGGCCGAACGACCGGCCCTTCTTCGTGGCACTCGGTCAGCGTTGCGTCGCGGTCAGGCATGAGGGCCTTGCCGGTCACCGATATGGATGTCGCAATCCATACCGGGCCGGAAGGCCCTCACTCATTTTCAAGACCTCAGACCCGGGATCCAAAATCGGTGGAGCACCTGGCCACAAGGCCGGATCACTGATACCAGAAGTTGTCTCTGACGGTTCCGTTGATGCCGGTCCACCACAGTTCCATGCTGTTGGGGATACGGGACACCGCCGAGACACCGCCGGTGAGCGAAGCGCTCCCCTCGGGAGCCAGCTCATAGTGCTGCCACTGGCCGCCGTCGTACCAGTACGCGGCCTGCAGCGAGCCGTTCGTGCCGGTCCACCACAGCTCCATGCTGTTGGGGATGCGCGACACCGCCGAGATACCACCGGTCAGCGAGGCCGATCCGGCACCCGCCAGCTCGTAGCGCTGCCACTGGCCGCCGTCGTACCAGTACGCGGCCTGCACCGAGCCGTTCGCACCGGTCCACCACAGCTCCATGCTGTTGGGAATACGAGACACCGCCGAGACACCGCCGGTGAGCGAAGCGCTCCCCTCGGGAGCCAGCTCGTAGCGCTGCCACTGGCCGCCGTCGTACCAGTACGCGGCCTGCACCGAGCCGTTCGCACCGGTCCACCACAGCTCCATGCTGTTGGGGATGCGCGACACCGCCGAGATACCACCGGTCAGCGAGGCCGATCCGGCACCCGCCAGCTCGTAGCGCTGCCACTGGCCGCCGTCGTACCAGTACGCGGCCTGCACCGAGCCGTTCGCACCGGTCCACCACAGCTCCATGCTGTTGGGGATACGGGACACCGCCGAGATGCCACCGGTGAGCGAAGCGCTCCCCTCGGGAGCCAGCTCATAGCGCTGCCACTGGCCGCCCTCGTACCAGTACGCGGCCTGCACCGAACCGTTCGCACCGACCCACCACAGCTCCATGCTGCCAGGAATGCGGGACACCGCCGAAATACCACCGGTCGGCGAAGCACTCCCCTCGGGAGCCAGCTCATAGCGCTCCCACTGACCGCCCTCGTACCAGTACGCGGCCTGCACCGAACCGTTCGCACCGAC
Organism: Streptomyces sp. TLI_235; assembly: GCA_002300355.1. Lineage (NCBI taxonomy): Bacteria > Bacillati > Actinomycetota > Actinomycetes > Kitasatosporales > Streptomycetaceae > Streptomyces > Streptomyces sp. TLI_235. The sequence continues at coordinate 10,111 of NSGV01000001.1, forward strand.
CCACCACAGCTCCATGCTTCCTGCGATGCGGGACACCGCCGCGATACCACCGGTCAGCGAGGCCGATCCGGCACCCGCCAGCTCGAAGCCCTTCCAGCCGCCCGGAACCAGGACTCCCTCGATTCCGAACATCGGGAAGCGATTGAGTGAGCCGTCCGGGTCGCGGTCGCTGCTTGTTTCATCGATACCGCACTCGCCGTATCCGATCCGGAAGAACCCGTTGTCCCCCCAATTCGGGCCCCACGAGTTCTTTGCGATCCAACAGCGATCGGCGTCCGAATATCCCACAATCTCGACGCAGTGGTAGCCGGCGTGGTCGCCCGTCAGGTGCCGATAGACTTCGCCGTGAAGAGGGAAGAAGTCATCGTAGACATGAAAAACAGCGCACACGGGTCCACGGGACGCCAGCCACTGCTTCCGCTCTGCCATGGATGTCAACGTCGAGAATCCGCTGGGCCTGTACAGCTGCTGGTCACGGTTGGGGTGCACCCGGCAGCTCGGGTTGTCTGCGGCGTCGAACGCACTGGCGTAGGGGAAAAGCGCCTCTGTCGTGATGCCGCGGCGCTGTGCCTCACTAATGGCATCCGACGGCCACCAGCCCCCGCAGCTAGTCCCGTGCGAAGAACAGAAGTGAAGGTCGGCCTCGCTTAAGTCGACCACCTCGCCTGCCGCGATGGATACCAGCGACTCGGTGGTTGCACATACGCAGAAGGACACACACGAGCCGCAGTTGAGTTGATCCTTGACCGGGGAGACATGGTTTCGCCCGCCGACATTGCGCCAGTCAAAGGCAGAAGGAAGACCCGCGATCGCGGTAGTAGCACGTGGACGCGCGGCGATCTCGGCCAAGGCCTGCCGGTCGATTACCACGCCGAGCAGCTGCCTCCTGCTGTCGTCATCGAGGGATGTGATGTTGTTCTCGGCCACAGTCCAATTGGCACTTGATCCCTTGATCAGATTCCGCAGCTCTTTCAGATCAGGCACAGGCATGGAGACTCCCTGGAGATCGATCATTTCCCGATACAGTCGAGTACCGGATGGGCGTGAAGCAGTGGTTCAACGCCCCGTTGGGCCGCTCGGCATCCCAGCCGTGAGATCGGGCCAGGCCCTGACAAAGAGGTCCGCAGACGACCCACTGGCCATGCTCAGCCGCGCAACGATCCCACGCCGCCTGGTTAGCCCAAGCAGGGCAGCGGCAGTTACGACAAATGATCTCTTTCATCCTGGATTCTCCCAGCTCAGGAGAGTGTGGACGGCGCCAGTGGTCCGGCCGATCCGGTTGGTCGAGCACCGGGACCGCCGGGACTCGAGTCGGGCGGGTGCTCCCTCACCGGGGGTCGACGACGCCTTTGTACCTGTGTCCTCGACGTGGCCGCTACGGCGCTTCCGTCCACGCCTCGTCGTCGGCCATGCGGAACGCGGCACTGCCCTGCATCGCTCGGATCACAGCTCTCGACGCGATCGGGCGAGCCGTTCCGTCAGGAACTCCCGCTCGGCACGGTTCTCGGTCAGCTCCAGCGCCCGGCGGTAGGCGATCGAGGCCTCTTCCGGGCGGCCGAGGCGGTGCAGCAGGTCCGCCTTGATCGCGGGCAGGTACTGGTAGCGCGCGAGCCGGCCGTCCTTCTCCAACTCCGCGACCTCTTCCAGGGCCTGCGCCGGCCCGGAGACCATCGACACGGCCACCGTGCGGTTCAGCGCCACGACCGGTGAGGGCCACACCGACATCAGCGCGTCGTACAGGGTCACGATCTGCGGCCAGTCCGTCCGGTCGAAGGACGGTGCCTCGGCGTAGAGGGAGGCGATCGCCGCCTGCAGGACGTAGCGGCCCGGTCGCCCGCCGTGCAGCCCGTCCACGATCAGGTCGTGCGCCTCGGCCAGTGCCGAGCGGTCCCAGAGCGATCGGTCCTGGCCCTCCAGTCGCAGCAGGCGACCGTCGGCGTCGACCCGGGTGGCGCGCCGGGCGTCGGTGACCAGCAGCAGGGCGAGCAGCCCCCGCACCTCCCGCTCGTCGGGCATCAGTTCACGCAGCATCCGGGCGAGCCGCAGCGACTCGTCCACCAGGTCGTTTCGCACCAGCGATGCGCCGGACGGCGCGGTGTGCCCGGCGGTGAACAGCAGATGGATCACCCCGAGCACCGCGCGCAGTCGATCCGGCAGCTCGGCCGCCCCCGGTATCCGGAAGGGGATCCGCGCGGCCGAGATCTTCTTCTTCGCCCGGGTCATCCGGGCGGCCATCGTCGGCTCCGACACCAGGAGCGTCCGAGCGATGTCGGCGGTCGTCACCCCGCACACCAGCCGCAGCGTGAGCGCCACCTGCGCCTCCTGCGCCAACGCCGGATGGCAGCACATGAAGATCAGCCGCAGCCGCTCGTCCGGCACCACGTCCTCCGGGTCGCCGTCGGCCGGTTCGTCGTCGACCTCGTCGGTCTCCGTCTCCTCGGGCTCCACCAGCAACGGGAGTTTCGAGCGGAGGGTCTGCTCGCGCCGCACCGCGTCCATCGCGCGGCGCTTGGCCGCGGTGACGAGCCAGGCCTCCGGATTGTTCGGGATCCCGTCGCCGGCCCAGCCCGCCAGGGCCGCGGCATAGGCCTCCTGCACGCACTCCTCGGCCAGGTCCAGGTCCCGCGCGACGCGCGCCGTCGCGGCGAGCACCAGGGCCCAGCCGCAACGGTGCGCGTCCGCGACCGCCGCCTCGACGTCTGCCGGGGGCGTCACGCCGCGCCGCGCCGATCCGCGACGAAGCCGCCTTCGAGGGGCCGCACCTCGACCCCGCCGCCCTGCTGCGTGGCGGGATTGGCCCGAGCGATCTCCAGAGCGGCGTCCAGGTCGGGCGCCTCGATGACGGCGAAGCCCGCGATGACCTCCTTCGCGTCGACGAACGGGCCGTCCGTCACCACGTCGCCACGGATCGAGGTCGCGGTGTCGGCGGCCGGCTGCAGCGCGAAAGCCGCAACCAGGGCGCCGGACTTCACCATGTCCTCGAAGTGGCGGTCATGGGCCTCACGTGCTCCGGGGACGGCCTCGGCCTCCTCGCCGGAGGCCTTCGCGTAGATGAGGATCGCGTACTGGGCCATGGTGGCCGTCCTTCCAGGTGGCTGTTGTTGTCCGACATCCTTACGTCGAACGGCCGACGCCGATTCGACAGCCCTCCGCGGGATTTCTTCGGCCGGTACCCCGCCGACCTGTCGTCACGCCTGGTGCAGGGCGGCGGCGACCAGGCCTTCGATCGCCTCGTGCGGTACGTCGCCGCCGCTCACCAGTCGGTCGAAGACCAGTCCGTCGATGCAGGTCAGCAGGGTATGGGTGCGGCTCTCGGGATCGGCCACGCCGTGGGTGGCGAGGAAGAGCCAGACGGCCTCGCGGCCCGCGTTGTCGCGGGGGACGAGGATCTCCCGCAGTTCCGGGTCGCGCACGCTCTCGACGGCGCAGGCGTGGCGGGCGAGCGAGCGGCGGCGGCCCTCGCCGGTGAGGCGTCGTTCGGTGAGCAGGGCGATGCCGGCCACCAGTTCTCCGGCGGTGCGGATGGGCGGGAACTGCTCGGCCGTCGCCTGCAGTTCGGCCTGGTCGAGGTGGACGAGGCGTGTGACGAGTCCGGTGAGCAGCGCGGCACGGGTGCGGAAGTACGCCGACGTGGTGCCGATCGGCACGGCCGCACGGCGGTCGACCGCGCGGTGGGTGAGGCCGCGGATCCCTTCGTCGGCGAGTACGTCGAGTGCCGCGTCCGCGAGGAGGGTGCGCCGGTCCGTCGTCATGGCTCCTTTCTACACCTGTAGAGGTTCGGCTAGGGTCGGCCTTCTACAGATGTAGAAGAACTGGGGGTTCGGCATGGGCGGCACGGCAGTGGTCGTCGGTGGTGGCATCGGCGGGCTGGCCGCCGCGATCGGTCTGCGCCGTATCGGCTGGGAGGTGACGGTCGTCGAGCGCGCGTCCGTGCTCGACGACGCGGGCGCGGGCATCTCGCTCGCCGCGAACGGTCTGCGGGCGCTCGACGAACTCGGGGTGGGCGGGCCGGTCCGGGCGGCCTCGCGGGGCCAGTACAGCGGCGGCACCCGCACACCGCGGGGCGGTTGGCTGGCCCGGATGGACGGCGCGGCGCTGGAGCGGGCGGTGGGCACGCCGATCACGGGCATCCCGCGGGCCACCCTGCACCGGCTGCTCCGCGAGGCGCTGCCCGCCGATTCCCTGCTGATCGGCGTGGAGGCCGGACCGGTCCGGCAGCTCGGCCCCGGGACGGTCCGGGTCGACTGCGGCGGCACGGCCCTGGACGCGGACCTGGTGGTGGCGGCCGACGGCATCGGCAGCAGGGTTCGCGGCCTGCTCTTCCCGTACCACCCGGGCCCTGTCCACAGCGGCTCGGCGGTGCTGCGCGCCGTCACCCAGCGGCCGGTCGACCTGCGCACCGACTTCGAGCTGACCTGGGGTCACGGCGCCGAGTTCGGCCACATCGCCTTCCGGGACGGGCGGGCCGAGTGGCACGCCGTCCTCGGTCTGCCCGCCGGGACGCGGTTCGCCGACCCGCTGGCCGAACTGCGCAGGCGGTTCCACGGCTGGCACGACCCGATCCCCGCCCTGCTCGACGCGACCCGGCCCGGCTCGGTGCTGCACCACGACGTCCGCGAACTCCGCGCACCGCTCCCCACGTTCACGGTGGGCCGGATCGCGCTGCTCGGTGACGCGGCGCACGCCATGACCCCCGACCTGGGGCAGGGCGCCTGCCAGGCGCTGGAGGACGCCGTCACCCTGGCCGCCGTGCTCGCCGGCGAGCGCACCGTCGAGGCCGCGCTCGCCCGGTACGACACCGAGCGCCGGCCGCGCAGCCAGGCGGTCGCGCGGGCCGCCCGGCAGGCCGGGCGGATGGGCCACCAGCTCTCCCGCCCGCCGGCGGTCGCCCTGCGGAACGCGGCGATGCGGCTGACACCCTCCCGGGCCGCCGTGCGCATGATCCTCCGTCACCACGACTGGGTGCCGCCCCGGCTGGGCTGACCCGGCCGACCAGGGCGGCAGCCTGATCTGCGTGCCGTCCGTGTACGCCCGGGCGCAGATCGATCACAGCACGCGCAATTCCTTCCCGGCACCGCCATCTGGCCCCCTACAGTATGCGCCGTGACCCAGGACGACGCGGAACTCATCGCCGGCCGCTACGAGCTGATCGAACGGATCGGGCAGGGCGGCATGGGCCGTGTCTGGCGCGGGACGGACCGGCACCTGTTCGGTCGGGAGGTCGCCGTCAAGGAGATCCTCTTCCCGCCCGGGCTGGAGGACAACGAGCGCGCCATGCTGCTCCGCCGGTTCACCGGTGAGGCGCGGGCCGCGGTGATCCTGAACCACCCCGGCATCATCACCATCCACGACGTGGTCGAGCACAACGGCTCGCCGGCCATCGTCATGGAGTTCGTCCGCGGCCGCTCCCTCGCCGCGGAGATCCGCGAGCTGGGTCGGCTGCCGGTGCGGCGGGTCGCCGAGATCGGTGCGGCGATGCTCGGCGCGCTCGCCGAGGCGCACGGCGCCGGGATCGTGCACCGCGACATCAAGCCGGACAACGTCCTGCTGACGAAGGACCGGGTCGTCCTCACCGACTTCGGCATCGCGCACCTCGCGGACGCGACCACCAAGCTGAGCCACAGCGGCACCGTCATCGGTACCCCGCACTACATGCCTCCCGAGCAGCTGGAGGGGAAGCGGCCGACCGCCGCCAACGACCTGTGGGCGCTCGGAGCCACGCTCTACCACGCGGTGGAGGGCCGGACGCCCTTCGAAGCCGAGGGCCTGCACGCCCTCGCCATCGCCATCTTCACCCAGCCGCACCGGCCGCCGGTCGTGGCCGGCCCGCTCGGCCCGGTGCTGGAGGCGCTGCTCGCCAAGGACCCGGCGGAGCGGGCGACCGTCGCGCGGGCCGAGGAGCTGCTGGCGGCGGTACTGCGGGGTGGCGACACCACGGCGGCGGCCGGGCCCGTGCCCGATCCGGCGCCGCCCGTACGGCGGACACCCACGGCACCGGAGTCCGTCCCCGGGCCGGCGGACCGTCAGCTGCCGCCCCCGTCCCACGAGGTGCCGGCGGCCGAGTCCGTCGAAGAGGTCCCCGAGGAGCCTGCGGACGGACCTGCCGGGGAGTCCGCCGCCGGGCCGGCCGTCCCCGCCCCGGCGCCGCCGAGCACTCCCCCGGCCGTGCCCCCGCACCCGCCGCAGGGCCGCCCGGTGCCGGACAACCCGTACGCCACTCCCCCGGCTGCCGAGCTCCCGCGGCAGGCCACCGACGGGGGGCCCGCCGACGGGATGCCGACCGAGACCCCGGAGGCGTACCGCTTCGAGGAGTCGCCGGCTGGGCGGCCGGTGCGGCGGTCGGCCGGCCGGAAGGCCACGGTGCTGGCGGTGGCGCTGGCGACCCTGGCCGTCGGCGGCATCCTCGCCTGGACCCTCACCCGGGACTCCGGCCGCGGCAGCGGCGGCAACAGTGCCGACGGCGGCCGCTCGTCGAACGACTCCGCCACCACCACGGTGGTGATCGGCGTGGACGCGCCGCTCACCGGCAGCCTCGCGAGCTTCGGCGCCGGGATCAGGAACTCGGCCGACCTCGCCGTCAGGACGGCGAACCGGCGCACGTACGTGCCCGGTGTCACCTTCGAGCTGAAGGCGCTGGACGACCAGGCCCAGCCGCAGACGGGTCAGCAGAACGCCGATGCGTTCGTCGCCGACAGCCGGGTGCTCGGCGTGGTCGGCCCGCTGAACTCGAGCGTCGCGCAGTCGATGCTGCCCACGTTGTCGACGGCCGGGCTGGTCGACGTCTCGCCGGCCAACACCAACCCCGTGCTCACGCTGGGCAGCGACTGGCTGAAGGGCGTGAAGGCGCGCCCGTGCTCCGTCTACTACCGCACCACCACCACCGACGCCCTGCAGGGGCCGTTCGCCGCCCGGTACCTCGTCAAGGTCGCGAAGAAGACGAAGTTCTTCGTGATCGACGACAAGAAGACCTACGGCGCCGGCCTCGCCGACGGGTTCACCGGCGAGGTCGCCGCGCTCGGCGGCACGGTCGTCGGCTCGGAGCACGTGGACCCGGGCGGCCACGACTACGGCACCCTGGCGGCGAAGATCCGCGCCAGCGGCGCCGAGGCGGTGTACTACGGCGGCGAGTACCCGGACGCGGCCCCGCTCTCCCAGCAGCTCAAGGAGGGCGGCGAAACGGTGCCGCTGATGGGCGGCGACGGCATCTTCGACACCGAGTACACCCGCCTGAACACCCGGGCCGAGGGCGACCTGGCCACCTCGGTGGGCGCCCCGACGACCGAGCTCAGCGGCGGGAACGCCTTCCTGGCCGACTACCGGGCCGCCGGGTTCCCGGAGGAGGCCGGACAGTACGGCGCCTACGCGTACGACGCGGCCTGGGCCGTCATCGAGGCGGTCAAGTCCGCGGTGGAGGCGAACGGCGGCACCCTGCCGTCCGACGCCCGGTCCAAGGTGGTGGGTGCCATGGCGGGCGTCTCCTTCGACGGCATGACCGGACCGGTAGCCTTCGACGACTACGGCGACACGAAGAACCGGCAGCTCACCGTCTACACGGTGCAGGGCGGTGCCTGGCACTCCGTCAAGACCGACACCTACCTGCCCTGACCCGCCGCCCGGTCCTGCAGGGCGCGCAGCAGGGCCGCGGCGGGCGCGTCCACCGACCCGCTGGTGTTGCCGAGCACGGCGACGGCGACCCCGGTCTCCGGGTCGAAGCCGGTGTACGAGGCGAAGCCGCCCGTCCCGCCGTTGTGCCAGATCTGCAGCCGGCCGCCCTGGCGGGGGTGCAGCCGGTGCGCCATCCAGCCGAGGTGGGCCCAGGAGATCGGGCTGGTGCGGTGTTCCACCTGCCGGGTGAGGGCGATCGCCTCGGCGAGGCCGCCGGGGGCCCCGCCCAGCTGGGCGCGGAGGAAGGCGGCGAGGTCGGCGGCGGTGGACCGCAGGGCGCCGGCGCCGGCCAGGTCGGCGAGGTGCCAGGGCGCGGCCGGGCGGCGGCGTGCCGTGTGGCCGCCGGCGAGCCGGCCGGACGCCTCCGGGCCGGGGGTGACGGCGGTGTCGGCGAGCCCGAGCGGCCGGCAGACCTCGCGGCGGACGAGCTCGCCGTAGTCGGTGCCCGCCCGCCGGGCGAGGGCGAGGCCGAGCAGCCCGACGCCGAGGTTGGAGTACCGGAAGGTGCGGCCGGGCACCGAGCGCAGCTTCGTCCGGGCGAGCCCGGCGAGCAGCCGCTCGGCGGTGCACCCGGCGTAGGGGTCGGCGGCGCGGGGGTTGAGCAGGGCGGGCAGCAGCATGCCCCGGGGCAGGCGCGGCAGGCCCGAGGTGTGGGTGGCCAGCTGCTGCAGGGTGATCGGCCGGCCGTCCCGCTCGGGGACGGTGCGGCCGGGCAGCAGCTCGGCGAGCGGCTCGTCCAGGGCGGCGGCGCCGGCGAGCACGGTGCGGGCCAGTACGAGCGAGGTGAAGACCTTGGTGACCGAGCCGATCTCGAAGACGGTGTCCGGCCCTGGTGCGCCCTGGACCGCACCGCCGGCCCCTCCGGCGCTGTGGATCTCCACCGAGCCGTCCGCGATGCCGACCACCACGGCGCCGACCTGCCGCTCCACCAGCCGGTCTGCGGTCCGCCGGACGAGGTCCCCGAGCTCTGCCATGTCCGCCACCCTATGCGGGGGCCGTCCGCCCACCGGTCCGCCGGTATGAGGAAGCTCACCCTCCCCCGTCGTCCGCCAGGCGTACACCTTCGGGCTGATCCGGCCCGCGGGCCGCTCCGACGATGGACGGACCCGCCGCGACGCCCTGAGGGATCCTCACCTCTGCGCCCCGGCGGGTGGCCTGACGGACCGCCGCCCGACGGGACGACAGCCCCGACACTTCGCCCACGGAGCACCCGGCCGCGACGGCGTCTCGCCTGTTGAACAGGTGTGCACGGCACTCTTGACACGGAAGAAAGGGTTACCTAAGTTCTGCTGGCATGTCTCCGCAGTCTTCGCACCACACCGAGGACGCCGACCGCTCCGAGCCGTCGGTGGCCTTCGTCTTCGACATCACCGCCGACGAGATCCGCCGCCGGTCGCTGGCCGCCGCCTCCCTCGGCCCCACCCGGGACATCGCCGAGGAGGAGCGCCGCGAGGCCGAGGCCTACGCCCTGCTGTACTCCGGCCTCGACACCGAGCAGCAGCGCCTCTACGACGACCTGGTCACGGCGGGGGTCCTGCCCATGGAGGAGCGGGCCGATGCTGCCCATTGACCCGCAGGCCGACATCGGTCGCCGCGCGTGGATCGCCTGCCCCAAGTGCGACGACGCCCGCGACTGCGTGCCCTGCGGGGAGCGCCGCTCCTGCTCCGAGCACTGGCGCTACCTGATCTCCAACACCGGGAGCCTGCTCCACCTGCAGTGCCCCGCGTGCACCCACGTGTGGGACCACGAGACGGGCTTCGGCGCGACCCGCTCCGCGCTCGGCCAGGTGCCCGGTCCGCGCCGGTCGGAGCCGGCCTCCGGCGTCCTGCCGGAGGAGGATCCCGGGGCGGCCGGCCGGCAGCCGTCCGACACACCGTGATCCACCGCGCTCTAGACTGCGCGGCATGAACGCCACGCCGGATGACCGGCTCGAACGCCTCGTCCGCCTCGCCTCCGGCAGCTACCTGCTGGTGACCACGTACAAGAAGGACGGCACGACCGTGCCCACCCCGGTCTGGGTGGTGCGTGACGGCGACGCCCTGGGCATCTGGACGGTCGCCGACTCCTGGAAGGTCCGCCGCATCCGCAACCGGGCCGACGTGCTGGTCGGCCCGTGCGACGTCCGCGGCCGGCCGACCGGCGAGCAGGTGCCCGGCTCCGCCGAGATCTGCGGCCGGGAGAAGACCGCCGCCTACCGCACCCTGCTGCGCCAGAAGTACGGCCTGCTCGGCGTGCTCACCCTGCTCGGCAGCAAGGTGCGCCGCGGCGACCGCGGCACCGTCGGCATCCGGATCACGCTGACCTGAGCCGCACCGCCCCGAGCCGGGCGGCGGCACGCCGGAGGGGGTGACCGGGCGGCTCCCGGTCACCCCCTCCGCGGCATCGGCCGCCCGTCGGGCCTGCGAACTCAGTCGCGGGCGAGCAGCTCCAGGGTGTCGATCACCCGGTTGGAGAAGCCCCACTCGTTGTCGTACCAGGCGACCACCTTGACGTGCTTGCCGTCCACGCGGGTGAGCGCGGCGTCGAAGATCGACGAGGCGGGCTGGCCCGTGATGTCGCCGGAGACCAGCGGCTCGTCCGAGTAGTCGAGGATGCCCTTGAGCTTGCCGTCGGCGGCGGCGCGGTAGGCGGCGAGCACCTCCTCGCGGGTGACCTCGCGGGAGACCGTGGTGTTCAGCTCCACGATGGAGCCGACCGGGACGGGCACCCGGATCGAGTCGCCCGACAGCTTGCCGTCGAGCTGCGGCAGGACGAGGCCGATCGCCTTGGCGGCACCGGTGGTGGTGGGCACGATGTTCACACCGGCGGCGCGGGCACGGCGCATGTCGCGGTGCGGGCCGTCCTGGAGGTTCTGCTCCTGGGTGTAGGCGTGCACGGTGGTCATGAAGCCGTGCTCGATGCCGGCCAGCTCGTCCAGCACGGCCGCCAGCGGGGCCAGCGCGTTGGTGGTGCACGAGGCGTTCGAGACGATGACGTGCTCGGCGGGGTCGTAGGCCTCGGTGTTCACGCCGTAGGCCAGCGTGACGTCGGCACCGTCGGAGGGGGCGCTCACCAGGACGCGCTTGGCACCGGCCTTGATGTGCGCGCGGGCGGCGTCCGCCGCGGTGAACCGGCCGGTGGACTCCAGGACGATGTCGACACCGAGCTCCGCCCACGGCAGGTCGGCCGGCTCGCGCTCCGCGAGGACCTTGATCCGGCGGCCGTCGACCACCAGGTCGGTGCCGTCGATCTCGACCGGGCGGCCGAGCCGGCCCAGCGCACTGTCGTACTTGAGCAGGTGCGCGAGGGACTCGGGAGCGGTGAGGTCGTTGATGGCGACGATCTCGAGCTTGCTGTCGCGCTCCAGCAGCGCACGCAGGGTGTTGCGCCCGATGCGGCCGAATCCGTTGACGGCGATGCGAGTCATGGAGAGTCCTTTCGTTTCGTCCCGCCGTCCATGCTCGGCTTCCGGACGCCGCACGGACAGTGGCTCGGATGCCAGCGCACGCAAGGATCTCGCCAGAAGGTTCGCCAGCGACCGCAAGGATCCCGCCACGTCCGTCGCGCGGACGGCCTCAGGCCGAGAAGCGGACGCCTCAGGCCGAGAAGGTGTGCCGGTACTCGGTCGGCGAGGTACCGAGGATCCGCTGGAAGTGCAGCCGCAGGTTGGCGCCGGTGCCGAGGCCGACCCGGTCGGCGATCTGCTCCACCCCCAGGTCGGTGCGCTCCAGCAGCTCGCGGGCGAGGTCGACGCGGGCCCGCAGCACCCACTGCATCGGCGTGTAGCCGGTGTCCTCCACGAAGCGGCGCGAGAAGGTCCGTGCCGAGACCCGCGCGTTGCGGGCCAGCGCCTCCAGGGTCAGCGGTTCGGCGAGGTGCGCCAGCGCCCACTCGCGGGTGCTGGCGAACACGTCCCCGAGCGGCTCGGGGACGCTCCGCGGCACGTACTGGGCCTGCCCGCCGCTGCGGTACGGCGCCGCCACCAGCCGGCGCGCCACGTGGTTGGAGAGCCCGACGCCGTGGTCGCGTCGCACCAGGTGCAGGCAGAGGTCGATGCCGGAGGCGGCGCCCGCCGAGGTGAGCACGTCGCCCTCGTCCACGAACAGCACGTTCTCGTCCACCCGCACCAGCGGATGCCGCGCGGCCAGTGCCTTGCTGTAGTGCCAGTGGGTGGTGGCCCGTTTGCCGTCGAGCAGGCCGGTCGCCGCCAGCGCGAACGCGCCGGTCGAGATCGCCGCGAGCCTGGTGCCCCGTGCGTGGGCGGCCGTCAGCGCGGCGACGACCTCGGCCGGCGCCTCGGTGGTGGCCGGCTCCCGGTAGCCGGGGATGAAGACCGTGTCCGCCTGCTCGAACGCCTCCAGGCCGTCCGCCACGTGGTACGAGAGGCCGTCCCCGCCGGTGACCAGCCCGGGCGCGGCGCCGCAGACCCGCACCTCGTACGGCATGCTCGGACGGTTGGAGAACACCTGCGCGGGGATCCCCACGTCGAGCGGCTTCGCCCCCTCCAGCACCAGCACGGCGACATGGTGGTTCTTCCGGCCCATCGGAACTCCTCGTGCACACTCCGCGGCCACCGGTCGTCCGCTCCCCCGCCGGTGGCCCGAACACCAGCTGTCGCAAGCATCCTGCCACCCCCGTCCGCGGGCGGGGCCCGGCACGGCTCAGTCCGCCCGCCGGTGGAGGGCGTCGAGGACGGCCAGGTCGTCGGCGGTGAGGCGCAGGGCCGCCGCGGCCACGTTGGCGGTGAGGTGGTCCGGGTCGCCGGTGCCGGGGATGGCGAGGACGTGCGGTCCGCGGTGCAGAGTCCAGGCGATCCGCACCTGGGCGGGGCTCGCGCCCTGCCGACGGGCCACGGCCAGGACCTCCGGCGGCTCCTCGCCGGTGGCCCCGCCCTGGCGGCCGGCGCCGGCGATCGCGTAGAAGGGGACGAAGGCGATTCCCAGGTCGCCGCAGGCGCGGAGCAGGGCGGCCTGGTCGGGCGGGCCGCCGATGCCGTACGGGTTCTGCACGCAGACCACCGGCGCGATCGCCGTGGCCTCGGCGAGGTGGGCGGCGGTCACGTTGGACAGGCCCAGGTGGCGGACGAGCCCGGCCTCGCGGAGTTCGGCGAGGGCGCCGAAGCGCTCGGCGATCGGGTCGGTGCCGACGATCCGCAGGTTCACCACGTCCAGGTGGTCGCGGCCGAGTTGGCGAAGGTTCTGCTCGACCTGGCCGCGCAGCTGTTCCGGGCCGGCGTGCTTCTGCCAGTGGCCGGAGAGGTCGCGTCCGGGGCCGACCTTGGTGGTGATCACGAGGCCGTCCGGGTAGGGCGCCAGGGCGGTGTTGATCAGCTCGTTGGCCGAGCGGAGCGGCGAGAAGTAGAAGGCGGCGGTGTCGATGTGGTCGACGCCGAGGTCGACGGCGCGGCGCAGCACGGCGATCGCCTGCGCGCGGTCGCGCGGCACGGCGCCGGGGACGAGGGCGGCGCCGGTCTGCGGCAGGCGCATGGCGCCGAGGCCGAGGCGGTTGACCGTCAGGTCGCCGAGGGTCCAGGTGCCCGCCGCGGCCGCGGTGATGGTCTGTGAGGTCATGCCGGGCATCCTCCGCGGGGCCGTAGAGTGGCCGCCATTGATTCGGGCATAGCCGAATCCGGGGGTGGGGGTGCGGGTGGCGGAGGGCCTGGTCTTCTCGGTACGGGATCTGGCGCACATGCGGTTCGCCGTGTCGCCGATGTGGGAGGTCGGGCCGAGCCTTCGGCTGCTGCGCTCGGGGGTGGACCATCCGGTGCACCGGCGCTGGGTGGAGCAGGTGCGGCCCCGGCTGGCGGCCGTGGGCCTGGGGCGGCTCGCCGAGCTGGTCCCGCCGTCGGGCTACGTCCCGGACTTCCTCAACCCGACGCCCGTCGCGCCCTCCGCCGACCTGGCCGCGGAACTCGACGCCATCCTGGCCACCCCGGCGGAGCGGGTCCGCCGGGACCTGGACCGGCTGCGGCGCGAGCAGCACGGGCTCGGCCCGCGCGCCGAGGCGCTGTACGCCCGGCCGGAGGCCCGGCTGGCCGGGGTCGCCGAGGAGATCCGGCTGTACTGGGAGCTGGCGCTGGCCCCGTACTGGGCGCGGATCCGCGCCGTGCTGGACGCCGACGTGGCGCACCGGGCGCGGCAGGTCGCGGAGCGCGGCGCGGCACACCTGCTGGGCGGCCTGCACGCCTCGGTCCTCTGGGACGAGGACACCCTGCGGTTGCTGCGGCGCCCGGGTGCCCTCTCCCGGCCCACGGCCGGGCAGGGGCTGCTGCTGATCCCCTCGGTCTTCACCGGGCCGACTCCGTTCACCCGGGTGACCCCGCCGGACCCGCCGCAACTCGCCTATCCCGCACGGGGGATCGGGCACCTATGGGAGACCGCGCCCGGCGCCGGCAGCGAGGCCCTCGCCGCCGTCCTGGGCCGCACCCGCACCCGTCTGCTGGTCGAGCTGGACACCCCCGCCTCGACCACCGAGCTGGCCCACCGCACGGGTATCTCCCCCGCCGCGGTCTCCGAGAACCTCTCCGCCCTCCGCGACGCCGGGCTGGCCACCGCCCACCGCGCGGGCCGCTCCGTCCTCTACGCCCGCACCGCCACCGCCGACGCCCTCCTCACCGCTGCGACGGGCTGAGGCGGCACGGCCGCCGCGCTGCTGTGAGGCCGGTCGCGACGGCCGGCCCGCCGGCCCGCCGTCAAGGGACGGCCAGCCACCGGGCGCTCCCCGCACCGGATCCGGCGCTTTCTCGCCGCTCGCGGCCCGGCACGGGCCTGCGCTCAGCCCCGGACGGACAGGAAGATCGGATTGGTGAGCGCCGCCATCGGCCCGAACGGCAGCTCGGGGCCCATGGAGTTGCCCTTGCCGGGGCTGCCGTCCGCCCGGGGGTGCCGCACCTCGGCCCGCACATAGCCGGCCAGGGAGGCGGTGGTCCGCCACCGCGCGGTGCCGGCGCCCGAGGCGGGCAGCGACTCCTGGTGCAGCTGGCCCTCGTCGGTGAGCAACCGGACGGTGCCGCCGGGCACCCCGGAGACCGCGAGCCGGATGTCGACCGGGTGTCGGCGGCCACCGTCAGCCGTTCCCCGACACCGGCCGCGCGGCCGCCCCCGGCGGCGGTGAACTCCAGCCCGACCGCGGCGGATTCGGCGATCCAGCTGCGGCCGGCCCGGAGCCCCGCCAGGATGTGGTGGCGGGTCAGGTCGTCGGCCAGCACGACGGTGTGCGGGGAGCCGATCACCTGCGGCTCGCTGTGCGCGTCGCTGTTGCCGATCGCCGGCAGCCACGTCGGGTCGCCGCGCCGGGCGCCCTCGGCGAGCCGGGCGTCCCAGCCGTCGACCGCGGACTCGTCGTCGTAGGTCCACGGCCCGTTCCACACCTCGACCGCGTCGGCGTCCTCGTAGCCGAACTTCCACGGGCAACCGATGTACGGGCAGTGCGGGTGCGCCGGCACCACCAGGCCGCCCGCCTGCCGGACCTGGCCGGCGAACCGCCGGTGCGCCCCGTCGCGGGCCCGGTACCGCCAGTCGATCCACTGCCCGGGCGGCAGGCCGAGTGCCAGCCAGTGACCGTTGCGGGTGGTGACCTCCTCCCCCGCGACCACCAGCAGGTCCGGGCCGGCCAGCGGGCCCCAGACGCCGTGCGAGGACGAGGTGTTGTGGTCGGTCGAGACGATGAAGTCCAGCCCGGCGGCCCGGGCACCCGCGGCGACCTCGGCGGGCTGCCGGCGGCCGTCCGAGTGGACGGTGTGCAGGTGGCAGTCGCCGCGGTACCAGGCGCGGCCCCGGCCGCGGGCCCGCTCGGCGGGATGGGCGGGCGTGAACGCCGCCCCGTCCGGCCCGAACCGCAGGGTGACTTCGACGCGGTACTCCATGCCCTGCGGCGCCACCTGGTACGGCCCGAGCACCACGTGCCAGGTGCCCGGCCGCACCGGCCCCGGCAGGTAGCCGGGCGTGGCCTCCGAGCGGCTGATCGCGAAGGAGCTGCGGAAGCCGCCCGACCAGCCGCGGAAGCCCCGCCCGCCGAGCCCGGTGCCGCGCTCGTCGAAGATGCCGATGTCGCAGGAGTTGCCCGGGGTGCCGGCCGGCACCGGCGGCCGGTCGTAGCCGTACGCGACGGCGATCTCCCGCACCCCCTCCGGGACCTCGACCGGCAGGTACACGAAGTCGGCCGCGCCGGTGGCGAGCCGTCCGGTGACGACCAGGGTCTGCTCACCGGTGTCCGCACTCGTGCCCTCGCCGTCCGACGCCGCCCGCCCGGCGAACACCAGCGGCGCGAGCACCGCGGCGCCCGCCGCCGCGCTCAGCACACCGCGCCGGGGGACGGCCGCCCGCCCGCCCCCGGTCTCCTGCCCCTGCTGTGCCACGACCGTCCTCCGTCCGCCGAGGGTCCGTACCGGACACCTACCCGTCCGGGTGAACGCCGGGGACGACCGGACGAGCCGGCGGACCACCGCCGGATGACGATTCCGCGCGCCCGGGCCCGCCGGAGCGACTGCCGGACCGGTCAGGAACGGAGAAGCACCTGCCGGAGAGCCGGGGCTAGCGTGGCGGCCATGGACATCACCATTCACTGGACCTTCCTCCCGCACACCGACCCGGACGCCTCCGTGGCCTTCTACCGCGACCTCCTCGGCTTCGAGGTCCGCAACGACGTCGGCAACGGCGCGATGCGCTGGATCACGGTCGGCCCGGCCGGGCAGCCCGGCATGTCGGTCGTCCTGGAGCCGCCCGGCATGGACCCCGGTATCACCGAGGACGAGCGCCGCACGATCACCGAGATGATGGCCAAGGGCACCTACGCCCGCATCACCCTCGCCACCTCCGACCTCGACGGTGTCTTCGACCGGCTGAAGTCCGGCGGCGCCGAGCTCGTCCAGGAGCCGACCGAGCAGCCCTACGGCCTCCGCGACTGCGCCTTCCGCGACCCGGCGGGCAACCTGGTCCGCTTCAACGAGGTCCGCTGAGGCAGCCTGCGAGCGAGCCGGGGAAAGAGCACCGGGCACCCGGCCCGAAGGTGATTGGATCGGGTCGGCCGACGACGGCGGGGACGGCTCCGGCGGTCCCCGCCCGACAGAGGGAGAGACATGAGCAAGGCCCCGAGGACGGACACGCAGCCGCCTGCGCAGCACGGTGCCGACAGCCACGACCTGATCCGCGTGCACGGCGCGCGCGAGAACAACCTCAAGGACGTCAGCATCGAGATCCCGAAGCGCCGGCTGACGGTGTTCACCGGCGTCTCCGGCTCGGGCAAGAGTTCGCTGGTGTTCAACACCATCGCGGCGGAGTCGCAGCGGCTGATCAACGAGACCTACAGCGCGTTCGTGCAGGGCTTCATGCCGACCCTGGCACGGCCCGAGGTCGACGTCCTCGACGGGCTGACCACCGTGATCACCGTCGACCAGCAGCGGATGGGCGCCGACCCCCGCTCCACGGTCGGCACCGCGACCGACGCCAACGCCATGCTGCGCATCCTGTTCAGCCGGCTCGGCACGCCGCACATCGGCCCGCCCAGCGCGTACGCCTTCAACGTGCCCTCCGTCCGGGCGAGCGGCGCGATCACCGTCGAGCGCGGCGCGCGGAAGGCCGTGAAGGCGACCTTCAACCGCACCGGCGGCATGTGCCCGCGCTGCGAGGGGCGCGGCGCGGTCTCCGACATCGACCTCGACCAGCTGTACGACGACTCCAAGTCGCTCGCCGACGGCGCGATCACCGTTCCCGGATACAAGGCGGGCGGCTGGAACTACCGGCTGTACAGCGAGTCGGGCTTCTACGACCCGCAGAAGCCGATCCGCGAGTACACCGAGAAGGAGCTGCACGACTTCCTGCACCACGAGCCGGTCAGGATGAAGATCGCGGGCATCAACATGACCTACGAGGGTCTGATCCCGCGGATCCAGAAGTCGATGCTGGCCAAGGACCGCGAGGGGATGCAGCCGCACGTCCGGGAGTTCGTCGACCGTGCGGTCACCTTCACCACCTGCCCCGAGTGCGAGGGCACCCGGCTCAGCGAGGGGGCCAGGGCCTCCAAGATCGGGCGGATCAGCATCGCCGACGCCTGCGCGATGGAGATCAGGGACCTGGCGGCCTGGATCCGCGGACTCGACGAGCCCTCGGTGGCGCCGCTGCTCGCCTCGCTGCAGCAGACCCTCGACTCCTTCGTGGAGATCGGCCTCGGCTACCTCTCGCTCGACCGGGCGTCCGGCACGCTCTCCGGCGGCGAGGCGCAGCGGGTCAAGATGATCCGCCACCTCGGCTCCGCGCTGACCGACGTCACCTATGTCTTCGACGAGCCCACCGCGGGCCTGCACCCGCACGACATCCAGCGGATGAACGAGCTGCTGCTGCGGCTGCGGGACAAGGGCAACACGGTGCTCGTCGTGGAGCACAAGCCCGAGGTGATCGCGATCGCCGACCACGTCGTCGACCTCGGCCCGGGCGCCGGCACGGCGGGCGGCGCGGTCTGCTTCGAAGGGACGGTCGACGAGCTGCGGGCCGCCGACACCGTCACCGGCCGGCACCTCGACGACCGGGCCGGGCTCAAGGAATCGGTGCGCAAGCCGGCCGGCGCCCTGGAGATCCGCGGCGCCACGGCGAACAACCTGCGCGATGTCGACGTCGACATCCCGCTCGGGGTGCTGACGGTCGTCACGGGCGTGGCGGGTTCCGGCAAGAGCTCGCTGCTGCACGGCTCGCTGCCGAAGCAGGCGGGTGCCGCCGGCGCGGGTGTGGTGTCGGTCGACCAGGCCCCGATCCGCGGGTCGCGGCGGAGCAACCCGGCAACGTACAGCGGGCTGCTGGAGCCGATCCGCAAGGCGTTCGCGAAGGCCAACGGGGTGAAGCCGGCACTGTTCAGCGCCAACTCCGAGGGCGCCTGCCCGACCTGCAACGGCGCCGGCGTCGTCTACACCGACCTGGCGATGATGGCCGGTGTCGCCAGCACCTGCGAGGAGTGCGAAGGGAAGCGGTTCGACGCCTCGGTGCTGGAGTACCGCCTCGACGGCCGCGACATCAGCGAGGTGCTGGCGATGTCGGTGGCCGAGGCCGAGGAGTTCTTCGGTGCCGGTGAGGCGCACACCCCGGCCGCGCACCGCATCCTGGGCCGGCTCTCCGACGTCGGGCTGGGCTACCTCACCATCGGGCAGCCGCTCACCACGCTCTCCGGCGGCGAGCGGCAGCGGCTCAAGCTGGCCGCCCGCATGGCCGAGAAGGGCGGCGTCTACGTGCTCGACGAGCCGACCAACGGCCTCCACCTCGCCGATGTCGAACAGCTGCTCGGCCTGCTCGACCGGCTGGTCGACTCCGGCAAGTCGGTCGTCGTCATCGAGCACCACCAGGCGGTCATGGCGCACGCCGACTGGATCGTCGATCTGGGTCCGGGGGCCGGCCACGACGGCGGCCGGATCGTCTTCGAGGGGACGCCCGCCGACCTGGTCGCCGACCGCTCCACCCTGACGGGCGAGCACCTCGCGGCGTACGTCGGCGCCTGACCGGGCGGCGGCCGGTACGGCCGGACGGCAGCGGCCGGTACGGGTGGAGGACGGTAGGGGTGGACGGCCCGGCGGGCCGCGCCGGGTCAGTCGGCGAGGCCGAGCGGGTCGTCCACCCGGTCGAGGAGTTCGGGGCCGTTCGACCGGACGCTGTTCACCGCGGTGGACACCGCCCGCACCGTCAGGTCGCCGCCCGCCGGGGTGTGCAGCAGGTGGTGCAGGTCGGCGGGGTCGGAACGGTCGGGGTCGAGCCAGGCGTCCAGATCGGCCGGGCCGATGGTCAGCGGCATCCGGTCGTGGACGCGGCCCGCGCTGTCGGTGGCGTCGGTGGTGATGACGGTGGTCGTGGTCAGCCACGCCGCGGGGTCGTCGTCCGGGACGGAGCGGTCACGCCAGAACTCGTACAGGCCGGCCATCAGCATCACCGAGCCGGTGCTGAGGTAGTACGGCTGCTTGAAGGCCTTCCGTCCGGCGGTGGCTCCGACCGGCCGCCACTCGAAGTAGCCGTCCGCCGGGATGACGCAGCGGCGGGCGGCGAACGCCTTGCGGAAGGCCGGCTTCTCGTGGACCGTCTCCGACCTGGCGTTGATCATCCGGGCGCCGCCGGCCGGGTCCTTCGACCAGGACGGGATGAGGCCCCAGCGCAGCGGCCGCAGCTGCCGCACCACCTCGCCGGTCTCCCGGTCGACCCGCTCCAGCACCGCGGGCACCGGGTCGGTGGGTGCCACGTTCCAGCTCGGGGCGAGCGCCTCGGCCGGGTCCCAGCGCATCTCGCCGAGCAACCCGACCAGGTCGGTGGGTGTGGTGGTGGAGACGAAGCGGCCGCACATGCGTCCACCCTGCCACGCCGCTGCCGCCGAGGTGGGCAGCCCGGCCGAAGTCGGCCGCGGAGCCCGCATGTGGTCGCCCCCTGCCGGCGGCCCGTCAGACGAGGGAGGCCAGGTCGATGACGGTGTAGCCGCGGTCCTCGACGGCGTCGATCACGGCGGGCAGGGCGCGGGAGTCCACGTTGGGGCCGGAGGTGTCGGTGGCGCCGAGGTGCATCTGGAGGATCGTGCCGGGCCCGATCGCCCGGACGGCCCGGTCGACGGCGTCCTCGACGGTGATGCCGCCGCCCTCGCCGAGGTAGCCGCGGGTGTCGTCGGTGAACTCGATGTCGGCGAAGCCGAGCGCGTTGACCTGGGCGACGGCGTCCGCGCTGGTCTCGCTGTAGGGGAAGCGGTAGAAGGGCAGCGGGTCGGTGCCGGTGGCCTCGCGGATCGCCCGGTCGGCGCGCT
Source organism: Streptomyces sp. TLI_235 (assembly GCA_002300355.1). Lineage (NCBI taxonomy): Bacteria > Bacillati > Actinomycetota > Actinomycetes > Kitasatosporales > Streptomycetaceae > Streptomyces > Streptomyces sp. TLI_235. Next base: position 30,512 of record NSGV01000001.1, read on the forward strand.
CCACCTGCTCGCGCAGTCCGGCCGCGTCGAGGTCGGCGAGTGCCGGGTGGTCGTACGAGTGGCTGGCGACGCCGTGCTCGGCGGCGAGCGCCTCGGCCGCCTCCGGGTTCGCCTCGGCGAACTGGCCGGTCAGGAAGAAGGTGGCGGGTGTGTCGCGGCTGCGCAGTTCGTCGAGGACGGCGTCGATGCCGTCGTCGTTCCAGGCGGCGTTGAAGGTGAGGGCGACGACCGGGTCGTCGGTGGGGATCCGCCGGATCTCCTCGCCGAACAGGTCGGACAGCCCGCGGCGGCGCGGCGAAAGGCCGGCCGACGCGGCGGGGTCGGGTGCGCGGAACCGCCGGAGGTCCGCCGCGCCGCCGAGCGGGAGGGCGAGGGCGGCGCCGGCCGCGAGGAAGGACCGCCGCCCGAGGCGTCGCTGATGGAGTGTCATCAGCGCAGTATCCGGTCGGCCCCGCGCCGGCCCCGGGACGACACACCGGCACCGTGCGGAGCTCCGCCGGCGGGTACGACACGCGGTGGCCGCCGTCCCGGGCGGGGCGTGACTCGACGCGCGGCGGATGGTAGGCCGGAGGGTGCGGGGAGCAGAGCGGCTTCCCCGACCGGGCGGCGGCCGCCGCCCGGGTCCGGCGGCAGACGGGATGGCGGCCATGCCTCTCCAGGGCGAGTACGAGCCGAGTCCGGAGCAGTGGGTGCGGGACCAGGTGGAGCTGTACGAGAGCTCGGGCGGCAAGGAGGGCACGACGCTGCGGGGCATGCCGGTGGTCCTCCTCTCCACGCTCGGCGCGCGCAGCGGCAAGGTCCGGAAGACCCCGCTGATGCGGGTGGAACACGACGGCCGGTACGCGGTGGTGGCCTCGATGGGCGGTGCGCCGCGGCACCCGGTCTGGTACCACAACGTGGTGGCGAACCCGCTGGTCGAGCTGCAGGACGGGCCGGTCCGGCAGGACATGGCCGCCCGGGAGCTCAGCGGCACGGAGAAGGCCGAGTGGTGGGACCGCGCGGTGGCGGCCTTCCCGGACTACGCGGCGTACCAGCAGCGGACGGATCGGGAGATCCCGGTGTTCGTGCTGGAGCCGGTGGGCGCCCGCTGATCCGGGTTCACGGCCGCCAGCCGGCCGTGGCGCCGAGGACGACCAGCAGCAGCACCGCCCCCGCGTTGGTCCGCGGGTAGCAGAGCAGCAGAGCGCCGAACTCCCGCAGCACGGCGCCGGGCCAGTAGGCCCCGGCGGTCGGGGCACCCACGACCTGCCCGGGCACGCCGGCCCGGCGGGCCTCGACGGCGGTGCGCAGCACATGGAAGTTGCTGGTGACGACGGTGCAGCGGTAGTCCGGGCGGCGGGCGCGCATCAGCCGGCCGCTGAACCGCAGGTTCTCCGCGGTGTTGCGGGAGCGGTCCTCCCGCAACACCGAGGCGGCGGGGACGCCCCGTTCGGCGGCGTACCGGGCCATCGCCTCCGCCTCGCTGAGCTGCTCGTCGCCGCCCTTGCCGCCGGAGACCACGAGCACGGGCGCAGGTCTGCCGTCGGCCTGCTCGGCGCGGAGTCCGAGCGCGCGGTCGAGCCGGGCGGCGAGCAGTGGGGACACCCGGTCGTCGTCGTCCAGCCCGGCGCCGAGCGCGACCACGAAGTCGACCTCGCGGGGCGGTGGGATCCGGCCGTACAGGGCGGAGTACCCGAGGAAGCAGAGCAGCAGGAAGGCGAGGTACCCGGCCACCAGCAGGGCGCTCGCGGCGGCCGCGTGCAGCGGCCGGGAGTCGACCCGGGCCGCCGTCCACAGCAGGCCGATCAGGCAGATGCCGGCGAGCCCGGCGAGCAGCGGCAGCAGGAACACCGGACGTCGGCCCTCCCGGCGCACCATCAGCACCCCGTTGCCGACCAGCAGCACGGCAACGGCCAGCGCGGCGAGCACGGCGGCCACCGGCAGGGCGTCGGCGACGCCCCGGGCCGTGCCCGACGGCATCCGGTCCAGGTCCCCGAGCAGCCCGGCCGCGGCGGCCGCCGCCGCGAGGCCCAGCAGCACCGCGTTGCTGAGCCGCCGCAGGTCGCGCGCGGCACCGATCCCGAACAGGGCCAGCAGAACGGCGGCGAGCAGATAGGCGACCATGCGGCGATCGTAGGCGCTGCCGCGGCCGGCCCGGCACGCCGCCACCGGCCGCTCGACGCCTACGGGGCCGGGAATCAGGACTTGCGCCGCGCCCTGAAGACACGCCCTACCGGGCCACCGGCAGGCTGTACTCGGGCAGTTCGATGTCGCCCGCCTTCGCGAACTGGGCGGCGAGGAGCTGCCGCATGGGCCAGCGGTTCATCGACCGCATCGACATCGCCCGCAGGCGGATCGCCAGTGCGCTGTTCGGGGCGAATCCGCCTGCGCCGCCGGGCGGGAGTTCCTGCGCCTTGGCGACGTACGGGCGCATGACTCGGCCGTAGGCCCGGAAGGCGGCGATGGGGTCGCCGTGCGCGGCGGCGAGCTCGCCGGCCAGGACGTAGGCGCCGACCAGGGCGAGGCTGGTGCCGAGGCCGGTGAGGGGTGACGGGCTGTAGCCCGCGTCGCCGAGCAGGGCGACCCGGCCGCGGGACCAGCCGTCCAGGTGGACCTGGCCGAGGGAGTCGAGGTGGAAGTCGGTGGAACGGTGCATGGCGTCGACCAGCCGGGGCGTCTCCCAGCCGACGCCGGCGAAGCGGCGGGCGACGGCCGCCTTCTGGGCGGCGATGTCCCTGCGGTCGAAGGTGAGCGGTGGCGAGCGGAAGGCGAGTCCGGCCTTGACCTCGCCGGGCAGTCGGCCCGGGCGGGCGGAGGCGACCAGCCCGCCGGGGGCGTTGTGCATCAGGTACCAGCCGTCGAGGTCCAGGTCGGTCTCGGCGGTGAACCAGGCGAGCTGGACGTCCAGCGGCCGGACGCAGGACGCCTCGGGGCCGAAGGCGAGGCCTCGGACCACGGAGTGCAGTCCGTCGGCGCCGATCACCGCGGCGAACCGCCGGGTGCCGGCCCGCTCGAAGTCGACGGTGACGCCGTCGCCGTCCTGCGCGAGGGCGGTGACGGTGTCGTCGAAGAGGTACTCGGTGTAGGGCGCGGTGGACTCGTGGAGCAGGCCGGCGAGGTCGCCGCGGAGGATCTCGATCTCGGAGACGATGCCCTCGCCGCCGAAGGCGTCGGCGGGCAGCCGGGAGGTGATCCGGCCGGCGGCGTCGACGGTCGCGATGCCCTTCTGGTCGAGGCTCAGCTCGCGGGCCCGGGCCATCAGGCCCATGCGGGTGATGACGGTGCGTCCGGCGCCGCGCAGGTCGACGGTCTGGCCGCCCGGCCGTGGGGCCGGGGCGCGTTCGACGACGGTCGCGGTGAAGCCGGCCGCGTGCAGCCAGTGTGCGAGGGCCGGGCCGGCGATGCCGCCGCCGGAGATCAGGATGTCGGTGTTCCCCATGGCTCCGAATGTACGCTGTACGCATCCGTCGACGCAAGCCGTAAATCCCCTGCACACAAGGGGGATTGACGGTAGTGCACTAGTGCTCCTGGCGCTGGTGCACCACCGCCGGGGCCCTCCGGGGCCGGTGTGGCTAGGCTGACGGACAGAGCAAGGTGCACTAGTGCGGAGGGGATGCCGTGGACCGGACCGACGGAGCGCGCTACCGCCGGATCGTCGAGGAACTGCGCGGCCGGATCGCGCGGGGCGAGCTGGCCCCGGGCGACCGGGTGCCGTCCACCCGGGAGATCACCCGGCAGTGGGGGGTGGCGATGGCGACCGCGACCAAGGTGCTCACCGAGCTCCGCCACGCCGGGCTGGTCCGTGCCGTCCCGGGCGTCGGCACGGTGGTCGCGGGTCGGGAACGGCCGCCCGCCGGCCGTCCACCCGCAGGCCACACCCCCGCAGGCCGTCCGGCCGCCGCGCGCGAGGGCGGGGCCGCGGCCCCTCCCCGCCGGGCCGGCCAGGAGTCCGCCCTCGCGGCGGACCGGATCGTGGCCGCCGCGGTGGCGATCGCCGACGCCGAGGGCCTCGCCGCGCTCTCCATGCGGCGGGTCGCGGCCGACCTCGGGGTCGCCCCGATGTCGCTGTACCGGCACGTCGCGGACAAGGACGACCTGCTGCTGCGGATGATGGACGCCGTCTTCGCCGGCTGCTCCTTCCCCGAGGAACACCCGGAGGGCTGGCGCGAACCGCTCGCGCTGGCCGCCCGGATGCTCTGGGCGGCCTTCCGCGCGCACCCCTGGCTGGCACCGGCACTCTCCATGACCCGTCCCCAGCTCGCCGTCAACGCCCTGCCGTTCACCGAATGGGTGCTCACCGCACTGGACGACCGCGGCCTCGACCCGTGGACGGTCTTCACCACCCATCTGACACTGCTCACCTACGTACGCGGCATCGCGATGAACGTCGAGAGCGAGAGCGCGGCGGAGGCGGACAGCGGCCTCGACGCCGAGGAGTGGATGGAAACCCAGGAACCGGCGCTGCGCGCGGTGTTGGCCGGCGGCCGGTTCCCGCTGCTGGCGCGGTACACCGTCGACGGGTACGACTTCGACCTGGACCGCCTCTTCGAGTTCGGCCTGGAACGCCTGCTCGACGGCATCGCCGTGCTGCTCGGCGAGACCCCGCCCCGGCCCTGAGAAGTGTTGGGTAATTGATCAACTGCGTGGCGTGGTGCACTGGCGGTGATCTTCGCGGCCGAGGTGTCCGCGAAGATCACCGGGAAGCGCTGCAGCAGGTCGTCCACCCGGCCGAGGGTCATGTCGGCGTAGTCGAACCCCGGCACCACCGCCTCGCTGATCAGCCCGTCGTCGCCGGAGACCAGGTGGGAGGCCTTCCAGACGCCGCCGGGGACGGCCAGGGCAAGGAGCTGGCCCCGGGCCGGCTCCTGGCCGAGCACGGCGCTCTCCGAGCGGCCGTCCGGGTGGAGCAGGTGGTGGGTGATCGGGTCGCCGTGGTGGTGGAAGTGCAGGATGTCGGACTGGTTGAGGTGCCAGTGCCCGACCGGCGACCAGCGGGTCAGCAGGTAGTGGATGGAGGTGACGGTGTGGCGATCGCCGCCCGGCGTGGGGACCTGTGCGCGGTGGTCGGCCTGGAACGTCCGCAGGAAGTACCCTCCCTCGACGTGCGGTTCCAGGCCCAGCCACTCGATCCACTGCTGCGCCGTCGGCATGGCACCCTCCTCGCCCGGTGCTCCGATTCGCGCCCCCGCGCAGGGGCGTGCGCCGTCAGCTGATGGACTCCACCGTTGCGCTCGCGGAGCCCTCGGGGGTGTCGTAGTGGACGGTCTCGCCGGGGCGGCGGCCGAGGAGCGCGCGGCCCAGGGGGCTGTCGGCGGTGACCGAGGTCTGCGCCAGCTCCCTGGCCACCTCGCCGATCTGGACCGTCTCGGTGGTGCCGTCGGCGAAGCGGACGGTGACGGTGCTGCCCACGCCGACCGCGTCGGTGCGGGGCCGGCCGGCGATGTCCGCCTGGTGGAGGCGGGCGGTGATCTCGGCGATCCGGGTGTCGAGGCGGGCCACCTCGCTGGCGCGCTGGAGTTCGTCGGCCTGGTCGGCCCGGTCCCCCGTCGAGTCGGTGACCTGGAGGGTCTCGGCGACGCTCTCGCGCTCCGCCTGCAGATCGCCGAGCTCCTGCGCGAGCGCCCGGCGTGCCTCCGGACTGATCGGTTCGGGTTCACCGTTCATTGCTGCTCCTGTGGTGGTGGCGGCCCGGACGAGGGTCACGCGGTCATCGCCACGACGGCCTCGTCGGTGTAGGTGAGGAAGGTCAGGGTCTGACGGAAGTACAGCTCGATCTGCGCCGCGTCGTGGGCCGTGTACCCGATCGCAAGATCCTCGCCGAGCCGCAGTTCGTAGTCCCCGCCGCGGGTGGACAGCAGGAAGGCGCCCTCCAGCGCCGGCGCCCAGAGCAGGCGGCCCTCGAGCATGCGGTCGATGTGGGCCGCCACCGGATAGCCGTGGTCGGAGGTCTCGCTGACCGCGGTGTACGCGTCGGCGCCCAGCAGCAGCGCGTACGGGCCACCGACGCCGGCCAGGCGCAGCGTCGACAGGGCGTGGCTGACGGCGTCCGGGTAGTCGTACGGCTCGGCCGGCAGCGTGAGCACCGGGTGGGGGCTGCGGCTGCGCAGGCCGTCGATGCCCGCGGCGGCGTAGCCGTCGAAGACGGCCCGGTCCTCGGCGAAGGCCATCGCCCGTGCCGCGTCCTTGACGGGCTGCCAGTCGGAGTCCTTGGAGCCGCGTTCGACGTCGTCGACAGCGTCCCGCGCGACCTTGAACGGCACCCGCAGTTCGACCAGCGGCTGAGCCCGGCGCAGCCGGGCCTCGACCCCGGGTGCGGGGGCCTCGACGGCGGTGAGGTGTCCGGTGCCGACCGCGGCGAGCCCGGGCCCGTCCGGTCCGGTGACGTCCACGGCGCGCCGGCCGGCGACGTGGCGTTCGAAGGTGCGGCGGGCCTCCTCCTCGATCTCGGACCATGCGGCGGGCGTGATCGGGGCGAGCTCGCGGTGCAGGTTTTTCATGCCGTCGGTCGAGGTCATGGCGGTCACGCTCCTTTGAGGCTGCCGATGCCGAGGGACCCTTCGGCCACGGAGGCCGTGGAGGTGGCGGAGGCCGTGGAGGTGGAGGAGGCCGCGGAGGTGGCCGCGGCTGCCGTGGCGGAGGGCAGCGCTGGCAGGTCGTCCAGGAAGTCGGCGCTGGGCACGTGGAAGAGGCAGCCGGTGACCGCCGTCGAGAAGTCGAGGATGCGGTCGTGCAGTCCGGGCGGGTTCCCGAGGAACATGTTCCGCAGCATCTGCTCGGTCACCTCCGGAGTTCGCGCGTACCCGATGAAGTAGGTCCCGAACTCGCCGTTCGCGACGTTCCCGAAGGGCATGTTCTCGCGCACGATCTTCCGCTCGTCGCCGTTCTCGTCGGTGACGGTGTTGAGGGCGACGTGCGAGTTCGCGGGCTTGACCTCGTCCGGCAGTTCGACGTTGGCCAGCTTGGTGCGCCCGATGGCCTGCTCCTGCTCGTGCTCGGGCAGCGCGTTCCAGGCGGCGAGGTCGTGGACGTACTTCTGGACCACCACGTAGCTCCCGCCGGCGAAGTCCGGGTCCTCGTCGCCGATGAAGACGGCGTCGACGGCGGCCCGCCCGTCGGGGTTCTCGGTGCCGTCGACGAAGCCGAGCAGGTCGCGCTCGTCGAAGTAGGTGAACCCGTGCACCTCGTCGACCACGGTGCCCGCGCCGACCAGGCGCTCGCCGATCATCCGGGCCAGTTCGAAGCAGAGGTCGGTGCGGGCGGCCCGCAGGTGGAAGAGGAGGTCGCCGGGGGTGGCGGGCGCGCGGTGCCGCGGTCCCGACAGAGGTACGAAGGGGTGCAGGTCGCGCGGGCGCGGGCCGTCGAAGAGCCGGTCCCAGACCGTGGACCCGATGCCCGCGACGCAGCTGAGCCCGGCGCCCGGGTCACGGAAGCCGACCGACCGGCGTAAGCCCGCGAGGTCCTGGAGGAGGTCCCGGACGGCAGGCTCGCCGCCCGGTCCGACGGTGGCCACGAGGAACATCGCGGCCCTGGCCGGCGGGGCGATCACTGGCTGCGGTTCGACCACGGAGCATGCCTCCTGGCTGCACGGCTGCGGCGGTACGCCCACAGGAACCGGGATGAAAGGCTGCACGAGGAAGCCTAGACCGCGAGCGGCGGCCGCGCCGCGCAGCGTCACGGCCCGTGGCGGCACTCGTGCCGGTCGCCACGGGCCGTCGGGGCCGGTCCGGTCGGGGCCAGCCCGGAGGTCAGCCGGTGACGATTCCCGTGACGAGGTTGATGGTGGTGGCCAGGATGCTCGTCCCGAACAGGTAGGAGAGCAGGCAGTGGCGCAGCACGACCGCGCGGATGGCCGAGGTGGTGACGCTGGTGTCGGACACCTGGTAGGTCATGCCGAGGTTGTAGCTGAAGTAGAGGAAGTCCTTGTAGCAGGGCGGCTCGTCGGAGTTGAAGTCGATCCCTCCCGTCGGGGGTGAGAGGTACAGCTCCGCGTATCGGGCGGCGTACATCAGGTGCAGGGACGCCCAGCCCATGAAGACGCCGCCGAGCGCGGTCGCCGCGGCGCTGTGGCTGTCGCCGGAGTTGCCGAGCAGGAGCAGCAGCACGATGCCGGTGAGTCCGCCGACGGCCGCCGCGACGACGACGAACTCCTCCAGGACGGGCCGGAAGTCCTCGCGCCGGGCGTTGCGGCGGGTGGCTGCGGCGTCCATGGGCCACAGCACGATCCAGCCGGCCACGACGAAGAAGGTCTGGGCCGCGGTGATACCGGCGAGGACGCCCAGCGACAGGTCGCGCAGCAGCCAGACGACGATGCCCACCGCCGCTCCCGCGATCAGCGCTCCGTTCAGTCGCGGCAGGGCCGTCCGCAGTGACCACGGGTTCATGGGCCCTCACAGTAGCGGCCCCGCCGCGCCCGGTGGCCGACCGCTCTCCCTCCGGCGCGCGGCGCACCCCTGCCGCAGGCGGTCGCGGGCCGCCGACGCCGGGGGCGGCGAGTACCGCCAGCAGCCGGCTCCGGCCGGGTGCCCGGTCGGTCTCGGGTTGCTGCCGCCTGGACGGTCGGGGTCCGCCGGCGCCCGGCAGCTGCCAGTGCACACAGGGCTGAGCGCGCCACAGCAGCGGTTCGGCGCCGGTGAGCCCGGTCCGCCGGTGAGCCCGGTCCGCGCGACCCCGGCCGGGTCGTCCCACCACTCGACCGGCCAGCTGTCCGCGACCGACTCCAGGACGTCCACCCAGTGCTCACCGTCCCGGATATGGGCCCGCAGGGCCTCCCGGGCCGCGAACCGACCCGAGGACGGCGAGCAGTTCCAGCACCCGGGTGGCCCGCTCGCAGGCGTCCTCGTCGCCGCCGAGCAGTGCCGCCACCGGTGCGGTCGGCAGCTCCAGGTCCCGTACCAGCCGGGCCAGATACAGGTGGCGGTCGTCCACCCTGCGGGTCCCATCGCCGGTCGTGCCGGACGCTGTCGTACACCAGCTCACCGACCGCAGCCCGTCCCTCCGCCACGGCCCGCAGTGCCCCCAGACCCCGTCCGCGTTCCAGCAGCCCGCGCACGGTGTCCACCGGCGCGTACGTCCACGGCACGTCCGTCGACGATCTCCGCGAGGTCGTCCTTGGTGAGCGCGTGGAAGATGATCGTGGCGTCGAGCCGGTTGAGGAACTCGGGCGGGAAGTGCGCCTGCAGGTCGCGCATGAGCGCGTCCTTGATGCTGTCCGTGTCGCCCTGGTTGGCCAGGATCCGGTGGGCGCCGATGTTGCTGGTCAGGATCACGACCGTGTTCCGGAAGTCGACGGTGCGGCCCCGGGCGTCGGTCAGCCGGCCGTCGTCGTGCACCTGGAGGAGGGTGTTGAAGACGTCCGGGTGGGCCTTCTCGACCTTGTCGAAGAGCAGCACGCTGTAGGGCACCCGGCGGACCTTCTCGGTCAGCTGGCCGGCCTCCTCGTAGCCCACGTAGCCGGGGGGCGCGCGCCGACCAGCCGGGAGACGGTGTGCTTCTCCTGGGACTCGCTCATGTCGAACCGGATCAGCCGGTCCTCGTCGCCGAAGAGCAGTTCGGCGAGCGCCTTGGCCAGCTCGGTCTTGCCGACGCCGGTCGGGCCGAGGAAGAGGAACGACCCCACCCGGCCGGTTGGGGTCGCCCATGCCGGCCCGACCGCGGCGGACGGCCTCGGCGATGGCGACCACGGCCTCGTCCTGGCCGACCACGCGGTCGTGCAGGGCGTCCTCCAGTTTGAGCAGCTTCGCCCTCTCGTTCTCGGTCAGCTGTGCGACGGGGATGCCGGTGCGCCGGGACAGCACCTCGGCGATGTCGTCGACGGTCACCGCCATCACGCCCTCGCGGCGCTCGGCGATCCCGGCGAGTTCGGCCTCGGCCTCCTCGAGCTGCCTCTTGAGGTCCTTCGCGGCTTCGAAGTCCTCCCCTGCGACGGCCTGGTCCTTCTCGCGCCGGAGCTTGGCGATCCGGTCCGCGCGGCCGACCGCCTCGGTGGAGCGGCCGAGGGACTTCAGCCGGACCCGGGCGCCCGCCTGGTCCATCAGGTCGATCGCCTTGTCCGGCAGGAACCGGTCGGAGACGTAGCGGTCGGAGAGCTCCGCCGCGGCGACCAGTGCGTCGTCGCTGAAGCGGACCTGGTGGTGCGCCTCGTAGGCGTCGCGCAGGCCCTCCAGGATCTGCACCGTCTCGTCGACGCTCGGCCCGGGGATCAGGACGGGCTGGAAGCGCCGTTCCAGTGCGGCGTCCTTCTCGAGGTACTTGCGGTACTCGTCGATCGTGGTCGCCCCGATGACGTGCAGTTCGCCGCGGGCGAGGGCGGGCTTGGGCATGTTGCCCGCGTCCATCGCCCCCTCGCCGCCGGCACCCGCGCCGACCACGGTGTGCAGTTCGTCGATGAACAGGACGAGGGAGTCGGTCGACTCCTGGACCTCGTCGATGACCTTCTTCAGGCGTTCCTCGAGCTCGCCGCGGTACTTGGCCCCGGCGACCATCCCGGCCAGGTCGAGGCCCACCACGCGCTTGCCGCGCAGCGTCTCGGGGACCTCGTCGGCGACGATCCGCTGGGCCAGGCCCTCTACGATCGCGGTCTTGCCTACGCCCGGTTCACCGATCAGCACCGGGTTGTTCTTCGAGCGCCGGGAGAGGATCTCGATGGTCTGCTCGATCTCCTCGGCCCGGCCGACCACCGGGTCCAGCTTGCCGTCCCGGGCGTCCTCGGTGAGGTCGCGGCCGTACTCGTCGAGGGTCGGCGTGCTGCTCGCGGCCCTCGCGGTCGGACCCTCGCCGGCCGCGGCGCGGTCCGTGGCGTGGCGCAGCGTGCCCAGGTCGGTGCCGGCCGCCGCGAGCAGTTTGGCCGCGCCCGACCCGGGGTCGTCCAGCAGTGCCCCGAGGATGTGCTCGGGGCCGATGTAGGAGACGCCGGAGGCGCGGGAGTCCTGGTAGGCCGCACTGAGCACCCGCTTCGCGGAGGGCGTCAGTCGGGGTTCCGACGAGGGCGTCCCGGACACGCCGGGCATCACCTCGGTGGCGGCCTGTGCGAGCCGGTCCGGGTCCACGCCCGCCTGGGCCAGCAGCGACCGCGCGGGGTCGACCGTCGCGCACGCCCACAGCAGGTGGGCGGTGTCCAGGTCCTCGCCGCCGTCCTGGGCGGCCCGTTGCTGAGCGCGGCCGATCAGCTCCTCAACACTTTCTCAGGGCCGGGGCGGCGTTCGCTCGGTGTCCCGGCTCCGACGCCGGGTCAGGCACACGCCTGGACGCGAACCTCGTCAGACTCCGGCAGGACCCGCCGCGGAGAAGGTGAGACCCCCGGCGGACAGCGGACGGCGTTCGGGCGTGGCCTCCGGCTCCTGGCCGGGCGGCGGCAGGAAGAGGGCGCGGTCGACGGCGGGCAGCGGCCGGCGGTCCGGCGCGACCGGCGCGTCGGTGTCCGGCGCGGAGAACACGGGCAGGCCCAGCGGGCGGCGATCATCGTTCACGAGTGGCAGCCTGGCCCATCGGCGGCGCGGCAGGCAACGCGATTGCCGGCCGGCCCCGCGCAGATGCTGTGAAGAAGCCCCGGGCTCCGCGTGGCTCGGGACCATCCGCGGCGCACCCGGCGGCGCTCAGATCAGGCCCGCGCGGACGGCGCGGGCCACGGCGTGGGCACGGTTGCGGGCCTGGAGACGGGCCATCAGGTCGTAGACGACGTTCTTCACTGTGTGTTCGGAGCAGGAGAGGGCGGCGGCGATCGCCACGTTGCCGTGACCCTCGGCGATCAGGGTGAGGACCGCGGTCTGGCGGGCGGTCAGCGGGGAGGGCGCGGCGGCGGGCCGCGGGGCGGCGGCCGGGCCGCCGATCAGGCGGGCCAGCACCTCGTACGGCATCCGCCCGTCGCCGCGCCCGGCCGAACGGACGGCGGCCGCCAGCCGGACCGGGGTGGCCTGCGGCGCGGGCAGCAGCACCCGGGCGCCGAGCCGCACCGCGCGCCGCACCCCCTCGGGCGGGAAGCTGTCGGCGACGACCATCAGCCGGTAGCCGCCGCCACAGAAGTCCGGCGGACAGGCTTCGAGTGCCTCGTCGACCGTGCCGGCGGCGGCCAGCAGGACGGCTCCGGGCCGCCGGTCGGGCTCCGGTACCAGGTCGATGCCGGCCCGTCGCAGCGCGGCCGCGACGCTGTCCCGCACTCCGCCGTCCGCCGCGTTCAGGTGCACCCGCAGCCGTTCCGCGACGGCCGTCCCCGCGCTCACAGCAGGCCCGCCCGGAGCGCGTAGGCGACCGCGTGGGCGCGGTTGCGCAGCCGGAGGCGCTGCGTGATGTCGTGCAGGACGCCGGCCACGGTGCGGGCCGAGTAGGAGAGTTCGCGGGCGATCTCGTCGGTGTCCCGGCCGTCGGCGACCAGCCGCAGGACGTCGCGCTCGCGGTTGCTGAGGCCGGTGCCGGGCCAGGAGGCGGGGGCGCCGAAGGGCGGGCCGGCGCCGGCGGCCTGTTCGAGCAGGCCGTCGAGCAGGTCGGGGGGCACGGTGCAGTCGCCCCCGGCGGCGGCGAGCACGGTACGGGCCAGCCGGGCGGCTCCGGCCTCGTGCCGGCGCAGTAGTCCGCGGGCGCCGGCGGCGATGGCGTGCATCGCCTCGGCCGGGGCGAGCTCGGCGGCGACCAGCACCACCTCCGGGCGGTGCCGGGCGGCCCGGACCGTCCGTACGGTGTGCAGCACCTGCTCGGTCACCCCGTCGACGATCACGACCGTGACCCGGGCGGCCTCCTCGGCCGGCACGACGCAGACGTCCGGGCAGCCGTGCAGTGCGCTCCTGACGCCGGCCTCCGGCAGTGGGTCCAGCGCGACGACGTTGACGCGCAGCGGCTCCCCCATCCAGGTCCTCCTCGGTCGGGCGGATGCACCGGGCGTATGCGCACCTCTCTGCCGAGCAGTATTCAGCGGCCCGCGCACCCCGCACATGGGTGCCGGGCCCCCATATTCCGCCCCCATGGTCCTCACACCTTTCCCCAGCGCGCCCGCGCAGCTCCCCCGGTGCGGGACGGCGGCGCTCAGCCGGCTCTACCTTCTTGACCGGGTTGATCGGGCCGTTCGTAGGTTTGGGTCGCCCAGGGGTGCTGGGTGTGGCTATCAGCCGGCTGCCGTCTCGTGGCTTCCCTCGCTTCGCCGCCCGGCACCCCACGACGACTCGGCCGCCGATTAGGAAGTGCGAGCAAGTCGCTGAGTAGAGCAATGCCGGCGAGGTCGTCCGTGGTGTCAACAGCACGGACACGCACGTCAGGAGCGCGATGAGCCGGATATGGGCGGGGATCGACAGCGGCAAGGGCCACCACCACGGCCTGGCCCTGGACGCCGAGGGCAAGACCCTGCTGTCGCGGCGGGTGGCCAACGACGAGCCCGAGCTGCTGCAACTGGTCGGCGATGTCCTCGCCCTGGCCGACGGCCGTGAGGTGACCTGGGCGATCGACATGACCGGCGGGGAGCCGGCCCTGCTGCTGAGTCTGCTGATCGCCCACGGGCAGGACGTCCTCTACCTGCCCGGCCGCCTGGTGAATCGGGCCGCCGACGGCTACCGCGGCGAGGGCAAGACCGACGCCCGCGACGCCTACGTGATCGCCGACCAGGCCAGGATGCGCCGCGACCTGCAACCGATCCGGCCCGGCGACGAGGCCGCGATCGAGCTCAGGCTGCTGACCGGCCGGCGCGCCGACCTGGTCGAGGACCGCACCCGCACGGTCAACCGCCTGCGCGGCACCCTGCTGAGCATGTTCCCGGCCCTGGAGCGGGCTCTGGACGTGACCAACGTCGGCCCGCTCAAGCTGCTGACCGGCTACCGGACCCCGGCCGCGATCCGCCGCGCCGCGGTCACGAGGCTGTCCAAATGGCTGGCCAATCGCAAGGTCCGGAACGCGAGAGCTCTCGCCGAGACGGCAGTTGAGGCTGCTGAGCGGCAGTACACCTCCATTCCCGGGGAGAAGACCATCGCCAGGCTGGTCCATACCCTGGCCGAGGGGGTGATGACCCTCAACGAGCACATCGCCGAGATCGACAAGCTCATCGAGGGCCGGTTTCGCGAGCACGAACTCGCCGAGATAGTCGAGAGCGTCCCGGGCATCGGCACCGTCCTCGGCGCCGAGTTCCTGGCCGGCGTCGGCGGCAGCCTGGACGGCTTCGCGTCCCCTGACGCCCTGGCAGCCTTCGCCGGCGTTGCCCCCGCGCCACGGGACTCGGGCAAGGTCAGCGGCGACCTCCATCGTCCGAGCGTCTACCACCGCAGGCTCCAGCGCGTCTTCTACACCTCCGCGTTGGTCAGCATCCGTTGCGACCCGAACTCACGGACGTTCTACGACCGCAAGCGCGCGGAAGGCAAGCGGCACGTCCAAGCCGTGATGGCCCTGGCCCGCCGACGCGTCAACGTCCTGTGGGCCCTGATCCGTGACCGGCGGTGCTACCAGGTCGCACCGCCAGTCACCGAAGCCGCGTGACAACGACATTAGGAAGCGACGGCGAGTGCGAGGGCGAGGTCTCGCAGGCCGTCGCGGCCGGGCCGGCCGGTCTTCCGGATCAGCCCGGCGACGTGCTTCTCCACGGTGCGCGGGGAGATGGAGAGCCGGCGGGCGATCTCCTGGTTGCCGGGCCGTTCGGCGAGCAGGACGAGGACCTCGAACTCGCGCAGCGTCACCCCGAGCACCCGCAGGTCGGCGGGGACCTGGTCGCGGCCGGTGCGGCGCTGCGCGACCCCGGCGCCGGCCCGCCGGAGCAGTCCGCGGCAGGCGCCGGCCACCGCCGGCACGTCCAGGCCGTGGAAGTACTCCTCGGCGGTGCGCAGCCACGTGGTGGGGTCGCCCCAGCCGTCGGCGAGCGCGGCCTCGGCGGCCAGGCGCAGGCCGAGGTGGTAGCCGGTCGGGAAGAGGTCGGCGGCGTCCCGCCGGACCTCGTCGACGGTGCGGGCGGCCCGGTCGGCGTGGCCCTCGCGGCCGAGCAGCACGGCGTCGGCGAGCCGCAGGAACTGCCGGTTCCAGGCGAGTTCGGCGGCGGGCGCGGTGGCGCAGGCCGCCAGACGGGCCCGGTCGGCGCGGCCGGCGACGGTGTCGAGCAGCGGGCGCAGCCCGTAGCGGCCGGAGAGGTAGAAGACGCTGGGGTGGTCGTCCTCCCAGGCGGCCGCGGCGGCGAGTTCGGCCTCGGCGCCGGCCCGGTCCTCCTCCAGCAGGGCGCAGACCGCCCGGCAGAGGCCGAACAGGACGGGGGTGAGGAAGGACGCCTCCTCGCCGCCGGCCCGGTCGAAGCGCTGCAGTTCGCGTTCCATGTCGCGGCGGCGGCCGCGGTGCGCGGCGAGGGTGGCGGCGGTGAGCAGCAGGTACCGGTGGGTGGCGAGGTTGCGGAGCCGGGCGGAGGCGTCGAGGCTGCGGTCGACGATCGCGGTGGCGGCGGCGTGGTCGCCGCGCAGGACGGCCTGCATGGCGAGCAGGCCGTCGGTGGTCTGGGTCTGCAGCAGGGCGCCGAGGCCGCCGGCGATGTCCCGGGCCTGTTCGAGGCGGCGTGAACTCCCGGTCCGCATGAAGGCGTTGACCCCGAGCCGGACGAGGGCCTCGACCCGCCAGACCGGCAGGGCGTGCTGCTCGGCGACAGCGAGCATCCGCTCCAGGCAGGCGTCGGCGTGGTCGAAGCCGCGTTCGCGGCCCAGCAGCGCGAGCAGCTGCCAGGCCTGGCAGGCGACGACGGGCAGGGGTGCCCGCTCCGCGGTCTCGGCGGCCTCCCGGGCGAGGCGTTCGGCCTGTTCGGGGGGCGGCAGCTGACCGTCCGGGCCGGGCAGCAGGGTGAGGTGGCCCTCGACGACGGCGAGGGCGGCGCGCTGGTCGGCCGGCGGCGTCGCGGCGGCCGAGGGTCCGGCGGCCGGGGCGGGGTCGGTGAGCAGGGCCCGGGCGGCGGCGAGTTGGGCGAGCGAGTCGGCGCGCCGTTCGGCCATGACGGCCTCCCAGGCGAGCCGGGTGTGCAGGGCGATCCGGCGGTCGGTACCGAGGGCGGAGGGCAGCGCGAGGTCCGGGGAGTCGGCGACGGCGAGGGCCCGGTCGAGCTGGCCGGCCTCGGCGAGGGCCAGGGCGAGCGACTCGGCGACGCCGGTGCGGTCGGGCGGGGCGGCGAGCCGGTGGGCGTGCTCCAGCAGTGCGACGGCGGAGGCGCTGGCACCGCTCTCGCGGGCCCGCCGGCCGGCCTCGGCGTAGCGGAGGGCGGCGGCGGCCGGGTCGCCGGCGGCGGCGAGCAGCCGGGCGACCAGGCGGCACTGCTCGTCGTCGCCGAGGCCGGGGTCGGCGGCCTCCAGCGCGGCGGCCGCGGACCGGGCGAGGGCCGCGCGTTCGGCGGGCGGGAGGGTGGCGAGGACGGCCTCGCCGGTGAGGGCGTGGCGGAAGGCGTACTGGTCGTGCCGGGTGCCGTCGGGCCGGACGAAGCCCGCCTCGGTGGCGGCGCGCAGCCCGGCGAAGAGTTCGGGTTCGGCGCTGCCGGTGGCCGTCCGCAGGGTGGTGAGGGAGAACCGGGTGCCCAGCGCGGCCGCGGCCTGCAGCAGGCCGCGGACGGGCGGGTCGAGGACGGCGAGCCGGTGGCCGTAGGCCTGGACGACGGCGTCCGGGACGCTCGCGGCGGGCTCGCCGACCAGCTGCCAGCCGTCCGGGCCGCGCAGCAGGGCGCCGGAGCGGACCAGGTCGGCGAGCAGTTCCTCGACCAGGTACGGGTTGCCCTCGCCGCCGCCGTACAGCCGGGCGGCCAGGTCGTCGGGGACGCCCGCGGGTGTGGTCTCCAGGCAGCCCGCCGCGATCGCGCGGACGTCGGCGGCCTCCAGCGGTCCGAGCGCGACCACGGAGGCGACCCGGCGGCGGGCGGCCGACCGGGCGAGGTCGAGTGCCGGGCCGGTCTCCGGGCGCAGGGTCACCACCAGCAGGACGGGCAGGTCGGCCAGGTTGTCCACCAGGTAGTCGAGGACGGCGAGGGTTTCCGAGTCGGCGGCGTGGAGGTCCTCCAGCAGCACGGCGCAGCCGGTGCCGCGGCCGAGGACGGCGAGCAGCCGCAGGACGGCCTCGGCGAGTTCGACGACGCTCTCCGGGTAGCCGGGCCCGCCGGGGTCGCGCCACTCGGGGACGAGTCTGGCCAGCGCGGGCCGGTAGGGGGCGAGTTCCGGGCCGGTCGGCAGGCCGGCGCCGCGGGAGAGCGAGGACAGCGCCTCGATCAGGGGACGGAAGGGCGCGGTGAGGCCGGTGGCCCCGGCCCGGCCGCGCAGCACCGGGACGCCGAGCGCGCCGGCCAGGGCGGCGCACTCGGCGACCAGGCGGGACTTGCCGATCCCGGCCTCGCCCAGCAGGACGAGGCCGCGGCCGGCGCCCTTCCGGGCGTCCGTCAGCAGCTGCCGGGCGAGGTCGAGTTCGGCGTGCCGGCCGACGGTGGTCGGAGAGCTGATGCGCATGGGATGTCGGTTCGGTACGGGCGGTGCGGTCAGAACGGGAGGGTCTGGGTGGTGAACGGCGCGGTGGTGTCGTTCAGCGCCAGGCTCTGCCCGGACAGCAGCTCGGCGCGGCGGCCGAGGCCGGCACCGAACGTCAGCCGGATCTCGTCGGCCGGGTGGTCGGCTGCGGGTTCGGGGCGGGTGGCGGGGCGGTGCTGGGGGCGGGTGCGGTCGGTGGTGTGCATGGCTGTGCGGTTCCCTTCCTGAGGTGTGCGCCGGGTCCCGGGTGCGGGACGGTCCGGCGTTCGGTGGGTCAGCCCGTCCGTGGCGGCTCCAGGAGCAGCACCGACGGGATGCGGTCGGCGAAGCCCAGTCGCAGCAGCCCGTGGCCGATGCCGGCCAGGCCGTTCAGCAGGCTCGGGCAGGGGACGGCGCCGGGTGTGCCGCAGACCGGCCCGTCCCGGTCGAGGTCTCCGAGGAGCAGATCGGTGCGCCGGGCCAGGACGGCGACGGCCTCCGACACGGCGGCTGCGGGGGCTGCTTCGGCGGCGGCTGCTTCGGTGGTCGCGGTGGCGAGGACGTCGAGCACCCCGAGCTCGCCGTGGCAGAGACTGTGGTCGGTCGGCGGGCGTGTCCGGGCCAGTGCCCGCACCGCGGCCGCCGCGTCATCGCCCGGTCGGCCCCGGGCGGCGGCGACGAGCCCGGCCAGGCCGTGGCACCAGCGGGCGTCGCCGTCCTGGACGGCCCAGGCGTCGAGGGAGCCCGGCAGCCCGCCCGGCCGGACAGCTGACGTGGCGTCGGACCGTCCCGGCGCGCCGCGCAGGCGGTCGAGGGCCCAGGTGACACCGGCGCGCCCGAGGGCGAGGCCGGTCCCGGCCGGTGGCGTGGCCACGGCCAGCCGCGCCGCGCAGGCTTCGGCGGCGTGGAGTGCGGCGGGTGCCCCGGTGGCCTCGTGGACGGCGAGGAGGGCGGCGAGGCCGCCGGCGGTGCCGTCGAGGACCGCGGCACCGCTCTCGGCGGCGGCCGCGGCGGCGGTCAGCTCGACGGCGGCGGGAAGGAGGGCGCGCAGGTCGGCGTCGTCGAGCTCGGCGGCGAGGTGGGCGAGGGCGTAGCTGATGCCCCCGAGGCCGGCGAAGGCGCCGGAGCCGACGGCGCCGAGGTCCTCGGGGGCGCCCGCGAGGCGGTCGAGCAGCGTGGGCAGCGGCCGCAGCGCGCGGTGGGCGGCCTCGGCGTAGCGGGTGTCACCGGTGATCCGGGCCAGCTGTGCCAGGAAGAGCGCGACCCCGGTGTAGCCCGTGCCCAGGTCGGCGCCGAGCGGCTGCAGCCGCCAGTACCGCTCCCCGAGTACCCCGAGCCCCAGCCAGTTGGTGCGCCCGCCGCCGGTCAGGCCGAGGTCGAGCACCCGCTCCCCCACGGCCCGCGCCGCGTCCAGCAGCCGCCCCGGGTCGATCGGCCGACGGCCTGACGCCTCACCCTGGGCACCACCCGGGCGGTGGGGGTCAGGGCGATGGGGGTCAGGGCGATGCGGGTCCGCGGTCGAGCGGGCGGCCATGGCGGCGCGGATGGTCCACTCCTGACGGGTGGTGCCCGCCGTGTCGAGGGCGCGGACCCTGGTGAGGACGCGGTCCAGGGCGGTCCGGTCGAGGGCGGCGGGGATGCGGTGGCCGGTGGCGTTCCAGACGTCGACCGTGCCGGGGCGGGTGGTGAAGAAGGGGACGTCGCCGGCGCGCAGGTCGGCGAGTTCGTCGGCGAGGAGCAGGGGGTGGGCGGGGCCGCCGAGGTCCTCGGTGCGCAGCAACTCGAGGACCCGGTCGCGGTCGGCGGCGTGCCGGAGCAGGTCGGGGTGGGTGGATTCGTCGAGCAGCAGCGCGTAGACGCGGGTGGCGCGGGCCACCAGGCGGGTCTCGTCGGCGGCGAAGCGGCGGAGCGGTCCGTGCGGTCCGGTGAGGTGCTCGCTGTGCCGGGCGAGGGTGTGGTGGGCGGCGCGGAAGCCGGCGACCAGGTCCTCGGTGTGGCGGGCGGGGTCGGCGGGGGTGCCGTGCAGGTGGGGCCGGTTGGCGGCGCCGGGGAGGACGGCGGCGCGGCGGACGAGCCGCATCCGGTCGGTGCCGGGCTCGGCCCAGTCGACGGCCCGGGCGGGACCGGGGGCGCCGGCGTCGCCGCCGAGGCCGGAGGCGTCGACGGCGGTGGTCTCACCGACCATCAGGACGGGCAGCAGGCCGATGCGGTGGACGGAGGCGTCCAGGGCCGCCCGGGCGGGGTCGTCGCCGGCGTCCGCCGGGGCGGGCGGATGGAAGAGCGTCTCCACGTCGACGGGGACGGGCTGGTCCCGGCAGGCGATCAGGTTCTCGCAGTGCAGGTCGGTGGCGTCCACGGCGTGCAGCAGCGCGAGCAGGGCGCCCTGGCGGCGGTAGAAGCGGCGGACCTCCTCCTCGCTGCGGCAGTCGGCGGGGGCGATGTGCTCCGTCCAGCCGTACCGCCCGCGGTCGAGGACGGCGGGGACGCGCAGGCCGGGCGAGCCGGGGGTGGTGTCGAACCAGCGGACGAGCTCGCCGAAGTGCCGGTCGACGGCGAGCGGCCGCGGCTTGTAGACCACCCGGGCGCCGTCGGCGAAGCGGAGGACGGCGACACTTCGGCCGCGCCGGTGCCGGTCCCCGGCGGCGGTGTCGATGCGGGTCAGCGGGCCGGGGTCGGTGCCGCCGAGCAGGGTGGATGTGATCGCCGCCCGGTCGGCGGCGAATCGGTCGAGCAGTTCGGTGAGGGCGGCGCCGGCGTGCAGCGCGGCCTGGCCGAGCAGGCGGCCGAGCACGGGGTAGCGGGTGACGAGGGCGTGGGCGCCGCTGCGGCCGGCGGTGAGGGCGACGAAGTCGTCGAAGCGTTCGGCGGAGGTGGCGCCGGCGAGCCGGCCGGCGTCCCGGGCGCTGTGCAGTTCCAGCACGAGGGTTCGGGCGGCGATCCGGGTGAGCGTGTCGGTGAGGGTGGCGGTGAACCGGGCGCGGACGGCGGGCAGGTCGACGCGGGCGGCGGGCGGCGGGGCCGGCAGGCGGGCGGCGGCCGACTCGGCGAACCGGGCGAGGACGGGGGCCAGCGCTCCCATGCCGGGCGGTGCGGCGACGGTCGGCCCTCCCGCTCCGTGCGGCCGGTGGTACCGGGGCGCGGCGGTGAGCGCCGCGTCGACGAAGACCGCCCAGTCCGGGGCTGGGCCGCCGGACGGCTCGGCGGCCGAGACCGCTCGCCGCCACCAACCGCCCTCACCGGCGGCGGCCTTGCCGGCCGCCGTGGTCCGACCACCGCTCACGACGTGAGCCTGTCATTTCACGAGTCCGCCAGACAAGAGTGCTATTCGGCCACTCTCTTCACCGGATTTCTACACGTACGGCACCCAGAGCGATCGGCCCGGTCGTCGGAATCTGGGTGCCCCCGGCGGGAATCCGGGGGCCGATCGGACCTTTCGATGGCATGTTTTCAGCCACGCGAGGCCGGCCGGCACCCGTCGGACAGGCTGGCGGGCCGGGGCTACGGCTCGAAGCGGTAGCCCATGCCCGGCTCGGTGACGAAGTGCCGCGGGTTGGACGGGTCGTCCTCCAGCTTCCGGCGCAGCTGCGCCATGTAGACCCGCAGGTAGTTGGTCTCGGTGCGGTAGGCCGGACCCCAGACCTCCTGCAGCAGCTGCTTCTGGCTGACCAGTCGGCCGGCGTTGCGGACGAGGACCTCCAGCAGGTGCCACTCGGTGGGCGTGAGCCGGACGTCGGTGCCGCCGCGGTTGACCTTCTTGGCGGCGAGGTCGACGGTGAACGAGCCGGTGCTGAGCACGGCCTCGGTGCCGCCGGCGGTCATCGGTTCGGCGCGGCGGACGGCGGCGCGCAGCCGGGCGAGGAACTCGTCCATGCCGAAGGGCTTGGTGACGTAGTCGTCGGCGCCGGCGTCCAGCGCCTCGACCTTCTCGTCGGAGGCCTGGCGGGCGGAGAGCACGATGATCGGCACCCTGGTCCAGCCGCGCAGGCCGCGGATCACCTCGGTGCCGTCCATGTCGGGCAGGCCGAGGTCGAGGACGACGACGTCCGGGGGCCTGGCGGCGGCCGCGGCGAGTGCGGAGGCACCGTCGTGGGCGGCGTCCACCTCGTACTTCCGTGCCTTGAGGTTGATCACCAGGGCGCGGACGAGCTGGGGTTCGTCGTCCACCACGAGGACCCGGGTCATGGATGTGCGCCGCCTTTCTGCGGTTGCCTCGGCGATCGCCTCTGCGGCTGCCGCTGCGGTGGCCCCGGCCGTTGCCGGGGTGGTCGTGGTCACGGCGTGCTCGCCGAGGGCGCGGGGGCCTTGTGGGCGGTGCGGGCGGCGGCGGGCAGGGCGACCACCATGGTGAGGCCGCCGCCGGGGGTGTCCTCGGCGGTGAGCCGGCCGCCCATGGCCTCGGCGAAACCGCGGGCGACGGCGAGGCCGAGGCCGACGCCGTTGCCGCGCGGGGCGTCGCCGTGGCGCTGGAACGGCGCGAAGATCCGCTCCCGGGCCTCCTCCGGGACGCCCGGGCCGCGGTCGACGACGCGCAGTTCGACGCGGTCGCCGCCGGGCAGCCGGAGGGCGTCGGCGCGGACGGTGACCTGGAGGTCGGGCGGGCTGTACTTGACGGCGTTCTCCACCAGGTTGGCGACGACCCGTTCGAGCAGTCCGGCGTCGGCGCGGACCAGCGGCAGGTCCTCGGGGACGTCGAGCCGGACCGTCCCGGCCGGCACGCCGGCGAGGGCGAGCGGGACGACCTCGTCCAGGTCGACGTCGCGCTGCAGCGGGTTGACGCTGCCGGTCTGCAGCCGGCTCATGTCGAGCAGGTTGTTGATCAGCTGGTTCAGCCGGTCGGCGCCCTCCTCGATGCCTTCGAGGAGTTCGGCCTCGTCCTCGGGGCTCCAGGCGACGTCCTCGGAGCGCAGCGAGGTGACGGCGGCCTTGATGCCGGCGAGCGGGGTGCGCAGGTCGTGCGAGACGGCGGCGAGCAGGGCGGTGCGGATGCGGTTGGAGTCGGCGAGCCGGCGGGCCTCGGCGGCCTCCTCGGCGAGCCGCTTCCGCTCCAGGACGGCGACGGCCTGGGCGGCGAAGGCGCCGAGCACCCGGCGGTCGCCGGCGGGCAGCACCCGGCCGGTGAGGACGAGGGCGAGCCGGTCGCCGACGGGCACCTCGACGGTGGCGTCCTCGGGGCGGCCGGCCGGGCGGTGGCCGACCGCGGCGCGGGTCTGCCAGGGGCCGCGGTCGCCCGGGCGCTCCAGCAGCGCGACGGACTCCATCTGGAAGGTCTCCCGGACGCGTTCCAGCAGGTCCTCCGGCCCGTCCTGGCCGCGCAGCGCGCTGCCCGCGAGGAAGGCCAGGGTCTCGGCCTCGGCCCGGCTGCGGGCGGCCTGCTGGGACCGGCGGGCGGCGAGGTCGACGACCGAGGCGACGGCGATGCCGACGCCGACGAAGACGCCGAGGGCGAGGATGTTGGCCCGGTCGGTGATGGTGAAGGTGTGCGTCGGCGGGGCGAAGTAGTAGTTCAGCAGCAGGCTGCCGACCAGGGCGGAGGCGATCGCCGGGAAGACGCCGCCGACCAGGGCCGCGCCCACCGTGAGGGTGAGGAAGAGCAGGACGGCGGTGGGCAGGCCGACGCCCGGGCCGAGGGCGAGCAGCAGCAGGGTGAGCAGCACCGGGCCGATGCAGCCGAGCAGCCAGCCCGCGACGGTGCGCAGCCGGCCGAGTTTGACGGGCAGTCGGCCGGGCAGGCCGGGGCGGCCGCGGGCGGCGTGCTCGTGGGTGACGACGTGCACGTCGACGTCGCCGGACTCGCGGATGACGGTGGCTCCGACGCAGGGGCCGAGCAGCGAGCGCCAGGCGCGGCGGCGGCTGATGCCGACGACGAGCTGGGTGGCGTTGACGCCGCGGGCGAAGTCGAGCAGGCCGGCGGGGACGTCCTCGGCGAGCACCGCGTGGTAGGTGCCGCCGAGCTCCTCGACCAGGCGGCGCTGGGCGGCGAGTTCGCCGGGCGCGGCGAGCACGCCCGGGCCTTCGGGGCGGACGATGTGGACGGCGAGCAGTTCGCTGCCGGAGCCCCGGGCGGCGATCCGGGCGGCGCGGCGGATCAGCGTGCCGCCCTCGGGGCCGCCGGTGAGGCCGACGACGATCCGCTCGCGGGCCTGCCAGGTGGCGGCGATGCCCTGTTCGGTGCGGTAGCGCTGGAGGTACTCGTCGACCCGGTCGGCCGTCCAGAGCAGGGCGAGTTCGCGCAGGGCGGTGAGGTTCCCGGGGCGGAAGTAGTGGGAGAGGGCGGCGTCGGCCCGGTCGGGCGGGTAGACGTTGCCGTGGGCGAGGCGGCGGCGCAGCGCCTGCGGCGACATGTCGACCAGTTCGATCTGGTCGGCGCGGCGGACGACCTCGTCGGGCACGGTCTCGCGCTGGCGGACGCCGGTGATGCCCTCGACGACGTCGCCGAGCGACTCCAGGTGCTGGATGTTGACGGTGGAGACGACGTCGATGCCGGCGGCGAGCAGCACCTCGACGTCCTCCCAGCGCTTGGCGTGCCGGCCGCCGGGGACGTTGGTGTGGGCGAGCTCGTCGACCAGGGCGACCTCGGGGCGGCGGGCGAGCACCGCGTCGAGGTCCATCTCGGTGAAGCGGGCGCCGCGGTACTCGACGGGGCGGCGGGGGACGGTCTCCAGGCCGGCCACGAGTTCGGCGGTGCGGGCGCGGCCGTGGTCCTCGACGAGGGCGATCACCACGTCGGTGCCGCGGGCGGCCCTGCGGTGGGCCTCGCCGAGCATGGCGTACGTCTTCCCGACCCCGGGGGCCGCCCCGAGGTAGATCCGAAGCCTGCCGCGTGCCATGTGCACCATTCTCGTTCCGCTGCCGCGCCCGACACTGCTTCGGACGCCTGTTCGCGCCACCGAGCCTAGATCCACACCCGGGCGAGGTGCCCCGTTTGTCCGCTTCGTGGGGAGGATCCTGGCGCTTTCTTGACACAGAGGGCGCACCGGGGCGAGCAATTGCATATGACTTGCAAGAAGGAAAGTAGTGCATCAGGATGATGAGCGCGAGGTCGGCCGGTCGGCCGTCCGGGGCGCCCTGCGTCCTTCCTGGCCGACGATCGTCTTCCCAACCGGCGCCCGCCGGGACGCGGCCGACCCCGCGCGTGACGCCGTGCGCCCGAGGACCGCCGGCCGGCGGGACCCGCGGGTGGGTTGGGCCCGCCGGCCGGCGCTCGCACGCCACGGGGACCTCGCCGGAGTGCAGGTTGCGGATCCGGAAGGCGGCGCCGGGGGCCGCCCAGGACGTGCCGTCCGGACCGGCGGTCGGGAAGGCATAGATCCGCAGCCGGGCGGCGGCCAGTCTGACGATCAGTCAATTCATGACGTGAAGCGGAACTCGGTGCTGCTGCGGAAGACCTCGCCGGGTCGCAGCACGGTGCTCGGGTACTCCGGGCGGTTGGGCGAGTCCGGCAGATGCTGGGTCTCCAGGCAGATTCCGGCGTGCCGTGGCAGCGGCCTCCCGTCGGTGCCGGGCAGGGTGCCGTCCAGGTTGTTGCCGGTGTACACCTGCACGCCGGGCTCGGTCGTCCAGACCTCCATCCGGCGGCCGGCGGCGGGCTCGGAGAGGGTCGCCGCGTGCCGCAGCTCTCCTGGCCCGCCAGGGCGCAGCAGCCAGCAGTGGTCGAGCCCGCCCGCGGCGCGGACCTGCGGGTGGTCGGCGGCGATCCGCTCGCCGAGCCGTGCGGGCCGTCCGAAGTCGAAGGGGGTGCCGGCGACCGGCTCGGCGGGCCCGTGCGGGATGCCCCGGTCGGTGACCGGCAGGTAGTGGTCGGCGGACAGCTCCAGCACGTGGTCGTGGACGGTGCCGTGGCCGGCCAGGTTGAAGTAGGCGTGGTTGGTCGGGTTGACCACGGTGGGCCTGTCGGTGACGGCCCGGTAGTCGATCGCCAGCGTGCCCGGCTCCGTCAGGCGGTAGCTGGCGGTGAGGTCGAGGGCGCCGGGGAAGCCCATGTCGCCGTGCGGACTGTGCAGGCGCAGTTCGACCCCGGTGCCGTCCTCGGTCGGCACGGCCTGCCAGACCCGCCGGTGGAAGCCGTCCGGCCCGCCGTGCAGCGCGTGGCCGCGGTCGTTCACCGGGACGCGGTGGTCCGTCCCGTCCAGGGTGAAGCGGCCGTGCGCGATGCGGTTGGCGTACCGGCCGACGACCGGCCCGAGGTAGGGGCGGTCGCCGGCCCTGGCGTGCAGCGAGGGCAGGCCGAGCACCACCGGCCCCGGCGACGCGCGCGGGGCGGGGGCGGTCAGCGCGGCACCGAGGGTGAGCACGGTGGCGTGCAGGCCGCCGGGGGCCGTCAGGGTCCAGGCGTGCACCGCCCGGCCGTCGGGGGTCGTGCCGTACGCGCTGCGCCGGACGGTGGGGGGCCGGACGGTGGGGGGGCATGCCTCGCTCCTGCGGCGGACGGGCGGACGGGCGGGCCGGTGTGCTCACCGGGGCCGCCCGGCGGTGGATTCGCGCACGACCAGGCGGTGGCCGGGGCGGGCCCGACGCGGTTCGGTCGCGGCGGCGCCGGCCAGCCGGTCGACCAGGCAGTCGACGGCGAGCCGGGCGATGGCCTCCTTGTCGGGGGCGATGGTGGTGAGCGGGGTGTGGGCGAAGCGGCTCTCGTCGATGTCGTCGAAGCCGACCACGGCGACGTCCTCCGGCACCCGCAGCCCGCGGTCGGCGAGGGTGCGCAGCGCGCCGACCGCGATGGTGTCGTTGTAGGCGAACACGGCATCCGGCTGCGGGCCGCGGTCCAGCAGGGCGGCCATGGCGCGGGCACCGTCCTCCCGGCCGTAGGCCTCGGTGGCGACGACCAGGGCGTCGTCGGCGGGCAGGCCGGCCTCGGCCAGCTCCTCCCGCCAGCCGCGCAGCCGCAGGTGGGCGGGGCTCCGGGCGCTCTCCTGGCGGGCGCCGAGGAAGGCGATCCGGCGCCGGCCGGTGTCGATCAGGTGCCGGACGGCGAGTCTCGCGGCGGCGATGTTGTCGATCGCGATGTGGTCGTACGGCGCGTCGTACTCGCGCTCGCCGAGCAGCACCAGCGGGGAGGTGTCGGTGCGGGCGAGCAGGTCCTCCGACTCGAGCTCGATCGGGCTGAGGATCAGCCCGTCCATGACGTGCGCCCGGAAGCCCTGGCAGACGAGCAGTTCCTGGTCGCGGCGGCCGCCGGTGTGGTCGAGCAGGACGGTGTAGTCGTGCCGGGCGGCGGCGTCGATGACCGCGCCGGCGAGCTCGGCGAAGTACGGGTTGCCGAGCTCCGGCACGGCCAGGGCGATGATCCCGGTACGGCCCTTGCGCAGGTGGCGCGCGGTCAGGTTGGGCCGGTAGCCGAGCTCGTCGATCGCACGCTGCACGCGTTCGCGCATCGCCGGGGTGACGTGCTGGTAGCCGTTCACCACATTGGAGACGGTCTTGATCGACACTCCGGCGCGCTGCGCGACGTCCTTCAGACTGACCACGGTGTTCCCTCTCGGCCGACTCTTTGTCGGGTCATTTCTACGGGGTGGGACGCGAGCGGAAGAGGTACCGCTGCGCGAGGACGACCACGATCAGGAAACCGCCGCTGACCACGGACTGGTAGGAGGAGTTCAGCGAGCCGATCTGGTTGATCAGATTCTGGATGACGGCGAGGAGCAGGACACCCCACAGCGTGCCGCCGACCGTGCCGGCGCCGCCGGTCAGCAGGGTGCCGCCGATCACCACCGCGGCGATCGCGTCGAGCTCCATGCCGACGCCGACGATGGTGACCCCGGAGGACAGCCGGGCGGCGTTCAGCGCCCCGGCGAGCCCGGCGAGCAGGCCGCTCAGCAGGTAGACCAGCACCCGGGTGCGGGCCACCGACAGCCCCATCAGGGTGGCGGCGTCGCTGCTGCCGCCGATCGCGAACACGCTCTGGCCGAACGGCGTGCGCTGGAGCAGCACCCCGCCGAGGCCGAACAGGGCCAGCGCGATCAGCACCGGGTGGCCGAAGCCCCACACGGTGCCCTGGCCGAGTTCGGCGAACGCGGAGCCCCGGGGCACCAGGTAGGTGGTGGCGCCCTCGTGGGTGACGGCGAGCAGCAGGCCGCGGGCGGCGAGCAGGGTGGCCAGGGTGACGATGAACGGCGCCATCCCGGCGCGGGCGACCAGCAGGCCATTGATCGCGCCGATCGTGCCGCAGACCGCGAGCGGCAGCAGCAGCGCCGGGACGACCCCCCACTGCGAGGCCCAGGCGGCCAGCACGCCGCCGAGCGCGAAGACCGAGCCGACCGACAGGTCGATGCCGCCGGTGAGGATCACCAGCGTCATGCCGAGCGCGACGATCGCGAGGAAGGAGGTCTGCACGGTGATGCCGCGGGCGTTGTCCAGCGTTCCGAAGGACGGGAACAGCACGGAGGAGACCAGCACCAGCAGGGCGAGCACGGCCGGGACGGCCTGCCGCTGGAGACGGCCGAGCAGCCGGCCGGGGAGGGCCCCCGGGCCGGGGGCGGGACGGGTGGTGGCGGCGGGGGCGGGGCCGGCGGGAACGACGGCCGGCGCGGACGGCAGCAGAACGGGCTTCTTCATCGGGACCGACGCTCCCGGGCGGCGTACACGGCGGCCAGGATGATAGCCGCCTGGGCGATCTGGGCGGTGGAGTCGGGCAGGTCGTGCTTGACGAGGGTGGCGCGCAGCAGCTGCATCAGCAGGGCACCGGTGACGGTGCCGAGGACGCGGACGGAGCCGCCGGTCAGCGGGGTGCCGCCGACCACCACCGCGGTGATGGCGGAGAGCTCCATCAGGGTGCCGAGCGCGGAGGGGTCGCTGGCGGTGAGCCGGGCGGTGGCCAGCACGCCGGCGAGGGCGGCGAACACCCCGCAGAGCACGTACACCCCGGTCAGCACCCGACGCACGGGCAGGCCGGCCAGGGCGGCGGCGGTGCGGTTGCCGCCGATCGCGACCAGCCGGCGGCCGAAGGTGGTGCGGTGCACGAGGCCGGCGACGAGCAGGGCGAGCGCCGCGGCGATCAGCACCGTCCACGGCACGCCGAGCAGGCTGTCGGCGCCGAGGGCGAGCAGGTCGGGGTTGGCGATCTGCTTGAGCTGCCCGTCGGCGACGACCAGCGCGAGGCCGCGGCCGCCGACGAACAGCGCCAGGGTGGCGACGATCGGCTGCAGTCCGACCACGGAGACCAGCGTGCCGTTGACCAGGCCGACGGCGACGCCGGCCAGCAGGGCGATCAGCAGCGCGGGCAGCAGCCCGTAGCCGAGGTAGAGCGGCAGCAGGGCGCCGGCCAGCGCCATGGTGGAGCCGACCGACAGGTCGACGCCCTCGGTGCCGATGACCAGGGCCATGCCGAGCGCGACGATCACCACGGGGGCGACCTGGACGAGCTGGGTGCGCAGGTTGTCGACGGTCAGGAAGTGCTCGGTGAAGAGCGCGTTGAACAGCAGCAGGACGGCGACCGCGAGGTACACGCCGTACTTCTGCAGCCGGGCGGCGTCCGGCAGCCGCAGCGCGGCGGGGCGCCCGGCGAGGGCGGGCTGGGTCATCGCTTCTCCTCGTGGGCCGGTGGTACCGGGGCGGCTGGCCCGGCGGCCGGGCGGGATGCGGGCGCGGCGGCCGATGCGGGCGCGGCCCGGTCGGCGAGCAGGGCGAGCAGCTCGGACTCGGTGACGTGCTCGCCGGTGAGTTCGCCCGCGACGGCACCGGCGTGCAGCACGGTGATCCGGTCGGCGCCCTCGACGAGCTCCTCGATGTCGGAGGAGATCAGCAGCACGGCCAGCCCCTCCCGGGCGAGTTCGTCGATCAGCACCTGCACCTCGGCCTTGGCGCCGACGTCGATGCCGCGGGTCGGCTCGTCGAGCAGCAGCACCCGGGGTTCCAGACAGAGCCAGCGGGCGAGCAGCACCTTCTGCTGGTTGCCGCCGGAGAGTTCGCCGACCTTCTGCTCGGGGCTGGAGGCCTTGATCCGCAGCCGCTTCATGAAGACCTCGACCAGCCGGTCCTGGCGGCGCCGGGAGACCAGGCCGAAGCGGGAGAGCCGGGGCATCGCGGCGAGCACGATGTTCTCCCGGACGGACAGCTCGGGAACGATCCCCTCGGCCTTGCGGTCCTCCGGCAGCAGGCTGATGCCCGCCCGGATCGCGGCCGCCGGGGAGCGCCGGCCGAGCCGCCGGCCGGCCACCTCGACGCTGCCGGAGTCCAGCGGCAGCGCGCCGGCCAGCGCCTTGGCGGTCTCGCTGCGGCCGGATCCCAGCAGGCCGCCGAGGCCGACCACCTCGCCGGGGCGCAGCTCCAGGCAGACGCCGTGCAGCTGGTGGCGCCTGGTCAGCCCGCGGGCGGTGAGCACGGGTTCGCGGTCGGCGTGGTGGCTCTCGCCGAAGCCGGTGACGCCGTGCCGGCGGACCTCGGCGACGTCCCGGCCGAGCATCATCGAGACCAGGTCGAGGCGGTCCAGGGCGGCCAGCTCGCCGGTGTGCACCGGGCGGCCGTCGCGCAGCACGGTGACCCGGTCGCACAGCCGGTAGAGCTCGTCCATCCGGTGGCTGACGTAGAGGACGGCGATGCCCTGGGCGTGCAGCTCGCCGACCACCCGGAAGAGCGTCTCCACCTCGCGCGGCTCCAGGGCGGAGGTGGGCTCGTCCATCACCACCACGCGGGCGTCCACGGACACCGCCCGGGCGAGGGCGACCATCTGCTGCGCGCCGATGCCGAGGCTGTTCAGTGGGCGGCGCGGGTCGACGAAGACGCCGAGTCCGGCCATCAACCCGGCGCTCTCGGCGTGCATCCGGGCGAAGTCGATCAGGCCGAACCGGGTGCGCGGCTCGCGGCCGAGGAAGACGTTGCGGGCCACGCTCATCAGCGGGACGAGGTTGACCTCCTGGTAGATCGTCGACACCCCGGCCTGCTGGGCGTCGAACGGCCGGTGCAGCGTGACGGGGCGCCCGGCGATCCGCAGCTCGCCGGCGTCCGGGCGGTGCACGCCGGTGAGGACCTTGATCAGGGTGGACTTCCCGGCGCCGTTCTCCCCCACCAGGGCGTGGATCTCGCCCGGGCGCAGGGTGAGCGAGACGTCGTCGAGGGCGACGACGCCGGGGAAGCGCTTGGTCACGCCGACGGCCTCCAGCGCGGGCGGCGGCGCGGTGCCGTCCACGGGCGGGACGGCCACCGGGTCGGGTGGGGCCATGGGTGGGACCTCCGGGGGCAGCGGTGCGGGGGGTGAGAGGGGACGGTCCGGGGCGCCCGGCCGGGCGCCGCCGGGGTCAGTACGCGCCGGAGACCGAGGCGGCGGCGTTGCCCGGGTCGTAGGCGCGGTCGGTGATGATCACGCTGTCGGCGACGGGCGCGCCGGAGAGGAACTTCTGCAGGGTCTCGAAGGCCAGCGGGCCGAACCGCGGGTTGGACTCGATGACGCCGTTGCAGTCGCCGGCGGCGAGCGCCTGGACGGCGTTGCGGGTGCCGTCGATGGAGACGATCTTGACGTCCTTGCCGGGCTTGCGGCCGGCGCTCTTCAGAGCGGTGACGGCGCCCAGGCCCATCTCGTCGTTCTCCGCGTAGACGGCGGTGATCTCCGGCTTGGACTGGATCAGCTGCTCCATCACCTGCTGGCCCTTGTCCCGGGCGAACTCGCCGGTCTGCTGGGCGACGATCTCCATGCCCGGGGCCTTGGCCTTCAGCTGGTCGACGAAGCCGTTGGTGCGGTCGGTGGTGACGTTGTTGCCGGACGAGCCGAGCAGGATCGCGACCTTGCCGCTGCCGCCGGTGGCCTGGATCAGCGCGTCGGCGGCCCGCTTGCCCTGCTCGACGAAGTTCGAGCCGATGAAGGTCAGGTAGTCCTTGCAGGCGGTGGCGTTGACCTTGCGGTCGACGGTGATCACCGGGACGTGCTTGGCGGCCGCGGCGTCGAGGGCCGGCTGCAGGCCGTCGGAGTTCAGCGGGGCGACGACGAGCAGCTGCGCGCCCTGGTTGAGCATGTCCTGGATGTCACTGATCTGCTTGGACAGCTGGGACTGCGCGTTGGTGGTGAGCAGCTTCCTGACGCCGAGCTTGGCGGCCTCGTCCTTGATGGACTGGGTCTCGGCGATGCGGAAGGGGTTGGCCTCCTTCTCCGACTGGGAGAAGCCGACCACGGCGTCCTTGAGGTCGATCTTGGGGGTGCCGGTGCCCTGCAGGGTGCAGCCGGCGCCGGCGGCCGGGGCGGAGCCGGCCGCGCTGGTCGCGGCCCGGGCCGCCTGCCCGTCGCCGGAGCCGGCGGACGGGGTCTCCTCCTTGGCGCAGCCGGTGAGGACGAGGGCGGCGGAGGCGAGCAGCGCGGCGGAGGCGAGCAGGCGGGATCTGCGGATGCTGGTCATGCGAGGACGCTCCTTGACGGGTGGGGCGGCACCGGGCCGTGGCGGTTCCGGGCGCGCCGTGGCGGTCCGGGGCGCACCCGGGCACGCCGGGACGCACCGGTGGCGGCCGGATCGGGGAGGCGGGGGGAAGCTTCGCTGACGTGCGGGAAGAGCGGCCCGCGGTGGAGATCGCGCTCTCCAGAGGGCGTTTACAACGTTATACAACCGGCGCCGCAAGGCCGACAAGAGTCGCGGCACGCATGGTCGAAACCGGCATCGACGCCGTGCCCGGCCGAACTGACGGACCGGCACCTGGGGCGTCCGGCATCCGCCGCGGCCGCCGTCCGGGCCGCTGCACTCCCCGTCACCTGGAGTGCAGCGAGGGAAAGGTCACACTGGATTGATCTGCTGCCGACCTGCTAACGGGCACTAACCTGCACACATGACGGTCCAGCCTGAAGGGCTTCCCCTGGCCGCCGAGTTCCCGGATGCGACCCGCGAGCAGTGGCAGCGCCTCGTCGAAGGCGTGCTGCGCAAGTCGGGTGTGCAGGACGCGAGCGGCGTGCAGGCGGAGGAAGCGCTCACCACGAAGCTCCAGGACGGGCTCAGCGCCCGCCCGCTGTACACCGCCGAGGACGCCCCGGCGGACGCCGGCCTCCCCGGCTTCGCGCCGTATCTGCGGGGTGGTCGGCCGAACGGCTCGGCCGTCTCCGGCTGGGACGTACGGCAGCGGCACGCCGACCCGGACACCGTCCGGGCCAACGAGGCGATCCTCGCGGACCTCGAGAACGGCGTCACCTCGCTCTGGCTGACCGTCGGCGAGGGCGGCCTGCCCATCGCCTCGCTGCCCGCCGCACTGCAGGGCGTCTACCTCGACCTGGCCTCGGTCGTGCTCGACGCGGGCGCCGAATTCCGGCCCGCCGCCGAGCAGTTGTTCGCACTGCTGGCCGAGCGCGCGGTCCCCGCGGACGTCGCCTCCGGCAACCTCGGCGCCGACCCGCTCGGCCTGCTCGCCCGCACCGGCGACGACACCGCCACCACCACGCAGCTCGCCGAGTCCGCCGACCTCGCCGCGCACTGCGGCCGCACCTACCCGAACCTGCGTGCCCTGGCCGTCGACGCCCTCGTCTTCCACGACGCCGGCGCCTCGGCCGCCCAGGAGCTCGGCTGCTCGATGGCCGCCGGCGTCGCCTACCTGCGCGCGCTGACCGCCGCCGGCCTGAGCGTCGACGAGGCCGCCGGCCAGCTGGAGTTCCGCTACGCGGCCACCGAGGACCAGTTCCTCGGCATCGCCAAGTTCCGTGCCGCGCGCCGCCTGTGGGCCCGCGTCGCCGAGGTCTCCGGGGTGACCGGCCCGGCCGCCGCGCAGCGCCAGCACGCCGTCACCTCCTCGGTGATGATGACCGCCCGCGACCCGTGGGTGAACATGCTGCGGACCACCGTCGCCTGCCTGGCCGCCGGCGTCGGCGGCGCGGACGCCGTCACGGTGCAGCCCTTCGACGCCGCGGCCGGCCTGCCGGACGCCTTCGCCCGCCGGATCGCCCGCAACACCCAGTCGATCCTGCTGGAGGAGTCGAACCTGGCGAAGGTCATCGACCCGGCCGGCGGCTCCTGGTACGTCGAGACGCTCACCGACGAGCTGGCACAGGCCGCCTGGGCCTGGTTCCAGGAGATCGAGCGGGCCGGCGGCCTGCGCGAGGCCCTCGCCTCCGGCCTGGTCGGCGAGCGGATCGCCGCGACCTGGGCCGAGCGCACCGCCAGGCTCGCCAAGCGACGCGAGCCGGTCACCGGCGTCAGCGAGTTCCCCAACCTCGGCGAGCAGCCGCTGGTCCGCGAGAGCGCGCCCGCCCGTCGCGGCGGCGGCCTGCCGCAGGTCCGCCGCGCCGAGGCCTACGAGGCGCTGCGCGACCGCTCGGACGCGCACCTGGCCGCCACCGGCGCCCGGCCGCGGCTGTTCCTGGCCTCGCTCGGCACCGCCGCGGCGCACACCGCCCGCACCACCTTCGCCGCCAACCTCTTCCAGGCCGGCGGCATCGAGACGGTCGGTGTCGAGGGCAGCGACACAGCCTCGCTGGCCCAGGCCTTCGCCGCGAGCGGCGCGACCGTGGCCTGCCTGTGCTCCAGCGACGCGCTGTACGAGGAGCACGGCGAGGCGGTCGCCAGGGCACTGAAGACCGCAGGAGCCGCCCAGGTGCTGCTGGCCGGACGCCCCGGCGAGCTGCGCGAGGCTTTCCAGCGGGCGGGAGTGGACTCCTTCGTGTTCGCGGGCTGCGACGCGGTGGAGGTCCTCACCTCCCTCCTCGACACGATCGGAGTGGCCCGATGATCCCCGACTTCACCACCATCGGGCTGGGCTCCGGCGAAGCCGCCGGCGACAGCGCCCAGTGGCGCGCCGCCTGGCAGCAGGCCACCGGCAAGGACGTCGAGGAGCAGCTCTGGGAGACCCCGGAGGGCATCGGCGTCAAGCCGCTGTACACCGCGGACGACCTGGCGGGCCTGGACTTCCTCGGCACCTACCCGGGCATGGCCCCGTTCCTGCGCGGCCCCTACCCGACGATGTACGTCAACCAGCCGTGGACGGTCCGCCAGTACGCGGGCTTCTCCACCGCCGAGGAGTCCAACGCCTTCTACCGCCGCAACCTCGCGGCCGGCCAGAAGGGCCTCTCGGTCGCCTTCGACCTGCCGACCCACCGCGGCTACGACAGCGACCACCCGCGGGTCACCGGCGACGTCGGCATGGCCGGCGTGGCCATCGACTCCATCTACGACATGCGCCAGCTCTTCGACGGCATCCCGCTCGACAGGATGTCCGTTTCGATGACCATGAACGGCGCGGTGCTGCCCGTGCTGGCGCTGTACATCGTGGCCGCCGAGGAGCAGGGGGTGCCGCCGGAGAAGCTGGCGGGGACCATCCAGAACGACATCCTCAAGGAGTTCATGGTCCGCAACACGTACATCTACCCGCCGCAGCCCTCGATGCGGATCATCTCGGACATCTTCGCGTACACCTCGCAGAAGATGCCGC
This sequence comes from Streptomyces sp. TLI_235, assembly GCA_002300355.1. NCBI lineage: Bacteria > Bacillati > Actinomycetota > Actinomycetes > Kitasatosporales > Streptomycetaceae > Streptomyces > Streptomyces sp. TLI_235. Next base: position 65,224 of record NSGV01000001.1, read on the forward strand.
GGTACAACTCGATCTCCATCTCGGGCTACCACATCCAGGAGGCCGGTGCCACGGCCGACCTGGAGCTGGCGTACACCCTCGCGGACGGTGTGGAGTACCTGCGGGCCGGCCTCGGCGCCGGCCTGGACGTGGACGCCTTCGCGCCCCGGCTGTCGTTCTTCTGGGCGATCGGCATGAACTTCTTCATGGAGGTCGCCAAGCTGCGCGCGGCCCGCCTGCTCTGGGCCAAGCTGGTCAAGCAGTTCGACCCGCAGAACGCCAAGTCGCTGTCGCTGCGCACCCATTCGCAGACCTCCGGCTGGTCGCTCACCGCCCAGGACGTCTTCAACAACGTCACCCGCACCTGCGTGGAGGCGATGGCCGCGACCCAGGGCCACACCCAGTCGCTGCACACCAACGCCCTGGACGAGGCGCTCGCACTGCCGACCGACTTCTCCGCCCGGATCGCCCGCAACACCCAGCTGATGCTGCAGCAGGAGTCCGGCACCTGCCGGGTCATCGACCCGTGGGGCGGCTCGGCGTACGTCGAGAAGCTCACCCACGACCTGGCCCGCCGCGCCTGGCAGCACATCCAGGAGGTCGAGGCGGCCGGCGGCATGGCCAAGGCGATCGACGCGGGCATCCCCAAGCTGCGCGTCGAGGAGGCGGCCGCCCGCACCCAGGCGCGGATCGACTCCGGCCGCCAGCCGGTGATCGGCGTCAACAAGTACCGGGTCGCCAACGACGAGCAGATCGACGTCCTCAAGGTCGACAACTCCTCGGTCCGCGCCCAGCAGGTCGAGAAGCTGCGCCGGCTGCGCGCCGAGCGCGACGAGCAGGCCTGCCGGGACGCCCTGCACGCGCTCACCCGGGCCGCCGAGGCCGGCCCGCAGGGCGCCTCGCTGGACGGCAACCTGCTGGCGCTCGCGGTGATCGCCGCCCGCGCCAAGGCCACCGTCGGCGAGATCTCCGACGCACTCGAGAAGGTGTACGGCCGGCACTCCGGCCAGATCCGTACCATCTCCGGTGTGTACCGAGACGAAGCAGGCCCGTCCACCTCCCTGCAGCGCACCCGCGACCTGGTCGAGCGCTTCGAGGAGGCCGAGGGCCGCCGCCCCCGCATCCTGGTCGCCAAGATGGGCCAGGACGGCCACGACCGCGGCCAGAAGGTGATCGCCACCGCCTTCGCCGACCTCGGTTTCACGGTCGACGTCGGCCCGCTGTTCCAGACCCCGGCGGAGGTCGCCCGGCAAGCCGTCGAGGCCGACGTGCACATCGTCGGCGTCTCCTCGCTGGCGGCCGGCCACCTCACCCTGGTGCCGGCGCTGAAGGCCGAACTCGCCGAGGCCGGACGCGAGGACATCACCATCGTGGTCGGCGGCGTCATCCCGCCGCAGGACATCCCGACGCTCCTCGACATGGGTGCCGCCGCGGTCTTCCCGCCCGGCACGGTGATCCCGGACGCCGCGCACGACCTGCTCACCTCGCTCGCCGCCGACCTCGGCCACGAGCTGTGAGCCGCTGAGCCGTGGCCCGGACGATCGACCTCGACCAGTACCGGCAGGGTGTCCTGGACGGCTCGCGCGCCTGGATCGCGCGGGCCATCACCCTCGTCGAGTCCACCCGGCCCGACCACCGCGAGCTCGCCCAGCGGCTGTTGGTCGACCTGCTGCCGCACTCCGGCAGGGCGGTCCGGGTCGGCATCACCGGCGTGCCCGGGGTGGGCAAGTCGACCTTCATCGAGGCCCTCGGCACCATGCTCACCGGCCTCGGCCACCGGGTCGCGGTGCTCGCCGTCGACCCGACCTCCAGCCGCACGGGCGGCTCCATCCTCGGCGACAAGACGCGGATGGAGAAGCTCGCCGTCGACCCGAACGCCTTCGTTCGGCCCTCCCCCACCTCCGGGACGCTCGGCGGCGTGGCCCGCGCCACCCGCGAGTCCATGGTGGTGATGGAGGCGGCCGGCTACGACGTCGTCCTGGTGGAGACGGTCGGCGTCGGGCAGTCGGAGACCACCGTCGCGGGCATGGTGGACTCCTTCCTGCTGCTCACCCTCGCGCGCACCGGCGACCAGCTCCAGGGCATCAAGAAGGGCGTCCTGGAGCTGGCCGACCTGGTCGCCGTCAACAAGGCGGACGGCCCGCACGAACGGGACGCCCTGGCGGCCGCCCGCGAACTGGCCGGCGCCCTGCGGCTGCTCCAGCCGCCGGACGCCGCCTGGACACCGCCGGTGCTCACCTGCAGCGGCCTCGCCGGCGGCGGGCTGGACGTGATCTGGGAGCGCCTCCGGCAGCACCGCACCCTGCTCGACGCCACCGGCGCGCTGGACGCCAAGCGGCGCGACCAGCAGGTCGACTGGACCTGGGCGATGGTCCACGACCAGCTGCTCGCCCGGCTCCGCGAGCACCCGGAGGTGCGGCGGCTGGTCCCCGTCGTGGAGGACCAGGTCCGGCAGGGCACGCTGACCGCCACCCTGGCCGCCCAGCGCATCCTGGACGGCTTCGGCACGGCGAACTGACCCCGCGGCGACGGCCGGTGGGGGCGCGGCGACCGCGCCCCCACCGGCCGTTCGCGTCCCCGCGCCGCGCCGGGCGCACGTCAGGGCGTCGGCGGCGAAACCACTCGATGGGGTCACACCGGCGGCGTGTCCCTGTGACGGCGGGCGATCACTGCGCTGTTCTGGTCGGCATCGAAGCGGCGACCCGCCGCGCCCGAATCCGTGCCCGGAGGTTCCCGATGTCCACGACCGCCGTCTTCAGCGTCGAAGGCATGAGCTGCGGCCACTGCGAGCGGACCGTCACGGCGGGCCTCGCCGCCCTCCCCGGTGTCACCGGCGTCAACGCCCAGGCGGCCACCGGCCGGGTCACCGTCGAGTCCACCGCCGACCTGGACGAGGCCGTCGTCCGCAACACGGTCGGCGAGGCCGGCTTCACCCTCGTCGGGCGGGTCTGACGCGTCCTCACGCCTCCGCGCCGGCCACTACCGCGGTTCCGGGCCGGCACCCGGTCCGCGGAAGGGAAGCAGCAGGGTCAGCACCGCGGCCAGGGCGCCCCAGGTGAGCAGGCCGAGGGCCGCCGCCTTCAGCACGCCGAGGCCCGCGGCGGCGACGTAGAAGCCGGCGGCGAGCGCGGCGTTCGCCAGGGCCGCACTCGACGCCATCTGCACCTCGGCCTCGTGGCGGCCGAACAGCGTGCCGAGGCCGCGTGCCAGCGGCCGCTGCAGCACCAGCAGCAGGGCGCAGAGGATCACGGCCGTGACCAGCGCCATCCACCAGGCCGTCCGCGAGGAGAACAGCAGCAGGGTGCCGGAGACCAGGGTGACCGCCACCGCGGCGAAGAGCCCGCCCGTGCCCCGCGCGGCTGTCGGCGTCGGCCCGTCCATCGACAGCAGGAAGACGAGTGCGAAGAACGCCGGGACCCCGAGCAGCCCGGCCCACCACACCGGCCAGGAGGCGAAGGCGACCAGCTGGACGGCGAACGCCGCGCTCCCCGCGAGCGCGCTGCGGTTCAGGGCGGAGTCCCGTGCCGCGAGCACCACCACCGGGCCGGCCGGCGGCTCGGCCACCACAGGTGGCGCCGGGTGCGGGTCGGTCGGCGCGGGCACCGGGGTGTGTCCGCCCGCGGTGGCTCGGGTCGGTGCGCCGTCGAGGGCCGTCGGCGGGTGCGGGGGCGCCGACGGCGCCCGGCCGGGGACGACGGCGGTGGCCGCGTCGGCGTGGACGGGCGGCGGCGGGGGCACCGGGTGGCGGCTCGGGTCCGGGGCCGCGAGCAGCGCCTCGATGCGGCCGGCGATCTCCTCGGCGCTGCCCGGCCGCTCCCCCGGCTCCTTGGCCAGCAGGGCGAGGACCAGCGCGTCGACCTCGGCCGGGACGGCGGGCCGCACCCCGCTGGGGGCCTCGGGCTGCCGGGTGAGGTGCTGGTGCAGGACGGCCAGCGGTGCGCCGGTGAACGGCGGACGGCCCGTCAGCAGTGTGTGCAGCAGGCAGCCGACGGCGTAGAGGTCGGCCGCCGGGCCGATGCCGCGGTCGCCGCGGGCCTGTTCGGGCGCCATGTAGGCGGCCGTGCCGATGGCGTGGCCGGTGCCGGTGAGCGCGAGGTCCTCGTACACGTGCTTGACGATGCCGAAGTCGAGGATCTTGACGGTGCCGCCGGGCAGCAGCATGGCGTTCGCGGGCTTGATGTCGCGGTGGACGAGGCCGGCCCGGTGGGCGGCGGCCAGGCCGGTGCAGACCTGCCGGGTCCAGTCGAGGGCATCGGCCACCGGCGGCAGCGGCCCCTCGGTGAGGACGTCCTCCAGGGCCCGCCCGTCGAGGTGCTCCATGACCAGGAAGGGCGCACCGCCGTGCTCGGGCCCGGCCCGGCCGAAGTCGTGGACGGTGACGATGTGCGGGCTGCTGAGGTTGCCGGCGGCCCGGGCCTCCGCGGCGAACCGCTCCACCCCCGCGGAGGCCGTGTCGGCGCCGGTCAGCAGCTTCACCGCGACCGGCCGGCCGACCCGCTCGTCGAAGGCCCGCCACACCTGGCCCATCCCGCCGGAGCCCAGCACCGCCTCCAGCCGGTACCGGCCGTCCAGTTGCTCGCCCTGCATGCGCACTCCCGTCACGTCCCCCGAAGCGCGACTCGTCCGGACACGCCCCACCGCCCCCGGCACTCTACCGGCCGGCCCGCCCCCGCCTGCGCCTGTTCACCCGGCCCTCACCCCGCCCGGCCGTCGACCCGTCAGCACGCCGACGCCGCCCTGTCCGTCCGGTGCCGGGTCCTGCGGGATGGAAGGATTGGCGGTATGGCCGACTTCGAGATCCCCGAGCGCCACGCGCAGCTGCTCCGGTACGCACAGACCCTGACCCCGCCCTCGGGTTGGAAGATCGAGGTGTCCGGCGACGAGATCATCATGATGGCCGGGCCGTCGGTGATCCACCAGCGCAACCTCCTGGTCGTCCGGGAGCAGTTCGACGCCCACCGCCCGGCCGGGCTGATGCCGAGCGAGAACACCGACCTCGCGTCGCCGAACGTCGGCAAGCTCCGGAATCCGGATCTGACCTACATCCCGCTCTCCGTCGTGGAACTCGGCGGCAGCGAGGTTCCCGCAGAGCTCGCCGAGATCGCCGTGGAGATCGTCTCGCCCTCCAACCCCGAGAACGACCTGGTCGGCAAGGTCCGCGACTACCCGCTGATGCGGATCCCGCTGTACCTGCTGATCGACCCGCGGGAGGGCGCGATCGTGCTGTACTCGGAACCGGACAACGGCGTCTACCACCGGCAGTGGCGCGGCACGTTCGGCGACACGGTGCCCGTCCCGGCGCCGTTCTCGTTCGGACTGGCGACGGGCGAGCTGATCCGCTACCCGGCCTGAGGGGCCGTCAGGGCCGGGGCGGCGGCGGGGTGGACCTGGACGGGGACGCCGTTGAGGACGGCGGTGCCGGACAGCGGGTCGACGGCGCCGGGGTCGGTGAGCATGTTGACGTTGACGCCGGGGACGGCCGCGGCGACCCGCATCCGGGTGCCGGGCCGGTCGTGGCCCCAGCCGTGCGGGAGGCTGACGACGCCGGGCATGACGTCCTCGGTGATCTCCACCGGGGCGGTGACCTCGCCGGTGCGGCTGCGGACCACGGCGTCGCCTCCGTCGGCGAGGCCGAGGGCGGCGGCGTCGGCCGGGTGGACGTGCAGGGTGCAGCGGTTGCTGCCGCGGGTGAGCGCGGGCAGGTTGTGCAGCCAGCTGTTGTTGGAGCGCAGGTGCCGGCGGCCGACCAGGACGAGGCCGTCGCCGCGTTCTGCGAGTGCGGCACTCAGCCGGCCGAGGTCGGCGGCGAGCGGCGCGGGGCAGAGTTCGACGGTGCCCGAGGCGGTGCGCAGCACCTCGGGCAGCCGGGGCAGGAGCGCGCCGAGGTCGATGCCGTGGGGTGCGGCGAGCAGCCCGGCGAGGGTGAGTCCGTCGGGGTCTGCGCCGAAGCCCTCGCCGTAGGCGCCGAGGCGGAGCATCAGGTCGATCTGGCGTTCGCTGCCGGTGTCGCCGTGCAGGGCGGCGGCGAGTTCCGCCGGGTCGCGGCCGTGGACGGGCGAGGCCGGGTCGGCGACGGCCCTGGCGAGGATGCCGGCGATGGTCCGGTCGTCGAGGGCGTCGGGGTCGGCGGCGGCCGCGGCGCCGTGCCCGGCGGCGATGAGGACGAGCCGGGAGAGGATGCGGCACTCGTCGAGTTCGCCGTCCCGCAGTGGCAGGGGTGCCGGGGACCAGCGGGCGGTGTTGCGGATCGCGAGGTCGCCGAAGGCGAGGTCGAAGTGGGGTGAGCGGCTCGGCGGCGGGGGCGGCAGGACGACGTGGGCGTGCCGGGTGGTCTCGTTGAGGTAGGGGTCGACGCTGACCATGAAGTCGAGTCCGGCGAGGGCCTCGTCCAGGCGGTGGCCGCCGGGGGTGGAGAGGACGGGGTTGCCGGCGACGGTGATCAGGGCGCGGACCTGCCCCTCGCCCGGGGTGGTGATCTCGTCGACGAGGGTGACGGCGGGCAGTTCGCCCTTGATCTCGGGCAGGCCGCGGACCCGGCTGTGCCAGCGTCCGGTGGTGAAGCCGCGGCCGCGGCCGGTGCCGCGGCGGCGCCGGGCGGCGAGCGGGAACATCGCGCCGCCGGGCCGGTCGAGGTTGCCGGTGAGGGCGTTGAGGACGTCGACCAGCCAGCTGGCCAGGGTGCCGAACTCGACGGTGCTGGTGCCGATCCGGGCGTAGACGGCGGCGGTGGGGGCGGCGGCGAGTTCGCGGGCGAGGGTCCTGATGTCGGCGGCGGGGATGCCACAGGCGTCGGCGACGGCCTCGGCCGGGAAGGGCTGGATCGCCCGGCGGATCTCGTCGACGCCGCTGAGGTGCTCGCCGGGTGCGGTGAGCTTCTCGTCGAAGAGGGTGTGCACCAGGCCGGCCAGCAGGTGGGCGTCGGCGCCGGGGCGGATCGGCAGGTGGCGGTCGGCGAGGGCGGCGGTGCGGGTGCGCCGCGGGTCGACGACGACGAGGCGGCCGCCGCGGCGGCGCAGCGCCTTGAGCCGGCCGGGGAAGTCGGCGGCGGTGCAGAGGCTGCCGTTGGACTCGACGGGGTTGGCGCCGAGCATCAGCAGGTAGTCGGTGCGGTCGAGGTCGGGGACGGGGATGGCCAGCGGGTCGCCGAAGAGCAGGCCGGAGGAGACGTGCTTGGGCATCTGGTCGACGGTGCTGGCGGAGTAGACCTGGGTGCTGCCGACGGCCTTGGCGAGGGCGCCGGCGTAGAGGCCGCCGGCGAGGGTGTGCACGTTGGGGTTGCCGAGGTAGGTGGCGACGGCCTGCCGTCCGTGCCGGCCGATCACGGCGGCGAGACCGTCCTCCACGGCGGCGAAGGCCTCGTCCCAGTCGGCCTCGCGGTACTCGGTGCCGGTGCGGATCAGGGGCCGGCGGATCCGGTCGGGGTCGTTGTCGAGCTGGCCGAGGGCTGCACCCTTGGGGCAGACGAAACCGCTGCTGAAGACGTCGGCCCGGTCACCGCGGGCGGCGGTGATCCTTCCGGTGTCCAGGGTGAGTTCGAGTCCGCAGGTCGCCTCGCACAGCGGGCAGACGCGGTACGCCTTCTCGGTCATCCCGACTCCCATCACCACGGTCACCGCCGGCTCGCCGCCGGTTTAGCGAAACGATAAACCACCGGTCCGCCCGCTGTCGCCGGTCCGGCCGAAGACCGCCACCCGATCTGCACACCGGAGCAGCGCCCGATATGGCCGAGGTCACACCGCGAACCCTCTGGCCAGGAGCCGACCGGCGAGTAATTTAGCGTTTCGCTAGAAGGGCGGGCCGGAGGCGGGAACGATCCCCCAGGCCCCGAACCAGGAAAGAGGGCGCACCGTGCGGCGTTCCGTGTACACCGAGGACCACGAGGCCTTCCGCGAGGTCGTCCGGGATTTCATCGCCAAGGAGGTCGTGCCCGTCTACGACCAGTGGGAGCAGGCCGGCCACGCGCCGCGCGACTTCTACTACCGGCTCGGTGAGCTGGGCGTGTTCGGCATCGAGGTGCCGGAGGAGTACGGCGGCGCGGGCCAGAGCGGCTTCAAGTACCAGGCCGTGCTCACCGAGGAGTTGATGCGGGCCGGCGTGTCCTTCGGCGGCTCCAGTGTCCACACCGGCCTCTGCCTGCCCTACCTGCTGGAGTACGCAACCGAGGAGCAGAAGAAGCGCTGGCTGCCCGGCTTCGTCTCCGGCGAGATCATGACCGCCATCGCCATGACGGAGCCCGGCACCGGCTCCGACCTCGCGGGCATCGCGACCACCGCGAAGCTCTCCGCGGACGGCACCCACTACGTGCTCAACGGCGCCAAGACCTTCATCACCGGCGGTGTGCTGGCCGACCTCGTCCTGGTGGTCTGCCGCACCTCACCGGCCAGCCCCGAGGACCGCCGGGCCGGCCTGTCCATCCTCTGCGTGGACACGAAGTCCGAGGGGTACCGCGTGGGCCGGAAGCTGGAGAAGGTCGGCCTGCGCAGCTCCGACACCGCCGAACTCTCCTTCACCGACGTGCGCGTCCCGGTGGAGAACCTGCTCGGCGAGGAGGGCAGGGCCTTCTCCTACCTGACCCACAACCTCGTCCAGGAGCGGCTGGGGATCGCGGTCGGCGCGGCCGCCGCGGCCCGGGCCGCCGTCGACTTCGCGGTGGCGTACGTCAAGGACCGCAAGGTCTTCGGCCGGGCCGTCGCCGACTTCCAGAACACCAAGTTCGTGCTCGCCGAGTGCGCGGCCGAGGTCGAGGCCTGCCTGGCTTTCACCGACCGGGCGCTCGACCTCTTCGAGACCGGCGACCTGACCGTCGCGGACGCCGCCGCAGCCAAGCTGTTCACCACCGAGACGGCCGGCCGGGTCATCGACAAGTGCCTCCAGCTGCACGGCGGTTACGGCTACATCCTGGAGTACCCGATCGCCCGCCTCTACACCGACAACCGGGTGTTCCGGATCTACGGCGGCACCAGCGAGGTCATGAAGACGGTCGTCGCCAAGTCCCTCGGCCTGTAGGGCCCGTCGGCAACCCTGCGCCGCCGAGGCCGTCTCCCGCATCCACCCCCGAGCGCCGCTCCACCGTCCCACCGCTCCACCGTCCCACCGCTCCACCGTCCCACCTTCCCCACCTCCACCCCCACCGAGGAGTCACCCATGTCCGAGAGCAACCCCAAGGTCGCCGTCGTCACCGGCGCCGCCCGCGGGATCGGCGCGGCCACCGCGCTGCGCCTGGCCCGCGACGGCCACGCCGTCGCCGTCTGCGACCTGGACGAGCCGGCCTGCGCCGGCACCGTCGAGGCGATCGAGAAGGACGGCGGCCGCGCCCTCGCGGTCGGCGTCGACGTCACCGACGCGGCCCAGGTGGCGGCCGCGGTCGCCCGGACGGCCGAGGAGCTCGGCGCCCCCACGATCCTGGTGAACAACGCCGGGATCACCCGCGACAACCTGCTGTACAAGCTCAGCGAGGACGACTGGGACGCCGTCGTCGCCGTGCACCTGCGCGGCGCATTCCTGATGTCCCGCGCGGTGCAGGCGCACATGACCGAGGCCCGCTGGGGACGGATCGTCAACCTCTCCTCCACCTCGGCCCTCGGCAACCGCGGCCAGGCCAACTACTCGGCTGCCAAGGCCGGCCTGCAGGGCTTCACCAAGACCCTGGCCATCGAGCTCGGCCCGTTCGGGGTGACGGTCAACGCCATCGCCCCGGGGTTCATCGCCACCGACATGACGGCCGCCACCGCCGCCCGGATGGGCCTGGACTTCGAGGACCTCAAGGCCGGCGCGGCCCAGCAGATCCCCGTCCGCCGGGTCGGCACCCCGGAGGACATCGCCGGTGCGGTCTCCTACCTGGCCGGCGAGGACGCGGGCTTCGTCTCCGGCCAGGTGCTGTACGTCGCGGGCGGCCCGCAGGGCTGACCCGCGCCCGGCCCGCCGGCGTCAGGACGGCCCTGCGGTCTCGTCCCGTCGCCGGTGGGTCACCATCGCGTCCAGGCAGCGTGCCACCCGCCCGTCGAGCTCCTCGACGGGCACGTCGATCTCCCGGGCCATGTGCTCGCGGAGCAGCACGTAGCCGTACACGGCGGAGGCCATCGTCGCGTGCAGCGCGTCGGGGTCGTCGACCGGCAGCCCGCCCTGCTCGGCCTCGGCCTCCAGCAGCCGGTGCTCGGCGGCCCGCTGCGGCAGCGGCCGGGGCCGCTCGTCGCCGTCCAGCACGAGCAGTGCCATCAGCCGGATCGGACCGGGCCGGCGCAATGACGTCCAGAAGAACCGCGAGAGCCGCTTGCGCAGCGGCAGCGCCTCGGAGACGGCCGCCGCGGCGTCCTGCACGCTCTCCTGGCCCTGCGCCCACAGGGCGGAACGCAGCAGGTCGCGGCGGGAGCCGAAGTACTGGTAGACGAGGCCGCGGTTGACGCCCGCCTCGTCGGCCACCGCACGCAGGTTGAGCCCGGCCAGGACGCCCTGCCGCTCCAGCAGCTCGAGTGCGGCGGCCCGCAGCGCCTCCTCGGTCGCCGCCCGGTCGTGGGACGAACGGGCCCGCTGGGGCGTCCGTGGGGTGCTCACCGGGTGACCCTCCGCGTCTGAATTCGGCCTGACCTGCACCGAAGACTCTACGGCGTCCCGGCCCCACCGATCACACGCGGAGGGAAAACCACCAGGGGCACCGGGCGAGCCACCAGGGGCGCTGGGGGCACCTCCCGGCCGAAGGCCGGGGGCGGAACTGCGCGACACGGAGGCCTCAACTCCTGACGGCCTCTGCGATCTGCAGGGCTGCCTGGGCGGGCGTGAGGTGGGTGGTGTCGACGACCTCGGCCTCACCGTGCAGCCACGTGCGGGCCGCCTCGGCGTAGGGCTCGAGGTGTTTGAGACGGAACGGGGAGTTGGGGCCCACAACAGTGTCGCCCGCGATGCGCTCACGGAGGGTGTCCTGGTCGGCGTGGAGGACGAAGTGCCGTACCGGAATGGCATGGTGGGCGAGGCCCGTGCTGATCTCGCGCCAGTACTCCTCGATCAGGACGGTCATGGGCATCACCAGAGTGCCGCCGGTGTATTCGAGTACGCGGCGGGCGGTCTCGACGACGAGCGGCCGCCACGGCGGCCAGTGCTGGAAGTTGTCCGTCCGGGGCAGCCCGGGCGTGATGTCCATGAGTGTCTCGCCGACCTTCTCGGCGTCGAACACCCGTGAAGCCGGGATCAGCTGCTGCACGAGCGCACCGGTCGTCGTCTTGCCTGCGCCGTGGGTGCCGTTGAGCCATACGATCACGGGACCGACGCTACCGCTGCGCGGGCGCCCGTGAGCGGCTTTCCCGCCGCGCAAAGGGCAAGGCCCCGCGGTGGGGCGCCCCTGGGTGGGGTGCCTTGGCCGCGGGGCCTTGCGGGTGACTCAGCCGAGGGTGGCGATGGCCTCGTTGAAGGTCTTCGACGGGCGCATGACGGCGGCGGCCTTGGCCGGGTCCGGCTGGTAGTAGCCGCCGATGTCGACCGGCGAGCCCTGGACGGCGATCAGCTCGTCGACGATCGTCTGCTCCTGCTCGGACAGCGTCTTGGCGAGGCCGGCGAACGCCTGGGCGAGCTCGGCGTCGGCGGTCTGCCGGGCCAGCTCCTGGGCCCAGTACAGGGCCAGGTAGAAGTGGCTGCCGCGGTTGTCGATGCCGCCGAGGCGGCGGCTCGGCGACTTGTCCTCGTTGAGGAAGGTGCCGGTGGCGCGGTCGAGGGTGTCGGCGAGCACCTGGGCGCGGGCGTTGCCGGTGGTGGTGGCGAGCTGCTCGAAGCTGACGGCCAGGGCGAGGAACTCGCCGAGGCTGTCCCAGCGCAGGTAGTTCTCCTTGACCAGCTGCTGGACGTGCTTCGGGGCGGAGCCGCCGGCGCCGGTCTCGAAGAGGCCGCCGCCGTTCATCAGCGGGACGACCGACAGCATCTTGGCGCTGGTGCCCAGCTCCAGGATCGGGAAGAGGTCGGTCAGGTAGTCGCGGAGCACGTTGCCGGTGACCGAGATGGTGTTCTCGCCGCGGCGGATGCGCTCGAGCGAGAACGTGGTCGCCTCGACCGGCGACAGGATCTCGATCTGCAGGCCCTCGGTGTCGTGCTCGGGCAGGTACGCCTTGACCTTGGCGATCAGCTGGGCGTCGTGGGCGCGGCCCTCGTCCAGCCAGAAGACGGCCGGGTCGCCGGTGGCGCGGGCGCGGGTGACGGCGAGCTTGACCCAGTCGCGGATCGGCAGGTCCTTGGTCTGGCACATCCGGAAGATGTCGCCGGCGCCCACGGCCTGCTCCAGCACGGCGGCGCCGGAGGCGTCGACGACGCGGACGGTGCCGGTGGTGGCGATCTCGAAGGTCTTGTCGTGGCTGCCGTACTCCTCGGCCTTCTGCGCCATCAGGCCGACGTTCGGGACGGAGCCGATGGTGGCCGGGTCGAGGGCGCCGTGGGCGCGGCAGTCCTCGATGACGGCCTGGTACACACCCGCGTAGCTGCTGTCGGGGAGAACGGCGAGGGTGTCGGCCTCCTGGCCGTCCGGGCCCCACATGTGGCCGGAGGTGCGGATCATGGCCGGCATGGAGGCGTCGACGATGACGTCGCTCGGCACGTGCAGGTTCGTGATGCCGCGGTCGGAGTCGACCATCGCCAGGGCGGGGCCGGCGGCGATCTCGGCGTCGAAGGAGGCCTTGATCTCGGCGCCGTTGGGCAGCGACTCCAGACCCTTGAAGATGCCGCCGAGGCCGTCGTTCGGGCTCAGGCCGGCCGCGGCGAGGTCGGCGCCGTAGGTGGCGAAGGTGTCCGGGAAGAAGGCGCGCAGGACGTGGCCGAAGACGATCGGGTCGGAGACCTTCATCATGGTGGCCTTGAGGTGCACCGAGAACAGCACGTCCTCGGCCTTGGCGCGGGCGACCTGGGCGGTCAGGAACTCGCGGAGCGCGGCGACGCGCATGACCGAGGCGTCGACGACCTCGCCGGCCAGCACCGGCACCTTCTCGCGCAGGACGGTGGTGGAGCCGTCGTCGCCGTGCAGCTCGATGCGGAGGTTGCCGGCCTCGGCGACGACCGCGGACTTCTCGGTGGAGCGGAAGTCGTCGACGCCCATGGTGGCGACGTTGGTCTTGGAGTCGGCCGACCAGGCGCCCATGCGGTGCGGGTGGGCCTTGGCGTAGTTCTTCACCGAGGCGGGGGCGCGGCGGTCGGAGTTGCCCTCGCGCAGGACGGGGTTGACGGCGCTGCCCTTGACCTTGTCGTAGCGGGCGCGGGTCTCGCGCTCCTCGTCGGTCTTCGGGTCGTCCGGGTAGTCCGGCAGGGCGTAGCCCTGGGCCTGCAGCTCGGCGACGGCGGCCTTCAGCTGCGGGATGGAGGCCGAGACGTTCGGCAGCTTGATGATGTTGGCATCGGGGGTCTTGGCCAGCTCGCCGAGCTCGGCGAGGGCGTCGTCGATGCGCTGACCCTCCGCGAGACGCTCCGGGAAGCTCGCGATGAGGCGCCCGGCGAGCGAGATGTCACGCGTCTCCACCTTGACGCCCGCCGTCGAGGCGTACGCCTGGACCACGGGCAGGAAGGAATACGTTGCCAGGGCCGGGGCCTCGTCAGTGTGCGTGTAGATGATGGTCGAGTCAGTCACCGGGTACTCCGCTTCACGTGTACAACGTCTTGACGTCAAGATATCTCGTCCGGGGCCCTCCCCGACACCGCCCCCCGCATCGAGTTCTCCCGCGCTCCGGCCGGGCCGGTCCCGGACGGAGGTCCGCCGCCACCCTATGACCGTTCCGGGCCGCCCGCGTCGCGGCCGCGCCGCGCCCTGGGGACCGGCCCCGACCGGCGCGGCGCCTCCCGGCCGAAGTGCGCCGCTTCCGGCGCCGGGCGGTGCCATCATCGGGTCATGACGGGATCACCGGACGCGACCGGACACGGGGACGGCACCCGGCGGCGGGCGGCGCGCCTGGCCTTCGCCGCCATGGGGGCCGCCGCGGTGGTGCTGCTGATCGTCGGCGGCCTGAAGTCGCTGGCCCTGCTGCTCACCGGGCTGGCCGCGCTGGGCGTGGCCGTCGCGGGGCTCTGGTGGGCGCTGACCCACCGCGGCACCCGGCGGCTGCTGGCGCTCGGCCTGGCCGCCGGCGCGGTGGCCGCCGTCCTCGTCGGGTACGCGCTGGTGGACCTGCTGTGGGCGGTGCTGCTGGTCCTGGCGCTGTGGGCGGTCGCGGTGGCGGCGGGCCGGTCCGCACTGAGGGGCGGCAGCAGCAAGCCGGTGGAACACCGCACCCCGGCGCCCGCCCGGCCGTTCCTGATCATGAATCCGCGCTCCGGCGGCGGCAAGGTCGAGCAGTTCCGGCTCGCCGAACGGGCCAGGGCGCTGGGCGCGGAGGTCGTCCTGCTCGACCCGGAGCACCACCAGGACGTCGCCGAGCTGGCCCGCGGCGCCGTCGCCCGCGGCGCCGACCTGCTGGGCGTCGCGGGCGGCGACGGCACCCAGGCGCTGGTCGCCGGCGTCGCCGCCGAGCACGGGGTGCCCTTCCTGGTGATCTCCGCCGGGACGCGCAACCACTTCGCGATGGACCTCGGCCTCGACCGGGCCGACCCCTCGACCTGCCTGGACGCCCTCACCGACGGCGTGGAACTGCGCATCGACCTCGGCGTGATCGGCGACCGGGTCTTCGTCAACAACGCGTCCTTCGGCACCTACGCGGCCGTGGTGCAGAGCCCGGCGTACCGGGACGACAAGGTGCGCACCATCCTGGACATGCTGCCCGACCTGCTGACCCACCAGCGCGGCCCCAGGCTGCGGCTGCGCGCCTCCGGCACCGAGGTGGAGGCGCCGCAGGCCGTCCTGGTCAGCAACAATCCGTACGCGCCGGGCGACGCGGGCGGGCTGGGCCGCCGGCCGCGGCTGGACACCGGCGCGCTCGGGGTGCTCGGCGTCAAGGTCGACAGCGCCGCGCAGGCGGTCGGGCTGCTCCGCGGCGGCGCCGCGACCGGGCTGACCGCGCTCGCAGCGCGCGAGGTGGTGGTCGATGCGGACGCCGCCGAGATCCCGGTCGGCGTGGACGGCGAGGCGCTCGTCCTGCCGACGCCGGTGGTCTGCCGGATCCGGCCCGCCGCACTGCGGGTGCGGGTGCCGCGGCACCGGCCGGGGGTGCCGAGTGCCCGGCCGCCGCTGGACTGGCGGCGGCTGCGGCGGATCGCCTTCCCGCCTCGCGACGCGGTGGGGTGACGGCCGGAGCCGTCAGTGCCCGAGGGCCGCCTTCGCACCCACGATGACCAGGCCGAGCAGCAGGTTGGCGACGCCCTCGCCGATCGCCATCCGGCGGGTGGCCCCGGCCCGGATCGCGCCGAGGGTGGCCCAGGCGACCTGCTGGGTGACGGCGACTGCGAGGGCGAACCAGGCGGTGCCGCTGTAGTCGAGGCCGAACAGCGCGCTGACCGCCACCGCGGCCGCCGGCAGCACGGCGGCCTCCACGATGGCCCATTCGTGCCGGGCGACCCGGCGCATCTCCCGCCGGTCGATGGGCTTGCCGACGATCCGCTCGCCGGCCACCTCCGCGTACACGTGCGCCGCCCAGAAGACCACGCCCGTGACCAGCAGCAGCCCGATCAGCTGCAGTCGGGGGAACTCGCCGGCGGTACCGGCGGTGGCCACCACGGAGGCGGCGAGCAGGGAGCCGTACACCGCGCCCGCGTAGTCCGTCCGGCCGGGGTGGAGCCGCTCCTTACGGGCGGGTTGCCCCGTCGGGTCGGGAGAACTGGTCACCGACCCACCATAGGGACCGGGACCGGACATTCCGTTGAGCGACGCCGACCGGACGGGTGATGCGCGCCCGCACGCCAGGGCCCGAAGGCCCGGCCCGCGCTCCCGGGGATGCCGCGGGCCGGCGCCGCCCCGTTCGGCGCCGGCCCTGCCGGATTCAGGTGGTCGAACCGAGAATCGCCAGTACGACGAGTCCGATGAGCGCCAGCGTCCAGGCCCACCAGGTGTCCTTCAGGTCCATCGCATCCTCCCGGGAGTGTTGCGCCGATCAGAGCACTACTGTGACGGACGGTCAACATTTCTGACAGAGGGTCGCGGCCGATCACCGGAACAGACCGTCGCGGTGACCGCTCAGCGGGCCGGGGAGACGAACTCCGGTTGGTCGAGGACGCGCAGCCAGCCGCCGTCCGGCTGGCGGCGCACCACCTGGGCGCGGGCGCCCGCGCCGTCCCGGGGAGGGGTCGAGGTGAGCGCGATGTCCCCGCTGACCAGGGTCGGCAGCGGCGGCTCGGGCTCGAAGTGCGGACGGCCCGCCAGGGCCTTCTCCCACAGCTCCCGGATCGCCTCCCGGCCGGCCGTCAACTGCCCCGGCGGGAAGGCCATCACCGCGTCCTCGGTGTAGAGCGCGGCGACCCCGGCCGCGTCGCCGGCGTTGGAGCGCTCGACGAACAGGCGGGTGATGTCCTCCGGCCGCAGGGCCTTCTCGTACTGATCGTAGTCGGGCACGGCGTCCTCCTGGCGGTCGGCTTCCGGGGCGTTCCCGCCTCCCGGTGCCTCCAGCCTCCTCGGGGCGTGTTCAGAAGTCCAACAGCTGGATCGGATCGGAGCTAGAATCAGCAGTTGTGGAATTGCGGCAGCTTGAGTACTTCGTCGCGGTGGCGGAGGAGCGGAGTTTCACCCGGGCGGCGGAACGGGTGCACATCAGCCAGTCCGGGGTCAGTGCGCAGATCCGGCAGCTGGAGCGGGCGCTCGGCGCCGAGCTGTTCGACCGGTCGGCGCGGGCGGCGACCCTGACCGTGGCCGGCGAGGCCGCCCTGGCGCACGCCCGGGCCACACTGGCGGCCGCGGCCGCCGTCCGCGAGGCGGTGGGCGATGTGACCGGCCTGATCCGCGGGCGGCTCACCGTGGGCATGGTGGTCGGCTGCACCGTCACCCCGCTCTTCGAGGCGCTGGCCGCCTTCCACCGGGCGCACCCGGGAGTGGAACTCTCGCTGCTGGAGGACAACTCGGACCGGCTCGCGGAGGCGGTGCGCACCGGCGCCGTCGACCTCGCCCTGGTCGGCACGGCCATCGCCGCCCCGGAGGGGCTGGAGGCGCTGACGATCGTCAGCGAGCCGCTGGTCGCGGCAGTCCCGCCGGGGCATCCGCTGGCCGGCCGGGGCGGGGTCGGGTTGGCGGAGCTGGCCGGGCATCCGCTGGTCTGCATGCCGCGCGGCACGGGCGTCCGGACGGTGCTCGACCGGGCCTGCGAGGCCGCCGGGGTCCGGCCGGCGATCGCGCTGGAGGCCGGCGCGGCCGACTCCGTCGCCGACCTCGCCGCCCGCGGCCTCGGGGTGGCCGTCCTCAGCGCCTCGATGGCCGACGCCCACGCGGACCGGCTCACCGCGCTGTCGATCGAGGACGCCACCGAACCGGCCCTGCTCGCCCTCGTCTGGCGGCCCGCCCACGGCCCCGCCGTCCGCGAAGCCGTCCGCCACTGCCGCCGGGCCTTCGCCGCCGCGGCCGCCTGAACGCCGGCAAGCCGGCCTGCTTGCCTGCCCGCCTGCCCGCCTGCCCGCCTGCCCGCCGGCGACGGCGGATACGGCAGGGGCGGAAGCGAGGGCAGACAGCGGGCGGCTCGCCGGGTACGATGCCGGGCAACATAGTTACCGGCCAGTAGCTTCTGGGTGATTGGAGAAGCCATGCCCGCCCTCGACCGCCAGGACGACGTCTTCGTGCTCGACCTCGGAGACACCGAGAACCGCTTCCACCCCGACTGGGTCGCCTCCGTCAACACGCTGCTGGACGAGGTCGAGAAGGCCGAGGGGCCGCGCGCCCTGGTGACGGTGGCGACCGGCAAGTTCTGGTCCAACGGCCTCGACCTGGACTGGCTGTTCGCCAACACCGACCGGGCCCTGGAGTACGTCTCCTCCGTCCAGGAACTCCTCGCCCGGATGCTGACGCTGCCCGTGGTGACCGTGGCCGCGCTGCAGGGGCACACCTTCGCGGCCGGCGCGATGCTCTCGCTGGCGCACGACTTCCGGGTGATGCGCGACGACCGCGGCTATTGGTGCCTGCCCGAAGCCGAGATCAACATCCCGTTCACGGCGGGCATGTCGGCGCTGATCCAGGCCCGGCTGGCTCCGCAGACCGCGCACGAGGCGATGGTCACCGCCCGCCGCTACGGCGGCCGGGACGCCCTCGTCGGGGGCATCGTCGACCGCACCGCCGGCGAGGACGCCGTGCGCCGCACCGCGATCGAACTCGCCGCCGGCCACGCCGCCAAGGCCGGCCCGACCGTCGGCACCATCAAGACCCGGATGTACGGCCCCGCGCTGTCCGCCCTCCGAGAGAAGGACATCCCGCTCGGCTGAGCCCGGGCGCGAACTCCGCCCCGTCCCCCGCGTCCTCGCGCCGCTTCACGTGATCGCGCCCGCCCGTCGGCGCCACGAGGAGCAGCGCGAGGAGACGCCACACCGCGCCGCCGACCTGAGTGTCCCTCCTCAACCGGCCTGCGCAGGGGCGGAGTTCCCTTCCTGCCGCGCGGCGGCGATCCGGCCGGCGGTCGCGTCGAGCAGCAGCTCCAGCGCGACCGGATAGCCGCTGCGCCGCATGTCGGCGGCGAGCAGCCGCGCGGTCGCCGCGATGTGCGGATGGGTGTCGGCCGTCAGGGTGCCGTAGTTGGCGTGCCAGACGGCCAGATCGGCGGCCTGCGCGGCCGCCGGGAGGGCGAGCGCGGCGGCGTCCAGGGCGGCGAAGCCGAGCGCCTGGTCAACGAAGGCGTGGTAGATCCGCACCGCCTCTCCGTCCGGCAGCCCGGCCCCGCGCAGCACGCCGAGGATCGCCTCGACCACCCGGACTTCGTGCTCGCGGCCGGTGGTGCGGTGGGCGGCGAGCAGGGCGGCCTGCGGGTGGGCCTGGTAGCAGGCGTGGATGCGCAGGCCGATCTCCCGCAGGTCGGCGCGCCAGTCGCCGGTGGCCCGGAAGCCCTGTTGGGCCCGGCCGATCATCTCGTCGGTGAGGGCGAGCAGCAGGTCGTCGGCGCTGTGGAAGTAGCGGTAGACCGCACTGGGGTCGGCGCCGAGGGCGGCCCCGAGCTTGCGCACCGTGAGTGCCTGCGCGCCCTGCTGGGCGACCAGGTGCAGCGCCGTCTCGACGATCGTCCGCTCGGACAGCACGGTGCCCTGCCGGGTCGGCCGCCTGCGCTGCCGCCGGTCCTCCGGAACCACGCGTTCGGTCATGGCCCCGGAGCTTATGACAACAGCATTGACGTGTGAAGTGGGCGGCCGGTTTCATTCCCAGCCACCGGCGCCTTTCCCCGTGCCGCCGGCCCACTCCCCCACACCAGCGAGGCGGTACTCCCTTGGCATCACCGCTCAAGCCCCCCGGCCGCACCGCGGACTCCCCCTCCGCAGCCGCCCCCCGTACGACGATGCCCAAGTCGGTCGGCATCGAGGGCGGCGTCGTGATCGCCGCCTCGACGACCGCGGCGACCACCAGCATCGGCATCGGTCTCGGCCTGATGGCGGGCGTGGTCGGCCTGCACCTGCCGGCGCTGATGCTGCTGGCCTTCCTGCCGGTGCTCGCCATCGCGGGCGGCTACGGCCGGCTCAACCGGGTCGAGCCGAACGCGGGCAACAGCTACAGCTGGGTCGGCCGCACCCTCAACCCGTGGCTGGGCTTCCTGTCCGGCTGGGTCGGCATCGTCGGTACGGTCGTCTTCCTCGCCTACACCACCGCCGTGACCGGGTCCGCGGTGCTGCAACTGCTCGGCCTGGCGGGCCTGCACCGGTTCGGCGGCCTCGCCCTCGACCCGGACTCCACGCTGCAGACCACCGCCATCGGGCTGACCGTGCTCGGCGCCGCGACCGCCGTCGCCGTCCGCGGGCTGGACCTCTCGGCCCGGTTGCAGAAGTACCTGCTGATCTTCGAGTACGCGGTGCTGCTGATCTTCTGCGGCTACGGGCTGTTCGCCGGCGACCAGCCGTTCTCGCTCGACTGGTACAACCCGTTCGCGATCCCCTCGCTCTCCGCGCTGGCCCAGGGCATGGTGCTCGCGGTCTTCTGCTACTGGGGGTTCGAGTCGGTGTTCAGCATCGGCGAGGAGGTCCGCGACCCGCGGGACGCCTCGCGCGGCGGCTTCATCGCGTTGACCGTCATCCTGCTGGTCTTCCTGCTCGCAGGCACGGCCTTCCAGCGCGTGCTGCCGCTGTCCGAGCTGGCCGACAACGGTGCCCAGGGGCTGGCGTACTTCGGTGCCAAGCTCGCCGACCAGCCGCTGGCCGCACTGCCGCTGGTGGCCCTGCTCTTCTCCGCCGCGGCCTCGCTGCAGGCCGGCATCATCCCCACCGCGCGCGGCATGTTCGCGATGGGGCGCGACGGCACCCTCGGCCCGGTGTGGATGCGGCTGCACCCCCGGCACGGCACCCCGGCCGTCGGCACCGTGCTGATCACCGCCGCCGCGACCGTGCTCGCACTGCTCTCGCTGGCCATCCCCACGGTCGGCGACCTGATCTCGGCCGCGGTCAACGCCAGCGGCATCCTGGTCGCCTTCTACTACGCGCTCACCGCACTCGCTGCCGCGGTGCGCTTCCGCGGCCTGCTGCGCACCGCACCGTGGGAGGGGCTGCGGGCCGTGGTGGCGCCGCTGCTCGGCGCGCTCGTCCTGCTCTCCGTCGGCGGGTACCTGGTGTGGACCTTCTGGTCCTCCGCCGACCACGTCGAACTCAGCGCCGACAACGGCTGGTTCCAGCTGATGGTGCCCGCGGTGATGGCCGGCTCCGGCCTGCTGGCGGCGGCCTGGGCCCGCTGGGTGCGCCGCTCCCCGTACTTCGACCGCCGGTCGCCGGCCCACGCCGCCGGGCCGGCCCTCGAACCGACCGTCTGACCCCGGCCCGGGCCCGCCCACAGCAGGCCCAAGCCCGCCACCCCCTTCGATCCGCGGCGCCATTGCCGCCCGAGCACTGGAGCACCACCCATGGCCCAGGCCGACCTGGTCTTCACGAACGGCCCCGTGCACACCGTCGACCCCGCCCGCACCCGGGCCACCGGTCTCGCCGTCACCGCCGGCCGGATCACCGCCGTCGGCCACGACGAGATCCGCGAGCTGATCGGGCCGCGCACCGAAGTCGTCGACCTGCACGGCAGGTTGCTGATCCCCGGCTTCCAGGACGCGCACGTCCACGCGGTGTACGGCGGCACCGAGCTCGCCGAGTGCGACCTGTCCGGCACCACCGGCGTGGACGAATACCTGCGCCGCGTCCGCGAGTTCGCCGCCGCCCACCCCGAGCGGGAGTGGATCAGCGGCAGCGGCTGGTCGATGGAGAGCTTCGAGGGCGGCCTGCCGAGCCGGCGACTCCTCGACGGCGTCTGCCCGGACCGCCCGGTCTTCCTGCTGAACCGCGACCACCACGGTGCCTGGGCCAACACCCGCGCCCTGGAGCTCGCCGGGCTCACCGCCGACACCCCGGACCCGGCCGACGGGCGGATCGAGCGCGAGCCCGACGGCACGCCCGGCGGCGTGCTGCAGGAGGGCGCGACCGGGCTGGTCTCCCGGCTCGTCCCGCCCAGCACCGCCGCCGATCGACTGGCCGGGCTGCTGCGCGCCCAGCGGCTGCTGCACTCGCTGGGCATCACCGGCTGGCAGGACGCGCTGCTCGGCGTCTTCAACGGGCAGCCCGACGTCTCCGACGCCTACCGGACGGCCGCCGCGGACGGCACCCTCACCGCCCGGGTCACCGGCGCGCTCTGGTGGGACCGCGACCGCGGCGCCGAGCAGATCCCCGAACTCGTCGCACGGCGTGAGGAGTTGAGCGGCGGCAGGTTCCGCGCCGGAGCGGTGAAGATCATGCAGGACGGCATCGCCGAGAACTTCACCGCCGCCATGACCGGCCCGTACCTCGACGGCTGCGGCTGCGCCACCGGCAACAGCGGCATCAGCTTCGTCGACCCGCACAAGCTGCGCGAGTACGTCACCGCGCTGGACGCTCTCGACTTCCAGGTGCACTTCCACGCCCTCGGCGACCGCGCCGTCCGCGAGGCCCTGGACGCCGTCGAGGCGGCCGTAGCCGCCAACGGCCGGCGCCGCAACCGGCACCACCTCGCCCACCTGCAGGTCGTCCACCCCGAGGACGTGCCGCGCTTCGCCCGGCTCGGCGCGATCGCCAACATCCAGCCGCTGTGGGCCGCCCACGAGCCGCAGATGGACGAGCTCACCATCCCCTTCCTCGGCCCCGAACGCGCCTCCTGGCAGTACCCGTTCGGCTCGCTGCTGCGGGCCGGCGCCACCCTCGCGGCGGGCAGCGACTGGCCGGTCAGCAGCCCGGACCCGCTCGCCGGCCTGCACGTGGCGGTGAACCGCGCCGAACCGGGCGCCACCGACGGCCGGGTCTTCCTGCCCGAGCAGCGCCTCGACCCGGTCACCGCACTCGCCGCGTACACGGCCGGCTCCGCCCATGTGAACGGCCACGACGAGGCCGGCAGCCTCCGCCCCGGCCACCTCGCCGACCTGGTGCTGCTCGACCGCGACATCCTCACCGCTCCGCCCGAGGAGATCGCCGACGCCCGGGTGGAACGCACCTACGTCGGCGGCGAACTCGTCCACCTCGCCGACTGATCCGACGACGGCCCCGGTGCGCAACCGGCGCGCCGGGGGCTGTCAGTGATCGCCAGTAGGTTTCTCAGCGTCCCGCCGATCCGGCGCGGCACACCCCGGACGCAAGGAGATGGTGCATTGTCAGCCTGGGAGGAGTCGAGCACGGCGCGCGTGGTGCCGCCCGCGCGGCCGCGCAAGCTCGCCAAGGTCCCGTTCGTCGAGCTGGCCGACGGACGTCTGCAGGGCGTGGTCTCCAGCGGCTCGGACATCGAGCGGGTCTACGTCTCGTCCGTCGCGGCGGGTGACTTCGCGTTCGCCTGCAGCACCAACAACAACCGGCCGTGCGGCGGCGCCCGCGGCTCGTTCTGCAACCACATCGGCGCGCTGATCACCGAGGCGGTGCTGCAGTACGGCGCCGAGCGGGTCGGCCGCTACCTGCGGGTCGAGACCGCCGCCGAGGAGACCCACGCGGCGGGCATCGCCGCCGCGATGCGCGGCACCCGCCCGCCCGCGGCGGACAAGGGGGCCGCCGCCCAGGTGTTCAGCCGGTTCCTGCGCCACCTCGCCTACCTGGAGCTCGCCGCGACCACCGCGCCGCTGCCGGAGATGCAGTGGTTCCCGCCGACCAGGGCGGCGGTGGCCTGATGCGCGCCGACCTGCTCACCGAGCCGATCGACGGCCTGGACGAGGCGCTGGCCGCCGTCGACGGCTTCGACCGCGCGCTCGCCACCGGCCTGCTCCGCCCGCAGCCCGCCCAGGCCGCCGGCCTGATCGGCCTCGCCGACGCCCACGCCGGCTCGCCGCTCGCCGCCCGGGTCGCCGAGGCGGCCGAGAAGACCGCCGCCGGCGTCGGCGACGAGGACCACCTGACCGCGCTCGCCGCCGCCCGCTGCGCCCTTCTCGGGTCCGTCCACGACGCGCTCACCGCGCGGATCGACGAGGCGACCGGCCGCACGCGTGCCGCCGCCCCGGCCGCCGCGCCCGGCACCCCGCAGGCCGCCAACCTGCTCGCCGCCGCGCGTTCCTGGCTCGCCGACCTCGCCCGCGCCGGCTGGCAGGGCATCGACCACGAGCTCGTCGCCGGGGCCGCCCCCGTGGTCTCCGCGATGCTGCCCGACCCGGCGCTGCGCCGCCTCGCCACCCTGCTGGACGGCTTCGCCGCCGAACTCACCGCCTCCTGCCCCGGCGCCACCCTGGAGCGCATACCGCTGCGCCGCTGGGCCGACCTCTGGTCGCGGGCGCTGCTGCTCACCGTGCCGGGTGCCGGATCGACCGCGGCCACCGAGCAGGTGACGGGCCGTCTGCTGCCGCTCGGCATCGACCTGCAGGAGCACGCGACCGCCGTCCAGGCCCAGGTGCACGCCGTCCTGGAGCCGGCCGACGGCGGCCCGCCCCGGCTGGTCCGCGCCGCGGTCTCGGCCCCCAAGCCGGACACCGTCGTCGGGATGGGCGTCTGGCAACTGCTCCGCCCGCACACGGTGCTGCTCGCCGCCGTCGGCGAGGGCCGCTCCGTGCAGCTGACGGACATGCCGGCCACCGCCGAGGGCGACCTGCTCTGGGACGACGCACACGCCCGCGCCGGGGAGCCGGCCGACGCCTTCGCCACCGCGCGGGTCGTCCTGCCCGCCGCCACCTCCGCGGCCGTCGCGCCGCTCGACCGGCACCCCGCGGGCATCGCCGTCCCGGTGTTCCTCGACGGCTGTGTCTTCGAGCAGGACGGCGACGCGCTGGTGCTCACCGTCGCCGGGCAGCGGATCGCCGTCGACACCGACCGCGTCCCCGCCGCCGGCCCGCTCACCCCCGAGGCGGTCGCGGCGGCGAACTCCTGCATCGGCCTGTTGCGCTGGGACGGCGGCGCGTTCGCCCTCCAGCCGCTCGCCGTGGAGGCCGTGGTGAAGCGGAAGACCGTCGCCGTGCACGCCGGCGGCTGGGCCGGCGGCACCGCCGACAAGAACGGGATCAAGGCCGAGAAGGCCGCCACCGACGCGGTGGCCGTGCTGCGCGAGCGCGCGGGAAGGCTGCTGCGGTCATGACCGAGCCCACCACCTCGGCCCCCGAGGCCGATCCGGACGAGAACCGGCGCCAGGTCCTGTACTGGCGGCTGCTCGCCCGCCTCTTCGACCAGGACGAGCAGGCCGCGCTGGAGTCCGCGAGCCTCGCCGTGGTCGAGGACATCGGCCTGCCGCCCGCCCTGCTGGACCCGCAGGTCTCGGTGGACTCGCTGGTCCAGCGCCACCCGGAGCTGGCCGCCGAGTTCGACGGCCTGATGGTGCCCGCCACCGACGGCACCGACGGCGCGGCCGACGACGCCGACCGCGACCGCGCCGCGGAGGTGCGCCGCGCCGCCCTGGCGTCCAAGGTGCTGCTCAACGTCTTCGCCACCGGCCGCGGCACGGTCTCCGCCGGGCAGCTCGCCGCCTGGCAGTCCGACGCCGGCTGGCTGGAGCGCGCGCTCGGTTCCAAGCCGGGCGGACTGCGCGCCGGCCGCGGCACGGGCGGCGGCACCACGCCCGACCTCTCCACCCTCGTTCCGCCGATCGGCCCGGACCTCGCCGCCATCGAGGCCGACCTGGTCAAGCGGATGCACCTGCGCGAAGTGCTCGCCGACCCCAAGCTCGCCGCGCAGCTCACCCCCAGCATGTCGCTGATCGAGCAGCTGCTGCGCGACAAGAACAACCTCTCCGGGGTCGCCCTCGCCAACGCCAAGGCGCTGATCCGGCGGTTCGTCGACGAGGTCGCCGAGGTGCTGCGCACCCAGGTCGCCAAGGCCAGCGTCGGCACCCTGGACCGCTCCGTGCCGCCGAAGCGGGTGTTCCGCAACCTCGACCTCGACCGCACCATCTGGAAGAACCTCACCAACTGGAGCCCGGAGGAGGAGCGGCTCTACGTCGACCGGCTCTACTACCGGCACACCGTCCGCAAGACCACCCCGCAGCGGCTGATCGTGGTGGTGGACCAGTCCGGCTCGATGGTCGACTCGATGGTCAACTGCACCATCCTGGCCTCGATCTTCGCCGGCCTGCCCAAGGTGGACGTCCACCTGATCGCCTACGACACCCAGGCACTCGACCTGACGCCCTGGGTGCACGACCCCTTCGAGACGCTGCTGCGCACCAACCTCGGCGGCGGCACCGACGGCACGGTCGCGATGGCGCTCGCCCAGCCGAAGATCGCCGAGCCGCGGAACACCGTGGTGGTCTGGATCTCCGACTTCTACGAGTGGCGCGGCGAGGAGCTGTTCGCCTCGATGGCCGCCGTGCACCGCTCCGGGGCGAAGTTCATCCCGGTCGGCTCGGTGACCAGCTCCGGCCGCGGCAGCGTCAACCCGTGGTTCCGCGAACGCTTCAAGGACCAGGGCACCCCGGTGCTCTCCGGCCACATCCGCAAGCTCGTCCACGAGCTCAAGAACTTCCTCGCCTAGAAAGGCCCTTCGATGTCCGACCTGCTGCGCGCCCCCGCCGAGCTCAAGTACGCCGAGGAACTGGCCTGGCTGGAGTCGATCGACGACAACCCCAAGCCCTTCACCTGGCGGCTCTCGCCCAAGATGGTCCGGCTGTTCGTCCTCGGCTCCGAGCGCGCCGACGGCCTCGACCGCGAGATCGCCCAGAAGTGGTTCGGCGACCGGAGCATCGTCGAGCGGGCCATCGTCACCCTCGCCTCCGACCGCGGCCTGCTGCTGATCGGCGACCCCGGCACCGGCAAGAGCTGGCTCGCCGAACTGCTGGCCGCCGCGATCTGCCGCAACTCCACGATGGTCGTGCAGGGCACCGCGGGCACCACCGAGGACCACATCAAGTACTCCTGGAACGTGTCCATGGTGATCGCCAAGGGCCAGTCCCGGGAGTCGATGATCCCCTCGCCGATCATGACGGCGATGGAGTCCGGCGCGATCGGCCGCTTCGAGGAGCTCACCCGTTCCACCAGCGACGTACAGGACGCGCTGATCTCCATCCTCTCCGAGAAGTACATCTCGGTGCCCGAACTCGACAGCGACAACATCGTGTTCGCCAAGCCCGGCTTCTCCGTCATCGCCACCGCCAACAGCCGCGACCGCGGCGTCAACGACCTCTCCTCGGCGCTCAAGCGGCGCTTCAACTTCGTCCGCATCCCGGTCGTCACCAACAAGAAGAGCGAGGCGGAGATCGTCCGCTTCCGCACCGAGGAGCTGCTGCGCCGCCACTCGATCGAGCTGGAGGTGCCGCCGACCCTGCTGGACGTGCTGCTGCAGTCCTTCGCCGACCTGCGGGCCTCCGCCGCCGCGGCGGCGAGCGACGACGAGAAGCTGGAGTCGGCGCTCTCCACCGCCGAGCAGATCGGCGTGCTGGAGGACGCCGTGCTGCACAGCAACTTCTTCGGTGAGCGGTCGCTGACCGCCCGCGCCCTCGCCTCCTCGCTGGTCGGCTCGCTGGCCCGCCGCGAGCCGGAGGACCTCGCCATCCTCAACAAGTACCTGCACGGCGTGGTCGAGCCGCGCGGCAAGGAGGAGGGCGGCGAGTGGCCGGAGTTCCTGGAGGGCGGCCGCGACGCGATCGCCACCCTCTCGTGACCGCCGCACCCGCGGGCACCTTCGACCCGCTGCGCGCCCAACTCCAGGAGGCGGCCGCCTCGTTCGCCGGCGGTCCGGACGCCCTCCAGGCCATCCTGCTCGGCATCGTCGACGACGTCGACCGGGCCGTGCACGAACCGCTGGAGATCTTCCCGGTCTGCCACCACTCGCCGGCCTCCGCGGTCGCGATGGCCCGCCGGCTGCGCGAGAAGCAGCCCAAGGTGGTCTACCTGGAGCTGTGCGAGGACATGGCACCGCTCCTCACCGAGCTGCGCAACTGCCGCCTCCCGGTGGCCGTCCAGGCGTTCGCCACCGAGATCGACGGCTTTCCCGCCGACTGGGCGCCGCTCTCGGTGGTCGCGCCGATCACCGAGGCCTCCGCCGAGTACCAGGCGATCGCCTACGCCCTGGACACGCCCGGCGTCGAACTCGTCCTGGTCGACCGCTCCTCGGACCACGTCTTCCAGTGGCAGCCGCACGACGCCGAACCGACCGACCCGGACGGCCGGGCCGACCAGGGCACGGCACCGGCCGAGGAGGAGGCCGCCCTGCACGGCGACGCGGTCGGCGTGGAGATCGGCGATCTCCGGCCGCGGTTCGCCGAGTTGGAGGAGCACCTGCTCCGCCACGGCAAGGTCCGGCACTGGTCCGAGTGGTGGCACCAGTACGTCGAGGTCCCGCTCGGCGACAGCGACCACGACACCTACCGGCAGGTCATGCTGCTGATCGGCAGCCTGTTCCGCCGGCTCGCACCCGGCGACCCTCGGCGGGTCACCGTGGACGAGGACCGCGAGCGGTACATGTGGACCAGGATGCGCGAGCACCTGGCCGCCACCGGCACCGACCCGGCGGACTGCCTGTACGTCTGCGGCGCCTTCCACGCGGCCAGCCGGGTCGCCGAGTTCGGCATCGCGGGCAGCGACACCTTCGCGATCACGCCGCGCTCCGCCACCCGCTGGCAGCACGGCCTGATCCCGTCCAGCCACGCGGCCATCGAGGCCCAGTTCGGCCTGGCCGGCGGCTCGGTGTCGATCGCCGCCACGGTCTGGGCGAAGAACCTCAAGCGCACCAAGGTGCAGCCGTACCGGCTGGCCGGCCAGGTCGGCGGGGCGAAGAGCACCCGGAAGGCCGCCGCCGCGCCCGCCCCGGCACCCGGGCCGCCGCAGACCGACCGGCTCTCCGGCTTCCTGCAGCGCCCGCCCGTCCTCGACACCCTGGACGAGGCCGAACTGCTCGGCTGGTCCGTGGACATCGTCCGCGCCGCCCGGCGCAACGGCTACCTCGCCTCCACCGCCGACGCCATCTCCGTCTTCGAGACCTCCGTCCTGCTGGCCGGGATGCGCGACCGGGCCAAGCCCACCCCGTACGACTTCCAGGACGCCGCGGTCACCTGCATCGAGAAGGACACCGTGCCGGGCCGGCGCGACGTCCGGCGGCTGGTCGAGATCATGATGGGCGGCGACCGGATCGGCCAGGTCGGCTACGACGCGCTGCCGCCGCTCGCCCGCGACGTCCACGACCGGCTCGCCCCGCTCGGTCTCCGGCTGGAGCAGCGCGGCGTGCAGCGGGCCCTGCTCGACATCGCCTCCCGGCCGGAGCTGGCGAAGTGCTCCGACGTGCTGTGGATGCTGCGTTACCTGCTGCCGGACGGCGCAGCGCGGCCGATCATGGGCGAGCGGAAACTCGGCGAACGCTCCATCCAGGAGTCCTGGGACCTCTCCCTCGGCACCCACCAGCGGGCGCTGATCGAACTCGGCTACGAGGGCGTCGGCATCGAGCAGGTGCTGGAGCAGCGGCTGCGCCGCAAGGCGTACGGCCCGCAGGCCACCACCGCCGCCGTGCTGGAGGCCGTCGAGGACGCCACCCTCCACCTGCGCAGCCGCCGGCTCGCGGACGAACTCGGCCGGCACGCCCTGGAGGTGCTGGCGACCGAGCGGAGCGTCGACGGGGCGCCCGAGGTGCTGCGCCGGATCCGGCGGCTGCTCGCGTACTACCGGACCAGCGAGCCGGTGCTGCCCGCCTGGATCGAGTCCTTCGTCAGGACCGGGTACGCGCACTACTGCACCCTGCTGCCGACGGCCTTCACCGACGAGGACGCGACGGTCCGTCAGATCGCGGCGATGCTGGGCTTCCTGTTCAGCATGGAGAGCCTGGCGCTGTCGCTGGGCTGCGACCGCACCCAGCTGGAACTCGCCGTCGCGCAGTCGCACCCGGAGGAGCCGTCCCGGGTGGCGCTGCTGTGGGCCGCGCAGGTGCAGCTCGGGCGGCTGTCGCGGGCGGAGCTGCGGTCGCGCTGCGACGCGCTGCTGGCCAACCCGCTGGCGCTGCCCGCCTATCCGCGCTACCTGAGCGGTTTCGTGCAGGCGCTGGAGCCGGTGCCGGGCCTGACCGACTTCGTGGTGGAGGCGGTGTCCCAGGCCTTCGGCCGACTGCCGGACGGGGTGCTGCTGCCCTGGCTGCCGACCCTGATCACCAGCCTGCGGGCGGACGGCGCCGACCTCGCGCCGCTGCTGATCCGCGAGGCCGGACGGATCTTCCCCGGCCGGCTCGCCGCCCTGGACACCTGGGTCCCGCCGTGGCGCGCCCCGCAGCCCGACCCTGCCGCACTGCGCCCGACCCGGCTTGGCTCCGGCGGCTCCGCCCTCCTGGCGGCGCACCCGGCGGCGTGCGACGCCCTGGCGGGGCTGCTCGGCTGCGACGGCGGCTGGCGGTCACCGGACGCCCCCGGCGGCGCGGCCCTGCTCACCCGCCACCCGGACGCCGCCGGGGCCCTGGAGGCGCTGCTCGCCACCAGCTGACGTTGCCGCGCGGCGGCCGTACCCCGGACAGGGTGCGGCCGTCGCGGCGTCCCCTCGGCGGCGCTGCGGGAGCCGCGTGCGGCAATCCGCTTGAACGGACGCGGGCGGGCGGGCAGGCTTGCGCGGTGATTCATGCGCTCTCGCCGGCGTTTCTGACCTGGGACGAGGTCGACCCGGGCCGCCACCCCTTCGACGGCACGTCGGCGGCGCAGGTGGTGCACGCGCTCGGCCCCGCCCGGTGTGTGCCCCGCCGCCCCGACGTCACCCTCGCCGACCCGGCCCTGAATGCCTGGGCCCGCGACGAGGCCGGGCTCTGGGCCGACGCGGTGTCGCACGCCCTGGTCGAGCGGTACGGCCGCTGGGCCGTGGGCTGGCGCTGGGCGCACGGCGAGGGCGACTTCGACGGGGGACCGGTCGGGAGCTGGTGCTGCCCGACACACTCGATCACGACTCCGGAGGAGACGCTCGCCCGTGTCGTCGCGGCGCTCTGCGAGTGGCGCGGATGGCTGGAGAGTCTCGCCGAGCGGTTCGGGGCGTACCCGCTGCAGCTGGCCGCCGTCGGGGACCAGCGGATCCTGTGGGAGCGTGCGGCCCGCGATCTGATCCTTCAGGTGTCCGACCGCACGGGCTGCGGCAGCGGCTGGTACGGGCACTGCCGGCAGGTGCTGGGCTGGTTCCTCGACAGCCGGGGCGTCGCATCCGACATCGCCGAGAAGCTGGTCGGCCGAGCGATCGGCGGGCGGTTCCGGAGCTGGACGGACCCCGACCCGGTGCTGGTCGAGGACATCGCGGAACGGCTCGCCCTGTCGGTGCGGCCGGAGGACGGCGCCCGGCCCGCCGGGGCCGTGCCCGACCACCTGGCACGCTGGCTGGAGGTGCGCGGGACCGTGCCCTGGCAGAACGGCCCGGACGGCGGTGCGGACGGACCGGTGACCCCGTCGCGGGACGGCGCGGCGGAGGACGTCCGCGCCTTCGACGGCGCACTGGACCCGGCTCGGGCACAGGGCATGCTCAGCGCCCTGGACCTCGTCCGGGCGGACGCCTCGCGCGGCGTCCCGCTCGACTTCGAGCTGCTCCGAGGCTGGCAGCAGCACGTCCTGGGCACCCCGCAGCCTCCGCCGTTCCGCAGCCTGCCGGCCTTCGCCAAGGGCGGCTCGGAGCGCTACGGCATCGGCCCGGACACCCGTGCCCGCCTGGACACCTGTCTGGCCGAGAGCACCGCGGGCACCGGGCGGCCCCTCCCGCTGACCGCCCGTGCCGCCCGCGCCTACCTCGACGTCTGCTTCTTCCACCCCTTCGACGACGGCAACGCCCGAGCCGCCTTCCTCACCCTGGTCTTCGTCCTCGCCCGCGAGGGCATCACCCTCGTCGGGGTCGGCCTGCTCCGGCGGGTCGCCTTCCGCGCCGACAGCTCCGACGACGCGCTGAGCCTCGCCGGCTACGTCGACCTCCATCTCGGGGAGACCCGGCGCACCGCCGCCTCGCCGCCGTAGTCCGCCGCGGCAGGCCGGGCCTGGCCCGTCAGGAGGCACCCCGGGCGGACCGGCCCGCCTCCTCGGTGCCGCGGCCCCGGGCGACGGAGACCACCAGGGCGGCGGCGGTGATCAGCCAGGCGGCGACGGCGATCCAGAGGAGGGGTCGGCCGAGGGTGTCCAGCCAGGCGATGCGGGTGGCGGTGCCGGTGGAGAGGGTGGCGACGGCGCTGATGCCGAGCGGGAAGACGGTGGCCCAGCGGCGGATGTTGTACCGCAGTCGGGGGCGGCCGATCTCCGCGGCGAGCAGGACGACATAGCCGACCAGGTCGAGCGAGAGCAGGACGAGGGTCAGGTCGCGCAGCACGGTGTGTCCGATGCCGGTCCACTCGGGCCAGGCGGTCAGTTTGGCGCCGGCCAGGGCGCAGATGGCGAGGGCGCCGGCGGCGATCCACTGGTCGCCGGCGCCGGTCCAGATCTGGCGGAGGTCGAAGCGGGCCAGTGCGGCGGCGTACAGCAGCAGGCCGAGGGCGAAGGTGGCCATGGCGGCCGGGGCGAGCCAGTCTCCGCTGCCGGCCAGGGCGAGGGTGCCGGCCAGGACGGCGAGGCCCTCGGTGGCCACGCAGACCAGGAAGGCGACGCCGGGCAGGTGGTGCTTCCAGTGCCGCAGGACGGAGATCAGCAGCGGCGGCCAGGCCACCGCGGCGATCGCGAGCAGGACTTCGCCCGTGCTCTGCCATCCGGAGAGCGAGAACCGGGTGCCGACGACCGTGGTCCCGGCCACGGCGGTGAGCGCGGGCGGGGTGGCGGCGTTGGTGGTCCACCGGTCGCGGTCCCGCAGCAGGGTGAGCGCGAAGGCGAGGGCGAGCAGCAGCCAGCCGGCGGCGGCCAGGGCCAGCAGCACCTGGGAGGAGGTCTCACGGCCGATCAGGTGAAGCCCCACGGAGACGATGCCGGTGGCCATCACGGCGGAGCCGGCGGCGGGCGGCAGGCTCGCCCACCAGCGCGCGGTCGATCGGTCGTCGGCCCGGTTCACCGTGGGGAGGTCCATGCTGCCATCGCAGCGCAGCTGCGCCGGGGATGTCAGCGGGGCACGCCGACGGGCCACTCCCCCGGAGGCCCGAATCCGGGGGTGCGGCCCGTCACCGCCCGGCGCGGCGGGAGAGGCGCGGGCACCGGACGGGGTCGTGGCGAGTCGAGCGGCCGCGGTCGGAGCGGCGGGGTCAGAGCAGCGGCCCGGTGACCGGCAGCACCACCTGGCAGGGGATCGGCCGCGGGTGCGCCGGGTCCAGGGCGTTGAGCACGTCGGTGAGGGCGATCGGGTCGTAGCCGATCTCCAGGTGGTCGGTGGCGTCGAGCGGGCACTGATCCTGCACGGTGAGGTTGGTGACGTGCGGGCCGGCCGGCAGGAAGGCGTTGGTGTACGGGGTGACGACCTCGTCGAAGCGGGTGGCGATCACGGTGTAGTCGACGCCGGGAACGGTCTGGCCGCCGGCGTCGAGGGCCGCGAGGAACGGCGAGCCGATCTCCTGTTCGACACAGGCCGCGCAGAGGTTGTCGAGCAGCTCGTTGGCCGGCTCCAGGATGTGGAGGGTGCGGCCGAGTTCGGTGATGCCGTCCAGGGTGGTGCCGCTGTTGTTGGGGGCGATGCCGACCAGCTTGCCGACCTTGGCGGCGCCGCCGAGGTTCTTCAGGTAGTAGCGGGCCATCAGGCCGCCGCCCTGGGAGTGGCCGACCAGGTCGACCTCGCGGGCCCCGGTGGCGGCGAGCACCGTGTCGACGAAGGCGGCGAGGTCCCCGGCGGAGGCCGCGATCGGACCGGTGCCCTGGACGGGCGAGCCCGCCGCGCCGCCGTAGCTGAACGCGTGGACGCAGTACCCGGCGTTGGCCAGCAGCGGCGCCGCGCCGCCCCAGTAGTCGTTCATGTTCTCGAGGGTGCCGTGCACCAGGACGACCGGGCGGGGTGGGCGGCCGAGGGCCGGCAGGACGGGTCGTTCGCGCCGGCCGGCGGCCGGTCGGGACTGAAGAAGCCCTTCACGAACCCGGCGCCGAAGTGGTACTCGACCGGGTACGGGCCGGCCGCGGCGGCCGGCTGTCCGCCGGCCGCGAGCAGGCCCGCGGCGGCGAGTGCCGCCACCGTGAACGACCGGGCGCGCTTCGCTCTCATATTCCACACCTTCCGATTCCTCCGGAATTCCCTGACGTCCGGACGGAACCCGAAGCTAAGTGCGGCCTGATGGTGCGTCAACACACTCGGCGGCCCGTCGGCGGAAATCCTTCGGCGGATGCCAGGATTCCCCCCACCCCCTCCCGAAACCTGTCATCCGCACGAGCGATTCTCCGTCAGGTGCCGTGCGCCACAATGCACAACAGCACACCATCTCTATTGACCAGCCGACAACATCGCCCGCATACTCCCCCCTGTGACACGACCGAGAGAGCCGCTTCCACGCAATTTCTCCACAGATCTCAGAGCCGAGGAGAAGAGTCTCGCGGTCGAGATCATCCGGGAGATCCGGGCGGCGATTCCGGAATTCTCCCGGCCGCTGGCGGGCCAATTCGGGGCGGGAATCCAGCACGGCGTGGAGACCGCGCTCGCCGAGTTCGCCGACCGGATCGAGGGCGCCGGTAGCCTCGGCGCGGAGCGGCTGCGGGTCTACCGCTCGCTCGGCCGGGGCGAACTCGCCGAGGGGCGCAGCCTGGACGCGCTGCAGGCCGCGTACCGGCTCGGCGCCCGGGTGGCCTGGCGCCGCTACGCGCGGGTGGCCCGCCGCTGCGGGCTCGGCGCGGAACCGCTGGTGACGCTGGCGGAGGCGGTGTTCGCGCACATCGACGAGATCGCGGCCGCGAGCGTGCAGGGATACGTGGAAGCGCGCGCCGACCGGGCGGGCGCGCTCGGCCGCTCCCGCCACCAACTGCTCGAAGCGCTGCTGGGCGGCGCGAGCGGGGACGAGATCCGGCTGGCCGCCGCGGCCGCGGACTGGGCACTGCCGGAGCGGGTGGTCTGTGTCGCGCTGGACCCGCCGGCCGCCGACCGGCCCCGGCCGCCACGGCTGCCCGACCCTGTACCGGCCGACCTGGACCACCCCGACTGCTCGTCCCGGAGCCGGACCTGTACCTGCGGGACGGCCAGGTGCAGGAGGCGCTGCGCGGCCGGGGTGCGGTGATCGGCCCGCCGGTGCCGCTCGCAGAGGCGGCGGAGTCGCTGCGCTGGGCACGGCTGGTGCGCGGCCGGCTCCCCGGCCCGCCGCCCGAGCCGGTGGACTGCCGGGACCGGCTGGCCGACCTGCTGCTGCTCGCCGACCGCCCGCTGGTCCGGCTGATCGCCGAGCGCGGGCTGGCCCCGCTCGCCGGGCTGACGGCCAAGCAGCGCCACCGGCTGGCGGAGACCCTGCTGGCCTGGTTGCAGACCGACCACGGCAGTGCCCCCGAGGTGGCTGCCCGGCTCGCCATCCACCCGCAGACCGCCCGCCAACGGCTGCACCGGGCCCAGGAATTGTTCGGAGAGACGTTCAGCGGCCCGGACGCCCGATTCGAACTCGAGGTCGCCCTGCGGTCGGCCCTCCGCGACCTGGCCGGCTGACCGGGCACAGCCACCGGCACGGCAGAGCGGGTGCCGGCCGGAGATCGGCAGGCCTGTGTACCGCCGGTCCCTCCCCTCGTAGCAGCGCTACCGGCCGACCTCGCGGGCGCGGAAGTCATCGACGGTCTCCCGGCGGATCAGCAGCCGGATCCGCCCGTCGCGGACGGCGGCCACGGCCGGGCGGCCGACCAGGTTGTAGCCGGAGGCCATCGACAGCTGGTAGGCGCCCGCGGCGGGCACGGCCAGCAGGTCGCCGGGCCGCAGGTCGACGGGGAGTTCGGCGCCGCGCACCAGGACGTCGCCGGCCTCGCAGTGCCGGCCGACGACGTCCACCGGGGCGGTGGGGCCGCTGCCGGGCCGGCCGACCGGGCGGATCTGGTAGGTGGAGCCGTACAGCGCCGGGCGCGGGTTGTCGCTCATGCCGCCGTCCACGGCGGCGAACGCCCGCCCGTCGGCGGTGTGTTTCACCGAAAGCACGCGGTAGACGGCGACGCCGGCCGGTCCGGCGATGGCCCGGCCGGGCTCGATCAGCAGCCGGGGCACGGCGAGGCCGTGAGCGGCGCAGCGCTCGGCGAGGCGGGTCTCGACGGCGGTGGCGAACCGGTCCGGGTCGAGTTCCCCGTCGCCGGGGAGGTAGCGGATGCCGTGGCCCCCGCCGAGGTCGAGTTCGGGGAGTTCGCGCCCGTGCCGGTCGCGGATCTCCGCGAGCAGTCCGACCAGCCGGTCGACGGCGGCGAGGTAGGGCGCGGTGTCGGTGATCTGGGAGCCGAGGTGGCAGTGGAGTCCGACGAGGTCGAGGCCGGGCTGGCCGACGATGCGGGCGACCGCCTCGGCGGCGTCGCCGCCCGCGATCCGGAAGCCGAACTTCTGCCCGTCGGCGCCGGTCCGCACGGCGCTGTGGTGTCCGGCGGCGACGCCGGGCAGCACCCGGACGAGGACGCGCTGCGGGGTGTCGGCGACGGCGAGCGCGGCGAGCCGCGGGATCTCGGAGAGGCTGTCGACGACGATCCGGCCGACCCGCAGCCGCCGGGCGAGCCGGAGTTCCTCGGGGCTCTTGGCGTTGCCGTGCAGCAGGATCCGGTCCGGCGGGAAGCCCGCGGCGGCGGCAAGCCGGAGTTCGCCGGCCGAGCAGACGTCCAGGCCGAGGCCCTCCTCGGCGGCCCAGTCGGCCATCGCGCTGCAGAGGAAGGCCTTGGCCGCGTAGTGCACCTGGGCGTGCGGGAGGGCGCGGCGCCAGGCCCGGGCGCGGCGCCGGATCTCGGCCTCGTCCAGGACGTAGAGCGGGGTGCCGAAGCGCTCGGCGGCCTCCGCCAGGCCGACGCCGCCGATCAGCAGCTCGCCGTCGGGGCCCGGGCGGGCCGAGGCGGGCCACGGGCTGCCGAGCGGCCGGGTGTCGGCCGGGCCCGCGGCCGTCCGCGGGCCCGCGAGCGGGCGGCCGGTGGGAGGGAGGGCGGACAGCGTGGTCATGGCGTGGTGCTCCTGGTGAGGGCGGGAAGGGTCGGCTCGGTGGCGGTCCGGTAGGTGCGGAGGACCAGTTCCACCTGGAGGCGGGTCGCGCCGGCGCGGCGCAACTCGCCGAGGACGGCGTGCAGTTCGTGCCGGTCGGTGCAGGCGAGGCTCAGTTCGAGGTCGGCCTCCCCGGCCAGCGCGAGGCCGGACCGGACGGCGGGGAATCGCGCCGTCAGACGGTCGAAGTCGAGGGGTTCGGGGCCGTGGCGGAGCCGGACGACGGCGTGCAGCGGACGGGGTGTCACGTCCGCCGCTTCAGCTGCCGGCCGGTGCCGAGCAGGCAGGAAAGGGCGGCTGCGGCGGCCGCGCCGGCGGGCTGGGGTGCGACCAGGCCCGGGTCGAGGACCAGGCGGCGGACGCCGAGCGGCGCGGTGAGGGCGCGCAGGGCGGGTTCGGTGAGCTCGGCCACCTCCTGGTCGGGGCCGAGCAGGTCGTGCAGAGCGGCGGCGGTACGGAAGGCGACCGCGCAGCGGCTGCCGTCACGGTGCCGGAAGAGCCGGAGCACCTGGACCGGACCGGTGGTCCGGACTGGCACGAATCGGAGCGCGTGTTCCTCGGGTTCGTCGGGTGCCGTGTCCTCGATCGTGGTCATCGCGTCGTCCTCGGGTGGCCTGGGTGATTGGGCGGGCTGGTGCGGTGCGCCGTCAGTCGAGGTAGTGCAGGGCGGTGCGGCAGTTCCCGGTGGTGCGGGCGTGCTCCGGCTCCGGGTCGGGTGCGGGCGTGTCCCGGTCCGCCGCGGCGCGGACCGGCCGGGGGTCGATCACGGTGTCGCGGAGCAGCAGGCGCAGGGCGGCCTCGTCGATCGGGATGCGGCGCGGCTCGGGATCGCCGGTGAGGAGCTGGTGGTCGGTCATGGTGGTGTGTTCCCTTCCGTTGCCGTACGGGTGGGCCGGTCGGCCGGGGCCCGCACCTCCAGTGGATTCCCTCCGCCGGCCCGCCGCACCGGTTCTTGACGCACGGCCTACGCGAACCGGGCCTGCTTTGACGAGATCCTGATACGGCCGCCGCGCCGGGCCCGGCAATGGGCGCCGGTGGCCGGCGGGTCACGGGGGTGCGCGGCACGGACGCCCGGGCGGTCGTGCCGCAGCCCGCCGCCCCCGGCGGGCCGTCTGCGGCGGTCGAACCGATTCCGGCGGCATCCTCACTCGCCGGCCGCGCACCCCTCCGGCCCGGCTCCCCCCACGGAGCCGGGCCGGTCCCACGGAAGGAACGTTAGGGACGGACACGGCGACCCTCCGGCGCCCTGACGGGTTCCTGGCGCCGGGCGTCCCGATCTTGACGCCACGCTGATGCGGGGCGCGCTCCCGGACCGGGGAACGACTCCTCGGCCGCGGGTCAGCCGAGGGTGCGGCGGAGGCGGCCGGCCAGGCGGCGCCAGAGGGCGACCCCGGGGTGGGCGGTCTCCAGGCGTTCGGCCTCGCGGGCCCCGCGGGAGTTGCCGCTCTCGGCCGCCCAGCGGTACCAGTCGATGGCCTCCCGGATGTCGCCGCGGGCCTCGTGGGCGCGGGCTCCGTCCAGAACGGCAGCGGTGTTACCGGCATGGCCGGCGCGTTCGAGCCAGAACATGGCGATCCGGGTGTCCCGAACGCCGCCGTTCGCCTCCAGGTGCATCCGGGCCACCTCCCGCATGGCCTTGGTGCTGCCGGATTCGGCGGCCTTGAGCTGCCACTTGTACCCGTTGGTGGTGTCGAGCTCGATCATGGCCTGGACGGCCCTGGGGTCGCCCTCCTCGGCGAGTTCCCGGTAGCGCCGGGCGGCCCGCTTCCGGAGGCGCTTGCGCTGCTCGGCGTCCTCGGTCCGCTCCCGCAGCAGCAGGCAGAGCCGGGCGATCTCGCGCTTGGCGTCCCGGTCCCCGACGGCCTCGGCCTGGGTGTAGCAGCGCACCGCGTCCTCCAGGTGGCCGCCCTGCTCGTACGCCCGGGCCTGCGCGTTCGCGGCGGCCCGGGTCTCTTCGGCGGACCAACTGCCGTTCTTCGTCTCCGCCTTCACGTCCGCCGGCGGGGCGGTGGCCTTCGCCGCGGTCTTCCGGGCCGCGGTCTGCTGGGTTGCACTCCGCTGGGTTGCACTCCGCTGCGCGGTGGTGGCCTTCGCGGCCGGCTGGGTCGGTGGCGCGGCCTTCTTCGCCGCGGCCGCGGCCGCGACGCGGATGCGCTCGACCTCCTGCGCCGCCCCGGTGTGCCCCTTCGCGGCGGCGCGCCCGTACCACTCCAGGGCCTTGGCCTGCTGACCGGTCTTCTCCAGGAGTGCCGCCGCCTCGATCATCGAGGGGAGGTGGTCCTTGTCCGCGGCCCGGCCGAAGTGGTCGAGTGCCTCCGCCGCGCGTCCGTCCTGCTGCAGGCGGCGGCCGGTCACGTGGAGTGCCTCCGTGTTGCCGGCCTCGGCCGCCCGGCGATACCAGTCCGCCGACTCCACCCGCCGCTTCGGGTCCTTGGCGAGCACTTGCGCGGTCAGCAGCATGCCGTGGGCGTTGCCGACTGTCGCGGCCCGCCGGTACCAGAGCAGCGCGTCCTGCAGCCGCTTCGCCTTGTGGTACCAACTGCCCAGCGCCAGCATGGAGTTGACGTCGCCGTCCGATGCGGCGGCGCGGTGCTCGAACAGCACGGCCCGCTCGGCCGCCGACAGCCCGGACCGCCTCGCTGCGGCCCGGACCCGCAGGACTGCGTCCGCGGCCTTCGGGTGCTTGCGCTCGGCGGCCCGCTCGAACCACTGCAGGGCCTCGGGCAGCCCGCCGGGCTCCTGTTCCAGCAGTTCGCCCATCCGCATCGCCGCGTGGACGTCGCCGGCCTCACCGGCCTGGCGGAGCAGGGCCCCCATCTGTGCGACGCGTTCCGGAAAGTGATGGTCGATCAGGAAGGCCGCCTCGCGGGCGCCGGTGGGGTTTCCGCCCGCGGCGGCACGCCGGAACCAGCGCAGCGCCGCGGCCAGGTCCCCGACCTGCTTGTGGGCGGCGGCCACCCGCCGCATCGCCTCGGTGTCGCCGGCCTCGGCGGCGGCCAGGAACTTCGCCCCGGGGGTGCCCGCCCCCGCCTTCACCACCGGGTCCTGCTGCGCCGCAGCGCTCTGCTTCGGCCCCGGGCCCTGCTTCGCCTTCGCCGCAGGCGGGTCCTGCCGCGCGGCGGCCTGCGGGGGCAGGGTGGTCGTCTCCTGGCCGGTGCCGCCGGCCGGCGCGGAGGTGAGGTCGCGTTCCCGGAGCGCGCGGGCGCCCGCCGCCGGACGGCCGTCGGCGGTGTCCGGTGCGGCGCCGGGCGTGGGGAACGGCGTGGGGGCCATCGGCCGGTAGGTGCCCGAGCGCATCGGTTCGTCGAGGTCGAGCGCGGTCCTCGACCGCTCGTCGACGGCCGCGCGCAGCCCGGGCGGCAGCCATTCCCTGCCGTTCGGCTGCCCGTCGACGGGCAGCAGGGCGGCGACGTCCGCGGGGGCGGGACGGTCCTGCGGGCGCGGTTCCAGGCAGGGCCGGACGATCCGCTCCAGGGCCGGCGGCATCCCGTCGAGCCTGGGCGCGCCCTGCAGGATGTTCGCGCCGATCTGCACGGCGGAGCCCGGCCCGAACGGGTGGCGGGCGAGGGCGGCGTAGGCGAGGACGAGGCCGAGCGTGAAGATGTCGCTGGCCGGCCCCACCCGTTCGTCGCGGAGCTGCTCGGGCGAGGCGAAGGTGGTGGTGCGCAGCGCGACGCCGGTGGCGGTCAGGGTGCCGCCGTGGGCGGGTTCGAGGTGCCGGGCGATGCCGAAGTCGATGACGGCGGGCCCGGCGGTGGCGAGCAGGACGTTGGCGAGTTTGAGGTCGCGGTGCACCAGGCCTGCGGTGTGGATGCCGCGCAGGGCGTCGGCCAGGCCTGCGGCGAGGGTCCGCCAGGTCCGCTGCGGCAGGGGGCCGCCGCAGCGTTCGAGCGCCTCGGCGAGGTCGACGCCGGGGATGTAGCGGGCGGCGAACCAGGGTTCGTGGGCGCGGGTGTCGGCGTCGACGACCTCTGCGGTGTGGTCGGAGCCGACCGCGCGGGCGGCCTCGACCTCGCGGGCGAACCGGGTGCGGAACCGTTCGGGGGCGGTGGCGAGCCGGTCGGGGCGGATCGTCTTGAGCGCGACGGCGCGGCCGTACTCGGCGCGGGCGAAGTAGACGTTGCCCCAGCCGCCGCTGCCGAGCAGCGCGAACAGCCGGTACGGCCCGATGAGTTCGGGATCGTCGTCACGCAGTGGCTCCACTCGCCCCCCTCTGCCTGTGCGGTGTCAGTCCGTCCTGGTCAGGTCGTCGCCGTTCGGCGGCCGTCGGGGTGGTCTGGCGCGGACGCCTTCGGACCGCTCGCCCGGCCAGCGCTGTCCGCTGCGCCGCAGAAGGACGCCGGGCACGATCTCGATCTCGTCGTCGGGGCCGAACGCGCCGTACCGGCCCGCGTCAGCCCCGTTCGCCCCCGCCTCGCTCCTGCCGACGGCCTGCGCCGGCAAGGCGTCGCGGTGCGGCAGGGGCCGCCAGGCCGTGGCGACGCCGCCGGGCCGCAGGGTGCGGATCCGGCTGCGGACCTTGCTGGTGTCCAGGACGCGGAGGGTGCCGCGGTGGGCGACGATCAGCAGGTGGTGCCGGCTGACGGCCAGTCTGCGCTGCTCGGCGAGGATGTCCTCGCCGAGCCGGGCGAGGTGGCCGCGGCCGAGGACGAACGCGCGGCCCTCCTGCTCGGCGAGGTTCTCCCAGGCCTGGCACCGGCCGTCGACGAGGATCTTGAGCTGGACACGGGGGCGGCGGGGGCCGGCGTCGGCGAGCAGGGTGCCGTGGACCCGGCAGACGACCTTGTGGCCGCGGATCGCCGGGCCCGGGTTGCAGCCCGGTCGGGGGCAGCGCCAGGCGCGTTCGAGGATGTCCGCGCGGGGCCGGCCGCGGAAGTCGAGCAGGTTGCGGGCCTTGAGGTCGTCCCGCTCGCCCTCGCGGGAGATCTCCCGGTCGACGACGATGCGCATCTCCCGCCGGACCAGCCGGACGGGTCCGCCGTCGGCGGGGCGCTCCGGCCGGAGGAAGTGCTCGCGGTCGCCCTGGATCCAGGGGTGCTCGCCGCGGTGGCCGGTGAAGTTGTCGCTGCTGATGACGGGTGTGCCGAAGACCTTGGCGTGGTCGAGGAGGTCGGGGTCGGCCTTGCCGATCGCGGCGATCAGACCGCGGTCCCGCCAGCCGCGCAGCAGGGCGGCCTCTGCGGGGTCGGGGAATTCGCCGTCGTGCCGCTGGTCGAGCAGGCTGTTGTCGGCGATCGCGTGGACGGTGACGTCGGGGTCGCCGGTGGTGCGGCGGAGCGCGCCGAGGACGAGCCGCAGCCGTTCGAGGGAGCGGCGGGTGCCGCCGCCGAGCCGGGTCTCGCGGACGATGTTGGAGAGGTCGACCAGGTAGTCGGCCTCCTCCGGCAGGCTGCGTAGGTGGCGCTCCATGCCGCGGAAAGCCGCCAGGTCACTCGCCACGTCCGTCACCCCATGCAACCGGCCCGCCCCGTACAGCAGTAGAGGCTAGCGTTCCGCGGTGCTCCGCACGCCCTTGTCGGGTATTTCGGGCCGGCGGATCCGCCGGGGTGGTTGCGCGGCGCCCCAGGTCCGGCGTGCGGACAAACCTTGACAGTCCGGTCCGCGGCTGGATTACTGGATCTCCAGGGCCGACCGAACGGTCGGTGGGCGTCCGGCGGGAGGCGTGATGAGCGGCAGCGGCACGGAAGAGCACCGGCACGGGGCCCACCGCCTCGGCGATCCGCTGCCGGCCGAGCTGCTCGACGCCGGCGAGCGCCTCGACCGCGGGGAGCTGGCCGACCTCCAGCTGCGCCGGCTCCGCGAGACGCTGCTGCACGCCTACGCGAACGTCGAGT
Organism: Streptomyces sp. TLI_235; assembly: GCA_002300355.1. Classification (NCBI taxonomy): domain Bacteria; kingdom Bacillati; phylum Actinomycetota; class Actinomycetes; order Kitasatosporales; family Streptomycetaceae; genus Streptomyces; species Streptomyces sp. TLI_235. The sequence goes on from NSGV01000001.1 coordinate 107,447, forward strand.
TCTACCGCCGCTCCTTCGACGCCGCCGGCGTCCGCCCCGAGGACTGCCGCACCCTCGCCGACCTCGCGCGCTTCCCGTTCACCACCAAGGCCGATCTGCGCGACCACTACCCGTTCGGGATGTTCGCCGTGCCGATGGCGGACGTCCGGCGGGTGCACGCCTCCAGCGGCACCACCGGCAATCCGACCGTGGTCGGCTACACCGAGAACGACCTGTCGATGTGGGCCGACGTGGTCGCCCGATCGATCCGCGCGGCCGGCGGCCGGCCCGGCCACAAGGTGCACATCGCCTACGGCTACGGGCTGTTCACCGGCGGTCTCGGCGCCCACTACGGCGCCGAGCGGGCGGGCTGCACGGTGATCCCGGCCTCCGGCGGCATGACCGCCCGTCAGGTGCAGATCATCCGGGACTTCGAGCCCGAGATCATCATGGTCACCCCGTCCTACATGCTCACCCTGCTCGACGAGTTCGAGCGGCAGGGCGTCGACCCGCGCAGCACCTCGCTGCGGATCGGCATCTTCGGCGCCGAGCCGTGGACGGAGGAGATGCGCCGCGAGATCGAGGAGCGCCTCGACCTGCACGCGGTCGACATCTACGGCCTGTCCGAGGTGATCGGGCCCGGCGTCTCCGCCGAGTGCGTGGAGACCAAGGACGGCCTGCACATCTGGGAGGACCACTTCTACCCGGAGGTGGTCGACCCGTTCACGGACGAGAGCATGCCGGACGGCGAGAGCGGCGAACTGGTCTTCACCTCCCTCACCAAGGAGGCGCTGCCGATCATCCGCTACCGCACCCGCGACCTGACGCGGCTGCTGCCCGGCACCGCCCGTCCGGCGTTCCGCCGCATGGAGAAGGTCACCGGCCGCTGCGACGACATGATCATCCTTCGCGGGGTGAACGTCTTCCCCACCCAGATCGAGGAGATCGTGCTGCGCACGCCCGCGGTCGCCCCGCACTTCCAGCTGGAGCTGACCCGGCGCGGCCGGATGGACCACATGAACGTCCGTGTCGAGTGCCGCCCGGACGCCACTCCCGAGCAGCGCGAGGCCGCGGCCGCGGCCATCACCGCCGGCGTCAAGGACGGCGTCGGCGTCAGCGTCGGCGTGGAGATCGTGCCGCCGGAGACCCTGGAGCGCTCCCTCGGCAAGCTCCGCCGCGTGGTCGACTCCCGCGGGAACTGACGGCCTGGGCCCGAGTGCCGTCCGGCGGCGACCCGAGCGCTGACGCCCGATCACTGACACCGGGCCGGCCACCCGTCAGGCCGGCTCCTCGTCGAGCAGCCGGCGGAGCAGGCCGAGCAGGGCGGCGCGGTCCTCGGCCGGGAGGGCCGCGAAGCAGTCGGCGAGCACCTGCTCCGCGACGGTGTGGCCCGCCTCGAGCATCCGCTCGCCGGCGGGTGTCAACCGGTGTTCGATGCGGCGGCCGTGGCCGGGGGTGCGCTCGATCAGGCCCTGGGCGACGAGCCGTCCGGCGAGGGTGCCGAAGGCTTGTTCGGTCTGGAAGGTCTCGGCGGCGAGGGTGCGGGCGGAGGCGCCGGGCAGGCGGCCGACGGCGCGCAGCGCGTCCCACTGGGCCAACGTGGTGCCGACGGCGGCGAGTCCCGTCTCCAGTGCCCGGTGCTGCCGGTACTGGACCTGCTTGACCGCCCTGCCGAGAACCTGCAGCTCACTGTGCATGGCCCGATTCTAGAGCATGACCAAGCTAGCTTATATAAGCATCCTTAGTTATGCTCGGCCCATGACCACCGACCGCGCAGTCGCGCTCTACGACGACCTGACCGTGACCATCTCCGAGAGCGGCACGGGCCGCCCCGCCCTGGTGCTCCACGGCGGCGGCGGACCCGCCACCGTCGCCGGCCTCGCCGCGCACCTCGCCCGCACCATGCACACCATCACCCCCGTCCACCCCGGCTGGGACGGCGCCCACCGCCCGCACTGGCTCACCGGCATCGACGACCTCGCCCTCGCCTACCTGCACCACCTGCAGGAGCGCGGCCTGAAGGACGTCCTGCTGGTCGGCTCCTCACTCGGCGGCTGGATCGCCGCCGAGATGGCCGTCCGGGACACCGCCGGAATCATCAGCGGCCTCGTCCTGATCGACGCCGTCGGCGTCGACGTCGAGGGCGAGCCGATCCGGGACTTCTTCGCCCTGGACGCCCGCGGCCTCGCCGAGTACGCCTGGCACGACCCGGAGCGGGCCTACGTCGACCCGGCCACCCTTCCCGCCGCCGAACTCGCCCGCCGCCAGGGCAACACGGCCACCATGCGGATCCTCGCCGGCAACCCCGCCATGCACGACCCCAAGCTGCTCCGCCGCCTCGGCCGCGTCCGGGTGCCCGCCCTGCTGCTCTGGGGCGAGAGCGACCGCATCGTCACCCCGGCCTACGGCGCCGCCTACGCCCGCGCCTTCGCGAACGGCCGCCTCGCCGTCGTCCCCGCCGCCGGGCATCTCCCCCACCTCGAACAGCCCGCCGCCACCTACGCCGCCCTCGATGCCCACCTCGCCTGACCGCCACCTGGCCGACCCGCCGCGCGGGACCGGCCGGTTCGGCCCCCCGGGGCCCTTTCGGGCTCCCGAGGTACACCGGGGCGCACCGGGGCCTATGAGGCGGTTCGGACGGCCGGCACGGCGACGGGCCGCCGCAGGGAGCAGCGCCGGAGCGCAACCACGGCCGTCACCGCGGCGAGCGCGAGCGCCGCGGCGGTGAACACCGCAGCCGGTGCGACCCGCTCCGCGAGAACGCCGCCGGCGGCCGAGCCGAGTGCGCCGCCCAGGTTGTAGGCGGTGTTCACCCACGCCCCGGCCTCCGTCCGGGAGTCGGCCGGCACCAGGTCCTCGACCAGCAGGTAGGCGGTGACCAGCAGGGCGTCGGTGCAGGCCCCCGCGCAGAACAGGCCGAACGCGGCGCCGGGCGGGGCGAACAGCACCGCCGGCAGCCCGTAGCAGGCACTGGCCGCGGCGGCCAGGACGAGCAGCCGCCGTCCGGCGGAGGCCCGCCAGGCCAGGCGGCCGTACACCAGCGCACCGGCGGCGCCACCGACCGAGAACAGTGCCAACAGCGGACCGGCCGCCCCGGCGCCCCACGCGGCCACCACCGCGAGTTCGTCGGCGGAGAGCACGCCCGCGACGGCGAGGACGACGGCCAGCAGTGGCACGAAACCCGGAGCGCGCAGCGGTCCGAGGACGGCGCGGCCACCGTTCTCCGTCGGCCGCCCGGCCGCCGGCCGGCCCCGCAGCGCCCGCGCGAACGCCGTGAAACCGGCTGCGGCCAGCAGCGCGCAGGCCGCGAGCGCCCACGCCGCCGAGGTACGGGCCGCGAGCAGCCCGCCGAGCACCGGTCCGCAGGCGAAGACGGTCGACTCGGCGACCGTGTCCAAGCTGAGCGCGCACCGACGCTGATCCTCACCGGTGGTCAGTTCGCCCCACAGGGTGCGCATCAACGGCCCCACGGGAGGCGGGAAGACGCCGGCGAGCGCCGCCAGCAGCACGGCCGCCCAGGCCGACAGTCCCACGGCCGCACTCGCGGCGAGCGCCGCCAGCAGCAGGGCGTAGCAGACCGTCAACGCCGCCAGGGCGCCCGGCCGCCGGGCGACGAGTCGGGCCCGGGCAGGGCCGAGCAGGGCGGAGAGCAGTCCGAACAGGCCGACGGCCGCGCCGGCCGCGGTGAAGGAGCCGGTGCCGTCGCGCAGGGCGAGTAGCAGCGGCAGCGGAAGGACGCCGTAGCTCAGCCGCGCGAGCAGAGCGGCGGCGAAGGGCGTCCGGGCATGCGGAAGGACGAGGACAGCGCGGTAGCCGGCGCTGCCCCGCAAGGATCGGGACACGGGTGATCTCCGGTACGGGAAACAGGCGTTGACGGATCGACGGAGCGCCGACCGGCCTCGCGCGGAGCGGCGCGAGGGGCGGCAGGAGTCGACCTGTCAGTGCGGCCCGGAGATGTCCATGCCGGGATCCTAGGGGCACCCCGCGAACATTCGCCACCGCTTCGGCCCAAACCTCGGCGCCCGGCCGGTCAGGCGGGGCCGTCCAGCCCGAGGGCGCGCACCAGTCCGGCCACCGCCAGGACGGCCGAGCGAGTGGTCAGCACCGCCTCGACCGGCGCGGCCTGCGGCGCCCCGCGCCACACCACGTACCCCTCGCCCGGTGCCAGCGTCACGAACCCCGGCAGTGGGCGTTCGGCCTCGATCCACCACCGCGGCCCGCGACTGACGCACAGTCGGTTGTGGTCGGCGTACGGGTAGTGGGCCGCCAGGGCGCTGTCCCGGGCGGCGGCGACCAGCGCGGCCAGCCCGGCCTCCGGCCGACGTCCGTTGGCGCGGTCGATCGCTGCGGCGTCGGCCAGCTCGAACTCCCAGGCAGCTTCCGGCGATTCGCGCATCCGGTCCGATCCAGCGTCGTCGACACGAGCCGGATCGGCCTCCGGGTCGCCGCCACAGTATTAGGCAACGCTTACCTAACAGTCGAGCCGAGGTACGAACTCGGTCCGCAACCGGCCACCCGGCCCCGGCGCGCGACCGACACCGAGCCCGACGCTCAGACCGACCGGGGAGGCCAGGGCCCGGCGAGCAGACGCGCGGCCCCCGTCCACCATCGCCGCCGCCACCTCCGCGCGACGGTCGCCCCGGCACGTCGCCGGGCCGTAGTACGCGTTCGCCGGTCGGACCAGCGGCCGCAGCACCGGAGGGGGCCTTCGCGTGGGGTTCCTGAACCCGCGTCAGACGTCGGCCGGGGTGGGCTTGTTCGGGTCCGCCGGTCGCTCCCAGGCCGGCGGAGGTCGGCGACGGGCGGGCGGGCGAGGCGGAGCCGGGTGTGGGCGGCGATCACCAGCCAGGTCGGTCGGCCGTCTCGGAGTCGCGCAGGCGGGGCCTGGTCCCGCCGAGGGTCCGGGCGGCCGGACGCCGATCGTGGTCGGGGGGTGCCGCGACGGCTCGGGGCACGCCAGACTGACGCCATGCTGATCTCTGCCCGGCTTGGCCGGCCTCTGCTGCGGTTCTGGACGACGACCCGCGCCAACTTCTACGCCGATGACCAGGTGGCCCGGTGGACCGCGCGGGCGGCCTGGCTGCTGGTGACCGCGTCGGTGTGGCTGGTGCTGATGTTCACGGTGGTGTGGGGGGCGATGGTTGCCGGGGCACCGTCCGGCACGGTGGCCGTGCTGATGGTGGGCCTGGCCTTCGCGGTGCCGGTCGTGTCGATGGTCGCCGTTACGTCCGGGCCGAGGGGCCGGATGGGGGCGCCGGTGCTGACCGCGCTGGTGATGGGCACCGTGGTGCTCGGCTTCTGCCTGAGCTGACCCGGGCCGGGAACGTCGTGACGCTCCCCGGTCGCCTCGGCCTGAGCGCGAGGGCTCTGGACCGATCCGCAACCGGGCCGTACCGCCGTCCCGGGAAATGCCCGGACGCCTATGCGGAGTTCGCCAGGGTGGTGCGGACCGGGGGGCTCGTCCTCGCGGCGTTTCAAGCGGGCGAGGAGATTCGTCACCGGGACTCCTGGTTCGACCGGCCGGTCTCGCTCGACTTCTTCGCCCTGCGCCCTGACGAAGTCGCTGCCGGGCTGAGCGCTGCCGGGTTCAAGGTGGAAGCAAGCCTGATGCGAGGACCCTATTCGGACGAGGCGGACACCGAGCGCGCGTATCTCCTGGCCCGCCGACTGTGACGATCTCTTCCCCGGTCCGGTCTCAGGGGGCCAGGGCGCCGAGCAGGACCAGTCGTTCGGCGGACGGCGTGCCCGGGGCGGCCTGGTAGACGACCAGTTGCTGCTCGGGGGCGCTGTTGACGGTCAGCGTCTCGTAGTGCAGTTCCAGGTCACCGACCTGCGGGTGGTGCAGCAGCTTCGCGCCGGCCGCCTTGCCCTGCACGTCGTGCCGCGCCCACAGCACCCGGAAGTCGTGGCTCTGCAGCGCGAGTTCGCCGACCAGGGCGACAAGTCGCGGGTCGTCGCGGTCGCGGCCGGCGGCGCTGCGCAGGGCGGCGACCGCCGCGCGGGCCGCGGCGTCCCAGTCCCGGTGGAAGGAGCGGGCGGCCGGGTCGAGGAAGGTCATCCGCACCAGGTTGTCCACCCGGGCGAACTCCGTGTAGAGGGCGGCGGCGAGCGGGTTGAGCGCCAGGACGTCCAGCGCCCGGCCGGTCACCACGGCCGGGGCGGGCAGTCCGTCCAGCAGGAGCCGCAGTGCGGGTGCGACGCGCTCGGGTCCGCGCCGGCGGCGGGGTGCGGGAGGGGCTGCGAGGTTGGCCAGGTGGGCGGCGGCGTCCTCGTCCAGTCGCAGGGCCCGGGCGACGGCGTCCAGCAACTGCCGGGAGGGGTTGCGCTCGCGGCCCTGTTCCAGCCGGGTGTAGTAGTCGGTGCTGACTCCGGCGAGCAGGGCCACCTCCTCGCGGCGCAGCCCGGGCACCCGTCGGTGGCCGATGACGCTCACACCGGCCTCGTCCGGTGGCAGTTGGGCACGGCGGGCACGCAGGTAATCCCCGAGCGGACTGTCGCGCCGCGGGGGTCGTTCGATAGGCATGCCTCGAGGCTACGGGGACGCGCGGGCCGGCAGAAGCCAAGTGAGGGGGTGCACCGCACCCGGGCAGAACCGAACCCGGGCAGCCCTGCACCCCGGCAGGGCCGCACCCGGGGAGAGCCGCGGCCTGGAGGCCCGTCCGGAGCCCTGCCAGCGTGGAGGTCTGGGCGTTCCACTGCCGGTCACCCGCAAGATCGACACGGTGCTGGTGGCCGGGCAGGTGCGCAAGTGGGCCGGCCGCCTGCTGGACGTGGACCTGCCCGCGCTGCGCGCCGAGGCCGCCGCCTCCCGGGACCGCATCCTCCGTGCGGCCGCAGGGGAGCGCGGCGAGCCCGGTCAGACGAAGAAGGCGCTCATCCCGTCGACGTCGGACAGGTAGGAGTCGATCGCGGCGATCACACCGTCGCTGATGGTCAGCACGGTCGCCAGGTGCTCGTCCAGCACGCGCCCGTCCGGGGTGTGGGCGGTGTTGTGCAGCGAGAGCGCGGCGCCGTGCTGTCCGACGAGCACGTGGCGCAGCTCGGTGTGCACGCCGCGCCCGGCGATCTCCCAGGCCCGCGCCACCGCGGCGTCGCGGCCGCGCACGGTGCCGGAGATCGTTCCGGCGCCGGGCATCGACCAGACGATGTCCTCGGCGAGCAGCGCGCGCAGCGCCGGCTCGTCGCGCGCCCCGAAGGCGGCGAGGAACCGCCCCGCGACCTCGGCGTGACCGTTGTGCTCCGACATTCGGGCTCCTCCCGTGTTCCTGCAACCACGTTCGACCCTAAGGGATTTCCGGCCGATCGGGGGCGCTACCGACAGGGTGGCGGTGATACCGGTACCGCATGCACCGGACTGCGCCGCATCACCGGGGGGCGTCGCACGGTTCGCGGACACCCGTCCGTTTACCGGTCAGTAGCCAATTCGTCCCAGAGCCTTGACGCATCCTTTGCCGCTGGCGATTCTCGGGTGGATCCCGCACGGCATGCACAGCACATTTCCCCCACCGCCTCCCAATGAAGCGAGGTGCGCCCATGACCATGACCACGCATCACCGCAGAAGCCGCGTCACCACCACCCTGGTGGCGCTGCTTCTCGCCCTCACCGCCGGTGCCTTCGGTGCCGTTCGCGGCCCCGCGGCCCATGCCGCGAACGGCTGGTGGGAGCCGGCCGCCCGTCCCGCGCCCGATTCAGGGATCGACGTCACCGGTGCGCCGTTCACCGGCACCGATGCCGACGGCAAGGTCCGCGGATTCGTCGACGCGCACAACCACCTGATGTCCAACGAGGGTTTCGGCGGCCGCATCATCTGCGGCGCCACCTTCTCCGACAAGGGCGTGGCCGACGCGCTCAAGGACTGTCCGGAGCACTACCCCGACGGCGCGCTCGCCCTGTTCGAGAACGTCACCGGAGGCGCGAACGGGCACCACGACCCGGTCGGCTGGCCGACCTTCCGCGACTGGCCCGCCCACGACTCGCTCAGCCACCAGCAGAACTACTACGCCTGGGTGGAGCGTGCCTGGCGCGGCGGCCAGCGGATCCTGGTCAACGACCTCGTCACGAACGGGCTGCTGTGTTCGATCTACCCGTTCAAGGACCGCAGTTGCGACGAGATGACGGCGATCCGGCTGGAGGCGCAGAAGACGTACGACCTCCAGGCCTATATCGACCGGATGTACGGCGGCCCCGGCAAGGGCTGGTTCCGGATCGTCACCGACGCCGGCCAGGCGCGTGAGGTGATCACGCAGGGCAAGCTGGCCGTCGTGCTCGGAGTGGAGACCTCGGAGCCGTTCGGCTGCAAGCAGATCCTCGACATCGCGCAGTGCAGTCAGGCCGACATCGACCGCGGGCTCGACGAGTTGTACCGGATCGGTGTGCGCAGCATGTTCCTGTGCCACAAGTTCGACAACGCCCTGTGCGGCGTCCGCTTCGACGAGGGCACCATCGGGGTGGCCGTCAACGCGGGGCAGTTCCTGTCCACCGGCACCTTCTGGAAGACCGAGAAGTGCGCCGGGCCGCAGCACGACAACCCGATCGGCCTGCCCACCGCGCAGGCGGCGTCGATCCTGCCGAAGGGTGTGGCCCTCCCGACGTACGCCGGCGACGCGCAGTGCAACACGCGCGGGCTCACCGGCCTCGGCGAGTACGCCGTCCGCGGGCTGATGAAGCGCCACATGATGCTGGAGGTGGACCACATGGGCGTGAAGGCCGCCGACCGGGCCTTCGAGATCCTGGAGTCCGAGTCGTACCCGGGGGTGATCTCCAGCCACAGCTGGATGGACCTGCAGTGGACGGAACGCCTGTACCGGCTCGGCGGGTTCGCCGCCCAGTACGCGCACTCCGCGGAGGGGTTCGTCGGCGAGGCGCGGCGCACCGAGGCACTGCGGGACGCGTACCACGTCGGGTACGGCTACGGCACGGACCTGAACGGTGTCGGCGGCTGGCCGGGGCCGGTCGGCGAGAATGCGCCCAATGCGGTGAAGTACCCGTTCCGCAGTGCCGACGGCGGCTCGGTCATCGACCGCCAGGTCACCGGCGACCGCACCTGGGACCTCAACAAGGACGGCATGGCGCACGACGGCCTGGTACCGGACTGGATCGAGCAGATCCGGCTCAGCGGCGGCCAGGACGTGGTGGACGACCTGATGCACGGCGCCCAGTCCTACCTGGACACCTGGAGGGCCACCGGGCTCCACCACACCGGCACCGATCTGGCGGCGGGCCGGTCGGCGACCGCCAGTTCCTCGGAGTGGTCCCTGTTCACCAGCTACCGGCCGGACCGGGCGGTGGACGACGACCGGGGGACCCGCTGGGCGAGCGGCTGGAGCGACGACCAGTGGCTCCAGGTGGACCTCGGCGCGGTGCGGACGGTCGACCGGGTCACCCTCGACTGGGAGCGTGCCTACGGCAAGGAGTACCGGATCGAAGTGTCCGCGGACGGCACCACCTGGCGCACGGCCTGGTCCACCACCGCGGGCAACGGCGGACTGGACACGGCCGTCTTCGACCCCGCCCGGGCCCGATACGTGCGGGTGCACGGGGTCAGGCGCGGCACCGGCTGGGGCTACTCGCTCTACGAGGTCGGCGTTTTCGGCCCCTGACCTGGTCTGCCGTGACCTGACCTGGTCTGACCTGGCCCTGGCCTGGCCGGGACCTGGCCCTGGCCGAACCCAGCCGGACCGCGACGGGGCCGGCGCCGCACCGGCGCCGGCCCCGTCGCCGCGTCCGCCGCCCGTCAGGGGGCGGGATGCACCGGGTCCGCCGGGGCCTGCTCCGGCGCGGCCTTCGAACCCGCCGGTATGCGCTTGCCCAGACCGACGAAGAGCAGCACCAGGCCGGCGGTCAGCAGCACGTGCCCGAGCCCGGCGGTCATGGCGATCGCCTCGCCGCTCTCGCGCCCCAGCACCGTCAGGGTGCCGTGCAGGGCCATCATGCCCACGGTCAGCGCCATACCGGCGTTGTAGATCCAGAAGAACCAGTCGAAGAGTCTGCTGCGGGTCAGCGAGAACTGCTTCTCCAGCACCAGCACGATGAGGAAGAAGAGCATGCCGAGCGCCAGCAGATGGGTGTGGACCACGGCGAGCTGGGTGTCGCCCGTGAAGTCCTCGGCCTTGGTGAGTTCACGGTAGTACAGGCCGCTGACCACACCGAGGATCATGTAGATGTGGGCCGTGTTGAGGATTCTCCGCATACTCGCGCTCGCCTCCGGGTTCGTCGGATCTTGATTCCCTCTACCTCACCCGGGATCTGATGATCCATCAACCGTGCGTCCGGTAAAAAAACCTGACGGCCTCCACCACGCCGCGCCCGCCGGAATCCACCGGGACCGGCGACGGCAGCCCTAGGCTCGCGGCATGGTGGACGGGCAGTACACGGTACGGGCGATCGGGCGGGTCGAATCCCCGCTGCACACCCGCTCGCAGGCGCCCAAGCAGGGCGACGAGGGCGGCCCGGACGCCTGGCTGGTCTTCGACCCGGCGGTGGCCCGTGGCCTGCGGGAGCTGGCGGCGGGGCAGGAGGTCCTGCTGCTCACCTGGCTCGACCGGGCCGACCGCACGGTGCTCGCCGTCCACCCGCGCGGCGACCTCGCCCGCGCCGAGACCGGGGTCTTCGCCACCCGCTCGCCCGACCGCCCCCACCCGATCGGCCTCCACCGCGCCACCGTCCTCGCCGTGGACATCGGCGCTTGAGGCGGTTGATGCCGCATTCGACCGTGTGCCGTTCGCGGTTGGCCGCCACGGGGACCCGAATCTCGGCCGGCCCCAACTGCGGGGCCGTACCGACCCCTTGCCAATTGGTATAGGCCAATCGTAGGCTCCGATCGGCTGACGGTGCGTCGGGTCCGCGCCGCCGCGCCCGCAGGCTCCCCGGGTTCGCACCTCTCCCCCACAACCGGCCCGAATCCGTACGAGGAGAACCATGTCCTGGACCCGCAGAGTCCTTGCCGCCGGCGTGCTGACGGCCGGAGCGCTGGCCGCCACGGCCGGTCCGGCCAGTGCCCACGGCTCGCTTTTCGGCCCCACCAGCCGGGTGGCGGCCTGCTACGCCGAAGGCCCCGAGCACCCGCAGTCCCAGGTGTGCAAGGACCTGGTCGCGATGAGCGGCACCCAGCCGCTGTACGACTGGAACGAGGTCAACATCGCCGACGCCGGCGGTCGCAGCCAGCAGATCATCCCGGACGGCAAGCTGTGCTCGGCCAACCGCGACAAGTACAAGGCGCTCGACATGGCCCGCACCGACTGGCCTGCCACCACCGTCACCGCGGGCACCACCACCTTCAACTTCCGCGTGACCGCGCCGCACCAGGGCGTCATGACGCTCTACATCACCAAGACCGGCTACAACCCGACCCAGCCGCTCAAGTGGTCCGACCTCGAACTGGCCAGCCCGGTCGCGCAGTACGCCACCGGACGGACCGCCACCAACGGGTACTACACCTTCACCGGCACCCTGCCCAACCGCACCGGCCGCCAGTTGGTGTACCTCGTCTGGCAGCGCACCGACAGTCCGGAGGCGTTCTACGGCTGCTCGGACGTCACCTTCGGCGGCACCGCGACCGCCGCGCTCGCGGCCGCGCACACCCCCGGCAACCCGACCGAGCAGCAACTCACCGCCGACGCGGCCAAGTCCACCGTGGCCTACCACGACCACGGCGCGGCGGCGGCCGCGCCCGCGGACCTCGCGATGGCCCCGGCCTCGCTCGCCACCGACTCCGCCTCCTCGGCCGCGCTGCTCGGCCTGGTCGGCCTCTCCCTGGTCTCCGCCGGCGTGTCCGGCGTCTACCTGTACCGCCGCACCCGGACGGTCGCCGCCGCCGTCTGACCACGGATCTGATCACCCGGGCCGGTCGGCCCGTGGCCCTGCAGGTGCGCAACTGCAGGGCCACGGAGTGGTGTTGATCACCTCACCGACTGATCACAGCTCCGCAACACGCCGGACCCGGCGGCCCGGCGCAGCGGTAGCGTCGGGGCGCTTCAGCCCGCCCGTCCCTGGGGAGCCCATGCGCCTGAGTACCACCACCCTCGCCCGCACCACACTTGTCTGCGCCACATTCGCCCGCACCGCACTCGTCTGCGCCGCCGTCCTCGCCGCCGCCATGGCCTGCGCCGACCCGGGATCGTCGGCCTCGTCCGTGACCGCGGGGGCGGCTCCGGTCTCCGGCCCCGCCAAGGCGGTGGGCGATGCGACCGCCGTGACCAAGCAGCTGCTGGCCACCGGCCTGCCGGTGAAGCTGACGGTCGCCTACACCGACGCCGACGACCCGGAGCGCCGCCTCGGGCAGCCCCACCAGTACGTCTCCAAGACGGCCTTCGACGACACCCGGGTGTCGGGCAGCCCGCTGGCGAAGGAGGACGCGGTCGGCCACCGGCGCGACGCGGTCTCCTACGGCGGCACGGTCGAGATCTTCGCGACCTCCGAGGACGCCGAGGCACGGGTGCGGGACATCGGCGGCGAGCAGCAGTCGTCCGGCGCCGCCAGGCCGGACTACGTCTACCGCTCGGGTGTGGTCGTGGTCCGGGTGTCCCACCTGCTGACCCCCGAGCAGGCGCGCGCCTACGAGGCGGCGATCGGCTGAGTGCCCGGGCCCGGTGCCTCCGTCGGGCCCGTCCCCGACGGAGGCACCTCCCGGGAACGAGGTCCCGCCCGAAGCCGCCGCAGCGCCTCGCCCCGGCAGCGCCTCGCCCCAAAGGAGGCACGGGCACGGGACCTCTGGGATCCTGGCCGTACCATGCCCCCACGCACCGCGAGGAGCGGCCATGTCCGGACAGTTCGAGGCGACCGTCGAGATCGACCGCCCTGTCGAACAGGTCTTCGCCTACCTGGCGGACGGCCGGCACGACCCCGAATTCAGCCCCCGGGTCCAGGAGATCAGCAAGACCCCGGACGGCCCGACCGCCGTCGGCACGGTCTTCCGCAGCACGGTGAAGGACGCCGGGATGAAGTCGTCCCGCGAGTTCCGGATCACCCGCTTGGAGGCACCGCGCACCGTCCGGTGGGCGGAGCAGAGCAAGAACCTCATCACCGCCGAGGGCGGCTACGACCTCGAACCGCTACCGGACGGCCGGACCAGGGTCCGGATCTTCAACGAGCTCGAGGGCCACGGCCTCGGCAAGCTCCTGCTCGGGCCCGCCCTGCACGCCGCCCGCAAGGACGCGCCCGCCTTCGGCGACCGCATCAAGTCGGCCGTCGAGCACTCCTGACGGAGCATCACTTCGGTGCCCCGCTTCGGCGCGCCACTTCGGAGGGCCCGGCCGGACCGGCGCCGAGGCCTGCCGGGCGGCCGGCGCGGTTGCCGTCGGCCCGGGCTGCGGCGACCGTGGGAAGGTGGAGTGCCGCCGCGGCGTGCGGACCAGCGCCGGGACGGCCCTGCACCGAGCACGCCGGCCGGTCGCGCGCGCCCTCCCGGACACCGCAGTCCCGCGGGTGCGCGCTCCCGGCCCGAGCGCAAGGGAGCAGTACATGACCGAGGCCCGCCCCGGCACCGACCGGCATGTCACCGACGGCACCTCTCGGTTCCCGGCACGGCCGGAGGGCGACCGCCGCGAGGCCGCCGCCGACCTTCGGCGCGTCGGCATCAACCCGGACTTCTGGTACCCGGTGGCCCTGTCACGAAAGATCGCGAAGCAGCGCACCTTCCCCGCGGTCTTCGCCGGCGAGCGGATCGCGCTGTACCGCGGCCGCAGCGGCCGGGTCTACGCCCTGGAGGACCGCTGCGCGCACCGCCAGGTACCGCTGAGCATGGGCGTGGTGGAGGACGAGATCCTGCGCTGCTGCTACCACGCCTGGGCCTACCGCGGGAACGGGCACATCTCGCAGATCCCCTACCTTCCGAAGGGCTGCGAGCGGCCGCCGCGCGGGGTGCGGTCGTTCCCGGTGCGGGAGGCGTACGGCCTGGTGTTCGTCTTCCCCGGCGATCCGGCGAAGGCCGATTCGGCGCCCTTCCCGGTGCTGCCGGAGTACGACTCGCCCGCGCACCGCACGATGACGTTCTCGCGCACGGTGCGGTGCCACTACTCGTTCATGCACGAGAACCTGCTGGACATGAACCACCAGTTCCTGCACCGAGGCGTGCTGGGCAGGATCCAGCCCGAGCTGCTCGGCTACGAGAGCGGCCCGGACTCCGTGGAGGCGCGCTACCTCTTCGTGCCGGCCGGAGGCAGGAAGGACCGCGGCGCCGGCCTGCTGTCCGCCGAGGGGTTCGGCGGCAAGCAGAGCCCGGACGTCATCACCATCCGCACCGGGTACCCCTACCAGACCCTGCACGACGTCCCGGAGAGTGCCGAGCTCCCCGCCTTCTCGCTCTGGGCGGCCTACGTGCCGGAGGACGCCGAGCAGCGCACCAACCACGCCTACGGGCTGCTGATGATCGCCAAGCCGCCCGTCCCCGGGGCGCTCCACCTGGCCTGGCCGTTCATCCGGCGGTTCACCGAGCGGGTGTTCGCCCAGGACAGGACGGCCGTCGAGGCCGAGCAGCGGGCCTGGGACGAGCAGGGCGGCGACCGCAACCACGAGGTGTTCCCGCTGATCCTGGACGTCCGGGACGTGCTGCGCAGCAACGGCGTGCCGATCCGGTCCCACACACCCGTCAACGGCTCGACCGAGCGGAGGCGTCCGTGAAGGATCTCAAGTTCGAGCAGAAGCGCTCGCTGTCGCGGATCGAGGCCGCGGCGCAGCTGGAGGCGCTGGCGGCCGCGCTGCGGCACGGCGGTTCGGCGGAGTTGGAACTCGGCCCCGGGGTGCTGACGCTGCGCGTTCCCGACGAGCTGCACACCGAGCTGGAGGTGGAGGCGGGCGAGGGCGAGATCGAGTTGGAGATCGAGCTGAAGTGGTCGACCGAGGCCGACTGACGGCCCGGCCCACCACTGAAACCCAACGAGTCGTCAAGTAGGTCGAGTTGGGACCGTCGGGAGTCGCGGGAAGGCCGCGACTCCGCCGGCCCCTGTCCGTCCGCCCCGTGGATCACGCCTTACCACACGATCCGCATCCCTTGCGGCGATCCCGCCGGAATCCGCTCGCACGAGCGAATCCGGCGCCGGACCCCGGCATGACAACTCCTGGTGCGGCAAGTCTGGTTGGCGGCACCGACCGACGAGCCGACGGCCCGCCCTTCGCCTGCCACCGACAGACGTGCGAATACCTGGCATGTCCCACAAGATTGCGCTAAACCACGTGTACAGCAGTGTTTTTGAGTGTGTGTCAGATATGTCCTGAAACCGGCTATGCTTCTTCCGGCCCGGCCGCCGCATCACCACTGCACCACCGCTGCACCGCCGTTGCACCAGGTCACCGCGGTGGACGCGGGAGCCGCACCGCGTGCCGAGACGCAGCCCCACGCCTCCGGAGGGCCCGCCCACCCGTCCGTCCCCCCTGCTCGCTCGATCGCTTGAGGATGCCGATGCTTCATGCTGGATCGTCTCCCGCCAACCGGGTCTCCGCTCCTGCCCTCGGATGGCTCCTGCCCACGGTGGTGACGGCTGCGGCCGCGGTCGTCGCCGTTGCGGTGGTCTCCGCCGGCGCCCGCGCGGGAGTCGTCTGGTGCGGGCTGGCGGGCACGGCCGCGGTGGCTGTGGTGGCCGCCGAGGCGGCCCGGCGGGGGCGCGCGCTGGCGGCCGCGCGCGAGCAGTTCGCCCGGCGCGAGGACGAACTGCGCAGCCGGCTGGCCCGGCAGGAGGCCGAGGCCGTCCAACTGGCCAGGGTCGCCCTGCCCGAGGCGGTGGCCCGGCTGCAGCGCGGCGAGTTCCCCGAGGACGTACTGAAGGCCTACGAGTCCCAGGACACCGGCGAGGCAACCGACTTCCGGGCCGCCCGACAGGCCGTGCTGCGCACCGTGCTGGAGGCCGTCGACAATGAGGAGGGCATGCGCGAGTCCGCCCAGCGGGCGTTCGTGAACATCGCCCGCCGGGTCCAGGCGATCGTCCACCGGCAGGCCCAGGACCTGCGCTCCATGGAGGACAAGCACGGCAACGACCCGGCCGTCCTCGACGACCTGCTGCTACTGGACCACGGCAACGCGCTGATCGGCCGTCTCGCCGACAGCATCGCCGTGCTCGGCGGCGCCCGGCCCGGCCGCCAGTGGAGCCGGGCCGTGCCGCTGTACAGCGTGCTGCGCGGCGGCATCTCGCGGATCCTCGACTACCGGCGGGTGGAGCTGCACCCAGTCTCCGAGGTCGCCGTCGTCGGCCCGGCCGTCGAACCGCTCATCCACGCGGTCGCCGAGCTGCTGGACAACGCCACCCGGTACTCGCCGCCGCACACCAGGGTGCACCTGTCCGCCGCCGAGGTGCAGGCCGGGATAGCGATCGAGATCGAGGACGGCGGTCTGAGCCTCAGCGAGGAGGGCCGCGCCCGGGCCGAGCGGATGCTCCGCGAGGCGCAGGCCGGCATCGACCTCAACGACCTCGGCGAGACCCCCCGGCTCGGCCTGGCCGTGGTCGGCCGCCTCTCCCGGGCGTACGGGTTCCAGGTCTCGCTGCGCCCCTCCGCGTACGGCGGTGTCCGCGCCGTGCTGATCGTGCCGCAGGAACTCATCACCACGGCGCCCGCCACCGGCAGGGCGCACGGCATCGGCGCCGCCGCCGGCCTGCGGCCGCTCACGGGTGCCTTCCCGCAGCCCGCCACCGGGCCGCGGCCCCACGGGCAGACCACGGCGGGCGCGTTCTCCGCCGGGTCCTCCTTCGGTTCGGCCGGCGGGGCCCTCGCGGACTCGAACCGAACGGCGAACGAGTTTCCGGCGGCGATCGAGCGGTCCCCGAACGGGCTCCCGCAGCGCCGCCGCCACGCCAGGTCCTCCCGGCCGGGCCCGGTGGAGGTCTCCCCGGTCCCCGAGCCGGCCCAGGCACCGGTGCAGCCCGGCATGTGGCTGGCCGCGTTCCACGAGGGGGTGAACGGCCACGCGCCGTCCACCGGTGCGGGGGACCACACCAGTGAAGAGTCGGCAGGGAAGGGCGAGCAGTGATGCAGCAGCGCAGCAACATGGACTGGATGCTCAAGGAGCTGGCGAACAGCGTCCCGCACACCCGCCACATCATCGTGCTGTCCGCGGACGGCCTGCGGATGGCGCAGTACGGCACCGACCCGGACACCGCGGACCGCCTGGCCGCCGCCTGCGCCGGTCTGCAGAGCCTGGCCACCGCGGTGGGGCACGAGTTCCCGCACGGCGACGGCCGGATGCGGCTGGTCGTGATCGAGGTCAGCGGCGGCTTCTTCTACCTGATGTCGGCCGGCGCCCGGGCCTACCTCGCCGTGCTCGCCGACGAGGGCGTAGACGCCGGCCTGATGGGCCAGCGGATGCGGGACCTGGTCGCCCGGATCGGTGAGCATCTCAGTACACCGCCGCGCAACGGCGAGCAGGTCGCATGAGTGCAGGCGACCAGGATTGGGACGAGGGCATCCCCGAACGTCTCTATGTGATCACGCGAGGCCGCAGCGGCCTGGCCGAACAGGCCACGTTCGACCTGGTCACCCTGATCGTCTCCCGCTCCGAACCGGCGCCCACGATGCAGCCGGAGCACGCGGCGATCCTGCGGATCTGCGGATCGCCGCTCTCCGTGGCCGAGATCTCCGCCTATCTGCGGCTGCCGACCAGCGCGGTCACCGTGCTGCTGGCGGACCTCCTCGCCGAGGGACGGATCGAGGCGCGCTCCCCCGTCCCGCAGGCGATCCTTCCCGAGCGTGCCCTGCTGGAGGCGGTGATCCATGGACTTCAGAGGCTCTGACACCATTGCGGGGCCGGAGCGGGCGGACCTGCTCCCCGACTCGGCCACCATGGCGGTCAAGGTGGTGATCGTCGGCGGGTTCGGCGTCGGCAAGACGACCCTCGTCGGGTCGGTGAGCGAGATCCGACCGCTCACCACCGAGGAGACGATGACGCAGGCCGGTGCGGACGTCGACGACATCGCCGGGGTCGAGCGCAAGACCGAGACCACCGTCGCGATGGACTTCGGCCGGATCAGCATCACCGACGAACTGGTGCTCTACGTCTTCGGCACCCCCGGACAGGAGCGGTTCTGGTTCCTCTGGAACGGGCTGTTCGAGGGCGCGCTCGGTGCTGTCGTCCTGGTCGACACCCGCCGACTGGAGGTCAGCTTCGACGTCATCGGACGGCTGGAGGACCGCTGCGTTCCGTTCGTCGTCGCCGTCAACTCCTTTCCGGAATCCCCCGGTTACCCGACCGAGGAGCTCCGGGCCGCCCTGGACCTGCCCGCCGAGGTGCCGATCGTCGCCTGCGACGCCCGTTCCCGCGAGTCCAGCCGGGACGTCCTGCTGACGCTGATGCGCTACCTGTACGGCCTCTCGGCCGCGGCGGCACGGTGACCCGGCCGCCCGCCGCCGCCCCGCCTGAAGACCGGACCTGACGACCGTTCACGACGCCCTCCACCGACCCCGATCGCCTTGACGACCCTGCCCCCCCACGCCGATTCCGGAGACACCGTGACCACTCCGTTCCCCGAGCACTCCGCACCGACACCGCCGCCCGGCTGCCCCGCCCACGGTCTCGGACCCGACGGCCTGCGCCGTCTCTACGGTCCCGAGGCCGAGGCCGACCCGGCCGGCCTGTACGAGAAGCTGCGCGCCGAGCACGGCGAGGTGGCGCCGGTGCTGCTGCACGGCGACATCCCGGCGTGGCTGGTCCTCGGCCACTCCGCGAACCTCGCCGCGATGCGCACGCCCTCCCGGTTCTCCCGGGACTCGCGCCGCTGGACGGCGTTCCAGAACGGGCTGGTCACCGCCGACTCCCCGCTGATGCCGGTGGTCGCCTGGCAGCCGCTCTGCGTCTTCGCCGACGGCGAGGAGCACCGGCGGCTGCGCGGCGCGGTCACCGACGGCCTGAACCGCTTCGACCGGCGCGGCATCCGCCGCTACGTCACCCGCTTCGCCGACCAGCTGATCGAGGAGTTCGGCCCGTCCGGCCACGCCGAGCTGATCTCCCAGTTCGCCGAGCACCTGCCGATGCTGGTGATGACGCAGCTCGTCGGCATGCCCGAGGAGTACGGCCCACGGCTGGTCGAAGCCGCCCGGGACCTCATGAAGGGCACCGAGACAGCGATCGCCAGCAACGAGTACGTGGTGGACTCGCTGCGCCGGATGATGGAGCGCAAGCGGGTCTCCCCCGGTGCCGACCTGGTGACCTGGCTGATGCAGCACGAGGCGGGTCTCACCGACGACGAGGTGATGGAGCACCTGCGGGTGGTGCTGCTGGCCGCGAACGAGACGACCGTCAACCTGATCGCGGACGGGCTGAAGATGGTCCTCACAGACCGGCGGTTCCGGGCCCACCTGTCCGGCGGTCAGATGACCCTGCCCGACGCGCTGGACCAGGTGCTCTGGGACTCCCCGCCGATGATGCTGGTGGCCGGCCGCTGGGCCACCGGCGACACCGAGCTCGGCGGGCAGCGGATCAAGGCTGGCGACATGCTGCTGCTCGGCCTCGCCGCCGGCAACGCCGACCCGGCCGTCCGGCCGGACCTGTCCACGCCGCTCTTCGGCAACCGCTCCCACCTGGCGTTCGGCAGCGGCCCGCACGAGTGCCCCGGCCAGGACATCGGCCGGGCCATCGCGGAGACCGGTATCGACATCCTGCTCACCCGGCTGCCGGACCTCCGACTCGCCGTCCCCGAGCAGGAGTTGACCTGGACCTCGGCCTGGATCTCCCGGCACCTGGTCGAGCTGCCGGTGAGCTTCTCCCCGCGGACGGCCACGGCGGACACCGCACCCGGCACCACCGCCCCGCCGGTCACCCCGGCCACCCCGCCTGCCACGCCCGCGCCCGTCACTCCGGCAGCGCCCGCCGGCCCGGCGGCGCCCGCCGCCGGGCCGGTGTCCGAGCCCGCCGGGCCGGTGTCCGAGCCCGCCGGGCCGGCCGTTCCGCGTCAGCGGCTCGGCTGGTGGGACACCCTGGTCCGGCTGTTCCGGCGCTGACGCCCCGGATCCGTGGGCGCCGTCAGCGGCTGTCGTAGGCGCGGCGGGCGGCGTCCACCGCGGGGAGGGAGCGCTCGACCCAGTGGGCGAGGCCGCCGACCAGGTCGGCGGCCTGCTCACCGAGCGGGGTGAGGCTGTAGTCGACCCGGGGCGGGATGACGGGGTGGGCCTCGCGGTGCACGAAGCCGTCCCGTTCGAGGGTCTGGAGGGTCTGCGCCAGCATCTTCTCGCTCACACCGGCCACCGCCCGCCGCAGCTCGCTGAAGCGGTAGCCCCGCTCGCGGAGGGCGATCAGCACCAGGACGCCCCAGCGGCTGGTGACGTGCTCCAGGACTCCGCGCGAGGGGCACATCCGGTCGGTGACGTCGCCGAGGAGGGGGGCGGGGACGGCGGCGGATTCGAGCTGGGTACTCACCTTCATATCAGTACCGTACCTCAAAGTGGGTACTTTCGAGTGGTTAGTGCTCCCTCTACGGTGGTGGTTGAAGTCGAAACCACCCGAGGGAGTGCATCATGATCGTCGTCACCGGAGCCACCGGACAGCTCGGCCGCCTGATCGTCGAAGGACTGCTGGAGCGGGTGCCCGCACAGGACCTGGCGGTGGCCGTCCGCTCGCCGGAGAAGGCCGCCACGTGGGCGGCACGCGGCGTCGAGGTCCGTGAGGCCGACTACAGCCGCCCGGAGACCCTCGACGGCGCCTTCCGCGCCGGCGAGACGGTGCTGCTGGTCTCCGGCAGCGAGGTCGGATCCCGGGTGCCGCAGCACACCGCCGTGATCGACGCCGCCGTGTCGGCCGGGGTCTCCCGCCTCGTCTACACCGGCGTGCTGGGCGGCGACGAGGCCACCTTCGACCTCGCCGCCGAGCACCGGGCGACCGAGGCCGCGATCCTCGCCTCCGGCCTGCCGTACACCCTCCTGCGGAACGGCTGGTACACCGAGAACTACACCGCCGGCGCGGCCGGGGCCGTCGAGCGCGGCAGCGTCGTCGGCAGCAGCGGCGACGGCCGGATCGCCACCGCCTCCCGCGCCGACTACGCGGCCGCCGCCGTCGCCGTCCTCACCGGCGCGGGCCACGAGAACCGCGCGTACGAGCTGAGCGGCGACACCTCCTGGAACCTCGCCGAGTACGCGGCCGAACTCGCCGCCCAGTCCGGCCGCCCGGTCGCGTACCTGGACGTCGCCCCGCAGGAGCACCTGGACGCACTGGTCGGCGCCGGCCTGCCCGCGGGCTTCGCGGCCGTCCTGGTCGACGTCGACGCGGCCATCCGCCGCGGCGAACTCGACCGCGACCGCGGCGTGCTCTCCACCCTCATCGGCCGCCCCACCACCCCGCTGGCCGACACGGTGAAGGCCGCCCTCGGCGCCTGACCGCACCGCGCACGCCGCGGCTGGCCGTCTGGGCGGCCAGGGACCTTCGGCCCTCCGTGCGGTGCCGGCCGGTCCTGGTAGCGCGACGACCGCGCTGCCGAGGATGGTCCTGCGCCCCTGCCGCGCAGGTCACCTCGGAGAGGAATTGCCATGCCCCAGTACGTTCTTGCCGGGATCGACGGCTCGCCGCAGAGCACCGCGGCGGCCCGGTGGGCGGCCGACGAAGCCGCCCGCCGGGAGCTGCCGCTGCGCCTCGTGCACGCGCAGACCTGGCTGGACGACGTCCACGCCGGCGCCGGGCAGCCCGCGGACGTCCGCGGCCTGACGCTGCGCATGCTGGCCGACGCCCGCACCGAGGTCCGCACGGCGCACCCGGCGCTGGAGGTCCGGGCCGACCTGATCGGCGGCGGCGACCCGATCGAGGTGCTGGTCGAGGCCGCCGCCTCGGCAGAGCTGCTGGTGGTCGGGTCTCGCGGGCTCGGCGGGTTCGCCGGGCTGGTGGTGGGCTCGGTCGGCCTGGCCCTCGCCGCGCGCTCCGAGGCGCCGACCGTCCTGGTCCGGTCCACCGGGGCGCACCGGCCGGGCCCGGAGGGGACGGCCGTGGTGGTCGGGGTCGACTCCCGGTCGTCGTCGCCCGACGTGCTCGACTTCGCCTTCCGCGAGGCGTCCCGGCGCGGGGCGGTGCTGCGCGCGGTGCACGGGTGGACCCCGCCGCCGGTGTGGGGCTACGCGGGCGTGATCACCCCCCAGGTCGAGGCGGAGCAGTTCGGGGCGATCGAGGCGGAGCTGTTGCGCGAGGCCCTGACCGGCTGGCGGGAGAAGTACCCCGAGGTGGCCGTCGTCGAGGACTGCCGGATCGCGGGTGGAGCGGAGGCGGTCGTGGACGCCGCCGCGGACGCGGCACTCGTGGTCGTCGGCCGGCGGCGCCGCCGCCACCGGATCGGCATGCAGCTCGGCCCGGCCGCCCATGCGGTGCTGCACCACGCACAGGCCCCGGTCGCGGTCGTCCCGCACGACTGACCGAGACGCCGGACGCCGGACGCTGGATGACGACGGTGGACGCGGCCGGCCCTGTGGTGGCGCACCCCCGGCGCGAGTTCTCACGGGCGGACCGCGAGACCGTGACAACGCCGCTTGAGGCGACACCGTGCACGTCTCCGAAGGTCGCACCGGGCGGGCAAAGGCGCGCGGCCCGGCGGACGGCGGGGACGGGGCGGCGCCTCAGGTGAGCAGGTGCTCGATCCGGTCGAGGGCGCCGGGCAGGTCGCGCGGGCGCAGGATGCCGGTGCCGGTGCCGGGTCGGCGCCCGGCCCAGCCCGGGCCGGCGGTCAGGACGACCGGGCGGGAGCGGGATCCGCGGCCGCCCCAGGCGGTCTCGGCGGTCCGCCGGGCCAGTACCCGGTCGGCGGTGTGCTTGGCCTGGGACCAGATCATCACCGCGGCCGGTCCGGTCCTGCGGACCGCCTCCAGCAGCGCCTCGGCCGGCACTGCGGCGCCGAACATCCGGTAGGGCAGGCCGCGTTCGGCCAGCCCGGCGGCGACCGCCTCCAGCGGGAGGGTGTGCAGTTCGGCCGGCATGCCGGCGAGCAGCGCGGGCGGGCCCGATCGGGGCGGTTCTGGGCGGTCGGCGACCCGTCGCAGTGCGGTGGAGACGTGCCAGGACAGCAGGTGCTCGACCTCGACGTACCGTTCGCCCTCGCCGGCCCACTTGCGTCCGGCCGCGCGCAGCGCGGGCATCATGACCTCCGTCCAGGCGGCCACCGCCCCCATCTCGTCGACCACCTGACGGAGGATCAGTGCGACCTCGGCGGTGTCGAGGCGGACGGCGGCGCGGGTGAGGCCGCGGCACTCCGGGCGGACCGGGCCGGCCGGCGAGGCGGTGCCGGGGTCGAGCAGGTCGCGGCCGTCGCGGTACGGGGTGCCGGGAGGCTGTGGGGGTCCGGTCCGGGCGGTGTCGAGGGCCAGCCGCGCCGCCTCGCCGGGTGGTACGCCGCGCGCGGTCAGTCGGCACATGGCCTCGAGGACGGCGACGTCCTGCGGGCTCCAGCGGCGGTGGTGGCCGGCTTCGCGCAGGGCCGGTCCGATGCCGTACCGCCGCTCCCAGGAGCGGACCGTGGTCGGCGAGACGCCGAGCCGACGGGCCACTCCGCCGGTGGTGAGGCTGGCCCCTGCGAGCGGCGGAGCGGGATCGGCTCCGGGCAGGGGCACGGAAGCTCCGGCGGGTGCCGGGCCGCCGCGCACGCCCGTGGCGGTCACCATGCGGCGCGGCGGCGGGAGGCTCGGACGGGTGCGGCGCAAGCCATGACTCTCCTCCTGGCGCTCGGTCGGGGCCGCCCGGCGGTCGCGGCAGTCCTTCGCTCCGCCGGTGGCCACCTCCGTCCAGCATCGCGAACCGGGCCGGTGCACACGGCTCGCAGCGCTTGCGCACCGAACTGCCGGCGATAGCTAGGCCTGCGGGAGGTCCTTGACGAAGACGATCCCGTCGTGGTCGGCGAGATGGGCCGGGTCGAGGGGGGCGTAGCCGAAGTACGGGGAGACGCGGGGGCGGGCGGGGCCTCGGCGAGGAGGGCGGCCAGCCGGCGGGCGTCGACGAGTCGGCGCTGCTCGGGGAGTGTGTAGAGGAGACCTTCGATGGTGTCCGGCGGCGGGGTGTCGACCCCCCGGTGCCGGACGGTGCCGAGGGCCGTGGCCAGGAAGGTGTACTCCTCGCCCAGGTGGGCGCTGACGAGTGCGCCGGCGCTCCACCACTCCAGCGGCAGGTCGCCCATCCGCATGCTGCTCCTGTGCCGCTGGAGGTGGCCGTTGTGGGCGTGCACGAGTGCCGGGCCGCGGGCGGCGATCGCGAGGAGGTTGTCGGCCATCATGCCGTCCCGCAGGCCGACCAGCCGCGCCAGCCGGCTCGACGAGGTGTCGGCCATCCAGAAGTGGTAGCGCAGCAGGCCGGTGGCGGTGCGGCCGTGGAGCCGCGCCCTGTCCCAGTCCTCCCGCGAGGTTGCCGCGATCAGGTGCGGCGTCTGCGCGTCCAGGAGGGCCACGAGGTCGTCGGCGATCAGCCGCAGCTCCCTCGCCGCGGCCGACTGCCCGACGGACTTCGTCGGGGCCCACATCGCGCCGGGGTCGGTCCACGGGTCGTCCGCGCCGAGCAGGCGGTCGAGTGCCTCGGCGGTGCAGGGCAGCAGGTCCGCGGCCACCCGGGCCGCGAGGTACCCGTGGAGCGCGGTGAGCGCCTGCCGGGGGCTTGCGGCACCGGTGATCTCCAGCGGGCCGTCGAAGCCGGCGAACCGGAGCCGGTCGGTGGCGGGTCGGTCCGTGTTGAAGTCGCGCATCCAGCGCACGAGTTCGCGGTTGGCCGGGGATTCGCCGAATCCGTGGCTGAAGCCGCGCTCCATGGTGTCGTCGAGGGTGCCCGTGCCGGTGGTGACGTAGTCGTCGACGAGCAGGCCCGTCATGCAGTCGCTCTCGAGTGCGATCGTCCGGTAGCCGTCCTGCTCGACGAGCTGTCGGAAGAGTGCGTTGCGGACGTCGAGCAGGGTGTCCTCGCCGTGGGTGGGCTCGCCCAGGGCGAGCAGCCGCGGCCGGGTGGGGAGCAGCCGCATGACGGCGGCGGCGTCGACCGCGTGGGCGGTGTCCGTGATGTCGGTGACCATGCCTTCAACGCTATCTTTGAACCTTCGGTGGAAACTTTTCGGCACATTCGGCGGGGTCGTGGGACGAAACCTTCAAGACGGTGATCGGCTCAGGCCGGTCGATCTGGCGCGTCGGCACGGTCTGTCCACCCAGGCGGTCAGGAACTACGAGGAGGCGGGCATCCTGCCGCCGGCCGGTCGCACACCCCACGGCTACCGCACCTACACCGTGTTGCACGTCGGGGCCCTGGGCGCGTTCCTCGCGCTGCTGCCCGGCCACGGCCACCGGACGGCGGCGTCGATCATGCGGGCGGTGAACGAGGACGCCGAGGAGGAGGCGTTCCGTCAGATCGACGAGAGCCACGCCCGGCTCCTCGACGACCGGCGGACCCTGCGGGCGGTGGAGGACGCGCTCCGCAGTCTGGAGGTCGGTGCGGCAGCCGTGCCAAGTGCGGTGTCCGGCCCGGGCGGCATGTTCATCGGGCCGCTGGCGAGGCGATTGGGGATCCGGCCGGCGACGCTGCGCAAGTGGGAGCGGGCCGGGCTGGTGCACCCGCGCCGCGACCCGTCGACGGGGTACCGCGTCTACGACGAGGCCGCTGTGCGCGACGCCCTTCTGGCTCACCAACTCAGACATGGTGGTTACCTGTTGGAGCAGATTGCGCCGCTGATCGGCGAAGTCCGCGCGGCCGGCGGGGTGGAACCCCTGGAGGCGGCGCTGCGCGACTGGCACGGCCGGCTGTCCGCCCGCGCGCGGGCGATGCTCACCGGCGCCGCCGCGTTGGAGGCCTACCTGAGCGAACGTGCCGCTCGGTCGTCCTGATGCCCGGGCCCGGTCATTCCTGGACGGCGAGGGTGTCCCGCATCCGGATCAGGCCGTCGCGCATGCGGGTCTTGACGGTGCCGAGGGGGGCGCCGAGGAGTTCGGCGATCTGCGACTGCGAGTAGCCGCCGTAGTAGGCGAGGGCGATCGACTGGCGCTGCAGTGCGGTGAGGGCGCGCAGGCAGTGCCGGACCCGGTCGCGGTCGAGGCGACGTTCCACGGCTTCGGAGACCTCGTCGAACGGCGGGGCCGGCGAGGCCGCGGCGGCCCGCCGGTCGCGGTCGGCGGCCGCCTGCGAAGCCCGGACCCGGTCGACGGCGCGGCGGTGGGTGATGGTCAGCACCCAGGGCAGCACGCCGCCGCGCTCCGGCCGGTAGCGGGCGGCGGTGCGCCAGACCTCCAGCAGTACCTCCTGTGCCACCTCCTCGGCCTGTGCCGGGTCCCGCAGCACCCGGCGGGCCAGGCCGAGTACCGGTCCGGCCACCGCCTCGTACAGTTCACCGAACGCCTGCTCGTCGCCGCGCGCGACGCGCGGCAGCACGTCGCCGAGGTCGCAAGGGCGGCCGAGGTCACGAGGACCGCCGAGGTCCCGGCGGTCCTCGCGGGACGGCGGCGGGATGCGCTCGGCGGGGGGTGGGGCGAGGGGGTGCTCGCGTACGGCTGTCACGCTGCGACCCTCGCGGTCGGCACCGATCAGGGGCCAGTCGCAGCGTTGCTGCACCGTTCCGGAAGGGCGTGTCTCAGCCGGTGAGCAGGGCAGCGACGCGGTGGGCGGTCTTCTCTCCGGCCCGCTGCCTGATCAGCCCTTCCTTGGCGGCGGCCCGCAGGTGGAGGAGGGTCTCCTCCGGCCCTTCCGCGGTGAGGACGACGGTGACCAGGACGGGGTTCATGCTCCACGCTCCCCCGCCGGTCATCACCCGGATCGTGCGCCGCCCGGCGGGGTGGCCGGCGGCGCGCTCTCCGCGCCGCGGTGCGACCCGGTGGCCGATCCGGGCCAGGAGGCCGGCCACCCGGGCCTCGGCGCGGGCGAGGCCCAGCGGGAGCCGGAGGTCGATCTCGTGGACGTTCTTCGGCAGCCGCCTGGCCACGAACGCCGCGCCCCGCCCGCCGATCGAGCCGATCGCCTCGGCCAGCACCCGGTCCTCGAACTCCACGTCCTCGAACTCGACGTCCTTGAACTCCACGGTCCGCCTCCCCTCGAAGCGGCCACGATAGCGGGCGGGCTCAGGCCCCGGCCGCGGTGGTGGCGGAGACGGCCGACGGCGCCGCGCCCTGCAGTTCGGCAGGCGGGGTGCGGGCCGCGTCCATCGCCTCGACCTCGACGGCATCCTCATGACCGCGGATCCTCGCCGTGTTCGTGCCGGTCCCGGCACTCTGCCGGGGCCGGCCGCTGCGTTGCCGTCCGGCCGCGGTGCCGGACACACGACGACCGAGGTGCCCGTGCTCACGCGGGGAGCGTGCACGGGCACCTCGGTCGTGGTCGTCCTCGATACGGCCGACCGCGGTCAGCGACCCGCCGGCCGCCGGCCGAGGAACTTCATCAACAGGCCGGACGCGGCGAGGACCAGGGCCACACCGACGTAGGCGAGCCCGCTGAAACCGGTCTTCGGAAGCGAGTGGCCGTATCCCCTGGGGGTGTCTCCTTTCGGGGAGAGGCCCCAGCCCTGGTCAGCCCGGTCAGCGATGCCGGCGGGCAGCTGCGCACGACTTCGTTTGTGAGCCCTCATGCCGATTTCCGGCGCCTGGCGCGTATGTGGTTCGGGTGAGGTTCGAACCGACCGGGCGTGGCGACCCGGTCGGCTGACATCCGGTCAGCCGACCGTGTCCGGCCGGGCAGCCGACGGCAGGGGGCACACCCCACCGGTCCGGGCCGATCCGCAGGCCGCGTTCTAGCCTGGACGGATGGCGATCCACGGCTTCGCGACCACCGAGTTCCAGCTCGTCCTGCTGCGCCGCATGGCCGACTTCCACCCCGAGCTGGTCGAACAGGCCGTGCGCCGGCTCGGCGCCACCCGGGCCGGCATGCGCGAGGCGAACAAGCGATGGCAGGCGATGCTACGGTCGAGCCGCTTCCCGCACGGCGCCCGCCGCTACACGGCCGTCCTCGGCCCGCCGGAGGCCGTGCTGCCCCGCCGGATCGGAGATCTCGACTGCACCGCGCAGCACTGGACGCTGCCGCTCTGGCCGGAGCTGCGGTTCGAGATCCTGCTCGGGCCGGCCGGCGAGGCCTCCCCGCCCTGGAACGAGTGGCTGGTCCGCGCACCGGGCGCACCGGCACCCCGCCTGCGGACGCTGGCGGACCTGGCGCCGTGGAGCTGCGTCGTGTCGGACGTCGGCGCGGCCTTCCCGCCCGCCGTCCCGCGCGAGGGCAGTGCGCCGACCCGCTGGCAGCTCGACTTCACCGCCCCGGACGCGGCCGGCCGCCCGCATCCCTGCACGGCCGACTTCACCTGGGGCCTGCTGCAGGAGGTCCGGACCGACGAGCAGGCCGTGCCACTGCGCTCCGGAGACTGACACCGCGTCGGGGCGGTTCCGGCCCGGGAGGTGGACGGCTTCCGGCGGAAGGCCCTCGTCCGACATCCCGTTCCCCAGGAGTCGATCGCCCACCGTCGGGGGCGGTTTGACGAGGTGGCGCCCGTTCGGGTTAGTTGGCGGCCACGCACAAACCGCCCCGAAACGGGAGAAATCATGACCTCATCCACCGTCACCGTCTTCCGCGGTGTCCGGCCGTTCGGCGCCGGTGCGCCCGTCGAGCTGATCGCCGTGGACGGGCTGTTGGCCGATCGGGTGCCTGCGGACGTCCCGGTGGAGGTCGTCGACGGGGGCGGTCGGATCGCCCTGCCGACGCTGGTGGACGCACACATCCACCCGGACAAGACGGCCTGGGGCGAGCCCTGGTACAGCCACCGTCCGACCGACGCGCTGCCCGAGTACGTGCGCGGCGACGTCGACCTGTACGAGCACCAGCGGACGCCGCTCGCCGAACGGGCCCACCGGCTGCTCGCGTCCAGGTGGTGGCCTTCCCGCAGCACGGGGTGCGGCGGACGCCGGGTGCCGGGGCGCTGCTCGCCGAGGCCGCGGCGAGCGGCCTGATCGACGCCGTGGGCGGGATCGACCCGGCCGGCTTCGACGGGGTCGGCGCGGACGCCGAGGGCCCGGCCCAGCTCGACCAGGTCTTCGGCCTCGCCGAGCAGCACGGCCTGCACCTGGACATCCACCTCCACGACACCGGGGATCGGGGCCTCGGCCCGCTGCGGGACATCGCCGCCCGTACCCGGGCCGCCGGGTTGCAGGGCCGCGTGGTGGTCAGCCACACGTTCTGCGTGCCGGAGCTGGCCGGTGCCGCCGAGCTCGCCACGCGGAACGCCACCCCGGCCGAGCTGCGCGGCCTGGAGCAGGTCCTGGCCCGGACGCGGAAGGCCGCCGAGGCGGGCCGGCTGCGAGAGACGGTCGGCCTGGACGCCGACTTCCACCGGGCGATCGTGGAGCTGTCCGGCAATCCGCTGCTCCAGGACATGATGGCGCCGCTGGACGGCCGGCTGCGCCGGCTGTTCCGTCTCACCTCCGGGCCGGAGAGCACCTCGCCGATGTGCACCGAGCACGGGCAGTTGCTCGCCGCGATCCGCTCCGGCGACCCGGCGGCCGCCGCCGACCTGGCCCGGCGGTATGTCGCGGGCACCCGGGCCTTCGCCCTGGAGGTGCTGGGGCGCGGCGACGCCTGACCGGCGCCCTTCGCACCTTTCGTGGTGATCTGCACGGATCATCCCTAGGATGGGTGACCGGCGCACGGGTGCGGCCGGACGGGTGGCACCCGGGCGGGAAGCCGATCAGCTCTGGACGGGGTCCCCATGGCTCAGGCCGACACTCCGGCGCGGACCGTCCTCATCACCGTGGACGACGATCCCTCGGTCTCCCGTGCCGTCGCCCGCGACCTGCGGCGGCGCTACGGCGAGTCGTACCGGGTCCTGCGGGCCGAGTCCGGCGAGTCGGCGCTGGAGGCCCTGCGCGAGCTGAAGCTCCGCGGCGACCTGGTGGCGGTGATCATCGCCGACTACCGGATGCCCGCCATGAGCGGCATCGACTTCCTGGAGCAGGCGCTCGACATCTACCCGGACGCGAGACGGGTGCTGCTCACCGCGTACGCCGACACCGGCGCGGCCATCGACGCGATCAACATCGTCGACCTCGACCACTACCTGCTCAAGCCCTGGGAGCCGCCGGAGGAGAAGCTCTACCCCGTCCTCGACGACCTGCTGGAGGCCTGGCGGGCCGACGAGCACCGGCCGGTGGCCGTCACCAAGGTCGTCGGGCACCGCTGGTCGGCGCGCTCCTCGTCCGTCCGCGAGTTCCTGGCGCGCAACGAAGTGCCGTACCGCTGGTACTCCTCCGACGATCCCGAGGGCCGGCGGCTGCTGGCCGCCGCGGGCGAGGACGGCCGGCGGCTGCCGTTGGTGGTCACCCCGGACGGCTCGGCACTGGTGGAGCCGGCCGACCGCGACCTCGCCGCCCGGGTGGGCCTGGCCACGACACCGGCGGCCGGCTTCTACGACCTGGTCATCATCGGCGGCGGCCCGGCCGGCCTGGGGGCTGCCGTCTACGGGGCCTCGGAGGGGCTGCGCACCGTCCTGGTCGAGCGCTCGGCGACCGGCGGCCAGGCGGGCCAGAGCTCGCGCATCGAGAACTACCTCGGCTTCCCGGACGGCGTGTCCGGGGCCCAGCTCACCGATCGGGCGCGGCGGCAGGCGGCGAAGTTCGGCGCGGAGATCCTCACCGCGCGCGAGGTCACCGGGCTGGAGGCCAGCGGGTCGGCGCGGGTCGTCCGGTTCTCCGACGGCTCGGCGATCGCCGCGCACACGGTGATCCTGGCGACCGGCGTGTCGTACCGGCAGCTCGACGCCCCGGGCGTGGCGGAGCTGACCGGCTGCGGGGTGTTCTACGGCTCGGCGCTGACCGAGGCCGCCGCCTGCCGGGGCCAGGACGTGTACATCGTCGGCGGCGCGAACTCGGCCGGCCAGGCGGCGCTGTACCTCGCCCGCAGCGCCAAGTCGGTGACGCTGGTGGTGCGCCGGCCGTCGCTGGCCGCCACCATGTCGCACTACCTCGTCCAGCAGGTCGAGGAGGCGCCCACGATCGCCGTCCGTGGCTGCACGGTCGTGGAGGCGGCGCACGGCGAGCACCAGTTGGAGCGGCTCACGCTGCGCGACACGGAGACCGGCGGCACCGAGACCGTGGACGCCCAGTGGATGTTCGTGTTCATCGGGGCGGCGCCGCGCACCGAGTGGCTGGAGGGCGCCGTGCTCAGGGACGCCCGCGGGTTCATCCTGACCGGCCCCGACCTGGCGCCAGAGGGCCGGCGGCCGGCCGGCTGGGAGCTGGAGCGGCCGCCCTACCACCTGGAGACCAACGTGCCCGGGGTGTTCGTGGCCGGGGACGCCCGCGCGGAGTCGGCCAAGCGGGTCGCCTCGGCGGTGGGCGAGGGGGCGATGGCCGTGATGCTCGCGCACCGCTACCTGGAGCAGTCATGACCGCCGCCCCGCTGCCCTGCGACCCGCACGAGCTCTCCTCGCTCTTCCTCTTCGAGAAGCTCGCGCCCGAGCAGCTCGACCGGCTCTGCCGGGAGGGCTCGGTGCTGGCCTTCGAACCAGGCCCGGTGTACGCCGAGGGCGACCCGGCCATCTGCTTCTACGTGCTGCTGGAGGGCACCGTCGTGCTCTCCCGCCGGGTCGGGGACTACGACGTGGAGGTCACCCGGACCTCCGACCGCGGTGTGTACGCCGGGGCCTTCCAGTCCTACCTCGGCGACCGGGTGCCGCAGGTCTACAACAGCTCGCTGAAGGTCGCCGAGCACTCGCGGTTCTACGTGCTGCCCGCGGAGTGCTTCGCGCAGATCATGCGCGAGTGGTTCCCGATGGCCGTCCATCTGCTGGAGGGGCTGTTCTTCGGCTACAAGAGCGCGCAGGCCGCGGTCGGCCAGCGGGAGCGGCTGATGGCTCTCGGAGCGCTGTCCGCGGGGCT
This sequence comes from Streptomyces sp. TLI_235, assembly GCA_002300355.1. Taxonomy (NCBI): domain Bacteria; kingdom Bacillati; phylum Actinomycetota; class Actinomycetes; order Kitasatosporales; family Streptomycetaceae; genus Streptomyces; species Streptomyces sp. TLI_235. The sequence continues at coordinate 139,176 of NSGV01000001.1, forward strand.
CACCCACGAGCTCAACAATCCGGCCGCGGCGGCCGTCCGGGCCACCTCCGCGCTCCGCGAGCGGGTCGCCGGGATGCGCCACAAGCTGGGCGCGATCGCGGCGGGCCCGTACCGGCGCGACAGCCTGGAGGCACTGGTCGAGGTGCAGGAACGGACGGCGGAGCGGGTCGCCAAGGCGCTCTCGCTCAGCCCGCTGGAGGCCGCCGACCGGGAGGACGCGCTCAGCGACTGGCTGGACGACCACGGCATCGACGGCGGCTGGCAGATGGCGCCGACCTTCGTCCAGGCCGGTCTGGACACCGAGTGGCTGGAGCAGGTCGCGGCCGCCGTCGACGAGGGCTCGCTCGCCGGTGCGATGAAGTGGCTCAACTACACCGTCGAGACCGAACTGCTGATGAACGAGATCGAGGATTCGACCAACCGCGTCTCCGCCCTCGTCACCGCGGCCAAGCAGTACTCGCAGCTGGACCGGGCGCCCTACCGCACCGCCGACGTCCACGAACTGCTCGACAGCACCCTGCTGATGGTCTCCGGCAAGATCGGCCCCCGGATCCGGGTGGTCAAGGAGTACGACCGCGCCCTGCCGCCGATCCCCGCGTACCCCGGCGAGCTCAACCAGGTGTGGACGAACCTGATCGACAACGCCGTCGCCGCCATGAACGACGGCGGCGGGGACGGCACCCTCACCGTCCGCACCGCACGGGACGGCGACCGTCTGCTCGTCGAGTTCGCCGACACCGGGCCCGGGGTGCCCGAGGAGATCCGCGACCGCATCTTCGACCCGTTCTTCACCACCAAACCGGTCGGCCAGGGCACCGGACTCGGCCTGGACATCTCATGGCGGATCGTCGTCAACAAGCACCACGGCGACCTCCGGGTCGAGTCCGTTCCTGGCGACACCCGGTTCCAGGTACGCCTGCCGCTGACCGCGCCCGACGCGCCCGACGACAACGGAGCCGCGCCGCAGCCGTCCTGACCGGCAGCCGCGGCGGGCCCGACCGACAGCGAGGTGGACCGCATGGGATACATCGGCACGGTGGGGCTGGTGCTCCACCCCGAACGCCAGTGCGCGCCCACCGTGGACACCGTCCTCGACTGGAGCCGCGCCCGCGGCGCCAAGGTCCTCGGCCTCGCGGACGAGGTCGCCCGGATCGGCTGCCGCACGGTGCCGGTCGGGGACGAGGAGATGACCGAGACCGCCGACCTGCTGATCAGCCTCGGCGGGGACGGCACCATGCTGCGCGCACTGCGCCTGGTGGTCGGCGGCCACGCACCCGTCCTCGGGGTCAACGTCGGACGCCTCGGCTTCCTCGCCGAGGTCGACATCCCGGAACTGCCCGCCGCGCTCGACGCGATCGACGGCCACCGGTTCAGCGTCGAGCCGCGCTCCGGGGTCCGGGTCCGCCTCGGGGACGACGTCGAGACGGCACTCAACGACATCGTGCTGCTGCGAAGCCCCGGACACCGGTCGGCGGCGGTCGCCGTGCACGTCGAGAACCAGCCGTTCGTCCGGTACACCGCGGACGCGGTCGTGGTCGCCACCCCGACCGGGTCGACCGCCTACAGCTTCTCGGCCGGCGGCCCGATCGTCTCCCCCGCCGCCGAGGGGCTGCTGATCACCCCGGTGGCCCCGCACTCGGCGTTCAACCGCTCGGTCTTCCTGTCCGCCGGGGAGCACCTCGCTCTCGAAGTGCTGTCGCACAGCGGCGACCTGGCCGTGGAGGCCGACGGCCGGCTGGTCGGCCGGGTGAGCCCGGGCCAGGTCGTCGAGGTGACGATGGTCCCCGCTGCGGCGCAGGTCGTCCGCCTCGGCCACACCACCTTCTACCAGCGGGCCCAGCGCAAACTCCGCCTCACCGGCTCGGCCGAACCCACCTGACCGGGCGCCGGCCCGCCGCGCCGGCAACCGGCTGCGGTGTCGGCGACGTCAACTACGGTGCGAGGAACGGTGGATGTCCCCGCGCCGCAGGTCGCGGACGGGACAGGGAGGGGGACTCGTCATGTTCGGCTGGATCTTTTTCGGCGCCCTGCTGATGGCGCCGATCGCCTTCGGAATGACTCGGGAGGTCCGCACCGCCCGGCGTGCGGGGGCCTCGGAGCGGATGCTGCGGACGCTGGCGAGCCGCCCCGGCTGGCGGGTGATGAAGCCCGGCGAACCGTGGCGGGAGTACGTGCCGCACTACCCGTGGCTGGACGTGCCGCGCAGCACCACGGCCACCGGTCCCGGCGGGGACGGGCGCGAGGTCACCGTCGCCCGGTTCATCCGGCTGGAACAGCGGCGCGGTCTGCACTGGCTGGTGTTCCACTACGAACTCCCGGGGCGTGTGCCGACGATCCGGCTCGAACGGACCTGGAGCGCCGAGGCCCTGCGGGTCGAGGTGCTCGCGCCGGGCCTGTACATCCCGATGGCCGGGGACGGCCGCACCCCGGTGCTCCGCGACCTCGTCATCGCCACCGACCTGATCGATCGTCTGGAGGCCCTGGGCGCCCCCGCGGTCAGCGTCCAGCGGGAATCGGTCTGCTTCGTCTACCACCCGCTGCCCGACCGCGCCGAGGTGGGGCGGTACGTGGACGGGCTCGCCGCGCTCCTTCCCGATCTGGTGCGGATCGCCGTCGCCACCGAAGCGGCGCCGATCGCCAACGAATCCCAGGACTCCCGGGGCGAGTGAATGCCCGACCGTGACGGTGCCGAGAGCCCTCTCTGCGCATCAAACCAGGCTTAAGAGAGGGTTAAGCAACCGACGGTCGGACAAAGGTGCAGGTCAGGTGCGCGCGGTTGCGTGCACCTGACATTGCCATGAGGGTTGCCGCTCCGTAATATTCAGGCCCACGGGCGACGCCGCATCAGATCTGAGAGCGCTCTCACTACCCTCAGTGACGGCGCCGGCTCCCTCCCCCCGCTCCCCACCCGACCTCGCGGAGAACGGACCCCCACACCATGACGCCACGTCACCAACGACCGATATCCCGCCGGAAGCTCCTCGCCGCGACGGCGGGCGTGGCCCTCACCGTGCCCGCGGTGGTGACCTGGCTCCAGTCGGCCGCCGGCGCGTCGACCACCACCACCCTGCCGCTGGATCTGGCGAACACCACGGGGAACAACACCGTGTACGCCTACGTCCTCGGCCGGGACCCGGCGGCGGGCGGCAACTGGGCCTTCGTCCAGGCGGACGGGACGAGCCTGTACCACCCGCCGAACCCGGCCAACGACCAGACGCCGCTGGGCGTCGACTGTGCCATCGCGCTGAACGCCTCGGGCGCCGGGCCGCGACGGGTGACACTTCCCCGGCTCGACAGCGGCCGTATCTACTTCGCCGTCGGCGCCAAGCTCACCTTCCTGATGAACCGCGGCGGCGGACTGGCCCTGCCCTCGGTGAGCAACCCCAGCGACCCCAATGCGAACGTCCGCCACGACTTCTGCGAATTCACGTTCAACAACGACCAGTTGTACGCCAACATCACCTTTGTGGACATGGTCTGCCTGCCGATCGCCTTCCAGCTGGAGACCGGGCAGGGCACCCAGACGGTCCGCGGCCTGCCGGCCGACGGGCTGTCCCGGGTGGCCGCCGCGCTGCGGGCCCAGTCCGCCGCCGACGGCAGCGACTGGAGCCGTCTGATCGTCAACAAGAACGGCTCCGACCTGCGCGTGCTCAGCCCGAACCTGGCGATCCGCGGCAACAGTTCGCTGTTCAGCGGCTACTTCGACAGCTACGTCGACCAGGTGTGGACCAAGTACCGCTCCACCGACCTGAAGATCGACACCCAGTTCACCTGGGGCACCGTCACCGGCCGGGTGAACGGCGACACCCTCACCTTCCCCGGGGTGGGCAGCTTCGCCCGGCCGTCGACCCTGTCGATCTTCTCGTGCAGCGACGCGCCCTTCACCACGGGCAACGACGTCATGGGCAACCTGAGCGCCCGACTCGCCGCCGCCTTCAACCGGACCACCCTGCTGGACAACCCCAACCAGCCGACCGCCGAGAACCCGGCCGCCTTCTACACCAAGCCGCGGACCAACCACTACGCCCGGATCCTGCACGGCACCACCCCCGACGGGCTGGGCTACGCCTTCCCGTACGACGACGTGCACCCGGCCGGGGTGGACTTCGAGGGCAAGGTGCAGTCGGGCAGCCCCACCCGGTGGACCATCACCGTCGGCGGGGTGGCCGGCGGCGGCGGGGGAAGCACGCCGACCCCGACCGCGACACCGACCGCAACCGCGACCGGTGGCACGGGCAGCGCCTTCGCCACCATCCAGGCCGAGGCGTTCGCCGCACAGTCCGGCGCCCAGGTGGAGGCCTGCTCCGACACCGGCGGCGGCTCCGACGTGGGCTGGCTCGCCAACGGCGACTGGCTGAAGTTCGCCGCCGTCAACTTCGGCACCGCCGGGGCGACCCGGTTCAGCGCCCGGGTCGCCTCCGGCGCGGCCGCCGGGGTGAGCGGCCTGGTCCAGGTCCGGCTCGGCAGCCCCACGGCGACACCCGTCGGCAGCTTCGCCCTCGCGAACACCGGCGGCTGGCAGACCTGGCGCACGGTACCGGCGGACATCAGCCGCACCACCGGTGTCCACGACGTCTACCTGACCTTCACCAGCGGCCAGCCCGCCGACTTCGTCAACATCAACTGGTTCACCTTCGGATAGCGCGGTCCGGACCGGCGCCGATCCGGACGGCACCGGTCCGCACGGCACCGCGTCCCAGTGGCGCGGTGCCGCGTCCGGGCCCCGGCGGGCAGGCCGGGGACCGGACGCATCCGTGCGCCCGGGCCCGCAGGAGCGGGCTACTCGCCGGCGTGGATCACCGTGAGCGCATGCTCGCGGGCTGCCGGGCCCAGTGCGGCGTTCAGCTCGTCGAACAGCCGGCCCGCGCCGACGCCGTTCCAGCCGGGCGGGAGCAGCGCGAGCGGGAGCCCCGGGTCCCGGTAGGGCAGGCGGCGCCACTGGGTGAGCATCGGCACGTAGACCCGGAAGGCCTCCTGCGGGGAGATCCCGCCGGCCTTCACCTTGTCGAGCACCGGTCGGTAGCGGCGCAGGAAGTCGGCGTAGAGCGCGGTGAGTTCGTCCAGGTCCCACCAGCTGCGGACCTTGGTGCGCAGGTCGCCGAAGGCGAGGTGGTCGCCGGCGAAGAGGTCGACGTAGCCGGCGAGGCCGCGGCGCTCCAGGGTCCGGCGGGTCTCGGCGGCGAGGTTGCCCGGTGCGACCCACACGCCGGGCGCGGCGGTGCCGAAGCCGAGCCGGGTCAGGCTGGTCCTGAGTTCGTGCCGCTTCTGCCGCTCGGACTCGGGGACGGAGAAGACCACCAGGATCCAGCCGTCCTCGGCGACCGCCCGTACGCGTTCGAAGATCCGGACGTCGCCCTCCGCGAGGGTCTCCAGGACCTGCGCCGCGAGCGAGTAGCCGGCCGCTCCCTCGTGCCGCCCGCTCTCCAGCACGCCGCGGCGCTTGAGGCGGGAGATCGAGGAGCGCACCGCCTGCGGTTCGACCCCGAGGTCGGCCATGAGCCGGACCACCGACGCCACGGAGAGCCAGTTCTGCTCGCCCCGCGCGTACAGGCCGAAGGCGGTGATGATCAGCGGGCCGTGCCGCGCGTCGCGGCCGGTCGCGGGTGACTCCTCGTGCCCGGCCGTCACAGCTGCGCTCTCCTCGCCTCGGGCCGGTGCTGTCCGTGGGACCCGTCACCGCGCAGCCTATCGTCACCCCGCTCGCATGATCGACGCGGATCGCGTGATCGGCACCGGCCGCCGGCGCTCACTCCGGGGCGGTCACACCGGGCGCTCACACCAGGGCGGTCGCGGCCACCCGGTTGCGCAGCTCGCCGAGGCCGGCGACCCGGGTGACGACGAGGTCGCCGTCCTCCAGGAAGATCTGCGGGTCGCGGGCGCTGCCGATGCCGCTCGGGGTGCCGGTGAGCAGGACGTCGCCGGCGCGGAGGGTCATGCCGTGGCTGAGTTCGGCGATCAGCCTGGCCACGGGGAAGGCCATCTGCGCGCTGGACGCGTTCTGCAGGAGGACGCCGTTGACCTCGCACTGCACGTGCAGCGCACCGGGGTCGGGCACCTCGTCGGCGGTGGTGAGCCAGGGGCCGAGCGGCATGGTGGCGTCGATGCTCTTGCCCTTGAGCCACTGGCCGCCGTGCGCCCGCTGGAGGTCGCGCTGGGAGACGTCGTTGGCGACCAGGTAGCCGAGGACGTGCTGCAGCGCCTCGCTCTCCGGGATCGACCGGCCGTCGCGGCCGATGACGAGGGCGATCTCGGCCTCGTAGTCCCACTGGGTCGACAGGGCGGGGTCGTAGGCGATGTCGTCGCCCGGGCCGATCACGGTGTCCGGGCCCTTGGTGAAGAAGGTGGGCCGGGTGGGCCGGTCCGGGTCCTCGTGCCCGCGCTTGCCGCGGGACTCCTCGAAGTGGTCCCAGTAGTTCCAGCCGGTGCAGAGGATGTCCCGGTTGAACCGCTGCAGGGGTGATTCCAGGCGGACGGCCGTGAGCGGCAGGACGGGGGCGGCGTCGGCGGCGGCCCGGGCGGCGTCGAGGGCGGCGGGGCCGCCGCGGACGAGGTCGTCGACCGTGCCGAGCCGCTCGGGCAGCACGGCGACGGCCGCTGCGGCCTCGTCGACCGCGCCGGCCCGTCGGCGGCCGTCGACGGTGAAGGATGCGAGTCTCATGCTGCCCTTCTCACGGATCCGTGGCGCTCGTCAGGAATGGTCGATGCCGCCGGGGGCGGCCGGCCGGTCGCGGTCGCCGGGGCGCACCAGGCGCTCGTCCGGGATCACGGCCACGCCGAGGATCTCGATCAGGGCCTCGGGCTGCCAGAGCGCGGTGCAGCCGATGCCGGCCATCGCCGGGTAGACGGGGCCGGCCAGCTCCCGCCAGACCTTGCCGATCTCCTTGCCGTGGGCCTGGTAGTCGGGGATGTCGGTGAGGTACAGGGTGATGCTGACCAGGTCCTGCGGTTCGCCGCCGACCTCGCGGAGGGTGGTGAGGACGTTGCCGAACGCCTGGCGGAACTGCTCGACGATGCCGCCCGGGACGATCCGCATGTCGGCGTCGAGGGCGGTCTGACCGCCGAGGTGGAGGGTGTTCCCCGCGAGGGTGCCGTGCGAGTAGCCGCTCGGTGCGGGAAGGGTGTCCGGGTTCACGGCGACGGGCGTCATGCCACCTCCGGTCGGGACTGCGTCGGGCCGGTCCGCCCGGCCGGGCGGGGCGTATTGACAATAGATGACGGTCGTGAAAAAAACGAGAGACCGAGCGGCCCGGGCGCCGGGCGGAGCAGAGCCGGCCCGGCAGCAGCCTCCTTCGACACCACCATGGCGCCGGTCACGGCAGGGACCTGACCGGCACGCCGACGTCCGCCGCACGAAACGGAGCCGTCCGCATGGAGCCCGAGCCCCGCACGTACCGCCTCGAGGGCGACAACTCGATGTACCGTCTGCCGAGCGGCCTGGTCGCCCCGGTGGTGACCCGCCGCGGCCTGGAGGACCCGGGCACCGCCGACTCCGGCGGGGCGGTCCGCGTCTCCGGTGTGAGCATCCAGCACACCCCGGCCAGGAGGCTGTGGTTCGGCAAGGTCAGCAACGAGCCCGGCTACCGCTCGGTCTCCCACCACCACGGCGAGGCCGAGACCGGCGGCTACGTGCTGTCGGGCCGGGCGCGGATCTACTTCGGCGAGGAGTTCGCCGACTACCTCGACATGGAGGAGGGCGACTGGGTCTTCGTGCCGCCCTTCATGCCGCACGTGGAGTGCAACCTGTCCCGGACAAAACCGCTGGTCTGGATGACCACCAGGACACCGGAGAACATCGTGGTCAACCTGCCGGACGTGGCCGACGCCGACCTGCGGGACTGGGAGGACCGGTGACCGCCGCCGACGTCCCCACCTCCGCGGTGTTCACCGCGGCCGTCACCCTGGCCCCGGCCGAGCCCCTGCACTTCGACCTCGCCTTCACCGCCACCACCCAGCCCTGCCCGTGGCCGAAGGCGTACGGCGGCGACCTGGTGGCGCAGGCCGCGGCGGCGGCCATGCGGTCGGTCGCGGACGGCAAGTCCCTGCACTCCATGCACGGCTACTTCCTGCGGCCGGCCGACATCGGCGCCGCGGTGCGGTACGAGGTGGAGCTGCTGCGGGACGGCCGGGGCTACAGCACCCGGCAGGTGCGCGGCTACCAGAACGGCAAGCCGGTCTACGTCTGCCTGGCCAACTTCGCCGCCGGCGAGCCGGGCGGGACCTTCGAGGCCGGGCCCGAGCTCGACCTGGAGGTGCCGGCGCCCGAGGACCTGCCCACCTCCGCCGAGTACCTCGCCGGGCGGGTCGGCGGCACCATGACCGAGGAGTCCAGGGCGTACTGGTCGGGCGGGCGGAGCTTCGACATGCGCCACGTGCCGGGCCCGCTCTACCTCGCCGTCGAGGGGAAGCAGACGCCCTGCCAGGCGGTGTGGGTCCGGCCGTTCGACCGGCTGCAGCCGGTCGAGGGACTGACCGACGCCCAGCGGGACCGGGCGGCGCTGGCCTACGTCTGCGACTACACCGTCCTGGAGCCCGTGCTGCGGGTCCTCGGCCTGCCGTGGGCGATGCCCGGGCTGGTCACCGCGAGCCTCGACCACGCGATGTGGTTCCACCGCCCGGGGCCGGTCGACGACTGGCTGCTCTACGTCCAGGAGGCGGTGGCGGCGGACAGCGGCCGCGGCCTCGGCACCGGCCGCTTCTTCACCCGCGACCACCGCCACCTGGCCACCGTCGCCCAGGAGGGCATGATCCGCACCGTCTGACCTCGTGCGTCACCGCCATGGAAGGACTCCCCCGTTGAAGCTCTCACCCTCGGCCCACCTGGACACCTTCACCCGCGACCACCTGCCCCCGGCCGACCGGTGGCCGGTGATCGAGTTCACCACCCCCGACCTGCAGTACCCGGAGCGGCTGAACGCCGCCACCGAGCTCGTCGACCGGGCCGTGCTGATCCACGGACCCGACCTGCCTGCGCTGCGCACCCCGGCCGGGGAGACCTGGTCGTACGGGCTGCTGCGGCTGCGGGCCAACCAGATCGCCCAGGTGCTGACCGAGGATCTGGGGCTCGTCCCCGGCGGGCGGGTGCTGCTGCGCTCGCCGAACAACCCGTGGGCGGTCGCCGCCTGGCTGGGCGTGCTGAAGGCCGGCGGGGTGGCGGTGGCCACCATGGCGGCGCTGCGGGCCGGGGAGCTCGCGCCGGTCGTGGAGCGGACCGGGCCGGCGGTCGCACTGGTCGACCACCGGTTCACCGCGGACGCGCTGGCCGTCCGGGACACCGTCCTCCCCACGATGGCGGTGGTGGCGCACGGCGGCACCGGCCCCGACGACCTCGTCGCCCGCGCCGCCGCGAAGTCGGGCGAGTTCGCCGACGTGCCGACCGCCGCGGACGACGTGGCGCTGCTCGGGCCGACCTCGGGCAGCACCGGCGTACCGAAGATCACCATGCACTTCCACCGCGACGTGCTCTCCATCGACCACACCTTCGGCCGCCCGCTGCTCGGCCTCGGCCCCGGTGACACGGTCGCCTGCTCGGCGCCGCTGGCCTTCACCTTCGGCCTGGGCATGCTCGCCGTCTTCCCGTTGAGAGCCGGCGCCTGCGCACTGCTGACCGAGTCGGCGACGCCGCTGGAGCTGGCGGAGCACGTGGAGCGCGAGCGCGTCACCGTGCTCGCGACCGCGCCCACCGCCTACCGGGCGATCCTGCGGCACGGGCAGGAGCGGCGGCTCGCCGGGCTGCGAGCCGCGGTGTCCGCCGGCGAGCACCTGCCGAGCACCACCTGGGAGCAGCTGCGCGACCGGATCGGGCTGCGGGTCATCGCCGGCATCGGCGCCACCGAGCTGCTGCACATCTTCATCGCGGCGGCGGGCGACGACATCCGGCCGGGTGCCACCGGCCGTCCGCTGCCGGGCTGCCGGGCCGCCGTGCTGGACCTGGACGGGCGGGAGCTCGGCCCCGGCGAGGTGGGGCGGCTCGCGGTGATCGGCCCGGTCGGCTGCCGCTACCTGGACGACCCGCGCCAGGACGAGTACGTCGTCGACGGCTGGAACGTCACCGGTGACCTCTTCCACCGGGACGACGACGGCTACTTCTACTACCGGGCCCGCAGCGACGCCATGATCGTCTCCTCCGGGTACAACATCGGCGGCCCCGAGGTGGAGGCCGCCGTCGACACCCACCCGGACGTGGTGGAGTCCGGTGTCGTCGCCAAGCCCGACCCGGAGCGCGGCTCGGTCGTGTGCGCCTTCGTCGTGCTGCGGGACGGCGTGGTGGGCGACGACGCCAAGGCCAAGGAGATCCAGGACCACGTGAAGGGGATCCTGGCGCCCTACAAGTACCCCCGCGAGGTGCGGTTCTGCGCGGCCCTGCCGCGCAACACCAGCGGCAAGCTGCAGCGCTTCGTCCTGCGCAGGATCGTCGACGGCGAGCGGGCCCCCGAGCCCGCCGTCGAGCTGTGAAAGGAACACCCGTGAGGATCGCGATCGTCGGCGGCGGCCCCGGCGGCCTGTACTTCGCCGCGCTGATGAAGCAGCTCGACCCGGCGCACCGGGTCACCGTCTGGGAGCGCAACGCCCCGGACGACACCTTCGGCTTCGGCGTGGTGTTCTCCGACGAGACGCTCGGCGGCATCGAGAACGCCGACCCCGAGTTCGCCGCCGCGGTGTCCGACCGCTTCGCCCGCTGGACGGACATCGACATCCACCTCCGCGGCCGCAGCCACACCGTCGGCGGGCAGGGCTTCGCCGCGCTGGGCCGCCGGGAGCTGCTCCGGCTGCTCCAGGAGCGCTGCCTCGGCCTGGGCGTCGACCTGCGCTTCGGCACGCCCGCCCCGGACACGGCGGAGCTGTGCGCCTCGCACGACCTGGTGGTCGCCGCGGACGGCGCCAACTCCCTCGTCCGGCAGGCGTACGCGGAGGAGTTCCGGCCCGCCCTGGACACCCGCCGCAACAAGTACATGTGGCTCGGCACGGACCTGGTCTTCGAGGCGTTCCAGTTCTTCGTCAAGGAGACGGAGTGGGGGACGATGCAGGTCCACGGCTACCCGTACTCGGACTCCGGGTCCACCTTCATCGTGGAGCTGCCCGAGGACGTCTGGCGGCGGGCCGGCTTCGACACCGCCGACGCGGCGGGCCTGCCGCCCGGGGTCTCCGACGAGCCGGCCGTCGAGCGGATCCGCGGCATCTTCGCCCAGGAGTTGGACGGCCACCGGCTGCTGGCGAACAACTCGAAGTGGCTCACCTTCACCACCGTCCGCAACGAGCGCTGGCACCACGGCAACCTGGTGCTGCTCGGCGACGCCGCGCACACCGCGCACTTCTCCATCGGCTCCGGCACCAAGCTCGCCATGGAGGACTCCCTGGCGCTCGCCGCCTGCCTGCACGAACACCCGGACCTGCCGGGCGCGCTGACGGCCTACGAGGCCGAGCGGCGGCCGGTCGTCGAGTCCACCCAACGCGCCGCCCAGGCCTCGCTGGAGTGGTTCGAGAACCTCGGCATGTACGTCGACCAGGAGCCGACCCGGTTCTGCTTCAACCTGCTGACCCGCTCCCGCCGCATCACCTACGACAACCTGCGGACCCGCGACCCGCAGTTCGCCGACCGGGTGTCCGCGGCCTTCGCCGAGGCCCAGGGGGCGGCCGAAGTGGTTCCGGCGATGTTCCAGCCCTTCCGGCTGGGGCAGCTGGAGTTGAAGAACCGCGTCGTGGTCTCCCCGATGGACATGTACTCCGCCGTCGACGGCGTGCCCGGCGACTTCCACCTCGTCCACCTCGGCTCCCGCGCGATGGGCGGTGCCGGGCTGGTGATGACCGAGATGGTCTGCGTCTCCCCCGAGGGCCGCATCACGCCCGGCTGCACCGGGTTGTGGACGGACGGGCAGCGGGACGCCTGGCGCCGGATCGTCTCCTACGTGCACGGCCGCACCACCGCCCGGATCGGCCTCCAGCTCGGCCACTCGGGCCGCAAGGGCTCGACCCGGCTGATGTGGGAGGGCATGGACGCCCCGCTGGCGGAGGGCAACTGGGAGGTCGTCGGCCCGTCCGCGCTGCCGTACGGGCCCGGCTCCGCCGTCCCGCGCGAGGTCACCCGGGCCGACATGGACCGGATCACCGCCGAGTTCACCGCCGCCGCCCGGCGCGGCGCCGAGGCCGGCTTCGACCTGCTCGAACTGCACTGCGCGCACGGCTATCTGCTCTCCTCCTTCCTGTCGCCGCTGGCGAACCGGCGCACCGACGCGTACGGCGGCCCGCTGGAGAACCGGCTGCGCTTCCCGCTGGAGGTCTTCGACGCGGTCCGCGCCGTGTGGCCGGCCGACCGACCGATGATCGTCCGGATCTCGGCCACCGACTGGGCACCGGACGGCAACACCGAGCACGACGCCGTCGGGATCGCCCGCGCCTTCGTCGAACACGGCGCCGACGCCATCGACGTCTCCACCGGCCAGGTCACCAAGGACGAACGCCCCGCCTACGGCCGCTCGTACCAGACCCCGTTCGCCGACCGGATCCGGCACGAGGTCGCCGCCCGGGCCGGCGCGGCCGTCATCGCGGTGGGCGCCATCGCCTCCTGGGACGACGTCAACTCGATCCTGCTGGCCGGCCGCGCCGACCTCTGCGCACTCGGCCGGACCCACCTGTACGACCCGCACTGGACCTTGCACGCGGCCGCCGAGCAGGACTACCGCGGCCCCGCCGCGGACTGGCCGCTGCCGTTCCGGGCCGGCAGCCGCAAGCCGCCGACCGCGCGGACGGACGCGGTCCGGCCGCGGCTCTCCCTGCTCCGCGCCGAGCACGACGACCGCGCCGTCCACCTGCGCTGGACCCCGCCCCGCGAACCGGCCCCCGTTCCCTGAGGGGTGCCGGGCCCGGACGCGTGGTACCGCGGTACTACACGGCCCTCGATGATCAGCCCGCGGTACCACGGTCCGCGCCCGCGGCCAACCTAACGTTGCTGGTGAGCGGTCGGGACGGTCCGGCCCGCAACGACGTAGGGGTGACCGATGATCGAGGCGAACCAGCTGACGAAGCGGTACGGGGAGAAGACCGCGGTCGACGCACTGGACTTCACCGTCCGGCCGGGAACGGTCACCGGCTTCCTCGGGCCGAACGGCGCCGGCAAGTCCACCACGATGCGCATGATCGTCGGCCTGGACGCGCCCACCAGCGGCTCGGTCACCGTCAACGGCCGCCGCTACGCCTCGCACTCCGCGCCGTTGCAGGAGGTCGGGGCACTGCTGGAGGCCAAGTCGATCCACCCCGGCCGGTCCGCGTTCAACCACCTCATGGCGCTGGCGCACACCCACGGCATCCCGCGCGGCCGCGTCGACGAGGTCATCGGCCTCACCGGCCTGCAGTCGGTGGCGAAGAAGCGCGCCGGCGCGTTCTCCCTGGGCATGGGCCAGCGGCTGGGCATCGCGGCGGCGCTGCTGGGCGACCCGGCCACGGTGATGCTGGACGAGCCGGTGAACGGCCTCGACCCGGAGGGCGTGCTGTGGATCCGCAACCTCCTGAGCGGCCTCGCCGCCGAGGGCCGGACCGTCTTCGTGTCCTCTCACCTCATGAGCGAGGTCGCCCTGGTCGCCGACCACCTCATCGTCGTCGGCCGAGGCCGGCTGCTGGCCGACACCACCGTGCAGGACCTGGTCCGGCAGGCCGGCGGCGACGTCGTGAAGGTCGCCACCGCCGACCCGGGCCGCCTGCGCGAGGCCCTGGCCGGCCCCGGCGTGGAGATCACCGGCCGGGCCGGCTCCGAGGAACTCCTCGTCACCGGCCTTGCCGCGCGCACCATCGGCCTGAAGGCCGCCGAGCACGGCATCGCCCTGTTCGAGCTCGCCACCCGCACGGTCTCCCTCGAGGAGGCGTTCATGGACCTGACCCGGGACGCCGTGGAGTACCACGGCTCCACCACCGGCATCGAATCCCAGGAGCGTGCCGCATGAGCACCGTCGCACCGAGCCAGGCCCCGGCGCCCGCCGCCGGGCGGCCCGCCCGCCCCGCCTACAAGGTGACCTCCGTCCGTGTGCTGCGCTCGGAGTGGGCCAAGATGTGGTCGCTGCGCTCCACCTGGATCACGCTCGGCCTGGGCCTGCTGTTCCTGATCGCCTTCGGCCTGATCGCCGCCTACCAGTTCAAGTCGCGGATCACCTCCGGCCGGCACATGGACCGCGACTTCGCCGACGCCACCGCCCTCAGCCTCTCCCTGTTCGGCACCAACTTCGCCCAGCTCGCCCTCGGCGTCCTCGGTGTCCTCGTCGCCGCGGGCGAGTACTCCACCGGCATGATCCGCTCCACCCTGGCCGCCGTGCCGCGCCGCCTGCCGGTGCTGTGGTCCAAGGCCGCGGTGTTCGGCGCGGTCGCGCTGCTGCTCGGCACCGCCGGGGTGTTCGCCACGTTCCTCGGCGACAGCGGCATCGTCTCGGGCACCCCCGCCGCGATGACCCTCTCCGACGCGGGCGTGGTGCGCAGCCTGCTGGGCGCGGGGCTCTACCTCGGGCTCGTCGGGGTGATCGGCGTGGCGCTGGGCGCGCTGCTGCGGTCGGTGGCGGGCGGCATCTCGGTCCTGGTGGCCTCGCTGATGCTGGTCCCGGGCCTGGTCTCGCTGCTGCCGAGCTCGTGGCAGGACGACATCGGCCCCTACCTGCCCAGCCACGCGGGCGAGGCGATGTTCACCCTGCACCACGACGCGACGACGCTGTCCCCGACCGCGGGCCTGGTGGTCTTCGGCCTGTGGACGGTGGCCGCGCTGGCCGGTGCGGCCGTGCGCCTCGTGCGCAGCGACGCCTGAGACACTGCGCGTCGCGGCGCCCGGCGCGGGGCCGGGCGCAGCGGCCGCCTTCCCGCCCACCATGATCAGGTGAGATCCGTGAACCACGAGGAGAGCGCCGCCTTCGGCCCGGCCGTGCCCGGGGCCGGAGGCGGCGACCCGCTGTCCGGCCACCCCTTCTTCGTCCGTCTCGCCCGCGCGGGTCAGCGCCTGCGGCGGGTGGACCGCGACCATCCGTGGATCCTGGACACCACGGTGGTCGCCGTCGTGTTCCTGGTGTTCTGCCTGCCCGAGCTGGTGCACGGCGACGGGGGCGAGGGCCCGCGCGAGCACCGGATCGCCTTCACCCCGCTGCCGGTGCCCGCGATGCTCGCACTCCAGGCGGGCCTGCTGGTGCCGCTGCTGTGGCGCCGGCGGCGGCCGACGGCCGCGTTCGCCGCGGTCCTGGCGGTGTTCGTGCTGCAGTGGGCGATCGGCGCGGTGCTGCGCGCGGACGTGGCGCTGCTCGTGGCGCTGTACAGCCTGGCGCTGCACGGGCGGCTGCGGCACCTGGCGTGGGCGTGCGGCGCGGCGGCCGGCGGCACGGCGCTGGTCGCGGTGCGGCTGTCCGCCGCGGTGTCGGTGTGGGACAGCCTGTTCTTCCTGTTCGCCGCGGCGACGGCGCCGTCGCCCTGGGGATCGCGGTACGGATCCGGCGGGCGCAACTGGCCGGGCTGCGTGAGCGTGCGGCGCGGTTGGAGATCGAGCGGGACCAGCGCAGTCGGCTGGCGGCGGCGACCGAGCGGACGCGGGTGGCGCGGGAGATGCACGACATCATCGGCCACAACCTGTCGGTGATCATCACGCTGGCGGACGGCGGCGCGTACGCGGCACAGGCCTCGCCGGAGCGGGGCCGGGAGGCGCTGGTGCTGATCGGCGACGCCGGGCGGCAGGCGCTGGGTGAGCTGCGGCGGATGCTCGGTGTGCTGCGGGAGCGCGGGGACGGCGGGCCGGAGCTGGCGCCGCAGCCGGGCATCGCCGACATCGACGGGCTGTGCACGCGGATCCGGGCGGCGGGGCCGCAGGTGGCCTACCGTTCCGAGGGTGATCTGGACGGGTTGGACCGCGGGGTGCAGGTGATGGCGTACCGGATCGTCCAGGAGGCACTGACCAATGCGCTCAAGCATGCGGGGCCCGGGACGCGGGCGCGGGTCACGGTGACGGCGGACACCGGCCGGCTGCGGGTGCGCGTCGACGACAGTGGCCCGGCGGGCGGTGCGGCCGCGGTCCGGCCGGTCGGCGAGGGACACGGGATCGCCGGGATGCGGGAGCGGGCCGCGCTGTACGGTGGCACGGTCGTGGCGGGGCCCGCGGCCGGAGGGGGATGGTCGGTGGCGGCCGATCTCGCGCCGGCTCTCGACGCTGTCGACGCTGCGGGCGGTCCGGCGTGACGACGGTCCTCATCGTGGACGATCAGCCGCTGCAGCGGTACGGGTTCCGGATGCTGCTGGAGAGCCAGCCGGACACCGCGGTGGTCGGCGAGGCCGGGCACGGGGCCGAGGCGGTGCGGCTCGCGGCGGAGTTGCGGCCGGACGTGGTGCTGATGGACATCCGGATGCCGGGGATGGACGGTATCGAGGCGACCCGGTTGATCGTGGCCGCCGGCGGCCGCTCACGGGTGCTGGTCCTGACCACGTTCGACCTCGACGAGTACGCGCATGCGGCGCTGCGCGCCGGGGCCAGCGGATTCCTGTTGAAGGACGCGCGTCCCGAGGAGCTGCTGGCGGGGATCCGCGCGGTGGCGGAGGGGGACGCCGTGGTGGCACCGGCGGTGACGAGGCGCCTGCTGGACACCTATGCGCACCGGCTGCCGGGTGGCCCGCCCGGCGGGCCCGGAGGGGACCCGCGGCTGGGCGCCCTGACGGACCGGGAGCGGGAGATCCTGGTCGCGGTCGGCCGGGGCTGGACGAACGGTGAGATCGCGCGGCGCCTGGTGCTGTCGGAGTCGACGGTGAAGACGCACGTCGGCCGGGTCCTGGCGAAGATCGGCGCCCGGGACCGCGTCCAGGCCGTGATCTTCGCCTACGACATGGGGCTGACGCGG
The DNA here is from genome assembly GCA_002300355.1 of Streptomyces sp. TLI_235. Lineage (NCBI taxonomy): Bacteria > Bacillati > Actinomycetota > Actinomycetes > Kitasatosporales > Streptomycetaceae > Streptomyces > Streptomyces sp. TLI_235. The sequence goes on from NSGV01000001.1 coordinate 156,014, forward strand.
CCGAACCGGCCCGCCTGAAGCAGGCCGCCCGCGTCGGCGCGTGTCGGCGCGTGGGAACGGGCGCCGGTGCCGCGCGGCCCCGGCCGCGGACGCCGGGTCCGGGGCCGGGGCGACGGGGTGGAAAGGTCAGGAGGCCGGCATCAGCACGGTGTCGACGATGTAGACGGTGGCGTTGGCGGTCTGCACGTTGCCGCAGAGCACCTTGGCGCCGTTGTTGACGGTGAAGGCCTGGCCGGAGCCGGTGACCTCGACGGAGTCGCCCTGCAGGGTCTTGTGGTCGCCGGCCAGGGCGGTGGGGGCGAGCCGCCCGGGGGCGACGTGGTAGGTGAGGATCTTGGTGAGCTTCGCCTTGTCGGCGAGGACGGCGTCCAGGTCCGCCTTGGGGAGCTTGGCGAACGCGTCGTCGGTGGGCGCGAACACCGTGATGTTCTGGGCCGAGTTGAGGGTGTCCACCAGGCCCGCCTGGGTCACGGCGGTGACGAGGGTGGAGAGCAGCGGGTTGTTCGAGGCGGCGGTGGCGACCGGGTCCTGGGCCATGCCGGCGAAGCTACCCGCGCCGTCCGCGGGGACGGCGGCACAGGCCGCGCCGAACGGCCGGGCGGCCGCCGCCGTCGCCCTGTTGCCCGCGCCGTTGCCCGCGCCGGACACGGCGGAGGCCGCGTCGGCGGTGGCGGCGGGGCCGGAGGCGGCGTTGCTGCTGGAGGAGGCTCCGCTGCCGCAGGCGCTCAGGCCGAGGACGAGCGCGCCGGCCGCGAGGAGGGCGGCGAGGGCCTTGCTGCGGGACAGTGCGATGGACATGAGTGCTCCTCGTCTGTGGTGACCGTGTCGGTCGTGGAACGCCGTCGGACGGTTGCGGGTGGACTCGGTGCCCGTCGCCCCGTCACATGTCTCCTTCGGGGCCGACCGCCGCCCGGTTGGGTGCGACTTCCGGGATCACCCGTCGCGGTGAGGTCAGGAGGTCGGCATCAGCACGGTGTCGACGATGTAGACGGTGGCGTTGGCGGTCTGCACGTTGCCGCAGAGGACCTTGGAGTTGCCGTTGACGGTGAATTCCTCGTCGGAGCCGGTGACCTCGACGGAGTCGCCCTGCAGGGTCTTGTGGTCGCCGGCCAGGGCGGTGGGGGCGAGCCGCCCGGGGGCGACGTGGTAGGTGAGGATCTTGGTGAGCTTCGCCTTGTCGGCGAGGACGGCGTCCAGGTCCGCCTTGGGGAGCTTGGCGAAGGCGTCGTCGGTGGGCGCGAACACCGTGATGTTCTGGGCCGAGTTGAGGGTGTCGACCAGGCCCGCCTGGGTGACCGCCGTGACCAGGGTGGAGAGCAGCGGGTTGTTCGAGGCGGCGGTGGCGACCGGGTCCTGGGCCATGCCGGCGAAGCTGCCCGCGCCGTCCGCGGGGACGGCGGAGCAGGCCGCGCCGAACGGCTGGGCCGTGGGTGAGGCGGAGTTCGTGCTCGGGGATGCGGCGGTGGACGCGGCTGCGGCAGCGGCCGGTGCGGCGGTGGATCCCCCGCCGCTGCTGCTGCACGCGCTCGCACCGAGGGCGAGGGAGCCTGCGGCCAGCAGGACGGCGAAGGACTTCGGGCGGGAGAGACGGGACATGGGGTGCTCCTGAGGTGTTCGTGATGGCGTGTCAGGTGACGGTGACGACGGTGCTGTGCCAGCCCGTCGCTCCGGAGGGAAAGGGGGGCTTGCGGGTCTCGGGCTGCGTCCGGCCGAGCGCGTCGGTGGCGCGGACCTCGATGCGGTGGGTCCCGGGTGCGGCCGTGTGCCAGGTGTGCGACCACTGCCGCCACAGGTCCGGACCGGCGTCCGCGGCGAGGGCGGCCTGCTGCCACGGCCCGCCGTCGACCCGGACCTCGACGGCGGCGAGACCTCGGCGGGTCGCCCAGGCGGTGCCGGCCAGCAGGACGTCGCCTCGCGGCACGCGGGCGAACGGTGCCGGGACCTCGATCCTGGAGGCGGTCCTCACCACCCCCGTGCGGTCCCAGCCGCGCCTCACCCAGTACGGGTCGAAGGCGGCGAAGCGGGTGACCTCCAGGTCGACCAGCCACTTCGTGGCCGAGGTGTAGCCGTAGAAGCCCGGCACCAGGGATCGGCAGGGGAAGCCGTGCGCGACCGGCAGCGCCTCCCCGTTCATGCCCACCGCCAGCAGGGCCCGGCGGCCGTCGAGGACGGACTCCAGCGGCGTGCCGATCGTCATGCCGTCGCGGGAACGCCCGACCAGCTGGTCCGCCCCGGCGCGGATGCCGGCCCGGCGCAGCAGCGCGGGCAGGGAGGCGCCGAGCCAGCGGGCGGTGCCCGCGTAGGTACCGCCGACCTCGTTGGAGACGCAGGTCAGCGTGTAGTCCATCTCCTCCAGTGGCCGGCGCAGCAGTTCGTCGAAGGTGAGGACGGTCGGGTGGTCGACCAGGCCGTGGATCCGCAGGGACCAGTCGCGGGGGTCGATCCTCGGCAGGGTCAGCGCCGTGTCGACCCGGTAGAAGTCGGCGTTCGAGGTGACGAACGGGGTGAGCCCGGGGGCGTCGGGGTGGGCGCCGCGCGGCAGTGCCGGCGCGGGGACGGCGGGGGCGGGCAGCCGGACGGCGTTGCGGGCGGCGGTGATGTCGCTGCGGCTGTCCGCGAGGCGGCGGCCGCCGACGGCACCCAGTGCGGCGACGGCGGCCGTGGCCGCGGTGGTGACGAGGACGGTGCGACGGGCCGGGCCGCCTGCGGTCCCTCCGGCAGGACTTGCGGTGGCCACGGCGGGGCGATCGGTGCCGACGGCCGGTTCGGGTGCGGACGCGGTCGCGGGGCCGGGTACGGGGTGCGGCCCGGTCGCGGCCTGCAGTAGGCGGGCCAGCCACCACAGGGCGGCGGCGCCGACGACTCCGGCGGCGACGGACGGGAGGGCGCCGCCGGGGCGGACCGTCGGCCGGGAGACGGCGGCCCACACGCCGACGCCGCCGAACAGGGTGATCACGGCGGCGCCGGCGGCGGGCCGCTGACGGCCCAGCAGGCCGGCCGCGACGGCGAGCAGCGCCATCGTCGTGTAGATCCCGGTCAGCAGCACGGCCTTGTCGTGGGCGCCGAAGGAGCGGACCGCGTACTCCTTCAGCCAGGTGGGGGTGAGGTCGATCGCCGCGGAGCCGACCGCGATCACCGGGGCGCTGCCCGGGCCGGTGAACGCCGCGGCGATCTCGCCCACCGCCACGGCGAGGCCGGCCGCGGCCGGTCCGGTCGCGCCGGCGGCCGCGGCGCGGCCGAGCACGCGGGTGAGGGCACGGGCGCGCAGGCGGCGCCGGCTCTCGGTCTGGTTCCCATCGGGTGTGCTCACACCGGGCATTCGGAGGTGCCGTCGACGCCGGATGGGTGAGGATTGCCGGCGCGCCCGGCCGGGCTGCTGCCACCAGGTCGACGAACCGCCGTGCCGACGGGCCGTCATGCGGTCGGCGGTGACTGCCGTCCGCGCGATGGGTGCGCTGGTCCGGTCGGGGGACTTCGCCCCGTCGACAGCAGTCCTGGTCGCGCGCTGCGGCGAATCGGAGGTGCCCGGCCGCGCCGGAACGCGACGGCCGGGCGGTCTCGGGGCGGGGCCGTTCGCCGATCCGGTCCGACGCACAGGTACCAGTGCGGCCGGGCGGCAAGATCTGGCTGGTGACTTGACCTCATGACGGTGGCATTGATCGATTCAGGACTTGGCCTCCTTTCCACTACAGGCTGGCTTCGGCACCTCGCCCCGGAACTCGATCTGCTTCTGTTTCTGGACCCCGACGGCGCCCCCTGGGGATCGAGAACGGCCTCCTTCGTTACGGACCGTCTGTTCACCGCCGCTCAATTGGCCGTCCAACGGGGCGCGGAGGCCATCGTGGTCCCCTGCAACACCGCCACCGTCACCGTGATCGACGCTCTGCGCGAGAGGTACGAACCGGGCGTGCCGGTGATCGGAACCGTGCCCGCCGTGAAATCGGCCGCAGCAACCGGCCAAGGCCTCGCCATGTGGGCAACCGTCCGGACCACGTCGAGTGACTACCAGGAGCGCCTGATCGCGGACTACGCGAACGGCCGGCCTGTCGCGCGTGTCGCATGCCCCGGTCCGGCCGAGGCGATCGACCACGGCGACCTGGCCGCAGCAGCGGAAGCAATCGCCGACGCAGCCGAGCGAACCCCCAAGAACTGCGACTCCGTGGCGCTGGGATGCACGCACTACCCCCTGGTGGCGCCAGCGATCCTGCAGAGCCTGCCCGCCGGAACCACCCTGTACGACAGCGCGGGGGCCGTAGCTCGCCAAACACTCCGGCGATTGGACCGAACCGCGGAATCGCACGGCACCATGGGCTCCATCGACGTGGTACTCAGCGGTCGCCGCGGAAGCCTTCCTGCAGGCGTCCACGCCTACCCACTGGGCCGCGCCCTTGCCGCAGAGGGCGGGTACCCCCGCGAGATTCTCATCTCCGCCGAAACTCGCTCCCCGATGGCTGCACCGGCGATCTGAGCAAGCCCCACAGGCCTGTTCTTCCGGACCGTCAAGCGAGATTCGACGGGGGTGGTTCACCGTCTGGGAGCAGCTCGGATTCCCGTCCCGCTCGCGCAGTACCGCCCGCAGTTGACCGGTACGACGAGTGTGCTGGATAGCGCTAACCTGCTGCGATGACTCGAACCGGCCGGTATCGGTGGCGCACCCGGCTGCGCAAGCATCTGCCCTGGTTCCTCATCGAGCGAGGACTCGCCGGCAAGGGCAGCCAGGACTGCGGAGAGCATGACTGGTACAACCACGACGGCGTCGTCGCCCGCTGCTACCACTGCCAGGCAGGCGAAAGGCCCTGGCCCGCAGAAACCGGTCCTGCGCACTGACGGACCCGCCGGCCCGCTGTCTCCGAGGTGTCCGGCGGCGGTCGATCTCGAACCGGGCGGCGAACCGGCCGCAGGGGAGGGCCCGACGAACGCGCCGCCGACGGCCCAGTCGATCCCCTGTCCCCGCACCGCCCGACACGCCGGCACACAGGGCGACATGGCGGATCACCCGCACCGCACGGCCCGACCCTGCCGGTCGCCTGGAGCACAGTCGGGCTGATCACCCGGGGCGAAGGTCGAGCTCCTCCCCGAGTCAAGCGTCCAGATGGCCCCGACGCACGGTGACCGTGGGCGTGGCGCATGCCGGGACGCCGGAGCTCCGTCTGCACGACAGCACCGGGCGCTACGCCTCGGGTGATGTGGTGGTGACCGCGGACCCGACGTCACCTACCGGCGCAGAACCGACCACCAACTTGCCGTCCTCGCCCTGTCTGCCACGCGATGTGCCGCCTCGGGCCGCGGGCCTGCCCGCTGAACGCGCCCACCAGTCGCGGTACTTCCTCTCCACCTCCCCCACCGGCATGGCGGAGGGCGACCCGCATGGCAGCCTATATACAGTTAGACTACTTATGTCGTGCACTTGAGTATCTGACCTCGACTCGCTATACATACTCGGTATGCAAGAGGTTCCGGTGTTCCGAGGGGGATCCATGTCTGGACCGAATACGCAGGTGGTGCTGCGTCTGGAGGGGGTCAGCCGGATGCACGGCAGTGGCGCGGCCGAGGTGTCCGCGTTGCACGAGGTGGACCTGACGGTGCACGCCGGGGAGTTCCTGGCCGTGATGGGGCCGTCCGGCTCGGGGAAGTCCACGCTGTTGGCGCTGGCCGGAGGGTTGGACCGGCCGACCGCCGGCCGGGTGCTGGTGGAGGGAGTGCCCCTGGACGGGCTGAGCCGGCGCCGGCTGGCCGGTGTGCGGCGCCGCTCGGTGGGCTACGTCTTCCAGGACTACAACCTGATCCCGGCCCTGACCGCGGCCGAGAACATAGCGCTGCCACGGGAGCTGGACGGTTCCTCGACCCGCAACGCCCGGCAGGAGGCACTGGCGGCGCTGGCGGAGCTGGGCATCGGCGAGCTGGCCGACCGGTTCCCCGACGGCATGTCGGGCGGCCAGCAGCAGCGGGTGGCGATCGCTCGGGCCCTGATCGGCGAGCGCCGGCTGGTGCTGGCGGACGAGCCGACCGGGGCGCTGGACTCCGCCACCGGCGAGGCGGTGCTGGGCGTCCTGCGGGCCCGCTGCGACACGGGGGCGGCGGCGGTGATGGTCACTCACGACCCGGCGCACGCGGCATGGGCGGACCGGGTGGTGTTCCTGCGCGACGGCCGGATCACGGACCAGTCGGTGCAGCAGCGGATCGAGGTCGCCCGGTGAGCGCCCGGTCGTGGCGGGTCACGCTGCGGATCGCCCGCCGGGACGCGCGGCGGGCGCGCGGCCGCAGCGCCCTGGTGCTGGCCATGGTCGCGCTGCCGGTACTGGGCGTGGCCGGCGCGGACGTGGTGCACCGCAGTGGGCAGTTGACCGTCGCCGAACGTGCGGACCGGCAGATGGGCCGGGCCGACGCGCTGATCGGGGCGTACGCGCCGGGGCGGACGGTCGACCAGGCGGTGTTCCCGGACGACGGGGTCCGCACCCTGCCGCAGCCGCCGAACGCCGAGCCCAGCGCCGAGCAGCGGCGCGCGGCGGGCACCGAACCGAACGAGCTGCTGGGCGAGTTGCTGCCCTCGGGCAGCGCGCTGGTGCCGGCTCGCACCGGGCCGGTCACGGGGGTGCACACCCGGGACGGGCTGACCCCGGTCGAGACGTTCGAGGCGGACCTGACCCGGCCGGTCTGGCAGGGGCGGACGAACCTGGTGGCCGGCCGTGCACCCGCCGCCCCGCGGGAGGCCGCCGCGACCCGGGCGTTCCTGGCGGAGACCGGGCTGCGGATCGGCGACACCGTCACCGTCCAGGGCCTGGAGTCCGCGCCGTTCACCCTGACCGGAGCCGTGGAACACCCCGGCGACCTGCGGAAGGTCGAACTGGTCGCCCGTCCGGGCGAGTTGTACGGGCCGCTGGACGCCGCCCAAGCCGCCGCCGGAGTCGCGCCGCTCGGCGCGCAGGCGGAGGAGGCCGCCGCCCGCAAGGCCGCCTGGCTGGTCGAGCTGCCCGCCGGGGCGACGCTCGGCTGGGAGCAGGTGAAGGAGCTCAACCGCTACGGCTACACGGTGGCCGCCCGGCAGGTGGCGCTGCATCCGCCTGCGGCGGCAATGGCCCACCAGGAGGCGTTCGGCGCGGCGGAACAGCGGGAACGCACGGTGATGGCGGCGGCCACCACGGCGGGCCTGGCGCTGCTGGAAGTGGCGCTGCTGGCCGGACCGGCGTTCGCGATCGGCGCGCGGCAGGCCAGGCGCCAGCTCGCCCTGATCGGTGCGGCGGGCGGACGGCCCGGGCACGTCCGCGCGGTGGTGCTGGGCAGCGGCCTGGTGCTGGGCGCGGCCGGGGCCGGGCTCGGCACCGCGCTCGGCTGCGGAGCGGTCGCGCTGCTCCGGCCGTGGATCGAGCAGGCCGGCGGCAGCCGGTTCGGGCACCTGGCACTGCATCCGGTCGACCTGGTGCTGATCGCCGCGACCGGAGTGGCGACCGCGCTGCTGGCGGCGCTGCTGCCCGCCGTGCAGGCCGGACGGCGCGAGGTGCTGGCCGGGCTGACCGGCCGCGACACCGTTCGCCCGCCCGGTCGGTGGGTGCCGCTGCTCGGGGTGGTGACCGTTGCCGCGGGCGCGGGGCTCGCGCTGTACGGGGCGGTGGCCGGGCAGGTCGGCGGAGCGCCGGTGCTGGCCGGGCTGTCCGTCCGCACTCTGGCGGTGCTGGCCGGAGCGGTCACCGCCGAGCTGGGGCTGCTGCTGCTCACCCCGCCGCTGCTGGCCCTGTGCGGCCGGTTCGCCGGCAGGCTGCCGCTGGGTGGCCGGCTGGCCCTGCGCGACACCGCCCGGCACCGGTCCCGGACCGCGCCCGCGGTGGCCGCCGTGCTCGCCGCAGTAGCCGGAGCGGTCGCGGTCGGCGTGTACACCAACGGCTCGCAGGCCCAGGACAGGTCCGCCTACCAGCTCCGGCGGCCCGTCAACTCGGTCCAGCTGGAGGCCCACGGCGACGGGGCGACGCTGCCGCAGCTGCGCACCGCGCTCGCCCAGGACCTCCCGGACCTCGGCGAACGCGCCGACATCTACCAGGCGGCGTACGTCTTCTGCCAGGGCTGCCGGGCCACCGTCTACGCCGAGGGCGGCCAGCGCTACGGACGGCCCGTCACCAGCCCGCTGACGGTCGGCGATGCGGCGGTGCTGCACAACCTGCTGGCGCTGCGCGATCCGGCTGCCGAGGCCGCGCTCGCCGCCGGGAAGGCGGTGGTCACCGACCCCGGCTACCTGCACGACGGGCGGGTGCGACTGCAGATGCAAGGGGCCGCCGGTGTGGCGCGGGAGACGAGCGTGGAGGGCGTACTGGTCGAGCGGCCCGCCGCCGTCCGCTACGCGCCGCTGCTCCTCGGCGCGCAGACGGTCCGCCGGATGGGCTTGTCGGTGGAGCCGGCCGGGTCGATCTGGCTGCCGTCGAAGCCGACCCCCGAGAAGGCCGAGCGGCGGGCCGCCGCCACGGTCGCCCGGCTCGCCCCGTACGCCACCCTCGAGGTGGAGCGCGGCTACCGGCCCGGCGACAGCCTGATCGGGGTGGCGCTGAGCGCCTTCGCCGCCCTGGTGGTCCTCGGCGCAGCGGTGGTCGCCACCGCGCTGGCCGCCGCCGACGCCCGCCGCGACCGGGCGGTGCTCACCGCGATCGGCGCCCGCCCGCGCACCCGGCGCACCCTGGCCGGACTTCAGGCCGGTCTGATCGCCCTGCTCGGCGCGCTGCTCGGTACCGTCAGCGGCGCCGTCCCGGCCTTCGCCCTGCTGCGATCACGGGCTGCGGGACAGCCGGGCTCGCCGTCGGTCGGCCTCGCCGACGCGCCGTGGCCGACGATCGCCCTGCTCGCCCTGGTACTTCCGTTGCTGGCCGGGGTGCTCGGTGCGGTCCGGCGGGAGCGCGGTGGACCGTGGCGCGGGTAGGAGGGCGCTGGCACACATATGCCGTTCAGCGGTATATGTAGTCGCATGACAGAACGCGCGATGCAGGAGTCCACCCTGCTGCTGCTCACCGCCCTCGCCGACGCCCCCCGGCACGGATACGCGCTGATCCGCGAGGTCGACGCGATCTCCGGGGGGCGGGTGCGGATGCGCACCGGCACCCTCTACGGGGCGCTCGACCGGCTGCTCCAGCAGGACCTGATCGAGGTCGCCGCCGAGGAGGTGGTCGACGGTCGGGCCCGCCGCAGCTATGCCCTCACCGCTGCCGGGCGCGAGGTGCTGACCGCCGAGGTCGAACGGCTGCGCGCCGTCGCCGCAGAAGCGCAGCGGCGCCTCGGCGGCTCGGCGGCCCACCCGCGCGGGGCGCTGGCATGACCGCTCGCGCGGTTGCACTGCGCACCGTCATGGCCCTCTACCCGGCGCGCTACCGCCGCGACCGCGGGGCCGAACTCGCCGAGGTGTTCGCCGACACCACCGCCGGAGCCGGCCGGCTGGCCACCGCCCGCGAGGCGCTGGACCTCGCGGCCTACGGTCTGCGGCTGCGCACCGGCCTGACCGCCACCACCCTCGGCGGCCAAGTACTCGCCGCCGCCGCTCCCCTGCTCGCCGGTGCGCTGCTGGGCCTCGGCGCCTTCCCCGGCCTCGGCGACCCGCGCACCCGCGAGGTGGGCATCGCCGCCCGGGCGGGCCTGGCCGCACCCTGGACCGAAGTGCCCGGCCATCTCGCCGTGCTGGGCTTGACGGTGGTCCCCGCGCTGCTCGCCGCCGCGGCGGCGCTCGGCGCCTGGCGGGCCGTGCGGGTGCTGGCCCTCGGCGTGGCCCTGCTCGGTGCGCTCCGGATCGGTCTGCTCGCCGCAGACGTGCAGGACAGCTGGCTTCTCGTGTACGGAGCGACCGCTCTCGTGCCGTACCTGGCGGGCGGTGCGCTGCTCGCCGCCGCGCCGCCGGACCTGCTCGAGCCACCGGGGCGGCACTCCCGGCTGCTGGTACTCGCCGGGGCGGCCGCGGGCTTCGCGGCGACGCGGGCCCAGGGCGGCTACGACACCCGCCATCTGATGGACGGTTGGTGGCCGGCTGTCCTGCTGATCGTGCCGCTGCTGCTTCTGGTGCTGTGCGCGGCGCGCGGCCGGGTGCGCGCCGCGGCCGCGGGGATCGCGGTGCTGCCGTTGACCGCCTCCTTCAGCCTGTTCAGCCTGTGGGAGCAGGCAGGCGGAGTTCCGAGGCTGCTGCCCTGGGTGGCGGCCGTCGCAGTGGTGCTGGCTTCCGCAGCCCGGCTGCTGGCAGGCGGTTCGCCGCGCCGGGCGGCCGGGTGACCGGTGGCCGGCCGCGGGGTGCAGCGCACCGAACAGCGCCTGGCCGACACCATGACAAGTCAACGCCCGCGGCGACGGCCGGCACGATCGAGGGCAGCTGCCGGCGGGACGGCGCCGGGCCCAGCCCGGTGCACGCCGCCGCCGGTCGGCGGGCGGGATCCGCACGCGGAGCCTATGTTGAGGATGAAATAGCACAATTATCCACAATAGGTTCGGAGTCGTCGTCATGAACAAGGGACAGCTCGTCGAGGCGGTGGCCGGGCAGCTCGGCAGCCGCACCGCGGCCGAGGACGCCGTGGACGCGGTGCTCGACGTCATGGTCCGCGCCGTGGTGGCCGGGGAGCGAGTGCAGGTCACCGGGTTCGGCACGTTGGAGAAGGTGGAGCGCGCCGGCCGCTACGCCCGCAACCCGCAGACCGGCGAGCGCGTGAGGGTGAAGAAGAGTTCGGTTCCGCGCTTCCGCCCGGGCCAGGGGTTCAAGGACCTGGTGTCCGGTGCGAAGAAGCTGCCCAAGTCCGGCCCGGCCACGGCCAAGGCCCCCAAGGGCTCCCTCACCGCAGGGAAGGCCGCCACCGCCGCACCCGCTCGCAAGCGGGCGACGGCGAAGCGCACCGCAGCAGCGGTCGGCACCGCACCGGCCGCCGCGAAGAAGACCACCACGCGGAAGACCGCCACGAGGAAGACGACCGCCGCGGCCCCGCAGACCGCGACGCCCGCCAAGAAGACCACGGCGCGGCAGGCCACCGCCGCAGCGAAGAACTCGACGGCACCCGCGAAGAAGACCGCCACCACGAAGAGGACCGCCCCGGCCGCCAAGAAGGCGGCGCCGGCCAAGCGGGCCACCCGCCGTACCACGGCGTGATCAGGGCGGGCCGGGTGCTCGGTGATCGACACCGGGCACCCGGCCCGTTCACGGCCCGGTGCGAGCGGCGCGGCGAAGTCGCCGGCTCAGTGGAGGTCGGCGGCGGGGACGGTGACGGACAGGCTGCTGCCGGGTCGAGCCACAGGTCGGTCCCGGTGGGCGCAGCGGCGAGGAGTTCGGGGGTGGCGAGGGTGCTCCGGCCGTGCCAGTCGCCCGGGCGTGGGGGTGTGGCCGGTGTGGATGCTGAGGACCGGGCAACCGTCGGGGCGGCCAGGGACGATCCAGGTGTGGGCCAGGACGGTGGCCAGGACGTCGTGTTCGCTGCCGTGGCCGGTGGCCGCCGCCTGGAGGGCGGCGGTGACGGGGTTGTCGGCGGCGGGCAGGCCGAGGGCTCGGATCCTCGGCCGCGACCTGGAGATCGTCCGCAAGGAACCTGACCGGCGCGGCTTCCAGATCCAGCCCGAGCGGTGGGTGGTGGAGCGGACCTTCTCGTGGCTCACCGCCCACCGGCGCCTTGCCCGGGACTACGAGACCGGCCCGGCCCACTCGGAGGCGATGACCCGCCGGGCGATGATCGGCGTGATGGTGCGCCGACCGGCCCGAGGCCGAGCAAACGTCCGGAGCGGCCCGCGGCTCCTCGCCGACTCGGGCTCAGGTGTCCTAGCAACCGTTCCAGGGAGCCTGGAAACCTAGCCCGTCCGGATAGAACTCGGCCCACACACCGTCGTCCTCCTCGTCCTCGTCTTCCTCCAGGACCAGGCCGAACAGGGCTCCCTCGAACCGGACGACGAAAGGTGCGATCGCAACGTCCTGGTACCGCCGCTCCGGCAGAGCGTCCAGCCACTCGGCAAGCAGTCGGCGTGCGGCCGTGATCGCCTGCTCTTCGCCGTCAGCCGTGGTGCCGGTGAACCGGATGCGCGAGTCCAGATGGCTACCGGCCTCGTCGAACCGATGGAGCACCGCGTGTCGGCGGCGGCTGAACCGTGACCCAGTTTGGGCGGTTGAGTTCTGACCCTCGCGTCGTCGGTGCTCGTGCTCAGTCGTTGTCGGTGGTGGGGACGCGACCGAGTTCGCGGCCCCGCATGCGGTAGGACTCGCCCTTGAGGGAGTGGACCTCGGCGTGGTGGACGAGCCGGTCGATCATGGCGGCGGCGACGGTCTCGTCGCCGAAGGTCTCTCCCCACCGTCCGAAGGGCTTGTTCGAGGTGACGATCACGCTGGCTCTCTCGTATCTGTTCGAGACGAGCTGGAAGAACAGGTTCGCCGCCTCAGACTCGAACGGGATGTAGCCGACCTCGTCGATCACGATCAACGGATAGCGGCCGAGCTTGACCAGCTCCTCCTGGAGCCGGCCGGCCTGGTGGGCTGCGGCGAGGCGGTCGACCCACTGGGCGGCGGTGGCGAACGCGACCCGGTGGCCGGCCTGGCAGGCCCTCACCGCGAGGCCGGTGGCCAGGTGCGTCTTGCCGGTGCCTGGCGGCCCCAGAAAAACGGCGTTCTCCCTGGCCGCTATGAAGTCCAATGTTCCCAGGTGACCGAGCTGTTGGCGCGTCAGACCCCGCAGATGGGCGACATCGAGTTCCTCGATGGTCTTGATCGCGGGGAAGCGGGCGGCGCGGATGCGGCCCTCGCCGCCGTGGCTGTCACGGGCGGAGACCTCGCGCTGCAGGCAGGCGACCAGGTACTCGGTGTGGGTCCAGGACTCGGTGCGGGCGCGCTCCGCCAGGCGCTCGGCGGCGTCCAGCAGCGCGGGAGCCTTCATCGCGCGGGCGAGGAACGCCAGGTCGGCGGCGGTCTGCCGGCCGGTGTGGGACGTCTGTCCGTCCGGCTTCGTCGTGCCGGCCGTAGTGTTCGAAGCAGTGCGGGCCATCAGGTGTCCTCCTTGCCGGCGCCGCCTTCGATGAGGGTGAACATGCGGTCATAGGAGCCCAGTTCGCGCTGTTCGACCTCGATGCCGAGACTGTCCGGGGCCAGGAGCGCGGCGCGGGCGGCATGCGCGCGGGCGGCCTGCTGGTGGATGACCTCGCCGCGCATGACGTTGGCCGCGGCGGCGTGCTCGGGATCGGTCAGGGTCTGGTGTCTGGCCCAGCAACGGCTGTGGCGGGCCACGATGTCGTTGCCGGCGGTGACGGTGATCTCCTCGGTGTCGGCACGGACCATGACGCGGTGGCCGATGGCACGGGGATGGACCGAGTAGTCGTTGGTGTCGACGCGGATGTAGTGGTCGCGGCCGATGCGGGTGTGGAAACGCCACCAGTGCGGCGGTGAGACGGGCGGGACCTGCAGCATCGCGGCGCGGTCGGCCTCCCAGCGGTCCACCGGGCGGGCGCCGATCGAGCGGTGCTGCCGGCGGTTGGCGATCTGAGCCAGGCCGTCAGCTGGGTGTTGAAGTCGTCGGGGCCCGTGAAGACACGGCCGGGCAGGAAACTCGTCTCCAGGCAGCCGTTGGCCCGCTCGACCAGGCCCTTCGCCTCCGGATCTCGGGGCCGACAGAGGTGGACCTTGACCGCGAGCAGGCCGGCGAACGCGGCGAACTCACTGGTCAGACGACCTTTGCCGACTCCGGCCTCGTTGTCCCAGACCAGTGTCTTCGGGACCGCTCCCCAGCCGTCGGCGAGCAGGCGCCAGTGGCCGTCGATCAGGTCGCCACTCTGCCGGGAGGGCAGCATCCGGGCGGTGATCACCCGCGAATACCCGGACACGATGACCAGCACCGGGGGCCGTCCGCACTGGCCGTAGCCGAGCGGGATGTCCACGGCGGGAAACCACAGGTCGCACTGCGCGAGCCCGCCGGGCTCATAGAGCGTCCGCGAGACGGGGTCCACCGGGAGATAGGCCGGCCGCAGCTCGCGCACGCGTTCCTTGAGGATCGTCATCCCGCGCTCCCACCCGATCCGCTCGGCGATGACGGTCGCGGGCATCGTCGGGGTCTGCTTCAGCAGCTCGCGGATGGCCGGCTCGACCGCGTCCACCGCCGATCCCTTCAGCGGGCGCTGGTAGACCGGCGGCCGGTCGGTGGCCAGGGCCCGCTTCACCGTGTTCTTCGAGATGCCCAGGTGCCGGGCGATCGCCCGGATCGGCAGGTGCTCGGCCCGGTGCAGCCGACGGATCTCAGCCCAGTCCTCCACGGAAATCACCCTCTCCTCCTGACCCTCAATGAAGATCAGGATGATCAGACGATCGCGAGGTGGGTCACCGTTGATCCGCCGTTCAGCGGTCAGTTTTCACCCGTCGCCGAGACCGCGCACCAACGCTTCTGGGACTGCCAGTCGTCGCCGCTCCAGCCCTCGGGGCAGGACCGCCTGCGCAAGTACTCCGTTCCTGGAGGTCATGCGCGCGGTAATTGGGTTCCCTGGCCGCATCGGCTGCTCGGAAGGATGAGCCGACGGCGGAGTGGACGCCGATGCGTCCCCGGCGGGCGCAAAGCCGTCCAGGGCCGGTGAACTGCCGCAACGTCTCCCGGTGCGGTCCTGGGAGATGCTCGCGGGGGACCAGTGATCGAGAAGCATCTTCGCCGAGGCGCCGTTAGAAGTGGTTCGGGCACGCGCGACCATTCATCAGCTTCGTCCGAGGCGCAGGTGCCCTTCATGCAGTGGTGAGCAGCGACCCGCCGGGCTCACCCGTTCGACGATCTCGATGAGCGAGGGCACCTGTGGATTACACCAAACTGGCCCCGTCGTTGGCCATCGCCTACGACCAGTACACCGAGGGGCGGGAGACGCTCGCGGAGCACGTGCAGGAACAGCAGATGCCGGGATTCGTCTCGACCCGAGAGTTCGCGAAGCCCGCTCGGGTCGTGGTCTCGCTGGAGTGCTCCCCGAACGCCGACTTCAGCGATCTGACCGACACGGGAATCGAGATCAACGAGGGCGGCGAACGGGTGCGGACGGCCATCGCGCCGCTCGACGACCTCCCGGCGCTGTCCCAGCACCCCGGGATCGAGCCTATCGCTCCGGCGCAGCAGCTCCATGAGCGGATGGACGCCGCCTCGACCAAGGTGGGGCTCCCGACTTCCGAACCCGGCACGGTGCCGGCGGTGAGGGTGTGATCGTCGGCACCGTCGATTCGGGGATCGGCGCGAGGCATCCCGCCTTCGCCGGTCGCATCCTGCGGATCTGGGACCAGCTGGCGCCCGGCGGCACGGGCGTGCAGGAAGGCGGGTACGGCATCGAGTACTCCGGAGCCGACCTGCCCAAGTCCAAGGACACCGGCGGCCACGGCACGCATGTCGCGGGGATCGCCGCAGGTTCCGACAGCAAGTTCAACGGGGTGGCCCAGGCCTGCCGCGTGGCTTTCCACCACGGTGCGCGTGCCTCCGGCCTGCCCGGCCCGAGCGGCCGTTGCGACGGTATGGGAGCAGCGAGGGCCCGGAGTCCGTTCAGGCAGGCGCGCGTTCCACGAGCACGTTCCTCAGTTCCGACGTTGAAGACCGCAGGATGCCGGGCAGGTCCGGTCGGCCCGGCTCGCTGATCCAGCGCGCGAAAGCGACCTTGAACACGGCGATCCCCGTCTCGGCGGCCAGGCTCGCGGCCGGCTCGGGAGTGCCGCGGCCGCGCAGGGCGTCGGCCATCGTCTCGGCGAGCCCCGCGAGCTTGATCAGTTCGCGTTCTCTGAGGTCCGCGTTGGCCGACACGACGGCGTCCCGCAGTCTGACGCGTTCGGCATTCTCCTGGAACTCGGCGCCCAGGGCTTCGAGGCCAGCACTCACCGCGTCCATCGCCGACGCGTCGGCCGGTGCGTCGGCGACGGTCCGCGCCAGCAGGTCCTTCGCCATCTCCGTGCCGAAGAACAGCACTTCGCGCTTGTCGGCGAAGTGGCGGTAGAAGGTGCGTTCGGTCAGCCCGGCCCGTGCGGTGATCTCCACGACGGTGGTCTGCTCGTACCCGTGCTCGGCATAGAGCTCCAGTGCCGCCTGCGCCAGCCGGCCGCGTGCGTTCGGCTCCCATCGACCCATGCCGTGATCCTACGCGGATCCTGCACGATGACAGAGCCTGCCATCACGTGTACTGTGATGACAGAACCTGTCATCACTTTTGGGAGGCACCGCCATGCGGGTATTCGTCACGGGCGCGTCCGGCTGGGTCGGCTCGGCCGTCGTCCCCGAACTCATCGGCGCAGGTCACCAGGTACTCGGGCTCGCCAGGTCCGACTCATCGGCCGCCGCCGTCGCCGCCGTCGGAGCCGAGGTGCTCCGCGGCGACCTGGACGACCTCGACGCCCTGACCGCCGGGGCGGCCGGTTGCGACGGAGTCGTCCACCTCGCGTTCATCCACGACTTCACCCGGTTCGAGGCCTCCGTGCAGGCCGACGCCCGCGCCATCGAGACGCTGGCCGCCGCGATGGAAGGCTCCGGCAAGCCCCTGGTCGTCACCGCCGGCACCGCCGCGGTGCCCGGACGGGTCGCGACCGAGCACGACACCTCCGCCCCGGGCTCACCCGCGGCCGGCCGGGACGCGAACGCCAGGGCGGCGCTCGACTCGGCTGCACGCGGCGTCCGCCCGTCCGTCGTGCGGCTGCCCCGGACCGTGCACGGCGATGGCGACCACGGCTTCATCGCACACCTGGTCACCGCCGCCCGGGACAAGGGGGTCTCCGGCTACGTCGGCGACGGGACCGGCCGCTGGCCCGCCGTGCACGTACGGGACGCCGCGCGCCTGTACCGCCTCGCGCTCGAGCAGGCCCCGGCCGGCTCCGTGCTGCACGCCGTCGCCGACGAGGGCGTGCCGGTCCGCGAGATCGCCGAGGTGATCGGCCGCCACCTCGATCTGCCGACCGCCTCCGTCCCTGCCGAGGACTTCGGTTTTCTCGGCCGGATCCTGGCTGTCGACCAGCCGGCCTCCAGCGTTCTGACCCGGGAACTGCTCGGCTGGCGCCCCTCCGAGCCGGGCCTCATCGAAGACCTGGGCAAGGGCCACTACTTCGCCTGAGCAAGCCCGCCGTCCCACACCGTCGGCACACCGCGGCGCGGACGGCGGCCACCAGGCCGGCTGGGGCGCTGCGCAAGCCGGCTCGCGCACGCGGACCTCCCCGCCCCAGTGGATGTCGCGCTGCGGGCGGCGGTCCACCGGGCGGAACCCTCTCGATCAGGCGGCAGGACTGTACTGCGGATCCATGCCACGGGCTTACTGATCACTTCAGAAGGTGACCTCGGTCTTCCCTGGTAAATGCGGCGCACACCTGCCAATATGCGCAGATGATCTTCCAATCCGATGTTCCCGCCGACCTTGCCCATACGGTCACCGGAGACGGACCGCCGGTCGTCCTCGTGCACGCCGGCGTGACCGACCATCGAATGTGGGATCCGGTCGTACCGGCGCTGGCCGAGCGGTACACGGTCGTGCGGTACGACCTGCGCGGCTTCGGCGCCTCCGCGCCACCCACCAGCCCGTTCACCGAAACCGGTGACCTGCTCCGTCTCCTGGACCGCCTCGGCCACCGCGAGGTCCGACTCGTCGGCGCCTCCTGGGGTGCCCGCGTCGCAGCCGACTTCACGCTCGCCCACCCCGACCGGGTGCACTCCCTCGTCCTCCTGGCCCCGCCGTGGCGGGGATACGACTGGTCCCCGGCGATGGTCGACTACGACGAGGCGGAGACCGCCGCCCTGGCCGCGGACGACCTGGAGACCGCCGTCGACATCAACCTCGACATGTGGCTCCGCGGCCCGGCCCGCTCCTGGAACGAAGTCCCCGCCACACTCGCCGACCAGTTGCGCGAGCCCGTGCGGACAGCGCTGACCAACCAGAACGTCGTCGACGAACACTCCCAGGGCGCCCCCGGCGGCGACCTCCGTGCGATCGCCGTTCCCACGCTGGTGGGCGTCGGCCTCCTCGATGTCCCCGACTTCCAGGACATCGCCCGCCGCTACGCGGCGGAGATCCCCCGGGCCAACCTGACCGAGTTCCCCACCGCGGCCCACCTCATCGCCCTCGACTCCCCCGCCGAACTCCTCACCGTCCTCCTCCCGTTCCTCACCCTCTAGCGCCGTGCCAGTCGTCGCCCGCTCGGTACGTTGGGTGCATGACCGATGTTCAGAGCGGGTTCGAGAAGATCAGGCCTCGGTACTTCCACGAGAGCGAGGGCCTGCAGGACTGGCGGGTGCTGGGCGAGGGTGTCTGCGCGTACTTCCGCACGGGTCCTTCGCGGCCGGTGCCCGGTTCGTGCAGGAGATCGGCGACCTGGCCGGCCTCTGCGCGGACGCGCCCGACGTCGATCTGCGGCCCGAGGGCGTCACCGTGCGGCTGATCACGCTCACCGAGGACTACTACGGGCTGACCGGGCGGCACGTCGAACTGGCCCGGCAGATCTCGGCGGTGGCCCGCGAGCTGGAGCTGCCGGCCGACCCGTCGGCCGTGCAGACCGTCCAGGTCACCGTCGACGCCCTCACCGGCCCCGCGGTGGTGGCGTTCTGGCGTGCCCTGCTCGGCTACCGGGAGCGCGCAGGAAGCGCCGAGGACCTGGTCGACCCGCACCGCCGCGGGGCGCCGTTCTACTTCCAGCAGATGGAGGAGCCACGCCCGCCAGCGCAACCGGGTCCACGTCGACGTCTGGGTGCCCTACGACCTGGCCGAGGCCCGGATCGCCGCGGCGATCGCCGCCAGGGCCCGCCTGGTCAACGACGAATTCGCTCCCTCCCACTGGGTGCTGTCCGACCCGGAGGGCAACGAGGCCTGCGTCGGCGCGGCCGGCTGGACAGGGCCGGAGCCCGGCCGGAACTGAGAGCTGCCGCAGACCCCCGTACCTGGCTGCCCCAGGAGGGCGGGGTCCGGTATGGGGTTCCAGGATGCGGCGGTCGACGGCTGTTCGGGAGGGTCAGCCGCGTACGGCGGAGGCGATGATTCCGGGGAGCTTCGCCAGTGCCGGCGCCGTGGTGAATCGGGTGACGCGCTCGACGGTGGTGCACGCGGTGCGGTTGGTGACGAAGAACGGGGGGCGGGGAGAGAGGGACGGGGAGCCGGTGAGCACACCGCGCGGTGCGGGGGCGAAGGGTGCGCGCAGGACGGTCTTCTCGATGTCCTCGAGCATGAAGGCGTTGTGGACGAAGCCGATGCCGCTGCCGATGTTCTGCGGGGTGTGCCCCGGATGGGCGCCCCAGGGGGTGTAGCCGAGCAGGAATCCGACCGCGGACCAGCAGTTGATGCCCAGGGTGCCGTAGCGGAGTTCGGCGACGGCGGCCTCCACCGAGGTGCGGTGCTCCCCCTCCGTCCGCGGGTGGACGAGGAGGGTCGCGCCGAGAGTGCCGGGGAGGCGGTCATTGGCGAAGTCGACGGCGTGGCGCAGGAACCGGTCGGGGGTGTCGCCGGGCAGTCGCACCACGCCCAGGGCGCTGGCGAAGACCTCGCCGGTGACCAGCATGTCGTCGTCGCCGGCGATGTCGGGCACCAGGAGGCGGCAGCCGCCGTCGGCGTGGGCCTCGGCCTGCGGGTGTGCCCTGCGGACGGCGGCGAGCCGCTGCCTGGCGCCCGGGTAGTAGTCGGAGCGCGGCGGCAGCGCGCGCAGCACCGTGCGGATCTCGTCCAGCAGGCGCCGGGTGCCGTCCCAGGCACGGGGCAGCACGAGGATCTGGCCGGCGACGCAGTTGTGCCCGGAGTTGTTCATCTTGCTGGTCACGATGTGCTCGGCCTGGTAGCGGAAGTCCGCGGCGGACCACGGCCCGGGCGTCACGATGTACGGGCTGACGCCGCCGAGTTCGCTGCTGAACGGCTTGCCGGTCAGCGGGGTGTCGTCGCGGCGCCGCTGCTCGGCCCGCTCGTCGGTGCCCCACACGATGGCGTCGTGGGTGCGCTCGCTGCCGGTGACGTGGATGGCGTCGACGCCCGGGTGGGCGGCGAGGTGACTGCCCTCGGCCGCACCGCCGTCGACGAACCGTACCCAGCCCCGTTCGGTGAAGTCGGCGAAGATCCGCTCGAAGTGCGGGCGCAGGTAGGCATTGACCGGGTTCATCTTCGCGATGACGACCTGGCCCTCGGCGTAGAGCTTGTGCAGGATGTCGAGGGCGGTGATGGCCGCGACGTTGCCGGCGCCGAGCACCAGGGCGACGCCCGGGTCGGCGGGCCGGCCGCGGTACGGGCTCGCGGCGCGGTCCCGTACCTGCTGGGCGGTGGTGCCGGCACGCATCCGCACGTGGGCGGTGAACCCGTTGAGCAGGAGCGAGTCCCAGCGGGTGGCGGGGAAGACGTCGACGAGGACGCGGCCGTCGCGTTCGTGCACGGAGCCCGGTGCGAGCGGTTCCTCGCCGGCGGCGATCCGGCGCAGGACGTGCAGGTAGGCGCTGACGTTCTGGGCGAGCGCCCAGGGGGCGCCGATCCAGTCCTCTGCCGCCCAGGTGGACTCGGGGCCGTACCCCTTGGCCCGCGCGCCGGCCGCGGCCATGTCCGCGGCGCCGTCGGCGATCCGCGGCATCATGCGCGTCAGGAGCGCTATCCGTTCGGTGAGCGGGGTTCCCGACCACGAGGGGGCACCTTCGCGGAGGTCGGCAACGGCTCGGTCCAGCAGGTCGATGTCGGCAACCGGATCGGTCACGGTCGGCTCCTCGGGAGTGGGGTGGGGGGCAGTCAGGGCCACGGGCCGGCTCAGCCGCGCAGGCGCGGGGCGTCCCGGGCGGGGTCGATCATGGTGAAGGCGGCCAGCGCACCGACCACCAGGAGGGCGCCCGTGAGCAGGGCGGCGTTCTGGTAGCCCGTCACGCCCTGGCTGTCGACGAGGCGTCCGACGACGGCGGGAGCGACAAGGCCCGCGGTGGTGACGGTGGCGTTCATCCAGCCGAGGGCGCCGCCGCGCCGCGCGGCGGGGGCCAGTTCTGCGACGGTGGTGACCGCGACGGTGGCGAACGAGCCGCCCAGGCCGAAGCCGATGGCCAGCAGCGCGGTCCTGGCCGCGGTGCCGTCCACCAGCGGCAGGGCGAGGCAGGCGATCGCGCCCACGAGCAGCAGGCTGCCGCCGACCCAGCCGCGGGCCCGGCGGCCGGAGACACCGCGGCGCATCAGCCGGCCGGTGAACCAGGCCTGGCCGAGCAGTGCGACCGCGCCGATCGCCCAGGGCAGGACGATCAGCCGGCCGGCGGCCTCCGGGGAGTGGCCGAGGCCGGTGTGCAGGTAGGAAGGCAGCCACACGAGCGTCAGTGCGACGCACCAGTAGGTCGTGAAGTAGGCGGCGGTGGCGCCGATCCAGGTGCGGGTGCCGAGGATCCGCCGGTAGCCGGCCCGCTCGGCAGGGGCGTCCGATGCGGGGGCGGTGTGCTGTTCGTCGTCGGTGCGGTGCCGGCCGTCGGCGCCGAACACGGCCCAGAGCGCGGCCCACACCGCTCCGACGGCCGCGACCACCCAGAGCGCCGCCCGCCAGCCGTGCTCGTGGATGACCCAGGTCAGCCCGGGGGCCGCGGTGATGACCCCCAGGGTCACTCCGAGGGTGACCAGCGCACCGGGCAGGTTGCGCCGGTGGTCGGGGAACCAGGCCAGCGCTGCCTTCTGGGCGACGGGGAAGGCGGGCCCCTCCGCGGCGCCCAGCAGGACGCGCGAGCCGATCAGAACGGCCAGGCCGCCGCCGACGGCGGCCGGCACCTGGGCGACCGACCAGAGCACGGCCATGCCCAGCAGCAGCCACTTCGGCCGCACGCGATCGGCGAGCAGCCCCACCACGACCGCAGCGACGGAGAACAGGAGGAAGAAGGCGCTGTTGGCGAGCCCGAAGTCGGTCGCGGACAGGCCCATGTCCGCGCGGATCTCGTCGGCCGCCAGGCCGAGGACGGACTTGTCCGCGAAGTTGACCATCATGAAGACCACCAGCAGGCCGGTGACCGTCCAGGCGCGGCCGGTGGTTCGGCGGTCTTCCGGAGGGACCTGGGCGAGCGCTCTCGCGGGGGTGTCGGCGGCGGTCAAGGGTTCCTCCGGAGTGTGCTGGCGGGGCGGAGTACAAGGTGGTGGGCGGGCGCCGGCACCGCCGGTCCACCCGTCACGGCGGACCGGCGGTGGCAGACCGGGCGGGACTGCGACGTGTGCCGGGCTCAGGAGAGCGGGACGCCGGCGATCGCGATCCGCTCCATGACGCGGCGCTGGGGTAGTAGTCGTTGATCGCGTAGTGCTGGACGGCGATGTTGTCCCAGATCGCAACGGAGTCCGGCTGCCAGCGGAAGCGCACCTGGAACTCCGGGATGCGGGCCTGCAGGACGAGTTCGTCGAGCAGGTCACGGCTCTCGGCGTCGGAGAGGCCGACGATCCGGGTGGTGAACGGCTCGTTGACGTACAGCAGCTTCCGCCCGGTCCGCGGGTGGCGAACGACGACCGGGTGCTCCACGGCCGGCAGTCTCTCCCGCAGGCGGGCGATCTGCTCCTCGGTCATCATCGCGCCCCAGCTGGGCACCCAGTCGTGCACCGCGGTGAGGCCCTCGATCCGACCCTTCGTCTCCTCGGAGAGGTTGTCGTACGCGGCTCCCATGTCGGCCCACATGGTGTCGCCGCCGGCGGCCGGAATCTCGACCGCGCGCAGCACGGACCCGAGGGCGGGCGCGGCCATGAAGGAGTGGTCGCTGTGCCAGATGTTCTCGGTGCCGACGGCGGTGGCGTCCTTGGCCAGCCGGGAGACGCCGACGGTGTCGCCCTGGGCGAAGAAGGGGTTGGCCTCCGGCTCGCCCCAGACGGCGGCGAGGGCGAGGTGGTGTTCCGGGCCGAAGGTGTGCTGGTCTCGGAAGAAGACCACCTTCCACTCCAGCAGGGCCTGGCGCAGTTCTTCGGCGAGGTCGTCGCCGATCGGGCGGGAGAGGTCGACGCCGGTGATCTCGGCACCGATGTGGGGCGTGAGCGGGGCAAGGCCCAGGAGCCGGTACTCGGCGCGGGGGGCGCCGGGCGCGGTGCGCTCCAGGACGCGCCGGCCGTAGTGCATGAGGGGCTTGTCGAGGGCGGGGCGGGGAACGGCGGCAGTGGACATGCGGGACCTCCGCGGCGACGATCAGGAATTCGTTACCGGAAGTATCGTTATCGGGGCATGCCTCGGCAAGGGTCTGCGTCGACCGATTTCACCGCCCCCGCCGGCCCGGGCCGCGACTCAGTGCTGCACCCCCACGGCGCGGGCGACCAGCTCGACCACCGCCTCCACCAGGTGCCGGTCCGGCAGCTCCAGCTCCCCGACCAGGCGGAACACCATCGGCGCGGCGACCATGGTCGCCACCGACCGGACATCGGTGTCGGGCCGCACGTCACCACGTTCGATCCCGCGCTCCAGGATGCGCCGGGTCTCCCCCATGACGCGCGAGGAGTACGCGCCGTACGCGCCCCGGTCGGCGTCCGCCTCCGCCGACGCGCCGATGACACCCGCCAGCAAGCGGTCGACACCCGGCTGGCAGTAGGACTCCATGCGCGCGGTGAGCAGCTCGCGCAGTTCCGCGCGGAAGTCCCCCCGGTCGGGAATGGACAGCTCCCCGATCCGGGCCTCGGCGGCGGCGATGATCAACTCCTGCTTGGCCGCCCAGCGCCGGTAGATGGCCGGCTTGCTCACCCCCGCCCGCTCGGCAACGGCGTCCATCGTGACGGCGCTCATCCCCCGCTCGGCGACCAGCGCGACCACGGCGTCCAGCGCCGCACCGGTGACCCGCTCCTCCCTGGGACGCCCCGGACCCCGCACCGCACTCCGACCCTGCTTGTCTGCCATACCCCGACCCTATGAGCCGCACCGACCATCGATCCAGGCAGGGCATCCCTGCCTCAGCCGCCCGGGGAACCGCTCGTACTGCTGCGGAAGCGCCGTGGTCCCGACGCGCCGGGTCCTCCGGGGAGCCGGCCGGCGGCGAGGCTGCAAAAAATGTCGTCGGCCCGGCCGACGATGCCGTCGTCGACCGCGTGGCAATTGCAGCGGCCCACGCATCGGCGATCGTGAATTCAGGCTACGCGGCGCGCAGAGGTGAGGGTCACGGTGCCCGCCGTTCCCGGTCGCGTGTCCCGGGCCGCCCAGAACGCCTTTCGCAGAGGACGTGAGCCGGAACGGATAGCGGAATTCTGGACGCCCTGGATGCTCTCGGGCGCCCCCGGTCACACACATGGGCATGATTCGTCGAAGTGTGCGAGAACAACGGCAGTTTGCGGCCCTCAACGACCAGGGCCCGTGCCGCTGTGTGCGGCACGGGCCCTTTCCGTTACGCGGCGACGGCCGCGCGGCGGAGGTGTCAGAGGGGGCGAATGTTCTCCGCCTGCAGGCCCTTCTGGCCCTGCGTGACGTCGAACTCGACCTTCTGGCCCTCAAGCAGCTCACGGAAGCCCTGGGCGTTGATGTTCGAGAAGTGGGCGAACACGTCCGGGCCGCCCTCCTCCTGCGCGATGAAACCGAAGCCCTTTTCCCCGTTGAACCACTTAACGGTGCCAAAAGCCATAAAAATTCTCCTTCAGAGGCGCTGTAGCCCACACTTTGCGGGCTTGCTGTCGCCGTACTGATGACCCACCGGAAGAACCGGGAAACAAAATACGCCTGCGGCAAGAACCAGCAGGCGCACACAGAGTTCATGGGAACCAAAACCGCAACTACTACGACCGTAGCAGGGTTCGGACCGGAACGGGAATTTTTCGCAGGATTATTTTTCGTGGCGCGGCGGCGGATCCCGCTCGGCGGCGGATCGATCGGAGCCACTTGGTGGAACGGGCGGAACGGCATCGACGACCGCGGGCGGCCACGCAGAGTGGGCGCAAGTCCCCGGCCCCGCAAGTCCCGGCCGACGTGGAAACGCACACCGGACTTCCTTTCGAACAGCACGCCGGCAGGACCTGGTGAACCGGACGGGAGCGTCACCCGCCCGCAGGCCACACCTCGGGTGACGCCCGCCCACCGATGCCCGGCGCACTCGAGCGGCCCGGCCGGTCGTTGCACCGCCGTCCGCGGAGCCAACCGGGCAGCTCCGGACGGACCATCACACTCGGTGCGGCCCCTGGTTCCTCACGCAGTGCAGCCGCGGACTCTCGCCGGTCCTGCGCCGGCGGGCCGACTGCTGTGGGGGGCGCTGCGAGGCAGGCGCAGATGACAGGCCGGGCGGCCAGGCGCATGGTGGACCCAGGGGTACCGTACGCCGCCACGGGAGGTGCCCACGATGAAGCCTGCACCGGGGAGCGAGCCCCTCCCGCCGCGCGGGGTGATCCTGAGCCAGGTCAGCCCGGCGCTCAAACCGGGCTCCGTCGAGCAGCGCAGCCGGGTGGTGCCGATCGACGACGAGAACCGCAGCCCGGTGCTGGTCGAGGTGGACCTCACCCGGGACCCGGACACCGAGCAGACCCGAACCGCCTTCCTCGGCCTGTACGAGCGGGTCTTCCCCCGCGGGCCGCAGCCGATCCGGGTCGCCGCGAGCTATCTGCGCTGCCTGCTCAGCCCCGACGAGATCCAGCTGCTGCTGCAGCAGGACCAGGAGTCCTCCGGCCGGCCGACCGTGTTCCGGGTATGGCCGGACTACACGATGGACGCGCACATCGACCGCTCGGTCTCCACCATCAAGGCCGACGCCGTCGCCCGCTGCTACGCCTCCTCCGGCCTGGGCATCGTCTGGGCGGTCATGGACAGCGGCATCGACGAGCACCACCCGCACTTCGCCGAGGACACCCTGCAGGGCCAAGTCTCCGACCTCCACCGGGACTTCACCGGCCTGGTGCCCGACGGCCCGGCCGACCCGGCGGAGCAGCCGCTCACCGACCCCGCCGGCCACGGCACCCATGTGGCCGGGATCATCGCGGGCGGCCTGCCGCCGGACAGCACCCCGCTGATCACCCGCTTACAGCTGATCGGCGGCTTACCCGTCCGGAAGTCCCGCGAGCTCGCCGAGGGCCGTTCACTACGCGGTATCGCCCCCCGGGCCCAGCTGGTCAGCCTCAAGGTGCTGGCCCAGCGCGGCGATTCACTGGTCACTTCGTCCAGCGCGGTGATCGAGGCGCTGTACTACCTGCGGGAGAAGGTGAACACCGGCGGTCGCCTGCTGGTGGTACACGGCGTCAACCTCAGCCTCGGCTGTCCCTGGGACGCCGCCGAGTACGCCTGCGGCCAGAGCCCGGTCTGCCGGGAGGTCAATCTGCTGGCGGCCAGCGGCGTGGTGGTCGTGGTGAGCGCGGGCAACGGCGGCTTCGGCACCCGGGTGCCGGGCGAGGGCGGCACCGACACCCGGGGGGTGCTGGCCTCCATCACCGACCCGGGCAACGCGGACGGCGCGATCACCGTCGGCTCCACACACCGGGATCGCCCGCACGAGTACGGCGTCACCTACAACTCCTCCAAGGGGCCGACCCTGGACGGCAGGTTGAAGCCGGACCTGCTGGCCCCCGGCGAGCGGATCACCTCCTGTGCCACCGGCGGCCTGCGCGGCGACCTGGCCGCCCTGCTCCCGGCGGGCGCCGACCCGGCGGCCGTGCCGGTCTACACCGAGCAGAGCGGCACCTCGATGGCCGCCCCGCACGTCTCCGGTGCCGTCGCCGCCTTCCTCTCCGTCCGGCCCGAGTTCATCGGCCGCCCGCGCGAGATCAAGGAGTTGTTCTGCGCCAACGCGACCTCGCTCGGCCGCGACCGCTACCTGGAGGGTCACGGCCTGCTCGACCTGATGCGCGTGATGTCCAACATCTAGACCGGAGGAGATGACTCCACCATGGCTGCACCGATCGCCGGACTCCCGTACTGGGAGGTCCGGTTCGACAGCGACGGGCACCTGCTGGACGACGACGGCCTGGTGGCCGCGCTGCCCGGCAGCGGGTTACGGGAGCTGTTCGTCTTCTCCCATGGCTGGAACAACTCGGAGACCGGCGCCCGCGCCCTCTACGGGTACACCTTCGATGAACTCGCCCGCCAGATCGACTCGTTCGCCCCGTCCTGGCACGGGAAGGTGGGCGTGGTCGGCGTGCTCTGGCCCTCGATGCTCTTCCCCGAGGACGCCCCCGACACCCCGTCCACCCCCTCCACCCCGGCCGAACTGGCCACCGCACTCGCCCCCGCCTTCGCTCCGGCGGAGCAGGCCAAACTGACCGAGATCACCACGCTCCTCGAGCAACAGCCCCAGGAAGCCGAGCAGTTGAGAAGCTGCCACCAGCTGATCGGCGGCCTGGTCACCTCCCCGCCGCTGGCCGGCGAGGACAGCGGCCAGCAGGCGGTGCTGGACAAGCCGACCGGCGAAGTGTTCAGCGCCCTGGCAGGGCTGGCAAGCGAGCAGGGCGACGCACAGAGCTTCCCCAACCCGTTCAAGGTGCTCTGGCACGGCGCCCGGGAGGCGCTGCGCACCGCCAGCTACTACGAGATGAAGAACCGCGCCGGGGTGGTCGGCAAGGACGGCCTCGGCCCGCTGCTCGGCCGGTGCGCGGGCAACGGCCTGCGGGTGCACCTGATGGGGCACAGCTTCGGCGCCCGGCTGGTCTCGTTCGCCCTGCCCGGCCTGCCGGAGGGCATCGGCAGCCCGGTCGCCTCGATGCTGCTGATCCAGGGCGCCTTCTCGCACTTCAGCTTCGCCGCGCCGATCCCGGTGGACGCCGGCCACAACGGTTTCCTGGCCCCGTACTTCGACCGGGTCGCCGGGCCGCTGCAGTCCACCTTCTCGCTCGGCGACCGGGCGGTCGGCTGGTGGTACCCGGCGGCCTCGATGCTCAACAACGAGGACGACCAGGCCGCCAGCGATCTGACCTACCGCTGGGGCGGGATGGGCCACGACGGCTTCCAGCAGGGCGGCGCCGAGCAGTTCGACCTCAAACCCGCCGGTCAGCCGTACCCACTGAAGGCCGGAAGCTTCTACCGGCTGCGCGGCGACGAGGTGATCAAGGCGGACCAGTCGCCGTTCGCCGGCGCGCACAGCGACATCAAGCACCCCGAGGTGGTCTGGGCCGCACTGGCCGGCGCCACCACGGGGGTGGACCTGGCAGCCTGACGGCCCGACACCCCGTCGACCCGTCGCACCCTCCGAGGCGCCCGACCGGCGCCCACTATGGGCGCGTGGCACCCGGTTGGGCTCCGCCGGCATGGGAGCGTGAGGTGCTGGCAGTCCGGCCGGGATGCGCGCGTGCGTGCAGGTGCATCCGAATGACCCCCGGCCCTCGACCGGGGGAAGGGGGCGCTGCGGAGGTTCGGCCCTGCCGTGTCGGAGCGCGGTCGTTCCGGGCAGCGACGGGTCGGCGCCGCCCGGGCGGCCATGGCTTGATCCACATGCCTGCACCGTCCGTGCGGCGTTACGTTGGAAGCGCGCCCACCTGCACTCCCCCACCGGCTCGCGGCCCCCGTGGAGCGCCGCGACGAGTCACAGGGACCGACGATGCCCACACGTTTCGGCTGGACCGGGTGCCACAACTGTCTCTCGCTCTTCTACAGCGGCTGGCCACCCCCGAACGATCCGCCTCCGTATGACCCGGCACCCAACGGGTCCTGCACCGCCGACCCCGTCCCGGGGACGCCTCCCCAGTTGATCGGCCGTCACATCCCGAACCGCGACTGGGCGTTCGAGATGACGGAGGACCCCTCGGGCCGGGGCGACATCTCCGTTGTCGGCGGCTGGACGGAAGGCTTCAACCACTGCACCACGTGTGAGGCCATGTTCACCGCGGACGCCGGCGGCAACCACTGCACCGCCTTCGGCCCGCACACCGCCGGCACCGCATACCAACTGCCCACCAGCTGGGGCCCGTTCGATCACTTCAAGTCCGGCTGGAAGGTCTGCGGAAAGTACGGCGTCCTGTTCCTCGCCGGAGACGGCGACTTCGACGGCGCCTGTCCGGCCGACACCACCCACCACGCAGTCAGCGTCGAATTCGGGGTCGAGTTCTGGCTGTAGGCCCGGGCGCGTGAGAAAACGCCCGCGACAACCCACTGTCCTGGAGAACGATCATGGGTGAATTTGCCGTCAACACGTCCACCACAGGAGGTCAGTCGCAGCCCTGCGCCGACGCGCTGATCAGCAGCGGGCTGTTCACAGCGGTCTGGGCGGACGCCGGGGATGCCGGCATCAAGGGCCGGCATGTCAACACCTCCGGCACCGCGCTCGGGTCGGAGTTCCTCGTCAGCGACACACCACCCGGCAACAACACGAACCGGCAGCGGCCCTTCGTGGACTCCATCGGGACGGAGACCTTCGCGGCCTGGATCGAGCAGCCGTTCAACCTGCCCCCGCCGACTCCGCACGTGGTCCTGCGACGGCTCGCCGGCGCGCAACCGGTCGGGCCGCCGGTGCAGGTCAGCACCGACGACGTCGATCCCACCTTCCCGCCGACGGTCACCCGGATGATCGACGGCGGCTGCCTGGTCACCTGGACGGGCGGCAGCGCGCAGCAGCGCATCCGCGCCCAGCGATTCGGCCCCGAGGGGCAGAAGAAGGGCGCCGAGATCGCCGTCAACACCAGCGAGAGCTTCCACACCGATGCGACCGTGACGGTGCTGAGCAACGGGGACTTCGTCGTCGCCTGGACCGACGGCGAGGCGGTGGGCGGCAGCGGGCTCGTCTACCGCGTCTTCGGCTTCGACGGCACGCCCCGGGCGGGCGAGATCCGCTCCAACGTGACGGGATTCGGACGCCTTGGCCGGGGAGTGCTGACGGCCCTCGACAACGGACGGTTCGTCGCCGCGCACATCAACTCCACGGTGAACAGCGACCTCGGCGTCCTCCAGACCACCGCCGTGGCCAGCGTCTTCGACCCGGCCGGCGACGGTCACGCCATCACCAGCGCCTTCGCGGGCTCACCGAAGCACTTCCACCGGACCTCGCCCGCGCTCACGGCGCTGCCGGGCGGACGCTTCGTCCTCGCCTGGGTGGAGAAGAGCGCGGACACCAACGACACCGTACCGACCGTGATGGCACAGCTGTGCTCGGACTCCGAACTCGAAATCGGACCCAAGGTCCAGGTCAGCTCCGGCGTCGCAAGAAACCGCTTCGACCTGAGCGCCGCCGCCGTGTTCGGCAACGACACTCCGCAGAAGGTCTTCCTGTCCTGGACGAACATGGCGGCCGATGCCGACACCTCCATCCGCGGGTCCGTCCTCACCGCCGATGCGGGCGGGCTGTCCTGACGGTCGGCCTCAGCGCCGCACGGTTCGGCGTCCCACCGAACGAGCTGGCCGAGCGGACGGTACCCACCTGCGGCCTCGGCCCCGACCGGACAGTGCGGCTCGGGGCGCGGGCCTGCGGCGCGCCCTGGGTGAACCTCTTCTACCGGTCGGTCGTCGCCCTCGGCGGCACCGGCGCGGTCACCGCGGACTGGATCGACACCGACGGCATCCCGATCCGCACCCGGTCGCCCTTCCGCTCACCGGACGGCTTCAAGGCCCGCCACGGGAGCAGGTCGACACCACCCGGCGGCTCGCCAAGAGCGTCGAGGCCACGCTGGGCTCCGAACGCCTCCGCCTCGGAGCCCTGCTCACAGAGGACCGGACCTGGCCGTACCCCGAGTGGGCCCGCCACTACCGGGACCACCCCATCACCGGCCTGCCCACCCGCGGGATGGTCTGGGAGCACCACAACCCCGACGGCAGCTGGACCGCCGGACTGCCCGCCGCAGACCGCGGCCTCGACACCCGAGCGGCCCGTCGGCCGAGGTCCATGCCGACACCCCAGTCCGGCTCTGGCGTGCCGATCGCGCCCCGCCGCACAGCAGCTGGAGCTGGCCGCGCTGCTGAAGAGTCGTGAGGTACGACAGTTTGGTGCCGCAGCTCGGGGGCTGACGCAGACCGGAATCGGTCCCCATCGCGGCGTCACCTTTGCCGGGCAAGGACCGTCCGACCGCGCCCCGCGGACCTCGGCGAGCGTGCCACCCGATTCGCGGATCATCCACGGTGCGGTAACTCGCCCGGTACGAACGACTCGTGGTCCGGAACCGCTGCCCTTTTGTCGACGGGGCTTCGGGTTATAGTGCGCACGACAAGTCTCCACCGGCGGGTCGGCGTCCAGCCGCTCTGGCGGTGGACCTCATTGGCCGCCCGGACGTAGGACCGACGACGTTGCCCAGAGTGCGAGTTGACTGCACGTTCACGGCGCGGAGCGTGGAGCTCTGCCGTCCGGACGCGCTGCACGGGGCTGCGGACCGCCTCCCTCCGCCGGCACCGGCGGGCAGAGCGCACCGTTTCCCACCCGGCGGGCGAACTCCCATTCCTCCCGCGGACCCCGGCCCCGGTCGTCGGAGATCCTCGCGTCGCTCGGCGCCGGCCTGAGACCCGGGCAGCGGATCCTCATCGGCCGAGACCGCCGTCCGCCGCCCCGTTCAGCGTCACCCCCGTCACCGAAGCACCCGGTCACCCCGGCGCTCCCTGCCCCTCCCCGAGAGGTCCGCCCTGTCCATGGTTCCCCGCTTCAGCATCCTGTCCGAGGAGTTCGCCGCGGCACCCGACCGGTACTTCGCGTGGCTGAGGGAGCACTCACCGGTGCACTACGAGCCGGCGATCGACAGCTACTTCCTGTCCCGCTACCGGGACGTGAAGCAGGTGCTGACCGACCATGAGGCGTTCACGACCGAGACGCTGCAGGTGCGCGCCGAGCCGGTGATGCGCGGGCCGGTCCTCGCCCAGATGGCCGGGGCGGAGCACACCGCGAAGCGAAAGATCGTCGTCCGGGGCTTCACCGGGCAGGCGTTGCAGGATCAGGTACGCGCGATCCGGGCCAACGCCACCGAGCTCGTCGCGCCGTTCCTTCCCCGGGGACGGATGGACCTCGTCAACGACTTCGGCAAGCCCTTCGCCGTCCGCGTGACCCTGGACGTCCTCGGCTTGGACAAGAAGGTCTGGCGGCAGGTCACCGACTGGCTCGGCGGGGTCGGCGAGTTCATCACCAGCATCACCCTGACCGACGAACGCCGCCGCCACTGCATGGACCGCGCCCGGCAGTTGGAGGCCTACCTCGTCCCGATCATCGAACAGCGGCGCCGCCACCCCGGCAAGGACCTGATATCGGCACTGTGCACGGCCGAGTTCGACGGCATCGCCATGAGCACCCGCGACGTGACCGCGCTGATCATCAACGTCCTGGTGGCCGCCGTCGAGCCCGCCGACAAGACCCTCGGCCTCCTCTTCAAGCACCTGATCGACCACCCCGAGCAGCTGGCGCAGGTCCGCCGGGACCCGGCCCTGTTGCCCGCCGCCATCGCCGAGACACTGCGCTTCACCCCGCCCGTCCAGCTCGTCCCCCGCCAGGCGGAGCAGGAAGCCGTGGTCGCGGGCACGGTGTCCCGGCGGGCGCCACCGTCTTCTGCGTGATCGGCGCGGCCAACCGCGACCCCGAGGCCTTCACCGCCCCGGACACCTTCGACATCCACCGTCCGGATCTGGGCACCGCCCGCTCCTTCACCGCCGCCGCCCAGCACTTGGCCTTCGGCGCCGGACTCCACCAGTGCGTCGGCGCGGCCTTCGCCCGCGCCGAGATCGAGACCGTGGCCGCGCTGCTGCTCCCCGTGCTCGACCGGGTCCGCTACAGCCCCGGTTTCCGCTACCGGGAGACCGGGCTGTACACCCGCGGCCCCGCCTCCCTGCCGCTGGACTTCACCCCCGTCCACGAACGCGTCGCCGGCCACGGCTGACGCCCCTCCCGCGCCCGGTCACCATCCGCGAGGCCGGCCGGGGCCGTCCCGCACCACGACCACCAGCCCCTCCTGGAGAAGAGCGCGATGACCGCGACCGACATCACCCGAGCCATCAACGACCTGCTGTTCAGTCCGGGCCTCGACCTCGACGAAGCCATCGACCGGCACTTCACCCCCGACTACCGCCAGCGCACCAACGGCGTGTGGAGCGACCGGAGCGGCTTCGCCCAGCACATGACCCGACTCCGCTCCCTGGTCCGCAGCGGGCACATCGAGGTCCACGACGAACTCCGCGACGGTCTGCGCTACGCCGACCGGCACACCGTCACCATCACGCAGCACAACGGCCGCACCTCCCGCACCGAGGTGTACCTCTTCGCCCGGTTCGCCCCCGACGGGCGCTTCCAGTGCGTCGAGGAGACGACCCTCCTCGTCGCCGGCCACGCCGACGACCGGAACCTGGGACTCGTCACGTGACGCGGAACAGGGCGTCCGCACAGTGCCGCGTCGATCGGGCCCGGCGGTCGCCGCAGTCCTGACGGGCACGGCAGGCCCGGAGGCACCGTCCAGGAGCTTCCGGCGGCCCCGCCATCCGCAACCACACGCCTCGATCCGGTGTCCGTCACCGCAGGGGCCCGGAGCTCACGTCCGGACGGCATGGTCCGGTGCCGACACATGGGGAGAGGAGCCGTCATGGCGTCCGTCAAAGAGAGACTGAGCAGCGCACGGGTCCAGGCCTTCATCGGCCGGGACGAGGAGATCGGCCGCTTCGCACAGGCCCTGGCCGGCGATCCGCAGGCGCCGTTCGCCTTCTACGTGGTCGGGCCGGGCGGCATCGGCAAGTCGACACTGCTCCGTCGTCTGGCGGACCACGCCCGTGCGACGGGACGGTCGCTCCTGGAGCTGGACGGCCGTTTCGTGAGCCGGGACCCGGCCGACTTCGAGCGTGTCGCCGCTCCTTTCCTGAACGTCCCCGGGACGGTCCTGTTCGTCGACTCCTTCGAGCACTGCCAGTGGCTGGAGAGCTGGCTGTGGCAGCGTTTCCTGCCCCGCGCCGCCGACGACGCCCTGGTGGTGCTGGCGGGCCGGATCGCGCCGCAGCCGCAGTGGACCGCCGATCCCGCCTGGGCCGGGCTCCTGCACGTCGGTGAACTGGAGCCGTTCTCCGAGCACCAGGCTCGGAGCCTGCTGACCACGGCGCAGGTCCTGCCCCAGCTGCGCGAGCGGGTACTGCGCTTCGCGGGGGGCAACCCGCTGGCCCTGTCCCTCGCGGCCGCTTCCACGGCGGCGGACTGGAGCCGGGAGGACGTCTGGGCGCCCTCGGCCGACGTCCTGCACACCCTGCTGTCGGGCTTGATCGGCGAGGTACCGACCGCGGCCCACCGCCGCGCCCTGGAGGTGGCCGCCCAGGCCTACTCGACCTCCGAGGAACTGCTCGCCTCGGTGCTGCCCGGCGAGGACGCCCACCTGCTCTTCGCCTGGCTCAGGGACCTGCCATTCATGGAGTCCACCCACCGGGGGCTCCACCCGCACGACGCCGCACGCGAGACGCTGGCCGCCGACCTGCGCTGGCGGGCCCCCAACGCCTTCGTGACGATGCGCCAGCGGCTGGCCGAGGAGTACCTGCGTCTGCTGCGCGAGGCACCCGCCGACCGGGTCTGGACCGTCACCGACGAGCTCTTCTACCTCTTCCGGGACGGGGAGATCGTGGCGCGTCTGCGCACCTGGTCCCGTGAGGACGAGGTGCACGACCGGCCGCTGCACCCGGACGACCTCGATGTCGTGCTGCGCATGGCCGCCCAGACCGAGGGCCCGGCCTCCGCAGAGCTGGTCCGCTACTGGGCGCAGCGCCAGCCGCAGGCCTTCAGCGTCTACCGTCTGGTGAGCACGGGCCGCATCGTGGCGTTCACCGCGCGCCTCGCCCTACCCGCCCCTGCCGACCCCGAGGACCTGGCCACCGATCCCGTCGTGGCCGCCGCGTGGGAGTACACCGACGCCACCGCACCGGTGCGCCCCGGCGAGCACATCGGCATCAGCCGCTTCACGGTCTACCCCGAGCGGTACCAGGTCCCCTCGCGTGTCATCGACCTGAGCAGTTCCCGCGCCCAGGCGGAATCCGCCCGCGCCCGCGGTCGCGCCTACGGCTTCGCCGTCTGGCGGGACGCCGAGGCGTGGTCCGCACGCGTCAAGGGCAGCCTCACCGACACCGGTGCACGACCGCGGGTCGGCGCGCACACCTACGGCCTGTTCGGCGTCGACTGGCGCCAGGTGCCCGTCGAGACCTGGCTCCGCCACTTCATATCGGCCACGGCCGTGCCCGCCCAGGCCGGGCCGTCGGGCGTCTCACGCACCGCGTTCGACCAGGCCGTGCGCGAGGCCCTGGCGCACTGGCGTGATGCGGGCGCCTTCGCCGCCTGCGCCCTGCTGCGCACCCGCCTGGCGGCCGACTTCGGCGATCCCGTCGAGGAGCTGCGCGCCCTGCTGCGCAAGGCCGTGGACGATCTCGCCCGTGAGCCGCGCGGCGTACGCGCCCGC
This sequence comes from Streptomyces sp. TLI_235, assembly GCA_002300355.1. Taxonomy (NCBI): domain Bacteria; kingdom Bacillati; phylum Actinomycetota; class Actinomycetes; order Kitasatosporales; family Streptomycetaceae; genus Streptomyces; species Streptomyces sp. TLI_235. The sequence goes on from NSGV01000001.1 coordinate 191,123, forward strand.
GAGGCCCTGACGGCGGGTTACTTCTCCGGTGCGCCCACCCAGGAGGCCGCCGCCCGCCGCCTGAGCCTTCCGTACGGCACCTACCGGCGCCACCTGCGCCAGGGCCTGGACCTGCTCTGCGACGCACTGTGGCAGCAGGAGCTGCACGGCCCTCGCTGAGGGGCCCGCCTTCAGGTGTACCTGAGCGCGCGGACCGCCGCGCTGCTGCAGGCCCGCGGGGTCCGCCCGGGCGACCGGGTCGCCGTGATCATGCCCAACGTGCCGCAGTCCCCGTCGCCTACTACGGCATCCTCCGCGCCGGCGCCGTCGTCGTCCCGCTGAACCCGCTCCTCAAGGCACCGGAGATCGCCTTCGCCCTGCGCGACTCCGGCGCCCGGACGGTGCTGACCTCGCCGATGTCGGCAGCCGAAGCGGCCGAGGCGGCCGCCGGCACCGAGGCCGACTTCCTCGTCGTCGACCCGGCCGGCTTCGACACACTGCTCGAAGACGTCGAACCGCTGCCCGCCGTCGCCGACACGGCGGACACCGACCTCGCGGTGATCCTCTACACCTCAGGTACCACCGGCACGCCGAAGGGCGCCGAACTGACGCACCGGAACCTCCTCAGCAACACCGCCACCGTCGCGAAGACACTGTTCCGCGTCGGCCCCGACGACGTGCTCTTCGGCGGCCTCCCCCTGTTCCACGCCTTCGGCCAGACCTGCGGCCTCAACACGGCCGTCGCCGCCGGTGCCACGCTCACCCTCCTCACCCGGTTCGATCCGGCAGCGGCGCTGGAGACCGTCCGCAGGGACGCCGTCACCGTCTTCCTCGGCGTCCCCACGATGTACGCGGCACTTCTGCACGCCCGGCTCCCCGACGGCTTCGACATCCCCCGCCTGCGCCTGGCCGTCTCCGGCGGTGCGTCGCTTCCGGTCGAGGTGCTGCACGGCTTCGAGAAGAGCTTCGGCGTCGCCGTACTCGAGGGCTACGGCCTGTCCGAGACGTCTCCGGTGGCCGCGTTCAACCCGCCGGACCGTCCGCGCAAGCCCGGCTCCATTGGCCTGCCCGTCCGCGGCGTCCAGCTGCGACTGGTCAGGGACGACGGGACGACGGCCGACCCCGGCCAGGTCGGCGAGATCGAGATCCGCGGCGAGAACGTGATGGCCGGCTACCACAACCGGCCGCGCGCCACCGCGGACGCCGTCCACGACGACTGGTTCCGCACCGGCGACCTCGCCCGGGTCGACGAGGACGGCTACTACTTCTTCGTCGACCGCAAGAAGGACGTGATCATCCGCGGCGGCTACAACGTCTACCCGCGCGAGGTCGAGGAGGCCCTCTACAGGCACCCGGCAGTCGCCGAGGTCGCCGTCGTCGGCATAGCGGACGCCCTGCTGGGAGAGGAGGTCGCAGCCGCAGTGATCCTCAAGCCCGAGGCGCAGGTCGCCGCCTACAAGTGCCCACGGGTCGTCACCCTCGTCCCCGCTATCCCCAAGGGGCCGACCGGCAAGATCCTCAAGCGCGAGATCGTCATCCCCGCAACCGACTCCTGACCCGGGTCGTCATCCGTCGGCGGCGCCAGGACGAGCTGCCGATGTTCGTCCCCCGTCTCCGGCCTCCCTGCGCCGGTCAGGGCAGCTCGTCGGCGATGGCGGCGACGAACGCGGCGAGCTCGGCCTGCGCGACCGGGTCCGGGACGGCCTGCGGCAGGACTGCGTGGGCCAACCGGATGTGCTCCCGGATCCGCTCCTCCACCCAGGCACGGCCCTGGCACTCCTCGATGAGGTCGGCGACGTGCCGGAGCTGGTCGAGGGTCGGCTCGGCGGTGTCGTCGTAGAAGGCGGCGAGCTGGTCGCGGGCCGGTCCGGCGGCCCGGAGGGCGACTGCGGCGAAGGCCCGGGACTTGCGTCGCCGCAGGTCGGCCAGCGGGTCCTCCAGGGTGTCGCGGGAGGTGCCCCAGACGCCCTCCCAGTCGTCGAAGAAGGCCATGGCCATCCCGGCGTGGTAGCCGAACCGCTCGGCTGCGACCAGCTCGTCCTCATCGGCGCCCCGCACCAGGGCGCCGGCGAGGCAGACGCCGGCGGTGGGGCGGGCGATGGTGCTCTCCAGCAGGTCCAGAGCGAGGTCCAGGCTCATCCGCGACGTGCCCTCGGAATCCAGGTCGCGGACCTGTCCCGAGCAGCACTCCCGGATGGCGCGGGCGGCCCGGCGGATCAGCTCGGTGGAGACCCGGTCGCCCTCCTCGGCGAGGAGCTCGAACGCGAGACAGTGCAGGGCGACCCCGACCTGGATCGCGGCCGGAACGCCGAAGGCCGTCCAGAGGGTCGGCCGGCCCTTGCGGAGCATCTCCCGGTCGATGATGTCGTCGTGGACCGTTCCGGCGGCCGACATCAGTGTGCCGGCGACGGCGGCCGTACGGACCGCGTCCCACGCCTGCGGGCTGCTGCCCGCGCACAACAGGGCGACGAGCGCGGGCCGCCGTCGGAAGCCGACCGGTGACGTCGGACGGCCCTCGGCGTCGACCCACCCGAAGTGGTACTCCGTCATCCGCCGGACGGGCTCGTCGAGCCGGGCCGCGGCCGCGCGCAGCGCGGGCTCCATGTAGGCGATGACGTCATGGGTGATCTGCTGCGAGGTGCGCGCGGTCTGCACAAAGGTCTCCGACACTCTCGAGTTGCCACGGAACGGCGCCGCACCACCTCCCGGGGGAGGCCGGCTCGGCCCTCCTGCCATGACGCCCCGGCCCCGTGACCGCCGCAACCCGACGCGGGCACGTTCGGGCGTGTGACGCCCGCCCGCGTGACCGTCGGCGGTCCCGAAAGTGGAAGTCAGCGGACGGTCGAGAGACCGACAGGGCTCGCCGGCGGGCCGGCGGAAAATGAGTTGCCTGCGGGCCGCGGTATCGATCACGATCACCCGCATGGACCTGTAACGGCTGCCACGTAGCACCAGTCACCCCGTCGCGCGATCGACCTCGGAGCCTGACGACTCGGCCCCGAGGCGATGACTCGCGCCCTCGTGTGCATCCGTCAGATCCCGGGAGCCGCGGCCCGGCCCGCGAGAGCTCCTGCTGAGTCCTGAAAGCAACCACAACCATGAATACCGACCGCAAGGCCCTGTGGGCCGTGCGCCAGTCCGCCCTGCCCACCGTCGTGCGGCCCTGCCCGGACTGCTCCGGCACGCGTCACCGCCCCTCGGGCAAGATCCGCGTCAACGCGAACGGCAAGCTCCTCGACGTCTGGCTTCTCCTGAGCTGTGCCGCGTGCGACCGGACCTCGAAGGTGCCCGTCCACGAACGCGCCCACGTCTCCTCGCTGGAGCCCGCTCGCCGGGTGGCGTACGAGACCAACGACCCGGCGGTGGTCCGGGAGCTGACGATGAGTGCGTCGCTCGCCGCGAAGAACGGATACCGCCTCGACTGGACCGGTACCTGGGAACTGGAGACCCGCACCCCCCTCTACGCACTCGACGACCCGACACCGCTCAAGGTACTGGTCAGCTTCGAGCTGCCCGCGCCGGTCCGGGTCGAACGACTCCTCATGCTCGGGCTCGGCCTCAGTCGCACCGCGGTACGACGCATGGTCGGGGACGGGCGTGTCCACCTGCCGCTGGCTCTGGACGCCAAGGCGTACCAGGACTTCGAGCTCACCATCCACGGACCCGGTTCCGTCGATGCCGCGCAACACTCGAAGCTCCCCGGGGCCCCGACCGACGTGCGCACTGACCTGAGCCGCGCCAGGTCGCACGACACGCCGCGGCAACTGTCGCGCTCGGCGACGGCGCGAGCGTAGGAGAGAGACAGCAGGGCCTCCTGGACAGCCTCTTGGCATAGACCCCTGCGGGCTGCCAGGAGGCCCTGCGCTGCGTGGCACCCGCCCACGGTCACCCGACGCCATGACCTCGCGCAACGGCGGATTTCCCGATCTTCAGATTGGAACCGCCTCTGTGGCCGCTACCGTCTGGCGTGAAGGACGGGACGCGTGACGGCGAGAGGAACGGCGGCGTGGAGGCACTCGGGTCCGCGGACCCTCGGCAGGTGGGCGATTACCGCCTGCTCCGCAGGCTCGGCGCGGGCGGGATGGGACAGGTCTTCCTGGGACGGACCGCAGGCGGGCGCACGGTGGCGGTGAAGATGGTGCACCCGCCCTACGTCGCCGACCACGAGTTCCGGGTGCGGTTCCGGCAGGAGGTGGCGGCGGCCCGGCGGGTCGGCGGTCGATGGACCGCGCCGGTGCTGGACGCCGACACCGAGAGCGACCGCCCCTGGGTGGCCACCGGCTACATCGCCGGACCGTCGCTGGGATCGGCGGTCCGCGAGTTCGGTCCGCTGCCGCCCACGGCCGTCCACTCGCTCGGGATCGGACTGGCCGAGGCGCTGCAGGCCGTGCACGGCCTCGGTCTCGTCCACCGGGACGTCAAACCGTCGAACGTCCTTCTGGCTCTGGACGGGCCGCGGCTCATCGACTTCGGCATCAGCCGGGCCCTGGACGCCGCGACCGCGCTCACTCAGTCGGGCTTCGTGGTCGGAAGCCCCGGCTACCTCTCCCCGGAGCAGGCCGAGGGGCGCACGGTCGGCCCGGCTTCGGACGTCTTCTCGCTGGGCGCGGTGCTGGCGTACGCCGCCACCGGCGTCCCGCCGTTCGGCGCGGGCGTGAGCACGCCCGTCCTGCTCTACCGCGTCCTGCACGCGGAGCCCGACCTCGGCGGACCCGACGGGCTCGACCCCGAGCTGCGGGACCTCGTGTCCGCCTGCCTCGCCAAGGACCCCGCAGAGCGGCCCACCCCGGCCCGGATCCGTGAGCGGCTGGCGGCCGGCGACCTGGCGGCGGCGAACCGGCTGACGGAGCGCAACTGGCTGCCGTCCGCCATCGCCGGCTCACTGGCCCGGCTCGCGGTCGACCTGCTCGACCTCGACGCCGAGGCCGCAGCCGCGCCGGACCGACGCCCGGGCGACATCGCCCCGCCACCCCGCCGGCTCACCGCCCAGGCGGCGGATCCGGTACACCGCAGCCCGACGGTGCCGGGAGCCGCGGCCGAACTGCCGCCGCCCCCGGCCCACCCGCCCGCCGTGACGGCCGCGGCCTCCCCGCAGGCCGGAATCGTGCCGACGGCCGACTCCCCGCGCGCAAAGGCTCGGTCCGGCCGCAGCCGTGCCGCCCTCGTCATCGTCGCCGCGCTGGCGGTCGTGGTGGCCGGTACGACCGTCTACCTCTCCACCGTCCACCGGAACCAGGCCTCCGGCGCCCGACAGCCGACGGTCGGCGACCACATCACCACCGTCATCTCCGACCCGTCCGCACCGGCGTCGCCGTCCTCCGGCGGATCGCCCTCGCAGACGCCCGCCGGCGCGATACCCACCGCCTTCCTCGGTACCTGGCACGGTCGGCTCACCAGCCGGCAGAACGACATCGCGGCGGACTTCACCATCACCCTCGCCCAGGGCCGGCAGGGAGAGCCGGTCGGGACCATCCGCAACAACACCGGTGCCGGCACCCGCTACTGCGACTCCATCGCCGACCTGATCTCCATCGGCACCGACCGCCTGATCCTCAAGACCCGCCCGATGAGCCTCCTCACCGGCTGCGCAGCCGACCCGCACGAGCAGGTCTACACGCGCAACCCCGACGGCAGCCTCCATCTCGGCGTCGGCGCGTTCTTCGGCGACCTCGCCAGGAATTGACCGACGTTCACCCCGTCAGCCCGCCGTGCGCCGGAGCCGACGGGCAGTAACCGGCCGACGGGGAGAGCTTCGAGCCGGACGGGCTGGAGCGCCCGAGTACCTGACCGCGGTGCGTGCCGAGGCCGGCAACGTCCGTGGTCAACTCACCGGAGACGTGTAGCAGTCCGGACAAGGTCGGCGACGGCTCTGGACCGGCTCTGCGGTGGCCAGGCGATCACGGTGGTGACCGTCGGCGCGTCCAGCACGGGCACGGCGGCGAGGTCATCGTGCAGTTGGGCTCGGCACGACTCCGGTGAGACCGCGCAAGCACGGCCGAGCGCGACGAGCTGCAACAACTGCGCGTGGTCGCGGACCTGCGGTCCGGGGCCGGGCGGGTAGGTGCCGTCGGAATCGGGCCAGCGTGGCAGGGGCAGGCCGGGCAGTTCGGTGATGTCGGCCATGTGCACATGGGCCCGGACGGTGAGCGGATGCCCGGCCGGCAGCACCACAACCTGGCTCTCCGTGCTGAGCTCCTCGGTGTGGAACCCGGCCGTCGAGTCGAACGGCCGGTGCAGCAGCGCCACGTCGGCCCGGCCCTCGCGCAGGAATCGTTCCTGCTCGGCTGGCCCGCACAGGATGACGTCGACGGGCACTGCGCCGGGTTCGGCAGCGTACGCCTCGAGCAGCTTCGCCAGCAGTTCGCGGGACGCGCTGGCTTTCGTGACCAGGACCAGGCCGGGACGGCCGGTCGCGGAGTGGGCGGCGCGGCGGGTTCGGCGCTCGGCGGCATCGACCGCGTCGAGGGCCGCCCGGCCCTCCGCCAGCAGCACCGAGCCGGCCTCGGTCAGCGTGACGGTGCGGCTGGTCCGGTCCAGCAGCGCTGCCCCGAGCCGGCGTTCGAGCTGCTGAATCGCCCGCGACAGAGGCGGCTGCGCGAGCCCGAGCCGCTGCGCGGCGCGCCCGAAGTGCAGTTCCTCAGCGACAGCGACGAAATAGCGCAGTTCCCGGGTCTCCATGCGGCCACGCTACTCCGGATCAATACCCGGACGGTATCGCTGCCCACCCAATCGGTCTTGGACCACCGCTGGAGTCCGAGGGCAGCATGGTCCCATGAGCGAACGAACGATTGCGCTGGTCACCGGCGCGAACAAGGGAATCGGCTACGAGATCGCCGCGGGCCTGGGCGCCCTCGGCTGGAGTGTCGGCGTCGGCGCCCGCGACGATCAGCGCCGTAAGGCCGCGGTGGATGGACTGCGCGCGGCCGGCGTCGACGCGTTCGGCGTACCACTGGACGTGACCGACGACGCGAGCGTGACCGCCGCCGCACGGCTGATCGAGGAACGGGCCGGGCGCCTCGACGTGCTCGTCAACAACGCCGGAATCACCGGCGGCATGCCACAGGAGCCCACCCGGGTCGACCCCGCCACCATCCGGACGGTCGTGGAGACCAACGTGATCGGCGTCATCCGCGTCACCAACGCAGTGATGCCGCTGCTGCGCCGGTCCACCTCACCTCGGATCGTGAACATGTCCAGCAGTGTCGGCTCCCTCACCCGCCAGTCAGGAACCGCTGCTGAACAGACGACTGGTCCGGTGGCCGTGGCGTACTCGCCGTCGAAGACGCTCCTGAACGCCGTCACCCTCCAGTACGTCCGGGAGCTGAGCGGCACGAACATCCTGATCAACGCCGGCTGCCCCGGCTACGTCGCGACCGACCTCAACGGCTTCCGCGGCGTGCGCACCCCCGAACAGGGCGCGGCGATCGCCATCCGACTCGCGACCCTGCCCGACGACGGCCCGACCGGCAAGTTCTTCGAGGACGCCGGCGAAGTTCCCTGGTGATGTGCACGGGGGGCATCGCCCGCCGACGGAGACCGCGACCGAGTGGCAGCGGCTGTACAGGAGAGAGCAGGCTGAGCTGATCTCCCATCTGCACTGCGGGCCGGTGAGGTCATCGAGGCGGGCGGCGAGGTCGCCGTGGTCGGCGGTGAGATGGGGGTGCGCCGCACCCTGCCCGACCGTGCCTTCGACACCGTCATCTCCCGCGCCGTCGGCATGCCCCCGGGCCCGCGTCGTTCCGGTGTGGTGATCGCTCCTGGCCGTACTCCGATCATGCCGCTGGACCGCCGTATCGTCGTGATCGCGTTCGCGTAGCGCTGGCGCTGGCAGCTCCGGCCCCTGACGGTTCGCCGGTTCGGCCGGCGGGCGCGCCCGGACAGGGCGTTGAGGCCGGAGAAGTCGCACAAGCACCTGACCCCGCACGAATCCGCGGAGCGCCCGCACCCGCGCGGCCGGCGGTCAGGTCGGCGAGCAGCCGGGCCTCGGCGAGGAGCAGGCCCGCTGGCCGCGCGCCAAGGCTCCGGCAGTGGGCGCACGGTGGTCGTTGTCGGCCGCCGGGGCAGTTACCTCCAGACGGTGCCATGGAACACGAACGGGCCGCCGGTGCGCCGGGTGCCGGGACTGTGATGACGCGCAGCACGGCGTACCCAAACCAGCATCCTCCCGCCCGCTCACTAGCTGATGCCTGCCACTACTGGCGGCCCCGGCGCGTGTCCTGCTTCGATGCCGCGGGACGGGGCCGCTGTGCCGGGCTCCTCGATGGCCGGCAGCCCGCGTACCGGGTGGCAGGTGGGACGAGGCTGGACTTCCTCGCCGAACTCGACCGCCTGACGTCCCGGTGCCCTGCACCGTCCGCCCGCCCCGAACCCGCCGGCGCCACACCGCGCCCGTTCGGCCCAGACCGACGCGTGCGCCGACCGCCACGGTGTTCGACTGGATCGGACCACATCCAGCTGAAACGGACTCCACCATGGCGATCGCCGCAGTCTTCGAGATCCCGGGCATGACCCAGGACCAGTACGAGCAGAGCGCGGACAAGGTGACCGGCGGCCGCGGCCCCGTCACGAGCTCCGACGACTGGCCCGTTCCCGGCCTCATCTCGCACACCGCCGCTCCCACTCCGGGCGGCTGGCTCGTCGTCGACGTCTGGGAGTCGGAGGAAGCCTTCCGGCAGTTCGGGGAGATCATCGTCCCGATCCTGAACGAGCTCGGCGTTCCCAACGCGCACCCGAAGATCTACCCGGTGCACACCGTCGTGACCAGGTAAGGGCCGCCCGGCCGATCACGGGACAGGCCCGGCACCAACCGGGCAAGCACCGTACCGAGCCCGTCCCCTGCCTGGCCCCGCACCTGCGTGCCCTCCTCGACACCGGCACCTGACCGGTCTGCAGCCCGGGCGCAGCCGACGGCCGGCGTGTGTCCCTTCGCTTCGGCGTCGGCCGGTCGAAGCTGCACGACACCCGTCCCGACGTCGCGCCGACGCGACGAGCAGCGGTTCGAGCTGTCCCGACCACGCCCTCGGCCAGTGCGCGCGGCCCGGCCGCGCGTCCAGGCACAGCAGGCAGCTGCCGGGGCGCAGCGCGCCAACCCGGGGCGCGGCGCAGCGATGAGGTGCCGACCGAAAGGATCCGCCCGGTGCCCGCGCCGACGACGCCCTCCGGGGCTGATGCCGGGCACCGGTTACCGTGCCGGCACGAGGTCTGTGCTCGCCACGGCCACGACCAGGGCGAACTGCCGGGCGGCGCGCAGGCAGCGCTCCGCCGCCCGGCTCGGGTCCCTCTCTCACGGGCGGCGTCCTGCAGGATGAGCAAGGCTGCGACCAGGGCGGTGTGGGTGACCTCGTCGAGGATCTCCTCGGCGGTGTACTAGCCGCTGCCGACGAGGTCGGCCAGCACGGCGAGCCCGTCCTCCGGATCGGCGGCCGCCTGCCCGGCGGTGGCCGGCTGACCCGCCCCCAGGCGGGCGTGGCCGCCCCGGCCGGGCAAGGCCGGGCAGCGAGCGAGGACCGTATGACCCGCATGTCCGGGCCGCGCTGGGAAGCCGGCCGACGGGCGACCCGGAGGACGCCCCGCACCCGTACCCCGAGCTGTTCGGGATCCTCACCGATTTCTTCACCCGGGCCGTGCTCCTCCCCCGGTCGGCTCGGCTGGAACGACGACCGGCTGCGTATCAGTGGGCCGTCCTGCATCCTCGCTCGCCTGCTTCTTCAGCACCTGGAGCGTCACGGGCTCGGCTTGGAGGACGCACCCGTGCTGGAGGCTCCGGAATCGTCGATTGCCCCGGTCGGCGAGGCGATGGCCGAGTGCATCACCCAGGCGTTGAACGCGAGCCTCTGGTTCGTCTACGCGGCCGCCCACACCGGCACCACCGACACCGCTGTCGCCTTCCGCACCGTGTTCGGCACGGACGCCGCCCTCCACGTCGTCAGCGGGTACGGACCGGCCGATTGACGGCACGCCATAGAACCAACGGCGTAGCGAAGACAGGTCGGGCGGTGGCCTGCTCCGGCTCTGAGAAGGCACACGAGGCCGTCACCTGGTAGGTGGCGGCCTCCGGCATGCTCCGGCCGGGCCGGGCACCTAACCGCGCAACAGCCAGGACCGGGTACGGGCTGCATCCGAGGTCCGGATGTCCTGGGCCGTCGGGGTCGTGCCCGCCAGGCGCAGCCGCGGTCGGTGGATGCGCAGGTCGAGGGCGATGAAGATCCGGCGGCGGAACCGTCGCGGACGGCGGTGACGGTCGCGGCGCTCGTCTCCGGGCGGGCGGCGAGGTACGTGGCCGGCCCGCCCTGCGCCGCGAGCTCCGTCAGGACCGCGCGATCAGCAGGCCCGTCGAGGAGGCCAGCCCGGTAGTCGCGACGTGCCGCAAGCCCGCGGCGGCGAACAGCGCGGTGAACTCCGCCTCGGTACGTTCCCGGCCGGGGTGCAGTGCCATCATGACGGTGTCCCGCAGCTTCCCGTCGTGTGGTCTGTTGTCCTCCGGCACGATGGCGTCGATGACGATGACCTGGGCATTGGGTGCCATCGCCTGCCGGATCCTGCCGAGCACCGCCACGCACTGCTGGTCGTCCCAGTCGTGCAGAATCATCGAGAGGAGGTAGGCGTCCGCGCCGTGCGGCACGCTGTCGAAGAAGTCCCCGCCGACCAGGTCGACCCGGTCAGCGACGCCGGCCGCTTCCAGCACCGCCTTTGCGCCCCGAACCACCGACGGCTGGTCCAGCAGGGTGGCCCGCAGCTCCGGGTAGCGTGGCAGGATCGTGGCGAGCAGGTGTCCCTGCCCGCCGCCGACATCAACCACCCGCGCCACGCTGGTCAGGTCGCAGTTCTCCACAGCCGCGGCGTGGACACGCCGGGCCATGTCGCCCATCGCGTCGTTGAAGAGTTCGGCCTGCTCCGGGTGGGCGGCCAGGTGTGACCACCAGTCCGTACCGTGGATGTGCGGGAACGTCGGGCGGCCGGTGCGCACTGAATACGACAGCGAGTTGATGGCCTGAAGTTTCTCGGGCAGCCCCCAGAATCTGGTCCAGGCCCGCACCGACCCGGGCACGTCGGCGCGCAGTGTCTCGGCCAGTGGGGTCAGGGCGAACGTCTCGGGCTCCACCTCGCGAAAAATCTCCTGGCCGGCCAACGCCCGCAACACCCGGTGCAGTGATTGCGGGTGCGCCCCGCACCGGCGGGCGAGCTCCGATACCGGCATCGGCCCGTCGGCCAGGAGCTCCGCAATGTCAAACTCGACTGCCACTACGAGAAGTTGCGTGATGAGGGCGCCGTGCAACAGGTCCATCATCCGTTGCTGCGGCCGGCTGTCCGTTGGCGCGGGAACCACACCCGGCGGGCGCTCGGCCGCGCCCTCGCGGGCGCTCGACAAGACACGCTCTTCCTGGACCTCACGGTTCTGCACCTGGCTTCTCCTTGCTGTGAATAGCGGCTACTCATGCCTCGGGCACGGGATTGCCGAGTTGTTCGATGACGAATCATCTGGGTATGTCACTGGTCGTAGCGATCTGACACCAGGACGGTCACGGGGACCTTCGCGATTGCGGTGTGATCACGATGAGCAGCTCCTGGCCAGTGCCGCTTTGCCGATCAGCGCGAGCGGGCGCACTCCTCGGACCAGACGGACTTCAGGTTGGCGTGGACCTTCAGAACCCGCACTCGCCCTGGCCGGGGCCACTGCAGACCCGCCGACCAACGGCTTGACCAGCGCAAGCTCCAGTCGGTCGCGAGGATGCCGCAGCAGATGTAGCGGCATGTCAAGAGCGGATGGCAGCCATGCACCCAGTCGCCGCCCCGACGTGGACCTTCCCAGCGTGACCGTCAAACGACCCGCCCGTACTCCTGATTACGCCGAAAGTGGCCCGTCGCAGACCACCCGCACCCGGTGGAGCCCACGTGAACCGCACCGCCCGGTCTGCCCTGGACGGCCGAACTCACGCCATCGGCCGACGCCTCTTCAGTCCCGCGGTCCAGCCCTGGTGGCGGGCCCCGAGCGGCGCCCATAGCGTCGATTCGACCGGCCGTCACACCGGCCGTCACCCATTGCACACCGTGCCACCACGCCAGCGCCCCCGCGAGCGCGGCAAGAAAGCAGGTCACCACTCATGCCCACGCGACGGGTCCATCACCTCGCCGCGGCCACTGCCGCCGCCGCGACCACCCTCACCACCATCCTTGCCACCCTGGGTGCGGTGCCGTCGGCTCACGCTGCCGACAGCCTGCATGTGGTCCAGCCAGGACAGTCGATCCAGCAAGCGGTCGACGCAGCCAGCCCCGGCGACACCGTCCAGTTACTCCCCGGCACCTACCGCGGCAGCGTCCGGATCACCACCGCCGGCCTCACGCTTCGGGGCGCCGGTCCGAACAGCGTCATCACCCCGGGCGACGCCGCCGACGGCACCGCCGGTGACGCCATCTGCGCCGCCGCCGGCCACGGTGTCTGTGTCGTCGGCACCGACCAGAACCCGCTCGGCGGCATCACCATCGAGGCTCTTGCCGTCGCCGGCTTCCAGAAGAACGGCATCAACGCCACCGCGACCGACGGCATGACCGTGCGCGCCGCCTACATCCGCGACAACGGCCAGCAGGGCATCAGTCAGGAGAAGTCGACCCGTGCCGTGATCGTCGGCAACGAGGCGACCGGCAACGGCCAGTCCGGTGTCTTCCTCGCCAACATCGTGGACCCCGAGGGCGACAGCAGCGGCGGCGCGATCGACACCGCCGGCACCGTTATCAGCGGCAACCGGCTCACCGACAACCGGATCGGCGTCGCCGTCCGCCGCCTGCGCAACCTCAGCGTCGAGCAGAACGACATCCACGGGAACTGCGGCGGCGTCTTCATCGTCGGTGACGAGACCGTGCCCCGAGCAGGCGCGCTGAGCGTCACCCGCAACCGGGTCGTCGCCAACAACAAGTACTGCCCGCCCAGCGGGCGGCTCGATCACATCCAGGGCACCGGCATCCTCCTCACCGGCGCCGAGGAGGTGTCAGTGATGGACAACCAGGTCCGCGACAACGTCGGTGCCTCACCGATGTCCGGTGGCATCGTGTTCTTCCACAGTCTGGTCGGCGTGGCCAACACCGGAAACACCGTCGCGACCAACAACGCGATCGGCAACTCCCCCGCCGACCTGGTCGACCGCGAAGGCGACAGCAGCAACTCCTTCGCCCGCAACCACTGCTCGGTCTCCGAACCCGTCGGCCACTGCTGACCCCGCAGGCCTCCCACCCCACCCGCCTGGTGCCACGGGGCAGTCCGGGCCGGCAGTCGAGCTGGGCTGCACACCGGCGCCCCCACTGAGCACTCCGCCGAGCTGAAGGCCACGACCGACCGGCTGCGCAACCTTCCACTGGCTGCCCTCCAGCACCCGGTCGGTGATCGTGGATACGGCCTCCTCGCCGGTCGCCATGCCGTAGAGGCAGGGCGGCCGGCGACGGCCGCACCGTCACCTGGATCGACATGCCGCGGCGGACGGACGATGCCCGGACCGGCCGAGTGACCAGCAACGAGCAACTGGAACTGTCGGTCCTCGCGGAACGCAACACCCGCGCGGCTGGCGGCCGAACGTGATCGGCTCCACCGGCGCCGGTGAGCACATCCTGCGGCCGGCCGGGGCGACTCGGCCGCGGTCAGGCCGCAGGAGCATGTCGGGCATCCGGGGCGGACAACCGGTACCAGCGCTGCAGCCCTCTCCTCGCTGGAAGTCCGCCCCGCAGGGGCGGCCAGCAGTCCGCGGCCGCGTCCGCCACCATCGATGCTCAGTGGGCGCCGCGCGGGGCTCCGCTTCGTTGATCAGGCGAGGTACCCAGTGGTGTAGGGGGTGGCGTGAAGCCGGACGCGCTCTTCGGGCATGTCTCCAGCCAGGGCCTGGACCGCCATCTGCGCGCCGGGCGAGCGGGGGGGAAGCCGAACTGGTCGAGCAGGAGGTTGCGGGCTTCCTCTGCGACCTCACCGACCTTCGGGTGGCCGGCGAGCCGGTCGAACGTGGCACTGATGCCGCCCGCGACCGTCGTGATCCGCACGTCGTCGGCGGCGTCCTTGTCGGGCCTGCGGTCGTCCTTGGGGTCGCTCGGCCGGTCCTTGATCTTGAAGGCCTTGGCGATCAACAGTGCGGCGTGGCGGGCGACCTGCACGGTGACGGCCCGGTCGTCGTTCTCCGGGTCCAGGCTCGCCACCTGGAGCTCGTCGCAGTCGACCACGGCCGCCTCGAGTCCCGGTGTCCGGCGGGCAACGTTCCTGCCACCGCCCAAGCATCACGCCATGTCCGGCCGGTAGACTCCGCCTGCTGCCAGACCGCGTGGGTCACCGTCCAGGCATACACCCCCTGCTACGCCCTCCCGTCGATCCGGATGCAGAATCAGAGCGGCCCAGACCTTCCGCGGCCAGCTCCACAACCCCGTCGGCACCGTCTGGACGAACCAGCTCACCGGCATGCGCACCCGCACCCGCATCGGCTGCGGCGGCGTCCGGATGACTGCGCCATCAAACCCGCGCCGGAAGGCCCCGGGACGGGACCGTCGCATGCCGCCGGCCAACCCGAGAGCCGCCTCCGCGACAGGCATCCTGACGGGGCGTGGGGGGATGACGGCCGCTCCACGGCTGCACGCGCTTGCCCACCGGGGAGTTTCTTCGTCGCCACGGCGCCGTCGGGCGAGGTCCTGGCCGAGCGCCGGCCCCAGCAGCGTGACCGTGTCGAGCACGTCCTGGGAGAGCCAGGGCGCGCCGTCCGCGGCGTCGATGACCAGAGCGCCGTCAATGAACGTCCACCCAGAAGGCGCCGACCGTCGCCACCCAGCCGACCGCCGGGCGGGCAGACTGCGAACACGGACGGTTCGTTCTCCCCAGCAGTCGACGAGCAGGGCCCGTCCGCAGCGCTCCACGTCGCGGACGGGGTGCCCAGGCCCCGACCGAGCGGCGACAGCGACGTGCGCCAGGCGCAGCAGCGCCTCGCCGTTCCCCGGGCGGGCGGTGCCCTGCGCGGCGGTTTCCGAGGCGGGCTAAAGCGGGAAGCCGGCGGCGGAGCGATGGTGCAACGCGCGTGAGACGGGTGTGTGTGTTGCAGGGCGGCCGACCTGATCGGGCCGGGGCGGGCCGCCCGTGGGTCAGCCGAGCCACTGTCCGGCAGGGCCGCCCGGCTGGCCCTGGTCGCTCTCCGCCCGGGCGCGGTCGAGTTCCAGGAGACGGTTCAGCGCGGCGGCCGCCCCCGCGGCGGCGGGCATGGCGGCGTTGGCCGCGTCGTACGCGGTTTGCAGGTCGCCGCCTTCCCAGGCCTGCACGGCCCGGCCCACGAGGTGCTGCAGTTCGGAGAGTCTCGCAAGCGCGCCCTCGGGGATCGACTCCTCTGTCTCGCCCATCTGGCCATCATCACCGCGCACCGGCGCGTCTGCCCGGCCGATCCGGCGGCTGGACCGTGCCGGGCAGTCGGAGTCGGCGTAGAGCAGGACGACGACGCGCTGGTCGGGCGACGGCGAGACCGTGCGCTTGGGCAGGGCCTCGCCATCGTCGGCGGTTCCGATCTGCGCCATGGTCACTCTCCTTCTGCGACGGTGGGCTTGCGGGGCGCTTCTTCTCTGCCGGCGGTTCGACGTAGCCGAGCCCGCACGTCAGGACTGGGTCTCACCGACACCGTCTCGCACGGCCGCGAGGCGCATTCGCAGGCGCCGCTCGAAACGCCACTGCCTGGACCGCCACACCGACGAGCCGTGCACCGCCCGCGGCCGCGCTCCTGGCCGAAGCCGGTCGCCGCAACCCCGGCACTCCCGGCACTCCCGCTCAGCGGCCTGCCCGGTGTCCGTGAACACCACCCCAGGATAGAGCCCCCGGACCACTCCAAACCAGATATCGGAAACGAGTACTTACGGGGAGTAACCGCTGACGAATTGACGTCCGGTGGGGAATTTTCCTGATCGCCGGATGGGGAATTTTGGGCTCTGGCGCTGATCTTGTGACGCGGCGCTCTGGTGGGCATGGACCCCGCGCGGGAGATGGGGGCTTCCAGCGCAGTGCCCTTGGGTCACCGCCAGGAAGGGTTGCGGCTCGGCAGCCAGGGGCCAAAGAGAGACTCGTACTCTCCTGCCTCGCTCGTGAGGACGAAGTCAGGGGACGTGGCAGACACCGCGGCGTGCAGGTGGGCCAGCAGGACCGGGAACGAGCTGAGCTCCAGGTCCAGTGCCTGAGCGATCGTTGCTCGATCCGCATCCATCCCGGGCTCGTTCCTGAGCTCGTCGTCGCGAAGGTGGTCGGCGGTCGTGCGCATGACGGTCAGATCACCTGTGCCCGAGAACTTCAGGCAGTCCCACCATGACGGCAGTCCAACAATGATCTCCAGCGCCTCGGCCAAGCTCCGGCCGATCAGGCCGGCCTGCCCTTCCGAGCTGGCGTAGAGCACGGAGCGGTCCCTGCTGCTGTCGCCGCAGAGGAAGAAGGTGCCGCCGGTGTAGTCGCCTGCAACGCCTTCCAGGCTTGCGCCGGACGAGAGACGGACAGGCTCGCCCGGATCGTTGCGCGAGAGGTCAAATTCGCAAACCCGCCAGAGCGCGGCTGCCAGATCGCGGTCCCGCCGGATCGAGTCCAGGATTTCTTCGTCGCGAGTCACCCCGGGGACGATAGCAGTGCACCCACGTGCGACCCGATGTGTGGCGGCTGTGATCATGGCCCGGGTGTTCTTCGCGGAGTTTCGGGGTCCTGTTCCCTCATCTGGCCGGTGTCGTGGTGGAGTTGGTCGATCGGGCTGCGGTCGGCATGGTCACGATGCATGCGCGGGCCCGCACCGTGGGGGCGGACTGTCCGCACTGCGGTAGTGCGTCGGCCCGGGTGCACGGCCGGTACACGCGCCGGCTCTCGGATGCCACGGTCGGCGGCACCAGCGTGGTGATCGAGCTGCTGGTGCGGCGGTTCAAGTGCGAGAACCCGGCCTGCCGGGCGGTGACCTTCGCCGAGCAGATCGCCGGGCTGACGAGCCCGCATGCCCGCTACACGCCGCAGGTTCGCCGGCAGTTGACCTCGATTGCACTCGTGCTGGCCGGCCGTGCGGGCGCCCGGCTGGCCGGGGCGCTGGGCCTGCCCGTGGCCAAGGACACCCTGTTACGCCTGGTCCGCGCCGCACCGGAAGATCCCGTCGGGAAGATCCGGGTGCTTGGTGTCGATGATTTCGCGCTGCGCAAGGGCGACTCGTACGCCACGATCCTGGTGGACCTGGAAAGACGGTGCCCCGTGGACGTCCTGCCCGGACGGGACGCCGAGCCGCTGGCCGCCTGGCTGAAGGACCATCCGGAAGTAGAGATCATCTGCCGGGATCGCGCCGGGGCCTACGCCGAGGGCGCCCGCGTCGGCGCCCCGCAGGCTCAGCAGGTCGCCGATGTCTGGCACTTGTGGCACAACCTCGGCGCGGCCGTGGAGAAGACCGTCTCCACCCACTACGCCTGCGTCCGGGCCGCGTTCGAGAACAGCGAACCGGCCGCCCCGCCGACGAGCGACGACATCTGGCTGACGCCACCGGAACCGGCCGCCGCGATGCTGGACGTCTGCGGACGAGACCGCCGACTGGTTACCCGGACCAGGGAACGCTACACCGCCGTGCGACAGCTCCTGGACGACGGCAGCACGCTGGAGGAGATCTGCCGGACACTGCGTCTGGACCGGTCCACCGTGCGCCGCTTCGCCCGGGCCGGCAGCATCGACGAGCTGCTGGTCAAAGCGACGAACCGGTCCACCATCCTGGACGAGTACAAGCCCTACCTCAACCAGCGCTGGAACGAGGGCTGCCACGACAGCACCCAGCTCCACAAGGAGATCGCCACCTCGGGCTTCGTCGGGAGCATCCAGACCGTCCGCCGCTACCTCCGCCCGCTCAAGGCCGCCATCGCCGCGCCGCCGGTGCCTCGTCCGGCTCCGCGGCCGCGCCGCATCGTCCGCTGGATCATGACCGATCCCGGACACCTGACAGCCGATGAAGCCACCGATCTCAAGGAGGTCCGGGTCGGCTGTCCCGAGCTCGACGCTGTCACCCGGCACGTCCGCGACTTCGCCGCCATGATGCGTGACCTGCGGGGCGATCAACTGCTCTCCTGGATGGAGCGGGTCCTCGCCGACGACCTGCCCGCCCTGCACTCCCTGGTCAACGGACTGAGCCGCGACATCGACGCCGTCACCGCCGGACTGTCCACCTCATGGAGCTCAGGCCAGGTCGAAGGACACGTCACAAGGACAAAACTATTCAAAAGGCAAGGATACGGACGAGCCAACCTCGACTTCCTCCGCAAGCGCGTACTACTCACGCCCTGAACCGACACCGTCACAAGATCAGCGCCAGAGCCGAATTTTGCGATCGTCAACGGCTTGGACCGGTCAGGGGGCCGAGGCCGGCGACAGCGGGACTTCGGCCCGCCCGAGGAATCCGGCATCCCCGGGTTACCTTCCCTTGCGCGGTCGCTACGTCATATAGTTGCCCGGTTACATTATGCTCGCTCCGCAAAGGCTCGGGCCGCCGGCCCGGCGTTCACGAAGCAGTGAGGCAAAGGAATGCGAGGGATTCTCGTCACTTCATTCATCACCGCTATGGCGGCGGTGGCCATGTTCCCCGTTCCGGCGTCGGCGGAGTGAAGCGGAACCACTCCGCCGACCGCCCAGGTCGACTCCGGCACGCTCGACATCACCGTGCCAACGACGTCCGTCAGCCTCGGCACTGTCGTTGCCAGCACCTCTCCCCAGACGGTCAGCAGCCAGATCGGGAACGTCGCTGTGACGGACGGGCGCGGCGGTACTGTCGGCTGGACGGCTACGGCGAACGCGGTTGACTCACAGGGCCGCAGAACATTTCGGTCTCGGCCCCGGGCTCCAGCAGCTACACCAGCCAGTCGGCCACGGTCACCGGTACCGCCAGCGTCACGAACGCCAACCTCTCCCCGCTGTACCCACCGGGTCCCGTGCAGACCGCCACCGGCATGTCCGGAATCAACACTGCCACACGGAATCCCACGACCTCCCTCACCATCCCCGGGAACGCCCTGGTCGGAACGTACAGTTCGACGCTCACCCATTCTGTTGCCTGACCCTGCCCGATGATTTCCCGGAGACGTCCTCCCCAGTGCGCAGGATCATCGTGGCAGTGCTGACATCCGTGGTCCTTGCCTTGACCGCCGGCAGCCTTTCGGCTGCCAACGGTGAACCTGTCCGAACGGAGCGAGCGAACATCGACGGGGGCGGCGTCGGCATTCGGCTGGTAGATGTCCAGACCGACATCGCCGACGACCCGCGGCACGTCACTACATCATTGACAAACTGACCCCGGGCACGACAATCCAGCGGCGCGTCGAGGTGACGAACAGCACCGGTTCCCTCCTGCATGTGGAGCTGTATGCGGGCGCCGCCGATATTAAGGACGGCTCCTTCATCGGCGCTTCCGGAAGGAAGGCGAACCTCCTGCCTCTAGGGTGCACATGTGGACGAACGGAGCTTGATTAGGGCTTTGCTCCCAGCGATTGGCTTGGGAGTGTTGAGTTGGCTGATCATCGCGGCCATCATCTGGGTCATGTGACCGACCCTCGGGTGTGACGCGGGTGCACGGCTCGGGTGATCGTTGTGCGGTCGCCCCGCGAAGGGCTGCGGGTGCGGTGCGCGATAGTTGGAGCCGGAGGACGATCAGCGTGACGTCGTCCGATCGGTGAAAACCGGCCGGTGGTGCGGCCTGGCGCCGGACAGGGCGAGTGTCGTGGCCCCGACGTTCTTGCAGCCGGATCTCCCCACGGACCGCGGTGGAGCGGCCAAGTCGCCGACCTACGTGGGCCGAGGTGACGACGAAAATGCCACTGCGGGTGCGATTCGATAGGACAAGGCAGTGCAGGCCGGATATCGCGTCACAGCGACACCAGCTCGCGGCCGCCGTCATGGGCACAGGCCGGACCGCACAGCCTTCGTGCACCACGGTGTCAGCCGATGCGGTCCTGGTACCGAGCCTGCGCCGATAGGGCACATCAGCCAGGATCCGGTCGGTCGGAGCGAGCTCCGGCCTGACTCCCGCTTCCGCAGTCCCGGCGTGCAACGCGATCGTCTTGGCAGGCACCAGGCGTCCCTGAGCCCGTGACCTGTCCCATCGGCCAGAAGGCGTACGGCAAGTTGGGCCGTTCGAGGAAGCGGTGGGTCTCTCGAAGTCGGGCGGACGCCGCTGTCGGGCTTCCGCGGACCTTCGCCGGCAGTACTGCCCGGGCAACTGGCACGCGAGGAGTGGCATCTTGTCCTGGCCGATCCGATCGCGATGAAGGAGGGCGGCGCAGCTACGGCAGTGTGCTGCTGGTCTTCGGGTGCCCGTACGGTCGGCGTGCCGGCACGTAGCACACGAGGGGCTGCGACAGCACGGCGTTTCGTGGTTGTTCCGTCCGCTCCGTCATCGAGGCCTGGAATCGCCACCCGTCCGGATTGGTGCGTGCTCGCGCAATATCCCCGGATACTCCAACTTCCCACCATGCGGGGAGATTCGGGAGCGCCCTCGCCAAGCGTTGCATCTCTGGACGGAAGAAACAGGTCGAGCCCAGGTGGGCACCGGGACGGTGGCGATGCAGCCGTCGTGCCGGCACTCATCCCACCGCCACAGACGAGTTGACAGCCCGTGCGGCCGGCATGAATGTCGGAATCGCGAACTGCCGGACCATCTCCAGGCTCCGGCCGAGCGAGGGCGGGGAACGCGACACCGCGCTCGCTGTCTGCACAGTCCACGGACCGGTCCTCGGCTCAGCTCTCCTTGGGGGTGTGGAGGCCATCACCGGTGCGAGTCAACGCTCGAGAAAGTGTTCCCATGTCCCCCAAAGCCCTGATATCAAGGCCGGGCCGTTGCCTGGTAGCCCTCATTGCCGCGCTGCTCGCCTTCACGGTGGCGGAACCGGCCTGCGCCGCGCACGACGGCCGACCCGCCGCGACCACGCCGGTGCGGTCTGGGCCCCCGCCCCGGACCGGGTCGCTGGTGTTCGACGAGGAGTTCAGCGACCCCATCGCCTGGGGTACGCGCTGGATCGGTGATGCCACCAGCGCATACCAGTACGGTGACCACAACCCGAACGACGACAAGCTGGACTGGCTCACCCCGTCGGCGGTCTCAGTGGCGGACGGCGCGGCCACCTTTACCGCGAAGCCGGGTTCGCGGACTCTGGAGAACGGCAGGCGCTCCTGGGACACCGGACTGCTCACTACCGAGGGGTCTGCCGAGGGCTTCATGGTCCGGGTCGGGGACTACGTCGAGACACGGGTCAAGCTGCCGACAGCCCCCGGCGCGTGGCCGGCCCTGTGGACCTGGTACAACGGCACGAACGAGATCGACTCGTTCGAGTACCACCCCGACAACCCGGACGTCCTGGAGCTCACCAACGGACTCCGACGTGCGGCGTTCTACTACCACGGCCCGGCCGTCCGCCCGGGCGGCTGGGTCACGATCGGCGTCCGCTACGGGGAATCCTCCAACGATTGGTACGTCGACGGGATCAAGGTGTTCTCCGACGGTGCCGGTACCGGCAGGGGCTGGACGGCCTACCTGATCCTCAATCTGTCCGTGGAGGCCGGCGGGTACCACCAGCCGCCCGCCGACCTGACCCCGTTCACATATTCAGCCGACTATGTCCGCGTCTGGCGCTGACCGGTGATGCCCGTGTCCGGCGTTGGCCGACGCCGGGATTCTTGCGGGGATCCGGGCATGTCAGCGCGATGGCCGGTGGGCACCCCGCAGGGAGGCGGACCGGCCCGGTGGCTTGCGCCGGCCGAGTTGGTGCACCGGTTGATGCAGGCAGACCTCGGCTGTGAGTGGTGGCAGGCCCACCACCACGATGTCGACGGGACGCGTCGGCGACACACAACCCGGAACAGACGGTGGAGAACAGGACCACCACCAACCAGGAGTGGACCACACGGCGACCGTCATTGGCGGCGCGCAGGACGGACAGACAACCCACAAGCCACGGCCCGAAGACCACGATCGGCCACAATCGCGCCGGCACCCCTGGCGTCCGGGAGAGCGCCAGGTCGTGCAGTGGATCGTAGGAGAACATCCATCCCAGCAGACAGACGGTGGTGAATGCCAGCGTGCGCAGAGTCACGAGTGCCAGGCTCACGGTCCGCGGCCACGACGCCGCCACAGGATCCCGGCGACGTCGGGCCCGGGGCGAGTGGGAACGGGCCTTCGCTCCCATCGGCTCCGGGTCTTTGTGCAACGGCGACTGGCGGGGGAACACATACGTGTCGCCCGTCCGCCAGTCGGCATTTCCTTCCGTCACGGTGAACGGCGGCCTCGGGGCGTCGAAGACCATGCCACTGTCACACCGGTCGTAGTGCTCTGCTGGGTCGTCATGTTGTTCTGCGCCGCAGTGCCCTGCCGGATCGCCGTATCGGAGGCCGCCACCGGTGTCCTCGACGATGGTCCCGTACTGCTCGTACTGGAGGAAGAGGTCGCCTGTCGGGTCGTGCATGTCCCCCTCGATTTCAGGATCTCGGTCTCGCACATTCGCCGTCGCCACGCTCCGTCGGCACCCACCGCCGGCGGCCTCAGCTCGCCCCCACCCAGCCGGGCAGCGAGGCCGGCCTCCAACTCGCGCAGCGTCCGCACGAAGTCGGCCAGCAGGCGAGAGCAGTGCTGGAGGACCACCCGCTCACCGTTGCGGCACAGATAGCCGGGCCGGATGTCACCGACGGCGTTCACGCGGTCGGGCACGAAGAGCCACCTCCCCAGGCTGCATACGGGATCCCACGGCGGATTCACACCCGAACCCGGGTGCGGCAGTGGCGCCCGGGGCTGCTGAGTCGAATTCATGCCCCATCAACGATTGCGCACGGGGGTCGGTGTATACGGCATGCGGGCTTCATTCAATATTCGACATCGCTCGCGCTACGTCAAACTCCCCGAGGGGCGGCGCGCAGGGCTGGCGGGCGTCACGCGAGATCGACCACGTCCAGGGGGGAGGATTCGGACAACGGGGATCAGGCGCTAGCCGTGACGATATCGATCGAACGCTTTGTGAAACTCCCCAGCCGTCCTCCGTGACCAGCTACTGCGCCGCCACTGCCAGGGCGTTCGTCCGCCCGCCACCGTCCGGGCGCCCAGCGCCGGGGCCAGGCGACGGTGGACGCTAAACGAATTCCCCAGTTGGAGTGAGGCATGGAGAAACATTTCTTCGATCGGCGCCCGAATCGAATCCTCTGAAATTCATGACGGAGATGGCGCGAGACGCTCCATGAAACTCCCCAGGGGCGCGAGGTCCATCGAGAACGCCATGGCTGCGCGTAGCATGCATCCATCGCGTGCTATATTTCCGGCTTCCTTTGAATGTTATCAATTCAGAGTCCACACGGCGTGGTCCGGATTGCGAGGTGCCTGGATGCTCACCAGAGAGGAATACGCGGAGGCGCGGAGGCTCCACAGCGAGGGATGGTCGCTGTCGGCGATCGCCAGGTCCCTGGGACGCGACCGCAAGACTGTGAGGTCCTACCTCGTCGGGGGGCGCACCCCGGGGGTCAGAAACTCCCCGCAGGACCCGTTCGGGCCGTTCGTCCCGTACTGCCAGCAACGTCTGTGTGACGACCCGCACCTTGAGGCGACCGTCCTCCTCAAGGAGATCATCGCACTCGGCTACCAGGGCGGGTACTCGACGCTCACCCGGGCGCTGCGCAGGCACCGGCTACGGCCCATCTGCACACAGTGCCGGTACACGACTCCAGACCAGGACACCGGCGATATGCCGGCCGACGGCGACGAGCTGCGCTTCACGTGGCTGAAGCTGCCGGCCCCCCGCCGCGGTGGGGAGCGGGCAGTCACGCCCACGTCCTGGTTGGTTCTCTGCCGAGCGGCCGCTGGCGTGCGACCCTCGCCGAGAACGAGGACCTGCCCCAGGTCATCGAGGCCATCGACCTGGTTCTCAGACGTCTGGGCCAGACCGGCTGCTGCTGGCGGTTCGACTCCTCACTCGCCGCGAAATGCCAGAGCAATGGCAGGGGCGAACCCGAGCTCCTCAAGGTCGCCCGGTACTACGGCACCGACATCAGTAACGGCCGACCCTGCCGAAGCATTCCGGCGTCTCCCGTCCCGGACCCGCTGCGTCCCATCGAGGACTTCTGGTGGCGCACCATCCACCCGGACACCCGCCTCCAGGCCGCACAGGGCAGTCTGGACCACCTTGCCGCCTGGCTCGACCTACGCCACCCGGAGATCGGACTCCCCAACCGCGCGGGTGACGTGGTCAACGGAGTCCCTGATGCCGGGAGCCGCAGCCTCGCGTTGCCTCCCGCCCCGTTCCCGGCCAGGATCCAGGTCGCCCGGACCGTCAGCTCCCACGACCTCGTTCCCTTCCGTGGTAACCACTACGCCGTCTCACCCGGCCTCGTGGGTGCCAAAGTCGAAGTCAGCTGGCGCCTGGACGAACCCTGCCTGTCGATCTGCACCACCCGTGGAGCCGTCATCGCTCGCCACACGCTCGCACCCCGCGGCGCCGGCCGAGTCGTCTCCGGCCCCGGACCTACCATCACACTCGAACGCACACAGAGCCGCGCGCGCCAGGACCACACGCCCTGCGATGGCACGACACGCTCCCCGCTCACCCATTCAGCCGTCGCTCACTCCCATGCACTCCGTTCCTGACCGGCCAGGACACGACAGCCGACCGAAGAGGCCACCCCCGTACAAGCCGGCTGGCTCCACGCGAGCCGCCACCCCGGTCGGAGGCCACGACCAAGCAACCGGCCACCCCCACACATGGCATGGACCGGTCGCCAAGTCGCATGGGGCGTGGAAGTGTTGTGGAAGCCCACTGTGGTCATCGGATGATGAGCCGGCACTTGGAGAGACGGAGCCTCCGTCCGGTAGGGCGACGCGTTGGAGGTTGTCCTGGCGGTTGAACGGCGCCCGAACGGCCAGGTGGAACCATCTTCAGCACCGGCTCTTCGTGGGCAAGTGGCTGCCACTGCGAGTGGCCTTCTGCAGCCGGAAACTGGTCGAGCGGGCCCCGGGACCGGCGGCGGCGAACTCCTTCGGCGCCCGCTCGGTGACTGCTCAGGCGGCCGTGTGACCCCTTTTGGCGTGCGGGCACACGGATGCGGACCGTGGCGCGCGGCCGGGCTCGCCGCCTCGCCCGACCCATGAGGTCGGCCCGGGTGACGACTTCGGCCGCACCAGCACCGAATCGGAACGTGAACGCGGACTCGGCTACAAGGAATCACAAGGAACCGAAATGAACCGTACCCAGATCTTGGCTTCCGCTCTCGCCACCGTCACGATGGCTGGTGCCGGCACCTGGCAGCGGTGTTTCCCGGAACCCCCACCAGCTCCAGCGCCTCCCAACGTCCGATCCCTCGGCCTCGACGTCGCACGGCGTTGGTACCAGCCCGCCACACTGAAGGCCATCGTGGACGTCCTTGCCCGGAACCACTACAACCAGCTCCACCTGCACCTCACTGACGATCAGGCTTACCGGCTCGAATCCACCGTCATCCCCGCATGCGTCGCCCCGCAGCACTACACCAAGGCCGACCTGCGGACGCTCGTCGCCTACGCCAGCAGCAAGGGCATCACCATCGTCCCGGAAATCGACACCCCTGGACACATGGCAGCGGCACTCGCGTGCCGTCCCGATCTGCGCCTCACCACCGCATTCGGCACCGGAAGCCTTGACCTACGTGACGCCGCTGCAGTCGGCTTCGCCCAAGCGCTGATCGCCGAATGGCTGCCCGTGTTCCCCGGCAGGGACTGGCATTTGGGCGGTGACGAATGGATGGCCTACAACGACGCCGTCAACTACTACGGAGACTCCGTCAAAGCCCGCGACTCCGAATACACCTACTACAACACGATGGGTAACTGGCTCATATCCAACGGCCGCCAACCTCGGATCTGGAACGACCAAATCGTAGCCGGCACCCACGTAAAACCTAACAAGACACTGACGATCGACAGCTGGTACGGGCCCACCGATCCCACGGCCACGAGCCTCGCCGCCCAGGGCTACCGGCAGATCAACTCCAACTGGAATCTGCTGTACGCCAGCACCGACTCCGACCGCTACCCTGATCCGGCGAAGCTTGCCACGCTCGCCCTCGGGCAGTTCGCGTCCGGCACAGTGACAACCGGCATTGCGGGCGTGCAGCTCTCCGTCTGGTCCATGCCCGGCGACACCCACACCGACCAGCACATCATCGACAGACTCACACCACTGCTTCAGACCCTCGCCCAACATCTGTGGGGGGGGTGACACTTCGGCACCCTGCTTGAAAAGTGCCGTCTCTACTTCGCGAATCCCTGCAGCTCGAAAGAATCGCCGACGGAGCAGGACGGTCCGCCAGAAGCCAACTATCTGTTGGCATTCCCATAGGCTGCTGCCCATGCGTGGAATCCTCCTGGCCGGCGGTACCGGCTCCCGGCTGTGGCCGCTGACCCGGGCGGTCTCGAAACAGCTGCTCCCGGTCTTCGACAAGCCGATGGTCTACTACCCGCTCTCCACCCTGGTGATGGCGGGCATCGACGAGATCCTGATCGTCACCACGGCGGAGGACCAGCCGCAGTTCCACCGGCTGCTCGGCGACGGCTCGCAGCTGGGCCTGCGGCTGGAGTACGCGGTGCAGGAACGCCCGGAGGGCATCGCGCAGGCCTTCGTGCTCGGTGCGGACTTCATCGGCGACGAGCCGGTGGCGCTGATCCTCGGCGACAACATCTTCCACGGCAGCGGCCTCGGCACCCGGCTGGCGCAGCACGGCGACCCCAAGGGCGGGCTGGTCTTCGCCTACCCGGTGGCGGACCCGAGCGCGTACGGCGTGGTGGAGTTCGACGCGGACGGCCGGGTGCTGTCCATCGAGGAGAAGCCGGCCGTGCCGAAGTCCCGGTACGCGGTGCCGGGCCTGTACTTCTACGACAACCGGGTGGTGGAGATCGCCCGTGGTCTGGAGCCCAGCGACCGGGGCGAGTTGGAGATCACCGCGGTCAACGACGCCTATCTGCGGGCCGGTGAGCTCCAGGTGACCAGGCTCGACCGCGGCACGGCCTGGCTGGACACCGGGACGTTCGTGTCGATGGTGCAGGCCGCGGAGTTCGTCCGGGTCATCGAGGAGCGCCAGGGCTTCAAGATCGGCTGCATCGAGGAGGCCTGCTGGCGGGCCGGGCTGATCGACGGCGACCGACTGCGCGCGCTCGCCGAGCCGTTGCTGAAGAGCGGGTACGGCCAGTACCTGCTGGACCTGTTGCAGGAGGAGAAGTCCCGGTGAAGTTCCGCGAGTTGGCGGTGCCGCCCGCCAAGGCCGGCTTGGCGGGCGGTGACCAGGGCCCGCCACCTGGTGCGTACCGTCTCTTCGCCGTCGAGCCAGCTGGCTCCGGGAGGTGGTGGGCCGCCGGCCGGCCATGAAGTGGGCGATGTCGGCGTACTAGCCGCCGCGGGCGAGGTCGATCAGCCGCTCGTGGACGGCGGCAGCGGGGGCCGTGTCGTCGCTGCGGACGGCGTGATGCAAGGCGGCGGCGAGTTCGAGGGTGGTCTGTGCGGCGACGATGCCGACGGTGCGGGCTCTCGGCTCGCAGGACCTGGAGACGGGGAGGTCGGCACCCGAACCGGGCGCCGACCACACGGCCCCCCTCAGACCAACAGCAGGCCGCCGCAGCGATCCGCACCCTCTTTCACCGCGATCAGATTGGCCATGACGTAGGAGATGTCGTTCTTACTGTGCCAGTCGCTCGGGTAGTACGTGACCAGCCGCGACGTCTGGAACCGGGCCTCGATCTCCGGCACGAAGACCCGATACTGGTCGTCGGTGTAGTACCAGAAGGAGTTCTCGTTGTAGAAGGCGACGTGCGTCGGGTCCTGGTACGCGCCCCGGCCATCCGAGCTCGGCGTAAGAGTGAGCAGCATGCCGCCAGGCGCCAGCAGCCGGAAGAGCTCGTTGATCAGCGGTACCTTCGCGGGCACGTGCTCGAGGAAGTCCACCGCCCGCAGCAGGCCCACCGAGCCGTCGGGGAGATCCACCTGGCCGGGAAGCTGCGCGACGATGTCCACGCTCTCTCCCGGGTACTGGTCCAGCCCCAGGTAGCCGGGTGGCTTGCGGTGCGCCGCGCCGAGGTCCACCGCCAGCAGGCCCCTGCGCCTGGTCCAAGCGAGTGCGTTGGCCTCGATGTACTTGTCGTACAGGGCTACCGTCTCGCGCTGAATGTGGGCGTTGACCTCCGGGTCGCGCTGGGTGTTGCCCGCGTGCATACGCTGCAGGTAGAGGCACCGCGGAATCAGGACGAACTCCCCCTCCTGGAACAGACGGCACATCAGGTCCTGGTCGTCCAGCACGGTGCGCGCCGCGTCGTACCCGCCGACACGTTCGTAGGCGTCGCGGCGGAAGGCGCGGACATGATTCGGTGCGTACCAGATGTACGACACGTTGTGCGGCACCGGCGCCATGGCGATGGACTGCAGCAAGGGACGCCCGTCAACCGTCACCTCCTCGTAACGCCAGCCGTGTGCCTCGTTGAAGCGGGTGTCGTCCCGGCTGCCGTCCTCGGAGATCTGCGCGGTGTTGCTGTACGCGAAGACCGCCTCGGGGTGCTCGTCGAACGCCTGCGCAAGGGACGCCAGGCAGTCCGTGGCGAGGAGATCGTCGTGGTCGAGCTCCACCAGGATCTCGCCGCGCGCCAGTTCGCAGGCGCGGCGCTTGGCCGCTCCGACGCCCGTGACGTCATCGGCGATCTCCACCCGGACACGGTCGTCCGGGTGCTCCGGACGCCACCGCGCCCCGTTGTTGAGGAGGACGATCCATTCCCAGTCCGATCGGGACTGCGCCTGCAGCGACTCGAGGCACTCGTCCAGGAAGCGCGGCCGGTGGCTGGGGGTGAAGACGGAGAACCTCGGAGCTGCGGATGACATCATCTGCTAATACCTGCCTGCGAGAATATCGGGAACTCTGACGGTGTGACTCTTCCGATGAGGCCGCCCACGGGATGGCCTGTGCCCGTGGACGGTTGCGCCGGCAGTTCCCCAGGGCTTGACCGACCCTGGGGAACCGTCATGCGTTGTCGGCTCGGCTGGACCGGTCGGCCCGGCATCGCCGTCTGCCAGGCGCTACGCCGAGCAGATCGCGAACGCGGTGGGTGTGGCCGTGCCGTCGGACACCTGGACCTGCCATCCGGTGGCCGGTGAGCCGCCGACCGGGCCGTCGTACAAGACGGCCGACCCACCCGAGTTCGAGTAGCCGCCACCGATCGCGAACGTGCCCACCGGGCAGCTCGCCGTCGCCACGCCTTGCGCGCCGACCGTCGTAACGACGACGCTCTGGGCCCCGCTCGGGCCTGCAGCACCCTGCGAGCCCTGAGGCCCCTGAGCACCAAGCGAACCCTGGGCACCCACATCGCCCTGAGGCCCCTGGACACCGAGCGCACCCTGAGCGCCCACATCACCCTGAGGCCCCTGAACACCGGGAACACCCTGAGCACCAAGCGCACCCTGGGCACCCTGGGCACCCACATCGCCCTGAGGCCCCTGAACACCGAGCGCACCCTGAGCGCCCACATCACCCTGAGGCCCCTGAACACCGGGAACACCCTGAGCACCGAGCGCACCCTGGGCACCCACATCACCCTGAGGCCCCTGAACACCGAGCGCACCCTGAGCGCCCACATCACCCTGAGGCCCCTGAACACCGGGAACACCCTGAGCACCAAGCGCACCCTGGGCACCCACATCACCCTGAGGCCCCTGAACACCGAGCGCACCCTGAGCGCCCACATCACCCTGAGGCCCCTGAACACCGAGCGCACCCTGAGCGCCCACATCACCCTGAGGCCCCTGAACACCGGGAACACCCTGAGCACCAAGCGCACCCTGGGCACCCACATCACCCTGAGGCCCCTGAACACCGAGCGCACCCTGAGCGCCCACATCACCCTGAGGCCCCTGAACACCGGGAACACCCTGAGCACCAAGCGCACCCTGGGCACCCACATCACCCTGAGGCCCCTGGGCACCCAGATCACCCTGCGGGCCCTGAGCACCCACATCACCCTGAGCACCCTGCGGGCCCTGGGCACCCACATCACCCTGCGGGCCCTGCGGGCCCTGCGAGCCGTAGTACGTCCACCAGCGCGAATCCAGGTCTTCCCAGAGGTCGCGGTTGGATGTCTCGCTGCCCGCCGGCATGCCCTGAACCAGCTGCTTACCCTTGGGGGTGAAGTCGGCGCTCATAGCGCCGTTCGGCCCCGGGATCTTAGGGGCATGGACCTGGTGGTCGGTGGACTTCTCGATCGTCCGGGCCACCGCCTCAGTTGCCGAAGCGACGTTGACGACGGCGGAAAGAGCGCCCATGGAGAGCACGGCGATGGCTTTGACTCGCGACTTTCTGAGTGAGTGACGGTTCATACAGCAACCTTCCTCTGAGGCTGAGAACTGAGGCCGAGCAGGCCTGGAAGCACGGCAGGAAAGGTGCACCACATGCGCACGCCACTCGATCCCGGACCAAGGCGGTGATCAAGGCGCCGAGTGCGGGTGATGCCCCAGCATAGACCGGCCGAACAAATCCATTGCTACCATTACAAACTTGCCCACGAACCGACAGACCCGCCGTCCGGACGGGCAAAACCTCCAAATCGGCCGCCTGCTCGCCAAAACGGCCGGTCGGCGAAGCCTCGGACCCATTCTGCACGGTCACCGCCCCGAGGTCACGGCCGTTCCCGCCCATGCCCACGCTCTCCAACTTCACTAACTGAACACCTAATTCACCTCACGCACACATTCCGATCGAGCGATCCAGTCCACAGCTCATGCCCGCCGCCGACAGAACCATCAATCCGGCCGTGGATCATCACCACCCTGGGGTCGGTAAATTTCCGATAGGACTCGCCGGGAACACAGATAATCGAGCTATAAATTCAACTCCCCCGCTCGGGCCAGCCTTCTCTGAAAAGGCGGGTCCCCGCACGGGAAACTTCATCCAATGTTTCGGTTGTCTTCCATATGGCCTGGTCATGGGATGTTGAGGAGGTCGAGGAACGGGTGAAGGGTTGCAGGAGGCGTTGCGCAGAGTGGCCGCAATGCCGGCGCATCCGTGGTCACGGAGGAGCGCAGGGTTCCGAAATGGCCATGCCTTCAGGCTCGGATGCCGCGCCCCTGGTGGTCGGCCCGCAGCCAGCGGCACATCGCGCAGTGCTCGAGCCACCATCCTGGGGATGGCGGCCGCCCGGCATCGACTCCAGGCCCGTCTGCTCTCCCGGCTGCGGTCGTCATCGGGCGGCTCTGGGACCGGTCCGCCGATGACGCCGTCAGGCGCCCAGGGCGATGGTGCTCTGGACGCTGGCAGCCAGGGTTCGGGCGAGCGCACTGCTGACGGCCGGGGGGTTGAGGGATGCTCACGCCGGCGTTCCCCGCCGCCGCAGCCGGCCTGGATCCGGGGTCTCGAAGGCGGCACGCCGGCGGGTCTCATCTACAGCAATTCCCGGCTGAGCCGCGCGATCTCCCGGGCGAGGACATGTCCGTTCGGCCAGGATCATCGCCCTGTCATCGGCGACCACGGCTGGCAGGACTTCCGGGGCCCTCACGGGGTCGCGTTCCGTCTCCAGCTTCTTCAGCCGCAGGCCCTCGCGCTGATGCCGCTGGTACTGGCGACGGTGGTGCTCGCGCTACTGCCCCTGTGGCCCATGGTCTCGATGCGCAGTTGCCGTGCGGCCGTGAACCGGACCATGCCCGGTGGACCGTCACGAACGAGAAGGCGCGGCGATCGTCCTCGTCCTCGCGGGAGACGGCGTCGAAGCGGCTGAACACCCGGCGTTGGACGTCGGGCCACCGCATCCGGCGGGGAGTCGCGTCGACGTCGTGCCGACCGGCGGCGCGGACGGCATCGGCGACGTCGGCGGTCGCGGCGAGCATCTTGCTGGGGATACAGCCCACGTTCAGGCACGTCCCGCCGAACGGGCCTCCGGAGAGATCAGAGCGACGTCAAGGTGGGCGAAGCGGTCGCCGGTGAGCGCGTTGCCCGTGCCCGCGCCGACGACCACGAGGCCGTGACGATGCGTGACCGGAGCCCATCCGTCAGCGCCGTACCGGTGCCCTCGCGGAGAGGTGCCGCCACCATGGGGACAGCAGCGGTCGGGCGGCGCGGCGATCGTCGGCTCGGCCCGGCCGCCGGCCGGCCGGAGTGATCACCTGATCGGACCGTGTGGCTGGGGCGGCCGTATGGGGTGCGGCTAGCGTCGGCCCATGACTCCAACGACGTCTCCCGAGCCGCAGTCCGCCCTGCGCCCGCACGAGGAGATCAGCGCCGCGCTGGCGCTGGCCGCCACGGACCGGCTCTCCGCGGGGAGGTACGGGCGGGGCGTGATCGGCGCGCTGCGCTGGGCCACGGGCGGCCGGGTGACGGCACCGATCACCGCCTCGGCGCCGATGGATGCCGGTCGGCCGTGCGCCCTGCGGGTGGCGGAGGAGTACCGGGCCGCCCGTGGCGAGCTTCTCGGGCACGCGGGGCGCACCGTCGAACTGGACTTCGCCCGGGGCGTGCACGACACCCTCGCCTGGGTGTGCGGCGGCCCGGACGGGCCGCCGACACTGACCGGCCGCTGAGCCGCGGACCTGCCCAGGGGGCGGGTCGGCGGTGACTCAGTGGGTGACGCGGCCCGACGGGTGGAAGCAGGCGGTGACGGTCTTGCCGCACCGGTCGGCCCTGGTCTGCCACCCGTCGGACAGCGCGTCGACCATGGCGATTCCGCGGCCACCGGTGGCCTCGGGACCGGCATCCCGTTGGCGCGGCAGCACGGCGGACTCGTCGTGCACGCTGACGTACGGACATCTGCCGTCCCAGGTGAGAACGAGGTCGGCGGCGCTGCCGGCGTGCCGGTGGGCGTTGGTGACGAGTTCCGAGATGCTCAGGACGACGGCGTCGGCCGCGTCGGGCGCGTGCCCGGTACAGCCGAGGTCGTCCAGGTGCCGCCGGGCCCAAGCCCTGCCGGCGCGCACCCCGCTGGAGACCGGCAGTGTCCGGGCCCAGCCGAGTGCCTTCATTTCCCGGCCGTCCGCGTTGTCCACGATGCTCTGCCCTTCCGTGCGACCCACCGTTCGTCGACTGCCGGGGATCGCCGGGGCCACTCCCGTCGGAGGCGGTGGCATACAGCTGCGCGGTCCGGGTCACTGTTGCGTGCCGGGCGGCGACCTGACGGTGTTGGGGGCACGGACGCGGCAGGAGGCCGGGGACCGTCTCCCGGGCCGCCGGCCGCCCCCGGGTGGTGACAGGCCGTCACAGCTGCCGGTTGGGCTCAGGTGAACGGGCCTTCGGTGGTGAAGCGGTGCAGGTTGCGGGCGAACGCCTCGGCCTCACCGGGGGGCCAGTCGGACAGGCTCGCGGTGATGCGGGCGGCCAGCCGCTCGCGCAGTTCCGTCACGGCCTGTTGGCCCTGGTCGGTCAGGACGAGCAGTTGTGCGCGCCGGTCGTGCGGGTCGGGCTCACGGCGGACCAGGCCGGCGTCCTCCAGCCGGGTGGCGCGGCGGGTGACGCCCGAGCGGTCGAGCCCGACCTCGGGGGCCAGGTCGGCGGCGCTGCGCGGCCCTGTCCGGGCGAGGACGCTGAGCACCGGGTACGTCAGCTCGTCCAGTGCCTCGCCCATGCCTTCGGTCAGCCGCCGGTGCAACTGTGTGCGCGTAGTGCGCCGCAGCAGGACACCCAGGGCGGCCGCGATCTCATTGCCCACCTCGTTCTCCATGCCACCAGATTAGCGTGCGCATCGCACGCATTGGGTGCTACAGTTCAGGAGAAGCGTGCGCAGCGCACGCACTACCCAGTTCCTCGACCACATCATCCACCTGAGTGACATCGTCGCCGGCGGCCACGTCGAGGTCCACGAGGAGCTCCACGACGGCACCAAGTACGCCGACCGACACACCGCCCACATCACCAAGAACGACGGCACCACCGTGACCATGGAGGTCTACGCCTTCGCCGACCTCGCCCCCGACGGCCGCTTCCACCGCATCGAGGAGACCACACTCATGCTCGAAGGCACCGACACCGACCGCACCATCGGCAGCGCACGCTGAACACCCGCCGGCACCGCGGTCGGTTCAGTCGACCGGTCGGGAGAGCCGTTCCACCATGGCGAGCACGTCCACGGGCCGGGTGATCACCTCATCGCGCGTCAGGGCCTCGGCAGCGGCCGCGACCTCGTCCGCTGCGACCGACAGGTCGCCGGCCTCGTCGGAGAGGATCACCCAGTCGCCGACCTCGAGTGACCGCGCGCACCGCTCGACGAGTTCGAGCAGTTTGCGGTAGCAGTCGGCAAGTTGTCCGGCCGCAGGGGTGAGCGGGATCTGCGCGCCGTCGTCGCTCGTCATGCCGGCCAGACTAGGCGGGACGACGACGGAAGCCCGTCAACCCGTCCGCGGACTGCTCCGCGCGGCCGACCGAACGCTGCCGTGGGACCGGCCCCGTCGACACTCGCGACATGGACGCAGCGTTCACATTCGGGCTATATGGACTCATTGTTCATTAGCTGAGCGCGCGGCACGGCCGGGCCCGGCTCGGCGCCACGACGAATCAGGGGAAGCACCGCACATGAGCATGCAGCAGCGAGCCGTCGTCGACGCCTGCTCCGCGACGGGCCGCTCGACCTCGGGGGCGACCTCGTCAAACAGCGCGCGATCTTCGAGAAGTTGCTCACCGCGCACCCCGTGGCCCAGAACGTCGAGGCAGTGCCCGGCGCGTTCGGCGGCGTGCCGGTGGTCACCGTCGACGTGGCCGGCGGACGGAGGGACCGTGTCGTCCTCTACTTCCACGGCGGCGGGTACGCCATGGGCTCGGCCGCCGCCTCCGCCGGCCTGGCCTCGGACCTCGCCCGGTGCGCGGGCTGCCGAATCGTCTCCGTCGACTACCGGCTCGCACCCGAGCACCCCTTCCCGGCCGCGCCGCAGGACGCGCTCGCCGCCTACCGGGCCCTGTTGGACAGCGGTGTGCCGGCCGACCGGATCGCCCTGGCAGGCGAGTCCGCGGGGGCCGGGCTGGCTCTCGCCGCCCTGGCGGCCATGGCGGCCGAAGGTCTTCCACGGCCGGCCTCGGCCGCCCTGTTCTCCCCCTGGGTCGACCTGACCATGAGCGGCGCCAGCATGACGGGCAAGGCCGCCGCGGACCCCGCGCTCACCCCGCGGGCGCTGCACCGCCGGGTCGTGGACTACCTCGGCGCCGGCGATCCTGCGCACCCCCTCGCGAGCCCGCTCTTCGCCGACCTCGCCGGCCTGCCGCCGCTGCTCGTCCAGGCGGGTTCACACGAGATCCTGCTCGACGACGCGACCCGGCTGGCCGCCCGCGCGGCAGCCGCCGACGTGGACGTCACCCTCCAGGTCACCCCGGGAGTCCCCCACGTCTTCCAGGGCTTCGCCCACCTGCTCGACGAGGGCGCGGCCGCACTCGCCGCGGCCGGGTCCTTCCTGCGCGCACACTTCCCGGCGGACCTGCCACCGCTGCCGTAACGGGGCGGTTCAGCGACCCCAGGTCACGTCGGCCAGGGTGGGCGCGGGGGTCGGGCCGGGGGTGCCCGGCACGACCGGCGCCGTGCTGCCCGAGTCGGCCACGGACACCCGGTGGTGGGACGGGCCGGCGTTGACGGCACCCAGTCCGACGACGGAACCCAGAGCGAGCACGGCAACCGCGACCTTGACAACCCGGCTGGAGATCACAGCAAGTCCCCCTTCGCTGAAGACACATGGAGAGTTCGACGATCCTGGCGGTGCCTTCGACCGGCGCCCGCGACCGGGGGCGGCGTCCGCCGGCCCCCGACGTCGAGAACTCTGCCGCCGCGTCAGAACGGTTGGAAGGGGTGTCCCTTGGACGGATTCTGCAGTGGCACAATGCGTCCAGGGGCGGTTTCGTCCAGTAGCCGGTCCCAGTAGCCGGGCTCCATGGCGGCCCCGCAGCGGTCCAGGGTGAATCCGGCGAGTTCCCGGTGGTCGGTCAGGGCGCGCCGGCAGGTGCGTCGGGCGGCGAGCTCCGCGTGGTCCAGGTCGGCGGCGGTGAGGAACAGGCCGACGACCACCCGGCCCTCGTCCTCGTCGTGCACGGTGACGTGTTCCAGCCGGGCGTCCTGCGCGCAACAGGAGAGCATCTGCGCGAGGGCGTCCGGCGGTGCGGTGGCATCGTGGGAGCGCAACTGGGCGTGTACGAGATACATGGCGGCCATCCTGCGCTCGGCGGCGGTTCGGCAACAATCGATGCCACGGGACGTTTGCTGCACTTGCACAAAGAGGCCGCCGTCGGCGGGGCCTGCCGCCGCGGCCGCACCGTCGCCGGTCCTCGGCCCACCCGGCCGTTTCCGACCCGGTCGGAGCGTGTGCGGTCGATCCGCACTCTGCCGGTTTGGCCCTGGTGTCGTGCTCCTGACGATCTATCATCGAATGTTCGGATAACGGACTTCTCGATGGGATGGGGCGACCGCGCGTGCTTGAGATCCTCGGTCTGGACCAGGAAGCGGAACGGCTCTACCGCCTGATGCTGGCGCACCCGCACGACGGTGTCGTGGAGCTCTCCCAGCGCTTCGCGGCGCCGCCGGCCCAGATACGCCGGCTGCTGGACCGGCTCAGCGGCCTGGCACTGGTCCATCCCGCCGCCCAGGAGGGCGAGTTCCCCGGGACGGGATTCCGGCCGGTGCCGCCCGAGGTGGCGATGGAACTGCTGCTGGCCCGTCAGCAGGCGGACCTCGCCGCACAGCAGTTGAAGATCGAGGCCTCGCGCGCGGCCGCGGCGCGCCTGATCGCCGAGTGCTCGGCGCTGCGGCCGCAGGAGGCCGCCTCGCACGGCGAGCAGCTGACCGGCCCCGAGGAGATCCGGAGCCGTCTGAGCCGGCTCGCCGACGAGACCATGCACGAGATCATGACGTTCGCCCCGGGTGGCGCCCACACGGAGGCGGATCTGGAGGCCAGTCGCGAGCCCAACGCAGCGCTGCTGGACCGCGGCATCGTGATCCGCACCGTCTACCTGGACAGTGTCCGCAACCACCAGCCCACCGCACGGCATCTGCAGTGGCTGAGCGATCACGGCGGTCACGTCCGCACCGTGCCGACCCTGCCGATCCGGATGATCATCTCCGATCGGCGGCTGGCCGTGCTGCCGATCGACACCGCCGACGCACGGGCCGGGGCGGTGCTCCTGCAGGGCAGTGGCACCGTCACCGCGCTGTGCGCGCT
Organism: Streptomyces sp. TLI_235; assembly: GCA_002300355.1. Classification (NCBI taxonomy): domain Bacteria; kingdom Bacillati; phylum Actinomycetota; class Actinomycetes; order Kitasatosporales; family Streptomycetaceae; genus Streptomyces; species Streptomyces sp. TLI_235. Next base: position 228,236 of record NSGV01000001.1, read on the forward strand.
GTTCGAGAGCTTCTGGGGCAACGCCTCACCGCTCAGCTCGCCGCGGGCCAGTGACAGCAACGGTCTTCCTGCGCAGGAGGCGGCGGTGCTGCGGCTGCTCGCCCACGGGCTCACTGACGAAGCCATTGCCAAGCGCCTCGGTGTCTCGCCGCGCACCGCACGGCGCATCGCGGCGGATCTGATGGAGCGTCTGGAGGCCCGGAGCCGTTTCGAGGCGGGCGTCCACGCCGTCCAGGACGGGTGGCTGCCGAGCACGCGGTAGCCGTGACGCGGGCTCCCGGCGCGGGCCGGATCCGGCCTGGACGGCTTATGCCAGCGTCATCAAGCGTCCACCCGTTTCCTCTATCGCACCTCTCGGATGTGGTGTCACATGGGGACCGGCCCGGGGAATCGATCGCCCGGCCGCCGAATCCCACTCCCATCGAAGGTGTTCCGCCATGGACTATCAACTCCTGGGCCCGGTCGAGGTATCCACCGCGGGGCGGGTGGCCGGCCTGGGCGGCCGCCGCCAGCAGGCCGCGCTGGCCGCGCTGCTGCTCGAGGCCGGCCGGGTCGTGTCGGTCGACCGGCTGACCGAGGTGATCTGGAACGACGACGCGCCGGAGACCGCGCGGGCCCAGGTGCAGACCTGCGTCTCCACGCTGCGCCGCAAGCTGCTGGACGACCGGATCGTCAGCCGGTACCCGGGCTACGCCATCGAGGTCGCGCCGGAGCGGGTGGACCTCGCGGTCTACCGTGGCCGGGTCGACGCCGCCCGCGACCTGCTCGCGCAGGGCAGGCCGGAACAGGCCGTCGCCTCCTTCCAGGCGGCGCTCGACCTGTGGCGCGGGCCCGCGCTGAGCGGGGTGCCCGGCCTGGCGATCGAGGCGGCCCGGCTGGAGGAGGAACGGCTCGCGATCACGGAGGAGATGCTGGAGACCGAACTCGGCCTCGGCCGCCGTGCCGCGCTGGTCGGCACCCTCGCCTCCCTGGTCAGCCGGCATCCGCTGCGGGAACGGCTGCGGGCGCTGCTGATGCGGGCCCTGAACGACTCCGGCCGCAAGGCGGAGGCGCTGCAGCAGTACCGCGAGGCGCACACGCTGATGGTCCGCGAGCTCGGCGTGCAGCCGGGCGCCGAGCTGCAGGCGCTGTTCCAGCGGCTGCTGGCGGCCGACGGCGGGCTCGTCCTGGCCGGTTCCGGCCGTCCGCTCGGGGCCGCGGCGGAGCCGCACGGGGCCGGGGCCGAACCGCACGGGGCCGCGGGGTCCTGCGCCGGCTGCCGGGCCCCGCTGACCGCGCTGGCGTCCTGACCCGTGCGAGTCGCCCGCCGACTGCCGCCGAGCCCTGCCCGGATCCGACCTGCTGAGGTGCCTTCCCGATGAACTCGCTCACCGAGGACTTCCTTCGACTTCCCGTCCGCCGGTCCGGCGCCGCCCACCGCGACCGGCCCGCACCGCGGACGAACCGGGCCGCACCCCGGCTGTCCCGCCCGGTGTTCCTGGACGCCGACCGGCGCGCACGGCTGCACCGGGACCTGACGGCCCTGCACGACCTGCTGATGGTGATGCCCGAGCGGGTGACCGACGGCGACCTGACCCGGTACGGCGCCCTGCTGGGTCTGACCGGCCCGCAGATCGAGGCCGCCCGGCGCACCGCCAGAGCGGGCACCCCGCGGCTCGCCAGGCCGGACGTGTACCAGACCGCGGACGGCTTCCGGGTCCTGGAGTTGAACGCCACCTCGGCCCTCGGCGGCCTCGGCATCTCGTGGCAGGCCAGGCTGCACCTGGCCGACCCGGTCGTCCGGGAGTTCGTGGAGTCCCGGGGGCTGCGCTGCCTGGACACCATGTCCATGATCGCCGACGAGGTGCGGGCCTGCTGCGAACGCCGCGGCTACGACGGGCAGCGGCCGGTGATCGCCGTGGTCGACTCCCCCGCCGGCTTCGGCGCGGACCCGGCGAGCAGCGAGTTCGTCGCCATGATGTTCGCCGAGCGCGGCTTCACCGCGCGCGCCGCCGACGTCTGCGCGCTGCGACGGCGCGACGGCGGGCTGTGGCTCGACGGCCTGCGGGTGGACGTGGTGCACCGGATGTTCCTGCTGGAGGAACTGGTGTCGTCGGCGGACGCGCAGGTCTTCGACGAGCTGTTCCGGGCGTTGGAGGCGGACGAGGCGATGATGATGCTGCCGCTGGACGTGGAGGCGCTGGGCGGCAAGTCGGCGCTGGCGGTGCTCAGCGACCGACGGCACCGGGCCGCCCTCTCCGCCGACGAGCGCGCGTTGGTGGACCGCGTGCTGCCGTGGACCGCCGCACTGGACGGCGGGAAGCTCCTGGTGGACGAGGACGAGGTCGACCCGCTCGAGTACTGCCTCGCGCACCGGCACGACCTCGTGCTCAAGCCCAGCTGGCTGCACGGCGGTGCCGGGGTGCTGCCCGGCTGGACCGCCACGGAGCAGGAGTGGCGCGAGGGTGTGACGGCGGCCCTCGGCGGCCCGTACGTGGTGCAGCGGCGGGTGGTGCCGGAGCCGGAGGACTTCCGTGACGCGGAGACCGGCGGGTTGGAGCCGTGGGTGCTCAACTGGGGCGTGTTCCTGGTCGGCGACGCGTTCGGCGGGGTGCAGGTCCGCGGCCTGCCCGCCAGTGCTCCGGGCGCCGTGGTGAGTCAGGGCGACGGCGCCTCGCTGAGCTGCTGCTTCTCGGCGTGAGCGGGTGAGTGGCGTGAGCGGGTTCTCGGCGTGAGCGGGTGAGTGGCGGCGTCCGGGCCCCGGGGCCCGGACGCCGGGTGTCAGCGGGTTCCTCCGTCCGGCTCGGCGGTGTCGCGCAGGTCCCGGCGGATCCCCTCCAGGACGGCGGCCTGCTGGTCGTGCAGGAAGAAGTGGCCGCCCGGCAGGATGTGGCTGCGGAACCGCTGCCGCGCGTAACGCTGCCACGCCAGGACGGCGGCCGGCTCCACGGCCCCGTCGGCGGCGCCCCCGAACGCGCTGATCCTCGGCAGGAGCCGGGCCGGTGCGGTGTGCTGGTGGCTCGCCACGAGCTCCAGGTCCGCCCGCAGCAGCGGCAGGAAGAGCTCCGCGAAGCCCGGGGTGTCGAGGAGCTGGGACGGGGTTCCGCCAAGTCGGCGGATCTGGTCGGCGAACTCGCCCTCGGGCAGCAGGTGCATGTCCGGCCGGATCCGGCGCAGGTGCGGGGCGCAGGCGGCGGAGACGAACAGGGTCCGCGGCGGCGTCGCCCCGTCCGCGACGAGGGCGCCGGCGAGCTCGTAGGCGAGCGTCGCGCCCATGCTGTGCCCGAACAGCGCGTAGTCGCCGTCCGTGTAGGGCGCGAGCGTCTGCGCGAGGTCCGCCACCAGGTCGGGCATCCGCACCGCCGGGGCCTCGCCGTGCCGTTCCTCGCGTCCGGGGAGCTGGATCGGCACCGGCTGGAATCCCTCCGCCGGCAGGCGGGTCCAGCTCCGGAACATCCTGGCCCCGCCTCCGGCGTAGGGCAGGCAGAACAGCGGGAGCCCCTGGCCGGGCCGCGGCGGGCCGTAGGGGAACCACCGGGCGGCCCGGGCGGTGGGCGCGGTGTCGACGAGCACGGAGGGACCTCCTCTCTCGGTATCGGTGTCGGTAGCGGTAGCGGTCACGCGCGGCGGGCGGCGCGGCGGCGCTGTGCCGCCTCGCGGGAGGCCCAGCCGGAGCGCTCCCGGACGCGGTCCCGGCCGCCGTCCACGTGCTCGGCCCCCTCGTCGAGGAAGGCCGCCAGCGCGCGGACCGTGGAGTACTGGAACAGTGCCACCGCCGGGATCTCGCGCTGCGTCAGTTCCGTGAGGCGGCCGTGGACCTGGAGGACGGTCAGCGAGGTGCCGCCGAGGTCGAAGAAGTTGGCGTCGTCGCCGAAGCCCGACACGCCCAGCACCTCCTCCCAGAGCCGGCGCAGGGCCGCCGCGCTCCCCGATCCGGCGGGGCCGGCCGGCCGGCCGCGCCCGCCGTCGGCGCGCGGCTGTTCCGCCTCCGCCACGGCGAGCGCCCGTACGGCGGCGAGATCGGCCTTGCCGTTCGCGGTGACCGGCAGCGCGGGCAGGAGCAGGACGGTCTCGGGGACGAGCGGTCCGGGCAGCACCGCCCGGACCCGGGCGCGCACGGACGCGGCGGTGACCTCGCCCGCCGCGTGCTCCTCCGGGACGACGGCCGCGACCAGCCGGACGGCGCCCTGCACGGTGGCCGCGGTGGCGAGGGCGTGGGCGACGCCCGGCAGCCCGCGCAGGCAGGCCTCCAGCTGGCGCGGGTCCACCCGGTTGCCGCGCACCTTCACCTGGGTGTCGGTCCGGCCCTCCACCTGGACGGTGCCGTCCGCCCGGAGCCGGCCGAAGTCCCCCGTGCGCACCAGCCTGGCCCCCGGCTCCCCCCACGGGTCGGGCAGGTAGCGGGCGGCGGTCGTCCCGGGGTCGTGCAGGTACCCGAGTGTCGGCAGGGTGCAGCGCACCCAGATGTCGGCCCGCTCCCCCGGTGCTGCCCAGCTGCCGTCGGGCCGGCGCAGCACCAGCTCGGACGCCGCGCCTGCGGCCCCGACCGGGACGGTGCCGTCGACGGCCGGCACCTCGCCGATCTCGTGTGCCGTGGCCGCCTGCGGGGTCTCGGTGACACCGTAGAAGTTGACGGTGCGGGCCCGCGGCGCGAGCCGGCGCACCGCGGCGACCGTGGACCAGGGCAGCGCGTCTCCGGCGAAGCAGACCAGCCGCACCGCGTCGAGGGTGTCGGCGGTGTCCCGGGCGGCGGCGACCAGCAGTTGGGCGGTGACCGGGGTCAGGTGGAGGACCGTCACCCGCTCGGTGCGCAGCCAGCCGAGCAGGGCGTGCGGTTCGGCGCGGACCTCGGCCGGGGGGATGTGCAGGCCGGCGCCGAGCCACAGCGGGGTCCACAGGTCCCGCCAGGCGGGGTCGTGCCCGTAGCCGGAGAGCAGGCAGAACCGGTCCTCGGCGGTCAGGCCGTAGCGCCGGGCGTACCAGTCGAGGAAGGCCGTCACGGGCGGCTCGGCCCCGATCACCGGGCGGGGCCGGGCCGTGGTGCCGGAGGTGAAGGAGACGTAGGCGGGCTGCGCGCCGTGGTCGGGCAGCCGCGCGTCGGTTCCGGTCCACGGCGTGGACTCCACCGTCAGCTCGCCCGGCCGGCCCGGTACCGGTGCGACCACGGCGACCGGCCGGACCTGCTCCTGCTGGGCCGCGCGCCACTGCGGCGGGTGGGCGGGGTCGAGGACGACCACGGCGGCCCCGGTGCGCCGCACCGCGAGCAGTGCGACGGGGAAGCCGGTGTCCGGGGCGCCGTGGACGGCGACCGCGGTGTGCGGGCCGGCGCCGTGCGCGCGCAGGACCTCCGCGAGTTCCTCGGCCCCGGCGACCAGGGTGCGGTAGTCGAGGCTGCCGTCGGGCCCGTGCACGGCGGGCCGCTCGGGGGTCCGCTCGGCGTGGTCCGCGATCCGCGCGGCCAGCGGGGCGGCCGCCGCCGGTGCCCCGGCGCGGCGTACGGCGGGCAGGGCCCCCGGGTCGGCGAGCGGCGCCGCCGGGTCGGTGGCGATCCGTTCGAGCAGGTCCAGGATGTGGCGGTGGATCAGCTCGCCGTCGGCGCCGTCGAGGCGGTCCTGGTCGTGGACGAGTTCGACCGTGACGTCCCGGCCCTGGTCGGCGACGTACAGGCCGAGGTCGAACAGGACGCCGGGCAGCGGTGCCGGGAGCGGTTCGACCTCGACGCCGGGCAGGTCGAGTCGCTGCTCCTGGTAGTTGAGGACGTTGAACCAGGCCTGGAACAGCGGGTTGCCGCCCGGGTCGCGCGGGCCGCCGAGGGCGGCCACCACCTCGTCGAAGGACGCCTGCTGGTGGGCGGTGGCGCGGGCGAGTTCACCGGCGGCGGCGCGCAGCGCGGCCCGCCCCGAGGCGAGTCCGGCGAGTTCCATCCGCAGCACGACGGTCTGGTTGAAGAAGCCGACGGCGTCGGCCAGATCCGGGTGGTCGCGGCCCGCGAGCGGGGTGCCGATCAGCAGGTCGTCGGTGCCGGTCCAGCGGGAGAGGGTGACGGCGTAGGCGGCGAGCGCGAGGGCGGAGGGGGTGACGCGCTCGTGGCGGGCGGCCGCGCGCAGCCGTTCGGTGAGTTCCGGCGGCAGGGTGCGGCTGTGCCTCAGTGCGGTCCCGCGCGGCTGGTCAGGTGCGAGGCGCCAGGGCAGGTCCAGGGTGGTCGGTGCGTCGGCGAGTCGGGTGCGCCAGTGGTCGAGCGCCTCCTCGTGCCGTGCCCCGCCGGCCTGCCGCTCGGCCCAGGCGGCGATGTCGCCGTACTGTGCGGCGGGCGGGGGCGGCGGCAGGGCCCGGCCGGTCCGGGCCCGGTAGCAGTCGCCGAGGTCGCGCAGCAGGATTTCGAGGGACCAGCCGTCGGCGACCAGGTGGTGCAGGGAGAGCAGCAGCCAGTGGTCGTCGTCGGCCCCGCGGGCCAGCCCGGCGAGGTACGCCGGGCCGTCGGCGATGTCCAGCTCGCGGGCGGCGAGGTCGTCGGCCCAGGCGTGCGCGGCCTCCGGGCGGTCGGACGGCAGGACGGTGACGGTCAGTCCGGTCTCCGCGCGCGGGGCGATGTGCTGGACGGGGACGCCGTTCTCGGCGCGGATGGTGGTGCGCAGCGCCTGGTGGCGGTCGACGACGTCGCGGAAGGCGGCGTCGAGCGCGGCCGGGTCGAGGGGGCCGCGCAGGCGGCGCAGGGCGAGGACGTTGTAGCCGGGGCCGAGCGGGCGCAGCCGGTCCAGCAGCCACAGGCGGCGCTGTCCGGGGTGGAGCGGGGCGCGGGCCGGGTCCGGGCGCAGGCCGGCGGGTATGCCGGTCTCGCCCGGGGCGGTGGGTGCGGCGCCGGCGGCGGCCTCGGTCAGCGCGCGGAGGGTGGGGCGGGCCGCGAAGACGTCGTAGCGCAGGTCCACGCCGAGTTCGGCCCGGACGGAGGCGAGCAGGCGGGCGACGGCCAGGGAGCTGGCTCCGAGGGCGAAGGCGTCGGCGTCCGGGTCGTCGGCCGGGCCGACGGTGCGGCACCACAGGCCGGTGAGGGTGTCCGCGTCGGGCGGGGCGGCCGGGTGTTCGGCCGCGGCCGGCCTGGGCAGTGCGGCGCGGTCGAGTTTGCCGTTCGGGGTGAGCGGCAGCTCCGGGAGGACGAACCACCGGCCGGGCACCATGTAGTCGGGCAGCAGCGGGGCGACCGCCGCACGGGCCTCCTCGGCGTCCGGGGCGGCGGTGCCGGGCCTGGGCACGAGGTAGGCGACCAGTTCCTCCGAGCCGTTGGGCAGCACGGCGGCCTGGGCCACCGGGAGCCTGTCCAGCAGTGCCGCGGTGACCTCGCCGAGTTCGATCCGGAATCCGCGGATCTTCACCTGGTGGTCGATCCGGCCGAGGTAGTCGATCACGCCGTCCGCGTCCATGGCCGCCAGGTCGCCGGTGCGGTAGCGGCGGCTGCCGGGCGGGCCGGCGGGGTCGGGGACGAACATGTCGGCCGTCAGCTCGGGGCGGTTGACGTAGCCGTCGGCGAGCCCCCGGCCGCCGAGGTGCAGTTCGCCGGGGACGCCCGGCGGGACGGTGTCGCCGTGCTCGTCCAGGACGACGGCGGTGACCCGGTCGAGGACGGTGCCGATGGACACCTTCCCGTACGGCTGCTGCTCGGGGCAGGTCCAGGCGGTGGCGTAGACGGTCGCCTCGGAGGGGCCGTAGAGGTTGAGCAGCCGTGTGTCGAGCACCCGCCGGGCGGCGGCGACCAGGTGCTCGGGCAGCGCCTCGCCCGCGACCATGAGGTAGCGCAGGGGCGGCAGTGCGGCGGTGGCGGGTTCGAGTAGGAACACCTCCAGCATGGAGGGCACGAAGTGCAGGACGGAGACACGGTGTTCGCGGACGGCCTCGGCGAGCCGCGCGGGGTCGCGGTGGGCGCCGCTCTCCAGTACGACCAGCGCCGCGCCGCAGGCCAGCGGCCAGAAGATCTCGCCGACCGACACGTCGAAGCTGTACGAGGTCTTCTGGAGCACCCGGTCGCCGGTGTCCAGCGGGGTGTGCTCGCGCAGCCAGCGGACCCGGTCGACGATGGCGCGGTGGCCGACCGCCAGTCCCTTCGGGCGCCCGGTGGATCCGGAGGTGAAGATCGCGTAGGCGGCGTCCTCCGGGACGAGGGCGGGCAGCGGGGCGAGTGGTCCCGGCGCGTCCAGCTGTCCGGGGGTCAGCACGGCGGCGTCCGGCGGCAGCACGCCCGAGGCGTGCAGCCGCTGCCGGTCGACGGGTGCGGCCAGCACCGTGCGCACGTCCGCGTCGGCGAGCATGCCGCGCAGCCGGTCGGCCGGGTGGTCGGGCTCGACCGCGACGTACGCGCCGCCGGCCTTCAGCACGGCGAGCAGGCAGGCGAGCAGGTCGACGCCGCGCGGCAGGCAGAGGGCGACGATGTCGCCGGGTCGGACGCCGTCAGCCACGAGCCGGGCCGCGCGGTGGTCGGCGAGGGCATCCAACTCGGCGTAGCTGAGGGTGCGTTCGCCGCACTCGGGGCGGGCCGGGATCAGTGCGGGAGCGTTCGGGGTGCGCCGGGCCTGCTCGGCCACCAGGCCGTGCAGGGTTGAAGACTCAGACCGGGGTTCCCGGGGTACCCGGGGCGCGGTGTACTCGGGGGCGGCGCTCTCGGGGGCGGTCCGCGGCGGCGGGACGGTCGCGGTGCTCAACTCTCCTGCTCTCCTTCGTTGCGGGCGGCCTCGGGGAGGCGCCGGTCGACCGCGACCACGCGCAGCTCGCTGACGTACCGCTGTCCGTGCTCGTCGCGCAGCCAGCAGTCGTCGCCGTCGGGCAGCATCTCGGACACCGTGATCCGGGTGTCCGGCCCGCACTGCTCGGCGGTGCGGCGTACGGTGCGCGCCAGCAGCTGGACCAGCAGCGGGCTCCGGGTGTCGATGTAGGTGGGCTTCTCCTCGACCGGCGCGACCAGGAAGAACCGGCGCGGGACGCCGTGTTCGGTGAGCCAGCGGACGGTCTCCAGGTACTCGGTGGCCTCGTCGGCCTTGGCCGGCACGAGCAGCTCCCCGGCGGCGGGCCGCCAGGTCTCCCGCGCCAGGACCAGGCGGTCCACGGTGACCCGGGGGGTGTGGTCCCGGGTCGGCAGGATGCCGAAGCGGGTGACGGTGACCATGGAGATCAGCTCGCCCAGCACCTCGATCAGGTCGGCGCGGAACGGGCCGGTGCGGGCGGTCACCACCAGCCGGCCGTCCTCGCGGTGCACCTGGAGGCCCGCGGCCGGCAGCACCTCGCCCGGCGCTCCCCCGCTGTCCTGGCCGGGCGACCAGTACGTGTACTCGGGCAGCAGCATGGTGAGCGGCGGGTAGGTGCGCGAGCCGACCGCCCGCCAGCTCTTCGGGAGCATCGGCACGATCCGCGGCAGCACCCCGTCGGCCCGCACCATGTCCCACAGGGACGCCGGATCCGGGTGCTGCTCGACGAAGAGCCTGCCCTCCAGGGTGTTGAGCGCGGTGTGCAGCTCGCCGAGCACCACCAGGGTCTCACCGGGTCGGACCGAGGCCGCGTCGGGCGCGGCGATCAGCAGGTCCGGGCTGTGGTAGCGGGCGGCGGTCCATCCGGGGGCGTCGCACCCGAACTCCTCGGCCACGGCGTCGGCCAGGTCGGCGGAGGACAGGTTCCGGCGGGATCCCTCGGCGGGGTGTCCGAGCACCCGGTCCCAGCGGGCGCGCAGCTCGCCGGCCAGCTCGTCGGTGGGCTTGGCACCGTCGCCGACCAGGCGGGGGCCGAGCAGGAAGGTGAGGGTGGAGAGCGGGATCCGGGGGCTGCCCGCGTCACGGACCGCCTGGTCGTAGAGCGTGTCCAGTTCGGCCCGGTAGCCGTCGGCCACCGCCGCGGTGAACCAGCGTGCCGAGCGCAGCACCTGGTCCAGTGCGGGCCCGATGTCGGCCAGCAGGTCGCCGCCGAGGCGGGCCGTGGCGGCCCGCCTGGCGTCCTCGAAGAGGAGGGTGCGTCCGGCGCCGGTCTCCCCCGCCCGGCGCGAGGCCACCTGGCCGGTGCGCTCGGTGAAGTCCCGGGCCAGGTCGGTGAGTGCGCCCAGCACGGCGGCGGGGTCGCCGCCGGCGGCCGCCACCCGGCCGCGCAGCCGCTCGACCTCGCCGAGTTCGGCGAGCGCCGTGTCCCGGGCCGGCCCGGCGGGCATGCGGGCCAGCATCTCGCGCAGCCCCGACGCCGGGTCGCGCCCGAACGGCACGTCGAGGTCCCAGGTGACGACGCCCTGCCGCACCAGGCGCTCCAGGGCCGCGTACACGTCCTGCTCGGTGGTGAGGCCCGGTGCGCCGAGCCACGTCAGCTCCTCGGCGATCTCGCGCGCCGAGGCGCGGCCGTCGCAGGCCCGCAGCACGGCGGCCTGCGCGGGCGGCAGCTCCAGGGCCCTGCGGTAGGGCCGCAGCACCGTGTCGCCGTCGACGTGGACGCTGGGGTTGCGGCGCGGCGGCACGTGCGGCCGCAGCCCGTGGCGCTCCGTCAGCGCCTCGCCGAGCAGGTCGATGCCCCAGCTCTCCCAGTAGACGGTGCGCTCCGCGAGCAGCCCGCGGCCCGGATCGACCGCGAGCGGCACCCGCTCCTCGCTCAGCTCGGCCCAGCCGACCGGGCCGAAGAAGCCGATGGTGTCGTTCTTGGTGCAGTAGCGCTGCAGGTAGCCGACGACGGTCTTCTCGCGCTGCCGCCAGCGGCTGTTGCGGCCGCCAGGGTCGGCGGCACGGCAGAAGGACTCCAGGGCGTCGCCCGCGAAGCGCGGGTTCTGCCAGGCGACGGCCTCGCGGACCAACGGCCTGCGGGCGAACTCCTGGACGGCGGCGGCCTGGCGCAGCACCGCCTCGGCGAAGCCGGCGCGGTAGGCCGCGTCCCGCTGCTGCTGCTCCTGGCGGGCTGCGGCGCGCTCGGCCTTGCCCGCCCGGCCGGGTGCGGGCTGGCGGGCGGCCGAGGCCTCGGCGGCGGCGAGGTGGTCGAGGGTGCGCTGCCAGAGCGCGTCGTCGGCGAGTGCGTCGATCCAGTCGACCGGCATGCCGGCCCCGCGCAGCGAGCAGGTCCGCCAGAGTGCGAACTCGCCTCCGGCGAGCGCCAGCTGGTGGCCGGCCAGAGCGGCGGGGGCCGCTTCGCGACGGAGTGCCGCGGCGCTCATCGGGCCACCTTCATCTCGTCGACGAGCACGGCGAGTTCGGTGACGGTCGGGTGGTCGAACAGCGCCGAGATCGGCAGCTCCACGCCGAGCTCGCCGCGCACCCGCGACGCCAACTGCACCGCCACCAGGCTGTCACCACCCGCATCGAAGAAGTCCTCGTCCTCCCGGACCTCCCCACCCAGCACCTCACGCCACAGCACCAACAACTCGTCCCGCGTCGGCGACACCGCCACGACCGGCTCGGCCACAACAGCCGCGGCAGCCGGCACGACACCGCGCAGACCGTCGACCACCACCGCCAACTCGGCCACCGTCGGGTGGTCGAACAGCGCCGAGATCGGCAGCTCCACCCCCAACTCGCCACGCACCCGCGACGCCAACTGCACCGCCACCAGGCTGTCACCACCCGCATCGAAGAAGTCCTCGTCCTCCCGGACCTCCCCACCCAGCACCTCACGCCACAGCACCAACAACTCGTCCCGCGTCGGCGACACCGCCACGACCGGCTCGGCCACAACAGCCGCGGCAGCCGGCACGACACCGCGCAGACCGTCGACCACCACCGCCAACTCGGCCACCGTCGGGTGGTCGAACAGCGCCGAGATCGGCAACTCCACCCCCAACTCGGCACGCAGCCGCGACGCCAACTGCACCGCCACCAGGCTGTCACCACCCGCATCGAAGAAGTCCTCGTCCTCCCGGACCTCCCCACCCAGCACCTCACGCCACAGCACCAACAACTCGTCCCGCGTCGGCGACACCGCCACGACGGGCGCGACCGGTGCAACCGGGGTCGGGGCGGCCTGGGCAGCCGGGGCGGCGGCGGTGCGGCGGTCGGCGGCGATCGCGGTGGCGGTCACCGAGCGGGCCCTGGCCAGCTTTCGGGACAGGCCCTCGGTGGTGACCACGACCTGCGGGCCGAGGTCGGTGCCGAGCAGCGCGCGGAACAGGCGGGCGCCGTGTTCGGTGGTCAGCGCGTTCTCGATGCGCGGCGTCGGCGCGGAGACCGGTGCGGGCACCGGTGCGGCAGCGGGGGCGGGCGTCGCGGCGGGAGCGGCGGCGGCCGCCTGCGCGGTGGCGCTACGGACCAGCCCGGCGTCGACGACCCGCATGCCGAAGCCCTCGATCTCCACCCGTACCCCGCCGTCCGGGTCGATCAGGGTGATGTCGCGGACGAGCATCCGCGGCCCGTCGCCCGGTGCGGTGCGCACGTGTGCGTAGAAGTGCTCCGGCAGCGGCGCGTGCACCAGGACGCGGCGATAGCAGAACGGCAGTGCCCGGGTGTCGCCTGTGCGGACGGCGAACGCGGTGCCGCCGTCGAGCAGGGCCGGGTGCAGCCCGAATTCGGCGAGGTCGGCGGTGTACCCGGCCGGCAGCCGGACCTCCACCAGCGATTCGCCCTCGCCCTCGTGGACGGCGACGACGTTGCGCCACCGCGGTCCGCCGGAGACGAGCCCTTCGCTGGCGTCGTACGCGGGGGTCTCCACCTGCTGCGGGCAGCGGGCCAGGAGGTCCGCCGGCCCGACCCGGCCGGGCGCCGCGGCGTCGGTCCGGATCCGGGCGGTGCCGGTGGCGTGGCTGCGGACGGTGCCGTCGGCGCCGGGGGTGGTGACCGCGAAGCGCCAGGACGGTCCGTCCGGTGTCAGGGCGACCCGCAGGGTCTGGGTGCCGGCGACCACGACGGGCGTGGTGAACATCAGGTCGGCGATCTCGACCGGGCCGGTGGCGCCGGCCGGTGCGGCGGCCAGGGCCGCCGCGCGGGCGATCTCGACGTACGCGGTGCCGGGCAGCACGGCGGCGCCGCCGATCCGGTGCTCGTCGAGCGGCCAGTGCCGCTCGTCCAGCAGCGCCTCGAACTCGACGGTGCCGTCGGCGGCGGTGGTCCGGCGGTGCAGGAAGGGGTGCGGCGCGGACGGCGCGGCGGCCTCGGCCCGGCCGCTCTGCAGGGCCCGGAAGGCGCCGGAGGCGGAGCCGCTGTTGTCGACCGCCATGCCGACCTCGGCCCAGGACGGCCAGTTGATCGACAGTGTGCGGGCGCGCCGCGAGCGCTGGTGGGCGAAGGCGTCGAGGAAGGCGTTGGCGGCGGCGTAGTCGGACAGGCCGAACTCTCCGGTGACCGCCGCCACGGAGGAGAACAGCACCATGAAGTCCAGGTCGGGGCAGAGCTCGTCGAGCAGCAGGGTGCCGGTGACCTTGGGGTCGAGGACCCGGCGGGCGGTGTCCGGGTCCTTCAGGGCCAGCATGCCGCCGCCCGCGACGCCCGCGGAGTGCACGACGCCGAGGACCGGGCCGAGTTCGGACGTCACCCGCTCCAGCGCCGCGGTCATCGAGGCGCGGTCGGCGACGTCGGCGGCGAGTGGCAGCACCGTGTTGCCGGCCTTCTCCAGCTCCTCGATCGTGCGCAGCGCGTCGCGGACGCCGTTGCCGGTGGCGGGGTCGGCGATGAGCCGGCTCCACTCCTCGCGCGGCGGGAGGCCGCGCCGGCCGAGCAGGGCGAGGCGGACGGGGGCGACGGAGGCCAGCTCGCGCGCGGCGACCAGGCCGAGCGCGCCGAGGCCGCCGGTGACCAGGTAGGTGCCGTTCGGGCGGACCATGGCGGCGAACCCGTCGTCCTCGGGTTCGGTCACCGCGACCGGGGCCGGGACCCAGCGGCGGCTGCCGCGCAGCACGAGGTGCTCCGCGCCGTCGCCGTCGGCCAGTTCGGCGAGCAGTGCGGCCGTCTCGGCCGGAGTGCCAGGGGCGGGGGCGTCGACGACCCGGGTGCGCAGCGTCTCGGACTCCTTGGCGGCCGCCGACAGCAGGCCGACGGCCGTGGCGCGGGCGGGCACCAGGGGGTCGGTGCCGGAGACGTCCCAGATGCCGCTGCTCGCGGCGGTGAGCCGGACCTGGCGGCCGGGGCACACGTCGGCGACCGCGCGGACCAGGTGGATCAGCGGGGTGAGGCCGGTCCGCAGCCACCGGTCGGCGGCCTGCAGAGCCGACGGGTCGGACGGGTCGGACGGGTCGGACGGGTCGGCGAACCAGCAGCCGACGATCTCCAGCGGCCGTCCGTCGCCGTCGACGGCCTCGCGCAGCAGCGTGCGCAGGGCGGCGGGGTCGACCGGGTCGGTCAGCACCGCGCTGGTGACCCGGGCTCCCGCCCCGGTGAGCTGCCGGGCCAGCGCGGGGGCGGTCTCGTGGCCGTCGGAGAGGATCAGCCAGGTGCGGTCGGCGGGGGTGCCGGTGTGCCGCGGTGCGGGCGCGAGCAGCCGCCAGCCGGGGACGGTCAGCCGGTCGTCGACGGACGGGGCCTCGGCCGGCGCGGTGGCGGCGGGCACGGGCGCGGCGACGGGCGCGGGCACCGGGGTCGGCGCCGGGTCCGGGGCGATCCAGTAGGACCGGTGCTGGAAGGGGTACTCGGGCAGCGGTACGACGCGGGCCCGGCCGCCGGTGACGGCCGCGTCCACGGCGTGCCGGTCGACGGACGCGCCCAGTTCCCAGAGCCGTCCGACCGCCGCGAGGAGGGTGCGGGTGGTGTCCTGCTCCTGGCCGCGGCGCGGGGCGAGCGGCACGGCCGCGCGGCGGGGGCTGCGCAGTTCGGGCAGCCGGCGCAGCTGGGCGGTCAGGCTCTGGCCGGGGCCGGCCTCGGCGAGCAGCAGTGCCTCGTCGGCGAGCAGCGCCTGCACGCCGTCGTGGAAGCGGACGGTGCCGCGGAGCTGCTCGGCCCAGTACTCCGGGTCGGTGGCCTGGCGGTCCGTCATCCAGGTGCCGGTGACGTTGGAGAGCAGGCGCACGGTGGGGGCCTTGCGCGGGGTGTCGGCGACGGCGGCGGCCAGCGCGGCGGCGGCCGGTGCGACCAGGCGGGAGTGGAACGCGTGCGAGGTGCGCAGCCGGGTGCAGCGGTGTCCCTGGGCGGTCAGCCGGGTCTCGACGCGGTCGATCGCGTCGGCGGTGCCGGCCAGCACGCTGGCGTTCGCGCCGTTGACGACGGCCAGCTCCACCTCGTCGAGCCAGGGTCCGAGCCGGTCGGGCGCCAGCGGTACGGCCAGCATCGCGCCGGGGTCGGTGGCCTGGACGAGCCGGCCGCGGGCGGCCACCAGGCGCAGCGCGTCGTCCGGCTCGAACACCCCGGCCAGGGTCGCGGCGACGAGTTCGCCGACGCTGTGGCCGAGCAGTGCGGCCGGTCGCACGCCGAAGGACTCCAGCAGCTTGGCCATCGCCCATTCGACGGCGAACAGCGCGGGCTGGGCCGCCTCGGTGCGGCGCAGGTGCTGCTCGGCCGCCTGGTCGTCCGGGTCGGCGTCGAGCAGCAGGTGGTGCAGGTCCGCGTCGACCTCGCCGCGCAGCACGCCGAGGCAGTGGTCGAGCGCGGCGCGGAACTCGGGCTGGGTGCGGTGCAGTTCGCGGGCCATGCCCGGGTACTGGGCGCCCTGGCCGGGGAACAGCAGGGCGACCGGGCGCTCGGAGCGGACGGGTTCGGTGTCGCCCGCGGTGTCGGCCGCCGTGAGGAGGGCGGCGACCGCGTCGTCGGGGTCGGCGGCGACCACGGCGCGCCGGTGCGGCAGGGCGCGGCGGCCGGTGGTGACGGTGTGCGCGACGTCGGTCAGCGCGTCGCCCGAGGTGCTGAGGTGGGCGGCGAGCCGGTCCGCGCTCTGGCCGAGCGCGGCGGGGGTGCGGGCGGAGAGGGTGAGCAGCACCGGGCCGTCCTCCGACCGGGGCACGGTCCTGGGGACGGCCTGTTCCAGGATGAGGTGCGCGTTGGTGCCGCCGATGCCGAACGAGCTGACCGCGGCGCGGCGCGGGTGCGCCGCTTCGGGCCAGGGCAGTGTCTCGCCGGTGACGCGGAAGGGGGTGGCGGCGAAGTCGATGCGCGGGTTGGGGCTGCGGAAGTGCGCGGTGCCCGGGATCACGCCGCGTTCGACCGCGTACACCGCCTTGATCAGTCCGGCGATGCCGGCGGCCGGGCCGAGGTGGCCGATGTTGGACTTGACGGAACTCAGTGTGCAGTACTGCGACTTGTCGGTGTAGCGGCGGAAGGCGCGGGTGAGTGCCTCGACCTCGATGGGGTCGCCGAGCTGGGTGGCGGTGCCGTGGCCCTCGACGTAGCCGATGGTCTCCGGGTCCACCCCGGACATGGCCAGTGCCTCGGCGACGGTGGTCAGCTGGCCCTCGACGCTGGGTGCGGTGAACCCGGCCTTGCGGTCGCCGTCGTTGCCGATGGCCGAGCCGCGCAGCACGGCGAGGATGTGGTCGCCGTCCGTCTCGGCGTCCTCCAGGCGCTTGAGCACGACGGCGCCGACGCCGCTGCCGAAGGTCGTGCCGCCCGCGTCGGCGTCGTAGGACCGGCACAGGCCGTCCGGGGAGTAGATGCTGCCGGGCACCCACCGGTAGCCGGTGGCGTAGGGCATCTCGACCTCGACGCCGCCGGCGATGGCGATGTCGCACTCGCCGGCGGCGATGGCCTGGCAGGCGAGGTGGACGGCGACCAGCGAGGTGGAGCAGGCGGTGGCCACGGTCATGGCCGGGCCGTCCAGGCCGAGCTTGTAGGAGACGATGGTGGAGATGTAGTCGTTGTGGTTGGTGGTCTGGATGCCGACCTCGCCGTAGGTGCGGACGGCGTCCGCGTTCCGGCGCACGTTGAGGTCGGCGTAGCGGTTGGTGGCGCCGCCCGCGTAGACGCCGATCCGGTGGCGGGCGTTGCCCGGGTCGACGCCGGCGCGTTCCAGGGCGGCGTACGCGGTCTCCAGGAAGAGGCGCTGCTGCGGGTCGCGGGCCTGGGCCTCGCGCTCGCTCATGCCGAACAGCGGTGCGTCGAACTCGGTCATGCCCGGCACGAGCGGCGCGGCCTTGACGTAGGCGGGGTCGGCGACGTCCTCGGGGGCGGCGCCGGCCGCGAGCAGCTGGTCGTCCGTCAGCGCGGTGACGCAGTCCTTGACGGCGAGCAGGTTGGCCCAGTACTCGTCGGCGTTGGTGGCGCCGGGGAAGCGCCCGGCGAGACCGATGACGGCGATGCCGTCCTGTGCGCGGTCGTGCATCGATGTCTCCTTGGCGTTGCGGGATTCGGTGGTCTCGGCGGGTGCGGGGCGCGGTGATCCGGTCATCGCGTGTCCTCCTGCCGGACGTGGCCGCGGCCGGGCACGGCCACGGTCCGGACGCCCTTGCTGGCGGTGGCCGCGAGGGCGAGCAGGACCATGAAGGCTGACAGCCACAGCACGGTGGCGCGCCCGGACAGGTGGCTGAGCATCAGGCCGCCGGCGACCGAGCCGAGCGGGAGGGCGCCGAAGGCGACCAGGGTCACGGCGGAGGTGGTGCGGCCCTGGATCTCGTCGGGGGTGATCGTCAGGCGGTAGACCTCGACGGCGACGTTCCACACCGGCCCGACGAAGGCCAGGCCTGCGACCGTCGCGCCGATCACCAGCGGGCTGCGGGTCAGCCCCACGAGCGGGACGAGCAGCGCCCAGATCCAGTTGGCGCCGATCACGACGACGGCGAGCGGCAGCCTCCGCCGGAACCAGGTGGCGCAGAAGGAGCCGGCGGCGCCTCCGACACCGGCGGCGGCGAGCACGTACCCGATCGCGGTGTCGGAGGCGTGGGCCTGGTGCAGCAGCACGATGACGGCCAGGAAGAGGGCCTGGAAGAGCAGGTTGCTGCCGGCCACGAGCAGCGAGGCGATCCGGACGAAGGGCTGGCTCAGCACCCAGCGGACGCCTTCCTTGATGTCCGCCGCCGCGCTCTGCCGGGCCTCGGCGGGCCGTTCGGTGCGTGCGGTCTGGAAGGGGCGGCGCACCAGCAGCAGGGCGGCGAGCGAGACCAGGTAGCTGGCGGCGTCCGCGAGGAACGGGAGGCTGCGCGTCACGCCGAGGAGCAGGCCGCCCAGCGGCTTGCCGACGACCATCGCGGCGCGGTCGCGTGCCTCGCTGCGGGCGAAGGCGCGGTCCAGGTCCTCGCGGCGGACCACGTTGCGGATCGCCGCCTGGCCGGCGATGCCGGCCAGCACGGTGAACGCGCCCTCGACCAGGCAGACGGTGAGGACGTGCCAGAGCCAGAAGTGGCCCAGCAGCAGGGCGGCTCCGACGCTTCCGAGGCAGAGCGCGCGGACGGCGTCGCAGAGGATCAGCAGCTTCTTGCGGTCGAACCGGTCCACCAGAACGCCCGCGTGCAGCGGCAGGGCGAGGTTGGGCAGGGTGTTGGCGAAGCCGACCAGGCCGGCCTTGGTGGGCGAGCCGGTGGCGGCCAGGACGAGCAGCGGGTAGGCGAGGCTGGTGATGCTGCTGCCCAGGGCGGAGACCGCGGAGCCGGTCCACACCATGCGGTAGTCGCGGTTGCGGCCGAGCGGCGGGGGCGGGGCGGGCAGGTCCTCGGCGGGCCGGGTGACGGCGGGGGCACTCATGCGTCCCCACCTCCGCCGAGGCTCCACTCCAGGGCGGCCATGGCGCCGAAGAGCTTGTTGTGGGCCTGCGGGAAGGCGATCGACCGCGGGCCGTCCAGGACCTCGGCGGTGACCTCCTCGCCGCGGTGGGCGGGGAGGTCGTGCATGAAGACGGTGGCGCCGGTGGCGGCCAGCACCGCGGCGTCGACGCGGAACGGCTCGAAGCCGGTGCGCCAGTCGGGGTCGGCCTTGCTGGAGCCGGTGGTCTGCCAGCGCGCCGTGTAGACCGCGTCGAGCCGCTCGGGCAGGTCGGCCATGTCGTGGCGTTCCAGCACCTCGCCGCCGTTGCGCTTGGCGTGCGCCTGGGACTCGGCCAGGATGTCCGGGTCGACGCCGTAGCCGGGCGGGGTGCGCAGCTCCAGCCGCACGCCGGGGAACCGGCTCGCGCTCAGCGCCAGGGCGGTGGCGGTGCTGTTGCCCTCGCCCGCGTAGAGCACGCGCAGGCCGTCCATCCGGCCGAACCGGCGGGCCATCATGGTGCAGTCGGCCAGGCCCTGGGTGGGGTGCTCGGTCTCGCTCATGGCGTTGATCACGCCCATTTCGGGGTGCGCGGCGAGGACGCGCAGTTCCCGGTCGCTGCCGGCGGTGCGGGCCACCAGACAGTCGAGCATGCCGGACAGCACGAGGGCGGTGTCCTCGGGGGTCTCGCCGGTGTTCTCCTGGAGGTCGGCCGGGCCGTAGGCGATGGTCTTCGCGCCGAGGCGCAGCGCGGCGGCGGAGAAGGAGGTCCGGGTGCGGGTGGAGGTCTTGCGGAAGTAGATGCCGACGATGGCGTCGGCGACGGCCGGGTCGGCCGGGCGGCCCTCGGCGAAGTCGACGCCGCGGCGGACCAGGTGGCGCACCTGGTCGTCGGTCAGGTCGCGCAGCGACAGCAGGTCGCGGCGCTCGGGCCGGGAGGGGGTCGGGGCCATCGCTCAGTTCTCCTTCTCGCTGTGCCAGATGTCGTCGAGCGCCGCCGCCAGGCGGCCGAGGTAGGGGGGTTGCAGCACGCCCAGGTGGCTGCCGGGGATGCGGTGGACCCGCAGGCCGGCGCCGGCCAGCCGCTCCCAGCGGCGCAGGTACTCGGGGTAGCCGAGGCCGCCGACGGCCTGGTGGGCCGCCTCGGCCAGCTCGTCGCCGGCGACGAGGTCGAGGTCGAGCGGGGCGGGCCGGTAGCGGTGGCCGACGGTGGCGGCGCGCAGGGCCCGCCAGATCTCCACCCGCTCCAGGTAGCCGTCGTCGACGCTGTCCTCGGTGATCACCAGGCCGCCGTCGTCGACGATGTGCTGGAGCAGCGGCACGGCCAGGCGCCGGAGTTCGGCGGCGCGTTCGCCGGCGGGTGCCGCGCGCAGTTCGGTGAGCACGGCGGTGGCGCGGTCGAAGAGGTCCAGGTCGTCGGGGGCGGGGTCGCCGTCGCGGGTGTCGGCGATCGGGTCGAGGAGCACCAGGTGGGTGCGCTCGCCCTGCTCGCCGAGGCGGCGGGCGATCTCCCACGCGATGGGCGCTCCGGCGCACCAGCCGAGCAGCCGGTACGGTCCGGTGGGCTGGTGTTCGCGCAGTTGGGCGAGGTAGCGGCCGGCCAGGGTGTCGACGTCGGCGGCGGCCAGGGCGGCGTCGCCGAGACCGGGGTGTTCGAAGGCGGCGACCGGCCGGCCTTCGGCCAGCGCCCCGGCCAGGCCGCGGAACCAGTGGACGCTGCCGCCGCCGGGGTGCACCGCGAAGACCGGTGCGTCGGTGCCTTCCTGACGCAGTGCCACCAGGTCGTCGGGGTGACCTGCCGGGTCGGCTGAGGGGCCGGGTGTGTCCAGCGCGGCGGCGAGCGCCGCGACCGTGCGGTGGCGCTGCATGGTGCGCATGTCGATGTCCATGCCGGCCGCCGCGCGGAGCCGTGCGACCGCGCGCATCGCGAGCAGTGAGTGGCCGCCGACGCGGAAGAAGTCGTCCTCCACGCCGATCGTCTCCAGGCCCAGGACGTCGGCGAAGACCTCGGCGATCCGTCGCTCCAGCGGGGTGCGCGGGGCGGTGGCGGTGGTTGCGGCGGCCCGCGGGTCGGGCGCGGGGAGCGCCTTGCGGTCGACCTTGCCCGAGCCGGTGGTCGGCAGTTCGTCGAGGGTCACGAAGTGCGCCGGCATCATGTACTCGGGCAGCTGTTCGCGGAGGAACGCCAGCAGGTCGTCGTCCTGCGGCGCGGTGTCGCCCGGCACCAGGTAGGCGACCACACGCGGCTCGCCGCCGTCGTGGCGCACCACGACCACGGCGTGGCGCACGTCCGGGTGCCGGTGCAGGACGGCCTCGATCTCGCCCAGTTCGATCCTGAAGCCGCGGATCTTGACCTGGAAGTCGAGTCGGCCGAGGTAGTCGATCCGTCCGTCGGCGAGCAGCCGGGCCCGGTCGCCGGTGCGGTAGAGCCGGGCGCCGGGGGTGTCGCCGTGCGGGTCGGGGACGAACCGGTCGGCGGTCAGGTCGGGGCGGCCGAGGTAGCCGCGGGCGATGCCGACGCCGCCCAGGCAGAGTTCGCCGGGCACGCCGACCGGCACGGGCCGCAGGTCGGTGTCGAGCACCAGGGCCCGGGTGTCCGGCAGCGGCCGGCCGATGGTGGGGCGCTCGGCGATGGCCTGCGCGGTGCCGATCTCCTCGCCGGTGGTGACCACGGTGTACTCGGTGGGGCCGTACAGGTTGATGAACCGGGTGCGCGGGGCCCAGCGGGCGGCGAGCGCCTGCGAGCACTCCTCGCCGATGACGCTGACGGTGCGCGGGGCGCAGGTCTCGGGCGAGAGCAGCGCGAGCGAGGACGGCACCGTCACCAGGTGGTCGACCCGTTGGCGGCGGATCAGCTCGGCGAGCGGCTCGCCGGGCAGCAGTTCGGCGGCCGGCGCGAGCACCAGGGTGGCGCCGCTGCCGAGGGTCATCAGGATCTCCAGGACGGAGACGTCGAAGACCGTGGCGCAGAACTGCAGCACCCGGTCTCCGGGCCGTACCCCGAGCAGTTCGGCGTGCGCGTGCACGAGGTTGTGCAGGCCGCGGTGTTCGACCACCACGCCCTTGGGGCGGCCGGTGGACCCGGAGGTGTAGATGACGTAGGCGGCGTCGCCCTCGTACGGGCGGACCGCGGGGGCGGGCGCGTGTCCGTGGTCGCCCGGCAGGACGGTGCGCTCAGCGGGGATGCCGAGCCGTGCGGCGGTCTCGGCGGTGGCGACGGCTGCGGCCACGGCGGCGTCGTCCAGGACGTAGGCGAGGCGGTCCTGCGGGTGGGCCGGGTCGAGCGGCACGAAGGCGGCGCCGATCCGGGAGACGGCGAGCATCGCGGTGATGCCGTCGATGCCGCGCGGCAGGAAGATGGCGACCCGGTCACCGCGGCCCACCCCGGCGGCGGCCAGCCGCCCGGCGAGTTCGCCGGCCCGCTCCCCCAGGGCGGCGTAGCTCAGGGTCTGCTCGCCGTACGCCAGCGCGGTGGCCTCCGGTGTCCGGCGGATCCACTCCTCGACCAGCTCGCCCAGGGCGCGCGCCGCGACGGGACGGCCCGCCATGACCGGACCGGCGGCCAGCGCGGCGGCGTGTTCGGCGGCGGGCAGCGGCAGCCGTCCGGGATCTCCTTCCGGGTCGGCTGCCATGGCGGCCAGCACCCGGGTGTACATCGCGGCGAGCAGTTCGCCGCGCTCGCGGGCCACGCGGCGGCCGTCGAAGGTCAGCACCAGGCGGCCCCACTCGGTGCTGACGGCGAGCGGGAACTCGTTCGGGCTGTCGTCGATGCTGGCGTCGCTGTCCAGCAGGTCCTCGTCCAGCACGTGGAAGTTCAGGTAGTTGAACATCACCTCCAGCGGCGGGACGGAGGTCGCCGCGCCGCGCCGCACGGCCGCCAGCGGGTAGCGGCGGTGGGGCAGCAGTGCCACCTCCTCGGCGAAGACGGCCTCGACCAGGCCGTGCCAGGTCGAGGCGGGCGGCGGGGAGAGCAGGGGCACGGTGTTGAGGTGCATGCCGAGCAGCCGGTCGCCGTCGCGTACCTCCGGGCGGCCGTTGGTGACCAGTCCGGACAGGAACGGGGCCTGGTCGGTCAGCCGGGACAGCACGGTCAGGTGGGCGGCCAGCAGCACGCTCTTCAGCGGGGCACCGGCGGTGCGGCCGAGCTGCTGCAGGGCCGGGATCAGGTCGGCGAAGTCGACGCGCAGCTCGTAGCCGCCGGCGTCGGCGGCCGGGTCGGCCCAGGTCTCGGGCAGCGTGAGGACCTCACCGCGGGCCACCCGGCCGGCCCAGAAGGCGGCGTGCTCCGGATCGGCCAGTGCGGCCCGCTCCAGGGCGACGGCGTCGGCGAAGCGCACGGCCGGCGGGGCGCTGTCGGTCTGCGGGCCGCCCTCGCGCGCGTCCCGGTAGCGCTGCAGCAGTTCGGTGAGCAGCGAGTTGTGGCTCCAGCCGTCCAGGATGGCGTGGCACTCGGTGAACAGCAGCCGCCAGCGGCGGTCGTCCTCCAGCACCGCGGTCAGCCGCCAGAGCGGGCCGCGGTCGGCCAGGTCGAAGGGCTCGGCCCGCTCGGCGCGGATCGCCTCGCGCAGGGCCTGTTCCCGCTGCTGCGCGGTCAGTGGGCGCAGGTCCAGGTGGCGGATCTCCACCTCGGCGGCGGCGTGCACCAGTTGGAGCGGCTCGGACAGGGCGAGCTCGAACGAGGTGCGCAGCAGCTCGTGGCGGGCGGTGACGGTGTCGACGGCGGTGCGCAGCGCGTCCGGGTCGAAGGGGGCGTCGTCGCGGACGAGGTAGCCGGTCACGTTGTGGTAGAGCAGCCGTTCGGCGTCGGCGAGCATCTCGTAGACCATGCCGCTCTGCACCTCGGAGAGCGGGTAGGCGTCGGCCAGGCCGTCGGGGAGCGCGGCCCGGTCCTCGGGGCGCAGCAGGGCGAAGGGTTCGACGCGGGCGGGGGCGGCGGCGGGTTCCGCGGCCCGCAGCGGTGCGGCGAGCTCGGCGACGGTCTGGCGGCGGAACAGGTCCTGCACCGTCACGTCGTAGCCGCGCTCGCGCAGTCGCCCGACGACGCGGACGGCCCGGATGGAGTCGCCGCCGAGGTCGAAGAAGTTGTCGATCACGCCGACGTGGCCGAGGTCCAGCACCTCGCCCCAGACCTCGGCGAGTTCGCTCTCGACGGGGGTGCGCGGCAGGACGTACTCCCGGCCCGCGAGCAGCCGGTCGGCGGCCGGGTCGGGCAGGGCGCACCGGTCCACCTTGCCGTTGACGGTGAGCGGCAGCGCGTCGAGGCGGACGAACGCGGCCGGGACCATGTACGAGGGCAGACGGCGGCCGAGCGAGGTCCGCAGCCGGGCGAGGTCGGGTTCGGCTCCGCCGGCGGGGACGAGGTAGCCGACGAGCTGCCGGTCTCCGGTCGCCGTCTCGTGGACGGCCACGACGGCAGCCTCGACCTGCGGGTCGGCGGCGAGTGCGGCCTCGATCTCGCCGAGTTCGATCCGGAAGCCGCGGATCTTGACCTGGCCGTCGATCCGGCCGAGGAACTCGATCTCGCCGTCGGGGCGCAGCCGTGCCCGGTCCCCCGCGCGGTAGAGCCGGGCTCCGGGTTCGCCGCCGAAGGGGTCGGGGACGAAGCGCTCGGCGGTGAGCCCCGGACGGTTCAGGTAGCCGCGGGCCACGCCGGGGCCACCGACGTGGATCTCGCCGGGCACGCCCACCGGGACGGGGTTCATCGCCGAGTCGAGCAGGTGGAACCGCAGGTCGGGGATGGGCCCGCCGATCGGGCTGCGGGCACCGGCGGCGAGGTCGTCCGCCGTCATCGGTCGGTGGGTCACGTGCACGGTGGTCTCGGTGATCCCGTACATGTTGACCAGGAGCGGGAGCCGGTCGCCGAACCGATCGAACCAGGGGGCCAGCGTGCCCGGGTCCAGGGCCTCGCCGCCGAACACCACGGTGCGCAGCGCGAGGCGCTCGGCCGCCGCGGGGTCGGCGCCGACGGCGGAGACCAGCCCGGTGAAGGCCGAGGGCGTCTGGTTGAGCACGGTGACCCGCTCGCGGGCGAGCAGGTCCAGCAGGTCCTGCGGGGAGCGGGAGACGTCGAAGGGGACGACGACCAGCCGGCCGCCGTGGACCAGTGCGCCCCAGATCTCCCAGACCGAGAAGTCGAAGGCGTAGGAGTGGAAGAACGTCCACACGTCCTCGGGGCCGAAGCGGAAGTCCGGCCGGGTGGTGGTGAACAGCCGGGCCACGTTGCGGTGGGTGACCATGACGCCCTTGGGGCGGCCGGTCGAGCCGGAGGTGTAGATGACGTAGGCGAGGTCGTCGGCGCCCACGCCGGTGGCCGGTGCGTCGGTCGGCCGGGCGGCGAGGTCGGCGGCGGTCGTCGGGTCGTCCAGGGACAGCACCGCGAGGTCGCCGAGGCCGGTGTCGAGCGGTCCGGCGTCCCGGTCGGTGAGCAGGATGCGCACGCCCGCGTCCTCGGCCATGAACGCCAGCCGGTCGTGCGGGGCGTCCGGGTCGAGCGGCAGGTAGGCGGCGCCCGCCTTGAGGACGCCGAGCAGTGCGGTGACGAGGGCGGTACCGCGCCGCAGGTGGACGCCGATCAGGCTGCCGGGGCCGGCGCCGCGGGCGCGCAGCGCGTGGGCGAGCCGGTTGGCGTCGGCCTCCAGGTCGCGGTAGCTGGTGCGTTCCTCGCCGGAGGTGAGCGCCTCCGCGTCGGGGCGCAGCCCGGCCTGGCGGCCGATCAGCTCGTGGATCGGGGTCGGCGCGGCGTCGTCCGGGGCGGGCGCGGCGGGGCGGGCCTCGCGCTCCGGCGGGGTGCGCAGGTCCAGGCCGCTGATCGGTTCGTCGGGCGCGTCGCAGGCGGCCCGCAGCAGCTGGACGAGGTGGCCGGCCGTCCGCTCGGCGGTGGTGCGGTCGAAGAGGGCGGTGGCGTAGCCGAGCTGGCCGCCGAACGAGCCGTCGGTGTGCTGTTGGAGGGCGAACGCCAGGTCGAACTTGGCCGGGGCCCAGCCGATGTGTTCCGGCGCGAAGCCGAGCGTGCCCTCGGCCGGCGTCGGCGCGGTCGCGGCCTCGACCGTGAGGCTGACCTGGAAGAGCGGGTTCCGGGACAGGTCGCGGTCCGGTCGGAGTTCCTTCACCAGCAGGTCGAACGGGGTGTCGGCGTTGGCGTAGGCGGCGAGCGCGTCCTCGCGGGCGCGCTCGACCAGCCGGGCGAAGGACGGGTCGTCCGAGGTGTCGGCGCGCAGCACCAGGGTGTTGGCGAACAGGCCGATCAGCGGCTGCGACTCGGGCACGGTGCGCCCTGCCACCGGGGTGCCGACGGCCACGTCGGGCCGGCCGCTGTAGCGGGACAGCAGGGCCTGCACGCCGGCCAGGACGGTCATGAACGGCGTCGCACCGAGCCGGCGGCCCAGGTCGACGAGCCGGCGGCCGAGGTCGGCGGGCAGGTCGAGGTCGACGGCCGCGCCGGAGGAGTCCCACTGCGGCGGGTGCGGGCGGTCGGTGGGCAGCTGCAGCGGTGCGAGGCCCGCCAGCTTCTGCTTCCAGTGGTCCAGTTGGGCCCGGCCTTCGGGGGTGTCGAGCTGCGCGGTCTGCCAGGCGGCCACATCGGCGTACTGGGCCCGGATCGGCGGCAGCGGCGAGTCGCGGTGCTCGCTGAACGCGCCGTACAACCGGGTCAGTTCGCCGGTCAGCAGCTCCGCGGACCAGCCGTCGAAGGCGATGTGGTGGATCGTCAGCAGCAGCAGGTGCTCGCGCTCGCCGAGGGTCACCAGCAGGGCGCGGACGGGGTGTTCCGCGGCCAGGTCGAAGCCGCGCTCCCCCTCCTGCGCCAGCAGCGCAGCGAGCCGGCCGTCGCGCTCGGCGTCCGCGCAGTCGCCGAGGTCGGCCCGGGCGGGCACGAGCGGGCGCGGCGGGTCGACGGCCTGGACGCCGCTCCCGTCACCGGGCAGGTAGCGGGTGCGCAGCACCTCGTGACGGGCGGTGATCTCGGTCAGCGCCCGCTCCAGGGCGGCGTGGTCGAGTTCTCCGCGCAGCCGCAGCGCGACGGGCACCAGGTAGGCGGCGCCGCCGGTGCCGAGCTGTTCGGTGAGCCAGATGCGCTGCTGTGCCGGGGAGAGCGGCAGTGCCGCCTCGCGCGGGAGCAGCGGCACCCGGTCGGCGGCGGGCCGTTCGGCGCCCGCTCCGGTGCCGGCCTGGCCGGCCAGGCGCCGGGC
Organism: Streptomyces sp. TLI_235; assembly: GCA_002300355.1. Lineage (NCBI taxonomy): Bacteria > Bacillati > Actinomycetota > Actinomycetes > Kitasatosporales > Streptomycetaceae > Streptomyces > Streptomyces sp. TLI_235. The sequence goes on from NSGV01000001.1 coordinate 254,925, forward strand.
GAGCAGCGCCCGGCGCAGTGCCTCGCGGTCGCGACGCGGGGGCGCGGCGCCCTGGTCGCTCAGGATCTGATCGGTCACAACAGCCCCTCCTCCTGCGCGAGGAGCGTCTCGAGCTCCTCGTCCGACAGCGCTTCGACCGCCGCTTCGACGGCTTCGCGGACCAGCCGGGCATGGGCCGCGGCGGTGGTGTGCTCAAAGAACTGACGCAGCGTCAGCATGATCCCGAAGGCCTCCTCGACGAGCAGCCGCAGCCGGGTGACGAGCAGCGAGTGCCCGCCGAGGTCGAGGAAGAAGTCGTCCTCGACGCCGATCCGGTCCACTCCCAGGACCTGCTGCCACAGCTCGCACAGGCGTTCCTCCAGCGCGTCGCGCGGGGGCGTGTGCGGGCGGGCCGCCTGGATCCGGTCCAGGTCGGGCGCCGGCAGGGCCTTGCGGTCGAGCTTGCCGTTGCGGGTGACGGGCAGGGCCGCCAGCGGAACGAAGACGGCCGGGACGAGGTGGGCGGGCAGCGCGGCCCGCAGGTCCTCGCGCACCCGGTCGAGCACACCCCGGTCGTCCGAACCCCGGTCGCGCAGGACCACGTAGGCGGCCAGTGCCCGGTCGCCGGCCCGCAGTTCGCAGGGCTCGACGGCGGCGCCCGCCACGTCCGGGTGGGCGGCGAGCACGGCCTCGATCTCGCCGGGCTCGATCCGGTAGCCGCGGATCTTGACCTGGCGGTCGGCGCGGCCGACGAACTCGATCACTCCGTCCGCCCGGGCCCGCACCAGGTCGCCGGTCCGGTAGAGCCGGGCCCCCGGCTCGGTGGCGAAGGGGTCGGGCACGAAGCGGTCGGCGGTGAGGTCGGGGCGGCCCAGGTAGCCGCGGGCGACCCGGCTGCCGCCGATCATCAGCTCGCCGAGGACGCCGGGCGGCACCGGCTGCTGCCGGCCGTCGAGGACCCGGGCCACGGTACCGACCAGCGGCCGGCCGATGGGCAGCGCGGCGGTGTCCTGGCGTCCGTCGGGGTCCGCGCCCACCGTGTGCATGGTGCAGGCGACGGTCGCCTCGGTGGGTCCGTAGGTGCAGGCGAACGCCCCGGGCAGTCCGGTGCGTGCCCAGCGCCGGGCGTCGAGCGCGGTCACCACGTCGCCGCCGACGCTCATCAGCGCCAGGCCCTCCAGCCGCCGGTCGCCGGGCCGCAGCCGTTCCAGCAGTTCGCGGTAGTAGACCGGGGTCACGTCGAGGACGGTGACCCGGAGCCGCTCGATCTGGTCGAGCAGTTCGTCGGGCGAGACCGCGCGGGGGTCGAGCACGACCACCGCGCCGCCGGCGGTGAGCGGGGCCGCGATCTGGTCCATCGAGGCGTCGAAGCTGACGGCCGCCATCAGCGCGAACCGTTCGCCGGGCCCCAGCCGGTACGCCTGGGCCATCACGTGGCAGTGCTCGACGTACGAGCGGTGCTCGACCATGACGCCCTTGGGCCGTCCGGTCGATCCCGACGTGTAGATCAGGTAGGCCAGGTCGCGCGGCGAGACGGGCTCGCCCACCGGACGCGTGTCGGCGGGCGCCCCGGGCTCGTCGAAGTGCAGGACGGGGATCCCCGCGGCGGGCAGCGCGGACCGAGTGGCCGCCACGGTGACCACCGCGCTCGCCCGGCTCTCGGCGAGCAGACCGGCGAGCCGTTCGGCGGGGTCGGCGGGGTCCACCGGCAGGTAGCAGCCGCCCGCCTTGAGGATGCCGAGCCAGGCCACCACCAGCCGGTGGTCGCGGGGCATCGCGCTGGCGACCACGGCGCCGGGACGGATCCCGAGGGCGCGCAGCCGGGCGGCCAGCCGCTCGGCCTCGGCGTCGAGCCGGGCGTAGGTCAGTTCCGCGTCGAGCGAGATCACGGCCGGGGCGTCCGGCGTGGCCCTGGTCTGCGCGGCGACCACCTCGTGCATGGGACGCCGGTCCGTCCGGCCGCGTCCGAAGTCGCCCTGCCCGACGGCCTCCTCCGCGGTGAGCAGCGGGTGCTCGGTGATCGGGCGGTCGGGCGCGGCGGCCAGGGCGTCCAGCAGGCGGACCAGGTGGTCGGCCATCCGCTCGACGGTGGCGGCGTCGAACAGCGCGGTCGCGTACTCGAACTCGCCCTGCCAGCCGCCCCCCTGCCGGGCGCGCAGCACCAGGGAGAGGTCGGTGAGCGCGGGCGCGTCGGCGACCCGGAACGGGCGGACCCCCAGCGGGCCGAGCGCGAGCGAGGGTTCCGCGTCCTCGAAGGTCTGGAACATGGTCTGGAAGACGGGCGTCCGCGACGGGTCCCGATCCGGACGGAGCTCGGCCACGACCCGGTCGAACGGGCAGTCCTGGTCGGCGAAGGCGCTCAGTGCACCGGCCCGTACCCGGTCGAGCAGTTCGGCGAAGGTGGGTGCGGCGGAGAGGTCGGCCCGCAGGGCCAGGGTGTTGACGAAGCTGCCGAGCATCGTGTGGGTCTGCTCGGCGTCGCGTCCGGCCACGGGGGTGCCGACGGCGAAGTCGTCCTGGCCGGTGTAGCGGTGCAGGAAGGCGAGGTAGCCCGCGAGCAGCGACATGAAGGGGGTGGCGCCGCGGCTCCTGCCGTAGGCGGCCAGCGCCTCCGATGTCCCGGCGGGGAGCGCGAAGACGTGGTCGGCGCCCGCGCCGTCGCGGACCGCCGGACGGGGCCGGTCGGTGGGCAGTTCCAGGGCCGGCACGCCGGCCAGGGTCTGCGCCCAGCGGCGGGCCTGTTCCGCGCCGAGGCCGCGGTCGACGCGGTCGCGGTGCCACTGCGCCCAGTCGGCGTACTGCAGCGCGGGCGCGACACTGTCCGCCGTTCCGCCGTCCGCGAGCGCGGTGTACGCCCGGTCCAGCTCGGTGCCGATCAGGCCCAGCGACTGCCCGTCGCAGGCGATGTGGTGCAGGGTCAGCAGCAGGACGTGGTCGTCGTCGGCCAGCCGTGCCAGGGTGGCCCGGAGCGGGTGCTCGGCGGTGAGGTCGAAGCCGCGCCGTGCGCGCTCGGCGAGTGCGGCCCGGGCGGCCTCCTCACGCCGGTCGGCCGGCAGGCCGGTGAGGTCGAGCAGTTCGGGTGCCGGGTCGCCGGCGGGGTCGGCGAGCTGCCGCGGGCCGTCCGGGGTGTCCAGGTAGCGGGTGCGCAGGATCTCGTGGCGGGCGGTCAGGGCGCGCAGGGCTCCGGTGAGGGCGTCCGGGTCGAGCCGGCCGGTCAGCCGCCAGGCGATCGGGACGAGGTAGTCGGCGGAGGCGGGGTGCAGCTGGTCGTGCAGCCAGAGCCGTTCCTGCGCCGCGGAGAGCGGCAGCGGGCCCGGGCGGCCGGCCGGGCGGAGCGGCTCCGCCGGTGCGGCGGGCGCCGCCTCGCCGAGCCGGGCGCAGAGCGCCGCCACGGTGGGCGATTCGAAGATCCACGCGAGCGGCAGCTCGACCCCGAGCGCCTCGCGCGTCCTGGTCGCGGCCCGAGTGGCCATCAGCGAGTGGCCGCCCAGCGCGAAGAAGTCGTCGTGGACGCCGATGGCGGGCAGCCCCAGCAGCTCGGCCCAGAGTGCGGCGACCGTCGCCTCGGCGGGTGTGGCCGGGGCGGTCTCGGTGTGCCCCTGCTGGGCCAGGGCGAGCGCGAGCGGATCGGGCAGCGCCTTGCGGTCGAGCTTGCCGGTGCTGGTGCGCGGCAGTGAGTCGACCAGGCCGATCAGCGAGGGCACGTACTGCTTCGGCAGCCGCTGCGCGAGCCGGTCGCGCAGCAGGGCCGGGTCGGTCGCGGAGGGCTCGGTCAGGACGACGTATCCGACCAGTCGGGCGCCGCTCTCGGGGTCGGGCCAGGCGACGACGGCCGCGGCGGCGACGCCGGGGCAGTCGGCGAGCGCGGCCTCGACCTCGCCGGGCTCCACCCGAACCCCGCGGATCTTGACCTGGTGGTCGAGGCGGCCGAGGAACTCCAGCGTGCCGCCGGCGCGCCGCCGGACCAGGTCTCCCGTCCGGTACAGGCGCCCGCCCGGGGAGGCGGCGAAGGGGTCGGGCACGAAGCGGTCGGCGGTGAGGTCGGGCCGGCCCAGGTAGCCGCGGGCCAGACCGGCTCCGCCCAGGTGGAGCTCCCCCGGCGCGCCGTCGGGTGCCGGCCTGCCGTCGCCGTCGAGGACGTGGGCCTCGGCGTTGTCCAGCGGCCGCCCGATCGGCACCACGGGGCCGGTGTCCTCGGCGGCGCGGTAGCGGTGGGCGGTGGCGTCGATGGCGCACTCGGTCGGACCGTAGGTGTTGAACACCTCGGCCCCGGTGCGCGTCTCCACCTGGCGGGCGAGCTCGGCGGGCAGCGGCTCGCCCGCGGAGAGCACCAGCCGCAGTGCGTCGCAGTCGGCGAGGTTCGGCTGTTCGGCGATGTCGCGCAGCACCGAGGGCACGAACTGGAGGATCGTCACCCGGTGGGCGGCGGCGGTGCGGAGCAGTGCCGCCGGGTCGGCCTGCGCGGCGGCGGGGGCCAGCACCACCGTGCCGCCGGCGACCAGCGGGGCCACCAGCTCCCACACCGAGGCGTCGAAGGTCGCCGTGGTCTTCTGCAGCACCCGGTCGGCGGGGCCGATGCCGTGCCGGCGCACCGTCCACAGCACCCGGTTGCGGATGCCGGCGTGGGTGACCAGGACTCCCTTGGGTCTGCCGGTGGAGCCCGAGGTGTAGATGAGGTAGGCGACGTCGTCGCCGGCCGGGGCGGTCTCCGGCGCGGTCGCGGGCAGGTCCGTGAGGGCGGCCCGGTCGAGGCCGACGGGCGTGCGGTCCGGGTCGGCGGGCAGGGCCGGGAGCAGGTCGGAGCGGGTCAGCACGATGCGGGCGGCGGAGTCGGCGAGCACCGCCGCGGTGCGGGCGGCCGGCTGCGCCGGGTCGAGCGGGAGGTAGACGCCGCCCGCCCGCCACACCGCGAGCAGGGCGGCGACCAGGTCGGCGCCGTGGGCGCCGTCCCGGTCCAGGAAGACCGCGACCGGTTCGCCCGGGGCGACGCCGAGGGCGATCAGGTGACGGGCCAGCCGGTTGGCGCGGGCCTCCAGTTCGGCGTAGGTCAGCTCGCGGCCGTCCGTCCCGATGACGGCGGTGGCGGCGGGGTGGGTGGCGACGGCCGCGGACACCAGGGCCGGCAGCAGGGCCGGGCCGTGGTCCGTCTTCGGGCCGCGTCCGGCGGCCAGCGCCGCGGTGCGCTCGTCCGCGGTGAGCAGTTCGAAGCGGTCGAGCGGCAGTTCCCGGTCGCCGGTGAGCCGGTCGAGCGCGGCCACGTAGCGGTGGGCGAGCCGCTCGACGGTGGCGTGGTCGTACAGCGCGGTGGCGTACTCGAAGACGGCTTCGAATCCGCCGTCCTGCTGCCGCTGGACCTTGACGGTGAGGTCGAACTTGACCGAGGTGAGCGGGCGGCGCACGGTCGACATCGCCAGGTCGCCCAGCCGTGTCTCGGCGGAGGAGACGCCCTCGTAGAGGAACTGCACCTGGGCCAGCGGGTTCCGCGCGAGGTCGCGCTCCGGCCGCAGCCGTTCCACCAGCAGGTCGAACGGGAGGTCCTCGTTGGCGATCGCCTCGAAGGCGGAGTTGCGTACGGCGCCCACCAGCTCGCGGAAGGTCTGCCGGGGGCCGGGCCTGGTCCGGATCACCGCGGTGTTCACGAAGAAGCCGACCAGCTCCTCCAGTTCCGGGTCGCGGCGCCCGGCGACGGCGGTCGCCACCGAGACGTCGTCCTGCCCGGTGTACCGGGCGAGGACCACGGAGAGCGCCGCCAGCAGGACCGCGTACGGGGTCGCCCGGCAGGCGCGGGCGGTGGCCAGCAGGCGGTGTCCGGTCTCCTCCGGAACCGCGATCCGCACGGCGGCGCCGCCGGCGTCCCGGCGCGCCGGACGCGGCCGGTCCGCCGGGAACTCGGTGGGAGTCAGGTCGGCCAGGGCCGCGCGCCAGTAGGCCAGCTGCCCGTCCAGTTCGCCGGACTCGACCCGGGCCCGCTGACCTACCGCGTAGTCGGCGTAGGTCGCCCGCGGTGCGGGCAGCTCGGCCGGCCGGCCCTCCCGGTGGGCGCCGTAGACGGAGTCGAGGGCGCCGAAGAACCGCTCCTCGGACCAGCGGTCCCAGGAGATGTGGTGGATCGTCATGACGAGGATCTGCTCGTCGTCACGGAGCCTGAGCAGCGTCGCCCGCACCGGCAGGTCGGCCGCGAGGTCGAACGGGCGGGCGAAGATCGCGTCGATCTCCCGCTCGGCGCGCGGCTCGCGCTCGGTCTCCGGCAGCTCCCGCAGGTCGAGGACGTCCAGCCGGAGTTCCGCCCGGTCGTCCACCACCTGGACGGGCTGCCCGTCGTCGAGGACGGGATAGCGGGTGCGCAGGGCCGCGTGCACGGCGAACAGGTCGGCCAGCGCCCGGCGCAGCGCCGGCAGGTCGAGCACCCCGGTCAGCCGCAGTGCGTACGGCAGCACGTAGTCGACGGTGCCCGGGGTGAGCTGGTCGAGGAACCACACCCGCTGCTGGGCGTAGGAGAGCGGGGTGCCGGCGCCGCTGTCCGGCGGCCCGCCGCGGTCGGCCGGGGCTGTGGTCACCGCGCCGCTCCGGCTTCCAGGGTCGCGGCCGGGGCGGCGGCCCGCTCCTCGTCGCGCAGGCGCAGGCTCAGCGGGCGCATGTCGGTCCACACCTCGCCGATGTGCGCCAGGCACTCCTGGCGGCTCCCGGCGAAGCCCTCCGCGCGCCAGCCGGCCGGCAGGTCGCGGTCGGCCCGCCAGACGGAGTACTGCTCCTCGTGGTTGACCACGACCAGATGGCGGATGTCGAGGGCGGTGTCGTCGCTGCTCATGGTGCGTCTCCTAGGTGTCGTCGAAGGGTCGGTGCGGACGGGGGCCGGGCCGGCCACCGCCCGAGGGCGCGGGTGCGCCGTCGGGTGGTGGCGGTGGTCAGCCCTGGAAGCCGGGAACGGCGGTGCCCAGCCCGGCCCGGGCGGCCTCGGCGCGGACCGCCTCGGCGAGCGCGAGGTCGAGGACGCCGAGGCCGAAGGGCGAGTAGACGGTCACCCGGTCCGGGTCGACCGAGCGGCCGGGCTCCTGCAGCAGGTCGCCGATCTCGGCGTGGACGAAGGCCCGGTCGCCGGTCCGCTGCTCGGCCAGGTGGATCGAGGTGGCCTCCCGGCTGACGTGGTCGGTGTCGTCCACCACGTTCCGCGCGGCCAGCACGGACTCGACGGTGAGGTCCCGCAGGGACAGGTGCAGCACGACCCCGCCGGGCCGCACCGCGTCAGTGGTCAGGTGCGGCCGGGCGGCGGTGGTCGCCAGCGACACCACCGGCTGCGCGGCCATCGCCGCGTCCTGGTCCGCGGCCCGGTCCACGGTCAGCCCGGGCCAGGCCGCGGCGACGCGTTCGGCGAACGCCTCGGCGCGCTCCGGGTCCAGGTCGAACAGCGTCACCGCGTGCAGCTCCGGGAGGGCGGCGGTGAGGAAGCGCAGCACCTCGAAGTTGATCGCGCCGCAGCCGAACAGGGTGACGCCGTCGGCCGCCCCGTCGGCGGTCAGCTTGCGGGCGGCCAGCGCCGCACTGGCCGCCGTGCGGCGCGCGGAGATCACGGTGCCGTCCAGCAGCGCCTCGGCCCGGCCGGTGCGCAGCGAGTTCAGTACGACGACCGCCGAGGCGCGCTCCAGCCCGGAGTCGATGTTCCCGGGGAAGGAGGAGACCCATTTGAAGCCCGCGACGGGGCTCCGCCCGCCGAGGTAGGCGGGCAGACCGATGATCCGGTCGCGCTCGTTCTCCGGGAATCGGAGGAAGATCGAGTGCGGCAGTGCGGTGCCGCCGTCGGCGTGGACGAGGTAGGCGTCGCGGACCAGGTCGAGGATCAGGTCCTCGCGGCCGTCGAGGACGCTCTCCACGTCCTTCCTGCCGAGGATCAGCATGGTGCGGGCTCCTTGTGGTCGAAGTCGGACGGCAGTTCTGACACCGGGTCGGCCAGGCCGAAGGAGGGCTCGGTGGCGGTGCCGGCGAGGAGGTGGAACGGGTCGGGGGTGGCGGCGAGGTCCAGTCCCAGCCGGTCGCGCACCCAGGTGTCGCAGTAGACGGTGTCGAGGTACCGGTCACCGCGGTCGGCGAGGATCAGCACGCAGTTGGCCCCGGCCGGGATCCGGTGCCGGTGTGCGAGCAGTGCCGCCACCACGGCGCCGGCCGAACCGCCGGCGAGGATGGCCTCGCTGGCGACCAGCTGCCGGCAGCCCCGGACGCAGTCGCCGTCGCCGATCAGGGTCACCTCGTCGGCGAGGTCGGGCACCAGCAGTGCGGGCGGCATCGCCGCACCGTGGCCGGGGATCCTCCGGCTGCCGGTAGGCGGCCCGAAGATCCCGCTGCCCTGCGCGTCCACCGCGACGATCCGCGTGCCCAGTCCGGCCCGCCGCACGTAGTCGGCGCAGCCGCGCAGCGTTCCGCACGAACTCGTCGCGACGAACAGGTAGTCGACCTGGCCGGCGAGTGACTCGGCGATCTCCGACATGGTGCGCTCGTGGGCCCGGGCGTTGAGCAGGTTGCCGTACTGGTTCGGCCAGTAGGCGTGCGGGATCCGCGACACCAGCCGGCGCACCCGGCGCAGCCGCTCGGGCAGGAACTCCCCGGTCTCCGGGTCGACCTCGGTGACCATGTCGACCTCGGCACCGTAGGCGCGCAGGATCGCCACGTTGTTCTCGGTGGTGCGCGGATCGACGACGCAGATCAGCCGCACGCCGAAGTAGCAGCACACCTGGGCGAGGCCGATCGCGAGGTTCCCCGAGCTCGACTCGACGACCACGGACCTGCCCGGCACGATCGTCCCGTCGGCGATCAGCCCGCCCAGCATCGAGAACGCGGCGCGGTCCTTCATGCTGCCGCCGGGATTCATTCCCTCCAATTTCGCGTAGAGGCGGAAAGGTGCGTCGGGCACCAGTCTTCGAAGCTCGACGAGCGGAGTCGAGCCAATGGCCGACAACACCCCGAGTGGCAGGTTCTCCACCACTGTCTAGTCCCTCTCAATCCGGTCAGGAAGCGAAAGGCCGTAGTGGCCGGCGGCAGTGCGGTCACTGCTGACGGCCGCACCCCCGCCGACTTCCGCCATCATGCGACAGACCCCTCCCGGCATATTCTCGGTTTCTTCCCGACACCCTCCGGAAGTTCTCCTCGAACGCTATCGATCCGCTGCTGAAATATTCCTGGAAATCTTTTGCACGAAATTCCTGGCACAGCGCCGACATTTCATTGCGCAGGCGACTTCGGTGCGCTTATCGTCATGGTTCGAAAAGGCGGGGAGGCGCTCGTGAAACACCCGCCGCGGGCCACAGGGAGGAAACCCCGATGAGACTCGGACTGGCCGTCGGCTACTGGACCAGGCAGCCGCCGCAGGACCTGATCCCGCTCGTCCAGGAGGCGGAGCGGCTCGGGTACCACTCGGTGTGGACCTCGGAGGCCTGGGGATCCGACGCGTTCACACCGCTCACCTGGATCGCCGCCCACACCTCGACGATCGAGCTCGGCACCGCGATCGCGCAGATGGCGGCCCGCGCACCCGCGGCCACCGCGATGCACGCCCTGACCCTGGATCACCTCTCCGGAGGCCGGCTGGCGCTGGGCCTCGGCCTCTCCGGTCCGCAGGTGGTGGAGGGCTGGTACGGCCGGCCGTTCCCGCGCAGCCCCCTGACGGCGACCAGGGAGTACGTCGGGGTGATCCGCGCCGTGCTGGGCAGCGGCCGCCCGCTGACCCTGGACGGCTCCTACTACGGGCTGCCCTACCCCGGCCCCGACGGCACGGGCCTCGGGAAGCCGCTCCGCCCGGCGGTCAAGCCGCTCCGCCGCGACCTCCCGATCTTCCTCGGGGCCGAGGGGCCGAAGAACATCGCCCAGACCGCGGCCATCGCCGACGGCTGGCTCCCGCTGTACTGGTCACCGGAGCGCAGCGACGTCTACGCCGAGTCGCTGCGCGACGCGCCGGAGGGCTTCCGCATCGCGCCCATGGTGTACGCCCGGCTCTGCGAGGACCCGGGGCCGGCGCTCTTCCAGGTCAAGGCGATGATCAGCTTCTACATCGGCGGCATGGGGGCGAAGGGCGCCAACTTCCACGCCAACCTGATGGCCCGGATGGGCTTCGCCTCAGAGGTCGCCAGGATCCAGGAGCTCTTCCTGGCGGGCCGCCCCGACGAGTCGATCGCCAGCGTCCCGGACGACTTCGCCCACGAGATCTCCCTCATCGGCTCCCGCGACCGGATCGCGAGCCGTCTCGCGGCCTTCCGCGACAGCGGTGTGACCGACCTGCTGATCACCAGCAAGGACCTGCCCACCCTCCGCACCCTGGCCGAACTGAACCTCAGGACCGGGGCCTCGCTGACAGGTCGTCACTGACGGATCGTGACGGGCGGGAAACTTCTCGCCGACCGGGTGGGACGCGGCGGCGGTTCGACGCGTATGCAGAGGTGTCAGCTCGTACCGCAGTACCCAGGGGGATCCGTGACCAACTCCGTTTCCATGCGCCGTGCCTCGCTTCTCACCGCGGCGGCCGCCTCGACGCTGTTCGCGCTCGCGGCGTGCGAGTCACCCGGCGCCTCGTCCGCCGCTCCGGCCGCCGCCCCGTCGGCCGTCCCGTCCAGTGCTTCGGCGGCCGTTCCCACCGCCGCTCCGGCCGCACCGGCCGCCGTCGGGTGCGGTGCGCCGGCCGGGGCCGCGTGGGTGTTCGTGTCGTCGGCCGCGGGCTCCGGTGACGGCGGCGCCGACCTCGCCGTGTCCGACACCAGGGTGACCTGCAGCCCCGACGGGCTCGACCCGATCGTGGACGGTGCCGGCGGCACGGGCGCCCGGACGGTGCACCTGGCCGCCGACGCCGCCGTCCACCTGCTCACTCCCGACAACCGGCTCGCCGATGGCACCGCCGCGGACGTGACCGGGCTGTTCGCCGCGCACTCCGCGGGCCGGTCCGGCACCGGCGCCTTCGGCTGGAAGGGCAACGTCTTCACCGTCCGCCTCGACGACGCGGGCCGGGCCGTCTTCCTCGGACAGGGCCCGTGGTCGACGCTGAACACCGCGCCCCCGAAGTAGGCCTCCACACCGGCTCAGGGCGTCCTCGCGAGGTTGTCGGCGATCGCGGCGCGCAGTGCGCTGCCGGGGTCGGCGGGGCCCTCCGTCGCCCAGCAGACGTAGCCGTCGGGTCGGACGAGCAGGACGGAGGCGCCCGGGTCGGGGGTGCAGGTGGCGCGGACGAGATCGACTCGCGGGGGGAGCCGGAGGTCGGCCGGTACGGTCCCGGCCAGGTCGAGCAGAACGGCGTGACCCGAGTGGAAGAGGGACGACAGCCGAAGGGGTCCGGTCGCGGTGACCAGGTCGGCGTCCGGCAGGCGCTGCCCCGTGAGCGGATGGTCGCCCGGCAGGGGGTAGCTCAGCGAGAGGCCTGAGATCAGTCCGGCGATGTGGCGGTTGGCGTCGGGCAGGCGCAATAGGCCGGTGACGATGTCGCGCAGGGCGGCCACGTCCTCGCCCGGGTTCGGGTCCGCCAGGAGGCGCTGTGCCGAGGTGTGGTGCAGCACCTGGGCCGCGACGGGGTGCCGTTCGGCGTGGTAGCTGTCGAGGAGGCCGCTCGGCGCCCGGTCCTGGACGGTGGCGGCGAGCTTCCAGCCGAGGTTGATCGCGTCCTGGATGCCAAGGTTGAGGCCCTGGCCGCCGAGCGGCGGGTGGATGTGCGCGGCGTCCCCGGCGAACAGGACGCGCCCCGCGCGGTACTGCTCCAGTTGGCGCGTGGCGTCGCCGAACCGGGAGGCGTTGTCCACGGCGGCGAGGGTGGTCCCGGGGCCGTAGACCGCGTGGAGCGCGGCGGCGATCTCCGCGTGGGCGACCGGGGTGTCACGGTCGCGGTCCGGGCCCGCGTCCACCGTACCGTCCGCACCGTCCGCGTCGCCGTCCGCCCGGTCCGCGCGCCCGAAGGTGAACCGGTACCGGTCGCCGCCGAGCGGGGCCAGCACGGCCCAGTAGCCGCCCGCCTTACGGGTCAGTGTGCTGATGTGTCCGATCCGTGGCGGCACCAGGGACGACACTGCGGACAGCCGGATGTCGGTCAGCACCGCCCGGTGGGTTCCGGGCCGGCCGGGGAACGGCAGCCCGAGGAGTTTCCGCACCGTGCTGTGCGCACCGTCGCAGGCCACCAGATGGCGTGCCCGCACGCGCAGGGCGTCCGTGGTCACGACCACGCCGTCCTCGTCCTGGTCGACGCCCGCGACGGCGGCGCCGCGCCGCACCCGCGCGCCGACGGCGAGCGCGCGCTGTTCGAGCACGTCCTCGATCTCCCACTGCGGGACGGCGATCGGGAAGGGGTGTCCGGTCTGCCACGGGGTGCAGTCCAGCGGCACGGGCAGGGCCGCGAAGTGCCCGCCGACCGGCTCGTGCGACGTGGCCCGCGCCAGCAGCGGTTCCAGCAGTCCGCGCGACTCCAGCAGCTCCGCGGTGCGGGGCTGGATCGCGCCGCCCTTCACCTGCTCGACGCGCCTGGGCAGTTGCTCCAGCACCAGCGTCTCGACGCCGGCCACGGCCAGTTCGTACGCCAGCATCAGCCCGGTCGGGCCGGCTCCCGCGACGACGACCTCGGTCACGGTCTCGTTCTCGGCCGACACCCTCATCACTGCCTCTCATTTCTCGCCCGAGAGCAAATGTATACCAGGTGCAGAAATCCCCCGAGGGCAACTCTCTGTTACGGTGTGCGTCGTGGACGGCACGCCAGGGCTACGGGAGCGCAAGAAGCAGCGGACCCGCGCGGCGATCTCCGACGCGGCGATCACGCTCTTCCTCGAACACGGCTTCAACCAGGTCTCGGTGGCCCAGGTGGCCGAGGCGGCCGAGGTGTCCAAGCGGACGCTCTTCGCCTACTTCCCGACGAAGGAAGACCTGGTGGTGCACCGCCTCGCCGACCACGAGGCCGAGGCCGCCCGCGTCGTACGGTCGCGCCCGCCCGGCGCCACCCCGCTCGCCGCGCTGCGCGAGCACTTCCTCACGGGCCTGCGCGAACGGGACCCGATCACCGGGCTCAACGACCACCCCCAGGTGCTGCGGCTCACCCGGATGATCCTCGACGCGCCCGCCCTGGTGGCCCGGATGGAAGGCTTCAAGGCCGGTGCCGAACGCGCCCTCGCCGAGGCACTCCGGGAGACCGCCGACACCCCTGAGCTCACGGCGCGGCTCGCCGCCGTCCAGATCGTCGCGGTCCAGTGGGCGCTGGCGCAGGACAACGCCGCACGCCTGGCACACGGAGAGTCGGCCGACGCGCGCAGTGCGACGGCGACGGCGGACGCGGAACACGCCTTCGCGCTGCTGGAGAACGGACTGCGCCACCTGACCCCGGGGCAGTGACCCGCGGCGCATCCGCGAACCGACCGCGCCGTTGCCACGGCCTCCCGGCTCTCAGGCTCCGCGACGGCATCCTCCGCCGTGGTCGCCCCTCACGCGCCGAGTGCTGCGGCCCGCGCGACCCGGTCCGCCGTCCGGACATGGCCGTGACGGCGCAGGTTGGCCGTCAGGACCTCGGCGGCCGCCGACAGGCGGGCCGCCCGACCGGGCTCCGCCGCCCCCGGGTGGTCGCAGGCCGCGCACAGGTGCGGGGCGAGCGCCGGCCACCACGGTGTCTGCGCCGGGTCCTCGGGGTCGACCGAGAGCACCGCCGACTCCAGCATGTCGATCAGGCATCCGTGCAGGGCCAGGGTCTCGGCCGGCTCGTGGTCCAGGGCCACGCGCATCGCCTCCCGGACCAGTGGATCCACCGTCACGAACGACTGCCCGTGGGCGAGGCCGATCTCGCGCAGCCCGGCGACGGTGCGTTCCAGCTCCTCCTCGCTGATCCGCGTCCCGCCCGCCACCGGCGTGCCGGCGGACGCCGACAGCTTCAGGAAAGCCTCCGGCACGGGCTCCGCCGCACACAGGCAGAGCAACGCCAGCACCGGCCGGGCCCGGCGGAGGCCCTGCCCTTCCAGGTGGTCCAGGGACGACTCGCACAGCGCCCCGACAGTCCCGCGCAGAGCCGTGCCACCGACGTCGGCGGGCCGCGCCGGCGCACGGTCGAGGGCGGTCCGAAGGGCGGCGATACCCTCGCGGTGGGAGGCCTGCGTCGAGGCAGTGAGGCTGTGGACGTGCCGCCCGGCGAGCCGCAGCGCCAGGGGTAGCCGCCGGAGCCGTGTCGCGAGTTCCGTCAACTCGGGGTCGTGCTCCGGGCCTGCGCCGGTCTGCAGGCGCAGCAGCTCGACCGCGGGATCGGAGTGCCACGGCGTCACCTCGGCGACGGAGATCCACCGCCCCCAGGCGGAGCGGTCGGTGATCCGGGAGGTGATCAGGATCCGGCCGTCGGCGCGTCAGGGGAAGGGCGGTGTCCGCTCCCGGAGGATGCCGCCGGGCGCCTGGACCCGCTGCAGGAGGTCCGGGTCGTCCAGCCCGTCGAGGATCAGCAGCCACCGCCACGTGGGCGCATGGAGACGGTTCAGCACCAGGTCCTCGAGCGAGGCCGCGCCGTCTCCGGGAGGCGGGGGCTCCGCCGGTCGGTGGAGGTGGCGCAGAAAGTTCATCAGGCCGGCTTCGAGCGAGGCCTCGTCCCGCGCGGACACCCACCGGATGTCCGTGTAGCTCCACAGGTACGGATCCCAGTTGTGGCCGCCCGAATAGCTCTGGCCGAGCGCCAGAAGCGTCTTGCCGCAGCCTCCCGGACCGACGTATGCGCGGACGGGAACGCGTCTGCCGGGCATGTTCGGCAGGCGGAAGCCGGAGGGTGAGGCGAGCCGGCCGCGGCCTGTCCTGGTCCGCGTCCCCTTCACCCGCCGGTCCGGCAGAGCGGGGCCGCCATACAGCGGAACGGGGTACAGGTGGGTCGGCAACGCGTGCAGGTCGCCCTTCAACGGGCCGAGGGAACGGGCGGGGACCGGGTCCACCGGGTCCTCCTTCAGAGGTCGGACGTCGCCTCGGGTCGGTCGGGCGCCGCGGCGGGCATCGCGACGCGGACCAGCTGCGCCATGTGGTCGGACAGGTACGACGCGGCCCCGGACGGCAGCCGCACCGGTTCGGTGAGGAGGAGGTCGGCGGCGGTGACGGGATGGCGTCCGGGATCGCCCTGGACCAGGACGTAGTCGACGCGGTGCGCCCGCGCCCCTGCGGGCAGCAGCGGGGCATGGAAGGTCGGCAGGTCGGCCGCGGCGAACGGATCGCGCCACGCACCGCCGTCCACCGCCCGCCGGTAGAGGCCGCATGTACTGGGAAGATTGAAGTCGCCGACGAGCAATGCCAGTCGGGTGTCGCTGCGGCCGGCTCGTCGCAGGGCTTCGTGGACCGCTCGCAGCTGTGCCCGCTGCAGGGCCTCGTGCCGGTTTCCCGCGGACCAGTCCCCGTCCCGGTTCGCGCTCAGGTGGGCGTTGCCCAGGATCGTCCGGCGTCCGGTGAGCTCGTAGGTCAGCACGCCCTGCAGACCGGCGGTCACCGCCCCACCCGCACGGAAGAGGGGATTCCCGCGGTCCGGCCGCGTGGCGCGGAACGACCGGAAGGCCACCGACTGCACCGGCACCCTGGCGAACGCGACCAGGCCGCCCATCGGCCGGCCGAACACCCCCGTGCTGCAGGCGACATGGGGGAACGACGGAAGACGCCCGCGCAGGAAGCCCAGCAGACCGGGCGTCCAGACCTCCTGGAGGTTCAGGACGTCCACGTCCGTCTGCTCGACACGCGCGCAGATCTCGGCCGCCCGCTCCTTCACCGGGCGCAGCGAATTCCTCAGCCCGCAGCAGACGTTCAACGTCGCCACCGCGATCGTCCCGGCCCCGCTCACCGCACCCCCGCCTCCCGCCCCTCGCCCCGCCGCCCTACCGACGATAGGTCAGTCGTCCGGCCGGGCCGCAAGTCCGAGGTCGGAGAGGGCGGCCGCGCCGGCCACGGTGTGGGTACCTCCGGCGAGCAGCAGGGTTCGTGCCGCCTGGTAGGGACAGCCGGCCGCGTCGAAGGCGGCCGCGGCGGCGAGCAGGCGCGGCCGGTCTCCGTCCAGCAGGGCCTCGGCGCGGTCCAGCTGGGCGGCGGCGACCCGGTTCCCGGCGACGGTGGTGCGGGCGGCGGTGATCCGGGCGCGGGCGTCGGGGTGCCCGGCGAGTGCGGAGGCCTCCGCGCGGAGTGCGGTGTACCAGTGCAGCCAGACCCAGGAGACCCACTTCCACACCTGCGCCGGCTCGGGTGAGAGCCGGTCCAGGGCCGCGTCCGGCTCACCCCGGTGGAGCAGCACCACGGCGTCCAGGACGGCGCCGTAGCCGTGCCGGTGCTCCGGTGCGGTGCCGGCCCGGCCGGCGATCGCGAGCCAGTCCGTCCGGGCGTCGTGGTCGCCGCGCAGGCCGTGCACCATGGCGACCGCCGCGGCGGCCGGGCCGAGCGAGAAGGACCGTGGCCGGCCGCTCTGCTCCCAGGCGTCGAGGAAGCGCACGCTGGTGGTGAGGACGTCCTCGGCGCGGCCCGCGAAGGCGTCCACGACGAGGAGCCAGGAGGTGGCCTGGTGGCCGACCTCGGCGAGCAGCGGGTGGCCGGCGAGCTGTCTGCCCCACCTGCGGGCCTGTGCCAGCTCGCCCACGCCGAGCGCGGTGGCGGCGGCCATGGCCAGGGCGTCCATCCGCTCGTGGGTGACGGCGGGGGTGTCCGTCGCGGGGGCCAGCAGGTCGATCCGGCGCCGGGCGGCGGCCGCGGCGGCGAAGGAGTCCCCGGCCCAGCTGCGGGCGCCGGAGAGCGCGTCGAGGGCGGCCGACTCGGCGACCGGGTCGCCGGCCGGCCGGGCGAGTTCCACCGCCCGTTCGGCGTAGCCGACCGTCTCCGGCGCGGTGTTGTCCGGGTCGCCCTGGACGGCGCCGAAGGCGTCCGCGACCACCGCGGCCTCGGCCAGGGCGACCGCCGCCCGGGCCGCCGGCCCACCGTCACCGCCCAGCTCCCGGGCGGCCGCCAGGACGGCGGTGACCTCCTGCGCGGTCGGGAGGACGGCGAACTCGCTGGAGAAGCGGTACGCGGCGGTGGCGGCGTTCGCCAGGTCGCGGCAGGCGCCGGCGGTGTCCCCGGCCTGCCGGGCGGCCTCGCCGGCGGCCAGGTGGAGGCGGTACAGGTCGTCGCCGAGCCTGCGGCAGCCGGCCACCCCGGCGGCCTCCCGCAGCGCGGCGGCGGCCTCCGCCCCGTCGGCCAGCGCGGCCGCCTGCTCGAAGCGCTGCTGGGCCTCGCCGAGGAGGGTGCGGGTGAAGGCCAGTCCGGCCAGGGCCAGCGCGAGCCGGTGGGCGTCCGCCCGCTGTTCGAGGCTGGCGGCGGCCCGGCCGAGGGCGGCCCGGAGTTCCTCGGCCACGGCGTCGAAGCGGGCGCGCCAGTCGGCGCCGTCCGCGTCGGCGAGCTCGTCGGCGCGGGCCGAGCACCAGGCGAGGTGGCGGGCCCGGACGTCGGTCGTCTCCTCGGCCCGGGCGAGCCGCTCCGCGCCGTACTGGCGGATGGTCTCGGCTGCCCGGTAGCGCGTGCCGGTCTCGGAGGGTGTCGCGGTGAGCAGGCTCTGCTCGGCCAGCCTGCCGAGACCGTCGGCGACCGCGGCCGGTCCGAGCGGGGCGAAGCCGACGACCTGGGCGGCCGCGTCGGCGGTGAACGGCGTGACGAACACCGACACGCGGCGCAGCAGGGTGCGGTCCCGCGGTTCCAGCAGGTCGTGGCTCCAGTCCAGTGCGGCGCGCACCGAGCGGTGCCGGTCGTCGGCGCGGGGCCCGCCGGCCAGGATCCGCAGCTGGTCGTCGAGGCCGGCGGTGAGGCCGTCCGGCCCGAGGGTGGGCCAGCGTGCGGCTGCCAGTTCGATGGCCAGTGCCATGCCGTCGAGCCGTTCGCAGACGTCCGCGATCCGCTCCCGGGCGGCCGGGTCGGGTTCGGCGCCGGCGGCCGCGGCCCGCTCCACGAACAGGGTCACGGCCTCGGACGCGCCGCCGCCGGCCCGGGAGAGCGGGGGGACGGGGAAGACCCGCTCGAACGGCACCGTCATCCGGGCCCGGCTGGTGGCCAGGACGTGGGTGAACGGGCAGGCCGCGAGCAGCCGTTCGACGAAGGGTGCGACGCCGTCGCGGATCTGTTCGCAGTTGTCCAGCACCAGCAGTGCCCGGCGGTCCGCCAGCGCGGCCACCACCGCCTCGTCGATGCCGCGTCCGGGCTGCTCGCCCACGCCGGTGGCGGCCGCGACCGCCGCCCCCACCCGCTGCGGGTCGGAGACCGGGGCCAGATCGACGAACCACACCCCGTCGGCGAAGTCGCCGGCCGTGTCCGCCGCGACCGTGAGGGCGAGCCGGGTCTTGCCCACCCCGCCGGGGCCGACGGCGGTCACCTGGCGGTGTGCCCGGACGGTCTCGGCCAGCACGGCACGTTCCCGCGCCCGGCCGACGAACGGGGTCAGCGGTGCCGGGAGGACGGGTGCCGCGGGTGGCCGCCCGGCGCCGGCGAGGTCGGCGCGGGCGAGGTCGGCGGCGCTCCGGGAGAGGGCCCGCCGGTCCGCGGCGTCCAGCTTCCGCAGCAGCGAGGACACGTGCGACTCGACGGTGCGGACGGAGATGAACAGCTGCGCGGCGATCTCCGCGTTGCTGAGGTGCTCGCCGAGCAGCGCGAGCACATCGGCTTCCCGCGCGGAGATCACTGGAGTGGACACCGGCCCATTATCCGTGGCTCCGTGGCGCACTCCGTGGTGGTTTCCGTGGTCGGTACGGAGGCGGGCCCGGCCCCCGACGCGGGAAGGTGGGTGCACGGCGATCGAGCCGGGCGGTCCGCCCGGCGGGTCGCGACCCGCGAACCCAGGAGTGACCATGACCGGCTCCCCCACCCGGCAGCACCGATGAACGCCGGACCGTTGAGCGCCGGACCGCGCGCACGTGCGGTGCGCCGCCGCGACACCGAGCACCGGCTCGGCCACGACGTGGACGTCTGGGTGGCAAGCGCCTCGGCGGACGGGGTGCCGTACCTGGTGCCGCTGTCCTTCGACTGGGACGGCGAGGCGCTGCTGGTGGCCACACCCGCCGACAGCCCGACCGGCCGGAACCTGGCCTCGACCGGGACGACCCGGCTGGCACTGGGCCACACCCGCGACGTCTCCATGATCGAGGGCGAGGTCGAGAACCTCGCGATGGACGCGCTGCCACCGGAGACCGGCGACCGGTTCGCCGCCCGTACCGGCTTCGACCCGCGCGAGTCGGCCGCCGTCTACCGTTGGTTCCGCATCTCCCCGCGCCGCATCCAGTCCTGGCGCGAGGCGGACGAACTGACGGACCGTGAGCTCATGCGCGACGGCCGCTGGCTCGGCTGACCGGGCCCGCGCCACCCCCACCCACCCGTACGAGAGAGGATCGCCCACCATGACGAAGACCCAGAAGCCCGCCCGCGGCGGCGAGTCGGCCGAGCAGAAGTTCGACGGCTTCACGGCCGAGGAACGCGAGGCGATGAAGGAGCACGCCAAGGAGTTGAAGACGTCCGCACGCCGCAACCCGCGCACGGCGAAGGCCGACGCGGAGGCCGACGTGCTCGCGAAGATCGCCGAAATGCCGGACGCCGACCGGGTCCTCGCCGAGCGGATCCACGCGATCGTCACCTCCACCGCGCCGGACCTCGCGCCGAAGCTCTGGTACGGGATGCCCGCGTACGCCCGGGCCGGCAAGGTCGTCTGCTTCTTCCAGAGCGGCCAGAAGTTCAAGACCCGGTACGCCACCCTCGGCTTCAGCGACCAGGCGCACCTCGACGACGGCACTCTGTGGCCGACCTCCTACGCCCTCACCGAACTCACCGCCGACGCGGAGGCACTCATCGGCGAACTCGTCCGGAAGGCGGCCGGCTGACGGCGGATCATCCGGACGGCAACCCCACCGGCCGCGCGTCGGCCCCTCCCCATGGTGCCCGGGAGGGGCCGACGACTGGTCCGCGGTGACGGATGGAGGCTCGGGCCGGAGTGGGGGCGCGGGTCCTCGACCGCCCTGTCAGGTGGGCAGCGGAGTCGAGGTTCCGGCATCGCGGGCAGGTGGGCGCAGTACGGCGGCGGCGATGTCCAGGAAGTCGGCCGCGGGGCCCGTGCAGCCGTCCTGCGGCACCGCCAGGCAGGTCTCGACCGGGAGGATGTCGGTGACGGGCAGGTAGACGAGGTCGGGGCGGGAGTACGAGCCGGCGACGCTGACGGGGACGAGTGAGATGCCCAGTCCGGAGGCGATGAGTTCGAACTTCTCCTCCAGCGAGGACGTTCGCCGCCCGGCGTCGATGATCGCCTCGCCGTCGAGGTCGGCCGAGGTGAGGGTGGGCCGGTCGGCCAGCGGATGTGTCACGGGCAGGCAGGCGACCTTGGTCTCGTGCGCGACGGGGACGGTGCGCAGCCCCGTGTCGTCGAAGGGGCGGCGGAGGTACCCGACGTGGGCGCGGCCCTCGCGGAGCGGTACGTCCCGCTCCCACCAGCGCAGCGGGAGGACGTCGACGACGACGTCCGGGTGGCTCGCCGTGAACTCCCGGACGGCGTCGGACACGTGGAGGCCGGGCGAGAAGGCGACGACCAGGCGCTGCTCGCCCCGCGCGGCCTCGTGCACGCGCTGCAGCGCCACGTCCACCACCGTGGTGATCCTCCGCGCCTCGTCGTACAGCCGGCGGCCCGCGGGGGTGAGCTCGACGCTGCGTGTGGTCCGCGCGAGCAACTGGCATCCCAGCTCTCGTTCGAAGGTTCGGATCTGTCGGCTGAGGACGGGCTGTGCGATGAACAGCGCCTGTGCCGCCCGGGCGAAGTGCCGGTGTTCGGCCACCGCGACGAAGTAGCGGAGCTTTCGCAGGTCCAGATCCATACCCGGACGGTATCAATGCGGCTCGAAGGGTATTGGACGGCCGGTCGGACCGCTCGGAGACTCGGATCATGACAACTCGTCACCAGTTCGACAGGAACGACATGACCGACACCCGCAAGACCGCTCTGATCGTCGGAGCCTCCCGGACCCTGGGCCTCGCGATGGCCGCCGAGTACCTGCGCCGCGACTGGGACGTCATCGGCACCGTCCGCGGCAGCCGGCGCACCGGCCTTCACGACCTGGCCGAGGCGTCCGGCGGACGGCTGACCGTCGAATCGCTGGAGATGACCGAGCCCGACCAGGTCTCGGCCCTGCGCGACCGGCTCGCAGGACGCACGCTCGACCTGCTCTTCGTCAACGCCGCCATCACCCGCGGCGACATCCCGATCGGCGAGGTCCCGGCGGAGATGTTCACCGAGGTGATGATCACGAACGCGCTGAGCCCGATGCGCGTCGTGGAGTGGCTGCGCCCGCTGGTCGCGCCGACCGGCACCGTCGGCGTCATGTCCTCGGACCAGGGCAGCATCGCCCTGAACACCGACGGCGGCCAGGACCTGTACCGGGCGAGCAAGTCCGCGCTGAACCAGCTGATGCGCTGCTCCGCCGCCCGCCACGCGGACGACGGGCGGACGGTGCTGCTGATGGACCCGGGCTGGGTCCGCACCGAACTCGGCGGCCCCGACGCCGATCTCAGCGTGGAGGAGAGCATTCCCGGGGTGGTGGAGACGATCGAGCGCCACCGCGGCAAGCCCGGTCTCCACTTCGTCGACCATCTCGGGCAGACCGTGCCCTGGTAGCGGAGGCGGAGGTGGTCGGCCGCGCGCGAGCCTGCCACCTCTGCCGATGCCGCCGCGTTGTCGGCGAGCCGGAGCAGCGCCCGATGGCCGGACCGGCAAGGTCGACCGGCTCTCGCAGGAGGTGGATCCTCCTTCCTGGTCGTCGACACCGGTCCGTGGATCTTCGGCAAGCACGTCCCGCTGCCCGCCGGCACCGTCGTGCAGGTGGACCAGGACTCCCGCACGGTCTTCGTCGACCGGTCGAAGGACGAGATCAAGAACGGTCCCGGGTTCGAGCCCGACCGCCACGAGACGGACACCGGGTACCGCGAGAGGTACGCGGGCTACTACGGGCCGTTCTACGGCTACCCGGCCCGCTGGCCTCCCGTCACCACGAGACCGGAGTCCACGGCGAGGCCCGCCCGCGCACCGCGGGCGGGCCTCGCCGTGCGGCACGCCTCGGCGGGGCCGCGGGGCTCACTGCAGGTCCGCGGCCGCGATGCCCTGCAGCACCGTCCCGGTGGCCCGTGCCTCTTCGAGCCGATCCTCGAAGGCCTCCGCCTGGCGGTCCGGGGTGAGCCCGGCGAGGTCGGGCGGCCAGGTACCCGGCAGCATCACCGTCACCAGCACGCCGCCCGCCTCGGCGGCGGCCGACAGCCAGGCCGGCGGCGCCTCCATCGCGGGTTTCGGCTCCCACGCCTCGCGGCCGCCGACCAGCACCAGCCGTTCGAACCGGCCCCCGCGGACCTGCACCACCGCGGTGGTCGTCGGCGTGCCGCCGGGTGCCACCACGAACCCGCTCTCCCAGGCGTCCACCGCCAGCGACCCGTAGTGTCCCTCGTCGACCTCGACGACGATCTCCGCGACGACGCCGTCGTCGTCGATCTCCCGCACCACCAGGGCCCACAGCACCGACCCGTCACCCGCAGCACCTGTCACATCGGGTTCAACGAGCCGGCCCGGCCGAGCACACGCCCACGAATGCCACCATCTCCTCTTCGGCCGGTCGCGAATGTGACGGCGATCACGGCGCGGCGCGCCGGGTGGGCGGAATGGCCCGGCGGTCGGGGCGGTTGGCGCCATGGAGTACATGCACATGCATCTGTCGTCCAGTGCCTGCGAGGAACCATGACCGCCACCGCACCGTCCGCCTCCCGCGCCGCCGATCTTCTGTCGCGGCCCGTCGCCATCAACGGTCTGACCGTGCCCAACCGCATCGCGATGGCGCCGATGACGCGCATGTTCTCGCCGGGCGGCGTGCCGGGTGAGGACGTGCGCTCGTACTACGGCCGCCGTGCCGCCGCGGGCGTCGGTCTGATCGTCACCGAGGGCACCTACGTCGGCCACGACTCGGCGGGGCAGAGCGACCGGGTGCCGCGGTTCCACGGCGAGGACCAGCTGGCCGGCTGGGCGAAGGTCGCCGAGGCCGTCCACGCGGCGGGCGGCACCATCGCGCCGCAGCTGTGGCACATCGGCATGGTGCGCAAGCAGGGCGAGCCGCCCTTCGCCGACGCCCCCGCGGTCGGTCCGTCCGGTCTGCGGATCGACGGCACCGAGGACGGCCGGGCGATGACCCGGGGCGACCTGGACGACGTCATCGGCGCCTTCGCGGACGCCGCGGCGGCGGCCGAGCGCATCGGCTTCGACGGCGTCGAACTCCACGGCGCCCACGGCTACCTGCTCGACCAGTTCCTGTGGGCGGGGACGAACCGCCGCACCGACGCCTACGGCGGCGACCCGGTGGCCCGGACCCTGTTCGCGGCCGAGATCGTGGAGGCGGTCCGCGAGCGCGTCTCCCCCACGTTCCCGGTGATCTTCCGCTACTCGCAGTGGAAGCAGGAGGCCTACGACGCGCGGCTCGCCGAGTCCCCGGAGGAGCTCGACGCGATCCTGGCGCCGCTCGCCGCCGCCGGTGTCGACGCCTTCCACGCCTCCACCCGCCGCTACTGGATCCCCGAGTTCGAGGGGTCGGACCTGAACCTCGCCGGCTGGACGAAGAAGCTCACCGGCCGTCCCACCATCACCGTCGGCTCGGTCGGCCTGGACGGCGACTTCATCCGCGGCTTCGCCGGCGAGGGCTCCCCGGTGCAGGGCATCGACAGCCTCCTGGACCGCCTGGAGCGCGACGAGTTCGACCTGGTCGCCGTCGGCCGCGCCCTGCTCCAGGACCCGGACTGGGCGGTCAAGGTCCTCCAGGGCCGCCACGAGGAGCTGAAGCCCTTCGAGGCCTCGGCGCTGCGGACCCTCAGCTGAGACCGACCGGCAAAGGGGTGCTCCCGCCGGCCGACCCGCACCGCCGGGCCGGCCGGCGGGCCCTGCGCGCACCCGCCGCGGGCACCCGCCGTCGTGTCAGCCCGCCGGGCGTGACGCGCCGTCCGTCGTCGGCGGGTCTTGGCACGTGGGCGGGGGCGATGCGTCGGGGCGGGGGCGATGCGTCGGGGCTGCGGTGAGTCGGCGGGCCAGCCCGAGCACGGCCACGGCCACGGCCAGTCCCAGCCCCGTCGCGAAGAGTACGACTACAAGCGCGAACACCGTTGCTGTCGCCTCCACATCGACCTCCCGTGCATCGCGGCCCGGCCCGTATCAGCCGGTGTCCGGCCGATTCCCCGGGTGGCGAAGGGCCTCCTTGAGGGTCTCGTACACGGGGAAGAGCCCGGCCGTCCCCGTGAGTTCCATGATCCGCCGCACTGCGCCGCTCGGCGCCACCAGCACGACGGGCACGCCTCGGTCGCCGGCCGCGGCCCCGGCGGCGGCCAGTTCGTTGAGGCCGCTGGAGGCGAACAGTCGGACACCGCTCAGGTCGATCGCCAGCACGCGTGGGAGGCGGCCGATTGCCTCGGCCAGGACCCGCCGTACCTCGTCCTCGGTGTCCAGGTGGATGTCGCCCGCGAAGGTGCACACCACGGCCGGGCCGACCGCGACCGTGCTGGTTCGCAGCTCCGTTCCGGACACGGCACCGCGCTCCTTCCGGGAACGGGCCGTCGCCGGTGGCCGGCGCGCCCCGACCCACCCGGCGACCGGCACGCGGTGTTCGGCCGCGCACCGGACCTCCACGGTATGCCGGGGCCGTCGGAACCGGCGGCCGCACCGAATTCGCACCGAATCCGCACCGTACCGAGTCCGCGCCGGGCCGCCGTCTCACCCGGCGGCGGGCCGCCAGCCGAGGGCGGGGCCGAGCACGGTGGCGATGTCGGTGAGGATCTGCACGTAGTCCTCGTACTCGAAGGTGAACGGCAGCGCGAACGCGACCTCGTCGATCTCCCGGAAGGCCGGGTGCGCGTACAGCTGTTCGGCGATCTCCGCGGAGCTGCCGACGAGGTCGGGGGCGAACAGCAGGCGGGCCGGGCCCTGCGGCGCGGCCGTCCGCGGCAGGCGGGCGCGGGCGTACTCCCGGTACTTGGCGCGCTGCGCGGGGGTCGCGCTGTCGGTGGGGACGACGACCAGCCCCTGGGAGACCCGGGCGCGGGCCCCGGCGGGGTGGCTCTCCCGGAAGGCGCGGACGTGGGCGAGCTGGATGCTTCCGAAGTCCTCACCCTCCTCGGCCTTCACCACACTGCTGACCAGCAGGTTCATGCCGCTCTCGCCGGCCCGCCGGGCCGAGCCCAGGCTGCCGGCGCCGTACCACATCCGGTCGCCCAGGCCGGGAGCGTGCGGCTGGACGCGGTCGGAGTACGCCTCGAAGCCCTCGGTGCCGCGGAAGCCGGTGGCGGTCTCGCCGCGGACGAGGTCGAGGAGGCGGCGCACCCGGGTGTGGCCGAAGTCCTCGGCGTCGGCGGTGTCGGGGTAGAGGGCGTCGCGGACGCGGTCGTAGTGCAGGGGCGGCCCGACGCTGACGCCGGGGTTGAGGCGGCCGCCGGAGAGGATGTCGACGGTGGCGAGGTCCTCGGCCAGCCGCAGCGGGTTCTCCCAGCCGAGCGGGGTGACCGCGGTGCCGAGTTCGATGCGGCGGGTGCGCTGGGACGCGGCGGCGAGGACGGCGACCGGTGAGGAGATGCCGAACTGGAGGTGCCGGTGGCGCAGCCAGACGCTGTCGAAGCCGAGGCGTTCGCCGAGTTCGACGAGTTGCAGGGTGGATTCGTGGCCCCGTCCCGGGTCGGCCTCGTCGAACAGGCCGATCGTCAGGAAGCCGAGCCTGCGCAGCGGTTGCGAGGGAAGGGGCATCGTGTTCCTCCGGGTGGGCGGGGGCGGTCGCCGGTCGGTCTGCGTCGCGGCCGCCGACCGTTCGGCCTCCAACTGCTCGGCAGGGACGATACCCGGGGACCGGCCGGCGGGTCGGCGGGTCGGCAGGCTCCAGGAGCCGGCCGGGGGGCGCCGGGCTGACCCTCGGCGGCTGACCCGCCTGCTGCCCTCGCACGACCGCCGTCGGTACGGCCCGCACAGGGCCGCACCGACGGCGGTGGGATCAGCCGAGGTGGCGGGCGAGGAAGCGGACGGTGCTGTCCAGCTCGAAGGCCGGGACGTCCGCGTGCCGCCCGGGGTTGGCGTGGAGCGTCTTCTCGGCCGAGGCCAGGGCGTCGTACAGGGCCAGGCACTGCTCGCGTGGGACCCGCTCGTCGTCCCACTGCAGCAGGAACTCCACCGGGACGGTGATCCGCGCGGCGTCCCCGGCCGAGGCGGCGGCCCCGCCGAGGCCCAGCACCGCGGCGCGGACCCGCGGCTCGGCGGCGACGAACGGGACGCCGAGGCCGCAGCCCAGCGACACGCCCCAGTAGCCCACCGGACCGGCGCCGACGTACGGGAGTTCCTGGACGGCGTCCAGCACCGCCCGCCACTCCGGGACGGTCTGACGGGCCACCATCGCCTGGAAACCGGCGATCAGCGGCGCCAGTGCCTCCCCGGCGGCCACCCGGGCCTGGTTCTCGGTCGCGATCCGGTCGTACTCCTCGACCGTGGGCCGGTCGCCGTGGCCGGGCACGTCGACCGCCACCGCGGCGAAGCCGCACTCGGTGACGAAGCGGCGGGCGCGGGCGAGCACGTCGGGGGCCTTCTTGTGCTGTCCCCCGCCGTGTCCCAGCAGGACGAGCGGACGGGGACCGGCGGCGGCGTCGGGTGTCCAGAGCACGCCGGGGACGCCGTCGAGGGTGAAGAGCTGTTCGCGGACGCCGTCGGACGACGTCCCGGAGGTGAAGCGCATGAGCGTTTCGAGCCTTTCGGGGCCTATGCCTGTGTGGGCACTCCCCGGGCCATGCAACGGAGGGAGTCCCGACCTGTCACAGTGTTGATCGGTCCCACCTCCTCGGGTCGCAGGGCGCACGGCGACCCGGAACGTATCACATGGGCTCCCTCCCGTGACCGCCCGCACCGGCCGGTCCCCCCGGTGGCGGCGCCGCGGACAGGCCGTGCAGCTGCCGGTCGTAGTCGGCCAGCAGCGCGCCGAGTTGGGCGAGCGATTCCGCGGGGACGTCGTCGGGGGCGGTGTCGACCACGTACCTGGCGGCGGCCACCAGCGAAGCCAGCTCGTAGGCGTGGAACGTGGCGCGGAGGACGGTCGGCCGTATCCGCTCCAGCTCCATCACTGGGCCTTCGACCGGACGTAGTCCGCGACCTGGGCGAGCTCGGCGGCGAACCGGTCGTAGTCCTCCTGCATGCCGTTGATGTAGGCGCTCCAGCCGAGGCTGGCCTTCGCGTAGTGCACGGCCTCCTGGATCTCCTCGTCCGTCGCACCGAACAGCTTGGCGGCCTCGGTGTGGAACAGGGAGCAGTACCGGCACTTGGTCTCGGCGTGCAGTCCGACGCCGATCAGTTCCTTGTACTTGTTGGGGATCAGCGTCTCGCCGAGCTCGATCCGCTTGAAGATCTCCCACTCGGGGCCGAGCAGCTCGGTGGGGATGCTGGTGAAGAAGTGCGGCACCAGACCCAGGGTCTCCTTGATGTCGGCCTCGATCTCCGCACGGTTCGCCGGGGCAGCCATGACGGCCTCCTCCTCGCCGGCCCGCATGCCCGGCTCGGCCCCGTCCGCACCGAGCGCGGGCTCCGAGGGCCGAGCGCTCCCGCACAGCCCGCACGGCCCCCGCGTGGGGCTCCGTGCACCGGTGTGCGGCCCGCGGAGCACCCCGCCGGCGGCGGGCGGCGGCGGCATCAGGTCCTGACTCCACCGTACCCACGCCGACCTACGGACTTCCACGCCAGTGGCCCCGACGTTCGGGATCCGTAAGACCCGGGAGCCGCGGGGCGGTGCCTTCTCCGCCCGCCCGGCCTCGGCCCCCTCGACGCCGAGGTCCGCTCCCGGACCGTCGCACACCCCGGTCCGGGCGGCACCGGATCGAGCGACAAGAGCATCGACTGCAGGCAGGAAGGCCCGCTGACACGCGTTCAGCCCCGCACCTCGACCGCCGACCTGCGCCGTGTCCGCATCCGTCCCCTCCGTCCCGAACGACCGGGCAGCACGTGGCACCCGCCCCCGACGGCACCCGCCGGACGTCAGGCAGCGTCGGCGGCGGCCGGTCCTTCCGCGGCCGCGCAGAGCCGGCAGGGCGGGGTGCCGGGCCGGTCGGCGTGGAGGCCGCCGCGGAAGGCGGGGTGACGGTGGAGGCGGCGGACGTAGGCGCGGAGCCGGTCGAAACGGGCCGGGGCGACCGCCGTCTCGGTGCCGTGGAGGAGCGCCTCGACGGCGTCGAGCCGGACGAGGGCGACCCACAGGTCGACGTCGGCCGCGGTCAGGGTGTCGCCCAGGACGTACGGGCCCGCGCCGAGCCGGCGGTCGAACCCGTCCAGTGCCGCGAGGACGGTCTCCGGTGTGCCCTCGGCGAGGTCGGTGTCGAGGTGATGCCGGACGGCGTCGATCTCGGCGGCCAGGGCGGTCGGCCACAGCTCGGGGAGGTCCGGCCGGCCGCGGTCGCACAGGTGCTCGGCGAGGTCGCGCAGGATGTCGGGGGTGTGGTTGCTGACGATGCGTCCGGTCCACCGGTCGCAGAGCGCGGGCACGGTCGGCGGTCCGTCGTAGCGGTGCACGGTCGCCTGGTAGGCCAGGTGCAGCGCCGCGTGTCCGTCGCGGCCCTCGGGGGCCGGGGCGGCGGGGGCGGTGAGCAGCACCGTGCCGACCGAGTCGGCGAGGTCGAGCAGGTCGAGGGTGATGGCGACCCGCAGCGAGCGCGGACAGTCCGGACAGAGGTAGATCTGGTAGCGGTGCGGCGCCGGGTAGAAGCCGCCGGCGCGGTCGGTGCCGATCCGGTTGCGGACGGCGGGGCCGGGAGCGGCGGGAGCGGCAGGGGCGGGAGCGGCAGGGGCGTCGGGGGTGGCGGCCGGGGTCTCGGGGCGGCACAGGACGGCCGGGCCGGAGGCGGACGGGAGGATGTCGGGCATGTTTCTCCAGGGTGTGTGGAGCCCGGCGGCGGCACGGCGGGCGCCGGGGGGCGGAGGACGGCAGGGTCCGGCCCCCGGCCGCGTGCGGTACCGGTGCTGTGGCTGGCTGGGTGGCTCGGTGATTCGGCCCGGACGGCGCAGACGGCACCGGCGGCGCGATGCGGACGGCTGTGCGGCGTTCCGGCTCAGGCGGCCGGGCGGCAGGCGCTGCAGACGCGCAGCAGGTCGATGTGCAGACGTCTGGTCAGGAACCATCGGCGGGACGTCCGGCGCAGCGGTCGGCGGGTGTTCCGCGCCGCACTGTCCGTCCGCTGCATCGCCACCGGTCCGATCGTGGGGCCCGCGCCCGAGGCGTGGCCGCGCTTGTCCCGCCGCGCCGGCGGGGCCAGGTCGTCACCCGGGGCACCCCGTCGCGGTGGAAGGGTTGCCCGTCAGCGGACCGGGGCCGATGACCCACCTGGCAGAAGGTCTGCGCGGTGGGCGCTGACTGTCGTGACCGTCCCCCGAAGTCTGGGCGCCCAACCGTCGGAGCGTCAAGAAGTCCGCTCCGCCGGGCATGCTCGAAGGCACCGACACCGACCGCAAGATCGGCAGCGCACGCTGAACACCCGCCGACCCGACGCCCTGCCGGAACGCGCCGGCAGGGCCTACGCCGGCGCGTCGAGCAGTGCGGCCACCAGCCGGCGGGCGTAGGCGGCGTCGAGCAGGTCGGGGCGGAAGAGGATGCGGTACATGACGGGGGCGACGACACGGTCGAGGACCGTCTCGACATCGGGCGCGCCCTCTCCCCGGTCGGCCGCGCGGCCGAGGATGACGGCGATCTGCTCGGCGGCGTAGGCCGAGCACTGCCCGGCGTTGCTGCCGTCCGGGTCGCCGAGCAGGGCGTCGCGGACGTAGGCGCGGCCCGAGGCGGAGGCCATCTCCTCCAGGAACTGCTCGGCCCAGGCCGCGAGATCGGATGCCAGCCGCCCGGTGTCCACGGGCGGCGCCTCGGGCCGCAGACGTTCGACCGCCACGTCCGACAGCAGCTCCTGAAGGTTGCCCCAGCGGCGGTAGATCGTGGAGGGGGTGACCCCCGCACGGTCGGCGACCAGGGGCACCGTCAGCGCGTCGCGACCCACCTCCGACTCCAGTTCGCGTACGGCGGCGTGCACCGCCGCCTGCACCCGGGCGCTGCGCCCGCCGGGGCGCACCATCGGTCTGGAACTCATGCGACCAGCTTAAAGCAAATCCATTGCTTCAAGTGCCTCGCGCCGGTGGCCGACCGGGACCGGCCACCGACAAAAGCCAATCGTTTGCTTTAACGCCTGGACAGGCCCTACCGTGACTTAAAGCAAACGAATCGCTTTTAGCGCAAGGAGTCCCATGTCCGGCGTCACAGCGGGCACACCCTCGACCAGACCCCGCACGGCAGTCCGCAGCGGCACCGCGACGCGCAGGGCGTCATTCGGCCTCCACGCGTCGATCCTGGCGGCCCTCCTCGCGGCGTCCAGCGCGCCGACGCCGCTGTACCCGCTGTACCAGGACCATGGCAGCTCTCCGCCCTGACCGTCACGGTGGTCTTCAGCGCCTACTCCTTCACGCTGCTGGTGGCCCTCCTCACCGTCGGATCGCTCTCCGACCACCTGGGACGGCGCCCCGTTCTCGCGGGCGCCCTGGCCCTGGAGGCCGCGTCCGCGCTGCTCCTGGCCGCGGCGGACGGCGCGGGGCCGCTGATCGCGGCCCGAGTCCTGCAGGGGGCTGCCACCGGCGCGGCCACCAGCGCCGCGGGCGCGGCCCTGCTCGACCTTGAGGACCCGTCACGTCCGGGCCGCTCCACCCTCGCCAACAGCATCGCCCCGGTCGCCGGCATGGCCGCCGGCGTGCTGCTCTCCACCGTCCTCGTCCGCTTCGCCCCCGCCCCCACGGCCACCGTCTACGTCCTGCTGGCCGCGCTGGTCGCCGCCCAGGCGATCGCGGTGGCGTTCACCCCGGAGACGGCCCACCGGCGCGCCGGTGCACTGCGGTCCCTGCGCCCGCGGCTCGCGGCGCCGCCGTCGGCCCGCCACGCCCTGCTGACCGCCGGCAGCGGAATCGTCGCGGTCTGGGCCCTCGGCGGCCTCTGCTCCTCCCTCGGGCCGGCGCTCGTCCACCTCGTCACCCCCGGCGTCCCGCAGGCGGCCGGCGGCCCGGTCTTCTTGACCGTCAGCGCCGCGGCCGCGCTCACCGTGTGGACGCTGCGGCGGACCGCGCCGCTCGCCGCCACCGCCCGCGGAGCCCTGGTGGCGGTCCCCTCGGCAGCCCTGAGCCTGCTCGGGCTGCACGGCGGCGGCCTGCTCGCCGTCCACGGCGGCGCCGCCCTCGCCGGTGTCGCCTTCGGCGCCGTCTCCCAGGGGGCGCTGCGGATGACGCTCGACACCCTCGACGAGCGGGACCGCGCCTCGACGCTGGCCGCGTACCACGTCCTCAGCTACCTCTCCATGAGCGTGCCCGCCGTCGCCGCGGGCGCCGCCACCGTGCACGTCGGCCTGCGGACCGCCGCACACGTCTACGCCGCGGCCGTGGCCCTGCTCGCCGTCACGGCGGTTGCCGCACTCACCGCATCCCGGCGCAAGGCGCTGCGCACGGCGGACGACCGCCTCCGCTGACGACCGGATCCCGGACACCCTCTCTCCTTGCGCGCAGCCGGACGTCGGAGCCGACGGGGCGCGGTCGACGGTGGGGCGGGGCGATGGGAACGGTCGAGGGGCTCCGGCGGGCCGGAACGATGCCGCACCACGAGGGGCTGTACCGGCCGGACGACACCGCCTCGGTGCTGCACGTCGACGGCCCGGGGGCGTACCACCCGGATGCCGGCCAACCGATTCCCTTCCGGATCGGCGCACCGCTCGACGTGACCCCGGCCGTCGGCCGGCACGGCATCGAGGGGGTCGCCACCAACTTCGAGACCCCACTGCCGAACCGCTCGGGTGGATGTCCGGCGGGGGCGCGGACGGCATGGGCAACATCGGCCACCTCGCCCGTCTCGACGCGGACCGCTCGCTGCGGTGGGTCGCCGTGATGTACTTCTCCAACCCGTTCGTCGGAGTGCGCTACGAGGGCACGAACGCCGTCTTCACCAACGACTGGGGGAACCTGCTCAGGCTCGATCTGACGAGCCCGGCCCTCGCCTGACAGGCCCTTGGGCCATCCAGTCGGTGAGAGCGCGTTCAGAGCGGTCGGATCCCGTACCAGCCCGCCTTTCACCATCACTACCAGCCACGACGCCTCGCCGGCCGGCTGCCGCACCGACTGCGCGCAACACCGTCCTGCCGCCCGTCCCGGAGCACACTGCTGCGGCTCGCCGGACACCGAGCCGGGCAGTCCCACCCGCTTGATCGGCAACTCTCCAGGCAGCAAAGCCCGTTGAAGGCATTGACGTGAACACACAACGCTGTGAAGCTCATGACACCGGTCTGGACCAGTACCTCTGAGAGCGCTCTCCCCCTCGCAGGCCATACGCCTGCCCGAACCGAGGAGAACCCCCGCAATGAGGCACGTCAACGGCATACGGGTGGTGCTGCCCGCCCTGCTCGCCCTCACGTCGCTGGGCTTCGGCCTGTCCCCCGCGGCGGCCGCACCGGACACCGCTCCGGCAGCGACCGCCGCACAGCCCGCCCCCGCCCCCGTCGCCGACCCCGGGCTGGTCGGCGCGCTCCAGCACGACCTGGGGCTGACGCAGGATCAGGCCCGTACGCGTCTCGGCCAGGAGGCGACCGCGGCCCGGCTGCTCCCCCGGGTGCGCGAACTCGCCGGAGCCGCCTACGGCGGTGCCTGGTTCGACCCGGCCCAGGGGCGCCTGGTCGTCGGACTCACCGATTCGGCACGTGCCGAGGTGGTGCGGGCCGCGGGCGCGGCCACCGCTCCCGCGGCCCGCACGGAGGCCGCCCTCGACCGGGCCAAGGCCGCGGTCGACACCGTGAGCAGAAACCGGCCGGCCCCCGCCGCCGTCACCGGCTGGCGTGTCGACCCGCGCCGCAACGCGGTGGTCGTCACCGTCGCGGCCGGCGCCCGCCAGGACAGCCGGGTGCAGGCCTTCCTCGACGCCGCCCGGGCGACCGGGCCCGTGACGGTCGAGGAGACCGCGCAGGAGACCCCGCGCACCCTCTCGGCGGGTGTGGTGGGCGGCGACCCGTACTACATCAACGGCAACACCCGCTGCTCCATCGGCTTCGCGGTGCAGGGCGGGTTCGTCAGCGCCGGGCACTGCGGCCGGGCCGGCAGCAGCGTGGTCGGCTGGGACGGCTCGGCGATGGGCTCGTTCGTCGACTCCTCCTTCCCCGGCAACGACTACTCCTACATCCGCATCGGCAACGGCTGGTGGACGGTGCCCGTCGTCCTGGGCTGGGGCACCGTCAGCGACGCGCTCGTCCGGGGCTCCTGGCAGGCGCCGGTCGGCTCCTCGGTGTGCCGCTCCGGCTCCACCACGCACTGGCACTGCGGCACGGTGCTCGGCCTCAACGAGACGGTCAACTACAGCCAGGGCGCCGTCTATCAGCTGACCCGCACCAGCGTGTGCGCCGAACCCGGCGACTCCGGCGGTTCGTTCATCACCGGCGACCAGGCCCAGGGCGTCACCTCGGGCGGCTGGGGCAACTGCTCCTCCGGCGGCCAGACCTGGTTCCAGCCCGTCAACGAGATCCTCTCCCGGTACGGCCTGACGCTGGTCACCGCCTGACGGGTCCGACCTCCCGCACCGCCCGGTCCCGCGTGGCCGCCCGCGCACGAATCGCGCAGGCGGCCCGTGGGCGACCTGCGGCGCTTCACGTCGTTCGTCGAAACTCAGGGATGCCGCCCTCAGGGATGCCGCGCTCAGGACGCCGCGCTCTCCGCCGCGATGAGGGCGATCAGTCCGGCGCGTCCGTGCTCCGCCAGGTGCCGGCGCTGGCGTTCGGCGCCGTTCCCCTCGGCCAGCAGACGGTGGACCAGCGGGGCCACCGCGCGGGTGTCGCCCAGGGCCTCCAGGACGGGGCCGAGTCGCTCCAGCATGGCACCGACGACCTCGCCGGCCGGCCGGGACAGCCCGGTCGCCGGCTCGTGCAGGGTGCCGTCCAGGCCGTACCGCGCGGCGTGCCAGGCCGCGCCCTCCAGGCTCTCCGGCGTCCGCGTGTCCGGCGGGCGTCCGGCGGCGGCGTCCCTCGTCACCGACACGACCAGCGCGCGGACGAGCCCGGCCAGCATGACGGCCTCGTCGGCCCGCAGCTGGACGTCCATCGAGCGCAGCTCCACGGTCGGGAACTTGGCCGAGAGCCGGGCCTGCCAGTACAGCTGCCCGCGGTCGCGGATCAGCTTGGCCTCCAGGAGGTGGTCGATGCGGCGCTCGTAGTCCTCGGCGTCCGCGAAGCGCGGGGGATCCCGCTGATCGGCCAGCGGCCGAAGACCACCGTGCGCCAGCTCGCGTAGCCGGTGTCGGTGCCGTACCAGATCGGCGAGTTCGCCGACAGCGCGGTCAGCACCGGCAGCCAGGGCCGGAGGCGGTTGAGCACCGCGACCCCGGTCTGCGGGTCGGGGACGGCCACGTGCACGTGCATACCGTTGATCATGGCCTCGTCGGCCAGCCGAGAGACGGCCCGCCGGATCCGGTGGTAGCGCGGGGCGTCGACGATCTCCGGGGGCACGGAGGGCGCGTACGGGGCGGTTCCGCAGGCCGCCAGCCGGCAGCCCGAGGCCTCCGCGGCCGTCGCCAGCGCGTGGCGCAGCCGCAGCAGGTGCCCGCCGACCTCGTCGAGGTCGTGGCAGACCGGGGTGGCGACCTCGACCTGTGCCTGCAGCAGCTCGTTCTGCAGTTCGTCGTGGTGCACCGCCGGGTGCAGCCCGGCGATCCCCCGCACCGCGTCGACCCGTGGCACCGGCAGACCGCTCTCCGGGTCGAGCAGCAGGTACTCCTCCTCGACGCCGACGGTCGGACGGCCTTCCGTGGCCGGCGCGGATCGTCCCCCGCCTGGCGTGTCGGTGCCTGCGTCCATGACTCCGGGCTACCACGTCCGGCCGATGACCACATCCGGGCGGGGATCAGGCCGCGTCCGGTGGACGGGCGCTCCGGTGCGGCAGGCCGTCTCCGCCGGGCATCGGCGCCGCGGGGCGGCGGCGCCGGCGGCGCAGCCAGAGGTACAGCAGCAGGCAGGGCAGCAGCAGCCCGCCGACGGTCAGGACGAGGAAGGCGGTGAAGCTGCTGATGTTGCGGACCAGCCAGGCGAAGTTCTGTCCGAAGAAGCCGACCACGAAGGAGAGCGGCAGGAACACCGTGGCGACGATCGTGAGTCGCTCCATGGTGGCGGTCTGGCGGAGGTTGATGGTGTTCTGCTCGACCGAGATCACCGCGATGTTCGCCTCCAGCACGGTGGCCAGCAGGTCGCGCTGGGCGGCGACCTCCTCGTTGACCAGCAGCAGGTGGTCGTGCACGTCGCGGAAGTAGGGCAGGAGTTCGCCCGGGGCACGGCCGGGTTGCAGGCGGCGGGCCACCACGGAGAGCAGCGGGTGCACGGCGCGGTAGAAGTCGGTGGCCTCGCGGCGCAGCGAGTAGATCCGCTCGGTGGGGGCGATCGTGCCGGAGAAGACGGTTTCCTCGATCTGCTCGATGTCGCGGTCGAGCTCCGCGACGACGGGCGCGTAGCCGTCGACGACCTGGTCGAGGATCGCCCACAGGGTCGAGACGCTGCCGGTGCGCAGCAGGTCGGGGCGGCGTTCCAGGCGGCTGCGGGCGCCGGCCAGCTCGCTCGCGATGCCCTGCCGGACGGTGATCACGAAGTGTTCGGCGAGGAAGATGCTGATCTCGCCGGTGTCGATCTCCTCGCGCTCGTCGTCGTAGCGCGCGGTGCGCAGGATGATCAGTTCGGTGCCGTCCTCGTACTGCTCGGCCTTCGGGCGCAGGTGGAAGGCCTGCGCGTCCTCGACGGCCAGTTCGTGCAGTCCGAAGGTCCGCTGGACACCGGCCAGCTCCTCGGGGCCGGGTTCGAAGACGCCCAGCCAGACGAATCCGCCCTGTCCGGCGTGGGCGGCCGCCTGTTCCAGGGGCATCGCGCCCTCGTGCTGCCGGCGCCCGTCGCGGTAGTGCGCGCAGTCCACGATCATGGCCGTTCTCCTCGTGTCCTCCCGGCCGCGCCGCTGTCGCCCGTCCGCGGGCACGGCGCGCCGTGCCTCCACGGCACCTGATGTTCCTCCCCCTCGCCGCGCCGCGCTCAGCGGCGGGCCGCCAAGAGGCGTGGGGCGCGGCCGCCGGGGTGGGCGCGCCGCCGGGCAGGCCGCACGAGCGCGTACGGCACGGCGAGTCGAGGACCGCCGGCCGCTCCTCCCTCCAGGACATGTCCTCCTCGCGGCGCGGCGGGCAGCGTTCGCACTCCGGCGTCCGGGGCCCCACGGACGACCAGCTCTACAACGAGGCCGGGCAGCGTGACATCCACGGCCGCTCGGAGGTGAACAGGGCGCAGCTCGCCGACGCCCTCGGCCGCTGACCCCCGATCGCCGGGCGGGGGTTCCTCAGGCCGGGAAGAAGTTCCCGACGCGAGCATGGCAAAGATCACACGCCGTCGGCGGGTCCGTGGAGCGTCTGTACGGACGGGGGACTTCCTGTCGTCGACGGAGCGGAGCGGAGCGTGCGCGAGCCAGGACAGCGCCGGAGGATCACGGCGGCACCGGGGAGGCGGCGCCGGACGGGCGCCCGGGCGAGACCGGTCCGCGCGCTGCTCCGGCGGCTGCGGCCGGACCGCCTCCGGCCGGGCCGGCGCAGGTTCCGGTTACGGCTGCCGTCCTGGCGGCTGCTGCTCGGGGTGGTGTCGGCCGGCGCGGCCGCGCTGGCGGGCGCGGTCTGCTGGCTGTTCGTCAGCACCGAGGTCCCCGAGGACCTCAACTCCTTCGCCACCCAACAGAACAACGTCTTCTACTGGGCGGACGGCACCGAGATGGCCCGCACCGGGCAGGTGAACCGGCAGGAGGTGCCGCTGGAGCGGGTGCCGGAGTCCGTCCAGTGGGCCGTGCTGGCCGCGGAGAACGAGACCTTCTACTCGGACGCGGGCGTCTCCCCCACCGGCATCGGCCGGGCGCTCTGGGCCGTGGTCACGGGCGGCGACACCCAGGGCGGCTCGACCATCACCCAGCAGTACGTGAAGAACATCTACCTTAACCAGCGCCAGGACGTGTCCCGGAAGGCCAGTGAGATCGTCATCGCGGTCAAGCTGGACCAGCGGCTGAGCAAGCGCGAGATCCTCTCCGGCTACCTCAACACCAGCTGGTTCGGCCGCGGCAGCTACGGCATCCAGCGGGCCGCCGCCGCGTACTACGGCAAGGACGTGTCCAAGCTGAACCCGAGCGAGGCGGCCTTCCTGGCCGCGCTGCTCAAGGGCGCGGGACTGTACGACCCGGCGCTCGGCGCGGAGAACCGGCAGCGGGCGGTCGAGCGGTGGTCCTGGATCCTGGACCGGATGGTGACGACCGGGAAGCTGTCCGCGGCCGAACGCGCGACGTACACCGCCTTCCCCGAGCCGGTGGCACCGCCGGTCGCCCGTGGCCTCGCCGGGCAGACCGGGTACCTGGTGGACCTGGCGGAGAGCTACCTGATCGGCCACTCCACCGTCACCCCGGCCCAGCTGGACCTGGGCGGCTACCAGATCCACACCACCTTCGACCGGCAGCGGACGGCCGCGCTCGGCGCCGCCGTGAAGACCGCCGGCCCGGTCCTGGACCCGGCGCGGGAGGCCGACCGCCATGTGCACGTCGGCGCCGCGTCGGTCGCCTCGGACGGGCGGATCCTCGCCGTGTACGGCGGGCCCGACTACCTGAAACAGGGCTTCGACGACGCCAACACCTCGAACGTGCCGCTCGGCACGGCCTTCACCCCGATCGTCTACGCGGCCGGGCTCGGCCAGGGCGTGCAGAAGGGCCGGGAGGGCGGGCGCGGCCCGGTCAACCCGACGACCCGCTACGACGGCCGTGACGGGGTGCCCGTGCAGACCCCGGAGGGCCCGTACTGGGGCCGGGACGGGCGGATGGCGAAGACGGCCAACGACGGCCACCGGAGCTGGGGCAGCATCAGTCTGCGCAGCGCGGTGGCGCAGTCGGTGAACGGCCCGATGATGCAGCTCGGCATGGACGTCGGCCTGGACCGGGTCCGGGCCACCGCGGCGTCCCTGGGGCTGCTGCCGGACACCCTGGGCGAGCTGGTGCCGTCCTTCTCGCTCGGCACCTCCCGCCCCAGCGCGATCCGCGCGGCCGCCGCGTACGGCACCTTCGCGGCCGGCGGCATGCACACCGACCCGTACTCGGTGGCCTCGGTGACGCGGAACGGCGGCCCGGTCGGGGTGGCCCGGCCGGCCGCCGTCCGGGCGCTCCCGGAGCTGGTCGCCGACCAGGTCGACGACGCCCTCAAGGAGGCCGTCCGCGAGGGCACCGCCCACGAGGCGGCCGCCGCGGGCCCCGGCGCGGCGGGCAAGACCGGGACGACCGAGGACCGGACCGCCGGCTGGTACGTCGGCTACCAGGGCATGGTCAGCACGGCGGTCACCGTCTTCCGGATGGACCCGACGAGCCTGAAGCTCGCCCCCGTGGACGGGATCGGCGGCGCCGGACCCGACGACCCGGCCTCCGTCTACCCCACCAGGATCTGGACCGCCTACGCCCGGCAGCCCGCCGGGTAGCGGCCGGCCCGCGAGGACCGGGGCCGGACGCCGGCACGTCCGGCGCCCGGCCCCGGGGCGGCTACTTGACGACGGTGGACCAGTCGGCGGGATGCTGCGCCGGGTCGAGACCGCGCAGCCGTTCGAGCACCTGCGGGTCCTGGGCGTCGAGCCAGTCGGCGAGCTCCTTGAAGGAGACGCAGCGCACGCCCTCGCGCTTGCAGACGCCCTTCACCACGTCCTCGATGGCCTGCATGTAGATGCCGCCGTTCCAGGTCTCGAAGTGGTTGCCGATGAACAGCGGTGCGCGGCTGCCGTTGTAGACCCGCTCGAACCCGTTGAGGTAGCCGTCGCGGGTCTGCCTCTCCCACTCCGCGTACTTCTTCGGATCGCCGTTGGTGTTGTCCCCCGACTGGTTCGCGAGGAAGTTGAAGTCCATCGACAGCACCTGGACGGGCTTGCCCGGGTAGGGGACGAGCTGCAGCGGGAAGTTCCAGATCCCGTCCTTCCTGGACGGCCAGACCTGGAACTCCCCCGGGGAGCTGGCGTCGTACCGGAAGCCGGCCGCCTTCTCGGCCGTCAGCAGGTTCTTCTGGCCCTCCAGGCAGGGGGCACGGCCGCCGACCAGTTCGCGGGTGTAGTCGAAGGGCAGCGCCGGTACGTCCTTCAGACCGGTGTTGGTCTTCCAGTCGGTGACGAAGGAGCGGGCCTGGTCCAGCTCGCTCTGCCACTCCGCGACGCTCCAGTCGCCGCCGCCCTTGGCGCCGCAGAAGTGGCCGTTGAAGTGGGTGCCGATCTCGTTCCCGTCCAGCCAGGCCTGCCGGACCTGCTCCAGGGTGGTCCTGAGGTGGGCGTCGGTCGGGAAGGAGATGTCGGCCGCGCCGGCCGCGTGCTGCGGCGGGTGGTACAGCGAGCGCTTGGACTGCGGCACCAGGTAGATGCCGCTGAGGAAGAACGTCATCCGGGCGTTGTTCTCCTTCGCCACCTGGCGGAAGTGCGAGAACAGGTGGTCCTCGTTCTCCAGCGCGCCGTCCCAGGAGAACACCACGAACTGCGGCGGCTTCTCACCGGGTTTCAGCTTCTCCACGGGCGGCTGGTTCGGCTGCGGCCCGGTGTCGGACGTGGAGCCGTCGCCTATCGGGCGGACCACGCCGTCCCAGGTCGGCGACGGCGACCGGGAGGGCGGCGGGGTCGGCCGTGCGGCCGTGGTCGCCGGCGCCGCCGAGGTGGCCGCCGCGGCGGCCGGCCTTGTGCCCGCGGACCTCGGGTCGCCTTCGGGGTCGGGCAGCAACGCCGCGCCGACGGCCCCGGCGACGCCGGCCGCGAGCAGGCCGACCAGGATGCGTGAGGTTCTCATCATCTGACCCGATTCACTGGAGGCAGCCGTGCGGAGGCTGCCGGTGCGTACTGGTGCCGAGTGGCGGGCGGGCGGACCGGCCATCACTCACCATCAAGAACGCCTCTGACCGTGTGTCAGGTTGCCGACGATCCACGGCCGGTCGGCGGCGGCGCATCCGGGACGATCGGCAGGTGTGCGCGGAGCCCCAGGGGGCAACCGTCCGGCAACCGGCCCGCACCGCGCGGGCCCCGGACCGGAGGAGGCGCGATGGCAGGCCACGGCGGCGACGTCATCAGGGAGCTGGAGACGGATCACCGCGGGATCGAGGAGCTCTTCGCCCGGGTTCTGAAGAACACCGGAGAGCGCCGCAGGTCCCTGCTCGCCGAGGCGGCGGCCGAGCTCCTCCGGCACGCCGCGGCCGAGGAGGCCCACCTCCACCCGGCGCTCCGCGCCCACGTGCCGGACGGCGACGCGATCGCCGACCGCGAGGCCGCGGACCGGGCGCGGGTCCGGCGCCTGCTGCGGGAGATCGAGGGCAGGCAGCCCGGCGACCCCGACCTGGCGGGACTGGCGAACATCCTGGTCACCGAGGTCGCCGCGCACATCCGGGACGTCGAGCGGACCCTCCTCCCCGCCCTGCGCGCGGCCTGCAGCCGGGCCGAGCTGGACGAACTCGGCGCCCACGTACGCCGATCCAGGTCGGCCGCCCCCGCCCCTCCGGCGGGCGGCAGACCGCCCGCACCCGACATCGGGCCGATCGGCCGGGCCGGAGACCGGGGAGGAGACCCGGAGTGGGCCGGCTCCGTCGACTCGGCGAGCGCGCGTCCCGCGGCGGACTGACCGCCGCGATCCACCTCACGTGGTCAGACGGGCCGGATCCGGGTGCGCAGGAGGCAGAACTCGTTGCCCTCCGGGTCGGCCAGGACGTGCCAGCTCTCGGTGCCGGTCTGACCGACGTCGACGGGCCTGGCGCCGAGGGCGAGCAGCCGCTCCAGCTCGGCGTCCTGATCGCGGTCGGTGGCGCTGACGTCGATGTGCAGCCGCAGTTTCCCCGTCCGCGGGTCGCTGCTGGGGCTGATGACGAGGGTGGGCTGCGGGCCGCCGAAGCCCGCGTCGGGCGGCCCGATCTCGATGCTTCCGTCGTCCTCCCGGCCGAGTTCGACGTAGCCGAGGACCTCGCTCCAGAATGCGGCGAGCCGATCCGCGTCGGCCGCGTCGAGGACCAGCTCACTGATGCGGCATGCCATGCCCGTCAGTGTAGGTGGACACCCCGGAACGCACGCACCGACGAGCGGACGATCCGAAGGAACCCGGCCTATCCGTGCGCCCGTTGGGCGTGCTTGGGCAGCAGGCTCACCAGCAGCAGGGTCAGGAGGTTCAGTCCCGCGGCGATGCCGAAGACCAGTTCCGCGGCGGCGAGGGTGGATGGGACGGTCGCGTCCCCGGCCCGGGTGAAGAACACCGTGCCGAGCGCGGCGACGCCGATCGCACCGGCGAACTGCTGGACGGCGTTGAGCATGCCCGCGCCGGTGCCGACCTCTTCGGCGGTGGCATCGCCGAGGATGAAGTCGACCAGCGGGACGAACACCAGCCCGGAGCCGAAGCCCGTGACCAGCAGCGCCGGCGCCAGCCTCCAGACGGTGATGTCGGCGCCCCAGTGGGCGACGGACCACCACAGGGCCAGCAGGCCGACGACGGCGATGGACAGACCCAGATTCAGGGCGGCGCGTCCCAGCCTCTCGGCGAGCACGGCACCCGCGAGCAGCACGGCGACGGCGGTGCCGACGGCCCAGGGGAGCAGCGCGAGGCCGGTGTGCAGCGGCGTCCAGCCCAGGCCCTGCTGCAGCAGCAGGTTGACGACGAGGACGAACGCACTGAGTGAGGCGTAGAACCCGCCCACGATCATCAGACCGACGACGAAGCTGCGCCTGCGGAACAGCGACGGCGTGATGACCGGGTGCCTGCTGCGCCGTTCGGA
This sequence comes from Streptomyces sp. TLI_235, assembly GCA_002300355.1. Classification (NCBI taxonomy): domain Bacteria; kingdom Bacillati; phylum Actinomycetota; class Actinomycetes; order Kitasatosporales; family Streptomycetaceae; genus Streptomyces; species Streptomyces sp. TLI_235. The sequence continues at coordinate 296,726 of NSGV01000001.1, forward strand.
GACGGCGAACAGGGCGAGCAGGGCGACCGCGGCGGCCATCATGGCGTACGTCCAGGCGGGCCAGCCGAGTTCGCGTCCCTGGATGAGCGGGACGATGAGCAGGGCCGAGGCGGCGGTGAGCAGGCCGACACCGGTGAGGTCGAGGCGGGCGGCCGGGTCCTCCCCGCCGTGACGGGGCAGGACACGCCGGCCGAGCAGGCCGGCGATGACGCCGAACGGGACGTTGATCAGGAAGATGGAGCGCCACTGGCTGCCGAACAGGTCCAGGTGGAGCAGCCAGCCGGCGAGGACGGGCCCGGCCACGGTGGCCAGGCCCATCAGCGGGCCGATCGGGATCAGGGCCTTGCGCAGGTGCTGGGGCGGGAAGACGACCTTCACCAGGGCCATCCCCTGCGGGATCATGACCGACCCGCACAGGCCCTGCAGCGTGCGGGCGACGATCAGGAAGCCCGGGCTTGGGGCGAGACCGCAGGCCAGTGACGCCAGGGTGAAGCCGGTCATGCCGAGCAGGAAGAGCCGTCGGCGCCCGAGCAGGTCGCCGAGCCGTCCCGAGGTGACGAGGCCGAGCGCGAAGGCCGCGGTGTAGGCGCTCAGCACCCACTGCAGTGTCGCCTGGCCGCCGCCGAGGTCGGCGTGGATGGACGGGCCGGCGAGGTTGGCGACGCTGGAGTCGATGAGATCCATGAGGTCGGCCATGAACACGACGGCCAGGACTAGCCACGCGGTGCGCGGCGGAAGGGTGTTGGTGGTGGGAGGCGCCTCGGAAGGGCGCTGGTCAGTGGACACGAACACCGTTCTACATCAGATCAGTGTTCTGTTCAATACGAACAGTGTTCTCCATGGTGCAGAACACTGTTCGCCGATTCGCTAGACTGGCCTCATGTCACCGACTCCGGAACAACGGCGCGCAGCGCGGCACCAGCTCGGCACCGGCCCGAGCACACCCGCAACCCGGCGCGGACCGTCCGGCGGGCGCAAGAAGCCGATCACGGTCGACGCCATCATCGACACCGCGTTCGGCATGGTGGCGGAAGAGGGGTACGAAGCCCTGACGATGCGGCGTCTGGCGACCGCGCTGGAGACCGGGCCCTCCTCGCTCTACGCCCACGTGGTCAACAAGGAGGACCTGGACGAGCTGCTCATCGGCCGCCTGTGCGCCGAGATCGACCTGCCCGAGCCGGACGCGGCCGTCTGGCGGCAGCAGATCACCCACGTCTGCACCCAACTGCGAGACCAGTACCTGCGCTACCCGGGCATCTCCCGGGCGGCCTTCGCCGCCGCCCCCTCCAACCTCGACACGCTGCGCGTCAGCGAGGGCATGCTCGCCATCCTGCTCGTCGGCGGCATCGACCCGCAGGCCGCCGCCTGGGCGATCGACGCACTGATGCTCTACGTCGGTGCCTACAGCCTCGAGGTCTCCCTGGCCGACAGACGGCTCGGCCGCGGTGACGACGACTGGGTCGTCAGCCGCGACGAACTGCTGCGCCGGTTCGCCGCACTGCCCGACACCTTCCCCCGGACCAAGCGCTACGCCGCCGAGCTCACCGCCGGAACCGTCAACGACCGCTTCGACTTCACCCTCGCCCTGATGATCGACGGGCTCCCGGGTTCACGCCGGGATCCGTGAGGCCCGCCCCGGAAGGGCGGGTTGGGCCGCTCGGGCAGAGGGCGCCTCTTGACGTCGTTTGTGCGGCGCGCCTAGCGTCCGGACTGCGCCGCCGCTGAGCCGTCCGCCGATCCCCCGCGCCTCAGTCCCAGTCCAGGGAGCCGCCATGTCCACCGCCCCCCGCCCCACCGACCCGGCCGCCGGCGGGACCCGGGCGAGCCGCGCCGGCGACGGCTTCCATCCGCACCTGCCGGACGACGGCGCCGCCGCCGCGCCGCCGCAGGCCCGGCTCCACCACATCAAGGCCGGCGAGCTCGACGGCGACACCGCGCAGACCGGCGGCATGCGCCGCTTCGCGGCGATCAGCGGCCGCACGGTCGGCTCGGAGAAGCTCTGGATGGGCCAGACCCACGTGGCACCCGCCACGGCCTCCTCCGACCACCACCACGGCGAGTCGGAGACCGCGATCCACGTGGTCAGCGGCCACCCGGAGTTCGTCTTCGTGGACGACTCCTCCGGCGAACCGGTCGAGGTGCGGCTGCGCACCGGGCCCGGCGACTACGTCTTCGTACCGCCGTTCGTCCCGCACCGCGAGGAGAACCCCGACCCCGAGGAGGAGGCCGTCGTCGTCATCGCCCGCAGCACCCAGGAGGCCGTGGTCGTCAACCTGCCCGGCCTGTACGCCGCTCCCGAGGGAACCTGACGGTGTAGTCCCGGGCGATCCTGGGCAGCCGCCCCTTTGTCGGCACACGAACTCCCCGAGAGGACGAGGCCATGACCAGGACCCACGACGACGACACCACGGGCCCGGACGAGCAGACCCGGGAGCGCTCCGCCGAGGAGCGGTCGATCACTGCCCCCACACCCGCGGACGTGCGTGCCAAGGCCGAGGACGACGACGAACCGGAGCCGCCCGCGGCCGACGCCGAGGCACCGTGACCGCAGCGTCCGCACCGTCCTCGTCGCCTGTGCCCTCGACGGGATGCGGCGGCGCGCCGGGTGGCTGGGGGTGGGGCTGCGGCGGCAGGATGGACAGGACCCAGCGTCCGGGAGGCCGTGAATGATCCAGCTCGCCGACATCCGGGAATGGCGCCAGCACGACGTGGTGGACCAGGACGCCAAGAAGATCGGCACCCTGGAGTCCGTGTACGTCGACACCGCGACGGACGAACCGTCGTTCGCCACCGTCACGGTCGGCCTGCCGACCCGCCACCGGCTCGTGTTCGTGCCTCTCGGCGGTGCCACCGCCGGCCCCGGCTACCTCAAGGTGGCCTACCCGAAGACCCTGGTCAAGGACTCGCCGTCGATCGACATCGACGGTGTCCTGGCCGCCGAGCAGGAGCCCGCGGTGTTCGCCCACTACGCGCTCGAGTACGCGACCGGTGCCGGGGGCGAACGCCGCCTCGCCCGCCGTTGACCGGAGGGCCGTACGCATGGCGTGGATCCTCTTCCTGATCCTGGTGGCGATCGTCCTCGGCATCGTCGGCGCCGCCGCGGACGGCCTGTTCTACCTGCTCGTCATCGGGATCGCCGTCTTCGTTGTGGCCCTCGTACTGGCCGGCTCCCGCCTCCGCCGCGCCGGCCGCCGCCCCACCCGCTGACGGACCCGCCCCGCGGTGCCCGGCTACACGGCACGGCGGTAGAGCCACACGCCGAGCGGCGCGAAGGCCGCGACGATGCCGGCGTCCCAGGCGAGGGCCTGCCAGACGTCGGCGGCGGCCGGGCCGCCGAGAACCAGGGTGCGGACGGCCTCGGCGGTGCGGGAGACCGGTTGGTGGGCCGCGAAGGTCTGGAGCCAGCCGGGCATGGTCTCGACCGGGACGAAGGCCGCGGAGGCGAACACCAGCGGCGCGAGGATCGGGAAGGCGGCGGCCTGGGCGGTCTCCGGGTCGCCGACCGCGAGGCCCACGACGGCGAAGATCCAGGACATCGCGAAGCCGAACGCGAGCACCAGCAGGACCCCGCCCAGGAAGGCCGGGACGCCGGCGTGGATCCGGAAGCCGATCGCGAAGCCGACGGCGGTCATCAGGGCGACCACGAAGACGTTGCGGGTGAGGTCGGCGGTCGTCCGGCCCACCAGGACGGCGGAGCGTGCCATCGGCAGCGACCGGAACCGCTCCATCAGGCCGGTCTGCATGTCGGTGGCCAAGCCGATCGCGGTGTTCATCGAGCCGAAGACGGCGGTCTGCACGAAGATCCCGGGGACCAGGAAGTCGACGTAGTGGACGGGGCCGAGCGCGGGCGACACCACGCCGCCGAAGACGTACCGGAACATCAGCACGAAGACCAGCGGCTGGATGAAGGAGAAGACCAGTAGGCGGGGCACCCGGAGCAGCCCGATGAGGTTGCGCCAGGCCACCGCTCCGCCGTCCCGGGCGACGGCGGCGACGCCGGTGCGCAGGCGGGCGGGGACGGGCGGGCGGTGGGCGGCGATCGCGGTCATGACTGTGCCTCGGCGGAGTGGGCGGCCGGCTCCGGTGTGCGGGTGCGGTGGCCGGTCAGGGAGAGGAAGACGTCGTCCAGACTGGGCTCGCGGACGGCGACCCGGCGCGGCGCCAGCCCGGCCTCGTCGGTGACCCGGAGGATGTCGATGAGCAGCCGGGCGCTGTCCTCGGCGCCGAGCCTGAGCAGGTCGCCCTCCTGCTGCGGGGCGGCGCCGAGGCGGTCGGCGAGCAGTTCGGACGCGCGGGAGGCGCGGCGGTGGTCGCCCATCGCGAGTTCGATCACGGTGTCCCCGAGGCGGGCCTTGAGGGCGGCCGGGGTGTCGTCGGCGATGATCCGCCCCTCGTTGACGACGACCACGCGGGCGGCCAGCCGATCCGCCTCCTCGAGGTACTGGGTGGTGAGCAGGACGGTGGTGCCGTCGTCCACCAGGGTGCGGATGAGGTCCCACAGGGCGATCCGGCTCTGCGGGTCGAGGCCGGTGGTCGGCTCGTCGAGGAAGAGCACGGGCGGTTCGGCGACGAGGGCCGCGGCGATGTCGAGGCGGCGCCGCATGCCGCCGGAGTAGGTGCGGACCGGCCGGTCCGCGGCGTCCTCGAGGCGGAAGCGTGCCAGCAGTTCGGCCGCGCGGGGGCGGACCTGGGCCCGGGGGGCGTGGGTGAGCCTGCCGATGAGCCGCAGGTTCTCCCGTCCGGTGAGGTTGGGGTCGACCGCGGCGAACTGGCCGGCCAGCCCGATCAGCCGCCGTACGGCGGCCGCCTGGCGCACCACGTCGTGGCCGAGCACCTCGGCGCGCCCGGCGGTCGGGCGGATGATGGTCGTCAGGATCCGGATCATGGTGGTCTTGCCCGCGCCGTTCGGCCCCAGCAGGCCGAAGACCGTCCCCGGTGCCACGTCGAAGCGGACGTCGTCCAGCGCGGTCATGGGCCCGAAGCGCTTGCTCAGCCCGAGGACGCTGATCGCCGGCTGCCCCATGCGCCGTCCCTCCGTCCCGCGACCGCCCGGCCCGCACCGCGGGCCCGGCACAACTTCCAGTCTCCCTCCCCCGGTCGGACACTCCGGTCGGATACCCCACGGGGTATGGTGGGGGCGAAACGTGAGGACGGCCCCGAGCGGGCCCGGGACCGGGAGTTGTGCGATGTGTCGACGGACGGTGTGCCGCAGCTGCGGAAAGGCCGGCTACGCGGGGTGTGGCATGCACGTCGACCAGGTGCTCGCCGGGGTTCCCCGGGCCGACCGCTGCACCTGTGACAAGGACGGCACGGACCGGGCCGCCGGCCGGCCCGGTCTGCTGGCGAGGCTCCTGGGCCGCCGCTGAGCCGGCGCGGCAGGGCCGGCCGTCAGGCCCGGCCCGGCGGGTCCGAGGCCACGGCGTCCGCCGGTGCGCCCGGGGCGGTGTGGCTCCCGGCCCGGATGACGCGGCCGGTCACGGTGGCCGGGACGATCCGGATCCACAACTGCCGGTTCCCGCCCGCCCAGGCCTCGGTGGCGGCGAGCCCGGCCAGCCGCTGCTCCTCGGCCGGGTCGCGCACGCGCTCGGCCCGGCCACCGACCAGGACGCTCCAGCCGGTGCTGCGCCGGTCGTCCACCCGGTCGACCTCGAAGCCGACGTCCTCGCCCGCGGCGGTGGCCGCCACCCCGAAGTCGGCCGTGCGATAGGCGAGCGTGGTGCCGTCGACGGTGTAGTTGACCGGGAGCACGAGCGGGAAGCGGTGACCCGGCAGGGCGATCCGGCCGATGCCGTGGGTGCCGAGCCGCTCCCAGCACTCCTCCTCGGTGAGTCTGAGCAGCCGCGGGTGCGGCGCGGCGGCGGGACGGCCGGGCGGCGCGTCCGCACGCCCCTCGACCAGGTCGGCGACGGTGAAGCCCAGGACGCGGGCGAGGCGGAACACGGCGTCGGGGTCGAAGCCGGGCCCGAAGTCCAGCAGGTAGCCGACGTAGCGGGCCGACATGCCGGCCCGGGCGGCCGCCTCGTCCTGGGTGAGGCCGAGCTGCCGGCACCGGGAGACGACCCGTCGGGCGATGTCGTCGGGGGTGACCGGAATCGGCGGTACAGCGGTGTTGTCGAGCATGTCCGGCTCCTTCAGGTGCGGAAGAAGGCCACCTTGAGCGCGCCGGTGCGCGCGGGGTCGGCGAAGACGTCGTAGCCCTCCTGCATCTCGTCGAGGCCGAAGCGGTGGGTGATCAGGTCGCCGGTCGGCAGGCGGCCGGCCGCCAGCATGTCGAGCAGCAGCGGGGTGCTGCTGGTGTCGACGAGGCCGGTGGTGATGGTGATGTTCCTGATCCAGAGGTCCTCGAGGTGCAGGGTCGCGGGTCTGCCGTGGACACCCACGTTGGCGACCCGGCCGCCGGGCCGCACCAGGCGGGTGCACTGCTCGAAGGTCTCCGGCAGGCCGACGGCCTCGATCGCCACGTCGGCGCCGCGGCCGTCCCGGCCCAGGCCGTCCGCGGCCGCGCGGTCCGCCTCCTCGGGGGTGAGGAGGCTGTCGGCGCCGGCCTGTCCGGCGGCCTTGAGCCGTCTCTCCGCGGGGTCGACCGCGACGATCCGGGCCGGGCTGTACAGCCGGGCGGTGGCGATGGTGGCGAGTCCGATCGGGCCGGCGCCGACGACCACGACGGTGTCGCCGGGGCCCACCCGCCCGTTGCGGACGCCGACCTCGAAGGAGGTGGGCAGGATGTCCGCCAGCATCAGGGCGGCCTCGTCGGTGACCTCGGGCGGCAGCCGGTGCAGCGAGGTGTCGGCGAAGGGGGTGCGCACGTACTCGGCCTGCGTCCCGTCGACGAGGTGGCCGAGGATCCAGCCGCCCCCGCCGGTGCACTGCCCGTACGCCGCCTGCCGGCAGGAGGCGCAGCGGCCGCACGCGGAGATGCAGGAGACGAGCACCCGGTCGCCGGCCGCCACGGTGCGCACGCCGGGACCGGTCGCGACGACCGTGCCGACGGCCTCGTGGCCGAGCACCCTGCCCTCGGCCACCTCGGGCACGTCGCCCTTGAGGATGTGCAGGTCGGTGCCGCAGATGGTCACCGCGTCCACGCGGACGATCGCGTCCTCGGGGTCGGCGAGGACGGGATCGGGGACCTCGCCCCAGACCCGGCGGCCCGGCCCGTGAAATGTCAGCGCCTTCATGTCCGGTCACTCCCTCGGACGTCCCGGCGCGGCGGCCCGCTGCCGGTTCACCTCTCCAGCGTCGGGCCCGGCCGGCGGCGGGCACCATGGGCCGGACGGTCCGGCGGCGGGGCCGGGCGGCCCCACCGTTCCCGCCCTGGGCGCGGCCCGGCCCCTACGCTGGGAGCCGGGCATCCGACGAGCACGGAGGACGCGGTGGGAAGCTCCCCGGAGAACGGGTCGTCCCCGCTCCCCCAGCTCCGCCTGGACGAGCTGCTGGACGAGCTCCAGGCCCGCCTGGACGCCGCCCGGCAGGCCCGGGACCGGATCCACAGCCTGCTGGAGGCCGTGCTCGACGTCGGCCGGGACCTGGAACTCACGCAGGCGCTGCGGCACATCGTCGAGGCGGCGGTGACGCTGGTGGACGCCGAGTACGGCGCGCTCGGGGTGATCGGCGAGGACCGCACGCTCTCCCAGTTCGTCCCGGTCGGGGTGGACGACGAGCAGCGGCGGCGGATCGGCCCGCTGCCCTCGGGCCGCGGCCTGCTGGGCGAACTGATCCGGCACCCGGTGCCGCTGCGGCTCGACGAGATCTCCGACCACCCCTCGTCGGCCGGTTTCCCCGCCCACCATCCGCCGATGCACAGCTTCCTGGGCGTGCCGATCCGGGTGCGGGACAAGGTCTTCGGCAACCTGTACCTGACCGAGAAGCGCGGCGGCGGGGGCTTCGACGCCGAGGACGAGGCCGTGCTCGCCACCCTCGCGGTGGCGGCCGGTGTGGCGATCGACAACGCCCGGCTCTACACCCGCGCCCGGCTGCGGGAGCGCTGGCTGACCGCCGGCGCGGAGATCACCAACGCCCTGCTCTCGGGCAGCCCGGAACAGGAGGTGCTGGACCTGCTCGTGACCCGGGCGTCCGACATCGCCGGCGCGGACCTCGCGGTGGTGGCCTTCTGCCTGCCGGGGACGGCCGAGCTGGAGGTCCAGATCGCGGTCGGGCTGCGGGCGGCCGACCACCACGGGCTGGTGCTGCCGACCGAGGGCTCGTTCGCCGGCGCCGCGGTGCGCACGGCCGACCTGGTCGTCAGCACCGATGTCCGCAAGGACCCGCGGATCACCGCCGGACCGCCCCGCTGGGAGGGCCTGGGGCCGGCGGTCGCCGTGCCGGTCGGCACCGCGGAGGGCGGCATCCGCGGGGTGCTGATGCTGGCACGCACCACCGGCTCCGCGCTGTTCGACGACGACGAGTCCGCGCCGCTGAAGGGCTTCGCCGCGCAGGCCGCCGTCGCGATGGAGCTGGCCGAGCGGCGCCGCGACTCCGAGCAGGTCGCCCTGCTCCAGGAGCGCGACCGGATCGCCCGGGACCTGCACGACCTGGCCATCCAACGGCTCTTCGCAACCGGGATGACCCTGCAGGGGGCCACCCGGTTCATCGACCACCCCGACGCCACCGAACGGGTGCTGCGGGCGATCGACGACCTGGACGAGACCGCCAAGACCATCCGGTCGACCATCTTCGGCCTCCGGACCAAGCGGTCGGGGGCCGCCGGCCAGGGGCTGCGGGCCAGGGTGGTCGAGGTCGTGGAGCGGGCGGTGCCGGTACTGGGGTTCACCCCGGCGCTGCGGATGACCGGCCTGCTCGACGTCACCGTCCCGCCGGAGGTGGCCCAGGAGGTGCTCGCCGTGCTGCAGGAGGCGCTGTCCAACGCCGCCCGGCATGCCGAAGCCGGCGCCGTGGAGGTGTCGCTCGCCGCCGGCGGGGACCTGGTCCTCACCGTCACGGACGACGGTGTCGGGCTGCCCGCGGACGGGCGGCGCAGCGGGCTGGCCAACCTCGCCGAGCGGGCCGCCGCGCTCGGCGGCGGCTTCGACGCCCACACCCGCCCCGGGGGCGGGACGGAGCTGGTCTGGCGGGTCCCGCTGCCGGCCGCCTGATCACTCGTCCCGGTCGTCCTCGTCGATGCTGTCGGTGACCGGGAGCCGCGGTGTCGGGGCGCCTTCGGGGCCGTAGCCGAGCCTGAGGATCATCTGCACGCAGCCGGGCCCGTGCGACGGGTCCCGCATCTCCCACCGCAGCTCGGGCCACTCGACGGCCTGGTGCAGCATCGACGCGCGGACCTGGTGGACGGTGGCGACCAGCAGCACGTGCTGCAGTGCCAGACCGGCCCTCAGCCAGTCCGCCGGGCGGTCCCGTTCGGTGGACAGGACGGCGATGCACGGATGGGCCTCGAAGGCGGCGGGCGCCCGGTGCTCGGCCGGGTCGATGGCGGAGAAGTCCCGCACCGGCAGGTGGCCTGCGGCGTCCTGCGGTCCGAGGGCGCTGCGCGGGATCCCGTACGGCGGGCCGCCGGGGGGCTGGATCCAGGCGCGGCTCTCGGCGCGCCGCCCGGGGTCCGTGGTGTTGCTCCGCTCCGCCTCGGCGGTCAGCTGGAGCAGCCGTTGGACCTCCTGCGGGCCGGGGATGTCGAGCACGGTCTCCTCGGCCCGGGCGGCTGCGACGAGGTCGGCGAGGACGGCGGCCGGGACGGGTGGTCCGGTGAACGGTCGGCGGACGGTGTGCCGGTGCCAGATCGCCCCGTACAGCTCGGCGGTGCTGGGCAGGACGGCGAGGGCGGGCCGGTCGAGTTCGACGGCGGCCAGCAGGTCGGGTTCGGCGGGGTCGGGCAGCAGCCGGACCTCGGGGGCCCATCCCAGGTGGCGGGCCGCCACCTGGATGTTGAAGACCGCGGCGCCGACCGAGATGTGCAGCGCCTGGCCCCGCGGGTCGGTCCGGGGCAGGGTCCGCTCCGCAACGGCGCGCACCTCCAGCGTCGAGGTCTCGGGGCGCAGCCGGAAGTGCCAGGGCTGGCTGTTGTGGATGGACGGCGCGGCGACCGCCGCGGCGACCAGCGTCTCCAGGGCGGCGGCGTCCAGGGCGATGGCGGGCATGGTGTTTCCTCCGGTCCGTCGGCGGGTCAGCCGGAGGCCGGCCGGTGGGCCGAGCGCAGGGCGTCCAGGCGCTGCCGGTACTCGTCGGCGTCGATCTGACCGCGGGCCAGGCGCTCGGCGAGCAGCGCTTCGGGGGCGCGGGGCTCGGTGTGCGGTGCTGCCGGGGGTTCGGCCGGCGGTCGGGCGGGCGGCTCGACGGTCGCGCGGCCGAGGTAGCGGGCCAGCAGGACGACGCCGGCGGTCAGCAGCCCGAGGACGAGCAGGGTGCTGAGGCTCATCAGGGCGATGCCCCAGCCGTTCATGCCGTGGCCGTTCCAGTACATCATCACGGCCTCCTGGTCCGGGCGGGTCGGGGGCGGATGCCCTCACCCCCACGGTCCGCCTGCGGCGGCCCGAACACATGGGCCGAGCGGCCCTGTCCGCCGGGACGACCGGCTCAGTGCGCGTGCGGTGGTCGGTCGTGCGGCGGGTGGTACTCGACGTCGGCCTGTACGGCGAGCACGGCGGCCTGCAGGCGCCGTTCGACGCCGAGCTTGGCGAGCAGCCGCGACACGTGGTTCTTGACGGTCTTCTCGGCGAGGTAGAGCTCCTTGCCGATCTCCCGGTTGGTCCTGCCCTCCCCCACCAGGGCGAGGATCTCCCGCTCGCGGGGCGTCAGCCGGTCGAGGGGGTCCTCGGTGTCGGTCTCGTCGTGGTGGCGCAGGTTCGCCATCAGCTTGCTGGTGGTGGCCGGGTCGAGCATCGACTGGCCGGCCGCCACGGTGCGGACGGCACTGACCAGGTCCGCGCCCTTGACCTGCTTGAGCACGTAGCCGGCCGCGCCGGCCATGATCGCGTCCAGCAGCGCGTCGTCGTCGTCGAAGGACGTCAGCATCAGGCAGGCGAGCCCGGGCATCCGGTCCCGCAGCTCGCGGCAGACCGTGACCCCGTCGCCGTCGGGCAGCCGGACGTCGAGCACGGCCACCCGGGGCTTGAGGGCGGGCACCCGGGCCAGCGCCTGGGCGCAGGTGCCCGCCTCGCCCACGACCTCGATGTCGGGCTCGGCGTCCAGCAGGTCCTTCACGCCACGCCGCACGATCTCGTGGTCGTCCAGCAGGAAGACGCGCACGGGCGGCCCGTCCCCGGTGGCCCCGGTCGTGTCCATCGCGGCCTCCTTGCGACGTACGTCGGCTCTTCCCCGATTCTGCGCGCGCGGTCGCCGTGCCGCAGCGGGCTCGCGGTGTCCCGGGCGGGTCAGGTCGGCGGGTCGCCTGCGTCCTCGCGCAGGGTGCTGCGGGAGACCGGGCCGAGCAGGTCGGCGAAGCGCTGCAGGACGTCGAGGAAGAGGTCGTCGACGGTGATGACGCCGACCGGCGTGCCGTCGCGCAGGACCGGCAGCCGCCGCACCCCGGTGCGGCGGAACGTGCGGTAGGCGGCGGCCAGATCGTCGTCCGCGTCGACGGTGAGCGCCGGCGCCGACATCAGACGCGCCACCGAGGTGTGCGGGTCCGCGCCGCCGGCCAGCACCCGGACGACGAGGTCCCGGTCGGTGAGCACACCGAGCAGGGCCCGGCTGTCCGCCACCAGGACGCAGCCGATCGCCTGCCCGTCCATCAGCCGCGCCGCCTCCGCGGCGGTGCTGTCGGGTGCGACCGTCACGGGCGGCGAGACCATCAGGTCCGAGACACGCATGTTCGGAACTCCCTCGGCTGCGGCTCCTCCCAGGACAGCCGTCCGCGGGCCCGGGCGGCCAGGGCCGGTCGGTCCCGGCCCGCGGCCCGAACGGCCCTGCCCGGCCGCGCCCGCCCACCGGACGATGGACGTACACGATCAAAGCTGACCCGCGTCGGAGTCGACCGTGTTCACGAGTACGGCGGACGGCGTCCGGCGGACACCGCGCGCCGCCCGCCGACGGAGCAGCGAGGTGGCCGAGCCATGCAAGCACTGATCGTCTACGAGAGCATGTACGGCAACACCAGGCGGATCGCCGAGGCGATCGCCGAGGGCGTCCACGCGGCCGCGCCCGACTCGCAGGTCAGCTGCCTGCCGGTCGCCGAGGCCACCGCCGACGCCACCCGGCTGCGGACCTGCTCGTGGTCGGCGGCCCGACCCACATGCACGGGATGTCGTCGGGGCTGAGCCGCAAGCTCGCCCGCAGCGCGCAGGAGAAGGACACGGAACCCTCCGCCGACCCGGAGCCGGGCGGGAGCCCCGGCCTGCGGAGCTGGTTCCACACGCCGCCGGACACCGAACACGGCACGCACGCCGCCGCCTTCGACACCCGCGCGGACATCCGCATGAGCGGCGGCGCGGCCGACGGCATCGCCCGCAGACTGGAGCACCACCACTACGACGTGACGGCCGAACCCGAGGGCTTCATCGTCGAGGACACCGAGGGCCCGCTGCGCGCCGGCGAACTCGACCGGGCCAGGGCCTGGGGAGCCGAGCTGGTCTGAGCCACCGACGGCCCATCGGACACCGCCGTCAGGACGCCGCGCGGGGGTGGCCGCCGAGGGCGTGGCGCGCGACGCAGACGTCCCGGCCGGTTGCCGGCCGGTCGCACTCGCCGGGGACGGCGGCGGCGCTTCCGGCCGAACCGCCGCCTCTCCGGCCGACGGCCATAGCGTTCACCCGCACTTCATTGCAATGAGCGGAGCGAGGCTCGTTGCATTCAACTCAAGACCATTGCAACAATTCTGCGGCGACTACCTGCATAGACGGCGATTCTTCGCAACGAGTGCGTTGCCAACTCCTTGAATGCAACGTAGCGTTTCGGTCATCAGAAACGACGAGTCGCAGGAGAGCACGATGCAGAAGTTCGACACCCCCGCCCCCATCTCGGCCACCCTCGACGTCCCCGCCGGGCGGATCCGGTTCATCGCCGCCCACCGGGCCGACACCACCGTCGAGATCCGGCCCGCGGACGCCGCCAAGGGCCGCGACGTGAAGGCCGCGGCCCGGATCGAGGTCGCCTACGCCGACGGCGTCCTGCGCATCGAGGCCCCCGCCGCGAAGAACCGGGTCCTCGGCACCTCCGGGTCCGTCGAGGTCACCGTCCAGCTGCCCGCCGGCTCCCGCGTCGCGGCGAGGACGGCCGACGCCGAACTGCGGGGCGTCGGGCGGCTCGGCGACGTCACCCTCGACAGCGCCGCCGGCTCGATCAAGCTCGACGAGGCCGCGAGCGCCCACCTCACCCTCCTCGCCGGCGACATCGCCGTCGGCCGCCTCACCGGCCCCGCCGAGATCAGCACCACCAAGGGCGACATCCGGATCACCGAGGCCGTCCGCGGCGCGGTCGTGCTGCGCACCGAGGCCGGCGGGATCGAGGTCGGCGCCGCCCGCGGCGTCTCCGCCTCGCTGGACGCCGGCACCGCCTACGGCCGGATCCACAACGCGCTGAAGAACGCCGACGGCGCCGCCGCGGCCCTGACCGTCCGCGCCACCACCGCCTACGGCGACATCACCGCCCGCAGCCTCTGACCGTCCAGGTGCGCGGCCACTCCTCGTACGGCCGCGCACCTCACCGCCCACCGCCACCGATCCACGTCCGACCCTGCAGAAAGACAGACCTTGACCATCGAGCAGCCCGTCTGGACCGGCATGGTGCCGGTCGACGACACCGCACTGGCCGTCACCGACACCCGCGGGCCCGGCCGTCCCGTGGTCTACCTCAACGGCTCCTACGCCGACCAGTCGCACTGGCGGCGCGTCATCACCGACCTCGGCGGGGACTTCCGGCACATCACCTACGACGAGCGCGCCCGCGGCAGGTCGCAGTGTTCGGCGGACTACTCGTTCGAGGCGTGCGTCCGCGATCTGGACGCCGTCCTCGATGCGCGGGGCGTGGAGCGACCGATCCTGGTGGGCTGGTCCTACGGCGCGGCACTCGCGATGCACTGGGCCGCCCGGAGTCCGGACCGCGTCCTGGGGGCGGTGTCCGTGGACGGCGCCTTCCCGCACGACTGGCTCGACGACGCGGCCCGGGCACAGATCCGGAAGCTGTTCCGCCGGCTGAGCCCGCTCTTCCCGGTCGCCCGCCGGCTCGGCCTGGCCGCGCGGATGAGCGCCGCGCAGCATGCCGAGATCAACATCGAGGCCAACGAGCTCTGCGCGCCCGGCGCCCTCAACCCGGTCTTCGACCGGGTGACCGCACCCGTCCGGTACGTGGTCGCCACCGGCGGCAACCTGGGCGGCGACGCGACGTTGATGGAGGAGATCCGGGCCAATCTCGACCCGGTGCTCGCCCGTAACCCGAACTTCAAGGTCAGCGCGAAGGTCGCGAGCAACCACTCCAAGATCCTGCGCAAGGACTTCCGGGCCGTCGCCGACGCGGTGCGCGAACTCGCCGGCGACCGCGAGCGCACCATCGGCTGAGCCACGGACGGTGTCACCGGCACGGGCCGGACGGTCCGTACCGGCCGAGGTCAGGCGTCCGTCTCCGGCCGCACCGGGTACGGGACGAAGGTGCTGGTGTGCTCGTCGACGGCCAGCGGGCGGCCGATGGCGGGGGCGGCGCGCTGCGGGCAGGCCGGGCGTTCGCAGACCTTGCAGCCGAGGCCGATCGGGGTGGCGGCGGCCTCGTCGCCCAGGTCGAGGCCGGCGGAGTACACCAGCCGTGCGGCGTGCCGGAGTTCGCAGCCGAGCCCGACGGCGAAGGTCTTCCCGGGCCGCCCCCAGCCGCCCGGCGAGCGGGAAACGGTGCGGGCCGTCCACAGGTGCCGCCGCCCGTCGGGCATGGCGGTGATCTGGACGTGCACCCGGCCGGGGGCTGCGAAGGCCTCGTAGACGTTCCAGAGCGGGCAGGTGCCGCCGGTGCGGGAGAAGTGGAAGTCGGTGGCGGACTGGCGCTTGGACACGTTGCCCGCGCGGTCGACCCGGACGAAGGAGAACGGCACCCCGCGCAGCCGCGGCCGCTGCAGGGTGCTCAGCCGGTGGCAGACCGTCTCGTAGCCCACGCCGAAGTGGTCGGCGAGGTGCTCGATGTCGTAGCGGGAGCGCTCCGCCTCGGCGTGGAACGCGGTGTAGGGCAGCACCAGCGCGGCGGCGAAGTAGTTGGCGAGCCCGATCCGGGTGAGCGACCGGGCGGTGGAACCCTCCGGGCTGTCCTGGGCGGCGAGTTCGGACAGCAGCGGGTCGTGCTCCAGGTAGGCCAGCTGGGTGGCCATCCGGAAGGCCTGCTGGCCCGGCCGCAGCCGGTCCGACAGGTGCAGTACCCGGGTGTGCGGGTCGTACCGGTGCAGGTGGTCTCCCCCGGTGGTGAGCCGGACGCCGTTCCGGGCGGTGAGCCGTTCCGCCAGCACCTCCCGGACACCGCCGCGCCGCAGACCGGTGGCCTCGGCCAACTCCTCGGCAGCGGTGTCGAGTTCGTGGAGGTAGTTCCGCCTGCGGTAGAAGAACTCGCGGACCTGCTCGTGCGGGGTGAGGGTGTCGGCGGCCGGGCCGCGTTCACCGGCGAGGACGGCCAACTGCTCGGCGACGGCGCGCCGCTCGCGGTTCAGGTCCATCAGCAGCCGGGCCACGGCGGGCAGTCGGGCGGCGACCTCGTCGAGGTCGCCCGGGGTGACGCGGCCGGCGGCGGTCTCCTCTCCGAGGGAGTCGCGCAGTTCGGCGGTGAGCCGGGCGGTCTCCGGCGGGGCGAACCAGCCGGCGTCGACGCCGAAGGCCTCGGTGAGTCGGAGCAGGACGGGGACGGTGAGCGGGCGGGCGTCGTGCTCCAACTGGTTGAGGTAGCTCGGCGAGAGGTCGAGCAGCCGGGCCGTCGCGGCCTGGCTGAGTCCGCGTTCCTCCCGCAGCCGGCGCAGCCGCGCCCCGGCGAAGGCCTTGCCCATCGTCCCGCTCCCCCGTTGCCGCCGCATGCCGCTGCCGCGTGTCGGTGCCAGCGTAGCCGCGCGGCAGCCCGGGTGGGCGTCTTCGCAGTCTTCGCCGATTCGCATCCGGGGCTTCGCAGAAGTTGGCGTCGGTCCAGCGGTGACGGCGGCCGCCGGGGCTGCCAGAGTCGGTGCTGCGGCCGGCGGCCGGCGGACAAGTCCCCTGTCGGAGCAGGTCCGTGGGCGGCGCGGGCAGAACCTGGTGGCCCCCTGCCGTCGCTGCCCCGGCGCCGGGACGGCGTCTGCGCATCGCGGGGCGTCCGGGCCTCACATCCTTCGCAACGAGCACCCCTGGAGCCATCATGACGCAGTCGGTTCGACAGCAGCAGGAGCAGCGCGCGGCGGACCTCGCCGCCCGGTGGGCGGCCGATCCCCGCTGGGCGGGCGTCGAGCGCAGCTACTCCGCGGCCGACGTGGTGCGGCTGTCGGGGACGGTGCGCGAGGAACACACGCTGGCCCGGCGCGGCGCCGAGCGGCTGTGGCGGCAGCTGCACGAGCGGGACTACATCCACGCCCTGGGTGCGCTGACGGGCGGTCAGGCCGTCCAGATGGTGAAGGCCGGCCTGCAGGCGATCTACCTGTCCGGCTGGCAGGTCGCCGCCGACGCGAACCAGGCCGGCCAGACCTACCCCGACCAGAGCCTCTACCCGGCCGACTCCGTTCCCCAGGTGGTGCGCCGGATCAACAACGCGCTGCTGCGCGCGGACGGGATCGACGCCGCCGAGGGCAACGAAGGACCGGACTGGCTGGTGCCGATCGTCGCCGACGCCGAGGCCGGCTTCGGCGGCCCGCTGAACGCCTTCGAGCTCACCAAGGGCATGATCGCGGCCGGCGCGGCGGGCATCCACTACGAGGACCAGCTCGCCTCCGAGAAGAAGTGCGGCCACCTCGGCGGCAAGGTCCTGGTGCCGACCGCCCAGCACATCCGTACCCTCAACGCCGCCCGGCTGGCCGCCGACATCGCGGACGTGCCGACCGTGATCGTGGCCCGCACCGACGCGCTGGCGGCCAACCTCCTCACCACCGACGTGGACGAGCGCGACGCCCGGTTCTGCACCGGCGAACGCACCGCCGAGGGTTTCTTCCGGGTCGAGCCCGGCATGGCGCCGGTGATCTCCCGCGGCCTCGCCTTCGCCCCCTACGCCGACCTGCTCTGGGTGGAGACCGGCACCCCGGACCTCGCCCAGGCCCGCGAGTTCGCCGAGGCCGTCAAGGCCGAGTACCCGGACAAGCTGCTCGCCTACAACTGCTCGCCGTCCTTCAACTGGAGGGCCGCCCTGGACGACGACGAGATCGCCAAGTTCCAGCGCGAGCTCGGCGCGATGGGCTACCGCTTCCAGTTCATCACGCTGGCCGGCTTCCACGCCCTCAACCACTCGATGTTCCAGCTCGCCAAGGGCTACGCCGAGCACGGCATGACCGCCTACGTCGACCTGCAGGAGGCCGAGTTCGCCTCCGCCGCGGACGGCTACACGGCCGTGAAGCACCAGCGCGAGGTCGGCACCGGGTACTTCGACCAGGTCTCCACGGCGCTCAACCCGAACGCCGAGACCCTCGCCCTGACCGGCTCCACCGAGGCCGAGCAGTTCCACTGCCCGAGCCCGGCGGCCGCCCCGTCCGGGGCGCTCCACGGCCGCCGATACAGCCCGGGGCCTCGTTGAGGGACGAAGCCCCGGGCCCGCCGCCCCGAAGAGCCCTCTTGGAGAACCGGATGAGCCCGACCAGCCGCATCTCGACCCCCGCCGAGATCCTCGGCGAGCACGAGGAGCGTTTCGAGGAGATCCTCACCCCCGAGGCCCTGCGCTTCCTCGCCCGCCTGCACGAGGTCTTCGCGGGCCGCCGCACCGACCTGCTCGCCGAACGCGCCCGCCGCGGCGCCGCGTTGGCGGCGGGCGGCACCCTGGACTTCCTCCCGGAGACCCGCGCCGTCCGCGAGGACACCACCTGGCGCGTCGCCGGGGCAGCTCCCGGCCTCGCCGACCGCAGGGTGGAGATCACCGGCCCGCCCGAGCGCCGGATGACCGTCAACGCCCTCAACTCCGGTGCGAAGGTGTGGCTGGCGGACTTCGAGGACGCCACCGCCCCCACCTGGCACAACATCGTCAGCGGGCAGCTCAACCTGCTCGACGCGATCGAGCGGCGGATCGACGGGACCACCCCGGACGGCCGGCGGTACCGGGTCGGCGGCACACCCGCCACCATCGTCGTCCGTCCCCGCGGCTGGCACCTCGACGAGGCCCATCTGTGGTTCGGCGGCCGCCCGGCCGTCGGCGCCCTGGTCGACTTCGGCCTCTACCTCTTCCACTGCGGCCGGCGGCAGATCGACCGCGGCAGCGGCCCCTACTTCTACCTCCCGAAACTGGAGAACCACCTCGAAGCGCGCCTCTGGAACGACGTCTTCACCGTCGCCCAGGCCGAACTCGGCATCCCGCACGGCACGATCCGCGCCACCGTCCTCATCGAGACCGTCACCGCGGCGTTCGAGATGGACGAGATCCTCTACGAACTGCGCGAGCACGCCGCCGGGTTGAACGCCGGCCGGTGGGACTACCTGTTCAGCCTGATCAAGAACTTCGCCCGTCACGGACCGCGGTTCGTCCTGCCCGACCGCGCCGACCTGACGATGACCCAGCCCTTCATGCGCGCCTACACCGAGCTGCTGGTGCGCACCTGCCACCGGCGCGGCGCGCACGCCGTCGGCGGCATGGCCGCGGCGATCCCGAGCCGCGACGCCGAGGCCAACGAGGCCGCGCTCGCCAAGGTCCGGCGTGACAAGGAGCGGGAGGCCGGCGACGGCTTCGACGGCTCCTGGGTCGCCCACCCGGGCCTGGTCGCCACCTGCCGCGCCGCCTTCGACGCCGTCCTGGGCGACCGCCCGAACCAGCTCCACCGCACCCGGGAGGACGTCGAGGTAGCCGCCGCCGACCTGCTCGCCGTCCAGCGGCTGTCCGTCGGCCTCCCGACCGAACAGGGCGTGCGGTCCAACGTCGCCGTCGCGCTGCGCTACCTCACCGCCTGGCTCGGCGGGACGGGCGCGGTCGCCGTCCTCGGGCTGATGGAGGACGTCGCCACCGCGGAGATCGCCCGCTGCCAGCTCTGGCAGTGGCAGCACCACTGCTCCCGTCTCGCCGGCGGCTCGCTCGCCACCCCGGACCTGATACGGCGGCTCATCGACCGGGAGCGGGCCGCCCTGCTCGCCGAAGGTGCCGACCCGGTGCAGGTCGACCACGCCGTACGGACCCTGGAGGAGACCGCCCTCGCCGCGGACCTGCCCGCCTTCCTCACCACCGAGGCCTACGCCCGCCACCTCGTCCGAGTCCGCACCGCGGCCTGAGCCGCCCCCACTACGGAGGCACCACCATGAACGAGATCCGACGGGTCGCCGTGGTCGGCGCGGGGCAGATGGGCTCCGGCATCGCCGAGGTGTTCGCCCGCGCCGGTCTGGACACCGTCATCTGCGAGCGGGACGCGACCGCGCTGCGGGCCGCCCGGGAGCGGATCGACCGATCCCTGCGGCGCGCGGTCGACCGCGGCCGGCTCGACCCGGCCCGCGGCGAGGACGCCCGGGCTCGCCTGCTGTTCGCCGACGACCTGGAGGCCCTGGCCGACCGTCAACTCGTCGTCGAGGCGGTCGTCGAGGACGAGACCGTCAAGACCGGCGTGCTCGCCCGCCTCGACGAGATCCTCGCCGACGACGGCGCCGTCCTCGCCACCAACACCTCCGCCATCCCGGTCACCAGGCTGGGCATCGCCACCACCCGCGCCTCGCACGTGCTGGGCCTGCACTTCTTCAACCCGGCACCCGTGATGCCGCTGGTGGAGGTGGTCTCCTCGCTGCACACCGGCCCGGACGTGCTGCGGCGCATCGAGGCCTTCGCCGCCGACACCCTCGGCAAGCACGTCGTCCGCTCCCGCGACCGGGCCGGCTTCGTCGTCAACGCCCTGCTCGTGCCCTACCTGCTCGCCGCGGTCCGGATGGCCGAGGCAGGCCACGCGAGCCCGGAGGACATCGACGCCGGCATGGTGCACGGCTGCGCGCACCCCATGGGCCCGCTCCGACTCGCCGACCTGATCGGCCTGGACACCGTCGAGGCGATCGCGAACTCGCTGTACGAGGAGTACAAGGAGCCGCTGTACGCGCCGCCGCCGCTGCTCTCCCGGATGGTCGAGGCGGGCCTGCTCGGCCGCAAGACCGGCCGCGGATTCCACCCCTACCGGGAGGTGTGACCCGCCGTCTCCCGCAGAAGCGCGCCCCGGTCCGGGCCAGGCACGGGACACCACGGGCCGACCGTCGGTGCGGGTCACCGGGTGGTGGTGCCCCGCTGCCGGCGCCACCACCACGCACCGGCGGCAGCGATCACCACCACGGCGGCGGCCACGGCGATGGCCGCGCCGGCGGAGTTGCCGCCGTCGGTCGAGGAGGCGGGGGCGGAGGACGACGGAGTCGCCTCCGGGGTGGCCGCGACGCTCGCCGAGGCGGTCGGGCTCGCGGGGGTCGGGCTGCCGGCCGTCGTGGTCGGTGAGAGCATGCCGGCTCCGGGGGCGGCCGGGGCCAGTTCGAGGACGGGCGCCGGGTGTTCGGGCGTGGCGCCGTTCTGCGGCAGTTCGATCCAGCGGTCGATGTGGCCGTCGCTGTAGGTCTCCAGGGTCTTGAAGACCAGTTCCTTGGCGTTCGGCAGCTGCCGCACGGTGATCTTGTGGACGGCGTCCTCGCCGGGCGCGAGCGCCGGGCCGCCGACCGTGTAGCCGTCGGCGGTGGCGGTGAAGGCCCATCCCTGCGGCGCCTGGGCCAGGGTGACGTCCGCCGGGGTGATCCCCTCGGGCAGCACGACCTGGACCTTGGCGATACCCGCGCTCTGCGACTCCGCCTCGCCGGAGAAGGTGACCACCGCATTGGTGGCCAGCGCCTGCGCCGGCTGCGCCTGGACCTCGACATGGGCGAAGGCCGGCCCGGCGAGGAGGAGTGTCCCGGCCAGGGCGGCCGCGACCGCGGCGGCGCGGCCGAGCGGGCGAGTGGCGTTCATCGGTCCGTGCTCCGCTCTCGGACGGCCTCCGGCCCGAACAGGCCGCAGCGGTCGGTGTCGTGGGGTGGTCGGTGTCACGGGGTGATCGCGTCCCATCATGCCCGATCCGCCCCCCGCGGCCGATACGCGGCCGTTGGAGACATGTCACGGGAACCGGGGCGGCCTCGGCAACGACCACCTGGGGCGAGCCCGCGTTCCGGGCCGGACCGCGCCCTTCCGCCGGACCTTGATCGGACGTGCCGAGGGGCGTCTGTCGGTGCTTCCGGCCTGCGGGGCCGGGTGCGACGATGGGCCGGCCGGACAGACGGGGGCGCGATGCGGACGGGACGGGCCGTGCTGTTCGCGGCCGTCTGCGTGCTGCTCGCGGCCCTCGGGCACGTTCCCCAGGAGGATCTGAATGTCCGTCACCATTGACTACGCCGTCGAGGGCATGAGCTGCGGCCACTGCGAGAAGACGGTGAGCGCCGAGCTCGCGGCCGGCCCCGGGGTCGCCGGCGTCGCCGCCGATGCCGGGGCCGGCCGGGTCGCCGTCACCGTCGCGGCCGATCACGCACTCGACGAGGACCTCGTCCGCACGGCGGTCGACGAGGCCGGCTTCACGCTCGTCGGCCGGATCTGACGCAGGCGCGGGAACTCACGGCCGCCCGGCTCCGACTCCTGAGGTGTGGAAGCAACGGAGCCGGGCACCCGGCCGCAACTCGTCCTCGCGGGGTTCGCCCTGCTGCTCGTCCTCGTGTTCGGCGGGGCGTTCGTCCTCGGGAGGGCCGTCGGGCCGGTGGCGCCGGGGCTGCGGCCGCCGGCGGGCCCCGGTCACCCCGGAAGTCCGTCCGACGGCTCCTTGGGCGGCTCCACGGACGGCTCCTCGGGTGGCTCCTTCGACGGCGACATGCCGGGGATGTCGGGCCATGTGAGGGGGGCGGGGCGATGAGCACGGCGACGGAACGCGCGGTCACCGACCTGACCGTCGGCGGCATGACCTGTGCCGCCTGCGTCGGGCGGGTCGAGAAGCGGCTGGCCCGGATCGACGGCGTCATGGCGACGGTGAACCTCGCCACCGGCCGCGCCCGGGTCGTGCACCCGGTCGCCGTCGCACCGGCCGACCTGGTGTCCGCGGTCGAACGCGCCGGCTACACCGCCGCACCGGTCCCCGACGAACCGGTGGACGCCGAGCCCGCCGAGGACGGCGACGGCCTGCTCCGCCCGGCCGTCACGGCCGCCCTCGCGCTGCCGGTGCTGGTCGTGTCGATGGTGCCCGCGCTGCAGTTCCGGGCCTGGCAGTGGGTGTGCTTCCTGTTGGCCGTCCCGGTGGTGACCTGGGGCGCGTCCGGGTTCCACCGGCGGGCCTGGCGGAACCTGCGGCATGCGGCCGCCACCATGGACACCCTGGTGAGCCTGGGCGTCCTGGCCTCCTTCGGCTGGTCGGCGTACGCGCTGTTCTTCGGCGGCGCCGGCGCGATGGACATGCGGATGCCGTTCTCGCTCACCGCGGACGGCGGCGGGGCGGCCCACGTCTACCTGGAGGCGGCGGTCGGTGTGCCGTTGTTCGTGCTGTGCGGCCGCTTCCTGGAGGGCCGGGCCCGGCGCCGCGGCGGGTCGGCGCTGCGGGCGCTCGCCGAACTGGGCGCCAAGGAGGTCTGTGTACGGGAGGCCGGTGTCGAACGCCGGATCCCGGTCCGCCAGTTGCTGCCCGGCCAGGAGTTCGTGGTGCGGCCGGGCGAGAAGGTCGCCACGGACGGCGTCGTCGTCGAGGGCGGCTCGGCCCTGGACGCGAGCCTGCTGACGGGTGAGAGCGTCCCGGTGGAGGTCGGTCCGGGCGACCGGGTCGCCGGGGCCACGGTCAACGTCGGCGGGGCGCTCCTGGTGCGGGCCACCGCGGTCGGTGCGGACACCCAACTGGCCAGGATCACCGCGCTGGTGGTCGAGGCGCAGGCCGGAAAGGCCCGGGCGCAGCGGGTCGCCGACGCGGTGGCCGGCGGGTTCGTGCCGTGCGTGCTGGCGGTGGCGGCCTGTGTGCTGGGCTTCTGGCTGGGCGCGGGCGGTGATCCGCAGGCGGCGGTCACGGCGGCGGTGGCGGTGCTGGTGGTGGCGTGTCCGTGCGCGCTCGGTCTGGCGACGCCGACGGCGCTGCTGGCGGCGACGGGCCGGGGCGCCGAACTGGGGGTGCTGGTACGGGGACCGCAGGTGCTGGAGAGTCTGCGCCGGGTGGACACCGTGCTGCTCGACAAGACCGGCACGCTGACCACCGGCCGGATGGCGTTGGCGGAGACCACCGTCGCGCCTGGTGTCGACGAGGCCGACGTCCTGCGGCTGGCCGGGGCGGTGGAGGACGGGTCGGAGCATCCGGTGGGCCGGGCCGTCGCGGCGGCGGCCCGGCGGCGCGGCGGGTCCGCGCTGCCTGCGGTCGACGGCTTCACGGCGACGGCGGGCCTCGGCGTCCGGGGGACGGTGGAGGGCCGACAGGTGCGGGTGGTGCGCCCCGACCGGGTGCCGGAGCTGCCCGCCGTGCTGCGGGAGGCGCTGGCCCGGGCGGACGCGGACGGGCGGACGGCCGTGGTGGTGGAGCTCGACGGCCGGGCGGCGGCCGTGCTGGCGGTCGGTGACACGGTGCGGCCGGGCAGTTGGCGGACGGTGCGGCTGCTGCGGTCCCTGGGGCTGGAGCCCGTGCTGCTGACCGGTGACCGGCCGGCCGCGGCCCGGGCGGTCGCGGCGCAGTTGGGCATCACCGCGGTGCATGCCGGGGCGTCGCCGGAGCGCAAGGCCGAGGTCGTCGCGGAGCTGCAGGCGGCGGGTCGGTGCGTGGCGATGGTCGGGGACGGTGTGAACGACGCGGTGGCGCTGGCCTCGGCGGACCTCGGCGTCGCCCTCGCGGGCGGCACGGACGCGGCGATCGGCGCGGCCGGGCTGACCCTGGTCCGCGGCGACATCGAGTCCCTGGTGGTGGCGGTGCGGCTCGCCCGGCGCACCATGGCGGCGATCCGCACCAATCTGGT
The DNA here is from genome assembly GCA_002300355.1 of Streptomyces sp. TLI_235. NCBI lineage: Bacteria > Bacillati > Actinomycetota > Actinomycetes > Kitasatosporales > Streptomycetaceae > Streptomyces > Streptomyces sp. TLI_235. Next base: position 320,668 of record NSGV01000001.1, read on the forward strand.
CTGGGCGTTCGGCTACAACGCGGTGCTGCTGCCGATGGCCGCCCTGGGCCTGCTCAATCCGATGCTCGCCGCCGTGGCGATGTCGGCGAGTTCACTGCTGGTGGTCGCCAACAGTCTGCGGCTGCGCACCTGGCGGCCGTCCGCGCGGGGCGTGCGGTGAGGTGGGCGGCGGTGCTCCCGCCGACGGCCGCCGCGGCGGCGGCGCTGGCGCTGCTCTGCGGCTGGACGTCTGCCGGCGGCGCCGGGCGGGCCGCACCGGTGGAGGCGGGCGAGGGCCGCATCCTGGTGTCGGCCACGGGCGTGGCGACCGCGGCCTTCTTCGTGCTGCGCAACCCGGGCGACGTGCCCGACGAGCTGACCGGGGCGAGCTGGGGACCGGCCGGCCGCGTGGTGCTGAAGCGGCATGTGCACCGTGGTGCGACGGGCAGTTGGGAGCCGGTGGCGGAGCTGGCCGTGCCGGCCCGGGCAGAGCTCCGGATGTCCCCCGAGGGGGCGGACCTGCTGGTCGTCCGGCCGCCGGCGCTGCGCGTCGGGCAGCGGGTGGAGTTCACGCTGCACTTCCGGCGCGGCCCGGACGTCCGGGTGCGTGCCGTGGCGGTGACGCCGGGGGGCCCGGGACGGCGGTAGCGGCAGTGCGCCTTCCCGGCACGGCGCTCCGGAATTCGCGGAGGAATTCGCCGAGAACTCGGCGGGCCGGCGGTCCGACCGCCTCGTCGTGGCGCACAGAACGGATCACGGCGCGGTCGTGGCGCCTCGAAGAACCCCGGAAGCGGCCGGACTTGAGGTCCGCCTGCGCGACGAGCCTGGGCCCGAGGGCGCCGAGGAGGAACAGCTGCAGCATCGAGAACGCCATGGTGCAGGTCAGCAGGGACCGTTACCGCCGTGCCTGCGCGGGGTGTCCCGCCTCCGTCCGCCGCCGTCCGCACGACAGTCCTCTCCCGACCCCGAGCCGTCCCGGCTGTTCGTCGGGGAGTCGGACGGGCACCGCGCCGAGTTCCCTCCGATCGGCCACCCCGGCCGGCCCCGCGGCGCGTCGTCGGGCCACCCGCGTCAGGCCACTCGCAGGGTGAGGGCCGCGGTGTGCAGCTGCCCGGCGGTCTGGAACTGCAGGTGGACGCGCCAGTTCCCGGGCTTGGCGAGCATGGCGTGGAAGGTCAGGGTGGGGCCGCCGCCACCCGCCCTGACCGGGGTGATCGGGTGGAGGTGGGCCAGCGCCAGGTCGCCCTCGTGGAAGGCGCTGAGGTGGGCGTAGCTGCCGAGGTACGGCTGGAGGTCGGTGACCGGCCGCCCGTCCGGGGCGGTGACGGTGACGGTGAGCGGGAAGGCCTCCTCCGCCGTCGGGTCCGCCTGAACGGTGACGGTATGGCCGTCGACCTCGGTGCTCGCCGCCGCGGCGGGCAGCGGCACCGCGGTGGCCGGGCCGGGCACGGTGACGGTGCGGCCGAGGACGTACTCGGTGCCCCGGTGCGGCCCGCCGGCCGGCGTGAACTCGGTGTACAGCCGCCAGGTGCCTGGTCCGAGGGCGGCGAGGTCGGCCGTCCAGGTGCCGTCGGCGGCCATCGCCGGGTGCAGGTGCCGGTACCCGGTGAGGTCCGAGCGGATCGCGTAGAAGTGGAGCCGCTTCGTCTGGGATTCCGCGAAGTCGGTGACCGGCCGACCGTCCGGGCCTGTCACGGTGAACGCATAGCCGGCCGGCCCGCCCGCCGGGAGGGTCGTCATGCGGGAGTCCAGTCGGTAGCCGTCGCGTTCGGCGGCGAGGCCGTCGGTGCCCGCGGTGCCGGCCATGCCGTGCCTGCCGGACCTCCCCGGCGACGCCGCCGCACCGTGGTCCATGCCCGGCATGGCGGCGTGCTCGGCCTGCGCGGACTGGCCCTGCCCTGCCGGGCTCTCGGCGGACGACCCCTGCGCGGACACCCCCAGCAGGGCGACGGAACCGATCGCCAGGGCGAGGGAGCAGGCGAGGAGCGGGCGGTGGCCCTTCCAGTCTCGTGTCACGGTGAGCCTTTCGAGCGTTCGGGGCGCCCGGTCTTCGGGCCGCCCCACCCAGGAGATCCGCGGGGGCCGCTCCGATAACGGAAAAGTCGACCGGTCTTCCCCGCCCGGGCCGAGACCGTCGGACCGCGGCGGCCGCTCCCGTTCGGGGACGGCCGCCGCGGCCCGGTGGCGGCAGCACTGCTCGACGGCCGCCGCACGGTCAGCCCCGGGTGGCGGCGGCGTAGCGCGCGGTGACGTCCTGCCAGTTGACGACGTCCCACAGGCGCTCGACGTAGTCCGGGCGGACGTTCCTGTACTGCAGGTAGTAGGCGTGCTCCCAGGCGTCGAAGGCCAGCAGCGGGGTGGTGCCCTGGCCGACGTTGCCGTGGTGGTCGTAGACCTGCTCGACGATCAGGCGCTTGCCGAGCGGCTCCCAGGAGAGGATGCCCCAGCCGCTGCCCTGGACGCCGACGGTGGCGGTGGTCAGCTGCTTCCTGAACGCCTCGAAGGAGCCGAAGTGCTCGGTGATGGCGTCGGCCAGGACCCCGTCCGGGCGGTCGCCGCCCTCCGGCGAGAGGTTCTCCCAGAAGAGCGAGTGCAGGACGTGGCCGGAAAGGTTGAAGGCCAGCGCCTTCTGCAGGCCGACCAGGCCGCCGAGCTGCTCCTTGTCGCGGGCCTCGGCGAGCTGCTCCAGCGTCAGGTTCGCACCGTTGACGTAGGCCTGGTGGTGCTTGGAGTGGTGCAGCTCCAGGATCTCGGCGGACATGGCGCGCTCGAGCGCGGAGTAGTCGTACGGCAGGTCGGGAAGCGAGTAGGTGCTCATGGCGGACACGGCCCCTTTCGACGATGGTGGTGATCGTGCCGGGGCAACACTATTGCGCAATACTTGCAACAGAGAAAGCAGGGCTTCAGCATGTTCAGTGCGGGACGTGGGCCAGTCGGCTGCGCGGGGCGCCTGCCCTTCCGCCGACGACCGGACCGACGTTCACCGGTTCGGGGCGGCCCGCCCGCCCGCACCCACACCCGCCGGGGTGGCCGAACAGACATGCGGCAGGCGGTCGTCGGACGCGGGAGCCGCCGGACCGTCAGCCGTGACCGAACCTGAGCACCACGATGCCGGCCAGCACCGCGGCACCGGCGGCCAGCCGGGACCGGCCGAGGGGTTCCCGCAGGACGAACGCGCCGATCAGGGCGGCGATCAGGATGCTGGTCTCCCGCAGGGCGGCGATCGCGGCCAGGTCACCGACCGTCTGGGCCCACACGACCAGCCCGTACGCGGCCAGCGACATCACCCCACCGGCCAGGCCCGGCCACGGCCGTCGGCGCATCGCGGCGAGCAGCGGCCGCCCGCGGACGGCGAACGCGACCAGCAGCATCGCCGCGCTCTGGGCGAGGAACATCCAGGCCAGGTAGCCCGCGGTGCCGTCCGCCCGGCGGACGCCGGTGCCGTCCACCACCGTGTATCCGGCGATCAGCAGGCCGGTGCCCAGCGCGGCGGCGATGGCGGGCAGTTGGGCACGCCCGGGCGGGCCGCCGGCGAACGCCAGCCCGGCCAGACCGAGCGAGATCACCAGCACACCGGCTGCCTGCCCGGCGGGCAGCGGCCGGCCGAGCACCGTGACCGACAGCAGCGCGACGACCAGCGGCGAGGTGCCACGGGCGATCGGATACATCTGCCCGAAATCGCCCAGCCGGTAGGCCTGGAGCAGCAGCAACTGGTAGCCGACCTGGAGTGCGGTCGATGCGGCGATGAACGGCCAGGCCGCCGGATCCGGCAGCGGAACGAGACAGGCGAGCAGTGCGCCACAGCCGAGCGTGGCGGTGTTCATCAGCGCGAACCCGGCCAGTCTGTCGACGGTGCGGTGCGCCATGGCATTCCACAGCGCGTGCAGCAGGGCGGCGGCGAGGACGACGAACGGAACCGCTTCCCGCGCCACAGGACCCCCTTCCAGGCCAAAGATGTATAGCCAACTTCACCCATCCAACCGGCCCGAACGGCACCCCGTCAACCGACCGGCCCGCCCGCACCCCTAGGAGGCGCCCCACCCGGGGATGCGTGGGTCACCTAGGGACTTGCCCTGATGCCCGCACCGAGGTCGCTCCCCTACCGTCGTGCGTAGTGCCGGGCCTCCGGCCGGCCGGTCCGGATCGCACCGCACTCGCGCACCACAGGGGGATTTCGATGAAGGCGATTGTCCAGGACGGCTACGGCTCACCCGATGTCTTGAAGCTCAGGGAGGTCGACAGACCGGTTGTCGCGGATCACGAGGTTCTGGTGCGGGTCCACGCGGCCTCGCTCAATGCCCGGGACTGGCACATCATGCGCGGCGATCCGTACCTGGCACGCCTGGCGTTCGGACTGGGCGGGCCGAAGGCGAGGATTCGGGGCTCGGACTTCGCAGGTCGGGTGGAAGCAGTGGGCAGGAGCGTGACGCGCTTCCGTCCCGGTGACGAGGTGTTCGGCGAAGCCGACGGGGCATTCGCCGAGTACGTGTGTGCTCCGGACACCGTGGTGGAGCCGAAGCCGGCCGGCCTGTCGTTTGAGCAGGCAGCCGCGATGCCGCTGGCGGGGAACACCGCCCTGATCGGCCTGCGGGACCTGGGGCGGGTGGGGCCGGGGCAGCAGGTGCTGATCAATGGCGCGTCAGGCGGTGTCGGCACCTTCGCCGTGCAGATCGCCAAGGCGCTCGGCGCGGAGGTGACCGGCGTCTGCAGTACAAGGAACCTCGAACTGGTCGGGTCCATGGGCGCGGATCACCTCATCGACTACACCCAGGAGGACTTCACCCGGAACGGACGACAGTACGACGTCGTGTTCGACCTGGTGGGGAACCGTTCACTGACCGAGTGCCGACGGGCGCTGACACCCGAGGGAAGGCTCGTCCTCTCCGGCGGAGGCGTGTCGGAGGGCGGGAGTCTCGTCGGGCCGATGGGTCTCATCATCAAGGGCAAGGCGATGTCCCCCTTCGTCCGCCACCGGCTGCTCGTTCTGACGGCGAAGCCGGCCAAGGAGAACCTGGCTGCGCTGCGGGAGTTCGCCGAATCCGGGAAGCTCACCCCGGTCATCGACCGGACCTACCCCTTGAGCGAGGTACCCGATGCCATCGGGTACCTCGAAGTGGAGCACGCGCGCGCGAAGGTCGTCGTCACCGTGTGACGACCTCTGGGCCCGCCATCTACGGACGTCCACGGCACCTCCCGCCGACGAACCTGCTGCACCGCGCCGGCGGGGAACCCGTCCGGACGCGGACGACGTCATTGAGGCCGATGACGGACGGACAGCACGGACAGCGAGGACAGCGCATGAAGCGGTTCACGAGAAGCGTGGCAGGGCAGTTCACCATCTCTGCGGTCGCCTGCCTGGTGCTCTTCACCGTCCTGTGGACGCTCGCAGCATGGGTGGTCGGTGAGTTCGTCGACGACCTGCCTCCCCTCCAGAAGTAGCAGCCCCGGCGCACTCGCCCGGCCATACCTCCACCGCCTGCCCGGCCTGGCGCGGGAGCGGTCAGGGCCGGCTGCGGCGCCATGGCTTGTCGTACGTACCGCCGCAGGTCCGGCATCTCCTTGCACCGCTATCCGCGGGGGTAACGGTGCGAGGAACCGGGCCGGGCCGGACCGCGGCGGCTACACGTCGCACCTCTGCAGTAGCAGGCCCCCTGCCGGCAGGGCGAACGCGGACCACGCGGCGAGCGTGCCCGGGCCGGCCCATGGGCCGATGGGCAACCCGGGCAGATTGACGGTGGCTTGGATCGCGAGGCCGGCGGTCATCGGCGCGATCTGCTGAAGGTGGCGCTGCCACTCCGGATGACGGACCACCCGGGTGATGACCGGGAAGAGGTAGAGCAGCCCAGGTTCTGCTGGCCGGACGGGAGCAGCACCAGCGTTGAGGTGGGCCGGCCGGGGAAGCGGGCGCGGACCCGTTCCTGCCGGGCGCGGATCAGCGCGGCGGTCGACTGGTGGATGGGCAGCTCGCGCCCGATCCGCTCGTCCGACCCTGTTCTCCGGGCCGCGCCCGCTACCGTGCGCCTGCCCCGGTCCCCTCCGGGCATTCCCGCTGACCGGTGGAGACGTACCGGAGGCCGGAACTCGGCGGGAAGTCCGGCCCGCCCTCACCCGCCGGGAGTCTCGTCCCACACGATCCGCTGCACGGACCCCGCCGCGATCCACATCTCCGCCCCGCCACCCGTCCGGACCCGCACCCACCGGCCCGTCACCCGCACCCGCCCGCTCACGTGCGCCGCCGCCGTCTCGACACCCGTGTCGGCAACGGCTGAAATCGGGCCGGTCTGATCGGGTCAATCGTGGGCCATCGTGCGGTCTTGTTCAGTCGTTGCTGGTGGTCGGGGTGCGGCCGAGTTCGCGGCCGCGCATGCGGTAGGACTCGCCTTTGAGGGAGTGGACCTCGGCGTGGTGGACGAGTCGGTCGATCATGGCGGCGGCGACGGTCTCGTCACCGAAGGTCTCTCCCCAGCGCCCGAAGGGCTTGTTCGAGGTGACGATCACGCTGGCCCTCTCGTAGCGGTTCGAGATCAGCTGGAAGAACAGGTTCGCGGCCTCCGGTTCGAACGGGATGTAGCCGACCTCGTCGATCACGATCAGCGGGTAACGGCCGAGCCTGACCAGTTCGTCCTGGAGCCGGCCGGCCTGGTGGGCTGCGGCGAGACGGTCGACCCACTGGGAGGCGGTGGCGAACGCGACCCGGTGCCCGGCCTGGCAGGCCCGGACCGCGAGTCCGGTGGCGAGGTGGGTCTTGCCGGTGCCCGGCGGTCCGAGGAAGACCACGTTCTCCTTGGCCGCTATGAAGTCCAATGTTCCCAGATGGGCGAGTTGTTGGCGCGTCATGCCCGCAGATGGGCGAGGTCGAGCTCCTCGATGGTCTTGACCGCCGGGAAGCGGGCCGCGCGGATGCGGCCCTCGCCGCCGTGGCTGTCCCGGGCCGAGACCTCGCGCTGCAGGCAGGCGACCAGGTACTCGGTGTGGGTCCAGGACTCCGCTTGGGCGCGCTCGGCCAGGCGCTCGGCGGCGTCGAGCAGCGCGGGGGCCTTCATCGCGCGGGCGAGGAAGGCCAGGTCGGCGGCGGTCTGCCGGCCCGTTCGGGCCGCCTGGCCGTTCTGCTTGGCCGTGTCGGTCGTGGTGGTGCGACTGGTGGCGGTCGCGGTGCGGGTCATCAGGTGTCCTCCTTTCCGGCGCCGCCCTCGATGAGGGTGAACATGCGGTCGTAGGAGTGGAGTTCGCGTTGCTCGACCTCGATGCCGAGGCTGTCCGGGGCCAGGAGTGCGGCCCGGGCGGCGTGCGCGCGGGCGGCCTGCTGGTGGGTGACCTCGCCTCGCAGGGCGTTGGCCGCGGCGGCGTGCTCGGGGTCGGTCAGGGTCTGGTGTCTGGCCCAGCAGCGGGTGTGCCGGGCGACGATGTCGTTGCCGCAGGTGACGGTGATCTCCTCGTTGTCTGCGCGGACCATGACGCGGTGGCCGATCGCGCGGGGGTGGACGGAGTAGTCGCAGGTGTCGACGCGGATGTAGTGGTCGCGGCCGAGGCGGGTGTGGAAACGCCACCAGTTGGGCGGGGTGACGGGCGGGACGGTGAGCATCGCGGCCCGGTCGGCCTCCCAGCGGTCCGCCGGCCGGGCGTCGATCGAGCGGTGCTGCCTGCGGTTGGCGACCTGCAGCCAGGCGGTCAGCTGGGCGTTGAAGTCGTCAGGGCCGGTGAAGGTGCGGCCGGGCAGGAAACTGGTCTCCAGGTAGCCGTTCGCGCGCTCGACCAGGCCCTTCGCCTCGGGGTCGCGGGGCCGGCAGAGATGCACCCTGACCGCGAGCAGGCCGGCGAACGCGGCGAACTCGCTGGTCGGTCTGCCTTTGCCGACCCCCGGCTCGTTGTCCCAGACCAGCATCTTGGGAACGGCGCCCCAGCCGTCGGCCAATAGCCGCCAGTGGCCGTCGATCAGGTCGCCGCTCTGCCTCGAGGGCAGCATCCGGGCGGTGATCACCCGCGAATACCCGGAGACGATGACCAGAACCGGCGGCCGCCCGCACTGCCCATAGCCCACCGGGATGTCCACCGGCGGGAACCACAGGTCGCACTGGGCGAGCTCGCCCGGCTGATAGACCGTCCGCGAGACCGGATCAACGGGCAGGTAGGCCGGCCGCAGCTCGCGGACCCGTTCACGCAGGATCGTCAGGCCGCGCTCCCAGCCGATCCGCTCCGCGATCACCGTGACCGGCATCGTCGGAGTCTGCTTCAACAGCTCCCGGACTGCCGGCTCCACCGCGTCCACCGCCGAGCCCTTCAGCGGCCGCTGGTACTTCGGCGGTCGGTCCGAGGCCAGCGCCCGCGACACCGTGCCCCGAGAGATCCCCAGCTGCCGGGCCACAGCCCGGGCCGACAACCCCTCCGACCGGTGCAACCGGCGAATCTCGGCCCAGTCCTCCACACGGATCACCCTCTCTTCCTCCTGACCTCCGAGCATTGAAGTCAGGATGATCAAGAGATCGCAGAGCGACCCTCTTTTGATCCGCCGTCCGTGGTCCTCGTTTCACCCGTCGCCGACAACCCGCAACCGACCCCGGCCGGCAGTGCACCACCGCCGACGCCCATTTCGTCTTCTTCTTCGCACCCATACCCACCAGCCTCCGGCCCGGCACGGACCGCCACCACCGCAGGGCCGCGCGCGCCGCGTCGCGCCGTGTGACGACCCCGACAGGCACGACCCCACGGGCACCGACTACCGGGAGGCCTACGCCGCCTCCCATGGACATCGCCCACTGCAAGGACGGCGTCATCGTCGAGCTGTACACCTTCGTCAACGGGAGCAGCCAGCCCTCCCAGTCGGTCGGCGTGCAGCCGTCCGAGTGCCTTCCGGACGTCGCACGCGCAAAAGCAGCCCGGCCGGGGATGTCGTCCCGCACGAGAAGACCTCGCGACCACGAAGGAGACCAGCGTGTACGCAGCTGTGCGGAGGTACGAAGGCGTGACCGATCCCGCGGAGGCGGGACGCCGAGTGGCCGAGGAGTTCCTGCCGCTCCTTCGCCGGGTTCCGGGGTTCGTCGCCTATTACTGGGTCGATGCCGGGGACGGGGTCATGGCGTCCACCAGCGTCTTCGAGGACGAGGCCGGGGCCGAGCGCTCGATCGCGGAGGCAGCGGACTTCGTGCGGGACAACCTGGCGTCGCTGCTCCCCAACCCCCCTCAGGTCACGGCGGGTCAGGTGGTGGCTGCCGGGTAGCGGCCCCGGGCCGGGGTCCTACGTCCTTCGCAGGAGACGGGACGAGGCCTCTGCCCCACGCCCGGGTGGTCGAAAGGCGCCTACGTTGATCCGCATGGAGATCCCCGAGCACTACAGGAACGCGGTCATCGCCCATGTCATGGTCGACGGGGCCGCCGAAGCGATCACGTTCTACGGAGCGGTCTGGACACGGGCGCGTCCGGCTACGGATCGCGCCTGACGTCGGTGACCTGCACGTCCTCCCGTTCCGAGACCCCGAACGCCTCGACGGACGCGCCGCCGGTGGTGCCGGTGATCTCCAGGGCCAGGTTGTCGCCCATGAAGCGCAGGTCGAGCCTCACCAGGGGCGCGCCTGCGCGGTCCGAGGTGCGGTGGATCCGCGAGACGGGGTAGTCCAGGCCGGTCAGGGTGGTGCGCATCGCCTCGAAGGTGCTCGCCCCACCGGTCCTGAACGCCTCCCTGATGCGCTTGGCGTGCTCGGCGCCCGCGCAGGCGTCGACGGCGGTCAACGGCACCTCCTCGGCTGGGCCCGGCCCAACCGGGCCGGGCGTCGACGGCGGCGGCTCGGGAAAGTCCGAGGGCCGCGGGACCGGTATGTCACCGTCACCGTTCGCCACCCCCGGCGGGGTCCGGCCGGGCCCGTGTCTCGGCGTGGCCGGTCCCCCGCTCAGCAGGTCCTCGGGCCGGGGAACCGCGCCGCCGCCCTTGTCACCGGGCGACTCGGCGGCACCCGCCTGCGTGATGCGGGTGATCAGCGCGAGGAAGCGCTGCTGCGGGTCGCCGGACGTCGACAGGGCATCGGCCGGGTTCGTCGCCGACACGGCACTGCCCGCGAGGGTGTCAGCGGTGGCGGTGGCCGCCCGGCCGGGGAGCGCAGGCGGACAGGACGACGCAGCCGAACGCGGCCGCGAGCAGGGGCTTGGGGAGGGGGATCGATCGCATGCCCGTAATCCTGGCGACCGGCGATCTTCGTGACCATGAGTACGCGTACTCACCCCACCCCTGACCGACACTCAGCGCACGTGGTGATCACCGAGCAGTCGGCCGGGGCCGGCGGGCCGGGTCGTGGGCTGCGCCCGGCCCGCCGGCGGGGTCAGGCCGGGTCGCCCACGCGGCCCAGGGCCTCGATCTGTGTCTCCGGTACATACGCGGGTGGGACCTCGCGCCCGCGGCCCAGGTGGTTGAAGAGCAGGTTCAGGGTGACGGCCAGCAGGCAGCCCGCCGAGATGCCGGAGTGCAGCACGGTGGCGACCTGCTCGGGGAATGCCTGGTAGAAGGCCGGGTAGGCGATCGGGAAGATGCCGAAGGCGAGGCTGACCGCGACGATGATCGCGTTCGAGCCGACGCTCAGATCCGCCTTGCCGAGGGTGCGGATGCCCGCGACCGCCACCGAGCCGAACAGCACGACGCCCGCTCCTCCGAGCACCGGCTGCGGCACCAGCGAGACCAGCCCGCCGACGACCGGCAGCAGGCCCATCACCACGAGGAGGATTCCGGCCAGGGCCACCACGAAGCGGCTGCGGATCCTGGTCAGTGCCACCAGCCCGATGTTCTGGGCGAAGGCCGAACAGATGAAGCCGTTGAACACTCCGCCGAAGGCCGTCGCGATGCCGTCCGCCCGCAGGCCGCCGGCGATCGTGCGGTCGTCCGCGGGCCGCTCCACGACCTCACCGAGCGCGATCATGTCGGCGGTGGACTCGGTCATCGAGACCACCATCACCACCAGCATCGAGATGATCGACGCGACCTCGAACCGAGGCGCGCCGAACGCGAACGGGTGCGGCAGCTCGAAGAGCGGCAGGCTGCTGAGCGCATGGGCGTCCACCTTCCCGAACGGGATCGCCACCAGGGTGCCCACGAGCAGCCCGAGGAGGATCGAGATCCGCTGCAGGAAGCCGCGCAGGAAGCGGTGGAAGAGCAGCACGGAGACCAGGGTGACCCCGGCGAGGCCCAGGTTGGCCACGGAACCGTAGCCCGGCGCCTGGGAATTGCCGCCCTGTGCCCAGTTCCCGGCGACCGGGAGCAGGGAGACACCGATCAGCGTGATCACCGTGCCGCTGACGACCGGGGGGAAGAATCTGACGAGCCGGCAGAAGACCGGTGCCAGGAAGAAGCAGAAGAGGCCCGCGACCAGGGTGGAGCCGAAGATCAGCGGCAGCGCCGCGCCCTTCTTCGCCTCGATCACGGCGAGGATCGGCGAGACGGTGGCGAAGGAGACGCCGTTCACGAAGGGGAGCCGCGAGCCGATCCGCCAGAACCCCAGGGTCTGCAGCAGGGTGGCGATGCCGGCGATGAACAGACTGGCGGCCAGCAGCGTGGTGAGCTGGGCCGGGGTCAGGCCGGCTGCGGCACCGATGATCAGCGGCGGCGCGGCGACCCCGGCGTACATGCTGGCGACGTGCTGGAGAGCGACGGTCGCCATCCGGCCGGGCGGCAGCATCTCGTCGACGGGGTGCGGCGGCGTTGCGGTCTTCAGGGGTGTCTTCAGGGGTGTTACGCGTCGCCCCATGTGCTGTCCCTCCACATCCGAGGTGGTTTCGGGCCCGGGAACGGCGGCCGGAGCGGGACCCGGCGACGTCGGGACGACCCTGGCGGACGGCGGTGCCGTCGCCCACCTGCCGGGACCCGCGGCGAACAGGCCCGACCCATGAGTGGATCCGCGATGCGGAACTGTCGTTCCACGATTCGATTTCCACAGAATGTAGAAAGCGCAGCCCGGATGGTCAAGTCCTCCGGCTCGGCTCTCCCGCTCCGCGGCAGAATCTGTGACTTCCTCCAGCCGGGACCGCAGGCCGGAAGCGAGGGCGGTGCTGGCGGCGGAAATGGGCGTGGCGCGGCCGGCGGCAGGACGTCCTGCCGCCGGCCGGGGGTGTTCCGGGGTTCCGGTCAGGGGGTGGGCGGGGTCCAGTCGGCGGGCAGGCCGGACTGGGCGAGGACGGTGGCGAGGCTGTAGTGGTCCACGTCGGAGGTGATCCGGCCGCGGTTGTCGAGGTCGAGAAGGGTCGTCATGGGAACGGCGAAGGGCGTGGGCGCGCCCTTGAGGTGGCCGGCGTAGACGGCGTCGACGGTGATGCGGCCGGCGTGGCGGTGGGCGGCGCGGACGGTGACGTGGACGTTGTCGATGACGCTGTCCGCGCGGGCCTTCCAGCCGGCGATGTCCTGACGGCCGTGGAAGGTGACGCCCACGGCCAGGTCGGTGTAGGTGCCGTCCGGGCTGAACAGGGCGCCGAGCGCCCGGGGGTCGGTGCCGTTCCAGGCACAGGCCCAGTCGGTGACGATCCTGGGCGGGCGCCAGTGTGCGTCCTGTGCCTCCGAGGCGGAGGCGGCGGGCGCGGTGCACAGGGCCGCGGCGGCGATCAGCGTGACCGTGGCGCGGGAGGGACGGGACATGATGGTGGCTCCTTCGGGCGGGGGTGTGTCGGGCGGTGGATCCGCGGCTCCCGGCGGGTGGGCCCTCGGTCGGGCCGGCCTGTGGCGGGGTCCGCGGGCGGTGCTCAGCCGCTGGTGGTGTCCAGGGGGTTGTCGGGGATCCAGGAGCCGTGGATTCCGGCGGGGACCCGGCGCGGGAGGTGGACGGTGGCTATCCGGTCGAGGCCGGACGCGTCGAGGACCAGGAGCTGGGAGGCGTCCTGCTTGAGGTCGGAGACGACGGTCAGGAGGTAGCCGTCGTCCTCTCGGGTCGCTCCGGCGGCGGGGACGAAGACGGCTTCGCCGGGCAGGCGGGCGTCGCCGGCCTGGTGGATGCGGCGGGCGCCGGTGGTGCGGTCGTACTTGACCACGCCGTAGGTGCCGAAGCCCTTCTCGTCGGGGAAGGAGACGGCGTACTGGTAGCGGTTCTCGGAGCCGAGGTAGGCCTCGTTGAGGGTCGGGAACTCCACCGGCAGGTCGTCGATGATCTGCTCGTCGACGGTGCCGGCCGCCGTGTCGATCACCCAGCGGCGGGTGTAGGAACGGGCGTTGGGCTCGGCGCCGCGGCCGGGGGCGCCCACCCACCAGTTCCAGGAGAGGTGGAAGCCCTCGCGGTCCACGGTGGGACCCTCCAGGACGATGCGGCCCCGGCCGTCCTCGTAGGCGTTGGCGACGTGCAGCATGTTGCCCGGTTCGATGGAGAACCAGCGCACCTGCCGGGCGCCGTCCGCTCCGCGCGGCATGACACCGATGCGAGCGGGCTGGGCATCGCTCCAGCCGTAGGGGATACCGGAGTGCTCGTTCGGGTCGAAGGTGACGTTGCCCTCGACGAACACGACGTGGCGGCGGGTGATCGCGAAGTCGTGCTTGAGCGAGGCGGTCGCGCCGGGGACCTCCGTGCTGTGGACGATCTCCCCCTTGGCGTCGGCGACGTAGTACACCAGGTGGGGCGGGAAGGGCGAGGACCCGAAGAAGTGGAGCTCCCCCGTCACCGGGTCCTCCTTGGGGTGGGCGGTCATCGCGGTGCGCAGCTTGCCGTCGAAGTCGAAGGCGCCGACGGTGTCCAGCTCCCGGGTGAGCTCGAAGGGGAAGTTCGACTCGCACAGGGCGAGCAGCCGGCCGGCGTGCTCGATGACGTGGGTGCCGGCGGCGCTGGCGGTCAGGTCGGGTCCGTGCTCGGTCATGTAGGGGGCGCCGTCGAGGGCGGGGGTGTGCACCCAGCGGTTGCGGTACCACTCGGCGCGGCCCTCGCGCAGGCGGATGCCGTGGACCATGCCGCTGCCCTTGAACCAGTGGGTGGGGGTGACGCCGGGCTTGGGGTTGTGGCCGTTGCGGAGCAGCCGTCCCGTCAGCTCCGGGGGCAGGGTTCCCTCGACGGTGAGTTCGGTGGCGGTGATCTCGTCGGCGACGGGGGTGTAGTGGCCGGTCAGGTAGGGCTTGCCGGTCATGGCGGGTCTCCTTCGGTGGGCGACGGTTCGTCGAACGGGGTGTCGTGTCGTCAGGCAGGTGTGTGGGGCCGTGCGGCCGGTTCACCGGGTCCGCGAGGCCGTGCGGGGCCGCGGGGCCGGCGGGTCGGGCGCCGGGCGCGCGGGTGTGGAGCGGTCCGCGGTGCGGCGGGTGAGGAGCGCCGCGAGGAGGGCCGTTGCGGCCAGGACGGCGGCCGAGGCGGTGAACGCGGCCCGGTAGCCGGCGGTGAGCGCCTCCAGGTGGGGCTGGTGCGTGGCGGCGTGGGCGGTGACGGATCCGGCGAGGGTCGCCAGGGCGGCGAGGCCGACCGCACCGCCGACCTGGCGGGTGGTGTTGACCAGTCCGCCGGCCAGGCCTGCATCCTGGGGCGGGAGGCCGTCCACGGCGAACGCGGTGAGCTGGACGAAAGCGATGCTCAGGCCGAGACCGACCAGGATGCTCGGACCCAGGACGTCGGCGAGGTAGCTCCCGTCGGCGCCGACCCGTGACAGCCACAGCAGGCCCGCGGCCTCGGTGAGCAGGGCGGCGGCCACGGTCGCGGCGGCGCCGATGCGCCGGGAGACGCGCGGGGCGAGCGCGGATCCGAGCATGTTCGCCGCAGCGAGCGGGAGTTGGCCGGCCCCGGTGGCCAGTGGACCGGAGCCGAGCACCTGCTGCTGGTAGAGCGGCAGGAAGAAGAACAGGGCGATCCACACCGACCCCAGCAGGGCCATCAGCAGGTTCCCGGCGGCCACCCGGCCGACGGTGAGCAGCCGCGGCGGTATCAGCGCGTTCGGCCGGCGGAGCTCGATCACCGCGAAGGCGGCGAGCAGGACGGCGGCGGCGCCGAGGGCGCCCAGCACCCGGACGTCGCCCCAGCCGGCGTCGCGTGCGGTGGTCAGCCCCCAGACCAGGCAGGTCAGGGCAAGGGTGACGGTGGCAGTGCCCAGCAGGTCGAACCGCCCCGCCCTGACGCCGGCCGCCGGTGGGACGAGCACCACGGCGGCGGCCAGGACCAGCACCGTACCGAACCCGACACAGTGGAAGATCCAAGGCCAGCCCCATGCCTGGGTCAGCACGCCGCCCAGCAGGACACCGCCCGCTCCTCCCGCGCCGGAGACCGCGCCCCACACCCCCAGGGCGCGGCCGCGCCCGGGACCGGCCGGGAACAGGTTCATCGCCAGGGCGAGCGCGGCCGGCGCGATGGCGGCGGCGCCGAGGCCCTGCACCGCGCGGGCAGCGATCAGCACCCCCGGCGCGTGGGCCAGTCCCGCTGCCGTCGAGCCGGCCGCGAACAGCCCGAGGCCGGCGATCAGCACCCGGCGGCGACCGAACAGGTCACCCGCCCGTCCGCCCGCCAGGAGCAGCGCTCCGAACGCCAGACCATAGGCGTTGACCACCCAGGTGGTGCCGCCCTCCGACAGGCCGACACCGGCGCGGATCTGCGGCAGCGCGACGTTCACGATCGAGGTGGCGAGCATGACGGTGAACTGGGCTGCGGCGAGGACCGTGAGCACGGCCGCCGGCCGCCGGGCGGGCGGCGTCCGCCCCGGCTGTGTGCGTGGGAGGTTCATGACGCACAGCCTGCTGCGGGGCGCTGTCCACTCTCCAGGCCCGGCAGGAGCGGTGAGTGTCCACTCCTGTCCGCACCTGTCCACCCGCTCGTGCCGGTGGCCTGCGCCGCGGAGCTACTGTCGACGGCCGTGCAGCTCCTGCTGCCGCAGGGCTCCGCCGAGCAGGTCCGGGCCCTGGCTCAGGTGGCTCAGGTGGCGCCGGTAGCTGCGCAGGGAAGGCCGAGGCGGCGGACGGCGGCTTCCCGGGTGGCGCCGGAGACGTGACCGGGCCTCAGGGCGTCGCGGACCGCATGCCGCCCGGGTCGTGGGTCCGGACCGGCCGGGCCGCCGACGGCCTCAGCCCCACCAGGCGCTGGCCTCGTTGCCCTCGCCGGGTTCATCGCGCTCGGCCCGGGCCCGATCGACTTCCAGCAGGACGTTCAGCGCAGCCGCTGCGGCCGCCGCCACCGGCATCGCCTCGTTCACCGCGCCGAACGCACCCTGCAGGTCCCCGGCATGCCAGGCCCGGGCCGCCCTCGCCGCCAGCTCGCCGAGTTCGGTGATCTTCCCCAGGGCGGCCTCGGGCACTGCGGCCTCGTCAGATGCGTTCATCCGGTCATCATCGCCGCCCCGCACCCCCCGAGTACGGCAGCCGGGGGCCCGTGTCGGCCACGGACGCAGTCACCAGGTCGTGCTTCCTGCGCAGCACGCAACGGTGGGAGTGCCTCGGGTCAGCTGGGAGGACCGGACCAGATGACGTTCTTGTGCTGCAGCCCGGCGCCGTAGTTGAACTCGACGGAGAACGGGTCGGCCGCGCTGTTGGGCAGGGCGTACGCCGACAGGCTGGTGGCCTCCTGCCCGGGAGCGAGAGAGCCGGCGAGGAATTTCATCCGTCCGCTTCCGTCGATCAGCGTGAAGACGAGGTTGCCCTCGGCGTCCCTCACGAACGGCGACCCCGACCCGTAGAGCGAGAGCTCCTTCGATCCGGTGTTGACGACGGTGATCCTCACCTGGATGATCTCGGCGTTCTTGGGGGCCTCGAACACGGTTTCGTCCGGAACGTACGGCTCCGGCCTGGCCGTCGTGACCTTCAGCCCGTCCTCGTACGTGTAGGACTGGCCGAACGACAGGCGCCGGGCCCGCTCGTCCGCAGCCTTCTTCTCCCGCTCGGCCTCGATCCTCCTGTTCTCGGCCTCGATCCGCTCCTTCTGCTTCGCCACCAGTTGCTCTGCGCGAGCGCGGGCGGCGTCCGCCTCTGCCCGTCGCTCCTCGTTGACCGCCTGCACGTGCGCCACGACGAACACCCCGGCGCCGGCCGAGACCAGCAGGCCCGCGACGCCCAGGATCACGCCCGCGAGCGCCATCGCCCGGTTGGTCGCCAGGCCCTTTCGTGCATGGCCCAGCCCGATGGCACCGAAGATCACGGCAAGCAGGGCCGGCAGCCAGGACAGCCAGAACAGGACGATGACGAGGCTGAGGACGGCACCGACGATCCCGAGCACCATGGCCGCGACGCCCAGGCCGTTACGAGGCTGCGGCGCCGGCATCCCGTACGGCGGCCAGTACGGCACACCCTGCCCGTGACCCTCACCCTGGCCCGGACCCGGCGGGGCCCACGGGTTGGCATCGGCCGATCCCCCGGCGGACTGCGGGCTGTCGGGCGGGGCAGGAATGGTCATGCGAAATCCTTCAAGCACGTTGCGACGATGAGCGGCCGTTTCAGCCCCGACGCCGAAGTCTGTCCTGACCACTCGGCGACAGCGACCCGATTTCCGCAGAGCAGCCACCGGCCCCACCCGGACCCGCGCATCGACACTCCGGGACGGGACACCGACAGGTGCGGCGGATGATCAACATACAGGTGCCCGGCGACGGCCCCGACAACGGCTGACGACGCGCCATGAGGCACGGCCGGCACAGGTCACCGACCAAAGGAATGCCGAGAAACACGGTAGGCCCGGCACCTGGGGTGCCGGGCCTACCGAGGTTGGTAGCGGGGACAGGATTTGAACCTGCGACCTCTGGGTTATGAGCCCAGCGAGCTACCGAGCTGCTCCACCCCGCGTCGGTAGGCACGACTGTACGGCACTGTGGCCGGGCATGGGAAATCCGTTACCGCCCGGCACTCCGCACCGGTGCCGCCCCGCCGTGCCGGGACAGGCGCGGCTGGCCCGTCAGGGTTGTTCGCGCCGCTGCCGGTCAGGAACGCAGCTTGGGGAGCAGCGCCCGGACGGTTTCCGCCATCGCCGGCCAGGCACCCGTCACCTGCCGCTCCGTCAGGGCGTTGAGGCTCTGCACCTGGACCTCGCACTCCAGATTGCTGTCCCGGACCAGCAGCCGCAGGTCGTTGCGGAACGGCTCGGCCTCCTTGAGGTTCTCGTAGCGGAAGGCCGCCCGGCCCGGACCCGGCTCCTGCTCCACCGCGCCGCGGGCCTCCTTCGGCGCCGAGGACAGCCGGAACTCGTACTGCTTGATCGCGGTGGCCACGTCCTTCCAGGCGGTGCACTGGACGATGGACCGGCCGTCCCCCTTCGTCCCGGCCGTGGCGAAGCCCTGCAGGCAGGCGGCGCCGCTGCCGGTCGCCGGATCGGAGCCGGTCTCCCGTCCCTTCGGCGGATCGGCCGTCGGAGCGACGGCGGCGGTCAGCGGGCCGAAGTCGACCTTCGGGCAGAGGTCCGACGGCGGACGGTAGTCGCCCGGCCCGTCCGTCGGCCCGGCCGCCGCACTGCCGGACGCCCCCCTCGCACCCTTGCCGTCGGCGGACGCCTTCCCGCCCCCTCCGCTGCACCCCGACAGCGAACCCAGGACGAGCACCGTGCCCGCCGCGACCGCACCCACCTTCACTGCCCAAACATCCATACCCGCACGGCTCATGACGCCCCCTCCGGAAATCCGGGCCGGTTCCTGGGAGTACAGGCTAGATGGCCGGGCCGACAGGGCGCCGGGGCCGACCCACCCATCGGCGCCGGCGAGGCCGTGCATCCTCTGCCAACTCGCTGTCGTGGGCAGCGGTGTCGGGGCGGAAGGGGCCAGGGCGTTCGGTCGAGGGCCCACGCGGTGTGGCGCCGACTGCTGTTCCTGCAGGACAGCTGTCTGCCGCCGAGGCGTGCCCGATCCCGTTCCGGTGGGCCGCCGTGCGGCCCTGCCCTCTCGCCGGTGCTCTCGCACTGGGCGACCTTGGCCCAGGTCGCGACGCCGGCGGCACCGCAGCCCTGCCCACCACCGTCTGACCGCACCTCTCCCGAAGGTCCCGGCGGCCCGCCTCCACCACACCGTGGCGGAGACGCGACCACCTGGCCCTTCGGACGTCCACCCGTCCAGAGACGGACCGTCAGGCACACGGGCCGGTCGAGGACTTGAAGGTGAGGGGCCGCCGTGCCGGCCGACCGTTCCACCGCGGGCCGGAGGGCTTCAGTACCCGGTCGGCCGTGGCCCGTTCGGCCGCGGCCGCCGAACGGGCCGCGGCTGCCGGACCGGGGTCTTCGCCGCATGCTCCGTCCCTTCTCCGCGCGGAGCGGAACCGTGGCCGGGGGCGGTGGCGGCGGCGGGGGCGGCGGCGCACCGGCCGCCACTCCGCCGGCAGCGATCAGCAGGACGGCACCGCCGCCGGGCGGGTGGGGATCAGCGGCGAGGCCACGACGCGGCGGCGGTTGGCCTGGCGGAACTCCTCGGCCACCCGTCCGCAGCCGGCGCACTCGTCCAGGTGCCGGGCCAGCTCCCGTCCGCGCCGTCGGCCGGGCCGCCGCACGGCGCCGGTCAGCAGCGAGGTGAAGTAGCCGCACTCCAGGGCAGTGCCCTCGTCGACGTTCGCCCGCAGGTACGCCTCGCGGAGGCCCGCGCGGGCACGGGCGGCCAGCGAGCGAACCCCGCTCGGCGTCATGCTCATCCGCTGGGCGACGACGGCGGCCGACTCGCCCTCCACCACGAAGAACCAGAGCAGCACCTGCCACCGCTCGGGCAGGGACCGGTAGGCCTTGGCGACCAGCGACGCCTCCTCGGCGGCGAGCAGGGCACCCTCGGTCTCCGCCTCGTCGGCGAGGTGCTCGGCCCAGCTGTGGAAGTCCTCGGGCAGCAGGACGCGGTCGGTGGTCTGGGCGCTCCACTCCATCGCGGTGCGGCGGACGCAGGCCTTCAGGTACGGGCGCCAGGCGTGCCGGGGGCCGCGTCCGCGGGCGACGGAGAGGTAGGTGCTGGCGTAGGCCTCGGCGGCGAGGTCCTGGGCGGTCTGCGGGTCGCGGCAGAAGCGGCGGGCGTAGGCGAGGACGGCGCCGTGGTGGCGGGTGAACACCTCGGCCATCACCTCCCGGATCCGGGAGCCGCCGGTGGTGGTCGGGTTGGCGGCGAGCGCCGCCGCGAGTTCGGCGTCGCTCAGCGCGCTCAGCTCTGCGTCGCCCCGCTCGGCGTCGTTCGGCGCGCTCGGCTCTGCGGCGCTCGGCGCACTCGGTCCGGTGTCGTTCGGCGCGCTCGGCTCTGCGGCGCTCGGCGCACTCGATCCGGTGTCGCTCGCCGCACTCGGTCCGGCGGCGCTCAGCGCGCTCGGACCGCTCTTGCGGGTGCTGGTTCGAAGGGTCACCTGGTTCCTCCTCAGCTCTGGCCTTCTCACGGTGGGGAGTTCGCGGGCCTGGCCGGCGTGTCGGCCGCGCGGGCCGGGACGGGGAACTGCCTGGATGAAGGGCATCGACGGCGTTCTGCTGCTGGGGCCGCCGGGACGGTGTGGCAGGAAGGGCCACAGCACACCAGTCCCATGGGTTTCAGGGCAACACTCTTCAAACCGGCCGTGCGCCCGGTGATTCCGGATCCGAATGTGGGGAAACCGCGTGCAAGGCGACACAGTGGCGCACAGATCGCGCCGTACCGGCCAGTATGGCCCCTTGCCGCCACTCCCAAAGCCCTGGCGGGACCGCGTCAAGTGCAGGGGCGGCGAAATAACAGGAAATCTCATACGGCATTCGCATGGTTGGACGACCGCCCCGGCCCGCCTTCGTGACACTCTGTCAGTTCGTGCTACTGCCCTTCCGGCCCTGTGGGAGGGTGGAAGAGCGATACAGGGCGAGGGTTCCCGCCGGCCCCGTGCCGGTGGGAACCCTCGCCCTGTCGTCGTTGTTGTCCCTGGTCACCCGCTTCCGCTGTGCGTGTGTGCTCCGGTGTGGTCGGCCCCACCGACCACCGAACCGCCGAGCAGACCGTGCAGGAGGTCAGCCGTGGCGTCCGAGAGGACGACCACCCATCCGTCACCGACGAGGTACGAACCCCCGTACGCCTTCGCCTCGGTGAGCCAGGCGTCCTGGGCCGGGCCGGCCGGGAAGGTGGCGATCCAGATCTCCTCCCCGCCCGAGGTGCACAGGCCCTGCCTGAGGTCGGCCGCGTCGGCGGTGATCTCGGCCGTGCAGCCGATCCGCTTGGCCAGGTCCTCGACCGAGCTCCGTGCGGGGCGCTGCGCCGCCTGTGACGGCGCAGCCAGCCCGCCTGCTCCCCAGAGGAGTTCCGCGCTCCCCAGGAGGAGCAGGACGAGCAGCGCGGCCCATTTCAGCCCGGTTCGGAGGGTGCGCTCGCTGCCGACCGGTGCGAGGGCGGCGGCGTGCGACCTCACTTGCCGGACGCCGCCTTGCCCTGCGGGTTGATGGCCGTCCACGCCCCGTTGCCCATGCCGTTGCCGAGGGCGTCGCCGTAGCCCTGGTCACCGGTGTAGAGGTAGGCCGGGGTGCAGTTGATGCTCAGCTGCCAGCTGCCGTCCGACCGCTGCATCTTGCCGATCAGCTTCGGGTCGACGCCCTTGATCTTCTTGGGGTCCACGGGGGGCGCGGGCGTCCAGGTCTTGAGGCACTCGCCCTCGCAGTTGGAGCGCATCGGCCAGGCGGTGTCCTTGCCGAAGTGGTAGAGGGTGCGGCCGTAGGCGTCCACCATGATCGGGCCAAGCTGGGGGTGGACGAAGACGGAGATCTGCATGCCCGCCGGGGGCTGCTGGGTGGGCTGCGCCATGGTGGTGGCCGGGGCGGGGGCGGTCGGGGCGGTGGACGTCTGGGTGCCGGTGCCGCCGGCCTTGGCCTTGGAGCCGTCGGGCGCCAGGGCGTGCCAGGTGCCGCCCACGCCTTCGCCCTTGGTGTCGCCGGGTGCGCTGTCCTGTGCGTAGCGGTAGGCGGGCCATCCGCCGACCGTCAGCTGGCGGCTGCCGTCGGCGCGGGTGATCTCGCCGAGCTTGCTCGCGTCGACGCCGGTGCCCGCGGAGGTGCTGTCGTCGTTGAGGACCGGCGGCCAGGTGGTGGCGCAGGTGCCGGAGCAGTTGGACGCCGGCGGCTTGGCGGTGTCCTTGTCGAACCGGTAGAGGGTGAAGCCCTGGCCGTCCGTCAGGACGGAGCCGAGCTTCTCGTCGACCCGGACGGAGAGTTGTCCGCCGGGCTTGCCGGCGGTGCCGCTGCCGGAAGCGCCGGTGGAGCCGTAGTCGCCGTAGGCGCCGGCGGGGGCGGGCGTCGCCCCGGCCAGCTGGCTGGTGTCGGACTTGCCGTTGGACGGGCTCGCACTGCTGTTGGCACTGCCGAAGGCCGCCATGAGGACGAGGCCCGCGAGCAGGAGGCAGACCGCCACGAGGCCGTATCGTTTCATCGTCAAGATCTTCCTTGCCTTTCCATCGGTTGAGCCTGGGCTTGTCGAGGGATCGCTGGGTCAAGATCGGTGGGTGAAGGGGTGGTTCGAGGGAGTGGGCGGCCCGGGACGGGCGGCGCTCACTGGATCCGCAGCGCCAGTGCGGGGCACCGGTCGACCGCGCGGGCGGCCTGCTGGAGCAGCTGCGGCGGGACGGGCATCACGGCGGCGGAGGGAAAGCCGTCCGCCGCCAGGCTGATGACCTCGGGCAGCACGCTGGTGCACAGCCCGTGGGCCTCGCAGAGGGTCCAGTCCACGACGATGGTTCCGGCGCTCTCCATGACCGGCATCGGGAGCACGTCCTGGACGGGCCGGCCGCAGCCGTACTGGTAGGAGTGCATCTGGAGGTCGTCGTCGAAGACTTCCAGGGCGGAGGCGACGAAGCGGGAGGCGGCGTCGGGGTGGCTGCACGCGCCCCGCTTGGTGACCGCCCGCATCCGGGTCTCGACCCGGTCGAGGGCTGCCCGGCCGCCGCCCCGGACGACCTCCTCCAGTTCCTTGACCAGGGCGGGCAGTCCGAGGTAGCACGGTCCGCACTGGCCGGCGGTCTCGTCGGCCATCCAGCGGGCGACCCGGAGTGCTTCGCCCAGCGGGCAGGTGGTGGCCGGCAGCGGCAGGATCGCGCCGGCGCCGAGCGCACCGCCGAGGCTCTGCAGGGACTGGCGGGACACCTGGGCCGTCCGGGCCGCCTCGGGGGTCAGCCAGGTGCCGTGGTAGCCGCCGGTCAGGACGCCCTGGCCGACGTCCATGTCGAACAGTGCGAGCAGGTCGACGAGCGGGACACCGGTGGGTGTCTCCACGACTTGGGAGCCGGCCAGGGTGAGCAGGACCGTCCCGGGCTCGGACGGGGTTCCGACCTCGCGGTAGGGCAGTGCCCCGAGCCGGGCCGCGACCGCGAGTTGCGCGTACGTCTCGGCGTTGGACAGCAGGGTGGGCAGTCCCCCGACTCCGCTGTCGCTGGTCCGTACGCCGCCGCCGCGCGGCAGGGCGATCCCGCTGGTAATGCCGCGGGCCAGCGAGCTCCCCTCGCCGGAGACGAAGCGCTCGGGCAGCCGGGCGACGGAGACCGGCAGCCGGGTGGACCGCCGTTCGTCCAGTGCCCTGCGCAGGGACTGCTCGGTGTCGGCGCGGGTGACGCCCAGCACCACCTGTTCGGCGTCCAGTGCCTCGGCGGCCAGCAGGGCGCCGTCCAGCACGAGGTGGGGGGTGCGCAGCAGCAGTGCCGCGTCCTTCAGACAACTCGGTTCTCCTTCCGTTCCGTTGACCACCACGACCGGGCGGGCCCGGCGCCGGGCGGCCGACTTGACGACGGCCCGGATCTTCCTGGCGAACGGGAAGCCGGCCCCGCCGCGGCCGCGCAGGTTGACGTTCTCGGACAGTTCGGCGACCTCCTCGGCGGACATGGCCGGCATCCCGCCGTGGACGACCAGGTGTGCCCGGTGATCGAGCCGCTCGCTGTGTTCCAGGCCTGCGAACAGCACCGGTCGGCCGATCCAGGCGATGGGTGCGCCGCTCATCCGTCCTGCCGTCGTCGTCCGGTTCCGGCGCCGACCACGGGCCGGCCGGGGGGCTCGGGCCGGACCTGCGCGGCGGTCCGGCGCGGGGCGCCGCGGTCCTGGAGGGCCATCCGCAGGCCGAGGACGGCGATCACGCCCACCACGGCCACGCTGTAGAGGACGGACACCCAGGGGGCGGGCAGCCGGCCCGCGTTCAGGCCGTGGACCAGTGCGGCGCCCCAGGCCGGGTAGGCGCAGATGTGGATGATCCGCCACCGGCGTGCCGAGCCCGTCCGGGCCAGCAGGCCGCGGGCCGCCCCGGCGAGGGCCACGGCCAGCAGCACGTATCCGGCCAGCACGCCCAGTCCGAACACCACCGGCTTGTTCGGGTCGGTGAAGGGGACGAAGGCCGCGAGTGCGCCGATCTGGTCCTGGATGAGGTTCATCCACACGTGCAGGACGAGGAAGACCACGCCGGCGACGCCCATCGTCCGGTGGATCGTCTGGGCGACCAGGCGGTGGACCGGGTGCAGCAGCAGCCGGTCGGTCGCCGCGAGCCCCCACAGGACGGCGGAGGAGAACGACACCAGGGCGATCACCCCGGCCGCCACACCGAGGAACGCCTGCAGTGCGCCGTTGACGGTCACGGCCACCAGGCCCAGGCCCACCGCGAACAGCGGGAGGACGGCCCGCACCATCGGTTTGCGCCGGCCGCCGCCTTCCGGCCGGTCGCCCGCGGCACCGCGCGGCGCCTGCCGCCCGGGGCCGGCCAGGCCTGGCCGGACCGCGCGGTCCGCCCGCCGTGCCCGCCGCGCTCGCGCCGGCCCGGCGGCCGAATGCCACGATCGGCGTCCTTGACCTGTCAACATCGCTGAGCCCTCCGGCCTCGTCATTGCCCTGCTCGAAAGGGGCGCCCGGGTGTTCCGGGCGGGCCGCGCGCGACGGGCGGCGGCCCCGGCCGCCCGGGTCTCTCCCGGCGGCCTGTGCGGGTCAGCCGCAGCGGCGACCCTCGTTGATGCAGCTCACCATCTGGTCCAGCAGGTTCCGGTTCATCACGTTGATGAAGTCCCCGTGGTCGGTGACCGGGTTGTGCAGCTGCTCGGGGAAGCTGTCGACGGCGAACTTCACCCCGGACGGCACGTCGTAGGCGACGCGCTCCACCAGCTGCGGGATGTTCCGGAAGTTCTTCGGGCAGCTGCCGTTCTTGGAGAACGCGGTGTGGCTGCGGTGGTTGGCGCTGTCGATGTTCTTGCCGTCCCAGCAGTCCGGGAACTTCAGGGTCCGCACCACCCGGCTGCCGTTCGGGCAGATCGGGTACTTGTCGGCGAGCTGGCGGTCCTCGAAGCCGGTGCAGCTCCACGAGGCGTGGGCGTTGGCCGGGCCGTTGGTGAGGGCCTTGGCGTCGCCGGTGATGATCCGCAGGAAGCGCGTCATCGGCTGGACGGGCTTCCCGTTGGGCGAGTTGTAGGTGATGCCGGCCTCGGCGGGCTGCAGGATGCGTCCCACATTGCGGTCCTTGCCGCCGCCGGGTGCCTTGGCGTCCTTGTCGTTGGTGCCGTCGAGGAGCCGCAGCACGGGCCAGTAGTAGGCGGACTGGTCGCCGTTGGAGCAGGTGGTGCCGGCGCCGGCGAGCCGGTTGTTGGAGGAGAAGCCGTCGGTGATGCGGTTGCCCACGTAGTCGTGCATGTGGTGGGCGCCGTTGCTCACCCCGGGGGCGACGATCACGTTGTCGGGGTTGAGGTGGCGGTTCTCGTTGCGTCCGCAGCGGGAGGTGAAGGTGCCGGTGGCCGACCCGCTGCGGGCGGGCTTGGCGGTGTTCGGGGCGACGGACCTGATGTCGACGAAGCCGCGGCCGAGGTTCTGCTTCCCGCCGGACGAGGACTTGCTGCGGTCGGCCGCTGCGCTCTGCGACTCGGGGGTGAAGTCCCGGGCGGAGGCGTCGACCACCAGGTCGCGCCGGATCGCGCAGTTCGCCAGGGCGGAGACGTCCTGGGGCAGGCCGGCGTCCGGCCCGGCGCTCGCCTTGATCTTCTGCAGGGTCGCGGAGCGCTTGGCGGCCAGGTCGCCCATGACACGCTTCTCGCTGCCGGAGCCCTGCTCCGAGAGGCTGCGGTACGCGTCGGCGACCTGGACGTCGAGGTCGGCGAGGTTGCGGTCGACGTCCGGCTGGGCGGTCTCCGGGACCGTCTCCAGGCTCGCGCCGACGTCCGCGCAGGCCACGGTGCCCATCTGGGCGGAGGCCTGCTGCGAGCGCCACGGGCGCTGCCCGGCGAAGGCCGCCGCGGCGACCACCGACGCACCGCCGACCGCCAGTACCCCGGCGAGCAGCAGGGCGAGCATTCTCCGCCCGGCCGTGTCACGTTTGTGAATCCTCATATTGGCACCTTCGAAACGGGATCGGGCCTGTCGGACAGGCCGTGGACATCGTTCTCTCTGTGGCAGGTATCATCTCCGTGTCGCCCCGGCCGCCGGACTCGGCGAGGCCGATCCGGCCGGAAATCCGGAAAGGCCGCCGTAATTCACCAGACGGGTGTCCTCCAGGACCGTCATGTGGTCCAGGACGGTGGTGTTGGCCATCGTTGCGAGATCGCGGACCGTCGAATTCTGTGTACTGGCCCGCACCTGGGCCACGACGGCGAATACCTGGCCGTGGGCATTGCGCACGATGTTGGCGAACTGCCGGTCGAACTCGGGGCCCTGGGCCTCGTCCAGCTGTTTCAGCCAGGCCTTCTGCTGGGCGGACGGCTCGTCCGGGACCTCCAGTCCGAGCGTCGCGGCCGCCTCCAGCGTCGCCCGGTCGAGGTCGGTGTGCCCCTCGATCAGGTGCTCGCCGGCGGTCTTGACCTCGGGCGTTCCGCCCTTGGCGAGGGCCATCCGTCCTGCGGGTATCTCCCACAGGCCGGCCAGCCGGACCCGTTTGACGAAGTCCCGGTCGAGCGGCGTCAGCGGGCCGGTCGGTGTCTGCATCGTTCCCGGCGCGTCGTCCGCCCGTGGCACGCGGTACGAGCCCGCCGAGCGCACGACGGGGACGACCAGGGCCGCTGCGGTGGACATCATGGCCAGAATCAGGAGAAGAGTGGCGAACGACCGCGGAAATCGGCTCACCTTCGGAATTCCGTAGGCAGCTGTTCCGAGTCCGCGTTTCTTCCTCGAAGATGACATCGGCTTCCTCATCATGCCAGGACGGGCGACCGCGCCGGCCAGCCGCCGCAGAAACGCCGTTCCGGCGGTCGGCGGTAGCCCCGGTGAAGACCCTACGGAAACGCACGGGTGCCCGTCGGAGAATTCATCGGGAAGTGACAGATCTCAGTGGTCGCAGGTCCCGGTCGAATGTCACGGGAATCTCGGGCGGCCGGAGCCGGGCACGGCTCAGCTACCGATGGAGCGGGCGTCCCGCCGGGGCTCGGACGCCGCGCGGGCGGGCAGTTCCTCCGCCCGGTGGCGCAGCCGGGCGCATTCGGCCGCCATGCCGTGGATCTTCAGTGCCAGCAGGATCTCGAACCGTGCCTGCGGGGTGCGCAGGCTGCCGCCGAAGATCCGCTCCAGCTTCCGGAGCCGGTAGCGGACGGTCTGCGGGTGGATGCGCAGCAGTTGGGCCGCCTCGGCCGCACCGCCGCCCTCCAGCCAGGCGAGCAGGGTCTGCTCCATCCGCTCGCGCTGGCGTGGCGTCATGTCGCTCAGTCTGCCGAGCCATTTGGCGGACAGGTGGCCGGCCAGCAGCGGGTCCTGGAAGAGCACCACCTTGGCCAGATGGTCCTCGACGAAGAGGAGTTCGCCGGCGGTGCCCCACTGCGGGGTGAGCGCCAGCAGGGTGCGGGCCCACCGCAGCGAGGCTCCGGCGTCGGTGCGCGCCACCACGGGGCCGGCCACCGCCTGCCTGCCCTGGAGCCAGCGGACGAGCGCCTGGTGCGTTCCCGGTGTCGGGTCCGGGATCAGCAGGTACGGTTCCGGTCCGTGCAGGTAGGCGACGATCTTCGCGGCGGAGAGCCCCGGCGGGGGCGGGCCCGGTGCGGTGGAGAGCGCCACCGCCTGGACGGTCGCCGGGCCGCCCCGGGGAGCGACGCTGTTGACCGGGCGGGGTGCCCGGCGGACCGCTGGCTCGCCGCGCCCCCCGCGGCGTCCGGTTCCCGCGCGGCTTCCGGTTCCCGCGCTGCCGCCGCTGCCCCCGCGACCGCCGTGTCCGGCGCGACCGCTCGGTGCGGCACGGCCGCCGCCGGGATGGGTCAGCGCATCCACGGCGCCTCCCCCCACCGCACGCCCGGGCGGGAGCACCGGGGAGGGGCGTCGGGCTTCGCGGTCGCGGAGCCGCCGAACACGGGCGGGACGGGGCCGGACGGGGCGGGCGACCGCCGCGCGGAAACGCCGGACGGAGCATGTGCCGCGGGTCGACCGCTGGGGCAAGGATGCACCGGAACACCTCCCGGGAACTGCCGGCCGCTGGCGGGCCGGTCACCGAGGAAAGAGGCCCGAATCGAGGTTTCGTCCCGCGCCTTTGCACATCCTTTACCATTCGGCGGGCGCGCCTCCCGCACCACCGGCAGCGCCCGTTCCGCGGCCCGACCGACCGTCAACAGGCCCGGGAGCAGCGGACAACGGGCGCACACGTCCAAGAAGGCCCCAGGTGGAAGAGCCTGTGACACGGGCCCGCCGCACGGTACATTGCCCTACCGGCCGGGCCCGCGCGGCGCCGCGCCGGCCCCTGTGTCCCACACCCCCCGGACGCGAGCGAGGCCACGATGCGACTGAACCTCAATCAACTGGCGATTTTCGCGAAGGTCATCGAATGCGGAGGGTTCTCGGCCGCGGGCCAAGTCCTGTTCCTGAGCCAGTCGTCGGTGTCGAAACAGGTGCAGAACCTGGAAATAGCCCTGCGGACCCAGTTGGTGGACCGCTCCGGCCCGAAGATCCGGCCCACGCTGGCCGGCGAGGTCCTGCTGGCGCAGAGCAGGGAGGTGCTGGCACTGGCCGACCAGGCCGTGGAGGCCGTGCACGCGGCGACGCTGCTGCGCCAGGAGCCGCTGGTGATCGGCTGCACGAGCACCGTCGGCGGGCACTTCCTGCCGTCCGTCCTGCGGGAGCTGCGGCGCCGGGAGCCCACGGCGCAGTTCAGCGTCGCCGTCGGGACGGCCGACGGGCTCGCCGAGGCGCTGGAGGAGGGCAGGACGGGCATCGCCCTGAGCGGCGGCCCGCTGCCACCGGGCCGGTACCGGTCGGAGCGGCTCGCCGAGGAGGAGATGGTGCTGGTCTGCCCGGCCGACCATCCGCTGGCGGGACGGGACGTGGCTCCCGACGACCTCGCGGGCGAGACCTTCCTGCTGCGCGAGGCCGGCTCGCAGACCCGCCGTCAGCTGGCGGACCTGCTGCACCGCTGGGAGCTGACCGGCGCCCGGACCCTCGACCTGTGGGGCACCGAGGGGGTCAGGGAGGCGGTGCGGATCGGCCTGGGGGTGGGGCTGGTGCCGCGCCGGGCCGTGCGCCTGGAGCTCCGGCACGGCGAGCTGGCCGAGCTGACCCTCCACCCGGCGCCCGATCGCCGCACGGTGCTGGCGAGTTGGACCCTGGCCCGCCCGCTGACGGCCTACGAGCAGGTGCTGCTGCCGCTCCTCCGGGAGGCGGCCCGGGTGACCGCGGGGGTGTGACGGGAGGGAGGACGACCCCGCGCCGTCGGCGGCCGGCCGCACTCCGGCTGGGGTCGGTATCTGACGAGACGTCAGGTCGCGGGCTGCTGCTGGGTGACGCAGTGGATGCCGCCCCGGACGGCGGGCGAACTCCTCGTCGCCGACACCAACGACACCTACATCGGCCAGGACGTCCGCCTGGACACGGCCGACTGCCTCAAGGGCCTCGACACCTGCCCGGCAACCCGCCTCGACCTCGCCGGCCTCACCGGCAGGGCTTTCTGCGTCAGGAGCCAGGACGGCCGGGACATCGCGATCGTCCGCCTGCTCTCCGCCGCCCCCGGCGACGGCCCGGTCAGACTCTCCGTCGACCACTACCGCCACGGCGACGGCTGATCCCAACCCCGCGGAGATTGCCACCGAGCACGTGCGGGGAGGCTGCCCAGCCGGGATCAGCCCCGGCCGGACAGGGCCTCCCGGGCGCGTCCGGCCGTGTCTGCCGGGGTTGGCAGGGCGGCGTTGCGTACGGTCGACGGTGTCGCCGCCGAACCCCGGCCGGCGGAGCTCGCGAACCTCGTCGAAGGAGACCGGCTGCCGTGCAACGCAAGTGGTGGACGCTGATCGCCGTCTCGGTCGCGACGTTCATGCTGCTGCTCGACATCACCGTGGTCAATGTCGCCCTGCCGTCCATCCGCGAGGACCTGGGGGCGAGCTTCACCGACCTGCAGTGGGTGTTCGACGCCTACGCCCTCTCGCTGGCCGCATTGGTGCTGACGGCCGGTTCACTGGCCGACCGGCTCGGGCGGCGCCGGATCTTCGCCGCGGGGCTGGTGATCTTCTCGGGTGCCTCGCTGCTCTGCGCGCTGGCACCGAACCCGGTCTTCCTCAACGTCTCCCGCGCGGTGCAGGGAGTCGGCGGCGCGGCGATGTTCGCGGTCTCGCTGGCCCTGGTCGCGCAGGAGTTCCCGCCCGGCCGCGAGCGCGGCACCGCGATGGGCATCTACGGGGCGACGATCGGCGTGGCGGTCGCGGTCGGCCCGCTGATCGGCGGGGCGCTCACGGACTCGCTCGGCTGGGAGTGGATCTTCTACCTCAACGTGCCGATCGGAGGGGCGGCCCTGGTCGTCACCTACCTCAGGCTGGCCGAGAGCCGTGACCCGAACGCCACCCGGATCGACTGGGCCGGGGTCGCGGCCTTCAGCAGCGGCCTGTTCCTGCTCGTCCTGGCGCTGGTGCGGGGCAACGCCGAGGGCTGGGGCAGTGCGCTGATCGTGGCGCTGTTCGCCGGCGCGGCGGTGCTGCTCGCCGTCTTCGTGCTGATCGAACGCCGCGTCCCGGAGCCGATGCTGCCGCTCGACCTGTTCCGCCGGCACGCGTTCACCGGGGTGCAGCTGGCCGCGTTCGCGGTCTCCAGCTCGCTGTTCGCCCTCTTCCTCTATCTGACGCTGTACCTGCAGAACTATCTGGGCCTCTCGCCGTTCGCGGCGGGTGTCCGCTATCTGCCGATCACCGTGCTCAGCTTCGTCGTGGCGCCGCTGGCCGGAATTCTGCTCTCCCGGGTTCCGGCCCGGCTGATGCTCTGCGTCGGCCTCGTCGCGGTCGGCGTGGGCATGCTGCTGATGGGCGACATCCAGCCCGACGACACCTGGACCGGCCTGCTGCCCGGCTTCCTTGTCGGCGGCGCGGGCGTCGGTCTGATCAACCCGGTGATCGCCGATGTCGCGGTGAGCGTGGTGCCCAAGGAGAACAGCGGCATGGCGGCCGGCATCAACGACACCTTCCGGCAGGTCGGCATCGCGGTCGGCATCGCCGTCTGGGGGGCGATCTTCGTCGGCCGGGGCTCCCAGAAGGTCCGCGAGCTGGCGGCGGGCACGCCGATCGCGGAGGGAGCCCGTCCGCGCGAACTGATCGAGGCCACCTCCTCCGGCAGCCTGCCGCAGGCACTCGCCGCCCTCCCCGAGCCGGCCCGGGCGGCAGCGTCGGCCGCCGCCCGGGCCGGCTTCATCGACGGCCTCAACATCGTGCTGCTGCTCGGCGGACTGGTCAGCCTGGCCGGCGCAGCCCTCGCACTCTGGCTGGTCCGGGAGGACGAGATCGACCGTCAGGAGGCCTAGAACCCTTGCCGCGGCCGCGGATTCGGCGCCGAGGGCCGTCTTCTCCTCGCTGTGCGAGTCCCGGACCGGCCCGTCGGGCGGGCGTACCGGGTGGTGGGCAGCACGACCACCTCTCCCCGTGCGGCAGACTGGGGCCGAATACTCGACGATCCGGAGGACGGTTCAAATGGCTGACCGACCCTTGACGCTGATGGCGGTGCACGCCCACCCCGACGACGAGGCCACCGGAACGGGGGGTGTGCTTGCGCGGTACGCGGCGGAGGGCATCCGCACGGTCCTCGTCACGTGTACCGACGGTGCTTGCGGCGACGGCCCGGGAGGCGTCAAGCCGGGCGACCCCGGGCACGACCCGGCGGGCGTCGCAGCGATGCGTCGCCGGGAACTCGAAGCGAGCTGCGAAGTCCTGAAGGTCGATCATCTCGAACTGCTCGAGTACGCCGACTCCGGGATGATGGGCTGGCCGGCCAACGACGCGCCCGGCTCGTTCTGGCGGACGCCCGTGGAGGAGGGCGCCGCCCGCCTCGCCGAGCTGCTGCGGCGCTACGAGCCCGATGTGGTCGTGACCTACGACGAGAACGGGTTCTACGGCCACCCCGACCACATCCAGGCGAACCGGATCACCACGGCGGCGCTGGCGATGACCGGGATGACCCCGAAGGTGTACTGGACGACGGCGCCGCGTTCGATGATGCAGCGCTTCGGCGAGGTCATGCGCGAGTTCGGCGCGGACTGGGAGGAGCCGGATCCGGCGGAGGCCGCCGCGATGGCCGAGATCGGTCTGCCCGACGAGGAGATCACCACCTGGGTGGACACCACCGAGTTCGGCGGCCAGAAGTTCGACGCCCTGGCCGCGCACGCCAGCCAGGGCGAGAACATCTTCTTCCTGAAGATGGGCAAGGAGAGGTTCACCGAGCTGATGGGCGTGGAGACCTTCGTCCGGGTCCAGGACACCACCGGCGCGGCCGTGCCCGAGAACGACCTCTTCGCCGGGCTACGCTGACCCCGACACGGATCATTCCTCGCCGTCGGCCGGACCCGGGCGACCGGGTCCGGCCGACGGCCGACCCCCGGCGGTCCCGGCCGACCCGTCCTCGGTGCCGGCCCCCGCCCGGGGCCTCGGCGAGTGCCCGGGACGTCCGCCCGGTGAGGTTCGCCCGGTGGAGGTCAGGACCAGGGCTGGGCGGCGAGCCAGCTGGTGTCCTCGCTCCAACTGTTGGCGTTGTCCCACGCGTTGCTGCCGCCGTCGCCGGCGAGGTAGCCGGTGTAGGCGTAGTGGCGCAGGTACTTGTTGGGGTAGTTGGCGGACTGGAAGGAGAAGCCCTGCCCGCTGTGTCCTGCCCGGGGGCAGAAGGTGGCGTCCTTCGTGAACAGCGCGGTGCCGTTGTCGGCCGCGGTGTAGAGCTGGAAGCCGGAGTGGCGCAGGTACTGGCCGGGGGTGCCGGCGGACTCGAAGGACAGGCAGGTGCTGTCGGCCAGTCCGGCACGGACGGTCCAGGTGGCGGAGGCCTTGTCGGCGGCCGAACTGCCGGCGGTGATCGGTGAGATGGCCACGCTGCTGTCGGTGTTGCGGCGGAGGTAGTCGGCGGTGCAGCAGGCGGTCGTCGCCCGGAGCGAGATGCGGGAGCCGGGGGTGAGCGAGCTCGACGTCACGGCGGCGGTCTGGTAGCCGACGGCGTTGATGTTGGCCTGCACGGCGTTCTCGGTGGCGTCCGAGGGGTAGCCGGCGGTCATCACGCCTTCGTAGAAGGTGCCGCTGGAGGACTTGCTGTTGTCGCCGCCGATGCCGAGGATGATGGCGCCCTCCTTGTGCATCGGGTTGTAGCCGGACGCGTTGGGGCGGGGCCCGCTGTAGTAGGTGGACAGTCCGCCGGACTGGGCGTTGCCGGCGCGGAGGACCCACTGGTTCGGGCCGCCCTTGACGAGGGCGGTCAGGAAGCGGTGGCTGACGCTCGGGTCGTTGGCGTTGTGGCCGACGTTGGCGCCGGAGAAGAGGCCGTTCTCGAGGTCGGCCATCACCCAGGGTCCGTTTCCGGCTCCGGTGCCCCAGATCGTGCTGTCGCCGAAGTGGACGGCCTCCATGTGGCCGTTGCCGGTGTCCAGGTTGTTCGTCTCGGCGTCGCCGTAGTCGAAGCAGCACCCGCCGCCGAAGTGCGTTCCGTCGAAGATCGCGTACATGCCCTCGGGCTGGTCGCCGGTGGCGATCCCGGAGGTGTGGTTGTTGCGGTAGCCGGTGCCGGCGGCCACGTAGACGCCGTAGGCCGGGTGGGCGCCGGCCCTGACGGATGCGGCCGTGGCCGGGGCGAGGTTGTCGGGGCCGCCCGCGGCGCCGCCCGCGGGCGCCTGGGTGAGGCCGTTGCCCCGTCCCGACTGGTCGTAGATGACCGTGATCAGACAGGTCGTGCCGGTGCAGAACGCGTCCTGGGCGGCGGCGTCGGCGTAGCCGCCGGCGCTCAGCAGACCGACGTCCTTGGTCGCGCCGTCCGAGGCGCGCCGGACCTGGTAGAGCGCACCGTTGTAGGCGCCGAAGAGGGCGCGGGTGGCGCTGTGGGCCGCCACGCAGGGTGTGCCGCCCGCGGCGTAGATGTCGCACGGCCCCTGGGTGGCGGCCTGCGAGGTCGCTTCCGTGCCGGCGAGCAGTGCGGCGGCGAGGACTGCGGTGGTTCTGGTGGCGAGCAGGGGGTGCCGCGCACGGCGCAGCCGTGTTCGACCAGCCAAGGGTGAGCTCCTCTGCTGGTCAGGGGTCGGGGCGACCCGGTGGCGGCCGTCCCGAGTCGGCTGGAACTGCCGGCCGTCGGCGGCCCGAGCGGGGCCCACTCTACATGTTAGCGCTAACAATTTCTCCCGAGCGATACCCAAGCAGGCTGGGGTGATCAAGAGTTCGGCTCAGTGACGGCCGGGCATCACTATGAAGACTCGATATGCCCCCGTCAAGGGTTCCGATGCGCCTCGGCACGACCGAAAGGGGCGGCAGCGGCGGCGACCCGGGCCCGATGACCGCCCTTGGCCGCGCCGACAGCGGGACCGGCCCGGCCGGATCCACCGGCGGTCAAGATTCGATAAAGCAGTGCACCGCTCTTGCACCCGTCATATGTGAACGCTAACAATCATCGGGTCGAAGGGGTCGGCACCCCACAACCCCACGCGGTGCGTGGCGCTCCGGGTGTCAACCCGCCGCCGAAACATTGTCTCTGACGACCAATCTGATCCTTTGAACGGCCGATCCGCCGGCCGACCTGCACACCCGTACCCTCCGGCGCGCGCTGCCCGCTCCGCAGCCCCCGGCCGCAAGGGACCACCCGAGAGGAAGACCCAAATGTTCAAGAGAGCCGCCGCCGCCGCGCTCGCCGGCGCCATGATCGTCGGCCTGTCCGCCTGTTCCTCGGCCGGAGGTTCGTCGGACGGCAAGAGCCCGGGCGGAAAGATCGTCCTCGGCTTCGCCCAGGTCGGCGCCGAGAGCGGGTGGCGCACCGCGAACACGAAGTCCGTCCAG
This sequence comes from Streptomyces sp. TLI_235, assembly GCA_002300355.1. Classification (NCBI taxonomy): domain Bacteria; kingdom Bacillati; phylum Actinomycetota; class Actinomycetes; order Kitasatosporales; family Streptomycetaceae; genus Streptomyces; species Streptomyces sp. TLI_235. The sequence continues at coordinate 355,625 of NSGV01000001.1, forward strand.
GAGGCTGCGAAGAAGGCCGGCATCACCCTCAAGTTCTCCGACGCGCAGCAGAAGCAGGAGAACCAGATCAAGGCGATCCGGTCGTTCATCCAGCAGAAGGTCGATGTGATCGCCTTCTCCCCGGTGGTCGAGTCCGGTTGGGACACCGTCCTGAAGGAGGCCAAGGCCGCGCACATCCCGGTGATCCTCACCGACCGCGCGATCGACTCCGAGGACACCTCCCTCTACGAGACCTTCCTCGGCTCGGATTTCGTCGAGGAGGGCAAGAAGGCCGGCGACTGGCTGGTCAAGGAGTACCAGGGCAAGCCGGGCGAGGTGAACATCGTCCAGTTGGAGGGCACCACCGGCTCCGCCCCGGCGAACGACCGCAAGTCGGGCTTCGCCGACGTGATCAAGGGCGAGCCGAAGTTCAAGGTCGTCGCCTCGCAGACGGGCGACTTCACCCGGGCCAAGGGCAAGGAGGTCATGCAGGCCTTCCTGAAGGCGCAGCCGAAGATCGACGTCCTCTACGCGCACAACGACGACATGGCGCTCGGCGCGATCCAGGCGATCGAGGAGGCCGGGAAGAAGCCCGGCACCGACATCAGGATCGTCTCCGTCGACGGCGTCAAGGACGCCTTCACCGCCATGTCCCAGGGCAAGATCAACTTTGATGTGGAGTGCAACCCGCTCCTCGGCGACCAGCTGATGGAGCTGGCGAAGAAGGTCAAGAACGGCGAGAGCGTCGAGCGCCGGATCAAGACCGTCGAGGGCACCTTCACCCCCGAGCAGGCCACCGCCGCACTGCCGACCCGTCAGTACTGACCGGTCCGGGCTCCCGGCCGCCCGCCGCGTCGCATCCCCGACGGGCGGGCGGCCCCGGGCCCGACCGACCACGAAAGGAGGACCGATGCAGCAACCGGTCCTGGAAGTACGCGGGCTCCGCAAGGAGTTCCCCGGCGTGCTGGCACTCGACGGCGTCGACTTCCGGCTCTTCCCGGGTGAGGTGCACGCGCTGATGGGCGAGAACGGCGCGGGCAAGTCCACCCTCATCAAGGTCCTCACCGGCGTCCACCCGGCGGACGGCGGCCAGGTCACCATGGCCGGCCGCCCGCTGCGGATCACCGGGCCGCTCCAGGCGCAGCAGGCCGGCATCTCGACCGTCTACCAGGAGGTCAACCTCTGCCCGAATCTGTCGGTGGCGGAGAACCTGTTCATCGGCCGCGAGCCCCGCCGCCGCGGCCTGATCCACTGGTCCGAGCTGCGGCGCCGCGCCGCGGACTCCGTCGCCGAACTCGACCTGGACATCGACGTCACCGCCCGCCTGGACAGCTTCTCGATCGCCGTCCAGCAGCTGGTCGCCATCGCCCGGGCGGTCGACGTCGACGCCAAGGTGCTCGTCCTGGACGAGCCGACCTCCAGCCTCGACCGCGATGAGGTCGCCCAACTGTTCACCGTCATGCGGCGGTTGCGCGAGCGGGGTACGGCGATCCTGTTCGTCTCCCACTTCCTCGACCAGATCTACGAGATCTGCGACCGCATGACGATCCTGCGCAACGGCCGGCTCGAGGGCGAGTACCTCACCCGGGATATCGGCCAGGTCCAGCTGGTCTCCCGCATGATCGGCGCGGAACTCGTCGGCCTCGAAAGCCTGGGGGCCGGTGGGCGGCGGACGGAGGGGCCCGCGCCGGAGCTCACGCAGCCGTTCCTGAGGGCGGAGAAGCTCGGCCGCCGCGGCGCGATCGAACCCTACGACCTGACCGTCCGGCCCGGCGAGGTGGTGGGTCTCGCCGGACTGCTCGGCTCCGGCCGCACCGAGGCCGCACGACTGCTGTTCGGGGCCGACCACGCAGACAGCGGCACCGTGCGGGTGGACGGCAGGCCTGCCGCGCTGCGCAGCCCGCAGGCCGCCATCGGCCACGGCATCGCGTTCTGCTCGGAGAACCGCAAGGCCGAGGGCCTCATCGGCGAGCTCACCGTGCGCGAGAACATCGTCCTGGCCCTCCAGGCGTCCCGCGGCTGGCTCCGCCCCCTGTCGCGCACCGCCCAGGACGACTTCGCGCTGCGGTGGATCCGGGCGCTGAACATCCGCCCCGGCGACCCCGAGGCACTGGTGCGCAACCTTTCCGGCGGCAACCAGCAGAAGGTGCTGCTCGCCCGCTGGCTGATCACGGACCCGAAGCTGCTCATCCTGGACGAACCGACCCGCGGCATCGACGTCGGCGCGAAGGCCGAGATCCAGAAGCTGGTCGCCGGCCTGGCCGAGAAGGGCATGGCCGTGCTGTTCATCTCCGCCGAACTGGAGGAGGTCCTGCGCCTCAGCCACCGGATCGGCGTGCTGCGCGACCACCGCGTCGTCGCCCAGCTGGCCAACGACGGATCGCTCACCCCGGAGCACCTCATGGAAACCATCGCGAGCGGAGCCCGGCGATGACGAAACACCGGCTCTTCTGGCCCGCGGCGGTCCTCGTCGTCATGCTGCTGGCCAACCTGCTGTTCACACCGGACTTCTTCGCCGTCCACACCAAGGAGGGGCACCTCTACGGCAGCCTGATCGACATCCTGCACTTCGGCGCGCCGCTCGTGCTCGTCTCCCTGGGCATGACGCCGGTCGTCGCGACCGGCGGGATCGACCTGTCGGTGGGCTCCACGGTCGCCATCGCCGGCGCCCTGGCCTGCCTGCACATCAGCGAGGCCGCCGACCCGGGCAGCATCTCCACCGTCCTCGTCGCCGTGGCGCTGGCGCTGGCCGTCGCGCTCGTCCTCGGTGCGGTCAACGGCCTGCTGGTCACCCGCATCGGCGTGCAGCCGATCGTCGCCACGCTCATCCTCATGGTCGCCGGCCGCGGCGTCGCCCAGCTGATCACCGACGGCCAGATCATCACCGTCACCAGCGACCCGTACCGGCTCATCGGCGGCGGCTACTGGCTCACCGTCCCGTTCTCCGTGCTGCTGGCGGGGGCCGTGGTCGTGCTGGCCCTGCTGCTCACCCGCTCCACGGCGCTGGGCCTGTTGCTGGAGTCGGTCGGCGGCAACCCGGTGGCCAGCCGTCTCGTCGGCATCCGGGCCGGCCGACTGGTCACCCTGGTCTACGTGGCCAGCGCCGTGTGCGCGGCCGTCGCCGGACTCATGATCAGCTCCAACGTCTCGGCCGCCGACGGCAACAACGCCGGCCTGTGGATCGAGCTCGACGCCATCCTGGCCGTCGTCATCGGCGGCACCTCGCTGAACGGCGGGCGGTTCTCGATCGGCGGCACGGTGCTCGGCGCGCTGGTCATCCAGACCCTGTCCACCACCATCTACACGATCGGCATCCCGCCGGAGACCACCCTGGTCTTCAAGGCCGCCGTGGTGATCACCGTGTGCCTGATCCAGTCGCCGCAGTTCCGCTCCAAGGTCGCCCGTCGGCGGACCTCCGCCCACGGCAGCCCGCAGGCACAGCCCGCGGCGCCGGCCGACCTGGAGGTGGGCGCGTGAGCACCACTCACTCCGCCGGACTGCGCGGCCATGTGCCGCTGCTGGTCACCTCCGTCCTGCTCGTCGCGATGTTCGGTGTCGGCTCGGTGCAGTACGAGGGCTTCTTCTCGGGCCAGGTCCTGCTCAACCTCCTGATCGACAACGCCTTTCTCCTGGTCGTCGCCGTCGGGATGACCTTCGTGATCCTCACCGGCGGGATCGACCTGTCGGTCGGCGCGGTCGTCGCCCTGTCGACGATGGTCTCGGCCTGGCTGGTGGAGCAGCACCACTGGCCGGTCCTGGTCGTCGTCCCCCTGGTGCTGGCCATCGGCACGGGGCTGGGATGGGCCATGGGCTGGGTCGTCCACACCTTCGAGATCCAGCCGTTCATCGTGACGCTCGCCGGCATGTTCCTGGCCCGCGGCCTCTGCTACACGATCAGCGTCGAATCGATCTCCATCACCGATCCGTCGTACACCGCGATGGCGCAGACCCGCGTCCCGCTGCCCGGCGACACGTTCCTCTCCCCCAGCGCCGTCATCGCCGTGCTGGTCGCCGCCGTGGCCTTCGTGGTCCTGCACCACACCCGGTTCGGCCGCAACGTGTACGCGCTGGGCGGCAGCGAGCAGTCCGCGCTGCTGATGGGCCTGCCGGTGGCCCGCACCAGGATCACCGTCTACGCCGTCAGCGGTTTCTGCTCCGCCCTCGGCGGCGTCCTGCTGACGTTCTACATGCTCTCCGGCTACGGCCTGCACGCCGTCGGCCTGGAGCTCGACGCCATCGCCGCCGTGGTCATCGGCGGCACCCTCCTCACCGGTGGGTCCGGCTACCTGATCGGCACGGTCCTGGGCGTGGCGGTCCTCGGCCTCATCCAGACGATCATCAGCTTCCAGGGCACGCTCAGCTCCTGGTGGACGAGGATCGTCATCGGCGCCCTGCTGTTCGTCTTCATCGTGCTCCAACGCCTCATCACCGCACGTCGCCGGGTGTAGGCCCGCCCGACCACGGCATGGTGCCCGCACCGGACCCCCGGCCGGTGCGGGCACGTGCGTCGAGCAGCCGTCGGTCCGTGCCCGACATCACCCGCGCGACTCCGGCGGGCGGGGCGCCCTCCTGGACGCCCCGCCCGCCGTCACAGCTTCTCGGGGACGGGGTTGCCGACGGCCTCGACGGCCCGGCGGAGGGGGACCTTCACCAGCACGGCGAAGCCGATCACGAAGAACACCAGCAGGGAGATGATCGCCGAGCGGTAGCTGCCGGTGATCTGGTACGCGAGGCCGAAGACCAGCGGGCCCATCCAACTGGTGCCGCGGTCGCTGACCTTGTAGACGCTGAAGTACTCGGCCTCCCGGCCGGCCGGGATCAGGTGGGAGAACAGCGAGCGGGAGAGAGCCTGGCTGCCGCCGAGCACCAGGCCGATCATGCAGGCCAGGGCGAAGAACCAGATCGGCCGGTGAGCGGGCATGACGTACCCCAGGGCGAGCGTGAACACCCAGGCGACCAGCGAGCCGAGGACGGTCCGCTTGGCGCCGTACCGGCCGGCGATCCGGCCGAGGAGCAGTGCGCCGCAGATCGCCACGATCTGGACCAGCAGCACGGCGGCGACCAGCGAGGTCTGGTCCATGCCGAGCTCCTCGCTGCCGTAGAGCGAGGCCTGGGAGACGACGGTCTGGATGCCGTCGTTGTAGCACAGGAAGGCGCCCAGGTAGAGCAGTGTGAGCGGGTACTGGCGCATGCCCCGCAGGGTGCGGGCGAGTTCGCGCAGGCTGCCGGCGGCGGGCCGGTCGGGCACGGCTGCGGCACGGTCGGGGGCCACGCCGGCCCGGGAGGGCAGCCGCAGCATCGGGACGATCGTGAACAGCGCCCACCACAGGCCGGCCGAGGCCAGGCAGATCCGCACGGCCGTGCCGGAGGAAAGGCCGAGCGCGTCGTGGCCCTCGAACAGCGCCAGGTTGGCGATCAGCAGCAGTCCGCCTCCCGCGTAGCCGTAGGCCCAACCCTTGGAGGAGACCGCGTCGCGCTCGTCGGGGGCGGCCAGGCCCGGAAGGTAGGCGTACGAGAGCGCGACCGACACCGCGTACGCGATGTTGGCGACCACCAGCAGCGCGCCGCCGAGCAGGTAGCGGTCACCGCCGAGGAAGAACATCCCCATCGTGGTGATCGCGCCGACGTAGGCGAAACCGCACATCAGCTCCTTGTGCCGCCCGGTTCGGTCCGCGACCGTGCCGGTCAGCAGCATCACCGCGACCGACACCAGCACGGAGAAGGAGACCGTGTACGGGAAGAACGAGCCCGCGCGGATCGAGAGGCCGAGCGGGTGCACGTCGCCGGCCGCGTCGGCGGCGTTCTTGGCGACGGAGGTCAGGTACGGTCCGAGGAACACCGTCAGGACGGTCGCCGAGAACGCGGCGTTGGCCCAGTCGTTGATGTACCAGCCGAACTGCATCCGGCGCAGGGTGCGGCCGGCGGCGGTCGCCGGGGTGTCCGGGGCCTGGTCCGGCGCCTGGTCCGGCAGAGGGGCAGCGGTGCTCATGGGGCTCCTGTCTCCGTGCTGGAGCCGGTGCTGCCGTCGTTCCAGCAGCCGCGCTCACCGAGGACGTCCCGCAGGACGTCGATGCGATCGGCCATGATGCCATCCACACCGAGGTCGAGGAGAGCCCCGATCCGGATGGGATCGTCCACCGTCCAGACGTGCACCTGCAGGCCGAGGCGGTGGGCGGCGCGGACGAAGGCCCGGTCGACGACCCGCACGCCCAGGTGCCGCTCCGGCACCTGCGCGCACACCCCGGCGAACGGCGCCCCGCGCCCCCGCAGCAGCGGCCCGGCCAGCGAGAGAAGCCGCAGCCGGGCCACCTCGCGCGGGCCGAGCGAGGTGGCCAGCCGGGGGCCGGCGGCGGCGCGGACGGCAGCGAGGCGGCTGTCGGAGAAGCCGCCGACGCAGACCCGGTCCCAGGCGTCGGTCCGGCGAATCGCCTCGACCAGCGGCCCGACGGCCGGCGCCGCCTTGACGTCGACGTTGAAGCGGGCCGCGGGGAACGCGCCGAGCAGGTCCTCCAGCAGCGGCACTGGCTCGGTGCCACCGATCCGGGCCTGCCTGACGGTGTCCCAGGGCAGTTCGGCCACCGCCCCGGTGCAGTCGGTGACCCGGTCGAGGCGGGAGTCGTGGAAGGCCACGAGCACACCGTCGCGGGTGGCGTGCACGTCCGTCTCGAGGTAGCGGTACCCGAGGGCGACGGCCGCCTCGAAGGCGGCGAGCGAGTTCTCGGGATGGCCGAGGTCACCACCGCGGTGCGCGAAGGCGAGCGGCCCCGGTTGGTCGAGGAAGGGGTGCATGACGTGCTCCGAGGTGCGGAGAGAGGGACCGACGGGCACACGTGGCCAGGCGGTGCTGCCCGCTCCGACGGCGTCTCGGATCGCGCGCGCGTTACAGTATGACGCAACCTGTCAAGCAGTAACGTCCGCTGCGCCGGACCGGGCCCCGAGAGCGGCGTCCGCGGGCCGGGAGGCCGTGAGACGCGGATCGGCGGCCGGCGACGCCGTACGCGGCGAACGCCGGACCGCGGCCTGGCGGGTGCGCCGGACGAGGCCGTGCAGACGCTGGACGACCACGAAGCCGCGCATCCGATCGGCCAGCGTCAGGCGGTACTTGAGCCGCAGCTGCAGGCTCAACCCGGCGAGCCGCTCGGGGCCGATGTCCTGGAGCAGTCGGCCGACATGCCGCTGGTAGGCCTCGCGGAAGGCACGGTCGCCGTCCGGGACGGACCAGAAGAACATCGGCACCTCCTCGACCAGGCAGTTCCGGTCGTAGGCGCGCAGGTGCCCGGCGAACGCGGGCTCGGGGCGGGCGAGCAGCCACTCCCGGACCAGTTCCATCGAGCGGACCCGGTCGACCAGGCCCCGCGGGTCGGTCTTCTTCTGGGTGATGGACAGCTCGCCGTCCTCGCGGACCCGCCAGTGGTAGATCGGCTCGGCGAGCACGTCGACCCGCTCGGCGAGGAAATGGAGGGGCACACTGACCGGGGCGTCCTCGTACAGGATGCCCTCGGGGTAGCGGATGCCCGCAGAATCGAAGAAGGAGCGCCGGTAGACCTTGTTCCAGGCCGTGCGGTCGGTGACCAGGGCAGGCAGCTCGCTGACGTGGGTGCGCAGCCGGGTCTCGCGGAACGGGCGCCGGTGGGCGTGCGAGGGGGCGAGGCCGCCCGTGCGCAGGCGCATCGCGTTGCCGGCGGCGAAGTCGGATCCGGTCTCGTCCAGCGTGCGGATCATCAGCTGGTACGCGTGCGGCGGCAGGGTGTCGTCGCTGTCGACGAAGGCCAGGTACTCGGTTCCCGGGGTGAGGTGGCGCCAGCCGGTGTTGCGGGCGGCGCCGAGGCCCTTGTTCTCCTGCCGGACCAGCCGGAAGCGCGGGTCCTCGGCGGCGTACGCCTTGGCGATGACGGGGCCGTCGTCGGTCGAGCCGTCGTCGACCATGACGCACTCGAAATCCTCGAAGGTCTGGGCCGCGATCGAGTCCAGGCACTCCTTGAGATAGCGCTGGACGTTGTAGATCGGAACGACGACGGAGAGGCGCGGGGCCATCGGACGGCCTTTCGCTCAGGGACGGGCGCGCCGGAAGGCGCCGACCACGGATCACCGAAGGTGACTGGTCGCCACCGGTGGCGGGCCCGAGCGTAGGGAAGGCACACAGCGGCAGGGTGAACGGCGGTTGGCGTCGAACCTGCGGCTTGGTGCGCCGGCCGCACCCGGTCCCGTCAGAGTGCCGCGACCGGTCGTGCCTCGGTCTGCCCCGCGGCGATCTGCCCGACCTGAGCGGCGGTGATCTCCCTGATCACCAGGAACAGCATGATCCCGGATGCGGCGGCGAGCAGGACGACGTACGGGGAGAACATCGGATTCGGCAGGGACCGGGCGCAGACCAGCGCCACGAGAACCTTGACCAGCCGAATCCACCACCATCCCTCGACCAGCCAGGCCCGGTCGGTGAGTCCGCTCGCGCGGCGGACGTCGAGGGTGACCCGGCGCGGTATCCACAGCATGGCCACCGGGATGAACCACCCCCCGATCGCGAAGCCCGGGGCATACCGGTGGGTGCCGGGCGCGAACGCCTCCGCATTGAGTCTGCAACGGCGGAGCCAGCAGATCACCGCGACCAGCGCGACCGCGGCGAGCAAGGACACGATCGACACGGCCCGGACGGAGACTCCCGCCGCGCTGCGACCGGTCGTCGCCAACGCCACCTGCGCCAACAGCTCGACCACGATCACCGCTTGCGCGACCGTCGCCGACCGTCTCGGGTCGCGCACCGCCTGCGGGGCGGGCTTGGGTACCGCGCCGAGTGTGTCGTTCTGCATGATGGCCCGTCGGAGAAGGACTGCGGTGCTGGTCACGCGCAATGAGGGGAGAAACTTAGCGGCGATCTGGCGGCCTCGTCCACGGACTTGATCACGGTGCGGTTTCCCTGGGCTGGTGGTCGTCGTCCTGCTGTCCCCGAGCGACAGCCCGCGCCCCGGGCTCGGACCCGAGTGCAGTTCCGGTCGGTGACCGACTGCAGATCGAGACCGTGTACCGGGGCGCGGGAGGTCAGCGGGAGATCAACGGCCTTGGAGGGACTTGACGTTGTCGCCGAAGGTCCAGCCCTTTGAGCCGTCCCAGTTGATCGACCACGTCATGAGCCCCTTAAGCGAACCACCGAAGGCGTTCCACGACTGGCTGACCAGGCTCGGCGCCATGTAGCCACCACCCGCGCCGGACTGGGCCGGCAGGCCGGGCACCTGCTTGTCGTAGGGCACCTTGATGGTGGTGCCCTGGATGACCAGTCCGTTGTTCAGGCAGGTGGTCTGCGCGGTGAAGCCCTGGACGGTGCCGGCCTGGTAGGAGTCACCGGAGCAGCCGTACATGCTGCCGTTGTAGTACTGCATGTTCAGCCACCACAGGCGGCCGTTGTCGGCGTACTTCTTGATGATCGGCAGGTAGGCGCCCCAGATCGACCCGTAGGTGACGCTTCCGCCGGTGACGTACGCGGTTTCGGGGGCCATCGTCAGGCCGAATCCGGCGGGCATCTGGGCCAGCACGCCGTCGATGATGCGCACCAGGTTGGCCTGGGAGGCGGACAGCGTGTTGATGCTGCCGCTTCCGGAGAGGCCGGTCTCGATGTCGATGTCGATTCCGTCGAAGTTGTACTTCTTGAGGATCGGGACGACGGTCGCGACGAACTTGTCGGCGACGGCACTGGAGCTCAGGTCGATGCCTGCGGTGGCGCCGCCTATCGACATCAGGATCGTCGCCCCGGCAGCCTTCGCCTGGCACATCTCGGCGGGGGTCGAGACCTTGACGCCGGCGTCCATGCCGTCCTGCCACAGGACGGTGCCGTCCGAGAGGATCACCGGGAAGGCCGCGTTGATGACGTTGTAGCCGTGCGCGGCGATCCGGCTGTCCGTGATCGGGACCCATCCCATGCCGGGGTGGACGCCGTTGGAGGCGCCGTCCCAGTTCTCCCAGTAGCCCTGCAGGACCTTGCCCGACGGCCTGGGCTTCGTGGGGCAGGTGTCGCCCGTCGGGCTGGTGCTCGGCGAGGCGCTGGTCGACGGGCTGCTGCTCGGCGAAGCGCTGCTCGACGGGCTGGCGGTCGGCGAGGGACTACTGCCGCCGGGGCCGGTGAGCGACACGTCGTCCGCGTAGTACGCGGGCTGCCCGTACCAGCCGTGCACGTAGACGGTCACCGAGGTGGTGTTCGCCCCGGTGGTGAAGCTGACGCTGAGCTGGCCGTACGACGGGTTGTTCGGCGTCCAGGTGGACGGGGCGCTGGTGAGGCCGCTGCCGGTGGCGCCGAGGTAGACGTAGCTGCCCTGGACGTAGGCGCTCAGCGTGTACTGGGAGTTGGGCTGCACGCTGACGGTCTGCGCGCACTGGGCGTTGTCCTGGCCGGTCGGCGTGGCCTTGAGCGCGGAGGCGCCGGCGTGGACCGGACTGCTGACGGCGGTGCCGGAGCCGCTGGAGCAGGTCCAGCCGGAGAGTCCGTTCTCGAAGCCGGAGTTGGCCACCAGGTTGGGGGTGGCGGCCCCGGCCGTGACGGAGCCGGCCACGGCGATGCCGGCACCGATGACCGCGGCGGCGCTCACCCCCGCGATCGAGCGCCTCAGGACGGTTCGCCCGTGCTTGGCCCTGCTGGTTCGGTTCACCTGCGATGCGCGTTCGACGGTCGACCCGTGCGGACGAGGAGCCCGGGGCGGCTCGCTCCCTGCCTGGTCGCCTTCGAGGCGGCCGGGACCCGGGCAGGCGCTGACATCGCCCGACGGACGTGGAGTACGCGACCTTCGACGGAACATGCTGTGCTCCCTTCCCGCCGAGCGTCATGGGCATGACCAGAGCGTGGGGGTGTGACGCTCGACTGTGGGTGAGGTGGGGACATACGGAGCTGTGCCGGACCGGATCGTAGGAGGGGCGGAAAGGCCCGTCAATAGGTCTGGACCAATGCCACGGGTGCGGCCGGTCGGGCAGGGGTGACCCGCGGGAGTTCCGCGTACAGGAAGACCGGCAACAGCCAGGCCTGGCCGCACCGGTCGAAGCGTCTGCCGAACCGGGCGAGCCGGTGCGGCCGTCAACGCTCTTGGCTCGGCCCGCTGTTGTACCGTCTGACGGTGATCGGCTCCGCGCTCGTGCGCCTTGCGACCTTCAACGTCCTGCACGGGCGGCAGATCCTGGACGACGGCCGCCCCTCGCTGACGGCCTCCGGCACCGCCACCGTGCACCCGCTCATCGACGCCGTCGCAACCCTGGACGCCGACGTGGTGGCGCTGCAGGAGCTCGACCGCTTCCAGGAGCGGTCGGGCCGCGTGGACCAGGCGCGGGCGATCGCCGAGGCGACCGGCGCCGTGGACTGGCGGTACGTCTCGGCGCTCCACGCCCGCTCCCTGCCCGGCCGGGGCTGGGTCCTCGACCGGTCCGAACCGGGGCTACGGGTGTACGGACCGCAGGGCGCGGGGCACGACGGAGAGGCTCCCTCGCACGGCGTGGCGCTGCTGTCCAGGCTGCCGGTCCTGAGCTGGCGGGCCCGGCGATTCACCGCGCCTCCCGTCGCCCTGCCGCTGCGGGTGGCCGGACGGACGGGCCTCACGGTGATCCGCGACCGGCCGCGCGCGGCACTGGCCGCCGTACTGGAGGGGCGCCGTGGCCCGTTCACGGCGGTGGCACTGCACCTGTCGTTCGTCCCGGCGTGGAACGTCCGCCAACTCCTCGCCGTGCACGGCTGGATCGCCGACCTGCCCCGGCCGCACATCCTGCTGGGCGACTTCAATCTCGTCGGCGCGATTCCCGCGGCCACGCTCGGCGCGGCCGAGTTGTTCTCCTCGTCGAGGCCCTCGACGCCCCGGCCCACCGTCGCACCACCCCGGCCCGGCTGGCGCGACCTGGCCCGCGTCCCGACCTTTCCGTCGCACCGCCCGTTGGTGCAGCTCGACCACATTCTCGCGTCCGGGCTCCCGGCCGGACTCGGGCCGCACCGGCCGGACTCGGTGCGGGCGCCCAGAATGCCGATCTCGGACCACCGGCCCTTGGTGGTCGAGCTGCCGCTGTAGGGGTGACGGCGTCCCGGTGTTGCCCGCCGGCACTGCCGGCATGCCGTTGAACGCGTTTCGCGGGGCGAGACGGATCACCGGCCCCGACGGCACCACCGGTAGCTTTCCCCTGCCGACACCCAGCACGCGGCGAGCAGCCCGCTCGTTCCCGCCCGTTCCCCGAGGGGATGCCCATGTTCAAGGTCAACGAATACTTCGACGGCACGGTCAAGTCGATCGCCTTCAACCAGGCGCACGGGCCGGCGACCATCGGTGTCATGGCCCCCGGCGACTACCGGTTCGACACCGCCGGCCCGGAAACCATGCACGTGATCAGCGGTGCCCTGACCGTCAGGCTGCCCGGCGCCGACGACTGGGAGACGTTCGCCGCCGGCGCCCGGTTCGACGTCCCGGGCAACAGCACGTTCCACCTCAAGGTCGACGGCGAAACCGCCTACCTCTGCGAATACCGCTGACCCCACCAACCAGCCGCATCCGGCCCCCGGCCGCCCACACCGGCCCGACGGGTGGCGCTCCACCGCGGTGGTCGCCTGCGCCCGTGCGACGGTCCTGAGGATCGTGGGAGACGGCTGCGCCGACGGCCTGCGGCATGCTTACGTGGTCTCATGACGCACCCGAGAACGGTTGAGGAAGTCGGGGGCCGGTACCGGCTGGAACAGAAGCTGGGCGCGGGTGGCCAGGGGGAGGCATGGCTGGCGTACGACACACGTCTGCGACGCCGCGTGGTACTCAAGCGAGTCGCGGTTCCTGAGGGATCGCCGGGTGAGCCGGGCGAGATCCTCCTGGCGCGGGCGGAGCGGGAGGCGCGGGCGGCCGGGAATCTCCGTCATCCTGGCATCGTCACCGTGTTCGATCAGTTCTCCGACCACAACGGTCTGCCGTGGATGGTGATGGAGTACGTGGAGGGGCGTTCCCTTCAACACGCCCTCGAATCAGGACCGCTCGCGGTCGTGGAGGCGGCACGAATCGGTGCACAGGTCGCTGCCGCCCTGGCCGCGGCGCATGCGGCCGGTGTGGTCCACCGGGACATCAAGCCGGCCAACATCCTCCTGGCGGACGACCGGGCGGTGCTCGCGGACTTCGGGATCGCCTCAGCACCGAACGAGGTGACGCTTACGGCCACAAGGACGGCGCCCGGGACACCACCGTTCATGGCCCCGGAGCAGATCCACGACGGGCTGTCCTCACCTGCGTCGGACATGTGGTCGCTCGGCGTGACGCTGTACCGCGCTGTGGAGGGACGGCTGCCGTTCCCGGGAGAGTCCCTCCCACAGGTACTCCTGGCGGTCAGCCGCGGCGTTCCAGAACCGATGCGCAGGGCTGCCGCACTGACATCGTTGATCAGCCAGCTCCTGCGGCGGGAGCCGAGCGAGCGCCCCGCGGCAGCCGTCGCAGCCGCCTCCCTGAGAGACGTCGTCAAGAGCCTGGAGGCCACCGACTCGGGACCGGCCGACATCGACCAGTTGCTCACGCGGGCGACCCACGACCGCGACCACGGCGACGTGCAGCGCGCCGAGGACACCTACTGGTCGGCTCTCGACCTGGCGATCCAGCAGCATGCCCGGCAGCAGGAAGGCTGGGCCTGGGACGGCCTCGGTTCATGTCGCTCGCGCGCCGACGACCCGGACATGGCCATACGGTTCTTCGCCCGCGCCGCGCGCATCGCCGACGAAACCGATGACGCGCTCCTGCAGGCCTGGAGCCTGCACAACTTCGGCACCTACCGGCGCAGAAAGGGTGAACCGGACGCGGCCAAGGACTACTTCGAACAGGCCCTGGCGGTGGCGGAGACCCAGCACTTCGCGGCACCTGCGGGCTGGACCCACCACCAGATGGCCGAGCTGGCAGCCTGCGACGGCGATACCCACCGCGAGAAGGAGCACTATAGGGCTGCCGTGCGCGTCGCCCTGGATTCCGGCGAGGACGAACTGGCCGGATGGAGCCTGTACAACGTCGCCAGGTGCGAGGAGCGCGCGGCTGATTTCCAGCAGGCACGAGAGCACTACGCGCGCACCCTGGAGATCGGCGCCCGAATCCCGAACCGGTGGATGATCGAGGAGGCCGAGGACGGTCTACGGCGTACGGCCGGTCCCACCTGAGGCGAGCCGCCACGTGTGGCGGTGGTACCGAGGCCGGCGGCGGACAAGTCGGGGCAGCCCTGGACAGGACCCCGGGCCCACGGCACGTTCACGGGCGTGTGCGGCAGTGGGCTCCGGTGGCGTGAGGTCGCGTCGGTCGTGAAGCGTGGAGCACGGCTTCGGTGGTGTTTCGACGCGCGGGGGTACAGGGCCTGGAGGGACGCGCGTCGTGCTGCCTCGGGGCCTGAATCGGCGCGCGGTGATTCGCGGGGGTCTCGGGTTCGGTCCCGGCGGCCCTCTGCCCTGTGCTCGGCACGGAGGCGGTCGGTATTCATCCGCGAGGCGCAGCAGGCGGGCCGGGCACAGCAGCTGCCGGGTGGTCGAGGTGAGGGTCCGCTCCAGTAGGCCCGGGGCCTGACGGCCCGCGCGTCGAAAACCACTCACGGCCCTGATTGCTCGCGCGTCGAAACCATCGTCCAGAGCTGGGGACACCAGCCGGTCCGGCCGAGCACCCGCCTCCCGAGTGCTTCAAGAGGCGTCGGGGGACACGGGAAAGCGGCCCCACCGGCGGCCGCCCGAGGCGCTGCAGCACGGTGGCCGCCGGACCTTGGTCGGACCAGGGTGGTTCTGTCCGCCGGCCGAGCAGGCGGGCCGAACGACGAGGACCGGCCGTGGTTGGCCGGTCCTCGTCGGGAGGCGTTCATCGCTTTCGGGGCTGGCCCGGTCAGCCCAGTGCGTGGACCCGCTTGTACTCGAGTGCGTAGGCGAGCTTGCCGGGCTTCGGGTCGGAGTACGGCTTGCTCAGCTTGTCGAACTCGCCCTTGTTGGCGGCCTTGCCCGCGTTCCACTGGTCCAGGGCGTCGAGGTCGGCGGCGCTGAAGCCGCTGTCGACGACGGCGTCCTTCGGCAGCGCGGTCATCGCCCGGGTCAGGCTCTTGACGGTGGCCAGGTAGCTGCCGAGGTCGTTCGGGTCCCAGTCGGACAGGTCGACCGGGTTCGCGTCGCGGACCCAGCTGCCCCAGTAGAACTCCTGGAACGGCAGGTCGTTCTGCGTGTAGCCGATGTCGCGGCCGAAGTAGAGCAGGCCGCGGTACTTGTCGTTGCTGAAGTTGGCCAGTCCGACGCCGGTCGGCAGCTTGTTCACCGCGACCGGGTTGCCCTCGGGGTCGCGCAGGTACACCCACTTGTGCGCCTGCATCTGGGCCCAGAACGCCTGGCGGGTGAGGTTGCTGAAATTGGCCAGCACCCGCAGTCGGACGTGCAGGTCGGCGCCGCCGTCGGGAGTCTCGTAGAAGGACGTGAGCGTGTGGTGCCCGTCGGTGAGGAACGGCTCGCCGTGCGGACCGATGACGACCGTCTTCATCGGCGCGATGCTGCCCGCCGTCTCGGCGCCGACGGGGAGTTGGCAGGTGAAGGAGGACGGGTCGTCCAGGCGCGCGCCGGGCAGGACCGTCGCCGCGTCGATGCGGCCGTCGGCCTCGCACCAGTCGCTGAACTTCTTGTTGACCGCGTCCTTGCCGAGGGTGTAGCGGCCGAGCTTGTAGTACACCTCGTCGTAGCCCAGCGAGGGCTGGGTCGGGTGCACGTCGCCGATGCGGACGTCGAGCAGCTCGCCGGGTTCGGCGCACAGGTACTGCGCGAACGGCGTGGAGCGGTTGTCGTGCTGGCAGAACGAGGGCCGGGTGCCCGGCGCGCCGGGGGCGGCGTGCGCGGCCGGCGCGGCCACGACGACCGTGACAACGGCTGTGCCGAGTGCGGCGGTACGGCGGGACGGGGGTCTGAGTCGCATGGCACTCCTCGCGTCAGGGCGGATCCGCCCGTGAGCGTGGCAGCGGTCGACCAACGCCGGCCGTCGCCCCTGCGGCTGCCGGGAGAACCCGGGGCGACGATCGTGGTGCTGCGCCGGGTGCACGGTCCGGGCCATCGCGTCGTCGCGCCGACAGAGCGTCAGGCGAGTCACCCGGTGAGGGAGCATGTTCCCGTGCGACTCCCCCATCGACCATGCCAACGTCCCCAGGGGCGCGACGAACCACCAGCGGAACGGCATGTCAGTGCGGTGTGGGAGGTTCTCACCCGTGACGAGTGAGACCAATGACAGCGTGTTCGCAGGCCTGGACGCCATCGACTGGGCGTCGCTGGAGCACGCCTACGGGCCCGCGGGCGACGTCCCCGACCAGCTGCGCGCCCTGTGCGGCGAGGACCGGGAAGGGCGCGGCCGGGCCCTGCACGCCCTGTACGGCAACGTCTTCCACCAGGGCAGCCGCTACCAGGCCTCGGCCTTCGCGGTGCCCTTCCTGGCCCGGATGGCCGCGGACCGGTCCCTGCCCGGCCGGGCCGAGGCCCTGGAGCTTCTCTCCGCGCTGGCGATCGGCTACGACGAGGCGCACCTTCCCGACGGGGTGGCCGTCGCGGCCTGGCGGCACGGGATCGCGGAACTGCGGGCCCAGGACCCGGCCGAAACGATCGCCGAGTACGACGCCTGGGTCGCCCGGGCCGCCGACGAGGGCGAGCGCCGGGCCCGCGAGTTCCAGCGCAGGATGTTCGACTTCGACGGCCACCTCGCCGCGTGCGAGGCCGAACTGGCGGCCTACGACGCCGTCAGGCGGGAGGTGCCCGCGCTGGCCGCGCTGCTGGCCGACGACGAACCCGCCGTCCGGGCCGCGACCTGCCGCGTGCTGGCCTGGTTCCCCGAGGAGGCCGCGGCGACCCTGCCGCAGCTGCTGGACCTCGCCGCACGCGAGCCGGTCCCGGCGGTCGCAGCCACCGCGCTGATCGCGGCCGGACTGCTCGGGGACGCGGCCGTCGTGGAGCGGCTCCGGCCGTTCCTGGCCGCCCAGGACCCGGCGGTGCGCTGGGGCGCCGCGATCGGCCTCGCCCGGCTCGGCAGCACCGGTGCCGAGGCCGCCGTCGACGCGGCGGTGCTCGCCGAACTGGCCGCCGCCGAGACCGAGGAACAGGAAGGGGAGGATCTCGCGGTTCCGTTCCACGACGGAGACCTGCGCGGGTACGCCGCCCTGGCCCTCACCCAGGTCGCCGACCGCTACCCGGCCGAAGCCCTCGACGCCGTGACCACCGGCCTCGCCCTGGCCGCCGGACCGGCCGCCTTCCCCGTCACCGCCGCGGCCCTCCGGCTGGCCTTCGGCGGCGGCCGGCAGGCCGCCCTCCCGCCGTTCGCCGAGCTGGACCACAGCCAGCAGCGCCTGGTGACCACCCTGGCCTCGCTCGGCGACGACACCTGGTGCTGGGGCAACTTCCTGGAGATCCTGCGCGGCTGGCACATCCCCGCCGATCGGACCGAGCTGCGCACCTACGCCGGCCTGCCCACCGCCTGAGCCCGCACGCCACCGCCGGCCCCGCACCCGGGCCGGCCGGGACGCCACGGGCCACAGACCGCTGAGCCATTGCTTGATGTGTCGCAACACTCTCCTCCTCCCCGTGCCGACGGGAAGGAGGAGAGTTGCCGCCGGGCGGTGGCGGTCAGCCGATCGCCGCTCCGCGGACGAAGCCGGCGAAGCGGTCGGCGAACTCGGCGCTGACGTAGAGTCTGTTGTCGTTCTGGACGAACAGGTCGAGGTGCTTCTCCAGCCAGTCCGTGAAGATCTTGCCGTTCCGGTGGTCGTCGAAGGCCTGGCGGCTCGTCCAGGCTCCCATGAAGATCACCTCGTTCTGGGTGGGCGGCGGCAGGGAGCCCGCCACCTCGGCGGTGTGCAGGCAGTACATGAGGGTGTCGGGCTCACCGTCCTTCACCTGCTGCACCAGGTCCTTCAGGGCGGCCACCGCCTCCTGCTCACGGCCGGGCACGTACCACCACTTCGTGACGATGGAGATCACCGGTCCTGCCCTCCTCGGCCCTCGACGCGCTGGACGAGCTTGTCCCGGTCTCCGCCCGGTGGCACGTAGGAGAACCGGGGGCAGAGCGTGTGCCCGGGCTTCGCCGGGTTCGGGATGCGCATCAGGGCGGTGGCCGCGTTCTTCAGCGCGTACATGGCGTGGACGGCCAGTCGCAGCGCCGGCCGGCCCCGGTCGGCGTACCGGTCGAGCGGGTCGACGACCTCCTTCGGCTCGCCCGCGAAGGCGAGGTAGACGTCGTCGACGAGCTGCGAGTACGCCAGGTCGAAGGCGTCCAGGGCGGAGCCTTCGGGGCTGTCGTCGGAGTCGCCGTTGCGCGGGGTGTACAGGGCCGGCTGGACGGCGGTGTAGTCGACCAGCAGCATGGCTCCCTCGGGGTTCTGGTCGGCCAGCTGGTCGGTGCGGAACCGGCGGCCGGTCTGGAGTTCGCGGAAGCGGGCGTAGTGGGAGTACATCTGCCAGCCGGAGCCGAGCCGGTCCGCGTCGGTGACGGTCTTCGCGGGCCGGTGCAGGCAGTCCTCGGGCAGGCCCTCGCCCTGGTCGATGATCTTCAGGACGGCCTCGCGGGCGGTGGCGCGGTCCTTCACCTCGATGAGGTGGCCGGCGCCGCCGTAGTAGTCGCTGTCCGGGATCTGGCGGACGGACGCGAAGACGCCGTCCGGGCAGATCGCGGGGTCCTTCAGGGCCGCGTCGACCGCGTCGTAGAACTCGCCGATGGTGCGGAACCCGCCCGCCTTCGCGGGAATGGCGTCGAGGGTGGCGGCGCCGTGCAGCGGGTGCTCGATCCGGACGAAGCCGTCCACGGCGCGGGGCGTGAGCGGGAGCAGTTCGAGCGTGCCGATGCCGGAGATCAGCGGGCTGTCCAGCGGGTAGGCGGGGATCGGGCTGAGGTTCCTGCGGCCCTGGAACTCGACCGGCTCGGGGCTGGGGATCTCCCCGAGGGCGTTGAGGACGTTGGCGGCGAGCGTCATGTGGAGCATCTCCTCCATGACCACGCTGCGGATCGTCTGCGCCGCGTCGGTGTTGCGGCCGTCCTCGATGGAGTACAGCGCGGTGAGGTAGACCGGGACGGTGCTGAGCTCCAGTCCGACGGCCAGTTGCAGGGCGGCCTTGAGGTCCCTGAGGGTGGTGATCCTGGTGGGCTCGGTCATGCGTCCTTCCCCTTCAGCTGCTCGGCGATCCGGTCGCCGGTTCGGATGGCCAGCGCGGTCATGGTGAGCGTGGGGTTGGAGGTGCCCAGGGTCGGCATGCTGCCGCAGCCGACGATGTAGAGGTTGGGCAGGTCGTGGCTGCGCTGGTGGCTGTCGACCACGGAGGTGGTCGGGTCGGTGCCCATCCGGTGGGTGCCGACGACGTGTCCCGCACCGCGTACCCAGTAGGTCACGCCGTCGTGGGTGACGGCCGACGGGTCGTTCGGGTCGTAGTGGGTGTAGTCGCCGGGCCGGTACTCGGGGCGCCGGACCTTGTCCCCGATGCCGAGCTGGGTGAACAGCTGCCGGCTCGCCTCCGCGGCCCAGGGCAGCGAGGCCCGCACGTAGGGCGAGAGGTCGTAGTGGATGACGGGTCGGTGGTTGCCGAGCCCGTCCTTGTAGCGGTCGTCGATGGTGATCCGGTTGGTCGGTTCGGGATCCTGCTCCAGCTCCCAGGCGATCCGGAACTGGCGGGGAAGGATCTCGCCGAGCCGCTTGCGCAGTTCCTTGCCGTAGAGCCCCACCTGCCCGCTCTGCCCGCCGCCGACCAGGTCGTGGACGGTGTCGTAGGGGGCGTTCTCCGGGAAGTTCCAGCCCCAGTTGCCGATCTCGACGCGGAAGGCGGTGCGCTCCGAGCGGAAGGTGCCGTCCCGGAAGGCGGGGATTCCGCTGGTCGAACCGGGGCCGCGGAAGGCGCCGACGCTGTCCTCCAGCAGGCCCCAGGTGATCAGCAGCGGATGGTCCATCAGGTTGCGGCCGACCTGGTCGCTGTTGTTGGCGGCACCGGAGGCGAGCAGCAGGGTGGCGTTCTCGATGGCGTTGGCGGCCAGCACGTAGGTGTCGGCGGTGACGGTGTGCTCCACCGGCGCTCTGCCGTCGTCGGAGTACGTCTGGTAGGTGAGTCCGGTGACCGTCCCCGTCCCGCCGTTCTGCTGGGTGTGCCGGACGCGGGAGACCACGCACTGGCTGCGGATGGCGACCCTGGCCTTGCGGGGGCCGCCGTCAACCGGGTCCCGGTCCGGGTACTTGACGATCAGTTCGTAGAGCGTCTTGAGCGCGTTGTACTTGGCCTGGACGGGGCAGATCGGGATGCAGCTGGAGTTTCCCTCGCAGCGCTGCCCGTGGTCGAAGTTCCCGACCGCGCCGATTACCTGGTAGCCCTTGGACGGCTGGGAGTTTCGGCCGACCGGGGTGTTGCTGAGCTCGATGGGGAAGGCGTGCGGCCTGCCGTGGTCGTCGATCAGCTCGACCACCAGACCCGCGGACTTCTTGGCCAGGTACTGGTCGAGGTAGCTGCTGGGGATCCGCTCCATCGGGAAGTGGTAGTCCCCGTCGGGGAACTTCTTGGTGTCGGCGCTCTTGAAGAACCGCTTCGGGTCGCCGCCGATGCCGGGGTAGACCTGGTCCTCGACGTTGGCCGAGACGCCGATGATCTCCCACTCGGCCCGCTCGTAGTAGGGCTTCAGGTCCTCGTAGCCCAACGGCCAGTTCACGCTGCGCCGGTACGCGTCCCACATCCGGAAGTCGTTGGGGAGCATCCGCAGGCAGGTGCCGAGCCAGTGCAGCGTGGTGCCGCCGAGGGATCGGGTGTAGTCGCTGCCGAAAGGCAGCGGGCCCATCTGGACGAAGTAGCCGCTGTCGCTGGGCACTCTGGTCCCGCCGTCGTCGCCCATGATCGGCCGGCCGATGTCGAGGACGTCCGGCTGCGGTGCGGAACTGCTTGCGGGGTAGGGCGAGTTCGGGACCTTGGCGACCGTCTCCTGGTACGCGTCCACATAGGTGTCGTACTTGTCGGCGCTCATCGCGGTAGCCCGGCCGGCCTCCAGGATGAGGATGCGGGGGTGTCGGGGCGGGGTCTGGGCGGCGGCCTTCTCGATGACCGTCTTGGTGAGCGTGGCCGCGGAGATGCCGCCGCCGACGATGACGATGTCGTAGTCGTTGGTTTCCATGGCGTTCCTCGGACTCAGAAGACGGGCAGGGAGGGCGGTTCCGCCCAGGAGCCGAAGCCGGGCGGCTTGGCGCCCATGGGGTGGGCTCCGGCGGCGGCCCAGGCCAGGCCCTCGCGGTAGGCCTGCGGGGAGACGACGTGCTCGACGTCGTCGGCGGTCGATCCGTTGATGTCGCGGTATCGGCCGGAGAGCGGGTACCAGCTGCCGAGGTACCAGAGCTTGATCAGGCTGACGACGACCGGCGAGTAGCGCGGGTTCTCGACGACCTGCCTCCGCAGGGCCTCGCCGTCGTGGTTCTTCCGGTCGGCGGCGAGGGCTTCGGCCGCGGCCTGGAACAGGTGCCCGGCCTCGCGTTCGCCGATGAGCCGCAGCAGGGTGGTGTAGTAGGTCTCGATCAGGCCGGTGCCGGCCAGCTCCGCCCTGTCGTAGCCGGTCAGGGCCACGGAGAGTTCGGTGAAGATCTGTTGGGGGCTGGCGGTCGGTGTGCCGTTGGCCATGGGTTGCTCCCGGGATCGCGGGTCAGCAGAGGGTGCGGTTGATCGGGCTCAGGTCGAGCGGGCGGCTGAGGTCCGGTTCGAAGGTCGAGTCGACCGACTGCTGGAAGCGGAAGAAGCCGGTGGGGTCGGCGGCCGCCTTGACGGCCCTCAGCCGGGCCAGGTTGTCGCCGTAGTAGGCCACGGCCCAGTCCTTCTGCAGCGGGTCGATGTAGTTGACGTAGGCGCCGTGGAAGTCGGCGCTGAGCGCCTCGCCGAAGTCGAAGGCCCACTCCACGCTGGTGCGGGTGTCGGCCGGGTCGGTCCAGATGGCCTTGAGTTCGAAGATGTAGCGCTTGTCGCGGTGCGGGTAGGCCCCGTGGTCGTCGCCGTCCGGGTGGCGGACCTTGCCGCGGCCGTGGGTCCACACGACGAAGCTGTCGGGCGAGGGCGCGCTCTCCATCGCGTCCTTGACGGCCTCGATCATGTCGCTGTGCCAGCCGCTCTCGCCGATCATTCCGGAGCGGATGTAGGCCTGGCGGTCGCCGACCAGGGTGGAGCGGCCGATGGTGGCCTCCCAGGTCGGCAGCGGCATCGAGTAGATGCTCGCGTTGAAGGGCTTGAGCCGCAGCATCGGCTGCAGCAGGTCGACGCCGTCGGCGTACTCCCCGTTGAAGACCGGGGTGATCCGGAAGGTGGGGATCTTCCGGGTCGGCTCGGCCGGGTCGGGGTCGCGGCCGACGTAGCCGTAGGCGGCCATCGCCTGGGGGACGTCCTCGGCCCACGCGTCGTAGGCGGCGATGACCTCCTGGGCGCGCTCCAGCGGGTAGGACAGCTCGCCGCCCATGACGGTGGCGGCCGCGGGTGTGTGCAGCTGGAGGGTCATCTCGACGGCGACTCCGAAGTTGCCGCCGCCTCCGCCGCGGCAGGCCCAGAACAGGTCCCGGTCGGCCTCGTCGGGGGCGTCGGCGGTCAGGGTGCGCAGGCGGCCCGCGGCGTCGACCAGCTTGATCTCGGTGACGTTGTCGCTGCCCAGTCCGTAGGAGCGGGAGACGAAGCTGTAGCCGCCGCCCTGCAGGAAACCGGGCAGGCCGACGGTCAGGCAGCCGCCGCCGATCGGGATCAGCGGGGTGGCGTTGCGGGCGACGTACCCGTACACGTCGCTCCAGATGGCGCCCATCTGGACCCGCAGCCGCTTGCTGTCCCGGTCCAGCGTGATGGCCTTCATCAGCCCGAGGTCCAGCACGACGCCGCCCCGGTTGAGGCAGTACCCGGCGGCGCTGTGGCCGCCGCCGCGTACGGTCATCGGCAGTTCGAGCTCCCGGGCGAACGCGATCGCCCGGGTGACGTCGGCGACCGAGTTGGCGCGCACCACGTAGGCCGGGGGCGTCCGGGTCCGGCCGTTGTCGATCTCCATCGCCTTGGCGTAGTCGGGGCTGCCCGGCTCGCAGACGTACCCGCTGAGGTGCCGGGCGAGATCGTTGACGGCCCGCTGGTGGAGGCTCACGGTCAGGCCCCGTTCCCGGCCGGCTCCACCACGGTGCCGAACCTCGTCAGGGCGCTCAGGCTCGGCACGAAGAAGTACTCGCCGCCGCGCATGGTCACCCACTGGCCGACCCGCTTCGGGAAGAACGGGTCCGTCGGCACCGGCGGTTCCTTCGAGAAGTCCAGCTGGTTGTGCGAGCCGTACACCTTGGGCCAGGGCTGCTCGACCGCCTTGTCCCGGGACTCCCCGGAGGGCAGTTGGCCGATCACCGCGTCCAGGCCGGTGGCGGGGCGCAGGAAGTCCTCGAAGTTCGACCAGAGCGCCTGGATGAACTCGAACTGGTCCGGGATGCTGCTCTGCGCGCACAGGAACAGCAGTCCCACGGTGTCGGTGGGGGCGGGGTCCAGTGTCACCGGGCCGTAGCTGATGCCCCGTCGGGCGATGCGCTGGGCCCGTTCCTGGGTGAGCGGCACCCCGAACTGGCGCTGCTTGTCGCCGCGCGGGTTGACCTTGCGGGCGTGGGCCGCGAGGGGGCAGCGCACCCCGTCGACGTCGCCGTCGTAGGTGAAGTTGTTCGGCAGTGAGGACAGCCCCGGCACCTGCTGGTCCACCACCGGGGTCCCGTCCTTGAACCGGCCGACCATGTAGGCGCCGGCCAGGGCGATGTCGGCGTCCGTGGGTTCCTGCGCCTTGGGGTCGGTCTGCTTCGCGATCTCCTGCCCCAGGGCCTTCTCGTCGCCGCGGAAGCCCGGCACGTCCTGCTCCAGCTTGCGGTACACGAAGTAGGAGCCGTAGCCGTCGCTCCCGCCCGCCGGGTCCTTGACCAGCACCTGGTCCAGCGGCGCGCTCGGGTCGTAGCTGTCGATGCCGCCGTTGCCCGTCCTGGCCTGCTCGATGTCCCGGGCGAAGAAGAGCGGCTGGCTCACGCCGTCCGCGAAGCCGAAGTGCTCGTGCACCGTCCCGGTGGGGCTCGGGTTGCCCTGGGCGTC
The DNA here is from genome assembly GCA_002300355.1 of Streptomyces sp. TLI_235. Taxonomy (NCBI): domain Bacteria; kingdom Bacillati; phylum Actinomycetota; class Actinomycetes; order Kitasatosporales; family Streptomycetaceae; genus Streptomyces; species Streptomyces sp. TLI_235. Next base: position 379,647 of record NSGV01000001.1, read on the forward strand.
GAAGCGCATGGCGGTGCCGGTCTCCTCGGCGACCGTGGCGCCGATCGCCGCGAGCTGCTGCGTCAGCTCCGCCACCAGCGGGTCGATGCGCAGGACCGGATCGTCGTCGGCGACGATGACGAGGGCGTGCAGGGTGGCCTGGAAGGTGGGCTCCCATGCGGTCACCGGCGGGTCGTTGAGGACCGTCACCCGGTTCTTGGCGCCGGCGGCGAAGGACGGGTCGTCCGGCGTGAGGTCCGTGCCGAGCCGGAGGTCCCGGTACCCGGCGGCCGAGACCATCGCGCCGACGAAGACGGAGCTGGCGGAGAGGACCATCGCCGTCCGGTCGGCGGGGGTGATCGCGCCGTTCTGCGCGATCGTCCTCAGCGTGTCCCGGTAGCCGTTCGCCTCCTCGTACTGTGTCAGGGCCGAGGTGATGTACGTGGGCTGGGCCAGCGAGGCCAGCCACTGCCGCGCCTTCCGCCGGTCGTCGGGGCTCGCGACGGCGAAGGTGATGAACAGGTGGCGGCTGTGGTCGCGGCCGTGGCTCTTGAGGATGTTGCCCTGCATGTCACCCAGGGCGGCCCGGACGGCCTCCTGGGTGTTGCGGGTCGGGGGGATGGTCGGCAGGTCCGGATCGATCGCGGTCTGCTTCAGGTCGATGCCCATGCGCCCCACCATGGCGCGGGGCACCGCCGACCGGAGCACGGCGACACGCGCCCCCACGACACGTGCGAGGGGCAGCAGAATGGTTTCCACGTGCGGTTTTGTTTGGGTACGACGGATGGGAAGATCTGACGCACCATCACTCACGTGGCGCAGCTCGCGGGCCTTCGGGCCCGCGACGCGCCGCGCTACCGTCCGCCCCGTGAGTGAGTACGTGCGCCTCCCGTTCCGAAACGGGGATCGGCGCCGCCGGTGTGCCGCTGCACGACGTCGCCGACCGAGGTTCAGGGCTGCCGTGTGCGGAGCGTGAGGACGGGACGGGGTCACACAGCGTCAACAGTCCCCGGGGTCCGCCCATGCAGGTTGCGCCCGGGGCCTGGTGTGCCAGGCTGGAAGTACCCGGATTCAGACGGCCGTCGGCATGCAACTCGGCCGTCGCGTTTCCCATTTGACCGGGTCCGATCCGCCGGTGCATCGCCCAGGGCCACCGTGTCAGGTGTGTGTGCGGCGACCTCGCGCGTGCGGCGGCCTTGCGCGTGCGGCGGCCTCGTCCTCCGGGTCCGGTCGTTCTCTGATCACGAGGAGAGCGCTGTGAGCCTGGTGCAGATCGCGGGTTCCGCGGAGGTCCTGCGCGCGGTGGTGGCCATGCCTGAGATCCAGGACGTCCGGGCGAGCCTGGTGACGCTCGACGACGGGAACCTCCGGGTCGCCGCGTACGCGTCCGACGAGGCGGTCGAGGCGGCGGTCGCGGCCGGCGCCGTGGTGGTGGTGCTGATCTCGACCGAGGCCGTCGCGGGGCAGCAGAGCCGGCTGGCGGCGGCGATCGAGCAGGGCCGTGGCGCCCGCGGGGAGGCGTGAGCGATGCCCCCGCCCTACGCCGCGATCAACGTCCCGCAGACCCCGGCCCAGATCGAGGCGGCGCTGGCGGACCTCGCGGCCTCCTTCCCGGCCCTGTGCACGCTCGACAGGTTTCCCAACAAGAGCGTCGAGGGCAAGGACATCCACTTCATCAAGATCGCGAACGGAAGCGGCTCCAACCGGCCGGTCATGGTGCTGATCGGCGGCGTGCACGCCCGCGAGTCCGCACCGCCGGACGCGCTGATCCGCTTCGCCCAGTCCATCCTGGTCAGCCACGACGGGAGCAGCGACATCACGTTCCCCGCCATGTCCTGCGAACCGCTTCCCTCGGGCCCGGCGGTGGGCTACCCCGACTTCACGATCCTGGCGAGCGACGTCAAGAAGATCATCGACGCGGTCGACCTGTACATCGCGCCGCTGATCAATCCGGACGGGCGGCTCTTCGACCAGTTGCACCCTCCGTCGCCGTTCTCCGGCGGGTGGCGCAAGAACCGGCGACCGCATCCCGACCCCGCGAAGATCGGTGTCGACATCAACCGGAACCACGACATCGCGTGGAAGTTCGAGGACTACTACGACATGGCCCTCTACCGGGCGGACTATCCCACGGGTCCGGCCGAAGCCGTCGACGAGTCCGACGACACCTACCGCGGCCCCTCGGTGACCTCCGAGCCGGAGACCGCCAACGTGCAGTGGATCGTCGACACCAAGAAGCCCGCGTTCTTCGTCGACATCCACCAGTTCGGCCGCAAGGTCCTGCTGCCCTGGGGCCTGGAGGACAACGGCGACGATCCGACGATGACCTTCTCCTCCCCCGCCTGGACGGGCAAGCGCGACGGTCTGCGGCCGGGCAGCCTGTCCCTCCCGCTCACCGACCCCGACTACAAGGAGTTCGTCACCGACTCCGCACCGCACTTCGTCAAGAAGAACCTGGGCTTCATCGGCGACTCGATGCGCGACGCCATTCTGGCCAGCGCCGGCGTGGTGATCGGCTCAACGGCACCCGACCCCAGGCGCGACCACTCCACCTACGAGGTGGCCCAGGCCGCGGTGCTGTACCACCCGGTCGGCGGCGGGCCGGTCACCGGCACCACCCACGACTACGCGTTCCGCAAGCAGTTCGACGACCCTGCCAGGGCACCGGTCTTCGCGTTCGGCATCGAGTCCGGGCACGAGGAGGAGGCCGGCTTCCACCCCGACTACACGAGTCCGCCAGGCCACTACGCCAAGATCGAGCGGGAGATCCACGCCGCACTGATCGCACTCGGCACGATCGCCGCCAGACTCGGGAAGCCCTGCCTGGTCGCCACCGCCACCATGGGCACGCCCGATCACCCCGACGTGGTGACGCTGCGCCGCTTCCGCGACGCGTGGCTGGGGCCGCGGTTCGACCGCTGGTACTACCGGGTCAGCCCGCCCCTCGCGCGCTACCTGTCCGCCCACCCCTGGGCGCGCGCCGCCGTGCGCCACGGCCTGGTCGGGCCGGCGGCCGCGCTGGTCAGGACGTTCCCGGAGTCGGCCATGAGGGCGCCGGAAGGCGAACCGGGACGGACTCCACCGGGAAGGACAAGCTGATGGCCGGCACCGCCGAACTGCTCGCGCTCGAGCTCGGACGCCTGCTCGAACCGCTCCGCACCCGGCTGCAGGCGGGCGATGTCGACGGGCTCTTCACCGAGTTGGGACTGCCGCTCCCGGACGCGGTGCGGGACGCCCCCGCCGTGGTGTCCGCCGCCACCACGGCGGCCACCTCGCTGGGCGGCCTCGCGCCCAGGACGGCCGCTCTCGCCGCAGCCGTCCGGGCGGACGACCGGGCGCTGATCGCGCAGGGCTTCGCGGAGCTCGTACCCGTCGTCGCCACCACGTTCACCTCGCTCGGCCGGCTCGCGACCGAGGTGAAGGACGCCTTCCAGGGCGCACCACCCGAGTTCGGCCCGATCCTCGCCCAACTGCCCGAGCGGCTGCTGCACTTCACCATCGTCAGCTACCTGGAGCGGCACCGCCCGAGGCTGGGCGGCACGCTCGCGCTGCTCGGGCTGATCGAGTCGGTCACCGAGCCCGCCGACGGCACCCGGGCGGCGTACCAGCGGCGCAGCCTGCGCCTCGACCGGCTGCCGGTGGTGTTCGACGATCCCGCGCTGGCCCTGAACAGCGTCTACCGCTGGGGCGATGCGGCGCAGGCGTTGGACGCCGGGCTGCTGCTGGGCCGCCTTTGCGCGCTGCTGACCGCGATCGGGCTGCCCGCGGTGATCGAGCCGGACGTGCCCCGGCTGCGCGCGTTCCTGCTCGCGCTGGAGCCCGACGGCGGTGCCCCGGCGCCGACGCCGCTGCAACTGACCCTCGACGTGGTGGACTTCACCGGCGTGGACGTGCTGCTCCCGCTCAGTGAGCGGTGGGAGGTGCGGCTGCGGGCGGTCGGTGCGCTCGACGTCGGCGCGGGGGTGCGGATCGAGCCGCCGGCCAGGCTGGTCCCGCTCGCCCCGGCGCCGGAACTGTCCGGCGAGCTGACCCTGGGATTCCGGCGCACCGCACCCGGGGCAGGGCCCATCCTGCTGTTCGGGCAGGCGGACGGCTCACGGCTGACCGCCGAGTCCGTGCAGGCCGGGCTCGGCCTGCGGTTCGCGGCGGCCAGTACCGAGGTGGTGGCCGATCTGGTCGTGGACGCCGAGATCGCGGACGGCCGACTGGTGGTCGGTCTCGGCGGTGCGGACGGCTTCCTCGCCGCCTTCCTGCCCGGGACGCTGGAGCTCGATCTCGACCTCGGGCTGCGCTGGAGCGCGCAGGAGGGCGTGACGTTCAGCGGCGGCGCGGCCCTCAGGCTCGCGGTTCCGCTCACCGTCGAACTCGGTCCGCTCCGTCTGGACCGGCTGGACGTCGTGGTGCTGCCGAACGCCGCCGGGATCGGGACCGAGGCCCGGGTGACCGGTGGCATCGCGCTCGGCCCGTTCACCGCGTCGGTCGAGGGCGTCGGTGTGGGCACCGACCTCGCCCTCCGGCAGGGCAGTCTCGGGCCGGTGGACGTGTCGTTCCGGTTCCTGGCCCCGCAGGGGCTCGGGCTGGCGATCGACGCGGGCCCGGTGCAGGGCGGCGGTTTCCTGCTGTTCGACCAGCCGGCCGGCCGCTACGCCGGGGTCTTCGAGGTCGATCTGGGCCCCGTCGGGGTCTCCGCGGTCGGCATCCTGGACACCGGCCCGGCCGCCGGCGGCTTCGCCCTGCTGGTCGTGCTGCGCGCCGAGTTCCCTCCGATCCAGCTGGGCTTCGGGTTCGCGCTCTCCTCGGTCGGCGGGCTGCTCGCGCTGAACCGGCGGATCGACGTGGACGCGCTGCGCGGCCGGTTCGCCTCCGGCGCGGTCGGCCGGATCCTCGCCCCCGAGGACCCGATCCGCAACGCTCCGGTGCTGCTGGCCGACCTGTCCGCGGTCTTCCCGCCCACCCCCGGCGTCAGCGTGGTCGGGCCGACCCTCCAGCTCTCCTGGGCCGAACTCGTCCGGTTCGACCTCGGTGTCTTCGTGGAGCTGCCCGGACCGACGAAGGTCGTGCTGCTCGGCTCGGCCCGGGCGGTGATCGACAACCCGGCCGGCGGTGGCCCGCTGCTGCAGATCCGCCTCGACATCATCGGTCTGCTCGACTTCGCCAAGCGGGTGCTGGAGTTCGATGCCGTCCTGGTCGACAGCCGGCTGCTGGAGGTGCTGGAGCTCTCCGGCGGGGCCGCGTTCCGGCTGAGCTGGGGAGAGCAGCCGTACGTGCTGCTGTCGGTGGGCGGGTTCCATCCCGCGTACTCCCCCGCCCCGCTGGTGCTGCCGCCGTCCCTCACCCGGATCGCGATGACCCGGGGCACCCCCACCGACCTGCTGTACCTGCGGTTCGAGGGCTACTTCGCGGTCACCACCAACACCCTTCAGCTCGGTGCGGCGGTGGAGGCCGCCGTCAACGCGGGCCCGATCAGCGCCCGTGGCTTCCTCGGCTTCGACACGCTGATCCGCTTCGACCCGTTCTTCTTCCGAACGACCTTCTCGGCCTCGTTCCGGGTCCGCTTCGAGGGCGCGACGCTGGCCGGGGTCCGGGTGACGGGCGAGCTGTCGGGGCCCGGCCCGATCACCTTCCACGGTGAGTACTGCATCGAGATCCTCTTCTTCGACATCTGCTTCGAGGGCACGTTCACCCTCGGCTCCGAGGGACGTCCGACGGCCGTCCCGGTCGGCAGCGCGGTGGACGAGCTGGCCGCCGAACTCGAACGGCCCGGCAACCTCGCATCCGGTGAGGGCGCCGCCGACGGCTCGGCGGTCGTCGAACCGGCGGCGGGCACCGCGCTGCCGGTCCTCTCCCCGGTCGGGCAGGTCGCCTGGACGCAGTCCCGGGCACCGCTCGGCCTCTTCCTGCAACGCTTCGAGGGCACGCCACTGGCCACCCCGGAGACCGTCACGGCGACCGGTCCCGCCGTCACGGGCAGCGCCGTCGACTGGTTCGCGCCCGGCGCCTTCGCCGAACTGTCCGACAGCGACGCGCTCAACCGCAAGGCGTTCGAACGCCTCGACGGCGGGGTCCGGCTCGGCGCGCCCGGCACCGCGGACGGTCCGGCCCGCACCCATGTGGTGACGGTCGAGCAGATCCGGCTGCCGAGCCCGCCGTCGGTGGGGTTCGACTTCGTCGTGCCCGGCTGGCTGGCCAGGGCGATCGGCGCCCGCACCGGGCAGGTCGAGCGGGCGGCGGTCGCCGGTGCGATCGGGGTGCACGACGAGCAGTGGCAGGTGCACGCCGCGGACGGGGCTGTGGTGGTCGGCGGGCTCAGCGAGAGCCAGGCCCACCAGCTCACCGCCGCCGGTGCGGGGGCCGCGGCGGTCCCCGCCACCGACCAGGTCGCGTCCGTGCCGTTCTGATGATCCGTCAGGCGAACATGCCGTCCCGCAGAGCTGCCCTTCCGAGGAGGTGTCGGCAGTGCCCCCCACACTGACGTTCGTGAGCTGGGCCCGGGAGCGGGTCGGTGAACTCGTGACGGGCTCCGAGGACGGGCGCGCCCGGGTGTCCACCGACGTGACGCTCACCGGCCGGGCCGCCGACGGCGCGATCACGGGCACCGAGGCACGCCAGGTCCGCTTCCTGCTCGCCGGCCCGCAGGACGTGGCGGGCCTGAAACCGGGTGCGGTCGTCGGCCGCTACCCGGTGCCGGGGGCCGTCGACGCCGAGACCGACAAGTGCCCGCACATCGAGTTCGCCGACGCCGCCCTGCCCTGGCGCTACACCCCCGCCGCGAACCCCGCGGCCGGCACCGGGGTCCTGCGGCCGTGGCTGGCCCTGGTGGTCGGGGTCGAGGGCACCGAGCTGACCCTCGCCGGCGACTCCGTGTCGCTCGGCACGGAGGTCCAGAACGCCCACCCGCTCGCCGCGCCGCACCCGCACGGGCACGTCCAGCAGGCCGAGGGCCGCCACCTGGCCCGCCTGCTGTCGACCCGCCCGCTCGCCGCGGACACCGACTACGTCGCGCTGCTGGTACCCGCTGTCCCGGGGTGGACGGGCACCGCCCCGGTCACCCTGCCCGTGTACGACAGCTGGCGCTTCCGGACCGCCGCCCAGCCCGGCAGCTTCGCCAAGCTGGCGGCCCGGCTGACCCCCGGCGGCGCCGACCCCGCGACCGGCCGGGCACCCGTTCGCTACCCGTACCTCGCGGACCGGGCCGTCGAGCTGCGCGGCGCGCTGGCGCCGATCGGCGCCACCGACCCGGACCTGGATCCCGCGATCGCGGTGGACCTGCCGCAGCACACCCTCCCGCCGCCCGACCCGCGCGGGCGCCCGGTGATCGGGCCGCCGGTGTACGGCGCGCTCTGGCCGTCGGCAGCCACCGCCTGGGCCGCCGGCCTCAACGGCGACCCGCGCCACCGGGGAGCCGCCGGGCTCGGCCTCGAACTGGGCGTCCGCCTCCAGGAGCAGCTGGTCGAGGAGGCCCGCGAGCACGCCGGGGCGCTCGCCGTCGCCGCCCAGTGGCTCGGCCGGCTCAGCCTCGGCCTCGCCGCCTCCGGCGCCCTGTGGCGGCGCCGACTGCCCGCCGATCCGCTGCACCGGCTCTGGCTGTTCGGCCCCGCCCTGCGGCGGGTGGTCACCCCGCAGGGCCCGGTGGCGGAGCTCACGACGGCGGAGGGCCTGGCGCTGCCCCCGGGGATCTTCTCCACCGCCGCCCGCCGCGCCGTCCGCCCCGGACCGGCCCGCACGGCGCTGCTCAGAGGTGCGATCGATCCCGCGGCCGCGCTCCGGGCCGCCGACCGCTGCCCCCGCCCGCCCGGTCCGAGCGAGGACGGCGTACCGCCACTCGGCAGGCGCTTCGACGAACGGCTGAAGGAGGCGCTGGCCTCGGGTCGCCTCGACAGCCGGAACGCGGTCGAAGGGCTGCGCCGCTTCGACGTCCGCCGGCTCCCCAAGGCGCTGCAGGAGCCGGCCGCGGCTCTGCTCGGTCGACTGATCGCGGCCGCCTCCGACGGCCGGACCGACCTGGCCTGGGGCCGGTCGATCGAGGCCCTGACCGCGAGCGCCGCGGTCGACCCCCGCGACGAGCGGGCCCTGGCGCAAGCCCGTGAGCTGCTGGAACAGGCGCTGAAGGAGTTCGGCCGCGATCCGGAGCTGCCCGGCGACCTGGTCGGTCTGCTCGACGCCCTGGCGGAACGGCCCGGCCGCGAACCGCCGTGCCGTCCGGTGGATCTCGACGCGCTGGCCGCGAGCGTGACCCCGCTGTTCGACCCCACCACCGAGGACGCGCCGGCGCGGGTCCGCGTCCTGGCCGGTATCGACGGACTCGACCCGGCCCAGCCGCTGGCCCCGCCCGAGGTCTGCGTCGGCCTGGACCGGCCGGTGTGGCGCGACCTGAACGACGCGTTCGCCGAGTGGCTGCTGCCCGGCGCCGGCAACCTGCCGGACGACTCGGTCAACGCCGTGCAGACCAACCCCGTCTTCACCGACGCCTTCCTGGTCGGCTACAACACCCAGCTCGTCGGCGAGCTGCGCTGGCGCAACCTGCCGATCGCCACCGGCTGCACGCCGCTGCGGGTCTTCTGGGACCGCGCGGACACCGCGTCGGGTCAGCGCGTCGACGACATCGTCGGGGTCGCGAACTGGCCGCCCGGCAGTGCGCTGGGCGCAGCCGAGCACCGTCCCGGCGGTGCGGCGGGCGGCGACCTGGTCCTGCTGTTCCGCGGGCAGCTGTTCCTGCGCTACCCGAAGACGCTGCTCTACCTGGTGTCGGCCGTCCACGGGGGCGGCGTCGACTTCGACGCCGACCCCGACTCGGCGGCGACGCACGTGCTCCCCGCCTTCCAGGGACGGATCGGCGCCGACATCACCTTCTTCGGGTTCCAGGACCTCCCGGCCGGCGACATCGGCTCGCACTGGGTGGTGCTGGAGGAACCGCCGTCCGGCTACCGGTTCTTCAACGACGCCGTCAGCCCGGCGGGCCGGGACGGCGCCCGGTTCGCCGACGAGGCCTTCGCCGACCCGGTGCGGGTGCTCGTCCGCGGCGACAGCCTCACCCCCTCACCTTGACCCTCCGTCACCGTGGCTCGCTGTCACCATGACCGCCAGTCGCCGTGACCCCGACAGCCTGACCGTTCGACCCCGGCCCCCTGAGGAGGACCCCATGCCGGCCGACCTGGGCGTGCTGCTCCCGCTGCGGATCGAGACCCGGTTCGCCGGGCCGACCCTGCGACTGCGGGTGGTGCCCGACGAGCTCTGGTTCACCCGTCACGACCCCCGGCCGGGCGCCGCCGAGGTCACCGCGCTCAAGCGCTACGCCGCGGACCCGGGCCTGCCCGCGTTCCGGGAGCTGGCCTCGGCGGTGGGCGCCCCACGGGCCGTCTTCCTGGTCCGGACGTACCTGACCCAGGACCCGGCCGAGCTGAACGAGGAACCGGTCTTCCAGCGGATCGAGGGCCTGCCGAAGGAGCTGCACGTGTGGCTGGCACGTGGCGGCGGCGACCCCGAGCACGTGCTGACCCTCGCCGTCGACCACTCCCGGCTGGCCGTGGCCCTGGACTCGACGGCCCCCCGCTGGTGGGAGGACTGGGACGAAGCCGTCCGGGCCGGACTCGCCGGGGAGGTACCCCTGCCCGGCGACCCCGACGACATCGACCTGCTCGTCGTCACCGGACTGGGCGGGACACCACCCGGCGCACTGTTCGGCGCACTGAGCGCCGAGGGCAGGCTCGGACTGGTCGCACCGGGCACGGCCACCAACACGGTGGACGGCGAACCCGCCGCCGGGCTCGCCACCGACGCCGACAGCTGCTGGCAGCTGCTCGACGGCACGCCGGGTGAGAACGAACAACTCGTCAGTCTCGCCCTCACCGGCGACGAGCGGTCGCTGGGCCGGCTGCCGGGCCCGACCGAGCCGCACTTCAGCGCCTCCACCGGCATGGTCCGCGCCCTGTGGCCCGCGCTGTGGGGATTCGCCGCGACGGACGTGTGGGCGCTGCCGCGCGCGGCCGACACCGCCGCCTGGGCCGCCGAGGCGCTCTTCCCCGAGGGGATGTTCCCGGCCGTCCGGGTGGGCCCGCAACCCTACGGCCTGCTCCCGGCCACCGCCCTGACCCGCTGGGTGGCCGGCAAACAGGACGTCGAACCGGGCCTGCTCCCGCCACTCCTGCGGCTGAGGGAGGTCTGGCAGGCCGCGGCCGAGCGGCGCGGGACGGTCGCCGGCACCTCCACGGAGGGCCTGCTCGACCTGCTCGGCCACGTCCCCAGCGCCCCGTCCTACCGGCACCGCCGTGCGGCGCCGCTGGAGCTGTGGTGGCAGTCGATGCTGCTGCTGGGCACCGCGGACGGGTGGCACGAACTCGACCAGCAGTGGCAGCTGACCTACCCGCTCGCCGGCGAGCTGGGGCTGGCCCCGCACCGCCGGTACGGCTCGCGCGGGCGCACCGGCCCGCTGCGGATGCCCCTGGTCGTGCCGGACGGCCTGCCGGCCGACCGCACCGTCGGTGAGGTGCTGGCGCTGCTGCTGAAGACGGCGACCCGCGCGCCCGCCCTGTTCGCCAACACCCGGGCCCTGGCGGAGCGGCTGCGGGTGGAACCGGACAGTCTGCTGCTGCGCCTGGTCGTCCGAGCACTGCAGGTCGCCATCGGCGACGTCGGCCGGGAGGCACTCGGGGAGCCCGTCCCGGCCCTGGAAGAGCCGGCCCGCCCCGACAACCGGCAGGGGCGGCTGGAGCACTGGATCAGCCGGACCACACCCGAGATGCTGCGCGGCACGAGCCCGGCCGCGGTGGCCTTCCAGCGGGTGGTCGGCGGGCTCGCGTCCCTCGTCAAGACGTCGGAGGACCGCCTCGAACGGATGCTGCGCGCGAACCTCGACACCGCGACGCACCGCCTCGACCCGTGGCTGGCCGGCCCGCCCACCCGCCGGCTCCAGGATCTGCTCGACGCCCGGCCGGCCCCGCGGCTCGGCGCCTACGGCTGGGTGGACGCACCGCGGCCGGGCAGCCCCGGGCCCACGCCCGCCGGGCTGCTGCACGCCCCCTCGCAGGCCCAGGCACTGACCGCCACCGTGCTGCGGGACCGCGCGGTCAACGACCCGCAGGCCGGTCGCTGGGCCATGGACCTGAGCTCGCGGACCGTCCGCGACGCGGCGCGGCTGGGCGACTCCGTCCGCGCGGGGGCCCACCTGGGCGAGGTGCTCGGCCGCGAGGTCGAACGGATCGCCGGCTCGCCGGACCTCGTCGACGCCCTGCGCACCGCGTTCCCGTTGCGCACCGAACACGCCGGCCGCCGGGTCTGCGACGGCCTGGCCGTCCTGGACGCGCCCCCAGCGTCCCTCGGGATGTCGGGCGCCCAGCTGGCCGAGGTGACGGCCCTGCGGCAGGCCGTGGACGCGTACGGCGACCTGCTCGTCGCCGAGGCCGTGCACCACGTCACCCAGGGACGGCCGACGGTGGCGGGCGCGGCGATGGACGCCGCTGCAGGACTGTCCCGGCCGCCCGAGCTGGAGGTGGTCAACAGCCGGCGGCAGGGCCGTGCGGTGGCCACCGGCGTGCTGCTCCTGCTGCCCGACGTGGCCGCGCCGGCGATTCCGGACGAGCCGGCGGAGCACGCCCTGCTGTCGCCGGCCGCACTGGCAGACCCGTCCGCTGCGGCCTTCCTGGCCGCCCGGACGGGCCCCGCGACCGCCTGGACCTGGACCGTGCCGGGCGAGGCCGGGGACGTCCGGGTCAGCCTGGCCGATCTGGGCCTGACCCCGGCCGACGCGCTTGCCCTGCCGCTCACCGACCTGGAGCGCCTGGTGCTCGCCGCGGCGGGCGGACGGGACACCGAACTCGCGTCCGCGGACGGCTCGCGTCGCTACGAGGACGCCGCCCGGCTGGTCGGCCTGCTCGGCCGCTCGCCGGCGGGCCCCGACGCGATCACCACCGAGCCCGGGCTGCCCACCCCGCCCAGCAGCGTCGAGGCCGCGCTGCGGGCCCGCTACGAGGAGCTGCGCCGGACGGTGAGGATCCTCGCCGATCTGCTGGCGGACACCACCGAACCGGCCGGCGCGGAGCGGCTGCTGGTGGCCTGCCGGGCCTGGGGGATCGCCCCCGACCCGCCCCCGGAGGCGGCTCCCGGTGCGGCCTCCGAGCGGGCCCGCACCCTGCTGTCCGAGCGGGCGCAGGCCGCCCTCGACCCGGCCGGTCTCGACACCGGCGGCCTGCTCGACGCCATCACCCGGCTCGTCAGCCCGACCGGGCAGCTCGCCGTCCTGTCGCCGGCGGCTCCGCCGCCGGTCGAACCGGCCGACCTCGACCTGGACTGGCTCGCGACCGTCGCCGCCGTCCGGCCGCCGCTGGCCCGGCTGGAGGTCGAACAGCTCCGCACGCCGGCCTTCGCCGCCTGGTCCACCAAACCCGCGGACCCGTGGCAACAGGACCCGGCGGACACCGGCCGGCTCGTCGTGGCCTACGCGCCCACCGGACTCGACCTCACCGCGACCCCGCGGGTGGCCGCGGCCGTACTGGACCGGTGGACCGAGGTCGTCCCCGACCCGGAGCAGACCACGGCGGCGGCGTTCGGCTTCGACGCCCCGGCCGCCCGCGCCCCCCAGGGCATCCTGCTGGCCGTACCGCCCGATCCCAAGGCGGAGCTGGACGACCGGACCGTGCTGGACATCGTGGTCGAGACCCGGCAGCTCGCCCACGCCCGGATGGCCCGGCCGGCCGACCTCGACCCGGCCGTCCTGGGACTGCTGCCGACCGTCCTGCTGCCCGCGACCGGCCGCACCGACACCCCGATCGAGTGACGGCGTGGCATGGGAGTGAAGGTCTGACATGAGAGTGAGGGTCTGACATGGCCATCATCTACGACCTGGTGCGGCGGATCACGGCCACGCCCCGCCTGGACGACCTGGCCAGGGGATTCGCGGCGGAGGTCGCCGACCCGGCGTGGCTGCTCGGGCGCCAGTGGCAGCTCGGCGAGCACCAGGGCGAGGACGCCTCATCGCCGGTGCGGGTGCACTACGCGTGCCGGCAGACGCCCATCGAGCCGCTGAGCGGCGGCGACCCGGTCACCACGCCCGCGGAGGCGATCGTGGAGTCCGAACCCTTCGACTGGTGGACGCCGGGCCGGCGGGTCGGACTGGGCCGCCTGGCGGCCGACGCGGCCGGGCAGGCGGGCGTCGCGATCCCTGCGGACGACCGCGGCCTGCTGCTCGCCGGGCTGCCGGTGCCCTACGACACCTTCACCGGCTTCGACGGCCGCGCCCTGTGGGCCCGGCGGGAGGAGCTCGGCCTCGACCCTTCCTGGTTCGGCCCGGCTGCGCCGCCCGAGCGGGAACCGGAAGACCTGTGGGACCCCACCGAGTTCGGCTACTCCGCCGACTTCACCGCCGGCGGCGTCGATCTCGCCGTCCGCCGGCACGACGGCGGAGACCTGGACTGGTACAGCGCGGACGCCTCGGGGACCGCGGCCGCCAAGGGCGGCGAGAAACGGCAGGTGTATCCGGGCCGGGTGCGCTACCCGGGGGCGCCACTGCCCCGGTGGTGGCAGATCGAGGACTCGGCGGTCGACATCGGCGGCTACCCGCCGGACCGCTCGCACTTCGCCACGCTGCTGCTGATCGATCTGATCGTCAATCAGTCGGACGACTGGTTCGACTTCCCCGTCGACGCCCTGGCGGGCCACATCGTGACGCTGACCTCCGTGACGGTGGTCGACTCCTTCGGGGACAAGTGGAGACTCGCCCCACCCGCGGACGGCTGGAGCCTGTACGCGACCGAGGGCCTCGGCCGGGAGTCCCTGGTCGTCTGGGCCGCCGCGGCCACACCGCTCAGCGGGCCGGTGCTCGACGAGGTGACGGTCGGCGTCGACGAGGACGCCAACCTCGCGTGGGCGGTCGAGCGCCGGGTCACCGGACGGGACGTCGGGAGCCCGCCGGACCCTCCCCCGCCCGTCCCCGAAACCGTCGACGCCTCCGGCCGCCTCGGCCACACCTACGAGGCGGCGACCCGGACACCACCCGGCTGGCACCCGTACGTCATCGAGCCCGTCGACGGCCGGCGCCGGTTCGTCCAGGCCCGGGCCGCCGACCTGACCGGTCCGGTGCCGGTGCTGATGCCGGAGCCCGTCAGCGACCTGCTGGTCGTCGCGCCCACCCACCCCGTCCACCAGGTCGAGCCGGCCGCGATCCCGGTGGACGGGCTGCGGCTCGAACGCCGGGCGATGCTCGCCCGCACGACCGACGGCAGTCCGGTGCTGTGGACCCAGCGCCGCCGTGCGCCCCTGCTGACCCCGCCGGCGTTGAGGCTGCACTTCGACGCGCTCACACCGCAGCCACCGGGCGCCTGAGGAAAGGAGCACATCATGTCGACGAGCAGCACCCGGAACGTCTCGCGCCAGGCCGGCGACCAGTTCCGCACCGGACGGGATTTCGTCGTCGAGGACGCCTCGCTGAGGCGCCTCCACTACCACCTGCTGCGCCTCACCCTCGCCGGCCTCACCCAGGCGGAGGTCGACGACCTGAGCGAGTACGCGAGGCTCGCCTTCTCGAACGCCGACACCTCCGCGAAGGCCGACACGATCCGCGGACGCGCCGACGCCAGCCGCCTCGCGGTCGCCGTCGTCGACATCGTCGAGCAGAGCGGCCCTCGGGACCGACGCGGCCAGGTGCTCCTGGGTGCGATCCTCGGGGCCCACGCGGGGCTCGACGGCGACCGGCGGGACGGCCGCTCGACGGACGCCGTCACGGGCGCGGTCGGCGGCGCCGTCGCCGTGGCCACCACCGGTCTCGTCACCGAGATGATCGACCAGGTCGGAATCACCGACTACCTCGCCACCGAGACCTGACCGTCGCCGTCACCACCGGGCGGGGCGAGCCGTACGGGCACCCCGCCGGCACCGGCAGCCTGTCAGGGCCGGGTGCCCGGGGCGCTTGCGGTGGCCGCACTCCGCGTCCCGTCCTTCCTCCAGGCGCCTACACCGAGCCGGCCCGTGGTGCCCAGGTCGAGCTCCGGGATCACCATGACCGGATCGGCACCCGCTTGCGCCCGGACCCTCAGATACGGAGCGTTCACCGGGTCCGCCGTTCCGGCCTCCACGGTGTTGCGCCAGACCAACCCGGCGTAGGCGCGCTCGCCGGGCCCCAGCACGACCGGCTGCGGCAGATCGTCGGCGCCGGTGCCGGTCGAGATGGCGCTGCCGCCGTGCAGGATCTGCACGCTGCCGACGGGCCTGTGCTCCTCGTCGATGACCTGGAGTTCCGGATAGCCGTTCAGCTGGACGGTTCCCGCCCCGCAGTTCTCCAGGTGGAGGCCGAGGACGCGCAGCCCCATGGCGGCATCACCCTCGTCGGCGTACACCCGCGTCCCGGACGACGGACAGACCCCGGACTCGGCCGACGCCTCCTTGCTCGGAACACTGCGCACCTTGGTGATCCGCGCCCACTCGCCGCCCACCGAGGCGGACGCGGCTGCGCCTGTGGGAACGGCACCGGCCATGTGCTGTTCGGTCAGGACGGACGGGGACGCACCTGCCGCGACGGTGCCCGCCACCGTCCGACCGGGCGCAACGTCCGGAACCGTCCGCCTGCTGACCGACATCGCCTTCCCGGACGGAGACAGGTGCGTGAACGTGACCGTGTAGGTGAAGGGTTCGCTCCCCCGGTTGGTGACCTCGAACTCGGTACAGAGCGGGCCGGAACCCGTGATCCTCACACCACCCACCTCCGGCTCGGCCGGATCACCGACCGGTGCCGAAGCCGACCGGCCCGTCGGCACGCCGCAGGCAGACATGCCGCTCGGCCGGGCGGCGGCCTGCGGACCGGTGGTGGCCTGCGAGCCGCACGCGGTGAGCACCAGGACCCCGGCGGCCAGGAGGACAGCAAAAGCGGTACGGGAACGATGCACCCACCGAGCTGACCATGACCGGGCGTCAGGGGCCGTGACGACGGTCACACTTCCGGCAACAGCCCTGTCACAGCCGAGAGAGCCGCCGCCGGGGTTTGCAGTCACCCCCGTCGGCGCGTCACACGGCCCGCTTCCGGACGGAGGTCGGCCCGGTGGCGAGAAGCGCCGTGATCTCGTCGGCGAGGTGCGGGCCGAGCTCGCCCCAGCCGTCCTTGTAGCCGTAGACGCCGGCCAGGGTGCGGGCCTCGTAGTCGCCGTTCATGATCTCGATGTCGTTGGCCGTGATGAGTGCCGGGTGGGCCACGCCGACGGCTGCCGAGACCTTGGTCAGCTCCCTGCGCAGGGTGCGCAGGTAGGAGGCGGCCCGGGTGGCCTTCGAGGTCGGGTCGAGGCCGCGGGCCAGCCACGGGTTCTGGGTGGCTATACCGGTGGGGCACTTGTCGGTGTGGCACTTCTGCGCCTGGATGCAGCCAACCGACAGCATCGCCTCACGGGCCACGTTGATCATGTCGGCACCCAGGGCGAAGGCGACCGCGGCGTTCTCGGGCAGGCCGAGCTTGCCCGAGCCTATGAAGGTCAGGTCGTCGGTCAGCCCCAACTCTGCGAAGGTGCCGTAGACCCGGGAGAAGCCCATCCGGAACGGCAGTGACACCGAGTCGGCGAAGATCCGCGGCGCCGCCCCGGTGCCGCCCTCGCCGCCGTCGACGGTCACGAAGTCGACCCCGCGGTCACCACGCGCCATCAGCGTGGCCAGCTCCTGCCAGAAGCCCAACTCTCCCACCGCGCTCTTGACCCCGACCGGCAGACCGGTCTCGGTGGCGAGCAACTCGACGAAGTCGAGCATCGAGTCGACGTCGCCGAACGCGGAGTGCCGCGACGGGGAGGCGCAGTCCTTCCCGACCGGGATGCCGCGGATCCCGGCGATCTCCGGGGTCACCTTCGCGCCCGGCAGCATCCCGCCCAGCCCCGGCTTGGCGCCCTGGGAGAGCTTGATCTCTATCGCCTTGACCGGAGCACCGGCGACCACGTCCTTGAGCTTGTCAAGGTTGAAGCTGCCGTCCTCGTTGCGGCAGCCGAAGTACGCGGTACCGAGCTGAAGGACGAGGTCACCGCCGTTGCGGTGGTACGGCGAGAGGCCGCCCTCGCCCGTGTTGTGCATCGTCCCTGCCAGCGCCGCCCCCTTGTTGAGCGCCGTGATGGCCGCGCCGGAGAGCGATCCGAAGCTCATCGCCGAGATGTTCACCACGCTCGCCGGTCGGAACGCCTTCGCGCGCCCGCGCGGCCCACCCAGCACCTTGGCCGAGGGCAGCGGAGCCAGCGGGTCGTGCGTGTCGGGCAGCGCGCCGGCGAACGTGCGCTGCTTCAGGTAGGCGTGCCCCTGTACGTGCTCGACGTCGACCTCGGTCCCGAACCCGAAGTAGTTGTTCTCCTCCTTCGCCGAGGCGTAGATCCACGTGCGCTGGTCACGACTGAACGGGCGCTCCTCCTCGTTGGAGGTCACGATGTACTGCCGCAGCTCCGGCCCGATCGTCTCCAACAGGTACCGGGCATGCCCGATCACCGGGAAGTTCCGGAGCAGTGCGTGCCTCTTCTGGACGAGGTCGCGGGCCGCCAGAAGCGCCACCGCTGTTGCGGCCGCCGCGCCGATCTTCCGGGCTTGCATGGACGTTCCTCCTCGATGCACCTCTCCATCCCCCGCGGTGGAGTCGATGCGACACGATGGTAGGAGGCCACCCGGACAGGCACGCGGTCAGGGGGTCGGTCCGCGGTACGCCATCGCGCGGCGGGGGCGACGGGATGGCGGTGCCGACACCGGCGCCTGTCGCGGACGGCCATGGCCGAGAGGGAGGCGTCTTCTCCGTAGGTGCGGACCTGGATCGGCGTGCTGCCGTCGGGAAGGCGCGGCGACGGCCGTGATCTGGTCCGGAACTGCAGGCAACCCCATGGAGGCATCGCCATCGGTTCACCCCCCGCGACCGCAGACACAGCAGCGGCTCGCAAGGGCCGATCTCTCGTCAACATGTGGATCCCCACCGGGAATTTGGCTCCGGAATCCCCCTGCTAAGGTGACCCGATGGCATCGGTCAAGCAGTTCCAAGTCACCTTCGATTGCGCAGAACCCGAGCGCGTCGCTCGCTTCTGGTGCGAGGTGTTGGGGTACGTCGTACCGCCGCCACCGGAGGGGTTTGCGACCTGGGACGATTTCAATCGCTCGCTGCCGCCCGAGGATCAGGACTCGTGGTTCGCATGCAGCGATCCCTCAGGTGTGGGCCCGCGCCTGTACTTCCAGCGCGTTCCCGAAGGCAAGGTCGTCAAGAATCGGCTGCACCTTGACGTGCGGGTCGGCACCGGACTTGTGGGTGCCGAGCGCCTGGCCACGCTTGAGGCCGAATGCGCACGACTGGTCGCGCTCGGCGCGACCCACGTGCGAACGCTGTACGCCGATGAGGAGAACGAGTCGTGCATCCCGATGCTGGACATCGAGGGCAACGAGTTCTGTATCGACTGAGCGTCCTCCGAGACGGCGAGGTGGGGAGCCGTGTCCCTCGGGCTTCTCCAATGATGGTCCCGCATGGGTGCGGGAGTCGTCCCGTCCTTCGACTACCGGGACGGCCGGCGTCTGCGCCGGCCGCGGGCGGGCCATGCGAGGTCGGAGATCGTGCTGCCGACCAGCGGGCCGAGCTCCTCGTCGGCCACGGGCTGCCAGCCGGCGGCGTCGTGGCAGACGTACGGGCCGAGCGGTCTTCCCGCACCGTCCGGGCCGGTGACGGTACGGCACCATGCCCGCCATGCTCAACCGCACCGGCCACCCTCCGGAGACGGCCTCCTGACGGCTCATCGGCCGACCGGGCAGACCGGCAGGCGGGCATGGTTCGACCGGGTGGCTCAGCACGGCCGGGCGGGTGACCTCTGCGGAATGTCGACCCGGCCGGGACGGCAAAGCGTGCCAACGGTTGACATGCGGTGCCCCGGGGCGCCGGCCGCCCGATCGCCGACCACTCGGGGAGTGAGTTCCGCCATGTCCGTCGCCCACCGGATCCTGCAGTTACTCCTCACCCTCGCCTGCGCCGCCGGTCTGTGGACCGCCGCCACCGCCCCCGCAAGCGCGACCCCCGCCCGAACCACGGCTGCCGCGGGCACGGTCGCCGGGCAGGGCATCGACTGGGACAGGGTCGCGGTCTGCGAGAGCGGCCGCCGCTGGCACGCCAACACCGGCAACGGCTACTACGGCGGACTGCAGTTCAACCAGGCGACCTGGCGCGCCAACGGCGGCACCGCCTACGCACCCCGCCCCGACCTCGCCACCCGCGACCAGCAGATCGCCGTCGCCGAACACCTCGCCGCCCGCCGCGGCCTCGCCCCCTGGCCCGCCTGCGGCGCCCGCGCCAGCCGCACCACCGGCCACCACACCGGCCACCACACCGGCCCCGCGCCACGACCGGCGCCACGGCCCGCCGCCCAGCAGCCGGCCGTCGCCGAGCCGGACACGGCCCCCGACCCCGGCCCCGCGGACGCCACCGCGCTCGTGGTCCAGGACGGCGACACCCTCGACGGCATCGCCCAAGCCCTCCAGGTCCCCGGCGGCTGGTCCGCCCTCTACCAGGCCAACCTGGACACCATCGGCGACAACCCCGACCTCATCCTCACCGGACAGACCCTGCAACTGCCCTGACGCCCCGATCCAGCTCGCCCCGGGGCGAGATCCGCGCCCTGCAGCATCTCCCGGCGGACCCCGCCCATCATCCAGCCACCCTCTGACGACGCCGCCCTGGGGCGGATGCGACCGCCGGGAGAGTGCACGTGATCGACGCGGAAACGGGCGAGCGGCCGGGGCGGTGGAGTCGACTCAGGAAGTCGCTGCGGGAACGAGGTGGTCGAGTCCCTGCGCACTGCCCGTCGCGGCCTCGATCGAGCGCGGCAGCATGATGCTCTCGTAGGCGCGGACGGCGTCGTCGACGCTGGATTCGGTGACGAGGGCGTGGGCGAGGTCGGAGCCGTCGAGCATCGCGAGATTGGCGCCCAGCCCAACCGGGGGCATCAGGTGCGCGGCATCGCCGAGCAGCGTGACGCCGGGAACGTGCTCCCAGGTGTGCGGGGCGGGCAGGACGAACAGGGACCGGTTGATGAACCCGCTGTCGCCGTTGCGCAGGAGGTAGCGCAGGCTCTCGTCCCAGCCGTCGAACATCGTCAGCAGGTGCGTCCGTACGGCCCGCTGGTCGCCGAGGTCGATACCGGCAGCCACGTGCCAGTCCTCCGGCGCGCGGAGCGCGATGTAGGCGCGGATGTGGCCGTTGCTGTTGCGCTGGGCGACCAGGGACCTGCCGGCGCCCTTCGCCAGCATCGATCCGTTGCCGACCAGCCGCGCAAGGTCGGGATGGCGGGTGTCGCAGTGGTCGAATCCGGTCTCGACGAAGGTGACGCCGGTGTAGCGGGGTTCGGCGTGCGACAGGGCCGGTCGGACGCGCGACCAGGCGCCGTCGGCGCCGACCACCAGGTCGAAGTCCTCGGCGGTGCCGTCACCGAAGAGCAGCCGGCAGGTGCCGTCCGGCAGCGGGGTGACCCTGCTGACGGCGCGGTCCCACCGCACCGTGCCCTCGGTGATCGAGTCCAGCAACAGACCGCGCAGTTGGCCTCGGTCGATCTCCGGTCGGCCGCCGGCGGCGGACGGCCCCTGATGCGCCAGGAGGGCGGCGTCGGCGAAGTCGAGCACACGCCACTCCTCTCCTTCGGGGCGGGAGAGGGCTTGGAACCGGTCCAGGAGCCCCGCCGCCCGCAGGGCGGCCTGACCCGTGTCGGCGTGCAGGTCGAGGGTGCCGCCCTGCGGGCGGGCGTCGGCGGAGGCCTCACGTTCGAAGACGGTGACGGAGCGGCCGTGTTGCTGCAGGACTCGGGCGCAGGTGAGGCCGCCGAGGCCGGCGCCGACAATCGCGATGCGGGGACAAGGAGCAGGGTTCATGGGAGTGTCCCTCGGGAGGTGGGTGAGCCGCCGGGAGGTCCGGCCTCACCAAGAAAGCACACTCACCAAATAAGTGCAACGACTCACCTTTTACAGTTGCTTCACCCTGGGGTACGGTATGCGAGTGACCGAACCGACCGGGCGCCGCGAGCGCAAGAAGGCCCAGACCCGCCAGTCCCTGGCCGACGCCGCACTCGAGCTCTTCCTCGACCGCGGCTACGACCAGGTCGGCGTCAAGGACATCGCCGACGCCGCGGACGTCTCGGTGACCACCCTGTTCAAGCACTTCTCCGGCAAGGAAGCCCTGGTCTTCGACCAGGACGACGACCTGGAGGCGGCGCTCGTCGCCGCGGTGCGCGACCGCACCCCCGGCACGTCGATCCCGCAGGCGCTGCGCGAGCACATCCTGCTGAAGCAGACCCAGTTCGCCGTGCATGCCACGGACCCGCGGTTCGCCGATTTCACGCGCATGGTGCAGGAGACCCCCGCGCTGCGCGACTACGCCCACCGCATGTGGACGCGCCACGAAGCAGCCCTGGCGCGGGCAATCGCCGAGGCCGTCGGCGCCGCCGAGGACGACATCAGCTGCGCCGCCCTGGCTCGTTTCGCCCTTGAGGCCCGCGGCCTCATCCTGCGGCACGCCGAGCCGCACCGCGCCGCCGACGAGGCCTTCGCATTGCTCGAACACGGCTGGGCGGCCTCCCACCCGGGCAGCTGACCCGGTCTGCGCGGAGTCCTGGTGTGCGTGGACGCGTTGCGCGCCCTCACAGGTTCAACCTGAGTAACTACGCTGCCCAGGGCAGTTGCAAAGTCGTGTGATCTTGTAATCCTGCTGGTCAAATGATGCCCAGCAGGTCGAGCGGGCGGGTGACGGGCTCGTACGCGGCGTGGCGGATGCCGGCAGCGATGTGTCCCCCGACAGATACCGAGCAGGAAGAGCGCGTCATGACTCAGGAGATCCTCCGACGTGCCGCCGGATATGCGCACCGGTTCAACACACTCTTCGAGGAGTACTTCGACTCGTTGGGCACCGAGCTCGATGCGCCGGCGTTCAGCCGGTTCACCCCGGAGTGCCTGCGATTGCTGCGGGCGCTTTCCATGCGGGGCGGCAAGCGGATGCGGGTCGTCGTGCTGCACGAGGCAGCGCGTCTGGTCACCGCCGAGCCCGTCGACGGGCTGGACGCCGCCGGGCTGAGCATCGAGCTGCTGCAGACCCACGGCCTGATACACGACGACCTCATCGACGACAGCCCCACCCGCCGCGGCGGCCCGACCACCTACTACGCCTATCGCGAGCAGTTCCCCGGCCACCCGCAGACGGCTCTCGGGCTGACCGTACTGGCAGGCGACCTCGCCCTTGCCCTGGCTCTGCGGGTGCTCCTCACGGCGGAGGTGCCCGTGGCGGTACGGCAGGCCATGGCCGAGGTGCAGACGAGGGCTGCGGCCGACACGTTCATCGGCCAGATCATCGATCTGGAACGCGACTTCGCCGCCGCCCCGGACGAGGAGATGCTGCACTGCGTGGCCGACTACAAGTCCGCCCGGTACTCGATCCTCGCACCCCTGCAGCTCGGTCTTCTGGCCGCGGGCGAGCAGCCCTCTCCCTGGGAGAAGGAACTGCGCGAGTACGCGCGGCTGGTGGGGATCGGCGGGCAGATGCGCGACGACTACCTGGACCTGTTCGGAGACGCGGCCACCATGGGCAAGCCGTGTGGTGCCGACCTGCGCCAGGGCAGGCACAGCTACACCGTCCGGGCCCTGCTCGCGGTCGCCGATGACTCCGAGCGCCGCGCCGTGGAGGCCGCTCTCGGCAACCCGTCCTGCACCGCGGAGACCATCGCCGCCGTCCGGGAGACCGCCGAACGCCGGGGCGTGCCGGGCATGATGGAGGCGGACATGCACCGCTGCGCCGAGCGGGCGTCCGCGGTGGCCGCCGGCTGGCGGTCGCGGTGGCGGGAGGAATCGGTTGCCTTCTTCGAGCAGCTGCCGCTGTGGAGCGTCGATCGGGCAACCTGACCGGCGGCCGCACCATTGACACTGCGCCGGCCCGCCGCACCTGGCTGGTCGCCGTCCTCGGGGCTGGGCACCGAGCCGCGGCGGTCGGGGCTCCGCCGCATCCCGAAATCCGGATGACGTGAGGGCCCGAGCACCAAGGACGGCCGGTTCCAAAACCGCCGCCAGGCCGCGGCTGGTAGTCCGGTAATCCTCGCCGAGGCCTGGATTGGCCGCCGTGGTGGCAGCCGAGCGTCGGGCATACCGAGTGAGACTGCCGCCCGCGACCTCTTCTCCGACCAGTACTGGGTCAGCTTTCTTCCGGCGGGGTGCCGGCGTCGGCCGCCGCCTGACGGCCCGGAGGGATGCATCGATCCCGCGTGACAGCGCCGCAGGCGCCCTGTCGGCCTCCGGGACGGCGGGTGTGTAGTGGGGGCTGACCGCATCGAGGGGGATGTATGCCGAACACGCCGGATTCGGGAGCATCCGAGCCACCGCACGCGGCCGCACCGTCCGTACCGGACTGGGTGGCCCTGGCTGCCGGCACCCGGACGACAGCCCACCTCGATGCGATGGTCCGCTTCGCCACCCTGTTCTACGAGCCGTTCTTCATGACCGGCGGACTGCTCTTCGCCCTCGCCTCGCTCCGCACGCCGGGCCGCCGGCGGCCGCGGCGGTGACCGTGGCGGCCGGTCAGCCCCGCAGCCGGGCCGGCACCGCCCGCATCGCGCGCTCCACCGACTGACGCGAGGGTTCGCGAGGGTCGACCGTGTCGAGCCCGTGGTGCCCGTCCGGCACCTCAACCACCTCCACTACCTCCGCGGTGGCCGGGGCGCGGCCCAGCGGCTGGACACCGGCGGGGTCGGCGGCGAAGGCAGCGGCCCAGGTGCGGGAGGCGGTGGTCGAGGACGTCGCGGCCGCGCGGGCCGCGCACCTGCCGTCCTGCCGCACGGTGACCGCGACGACGGATGTCGCGTCGTCGGCGGGAAGGCCGGGCGGAGGATCCCGTCCGCCGCGTGGCTGCGGCTCGCGGAGGTGAAGCGCTCCAGGAACCGGATGCTGGAGGCGAGCGAGAAAGGCCCGGCGGGGGTGAGGGAGACGGCGGTCGCGGTCAGCCTCCGTGTGCGGTGAGTGTGTATCCCTCGGGGCCCTCGAAGGAGAACATCGGGCCGAAGGGGCTGTCCGTCATCGGGGTGAGGATCTTGATCCCGGCGGCGCTGAGCTGGTCGTGGAGCTTTGGGGCGTCCGAGGTCTGGAACCAGAGCACAACGCCGAGGCCGGGCCGTGCGATGTCGGCGAGGTCGGTGCCCGGAAGGAGCTGGCGGACGGCGAACGGGGTCGGCTTGGTGTCGAACACGACCGCGTGGGGCGGCGAGAATGCGGCCCGGCGCAGTCCCAGATGCTGCTCGCAGAAAGCCGCTGCTGCGTCCACGTCGCGGACTTGCAGGGCGACGAAGTCGGGGCCGTCGATGGTGGCAGGCATGGGTCTTCCTCGATTCTCATGTCAGAACTTTGACATACCGGAGACTACGAGGCCGGGATGCCTATGTCAAAATGCTGACATGATGGAGAGCATGCCGGCCGAGCCGCCCCACCTCGCGGAAGACGTCACGCGACACGTGGGATACCTGATCAAACGCGCCCAGGCCGCCCTGCGCGGCGCCATGGACAAGGTCCTGCGCGAGCACGGGCTGACCGTGCCGCAATACGCCACTCTCGAACTCCTGGCCCTGCACCCGGGTATGTCCAACGCCGACCTCGCCCGCGCGACCTTCGTCACCCGGCAGTCCGGAAACGTCGTCCTGCGGGGCCTGCAGGAAGCGGGACTGATCACCCGCCCTGCCACCGCCGACCACGGCCGCGCCCGGCCCGCCCACCTCACCGAGGACGGCCGCAGAAGCCTGGCCGCGGTCCAAGCCGCCGTCTACGCCATCGAACAGCGCATGGTCGAGGCGATCCCGCCACAGCGCATGGCAGCGCTCCTCACCGACCTCGACCGCATGGCGGCAGCCCTGGAGGACTGACCCGCCGACCTGTCACGGGGCGCCCTCACGACGACGTGCCGGGTGCTCGCGTGCGACGCCTCGCGGGCCGACACGGCATGGGCGACCCGCCACAGACGACGTGGGAGCCGGCGAAGGCACGGCCGGACGCGCGAGTCCACATCGTCGAGGACTCCGGGCACGTCGGAAGCGCCGCGGTGAAGGTGGTCCGGGAGGCCGCCCGCGACGCCCTGTGCGTTGCCCTGCCGGTGGTCGAACGCGGCAACCACACCGGCGGCTTCACCCCGCTGCCCAAGAGTGGCCGGTGGAGCGCACGTTCGCGTGGCTGATGCACTCACGCCGCCTCGCCCGCGACTGCGAGGACCGCGCCGACAGGTCGGAGAGAGTGATCCGCCGGTCGGATGAGCATGGTCATGAGCGGCCCTCGACCCTCGCGGGAAGCACCTCCGGACCGAGCCCTGCCGCGAGCTGCCTGCGTTCATCGCCGCTCGCCCGACCGGCTCCCGCCGACCAGGTTGTCCGTGATCCGCCGGTAGTCCGGTGCCGGCACACCGGCATCGAGCCCGTCACGCCGAACCGGTGCCACCGAGCCGGGCACCGCCGCCGCGATCCGACCGACCGCCTGCCGACAGCACCCACCGGCGGCACTTCGCCTTCGCGAGGTTCCGCCAGGACCAGGCCGACCGTCTCCCGGGCACTCCTGCTCCCACGCGAACTCCGCCTCCTGCAGCCCCGGTGTGAAGTCTCCTACTCCGCGAAGCCCACCAACCTGTGTCGAGCCTGACAGGTGCCACTCCCCCACAGAGTCCCAACTACGGCCTCCAGCACGAGCGGTAGTGGCGATCAGATCGCGGCACCGGGCGTAGGAGACCTTCGGAGTGCGGCGCTGCGCTTCGAAGTCGACGTGGACCCGGCCGAAGCGTTGGTGGTAGCCCTCGGCCCGTCGAACACCCTGTCGCCGTCCCCTCGATCCGGCTGCACCGGCCGGTCGTCGCCGACACCGCGGACTCGGACCAAATGCCGGAACCGGGGTCCTCCGACGGCCACCATGAGAGCGTAGGAGGTCCCCGGCTGCTTGTGAGGTGCCCGCGTGAGTGGCAGGACGAGGCTGGTGCCCGCGTCAATGCGCGGGTACCGGCGGGCGTGGCTGAGCCGGGACGTGCTCGCCGGGGTGGCACTGTCCGCAGTCGCGATCCCCGAGGTCATGGGGTACACGTCGATCGCCGGGATGCCCATCGTCACAGGCCTGTACACGCTGATCCTCCCGGCCATCGCGTTCGCCCTGCTGGGCTCGTCGAAGCTGCTCGTCGTCGGAGCGGACTCCGCCACCGCGGCGATCCTCTACGCCGGCCTGCTCGAGCTGGGAATCGCCGGCGTCACTCCGGGCTCGCCGAAGTGGGTCGCACTGGCCGGCCTGACCGCCCTGGTGTCGGGCGCCATCCTGGCTGCTGCACGCCTTCTCCGGCTCGGCTTCCTCGCCGACTTCCTGTCCGCCGCCGTCCTGATCGGGTTCCTGACAGGTGTCGGCATCCAGGTGGCGACGGCTCAGATTCCCGAGCTGCTCGGCATCCCCAGGGGCCGCGGCAACTGGTTCCAGCAGCAGTGGTCCTGGCTGACCCGCCTCGACCAGATCTCATGGCGCACCGTCGCGTACGGCGCCGCCACGATCGTGGTCATCGTGGCCTTCAAGCGGTTCCTGCCCAGATTCCCGGGCACCCTCGTGGCGGTGGTCGCGCTGATCTCCGTCTCCGCGGCGACCGATGCCTCCCAGCACGGGGTCGCGGTCGTCGGAGCCGTCGAGGGCGGCTTCCCTCCGCTCGGCCTGCCGTCCGGACTGACCCCCGGCGACGTGTCCCAGGTCTTCTCCGTGGCGCTCTC
Source organism: Streptomyces sp. TLI_235 (assembly GCA_002300355.1). NCBI lineage: Bacteria > Bacillati > Actinomycetota > Actinomycetes > Kitasatosporales > Streptomycetaceae > Streptomyces > Streptomyces sp. TLI_235. Next base: position 406,325 of record NSGV01000001.1, read on the forward strand.
CTGCTTCGTGCTGATCCTGGCCCAGAGCGCGGCGACGGCGCACGCCTTCGCGACGAAGCACGGCGACCACGTCGACGTCGACCGTGACCTGGCCGGTCTCTCGATCGCCAACATCGCCGCCGGGCTCAGCGGAACCTTCGTCGTCAACGGTTCCCCGACCAAGACGGAGATCCTGGACCAGCAGCGCGGCCGGACGCAGGTCGCCAACCTCACGATGGCGTTCATCTCGCTCCTAGTCGCGCTGGTCTTCACCTCGCTGCTGGCCGACATGCCCCTCGCGGTGCTGGCCGGAATCGTGTTCCTGGTCGGCCTCGACCTCGTCGACGTACGCGGCCTCCGACGGATCTACGCCCTGCGTCGCAACGAGTTCGTCGTCGCGGTCGTCACCGCCTTCGCGGTGTTCGGCATCGGCGTCGAGCAGGGCGTCCTGCTGGCCCTCGCGCTGTCACTGTTCGAGGTCGTCCGACGGGAGTACCGGCCCAAGGACTTCGTGGTCGGCGTCACCGAGAAGGGCGAACCCACGTACCGGCCCGCCGAGCCCGGGATCGAGAGTGCACCCGGCCTGATCGTCTTCCGCTTCAACGCGGAACTCTTCTACGCGAACGCGAGCCGCTTCGCCGACGAGGTCAGGGCCCTCGTCGACGACGCACCCGATCCGGTGCGCTGGCTGGTGCTCGACGCCGCGGGGATCGCCGACGTCGACTACTCCGCCGGGCTCCGCCTCCACAGCCTCCTCGACTTCCTCGCCGCACGCCGTGTCACCTTCGTCCTGGCACGTCCCGACGCGTCCCTGGTGGACACCCTGAAGGTCTACGACTTGTGGCAGCGGATCCCGCCCGAGTACGTCTTCGGCAACCTGATCGACGCCGTCAGGGCGTACCCCGCCGACGGGTCCCCCGATACGACCGGCGAGCCGCCGGTCGCATGAGAGCCGCAGGTGCGGCCGTTGCGGGCAGCGGGCCCGGCACGCCAGGACATCGCGTTGCACGCGTCGGCAGCAGAGATCGCGCCCATGACCCGGTCGCGGCTACCGGCGAAACACCTGGTGACGGCTCCAGGACTTGTCGAACCCCCTGTCACCGCCTCCCGAGCGCGGTGCCGCTCGGTTGGCGTCGTCGTTCCACGGCCTGCCGGCTGATGCCCCCCCCCGACAAGTGGCATCTCCACTGGCAATGCGAACAGGCATGACTGACGATGCGTCACAGGCTGCAGTCGACTCGGGGTACCGGCGAGTGCAATGTCCCCGAAACGCGGCAGGCCCGGCACTGAGAGTGCCAGGCCTGCCGGGGTTGGTAGCGGGGACAGGATTTGAACCTGCGACCTCTGGGTTATGAGCCCAGCGAGCTACCGAGCTGCTCCACCCCGCGTCGGTAGGCACGACTGTACGGCACCGCAGCTGAGCATGGGAAATCCGTTTCGGCTCGGCACCGCGCGTCGGCGCCGCCCCACCGCGCCCGGGCAGGCGCATCCTCGACCTCGATGTCGTACAGGTCGACGCCGGCGGCGAGCTCTCCCGCGGACGCCCCGCCGGCCGGCGGCGCCTACGCGCGGGCGTCACCCCCGGCCGTCTCCAGCCCTCGGAGCTCCTGCTCGGCGCGCGGCAGGTCGGTGACCGCGTCGATCCCGAAGTCCACCGCCCGCACGTAGGCGGTCACCTTGCGCCCGGCGAGGTCGAGGAGTTGCTCACGGTTCCAGGGCTCGCCGCGGCCGGCCGCCTGCCCGGAGAGCAGGCGTAGAGCTGCACGATCACCTTCTTCGTGACCGAGGAGTTGCCCCCGAGCCAGACCGGCGGAACGCTCTGTCACCGTACCTGACCTGCAAAAACCGTGGTGGGCGATGCCAGGAGAACACGACCGCCTTCAGGCCGGCCCGCCGCTGCTATCGCCGGCGACACCACCTGCGCTTCTGGTGGAGCCCTCCAGGAACCAGCCGAGTCGGTGGAGGGCCGACGGAGACGCGCGAGTGGTTCCGACGCCGGCACCAAGCCCGCACGCCGCTCTACCCGCAGTAGTCGCACGTCCGAACAGTGAACGCTTTCTGTCGAACCGGACGGCAGACGGGGACGGTGACAGCTGCCAGGACGGCGACGCGGGGTGGCGCAGGGCGGCTCTTGGGACGGCGACGTCCAGCAGGCGGTCGAATCCCAGCCGGGGCCCTATCCCAGGTCCGCGATGCCGGGCTTGGTCGCGCAGGGCGTGCTCGACGAGGTCGGCGATCACGCTGAGGCGTGCACCGCACCTGGACGGTTACCAGCGGCGGCCTCGGCCGCAGGACGGTGACAGGATGGACTCGCGGCAACGGTGGACTGCGCGCTGCGCGAAGGCATCGGCTGCCCGGCCCAGCTGGACCCTGCGTTCCAGCGGACGGCACGGCACGGCGCCTGGTCGTCCCGGTGCATCGGAAGCGAGGTGGGACGGTGGACGTACGCATCTGGTTCAACAGGATCTGGCCCGCGCGAGTGCACCTGATCCCGATGCTGCGCGGCAACCCGGACCACGCCCGGGTACGTGTCTACGGCACCCATCCCGACCCGGCGGCACCGGCGCTCACGGCCTGCGACATGGTCGGCCCTGAGCCGGGCGAGGACGAGGCCTTCTTCGATTTCGCGATCGACTTCTGCCAGCGGCACGACATCGACGTGATCATGCCGTCCTCGCGTCTGGTGGCACTCGCCGACCGCGCGGAGGCGTTCGCGGCGGTCGGCACGAGGGTCATGTGCGCACCCGCCGAGACGCTCCGCACGGTGACCGACAAGAGCAGCATGTACGCGGCAGCCGAGCGCTCTCGAGTACCGGTCGCCCCGTGGCGGGTGGTCTCCGATGCCGCCGGTCTGCGGAAAGCGGTCGAGGAGTTCGCCGGGACGGCCAGTGCTCTGTGCGTCAAGCCCGCGGGCGAGTACTCCGCCTACGGCTTCCGGCTCCTGGACGACTCCCCGCTGGAGGTTTCGGACTTCGAGCACCTGCCACGGCCGACGGCGTCGGTCCCGGCAGTCGCGGGCGCGCTGCAGCGCGCCCAGGACAGGGGCGAGACCGTTCCCGAGCTGATCGTGATGCCGTACCTGGATCCGCCGGAGGTCAGTGTCGACTGCCTGTCGGACGCGGCGGGCACCCTGGTGAGCGCGATCGCCCGGGCCAAGTCAGGCAGAGTCCGGACGCTGGTGGACGACCCCGGCGTGACGGAACTCGCCCGGCTGGTCGTCGGCCACTTCCGGCTCGCGTACCTGTCCAACATCCAGTTCCGTTACTGGAAAGGGCTACCGGTGCTCCTGGAAGTCAACGCCAGGGCAGCGGCGGGCATTTACCAGACCCGCATGACCGGCGTGAACCTGGCGTGGGCCGCTGTGCGGATGCTGCTCTGCGGCGACCCCGGCGAACTACCGAAGCCGATGCTCGGGGGTCGGCTCGCGGTGGTCGAGGACGCGATCCCACTCTCCGAAACCGTGGTCCCGGACAGCCGGGCACGCGAGCGGGCGGACACCGCCGCCATCACCCGTCGGCGCGCCTGAGGCGAACCGTACGCTGTCGCCGTGAGCGAAGACGCCATGGCGCCGCACGTCGCGGTCGTCGGGCCCGCCGAGGCCACGGCGGTGGAGCGAGATCGCTCTCACCCTTCGCTCCGCGATCGCGCCGTCACCCTCGGCGGCGGGGCGGCGGCGCCCCACGCCCGACGGTGCCGCCGGGCCCCGATCGACGTCGGCTCCCCGACGGCGGCCGTGGACACCGCCCCGGCAGCACGCGCAGCCGCACGGCGGCTGACCTCGGGCGATACTGGATCTTGTGTCCAGGAACTGGGTGCTCCATGTGGACCTCGACCAGTTCGTCGCCGCGGTCGAGGTGGCTCGCCGACCCGAGCTGCGCGGTCGGCCGGTCGTGGTGGGCGGCAGCGGTGACCCCACCCGGCGAGGAGTGGTGGCCACCGCCTCGTACGAGGCCCGCGAGTTCGGCATCCACTCCGGCATGCCGCTGCGGCTGGCAGCCAAGCGCTGCCCGGAGGCGGTGTTCCTGCCCTCGGACCCGCCGACCTACCAGAAGGTCTCCGATCGGTTCATGGCCACGCTGCGCCGGTTCCCGGTCGTAGTGGAGGTACTCGGGTGGGACGAGGCCTTCGTCGGGGCGCACACCGACGATCCCGAGGCCCTGGCCACCGAGATCCGGGAGGCCGTCCGAGCTGACACGGGACTGTCCTGCTCCGTGGGCATCGGCGACAACAGGCTGCGTGCCAAGCTGGCCACCGGCTTCGCCAAGCCGACCGCTCGCGGGGAAGCCTCCCCCGGCCTCAGGTCGGGGGTACCCCCAGGTCGGCACAGCTTCCGACTCACCTCGGAGAACTGGGCGACCGTCATGGCCGAACGGCCGACCGACGCGCTCTGGGGCATCGGCGCCAAGACCGCGAGGAAGCTGGCCGCGGCCGGCCTCGGCACCGTCGCCCAGCTGGCCACGGCGGACCCTGACGAACTCGCCGAGCGGTTCGGCCCGGCCATGGGGCCGTGGTACAGGATGCTCGCACGCGGTGCCGGCGGCACCGAGGTCACGGCCGCCCCGCACGTTCCGCACTCACACAGCCGGGAGACCACCTTCCAGCACGACCTCGTCGACCGGTCGGAGATCGACCGGCACGTCGCCGCACTGGCCAGGCGGGTGGCACAGGACGTGGCGGCCGAAGGCCGCCCGGCCGTTCGCGTCGTGGTGAAGGTCCGCTTCACGCCGTTCATCACCCAGACCCACGGCACCGCGCTGCCGGGGCCGACGTCCGACCCCGACGAGATCACGCGCGCAGCGCTGGAGGTGTTGGAGCGGTTCGAGCACACCCGGCCGGTCCGGTTGCTCGGCGTGCGCGCAGAGTTCGGCGACGGGTAGCAGCCGTCTTCCGCGCCGCGTCGGCCCGGGGCTGAGGCCGCCGGTCCGGGCCTGCCACCACCTGCTCGCCATTGAGGGGGCTGCCGAAGGATCCCGGCTCGTTGCGACGTGCCACCACGCCGTCAGTCCGGCACCCCCGCGCTCCTCAGCGGTGCTCGGGGTTCTCGAAGTCGAAGCGGCAGCCGGCGTCCCGGGCGAGGTGCAGCAGGTTCCAGGTCATGAAGGTGGTGTTGCGGTTGGTGAAGTCGTTCTCCGGGCCGCCCGAACCCTCGTCCAGGTAGGACGGGCCGGGACCCGCCGGGCCGACCCAGCCGGCGTCGGCCTGCGGCGGGATCGTGTAACCGAGGTGCTGCAGGCTGTAGATGACGTTCATCGCGCAGTGCTTCGCACCGTCCTCGTTGCCGGTGATCAGGCAGCCGCCGACCCGCCCGTAGTAGGCGGACTGGCCGGCCGCGTTGAGGACGGACGAGCAGGCGTAGAGCCGCTCGATCACCTTCTTCGTGACCGAGGAGTTGTCACCCAACCAGATCGGCGGAACGCTCTGGCACCCTACTTGACCGAACAGACCCAGCAACGGCAGGCGCACTCCACCGCAGGCGGTCAACCGGTCCTTGGCTGGCGCGGCGGCGTTTGGCCCCGACCGACCCCCGTCCCACCCCGGACGGAAGCACATCACCGCTTGACCGCGACTCCCGCATAGGCCGGAGCCGCCTCCTGCCAGCCCCGGTGCAGCTGCCCCTGCGGCCGCCACAGCGGCAGCTGCACCAGTCCGGGATCGACCAGTTCGAAGTCCCCGAAGAACTTCTCCACCTCGGCCCGCGCCCGCAGCAGCAGCGGCGAGCTGGCACCACTGTAGATCCGGGTGGTCTCGGCCGCCGCCTCCGGCGTCATCAGGTCCTGCGTACCGTGCGAGAGGATCAGCAGGCTCCCCGGTGCCAGTGCGTCGCGCAGCTGGGCCACCGTCTCGGCGGCACCCTCCTCGTCCCGGACGAAGTGCAGCACCGCGACCAGCATCAGGGCCACCGGCCGGGAGAGGTCGAGGGCCTGCTTCAGGCCGGGATCGGAGAGGATGGCGGTGGGGTCGCGCAGGTCGGCGTGAAGCACCGTGGTGTGCCCGGCCGGGTGGTGGGACAGAAGGGCACGGGCGTGGGTGAGGACGATCGGGTCGTTGTCGACGTAGACCACGCGGGCGTCCGGAGCGACGCGGTGGGCGACCTCGCTGGTGCTGCCCATCGCGGGGATCCCGGTGCCGATGTCCAGGAACTGTCGAATGCCGCGGCCGACCGCGAACTCCACCGCGCGGCCGAGGAACTCGCGGTTGATCCGCGCCCCGAGCCGGGCGTCGGGCATGAGCGCGATGATCTTCTCGGCGGCCTCCCGGTCGGCCGGGAAGTTGTCCTTGCCGCCCAGGTAGTAGTCGTACATCCGCGCAGGGTGGGGGATTTCGGTGTTCAGCTCCACAGGAGGCTGCCACTCCCCTGCCGCGATCGAGGCCGGGACCCCGGACACCATCTCGTCCTGCATCGGCTCTCCCCTGGTCCCTAATGTTTCGTCAGGTCATCCTACGGGAGACAGGATGTCAGGAGGGCGCCGTGCGCGGCGCGGACCGGTCGCGGTCGCGGTCGCGGTCGCGGTCGCCGAAGATCCGACGACAGGCGGCACGGTGGTGCGGGTCCTCCAGGAGGAACGGCAGGTCGGTGGTCACCATGGGGCGGATCGAGGGCGGCGCCGCCGAAACCGGTGAGCATGGCCCTGCCGTCGCGTTCCACCAGCACACGGTGGCGGGCCGCACGTCGCCGTGGACCCTGCCCGCGCGGTGCCCTGTAGCCAGTGAGGCCAGGACCTGGACGCCGATCCGCGCCGCATCGCGCGGTGGCAGCGGGCCCTCGGCGGCGATGACGTCGTCGAGGGATCGCTCATCGATCCGCTCCATGGCAATCCTAGGCAGCAATCCTCGGCCTGCCCGGGCCGTCCCCGCCTTGTCACCAGTCTCCCGCCGAATGCTTCCGGGTGCCCTGGGGTGGCCGAACGGCGCCGGTCCACTGGCCGCCGACGTTGGACCGCTGATGTGAAGGTGCGCCTCGATCTCCGGTGGTGTCTTCATAGGAAACTCTGTGCACACTCAGCGGTGTTCGGGGTTCTCGAAGTCGAAGCGGCAGCCGGCGTCCCACTCGGAGCGCTGGTTGCCGTGCACGGGGATGCCGCCGGCGTCCTTGAGCATCCGGGCGAGGTGCAGCAGGTTCCAGGTCATGAAGGTGGTGTTGCGGTTGGTGAAGTCGTTCTCCGGGCCGCCCGAACCCTCGTCCAGGTAGGACGGGCCGGGACCGGCCGGGCCGACCCAGCCGGCGTCGGCCTGCGGCGGGATCGTGTAGCCGAGGTGCTGCAGGCTGTAGATGACGTTCATCGCGCAGTGCTTCGCACCGTCCTCGTTGCCGGTGATCAGGCAGCCGCCGACCCGCCCGTAGTAGGCGTACTGGCCGGCCGCGTTGAGGACGGACGAGCAGGCGTAGAGCCGCTCGATCACCTTCTTCGTGACCGAGGAGTTGTCCCCGAGCCAGACCGGGCCGCACAGCACCAGGATGTCGGCGGCCATCACCTGCGAGTACAGGACCGGCCACTGGTCGGTCTCCCAGCCGTGCTCGGTCATGTCGGGCCAGACGCCGGTGGCGATGTCGTGGTCGACGGCGCGGATCAGCTCGGTCGCGACCCCCTGGCGCTCCATGATCCCCCGGCTGATGTCGATCAGGCCCTGGGTGTGGCTGCGCTCGGGGGAGCGCTTGAGGGTGCAGTTCACGAAGAGGGCCCGCAGGTCCTCGTAGTGTGCGACGCCGTCGGGGTTGCTCATGGCGGTCAGCACAGCACACGCACAGCGACCGGACGAGCACCCTCCGCCGTCCGGGTGGCGGGGGCGCGTCGGCCGGGCGGGATGCCGGGGGCGGGAACAGATCCGGTCCGCGCCCGGTTGTGCGCTACGGCGCATAGTGTGCCCCGCTGTACCGAAGCCGTACGACAGAACGCCCCGAAGGGACCCTCCGTTGAGCCTGTACGACATCCCCCTGCGCACCCTCGCCGGCGAGCCGGCCTCGCTGGCCGACTACAAGGGCAAGGCGCTGCTGCTGGTCAATGTGGCCTCGAAGTGCGGCCTGACCCCGCAGTACGCCGGGCTGGAGCGGCTGCAGCAGCGCTACGCCGACCGCGGCTTCACGGTGCTCGGCTTCCCGTGCAACCAGTTCCTGGGCCAGGAGCCGGGGTCGGCCGAGGAGATCCAGACCTTCTGCTCGACCACGTACGGCGTGTCCTTCCCGCTGTTCGAGAAGCTGGACGTGAACGGTGACGAGCGTCACCCGCTGTTCGCGCGGCTCACCGAGACCGCGGACGCGGAGGGCGCCGCCGGCGACGTGCAGTGGAACTTCGAGAAGTTCCTGATCTCCCCGGACGGCACGGTCGTCGGCCGGTTCCGTCCGCGCACCGAGCCGGAGGCGGAGGAGATCACCGCCGCGATCGATGCGCAGCTCCCCTCCTGACACCGGCCGCACCGCCGGAAGGCGGTAGGCAGGCGCGGACGCCCGTGCGCTCCCACCCCGAGGGAGCGCACGGGCGTCCGCCGTCTCCGGGCCCGCCGGCCGAAGCCGGGGCCGGGGCCGGAACCGGTGTCCGGGCCCGCCGGCCGAAGCCGGGGCCGGGGCCGGAACCGGTGTCCGGGCCCGCCGGCCGGGCCGGGGCTCAGCAGCCGTTGAGCACCGAGGTGAGCGCGGACTTCTCGGCGCTGTCGACGGACAGGCCGTAGTAGTACTTCACCTGCACCCAGGCGCGGACGTAGGTGCAGCGGTAGGAGGCCTGCGGCAGCCAGGTCGACGGGTCCTGGTCGCCCTTGGAGCGGTTGGAGCTCGCGGAGACCGCGATCAGCTGCGGGCGGGTGAGGTCGTTGGCGAGTGCCTGGCGCTGCGCGGTCGTCCAGGCCCAGGCGCCGGAGCGCCAGGCCTCGGCGAGCGGTATCAGGTGGTCGATGTCGAAGCTGGAGGAGCTGGTGGTGACCACGTTGTCGTAGGCGGAGGTCCAGGTGCCGCCGGTGGCGGCGCAGGCCGAGTCGGTGGTGACGCCGACGCCGTCCCGCTTCAGCACGGTCTCGCGGGTGTTGCAGGTGCCGGAGATGGTGATCCAGTGCGGGAAGAGGTCCCGGTCGTAGGTGGACTCGTGGGACTCGGCGGCGACGGTGAGGCTCGCCAGGTAGGTCTTCGCGGTGCTGGTGGAGACGGGGGTGGGCAGTGCTGCCTCGGCGGTGCCGGCACTGGTCAGGAGTGCGGTGGCGGCGAGGGCGGCGGCGCCGAGCGCGGCGGCGGTGCGGCGCAGCGGGCGTATCGAGCGCATGCGTGACTCCAGGGATGGGGGAAGCGCGAAGAGCACCCGGACGGACTGGTTCCGGGCGCTCAACAAGCTTGCTGCTCCCAGGGTTTACGCGAGTAGACCGAGGAGGTTAATTTTTCGCGCCGACCCTGCGCACGGTGCGTCCACGACGCCGCCACCGCCACCCGTCACTGACGGTCCGTCAACTCTCTTCGGGCAGCAGCTTGGCCAGCGCGTCGGCTCCGCGATAGCCCTCGCCGACCCCCTCGACGATGATCACGTCGGCAGTGGAGTGCTTCGTCCGCAGGCCCAGGATGTCCCGGTAGGCGGGCGAGTCGTACCAGGCGTACGCGGCTGCGCTGCCGGGGAAGGCGATGACGATGGTGTCACCCGTCCACTCGCCCTCCAGCACCCGGTAGGCGCCGCCGTGGACGACGAAGTGCCCGCCGAAGGGGTCCAGGGTGTCGTCGATGCGGCGCAGGTACTCGACGATGTCCGGGCCGAAGTCGACCTCGCGCAGCCGGGCGATGGCGTAGGCGGTCATGGTGTTCCCCTCCGTTGCGGTGTCGGGTCTGCCGGGCGGCTCCCGCTGGACTCCACGCTAGGCAAGGCGACTTGGCGGCGCATCGGTCGGCCATCGGTCATCGGCGTCGGTCGTCGCCGGTGCCGGTGCCGGTGCCGGCGCCGGCGCCGGCGCCAGCGCCGCCAAGGGCCGGCTTCCGTAGCCGATGTCCGTCCGCCCGACGTCCCGATACGGTGACGGAGGCGCAACTACCGGGCATCTCGGCCCGGTCACCCAGGTGTACTGGCTGCACACTGTCAGTGGGGGCGGGCAGGCTCGGAGCGGTACCGCCGACGAGGGAGGGGTTGGGACCATGGAGGGGGACGCGCGGGGCGTCCACGGCCTGTTCGAGGAGCAGGCCGTGCGCGCGCCGGACGCACCGGCACTGGTCTGCGGCGATGTCCGCTTGACGTATGGGGAGTTGGACGCGCGGGCGAACCGGCTGGCCCGGCATCTGGCCGCACTCGGGCTCGGGCCGGGCCGCTTCGCCGCGGTCGCGCTGGGCCGCGGCACGGAGCTGATCACGGCCCTGCTGGCGGTGCTCAAGACCGGCGCCGCCTACGTACCCGTGGAGCCGACCGGCCCGGACCGGACGATCCGGCACGTGCTCGCGGACGCCGCGCCGTCGGTGGTGGTGACGGAGGAGGTGCACCGCGTCCGGCTGGCCGACGCGGGCGAGGCCGTGCTGCTCTGCCTGGACACCGCCGCCGCCGCGATCGCCGCGCGTCCGGACGGGCCGCTCGGCGCCGGCCTCGCACCGGACGCGCCCGCCTGCGTCTTCTACACCTCCGGTTCGACCGGCCTGCCGAAGGGCGCCCTGGTCGAGCACCGCAACCTGCTGCACTCCCACCGGGGTTGGCGCGAGGTGTACGGGCTGACCGCGGCCGACCGCTTCCTGCAGACGGCGACGCTGGAGTTCGACGTCTTCACCGCCGACTGGGTGCGCGCGCTGTGCACCGGCGGCACCCTGGTGATGGCCCGGCGCAACTTCACCCTCGACCGCACCGCCGAACTCTCCGAGCTGCACCGGCTGGTGGTCGACGAGCGGATCACCGTGATGGAGACCAACGTCCACACCGCGCGCCGCCTGCTCGACCACCTGCAGCCGCGCGGGCTGGAGCTCGGCGCGCTGCGGCTGCTCACCGTCGGCGCCGAGAAGTGGTACCTGGACGAGCAGTTGCGGATGCAGCGCTATCTCGGCCCGGCCGTCCGGGTGGTCAACGTGTACGGCGTCGCCGAGGCGGCCGTGGACAGCACGTACTTCGACGCGGCGGTGCTGGCCGACGACCCGGAGGACGCCGGCCAGGTCTCGCTGATCGGCGTCCCTTTCCCCGGCAACGGGGTGCACCTGATCGGGCAGGACGGCAAGCCGGTGCCGGAGGGCGACATCGGCGAGATCTGGCTGACCGGTCCGGGGGTGGGCCGCGGCTATCCGCGGCTGCCGGAGCTGACCGCCGAACGCTTCCGGCCGCTCCCCCACGGCGACGGCCGCGCCTACCGCACCGGCGACCTCGCCCGGCGCCGCGCGGACGGCCTGCTGGAGTACGTGGGGCGGGACAGCGGCTCCGGCACCGCGGCGGCCGCCGAGGTGGAGGCGGTGCTGCGCGGTCACCCGGAGGTCCGGGAGTGCGCGGTGGCCGCGGCCGGGGCCGAACAGCCGGGCGGCGGACGCCCGTTGGTGGCCTATCTGGTGGCCGAGGAGGGCGCAGGGCCGGAGGCGTCCGTCGTCCGCACGTACCTTGCCGACCGGCTGCCCGAGCAGCTGGTGCCGGAGGCGGTCGTCCCGTTGGCCGCGCTGCCGCGGACCAGGGCCGGCAAGCTCGACCGGGCCGCGCTGCCGCTGCCCGCCCCGCGCGGCCACGCCGACACCCGGGCCGGCGCGGGCGCCGGCGGATCGGGCAAGGCCGCACGGTCCGTCTCCGGCAAGGGCGGTGGCGGCGGTACGGGCGGTGTCAGCGGCCCCGGCCGGGCGGTCGCCGCGCTGGCGGTTCTGCTCCTCTCCTGGGGCCTGAGTTCGGCGCTCACCGACGCCTTCTGGCCCGGGTCGACCGATCTCACGCAGGTGCCGTACGGCTGGCACGGCCTGTTCGGGCTGCTCTACCGGATCGAGTGTCTGGGCTTCGCGCTGGGCATGGTGTTCCTGTTCTTCGGTCGCCGCTCGATGGCCCGGCTGGGCCGGGGGCCGGTGCTGACGACGCTCGCCCATCTCTCGGTGTGCTGGCTGCTGGCCGCCTGGTGGCCGCAGGACAACATGTACCGGCTGACGTCGCCGACCGACTGGGACCGGGAGGCGCGGATGGTCTACGGGTTCAACGTGACCCTGATCCTCGCCGCCGCGCTGGTCATGGTCTTCCTGCTGTGGCGTCCGCGGCTCGGCGAGGAGCCGCCGGCGGTCACCGGCGCGGCGCGGCGCGGCGGCGGCCGCTGAGCGGCACCGTCCCCGGCCCGACGGTTCCGGGAAGGCCGAAGGGGTCGAAGGGGTCGGCGAGCGCCTCGTTCGCCGACCGCACCACCGCTTCGGCGGCGTCCAGCGCGTCCAGTGCCGCCAGCGCGTGCGGGGCGCGGGAGGCCAGGGCGATGCCGGCGGTGGGCAGTTCGTCGCGGCTCGCGGTGGGGATGGTCGGCAGCAGGCGCACCCCGAAGCGTGCGCAACGCCCGGCGAGGCCGGCCAGGTGGTCGAGCAGTGCCTGCTGGGGCAGCCGGGCGCCGAGCGGCAACCGGTCCAGGGTGCGCACCCGGTGTCCCGGGCCGTGCACCGCGTCGAGCCGGGCCGCCAGGACGAAGGCGACGGCGGGGCCGGTGAGCCGCAGGTTGGCCTCGGTCGGGGCGAGCCGGCCGGCCGGGTCGGTGACGAAGTCGACGTCGTACCAGCCACGGTGGCCCGCCCGGGCGAGTTCGGCGCCGACGGCGAGGCCGAACGCCTCGGCGGTGGCGGCCGCTCCGGGCGGCACCGCGCCGGGGCCGGTGGTGGCGCCCTGGTAGCTGGTGCCGTCGATGTGCATCACGGCGGCGCCGACGGGGTGCACCGTGCCGTCGTCGGCGATCACCGCGTCGAAGGTGAGGTTCCGCAGCCGGCCGCGCCCGGGGACGTACTCCTCCAGCAGCAGCCCGCCCGGTGGCAGGACGCCCTCGGCGGTGAGGGCGCGCAGCAGCGGTCGGGCGCCGCCCGCCGCGGCGACCTGCTGCGGGGTGAGGACGGCGGTGCCGTACCCGCCGACGCCGTGGTGGGCCTTGAGGACGGCGGTCTCGCCGCGGCGGGCCGCGGCGGCGAGCAGCCGGGCGGCCTGCCGGGGGGAGCCGGCCGGCTGCTGGCGGGGCACCAGGATGCCGGGGTGGCCGCCTGCGGTACGGGTGAAGAGCTCGTGCGAGGCGGCCTTGGACTCGTAGCGGCGGACGGCGTCCAGGCCGGCGCCGGTGGTGCGCCCCCACGGGCGGACGGGCAGGCCGAGCCGTTCGATGCCCTCGCACAGGGCGGGGCGGGCGGCGAGGGTCTCACGGACGGTGCCGTGCTCGTCGGCGAGGCCGGTGTGCAGGTCGACCGACCCCCAGGCCAACTCCCGTGCCAGCCAAGTCGTCCACTGCTCCTCGGGTTCACCCGGCAGCAGCAGGGCGGCCGGGTCGGGGGTGTAGAAGGCGGCGAGACAGGAGTAGTGGTGGGCCTGCCGGCGGGCCTCCGGGGTCTGCGGGACGAACTGCGCGTTGAAGTCGGCGACGTCGCCGATGTGCACGGCGCGCCGCCCGCCGTCCGTCCAGGCCTGCTGCCACTGCGATTCCCCCACCTGGGGAGCCTACGGTCGGCGCCGCGCGGGCCGGGCCGGTTCGGCGGAATCCGGCGTGCCCGGCGCGCGGGCTCGACCGGCGTGCTCAGGCGGCGCGCACGAGCCGCTGCACGGCGGGCCAGAGTCCGTCGAGCCGGCCCGGGTCGTCGGCGAGCTTGGCGAGCAGGACGGCGCCCTCGAGGTGGGCCACCACGGCCCGGGCGGTCGCGGTGTCGGCGGCCACCGGGCCGGTCTCGGCGGCCTCGGCGAGGACGCCGCGGACGAGCGCGGCCTGCTCCTCGAAGATCTCGGCCAGCCTGGTCTGGATCTCCCGTTCCTGTCCGCTGAGTTCGAGGGCCAGGTTGCCGAGCAGGCAGCCGCGGACGCTGCCGCCGGCGGCCTTGTCGGCCCGCTGCGCGGCGGCCTGGGCGTCCAACAGCAGCCGCAGGCGTTCCAGCGGCGGCTGCCCGCCGGTGCCCAGCAGGTTTTGCCAGCGCTGCCGTTGGGCGGTCCAGTGACTGTCGACGGCGGCCAGCGTGAGGGCCTGCTTGGAGGCGAAGAAGTGGTAGAAGCTGCCCTTCCGGACATCGGCGCGGGCGCAGATCTCGGCCACGCCGACGGCCGAGTAGCCGCGGGTGTGCAGCAGTTCGCAGGCGGCGTCGAGCAGTCGCTCCTGTGCCGTGCTGCTGCGTCCCATGCGCCGAGTATACGGTCGGTCAACTATCCGGGCCGGGTCCGGGCGCGCCGGTCCCCGGGCCGAGGACTCGACCCGGGGGCGGCGGTGGCGCGTGGGCCTGCAGCCGGGGGCGCGGGGCCGGTTCAGTGCTCCGCGGTGGGCTCCTCGTGCCACTCGGAGTTGCGGTCGACCCGCAGCACCAGGTACTTGTCGGCCTCCTGGTTCTGGGCATGGTCGACGGAGCGGTACAGCAGGCGGTGCTTGCCCTCGCCGGTCACGATGATCGGGCCGGTGTAGGTCGTCCAGCCTGCGCCGTCGAGGTTGTACTCGGTCATGGCGACGCCGGAGAGGTCGTCCGTCGCGGTGAGGGTGACCGGGACCTCGCCCTTGTGGTCGCCGCCGGCCTTGTGCGGGTGCGAGCCGGCCCTGGCGGTGGTGACCGGCGGGGTGACGTCGACCGGGAGGTCCATGGCCTCGTCCTCAGGGGTCGCCTCGTTGTCCATGGTCGGCGCCGGCACTCCCGCGTTGGCGCCCGGGTGGCCGACGGATCCGCCGCGCAGCACCAGGGCGCTCCAGTCGTCATGCCCGGCGAGCCCGGTCTTCAGGGTGTCGCCGTTGACGTCGACCTCGACCGCGGTCGTCTCGATCCGGCCGTCGCAGTTCCAGTCGACGCTGCCCTTGCCCGACTGGACGGTGACGAACTTGCCGACCGCGCCGTCGATGCCGGGGCAGAAGTGGCTGACGTCGTAGAGCGGGGTGGTGGCCGGGTAGGCGTTCTCGGCGAGCGAGGTCTCGTTCAGCGACAGGTTCTGCCGCGAGTAGTCGATGAGGCCCTTCGTCGTCCCCACGGTCAGGCCGAACTGGTAGCTGTAGTTCATCACGCTGAAGTACTGCGGCTCGTGGTTCGGAATGTCGGAGTTGCCGCTGTGCCGCAGGCCGAGGTTGTGGCCCAGCTCGTGCATCAGCGTGCCGGCCTGCTCGTCGACGGTACCGACGCTGTTGGTGAAGCTGCCCAGACTGACGATGAGATAGCTGCCGGGCGTGCCGGCGGAGATCCCGCTGGAGCGGGAGCCGCTCTCCAGGTTGTGGGCCGAGATCGCGTAGTGGAAGATCGGCGCCCGGGCGGTGCTGCGGAAGCCGCCTGCGGCGTTCTTCAGCGCGGTGAAGGCGTCCCACTGGTACAGGCCGCCGACCTCGGTGCCGAGGTTGGTCGTCTCGGTGAGCTGCTTGGCCCGACTGAGCGTGCCCCAGGTCGTGTTGGTCGTGAGGTTCATGATGCTGTCGGGCCCGGCGTCGATGTGCAGGTTGATGCCGGTACCGGTCTGACCCCGTTTGTTGTACGGCGCGTTCTTGAAGGCGTCCACGACCTTCTTGATCGCGGCTGGGTCGATCGCGTGGCTGTGCGCGGTGTTGGCCATCCAGTCGAGCTGGACGAAGACGTCCGGCCTGTTGACGTCGGCGCCCATCGCCTTGAGGTCGATGAACTTGGCGGGGCTGCCGTCGCCCGGGTCGAGGGTGACGCCGTTGAGCTTCCAGGCGTCCGGGATCCCGTCGCAGGTCTTGGAGTTGCAGTCGAAGCTCCAGTGGACGGGGATGCTCGGGTCGGTGCCGCCGGTGTGGCTGATCACGTACCCGGTGGGCGCGGTCTCGGTGTAGCCGTTGGCCCCGGTGAAGGGCACGTCCCAGCCGATCCGGAGGGTCGCGCCG
The DNA here is from genome assembly GCA_002300355.1 of Streptomyces sp. TLI_235. Lineage (NCBI taxonomy): Bacteria > Bacillati > Actinomycetota > Actinomycetes > Kitasatosporales > Streptomycetaceae > Streptomyces > Streptomyces sp. TLI_235. The sequence goes on from NSGV01000001.1 coordinate 422,228, forward strand.
TTCTCGCCCTGCACGGTGTAGTCGATCGTCCCCCTGGTGCCGTACGTGGAGTCGCACGGCCCCACCGTCCAGGTGGCGGTGGTGCCGGCCTGGATCGTCGCCGGCGCGAAGGGGATCAGACACCCCTCGGGCACGTTGATGGCGAAGCCGGTCAGGTCGCGGTCGCTCTTGTTCTCGAACTGCACGGACACGGTGCCGCCCGCACGGCGCGCGGCCGCGGCCGGTGTGATGGCCGCGGCGACGGTGAGCAGGGCCAGGACCAGGACGAAGAGCGCCGCGAGCCCGCCTCGCCGGGGCGCCTCGGCGAGGCCCGGCCCGCCCGGGGCGCCGAGAGAACGATCTGCAGTCATACCGGTCACGCTAAGCACCGGATTGACGACATCCCGTCATGACTCGACGGAGTGTCACTCCGACGGCCGCCCCCGGCAGTCCGGCACAGGACGCCCCCGGCCGCCGCGGCGGGCAGGCGGACCGGCGTCAGTGGAAGACGATCGCCCGCCCGGCGGCCTGGCTCTCCCGGCAGGCCCGGTGCAGCAGGTGCCAGGCGAACGCCTCCGCCTCGTACCGGTCGTCGCGCGCCGGCTCGGCGGGGTCGTCCGGGTCGATGCCGATCGCGGGTGCGAGGCGCCGGAGTTCGGCGAGCAGACCGGAGGTGGAGCCGACGATGCCGCCGCCCGCGACCGGGGCGTCCGCCGGCAGGAACAGCGGGTCGGCGAAGTCGGCGGGCACGTAGTACCCGGCGCAGTCGGAGTGGCAGAGCAGGTGCGAGGAGAACATCAGGGTCTCCTCCTCGACCTCGCCACAGTCGAGGTCGTACTGCTCGGGGTCGGTGGTGGCGGCGGGGGTGACGGCGGCGCCGCGGCGGTGCAGCACGAACGCCCGGCGCAGGTGGTGCAGGTGGCTGTACGGGAAGCCGCCGGCGCAGGCGGCGCGGCCGGTGCCGGCCGGCGCGGGCTCGCGCCAGGCGATCCCCTTGGCCTGCAAGGCCTCGGCCAGCAGGTCGAGTTCACGGGCGTGGTGGGCGGCGCCCTCCGGGTCGTGGCGGTCGAGGTCGTCGAGCAGGCCGACGGTGATCGAGAGTCCCATGGGCGGAGAGCGTAGGGGCCGCCTCCGACACGGCGGCTGCCCGCCCGATGCAGACGAATAGTTGACCGGTCGTCTAGGATGGCTGCCAGTCGACAGCGAGGGAGCGCATCGTCATGAACAGACGTGCCGTGGGCCGGTTCTGCGAGCTGGTGGGGCTGGACCACCCGGTGGTCCAGGGGCCGTTCGGCGGGGGCCTGTCGTCGGTGGCCCTGGCCGCGACGGTCTCCGAGTCGGGCGGCCTGGGCTCGTTCGGGGCGCACCATCTGCCGCCGGACGCGCTGGCGGGGCTGGTGAAGGACCTCCGGGCGGCGACCGCCCGCCCGTTCGCGGTGAACCTCTGGGTGCCGCAGCCCGGCGAGGGCGAGACCCGCGCCACCGCCGCGGACGTCGCCCGGCTGCACCCCTACTACGCCGAGCTCGGGCTGCCCGACCCGTCCACCGAACTGCGCCGGCCGGACTTCGACGAGCAGGTGGACGCGCTGCTCGCCGCCGAGCCGCCGGTGATCAGCCTGGTCATGGGGCTGCCGCCGCAGCGGGTGGTGGCCGAGGCCCGGCGGCGCGGCATCCTGCTGATCGGGACCGCGACCACCGTCGCGGAGGCCGAGGCGCTGGAGCGGGCCGGGGTGGACGCTGTGGTGGCCTCCGGCAGCGACGCCGGCGGGCACCGGGGCGCGTTCCTGTCACCGGTGCGCGAGTCGCTGGTCGGCACCTTCGCGCTGGTGCCGCAGGTGGCGGACGCGGTCCGGGTGCCGGTGGTGGCGGCGGGCGGCATCACCGACGGGCGGGGCCTGGCCGCCGCCCTGGTGCTGGGCGCGGACGCGGTGCAGATCGGCACCGGCTTCCTGGCCTGCGCGGAGTCCGCCGCGAGCGAGGTGCACCGCCGGGCGCTGCTCTCCCCGGAGGCCCGGACGACGGTGCTCACCCGGCTGTTCTCGGGGCGGACGGCGCGCGGCATCGCCAACCGCTTCGTCCGCGAGATGGCCGCGTGCGAGGACGAGGTCCCGCCGTACCCGGTGCAGAACGCGCTGATGGTGCCGCTGCGCACGGAGGCGGCCGCCCGGGGCGACTCGGGTCTGGTCGCCATGTGGTCCGGGCAGGCCGCCGGGCTCGCGGTCGGCGGCGCGGCCGCCGACTACCTGGCGGGGGTGCTGGCGGACGCCGAGCGGCTGCTCGGCCGTCCGCTCTGACCCCGACGGCCGGTCAGGCCTCGCCGGGGTGCCAGGCCGGCCACTCCCAGGGGCGGTCCGCCCAGTGCACCAGCGCGGGGTCGTGCGGGTCCAGGTCCGGGAAGGCGTGCTTGACCTCGGGTTCGAACTCCTCCGGGGCGAGCGGCTTCCACCCGCTGCCCTTGAAGTGCACCAGCCGGTAGCGGCTGTCGGTGCGGAATTCGGCGACCTCGACCAGGGGTTCGGTGGTGCTGTTGCTGTTCATGCCCTCAGCATCGTCCGGGGCCCGGGGGCGCGCACCCCCACCGCACCACCGTGTCGGCCGCCCGGTGCCGTTCCGCGCCGGCGGCCCGGCTCGTTGGGCACGGCGGGCCTCGCCGCGATCCGCGGGCGGCCCGCCGTGCGGACGGGAGACCGGGATGGACGAGCAGTGGAAGTCGCCGTGGACGTACGGCTGGGAGGCCCCGGAGCCGGAGCCGGCGCCACCCCAGCCGATGCCGGCCGCCGCTCCCCCGCCGGCCGGCCGGCGTGCACCGCGGGCGGCGCTCGGCACCGCGGCGGCCGTGCTCGGCGGCGTGGCGCTGCTCGGCGGACTGCTCGCCACCTGCGGGCCGGGCGGTTCCGGCTCGGGCGAGCTCACCGGTGTCCTCGCCAGCCCGGCGCCGCCGTCCGCCCCGGTCGCGCCGCCCCCGGCCCCGTCGGCGGCCGCCCCGTCCTCCTCCGCTCCGGCCTCCCCCGCCTCCCCCGCCGGGGCCGCACCGAGCGGGTCGCCCGCCGACGGCCCGAGCCCGAGCGACTCGGCCGTGGAGGATCCCGCGGCGGCCCCGGCCGGGACGGGACGGCCGAGCCCCGCCCGGACGACGCGCAGGCCGCACCCCGGCACCCGGCCGCGGGCGACGGCCGCCGCGCCGGCCCTGCCCTCGATCAAGGTGTGCGCGGAGGCCGAGCGACAGGGACAGTGGCTGCCGGGCTCGGAGCAGGCCAGGATCTGCCGGAACCTCTACGGCGGCTGAACCGCCCGGCGCCCGGGAACCGGGCGGCGCTCCCCGTTGTCCTGGCTGTCACGGGGTGCGCACCGCTACGGCGGAGCGGGTGGTGTCCCGTACCGTGGAGCGGCGGGCGCGGCAGGCGCGTCCCACCGGGCAGTGAGGAGGACGCCGTGGCCAAGCCCGCACCGAAGCGGTTGCGAGGGCTCGACCGGGCCGCGGTTTCGCGGTCCGCGTGGGGCCTGTACCGGGAGACGCAGCGGCCCGGCGCACCCGGGCTGGGCGCCCGGGTGGTGGCGGTGCCGCGGCTCACGCGGGACGTGCTCGCGGGCCGCTACCCGGGCGTGGGCCCCGGCAAGCTGGCGGCGCTCGCCGTGCTGTGCGCGGTGTACCTGCTGAGCCCGGTGGACGCGGTGCCGGACATCATCCCGTTCGTCGGCTGGACGGACGACACCGCCGTCCTGGTGTGGTTCCTCGCCGGGCTGACCCGGGAGTCGGGCCGCTACCTGGAATGGTCGCGGCGCGAGGCCGAGGCCGACTGATCTGGGGCCCGCCGGCCTCCGGCGGCGCAGGGCGTCCGCGGTGCCCCGGCTCAGAGCGCCTTGACCAGCCGCTCGAAGCGCAGGTCGGGGCGGAGCGGGACGCCGCAGCGCTCGTCGCCGTAGGGGAAGGGCTCGTACTCGCCGCTGCGCCGGTAGCCGCGCCGCTCGTACCAGGCGATCAGGTCGGCGCGCTGCTCGATGACGGTCATCTCCATGCGTCCGATGCCCCACTCCTCGCGGGCGTGCCGCTCGGCGCGCTCGAGGACGGCGCGACCGATCCCGGTGCCCTGCAGGGCCGGGCGGACGGAGAACATCCCGAAGTAGGCGGCAGCGGCCCGGCGCTCCAGGTGGCAGCAGGCCAGCAGATCACCGTCGGCCTCGGCGAGCAGGACGACGGAGTCGGTGCGGGCGATGACCTCGGCGACGCCGGCCTCGTCGGTACGCTGCCCGTCCAGCAGATCGGCCTCGGTGGTCCAGCCGACCCTGCTCGCCTCGCCGCGGTAGGCGGACTCGACCAGGGCGACGACGTCGGGCACGTCGGAGGGGCCGGCGGCACGGAAGACGGGTTCGGTCGGCACGGGCGGGCTCCGGGGTCGGCGGGCGGTCTGGCCCTGCCATCGTGCCATGCGCGGGTACCCCTGCGGGAAGGCCTCCGATGCGCGGGCACGTCCGCCCGTGGTGCGCCGGCAGCGGACCGGCGCGCGGCGCGGCAGGCCTCGCACACCCGAGCGCAGCCTGATGGTCCATCAACGATTTCGCGACGAACACGAGTTCGCCCCTAACCTCAGTGCTACGCGGGTAGCCCCTTGTAAACCCGCGGCCCCACGTATGCGAAGGAGTGACCCGTGCCCCCCACTGCCCCGCGCTCCGCAAGCCCCCTGAACGCCCTCCGCAGACCGAAGACGAGAACCACCGCGGACAACCTCAGGGCCCCGCCGGACGTCCGAGCCGCTGAACAGGTGCATACCCGCCCCACCCGCTGCTGATCAGGTACGGAGCCAGGGGTGACGCCCCTGCTCACGCCTCGGCGACGACGACCGGCGCGGTGGCGGGGGCCGGCAGCGGGACGGTGACGCCCTCGGCGAGGGAGTGCTCGGCCGCGGCGAGGATCTCGACGACGCGCAGCCCGAAGGCGGCGTCGCAGGGGTGCGGGGTGCCGCTGTCGGCGGCCGCGAGCAGCGCGTCGACGGCGTGGCCGAAGGCGTCGACGGGCGGGACGCCCTGGTCGGGCAGCCGGTGCACGCCGGCCTCGCCGCGCAGCTCCAGCGCCACACCGGCGGCCTGCGGGGGTGCGGTCAGGCTGACGGCGGTGCTGCTGGACGCGCCCCCGGCGTGCCCGATCACCAGGTGGGTGGTGTCCCCGGGGCCCGCGGCGGCGGTCACGCTCACGGCATCGCCGAGCACCGGCAGCAGCAGCGAGAGCGCGTGCGGGCCGATGTCCCACAGGGCACCCTTCTCCTGCCGCCAGGGCGAGGCGGCGTAGGGGCTGTCGGTGGTGAAGACGGCGCCGAGCCAGTCGCAGCGGGCGGTGAACCAGCCGTCCCGGGCGGCCTGCTCGGCGAGCCAGCCGACGCGTTCGCCGCCGAAGCGGAGGGTGAAGAAGACCACGGAGGCGAGCCGGTTCGCGGTGACGGTCTCGGCGATCCGGCGGGCCTCGGGCACGGTGAGCGCGACCGGCTTGTCCAGCAGCAGGTGCCGGCCGGCCTCGGCGGCCCGGATCGCCACCTCGGCCTGGGCCTGCGGGGCGAGGGCGACGGCGACGGCGTCCACGTCGGCGATCAGCTTGTCGGCGCTGTCGTAGGCTGGGACGCCGTGGGCGGCGGCGAGCTCGGCGGCGGCCTCGGGGCGGCGCCCCCAGACGCCGGCGAACTCGACTCCGGGGTGGCCCGCCAGAGCGGGTGCGTGCACGCCGCGCGCCCAGGGGCCGGTGCCGAGCAGTCCTATCCGCATGGTCTTCCCTGTGTTCTCTCGGTGCGGGTGCGTTCTCTCGGTGCGGGTGCGTTCGCCCGGCGCGTGGGTCTCGCCGGGCGCCGGGGCCGTCAGGCCCGGACGCGGATCAGGGTGAAGCCGTCGTAGCCCTTGGAGCCGACGGTCTGGATCGAGGTGGCGGAGACCCGCGGTTCGGCGGCGATCGCGTCGTGCAGGCGGCGGACGCCGAGCACGGCGGGGTCGGTGGAGTCGGCCTCGGCGACCTTGCCGGCGCGCACGGTGTTGTCGACGACGATCAGCGAGCCGGGCCGGGTGAGCCGCAGCGCCCAGGCGAAGTAGACCGGGTTGCCCGGCTTGTCGGCGTCGATGAAGACCAGGTCGAAGGGGTCGGCGCCCTCGTCGGCGAGCTGCTGCAGGCTGTCCGCGGCGGGGCCGAGGCGGACCTCGGCGATCTCGGCGAAGCCGGCGTGCTTGAGGTTGCCGCGGGCGACGTCGGCGTGCACCGGGTCGATCTCCAGGGTGACCAGGCGGCCGTCGGCGGGCAGCGCCCTGGCCATCCAGATCGCGCTGTAGCCGCCGAGGGTGCCGACCTCCAGAACGCGACGGGCGCCGAGCGTCTCGGCGAGCAGTTGGAGCTGCTTGCCCTGCGGCGCCGAGACGGCGATCCGGGGCAGCCCGGCCGCGTCGGCGGCCTGCTTGGCCGCGTCCAGGACCGGGTCGTTCCCGATCAGGACCTCGGTGAAGTAGTCGTCGACCGCCGTCCACTGCTGCTGGCTCACGCCCGCCTCCCAGTCCGTAGTACGCGGACCGAGCCTAGCCCACGGACCTGACGGTCAGTCGGCGACCGGCTCGGGCGCGGCCACGGCGGCGGGGGTCTCGACCGGCTCGGCCGCGGTCTTGCCGCCGGACTGCTCGGGGTGCTCGGCGCGGGACTTGGCGGCGCGGCGCTTCACCAGCCAGGCCGAGCCGGCGCCGGCCAGCGCGGCCACCACCAGGCCGGCCCAGGAGAAGCTCTTCAGCCACTGCTCGGCGACCTTGCCGACCTGGTAGATCAGCAGCGTGGTACCGCCGGCCCAGACGATGCCGCCGAGCACGTTGGCGATCAGGAACTTCCAGTACGGCATGCGCAGGGCGCCCGCGAGCGGGCCGGCGAAGATCCGCAGCAGGGCGATGAAGCGGCCGAAGAAGACCGCCCACATGCCCCACTTCTTGAAGGACCGCTCGGCGGTGGCCAGGTGGTCCGGCCCGAAGTGCTTGGGGAAGCGCCGGCCGAGCTTCTCGAAGAGCGGCTTGCCGCCGCGTCGGCCGATGGAGTAGCCGATGGAGTCGCCGATCACCGCGCCGGCGATCGCGCAGGCCGCCACCCACCAGGGGCTGACCACGCCGCGGGCGGAGAGCAGCGAGGCCGACACGAGGGCGATCTCGCCGGGCAGCGGGATGCCCAGGCTCTCCAGGCCGATGATCAGGGCGACGAGGGCGTACACCGAGGTGGGTGGGACGCTCTCGATCCACTGGTCGATGTGCAAGGCCGGTACCTCCGTGGCAGTACGAGACCGCGTCTCGGCTGGATTGCTGGGCCGCGGGCACGTCCGGCGCCCACAGGGCAGCGTAACGGGTTGACCCGGCCTTTACCTTATACGCCGATCATCGGACCGCGGTTCCGGCCGCCCGCCGCGCGGCGTCTGCTCAGCCGGTCTCACGCCCCGCACGGGTGGAGAAGCGGAGCGCCACCACGGAGGGCCGGTGCGCGCCGATCATGGGCAGCCGGGCGATGTACGGCAGCAGGGCGCCGACCGGGCCGCGGCCGCCGGTCGGCAGCACGTCGCGGATCTCGGCGACGGCGGGGTGGGCGGTGGCGAGCTTCCACCGCTCGTCGGCGTCCATGCCCCAGGGCATCGGCGGGGCGGTGTAGCCGCGGTCGTGCAGCTTGCCCCGGGTGGCGGCGCGGCTGAACCAGCGCGGCACGGCGTCGAAGACGAAGGTGGCGTCGGGGAAGCGCTCCGCGCACGCGGCGATCAGGTCGCGGACCTCGGTGGGCCGCAGGTACATGAGCAGGCCCTGGGCGGTGATGAGGACGCCGTGCGCGGGGTCGACCTCGTCCATCCAGGCGGGGTCGGTCGCGGACCGGGCGAGCAGCCGCTGGCGGGGGGCGGCGGGCAGCAGCCGCTCGCGCAGCGCGACGGCCTCGGGGAGGTCGACGGAGAGCCACTGGGCGCGGCCGTTGTCGACCCGCCAGTACTGGGTCTCCAGGCCTTCGCCGAGGCAGACCACGGTGCCGCGCGGGGAGCGGACCAGGAAGTCGGCGATCTCCCGGTCGAAGCAGCGGACCCGCAGGGCCTGGATCTGGCCGATGATGCCGCCGTCGGGGCCGAAGCGTTCGGCGAAGGGGTAGTCGATCCGGTCGACGAGGTCGACGGCCCAGGGGTCGAAGAGCACGGTGTCGGGACGGCGGGCCTCGACGGCCCGGTGGTAGAGCGTCCACAGCGCGGTCTCGGGGACATCGCCGAGATCGGCGCCGATCTTCTGCGGCTGCTGGGCGGTCATCGCCGGGCTCCCTCCGGTGGTCCGGCGGCGGTCGCCGGGCCCGGGTTGGCATTCTGCCCCGGCGGGGTGCTCAGCCGACGCTGAACGCGCCGTCCGGCGGCGTCGGGGAGTCGACTGCGTCGGCGTCGTGGACGGGCCGGGCGGCGCCGACCAGGGCGTCCAGCGCGTCGCCGTCGGTGAGCCGGGCCGGGAAGGGGTCGCCGGCCAGCCGCCGGGCGAGTCCGTCGCCGGGCAGCGGCGCGGTGGAGCCGACCAGCAGGATGTTGCCGTAGCGGCGGCCGCGCAGCACGGCGGGTTCGGCGACCAGGCAGGTGTGCGGGAAGACGGCGCGGAGGGTGGCGGCCTGGGCGGCGGCGAAGGCGAGCGGCGGCCCGTCGGCGAGGTTGGCGGCGTAGCAGCCGCCGGGGCGCAGCGCGGCGGCCGCGAGCGCGACGAACTCGACCGAGGTGAGGTGGGCGGGGGTGCGGGAGCCGTGGAAGACGTCGGCGACGACGAGGTCGGCGGCGGCCGGCTCGGCGGCGGCGAGCGCGTCGCGGGCGTCGCCGACGGCGACCTCGATGCCGGCGGGCCAGGGCAGGTGCTCGGCGACCAGGTCGACCAGCGGGCCGTCGGCCTCGACGACCCGCTGCCGGGAGCCGGGCCGGGTGGCGGCGAGGTAGCGGGGCAGGGTGAGGGCGCCGCCGCCCAGGTGGAGGGCGTCGAGCGGCTGCCCGGCGGGGGCGAGGGCGTCGACGAGGTGGCCGATCCGGCGGGTGTACTCGAACTCGAGGTGGGTGGGGTCGGCGAGGTCGACGTAGGACTGCGGGGTGTGGTCGAGGGTGAGCAGCCAGGCCCGCGGCCGGTCGAGGTCGGGCAGCAGCCGGGCGGTGCCGAGGGCGACGGCGCGCATCACCGGGTGCGGTTCGTCGTCCTCGGGCGGGCCGCCGGCGGTGTCCTCGTGGTTCATGCGGAGGGGACCGGCACGGCGGGCAGGTAGGTGGCGAGCCAGCGGTCGAGTTCGGTGAAGACCTGGCCGCGGGCCTGCTCGCCGGAGAGGACGAGGTCGTGCACGCCGCCCTCGATCCGCAGGACGGTGACGTTGCGTCCGAGGCGCGGGCCGAGCGCGGCGATGTCGTCGGCGCGCAGGACGCCGTCGGTGGTGCGCAGCGCGTCGTCCCAGCGGTTGGTGACGGTGGAGGCGGTGGAGGCCATCAGCAGCACCGGGCAGTCGATGGCGAGGCCGCGGCGGACGGCCCGGTGGCCGCGCTGGATGGCGGCGAGCCAGCCGGCGTAGAGCGGGAAGCCCTCGGCGGGCTTGAGCGAGAGGTCGAACTCCCAGCTGCCCTTGTGGGCGCGGTGCAGGCTGTGCACGTAGTGCGGGTTGAGCGGGGCGGGCAGCTTGCGCAGGCCGGCGACGCGGCCGAGGGCCTCGACGGCGGGGGCGCCGAGGGTGCGGACGGCGGCCGCGGCGGGCATGGAGAGGAACGGGCTGTTGAGGAACATCGCGTCGACCAGGCCGCTGCCGGCCCGCCGGTCCGCCCAGAGTGCGGTGACCAGGCCGCCGGTGGAGTGGCCGTTGACGAGCAGCTGGGTGTGGCCGTCGACCTCGCGGATGATGCGGACGGCCGCGTCGAGCTCCTCGTCGTAGGCCGTGAGGTCGCGGACGAAGTTGGGCGACTGGTGCGGCCGCAGCGAGCGGCCGTACTTGCGCAGGTCGAGCGCGTAGAAGGAGTAGCCGGCCGCGGTGTAGTGGTCGGCGAGGTGGGTCTGGAAGAAGTAGTCGACGTAGCCGTGCACGTAGAGCACGGCCCGCTGCGACCCGGGTACCAGGCGGCGTACCAGGGTGGCGCTGACGGCGCCGTCCTCGTCGTCGGCGAGCGGCAGCTCGACGGCCTCGTACGGCTCGCCCAGGATGTCCGTCCGGAAGTCCATGCCGCTGCCCCGTTTCCCCTAGTGATCGGTCTCCGGGCCCGACCATACCGCCCGGTAGCCCGCGGTGGGCCTATGGGCCGCCGGAAGGTGCCGCCCGACCCCTCTGATCAGGGCGTACACCGAGCAGCCGGATGTGGCACGGAGCGGCCCGCGGGGTGCCGTCGGGCTTTTGTCGGCGCGGTGCCCTTTCGCTAGCCTCCTGGGGCATGCCGATCTTTGGACGACGCCGAAGTACCGCACCGCGCTTGGCTCCTGAGCTCGACGACGCCGAGCTCGGACGGGTCCGGCGGCAGCTGTCCGGCCCGCAGCTGCAGGGCCAGCTGGACCTGTCGGCCGGGCTGGTCGAGCAGGTGCTGCGGTCGGCCGGCCGGGACTGGGACCGGCGCACCCACCGGCTGGCGGTGCTCGCCCAGGTGGCGAGCCCGGCGCTGGCCCGGGTGTGGCGGCGGCAGCGGCCGCAGGAGCCGGACGCGCTGGTGCTGCACGCGTGGGTGGATGTGGCGCAGGCGCGACTCGCCGGCGCGCTGGAGGATCCGCAGGGCACCGTGGACCGGTGCCGCCGGGCGGCCGAGCTGCGGCCGGAGGACCCGGCGCCGTGGGTGGCGCTGCTGGCGGTGCACCGGCTGCTGCGGCGGCCGGAGCAGGAGATGTACCCGCTGTGCCGGGAGATCGGTGCCCGGGACGCCTGGAACCGGATCGCGCACCTGGAGATGCTGCGCTACCTGTCGCCCGAGGAGTGCGGTTCGCACGGGCAGCTGCTGGACTTCGTGGCGGCCGTCCGGGACGCGGCCCCGCCGGGTTCGGCGGTGGCGGGGCTGGAGCTGGCGATGCTGACGGACCGCTACCGCGCGGCGCTGGCGGCCGGCGGGGTGACGGCGCTGGGCGCCCGGCGCCGCTGGGCCATGCCGGACGCGGACGTGGCACTGGCCCGGGCGGTCGCGGACTGGCCGGAGCCCGGCTTTCTGCGGCACGCAGCGGCGCTCGCCGACCTGAACCTCCTGGGGTACGCGCTCGGGCAGGCGGGCCGGGTCGGCGAGGCGGCCGGGGTGTTCCAGGCGATGGACGGGGTGGTCACCATCTGGCCGTGGGGGCTGGACGGCGACGCGGTGCAGCAGTTCTCGTTCTGGCAGGACCAGGCGCTGGTGGGCTGACCCGCTCCCGGGCCGGGCTCATGACGGCCCGTCGTCCCCCGGCCTGTCGTCCCCCGGTCCGCCGCCCGCCGGCCCGTCGCCGTCCGGTGTCGGTGCGGGGCCGGGGGCGGCGGTGCCCCGCAGCACCGTGACGACGCCGAGGCCGGCCGCGCAGAGCGGTACGGCGAGCAGTGCGCCCAGGATCCCGGCCACGCCCGCCCCGGCCACCACCGCGACCATGATGGTGGCCGGGTGCAGCTCGACGGTGCGGCTCTGGATGAAGGGCTGCAGGATGTTGCCCTCGATGGCCTGCACGGCCAGCACCACGCCGAGCACCCACAGGGCCTTGGCGAAGCCGCCGTCGGCGAGCGCCACCAGCACCGCCACGGTGCCGGAGAGGAAGGCGCCGATGAACGGGATGTAGGCGCCCATGAAGACCAGGGCGCCGAGGCCGGCCGCGCCGGGGACGCTCAGCACCACCAGTCCGATCGTGATGAACAGCGCGTCGATGAGGGCGATCAGGGTGGTGCCGCGCATGAACCCGGCGGTCGCGGCGAAGGCCTGCCGGCCGCAGGCGATCACGGTCTCGGCCGGGCCGGGCGGCAGCCAGCCGCGGACGGCGTCGGCGGTGCGGTGGCCGTCCCGGAGGAAGAAGAAGACCAGGGCGAGGGTGAGCACCGCGCCGGTGAGCAGCTGGGTGGCCAGCCCGAGGCCGGAGAGCACGCCGTTGGCGAGCGAGTTGACCAGGTCGCTGCCCGAGCCGGAGCTCTGTTCGAGCGCGTACTGGATCTTCTGTCCGAGCGGGCCGAGCCAGTCGGCGATCCGCCGGCCGGCCTCGCTGAGCGCGGCGGCGATGTCGGGCGCGCTGTGCACCAGGGAGTTGACCAGCAGTGCGATCACCCCGCAGACGGCGAGCACCAGCACCGTGCAGGTGAGGCCGGCGGCGGCGCCCCGGCGCAGGCCGCGGCGGACCAGCCAGGGCATCACGGGTTCGAGCAGGGCGGTGCCGAGCAGGGCGACGACGACCGGGACGGTGGCCGCCTGCAGTTCCACCATCGCCCACACCAGCAGCGCGGCGACCGCGACGACGAGCAGGACGGCGGCCGACCAGGAGGCGGCCAGCCGCACCGCCCGGGGCGGCGCGGCTGGCCCGTCCTCGGCGTCCGGGGGCTCGGCCGGCATCGCACCTCCGGGGTGGGCAGCCACTCTCGACTCGACCCCATATCAGCACACAAGCCGATGAATCAGGCGATTGGACGGCGACCGGCGCGCCCCGCTCACTCCGCCGGAAGGACCACCACCCGGCCGTCCGGCGTGCCGCCGAAGGCCAGCACCCGGGCGCCCTCCTCCTCGACACCGGCCAGCGCGGCCCGCGGCAGCGGCGCGAACGGACGGACCGTCAGCACGTCCTCCTCGGTCTTCCAGCTGCCGGCCACCGAGCCGTCGACCAGCACCGTACCGAGCACGATCCCGTTCACCGTCATCACCCGTGGGCGGTACGCCTCGGGCAGCACCCGGGTCCGGTCAGCGTGCGACAGCAGCAGGTTGTCGAAGGGCGCGAGCAGCCGGACGGGGGCGGGCGCCGAGGCGTCCGGCCGCGGCGCCTCCGGCAGGTCGTACAGGGTGCGGCCCTGCTCGTCGCGCAGCCGTACCAGGCGGTCGCCGAGCCGGGTCAGCACCGGGCCCAGCCGGGTGAGGCCGGACCACTTCTGCACGTCGGCGGCGGTGGCCGGGCCGAAGGCGGCGAGGTAGCGCAGCACCAGGCCGTCCAGCGCCGGCGCCGGGTCGAGCGGGCGGCCGAGCCAGTGCTCGGCGGTGGTGTGCGCGGCCGGGCCGCCGCGCCCCCACAGGCCGCGCGGCGGCACCTGGACGAGCGGCAGCGCGCAGCGGGCCGCCTGGGCGAGCGCGGCCGGCTCGCTCCCCGGATAGGCCGGGGCGAGCAGCGGGCCGAGCTGTTGGAAGGTCAGCGGTTCGGCCTCGACCAGGAGCCGGGCGCGCGCCGCCAGCGCGGCCAGGTCGCCGGCGGGGTCGGCCGGGTCGGTGAGGTCGAGGCCGGGCAGCCGCTTGGCGTACGTGGTCCGCAGCCCGCGGTCGAGTACGGGCTGCAGCAGCGGACGCAGGGTCAGGCAGTCCTCGGCGGTGACGAGGTGGATGGTGCCGCGCTGCAGGGCGATCCGGACGGCGCCGCGGTCCTCCAGCAGGGCAGTGAGCTGCTCGGGGGCGAAGCCCTCGAGCCGGCTGTGCAGCCCGAGGTAGGGCGGCTCCGGGGCTGCCTGGGCCTGCAGGCCGACCAGGTGGCGGACCATCGCCGCGGCGTCCAGGGTGCTGCGCTGCAGCAGGTGCTGACGGGCCAGCAGCGCGCGGCCGAGGGCGCGGGCGGTCAGCGGGGCGCTCACCCGGCGAGCTCCCGGCGCAGCATGCCGATCCGGTTGCTGGTCAGCGAGTCGACACCGGCCAGCAGCATCCGGCGCACGGTGCGGCGCAGGTCGACCGTCCAGGTGGAGACCAGCAGGCCGGCGTCGTGGGCGGCGCCGACCAGGCGGGGCTCGACCATGCCGAACGGCGGGTTGAGGTACCGCGGCCGCAGGTCGTCGAGGAGCGTCCGGCCGGGCAGCCGGGGCTGACGCCAGGTCAGGGCGATCTCCGCCTCGGGGTCGAGCTCGCGGACGGCGAGCATCGCGGCGGTCGGGCCGCACCAGGCGACGTTCGGCCGGGCTCCGAGGTCGGCGACCGCGCGGTACGCGGCGGCGGCCGGGCCGCGCTCGTCCAGGTCGATCATCAGGCGGGTGCCGGGTGTCTCGGCGACGGCCTTGAGCGCCTCGGTGAGGGTCGGGATCCGGGGGCCGCCGGGTTCGCCGATCCCGGCGAGGTCGTCGAGGGTGAGCCGGTCCAGCGGCCGGGGGTCGCCCCACAGCCGTTCCAGGGTGGCGTCGTGCAGCAGCACGGGGACGCCGTCGCGGGTCAGCCGGACGTCCACCTCCACGGCGTCGGCCCCGGCGGCGGCGGCCGACTCGACGGAGCGCAGGGTGTTCTCGCGGAACCGGTAGGGGTCGCCGCGGTGGGCGACGGCGAGCACGGCGGGACGGCTCATGGGGCGGGGCGTCTCCTCGGACGGCTCGGCGCTGGTCAGCGCCGCTCGACGACCACGTTGGTGGACTTGATGACGGCGGTGGCGGGCGCGCCGGGCACCAGGGCGAGCTCCTCGGCCGACTCCCGGCTGATCAGCGAGACCACCCGGAACGGCCCGGCCTGGATCTCGACCTGGGCGGCGACATCGCCGAGCACGACGTCGGTGACGATGCCGGGGAAGCGGTTCCGGGCCGACGACGGCCGGCCCTCGGCCTCGGCGTTCTCGGGCCTGGCGAGTTCGCGGGCGAACGCGGCGAGCCGGTCGCCGGGGATGATCCGGTGGCCGTGGTCGTCGCGGGTGGCGGCGAGCCGCCCGGCGTCGACCCAGCGGCGCATGGTGTCGGCGCTGACGCCCAGCATCGCGGCGGCCTCGCCGATGCGGTAGGGGTGGACCGGCCGGTCGGGCTGGGCCATGGGGCTCTCCTGGCGTGTGGTTCGAGCGGTGCACCGGTACGGGCGCCTGCCGCGCACCGGGATGTCCGCCGCCATCCTGCCCTACCCGACCGCGCCCGGGCGAAGCGGAACCCGCCCGCACCGTCCGAACCCCACGGCGAACTCCCGCGGCACGCCGCCCGGGCCGGCGTCGGATGCCCGGCGACACGGCAACGACGCCCCCGGTGAGCACGGTGGCGGGCGCCCGGGCCGCGGGTCAGGCGCCGCCGAAGAGGTCGCGGCGGACGGCGTCGCCGGCGGTGAGGACGGCGCCGGCGAGGACGGCGCCGCCGCCGGCGGTGCCGGCGCGGACCTCGGTGCGGAGCGGGACGAGGCGGGCGATCTCGCGTTCGACGCGGCTCGCCAGTCGCGGGCCGCCGGCCCGGCCGATCTCGCCGCCGAGCACCACGCAGCCGGGGTCGAGCACCACGCAGACGGAGGCCGCGCCGAGCGCGATCCGCCGGGCGTAGGCGTCGAGGAAGGTGTCGGCCTCCGGTCCGCCGTCGGCCGCGGCGCGGCGCAGCACCTCCTCGCCGAGGGGCGCGCTGACGGGCAGTTCGGCCGGGTCGGGGACGGGCAGGCCGTGCTCGCGGGCGAGGTCGCAGACGGCGGCGGAGGAGACCAGGGTGTGGAAGCCGCCTGAGGCGCAGCCGCCGTCGCCGCTCGGCAGTCCGGAGCCGTACACCGGGAGGTAGCCGATCTCGCCGGTGCCGCCGGTGGCGCCGCGCCTGAGCCGGCCGTCGAGGACGACGGCGGCGCCGACGCCGTGGCTGAGCCAGATCAGGACGAAGGTGTCGCGGTCCCGGGCGGCGCCGATCCGGTGTTCGGCGATGCCGGCGAGGTTGACCTCGTTGTCGACGATCACCTCGGTGTGCGGGTCGGCGCGCAGGGCGGAGATCAGTTCGGTCTGGCGGCGGGAGAGGGCGCCGGAGTTCTGGTGCTCACCGGTGGCGGGGTCGAAGAGGCCGGGGGCACCGATGGCGACGGTGTGCAGGAGTTCGGCGCCGGCCTCGCGGGCGGCGCGGCCGAGGGCGTCGAGGGTGCGTTCGGCGAGCTGCTCGTCGCCGCCGGCGACGGTGGCGGTGGCGGTGGCCCGGGTGCGGCCGGTCAGGTCGGCGACCACCAGGTCGACGCCGGTGGTGCGGACGTCGAGGCCGGCGAGGAAGGCGCGGTCGGCGACCAGGGCGTAGAGGCGGGCGTTGGGTCCGCGCCGCTGCTCGCCGCTCTCGCCGACGACGGCGACCAGGCCGGCCCGCTGCAGCCGGTCGAGGAGGTCGGCGACGGTGGGGCGGGAGAGCCCGGTGAGGCCGCGCAGTTCGGTGGCGGTCAGCGGCCCGCTCTCCAGCAGGAGGTCGAGCGCCAGCCGGTCGTTGATGGCCCGGGCGGTGCTGGGCGTCGCCGTGCGCGCGGTCGTCATGGAAGCGAATCCTTCCAGAGGTTTTTATCAGGTTCCCTTCCTGATAGTTTATCGGAGTCATGCTGGACAGAACCGGAGAGGACGAGCGCATGGCAGACGATCTGCACGGCGTACGGCGCGCCAGAGTGGGCATCGCCCTGGTCTTCGCCGTGCACGGCGCGGTGACGGGTACCTTCGCCACCCGCATCCCCTGGCTCCAGGACCACCTGGACCTCGGCCCCGGCGAGCTGGGCCTCGCGCTGATCGCCCCGGCGGTGGGCTCCTTCCTCGCCATGCCGCTGGCCGGCCGCATCGTGCACCGCTACGGCGAACGGGCCGCCGTCCGCGGCCTGCTGATGGCCTGGACGCTCGCCCTCGCACTGCCCGCGCTCGCCCCCGACCTCGCGGTGCTCTGGCTCGCCCTGTTCGTGTACGGCGCCAGCGCCGGCATGTCCGACGTGGCGATGAACGCCCAGGGCGTGGCGGTCGAGGAGCGGCTCGGGCGCTCCGTCATGTCCGGCCTGCACGGCATGTGGTGCGTCGGCGGCCTGGTCGCCTCCGGCTTCGGCGTGCTCGCCGCGCACCGCGGCGTCGACGCCCGGGTGCAGTTCGCGATCGCCGCCGCCGTCCTCACCTGCCTCGCGGTGGTCGTCTGCCGCCCGCTGCTGGACGTCCGCCCCGAGCCGGAGGAGGAGGCGCCGCCGCGCTTCGCCCTGCCGCCGCGCTCGGCCCTGGTGATCGGCCTGGTCGGCTTCTGCGCGGTCTTCGCGGAGGGCGCCAGCATGGACTGGGGCGGCGTCTACCTGAGGGACGTCACCGGCGCCTCGGCCGGCACCGCGGCCGCCTGCTACTCCGCCTTCGCGGCGACCATGGCCGCGGCCCGGCTGGCCGGCGACGCCGTCGTGCAGCGGCTCGGGCCGGTCCGGACCGTCCGGATCGGCGGCACGATCGCCACCGCCGGCGGCCTGCTGGTGGTCTTCTCCGGCACCCCGGCCCTGGCCATCCCGGGCTTCGCGCTGATCGGCATCGGCATCGCCGTCGTCGTCCCGCTGGCCTTCGCCGCGGCCGGCAAGTCCGGCGGCAACGCCAGCCAGGCCATCGCGGGCGTCGCCACCGTCACCTACACCTCCGGCCTGGTCGCCCCGGCGATCGTCGGTGGCATCGCCCAGGCCACCTCGCTCACCGTCTCCTTCGCCGTGGTGACGGCACTGGCCGCCGCCCTCGTCCCGTCCGCCGGCGCACTGCGCCGCAGGACCACGGTGGACCGCACCCCCGCCCGCGTCCCCGCCCGCGTCGACTGACGCCTCCGGCACCCCCTCGGGGGCGGTGGCGGGCCGGGCCCGCCACCGCCCCCTTCGGTGTCCGATCTCCGGCCCGGCCGACGGGTGAGGCCCGGGCGTCACACCGAGACGGGCAGCGCGGTCAGGCAGCGGCTGCGCAGCGACCGCCGCCAGGTCAGCCGCTCGGGGTCGGCGTCGAGGGCCAGCCGCGGGAAGCGCCGCAGCAGACCCCCGACGGCGATCTCGTTCTCCGCCCGGGCCAGCGCCGCACCGACGCAGAAGTGCGGGCCGCGGCCGAAGGCCAGGTGCGGCGGGCCCTGCCGGGCGGGGTCGAAGGTGTCGGGGTCGGGGAAGGCCCCGGGGTCGCGGTTGGCCGCGGCCCAGGACAGCCAGACGCGGTCGCCGGCGCCGATCCGCGTGCCCGCGACGTCGAGGTCCTCGGTCGGGAAGCGGCGGACGGCCAGCATGGCCGGCGGGTTCCACCGCAGCACCTCCTCCGTCACGGCCCCGAGGCCGAGGCTCCCCGCGCGGACGGCGGCGAGCTGCCGCGGGTGGGTGAGCAGGGCCAGCACGGTGCTGGACACCAGGCCGACGGTGTTGTGATACCCGGCGAAGAGCACCAGGAAGGCCGTCGCGAGCAGTTCGCGCTCGGTCGCCTGCCCGTCCCGTACCGCGCCGAGCAGCTCGGAGAGCAGGTCGTCGGCGGGCACCGCCCGCTTGAGGGCGATCAGCTCGCTGAGGAAGCCGTGCATGGCCCGCATGGCCTCGCGCGAGCGCCGCGGAGCTCCCGGGTCGGGCGAGAGCAGGGTGTCCGTCCAGGCCCGGAAGTCCACCCGGCGGTCGGCGGGCACGCCCAGGAGGTCGCAGATCACCGTGATGGAGAGCGGGGCGGCCAGGTCGGCCACCACATCGGCCCTGCCGCGCGACTCGACCCGGTCGAGGAGGGAATCCGCGGTCTGCCGGATCCGTCCGCGCAGCAGATCGGTACGCCGCGGCCCGAAGGCCGGCGCCACCAGGCGGCGCAGCCGGGCGTGGTCGGCGCCGTCGGCGTTGAGCAGATGTGCGTCGAGTTCGGGCGGCAGCGAGTCACCGGCCGTGCCGCCGCTGCGGGCGTGCCGCTTGTCCAGGGCGAGCCGGGTGTCGGCGGCGGCCGCCCGGGCCTGCTCGTACCCGGTGATCAGCCACACCGGTGCGGCGTCCGGGGCGACCGCCCGGTGCACCGCCCCTCGCCCTCGCAGCGCCGCACAGACGCCGTGCGGATCGGCGAGGAAGTCCTCGTCCAGATGTGCGGGCGCCGGCGGGCCGGGGCGCGGCCGCCCGGTGGCGTCGCCCGGCCTGCCCGGGTCGGCGGTGAAGGGTTCGACGGCCACCCCGGCATGATCGCAGAGCCGGCGGACGGCCGGGCCCGCCGGGGCCGATTTCCGCCCGCGGTCCCCGATCGGGCATGCTCGCCGCCATGGATCTCCCCGTGCCCGTGCAGCGCAACCCGGTCGGCGCCCATGTGCCCGTGGCGGGCCGCGGGCTGGTCGGCACCGGGCTGGCCTACGCGGCCCGGGTCGGCGCCGAGGCGGTGCAGGTCTTCGTCGCCAATCCGCGTGGCTGGGCCACCCCGCCCGGCGACCCGCGGCAGGACGAGGCCTTCCGCACCGCCTGTACGGAGCTGGGTGTCCCGGCGTACGTGCACGCCCCCTACCTGATCAACTTCGGTTCGGGGTCGGCGGCCACCCGCGAGCGCTCCGCCACCTCGCTGCGGCACTCGCTGCACCGCGCGCACGCGATCGGCGCCCTCGGCGTGGTGGTGCACACCGGGTCGGCGCTCTGCGGTCCGCGCGCGGAGGCGCTGGCGCACGTCCGGGCGCAGGTGCTGCCGCTGCTCGACGAGTTGGCGGCGCTCGGCCCCGGCGCGCCGTGGCTGCTGCTGGAGCCGACCGCCGGCCAGGGCAGCTCGCTGTGCGGGCGGATGTCCGACCTCGGCGACTACGTCGACGCGCTGGACCGCCACCCGCTGCTCGGCGTCTGCCTGGACACCTGCCACGCCTTCGCCGCCGGGCACGACCTGGCCACCCCGGGCGGCACGGCCGCCATGCTGGCGGAGCTGACCGACGCCGTCGGCCCGGGGCGGCTGAGGCTCGTCCACGCCAACGACTCCGAGGACGTGCTCGGCGCCCGCAAGGACCGGCACGCCAACATCGGGGCCGGCCACATCGGCGCGGCAGCCTTCGGCGAGCTGCTCGCCCACCCGGACACGGCCGGCGTCCCGCTGATCATCGAGACCCCGGACGGCCGCCACGACCCCGACCGGGTCGAGGGCGCCCGGCACGGCCAGGACATCCGGCGGCTCAAGGACCTGCGCGCCGCCGCCGGAGTGCCCGCATGACCGGACGGACGGCCGCCGCCGAGCCCACCTGCACGGGCGAGCCGTCCGGCACGGGGAGGCCCGCGGCGTGGCTGCGGCCCGTCCTGCTGGTGCTGGTGCTCGCCGCCACGGGCGCCTCGCTGCTGCTGTGGAGCCCGGTCGACGCGCTCGGCGGCGGCCACGGGCCGTGGCGGCTGCCGGTCGCGCTCGCGGTGTACACCGTGGGCACCCTGGCCTTCGTCCCCAAGCCGGCGCTCAACGCGGCCACCGGGCTGCTGCTCGGCGTCGCGGTCGGTCTGCCGCTCGCCGTCGCCGGGACGACCCTGGGCGCGGCGGCGGCGTTCTGGCTGGGCCGCGCGCTCGGCCGGGACACGCTGCGTCCGCTGCTGCGCGCCCGGGCGGCGGCCGCGGTCGACCGGCGGCTCACCGAGCAGGGCTTCCGCAGCGTCCTGCTGCTGCGGCTGGTGCCGGGCGTGCCCTTCCAGCCCGCCAACTACGCCTGCGCGCTCTCCGGCGTGCGCTCCGCGCCCTACCTCGCCGCGACCGCCCTCGGTGTGCTTCCGGGCACCGCGGCCTCGGTGGTGGCCGGAGCCAGCGCCGGTTCGCCGACCTCGCCGGCGTTCCTGATCTCCACCGGGGTGATCGTGCTGATGACCGCTGCCAGCGGTGTCTCGCTGCTCCGCGCCCGCCGCTCGGCCGCGACGGCCGGCTGAGGCCCTGGACCGGTCGGGCCGGTCGGGCCGGTCGGGCGGGTCGGGCGGGTCGGACGGTTCGGACGGTTCGGACGGTTCGGGCCGGCAGCATCCGGCGCGGACACGCCGGTTAATCGGTGGCGGCCGTTCCCGACGCTGCCTCAGGATGTCCGGCATGACGACCGAACGCATCGATCCGCCCTACGCCGCCGACGAGACCACCATGCTCACCAGCTGGCTGGAGTACCACCGCGCCACCCTGCTGCTGAAGACCGAGGGCCTCGGCCACGACCAGCTCCGCCTGCGCTCGGTGGAGCCGTCCTCGCTCAGCCTGCTCGGCCTCGTCCGGCACATGGCCGAGGTGGAGCGGCACTGGTTCCTCGGCGTCCTCCAGGGCCAGGAGTTCGAGGAGGGCATCTACTGGAACAAGGACGACGAGGACGGCGACTTCAACCAGGTCGACACCGCCGACGTCGAGGCCGACTTCGCGACCTTCCGCACCCAGGTCGAGCTGGCCCGCGCGGCCGCCGCCGGGCTGCCGCCGGAGACGGTCGGCAAGCGGCTGCGCCGCGGCGAGGAGGTCACGCTGCGCTGGATCCTCGTCCACATGATCGAGGAGTACGCGCGGCACAACGGACACGCCGATCTGATCCGCGAGCGGATCGACGGCGCCACCGGGGAGTGACCGGGGACTGACGCTGTTACAGCTTCGTTGACGGATCGTCAACTTCCCGAATCTGCTCCCCCATATTGTCTACACGCGGAACCGTCCGGCGACCTGCGGCGTCGCACCGAACGTCGGGATCTCCCGGCGATCGGGCGCGCCACGACCCGGACGGCGGTCGCGTGCGGGCACCGAACCGGTGATCAGTGCGATACTCGGACAGTTCCAACAAGTGGATGACGTGTCAAAAAGACACGCCCACGGGGGGCGCGTACCGGGTCGGGAGAGGGAGGCGCGGCAATGGGAGCACTTCGCGACGAGCACCACAACGGGTGGCTGATGCCCTCCGGGAACTACCCCGCTGCGGTGTACGAGGACGCGTGGGACACCGAGGACACCCTGCCGTCCGTGCCGGCGCCCGCGGCCCGGATCATCTCGCTGAAGCCGACCGGCTTCGAGGCGGCCCGCACCGTCGGCGAGCACATCCGCACCGGCACGCCGGTGGTCATGGACCTCAGCGAGATGGAGGACCCGGAGGCCAAGCGCATGGTCGACTTCGCGTCCGGCCTGATCTTCGGCACCCGCGGCGGCATCGAGCGGATCGCCCGCCGGGTCTTCCTGCTCACCCCGGCGGACGTCGAGGTGACGGTGATCGACCGCCCGCTCGACACCGGCGGCTTCTACAACCAGAGCTGACCCACCCCTCCCCGACCGGGGGCGGCCCCTGCCGTCCCCGGTTTTCTGTTGCCCGGATCCGGGCGCGGCACGGCAGAAGACCGTCTCATTCACGATTCACCGCTCGCTTTTGAGACATCAATGTCTCATATGGTCTACACTCGGCTCATGGCCACCGACCGCGACTCCGTCCTCGAGGCAGCCGTTGGCGTGCTCTCCCGCCGCCCCACCGCCCACCTCGACGAGATCGCGCGCGCCGCCGGGATCAGCCGTGCCACGCTGCACCGGATCTTCCCCGGCCGCGAGGCGCTGATCATCGAGGTCGGCATGCTGAGCCTGCGGAAGTTCGCGGCCGCCTGCGACACCGCCGCGATCGAGGACGGCCCCGCGGACGCCGCACTGCGGCGCCTGGTGGACGCGGTCGTGCCCGACGCCGCGCTGTGCGCCTTCCTCGCCGGCGAGAACCAGCTCTACGACGATCCCGAGATCAACGACCTCTGGGAGGCCCACGACGCCCGCGTCCGCGCGCTCTTCCTGCGCGGCCAGCAACAGGGCGTCTTCCGGATCGAACTCTCGGCCGCCTGGCTCAGCGAAGCCTTCTTCGACCTCGTCGCCGGCGTCGGCTGGGCCGTCCAGGACGGACGCCTGGCCCCACGCGACGGCACGTACTCGCTCACCGAGCTCTTCCTCGGCGGAGCACTCAGGAGATCGGAACCCTCATGACCGGCACCCGCGTCCAGGCCCGCGCGCAGCACCGCTGGGCCGGCCTGGGCGTTCTCGTCCTCGCGGTCACCCTGGTCGCGCTCGATGCGACCGTGCTCTCCCTCGCCATCCCGTCCATCAGCGAGACGCTCCGCCCGAGCGGTACCCAGCTGCTGTGGATCGGCGACGCCTACTCCTTCGTCCTCGCCGGCCTGCTGGTCAGCATGGGCGCACTCAGCGACCGGATCGGCCGAAAGCGGCTGCTGCTGCTCGGCTCCAGCGCGTTCGGCGCCGCCTCGCTGCTCGCCGCCTACGCGCCCAGCGCCGGCTGGCTGATCCTGGCCCGCGCCCTGCTCGGCGTTGCGGGCGCCACCATCATGCCCTCCACGCTGTCGCTGATCCGCGCGCTGTTCCCGGACGCCCGGGAGCGGGCCACCGCGATCGGCATCTGGGGCGCGGGCGCCACCGCCGGCGCCGCGCTCGGCCCGCTGGTCGGCGGCATGCTGCTGGAGCACTTCTGGTGGGGCTCGGTCTTCCTGCTCAACCTGCCGGTGCTGGCCCTGCTGCTCGTCCTCGGCGCCTGGCTGCTGCCCGAGTCCCGCGACCCGCGCCCGGGCCGCTGGGACGTCGCGTCCGTCGTGCTGTCGATGGCCGGTGTGATCGGTGTCGTCTACGCGGTCAAGGAGGCCGCGGCGCACGGCCCGCTCGCGCACTGGACGGTGCCCGCCGTGTTCGTCCTGGGCGCCACGGCGCTGATCCTCTTCGTCCGC
The DNA here is from genome assembly GCA_002300355.1 of Streptomyces sp. TLI_235. NCBI lineage: Bacteria > Bacillati > Actinomycetota > Actinomycetes > Kitasatosporales > Streptomycetaceae > Streptomyces > Streptomyces sp. TLI_235. The sequence continues at coordinate 445,618 of NSGV01000001.1, forward strand.
CGCCAGCTGCGGCTGGACACCCCGCTGCTGGACGTCCGGCTCTTCGCCGACCGCCGGTTCACCGCGGCCGTGGTGGCCACGCTGACCTCGCTGATCGGACTCTCCGGCGTGATCTTCTTCATGTCGCAGTACCTGCAGCTGGTCCGCGGGCTGTCCCCGCTGGCGGCCGGTGTCGCCGAACTCCCGGCCTTCGCCGGAGCCGTCGTCGGCGGCCTGCTGACCGTCCGGGCGGCCCGCAGGTTCGGCACCCGGGCCACCCTGACGGCCGGTCTGCTCGCCATGGGCGCGGGCATCGCCGTCCTCGGCGTGATGCACCGCGACAGCACCTACCTGCTGCTCGGCGTCTCGTTCCTGGCCGTCGGCACCGCCGAGGGCATCGTCTACACCCTCTCCTCCGACCTGGTGCTCGGCGCCGCGCCGGCGGAGAAGTCCGGCGCAGCCTCGGCCGTCTCGGAGACCGCCTACGAGCTGGGCACCGCACTCGGCATCGCCCTGGTCGGCTCGGTGGTCACCGCGATCTACGCCGGTGCGGTGACCGTCCCGGCCGGGGTCGGCGCGGCCGCCGCCGAGCAGGCCCGCGAGTCGATCGGCGGCGCGACCGAGACCGCGGCCGCCCTGCCCGGTCCGCTCGGCGCCCGCCTGCTCGACGACGCCCAGCTCGCCTTCGTGCACGGCGTCAACATCGCCGCCTGGCTCGCCGGCGCGCTGCTGCTGACGGCCGCGGCCACCGCCTGGTGGCTGCTGCGCACCCGTTCCCGGGCGGCAGTGGTGGAGCCCGCCGGGGCCGTCCCCGGGCGGGCCGAGCCCCGGGAGTGCCAGAAGGTCGGCTGAGCAGTCCCGGGGCCGGCCCCGGGACTGTCCTTGGGCCGGCCCCGGGGAGCCGCGGTGTCAGGCGAACTTCGAGCTGGGCACCGGCCCGGCCGAGCGGACCCGGTCGCGGGGGCCGCCGAGCCAACCGCCCCGCACCCGGGCGGCGAACGCCGCGAGCAGCTCGTCCGGGTCGGCCGGGGTCTCGCCGTCGCCCTCGTCGGGCTCGGGCTCCGCGGCGCGGATCTCCTCGGCCAGTTCCTCGGCCGACCGCTCGTCGGCCGGGGTGCGCTCGGGCTCACCCGCGTCGCCGATCCGCATCGACGGCTCCCAGGGCGCGACATTGTGCTGCACCAGCAGGGTGGACACGTCCGCGGAGACCGCCGGCGGGTCCGTCCAGCAGGTGGCGTGCTCGAACAGCACCTCGCCGTCCGCGCGTTCGCGCAGGGCGGCGAGCACCTCCGGGTCGCACTCGTTCAGGTCGTACGCCACCACCAGCGTGTCCGGGGTGCCCCGCCGGTACGGGGCCGTGGGCAGCCCGAGCAGTCCGGCGGCGGCCAGGCCGAGCGCCCGGCTGCCGCGGTCGGGCAGCAGCGCCACCGAGGCGGGCCGCCGGCCGGTGGCCTCCAGCACCGTGCCGAGCCGGTCGAGACCGCGCCGGCAGGAGTCGAAGCCGTCCTGGTAGTACGCCCAGCGGCCGGTCATCCCGGCGGCGAAGCCGTACGGCGAGAGCGTGGTCAGCAGGCCGCCGGTCAGCGTGAAGTGCCAGCCGCGCAGGTCGCGCAGGTCGGCCGGCGCGGCGAGCCCGGAGCGTCGCAGGGTGCGGCGGACGCGGTCGGCGGCCGGACGCCAGGTCTCCGAGGGCTCGCCGAGCGCGGCGAACACCCGGCCGGCGGTGTCGAGCCGGCCGGCCATGAGCGCGTTGTGGACCAGCAGGTAGCGGCCCGGCCAGTCGGCCAGCAGGCCGTCGTGCTCGGTCAGCAGCTCGACGGCGGCGGCGTGCCGCTGCTCGTCCTCGAGGGCGACCGCGAGCTCCAACAGGATCTGCTGCGGCGCGTACGTCGGCTTGGGCGCCCGGCCGAACAGGCCGCCGCGGCGCGGCGCCAGGGCCAGCCGCAGGGCCTCGCGCAGCGCGGGCACGGCCAGCGCGGACACCCCGCGCTCGATGCACGCGTACCCGTAGTCGTACAGCGCGTCCGGCCGGTCGGGGCGCGCGGCGAGCGCGGCCGCGGCCTCGGCGAGGTCGTCGAAGCCGGCGCCCTCGGCGAGCCGGCCGACCAGCGGCGCGCAGTCCGCCGGTGCCAGTGCGTCGGCGGCGAGACGCAGGGTGCGCATCGCGCCCTGCGGATCACCCGAGACGAGCAGTTCTCGGGCCTTGGACAGTTCGGTGCTCATGCAGGTACTCCGGAGTGGACGGGCGGGCATCCGCGTCCCGCTCTTCGGGTGGGACACGGACGCGACGGCGCGCCGGACAAGGTGCCGCCGGCCCTCGCGGGCCGCGACACACCGGCGCTCAACGGAACGGGCGGCAGCCGCCCTTCCGGTCGTGGTCGCACATGCGGCCGATCATGTCGGGCCGCCTCCACGCCGGGCAACCCGATTTCCCCGCGCCCGGGAGCGGCGCCGCTCGCGCGACGCCGACGACTCCCCTGCTCCCGGAGCGGGCCGGACCGGGTCCGGCCCGGCCGGTTCAGGCTGCGGTCGGAACCGGGTGGCGGGTGCGGTTCTGGTCGAGGATGTGGGCGGACCAGTCGGCGGTGCGGCCGCAGATGGCGAGGGCGGTGAAGAGGTGGACGGGGACGTCGGCGGAGTCCAGCAGGACGGCGGCCCAGAACTGGGGGCCGGCCGTGGCCGGAACGGGGGCGGCGCCGACCTCGGCGAGCAGTTCTGCGGCGGCCTCCTCCAGCCGGGCCGCGGCCTCGTACCGGGGGGCGCCCACCCGCAGCACGGCCTCCCGCAGCACGCGGGCACGTTCGGCGGCCGCCCCGGTCGGGGGTGCGGCGAACAGCGGCAGCGCCTCGCCGCCGACCAGCGCGGACCGCACCACCGCCCGGACGTCCGTGCCGTGTTCGGCCTCGGCGACCAGCCGCAGCACGGCCGCCGGGACGGCCCCGTGCCGGGGCCCGCCCATCGCGGCGACCGCGCCGGACAGGCAGGTGGCGACGTCCGCGCCGGTGGAGGCGATCAGCCGGGCCGTACTGCTGGCCGCGTCGACCGGGTGGACGGCGACGGAGCACCAGTAGGCGTCGACGGCTCGGACGTGCTGTGGTTCGGCGGTGCCGCGCCAGCGCAGCAGGAAGCGTTCGGCGGCGCTGCCGCCCGCCTCGATCGCCCAGTACGGCACGGTCGGCAGGTGCAGGCCGCGGACGGACTGGGCGACGAAGGCGTGGGTGGCGAGGGTGGCGCGTTCCAGGTCCTCGCGGGCCTGTTCGTCGCCGATGTCCTGCAGCGGGCCGAGTCCCCAGGCGGGGCCGAGGGCGGCGAGCGCGCTCTGGGTGTCCACCCGGACGTCGCCGTGCCGCATCGGCAGGGTCAGCGGCTCGCCCGGGCCGAGGCCCGGCCACGGTCTGCCGTCGACGAGGACTCCCCAGACCTCGTCGAAGGTGTGACGGCCGATCAGCGCGGCCGGGTCGGGCCCGACGACGTCGAAGCCGGGCAGGTCGGGGATGGACAGGTCGGGGGCATCGAGGCCGGGGGCGGCGGGGTCGGGCATGGACGACTCCTCGGTCCGGACCGGCTGCTGCGGTCCGGCTGGTGCGGTCGTGGGGCTGTGCGGCCGTACGGCCGTGACGGTGCCGTCCGGGCCGTGTGGTGCGGTCCGGGGACGGCGGATGGGCACCGCCCGCCGACGGCCACGAGGGCCGGCGGGGACGGTGCCCGGGGTGTGCTCCGGTGCGGCTCAGCGGCCGGCGGTGGCCGACTGCTCGGCCGGACGCCGCTCGGCGGCCGGTGCGGCGGCCACGGGTGCGGCCGGTGCCGGTGCCTGAGCGGCGGCCCGGCGCCGCAGGTAGAGGTTGTTGAGGACGAGGGCGGACGCGGTGAACAGCGCGCCGACCACCTGCATGCCGGCCGGGATGACACCGGTCAGCGCGGAGATGGTGAAGGCGGTGATCGGGACGACGTCCATGAACAGCACGCCGTTGAGCGGGCCGAGGTTGCGGTTGCCGATGTTCCAGGCGAGCACGCCGCCGAAGCCGGCGATGAGGCTCATGTAGGCGAGCTCGGGCAGGATCGTGACGACCGCGCCGCCGGTCGGCACCGCGACCGCGCCGGTGGCGAGCAGCACCGCGGTGATGACCACGGCGCTGCCGAGGCCCAGCACGGTGGTGACGGTCGTGTACTTGATGGGTGACCAGGTCGGGAAGTATGTCGCGCCGGAGGTGTAGATCACCCAGCAGAGGGCGGCGAAGAGCAGCAGGGCGTCGGCGCCGAAGTTCTGCGGGGTGTTGACCAGCGAGGCCAGGTCGCCCTTGGTGACGACGAGGATCACGCCGACGAAGGACAGTCCGATGAAGGCGAAGGACCACCGGGGCGGCACGACCTTGCGCAGCACCCAGTTCACCAGGAAGCCCATCATCGGCATGGTGGCCATCATGATGGAGGCGATCAGCGCGCCCTGCTCGCCGATCAGGTCCTGGCCGAAGAAGACCAGGAACTGGAAGCCTGCGAATCCGGCGGTGCCGAACAGCCAGGCCAGGCCGACCCGCTCGCCCTTGAGGCGCAGCCCGGCGGCGCCCTCGCGGCTGCGCAGGACGACCAGGAAGATCAGGCCGGCGATCCCGTAGCGCAGGCAGGTGAAGGTGAAGGGGTCGATGTGCTTCAGCGTCACGTCCATGAGGGGGAACATCGCGCCCCACGAGAGCGTGGCCGCGAGGCAGAGCAGAACCCCTCGGGCGTACTTCTTCTGGTCGTTCACAATTCTCCTGTCAGGGAGTCGGGGTGAGGTGGTGCGGCACGCAGGATTCGGGTCATGCCGTCGTCAGCTCCATGCGGTCGGCCGTCGCGGCCGAGTCCTCCTGCCCGATCAGGTCGAGGACGGTCGACAGCAGCTGCGCGGTGCGCACCTTGCCGGTCGGGCTGTAGGGGATCTCGGGACGGTCACGACGCGCGCGGGCAACTGCGGTGCGCGGCGCAGGCACGCGGCGAGGACGGCACGGGAGCCGCTCGCCTCGCGCTCGGGGGAGATGGGGGCGAAGGCGGCGACCAGCGTCGGACCCTCGTCGGGGAGGTCGACCTTGAGGACGGCGGTCTCCCGGACGCAGGGGAGGCCGGTGAGTTCGTCCTCGAGGGCGAAGATGTTGACGTCCAGCGGGTGCCGGCCCTCGGCCTTGGTGACGCCGTCGTTGCGGGCGCTGAGCTCGATGCGGCCGCCCTCGTCCATGACGCCGCTGTCGCCGGTGAGCAGGTACTTCTGTGTCCGGCCGGCGTGCTCGATGTGCAGGAAGTCGGGCTCGGCGGCGGCGTAGCTGTCCATCAGCTGGTAGCTGGCGATGGCGATCCGGCCGAGCCGGCCCTTGGGCAGCGGGCGGTGCTCCGGGTCGAGGACGAGGATGGTGCTGCCTGGCATCGGCCGGCCGGAGCGGGCCGGGGCGACGTGCAGCTCCTCGGGGCCGATCATGGTGTTGAGGCCGGTCTCGGTGGTGCCGTAGTACAGGTGCAGGACGGGGCCGAGGCGGTCCCAGGTCTGGTTGATGACCCAGCGGTTGAGGTGGCGTCCGCCGGAGAGCAGGAAGCGCAGCCGGGAGGTCTTGTGCAGGTGCTCGGAGGCCGGGTGCGAGATCAGCCGGTTGAGCACCGGCGGCACCATCAGGGTGGTGGAGACGCCCTCGGAGACGATCAGTTCGGCCATCTTCCCGGCGTCCTCGTACGGGCTGAGCACGACCGTGCCGCCGAGCGAGAGGGAGATCCGGGCCCAGCCGGGGCCGGAGGAGTGGTAGAGCGGGACGGTGACCATGTGGACGTCGTCCTCGTCGAAGGAGAACTGGTCGACGAGGTCGGAGAGCCGGCGCGCCTCGAACGAGGAGTTGCGGATGACCAGCTTCGGGATGCCGCTGGTGCCGGAGGTGAAGGAGAACGCGGTGAACGGCTGCTCGACCGGGGTGGTCGGGACGGCCTCGAAGGAGGCCAGCGCCTGGTAGCAGACGGCGCCGGGTGCGGCCGGGCCGGTGTCGTAGTCGTCGTTCTCCGGGCCGGCCAGGTGGATGCTGAGGACGTCGCGCCCGCCCGGCCAGCCGGACTGCTCCAGCAGCGGGCGGCGCAGCGGGGTGCTGATCAGCACGGTCGGCTGCAGCTGTTCCAGGGCGCCGGCGGTGGCCTCGGGGGTGGTCGTGTAGTCGAGGCCTATGCAGGGCACGCCGAGGGTGGCGCAGGCGGCCATGACGACCACCAGCTCCCAGCTGTTGCACGACATGAAGGCGGCCCGGGCGGGGCGCTCGGCGGGCAGGTGGTGGGCCAGGCCGGAGGCCACCCGGGCGACCTGCTCGGCGAGTTCGGCCCAGGTGAGACGGAAGTCGCGGTCCACCACGGCCACGTGGTCGGGGCGCCGCGCGGCGTGCTTGCGGATGTCGTCGAGCTTGATCATGCGTTACTCCGATGCTGCGGTGGTGGCGGATGCCGTCTCGGGGTCCCGGGCGGCGGCGGGTTGCGGCTGGTAGAGCGTGTAGATCTCGCTGCCGCTGGCGCGCAGCGCCCGGATCTCGGCGCGGGTCGCGTCGCAGAGCTTCTCGCCGGGCACGGTGATGGGGATGCCGGGCGGGTAGGCGATGATGAAGTGGTCGGCGCTGTCCTCGTGCAGGGCCGCCGAGGTCGTCCGGTAGGTGCGCTGGATGACCCGCAGGGCCTCCAGGAGGCGCAGCAGGGTGCCCTCGTCGACGCCGATGTGGACGTGGAAGAGGACGGCGCCGCCGCTCTCCCGGGCCACGTAGAGGGCGTACTCGTCGAAGAGGATGCGGCGGAAGTCGGCGGCGGTGATGCCGAGGGCGCGGATGTCGACCAGGACACGGGTGGGGTCGTCGGAGACCAGCATCGCCGGGTCGGTGAGGTGGCCCTCGGGGCCGAGGGTGCGGTAGGCGGAGAGCCGGGGGTCGGTGGCGATCTCGTTGCGCAGGGTGCGGGCGAGCATCAGGGACCGGTCCAGCAGCACCTCGCCCTCGTGCTCGGCCTGCAGCCGGGCGAGGTCGAGGCTGGCCAGCACCGGGAAGCTGGGCGAGGTGGTGTGGTGCTGGAAGAGGGCCTGCGCGGTGCGCTCCTGCGCCTCCCGATCGCCCACGAGGTGCAGGTACGAGCCCTGCCGCAGCGCGGACATCGACTTGTGCGCGGAGTGCGTGACGGCGACCGTCATGGGCAGTGACGGGTCGTCGGCGCGGAGCTGTTCGACGGCGGCGAGCGCGGTCAGCGGACGCAGCTGCGGGTGGAAGCGGTGGATGGCGCCCCAGGCCTCGTCCACCAGGACGTTGACCGCGGGGTGGAGCCGGGACATCTCGGCGAGCAGGGTGGGCAGGTCGTAGCGGACGCCGTCGTAGGAGACCGCGGACAGCACCACGGTGTCGTACGGGCGGCCCTCGGCGGCGGCCTGGGCGAAGCTGTGCAGCAGCACCGGGAGGTCGGCGAAGGTGCGCGGGCAGCTGTCGCAGCAGCGCCGCATCGGCGCGTAGTCGACGGCGACGTCGAGGGAGCCGAGGGCGAAGTGCACGGACTGGTGGCAGCTGCGGTCGGCGAGGACCCGGCCGCCGGGTCGGGTGAGCGCGGCGAGCGCGACCCGGTTGGCGGTCGAGGTGCCGGCGGACAGGAAGAGCGTGGTGTCCGCGCCGAAGGTCCTGGCGGCCAGCCGCTGGGCCTCGCGCAGCGGCCCGTGCGGGCGGAAGAACGAGTCGAGCATGGTGCCGCTGTAGGACACGTCGGCGGCCAGCTGCGCCTGCCCGAAGAGGGCCTCGTACACGGCCTTGGTCCGGGAGTTGAGGATGGACCGGCCGTGCGAGAGGGGCAGCGCGTGGAAGGACGCGATGTCCCGTCTGGCGACGCGCAGGACGGCGTCGGCGAGCGGGGTGGCGCTCGGCTCCGGGGGGCCGAGCTCCGACACGGCCTGCGGGACGGCTTCCGGCCCGAGGGCGGTGCTGCTGGCTGGGGTCATGGGTGTGCACTCCAGAGGGGTATCGGAGCACCCGGGAGAGGGCGTGGGCTGAGTGCCTCGACTCCATGAAATAAAACCTTCGCGGCGGTATCAAATGGCATCGAGAATTCTGATGACCCAACGAACTTCTCGCAAGAGGGCTTGCGCCGGCGCGCGGTGTACGGATGGGACGCCGGAGGCCCCTGAGGGGAGCGATGACAGATCCGCGCGCCGCTTCTGCGGATTCACGCACGTCAGTGCCGAGCTGCACGCGCAACGACGAACCGACCGACAGTCCGATGCGGCGCCGCGCCGCACTCGTTCCTTCACGGAGGATTTGACGGACCGTCGATGGTTCGCATGGTAAGTGCGATGATCTATGGAAACGGTGGGGCAGCCGACCTGCCGCGTCAGCGGTTTCCGACCGATCGGTCTGAAGCCGGAGGGCCGCGGGCGACGCCGGAGCAGGACGGCGCTCGGGTGTCGGAGCAGGACGGTGCTCGGGTGTCAGAGCAGGACGGTGCAGCCGCGCTCGCGGAGGGCCGGCAGCCAGTCGGGCAGCGTCTCCGGCTTCGTCCAGCGCAGGTCGAGCTTCTCCAGGTCGGGCAGGTCTGCCAGCCCGGCGGGGAGGTCGGTGATCCGGGTGGCCCGCAGGTCGAGCTGGCGCAGGCGGCGGAGCGCACCGACGGACTCCGGCAGGCGGCGCAGCGGGTTGTTCCGCAGGTCGATCACCCGCAGGTCCGTCAGACCGCCGATGCTCGCGGGCAGTTCGGTGATCCGGTTGTCGGCCAGGTGCAGCTCGCGCAGCGCGGTGAGCCGGCCGAGGGTGTCCGGCAGCTCGGTCAGCCGGTTGCGGTAGAGCCGGAGTTCGCGGAGCGCCGCCAGTGAGCCCAGGGACGCGGGCAGGGTGGTGAGCCGGTTGTCCGTCAGATTGAGGTAGCCGAGGCGGTCCAGTCGGCCGAGGCTCGCCGGGACGGCGGTGAAGCCGTTGTCGCTGAGGTAGAGGTAGTCGGTGAGGTACGACAGGTCGCCGATGACCGCCGGGATGTGGTCGAGCCGGTTGTGGCCGAGGTCGAGCATCCGCAGCCCGGTGAGGGCGCCGATGCCGTCGGGCACTCCGGTCAGCTCGTTCTCGGCCAGGTTGAGCGAGTGCAGGCCGGTCAGCCGCCAGAGCCGGTCCGGCAGTTCGGCGAGGCCGTTGCCGCCCAGGCTGAGGTGGCGCAGGGCCGGTGCGTCGCCCAGCTCGGACGGCACACTGCCGATCCGGTTCCCGTACAGCAGCAGGGTGTGCAGCGCGGGCAGCCCGGCGACCGCCGCCGGCAGCTCGGTCAGGCGGTTGCCGTCGAGGTCGATCAGCCGGAGGCCGCGCAGTGCGGCGAGGTCCTCGGGCCAGTGGGTGAGGCCGGCGTGCGGTGCGCGCAGGGCGACCGGGGTGCCGTCCGGGTCACGGCGGAGGGAGTTCGGGGGAAGGGGCATCACGGCACCTGCGTTCGGATTCGGGGGTGCGGTCGAGCGGCCGGCTTCAGGCGGTCGGCTCAGGTCCGGTTGAGCGAGCGGGTGACACCGGCCAGGGTCGCCGTGGTGAGCAGCCAGCCGGCCGCGATGAGGCCGTAGCCGAGCCACTGGTGGAGGCCGGTCCAGTACCAGGCGGTGCGCTGGCCGAAGCCGCCGATGGGTATCAGCAGGTCCATCGTGTATATCAGCGCGTTGAACGGCGCCCCCTGCCCGGACTGGACGGCGGTGGGCGTGCCGTGGCTGAACGCCGCGGTGCCGGCCGCGATCAGGGCGACCAGCCACAGCGCGGCCTGCCACGGCCGGTAGCCGTAGCCGACGGTCGCGTCGAGCAGCCGGCCCCAGGCGCGGCCCAGCACACCGAGGGTGCGCCGGCGGCGGCGCTGCTTGGCGAGCAGCACCCGGCGGGCGTCGTCGTCGTGGCCGATCCGCCGGTACCAGGCCGCGAGTTGCTCGTACGGCTGCGGGGTGTAGCCGGAGCTGTGCTGCAGCCAGGCAAGGCGGTCGGCGAGGCCGGTGGCGCCCTGCAGGGAGACGTAGGCGAGGCCGTCCAGGCGGGTGTCTGCGGCGCGGGCGACTGCGTTGTCGTGCAGGACGGCGACCTGGGCCGCACTCAGATCGACCGCGCCCTGCGGGGCGGCGGCGGGAGTGAGGTGCAGGTCGCCGGCGGTGAGGCGGGTCGCGTCCAGGGCGGTGGTGCCGTCGCCGTGCAGCGTCGCACCGTCGAGGGAGAGACGGCTGCGGACGGTCGCGCCGGGCAGCCGGATCGCGCCGCGGGCGGTGAAACCGTCCGTGAGGATCATGGTGGACGCGGTGAGGTCGTCGCCGGACAACGCATCGCCGCCGGGGTTGTCGAGCTCCGCGCCCTCCATGAACAGCCCGCCGCCGAAGGTCGCCCCGACCAGCCGCAGACCGCCCCGGCAGCGGAACCCCTTCCGCGCGAAGCAGCCGCCCTCCATGACCAGCCCGCCGGCCCAGAACGCCCAGGCCGGCGCGGGCTGTTCCCCGGGCGCGGAGGGCTCCAACAGCTCGGACGCCGTCAACCGGACACCGCTGAGCCGGAGTTCGCCGGTGATGTGCGCCCGGGTGAGGGTGAGGCGGCCCTCGATGACCGAGTCCTCGAAGAACAGGTTGCCGTCCACCCGCAGCAGCCAGCCGTCCAGCCCGCGCAGGCGGCAGCCCAGGAAGGAGGTCGAGCGCATCGTCGCGCCGCGCAGCAGCACCCGCTGCTCGAACTCGCACTCCCGCAGCTGCACCGGCAACTCGACGCCCGCCCCGGTCAGATCCACCTGCCCGGTGACGGTGGCCCCGGTGAGCCGCACCCCGCCGACCCTCCCCCGCACGGCGGCCGGCCCGCCGCCCAGCAGCAGCGCCGCCAGCACCTCCGCCCGCACGACCCGATCGGCGGCACCCCGCAGGTCCAACTCCTCCCCGCGCGGGAACGCCTCCCACAGCCGCCGCTCCGCCTCACCCAGCTCCTCGTACGCCGGCACCGCCACTCCCCCACCCGATTGACACCGGGTCAGGAGCGTAGTGGACGGTGGGCAGGCACCGGCCTTCCCGGCGACAGATCGGACGCGGTCAACCGCGGAGGCGCTTCCGGATGTCGGCGATCCTGCCCGTCATCTGCTCCACCAGGCCAGGCTGTTCCCCCCTCAGGATCTCCAGAAGATCCGTCAGCTCGTCCAGCGCGGCCGACGCGATCGCGGCCTCCCGGCCGGCGCGGGCCCGGACATCGGCGGAGACACCGAGCGCCTCGACGAGTTCGAACAGGTGGACACGCCGGTCGGTGTCGGCCGACTTCCGTGCCAGCAGCAGAGCTTCGTCAACGAGCGGAAGGCCCTCCTCGGCGCGGCCGGCCTCGGCGAGCCGCATGCCGTGCTGGGCCACCGCACGGGTGAGGTTGGCACGTCCGCCCACCGGATCTGCTGCCCAGAGCCCACGGCAGATGGCCAGTGCTTCGGTGGTCGCCTCCACCGCCTGTTGCGGATCGGCCGGTTCGAGTGCGAGGGCCGCGCCCAGCCCTCCGAGGCAGCTGGCCATGAGGATCTCGTACCCGGGCTCCTGTGCCTCCGCGTGAGGTCGGCAGAGGGCGACCGCCCGCCGGAGGCAGGCAAGTGCCTCGTCGCGCTGCTCGTCGTCGACCAGCAGCGACCCGGCCATGAGGAGAGCCGCCAGAAGGACGGGTGTCCGCTCCGGGGCGAACTCGGCGATCTCTTCGGCGGTGAGCACGTACTCCCGCGCGAAGGAGAGTGCCTCGTCCCTGCGCCCGACGACGTACAGGAGTTGGCCTCGCAAGCGGTGGGCCTGCACGAGCGTCACTCGGTGGGCGGCCGCCTCCTCGGCCGAGAGCTTCCCCTCCTCTTCCTGCACCAGGTCGAGGGTCGCCAGCGCCTCGGACACCCCCGCGCGCATCATCATGATCTCGGCGAGTCCGGCCAACTCCATGACGAGCTGGACCCGCTCGGCGGTCCCGCCCCGCTCGGCGAGCCTGCCCCGGACCTCGACCGCCCGGCGGGCCGCCTCCTCGGCCTCGTCGATGCGGTCCACCAGGAAGAGCAGGTTCCTGGCGTTCCCCAGTACGTCGGCGAGCTCCCCTTCGTACCGCTGCGGATCGTCCAGCGCGAGCTGCCGCATTAGCTCGGCCTGCTCCACCTTTGCATCCGCAGCCTCGCCGGACCGGCCGGCGCCGAAGGCGATCGCGCTGAGGAACCCCAGCCGCTGGACCAGCTCGGCCGGCCCGGGCCCGGAAGGCCGGGCGGCCGCCCGCCTCGCGAGTTCCACCACCTTGCGCATCGGCTCGACGGCCTCGTCCCGGTGCCCCGACGAGTAGAGGCACATCGTGCGCCCGATCAGCAGCTCCACCGTCACGGGATGGACCGCGTCGGCCCGGTGGCCCTCGGGGTCGGCGTAGGTCCCTAGCGCCTCGTCGATGAGATCCATGGCGTCCGCCGTACGGTCCGCGGCCTGCAGGTAGAGCCGCAGATTGTGCAGGACGACCACGAAGTACTTGGCGATCGGGGCCGGGCCCGACTCGGCGAGCCGCCGGAAGATCGCCACGGCTTCGAAGGAGCGCTCGATCGCCTCGTCCGACCGTCCCAACTCGATGAGACAACTTGCCACGGTGCCCAGGCTCATGGCCCGGTCCGCGGCGAACACCCCGGGAAGAGCCTCGTCCAGGTCGGTGTAGATGCGACAGGCCTCCTCGGCCGCGGCCAGCGCACCATCGACGTCGTCGGCGGCATCACGCTGATTGGCCAGCGTGTTGAGCGCCATTGCCAGTTCGGCCCGATGGCCGTCCGCATGCGACCCGGCCAGCTCGCGGTAGAGCAGCACCGACCGCTCGGCCGTCGCCACCGCCTCCGCGGCGTGACCCGCCGTTCCGTGGTCGATCGCCAGTGAGTTGAGCCCCTGGGCGAGGCTGTGCCGGTGGGCCTCGGGGTGTTCCCGGTAGAGCTTCTCGCGGAGCGCCACGCACCGGCGGGCCAACTCCAAGCTCCTGCCGTGGTCTCCGAGGTCGCCGTAACAGCTGGCCAGAGTGCCCAGCACCCGGTCCAGGTCCTGCAGGTAGGCGTCCGGGTACTGCTCGGCGAGCGGTTCGCACAGCGCCACCGCCTCGCCGGCCGCCTCGAACGCCGCCCGGTAACCGCCCGCCTCGGTGTGACGGACGGAGAGGTTGTTGAGCTGCGACACGAGTCCGATCGCCGCCTCGGGCCCGCCGTCCGGAACCAACTCCCTCTGGGCCTTCACCGCCTCGACCACGGTGTCGAGCGCATCCTCGTGGCGGCCGAGCTGGCTCTGCACCGCCGAGAGGCCGCTCAGCGCACGCACCAGCTGACTGCGGGCCTCCTCAGGGACCGGCTCGGCATCGACGACGATGCGGTACTGCTCCACCGCCTGCTCGGCCGGCTCGAGGGCCTCACCGCGCCTGCCCAGCGTGGCCAGGCACATGGACCGGTTGTTCAGGACGGCGGCCAGGTGGAGCCGGACGCCCGGCGGGTCGCTGTCCAGCAGGGGCCGCAGCAGCTCGGCGGCCTGCTCCGTGGCCGTGAGGGCCTCGGCCGGCCGGCCGACGTCCGAGAGCCGCTTGCCCAGACGACGGTACTCGATGCCGAGGGCGATCCTCTCCTGGACCGTGGCCGTTCCGCCGTCCCGTCGCAGCTCGACCAACCGCTCCACCAACCGCAGCGCCCAGTCCGCCAGGACGCGCGACGTCCTCGGCAGCCGGTCGGCGAGGTCTGCCAGCTCGGCGAGCGACGTCGCCGGGTCCTCGGTGCGCCTCCACAGTGCGTCGACCAGCGGCTGCGGCCGCTCCACTTGGGTGGCCACATCCATGGTGGCCGTCCCGAGGCTGCCGCCGTGCCGGGTGCAGACCTCGGTGATCAGGCCGTCGAGCCTGCCGATCAGCGGCGGATGGGCGGCGGCGCGGGCGAGCACGGTGAGCGCCCGGACCGCCATCCGGCCGGGACCCACCCCGGCCAGCAGGCCGTCAGCGAGCTCGGGGTCGGACAGGACGTGCCGGCCGACGAATCGCTCGGCGAGCCGGTCGGGCTGCAGGACCTCCCAGGGATTCTCGGTGGCCACCGGGTAGACGGCCTCGACCCATTCGCGGACGGGCCTGATCTCGTGCGCCCGGAGGTCGGCGAGGACGGGTGAGCGGCGCAGCAGCGCCTCCCGCTCCCGGCCGCTCAGCGGTACGCCGCCGAGCAGCGCGACCGTGGCCAGCGCGTCGGCCGGTGCTCCGCCCTCGCCGAGTCCGTGCGGAAGCGGCCGCTCGTGTGCGACCTGGGCCCAGTACAGCCGCTCGTGTTCGAGGATGCGGTCCTCGGCGTCCTGCCCGGCGTCGTCCAGGACCGGCTCTCCGTCCCCGACGGCCTTGTCCAGCAGGTCGGCCAGCGCCGTCATGTGCAGGGTCAGGACGTTGCCGGACGCCAGTGCCGCGGGCCGGGGCGCGGCGAGCTCCGCCGCGCGGTCGTGCCAGGTCCCGCCCTCGGCCGTGTCCGTCGGGGCGGGCAGCCGTTCGGCGAAGGCGGTCAGCGCCTGCCGGTACAGGAGTGCGCGCGTTTCGCGGTCGGGCGCGAGGGCGGGGAGCTCTTCGGCGGGTGCCCGGCGCAGCACGGCGCCGTCGGCTGCCCACTTCGCGCTGTCCCACCAGCCGCCGGCGGTCCGGGCGAGGAGCAGCACCTTGAGCGGAACGCCGCCCCGGTGGGACTGGCCGGCTCGCAGCAGTCCGGACAGTTGCTCGCGCCGTGCCTCCGCGTAGTCGAGGACGACCAGGACGGGTCCGGTGCTGTCCCGCACCGCCGCCAGTTCGTCCGGTGAGGCGGCCGGGTCCGGCCACAGCACGGTCCACCGGGGGTCGTCCTGCCGGAGCGTCTCCGCGAGGCGGGCGGCGAGCCTGGTCTTGCCCTGGCCGCCGGGCCCGTGCAGCAGCCGGACGCCGAAGCCGGGCGGCTCGCACCACCCCCGGAGTCGGTCCAGGATGTCCTCGCGGCCGTGGAAGCCGACGACCTCCCGGCCGGCCTGCAGCAGGGCGGCGGGCGGCAGCGGGCCGGTCGAGGGGGTGGGGACGTCATGCCGGTGGAGGCGGTCGAACTCCGCCTGCCCCAGGGTGGACGAGTCGGCCCCGTGCTCCTTCAGTGCTGCCACGAAGCTGCCGTCGGCGTGCAGCACGTAGGCGGGGACGACCTCCAGCATCCCGTGGCCGAAGGTCAGCATGTCCGCCTTGACCACGCCGATCAGCAGTCCGTTGCACACCACCGCGGCACCGGACAGACCGGCCCACGGCACTCCGGTGCCGGCCCACTGCGCGAAGCCGTGGTCGGACAGGGTGAGGAAGTGACGCTCCCGGACGTAGCCGGTGCCCGGGTTGACGGTTCCGCTGAGCTGCATGGCCTCGGCGGTGCCGCCGTCCTGGATCGCCCACGGGACGCCCCAGGTCTCGACCGGTTGGCCGGGTCGCATGGTGGCCAGCTGTCCCCACGGCTCGGCCGTGCCCTCCGGTCCCTGCCACACGGCGGGCTCCACCCGCACCAGGGCCGCGTCGGTGCCGCCGTCCGGGTCGCCGCGCCAGACCACCGTCGAGCGGTACCGGGGCCGTCGGCCCGGCTGCAGCACCCGTGCTGTCGTCCCCACCCCGCCGACGACGTGCGCCGAGGTGAGGACCAGGCGCGGGCCGATCAGGTACCCGGTCCCCCGGTTGTCCTCGCCGACGACCTCGACCAGCCGCTCGCGGTCCACCACTCCCCCTGCATGCTCGTCACCGCCCGGCGGCTGCCGTTCCCGAGCCTCCCGGAGGGCTCGGGTGCAGTCCGGCGGACCGGGGCCGGGCGGTCGAGGTGTGGTGGCTCCCGGGCCCGCCATGGGCGGCGTCAGTCGACGTCGTCCTCGTGGGGGCCGTTGTACGTGACGCGGTCGCCGATGTTCACCTTCGCCGCGTCGGTGCCGCGCGGCGTCAGCGTGAACGCCACCCGGTGGGTGCGGCCGCGGGACACGCCGGCCTCGGTCTCGGCGGAGACGACCCAGGCCTTGAACTTGCCGCCGGCCTTGGCCTCCGCGCGCAGCTCGATCTCGAACTCCATCTCGATCGGGCCGACTTCGAACGAGAGCGACTGGCCCGCTCCCCTGGCGGCCGCCTCCAGCAGCTCCTCGCGCACCGCGTCGACCGCGTCGGCCAGCCCGATCTCCATGACCCCACCCCCACACACGCCGGGCCGTGTCGGACGCCCGGTCAACTCGCAGTCACGCTAGCGGGAATCGGCATCCGACAGATGCCACTTGGCGGAGTTGTCCGTGGCTGTGCTAAGGCGTCAGCCCGCAGCAGCAGCGATCTCCTCGACGGCCGGGCGGGCGCGGTCGGCGTCGGCCGGGACGAGGCCGATGCGGGTGCGGCGGTGGAGGACGTCCTCGGCGTCGAGGGCGCCTTCGTGGGTGAGGGCGTAGGCGATCTCGGCGCGGGTGACGTCGATGCCTTCGGCGACCGTCTCCAGGGGCCGGGAGACCGCGGCGGCGGCCACGTCCGCCGACAGGCCGCCGTGCCGGGCGACGAGGGAGGCGGGCAGGCCGTCGACGGGGCGGCTGTCGCTGCGGCCGGGGGCGCCGATCAGCGGCAGGCGGCGGGTGAGGCAGGGCCCTGCGGAGAGTCCGCGGCGGCGCACGGCGGTGTCGACGGCGTCCTCGGCCATCTGCCGGTAGGTGGTGAGTTTGCCGCCGACGACGGTGATGAGGCCGTTCGGCGATTCGAGGACGGCGTGCTTGCGGGAGAGGTCGGCGGTCGCGCCGCCGCCGGTGTCGATGAGTGGGCGCAGGCCGGCGAAGGCGCCGCGGACGTCCTCGCGGGTGAGTGCGGTCCGCAGCGCGGTGTTCACGGTGTCCAGCAGGAAGCCGATCTCGGTCTCGGTGGGCTGCGGCTCGTCCGGGATCGGTCCGGGGGCGTCCTCGTCGGTGAGGCCGACGGCGATCCGGCCGAGTTGTTGGGGCAGGGCGAAGACGAAGCGGCTGGTGGAGCCGGGCACGGGCACGGTGAGGGCGGCGCGGGGGTGTCCGAGCGCGGCGGCGTCGAGGACCAGGTGGGTGCCGCGGCTGGGCCGCAGCCGGACGGTGTCGTCGACCTCGCCCGCCCAGACGCCGGCGGAGTTGACGACGGCCCGGGCGGTGAGGGTGAGCGTTTCGCCGGTGAGGGTGTCGGTGAGCCGGGCGGAGCCGCCGGTGACCTGTTCGGCGCGGACCCGGGTGAGGACGGTCGCGCCGTGGTGCGCGGCCGTCCGGGCGATGGCGACCACGAGCCGGGCGTCGTCGACGAGTTGGCCGTCGTGGGCGACGAGTGCGCCGGACAGCCCCGCGGTGCGGACTCCGGGCACCAGCCGGACGGTCTCTTCGGCGCCGATCCGCCGTACCCGGGGCAGCACCGCGGCGGGTGTGCCGGCCACGGCCCGCAGGGCGTCGCCGGCGAGGAAGCCGGCCCGGACGAGGGCTGCCTGGCCGCGTCCGACGGAGGGCAGCAGCGGGACGAGCTGGGGCAGCGCGCGCACCAGGTGCGGGGCGGTGCGGGTCATCAGGATGCCGCGTTCGACGGCGCTCTCGCGGGCGACGCCGATCCGGCCGGAGGCGAGGTAGCGCAGGCCGCCGTGGACGAGTTTGGAGCTCCAGCGGCTGGTGCCGAAGGCGAGGTCGCGGGAGTCGACGAGGACGGCGCGCAGGCCGCGCGCGGCGGCGTCGAGGGCGATGCCGGCGCCCGTCACGCCGCCGCCGACGACGAGCAGGTCGACGGCCGGGAAGTCGCCGAGGGCGGCGAGTTCGGCCGTCCGGCGGTGGGCGTTGAGGGCGCTGGTTCCGGCGAACCCGGCGGCGGAGGCGGCGTCAGCAGAAGTCACGGCGCGAGGTATCCGTTCAGGGCGCGGGCCAGTTCGCGGCGCCAGGCCTGCTCGGGCAGCAGCTGCGCGACCATGCGGTGCGACTGGACGGTGGACTGGGCGATGAGCAGGACCATGGCGGCCAGCTCGGTGGGCTCGCCGGCGCGGATGGAGCCGTGCCGCTGGCCTTGCCGGACGGCGGTGCCGATGGCGTCGAGCAGGCCGCGCTGGCTGGTGCCGAGGCGTTCGACGACGTATTCGACGATGGTGTCGGAGTGCAGCAGGGCGCCGACCACGGGGTGGTCGCGCAGTCGGACGGCGACCTCGACGACGGCGTCGACGAAGGCCTCGCGGTCCTCGCCGGTGAGCTCG
Organism: Streptomyces sp. TLI_235; assembly: GCA_002300355.1. Classification (NCBI taxonomy): domain Bacteria; kingdom Bacillati; phylum Actinomycetota; class Actinomycetes; order Kitasatosporales; family Streptomycetaceae; genus Streptomyces; species Streptomyces sp. TLI_235. The sequence goes on from NSGV01000001.1 coordinate 463,768, forward strand.
ACCTGCTCCTGGGTGCGGCGGATCTCGCGGGTCAGCAGGGCGCCGATGATCGCGCGGACGTCCGGCCAGCGGCGGTAGACGGTCGGCCGGCTGACCCCGGCGCGGCGTGCGATCTCCGCCAACTGGGTCCGCTGGACGCCGAGATGGACGATCAGGTGGGCGGCGGCGTCGAGGATCGCGTCGTCGGTGCTCGTCGCCGGGGTGCCCGCGTCCGACTGACCGGTGTCGTTACTGCTTGACATAATGCGTAATACTGTAACGCATGGCATCTGAGACGCAAGCAGGTCAGGACGGCGGCGCCGCCCTGCCGCTCCCCCCGATGAAGTGGGACGCCTGGGGCGACCCGGCCCTCGCCAAGCCGCTCCCCGAGGACATCAAGGGCCTGCTGGCCGCCGCCCTCGGCGTGTCCGCGGACGCCGCCGCCGCGCCGCTCGCCGCCGAGGACGTCCGGCTGCGGCCCTCCGCGCTGTCCGCCGAGGACCTCGCCGCGCTCACGGCCGTGGTCGGCGCCGGGCACATCTCCACCGCGGACGCCGACCGGCTGCCCCGGGCGGGCGGCAAGTCCACGCCCGACCTGCTGCGCCGCCGCAGCCGCGAGCCGCAGGACGCGCCGGACGCGGTGCTGCTGCCCGGCGGCGAGGAGGAGATCGCCGCCGTTCTCGCGGTCTGCGCCGAACGCCGGATCGCCGTGGTGCCCTTCGGCGGCGGTACGAGTGTGGTCGGCGGCCTCGACCCGGTCCGCGGCTCCTTCTCGGCCGTCGTCTCGCTCGACCTGCGCCGCCTGGACGCCCTGCACTCCCTGGACGAGGTCTCCGGCGAGGCGGTGCTCGGCGCCGGCCTCACCGGCCCGCGTGCCGAGGAGCTCCTCGCCGAGCGCGGCTGGGAGCTCGGCCACTACCCGCAGAGCTTCCGCTTCGCGACCATCGGCGGCTTCGCCGCCACCCGCTCCTCCGGCCAGGACTCGGCCGGCCACGGCCGCTTCGACGAGATGGTCCGCGGCCTGCGCGTGGTCACCCCGGCCGGGGTGCTGGACCTCGGCCGCGCCCCCGCCTCCGCCGCCGGCCCGGACCTGCGCGAGCTGTTCCTCGGCTCCGAGGGCGCCTTCGGCGTCATCACCCGGGTCCAGGTGCGCATCCACCCGCTGCCCGCCGCCAAGGTCCACGAGGCCTGGAGCTTCCCCGACTTCGCCACCGGCGCCGCCGCGCTGCGCGCGGTCGAGCAGCAGGGCACCGGCGCGACGGTGATCCGGCTCTCCGACGAGGCCGAGACCGCGATCAACCTCGCCATGACGGAGAAGATCGGCGGTACCCAGGTGACCGGCGGCTGCCTCGCCGTCACCGTCTTCGAGGGCACCAAGGAGCAGGCCGAAGCCCGCCACGAGCGGACCCGGGCCGTGCTGCTCGCCGCCGGAGGCACCTCGCTCGGCGCCGAACCCGCGGCCGGCTGGGAGCACGGCCGGTTCTCCGCCCCGTACCTGCGCGACGCGCTGCTCGACGGCGGCGCGCTCTGCGAGACCCTGGAGACCGCCACCGACTGGGCGAACCTGGCCCGGCTGCGGACGGCCGTCACCGCCGCGCTGCAGGGCGCCCTCGGCGCCAACAGCCTGGTGCTCTGCCACATCTCGCACGTCTACCCGACCGGCGCCTCGCTCTACTTCACCGTGGTCGGCGCCCAGCAGGGCGACCCGATCGCCCAGTGGGGCGCGGCCAAGCGCGCCGCCTGCGACGCCATCATGGCCAACGGCGGCACCATCACCCACCACCACGCGGTCGGCGCCGACCACCGCCCCTGGATGGAGCAGGAGATCGGCGACCTCGGGGTGCGGATCCTCCGTGCCGTCAAGGACGCCGTCGACCCGGTCGGCATCCTCAACCCCGGCAAGCTGATCCCGTGACCGCCGCCGCGACCGGCCGCCCGCCGCGCACCGTCATGGTCCTCACCAACCCGGCGGCGGGCGGTGGCCACGCCGACAAGGCGGCCCGCCGGGCCACCGTCCGGCTGCGCGAGCACGGCATCGAGGTGCTGAACACCGCGGGTGCCGACCCCGAGGACGCCGTCCGGCTCGCCCGGGAGGCGGTCGGCCGCGGTGTGGACGCCCTGGTCACCGCCGGCGGCGACGGCATGATCAGCCTCGCGCTGCAGGCCCTGGCCGGCACCGACACCCCGCTCGGCATCGTCCCCGCGGGCACCGGCAACGACCATGCCCGCGAGTACGGGCTGCCGCTCGGCGACCCGGAGGCGGCCGCCGACATCGTCGCAGCCGGGCACACCGCCACCGTCGACCTGGGCCGGGCCACCACCGCGGACGGCACCGAGCGCTGGTTCGGCTCGGTGCTCGCCACCGGCTTCGACTCGCTGGTCAGCGACCGCACCAACCGGCTGCGCTGGCCGCGCGGCCGGATGCGCTACAACCTGGCGATCCTGGCCGAGTTCGCCAACCTGCGGCCGCTGCCGTTCCGGCTGGTGCTGGCGGACGGCACGGTGATCGAGCGCGACCTCGTGCTCGCCGCCGTCGGCAACACCCGCAGCTACGGCGGCGGCATGCTGATCTGCCCGGACGCCGACCACACCGACGGCCTCTTCGACCTGACGGTCGTTCGGGCGATGCCGCGCCTCAAGGTGGCCCGGTTCTTCCCGACGGTCTTCAAGGGCACCCATGTGCAGCACGAGGAGGTCGAGACCTACCGCACGGCCTCGCTGCGCATCGCGTCCGCGGGCATCACCGCCTACGCCGACGGCGAGTTCATCGGCCCGCTGCCGGTGGACGTCCGGATGGTGCCGGGCGCCCTGCGCCTGCTGGTACCGGCCGGCCACCGGGCCGCGGCCGGTGGGTGACCGCGGCGCCGCTCCGACGGCCCCGCCCCGGCCGGGCTGTCGGAGCGGCCGGGCAGACTGGGGGCATGACACCCGACGTCCTCAAGACAGCCTGCCTGGCCCTGAACGGAGCGGAGGAGACCTTTCCGTTCAACGCCGAGACCTCGGTGTTCAAGGTCGGCGGCAAGATGTTCGCACTCAGCGCGCTGGAGGGGAGCCCGCTGAGCGTGAGCCTCAAGTGCGATCCGGAACTGGCCGTCCGGCTGCGCGCCGAGTACCCGGCCGTCACCGGCGGCTGGCACCTGAACAAGCGGCACTGGAACAGCGTGCTGCTGGACGGCTCGGTGCCCGAGCGGCTGGTCCTCGACATGATCGAGGACTCGTACGACCTGGTGGTCTCCTCGCTGCCGCGCGCCGAGCAGCTCCGGCTGGACTGGCCGGGCGTCAGGTCCCGCCCCCAGGAGGGGTGACGGCGGCTACGGCCAGAACTTGTGGCCCTTCACCCGGACGGAGGGCCGGCCGTCGCCCGCGACCGCCGCAGCTTGTTGAGCCCGGTGTGGGCACGGCCGACCTTGAAGGGTTGTCGGGCCGCCGATGAACGAGACCGCCGCGAGGCCGACCAGGACGCCCATGGTGGCGACGGTCGAGTCCGCCTGGTCCTCGTCGACGGTCTGGCCGCCGTGGTGCACCACCATCGACACCGAGAGCAGCAGCAGGGCGAGCAGCACCGCGCCGACCACCAGGCAGGTGAGCCGCTCGGCCCGGGCCTTGCCCACGCTCTCCACCCGGACGGTGAAGTCCAGCCCGCAGGTCGGGCAGCGGAAGGCTGCCGAGGCGGTGCCCTCCCGGGGGCGGAGGAACTCGGGCGAGGACAGGTGGTGGACGTTCCACTTGGTGGTGATGAGGGTCCCGGCCGACTTCACTTCGGCCAGACAGGCGAACGGCAGCGTGTACCGCTCCTCGAGGTGCACGGGCATGCGCACGGCTGCCCTTCTGCCGCCGACGGTGGTCCGTGCCGCGCCCGGCTCGGTGCGCGGAGGTCCATCGTCGGGCACCTGAGGCGCCGTTGTGCGGGAACCGGCGAATCGCTCGAACAACTATCCGGCTCGGTAGGGAAGTTCGACCTCGGCCCAGACCACCTTGCCCTCCTTGGTGGGGCGGGTGCCCCAGCGGTGGGCGAGTTCGCTGACCAGGTGCATCCCGCGCCCGCCCTCGTCCTCCTCGGCGGAGGTGCGCAGCCGCGGCGACTGGGCGCCGGCGTCGGAGACCTCGACGGTCAGCGTCCGGTCGTCGCGGTAGAGCCGCAGCCGGCGCGGCGCGTCGGCGTGCAGCAGGGCGTTGGTGACGAGTTCACTGACCATCAGCTCGGCGAAGTCGGAGTGCCCGACGAGGCCCCAGGCCTGCAGGGTGGCGCGGGTGAAGCGGCGGGCCTGGGCGGGCAGCGGGCCCTCGCCGGGCAGGTCGAGGGTGGCGATCCGCTCGGCGGGGACGGGCAGCGCGCGGGCGAGGATCATCGCGATGTCGTCGTCGGTGCCCTCGGCGACCAGGGCGGCGAGCACCGCGTCGGCGCTCTCCTCCAGGGTGCGGGGGCGGCCGGACAGGGTGCGGGCGAGCACAGCGATGCCCTCGTCGATGTCCTGGCCGCGGCGTTCGATCAGTCCGTCGGTGTAGAGGGCGACGGTCGCGCCGACGGGCAGGGTGAACTCGACGCTCTCGAAGCCTGCGCCGCCGATGCCGAGCGGGATGCCGGGCGGCAGTTCGACCGTGCTGGAGGTGCCGTCGGGGGCGATCCGGACGGGCGGCAGGTGCCCGGCCGAGGCGACCGTGCAGGTGCGGTCCACGGGGTCGTAGACCAGGCAGATGCAGGTGGCGAACTGGCCCTCGCCGATGGCGTTCGCGGTCTCGTCGAGGCGGGTCAGCACCTGCTCGGGCGGCAGGTCGAGGGTGGCCAGGGTGCGGGCGACGGTACGCAGCTGGCCCATCGTGGCGGCGGCCCGGATGCCGTGTCCCATCACGTCGCCGACGACCAGGGCGACCCGCCCGCAGGAGAGCGGCACCACGTCGAACCAGTCGCCGCCGACCTCGGAGACCAGGCTGCTCGGCAGGTAGCGGTGGGCGATCTCCAGGCCGAGGGTGCGGTGGATCTCCTGCGGCAGCAGGCTGCGCTGCAGGGTGAGGGCGGTCTCGCGTTCGCGCCGGTAGAGCCGGGCGTTGTCGATGGCGAGGGCGGCCCGGGCGACGAGTTCCTCGGCGAGGGCGACGTCGGCGGCGGTGAACGGCTCGGGGTTGCGGGTGCGGACGAACTCGGCGCCGCCGAGCACCATGCCGCGGGCGAGCACCGGCACCATCAGGTAGGAGTGGACACCGGCCGCGACGCCGGGGCCGACCCGGTCGGTGGTGGGCACCAGGCCGCGCAGCACCTCCTCGTCGACGTGCGAGCGCAGCAGCGGCCGGCCGCTGCGCAGGCACTGGGTGTAGACCCGCTGGGCGTCGTACTCGCTGATCGCGCCGACCGCGTCGGCGGCCCGGGTGAGCCCGGCCTCGTAGGCCTCGCCGACGGCGACGGCGCGGACCAGGATCGGCTTGTCGGGCTGGATGGGGGCGGGTTCCTCGCCGCGCAGCACGGGCTCCAGCAGGTCGACGGTGGCGAAGTCGGCGAACCGCGGGATGACCGCCTCGATCAGCTCCTCGGCGGTGCGCTGCAGGTCGAGGGTGGTGCCGATCCGGGCGGTGGCCTCGGCGAGCAGGGCGAGGCGCTCCTGGGCGCGGGCGGCGCGGGCCTCGGCCTGGAAGCGCTCGGTGACGTCGATGAGCGAGGAGCTGACGCCGAGCACCCGGCCGGTGGAGTCCTCCAGCCGGAAGTAGGAGGCGGACCAGGCGCGGTCGCGGCGCGGTTCGCCGGGGGTGCGGCCGTGCGAGCGGGCGTCGACGATCGGGCGGCCGGTGGTGAGCACCTGGCGCATCACGGCCTCGATCTCGGCACTGTTGAGGCCGGGCAGGACGCTGGAGACCCGGCGGCCGATGTGGTCGTCGACCGGCACGCCGTTGATCTTGGAGAGGGCGTTGTTGAGCCGGACGTAGCGCAGGTCGGTGTCGTAGACCGCCATGCCGATCGGGGACTGGTTGAAGATGCCGTCGAGGACGGCGAGGTCGGCCTCGACCTGGCGCAGCGCGCGGACGTCGGAGCCGGTGACCAGCAGCAGGCGCTGTCCGCCGGGCCCGGCGATCGGGTAGGTGTGGAACTCGATCTCGACGTCGGTGCCGTCCCGGTGCCGGATCGCCTGGATGCCGGACCAGCCGGAGCCCGCCATGATCTGCTTGAACAGCTCGTTGGCCCGGTGCCGCCTGCTCTCGGGGACGAGCAGGTCGGCCGCGTAGGAGCCGACGGCTTCCTCGGCGGGGTGGCCGGAGAGCGCCTCGGCCTCCTCGCTCCAGTGCAGGATGCGACCGTCCTCCTGCAGGAGGGCGGTGGCGAGGGGCACCAGCCGGTGGCCGGCCAGGCGCGCCGAGGCGGCGCCCGCCTCACCGCGGCCGGCGCCGTCGGTCGCGGTCCAGTCGAATCCGTGCATCTTCAGGAGTTCACCTGCCCGGTACCTTCCCGGTGGGAGGCCGGCCAATCCGGTCCCCACCAGACTGCACAAAGCCCGGCCGGTCGGCGACTGCTGGTCGCCGCCCGGTCCGGGCGCGGTCTGTTCGTGCTCAGCACACCGGTCTCCCGCCACCCGGTCCGCCGTCGGCCAGCGCGGCCTCCAGCAGGCCGGCCCACTGCCGGACGATGCCGGCCCGGCGGGCCCCGTCGTCGGTCAGCAGGTTGGCCAGGCCGAGGCCGCGGGCCATGTCCATCGTGGCCTGGACGGTCTCCCGCACCCCGGGCCGGGACTCGTCGGCGCCGAGGAACTCCACGGCGGCCCGGTGGGACTCCCGGCCGACGTGGTTCTCCAGGGCGACGATCCGCTCGCGCAGCGCGTCCTCGGTCGCGGCGGCCACCCACAGGTGCAGCGCGGCGCGGAACAGCGGCCCGGTGTACAGCCGGACGATCATGGAGACCACGGCCTCGGTGCGGCCCGGCCCGGCCGGCGGCAGCTGCTCGGCGCTGGCCCGCACCTGGGCGAGCCGCTCGGCGGCGACGTGCTCGACGGCCGCCGTGAAGAGGTCCTCGCGGGTCGGGAAGTGGTGCTGGGCGGCGCCCCGCGTCACTCCGGCCCGCTCGGCGACCACGGCGACCGTCGAGCCCTGCCAGCCCAGCTCGGCCAGGCACTCCACGGCGGCCTCCAGCAAGCGGCGGCGGGTGGCGCGGCTTCGGTCCTGCTGCGGGGTGCGCAGGGCGGCGGCGTGGGCGGTCATGGCCTTGGCTTTCCGGTGGCGGTCGACGGCGGGTGGGCCGATCCTCTCAGATCGCCGCCGCCCCGGTGGAGGACGGGCGGGCCCGCAACTCGCGGCGGAGGATCTTGCCGCTGGCGGACTTGGGCACCGCGTCGAGGAACTCCACCGCCCGTACTTTCTTGTACGGCGCGACCTGGGCCGCCACGTACTCCTGCACCTGGTCGCCGGTCAGCCCGCTGCCGGGGGTGCGGACGACGAACGCCTTGGGGCGCTCGGTGCCGTCCTCGCCGGTGACACCGACCACCGCGGCGTCGGCGATCTCGGGGTGGGTGAGCAGCAGGGCCTCCAGCTCGGCGGGGGCGACCTGGTAGCCCTTGTACTTGATGAGCTCCTTCACCCGGTCGACGACGAAGAGGTAGCCCTGCTCGTCGACGTGGCCGACGTCGCCGGTGTGCAGCCAGCCGTCGGCGTCGAGCATCGCGTCGGTCTCCGACTGGCGGCCGAAGTAGCCCTTCATGACCTGCGGGCCGCGGAAGAGCAGTTCGCCGCTCTGCCCGGCCGGCAGGTCGGTGTCCGGGTCGTCTAGGGAGACGATGCGCAGCTCGGTGGAGGCGACCATCTTCCCGACGGTGCCGGGCGGCGGCGCCGGGTCGTCCAGCGGGACGACGTGGGTGACCGGGGAGAGCTCGGTCATGCCGTAGCCCTGGTGGATCCGCGGTAGACCGAGCCGGCGGGCGGCGGCGTCGGCGAGCTCGGCGTCGAGCGGGGCCGCGGCACTGAGCACGTACTTGACCGAGGAGAGGTCGTAGCGGTCGACCAGCGGGTGCTTGGCGAGCGCCAGGACGATCGGCGGGGCGGCGAAGACGCCCTCGATCCGCTGCTCCTGGATGGTGCGCAGGAACTGCTCCAGGTCGAAGCGGGGCAGCACGACGACGGTGGAACCGCACCGCAGCGGGTGGTTGAGCAGGGCCGTCAGTCCGTAGATGTGGAAGAACGGCAGCACCGCGATGATCCGCTCGCCGGCCGCGGTGGCGTGCACCGAGTCGGTCTGCGCCAGATTCGAGCCGATCGAGCGGTGGGTGAGCATGACGCCCTTGGGCAGGCCGGTGGTGCCGCTGGAGTAGGGCAGCACGGCGAGGTCGCCGGGGTCGATCCGCGGGGCCGGCTCGGCGGCGGTGGTCGCGGCGAGGTCGGTGAGCGAGCGGTGGCCGGGGGCCTGGTCGCCGACGAAGATCTCGGCGATCGGGCGGCCGTCGGCGGCGAGTGCGGCGGCCGCCTCGGTGGCGACCGGCAGGAAGGCGGCGATGGTGACGATCCAGCGGGCACCGCTGTCGCGCAGCTGACCGGTGAGTTCGCCCGCGGTGGCGAGGGAGCTGACCGTGGTGACGGTGGCGCCGGTGCGGGTGGCGGCGTAGAAGGCGACGGGGTAGGCGATGGTGTTCGGGCTGTACAGCGCGACCACGTCGCCCTGGCGGACGCCTGCCTCGGCGAGGCCGGCCGCGGTCCGGCGGGAGGCGAGGTCGAGCTCGGCGTAGCTGAGGGTGCGCCCGGTGATGCCGTCGACCAGCGCGGGCAGGTCGGCCCGGCCGTTCAGGTCGCCGAGGACGGCGTCGTGGATCGGCACGTCGACGGGCTCGATCTCGGGGTGGTCGCTGCGGAACACCATGCATACCTCCGGCGGGGTGGTGGGAGCTCGCGGTGCTGCGGAGTCGCCAGGTGACAGCCTGCCCGCTTTCCGCCCCACAGCCCAGAGGGCGTACAGCAATCCTTGCGCGGACGGGCACCTCAACAGGGGCGGGCAACCACTCAGGGGCGCCGGGAGGTGCCCCCGGCGCCCCGATGCGGCTGCCCCTGAGTCGACTCCTAGTAGGACCGCGGGAGGCCGAGGGTGTGCTGGGCGACGTAGTTGAGGATCATCTCGCGGCTGACCGGGGCGACCCGGCCGACCCGGGTGACGGTGAGCAGTGAGGCGAGGCCGTACTCCTGGGTGAGGCCGTTGCCGCCAAGGGTCTGGACGGCCTGGTCGACGGCCCGGCAGGCGGCCTCGCCGGCCGCGTACTTGGCCATGTTGGCGGCCTCTCCGGCGGCGGGGTCGTCGCCGGTGTCGTACAGGTGGGCGGCCTTCTGGGTCATCAGCCGGGCGAGTTCGACCTCGATGGCGCACTGGGCGAGCGGGTGCGCGATGCCCTGGTGGGCGCCGATCGGGGTGTCCCAGACGGTCCGGGTGCGGGCGTAGTCGACGGCGGTGTCCAGGGCGCGGCGGGCGGCGCCGATGGAGAACGCGGCCGTCATGATCCGCTCGGGGTTGAGGCCGGCGAAGAGCTGGAGGAGCCCGGCGTCCTCGTCGCCGACCAGGGCGTCGGCGGGCAGCCGGACGTCGTCCAGGAAGACCTGGAACTGCTTCTCGGCGGCGACCAGCTCCATCGGGATCGCCCGGTACTCGAAGCCGGGGGTGTCCCGCGGGACGACGAACAGGGAGGGCCGCAGCCGGCCGGTGCGAGCGTCCTCGGTGCGGGCGACGAAGAGCACGGCGTCGGCGTGGTCGATGCCGGAGATGAAGACCTTGCGGCCGGTGAGCAGCCAGTCCTCGCCGTCGCGGCGGGCGACGGTGGAGATCCGGTGGGAGTTGGAGCCGGCGTCCGGTTCGGTGATGCCGAAGGCCATCCGGCGGGTGCCGTCGGCGAGGCCTGGCAGCCAGCGGCGGCGCTGCTCCTCGGTGCCGTAGCGGGCGATGACGGTGCCGCAGATGGCGGGCGAGACGACGAGCATCAGCAGCGGGCAGCCGCCCGCGCCGAGCTCTTCGAGGACGATGGCGAGCTCGGTGATGCCGGCGCCTCCGCCGCCGTACTCGGCGGGCAGGTTGACGCCCAGGTAGCCGAGCTTGCCGGCCTCGGCCCACAGTTCGTCGGCGTACTCGCCGGCGCGGGCCTTGGCCTGGAACCAGGCGGGGCCGAAGCGGGCGGCGAGGTCGGCGACGGCCCGGCGCAGGGCCTGCTGTTCGGGGGTCTCGACGAGGGTGCCTGCGGTGGTGCGCGGTGCGGACATGCGGCGTCCTTCCGGGCGGTGAGGGTGGGTACGGCGTTCGGCAGACAGGCGGTCAGGCGGGCTGGACGACGGCGAGGACGGCCCCGGGCTCGACCGGCTGGCCGGGGGCGACGCGGAGTTCGGTGAGCAGCCCGTCGGCGGGCGCGGTGACCTGGTGCTCCATCTTCATCGCCTCCAGCCAGAGCAGCGGCTGTCCGGCGGTGACGGTGTCGCCGGGGGCGGCGGCGGTGCGGACGACGGTGCCGGGCATGGGGGCGAGCAGCGCGCCGGGGTCGGTGCGCTGCAAGGGGTCGGGGAAGCGGTCGAGCGCGGTGAGGGCGGCGGCGCCGTGCGGGCCGTCGACCCAGACGGCGGTGCCGTGGGCGGCGATGTGGAAGGTCTGCCGGAGGGTGCCCGTCTCCAGGACGACCAGGTCGGAGGCGGATTCGACGAGCCGGGTGCCGGGGTGGCCCTCGGCGTCCAGGCCGGCCCGGCCGATCCGGTAGCGGACCTCCCATTCGCCGCCGTCGGCGGCCCGGTACCGCTTGACCTGCGGCTGGGAGGGCAGGTTGCGCCAGCCGGAAGGCAGTGCGGTGCGGCGGGCGGCGGCGTCGGCGAGCGCGGCGGCGAGGGCGGCGAGCGGGGTGTCCTTGCCGTCGGGGGCGGTGAGGTCGGCGGCGTGTTCGGTGAGGAAGCCGGTGTGCAGCCGGGCGTCCAGGAAGGCGGGGTGGCGCAGCGCGCGGACGAGCGGCTCGCGGTTGGTGGCGGGGCCGTGGATGCGGGCGCGGGCGAGTGCGTCGGCGAGCCGGCGGGCGGCGGCGGCCCGGGTGGGCGCCCAGGCGACGGCCTTGGCCAGCATGGCGTCGTAGTGCACGGTGACGGTGGTGCCGTCGGTGACGCCGGAGTCGAGGCGCAGCCCGGCGGGGGCGGCGGCGGTGGCGAACTCGGTGTGCGGGTGGGCGAGGGTGAGGCGGTGCAGGGTGCCGGTCTGCGGCTGCCAGTCGCGGGCCGGGTCCTCGGCGTACAGCCGGGCCTCGATGGCGTGGCCGGTGGTGGCGGGCGGCTCGTCGGGCAGGGCGTCGCCCTCGGCGACGGCGATCTGCAAGGCGACCAGGTCGAGGCCGGTGACGCATTCGGTGACGGGGTGTTCGACCTGGAGGCGGGTGTTCATCTCCAGGAAGGCGAGCCGGCCGTCGGGGGCGAGCAGGAATTCGGCGGTGCCGGCGCCGACGTAGCCGATGGCCTTCGCCGCGTCGACGGCGGCCCGGTGCAGGTCCGCGCGCTGCCGGTCGGTGAGGTCGGGTGCGGGCGCCTCCTCGATCACCTTCTGGTGGCGGCGCTGCAGCGAGCAGTCGCGGTCGCCGACGGCCCACACGGTGCCGTGGGTGTCGGCCATCAGCTGGACTTCGACGTGCCGCCCGGTGGGCAGGTAGGGCTCGCAGAAGACCTCGTCGGAGCCGAACGCGGAGAGTGCCTCGGCGCGGGCGGCGGCGAGGGCGGCGGGCAGCTCGGCGAGGTCGCGGACGATCCGCATGCCGCGTCCGCCGCCGCCGGCCGCGGCTTTGACGAGCAGCGGCAGGTCGGTCTCGGTCGGGTGCTCGCCGACGGTGAGGACGGGCACCCCGGCCTCGGCCATCAGCCGTTTGGCGCCGGTCTTGGAGCCCATGGCGGCGATCGCGGCGGGCGGCGGGCCGATCCAGGTGAGGCCGGCGTCGAGGACGGCCTGCGCGAAGTCGGCGTTCTCGGAGAGGAAGCCGTAGCCGGGGTGGACGGCGTCGGCGCCGGCGGCGCGGGCGGCGTCGATCAGCAGGTCGGCGCGGAGGTAGGTGTCGGCGGGGGCGGCGCCGGGCAGCCGGACGGCGGTGTCGGCCTCCCGGACGTGCGGGGCGCCGGCGTCCGGGTCGGAGTGCACGGCGACGGTGGCGATGCCGAGGTCCCGGCAGGTGCGGAAGATCCGCCGGGCGATCTCGCCGCGGTTGGCGACCAGCAGAGAGGTGATCACGTGGGTCGTTCCTCCACAAGAAGCTACATCCGGAAGACGCCGTAGCCGCGGGCGCCCTCGACGGGGCCGCTGTGCACGGCGGAGAGGCAGAGTCCGAGCACCGTCCTGGTGTCCCGCGGGTCGATGACGCCGTCGTCGTAGAGCCGTCCGGAGAGGAAGGCGGGCAGCGACTCGGCCTCGATCTGCTGCTCGACCATGGCGCGGACCGCCGCGTCGGCGTCCTCGTCGTACGGGGTGCCCTTGGCGGCGGCGGACTGCCGGGCGACGATGGACAGCACCCCGGCGAGCTGCTGCGGGCCCATGACGGCGGACTTGGCGCTCGGCCAGGCGAACAGGAAGCGCGGCTCGTAGGCCCGGCCGCACATGCCGTAGTGCCCGGCGCCGTAGGAGGCGCCCATCAGCACGGACAGGTGCGGGACGCGGGAGTTCGCGACCGCGTTGATCATCATGGCGCCGTGCTTGATGATGCCGCCCTGCTCGTAGGCCTCGCCGACCATGTAGCCGGTGGTGTTGTGCAGGAAGAGCAGCGGGATGTCGCGCTGGTTGGCGAGCTGGATGAACTGGGCGGCCTTCTGCGACTCGGCGCTGAAGAGCACGCCCTGGGCGTTGGCGAGGATGCCGACGGGGTAGCCGTGCACGGTGGCCCAGCCGGTGGCGAGGCTCGGCCCGTACAGCGGTTTGAACTCGTCGAAGTCGGAGCCGTCGACGATCCGGGCGATCACCTCGCGCGGGTCGAAGGGCACCCGCAGGTCGCCGGGGACGATACCGAGCAGCTCCTCCTCGTCGTACTTCGGCGGTTCGGCGGCGAGGTCGGGCAGCGGGCCGCGGCGCTGCCAGTGCAGGCGTTTGACGATCCGGCGGGCGATCCGGCAGGCGTCGGGTTCGTCCTCGGCGACGTGGTCGGCGAGGCCGGAGGTGCGGGCGTGCATGTCGGCGCCGCCGAGCCGTTCCTCGTCGGCCTCCTCGCCGGTGGCCATCTTCACCAGCGGCGGCCCGCCGAGGAATACCTTGGCGCGCTCCCGCACCAGCACGGTGTGGTCGGACATGCCGGGCACGTAGGCGCCGCCGGCGGTGGAGTTGCCGAAGACCACGGCGACGGTCGGGATGCCGGCGGCGGAGAGCCGGGTGAGATCGCGGAAGAGCGCCCCGCCGGGGATGAAGATCTCCTTCTGGCTGGGCAGGTCGGCGCCACCGGACTCGACCAGGTTCACCAGCGGCAGCCGGTTGTGCAGGGCGATCTCGTTGGCCCGCAGCGCCTTCTTCAGCGTCCACGGGTTGCTGGCGCCGCCGCGCACGGTCGGGTCGTTGGCGGTGATGACGCAGACCGTGCCCTCGATCACGCCGATGCCGGTGACCAGGGCGGCGCCGACGGGGTGGTCGCTTCCCCAGGCGGCGAGCGGGGAGAGCTCCAGGAACGGCGAGTCCTGGTCGAGCAGCAGCTCGATCCGCTCGCGGGCGAGCAGCTTGCCGCGGCCGCGGTGCCGTTCGACGTAGCGGGGTCCGCCACCGGCGAGCGCCTTGGTGTGCTCGGCGTCGAGGGCGGCGAGCTTCGCCAGCATCGCGTCCCGGTGGGCGGTGTGCTCGGCGCCGCCGGGGTCGAGGCGGGTGGGGAGGACGGTCACAGGAGGGCCTCCGGGATGTCGAGGTGCCGGGAGCGCAGCCACTCCCCCAGCGCCTTGGCCTGCGGGTCGAAGCGGGCCTGCGCGGCGACTCCCTCGCCGAGCAGTCCGGCGATGGTGAAGTTCACGGCGCGCAGATTGGGCAGCAGGTGCCGTTCCACCGTCAGGCCGGCGGTCTCGGGGAGCAGTCGGCGCAGCAGATCGGTGGTGAGGGCGTGGGCGAGCCAGCGCCAGCCGTCCTCGGTGCGGGCCCAGACGCCGAGGTTGGCGTCGCCGCCCTTGTCGCCGCTGCGGGCGCCGGCGACCAGGCCGAGCGGGGCGCGGCGGGTGGGCCCGGCGGGCAGCGGTTCGGGCAGCGGCGGTTCGGCGAGCGGCTCCAGCGGGCGGGTGCGATCGGGCGCCGGGACGGCGAGGCGGGTGCCGTCGGGCAGCACCGCGGTGTGCGGGACGCCGCGCCGGTCGGTGTACGCGGTCTCGAAGACGCCGTACGGGGTGCCGGGGCCGGGTGGCGCGGTGAGGTGGAAGCCGGGGTAGCCGGCCAGGCCGAGTTCGACGGCGGCGGCGCCGACGGCCCGGCCGACGGTCCGCTCGTCCGGGTCGCGGACGGTGAGGCGGAGCAGCGCGGAGGCGCTCTCCTCGGTGTCGGCGTCCTGGTGGTCGGTGCGGGCGAGGGTCCAGCGCAGTTCGGCCGGTCGCCGGGCGAGCGCGCCCTCGAACTGGCGGCGTACCAGGTCGGCCTTGGCCTCGATGTCGAGGCCGGTGAGGACGAAGACGATTTCGTTGCGGTGGCCGCCGAGCCGGTTGAGGCCGACCTTGAGGTCGGGTGGCGGGGCCTCGCCGCGCACCCCTTCGACGAGCACCCGGTCGGGGCTCTGCTGGGCGAGCCGGACGGTGTCCAGGCGGGCCGTCACATCCGGTCCGGCGTAGCGGGGTCCGGCGGTCTCGTAGAGCAGTTGGGCGGTGACGGTCTCGACGGTGACGGCGCCGCCGGTGCCGGGGTGTTTGGTGATGACGCTGCTGCCGTCGGCGTGGATCTCGGCGAGCGGAAAGCCGGGGCGCGGGTCGGTGCCGGGGCCGAGGTGCTCCCGGAAGAAGGCGTAGTTGCCGCCGGTGGCCTGGGCGCCGCACTCGAGGACGTGGCCGGCGACGACGGCCCCGGCGAGCGCGTCGAGGTCGTCCGGGCCCCAGCCGAAGTGGGCCATGGCGGGGCCGGTGACGAGGGCGGCGTCGGTGACCCGGCCGGTGACGACGATGTCGGCGCCGCCGCGCAGGCAGGCGGCGATGCCGGCCCCGCCGAGGTAGGCGTTGGCGGCGAGCAGACCGGGCCGGGGGCCGAACTCCGCGGCGCGGGCGAGCAGGTCGTCGCCGAGGACGTGGCCGACGCGCAGCGCGAGGCCCTGCTTGGCGGCGAGTTCGGCGACCGCCTCGGCGAGCCGGGCGGGGTTGAGGCCGCCGGCGTTGACGACGAGTTTGACGCCCCGTTCGGCGGCGAGGGCGAGGCACTGTTCGGCCTGCCGCAGGAAGGTCTTGGCGTAGCCGAGGCCCGGGTCCTTGAGCCGGTCCCGGGCGAGGATGAGCATGGTCAGCTCGGCGAGGTAGTCGCCGGTCAGCACGTCCAGCGGTCCGCCGGTGAGCATCTTCTCGAACGCGGCGAACCGGTCGCCGTAGAACCCGGACGCGTTGCCGATCCGCAGCATGCCCGCCTCCCCTGCTCTGGTCGTGCAGCAGCCTGGCAGCGGCCCATGAATAAATCAAGCATGCATGCTTGTTTTTCTCCGCGACCCGTCCGGGCGGGGCGCCGCGGCGGAACGGTTCGTCCGGCGAGGGACGGCGCCGTACGGGGGTGGTGCGGGCCCGAATCCGACGACCCGTCACAGCCCGTAACCAGCAGCGGGGGTCCCGGTACCGCCGATGGCCCAGTGTTCGTGAAGATTCCCACCCGAGCGGAGGAACCTCGCGCGTGCCCGGAGGGCCGTTTCGTCTCGCCGTGCCAAGACTGGGTGGCGGGCACCGCCCTGCCGGCAAGCCGCCGGCCCGGCGCCCGGGTTCCACCCAGGAACGTCCCCTCCCGAATTGGAGAAGACCGTGAAGGACATCCGCAGGGCTCTCGCGCTGGCCGGCGCCGCCGGTGCTCTCGTGCTCGGCACCGCCGGTGTGGCCAACGCAGACGCGAGCGCCGTCGGCACGGCCACCGACTCCCCGGGCCTGCTGTCCGGCAACGTGGTTCAGGTCCCGATCCACATTCCCGTCAACGTCTGCGGGAACAGCATCAACCTGATCGGCCTGCTGAACCCGACGTCCGGCAACGCCTGCACCAACAGCTGAGCCTCGCGCACGGGTGCCCCCGGCGCGGCCCGAACAAGGGCCGTCCCGGGGGCACCGCCGCGAGTGCGGGCCGGCGGTCCGTCAGGCCTGCGCCTCGATCTGCGCCACCACGTGCTCGCACAGCTCGTGGGTGCGCAGTGCGTCCCGCGCGGAGAGCACCTTGCCGGCCCTGACGGACTCCAGGAAGGACAGCACGGTCTGCTCGATGCCGCGCTGGCGGGCGACCGACACCCAGTCGCCGCGGCGGCGGACGGTCGGCTGGCCGCGGAAGTCGACGACCTCGGCGAGGTTGATGACGCTCCGCTTGGAGTCGCCGCCGGAGACCTCCAGCACCTCCTCGGTGGCGCCGCTCATCCGGTTCATGATGCCGAGCGCGGTGAAGCCCTGGCCGGCCAGGGTGAGCACGACGTGCTCCATCAGCCCGTCGCGGCTGCGCGAGCGGACGTCCACGTGCTCGATCTCACCGGGCACCAGGAAGCGCAGGGTGTCGACCACATGGATGAAGTCGTCGAAGACGGCGGTGCGGGCGGCCTCCGGCAGCCCCTCGCGGTGCTTCTGAAGCACGATCAGATCGCGCGGGCGCTCCATGGCGAGCAGGTAGCCGGGGGCGTGGCGGCGGTTGAAGCCGACCAGCAGCGAACGGCCGGACTGCTCGGCCAGGTCGACCAGCCGGCGGGCACCGTCCAGGGTGTGGTCCAGCGGCTTGTCCACGTACACGTCGACACCCGCGGTGAGCAGCTGCTCGACGATCGGCACGTGCTGGCTGGTGGCGGCGTGCACGAAGGCGGCGCGGATGCCGCTGTCGATGACCTCGCCGAGGTCGGTGTAGCGGTGCCGGATCCGGTAGGAGTCGCCGAGGCGGTCCAGCTTGGCGCGGTCACGGGTCATCAGCCGCAGGTCGAGGCCGGGCTGGGCGGTGAGCACCGGGAGGTAGGCCTTCTGGGCGATGTCACCGAGTCCGATCACCGCCACCGGCAGGGGTGCGGCATCGATGTCGTGGTCGTGGCTCACGTGCTCTCCTGCTGAGGGTGTGGTGGCCCCCGGGGGTGGCCCGGGGGCCTGGCCGCCCAGCAGCATATGCCAGCCATGCCGTTGAGCAGTGCGGATGCGGAAGATCCGGTCCGACGGACCGTCGGACCGGCCCCTGGCGGCGCCTCGGCGCGCCGGTACCGTGGGAGACAGGAGAGGAGGCAGCAAGATGGCCGAGCGCATGGTCGAGGCGGACGGCGTCGAGCTGTGCACCGAGTCCTTCGGCGACCCGTCGGATCCGCCCGTCCTGCTCGTCATGGGCACCGGGGCCTCGATGCTCTGGTGGGAGGAGGGCTTCTGCCGGATGCTCGCCGAGGGCGGGCGCTTCGTGATCCGCTACGACCACCGCGACACCGGCCGCTCGACCACCTACGAGCCGGGCCACCCCGGCTACACCGGCGCGGACCTGGTCGCCGACGCCGCCCGGGTGCTCGACGGCCACGGGATCCCGGCCGCGCACGTCGTGGGTGTCTCGGCCGGCGGGGCACTGGCGCAGCTGCTCGCGCTCGACGACCCCGGCCGCGTCCTCTCCCTCGTCCTGATCAGCACCACCTCGGCCGTGCCCGGCGGCACCGGCGGACTCCCGCCGCCGACCGAGGAGTTCATGGCCTTCGTCTCGACCGCGGACGCCGACCCGCCCGGCGCCGACGCGGTGGCCGACCACCAGGTGGC
Organism: Streptomyces sp. TLI_235; assembly: GCA_002300355.1. Classification (NCBI taxonomy): domain Bacteria; kingdom Bacillati; phylum Actinomycetota; class Actinomycetes; order Kitasatosporales; family Streptomycetaceae; genus Streptomyces; species Streptomyces sp. TLI_235. The sequence continues at coordinate 481,576 of NSGV01000001.1, forward strand.
CTACGCCCGCCTGCTCGCAGGCGGGCGGCGCCCGTTCGACGAGGCCGCCGCCCGCAGCCTCGTCCGCCGCGACGTCGAGCGCGCGCACGACATCGCCGCGGCCCGCAACCACGACGTGCTCGCGGAGGGCGAGCACACCCGGGCACCGCTGTCCTCGATCAGGGTGCCCACGTTGGTGATCCACGGAACCGCCGACCCGATGTTCCCGTTCCCCCATGGCCAGGCCCTCGCGGAACGGATCCCCGGGGCCCGGCTGCTGGCCCTGGAGGACGCCGGCCACGGGGTCGACCGCGCCGACCGGGCAACGGTCGTCCGCGCGATCCTCGACCACACCGCTGCCGGCAGCGGGGGCCGGGCCGCCGGGTAACGCACCCGATGAACGTTCCCCGGCTCGGCACCCGGGCCCGGTACTCAGGCCCGGAGGAACCGGAGGACCGCCAGCACCCGCCGGTGGGTCTCCTCCGCCGGGGGCAGGTCCAGCTTCATCAGGATGTTGCCGATGTGCTTGCCGACGGCCGCCTCGGAGACCACCAGCTCGCGGCAGATCGCCGCGTTGGACCTGCCCTCGGCCATCAGCGCCAGCACCTCGCGCTCACGCGGGGTCAGCCGTTCCAGGGGATCGCGTCGGCGCCGCAGCAGGTGGCGCACCACCTCCGGATCCACCACGGTACCGCCGGCCGCCACCGTTGCGACCGCCGCGAGGAACTCCTCGACCTGCCCGATCCGGTCCTTCAGCAGGTACCCCACACCGGAACCGTCCCCGGAGTCCAGCAGCTCGGCGGCGTACGAGCGCTGCACGTACTGGCTGAGCACCAGCACCGGGAGGCCCGGACGCCCGGCACGCAGCGCGACGGCGGCGCGCAGGCCCTCGTCGGTCTGGCCGGGCGGCATCCGGACGTCGGTGATGACGATGTCCGGCCCGTGCGCGTCGACGGCCGCGCTCAGGGCGTCGGCGTCCCCGACTGCGGCGACGACCCGGTGGCCGAAGCGGTCCAACAGACCGAGCAGGCCCTCGCGCAGAAGCACGCTGTCCTCGGCGAGCACCACGCGGAGCGGCCTCACGGGCTGTCCGGGGCGCACGGCAGGTCCGGGGTGCGCGGGCTGATCGGGGTGCGCGGGCCGATCAGGGTGCACGGGATCTCCACACGCAGCAGGGTCGGGCCCCCGCGCGGGCTGCTCACCGTCAGCGTCCCGTCGACGACGGAGACCCGGTCGGCCAGCCCGGTGAGGCCGGTGCCGCCCGCCGGATCGGCGCCGCCGCATCCGTCGTCCGACACCTCGATGGTCAACAGTCCGTCAGCGTACCGCCCGTCGACCCGGGCGGAGCGGGCACCGCTGTGCTTGGCGATGTTCGCCAGCGCCTCGGCCACCGCGAACCAGCCGGCCGACTCTACCGCGGCAGGCAGCCGCCCGGGCAGTGCGAAGGCGACGTCGACCGGCACCGGCGACCGGTCGGCGGTGTCCGCACAGGCATCCGGCAGGCCCCGGTCGGCGAGCACCCGCGGATGGATGCCGTTGATCAACTCTCGTAGCTCGGAGAGCACTTCGCCCGCCTCGCGGTGCGCCTGGGCCAGCCGGGCGGCGAGCGGGCTGCCGGGCTGCGCGTCCAGCCTGGCGAGTCCGAGCGTCATCGCCAGGGCGACCAGGCGTTGTTGGGCGCCGTCGTGCAGATCCCGCTCGATCCGACGCCGTTCCGCCTCGAAGGCGTCCACCAACCGGGCGCGCGAGCTGACCAGTTCACCGATCCGCAGCTCGTGGCCGCCCGGCGCCAGCACCGCCCGGACGAGTGCGGCCCGCCCCGCCGCCACCGCGGTCAGCGGATAGGCGAGCAGCGCCGCCGCCAGCACCCCGGCGAGCCCCAACGCCCCTGCCAGGTAGGGGGAGTGAACCTGCCAGAGTTTGAGAACGTTCACCTGTTCGCCGTCCAGCAGGAGCAGGGGCAGCGCCGCCACCAGGTACCCGGGCACCGCGAGTGCGCAGCCCGCGACGACCAGGTCGATCGGCCACAGGACGAAGGCGGCGAGCGCGGCGAAACCCAGCTCCCGCCAGGTGGCCCGCTCGCGGTAGCGCAGCCGCAGCCAGGCCGAGAGCCCGGGGCGGGCCGGCACCAGGTGCGGGCCGGGCACCGGCGCACCGTCCAACAGCCGTACCAGCCACCGTTCCCACGCCGCGAACGGCACCCCGACCAGGCCCAGTCCCAGCAGCAGCGGCAGCCCGACCAGCAGCACGGCGAGCACCCCGGCGACCGTCACCGCCAGCAACAGCCCCGCGCAGAGCAGCAGCCCGGCCGTCCCGGAGGCGAGCAGATAGCGGGCCGCCCGCCAGGGCAGCGCGCCGCGCAGAAATCCGGGCCGGGCCCACGCCTCCCACAGCGCCCCGCCCCGCCCGTCCGCGTCCATCCGTCGCCTCTCCCCCCGTCCCGGTTCCCGCCCCACCCTAGGCCGCCCCGGCGGCCTGCACGGTAGGGCTGGCCCTACCCCGGAAGGTGTGCCCTGGCCTGCTGATCCGGCCCGGCGCCGCGGGTTGGCTGGGCGGCATGACAATGATGCGGATCGCGCTCAGGTCGCTGAGGGTGCGTTGGGTGTCGCTGCTGGGTGCGTTCACGGCCCTGGCGCTCGGAGTGGCCATGACGGCGGTGATGCTGCTCGGTCTGGCCACCGCGATGTCCTGGCCCGGCGGCGGCGAGGCCATGGTGTCGCTGGTCGCCGCGCTCGGCACGGCCGGCGGGGTGAGCGCCTTCGTCTCGGCGTTCGTCGTCGCCTCGACCTTCTCCTACACCGTCGCCCAGCGCCGTCGTGAGCTCGGCCTGCTGCGGCTGGCCGGCGCCACCCGGGCCCAGGTGCGGCGTGCGGTGCTGGCCGAGGCGGTCGTGCTCGGTGCCGTCGCCTCGGCCGCCGGGTGCGCATTGGGCCGGCTCGGCGCGCCCGGGATGGTGCGGTGGCTGGCGGACGTCGGGATGGCTCCGCCCGGGTTCACCGTCGGGCAAGGGATCTGGCCGCTCGTCGCCGCGTTCTGGACCGGCCTGCTGGTCGCCCTCGGCGGCGTCGCCGTCGCCGCCCGCCGCGCCGGGCGTCTCGGCCCGCTGGACGCGCTGCGCAGCACCGACCTGGACACCGGCGTGATGACCGCCGGGCGCTGGTTCTGGGGCCTCGGGCTGCTGACGGCGGCGGCCGGGCTGATCGGCTCGGCGCTGCTGACGAACCCCGTCGACCTGCTGCACCGCAAGACCTACACCGTCCAGCCGATGGTGCTCGTCTCCGCCTGCGGACTGCTCGCGCCGGTCCTCGCCCGGCCGCTGCTGCGCTTGCTCGGCCGGCTGCCGGCCCGGCTGTCCCGCTGGTCGGGCCGCCTGATGCGGGAGAACGCCGCCGCCGCGCTGCGCCGCACCGGGGCGATCGCCGCGCCGGTGCTGGTGTCGGTGGCCCTGACCGGATCGCTGGCGGGCGCGCTGGACACGGTGAGTGCCTCCCGGACGGCCGAGGCCCGGGCACGGACCGCCGCCGACTTCGTCCTCACACCCGGTGCGGGCCGCCCCGGGCTGGTCGAGGCCCTGCAGGCCGTTCCCGGGGCTGTCGTCTCCCCCACCGGGCCGACCCGGCTCGCGGTGGTCGGGGCGGACGGCACCACGGTCCGCTCCGAGGCGCGGACGGCCGATCCCGGCGCGCTGGCCGGCGTCGCCCGGCTGCCGGTGGTGACCGGATCGGTGGCCGCACTGACCGACGACGGCATCGTCCTGCCGCTGGAGTGGGGCCGCCGCGCCGTCGGCGACCCGGTGCCGGTCGTGCTCGCGGACGGCCACCGGGTGACCCTGAAGGTCGCCGCCGTGCTGCGGGACGGACTCGGCGACAACGGCCTGTACGTGACCGCGCGCAACGCACCGGGATCCCGGGTGGACCGCATCGACGTCCGGGCCGCCGCCGGGGCGGACCGGGTCGCACTGGAGGCGCGACTGCGCGCCGCGGCCACCGGGTTCGGCGCCCGGGTCGACACCCGCGAGCAGTGGCTTGCCGCCACCGCCCCCGCCAACGGCCGGATCGCTTGGCTGCGGACCGTGCTGGTGCTCGGCCTCGCCCTGACGTACACCGGCATCGCGCTCGCCAACATCCTCGCGATGGCGACCGCCGACCGCCGCCGGGAACTCGCCCTGCTGCGGCTCACCGGCGCCACCCGGGCGCAGGTGGTCGGGCTGGTGGCCGGCGAGTCGCTGCTCGTGGTGGCGGTGGGCGCACTGCTGGGCTGCGCGGTGGCGGCCGTCCAACTCGGGGCGATGAACGGCGCGCTGGCCCTGCTCGGCAGCCCCCCGCCGCTGGTGCTGCCGTGGCGGCCGGTCGGCGCGGTGACCGGCGCCTGCCTCCTGCTGACCGCCCCCTGCGCGGCCCTGGCCGCCCTCTGGTCCCTGCACCGGCGCCCGGTGGAGGCGGCGCTGGACTGACGACGGGCGAGTCCGGGCAACCAAGCCGGGCCGGCCGGCCGTTCACCCCGGGGCCGGTGGGCCCGGGGTTAACGGTCTGCGCGTCACTGGCTGTCGAGGCCCCGGGCGGCGGCGGTGAGGGCGGTCAGCACGGGGGCGATCAGCGGGTGGTGTTCGGCACCGGCGCGGACGGCGGCGAAGACCTTGCGGGTGGCGAGTTCGGTGTCCACCGGGCGGACGGCCACCGCGGTGAGGTCGGCGCCGCGCAGCGCGGAGCGCGGCACCAGTGCGACGCCGGCCCCCGCCGAGGCGAGGGCGATCACTGCACGGAAGTCGTCCGAGGAGTGCAGCAGCCGGGGCTGGAACCCGGCGTGCTCGCAGGCGAGCAGCACCACGTCGTGGCAGGGGTTGCCGGGGTACGGGCCGATCCACGGCTCGGCGGCCAGGTCGGCGACGGCGACCGGGCCCGCCCCGGCGGCCAGCGGGTGGCCGAGCGGCAGCACGGCGCGGAACGGCTCGGCGTACAGCGGGACGCGGGTCAGCCGCTGGTCGTCGGCGCGCGGCGCACCGCGGTACTCGACGGCGACGGCGATGTCGGCCTGGCCGTCCAGCAGCATCGGCAGGCTGGCGTCGCCCTCGGCGTCCAGGACCTTCAGCCGGACGCCGGGGGCGGCGGCGGCCAGCTCGGCGATCGCCGGGGCCAGGACGAGTGCGATGCCGGTGGCGAAGGCGGCGACGGTGACCTCTCCGGCGACGCCCGCGCTGTAGGCGGCGAGGTCGGCCTCGGCCCGCTCCAGCTGGGCGAGCACCGCGTCCGCGTGGCCGAGCAGGATCTCGCCGGCCGCGGTGAGCCGCACCCCGCGACCGTCCCTGGCCAGCAGGTGGTGGCCGGTCTCCTGCTCCAGCGCGGCGAGCTGCTGCGAGACGGCGGAGGGGGTGAGGTACAGCGCGGCCGCGGCGGCCGTCACGGTCCGGTGGTCGGCCACGGCCCGCAGGGTCCGCAGCCGTCGTGCGTCGATCACGGCTCAATTCTGCCAGCGCCCCGGAGCCTCCCGTTCACCCCGCACGGCCGGACGGGACACCCCGGTCACGGCTCCCGGCGGCGTTCGGCGGGTTCGGTGCTCGGGGCGGCGGGCGGGCCGGGGCCCGGTGCGGGGCCGGGGGGTGCGGGGCCGGGGGGCGCGGGGCCGGTCACGGTGTCCGGGTCGGGGCGGCCGGCGGGGCGCGGTGCCCCGGCCCAGGCACCGGCACGGACCGTCAGGGCGGCGGAGCGGTCCAGCAGCCGCCGCCCGGTCAGCACGTACTGGAAGAGGCAGCCCGCGAGGACGACGGCCACGCCGCCGACTGCGTCGAGCACCCAGTGGTTGGCGGTGGCGACCACCACGAGCAGGGTCAGCAGCGGGTAGAGCACCGCAATGGCCCACACCCAGCGGCGGCGGGTCGAAGCGATCACCGCCGCCGTGCACCAGAACGCCCAGGCGCAGTGCAGCGAGGGCATCGCCGCGAACTGGTTGGTCAGCGCGGTCAGCGCACCGAGCGGCGAGCTGTCGGGGGCGCCGAACGGGCTGTCGCGCAGGCCGAGGCCGGGGGTGAGCCGGGGCGGGGCCAGCGGGTAGCCCCAGAAGCCGAGCAGGGCGAGGCCGGTCGCGGTGAAGAGCACCGTGCGGCTCGTGCGGTAGCGGCGCGGGTGGCGCAGGTAGAGCCAGCCGAGCACGGCCAGCGGCCCGATCAGGTGGAACGTCTTGTAGTACTGCAGCGACAGGTCGAGTATGGCGTGGGTGCGCAGCACCCATCCGTTGACCGCGCGCTCGACGTCCATCTGCAGGAACTGCTCCACGCCGTAGATGTCGCGCGCGTGGTCGACGGCGGCCTCGACCCGGTTCGGCGCGGCATTGCGGATCTTGGTGTAGATGCCGTAGCCGACCTGGATGAACAGCAGCTCCATCAGCAGGTTGGGCCGGCTGACCGGGCGCATCTTGGCGGGCAGCAGGGGCAGTCTGCGGCCGCCGAAGGGATGGTGCGGGGTGGGTGCGGGCGTGCGGTGCAGCGTCCAGAGCGGGTCGGTGGTGCGGCGGAAGGGCAGCAGGGCGGCCGCCAGGGCGGCGGTCAGCGGGGCGGCGCCGCGCAGCAGGAAGGTCGTCACCGGTTCGATCTGGGGGTCGAGCATGCTGCTGGAGAGCAGCGCGACGGTCACGGCGACCACCGGCCACAGCGCGCGGTCCTCGGGGCGGCGGCCGAGGCGGCCGACCGCGGCGGCGAGCAGCCAGCCGAAGTCGGCCGGCCCGGTGAGCGGCGAGATCACGACGGCGGCGCAGCCGACCGTGCCGGCGGCGAGCAGGTGCTGCCCGTCCGCGGTGAAGGCCAGTCCGCGGCGGAGTGCCAGCGCGGCGACCAGGACGGCGGCGACCAGGAAGACGGCGGCGAGCAGCGGCCCGCGCAGGCCGAGGCGGAGCAGCAGGCCGTAGGCCGACTGGTTGTCCGGCCCGACCGCGAGCAGCGGGTCGACCAGTTGCCGCCAGCCGCGGGCGGTCTGCACCGGACGGGCGGCCCAGGCCGCGGTGTTCAGGGCGAACGCGAGGACGAGGGCGTTGAGGGCGCGCCGGTGGGCCTTCCGGCAGATCAGCAGGACGGCGAAGAGGGCGAGCGCCGGTTCGAGGGCGATCGCCGCGCCGAGTGCGAGGCCTTCGGGCGCGCGGGCGCGCGGGAGCACCTCGGCGAGGGCGAGCGCGACGGCGGCGAGGCCGAGGACGGCGTCGACCGGCTGCCCGCGCAGGTCGGCACTGAACAGCAGGGCGCCGGCCGCGGCGGTGCCGGCCGCGCCGGGGTAGGGCAGACCGGGCGGCGGGTCGCGGGCGAGCAGCAGGCCGACGGCGAGGACGGAGACCAGTGCCGCCGCCAGCAGGACGGCCCGGGTGCCGATCGCGTACCAGCCGCCGAGGCCGGTCGCGGCGAGGTCGGCGACCGGGCTGGGCCGGCCGACGGGGACCGCCAGGGTGTTCCAGGTGACGGGGGCGCAGACGCCGAGCACGACGAGGGCCGTGGCCAGGGCGACCAGGCGGCCTGCGGAGGCGAACCGGGGCCGGGGCAGCGGCAGCGCGGGCACCGGTGGCATCCCTGCTCCTCTCGCCGCTCGCACCGGCCGGTGGTCCGGGTGCCGCGGGGAGGGCGACGGGCCGGCGGCCGGTCCTACCCTGCGACTGTCCAGCGGCGGGCGTCGGCACGCATCCCGTGGGCTGCCGGCCGGGTGGCGGGCGCGGCCCGGGGACGCGGTACGGCGGAGGGGACGCCGCCGGCCCGGCTGGGGAAGGCCGGGCCGACGACGGGGCGGGGCCGGGGGTTGCCCCGCAGGGGCGCGGTGAGGGTTGGGCCGCGCCCCGGGAAGGTGGCTCGATCAGTGCAGCTGCTACTCGCCCATGGCCGCGCGGGCGTCGATGAAGGCGGCGACGGCGCGCTCGACGTCCTCGGTCGAGTGGGCGGCGGACAGCTGCACGCGGATCCTGGCCTTGCCGTGCGGCACGACCGGGTAGGAGAAGCCGATCACGTACACGCCGCGCTCCAGCAGCAGCTCGGCCAGCCGGCCGGCCTTCGCCGCGTCGCCGATCATGACCGGGGCGATGGCGTGCTCGCCCGGCAGGATCTCGAAGCCGGCCTCGGTCATCTTGGTGCGGAACAGGTGGGTGTTGGCCGCGAGTCGCTCGCGCAGGTCGCCGGACTGCTCCAGCAGGTCGAGCACGGTCAGCGAGGCGGCCGCGATCACCGGGGCGAGCGAGTTGGAGAACAGGTACGGGCGGGAGCGCTGGCGCAGCAGGGCGACGATCTCGCGGCGGGCGGCGACGTAGCCGCCGGAGGCGCCGCCGAGGGCCTTGCCGAGGGTGCCGGTGATGATGTCGACGCGGTCCATGACGCCGTGCAGCTCGGGGGTGCCGCGGCCGGTCGGGCCTACGAAGCCGACCGCGTGCGAGTCGTCGACCATGACCATCGCGTCGTAGCGGTCGGCGAGGTCGCAGATCTCGCGCAGCGGGGCGATGTAGCCGTCCATGGAGAACACGCCGTCGGTGACGATCAGGCGGCGACGGGCGTCCTGGCTGGCCTTGAGCTGCTGCTCCAGGTCGGCGAGGTCGCGGTTGGCGTAGCGGTGGCGGCGGGCCTTGGACAGGCGGATGCCGTCGATGATGGAGGCGTGGTTGAGGGCGTCGGAGATGACCGCGTCGCGCTCGTCCAGCAGGGTCTCGAAGACGCCGCCGTTGGCGTCGAAGCAGGACGAGTAGAGGATCGTGTCCTCCTGGCCGAGGAAGTGCGAGAGGCGCTCCTCGAGCTGCTTGTGCACGTCCTGGGTGCCGCAGATGAAGCGGACGGAGGCCATGCCGTAGCCCCAGCGGTCCAGGGCGTCCTTGGCGGCGGCGACCACGGCGGGGTGGTCGGCGAGGCCCAGGTAGTTGTTGGCGCAGAAGTTCAGCACCTCGCCGGGGCGGCCGCCGCCGGTGACGGTGACCGCGGCGCTCTGCGGGGTGCCGATGACCCGCTCGGGCTTGAAGAGGCCGGCCTCGCGGATCTCGTCGATGGTGGCGGCGAGGTCCTCGCGCACGTTGTCGAACACGGGTGGTGTCTCCCAGAGTCGTGTGTCGCTGACGGTTCCGGACGGGTCCGGTCTCAGACCGTCCAGTCGAGGATGATCTTGCCGCAGTTGCCGCTCGCGGCCTCGTCGAAGGCCTGGTCGAAGTCGGCGGCGGCGTAGCGTCCGGTGATCACCGGGCTGAGGTCGAGACCGCCCTCCAGCAGGACGGACATCGCGTACCACGTCTCGAACATCTCGCGGCCGTAGATGCCCTTGATGGTGATCATCGAGGTGACGATCGACGCCCAGTCGACCGGGAACTCCTCGGCGGGCAGGCCGAGCATGGCGATCCTGCCGCCGTGCGTCATGTTGGCGATCATCGAGCGCATCGCCTCGGGGCGGCCGGACATCTCCAGGCCGATGTCGAAGCCCTCGCGCAGACCCAGCTGCTGCTGGCCCTCCTCGATGGTGTGCTGCGACACGTCCAGCGCCAGGGTCACGCCGACCTTGCGGGCGAGGTCCAGGCGGTACGGCGAGACGTCGGTGATCATGACGTTGCGGGCGCCGGCGTGCCGGGCCACCGCGGCGGCCATGATGCCGATCGGACCGGCGCCGGTGATCAGGACGTCCTCGCCGACCAGCGGGAAGGACAGCGCGGTGTGCACGGCGTTGCCGAACGGGTCGAAGATCGCGGCCACGTCCAGGTCGACCGGCACCCGGTGCACCCAGACGTTGGAGGCGGGCAGCGCCACGTACTCGGCGAAGGCGCCGTCGCGGCCCACGCCCAGGCCCACCGTGTTGCGGCACAGGTGCCGGCGGCCGGCCAGGCAGTTGCGGCACTTGCCGCAGACCAGGTGGCCCTCGCCGCTCACCAGGTCGCCCACCTCGACGTCGGCGACGGCGGCGCCGATCGCGGCGACCTCGCCGACGAACTCGTGGCCGACGGTCAGCGGGGTCCTGATGGTCTGCTGCGCCCAGCCGTCCCAGGAGCGGATGTGCAGGTCGGTGCCGCAGATGCCGGTGCGCAGCACCTTGATCAGCACGTCGCCGGGGCCGATCTCCGGCATGGGGACGTCCATCAGCCAGAGACCTGGCTCGGCCTTGTGCTTGACGAGTGCCTTCACGGCGAGCGCTCCTGACGCGGGGTGGAACGGGAGCCCGGCGATGCAACCCCTGCCTCGCCGGGCACAGTGAAATCTGCCGGGTCGGAGCAGGTCAGGTCCATCGAGGAATTCTTAAGGGCGGTCGCAGCTGGGCTGAACGATCGTCCCCGAGGTCCCGCCGCCGCGCGCCCCGGCCGCCCCCGCGGCGTGCCGAGCGACCCCCGTACGGGCTAACCGGGCGGGCCGCCCTGCCGGCCCCGGACATCGTGCTCCGGTCACGGGCCGGTGGCGGCGGAGCCCTGCCGCGCATCGCGTCGCACCTGCGAGTGGGACTTCCCCACCAGCGGCGGCAGCATCGGGAGAGGGCCGACTGCTCGGAGAGACCGAGGAGCGAGGCGATCTGGTACATCGGCAGGTCGCTGGTCACGAGGTACCGGCGAGCGGCATCCCGTCGTACGTCGTCGAGGATCGTGGCGAACGCGGTGCCTTCGGCCGCCAGTCGGCGCTGGAGCGTGCGCGGGTGGACGGACAGCAGTCGGGCGACCGAGTCGATGTGGTAGGTGCCGGCTGCGCCCAGTGACTGCGCGAGAGCGGCACGGACCCGTGGCGCCAGCTCGGCAGCCGGTTCCGGGGCCTGCTGCGCGAGGTAGGCGAGGGCCAGCGCCCGCAGCGTTTCGTCGCCGTGGCTCAACGGCGACGACAGGAGGCCGCGGGGCATGCGCAGCAGCCCGTCCGGCCGGCGGAACCTCGTTTCGACGCCGAAGAAGGACTCGTAGACACTGCTGTCGGCGAGCGGCGGGTGCGGCAACTCGACACTGCGGAGTCCGTAGGGAGCGCCCACCAGGGTCGCGATCACACGGTGGGTGAATCCGAGTGCCCGGTCCATGCTCTGGGCGGAGACCGGATGAGCGGCGTCTCCGCCGTACCGCACGGCGATCACGCCTTCCGTCCGGTGCGGGTCGGCCTCGACGGTGATCCGCAGCGATCGTCCGTGCAGGTACAGGTAGCGGGAGGTGCACTCCAGCCCGTCGCCGATGGTCCGGGGACTGCACAAGGAGCAGCCTGGCTACGTCCTGAACTCGCTCCTCATCCCGATGCTTCACGCCGCCACCGAGCTGCTGCTCGACGGCGTCGCCGATCCTGCGACCATCGACACCACGTGGAGGATCGGCACCAGCGCCGCCGTCGGCCCCTTCGAAATGATCGACAGGATCGGTCTGCGCACCGCACACGCCATCGCCACGGCGATGCCGGATGACCGGGGGATGGCGTTCGCCCGTCACCTCGAGACCGAGTACCTGGAGAAGGGAAGGTTCGGTCTGGAATCCGGCGAGGGCTTCCACACGTACGGACCGACCGACGCATGACGGCCGCACGGCCGGGATCTCCGGACGATCCGGCCGTCCCGTGCGCACCGCGTCAGCGGAGGATGTCCGCGAGGTCGTACGAGACCGGCTCCTCCAGCTGCGCATAGGTGCAGGTCTCGGGCTCGCGGTCCGGTCGCCAGCGGCGGAACTGGGTGGTGTGCCGGAACCGGGTGCCCTCCATGTGGTCGTACGCGACCTCGACCACCCGGTCGGCGCGCAGCGGCACCCAGGAGAGGTCCTTGGTGCCCGTCCAGCGGCTGACCGCGCCGGGCAGCCGGGAGGAGGCCTGCGCGCTCTCGTCGGCCCAGGCCGCCCAGGGGTGGCCGGTGAGGTCGTCGAGCCGCAGCGGGGCGAGTTCCTCGACCAGTTCGCGGCGGCGGGCCATCGGGAAGGCGGCGCAGACGCCGACGTGCTGCAGCTGCCCGTCGCCGTCGTAGAGGCCGAGCAGCAGCGAGCCGACCACAGGGCCGCTCTTGTGCTCGCGGTAACCGGCGAGCACGCAGTCGGCGGTCCGCTGGTGCTTGATCTTGAACAGGGTGCGCTCGCCGGGCGCGTACGGCTGGTCGAGCGGTTTGGCGACCACGCCGTCCAGGCCGGCGCCCTCGTACTGGGCGAACCAGGCGCGGGCGAGGTCGATGTCGGTCGCGGCGGGTGCCAGGTGGACGGGGGCGGAGGCGGCGGCCAGCGCCGACTCCAGGGCGCCGCGCCGTTCGCCGAGCGGGCGGTCGGCGAGGGCGGTGTCGTCGAGGGCGAGCAGGTCGAACGCGACGAAGGAGGCGGGGGTGCGCTCGGCCAGGGTGCGGACCCGCGAGGCCGCCGGGTGGATGCGCTCCAGCAGCTCCTCGAAGCGCAGCCGTCCCTCCCGGGCGATCACGATCTCGCCGTCGACGACGCAGCGGGCTGGCAGCTCCCGACGGAAGGCCTCGACCAGCTCGGGGAAGTACCGGGTGAGCGGCTTGGTGGTGCGGCTGGCGATCTCGATCTCGTCGCCGTCGCGGAAGACGATCGCGCGGAAGCCGTCCCACTTGGCCTCGTACTGCATGCCGGGCGGGATCTCGGCCACCGACTTGGCGAGCATCGGCTGCACCGGCGGCATCACGGGAAGGTCCATGCTCCGATCGTCGCCGCACGGCGCGCGGCCCGCGCGCCGGATACCGGGGGCCCGCCTAGCGTGGGAGGCATGGTCTCGACAGCGGTGGAACTGGAGGTGGACGGCCGGCCGGTCCGGCTCTCCAACCCCGACAAGGTCTACTACCCGGCGCGCGGCTTCACCAAGCGGGACGTCGCCGAGTACTACCTGGCGGTCGCGCCCGGCGTGCTGCGCGGGCTGCGCGACCGGCCCACCACCCTGCAGCGCTTCCCGGACGGCGTCGAGGGCGAGTTCTTCTACCAGAAGCGCGCCCCGAAGGGCCTGCCGGAGTGGCTGCCCACCGCCCGGATCGCCTTTCCGAGCGGGCGCACCGCCGACGAGATCTGCCCGAACGAGCCGGCCGCGGTGGTGTGGGCCGCCAACCTGGGCTGCCTGACCTTCCACCCGTGGCCGGTGCGCCGCGGCGACACCGAGCACCCGGACGAGCTGCGGATCGACCTGGACCCGCAGCCGGGCACCGACTTCCACGACGCGGTGACCGCCGCGCACGAGCTGCGCGCCCTGCTGGAGGAACAGGGGCTGCGCGGCTGGCCGAAGACCTCCGGCGGCCGCGGGCTGCACATCTACGTGCCGGTGGAGCCGCGCTGGACCTTCACCGACTGCCGGCACGCGGTGATCGCGCTCGGCCGGGAGCTGGAGCGCCGGATGCCCGGGCGGGTGACCACCGCGTGGTGGAAGGAGGAACGTGGCGAGCGGATCTTCGTGGACTACAACCAGATGGCCCGCGACCGCACCATCGCCTCCCCCTACTCGCTGCGGGCCCGGGCCGAGGCCACCGCCTCCACCCCGCTGCGCTGGGAGGAGCTGGACGACGTCGTCCCGCTGGACTTCGACCTGCGGACGGTGCCGAAGCGCTTCGCCGAACTCGGCGACCTGCACGCAGACATGGACGAGCACGCCTTCGACCTGGAGCCGCTGCTGGAGCTCTTCGCGCACCAGGACGCCGGCGACCTGCCCTACCCGCCGGACCACCCGAAGATGCCGGGCGAGCCGATGCGGGTACAGCCCAGCCGGGCGAAGAAGGACTGAGGACGGAGAACTCCGGCACCCGAGCGGTCGGCTGTGGTCGCTTGGCGCCGGTTCCGAAAGCCCCGCTTCGGCCGGCCGCGGGCGTGGCTACGCTCGCCGCACCTGACACCGGTTCGGAGGGGACGGCGACCATGGGCGAGACCACCCGCTGCGCGACCTGCGCGGCCGTCGAGGAGCCGCGCAGGCGCTGCCCCGGCTGCGGCTGCAAGGGCTGACCGGGCCGGTGGACGCCTACGAGGAGCTGCTGGCGCTGGCCCGCGGCACCGCCCGGACGCTGCTCGCCCAGGGGGTCGCGCCGCGGTCGTTCCGCGACGACGGCGGCAGCGCGGTCGAGGGCTGGGTGGTGGACCGGCTGCCCACCGGCGAGCAGGGCGGCGACGGGCTCCCGCTGCCGGCGTCCGACGTCCGCAGCAGCTGTGCGCTGGTGCTGGACGTGGACGGCCGTTTCCACCGCTACCGGGACAGTTCACGGCGGACGGCCGACAGCCGCGGACGGGCGGTGCTCACCCGTCGGCTGGAGCTCTCGCCCGCCACCCCGCGGACCCTGGTCGGCCTCGGCCCGGGCAGGCCCTTCGACCAGGCGACGGTGCTGTTGGAGCAACTGCCGTGGACGGCGGTGGCACGACGTCCCGCGACCCGGCCGCTCCCGGCGGCCGCCGTCCGGACTCCGGCGCGGCCGTCGTGGGCGCAGCGCCCGGAGGTGGAGCCGGTGCCCGTCGTACCGGACGGAGGCACCGAGCGCGCCGGTGCGGCCGCCCGGCTGCTGTTCGGATTCGCCGGCGGCTGTGTCTGCGCCACCGCGGCCACCCTGGCCTGCGCCGCCCTCCTGGGCGACGCCGCCCGGCCGGTCGGCCTCACCACGGCCGGGGTCTGCGTGGCAGCCGGCACCGCGCTCGGGGCCCTCCGCGGCCGGCACGGTGCGGGGTCGGGCTGACGGGCGGGCGGGCGCGTACCTGAACCACCCGCCGCCGTCGGCCGTACCACTGACCCGTGCCGACCGCGGGCCGACGCATCACGCGGTGCCGAACGTCCGTCCGTTGTGGCGGCTGCGGCCCTGGGGGCCGCCTCGTTCGTCCGGGCGACGCGACGCGGCGATGTCGGGTCAGGGCAGCAGGACGGCCTTGCCGTGGTTGCGGTGGGCCTCCAGGTCGGTGTGGGCCTGCGCGGCGTCGGCCAGGGGGTAGGTGCGCCAGATCGGCACGGTGAGCCTGCCCGCGGCGGCCAGCTGCACCAGCTCCGGCAGCACCTGGTCGCCCTCGTCGGCGGCGCCGGCGCTGAAGCGCACGCCGTGCTGCGCGGCGGACATGTCCGCGATGGTGATGACCTTCGCCGGGTCGCCGGTGAGGGCGACGGAGTCGGCGAGGATGCCGGCGCCGGAGGCGTCGAGGACGACGTCCACCCCGTCCGGGGCGGCGGCCTCCACCCGCTCCACCCAGCCGTCGCCGTAGCGGACGGCGGTGGCGCCGAGCGCGGTGACGCGCTCGATGTCGTGCTCGCCGACCGTGCCGATGACGGTGATGCCGCGGGCGACGGCCAGTTGGACGGCGAGGAAGCCCACGCTGCCGCCGGCGCCGTGGACGAGCAGGGTCCGACCCGGCTGCACACCCAGCTGACCGAGAACGCGCGACGCCGTCCGGCCGACCGTGACCAGCGAGGCGGCGACCTCCCACGACAGGCTCCCGGGCTTGGCCACCGCCCGGTCGAGCAGGGCGTGTTCGCCGTAGCTGCCGCCGACCGTGGCACCGAGGACCTCGTCGCCTGCGGCCGCCTCGGCTCCCTCGCCGACGGAGTCGACGACACCGGCCGCGTCCAGGCCGGGGATCACGGGAAAGTGTGCTGGGACCTTGCCGGCCATCAGGCCGGACCGGATCTTCGTGTCGAGCGGGTTGACCGAGGCGGCCCGCACACGGATCCGGACCTGACCCGGGCCCGGCTCCGGCGGGGTGACCTCGGACAGCCGGAGTACCTCTGGCGCGCCGTACTCGGAGAAGGTGATCGCTTTGGACATCGGGAACTCCCAGGTGGAGACGGGTGGAAAGGGGAACCGCAGTCGCTCCGGCCGGCGGCGCGGCCACGGAGGCTGCTTCGCCGCTCAGGCGGTGAGGGTGGGGTAGTCGGTGAAGCCGCGGTGGTCGCCGCCGTAGAACGTGGACTGGTCCGGGGTGTTGAACGGACCGCCGGCGGCCAGGCGGGCCGGGAGGTCGGGGTTGGCCAGGAACAGCGCCCCGTAGGCGACCATGTCGGCCGTCCCGTCCTCGACCAGCTTGAGCGCGTCGGGGCCGGTGACGTCCGGATGCGTGAACGGGTTGAGGACGAACGTGCTCGGCCAGGCCTTGCGCAGCCGTGCCGTCAGATCGCCGTCCGGGCCTTCCATCAGGTGCAGGTAGGCCAGGTCCAGGCCGGCGAGGCGCGCCAGCAGCGCCTCGTAGACCTCACCCGGGCTGTCCTCGGCGATGTCGTTGAACGGGTTTCCGGGCGAGATCCGCAAGCCGACCCGGTGGCTCCCGATCGCCTCGGCCACCGCCGTGACGACCTCCACCGCGAACCGGATCCGGCCCTCGGTGCCGCCGCCCCAGGCGTCGGTGCGCCGGTTGGTGTTGGGGGCGAGGAATTGGTGGATGAGGTAGCCGTTGGCGCCGTGGAGTTCCACGCCGTCGAACCCGGCCTCGACGGCGCCCCGGGCCGCTGCGGTGAAGTCGGCGATCGTCTGCCGGATCTCGGCCTCGCTCAGCTCCTTCGGCGTCACGAAGTCCTGCGGCCCCTCGTGGGTGTACACCTGGCCCTTGGCGGCCACAGCCGACGGCGCGACCGGCACCAGGCCGTCGGGCAGCAGGCTGGGGTGGCCGATCCGGCCGGTGTGCATCAGCTGGGCGAAGATCGCGCCGCCTTCACGGTGCACGGCGTCGGTCACCGTCCGCCATGCCCGGACCTGGCCGGGCGTGTGCAGACCGGGGGTGTCGGGGTAGCCCTGGCCGACCGGTGAGGGCTGGACGCCCTCCGTGACGATCAGCCCTGCCCCGGCGCGCTGCGCGTAGTACGTCGCCATCAACTCCGTCGGCTCGGCGCCGGGCCCGGAGGCACGGCTGCGGGTCATCGGAGCCATCGCGATGCGGCTGGTCAGGCGCTTGCCGCCCAGGACGATGGGATCGAAAGCAGTGGTCATGGTCTCTCCTCGGGATGGATGACGCTCTGTGCTCGGGCGTTCCGCCGCCTGCGGCAGCAGATGCCTGTCCGAACAAGCACATCACAATCACCTGTCCGAACAGGTAAGCCGGGTAATCCATTCCCGGGAGCGCATGCGAGGCATGCAGAACCACTCCCACCTGCCCACATGCGCCCTTCCCTCCGAACAAATCAGCGGAGCTGCGGGTCCGACGGTAGGATCAAGCTGATCAGGCAGGAAAGGTGAGCAAGCGATGACGCAGTCCACGCCGGAGTCCGGGAACCGCGCCGAGGGGACGGGGCAGGAGGCCACCGTCCCGATGCCGGGCGCCGCCACAGGCGGGCCGGTCAGCCATGCGATCTTTCGCCTGGCCCGCCTGCACCGCATGTTCGCGGGACAGCTACTGCGCCGCATCGGCCTGCACCCGGGCCAGGAGCTGGTGATGATGCACCTGTGGGAACTCGGCCCGCAGCGGCAGGCCGACCTGGTGCGACTGCTGGACTCCGACGCCGCCACCATGACCCGCACCGTCCGACGCCTGGAACAGGCCGGCTTCGTCCGCCGTCGGCCCTCGCCCACCGACAAGCGCGCCTCGCTCATCGAACCGACCGCGGCCAGCCAGGCCCTGCGCCACGAGGTGGAGCGGATCTGGACCCAGCTCGAGGAAATCTCGACGGCGGGTCTCTCGGACGACGAACGTACCGCAGCCCTGCACACCCTGGAGCACCTGGAGCAGAACCTCGTACGGGCCGCCGCCGAACCCCCGGGCACGGAAGAGGAGGGCTAGCCTCGTCGGCGGCCCTCACCGGCCGCCGTCACCGGGGCCCGGCCGTCAGGGCAGTGGCCGGCCGGCCGGGCCGGTGACGGTCATGATGTCCGCGCTGAGCCACGGGTCGTCGGGCCAGGTCAGCTGCACCAGCTCCGCCGGCGGCCGGACGCCCTGCGCCACGGCGGCCACGTAGGCCTTGGCCTCACCGATGCCCAGCCGCGGGACCAGCCGGCGCAGCTGCCGCATCGCCGCGACCGGTCCGGCCGACTGCAGAAGGCCGCGGATCTCGACGACCAGCGGGTCGTCGTCGGTCCCTCCCCTGATCCGCCGTCGGTAGAACGTCTCCCAGTCCTCGCCCAGGCTGGTGGCACGGATGAAGTGGAGGCTGCCGTCCTGGCGGTCCACCAGGTACGGGCCGCCGACACCGCAGGTGTCGCGCCTGTCCCGGCTGCGCATCCACACCACCGACTCCCAGAAGACCAGCCAGCCGACGGCGCGCTCCTCCACCCGGTACACGGCGAACGCGGGCTGACGCGCCATCCACGGGTCGGTTTCCCGCTCCCGCGCCAGCTCGGACTCGACCAGCTCGACCGCGTGCTCCTTGGTGATCACCGTCCCAGTGTCTCCGGCCTGGCAATCGGATTTTTCCCGGCCGGGCCCGCGCCGAGGCCGTTCGCGGTCCGGCTGCGCCGCTCAGGCCAGGAGGGCGGCGAGGAGGGTGTCCGGGGTCCAGTCGCCGGCAGCGCCGGGGCGGGTGCTGAGGTAGGCGGCGGCGCGGGGGGCGGGCCAGCCGTGGGACTCGGCGAGGCCGGTGGCGAGGTTGCGGAGGTAGCGGGCCGAGGGCCGGCTGAGCTGTGCCTCGCTGGTGCGTTCGGGGGCGGTGAAGGTGACCACCGGGTGGCCGTCCAGGGTGCCGGGGCAGAGCAGGGTCTCGTACCGGCCGGGGCCGACGACCGCCCGGCCGTCGCGGAGGACGGCGGCGAGGCCCGGCGCGGCGGCCCCGCTCGGGGTGCGGCGCATCTCCTGGGCGGCGATGTCGAGGAGTTGGCCGAGCGTCAGCAGGTAGCCGCGGGCCGGGAGTTCACCGTCGTCGAACCCGTCCACGAAGGCCATGCCGCCGCCCCAGACCGCCGACTCGCGGGCGAAGTACAGCCGGCCGGGGAGCAGCAGCGGCAGGTCGGCTGCGGGCGGACGGCGGTCCCGGCAGCCCGGGTAGCGGCGGGTGCTGCCGGGCGGGCGGCCGCCGGCGAGATAGGCGTGCAGCCGGGCCCGGTGCATGTTGGAGCCGTAGGCGGCGTACCAGACCTGGCGGGCCGGGCCGATCGGGTCGACCGGGTCCACCAGCCCGGCGGGGTCGACGAGTTCGGGCGGCCGGGCGGGGTCCGGCCGGGCGGGTCGGCGGCGGGGTGCGGGGGTGCCCATGCCCGATGATGCGCGGGCGGGCGCGGCGCCGTCGGCCGTACACACCGTCGGTGGGCGGTGGCGGCGGGCGGTTCACCCGTCCGGGCGCGGGGTCCGAACCAGCGGGCGAGGTAAAGAATCTTTGACACGATGTCTGGTCTGTTTTACCTTGATGGCATGGCAACCGAAGAGAAGCGCGCCTGGATCATGGTGGTGGTCACGGTCTGCGCCTATGCCGCCTACGCTGCCGTCGTCCTCGGCCGGGCCGGCGGCGGACCGCTCACCGCGGCGCCGTACGCGGCGCCGCTGCTGGGGAGCGTCGGCCTCGCGATCCTGGCCTCGATCCTGCTGCACATCGCCGCCTCCCTCGTCTCGAAGGACGGCTGCCGGCAGAAGGACCAGCGGGACCGCGAGATCCACCGGTTCGGCGACCACGTCGGCCAGTCCTTCGTGGTGCTCGGCGCGGTGGCGGCGCTGGCCATGGCGATGGCCGGGTGGGACCGGTTCTGGATCGCCAACACGGTGTACCTGGCGTTCGTCCTGTCGGCGCTGCTCGCCTCGGCCGCGAAGATCATCGCCTACCGGCGGGGGTTCGGCCCGTGGTGAAGCCGACCAGGATCACCAACAGCATCCGCGCCCTGCGGTTCGGCCACGGGGAGATGACGCAGGCGGCCCTCGCGGACCGCATCGGCGTGACCCGACAGACCGTCATCGCCATCGAGCAGGGCAAGTACTCGCCGTCCCTGGAGACGGCATTCCAGATCGCCCGGGTCTTCGGCGTCCGACTCGACGACGTCTTCCAGTACCCGGACACCGAAGGGAAGGCACCGTGAAGGCCGTCGTGCAGCAGAGATACGGCGAGGCGGACGTCCTGGAGCTGCAGGAGACCGACCCGCCGGAGATCGGCCCGGACGAGGTCCTCGTCCGGGTGCACGCCGCGGGAGTGGACCCGGGCGTCTGGCACCTCATGGCCGGACTCCCCTACCCGGTCCGACTGGCCTCCGGCCTGCGGACCCCGCGCAGGCCCGTCCCCGGCACCGACGCCGCCGGACGGGTCGAACGGGTCGGCCGCGACGTCACCGCCTTCCGTCCCGGTGACGAGGTGTTCGGCAACTGCGAGGGCGCCTTCGCCGAGTACGCCCGCGCCCGCGCCGACCGCCTGGCAACCAAGCCGGCCGGGCTCACCTTCGAACAGGCCGCGGCACTGCCCGTCTCCGGCTGCACCGCCCTGCAGGCGCTGCGCGACACCGGACGGCTCCGCGCCGGCCAGCAGGTCCTGGTCATCGGCGCGGCAGGCGGCGTCGGCTCGTACGCCGTGCAACTCGCCAAGGCCCTCGGCGCCGAGGTCACCGGGGTGTGCAGCACCGGCAAGACCGAACTGGTCCGCGAACTCGGCGCCGACCGGGTGCTCGACTACACCCGCGAGGAGATCACCGAGGGCGGACACCGCTACGACCTGATCCTCGATACCGCCGGCAACCGGCCGCTCGGCCTGCTGCGCGGCGCCCTCACGCCGCGCGGCACCCTCGTCATCGTCGGCGGCGAGGGCGGCGGCACATGGCTGCAGGGCATCGACCGGCAGCTGCGGGCGGCCGTGCTCTCACCCTTCGTCGGGCAACGGCTGCGCACCCTGCTGGCCCGGACCACGGCCGAGGACCTGCGCCTCCTCGCCGAAGCCGCGGAGGAGGGCCGCCTGGTGCCGGTCCTCGACCGCACCTACCCGCTCGCGGAGGCGGCGGCCGCGGTGCGCCACGTGCACGGCGGCCACGCCCGCGGCAAGGTCGTGCTCACCGTCGCGGCCTGAGCCGAGCGGCCTGAACTGCGCGGCCTGAACTGCGCGGCCTGAACGGTCGGGGTCCGAGGGTGGTCAGCGGGGTCAGCGGTCGGCGCCGAGGACGGCGTCGGCGACCAGGCGGGCCACCGCCCCGGGCTGTTCCACCATCACCAGGTGGCCGCTGTCCGGGATCTCCTCCAGTGAGACGGAGGGACAGGTCAGGAGGGCGGCGCGCTCCGAGTCGGTGAGGCCCACCTCGTCCCGGTCGCCGCGCACCACCCAGGCCCGGACCCCCGAACCGCACAGCCGCGACGCCAGCGACCCGTGCCGGTCGAGGTACTCGAAGTACGCGGCGATGGCCCGGCGGCAGAACGGCGCCGAGTTCTTCCTCAGGTCGGCGAGCAGCGCCGGCCGCCGCCGCTCGGGGATGCTGTCCGCGAGCGCCTTCGGCGCCAGCCACAGCATGGTCGGCCAGGCCAGCGCACCCAGCCCGGGCACCCGGCCCGCCGCCGCGGCGACCGCCAGCGCCTTCGACTCGTCCTGCCGCGAGAACGTC
Source organism: Streptomyces sp. TLI_235 (assembly GCA_002300355.1). Classification (NCBI taxonomy): domain Bacteria; kingdom Bacillati; phylum Actinomycetota; class Actinomycetes; order Kitasatosporales; family Streptomycetaceae; genus Streptomyces; species Streptomyces sp. TLI_235. Next base: position 502,854 of record NSGV01000001.1, read on the forward strand.
GGCGAGAGCAGTACTACCGGACCGTTGAAGTGCCCGCCGCCCACCATCTCCAGCGCGACGTTGGCACCCATGCTGTGCCCGACCACGGCCGTGCAGCCGCGATCGGCCGCGAACGCGGCGGTGATCGCCGCGTAGTTCTCCATCGACACGTCCTTGGGCGCGACCGTCCCCGCGTGGCCCGGGACGGTCGCGGCCACCAGCCGGATCGGCGCACCGGCGAGCTCCGGGGCAGCCATCATGTCCTCGTAGAAGCCCGTACCGCACAGCCCGCCGGGCAGCAGCAGCACCCGGTGCGGCGCGTCGGCGGGCCCCGACTCCCGGACGTCCCAGGCGTGGAACTGCGCGGCACCGCTCACGGCTCGGCCCTCCGTCTCGCTCGACCCCCCGCAGTCTCCCGCGCCGCCGGCCGGCGGCTGGCGACCCTGCGCCGAACGCGGCATGTCGGGTGTTGCGGGGCGTGGTCAGCCCGCCCGGCGGGCGGCGGGCGCGGCCGCGCGGGGCCGCCGGCCCGGCCGGTCGAGGTGGGTGACGACACTGCTGTGGAAGCGCTGGACGGCGGTGTCCACAGTGCGGATGAACCCCGTCTCGGCATTGCCCCTGGTGCTGCCCCCGCTCTTGACCAGGGTCAGCCGGAACCCGGTGATCCGGGCCGCGCCGTCCTTCGGCAGCAGATCGGCGCGCTCGGGCCGCAGCCGCTCCAACGTGCCACGCGGGCCGGGCCCGTCGCCCTCGGTGAGCGTCTCCACGTGCAGATCGGCGGGGGCTGCCGCCAGTTGGCTGACCAGCCGCTTCGCCCAGCTCAGGGGGTAGCCTGGTCGGGCGCCGGGCAGTCGATCAAGGTGCGCAGCTTGCCGAGTTTGAGGTCGGCGACCACCGACACGTTCCCGACCGTGTCGTCGATCCGGATCTCGGCGTGCAGCCGCCCGTCGTCGCAGAGCCGGTCGGCGAGGGCGGCGCGGCGCGCGGCGACGTCCTCGCCGCGCCGGGTGCGCTGGACGGGGACGACCTTGACCCCCAGTTGCGAAAATCTGTTCTACCGTCATACGCCGGAGCCCACCGAGCTCCACTTTAGTATGGAATGCCCGATATGGAAGCCATCGAAACCCTGTCTCCTTCCATGGCCCTCCATGTTTCCCGTCCCCTCAGCGTCCCCGGGAACGGAGGCCCGTCCCCGGCCCGCCCCCGGAGCCAGGCACACGACTTGCCCCCTACCCGAATGCGGCTCGAGCGGACGACGATCAGCGCGGAGCCAGTGGTCGAGGACCGCGCCCCCTTGATACTGACCAAGCGTCATGCGCTGCTGCGCCAGATGACGTCGATGGCGCGAGAGTACGACTCGACTGGCGAGTCCGGGCCGCCCTCGTAACGTTGATGCGCCGCTGTCTGCGCTCCCGGCGGGCGACATGATGCGGCCCCCTGCCCACGTGGCAGACCAACGATCTGATCGACGGACACTGGCGGCTGCTGACCGGCTGGGGCGCCGTCCCGAAGACGCTGGTCTGGGACAACGAGCCGGGCGTCGGCAGAGGCCGGCCGACCAGCGAGTTCGCCGCCCTCGCGGGCCCGCTCGCCACCAGGATCAACTTCTGCCGGCCCCGAGATCCCGAGGCGAAGGGCCTGGTGGAGCGGGCCAACGGCTACCTGGAGACCAGCTTCCTGCCCGGCCAAACCTTCGCCGGCCCGGGCGACTTCAACACCCAGCTGACCGCCTGGCTGCAGAACGCCAACCGCCGCCGACACCGCACGATCGACGCCCGGCCCCTCGACCGCTGGGAGACGGACAGAGCGGCCATGCTGGCCATCCCACCCGTCAGGCCGCCGACCTGGTGGCCGCTTCGCACCCGCCTGGGCCGTGACCACTACATCCGCGTGGACACCAACGACTACTCCGTCCACCCCCGCGCGATCAGCCACCTCGTCACCGTCCAAGCCGACACCGAGGAGATCACCGTGACCTGCGGCGAGGGCATGGTGGCCCACCATGCCCGCTGCTGGGCCCGCCACCAGTCGATCACCGACCCCAGCACGCCGCCGCGGCCCGGCATAACGGGTCTGACGACTTCGGCGATGGCGGCGGCCAGCGGCACCTGCGCATGGGGTTGGGGGTTGGGGGTGCGCGCCTGCGGCCCTTACACCGCTCGCCTCCCGTTCGTTCACGGTCCTGGCCGCTGAACGCGGCGTCCTGTGTCCCGGGGCGCTGCTTGCGGCGACTGGCCTCCCCCGCGCCTGGCGAAGACTACCTCCCTAGCCGACACCGAAAAATCTATCCTCGCCAGAGTAGACATTACCAGGTGCCGTGGTTAGTGTTTCTCTCGTAGACGAGGTCAAGCGGTACCCGCCAGACACGAACTGGTGGGCAGCAGTACAGAAGTTCGCAGGTCGGCACGGTTGCAGGGTCCTGAAGCCAGGGATGGTGCAGTAAGGCGACAGGACCGGTGGCCGGGCCGGGTGGCCCGCAGGTATCAGGGGCCGCCGACCAGAGGTACCGCAGTTCAGCAGGAGCACTACCCGTAGGTGAAGTTGAGTTGAGTGGTACCGGCAGTCGCAGTACGCGGTATCCCAGTGAAGGCGCCCAGACTGCGGGCGCGCGTGCGGGGAGTCCGGCAGTGGGGTTCCAAGCCGAGCAGGTTGAGCAGGACGGGCGACGGGGCTGGCTGCCGGAGTCGGCGGGACCGAGAGGGACCGCCACAGCAGTACCGGGTAGTTGGCACTACCACGCAGTTCGCAGTACCGCAGTACCCATGTGAGCACTACCGAGCAGGTCGCAGTACCAGGCAGTTGGACGTACCCGCAGTTTGCAGTAACCGGCCAGTACAGAGGATGAATGGAGGGACAGCGCGCCATCAGGATCGCCCGGCGCGTGAGGAATCAGCCCGGGCGGACTCCGTGGACCCCAAGGCAAGGACGGTGGTTTCCGGTCACGCATACGCGATCCCCGCACGCCCCCTCCCCCGGGGCAGTGCGGACATAAGGAACCCGGCCCCAGAGCCGGTAGATGGTGTAAAACCCTTCGGGGCCCCGGGAGCCACTATGGCCCCGGGGCCCCTCAGCGCGTCCCCCGACACAACAAGAAGAGGTGCAGTGACCACGGCAACCATTCGACCGCACACCCCCGACTCCCTCGACGACGACTACCCCGCCTACACCATGGGCCGCGCCGCCGAGATGACCGGCACCGCCCCCGGCTTCCTACGCGCCCTCGGCGACCAGGGCCTCATCACACCCCTGCGCTCGGACGGCGGACACCGCCGCTTCTCCCGCTACCAGCTACGGATCGCCATGCGCGCCCGCGACCTCGTCGATCAGGGCACCCCCATCGACGCCGCCTGCCGCATCATCATCCTCGAAGACCAACTCGAAGAAGCCCTCCGCATCAACGAACAGCTCCGCCGCGACGCCGGACAGGAACCCGCAGCCGACACCTGACCCACCCACCAGGCCGACGAGACCGGCCCGCGGTGAGCGACACGTGCTCACCGCAGGCCGCCCCGGACACGAGCACCCCGGCCCCGAGCACCGGCACAGCCCGATACAACGGCTCATCGCCCCGTTGGAGTGCACACCCGGGGGTGTCCAGTACCGTTCTGCCCGGGTCACGACGCGTGGACCCGGACCGGACTCCCCCTGACCGGACCGAGCCCACGCCCCCACCACCTCGACTGCCGGACTTGGCGTTGTTCAGGGAGTGCACGAAGCCTCACACGGTGGCGCTCACGGCGCAGGTCCGATGTCTTGAGGCCGAGCAGCCTCAGCCCTTGTAGCAGGTCGTCCCGCCGTTGTGCGCTCTCAGCAAGGCGGGGCGTGGCGGGTGCTGCGGCTGGAGCGACGGAAGAGGATACGCGGCCCCCACTGCGGGGCCTGGTGCGAAGCGTCGGTGACCGCCGTCCACTGTGCGAGCAGTTCGCTCGCTGTACGCGTGTTGGCGGGGTCGGCCGCCGCGTTCATCAGCTTGGCTGCCTCTGCCTCGCCGCTCTGCGGCGGGACCACCAGCAGGTCCAGGCGCCGCGGCGCGTTGGAGCGCACCATGATCTCGTTCTCGTCCTGCTCCTGGAGGAACCAGCCGGCGTGCACCACGCGGCTGGCCGCCGGGATCCGGCGCGGGATCACCGGCCAGTGCGTGGGGGTTCAGCACGACGCGCGTGACGCGACCCCCCACCGCTCGTCCAGTTCCACCGCCAGTGCGGGAAGTTCGGCGACGAGATCGCGTGAGCGCGGCCACCAGGCGCCATCGAGCCGGCCTGGGGCGCTGCCATCGGGAGTGAGCGAGAGCCGCAGGACCGGTTCCGAGGTGGCCGGGGCGGGTACGGGGCCCGGGTGCTGCGCGTGAGCCCTACCCCGGTGGTGTGACCCTCGCAACGGCGGGGATCCCCGGCTCGTGCAGCACCGCACAAGGGTCGTGGGTTGCGCAACAGAGGACTGAACCGGTGGGAAGGGGGCGCGGCGCGTGAGCCGGTGGGTGCCAGGTTGGGTGGCGTCGTGGGCATGAACGCCGCCGCCGTTCGGCCGATGAGCGCGGGCGCGCGCCGGCGGGCGGTTTCAGAGGGTGAGCAGGCCGATGGCGTGGCCGTCGTGGTCGACGACGGGCCACACGGCCAGGCCCCGGCTGCGCATGGCGGCTGCCGCGGTGGCGGCGGGCATGTCGAGGGTGGCGAACGGGGCCCGGTCGAGGACGATGTCGCGTACCGGGGTCCGTGCGGTGGTCCGGGAGTGGGCCTGGAACGGGGCGAGGTGCCGCCGGGTCAGGAGGCCCGCGCAGCGGCCGTCGTCGTCGCGGACCAGGAGGTGGTCGGCGCCGGAGCCGTGGAGGATGTGGATCGCCACGTCGAGCATGACATCGTCGCTGATCTGGAGTTCGGGTTGGGTCATGAGGTCGCGGACCGTGGTAGCGGCGGCGGGGCGTTCGAGGGTGAGGGTCATGGGCGGACTCCTTTGGGGTCGCCTCCGCCGGGGCCGGCGGTGGTGGGGGCGCTGACGACGGCGGGACGGCCGGCGGGGGGCCGCCGAGGGCGGGCCCGGACCGAGCGGGCGGTCCGGGCCCACGTCTGCTTGCTAGGCGGCGAGGGCGACGCGTCGGGGTGCCCGGCGGCGGCCGGAGGAACCCTGGCCGGCACGGCCCACGGCAGCCGTGCCGGTGGCTCCGCCGACGATAGGGGCGGGGCGGCCGCGGCGGCTGCGGCTCGTAGACGGGCTGCGGCGCGGGCGCTCAACGACGGGGGCCGCGATCACGGTGGGGATGCCGGTGGGCACGCGGGCGCCGGTGATGCGGGCCAGGTCCTCGTCGCCGGCGCTGACGCGGGTGGTGACGGGGGTGATGGCGGCGGTGGTCATCATCCGGGCCATCTCGCGGCGCTGGTTGGGCAGGACGAGGGTGACGACGGTGCCGGACTCGCCTGCCCGGGCGGTGCGACCGCCGCGGTGCAGGTAGTCCTTGTGGTCGTTCGGCGGGTCGAGGTTGACGACCAGGTCGAGCCCGTCGACGTGGATCCCGCGGGCGGCGACGTTGGTCGCGATCAGCGCCGTGACCTGGCCGGTGCGGAACTGCTCCAGGGTGCGGGTGCGCTGCGGCTGGGACTTGCCGCCGTGCAAGGCCGCGGCCTTCACGCCGTTGGCGAGCAGGTCCTCCACGAGGCGGTCGGCGCCGTGCTTGGTGTCGATGAACATGATCACCCCGCCGTCGCGCGAGGCGATGTGCGCGATCGTGGCGTTCTTGTCGTAGTTCTGCACGTGGAGCACGTGGTGCTCCATCGTGCTGACCGCCCCGGCGGACGGGTCCACCGAGTGGGTGACCGGGTCCTTGAGGAAACGGCGGACCAGGCGGTCGACGTTGCGGTCCAGGGTCGCGGAGAACAGCATCGTCTGGCTGCCCTCGGCCACCTGGTCGAGCAGGTCGGTGACCTGCGGCAGGAAGCCCATGTCGGCCATCTGGTCGGCCTCGTCGAGCACCGTGATGCCGACCCCGTCCAGCTGGCAGTCGCCCCGCTGGATCAGGTCCTTGAGCCGGCCGGGCGTGGCCACCACGACCTCCGCCCCGTGGTTCAGGGCGTGGGCCTGGCGGCCGATCGACATCCCGCCGACCACGGTCGCCATGCGCAGGCGCACCGCGTGGGCGTAGGGGGTGAGGGCGTCGGTGACCTGCTGGGCGAGTTCGCGGGTGGGGACCAGGACCAGGGCCAGCGGGCGGCGGGGTTCGGCGCGCTGTCCGGCGGTGCGGGCCAGCACGGCCAGACCGAACGCGATGGTCTTGCCGGAGCCGGTGCGGCCTCGTCCGAGAACGTCGCGGCCGGCGAGCGAGTTCGGCAGCGTGGCGGCCTGGATCGGGAACGGCGTGGTGACGCCCTGGCGGGTCAGCACCGACAGCAGCGCCTTCGGCATGTCCAGTTCCTCGAAGGTCTCGACGGCCGGCAGTGCCGGAGTGGTGCTCACCGGCATCGCGAACTCCCCGTGCGCAGAGGCACCCTGACGGCTGGTCCGTCCGGACGAGTGCCGGCCGCCACCGGAGGGCCGGTCGCCGTAGAAGGAGCTGCCGCCGGAGCGGGAGGAGGCCGAGGAGCGGGAGTTGGCGTCCTGGTACGGGGAGCGACTGGAGCGGTTCATGGGAAACCTTCCTGGGGCGGCACGTCGCGACGCGGCTCCGCAGCGCGGGGCGCCGGCAGGAGGCCGCAGGAAACGGGCCGAAAGTATGGAGTGCGGAGCGTGGACGGTGAAACCGTGCGGCACGTCACCTCAGGTCAGCGCTCACCGCGGGGCGGGAGCGAAGAACCTCGAACCGTGGGTGTCACGGCAGGGCGCCGATCCGGACGCGGCGCTGTGCGTCTCGCGTGGGGATGGCCGCCGATGGCGGAGCCAGGGGGCCTGAACGGCCGGGGAATGCGCGTGGCGCAATGCCGAGGGGCCCGCACCGGGCATCATGTACGCGGTGCGGGCCCCTCGCCACCAGGCGGGTGCCGTGGCAGAAACTACAGCGGACGAATGTTCTCGGCCTGCGGGCCCTTCTGGCCCTGCGTGACGTCGAACTCGACCTTCTGGCCCTCGAGCAGCTCACGGAAGCCGTTGGCGTTGATGTTCGAGTAGTGGGCGAACACGTCAGGACCGCCACCCTCCTGCTCGATGAAGCCGAAGCCCTTTTCCGCGTTGAACCACTTCACAGTGCCATTAGCCATAAAGAAATCTCCTTCAAGGGGCTGTCCGAAGCCCGCACAGTGCGCGCTTCGAGTCGCCGCGATGAGCACCCACCCGGGGAAGAGCCGGGAAACAAGAAGGCGCCTGCGAAACATCAGCAGGCGCACACAAAGTTCATGGGAACCACTACTGCAACTAAGCAGACTCTAGCAGACCCAGGCCCGCCACGGGCGGATATTCCACCCCCGGGTTCTGCGGGGCCCGTTCCCGGGGGCCGCAGGGCGCGAGGGCGACATGACCGTCAACACACAGGAAGGAAAGCCCGGTTGAGCTGGCAGCTCCGCTCTTTCGACGCCCGCGACCCGCCCTCCTCGGATGGGCGGGCCCACGGGTGCCCAGCACCTGCCCGCCGTGCCGGCCACGCAGCTCGCCCACCGGCGCCATCCGTGATCATTGCGGACGGCGTACGCGAAATTCCTGCCGCAGCTCAGAAATCGAGCGCACCGGAAAGACCCGCCCCCGCGATTTTCGGCGCATACTGCAGGAAATGACAAGATCGGTAGCAGTCCGCCGCGCCCTGCCCACCAGCCCCTTCAAGGCCCGGATCGAAGCGCCGCGCAAGCACTTCGCCGTCGGCGACCGCGTCACCCACGACACGTACGGCCTCGGCCGGGCCCTCGGGGTCGAAGGAGACAGCGACATCGCGGTACTTGTCGACTTCGGATCGCGACACCAACGCATCACCCAGCCCTACGCCGCGATGTTCAAGCTCTGACCCAGGAACAACGCGGCTCTCGGCCCGGGAGGGGACGCGCGACGCGGAGCCGGCCGTGCGTCCCCTCCGGATCGAACGGGCACCCGCCACTCGGCCTCTGGAGCGGTGCCGGCGATGACCGGAAAGGCACGTGACGAGCCGTCATCGACGGCCCGCTATGGGCTGGGCAGGCGGTAAGCTCGGCGCGTGGATGACAAACATCTGTTTGATTCTGTCTGCGCAGTGCTCTCCCACCGAGGGTTCGAACCGGCATCGCCCCAGGCCGCCGGGCTCTCCGTCCGGCACCGTCCGGGAACCGGCCTGGTACTGAGATGGAGTCCGGGCCAGGACCTGATCGGCCCCACCCTCCAGGCTCGTCCGCATCCCGCCGACGCCGAGGGGCACACCGAGTTCCGCGGCATCCGCAGCGCGCTGATGCTGGCCATATCGGAAATCCTCCGCGCAGCGGGCTTCACCGTCATCGCCCTCGGAACCGACCTGATCGTGACCGCCGGACCGAACGATTCCGGCGCCGCCCAGGGCCCCACGGCTGATTCCACCTGCCCCGCGCCGAGGCGCAGCCGACCCGCGCGCCAGGTCGCCGCCGCGTAGCAGCCAGCGCAGGGCCCGTGGCTGTCATGGCCGCTGCCCCAGACACGTGGGCGCCGGAGGCCGTGTCCTATCCTGGGATTCATGTCGAACCCTGACGGGCTGCTCGTCGACATCGCCGCGATGGTCGAATCCGAGCACAGCAACCAGATGTCGCTGACCGTGGTGGTTCCCGGAGCGGTGATCACCGGCAGGCTCGCGCCGGTGACCCTGTGGTGGGAGCGGGTGGCGGAGGTCCTCCAGGCCTCGGAGCACCTGAAGCCGTTCGCCGCCCTCTTCGCCCCGCCCGCGGGCGGCCCGCCCGCACGGCCCACTCATCTTCATCTGCACCGGGCGAGGATCCTGCAGGGCGATTTCGCGCTGCCGCACACCGGCGGCATGTACCGCATCGCGATCGAAGACATCAGCAGCTGGACGGTCGGAGACTTCAGCTACTCCGACGTCTGACAGCCACGGCAGGCCGCACGGGCGCTTTCCTCCCCTCGGAGTCCAGCACCACGTAGTGGCAGTGGGTCTTGACGAGGACCACTCCGGCCAAGGCGGCGGTCGCGACCGCGACGGCGGTGGTGGCACGGTGGACGAGGCGCATGAGAACTCCCTCGCACGGGGCCGCGTCCGTGCGGCGCCCGGGCGCGGGCGGTGGCGCAACCTGCGCGCGACGCTAGTTGACCATGATCACGTGCAGGTATCGCGGGGGTATCGCGTACACACACCGGAAATCCGGCCGCCCCCGGGCCCGGACCCGGGCCTGGCTCGGCACCGGACCGCGACCCGGCCCGAACGCCGTGCCGCCCGGGCTGACGCCGAGTCACTTGAGGGTGTGTGCAGACTGGGCGACCCCGCGCAGCACGCTGTCCACCACAGGGGCCACGCCGGTGGAGGCGAAGAGGAACCCGAACACCGCGGCGATCAGTCACGGCAGCTGTAGATCGTGATCTGGCTGGTGTTCGTGCTGGTCGGCGAGGTCGAAAGCACTCGCGAGGATGACAGTGGCCACCGCGATCATGACGAGGTGTGACCCATGATCAGATCGCGGTGGCCGCGGCCACCGTAGCGTACGAGCAGCATCGGGAACGGTTCGAGGGCCTGATGGGCCGGGTGGCCGGGGTCTTCCCCCGCCGGGAGACCCGCGGGACGTTCCGGGAGATGACTCAAGGCCTGCTGACGGAACTGGAGGACGTGAACTGCCGGACGCTGGCCGAGGCCGTCGGGCATCCGGGTCCGCACCGGCTGCAGCACCTGCTGTCTCGGGCGGTCTGGGACGAGGGGGCCGTCCTCGACCGGGCGGCGGCCTGGGCTGTGGAGGCGCTCGACGACGGCGACGGTGTGCTGATCGCGGACGAGACCGGGGACGAGAAGTCCTCCACCGACGCGGTCGGCGCCGGGCCCCAGTACTCCGGCGCCCTGGGCGGGTTGGGGTGTGCCAGGTGGCCGTCCACCTCACCTTCGCCACCGGCCTGGGGCACACGGTGATCGGCCGGGCCCTGTACCTGCCGAAAGACTGGGCGGCGGACGAGGAACGGCGCGAGCTGGCCGGGGTGCCCGACGAGGTGGGCTTCGCCACCAAGCCCGAACTGGCCGCCGCCCTGCTCACCAAGGCGGTGGAGGCGGGAGTCCGCGCCACGTTCTTCGCCGCGGACGAGGTCTACGGCCCCCGCCACCTGCGGCAGACCTGCCGCACCCTGGGGCTCGGCTACGCGGTCGCGGTCCGCTCCAACCATCGGGTCACCACCCCGGCCAGGGCGATGACCTGCAAAGACGCGCTCAAGCTGATTCCGGCGCGGGCCTGGCAGCGGATGCGGACCGGCACCGGGTCCAAGGGCGCCCGGGACTACGACTGGGCGATGCTGGAGGTCACCGCGGACGACGTTCCGGACGGACAGCCCGACGAAGGAGTCTCGGTGCTGCTGGCCCGCCGGCATCGCTACACCCGGGTCGTGTCCTTCTTCCGCTGCTGGTCACCCACCCCGGTCCCACTCGCCCGGCTGGTGCAGGTGGTGTGCCGCCGCTGGGCGATCGAGGAGGATTTCCAGACCGCCAAGGCCATCGCGGGTCTGGACAAGGGGCAGGTCACCGGCTGGACGTCCTGGCACCGCTGGAGCACCGCCGCCCTGGTCGCCTACGCGTTCCTCGCCGTCGCCACCGCCCTTGAACGTGCCCACCACCCCGGCGACCGGGTCGAGCTGATCGCCCTCACCTGCCCCGAACTCCTGCGGCTGCTGCGATTACTCGTCCTGCCTCCGCGCCGGCGCGACATCGAGCACGTCCTGCACTGGTCCACCTGGCGCCGACACCACCAGTACCGGGCCCGAACCTGCCACCTCAACTGGCACGCCTACGCCGACACAACGCCGTGACCAGCATGAATACCTGCCAGATCACGATCTACAGCTGCCGTGTCAGTGCCGTGGAGACGGTGGAGCGCCGGGCGCGGAGCAGGAAGACGGGCAGGACACCGAAGAAGATGCGGCGGAGATCGAGACGATCACGGCGGTCCTTCCGGGCACATTCGCTCCCTGGAGAGTCCACCAGTGTTGCGTCCTTGGGAACAGGCAGCGCTGCGAACCTCGTCCAGCCGTCAAGGATGTCACTCTTCGCAATAAATGGCCCATGACTCAAAGCCCCGGTGACGCACCAAGATCGGAACTTGGTGCGGCAGGGCGATTCAGCTTGACGCCCTGTCTTGCCAAGACGCGTCCGAGCTGGCAGCTCTGTAATCGACCGGAGGGTCAGCCCTGGCCTGAGCCTCCCCGCTCTCCACCACCCGGACGAGTGAGAGGCTCGCGCAGCGAGACGACACCGTCGACCCACTGCTGGAGCACAGCACCGTCGACTGCGTGGATCCGGTTGGCTGATGCGAAGTCGACAGCCGGGCGGGTGCGGTCGGCCGGGTCGGCTGGGGGTGTCGGCGGCGTCCTGCTCTTCGGAGTGCCGGTACGCCGAAAGCGGCTCGGGAAGTCCGGACGGTGGCCCGCACTTTCTTCCCGGCAGGGGCTGGTGGTCGGCCGCGTGCCGGTGGTGGGGCCCCGGTCCGGGAGCGTCGAGGGGGGTGCGGGCCGAGGTGATGGGGAGCGGGGCGGGTGGCCGGCTGTCGCGGTTCGCCAGGCCCCGGCCGGCCTACGGCCGGTCGAGGAGTTCGACGTCGCACTCCTCGAGTGCCTGTACCTGCACGCCTGACGCCTTCGCCGCCTTCGAGCGGAGCTGTGCCTGCGGTCCCCGGGTGGCCTCCAGTGCCGCGCGGTCGCGGAAGATCGCCCCGGCGCTACCGGTGCCGCGCGTACGGTCGATCAGCAGGGCGCCGCCGGCGAACCCGTCCAGGGACTCCAGCCCGGGCAGCGCGGTCGTCTCTAACACCGCCACCAGCCGGTCGACCGCCGCCGGGTCGAACCCGAGGCGCACCAGCCGGAACCCCGTCCCCGCCTGCACGTCGCCCCGGCGGAACACCGCGGCCTCCCAGCCGGCCACGATGACCGTGCCGCCGAACACGGTCAGCAGCTCCTGGCGCTGGTCGCGCAGCGCCGCATAGCTGTCCCGCTCGTTCTGCGCGCTCTCCCACCACGAACCCAGCAGGATCTCCCGAGCTGCCGGTCCGAGAAGATGCTGAACCCCCGGTAGCCGGCCCGGCCGGAGAGCAGCCCGACGGACTCCGCCTTCAGCCGTCCCGGTCCGCCACGGAACCGGCATCTTGCGCCCTCCCCGCCCACCTTCCATCGCACGCCCGACTCGACCCCCGGTCAAACGCTGAACGTCGCGTGGTCGGGGATGTCTGCGGCGGACAGCCCTGACCAGCCTGAACGGCGGCCTGGCAATCGGGGGGCTGGCGACCTCTGGCGTCATGGGAATCTCGACGCGCGGCCACCGTCCCCATGTCCACAACGGTCGCGGCACCGCCGTCCCCCTGGCCCATTCATGGCATTCAGGGTGGGGAATTGACTGGCCGTCGACACCGCGTAGGGCTGCCCGCCAACTCGGGCAGAGGTGCTCGGCGTCGGAATGTGCCGCGCAGGTTCAGATCCTGTCGTCCCGACAGCGAGGTCGGAGCCCCGCTGACTGGACGAAAGTTCAGGTCCGCAACACGCTGATCCGGCTCGCCCGGCAGGACTGACCCGGGCGCCGAGGCTCCCGGCCGGCGCCGCCGGGTATACGGGGATGAGACCACCGCGATACCTCCGCGCACCACGATGGCGTCCAGGGCGAGGGCTCACCCGGCGGCCCACTGCCAACGGACCGGAAGAGGATGCAGGACGGGATGCGGAAGATGTGCAAGCACGTGGCCACGGGTCCGACGGTGACCGCGATCGGGGCTGTCGGCGTATGAGTTCCGCCGTGCATCAGCGATTGACCGGCAGAGGCGTGCGGGTAGGGCTGGCCGGACTGGCCGGGCTCATGTGCCTTGCCCTGGCCGGTTGTTCGTCATCCGGGCAGCCAGCCGCCGAGGCGGTGCCGACCACGCAGTCGCCGTCCGCACTCCCGGCGAGTGCTGATCCGCATCTTCCTATCGAGCCGTATCTCTTCTCCGAGGCGGAGGCGGAGAAGCTGACCAGGGCGGGAGCCGTGCTGCGCAAGGCGTGCCTGCAGCGGTTCGGTCTCGACTACGCCATCAGCCCCGCCGGCCCGCCGACCGGACCGGGCACGTTCATTAACCGCCGGTACGGCGTGACGGACCAGGCCGAGGTGGCGGCAAACGGCTACCACCTCGGCGACCGCGACCCGCGCACCCACCCGGTCCGCCCGCCGCAGTTCTCCGCCGAGCAGCAGCAGGTGCTCACCGGGCACCTCCCGGGGAAGACCGGTGCGGACGAAACGAACCTCCAGGTCAACGGCGTACCGGTACCACCCGGCGGCTGTTACGAGGAGGCGAGGCGCGGCCTGGCTGGTGCGGGGGAACTGGGCCCGAGCAGCGTGGCCCAGCAGGCCAACTTCCAGACTTTCAAGGCCAGCATGTCGGTGGCGCAGGTCACGCAGGCATTCGAGGCGTGGTCCGGCTGCATGAAGAACAGGGGTTACTCCTACCCCAATCCGATGGATGCCATCGGCGACCGGCGCTTCCTGGGGGACTCACCCACGCCGCTGGAGCTCCAGGTGGCGACGGCTGACGTGATCTGCAAGCAGCAAGTGGATCTGATCGACACCTGGTTCGCGGTCGAGACTTCCTTGCAGAAGGAATTGATCGCACGGCAACAAGCCGAATTCACGGCGGCGCTCGCGGCGAAGACCGAGCAACTCGCCAAGGCCGACGCCGTGCTGCGCGATCAGTGAAGTAGTGGGCTGACACTTTTTCACGTCCGGGCGCGCCCACCCTTCCCCAGGCACGCCGAGGGGATTGCACACACGCCTGGAACGTCCATGAAGAGAGGATCAAAGAAGTGAAGCGCACCCTCAAGCTCGCCGCAGTGGCCCTGGGCGCTGCCCTGCTCGTCCCCACCCTCGCCACCTCCGCGCAGGCCGCCGTCGGCGACTGCCCGGACGGAAAATTCTGCCTCTTCTACAACTCGAACGAGCAGGGCTCCCACTTGGCGACGTCGACGAGCATTCGCGACCTCGCCGGGTACACCTTCACCAGCCCCGGCAACGGCCGGGGCCAGCACGTCAAGAACAACGCCGCATCGGCTGTCTCCAACGTGTGCATGACGGTCCGGGTGTACTACAACTCGAACTACAGCGGCCCGATGGACATGTTCAACTACCGCAATGCCGCGAACCTGGTCAACACGTACAACGAGAACGCCTCGGTGAGGTTCGCCGAGGACTGCTGAGCCTCACCCACGTGGCAACCGGTCGCCGGTACGCGCTCCGGCGTACCGGCGTACCGGAGCCGGGCTTCGGCAAAGACCGCGACAACACCGCCGTCATATTGCGGGATCGCGCACGACCCACCCGCACCTGATCTGCAGTCACATGTGGAGCATCAACGCTCATGCAGCGAGGCATCGAGCAGACTCTCGCCCGCGTGGGCGTCGCAGTGGTCGCCACCGCCGGCGCCGTGACCGCCGCCCCTCGGTGGCGCAGGCCACCGACTACAACGGGGTCTGCGGTTCGGGCTACGACGTCGTCGACTCGATGTCGCTCGCGGGTGGCACCGCGTTCCTGTGTACAACGGCTCGACCGGGCAGAACGGTGCCGTGACGGTCCGCGACAGCCCCGGCAGTCCGGTGTACGTGCTCGCATCCATCAGGGTCGCCGTCGGGGGAAGCTCCTGGCACAAGGACGGCGACTACTACGGCACCTACGCCGGACCGGTCTACGTGCACGCGCCGGGTCAGGGCATCGACTGGGTCGCCCAGATCGACTACGACTTGGCGCAGCAGCTCGATTCCCACTGCGGCTGAGGCGGTGGAGGTTCGCCCGCGTAGGCCGTTCTGACGGTGCGACAGCGCGGCGGCGGCCAACCGGCCTGCTGCTGACCGGAGTCGAGGCCGACCGGCCCCGTGACACGGCGTCCGCCGGGTTTCGGCTCGGACGAGCGGACTGCGGGTGAGGTCCTGCGTGTGCGGCTGCCGCCGGGTACGGGAGTGTCCCGGACCCGGCGGCGGTGCCGAGGCGTTGGCTGACGAGCGATCGGCCGAGGACGCGGATGGCGTAGCTGTGGCTTCCGTACACGTTGGTGACGTGCACGCCGTGTGTGCCGCGGGGCGGAGCGGCCTCGATGATCCGGCCGTTGCCGATGTAGAGGGCGACGTGGTAGGTGTCACCCGGGCTTCCCCAGAAGATGAGGTAGCCGGCCCGGACGTCGCTGTAGGGCACCCGGGTGGCCCGGACGGACTGTTCGTCGGTGTCCTCGCCGATGTCCACTCCGGCGCCGGCCCAGAAGAGGTACTCGGTGAACCCGGAGCAGTTGAACCCGAAGGTGTTGTAGACGTTGTAGCCGCCTGGGGAGAGCGAGTCGATGCCGCAGCCCGGGCCGCCCTTCCCGCCGGCACCCCAGGAGTAGCTGAGGGTCTGGGTGGTCGTCTGCTGGGCGAGCGCGATGACGCGGTTGATCTTCTCGGTGGTGGTGACGGAGGTACTGCCCTGCGGGCCGTCGAACCGGCCGTGCCCCGTGGTGTCACAGCTGCCGTTGCCGGTGCGGTGATCGGAGATCACCGCAAGGCCTGCCCCAGCAGGCCGGCAGGCCAGGCGCGTTGGGCGGGGGTGTCGGGGACGGCGAGGCCGCGGGCGTGTTCCACGGCGGTCCAGGCGGTGTCGGGGGCGGTGCCGTTGAGGACGAGGAGGGAGACGGCGAGGAGGGAGGAGCGGCCGATGCCGGCCCTGCAGTGCGTCACCACGTGGGCGCCGCCGCGCAGTCGGGCGGCGAGCCGGTGGAGGACGGGCAGGATGTCCGCGGGGTCGGGGACCGTGCGGTCGGGTATCGGGACCGGGACGAACTCCAGGCCGGCGGCGGCCGCGAGCCGCGGCGCCTCGGTGAGGCCGAGCTCGTCGAGCTCCGCCGCGGTGAGTGCGCAGACCAGGATGGCCGCGCCGGCGGCCGCGAGCGCGGCCATCTCGTCCGCGAGCCAGTCGTGGCCGCGTGGGCGGGCCATGGTGCTGACCCGCCCGGGGCCGGGCAGGTCGAGGGTGAACAGGGAAGCGCGCACGGCGGGACCGCATTTCGCTCGGGGGTGTGGGCTCCGGGCCGGACGGCGGGCGGCGCTCGATCACCTGACGGAACGTCGAAGGGAGCGCGTGCGCCCGGGCTGCGGCCACGGGGTGCCGGCCAGCCTATCGCGGCGGCTTGACCCTGACACCGGTGGGTGGGTCGGCCGGCGCCCGCCTCCGGTGGAAACACGTTTCCCGAGCGGGGAGTTCAGGCTCGGTCGGCGGGGCCGGCCTGGCTGTCCAGGGCGGCGCGGAGCCAGTCGTGGGCGGCGCCGAGGGTGGGGGTGTCCGCGTCGGTGAGGTCGGCGGCGAGCTGCCAGTAGCGGTCCATCACCGGGTGGGCCAGTGCGTCGAGGCGGTGGCCCAGCAGGCGGCGGAAGGCGGGTGTGTCGCGGTCGCCGTGGGCGGCGGCGTGGGCGGCGACGAAGCAGTCCAGCGCCTCGCCCGCCCGCGGTGCCCGCCCGGCCCGTAGGGCGGGCACGGCCAGGTCGTACGCCTCGGCGAGGCCGTCGTACAGCACGGCCGGGCGGTACGTCCCGCCGTCCGCGGGCGGCCGGGGCGGCGCGTCGACGCCGCCGGGGCAGGGCATGGTGGTGAGGGCGTGCAGCCGGGCGAAGGCCAGGACCTGGGCGGGCGACGGGTCCGCGGGCGGCTGCGGCACGGCGGCGTCGACGATCCGCGCGACCTGCCGGGTCGGGAGGCGGGGCGGCAGGACGCGCCGCCAGTAGCGGGCGAGCGCGGCGGTGTCGGGCGGGGATCCGACCGCGCCGATCAGTCGCAGCCGGTCGGCGCGTTCCTCGGCCGGGCAGTCGTGCAGCAGCCGCAGGGCGGCCTCACGCCAGCGCAGGGCGGCGAGGCGGCTGCCGAGTTCCTTCAACTGTGTGGCGACGGCGTCCTCCAGCGCGTCGCCCAGCGCGCGCCCCGGCGCCTCCCCCGCCGCGTCCCCCGTCACCTCCCCTGCCGCGTCCTGCCGGTTGAGGATGCGGTCGATCGCGGTGACGGGCAGGTCGAGGCCGCGCAGCGAGCGGATCAGGCGCAGCCGGTCGAGCGCGTCCGGTCCGTACCGGCGGTGGCCGCCGGAGCTGCGGGCGGCCTCGGGCAGCAGGCCACGGTCGGAGTAGTGGCGGACGGTCTTCACGGTGACGCCCGCGCGGTGGGCGAGTTCGCCGATGCTCCACAGTCCGTCCGGGACCACGACTTGAACCTCCCTCAGGGGGAGTTCCTATCGTACCGGCACGGGCGGGCGGCCGGACGGGGCGCCCCTGGACACCCGTGTGCGCGAGGAGGCGACGATGGCGGTTTTCGTGCTGGTGCCCGACTGGTTCACCGGCGGCTGGATCTGGGAGGACGTGGCCGATCGGCTGCGGGTGTCGGGCGCCGGGGCGCACCCGGTGACCCTCACCGGGATGGCGGGCGGCCGGGACGCGGCGCCGCCCGGCACGGACCTGGAGACGCACATCGAGGACGTGCTGCGCGTGGTCGACGGCCTGGACGCACGGGAGGTGGTGCTCGTCGGCCACGGCTACGGCATCCACCCGGTGCTCGGGGCGGCCGACCGCCGGCCGGGGCGGATCGCCCGGATCGTCCACCTGGACGCGGGCAGCCCCGGGGACGGCGACACTGCCCTGCAGGCGGTGCCGGACCCGGAGGTCCGCCGACCGGTCGCCGCCGGGGCGGCGCACCTGATCCCTCCGCCGCGGCCCGACGGATGGCAGCGCTGGGGCAGCACCGCGGGTCTGTCGGCCGAGGCGCTGGCCCGGCTGTCCGACCGCGCCGCCCCTCAGCCGGCCGGCACCCTGACCCGGCCGCTGCGGCTCTCCGGTGCGGCCGCGGCCCTGCCGGCCACCGGCGTCCTGTGCACCGGGAGCGGCCTGACCGTCGCCCTGCTCGAATCGCTGGTCGCGGCAGGCCGGCCGGAGGCGCGGGACCTCACCCGGCCGACCTCGCGGTTCCTCGAACTCGCCGCCGGGCACTGGCCGATGCTCTCCTGCCCCGGCGACCTGGCCGAGGTGCTGCTGCGGGCCGCCGCCGGCGAGGGCCACCGGATCACGGCCTCCGCCGAACCGCCCGGTCACCTGCGGCCCTTCGTCCTGGACGTGCCGGAGCGGCCCCGCGAGCGGGTCGGCCGGGTCGACCTCCACCTCCCCGACGACGCCGGGGACGGGCGGCGCTGGCCCGCGGTGCTGTTCGTCCACGGCGGCCCGCTCCCCGCCGACCTGCGGCCCACGCCCCGGGACTGGCCGGGACTCGTCGGCCACGCCCGGTACGCGGCGGTACTGGGCGCGGTCGGGGCCGTGCTCGACCACCGGCTGCACGACTTCGAGGACTACGGGCGGTCCGCCGAGGACCTCGCCGCCGCCGTCGAGTCGGTGCGCGCCGACCCTCGGGTCGACCCGGACCGCATCGCGCTCTGGTGCTTCTCCGCCGGCGGGCTGCTGCTCGCGGACTGGCTCGCCGCTCCCCCGCCGTGGCTGCGGTGCGCGGCGGCAAGCTACCCCGTGCTCGCGCCGCTGCCCACCTGGGGGCCGGTCGACCCCCGGTTCCGTCCGGTGGATGCGGTCGGCTCGGCCGGGCGGCTGCCGGTCGTGCTGACCCGGGCGGGCCGGGAGAACCCCGGGATCGCCGCCACCGTCGCGGAGTTCCTGGCGGCGGCGGAGAAGGCTTCGGCGCGGGTGGAGGTGGTGGACGTGCCGCAGGGGCGTCACGGCTTCGACACCGTCGACCCCGGCGAGTCGTCACGGCAGGCGGTGGAGCGGGCGATGCGGTCGGTCGTGGCCCATCTGCGAGTCTGACCGGTCGTCACAGCGGCCGGTTGTCAGGGGGACCGGTCGGTTGTTGGACGGGGGTGGGCCGGACGGGGTCTGCTGGGCGAGGGGGAACCGTTCCCCGTCCGCTCGCCCGTGAGGATCCCATGACCGACAGCCCCGACCTCTCCTTCCTCGACCTGCCCGCCGTGGCGGAGGGCTTCGTCGAGGAGACCCGTCCGCGCGCCCACGGTGCCGGCCTCGACGCCTGGGAGTACGGTCGGGTCACGGCGGGGCTCGCCGCGCTGCGGGACTGGCCCGGTGTCTGCGGTGCGGCCGCGCGGCGGCACCTGGCGGCGGCCGGGCAGGCAGCGGCGGAGGGGCGGACGGTGACGGCCGGCGAGGCGTACCGGACGGCGGCCCGCTGGTTCCATCTGGCCGGGCTCGTCCCGGACCCGGACCGGGCGGCCGCCGCCCGCGTCGCCACCGCGGCGGACGAGGCGATGCGGGCGGCCCTGGCGCTGCTCGACCCGGGCGCCGAGCGGGTCGAGGGCGAGGGCTTCGCCGGGTGGCTGCGGAGGCCGGCCGGCGTGCGGCGGGCTCCGGTGGTGGTGGTCGTGCCCGGGCTGGACTCCGGCAAGGAGGAGTTCCACCGCGTCGCGGAGGCACTGCTCGCCCGGGGTTCGGCGGTGCTCGCGATCGACGGCCCCGGCCAGGGTGTGCTCGCCGCGACCAGCACCTTCGAGCCGGACTACCACCGGGTGGTCGGCCGCGCCGTGGACGCCCTGGCGGGGCGGGGCGGCCTGGACACCGCGGACGGCGTCGCCGTCATCGGCCTGAGCCTGGGGGGCTGGTTCGCGGCGGCCGCGGCGGCGGGTGAACCGCGGGTCCGGGCGGCGGCGCTGGTCAGCGGCCCGTCCCGGCTGGACTGGGATGCCCTCGTCCCGTTCGTCACCGCGACGCTCGCCCAGCGCTGCGGCGGCATCCAGGCCGCCCGTTCCTTCGCCCGCCGGGTCGACCTCGACACCCTCGCCGACCGGCTCGACCTCCCGCTCCTTGTCGTGGAGGGCGGCGAGGACCGCATCCCCGGGGTCACCGGCGCCGAGCTGCCGGCCCGTCGGCTCCCGAACGCGGAGCTGCTGCTCGTCCCGCACGGCAACCACCTGCTCGGCAACGCCCTCGCCGACTGGCTCCCCACCACCGCCGACTGGCTCGCCCGGGCGGCGTCGGCGCGGCTCTGACGCATCCTCCGCCGCAGGACACGGGGCAGGACGCGGGGCAGGGGCCGGCCCGCCGACCGGCCGGCGGCGGGGGGCCGACCCGTCAGGGCCGGGGGCCGGCGGGGCAGGGGCCGGGACGGCGAGGAGTCGGCCCGTACGGGCGGCGGTGGCCCCCGCGGTGCCGGTCCACTCGGCGGCGGTGATGTAGAGGGTGGGGGTGCCGGCGGGGGTGCCGAGGGCGCAGGAGAAGCAGCCGCGGTCGGTCTCGACGGTCTGCAGGATCTCGCCGCCCTCGCGGACCCGGACACAGCGGCGGTTCGGTACGTCGGCGTACCAGAGCGCCCCCTCGGCATCGAGGCTGATCCCGTCGGGAGCCGATCCCTCGACCTCGGCCCAGGTGCGACGGCCCGTCAGACCGCCGTCGGGGGCGATGTCGAAGGCGGTGATCCGGGCCGCGTACGACTCGGCGACGACCAGGGTCGCGCCGTCCGGGGTCACGGCCATGCCGTTCGGGAAGGCGAGGTCCTCGGCGACGGTGCGGGCGGTGCCGTCGGGCGCGACCAGGGCGACGAGCCCGGGGGCGGGCGGCTCGCCGGTCATGAGGTCGAAGCCGATGCAGTTGGCGTAGGCGTTGCCGCGGCCGTCGGCGGCGACCTCGTTCCAGGGCCGGTCGCAGAGCGGGCGGAGGTCGGCGTAGGGGGTCAGGGTGCCGTCCGGTTCGCGGCGGAGCAGGCGGCGGTCGCTGCCGGCCAGGACCAGCAGACGGCCGTCGGGCAGCGGGTCGATGCAGAACGGGAAGGCCTCGACCCGGCCGACCGTCTCACCTGCGCCCCGCTCGTCGACGGTGATCAGCTCGTGGGCGCCCCAGTCGCAGAGCCAGAGCCGGCCGTCGTGCCAGCGCGGGGACTCGCCGAGGACGAGGCCGTCCAGGAGGACACGGGGTTCGGTCACGGCGGGCTCCTCGCTGCGGACGGATGCTCGGCACCATCATGGGCGACCGGGCGCAGCGGGCAGAGGTCGTGCGGGGGCGTGTCGGGGCGTCAGGTTCCGGGCGGCGTCCGGTCCGACGTTGAGCAGCCCCGGGGGCGACCGTCAGGCGGGGCGGGTGGCGGCGATGATGTGGACGGCTTCGGCGATCTGGGTGTCCGTCAGGTCGCCGCGGGCGGTGAGGCGGAGGCGGGAGATGCCGTCGGGGACGGACGGGGGGCGGAAGCAGCCGACGGCGAGGCCGGCGGTGCGGCAGTCGGCGGCCCAGCGGACGGCGGCCTCCGGGCCGGGGGCGCGGACGGAGACGACGGCGGCGTCCGGGGTGGAGGCGTGCAGGCCTGCGGCGGTGAGGCGGGCGGCGAGGGTGTGGGCGACCGCGCGGGCGCGGTCGGCGCGGTGGGGTTCGGCGCGCAGCAGCCGCAGGGCGCCGAGGGCGGCGCCGGCGGCGGCGGGGGCGAGGCCGGTGTCGAAGATGAAGGTGCGGGCGGTCTCGGTGAGGTGCCTGATGACCCGTCGGGGTCCGAGGACGGCGCCGCCCTGGGAGCCGAGCGACTTGGAGAGGGTCACCGTGGCGACGGTGTCGGGTTCGCCGGCGAGGCCCGCGGCGGCGAGGGCGCCGCGCCCGCCGCGGCCGAGGACGCCGAGGCCGTGGGCGTCGTCGACGAGCAGCGCGGCGCCGTGCGCGCGGGCGGCGGCGGAGTGCCCGGCGAGCGGGGCGGCGTTGCCGTCGACGGAGAAGACGGAGTCGGTGACGACGAGGGCGCGGCGGTGCGAGCGGGCGGCGAGCACCTCGCGGACGGCGTCCGGGTCGGCGTGCGGGGCGCGGTGGACGTCGCTGCGGGCGAGCCGGCAGCCGTCGATCAGCGAGGCGTGGTTGTACGCGTCGGAGACGATCAGGGTGTCGGGGTCGGTGAGTGCGGTGAGTGCGGCGAGGTTGGCGGCGTACCCGGAGGAGAACACCAGGGCGGCCTCGAAGCCGCAGAACTCGGCGAGTTCGTCCTCGAGTTCGGTGTGCAGCGCGGTGGTGCCGGTGACCAGGCGGGAGCCGGTGGCGCCGCCGCCCCAGCGGCGGGCGGCCTCGGCGGCGGCCTCGGTGACGGCGGGGTGGTGGACGAGGCCCAGGTAGTCGTTGCTCGCGAGGTCCAGCACCGGGTCGTCGGCGGGGCGGCTGCGCAGGGTGCGGGTGAGCCCGGCGCGGGCGCGGAGGTCGGCGGCCTCGTCCAGCCAGTCGAAGACGGCGGACGGCGCGAGGGTCTGCTGCGGCACGGTGGGGTGGACCATGGCCGCACTCTGGCACGGCGGCGCTACGGGCGGCAACGTGCGCCGGCCCACAGTGGCGCGTGTGTCGGCCCGGCCCCTGACGGGGGGTGCTGCGCGTAGACTCCCCCGACCGGCTGGAGTCCTGGCGAGGGGAGAGCTGGTGGAGAACGGCCGCCTGACCGTGCGGGACGTGCTGGCGCTGGAGCTGGTCGCGCCGTGGGACGCGGAGGTGGTCGCCTGCCCGGACCGGTTGGACCGGCCGGTGCGCTGGCTGCACGTCGCGGAGGCGGCGGACGTCGCGGTGATGCTGACCGGCGGTGAGATGGTGCTGACCACCGGTCTGCTGCTCGCCGGGGACGAGCAGGCGCAGGCCGCGTACATGGAGTCGATGCGGCGGTCCGGGGCGGCCGCGGTGGTGCTGGGGCTGGGGCGGGCGTTCTCGACCACGCCGGGGGCGATGCGGCGGGCGGCGCAGCGCTGCGGGGTGCCGCTGGTGGTGCTGCACCGGCCGGCGCCGTTCGCCCGGCTGACGGAGGAGGTGCACGCGCGGCTGCTGCACGGCCGGTACGCGGCGCTGGACCTGTCGGACCGGATGGGCGGTTCGCTGGCGGCGCTGAATCTGTCCGGGGTGCCGCTGCAGCGGCTGCTGGACGAGATCGCGGGTTTCGCGGGGTGTCCTGCCGTGGTGGTGAACCTGGCGCACCGGGTGCTGGCCTCGGCCGGGGAGCCGGGGGCGCTGGGTGATCTGCTGCGGGACTGGGAGCGGGTGTCCCGGCAGGTCGCGGAGCTGCTGGGGAACGGGCCGGTGACGCCGGGCCCGGACGGCTGGGTGGTGGCGCGGTTGGAGGCGCGCGGCCGGCAGTGGGGTCACCTGGTGCTGTTCGGGCACCAGGGCGGCGAGGAGACCGGGCGGGTGCTGGGGCGGGTGGCGGCGGAGGCGCTGGCGGTGCACCGGCTGCTGGCGGACCCGGTGGGCAGCCGGCAGCGCGGCTGGGAGGACCAGGCGGCGGAGGCGCTGCTCGCGGACCTGGCCTCGGGCACGGCCCGCCCCGAGCATCTGCTGCCGCGGTTCCGGGCCGCGGGGCTGCCGACCGAGCGGCGCACCTTCGTGCCGGTGGTGCTGCGGCCGCCGTCCGGGGCGGGGGTGCTGTGCGAGGCGGTGCGCCGGACGCTGGACGAGGAGGCGCTGGCCGGTCTGGTGGCCCGGGTGGGGCCGGACGGGGCGATCGCGGTGCTGCTCAGCGTGCCGCCGGAGCGGGACGCGGACGCCGAGGTGGACCGGCTGGCGGTGCGGCTGCTGGAGCGGGTCGAGGGTGCGGTGCTCGGCGCGGGTTTCGGCTGCCGGGTGCTGGACGAGGTGCGCCGCTCCTTCCTGGAGGCGGTGCACGTGGCGGACGCGGCGCTGGCCGGACCGCCGTCCGGCCCGGTGGCGCGGCTGCGGGACGTGCGGCTGCGCGGCCTGGTCCGGCTGCTGCGGGACGAGCCGGAGCTGCAGGCGTTCATCGGCCGGGAGCTCGGGCCGCTGCTGGGCCGCAAGGAGTTGCTGGACGTGCTGCGCACCTATCTGCGGACGGGCCGGAACAAGTCGCTGGCGGCGCAGGAGCAGCACGTCAGCCGGCCCGCGATGTACCGGCGGCTGCAGAGCATCGAGTCGCTGCTCGGGATCGACCTGGACGATCTGGAGCAGCTGACCTCGCTGTACGTGGCGCTGCTCGCGCACGACGCGCAGCGCGGGCCGTAGGGCCTGTGTTTGCCGGGGCCGGGTGGGCGGGCCAGAGTGGAGGTGCCGGCGTCGCGGCTCGTCAACGGAGCAGATCATGGCAGTTCCCCGCCCCGTCCCGGCCGGGCCGGCCGACGGCTTCGAGACGATCCCGGTCGGCCAGGGGCCGCACAGTGTGACGGTGAGCCGGGACGGCAGCCGGGTGTACGTGACGTGCGCGCGGACGGGTTCGGTGACGGCCGTGGAGCCGACCCGGCGACAGGTGGCTGCGGTCCACCGGGTCGGGGCGTCGCTGTACGGGGTGGCGGTGAGCCCGGACGGGGAGCGGCTGTACACGGCTGACCCGAGCCGGTGCGCGCTGTCGGTGGTGGGGGCGGAGAGCGGCGTGGTGGCGGCCGAGACGGTGTTCGAGGAGCGTCCCTTCGGGCTGGCGATGGCGCCGAGCGGGGCGCGGCTGCTGGTGTCGGCGCCGCGCGAGAACGCGGTGCTGGTCACGGACGGCCTCGGTGCGCCGCGGGGTCGGCTCACCGGGGTGGACTTCGCGGTGGGGCTGGCGCTGAGCCCGGACGGCCGGCTGCTGTACGCGGCGAACGTCTTCGCGGGCACGGTGAGCGTGCTGGACGTGTCGGGCCTCGGCTCGCTGGCGGGCAGCGCGGCGGCCGTCGCGGTGGCGCGGATCCCGGTGGCCCGCAGCCCGTACGGCCTGGCGCTGAGCCCGGACGGCGGGCGGCTGTACGTGGCGCACTTCCCGTTCGACCTGGTCTCGGTGGTGGACACCGACGAGCGGGCGGTGGCGGGCACGTTCGCGGTGCCGGACGGCCCGCGCGGGGTGGCGGTGAGCCCGGACGGCGCCAAGCTCTACGTGGCGAACGGCTTCGCGAGCACGGTGACGGTGGTGGAGCTCTGAGGCGGCGGGGACGGCGGTGATCGGCGGCTGCGATGACGGCGGGTTTCCGGACGGCCACCCGGCGCGTTCGCCCGCACCCGGCTCTACAGCGCTGTAGAGTCCAACGGCCGGGTGCGAACGACACGGGAGGCGGGCGACGGTGGACAACGTGCGGACGCAGGCGTGGGAGCCGCCGCAGGCGCAGGTGGAGCGGGCGTACCAGCCGGTCGAGGTCCGGTTCGAGGACGGCAGCTGGGCGGTCGGCCGGATCAACGCCTGGTGGCGGCCGACGGACGGCAGCCCGTGGTGCCGGGTGCGGCTGCTGCGCCGCGGCGGCCCGGAGCGCTGGATGGTCTTCGACCCGGAGCAGCTGATGCTCCTGCCGGCCGGCGGCATCTGAGCCGGGGCGTCCGGGCCGGGACAT
Organism: Streptomyces sp. TLI_235; assembly: GCA_002300355.1. NCBI lineage: Bacteria > Bacillati > Actinomycetota > Actinomycetes > Kitasatosporales > Streptomycetaceae > Streptomyces > Streptomyces sp. TLI_235. Next base: position 528,152 of record NSGV01000001.1, read on the forward strand.
CCGGCCCGTGCGGCGGGAGTCGACCGCTCCCCCGGTGGGAAGATCCTCCCCGTCGGGAGTGCCGCGCACGGCGCGCGTCCCGGCGGCAGGGCGTCGGATCAGCGAAAGGGTGACGGGCCTGATGAGCGTGAACCTGGGCAAGGGCGAGAAGGTCGACCTCGGCAAGCCGGGCGGTGGCTCGCTGGAGGTCGTGCGGATGGGCCTGGGCTGGCAGGCCGCGCCCCGCAAGGGGTTCTTCGCCAAGCTGATGGCCCGTGAGATCGACCTGGACGCCTCGGCCGTGCTGTTCGCCGGCCGCACGCCGGTGGACGTGGTCTACTTCCAGCACCTGACGAGCTCCGACGGCTCGGTGCGGCACGGCGGCGACAACCTGACCGGCGGCGCCGGGCAGGGCGCGGACGACGAGGTCATCACGGTGGACCTGACCCGGGTGCCGAAGAAGGTCGACCAGATCGTCTTCACGGTCAACTCGTTCACCGGCCAGACCTTCCAGGACGTGCAGAACGCGTTCTGCCGGCTGGTCGACGACTCCACCGGCCGGGAGCTGGCCCGCTACACGCTGACCGGCGGCGGCAGCCACACCGCGCAGATCATGGCGAAGGTGCACCGGTCGAACGGCGGCTGGCAGATGACGGCGATCGGCGTGCCCGCGCAGGGCCGGACCTTCCAGGACGTGATCCCGGACATCGAGCCGCACCTCTGAGCCGCACCGCCCGGGCCGCATCGCCGGGCAAGCACCGCCGAGCGGCCACGGCGAGCCACGGCGGGCGGGGCGGGCGACACTGGGGGCGAGGGCCCCCGGGCTTGTCCGGGACGGCCCGCCGCGGTACGGGACGGAGGCAGCTCGGATGGGTGGTGCCGGGCCCCGCGCGCCCGAACGCGACCGCGCCCCGTGGCCGCCGATCGACCTGCTCGGGCGGATCCGGCACGACCCCACGCACATGGCGGAGCGGGCGGCGCTGTTCGGCGTCGAACGGCTCGGCCGGGAGTCCGTCGAACGGCTCGCGAAGATGCGCAGGTCGGTGCCGCCGGAGCGGCTCAAGGACACCGTGGTCGAACGGGGCGTGCACACCGCGATCGCGGAGGGCGCCTTCGTCGGCGGGCCCTTCATGGGGCTGATCCCGGTGATGTTCTGTGCCGCGCTGCTCGCCCAGGGCCGGATGGTGCTGGAACTCGCCGAGCTGTCCGGACGGTCGGCCACCGATCCCGAGCGGGCCGTCGACATGTTGGTCCTGCAGGGCGCCTACCCCACCCGGGAGCAGGCCCGGCGGGCGCTCGCCGAGCTGCCGGAGCCGGACGATGCCGCGGAGGGCACGGCGGAGGGCACGGAGGCCGGCACGGCTGGTGGCACGGCGGAGGGCTCTGCGGGCGGCGAACCGGCGCCGAAGCTGTCGCTGCGCGAGTGGCTGCGCGTGGTCGAGCGGATGGCCTACGTGCTCGGCGTGATCTCGCCGGGCGGCAGCAGCGCGGCGGCCGGGCGGCTGCGCTATCTGCGCTGGGCCGGGGTGGTGCTGCTGGTCGCGGTCGGCCTGATGCTCCCGTTCGTCTGGGTGCCGGTGCTGGGCGTGGCGTACCGCTCGGCGACGCTGCGGCTGGCGACCCGGGCGTCGATCCTGTTCGGGCTGGTCGAGGACGAGCGGGATCAGGCGGCACGGACCCGCGGGCGGGGCCGGGTGCGGCCGCTCGCGATGCTGGTCTTCCTGCGGACGATCGCGGTGCTGGTGGTGCCGTTCGCCGTCTCGGTGATCATGGTCTTCACCGGGGCCCACATCGCCAACCAGCGCTGGCTGGCGGTCGCCGCCGGAGTGGTCGGGGTGTCGATCGGGTCCTGCCTGGTGTGGCGGTTCCGCCAGTGGCGGCGGGGGCACTGACCCTCACTCGTAGGTGGCGAGGGCCGCCTCCAGCCACTCCACCCAGTACGTCTCCAGGCCGATGCCGGCCCGCAGCACCAGGTGTTGCAGCCGGTTCTCGCCGCCGGCTCGCTCGGCAGGGAAGTCGCGCAGCTCGATCTCCCGGTACTCGTCCAACTGCCGCTGGTGCAGGTCGAGGTGGCGGCGCAGCTCGTCCTCCAGGGCGGCGCCGGCGCCGACCGCGGCGGCGGCCCGCAGGCGCAGCAGCAGCGGATCGCGGATGGGCCGCGGGTCCTGCGGCTGCCCGATCCACTCCGTGAGGGCGGCCCGGCCCTCGGGGAGCACCTCGTACTCCTTGCGCTGGCCGCGGCTGGGCGGCTGGGGGACGGCGCGGATCAGGCCGTCCTTCTCCAGCCGCCCGAGCTCGCGGTAGATCTGCTGGTGGGTGGCGGACCAGAAGTAGCGGATCGACTTGTCGAAGCGGCGCGTCAACTCCAGTCCCGAGGACGGCTTCTCCAGCAGGGCGGTGAGGATGGCGTGCGGCAGCGACATGAGGTGATCCTAGATCGTCAGTCCGTTCCGCCGAGGGCGTCGGCGACCAGGGCGCGGGCCTCGTCCTGGACCTGGGCGAGGTGGGCGGGGCCGTGGAAGCTCTCGGCGTAGATCTTGTAGACGTCCTCGGTGCCGGAGGGGCGGGCGGCGAACCAGGCGTTCTCGGTGCAGACCTTGAGGCCGCCGATGGCGGCGCCGTTGCCGGGGGCCTCGGTGAGCACCGCGGTGACCGGCTCGCCGGCCAGCCGGTCGGCGCGGACCTGGGCGGGCGAGAGCCTGCCGAGGACGGCCTTCTGCTCGCGGGTGGCGGGGGCGTCGACCCGGGCGTAGGCGGGGTCGCCGAACCGGGCGGTGAGCTCGCCGTACAGCGCGGAGGGGCTGCGGCCGGTGACGGCGGTGATCTCGGAGGCGAGCAGGGCGAGCAGGATGCCGTCCTTGTCGGTCGTCCACACCGAGCCGTCCCGGCGCAGGAAGGACGCGCCGGCGGACTCCTCGCCGCCGAAGGCGACGCTGCCGTCGAGCAGCCCGTCGACGAACCACTTGAAGCCGACCGGCACCTCGACCAGCTCGCGCTTCAGCTCGGCGGCCACCCGGTCGATCATCGAGGAGGACACCAGGGTCTTGCCGACCGCCGCCGTCTCGGACCAGCCGCCGCGGTGCCGGAAGAGGTAGTCGATCGCCACGGCGAGGTAGTGGTTGGGGTTCATCAGGCCGCCGTCGGGGGTGACGATGCCGTGCCGGTCGGCGTCGGCGTCGTTGCCGGTGGCGACGGTGTACTCGTCCTTGCGGCCGATCAGGGAGGCCATCGCGGAGGGTGAGGAGCAGTCCATCCGGATCCTGCCGTCCCAGTCCAGGGTCATGAACCGCCAGGTCGGGTCGGTGAGCGGGTTGACCACCGTGAGGTCCAGGCGGTGGGTCTCGGCGATCCGGCCCCAGTAGGCGACCGAGGCGCCGCCCAGCGGGTCCGCGCCGATCCGCACGCCCGCGGCGCGGACGGCGTCGAGGTCGAGCACCTGCGGGAGGTCCTCGGTGTAGGTGGTGACGTAGTCGTACCGGCCGGTGGTGTCGGCGGCCAGCGCCCGCGTGTACGGGATGCGGCGGACGCCGGCGAGGCCGGCCTCGATCAGGGCGTTGGCGCGGTCCTGGATCCAGCCGGTGGCGGCCGACCCGGCCGGGCCGCCGCTCGGCGGGTTGTACTTGAAGCCGCCGTCCCGCGGCGGGTTGTGCGAGGGCGTGACCACGATGCCGTCGGCGAGCTGCTGCGGGTGGGTCCGATTGTGGGCGAGGATCGCGTGCGAGACCGCCGGAGTCGGGGTGAAGCCGTCGGCGCTGTCCAGCAGCACGGTTACGCCGTTGGCGGCGAGCACCTCCAGGGCGGTGGCCCGGGCCGGCTCGGAGAGCGCGTGGGTGTCGATGCCGAGGAAGAGCGGGCCGGTGGTGCCCTGGGCCGCGCGGTACTCGCAGATCGCCTGGGTGGTCGCGGCGATGTGGTCCTCGTTGAACGCGGTGTCCAGCGAGGAGCCGCGGTGGCCGGAGGTACCGAACGCCACCCGCTGGCCCGGCTCGGCCGGGTCCGGGTGCAGCGTCCAGTACGCGGTCACCAGCCGGGCCACGTCCACCAGGTCCTCCGGACCGGCGGGCCGGCCGGCACGAGCGTGCACCATCGTCTCTCCTCCTGGTCACCGCCCTCGGTCCGGACCGGAGGGGCGGGGAGTGGGTGCCGCCTCCGTCGGCGGCCGCTGCGCGTTCGCCTTCAGACCTACCCCGGGCGCCGCGCCGCATTCGGCCGCCAACCCGGTCGGACGCGTCGCCTCAACCGAAAGCCCACTGGACGGACAGCCGCGAAGACCCTTGGCGAGGCCCGCACCCGCCAGCTTCAGCTCCCAGGGTCCGCCAACCGTGCCCCGAGCCTGCGGCATGCCTTCACCCTGGTCTATCCACCGGACCGGAGGTCTGCGTGACGCCGCAGTGACCGGCCCGCCCGTCTCGCTGGGCGCTTCACCCACGAGAACGCTGGTTGATTCAGGTCTTTTCGAGCCATTCGGTCGGAGCCCTTGGGGTGGCACCCGAAACGGGAGCAGCGGTCGCGTCTCCTGCACCGTTCCCGATCGACGCGCTCACGGGTGAGGTACTGCGCTCCTACAGCACCGCCGACGAGCCCACGGGCAGCCTGCTGACGGCCTGCGGCAACCGCCGCGCCTCGCGCTGCCCGGCCTGCTCCCGCATCTACGCCGCCGACACCTTCCAACTGATCCGGGCGGGTCTGACCGGCGGCAAGAGCGTGCCGGACACCGTCCGCACCCACCCCCGTGTGTTCGCCACGCTCACCGCGCTGTCCTTCGGCCCCGTCCACAACCGCCCCACCGACGCGGGCGGTGTCCTGCGGCCCTGCCGCTACGGCAAGCACCACGAACCCACGGACGCGCTGCTCGGCACTCCGCTGGACCCGAAGACCTACGACTACCCGGGCGCGGTGCTGTTCAACGCCCACGCCGGAGCCTTGTGGGCGCGCTTCACGATCTACCTGCGCCGCGAGATCGCCGCCCAGCTCGGCCTGACCCAGAAGGCGGCCCGCGCAGTGCTGCGTGTCTCCTTCGCCAAGGTCGCCGAGTACCAGAAGCGCGGCCTGGTCCACTTCCACGCCGTCATCCGCCTCGACGGACCCGACGACAGCACTCAGCCCCGCCCCCGTCTGCCACCGTGACCATGCTCGCCGACGCCATCCGGGCCGCCGCCCGCGTCTCGGTCAGCGTCGTCTCGGACGCGGTCGGGGAACGCGAACTCGCCTGGGGTGAACAGCTCGACGTGCGCGAGATCACCGCTTTCGGCACCAACGCCGAGCTCACCGATCACGCGGTCGCCGCCTACGTGACCAAGTACGCCACCAAGTCCGCCGACACCTCCGGCGCTCTCGACCGCGCCCTGTTCTGCCGTCCCTGCCAGGGACGCGGCATGACCCTGGCCGCACACGGAACCCCGCTCCAGTGCACCGCCTGCGGCGGCACCGGACAGGCCCGTCCGCTGCCCCGCCTCGCCGTCGAACGCCACGCGCGGCAGATGATCCGCACCTGCCGGGAACTGGGCAAACGCCCGGAGTTCGAAGCGCTCAAGCTCTGGAAGTGGGCGCACATGCTCGGCTTCCGGGGCCACTTCTCCACCAAGTCCCGCTGCTACTCCGTCGCCCTCGGCCAATTGCGCGACGAACGGCGCGCCTGGCGCACCGAACAGGCGCGCGCCCACGCCGGCCTGCCCGACCCCACTCCATACTCAAGTCCGCCTTGGAGCACGCCGTCCGGGAGGAAGAGATCCCGCGCAACGTCGCCCGCAACGTCCGCACCGGCACACCCCGCCCCGCCGCTTCGAACCCCTCACCGCCGACGAAGCCCGCACCTTCCTCACCGCCACCCAGGGCCACCGCCTCCACGCCCTATTCGAACTCGCCCTCCGCAAGGGCGAACTCCTCGGCCTTCGCTGGGAAGACCTCGATCACGTCAATGGCATCGCCAGCATCCGCCGCACCCTCCAACGCACCCGCACCGGCGGCCTGACCACCCTCCACACCAAGACAGTCAGCTCCGAACGCCGCATCACCCTCCCAGCCCCCTGCCTGCCCTCACTCCGCACCTACCGCAAGCAGCAGGCCCTAGACAAGGAGAAGGCCGGCGCGAGCTGGGTGAACAGCGGCCACGTCTTCACCCGACCCGACGGCCACCCCATCGAACCCGCCACCCTCACCCGCCCCTTCAACGCCCTCCTCCGCCGCGCCCGCCTCCGACAGATTCGCTTCCACGACCTGAGGCACTCGACCGCGACCCTCCTCCTGGAACAGGGCGTCGAACTCGTCGTCATCAAGGAACTCCTCGGCCACGCCCACTTCGGCGTCACCCCCACCGTCTCGCACACGTCCGCCTCCGCCTCCAGCGCAACGCCATCGACCTCCTCGGCCGTACCCTCGGCCAGCCCTCCGAGACCGGCACCGCCTCCGACGACGGCGACGACCCACCGCTTTGTGCAGCACCCGTCCGCTGACGTTGCCGTCAACTACTGCCGTCAGACGCCAAGAAGCCCCGCCGGAAGTGCCACTCCGACGGGGCCTCTATCTCTTATCTCTCTCGAGACGAATAATCAGTTCTTAATCAGATGATCCGATCACCCATCGAAGGACTTCAGTCAAGGTATCTTCGAGCTCCGCCGGACTCGTGATATCGCGATGCTCGGCACGAACCTCACTCGTCTCGATTACAGCGAAGCTAACCTCAACCTCCCCGCTCTCCCAGAGAATAATCTCTCCAAATTTGTCTGGGCTTTCTAGAATCCACTGAATGGATCGCGGGTCTCGATCGGCTGGAGAATTATTGATCTCCATCGCTACGCCGCTTTGGCGCACCTGGTCAGTCCGCGCATCGATCCATTCCTGCGCACTCACCAGCAGAGAAACCCCTAGGGGCATCCCGATCCACCTCCGAGTCGAATATTTTCCGCAGCCGGCATCTGCGGGGCCGGCAGGCCCTTCCTGGCCGCGAGTCGAGCATCAAGAGAAGCCGGCCCGGAGAGCTTGTAGTCACCTGGCCTTCCGCCCGGAGACAGAAGAGAGTGTGGCACATCAAACTCTACATAGACGGAGCCTGGTCGCGCGGAAATATACGCATCGGGACTAGCCGGGTATACCACGAAGGTCCTATCTCCCGCCCCCGCCTGAACCATTCCCGTATCCAACATCTTCTGATATTCCTCGGTCGACATCCAGCGCCCAACGGTTACCAGGTCACTGCCACCGTCATTGTGAACCAGCACTGGCGTGTTCCCGGAGAGTACATAGTACGTGTGGAGGTCGGCGATGGTGAGGTTGAAGGTGAGCGCATGCTGGTGGTAGTTACGTACAGCTGTCACCAGAACAGTTTCACCGTCGGGTTGACGCAGTGTGTGGCCCACCTGGAGCTGGGAGACGTCGGTCCATCGCTGGGTGGTGGCGTCCCAGAAGGGGTGGTGCCAGGTCGTGGTGAGGCTTGTCTGCGGCTGAGATTTTTCGGTGGCGGCGGTTTGGGTCTTCGTGGTGGTGAGGTCTGTGAAGTCTTGATCGTCCGGAGTGGTGATGGTCGCGACGACCTTTTCCGGCTTCGTCGCACCCGTTACGGGATTGGTTGCACTTACCTCGTCGCCGACCTTGATGTCACTGATCGGTTTTGTGCTGCCGTCAGCCATGAGAACATGCGTGTCGGCGGTGAAGCTGTTGCGTCCGAAGCAGCCTGCGGCCAGGTCGTCGACTTCCCTGGCTGCCATCTTTCCGAAGAACGCTTCGGCGGCTCGTTCGACGAGGTAGAGGGAGCTTCCCCCAACGGCAAGGCTGCCGCCCGAGGCCACGTCGACCTCGCCCTGGGCTGCCGCGAACGCGGCGGAAACGCAGACCTCGGGTGCGAGGACGCAGAATGCGAGTGCAGTGAAGGCGGCGGCCACAACCTTCTGGCCGGGGCTGGTCGCATCGAGCATTCCGGCACGACCGGCCAGGCTGCACATAGCGTCGTAGTTAGGAGTGTGGACGCCGAGGCAGACGTTCCTGGTCCACAGGGCTACTTGTTCTTCGTAGGTTCCGCTCCAGCCACGAGCGGCGAGTTCCTTGGCAGTGAGGATGCGGATGCCTGCGACATAGTGGTCCTTGCCGTCATCTCCGCTCTTGTGGTGCGGGGGCGTGTTGTGGACGTGGACGGTGTTCTCGACGTTAGTGGTGGATCCGTCGCTGTTGTAGCAGGTTGTGGCGGCGCAGCCGGGGTGTCCGTCGTTCCAGGCGGAGCCGGGGTTGTTGGTGGTGCAGCCGTCGCAGAAGAGTCCGCTGGGGTCGCTGAGGTTGACGGGGTCGTTGTTGCTGTAGGCGTAGCCGTTCCACTGTTGCGGGTTGTCCGGGGCGAGGATGGGGTCGGGGTTGAGGAAGCGGCCGGTGGTGGGTTGGTATTCGCGGGCGCCGAGGTTGGTGAGGCCGGTGGCGTCGTCCTTGGTGCCGCCGACGAAGCCGTGGTCGCCGGCCCAGGTGGTGGGCTGGGTGCCGCGGGGGTTGCCGAAGGGGTCGCTGGGGCGGCGGGATTCGGCGAGGGTGGTGGCGTCGAGGGCGAGGCTGCCGGTGCCGTGGTGGTCGCTGATTTGGTAGGTCGAGGTGCCGCCCTGGCGGACGAGGGTGACGCCGGCGGGTATCTGGTAGTAGCGGACGCCGGTGGTGGTCTTCGCGGTGGTGTTGTAGACGAGTTCGTCTCCGCCACCGAGGTTGATGGTCGTTTTGCCGGGGTCGCGGCGGATGAGCTGATTGCCGGTCGCGTCGTAGAGGTAGGTGGTCGACCCCGCACCGCCGGTCTTGGTGGTGGAGACGAGCTTCTCCTCGACGTCCCAGGTGAGGCTGGTCGTGCCTGAGGTATCGGTGACGGCGGTGGTGTTGCCTGCCGCGTCGTACTGCAGAGTGCTGCCCGTGGGACCGGTGATGCCGGTGGCTGTGGTGCCGAGGAGCGTGTGGGGGCCTCCGGTGCCACCGCCGGTCCCTGGGGCGGTGGTCTTGGTGTTGACGGTGCCGGGGGCCGGGAAGTCCTGGGTGAGCGTGGTGTCCTTGGTGGTGTCACCGGCGGGGTTGTGCTGGACGAGCTGCTTGCGGTTGCCGGTGAGGTCGTAGGTGTAGCTCTGCCAATACGCGGCGGGGCCGCCGACGGTGGTCTTGAGCGGGGCCTGGGCGCCACTGGTGGGTGAAGTGTTGGCGCAGGAGCCGCGGCCGCCGACGGTGGGCTGTACTGACTGGGTCAGGGCGCCTGTGTCGGACCAGGCGGTGGTAAGGCGGCCGAGGTAGTCGTAGGTGAAGCACTGCAGGTCGGTCGCGGAGGGGGTGTTGTCGGCGATGCCGCGGATGGCGGTGATCCGGCCGGCGGGGTCGTAGGTGTAGGTGGTCTGCTGGACGGCTCCGGTGCCGGCGGTCTGCTTGTCGACGAACTGTGTGAGCTGGCGCCCGGTGGGCTCGTCGAAGGTGTTGGTGACGACGATCTGAGTACCCCACGGGTTGAGCGTGGCGCGGATCGGCCGGCCGTGGGCGTCGTAGTCGTTGGAGAGGTCATAGGTGAAGGTGGGGCTGCCGTAGGACTGGAGGGTGCCGTTGGTGTCGTAGCCGTAGTTGACCAGTTCGGCGGCGATGTCGCCGACCGCCGAGCGGGAGTCCTTGGTCAGCAGCCCTGTGCCCGGGTCGTACACCGCCTGGTAGGTGTAGGTGAACGGCGTGGCTGAGCCGATCTCCGAGCCGGGGATGGTGGTGGTCGTCTTGGTCGGCTGGTACGCGGTGTTGTACGCCAGGACCGCGGTGGTGTACGCGGAGCCTGAGGCGCCGCCGACGTAGCGGGTGGAGCTGGCCGGCTGTCCCTTGACCACGGTGTCGTAGGTGAGGGCGGTCAGCTGCTTGGCCGTGTCGACGGCAGTGCCGGTGTACGTGGCGGTCGGGCGGCCGAGCAGGTCGTAGGTACGGGTGAGGCTCTGGCCCCGGGCGTCGGTGGTGGTCGCGAGGCGGCCGTCCGCGTCGTACGTGCTGGTGCTGGTACCGGTGTCGGGGTCGGTGGCGGTGTTCTGGCGGCCGCGCTGGTCGTAGCCGTAGGTCCATGTGTTGCCTGCCGCATCCGTGCGGGTGGCGGCCTGACCAGCCGGTGTGTAGGTGTAGGTGGTGATATCGGCATCAGCACTGTTGCCGGTTGCAGTGGGGGTCTTGTACTGCCACAGCTGGGCGGTACGGCCGCGGGCGTCCCTCACGGTGGACGTCGGTGTGGCTCCCGACGGCGGGGAGACGTCGACGCGGTCGACACCCGGGTAGCCGGTCGTGGTAGTGGTCTGCACCGTTCCGTGAGCGAGGAACTGACTGGTGACCGGTCGGCCGAGGCCGTCGTAGACGGTGTAGGTCTGCGCGGGCACCTCTCCGGTGGTGGTCTGGTACAGCGCCGTAACGGGTGCGGTGTCGTTGTTGTACCAGGCGGCGTTGGTTCGCAGGATCCGGCCCTGCGAGTCGTAGGCCGCGTCGTTGATCATGCGGCCGGTGTAGGCGCTGGCGGCGGGGCTGGACTGGGTCTGGATGGTCCGTCCCAAGCCGTCCATGATCTGGATGGAGAGCGTGTGGTTGTCGGCCTGGGCTGTTGTACCGGCCAGGGTGGTGGTGATGATGGTCGGTGGGACGGCGGCGTTGTTCACGATGCCGGGCACGGAATAGGCGAATGCCTTGGAGGCACTCGCGGTGGTGGCCCGTCCGGGCAGCCAGACCGCGGTGAGACGCCCCAATGCGTCGTACTTTTGTGTGGTGACCCGGCCGTTGGTGTCGGCGACGGTCAGGGGCAGGGAGCGAGCCGTGTCCAGGGTGGTGGTGGCTGTGCGGCCTGTGTCGACATCAACAGCGCCGGCGGGCGCGGGGCTGGTGAGGGTCAGGGAGTTGGGCAGCTCGCCGGCGTTCGCGGCCCCGTAGGAAGTGGTCGTGGTGGCACCGTTGGTGTGCGCCTTGTCGGTCGCGTTGGGGTCGGTCGCGGTCAGCCCTCGGCCGTAGTCGTCGTAGGTGCTGGTGGCGGTGGTGGTATAGACGGGGTTGCCGCCGCTGTCCCAGGAGTCGAGTACCTGACTTGCGGTCACGTCACCGACGGCGCCGGCCTTGCCGTAGTCAAGCGAGTCGTACAGGGTCCGTGCGCCAGAGACGGTGTTGGTGGCACTGGCCGTGGCACTGCAGGCGTTGGCACCGCTGACGACGACGCTCTGGGCGGAAAGGCTGGAACGCTGTGGGTCGGGCCCGGTGGCGTATGCGTAGCGTGTGCACACGTCCGGCAGGCCGTCGGCCGCGTCAAGCGCGGTGAGCTGCCTATTGTTGTGGGCGGCGTCGGTGGTCGTGGTCTTGGTGGTGGTGCCCCAGGTGCCGTCGGCCTTGCGGGCCTTGGAGACAGAAGTGACGGTGGTGGAGGAGTAGCGGGCGATGAGCGCGGGGAGGGTGCCCCGGCTGTGGGTGGCCGTGGTGGCCGGACCGCTGCTGGTGTTCACTGTGTAGGCGGTGATGCTGCCGTCGGCCTGGGTGTAGGTGTCGGACTCCAGCGTCTGGCCGGAGAGCCAGTCGGCGTCGGTGACCGGACCGCTGTTGGGGCCCGCGACGGTGGCGCTGCGTGTCCCGATGGCGGTCTTGTCACCGTCCATGCCCTGGTAGTAGGTGGTGCTGCTCTGGGCCTTTGGGCCGTCGTTCCCGCTGCCGCGGACGGTGGTGACGGAGGCGTAGCCGCGGAAGACGTCCCAGGTGCGGTTCTTGTCGTCGGTCAGCGGGGAATCGTTACGGTGCCAGGCCGCGTTGCCGTAGGTGTAGGCGGTCGCCATCGGCACCGCGCCCGGGGTGTTCGCGTTGACGGTCACAGTATTGACCGGGTAACGCAGGAACCAGTCGTCGATGGGGTCGCTGCCGGCGATCGAGCCGGGCGGACTCCATTTGACGTTGTAGCAGGAACGGGTATCGCTGTCGGCCGAGGCCGGCATGACGTGGTTGACCCGCGAGCATCCGGCAGGCTTGTAGTCGACGCCGATGGTGCCGCCGGTCTCGGTCGTGATCAGCTGGATACGGGGTCGGTTGTAGGCCGGCGGTGAGGGAACCAGGTTGGAGCCGTCCACGCGGTTGGGCAGCAGCATCGCGGTGAACGAGACCGCCGGCAGGACGACCTGCGTGCTGGAAGCCTGGATGTCCTTTCCAGTGTGCTGGACGGAGGCCAACCAGGGAACCTGGGTGCTCTCAGTGGTGTTCTGCACGTTGATGAACACGTGCTTCAGGGCGTAGGAGTCGACATCCTGGTAGGCGCCGTTGACCCGGACCTGGGTGGTGATGGCGCTCAGCCACTTGGTGGTCCAGAACGTCGGGCCGTAGTTGGTGCAGGTGCCTGTGGCGCCGCACTGCTCGTCGAGGGGGACGTCCGGCCAGTTCGTGGCATTCGCAGTCGTGCGCTGGGAGGGGTCGCAGGCGGTGGTGGAGGTGACGCAGCGCTCGGCCGGCGTGAAGACGATCTGGGCGGCGGGCTTGTAGCCGCCTGCGGCGTTCAGCTGGTCGGACAGGAGCTGGCCGTAGCCGATGGCGGCGAGGACACCGGAGCGGGTGTAGGAGGTGTTGGTGCCGGTGCCGTTGTTCTGACCGCCGCCGCGCGCGTACGAGTTGCTTTCGGGAGTGTAGGTGTAGGTGGTGAGGTTGCCGTGGGTGTCGACGACGTAGTCGAGGTTCCAGCGCCAGGCGGTCTGGCACCAGGAGTCGTTGCCCTTGGCGGAATCGTGGCACGGGTCGCCCCTGTTGGGCGAATACACCGGCACCGTCCACGCGGCACCGCTGGCCGGACCGGTGCCGGTCGGGTTGCCTGTGGCGCTGGGTAGGTGGTTGAGGCCGAAGTAGTACACGGTGCCGCCGGTGTCGGTCACCTTGATGAAGGAACCGTTCCAGGTGCCGTTGGTGGCACCGGTCAGGAACTCGACCTTGGTGCCGTCATCGCCCTTAATCCGCCAGGTGCAGTTGGACTGCTCTGTGGTGGCCGGCGCATCGCTCTGACAGGACGCGTCATCCGGGACCAATTCGCCCGAGTGACCCGCCAGGGACAGTGTCAGGTTGGCCCCGGCCCAGCACTGGTCGCCCGAGCCGGCAATGCCGGCCTTGGAGCACGGCTTGTAGAAGCGCTCGACGAAGCCGGCGCTGTAGTCCCAGCCGTCGCCGATCCAGGAGGCCTGGGAGTTCGTCGCGGAGGTCTTGCCGTCCACCGATGTTGAGTCGTAGCCGAGCGTCACTCCAGGGACTGCGCCGCCAAGTGTGGCGGGGCTCTGGATGGGATACGAGTATGCGAAGCCGCCCGACGACCCTCCACTGGTCCATGCCTGGGACGGGTTCAGCGGCGTCGCCGTGTAGGAACCGGCACCGCTGGAGGAGCCCGATACGGCGGCAAGCACCACGCTGCCGTTCCCCGATGTGGCCGTCGCAGTGAGTGCCTGGATGTGCGTTCCGGTGGAACCGCTGCTGGCGGGCAGGGTGATGTCGGCGATCAGCTTCTTCGTGGCAGCGTCGTAGTGCGAAGGGACCGGCGTCTGCTCGAGGCAGCCCTTGACCTGGGGCGAGGTGAGTGAGCAGGCGGGAAGCGCGACCAGGTGGGAGCGGGCGATCCAGTCCGCGCCGAAGGCGGTGTCCACCCGGGTGCTGTCGACGAAGATCCGGACCGGGCGAGCGTCGGCCTTGTCCGGGCGGGAGAGCGCCATGGCCAGACCGGAGATACCGGCCGCCTGGGCGGTCTTGGCGTCGGGGACGTCGACATCGACGGTCTGTTCACCGGCCGCCGTGGCGGCCAGGGGTGCCAGTGCGACCGGCAGGCCGTCCGCGGGTGTCTGGGGCCCAACGGCCGCTGCGCTGTCGTGCTGGGCCTTCGCCTGGGGCTTCGGGGAGGCAGCCAGCTTCACACTCGCGTGTCCACGCGGTGGCATGTTAACGAGCTTGGCCGGCGCCCAGACCGGGGGAACAGGGTGTGCCGGCTTTGTCACCGCGGAATTCGGAACGGCGTGTCCCTCTACCGAGGCCGTCTTGGGCAGCGAGGTGTTGGGAGGCTCCCACTTACGTGAGAAATCGGGGCTGGCGGCCACCGCCACCGACACCGGCGCGATCAGTGAGCCGAGCACCGCTGCTGCGGTGATCGTCGCCAGCCTCCGCAACGCCCTTGCGCGGGCGTGCCGGACGGCACCCACGCCCCGTAGCAAAGCCACCGAACTTCCCCCCTGCCGGCCAAGCATCCGCCCGGCCCGATTGGTTCCTGAGCAAACGGGCGGATCGTAGCCGCCATCGAACCAGCAGGATCAAGAGGAGAGAAGAAGTCTTTACCTTGTGATTGATGTCATAGCCCAGGCATATCGTCCGCCAGCAGCGCATTCCGGACAGCCTCTCCACATATGCCGTTGCAGAGAGCCGCTCCGAGTCGAGAGCGTGTCGATGACCTGCGCGCACATGTGGGTCCGTCACATACATTTCAGGGGGCTCGCTTTGACCACATCTCGCCGCGGTGACAGGCCGTCACTTCGCGCCTTGACCGTCACCACCGCGCTGGCGGTGTCCGCGGCTCTCACCACGGCGGTCCTACCCGCGATGGCCGACACGGCGATGCCCTCCCAGGATCACATCACTGCAGCAACGGCGGAGCGCGCAGCGGAGCAGCCGCCGGCCGGCGAGACCGAGCAGGCCCTAGCAAAGGCGAAGGCGACCGGGCAGAAGGTTGCGATCACCTCGCTGACGACGGAGTTCAGTGAGACCGCGGCTACGCCGGATGGGCACCTGGCGTTGACCAGTCACCCCGACCAGCAGCGGGTGAAGAAGGACGACGCCTGGACGGCGCTGGACGCGAGCCTGATAGCGAACGCTGACGGCACGTTCTCACCGAAGGCAGCGGCCGGTGCGCTGGTGCTGTCCAAGGGCGGCGGTGGTCCGCTCGCGACGATGACCAGTGCGGACGGCAAGAAGCTTTCCTTGAGCGCCCCGTTCGCGCTGCCCACGCCGAGTGTCAAGGGCGACAGCCTGCTCTACCCTTCGGTGGCACCGGACATCGACCTCAAGGTCACCGCGACCAAGGCTGGCGGGCTTACCACGGTACTCGTCGTCAGGACCCAGGCCGCCGCGGCCAATTCCGCGTTGAAGAACCTGCACTTCGACACCGTCGCCGACGGCGTCACCGTCACCAGCGACCAAGGTGGCAACCTGACCGCCACCGCGTCGGACGGCAAGCCGCGGTGGCTCGCCCCCACCTCGCAGATGTGGGACAGCACCGCCCCCGCAACCGATACGGCGAAGATCGCACTGACCCGCTCCCCGGCCCGGAATGCGGTAGGCGCGGACTCCACCACCGACACCGGCGCCACCAGCAAGGCATCGACGACCAGCACCGCCGAAGGCCCCGGAGTCGGTGCGAAGACCGCGGGGATGCCGGTCACCGCCACAACCCGCGGTGTCAGCCTGGCACCCGACCAGGACCTGCTCGCCCACGGCACCGCCCCGTACTTCATCGACCCCGCCTGGGTCCCGCTGACCACGGCGGCCAACGCCTGGACCTGGGTCCAGTCCGCCCACCCGACCACCACCAACGGGAACCGCACCGGCAGTGCCGACCAGGACCACCCCGGGGCCGGCCTCTGCGGGTACTACGCCGCCGGTGGCAGCTGCTCGCCATCCGACGTGTACCGCACGTTCTACCAGTTCAACACCAGTCCCCTGCACGGCGCGGTCTTCCACTACGCGCGGATGGACCTGCAGGAGTACGTGTCGGCCGACTGGTCCTGCACCAACACCTACCCCCTGGACCTGTACCTCACCGGAGCCATCGACGGCACGACGAGCTGGGAGCGGAAGCCCGGCCCGATCGGCGGCACGCTCGGCCGCCAGTGGGTCGGCGGCTCCGGACACGGCAACTGCTACGACAACGTGCCGTTCAGCTACGACATCACCGGCACCCTGCAGCAGTACGGCGGCGACCACGACACACTGACCTTCGGCCTGTACGGCGACGAGAGCAACCAGAACGGCTTCAAACGCTTTACCTACCAGCCCTCGTTGTACGTGGAGTACGACCGGGTGCCCAACACCCCGACCAACCCGGGCGTGTCGCCCGCGCCGAAGATCGTGAGCCCGTCGCAGACCACCCAGTCGTGCGGCAACGGCATCAGCACCGCCTGGGCCTGGCTCGGCGCCGGCGCAGACCGGACCGGCGGGGTGACGATCAACTCCACCGTCTCCAGCCCGATCCAGAGCCAGCTCTACACCTGGAACCACATCTGGGACTACAACCTGCCCAACGCACCCGACGTGGACAGCGGCTACTCGCCACTGGTGGCCAGCGGTGGCGACGCGCCGTTCACCGTCAAGCCCGGTGTGATCAAGGACGGGCACTCCTACGGCTACAGCATCATGGCCAGCGACCAGTTGGCCGGCGTGTCGTGGTCGGGCGCCACCCCCGTGTGCTTCTTCAAGGTCGACACCACGCCGCCCACCCTGTCCTTCCCCGGGACGGTCAGCGACCCCGCCACGCAGTTCCCGCCCTCCGGCAACGGCCAGGCGTCGAAGATCTACGCCGGGCAGAGCGGCGCGGTGCCGTTCACCGCAGCCGACCCCAACCCCAGCGGCCTCAACACCTCCGGCCTCGCCTGCCTGCGCTGGAGCTGGGACCCGCAGCTCGCAGGCGCGACCTGGCAGTGCGGTGCGGCCATGCCCACCGGCCAGATCCCGAACATCACCCCCGGCCACTGGGGCACCAACATCCTCTACGTCCAGGCCGAGGACAACGCCGGCAATCTCTCCCCGATCGCCCCGTACGCGTTCTACGTGCCGTGGAACCCTTCCGGGCCGGCCCCGGCCTTCGGCGACGTCACCGGCGACGGGGTACCTGACATCCTCGCCCCGGACGCCGGCGGAAACCTGCGCGCCTACACCGTCCCCGGCAACCCGCAGGCCGGCAATCCCACCACCCTGCTGGCCGCGAAGAAGGCCGGCTCGCCGGGCGGTGACTCCTGGGCCAACTACCGCACCACCCACCGCGGCAGCCTGCGCGGCGGCATGAACGTCGACGACCTGATCGTCCACAAGGACGGCGCCGCCGCAATGTACTACTACAAGAATCCCGGGAACACCGGAGTCCCCGGCGTCTTCGACACCAAGCAGACCATCGCCAAACCGACTTGCGCCCCCATGGCTGGCCGTCCCGACAACTGCACCGGCTACAACGCCACCGACTGGTCCACCGTCCTGCAGATCGCCGCTCTCGGAGACCCGGCCACCGGCAGCCTCGACACAGCCAAGAAGTTCCAGAACCGCACCGGACTGCTCACCGTCGAGACCAACCCGGCCACCCAGGACGGCACGCTCTGGTTCTACCCCTCCTACAGCGACACCGCACTCGCCGCCCCCATCAAGATCAGCTCCGACGGTTGGAAGAGTTGGGACCTGATCTCCCCCGGCGACTGGGCCGGCCAGGGCCACCCCGGGCTGTGGGCCCGCAACTCGGGCAACGGCGACCTGCGCGGATACACCTTCACCGCCGGCACCGGCACGTACACCGACCCCGACTTCGGGACCGAAACCTCCTACCCCATCATCACCGACATCGCCTCCGACGCCCAGATCGTAAGTCGGGTGTATTCCACGAGCTGGCCGCGCGTCGGCTCCGACGGCGACCTCACCGGCAGCACCAACCCCACCCTGTGGGGCATCACCCCCGCCGGCGCCGTCCAGGTCTGGACCGGCGAGCGCACCGGCACGACCACCGCCCCCGGCTACACCTGGGCCACCGGGCCCGACACCGTACTGAGCACCGCGCTCGGCACCGACCAGTGGCCGCTGACCGCTACGAGCAGCAACAACAACACCGCCACCGACAGCAGTGGACTCAACCCCGCCACCATCGTCGGCACCGCCGCCTGGGAAGCCGACCACAAGAGCACCACCGACGCGGCCTTGACGCTCAACGGCAATACCTACCTCAAGACCGCCACCGCCTCCGTCGACACCAGCCAGAGCTACTCCGTCTCCGCCTGGGCCAAGATCAGCAACCTCAACGGCTACCAGACCTTCGTCACCCAGAACGCCAACACCCGGGGCGCGTACTACCTCCAGTACTCCCAGGCGTTCAACGCCTGGACCTTCGTCTCCCCCTCCACCGACAACATCTCCCCATCCACCTACTACGCCGCCCACGCCTCCGCCCCGCCCCAGACCGGCCAGTGGACTCACTTGGTGGCCACCTACGACGCCACCACCCATGCCATGACGCTCTACGTCAACGGCCAGTACGCCGGCGCCGGCACCAACCCCACGCCGTGGAACGCCACCGGCCCCATCACCATCGGCGCCAACGCCACCAGCCAGTACCCCGTCGACAACAAGACCGTTGGCGCCGTCAGCGACGTTCGCACCTTCCCCTACGCCCTCACCCCGTCCCAGGTCACGGCCCTCTACAGCAGCTGACACACCACCCAGTCCAAGGGCCTGCGGGGAACCATCCGCAGGCCCTTGTCCTATTCAGAAACGTCTTCCGCAGTTCTGACGCCTGGAGACCTGGGCGCATACGCGCCCTCCGGGCGCTCCCGCAGCGTGAGGGCGGACGCGGGGCCGCGCCGGGCCCGCAGGGCACGGACGGCCCCGCGGACCGGCGGCGCGCCGATCAGGCCGAGCACCGCGCCGATCGCCAGGCCGAACAGGTTGTCCCAGACGTCCTGCTCGTCGCAGGCCCGGCCGAGCACCGGCAGTGCGTACTGCAGGGCCTCCACGCCGACCGGCAGGGCGAGCGCGGTGACCGTGCCGGCGATCCGCCGCGGCCAGGTTCCGGCCAGCGCGACGGCGGCGCCGAGCGGGACGAACAGCGCCAGGTTGAGGCTGCTCTGGGTGGCGGTGAGCAGCTCGGCGAGCGGCCGCGGCCCGGCCTGGCCGAACACGCAGGCGTCGGCGGCGTAGCGGGCGTTCTCCCAGAGCGGGCGGCGGATGTCCGGGAGCAGGGTGAGGGTGACGATCCCGCCGAGCGAGAGCACGAGGAGGAAGCCGGCGACCCGGTGCGCGGCGAGCAGTCGGCCCGCCGGACGGGCTAGCAGCAGGGCCAGCACGAGCGAGCCGAGCACCCCGGGCCACAGCAGCGGGGATGCGTCCATGACAGCTTTGATCACGGAACCGGGGACGCCGGGCGCGCCGCGCCCGGTTCGCCACCTGCAGTGACGGACCCCGGCTCTGCCCCGGCGGACGGGGATTCGCCGGACGATCACACGCACGAGCGACGTCACCCCCGTGCGCCCTTCCTGCTCCCCCTCACGCTCCGTCACCGTGACTCACAGGCGGATCGCTCGGACACGTACCGATACCGGCCGCTTTCCCGTCACGATCTCCACATGTCGAGGAAACTGATCCGTCATCACATGCGTTTATCAACGTGAACATGTCCGGCCGGCCGGCCACGGGAGGGGGAGCACCGGTGCGTACACGCGGCACGATCGCCGGCCTGCTGGCCGCCCTGCTCGGCCTCGCCCTGCTGCTGGGCGGCGGCGCCTCCGGTGCCCTGAAGCCCCGCCAGGCCGTTCCGGCCGCGGCCTCCGCCGACGTCGCCGAGCACAAGGAGACCGAGAAGGAGCTGCCGGCCGGTGTGCCGCTGCGGCACGGCCCGCACGCGGCCGGCCGGCCCGCCCCGGGCGGCGGCACCGTACTGCGGCCGGTCGCCTCCGCCGTGGCGGCCACCGCGGCCGCCGACCCGTCCGCCCGGCCCGGGGCGCCCGGCGCGCCCCTCCCCTACCCGTCCAGACCCACCGGTGGATCCACCGCCTCCATGTACCAGGTCTTCCGCTGCTGACCGTGCCCGGGGCCCGCTCGTCGGGCCCCGCCGCCCGGCCCGCGACCGCATCGCGCTGACCCGCGCCCGGCCGCGCCGCCGCACGCTCACCGCGACCGCCGCCCGCCGCGGCGGGAAGCCCTCGTCCACATCACGCCCCCGCGCGACCGCGCGCCGGGGCCATGGAGGTATGCCCCGATGGACCCCTTGATCGACCGCGCCCGCTCCTTCCGCGACCGGGCCGCCCAGGACGGCCGGCAGTTCCTCGGCCTGGCGGCCGGGCAGTCCCCGCAGGCCCTGTTCATCACCTGCTCCGACTCGCGGGTCGTCCCGTCCCTGATCACCGGCGCCGACCCCGGCGACCTCTTCGAACTGCGCACCGCGGGCAACATCGTCCCGCCCTACCGGGTCGACCACCCGTCCGGCGAGGCCGCGACGGTCGAGTACGCCGTCGAGGTGCTCGGCGTACGCGACATCGTCGTGTGCGGCCACTCGCACTGCGGGGCGGTCGGCGCGGTCGTCCGCGGCGACGACCTCAGCGCCGTGCCGGCCGTCCGCGGCTGGCTGGCGACCACCGACCGCGCCGCGCTCGCCGACGGCCGCGCCGAGATCTTCGACCCCACGGTGGCCGGCCCGGTGCAGCGGCACGTCCTGACCCAGCTCGACCGGCTGCGCGGCTACCCGGGCATCGCCCGCCGCACGGCCGACGGGCAACTGCGCCTGCACGCCTGGTTCTACGAGGTGCACACCGGCCTGGTCCTGGCCCACCGGCCGGACCACGACGCCTTCCTCCCGCTCTGAGCGGCCCTTGAGCCGGCCGTTCCACGACCGACCCACAGAGGACCTCATGTTGCGCACAACCGCATTCGACCCGCCAGCTCTCCGGGCGGACTTCGCCGCCTCCCTCGTCGTCTTCCTGGTCGCCCTGCCGCTCTGCGTCGGCGTGGCCGTCGCCTCCGGCGT
Organism: Streptomyces sp. TLI_235; assembly: GCA_002300355.1. Classification (NCBI taxonomy): domain Bacteria; kingdom Bacillati; phylum Actinomycetota; class Actinomycetes; order Kitasatosporales; family Streptomycetaceae; genus Streptomyces; species Streptomyces sp. TLI_235. The sequence continues at coordinate 548,841 of NSGV01000001.1, forward strand.
CCCCGCCGAACTCGGCCTGGTCACCGGCATCGTCGGCGGCCTGCTGACCGGGCTGCTGCCCGGCAGCAGCCTCCAGGTGTCCGGCCCGGCCGCCGGCCTGACCGTGCTGGTCTACGAGGCCGTCACCGAGTTCGGCATCGGCGCGCTCGGCGTCATGGTGCTGACCGCCGGCCTGCTCCAGCTGCTCATGGGCGTACTGAGACTCGGCCGGCTGTTCCGCGCCATCTCGGTGTCCGTGGTGCACGGCATGCTGGCCGGCATCGGCCTGGTGCTGATCGCCGGGCAGCTGTACGCGCTGGCCGGCGCCAAGGCGAGGGGCGGCGGCCCGTCGAACATCGCCGGGCTGCCCGGCCTGGTCGCCGACACCGCCGGCTCCTCCACCGGACTCGCCTCGCTCGCCGTCGGCGCCGGCACCGTGGCGGTGCTGGTGCTCTGGAAGAGGATGCCCGCCAAGGCCCGCGCCCTGCCCGCACCGCTCGCCGCGGTCGGCCTCGCCACCGCCGCCGTCGCCGCGCTCGGCCTGCCGATCGCCAAGGTCGAGGTGAAGGGCCTGCTCGGGGTGACCGAACCGCCGGACGCCTCCGGCTTCGCGGTGCTCACCGAGGCCGGGGCGATCGCCACCGTCCTCGCCTTCACCCTGATCGCCTCCGCGGAGAGCCTGTTCAGCGCCGCCGCGGTGGACCGGCTGCACGACGGCCCGCGCACCGACTACGACCGCGAGCTCATCGCGCAGGGCGCCGGGAACACCGTCTGCGGCCTGCTCGGCGCACTGCCGATGACCGCCGTCATCGTCCGCAGCGCGGCCAACGTCCAGGCCGGCGCCCGCACCAAGGCCGCCCGGGTCATGCACGGCCTGTGGCTGCTGCTGTTCGCCGCCCTGCTGCCGGCCGCGCTCGGGGTGATCCCGCTGGCAGCCCTGGCCGGTGTCCTGGTGCACGCCGGCTGCAAACTGCTGCCCGTCTCGGCGATCCGGCCGCTGTGGCGCTCGCACCGCGGCGAAGCAGTCGTGCTGGTGGCCACGGCCGTCGCGATCGTCGCCACCAACATGTTCGAGGGCGTACTCCTCGGCCTGGTGCTCGCGGTGCTGAAGACCGCCTGGGAGACCTCCTCCGTTCACCTGGAGGTGACGGACACCGCGGACGGCCCCATCCGGGTCGCGGTCACCGGCAACGCCACCTTCCTGCGGCTGCCGCGCATCCTGGACACCCTGGAGGCGCTGCCGCGGGACCGGCCGATCGAACTCGACCTGAGCGCGCTGCGCCACCTCGACCACGCCTGCCGCACCGCGCTGCAGGACTGGGCGGGCCGGCACAACGAGCTCGGGGTCGACCCGGTGCACGCACCCGCGCTGCGCTGACACCTCCGACGCCCGCCGTGCCGCCGCTCCCGACGGCGGCACGGCGGGCGTCAGCGCTCGGTGGGTGTCAATGCACGGCGGCGTCAGGGTGCTGCGGGCGGGATGTTCTGGTTGAGGCGGAAGAGGTTGCCCGGGTCCCACTGGCGCTTGAGTTCCCGCAGCCGCCGGTACTTGGCCGTCCCGTACGCCTGCTCGACCCGCGAACCACCCTCGTCCATCAGGAAGTTGACGTAGACGCCGGTGTGGTACGGGGCGAGCGCCGACCAGAAGCCGCGGACCCACTCCCGCTCCTCGGCGAAGCCCTCGGCGTCGGCGCAGCTGCCGTTGATGTTGAAGGTGTGGCCGGCCGAGCGGCCGCTGAACGCGGTGTCGTCCTCGCCGAGCCGGCCGATCGCGCCGCCGAGGTGGAAGATCGGGAAGCTGGTGAGCGGCGAGGCGATCCGGGCGGCCCGCTCGGCGGTGATCTCGATGATGTCGTCGGTGAGTTCGGCGACGTCGCAGGACTTGAAGTAGTACCAGCGGCGGCGCGGGAAGGACGGGTCGAGCATCGCCTGGTGCTCGGTGAACGGCTTCGCGCGGCACAGGTCGAGCACCGGCGGGCCGAAGCGGCGCAGCGGGCGCAGTACGCGCTCGCCCTCGTCGAGGTCGCCCGTCCAGCAGCAGATCACGATCGCCACCGGGCGGCCGTGCAACTCCGCGGGGATCTCGGGCAGCGGCGGGGCCTTGCGGTGCACGACGGCGGTGGTCAGCCCGTCGGGCACGCCGGTGATCCACTCCCGGTAGAAGCGCAGCAGGCTGGCCGAGTCGGCCATGTCCCACAGGACCGGGCCGGCGAGGACGGTCGGACCGACCGGGTTGAGGCGGAACTCGAACTCGGTGACGATGCCGAAGTTCCCGCCGCCGCCGCGGACGCCCCAGAACAGCTCCGGGTTCTCGGTGGCGCTCGCCCGGACGAGTCCGCCGTCGGCGGTGACCAGGTCGACCGAGAGCAGCTGGTCGATCGTCAGGCCGTGGCGGCGCATCAGCCAGCCGATGCCGCCGCCGAGGGTGAGGCCGGCCAGGCCGGTGTGGGTGACGATCCCGGCCGGCACGGCGAGGCCGAACTGCTGGGTCTCGTGGTCGAGTTCGCCGAGCAGTACGCCGGCCTGGACGCGGGCCGTGCGGGCCTCGGGGTCGACCCGGATGCCCTTGAGCCGGGACAGGTCGGCGACCAGGCCGCCGTCGCAGAGCGACTGCCCGGGGAAACTGTGGCCGCCGCTGCGGACGGCGAACGGCACCCCGGTGTCGGCGGCGAACCGGACGGCGGAGATGACGTCGGCGACGCCCGCGCAGTAGGCGATCGCGGCGGGTCTGCGGTCGACGGAGCCGTTCCAGATCTCCCGGGCCGGTTCGTAGCCCGGGTCCGCCGGCGTCACCAGGTCGCCGCGGAGGTCGGCGGCGAGTCCGTCGGTCTCCAGGCCGGGCGGCGGCGCCGTGCGGGCGGTCGTCTCTGCTCCGGTCACCGTGTCCATGGCCACTCCCGTCGGGCAGACCCCGCCTCCCAGTCTGGCACCGGCCCCGCCCCGCCACCGTGCGGGCGGACTCGTCAGGCTGTCCGCGGCCGCCCTGCCGGGTGGTGCTCCGGGTCAGCCGTCGAGGAGGACGACGTCGAGGGTGCGCGGGCCGTGGACTCCCTCGACCCGGGTGAGTTCGATGTCGCTGGTGGCGGAGGGGCCGGAGATCCAGGTCTGCGGGCGGGCCGGGTCGAGCCGGGGCAGCGCCTGCGGGACGGAGGCGACCACCTGCTCGGCGCGGACCACGCAGATGTGGTGGTCGGGGACGAGGGTGAGCACCCGGCGGCCCTGGCCGGTGCCGCTGTCGAGGACGACGGTGCCGGTCTCGGCGACGGCGAGGGCGCAGCCGGTGACGACGCTGTCGGTGCTGTCGAGCAGGTGCGCGGTCAGGGTGCCGTCGTCGGGGCGCTGTTCGACGTCGGCCGCGGCCAGCCATCCGGCGGGCAGGCCCGGGGGGACGGCGACGGTGCGGGCGCCGCGGTCGGCGAGCAGGCGGGCGATCAGGCCCGGCAGGGCGTCCTCGGTGCAGCGGTGGACGTGGGCGCGGTAGTCGGCGAGGTTCTCGGCGAGCAGGTCGAGGACGGCCTTGGGGTCGTCGAGGACGTGGGCGAAGCGGTATTCGCGCCGGACGGGCGGCCGGCCGGCCTCCTCTCCGGCCGGGACGTCGGTGAGGGCGCTGCGGATGCGCGCGAGGACGATGTCGCGGGAGGAGCTCATGGGGTGCCGTCCTTGCGGTCGCGGTGCTCGGCCCACCAGTCCCGGAAGGGTTCGGCGGGCAGTTCGGGCAGGTCCCGGGTGTCGGTCCAGGCCTTGGCGGGGCCGGGCAGGGGGAGCTTCCTGAGGTGCAGCCCGCGGGTGGCGGAGGCGGCCCGTTCGGCGGCGGCGAGGGCGGCGGGGTGGTCGAGCAGCCAGGTGGCGGCCTTCATCACGGCCTTCTCGACGCGGTGGCCGGGGCCCTGGTCGACGGCCTGTTCGCGCAGGTGGACGAGGACCTCGGGGATGTCGATGGCGACCGGGCAGACCTCGTAGCAGGCGCCGCAGAGGGTGGAGGCGAAGGGCAGTGAGGCGTCCAGTTCGGTGCCGAGGCCGCGCAGCTGCGGGGTGAGGATGGCGCCGATCGGGCCGGGGTACGGGGAGCCGTAGGCGTGGCCGCCGGCCCGCTCGTACACCGGGCAGACGTTGAGGCAGGCGGAGCAGCGGATGCAGCGCAGGGCCTGGCGGCCGATGCGGTCGGCGAGGGTGGCGGTGCGGCCGTTGTCGAGCAGCACCAGGTGGAAGCTTGTCGGCCCGTCGCCGCCGGCCCCTTTCGATGGTCCCAGTCCCGTCCACATCGAGGTGTAGGGGTTCATCCGCTCGGCGGTGGAGGAGCGGGGCAGCAGTTGGAGGAAGACCTCCAGGTCCTGCCAGGTGGGGATCACCTTCTCGATGCCGACGACCGAGATCAGCGTCTCCGGCAGGGTCAGGCACATCCGGCCGTTGCCCTCGGACTCGACGACCACCAGGGTGCCGGTCTCGGCGACCAGGAAGTTGGCGCCGGAGACGCCGACCTTGGCGCGCAGGAACTTCTCCCGCAGGTGCAGCCGGGCGGCCTCGGCGAGGTCGCCCGGCGCGTCGGTGAGGCCCTCGGGTGCGGGCCGGCCCCAACGGCCCATCGCCTCGCGGAAGATGTCGCGGATCTCGGTGCGGTTGCGGTGGATGGCGGGGACGAGGATGTGTGAGGGCAGGTCGTCGCCGAGCTGGACGATGAGCTCGGCGAGGTCGGTCTCGTACGCGGTGATGCCTTCGGCGGCCAGGGCCTCGTTGAGGCCGATCTCCTGGGTGGCCATGGACTTGACCTTGACCACCTCGTGCTCGCCGGTGGCCTTGACCAGGTCGGCGACGATCCGGTTGGCCTCGGCGGCGTCGGCTGCCCAGTGCACGGTGCCGCCCGCCGCGGTGACGGCCTGCTCGGCCTGCAGCAGGTACGCGTCGAGCCGGCGCAGCGTGCGGTCCTTGATCTCCCGGCCGGCGGCGCGGAGTTCGTCCCAGTCGTCGAGTTCGGCGACGGCCCGGGCGCGCTTCTCGCGGATGGTGCGGGTGGCGTGGCCGAGGTTGGCCCGCAGGGTGGCGTCCTTGGTGGAGTCCTTGGCGGCCTTCGGGAAGGCGGGCATGCCCAGGTAGAGGCCGCTCATGCGGTGCGTCCCCCCGTGGCGGACGCCGCCGTGGCTGCGGCGGACCGGGCCCGTCGGGGTGCGGGCGGGCGGTACGGGGCGGCCTCGGTGGCGGCGAGGATCTCGGCGAGGTGGACGGCCTGCATCGGCGCGCCGCGGCGGCGCAGGGTGCCGTCGAGGTGCAGCAGGCAGGAGTTGTCGGCGCCGCAGAGCACCTCGGCGCCGGTGTCGAGCGCGTGGCGGACCTTGTCGGCGCCCATCGCGGCGGAGACGTCCGGGTTCTTGACGGCGAAGGTGCCGCCGAAGCCGCAGCACTCCTCGGCGCCGGGCAGCTCGACGAGTTCCAGTCCCCTGACCGCCCGGAGCAGGCGGCGGGGGCGGTCGCCGAGGCCGAGCATCCGCAGGCCGTGGCAGGAGGGGTGGTAGGTGACGGTGTGCGGGAAGTACGCGCCGACGTCGGTCACCTGCAGCACGTCCACCAGGAATTCGGTGAGTTCGTACATGCGAGGTGCCAGCGAGGCGGCGGCGTCGGCGAGTTCGGTGCCACGGCCCTCGGCCTGGGCCCGGGCGCCGATCCTCGGGTAGCCGTCGCGGACCATGGCCGCGCAGGAGCCGGAGGGGGTGACCACGTAGTCGTGGCCGGCGAACGCGGCGGCGGTGCGGCGCACCAGCGGTTCGGCCTCGCGCCGGTAGCCGGTGTTGTACTGCGGCTGGCCGCAGCAGGTCTGCGCGGCGGGGAAGTCGACGGTCACGCCGAGGCGTTCCAGCAGTTCCACCACGGCGACCGCGGTGCGCGGGCGCACCGCGTCGTTGACGCAGGTGGCGAACAGTGCGACGCGCATCGCGGCTCCTCGGCGGCGGTTCGTGTGCAGCGGTGGGCGGTTGGTCGGTACGGGCGGCAGTCGGTAACGGGCGGCGGGCGGGCAGGTGCGGCACGGCGCCGGGCGGGGCGTCCCTCGCGGGGAGTGTACGGCCGGGGGTCGGGGTGGGGCGGTTCCGCCGCGCATGTCGGCCGAGGTCGGCCGGATCGGGCGCGGCGGGGAACCGGGCCCGGTCAGTCTGCGGTGATGCGGAGGTTGGCGAGGACGGTGGTGTCGTCGGCGGCGAGGGCGAGGATGCGGCCGCTGCGGTGCCAGTAGGTGGCGGTGGTGGCGTGGCGGCGGACGCCGACCGGGGTGGGGCGGCCGCCGGGGCCGGGGGGTGCGGCGGGGACGTGGAGGGTCAGGAGCGGGCTGTCGGTGGGGCGTCGGGCGGCGTGGACGGTGAGGCCGGCGGTGCCGGGGCCGGGTGCGGGGACGGTGAGCGCCCAGTCGTCGCCGTCGGTGTGCGGGGGCGCGACGGGGAGGCCGTCGACGGTGAGCGGGCCCGGGGTGGGGACGCCGAACCAGCGCAGGGTGGTCCGGCCCGCCTCGCGGTCGGCGGTGGTGAGCAGTCGGCCGCCGCCGGCGAGCGCGGCGAGGCCCACGAAGGCGCCGGCCGACCGGAGTTCGTCGTCGGTGAGGGCGACCCGGGCGGTCAGCCGCCAGCCGGGCAGCTCCCAGGTCCAGCACTCGGTGAAGCCGGTGCCGAAGCGGGGCCGGGTCAGGACGATGGCGGAGCAGCGGTCCGCGGTGCGGGACGGCGGGCCGGCCGGGCGCTGGTCGCCCTGGGCGTTGTCGCCGCCGAGTTCGCGCCAGACGACGGTGGGCCGGTCCGCCGCGGTGTCGAGCACGACGAGGCCCTGTGCGTCGACGCCGATCAGCTGCCGGCCGTCGTAGGTGCCGAGCGTGGCGGTGGAGCGCAGGGTGGTCCAGGGCCGCAGCGTCCGGGTGGCGAGGTCCAGTCGGGAGACCTCGGTGACCGGGCCGTGGTCGGCGACGACCAGGGCGTTGCCGCCGTGGTCGGCGAGGACCAGGCGGTCGGCGGGGGTGTCCCAGCGCGCCTTGGTCCGCCCGTCGGGCGTGAGCAGCCGCACGCCCGCTTGGCCGCAGGCGACCAGCAGGGCACCGGAGTCCAGGTAGGCCGCGTCCAGCACCGGGAGGGTGCCGGGGCGGTCGGCGGCGGTGACCTCCAGCGGCCGTCCGCCGGCCCGGCCGGGCTGGACGGGACGGGGCAGGTCGGCGGCGGCGAGCGGGTCGGCGCGGGCGAGCAGGCGGTCGAAGCGGGCGCGGTCGGTGCCCTGGCCGGCGGGTGCGCCGAAGCCGCCGTCGCGCACGGCGGCGCGGGCGGCGGCGGTGGTCAGTTCGCGGTCCACCACCGGGTCGGCGGCCGGGAGTTCGGACAGGGCGGTGAGCAGGGCGGCCCGTCCGCCGGCACCGGCCCGCTCCTCGCCGTCGATCACGGCGCGGGCGAGCTGCACGGTCGCGCCGGGCACGCCGAGGGCGAGCAGGTGGCCGAGTGCCCGGCCCTGGGCGGGGCCGCCGAGGGCCACCGCGTCGCGCAGGTCGGCGACCACGGAGGTGCGCAGCTCCTCCTCGGGCCAGACCGCCTCGACGGCCCCGATCCGGTCGCCGGCGCTGCGGCAGTGCTCCGCCCAGGCGAGCCGCAGTTCGCGGGCCGCCGCCGGGTCGGTGGCGGTGAGCCGTTCGACGGCGAGCGCGAAGGCGCCGCGCCGGTGGGCGGTCCGGACGGCGCGGTCGCGCTCGCCGGCCCGCCACCAGAGGCGGACCACCAGGTCGGGGTCGAGTTCGCGGCCCTCGGCCAGTTCGGCGGCCTGGGCGGTGCGGCCGTACCGGTCGAGCAGGGCGACCGCCTCGCCGGCGTGGTGCAGCAGGTCGGCGAGGACGAACGCGGCCTCGTCGATACGGCCTTCGCGTTCCAGGGCTTCGGCGGCCGCGCGGTAGAGGCCGGTGAGGTACTGCTGCACGTCGAGGCCGGAGAGCGCGGACGTGCCGCCCGCGACGGCGACGCCCGGGGTGGCGCGCAGTGCGCCGGTGTAGCGCGACGGCAGGCCGAGGCTCAGCCAGTCCGGCCGCTTGCCGCCGGGGGCGCCGAGCTGGATGGCGTCGCGCAGCGCGTCCTCCCAGCGCTTCTCCCGGAACGCCCGGTCGAGGCGCTGCAGGTAGCGGGCGTGGCGGCCGCGGACCAGGCCGGCGGCGGGGCTGCGCAGGGTGAGCCGGGCGAGCAGGCCGCGCAGCAGGGGGCGGCGGGGCCGGCCGCCCGCAGCACCGCCGGCGGCCGCCCCGGGGGTGCCGGTGCCTGTGGCGCCGCCGGCCGCGACCCTGGCCTGCTGCCGCCGGGCGCGGATCGCCAGGGGGAGGAGCACCAGGAGGACGAGACCGAACAGCGTGGACGGGGATCCGGCGTCGCCCGAGGCGAGCCCGTTCACCATCCGGACCAGGATCAGCACGAGGCCGATCAGCACCAGGGCGGCGCCGGCGAGGTTCATGAGGAATCGCAGGGCGGTCCAGGCGCCGCGCAGCGCGGACCGCAGGAGGCGGCCGAGGCCGCGCGGCGACAGCAGCCCGGCCAGGGCGGCGCCGCGGCGCGGGGTCCTCGGCGACGGCCCGCGGCGGGCGAAGCGCGGCCCGCCGGCCGTCCGGCGCAGGCGCAGCCGGGGCAGGGTGATCACCGGGAGGCGGTCGAGCAGCCGGGGCCGCCCGGACTCGCCGAGCAGCCGGCCGGCGGGCGCCGAGCGGGCGCCGAGTCCGGCGGCGGCGCGCAGGTCGGGGGCGGCCGGGGGCGGCACGGCGTCGACGACGGGCGCGGGGTCGGGCGGGGTGCCGACGGGGCCGAGGCGGTGGATGGTGAGGCCGCCGGGGTCGAGCCAGTCCGCCGGGTCGACGGCGGGCAGTTCGGCGGGCAGGTGCGCGCCGACTCGGCCGCCGGTGGTGAGCAGCAGGTGCCCGGCGGGGGCGCCGGTGCCGTCGGTGCCGACGGCGACCAGCGCGCCGGCGGTGCGGCGCACGGGCAGGCCGGGGGCCAGGTCGGCGCGGACGGTGACGGGTGCGGCCAGGGTGAGCAGCCAGCGCCCGTCGGGCAGCCGGTGCAGTTCGGCGCCGTCCTGCCAGTGGGCGAGGACCCGGGCGGCGGCCTCGGCCGGCCCGGTGACGGGGGTGTCGAGGACGAAGCCGGCGGCCTCGACGGCGCCGCGGAAGTCCCCGGGCGCGGGCGGGCGGGCGGTGCCGGGCTCGGACGGGCGGGCGGCGGGGGTGCGCAGGTCGGGCCGGTCGGCTGCCGCGGGGGTGCGTGCGGCGGCCCGGTCGGGGGTCGGACGGGCCGGGCGGGGCGCCTCGGTGGTGCTCACTGGTCGCTCCCGATGACGTGGTGGATCCGCCCGGTGTCCGCCTCGCCGACCAGGATCCGGTCGGGGCCCTTGGGCACGGCGATCAGGGGCAGGGTGGGGTGGAGGGCGGGGCGGCCGCTGCCGCCGGACAGCCGGGCGAGGGTACGCCGACCGTTCGCACGGACGTGGCGCAGCACGGCGTCCTTGCGGCTGACGGTGATCAGGGCGGCGCCCTCGGCGCCGTGGACCAGCCCGATCACGTCCGCCTGCTCCCGGAAGGTGACGAGCTGGTGGACGCCGTCGCGGTCGACGAGGTCCCAGGCGCGGCGGTCCTTGCTCCAGGCGACGGCGCCGGCGCCGTGCAGCAGGTGGCGTGCGTGCTCGGCGCCGGCCGGCAGGTCGCCCTCGTACAGGCGGCCGTCACGGGCCCGGTCGTAGGGCAGGTCCGCCGCCTGCCTGCCGACCGGCCCGTCGTCCTGGGCCTCGCCGTCCGCGCCGATCCGCCACCAGCGGCCGGCGACCGGCAGCCGCAGGAACCGGCCGTCGACCAGCAGCGGCAGCACCGGCTCGGCCAGGAGCGCGTCCAGGCCGGCGCGGTCGAGCCCGAGGGCGGCGCTGTCGCGGACCACGTACTCGCCGCGCTCGCAGAACCGGCGCCCGCTCACGTACGGGACGAGCTGGCGGCCCCAGGCGCAGAGCACGATCAGCCGCCGTCCGGTGCGGCCGGCGGCCACGGCGGGCCCGGGCAGGTCGTGACGGCGGGCGCGGACCGCGGTGGCGTGCTGGTCGGAGCCGGGCAGGTGCACGGCGAGCAGGACGTCCGCGTCGCGGCCACGGGCCAGCAGGGTGCGGGAGTCGGTGGTGAAGACCGGCAGGGCGCCGCCCCTGACGCCGGTCGGCAGCACCGCCTGCACCGGGGCGGCGCGGCGGAACCCGGCGCCGCGCAGCGCCCGGACGGCGATGTCGGGGGCGGGCAGCGGCAGCAGCGCGGTGGTGGGGGCGGCCGCGCCGGTGGTGATGCGGACCTCGACGCCGCCGGCGCCGTTCGCGTCCCACTGCACCGGCCGGGCGGTCAGGGCCCGGGTGCCGGTCGGGAGGAGGGCGGCGAGGCGTTCGGAGGTGAGCACCCACGCCCGGTCGCCGTCCTCCAGGAGCTCGCACGCGTGCCGGACGTCCTCGGGGGTCGGGTCGCTCCGGCGGCGGGCCTCCAGCCAGGCCGGGAGCAGGTCCTCCAGGCCGCCGCCGAGCCAGGTGCCGGAGAGGTCGCCGAGAATGCCGACCCGCAGGTCGGTGCCGCGGGCGGCGGCCCTGCGGTGCAGGACGAGCAGGGCGGCGAGCTGGACGAGGCGGGCGGCGCCGGCCTGCTCCGGGCCGGTGTCGGCCAGCACGACGGTCCGGCCGGTCGGCGTGGGGAAGGTGAACCCGGGCGCGAGGTAGAGGAGTTCGCCGTCGACGAGGCGGCGGAGGAACTCATCGGGGAACTCGTCGGCGAGCAGCCACTCGGAGGGGAGCAGCTGGTCCGGGCGGCCGGTGCGGGCGAGGCCGCCGTGGCCGTCCGGGGTGCCCTGGGCCCGGGCGGCCGGCTCGTGCTCGGAGACCAGGGCGTCCAGGCGGCGCAGCAACGGGCCTAGGGCGGTGGCGAGTTCGGGGGTGAGGGCGGCGAGGGAGGCCGACCAGGGGGCGAGGGCGGAGGGCAGGGCGCTGGTCATGCGGGACGGCTCCCGGTGGGCTGCTCGGCGGATCCGGGGGCGGGGGCGGGTCCAGGGGCGGGGGCGGCGTCGGGCCCCGGCTCCGCGTCGGGCTCGGCCAGGAGGAAGCGGTCCAGCGCCGCGGGGTCGGTGGTGGGCGGCGGCGGGTCGGCGACCAGCGCATGCCCGGGCAGCAGGACGCACACCTGGCCGCGTCGGGCGCCGAGGGCGGCCGGCCACAGGGCGGGCGCGGGCAGCGGGCGCGCCGTGGTGGGGACGAGCAGTTCGCCGTCGCGCCCGAGGTAGCGGGCACCGTCGGCCCAGGGCAGGTCGCCGGCGGCGCCGAGAACGAGCAGGGCGCCCGCGTCCGCGAGCGTGCCGAGCCGCACGCCGGCGAGCAGCCGGGCGCGGGTCGCCGCGGCCAGGGCCGGTACGGCGTCGCCGAGGGCGAGCACCGCGGCGGGCGGCAGGGGCGGTTCGCGCCGCTCCCAGCGCAGCGCGAAAACCGGCACGGCGGCCGAGCCGCGAGCGGTGACGGGCCCGGGGGCGGACGGCTGGGCGGGAACGGACGGCTGGGCGGTGGTCACGTCGGGGAGACCGCCACGACCAGGTCCGCGCGGACGCCCGCGAGCACGGCGGGCAGGTCGTCCGGATCGAAGCCCGCGTCGATCTCGCGCAGCACGCCCTCCAGCCGCAGCCGCGAGTCCGGGCCGCCCGGGAGCGTGCCGTGCTCGGCGAGCAACGCGACGGCGGAGCGCGCGAGCCGCTCGGCCCGGGCGTGGGCGCTGCGCGACATCTCCTCGGCGGCGTGCACCAGGCTGTGGTTGGCGGCCTTCTCGATCAGGTCGGCGAGGGTGTCACGGGCGAGCGCCTGGGCGTCGGCGGTGGGGGCGATGAGCGGCAGCACCCACAGGTCGCGGGTGGTGGCGCGGTCCCGTCCGTCGAGGACGGCGGCGGCAGCCACCAGCCGCTGGGAGCGCACGGCCCGGCGGTCGCTGACGGGGACTCCGGCGGCGCGCAGCCGCCGCAGGGCGGTGGCGACCGCCGGGGTGACCTCGGTGAGGTCGCAGGCCCGGGCCGCGGCGGCGAGCCGGTCGAGGGCGCCGAGCACGTCGGCGGGCCGGCCGGGTGCGCCGTGCGGCGCCGCACCGCCGGCCGGCGGCAGCGAGACCGGGGCAGGGGCCGGGCGGCGTCCGGCCTCGAGGAGCTCCTCCAGTCGGGCGTCGGCGACCGGTTCGACGAACAGCCGGGCGAGGAAGCGGTCGGCGAAGGCGGCGAGATCGGGGTCCTCGGGCAGGTGGTTGGCAGCGCCGACGCAGACCCTCAGCGGGCTGGCCAGCACCGTGCCGCCACGGCGGAAGACCCGCTCGTTGAGCAGCCCGAGGAGGGTGTTGAGGACGGCGGTGGAGCCGAGGAACACCTCGTCCAGGAAGGCGATGTCGGCCTCGGGCAGCATGCCCCCGGTCTGGAACTCGACGAGGCCCTCGCGCAGCCGTCGCAGGTCGACCGGCCCGAACAGCTCGTTGGGCTCGGTGAACCGGCCGAGCAGGTACTCGAAGTAGCGCCCGCCGAGTTGCCCGGCGACCCGCCGCACGGCCTCGGACTTCGCCGTGCCCGGCGCACCGACGACCAGCAGGTGCTCACCGGCGACCGCACACAGCGCCACGACCTCGGCGACGACCTCGCGGTCGACCATGCCCCGGCCCGCGGCGGCGACGGCGGCCGCCACGAGGTCCGCGTCGGCCGTGCCCGCACCGCCGTGCGCAGGCGCACCGCCCTGGCCGGGCACCGGGGACGGCGCGGTCGACGTGGCCGCCGGGATCGACGGGGACACGGAGGGCTGCGGGGTCGCGGGGTTCGGCGAGGCCGCAGCGGCGGGTATGTCGGTCATGATCACGGGAGTCTACGGTCCGCCGCCACCGCCCCACCAAGGGGTTTCCGCCCAGCTCCGAGGGGCCGCCGGGGAGCCGGCGACGTCGGTTCCCACTCGCTGCCGGGGCCCGCCCCCGCGGCCACCCGGACCGGGATCCGTCGGCGCCCGGCGAGCCGCTCCGCCGGCAACCGGGCGCCCGCCGCCTCGGGCGCACCGTAGGCCGGAAGGTGGCCGAACAGGGCCGGGACCGCCGCGAACTCGCCGCCGCAGCGTCACCGGCGCACCGCCGGAGGCCGGCACGCCCGCGACGGCCTCCTCCAGCCCGGGCACCCCGTGCCCCGTGGGGCCGCCGAGGAACACCGATACGGTCCCGTGCACCGTGGCGACGGAGTGGTCCTCCCCGACCATCCCCGTTCCCCCGGGTGATCCGATCACCAATCAGACCGGCCGCCCACTACATGCCCGGCACGCTGGCCGGAGCGGGCGAGCCGGGGTCAGGGGGTGCCGGCGACCCGCCAGGTGAGGGTGTCGGTGGCGAGGTCGCGCACCTGCGGGTCGCGGACGGCGTCGGTGCGGTCGACCGAGATCGCGCTCAGGCGGTGTGTCCTGCCGTCCGGGCGGACGCCGAGCGCGGCCGGGACGACGGAGGTGCGGCCGCGGACGGCGGGAACCTCGGCGCCGTCCAGGTACCAGCGCAGCTCGGGTGCGGCGAGGCCGGTCAGCGCGGCGGGGGCGACGGTGATCCGGGTGCTGCGGCGGACGGTGCTGCCGGGGGGCAGGTCGCTGCTCAGCCCGTTGGCCTTGCGGTAGAAGCCGGCGATCATCGCCTCGCGCCCGGGCCGGTTGAAGTCGGTGCTGGAGAGCGCGCGCATGATCGAGGTCTGGGTGGGCCGGTAGAGGCCGTGCGGGTAGTAGTCGCTGCCCTCGTAGGTGCCGACGGTGCCGCCGGTGGGGTCGTCGGCGCCGAGCCAGCGGTACCACTTGGCGCGGTCGGCGAGCAGCTGGTCGGCGGTGCGGTTGGTGGCGTTGGGGCCGTCGACCTCGCCGTCGGTCCAGGTGCCGTAGGACGGGTAGGTGTACTCGTCGTGGAGCTGCCCGACCGAGTGGCCTATCTCGTGGGCGGCGATCAGGCTGGAGGAGGCGTTGTCGGAGGAGAGCGTGGAGACGCCGTCGAAGGGGTAGCCCTCGGCCTCCAGCCCGTAGTAGCCGGCGCCGCCGTACTTCGCCGAGTTGGCGACCACCACGACCAGGTCGGCGGCGGGTGCCTTGGCGGCGTACGCGGCGACCTTGTCGAGGTCGGTGCAGACCAGCCGCTCCGTCTCGGCGCACCAGAAGTAGCTGCCGAGCGCGGTGTCGCGGACGGTGCCGGTGTCGGGGTCGCCGGTGATGCCGGAGTCGTGCGAGACGGCGTCGACCGTCCAGACGTTGAACAGGCCGCGGTAGCTGCGGTAGGGCTCGATCGCCGTGATGGCGGCCCACTTGGCGGCGGCGGCCGCGTGGAAGGCGTCCTGCTGGTCGGCGGTGTAGCCGTCGCCGACGATCACCACGTCGAGGCGGTCGGCGGTGGGCCCGGTGACGGCGAGGCGTCCGACGGCCCCGCCCCCGGTGACGTCACCGGGTGCGGTCCGGCCGGAGACGCCCTTGCGGTGGGCGGGCGAGGCGACCGGGACGCGCACTCTGCGGCCCTCCGCGTCCGGGCCGGTGAACGCCTCGGCGGTCACGGTCCGTTCGGCCGGGGCGGCCGACGGTGAGCCGGTGGCGGGCGGGCTGCTTCCGGCGGGAGTGGCCGCCGCGGGGGCGGCGGTCAGCGCCAGGGCGAGGGTGAGGCCGGCGGCGAGCGCGGTGCGGCGGGGCATGCGGGTGCGCACATGCCCTCCTCTCGGGTCGAGGGGTTAAGAGCTGAGTTAAGTGGGTTTAACTCGCCGCTGAACATAGGCCCGTCGGACCGGCCCGGCAAGAGGCGGCGCACCGATTCCCGTACGGCCAGCGATAATTCGTCCACTCCGCCGACCGGCCGTCAGACCGGACGTCGGACGGCGGGTCGGCGCACCGCGGCAGCCGGCGAAGGACGCGGCGCCGGACCGGGGCCGAGCGCGGCGGGCAGCGCATAGGGTGGCCCTCGCACGGACGGGGCGAGCGGACAGGTGGGACAGCAGTGGCGGACACGACGACCCCGGCGGACCCGGACACCGCCGGCACCGTCGGCCGGCGGGTGCACCGGCTGCGGGTCGAACGCGGCCTCACCCAGCGCCAACTCGCCGAGCCCGCCTACACGGCCGCCTACATCTCGATACTGGAGTCGGACCGGGTGCGGCCCTCCGAGGCGGCCCTGCGGCACGTCGCCGAACGGCTGGGGGTGACGTTCGAGGAGCTCGCCACCGGTCGGCCGCCGCACATCGCGACCGGCCTGCGGGCCGAACTCGTCGACGCCCAGCGGCTACTGGCCCTCGGCGAGGGCGAGGAGGCGGCCGCCGCGTACCGGCGGCTGCTGGCCGGCGCCGAGCGGCACGGCCTGGACGCCGAACGGGCCGCCGCCCTGCTCGGGCTCGGCCAGTGCGCGCTCTACGCGGGCGATCTCGCCGCCGCCCGCGGACACTTCGAGGCCGCGGAGCCGCTGCTGGCCGACGCGCCGCCGCTGCAGCGGGCCCGAGCCGTCCGCGGCCGCGCCGTCGCCCACCTGCTGGCGGGCGAACTCCGCTACTCCTGCTACCTGCTGGAGAGCGCGATCGACGAACTGAACTCCGCCGGGCTGCAGGACCCGGACGCGCTGGTGCTGCTGTACACCGCGTCCGTCGCGCCCTACCTGGACATGGGCGCGCACGCCCGGGCCGCGCAGGCCGCCGAGATCGCGCTCGGTCTGGCCCCGCAGGTCACCGACCCGGCCGTGGTCGCGGGCATGCACCGGACGGTCGCCCGCACGCTGCTCGCCGAGGGCCGCACGGCGGAGGCCGACGCCTCCCTCGCCAGGGCCGCGGCGCTGTACGAACAGCTGCAGATCCGCCCCGAGTTGGCGCACTGCCACTGGATGCGCGGCTATGTACACGCGCAGGACGGCGCGCTGGACGCCGCCGCCCGCGAACTCACCACCGCCCGGGACATGCTGGCGGCCGGCCGGGCCGAGCTGTACACGGCCCAGGTGGAGGTGGAACTGGCGGACGTCCTGCGCAGGCTGGGCCGCCGCGAGGAGGCCGGGCAGCTGCTGCTGCTCCTCCTCGACCGGCTGCAGCCCGGCCGCGGACCGGTGCACCGGGCCGCCGCCCACCGGCTGCTGGGCCTGCTCGCCGAGGACGGCGAGGACACCGCGGCGGCCGAGGAGCACTACGGGCGCGCCCTCGCCCTGCTGGAACCCACCGGCGCGGCCGGCGACCTGGCCGACCTCTGCCGCCTGCTCGGCGACCTGCAGCGCCGCCTGGGCCGCACCGAGGCCGCCCTGGACACCTACCGCCTCGGCCTCGGCCACGCGGCGGCCCCCGGCACCACCACCCTCGGCCCCGCCCCGACCCCGCCCCCGCTCACCACGCCCTGACCGACCCCGGGGCCACGGATCGGACGGGCCCGCTGGCACCGTGCGGAGCAGAGGCGGCGGGGGTGGCGCGACGGGCCCGGGGCGGTAGGGCGGGCCCGTTCGCGAGCCGCGCGGCGGTGGCAGGCCCGGCAGATTCGTCGCCGTCAGCCCGCGCGGCGGGCGGTGGGGACGACGGCGGGGCGGACGCCGCCGATCGGGCGGGTGGCGAAGAGGCTCTCGGGTTCGACGGGGCCGAGCTGGCCAGGGGTCAGTCGGAAGGCGATCAGGTGTCCGCCGGCGACGGCGAGTTCGACCCGGGCTCCGGCCGGGACGGCGCCCGGCATCACACCGGTCACCGCGGCCTGCACGGTGAATCCCTCGTCGAGGGCGACCACGTACGGCATCGGCTCGCCGGCGCCGCGTCGGGCCGCGGGCAGCAGGCGGCGGACGGTGCCGGTGCCTCCGCTGACCTCGTCCTCCATGTCGGCGCTGCCGCACACGGGGCAGAGCATGCGGACGGGTGCGGTCGCGGCGCGGCACCAGCGACAGCGTCGGAAGACCAGTTCGGGGCCCGGCTGCTCGGTGGCGGTTGCCCCGGAGGACACGGTGGCGACGGGGTTCATGGCGGCTCCTCCCGGTCCGGGCCAGGGCGCGCGAAAAGCCGCCGCCGAGGCCCGATCGACACGACACCGGGAGCGTATGGCACTGAGTGCCAATCGGTAAAGGCACTGAGTGCACGCAGCCACACCGGGCCACGCATACGCTCGAATCGATTGCTTGAACAATTGAATCGAGCGTCTTTTCTTGCTCACGCGCTCCGTACCTGCCTACAGTCGGGGCATCTCCCCCGGCCCCCGACGCTGAGGTACCGCCATGGACCGCGCCCGACTGCAGCACCTGCTCGCCCGTGAGACCGCCGAGGCCGAGCGCCGCAATCCGCGGTCGAAGGCCGCCTACGAACGCGCCGACCACCTCTTCGGCCGGGTCCCGATGACCTGGATGAACAAGACCGCCGGTGCCTTCCCGCGGTACCTCGGCACCGCGCACGGCGCCCGGATCACCGACATCGACGGCCACGAGTACATCGACTTCTGCCTCGGCGACACCGGCGCGATGGCCGGCCACTCCCCCGAGGTGGTCGCCGCGGCCGTGCAGCGCCGGTTCGCCGAGCAGGGCGGCGCGACGGCGATGCTGCCCACCGAGGACGCCGAGTGGGTGGGCGCCGAGCTGACCCGCCGGTTCGGGCTCTCGCACTGGAGCTTCTCGCTGACCGCCACGGACGCCAACCGCTGGGCGATCCGCCTGGCCCGCGCCGTCACCGGCCGCAGTAAGATCCTGGTGAACAGCTACAGCTACCACGGCAGCGTCGACGAGTCGCTGATCGTCGTCGGCCCGGACGGCCGCGGCACCTCCCGCCCCGGCAACGTCGGCGCGCCCTGCGACGTCACCCTCACCAGCCGGGTCGCCGAGTTCAACGACCTCGACCAGCTGGAGCGCGAGCTCGCGCACGGCGACGTCGCCGCCGTCCTCATGGAACCGGCGCTCACCAACATCGGCATCGTGCTGCCGGAGCCCGGCTACCTGGCCGGCGTCCGCGAGCTCACCCGCCGGCACGACGTGCTGCTGATCAACGACGAGACGCACACCTTCTCCGCCGGCCCCGGCGGCTGCACCGCCGCCTGGCACCTCGAGCCGGACATGCTGACCATCGGCAAGGCCATCGGCGGCGGCATCCCGGCCGGCGCCTACGGCCTCTCCGCGGAGCTCGCCGACCGCCTGCTCGGCCGCAACGACCTCGACCTCGTCGACATGGGCGGCGTCGGCGGCACCCTGGCCGGCAACGCGCTCTCCGTCGCGGCGATGCGCGCCACCCTGGAGCACGTCCTCACCGACGAGGCCTTCGAGCGGATGGGCAAGCTCGCCGAGCGCTTCGAGGCCGGTGTCCAGCAGGCGATCGACGTGCACGGCCTGCCCTGGTCGGTCAGCCGGCTCGGCGCCCGCACCGAGTACCGCTTCGCCAGCCCGGCGCCGCGCACGGGCACCGCCTCGGCCGACGCCGCCGACCCGGAGCTGGAGGACTTCCTCCACCTCTACCTGGCGAACCGCGGCATCCTCGTGACACCGTTCCACAACATGGCGCTGATGTGCCCCGCCACCACCGAGACCGACGTGGACGCGCACACCGACGTCTTCTCCGTCGCCCTGGCCCAGCTGGTCGGCTGAGCCCCCGTCCGATCCGGGCCGCCGGTGCCCTCCTCGGCACCGGCGGCCTGGCGGTAGGGTTCGAGTGTCGACGGGGCGGACCGAGGAGTTGCGGATTTTGGACGACATCGACCGGGCCATCCTGCGCGAGTTGCAGACCGACGGCCGGATCGCGTACGCCGACCTCGGCCCCAAGGTGGGCCTGTCGGCCTCGGCCGCCCGGCAGCGGCTGCAGCGGCTGATCGACGCCAAGGCCGTCCAGGTCGTCGGGGTGACCGACCCGATGGCCATGGGCGGGCAGGCGATGGCGATGCTCGGCATCGCGGTGGACGGCGACCCGCGCGGGGTCGCCGACGAGCTCGCCCGGCACGGCGAGGTGGTCTACTCGGTGCTGACCGCGGGCGGCTTCGACCTGTTCGCCGAGGTTGTCTGCCCGGGCCCGCGGGAACTGCTCGACTTCGTGAACGACACCGTGCGGCCGATCGAGGGCGTCAAGCACATCCAGTCCTTCCCGTACTTCGGCATCCACACCCACCGGTTCTTCTGGGACGTGGGCTGACCCCGCGTCAACGGCGCGCCGCGACGGCCCCGCGCCGATCACCACGGTGCCGACCGGCGCTGTGTCGGCCGGCGCGCTGCGTCGATCGGCGTATTCGGTTCGGCCGTGCGGCTGAACCCGCCGGGCGGGCGGCCGGCGCCGCCCGCCCGGCCCCCTAGCCTGCCGCTATGACGGAGCAGGGCACCGCCGCGGCCGGCCCGCCGCAGGAGGTCCGGCTCGCCCTCGTCCTCAACGGCGGTGTCAGCCTCGCGGTCTGGATGGGCGGTGTGGCCCACGAACTCGACCTGCTGCGCCGCGCCTCCCGCGGCGACGACGAGACGGGCGTACCCGAGCGCGACCGCCCCGCCTTCCGGATCTGGCGGCGCCTCACCCGGGAGTCCGGCAAGCGGGTCGTGATCGACGTCGTCGCCGGCACCTCCGCGGGCGGGCTGAACGGCGTCCTGCTGGCCACCGCGATCGCCCGCGGCACGGCCCTGCCCGACCTGCGTGGCATCTGGGACCGGGCCGCCGACCTCACCCGTCTGCTCGCCCAGGACGCCGGCGGCAGCCTGCTGCGCGGCACCGTCGTCGAGGAGACCCTCGCCGAGGCGCTCGCCGCGATGGGCGAGGAACCGCAGCTCGCCGAACCGGTCACGCTGTTCCTCACCGCCACCGCCCTCGACGGCCGGCCCCGGCGCTACGTCGACGGCTTCGGCGGCGCCTTCGACGTGCCCGACCACCGCCGGCTCTACCGCTTCCGGCACGACGACGAGGCGGCCGGCTACGAGCGCACCGCCGCCGGGCGGTGGCGGGTCGTCCGGCGGCCCCGCCGGGACTTCCACGGCCCGCTCGGCCGCCCGTCCGCCGCCCTGCTGCGGGCCGCCCGGGCCACCGCCGGCTTCCCGGTGGCCTTCACCCCGGTGCAGGAGGCACCGATGGCGGACCACCGCGAACCGCCCGCGGACATCCCCAGCAGCTCCGTCATGGACGGCGGCGTCCTCGACAACGAGCCGTTCCGGCCGGTCCTCGACGCGATCGGCGAACGGCTCGCAGACCGGCGGCCCGAGCGCGTCCTGGTGTACGTGGTGCCCTCCGCCGGAACCGTCCGGCAGGAGGGCGTCGGCCGCAAGCGGCCCGAGGACATCACCTGGACGGAGGCCGCCGCGACCGCCCTGCGCTACCCCCGCGAGGCCAACTTCCGCTCCGCCACCGAGGACCTCGCCGAACGGCTGCGCACCCGGGTCGGCGAGGTCCAGTACCGGCTGTTCCGCGAGCTGTACGAGGACCCCGCCCGGGCCACCCGCACACTGCACCGGGCCGCCGAACTCGTCGGCGACTACCGCCGCAGCCGGGCCGCGGCCGTCGTCTGGGACGCCCGCCGGCAGGCCGCCGCCGACGGCGCCACCGCCCTCGTCAACCCGCCCGGGGCGGACGCCGACTGGCTGCCCGGCCGAAGCCCCGACTGGCTGCCGCCGCCCGCCGGCGACCACGACGACCCGGTGCACACCGCCGACCCGGACGACTGGCGGTGGGGCCTCACCCCCACCGAACGCGTCCTGCGGCTGCTGCTCTCCGACCTTCAGCGGCGCCTGCCGGACTGTGCGGAGACCCAGCGGCGGCAGCTGACCGCGGCCGCCGGCGAGGTCTGCCGCCGACTCGCCGAGAGCCGCGCCGTGGCGGCGGCCGTCCGCGCCGCCCTGCGCGAGGGCCCGCCGGCCGGGCCGTCCGACGCCGGCATCGCCGACCAGGTCGGCGCGGTCTTCGCCCGGCTGGACGTCGCCCGCACGCTAGGCGGCCTCGTCCGGCAGGCCGCCGACAGCTACCTCACCGCCCTGCACACCCTCGGCGAACGGCGCTTCGCCACCGCCCGGGACGCCCTCGCCTGCTGCCTCGCCGTCGAAGTCCTCAGCCACGCCTACGCCCCCGCGGCGGCCGTCGTCGAACAGCCCACCCCCGCCTTCGCCTTCCTCCGGCTCGGCCCCGACGACCTCGGCCCGCTCTTCCGCCAGGACCGCTACGCCGACATGGGCGACCGCAAGCTCTACGGCACCCGGCTCGGCCACTTCGGCGCCTTCGTCGACGAGGACTGGCGCAGCTCCGACTTCACCTGGGGACGACTCGACGCCGCCCGGCACCTGCTGCGCGTCCTCGTCCCCGAGGCAGGCGAACGCCGCACCCCGGAAGGGGAGCTGCACAGCGCCCTGCTCGCCGCCGAGATCGGGCAGGAGCGGATGCGGCAGCACCTCGACGAGCTGCTCGGCCCGGACTCGGCACTGCTCGGCCGCTCGGTCGGCGGCCCCGGGGGCCGCGAGATCCGGCAGCGGACGGCCCGCTCAGCCCGCACCCTGCTGCTCGCCGAACCGGCGGCGGATCCCGCCGGACCCGCGCGGCCCGCACCGTCCGCGCTCCAGCGGCTCCACCGGCTCGCCCGCGCCGCCCTCGCCCCCGAGCCGCCCGACACCGCCGGTCTGCCCGCACACCGCCGGGTCGCCCTCCGACTGCTGCGGACCGCCACCCGGCGCACCCGCCGCCAACTGGACGAGGACCCGCTGCCCGGCGCGCTCCGCAGGGCGCTGCGCCGCGACGCCGTCCGCACCGTCGCCACGGCGGCCGTGCTCTGCCTGCTGATCGGCGCCGGGATCGCCCTGGCGGTGGCCCTGCCGCTGGCCTGACGACTCGTCGGGCAGCCCGCGGCCTGCTCTGTGAACGGTCACGGACCGCCGTCCGTGCGCCGCCCCGCGGGCGGGCGGAGCACCGCGCCGGTCCGGCGGAAACCTCTTCTCGGTGGGCGGCAACCTTCGGCGGAGCGGCGGCAACAGAGAGGCAGCCAGGCGCCGACCCGAAGGAGCCCGTCCCGTGCCCAGCCCCGTCCCGACGACACCGTGCGGCCCGTGCCGCCGTCCCTCGCCACCCGTCCGCGCAGGGGCGGGCCCCGCCCTGCCGGGTGCGGAGGGGTGACGGCCGTGGGCGCCGCGCCCGCCGCGGACCTGCTCGGCCTGGGCGGGCGGCCGGGCAGACCGGCCCCTTCCACCCTGCTGCGACCTACGGCAACGGTCGGGGCACCCGGTGATCCGCCGGTGGGAGGGGTTGGTAGGCTGCCGCCCTCCCTGCTGATTGAGAACGCTCACAATGGATCGAGAGGCCACGCCCCGGACATGATCGTCGACGATGCGTCCGCGGAGTTCCACGACTTCTTCGAACGCCACCACGCCGAACTCGCCCGGCTCGCCCACCTCCTGACGGGCGAGGCGGACGCCGCCGACGACCTCGCCGCCGACGCGATGGTGGCGCTCTGGCACCGCTGGGACCGGGTCCGCGGTGCGGACCACCCGGTGGCGTACGCGCGGGGCGTCGTCGCCAACCTCGCCCGCGGCCGGGTCCGCAGCGCGGTCCGCGAACGGCGCCGGGTGCTGCTGTTCTGGTCGCACCGCGTGGAGCGGGCGGACGGTCCCGACGTCGCCTCCGTCCTGGACGTCCGGGCGGCGCTCGCCCGGCTACCCTTTCGCAAGCGGGCCTGCGTGGTGCTCCGTCATGCCATGGACCTCTCCGAGAAGGAGACGGCGGCGGCACTCGGGATATCGGTGGGCACGGTGAAGAGCCAGACCTCGAAGGGCATGGCGGAACTGCAGCGGCTGCTCGGCGACCGCGCCGGCGAACTGACGGGGAGGAGGAGCTGATGGACGAACTGCGCCGACAGCTGCGCGAGGCCGCCGAGGCCCACAGGCCGGACCGGGAGCGCATGCTCGCCCGCGTCGAGCGGGGCATGGCGGCCTCCACCGCCGACCCGTACTCCGCCGCCGGTGACCTGCACGCCGGGCGCCACCGGGTGCGCCGCGGCGTCCTCTCCTGGCCCAGGATGGTGCTGGCCGCCGTCGCGGCCACCGGCGTCCTGGCGGTCGGCGGACTGGCGGTGGCCGCGATCGCCCAGCGCCCGCAGCCGCAACCCGCCCCCACCGCGACACCGAGCGCGGCCCCGGACACGGCTTCGCCGTCGGCGGCCCCGGAGGCGCTGCCGGCGCCGACCTCGGCCTCGCGCGCGCCGTCCGCTTCGCCGCACCGCAGCGGCTCTGCGGCACCCTCGGCCTCGCCGTCGCCGAGCCGCCCGCCGGCGACCCGGCCGGCCGGCAGCCGGACCGAGGACGGCCCGCTGTGGGCGGACGGCTCGGTCGACCCGCACAGCACGGACTCCTGGGCGCAGAGCAATGTCACCTTCAAGACCCGGGAGGTGCTGACCGCGCTGACCGTGGAGCTGCACGTGCCGCAGACCGGCGGGGTGAAGGACACCGGCCACTGGCAGACCATGGCGGCGGACGACTTCACGGCGACGGTCCGCGAGGAGGGCGGCGTGCTGGTCTACCGCTGGGTGCTCAAGGCGGGCCGGACCGTCCCGGTGGGGCAGCAGGTGTTCGCCGGGCAGTACGGGCACAACGCGGGCGGTCGGGACGCCGGCGGCGACTGGTACCGGATCGACGCCGCCACCGCGGGCGGCCGCCCCTCGGTGTGGGGCGACTTCGCCCGCACCGGCTGAGCCCCGGCGGGACCGGGTCCTCCGCACGGAGGGCCCGGTTCTCGCCGTTGTGGGGTGAGCGTCTCGTCACCTGACGTGACGGTTCGGCGCCCGCAGCGGACGGCCGGGTTTCCGACAGGTGTCCGACCGACGGAGCCGGGGTGGCGCGGCGGCTCGGACGCCGGGTGTCGTGCGCAGGCCAGAGGGGCCTCGCGGCGCCCTGCACACGTACGCGAGTCTCTTCGGTGCGCGCGTGGCCGGAAATGATCCATCGTCATGAAACTTGCTGCAAGGATTTGCAGTACGTGGACCGCCCGCTCGCCTCCGACGCCGCACGCGAGCCCCGGCCGTCCCCCTCCGCGGCGTCAGGCCGCCATTCGACCTGGAGGACAACGGACATGACGTTCCCCCGGCCGCACCGCCCCGCAGGCCGACTGCGCCCCCTCCTGCTGCTCCCCGCACTCGTCGCCTCGCTGGTCGCGACCCTGCTGCTGCCCGCCACCGGTGCCCGGGCCGCCACCGCCGGCACCCCCGTGCACCTGCGGGTCACCGTCGGCACCGAGTACGGCGACACCGTGCTGGTCTCCGGCAGCACCGCCGAACTCGGCGCCTGGGATCCGGCCAAGGCCGTCCCGCTCACCACCGACCCGCGCAGCTACCCGACCTGGTCGGCGGACCTGCTCCTGCCGCCCGGCGGACAGCTCACCTACAAGTACCTCAGGCGGACCGCCGCCGGGGCGGTGGAGTGGGAGTCGATCCCGAATCGCTCCGTCTACCTGCCCGGCAGCGGCGGGACGACCCTCGACGACCGCTGGAACGTCACCGGCGAGCACCCGCTGACCGCCGTCTTCAACGCCACCGCCGACACCACCCCGGGGCAGAACGTGTACGTCTCCGGCGACCTCGCCGAACTCGGCGCCTGGGATCCGACCAAGGCCGTCCCGCTCACCACGAGCTACGCCGTCTACCCGGAGTGGACCGGCATCGCGGCACTGCCCCCGAACACCGCCGTCCGGTACAAGTTCCTGAAGAAGGGCCCGGACGGCACGGTCACCTGGGAGGACGGTCCGAACCGGGCCACCGTGACCCCGCCGACCGGCACCCTGACCCTGCGCGACAGCTGGCGCTAGCCGCCAGGCTCCCGGCGGCCCCGGCCCGACCTCCGTACGGGCCGGGGCCGCCGCTCTCCCGGGTCGCCGCCACCCCTGCTCTCCGGGTCACCGGTCGCGCAGGGCGGCGGCGCAGCGCTCGCAGACCCGCTGGGACCAGCGCGAGGGGTACCAGACGGCGGCGGCGTCCGCAGCCGGCTGCCAGGGGTCGAGCTGGAGGGTCGCGGTGTCCGAGCCGCAGAAGGTGGCCCCGGCCGGTCCGCCGTCGGCGGCGACCGGCGCCGCGTGCACCACGAGGGCCGCACGGCCCTCGGACGCGTGCTCGCCACCGCCCAGGTCGTGCACCGTGCGCGGCTGCTCGATCTCCAGCATGACCACCAGCGCCGTCATCCTTCGAGCTTCCCGCGTCCCGCCTGCCGCCGCACCTCGCGGCGGGCGGGCACCGGTCACGGGCCCGTGGCGGCACCCTCCGGGGACGAATCGGGCAAATCGCACGATACTGAAACCATGTCGCAGAACACCCGCACGAACCACGACCCGTCGCGTCTCACGGTCAAGGGCCGCGAGGTACGACTGCGCACCATCGCCATGGGCGTCATCGCGGTTCTGGCCATCTGGTTCATCGCGGTCAACACCACCTCGGTGACCATCACCCTGTGGGTCTCCGACGTCACCATGCCGCTCTGGGTCGTCCTGACCGTCACGATCCTCGTCGGCATGCTGATCGGCGCCTTCCTCACACGTCGCCGGGCCGCCCGCAAGTCAGCCCGGTCGTGACCCCGCAGGCACCGGCCCGCCCGCCACCGGGCGCCCGCCCGACCGCGCGGACCTCGCGCCACGAACCGGTCGGGCGGATGGCGGACGCGCACCGCTACCGACCCAGGACGGCGCCGCCGTTGACGCCGATCACCTGGCCGGTGACGTAGCCGGCCGCCGGGGAGGCCAGGTAGGCCACGGCTGCGGCGACGTCCTCCGGGGTGCCGGCCCGGCCGACGAGCGTGTCGGCGACCTTGCGGGCGTGGAAGTCCGGGGTCCATCCCCGGCCGAAGATCTCGGTGTCGGCGACATAGCCCGGAGCCAGGATGTTGACGGTGACGCCGTCCGGGCCGAGTTGCCGGGCCAGGCCGAAGGCCCAGCCGTGCAGGGCGGCCTTCGCGGCGGCGTACGAGCCGGCCGAGTGCGGTCCGGCGCCTCCGCGCTGGGCCGCGGCGGAGCTGATGACGATCAGCCGTCCGCCCGGGCGCCGCAGCCGGCCGGCGAGTGCACTGGTGAGCAGGACGGCACTGAGCAGGTTGGTGTCGAGGTCACGCCGCCAGGCCTCGGCGAGGGCGTCGAGGCTGCCGTCGGCGGGCGGGGTGATGATCGCGGGCGTTGTTCACCAGGACGTCGACCGGCCCGAGCGCGGCGACCGCCTCGGCGGCCGAGGCCACCTGGGCGGGCACCGTGAGGTCGGCGGCGACCGGGACGACGACCGCTCCGGCCACGGCCTCGGCGATCTCGTCCCGCGCCCGCTCCAGCACCTCGGCGCGACGGCCGATCACGGCCACCCGGTGCCCGCCGACGGCGAGTTCCCTGGCCACCGCCTTGCCGATCCCCGTTCCGCCGCCCGACACCACCGCGACCCGTTGCACCACTGCGCCCCCTCGGTCCATGATCGACATGCGCCACGGGCCAGCCTAGCCTCAGCCGGTCCGCCGACACCGGCGGTCGACAGGGTGCGCGCAGGGCGCCGGACGAGGGGCGGGCGGCGTCGGGAACAGGCTTGATCACCGATTCGTTTAATCGTAAACTACATGCGTCGCGAGACCCGCGCCCGACCGAGGAGGCAGACCCATGGCGATTCGCGTGACGGACAATCAGGACGGCTCCCGCTTCGAGATCTTCGACGACGAGAAGCTTGCGGGCTTCGCCGAGTACCACCGGTACGGCACCGAGCTCGCCTTCATCCACACCGAGATCGACCCGGAGTTCGGCGGCCGCGGCCTGGGCGGCAAGCTCGCCCAGAACGCCCTGGACGCCGCCCGCGAGCAGGGCCTCGCCGTGCTGCCGTACTGCCCCTTCATCCGCGGCTGGATCACCAAGCACCCCGACTACGCCGAGCTGGTGCCGGCCGGCCAGCGCGACCGCTTCGGCCTGTGACCGCGCCCCGGACCGGACACACCCCCGAGGACACCATGGACACCACCACCGAGGCCCCGGCCTTCGTCCGCTCCGCCGCGGCCGTCGCCACCAGCACCGGCGACGACTACCGCGTCGACATCCGTTCCGGCCACCACAAGCTGGCCGCCGACGAGCCCGCCTCGGTCGGCGGCGGCGACACCGCCACCACCCCGGTCGGCCTGCTGCTCTCCGCGCTCGGCTCCTGCACCGCGATCACCCTGCGGATGTACGCCCAGCGCAAGGGCTGGCCGCTGGAGACCGTGCGGGTGCACCTCGGCTACGAGAAGGGCCCCGAGTCGAGCGTCCGGATCACCCGGCGGATCGAACTGCTCGGCGACCTCGACGAGACGCAGCGGGCCCGGCTGCGCGACATCGCCGACCGCACCCCGGTGACCCGTGCGGTGCGCGGCGGCACCCCGATCGTCGAGCAGCGCCACAACGCCGCGGTGCACCGGGAGGGTGCGGTCGGCACGGTCGGCGCGGTCGGACAGGAGGGCGGCCGCCATGAGTGACCTCGATCTGCGCCCCACCTCCACCACCTGCGGCGGCCACCGCGCCGAGGGCCCGGTGCGGGACCTGCTGGTCGCGCGCGAGACGGCGCTCGGCGGTTCGACCGTAGTGCGGCGGCTGCTGCCGAGCATGGGCCGGCGGATGGTCGGTGCCTGGTGCTTCGTCGACCACTACGGGCCCGACGACATCGCCGACGAGCCCGGCATGCAGGTGCCCCCGCACCCGCACATGGGCCTGCAGACCGTCAGCTGGCTGCACGAGGGTGAGGTCCTGCACCGCGACAGCCTGGGCAGCCTGCAGACCGTCCGGCCCCGCGAACTCGGGCTGATGACCTCCGGCCGGGCGATCTCGCACTCCGAGGAGTCGCCCCGCGACCACGCCCGCCTGCTGCACGGCGCCCAGCTGTGGGTCGCCCTGCCCGACGCGCACCGGCACATGGCGCCCGCCTTCGAACACCACGCCGAGCTGCCCCGGGTGACCGGCTCCAACGGCGGCCTCGACGCGACGGTGATCCTCGGCGAACTCGACGGCGCCCGCTCCCCCGGCACCGTCCACACCCCGCTGGTCGGCGCCGACCTGACGCTCCGCGAGGGCACCGAGGTGCGGCTGCCGGTCGAGCCCGGATTCGAGTACGCGGTGCTCACCATGAGCGGCCTCACCGAGGTCGACGGCGTCCGCCTGGAGCCGGGCTCGATGCTCTACCTGGGCACCGACCGCCGCGAACTCCCACTGCGCGCCGTCACGGACGGCTCGGTGCTACTGCTCGGCGGCGAGCCCTTCGAGGAGGAGCTGGTGATGTGGTGGAACTTCATCGGCCGCTCCGGTGAGGAGATCGCCCAGGCACGAAACGACTGGGAGACCGGCACCCGCTTCGGTGAGGTGCACGGGTACGACGGTGCCCGATTGCATGCCCCGCAGCTGCCGGCCACTCCGTTGAAGCCCCGCGGACGGGTGCGCTGACCTGCGGAAACATCCACCATTCACACTCCCGGTCCAGGGCGGTCAGGCAAGACCGAGAGGTCACACGACGCCGAGCGGCAGAGGCTCCTCGGCGCCGTGGCCACGACCTCGCGGCCGCGCAGCTTCCGCGGCACGGATTCTCATGTTCGGGCTGGTGCGACAGGGTCTGAGCGGATCGATGCTGACCTTTTGCTGACATGTGTGGACGTGAGCATCCGGCCGCATCTACACCGTCCAGATTAGGCACCCGCCCGCCGCTCGCAGATGTGCGGCCCTGTGGTGGCTGCCGCTGTTATACGGGAGGAGGCGCGACCGCCGGCCGACGTCGGCTCCCGCTTCGAGGAGGACAGCACTCGACGAACCCGGCGGGTTATTCCGGATAGGCGCCTCAAAGACGGTCACCACCCGGGACGGACGGGCTGGAGAAGACGGTCACCCTTGTCGGCCGAGGTATTGCGGATTGCCCATGCCAGTGAGCCTCTTTCATCCTGAGCTTTCGCAGGTCGCGAGGCTTTGGATCATGAGGGTGTGGACGGCGGCGATCAGTCGGCTGATGCGGTTGGTCGAGCAGCGGGCTTTACGGAAGACCTTCCAGGTCTTCAGCTGGGCGAAGGCGCGTTCGCCGGGTGCACGCAGGCGGGCGTGGTCGCGGTTGTACTGCTGGTAGTGCTCGGGCAGTTCGTGGTGGTTGTAGTAGGGGGTGCGGACGGTGGAGCCGGCGCCTCGATAGGCCCGGTCGGCGAGGACGAGGACCTCGCGGGTCAGGCAGGCCTGGACGATGCCGTGGGCGCGGGCCGCGGTCAGGTCGTGAGTGCGCCCCGGCAGGGCACGGGAGAACCACAGAGGTGTGCCGTCCGGGGCAGCGACGACCTGCACGTTCATCCCGTGCTTCCGGTGCTTTTGCGAGTAGTACGGCTCGTCGGCGGCGATCCGGTCGGTCGGGATCAGCGTGCCGTCCACGATCACGAAGTCGCCTTCGCCCAGTCCCACCAGGGCCTCGCGCAGGCCCGGCGCCCACGCGGCCAGGACCTCGACGGTCTCGTCCACGTACCGCCAGGCCGTCGCCTCCGACACCCCGAACCCGGCTCCCAGTTGCGCGAGGGTCTCGTTCTTCCGCAGATGGGCCAGGACCAGCAGGGCCTGCTTGAAGCAGCCCAACCTCCTCCATCGTGAGCCGAGTTCACGCCTTCGGGTGTAGATGAGCCAGGAGACGTGCTCAACGAGCTCGTGCGGGACATCGAGCATGGCAGGATACGGAACCAACAGGGCCCCTCGGCGGCGACGTGATGAGTGAGATCACCACGGCAACGACGAGGGGTCCTGTTGCGTCACTGCAACCCGCTGACCAGCTATTTCACCCTGCCGAGATAGGATGAAAGAGGTTCAGTGATTCCCAATGGTGTTTGTCAACCGGCCTGGTGACGGCCGGGCGGTTGCGGGCCATGGGAGAACGGACAGGGCTCCCAGGCAGTTGAGGGAGGTATCTGACGTCTCAACTCTTCTGCCGGGGAGCCCTGGTGGTCACCTATCCTGCCGCACTGGACCTGCCGCACGCCCTCGTCGAGTGGGTCACCATGCTGATCGTCACCCGGGAGGGTGACCGCCGGTGCAAGCTCCGCCCTTCACAGCGTGCCCTGGTCGCACTGGCGTACCT
Organism: Streptomyces sp. TLI_235; assembly: GCA_002300355.1. Taxonomy (NCBI): domain Bacteria; kingdom Bacillati; phylum Actinomycetota; class Actinomycetes; order Kitasatosporales; family Streptomycetaceae; genus Streptomyces; species Streptomyces sp. TLI_235. The sequence goes on from NSGV01000001.1 coordinate 578,811, forward strand.
GCGCAAGCACGACACCCTGGCCCAGATCGCGGCCGGCTTCGGGATCAGCGTGGGCACGGCCCACGCCTACGTCCATGCGGTGACCGACCTCCTCGCCCGCAGGGCGACGGGACTGACCCGGGCCCTGCGCGAGGCCGATCCGGAGTACGTCCTGATCGACGGCACCCTCGCGGAGTGCGACCGCGTCGGCGACGGCCGCGCCGACTACAGCGGCAAGCACCGCCGTCACGGCGTGAACCTGCAGGTCATCACCGGTCCCAAGGGCAACGTCCTGTGGGTCTCCCGGTCGCTGCCCGGTCGCACCCACGACCTGACCGCGGCCCGGCGCCACCGGATCGTCGCGACTTGCGACCGGCTGCGGATCCCGGCGCTCGCGGACCTGGCCTACACCGGAGCCGGCCCACACGTCGCCGTCCCGGTCCGGCGTCGGCCCAGGACCGAGCTGACCACGAAGGAGAAATCGCTGAACAAGGCCCACGCCCGGCTCCGATGCCCGGTCGAACGAGGCGTCGCCACCGTCAAACGCTGGCGCATCTTCCGACACGCCCGCTGCAGCCCCAACCGGCTCGGGTCAATCAGCAAGGCCGTCCTCACCCTGGAGAGGCAACGCTGAAAACGCTCAGTGAGCCTCTTTCATCCTGAGTTTTCGCAGGTCGCGAGGCTTTGGATCATGAGGGTGTGGACGGCGGCGATCAGTCGGCTGATGCGGTTGGTCGAGCAGCGGGCTTTGCGGAAGACCTTCCAGGTCTTCAGCTGGGCGAAGGCGCGTTCGCCGGGTGCACGTAGGCGGGCGTGGTCGCGGTTGTACTGCTGGTAGTGCTCGGGCAGTTCGTGGTGGTTGTAGTAGGGGGTGCGGACGGTGGAGCCGGCGCCTCGGTAGGCCCGGTCGGCGAGGATGAGGACCTCGCGGGTCAGGCAGGTCTGGACGATGCCGTGGGCGCGGGCCGCGGTCAGGTCGTGAGTGCGCCCCGGCAGGGCACGGGAGAACCACAGAGCTGTGCCGTCCGGGGTGGCGACGACCTGCACGTTCATCCCGTGCTTGCGGTGCTTTTGCGAGTAGTACGGCTCGTCGGCGGCGATCCGGTCGGTCGGGATCAGCGTGCCGTCCACGATCACGAAGTCGCCTTCGCCCAGTCCCACCAGGGCCTCGCGCAGGCCCGGCGCCCACGCGGCCAGGACCTCGACGGTCTCGTCCACGTACCGCCAGGCCGTCGCCTCCGACACCCCGAACCCGGCTCCCAGTTGCGCGAGGGTCTCGTTCTTCCGCAGATGGGCCAGGACCAGCAGGGCCTGCTTGAAGCAGCCCAACCTCCTCCATCGTGAGCCGAGTTCACGCCTTCGGGTGTAGATGAGCCAGGAGACGTGCTCAACGAGCTCGTGCGGGACATCGAGCATGGCAGGATACGGAACCAACAGGGCCCCTCGGCGGCGACGTGATGAGTGAGATCACCACGGCAACGACGAGGGGCCCTGTTGCGTCACTGCAACCCGCTGACCAGCTATTTCACCCTGCCGAGACAGGATGAAAGAGGTTCAGTAGCAACCGAGCGATAAAAAAACCCGTACATGTGCCCGGCCCGTTCTCGGGGCCGGGCAAATGTACGAACTAGCGGCCTGGGGGCAGATGTGCACTTCGAGAAAATCATTGACGGGATCGCTTGGCGCTCTTTCGCCGGTGCCAGCCAGGTATACGCTGAAGCTGATACCCCGGCAGGAAAGGTAACCTTGCATCGCGGCCCCGCAACAATCGGGGGCGCCGCTTCCGGCATCGAAGGCCGAGAGTCCTGGCGAATCGAGTGCGATGAAGAATTTCCCGTCGTCCTCCATGACGCCGGCGCCCCCGGGGCACTGGCGCGACGCCGAGTCAAGCAGGGAATTCACGGCACCTACAAAGGCGCAGACCTGACGATCACGGGGTCAGGTTCTATCGCCCCAAAAAGCAGGCACGTGACCTGGCGCTGCGGAACCGACGTCCTCACCTTCAAAACGGGAAAGTTCAAAATCCACTTGGTCAACCCGGACGGTAGCGAGATCGCCGTTAAGCGTGCCGGAGAATGGCACATCACGGAGGCCGCCTCACCGGATCAGATACTCGCAGTCTGCGTCTTCGAGTGGGCCGAACTCGACTCTCTTCTCGAATTCCCCCTCCTGGCGATGTTCTAGTCGCCGCGGTTCTCCGAAACGAACCTCGCGCACCAGATACGACGGATCACGCCAGCAAAACCAAACGTTGGCCGCCACCGTGCCCCGCCACCACCGAGAGCCTGCTCGCTCGCTCAGCCTGAGGAGCCAACCCGCAGCGCCAGCTCCAGACCAGCTCAAATCCCTCACACAATCGCATACAGATCTTCCCACCGGCGTGATTCGCCGACACATCGACGGCCGGAACCCCCACCAGGGGTCCGGCCGTCGATCTGTCGTGCAGGACCACCGCCACAGCTCCGCCCATCCGCAAATCGAGGGGGAACGCGTCGGTAAGCACGGCAGTCGCGTCGGCCTGGACGAGGTGGTCGACGACCGTGCCGCCGCAGCCGCCCGCCAGCTCCACCCGGTGGTCCCGCCCACCCAGCGACATCCCGCCGCTCGTCCAGGCAACAGGCCTGCCGAAGGACGCCATCCGCATCCGGCCCGTCAGACCCGAGGGCCCCTCCGGGCACAGCACGGCACACCGCTGCTGCGCCCGGGTGTTACTGGGGCAGGTTCCACTCCACGCTGACGCCGAGGGCGGGGGGTGAGTACATGACGCGGGCGGGCTTCTTGTCGCCGGGCACAGGGAACACGATCTTCCCGGCGATGCAGCGGCCGGGCAGTAGGTCCGCCCCGCCGAAGGGGAACTGCGGGCGCGGGAAGGTCTCGTAGCCGCTGTTGGAGGGCTCGACCAGGGCGCCATCGTCGTAGGCGAGTTTCCACGTCGACGGCGAGATCTGGATGGCCTGCGAGGAGGAGGCGTCGGAGCAGAGCTTGACCTCGAGGGCTGCCCATACTTCGCCTCGGGCCTCGGAGCCGCCGGCGTCCTCCGGCTTCGGGCCGTTCTTCGCGACGTCCTGCTGGTAGCCGACCACGGTCGTGGTGCCGGAGACGCCCTCGGTGCGGGACCACTTCCACGCGGTGCCGACCGCGAACGGCGACCGGGCGGTCGACGACGGCGACGGGCTGGGCGACTGCACCGCAGGGGCGGTGGCTGTGGCCGGGGCAGCGTCCGTCGACGTGCTGTCGTCGCAGCCCGTGGCGAGCAGGACAAGGGCCGCCGCCGCGGACAGCAGGGCGGCAGTCCGGTGAGGCCATGAGGGGCTGATGGCGGGCGGGGCGGGTGTGGGCATGCGTGCTCCTGCGCTGGTGGGTGATCGCAGAACACGCTCCCACCGGCACGTCGACGGCGCGGGTGGGTTGCCGAACCGTGACCGGCGCTGACTCATGACACCTCCGGCGCGGACACCGTTTGGCACCGGTGCGCTACGTCGACGGGTCGACGGCCGAACCACTTGTTGAGGGGCCAGTTGCCTCGCTGCTTGTGCTGTTGCTACCGGCGCAGCGTTGCGGGGTCGAGGTCGAGGGGGAATGGGTCGGTGAGCGCGGTGGTCTTGCCGGCCTGGATGAGGCGGTCGGTGTAGGTGCGGCGTTCGAGATGGCCGAGGCAGAGGTGGGGGCGGGTTCGAGGCGCAGTGGTGCGGGATGCCAGCTGCGGCGTACAGGGCGGGTTTGAGCAGGGGTCGGTCAGGCGCGTGGACGGCGAGATGATCTCGATCGCGACCACGACGGCATCGGCGTCCAAAGTGCTGTCGGCTTCGGTGGCCGCGGTCGCGTCGGCAATCACTAGGTCCGGGATGGGCGGACCGTTGGGCACGATCGCGGGGACTATGGGCAGCACTTCGAGCGGCCCAGGGGAGGTCTCTGCAACCGCGGGCAAGCAGGGCCGCGAATGCGGACTGGGCACGTTGGTGGGGGACGTCGGGATTCGAGCTGATCGTCAGAGCTCCGCCCACCAACTTGATCCGGCAGTGACGTCGGAGAGTGCGAGGACGTCATCGACGGTCCACGGCCCGCTGGCGGCCTCCGCCTTGCGGACGCTGGACGACGGTCGGCGGCACCACTCGCCGAAACAGCTCCCACAGCTCGTCCGGGACCAGGCGCTTCGCAAGGCTCTTCACGTCCAGCCCAACGCTCTCTATGGTCCTCGGCCGTCCATGGACGGCTGGACTGGAGGAGCAGCTGCGTGACGTCTGCGCCGGGGCGATCGCCGAGTCCCCTCCCGGAGAGGGGCCGACCGACGTCGATCGTGCCTTCGCCGCTTCTGTTCTCAGGCTGGCTGCCGCGGCTTCTCGCCGCCATCGCCATAGGGCACGTTGTTAATTGCCGGACGATAAGCGGGGTGGAAAATTCCGGAGAGCGCCTTTCCCTTGCGCGGATGCTGTGGCATGTGTCACGTTTATTGTGGCGCGCGTCCGGTGTGTCGCATTCTGTCTGTGGGCAAATCGGATGCAATGCACATGTTTTGACTGTCCGAGATTTCTTGACGTCAAATATCCTTGATGAAAAACTCATGAACGTCGCCCGCCTGTCCGGATGAGGGAAATGCATATGCGGTCAAATGGCCTTCGGGGGGGGCGAAATAGGGAAGCGCGTTCCGCTGTCGCTCAGTGCGGATTCCATCCCCTTGGGGTGGTAGTTTCCGGGCCTGCATCGGCAGTTATTCACGGGCTATGGCATCACGCCTATAGCGGCGCCCGTAGGCATTGCTTTGCCGGCGGTGGGATGGTGTGGCCTAATTTCCTGGGCGGAGATGTCTGGGGCGATGAAAAAATTGATTCAGACTGAAAACATTCCAGGTGGCAAGTGGTTGCACTTGCCACCATGATCACCGGATCGGTGCGGACTCAGCTAGGGCGGAGCGGCTGCCTCTCGTGTCGGCTATTCCGGTTCCAGCTTGGTGAAATCCCGTTTGCGCTTTCCAGTCGCGCCTGAAATGGGCGCAAACTAATTTCGGTTGTCGAAAAATTATGGGGGGATTCGTGAGGAAGATTCGCGCGCTGGCCGTTGCTGTCGCACTGGCGGCTCCGATTTCTCTGGGGACGATAAACGCCGCGCCTGCTTCGGCGGTCAATTTCGAGCCGAAGTGCCAGACCTGGAACGATCAGAACACCTACGGTGTGTACTGTTCCACCGGCGGCATGCAGAACTACGACCTGTTCAGGGCTCAGGCCACCTGCACCACTGGGAAGATCGAGGCCCGGAACTACGAGTGGGTCGGCAATGGGCGCTGGTCTTATGCCTATTGCTCGAGCATCGGCGGCCACCTCCAGGTGGGTTCGTACTACCTGGACTACTCCTAGACGCGGTAGATAGTTACTGCTGCAGGAGCGGCGGGTGCGCCGGACGACTCGTCCGGCGCACCCGCCGCTCCTGTCCGTCCATGGACCACTCTGGCAGAGGCATGATTCATTGCTGCGCTGCCGCCCTGGCAAGTGGAATCCCAGAGCGATCAAAAGCTTGGACAGCCACTGAAATCCCGTTCCTTCGCCGAAGGATGGCCGCGGCAAGGCTCTTCCTTCAAGGGTGACGGCGATCGGCGGCCATGCCCATGCATTTCCCCGTTTCGATACGCAGCAGATCCAGCACCGTCCCACAGGTTCATCCGCCGACTGCCCGGCTCCCCTCATGCGCACCAGATTCACGCGGGGCCTGAGCATTGTTCCGCTGGCGATCCGGCTCAAGAGGCTCCGAGCTACCAGGAAGCCTTACGGTTGCGGTGGTTCCGCAGTCTTCGTCTTCACGCTCGGAACGGGTAGAGGCCAGCACGACCTCGCCGCCTGCCTCACGGACGGCCTGGGCGACGATTGCAAGACCCAAACCCGACCCAGGAAGCTGCCTCGCCGAGGACGAACGCCAGAACCGGTCGAAGACATGGGGAAGATCCTCCGCAGCGATTCCCGAACCATGATCCTGCACAGTCAGAACCCCCGACTCCAGGACGACCTCGATCGTTCCACCAGGAGGGCTGAACTTCACCGCATTGTCGAGAAGGTTGACCACGGCCCGCTCCAGGGAATGCGCGTCGGCCCGCACGAACCACGTCGTGAGCCGCACGCTGAACTCCAACCCGGAGCCGCGAAGCCGTGCTCGGTCAAGCGCGCGAGAGACGATGTCGTGCAGTGCCACCACCGCACCCCGGGACGAACTCGAACTCGCTGCGGGCCGGGAGAGCTCCAACAGATCACCGATGAGCGTCGACAGCTCCACCATCTGGGCCTTCAGATTGGCAAACAGTTTCGCCCGCATGGCCTCAGGCAAGGCCCGACCGGTCTCCTCGCTGCGCACCAGGAGATCCACGTTCGTACGCAGCGAGGTGAGCGGAGTGCGCAGCTCGTGGCCGGCATCGGCGATGAGCTGCGACTGGCTCTCCCGGGAACTGGCAAGCGCGATGCTCATTGCGTTGAATGCCCGGCCCAGGCGAGTGATCTCGTCGTTGCCTGACAAGGCGATCGTCATGCCCGGCACTTGGGTCTGGGCAATGTGCTCGGCGGCCTGGGTGAGGCGATCGACCGGCTGCAGTGCCCTGCGGGCGATCCACAGTGCGCCGACGGCCGAGGTGGTAATGACGAGGCTGGCCGCCCCCGCCATGATCAGGGCGAGCCGGTCGAGCGCATCCTCGACCGGCTGGAGAGGCTGCGCCAGAGCGACGGCCGCGTTGGTGCGTTCCCCGTTGAACACCACCGGCCCATAGCTGACGACGTAGACCCGAACGGCCTCGCCGTCCGCCAGCTGCCCATCCCTTGAGAGTGAGAGCGCCCTTCCGCCGACCGTGCCGCTGGCTGCCACGGCGAGGTCGTCATCGACGACCTGCACAGCCCTGGTGTCGTTCTGCGGACACGACGTCCCGTTAGCCAGGATGATCGTCGGAATCGTGTCCCTGGTCATCCAGGGCTGCGCCACGAATCCGTGGCACCAGTCGTTCATGGCTTTGATCTGAGCAGCCGGCGCGTTGTGGGCGTTGGGCGACCACGCGTGTGCCAGCGTCTGGTCGACCTGGTTCGTCATCTCGCTACGTGCAACGAACCAGCCGGTGACGGCACACATCACTACTGCCAGCCAGACGGATGCAGCTGTGAACAGGGCCAGACGTCCACGCAGGGTCATTCGCTTGAAGAGGCTGCCACGGTGCCAGACATCTCTGAGCCGCGCAGCCAGGAGCCTGGAGCTCTGAGGGGTCCGTAGGTTCTGATCATCCGTGCCTGGCTCAGTCATGAGTCTGCCCCGCCCCCCAACGTTCCATGGCCCGCCTCTCTGCTGCGGGCACAGGTCTCTCCCTTAAGACCAAGGCAACGATCAGCGCGAAAGATGAGAAAGTCCTGATAGGAACCTGAGACGAGTCTCAGCTTGTTGTTTTACCTCCGGTGATCATCTTCTGTTGCGTTCGGATTCTCGTCTGCCTGTTCGCTACTGGTTGGTGACCAGGGCGAGTCCGACGTCGTAGCTGGGGGCTCGGCGGCGGTTGGGCCGGCCGGGTGGGCACCCGGGCCCGGGGCGGGAGGGTCTCGCAACAGAGGAGGGGCAGGGCAGGCGCGTGCGGATGTTGCGGAACCCGCGCCGGACCCGGGCGGGGGTAAGCCGGTCGGCGGGCTGGGGTCGCTCCCAGGGCCGCCGGAGGTCGGCGGCGAGGGGTCTGGCGAGGCGGAGTTGGGTGTGGGCGGCCAGGGCCAGGTGGGTCCAGCGGTCGGCCGCGGCGGGTTCGCGCAGGCGGGGGCGGGTCCAGCCGAGGGTCTGCTTGAGGAACCGGAAGGTGTGCTCCAGGTCGAAGCGCCGCAGGAAGGCGTGCCAGGCGGTGTCGGTGTCCTCACCGGAGGGTGTGGGGTCGGAGAACCACAGCCAGACCGGCTTCGGGGCGCTGCCGGAGGGCAGGTGGTCGACGTCGAGGCGGATCAGGGTCCCCTCGGTGGTGGGGAGTTGGCCCTGGTGGTCGCTCCAGGCGGAGCGTCGCCAGACACGGGGGTGGAGGCGGTGCCAGGCGCGGATGCGGGCGGTGCCGTAGCGGCGGGTGGTGTGCTCGTTGTCACTGTCCGGATCGCGCCAGGTCGTGGGGTCGGCCAAAGCGAACCGGGTTCCGTGGCGCGGGGGTTGGCCGCCCTTGGGGCCCACCCGGTAGTCGTCGGGCACGGGGTTGAAGAAGACGCGGTCGGAGCGCATCCGCACCACGATCTGGACGGGTAGGTCCCGCAGCAGCCAGGCCAGGCGCGGGCCGTCGTAGCCGGCGTCCGCCACGATCAACACTGGTTGGTCGCCGAGTTTCCAGTGTCCGGCGTTGAAGATGCCGCGCAGGACCTCGCGCAGCTGGGCGGCGGTGACGGCCGCGGTGTCCGCGCCGGGTTCCAGGCGCTGTGCGTCCAGCAGGGCCGTCCACGAGGTCGAGCCCTCCTCCAGGGCGGCAACGAAGGAGTACGGCCAGCCGGGCACCATCTCGTGGGTGTTCTCGCGTCGGCCGTAGGTGTGGCAGAACGAACGGGCGTCACTGGTGTTGGCGTCCGGACGCAGCCACGCGGAGACGTCGACGGCGAGAACGATCCGTCCGCCCGGCCCTCGCGGAAGGCTGCGGGCGGCGATGGCCGTCCTCAGCCTGGCCGGATCCAGCTCGCCCCGGGTCAAGGCGGCGTAGAGGGAGCCGTGCGAGCGGCGGTGCTCGGGTGCCAGCGTCAGCTCGACCAGGGCGCGGACCGGCCCGTCGGCGCACAGCAGCGCGTCGGCCACCTCGAACAGGGCGTCCGCTCGGCGGGGCATCGCCGCGTACAAGTCCAGCCGAAAGGAGGACAGTTCCGCGATTGCGTGCTGGCGAACGGCTTCATGGGCGACACTCGACACCGACGACCTCCGGCTCCGTTGTGCGACTCGACATCACACAGCGTCAGGCGGAGGTCGTCTCCACGTCCGGAAAATCCCCATGTGGGTGACCGGATCGAACATCTCGGAGTCGATCACCGGAGGTAAAGCAACAAGCTCAGAAGCCGTTGCATTTCCGACGGTGATTGCTGCGTTTCTGCTGGTCAGGCATGAGATCGGTGCTTTATGGATCGAGCTCTCTCGGGCAGCCGTAGACAAGAGTCAGCCCCCGCCGCGCTGCTCACGACGGGGGCCAGGCCTGCGCATGTCCCGTCAGGGGCAGGACTCGCCGAACTTCACGACCTTCAAGATGACCGGCTGTCCATTCAAGGCCAAGCCCGCGTTGGCGACGTGCGTGGTCGTTGCCCCGCTGTCCTCGTCGGCGAAGACACTGTTTGCCACCTTCGCGTGCCCGCCGGACGCCGGCTCGAGGACGGAGCCATCTCCGTTGCCCTTGAGGATCTCGGCGCTCTGGGTGTCGGGGTTGTACGTGAGGATGTCGTTGAAGCCGGCGCCGCCATCGACGAAGAAGTGGCCGACGACTGCTTCGGTGCCGTTCCATTCCGCGGGGGCGCCCTGTGTGTTGGCGCCGGTTCCGTACGCTCCGATGTTGCGGGGGGCGGCGTCCACGCTGGAGGCGTTGGTGCCGGAGGCCAGCCACAGCCCCGGGGCAGGGTGGCCTTGTTGCCGACCAGGGCGAGATCCCCGCGGCCGTGGCCGGTCAGGTCGTTCTCGGGAGCGGGCGCGGGGCGTTGGCCAGCATCGGCTGGACGCTGCTGTTGCCGCTGGGGTTGCCGGAGGCTGCGACGGCGGTTACAGAGAGGGTGTTGTAGCCACGTGTGGGGGTGACGGTCACCGTGGCGGCGCCGTTCAGAGCAGCGACGGAGACCGGCGCGCCCTCATTGAGCTGGTACAGGTAGCTGGCGGGGACGGGTCCAGTCGCGTTCGCCGTGATCGAGACCAGGTAGGGCGTTCCGACGACGAAGGGGTCCAACGTCTCGGGGAGGTGGACGTCCGGTGCTCCGGGCGCGGTGGGGTCGAAGGTGAAGCTACAGGTGGCGCTCGTGGTGCTGGCCAAGCTGTCGTCGACTACCACGTTCCACGAGAACGTGGTCGGTGTGGGGTTGGAGACGCCGCCGGCCTGGCCGACGAGGTCGTCCTTGCGAAGCCTTCCTGCACCGCTTCGTGGACCAGCGGCCCGATGAACTGCGCACCCTCGACCAGACGGCACGGACCTGCAGAGCGAGGGCGGGGTCCATCGTCCGCCAGTACGAGAAGGGGGTCGTCTTCCGGTTCGGCCGGATCATCGGAGCACGCGACCCGGGACTGCGCCTGATCATCCCGTTCGCCGACGTCATGCACCACATCTCACTGCGGATCGTCACCATGCCCATCCAGTCCCAGGGCATCATCACCCGCGACAACGTCAGCGTCGACGTCTCCGCCGTCGCCTACTTCCGCGTCGCGGACGCGATCAAGTCGGTCATCGCCATCGAGAACGTGAGCTCCGCGATCAACCAGATCGCCCAGACGACCCTGCGCAAGGTCGTCGGCCGGCACACCCTGGACGAAACGCTTTCCGAGACCGACCGCATCAACCTGGACATCCGCCAGATCCTGGACGTCACCACGACCGAATGGGGCGTGGACGTCACCCTGGTCGAGCTCAAGGACATCCAACTGCCCGACACCATGAAACGCGCCATGGCCAAGCAGGCCGAAGCCGAGCGGGAGAAGCGCGCCAAGATCATCAGTGCACAGGGAGAGGCCCAGGCCGCCTCCGCACTCGGCGAAGCCTCCGACACGATGATGGCCCACCCGCTCGCCCTCCAGCTGCGCAACCTGCAGAGCCTCGTCGAGATCGCCGTCGACAAGAACAGCACCGTCGTCTTCCCCGCACCCCTGATGAGCACCATCGGCGAACTCGGCTCCTTCCTCTCCCGCGAGGCAACCGCCGCCGCCGCTCCCGCACCACAGCCGCCCATGGACACCCCGGACACGCGACTCCCGACCAAGCCCGTTCACCTGCCTGCGCCCGACCCCGTTCACGTGCCGGTACCCAACGGGGCAACCGAGACGCCGTAGACATCACCGTCCCCTTCCGGCCGAGGCCGAGGGCACACGGCGTTCACCGGCGCCGCGCGGAGCACACCGTACGGAAGACCATCGAGAAAATGACGCAGCCATTCCACACAACGCACCACGGGCCGCGCCGCCTCGTCGAGCACTGGAAAGCCGCGGCGGCCGACCGCCGCGCGCGGGCCACCGCCCGGCGGTGGCGGCACGTCGGCACCGAGCCGCGCTGGGCGCGCAGCGATCTGCCGGCCCGGCGGCTACTCGGACGGATCTTCGTCCCGTTCTTCCTGCTCGGGACCATCGTCTTCACGTTGCTCGCGACGAACGCACTCCCCGCACCGCGCGCCGACCGTGCGTTCTTCACGGGCCTCGCCGTGCTGTGCGCCGTGTCCACGGTCGTCGCGGTGATCGACCTGATCGTCGTCCGGCGCCGGATGGCAGAGCAACGACGGTGGCACCGCTGACGACGCGGCCGAGCAAAGGGCATGGTCGCACGCTACTGGGCGGGCGCAGGAGCAGGACGGAGTCCGCCCGAGTCCAGCACTGCCGGCAACGCCACGGCGGGAGACCGTCCGACTGATGCCGCGGCAGCTGAGGATGCGGCTGCACTGGTCGCAGTCGCGGTCGGCAACGGGCCTGCCTACGGTTGAGAACAGGACGCGCCCGAGGCGTCCGGCCTCCGGTTGCGCAACGCATCGAAGGTACGGTCCTCCAGCACGGGAATCGTAGGTGGGCCGGTGGATCCGGAGGATGGGGCCGGGTGGGCGGACGTTCCCGACCGCAGCCACCGAATCGATGACGAGATGGACCGGATCGTCGGACGTCTACAGGACCTGGCCCACACCCAGCGCCGTTTCCAGGACCTGCTGGACGCGGTGATGGCGGTGGGCCGGGACCTGGAGCTGCCGGTCGTGCTCCGCCGGGTGATCACCACCGCGATGGGCCTGGTCGACGCCCGCTACGGCGCACTCGGCGTGCTCAGCGAGGACGGCGAACACCTGGAGGAGTTCATCCCCGTAGGGCTTAGCGAACGCGAGCTGGAGGCCCTGGCCGGGGTCGCCCTTCCGCACGGGCGCGGACTCCTGGGACACCTCATCGACCACCCCGAACCGCTGCGTGTCGCGGACATCGGCGCCCACCCGGACGCGGTCGGATTCCCGCCGGGCCACCCGCCGATGCGGACACTGCTCGGGGTGGCGCTCACCGGACGTGGACGGATCTACGGCAACCTCTACCTTTGCGAGCGGCGCGACGGACAGCCCTTCGACGACCACGATCAGGACATCCTCGTGGCGCTCGCCGGCGCGGCCGGCCTCGCCATCGAGAACGCCCGCCTCTACCGGCAGGTCCGCGCCAACGCCGAGTACTTCCAGCGCCTCCTCCTTCCCAGCCTGCCCGATGTGGCGCCCTTCTCCGTCGCAGCGATCTACCGGCCCGCCACCGCACCGGACCACGTCGGCGGCGACTGGTACGACGCCCTGATGCTCCCCGACGGCGCCTGCGCCCTGGTCATCGGCGACGTCGCCGGACACGACCTGAAGTCCGCCGCCACCATGGCCCAGACCCGCAACATGCTGCGCGCCCTCCTCTACGACCGCCGCACCCCGCCCAGTGCCGTCCTGACGCAGCTCGACCGCACCCTCCAGGCGATCACCGACAACCCGATCACCACCACCTGCCTCGCCCGCGTCGAACCCGCCGAGGACGGCTGGACACTGCACTGGAGCAACGCCGGACACCCGCCACCGCTCCTGATCGGCCCCGACGGCACCGCCCGCTACCTGCACGCCGACCCCGGCCTGCCCCTCGGCGTCGACCCCAACGTGCCCCGCCCCGACCACAAGCGCCCCCTGCCCGGCAACGCCACCCTCGTGCTCTTCACGGACGGCCTGGTCGAGCACCCCGACCGCCCGTTGGACGCCGGCCTCACCGCCCTTGCCCAGGTCGCCGCCGCCCACGCCGATCTGCCCCTCGAAGACCTGTGCCGGACCCTGGCCGACGCCCACCTCGCCAATGGACGCGACGACCTCGCCGTCCTCGCCCTGCGCACCCCGCCCACCGCGCCGACCCCCGGGACACCGGCGACACACTCCCGGGCGCGGGAACAGGACGTACCCCGCGCCCTGGTAGGCCCGCAGCTCGCTCTCGGCGGTGGTCCTTCAGCACCTGGTCCGAGCCGCCTTCACCCGTGTCCACGACCTCTGCCCCTCCGTGATCCGGAGGGCCCTGCCGCAGGGGAGACCGCCCCTCCAACGCGGAGGGCCTCCGTCTCCGTTCCGCAGCCTCGAAACCCGGAATGCGCCACCACGGCACGGCACCGCCACTGCCGCACCTGCCATGCCCACCCTCGCCCGTCAAGAGATCTGCGGTGACCCACTCCGCCGTGACACTCGCCCACATCATGAGCGAGCACGACGTCAGCCCCCTACGGCGCCGTCCACGGCGACGTCGCCGTGTAGCTCGTCGACGCCGCAGCGGCGACCGCCGGCAGGCACGGACGGCCAGGGGGCAGTTCGGTCATGAACCGGCTTGCCGTTGTGTCCGCACCGCGGGGAAGAGGGACTCGGCCACCTCTCGATCGAACGGTTCGGTGTCGGGGGTGAGCACCGATGCGGCGGCCACGGCCACCCCGAGGGCACAGGCCTCGACCGGATCGTCGCCCGCAGCCAGCCGAAAAGTGAGTGCGGCCACCATGGCGTCTCCGGCCCCGGCGTCGCTGAGCGGCTCCCCGGGCAACGGCGGGACTCTCAACTCGGTGTGACCGTGCCTGGTCGAACAGAGTGCGCCGAGTTCCCCGAGGGTGGTGACGGCGATCTCAGTCGCTCCTGCGGCGAGCAGGGACTCGTTGACGGTGCGGGCGTCGTCGAAGCTCCGGACCGCCCGGCCGGCGAGACTGGCGGCCTCGTGATTGTTGCACCTCCGCAGAAAGACGCCCTCGTGCAGCGACTCGGGCAGGGCCCGCCCCGAGGTGTCCAGCACCAGCCGGGCCCCGGCCTCCTTGACCCGGCGGGCGACAGCAGCATAGAAGGTGTCGGGCAGGCCGCTGGGCAGGCTTCCGCTGGCCACGACGTACTGGTGACTGCCGGCTGCCCGGCCCAGCACGTCCAGGAGACGCTCTCCCTCCGAGTCGTCCAGTCGCGGGCCCGGCGGCACGATGTGATAGCTGCGGCGTGACTCGGTCTCGAACAGCACGAACGCTTCGCGGGTCTCGCCCGCGATCCCGAGGGCGAGATGGTCGACCCCCTCCTCGTCCAGGAGGCGGTTCAGGCGCTGGCCGACCTCGCGGCCGGCGGTGTGGACGGCGGTCGCCCGTCCTCCGAGCCGCGACACTCCCCGGCGACGTTGATCCCTCCGCCGCCGGCGGCCACGAACCTGACCCGGGCGCGGGTCTTGCCGATGTCCGCCAGACGGTCGAAATCGCAGCAGATGTCGACTGTGGGGTTCACCGTCAGGGTGAGGATCGAAGGCACGGTCTCCGGCAGCGGACTCGTCCCGCCGCTACCCGCCGCAAGCGGACCAGACGCTTCAGGGCCGCTCATCGCGGTGACACGGCGGTAGTGATCTCGATCGTCCGTGGCTGCCCTCCAGGGTCATCCGGAGACGCCATCTCGACCTCCTCACGCGGTCACCCCTTCCATCGTGCTGCGCGAGCACAGGAGGCGCGATCGGGAGCACCCCGCAGCCGCCGACGCGTGCTGCCTTCCCGCGCCCAGGCCACACGGGCAGGCAGGCACAAGCCCCGGCCTGAGGTGTCGTTCCGCCCGCACAGTTCGCGAGCCGGACTGACCTCGGTCGAGGCACAGCGGCGGCTGTTGCAGTACGGCGGCAACGAATTGCGCCGGCGTGACGGGCGGCGCTGGTCGGGTGAGTTGGCGCGCCAGTTCACGCACCCGCTCGCGCTGCTGCTGTGGCTCGCCGCGTCGCTGCTCACGGCCGTGGGCTCGTTCGTCGTGGCGGTCACGGTCGTGCTGAGCCGGCGGCGACACCGAACTCCGCGCCCTCGTCAGCCGGACACCCGGCATCGTCTTCGCCCACGCGACACCCGAGGTGATGCCGTTCCTCTTCTTCGCGCTCGGCGGCGGCCGCATCCCGTTCCCCCTGACGATCCTGCAGCTCCTCGCCTCCGACGTCGGCAGCGAGACGCTCCCCGCCCTCGCCCTCAGCCACGACCCGCCGAGCCCGGGCTCGTGGACCGCCCGCCCCGGCCGCGATCCGACGGCGTCATCCAGGGCCCGATGCTGCTCCGCGCCTAGCTCTTCCTCGGCGCCATCGTCGCGGCACTCCGGATGCCAGGCTTTCTTCGTCCTCACCAGAGCCGGCTGGAGCCCCGGCGACCCGACCGAGCCAGGGCAGCCCCTGCACCACGCGTGGGCGTCCTGTCCAACCGCTACCTCCTCGCAGCCGTCTTCGTCTGCACCCCGCCGTTCCAGAAACTGCTGGGCACCGCCGCCCTCCCCGCGAGCGACCTGCTGTTCCTGCTGCCCTACCCCTTCATCGTCTGGGCGCCGACGAACTCCGCCGCTACCTGATCCGACGGCACAGCTCCCGTTCCCCCATGGGCAATAGCCTCGACGCCGCCCGCACCCCGGGATCGCACTCACGTCACCGATCGTCGCATACCCGCGTCGCCGGATGTCTCGGACGAGGAGCACCATCGAAGGGGGCCGGGCCGCGCCCGGCCTGCGGGTACGGGTCCACTGGAGTCACCGACAACCGCCGACGAACCTTCGGAAGGCATCACATCCGTCTCCTGCCGGAGAACCCCTGGAAACGGTCACGGCAGACCCGTCGGCCATCGGACGAAAGCTGCTGACCATGCGCTGGTCCCAGACGCACATCCCGACCCTTCGCGAGAACCCGGCGGAGGCCGACGCGCCGAGCCATCAGCTCCTGCTTCGCGCCGGATTCATCCGGCAGCTCATGGCGGGCCACTACTCGCTGCTGCCGCTCGCCGTCCGGGTGCGGTCGAAGATCATCGCCGTCATCCGGGAGGAGATGGCCGTCATCGGGGCGCAGGAGTTCTCCCTGCCGGCGATGCACCCGGCGGAGGTGTGGCGGCGCAGTGGCCGGTGGGACGCCATGGGGGAAGAGATGTTCCGCCTGAAGGACCGTAAGGGCGCCGAACTGACACTGGGCATGACGCACGAGGAGATCTTCACGTCGCTCGCCACCGAGCTGAAGTCGTATCGTGAACTGCCGCAGATGTGGTACCAGTTCCAGACGAAGTTCCGCGATGAGCCCCGCGCCAAGGGCGGCTTGCTACGGACCCGGGAGTTCACGATGAAGGACTCCTACAGCTTCGACCTGATGCAGGAGGGCCTGGACCGGTCGTTCGACCTGCACCGTGAGGCCTACATTCGGATCTTCGCGCGGCTGGGGATTCCTGCCATTCCGGTGGAGGCGTCGAGCGGCAGCAGGTGGGGCCGCATCGACGGAGTTCATGTGCCCGGCCGAGGCCGGTGAGGACTTCGTCGTCCACTGCCCCTCCTGCGGTTACGCGGCCAACAGCGAGAAGGCCGTCTCCCGGCTCTCCGCGATCGCGGACGGTCCGGGCCTGTCCGCGCCGGAGCCGTTCGACACCCCTGGTGTGCGGACGATCGACGACCTGGCCTCGCGCTTCGACGCGCCCGCCGAGCGCCAGGTGAAGACGCTCGTCTACGTCCTGGACGGGCGGCTCTGCCTCGTCCTCCTGCGCGGCGACCACGCGCTGGCCGAGCAGAAGCTCGCGGATGCCGGCGGGGTCGCGGCGGTGCGGCCTGCCCGGCCGGAGGAGATCCAGGAAGCCCTCGGTGCCCTGCCGGGAAGCCTCGGCGCCGTCGGGGTGGCGTCGGTGACCATCCTCGCGGACGAGGCCCTGCGGGGCCGCAGGGACATGGTCACCGGTGCCAACGAGGACGGTGTCCACCTGCGGGGCATCGACGTGGAGAGGGACATCGCCGTCTCCCGGTGGACGGACCTTCGCGAGGTCGCCTCCGGGGAGGCCTGTGTGCGGTGCGAACGGCCGCTGCAGGTCCAGAAGGCGATCGAGGTCGGCCACATCTTCAAACTCGGCTACAAGTACAGCGACGCCTTCGGGCTCACCGTCCTGGACGCCGACGGCAAGCCCAGGAGGGTCATCATGGGCTGCTACGGCATCGGAATCGAGCGGTCGATGGCAGCCGCCGTCGAGTGCCACCACGACGACAAGGGCATCGTCTGGCCGATGGCCATCGCTCCCTTCGAGGCGGTCGTTCTGGTGGCCCAGCCCGACGACGAGGCCACCGCCGCGGCCGGTGAGAAGGTCTACCGGCAACTGCTCGCCTCCGGGGTGGACACGATCATCGACGACCGCTCCGAGCGGGTCGGCGTCAAGTTCCGGGATGCCGAGCTCGTCGGCATCCCGCTGCGCGTCACCGTCGGCAGGCGCGGACTCGCCGACGGGGTGGTGGAGCTGACCGAACGGGCACCGGACGAGACGCGGCGGGTCCCCCTTGAGGAGATCGCCCCTGACGTGCGCAGGGCCGTCGACTCGGCCAGGCAGAGCAGCGATCGGAGGCAGCAGACTGCTCCCCGTCCCTGATCACCGGCGCCCGACCGTCCTGCACCTGTCCCGGCGGCCTCCGGTGGGCGAATCCCACCTGTGCCACCCGCGGCCGGGGCACGCGCGGTCAGGCCCGTTCGGCGGCGGCCACGTGCTCCTTCACGGCCACGAAGCTGTCCGGTGCCACCGAGATCGAGTCGATCCCGGCACTCACCAGGAACCGGGTGAACGCCGGGTCGTCACTCGGCCTCTGGCCGCACAGGCCCACCGGACGGCCGGCCGCGTGCGCCGTGGCGATCAGGGTCTCGATGCTCCGGGTGACGGCAGGATCGGTCTCGTCGAAGAGGTGCGCGAGGGCGTCGGAGTCACGGTCGACGCTCAGGGTGAGCTGGGTGAGGTCGTTGCTGCCGATGGAGAAGCCGTCGAACCGTTCGGCGAACTCCGCTGCGAGGATCACGTTGGCCGGGATCTCCGCCATCACATACACCTTCAGCCCGTTGCCACCGCGTGGCAGGCCCTCGTCGGCCATCACCGCGAGCACCCGGTCGGCCTCCCCCGTGGTGCGGCAGAACGGGATCATCACCACCACGTTCGTCAGGCCCATCTCGTCGCGGACCCGGCGCAGCGCCCGGCACTCGAGGGCGAAGCCCTCCCGGTAGCCTTCGCTGTAGTACCGGCTGGCGCCTCGCCAGCCGATCATCGGGTTGGCCTCGAGCGGTTCGAAGGGGCGCCCGCCCACCAGTTTGGCGTACTCGTTGGTCTTGACGTCGCTGGTGCGCACGATCACCGGGTCCGGCCAGCGCGAGGCCGCGATCCGGGCGATGCCCTGGGCGAGGCGGTCCGTGAAGTACCGGGTGCGGTCCTGGTAGCCGTCGGTGAGTGCGTCGACGCGGCGCCGCTCCTCGGGGTCGAGGCGTTCGGGATGGATCAGTGCCATCGGGTGGGCCTTGACCTGGTGCGCGACGATGAACTCCATCCGGGCCAGGCCCACGCCGTCCGCCGGCAGTTGCCACCAGCGGGACGCGGCGGCCGGGTCGGCCAGATTCAGCATGACCCGGGTACGCGTCTTCGGCAGCCCGGCGAGGTCGATCTCGGAGTGCTCGTAGTCGAGCCGTCCGGCATAGACGTGACCGTCCTCGCCCTCGGCGCAGCAGACGGTGACCTCTTGGCCGTCGTGCAGCAGCACCGTCGCTCGGCCGGTTCCCACGATGGCCGGCACGCCGAGTTCGCGGCTGACGATGGCGGCGTGCGAGGTGCGCCCGCCATGGTCGGTGACGATCGCGGCGGCCCGCTTCATGATGGGTTCCCAGTCCGGGTCGGTGATCCCGGTGACCAGCACGGCCCCGGCCGGGAAACGCTCAAGCTCGACAGGTGTGGTCAGCGCGCAGACCGCGCCCGTGCCGATCGCCTCGCCGACCGCGATCCCGTCGACGAGCGATTCCCCCGAGCCGGTCAGCCGGAAGCGGTGCAGCATCGTCGCGCGCCGCCGAGACACCACCGTCGTCGAGTGGCGCGCCGCCGTTCAGCAGGTCGATCTGGTCGACGATCCGCTGCCGGAGCCCGCCGGCGTCGAGGAACTCCCGGTAGGCGTCGGCGGTGCTCGCGAAGCCGTCCGGCACCCGGACACCGGCCGGGCCCAGGTTGACGATCATCTCCCCGAGCGAGGCATTCTTTCCTCCGACAAGCCCGACATCCCCACGGCCGAGACCGGAGAACGGGATCACCCGGCGGATCGTGGACATGGGCTCCTCCGCTGGTGCGAGCAAGACGGCGACGGATGCGCCCTGGCGGCATGTCTGCGTTGACGCGCTACGGGCCGGTCCGCAGGCCGGCTGCTCCAGTACACATTGACCGTCCGAACGGCGCGAGCTGACCCGATCTACGAGGACCGCCGGACCGGCTCGTCAGCTGTCGGCGACGCCACGACCCGAGAGGCTGCGGTGCCGGACGGCGGCCACGTTCGGGAGGCGTCGTGCCGTAGCGGACGCTTCCGCTCGGGACCGGTCACGGGCCCGGGGCCGAGGCCGAGGTGTCGGCGATGCGGATCCGGCGGCCGGTGATGGAGGAGGGCTTGATCCGTACCCACACGTCGGTGCCCCGCCCGCCCAGGGGTCGGGACTGCCGCGCCGGGTCAGGTGCTCGATCGCCTCCGGCTCGTCCAGAACCGTCGCGGCGCCTTTCACGAGGACGCTCGACCCGGTCCGCAGGGCCTCGTCGATGTGGTCGCCTCGAAGGCGACCCGGCCGCCGATGGCCGCGGCCATCGTGCCTTCCGCGGCGGTACGGTAGATCACCGTGCCATCGAGGACCCGGAAGTTTGACCGGAAGGACGACAGGGCCCTCCTCTGTCGACACGGCCACCCTGCCGATACCGCCCGACGCGAGCCTGGACCAGCATTCCCAGGCCGGCAACTCCTCCAGCACCGGGGTGCGCCGCAGCCGCCGCACGACCAGGCGGTATGTCCACCCCTCCGCCCAGCAACTCCCAGGCGGACGTGCCGAGCGCGCCGGCCAGCCGCATGAGGGGGACGACATCCGGTGGACCGGCCGACGACTCGACGTACTCCACGTATCCGACCGCCGTGCCGGCCCGCTCGGCCGCCTCCTCGCGGCTGAGCCCGAGCCGCTGTCTGCGCTCGGCCACGCGCCGCCCGATGTCTCCGGGGTGCGCCAGCCGGGGCTCAACCGAGTCCTTGCCCTGTTGTCCGTGGACATCTCTTCACTCCTCCGGTCGGCGCAGCTGGCGAGCGCCAGGGACAGGCGGGTCCCCAGGCGAGGAATCCGCCTTCTCCGCCCTCGGGGGCATCACCCGGACTGGACGACCGGCCACCCCACGGCGTCAGCTCACCACCGCTCTCGCCCGGCCGGGAAGCCGCACAGAGCGACGAAGCCATCGTTGCGGTGCCCCGCACCGCACCGAGCCCGTCCTCACCCCTCAGGGCCGCGCGCGATCTCGATCCGACGGGCCTGCTTCTCGACGTCGCCCATCGGGGCCTTCACGGTCAGCACGCCCTTGTCGAAGGTCGCGGTGATGTCCTGCTCGTTCACGCCTTCGGGCAGCCGGACACTGCGGGTGAAGGAGCCGTAGCGGAACTCCGAGCGCTGCTTCTCCTTCTTCTCCGCGGTGCGCTCCGCGTGGACGGTCAGCACGCCGCCCTCGACCGTGATCTCGACGTCCTTCGCCGGGTCGATCCCCGGAAGCTCGGCCCTGAGCACGTACGCCCCGTCCTCCTCGGACTCCTCGACGCGGATCATGTGCTCCCCCATCCGCAGCGCGACGGGGAAGTCCTCGAACAACTCCGCGAACGGGGGCCACCAGTGCGATCGCCTGTGGAGCATCTCGCCGGCCATCTCAGACCTCCTCATTCGTCCGGGCATCTCATTCCATCCTGCTGCGCGCCCACGGCCACCGCGATCGGAGCAACCGCCCACCACGGCAACCGCGTTGTCCGATCAGCTGATTCGCATGATGCCGTTCAGGACGGTACCGGGTCAGCAGGTTCCGGATCCGCCCGCTGCCGGGACTGGCGTGTGCCCGAGCAGGTGGGTTCGGCCGTGAGGGCCGGAGGTGTGGCCTCGTCGGCGAGCGGCGGCGGCACCTCGCGGTCGAGTGGGCGCAGCATCCGCAGTCCCGGCGCGAATCGCAGCACCCCGTGCGAGGGTTCCTCGCCGACCGTTCCTTCCGTACGGCCTGTCGGCCGATTCCTCGCCTGCCGGCAGAGTCAAGTGACCCAGCCGAGTCAGGCTGGACCGCCCTACTCGGTCACGTCAGTCCGCATCAGACCGTGCCGGCCGGCGGAGCATGCCCTGGCCCGGGCGGTCGAGGAGGAGGCGGGTGGCCCCCTTCAGGCGGGGCCTCCCGGCGGCCAGACCGGGCAGACCGACCCATCGCGGTCATGAGCAGAAGGAACTAGCGTCGGTTGCAGGGCGGTTCGCCGATGGGCTGGCAACGCGCCGGGCCGGTACGGCAGCGATGTCGGCCGAACACGCTGGGCTCTCCGGCCGGACCTCGCCCCGGGCTGTCGCATCGGATCCCGAGACCCCGGGGAGCCCTTGTCCCGCCCGAGGAGAACTCATATGACAACCGGAACCGAGATCGGCGCCGAGGTCCTGCGCGAGCTGCTCGCCGCGCCCGGCCCGTTCCTGTCGGTCTACTTCGATCTCGACGCGCGCCCGGAGATGAGCCAGGACGCCGAGGAGCGCTGGCAGGGACTGTGCCGCGGCCTCGCCGCCCAGGGGGCCGGGGCCGGCGACCTGGACGCGCTGACGCAGCGCTTCCTGTCCTCGCGGCCGGGCTCCGGCGTGCTGGCGGCCTTCGCCGCCGGCGGCGAGGTGAGGCTTTCAGCCGTGCTGCCCGGCTGCGAGCAAGGCGGTCTCGCCTTGGCCGGGCCGCTGCCGCACCTGCTTCCGCTGCTCGCCTGGCGGCAGGACCGTCCCGCGCACGTGGTCGCCGTCGTCGACCGCACCGGCGCCGACCTCCGGATCTACCCGGCCGGCGCCACCGAAGGGGTTCGCCGCACAGTCACCGGCCCCGATGACGAGATCGAGCGCAACCGGCCCGGCGGCACGTCCCAGATGCGCTACCAGCACCGAGCCGAGGACTCCTGGGAGCACAACGCCGCCAAGGTCGCCGACGCCCTCGGCACCGCGCTGGCAGAGGTGGACGCGCACGACCTGATGCTGGCCGGTGACGTCCGCGCCCGCCAGTACCTCACCAAGCACCTCCCCGCCTGGGTCCGCAACAACGTGTCGATCCACCCGGTCAGCGGCAGCCGCAGCCCCGACGGCGCCTGGCCCCAGCGCTCGGCCCAGGTCGACACCGAGACCTGCCGCGCCGGACGCGAGGAGACCACGGCCCTGCTCCGCCGCTTCGCCGAGGAGCGCTCACCGCGCGGACATGCAGTGGAAGGGATCACCGCGACCCTGCGCGCCCTCGCCGACGGACAACTGCGCACCCTCCTGGTGACCGACGACCCCGCCTCCCACCACACAGCCTGGTTCGGCCCGAGACCGACCGACATCGCCGACCTCGGCACCGCCTTCGCAGCAGACGCCGGACCGCTGGTGGAGACGGGACTGGCCGACGCCGCCGTCCTCACCGGAGCCGACATCCGCATCCTCACGCCCGGCACGCCCGGTGCTCCCGCCCAGGGCATCGGCGGACTGACCCGTTACCGCTGACACCCGTCATCACCGGCACCCAAGGAACGGAGAAGATCCGATGGCGAACCGACCGATGCCCACGCAGACACCCGAGGTCCAGGTCGAGGCCCAAGGTGACCTTCCGCCCGGCATGGCGGAACTCGCCCGTACCAAGGTGCTCGAACTCCTGGACGCGGTGCGCGAACCCGTCCTGTCCGTCCGGATCCGGCTCACTCGCATGCACAACCCCGCCACCGAGCGCCCCTACCTCGCCCAGGCCAATCTGGACGTCAGCGGCCGCGCCGCCCGCGCCCATGTGGCGGCGGGGACCATGCCCGAGGCGATCGACCTGCTGCACGACCTGCTGGCCCTGAAGCTGGCCCGACTCCGGAGGCACTGGGAGGCCCGACGCGGCGGCACGCCCAAAGCCGGCGAGCGCGAGCACGAGTGGCGGCACGGGTCCGAACCCACACACCGCCCCGACCACTATCCACGTCCGGCGGACGAGCGGGAGATCATCCGCCACAAGTCCTTCTCCCTCGCCCGCGAGACGGTCGACGAGGCCGCCTTCGAGCTGGACACGATGGACTACGACTTCCACCTCTTCACCGAACTGGCGACCGGCGAGGACAGCGTCCTCTACCGCGCCGCTCCGACCGGCTACCGGCTCGCCCAGGTCCATCCCCACCCCGAACAGATCGGCACGACCGCCGTCCAGCTGACCGTCAGCCCCGCCCCCGCGCCCCGGATGAACACCGCCACCGCGAAGCGGCGGATGGACACCCTCGGACAGCCTTTCGTGTTCTTCACCGACGACGTCACCGGACGCGGCAACGTCCTCTACCGCCGCTACGACGGCCACTACGGCCTCATCACACCCGCCGAGTAGCCCACCGATGGGAAACCACTCAACAGAGGCAGCCGATCATGACCTACCCCACCGCCGCAGGCACGCCTGCCGCAACCTTCCACCCTCCGGGCCGCGACCTCGAAAGCACCGTCGAGCGCCTGGAACTGCTCGAAGCCCAGGTCCAGGCCCTCGGCCAGGCTATGCGCGCCCTCTTCCAAGGCCTCGAGGACATCCCCGACCAGGAGCCCGACCCCGAACGCCCGGGCCGCGCCGCCCGTCTGTCCCACGAGCTCCTCCTCGCCCAAGGACTCTGACCACCTTCAGGAGCGGACGGCCATGAAACTGACCTTTCTCCGCCCGTTGTACGCACGACCGGGCCCCTACGCCTGCGCCTACGTCGACACCTCACGCGACCTCGACGAACCCGACCGGGCCATCGACCTGCGCCGCCGGCACCTGGAGACCGAACTCACCGCCCAGGGCGCCGACACCGCCACCACCGGCGCCGTCACCCACATCGTCGGCACCGACCGCGACCTGCCCGGCCGACATGGCCAGGCCGTCTTCGCCGCCCACGGCCGCCTCGCCCTCG
This sequence comes from Streptomyces sp. TLI_235, assembly GCA_002300355.1. NCBI lineage: Bacteria > Bacillati > Actinomycetota > Actinomycetes > Kitasatosporales > Streptomycetaceae > Streptomyces > Streptomyces sp. TLI_235. Next base: position 602,858 of record NSGV01000001.1, read on the forward strand.
CCGAGGAACTGCCGGAACCACCGCCCCGCGACGCTGCCCGGTTCACGATGGTCCCCGACGCCATGCCGCTCGCCCTCCAGCACGCCCCCGACATCCCGTACGCCGCCCTCGCCGTCCACCGCGTCACCCGACCCGGCGGCGCCCCCACCTCCGGACTGGAGGTCGACCTCCAAGCGGGCCGGTGGCCCACCGCAAAGGTCGCCCCCGGCCGCCTGACCCGGCACCGGGTCGCGGCCTCCCAATGGCGACAGGCCGCCGCAGAGGTCGCCGAAGAACTCGTCGGCCTCGCCGACCGCAGCGAGGCCGAGGCGATCGTCCTGTCCGGCGACCACTGGGCCCGCAACGCCCTCACCCGGGAACTGCCCATGCGCCTGCGCAAACGCATCGTCGCCATCGACAGCGACGGCTGGGACACCGAGCCCGAACGCGCGCTCATGGAGGACGAACTCGCCGACCTGTTCCGCGGCCGTCAGTCCGCCCGCGACCAGGCCAACACCCAGCGCTTCCTGGCCCGCCGCGCCCGCCGCAGCGGCGCCGTCGAAGGCCTCGCCGCCACCGTCACCGCCCTGCGCCACGGCCAGGCCGAAGCCGTCCTGATCAACGACCCCTTCGACCCGCAACGACAGCTGTGGGTCGGCGTCGCGCCCAAACAACTCGGCCTCACCCAAGGTGAAATGCAGGCCCTCGGCATCCGCTCCTCGTGGAAGGCACCGGCCGACGCCGCACTCATCCGCGCGATCGTCGGCACCGGCGCGGACCTCATCGTCATCCCCCACGACGAACTGCCCCTCGACGACGGGCTGGGAGCCCTCCTCCGCTACCCGGACGCCCTCACGTGAGACCGGCGGAACGCTCCGCCCCGTCCACCCGTCCACCCGTGCAGCCCCGCAGGTCAACTGCGGGGCTGCCGGGCCCTGTTCCCTTCCCAAGGCCGAACCTGCAAGGTGGGCTCCCTACGCCGGCATTGTCCGGATCAGGTGGTGGAGGTCGCCGTCGGGGTCTCGTCGACCACCCTCCGGCCTCTCAGCCCGACCGTCGAATCCAGCCCAGGACGGTGCCGTTGACCGTCCAGGACCGTTCCGGCCGAGCTCCCTCGCTCGCCCTGCAGGCCACCTCCCACGCTACGCGCGCCCCTCCCGCCCACCAGGGCCGAACGGCCCTCCCCCGGATCCGCCGAGCCCACGGCAGACCCGACCGCGCAGCACGCCACGAGCCCTCCGAGCCCCGCGGCGTCCACGTCAAGGCCTCGGTGCGCCCCGGCGGGGACCCCGTACGGGCCGCCTGGCATGCCGCCCGGCCACCGATCCCAGTGCTCCAAGCGGGCGAGCCGGTACTCCAGCCGGTCCCTCAGCAGATCGATCGCCTCGTGCATCGTCCCGGCCACCACCCGCGCCCTCGCCAGGCGTCCGTTCACGTCCAGACTGGCCCGGGCGACCGCCGACCGCCGCACCGCCGGATCGCGCCCCTGTATCAACCTCACCCGCGCGGACAGCACCCGCTCCCGCGCATGACACGCCACGGCCAGCACCGTGGCGCGCGCGTACTCGGCCGATTCCGGCGGCATCTCGCCCCGGACCTCCACTTCGATCACGGGCACCACTGCGGATTCTGAACGGTTCACGCCCGTCCTCCTCACGCCGCGCGATCACACCGACGACTCCCCACCCGACTCCGCCCACCCGTGCCCTCCTCTGCCGGGCCCGGGACGGCAGGCAGCTTCGCCTTCGATCGCTTCAACTCCGCCTCCACGTCTTGATCCGCGCTGACCCGCTCCGACTCGATCCGGACCCCGTCGGGGCCGGACGGTGCAGCGGCGTCCTCCAGCGCACCGGAGACCATCAGCTCGTCCAACGCCCCGGAGCGGGCCTGCAATACGCCCAGCAGGTGGAGCTGGTGTAGCAGGTGCGGCGCGGCCTGGCGGTGTGGCCACGAGCCGGAAACGACTGGAGCTGCAGACCACCCAGTTGCGGAAGTCGAACCAGAAACCGGAGGAGCAGGCGCAACAGGCGCTGGCCGCAGGACATGAGGACCTGGGGCGAGAGGCGCTGGCGCGACGGGCGGGTCTGTTGGGGCAACTCGGCGGTCTGGAGAGGCAGGAACCGTGCTGAGGGCCGAAGAGAGAAGCTGACGGCGGCGCGCAGCGGCTGGAGGCGCGGGTGGAGTCCTTCCGCACGCGCAAGGAGACGCTCAAGGCCGAGTACACCAGGGCTGAGGCTGAGACCCGCATCGGCGAGATGGTGACCTTGGCGACCGGGTCGGCGTGCTCGCAGAGGGCTGCCACCAGAGCGTGCCCGGACTCGTGCACGGCGACCGATCGGCGTTCTTCCGGGAGCAGGGCGTTGGAGGACTCGCGGCGGCCGAGAAGCACCCTTCGTAGCCGGCGACGTCGGCGAACCGGGTGCTCGGGCGCTCGGCCTCGATGATCTTCCGTCGTGAGCGGCCGATCGCGCTGAGACCTCCGGTCATGGCCCGGCTTGCCATCCGTCCGGACCAGAGGAACAGTCCGCCGATGAGGATCAGCGGCAGGAAGATCAGCAGAAGGGAGAGGAACGAGCTGTCGCTACTGCTCTGCTTGGCGGTGATCTCCACATGCTGGGACTGCAGTTGAGTGGTGAGTGCACTGCTGTCCAGGGCGGTCGGGATCTGGGTGGTGAACTTGGTTCCGTCCTTGAGTTCGCCGCTGATCGCTCCCTTGTCGGTGATCTCGACCGTCTGGACCTGGCCCACGTCGACCTTCCCGGCGAAGAACGCACAGCAGCATCATCGCATCGCGGCAGGCAGCAGCCAGCGCCGCCAGGGCGACGGAGGGGTCGGCGCGGGCTTCGGCGGCTCGCGCGGCGGCCCGGGCCTGGCCCGGCCCCGGGTGCCGGGTGGGAAAGCTCCTCGGCGTGGTCGTCTGGTGCATTCGAGCCTCCGCGCTCCATCGTCCGTCGTGGCGGCCACGGAGGGCAGGGCCGATCGGTCCACCTGACTCGGGCATCCGCCCAGTCCGCATGCGAATCCGCCACGGGAGAACGATCCTGCAAAGAGCGGGCGTTGCTCGGCAATGCCGTCACCTGCCTGGGCATGCCCGCCCCGGAGAACCCGGCGCCAACCGCCTTGTCGAGCGACTGCCTTCGGAGTTCGTCGTCGGCCTGATCGGAAGGACGAAGCCATGGCTGAGGATCCGGCCCTGGAGGGAAAGATCGTCGTGGGAGTGGACGGCTCGGAGCAGTCCCGAAGGGCGCTGCGCTGGACGGTTCAGCAGGCTGAACTCACCCACGGCGTGGTGGAGGCGGTGATGGCCTGGGAGCCGCCGTTCTCCGGGTGGGGCAGCGCGGTCCCGGTCGGCGAGGAGGCGCATCTGGGGGAGGTGGCGCGGAAGATCCTGGCCGAGAACGTCGAGAAGGTGGTGGGTTCTCAGCCGCCGGTGCACATCCGGCTCAGGGTCGGGAAGGGCACCCCGGCCTGGGTCCTGCTTGCTGCCGCCAAGGAGCAGGCGTCTCTGCTGGTCGTCGGGCATCGCGGCCTCGGCGGCTTCGAAGGCGCCCTGCTGGGCTCCGTCGGGCAGTACTGCGTTCAGCACTCGCCCTGCCCGGTCGTGGTCGTCCGCAGCACTGCAGACTGACGGCCACCGCGGGCCTCCCGTGAGCCGGGTCGCGTCACCGGTCACTGGTCGGGCTGAGCGCCCTCCAGCGGGTGGGTCTTCGCCCACACCGCGCCGCAACGGCAGGCGAACTGCTCCACCAGGTCACCGTCTTCGTTCACCCCTAGCCCCTCGCGGAGCCGCACATGGACGTGGTCACTCATGGCCCACCAGCCTTCACTTCGTACTCGAAACAGGACCCCCATCATCCACGGGCGACTGCGGGCAGGGAAGGGTCGACCCGGAGGCGTCCGCTTCGTGAGATCGGAGCACCCGGGCCATCACCCCGCGCGGACGGGTCGCACGGGCCGACGCTTCGGCGGGAGGCATCGCCGCCGTCACGGTGACGGCAGTCGCCGGTACCGGACTCGAACCGGTGGGCGCGATCACGCCGCAGTCCACGGCCCTGGCAGCCGGAGGTTGAGCCGATGTCGACAGCACAGGTCACCGATCTGTACGAGGTGACGATGGCGCACTCGTACCTGCTGGAGCGGATGACCGCTCCGGCGACGTTCGAGCTGTTCGTGCGCAGGCTCCCGCCGGGCCGGGGCTTCCTGGTGGCTGCGGGCCTGGAGCCGGTGCTGGATTTCCTCGCCGAGCTGCGGGTGGACGAGGAGGACGTCGCGGCCTTCGCCGCCGCCCTCGGCCGGCCGTACCGGGACCTGGAGCCGCTACTCGGACTGCACTTCACCGGCCAGGTACGGGCCGTGCCCGAAGGGCGGATCGTGCTCGCCGGCGAGCCCATCCTGGAGGTGACAGCGCCGCTGCCCGAGGCGCAGCTGGTGGAGTCGTTCCTGCTCAACCAGGTGTGCCACCAGACGGCGGTGGCATCCAAGGCGGCGCGGTGCGTGATCGCGGCGGCCGGTCGGCCGGTGGTGGACTTCTCGTTGCGCCGCACCCATGGCGTGTCGGCGGGCGGGCAGGCGGCCCGGTTGGGTGCGCTGGTCGGCTTCGCCGGGACGAGCAACGTGGCTGCCGCGCGCCGGTACGGTCTGCGGGCGGTGGGCACGATGGCGCACTCGTACATCGAGGTGTTCGGCGACGAGGCCGAGGCGTTCCGGGCCTTCGCCCGGGCCCACCCCGGCCCGGTGACCTTTCTGGTGGACACCTACGACACGGAGGCCGGCGTCGCCGTCGCCGCCCGGGTGTTGCGCGAGCTCGGGCTGCACGAGGGCTGCGCGGTGCGGCTCGACAGCGGCGACCTCGGGTCCCTGGCCGTCTCCGCCCGGCGGATCCTGGACGAGGCCGGGCTGCCCGAGGTGCGGGTCACCGCGAGCGGTGGGCTGGACGAGTACGCGGTGGAGGAGCTGGTGCGCACGGGCGCGCCGATCGATGTTTTCGCCGTCGGGACCCTGGTCGGGGTGGCCGCCGACGCGCCGTACCTGGACGCGGCCTACAAGCTGGTCGCCTACGACGGCCGGCCGATGATGAAGCTCTCCACCGGCAAGGTGACCGCTCCCGGGGCCAAGCAGGTCCACCGCGTGCCCGGATTTGCCGACACCGTCGCACTGGCCGACGAGCCCGCGCCGGCGGGCACCCGGCCGCTGCTGCAGACCGTGATGGCGAACGGCCGCCGCACCGGCCCCGCCCGGTCACTCACCGAAGCCCGGGCCACGTTCGAGGCAGATCTCGCGGAACTCCCGGACGCCGCCCGCCGTATCGCCGAGCCGCGTGCCTCGATGCCCGCCGTCTCCGAACGGCTGCGGTCACTCACCGACGAGGTCCGCCGATCGATCGAGGCGCGACAACGAACGGTTCGCGACCTGGACGGCTGAGCGGGCCGGCCCCATCCGCAGGGGGCGACGGTGGAGACGTGTCAGTTGGGTGTGACGAGCCTGACCTCGGCGTCCACCACGCCGGGGACGGCACGCACCAACCGTTCCATCACCGGGAGTGCCGAAGCGTCGGGCAGCGTCCCGCTCAGGGTGATCCGTCCCTCCTCCGCACGGACGTCGACGGCCGAAGCCTGTTCGGGCTTCAGCACGGCGAGGAGTTCCTCGGGTCCTTGCGCACGTCGGCGGTGGTGACCAGCCCGCCCGTCCGGGCGGCGGCACCCACGAAGGACCCTTCCCTCGGCAGAACGAGCCCGCGGTGCACCTCCGCGTCCAGTCCGACCGCGACCCTCACCTCGAGGCTCCGGTTGTCCGAGGAGGGCAGTGCGACGACGGTCAGGTCCGCCCCGGCGATGTCGGCCGCACGGGCGATCAGGAGGTCGAACACCTCCTGCTGGGAGCTGCCCGACAACAGGCTGTTGGTGACCTCCGCGTTCGCTGCCAGCCAGCGCTCGCTCAGCCTGGCCTGGGTGTACAGCCGGGCTTTGTCGATCGCCACGCCGGCCGCCACCGCCAGGGTCTCGAGGACGGATTCGTCCTCGGCGTCGAACTCCGCGCCACCCCGCTTCTCGGTCAGGTAGAGATTGCCGTAGACCCTGTCGCGGACCCGGATCGGCACACCCAGGAAGCCGTGCATCGGCGGGTGGTGCTCCAGAAAGCCATGCGAGGACGGGTGCGCGGAGAGCTCCGGCAGGCGCAGCGGCTCGGGGTGCCGGATCAGCTCGCCCAGCAGGCCGTGCCCGCGTGGGAGCGGGCCGATGCGCTCGATCTGCTCCTGGTTGGTACCGACGGGGATGAACTGCGAGAGCCGCTGGTCCTCGCCGATGACACCCAGCGCGCCGTACTCTGCGTCCACGAGAGTGACCGCGGCCTGCACGATGTGCTGGAGCACCTGGCTGAGGTCGAGGTCGCGGCCGACCGCGAGGACCGCCTCCAGGAGGCCGTGGATCCGGTTCCTGGTGCCGTGTGCGGCGTCCAGACGCGACTGCAAGGCGCTCAGGAGCTCGTCGAGTCTCGGCTGTGCCGAGTCGGTGGGACCCGGTTCCGAGGATGAGCCCACCGCACCACTCCGTTCGCAGGTGTGACCCCGGGTTCCAGACTAGGGCGGGTACCTCGGGCTGTCCCTCCGGCCCGATACCCCGGGGTGGTGACCGGTGCGGGCGTCCTGGACCGCACGGAAGATCTCAACGGGTGGTGCGTCCCGCACGGCGCCTGGATCGCGTGCTCAGGCGGGCTGCCGCGAAGCCGACGGGCGCCGCCATGGCGGCTGCGACAAGGTCCGGCCACGCCAACGGCTCGGTCTCCAGAACCGTGCGGAGGAAGGGAAGATAGAGCGCCGCGCAGGCCAGAACCGCCGAGGCCAGGACGGCTGCGGGCAGGAAGAGGTTCTCGCGGGTGAACAGTCGGTCGCGCAGCCCGAGCACCACGCCGAGTTGCGCCGCCAGCAGTGCGACGAACAGAACGCTCTGCCACGGGCGCCCCGTCTCATGGGCCCAGATGCCGGCCGCGAGGCTCGCCGCGGTGGCCACCGCCCCCAGCATCAGGACGTGCTGCCAGAGTCCGGCACCGAGCACGTGTTCGTGCGGCGGACGCGGGGGTCTGCTCATGGTGTGCGGGGACACCGGCTCTGCGCCGGTCGCGACGCCGGTCAGGCCGTGGGTGAGCAGGTTGATCCACAGGATCTGGCCGGCTCGCAGCGGCAGGGCGAGGCCGACGACGGGGCCGATGAGCATGACGAGGATCTCGGCGGCGCCTCCGGCGAGTCCGTAGATCAGGAAGCGGCGGATGTTGTCGTAGACCCGGCGGCCCTCCTCGACGGCTGCGACGACGCTGGTCAGCTCGTCGTCGGCGAGGACGAGGTCGGCGGCCTGCCTGGCCACCTCCGTCCCGCGCCGTCCCATGGCGACGCCGATGTCGGCCTGGCGCAGGGCGGGGCCGTCGTTGACCCCGTCGCCGGTCATGGCGGTGACGTCGCCCCGGTCCTGCCAGGCCCGGATGATGTCGAGCTTCTGCTGCGGGTCGGTGCGGGCGAACACCCGGACCGTGGTCGGGTCCGCGACGCCGCCCGCCGCCAGGGCAGGGCCGGTGACCACGTCGGCGGGTGGGGCGTCGGCGTCGAGCAGGCCGACCCGGGTGGCGAGCGCGTGGGCGGTGGCGGGGTGGTCGCCGGTGATCAGGACCGTGGTGATGCCGGCCCGGCGGCAGGCGGCCAGGGTGGCGGGAACGGCGGGTCGGGGAGGGTCGCTGATCGCGGTCAGGCCCAGGAGTCGCAGCCCGGTCTCGGCGTCCTCGGCCTGTGCCGGCGGTTCGGGAAGATGGGCGGTGGCGACGGCGAGGACTCGGTAGCCGTCTGCGGCAAGGCGGGCAGCCTCACGACGGGCGTGTTCGAGCAGATGCGGTGGTTCGTCGAGCAGGGCGGCGTCGAGGACCGTTTCGGGGGCGCCCTTCAGGCAGATCTGGACCTGGCCCGAAGGCTCGCGGTGCAGGGTGGTCATCCGTTTGCGGATGCTGTCGAACGGGGCTTCGCCGCACCGCGGTCGCTCGCGCAGGAGTTGGTCGTGGTCGCAGCCTGCCTTTGCGGCGGCGGCCATCAGCGCGGCCTCGGTCGGATCGCCGAGTGCGGTCCACCGGCCGTCCCCGTCGTGGGCGCCCTCCCCGGGGGGCCGTAGCGCGGCGTCGTTGCACAGTGCCGCCACGGCCAGCAAGTCCCGGACGGGGCGCAGGTCGGCCGGTTCGGCCGGGTGGCCGTCGGCCAGGATCTCGCCGAGCGGCTCGTAGCCGCTGCCGGTGAGCGTTACCGTCCCGTGGGGTGTCCAGAGCTGTTCGACGACCATGCGCCCTTCCGTGAGGGTGCCGGTCTTGTCGGTGGCGAGCATGGTCACCGATCCGAGGGTCTCCACGGCGGGCAGCCTGCGGACGACGGCGTGGCGGGCGGCCATGCGCCGCGCGCCGAGGGCGAGTGCCAGGGTGACGACGGCGGGGAGCGACTCGGGGACGGCCGCCACGGCGAGGCTGATGGCCGTCACTCCCATGACGGCGGGCGGCTGGCCGCGGGCGAGGCCGAGGGCGAAGACCACGACGCACAGACAGACGGCCACCAGCGCCAGGACTTTGCCGAGGTCGGCTAGGCGTCGTTGCAGCGGGGTGGGCTCGGCTCTCGGATGGAGGAGGGCTGCGATGCGGCCGAGGGCGCTGTCGGCTCCGGTGGCCGTGACGGTGGCGACCGCCCGGCCGCGCACGACGACGGTGCCCGCCTGGACATGCATGGCGTCCGAGTGCGCGCTGTGGGTGTCCTTGTCGACCGGTACGGATTCGCCGGTCAGCATCGACTCGTCGACGAGCAGGGCGGATGCCTGGTCGAGCACCGCGTCCGCCGGGACGATGTCGCCCTCGCCGAGCAGTACCACGTCGCCCGGTACGACGGCGGTGGAGGGCACCGCGCGTTCCGTTCCGGCGCGCAGGACGCGCGCGGTGGGAGCTGTCATGGCCGAGAGGGCCGCGACGGCGTTGTCGGCGCGGATCTCCTGGATCACCCCGACCGTGGTGTTGACCACGATCACCAGGGCGATGACGACGGCGTCCGGATGGTCGCCGATCGCCAGGGTGAGCGCGACGGCTGCCAGCAGGACCATGATCAGCGGGTCGCGCAGTTGGACGGCCACTCTCGACCACAGCGGCACCCGGGGTGCGGACTGGATTTCGTTGGGCCCGTGCCGCGCCAGTCGCCGGGCGGCCTCGGTGTCCTCCAGGCCCCGGGGCCGCAGCTCGGACGGCGGCGTGGTGCCGGGAGGAGACGCGGTCACCTCGGCCTCCGGTCCTGGCCGGTACGGTGGCCGGCCGTCACCGCGGTCCTGCCGTGTCCGGCGCACCGCCGGGTTCCGGGCCGCCCTGGTCGAGGCGGAACGGCGGGTAGGTGTCGGTCATCAGTGCGGCGTAGGCGGCGACCCTCAGCACCCAGCGGTCGAGGCCGACGACGAGATCGAAGATCCCGAGCGGGTAGCGGCCGGTCACCGTCAGGGAGACCCCGGCGAACAGCACCAGCAGGCCTACGAGGCCCCCGCTGGCCCAGCCTTCCCGGCCTCCCCCACGAAGATCGCCACAAGGGCGTACTGCGGGATTGCGAGCAGCCACCACTTGACCAGCACGAGGCCACGTGACAACTGCTCGGGGTAGGCGATGTCCAGGTGCGCGGGGTAGTCGGGCTCCTCGGCCAGGGTGAACGGCGGGTACCGGTCGGTGCCCAGTGCCCCGTAGGCGTAGTAGGACACCCGCCAGGACCATCGCAGTACGCCGAGATTGAAGTCGAAGATCGGGCGCGGGTAGCGGCCGGTGAAGAGGATCGCGAAGAAGGCGACCACGCTGAGGACGACGAAGACGATCCAGAGGAAGAACAGGACGATCCAGTGCGGGATCGCCAGGATCCACTTCACCAGCCACATCCAGCGTGACAGTGGCAGGTCCAACCGCGCATCGACGCGCACCGGCTGGCCGGTTGTTGAGAAGGCCATGCGGATCATCTCCCTCGGATGCCGCCGAAGTCATGGCTGCCACGGCGGTCCTGCGCCTCCCGGCGTGCGTCAGGGGTCGGGGCTGGGCCGGTCAGCTTGCCCGGTGAAGGCGGAAGTCCTCCCCTACCAGGCGGCTCGTCCGGCGGGTTCTGCTCACGGCTGGCCGAGGCCCGGGGCTTCAGGGTCCAGGACGTCGGAAACAGCAAGACGGGGGGTCGGCGCGCCTTCCGGCCCGTAGCCGAGGCGGACGAGCACCTGCGCGTAACACGGGCCCTGCCGCGGGTCGCGGACGACCCAGCGTAGCTCCGGCCACTCCATGGCCTGGTGCAGGAGTGATGCCCGGACCTGGTGCAGGGTCGCGACCAGCAGCACGTGCTCCAGCGCGATGCCGGCGCGGAGCCAGTCCACCGGCGCGTCGCCTCGGGTGGCAAGGACGGCGATGCACGGCTCCGTCTCGAACGGAGCCGGCGGCAGGGGCCCCGCAGGGTGGATGGCCGAGAAGTCCCGCATCGGCATCCGCCCGGCGCTGTCCTGTGGACCGAGCGCGGCGAGGGGAATCCCGTACGCGGGGGCATCGGCCCCCTGGAGCCAGCTGCGGCTCTCCGTACTGCGCATGGGGTCCGTGGTGTTGCGGCGCTCGCCCTCCGCGGTCAGTTCCAGCAGCCGGGCTCTCTCCTCACCGGCCGGGAAGCGCAGCAGGGCATCGTCCCCCAGGGCGGTCTCGGCGAGTCGGTCCAGGACCGCGGCCGGGATCGGCTCGGCGGTGAACGGGGTCCGGACGGTGTGACGTCGCCAGATCGCCCCGTACAGCTCCTCGGTGCTGGTGAGATGCGCGTGCGAGAGTTCGTCCAGCTCGACGGCGGCCAGTAGGTCGGGTTCGGCGGAATCGGGCAACAGCCGGACCAGGGGCGCCCAGCCCATCCGGCGGGCGGCGATGCGGAGGTTGAGAACCGCGGCTCCCACGGAGATGTGCAGCGCACGCCTGTCCGGGTCGGTGACCGGCAGCGAGCGCTCGCGTAGCGCGCGTACCTGGAGGGTCGAGGTGTCCGGGTCCAGCCGGAAGTGCCAGGGCTGGGTGTTGTGGATGGACGGCGCGGCGACCGCGGCGGAGAGCAGTTTCTCCAGCGCGGCAGCGTCGAGGGCCAAGGGGTCCATGGCGTTCTCCCTGGATCGGCGGGTTCAGCCGACCGGCCCGGCGGGGCCGGATCTCAGGGTGTCCAGGCGGTGGCGGTACTCGTCGGCGTCGATCTCGCCCCGGGCGAAGCGCTCGGCCAGCAGTTGCTCCGGCAACGGCGGCGACGGGGTGGCCTGCCAGTCGGGCGGGCGTTGCCGGAGCAGGTGTCCGAGGTAGCGGGTCAGGGCGACGGCTACGACGACCAGCAGGCCCAGGAACAGCAGGATGACGATGGCCATGAAGCCGAAACCCCAACCGCCCATGTCGTGGTCGTTCCAGTACATCATTGCGGGCTCCCGGTCGTGGGGGCGAGGCTGGTGCCTCCCTCCCCACGGTGCGCCCGAACCCGGCATCGCCGCTTGGGCCGACCGGCTCAACTTCTGGGCCGGTCGGGCTCAGTGCGACCGGGGCGGGTGCTGTTCGGTGTCGGCGTGGGCGGCGATCACGGCTGCGTGGAGCCGGCGTTCGACGCCGAGTTTGGCGAGCAGGCGCGCAGGAAGCCGGGACGGGGCGGCCCGCACAGCCGGTCGGCGGCGAGCTGCGGTGCCAGGCGGCTGGCGCCGAAGAAGCGCATCCGGCGGCTCGCCTCGGACATCCGCACGGCGTGCAGGTCGAGCGCGGCAGCCCGGTCCTCCGGCCCGAGTGGCCGGAGGATCGCGGTGGTGCCGTCGGCAAGCAGGGCCTCCGCGCCGACCGTTCGCCCGTAGCGCTTGGTCAGCGAGGCGATCTCGATCGCCGGGACCGAGGCGGGCATGAACGCTCTCCGTCCCGCCTCGGTGCTACGCCGGCTCCTGGGAGCGCAGCTCGTTCCCGATCTCGTGGGCCCAGGTCTGGATGTGCTCCGGGTTTCGGAAGTCGCCGCCCTTGCCGTGCTTGACCAGGGTGCGGGCGATCCAGCCGGGGGTCTCGGAGGTGAGGCTGCCGCCGAAGGTGACGTGCCCGCGGGCGTGCAGGTGCTCCATCGCCTTGGCCGCGCCGGGCACCGGCGGGATCTCGTGCTGCTCGGCGGAGCTGTCCACCGGGCCGCTGCTGAACAGCCAGACCGGACGGTGGGCCAGCGCCTCGGCGTTGCGATCGGCGCAGCTCAGGGCGTCGCGCTGCCAGTGGCCGGCGTAGAGCGCGCTGCCGAGAATGACGGCGTCGAACTGCGTCACGTCCTGGACCTCCGAGGCGGGGACAACGTCCGTGTCGAACCCGTCCTGCTCCAAGGTGCGACCGATCTCCTCGGCGATGCCGACGGTAGCGCCGTGCTTGCTGCCGTAGGCCACGAGGATCTTCTGCTTCTTCATGAGATTCCTTCTGTGGGTGCCGCTTGCGACTCCTGGTCGGTTCGGCCGACAGGTCCAGCGTGGACCTGCGAAGGGCACCCGGGCCAGGGCCGCTTGCCCTGTTCCCGGGGTCGGTCGGCCCTGCTGCGACCCGTCGGCGGGACGCTGTCCTGGGGGTGTGAGTGTGGAGAGCCCGATTCGGGAGGCAGCTCGTGCGGGTGTTCATCGGATATGCGGGTGTGCACGGTTCCACCCGTGGGGTGGCGGAACGCCTCGCAGCGGCGCTGCGACGGCATGAGCACAAGGTCGTGCTCGCGTCGCTCGCCCCGGGCGTCGACGTGCACGGCTTCGATGTCCTGGTGATCGGAAGTGCCGTACACGATGGCAGGTGGCTGCCCGAAGCGGCGGAATTCGTCCGGCAGAACACGGATGAACTCGCCCGTCGCAGGGTCTGGCTGTTCAGCGTGAGCCTCTTGGGCGATCGGGGAAGCGCCTTCCGCCCCGGCATGGCGCGACGACTGCGAAGGATGCGTTCGAGGCATTCGCATGGGCGGCCGGTCGACCTGTGGACGATCAAGCCGCTCGGGCATCGCGACTTCGCCGGTGCGGTGGCGCGTGAGCACTGGCCGCTGGTCGGTCGCGTGGTGTTCCGCGCCATGGGAGGGCGGTTCGGCGACCACCGGGATTGGGCGGACATCGACGACTGGGCCGAACGGATCGCTTCGTCCCTCACGACCGAGGATCGGGAGACCTGAGCGCGATCAGCTGGGCGGGGTTTCCGCGTACCAGGTGTTCGCGCACCTCGACCGGCCGATCGTCCCCGAGCACCTCGTGGATCTCCCGGTCGAATCGTTCCCGGCCATGCAGAACCACCTCATTCGTTTCGGTCATCTCCCACGCTGCACTCGCCCCGCCCGGTCCGCCAGCGAAGTCCTCCGGAGCTCATCGGGCGGGGATCACCGGACCGGGGCACTCTCGGCCATCGCCTTGGGGCCGCTCGGCCCTGCCGCCCTCGTCTCGTGCGTGCCTACGGTACGAACAGAGCCCGGCAATGAGCGGGCCAGTCACGATCACCGGTGGAGGAGCCATGGCATCCGCCAGCAGACGCCGTCCGATCGTCCTCGGTGTCGACGCCCGAGGTCCCGTTCAGCTCGCGACATCCTGGGCCGCCGACGAGGCTGATCGGCGAGGACTGCCGTTGCTGCTGGTCCATGCCGTTCCCCGGCTGACCACAGACCTGCGCGGCTTCGAGAAGCGCTACCGCGAGGAACTCCACCACAACGGCAGCCAGATGCTCGACCAGGCTGCAGCGTTGGCAGGCGAGCGACACCCCGGCCTGGAGGTGACCAGCACCCTGCTGGACGGCAACCCGGGCCAGGTGCTGTGCCGTGAGTCGAAGCAGGCCGAACTCGTCGTGCTCGGCTCGCGCCGGCTTTCCCGCACGGAGGAGTTCCTCAGCACCTACTCGGTGGCCGTCCCGGTCAGTGCCCAGGCCGTCTGCCCGGTGGTCGTGGTGCGCGGGCCCGAGCACATCACCCAGGACCCGCCCTACTTCGTGGTCGGAGTGGACGGCAGCCCGTCGTCGGCCGCCGCGGTCGACGTCGCCTTCGACCTGGCGGCCCGGCGGGGGGCCGGCCTGCGCGCCATCTGGGTGTGGCAGTCGCAACTGATCGCCCGCGTCGACGAACATGCGGCCGTCCAGACGCTGCGGCGGCTCCTGACCGAGACCACAGCCGGCCATGCCAGCAGGTACCCCGACGTGAGACTGACCCACGAGGTGATCCGCGGCCACCCCGTGGAGGAACTGGCCAGGGCCTCTGAGCACGCACTCGCCGTCGTGGTCGGGCGTCGCGGACACGGCGGATTCACCGGCATGCGGCTCGGCTCCGTGCCGCACGGCCTCCTGCACCACGCCCACTGTCCGGTCGTCACCGTGCCCCGGCCGGCCTGCGAGCCGAGCGCATGACGTCCGACGGGCCTGGCACTGCGCGACAGGCCGCGCTCCAGGAGCCCGGCCTCCGCGACCCTCCTGACCCGCGCGAGCCGGTCGCCCTGCTCTTCCGGGACCTGCGCACCTCTGGCCGGGGCCTGCCGGAACGCGAGGCGGCCCGCCGCCTGGCCGTGTACGGCCCCAACACCCTCGCCCGCCGCGGCGGCCGGCGCTGGCCCCGCGAACTCGCGCAGCAGTTCACCCACCCACTGGCCATGCTCCTCGCGCTCGCGGCGGTCCTCGCCGCCGTCAGCGGGGCGCCGGCGCTGGCCGTGGCGATCGTGGCCGTGATCCTCCTGAACGCCGCACTCGCGTTCGCCCAGGAGCAGCAGGCCGAGAAGGCGGTGGAGGCGCTGGCGGCCTTCCTTCCGGAGCAGGCGACCGTGGTCCGCGAGGGCGTGCGGCAGGAGGTGGCGGCCATGTCACTGGTCCCCGGGGATGTGTTGGTGGTCGAGGAGGGTGAGCGGATCTCCGCCGACGCCCGGTTGCTGTCCGGGGGTGTGGAGGTGGATCTCTCGGCGTTGACGGGTGAGTCGGTGCCGGTGTTCCGCTCGGCGGAGCTGGTGGACGTCGAGGGATTGTTGCTGGACGCCCGTGACCTGCTGTTCTCCGGGACGGCCTGTACCGGCGGGCAGGCCCAGGCCGTGGTCACCGCCACCGGGATGCACAGCGAGCTGGGCAGGATCGCGGCGCTGAGCCAGCGCACCCGGCGCGAGGAGAGCCCGCTGGAGCGCCAGGTCAAGCGGGCCGCCCGGCTGATCGCGCTGGTGGCGATCGGCGTGGGGCTGGCCTTTCTGCCGATCGGCCTCGCCGCCGGGCTGTCGCTCGCCGCCGCGGTGAGTTTCGCGATCGGTCTGCTCGTCGCCAATGTGCCCGAGGGTCTGCTCCCGACCATCACGCTGTCGCTGGCCTCCGGTGTCCGCGACCTGGCCCGGCGCGGGGCTGTGGTCAAGCGCCTCTCCGCCGTGGAGACGCTGGGTTCCACCACGGTCGTCTGCACCGACAAGACCGGCACGCTGACCGAGAACCGGATGCTGGCCACCGCCGTTTGGACGCCGCACGGCGAGCATGCCGTCGACGTCGCGGCGGATCCGCCTCCGGAGGTCCAGTTGCTCGCCGGAGCAGCGGCAGCCTGCACGACGGCCCACCCCGATGCAGGCCACGGCGACCCCACCGAACTTGCCCTGCTCGATCTGGCCGGCCGGCTCGACGTGGCGCGCCCGCCCGAGCAGCGCGACCTCGACCGGCGGGCGCTGTTCCGGTTCGATCCCCGGATCAAGCTGATGACGACGGCGGATTCCGAGGACGGCACCGTCGTCCTGCACACCAAGGGCGCACCCGAGGAAGTCCTCGCCCACGCCGACCGGCTGCTCGACGACGGTTCGCAGCGGCCTCTCACACCGGCCGACCGGACCGAGGTGGTCCACGCCGTCAGCACCCTGGCCGCCCGGGGGCTGCGGGTGCTCGCCGTGGCCCGACGGCCGCTTCCACCCGGCCAGGCACCCCCCGAGCGGCGTGAGGAGGCCGAGCAGCACCTGTGCCTGATCGGCCTGATCGCGATGGCAGACCCGGCCCGGCCCGAGGTCGCCGACGCGATCACCCTCGCGCACCGCGCCGGGATCACGGTCCACGTCGTCACCGGTGACAACGGCCTGACCGCCGCCGCCATCGCCGGTCAGGTCGGCATCGGCCACCGCGGCTCGCGCATCGTCACCGGCACCGAACTGACGGCCATGGGCGACCGGGAACTGGACACCCTGCTCGCCCGCGGCGAGGAGGTGATCTTCGCCCGCACCTCCCCCGAGGCCAAACTCCGGATCGCCGACGCCCTACGGGCCGAGGGCAACACCGTCGCGATGACCGGCGACGGGGTCAACGACGCGCCCGCCCTGCGGCGCGCCGACATCGGCGTCGCCATGGGACGCTCCGGCACCGACGTCGCCCGCGAGTCCGCCACCATGGTGCTCACCGACGACAACTTCGCCACAATCATCGCGGCCGTCGAGGCCGGCCGGCGGACGTACGACAACATCCGCAAGTTCATCGTCTACATCTTCGCCCACGCCGTCCCCGAGGTCGTGCCGTTCCTGGTCTTCGCCCTCGCGGGCGGCGCCATCCCGCTCCCGCTCACGGTGATGCAGATCCTGGCCGTCGACCTCGGCACCGACACCCTCCCTGCGCTCGCGCTCGGCCGCGAACGCGCCGAACCCGGGCTGATGGACCGGCCACCCCGCCCGCGCGGCGAGAAGGTGATCCAGCGCTCGATGCTGGCCCGGGCCTGGGGCTTCCTCGGCCTGATCTCGGCCTGCCTCGTGATGAGCGGCTTCCTGCTCACCCTGACCCTGGGCGGCTGGCACCCAGGCGACCCGACCGGCCCCGGCACCGCCTTGCACCTGACGTACCAGCAGGCCACCACGGTCACCTGGCTCGGCATCGTCAGCTGTCAGATCGGCACCGCCTTCGCCGCCCGCACCGAGCGTGCCTCGCTGCGCTCCATCGGCGTCCTCAGCAACCGGCAGTTGCTCATCGGCATCGGCTTCTCGCTCGCCTTCGCCGCCGCGATCGTCTACCTCCCGCCGCTGCACCACGTGTTCGGCACCGCCGCGCTCGGTCCCGCCCAGCTCGCGATCGTGGCACCGTTCCCCTTCGTCGTCTGGGGCGCGGACGAACTGCGCAGAGCACTGGTACGCCGCCGCCTGCCCGCCGCCGCCCCTGTCACGCCGGTGCGCTTCGCCCCGGCGACGCCGCAGCCCTCCGTCGAGGCCTCCGGACACCACCCGGTCGCGGTTCTGCTCGCCCGCCACGGCTGGAGCGCCCACCGTCTCACCCATGCCCTCGGCATCAGCGAACACGCCGCTGAGGAGATCGTCGCCCACGCCCGACGGGTCGCCGCCGAGCACGGCCGCCGGACGCCCTGACGCGGCGAGGACCGGCGGCAGTGCGGTCAGGCGATGCTTCCGGTCCGGTCGACGGTGAGATCGAGGAAGTGGGTGGAGCAGGAGATGCACGGGTCGTGGTTGCGGATGGCCCGTTCGCACATCGTGGTCAGCTCGGCGTCCATGGGCTCCCTCGCCCGCAGGTGTTCCTGCACGGTGCGGCGAAGGTCCTCCTCGATCGCGTCCTGGTTCTGCGCGGTCGGCGGGACCAGCACCGCCTTGGTGACGGTCCCCCGGGCGTCAAGGGTGTAGCGGTGGTACAGCAGGCGCCTCGGTCGCTCCGTGACCGGGTCCGGCGCGCGGCGGCACCTCGACGTACGGGCGCGCCTCGACGTACGGGCGCGGCGGGGGTTCGTAGCCTTCGATGAGGCGCAGGGCCTCGTCGACCGCGTGGAGCACCTCGACCGCCCGGACGATGATGCTGCGGTAGGGGTTGCGGCAGACGATGCCCTGCCGGGGGTCACCGAGTCCGGCGTCCTGGGCGGCACGGAGGGCGATCGGGGAGAGCAGGCGGCCGCTGATGGCGTACCGGGCGAGCGGGCCGGTGAGGTGGCGGGCGGAGCAGGCCGCCGCAGTACGGGCGTTCACCGCGGGCGAGGGCCTGGTCCTCCAGGCCGGGGCCGGCACCGGCAAAACGACGACACTGCGGATGCTCGCGGACGCCGACAAGCGTCGCGGCCTGTACGTGGCGTTCAACCGGTCCGTCGCCGACCACGCCGCAACCCGCTTCCCGACCCGTGTGCGGTGCACCACCGCGCACGCACTCGCCTTCCGCGCCGTCGCCGGCCCCTACCGGCACCGCCTCGGTGGCGCGAGAATCCCCTCCAGGCAGGTCGCCGCAGCCCTCGACATCACCCGCCGACTCACCCTCGGCGGCCTGGACGTGGAACCGTGGACACTGGTCCACATCGCCCTGCAAACGGTGCGCTCCTTCTGCCGATCCGCCGACACCGACCTGGCGCCACGTGCCCGTGCAGCGCGGCGCCGAGGACCCCGACATCCATCGGGCCCTGGCCCAGGCCGTCCTGCCGTTCGCCCGCCATGCATGGCTAGACGCGACCGACCCGGACGGCCGCGCGATCCGCTTCGAGCACGACCGCCACCTGAAGATGTGGCAGCTCACGAATCCCCGGCTGCCCGGCGACTACGTCCTCCTCGACGAGGCCCAGGACACCAACCCCGTCCTCGAATCCGTCGTCCACACCCAACGCGGCCACGCCCCACTCGTCCTGGTCGGCGACTCCGCCCAACAGATCTACGCCTAGCACGGCGCCCACGACATCATGACCCACTCCCCCGGCACCCAGCTCCGCCTCACCCAGTCCTTCCGCTTCGGCCCCACCCTGGCCGAAGAAGCCAACCGCTGGCTGCAGGCAGCCGACGCGCCACTGCGCCTGACCGGCCACACCGGCACCGACACCCGCATCGGCCCACTGGAACACAGCAAAGCGGTGCTCTGCCGCACCAACGCCGACGCCCTGACCAAAGCCATGCACCACCTCGCGCAGGGGCGGCGGGTCGCAATCGGCGTTGCTAGTGATCAGGCAGCCCGGGCCCGCCCGCAGTGGGCGCATTGGTCCCGGTCGTTCAGCGCAACGAGCATGTGTGTCCGGCTCGACCTGTTGTCGAGCCGGCTGGCCGACGCCCTCGACCCGCGGGCCGGCCGGAGCTACCTCCATCGGGCGGACCATCGAGATCCGCGACGCCATCATGACGCTTTCCGACCACGTATCGCCCGAGCTCCGTGCGCGGCCCAGGAGTACGTGCCCGAAGCTGGCCTCACCGGCAAGGCCCTCGGTCGGACCTCCGAGGCTTGCCGGCCCATGAGCCCGCTGCATGAGCACGTTCACCCCACCCGCGCCCCCGGCCTTCAGTACCTCCTCGGGCGCCGAGAAGGCCGCCCGCATACTCACGGACGTCCTCGCACCGGCCAACCTCGTCACCGCCCTGCTGCTCCTCATCGGCTGGCACAGCACCCACAGCTGGACCGGACTCGGCTGGGGACTGCTCGCCGCCCTGTTCTGCGGCGTCAGCCCGATCAGCCTGATCCTGCTGGGGGTACGCCGTGGCGCGTTGACGGACAGGCACATCCGCCTGCGGCGCCAGCGCCTCGTTCCGATGACAGCAAGCCTGCTCTCCGTCGTCACCGGGCTCACCCTTCTCCACGCAGCCGGCGCACCGCCGGACGTCTTCGCCCTGATCGTCGCCATGCTCGTGGGCCTCGTCTCGTCCATGGCAGTCACCGTCCGCTGGCAGATCTCCATTCACAACTCGGTGGCCGGCGTCAGCGCGATGATCCTGATGCTGGCCCTCGGCCCGGCGATGGCTATCTCCCTCGCCGGCGCCGCGGCCATCGGCTGGTCCCGGCTCGTCCTCAAAGCCCACACCCTCCCCCAGGTCCTCGCCGGAATCGCGTTGGGCGGCATCGCTGCACTTGCCTTCACCCTCCTTCGGTGAGTGCTCTGCCTGGCCGCGGTCGGCGTCGGGTCACTACTGGGTGATGAGCGGCGCGTCCGGTTCATGCTGATGCCAGGCTTCGGTGAGGCGGAGGGGGGCAGCGATGCCGCGCACGGTTGCGGTCCTGCCGCCTGTGATGTCGAACGCCACGGCGCCGAGCCCGGCCCGGCTCCCTGCGCTGTGCCCGGATGTTGGAGTGGTCCCAGCACGGGGACTGGCAGGAGTACGGCCTCGCAGAGCTGACCGCGGGCTGCTCGGCGATCTGCGCAGCCGTTACCGACCTACCCACCGCCCCGGGCGCAGGCGGCACCGTGCCCAGCGGGACGCAAGCCTTCCAGACCGTCAAGCACGCCCGACCGCCTGCATGCACGACGGCTCGTCCGGTCTCTTCTTCCACCAGGCCAGAGCCCCGGATCGGGGCGGCGCCGACGACGGTCGAGAACGTCAGGAAGCGGGCACAGCCCGGGTGAAACGACCGTAGACGATCACCGTGCCCTGGTAGCCGGTGGCCTTGGTGTACACACCGCCGCAGGTGACGAGGCGCAGTTGGGGTTGGTCCGCAGCGCCGAACACCCGATCAGCAGGGACGGCGTCCTTCGGGTAGACCTCGACGGCATCGGCCGTGAACTCGGCAATGCTGCGGTCAGCGCGGGTGATCTCGATGGTGTCGCCCTTGTGCACCGCGCCGAGGGAGTAGAAGACGGCCGGTCCGTCGAGGCCATCGACATGGCCGTCGATGACGGCATTCCCGGCGGTTCCCGGCGCAGCGCTCTGCCGGTACCAGCCGGCCAGCCGGCGGTCTGCTGCCGACGGTGCCGGCAGGTTCCCGTTCGCGTCGAGGTCGACCTCGGCGATCGGGGCGTCGACGCCGATCCCGGGGATCCGGATCCGCGTCGGCTTGGAGAACGCCATTCCCAACACGGCGGACTCTGCGTCGGGTGGGGTGGTACGCGGTGTCGGCAGGGGATGACGCCACGCGTCGGCGGCGCTTGGACGCGGCGGGGCCGACGTCCGGGTCCCCGTCTGGACCAGCCACACTCCGACACCCACCGCGGCACCGGCCAGGATCAAGCCCGCACGGCCCCCTGGTGAGAGTGGTCGTCCCACCCGTTCCGCCTTCCGATCGTCGCCCGGCAGCCGACGGCGCTCCCCGGCCCTGCCGGGCGTGGCCCGTTGCCGTGGCCCGTGCGGGCACGAGGATGGCCCTGGACCACGATCGTGCTCCAGGGCCATCCGCGGTGCGGGAACCCCACGATGTCACCGCGACCAGGGACACGACGCCCCGGATTCAGCGGTGTCCGCGACATGGCCAGGGCCTTTCACCCGGAAGTACCCCACTGCCTCCGTGGCAGTGCCTCACGGGGACTGCCTCCTGGGCAATCCGATGCGTCGACCGACAGCGAGTCGCGCCTGGCGGCTCCCGCGCTCGGTCGGCATCGGCGGGTGGGGGGTGGGAGGTTGAGGAACGGCTAGCCCCGGTGCGCAGGCCCGGTCGACCCGCAGCGGGGTCACGACGCCGGAACAACCGCACGGCACCGGTCGGCGCGACATGCCGACCGGATCCCCGAGTTGGTCATGGGACCGCTGCGTGCTCTGCACCAGCCCGTCGAGGCGGGCCGGTGGGGTCCGGTCAGGGAGTGGGCGTGTCCGACGTCGGCGTGCGCTTCACATCGGTCACCTGCACGTCCTCCCGCTCGGATGCCCCGAACGGTTCGACGGTCACGCCGCTCCCGGTGCCGGTGACTTCCAGGGCCAGGTTGTTGCCCATGAAGCGCAGGTCGATCCGCACCCGCGGCGCGCCCGCCCGGTCGGGCATGCGGTGGATCCGCGTGGCCGGGTAGTCCAGGCCGGTCAGCCTGTCGCGCATCCCATCGAAGCCGGCTGCGCGGCTGTTGGTGAACGCCTCACGGATGCGCTCGGCGTGTTCACGGGCGGCGCACTCGTCGACGCCGACCAGCGGCACCTCCCCGACCGGCTTGGGACCGGCGGGGGCGGAGGCCGGCCCCGACGGCTCGGGGGCGTCCGGGGGAAGCGGGACCGGTATGTCCCCGTCCTCGTTCGGGGTGCCCGGCGGCGTCTGCCCCGGACCGTACCGCGGCGTGACCTCCTCCCCCGCGGCCGCCAGGTCCCCGGGTCTGGGCACCACGCCGCCGCCCTTGTCGCTCAGAGCGTTCGGTGCACACTTCTGCGTGACGCGGGTGACCAGCGCGAGGAAGCGCATCTCCGGGTCACCGGAGTTCGACAGGGCATCGGCCGGGTTCGACACCGAGCCGGCGCTGCCCGCGAGGGTGTGACCGGCGGCGGGCTGGGGGGCGCAGCCCGCCAGGACCAGGCAGCCGAACGCAGCGGCCAGGACGGGGGCGGGGAGAGAGATCTTTCGCATGCCCGCAATCCTGGAGGCCGGTGATCCCCGCGATCATGAGTACGCGTACTCACCTCCACCGCCTGACACTCAACCACCCGTGCCCGGCGCTCGGCCCGTTCGCCCCGGTCGAGGGCCCCACCGCCGCGACCGCGTCGGTTGCCGCATGCGAACCGTGCGCGACGCCTTTACGCGCAGCTCAACCACCGCTACCTTGCAGCAAAATCCTGCAAGCACTTGCAGGAAGTCGGTGCGACCGCCCGGGCATCCGCGGCCGCTCCCCCACCCCGACTTCAGGAGTTGCCATGCCCTTGCCCCGCCATGCCCGCAGCCGGAGATCGACCCGCCTCGGATCGCTCGCCTTCGCCACCGCGACCGCGCTGGCCACGTCCCTGGCCGGCCCCGGGGGCTTTGCTCCTCCGGCTGCCGCGGCCTCCAGCCAGGCCCTCGGCGCCCGTTACGACGGCACCGGGACAGGCATCGACTTCCGGCTCTACTCCTCCCGGGCCACCAGGATCGAGCTCTACCTCTACGCGGCGGCCTCCGGCAGTCAGGAAGCCGCCAGGATCACGCTGGTGAAGGACGCCGCGACGAACGTGTGGTCGACGAGCGTGCCGGTGGCAAACCTGCAGGGCCAGTACGGCATCACCGGGCCGGTCTACTACGGCTACCGCGCCTGGGGGCCGAACTGGCCGTACGACCCGTCCTGGACGAAGGGCTCCTCGGCCGGCTTCGTCTCGGACGTGGACGCAGCCGGCAACCGGTTCGACCCGAACAAGCTGCTCACCGATCCGTACGCGCTGGAGCTCAGCCACGACCCGCTCACCCCGGGCGGCCCGTCGAAGACGGTCTACGGCACCGGCCCCCAGTACCGGGCCGCCGACGACGGGGCGCAGGCCCCCAAGGGCATCGTGCTGGCCGCCGACACCACGGCCACCGGCAGCAAGCCGACCCGGGCACTGAAGGACGACATCGTCTACGAGGCCCACGTCCGCGGCCTCACCAAGAACGACCCGAGCGTCCCCACGGCCTATCAGGGCACCTACAAGGGAGCAGCGTCGAAGGCCAGCCAGCTGGCCGCGCTCGGCGTGACGGCGGTGGAGTTCCTGCCCGTCCAGGAGACCCAGAACGACACCAACGACGCCGACCCCACCGGCACCACGGGCGACAACTACTGGGGCTACGAGACGATCAACTTCTTCGCCCCCGACCGCCGTTACTCGTCCGACAAGACGGCCGGCGGCCCCACCCGCGAGTTCAAGGAGATGGTCAAGGCCTACCACGACGCCGGGATCAAGATCTTCACCGACGTCGTGTACAACCACGCCGCCGAGGGCGGCCCGTGGAACGCCGGCGACAAGAACACCTACAGCCTCCTGAACATGCGCGGCCTGGACAACCCCGCCTACTATTCGCTCACCAGCGACATGCAGGCCTCCTGGGACAACACCGGCGTCAACGGCAACCTGAACACCTACAACCCCGCCACCCGCAACCTCATCACCGACTCCCTCGCCCACTGGAAGGACACCCTGGGCGTCGACGGCTTCCGCTTCGACCTCGCCCCCGTCCTCGGCAACACCTGCCAGCACGGCTGCTTCCAGTACAGCCGCACCGACCCCGACACCGCCCTCAACCGGATCACCGCGGCCATGCCCGGCCGCCCCGCGGCCGGCGGCACCGGTACCGACTGGATCGCCGAGCCGTGGGCGCTCGGCGCCGGCACCTACCAGGTCGGCAACTTCCCCAACGGCTGGTCGGAATGGAACGACAAGTTCCGCGACACCGTGCGCCGCGACCAGAACGCCATGGGCAGCGAGAACGTCACCCCGAGCGACCTTGCCACCCGCTTCGCCGGCTCCTCCGACCTCTACCAGGCGGCCGGCCGCAAGCCCTCGGCCTCCGTCAACTTCCTGGTCGCCCACGACGGGTTCACCCTCAAGGACCTGTACTCCTGCAACGGCAAGAACAACAACCAGTCCTGGCCGTACGGCCCCTCCGACGGAGGATCGGACTACAACATCTCCTGGGACCAGGGCGGCATCGCCGCCGACCAGCGCAAGGCCACCCGCAACGGCTTCGCCCTGCTGATGCTCTCCGCCGGCACCCCCATGATGACCGGCGGCGACGAGTACCTGCACTCACTCAACTGCAACAACAACTCGTACAACCTCGACTCCTCGGCCAACTGGCTCACCACCTCCTGGACCTCGGACCAGAGCACCTACCGCACCTACGCCCAGCGCATGATCGCCTTCCGCAAGGCCCACCCCGCGCTGCGCCCCGCGGACTTCTACTCCGCCACCGACGGCAACGGCAACGGCATGGGCCGGCTCGACTGGTTCACGCCCGCGGGCACCGCCCCCGACGGCACCTACTGGGGCAACCCCGACAACCACGCCCTGGCCTGGCGCTACGACGGCACCGAACTCGGTGACCCCAGCAGCGCCGTCTACGTCGGCTACAACGGCTGGTCCGGCGACGTGGACTTCACCCTCCCCTCCCCGGGGCCGGGCAAGAGCTGGTACCGCGTCACCGACACCTCGGCCTGGGCAGAGGGCACCGACCAGGTCGCCCAGCCCGGCACCGAGGCCTTCATCGGCGGCGCCGGCACCGTCTACCGCCTCCACGGGCGCGCTGTCCTACTCCTCGTCGCCAAGTAGCCGGAGGCCGCCGCATCGTCTGTTTCGATTCGATGAGCGGCCGGTGGGACACCAGCCGGGGCCCTCCGCGCGCCGCCTCGCGCGGAGGGCCCCGCCGGGCGGACGCCCGGGCCCGGCAGGCGGCGGGTCAGCGGGCCGGGGACACCGCGGTGGTGTCGTCGGCGCAGCGGTCGAAGCGGACGGTGACGTCGACGACGCCGTCCACGCTCCGGCACAGCCGTTCCAGCACGGGCACCAGGCTGCGGCGCTCGACCGTGCCGCTCAAGGTGACCCGCCCCTCGTGCACCCGGACGTCGATGCAGTCCGGGGATAGTCCCAGGACGCGGTCGAGGACGTCCTGGCGGATCTCCTCGCGAATCGCCGCGTCCCGGCGCAGGAAGACGCGCAGCAGGTCGCTCCGGCTGACGATGCCGATCAGCCGGCCGGCCTCGTCGACGACGGGGAGCCGCTTGAGGTGCTCGCGCTGCATGAGGCGGGCGGCCTCGACCACCGTCCACTCGGGGCGGGCGCACACGGCCGGGCCGGTCATCAGGCCCTCGGCGGTGGTGGCCCGGCTGCGGGCGCGCTCTCGCGGCGCCAGAACCGGGGTCAGCAGCAGTCCGGACGGGTCCTCCTGGGCCGCCTCGTTGAGCAGCAGGTCGGCCTCGGAGACGATCCCGAGCGGCCGGTCCTCACGGTCCAGAACGGGTACGGACGTGATGTCGTGGTCGGCGAGGAGCCGGGTGATCTCCTTGAAACCCGTCTCGGGCCGTGCGTGGACAACGGCACGGGTCATCAACTCGCCCACGGTGCGGTGTCGCATGGTCGGCTGTCTCCTTCTCGGTGGGGCCGTCGGGTCATCCGACGGGCTGTCGGACCTCGCGGTGGCGGACCACGACGACCGGGCAGGGCGCGTGCTGGACGCAGTGCTGGCCGACGGATCCCAGGAGCGCGCCGGTGAAGCCGCCGTGTCCCCGGCTTCCGACCACCAGGAGCTCGGCGCCTCGCGCGGCGTCCAGCAGGGCCGGGACCGCGCCGCCCTCCACGACCCGGGCGCCGATCCAGACCGGGCGTTGCGGGTCGCTCACCTCCGCGATGGCTTCGTCGAGGATCTTGCGCGCGATGCCGGCGCCGAACCCGTCCTCGGCGGTCGGCCCGGTCCAGCCGGGGGTCACGGGATACTCCCAGGCGATCACTGCCTCGACGACGGCGCCGACCTCATGGGCCTGGCCGACGGCCCAGCGCAGTGCGTCGATCGAGGACGGCGATCCGTCCACTCCGGCCACGATCCTGCGCCGCGTCACGTCCTGCTCGGTCATGGTGTTCCTCTCTCTTCTCGCGGTTGTCCCCACTCTCCGCCGACCGGGGCCGGCGGCGAAGGGCCGGAGGGGCACGTACGGGCGGGACCTTCAGCCCCGGGCGGCACCCGTGCTCCATCGGTCAGACGGCGTGCAGGCCGTGTGCGGCGAAGACCGCGCGGGCTGCGGCCGTCTGGCCGGCGGTGGGTGACGGGGTGTCGGCGAGCGTGAAGTCGAGGCCGAGTGTGCGCCATTTCGCGGCACCGAGCTTGTGGAAGGGCAGCACGTCGACGCGGGTGACGTTGCCGAGCGAGGCGGTGAACTCCGCGACGCCGTCGATGTTCGCGGGCAGGTCGGTCAGCCCGGGGACGAGGACGAAACGTACCCACACCTCCTTGCCGAGGCCGGCCAGGCGCCGGGCGAAGTCCAGCGTGGGGGCGAGGTCCCGGCCGGTGAGGTGCCGGTAGAGCGCGCGGTCCCAGGACTTGATGTCGAGTAAAACGAGGTCGGTGTCGGCGAGCAGCGCGTCGGTGGCGCGGGCGCCCAGGAAGCCGGAGGTGTCGAGGGCCGTGTGCAGGCCGAGTTCGTGCTTGAGCCGGTGGAGCAGTTCGCCGGTGAAGAGCGGCTGGAGCAGCGGTTCTCCGCCGCTGACGGTCACACCGCCGCCGGAGGCACGGATGAACTCGGTGTACTTGGCGGCTTCCCCGACGATCTCGTCGGCCGAGGTGCGGCGGCCGTCGCGCGTGTACCGGGTGTCGGGGTTGTGGCAGTACAGGCAGCGCAGCGGGCAGCCGGCGAGGAAGGCGACGAAGCGGGTGCCGGGGCCGTCCACGCCGGTCGACAAATCCCAGGAGTGCAGCATGCCGGTCACCGCGCGCCGGGTGGCGGCGCCGGCGGGGGTCGCGGCGGGTACGGCGGGCTCGGTCATTCCGGGTCTCCTCGCTCGGGGGCTCGGTGCCGGCTCCCGCGGTCGGGGCGACCGGCACCGCGTCGGGGCGGACGCTGCTACAGCGCCTCGTGGAAGGTGCGGTTGACGACGTCGAGCTGCTGCTCGCGGGTGAGCCGGACGAAGTTCACCGCGTAGCCGCTGACGCGGATGGTCAGCTGGGGGTACTTCTCCGGGTGCTCCATCGCATCCAGCAGGGTGTCCCGGTCGAGGACGTTGACGTTCATGTGGAAGCCGTGGCAGGCGACGTAGCCGTCCAGCACGCCCACCAGGTTGGCGATCCGCTCCTCGTCGGTGCGGCCGAGCGCGTCCGGCGTGACGGTGTTGGTGAGCGAGATGCCGTCCTCGGCCCGGTCGTAGGGAAGTTTGGCGACCGACAGGGCGGCGGCGACGTACCCGTGGTGGTCTCGGCCGTTCATCGGGTTGGCTCCCGGGGAGAACGGCAGGCCCGCACGGCGGCCGTCCGGGGTGTTGCCCGTCTTCTTGCCGTAGACGACGTTGGAGGTGATGGTCAGGACGGACTGGGTGTGCTCGGCGCCCCGGTAGGCCGGGTGCTTGCGCACCTTGCGCATGAACTCCTCGACCAGCCGGACGGCGATGGCGTCCGCCCGGTCGTCGTTGTTGCCGTACGCCGGGTACTCGCCCTCCACGAGGTAGTCCACCACCAGCCCGGTGTCGTCCCGCACGGGCCTAACCGCGGCGTGGCGGATGGCGGACAGCGAGTCGGCCGCCACGGCGAGGCCGGCGATGCCGCAGGCCAGGGTGCGCCGGACGTCCCGGTCGTGCAGGGCCATCTCGATCCGCTCGTAGGCGTACTTGTCGTGCATGTAGTGGATGACGTTCAGCGCGTGCACGTAGGTGGCGGCCAGCCAGTCCATCTGCAGATCGAGCCTGGCCAGCACGTCGTCGTAGTCGAGGAGGTCGCCGGTGACCGGGCCGGTCCGCGGGCCGACCTGGGCGCCGGTCAGCTCGTCGCGGCCCCCGTTGATCGCGTACAGCAGGGTCTTGGCGAGGTTGACCCGTGCGCCGAAGAACTGCATCTGCTTGCCGACCGGCATGGCGGACACGCAGCAGGCGATCGCGGTGTCGTCGCCGAAGCGCGGGCGCATCAGCTCGTCGGACTCGTACTGGATGCTGGAGGTGTCGATCGACACCTTGGCGCAGAACTCCTTGAAGGGCTGCGGCAGTCGGGGCGACCAGAACACGGTCAGGTTCGGCTCCGGGGCGGGGCCGAGGTTGTAGAGGGTCTGCAGGTAGCGGAAGGACGTGCGGGTGACCAGGGGGCGGCCGTCCTCGGCGATGCCGCCGATCGACTCGGTGACCCAGGTCGGGTCTCCGGAGAACAGCTCGTCGTACTCGGGGGTGCGCAGGAACCGCACGATGCGCAGTTTGATGACGAAGTCGTCGACCAGTTCCTGGGCCTGCTCCTCGGTCAGCAGGCCGGCGGCGAGGTCGCGCTGGAGGTAGACGTCCAGGAAGGTGGAGGTGCGTCCGAGCGACATCGCGGCGCCGTTCTGCTCCTTGACGGCCGCCAGGTAGGCGAAGTACAGCCACTGGACCGCCTCGCGGGCGGTGGTGGCCGGCCCGGAGACGTCGTGGCCGTAGCCCGCCGCCATCCGCTTCAGCTCGCCCAGGGCCCGGATCTGCTCGGCGAGTTCCTCGCGCTCCCGGATGACCTCCTCCAGCCCGGCCGGATCGCGGGGCGGGGTGTCGAGCTGTGCCTTCTCGGCCCGCTTGGCCCCGATCAGCCGGTCCACCCCGTAGAGTGCGACCCGCCGGTAGTCGCCGATGATCCGCCCCCGCCCGTACGCGTCGGGCAGACCGGTGATGATGCCGGCCTTCCGGGCGGCGAGGATCTCCGGCGTGTAGGCGTCGAAGACGCCGTCGTTGTGGGTCTTGCGGTACTCGGTGAAGACCTTCTCCAGCTCCGGCGGTACCGGGTAGCCGTAGGTCCGCAGGGCGCCGGCCACCATCCGCCAGCCGCCGTTCGGCATGATCGCGCGCTTCAGCGGGGCGTCGGTCTGCAGGCCGACGATCAGCTCCCTATCCCGGTCGATGTAGCCCGGCGCGTGGGCGGTGATGCCCGCGGGGACGCCGTACGCGACGTCGAGGACACCCTTGGCGCGCTCCTCGGGCAGGAGGTCGGTGATCTGCCTCCAGACCGCCAGGGTCCGCTCCGTCGGGCCGGCCAGGAAGGCGGCGTCGCCGTCGTACGGGGTGTAGTTCTGCCGGATGAAGTCGCGCACGTCGATCGCGTCGCGCCACAGCCCGCCCCGGAAGCCGTCCCAGGCTCCGCGGGTGGCCGTCTCCGTCTGCCGGACACTCATGTTCGCTGCTCCTGTCGTGGTTTCTCGGCACCGCGGTGCGCCCGCCCCGGATCCGTGCGGCTCCGGGGCCGGTCCGCCGGTCCTCAGTCGCGGACGCCGTAGTAGGCCTGGCGCATCAGCTGCTGCATGTCGGCGAGCATCGGCATGCGCGGGTTGGCCGGGGCGCACTGGTCCTCGTAGGCGTTCATCGCCTGCTGCGGCAGGGCCTCCAGGAAGGCCGCCTCGTCGACTCCGGCCTCCTTGAAGGAGCGCGGGATGCCCACCCGGTCGCGCAGGTCCTCGAGCGCGGCGGCGAGGGACTCGACGCCCTGCTCCGGGGTGTCGGCGGGCAGGCCGAGCATCCGCGCGATCGCCCGGTAGCGCTCGGGGGCGATGTAGCTGCGGTACTTCGGCCAGCTGGTGACCTTGGACGGGGCCGAGCCGTTGTAGCGGATGGCGTGCGGCAGCAGGAGCGCGTTGGTGCGCCCGTGGGCGATGTGGAAGGTGGCGCCGAGGGTGTGCGCCATGGCGTGCACGACGCCGAGGAAGGCGGAGCCGAACGCCATACCGGCGATGGTGCCGGCGTTGTGCATCTTCTCCCGCGCCACCGGGTCGTCGGGCCCGTCGAGGACGGCTCGCTCCAGGTGCTCGAAGATCAGCCGGATGCCCTGGAGGGCCAGGCCGTCGGTGAAGTCGTTGGCGTAGACCGAGACGTAGGTCTCGATGCAGTGGGTCAGGGCGTCGAAGCCCGAGTCGGCGGTGACGTCCTTCGGCAGGCGGGTGGTCAGCGCCGGATCGACGATGGCCACGCTCGGGGTGAGCGCGTAGTCCGCGAGCGGGTACTTCTGGCCGGTGGCGGTGTCGGTGATCACCGCGAACGGGGTGACCTCGGACCCGGTGCCGGAGGTGGTGGGGATGCACACCAGTTTGGCCTTCTCCCCCAGGTCGGGGAAGGTGAAGGCGCGCTTGCGGATGTCGAAGAACTTCTCCTTCAGGTCCGCGAACTCCACCTCCGGGTGCTCGTACATCAGCCACATCACCTTGGCCGCGTCCATCGGCGAGCCGCCGCCGAGCGCCACGATGGTGTCCGGCCGGAACCCGCGCATCAGCTCGGCGCCCTTGCGGACGGTGTCGATGCTGGGGTTCGGTTCGACGAAGTCGGCCACCCGCACCTCGACCGGCTCGCGGCGCCGGTCGAGGATGCCCCTGATCCGCTCCAGGTGGCCGACCTCGACCATCGTCCGGTCCGTGACGATCACGATCCGGTGTGCATCGGGCATGCTCGCCAGGTACTTGACGGAGTTGCGTTCGAAGTAGATCTTCGGCGGGACCTTGAACCACTGCATGTTGGTGTTGCGCCGCCCGATCCGCTTGATGTTGACGAGGTTCAGCGCCGAGACGTTCCCGGACACCGAGTTGTGCCCGTAGCTGCCGCAGCCGAGGGTCAGCGAGGGCAGGAAGGCGTTGTAGACGTCGCCGATCCCGCCCTGGGAGCTCGGTGCGTTCCAGATGATCCGGCACGCCTTGACCGCGTGCCCGAACTCCTCGACGAACGCCGCATCCTCGGTGTGCACCGCCGCCGAGTGTCCGAGGCCGTTGAACTCCACCATGGCAGCGGCGAGTTCGACACCGCGTTGGCGCGACTCGGCGGTCAGTACGGCGAGCACCGGGCACAGCTTCTCCCGGGTCAGCGGTTCCGACGGCCCGACCCGCTCGGCGTCCACCAGGATCACCGAGGTGTCGGCGGGCACCGAGAAGCCGGCCGCCTCGGCGATCTGCGCGGCCGACCGCCCCACCACGTCGGTGTTCAACCGGTCCCCGGCACAGGAGTCGCCGTCACCGGCGCCGAACAGGTGGCGCTCCAGCAGCGCCTTCTCCTCCGTGCTCGCGTGATGTGCCTTCAGCGTGCGGAACTCGGCCAGCGCGGCCTCGCGGATCTCCGCGTCCAGCACGACCGCCTGCTCGGAGGCACAGATCATGCCGTTGTCGAAGGTCTTCGACAGCACGATGTCGTTCACGGCGCGCTTCAGGTCGGCGCTCTTCTCCACGTACGCGGGGACGTTGCCCGCGCCGACGCCCAGGGCCGGCTTGCCGCAGCTGTACGCGGCCCGCACCATCGCGTTGCCGCCCGTCGCCAGGACGGTGGCCACGTCCGGGTGGTTCATCAGGGCGTGGGTGGCCGCCATCGACGGCTCCTCGATCCACTGGATGCAGTGCTCCGGCGCCCCGGCCGCCACCGCCGCGTCCCGCACGGTCCGGGCGGCCTCGGCGGAGCAGCGCTGCGCCGAGGGGTGGAAGGCGAAGACGATCGGGTTGCGGGTCTTCAGCGCCAGCAGGCACTTGAAGATCGTGGTCGAGGTGGGGTTGGTCACCGGGGTGACGCCCGCGACGACGCCGACCGGTTCGGCGATCTCCACGATCCCGCCGATGTCGTCCCGGCGCACCACCCCCACCGTCTTCGTCCCGGCCATCACATGGGTGACGTTCTCGCAGGCGAAGACGTTCTTCACCGCCTTGTCCTCGAAGATCCCGCGCCCGGTCTCCTCGACCGCCGCCACCGCGAGGCCGGTGTGGCGGGCCAGTGCCGCCAGGGACGCCTTCTTGACGATGTGGTCGATCTGCTCCTGGATGAAGTCGGCGTATTCCCGAAGGGCCGTCAGGGCGTCGGAGACGAGCGCGGCAACGGCCGCCGGGGCGTCGCCCGGCGCGGGCTGCTGCTCGGGGTGCGGGCGGCGGGACATGGCAGGACCAGCCTTTCGGATCGGGGTCGTCGAGGTGCGAGGCGCTGTCGTGGTCGCCTGCGCCTCCGGCTCCAGACTGCCGCCCGGGCACCTGGTCCAGGGGCGGCCGATGGGGGTACACCGGGGGGCCGAAGGTCCCGCCGTCGTCAGGCCCGGGCGGACGCGGCCGTGGCCCGGACCGCTGGGCGGTCCGGGCCACGGGACACGGTCTGGGGACGGGCTCACCCGTGCGGTACGACGGCGACCGGGCCGTGCGCGTGGTGCAGGACGGTGTGCGCGGTGGCGCCGAGCCGCGGCGCCGCGGGGAGCAGCCGCGGCGTCCGGCGGCCGAGCACCACCAGGGCGGCCGAGCGCGACGCCTCCACCAGGGCGCGCCCGGCCGGCCACCCGGTCACCTCGGCCTCGACCTCGACCTCGGGGTACTTCTCCCGCCAGCGCGCGAGCGCGTCCTGCAGCCGCACCAGCTCGGACTCGGCCATCGCCGCCCTGATCTGCGGCTGCGCCAGCGGAGCGTCCGTCACATAGGGCGCGGCGGGCAGGGTCAGGCTCTCCATCGCCCGCAGACCGGCACCGCGCTCGGCCGCCTGCGCGAAGGCGAAGGCCAGCACCTCGTCGCAGGGCCGTCCGCCCTCCACCCCGACCACCACGTCGCCGCTCGCACGGCCGCCGTCCGCGCCCGCCCGGACCAGGACCACCGGGCAGGCGGCGTGCGCCGCCGCCTGCAGCGCCACCGACCCGACGAGCAGCCCCGCGAAGCCGCCGAGACCGCGCGAGCCCAGCACCAGCAGCCCCTCCCGCTCCCCGGCGGCGACGAGCGCGTGGGCCGGGCTCCCGGGCACGTGCTCGCACGAGACCTCCAGATCGGGCAGCACGTCCACCAGCCGGTCACGAAGCGCGCGGACCACGTCCGGCAGCGACTCGGCCGGGTTCCCGGGCTGCTCCGACAGCGGGGCCTCCGGTCCGCCGGCGTGGACCATCCGCAGTGCCCGGCCGCCGCGGTGGGCCTGCTGCGCCGCCCACTCGGCCGCCGCCGTGCTCTCCGCGGAACCGTCGACCCCCACCACCACGGACTGAGTCATGATCACATCCTCCTTCGCTCGGCGTCGCGCGGCATCGGTGCGCGCGACCTCGTGTCTGCAGGACAGGTTCTCGGCGGGCGCCCGCCCGCCACAGGGGCCGGGAAGCCCCGGACCGGGCCCGAAGGTCCCGGGTCCGGGGGCGTGTTCACGCCCCCGGCACGACCGCCACCGGGCAGGCCGCGTGGTGCAGTACGGCATGGACCACCGGACCGAGCAGGACGGCCGGGCCGGCCGGCCGGCGCCCCAGAACCAGCAGTCGGGCCTTGGCCGACGCCTCCACCAGCACCCGGCCCGGTCCGCCACTCTCGGCGTCCGCGACGACCTCGACCTCGGGACGCGCCGCCTTCCAGGGCTCCAGGGCACCGGCCAGCAGCGCGGCCTCACCGCCGAGGTCCGCCCGCGGCACGGAGCCGGCGTGAACGGCCCGCAGCGGCAGGCCGTAGCGGTGTGCGGCGGCGAAGGCGAAGTCGAGGGCCGCCTCGGCGGGGCGGCGGGCGTCCACGCCCACCACCACCAGGTCGCGCGGGTGCGGGCCGGGCGGTTCCACCGGGAGCACCACCGTCGGGCAACCCGTCCGGGCGGCGAGGAGCAGGGCGGTCGAGCCGACGCGCAGCTCCGGGAAGCCGTCGCTGCCGCGGGCTCCGAGCACCAGCAGGTCGGCGTCCTCTCCCGCGGCGAGCAGCGCCGCGCCGGCGGCGTCATGGGCCTCCTCGGTGCGCATCCGCAGGTCCGGATGGCGCATCGCCAGGACGTGCTCCACCTCGTGGAGCAGGTCGCCTCCCGGCCGGCCGCCGGCGGCCCGGACGGGAAGCAGGTGGGGCATCAGCGGCAGGGCGTGCAGGACGCGCAGGGGGCGGTCGCGCAGCAGCGCCTCACGGGCGGCCCAGTCGGCGGCCGCCAGGCTCGATTCCGAACCGTCGATGCCGACGGTGACGGGCAGGTCCATGGTGTTCGTCTCCTCACGGTAGCCCCCCTCGATGTCGGGTCAGCCGCTCCAGCTCCAGTCGGCGACCTCCGGCAGGTCGGTGCCGTGCTCGCGGATCCAGGCGTGGTGGCGGGTGCGCCGGTCGGCCATCTCCTGCCGCACGGCGGCGGCCCGGACGGCGAGACCGGGGACGCGGTCGATGACGTCCATGACCAGCCGGTAGCGGTCGAGGTCGTTGCGGACGACCATGTCGAACGGAGTGGTGGTGGTGCCGGACTCCTTGTAGCCGCGCACGTGCAGCCGGGGGTGGACGGCCCGGCGGTAGGCGAGGCGGTGGATCAGCCACGGGTAGCCGTGGTAGGCGAAGACCACCGGCCGGTCGCGGGTGAACAGGGCGTCGAACTCGGCGTCCGGCATGCCGTGCGGGTGCTCCTCGGCGGGCATCAGCCGGGCCAGGTCGAGCACGTTCACCACCCGCACGGCCAGGTCGGGCAGGTGGCGCCGCAGCAGGTCGGCCGCGGCCAGGACTTCCTGGGTGGGGACGTCGCCGGCACAGGCGAGCACGACGTCGGGTTCGCGGCTGCCGTCCTCGGTGCCAGCCCACTCCCAGATGCCGGCGCCGCGGGCGCAGTGGGTGCGGGCCTCGTCCAGCGTGAGCCAGTCGAAGCAGGGCTGCTTGCCGGCGACGACGACGTTGACGTGGTCGCGGCTGCGCAGGACGTGGTCGGCGGTGGCGAGCAGGGTGTTGGCGTCGGGCGGGAAGTACACCCGGACGGCCTCCGGGCTCTTGTTGAGCACGTGGTCGACGAAGCCCGGGTCCTGGTGCGAGAACCCGTTGTGGTCCTGGCGCCACACGTGCGAGGTGAGCAGGTAGTTGAGCGAGGCGATCGGCGCGCGCCAGGGCAGTTCCCGGGTGGTGCGGAGCCATTTGATGTGCTGGTTGACCATCGAGTCGACGATGTGGACGAACGCCTCGTAGCAGGAGAACAGGCCGTGGCGGCCGGTGAGCAGGTAGCCCTCCAGCCAGCCCTGGCAGGTGTGTTCGGAGAGGATCTCCATCACACGGCCGTCGCGCGCGAGGTGCTCGTCGACGGGCCGGGTATCGGCCTGCCAGGCCTTGCCGGTGACGCTGTAGACGTCCTGGAGCCGATTGGATGCGGTCTCGTCGGGGCCGACCAGGCGGAAGTCGCGGCGCTCGGCGGTCGCCGCCATCACCTCGGCCAGCAGGCCGCCCAGCACCCGGGTCGGTTCGTGCCGGGTGGTGCCGGGCTTGTCCACGGGCACCGCGTGGCGCTCCAGCTCCGGCAGCGGGAGGTCACGCAGCAGCAGGCCGCCGTTGGCGTGCGGGTTGGCCCCGAGCCGGCGCGTGCCGTCGGGTATGCACGCCAGCACGTCGGCGGTGGGCCTGCCGTGCTCGTCGAAGAGCTCCTGCGGACGGTAGGAGCGCAGCCAGGACTCCAGTTGGGCGAGGTGCTGCGGGTTGTCGCGGACCTGGTCGAGCGGCACCTGGTGGGCGCGCCAGGTGCCCTCCACCGGAAGGCCGTCGACCTCCGCGGGACCGGTCCAGCCCTTGGGGGTGCGCAGCACGATCACCGGCCAGTGCGGGCGGCGGGCGGAGCCGTCGGTGCGGGCCTCGTACTGGATCGCGGCGATCCGGTCGAGGGCGGTGTCCATGGCTTCGGCCATGGCCCGGTGGACGGCTGCCGGGTCGGCGCCGGTGACGTACAGCGGGAGGTGTCCGTAGCCGCGCAGCAGGGCGTCGAGTTCGCCCTCGGGCAGCCGGGACAGCACCGTCGGGTTGGCGATCTTGTAGCCGTTCAGGTGCAGGATCGGCAGCACCGCGCCGTCGTGCACCGGGTCGAGGAACTTGTTGCCGTGCCAGGACGCGGCCAGCGGGCCGGTTTCGGCCTCGCCGTCGCCGATCACGCAGGCGACCAGCAGTCCGGGGTTGTCCAGGGCGGCGCCGTAGGCGTGCGAGAGCGCGTAGCCCAGTTCACCGCCCTCGTGAATGGAGCCGGGCGTCTCGGGGGCGACGTGGCTCGGCACTCCCCCGGGGAAGGAGAACTGTCGGAACAGCCGGGCCATCCCCGCCTCGTCCCGGCTCACGTCCGGGTAGGTCTCCGCGTAGCTGCCCTCCAGCCACGAGTTCGCCAGCACGGCGGGGCCGCCGTGCCCGGGCCCCCAGACGCAGATCGCGTCGAGGTCGCGGTTCCTGACGACCCGGTTGAGGTGGGTGTGCACCAGGTTCAGTCCCGGCGAGGTGCCCCAGTGGCCGAGCAGCCGCGGCTTGATGTGCTCGGGGATCAGCGGCTCGCGCAGCAGCGGGTTGGCCATCAGGTAGATCTGGCCCACTGCCAGGTAGTTGGCGGCCCGCCAATGGGAGTCGAGCGACCGCAGCTCCTGCTCGGACAACGGACCGGGCACCGGGTTCGGGGTAGCGGGCATGTCGGCGGTCTCCTCCGCATCGGTCCGGCCGGTCCGTCGGAGCGACGGGCCGGGCCCCATCGTCACCCGCTGCGATCGTCCGAGCACAGGGCCGATCGGTCCACGGAACCGGGCCCCGGCCAGGACCTGCGGCCCCGGGGAGAGGGACTGCAGGGCCCTGCACGGCGCGATCCGGGTCCCGGAGGCTTGACGGCGCCTGCCGGCCGGTGCAGGCGGACGCGACGAGGACTGGGACAGGGCATGATCGACAGCGGGCGCACCACGAAGGCGTATCTGGTCGGCGGCGGGATCGCCGCACTGGCAGCCGCGGCCTTCCTGATCCGGGACGGCGACGTCCCCGGCGAGAACATCCGCATCCTGGAGCAACTGCCGCTCGCGGGCGGCTCGCTCGACGGGCGGGGCACACCGGAGGGGGTCTACGTGACCCGCGGCGGGCGCATGCTGGAGGACGAGGCGTACACCTGCCTGTGGGACCTGCTGGAGTCGATCCCCACCCTGGACGACGAGGCCGTCTCCGTCCGCCAGGAGATCACCGACTTCAACCGGGCGTGGCCGACCGACGCCAGGGCCCGGCTGATCGACCGCGACCACCGGATCGTCGACGCGTCGCGGCTCGGTCTCGACGCCCGGGACCGGCTGGAGCTGACCCGGCTGCTGGTCACACCCGAGTCGGTGATCGGCGCCCGCCGGATCGACGAATTCTTCTCCGGGCACTTCTTCGCCACCAACTTCTGGGCGATGTGGCGCACCACCTTCGCCTTCCAGAACTGGCACAGCGCGATCGAGCTCAGGCGCTACTTCCTGCGTTTCCTCCAGGAGTTCCCGCGCATCCACACGCTCGCGGGCGTCCGCCGCACCCGGCTCAACCAGTACGACTCCATCGTCCGGCCGCTCATCAGGTGGCTGCTGGAGCGCGGCGTGCGGATCGAGCACGGTGTCACCGTCACCGACGTCGACTTCACCGAGCAGGACGGAATACGCCGCGCCAGGCGCCTCCACCTGCGGCGCGAGAGCGGGCCGGAGACCGTCGAACTCGATGATCTGGACCTGGCGTTCATCACGCTCGGTTCGATGACCGCCGATGCCGCCCACGGTGGCGACGACACCGTGCCCGAGCTCGTCCGCGACAAGCGTGACGGCAGCTGGACACTGTGGGAGACCCTCTCCCGCAAGGCGCCGGACTTCGGCCGGCCGGCGGTCTTCAACGGCAGTGTCGCCGAGGCCGCCTGGGAGTCGTTCACGCTCACCATGCGAAGCCCCGCCCTGCTCAAGCGGATCGAGGCGTTCAGCGGCAACGCCCCGGGCACCGGTGCGCTGATGACCTTCAAGGACTCGCCCTGGCTGATGTCGGTCGTCGTGCCCCGCCCCCCGCACTTCGACGGGCAGCCCGAGGACGTGTTCACGCTGTGGGGGTACGGCCTGTTCATGGACACTCCCGGTGAGTACACCGGCAAGGCCATGGCCGAGTGCACCGGGCAGGAGATCCTCACCGAACTCCTCGGGCAGCTCGGCTTCGAGGACATCGCCGACGAGGTCCGCGCCACCACGACCGTCATCACCGTGATGATGCCCTACATCACCAGCCAGTTCGCCCGCCGGTCGGTGCGCGACCGACCCCGGGTGATCCCGCACGGCGCACGGAACTTCGCCTTCCTCGGCCAGTACGTCGAGATCCCGGAGGACGTCGTCTTCACCGTCGAGTACTCGGTGCGCGGCGCCATGCACGCCGTCCATCAGCTGCTCGGCCTCGACCTGCCGGTCCCGCCGGTCCACCACGCCCTGGCCGATCCGGCCACCGTCCTGTCCGCACTGCGGACCGCCCTCGGCTAGGGCCGCCGGACCGGGCTCGCCGGCTGCGCCACCGGACGGGAACACGCAGGAACCGGGGACGGCCCCCACGCCGTCCCCGGTTCCGCATTCCGTTCCCGGCCGGCCCCCACAGCCGCCGGGCAGGACCCGCGCCTACTACAGCACGGGAGTGATCAGGCCGTAGTGGCCGTCGTAGCGGTGGTACAGCACGTTGCCGCGACCGGTCGCGGCGTCGGTGAAGAACACGAACGGCAGACCGCCGAGATCGAGGCGCTCGACCGCCTCGTCGACGGTGAGTTCCGGCGCGCCGAGCGCGCTTGCCGAGAGGCCCGGGACCTGCTCGGCCCGGGGATCGGCGGTGGCCAGCCGGTACCCGCCGCCGGCGGCGTCCCGGTGGACCACGCTGTCGCCGCCGCCCGCCGCGTCCGTGAACAGGTGGAAGTCGTAGTCCATCGCCTCCAGTTCGAGCACCGCCTCCCAGGCGGTCTGCCGCGCCGGGCTGTAGGACCTGTGGCGCACGATGCGGCGGTCCTCGGGGCTCCGGGTGTGCCGCTGCGGACGGTGCCCGTGCCCTGCACCGTCGCCTCCGGCGTCCGGGGCCGTCCCGTGGTGGCGGTGGTGGTCGCGGTGGTGGCGGACGCGGGCGATCCGGGCGTTCAGCCGGTCCTGGAGGCGGTCGATCGCCTCCTGCATGGTGGCCGCTGCGACATGGGCCCGGACCGGCCGGCCGTTGAGGTCGACCACGGCCTGCGCGGTGGAGGGCTCGGCCACCGCGTGGTTGGACTCCTGGGTGAGCTTCACCCGGGCGGCGAGGACCGGTTCGTCGAGCCGCCCCAGCACGGCGACCATCTTCGTACGGGCGTAGCCGGGTGCGGCCAGGGTGACGGCGCCGCGGGTCTCCACCACGACGGCGGTGGCGCTCAGGGTCTGCGGACGGTTCATCGGAGTTCCTCTCCTGGTGGGTTCAGACTGCCGTGCGCGGTACTGCCGGGCCGAGGGCCGAAGGTCCCGCCGGCGTGGACGTCCGTCCCGTCTCACCCGCCGGCGACGGCACGCGGACGGAGGTGCCCGTGGTGCCGAGGAGTGCGCCGAGGGCGTCGTCCAGGGGGCCGATGACGGCCAGGCGGCCGGTCCGTTCGGCGGAGGCGGCGACGG
Source organism: Streptomyces sp. TLI_235 (assembly GCA_002300355.1). Lineage (NCBI taxonomy): Bacteria > Bacillati > Actinomycetota > Actinomycetes > Kitasatosporales > Streptomycetaceae > Streptomyces > Streptomyces sp. TLI_235. The sequence continues at coordinate 642,356 of NSGV01000001.1, forward strand.
CCTCGGCCTTGGGCCGCATCGATCCCTCGGGCAGGTCGAGTCCGCGCAGTTCGCCGGGGGTGGCCGTGATGAGCGGGCCGGGGTGGGCGGCGCCGAAGCGGGTGAACACATGGGTGACGTCGGTGAGGATCAGCAGGGCGTCGGCGTCGAGCCGTTCGGCGAGCAGGGCGGCGGTGAGGTCCTTGTCGACCACGGCCTCGACGCCGCGCACCCGTCCGGTGTCCGGATCGCGCGTGATCGGCACACCGCCGCCCCCGGCGGCGACGACCACGGCTCCGGCGGCCAACAGGGCCCGGATCGCGGGCAGTTCGGTGATCGCCTCGGCCGGGGCGAGGGAACGGTGCGGCGCAGCCGGGCACCGTCCCGGGCGGTGGTCCAGCCGCGTTCGATCTCCATCAGCCTGGCCTGGCGGTCGGTCAGTTGGCCGCCGATGAACTTGCTCGGCCGGCGGAGTGCCGGGTCGTGCGGATCGACCTCGGTGTGGGTGATCAGTGCGGTCACGGTCCGCCCGGGCAGGCGGGCCGTCAGCTCGCGGACGAGCAGGGTGCCGATCATGCCCTGGGTCTCGGCGCCGACGACGTCCAGCGGGTAGGGCGCGGTCAGTGCCGGGTCGGCCTCGCTCTCGGCGGTGAGCAGGCCGACCTGCGGCCCGTTGCCGTGGGTGATCACCACCTCGTGTCCGGCGAGGACGAGTTCGGCCAGCGATCGGGCGGCCTCGCGGACGTGGTGCTGCTGGACGGCGGCGTCGGGGTGTTCTCCGCGCCGGAGCAGGGCGTTTCCGCCGAGGGCTGCGACGATGCGCACGGTCAGTCCTTCCCGAGGGTGGCGACGAGGACGGCCTTGATGGTGTGCATCCGGTTCTCGGCCTGCTCGAAGACCAGGGACGCGGGCGACTCGAACACCTCGTCGGTGACTTCGAGGCCGTTCAGGCCGTGCTGCTCGGCGAGTTCGGCGCCGAGGTCGGTGCGGCGGTCGTGCAGGGCGGGCAGGCAGTGCAGGAAGGCGGTGTCCGGGTTGCCGGTCGCGGCCATGGTCGCGGCGTTGACCTGGTACGGCAGCAGCAGGTCGATGCGCTCCTTCCACCGGTCGTGGTCCTCGCCCATCGAGACCCAGACGTCGGTGTACAGGTAGTCCGCGCCGCGCACGGCCTCGTCGACCTCGTCGGTGAGGGTGAACCGGGCGCCGCTGTCCCGGCCGCGCAGCAGGCACTCCTGCACCAGGGACGGGTCCGGCCACAGCTCGCGCGGCGCGGCGACGCGCACGTCCATCCCGAGCAGACTGCCCATCGCCATCAGCGAGTTGGCGGTGTTGTTGCGGGCGTCACCCAGGTAGCAGAAGGAGATCTGCGCCGGCGGCCGGCCGCTGTGCTCGCGCATGGTGAAGACGTCGCACAGGCTCTGGGTGGGGTGGCACTCGTCCGTGAGGCCGTTGTACACGGGGACGCCGGCGTGCGCGGCGAGTCCGGTGACGGTGGCCTGGGCGTAGCCGCGGTACTCGATGCCGTCGTACATCCGGCCGAGCACGCGGGCGGTGTCGGCGACGGACTCCTTGTGGCCGATGTGGGAACTGTCCGGGCCGAGGTAGGTGGTGGTGGCGCCCTGGTCGGCCGCGGCGACCTCGAAGGCGCAGCGGGTACGGGTGGAGTTCTTCTCGAAGATCAGGGCGAGACGGCGGCCGGCCAGCCGCGGGACCTCGGTGCCGGCCCGCCTGGCAGCCTTCAGCTCGGCGGCGAGGTCGAGCAGGTGGTGGATCTCGGCGGCGCTGTGGTCGAACTCGCTCAGGTAATGGCGGCCGTGCAGGTTGACGGTCATGGCGGATTCCTCCTCCGTGGTGGTCAGTCGACGGGATCGCGCTGGATCGGGCAGCTCATGCAGCGCGGGCCGCCGCGGCCGCGGCCGAGCTCGGAGCCGGCGACGGTGACGATCTCGATGCCCTGCTTGCGCAGGTGGGTGTTGGTGGTGGTGTTGCGCTCGTAGCCGACGACCACGCCGGGTTCGAGGGCGAGGAAGTTGCTGCCGTCGTCCCACTGTTCGCGCTCGGCTGCCCGTACGTCCTGCTCGGCGGAGAGGAGGCGGACCTTGTCCGCACCGAGGGACTCTGCGAGGGAGGCCGCCAGATCCGGGTCGGGGGCGACGTCGAACCCGCTCGGCCGCTCGGGGTCCGGGGTGAGGGTCCAGGAGCGCAGCCGGTGGGCCAGACCGCGGTGGACGGCGAAGGTGTCCCGGTCGATCATCGTCAGAACGGTGTCGAGGTGCATGAACGCCCGGCTCTCCGGCAGCCGCACGGCGATCAGCCGGTGCGCTGCGCCGAACAGGAAGAGGTTCTGGGCCAGTTGCTCGACGGCCTGGGCGGTGGTGCGCTCACCCATGCCGACCATGACCACACCGGGGGCGATGACGTGGACGTCGCCGCCCTCCAGGCTGAGCCCGGGGCGGGCCGCGGTACCGTCCAGCAGCGGCGGGGCGGTCTCGGCGAACAGCGGATGGAAGCGGTAGATCGCGGCCGTGTGCAGGCTCTCCCGTCGACGGGCGGGCCTGGCCATCGGGTTGATGCTGTAACGGGACCCGATCCAGCAGGAGTTGTCGCGCGGGAAGAGGTGGTTGGGCAGCGGCGGCAGGGCGAAGTCCTGCTCGCCCAGCGTGTTCCACAGCAGGCTGTGGGGCTTGCGGATCGGCAGGTCGTCCTTCAGGACGCCGCCGATCAGGTACTCGGCGAGCGCCGCACCGTCGAGCTGCTCGCACAGCTCCCGCACCGGTTCCACCAGGGCCGGGCCGACGGCGGCCGGAGTGACGACCTGGCCGAGCAGCCAGGCGCGGGCCGGCGCCAGGTCGAGGGTCTCGGCGAGCAGGTCGGCGTAGTGGTGGACGCGCACGCCGTGGTCCCGCAGCACCTGGGCGAAGGCGTCGTGCTCCTCACGGGCCCGCTTGGCCCACAGGATGTCGTCGAAGAGCAGGTCCTCGACGTTGCGCGGGGTGAGTCGGGAGAGTTCCAGACCGGGGCGGTGCAGGATCACCTGGCGCAGCCGGCCGGCTTCCGAGTCGACACGCAGAGTGGACATGTCGGTGTGCTCCTTGGTCTCAGTGCTGGTGGCGCGGCATCAGCGCGCGACGGAGGATGGTCGGCAGGCCGACCGGGCCTGCGCTGCGGGCCGCCGCGGGCAGCGGCGCGTCGGGCCCGGCCTGCCCGGCCCCGGTGGGCGGGGTTCCGGCGAGGGCGCCCGTTCCGGCTGCGCGGGCGATCGGGCGCTTCAGCCAGATGTAGACGGGGATGCCGAGCAGGATGGTGAACAGGCCGTAGTAGACGGTCTGGTAGCCGCTGCCCTGGATCGACCAGTAGGAGAACGCCAGGGCGGCGACGGTGACGGTGGTGTCCCGGACGAGGCGGCGCCGGTCGAGCTCCTCGCGTCCGTGCTGCACCAGCCACAGCAGCTGGGCGGCGGTCGCGACCAGGTACGGCACGGCTGCGGTGAGCACGCTCAGCAGCACGATCCCGGTGAAGACCTGGGTGAAGCGGGTGTAGCTGACCACGGTGAGCACCGAGGCGAGGACGGTCGCCGAGACGATGCCGAAGGCCGGCACGCCTGCGCGCCCGCGGACCTTGGTGAAGGCGGCCGGGAAGAGCCCGTCCCGGGCGGCGGCCATCGGCATCTCGGCGCAGATCAGCGTCCACCCGTTGAGTGCGCCGACGCCGGAGACGATCGCGGCCGCCGCGACCAGGTCACCGGCCCAGTGGCCGCCCGCGACGATGTTCACCGCGTCCGTGAACGGCGCGGTGGAGGAGCCGAGCCGGGCGTGCGGCACGGTGCCGAAGACGGCCAGAGTGCCCAGCAGGTAGATCGCGGCGCACGCCAGCGTGCCGTACACCGTGGCGCGCGGAACGTTGCGCTGGGGATCACGGACCCGTCCGGCGGCCACGGAGGCGGTTTCCAGACCGATGTAGCTGAACAGTGCGATCGCCCCCGCCGCCGACACCGCCCCGAGCGCCGACGTCCCGCTCGCGTTGAAGGCACCGAAGTTCCCGGACTTCACGAACAGCAGCCCGACCGTGCCCATGAAGGCCAGCGGAAGGAACTTCAGCACCGTGGTGGCGACCTGGAACGCGCCGACGGCCCGGACGCCGGTCAGGTTGACGACGGCCGGCACCCACAGGCCCGCCAGCGCGATCGCGATCGAACCCCCGGTGTGGTGTCCCTTGTTGACGAACACCTCGACGTAGCCGACCCAGGCCACCGCGATGGCCGCATTGCCCGCCCAGGCGGTGATCCAGTACGACCACGCGGTGAGGAACCCGGCGAACTCCCCGAACGCCTGCCTGGCGTAGACGTACGGCCCGCCGCTTCCCGGCACCCGCTCCGACAGCCGGCCGAAGGTCACCGCCAGTGCCAGTGCGCCGATCGTCACCAGGACGAACGCCACCAGGGCGATCGGCCCGTACGGGGCGAGCGCGGACGGCAGCGCGAACACGCCGGTGCCGATGACGCTGCCGACCACCAGGGCGGTGGCGGCCGGCAGGCCGAAGCCGCCGGCCGTGCCGGACGGACCGTCATCCGTCTTTGTCTGCCGGGTCTCTCTGCGGCCGTGTGCGGACATCACGCGCTCCTTTGCGGTGTGCTCGAGGACAGCGGTGGGCACCGGTGTGCCCGTGACTCACGGTGAAGATCCTCGGAGAGCGGCCGGATGCCTTCCCAGGGACCGATGGTCCTGTCCTGCTCGGCCGGCAGTCCCGTCGCAGCGCCCCGATGGTCCCGGCCGGGCGGTCCGGCCGACGGACCGTCGCCGGCCCGGACGTGCCGCCCGCACGGGGAACAGGAGCGGTCAGGGACCACCGGCCCTCCGGTGGGCCCGGTCGGTCCCTGTCGGTGCCCGGCCGTCGCCGACAGAGTTCTCGTGGCACGAGTCCCGCGGGGGTCCCGGCCCTGCACCACCCAGCCGGAGAGCGGCGGGTGGCGGGGTCCACTCCCGATCGCGCATCCCGTCCGCGAAGGAGTTCACGATGGCCGGCACACGCCGCACCCGCGTCACCCGCCCATGGCAGCGCCACCTGCGCCGAGCCCTCGGCGCCGAGCACAACGCGCTGGCCCGGGCTGCGGACCGTTCTCGCAGCCGCTCGCTCGTCCTCGCCGTGCTCGCAATCGTCCTGGCGGCGCTCCTCGGCGCTGCGGCCGCCCTGGCCGACCTCGGCTCGGCCGAGCGGCGAGCCGCCGCGGCGGCACCCCACCTGCACCGCGTCGAGGCCGTCCTGCTCACACCGCCGCTGGACGCGGCCGGCACGGCCGACGCCGTGGCCGGCCGCTACCGGGCCACCGCAGCCTGGACATACCCCTCCGGGCAGCACAACACCGGCACGGTCCAGCTGAGCCGGCCGGCTCCGACGGGTGCCACGACGGCCGTCTGGGTGGGCGACTCCGGGCAGCTCGCCCCCGCCCCGTCCAGCACCGCCGCCCTCGTCTCCGACGCGGTCTGCCGCGGCCTGTTCGTCTGCGGCTGCCTGGTCGTCCTCGCCGCCTGCACCCTGGGTCTCCGGCTGACCGGCCTGGACCGCCGGGCGGACGCCGCCTGGCAGCATGCCTGGGCCGAACTCGAACCCGTCTGGAGCGGACGATCAGCCCGGAAGCCCGGCAACGGCGATGTCCGCCGCGGCTGAACCGGGCACCACCCGGGAGCGCCGCGGACCGGACCTTCCGGAGCGTGGAGCGCCGCAACCGCTCCTCGCCGAAACCGGCCTGTCGACACCTCGGCCGACCGGGTGCCGACGGGAACTCGCGACCACCGGACGGTCGTCGCTGGGAGAATCGGGCCGCCCGGCCCTATTGTGCCTGTCGGAGTACACGGCAGACTGCTGACGGTTTATGCCCCGCCTCCTGCACGGGGGCGGACGGATAAGTACGGAGAAGCGATGGCGGACAGCGCAGTGGCCCGGGCGAGCGCCCCGATCAAGGTGTTCCTGCTCGACGACCACGAGGTCGTCCGGCGGGGCGTGCACGACCTGCTGGACGCGGAGCCGGATCTGACCGTGGTCGGCGAGGCTGCCACGGTCGAGCAGGCCCTGGCCCGTATCCCGGCGCTTCGCCCGGACGTGGCGATCCTGGACATGCGGCTGCCCGACGGCGACGGGGTGACCGTCTGCCGCGAGCTGCGCTCACGGATGCCCGAACTGGGCTGCCTGATCCTCACCTCCTTCGACGACGAGGACGCACTGCTCGACTCGATCATGGCTGGCGCCTCGGGGTACGTGCTCAAGCAGATCAGCGGCACCGACCTGGTCTCCGCCGTGCGCACGGTCGCCGCCGGGCAGTCGATGCTCGACCCGGGCGCCACCACCCGCCTGATGGCCCGTCTGCGCGGCGACACCGCCCCGCAGGTCTCCGGCCTCCCCCAACTCACCGACCGGGAGCAGGAGATCCTCGCGCTGATCGGCGAGGGCCTGACCAACCGCGAGATCGGCCAGCGGCTCTACCTGGCCGAGAAGACCGTCAAGAACCACATCTCCCGGCTGCTGGCCAAGCTCGGTGTCGAACGCCGCGTCCAGGCCGCCGTCATCGCCACCCAGGCGCTGGCCGCCCAGGACCGGACGCCTGGCCGGCTCCCCCGCTGAGGCCGCTCCCTGCGGGCACGTCGGACCCGCCCGCAGGGTGTTCCCGCCCGCTGATCCCGGCGCCCTCCGGAAACGGCGCGGTCAGCCGCCCAGTGGAGCCGTCCACACCAGCCTGGCCCCGCCGTCCGGCGGGCTCGACAGCTCCAGCGCTCCCCCGAGACTCTCCGCCCGCTCGGCCATGTTCCGCAGGCCGCTGCGCCGCCCCTGCTCGGGGATGCCGACACCGTCGTCCTGCACGGCGAGCTCCACGTGCGTGCCGGTCGCCCTCAGCGAGACTTCCACGCGGCGGGCCCGGGCGTGCCGGGCCGCATTGCTCAGCGCCTCCGCCAGGACGGCCATCACATGGTCGGCGGCCTCCGCGGGGACGGCGGTGTCGAGCAGGCCCTCCATGCTCAGCCGGGGTGCGAAGCCCAGGGCGGACTGCGCCTCCTCGACGGCCCGGACCACCCGGGCGCGCAGACCGTTGCCGGCCGCGTCCTCCCTGACCCGCAGGCCGAAGATCGTCGACCGAATGATCTTGATGGTCTCGTCCAGGTCCCCGACCGCGCGCAGGACCCGGTCCGCAGCACCCGGGTGTTCGATGAAGCGGGCGGCGCTCTGCAGCGTCATCCCGGTGGCGAACAGCCGCTGGATCGCCAGGTCGTGCAGGTCGCGGGCGATCCGGTCGCGGTCCTCCAGCATCGCCAATTGCTCGGCGTCCCAGCGTCGTTCGGCCAGCTCCAGCGCCAGAGCCGCCTGGTCGGCGAAACCGAGCAGCGGGCCGATCTCCCGTTCGGTGAAGGGCGCTTCGCCGGACCGGCGGGCCAGCAGCAGGACGCCCTCGATCTGGCGGCCGGCCCGACCTAGCGGCACTGCCACTGCGGGCCCCAGACCGGCGAAGCGCCGTGGCCCGGCGGACAGCAGCGGATCGCCGGCCAGGTCGACCGTGGTCACCGGTTCCGCCTTCGCCACCGCCTTTCCCGACAGCGTTCCGCTCGCCGGAACCACCAGGCCCCGACGGTCCGCCGGGTCTCCGCCGAGTGCGAGCTCGACCCGCAGCGAGCCGGTTTCGGCCACCGGCGCCGACATGTCCGCCAGCTCCGCTCCGGTGATCTCCCGGGCCCGCTGCGCGATCAGCTCGACCACCTCGGAGCGGGAGCTGCCGGAGAGCAGCGTCCGGGTGATCTCCGCATTCGCGCTCAGCCAGCGCTGCTGACGCTGCGCCTCCTCGTAGAGCCGGGCGTTGTCGATCGCCACACCGGCGGCGACCGCGAGAGTCGAGATCACCGATTCGTCGTCGGCGTCGAACTCCTCCCCGCCGCGCTTGTCCGTGAGGTAGAGGTTGCCGAAGACCTCCTCGCGCACCCGCACCGGGACGCCCAGGAAGGTCCGCATCACCGGGTGGTGCGCCGGGCAGCCGAACGAGGCCAGGTGTTCCGACAGCTCACCCAGCCGCAACGCCTCCGGCCTGCGGATCAGCTCCCCGAGCAGCCCCTTGCCGGTCGGGAACGGGCCGATCCGCGCGATCTCCTCGTCCGAGAGACCCACCGTCAGGAACTGGGACAGGCTCTCGCCGTCCGGGCCGATCACCCCGAGTGCCGCGTACCGGGCGTCCACCAGCACCGCCGCGGCCTCCACGATCCGCCGCAGGACCTGCGTCAGCTCCAGCTCCCGGCCGACCGACAGCACCGCCTCCAGCAGACTGTGCACCCGGTCACGGGTTCCGCGGGCCGCGTCGATCCGGGCCTGCAGCTCCTCCAGCAGCTCGTCCAGCCGCAGCTGCGGAATACGGGACCGCACCTCGCCCCCACCCACACGAGCCTCCCGAGCCCCTGGTTGCCGACCGGTCGATTCTGTCAGACGACCGCCGGTCCGTGGCCATGGCCGACCGATGACCGCCGGAGCACACGCCGGCGGTCGGTACCCGGGCCGGTTCGGCACCGTGGGCGCCGGTGCTTCCACCCCGACGGCGGGCAGGTGCCCCGGGCGAACGCACCCGGGTCGAGGGCCGCCCCGTGCCTGCGTCAGCGCCGGGCGGTCCGGTCCAACCGGGTCGCGGCGAAGGTGACGATCCCTGCCGCGGCAGCTGCGCCGAGCTCGTGCCACGAGAGCGGTCCCGTCCCCAGAACCTCCTGGAGGAACGGTGGACACAGTGCACCGACGCCGAGCGCCGCGGAGGCCAGGACGGCCAGCGGGAGGAACGGGTTGGCCCGGGTGACAGCCGTTCCCGCAGGCCGAGCACCACACCGAGCTGCGCCGCCAGCAGCGCGAGGAAGAGGACGCTCTGCCACCGGCCGCCGTCCGCCTCCGCCCACAGCCCTGCTCCCGGGCTCACCGTCGTCACCAGAACACCGGTGCGCAGGACGCCCTGCCACAGCCCGGCCCCGAGCACGAGCTCGTCGGGCGGCCTCGGGGGCCGGCGCATGGCCCGTTCGGAGGCCGGTTCGGCGCCGACCGGCGGCGCTCGGCCTGCTCGCGGGTGAGCCCGGCAGCGCGGGTCCTGGTCGCGGTCACGATGCCTTCTCCAGCCGGCACGGCTCACTGCCGCACCGGTTCGGGCGGAACGGCGGCTGCCTGCGGCCTGCCGACCCGGGAGGGACGGCGACAGATCCGGCGTCCGTGGTCCCCTCCCATGCTCGGCCGGGTGTGTCCACACGCGGCAGGGCCTCCCGGCGCCGGCGCCGAGGCCGTCCGTCCCTCGGACCCGGAGTGCACCCGTCCGGGTGTACCGGGCGGTGTCGGGCGCGCGGCTGCTGTCATCGGCAACCGTTCTGTGCGAGAGATGGGCTCGACGGCGGGCGAGGAGGTGCGCGGCATGACGACGGGCGGCGGCTCCCCGGACGTGTCGGCCGAGAGCTGGGTGATCGGCACCGACGGCTTGGCGGCCCTGGTGGACGTCCTGCTGACCCGTGGCTTCACCGTCGTGGGCCCGACCGTGCGCGACGGGGCGATCGTCCTGGACGAGCTGGTCTCCGCCGGGCAACTCCCCTACGGCTGGGGCGTCGAACTGGAAGCCGGGTCGTACCGGCTGCGTGAGCGGGCCGACCGCGCCGCCTTCGCCAACGCGGCGGGGCCGCAGTCGTGGAAGTCCTACCTGCACCCGGCGCGGGTCCGCCAGTGGCGGGCCGACCGGGCGACGGGCAGGCCGGCGTTCGAAACGGACGAACCCGCACCGCACCGCTTCGCCTTCCTCGGAGTCCGTCCCTGCGACCTGCGGGCCATCGCCGTCCAGGACCGGGTCATGGTCGGCGGCCGCCACCGCGATCCCGTGTACGAAGGGCGGCGGACGGGAGCGTTCCTGATCGCGGTCGAGTGCACCGAGCCCGGCGGGACCTGCTTCTGCGTGTCGATGGGCACCGGCCCGGCCGCCGGCCCCGGCCACGACCTGGTGCTGACCGAGGTGGCCGACGCAGGTGACCACCGGTTCTGGATCCGCAGCGGCAGCCCGGAGGGCGCGGAGATCCTCGCCGAACTGCCACTGCGGCCCGCGGACCCGGGAACGGTCGACGCGGCACGGCAGGGCGTGGCGACCGCCGCCGACCGGATGGGCCGCAGCATGCCGGAGGTGGACCTGCACCGGCTGATGGCCGGAACGCTGGACGCCCCGCGCTGGAACGAGGTCGCCGAGCGCTGCCTGACCTGCGGGAACTGCACCATGGTCTGCCCGACCTGCTTCTGCACCACCACCCAGGACGTCACCGACCTCACCGGCGACCACGCCGAGCGGTGGCGGGTGTGGGACTCGTGCTTCGACCTCGACCACTCGTATCTGCACGGCGGACCGGTGCGCCCCTCCGCACCGAGCCGCTACCGGCAGTGGCTCACCCACAAGCTCGGCACCTGGTGGGACCAGTTCGGTTCCTCGGGCTGCGTGGGGTGCGGACGGTGCATCGTCTGGTGCCCGGTCGCGATCGACATCACCGAGGAGGCGGCGGCCCTGCACGACTGGGCCGGCCGGCGGGACGCGGACGACGGGGACGGACGGCCGTGACGGAACCCCAGCGACTGCTGGACGGCCTGCCGGACGCCCACCGGGAGCGCCTGCTCGCGCTCGCCCGCGACCGGGAGTTCCCCGCCGGCACTCGGATGTTCGACGAGGGCGAGCCTGCCGACCGGTTCTGGCTGCTGCGTTCCGGCGAGGTCGCCCTCGACCTCTACGTGCCCGGGCGCCTTCCTCCGGTGGTCGAGACCGTGGGGCCCGGCCAGCTGCTCGGCTGGTCCTGGCTGTTCCCGCCGTACCGCTGGCACCTCGGCGCCCGGACGCTCGGACCGGTCACCGCCGCGGAGTTCCCCGCGGCCGAGGTGCGGGCCCTGTGCGATGCCGAGCCGGAGCTCGGCCACCGGCTGGTGCTGTGCTTCACCGCCGTCGTCGCTGTACGGCTCCAGGCCACCCGCCTGCGGCTGGTGGACCTGTACGCCCCGGGCGGAGGCGGCCCCTCGTGAGCGCGGTGCCCGTGCCGTACCGGGTGGCCTCCGCCCGGCCGGAGACCGCCGACAGCGTCTCCCTCGGACTCGTCGCCGACGGCCCACCGCTGCCCGCGTTCTCACCCGGGCAGTTCGCCATGGTGTACGCCTTCGGCGTCGGTGAGGTGCCGATCTCCGTCAGCGCGATCGACGACGGGGGCCTGACGTTCACCGTCCGCTCGGTCGGCGCCGTCTCGGGCGCCCTCTGCCGGCTCGGGCCCGGCGGCTTCGTGGGGCTCAGGGGCCCGTACGGCGCCGGGTGGAACCTCCACGGGACGCAGGGCGCCGATGTCCTGGTGGTGGCCGGCGGCATCGGGCTCGCACCGCTGCGCCCGGTCGTGCACCGCCTGCTGGGCGCGGCCGGAAACCTCGCGGTCCTGGTGGGGACGCGCACCCCGGCCGACCTCCTGTACCCCGACGAGCTGGCCGTCTGGAGCGCTTCGGCCCGGGTGGAGGTGACGGTGGACCGGCCCGACGAGGCCTGGCCGGGCAGTGTGGGCGTGGTGACCTCCCTCCTGGACCGCGTACGACCCGGGCCCCGGACCGCGGCGGCCCTGGTGTGCGGTCCCGAGGTGATGATGCGCCGTACCGCGGATGCACTGCTGGCCCGAGGCGTACCGGCAGAGCGCATCCAGCTCTCACTGGAGCGCAACATGCGCTGCGGGACGGGGCACTGCGGCCACTGCCAGCTCGGCCCGCTGCTGCTGTGCCGCGACGGCCCGGTGGTCGACTGCACGGTCTCGCGGCAGCTGCTTTCGGTGAGGGAGTTGTAGACATGGACGGTGCCGGCCCGCCGACCCTGGCGGTGTGGAAGTTCGCCTCCTGCGACGGCTGCCAGCTGACCCTCCTCGACTGCGAGGACGAGCTGCTCGCACTGGCCGACCGGGTGCGGATCTCCCACTTCCTGGAGATGAGCAGCGCCGAGGCCGGCAGTACGGAGAGCGGCGGCGTGCAGGGCCGGGCGGCTCTGGAGGGCGTCGGGCCGTACGACCTGTCGCTGGTCGAGGGCTCGGTCACCACGGCCGAGGACGCCCGGCGGATCCGGCACATCCGCGGCATCTCGCGCCGCCTCGTCACGATCGGCGCGTGCGCGACCGCCGGAGGCGTCCAGGCGCTGCGCAACTTCGCGGACGTCGCCGAGTTCCGTGCCGCCGTCTACGCCCGACCGGAGTTCATCGCCACGCTGGACACCTCGACGCCGATCTCGGCCCACGTGCCGGTCGACTTCGAGCTGCGCGGCTGCCCGATCGACCGGCACCAACTGCTCGAAGTGATCACCGCCTTCCTGGCCGGCCGCACCCCCGGGATTCCGTCGCACAGCGTCTGCTTCGAGTGCAAGATCCGAGGCACCACGTGCGTGACCGTCGCCCACGGCACCCCGTGCCTGGGTCCTGTGACCCACGCCGGCTGCGGCGCGCTCTGTCCCGCCCACCGGCGCGGATGCTACGGCTGCTTCGGACCGGTGGCCGACCCCAACCTGGAGGCGATGGTGCGTCAGCTGGCCCGGGACGGCATGTCCGCGCGGGACGTCGTCCGGATCTTCCGCACCTTCAACGCCGCGGCGCCCGAGTACGGGCCGGTGCCGGACGTCGCCGCCCGCCTGGCACCTGACGAGCCCCGATGAACGGGCCGGCGTCGCGCACCCTGCAGCTGGGCGCCCTGGCCCGGGTGGAGGGCGAGGCAGCCGTCAGGTTGCGCCTGAAGGACGGCCGGGTCACCGCCGCCGAACTGCGGATCTACGAGCCGCCGCGGTTCTTCGAGGCCTTCCTGGTCGGCCGCGGGCACACCGAACCGCCCGACCTCACGGCCCGGATCTGCGGAATCTGCCCGGTGGCCTATCAGATGACGGCCTGCCAGGCGATCGAGGCGGCCTGCGGGGTGGCCGTCGACGGACCGATCGCACAGTTGCGCCGACTGCTCTACTACGGCGAGTGGATCGAGAGCCAGTCCCTGCACATCCACCTGCTGCACGCCCCCGACTTCCTCGGCTGCGCCGACGCCGTCGAACTCGCCCGCGGACACCGCCGAGCCGTCGAACGGGGGCTGCGGATCAAACAGGCGGGCAACGCGGTGATGGAACTGCTCGGCGGACGCCCGATCCACCCCGTCAACGTGAGGATCGGCGGCTTCTACCGGACCGTGTCGCGGGACGAACTCGCCCCGCTCGCCGACCGCCTGCGCCGCGCCCGGGACGACGCCCTGGAGACGGTGTCGTGGGTCGCCGGCTTCGACTTCCCCGAGGCGTCCTTCGACGGCGAGTTCCTGGCCCTGCACGACCCCGGACGGTACGCCGTCGACTCCGGGGCACCCGCCGTGCTTCCCGCGCCCGGCGGCGCGCACCCGGTACGGGGCTTTCCAGTGGACGAGTTCGAGCAGCACGTGGTCGAGGAGCAGGTGCCGTACTCCACCGCCCTCCAGTCGAGACTGGACGGCGGCCGCCACCTCACCGGCTCGCTCGCCCGCTACGCGCTCAACGGCCGCTGGCTGCACCCGACCGCCGCCGAGGCGGCCCGGGCGGCCGGCCTCGGCGACCCCGCGGCGGGCGAGGTCTGCCGCAACCCGTACCGCAGCATCCTCGTCCGGGCCGTCGAAGTCGTGCACGCCCTGGAGGAGGCGCTGCACATCATCGAGGGCTACCGGCCGCCGCCCCGGCCGCACGTCGACGTACCGGCGCGGGAGTCCGCCGGCTGCGCGGCGACCGAGGCGCCCCGCGGTCTGCTGTACCACCGGTACGCCCTCGGCCCGGACGGCACGGTCACGCACGCCCGGATCGTGCCGCCGACCGCACAGAACCAGGCGGCCATCGAGGAGGACCTGCGCCGGCAGGTGCAGGCCCGACTGGCCCGATCGCACACGGCGGTCGGGGACGAGGAGCTGGCCGCGCTGTGCGAACGAGCCGTCCGCAACCACGATCCGTGCATCTCCTGCTCGGCCCACTTCCTCGACCTCGCGGTGGAGCGGGAATGACCGGCCGGGTCGTGGTGATCGGCGTCGGCAACCCCTTCCGCCGCGACGACGGCGCCGGGCCGGCCGTGATCGAGTCGCTGAGGAGCCGAGGCGCGCCGTCCGCGGAACTCGCCGTGAGCGACGGCGACCCGGGCCGGCTCATGGAGCTCTGGCGCCCGGCCGACAGCGTGATCGTCGCCGAGTCGCTGCGCTCCCCCGCCGGTCGTCCCGGCCGTCTGCACACGCTCCGCGCCGACCGGGCCGCCCGGCTGGCCGCCGAAACGGCCAGCACCCACGGGCTCGGCCTTGCGGAGGCCCTCGCCCTCGCCGCGGCCCTCGGACGGCTGCCGCACGCCGTCGTCGTCCACGCGGTCGAAGGAGCGGACTTCAGCGTCGGTGTCGGCCTCAGCCCCGCGGTCCGGGCGGCACTCCCGGCCCTCGTCCACCTGGTGGCCGACTCCGTGCGGGCGGCACACCGGTAGCGCCGGGCCGCCCGGCCGGCCGTGGTGGAGCATCCTGAAGATCACCCTGACCATCAGTCTGCCCGGCGCCAAGGGCCCGCAGTCGTGCGTGGTTCACGGGTCGGGTCACCGTCCCGGTGACGGCGGCCTCGGCTCGCCGACCGGGTCGGTGGCGCCCTGGTCGAGGCGGAAGGGCGGATAGGTGTCGGTCATCAGGGCTGCGTACGCGACGACTCGGAAGACCCAGCGGTTCAGTCCGACGATCAGGTCGAAGATGCCCGCCGGATAGCGGGCGGTGAAGGCCGGCGACACACCGGCGAACAGGGCGAGCAGGCCGATCAGACCGCCGCCGCCCCTGTCTCCGACGCCGCCGAGGAAGAAGCCGAGGACGGCGTACTGCGGGAGCGCCAGCAGCCACCACTTCACCAGGACCAGCCCCCGGGACAGCCGTTCCGGGCGGGCGACGGCAAGCGTGGCGGGGTAGTCGGGCTCCTCCGCGAGGCTGAACGGCGGATAGCGGTCGGTGCCGAGGCCTCCGTAGGAGTAGTACGAGACCCGCCACGTCCAACGCAGCACCCCGAGGTTGAAGTCGAAGATCCACCGCGGATAGGCGCCCGTGAACGGGATCGCGAGGAACACGACCACCGTCAGCACGGCGAAGGCCGCCCAAAGGAAGCTCAGGACGATCCAGTGGGGTATCGCCAGAAGCCACTTGACCAGCCAGAGCCTCCCTGGCCGGTTGACGCGATGCCGGGAAGACCGGCACGGCGGGGACTCGGCCGGATCTCCGACACACTCTGGACAGCCCCATGGTCCAACGGCCGCGACGGTCGGCGGCAGGGCCACCCGGCCCCGACCCGAGGGCCACGGGACAAAGGTCGACCCGCCCGAGGATGTCGGCGCCGAAGGCCCCCGCGGGTGAACGCCGCGGACGTCCCTCGCCCCGGGCGGGCCGGTGCCGTCCGGACCGGCCCCGGGGGCCGGAGGACCCACGCCACGCCGCCGTTTCCGGCAAGGCTCGAAGAGACGGAAGAGGGAGCTCTCCAGGGAGGTGGGCTCGGTGATGTACTGGAACGACGGCGGCTGGGCCTGGATGATGTTCATGCCGCTGTTCTGGATCGCCCTGATCGGTGCGGTCGTCTGGGCCACCGTCCGGCTCACCCGCCGCCCATCCGAGCGGCCCGGCGACGGCACTCGGCCGAACGAGACGCCGCGCGACATCCTCGACCGCCGCTACGCCTCCGGCGAGATCGACACCGAGACCGGTACCGAGGCCCGCGCGCACCTCGCCGACCGGTCACCGGGGCCATGAAGACCGGCCGGCTCGGCGGGCGGTGGCTGCCCCTCGTGGTGCTTGTCGCCGCCCTGTCCGCAGTCGTCGCATCCCTCGTGTGGGCCGCCGGCGGCACCGGCGACTCCCCCTGGTGGTCCGGCCCCGGCCCGATGACGGGCGCCGCGCCGGCCGGCGCACCGGTGCGCTCGCTCGCGGACGCCGACCGGGCCGTCGAACGCTTCGCCGCCCCGCGAAACCTGCACGCGGGCGAGGTCATGCAGTTCAGCAACGGCTACTACGCCGAACTCCTCGACCCGGCAGGCCGGCGCGCCACCGAGGTGCTCGTCGACCCCGGCAACGGCACCGTCCGGCTCGAGTTCGGTCCGGCCATGATGTGGAACACGGTCTACGGCATGATGCCCGCCCCCGCACGCGTCACCACGGTCGGCCCGGAACGGGCCGTCGGCATCGCCGACCGGTGGCTGGCCCGCCACCGCGCGGGCGAGCACGCCGGCGAAGCGGACGACTTCCCCGGTTACTACACGCTCCACACCCTCGACGGCACCGGCCGGATCATGGGCATGCTCTCCGTCGACGCCGCCACCGGCCAGGTCTGGTACCACACCTGGCACAACACCTTCCTCCGCATGCAGGAGCACCCCGGGCACGGCTGACGCGACCGCCCTGCTCGCCACGGCCCGGCCACGCTGCACGGAGCGGCGGTGACAGACACGCCCAGCGGCGCGAAGATCGCTGCGTCTCCCGCGCGCCGGCCCCTTGCTCCGGTGGGCGCCCGGCCGGGCCCGCAGTCAGGTCCCCTCCGGGTCGGCGACGGTCGCCCCCGGTTCAGGCGTGGCGGACGACGACGACCGGGCAGCGGGCGTGGTGGACGCAGTGCTGGCTCACCGATCCGAGCAGGGCCTCGGTGAATCCGCCGTAGCCCCGGTTCCCGACGACCAGCAGGGAGGCTCCGTCGGCGGCCCGGAGCAGTGCGGCGGCCGGGTGGTCCTGGACGACGTGCTGCCCGATCTCCACTGCGGGGGCCTCTCCGGTGGCGGCGGCGACGGCCTCGGCGAGGCCTGCGCGGGCGTTGCCCTCGAAGTCGAAGCCCTGTACGACGGGTGCGGGCCAGCCGTAGCCGACGGGGTACTGCCAGGCGATCACCGCATCGAGTGCGGCGCCGGTCAGCTCCGCCTGGCGGGCCGCCCAGCGCAGGGCCGCGACCGATGCGGGCGAGCCGTCCACTCCCACCACGATCCGAGGAGCACCGCCGTCCGCTGCCGTCATCACGCCTCCAAGCCGCCGTAACCCCCGTGGCCACCATCGGCGACACCGGCACCGTCGGCCACTCGAACGCTTCGGCAGCGGCCCGCCCGGGGTGGCGAGGGCTGCGGCGTCACTCGGAGCCGGGCGACGATCGGAGCGGTGTCGTCGGTGGCACCGCCGACCGGGAGCAGCTCCGGCAGCGGAGCGGCGAGGTCCGTTGGGGGGGCGTCCCGACAGTGCCGAGAGAGTCGGCAGGACGGCCCGGCGCGGACCGGTCTGATGCACCCGGCCCACCCGATCGGGGCCGCTCGGCCCTGCCGACGGCGGTACCACTGCCCTACGGTGCCCATGAGGGCACGTAGCGACTCGGGTTGGAGGAGCAATGACCGGCTCTCGGCAGTCCCGCCCGATCGTCGTCGGCGTGGACCACAGGGACAGCGCACAGCCGGCCCTGGTCTGGGCGGCCGACGAAGCCGAGCGTCGTGGAGTGCAGCTGCGGCTGGTGCACTCGACGCCGCCGAACCACCACAGGTCGCACCACGCCGTGGGCCCGGGGCGCCGGAAGGCCGGGCGCCGGGTTCTCGAGGAGGCCGCCGCCTCCGCCTCCGGTGGACACCCCGACATCGACCTCGCCACCGTCCTTGCCGAGGGCCCTCCTGCCGAGGTGCTGTGCCATGAGTCGCACGACGCGTGCCTGGTCGTCCTCGGTTCGCGGCGGCTGAACCGTCTGGAGGAGTTCCTCAGCACGAACTCGGTGGCCGTCCCGGTCAGTGCCCAGGCGGCCTGCCCGGTGGTCGTGGTACTGGGGCCCGGGAACAGTACCGCGCAGCCGCCCTACCTCGTCGCCGGTGTCGACGGCAGCCCCGCCTCCGGTGCCGCCCTGGAGCACGCCTTCACCGCCGCCGCAGCCCGCGGCGCGGACCTGCGCGCGCTCTGGGTCTGGCAGCCGTCCCTGCTGGAGTCCACGGACGAAGTCGTCGTGCTCCAGAAATGCCGCCGCCTACTCCACGAAGCGGTGGCCGAGCAGGCGGAGAACTTCCCGGACACCACCGTGACCCGGCAGGTCGTACGCGGCCATCCGGTGGAGGAACTGGCCGAGGCCTCCGAGGACGCACTGGCGCTCGTCGTCGGACGGCGCGGCCGGGGCGGGTTCACCGGGATGCGGCTGGGCTCCGTCCCCCACGGCCTGCTGCACCGCGCCCACTGCCCGGTCATCACCGTGCCCGCATCCGACACCGGCTGAGAGCCGTCACGGCCGCATGCTGCGGCGAACTGCTCTCCGTCAGCACCATTCAACGGTCAGCCGGCCGCCGTCCTCGTTCACGGCGGTGCCCAGTTCGGCGCACGCGGCGCTGAAACGGTCCCGGATCCACTTCCGGTCGACACCCCGTGCGAGCCGGGTGTGGCAGTAGTCCAGGAACAGCGGCACACCCTGTACCCGAACCGGTGCGAGGCCGGCCGGGCCGGGGCCTTCCAGGGTCACCAGGAACAGCAGTCCGAGATCGTTGCGGAACTGCGGATCGGCGGCGTAGTCGTCGACAAAATCGCCCATGTCGTAGATGACGCGGTCGGCCACGCCGTGGAAGACGTGCGCGGAATGCCCGGCGATCAGGGTCGCTCCGGCGGCCGAGAGCCGCGATGCCGCCGACTGCACGTGCCGCGGCGGCCGGGTCGTCATGTTGGGACCCCAGTGCGGTGTGACCAGTACGACGTCGGCCTGGGCGGCGGCACGGGCCACGGTGTCCTCCAGCCAGCCGGGTACGCCCGCCCTGAGGTCCGCCCATGCCACGCCGGGACGCCGGTCGGAGGCCGAGAAGCCCGCCGGATGGTCCGTCACCCCGACCACGGCCACGCGCGTGCCGGCCGCCTCCAGCACGGCGAACTCACGGGCCGCCGCCGCGTCCGCCCCCGCGCCGACAGCGCAGACTCCGGCCCCGGCGAGCAGGGCGCGCGTGTCGGCAAGCGCCTCCGCGCCGAAGTCCAGCGCGTGGTTGTTGGCGAGTGTCACACAGTCGACGCCGAGCCCGGCAAGGACCCCGGCAGCCGCAGGTGGCGCGCGGAAGAAGTACCGCTTGTACGGGTCGGACCAGCGGTCGCCCCGGTCGGAGATGCAACACTCCAGGTTCAGGACGACGAGGTCGGCCTCCGCCAACGCCTCGCGCACACCGGTGGAGAACAGCGCCGCCGGCCTGGCGGAACGCTTCAGCATCGCGGCGACGCCCCGCCCCAGCATCGTGTCGCCCGCCAGCGCGATCGTGAGTGTCATCGTTCGACCACCCCGTCTCTGCTGCGGGCACACCGTGCGCGGGGAGTCTCGTCGGGGCGGCGCCTCGTCGACCGTCCGGCCGATCCGGCCGAACTCCGTCACCCGCCCCGCAGGTCGGTTGCCACGCTACGCGCGCTGTTGCAGCGCGCCAGGGCCGATCGGCCCCATCCGACCGGATCGTGCGGCCCCGGACGCGGCGGGCCGTCCCGACCGAACCCCTGCCGAACCCCGCGGCTCAACCCTCGTGGTCTCCGCCGGTCGGCCGCCCCGACTGCCCCGGTGGCCGGCGAGCCGGGCATTCCGCGCAGGACCCGGGTCGGCGGCACGGCGGCGATCGCGATTGCCGGAATGTGCTCGGGGCTCGTGGGCCGCAGGTGGACCGTCAGGCGCCGTCCGGCCGTTCGGCCCCGGCGCACCGGCCCCGGAGAGCGTCGACCCGGGTGCGGAAGGTGCGCCAGCGGCGTTCGTTGTCGTGCACGAGGCCGGCCGACTCGCTCAGCAGGTCCGCGGCACGGGAGATCAGCTCGGCGGCCGAGCAGAGCCGCTGCGGGCCCGCCGGGCCCTCGGCGAGGGCCGCTCTGAGCGCGGCCGGGTCGAGGTCGACCCGGCCGAGGACGTCGACGGCCCGGTGCAGCAGCAGACCGGCCAGATCGGCGAGGTGTGCCGCCTGCCAGTCGTTGAGGATGATGCGGTGCCGTTCGCCGAGAAGATCCGCGAAGTCGGCGAAGCCGAGCAGTGCCTGCGCGCTCTCCCATGACGCCTGCATCGCAGCGGCGAGCCAGGTGGCGCCCGACCGGAGATCGTCCGCGGTCCGCGCGAGATCCCGCTTGAGGTGGGCCAGTTCGACGGGCTCGCCCTCGCCCTCCATGAACAGGACGCCGCGCAACTGGACGCCCGCCGGTGCGGTGAGGTCGTCGGCGCCCTCGAACGGATTGAGCGGTGTCGGCGGCGACGGGGGCTGCGCCGTGGACCAGCGGTCGGCCAGGGCGAGGAGCGTTCGCGCGTCGCGCTGGAGCAGAACGGCCTGTTCGCGGGGCGCCGAGGCGTAGAACTCCTCGTGCTCACGGTGGAACCGCGCCAGGTTCGCCATCGCGTCGAGCATCGCCTCCGGAGGAGCGTCCGAACCGGATCCGGGAGTCTCGCCCATGCCTCCATCGTCACGCGCCGGAAACCGTCCGGCCTCCCGGGCCCGGTCGGTGCGGCACTACGGGTCCGGCGTGCGGCCACTGCTCCGGCCGGGTCAGACCGGCAGGCCGACCACGACGGCGAGCACGCCGAGTGCTCCGGCGCAGAGCAGGGCGCCGACGGCACCGCGCTTCGTGGCGAGCAGCCAGGCGGCGGCAGCGGCGAGGATCGCGTACTGCCAGGCGTGCTGGAGTGCCAGTGCCAGGGGTACGGCCGAGCCCGCGATGGCGCCGATCACCGCCGGGCCTGCGCCGGTGAGGAATCCCTGGACACGGATGTCGGCCCGGAGTGAGTCGAAGCGCGGTCCGCCGAGGATCACGAACAGGAAGGAGGGGGCGAACGCGACGGCTGCGGCGAGCAGGCCGCCGGGAACGCCCGCCGCGGCATAGCCGACGACGGCGACGGTCTGGACGACGGGGCCCGGCGTGATCTGGCCGAGGGCGACGGCGTTGAGGAACTCGCCGCCGGTCATCCAGTGGTAGTGGTCCACGGCGTCCGCCTGCATGAGCGGAATGATGACGAACCCGCCGCCGTAGGAGAGGGCACCGACCTTCAACGCGACCCAGGCCACCGCGAGGAGACCGCCGGCCATCGGGGTCGCCGTGGCGAGCGGCAGCGGCCATGCCGTTGCACCGACCCGGGTCGGCCCGGCGGCGGATCGGGTGCGGACGGCGCTCTCGATCAGACCGGCGGCGATGAGCACCAGGACCAGCCAGGGCCCGGCCAGTGCCGCTGCCGCGCCGCCGGCGAGGGCGTAGCCGAGCCAGCGGGCCCGGGCCGGGCGCGCGGAACCGGCCCGTTGCCGGCTCGCGGGGAGCAGTGCGTGCGCTGCCTGCAGGGCAACCGCCGCCACCGCCGATCCCGCCCCCGCGGCGGCGCCGCGCACCCACAGCGGCGGGCTGCCCGCGAGAAACACGGCGGCCAGAGCCAGGATCACGACCAGACCGGGGACGATGAAACAGAGACCGCCGACCAGGGCACCCGGAACACCGCGCAGCCGCCAGGCGGTGAAGATCGCCAACTGGGTGGAGGCCGGGCCCGGCAGCAGGTTGGTGGCCGCGATGCCGTCCTCGAACTCGCTGGCCCGGATCCACCTGCGCTCCTCCACACACAGGCGGCGCAGCAGGCTGACGTGCGTGGGCGGGCCGCCGAATCCGATGCAGCCGATACGTCCCCACTCCCGTGCGATCGTGCCGAGCTCGACCCGCGCCGGCTCCGGTCCTTCGGCCGTGCCCTCGCCCATCCTGACCCCTCTTCCGTCCCGCCGTCCGTGCCCGGACCGCGGTGAGGGTACCGGACGGGGGTGAACGGTGGTCGAGCCGTTCGGGCCCGGCACGCTCACGCGCCCGGTCCACCCTCCGGTGGGCAGCCGGTCGCTGTGTGCCCGTCCGTCTCCCTGATAAGGGTCGAACGGCCCCAGCGGCCGGCCGGGCCGGCGTTTCACCCTGATGGCAGGGGTACGGCGCGGCGGCCCGCCGAGGACGGGGCACGTGTCCTCCCGGGAGTGTCGGAGGAGGACGAGACGATGAGCGAGCCGACGGCGCGGGCACCGATGCATGTCAGGACGTGGACGGTCAGGCTCGACGTGTTCGAGACCGGCGACACGACCTCGGTGCACGGCGTCCTGGACACCGGTGAGAACGTCCTGGAGAGCCGAAGCCACGCCCGCCGCAACCCCGGGGACGCGGCCGTACCGGAGATCGGCGACGAGTACGCAGCCGGGCGGGCCCTGGTCGACCTCGGGCATCAGCTCCTGCGCGCCGGTATGCACGACGCGGCTGCCAACACGGCGCCCGAGAACGGCTGAACGCCGTGTGCGGCGCCCGGGCACCGCGGCGGGAGGAGGGATCATGACCAGCCATCGGACGGGACAGGCGATCGTCGTCGGGGTGGACGGCTCCGAGCAGTCGCGGCGCGCCCTGCGCTGGGCGGTTCGCCAGGCCGAGGCCACCGGCGCCACGGTACGGGCGGTCATCGCCTGGGAGCCGCCCTTCTCCGGGTGGGGTGCGGACATCCCGGCGGACGAAGAGAGAGCGGTCGGCGACATCGCGGAGAAGGTCCTGGCGGAGAGCGTCGAGAAGGCCGTCGGCCCCGGGTCTCCGGTCGAGATTCGCACCGTTGCGGCCGAGGGCACCGCAGCGCAGGTGCTGCTCACTGCGGCCGGCGCCGAGGACGTGGTCCTCCTGGTGGTGGGGAGCCGCGGTATCGGCGGATTCGCCGGCGCGCTGCTCGGTTCAGTGGGTCAGCACTGCGCCCAGCACGCCCCCTGCCCGGTCGTCATCGTTCGCGGCGGCCGGATTCCCTGGACATAGCGGCGAGGAGAAGGGACGAACCATGTCCGGACAGCGATCCCGCGCAGGATCGACCGAGTGGCCGTCGGAGCGACGGGGTGACATGGCGCGGCGAGTGTCGCTGCGCAGGGAACGGCTCGGACTCAGCCGACAGGAGGTTGCGGACCGGGCGGGGATGGCGGTGGAGTACCTGGAGTACCTGGAGTCGTCCGCCGGGATGCCGGACGCGGCGGCCCTCGCCGGACTGGCCGGTGCGCTCGGCACGTCCGTCCAGGAGCTGCTCGGCGTGGGCCTGGAGGCACCGCCGGGACGTGCGGCCGCCGCGGCCGATCCCGTCATGGAGGAGCTGTCGGCGCCGGTGTGCTGGTCGAAGCTGGCACCGGGAGGGATCGGCAGGGTGGTGCTGTCCACGCGTGAGGGTCCCGTCGCGCTGCCGGTCAACTTCCGGGTTCTGGACGGGACGGTGGTCTACCGCACCGCAGAGGGGAGCACCGCGTGTGCCGACCGCGGTGCCCTCGTCGCCTTCGAGGTCGACCGCATCGACGAGGCCGTGCGGTCGGGCTGGAGCGTGCTGGTGAGGGGTACCGCCGCACGGCTGGACGAGCCCGAGGCCGTCGAGCACCTGAAGCACCGCGGCAACCCGGATCCGTGGGCCGGTGACGGGCGTGATGTGTGGATCCGGATCCGTCCGGCCTCGGTCACGGGCCGGGTCATCCGCACCGGGATCGACCCGGGGCGCTGACCCCGGCGCTGACCCCTGAGCGGTGCCGGCGACCATGAGCCTTCGGCCCCGTACTCGGCGGTCGGTGCTCGGCGGTTGGTGCTCAGCGGTCGGTGCTCAGCGGTCGGCCCGGTAGGCGTGCGGGTGTTCGAGTCGGACGTCGGTGTCGTCCTCGGCCCAGTCGAGCGTCTGATGGACCGCCACGACTCCGTCGACTGCTCGGCACAGCTGCTCGGCGATCGGGATCAGGCTGCGGCGGGGCAGGCGGCCGGCGACGGTGACGACGCCTTCGTTCACGGTGACCCGGACATCGCCGGGCGGGATCCAGAGCGTGCGGCCGAAGACGTCGTGCAGGATCTCCTCGCGGATCGCGGCGTCGTGGCGCAGGAAGATCTGGAGGAGGTCGCGGCGGCTGACGATACCGATCAGCCTGCCCGCCTCATCGACCACGGGAAGGCGCTTCACCCTGTGCTTGTCCATCTGCCGCGCGGCTTCCGGGACGGACCAGCCGGCCCGGGCCGTGACGGCGGGCCTGGTCATCAGACCACCGGCCGTCTCGGCCTCTGCACGGGCCCGGTCGCCCTGGGCGAGCCAGCGGCCGGGCGTGTGCCCGTCCGGGTCGGGCAGAACGGCCTCCTTGCGGATCAGGTCGGCCTCGGACACCATCCCGATCGGCCGGTCCTCGTCGTCGAGGATCGGGACGGCGGTGATGTCGTTGCGGTGGAACAGCGCCACGATCTCCTTGAAAGAGGTGTCCGGCCGGGCGGACACCACTTCCCGGGTCATGACGTCGTGAATGCTCCGGTGCTGGATGGTCATGGCTCCTCCCGGTGTCTTCTTCGCACCACCACTGTCCGCCGGGACCCGGGAGCGGGGCAGGGCCGTTCGGTCCTGTCCGGTGGGCCGGTTCGGCCCGGATGCGGGGTCGCCCCCGCCACTCGCACAACCGGCCGCTCAGCCGGTGCTCTGGGTACGGTGGGCGCCGTCGTGCTGTTCTCGTTCATGTCCTTCGACCGTTCGAGTCCGGAAGGAGCGCCGTGGGGTCACGGCGCCCACCGCCGCCGAGCGGACTCCGCCACGCCCGCCCCCCGGACGTCCGGGTACGGCGACACGCACCGTGCTTCTCCCTCCACGGTCACCCCGTCGAGCACGGGTTCCACAGGCGTCCGACCAGGCCCGGACCGGCGTCCACGGCTCTGTCTCCTGCCGAGGTGGTCACAGCTGGTGCCTGCCTGTACGGGCGCGCACGGGCGTCCTGACCCGGCAGATCCATCAGACCGGAACGCCTGCGGCCTCACACCGGGGAACACCCCCGTGAACCCGGACGGCGACGGCCACATCGACGGTGTGGACGGCCGCTGCAACCGGGGCGAACCGGCACCCACGGGCGGACCGAGGCGCCGGTCGGCCGGCCAGAGATGTTTCCCGACAGGTCGGCGCGCCTGGTGGAAGTGGAGCCGAGGCCTGTGGCAGATGGTGAGCGGCAGCACCTACCGCCCGAGGAGTCTCGATGCGACCACCCGTTCCCGATGACCGGCCCCGGCCCCGGCCGTGGCAGGTGCTGCTGTGGATGCTCCTTCCGGTGGCTGTCACGCTCGGCCTCTACTGGTACGGCCGCACCCACACGCCGGACTACACCAGCCACCTCTTCGGCCAGCAGGGCGATGACGCCAACCAGCTGAAGGCCCAACTGGGCAGCGCGCTGTTCGGCCTGGCGCTGGTCCAGCTGCTCCTCGCGCTGTGGATGTACGGACGGCTGCCCGGCATGCCTCGCCCGGCACCCAGACCCGTCCCGACCATCCACCGGCTGGTCGGACTGAGCGCCTTCCTCCTCTCGCTGCCGATCGCCCGGCACTGCCTGGTCACCTACGGCGTGCAGCTGAGCGACCCCCGGGTGGCACTGCATTCGATCACCGGATGCGTGCTGTACGGCGCGTTCGTGGCCAAGGTGATCGTGGTGCGACAGCGTCGGTTGCCCGGCTGGATGCTGCCGCTCGCCGGTGGCGTGCTGGTCGGCGCGATCGGCCTGCTGTGGTACTCGGGCGCGCTCTGGCTGCTGAACGGATACCAGGCCCCCGGCCTGTGATCACTGGCGGACTCATGCTCGATCCGGCCGTGCACGGGTGAACGTCGGCACCCTCCACCGCGTACTGAAGGGTGCACGGCTCGCCCGGCCGCCACACCGGGGCCGGCGGCCCGCCGAAAGGAGAGACGAACATGCGACGTCTCATCTGGGCGGCCATGATGGTGCCCGCCCTCGCTCTGGGAGCAGCCGCGTGCGGCAGCGGCGGCTCGAAGTCCGCGCCGGCAGCGGTCACCACCGCCCCGCCGGCCTACTCCGCTCCGGCTCCCGGATCCGAATCCCCCAGCCAGCCCGGCGCCACCGGCGCCGTCGTGGTGGTGCACGACTCGAGTCTCGGCAAGATCCTGACCGACAGCCAGGGGCGCACGCTGTACCTCTTCGAGAAGGACAGCCCGACGATGTCCGCCTGCGACGGTGCCTGCGCCGCCGCCTGGCCTCCGCTGACCACCACCGGCACCCCGCAGCCGGGCGCCGGGGTCAACGCCGCCGACCTCGGCACCATCGCCCGGGCCGACCACAGCACCGAGGTCACCTACCACGGCCACCCGCTCTACTACTACGCCGGCGACCACAATCCCGGCGACACGAACGGCGAGGGCTCCCATGCCTTCGGCGCCGGCTGGTACGTCCTCAACCCCAGCGGCAACAAGATCGACAACGACTGAGCGACCGGGGCGCGCAGCGAGTTTGATCAATGTGCGGTATCCGCCCGCGTGGCTGGGCCGGATCCGGTGGATGGTCCTGCGCGGCGCGAGTGCACCTGGTGCGACAGGACCCTCGGGGACCACCGTCCCGGCCGGGCGCCGCCCGCCCGGTCAGCGCAGCGCGTCCCCTCGGCTGCCGGCCGCGAACCGCAGGGTGACCAACTCGAACGGCCGCAGCCGC
This sequence comes from Streptomyces sp. TLI_235, assembly GCA_002300355.1. NCBI lineage: Bacteria > Bacillati > Actinomycetota > Actinomycetes > Kitasatosporales > Streptomycetaceae > Streptomyces > Streptomyces sp. TLI_235. Next base: position 668,770 of record NSGV01000001.1, read on the forward strand.
AGTGCTGTCGTCCCCTCCCCCGTCGCGCGTTCCCGGAGGTCGCAGCGGTCCACCCGGGCCTACGCGAAGCCCGGTGCGACGCGGACGCGGGCCCGGCCGCCGCCGGCACCTACCTGGACGTCCCCGATGGCTACCCGCAGATCTGCCTGACCGCCCTGGTCCTGCGGACCATCAGGAAGTCGGCGGCGTCGATCACGGTCGGAGTTCCTGCTCAGCTCTCGGCGAAGACTGTGTCCTCGGGCTGCGCGGTCATCCGAACGGCCGTGTCGTTGATGATCTGGACCAGGGGCGCGAGGCTCAGCTGCTTCGTCCTCGTCGACAGGACCTCAACGTGGTCCTCCTTGCCCGCCAGGTAGGCGGGGAAGCAGGTCAGGGACTGCTCGACCAGGTTGAAGTGGTCGACCAGCCGCCGGAACAGCTTCGGGAGGATGACCACCTCGGTGAGAGAGGGCATCCCGGTGATCGGTGCTCCGCCCGGGGTCGTGGTGGCGTCGAGCGGCCACAGCCCCAGGCCGGCCTCGCGCGCCTGGCGGGTGACGGCGGCCAGCTCCTCCCGGAGGTTGCGGAACAGCTTGTCGTAGAAGCCGGGGTAGACCAGGCCGGTCTTGAGCAGGTGGTGGTTGACGGTGGTCTGCAGCAGCGGGACGTCCACCTGCATCTCGGTGCCGTCTGCGCCGGGAGGAACGCCCGCGCCGAGCAGGGCGACGCAGCGCTTGAACGGGTCCCCGCCCTGGGTGAGGACCCACGCGGGCGTCTGTGGCGGGTTGGCGGAGACGACCTTCTGTCCGCTGCGCTGGACGTCGCTGAACCCGAGGAAGGTCAGGAGTTCCTGCGCGGCCCTGTCGCCGAACTCGGCAGGCTGGCGGATCCTCGGCCCGGTCCGGTCGTAGTGGGTCTCCAGGGAGTCGATGCCTTCGAGCCTGAGCCTGGCGGTGCCGTTCTTGACCTCGACCGGGGCGTCCTTGAGCTTGTCGAAGGCCAGGGGATTGGTGGGGACGAAGTGGATGGTGTCGCCGTCCGGCTCGGTACCGATGATCCGGCACTCGCCGAGGACAAGCAGCATGGACATGGCAGCCCCTTGAGTGGGAGGGCGGGCGCCACATGCCTGCTCTGTCGGCGTCCGCCGGTTCGCGCGGTGGAATTCACCATGGGTGTTCACTTCGTCACGGGGTGGCGAAGGCGTCGCCACTGTACGTTCGTATCCGACCGGCTTCAACGATCGCCGCGCCGCCGCGGCCGCCCATCTGTGTGCGCTCGGCCAGGAGCGGCCCGGTCAAGAAGTGACGAAGGATCAACTGGCCGGTGACCGCCCTGATGCCCGTCCGGCGGCTCCGGAAGGCCCGGGCGGACGGAGTGCCGGCACCCGTGGCGGCAGCGTTGGCGGCACGCACGAGGTCGACGAGGTGGCGGCGGTCGGCCGCAGCCGGTCTCGAACGGGGCCCGGCCGCCGCCCCTCTCTCCTGGGCTTCGGCCCAGGCCCATCCTGGCTGGTCAGAACGGCGGCGGCGCCGCCGCCCGGTCAGCCCAGCCCGCCCCCGCCCCCGCTGCCGCCGGCCGCGAACCGCAGGGTGACCAACTCGAACGGCCGCAGCCGCAGTTCCGTCGCACCCTCCCCCGTCGGGCGTTCCAGGAGGTCGCAGCGCTCCACCCGGGCATACGCGAAGCCCGGTGCGACGCCGACGCGGGCCCGGCCGCCGCCGGACTCGTACAGCCGGACGACGACGTCGCCACTGCGGTCGTCGGCGAGCTTCACGGCACTGACGACCACGGCGTCGTTGTCGAGCGTGACCAGCGGGGCGACCTCGGTCGACCCGGGAACCCGCCGTTCCGGCAGGCCGATCCGGTAGCCCTCACGGACCGCTTCGCCGACACCCGCACCGGGGACGAGCGCGTGCCGGAAGCGGTGCAGCCCCTGGTCGGTGTGCGGGTCGGGGAAGCGCGGGGCGCGCAGCAGGGAGACCCGGACGGTGGTCGTGGTGCCGCCGTCCTCAGGGCGTACCGTGCGGGTCACGTCGTGACCGTAGGTGGACGCGGTGACCAGGGCGACGCCCCAGCCGGGCTCCTCCAGGTGGACGAAGCGGTGGTTGCAGGCCTCGAACTTGGCCGCTTCCCAGCTGGTGTTGGTGTGGGTCGGCCGGTACAGGTGGCCGAACTGGGTCTCGGCGGCGTACCGGTCGGTGCGCACGTCGAGCGGGAAGGCGGTCTTGAGGAACTTCTCGGTCTCGTGCCAGTCGATCTCGGTGTCGAGGTCGAGCCGCCCGGACCCGGCCGTGAGGGTGACGGTCTGGACGGCCCGGGAGGACCCGAAGGTGCGGGTCGCCCGGACGGCGACGGCGTCGGGCCCGGAGGCGGTGACCTCCACCGAGTCCACGGCGGTCAGGTCGGTGACGGTGTTGCGGTAGAAGGAGTCGACGTCCCAGGCGTCCCACATGGTGGGGAAGTCCGGGTGGATCTGCAGCAGGTTGGCGGCCGCACCGGGAGCGAGGGCCTCCCGGCCGTAGGCGAGGTCCAGCACCGACACCACCAGCCCGCGCGCGTCGACGGCGACCCGCAGCAGTCCGTTGTCCAGCAGGTGCCCGCCCTCCGGCCGGGCGACGACCGTACAACCGCCGGCGGCGGGGGCTGCGGCCCGGGCGCCGCCGGCCGGTACTCCCCCGCGCTCGTGCGGGGCGGCGTTGAAGACGACGGTGCCGTCCCCCTCGCCGGCCAGCGCCCGCTGCGCGCGGTCGATGATGGCGGCCAGTTCCTCCGCCACCGCGGCGTACGTCCGCTCGGCCTCCCGGTGCACCCAGGCGATCGAGGAGCCCGGCAGGATGTCGTGGAACTGGTGGAGCAGCACGGTCTTCCAGATCCGGTCCAGTTCCGCGTACGGGTACGGGAGCCGGGCCCGTACCGCCGCCGTGGCGGACCACAGTTCGGCCTCGCGCAGCAGGTTCTCGCTCGCCCGGTTGCCCTGTTTGGTCCTGGCCTGGCTGGTGAGGGTGGCCCGGTGCAGTTCGAGGTACAGCTCGCCGGTCCACACGGGCGGGTCGGGGTACTCGCTCTCGGCCTTCGTGAAGAACTCGGCGGGCCGCTCCCACCGCACCCGGGCCGATCCCTCCAGGTCGCGCAGGCGTGCCGCCTTGGCGACCATCTCCCGGGTGGTTCCGCCGCCGCCGTCGCCCCAGCCGGTCGGGGCGATCGAGTGCCGGGCGCGGCCCTTCTCCTTGAAGTTCCGGGCGGCGTGGGCGATCTCCTTGCCCTGCATGGAGCAGTTGTAGGTGTCGACGGGCGGGAAGTGGGTGAAGATCCGGGTGCCGTCGATGCCCTCCCAGAGGAAGGTGTGGTGCGGGAAGGTGTTGACCCGGCTCCACGAGATCTTCTGGGTCAGCAGCCACTTGGACCCGGCCGCCTTGATGATCTGCGGCAGCCCGCCGGCGAAGCCGAAGGTGTCGGGCAGCCAGGCCTCCTCGTTCTCGACGCCGAACTCCTCCAGGAAGAACCGCTTCCCGTGGACGAACTGACGGGCCATCGCCTCCGATCCGGGCATGTTGGTGTCGGACTCCACCCACATCCCGCCGGCCGGGACGAACCGCCCCTCCGCGACCGCCTTCTTGACCCGGGCGTAGACCTCGGGCCGGTGCTCCTTGATCCAGGCGTACTGCTGAGCCTGGGACATGGTGTAGACGAAGTCGGGTTCGTCCTCCAGCAGCGCGGTCATGTTGGCGGTGGTCCGGGCGACCTTGCGGACGGTCTCGCGCAGCGGCCACAGCCAGGCGGAGTCGATGTGGGCGTGGCCGACGGCGCTGATCAGGTGCGCGGACGGCTCGGCGGGCGAGGCGAGCACCGCCGCCAGCTCGCGCCGGGCGGCGGCCGCGGTGCCGTTGACGTCCTGCAGGTCGATCGCGTCGAGCGCCCGTTCGACGGCGCGCAGGATCTCCCAGCGGCGGGCGCCCTCCACCGGGAGTTCGGCCATCAGTTCGCCGAGCACCTCCAGGTCGACGACCAGCTGCCACACCGTCTCGTCGAAGACCGCGAGGTCGATGCGCTCCAGCCGGTACTGCGGCCGGTCCCCGGCGGTCTCCTTGTCGCCCAGCTCGGTGGGCAGGAAGGGGTGGTAGTCGAGGATCACGGGGTTGGAGGCGGCCTCGACGTGCAGCAGCACCTCCTCCCCGCCCGCGGCGGGCGCGGCGATCCGCACCCACTGGTTGCGCGGGTTGAGGCCCTTCACCGGGGTGCCGTCGGGCCGGTAGACCAGGCCCTCGCACTGGAAGCCCGGCATGCTGGCGTCGAATCCGAGGTCGATCAGCGCCTCGACGGTCCGGCCCGCCCAGGCGTCGGGGACGGTCCCGGAGACGGTCAGCCAGCTGGTCCCCCAGGGCGCGCCCCACTGCGCGCCGGCCGCGATCGGGGTGCGCGGCGCGGCCAGGCCCTCCGCGACGGGGACCGGCTCGTCGGGGGCCGTCCAGATCGACACCTCCAGCGGGACCGACTCGGGGTACACGGCGGGCCGGATGCGCTCCTCCAGGACGCGGTTGAGCCGGGACTCGACGAGGCTGCGGTCATCGTGCATGCGGGCTGCTCCCAGAGGTGGCGGACGGTCGGCGGACGGTCAGCGGAGCTGGTCGATCGTGACGAGTTCGGTGACACCCCGGGCGGACAGGTGGTCCACGTCCGCGGCGCGCCCGGCGAGGACGGCGGCCGGCCGGGCGCCGGTGGCCGCCAGCCGCATGAACGCCTCGAAGTACGTCCCGCCGGGCGCGCACACCGAGCGTTCGGGGGCGGCGTCCGGCAGGTCGAGAACGAGTCCGGTGGTCCGCACCGGCGGCGGGGTCCAGTCGGCGCGGACCTCCGCGGCCAGCGCGGCGATCACCGCGCCCGCCGGCTTGGTCTCCCGGGCGTTGGTCAGCAGGCCGAGGCCGTACTCGAGTTCGGGGAAGTCGGCGAGGGCGCGGTCGACGTCGTGCGAGCACCACCAGGTGATGCCCCAGAGGTCCGGACAGTCCAGGGCGTTGGCGACGGTGGTCCGGGCGAACGCCGCGGCCCGCCCGGCCGGGATGTGCGGGGCGGGCGCGCCGACCTCCTGGAGCCAGACCGGGCGGTGCGGGTCGTCGGCCCAGGCCTTGGACAGTTCGATCAGGTAGGCGGCGTGCTGCCCGGTGGCGGCGGACTCGGGGCCGTGGCGCTGGGCGGTGCCGTTGAAGACCCAGGAGTGCACGGCGGTGGCCGCGCCGATCCGGGCGGCGTGCGCGGGGGTGAACGGGTGGCCGTCCCGGTACCAGGCGGCGTCGTACGCGGCGTGCAGGTGGAGGCGGCCGGGTGCGCCCTCCTCGCAGGCGGCGAGCATCCGGTGCAGCCAGGCCTCGGCCTGGGCCGGGGTGATCCGGTCGGGGTCGGGGTGCGGGTGGCCGGAGAACTGGTCGATCTCGTTTCCGACGGTCATGCCGATGAAGTTGGGCCGGTCGGCGAGGGCTGCGGCGAGCGTGCGCAGGTAGGCGTGCTGGCCGTCGATCACCTCGGGGTCGGTGAAGAGGTTGCGGCGGTGCCAGGTGGTGGTCCAGGCGGGCAGGAAGTCGAAGCTGGAGAGGTGGCCCTGGAGGCCGTCGACGGCCACGTCCAGGCCGCGTTCGGCGGCGGCGTCGGCGACGTCGAGCAGCTGCTCGACGGCCCGGGGGCGGATCAGTGTGCGGTTGGGCTGGAACAGCGGCCACAGCGGGAAGACCCGGAGGTGGTCCAGGCCGAGTGCGGCGATCGAGTCCAGGTCGGCGCGCACCTCGTCCGGGTCGAAGTCCAGCCAGTGGTGGAACCAGCCCCGGCTGGGCGTGTAGTTGACGCCGAAGCGCGGGGGCCGGGCGGTGTCGGTCATACGGCGGCGGGTTCCTTCGTGAGTCGCGGTCATCCCTTGACGGCCCCTTCCTCGACGCCCCGGAAGAAGAACCGCTGCAGCGAGGCGAAGACCACGACGATCGGCAGGAAGGCGATCATGGTTCCGGCGGCGATCAGCCGGGGGTTGGCGCTGAAGGTGCCGTTCAGGTACTGGAGGCCGACGGTGAGCGTGTACTTGTCCGGGTCGTTGAGGACGATCAGCGGCCACAGGAAGTCGTCCCAGGCGCCGATGAAGGTGAAGATGACGACCACGCTGAGCATGCCGCGCACGTTCGGCAGGCCGACGTGGACCAGCCGCTGCCAGACGTTGGCGCCGTCGACCAGGGCGGCGGCGTCCAGGTCGGGCGGGACGGCCTGGAAGGCGGTGCGCATCAGCAGCACGTTCAGCATCGCGATCGCGCCGGGCAGGGCGACCCCGGCCAGCGTGTCGGTCAGGCCGAGGCTTCGCACCGTGACGTACTGGGAGACGATGGTGACCTCGCCCGGCAGGACCAGCGTGGCCAGGAACAGGCCGAGGACCAGGCGGGAGCCGCGGAAGCGCAGCCGGGCCAGCGCGAAGCCCGCCAGGGTCGCGCCGGCCGTGTTGCCGATCACCGCGATCGCCGCCACCACCAGGGAGTTGGCGGCGTACGTCCAGACCGGGACGGTGTCGGCGACCTTGGCGTAGTTGGCGAGGGTCGGCTCGTGCGGCAGGAAGCCGGGGGTGCGGGACCAGATGTCCTCGCCGGGCCCCTTGAGCGAGGTGGAGAGCTGCCACAGGAACGGGCCGACGGTGAGCAGCAGGACCAGGGCCAGCAGCAGGTAGCGGACGGCCTTCCCGGCCGGTGACGGGGTGTTGAATCCTCGGGCCATCGGTCAGGCCGCCTTCCTGCCGAGCCGTGCGAGCAGCAGCATCGGGCCGACGGTGATCGCGAACAGCAGCAGGCTGAGTGCCGAGGCGTACCCGATGTGCCCGGTGAAGCCGCGGCTGTACAGCTGGATGAGCATCACCACCGACATGTCGCGTCCGCCCGGGCCGCCGGTGCCGTGGGAGAGCACGTACAGCTCGGAGAAGACCCGCAGGGCGGAGACCGAGATGAGCACGGAGACCAGCAGCATGGTGGGGCGCACCCCGGGGAGGGTGACGTGCCAGAAGCGCCGGGCGGCCGACGCTCCGTCGACCGCGGCGGCCTCGTGGAGCTCGCGGCCGACGTTCCCGAGCGCCGACAGGTAGATCACCATGTAGTAGCCGAGTCCCTTCCACACCGTCAGGCCGGTCGCGCTGAGCAGCAGCAGCCAGCGGTCGGTGAGGAAGGAGACCGGCCGGTCGGCCAGGCCGAGTTGGCCGAGCAGGCCGTTGAGCAGTCCGCGGTCGTCCAGCACCCACCCCCAGATCAGGGCGACCACCACGGCGGAGGCGATGACCGGGGTGTAGAAGGCGGTGCGGAAGAAGGTGATGCCGGGGAGCTTCCGCTCCACCAGCAGGGCGAGCAGCAGGGGCAGCAGGGTGAGCAGCGGGAGGCAGATCAGCAGGTAGACGATGCTGTTGACCAGCGCGTCCGCCAACTGGTCGTCCTCCAGGGCGCGTTGGTAGTTGGCGAGGCCGGTGAAGCGGCCGCCGCCGAGCGGGCGGGCGTTGGTGAAGGAGAGGATCACCGTGTTGACGGCCGGCCACAGGTTGAAGACGGCGAGCCAGAGCACGGCCGGGCCGGCCAGCAGCCAGGGGGTGAACCAGCGCCGGTGGGTCATCGGGTGCCTTCCTCGGAGGTGGCGGGCGGGACCGGGCGGTCTCCTGCGGGCGGCGGCCGGGTGGGGCGGTCGCCGCCCGCGGGGCGCGGGTCAGCCGCCGAGCAGCTTGTTGCAGCGGCTGACGGCGGTGTCCAGGGCCTGCTTGGAGCCCGTCTCGCCGCTGATCGCGAGGGCGATCTGCTGGTTGACGACCGTGCTCATCGCGTCGTTGACCTGGACGGGCTGGAGCATCCGGGCCTTTCCCAGCGAGCTGAAGGCGATCACCTTGGCGTCGGAGGCGTTGCTGCCGTCGCTCCTGCTGAAGAACGGGTCGCCGGCCGAGGCCTTGGTGGAGGGGAAGATGCTGGTGAGGTGGGCGAACGCGGCCTGGTTCCGGGCGTTGGTCACCCAGCGGGCGAGCGCCACGGCTGCTGCCCGGTTCTTGCTGGTGCGTGCGACGGACAGGCCCTGCACGTACAGCGGCGGGGTGCCGATCGCCGCGGACGGGACGACCTTGGGCGCGAGGGTGGGGTTGTCGGTGGCGAGGCCGGTCATGTAGTTGCCGCCGCCGGTCGTCCAGGCGACGGTGCCGGCGTTGAAGAGTTTGGCGTTGCCGGCGTACGTCTCGGTGAGCACGTCCTTCGGCAGCAGGCCGTCCTTGTACGCGTCGCGGTACTTGTCGAGCAGGGCGGCGGCCTCGGGGGTGTTGAAGGTGAAGCTCTTGCCGTCGTCGGCCGTGATCTTCACGCCGGCGTCGGCGAGGTCGCCGAGGCCGGGCTTGCGGCTCATCAGGTAGGTCGAGCCGCCGGACTTCTCCTTGACGGTCCTGGCCTGGGCGATCAGCTCGTCCAGGGAGGCCGGGGGCTTCTTCGCGTCCAGCCCGTACCTGGCGAGCAGTTCGGAGTTCCAGTAGTTGACGTCGGTGTTGAGGTACCAGGGGTAGCCGTAGGCGCCGTCCCGGCCGGCGAAGCGGTACGCGTCGATGCCGCCCTTGACGTAGTCGTCGGCCAGGTGCGGGTCGGCCGCGGCGACGTCGAGCAGCATGCCCTGCGCGGCGAGCGGCAGCGCGAAGTCGGGCGGGAGGTTGACCACGTCCGGCAGGGTGCCGCCGGAGGCCTGGCTGAGCACCTTGTCCGAGTAGCCGTCGCCGGGCTGGTCGAGCCACTCCACCTGGACGCCGGGGTGCTGCTGCCGGAAGGCGTCCAGGACGCCCTGCATGTAGTCGGTGAACTTCGGTTTGAGGGCCCAGGTCTGGATCGAGACCTTGCCCTTGACCTCGGCGCCGGCGGTCACGGCCGGACCGTCCGAGCCGGTGTCCGGGTCGCTCAGGCCGCAGCCCGCCAGTGTGGTGGCCGCGATGGCGGCAAGTGCCAGCCGTGCCCAGTGGCTTCCTAACATGTGGCGTCTCCCGATTCGTCGAGCAGACTTACTAAAGCCCTTTAGCGCTTCGGCAGCATCTCCCTGGCTACACTCGGCGTCAAGGGATCGCGCACCAGAAATCTCCGAGGAGGGCCCCGCCCGATGCCCAGACCGACGATCGCCGACATCGCCCGCGAGGCCGGGGTCTCCAGTGGCGCGGTGTCGTTCGCGCTGAACGGCCGGCCGGGGGTGAGCGAGGCGACCAGGAGCCGGATCCTGCAGGTCGCCGAGCGCATGAACTGGCGGCCGCACAGCGCGGCCCGCGCCCTCGGCGGGGCCCGGGCACGGGCGGTCGGGCTGGTGCTGGCCCGCCCGGCACGCACCATCGGACTGGAACCCTTCTTCGGACACCTGCTGTCGGGCCTGCAGGCCGGGCTGTCCGGCGACGGCACCGCCCTTCAGCTGCTGGTCGTCGAGGACACCGCGGCCGAGATCGAGGTGTACCGGCGCTGGGCGTCCGAGCACCGCGTGGACGGCTTCGTCGTGGTCGACCTGCAGGTCCACGACCCGCGCGTGCCGGTGCTGGAGGAGCTGGCGGTGCCCGCGCTGGTGATCGGCGGGCCCGGCCGGCACGGCTCGCTGCCCAGCGTCTGGGCCGACGACCGGGAGGCGATGGTGTCGATCGTCGACTACCTGGCCGCGCTCGGGCACCGCCGGATCGCCCACCTGGCCGGGCTGCCCGCCTTCCAGCACACCCGGCGCCGGATCCGGGCCGTGCGCGACTGCGCACGGCGGCTCGGGCTCACCGAGGCGGTGTCGCTGCCGACCGACTTCTCGGACGCCGAGGGCGCCGCCGCCACCCGGGCGCTGCTGGCCCGCCGTCAGCGGCCGACCGCGATCATCTACGACAGCGACGTGATGGCCGTGGCCGGGCTCGGTGTGGCCGCCGAGATGGGCGTCTCCGTCCCCGGCGACCTGTCGGTCGTCTCCTTCGACGACTCGGCACTGGCCCGGATCGTCCACCCGTCGCTGACGGCGCTCTCCCGCGACACCTTCGCGCTCGGCGAGCAGGTCGCCCGGGAGCTCCTGGCCGTGATCGCCGATCCGTCCGCCGCCCGCGACGTCCAGAACCCGACGCCCCGGCTGACCGTCCGCGAGTCCACCGCCCGCCCGGCCTCTTGACAGCGGGAACTAAAGCCCTTTAGCCTGCGGGACGCTCGCCGCTTCACGTCATCCGCACCACCACTGCACCAGCACCCATCCCCCGCTGGACCGGAGTCCCGGATGAAACGACGCCTCGCCCTGCTGCTGAGCACCACCCTCGCCGCCTTATCGGCCATCCTCCTCGCCCCCGCCCCGCAGGCCGCGGCCGGCACCGGCGGAAGCCAGCCGTACGCCTCCTACTGGTACCCGAACACGATCCTCGACTGGGATCCGGCAACCGACCCCGACGCCCGGTTCAACCGCGCCACCGTCCCGCTCCAGCCCCGCGTGTCGGACCCGGCGCTCAAGGCCAACGCCAACGCCCGCCCCGGTGAGGGCAAGGTGGTCTCGCTCGTGTCGTTCGGGCCGACGTCCAACAACCCCTCGCAGGGCTCCACCGACCCGAACTACTACGCCTTCGGCCACTGGCAGTACGTCGACACGCTGGTGTTCTGGGGCGGCTCGGCCGGCGAGGGCCTGATCCTCGCCCCCAACCCGACCGTGATCGACGCCGCCCACCGCAACGGCGTGAAGGTGTACGGCACCGTCTTCTTCCCGCCCACCGCGTACGGCGGCAAGCTCCAGTGGGTGCGCGACTTCGCCCAGAAGTCCGGCAGCCGCTACCCGGTCGCCGACAAACTCGTGCAGGCCGCGCAGTACTACGGATTCGACGGCTGGTTCGTCAACCAGGAGACGGACGGCGGCGATTCGGCGCTCGCCACCGCGCTGCGCGACGAGATGCGCTACGCCCGCTCGCTCGGACCGGTCGGGTTCATGTGGTACGACGCGATGACCGAGTCCGGCTCGGTGAGCTGGCAGAACGCCCTCACCTCCGCCAACGACGCGTTCCTCCAGGAGTCCGGGCAGACGACCTCGGACTCGGCCTTCCTCAACTTCGGCTGGTCCGCCTCCGGCCTCGACTCCTCCCGGGCACTGGCCCGCTCGCTCGGCCGCAGCGAGTACGAGCTGTACTCCGGCATCGACACCGAGGCCAACGGCTACAACTCCTCGGTGAACTGGAACGCGCTCTTCCCCGCGAACCGGCCGCACACCACCTCGCTCGGCCTCTACCGCCCGGAGTGGACCCACACCTCGGCCGCCGGCCGCGCCGACTCCTACGCCCGCGAGGCACGCTACTGGGACGGCGCCAACGGCGACCCGTCGAACACCGCGACCTCCTCGTCCTGGAAGGGCCTCGCGACCTACGTCCCGGAATCCTCGCCGATCACCGCCAAACCGTTCGTCACCTCCTTCGACGCCGGGCAGGGCGACTTCTGGAACTCCGGCGGCGTGCGGGTCTCCTCCACCGGCTGGAACAACCTCTCCGTCCAGGACGTCCCGCCGACCTACCGCTGGCTGGTCTCCTCCGCCGGCACCAGGATCACCCCGTCGATCGACTTCACCGACGCCTACGAGGGCGGCTCCGCGCTGCGCCTCACCGGCACCCTCGACTCCGACAACACGGTGCGGCTCTACCAGACCCGGTTGCCGGTGGCCGCCGACACCCGCCTCGACGTCGTCCTGAAGACCCCCGCCGCCGGTGCCACCCACCTCCGGGCGGCCGTCGCCTTCACGGACTCGCCGACCGTCTTCACCACCCTCGGCCTGGGCTCCACCACCACGGCAGGCTGGGAGCGCCGGACGCTCGACCTGTCGCCGTTCGCCGGCCGCACCATCGCCCAGCTGGGTCTGCAGACCACCGGAACCACGCCCTCCCTCGACGTCAAGGTCGGCCAACTCGCCGTCCGTGACGGCGCCGTGGACACCGCCGCCGACCCGACCGGACCGACCGTCCTCGGCTCCACCGACGTCAGCCCCACCCGCCGGTCGCTGCGGCTCGCCTGGACCCCCTCCGCCACCGGCTCGGTCCACCACTACGAGGTGTACCGGCGCAACCCGGACGGCAGCCGCACCTTCCTCGGCGCGACGCCGAACAGCGCCTGGTTCGTCCCGCAGCTCGACCGGGTCGGCACCGAGACCTCGACCGTGCTGGACGTCGAGGCGGTCTCCACCGAGTACGGCCGCTCCGCCGCCGCGAGCACCACCGTCACCTGGTCCGCCGCGACGAGCAGCAACCTGGCGCTGAACCGCCCGGCCACCGCGTCCGGCCAGTGCAACGGCAGCGAGACGGCGGCGAAGGCCGTCAACGGCTCGGTGTCCGGCGGCAACAGCGACAAGTGGTGCACGCTGACCGGCAGCAAGTGGCTGGAGGTGGACCTCGGCTCGGCCCGCGGCCTGACCGGCTTCGTGGTCAAGCACGCCCAGGCGGGCGGTGAGAGCCCGTCGTGGAACACCCGCGACTTCACCGTCCAGGTCCGGGGCGCCACCACCGACCCGTGGACCACCGCCGTCACCGTCACCGGCAACACCGCCGCAGCCACCACCCACCCGGTCTCCCTCACCGCCCGCTACGTCCGGCTGGTGATCACCAACCCGACCCAGACCAGCGATCCGGCCGCCCGCATCTACGAGTTCGAGGCCTGGGGCACCTAGGCCCCACCACCGCACCTCTCCGCCCGCAGCGGGCGGGCCGCGCCGCCGTGGCGTACGACGCGGCCCGCCCGCTCGGGCAGAGGCCCTCTCTTTCGGATCTCGCCGGGCGCGCGACGCCGGGCATCCTCCCCCAGCGCTGATCCGACAGGATCCGAAAGAGAGGGCCTAACCTCGTACCAGGGCCAGCCCCGAGGAAGGACACCCCGTGTCGGTCGTCCGCATCACCAATGTCACCTCCACCGATCTGTTCACGGGCACCGAGGCCGCGCCGCGCCAGATACTGCGGCTGACGGTGGACGGCCCGCCGTCCCGCATCACCGTGACCGGCCGGGGCGTCCGCGGCGTTGCGACCGGCACGGGCACCGTCGAGGTCCCGCTGGAGGTCGACGCCCCGGTGCCCGGCGAGCGCCGCCCGGTCACCGTGACCGCCGGCGACGCCGAGGCCCCCGGCGAGCTGGAGGTCGCCGAGCCCGGCTGGACGATGTTCATGGTCTCCCACTTCCACTACGACCCGGTCTGGTGGAACACCCAGGCCGCCTACACCTCCCCCTGGGAACTGCTGTCCGGCGACGCCACCACCCGCCCACTGTGGGAGCGCAACGGCTTCGCCCTGGTCGACGCACACCTGGAACTGGCACTGCGCGACCCGGTGTACAAGTTCGTCCTCGCCGAAGTCGACTACCTCAAGCCGTACTTCGACCAGCACCCGGAGCGCCGGGCGCAGCTGCGGGAGCTGCTGGCGAGCGGGCAGGTGGAGCTGGTCGGCGGCACCTACAACGAGCCCAACACCAACCTGACCGGTGCCGAGACCACGATCCGCAACCTGCTGTACGGCATCGGCTACCAGCGCGACATCCTCGGCGGGGATCCGCAGACCGCCTGGCAGCTGGACGTCTTCGGCCACGATCCCCAGTTCCCCGGCTACCTGGCCGCCGCCGGACTGACCGGCAGCGCCTGGGCGCGCGGCCCGTTCCACCAGTGGGGGCCGATCCAGAAGAACTTCCGCGCGGCCAAGGACGACGCGACGGTCATGCAGTTCCCGAGCGAGTTCGAATGGATCTCGCCGTCCGGGCGCGGGGTGCTCACCCACTACATGCCGCACCACTACTCGGCGGGCTGGTGGATGGACTCCTCCCCCGACCCGGCCGCCGCCGAGGAGACCGTGTACGAGCTGTACCGGCGACTCAAGCCGGTCGGCGCGACGCGGAACCTGCTGCTGCCGGTCGGCACCGACTACACCCCGCCGAACAAGTGGGTCACCGAGATCCACCGCTCGTGGGCCGCGAAGTACCTGTGGCCGCGGTTCGTCTGCGGCACCCCGCGCGACTTCCTGACCGCCGTCCGGGCCGAACTCACCGCCACCGGACGGCATCCGAGCCCGCAGACCCGGGACATGAACCCCGTGTACACCGGCAAGGACGTCTCCTACATCGACACCAAGCAGGCCCAGCGGGCGGCCGAGACGGCGGCGCTGGACGCGGAGCGGTTCGCCACCGTGGCAGCCGTCCAGCGCCTCGGCCGCTACCCGGAGGCTGCACTCGACAAGGTGTGGCGCCACCTCGCCTACGGCGCGCACCACGACGCGATCACCGGATCCGAGTCCGACCAGGTCTACCTGGACCTGCTGGGTGGCTGGCGCGAGGCCCACGACCTGGCCGCCGCCGTCCGCGACGCCTCGCTCGATGCGCTGACCGGCCGGATCGGCACCGGCGACGACCACGCGGTGGTGGTCGCCAACTCCCTGTCCTTCCAACGCTCCGGCATGGTGTCGCTCCGGCTGCCGGACGGCCTCGACGACACGCGGGTACTCGACCAGGACGGCCGACCGGTGCCGTGCGCGGTCCACCGGGGCACACTGCACTTTCGCGCCGACGCGGTACCGGCACTCGGCTGGTGCACCTACACGCTGGTGGACGGCCCGGCCGACGCCCTGTGGCAGGCCGCGGACGGTCTCAGCGCCGCCAACGCCCGCTACCGGGTCACCGCGGACCCGGCGCGCGGCGGCGCGCTCAGCTCCGTCCACGACCTGCTGCACGGACGGGAACTCCTGCGCGAGGGCCAGGTCGGCAACGAGGTGCGGGTGTACGAGGAGTACCCGCAGCACCCGGACTTCGGCGAGGGGCCCTGGCACCTGGTCCCGAAGGGCCCGGTCGTCGGTTCGTCCGCCGCGGACGCCACCGTGCGGCGCGAGACCGGCCCGCTGGGCGAACGGCTGGTGGTCGCCGGCACCGTCGACGGCATCGCCTACCGACAGACGGTGACCCTCTGGGACGGCGTGGACCACGTCGACTGCCGGACCGTGCTGGCCGACTACGCCGGCGCCGACCGGCTGCTGCGGTTGCGCTTCCCGGTCGACCTGCCGGGCGGCCTGCCGGTCAGCGAGGTGGCAGGAGCAGTGGTCGGGCGCGGCTTCGCCCTGCCCGACGTGGACGCCGCCGAGGCACCCTGGACGCTCGACAACCCGGCCAACACGTGGTTCGGCCTGGGATCGACCGCCCGCATCTCTCTCACCGACCCGAACGGCGACCCGCTCGGCGACCGGGCGCTCGGCGTGGCCGAGGTGATCGTTCCCACCGTCGACGATGCCCACAGCGCAAGGGAGTTGGTGGTCGCCCTGGCCCGGGTCGGGGTGACCGCGACCACCGCCGGCGCCGACCGGGCCCGGTACGGCTGGCTCGACGTCGACTCCAACCTGCCCGACGTCCGGATCGTCCTCGGCGGCCCCGACGCCAATCCGGCCGCAGCGGCGCTGCTGGAACGCGCCGGCGCCGCGCACGCGGCGGCCCTCGCCGAGCACGGCGCGGTCTGGGTGTCCGCCGACAAGCCGCTGCACGAGGTCTGGCAGCCCAACGCCGACCTCCGCGACCTGTGGGCCCTGCCCGCGCTGGTCACCACCGACCCGGCCGCACTCGCCGCCGACCTCGCCGACGCCGTGATCCGCGCCGTCTGCCCCGGTCGGCTCCCCGACGGCGAGCGGCTCGCCGACCGCACCGTGGCCCTGCTCACCCGCGGACTGCCCGGATTCGCCGTCGACCCGTCCGGCGCCCTCCACCTTTCGCTGATGCGCTCCTGCACCGGTTGGCCCTCCGGCGTCTGGATCGACCCGCCGAAGCGCACACTGCCCGACGGCGCGTCCTTCCAGCTCCAGCACTGGACCCACGAGTTCCGGTACGCCCTGGCCGGCGGCGACGGCGACTGGCGGGCTCAGCACCTGCCCGCACAGGGCCAGGAGTTCAACCACCCGCTGCACGCCAGGCTGCTCCCGCCCGGCCGGGCCGACGGGCTGCCCCGGACCTGCTCCTGGCTGCGGGTCGAACCGGAACGGGAGGTGCTGCTGTCCGCCCTCAAGCCGACCGGCAACCCGATCGCGCACGGTTCCGCGGCGGCCGTCTCCCCCGGGTCGTCGGTCACCCTGCGGCTGATCGAGTCCACCGGCCTCGGGCGGACGGCCCGGCTGGACGGCTCGCTGCGGCTCTCCACGCCGTACGCCTCCGACCTGCTGGAGCAGCCGGGCGGGGCACCGGCCGACCTGGTGCTGGCCGGCGCGGAGGTGCTCACGGTGACGGCGGTGCCCGAGGCCACCGGCTCCCCCGGACCGGCGACCGCCGTGCTCGGGCCGGCCGCGGAGGCCGCGCAGCCCGTCCACGCCCGGTACTGGCTGCACAACCGGGGCCCCGCGCCGATGGGGTACCTGCCGGTGTCGGTCGGCCTCTCCCCCGGACTGGTCCGCACGGCCGGCGGTCCCGTCGAGCTGTCCGCCGTCCTCGCCTCGCACCTGGTGGACGCCGAGGTGGAGGGCACCGCCGAGGTCCTCGCCCCCGACGGCTGGCGCGTCTCCGTCCGCCGCCGCCCCTACCGGCTCGTCCCCTCCGGCCATGTGCGCTTCCCGCTCACGCTCGACCCGCCGGCCGGCACCGAGCCCGGCCTGTACTTCGTCGCCGTCCGCACCGAGTACGGCGGCCAGCTCGTCGAGGACGTCGCCACCGTGGCCGTCGGCGACCTGCCCGCACTGCTGCCCGCCGGCGGCGGGACTCCCGAGGACTGGACGGCCGCCCAGGGCACCCGGGCCGCCGACGGACGCGACACCGGCCTGTCCGTCTCCGTCACCACCCCCTCGGTCCGCCTGTCGCCGGGCCGGCGCAGCACCCTCGGCGTCGTCCTCGGCAACCGCACGCGCGGCGAGATCCGCGGCGAGATCCAGGTGGTCGCCCCCGTCGGCTGCTGGGACGCGCTCCCCGACCCCGTCCGCGGCTTCACCCTGCCGCCCGGCGCCCGACACACCGTCACCCTCGACATCACCGTCCCGGCCGACGCCGAGCCCGGCGCGTACTGGGCGCTCGCGAAGGTGATGTGGTTCGGCCGCTGCCAGTACACCCCGACGGTGGAGCTGGTGATCGAGCCGTGACCGCCGGAACCGCCCTCCTCGGCCTGCTCGACGGCCGCCCCCTCCCCCGCACCGAGCT
Source organism: Streptomyces sp. TLI_235 (assembly GCA_002300355.1). Lineage (NCBI taxonomy): Bacteria > Bacillati > Actinomycetota > Actinomycetes > Kitasatosporales > Streptomycetaceae > Streptomyces > Streptomyces sp. TLI_235. Next base: position 685,860 of record NSGV01000001.1, read on the forward strand.
GGACCGCCGGCTGGCCGCCCTCCGCACCGGCCCGCGGTCCTCCGCACTGCCCGCCCCCGGCAGCCCGGAGGACCGCCAGCTCACCCGCTGGGTCGCCCAGGTCCTCCTCACCGAGGCACTCTGCACCGCCGAGGCCCGAGTCCGCCGGCTCGACTGCGCCGCCGCTCCACCGGTCCGCCTCGATCAGCGGGCCGCCGTCGAGATGGGCTCGATCACCGCCGCGGCGTTCGAGGGTTGCGCCGCCGTCCGTGCGGTCTTCGCCGCCGTCACCGCCCACGTCACCGCACCACCGCCCGACCCCCACCGGCCCGCACCCGCCACCGTCTGGGAACTCGCCACCCCCGACGGCGACTTCGAGGCCGACCCGGAGACCGTCCCCGTCGCACTCACCGCCGCTCTGCGCGCCGCCCCGCCCGGCCGCCGGGTCACCGCCGCCGGCTGGACGGCGGAGCTCGTGTCGACCCGCACCCGTGCCGTCCCCGGCCCGGACGCAGCCCTCGACCTGCTCGGCCCGGCCCGCCGCCTCGCCTTCGTCCGCTGGCTCGACCACGCCCGCGCCCACCGCCTCACCCTCGTCCCCGGTCTCGAACACCCCGGCGACCCGTCGCAGCCCGACAACCACCACCGCCACTGAGCCCACCGGGAGCCGAGTCCTGCCGGTCCGGGAAGGTGCAACCCGCCGATTCCGGGCACACCGACTACCCCGACCCGGCGAGACCGACCACGATCACCATCGGCGACGGCTACGACCAGCAGCTCTACGCCTGCCCGGCATCGCCGGAACACCCACACACCGCACTGCTCCAGTAGCCGGTCGGGGTGCCGGCAAATCCGCACGCCGTTCACCCGATCGGCACAGGCGCGCAGCCGTGAACGGCCGAACCGGTACGTCCACAACCCGCTGCCCGCCCTGCGCGATCGAGCCGAAACTGATGTGCTGGGCGCGGGAATGCCTTCTGCGGGGGCTGCCCTCGCAGTACCTGGTCGTACCAGTGCTTGGGAGAGATCCGGATTGAGTACCTATCGAGTCGCACAAGTCCCGGCCGCCAGCGGGCGCTTCGAGATCGTCGAGCGTGACGTACCCCGGCCGGGCCCGGGCCACGTACGGGTGGTGGTGGAGGCGTGCGGGATCTGCCACAGCGACACCGCCTTCGTGGATGCCCTCCTGCCGGGCGTTCGGTTCCCGCTGGTGCCGGGCCACGAGATCGCGGGGCGCATCGAGGCCGTGGGCGAGAGCGTCCACTCCAGTTGGCGGGTGGGCGACCGGGTCGCGGTCGGCTGGTTCGGCGGCAGCTGCGGCCACTGCCGGCGCTGTCGACAGGGCGACTTCATCGTCTGCGAGAGCCTGAAGGTGCCCGGCTGGGCCTACGACGGGGGGTACGCCGACGCGATGATCGCACCGGTGGACGCCCTGGCCCGGATTCCCGACGGGCTGTCGGCGGCCGAGGCGGCCCCGCTGGGCTGCGCGGGCGTCACGACGTTCAACGGACTGCGGCGCAGCTCCGCCAAGCCGGGCGATCTGGTCGCGGTGCTGGGCATCGGCGGTCTCGGCCACCTGGCGGTGCAGTACGCGGTCGCCATGGGCTTCGAGACCGTGGCCATCGCCCGCGGGGCCGCCAAGGCGGACTTCGCCAAGGAGCTCGGCGCGCACCACTACGTCGACAGCACGGCGGGCGCCGGCGTCGGGGAGGCGCTGCAGTCGCTCGGCGGAGCACAGGTGGTCCTGGGAACGGCCGCGAATTCCGAGGCCATCACGGCGACCGTGGACGGTCTGGCCACCCGGGGCGAGCTGGTGGTGATCGGCGCGGACGCCGCACCGCTGGGCATCAGCCCGAACCAGCTGCTCATGAGCGGCAAGATCATCCGCGGCCACCCCTCGGGCACCGCGCAGGACGTGCAGGACACCATGGAGTTCAGCCTGCTCCACGGCATCCGCCCGATGGTCGAGACGGTACCGCTCGAAGGGATCACCGCGGCCTACGACCGGATGCTCGCCGGCGCCGCCCGCTTCCGGATGGTCGTCACCACCGGCTGACCGGCGTGCCACGGCCCCACCGGGTTCGCCCGGTGGGGCCGTGGCACGCCGGTCAGCCGGTCAACGCTCCTCCGGACGGCTCGGCTCCTCCCAGCGGGTGTGGAAGACCCCGTCGCGGTCGACCCGCCGGTAGGTGTGCGCGCCGAAGAAGTCCCGCTGCCCCTGGATCAGGGCGGCCGGCAGCCGCTCCGCCCGCAGGCCGTCGTAGTACGCGAGCGCCGTCGCGAAGCCCGGTGCCGGCACGCCCAGCTGCGCCGCCGTCGAGACCACCCGCCGCCAGGCCGACTGCGCGGACCCGAGCGCCTCCCTGAAGTGGACGTCGGTCAGCAGGGTGGGCAGCGCCCGGTCCTCGTCGTACGCGGCCTTGATCCGGTTGAGGAACCGGGCCCTGATGATGCACCCGCCGCGCCAGATGGCGGCCATCGCGCCGGGGTCGATCTGCCAGGAGTACTCGGCGCTGCCCGCCTGGATCTGGTTGAAGCCCTGGGCGTACGCGACCATCTTGGAGGCGTACAGGGCCTGCTCGACGTCCTCGGCGAAGCGGTCGAAGGCAGCGCTGTCGAGCCAGGTCTCGGTCGGTCCCGGCAGACCGCGGCCCGCCTCGCGCAGGGGCACGCTGCCGGACAGCGAGCGGGCGAAGACTGCCTCCGCGATGCCGCCGACGGGGACACCGAGCTCCAGCGCGGTCTGGACCGTCCAGCGTCCGGTGCCCTTCTGCTCGGCCCGGTCCAGCACGACGTCGACGAAGGGCCGCCCGGTCTCCGGGTCGGTGTGGGCGAGGATGTCCGCGGTGATCTCGATCAGGTAGGACTCCAGCCGCCCTCCGTTCCAGGTGCGGAACACCTCGGCGATCTGGGCCGGCTGCATGCCCGCCGCGTGGCGCAGCAGGTCGTACGCCTCGGCGATCAGCTGCATGTCCGCGTACTCGATGCCGTTGTGGACCATCTTGACGAAGTGGCCGGCACCGTCCGGTCCGACGTGCGTGCAGCAGGGCCTGCCGTCGACCTGGGCCGCGATGTCCTCCAGCAGCGGCCCCAGCAACCGGTACGCCTCCGCCGTGCCGCCCGGCATGATGCTGGGCCCCTCCAGCGCGCCCTGCTCACCGCCGGAGATGCCGCTGCCGACGAAGTGCAGCCCGCGCTCGCGAAGGGCGGACTCCCGACGTCGGGTGTCGAGGAAATGGGCGTTCCCGCCGTCCACCAGCACGTCGCCCTCGTCGAGGAGCGGGACGAGCTCGTCGATGACCGTGTCGGTCGGATCACCCGCCTTGACCATGATGACGATCATGCGTGGGCGTTCGATCGCCGCGACGAAAGCCTCCGGCGACTCGGCCGGGACGAACTCGCCTTCGTGGCCGAACTCCTCCAGCAAGGCGTTGGTCCTGGCCTGCGTGCGGTTGTGCACGGCGACCCGGTAGCCGTGGCGGGCGAAGTTCCTGGCCAGGTTGCGGCCCATCACGGCCAGTCCGGTGACGCCGATCCGGGCCTTCGGCTGCTCGGCCATGAGACTCTCCTACTCGGCGGACAGCGAGAGGACCTCGTCCTCGGGGACCTCCAGGTACGTCTCCCCCTCAACCTCGATCGCCGAGCCGGAGAACGTGGCGAAGACGATTCGGTCGCCGACCTTGACGTCCACCGGGTGCGGCTTGCCGCTCTCCAGTGGCCGGCCGGGTCCCACCGCCACCACCTCGCCCGTACGGGTGTCGGCGTCCGCGGCGGGTTCCCCGATCGGCCTGACGACCAGGCGATCGTGCTCCGGGTGGAAGTCGGGCATGGGGTGCTCCTCTGAACTGGGCGGTACGGGTGCAAGCAGGGGGACCGACGGAACCGGGCGACGGAGGCGCGGACGAAGCGGTCCACATTCGATTCTGCCGGGGTTCCCGGATCCTGCACGGTATGACCACAGGCCTTCGGCCCCTCATGGAGTCGGGGCCACCCGGCTGCCCGACGCCTCGCCCGCCGAAGTGCGGCTCCGCAGGATCGCACGGTGGCGCGCCCGGGCCCGACGCTCCACCGCCCCCGGCCTCACCCGAACAGCGGAGCGACTCGGCACCGGGGGCTGCTGCTCAGCGGGGCTGGAGCCGGGTGCGCAGGAGGCAGAACTCGTTGCCTTCCGCGCCGGCCGGTACGCAGCACCGCTGCAACACCGGAACGGCCAGGAACGCGTCCCGGGCCGCAGCCGGGCTCTCCTCGGTCCGGTTCTCCTCGGTCCGGTTCTCCTCGGTCCGGTCGGCGAGGAGGACATCGACGGCGGCGAGACACCGGCCAGGCCGACGGGAGGTGTCGGCCTCCCGTGGACTTCACATCAGTGCTGCTCCGCCATGCTGCGGGCCGAGCTACCGAGCACGGGGACGTAGCGCTCGGCGAAGTCCTGGAAGTCGGCGGCCGTGTTGTAAACGTGGGTCGAGGGGCGGAAGTAGCCGACGCCGTCGACGCTGGTGAACGCGGCCTCGACGCCCAGCTCGGCCGCGACCCGGTCGCGCAGGCACCGGCTTCGAGTCGGGTGCCCGCCAGGCCGTCGGGGAGCCGGACCGGTCGTAGGGCGTTCACCAGCATGCCGACATCGACGGCGGCGATCCCACCGGTCAGCTTCGTGACGCCCTTGCTGACTGTTCGTCCCCCGTCGGCGACGAGGCGGCGGCCACGACGGCGCCGGTGGCCAGGTACCCCGATCCGGCCCGCAGCGTGAAGGCACTGGTTGTCGAGGCGGGCCGCGGTTCGGCCACGCCGGTGTCCCGGCGCGAGGGTTCACGCCCGGGCAAGGGCCGTAGTGGATTGAAGCGCATGTACTCGCGGTTCGTCGCGCTACGGATCCGCCCCGCCGGACGCGAGGTCCGCGACGCCACCGACGGCGTCGAGCTGCCCGAGTGCTGGCTGCTGGCCGAGTGGCCGGCCAGAGAACCCGAGCCGCGTCGAGGGCCGCACCTACACCGGCTCGCACCACCACGTCACCCTCGTCGCCCTCGCCCACGCCTACTGCACCCTGCGGAGGCTGACCCGGGCCCCACAAAGGAACGGCAGCGGCCTGAGCCTCTACCAGGTCGTCCGCGAGCTGCAGTCACTCCTCGCCACCTGGGCCGGCGCATGCCCCACCTGCCACCGCGACATACCCACACCCCTACGGACCCGACCAAGCCCTACTAGGGTGGCCCGATGGCAGACGTCCCAGTGGCAGCAACGGCCTCAGTCGAGGCGCTGAACGCCGTGGTGGAGCTCGCCTGCGCACCACCCACGAGCAAGTCCCGCGCGAAGCAACTCCGGTGGGTGGCCGGTGAACTCCGCACCGCCCTGGAACGCGGCGAGATCCCGTCGGCGGCCGCCGAATCACTCGCCGGGCTCCTTGCACCGGACACCCTCGCCGCCTATCTCGGGGCGGCGGAACTGGGCCTGCTCCGGCGCAAGCCGGCCGCCCGGCCGGACCAGCCGTCGCCCGCGTCCATGAGGGTGCGGGAGGACTGCCTGCAGATCCTCGGCGCCCGGGCGGGCATCGCCGTCGTGCTCCCGGACCGCGACCTGCGGGTCGTGCTCCGGCCGGTCGTCGCCGCCCGCCCGCGCAGCATCCTCCTCGGCCACCTGGAGTGGGCGGTCCGGCGTGGCCGGTCCGAGGCCCGCAGCCGGATTCTCGCGATCATCGGCACGGTGCTGGACACCGGCTGCCGGGCCGGCGAGCTCTGCCACCTGCGCGTGGGCGACGTCGACGCCGGCCGGGGCAGAATCCGCGTCACCCGGCTCCCCCAGCACCGGAACCTGCGCGCCGAACCGGTCACCGAGACCGTGGCGCTGTCGCCCCAGACACAGGCGGCGATGCGGCACTGGCTGACGGTGCGCAGCCGCCTGGTCGTGCGGGACGCCGCGAAGCCCGCCGGCCGGAAGAACGAGACCACCGACGCCCTGTGGGTGAGCGTCTCCCCCAGTGGCCGCAGCCGGCCCGGTCTACCGCTGCACTTCCGGGGCCTCGCCCGCGCCTACGTCCGCGAGATCCAGAGCCTCAACCTCGACATGGCCGGCGAACCCGGCTGGGAACCGCTGCCGGAACGCATGGAGCAGCTCCGCCGCGCGATCGAACTCGAACAGACCGACCTCGTCGGCGCAACCGTCCTCCGCCGCGCGCCGGCTCCTCGGATCGACGGTGATCCGTGACGTTCCGACCACAGGTCACATGTCGACTTAGTGATCGGTGCCGTAAATCCTTCGGGGGTTGTTCACGCTGCCGGTGCGACAGAGGATTCCTCTCGGTGATCGGCGGTGTGCCGGTCGATCCTGGCCAGCAGCTCGTCCAGGAGCGGTGCTGCCAGGGATTGAGCGCGTCCTGGGCCAGCCGGCGACGCACGGTCGACGCCGACATGAACGGGGCGATGCCCCGCCGGGCGGCCGCGCGGACCGGTTCCGGGCACGACCAGCGTGAGAGCGGTACTTCACTCTGGGCAGGCAGCCGGCAGGCCGGCGCCTTGACCTGGGCGGCCTGCAGTGGCGTGAACGATGCGGGACGGCCGCAGCGTTGACGGTCTTTGAGCCCGAGCAGGCCCGCCTGGGCGAACCGGCCGCGCCAGCGGCGCACGGTGTCCACATGCAGCCCCGCCTCCCGGGCGATGCATGCGTTGGAGCGTCCACGCGCGGCGTGCAGCACCACCCGTGCACGCACCCGCAGCCGGTGCTCGGTCGTGTGGCCGTAGGCCGTCATCTTCAACCGCACGCGTTTGGCGGCACTCGGCTGTCGGACAGGGGGTGCGGACGGGCATGTCGCGCGAACCGATCGGCCGAAGTGGATCACTGGCACCCCGCAGCCTGCCCCGCCCGTCACCGCCCCGCCCCCCGCGCAATGACCCGGCGCAGGAGGCCACTTGGGCAGGAAAAACGCAACTTCGACATGGCCCGCAGAGGCAGCTACCTTCACCTTGTCTTCGGCGATCGCCCACGGTCGCACAGGAGTTCCTTCAGGCTGAGCCACCCGCGACGGGACGAGTCGGTCACGCCCCACGAATCCGCGCCCCCATGCGTAAGCCACCGAACCGGGTCCACACCAGGCACCCCCAACCAGGGAGAGACACATGCCCCATCTTGCGCTGTACACATTCGGCGTCCTGAAGTCGCCTCTCGCCGATCCCACACCTCTCACGAACGAGTTCTACGACAGCGGCGAGGCCGTCTACCGGAAGATCAGCCAGCACCCCGGGTACCTCGCTCGTGCCGAAGCGGCAGACGGCGACCGAGGCACACTCTTCGAGGCGGACTGGGGTGCATGGGGAGAGTTCGCCGTACCGACCTGGTACGGCAAGGGCCGTACGGTGGAAACCACCGCCCTGGCCGCGACCCTCTCACTCTGGACCGACCTGCCCTCCGCCTTCGACGCCATCTACACCGGTCTGCACCGTGAGGCGCTGAACAGGCGTTACGACTGGTTCGAGAGGACAGCACACCCGAGTTACGTGTTCTGGTGGGTCTCCGACGGCGTGATACCCACCTGGCAGGACGGGGTTTCCAGGCTGGAACACCTCCACGACCACGGCTCCGCGCCGCAAGCCTTCACCTTCCACCACTCGTTCGCCCCGCAGGGGACTCCGACCAGGATCAAAGGCATCGGGCCGAAGAGCGACCAGGTTCGCTGACAAGGAGGTCTGAACGACTGGGCTTCGCTGTCAAACGCCTCGATTGAATGACGGCGAACAGATGCGTCTGCGCCACGGCGGATCCGCCAGTACCCGGGGCTTCGCCCTCTACCTCGCGAGCGCCGATGAGCACCAAGACGCCATCCTCCCCACCAGCGGCTTCGCCGGCACCCCCCGAAGGATCTACGGCCGACCACTTGGGTACGGGCATCGGCCGATGCGTGTGCGGCGTGAGTGAGCCCTCCCGGCGCGTCGGATATTCAGCGTGTCAGGTCTGCCAGCACGCGCCGGGCGACGGTGCGGACCTCCTCGTCCTCGCGGATGAGCTCGGTGTGGCTTCCGAAGCCCACGATGCGGCTGTCCCCCTCGGCGAGCTGCCGGACGCTCTCGATCTGGATCGGGGTGAAGGCGGCAGGGCCGAGGGCGGCGAGTGTGTCCAGCGCAGCCAGTACGGAGCGCTGGGACGCAACCGGCCCGGCGGCGGCGAGGACGCGGTCGACGAGGTCGGTGAGCGCGACGCCGGCGGGGCGGTCGCTGCCGGGATGTGCGGCCACCAGCGCCCGCGCGGCGGCCGCGGCGGCGTCCGGCCGGTCGAGCATCGGCAGCAGGTGCACGACGGCCGGCCGCGCGGCGGGGCCGAGGAGGACGGCGACCCGGGCCGCGTGGTTCGCGACCCGGTGGAACCAGAAGCCGGGCGGCCAGGTCAGACCCTCCAGCACCACGGGAAGGACGGCTTCCTGATCACCGGTCAGGTCCCAGACCGCGGCGGCCGCCGCCAGGCCGGCCTCGACCGCGTGGAGGTCGGCCCGGCTCTCCGCCGGTTCGGCGAGCAGTGCCAGGAGGTGGGGAAGCAACGGACGGGCCTGCTCGCCGAGCGAGGCGGCGGCCCGGACGCCGTGGTCGCGCGATCCGGAGCGTTCGCCGAGCGCCAGGGCCAGGACGGTGAGCAGGGGCTCCATGTCTCCCGTCCATGCGTGGAGCGCTGTCGCGGCCTCCTGGCGGTCCGGCAGGGAGCCGGTCACGGCACGCTCCCGCAGCGCGGCGGCCACACCGGGGTGGAGCCGCGCGTCGGCGACAACGGCGAGCGCCCGGGCGACGGGGGCGGGGCGATGCGGCAGCGCGTCCACCAACTCGGGAACCGCGTCCCGGGCGGCGGGCCCCCAACCCGCCAGCAGGCCGACGAGATGGACCGGCTCGTTGACGGCCGCGAGGCCACCTGCCGTCAACGACGGGCGCTCGCGCGGGGTCGAGGCGTCGGCCGTCCAGGCCGCCAGCCGGTCCCGGACGGCGCTCAGCAGCGCCGGAGTGCACGGAAGCCGCGCCGGGGGCTTGTGCACGGCGCGGCGGAAGGCGGCCTCCAGCGCGTACGGCCGATCCGGCAGGTGCCGCGCGAGGAGATCCGCGGCCTCGGATGCGCCCAGCGTCACCAGGGCTGCCAGGGCCCGGTCGGCCGGCTCGTCGGTCCCCTCGGCGAGGCGGACGAGGGTCGGGACCGCCTGCGGGGCGGGCACGGCCCACTCGCTCACCGCGGCGATGACGCCGGCGGCGGTGGCCGGGGCGTCGAGCAGCGGCAGCATCGCCGGCAGCAGCCGTGCCGGGGCGCTCCGGGAACGCAGCGCAAGCGACTGGGCGGCCCAGGTCGCCTCGGTGGCCGCCGCCCCGGGATCCGCGCCGGAGCGCAGCTCCCGCGCCGCGCGGTCCAGCGCCGCGGCGACGAGATCGATCGCCGCGTCCACGTCGCCGCGCTCGTGCAGGGCGACGGCGAGGGCCTTCAGAGGCTCCCGCTCCCACCGGCTGCGTGCCAGGTGCGGCCGCAGCGGCAGCTGCGCCGCGAGCTCGGCGGCGGACTCCTCGTCCCACGGACAGCCCGCCGCCACGCGCGTCAGCAGCGCGGCCACCCGCACCGCCGGGGGCTCCGTCACTAGCAGCGCGGCCGCGCACAGCTCCTCCGCCGCGTCCCGGTCGGCCAGGACGCACGCGGTCAGCACGTCCGCGCGCACCACCGGATCGGTCTCCGCCGCCCAGCGCCGCCGCAACGCCGCCCGGGCCTCCGGGCCCGCGTCCTGCCCGCAGCGGCCCACCGTCCAGGCCGCGACCTGCCGCACCTCGCGGGCGGCGTCCGCGAGCAGTGGCAGCACCAGCGGCAGCTGGGCGACGACCGCCGCGCGTGCCGCACCCGGCCGGGCCGGGCCGTGCTCGTCCGTGCTCTCGGCGACGGCTCCCAGCATGCCGAGCAGCTCCGCACGGCGCAGTCCTGCCGCCGCGAGGCGGGCCAGGAAGGGGACGGCCGCCACCGTGGCCTCGTAGACCGTGCCCTGGTGCACGAGGCTGCTCCACAGCTCGTACTCGGCCTCCGCGACGGCCTCCGGATCGACCGCGGTCAATGCGCGCAGCAGATCGGGGACATCACCTGCGGGGCCGTAGGCATGGTGCAGCTCCGACCAGGCGACCCGGTCGAGGTCCGCGAACACGGTGGCGAGATCCATGTGGCGGATGCTTCCACCCGGGTCCGACAGCACCGCGCTCGCATCTCGAAGCGGTGCCCCGCGGCCGATCGGCGTGGACATCGTGACGGCAGCGGTCCGGGATCCGGGCGCGGGCCACGGGGGACGGTGCCTCACGGCCCGGACTGCGCGTCAGATCCGGACTGCTGCACCGGGCGGCCCGGTCACCCGGCTCCGGCCGCCCGTGCGAAGATCGCAGGTAGGGGACCGCCGGGGTGAGGGGATGCGCCGTGTGCACCGTGTTCGTCAGCTTCGATCCAGGCTCGGCGGTGCCGGTCCTCGTTCTCGCCGCACGCGACGAGTACGCCGACCGGGCGTGGCTGCCGCCCGCCCGGCACTGGCCGGCCCGGCCGCGGCTGGTGGGCGGCCTCGATCTGGTGGCGGGCGGCACGTGGCTGGCCGTCGACCCGGGCGGCGCCGGCCGCACTCCCCGCCTGGCCTGCATCCTGAACGGGTTCGGGCTCCCGGCCGATCCGGCCGGGCGGCTCTCGCGCGGTGAGCTGCCGCTGCTGGCCGCGGAGGGCGACGGCCTCGCCGACCGCGACTGGGCCCGTTATGACCCGTTCCACCTGATCACCGCCGGGCCGGACGCGGTGTCCATGCTGGGGTGGAGCGGCACCGAGCTGACCCGCAGGTCGCTGGAGCCGGGCCTGCACGCCGTCATCAACGACGGGATGGAGGGCCTCGCCTCGCACCGCACGTCCTCCCGGCGCGCCTCGCGGATGATGGCCGCCCGACTCGCGCACTTCCGGCCCCGGCTGGCCGCGGTCCATCGGCCGGAGCCGCCGACCGCGCCCGACCCCGCCTCCTCCGACAGCGCCGGCGCCGACGCCCCGACCGCCGAGGTGTGGGGCGACTGGCCGGCGATCGCGGACGGTGACGGCCTGGACCGCACCCACCCGGCCGCCCTCGTCCAGCGCCGCGACTTCGGCGACGGACGGATCTGGGCGACCACCTCGCTCGCACTGGTCGGGCTGGGCCGCGACGGCGTCCGCTACGACTTCAACCCGGCGCCGGGCAACGCCGCCTGGTACCCCGTCGACACCCGGCCGCCCCTCGGCTGAGCCGTGCCTCCCGGCGGGCCTCAACCCGCCGCTGTGCGCACCACGTTGACATGACGACGGGCCCGCGGGATGCCCGGCGGTGGTTGGAGACCGCCGGGCACCCTGCGCCGCCCCTGCGGGCGGGCACACAGCGGAGCGCGGCGGCCGCTGTTCCACGAGACGGCCGGGGCACTCCCCGAAGCCAGGAACTCTGCCAGGGATCGGTTCTCCGCGCAGCGCGCCACCCCGCAGGACTTCGGTAACGAATTGTTCAATTCCGGCATTCCGAACAGCGCGCCCACGCGTGCCGATGACGGCGGCTCAGGGCGCGGGCGCGGGTGCGCTCAGACGCTCCACCGGCCGGTCCAGGTCGAAGCGCGCCGCTGCGGGACCGGGGAAGGCGGGGCAGGCCGTCCGCCGGCCCCGATCCGTCCCGCCCTGTCCACGGCCTGTCCCCGATCCGTCCGCGATTCATCGAACAGCGGGATCTCCGTGCCGGGCGCGGCGTCCGCGAGGAAGGTGGAGGAGACGCCCTTGCGCTGTCGGCCGCGCGGGCTCTCGTACCGCAGCACGGAGACGGTGAGGCTGACCCGGCCGGGGGTGGCGAGCGGGCTGGAGGCGATGGAGTAGAGGCGCGGCTGAAGGCGCTTCAGCAGGTCGATCCAGTCCTGCGCGCTCTGCCGGACGGGGAACTCGGCGAGGACGTCGACCGCCTGCCGGCCCCAACTCCACCAGGCGAGACCGTCCTTGTTGTCCGGGCGGAGCAGGTGCCTCAGCTCGCGGTCGCCGGTCTGTTCGACGGCGAGGCGGAGCAGCGCGGGGGTGATGCGGGTGATGTCGAGGTGGCGGGCGAGGGCGTCGGCGAACGTGGCGGTGCGGGTGCCGGTGAGGACGACTTCGGTGGCGGGGTCGAGTCCGGTGGCGGTGAGCCATTCGTCGACGAGCTCGGGGCAGTTGGCGGGTCGGACGCCTAGTCCGTCGCCGGGTTCGTAGGGGAGGCGGTCGCCGATGTCGAAGGTGAAGCGCCGTACCTCCTTGCCCGCGCCGGGAAGGCTGAGGAGCCGGTTCTCGGTGAGGGCGACGCGGGGGTGTCGGTGCGCGGAGGGTCGAGGGCGTCGACGGTGTCGAGGGTGGTGAGGACGGCGCCGAGCCAGGGTTCGGCGGCCTCGCCGTCGGGTTCGCAGTCGGTGCGGGGGTGGAGCCGGGTGGCGCCGAGTTCGGCGAGGCGTTCATCGAGTCGGCGGCCGTGTCCGCAGAAGTCGCCGTAGCTGGAGTCGCCGAAGGCGAGGACGGAGTAGCGGACGCCGTCGAGGCGTGGCGCGTCGGTCGCGCCGAGGGCCTGCCAGAAGTCGGCGCCGTTGTCGGGTGCGTCGCCGTCGCCGAAGGTGCTGCTGACCACCAGCAGGTCGGTGTCGCCGGTGAGCGCGGCGGGTGCAGTGTCGGCCATGGCGAGCAGTTCCGGTGTCCGTCCGGAGGCCGCGAGCCGGGCGGCCACCGTCGCGGCGAACTCCTCCGCCGTGCCGGTCTGGGACGCCCGGAGCACCACCAGCCTGCGGGTCGGTGCGGCCGTGGCCGCGCCGGTGGCCGCCGCGGGTGCGAGGGCCGGGGCGCCGGCGGCGGGGCGGGCACCGGCGGCGGTGCGGGAGAACATGCCGGCGAGGACGCCGTCGACCCAGACCGCGGTCCTCGGGTCGACCGGGGCGGACGGCGGCAGCACCGGCACCCCGCCGGGTGCCGGTGTCAGCGCGACGCCCGCGAGGTAGCCGGCCAGGTAGCGGCGTTCCGGCTCGCCGAGCGGCGGGGGTGCCAGGTCGGTGAGGCCGAACACGGCGGCGAGTGCGGGCAGTTGGCCGCCGGGGATCCCGGGCGGGGGTGCGGGTCCGACGAGCGGCACCGGCGCGGCGGTCGGCGCGGCGGCAGTCACGACGTGGTCCTCACAGTCTGCTGGGCGGGCAGGACGGCACCGGGCACGGGCCGGATAGCCGAAGCCTAGGAAGGCTCTGTTGCCGCCGGGGCCCGGCCGGGGGTCCCGGGGGTTACACCGTCCGCACGTCCGCGGATCGACCCTGTGAGGAGCGGCCGGATGGACGGCCGGGAGGACGGCCGGGAGGACGGCCGGGTGGGCGGCCGGGCCGCGCGCCGGACAGGTCCGCGGTCACTGCACGGCGGCGGCCCGCCGGTCGAGGACGGCCAGGGCGCGCCGCCCCCAGCGGATGTTCTCCTCCTCGAAGGCGAGGCCGCGCAGCAGGGTGAGGTAGGGGCCGACCCGGTCGGCGCCGGCGAGGAACTCGTCCTCGGTGCGGCCGTCGAGGAGCCTGGCCCGGAGCCGCTCCCAGCGGGCGATCTTCGCCTCCGCCCAGACGATCCGCTCCGCGATCGCGGCCCGCACGGCCTCGGCGTCGCCGGCGTCCACGGCCCGGACCTTGACCATCAACTCGTCGCGGATCGCCCCCGGGCGCGGCGGCTCGGCGGTGAAGGCGCGCAGCTGCCGGCGGCCCTCCTCAGTGAGCGAGTAGAGGCGTTTGTTGGGGCGGCGCTCCTGTTCGACGACGCGGGCCCGGACGAGCCCCTCAGCCGCCATGCGGTCGAGCTCGCGGTACAGCTGCTGCGGGGTGGCCATCCAGTAGTTCGCGACCGAGGCGTCGAACTCCTTGGCCAGGTCGTACCCGGACGCCTCGCCCTCCAGAAGCGCGGCCATCACCGCGTTGCGCAACGCCATTCGGACAGGGTATCCCCGCCACCGTCCGCCTCGGCCGTCAGCGGCCGGCCACCCCTGGACAGCGGCCGGGGCAGCCGCCTAGTCTCCTCCACACCTATTCAAAAAGTTGAGTATCCACCCCAGTTCATCCCCCAGTACCTGTCCCCACCGGAGGTGACCGGATGCACCCCTTCCGCCAGGCCGTGGAGCGGCGCGACGCGGCGGCGATCGAGGCCCTGCTCGCCGAGGACGTCGTGTTCACCAGCCCCGTCGCCTTCAAGCCCTACCCGGGCAAGGCGATCACCGCGGCGATCCTGCGCGCCGTGATGCAGGTCTTCGAGGACTTCCGGTACGTCCGGGAGTTCGCGAGCGAGGACGGCCGCGGGCACGCGCTCGCCTTCACCGCCACCGTCGACGGCCGGCGCGTGGACGGCTGCGACTTCCTGCACCTGAACGAGGACGGCCTGATCGACGACCTGACGGTGATGGTCCGGCCGCTGTCCGGCGCGAACGCGCTCGCCGCGGCGATGGCTGCCAGGTTCGAGCAGATCAGCCGGGAGGCGCTGGAGGCCTCCGGCCGCTGACCGCCGCTCAGACGGGGTCCACGGCACGGCCGGTGCGGGCACCCGCACCGGCCCACCGGGCCGGCAGGTCCGGCCGCACCTTCGGACGGGTCGTCAGTCGCCGGTCTTCTCGGTCACACAGAGGATGTTCCCCTCACTGTCCTTGAACCAGGCGGCCCGCATCCCCGAGGCCTCCGCCACGCCGTCGACCGTCTTCAGGCCGGGCAGGTCGTAGTCCTCGAACGCGACGCCCCGGTCACGCAGTTCCTTCATCTCGGCGTCCAGGCTGCCGACCTTCCAGCTGGCCAGCGTGTGTCCGGCCTGGCCGCCGTGCGGGGTCTCGTAGATGCCGAACCGGGTGCCGCCGCACTCGAAGGTGACGTCCTCGGGGCTCGTCTCGGAGATCGTCAGCCCCAGGGTGTCGCGGTAGAACGCCTTCGCCCGTTCCAGGTCGGCGGCCGGAATGATGGCAAACAGTGGCGCATCAGCAAGCATGTCCATCGCCTCCTCCCTCCAGGCTAGGCCCGCCCGGGTGACGGCGACACCGACGCCCGACGGGCCGGCCGGACGGAACCGACCGCGGGCCGTGTCCGAGAAGCCCGTCAGCGGGCCAGGCCGTGCAGGAGCAGCTCGGCGAGGTTGGCGTACGCGTCGGCGTCGGCCAGCCCGGTGGCGGCGGCGACCTGGCGCCGCTGGATGCGGACCATCACGGAGGTGATCACGTCCGCGGCGAAGACCACGTGCACCTCGCGGAAGGCGCCGTCGGCGACCCCCTCGTCGATGAGCTCCTGGACCCGACTGGCGGCCGCACGGGTGTTGCGCTCGTACACCTCGGCGGCCGGCTCGAACGCCGCCACGTCGTCGAAGAACGCGGCCGACACCGGGGCGAGTTCGGCGGCCACCGCGCGGAGGTAGGCGGCGAGCCGCCTCGCCGGGTCGGTCTCGGCGGCGAGCGCCGCCTCCACCCGGACCGTCGCCCGGCGGAAGAAGTGCACCACGGCCGCCCGGACGAGCTGCTCCTTGCTGCCGGCCAGGCCGTACAGGGTGCGCTTGGAGCAGCGCAGCCGGGCGGCCAGGTCGTCCAGGGTCAGCTGGGCGAAGCCTTCCGCGATCAGGAGGGCCGTCAGCTCCTCGAAGAGCTCGGTGCGGCGGGCCGCGCCGCGCCCGGTGAGCCGTGGGCCGTCCGCGCGTGGGGTCTCGATCACCCGCCCAGTATTCCAGGGGTGATCGCCGGGCCCGCCGCCGCCGTCGCCCACGGCGCCGTGCACCCGCGGTGTCCGCCCCCGGCGCATGCCCCCGGTTCCCCGGGGCGGGGCCTGGCGCGGGCACCCAGGCTCGAAAGGGTCGGGCCACGGCGGGACGGGAGGCCGCGATGAGCGTCGATCCGGGCAGGACGGACCGGGGCGGGTACGGCGAGACACTGTTCGAGCCGTGGCAGCCGGGCGAGGGCGAACGCATCGACCTCGGCTCGCTGGCGTACGACGACACCGCCCGGCGGCGGCTGCTCGCCCTCGGGGTGGGGCCGGGCAGCCGCTGCCTGGACATCGGCGCGGGCACCGGAACGATCGCCCGCTGGCTGGCCGAGGAGGTCGGCGTCGACGAGGTGCTGGCGGTGGACCGGGACGTCCGCTTCCTCGAACCGCACGCCGGCGGGGCGCTGCGCACCCTCACCGCCGACATCACCGCGCCGGACTTCGACCCAGGTCGCTTCGACCTGGTACACGCCCGCTTCGTGCTGATGCACATCCCGGAGCACCGCCGGCTGGCGGCCAGGCTCTGCGAGTTCCTGCTGCCGGGCGGCCGGCTCGTCCTCGGCGACGCGGTGGACCTCACCTCGGCCTCGCCGCCCGACACCCCGTACCGGCTGGCGATGCGGGCGATGTGGCGGGCGCTGCGGGAGACCATCGGCACGGACGTCTCCTGGACGCCGCAGTACCCGCGGCTGCTGGAGGGGCTCGGGCTGACCGGGGTCGGCGCGGAGATCACCGTGCCGCCGCTGACCGCGGGCAGCCCGATCGCGGCGTTCTGGGTGGACACCTGGCGGCGCTCCCGCTCCGCGATGCTGGCCACCGGCCTGGTCACCCCCGACGGGCTCGCCGCCGCCGAACGGGCGCTGGCGGAGGGCACCGCCGCCGACCTCTCCCCCGGCCTGATCACCGCCTGGGGCCGCCGCGACTGACCACCGCGCGGACCGGCGACTCGGCCGCTGTCGATCCCCGTGGGCCGCGCTCAGGCCGTTCCGTTCATCGACCGGCGCAGGACGCGGAACTGCGGGCCGTACATGCCGCTGCCGTCCGGCAGCGGGATCTCCATGAGGGCGACGGCCGGCTCCTCCAGGGCGCGCATCGAGCGGACCGCGCCGTCCAGGGCCCGCCGGTCGCCGATCGTCCAGGCGCCCTCCAGGGAGTGCAGGACCCGGCTGAACAGCAGGTCGGACTTGCCGAGCAGGGCCGCGGCCTCGGGAGGCGGGTCGGGCCAGCCGCCGGCCGGGACGACGCCCATCGGCCGGGCCTCGGGGAAGGGCACCGGGTCGCCGTCGTAGCCCCAGCGGTCGGCGGAGGACACCACCCGGCGCTCGTGGAAGATCTCCCCGAAGGCGTAGTAGTGGGCGGGCGCCCCGTGGCCGGCGGGCACGTCAGGGCTGGCCGAGGTGCCCTCGCCCTGCTCCTTGATCACCTCCAGTGCCTCGTCGACGTCGGCCGGGGTGGCCAGCGGGCGCAGCGTGTCGGGCCCGATCCGGAGGGACAGCTGGCCGCGGGTGTCGAGGTCCGGGCGGACGTGGTGGAAGGAGTCCTGCAGCGCGGTGTAGAACCCGCCGATGGTCGGGCCGGACGCCCGGGCGAGCGGCGACTCCGGGGCCTCGATCGCCATCAGGACGTCGCGTACGTACGCCTTGGTGAGGCCGGAGAGGCAGACCGTCAGGTCGGGCCGGACGCCGCCGGGCAGCGGGCCCGGGTAGCCGAGGACGGAGTCGACGATCCGGGGCCGGCCGCCGACCGCGGTGAGCAGGTTGCAGGCCAGGCCCATGTGGAACATCTCGTCGCCGACGATCCCCTGGATCAGCCGGGCGGGTTCGCTCGTCCGGTCCTTGATCGACCACAAGGCGCACAGGTACGGCGGGATGGTCGCGAGTTCGACGGCGACGGCGATCTGCAGGGCGCGCCGGATCCAACGGACGTCGCGCCGGTCGGCGGGGGTGGTCAGCAGGCGGGCCACCGCGTCGCCGTCGGCGGGGGCCGTCAGCAGGTCCGTCAGGTCGGCCGAGTCCGTCGGCACCGGCGCGGGGGGTGCGGCGGCCGCGTCGGGGGCGGTCAGCAGGACGGGCACGGCGGCCAGGCCGGCGGACTTGAGGAACCTCCGGCGCCCCAGGGCCGTCCCCGGCGGCCGGACCGTCCCATCCTCGGCTGCGTCGACCACGTGCGCTTCCCTCCCCGACTCGTCGCCCGGCGGCATCGTGCTGCAGCTGTGTGCTGCGGCTGTGTGCTGCGGCTGCTGCTCCGCCGAACCGCCCGGGCCGTCGCCCTGCGGCCGCCCCGGGCACACCGGCCGAGACTGCCGACGCTACCCAGCGGGCCGGGAGCGGGCACGTGTCGCCACCGTTTCGGCGCGGGCCGTCACCCGGGGAGAGCACCGGTCCGGCCCGCAACACGGGTGATCCGGGCCGCGTGCGCGGTCCGGGCGGTGCGGTCAGCCGGCCGACCAGGTGATCGCCGGCGGGCGGACCGCCGCACACAGCGGGTTGCCCCTGCCGTCGGTGAGCCCCAGGCAGGCGACCAGCAGCCCGGAGTCCACGGCCGCCGCGGCGGTGTCCGGGTCGACGGCGTCCAGCATCAGCTTGGCGCGCCGGAACACGGCGAAGGCGCCGGCCGCGTCCACACTGCCCCAGGAGAGGTAGACGAACCGGGCGTGCGGGCCGCCCTGGATGTGGGATCCGCGCAGATCGATGCCCCGGGGTGTGCGGGTGGCGGTGCACTCCAGCGTCCAGGTCGCGGCGGGGGCGTCCCCGGGCTGCGGGTCGAGCAGCTCGTCCGGCCGCCCGCGGCGCTGCACCGCGACATGGATGCCGGTCGCGCCGGGGAAGCCGGGGCCGGGGGCGCAGCTGCGGCCGGGCAGGTCGGTGGCGTCGATCCGGAGCTTCATTCCGCCATCATCGCGTGGTCGTCCCGCGGGCTTTTCCGGGGCGGGCGGGCATGCGGACGGGCCGGCCGGGCGGGGTGCCCGGTCGGCCCGTGCCGTCGGTCGCGCGGTGGCGGGTCGGCGACCGGTGTCAGGCCGCCGGCGAGGGCTTGAGGACGACGAAGTCCGCGCCGTTGGGGTCCACGCAGACCGCGAGGCGGCCGACGCCGGGGGCGTCCTCGGGCTCCATCTGGAGGCTGCCGCCGTTGGCGGTGACCTTCGCGGCGGCGTCGTCGGCGTCCTCGACGGCGAACACCGGGTGCCAGTACGGCTTGCCGCCGGTGAGCACCAGGTGCTCCGGGGGCAGCTGCATCAGGCCGCCCTGCATCCGCTCCTGCGGGAGGCCGGCGGGGGTGATCAGCCAGTAGGTGCCCTCCATGCCGCCGGGCAGCGGCATGGCCCCGAACTGCCAGCCGAAGAGCTCGCCGTAGAACTCGCGGGCGGCGGACGCGTCGGTGGTGTAGAGCTCGGTCCAGTTCAGGCTGACCGGGTCGTCGACCTGCTCCACGCCGGGATCGCCGATCGGCTGCCAGACGGCGAACTGGCCGCCGAGCGGATCGGAGAACTGGGCCATCCGACCCTCCTCGCCCGCGCCCATCGGGGGCACCCGGACGGTGCCGCCGAGCCGCTGCACGGCCTCGGCGGTGGCGTCGACGTCGGTGGTCTTGAAATAGAGCATCCAGGCGGAGCGGGCGCCCTCCTCGGTGAGGGGCCCGATGCCGGCGACGGTCTTGCCGTTGTGGCGGAAGGCCCGGAAGTCGCCGGCCTCCTCGCCGAAGGACTTGGTCTCCCAGCCGAGAACGGCGCCGTAGAAGTCGGCGGTCGCGGCGACGTCGGGGGCGCCGAGGTCGAGCCAGCAGGGGGAACCGGGTACGAAGTCGGTAGTGATCACGTCTTCTCCCATCGAGAGTGCCACCGCGGCCCAGCCTGGCAGCGGCCGGCGCCGCCCGCCCGTCGGCACACCGCCCGCCACTGCGTCCGAACGTCAGGAGGACACGGACCTGGCCGAGGGGGCCGGCGACGCGTCGGGCTGGGCGGGCGGCGGCGACACGGCCGGCTCCGCGGAGGTCAGCCGCCGCAGGCTCGCGCGCCGTTGCAGCAGGCCGAGGCCGGTCGTCGCCCCGCCCAGGGCGATCCAGCCCAGCGGGCCTGCGGTCATCACCACCCCGGTGAGCAGCAGCGGCCCCACCGACTTCTGCACCGACTGGGCCATCCCGGCGACCCCCAGGTACGAGGCCCGGGCCCGTGGCGGCGCCAGGCTCACCGCCAACTCCCAGGAGCTGACCGAGCGCAGCAGCTCCGCCAGGGTGACCAGGACGGCGGCCGTCAGCAGCGCCACCGAGGCCGGCCAGGCGCCGCCGCCGGTCGCGGCCGCCAGGACCAGGCAGCAGGCGAGCAGCGTCAGCCCGTACCAACGCAGGGGCTTGACCGCTCCGTGCGGGCCGTCGGCCCAGGCGGAGACCCGCAGTTGCAGCAGCACGACGAGGACGGTGTTGAGCACCAGGAACGCGGGGACGAGGGCGTGCGGCGCGGCGGTGTGGTGGACGAGCCACAGCGGCAGGCCCACGTTGAGCACGGAGTCGTCGAGGTTCAGCGGGATGTCGAGCAGGACGAACCGCAGGTAGCCGCGGTCCCGCCAGGGGCTGGGTGCGGCCGCCGTCGCGCCCGGGGTCTCCGCTCCCCCGCCTGCCGGATGCCGAGCGACCACCAGGCCGTGCCCGTCCGGCTCGCCCGTGCGCAGGACGAGTGCAGCTGCCAGGACGAAGGAGAGGGCGTTGGCCAGGATCAGTGCGCGGTACGCGTTCGCGGTGCCGACCGCCAGCCCCAGGGCCGCGATACCCGCGCCGAGTGCGTAGCCGGCGTTGGCCGTGCTGCGGAACAGTGCCTGGTAGACGCCTCTGCGCTCACCCGCGATCCGGGTGGCGAAGAGCATCTCCAGGGTCTTGGCCGCCCGCTCGCCCAGGCAGGTGAGGGCCACCACGACCAGCAGGACCGCGAAGTCGTGCACCACCAGCAGCAGGGCCGTGGTGGCGAGCCGCAGCAGGTGGCAGGCGGTCAGCAGGCCGCGGACCGGGAGCCGTTCGGCCGCCCGTCCCGCCAGCGGGGATCCGGCGATTCCGGCCACCGCGGCGACCCCGAGGAGCAGGCCGACCTGTCGGGCGTCCAGGCCTCGGAGGAAGGTGAAGTACAGCACCGACGCCGCCGCCCATACGCCGGTGCCGGTCCGGTCGACGAACTGGGCGAGCAGCATCATCCGCCCGTCCCGACCACCCGGCGGCCGCTGCAACTGCGCTACCAGCCCATCGCCGTTCCGCCGCATGGCGATCCCCCGCCCCTCCGCTTGAAATCTCGACATCAAGATACTTCATGTCGAGATACACCGGAACACCAGGGATGAACGAGGGCATATGACTACCCGATTACGCCACGAACTCGGCCTCCGGGAAGCCGCTCGACGGGCCGTCCAGCAGGCGGGTGTCGCGGTGGCGCAGTTCGCGGTCGAGGGAGGCGTCGATGTAGGCGCGCTGGGCCGCGACCGAGGCGGCGGGGTCGATGGTGCCGACCTGGGGTCTGCACGACCCCGGCCGGCGTCCGCGGCAGTTGCACCTGCAGGTCGGTGTACGAGAGGTGCCCTGCGCCGGTCAGCCGGATGTTGCGGTGCGGGCCGCGAAGGTTGGCCCAGAACGACTGCTCATCAGCAGGAAGGGCCGGTCCAGTCCGTTCGCGACGACGCTGCCGACCGGGCTCCCCTCGCCGAAGTCCAGTCCCCCGTCGAGGTCGACCGCGGCGTCCACCCGGGGTCGTCGTGCATCACCTGAGCATCGGTGGCGCCGTCGAGCGAGTGGCCGGCCATGCCGACGGCGGAGAGGTCGATCCGGCCGGCCAGTCCGGCGGGCAGGCGGCGGTGCTCGGCGTCCGGATTGCCGCCGCGATTCAACACCGCGAGGCGGTCCAGGACGAATCGGGTGTTGGCGACCCGGATGTCGACGAGCCGACGCGGTGCGGCGCCCGCCGCGGTGGGGTCGGCCGTGGCCGTCTGCCGCCATCAGAACTCCCGCGGTGCCGAGGAGCACGAGTGGATCACCGACCAGGAGCACATCCCCCGGTTCGACTCACTCATCGCCGAGGCCAAGTGGTGGAATTGGAACCACGACGCTCAAGTCGGCTGGAGCGATGCCGGTGAGATGTTCGAGGAATAGCGGTTCGAGAGAGGGTGTACCGGTGCACGAGAACGGCATCGAATCCTTGCGGTCCGGCGAGGTGCGTAGGGGTGTGGTGTCATCCGTCGCCCATTTCGGCGTTCTGGTGGACATCGGTGACGGAGTCGAGGGACTCGTCACCATGCCGCAGCTGTCCAGGCAGCGAGTCGCCGACGTCTCCGACGTGACGGACGTCGGGGACGAGGTGAACGTCGTCGTCCTCGGCGTCGATCCGGAGCGGGGAGAGGTTTCGCTCTCCATGAAGGACCTGTTTCCCGATCCCCTCCAGGAATTCGCCCGGACGACGCTGGGACGGCTGCTACGGGCCCGGGTGACGACGATCGCTCCGATCGGATTCTTCGTCGAGGTCGCCGAAGGCGTCCAAGCCCTGGTTCCCGTCTCCGACTACGCCGACCGCACCGACTTCGACCCGAAGGCCGGCCATGACGTGTTCGTCGAGGTCCGCGGAGTCAACCTGTACACCCGACGTGTCACGGTCGCCCTGGCCGTCGGCGGCTGAGACCTCCTCGTGTCCCTCCGGCGGTCGGATGACGGCGGGGCGGGACGACCGCATGTCCGGCACGGCGAAGCTGCCCAGGACCTACGGGCGCGGGCGCAGTTCCTGGACGTGCGCATGCAAGCCCCCGCCAGAGGGCAAAGGGCCTGGTTCAGGAGCTGTTCCAGGTCGGCGTCCTCGTCGCGCAGCCAGTGGGCATCGGCGGCACCCAGGGCGGCACGGGCAAGGACCGGCGGGCGCCATGGCGTCCACCGGTGCCGTAGCGCTCCGCCGCACGGTCGGCGATGACGGGCCGCCAGGCGGCGTAGCGCAGCGTGGAGAGCTCCTACCGTTCCGAGGCGGCGAGGATGAGTGCCCTGGGTGGCACCTGCCCTGAGCTGGTGGACCCTGAGAAATGGGCGGGACCAGGCCTGTTGACGCGCCTGGTCCAACAATCGCGACTTCAGCTCTGTCGGACTCCTGTGCGATCGTGGACGCGCATGCAGTGACGGGGGAGGATCAGCATGGCGATCGAGTTGCCCGATGAGGTGGAGTCGTTCCTGGCGTTCATCGGGATCAGGTGGCCGTCGGTGAACGAGGACAAGGTCCGCGAGTTCGCCGACCACGTCCGGGAGTTCGCCGACAGGGTGGACGAGGCGCACCGGGAGTCGACGGCGACGATCAAGGCGCTGGGTGAGGCTTACGAGGGGGCCTCCTACGAGGCGCTGCTGACGAAGTGGGCGTCGCTGTCGGACAGTCACATGAACGAACTACCTCACCAGCGTCTACAACTCCTCCGGCAAGCCGATGCGCTTCGCCAACGATGCCAGCGGCCGGATGCTCTCCTGGACCGACCGCAACAACTCCCAGTACGTCTACAGCTACGACGCCCACGACCGGGTCGTCGACGAGGGCGGCACCGACGGCGCCCTGCGCTTCCACTTCACCTACGGCGACCCGGACCCCGCCACCGGCCTGCGCACCCACACCGAGACCAACGCGCTCGGCCACACCACCAGTTACCTGGTCAACGAGCACGCCCAGATCACCGCGATCACCGACCCGCTCGGCCACACCACCCACTACGAACGCGACCCCTACGATCGGCTCCTCGCCGAGACCGATCCCCTCGGCCGCACCACCCGCTACGCGTACGACGGCGCCGGCGACCTCACCACCATCACCCGCCCCGACGGCGAACAAGCCACGGTCACCTACGCCGCGGGGCTGAGCCTGCCCGAGACCGTCACCGAACCCGGCGGCGCCACCTGGCACCACGTCTACGACCGATCCGGCCGGCTGACGACCTTCACCGATCCGACCGGTGCCATTACCCGTTACACCTACGACGAACTCGGCCATCTCGCTTCCGTTACCAATGCGCTCGGCAGCACGACCGTGGTCCGTTGCAGTCCGGCAGGCCTGCCGATGGAAGTCACTGATCCAGCAGCCGCCACGACGCGCTTTCAGCACGATGCCTTCGGGCACACGACGGCGGTCAGCGGACCAATGGGGGATGTAACCCGCCACACGTGGACAGCGGAGGGATACCCGCTGAACCGTGTTGCCGCGGACGGCACCACGGAGTCGTGGGCATACGACGGCGAAGGAAACCTACTGACCCACACCGACCAGATCGGGCAGGTCAGTACGTTCGAGTACACGCATTTCGAGACCCCCGCTGCGGCGATTGGTCCTGACGGTGCCCGGTACGCCTACACCTACGACGCCAATATGCAACTAGTGTCGGCCATCAACCCTCTTGGTCAGCAGTGGGAATACACCTACGATGCGGCTGGCAGGCTGGTCGAGGAGCGGGACTTCGATGGCCGGAGCGTCAGCTACCGACTGGACCCAGCCGGTCAGGTGATTGCTCGTGTCAACCCGCTCGGGCAGGAGGTCCAATACACTTACGACCTGCTCGGGCGTGTTGCGGCTAAGAGCGTCGGAGGCGATGTTACTTCCTATGTCTACGACGATGCCGGATACCTGATCCGGGCCATCGGTCCGGACGCGGAGGTGGTCCGAACCGTTGATGCGCTGGGTAACCTGCTCACGGAGTCGGTCAACGGACGTACACTCGTTCAGGTCCGCGATCCGCTGGGACGGCGAGTCCAGCGCACCACACCTGGTGGGCACATCAGTACCTGGACGTATGACGCCGCCGGTCGGCCGGCGGTCTTGGGTACCAGCGGCGGCGACCTCAGATTCACTTTCGACCTCCTTGGACGCGAGCAGCACCGTGCATATGGCGACCGCCTGAGCCTGACCAGTTCATGGGATGCCCGATTCCACCTGACCGGCCAGACCCTGAGTACGACGGGACCGGGCCATTCCTCCGCTCTCCAAGACCGCAGGTACAGCTACCGTGCCGACGGTAATCTGATGGCCGTCGAAGACATTCTGTCGGGCCGGCGCACCTTCGATCTCGACATGGCTAACCGTGTCACCCGGGTCCAGGCAGAAGACTGGACCGAGACATACACATACGATGAGGCGGGCAACCTCACCACTGCTCAATGGCCGGCCACCAGTGCCACCGAGGCCGCAATTGGGGTTCGGACCTACGGCGGCACTCAGCTCATCTCGGCCGGCCGCGTCCGCTATGAGTACGACGCGGCCGGCCGCATCACCCTTCGACAGAAGACCCGACTGTCCAGGAAGCCGGAAACCTGGCGGTATTCATGGGACATCGAAGGCCGAATCAGTAGCGTCATCACTCCTGACGGGACGGAATGGCGCTACCTATACGATCCGTTCGGCCGTCGAATAGCCAAACAGCGGCTCGGAACTGACGGCGTCACAATCGAAGAGCAGACCGACTTCACCTGGGACGGCCCCGCCCTGGCTGAACAGGCGACACGTGCGCCGTACTTGCCCGGCCTGCACACAATCAGCTGGGATTACCACGAGCTGCATCCGATCACTCAAAGCGAGACGATCACCACCCCGGCCGGCGATGATACGCAGGAACGAATCGACCGCAGATTTTTCGCCGTCGTCACCGATCTGGTCGGCTCTCCGGCCGAACTTGTCGACCTTGATACAGGTGACATCGCCTGGCATGCGACCACCACTGTCTGGGGCAATACCACGTGGTCCAGCGCCAGCAATGGTTACACGCCGCTACGATTCCCGGGGCAGTACTTCGACCCGGAATCTCGCCTGCACTACAATGTCAATCGCTACTATGATCCTGAAACTGCGCGGTACGCCAGCCCGGATCCCCTTGGTCTTGCGCCGGCCCCAAATCCGGTAGCCTACGTTCACAACCCGCACACGTGGTCCGATCCTTTGGGGTTGTCCCCGCATCAGCACGATGACCTTCTCAGGGAAGTCAAGATCGTGGCGGATAAGAATACAAAGGTCACTCCGTCGAAAATGCGGCCCGTGGCTTCGGAGGGACTCAAGCTTCCCAATGGAACGATTTGGACGAGCCCTAGCATCAGAGGGGCTGCACCCGTCCTCCATCCTGACGTGCAAGCTCTTGTGGACGGCGTTCCGATGGACAAGCGCGGACGAGGCCACGGCATGTGCGGTCTTCCCGTACTTCTGTCCCGAGCCCTGGACTCCAATATCGATCCGACGGGCTCTGCGGCGGCCGCGATGATCATTCGCAGTACTACGGAGCACGAGAAGCACGGTCGGCCGATCGGTCCGTGTTCGAGCTGCAGGCCATTGAGCGAGCATTATAAGCTGGACTTCATAACGGATGACGGGATTTGAACGCAAATGTCGAGATTCTCCGATGAGACCGAGCGCGAGCTTCTGGCTGCGGGCTGGCGACCCGGGCGGAAGGTCGATGTTCTGCCCTGGCGCCGCAGGCTCGAATCTTCCGGCTTCCACATGCATGCCGCAGCCGAGCTGTTTCTATCCGAGTTCGGCGGCCTCACGGTCGATGTCGATGGTCCGGGGATCTCGTGTGCGCGTGTTCCGTTCGAGTTGGATCCCTCTCTTGCGGACGGCGAGGACGACAGATTTTCAGAATGGGGGCAGGAGGTTGGCGAGGAAATCTTCCCGATCGGCGAGATGGATGGAGGGAGATATTTTCTCGGAATTTCATCCTCTTCGGAGATTTACATCGTCGCTGACTGGCTCGCGTCGCTCGGAGTAGGCGTCGAGGCTCTGGAGAGGCTGGTTCGGGGAATTGCAGCCGATACCGTCTGCCAGTAAGCGAACCGGCACAAGAGGCCTACCGACGGATGGCCCGTCGGACGGACTGGATCCGGGATCCGACGGCGGTTCCGGTAGAACGGTTTCCAACACATCGATCCCCTGATGGATAACGCCGCTGCCACGCTTCGCATGAGATCCATCGCGTGCTCAGGTGCTGCCAGGTAGATCGTGTCGCTTCCGGCCACTGGATGATTGATTCCCAGGGATGGCTGCGGAGATGGCGCGAGGGTGTCCAACCTCGGTTTGTGACGACCGAGATGGACACCCTCGCGACCGCACTCTACGTGCGGACCGACGACGTGCTGAAGAGCGTGTAGAGGGCGAGGGAGGTGGCGAAGCCGACCGCCCAGCCGTAGTCGGCCAGCGGCTTGAGGAGGGGGATCAGGCCGTCGGCGGGGAAGGGGCCGCCGTAGGAGCCGCCGACGGCGAGCAGGCCGCCGACGAGCAGGGTGGTGACGGCGCGCCAGTTCCAGCCGCCGGTGTACCAGTAGCGGCCGTGCGGGCGGTAGAGGTCGGCGAGGTGGAGCGAGGTGCGGCGGACGATCCAGTAGTCGGCGATGAGGACGCCGGCGACGGTGCCGAGCAGGCCGCCGACCACGCCGAGCCAGGTGAAGATGTAGATCTGCGGGTCGGAGATCAGCTTCCACGGGAAGATGACGATCCCGACCACGCCGGTGATCATCGCTCCGGTACGGAAGTTGACGAACCTCGGGGCGAGGTTGGCGAGGTCATAGGCGGGCGAGACCACGTTCGCGGCGATGTTCACCGACAGGGTGGCGATCAGGACGGTGAGCAGGGCGAACAGGATGCCCGCGGTGGAGTCCATCTTGGCGGCCAGCGCGATCGGGTCCCAGATCGGCTCGCCGTAGACGGCCTGGGAGCCGGAGGTGACCAGCACCGACAGCAGCGCGAACAGCGTCATGGTGGTGGGCAGGCCGAGCGCCTGGCCGCGGATCTGCGCCTTCTGGGAGCCGCCGAAGCGGGTGAAGTCCGGGATGTTCAGCGAGAGCGTCGACCAGAAGCCGATCATGCCCATCAGGGCGGGGAAGAAGACCTTCCAGAAGTCGCCGTCCCAGCCGAGCTTGGAGGGCTGGTCGAGCAGCGGTCCGAAGCCACCGGCCTTCACGCTGATCCAGATCAGCAGGGCGAGCGCGCCGACGATGACGAACGGCGCCGCCCAGTTCTCGAAGCGGCGCAGCGTCTCCATGCCGCGGGCGATGATCGCCATCTCGATCAGCCAGAAGATCAGGAACGAGAGCCACTGCGTCCAGGGGTAGCCGCCGACATGGCCGGCGTCCTGCCAGCCGGAGCCGAGCAGTTTGCCGGCGAGCAGGAAGATGCCCTCGCCGCCGATCCAGGTCTGGATGCCGAACCAGGCGCAGGCCACCGCGGCCCGGACCATGGCCGGCAGGTTGGCGCCGCGCAGGCCGAACGACGCGCGGGCGAACACCGGGAAGGGGATTCCGTACTTGGTGCCGGCGTGGCCGGTGAGCAGCATCGGCACCAGGACGATCAGGTTGGCGAGCGCGATGGTGAGGACGGCCTGCTTCCAGTCCATTCCGAGCGCGACCAGGCCGGAGGCGAGGGTCCAGGACGGGATGTTGTGGGCCATGCCGACCCAGAGGGCGAGGAAGTTGTAGGTGGTCCAGCGGCGTCGGGCGACGGGGACGGGTCTCAGGTCGTCGTTGGCGAAGCGGGGGTCGGAGAGGTCGGCGTCGGGGGCGAGCTCGACGCGGCCGTCGGGCTGCACGGTCTGGGCTGTGGACACGGGCTACCACCTTGTGCGGGGGGACGGCCCGGCGGCCGCCGTGGGGGGCGGCCGCCGGGGACGGAAGGTGATGGTGCGTCTGGTGCCGGTGGGTCAGGAGAGAGCGGGGATGACGCTCTTGCCGTAGGCGTCGATGGTGGGCTCGATGGCGTCGTGCATGGCGTACACGGCGAACTGGTCGACGCCCAGGGCGCGGAGCTGTCCGAGCTTGGCGAGCTGCCGTTCGGGGGTGCCGATCAGGCAGAACCGGTCGACGATCTCGTCGGGGACGAAGGCGGTGTCCGGGTTCCCGGCCCGGCCGTGGTGGCTGTAGTCGTAGCCGTGGCGGTCCTTGATGTAGGCGGTGAGCTCCTCCGGGACCATCGAGGAGTGCTCGCCGTAACGGGAGACGAGGTCGGCGACGTGGTTGCCGACCATGCCGCCGAACCAGCGGCACTGCTCCCGGGCGTGCGCCAGCGCCTCGGGCGAGTCGTCGGCGGTGACGTAGGCGGGGGCGGCGACGCAGACGGTGACCTCGGACGGGTCGCGGCCCGCCTCGACGGCGGAGTCGCGGACGGCCTTGACCATCCACTCGGTGAGGTAGGGGTCGGCGAGCTGCAGGATGAAGCCGTCCGCGACCTGCCCGGTGAGGTGCAGCGCCTTGGGGCCGTAGGCGCCCATCCAGACCGGCAACCGGGCGCCCTCCTTGACCCAGGGGAGGTGGATGTCGGTGCCGTCGACCTCGACGGTGCGGCCCTCGGCGAGCCCGCGGATGGCGTGGATCGCCTCGCCGAGCATGCCGAGCCCGGCGGGGCGGCGGCCGGCGACCCGCTGCGCCGAGTCGCCGCGGCCGATGCCGCACACGGTGCGGTTGCCGTACATGTCGTTGAGGGTGGCGAAGAGCGAGGCGGTGACCTCCCAGGTGCGGGTGGCGGGGTTGGTCACCATCGGGCCGACGATCATGCGCTCGGTCTCGGCGAGGATGCGGCTGTAGATGACGAAGGGCTCCTGCCAGAGCACGACGGAGTCGAACGTCCACCCGTGGGTGAAGCCGGCCGCCTCGGCGCGCTTCATCCGGTCGATGAGCAGTTGGGCGGGCGGGTCGGTCTGGAGAACGAGTCCGATGTCCACGGGGCTCCTAGCGGTCGAGGTACTGACAGGTGGCGCGCGGCTGGTAGCGGCCGTGGCCTGCGCGTCCGAGGTAGTTGTCGCCGTCGACCACGACGGTGCCGCGGGAGAGCACGGTGCGCACCTTGCCGGTGATCCGTTTGCCCTCGTACGCCGAGTAGTCGACGTTCATGTGGTGGGTCTCGGCGGAGATCGTCTGCACCGCGTTCGGGTCGTAGACCACGATGTCGGCGTCGGCGCCGGGCGCGACGGTGCCCTTCTTCGGGTAGAGGCCGAACATCCGGGCGGGGGTGGCGCAGGCGATCTCGATCCAGCGGCGGCGGGTGATGTGCCCGTCGACGACCGCCTGGTGGAGCAGGTCCATCCGGTTCTCCACGCCGGGCAGGCCGTTGGGGATCTTGGAGAAGTCGCCGCGGCCGAGTTCCTTCTGGCCGACGAAGCAGAACGGGCAGTGGTCGGTGGAGACCACCTGGAGGTCGTTGGTCCGCAGGCCCTTCCAGAGCTCGGCCTGGTGCTCCCTGGGCCGCAGCGGGGTGGAGCAGACGTACTTGGCACCCTCGAAGCCGGGCTCGGCGAGGTTGTCGGTGGAGAGGAAGAGGTACTGCGGGCACGTCTCGCCGAAGACCGGCAGGCCCTGGTCGCGGGCGCCGGCGATCTCGGCGACCGCGGAGGCGGCGGAGACGTGCACCACGTACAGCGGTGAGCCGGCGACCTGGGCGAGCTTGATCGCCCGGTGGGTGGCCTCGGCCTCCAGCAGTTCGCGGCGGACCTCGCCGTGGTAGCGGGGGTCGGTCCTGCCGGCGGCGAGGGCCTGCTCGACGAGGACGTCGATGGCGATGCCGTTCTCGGCGTGCATCATGATCAGGCCGCCGTTGTCGGCGCCGCGCTGCATGGCCCGAAGGATCTTGCCGTCGTCGCTGTAGAAGACGCCGGGGTAGGCCATGAACAGCTTGAAGGAGGTGACGCCCTCCCCCACCAGCAGGTCCATCTCCTTGAGGCTGGCGTCGTTGACGTCGCCGAGGATCATGTGGAAGCCGTAGTCGATCGCGCAGTTGCCCTCGGCCTTGGCGTGCCAGGCGTCCAGGCCCTCGCGCAGCGAGGCGCCGACGGACTGGACGGCGAAGTCGACGATCGTGGTGGTGCCGCCCCAGGCCGCGGCCCGGGTGCCGGTCTCGAAGGTGTCGGAGGCGAAGGTGCCGCCGAAGGGCAGCTCCATGTGGGTGTGGGCGTCGACGCCGCCGGGGATCACGTACATCCCGGCCGCGTCGATCACCCGGTCGGCCGTCCAGTCGGCGGCGCTGCTGCCGGGCGCGGCGAGGGCGACGATCTTCTCGTCCTCGATCAGCACGTCGGCGGCGATTTCCTCGGCGGCGGTGATCACCAGGCCGCCGCGGATCACGGTACGGGTCACGGGCGCTGCTCCTCTCAGGCCTCGCCGAGCGGGCCGTAGGCGTCCGGTCGGCGGTCGCGGTAGAACGCCCACTGCTGGCGGACCTGCTCGATCTGGCCGAGGTCGAGGTCGCGGACGACCAGCTCCTCGTTCTTGTCGGAGGCGACGTCGCCGACGAACTGGCCGCGCGGGTCGACGAAGTAGCTGGTGCCGTAGAAGTCGTTGTCGCCGTACTCCTCGACGCCGACCCGGTTGATCGCGGCGATGTAGTACTCGTTGGCGACGGCCGCGGCCGGCTGCTCCAGCTGCCACAGGTACTGGGAGAGGCTGCGGCTGGTGGCCGAGGGGTTGTAGACGATCTCGGCGCCGGCGAGGCCCAGGGCGCGCCAGCCCTCGGGGAAGTGCCGGTCGTAGCAGATGTACACGCCGACCTTGCCGACGGCGGTCTCGAAGACCGGCCAGCCGAGGTTTCCCGGCTTGAAGTAGTACTTCTCCCAGAATCCCTTCACCTGCGGGATGTGGTGCTTGCGGTACTTGCCGAGGTAGCTGCCGTCGGCGTCGATGACGGCGGCGGTGTTGTAGTAGAAGCCGGCCTGCTCGACCTCGTAGACCGGCACGACGATCACCATGTGCAGTTCCTTGGCGAGGGCCTGCATGCGCTGCACGGTCGGCCCGTCCGGGACGGGCTCCGCCCACCCGTAGTGCTCGGGCTCCTGGACCTGGCAGAAGTACGGGGCGTTGAAGACCTCCTGGAAACCGATGATCTGCGCGCCCTGCGCCGCCGCGTCGCGCACCGCCTTTTCGTGGGCGGCGACCATCGTTTCCTTGTCCCCTGTCCATGCGGTCTGGAACAGCGCCGCCCTGACGACTCGGCTCATCTCAACTCCTCGCAGAAGTCGGTGTAGACCGTTGACATTAGGAGTTTCACACCCCGAGGTGCAGTACCACGCTGTAACGCTCTCCGGTGTTTTGCGTTCCGCCGCGAAACCATGATCGGATGTAAATCCGACCCAGATGACAAATAGCGCCGGACGGGGTTACATCGGAGTTTCCGATGGGGATGATGGCTTGATCCGGCCGCGCGGGGCCGGGCCCCGCCGGGCCGCCCGGCGACGGCCCGCACCGCAAGGGCTTTGCCCGAGATGATCCGGACCAGGCAAGATAGGCCGGTGACCCTCCTGGACCTGATGCCGAAGCCCGCCACCCCCGACGCCCTGTTCGAGACCTTCGCCGAGTGGGCGACGGAGCGCGGCATCACCCTCTACCCCGCCCAGGAGGAGGCGCTCATCGAGCTGGTCTCCGGGAACAACGTGATCCTGGCGACCCCGACCGGCTCCGGCAAGAGCCTGGTCGCCGCAGGCGCGCACTTCGCCGCGCTCGCCGAGGGCAAGCGGACCTTCTACACCGCGCCGATCAAGGCCCTGGTCTCGGAGAAGTTCTTCGACCTCTGCAAGATCTTCGGCACCGAACAGGTCGGCATGATGACCGGCGACGCGAGCGTCAATCCGACCGCGCCGATCATCTGCTGCACCGCCGAGGTGCTGGCCCAGATCGCCCTGCACGACGGCGAGCGGTCCGACATCGGCCAGGTCGTCATGGACGAGTTCCACTTCTACGCCGAGCCGGACCGCGGCTGGGCCTGGCAGATCCCTCTGCTGGAGCTGCCGCAGGTGCAGTTCCTGCTGATGTCCGCCACCCTGGGCGACGTCCGCCGCTTCGAGGAGGACCTCACCCGCCGCACCGGCCGGCCGACCGTCGTCGTCCGCTCGGCGACCCGCCCGGTGCCGCTCTTCTACGAGTACCGGCGCACCAACCTGCACGACACCCTGGAGGAACTGCTCTCCACCGGCCAGGCGCCGGTCTACGTCGTGCACTTCACCCAGAAGGAGGCGGTGGAGCGGGCGCAGTCGCTGATGAGCATCAACATGTGCACCAAGGCGGAGAAGGACGCCATCGCCGCCCTGATCGGCAACTTCCGCTTCACCACGAAGTTCGGCCGCAACCTCTCCCGGTACGTACGGCACGGCATCGGCGTGCACCACGCCGGCATGCTGCCCAAGTACCGCCGGCTCGTCGAGCGGCTCGCCCAGGCGGGCCTGCTGAAGGTCATCTGCGGCACCGACACGCTGGGCGTCGGGGTCAACGTGCCGATCCGCACCGTGCTCTTCACCGCGCTCTCCAAGTACGACGGACAGCGGGTGCGGGTGCTGCGGGCCCGCGAGTTCCACCAGATCGCCGGCCGGGCCGGCCGGGCCGGCTTCGACACCGTCGGCCAGGTCGTGGCGCAGGCCCCCGAGCACGTGGTGGAGAACGACAAGGCGCTCGCCAAGGCCGGCGACGACCCGAAGAAGCGCCGCAAGGTCGTCCGCAAGAAGGCCCCGGAGGGCTTCGTCGGCTGGTCGGAGGAGACCTTCGAGCGCCTCATCGCCGCCGACCCGGAGCCCCTGGTCAGCCGGTTCAAGGTCAGCCACGCCATGCTGCTGTCCGTGATCGGCCGGCCCGGCGACGCCTTCTCCGCGATGCGCAAGCTCCTCACCGACAACCACGAGGACCGCTCCGCCCAGCGCCGCCACATCCGCTCCACCATCGCCATCTACCGCTCGCTGCTGGAGGGCGGCGTCGTCGAGCAGCTGGACGAGCCCGACCCCGAGGGCCGCCGGGTCCGCCTCACCCTCGACCTCCAGGAGAACTTCGCGCTCAACCAGCCGCTCTCCACCTTCGCGCTGGCCGCCTTCGAACTGCTCGACCAGGAGTCGCCCTCGTACGCGATGGACGTCGTCTCCGTGGTCGAGGCGACCCTCGACGACCCGCGGCAGATCCTCGCCTCCCAGGAGAACAAGGCGCGCGGCGAGGCCGTCGGCGAGATGAAGCGCGACGGCATCGAGTACGAGGAGCGGATGGCCCGGCTCCAGGAGATCACCTACCCGAAGCCGCTCGAGGAGCTGCTCGGCCACGCCTACGAGGTCTACCGCCGGGCCCACCCGTGGATCGGCGACCACCCGCTGGCGCCCAAGTCCGTCGTCCGCGACCTGTACGAGCGGGCCATGACCTTCACCGACTACGTCGGCTTCTACGAGCTGGCCCGCACCGAGGGCATCGTGCTCCGGTACCTGGCCAGCGCCTACAAGGCACTGGAGCAGACCGTCCCCGACGACATCAAGACCGACGACCTGAAGGACGTCATCGCCTGGCTCGGCGAACTCGTCCGGCAGGTCGACTCCTCGCTGCTCGACGAATGGGAGCAGCTCGCCAACCCGACCGAGCCCGAGGCCGGCGAGGTCAGGCTCGACGACAAGCCGGCGCCGGTCACCGCGAACGCGCGGGCGTTCCGGGTACTGGTGCGCAACGAGATGTTCCGCCGGGTGGAGCTCGCGGCGCTGGAGCACTACGACGCGCTGGGCGAGCTGGACAGCGAGTACGGCTGGGACGGCGACCGCTGGGCGGACGCGATGGACGGGTACTGGGAGGAGTACGACGACCTCGGCACGGGGCCCGACGCGCGCGGCCCGAAGATGCTGCTGATCGAAGAGGTCGAGGACGAGGGCCTCTGGCGGGTCCGGCAGATCTTCGACGACCCGGCGGGCGACCGCGACTGGGGCATCAGCGCCGAGGTCGACCTCTACGGCTCCGACGAGGAGGGCCGCGCCGTCCTCCGGGTCACCGCCGTGAACCGGCTGGGAGGCTGAACGGCCGGGGGCGCGGGGAACTGCGCAATCCGAGGGTGGCGCGCTGTACTGATCGGGGCCGCCCCTGATCGGTGTAGTCCGCCACATCCGGAATGCGCAGTTCTCCCCCAGCCTTCGGCCGGGAGGTGCCCCCACGCGCCCCCAGGTACTCGGCCATGTCCGCGCAGTTCCCGCTGATCACCCGCCCCGGAGGGCTCGCTACATCCAGAGGAAGGGGGCGCGGGCGGCGTAGGAGAGGGCGCGGGTGGCCTTGTCGAGGGTCTGGTCGCCGGCGGTGAGGGTGGTGCGCTGGTCGGTGTAGCGGGAGACGGTGACGGTCAGGTAGTGGCCGACCGGCTCGATGCGGGCCACGCCGGCGGGCTTCGGCGCGGGGGTGGTCGGGCTGGGCGGCGGGGTGGTGCCCGCGGGGGTGCCCGGCGAGGCGGTGGTGCCGACGGTCGCGGTCGGCGAGGGGGTCGGGCTCGGCGAGGGCGCCGCGGACTCGGCGGTGAGGAAGGCCAGGGCCGCCGGGTCGGTCAGTGCCTGCCGGGCCTTCTGGGCGCTCTGCTCGTCGGCGAAGCGGAGGACGGTCACGCTGCCGACGACCTGCTGGTCGGCGTTGGTGAAGGCGACCGAGAGGTAGGCCTGGCAGCCGGCGCCGTGCAGCGGGTCGTGGTCGCGGTCGGCGAGGATCTCGGTGCAGTCGCCGCCCTCGCGGGCCGCCGTGCGGTGTGCCTGGAAGCCGGCCTGGTCGACGGTGCGCTGGCTCGGGAAGTAGTGGTCGGCGGTGAAGGCCTGGGACTCCGTCAGCGGCTGCTCGGAGGCGAGGCCGGGGGCCGGCTGGGCCTTCTTGGAGTGGCCGCTGGTGCTGCCGAGGCCGGGTATGAGATCACCGGGGTTGGGGCGGCTGACCACCCATCCGGTGCCGGCGGCGGCTATCGCCAGGGCGCACCACAGGGCGGTGCGGCGCCGGCCGGGGCCGAATCGGCGCGGGCGGGCGGCCGTGCCGTCCTGGCCGGCCGCGGTCTGGTCGGGCTCCCCCTGCGTGGTCATGCGGGAGATTGTAAGCAGTTGACTTCCTCCCCCTCCTGCGGGGGTTCCCCTCAGCCTCGCGGCTGAGCCGCCGCGCGTGAGCGCTACGGGCGGACGACTTCCTGCTTCATCGACGACCGCCCGCCCGGAGTGCCCCGTTGAGGTCCTACATCGTCTCCACAGGCTGCAACCGCCAGTCCGGCGGCCAGGATGTTGCGTGCCGCGTTCACGTCCCGGTCGTGGACCGCGCCGCAGCCACACGTCCACTCGCGGACGTTCAGCGGCAGCTCGTCGCGGACGGTGTCGCAGGCCGAGCACAGCTTGGAGCTGGGGAACCATCGGTCGACGACGACGAGCTCGCGGCCGTACCAGGCGCACTTGTACTCCAGCATGGTCCGCAGCTCGCTCCAGGACGCGTCCGATACGGCTCTCGACAGCCTCCGGTTCTTGAGCATGTTGCGGACGGTCAGGTCCTCGATCACGACCACTTGGTTTTCGCGGACGAGTCGGGTGGTGAGCTTGTGCAGGAAGTCCCGGCGGCGATCGGCGATCCGCGCGTGCACGCGCGCGACCTTCCCGCGGGCCTTCTCCCGGTTCTTCGAGCCCTTCGCCTTGCGGGACAGCGCCCGCTGCGCCCTGGCCAGGCGCTCCCGGTCCTTGCAGCCGTGCCTCGGGTTGCTGATCTTCTCCCCGGTGGACAGCGTCACCAGGTTGCTGATCCCCGCGTCGATGCCCACCACCGCATTGACGGCGGGCAGCGGCTCGATGCCCGAGTCCTCGCACAGCATCGACACGAACCAGCGGCCGGCCGCATCCCGGCTCACGGTCACCGTGGACGGCGACCGCCCCACGGGCAGCGGCCGAGACCACACGATGTCCAGCGGATCCGCCATCTTCGCCAGCGTGAGGCGACCGTCCCGGTACCGGAACCCGGACCTGGTGCACTCGGCACTGCCACGGGACTTCTTCTTCGACTTGAACCGGGGATACTCCGCCCGCTTCTGCCAGAAGTTGGAGAACGCGCCCTGCAAGTGCCGGAGGGCCTGCTGGAGCGGCACGGAGGAGACCTCGGAGAGGATCGCCAGTTCGTCGGTCCGCTTCCACTCCGTCAGCATCGCCGACGTGGCGTCGTACCCCACCCGCTCGCGGCGCAGAGTCCACGCCTCGGACCGGGCGGCCAGCGCCTTGTTGTAGACGAGCCGCACACACCCGAACGTGCGCGACAACTCAGCCGCCTGCGCATCCGTCGGGTAGAAGCGGAACCTGAACGCCCGCCTCACACGGGTGATCGCCACGACACACACGGTAACACCCGCCCTTACGGCCACCCGCATGACGGGAGCTTCGCCTCCTCCTCCATGGAAACCGGGCGGATCCGCGGAAGAACGCAGATGATCAGTCGGGCCCGAAGCGAGGGCCCGGCGACGAGGGCGCTGCGCGCACGAAGGGGGCGTACGTGACCTGCGCCACTACCCTGTGCGGCGACACTGTGACAACTCGCACACCGCCGAGCGGATCTTCTGGCGGGTTCCCTCTGGCGGAACGCGACGCGGCACGGGCAGGATCGGGCGCATGGATCTGCTCGACACCCTCACCGCCAAGGGCCTGCGCCGGGAACTGCCCACCCGGGAGGAGGCGCTGGCCGTCCTCGCCACCACCGACGACGAACTGCTCGACGTCGTCGCGGCCGCCGGCAAGGTCCGCCGCCAGTGGTTCGGCCGGCGGGTCAAGCTCAACTACCTGGTGAACCTGAAGAGCGGTCTCTGCCCGGAGGACTGCTCGTACTGTTCGCAGCGGCTCGGTTCCAAGGCGGAGATCCTCAAGTACACCTGGCTGAAGCCGGAGCAGGCGGCCGAGGCGGCTGCCGCGGGTCTGGCCGGTGGCGCGAAGCGGGTCTGCCTGGTCGCCAGCGGCCGCGGTCCGACGGACCGTGACATCGACCGGGTGGCCGACACCATCGCGGCCATCAAGGGCGCCGACGAGCAGGTCGAGGTCTGCGCCTGTCTGGGTCTGCTCTCCGACAACCAGGCGGAGCGGCTGAAGGCGGCCGGCGCGGACGCCTACAACCACAACCTGAACACCTCCGAGTCGACGTACGGCGACATCACCACCACCCACACCTACGCGGACCGGGTGGACACCGTGCAGAAGGCGCACGGCGCGGGCCTGTCCGCCTGCTCGGGCCTGATCGCGGGCATGGGCGAGAGCGACGAGGACCTGGTCGACGTGGTGTTCGCGCTGCGCGACCTGGGTTCGGACTCGGTGCCGGTGAACTTCCTGATCCCGTTCGAGGGCACGCCGCTGGCGCAGGAGTGGAACCTCACCCCGCAGCGCTGCCTGCGCATCCTGGCGATGGTCCGCTTCGTCTGCCCGGACGTCGAGGTGCGGATCGCCGGCGGCCGCGAGGTGCACCTGCGCTCGCTGCAGCCGCTCGGCCTGGAGATCGCCAACTCGATCTTCCTGGGCGACTACCTGACCAGCGAGGGCCAGGCCGGCCAGGCCGACCTCGACATGATCAAGGACGCGGGCTTCACCGTCGAGGGCGCGGACGAGCGGACGCTGCCCCGCCACCGTGCGGACGCGGTGGCGGCCGGCGGCTGCGGCGCCTCGGCCTCCGCCTCTGCCTCTGCCTGCGGCACCGCGGAGCACGCCTGCGGCAGCGGCGGCGGCTGCGGCCCGTGCGGCGGGCACGCCGAGCAGGCCCCGGCCGAGGCCGCGGACGCCGCGGCGGAGTCTGCGGACGAGGTGCGGACCGACCTGGTGCGGGTGCGCCGCCGCGGCGCGGGCACCGAGCTGGCCCCGAACGCCTGATGTCGGACGTCCAGCACCTCCTCGGCCTCGACCGGGCGCACGTCTGGCACCCGTACGGGCCGATGCCCGGCACCGTCGCCCCGTACGTGGTGGAGTCCGCGTCCGGGGTGCGGCTGCGGCTCGCCGAACCGGCGGGCGGCCACCGGGAACTGATCGACGGCATGTCCTCCTGGTGGGCGGCGATCCACGGCTACCGGCACCCGGTGCTGGACGAGGCCGTGCGCGAGCAGCTCGGCCGGATGAGCCACGTGATGTTCGGCGGGCTCACCCACGAGCCCGCCGTGCGGCTGGCGGCGACGCTGGTCGACATCACCCCGGAGCCGCTGCGGCACGTCTTCCTCGGCGACTCCGGGTCGGTCGCGGTCGAGGTGGCGCTGAAGATGTGCCTGCAGTACTGGCAGTCGGTCGGCCGCCCGGCCAAGCGCCGGGTGCTGACCTGGCGCGGCGGCTACCACGGCGACACCTTCCACCCGATGTCGGTCTGCGACCCGGACGGCGGGATGCACCACCTGTGGGGCGGTGTGCTGCCCCGTCAGCTGTTCGCCCCGGAGCCGCCGGCCGGCTTCGACGCGCCGGTCGACGAGGCGTACGCGGGTGCGCTCGCCGACCTGGTCGCGCAGCACGCCGACGAGCTGGCCGCGGTGATCGTGGAGCCCGTGGTGCAGGGCGCGGGCGGGATGCGCTTCCACTCCCCCGGCTACCTGCGGCTGCTGCGCGAGCTGTGCGACGAGCACGGCATGCTGCTGGTCTTCGACGAGATCGCCACCGGCTTCGGCCGCAGCGGCGCGCTGTTCGCCGCCGACCACGCCGGGGTGTCGCCGGACGTGATGTGCCTGGGCAAGGCGCTGACCGGCGGCTACCTGACGATGGCGGCGACGCTGTGCACCGCGGAGATCGCGGACGGGATCAGCCGCGGCGAGATGCCGGTGCTGGCGCACGGGCCGACGTTCATGGGCAACCCGCTGGCCGCGGCGGTCGCCAACGCCTCGATCGGCCTGCTGCTCGGCCAGGACTGGC
This sequence comes from Streptomyces sp. TLI_235, assembly GCA_002300355.1. NCBI lineage: Bacteria > Bacillati > Actinomycetota > Actinomycetes > Kitasatosporales > Streptomycetaceae > Streptomyces > Streptomyces sp. TLI_235. The sequence continues at coordinate 725,146 of NSGV01000001.1, forward strand.
AGCTGGAGGTCAAGCGGATCGAGGCCGGGCTGGCCGCCGGGCTGGCCCCGGTCGCGCAGGCGCCGGGCGTGCGGGAGGTCCGGGTGCAGGGCGCGATCGGCGTCGTCCAGCTGGATCACCCCGTCGACATGGCGGCCGCCACCGAGGCCGCCGCCCGCGAGGGCGTCTGGCTGCGGCCGTTCCGCGACCTCGTGTACACGATGCCGCCGTACGTGACGGACGATCAGGACCTGGCGCGGATCGCCGCCGGTGTCGCGGCCGCGGCGGTGGCCGGATGACCGTCCTGTTCGTGACCGGCACCGGGACGGAGGTCGGCAAGACCGTGGCCACGGCCGCGGTGGCCGCGCTGGCCGATGGCCCGGTGGCGGTGCTGAAGCCCGGCCAGACCGGGGTCGCCCCCGCGGAGGCCGGCGACGTCGCCGAGGTGCTCCGGCTCACCGGGCGCAGCCTCACCACCCGCGAGCTGGCCCGCTACCCGGAGCCGCTCGCCCCGGACACCGCAGCCCGCCGGGCCGGGATGCCGACCGTCCGCCCGGAGCAGGTCGCCGAGGCGGTCGCGGAACTCGCCCGGGACCACGCGCTGGTGCTGGTGGAGGGCGCGGGCGGGCTGCTGGTCCGCTACGACGAGCAGGGCCGCACGCTGGCCGACATGGCGCTCGCCACTGCGGCGCTCGGCCTGGACCCGGCCGTGCTGGTGGTGGCGACCGCGGGCCTCGGCACGCTCAACACCACCGCGCTGACCGCGGAGGCGCTGGCCGCCCGGGGCCTTGCGCTGCATGGTGTCGTGATCGGCGCCTGGCCCGGGGAGCCGGACCTGGCGATGCGCTGCAACCTCGCCGACCTGCCGGTCGCGGCAGGCGCACCGCTGCTCGGCGCCCTGCCCGCCGGCTGCGCCGCGGACACCGGCGCGCCCTTCGTCACGACGGCCCGCACCTCGCTCGCCCCGGCCCTCGGCGGCACCTGGGACGCCGCCGCGTTCACGGCCACCCACGCGATCCCCGCCCCCGGCAGGTAGGACGGACGCGCCGGTGCGGCCCCTGTTCCCGGGTGGGAGCGGGGCCGCGCCGCGGGCGGTCACTGGGCGAGAGTCTTGCCCGTCTCCAGGAGCGACTTGAGGTCGCTGAGCACCCAGCTCCAGCCGCCGCCACCGCCCATCTGCTCGTCGTCGTGGGCGCCGCTGACCAGGGACGCGAGCTGCGGGGCGCCGGAGAGCTCGTGGGTGACGGTGAGCCGGGTGGAGCCGTTCTTCTCCGCCAGCTCGTAGGTGAGCCGGGTGAAGCCCTCGGCGGCCAGCTGCGGGTCCATGAGCATCCGCCAGGTCAGCACCAGCTTGCGCGGCGGGTCGGCCTCGACGACCTCGCCGTCGATGACGGTCTCCGGGACGGGGAAGCCCATCGCCTTGGATCCCTCGACCATCGCCGGGCCCGGCCGGGTCCGGTAGGCCGCGCCGGGGGTGAGGTCGTAGTCGGTGAGGCCGCCGTAGCCGTAGCGGTCGGTCCACTCGGGCTTGGTGATGGCGTCCCACACCTGTTCGGGGGAGGCCTTGATGTAGACGCGGTAGACCTGGGTGGTCGCCGCGGTCTCGGTCCCGCTCATGAGTCCTTCTCCAACTCTGCTTTGAGCTCGGTCAAAGCGGTCACGTGGCGTTCGGTGTACTTGTCGATCCAGCGGTCGTGGATCAGCCGGATCGGCACGGGGTTGAGGAAGTGGAGCTTCTCGCGGCCCGATTTGCGGGCGACCACGAGGCCGGCGTCCTCCAGGACGCGCAGGTGCTTCATGACGCCGAACCGCGACATCTCCAGCTCGGAGTCCAGCTCGGTCAGCGTTCGCCCGTCGCGGGCGAAGAGCAGGTCGAGGAGGAACCGGCGGGTCGGATCGGCGAGCGCCTTGAACACCAGGTCGTCGTCGGACACGACTCCAGAATAGGTGACCATTTGGTCACATGTCTACCGGGACGCGCGGGCCCGGCCGACCCCGGCCGTCAGGCCACGCCGCAGAGCCGGAGCAGCGCCGTCGTGCCGGCCGCCGCCACCACGACCAGCGGGAAGGGCGCGCGGCGCAGCACCAGCACGCCCGCGACGAGCACGCCCGCCGGGCGGGCCCAGCCGGCGAAGCCGTGCGCCTGGGTGAGCGCGGCGGTCGCCACCAGGGCGATCAGCAGCACGGCGGTGGCGGTGGAGAGCAGTTTCTCCAGGGCGTCGGAGAGGTGCATCCGGTCGCGCAGCACGGGGCCGGCGAGGCGGAAGGCGTAGGTGCCGCCGGCGAGCAGCAGGATGGCGTAGAGCGGCATCAGCGGACCTCCGCCACGGGTTCGGGTTCGGGCGTGCGGGCCGGGGTGCGGCGCAGTGCCGCGCGAACGGCCGGGACGAGAGCGGCCAGGGCCAGCAGGACGGGCAGGCCGGCCGGCAGGAAGGGGGTGGCGGCGACCGCGATCACCGCGCCGACGAGGGCCGGGTTGCGGACGGAGCGGTCGGTGAGCGAGGGCAGCACCAGGGCGAGCAGGACGGCGGGGAACGCGGCGTCCAGCCCGAGGGCGTCGGTGTCGCCGACGGCGCCGCCGACGAGGGCGCCGAGCAGCACGGCGGCGTTCCACACGGCGAACAGGGCGACGCCGCAGATCCAGAAGGCGGCGCGGCGGGCCTTCGGGTCGCGCTGCAGCAGGGTGAAGGCGGCGGACTCGTCAGTGAGCATCTGGGCGCCGAGCAGCCGCTGCCATCGGCTGCCGCCGAGGACGTCGGCGACGGCGAAGCCGAAGGGCAGCAGCCGCGCGTTGAGGACGAGGCCGGTGACCACGGCGGCGATCGGGCCGCCGCCGGCCAGGATGACGCCGACCGCGGCGAACTGCGAGCCGCCCGCGAAGACCAGCAGGGACATGGCGACCGGCACCCAGGCCGGCAGGCCGCCGGAGACGGCGATCGCGCCGAAAGAGGCGCCGACGAGGGCGTCGGCGAGACAGACCAGGGCGATGTCGCGGAGCGTGCCGCGATCGAGTGTTCGCATTGCCGAACGCATGTCCATTAGAATGAACAGCACGACAGGCGTTCGTCAAGTCGAACGATCGGCAGTCTGGAGCGAACACGTGGACCACGCGGACGTACCGGTACCCGGCGGGCACCGGTCCTCCCTCGACCTCATCACCCTCATCTCCGCCGCCATCCGGCGGGAGCGGGAGCGGGCCGGCCTCTCGATGGCCGAGCTGGCCCGCCGGGCGGGCATCGCGAAGTCCACGCTCTCGCAGCTGGAGGCGGGCGCTGGCAACCCGAGCGTGGAGACGCTCTGGGCGCTCGGCGCCGCACTCGACGTGCCGTTCAGCCGGCTGGTCGACCCGCCGCGCCCACAGGTCCGGATCGTGCGGGCCGGCGAGGGGCCGGTCACCTGGTCCGAGCGCGCCGACTACGCGGCCACCCTGCTGGCCTCCTGCCCGCCCAACGCGCGCCGCGACATCTACCGTATCGACGCCCAGCCCGGCGGTGCCCGGCGCTCCGACCCGCACCTGCCCGGCTCGGTCGAGCACGTGGTGCTCGGCACCGGCCGGGCCCTGGTCGGCCCGGCCGAGGCCCCGGTCGAGCTCGGCCCGGGCGACTACATCGCCTACCCCGGCGACGCGCCGCACGTCTTCGAGGCACTGGAGCCCGACACCACGGCGACGCTGACCATGGAACACATCTGAGCGCCCGCGGCGGCCGGGCGGGCCGTCCTCAGACCGCCAGCGGGCGGACCCACCGGCGCCAGTCCTCCTCGCGCCGGTAGCCGGCGCCCGCCCAGGCGCTCTGCCCCAGGGCGTTGCGCTCCAGCACCATGGCGTCCACCCGGCGGCCGCCCAGGGCGGCGAACCGTTCCTCCGCGGCCGCGATCAGCGCGCCGCCCACGCCGCGGCGGCGCAGCTCCGGGGCCACCGCCAGCCGGTAGAGGTGGCAGCGCCAGCCGTCGAAGCCGGCGATCACGGTGCCGGCGAGCACCCCGCCGACCTCGGCGACCAGCAGCGCCTGCGGGTCGCGCTCGACCAGGCGGGCCACGCCGTCCTCGTCGTCGGTGATGCTGGCGCCCTCGGCGGCCCGCGCCCAGAAGGCGAGCAGGGCGGGAATCTCGTCGGGGCGCGCGGGGCGGATCTCGATCTCGGTCATGCGCCTCTGTCTAGCAGCCGCGCTCCGTACCGACACGACGTTCCGCATGCCGGGACGGACCTCGGCTGACCGCATGTCACCGATCGCGTAGGCTCGGGCCACGCCGCCAGCGACACCCCTCGAGGAGCACTGTGCCGACAGCATCCACCGCCGACCCCGCCAGGGCCGACACCGCCGGTCCGACCGAGTCCGCGGAGGACTTCGTCCGCGCGCAGACCGCCGTCGGCGCGGTCCCCTTCGTCCCGGAGGTGCGGCTGCACCTGGCGGAGGAGGCGATCGGCCTGTGGGAGCGCACCGAGTCCGCGAAGGGTGAGATCGGGCTGCCGCCGCCGTTCTGGGGGTTCGCCTGGGCGGGCGGTCAGGCCGTCGCCCGGTACGTCCTCGACCACCGGGAGGCCGTCGAGGGTCGGACGGTCCTCGACCTCGCGGCCGGCTCCGGGCTGGTCGGCATCGCCTGCGCGCTGCGCGGCGCGGCCGCCGTCGCCGCGGCCGAGATCGACGCCTACGCGGTCGCCGCGATCGGCCTCAACGCCGAGGTCAACGGCGTACGGATCGACGCCCGGTGCGCCGACCTGCTGGCGGGCGACGGCGCCCCGGCCGAGGTCGTGCTGGCCGGCGACGTGTTCTACGAACGGGCCATGGCCCTGCAGGTGCTGCCGTTCCTTCAGCGCGCCCGGGCCCGCGGCGCCCTGGTGCTGGTCGGCGACCCCGGCCGGGCCTACCTGCCGCGCGAGCACTTCACCGAGGTCGCCTCCTACCGGGTGCCCGTGGTGGCCGACCTGGAGGACACCCCGGTGAAGACCTCGGTGGTCTGGCGGCTCACCGGCTGATCCCGCACCGGCCGATCCCGCCCCGGCCGCCCTCCACGCCGACCGCCGGCCGCACCGGAGCGTCACCGCGTTCGTACCGTTTCCATACCGAAGCCGTGATGAGCTGCGGAAACGCTCGCGGCCCGAGGGGTGCCCGAGTACCATCCGGCTGACGCCTCCGGGGTGCGCGCCGCTGTGCCGTGCCGCCCCGCGGCGGACTCTCGCGGGGCAACGTAGGTCACCGCGCACTCGGCACCGCGCGCCAGAGCTGTCGCGCGAACGCGGGAAGGGCAGCGACTTGGCGGATCGGCTCACCGGAGGCGACTCCTCGCTGCTGCGTCGGATCAACGCGGCGGTCACCCTGCGGGCACTGCGCGACGGACAGACCGTCACCCTGACGCAACTCGTCGGCGACACCGGCCTCTCCCGGCCGACCGTCGAGGGCGTCATCGAAAGCCTGGTGGAGTCCGAGCTGGTCGCCGAGGTCGAGCACGGCCAGGACGGCGGCGGGCGCCGCGGGCGGCCCGCCCGCTGGTTCCGGTTCCGCGCCGAGGCCGGGCACGCGCTCGGCATCGAGATCGGCGTGCACGACGTCCGGGTGGTGCTGGCCGACCTCAGCGGCGAGATCCTGACCGGCCACGCCAAGCCCGTCGACGAGACCCTCGACGCCGAGGAACGGCTCGGCGTCATGCGGACCACCGTGGCCGAGGTGCTGCGCAAGACCGGTGTCTCCCGGGACAGCCTCTGGGCGGTCGCCGTCGGCACCCCCGGCATCGTCGACGGCGAGGGCACCGTCCGGCTCAGCACCGCCATGCCCGGCTGGACCGGCCTCGACCTCGGCGCCCGGCTGCGCCGCTCGTTCCGCTGCCCGGTCGTCATCGAGAACGACGCCAACCTCGCCGCGATCGCCGAGCACTGGAAGGGCGCCGCGGTCGGCAAGGGCGACGTGGTCTTCGTGATGGCCGGCCTCAGCCCGGGCGCCGGCTCCCTCATCAACGGCCGGCTGCACCGCGGGTACGGCGGCGCCGCCGGCGAGATCGGCGCCCTCCACCTGCTCGGCCAGGAGGCCACGCCGGAGCGGCTGCTCTCCACCACCGGCAAACCGCTCGACCCGCTGGACGAGGCCGCCGTCGCCCGGGTGCTGCGGCTGGCCCGGGAGGGCGACGAGGTCGCCAAGGACGCCATGGACCGCTTCCTGCACCGGCTGGTGCACGACGTGGCGGCGCTCGTCCTCGCCCTCGACCCGCAGCTGGTGGTGGTCGGCGGCTGGGCGGCCGGACTGGACGGCGTGCTGGAGCCGCTGCGCGAGCGGCTCGGCCGGTTCACGCTGCGGGCGCCCGAGGTGGCGCTCGCCGCGCTCGGCACCGAGGTGGTGGCGACCGGCGCACTGCGGGTCGCGCTGGACCACGTGGAGGAGCAGCTGTTCGCGGTCGACCCGCCTGGGACCGGCCCGCGCTGACCCGCAGTCCGCACGACAGCACGCGGGCCCGTCCGGTGTCGGACGGGCCCGCGCTGCGTGTTCTGGCAGGTGTCAGGCCGAGCGGACGGCCTCGACCGGGGTGACCTCGACGGCGCCGGTCTCGCCGAAGGTGAGCTTGCAGGTGTCGGCGCGGTAGGTGCACACGGCGCGGGCGATGTGACGGCCGGCGGACGCGTACACGGTGGTGACCACCAGCACCGGGGTGCCCGGCGGGCGCTCCAGCAGAGCGGCCTGCTCGGCCTCGGCGACGCCCAGCTCGACCGTGCGGGACTCGCCGTCCACCCCGCAGCGCTCCAGCTGGCGGAGCACCGAGCGGGCGCGCTCGCCCTCGGCCGACGAGCCGACCAGCTGCGGCAGCGCGGGCAGGTGCGGCACCGCGGAGTCGGGGACGTGCAGCGACTCGGTCGCCATCACGCGGCCCTGGACGAGGCGCACCCGGCGCACGGTGTGCACCGTCTCGCCCGGCAGGACGCCCAGCTCCGCGGCCAGCCGGACCGGGGCAGGGGCGCTGGTGCAGTCGACGATCCGCCAGGACTGGTTGCGCGAGGCGCTGGGCCAGCCCTCCTCGCTGCTGCTGACCGGGACGCCCACCCGCGGGGCCGCGATCACGGTGCCGATGCCGCGGCGGCGGACCAGGCGGCCCTCCAGCTCCAGCTGGTCGAGGGCCTGGCGCAGCGTCGCCCGGGCCACGCCGAAGCGGGCGGCGAGCTCGCGCTCGTTGGGCAGCACCTGACCGGCGGAGAACTCCGAGTCGATCGTGCGCACCAGGACGGTGCGCAGATGCCAGTACTTCGGCTCAGGGGCCGCCGCGAGCTGTCCTTGCGCCACCGTGTCCTCCGCCCTGAAGGTGTGGGGCCGCCCGCCACTCCCCCGGTTTCGGCAGGTGGGGAGGGTGGGCTTTATCCGTCCTTCTTTATTAAAGGTCTTTGCAGTAAGCGACCCTAGGGGTGGCCGAGGAGATGGTCAAGACCAATGACCGAGCTTGACCGGAGTGCGGACGGCGACCGACCGTTCGTGACCCGCGCCACAGCGGAAGCGGACCGCTTCGGCGATCCGGCGGGGCGGCGGGTACCCTCCCGGGGTGATCGTGGTTTCAACAGTCAACGTCAACGGCATCCGTGCGGCCGCCAAGAAGGGCCTCACCGAGTGGCTCGCCGGCACCAAGGCCGACGTCGTCTGCCTGCAGGAGGTCCGCGCCGAGCAGGACCAGCTGCCGGCCGAGATCCGCGACCTGGAGGGCTGGCACGCGGTCTGGGCGCCGGCGGCCGCCAAGGGCCGGGCCGGGGTGGCGGTGCTCTCCCGCCGCGCGCCCGAGCGCACGGCGATCGGCTTCGGCTCGACGGAGTTCGACGGATCCGGCCGGTACGCCGAGATCGACCTGCCGGGTCTCACCGTCGCCAGCCTGTACCTGCCCTCCGGAGAGGTCGGCACCGAGCGCCAGGACGAGAAGGAACGCTTCATGGCGGAGTTCCTCGTCCACCTCGACAGCCTGAAGCGGCGGGCCGCCGAGGACGGGCGGGAGGTGCTGGTCTGCGGGGACTGGAACATCGCGCACCGCCCCGAGGACCTGAAGAACTGGCGGGCCAACCAGAAGAACGCCGGCTTCCTCCCCGAGGAACGCGCCTGGCTGACCCGGATCCTCGACGACGTCGGCTACGTGGACGTCGTCCGCGACCACCACCCCGACCAGGCCGGCCCCTACACCTGGTGGTCGTACCGCGGCCGCGCCTTCGACAACGACTCCGGCTGGCGAATCGACCTGATCTGTACAACGGAGGGTATCGCACGCCGCTGCACCGAGGCATACGTGGAGCGCCCGGCCTCCCATGCGGAGCGCTGGTCCGACCACGCCCCCGTCACCGCGGTCTTCGATCACAAGCTCTGACTCAGTGACCCGGCATCGCCAAGCGCCGGGGTACCCCAGCAGTACTGCAAGTTCGGCGGTTGGCGGTTGGCGGTTGGCGGTTGGCGGCCAGGGTTGCTCGTCGTCGGAATCGTGACCCGGTTGGAGCACGGACAGGAGGTCCTCGACCGCCTCAAGCCAGTGCAGCGCCGACTCGTCGACCTAGACCGTCACCGCAAGGTGATCCGGGAACGGATCACGCCGCCGCCACGTGGTATCGATGTGGACTGGATCGCCGTCGATGTCGACAGTGGCGTCCTGATCATCCAGATCCCCGTACAGCAACCCGGTCGGCTTCCCCACATCGTCGCCGCATCGACCCGCGGGCCCAAGGCCACCCGGCCTCGGTGGCAGTCCCGGTCCGCGAGGGGGACGGGACGGACTGGCTTCCGCGCACAGAAATACAGCGTCTACTGGCAGCCGGCTGGGCAGCGACCGGCGGCCCCAGCCACCATCTCCTCACCGAGATCGCGCACCAGGCCGCATCCGCTGCCGTGCTACAGAACACGCCCCCTGTCACACCGTTGGCACCCGGCGAGGGGCAGCCCTCAGCGCATCGGCGCTGGACTTCGGCCTACGAGGCGCTCGGCGGCCGGAGCGTACTCGGTGCGGCGGACGGCATGGCCGACGAGGACGGCCCGGGCCTTGTCCAGCACTTCAGCGGAAGCGGATCGGGGCCCGCGGCCTCGATCGCCTCGACGACCGGCTTGCAGGCCGCCTCGTCGAGGTCGAGGGCCGCCACGGCGAGGCCGTCCGCGGCCAGGCGCTTCGCCACACCGGCACCGATGCCGCGGGCGGCTCCGGTGACGATCGCGACGCGGGGTGCGGGGGTGGTGGTCATGCTGGGGCTCCGTTCAGCGAAGGGCGCAGGCCCGGGACGAGGGGCGGCGAGGGCCGCGCGGGTGGAGGGCGGCGTCGGTGTGCGACCAGGACGTGCAGTCCGCGCTGAACGCCGCCACGGCCGCGTTCCCTGGCGATCCGTCGGCCGTCGCCGCCGCGGTCGCGGTGGAGGGTGTGGCGCACACCGACCCGGTCTACCCCGGTCCGGCGTCCGACCCGCACAACATCGCGGTGATCCAGCTCTCCGCCCACGCCGTCGCCGCCCGCTGGAGCTTCACCCCGGCCACCCTGCCCACCGCCGGGCGGCTGGACGCCCTCGGCCCGCAGGGACTGAACGCGACCCCGTTCCAGGTGACCGGGTACGGCACCCAGGAGGCCGAGCGCGGGCCCGGCGGACTGACCCACCCGGGTGGCGGCGTCCGGCTCAAGGCCCCGGTCACCTTCGACGCGCTCAACCCGGCCTGGGCGCGCCTGGCCATGACGGCCCCGCAGGGCAACGGCGGCGCCTGCTACGGCGACTCGGGCGGCCCGAACTTCGCCACCGTCGAAGGGAAGCTCACCCTGGTCGCCACCACCATCACCGGTGACGGTCCCTGCTACGCCACCACTGTCTCCTACCGTCTCGACGCGCCCTCGGCTCGCGCCTTCCTCGCCCCGTTCCGTCGCCCTGCCCTGACGCGGGCAGCAACGCCCCCGCACCGAGTCGGTGCCAGGGCGCGCGGTGGCGAGCACATCGATGCCCGCAGGCCCACGGCATGGAGGCGACTCGGTTCGGCCGGGGCCCGGGGGCAAGGCTCTGTCTCCGGCCACGTGCTCCGCGTCCCCGGAGGCTCGCAGACCTGACGGTTCGCCGGCGCCGGTGAATCAGCCGAGGAGCAGGGCGAGGGCGAGCACCGCGCCCGTCACCACGACGGGGAGCAGGACCAGCAGCAGGACCCGCCCCACCCGGCGGCCCGGTTCGGGGACGGGTGCGGGCGGCGGCGGTGCCGGACTTGGGGCGGGCTCGCCGGCCCGGCCCGGCCGGAGCTCCGCGCCGCAGATCTCGCAGCGGACGCGGTGCGCCGGGTTCTCGTGCCGGCAGGCCGGGCAGTCCGGGCCGGCGCCCGGCCGCTGTCCCACCGGCGTCGGCCGGGAGACCGGGGTGGGCCGGCCGAGCGGGGCGGCACCGGACACCGGACGCGGCTGGATCCCCCGCACCTCACCGGGCCTGCGGGCGGGACCGGTGGGGCCGGTCGGGCCTCCCCTGCCGGCCGGCTCGCCGTACGGGCTGCTCATCGCGCACCCCCGCCGCGCACGGTCAGCGTGTAGCCGACGCCGATCGGCAGTTCCTCCGCGATGACGGCACGCAGTTGGCGTTCGGTCAGCGATCCGGTGCGGTGGAGTGCGATCTGCACGGTGGGGTCGGCGGCCGGGACGGGGTCGCCCGGCCCGAAGATCCCGCCGGAGTCGGTGACCTCCGCCCGGCCGCCGGTCAGTGCCTCCAGTAGTGCTTCCAGGCCCTGGGCCGTCCCGCGCCGGCCGAGGTGGGCGCCGACCGCGCGGATGGTGCGCCGCTGCGCGGCGAGGGTCTCCTCGGCGTCGGCGTCGTACCCGACGACCGGTCGAACGTCGATGCCGAGCCAGCCGGCCAGGTAGGCGATCATCTCGGCGGGGGCGAGCGTGCTGTCGAGTTTGTGCTCCAGGTCGTCGATGTGCGCGGTGACGGTGTCGACGGTCTCCTCGCAGCCCCGGACGAACCCGGCGAGCACCCGGTCGCGGGCCATCGCCTGCGGGAGCTGGTTCAGCAGCCAGCCGCTCACTGGGTCACCCCCACCGTGTGCCGCCCGGAGACGAAGAGCTCGTCGGCCCGGAGCTTCAGTTCGCGGCCGGGCTCCACCCGCAGCAGCTCTCCGTTCACGCCGATCCGGGACACCTGCACCGAGATCACGCTCAGCACCCCTGGGACCGCCCCCAGGACCGCGTAGAGGAATCCGTTGGACAGCCCGAGGCCGAACGGCCAGCCCCTGCCGCCGGGTCCGCCGCTGACCGGGTTGACGAACCGGTAGAGCTCGGCCTCGGCGGCCGAGCGGACCTGGTCGGGGTCCGCCGTCGCCGCGGCGCGGACCGCGGCCGTGACCGCCACGCCCTGGTAGGAGGGCTTGCCGATGAGGACCTGGGTGGTGAGCAGCCGGCGCGGGTCCAAGTGGCGCTTGACCGCGTCGGTGACCGCCCGGTCCGGTTCAAGCTCCTCGGGCGTCAGGTAGCGGGTGGAGTCGGCGATCCGGGGCACCAGCAGCAGCCGGACGGGGTCGTCCGGCTGCGGGGTCGGGCAGTGCGCGCGGGCCACGGCCGGCACGCCCTCCAGTGTGAGCCGCTCGAAGTCGGCGGCGGTGACCGCGCGTTGGCCGCTGCGCAGCTCGATCGGCCCGCGCAGCCTGGCGTTCTGCAGGGTCTCGGCGTCGACCCCACCGGTGGCCGGGGCCAGGTTGCGGACCGCGCCGACCTGGGGCACCGAGGTGAGCAGGACGTTGAGCTTGCCGGTGCCGACGTTGCCGCGGCTGCCGCCGCCGTAGCGGTAGCCGGTGACCAGGATCCGGGCGTTCTCCGGGGGCACCGCACCGTACTGCCGGGCGGTGCCGTCCCGGCCGGTGATCCGCGGGCCGAACCGGATCTCACCGGTCGCGCCATGCCAGGTAACGTACCGATCGTCGGGGCCGACTCCGCTGAACTCCTCTACCTCACCCCAGAGTTGTGACTCGCCGTCGGTCCTGACCTCGACCGCCTCGCCGGCGCCGCGGACCAGCACCGGCGCCCGGCGGACGGTGAAGCTCTGGCCGGGCCGCCCGGTGCTGGTGCCGAGGAACTCCTCGGGGGCGGCCTCGGCGTGCTCGGCGGTGGCAGTGCCGCCGACGGTCGCGGCGGCGACCGCGTACAGGGTCGGCGAGCTCTCGTAGGACGGCACGCCCTCGACCGCGCGCAGTTCGCAGCGCACCCAGTGGGCGGAGACCCCGTCGACGGTGAGCGGTTCGTGCCGGGAGGCCAGCAGCACGGTGACCCGGCCGGAGCGGTTGAGACTGCCGGTGGTGTCCTGGTGGACCGGCGCGTCCTGCCAGCCGGTGCCGTCCCAACTCTGCCAGGCCAGCGGCGGGTAGCGCACGTCGGCGCCGGCGCCGCCCGCGGTGCCGACGGTCAGGTCCAGGCGCAGCAGGTTGGCGGCGAGGCTGTCGCGGAAGCCGAGGTAGAGGGCGTCGCCCGGGCTGACGTTCCCGAAGAACTTGGTGGCGACGGCACCGCTGGCCACGTCGTCGGTGCGGTTCTGGTAGCGGCCGCCGCTCCGGGTGAGGCAGGCGGTCAGCTCCGGCTGGACGATCCTCAGGTCGTGCTTGGTCATGAAGACGACCTGGTCGCCCGTCTCGTCCCGCTCGGTGCCGACCCGGGTGCCGCGGCGGACCAGGACGGTGCCCTTGGCCGGGCCGGTGAGGTCGAACAGCAGGTCGGTCACGGCCGGTTGGGCGGAGCGCAGGGTGATGCCGACCAGTTCGAGGAACTTCACGTAGAGCCGGTCGGGCACCTGGTTGAGCCGGTAGACGATCATCTCGGTCATCCAGGCGAACAGCTCGATCAGGGCCACCCCCGGGTCCGAGACGTTGTGATCGGTCCACTCGGGGCAGTGCGCGGCGATCCGGCGCTTGGCCTCGTCGACGATGTCCTGGAAGCGCCGGTCGTCCAGGTTGGGCGCGGGCAGGGTCACGGGGCTTGCTCCTCACCGGGGATCACGTAGAAGGGGTGGACGAGGTTGCGGTGGTCGTTGGTGGCCCGCACCCGGTACGCGACCTCGATCCGCACCGCGGCGGCGCCGTCGCTCGCCGCGCGCACCTCCTCCAGGTCGATCCGCGGCTCCCACCTGACCAGCGCCTCCCGTACGCACTGCTCGATCAGGCCGAGGGTGCCGGAGTTCATCGGCGCGAACACCTGGTCCCACATCGCGCAGCCGAAGTCCGGGCGCATCACCCGCTCCCCCGGCGCGGTGGCCAGGATCATCCGGATCGCCGAGTCGATCTCCTCGCCTCCGGTGACCAGCCGGACGGTACCGGCCGGGGTGAACGTGGTCGGGAACGACCAGCCGGATCCGATCAGCCCGCTCATGCCACCACCACGTTCGGCGAGCCGGCCCCGATGGTGGCCGGCGCCTGCAGCTCGCAGCAGGTCTTCACCGGGTCGCCCTGGCGGGCCAGCGGCTTGCCGTTGACGTAGACGCTGGGCGAGCCCTGCAGCACCGTCCCCCGGTTCTCCGGCGGGGCGACGAAGGCCGTGGCGGGCGGTTGCAGAAGGTGTGCCGGCAGGTTGTCGGCGGTGGAGCCGACGGTGGCTGCCTTCTGCCCGTTGATCAGGACGTCCTCCGACAGGTCCGAGTCCAGCGTCCCGGCGAAGGCGAACGGCATGGGGACCGGCTGCGGCGCGCCGGGTGGGCTGGGCACCAGCACGGTGTGGGTGTCGGTCCCGGTCACCTGGTCGCCCTGCCGGGCGGCGGGCTGCGCCATCGGGTGTGCCTCTCTCGCGTCGGTGGTGGTGGGCTAGTTGAGACTGATCGGGTTGCCGCCGGCCTTCAGTTCGGACTGGGCTGAGAGCTCGATCCGCTCGGCGCTGAGCACCAGCTTCCCCGTCGCCTTGATCTCGATCTCCTGGGCGCTGAGAGTGAGTTTCTGCTCGGTGGCGAGGGTCGACTCGGACTTCGCCAGGGTGAGCCCGCAGTCCGCGTCACCGAGCGAGAGCTCGATGCCGCTGGTCGGGTCGTCGGTGAACACCAGCCGGTGGTCCTTGCGGCTGGCCAGCAGCCTCCGGTCGACCTGTCCGTCGTGGGCGGCGTCGGGTTCGGGCGGGGCCTCGCCGCGGTTCCAAAGCCCGCCGATCACGAACGGCCGGGTCCGGTCGCCGAATTCGAAGCCGATCAGGACCTCGTCGTCGACCTCGGGGAGCCACTGCACGCCCCGTTGGCGGCCCGCGCCCGGCGCGGCGGGCCGGGCCCAGGCGCTCTCGTCCTCGGCCGACAGGGTCGGGAACTTCACCTTGACCCGGCCGAGCTTCTCCGGGTCGTCGTTGCCGGTGACCACGCCGACGATCAGGCCGGCCGCGGGCGCCGAGGAACCGCCCGCGGCGGAGCCGCCGAGCAGGTCGGCCAGTTCGCCGGCGCCCTTGGACCCGCAGGTGAAACGGCTGGTGTACACCCGGCCGCTGCCGTAGTCGTGCTCCACGTCGGTCACCCGGTAGCGTCCGGCCAGCCGGTCGCCGACCCGTTCCAGGCGGATGTCGGCGCCGGCGGCGATCAGCGGGTTGCCGACCGCCTCGCCGCGCAGCACCACCTCGGAGCCGGAGGCCCGCAGCAGCAGGGCGGTGGCGTAGGCGTCCGCCTCGGCCTGGCCGGCCGCGGGCGCCTGGCCGGCCCGACGGGTGACCCGGCCGAAGGCCTGCCGGGCCGCGTCGGCCATCTGGGCGGCGGCGGGCGCGTCGGTGCCCAGGTCGGGTTCGGTGGCGCGGCCGGTCACGGTCCGCTTGTCCACCGGGTCCCAGGCGGTGACCACCACCTCGTCGCAGTGCTCGGCGGAGGCGAACCGGACGGTGAAGTCCAGCAGGTTCTCGCCCCAGCGCAGCGCGGGCGCCGACTGCCGGGCGGCCGGGCGCCGCTTGAAGTGCAGCGTCCGGTCGGCGACCCACAGGTCGTAGCCGATCCGGTCGGCGAGTCGGCGCAGGAAGGCGTAGTCGGTCTCGCCGGCCTGGAGGACGTACTCCCGGGTCTCGCGGGTGTGGTCGATGTCGGTGTCGAGTCCGTACTCGCCGGCGATCCGGGCGGCGATGTCGGCGTCGGACATCCGGGTGAAGGTCCGACTCTTCGGCCCGCGCGCCAGACGGTGCGTCAGATCAAGGCCGGTTAGGACGAGTTCGTGCCGTCCGGAGGCGCCGGGTGCGACGCTGACCGCGGTGATCTCTCCGGTGGTCACGGTGACCGGGTCGCCCTCTGCCCGGAACGCGATCCCGATCCGGGTGCCGAGCCGGAAGCGGTCCTCGTCGAACAGCTCGAAGTGGGCGTCCTCGAAGCGGATGGTGAAGGCGTCAGGCAGGTGCACCGACTCCTCCACCCGGACCCGGGTGATCCGGGGGTAGAGGGCGGCGGGCAGCGGCGCGCCGTTCACGGTGATCACCACGCCGTCGAGACTGCGCTGCTCAGGCACGGCGGCGCACCGGCTGCTCGGGGATGACCAGGCTGGTCCCGGCCTTCAGCGCGAGCGGGTCGAGGATGTCGTTGGCCTCGGCGATCAGCCGCCACCTGGTGGGGTCGCGGTAGCGCACGGCGGCGATCCGGTCCAGGGTCTCGCCGGGCCGCACCACGTGCACCGAGTGCAGGGTGGGGGTGGAGGAGGTGGGGTTCTGCAGC
The DNA here is from genome assembly GCA_002300355.1 of Streptomyces sp. TLI_235. NCBI lineage: Bacteria > Bacillati > Actinomycetota > Actinomycetes > Kitasatosporales > Streptomycetaceae > Streptomyces > Streptomyces sp. TLI_235. The sequence continues at coordinate 740,711 of NSGV01000001.1, forward strand.
GGCAGAATGCCCTCGTCCCGCCACTGGCGCAGCGCGAGGTCGGCCTTGGCGCGCAGCGGCCGCCCGGAGGCGGCGAAGTAGGTGAACCGCACCTGGAGCCGGTCGACCACCGCCTTGAAGGAGTGCAGGTCGCCCCAGTGGAACTTGACCCACGGCGGGCGGCCGGACTGCCGGTTCTCGTCGGAGGCGGGCAGGTCCTTGTCCACGTTCAGCAGGTTGAGCAGCTTCGAGGTGTAGCGGGTGACGTCGTCGCCGGTCCGGGTGGTGTCGAACATCAGGGAGAGCGCGAGCGTCGCGGACTGGCCGGCCTGGAAGCGCAGTTCCGGCGCGTTGCCGCCCTTGGCCTGGCCGGCGTTCCAGGTGTTGGACTTGCTGATGGTCAACTCCGAGGGGTTGAAGAGGCATTCAAGCCGCTCGCTGCTGCCCTCGACTTCCAGGTACGCCTTGGACGGCTGGTTCATGGTGGCCTCCTCCTCAGAACGTTCCCGCGTATCGGCCGCCGCGCCGTTCCAGCTGGTGCAGCACCCGTTCCTCGATCTCCCGGACGATCTCCTCGATGCCCGGGGTCCGGTGCCCGGGCACCGCTGCCTCCGCGGGGGTGGCGGCGCCCGGCGGGGCGACGGCCGGCCCGGCGGTGTCGGGGGCGGCTCCCGCGGCGGCGGTCGGCGCGGCCTCCGCCCGGGAGGCCAGGGCGCGCTCCACCTCCTCGCGGACGGCGTCCCGGGCGGCCTGCGCGGCGGCGTCCACCAGTGCGCCGAGGCCGGCGGCGGCGCCGCCCACCGGCAGCTCGCCGACTCCGTCGGCCGCCGCCCGGCGGACGGCGGCCCCGGCCGCCCGGGCGGCCCGTTCGTCGGCGTCGGCGGCGCCGGGGGCGTGCAGCGAGAACCTGGGCCGCAGCAGCGGGCTCCGCGCATGGCTCAACTCGTGCGCGAGCAGCCCGACATCGGTCCGCTCGGGGGCGCTGGGCAGGTGCACGGTGGTCCGGGTGGTGGCGCCGTGCGCGCCCGCTGCGGCGAGCGCAAGCCGGGTCGCCGGGCCGGTGGTGTACGTGGCCGCGGTGCCCCCGGTGAGTACCCTGACCAGCGGGCGCAGGCTGCCGGGGAAGGCGCGGGGGGTCTCCAGCGGGACCCTCGCCACCGCCGCCCGCCACCGGTCCTCCACCCCGCCGACCGGGCCCGGCCGGCCGCCCGCCGGGCCGCCGACGGCCGCGGGGCCCGGACCCGACGGTCCGTCGGCTCCCGGTGCCGCCGCGCGGCCGGGTCCGGCGGTCCGCCCGATCAGGTTCCCGCCGCGTTCCCGGGCCCGCCCCACCGCACCCGCCGCGAGCTCCGGACCCCGGCGGGCGCCCCGGGCCGTGGTCGCCGGGGGCGGGGGGTCGGCGGACGGGACGCGTGCCCCGCCGGTTCGAGCAGCGGACCGGTCGCCGGTGGCCGGAGCGCGCCGGACCGCTACCGGACCACCCGCGAGCACCGGGGCCGCCCGCCCCACCGTCAGCTGGCCGGCCGCCGGATTTCCCGAGGTCGACGACGCGTCCGGCCGAGCCAGCTCGCCTCCGACCGGATGTCCCGAACCGCCGACCGACGGCCGAACGGCCCGGGCGAGCGGGCCGGCCGGGCCGGTGGCCGACGGCCGAACCGCCCGGACGAGCGGGCCTCCCGGCGCCGCGGAGGACGGTCGAACCGCCCGGACGGGCTCGCGGCGGACGGTCATGCCGCCGCCGCCCCGCTGCGCGCCGCTCGCCCCTCCGCCTGGGGTACGGCGGTCGGCAGCGCTGTCCGGGCCCGGGGCGATCGGTCCGCGCCACGCCGGTGTCGCCACCACCGCCGGGTGGAAGTCCAGGTCGACCCCGGCGACCGCGCCGCCACCCGCCACCCGCAGGTACGCGACCTCGCTCACCCCGCTGACCACCGGCCCCGGCCGGGCCGCCGCCGGTCCGCCCAGCGTCGCGGGCCGGCGCATCCGCCGGACCCGCGCGATCGGCTGCCGGGCGCTGTCGCCCGGCCGCGGCAGCGGCCCGGCCTGCCGCACGGCGGGCGCGGCCGCGGGCACCCGCGGCCGGAGCAGCACTGCCCGCCGCACCATCAGCAGCCAGGGCGCGCGCACCCGTAGGCCGTGGACACCCGCACCGCCGGCCACCGGGCCGACCGCCCACCGCCGCGTGAGGACGGGGCGCCGGGCCGGCAGGTCAGCCGCGCCGCCCCTCCATGGTGAATCCACAGTGGCACACCTCCAGTTCCTCGACGGCGAGGTCCTTGGAGCTCGCGGCGAGCCGCGGGCCGGTCCACTTCACGGGGTAGGCGTCGACGAACCGCCAGGTCTGCACCGCCCGCCCGGCCGCGCTCTGCAGCCGGATCTCGCCGTTGCGCAGCTGAAGTTTGCTACCCGCCCTGGCGTACCCCTCGCCGGAGCTGGCGGCGAACCAGGTGAACAGGTTGTCCGCGTCGGTCATCCCGCGCTTGAACACCAGGTTGGGCCACTTCATCCGACCGGGCAGCCGGTGGGTGTACTGGTTCTGGCCGCCCTCGGCATACTCCTCCACCTCGATCGAGACGCTGAGCCCGCCCACCTCGGTGAAGCTGCCGATCTGCAGCCCGTCGACCAGGAGCACGAACCGTCCGGTCCAGGGCGGGTCCATGGTCCGCACCGCGCTACCCATGCATCACTCCTTCCCACGACCGTTCGTTCAGCGCGGCGACCTGGCGCAGGAACCGGATCCGGTCGCCGTGCTCGAGCTCGAGCAGCTGGTCGAGGCTCCAGTGCAGGTGGTACGCCAGGTAGCTGATCTCCTGCCAGATCTCGTCCACGTCGTAGCGGCCTAGCCCGCCTCCAGCGACTCCGGCGGGAAAGGGGTGCCGGGCTCGACCTCCGCCAGCACCGCCGGGTCGCCGAAGTTGATGATGCGGTAGAAGTCCTGCAGGTAGGCGAAGTCCCCGGCGAACATCCGCTCGACCACGCTGGTGTTGATCCGCGCCAGCGTGCCGAGCTCGGTGATCACCCGGGCGAGCACGATCACCGTGCCGTACGACTCGTTCTCCTTCACCCGGGGGTCGCGCAGCGGCTCGATCTCGTCGCGGGCGCAGGCCAGCCGCATCACACCGCTGCGGTGCAGCGTGCCCTCCTCGTCGACGTAGCCCTTGGGCAGGGTGAACGGGTACTCGGTGTGCAGGCTCACTTGACCCGGACCAGCCCTTCGTGGGTGATCACGACCTTCTCGGTGGCGATGTCGTTGGAGCCGGCGTCGAAGTCCGCGCCGCTCCACTTGGACGGCCAGCCGGCCACGAACTCCCAGCGGGCCACGGTCTCGCCCTGGCCGTTCTTGGCCAGGATCGCGCCGTTGCGGCGGCCCTTGTCCACGTCGCCCTGGATGATCTCCTTGCGCCAGTTCCACAGCACCTGGGAGACGTCGATCCGGCGCTCCAGGGTGATGTCGGACCACTTCATCGCGCCGGGCTGCTTCCGGATGATCATCTTGCCGTCCTTGGTCACCTCCTTGTACTCGATGGTCTCGGTCTCCGACTCGATGCCGGACACCTTGCGGAAGCTGCCGACCTCGACGCTGTCGATCTCGAGGACGAACGTGAACGTGGTGAGCAGATCGCTCATGTCCTACTCCTGGTTCTCGGGTCTGCCACGGGGGTCGTGCCGGTCACTCGCTGCTCGAGGCGCCGCCCTGCCACTGGCTGATCCGGAAGATGACGTACTCGGCCGGCTTCACCGGCGCGATGCCGACGTCGACGATCAGCTTGCCCTCGTCGATCGAGCTCTGCGGGTTGTTGCTCTCGTCGCACAGCACGAAGAACGCCTGCTCGGGCGTGGCTCCGACCAGCGCGCCGCGCATCCAGAGGTTGTGCAGGAACGCTCCGATGGTGCGGTTGACCCGGCCCCACAGGTCGCTGTCGTTGGGCTCGAAGACCACCCACTGGGTGCCCTGACGGATCGTCTCCTCGATGAAGATGAACAGCCGTCGGACGTTGATGTAGCGCCAGCTCGGGTCCTGCTTGGTGGCCAGCGTACGGGCGCCCCAGACCCGCAGGCCGTTGGCGCCGAAGGAGCGCAGGCAGTTCACGCCGACCGGGTTGAGCTTGTCCTGCTCGCCTGCGGTCACCTCGGTCTCGAACCGGGCGATCCCGCGCACCACCTCGTTGGCCGGCGCCTTCCAGACGCCCCGCGCGCCGTCGGTGCGGGCCCACACCCCGGCCACATGGCCGCTCGGCGGGACGGTCAGGAAGCGCTCGCCGTCGGTGGCGCCGGGCCGCGCCAGCGGGTTGGGCACCACCAGCTGCGGGTAGTACGCGGCGCCGAACGCGCTGCTGCGGCCCAGCCGTTCGCGCCACTCGGCGGCCTGCAGGGTGTTCAGCCCGGGCGGGGTGTCGAGGATCGCCATCAGGGTGCGCTTGTCGTCGCACCAGTCGACCAGCCGGCCCTGCGCGGCCAGGTACTTCTCCTCGTCCAGGCTCCCGTCGGGGTTGCGGCAGACGGTGATCAGGTCCGGAATCGCCACGATGGAGGTGTCCTCGGCGATCGCCAGGCCCGCGTACCCGGTGCGGGTGGTCTCGGAGCCCTCCAGGTCGGTCGGGGTGGCGGTGATCGCGGCCGGGGCGGCCGGCTCGATGGTGTACACGCCGGCGGCGGGGATCCGCTCGGCCGGCGCCAGGCCGGCGGCGGTCCGCGCCTCGACCCGGATCAGCTCGGAGCCGTCGTTGACCACCTTCACCGCGTACTGCGTCCCCTTGACCGGGCTCAGGTGCTCGAAGCTCTCCACCTGCGTCCCACCGCGCAGCACCCGCAGGGTGAAGGTCGGCGTCGCGCCCTCCTCCGCGGCCGGCTCCGGCTCCACCGCGACCTGCAGTGCGGCGCCCGCCTCGCGGGCCTCCACCAGCAGCGACTCCACCTCCGGCCGGCCGGCCGCCGGGAGCGCGCAGCGTCCGCCGCCCGCCGGCCCCGCCGGGATCCTGACGATGTAGCAGCTGGTGCCGCCGTTCTCGAAGTAGCCCTTCACCGCGTGCGGCAGCATGATCCCCGGCGCGAACCCGCCGTACACCCGCTCGTACTGCGGCCAGCTGGTGACCAGCTGCGGCTTCACGCCGTCCGGGTCCGTCGCGTCCCCGTTTCTCGGGTCGTACCGCTGGGTGAAGCCGACGAACGCCGCCACCGCGGTGCCCACCCCCTGCAGCGGCATCGAGCCGCTGACCTGCTCCTGCACGTAAACGCCGGGAGCCCCGTTCTCCTGCACCAGCCCACTCCTGTCTGGGTAACGCCGCTCTCGCAACAGCCGTTCATCGCTTGCCCTCGAAGCCGGTCAGGACCGCGGGCTCGTAGCCCTTGCCGCCGGCCGCCTTGCGTTCCCGCTCCTTCTTGCGGTTGCACGGCCCGCACATGCCCTTCAGGTTGTGCCGGGAGTTGTTCCAGGCCTCCCGCTCAGCCTGGGTCGACCCGCGCCCGGGCGCCTTGCCGACCGGGGCTGACGCCTCGCCGCCGTTCCAGTGCTCGACCACCTCGTGCCAGTGCTCGATCTGCACGCCGGTCCCGCCGGAGACCAGGTGCGGGTGCTGGTAGTCGTGTCCCGGGCAGACGTACGAGTCCTTCTCGGCGAAGAGCGCCGGCGCCTCCGCCTTGAACTTCGGGTGGTTGGCCTTCTCCGCCACCAGGCCCTGGTGGAGGTCGTCGCGCAGCGATTCGTCCTCGACGATCGGACCGTAGAACCGCTGGCGGATCTTGTCCACGTAAACGTCGCGGATCACACCGCCGAGCACGTCGGGGTCCTCCTTGAGGCTCTCGATGTCGAAGTCCACGCCGATCTGCTGGACCTTGCTCGCGACCTCCACCATCAGGCCGTAGAGCCGGGTCTCCTCGGCGGCGCCCTCGCGCTGCCCCCGGTGGTCCGCCAGCTCCTGCCGCAGCTTCTGGCGCTCGAGTTCCTCGCGCTGCTTGCGCAGCCTGCTGCGCGCCGTGCCGTACCGCCGGTCGGCGGGGTTGGCCGCCGCCTTCCGCTCGATCTCCTCCTCGCCGTGGACGAGCTTCGACATCAGCAGTTCCCGGTTGAGCGAGGCCATCTCCACGACCAGCTCGCCCTGCACCACCTTGGCGAACAACTGGTGCGGGTGGCCCTCCAGTTCGAAGTCGACCGTCTGCTCCCGGATGTCACCGTTCCGGCCCGGCCCGGCCGTGTCGTCCGCCGCGGCCGGGCCGCCGACGCCGAGGGCGGCGCTGCCGAGCCGGACGGCCTGGTCGAAGAGCCAGTCCAGGGCCTCGTCCACCATCCGGCGCAGGCCCTTGATGATCTCCACGATCTGTTCGGGGACGTTACCGATGCCGATCTGGTTGGCCAGGAAGCCGATCGCGACCGGAATGCCGTCCGCCAGGCCGTGGGTGATCTTCTCCGCACCGGGCTGGATGTCGCCGCGGGCGACCTGGGCGATGGTCCGGGTGTACTCGTCGACGATCTGCAGGATCTCGCGCAGGTACTCGACGGCCGACTGGACGGCGTTGAAGAAGGCCTGGCAGCTGCGGATCACCGCCATCACGCCGGTCGGGTCGAGCATCGAGAGCAGCCGGGCGGCGGCCTTCTCGACCACCTCCTTGGTGATCCAGTCCATCGCCAGGCCGAGCACGGTGTTCCACAGGTCGCCGAGCCGGTCCGCGACGTGCTGGTAGACGGCGGCCGCGCCGCGCTCCTGGACGTCCCGGAGGAAGCTCCACGCTCCGCTCAACGCATCGACCGCGCCGCGGAGTTGCTGGACCCGCTCCGGGCCGATCCGCTCGCCGAGCTTCTGCCACAGCGTGTCCGCGCTCACCCCGAGCACCTGGAGGGCGAGGTCCAGGACCGCGCCGGAGTCGAGCTGCGCGGGGACCGTGATGCCGAGCTGGCCGAGCCCGCGGGTGAGCCAGCTGCCCAGGCCCTGGAGGAGGTAGCCGCCGATGCCGTCCAGGAAACCCAGGAAGCCCGCCTTGAGTGCCTGCAGCATGTTCAGCAGGAACTGCGCCGGGTCGCGCTTGATGTCCTCGATCGCGGACATCGCGTTGGCGATGATCGAGCCGAGCAGGTCGGACGGGAAGTTCATCAGCCGGAGGATCAGGGTGACCACGACCTCGAGCACGGTGCCGGCCAACTCGACGATCCGGCCCAGTGGTTCGCCGAACCGGTCGAGGATCCGGGTGAACGCGCCCACCGGGTCGAGCAGGTCGTCCAGGGTGAGGGAGTCCCAGATCCCCCGGAAGGTGTCGACGATCAGCTCGGGGGTGATGCCGAGGCGGCTGATCTCACCCTCGATCCGGGCCGCGGCCTGGCCGACCACGCCGGACTCGGCGAGCTGCTCGTAGGTGGCCTCGCCGCCGCGGAGCAGGGTGATGAAACCCTTGATCAGGTTCTCCGCGTTGCGCGGCACCGCCTCACCGGTGAGCGGGTCGCGGCCGATCACCACCGTCAGCAGGGTGAAGCCCTGGATCCTGCGGGCGCGCTCGCCGAGCGGTCCGATCAGGGCGCCGCGGACCAGCTCCAGGGCCTTGGCGAGGAGGGTGGTGACGAAGCCGCCGATCCGCCGGGCCAGCCCGACGGCGCGCTCGACCAGCGCCGGAAGGGTGTCCAACAGCCGTGGCAGGTTGGCGGGTTGGATCGCGTCCCAGGCGTCCGCGAAGAGCCGCACCAGGTCGTCGCGGATGCCGCTGAAGGTGGCGAACTGGGTGTCCAGCCAGTCGGCGGCCTGCTGCAGGGTGCCGCGTTCCCGCAGCTGTTCGAGGGTCTGCTCCTTGCCGACCAGCTTGAGGAAGTCGGCCAGGATCTCCACCGTCGGCGCGTTCACCTCGGTGCCGCGCAGCGGGTCGTAGTGCAGGACCTTGGTGGCGAGTTCCCACACCGGCCGCACCTCGGGCCGCTCCAGCAGCGGTGCGACCACCTCGGCGATCGCCGACCGGACCAGGCGCAGCACCTGCTCGACCAGTTCGGCGACGGCCGCCCGGGCGTCGGCCAGCACGGAGTCCACGTGGCGGTGGACGACCGCCACGTTGCCGTCCACGCCGGCGGTGACCGACAGCTCGCCCCAGGCGCGCTCGACCTCCGTGACCACCCGCTCCAGGGTGAGGTCGTGGGCGGCCAGCCTGGTGTGCACCGCCTCCAGGACCTGGTCGACGATCCGGATGCCGTTCAGCACCCGGCCGGTCGCGGCCCCGAACGGCCCGAAGGTGAGCACCGACTCGATCAGTTGCTCCGGGCCGGCCTGCACCGGCCGCTGGGTGATCGGGTCGGTGCCGATGACCTGAGTGAGCATGGTGTAGCCGGGTATCGCGGCGACCCCGGCGTGGACCGCGTCGACCACGAAGTCCGGGATCAGGTCGTCGAGCAGCGAGCCCTGCCCCTCACGGGCCACCGCCACCGGGCCCTCGGCGGCCCGGCTCACGGGTGGCGGGGAGGCGGCGGCCCCGGCGATCACGGGTGCGGGCCCGGCCGGGCCGCCGCCCGGCGACTCGCGGGCCTCCCGGACCCGTCGCGCTGTGGCGTAGGCGACCTGCTCCTCGGGGTCGTGCGGCTCGCTGACCTCGAGCCCCGGGCCGGCCGCCGCTCGGGCCGGGCCCGCCTCGGCGTGCTGCAGGGTGTGCGTCAACTCGTGGGTGAGCAGCTCGAATCCGTCCGGGGTCTCCGGGTGGTACTCGCCGCTGTTGAAGAAGATGTCGGAGCCACTGGTGAAGGCCCGGGCGCCGAGCCGGGAGGCGAGGTCGGCGGCCTCGGCGTCGTCGTGCAGCCGGACGTCGCCGAGCGGGCGACCCAACCCGGCCTCCGCCTCCGCGCGCACCTCGGGCGGCAGCGACCGGCCGCCGCCGGCCCTGGCCCGGATCCGCTCGGCGAGGTCCGCCCCGGCGGTCGGTGCGGCGGCGGTCTCGTCCTCCAGCAGTCGGGCGGTCATCGCGTTCCCGCCGGCCACCGCCCGCATCGACACCGCCGACGGGGCGGGAACACGTGGTGGCACGTCTGCCGACCGCGGCTCGGCAGCACCCTCTAACGCGAGCGCGGAGCGGCGTTGGATCGGCACGGCATCAGTATGGCCACCACCGGTGCGGGTCGCGCACAGATCGGATCGAATTCCTCCCCCGTCAGGACACAATCAGATGACGGTCCGTCTGTTCAGCTTCTCCGCAAGATCACTGATCTCTCGAGCGCAGCTTGTCCGGGTCGGTCGAGGACCGCACGACGTAGCTGAGGACGTCCGTCGCGGCCTCCGCCAGCACCGCCGCGTCCACCGTGACGGTCACCAACACGTCCAGCCCCGGCTTGAGTTGGCCGCCGAGCGCGGACCAGAAGTCGGAGTTGTCCCGCCCGTCGCCGGCCGCCAGTTCGAGCGAGGGCAGCGGGCGCAGCCCCGCCAGCTCCGCGGGCAGCTGCTCCTCCTCGATCTCGTCGTTGACCAGCAGGGCCGCCATCACCCGCCCCAGCAGCGCGTGTTCGTCCCGGACGTCGGCGGTGAACGCGGTGACCAGGTAGCGGCAGTCCACCCGGGGCAGCGGCCGGCGGCGGTGCTTGCGGCCCTCGGCGTCCACCACGGTCTCCAGGCCGCCCTCCCGGTGCTCCAGGTTGCGGCGGACGTCCCACAGGTAGAGGTTGACGGTGGGACGCCCCGAGATCCTGGCCACCCAGTCGCGGTCCGGCGCCTCGAAGGCGATCGCAACGCCCTTGCCGAGGGGCACCTTCGCGCGCAGGAAGGCCTCCATCGCCCGGTCGAGCAGGTCCAGCATTCAGGCCTCTCCCTCGCTCACGTCCGCCTCCACCAGGTCCAGGTAGCGGCCGAACTCGGCCTCCGTACAGAGCCGTCCGATCTTCTGGAACTCCCGGTGCAGGGCCAGCACCACCAGCTCGGTGGTGATCGGTCCGCCGCCCTCGGCGGCCCGGAAGGCCGCGCCCAGCGCGGCGTTGCGGATGGTGCCGCCGGTGATCCGGAACCGCTCGGCGAGGAAGTCCACGTCCAGGTCGACCACCGGCGCGGCGGGCGGGAACGCGCGGTGCCAGATCCGCCGCCGGTGCGTCTCGTCCGGCGGCTCGAAGTCGATGCCGACCGAGATCCGCCGCAGGAACGCCTCGTCGATGTTGCGCTGCAGGTTGGTGGCCAGCACCACGATGCCGTCGTACGACTCCAGCCGCTGCAGCAGGTACGCCACCTCGATGTTGGCGTAGCGGTCGTGCGCGTCGCTCACCTCGGAGCGCTTGCCGAACAGTGCGTCGGCCTCGTCGAAGAACAGCACCAGCTCACCGGCGGAGGCGGCGCCGAAGATCCGTTCCAGGTTCTTCTCGGTCTCCCCGATGTACTTGCTGACCACCGAGGACAGGTTCACCTTGTACAGGTCCAGGCCGAGTTCACCGGCGACGATCTCGGCGGCCAGCGTCTTGCCGGTGCCCGAGGGGCCGGAGAACAGGGCGACCACCCCGGTCGAGGGCAGCGGGGGGAAGCCCCACTCGTGGTGGACGAGGTGGCGCCGCCGGTGCCGGGTGACGATCTCGCGCAATCGGCGGGTGTGGTCGGGCGGCAGCACCAGGTCGTCCCAGCCGCGCTCCGGGCTCACCCGGACGGCCAGCCGGTCAAGGTGGCCGCCGGCCAGGCGGCGCATCGCGCCGGGGACCCGGTCCGGCCTGCCGTCGGCCACCCGGGCGACCAGGCCGAGCTGGTCCCGGGTCAGCCTGGCGCCGGCGACCGGCCCGGTGCCGAACGCGGCGGCCCAGTCGGCCGCGTCGGCGAGCGCGGAGTCGACCCGCAGCTCGCTCCAGCGCCGCCGCGGCAGCACGTCCAGCGGCAGGTCGGCGTCCGAACTCAGCGCCCAGGTCAGGTGGTCGGCGCGGTCGAGCTGCTCGCAGAGCTCCCGGTCGGGCGGGTGTCCGAGCTCGAGGACGACGGCCAGGGCGCCGATCGAGGCCTCGCGGACCAGCGCCCGCCAGCCGGCCGGGCTCGCCGGGACGGGCGAGACCAGCAGCCCCTGGCCTGGCCGGTGGTCGGCGACCGCGCGCAGCCGGCCGGCCGCGTCGCCCGCCGACACCAGCAGCACCTCCGGCGCGGCGGCCGGGTCCGGCTCCGTGGGCAAGGCGATCCGGCTTGCGCCGAACGGGAGTTCAGGGTCCGGGCGGTGGTGTCCGGTGAGGGCCCAGAGCACCCGGTCGGCGGGCGCGAGCATCCGGTTCGCCCAGGGGCCGTCGGCGTCCACGGTGACCAGGGCGGCCGTCGCCAGCCGCCCGCCGGGCGCCGCCGGGAGCGCCGAGCCGAGCATCCGGGCCGCCGTCCCCAGGGTGAGGCGCGGCAACTGCACGCTGTCCTGGAGGTAGTTGACCAGTCGCATCCGAGCCGGGGAGAGGTCGACGGCGCACAGCACGGCGAGCAGCTCCGCCTCCGCGTCGCCCAGCCCGACCCGCCGCACCAGACGGGCAAACTCTCCGCCGCCCGCGAGCGATCCGGCGAACCGCTCCCGCGCGACGGCCAGTTGGGGCTGCAGGTGGTCGCGGACCTGCTGGACGGCGGCCAGGTCCGGCCCGTCCAGCCCGGGCAGGGCGCGCAGCACCCGGTCCAGATCCTCCCGGGCGACGTACAGCCCGGCGAAGTCGCGCGGCGGGCGTCCCTCGCCGACGCGGCAGACCAGCGCCTCCCGCTGTAGCAGCGTGTCCGCCAGCACCTGCCAGGGCGGCGCGCTCATCGGGTCATCAGCCGCAACCACGCTGCCGATGCTACTGGCAGAAGGTCAACTCGCGGATGACGAAAGGATATAGAAAGACCGATCGGCTGGTCGGGCGGCCCGGACCGCCCCTACGGTGAAGGACATGCCTCGATACTCGGCGGAGCAGATCTACGGATTCGCCCGGCTGGCGGGCTTCGCGCCCGACCAGGCGGCGACCATGACGGCCGTCGCGCTCGCGGAGTCGGGCGGGGACAGCCGGGCGCACAACGCGGTCGGCGAGGACAGCCGGGGGCTGTGGCAGATCAACGCCCGGGCCCACCCGGACCTGGCCGCGCGCTACGACCTGTACGACCCGGAGGCCAACGCCCGGGCCGCGTTCGAGGTCTCCCACCAGGGTGCCGACGTCTCCCCGTGGACCACCACCCACCACAGCCTCGCCGCCCGCTACCTGCGTTTCCGGGACGAGGCCGAGGCCGCGGCGGTCGCCCACGGCGACGGCGCCGGGCGCGGCATGTGGACCGGCACCACGGGCTACGGCGACCACCGCGGCGCGGCAGCGGCCCCACCAGGAGCACCCGAGGTCGAGTCCGGTGCGGACACCGAGATCCGGGCCGGGACCGACCACACCGCGGCCACCCCGCCGACCCCAGCCGCGCCCACCCCCGCCGCGCCGACCTCCGCCCGGTTGGGCGCCGAGTACGGCATCCCGCTGGACCAGGGCGGCGCGACCCCGGCCGGCCGGGCCTACGGACTGCCGGTGCAGGGCGAGGAGGTCGCGAGCCCGCCCGTCGACGCCGCCCCGGCCCACCCGGACGCCGGCGGCGACCGGCTGTCCCGGTTCGTCGACGCCGCGCTCGCCCAGAACGGCGACCGCTACGTCTACGGCGCCGAGGCCGACCTCGACGACCCGAACCCCAGCGCCTTCGACTGCTCCGAACTCGTGCAGTGGGCCGCCCACCGGGCCGGTCTCGACATCACCGACGGCGCGGTGTGGCAGTACCGGCAGGTGCACGAGGCGGGCACCACCATGTCGGTCGAGGAAGCGCTGCACACCCGCGGCGCCCTGCTGTTCAGCTTCAACAGCGACCCGCTGACCGGCGAGCCCGGCCACCAGCACGTCGCGATCAGCCTCGGCGACGGGCACACCATCGAGGCGCACGGCAGCGCCACCGGTGTGGGCATCTTCGAGGCCAGCGCCAAGCGCTTCAACTACGCCGCGATGCCGCCCGGCACCACCCCGCCCGGCGCGGCCGGATCCGGCCCGGACCATGCCCCCTCGACGGTACCGGCCGACCCGCCGCCGGCCGACGCCGCGCACCCGGCGCCCGAGCAGCCCGCAGCAGGTGCCGACGGTCACGCGTACAGCGCGGGGCCCGCCGCGCCGGACGACTTCGCGGACCGGCTGGCCGTCGACCCCGACCAGCTGGACCGGCAGACCCTGGCGGCGAGCCTCGAGTACCTGGGCCCCACCGACCCCCTCCCGCCGCCCGATCCGGAGCCGCTGCCACCGCCGCCCGTCGACCACCTGACGGCGGATCACTTCGCGGACCACACGGCGCACTGGGACACCTACGGAGTGGAGATCGTAGCGGCCCACGACCCCGGGACGGACGGCGGCCATGACGCGACTCACCACGGGTACTGAGGCGGTGGCCACCCCCGTCCGGTCGACGGGCGGGCTGCTGGCCGCGGCCATCGGCGAGGCCACCCGCCGTGGCCGGCCCGACCTTGCGGCCAGGCTCACCGAGGAGGCGAGCCGGCTCGCCTCCGGACCGTTCAAGGTGCTGGTCACCGGCGAGTTCAAGAAGGGCCGGAGCAGCCTGGTCAACGGTCTGGTCGGGGTGGAGGTCTGCGGCACCGACCCGGTCCGGTGGACCAGTACGCAGGTGTGGGTGGGCTACGCCCCCACCGCCCGGGCCGAGTTGCTGAGCTCGGTCGATCCGGAGGAGTCGGTCCCCGTCGAGCCGCGCGAGGTGGCGGAGCATTCGATGCGCGGACCCGGACGGGACGGGCGGCCGCCGGCCGCGATCCGGGTCGGGCTGCCACGCACCCTGCTCGCCACCGGCCTGACGCTGTGCGACACTCCCGGGGTGGGCGGCGGGTTCGCCTCCGCGCAGGCGGCGGTCGCCGTGCAGGCCGCCGCGTTGGCCGACGCGGCGCTGGTGGTCTCCGACGCGAGCCAGGAGTTCACCGAGTCGGAGGTCGACTACCTGCGGCGGATCGTCGAGGTCTGCCCGACCACCCTGTGCGTGCTCACCAAGACCGACCTGTACCCGGCGTGGCGGCGGATCCTGGACATCGACCGCCGGCATCTGGCCGCGGCCGGGCTGCGGGTGGAGATCGTGCCGGTCTCGTCCCGGCTGCGCCGGATGGCGCTGGCCGACGGGGACGCCGAACTCAACGCCGAGTCCGGCTTCCCGGTGCTGGTGGACCGGCTGCGGACCATGATGGCCGACAGCCGGGCCGGCGCGGCCGGGCGGGCGGCGGCCGCGGCGGCGGACGCCATGGAGCAGATCGTCGGCACCCTGGAGACCGGCAGGCGCCCCGAGGACCGCCGTGCCGCCGAGCTGGGCCGCCGGCAGGCCGCCGGCCTGTCCGGCCTGGGCGCCCGCTGGCTCACCACCGCCACCGACCGGTTCGGCGAGATCGCCGCCGGCTCCCGCTCCGACCTGCAGGACCGGATGCTCCGCCTGGAGCAGCAGGCCGTCGCCCGGGTCAACGAGATCGACCCGACCCGGGAGTGGGACGAGTTCGTGCCCTGGCTCTACCGGCGCACCAACGAGGTGCTCACCGACAGCCACCGGCGTACCCTCGCCGCGATCGAGGAGGTGGAGGCGGAGGTGGCGCGGGGCTTCGCTGAGGAGTCCGGGCGGATCCTGGCCACCGCCGGAGGCCCCGGCGGGACCGGGGCCGGCGACACGCTCAAGGTGGCCGCGCTGACCACCCGCGCGGCCGGCCGGGTCGAGGTCGGGATGCAGGCGGCGCGCGGCTGGTCGCTCAGCAGCTCGGTGGTGACCACCCTGCTGGTGACCACCCTGCACCCGGCGCTGTGGGTGCTGCTGCCGATCAGCGCGGTGTTCGGCACGGCGCTGGCGGTGAAGTCGGTGCTCGACCAGCGTTCGGCCCGGGTCGACCAGGCCCGCCGGGAGGGCGCCGTCGCCGTGACCAACTACCTGCGCCAGCAGCACAGTCAGGCGGCCGGCCACACCGCGGACCTGCTCCGCCGCTGCCAGGCGCGGCTGCGCGAGTACTACCTCGACCGGGCCGCCGAGCTGCGGGAGAGCGCCGAGCGCCGGTACCGCGCGGCCACCGCGCCGGAACCCGCCCCCACGCCCGACCTCGCCCCGCTGCGGGCCCTGATCGACGCCGCCCACGCCTCGGCGGCCCGGACCGCGGGGAGCCGGCCGTGACAGTCGGTACGGAGGTCCGCGAGCTGCTCGCCGACGCGGTCCACGCCTACCGGGGGCGGCCCGGCGAGCGGCGCCTGCGGGCGGTCACCGCGCGCCTGGACGAGCCGCTGCGGGTGGCGATCGCCGGCCGGCTGAAGGCCGGCAAGTCCACCCTGCTGAACGCCCTGGTCGGGCGGCTGGTGGCGGCCACCGACGCCGGCGAGTGCACCCTGATCGTCACGTGGTACCAGCATGCCGAGCAGCCCGCCGCCTGGGCGGACCTGCGGACCGGTCCGCCGGTCCCGCTCGGCCCGGCCACTCCGCCGGCCCTGCCGGCCCGGCTCCGGACGGCCGGGGTGCAGCGGCTGCGGGTCCAACTGCCCGCGCCCTGGCTGCGCTCCGTGTCGCTGGTCGACACCCCCGGCACGGACTCGCTGACGCTGACCGCCGACGCCCCGACCGAACGCTTCTTCCGCGACGCCTCGGCCGCCGGGACGGTCGACGTGGTGCTCTACCTGATGCGCCAACTGCACTCCTCCGACGTCGGTTTCCTGAGGATGACGGCGGACGCCGACGCGGGCGGCACCAGCCCGACGACCGCGCTCGGCATCCTGTCCCGGGCGGACGAGATCGGCGGCGGCGCCGACGACGCGCTCGACCACGCCCACCGGATCGCCGCCGACTACCGCCGCGATCCCCGGGTCCGCGCGCTGGTGCACACCGTGGTCCCGCTGGCCGGCCTGCTGGCCGAGGCCGCCGAGACGCTGGAGCCGGCGGAGTTCACGGCCCTGGCCGCGCTGGCCCACGCCGACCCGAGCGCCTCCGACCCCCTGCTGGTCTCCGCCTCCCGCTTCCTCGACCCGGCCCGCAGGGCCCCGGTCGGCCCGGCCGACCGGACGGCCCTGCTGCGCCGACTCGGCCTGTACGGGGTCCGGTTCGGCCTCCGCGTGCTGCGCGAGGACCCGGCGCCGACGCCGGAGCGGCTGCGTGCCGCCCTCGCCGAGCACAGCGGGCTCACCGGCCTGCAGACCCTGCTGGCCGCCCAGTTCACCGATCGCCGGGACGTCCTCAAGGCCGACGCCGCGCTGCGCGTCATCGACACCGTGACCCGGGAGGATCCGCTCCCGGCGGGCGAGGAGCTGCGCCGGCGGATGGAGCGGATCCGGGTCAACGCGCACGAGTTCCGCGAGATCCGTGCCCTCACCGAGCTGCGCACCACCAAGGTCCCCGGCCGGGCCGCCGCGCTGGCCAGGCTGGAACGGGTGCTCGGTGGCGAGGGCACCGCCGCGCACACCCGGCTCGCCCTGGCCGCCGACGCCACCCCGGTGGAGCTGGCCGGGGCGGTCGACGAGGAGCACGCGTACTGGACTCAGCTCAGCCGGAACCCGCTCACCGCACCGGAGTTGGGCCGGACCGCCGACGTCGCGGTACGCAGCTGCGAGGTGCTCGCCGCCGCCCTGGACGAGGGAGCCTGACCCGCGCCTTCCGCCTCCCCGCCCCGGTTCCGGAACGCCAGCATCGTCACCAGGGCGAGCACCACCAGCAGCACGGCGATCACCAGCACCGCGGTCAGTCGGCCGCCCCCGGTGCCCTGGTCGGACGCGGTGTGGATGACCACCGTGTCGGTGGCCTCGGTCAGGCCGGTGGCCACCAGGTCGGTGTCCACCTCCAGTTCGGGGGTCCGCGGCGGCGGCGCGGTCGGCGCCTCGTGCGCGGGGGGTTCGGCGGCCGGTGGCAGCGGCGCGGGTGCCGGGACCGGACGCGGCGCCGCCGCGATGGCCGCGCCCAGGCTGACCACGTGCTTGTGGTGCGACTGCCGCTGGACGGTGACCCCCAGTTCCTCCCGCAGGACCCGGGCGACCAGCGGGATCCGGCTGGAGCCGCCGACCAGCAGCACGGTGTCGAGCTCGGCGGCCCGCACCCCCGCGCGTTCCAGCGTCTCCGCGAACAGCCGGACGGTGTCCACGATCCGCGGCCGGATCAGCCCCTCGAACTCGGCCCGCGTCACCACCACGTCCCGGTACAGGCCGGGCAGCCGCACCTGGACGACGTGCTCCTCAACCTCGGACAGCAGTTCCTTGGCCTTGACCACGTCCCCGTACAGACGCTGCCGGGCCGACTCGACCGCCGGATCGTCCGGATCGAACCGGTCCTCGTCGATCCCGGCCGCCGCCTCGACGTGCCGCAGCAGCAGCGCGTCGAACCAGATGCCGCCGACCGTGTCGTCGCCGGCCGGCTCGCCGTGGATCTCCACGCCCGTCCCGGTCTTGCGCACCACGGAGGCGTCGAAGGTGCCGCCGCCCAGGTCGTAGACGCCGATCACGGATCCCGTCCCGACCGGCACGACCTGCTGCTGGGAGACGTAGTAGGTACCGGCGGCCACCGGTTCGGGCAGCAGGCCGACGTCCCCGAGCCCGGCGAACACGGCCGCCTCCCGCAGCGCGTCCCGCCGGTGTCCGTCCCACCCGGCCGGGTGGGTGAGCACCACGTGCCCCGGGCGGACGCCCCGCTCCTGCTCGGCCGCGGCGTCCAGGACGTGCCGCAGCAGCCGGCCGGTCAGCTCGTGCGGCGGGTAGCCGCGCCCGCCCACTCGCACCGGCGCGTCCTGCCCCAGCGTGGGCTTGAAGCGGTGCGCCAGTCGCCGCGGATCGACGGCCCCGCGGGCCAGCGCCGCATCACCGAACAGCGTCCCGCCGCCCTGCTGGAAGTAGATCGCCGAAGCCATGTCGTCGGTGTTCATACCGAGTTTGACGGTCCGTGCACTGCCGTCCCACCACATCGCCGCGCCGGTGAACGTGGTGCCGAGATCTATGCCGAGTGGATACATTAACGACCTTCCGCCGGCCCGACGACCGATGTCATGATGACCCGACAAAATCCTTGCGCCGCATCATATTTGGAGTGATCAGGCGCGGGGCCCGATCTACTCCTTCGGAGGCCCTGGGCCATGGCGACGAGAGCTCCGGGACTTCGCTCCCTGGTGCGCGGCCGAGCAGTCGCGGCAGCCGGCTGGACCGTCACCACCGCACTCGCCACCGGCGCACTCGCCCTCACCGGCACCCACCACACCACACCCACCGACCAACCCCGCATGCACGCCGGATCCGCCTGGCTCCCCTCCAACAAGACCGGCCAACTCGCCCTCCTCGACGGCACCACCGGCGAGATCACCGCCCAGATCAAAGTCGCCCCCGAAGGCCACAACCTCACCGCCGTCCAGGACGGCACCAACGCCTACGCCATCGACACCACCCAGGGCACAATCCGCCGCATCAACGGCAACACCCTCACCACCACCCCCGGCCCCACCGACACCACCCCACCCGCAACCCCCATCCCCGCCGCCACCACCGGACTCCGCGCCTACCCCACCCCCACCACCCTCTACACCATCGACACCGAACACGGCATCCTCGCCCGCGCCGACCCCCGTACCCTCACCCGCCAGGGCAACCTCCAACCCCTCGCCGCCGACACCACCCCCCAGACCACCACCATCGACAGCCGCGGCACCCTCCGGGTCCTCGACCCCAAGACCGGCATCCTCAACATCATCACCCCCTCCCACCGCACCACCCGCCGCAACGCCAAACCCCCCGGCCCGGGCCAACTCCTCCTCGCCGCCGACCAACCCGTCATCCTGGACCCCGCCCGGCACAACGCGACCGTCCTCGACCGGGGGACCGGGGAGCCGACCCACGCCATCCCCCTCGAAATGCGCGACGGCGACGAACTCGCCACCGCCGGCTCACCCGACCACGCGCGCTTCTACCTCCTCACCCGGGGCACCCTCACCATCTGCCAACTCACCGCCGCCACCTGCGACCGGGCCATCCCGCTCGGCGAACCCCACCATCTCGGCACCCCCACCGAGACCGCCGACCACCTCTTCATCCCCGACTACACCACCGGCAAAGTCACCATCGTCGACCTCACCACCAACACCGTCACCGCCCAACCCCAAGTCACCGACCCACCAGCCGACTTCCAACTCCTCACCCACGACGGCATCATCTTCTACAACAGCCCCGACACCGAACAGGCCGGCATCATCCACCTCGACGGCGGCATCCTCAAAACCCCCAAGTACGACGCCGAACACCCGAGCCCGGACCGCTCCAAGCAGCCCGAGACCGCCACCCCGTCACCCTCCGCCAGCCCATCCACCACACCCTCCCCCACAACGAGCCCCACCGCCACCCCGCACACCACCCCCTCCCCCGGCACCAGCCCGAGCACCCTGCCAAGCCCCAACCCCACAACGCCCGCAGGCACGCCGAGCATCTCCGGCGGCCCGTCCCCATCCCCCACCGTCCAGCGCCGGGCCACCATCACGCTGACCACGACCGGCCCCTCCCCGGGCGAGACCGTCCAGCTCACCGTCCAGGCGGGCGACGGCGGCAGCGCCCCGCAGACCGCCACCTGGAGCCTCGGCGACGGCACCACCGCAAAGGGCCTCTCCGCCGCTCACGCCTGGAGCCAGAACGGCACCTATCAGGTCACGGTCACCGCCGGCTTCCCCGACGGCCAGTCCGCCACCGCCTCCGCCACGATCACCGTCTCACCCCCGACCCTGACCGTCCTCGTCACCGGTCCGGGCAGGGTCACCGGCCCGGGAATCAACTGCGGTACCGACTGCCAGGAGCCCATCACTCCCGGTCAGACCATCACCCTCTCCGCCCTGCCCGACCTGTACGTCACCTTCCAGTGGCAGGGCTGCACCCCCGTGGGCAGCAACACTTGCACCCTGGCACCCAGTCGGAGTCAGACCGTGTCCGTAGCCTTCCACGCGGACCAGACTCCACCCGACGTCACCCTCACCGGATCGGGGCAGACCTCTGGCGGGACCAACCGGCAGGCGACCGTCGATTCCACCTCGAGGCAGGACCAGAGGCTCGGATTCATCTCAGGGGTACCCACGTCCCTCATGCTGACCGAGACCTCCAAGGACCAGGAGAGCCAGGTCACCCGGGCGTGGATCCATGCGAGCGGCACCTACACCTGCAAGACGGGCGGGCAGCAGACGCGGAGCGACTACGTCTTCAACACCGGCGCCGGGTCCGCCCTGACCGTCGTCTGGGACCCGTCCACGCTCTGCGCGTCGGGTGACCAACTGACCTCGGTCAGGTACTACTTCACCGCCACCGCAGTGAGCTCCGGTGGCACCTCGCCGCGCACCGGGACC
The DNA here is from genome assembly GCA_002300355.1 of Streptomyces sp. TLI_235. Lineage (NCBI taxonomy): Bacteria > Bacillati > Actinomycetota > Actinomycetes > Kitasatosporales > Streptomycetaceae > Streptomyces > Streptomyces sp. TLI_235. The sequence continues at coordinate 760,928 of NSGV01000001.1, forward strand.
CTCGAATTCGACTGGTCGTACATCGGTTGATCATCAACTCCGGCCGTTGGCTGAACAGTTACGTAAAGATTGACCGGAACTGCGCAACAGCCACCCCGCGCTTGCCCAATACTTCTGCCTGCGCGAACCGCCGCTCACGACGGCCGACCGGGAGGGGAACCCGTTGTCCATGCCCGCCGCCCACGATGGGTACGACCCGTCCTGGGTCAAGCAACAGGCCGCCAGACTGACCGGCAACATCCAACAGGTCGTGCACGGCAACCCGGAGGTCGTCCGGAACGCCGTGGTCTGCCTGCTCGCCGAGGGGCACCTGCTGATCCAGGGCGTGCCCGGCGTCGCCAAGACGACGCTGGCGAAGGCGATCGCGCAGTCGATCGACGGCAAGATGCGCCGCATCCAGTTCACCCCCGACCTGCTGCCCTCCGACGTAGTCGGGGTGAACGTCTTCGACAACGCCGAGCAGGCGTTCAAGTTCCACCCGGGTCCGGTCTTCGCCAACGTGGTGCTCGGGGACGAGATCAACCGGGCGTCGCCCAAGACCCAGTCGGCGCTGCTGGAGGCGATGGCCGAGCGCCAGGTGACGGTGGACGGTACGACGTACTGGGTGGGAGCCGAGGGCGAGGAGTCCGGCCCGGAGGCGCCGCACTTCGTCATCGCCACCCAGAACCCGCAGGACCATCAGGGCACCTACTCCCTCCCCGAGGCCCAACTCGACCGTTTCATGATGCAGTTGACCCTCGGCTATCCGCCGCCCCAGTACGAGGCGCAGGTCATCACGGACGCCATCAACCGGCTCCGCCCGGAGTCGCTGACGAAGGTGATCGGGATCCCCGATCTGGTCCGGATGACCGAGATCGCCCGTCGGATCCAGCTCACCGACGAGGTGCGGGCGTACATCGTGACCGTGGTGGGCGCCACCCGCCACGTGCCGACGGTGCGCCTGGGCGCGAGCCCCCGCGCGAGCAACGCGCTGGCCCGGGCGTGCCAGGCCAACGCGGCGCTGGACGGGCGCACCTACGTCAGCGCCGACGACGTGAAGGCGATGGCGCCGGCAGTGCTGTGCCACCGCCTGATCCTCACGCCGGAGGCCATGACGAAGAAGGAGGCCACCGCGGAGTCCGTGGTCGGCCGGATCCTCGCGGAGGCCCCGGTGCCTCAGGGGTCGGCCCGGTGGTGAGGCGGCGATGCTGACCCGGTCCGGTTCGGTGGTCGCCGGCGCGGCCGTGCTGTTCCTGCTGTCCGGCGCGCTGCTGGACTACCCGGAGTTGACCCTGCTCGGATTCGCCTGTCTGATCGCCCTGCTGGCGGCGGCACTGTGGATGCTGGCGCGGCCGGACCTGCGGGTGAGCCGGCAGATCCGGCCGGAGCGGGTGTCGGAGGGCGAGGCCGCACTCGGTGTGATCACCGTGACCAGCCGGATGTCGCGGCGTTCGCCACCGATCATGGCCTCCGAGTCGGTGGCGGGCCGGAGCGTCGGGGTGCCGATCCCGAGCCTGGCGCCGAGGGCGAGCCACACCATGACATACGCCCTGCCGACCGTCCGGCGCGGCATCTACCAGGTCGGCCCGCTGTCGATCGGCCACACCGACCCGCTGCGGCTGATGTCCACGGCCAAGCGCTATTCACGCGAGTCGACGCTGTACGTGCATCCGCACACCGACCCGGTCCACCCGGTGCCGACCGGGCAGAGCCAGGACCAGGACGGGCCGACCTCGAGTCTCGCCCCCCAGGGCGGCATCGCCTTCCACAGCCTCCGCGAGTACGCCCCGGGCGACGACTGGCGGCTGATCCACTGGAAGTCCTCGGCCCGTACCGGGAGGCTGATGGTCCGTCACAACGTCGTGCCGAACGAGCCCCGGCTGATGGTCCTCCTGGACACCAGCGAACAGCCCTACACCGACCGCTCGTTCGAGGACGCGGTGAGCGCGGCCGCCTCGCTCTGCCTGGCCGCGGTCCGCTCGGGCCACCCCCTGCTGCTGCGGACCACCACGGAGAAGGTGGAGGCGGCCTGCGACGCGGGCGGCAAGGACCTGACCGAGGTGATGGACCTGCTCGCGGGCGTCCGGCGCACCGCCGCGGACCCGGGACTGGCGGCGCTGCCCTCGCTGGTCCCCGACCAGGGCGCGGTGTCGCTCGGCGTGATCACCGGCCAGCCCGGCTCGGCGCTGCTGGCCACGCTGCCGCTGGTCCGTTCGCGGTTCATGATGGTCAGCCTGGTGCAGTTCGCCGACGCCTACGCGGCGCCGCCCAGCACGCTGTCGGGTGTGGTGTCGATCAATGTCCGCGGCCGCGAGGAGTTCGCGGCCGCCTGGAACGACTTGGTGCGCCGATGACCACCGCCCCGTCCCCGCCGGCCCCTGCCGTCCCCGCCTCCGCTCCGCCGGCCTCCGTCCTGCTCTACGTCGAACTCGCCCTGGTCACCCTCGCGGTGGCCACTACCGCGCTGGTGTACGGCGACCTGTTCGCGACCCGCGGCCACCTGGTGCCGCTGCTGGCCACCACCGCGGCGGGCGCGGTCCTGGCGGCGGCCGCCGCGCTGCTGCGCCGGCGGGCGCTCTGGACGGTCCTGTTCGCGCTCGGCGGCTTCGTGGTGACGGCGGTGTTCGCGGTGCTGACCGGCACCCTGCGGCACGGCGTGCCGACCGGGGCGACGCTCACCGCCCTGCGCGACGGGGTGCTGGGCGGCTGGGCCAGGATGCTGACTGTCGGCCGCCCGGCCGACGTGACCGGCGAACTGCTGGTGACCCCGGCCCTGTTGCTGTTCGCCGCCGTGTTCGTCGCCGTGAGCGTGACGCTGCGCACCAGGTCGCTGCTCGGCCCGCTGGCCGCCCCGGTCCTCTCGCTGGTGGTCGCGCTGCTGCTCACCGGCGACCGCAAGGGCGGCGAACTGCCGCTGACCGGGGTGCTCCTGCTGCTCCTGCTGCTCCAGCTGCTGGTCCGCGGGGCCCGCCCGGACTCCCCGGTCGCCGCCATCGGCGAGTCGGGCGGCGCCGACCCGGGTACCGGGACCCAGGCCGCCGCCGCGCGGGCGCTGTTCGGCCTGCCGGTCGTCGTGGCGGTCGCGCTGGCGGGTGTACTGCTGGCCCAGGCGGTGCCGCTGGCCACCGGCCGGCACCGTTTCGACCTGCGCGACGTGGTGCCGGTGCCGGTGCGGATCGAGGACACCATCTCGCCGCTGGCCACCATCAAGAGCCAGCTGCAGGAGAAGCAGCCGCGTGAGCTGTTCACCGTCCGGGTGGACGGCGCTCCGGCCTCCGCCCGGCCGGACCGGGTGCGCACGGCGGCGCTGGACTCGTACGACGGCGCGCTCTGGACCTCCGGCGACCGCTTCGTCACCTCCGGACGCACCCTGGCGGCGGACCCGAGCCTGTCGGCGACCGCGCAGGTCAGGCTGCACGTCTCGATCAGGCAGTGGGACCAGCCGTACCTTCCCGCGGCGGGCTGGCCCGAACAGCTGACCGCCCTCGGCATCGGCTTCAACTCCGGCTCCGGCGTGCTGGCAGCGGACGCGCAGACGCGCCGGGACCTGGAGTACGACGTGGTCGGCGGGATCCGGCCGCGCGACGACGCGGCCCGGCTGGCGCTGCCCAGCCTCACCGCCGACACCCGCCGCTACACCGTGGCCCCCGCCGAACTACCCGCGCAACTCGCACAGTTGGCGATGGACGTGACCGCCGGCTCGGCCGAACCGTACGCCAAGCTGGTGGCCCTGGAGAAGCGCCTGCGGGAGTCCCCCTACAGCCTGACGGCCCGGCCGGGCCACTCGCTGGACGCGCTGCGCCGGCTGCTCGCCTCCGGCCAGGCCGACGCGGCGGGGTACAGCGAGCAGTACGCCGCGGCGTTCGCGGTCCTGGCCCGCTCGCTGGGGTTCCCCGCCCGGGTGGCCACCGGGTACCTGCTCCGGCCGGAGGAGCTTCAGGGCGACACCTACACGGTCCGCTCCACCGACGCCTACGCCTGGGCCGAGGTGGACATGTCCGGGTACGGCTGGATGGCCTTCGACCCGAGCGATCCGAGCCGTACGGTGGCGGACCGTCAGGACCCGAAGACGCAGCCGCCGGGCGGCGCCAAGTCCGGCAACCCGGCGGACGTGCCCGGCCAGACGGTGCGGGTCGACCCGAACCTGGCGCCGGTGGGCGGGGGACGGTCGGTACTGGACTGGACGCTGCTGGTGCTCGGCGCGCTGGTGGCGCTGGCGATCCTGCTGCCCGTCGCGATCGCCGTGGCGAAGTGGCAGAGGCGGCGGTCCCTGCGTGGCGGCCCACCGGCCCGGCAGGTCATCGGCGCCTGGCGCAACACCACCGACCAGTTGGTGGAGAGCGGCCTGTGGCTGCCCGGGTCGCTGACCGCCCTGGAGGTGGCGGGCGTCGCCCGCAGCCGGCTCGGCGAGGCCGCAGCGCCGGTGGCGGTGCTCGCGCCGTTGGTCACCGAGGCGGTGTTCAACCCGGCCGGACCGCCGCCCGAGGCCGTCGCACAGGCCTGGCGCGCGGACGCGGCGCTCCGGGCGGCGCTGCGTCGGCGGCGCGGGCTGCGCGCCCGGGCGGCCTCCTGGTTCGATCCGCGCCCGATCGTCGCCGCCCGGCGGCGGGAGCGCCGCGACCGGCGGATGTTGAAGCGACTGCAGGGGGGCTGACCAGGTGCTGAACGGTCTGTGGAGCACGGCGCGGTCCCTGCTGCGCGGTCGGGCGGCCGCGGCAGCCGGCTGGACCGTCACCACCGCACTCGCCACCGGCGCACTCGCCCTCACCGGCACCCACCACACCACACCCACCGACCAACCCCGCATGCACGCCGGATCCGCCTGGCTCCCCTCCAACAAGACCGGCCAACTCGCCCTCCTCGACGGCACCACCGGCGAGATCACCGCCCAGATCAAAGTCGCCCCCGAAGGCCACAACCTCACCGCCGTCCAGGACGGCACCAACGCCTACGCCATCGACACCACCCAGGGCACAATCCGCCGCATCAACGGCAACACCCTCACCACCACCCCCGGCCCCACCGACACCACCCCACCCGCAACCCCCATCCCCGCCGCCACCACCGGACTCCGCGCCTACCCCACCCCCACCACCCTCTACACCATCGACACCGAACACGGCATCCTCGCCCGCGCCGACCCCCGTACCCTCACCCGCCAGGGCAACCTCCAACCCCTCGCCGCCGACACCACCCCCCAGACCACCACCCTCACCACCCAGGGCACCCTCTACGTCCTCGACCCCAAGACCGGCGACCTCAACGTCATCACCCCCACCCACCGCACCACCCGCCGCAACACCGTCAGCCCCGGCACCCCCGCCCAACTCCTCAACGCCGACAACCAGCCCGTCCTCATCGACCCCGCCACCCGCACCGCCCAACTCCTCGACCCCACCACCGCCCAGCCCCGGACCACCACCCCCCTCCAACTCCGTTCCGACGAGCAACTCACCACCGCCGCCTCCCCCAACCGCCCCCGCATCTACCTCCTCACCCGGGGCACCCTCACCATCTGCGAACTCACCCGCACCAGCTGCGACCACACCGTCCCGCTCGGCGAACCCCACCATCTCGGCACCCCCACCGAGACCGCCGACCACCTCTTCATCCCCGACTACACCACCGGCAAAGTCACCATCGTCGACCTCACCACCAACACCGTCACCGCCCGCCCCCAAGTCATCGACCCACCAGCTGACTTCCAACTCCTCACCCACGACGGCATCATCTTCTACAACAGCCCCGACACCGAACAGGCCGGCATCATCCACCTCGACGGCGGCATCCTCAAAACCCCCAAGTACGACGCCAAACACCCGAGCCCGGACCGCTCCAAGCAGCCCGAGACCGCCACCCCGTCACCCTCCGCCAGCCCCTCCATCACGCCCTCCCCCACAACGAGCCCCACCGCCACCCCGCACACCACCCCCTCCCCCGGCACCAGCCCGAGCACCCTGCCGAGCCCCAACCCCACGCCGAACTCCAGCCCTACCCGGGCAGGTTCGCCGTCCGCGCCGACCACCCCGACCACCGCCGCGCCCGGCCCGCCGACGGTCACCGTGACCCTCTCCCGGCAGGCCGCGAAGGTCGACGAAGCAGTGGCCGTGGGACTCGGCTACCCCGCCGGCCGGCCGCCGACCTCGGTCGCCTGGACCTTCGGCGACAGCGCCACCAGCACCGGGGTGCTGACCAGCCACGCCTGGCACACCGTCGGCAGGTTCCAGATCAACGTCACCGCGACCTTCCCCGGCGGTGCCACCGCCGTGGCCAACGCCTCGATCGACATCACCGTCAGCCCGGTGCTCACCGTGCAGACCCCGGTCGGCGGCAAGGTCACCGGCGGGACCATCGACTGCGGCACGACCTGCTCCCAGAGTGTGACCCCCGGGCAGAGCATCACGCTCACCGCCCAGTCGGCCGCCGGGTTCCAGATCCGCGGCTGGGGCGGCGCGTGCGCCGGGACGGCGGCCACCTGCACGGTCACGGTGGACGCCAACAAGACGGTGTCGGTCCAGTTCAAGCGGCTCCCGCTGCCGCTGATCCCGCGCGCCGCCGCGGCCGCCTGGGTCACCGGCGCGGGACCGATCCCGTGGAGCGGGACCTCCGCGGTCAACGGCGGCCCGGACACCGACACCCGCGGCTTCGCGCTGCTCCGCCCCGCGGGCAGCCTGCTGCTGGAGGACGGGTCGGCGCCCGAGTACCTGGAGACCCATCCCCAGTGGGTCCCCAAGGGCTGGATCAACGGCGACTTCACGCTGCCGGTGCCGGTGGTCCCGGGTGACCGGTTCAAGACCACCGTCGGTTTCATGATGGTGGCCAACCCGCCCTCGGCGGGCGACGCGTACTTCGTGGTGCAGGCGGTGTTCGCCAACGGCGCCACGCTGGAGCTCAGCCGCACCCACGACCTCGGCCGGGACGGCGTCATGCACCCCGTCGACGTCGACCTCACCCCGGCCGCCGGCGCCACCGCGATCCGGCTGCGGGCCGAGGCGGCCGGCAGCGAGGGCCAGGACTGGTGCTCCTGGGTCAACCCCCGGATCGAGGGCTGAATGAGCAACCCGCTGACCCTGTCGATCACCCCCGCGCAGATCACCGTCCACCCCGGCGGGAGCGCCGACGTCATCGTGACCGTCGTCAACAGCAGCACCCTGGTGAGCCACTACGAGCCGCTGGTGGTCGGACTCCCCTCCGCCGACCGCCACCGGGCCGAGCCCGCGCAGCTCGAACTCAACCCGCAGCGCTCCGGGACCGTCACGCTGCGGATCTCGGTGCCCGCCGAGGGCGAGCCGTACGCCGGGCGGTACGTGCTGGGCGTCGTGGTGCGCAAGGTCCGCGACCGCACCGCGTCGCGCTGCGAGGAACTGACCCTGACCGTGCCGGCGCAGCCCGCGCTGGCCCTCTCGGTGCATCCCGAGATCGTCCGGGGCGGCCCGGCCGCCCACTACGAGGTGGCCGTCCGCAACACCGGGAACACCCCGCTCTCCGTCCGCCTGGGCCTCGAGGATTCCGAGAACCGGGTCACCGCCGTCTTCTCCCCGCCGGTCCTCACCCTCTCCCCGGGCGCGAGCGCCGACGCCGAACTCGACGTCGGCGCCGCCGCGCCCTGGTCGGGCCGCGAGCTCCGGCGGGCGCTGCGGGTCACCGCGCTCGGCGACCGCGCCAAGGCGGAGCAGCAGGTCGCCTTCCTCCAGCGGCCCCGGGTCAACCCGGCCGTGCTGCGGGTGGCCGGCGCGGCGGTCGGCGTCCTGGTGATGGCCGCGGCCGTACTCGGCGCCGCCCTGCTGGTCCGCGGCGGCCGCCCGCAGACGCCGCCCACCACCCCTCCCGCTCCCACCCCCAGCTCGTCCTCCCCCGCCAATCCCTCCCCGAGGGGACCCCGGAGCCGGCTCGTCGACTTCGGCCGCCAGCGCGGGGACCAGCTCGTCGCCGCCGACCACTACACCGCCGACGGCATCGCCCTCTCCACCGTGCTCGACCAGGCACCCCCGGAGTGCGCCGACGCCACCGCCCTCGCCCTCCGGACGGTCACCGGCCTCGGCACCTTCCTCACCAGCTCCCGGCCGAACGGCGTCGACCTGTGCAACACCGTGCCGGTCCGCATCGACTTCGCCGCACCGGCCCGCGCCGTACGGCTCACCTTCGGCGGCAAGGGCGCCAAATACACCCTCACCGCCCAACTCGACGACGGCACCACCGCCACCGTCGAGGCCCAGTCCCAGCCCACCGGCCCCGCCCAACTCGCCTACCAGGCACCATCCGGCCGCTCGATCGTCTCCGTCGTCTTCGGCCACAGCGACCCCAGCCCCACCGCCAAGGACCCCACGGTGATCCGCCAACTCGCCTACACCCTCTGACGGGCCGTCGGCCTGTGCGCCACTCGTTCTGGTGGGACACATCTCGGTGGCTCAGCCGATCATGGCCACTGAGACCGAGATAGGCGAGCTTTTGCACCAGCTCGGCTGGCGGACGGCATTCACCGTCGCTGCAAGGGTGAACGCATGGGCTGCCCTGGTGAGCACGCCAGGCCGAACACCCGGTCCACGGCCTCGCAGGCGACCTGAACGGCGAGCTGCGGCGTGTCGGGCCCGATCAGCTTCCGCTCCAGCAGGAAGCGCCAGAACCGCTCGCCCTGCTCCCGCTGAAAGCGGCCGCGCCCCGCCCGCCCGGACGGCGTCCGGACGGGCGAGGGCTGCCGGGAGACTCCAACCGGCAGGGTTCGAACCGAAATTGCAGCGAGCCAAAGCCCCGGGCGGGCTGTCCGTCAGTGGCCGCGGGCGATCCACTCCGCCAGGTGCGGCGCCTCGCCGCCGACGGTGGTCGAGTCGCCGTGGCCGGTCCGCGCCACGGTCTCCGGCGGCAGCGTGAGCAGCCGGTCGCCGATCGAGCGGATGATCATCGGGAAGTCGGAGAACGACCGGCCGGTGGCACCGGGCCCACCGGAGAACAGCGTGTCCCCGCTGAACACCGTGCCGAGCTCCGGGACGTACAGGCAGACCGTGCCGGGGCTGTACCCGGGTGTTGGAACACGGTCAGCTCAGTCCCGGCAACCTCCAGGCGCAGGCCGTCGGCGAGGTCCCCGTCCGGCTTGCGGTCGGGGTGGGTCTGCTGCCACAGCACCGTGTCGTCGGGGTGCAGCGTGGCTGGACGGCGTGCGAGTTGCCGGTCGGGCCGGTGGTCGCGGTGGCAGAGAGCGTGTGGGAGGCCCTGCGTGTGGAGGGCAGCGGCGTGCCCGGAGGCGATGCATTCGCCGCGGTTGGATTCCCTGTCCCGGCGGTACCGGGCACGGATGCAGCTCCGGTCATGGTGGACGGTGCCGCCGGCGAGGTCGTGTTGGCCGGGGGGTCCTGGGGGCCGCGGCGGCTCGTGCGCCATAACGACACGCTCGGGTGGCGGTAGGAGCCGCAGGTCCGGTTCAGCAGATGGCTGACGGTTCCAGGTGATGCTTGTCGGTCAGCGGGAGTCGGCGACGTAGCGGGTGACGGGACCGCCTTTTCGGGGGTGGTGGAGATCTCGACGTCGCCGTCGAGGACTCGGAAGCAGGTCTCCTCGATGACCACGGTGACGGTCTTGCCGGCGTGCGCGACGCCGGGACGGAGCTTCTGCCCGGCGACTGCGAAGGTGCCGTCTGCTCCGACCCGTCGGATGGCCCTCCGCGGTTGGGACGGAGGCGGCGGCAGTGGGGTCGTGGAGACCCGGGCGCCGGTGAGTTTCGCGCGCCGCTGTAGTGGGATCGGGGCTGGGAGCGTCTGGACCAGGACTCCGGCGTGGATCACATACATCAGGCTGCCGTCGAATCGCAGCGTGACCTGCTTGCCGGCCAGGCCGGAGCCGAGGGCGACGGGCGTCTGGCCGAGCGAGACCTCACCGTCTTTCGTCGCCTTCCGGTCGACCTCGACGACGGTCGCGGGCGCCAGCGGCTTGTCCGGCCTGATGCCGCCCTGGGGCTCCGGCCCCGCGAGTCGACCGCCCCGCAGGAGCACCACTGCAGATCGGCGTCGGTGAAGGTCATCGAACGCGTGCGGATCAGCTGTCCGCCCAGCAGGACGTGGACGGTGCGGTGACTGAGCCAGACCGTGACGGTCCGGCCGGCCAAGGTCGGGCTGAACTTCAGGCTCTGTCCCTGGGGCAGCATCACGTGCCGGCCGGGGCCGATCACGCCCTCGAACTCCACGGCCTGGACAGGGCCTTTACTCGGCGCCACCGTCGAAACCGTGCGGGCCGCTCTCACGCTGGTCGACGAGGAAGGCGCCGCGCTCTCCACCACCCGCATCGCGGCCCGACTGGGCGTGAAGGGGCCCTCGCTCTACAACTACGTCGCCAGCCGCGACGAGATCATCGCCGGCATCAGCGACCTCATCGTCGCCGAGATGGAGCTCGACCCGACCGTCCAACCCTGGACCGCTGCCCTCGACGCCTGGGCCCGCTCCTACCGCGCCGCCCTCACCCGCCACCCGAACATGGTGCCGGTGCTCGCGTCCCGCCCGACCCGGTCCCTCGCCGCCCTGCAGGCCTACGCCTGCGCCTTCACCATGCTGCGGGAGGCCAGCTGGCCGGAGGACCACGTCCTCCAGGTGGTCCAGTCCATCGAGTACCCCCTGATCGGCTCCGTGCTCCACCTCGACCACCCGCACGACGCGGCATGGACGGACGAGGCACTGCCAGCCGGACTCGAACCACTGCGGAACGCCCCGCCCCACTTCCGCGAGCAGGCCTTCGAGGCCGGGCTCGCCGCACTGATCCACAGCTACCGGGAGACCCTGAACGACCTTCAGGCCGGGAACAGCAGCTGACCGCCCGACAACGACGCGACATGGCGGATCGACTACCAGATCGCCACACCCGGCCTCGCCGCGAAGACGGCCGAGGCCCATGTCGAACGCGCCGCCACCCACGCCGAGCGCTGGAGCGACCACGCTCCCGTCACCGTGGTGTACGACCACGGATTCTGACGGTCCCTGCCGACCAGGTCCCCGGCGCGCGCTGCGGTTGTGGCCGCACATGTCCGCCGGTCTCCGTGCCGAATCCGCGAGCGCGGCGACGGTCGTCGGGGCGGCGTGCGGCGCACCCTTCAGCCCGTCACCCCTTCAGCACCCCGAGCGGGACCAGCCGGGCGACGATGCGGCTGAGCCCGTTGCGCTCACTGGCGGTGACGACGGCGTCGACGTCCTTGTAGGCCTCCGGGGCCTCCTCCGTCGCACTGCGCCACGAGGTCGGGCGGGCCGACACGCCGGCCGCGACCAGTTCGGCGCGCAGGTGGCGGATATCGATCTCGCGCTGGGCGCGGTGGCGGCTCCAGACCCGGCCCGCACCGTGGCAGGAGGAGTAGAACGCCTCGTTCCCCGGCAACCCCGCCAGGACGTAGGACGCCGTGCCCATGGTGCCGGGGACGAAGACCGGCTGCCCTGCCCCGGCCAGGTCGGCCGGCAGGTCCGGGTGGCCCGGCGGCAGAGCTCGGGTGGCGCCCTTGCGGTGGACGCAGAGCAGTCGGCGCTCTCCGTCCACCTCCTGGCGTTCCAGCTTGGCCAGGTTGTGCGACACGTCGTAGAGCAGGTCCAGCCCGTAGCCGGTGTTCTCCCGGAACGCCGCTCGGGCAGCGTCGGCCAGCAGGTGGCGGTTGGCGCGGGCGTAGTTGGCCGCGGCGGCCATCGCCCCCAGGTAGTCCCGGGCCTCCGGGGAGTCCACCGGGGCACACGCCAGCTGCCGGTCGGGGACGGAGATCCCCCGGCGGTGCATCACGGCCTCCATCCGCCGGACATGGTCGGTACAGATCTGGTGACCCAGGCCGCGCGAGCCGCAGTGGATCATCACGCAGACCTGATCGGTGCGCAGACCGAAAGCCCGGGCGCATGCTTCGTCGTAGATCCGGTCGACGGCCTGGATCTCCAGGAAGTGGTTGGCCGAGCCCAGGCTCCCGACCTGGCCCGCCCCGCGCTCCAGCGCGCGGTCGCCGACGTGCGTCACGTCCGCGTCGTCCACCGCCCCGCCGTCCTCGCAGCGGTCGAGGTCGCGCGGCACCCCGTGCCCCATGTCCACCAGGTAGCGGGCGCCGCCGCGCAGCAGGTCGGCCATTTGCCGGCGCCCGGCGGGCCGCCACAGGCAGCCCCGCCCCAGGCCGCGCGGGATCAACGGGTCCAGCCGGTCCATCAGCGCCGGCAGCACCTCGCGCACCGTGTCCCGGCCGAGCTCGCTGGTGAGCAGCCGGACCCCGCAGGAGATGTCGAATCCGACCCCGCCCGGCGACACCACGCCGCCGGCCCCGACCTCCGTGGCCGCCACCCCGCCGATCGGGAAGCCGTAGCCCCAGTGGATGTCGGGCATCGCGTACGAGGCCCGGACGATACCCGGCAGTGAGGCGACGTTCGCGACCTGTTCGAGTGCGCGGTCGCCCTCGTCGAGCGGCAGCAGCCCGTGCGGGGCGAAGATCACCCCGGGCACCCTCATCACGCCGCTGCGCTCGATCCGGTAGCGCCAGGGGGTCTCCTCCACCAGTCGGACGTCCATGTCAGCCGATGCCTCCTCGGCCCTGTCACGCTCATGTGCCACGGTGGCGCTCATCCGCCGCGATGCCCGGGCCGCGCACCGGTCAGACGTCCAACGTCACGTGGCACCGCCAGCCCCCCGCCGCTTCTCTCGTCATCCGCAGACCGTGCAGGGACACCGCCTTGGGCACCGCGCCGACCTGCTCGACCAGGGCGATGTCCACCATGGCCAGTCGCATCCACACGCCCGCCCCCGTGCGCCGGACCGACACCCGGGCCGGCAGCTCCCCGGCCGTCTCCGCCCGGAAGATCATCTCCTCCAGTGCCGAGACCAGCAGCCGCTCGTCGGTGTCGTCGGCCAGCTCGTACTCCCGCTCGGTGCGCACCGCCCCCGGCGGGATCTCCGCGAAGCCCCCGACCGCCCCGTGCACCGCCTCCGCGACGCACTCCTCCCGCTCCGGGGCCCATGCCTCGACAGCCAGATCCCCGGTGTGCGGCACGGTCCGGTGACCAGTGCCGCCGGGTGCTGCGCCCGGTGCGCCGTTCACACCACCAGTCTTCCCCCGGAACGGGCCCGGCGGCAGCCCGGGGAACGGAACGTGCCGCACGGCCGGGCCGGCGCTATGGTCGGCCCATGCGGCACCGCACCACGACACCCGTCAGCGCGGCCCTGATCGACATCGACGGGGTGCTCACGGTGTCCTGGAAGCCCATTCCCGGGGCCGTCGAGGCGCTGGAACGGCTCCGGGAGGCGGGCCTTCCCTTCCTGCTCCTCACCAACACGACCTCGCGCACCAGGGCCTCGATCGCGACGACCCTCGCCGGTGCGGGCTTCCCGGTCTCGGCCGAGTCCATCCTCACCGCACCCAGCGCCACCGCGGCCTTCCTGGCGGAGCACCATCCCGGTGCCCGCTGCCTCCTGCTCAACAGCGGCGACGTCCGACAGGACCTGACAGGGGTGGCCCTGGCCGAGGACGACGAAGCCACGGAGGGGGAGGACGTGGACGTCGTCCTGGTCGGCGGCGCCGGCCCCGAATTCGGCTACCGGGCCCTCAACCGTGCGTTCGGCCACCTCCAGCGGGGCGCCCGCCTCGTCGCCATGCACCGCAACCTGTACTGGCGCACCGACCGGGGCCTGCAGCTCGACGGCGGCGCCTTCCTGTCCGGCCTGGAGCAGGCCTCGGGTCAGCGGGCCGAGGTGGTCGGCAAACCCGCTGCCGCGTTCTTCACCGGGGCGCTGACCCGGCTGGGAGTCGCGGCGGACCGGACGCTGATGGTGGGCGACGACATCGAGTCCGATGTGCTCGCCGCCCAGCGCTGCGGCATCAGCGGCGTCCTCGTGAAGACCGGGAAGTTCCAGGACCGTGCGCTCCGCGACGCCGACGGAACCCCCGACCACGTCCTCGACTCCGTCGCCGATCTGCCGTTCCTGGTGGCGCAGTTGTCCTAGCGTTGGAGCATGGACACCGACGTGGTGACGCTGTTCCTCTGCGGGGACGTGATGCTCGGGCGCGGTGTCGACCAGATCCTGCCGCACCCGGGTGCTCCGAGGCTGCTGGAGCCGTACGTGCGGGATGCGCGGGACTACGTCGGGTCGGCGGAGGCCGTGAACGGCCCGATCCCCCGCCCGGTCGACTTCTCGTGGCCCTGGGGCGAGGCCCTGGCGCTGCTCGACCGGGCCGCGCCCGACGCCCGGGTGCTGAATCTGGAGACGAGCGTCACCCGGAGCGACGACTTCGCGCCGGGCAAGGACGTGCACTACCGGATGAACCCGGCGAACCTTCCCTGTCTGGCCGCGGCCCGGCCCGACGTCTGCGTACTGGCCAACAACCACGTGCTGGATTTCGGCGTCCCCGGGCTCCAGGAGACGCTGGCCGCGCTGTCGGGCGCGCGGCTGCAGACGGCGGGAGCGGGGTGGGACGCGGGCGAGGCCCGACGGCCCGCGATCGTCGAGGCCGACGGCGGCCGCCGAGTGCTGGTCTTCGCCTTCGGTACCGCGTCCAGCGGGATTCCGCGGACCTGGGCCGCGTCCGAGCAGCAGGCCGGCGTCCACTTCGTCTCCGAGGCGTCGAGCGCCGACGCGGCCGAGGTCGTCGACCGGGTGCGGCGGGTGAAGCGGCCGGGCGACATCGTGGTCGCCTCGGTCCACTGGGGTTCCAACTGGGGCTACCGCGTCTCCCGGGAACAGGTGCGCTTCGCACGCGCACTGATCGACGGCGGTGTCGACGTGGTGCACGGGCACTCCTCGCACCATCCCCGTCCCATCGAGCTCTACCGCGGACGGCTGATCCTCTACGGGTGCGGCGACTTCATCGACGACTACGAGGGCATCGCCGGCCACGAGCAGTACCGGGACGACCTGCGGCTGCTGTACTTCGTCTCGGTGGAACCCGACAGCGGGGAGCTGGTCGGTGTGCACATGGCACCCGCACAGGCTCGACGGATGCGGCTGGAGCACGCCTCCCCCGAGGACTCGCAGCACCTGCGCGAGACGCTCGACCGGGTCAGCCGCCGCTTCGGCGTACGAGTGGGTTCCGGGCCGAACGGCATGCTGGCGCTCCTGGCCGCGTAGGAGAGCGGGCGTGACCGGAGGACCTCCCGAGGTCTTCCCGCTCCCGCGACTCCCGCGAGCGGATCCACACCCCGCACGTACCAGGAGCGGGTGGATCAGCCGCCCTCCTCGGTGGGAGGCTGGGACCAGGGCCTGAGCGCCGACGACCGATCCGAGCACGTGATGCCCACGAGGATTCTGCTGGAGGGGCGCCCCGGCAGCGGGAAGACGACCGCGATCCGCCGGCTGGCGGCGTTGCTGCGCACCCGGGAGGCCGTCGGCTTCACCACGGAGGAGATCCGCGAGGGCGGCGCCCGGGTCGGTTTCGCGTTGGAGACGCTGACGGGCCGGAGAGGTGTGCTCGCCCAGGTCGGGTTGCCGGGGCCTCCGCGGGTCGGGCGGTACGGCGTCGACATCGGAGTGATGGAACGGCTCGCGCTGCCCTCGCTCGCGACGCCTCTGGGGCCCGGCACGCTCGTGCTCATCGACGAGCTCGGGCGGATGGAACTGGCGTACTCCCCGTTCCGGAACGCCGTCCGGGCCGTGTTCGCGGCCGACGTGGATGTGGTCGCCACCGTGCACGCACAGCACGCCCCCTTCACCGACGTCCTCAAGCGCCGTACCGACGTCGAGCTGATCCAGCTGACCCGGGCGAACCGGGACGTCCTCCCGGAGCGGCTGGCGGCGCGGCTGGAGGGACGGTGAGCGGCGCGGTGCCCCACCGGGGCCGGGCGGGCGCCGCGATCGTCCGGCGACGCGACGGCTGGCGGGCCGGGCTCCTGGCCGCCTCCGACCGGTGGGCCGGGCGCGCCGACCGGTGCGCCGATTGGACCGGCCGGGGCGTCGAGCGGTGCCGCCGGTGGGCGCGCGAGGGCTCGCAACGGCCCGGGGAGCTGGCACCGCCGTCGTGGTTCTTCCTCGCCCTGCCGTTCGGCATCACCTGGTACCGGGTGACGGGTGGCGCTGCGCGGGCCTGGTGCGGACTGGCCCGCCCGGTGTGCCGGGTCGTCGCCGGAGCCCTCTCCAGGGTGCTCACCGCATTGGCCCTCGTCCTGTCACGGCCGTGACCGGGAGACGACGCGCACGTGGTCACGGCGGTACTGAACGCCTGAGACGGTTCCTGGATCAGTGGTTCTCGGATTCCTTCAGCCACTCGGAGGATCGGCACGTAGGCCTGAACCACGGCTCACGCGTCGATGCCGAGCCGTCGGCCCGTGGATAGACTGACCAAGCGTTCCAGGAACGGACCCGGCGCGGGCGGCGGAGCACTCATGCGCCTCGTTGTCGCACATGTACGCCACTCTCCGTGACCGCACGGCGATGGCAAACCTGTCGCGGATGATCCGGCAGCGGGCCATCGATCGGACGGGAGCCCTGCCATGGCGAACACGTCCAGGTCTCCGGACGGCCACGACCCCGAGATCACCCTCCCCGTGTCCGCCCGCGCTCCTTCGCCGTCGTCGGGCTCTCCCGGTGACACCGAGCCGACCGCGGCCAACGACCGGCTGGCGCTCAACGGCATGGGCAGCTTCGACTGGGACCTCGACAAGGGCACCTACCACCTCGACGACGTGGGCCTGGAAGTGTTCGACCTGCGGGCCGACGAGTTCGACGGAGTGCCCGCGTCACTCTCCGCCAGGGTGCTGCCGACGGACAGCGAGCGGCTCGACAACGCGGTGTCGCTCGCGCTACGGGAGGGGCACCTGACCTTCGCGTCCTATTTCCGCCTGGTCTGCCGCGACGGAACCCTGCGCTGGGCCCACACGCAGGGGCGCATCCTGCGCGACCCGCAGGAGCACCCGTACCGCATCGTCGGCATCGTCCGCAACGCCGAGGAGGAGCTGGCCCACGCCGAGGGGATGCGTACACTCGCCGCTGACCGGCGCCGCCAGACCGACTCCGTGCGCGCCACCACCGAAGCCCTCGCCCGCGCCATCACCGTCCGCGACGTGACCAACGTGCTGACCGACAGCGAAGGGCTGCGACGCTTCGGGGCGGACGGGCTGGCCCTCGGACTGGTGGACGGGGACGTCATGCGCCTCGTCGCCGCGACCGAGCAACCGTCGGCAGAGCTCAGGGCCCAGGACGACCTGTCGCTGACCCACCTGGAGGACGGGCTGCCGCTGTCCGAGGCCGTGCTCACCCGGCGCGCGCGATTCGTCGGCACCAGGGAGGAGCTCACCACCCGCTACCCCCGTCTGCTGCCCTATGCCGAGGAGATGGGGATCGAGGCGGCGGCCTTCCTGCCCCTTGCCGCCCAGGCCCGCACCATCGGCGCGCTGGGCCTGTTCTACCGTGACAGGCACCACTTCAGCACCGAGGACCGCAACATCTGCATCGCGCTCAGCAGCGCTGTCGCGCAGTCCCTGCAACGCGCCATGCTCTTCGACCAGGAACGCGAATTCGCGACCACGCTCCAGACCACCATGCTGCCGCGCCGCATCCCCGAGATCAACGGCGGTGAGGTGGCCGTCCGCTACCGCGCCGGCCGCAGCGGACGCGAGGTGGGCGGGGACTGGTACGACGTCATCCCTCTGCCGGGTCGGCGGGTGGGTCTCGTGGTCGGCGACGTGGAGGGGCACGACAGCCACGCGGCCGCCATCATGGGTCAGTTGAGGATCGCTCTGCGGGCCTACGCCACCGAGGGGCACACTCCCGCCACGGTCATGGCCCGCGCGTCCAGGTTCCTCGCCGATCTCGACACCGAGCGGTCCGCGACCTGTATCTACGTCGACGCCGACCTGGAGACCGGAACACTGCGCATGGTGCGGGCCGGCCACCTCGAACCACTCGTGCGGCACAGCACCGGCCGTACCGGCTGGGCCAGCGTCCGCGGTGGCCTGCCGCTCGGCGTGGCCACGGTCTTCGGCCAGGACGGCTACCCCGAGACCCGTCTCGACCTCAACCCCGCCGACACCCTGCTCCTGTGCACCGACGGCATGGTCGAACAGCCCGGTCGGGACATCGCGGACGGCATCGAAGCGCTCGCCGCCGCCATGCGCGCCGGCCCGCTCGGCACCGAGGCGCTCGCCGACCACCTCTGCGGCGGCCACCCGAGCCGCCTCGGCAGCAGCGACGACGTGGCGCTCCTGCTGCTGCACCGCGCAGCCGAACCCGGCGCCTACGCCACCCGGCAGATGACCCAGCACGTCCACCAGGCAGATCCGGAAGGGCTGGCGGAGACCCGGGCCATGCTCCGCCAGGCCCTGGCCGCGTGGGGCGCGGCCGACCTCCTGTCCGACATCGAACTCACTGCGGACGAACTGATCACCAACGCCCTGGTCCACACCGACGGGGGCGCACTGCTCACCATAGAACTACGGGCCGGGACGGCCCCCTGCATCCGTCTGGAGATCCAGGACCGCTCCAGCGTCCTGCCGCGCCGCCGGACCCCCGGCGAGACCGCCACCTCCGGCCGCGGCCTGCTGCTGGTGGACGCCCTCAGCGGGAGCTGGGGCGTGGAGCCGCTCGGCAGCGGCAAGAACGTCTGGTGCGAATTCCCGCTGGCGAGTTGACCATCTGATGGCGGTTCACATGTGCGGCCCCCGCAACCAGATGCGCCACCTCGACCCCGGGCCCTGAGCGCGGCCCGGCCGTCAGTGGCGGGACGCCTCGGGACTGCCGGTGCAGGCAGCCCTGAGAACTCCCGCAACACACGTCACAATGCACGTCTTTTTTCTCAAGAAACCCACGCACTAACCGTTCCGTAGATCAAGTTCAAATATCGAGCACGCGTTTCACACATCGCCCCCGTCGGGCGTCCCCGATGCTCTAGATTGATTGTCGATTCGCACAGTTGGATGCGAGTCGCACTAATGATCCATAGGTCCGGCGTCGACGGTTTCCCATGCACCTCGGGACTCCGGCGGGACATACGAGTCTGCCGACGTCCGGGCGGGATGTTCACGCAGCACTGCAGTAGCCGGTTATGCGCGGGAGGCGGGGCCTATTGAGAGGTGGGAACAGCACGGTACGGGAGGCGGGGGCCTCCCGAGGGGAGGAACAGTGCGGGAGGCGCAAGCCTCCCGGGGGGAGGAACCGTGTGGAGCGAACACGTCGAACCCACTGCCGACCTGGAAGGGGCCGTAAAGCAGGGGGAAGGAGAATTGGTCAGTCCGTTTCCACCGGCGCGGGGGCGTCGGACGAACGGGAGGATCAGCCGGCCCGAGAGTGACTGGGAGCAGCGGTACCGCCGTGCTGTCATCATCAGCGATATCGTGGCCACCGCCTTCGTGGTGGCGGCGATAGGCCGCTTCTTCGGAGTTCGGGACGCGGCCAACTGGCACGAGAAATGGGGAATTCTCGCCTTCGGCACCGAGCTGTTGGTGCTGGGAGCGCTCGCGACGACCCGGTCGTGGGCTGCGGCCGTGCTCGGTCAGGGCGCCGAGGAATTCCGTCGGCTCGGACGCTCGCTGTTCACAGCCGCCGTCGTACTGGCGCTCGGCGGGATCGCCCTCACCTCTCACAACATCAAGCTCTGGATCTTCGTCGCGATCCCGGCGATCACGCTCGTCACCATGACCGAGCGGTATCTGCTGCGCCTGTGGCTGCACAGACAGCGGAACGAGGGACGGTGCCTGCGCCCGGTGCTCGCCGCCGGGAGCCCTGCGACCGTGCGCGACCTGATCGCCCGGACCCGCAAGTTCCCGCACATCGGCTGGCGGGTTGAGGCGGTGTGCACGCCGCACGGTCTCGGGTACGACCGTGACCGGCTGGACGGAGTGCCGGTCGTCGGCCGACTGACGGACGTCGCCAACCACGTCCGCCGCAACGGCTACCGTGTCGTTGCGATCACACCGGACCCGCACTGGTCACCGGACCGGCTGCAGCGCCTGGCCTGGAACCTCGAAGGCGGCGATGCCGAGATGGTCGTGGCCCCCGTGCTGATGGAGGTGGCCGGGCCGCGGCTGCACGTCGACGCGGTGCTCGGGATCCCGATGCTGCGGGTCAGCATGCCGACCTTCACCGGGGGCCGCCGGGCGGTCAAGGAGGTCGTCGATCGGCTGGGTGCCGCGGTCCTGCTGGTCCTGTTCGCGCCGCTGATGGTGGTCGTCGGGCTGCTCGTGCTGGTGGACAGTCGGGGCGGGGCCCTCTACCGACAGCACAGGGTCGGCAAGGACGGCCGCCAGTTCACCCTGGTGAAGTTCCGCACCATGGTCGCCGGGGCCGACAGGGCACGTGCCGAGCTGGCCGACCGCAACGAGGGCGCCGGCCTGCTGTTCAAGCTCCGCCGGGATCCACGAGTGACCCGGGTGGGAGGAGTGCTTCGCCGGTACTCGATCGACGAGCTCCCGCAGCTCCTCAACGTGCTCACCGGCTCGATGTCGCTCGTCGGTCCGCGGCCTCCGCTGCCGGAGGAGTCCGCCGCGTACGGCCCGGACATCCGGCGGAGGCTGCTCGTCAAGCCCGGGCTCACGGGCCTGTGGCAGATCAGCGGACGCAGCGACCTGCCGTGGGAGGAGGCGGTCCGGCTGGACCTGCGGTACGTGGAGGACTGGTCGCTCGCCCTTGACACGGTGATCTTGTGGAAAACGCTGCGTGCGGTGCTTCAGGGGCAGGGGGCCTACTGATGCGTGGGGGGCGTCGTCCGATCGGCGGCGCGCGGCCGGCCGGCCAGAAGGGCCTGCCCGAGGGGAGGAACGGGTCATGAGGGTCAGTGTCCTGGGGCTCGGCTACGTGGGCTGCGTGTCGGCCGCGTGCCTGGCCAGGATGGGTCACGAGGTCATCGGGGTGGACGTGAACCAGGTGAAGGTCGACCTGGTCAACGAGGGCAGGGCCCCGGTGGTCGAGGAGCGGATCGGCGAGCTCGTCGCCGAGGTCGTGCGGGCCGGAGCGCTGCGCGCCACCGGCGACGTCCGCGAGGCGATCATGGGCAGTGAGGTGTCGCTGGTCTGCGTGGGCACGCCGTCGGAGCCCGACGGCAGCCTGTGCACCACCTACCTGGAGCGGGTCACCGAACAGATCGGTGCCGTGGTGGCCGAGCGGGGTGGGCGGCAGACCGTCGTGTTCCGCAGCACCATGCTCCCGGGCACCTGCCTGAACCTGCTGGTGCCGATCCTGGAGAAGTACGTCGGCGGCACGGCCGGGGTGGACTTCGGGGTCGCGGTCAACCCGGAGTTCCTGCGCGAGGGCACGAGTGTGCGGGACTTCTTCGACCCGCCCAAGACCGTCATCGGCGAGCTCGACCCGGCGAGCGGCGACGTCGTCGCGGCGCTGTACGGCGGACTGCCCGGCGAGGTGTTCCGGGTGCCGGTCCCGACGGCCGAGGCGATCAAGTACGCGGACAACGCCTTCCACGGGCTCAAGATCGGCTTCGCGAACGAGCTGGGCGCGGTGTGCCGGGCGCTCGGGGTGGACTCGCACCAGGTGATCGACGTGTTCCTGGCCGACCGCAAGCTGAACATCAGCCCCGCCTACCTGCGGCCCGGCTTCGCCTTCGGTGGCTCCTGCCTGCCCAAGGACCTGCGCGGCCTGGTCCACGCGGCACGGCAGGCCAACATCTCGGTGCCCATCCTCTCCCATGTGCTGCCCTCCAACTCCGAACACCTACAGCGCGCGGTGGAGTTGGTCGAGCGCACCGGCAGGCGTCGGGTGGGCCTGTTCGGCCTGTCCTTCAAGCCCGGCACCGACGACCTCCGCGAGAGCCCGCTCGTCGAGCTGGCGGAGAGGCTCTTCGGCAAGGGCTACGACCTGCGGATCCACGACCCCAACGTGAGCCTCTCCCGGCTGCTCGGCGCGAACCGCGATTACATCGAGACCCGGCTGCCGCACCTCGCGCAGCTGCTCGCGGAGTCCGTCGACGAGGTGCTCGACCACGCCGAGGTGTGCGTGGTCGGGACAAACGACCCGGCCGTGCTGTCGGCGTTGCCCCACGGCGGCAGCCCGATGATCGTCGACCTCGTCCGCCTTCCCGACGCCGCGGCGCGCCGGACCGAACCGGGGTACGCCGGCCTTGCCTGGTGACGCAACGGGCGGCGACGGGCGGGGCCGTCGGGCGCTGATCCTGGTGGAGAACCTGTCGGTGCCGTTCGACCGACGGGTGTGGCAGGAGTGCACGACGCTTCGTGACGCGGGCTGGACGGTGAACGTCATCTGCCCGCGGGGCAGCAAGCGGGACACGGAGCCGGAGGCGGTGATCGACGGGGTGCGGATCCACCGGTACCCGTTGCGTGCGGCCACCGGAGGGCCGGCCGGCTACCTGCGGGAGTACGGAGCGGCGTTGTGGCACACGGCCCGGCTGGCCCGCAGGGTCGGCCCGGTCGACGTGGTTCACGCCTGCAATCCGCCCGACCTGCTGTTCCTGCCGGCCCTGTGGTTGAAGCGGCGCGGCGCCCGGTTCGTGTTCGACCAGCACGACCTGGTGCCCGAGCTGTACCTCTCCCGGTTCGACCGCGGTGAGGATCTGCTCTACCGCGGCGTGTGCGCGCTGGAACGGCTGACCTACCGGGCCGCGGACGTCGTGCTCGCCACGAACGAGAGCTACCGGGACGTCGCGCTGCGCCGTGGCGGCCGGCGCCCGGACGACGTCTTCGTGGTGCGCAGCGCGCCCGACACCGGGCGGTTCCGGCCGGTACCGCCCGAGCCGGAGCTGAAGCGCGGCAAGCCCCATCTGCTGTGCTACCTCGGCGTGATGGGGCCGCAGGACGGCGTCGACTACGCCCTGCGGGCCCTTGCGAAGCTTCGCGACGAGTGCGGGCGGACCGACTGGCACGCGGTGTTCGTCGGCGGTGGCGACACCTTCGACGCGATGGTGGAGCTGTCCCGGCGGCTCGGGCTCTCGGAGCAGGTGGAGTTCACCGGGCGCGTTCCGGACGCCGACCTGGTGCGGTACCTGTCCACCGCGGACGTGTGTCTCTCCCCCGACCCGCGCAATCCGCTCAATGACGTGTCGACCATGAACAAGGTTCTGGAGTACATGGTGATGGGCCGGCCGATCGTCTCCTTCGACCTCCGCGAGGCGCGGGTCTCCGCCGGTGACGCCGCCGTCTACGCGCCCGCCGACGACGAGGCCCGGTTCGCCGAACTCGTCGCACAGCTGCTGGACGACCCGGAGAAGCGGGCCTTCATGGGCAAGGTCGGCCAGGAGCGGATCAACGGGCCGCTCGCCTGGCGGAACTCCCAGCGTTCGCTGCTCGCCGCTTACGCCGCTGCCTGCCGTGACCACGCCCCGGTGTCGGCGGGCGACCCGGGCCGGGCCGGGAAGAGGCAGCGCCGTTGAGCGACGAAGCGATACGCCTGGTCATGATCGGTCTGATCTTCCGTCGGCGCTGGCGGCTCCTCGCCGTCCTCGCCGTGGTGGGTGCGCTCGTCGGCTACGGCAGTTCCCTGCTGTTCCCGCCGCGCTACACGACGTCGGCCTCGGTCCTGCTGCCGGGGGCGTGGCAGGAGCGCGAGTTGACGACCCAGGCGCAGATCGCGACCAGTTCGGTGGTGCTCGACCGCGTGGCCGCCGCGCTCGCCTGGTCCGGGGTCGGCGGCAACGAGCTGCGGGACCGGGTGAGCGCCACGGCCGCGGACGGAAACATCATCAAGATCTCGGGTACGGCCTACACCCCGGAGCGCGCACAACAGCTCTCCGATCAGGTGGCCCAGGAGTTCGTCACGTTCGCCGCGCGATACTCGGGCGACGGCACCGCCGCCGAAGCGGCGCAGCCCGAGGCACTGCGGCAGTTGGTGGAGCAGACCGGCCGCCGCATCACCGACCTGGCCGACGCGGCCGGCTCGGGGCAGAGCGTGGAGAGCGTGCAGACCCGCACCGAGCTCGTGAAGCTGCGCACCGCGCTGCAGGACGCCGTCAAGAAGCTGGACCAGGTCGACCCGGCCGCCACCAAGACGGTCAACCTGGTCGTCATGGGGCCGGCGGCCCGACCGACGGGGGAGGCACCGCCGACGAGGACGCAGCTCGTCGCCGGCGGGGCGGCGCTGTTCCTCGCGCTCGGGGTCGTCGGCCATCTCATCACCGCACGGATGAGCCGCCGCCTGCGCACCGAACCGGAGATCGCCGCGGCGCTGGGCTCGGTGTTCCTCGGCACCGTCGACGTACCCGGTGAACGGTCCGCGCACCGGCCGAATGGCCGTGGCCCGCGGGCCCTGATCCGCCGACTGCTGGGCACCGACGTCCGGTGGGACCTGCCGACCCGGCACGCTCCCGGCGACGAGGCCGGTCGGCAGCTCCGCCTCCGGCGGGTCTGCGACCGCCTCCGGGACCGACTGCCGGCGCCCCGGCCGCTGTTGGTCATCGTCCCGGACGGGGACGAGACGGCCGGCCGGGCTGCCGGGCAGCTCGTCGCCGAGGCGGAGGGCGATCCGCTGCTGCGGGTGGTGGGGGTCTCGGTGTCCCGACCGCTGGTGCCGGACCGCGACGACGAGTCCGGCGCGCTGGTCGTGCTCAGCGCGGGCAGCTGGACGGCGGCGGAGCTCGCCGGCATCGCGGAGGCGTGTGCGGACGCCAAGCACGAGGTCGTCGGCACCGTCGTCGCCGGCGTGGTCCGGGCCCGTCCGGAACGGTCCGCCGACCGTGATCCGGACGGCGCCACGCCGGTGCTCGCGGCCGGCGGCGACACGAGGAGAGCCGCGGGGTGACGACGAGTACGACGTGGGAGTCGTCGGCCGCCGCGCCGCTGGTGGACCTGCAGGCGCTGGTGGTCGCAGTGCGCAGGCGGCGCCGCTTCTGGTGCGCGATGGCGCTGTTCGGGCTGCTGGCCGGCGCGGCGCTGGCCGTCCTGCGGCCGCCGCCGCCGACCGCGCTGGTCAAGGTGCTGGTCGCGCACCAGGCGGACCAGCCGAACGACCCCGGAACGCTGATACGCACCGACGTCGCCCTGCTGCAGACCACGGGGATCGCCGGCAAGGCCCTGCAGTCCCTCGGGTCCTCGGAGAGCCCGGAGGACTTCATGAAGGACTACGAGGGCATCGGCCTGACCAACAACGTGCTGCAGATCACCGTGACGGGTCACAGTGAGGGGAAGGCGGTGGCCCGGGCCAAGGCGCTCGCCGACGCGTTCGTCGCGGACCACGTGCGACGGATCCAGGAAGCCGCGGACGCCCAGGCCGAGGCCCTGCTCGACCAGCGGGACCGCCTGCAGGAGGAACTCGCCCAGGTCAACCGGACGATCGGCGACGGTTCGCAGCAGAGCGGGCCGAAGGCGTCGGCGAGCCTGGAGTCGCTCTTCGCCAGCCGGGCCGAACTCACCGCGCGGATCACCGACTTCGGCCAGCGCGCAGCGGAGGCGCGGGTCGGCACGCCCGGGCTCGTCGCCGGCACGCAGATCGTGGACGCCCCGCGCCCGGTGCGGCAGTCCCTGACCGGGACCGCCGCCACCGACGCCGCGATCGGGCTCGTCCTCGGGCTCGTCCTCGGGCTCGCGGTGGCCGCGGTCGGCACGGTGGTGGCGGACCGCCCCGTGCTGCGCCGGGACATCGCGGCGAACCTCGGTGCCTCGGTCATCGCGGAGCTGCGCCGGGTGCCCCGCCGGCCGGCCGGACGGTGGCAGGGCCGACGGACCCGGGCGGCACGGGCGAGGCTCACCACGACCCTGGCCCGCACCGTGCGCGGTTCCGCCGAGGCGGTGTCGCTGCTGGAACTGGGCTGCGCGCGCAGCACCAGCGCGATCGCCCTGGATCTCGCCGGGGCACTGGGGGAAGAGGGGCCGGTGGCCCTCGTCGACGAGCTGCCCGGCCCGCGGTTCGCCAAGCGCGGCCCGCAGCCGGGAGAGCCGACCGTGGTCGGCGGCGAGCGTGCGACGCCCGGGGCAGGCCAGGAGCGTCGGCTCGGCGTCGGCTCGGTGTCGCCCGGCACGACGTGGACCGACCTCCAGTACCTCGGCACCCGGACCGTGCTCGTGGTGCGTGCCGGGCACGGCAGCACCGCGTGGCTGCACACCGTGGCGCGGCAGCTCGCGGACCAGGACATCCCGGTGATCGGTGTGGTGCTGATCGACCCCGATCCGCGGGACCGGACCGACGGCACGGTGTGGGACGGGCCGCACACCCCGGCGCGCGGCCGGTACGAGAGGCCGGCCCGGCACACCGGCACGGGCCGGCGGCGGACGGGCCTGACGACGATGTGGACCGCGGGGGTCCCGGACAGTGACCAGGAGGTGCGGTAGGACATGTGTGGCATCGCGGGTACGTACCGATGGCCGGACGGAAAGGTCGTGACCGACCTGCTCACCGAGACCCTCGCACACCGCGGTCCCGACGGGGCGGGTCGGTACAGCCACCCCGTCGGTGACGGCGAAGTGCACTTGGGGCACCGGCGGCTGGCCATCGTCGACCTGTCCGGGACCGGCGCCCAGCCGATGGTCTCGGACGGCCTCGTCCTGACGTACAACGGCGAGCTGTACAACGCGCCCGAGCTGCGTGCCGAACTGGCGGCCACCGGGGTGCGCTTCCGCGGCACGTCCGACACCGAGGTGCTGCTGGAGGCCTGGCGGCGCTGGGGCACGGACTGCCTGCCCCGGCTGCGCGGCATGTTCGCGTTCGGGGTCTTCGACGAGCGGACCGGCGAGCTGGTGCTCGTCCGCGACCAGCTCGGGATCAAGCCGCTGTTCCTGGTCCGGCGCGGCGAGGGCCTGGTATTCGCCTCCGAGCTCAAGGCGCTGACCGCCGCCACCGGCGGGTCGCTGGAGGTGGACCCCGCGGCGCTGGTGGCCTCACTGCTGTACTACTGGGTGCCGGACTCACGGTGCGCGTTCCGCGGGGCGGAGAAGCTGCCGCCGGGGAGCTGGCTCCGGTGCCGGCCCGACGGCCGGGTGGACCGCGGCCGGTTCTGGCACCTGCGGGACGTCGCCGCCGAGGGCCGGGAGCGGGCTCTCGGCGGCGAGCAGCCGGACCTCGCCGCGATCGTCGAGGAGTCGACCCGGCGCCACCTGCTCTCGGACGTGCCCGTGGCGACCTTCCTCTCCGGCGGGCTGGACTCCAGCTACCTGACCGCGCTGGCGGCCCGCGACCGGCCCGGGATCTCCGCCTACACGATCGGGTTCCGCGCCGAGGACGCCAGGTTCGAGGCGATGCCGGACGATCTCCGCTACGCCCGGCAGGTGGCCGAGCAGTTCGGCGTCGACCTGCACGAGATCGAGATCGCTCCGGACGTGCTCGGCCTGCTGCCGCGGATGACGTACCACCTGGACGAGCCGATCGGCGATCCCGCCGCGATCAACACCTTCCTGATCTGCTCGGCCGCCCGGGAGGCCGGGGTCAAGGTGATGCTCTCGGGGATGGGCGCCGACGAGCTGTTCGCCGGCTACCGCAAGCACCTGGCCAACCAGCTCGCGCTGCGCTACCAGCGCGTCCCGCGGCCCCTGCGGCGCGGCCTGTCCGCGGCCGTGGACCGGCTGCCGGTCGCCACGGCCGGCCGGGGGTTCCGGTCAGTGCGGTTCGCGAAGCGGTTCCTCTCCTTCGCCGATCTGCCGGAGGAGACCGCGTTCCGGCGCAGTTACACCATGTACGACCGGGACGAGCTGCTGGCCCTGCTCGATCCGGACCTGGCCGGGACCGTCGACGACGTGCTGACCGAGCACGCGGACGTCTACCAGGACAACGACCTCGACGACTTCGTCAACCGGATGTGCCTGGGTGACGCCCGGATGTTCCTGCCGGGCCTGAACCTCGCGTACACGGACCGGTCGAGCATGGCCGCGTCGACCGAGGTGCGGGTGCCGTACGTGGACGTCGAGGTGGTCAGGGCGGCGTTCGCGGTGCCCGGCGATCGCAAGATCGTCGGACGGCAGGGGAAGGCCGTCCTCAAGGAGGCGGCCACCTCGATCCTGCCCCGGGAGATCGTGTACCGGCCCAAGGGCCTGTTCAGCGCCCCCCTGCGGGCCTGGATGAGCCGGGACCTGGCACCGCTGGTGCGCGAGGTGGTCAACGACGGCGTGCTCGTCGGTTCCGGGTTGCTGCGCCGCGACGCGCTCGCGCGCATGGTCGCCGAGGACGCCGCCGGGCAGCAGGACTACTCCAAGCACCTGTGGCACGTGCTGACCCTGGAGTACTGGTACCGCGGCGCGACCTCCGGCTCCGGCCACAGCGCCCACTTGACGGCGTAGTGCTCAGTTGACGGCAGAGAAACGAGGGGACTTCCGGTGAAGCAGGTTGTGCAGAACTACAAGAGCGGCGAGCTTGCGGTGCTCGACGTGCCGGTGCCGGGGTGCAAGCCCGGCGGTGTGCTGGTCCGCAGCGTCTTCTCGCTGATATCCACCGGAACCGAGCTCATGAAGGTGTCCGAGGCCGGCATGTCGATGCTGGGCAAGGCCCGCTCCCGTCCGGACCAGGTGGCCAAGGTCATGCAGAGCGTGGCCACCAACGGACTGCCCGCCACCTACCGCAAGGTGATGGGCAAGCTGGACTCCTACACGCCGTTGGGCTACTCGCTGTGCGGGGTGGTCGAACAGGTCGGTGCCGGAATCGACGACGTGAAGGTCGGCGACCTGGTGGCCTGCGCCGGCAACGAGCACGCGTTGCACGCCGAGTTGAACTGGGTGCCCGGGAACCTCTACACCCCGGTACCGGACGGCTTGGCGCCGCGGCATGCGGCGTTCGGCACCGTCGGGTCGATCGCGTTGCAGGGCGTCCGGCAGGGCGAGCCGCAGCTCGGCGAGGTGGCGCTGGTCATCGGCCTCGGGTTGATCGGGCAGCTGGTGGTGCAACTCCTCGCCGCCGCGGGGGTGCGCGTCGTCGGCGCCGACCCGGACCCGGCGCGCTGCGAACTCGCCGAGCGCCTGGGCGCGGCGGCCTGCGGCGACCCCTCGTCCGCGGCCGTGGAGACCGCCGTCGCCGAGCTCACCGGCGGTCACGGCGTGGACCAGGTGTACCTGGCCGCCGGCGGCGGCAGCAACCAGCCCGTCGAGCTGGCAGCCCGGTTGAGCCGGGATCGCGGCCGGGTCGTCGACATCGGCAAGTGCCGCCTGGACCTGCCGTGGAACGCGTACTACGAGAAGGAGCTCGACGTCCGGTTCTCCCGCTCGTACGGCCCCGGGCGCTACGACCCGGAGTACGAGCTGGAGGGGCGGGACTACCCGATCGGCTACGTGCGCTGGACCGAGCGCCGCAACCTGGCGTGCTTCCTCGACCTGATGGCCCGCGGCCGCGTCGACGTGGAACCCCTGATCTCCCACATCGCCGACTTCGACGACGCCGTCGAGACGTACCAGCGCCTGAAGGACGGCGAGTTGAAGGCGGTGGCGGTGCTGTTCCGGTACCCCGACGCCTCTGGGGAGGAGACGGCGCAGGCCCCGGCGGTGGCGGTGCCCGCGGTGCGGCGCGACGGCCCGGCGCCCGTCCTGGCCCGACCCGCCGGGACGCCGGTGCGGCTGGCGTTCGTCGGCGCGGGGAACTACGCGACGTCGATGCTGCTGCCGCACCTGGAACAGCGTGACGGTGTCGTGCTGTCCACGGTCGTCACCACGACGGCGCTGTCCGCAGCCAACGCCCAGCGGAAGTTCGGCTTCGCCCGGGCGACCACCGATCTCGACGCCGTGCTCGGCGACCCGTCCATCGACGCGGTGTTCGTGGTCACCCGGCACAGCTCGCACGCCGACCTGACCCGCAAGGCGCTGCTCGCCGGCAAGACGGTGTTCGTGGAGAAGCCGCTGGCCCTCACCGAGGACGAACTGGCCGGTGTGCTCGCGGCGGTGGAGGAGTCCGGCAACGACCGGTTGCAGGTGGGCTTCAACCGCCGGTTCGCACCGCTGCTGCGCGAGGCCAGGAACCGGTTCGGCGCCCGGACCGGTCCGGCGAGCCTGCGCTACCTGGTCAACGCGGGCCGGCTGCAGCACGGCAGCTGGTACCTCCAGCAGGGCACGGAGGGCTCGCGGTTCGTCGGCGAGGGCGGGCACTTCATCGACACGGCGAGCTGGCTGCTGGACGCCGACCCGGTCTCGGTGTACGCGGTCGCCCCGGCCGGCAACGAGGACCTCCAGGTCGTGCTGCGCTACCCGGACGGCTCCACCGCCACCCTCAGCTACGTGACCACCGGCGCGTCCGGCTTCCCCAAGGAGACGCTGGACCTCGTCGCGGACGGCAAGGTGCTGAAGCTCGACGACTTCGTCCGCGCCGCTGTCTACGACGGCCGCCCCCGGCGGTGGGTCAGCTCGCGGCTGCCGAAGGCCCGGGACAAGGGCCAGTCCGCGGAGCTGGCCGCGTTCATCAAGGCCGTGCGGACCGGCGGGCCGATGCCGGTTCCGCTGGAGTCGCTGGTCGCCACCACGGCGGCCACCCTCGCCGTGCAGGCCGGCCTGGCCGGCGGGGCGCCCGTGACCCTGGCGAGGGCGCGATGACCATGGGCCCGGGCTGGTATCTGCGGCGGCTTTCCCGGATGGGACCGCAGGAGGTCGGCGGCCGGGTGGGCGACGCGGTGCGCAGGCGGCGGTGGCGGTCGGCGCCGCCGGAGTGCCCGCCCGTGACGGACGCCCGGTTCACCTCGGTGCTGCCCGCCGGGGCGGTCGCCGCGGTGCCACCGGACGCCGCGAAGCGCCTCGTCGCCGAGGCGGACCGGTTGATGGACGGGCACGCGGAGTACTTCGGGGAGGCCCGGGACGACCTGGCCGCCCCCGACTGGTGGCGCGACCCGAGGACCGGGCGGCGGGCGCCGTCCGGCTACGCCTTCGACGTGCCGTACCGGAGCGAGGACGCGGTCGGGGACATCAAGCAGATCTGGGAACTGTCCCGGCACCAGTACCTGACCGTGCTCGCCGCCGCCTACGCGGTCACCGGGAACGAGCGGTACGCCGAACGCGTGGCCGAGCACCTGCGGTCGTGGTGGGCGGCCAACCCGCCGCTGCGCGGCGTGCACTGGATCAGCGGCATCGAGCTGGGCATCCGGTTGCTGTCCTGGGTGTGGGTGCGCCGGCTGCTCGACGGCTGGCCGGGCGCGGCCGGGCTGTTCGAGGACAACCCGGTGGCGCTGAATCAGATCTGGCACCACCAGCGCTGGTTGGCCGCCTTCCCCAGCCGGGGGTCGTCGGCGAACAACCACGTCATCGCCGAGACCGCCGGGCAGTTCGCCGCGGCCTGCGCGTTCGGGTGGTTCCCCTCCTCGACGCGTTGGCGGTCCGCCGCGCTGCGGTCGCTGGAGCGGCACCTGCGCGCCAACACCTTCCCCTCCGGCCTCAACCGCGAGCTGGCCACCGAGTACCACGGGCTCGTACTGGAGCTCGGCCTGGCCGCGGTGGCCGAGGCGGACGCCGCGGCCGTGCCGGTCCCCGCGTCCGTCCGGCTCGTCCTGCTGCGGATGACCGACGCGCTCGCGGCCGTCGTGGACACCAGGTTGCGGCCCCCGCGCCAGGGGGATGCGGACGACGGGCACGGTCTGGTCCTGGACGGCGCGGGCACCGACCGCTGGGGCTCGCTGCTGGCCACCGGGGACGTCGTGTTCGGCAGGCTCGCCTGGTGGCCGGCGGTGACCGGCACCGATGTGCGCACCACGCTGCTGGCCGCGCTCGTCCGGCCGTACGCGCGGAACGCCAGCGCCGACAAATGCAGCGTGACCCGCCCTGCCGACCGGCCGGCCCACTTCGCCGACGCGGGCATGACCGTCCTGCGCGGTCCGGAGGAGATCTGGTGCCGCTGCGACGGCGGTCCGCACGGGTTCCTGTCCATCGCCGCGCACGCCCACGCGGACGCGCTGTCCGTCGAGGTCCGGCACGACGGGGTCGACGTGCTCGCCGACCCCGGGACGTTCTGCTATCACGGGCAGCCCGAGTGGCGCCGGTACTTCCGGTCGACCCTGGGCCACAACACCCTGCAGGTGGACGGCGGTGACCAGTCCGTCTCCGGCGGCCCGTTCCTGTGGACCCGGCACGCCCGCAGCCGGGTCCTGGTCGCGGACACCTCCGACGAGGGCGTGGCCCGCTGGAGTGCCGAGCACGACGGCTACCGGCAGTCGGTGCACCGCCGCCGGGTGGAGCTGACCGCCGCGACCCGGGCGCTGCGGATCGTCGACGAGGTGCGCGGACCGCGCCGGGCCGTGCGCCTGGCGTTCCACCTCGGCCCGGCGGT
The DNA here is from genome assembly GCA_002300355.1 of Streptomyces sp. TLI_235. Lineage (NCBI taxonomy): Bacteria > Bacillati > Actinomycetota > Actinomycetes > Kitasatosporales > Streptomycetaceae > Streptomyces > Streptomyces sp. TLI_235. The sequence continues at coordinate 792,935 of NSGV01000001.1, forward strand.
CACCGCGGACCTGACGGGCGACCGGGCCGCGCTCACCTGGACCCGGGACGGCGAGGACCGCTCCGCGGTGCTCGCCCTGCCCGGGGAGCTGTCCTGGTCGGCGCACCGCGGCGAGACCGACCCGCCGCTGGGCTGGTACTCCCCCGGCTTCGGCCGCAAGGAACCGGCCACCACGCTGGTCGGCACCGGCTTCGCCGACGGCGCGCAGGAGTTGACCACCGTACTCAGGTTCCGGGGCTAGGGGGGCGGGTGGGGATCACGAGGTGGCGCCGGGGGGCGTCGGCGCTGACGCTGGCCCTGCTGGTGGCGACCGGCTGTACGAGTACGCCGGACGCCCCGGCGGAGGCGACCGCCACGCCGTCCGGGCCCGTGGCCGTGGCCGTGGCCCGGGTGTGCGCCGAGCCCGCGGCCGGGCCGACGAGCGCGCCGGCGGGCGCGGTGACGGTCGACCCCGCGGTGGTCGGTGATCTGGCGGCGAAGACCAGGAGCAACCCCCCGCACACCACGTTCTGGCTGCTCCCGGGCACGCACACGCTCGAACCGGACCGCTACGCCCAGGTCGTGACCAAGGAGGGGGACACCTATCTCGGCGCGCCGGGCGCGGTGCTCGACGGCCGGAAGACCAACAACTACGCGTTCAGCGGCACCGCCCCCGACGTGACCATCCGCTACCTGACCGTGCAGGGTTTCGTCGCCCCGCACGACGAGGGCGTGGTCAACCACGACATGGCCGACGGGTGGGTGATCGAGCACGCGACGATCCAGCACAACTCCGGCGCCGGGCTGATGGCCGGTGCCCGCCAGCAGGTCCGCGCCAGCTGCCTGCGCGCCAACGGACAGTACGGAATGAACGCGTACAAGACCGGCGGCCCCATCAAGGGCCTGCTGGTCGAGGGCAACGAGGTCGTGGGCAACAACACCGACGACTGGGAGGGGCAGCAGCCGGGCTGCGGCTGCACCGGAGGCATCAAGTTCTGGGCCGTCGACGGCGCCGACATCCGCGGCAACTGGGTGCACGACAACCGCGGAGCCGGCTTGTGGGCGGACACCAACAACAACGACTTCCGCATCGAGGACAATGTGCTGGAGGCCAACGACGGTGCCGCGCTGGTGTACGAGGCCAGCTACAACGCGGTCATCCGGCACAACACGATCCGGCACAACAACTGGGTCGAGGGCCGCAGATCCGCCGACCGCGGCGACAACTTCCCTTATCCGACCGTCTACCTGTCCGAGTCCGGCGGCGAACCACGGATCCCGGCCCGCACCGACAGGATCGAGATCGACCGGAACGTGCTGGAGGACAACTGGTCCGGGATCACCCTGTGGGAGAACGCCGACCGGTTCTGCAACAGCCCAGCCAACACCTCGTCCGGTGACTGCACGCTGCTGGTGAAGAACACCGGCCGCTGTACCCGGCCGGCGATCGCCACCGCACCGCTCTACGCCGACTGCCGGTGGAAGACCCAGCGGGTGGACGTCCACGACAACCGCTTCACGCTGAACCCGTCCGTCGTCGGCTGCACGACGAAGTGCGGCCGGATGGCGGTGCTGGCGAACTACGGCACCTACCCGGACTGGTCGCCGTACAAGGGCGAACCGGTGGCCGAGGCGATCACCGGCAAGCAGCAGAACCGCTGGCACGACAACACCTATGTCGGACCGTGGAGCTTCGTCGCCCACGACCCGAGCCGGACGCTCGACTTCGGGCAGTGGCAGGGCGCGCCGTACCGGCAGGACGCGGGCAGCACCTTCCAGCCGCGGACCGGTGGTTGAGATGGGACGGGACCTGACGCGCGACGGGACGCCGCACGGACCGGACACCACGGGCACGCGGCCCGGCGCCGAACCGCGCCCCGCCGGCCCGTCGAAGACCGTCGAGCTGATCTGGGGGCTGCTGATCCTCAACACGCTCGGCTCCGCCGGGGCGCGGACCATCGTCCCGCTCCCCCGCTCCCTCATCCAGATGGCCACCATGGGCGCGCTGGCCACCGCGTTCGCGCTGGCGCTCGTCCTCAACCTCCGGTTACGCATCCGGGCCAGCGCCTTCCTGTTCCTGCTCACCCTGCTGCTGGTGCTGAGCGTGATCTCCAGCGCGAACCTGGAGTCCGGGTTCGGCGCGCTGTTCCGCTGCTTCCGGCTGACGCTCTTCGTCAGCACACTGTGGCTGCTCAGCCGCTGGTGGGACGGCAGCCCGACGTTCGTCCGGTTCCACATCCGGATGTACTTCGCGGTGCTCGTGTCGGTGGCCGCCGGACTGGTCGCCTCACCGGGCGCGGCCATGCCCGACCTCTACGGCGGACGGCTGGTCGGCGCGCTGTGGCCGCTCACCCCGCCGCAGATCGGACAGTACGCCGCGGTGATCATCGGGCTCACCGTGCTGCTCCTGCTGGACCGCCGGACCAGCGGGGCGAGCGCGGCGACGATCATCGCGCCCTCGCTCGTCCTGCTCGCGCTGACCCACACCCGGACGGCCACCCTCGGCCTGATCATCGGCCTGGCGCTGGCGATCGGCTCGCTCATCATGACCAGCGCCGCCGCCCGCCGGTTCTTCAGCTGGGCGGTGCTGCTGGCCACCGTGGTCGGGGTGGGCCTGAGCTCGCTGCTCCAGGCCTGGTTCCTGCGCGGCCAGAGCCAGGAGAACTTCTCCAACCTCACCGGCCGGGCCAAGGTCTGGGACGCCCTGCTGGCGGCACCCCGGACGACGATGGAGCAGGTGTTCGGGATGGGGCTGGGCGACAAGTCCTTCGGCGGGCTGCCGATCGACAACAGCTGGCTGGCCGTCTACAACGAACAGGGCCTGGCCGGGGTCGCCGTGGTGGCGGCGGTCTTCATCGTGCTGGGTGGCGTGGCGCTGCTGCGGCCGCCGTCGCCGGAGCGGGCCGCCGCGATCTTCCTGATCAGCTACTGCGCGATCGCCTCGTACACCGAGGCCGGGCTGGGCGACGCCTCGCCGTACCTGCTGCACCTGACCGTGGCCGTCTCGCTGCTGGCGGCGCCGGCCGTGCCTGCCCCCCTTCCGACGCCTGCTGTCCCCCGGCAGCGCACCGCGCCCCGGGCCCAGCGAACGGAGCTCACCTGACATGCACGTCCTCGTGGTGCACAACCGCTACGCCTCGGCGCAGCCGAGCGGGGAGAACAAGGTCGTCGACCAGGAGGTGGAGCTGCTGCGCGAGGCCGGCCACCGGGTCGAGGTGTTCGAACGGCGCAGCGACGACATCGCCACCCGGTCCCTGCCGGGCAAGGTGGCGGTGCCGCTGCTGGTGCCGTGGAACCCGGCGGTCCGCGCGGAGCTCGCCGCCAGACTCCGCGCCGACCGGCCGGACGTGGTGCACGTCCACAACGTCTTCCCCCTCCTGTCGCCCGCGGTGCTGGCCGCCTGCGCCGACACCGGCGTGCCCGCCGTCGCCACGCTGCACAACTACACCCAGATCTGCCCGCCGGGCACGCTGCAGCGGGACGGCCGGCCGTGCACCGAGTGCGTCGGGGCCACGCCGCTGCCCGCCGTCCGGCACGGCTGCTACCGGAACTCCCGGCTGGCGACGGTGCCGCTCGCGGTCAGCCTGGCGGTCAACCGGCGGCGGTGGTGGTCCGGCGTGGAGCGGTTCTTCTGCATCTCCGCGGCGCAGCGCGAGGTCCTGTCGCGGGCCGGCCTGCCGGCCGAACGGCTGGCGGTGAAGCACAACTTCGTGCCCGACCCGGGCGCCTGCCGAACGGGCGCCGGCGAGCACCTGCTCTACCTCGGTCGACTCGCGGAGGCCAAGGGCGTGCGGCTGCTGATGGCCGCGTGGGACGAGATCGCCGCGGACGGCGGGGTGGGCGTACCGCTCGTGGTCGCCGGCGCGGGTCCGCTGGAGCGGGAGGTGACCGCCTGGGCGGCGGGCCGGGACGACGTGCGGTACGTCGGCCTGTACGACCAGGCCCAGTGCCGGCAGGCCGTCGCCCGGTCGTTCGCCGTGGTGGCCCCCTCGACGTGGCTGGAGGCGTTCGGCCTGGTGGTCGTGGAGGCGATGGCGGCCGGGGTCCCGGCCGTCGCCGCCGGGCACGGCGCCTTCGTCGAACTCGTCGAGGACGGGGTGACCGGGTTGCTGCACCGGCCGGGCGAGGCGGCCTCGCTCGCGTCCTGCATCCGCCGGATCACGGCCGATCCGGACGGCAACCGGGAGATGGGGCGGGCGGCCCGGCGCCGGTACGAGCAGGGCTTCAGTCCGGCCGTCGGGCTGGAGCGCCTGGTGGAGGGGTACCGCACCGCGATGGCGGCGCGGTCCGGCGGCGCGGACGGCGCGCCGCCGGTAGGGAACGGAAACGCTGGCTCGCGGCGGGGCACCCCGCGCGGGCGGGAATGGGGGCAGTAGATGACACGATGCCGACTGTGCGGCTCGACGGCGCTGGGGAGCGTCGTCGACCTGGGGGCGACCCCGCCGTGCGAGAGCTTCCTCGCGGCCGACGAACTGGACCGGCCGGAACCGACGTACCCGCTGCACCTGCGGGTCTGCACCGACTGCTGGCTCGCGCAGATCCCTCCGCTGATCACGCCGGAGGAAACCTTCACGCAGTACGCGTACTTCTCCTCGTACTCAACCTCCTGGGTGGAGCACGCGCGCACCTTCGTCGCCGAGGCCGTACCGCGGCTGCGTCTCGGCCCCGACTCCTTCGTGGTCGAGGTCGCGAGCAACGACGGCTACCTGCTCCGGCACGTGGTGGACCGGGGCATCCGCTGCCTCGGCATCGAACCGTCGGTGAACGTCGGCGCCGCGGCGCGGGAATCGGGCGTTCCCACGCTCACGGAGTTCCTGGACCCGGCCACCGGCGCAGCCGTCCGCGCCGAGCACGGCCCGGCGGACCTGGTCGTCGCCAACAACGTGTATGCGCACATCCCCGACGTGGTCGGATTCACCCGGGGGCTGCGTGCCCTGGTGTCCGACGACGGCTGGGTCTCCATCGAGGTGCAGCACCTGCTGACCCTGATCGAGGAGAACCAGTACGACACGATCTACCACGAGCACTTCCAGTACTACACGGTCGCGTCCGCGGCCCGGGCGCTGGAGAGCGGCGGACTCGCGCTCGTGGACGTCGAACTGCTGCCCACGCACGGCGGCTCCATCCGGCTGTGGGCCCGGCCGGCCGGGGTGGCCGGCGAGCCGACCCGGCGGGTGGCCGACGTACTGGACCGGGAGAAGGCCGCCGGGCTGCAGGAGCTGTCCGGGTACACCGAGTTCTCCGCCCGGGTGGCGAAGGTGCGCCGGGACCTCCTGCGCTTCCTCGTCGAGGCGGCCGAGCGCGGGGAGACGGTCGTCGGCTACGGCGCCCCGGGCAAGGGCAACACCCTGCTCAACCACTGCGGCATCCGGCCCGACCTGCTCCCGTACACGGTCGACCGGAACCCCTACAAGCACGGCAGGTTCACCCCGGGCACCCGCATCCCGATCCTGCCACCCGAGCAGATCGCCACCGACCGGCCGGACTACGTCCTCGTCCTCCCGTGGAACCTGCGGGACGAGCTGGTCGAGCAGTTGTCCTTCGTGCACGCCTGGGGCGGCCGGCTGGTCTTCCCCGTCCCGGAACTCAGCATTGTCGAGGTCAAGCCGTGAAGGTCGTCCTGTTCTGCGGCGGTTACGGGCTGCGGATGCGCAGCGGAGCCTCCGACGACGTGCCCAAGCCGATGGCGATGGTCGGGCCGCGGCCGCTGATCTGGCACGTCATGCGCTACTACGCGTACTTCGGGCACACCGAGTTCATCCTGTGCCTCGGGTACGGGGCCCACCACATCAAGGACTTCTTCCTCAACTACGAGGAGACGACCTCCAACGACTTCGTGCTGCGGGGCGGGCGGACCGAGCTGCTGTCCACCGACATCGCCTCCTGGACGATCACGTTCGCGCAGACCGGCATCGAGTCGCCGATCGGGGAGCGGCTGCGCCGGGTGCGCCACCACCTGGACGGCGACGAGATGTTCCTCGCCAACTACGCCGACGTGCTCACCGACGCCCCGTTGCCGGCGATGATCGACGCGTTCGCCCGGCGCGACGTCGGTGCGTCGATGATGGTGGTGCCGCCGCAGTCCTCGTTCCACTGCGTGGACCTCGGCGAGGACGGCCTGGTGGGGGGCATCACCGCGGTGAGCGAGCTGCCGCTGTGGGAGAACGGCGGCTACTTCGTGCTCCGCCAGGAGGTCTTCGACCACATCCCGGAGAACGGCGACCTGGTCGCCGACGGATGCGCCGGACTGGCCAAGCACGGCCGGCTGGTGGCGCACCGGCACCGCGGCTTCTGGAAGCCGACCGACACCGTGAAGGAACGGGCCGCGCTCGACGACGCCTACGCCCGGGGCGACCGCCCGTGGGCCGTCTGGGAACGGGACGGCGCGGGCGCGACCGGCAGCGGCGACAACCTCGTGGCGAGGACCGGGTGATCCGGCTCGGCGCCGGGCGCCCGAGGAGGATCGTCGCGGTGGGGGCGCACTGCGACGACATCGCCATCGGCGCCGGCGGCACGCTGCTGACGATGTGCCTCGCGCGCCCGGGCCTCAGGGTCGACGCGCTGGTGCTCTCCGGCGGCGGCGGCGAGCGGGAGCTGGAGGAGCGGGACGCGCTCGCCGCCTTCTGTCCGGACGCCGACCTGCGCCTGACCGTGCTCAAGCTGCCGGACGGCCGGCTGCCCGCGCACTGGGACGAGGCCAAGGTCTCGGTCGAGGAACTGCGCGGACGGACCGAGCCGGACCTGGTCCTCGCACCGCGCACCGAGGACGCGCACCAGGACCACCGCGGACTGGCGCGGCTGGTGACCACCGCGTTCCGCGACCACCTCGTGCTCGGCTACGAGATCGTCAAGTGGGACGGCGACCTCGGCCGTCCGACGGCGTACCAGCCGCTGTCCCCGGCGATCGCCGAGGAGAAGGTGCGGCTGTTGCAGGAGCAGTACCCCTCGCAACGGCGCCGGCCCTGGTACGACCGGGAGGCCTTCCTCGGGCTGGCCCGGATCCGCGGCATCGAATGCCACGCGCGCTACGCCGAGGCGTTCGCCGTCACCAAACTCGTTCTCGATCTGGAGGGATGAACCTTGCGCGTACTGCTGACCGGTCACCAGGGCTACCTCGGCACCGTGATGGCCCCGGTCCTCAGCTCCGCCGGGCACGAGGTCGTGGGGCTGGACGCCGGCCTGTTCGCGGACTGCGTCCTCGGCCCGGCGCCCGCGGACCCGCCGGGGCACCGGGTGGACCTGCGCGACGTCACGGCCGACCACGTGGCCGGGGTGGACGCCGTGATCCACCTGGCCGCGCTGTCCAACGACCCGCTGGGCTCGCTGGCGCCGGATCTCACCTACGACATCAACCACCACGCCTCCGTACGGCTGGCCCGGCTGGCACGCGACGCCGGAGTGCGGCGCTTCCTGTACGCGTCGACCTGCTCGGTCTACGGTGCCGCCGGCGGCGACGGCCTGGTCACCGAGGACGCCCCGCTGCGCCCGGTGACGCCGTACGCGGAGTCCAAGGTGCGGGTGGAGGACGACCTGCACGCGCTGGCCGACCGCGACTTCAGCCCGGTGTACCTGCGCAACGCCACCGCCTTCGGCTACTCGCCCCGACTGCGCGCCGACATCGTGCTGAACAACCTGGTGGGCCACGCGCTCCTGTCCGGCGAGGTGCTGGTGCTCTCCGACGGCACCCCCTGGCGCCCGCTGGTGCACGCCGCCGACATCGCACGGGCCTTCGCGGCCGCGCTGGTCGCGCCGCGGGAGGCGGTGCACGACAGGGCGTTCAACATCGGCAGCGAGACCAACAACGTCACCGTCGGCGAGATCGCCGAACAGGTCGCCGAGGCGGTGTCCGGCGCGAAGGTGGTGATCACCGGGGAGAACGGCGCCGACCCGCGGTCCTACCGGGTGGACTTCTCCCGGTTCCGTGCCGCGCTGCCCGGCTTCGACTGCGAGTGGACGGTGAAGCGGGGCGCGCTCGAACTCGCCGACGCCTACCGGCAGTTCGGGCTGAGCCGGGACGGCTTCGAACGGCGCTTCACCCGGCTGGCCGTGCTGCGCGCGGCGTCCGACGCCGGCACCGTCGACGACACCCTGCGGTGGCGCCGATGACCACGGTGGGCGACCGGATGCACGCGCTGGTGGAGCGGCTGTACCCGCTCTGCCGGAGCATCACCGGCGACGGCGTGCGCGCCACCCTGGACATCGTCGGCGAGTACGTCCCGCTGCAGGTGCACGAGGTGCCGACCGGGACGCGGGTGCTCGACTGGACGGTGCCGCAGGAGTGGAACATCCGGGACGCGTACATCGCCGACACCGCCGGCCACCGGGTCGTCGACTTCGCCGCGTCCAGCCTGCACGTGCTCGGCTACAGCGTCCCGGTGGCGGCGACCATGCCGTTGTCCGAGCTGCGCGGACACCTGCACACCCTGCCCGACCACCCGACCTGGGTGCCGTACCGCACCAGCTACTACACGCCGCAATGGGGGTTCTGCCTGGCCCAGGAGACCTTGGACGCGATGCCGGACGGCGAGTACGAGGTGCGCATCGACTCCACGCTCGCGGACGGCCACCTCACCTACGCCGAGCACGTCGTCCCCGGGCAGGTCGCCGACGAGGTGATCGTCTCCTGCCACGTCTGCCACCCCTCGCTGGCCAACGACAACCTGGCGGGCGTCGCGGTGGCGACCTTCCTGGCGCGGGAGCTGGCGGAGCGGACGCCGTACTACACCTACCGGTTCGTCTTCGCGCCCGGCACCATCGGGGCGATCACCTGGCTGGCCCGCAACGCCGAGCGGGTGGAACAGGTCAGGCACGGGCTGGTGCTGGCCTGCGCCGGCGACCGGGGCCGGCTGACGTACAAACAGAGCAGGCGCGGCGACGCGGAGATCGACCGGGTGCTGCGGCACGTCCTGCGCGCATCCGAACGGCCGCACCACGTCACCGAGTTCACGCCGTACGGCTACGACGAGCGGCAGTACTGCTCGCCCGGGTTCGACCTCGGTGTCGGCTCGCTCAGCCGGACCCCGTACGCCGGGTACCCCGAGTACCACACCTCGGCGGACAACCCGGACTTCGTCTCCCCGGAGGCGATGGCGGACACCCTTGCGGTCTGCCGCGAGGCGTTCGCCGTCCTCGACCGCAACCGGCGGTACCTCAACCTCAGCCCGTACGGCGAACCGCAGCTGGGCCGGCGCGGGTTGTACGACTCGCTCGGCGGCCGCAGCGACGCCAAGCAGGCGCAGCTGGCCATGCTCTGGGTGCTCAGCCTCTCCGACGGCGAGCACAGTCTGCTGGACGTCGCCGAGCGGTCCGGGCTGCCGTTCGACACCGTCGCCGCCGCGGCCGACGCCCTGCACGGCGCCGGACTGGTCAAGGCCTGACGCCGATGACCACCGAGAGTGAGAAGACGACGACCCGGGCGGACCCGCCCGGGCGGACCCGGCGAGCCGCCGGCCGAGGCGTGGCCGGCCGGCTGTCCTGGGGGCTGGCCGACCAGGCGGTCTCCAGCATGACCAACTTTGCGGTGGGCGTCTTCGTGGCCCGCTCGCTGGGGGTGACCGCGTTCGGCGTGTTCAGCCTGGCCTGGCTGACCTACGGCCTGGTGCTCAACGTCGCCCGCGGGCTGGCCACGGACCCGCTCATGGTGCGGTACAGCGGCGTGCCGGACACGGTCTGGCGTGCGGCGGCGGCCCGGTCGTCGGGGACCGCGCTCGTGATCGGCTCCTCCCTCGGCGCCGTGTGCCTGCTCGTCGGGCTCGGCCTCGGCGGTCGGATCGGGCCCGCCTTCGTCTGCCTCGGCGCCGCGCTGCCGGCGCTGCTGCTCCAGGACTCCCGGCGGTTCGCGTTCTTCGCCGCCGGCGCAGGGCGGAAGGCGTTCACCAACGACCTCGTGCAGGGCGTCGCGCTCGTCCCGGCCATGGTCGTGGCGGCCCGCGTGAACACCGTGGCCGCCTTCCTGCTGGCCTGGGGTGCCGCCGCCGCGGCGGCCGCCGGGTACGGCTTCCTCCAGTCAGGCATCCGGCCCCGGGTGACCGCGGCCCGCGGGTGGCTCCGCGAGCAGCGCGACCTCGGCAGCCGGTACCTGGCCGAGAACGTCAGCCTCAGCGGCGCCGGCCAGCTCCGGGCGTACGGGCTGGGCGCGATCGCCGGGGTCGGTGCGGTGGGGACGGTCCGGGGCGCCGAGCTCCTGCTCGGCCCCTTCCTCGCCCTGCTGATGGGACTGTCCCTGGTCACCGTGGCGGAGGCGGCCCGGGTACTGAGGCAGGCACCGCACCGGCTCGGCGGGTTCTGCCTCCGGCTGGGCGGCGGGCAGGCCGCCGCGGCACTGCTGTGGGGCGCCGCGCTGCTGCTGATGCCGGACCGGATCGGCGTGCTCGTCCTCGGCGACGTCTGGCGCTCGTCCTCGGAGCTCATCGTGCCGGCCACCCTCGGCGTCGCCGGCGCCGGCCTGGGCGGCGGCGCGGCGGCCGGGCTGCGCGCGCTCGCCGCGGCCCGGCGCAGCCTGCGCTGCCAGCTGTTCGCCTCCGCCTGCTACCTCGGAGGCGGACTCGGCGGAGCCGCCCTGGCCGGCACGGCCGGCTCCGCCTGGGGCGTCGCCACCGCGACCGCCTGCGGGTCGGCCGTGTGGTGGCTGCAGCTGAGGGCCGCCCTGCGCGAGCACCACCGAGCCCCCACCCCCGAAGTGGAGAACGACATCCCCGAAGTGAGGACCCCATGACCGCCGTACCCCGGTTGAGCATCGGGCTGCCCGTCTACAACGGCGACGAGTACCTCGCCGAGTCGCTCGACGCCCTGCTCGGCCAGACCTACGAGGACTTCGAGCTGGTCATCTCCGACAACGCCTCGACCGACGCGACCCAGGACATCTGCCGCCGCTACGCCGCGCGGGACTCGCGCATCCGCTACCTCCGGCTGCCCCGGAACATCGGCGCCTCGCCGAACCACAACCACGTGTTCACCGAGTGCCGCGGCGAGCTGTTCAAGTGGGCCTCGCACGACGACCTGTACGCCCGGGACCTGCTGCTGCGCTGCGTGGAGGCGCTGGACGAGCGGCCGGACGTGATCCTCGCGCACGCCGACCAGGCGGTCATCGACGGCGACGGCCGGGTGAAGGTCCCCTACGAGTACGGGCTCGCCACCGGCTCGCCGCACGCGCCGGAGCGCTTCCGCAGCATGCTGTTCGAACCCGGTGGCGACGACTTCTACGGGGTGATCCGGGCCGACGTGCTGCGCCGGGTCAAGCCGCTCGACAGCTACCACCATGCGGACCGCACGTTCGTCGCCGAGATCGGCCTGCGCGGGCGCTTCCACCAGGTGCCGGAGCTGTTGTACTTCCGCCGCGACCACCCCACCCGCGCCGAGCGGGCGAACCCCTCCAAGCGCTCCCGGTGCGTCAACCTGGACCCGCGCCGGGCCGGCCCGCTGCACCCGACGCCCCGGCTGCTCGCCGAGTACGTCTGGGGCTTCGTCGCGACGATCCGGCGGGTGCCGTTGTCCCCGGCCGACCGGCGCGCGTGCTACGGCCACCTCGCGGCCTGGGCGGCCAGCCGGGCCCGGCCGGGCGCCGGCGAGCGGGTCGAGGACCGCGTCCCGGTCGACCCGGACCGGCTCGCCGCCTCCGTGGACGCCCTCGTCGCCGGGCGCGAGGGGAGGCGGGCATGACGTCCACGGACGGAACCCCGGTGCGCATCGGGGTGTTCGGCCTGCTCGGCTCCGGCAACCTCGGCAACGACGGCTCGCTCGAAGCCCTGCTCGGCCACCTCCGCGCCGAGCACCCGGAGGCGGTCGTCGACGCGCTGTGCGGCGGACCCGAGGCCGTCACGAGCCGGTACGGGATCCCCGCCACCCGGCTGCACTGGTACCGCGGCGAGTACCGGACCGCGTCGCGGGCGGGCTCGATCGCGGCGAAGGGACTGGGCAAGCTCGTCGACGCCGCCCGCACCGCCGCCTGGGTGCGCCGGCACGACGTGGTGATCGTGCCGGGCATGGGCGTCCTGGAGGCCACCCTGCCGCTGCGGCCGTGGGGCTTCCCGTACGCGCTGTTCCTGCTCTGCGCGGCCGGCCGGCTGTTCGGCACCCGGGTGGCGCTGGTCAGCGTCGGCGCCGCCGCGATCGGCAGCCGGCCCATCCGGACCCTGGTGCGGTGGTCGGCGCGGCTGGCCGCGTACCGGTCGTACCGGGACGCGCCGTCCCGCGAGGCGATGCGGGCGATGGGCGTGGACACCGGGCGGGACGAGGTCTACCCGGACCTCGCGTTCTCCCTGCCGACGCCGCCGTCGGGCGCGCCCGACGGTCCGCCGGGCCCGGTCTGCGTCGGCGTCATGGCCTTCCGCGGCGGGAACGACGACCGCGCCCGGGCGGAGGATATCCACCGGCGCTACCTCGACGGGACGACCCGCTTCGTCCGCGCGCTGGTCGAGGACGGCAGACAGGTCCGGCTGCTGACGGGCGACGACGTCGACCGGCCGGTGGTCGCCGCGATCCTCGACGCGGTGGACTCGCCGCTGGTCACCGCCGCCTCGCCGGCCTCACTGGCCGACCTGATGAGGGAGACGGCCGCCGCCGACACCGTGGTGGCGACCCGGTACCACAACCTGATCTGCGCACTGAAGGTCGGCACGCCGACGCTCGCCCTGAGCTACGCGGCGAAGAGCGAGGCGCTGATGGCCCGGATGGGGCTGGGCGAGTACTGCCACCCGGCCCGAGAGGTCGACGCCGACCGCCTGCTCGAGCAGTTCCGGGCGCTGGAAAAGCAGTCGCCGGAGCTGCGGCGGACCCTCGCCGAGCGGAACCTGACCGCCCGCCGCGAGCTCGACCAGCAGTTCAGCGCCTTGACGGCGGCCCTCTTCCCGGCGGCCGGCCACACCCGCGCCCGTTCCGACGCCCATGACCGGAACCGTGCCCACGCACACGACCGCACCCACGACCACGCCCCACGGGAGGCTCCATGAAGGCGACCGAAGTCCCGGCGATCGCCGGCGCATACCTGTTCGAACCGACGCCGTACGCCGACGAGCGCGGCTTCTTCTGCCGCACGTTCGACGCCGAGGTGGTCCGCTCGGTCGGCCTCGACCCGAACGCCTTCGTCCAGCACAGCGTGTCCCGCTCGGTCCGGGGCGTGCTGCGCGGCCTGCACCTGCGCTCCGGCGCCGGCGAGGCCAAGCTGGTGCGCTGCTCGTACGGGAAGGTCTTCGACGTCGTCGTGGACCTGCGGCCGGACTCGCCGACCTACCGCGGCCGGGCCTTCTTCGAGCTGAGCGGCGAGACGCAGGTGAGCGTGTACGTCCCGGCGGGGTGCGCCCACGGGTTCCAGGCGCTGACCGACACCGCCGACGTCTCGTACCGGATCGACCGCCCGCACGATCCGGCCGAGGACGTGACGATCGCCTTCGACGACCCGGATCTCGCCGTCCCCTGGCCGCTGCCGGCCGTGTCGGTGTCCGAGCGGGACCGGAAGGCACCGAGCCTCGCCGAGGTCCTGCGGCACGAGGGGCGGCCGGCGTGAACACCCGAGACACCCGAGACGCCCGAGGCTCCCGAGGCCCGCAGAACGCCGATGAGTTCAGCCTGCCTCGGTCGCGGCGGGCGAACGAGAGGCTGCACGCGCTCGTCCCCGGGGGCGCCCACACCTACGCCAAGGGCGACGACCAGTACCCCGAGCACCTGGCCCCGGTCATCAGCCACGGCCGCGGCGCCCACGTGTGGGACGTCGACGGCAACCGCTACATCGAGTACGGCTCCGGCCTGCGGTCGGTCAGCCTCGGCCACGCCCACCCCCGCGTGGTCGAGGCGGTGCGGCGGGAACTCGACCGCGGCAGCAACTTCGTCCGGCCGTCCGTCGTGGAGGTCGAGGCTGCGGAACGCTTCCTGGCCACGGTGCCGACCGCCGAGATGGTGAAGTTCGCGAAGAACGGCTCCGACGTCACCACCGCCGCGGTGCGACTGGCCCGTGCCGTCACCGGGCGGCCGCGGGTGGCCGTCTGCGGCGACCACCCGTTCTTCTCCGTCGACGACTGGTTCATCGGCACCACGCCGATGTCCGCCGGCATCCCCGCCTCGACCACCGAGCTCACCGTGGCGTTCTCCTACGGGGACCTGGCCGCCACGGAGGAGCTGCTCACCCGGTACCGGGACGAGATCGCCTGCCTGATCCTCGAACCCGCCGGCCACACCGAGCCGCCGCCCGGGTACCTCGCCGGCCTGCGCGAGCTGGCCGATCGACACGGCTGCGTCCTGATCTTCGATGAGATGATCACCGGCTTCCGCTGGTCCGAGGCGGGCGCCCAGGGCCTGTACGGCGTCGTCCCCGACCTCTCGACGTTCGGCAAGGCGCTGGGCAACGGGTTCGCCGTCTCCGCGCTGGCGGGGCGCCGGGACATGATGGAGCGCGGCGGGCTGCGCCACTCCGGCGACCGGGTGTTCCTGCTGTCCACCACGCACGGTGCGGAAACGCACTCGCTGGCCGCCGCGATGGCCGTGCAGACCACCTACGTCGAGGAGGGCATCACCGCTCGGCTGCACGCCCTCGGCGAGCGGTTGGCCGCCGGTGTCCGCGAGGCCGCCGCCTGCATGGGCGTCGGCGACCACCTCGTCCTCCGGGGCCGGGACAGCAACCTGGTCTTCGCCACCCTCGACGAGGACCTGCGGCCGTCGCAGCAGTACCGCACCCTGTTCCTGCGCCAGCTCCTCGCGGGCGGAGTGCTGGCCCCGTCGTTCGTGGTGAGCAGCGCGCTCGGCGACGCCGACATCGACCACACCGTCGACGTGGTGGCCCGGGCGTGTGCCGTGTACCGGAAGGCGCTGGACGCCGCTGATCCCACCCCCTGGCTCGCCGGGCGGCCGGTGAAGCCCGTGTTCCGCCGCTTGGCGTGACGTGATGTCCTGTGATGTCACGTGACGTGACATCACACGACATGACGTCAGCGATGCTCCCGCCGACCGACATCAGCCATCCGGTCGACCAGCCACGCGGTCGCCGGTACCACCGCCAGCGCGGTGCACCAGCCGCCGAGGACGTCGGTCGGGTAGTGCGCGCCCAGAGCGACCTGTGCCCAGCCCATGGCGGCACCGGCGACCAGCGCGGCGGCAAGCACGAGCAAGGTGCCGGCCGTTCTGCGGGGGCCGAGCCCGTCCCGGCCTCGGCGGCGAGTCGCGAGCATCGCCACCGCGAGGGCGAGCGCGGTGGCGAAGGCGGTGTGCCCGCTCGGGTAGGACAGGTACCCACCGTGGATGGTGCGTCCCACCAGGTGCTTGAGCAGCGCCGTCGTCCCCACGGCGATGCCGACGCCGGCAACGATGAACACCGCTGCGCGAGGACGCCGAAGCAGCAGGCAGCCCGTCACCGTGGCCACGACCAGCGTCGCGGCTCCCACCGGCTCCCCCAAGGAGTCCATGGCCGACGCGGCATACCGCCACGACGGCCCCGCACCGTCCACCGCTGCCCGGATCCGCGCATCCACCATGCCGGGCTCGCCCTCGTCGGCATACCGGATCCCGAGCACGACGACCACCAACGCGGCGAAGGCCGCGATCAGCCCGAGCCCCACGCGCAGCGCTGGGGGCAGCACCACGGGCGCCGGCCGGCCGATCACACGCCCACCGCGTCCGGTCGACCTGCGGCCACGACGGCGGGGCGTTGACTCCGGACGATTCCGGTGCCCGTAGGTCCGGGCCCGCCAGGACCGGTGTGTCCCGTCAGTACCGCAGCTCCCGCCGGCAGCTCGGAAGTCGGGCACTGGTCGCCGACCGCTTCCACGGCCCCGGCAGAAGCCCGCACGTCGCCGAACACGGCGCCCGGCCCGCCGCCGGTCACAGTGCGTGCAGGAAGAGCGTGACCCCGCCCGCGACGGTGATGCCACCGGCGAGCGTGTACCGGCGTGACCGGCTGTCCTGATGTCCGCTCAGGTTCCACCTCTGCAGGCATGGGCCGAGTATGTCAACGGCTCACCGGCGCCGGCAGCCGTTCACGAGGAACAGCTCCACCCGGATCGAGTCGGAGGTCGGCGCACAGCGCCAGGCGTCGCGGAGGACGACCCGCTGGTCGCTCTGCCCGCAGAAGGCACTCTTGGCCGGCCCTCCCCGGGACCGGCCGCGCTGTTCGGCGGGAAGCTGCTGCGGCCGGCCGAGACGGCGGCGCTGACGGACACGGTGCCGACCACGATCGAGGGCGGGCGGTACGGGCTCGGCGTGGTCCGGATCGACCTGGGCCCGGGCTGCGAGGCGGCCTGGGGCCACGACGGCAGCCTCCCCGGCTGGAGCACCCTGCTGCTCGGCAGCCGGGACGGGCGACGGCAGTTCGCGCTGTCGCACAACCCGTACGTGGGCAAGGACGACTCGGCGCGCGGGGAGGCGATCGGCTCGCTCGTGGCCAAGACGCTGTGCGGCCCGGGGACGGGCGCGGGCACCGTCACGGGTTCCGCCGCCGGAGCGGCCCCGGCTCCGAGGACGCTCCCCCGGACCGGCCCGGACCTCAGCGTCGACGGCGGCGGCCCGGCCACCCGCTGGACCCGGCTGAACCCGTCGCCGACCGGCGATCGGACGGTGCCCCACGGGCGCAGGGCAGTTGCGTACCCGGTCCACCGGAAGCCCGGCGCGCGGGTGGACGGCGGCCCTCCTATCGTGGAGTCGAGCGTCCGCAGAGGAGTCACCCCTGCCATGGGCCGCGCCGGCTCCCAGCGCCACGTTCCCCAGCACTACAGTCCGTCACCGCACTCACGGGGAGTCATCATGACTACGCCCCACGACTCCCGCCACCCCGTCCCTGCCCGGACCGGCAGCGGATACCGCACCTCCATCCCCTGGCGGATCGTCACCAGCGTCTCCGAGTACGTCGACCGGCGCGTCGGCTGGGACAGGCTGCCCGTCCTCCCGGGCCTGCTGACCCTCCTCGGACTGCGGGTCAGACTGCGGCAGGAGAACCTCCACGACACCGGCGGGATCCCCTCCGTCGATCCACCCGCCTCCGCACCCGCGTCCGCGAAACACCAGGTCAACCGGACCGCCGACGGCAGCCACAACGACCTGGGCGAGCCTCGGATGGGCATGGCGGGCACTCGCTTCGGCCGCAACGTCCCGCTGGACCGGATCGCCCCGGCCACGCCCGAGTCCGTCCTGTCCAGGCCGAACCCGCGCGAGGTCAGCCGCGCCCTGCTCACCCGGCACGAGCTGGTCGCCGCCGAGTCGGTCAACTCGCTGGTCGCCGCCTGGCTGCAGTTCATGATCCGCGACTGGTTCAGCCATGGTACGAGCCCCACCGACCACCCCTGGGAGGTGCCACTCCTGGACGACGACCCGTGGCCCGAGCGTCCTATGCGGATCATGCGGACACCGGACGACCCGACCCGGGACCCGCACGCGCCCGCCGGGACCCCCGACACCCGCGTCAACGTCTCCTCCCACTGGTGGGACGCCTCCCAGCTCTACGGCAACGACGGGACCGAACAGCGCCTGCTGCGCACCGGAGAGCTGGGCAAGCTGCACGTGTGGGACAACGGACAGACCCCGTTCTCCGCGGATTCCTCGCGTGACCCCTCCCGCCTTCCCGGCTTCTGGCTGGGCCTGGCCCTGATGCAGGACCTCTTCGTCCGGGAGCACAACGCGATCTGCGACCACCTGCACGGCGCCTACCCGACCTGGGACGACGAGGAGCTGTTCCAGCGGGCCCGGCTCGTCAACGCCGCGCTCCTCGCGAAGATCCACACCGTCGAGTGGACGCCGGCCGTGATCAGTCACCCCACGACCGTCGCCGCCCTGCGGGCCAACTGGTGGGGCATCGCGGGCGAACGCGTGCACAGGCTGTTCGGCCGGGTCAGCGGGAGCGAGGTCGTCAGCGGTATCCCCGGAGGCGGCACCGACCACTACGGCGTCCCCTACTCCCTCACCGAGGAGTTCGTGGCCGTCTACCGCATGCACCCGCTCGTCCGCGACGACTGGCACCTGCGCTCCGCCGACGACGACGCCACCCTGCGACAGTGCACCTTCCGTGACGTCTCTGGTCCCGATGCGCTGAAGGTCCTCGGGACCCTGCGGACGGCCGACCTGCTGTACAGCTTCGGCACGCTCCCGCCGGGCCTGGTCACCCTGCACAACTTCCCGAGGTTCCTGCAGGAGTACCGGCGTCCGGACGGGAACCTGCAGGACCTCGCCGCCACCGACATCCTGCGCAGCAGAGAGCTGGGCGTCCCCCGCTACAACGAGTTCCGGCGGCTGCTGCGGCTGAAGCCCGCACAGGACTTCCAGGAGCTGACGGACAACCCGGGGTGGGCCGCGGAGATCGAGCGGCTCTACGAGGGCGACATCGAGAAGGTCGACCTGACGGTCGGGATGTACGCGGAGAAGCTGCCCACCGGATTCGCCTTCAGCGACACCGCGTTCCGCATCTTCGTACTGATGGCGTCACGGCGGCTGAACAGCGACCGCTTCTTCACCAAGTACTACACCCCCGAGGTCTACTCCAAGGCCGGCATGGCCTGGATCGACGACAACACCATGGTCACGGTGCTGCTGCGCCACCACCCCGAGCTGCGGACGGCCCTCGCGGGCCTGACGAACGCCTTCGCACCGTGGCACACCGCCGGAAGGACGGCGAGCTGACGTGACTCCCCCTCGCGAACGGGGGCTTCCCGCCAGGCCGGTCCGGTTCACGCCGACCCGGGCGGCCCTTCCCCGGCCGGGCACGTGCCGGGCGGCCAGGCCGCGCATCGGGCGAGCCGTCGGACCGGACGCCGCCCGCGCCCCACGGGCTGCCGACGGCGGTTTACGTCCGGGGCCCGGTGTGCCAGGCTGAGAGAGTGCGTGGGTTCCCCGCACCCGACGGCGGGAAACCCGGCTCCGGTGGTCCGGAACTGTCACCGTCCGTCACCCGGCCCGGTGTGGGCCGGCGGTGACGCTGTGTGCCCGGGGCGCCGGTCGGCCGGGCCCAAGGCCGCCGCCGGACGCGGCGGGCAATCCGGCCCCGCCCTCACGCACCGCAGCCGTCGAGCGGGGCCGCCGGCAAGGTGGTGAGTGCCGTGAGCCTGGTTCAGATCGAAGGCTCCGAGGAGGTCCTGCGTGCCGTGCAGGGTATTCCGGAGCTCCACCTGGTGCGTTCGAGCCTGGAGGCCCGTTCCGACTACCGGTACAAGGTCGCGGCGTACGCGTCCGACCAGGCGGTCGAGGCGGCGGCCGCGCAGGGTGCGCAGGTGACGGTGGTGCTCTCCTCGGAGGGCGTGGACGAGCACCACGCCCGGATGTCGGCCGTGATCGGCCAGGGGTACACCGAGCGCGGGGAGGTGTGAACGATGCCCCCGCCCTACGCCACGCCGACCGTGCCGCAGACACCGGCCCAGATCGAGGCGGCACTCGCCGACCTCGCGGCCACGTTCCCCGCCCTGTGCACGCTCGGTGAGTTCCCGAACCGCAGCGTCGAGGACCGGGAGATCCACTTCATCCGCATCGCGAACGCGCCGCAGAACGGCCGTCCGGCTGTGGTGCTGACCGGTGGCGTCCACGCACGCGAGTCCGCGCCGCCGGACGCGCTGGTCCACTTCGCGCAGAACCTCCTGGTGAGCCGCACCACCGGCGCCGACATCGTCTTCCCCGCGACGTCCTGTCGGCCGCTCCCGGCCGGGCCGACGGTGAACTACCCTCCGTTCACCATCCCGGCCGTCGAGGTGGAGCGGACCCTGAACGGCGTCGACCTCTACGTCGCGCCGCTGATCAACCCCGACGGCCGGCTGTTCGACCAGCTGAACCCGCCGTCCGACCCGATCGGTGCCGGCTGGCGCAAGAACCGGCGGCCCCACCCCAACCCGGCCAGGGTCGGAGTGGACATCAACCGCAACCACGACATCGCCTGGAGGTTCGAGGACTACTACGACATGGCGGTGTACCTGTCCTTCTACCAGGACGGCCCCGCCTCCACGGACACCAGGGCGGAGACCTACCGGGGACCGTCCGCGGCCTCCGAACCGGAGACCGCCAACGTGCAGTGGCTCATCGACGACGCCCGGGCCACGTACTTCGTCGACGTCCACCAGTTCGGCCGCAAGGTTCTGCTCTGTTGGGGCATCGAGGACAACGGCAGCGACCCGTCCATGAACTTCTCCTCTCCCACCTGGACGAGCAAGCGGGACGGCCTCCGCCCGGGCAGCCCGGGCCTGCCGCCGGACCGCCCCGACTATCGGGAGTTCGTCACCAACGCCCCGCCGCACTTCGTGCGCAAGACCCTCGTCACCATCGCCGATGAGATGCGGGACGCCATCCTGCGCAGCGCCGGCGTGGACCCGACCGTCAGCACCGCGAAACCCCAGCGGGCCCACTCCACCTACGACGTCGGACAGAGCGCCTCGCTGTACCACCCGCTGGGCGGACCGGTCACCGGCACCACCGACGACTACGCCTTCCGCCGGCAGTTCGACGACCCGACCAGGGCACCGGTCTTCGCCTTCACCATCGAGACCGGGCACGAGGAGGAGTCCGGGTTCCACCCCGACTACGACAGCCCGCCCGGACACTACGCCAAGATCGAACGGGAGGTGCATGCGGCGCTCATGGCCCTCTGCAACTTCGCCGTCTGAGCGCCGAGTTGCCGGATCCGGAACTGATACCGGGGCGGCGCCGCCCGGGCCGGCGCCGGACCGGACAGCGCACGCCCGAAACAAGTGCACCTTTTTGGAAATCGGTTCGTTCCGCTGGCGGATGGCCGGTTCTGACAGAAGCCGGTCATTGCGGACGGCCCTGCCGGGACATGAGGATCGTGGCATGGCCGAACCGAGCAGAGTTGTCATCGCCGCCTTTCCGGGCGTCGAGCTGTTGGACGTGACCGGGCCGGCGGAGGTGTTCTCCATCGCCTCGCGCCTGCTCGGCCCCGACAGGCCCGGCTACCGGGTGGAGGTCGCGGCGGCGCGGGCCGGGGAGCTCCAGACGTCCGGCGGTGTCCGGTTGGTGGCCGACGTGGCGCTGGACGCGGTGGGCGGCGGGGTGGACACGCTGCTGGTGGCCGGTGCGATGGACATGTCGGCGGGCAGTGTCCGAGCGGTGGTCGATCCGGTCGTGGCCGGCTGGCTTCCCGAGGCGGCGGCCCGGGCCCGCCGGGTCGCCGGACTCTGCGCCGGTGCACACCTGCTGGCCGCCGTCGGCCTGTTGGACGGCCTGACGGCCACGACGCACTGGCTGACCGCGGGCCAGCTCGCCGCCGACCACCCGCGCATCGACGTCGACCCGGACCCGATCTTCGTCCGGGCCGGACGGGTGTGGACCTGCGCAGGGGTGACCGCCGTCCTGGACCTGGCGCTGGCCATGGTCGCGGAGGATCACGGCCAGGCGCTGGCTCTCGACGTGGCCCGCGCGATGGTCATGTACGTGAAGCGGCCCGGCGGGCAGAGCCAGTTCAGCGTGCCGCTCTCGCTCCAGGCACCGGCCGACGAGCGCATCGACGGCCTGCGCCACTGGATCCACGACCATCTGGCCGAGGACCTGCCGGTGCAGGTCCTCGCCGACCGGCTTCACCTCAGCGTGCGGCACTTCTCCCGGCTGTTCCGCCGCCGCACCGGCCACACCCCCACCGACTACCTGGAGGCCGTCCGGCTGGAGGCCGCACGGCGGCTGCTGGAGGAGAGCGACCGCAGCCTGCCGGCCGTTGCCGCCGACACCGGCCTCGGCTCCGTCGAGACCCTGCACCGCACCTTCAGGAACCGGCTCGGCACCACACCGGCCGAATACCGCCGCCGCTTCCGCTCACCCGAGGCGGCCGCACCCCGGACCGCCTGACCCACCTTCACCACGCACCTCCCACGGCAGGACGGCGCCCGAGCGGCACCGCCTGTCCATCCCGCCATGCCCACCTTGCAACGGAGCCCCCATGTCACGCACCAAGGTCGTCGCGATCCCCGTCCTCGGCAGGCACGCCATCAACGCCTACCTGCTGCTGGGCCGCCAGCCGGTCCTCGTCGACGCCGGCACTCCCGGCAGCGGACCCGTGATCCGCGACGGAATCGTCCGCCACGGTGTGGACCCCTCCGACGTCAAGCTGATCGTCATCACCCACGGGCACATCGACCACTTCGGATCCGCCGCCGAACTCCACCGCCTCACCGGCGCACCCGTCGCCGGGCATGTCGAGGACCTCCAGCCGTTCCGCACCGGACGGGTTCGCGAACCGTACCTGCCGACCGGCCCGATGGGCCGCCTGATGGACCGGAACCCGAAACTCCACGCCACCGCGGAACCCTTCGAGCCCGACATCCCGGTCCGCGGCGAGACGAGCCTGCACGACTTCGGCGTCAACGCGCGCATCATGCCCACCCCCGGCCACACCGCCGGCTCGATCTCCGTCCTCACCGGCGACGGCGACCTGGTGGCCGGCGACCTGGTCGCCAACTCCTTCATGGGCCTCATCCCCGGCCGCCCCGCCAACCCGCCCTTCCACGACGACCCGCAGCGCAACCTGGCCAGCCTGCGCGAGATGCTCGCCCTCGACCCGGCCAGGCTGCACGTCGGGCACGGCGTCCCCCTGGCGCCCGGGCGCGTCCGCGCCTGGGCGGCGGCCGAGCAGCGGCGGCTCGACACGTTGGCGGCGGCCGGCCGTCTCCGCGTACGGGGACAGGACCCGGACCCGCACCGGTGCTGACCGCCGCGACCGGACTCGCGCCAGGTGAGGTGACTCAGGCGGGCCGCTCCAGGAGCGCCTTGAGGCGGGCCAGGTCCTTGCTCTGGGCGCGGCGCATCGCGGCTGACATCGCGGGGGCTGCGAGCGAGGCGAAGCCGCTGGGCTCGCCGCGGTTGCGCAGGGTCATACGGGTGTGGGCAGTGTCCTCGCCGTACGGCTCCCAGGTGTAGGTGGTCTCCATGGGGAAGGGGCCCTGGCTCGTCCGCATGACCAGCCGTCGGCCGGGTTCGTAAACGGTGACCTCGTAGGTGTAGGCGAGGCGCCGGCCGAGGAACCGGGCGGTGAACGCGATGCGGGAGCCTGCCGCGACGGGCGGCGGGGTCTGCCAGGTGACGGAGTCGATGTTCTCGTACCACTCCGGCACCTGCGACGGGTCGGCCGCGTAGGCGGCGACCCGCTCGCACGGTGCGGCGATCACGGTCTCGGTCAGGACGTCGACCTTCATCGGGGGCCTCAGACACTCTGCTGAGGCTGGTACACAGCGGACTCCCGTCCCCGGAGGCCTGCGCTGCGCACGGAGAGGGCCGGCAGCACTACATCGACCGCTCGCGCTCCGCGCCGAGGGCGGCGACCCCGGCCCGGACGCCTGGATGCAGCAACCGGCGCAGTGACCCTCCGGGTGCGGCGCGCCGTCAGCCGCCGAGGGCGTGGGCGCAGCATCCTGGCGCGAGCTCGCCGCCGAGCGCGCAACGGATGCGGGCGGCGGGCTCGTTGAGACCGACGATCAGGCGATCGGCCGTGCTTCGCCGCCGCTCCACACCCGGATCACCGGGACTGATTCCGGCCGGGCAGGGCCCTGCCGCGCGGACCCCGCCCGTTCCGAAGGACTGTCAGGCCGGCTACCGCAGAACGGACTCGACCATGACGCCGCAGGGCGTCGAGTCGGCGGTGTCGCCGTCCGCGAGCGGCTTGCGCACCACGGACAACTTCGACTCGCCCTCCCAGGGGTCGATCCGCACCGCGTCCGCCGAGTTGTCGACGACCACCGAGTCCAGGACCCGCCAGCCGCGGTCGGGCTTGAACAGCGCCACCCGCAGGTTGACCTTTCCGAAATCGCTCGCCAGCGACAGCCACACCCGGCCGACCGGGATGTCGGGGTCTCCGACCCACACGCGGGGAACCGGTACCACGGTCGCCTCGCCGAATCCGGTCTTGAGGGGTACCACTGCGACGCCCATGGCGTCCTCCTTCTGTCGAAGCGAGCCGGTGGGAACCGGCCGCGTGGGGGTGGAGTAGCCGTTCCAGCGCCAGAGCGGCATCTCCCTACCGCCGCGCGGGTCACGCGGGTCGGCCGTCGGCGGGCACACGCCGTCGGGGAACCGGGGCGCGAAGTACCCGACGACATAGGGGTCGCTCCTGCGGAACGTGTGGGACCAGACGCCGTTGCCCTGCCCGTTCTGCCCCGGAGGAAGGCTGTTCCCGCCCTTCGTGTAGACGTTCTGCGCGTCGAAGCCGACGACGATCTCGGTGTGCTCCCCGTTGCCGAGGTTCACCCAGGCACCCACGGACGGGTACAGGGACCAGTAGCCCTTCGACCGGGCCCAGTCGGTGAAGTCCTGCACGTTGTCGGTCTTCTTCACGATGGAGGCGAGGCCGACGTCGTGGTACATGTCCCATTCGAAGATCACGCACCAGGCAACGCCGTTCTCGCCGAACTCCTCACCGAACGGGGTGAGGTTGTTCCAGCCGCCGTTGCTGTTCCAACCCTCGTAGATCTTCTCCTCGATGCTCATCACGTGGTCCGTCAGCCGGACCCAGTCGGGCACACCGGCGGGCGTCGGCGTCACCGGGCCGACCGCGCCGTCCGCAGCCGGCTGCCCGGCCCACGCCTTCAGCTCGTCGAGCGAGGCGAACCTGCCCACGCTCTGGTCCAGCGGCTTGTCGGTGTACTGGTGGAACAGCCACGGGTGCTGGATGGGCGGCTGCCCCGCGGGGTGGCTGTAGTCGGCGATCCACAGGCCGTCGGCACAGTTGCCGTTCTGATCGACGTTCAGCCAGTTGCTGGTGTCGGTGTACAGGATGACCTCGTGGCCGTGCGCCGCCCCCTTCACGTACGCGAGCCAGGCGTCCTTGTAGGCGCGGGCCTTCTGGTTCGTGACGTGCTGCCCGTACCACTCCCAGTCAAGAATGAGGATCTCGCCGCCGAGCAGGCGCGTCTGGCTCAGGAAGTGCTTGGCCTGCGCCACGGGGTCGCCGGCGATGTTCGGGTAGTGGTAGAAGCCGAGGGCGATGCCGGCCGTACGTGCGGTCTGCGCCTGGCCGGCCATTCTCGGATTGGTGTACGAGGTCCCTTCGGTGGCCTTGACGAAGAGGAACTGCTGGCCGGACACGTTGGGGTGCTCGGGCTGGTACACCGACACGTCATATCCGTGGATCATGCGCTAGTCCTTTCCGGCGCGTCCCCAGGATGCGTCTTCGGGTGCCGCGGACGACTGGGCGTGGCTGTCCGACGAGCGGACTCGGGGGACCGCCCGGTCAGCCGTGCGGAACGGTGCGGGCCGCCGGACCGGGACGTACTCCCAGCGCAGTTGCACCGTACGTTCACCATCTCACCGGCGCGCAGGCCCCTCAACTCGGCCTTGGATCGATTACGCAGCGTCCTGATTACTTGATCCGTCGACAGTTTCCCGCAGGTGATTCGGGGATGTGATCGGCGGTCTTGTCCAGGTGCCGGGAAAGGCCCGACCGGATGCGACGCAGTCGAGGCGCACGTCGACCACGGGACACCAATGGCCGACCCGGTGGCGCCGTCAGCCCGACGGGGGCACGAACCACTGCTGCGAGCGGTTGCCCGGCGTGCAGGTCTGCATGGTGGCGGCGCTGCCCGTGCCGTTGTCGGTCAGGCAGGTCGAGCTGCTGTAGTCCTTGAGGTAGACGGCGCCCTGGGTGGGGGCACTGCTCACCGTCCAGCGGTACGTGACGCTGAAGCCCGAGGAGAGTTCGGCGTTGTTGCCGTTCTGGACGAGTTGCGGCTTGCTCATGTTGCAGGGGTAGAGGCTGTACCAGCCGCCGGGGTCGGGGGCCGAGCGCATCCAGCCGTAGGACGTGTCGCGGCCCACCACCGCGCTCGTCCCGCCGGCCAGGCCCGAGGCGGCGAGGCCCAGCCGCTGGCCGCTGCCGACCCCGGTGATGTCGCCCCAGCCGGTGCCGCCGCAGCCCTGGGGGCCGGCCCGGTCTGCGCGGGGGTGGTCGCGGGTGCCGTGGTGGCCGGGGTGCCGGCCGGCGGCCGGGCGGCTCCCCCGGTGTTGGTGGCGCCCCCGCCGTGCCGGTGCCCGCGCCGGCACCGCCCGCGGCACCACCACCGGCGGCGCCCGCACCGCTCTGGTCGGACACCGGGTTGCCGGGCTGCTGTCCCGGTACGGCCTGCGGGCTGGTCGCGCCGCCAGGCGGGGGCGACGCCGCGCCGGTGCCGCCGGTACCGCTCGCCGCGGCCGACGCCGCGCCCGGGCTGAACGGCGCCGCGACCGAGGGCTGCGGCCCGGCGCCCTGCGCGCGGGACTGCCACGGCGCCTGCTCGATCAGGACCACACTGCCGACCCCGGCCGAGATCACCACCGGGATGATGATCGGGACGATCAGTCGGCTGCGCCGGTGCTGTGCGGGCTCGGTGGGAGCGGTGCGGGGGGTCTCGGCCTGTGGCGCCTCCCGCGGGACGGGCTCGGGCACGGTGGCGAACACGGTGGGTTCGCGGACCGGCTGCCCGGCGCCCGGCCGGGCGGCGGCCGCGCGGGCGGCGGCGGCCATCGCGCCGGCGTCGGGGAAGCGCTGTGCCGGGTCCTTGGCGAGGGCGGTCGCGACGAAGTCGCGGACGGCCCGCGGGATTTCGTCGGACAGCCGGGGCGGGGGCTGCTGGATGTGCTTGAGCACGATCTCCAGGACCGTCTCTCCGGTGAACGGCAGCCGGCCGGTGAGCAGTTCGAAGCAGACCACGCCGATCGAGTACAGGTCGCAGAGCGGGGTGGTGGACTTGCCGTCGGCCTGCTCGGGGGCGATGTAGAGGGCGGTGCCGAGCACCGAGTTGGTGGTGGTGATCTTCGTCCCGGCCATCGCGTGGGCGATGCCGAAGTCGGTCACCGTCACGCCGCCGTCGCTGCGCACCATCAGGTTGGACGGCTTCAGGTCGCGGTGCACGATGTCCTGCTGGTGCGCGGCGTGCAGCGCGCCCAGCGCGTCGGCCAGGAGGCCGAGCGCCCGCGCGGGCACCATCGGCCCCTCGTCCGCCAGGACGGAGTTCAGCGGTCTCCCGTCGATGAACTCCATGACGATGTAGGCGATCTGCTCGTCCGCGTCGTCGGCCGGCTCGGCGTAGTCGTGCACGTGCACGATGCCCGGGTGCCGGAGGGTGGCGGGGAGTCGCGCCTCGCGCCTGAACCGCTCGGTGAAACTGCGGTCCGCCAGCAGCGCCGGCTGCATGATCTTGACGGCGACCTGCTGCTTCAGCACACCGTCGTCGGCGCGCCAGACCTCGCCCATACCGCCGCTTCCGACCCGTTCGGTGAGCGTGTAGCGCCCGCCGAGCACGGTCCCCCGACCCCACATGCCGGCCCCCTCGTCATGACCTGTCGCCGACAGGCCGTCAATTCGCGCTGGGTCCGCCAGATGACGAACCATCCGATTCGATCTCGGACGTACCGGCTGTGTCACGGCCCCCGTCGGCGACCACGGCGGGGCGAGGCCCAGGTCAGCGGCGGGCGGTACGGCGGGCGGGCGGCGCGATCCGGACCCGCTCGGTCTCGGGTGCCTTGTCGATGTCGTCGAGCTGCGCGGTGACGGTGCTGCGCAGTTCGTCGAAGTCCTCGAAGCAGTGGTCCTGGAAGAGCGTGTAACCCGTCCACATCAGGTTCGCGCAGACACGGGCCGGCACCCGGCCGGTCTGGGCGCCCATGCCGACCAGGGCCACCGAGGTGATGCTGCCCGGCGCCTGCGCGTTCTGCCGGTGGATCGCCTGGAAGGCGGCGGCGCAGGCCAGGGCGACGTTCAGGGTCTCGCTGACGTTCTGCGAGGACGCCTCCATGGTGGGTGCCGAGATCAGGAACTTCGGGTTGACCGCACCGGACGGCACGCAGACGGCGCTGCCCACCGGGAGCCGTCCCGCGAAGCCGCTGCGGATCGCCCGCTGGACACGCAGCTGGATGCCCGCGCCGAGGTGCCGCTTGATGACGGCGTCGACGCCGCCGTCCATCCGGCCGCGGGAGTTGGTGGGGCTGACCCAGGCGTCGACCCGCTCGTCGAGGATGGAGCCCTTGCGGATCTCGACCCCGGGGGTGTCGGCGAAGGCGGCCCGCCAGGACTCCACCACCGTGGAGTTGACGTCGGTCAGTACGACCTTCAGCGGCGCCTGCTCGCGGTTCTCGGTCATGGTCCACTCCCCTGCGACAACGGATCTTCTGTCACTCCCCACGCTAGGGCGTTGCACTGACAGGGCGGCCGGTGCGAACGGCCGGCCGGCCGTTGTCACTCGCGGCCGATAGGACTGTGGTTGCCGTCGGCGGACCGACGGCCCTCCATGCCGTGCCGTCGGCACGCTTCGACCGTCCCGGAGTACCTCCACCATGAGCGACGCCACCACCAATGCCGACGCCAACGCCGACGCCGGTGCCCAGCCCGACCCGAACGACCCGCTGGCCCTCGCGGAGCTCTTCCAGGGCGGCGGCGAGCCGTGGCTCCCGCTGCTGAAGCCGGTCATCGAGGCGCGGCCGGACGCGGCGGCGTTCATCGGCCCGGGCCGCGCCCCGGAGGTCGTGCCCGTCCGTGAACTGACCTTCCAGGCGCTGAAGCCGCACGCGCCGCACAAGTGGAAGGTCGTCGTCTTCGGTCAGAACCCGTACCCGCGGCCGGAGAGCGCCACCGGCATCGCCATGTTCGACAACACCTTCCACGACTGGAAGGACAGCCAGTTCGGCCGGGTGGTCAGCATCCGCTGCATCATCAAGGCGGCGGCGATGTGGAAGTACGGGATCGTCAAGAAGACGCCGATCGCCGACGTCCGGGCGCTGCTGAAGAAGCAGGACACCGTCCAGCCGCCCGAGTGGTTCCAGGCGATGCTGACGCAGGGCGTGCTGCTGCTGAACGCGGCGCTCACCGCGGACAGCGACGGGGCGACGGGCACCGACCGGCACACCGCGTTCTGGCGGCCGGTCGCCGAGCGGATCGTCGAGGAGATCCTCAAGGCCAAGCAGGACGCCGCCGAGGAGGACCGCGGTGTGGTCTTCGCCTGGTGGGGGGCGCACGCGCGGAGCCTGAAGAAGGTCGTCCTGCAGCTGCAGAAGAAGTACCCGGGCGTCGAGGTCCGGCACATCGACCACGCCAATCCCGCGGCGCAGGGCGACATCTTCTGCGACGGCGACCACTTCGGGACGGTGAACGCGGCCCTCGCCTCGCTGGGTCACGACGGGATCGACTGGCTGCCGAGCACGGGGTGGAACACCCTTGCGGGTGAGGCCGGCGGGGCGGACGGCGACACCGCCGAGCGGATGGGCGCGTTCATCGCCTCCACCATGGAGCTGCACCAGCTGTATCTGGAGCGGCTCGCGAGCGTCAAGGACGAGGGCCTCGAACTCCCGGCGATCACCGGCGTGTTCGACACCCCGCTGTTGGGCTTCAGGGACGCGGTCGGCCCCGTCGCGCAGCTGCTGCGGGGCCTGGACCGGCACGTCGACCGGTCGCACGACTTCGGCAAGCGGCGGGCGGACGAGGCGGCCGACGGCCTGTCCGCCGACGCGATCGCCGCCCTCCACCTCTACACCTGCGAGTCCGCGTTCTACCGGGAGATCAACGCCGTGCTGCGCTCCCCGGACCGGTCCCGGCTCGTCCCCTATCTTCCGTACCTGCGACTGCTGTTCGCGGCCGTCTCGCAGCTCCCCGTCCGTACCGCGCCGCTGTGGCGCGGTGTCTCGCTGGACCTGCGCTCGCAGTATCCGCTGGGGCGGACGGTGACCTGGTGGGGTGTCTCCTCCTGCACGTCCGAGCCGGGCGTGGCGCGGGCCTTCATGGGTAGCCGCGGCCGGCGGACGCTCTTCGAGGTGGTCCCCGCCCGGGCCGTGGGCATCCGCGACTTCTCCGCGTTCACCGGCGAGGAGGAGTTCATCCTGCTGCCGGGCACGCAGCTGGAGGTGACGGACGTGAAGTCCGAGCGCGGCGGCCTGTGCACCGTCACCCTGACGGAGGTGGTCGAGCAGACCGTGGTGTCCTGAGCGGGCACCGGTCGGCCGGTGCCCGCCCGGGGCGGGTCAGAAGTCGCGGAGCCGGCCGAACGGGACGATGGCCGTCCAGGTGCCGTTGGCGACCTTGTAGATCGAGGCCACCTGGTTGTGGGTGTCCCCGAACTCGTCGAAGGAGACGTCGCCGGTGACGCCGAAGAAGGACACGTTCTGCATCGCGTCCGCGACGGCCTTGCGCAGGGCGGCCCCGGAGAGTTCCGGGTCGGCCTGCCGGGCCTTGCCGACCGCCTGGATCAGCGCCCAGGTGGAGTCGTAGCCGTACGGGCCGAACGGGCCGGGCTCCTCCTTGTAGCCGGCCGCGCGGTAGGCGTCGAGGTAGCTGAAGGCGGAGGCGAGGCCCTCCACGGAGATGCCGGGCTGGCTGGCGAAGTCGCCGTTGGAGGCCCCGCCGGCCGCCTTGATGTAGCCGTCGGTGTGCAGGCCGTCGCCGCCGGCCAGCGGCGCCTTCACGCCGGCCGCCTTGAGCGCCGCCGAGAGCGGGCCGCCCTCCGGGTGCTCGCCGCCGTAGTAGACGATGTCCGGGTCCTGCGCCGCGACCAGCGAGGCGATCTTCGTGAAGTCGGTGGTGCCGGGCTTCACCGTCGTCCGGTACACCACCTTGCCGCCGACCTCCTCGAAGGCGGTCGCGAACTCGGCGGCGAGGTTGGATCCGTAGGCCTTGGTGTCGCTGATCACGGCGGCCCGGCCGGCGTGCAGCCGGTTGTGCGCGTACTTGGCGAGCAGCGGGCCCTGCACGGCGTCGGTGGTCACCGTCCGGTAGTACGTCGCGTACTGGCGCTTCTTGCCGTTGGCGCGGTAGTCGGCGCCCCAGGTCAGCGCGGGTGAGGTGTTGGACGGGGAGACCTCGGCGAGGTCGGCCTGGGACAGCCCCGGGGCCATGGCGATCGCGCCGGAGGAGGTCAGCGGGCCGACCACGCCCATGACCCGCGGGTCCGCGACGAACGCCTCGCCGTTGGCCTTCGCGGTCTGCTCGTCGGCCTCGTCGTCCTTCGCGTCGAGGACGAACTTCACACCCGGCACGGTGTTCTTGGCGTTGGCCTTGTTGATCGCCAGTTCGGCGGAGTTCCGGATACCGAGGCCCAGGTCGGCGAGCTTGCCGGTCAGCGGACCGTCCACGCCGATGACGACCGTCAGGTCCGACCCTGACCCGAGCACACCCGAGGAGCAACCGGACAGCAGTACGGCGCAGACCACCCCCAGAGCGGAAGCCCTGGGTCGCGAGAAACCGGTCACTGGCACATCCCTTGCTGAGTGGGTCTGCTCATGGGGACGCCGGACCGCGCCGACCGGAGCCGCGGGTGGCGGCAGGGCGCGCAGGGAGGCACGGCACGCCGCGGGCCCGGTGGACGCTGCACCGGGGCACGGCAGTTGGCACCTCTGTGGACGGTCCGGCGAGGGACGGCGACCCGGGCGACGGCAGCGAGCCGACATGTCCGGATCACCGACCGGCGTCCATGGGCCGCGACCCTACGGGCGTGCAACCGGGAGCGTCAACGGGTACACCGAAACCCAACCGGTGATCGCGTGACACCCGCCGAGCAACCGAATCCGTCCGCGCATGACCGGTTGGGGAACAGATCGGTTCGAATCGTCGGCAGTTGGGGCTCGGCAACCGGCATTCCGCAACCGTCCAGGAGGGCAAGCCTTCGACACCCGGGCCCGCCCCGGCGCACCTGACATTCAGGAGACTTCACATCCCGCGCGGTGTGCACACGATCCGACGACGCCTCAGACACTCCGCCCCGGCTGACCGGCCGGCTCCGCGGCGAGCCCGTACCGCTCGCGCGCGGCGACCGCGTACGGGCCCTCCCACCAGCCGCGGGGCAGGCGGAACACGGCCGAGCGCAGCGCCCTGGCCTCCAGGTCGGCCGCCCGGTCGGTGATCCACCAGCCCGGCAGGCCGTACATCCGGCGGGCCCAGCCCGGCAGCATCGCGAGCGCCAGCCCGACCAGGCCGGCCCAGGCCGGGACGGCCAGCAGGGCGCTGCCGTGCAGCGGCGGCAGGAAGGCGAACCGGACCGCCTCCCGGGCGGCCGGGGTGACGCACAGCTCGGGTCGCACCGCGGCGAAGTAGTGCCGCAGGGCCGCGGCGGAGTCCGGCACCGGGACCTCGGGGGGCACCCCGACCAGCCGGGCCACCACGCTCTGCTCGCGCAGGTAGGCGTCGGCCTCGGCGGCGGTCAGCGCCAGCCCGGCGCGGCGGACCACGTCGAGGAAGGAGCCGACCTCGCAGGCGTGCACCCAGACCAGCAGCTCCGGATCGTCGGCCCGGTACTCCCGCCCGGTCGCCGGGTCGGTGCCGCGGACGTGCTCGTGCACCCGGCGCACCCGGCGCACCGCCTCGCGGACCTCCGCACCGGTGCCGTAGCTCACCGCGCCGACGAAGCGGGCGGTGCGGTCGAGCCGCCCCCACGGGTCCTCGCGGAAGGCCGAGTGCTGCGCGACCCCGGCCATCGCCAGCGGGTGCAGGGCCTGCAGCAGCAGTGCCCGCAGGCCGCCGAGCAGCATGGCGGGGTCGGCGTGCACCCGCCAGGTGACGGAGTCCGGGCCGAACAGGCCGTCGGCCGGTATGCGCGGCCGCTGCGCCGGCGGGGTGCGGGGCATCCGGACCACCTCCTGTCGCTTCGAGCCTGCCCGCCGCCGGTGGCGGGCAACCGCCGGCCCGGACGGCGCGGCGGTGGGCCCATCCGGTCCGGGGGGCGGCTCCGAACACCTTGGGGGGCGCCCGGCCCGGCGCGCCGTCCGGGCGGGCCCGAGCGGAGAGGAGGCGCGCTGCGATGACCATTGAGGGCGGGACGGAGTCGGTCTGGGACTACCCCCGTCCGCCGCGGGTGGAGAAGGCCGGCCGCCGGGTGACCGTGGAGTTCCGCGGCCTGCTGGTGGCCGACACCGACGAGGCACTGCGGGTGCTGGAGACCAGCCATCCGCCGGTGTTCTACCTGCCGTCGGCGGCGGTGGCGCCCGGGGTGCTGGTGCCGTCCTGGCACCGCAGCTGGTGCGAGTGGAAGGGTGCCGCCGTCTACTTCGACCTGGTCGTCGACGGGACGCGCAGCGAGAACGCGGCCTGGAGCTACCCCGAGCCGGCACCCGGTTACGAGGAGATCCGCGGCCACCTGGCGTTCTACCCGGGGCGGGTGGACCGCTGCACGGTGGGCGGCGAGGAGGTCGTCCCGCAGGAGGGCGGCTTCTACGGGGGCTGGATCACCCCGGAGATCCGCGGGCCGTTCAAGGGCGCACCGGGCACCGGAGGCTGGTGAGCACAGGCGGCCGGGGGCACCCTTCCTGGGGGCGCCCCCGCCGCGGGGCCGTGCCGGGGGTCAGTGCTTGAGGGCGTCCTTGGCCTTCTCGCCGGCCTGCTTGGCGTCGGCGGCGGCCTGGTCGATCTTGCCCTTCGCGGTCAGGCGCTCGTTGCCGACGGCCTTGCCCGTGGTCTCCTCGGCCTTACCCCGGGCCTTCTGTGCCATGTTCTCGACTTTGTTCTTGCCGCTCATGACCACTCCCTTCGGACCCGGCGGTCGTTCCGCCGGCGGTCACGGACAGCGTCTGCCCTGCTCCCGGCGTTCCATGCACGGCCGGTCTCCCGGGCCGGTCAGTCGGTGGCCCGGAGGAAGGCCTCGACCGTGTCCGGCCAGCGCACCTGCCGGTGCTCCTCGCCCGGCCGCACCACCTCGGCCGTGTCGGCGAGGAAGCCGCGGAGCTCGTCGGTGGCGACCTGCACGAGGGCCACGCCGTTGCGGTTGTGGAACTCCAGTTGGGTGAGCCCGCCGTCCACCGGCACCAGCCGGAAGTCGCCGTCGCCGGCCGGGCCGCCGAGGCCCTCGGTGAGCAGCTCCCGGGAGACGTACCAGCTGATCGGGTCACCGCCGGACATCTCACCGTCGGCCGGCGGGTCGGGGAAGTCCAGCACCACCGCGAACGGGTCGTCCGAGTCGTACCGCAGGACGAGCGGCACGACCCCGGGGACGGGGGCGGGAATGGAGGCTGCACCGGCCTGCGCGATGATCACGGTCGACTCCCCTGGGAGGTCCGAAGCGGTCGGGCGGCCGTCTGCCCCCGATCGGCCCGGCCATGCGCCCCCGACGGGCGGAAAGCCGGCCTCACGGGGTGCCGGGCAACGCGACCTCGGCCCAGACCGCCTTGGCGCCGGGCGCGCGCAGCACGCCCCAGGCGGTGCTCAGCCGGCCGACGATGTGCAGGCCGTGCCCGCCGGGCCGGGACGTGCGGTGCGGGCTGCGCGGCTCCGGCACGCCCTCGCCGGCGTCCAGGACCTCGATCCGCACCGAGCGGTCCGCCAGGACGAGCACCAGCTCGCGCGGGCCGCCGCCGTGCAGGCAGGCGTTGGAGACCAGCTCCGAGACGATCAGCCGGACGTCCTCGTCGAACAGCTCGTCGCAGGCCAGGCCCCAGTCCAGGAGCACCTTGGCGGCGAACTCCCGGCCCGTCCGGACCTGCCCGGCGGGTCCGAAGACGTACCGGCGGCGCTGGCCCAGCACGGGCCCGTCGGCGGTGTACGAACTGCTGCTCATGTCCTCACCCTGATGCATGTCCGGCTCTTCCCCGGCCCTCCCTCGTCGGGGGCCTCCTCGCCAGGGCGGCCCGGGGCCGTCCTCACCCGGCTGTGCACGCCTCCCCCACCGTCTCGAAGACCCGGAACACCGCGCCGGTGCCGGTCAGTTCGAACAGCCGGCTCAGCTGCGGACCGGGCTGCGCCAGGACGAGCGTGACCCCCGACTCCTCGGCGTCCAGCCGGAGCCGGAGCAGGAGGTTGAGGCCCGTCGAGTCGCAGAAGCCCACCGCGGCGAGGTCGATGCAGAGCACCCCTGGTGCGGCGGCCGAGACCAACTCCCGCAGCGGTGCCTCCACCTCGGCGAGTCCGTCGAGATCGAGGTCCCCGGAGAGTGAGCAGACCACCGCCCCCTCCGGACCGGACGCGGTCCGCAGGGGCGCTCCGGCTCCCGCGGCCCGACCGGTCGTCGGCCCCGTACCCAGCTCACCGCTGCCCATGTCCCGTGCCCTCCGCTGGCGGCCGTCCGCGGTGCGGCCGCCGATCCGTCACTTCTCGCCTGCCCGGCGGCCGGTGATGGCCGACCACCCCTGGCACCGTACCCGGTGTCGGCCGCGGTGCAACCCGCGGGACCGGCCGCCGGCGGACGGTCAGATCATCGGGCCGTAGTACGTGCCGAGGGCGTTCAGGTGGTCGGCGGGCACCTCGTGCTCGCTCACGAACTCCGGTGCGCCCTTGATCTCGTCCTTCGAGCGGTTGACCAGGACGGTCCGCTCCTCGTGGTCGATCCGCAGGATCGTGCCGGCCGGCAGCAGCACCTGACGGCCGAAGATCCACGGGCCGGTGTCCACGACCAGGTAGGAGGCGTCGACCTCCACGGAGTGCCGGTCGACCTTGCCGATCCTCCCGTCGGTGGCCTGCACCGTGTAGCCGATGACGTCCCGGTCCTCGGTGTGGCCGTCGTCGGGGTGGTGGTTCCAGATCTGCTCGCGCATCCTCGTCTCCTTCGCTCGGTCGGTTCGGGTCCGCGGCGCCGGGGCGTCCGCGCCCCGGCGGCGGGCCGGATCAGCGCCTGCGCCCGGAGTACACCGGGGAGGCGGCGGCGATCAGCACCGCGGCGACGCCCACCTGCAGCAGGTGCCGCAGCCAGTCGATTCCGCCGGTGTGCCGCACACCGAGGTACGAGGCCAGCGTGTTGCCGAGCACCGCGCCGACCACACCGATCAGCACGGTCAGCCACAGCGGCACGGGCTGACGGCCCGGCAGCACCAGCTTGGCCAGCAGGCCGACCACCAGACCGGCGACCAGCGCCCAGAGGATCGTCATCGCTGAACCTCTCCTTCGTCCGTCGTCACCCCGGCCACCGGCCCGGCCCGCCGAGGGCCGGTCCGTCCGGGGACGGGGGTCGTCTGCCCCGAGCCGCCCGCTCCATTCCCCCCCGGTCCCCCTGAGTCCCCCGGGTCCCCCGGGTTCCGCCTCGGCCTGCGCACGGGCACCCGACCGGGAGGGCGGCTCAGTCCCGGCCCGGCGGCCGGGCCGCGGCGGGACGGCCGCGGCGCCGGGCCCCGGCCCGCAGCGCGCGGCGCTCGTCCTCGGTCAGCCCGCCCCAGATGCCGTACCGCTCGTCGGCGGCCAGCGCGTACTCCAGGCACTGGCCGCGCACCGGGCAGCGTGTGCAGACGCGCTTCGCCGCCGCCTCCCGCTCCTGGCTCCGCTCGCCGCGCTCCCCGGCCTGGTGGAAGAACAGCGCGGCGTCCTTCCCCCGGCAGGCGGCGCGGCGCTGCCAGGCCCAGCCCCCGGTGTACCGCCGGGTCCGGTGCTCCTCGGTCTCCATCGGTGCTCCTCTCCCGGGGCGGGTCACAGCCCCTCGTAGTACCGGCGCTCCTCGACGACCTCGTCGGCCGGGCGGCCGACCGGCCGGCGCCGGCGCAGCGCGCTCGCGTACACGACCACGCCGAGCAGGCCGGCCGCCATCAGCACCCAGCCGACGGTGTCGAGGTCGACACCCGAGAGGTGCCAGTCCACCGCGAAGGCGAGAATCGCGCCGATCGCGAACAGGATGATGCATCCGCCGATGCCCATGGGATCTCCTCCGTCGTCACTGCCGCGGTCCGCCGTGGGTGGCGGGCCGACGGCGCGTCTACCCCCGCTCGCCGCCGGCACCCGGGGTGTGCCGCGATTCGGCTCGGGCGGATCCGGGCCCGGCGGGCATGTCCGCGCGCCGCCGGGACAGACGGTCTGACGGACGGTCACCGCCCGGTGGGCGTCGGTGCGACACGGAGGTGGCGAGCGATGGCGCGGGTCGAGCAGTCCGTCCAGGTCGGGGTCCCGGTGCCGGTGGCCTACCGGCAGTGGACACGGGTGGAGGAGTTCCCGCTCTTCGTGCGGGGTGTGCTGCGGGTCGAACGGCCGGAGTCCGGGCTCACCCGCTGGACGGTCCGGACCGGCGGCGCGATACGGGAGTTCGACGCCCGGGTCACCGAGCGGATCGAGGACGAGCGGATCGCCTGGGCGTCCGTCACCGGCGACCTCCGGCAGACCGGCGTGGTGACCTTCCACCGGCTGGACGAGCGGCGGACCACCGTGATGCTGCAACTGGACGTCCGGCCGGGCCGGTTGGCCGACCGGCTGGCCGTCGTCCTCGGCTTCACCCACCGCCGGGTGCTGGACGGCCTGCTCGGCTTCAAGGAGTTCGCCGAGGCGCAGGCCGCGCGGCAGCGCCGCTGAGCGGGCCCGCGCGGACCGGGCGGTGCCGGCCACCGCCCGGTCCGCGCGCGGGCGGCTCAGCCGTGGACGGGGTCGAGGGCCACCCGGGGCAGCGCCTCCGGGTGCTGCTCGCGCAGGTAGCCGATCAGCCGTTCCCGGATCCAGCAGCGGAGTTCGAAGGCGTCGGCGGCGTTGCGGGCCGTCATCAGGGCCCGCACCACGATGGTGCTCGGCGTGGTGTCGACGACCTGCAGGGCGCTGCCCTCGCCGTCCCACCACGCGCATTCCTTCAGCAGTCGCTCGAACTCGGCGCGCAGCTCGCCGACGGGCGTGCGGTGGTCGAGGTGGAGCAGCGCCGTGCCGGTGATGGCCGGGTCGCGCCGGGACCAGTTCTCGAAGGGCTTGCCGACGAAGTACGAGACCGGCATGACGATGCGCCGCTGGTCCCAGGTGGCGATGACGACGTAGGTGAGGGTGATCTCCTCGACCGTCCCCCAGTCGCCCGCGACGACCACCTCGTCGCCGAGCCGCACCATGTCGCCGAACGCCAGCTGCACGCCGGCGAACAGGTTGGCCAGGGTGCTCTGCGCAGCCACACCGACCACCAGGCCGAGGATGCCCGCCGAGGCGAGCAGGCTGGCGCCGACGGAGCGGACGGCCGGAAAGGTCATCAGGGCGGCCGCCAGGGCGACCACGGCGATGCCGGCGCTCGACAGCCGGCGCAGCATGCCGGTCTGGGTGCGGACGCGGCGGATCCGCGCCGGGTCGCGCCGCTCGGTGGCGTACCGGGCGAACGAGGTGTCGATCAGCAGCGCCACGACCCGGGTCAGCAGCCAGGCGCCGGCCGCCAGGACGAGCAGCACCAGGCCGTGCCGCAGCGGCCCGCGGGCGGGCTCCGGCAGGCCGGCGGCCGGTTCGGCGGCGAGCAGCAGCAGGCCGGCGAGGGTCAGCAGCGCGGGCACCCGGCACGGCTGCAGCAGGGTACGGAGCCGGCCCGCCGCCGGGCGTCTCGCCAGCACCAGCACCGTGCGGTCCAGCAGCAGGATCGCGAGCAGTGCGGCGGCGGCGACCGCGACGGGCCTCAGGGCGGTCCACACGGGCATGGTCCTCCGTTGACGGGGTCGGACGGCGGTGTACGGACGGCGGTGTACGACGCTCCGTCAGGACGCCAGCAGATGGTCCAGGACACCGCGGTAGTCGCGCAGCGCGAGCCGCAGCTCCTCCGTCCCGGCGTCCGGCCCGGCCGGTGTGCCCGGCCCGGTGTGCAGCCCCTCCCGGCGGCGGCGCACCGCCTCGGCGACCAAGTCGGCCGCCCGGGCGACCAGTTCGTCGGCCTGCCGGACCGCCTCCGCCGGGTCGTCGACGAACCCGGCCTGCACGGCGTCCCACTCGGCCGAGACGGTCGCCACCTGCCTCGGGTCGAGCCAGCCGCCGAACCCGTCCTCGGCCGGCCCGCCCGCCGCCGGGGCGGGGAGGTCCGCCCCGGCGACGTCCGCCCGCGGCGAGGAGGCGTCCGGCTGGCGGGGGAAGGGCACCCGTCGGGCCTGCGCGTGGCCCTCCGGCCTCTGGTGCTCGGTGTCGCTCGATCGGTCCTCGGTCATGTCACTCCTCGCAGAAGATCGGTTGGAAGGATCAGGGCTTGACGGCCCGTCGGCCGGGTGCCGGGACGGCGCCCGGCGGGCGGGTGCCGAGGGCCCTCGTGGTCAGCATCTTCGTCGGGGCGGTCCCGGGTGCGGGCCGCTCGGCGGGGGCCGGGTGGTCGCGGCCGAGGACGTCCAGGGTGAGGGCGCGGACCGCCAGGAGCGCGGTGCGCAGGTCCTCGGTGCCCGCGGTCGCACCCTCGGTGCGGCCGAGGGTCTCGCGGGCCGTCCGGTACGCGCCGAGCAGTGGTGTGTGGTCGACGGACAGCACCTCGATCCGGCCGGAGGACGGGTAGCCGATGCGGTCGAGCAGGGCCTGCAGGGTCCGTTCGGCCTCGGCGGCGGCGCGCGGCGGGTCGTCGACGAAGAGCACCTGAAGTCCTCGGACCGAGGTCGTGACCTTCTCCCGCTCGGCCGCGGGGAGGCCGGTCAGCCGCAGTCGGCGGCGGAGCGCGAGCCGGTCGGCGAGTTCGCGGTCGGTGCGGCGGACGTCTCCGCCATGGCTGCGCAGGGTGCGCTCGTACTCGGGCCCGAACCGCGTCCGCAGGCCGCGGGTGCGCAGCCGCCGGCGGACGAGGGGCGCTGCGGCCGCCGCGGAGGCGCAGAGCAGGACCACGAGGAGGACGGCCACGGTGGGCATGGGCTCTCTCCTTCCGGTGGGGTCCGGGCCCGAGGCGGTGTCCCGGACGTGCTTCCGGCGGTACCGCCTTGCCGCTGACGGCGCGGGCAAACCCCCCTCCGGGGACGCTTTGATGACGAACCGTCGGCCGGCGGGCAGTGATCGGCCGCGCCCGTCCCGCATGGACCTCTGCCGGCGGGGCAGGTGCCGGTGGGCGGGCATCGGCCCGGTTCGCGCAGGAGCGGAGGGACGCAGCATGGTGGAGACGATCGAACGGCACACGGCCGCGCGGATATGCGGGTCCCGTCCCCGGCGGGTCCGGGTGGTGCTGCGGTACCGGACGGACGACCCGTTCGCCGTCGCGCTGTGCTTCCCGGGGCCGGCGCGCCTGTCGGAGACGCTGGTCGTCGAGGACGGCGGCGCGGTGGACGACGGCCCGCGGTGGACGGTCGGCCGCGACCTGCTGGCGGAGGGCCGCCACGGCAGCACCGGCCAGGGCGACCTGTGCGTCCGGCCGGACGAGGACGGCGGGGTACTGCTGGAGTGGCGCTGCCCCGGGGCCGGGGCGTCCGTCCGGCTGGGGTCAGCGGAACTCGGCGCCTTCCTGGACTGCACCTACCGGGCGGTGCCGGCCGGCTGCGAGTCGGCCTTCGTGGACTGGCCGCACACCCCGGAGGAGTTCCTGCGGCGCATCGTCTGACACCCCTTCAGGGCGCTGGCGGGCCCCACGCCCCAGTGCCCCGTGGTCGGGGCGGCGGCCCCGGCACCAGGTGCACCGTGGTCGGGGCGGCGGCCCCGGCACCAGGTGCACCGTGCAGAACGCCCGTACCCGCGGTTCCCCGGTGGGCCGGGTCGCGGGTACGGGCGAGCGGTGCGGATGCCGGGACGGCCGGCGGTGTCAGGCCTCGGCGCCGAGCATCCCCTCGCGCAG
This sequence comes from Streptomyces sp. TLI_235, assembly GCA_002300355.1. NCBI lineage: Bacteria > Bacillati > Actinomycetota > Actinomycetes > Kitasatosporales > Streptomycetaceae > Streptomyces > Streptomyces sp. TLI_235. The sequence goes on from NSGV01000001.1 coordinate 833,176, forward strand.
GCGGGAGAGGATCCGGGCCAGCAGGCGGGAGACCTGCATCTGGGAGACGCCGAGGCGGGCGCCGATGTCGGCCTGGGTCATGTCGTCGACGAAGCGCATGTGCAGGATGGCCCGGTCCCGTTCGGCGAGGGCCGCGACCAGCGGCTTGAGCGCCTGCAGGTTCTCGACCTTCTCCAGCCCGGGGTCGTGCCGTCCGAGGCGCCGCAGCAGGGAGCCGTCGCCGTCGTCGTCGCTGCCGAGGTCGAGCGAGCCGGCGGTGTGGGCGTTGCGCGCGATCATGCCCTCCACCACGTCGCCCTCGGTGATCTCCAGGTGGGCGGCGAGTTCGGCGACGGTGGCCGGGCGGCCGAGGTCCTGTTCCAGCCGGTCGCTCGCCTTGGCGAGGGCCAGCCGCAGTTCCTGGAGGCGGCGGGGCACGTGGACGGCCCAGGTGGCGTCCCGGAAGAAGCGCTTGATCTCGCCGAGGACGGTGGGCACCGCGAGCGTCACGAACTCGAGGCCGCGGTCCGGGTCGAACCGGTCGATCGCCTTGATCAGGCCGACCGTGCCCACCTGCACGATGTCGTCCATCGGCTCGCCGCTCTGCCGGAACCGCCGGGCGACGTACCGGACGAGCGAGAGGTTGAGCTCGACGAGCGTGCCGCGGACGTACGAGTACTCGGCGGTGCCCTCCTCCAACCTCCGCAGCCGGGCGAACAGGGCCGACGAGAGGACCTTGGCGTCGGCCGGGGCGACCGCCGACGGGTCCTCGACCAGCCGCCGGACCGGCGCCGCGGCCGGCACGGCGACGCCCTCGGAGCCTGCGCCCGCCGCGGTCGCTCCGGGTGCGATGGTCGACCCTTCACTCATCACTGCCATGGCCATTCCTTCCGTGGGTGCGTCGGCGGCTCGCATGCCCGGGGTCCGGGCGCTCACCCCCCTGCCCCGGGATCCTCCACGCAAGAGTGCCGACGACTGCACGGGCCCTTCACATGCGGCATGGTTCGTCCACCTCCGGCGAGGGGTGGACGGCTCCCCCCGGGCGGCGGGCGAAAACAGTGCGCAAGCGCTGCGCCTGGTGGCCGCCGGGGACGCGGCTGAAGACTCTCGGCAGGGCCCGGCGGGCGGCGGCAGCCCGTCGGCCGCCGGGCCTTCTCGGCACCGCTGCGCTGCGCTGCCGGGGAGGCCGGCACATGACTCACCGTCCGCGGACGGACCCGACGCCGCGCTTGTGGCCGGGCGCGTGGAACGGGCCCGGGGCATCCGCTGCCCGGGCCCGTGCATCCACCGCCGGCGCGGCCCGCCGGGCGGTGCCGCTCCGTGGACCGGCGGGTGGGCCTGCGCTCGTTCCAGCCTCCGCCCGACGGGCGGCGCGGTCCACCCGCAGCGTTCGTGCAGCGCCGGCCCGCGCAGCCTCCGCCCGTCGCGCGCCCCTGCTGGCCTGCCTAGGGCACGGTCTCGGCCGGCCGGTCGCGCTGCAGCAGGCCGACGACGGAGAGCGCGCCCCAGCCGAGGGAGACCACGAGTGCCGCGGCCCGGTGCCGTCCGGTCGGCAGTCCGGCGGAGACCGGGGTGACGCCGGACAGCAGGGCGGCGTCACCGAGGTCGGCGGCGATCCGCAGCAGGGCGGCCGTGCGGAGGCTGCGGTCGTCCGGGGCGAGCAGCATCGCCAGGCCGCAGGCGGCGTCGCGGAGGGCCAGCGGGGCGATGCAGACGGCGACCGGCTGCGGGACGGTGCCGTCCGGCGCGGCGAGGCCGGAGGGCCGGGCCAGCAGGACGGGGCGGCGGGTGACGGCAAGGCCGTACACGGCGGTGGCGGCGCCGGTGAGGCGCAGGAGGGTGCGGTTCATATGGAGGTCCCTACCCAGGGGCCGGGTGTCGTGCGCGGCGCGTACGGCCGAACGGAGAGGAGCCGGTGAGGTGGGCTCGGTGGATGTCGTGGTGGTCGGGGCCGGGCTGGCGGGGCTGGCGTGCGCCCGCGACCTGGTGGCGGGCGGTCTGGAGGTGGCGGTCCTGGAGGTGGCGGCCCTGGAGGCGTCCGACGGGGTCGGCGGCCGGATGCGGACGGATCTGGTGAGCGGTTTCCGGCTGGACCGCGGCTTCCAGGTGTTCAACACGTCGTATCCGCAGGTGCGGCGGCGGATCGATCTGCGGGCGCTGCGGCTGCACCCGTTCACCCCGGGGTTCGTCCTGGCGGGCGACCGGGTGCGGCGGTGGTTCGTGGATCCGACGCGGCGCCCGGATCTGGCCGGCGATCTGCTGCCGGGCCGGCTGGCGCCGTTCCGGGACACCGTGGCGCTCGGGCTGCTGAGTGCCCGTGACATGGTGCTCCCGGCCGCGCTGCTGCGGCGCGGCCGGGACGTGTCGACCGGCGCCGCGCTGGCCTCGGCCGGCCTCTCGCCGGGAACGGTGGACGGGGTGCTGCGGCCGTTCCTCGCCGGGGTGTTCCTGGAGGAGGGGCTGGAGACCTCCGGCCGGGTGTTCCACCTGGTGTGGCGGAGCCTGCTGCGCGGCACGCTCTGCCTGCCGGAGTTCGGGATCGGCGCGGTGCCGGAGCAGTTGGCGGCGGGCCTGCCGCCGGGCACGGTGCGGCTGGAGTCGCCGGTGGAGGAGCTGACGGCGGACGGGGTGCTGCTCGCGGACGGCACGGAGCTGCCCGCCGGGCGGACGGTGGTGGCGACCGAGGCCCCGGAGGCGGCGCGGCTGCTGCCGGGGCTGGCCGCCGGGCCGCTCGGTGACGACGCTGTACCACGCGGCGCCGGTCTCCCCGCTGGCCGAGCCGACGCTGCTGGTGGACGCGGACGGCCCGGTGCTGAACAGCGTGGTGCTGTCCGAGGTGGTGCCCGGGTGTTCGGGCGACGGTCGGGCCCTGATGGCGACCTCGGTGCTCGGCCCGGCCCGGGAGCCGCGGGTACGGGCCCGCTGGCCGAGCTGTACCGGGTGGGCACGGGCGGCTGGGAGCACCTTGCGGACCGCGCCGTCCCCTACGCGCTGCCCGCGATGCCGGCCCCGCACCCGCTGACCCGGCCGGCCGCGCTCGGCGGCGGCCGGTACGTCTGCGGGACCACCGCGGCACCGGGTCGGTGCAGGGCGCTCGGCCTCCGGGGCACGGGCAGCACGGGAGGTGCTGGCGGACGCGGCCGGGGCGGTCACGGCGGGGCCCTGACAAGAAGAAGGGCAAACGGGATAACCCACCGCTTGCCACTCTCAAGGTATAGCGCACAGGGGGTCTTGCGGCAAGGCCCCCGTCGTACCGCACAATCGCTGATCTGAACCCGGATCCTGTGGAATTGGGAGATTCACGAAGTGCGTACGGATTTGTCGGTCAATGACCGGTGCGGTGCCCCTGAGACGAACTCCCTCGCCATGAACGCGTTCGACCTTCCCGACCACCTGTCACCCAAGGCCGACCCGGCGCTGGTCGCCGCCGACGAGCAGCACTTCGCGGCCGTCGCGGAGAGCCTGCGGCAGGCGATCGCCGAACTCTCCGACCGCCTCGACGCCGTGCGCAGGGCTCCCGGCGGTGCCGGCCGGGCGGCGATGGACCGCGACGCCGAGGTGCACCGGCTGACCGGCCGGCTGCGCGCGCTGCGCCGTTTCGGCCTCGACCTGTGCCTGGGCCGCGTCGTCGGTGCGGACGGTTCGGAGCCGGTGTACGTCGGACGGCTCGGCCTGACCGACGGCACGGGGCGCCGGCTGCTGGTCGACTGGCGTTCCCCCGCGGCGAAGCCGTTCTTCGCCGCGACCCATGCCGACCCGATGGGCCTGGCGAGCCGCCGCCGGTACCGCTGGACCGGCGGCCGGATCACCGACTACTGGGACGAGGTGTTCACCGCCGACGGGCTGGAGGGGCACGCGGCGCTCGACGACCAGTCGGCCTTCATCGCCGGCCTGGGCGCCGCCCGCTCCCCCCGGATGCGGGACGTGCTCGCCACCATCCAGGCCGACCAGGACGCGGTGATCCGGGCCGGCTCCCGCGGCGCCCTGGTCGTCGACGGCGGCCCGGGCACGGGCAAGACCGTCGTCGCGCTGCACCGCTCCGCCTATCTGCTGTACTCCGACCCGCGGCTGGGGCACCGTCGGGGCGGCGTGCTGTTCGTCGGCCCGCACCGGCCCTACCTGGACTACGTCGCGGACGTGCTGCCCGGCCTCGGCGAGGAGGGTGTGCAGACCTGCACCCTGCGGGACCTGGTCGCGGAGGGCGCCGCCGCGGGGGTCGAGGCCGATCCGGAGGCGGCCCGGCTGAAGTCCTCCGCGGACATGGTGCGGGCGATCGAGAAGGCCGTCCGGTTCTACGAGGAGCCGCCTTCGGAGGGGACGGAGGCCGGCACCGACTGGGGCGACCTCTGGCTGAGCGCCGAGGACTGGGCCGACGCCTTCGACGCGGTCGAGCCGGGCACCCCGCACAACGAGGCGCGCGCGCAGATCCTGGAGGAGCTGGCCGCGATCCTGCTGGGCAGGCTGGACGAGGACGTCGCGCCCGAGCTGGTCCGGCGCGCGCTGCTGCGGGACGAGGAGTTGGTGGCGACGCTCAACCGCGCCTGGCCGCTGATCGAGGCGGCCGACCTGGTCGGCGATCTCTGGTCGGTCCCCGCCTACCTGCGGATGTGCGCGCCCTGGCTCGGCCCGGACGACGTCCGGAGGCTGCGGCGCCCGGACGCGCAGGCCTGGACGGTGTCCGACCTGCCGCTGCTGGACGCGGCCCGGCACCGGCTCGGCGACCCGGAGGCGGCCCGGCACAGGCGCCGGCAGGAGGTCGCCGTCGCCGCCGAACGCGCCCGGATGGCCGACGTCATCGGCGACATCCTCCGGGCCGACGACGACGGCGAGGGCGCGGTGGCCATGCTGCGCGGACGGGACCTGCAGGACACCCTGGTCGACGGGGCGGCGCTGCCCGGCACCGATCCGGAGCCGCTGGCCGGCCCGTTCGCGCACATCGTGGTGGACGAGGCGCAGGAACTGACCGACGCCGAGTGGCAGATGCTGCTGCTCCGCTGCCCGTCGCGGAGCTTCACCGTCGTCGGGGACCGCGCCCAGGCCCGGCACGGGTTCACCGAGTCGTGGCGGGAGCGGCTGGAGCGGATCGGGCTCGACCGGATCGAGGTCGCCTCGCTGGGCATCAACTACCGGACGCCGGCCGAGGTCATGGCCGAGGCCGCGCCGGTCGTCCGGGCCGTGCTGCCGGACGCCAATGTGCCGACCTCGGTGCGCAGCAGCGGCATCCCCGTCGTGCACGGGTCCGTCGAGGACCTGGATGCGGTCCTGGAGCGCTGGCTCGCCGCACACGCCGACGGGACGGCCTGCGTCATCGGCGCCCCCGGGTTCCGGGCGACCCCCCGGGTCCGGTCGCTGACGCCCGCACTGTCGAAGGGCCTCGAGTTCGACCTGGTCGTCCTCGTCGACCCGGAGACCTTCGGCGAGGGCGTCGCGGGAGCGGTCGACCGCTATGTGGCGATGACCCGGACGACCCGTCAACTCGTCGTACTCAGGAGCTCCTGACACCGGGCCGGCATGCCGTCAGGACGCGGCCAGCACCTCCAGGTGGGCGAGGCCCTCCGGGAGGCGGCGCGGGCGCAGGGTGCCGGCGATCCGGCCGGTACCCGCCCAGCCGGGGCCGCCTAGCAGGACGGCCGGGCGGGTGCGCGCACCGCGCGGGCCCCAGGCGGTGGCGGCGGCGAGCTGGGCCAGCCGCGGGTCCGCGGTGTCCCGCGTCTGCGACCACAGCAGCGCCGCGGACGGGCCGATCCGCCGGACGGCCTCGACCAGGGCGGCCGGCGGCACCGCCGGCCCGAACATGCGGAAGGGCACGCCGCGGTCGGAGAGCCCGGCGGCGGCCGCCTCCAGCGCCAGCGAGTGCATCTCCCCCGGCATGCCGGCGAGCAGCACCGGCGCCACCGGCGCGGCCGCTTCGGCGCAGCGGGTGACCTTCCGCAGGGCGCCGGAGATGTGCCAGGAGAGCAGGTGCTCCACCTCGACGTACCGTTCGCCCTCCACCGCCCACTTGCGGCCGACCGCCCGCAGGGCGGGCATCATCACCTCGTCCCAGGCCTTCACCAGGCCGAGGTCGGCCAGCGCCTGGTCGAGCATCCGCTCGACGGCGGGCGCGTCGAGCCGGACGGCGGCCCGGCCGAGGCCGCGGCACTCCGGTCGGACGGTGCCCAGCGGCAGTGCCCGGCTTCCGCCGGACTCGCGGGGCTCGGCCGACTCCCGCGGCCCGCCGGGCCCGGGACGGCCCTGCGGGAGTCTGACGAGGGAGCCGGCCCGGGCCAGCCGGGCCGCTTCGGCGGGCGGCACGCCGTGGGCGGTGAGCCGGCACATCGCCTCCAGCACGGCGACGTCCTGCGGGCGCCACCGGCGGTGCCGGCCGGCCTCGTGGCCGGAAGGGCCGATGCCGTACCTGCGCTCCCAGGAGCGGACGGTGGTGGGCGAGACGCCGAGTCGGCGGGCCACTCCCCCGGTGGTGATGCTGGCCTCGGCGAGGCTCGCCGTCAGCTCGGTGGGGATCTCCACTCCGGCACGGTACGCCTGCCGCCGCGCCGGCCGGACCCGACACGCCGCGAACGGTGCACAGGCGATGCGAGCTGCCGGGCGGGGCCGCCGTTCCACGGTGGAAGGGCCGGGCATCCAGCCCGGTGAGGAAGGAGGTCGATCGCCATGGCAGCCGCCGCCCTGCCACCGCGGGAGCGCTCCGTCCTCGCCGGCCTCGAACGGCTGACCCGCCCCGGCGATCCGGGGCTCGATCGCGGGCCGCACCGCACTCGCGGCCCGGCGGGTCCGCCGCTGCGACGTCCGCGAGGACCCGGACGCACCGCGATGGCCCCCGTGCGTGCGGTGGCCGCCACCGGACTCGCCCCGGGGGCTGCCGCGCGGGACGTTGCGGCGGCCCCGCCCGCCGGACCGGCCGCCACGGGCTCGGCGGCCGCGCACCGGCTGCCGGCGGGTACCGGCTCCGGATTCGGATGATTCGCTCGACAGAAGGTTGCCGAAAAGGCGGGCGGACGCTCCGGCGCCCGCCCGCACCCCCCATGCCCGGCGGCGCCGACGTTCTCGTCGACGCACACGGCCCCCGGCCTGGACAAGCCTCCGGGCCTCAGCGCACGGTCCGGCGGCGGGGCGGGAGGGGGACGAAGCCGCTGGTGCGGGCCGCGTACTCGGCCCAGCCGGGTTTGTCGGAGCCCATCTGGCGTTCCAGCATCGGCTTGCCGCTGCCGAAGGCGAGCAGCCAGGTCATCAGCAGCGGGCTGCCGACGAACGCCCAGCCGATCGGGGCGTCCGCGGCGAGCAGGAAGAGCCCCCACCAGACGCAGGCGTCTCCGAAGTAGTTCGGGTGCCGGGTCCAGGCCCACAGGCCGCGGTCCATCACCCGTCCGCGGTTGGCCGGGTCGGCCTTGAACCGGCTCAGCTGCAGGTCGCCGACGGCCTCGAAGAACAGGCCGACGGCCCAGACCGCGGTGCCCGCCCAGGCGAGCGGCCCGGGCGCGCCGGGCAGGTACTGGGCGGCCTGCACGGGCAGCGAGACGAACCAGACCAGGCCGGCCTGCAGCAGGTGGACCATCCGCACCGCATACAGCGTGCGGGCCCGGCCGGGGGGCTTGCGGGCGAGCATCCGGGCGTAGCGCGGGTCCTCGCCGGTGCCGCGGGCGCGGCGGGCGATGTGCGCGGAGAGCCGCAGGCCCCAGAGGGTGGTGAGTGCGGTGGCGAGCAGCCGCCGCCCGTCGTCGCCGTACCCGGCGGAGAGCCCGTAACCGGTGAGGGCGACGGCGGTGAAGGCGAGGCCCCAGGCGGTGTCGACGCCGCGGTGCCGGCCGGTGCGCAGGGCGACGGCGAGGGCGGCCAGCATGACGGCGAGGGCTGCGCCGGCGGTGGCCGCGAGGTTGACCGCGAAGGCGGCGGTGTTCACGGGGCGGCCCCGTACCAGGGGGCGGGGGTGGCGGGTGCGCCGCTGCCGCCGTCGCCGGCGGGGCGGACGGCGAGGATCTGGTCGACGCCCATCCGGCGTTCGGCGAAGGCGAGGGAGCTGCCGGCGGTGTAGAGCCGCCAGAGCCGGACGGTCTGTTCGCCGACCAGGCCGGTGAAGTCGGCGTGCCGCTCGTGGAGGGTGTCGTACCAGGCGTCGATGGTACGGGCGTAGTGCTCGCGCATGGCCTCGACGTGCCGGACTTCGAGTCCGGTGGCCTCCAGCAGGTCGACGGTGCGGCCGACCGGGCGCATGTGCATGTCGGGGGCGATGTAGGTCTCGATGAAGGCGCCGCCGCCGGGGGCGTCGGCGCCGCGGGACATCTGCTGGACGAGGAGCCGTCCGTGGGGGCGGAGCAGGCCGTGCAGCCGGGCGGCGAAGGCGGGGTACTGGCGTTCGCCGACGTGTTCGCCCATCTCGACGCAGCTGATCGCGTCGTAGGGGCCGTCGGTGATGTCCCGGTAGTCCCGCAGCAGGATCTCGACGCGGTCGGTGAGGCCGGCCTCGGCGACGAGGGCGGAGGCGAAGGCGTGCTGGCGCCGGGAGAGGGTGACGGCGGTGACGCGGGCGCCGTGGTGTTTCGCGGCGTGCCGGGCGAGGGCGCCCCAGCCGCAGCCGACGTCGAGCAGGCGGCTGCCGGGGCGCAGGCCGAGTTTACGGCAGATCAGGTCGAACTTGGCGGTCTGGGCGTCCGTCAGGCTCTGTTCGCCGGTGGTCCAGTAGGCACAGGAGTAGGCCATGGCGGGGCCGAGCAGCAGGGCGTAGAACTCGTTGGAGAGGTCGTAGTGGTGGCTGATCACGGCGCGGTCGCGGCCGCGGCTGTGCAGGGCGCCGCGGACGGCGGCGCGGCCGCCGGGCGGGGCGGGCCGGGGGCCGAGGGCACCGAGCCGGGCCGCGGTGGCGAGCAGCCGCGGCAGGTCGCGGACGGCCGGGCGGACGGGGCCGCGGCCGGCCAGTGCCCGGCGGACGGTGCCGAGGCCCTCGGCGAGGTCGCCCTCGACGTCCAGGTCGCCGGTGATGTACGCCTCGGCGAGGCCGAGTTCGCCGGGCTGCCAGAGCAGGCGGCGCACGGCGCGGCGGCGGCGCAGGACGACGGTCGGGGCGTCGTCGGGGCCCGCGGTGGAACCGTCCCAGGCGCGGATCCGGAACGGCGGCGGGCCGCCGAGCAGGTCGGTGAAGAGGGCGGCGAGTCGGGGGGCGGCGGTCACCGGGCGGTCTCCTCGCGGGTGAGCAGGATCTGCCGGACGTCGAGGTATCCGGTGCGGAAGCCTGCCTCGGAGTAGGCGAGGTAGAGCTCCCAGGTGCGGCGGAAGACCCGGTCGAAGCCGAGGGCGTCGACCTCGTCGGCGCGGTCGGTGAAGCGTTCCCGCCACAGCCGCAGGGTTTCGGCGTAGTGCGGGCCGTAGGCGTGGTCGGCGGCGACGCGCAGCCGGGTGTGCCGGGCGGTGGCCTGGTCGATGGCCTGTACGGAGGGGATGAGGCCGCCGGGGAAGATGTACTTGAGGATCCAGGTGTAGGTGTTGCTGCTGGCGATCATGCGGTCGTGCGGCATGGTGATGGCCTGCAGGGCGGCCCGGCCGCCGGAGGCGAGGACGCGGTCGATCGTGCGGAAGTACTCGCGCCAGAACGGCCGGCCGACGGCCTCGATCATCTCCACGCTGACCACGGCGTCGTACTGCCCCTCTGCGGAGCGGTAGTCGCAGAGCCGGACCTCGGCGCGGTCGGCGAGGCCGGCGTCGGCGATGCGGAGGCGCGCGTGGCCGAGCTGCTCCTCGGAGAGGGTGAGGCTGGTGACGCGGGCGCCGCGGGCGGCGGCCCGCAGCGCGAGTTCGCCCCAGCCGGTGCCGATCTCCAGGACGCGGCTGCCGGGGCCGACGGCGGCGAGGTCGAGCAGCCGGTCGATCTTGCGGTGCTGGGCCTCGGGCAGGTTGTCCCAGGTGGCGAGGGGTGCGCCGGAGGGGGTGGTGGGGAAGACGGCGGACGAGTAGGTCATCGTCCGGTCGAGGAAGAGCCCGAAGAGGTCGTTGGACAGGTCGTAGTGGTGGTGGATGTTGCGGCGGGCGTTGTCGGCGGTGGGGAGTTCGGCGGCCGGGGGCCGCTGCACGTAGAGGCGGCGCAGCCACTGGGCGCCGGTCGGGACGAGGGTCTCGGGGGCGGTGGCGAGGACGCCGAGCAGGCCGATCAGGTCGGGGGTGTCCCAGTCGCCGGCCTGGTAGGACTCGCCGAAGCCGATCAGGCCGGTGGCGCCGACCCGGGCGAGGAAGGCCTCGGGCCGGTGCAGGCGGAGCACGGCGGCACCGGGCGGGGCAGGCACCAGCACGCTGCCGTCGGGGAGTTCGACGCGCAGGCCGCGCCGGTGGGCGACCCGGCGGAGCAGGCGTCCGGCGACCGCGGCCCGGAGCTTCGCGCGGGGGACGCGGGCGACGTCGGGCCAGCGGGCCGGGTCGACGGGGGTCGGCGGGGCGGTGGTGGGTGCGGCGGGCCGGGTCACGGGGCGGACACCTCTTCTGCGGCGGAACCGGTACGGGTCGGGGGCGTGGGCTTGGGACGGGGGTGCACGGGCAGGCCCTTCAACAGGAGGCGTATGCCCTGGTGGCGGATGTGCACACTGACGGCGAGGGTGGCGAACGGGTGCCGCAGGGCGGCCCGCAGCAGCGCGGCCGGGCCGGCCGGGCGGCGCTGTCCGCGCACGGTGGCGATGAACGGGAGCCCGCCGTCGCGTTCCAGCCGGACGGTCAGGGCGAGCCGCTCGCCCGGCTGCGGCACGGTCATCCGGTACCGGCCGTCCACCGGGAAGAACGGCGAGACGTAGAACTCCTTGGCCACCGAGGCGCGGCCGTCGGCGCCGGGGCGCAGCAGGTAGCGGTGGTGGCCGCCGTAGGTGTTGTGCACCTCGGCGACGGTGCACAACGGGGTGCCGTCGGCGGCGCGGCACCAGTAGACGGTGAGCGGGTTGAAGACGTGGCCGGGCGAACGGGCCTGCGCGAGCATCAGGACCCGGCCGCCGGCCAGGTCGATGCCCTGACCTGCGAGGTACGCGGCGAGGTTGCCGCGCAGGGTGCCGCGGGGGTCGCCGGGGTGGTCGGCGGCCCGGAAGCGGGCGAGCGGGCGCAGCGGCCGGGGCAGCACGGGCAGGTGGTCGAGGTCGACCAGCCACAGGTAGGTGCGGTGCCGGAAGGCGTGCCGCACCGGAGCGGTGCGGAGGTGGGTGATCCGGCACTCGTACAGGGCGGCGCCCCAGGGGCCGGGCAGGGCGGCGTCGGGGGTGCGGCGGGCGGCGGCGGTGGCGGTCATCGGACGCCTGCCGGCAGGCCGGGGTGGTCGGCGGCGCCGGCGAAGGCGGTGCGGCCGAGCAGGGCGAGGGCGGCGTGCACGCCGGAGCGGCAGCCGTCCTCGTGGAAGCCCCAGCCGTGGTAGGCGCCGGCGAAGGCGGTGCGGCCGGTGGTGAGTTCGGGCAGGCGGCGCTGGGCGGCGACGCTGTGCGCGGTGTAGACGGGGTGCTCGTAGACGGTGCGGGAGACGATGTGCTCCTCGGGCAGCGGATCGTGCCGGTCGGCGTTGAGGGTGACCAGGTAGTCCTCGTCGGTGTCGAGGCCGAGCAGCCGGTTGAGGTGGTAGCTGACCTGGACGCCGTCGGCGCTGCCGCCGCAGTCGGCCATCCGGTAGTTCCAGGAGGCGCGGGCCCAGGCGGCGCGGGGCAGCCGGGAGGCGTCGCGGTGCAGCACGGTGGGGTTGCGGGAGTAGTGGAAGGCGCCGAGGACCTCGCGTTCGGCCGGGGTGGGGCGGGCCAGCAGCCGGAGTGCCTGGTCGGCGTGGGTGGCGAGGACGACGGCGTCGGCGGCGGTGCGGCGGCCGTCCGCGGTGGTGATCTCCACGCCGTCGTGGTGGCGGTGCACGGCGGTCACGGGGGCGGAGCGGTGGACGGCGGTGAGGCGTTCGGCGATCCGCTCGACGTAGCTGCGGGAGCCGCCGACGACGGTGCGCCAGGTCGGCGAGCCGGTGACGCCGAGCATGCCGTGGTTCTCGAGGAAGGCGAAGAGGTAGCGGGCCGGGTAGTCGCCGGCGAGGTCGGGGGCGCAGGACCAGACGGCGGCGACGACCGGGGTCATGAAGTGGCTGGTGAAGTACCGGGAGAAGCCCCCCTCGTCGAGGAACCGGCGCAGCGAGGGGTCGCCGGCGGCGGGGTCGGCGAGCAGGCGGCGGGCCCGCCGGTGGAAGCGGGGCACCTCGGACAGCATCCGCAGGTAGCGGCCGCGCAGCAGGGCGTCGGGGCGGGCGAGCAGGCCGGCCGGGCCGCGGGCGCCGGCGTACTCGAGGCCGCAGCCGCGGCACTGCACGGACATGCTCATGTCGCTGTCGCGGGTGCGCACGCCGAGTTCGCGGAACATCCGGACGAGGTGCGGGTAGGTGCGCTCGTTGTGCACCAGGAAGCCGGTATCGAGCGGCACTTCGCGGCCGTCGGCGCCCACGGCGCGCTGGGTGTGGGCGTGGCCGCCCAGCCGGCCGTCCTCCTCGAAGAGTTCGACGGCGACGCCGGCCTTGTGGAGTTCCCAGGCGGCGGTCAGGCCGGCCACTCCGGCGCCGACCACGGCGACGGTGCGGCCGGCGCGCGTGGGCCGCACGCCCCCTCCGGCCGTCGCGTCCGGCACTGTTCCGGGCACTGTCACGGTTCCGGGCACTGTCACGGGGCCCCCCTCCACTGCACGGGCCCGCGCTCCCGCCGGGCCGCTCCTTCGCTGGCTACCGGGTCTTCGGAGCGGTCCGTCCGGTGGATTGCCCCCGGCCGGTGTGGAGTTGTCGTGAACGGTTCGCGCGCGGACCGGCTACCAGTACATGACCGCCGTGGGGCCGCCGCCGTAGACGGAGTACAGCCGGACCCGCAGCACGTAGCGCCGCCCGCCGACCAGGCGCACGTTCAGGCGGGCGTTGGCCTCGGTGCCGCTGTCGTCCTCTCCGGCGAGGTAGCGCAGTTCGCCGCCGACGTCCTCGAAGACGACCATGACGACGTCGCTCTTGCCGAAGCTACCGATGTCGTACGCGCGGGTCTCGCCGGGCTGGAGCTCGAAGTCTGCCTGCCCGCCGGAGGAGAGGTCGAGCGGGGCGGAGGCGCCGGGCTGCAGCGCGGTCGGGCCGACGGTCAGCGGCGGGTACCAGGCCCGAACCATTTCCTTGTCGGTCGCGGAGAGGGTCAGCCCGCCCTGCAGGCCCTCGCGCCCGTACTTCTCCGGTTCGAGGATCAGCCCGGGTTCGAAGGGGTACTCCATGATGGACAGCGCGTCCCAGACGGAGCCGGTGACCTCGTCCTTGGAGAGCTTGCGCAGGATGTTGTGGAAGGTCTCCTCGCGCGTCCAGTTGTTGGGCGGTGCGGCGAGCGAGGCGTAGACGGCCTCCTCGTTCCAGCGGATGCCGGCGTTGGGGTTCTGGTGCTCGTGCTCCAGGCCGAGGGAGTGGCCGGTCTCGTGCAGCGAGGTGGCGCGGCCCCAGGTGCTGGTGACGTCCCAGCCGAAGTTCATCGTGGCCTGGCCGCCGCCGATCGTCAGGGCGTCCCGGCCGACGTACGACCACGAGCCGTCGTCCTCGAAGGCGATGCGGACCTCGGCCATCGCCGGGCTCTCGACCTCCTCGAACTCCAAGCCGATGCCGAGGTCCTTCCAGGCCCGGAACGCGTCCCGGACCTGGTCGAGTTGGGCCTTGCCCCGGCCGCCGCCGGTGCCGTCGAGGAAGGCGTAGTGGATGTGCGTGCCGTTGACCCACTTGGAGCCGACGTTGAGTATCGCGCGCTCCCGCGCGAGGCCGAGCCCGGGCCGGAGCTCGGGCACCACCCGTGGTTGAACGGTGCAGTACTTCTGGACGACGGGTGCGGGTGCCGCTGTCTCCACCATGATCGATGCCTCCGATCCGCGGACCGGCGCTCACGCCGGCCGGCCGAGATGGAACTGGTGGACGGTCAGCTCGCCGGGCGGATGACACCGACGGCCGGCCTCTTCTCACGTTACGCCTGGTCGCACGGCATCTCGACAGCGAAGCGTGACCGTTGACGCTCGGTCAACAGCCGCCCCCGGTGGTCACACCCGGTGACCACCGGGGGCGGCGGCCCGCCGTCAGCTGAAAGGCAGCAGCATCACCGGGTCGCCGCTCGGGTGGGCCGAGCCGCCCGCCGGCTCCACCGTCACACCGACGCCGACCGCGCCGTCCAGCGGGCCCTGCAGCAGCAGCGAGCCGCTGGAGGCCGGCAGCAGACCGGCCGGCCGCATCGTCCCGGCGTCGTCGAACCACAGCTCGTACGTCTTGCCCTCGGGCAGCGCCGGCATCCCCGAGGCCAGGAACCCGGCCTGGCCGCGGCTCTGCGACCAGACGACGGTGCCGACACCGGCGGAGCCCGTGGTGGCGGTCGCCGTCCGGGCGTCCGGTGCGGTGAGCAGGCTGCCGAACGCGGCCTGCTGGGCCTGCAGCTGGGCGGCCCGCGCGTCCGCCTCGTCCGCCCGGCGGCTCTGGTCCACGGCCAGGCCGCCGAGCGCCGCGGCCAGCGCGACCGACGCCGCCAGGGCGAACTTCGGCCAGTGCCGGGCGAACCCGCCGCGGCGCCGCGCGGACGACTCCGGCGCGCCGTGCGCCCCGGCGGACGGCGGCGCGAGCTGCCGGACCGACCCGATGCCCGCCATCACCCGGGCCCTGAGCTCGGCCGGCGGGGTCTCGGCCTCCGCGGCCCCGAGTCTGGCCAGCGTGGCGGCGAACTCCCGCACCTCCAGCGCGCACGACTCGCACACCGCCAGGTGCCGCTCGAACTCGGCACGCTCGGGCCCGTCCAGGGCGTGCGCCGCGTAGGCGCCCGTCAGCGTGTGCAGATCCGCTCCGATGGTCACGACCCCACCCCCAGGCAGTCCCGCAGCCGGATCAGCCCGTCCCGCATGCGGGTCTTCACGGTACCCAGCGGCGTGCTCAGCATGTCCGCCACCTCACGGTACGAGTAGCCCCGGTAGTAGGCCAGGGTGACGGCCTGGCGCTGGAGCTCGGTCAGCATCTTCAGGCAGCGCCGCACCTGCTCGCGCTCCAGCCTGCCCTCGACCTGCTCGGAGACCTCGTCGAAGGCCGGCATGTGCGAGCGGGCGGCGACCCGCTGCTCCCGGTCGGCGGTGGCCTGCGCCGAGCGCACCCGGTCGACGGCGCGGCGGTGCGCCATGGTCAGCACCCAGGCCATCACCTCGCCGCGGTCCGGCTGGTAGCGGGCGGCGGTCCGCCACACCTCCAGCATCACCTCCTGGGTGACCTCCTCCGACTGCGCCGGGTCGCGCAGCACCCGGCGCACCAGGCCGAAGACGGGCCCGGCCACCGCGTCGTACAGCCGGCCGAAGGCGTCTTGGTCGCCGAAGGCCACCTGGGCGACGAGCTCCTTGAGGTCCGGGCCGCGGCGGTGCGGTCCGGACAGGTGGACGACCGTGTTCAATCCGCCACCCCGATGGGTCGGGCGGCGCGGACCGCCGGTCGGGCCGGACAGGCCTGCGGCCTGCCCGTCGGACGGGTGGCGGGCATCGGGAACCTCCGGGTCGTCGGCCGGACCGTCGTCCTCGGGCGGCGGCGGTCGTCGGGCACCCGTGGTTCGGAGCCGGGCGCCCACCGGATTGCCCGTCGGATCGCCCGCCGGCCGCACCAAGCCCGCGGACGGCTCCCAGCATGCCGAACCCGCGGCTCGGCCGCCCCCGAAGCGCCGGACCGGTTCGGGGCCGCGGCCCACCCCATCCGGTCGCCCGTCGGCTCCGAACACCGCGCGCGACACCGCCGCGGATCCGGCACCGCCGACCCGGCAACGCCGACCCGCACCGCCCGAGCCGACCGCGCACCACCGGGGAGACCGACCGCCGTGACCTCCGAACGCCGCCCGCAGCAGCTGTGCCACGTCCGGGAGATCCACGCCGAACCGGCGGCCGCCGCCTCCCCGCGCGGCCGCCAGGTCCTGGCCCGCTTCCCCGAGGCCCGGGTGGTCGAGGTCGACTCGCACTGGCGGATCCCGCGCCTGCACGGCAACGCCGGCAACGTGGAACGCTGGACCCGGATCAAGAGCGGGGTCCTGGTGCTCGGCGATCGCCCCCAGCTCGGCGAACGGCTGCGCACTGGCCTGCGCCTACTGCTGCGTGCCGCGCCGCAAGGGCTACGCCAACCCGATCACCGTCTTCACCAACATCGACCGGATCGTCTCCTACCTCGCCGGGCACGTCCGCCGCCAGGGCCGCAAACCCGCGCCCACCCAGTGCGACCCCGCCGCCTGGGTCTACGACATCGGCGAGAACAACGACTGCTCGGTGGACGCCCTGATCTGCGACAACACCGCAGACCTGGTCCGCGCCTTCCGTGCGTGGCCGACCGCCAAGGCGTCCTTCGCCACCAAGTGGGTCAACCGCGAGCTGCTCGGCCTCGACCCGCGCGGCCGCACCCGGATCCGCTTCTCGCTGATGCCGCCCGCCGACGCCCGGCTGCTGGACATCCGCACCACGCCCGTCCCCGACCGGATCGCCGCCGCCGGCGACTTCCTCGCGGCCGGGTACGAGGTGCACTTCAACCTCTCCCCCGTCGTCCTGCGCGCCGGCTGGCAGCACGACCGGGCAGAGCTGCTGCACCGGATGGACGACATGCTGCCCGCCGCCGTGAAGGCCCAGGCCGCCGCTGAGATCATCATGCTGACGCACAACTGGGAGCTGCACGAGATCAACCTCGGCTGGCACCCCAAGGCCGAGGAGCTGCTGTGGCGCCCGGCCCTGCAGGAGGCCAAGCGGTCCGAGAACGGCAGCCTGAACGTCCGCTACCGGGCCGCCGGCAAGGCCGCGGCGCTCGCCGAGCTCCGCAGCCTGATCGACCGGCACGCGCCCTGGCTCAGGGTGCGGTACGCCTTCTGATCGGCATACCCGACCCACCGCTCCGAGGACACCGCTCCGGGAGGACCCGATGACCGAACAGACCGCCCGGCCGACGCGCTGCCTGGTGACCGGCGCCACCGGGTACATCGGCGGCCGCCTGGTGCCCGAACTGCTCACGGCCGGCCGAACCGTGCGCTGCCTGGTCCGCGACCCCGGACGGCTCCGCGACCACCCCTGGCGGGCCCGGGTGGAGACCGCCACCGGCGACGTCACCCGGCCGGAGACCCTCGACCCGGCCTTCGAAGACGTCGACACCGCCTACTACCTCGTCCACTCGCTGGGCACCGGCCCCGGCTTCGAACGCACCGACCGGGACGCCGCCCGGGCCTTCGGCGCGGCCGCCGCCCGGGCCGGCGTCCGGCGGATCGTCTACCTCGGCGGGCTGGTGCCGTCCGGCGTCCCCGCCGCCGAACTCTCCCCGCACCTGCGCTCCCGGGCCGAGGTCGGCAGGCTGCTGCGCGAGAGCGGGGTGCCGACCGCAGAACTGCGCGCCGCGGTGATCATCGGCTCCGGCTCCGCCTCCTTCGAGATGCTCCGCTACCTCACCGAGCGACTGCCGGTCATGGTCACCCCCAGCTGGGTCAACACCCGGATCCAACCGATCGCCGTCCGGGACGTGCTGCGCTACCTGGTCGCCGCCGCCGACCTGCCGCCCGAGGTCAACCGGGCCTTCGACATCGGCGGCCCCGACGTCCTGACCTACCGCCGGATGATGCTGCGCTACGCGGCCGTCGCCGGGCTGCCCCGCCGGATCATCGTGCCGGTGCCCGTGCTGACACCGCGGCTCTCCGGCCACTGGGTCGGCCTGGTCACCCCCGTCCCCAACGCCATCGCCCGGCCGCTCGTCGAGTCGCTGCGGCACGAGGTGGTCTGCGCCGAGCACGACATCGCCCGGTACGTCCCGGACCCGGCCGGACAGACCGTGCCCGGCCTCGGCCGGCCGGTGCACGGCCTGATCGGCTTCGAGGACGCCGTCCGGCTCGCGCTGCGCCGCATCCGGGACGACGAGGTCGTCACCCGCTGGTCGAGCGCCTCCCTGCCCGGCGCGCCCAGCGACCCGCTGCCCACCGACCCCGACTGGGCCGGCGGCAGTCTCTACCAGGACGTTCGCGAGCGGCGCGTGGGCGCCGCGCCGGAGGCCGTCTGGCGGGTCGTCGAGGGCATCGGCGGCGAGAACGGCTGGTACTCGTTCCCGCTCGCCTGGGCGCTGCGCGGCTGGGTGGACCGCGCGGTCGGCGGGGTCGGGCTGCGCCGCGGCCGACGCGACCCGGCCCGGCTGCGGGTCGGCGACTCACTGGACTTCTGGCGGGTCGAGGAGATCGAACCCGGGCGACTGCTGCGGCTGCGGGCCGAGATGCGGCTGCCCGGGCCCGCCTGGCTGGAACTCACGGTCGCCCCGGACGGCACCGGCGGCGCCGTCTACCGCCAACGGGCCCTCTTCCACCCGCACGGCCTGGCCGGCCATGCCTACTGGTGGTCCGTCGCCCCCTTCCACGCCGTGGTCTTCGGCGGCATGGCCCGCAACATCACCGAACGCGCCCTCGGCCCCACCGGCTGACCCGCGCTGCGCTCACCCGTCCGGCGTATCACAATGGGACCGGAGAGAAGAACAGAAGTGACTGCGAGTCACCAAGGCGCGAGTGCCTGCCCTGTCGGAGTCCGTGTCCCCATGAGGTTCGGCATGCGGTGAGTGACCGGCGGCACGCGCGGACCCGAACCGCCATGGCAGTTGAACGATCATTTCTCGAGGTCGACGTGACTGGCGAGAATCCGGAACCCGATGACCCAGGTGGCATCGGCGACCGCCCGCAGGATGATTTCGTGTCGGAGCGTCTGACCGGCCCGACGGAACAACCGGCCAGAACCATCACGCTCAACGGGCTGCTGGGAGACAGCGACCGCGCCGGCCGCCGGCGGCTGTACTTCAACAAGCAGCTGGACTACTACGCCGAGTTCGACACCTCGGACGTGCTCTCGGTGAAGACGGTCGACACCGGCGAGCCGCCGTTCGTCGGGCTGGAGGCGACGCAGGTCACTCTCCGGCGCGATGCGACGGTGCAGTTCACCCAGGTCAAGAGGGCCGCGCCGGTGGACGACTTCGACCTCGACCTGAGGCTGGGGCCCCCCCCGGGCGGCCGCACCTCTGGCGCCCGGGACGTGGGAGGCCGAGTGCGAGGGGCCCACGTGGTTCGGCTGCCGGACCGACTTCGGCTGCGGGACGGACGTCGACTGCCCCACGGGGTTCACCGTCTGCAGGCCGCGCACCTGCCAGGACGCGACGTGCGACACCTGCCGCACCTGCGACACCTGTGCAGGCGACACGTGCCACACGTGTGGTCAGGCGACGTGCCGCACCTGCGGTGACAGCACCTGCCGGACGTGCGGCCAGGCGACCTGCGACACGTGCAACACGTGCGACACCTGCGTCGGCCGGACGTGCGCGACCTGCGACACCTGCAACCCGCACGTGCCCACCTGCAGGCCCGGACCGGCGTGCTTCGTATGACGCCGCGGGGCGAAGGCGCGTGGGTGCGTCAGCTCCCACCCGACACCGCACGGCGGGCGCTCGGGGCGGCCCGTCTGATCGCCCGTCGGGCGGCCGATCCCACGCTGGTCGAGGACGCGGTCGGGCTGGCGGCCGGGCAGACGAGGTTCCCCGAGGCGGTGCACTGGGATCCGGTGTCACTGGCGCAGGGGAACACCGGTCAGGCCCTGCTCTGCGCCCAGCTGCACAGCTGCTTCCCCGGTGAGGGCTGGGACCGGGCCGGACATGCGCACCTGTCGCGGTCGGTGGCGGCCGTCGAGCGGCGTGGGGGCGCCCCGGCGGGTGTGTTCGGCGGCCTGAGCGGTGTCGCGTTCGCCGCGGAACTCCTCAGGGACGGACGGCACTACCGGAACCTGCGCGGTGTGCTCGACGGTCGGATCGCCGTGGCCTGCCTCGCCCGGGCAGCCTTGCTGCCCGGGCGAGGCGGGGTGCCGGTGTCGGCCTTCGACCTCATCTCGGGGCTCAGCGGCATCGCGGCCTACCTGCTCCCGCCCGGCACCGATCGGCCCCCGCACCCGGCGCTGCCGCACGTGCTGCGCGCGCTGGTCGGCCTGGCGCTGGCCGACGGAGCGCCGCCGGCCTGGTACACCCCGGCGCCCCTGCTCCACGACGAGGAGCAGGCCCGCAGCTATCCGCTGGGCAACCTGAACTGCGGTCTCGCCCACGGCATTCCGGGTCCGCTCGCGCTGATGGCGTTGGCGTCCGGCCAGGGCGTCGAGGTCGACGGGCTCACGCCGGCGGTTCGGGTGCTGGCCCGGTGGCTGCTGTCGCACCGGGAGGACGACGAGGCCGGGCCGAACTGGCCCGCCGTCGTTCCGCTGGTCCACGGCGAGCCGGGGCTGACCGAAGGACGGGCCGGCCGGCCCACCCGCAATGCGTGGTGCTACGGCAGCCCGGGCATCGCCAGGGCACTGTGGCTGGCGGGCCGCGCACTGGACGACGAGGAGCTCCGCCGGACGGCGGTCGAGACGATGGAGGCCGTCTACCGGCGCCCCGTCCACGAGCGGCTCATCGAGTCCCCGACCCTCTGTCACGGCATCGCCGGACTGCTGCAGGTGACACTCCGTTTCGCCCGGGACACCGGATCGCCCGTGTTCACGGAGGCCGCCGCCGACCTCGCCGAGCAGATCCTCGCCCGGGTCGACCCCGAGCGGCCGATGGGGATCGCGGCCGTCGAGCCCGGGGGAAACCTGGTGGACCAGCCCGGGTTCCTCGACGGGGCGAGCGGGGTCGCCCTGGTACTGCTCGCCGCCGCGACGCACCGGGAACCGGTGTGGGACCGCGTACTGGCGCTGTCATGACCACGGATCCGCCTGCAGGCGGCACCGGTCGCGGCCCGCTCTACGAGCCCGCGCCCTGGCTGATCGTCCGGACACCGCTGCTGCCGGCGAAGGCCACCGGCGCGGTCACCACCGCGAACCCGCGCGACGGCCTCGCCGATCCCCGCGTCCTGCGGGCGCTCGCCGTCGCGAGCCCCGACCTGCTGGAGGCGCTGCGGCGCCCCGGGGCGAGCACCCGCGACGCCGCCCGGGCGGAGTTGAAGCTCGCCCGCTACCTGATCCGGATGAGCACCCGGCCGACCCCGTACGGAGCCTTCGCGGGCGTGTCCCTCGCGGGCTGGGGTGATCGCACGACGCTGACCGTCCGCAACGACGGAGACCGGATCCGCACCCGCCCCGACATGGGCTGGCTCACCGAGCTCTGCCTTGCGTTGGAGCGGGACCCCGCCGTCCGGGGGGAGAGTCGCTGGACGGTCGACACCCGCGCCGTCGAGCACCACGGACGGCTGCTCCTCTCCGGGGGCGGACCGGGGCCCGTGTCGGTCCGGCTGACCGGTGCGGTGCGCGAGGTGCTCCGGGCCGCCCGGCACCCCGTCCCGTACACCGAGTTGCGCCGGTACGTGCTGGAGCGGACCGCCGGCAGCCCGGATCAGGTCGACCGGCTGCTCGCCCAACTGTGGCAACAGCACCTCCTGGTCACGGATCTCAGGGCCAGGCTCACCGCCGCGGACCCGGCCGAGGACCTCTGTCGGCGGCTCACCGGCCGCGCCGCCTGTACCCGGGAGGCCCGGGCGCTCGCCGAACTCCTCGGCGAGATGGCGGGTCTGGACGGCGCTCCCGCCGCGCAGGCGCCGGCCCGGGCGCAGGAGATCGCCCGGCGCGCCAGGAGCCTGCACCCCGTGACCGGACCGGTGTTCCAGACCGACATGGCGCGGCCCCTGGGCGGCGGCCGGGTCTGCGCCGCCGTGGGCGAGTCGTGCTCCCTCGCCGCCGAACTGCTGCTCCGGCTGACGCCGTACCCGCACGGGTCCCCCGGCCTCGCGGCCTACCGGGCGGTGTTCACCGAACGCTACGGACACGATCGCGAGGTCCCCGTGCTGGAGATGCTCGACGAGCGCACCGGGATCGGACCGCTCGAACACGCACACGGGTCGTACCCGGCCGTCCTGCCGGGATCGGGCGTGCGGCGGGCGGCCGTGCTGACGGACCTCGCGCTGACGGCGCTGCGTGACCGCGAGCGCGTGGTCGAGCTGGACGACGACACGGTCGAGGCCCTCCGTACCTGGGATCCGGCCTCGGCAGCGGCGCCGCTCTCGCTCGAGTTGTCCGCCTTCGTCGCGGCGGCGTCGCCGGAGGCGGTGGACCGCGGGGACTTCCTCCTGGTCGTCGGCCCCAACGTAGGAGCCAGCAGCGCGGGCCGATCGCTCGGACGCTTCGCCGACCTGCTCGCTCCGCAGGGGGCGGAGGCGCTCCGCGGTCTCGGCGAGGCCGAGTACCGGGGCCGTCCCGACGCCGGGCAGCCGGTAGAGGTCGTCTACCTGCCCGAGAACCACCGCATGGCCAACGTCGTCGTGCGACCTGCCGCCCATGACCGCGAGATCGTCCTGGACGTCCCGCCGGGGGTGCCCCCGGACCGGGTCGTCCCGCTCGACGACGTCCTGGTCGGCGTCCGTGGCGACCGCTTCCGTCTCCGCTCCCGCAACCTCGGCACGGTTCTGCGCCCGACCGCGCACCACATGCTCAACGCCCATCGGGCACCCGCCGTCGTCCGGTTCCTCGACGCGGTGTCCCGGGACGGGGCGCCGGAGTTCACCTCCTTCGACTGGGGGCCGGCGGCCGGGTTCCCGTTCCTGCCCAGAATGCAGTACGGACGGATCGTCCTCGCACCCGCCCGGTGGCTGCTGAGACCCGCCGCCGACGGCTCCGAGGGGTGGACGAGCGACGCCCGGACCTTCGCGGCGTGCGTGAGCGGGTGGCGCATGGCCTGGTCGGTCCCACCGCGGCTCTACCTGACCATGGCGGACAACCGGCTGCTGCTCGACCTCGACGATCCCCGCCAGGTCGAACAGTTGAGAACGGAGGCCCGCACGGGGCAGCTCGTCCTCCAGGAGGCGCTGCCCGACACCGACTCCGCCTGGGTACCGGGGGTGGACGGCCGTTTCATGAGCGAGTTCGTGGTGCCGCTGGTCCTCCGCCCGGCCGCGGTGGGCGCTTCCCGCCCGACCGCCCCCGGCCTGTCGGCCGCGAACGGCGTGGTGCGCCCCACGCCCGCCCACAACCGGACCAGGCTGCCCGGAACCGACTGGCTGTTCGTCAAGTTCTACTGCGACTCGGACCGGGAGGACGAGATGCTGGCCGGCCCGCTCAGGGAGCTGTGCGAGATGGCCGAGGCGTCCGGGCTCGCCGAGCGGTGGTTCTTCATCCGGTACGCCGACCCGCACCCCCATCTGCGGGTGCGCTGGAAGGGCGCACCGGACGCGCTGACCCGGCACCTGCTCCCGGAGGTCACCCGCTTCGCCTCCCGGCTCACCGGGGAGGGCCTCGTCTCACGCCTCGTGATCGACACGTACGACCGTGAACTCGAGCGGTACGGCGGCACCGAGGGGACCGACGTCAGCGAGGAGATCTTCTGCGCCGACAGCAGGGCCGTGATGCGCCTGCTCGCCGAGGCGGGCCCGGCACACCGTTCGGCGGACCTCACCGAGCTGGTCGCCGTCACCACCGACGACCTGCTGTCCGGGCTCGGGCTCAGCGCCGAGGACCGGCTGCGGTGGTACTCCGACCAGGCCCGGCAGTTCTACCGGCAGGCCCGGCGCCAGGGCGGCGAGGACTACCGCGTCCACCAGCAGCGCCTGCGCGCCCTGCTCGGTACTCCGGAGGGGCCGGCTCTGCTCAGGAACGCAGCGGCGGAGATCCTGCGCGAGCGGCGGACGGCGCTCGCCGACGCCGCGGCCCGGCTGTCCGAGCTGGCGGCCACCGGTCGCCTCGCCGCCGCCCCCGACCGGCTGTTCGGAAGCTACGTCCACCTGCACTGCAACCGGCTGCTCGCCGGACGACGGCCGTCCGAAGGCCGTCTGGTCCAGGTGCTCCAACGCGCCCGGAAGGGCCTGAGCGTGGCGCCTGCCGCACGGTGAGCGCTCGGGCCTGCACGAGGCGGGCCGGCTCAGCCCCCGTCCCCGGCCGGGCCGTCGCGGTCGAGCCACTGACGGTAGACGCCGGCGAGTTCGGCGAGGACGGCGGTGCCGCCGGGGAGGGCCGCGGTGAGAGCGGTGAGGGCGTTGGCGGCCTGGGCGGGGGTCGCGGTGGCCAGCCACTTCGGCCAGAAGCCGGTGGCGGGCAGGACGGCGCCGGGCCCGGCCGAGGCGGCCGTCCGGGCGGCCTCGCCGCCGAGCGTGGCGTCCCAGTCCGCCAGCACCTTCGCCAGGCCCGCGCGCTGCCGGGCGGTGAACCGCCGCAGGCCGATCACCCGCAGGCTCTGCCGGACGAGGCCGGGCCGGCGGTCGCCGACCGCGCCGGTGGCGGCGAGCAGCAGCCGCGGGTCCTGGGAGAGCAGTTCGACCGTCCGGTCGTCGGCCAGCCGGTCGAGCCGCCCGGCGACGTCCTCGGCCTCGGCCGCGCCGTCGGCCCGGCGGCGGGCGATCTCCCAGCGGGCGAGTTCCACCCGGATCTCCATCAGCCGGTCGCCGAGTTCCTCCGCGAGCCGGACGGCTTCGGCGAGGACCGGCCCGGCCTCCGCCGCGAAGCCTTCGTCGACGGCCCAGCGGGCGTGTGCGAAGTCGGCTTCCAGCTGCACGGCCGGCTCGGCCTCCTCGACGGCGCGGCTGCGGGCGGCGGCGGCCAGCGAGCGGGCGGCGTCGAGTTCGCCGAGGGCGGCCCGTACCCGGGCCTCCAGCAGCAGCAGGCGGCTGCCGCGCTCGGTGCGGACGGGGTGGTCGGCCAGGACCTCGGCGGCGCCCTGCGGGTCGTCGAGTTCGAGCAGCCGGGTGACCTGGACCTCGGCGTGCCGTTCCCATTCCTCGGCGGGCACCTCGCGCAGGGTGGCGGAGAACAGCGTCCGTCCGGAGCGGGAGGCGAGGTAGGCCTGGGCGCCGGGCGGCAGTTCGTCGATGGAGCCGGTGAGCAGTGCCTCGACGCCGGGCTGCCAGCGCCGGTCGAGTTCGGCCGCGGACTCGCCGAGGCTGAGCCGGTGGTAGAGCTCCTCGGCACGGGCGGTGAGGTCGTCGTGGTGCAGGTAGTGCAGGACGGCGGCCTGGTGGATCTCGGCGACCTGGTCGGGCGCCTCGGCGCGCAGCAGCGGCAGGAGTTGCCTGCGGACGTCGACGCGGTGTTCGAGGGCGCCGTCGGCGGCCAGGGTGAGCAGCGAGACCTCGCGGGCGAACAGGTCGAAGAGTTCGGTGGCGCGCAGGTCGTCGGGGACGGGTACGTCGCTCGGGCGGGCGAGCACGTAGCGCAGCACGGCGGGGGTGAGGCGGCGGAGCACCAGGGCGGGCCGGGCGAGTCGGCGCACGTCGCGGTCCTCGATGTGGTCGAGGACGCGCCGGTAGAGGTAGCCGTGGAGCTGTTCGCCGGTGATGCGTTCGCGGGTGCCGTCCGCGCCGATGCCGGCGAGGTCGGTGGCGCCGTCGGCGCGGACGAGGTCGGCGGCGAGGCGCAGGCTCAGCGGGTTGCCGCCGACGAGGTCGATGACGGTGTCCAGGTCGGCCGGGTCGGCGTCGGGGCCGAGCAGGGAGTGCAGGTAGGCGCGGGCGGCGTCGCGGTCGAAGTCGGGCAGGCGGCGTTGGCGGGCGGGCAGGTCGACGGGGGCTCGGCCGGAGAGGACGACCCGGAGGGCGGGGTTGGCGTCGGCGAGCAGGTCGAACATCCGCCAGAGTTCGGCGAGCACCTCGGGGCCCTGGTACCCGGCGGTCTCGAAGGTGTCGATGGCGAGCAGCACGGGTCCTTCGGGCAGGGCGAGGGCGAGCAGCCGGGCGAACTCCCGGTACAGCTCCTCGCGTTCGGAGGGGGCGGTGAGCAGCCGGGCGGAGGCGGTGATGTGGTCGGGGGTGCCGCGGGCGGCGGCCGCGGAGTCGGCGTGCGCGGCGGCGAGGGTGTGCAGGTCGGGGGCGGAGGCGCGGGCGATCCACTTGCCGGTGAAGAACTCGGCGAGCGGGCGCAGGCCGGGGTGCTGGATGCGCAGTTGGCGGACGGCGTCGAGGAGGAGGGTGAGCGGTTCCTGGGGCAGGACGCCGGGCCGGTCGAGGTCGATGAAGGCGAAGGGCAGCCGGGGGGTGGTGCCGCGGTGTTCGCCGTCGAGGATGAAGCGGGCGAGAACGGTGGACTTGCCGATGCCGCCGGGGCCCCAGATCAGCATCGGTCGGGGGTCGGTGCCGGCGGTGTGCTCGGCGAGTTCGGCGAGGATGTCGGCGCGGCCGCCGAAGTGGGTGCTGACCAGGTGGCGCAGCGGTTCGAGGAGTTGGCGGCGTTCGAGGTGGTCGGTGATCTCTGCGGGGCCGGGCAGGCCGGGGACGAGTCCGCCGAGCCATTCGGCGACGCGGGCGGTGGCGAGGAGTTCGTCGAGGCCCTGTTCGGCGGGGGGCGGGG
Organism: Streptomyces sp. TLI_235; assembly: GCA_002300355.1. Taxonomy (NCBI): domain Bacteria; kingdom Bacillati; phylum Actinomycetota; class Actinomycetes; order Kitasatosporales; family Streptomycetaceae; genus Streptomyces; species Streptomyces sp. TLI_235. The sequence goes on from NSGV01000001.1 coordinate 859,426, forward strand.
CGGTGTCGGTGAGGTACCGGGTGAGGGCGAGTTGGACGGGGCCCTGCGGCCGGTCGGGGTTGGCGTCGAGGGCGCGGTGGTAGGCGTCCTCGCCGGCCATGGCGGCGAGGGTGGTGCGGCGCAGTGCTTCGGGGAGCCGCCACTCGGGGCTGCCGTCGGCGCCGTAGACGGGTTCGCTGACGGCGAGGAGGGCCTGAAGGGCGGCGTCGTCGGGTTCGTGGCCGACCGGGCGGAGGGTGGCCGGGTCGTAGCAGGCGAGGACGGCGGCGGCCTGGCGGTAGGCGTGTTCGACGGTGGTGGGCGGGCGGGCCGCCTCGGCGGTCCTGCGGGTGAGCCGGTCGAGGCGTTCCTCGACGGCGCCGGCGGTGATGCGCTCTCGGGCCTTGCTCATCGCAGTACCTGCCTGTCGAAGACGGCGTTCGCGGTGTCGCGGACGGTGCCGGGCAGTTCGCGGATCGCGGTGGCGCGGTCGGCGGGGAGCATGGCGAGCATCCGGTCGACGATGTTCTCGATGACGGGCGGGGCGATGTCGGTGTCGAGGCCGGTGGCGAGCCGGGCGAAGAAGTCGCAGAGCACGCGGCGGTCGATGGTGCCGACGGGTTCGGTGAGGACGGAGTCGAGGGCGTCGAGTCCGGGGCGGCCGTAGCCGAGGAGGACGACGCGCAGGCCGGGGAGGCGCTCGCGGATGGCGGCGCCGGCGAGGTGGTCGATCAGGGCGGCGGTGTCGGCCTGCAGCGGTACGTGGTCGAGGCTGTCGACGACGAGCAGGTACTTGGCGCGGACGCTTTCGTCGTAGAGCTGGCCGACCAGCCAGTCGCGCAGCCGGCGGGCCTGGGCGGCGCCCTGGGCGTACTGGTCGACGGTGGGTTCGGGCAGTTTGAGCTGGGAGGCGACGGAGCTCATCAGGTCGAAGGGCGTGCAGACCTGGTCGGCCCATTCGCTGAGGTCGACGAGGATCGGCTTGAAGGTCTGCAGGTGCTGGGCGACGTGGCTGACGAGGTACCAGGTGTAGGACTTGCCGCAGGAGCGGGGGCCGGTGACGAGCAGGACGCGGCTGCGGCTGTCGGAGACCAGGTCCTTGAGGTGGGCGCGGAGCAGGGTGCGGTCGAGGAAGAGGCGCTGGCCGAGCAGGTCGGTGGCGTACGGGTCCTCGTGGCGGTCGTCGTAGCCGGCGGCGGGCGGGACGGCGGTGAGCAGCCGGTCGGCGAGGGCGGCCACGGCGGGGAACCGGCCGTCGCGCAGGGCACCGAGGAACTCTTCGAGCCAGCCGGCCCGTTCGGCCTCCTCGACGACCCGGTGGACGGTGGTGCGCAGGTCGGCGCCGGTGCTGATGGCGGCGAGTCTGCGGTCGATGTAAGAGAGTTCCTGCTGGAGGTCCTCCTGCTCGTAGTCGGTGACGACGGCCTCCACGAGGTGCCGCCGGTCCGCGCCGGAGAGTCTCAACGCCACCGCCTCCTAGTCGGCCGGGGGGAAGAGCAGGCCTGCGTGTCCGCGCCGCTCCAGCAGGGTGTGGACGGCCGGCAGCGGGATCGCCTCGTTCCAGGCGGGGCGGTGGCCGGGGCTGTCGTCGGGGTCGCCGCTGTGGTGGAGGGCGACGAGCCGCAGGTCGAGGTCGAAGCAGGGTGAGCCGGAGGAGCCGGGTTCGGTGTCGGCGCCGTGCCGGACGCGGGTGTGGTTGGCGTTCGCGCCGAGGACGGGTCCGAGGGCGAGTTTGAGCGGCCCGCCGGCGGGGTGCTGGAGCAGCAGCAGGATGTCGCGGTCGCTGTCGGCGGGGGCGGCGGAGCCGGTGATCCAGCCGCGGGCCGGGGCGCCGGGGGCGGCGCGGTCGGCGGCGACGGGTTCGCGGCCGGCCTCGGCGGCGAGGCGGAAGAGCGCGTAGTCGAGTTCGTCCTCGGCGGGCAGGGCGTCGCCGGGGTCGGCGCGGCTGTCGACCGGGCTGGGCGAGCTGGCGTCGACGAGCCAGTCGCCGTCGGCGAGCGGCACGGTGGTGCCGGGGTTGAGCACGGTGCCGTCGGCGGACTTCCTGTGGTCGAAGCGGACGAGCACATCGGAGGGTTTGCTGCGGGCCTCGATCACCGGGGCGAGGACGTGGTGGTTGGTGAGACAGAGGTCGGGGGCCACGAGCGTCGCGGTGCCGAAGCAGGTCCCGGCGTCGGTGCCGACCTCGACGCGGCCGACGACGCCTTCGAGGGCGCCGAGCCGGCGGCGCCAGTCGGTGGGGTCGAGGTAGCCGGGCCGGTCGCCGAGCAGCCGTTCCAGGGTGTCCCGTTGTTCGGGCTGGACGGGGCCGATCCGCCACTGCTCGGCGACCGCGGACAGCCGCGGGTTGGTGGGGTTGGCCTCGCGGGCACCGGCGAGCAGGGCGGGCGCCCAGCCCTCGCGGTCGGCGGTGTCGATGACGTCGAAGGCGACCGCGCGGAGGTTGCCGCCGAGGGAGATCTCCTCGCGGCGGCGGTCGAGGTGGAGGCGGAGCATCTGGTCGAAGCCTGCGAGGGTGAAGGCGTCGAGCAGGGCGGCGACAGCCTCCCGCATCTGCGCTCCGGGTATCGGCATCAGGGGTTCCCCCGGTCGGGGTGGGCGGGCCCGCGGTCGGTCGGCGGGCCCGCGGGGCGGGTGCGGCGGCCGGTCAGGCGGCGATCCGGGCCCGCACGGGCGCGCGGACGGCCGGGCAGGCGAGGTACTCGGCGGCGCCGTGGTGGTTGGCGCTGTCGTTGACCACCAGCACGTCCTCGGTGAGGCTGCCCGGCTCGTACTCGGGGCGGACGGTGCTGTCCAGGGCGACCAGGTCGCGGGCGTCGCAGGCGTTGCGCCAGGCGGCGACGCCGGGTGGCACGGTCAGCGGGGCGGCGAGCCGGTCCTGGATCTCGGTGATGCCGAGCGGCGAGCCGATGGTGATCAGCAGCGGCACCTCGCCGGGGTAGGTGCGCAGCACCTCGTAGGCGATGACCGAGCCGAGGCTGTGGCCGACGACCACGACCGGCCCGTCGGCCTCCTCCAGGGCGCTCGCGGCGACCTTCTGGATCTGCTCGCGCATCCCGCCGAAGAAGTACGCGTGGACGTCCTTGAAGGCGTGCCGGGCGAGGGTCTGGAAGGCCAGTGTGCGGCCGAACCTGGGCAGCGGCAGCACTTCGAGCCCGGCGGCGGCACCGGGTGCGCCCTCGCCGGCGGAGAGCGCCTCGGCGGCGTACACCATGCTCCGCAGCCAGGGGTCGAGCGGCGTGGGGCCGGTGCTCTCGAACGGCCCGGATCCGGTCTCGGCGCGGACGGCGGCGAGGAACTCCTCCGGCGGGGCGGGGGCGGTGGGCCGGGCGGCTTCCAGTCCGGCGCCCGAGGGCGGCAGTTCGGTGATGCCGTCGTCGGGTACCGGTGCCGGCAGCGGTTCGTGGTAGCGCAGCGGCGCCCAGTACGCCATCCGCGAGACGCCGCCCATCGGCCGGCCGAACAGCGCGACGTCCCATTGCTCTTTCAACTGTGGCTCGGGCGGCTTGTTGCCGATCCCGTGCACATAGACGATCGCTGGTCCCATGGCATGCCTCCGGCGGCTCGCCCCCTTCCAGTGTCGACCTCCTCGGCGGCCGGCTCAATCGCCCGCGGAGGGCCGTCTGCCGCCCGCCCGGCCGGTGGTGACGGTCCGTGGCCGACCGGCCGGCGCGGCCCGGGCCGGCGGTGGCCGGGGCGGCGGCTGCGCCGGGTGACGGTGGCGCAGGGGGCGGGCGGGCCCGGGGGCGGCGGGGTCGGCCGTCGGGGGTGACGGTCCGTGGCCGACGGGCGGGCGGTCGGCGCGGTCCGCGCACGGGATATCAGCTGACGGACGGTCGGCCGGGTCGCCCAGGGTGACGGGCCGCCCGCCCGTACCCGGCCAGCGGGCCGGTAGCGGAGGGTGTACGGCGGGGCGGTGGCGGAGGAAAATCGGTACGCGGAGCGCCGCGGCCCGGCTAGGTTCGACGGGTGCCGGGCCGACCGGTCGCACGCGCCACGGGCACGGAGGGTTGCATGGCCGGAACGGAACACGCGGGAACGCGGACCACCGACGGCCCCGCGGCCTCCGGCGGGCCACGGACGATCGCCGAGCTACTGGCCGACCACCGGCCGCACACCGACCGCGAGGCCGCGGACCTCGCCCGGATCGCACCCCTCGCGGCCGCCGACGACCCGTACGCGCGGGAGCGGCCGCTGCACGTGACCGCCTCCGCACTGATCGTGCACCCCGCCGGGCGGGAGGTGCTGCTGCGCTGGCACGAGCGCCAGCAGGACTGGCTGCAGGTCGGCGGGCACGGCGATCCCGGCGAGGAGTTCCCGGGCGCGGTGGCGCTCCGCGAGGCCCGCGAGGAGACCGGCCTGCGGGATCTGGAGTTCTGGCCGTCGGCGGCGCTGCTGCACGTCGTCGTCCTGCCGGTGCCCGCGAACGACCGCGAACCGGCCCACGAGCACGCCGACCTCCGCTTCGTGCTCGCCACCGGCACCCCGGCGGCGGCCCGGCCGGAGCGGCCCGGTGCCCGGGTACGGTGGCTGCCCCTGGCGGAGGCGTCCACGGCGGCCCGCGGCGAGGCCCTGCGGGAGTCCCTCGCCCGGGTCAGCGCACTGCTCGCGGACGGGGCTCCGGCCCCGACCGCACCCTGACGGACCGACACAATGACCGATGAGGTGGATGGATTGCACGCCGACCAGGTGCTCGTCTTCGACGCCGACGACACCCTGTGGGAGAACAACGTGCTCTTCGAGCGCGTCATCGACGGCTTCCTGGACTGGGTGGCCGCCGATGCCGCGGACCCTGCCGCCCGGCAGGCCGCCCGGGCGGTGCTCGACGCGGTCGAGGCCGCGAACGCGGCGACGCTCGGCTACGGCGCCGCGGTGTTCCGGCACAACCTGGCGGAGAGCCTGGAACAGCTGCACGGCCGGAAGGTCACCGCGGAGGACCGGGACCGGATCGACCACCTGCTGCTCCCGCTGACCAGCCGCACCGTCGAGCTCATCCCCGGTGTCGCCGACACCCTCGCCCAGCTCGCCGGGCGGCACCGGCTGCTGATGCTCACCAAGGGCGACGAGACCGAGCAGCGGCGCAAGGTCGAGGAGTCCGCCATCGCCCACCACTTCGGCGGGGTCCACATCGTGGCCGAGAAGAACGTCGACACCTACCACCGGCTGGTCGCCGACCTCTCGCTCGCCCCCGAGCGCACCTGGATGATCGGCAACTCTCCCAAGTCCGACATCGTGCCCGCCCGCCGGGCCGGCCTGAACGCGATCTTCATCCCGCACGAGCACACCTGGGTGCTGGAGCACGAGGAGTTCGGCGCGCACACCGCGACCCTGGAGCTGCGCAGCTTCACCGAGCTGCTCGGCCACTTCTGACGGATTTGACCCGTCCTGCCCGGGTTTGACCGGCACCGAAACCGGCAAGTCGCCGGGTATGGACGTTCACACCTTCCCCGGCACCCGGCGTCCGCCGCTCGCCGAGTGGCTGGACGCACCGTCCGACTGGGCCGCCCTCGACCCCGTGTCCGAGCGCCTGCACGGGCTGCTGCGGAAGCTGCCGCAGCCCCTGCGGGACGCCCTGCACGGGGTGTGGCTCGGCCATCCGCTGCACCCCGCGGTGGTCCAGGTGCCGGTGGGCTGCTGGCTGTCCGCCTCCCTGCTGGACGCCGCCTGCACCTCCCCCGACGCCGCCCGCCACCTCACCAGGATCGGCCTGATCGGCGCCGCCCCCGCCGCCTGGACGGGCTGGGCCGACTGGTCGACCCTCACCCCCGAGCAGCGCCGCACCGGCCTGGTCCACGCGCTGGGCGTCGTCACCGCGGCCGCCCTGCAGGCCGCCTCCCTGGCCGCCCGCTGCCGCGCCGCCCGCACCGGCACGACCCCCACCACCGGCCGCCTCCTCGGCCTCGCCGGCCTCACCGCAGCCACCGCCACCGCCACCCTCGGCGCCCACCTCGCCCACCGACAGCCCCTGCCGACCGAACCCGCCTCCTGACCTGACCGTCACCGCATCCGCCGTGCCGGACGTCCCGGGAGATGTCGGCGCTCCGGACGTGCGCGGTTGGCCAGTACACGGATTCGCATGACCCCGGGTCACCGGCGAGCCGTCGGCGGGCAGCGTCCGCCGGCACCAGCCGCAGCCGATGTCGGCCCCCGCCCCGGCCGCCCGGAGGGTCGCCGCCGCGGCTGCCGCCGACGCGAGGCCGACCTGCTCCAGGACGGTCACGGGGGCGCTGTCCAGCATCCGCCTGCTCTCCCACAGGCTCGCCCCGGTCACCGCCGCACCGCCTCGATCCCGGTCTCCCCCGCGCCGGTCAGCCGCACCGCGAAATCCGGATCCTCCACCGCTCCCGCCTCCTCCACCCGCCGGACCGGCCCCGAAGTACACCGGACACGCCACGGGCAGGCGACCGGTTTTTCACCGCCGCCCGCGATTCCCGCTCCCGGTAGCCTGGCGGCCACGGCGGGTGTCCGCCGCTCCGGCCCGGTACGGAGAACTTCTACCGGACCGGACGGTGTTGGTCGTGGAGGTCACCTCCCCGTCGAACGGGGACACCGACCGCACGGCGAAGCGCCGCCGCTACGCGCAGTTCGGCGCTCCGCGGGCCCCACCCGTTCGGTGTCCCGGTGCACCTGCCGCCGCCGTTCGACCTCGACACGGCGGAGTTCTGAGCACAGCGCGTCGCCGGCAGGCCCGGGTGTGGGGCGGCTGACAGACGGGGGTGGCGGCGGTTCAATGGGGACGGGGCCCTGTGGGGCCGGAGGCAGTCATGGATGCGACCGCGGTACTGGCCGACGCCAGGCGCTCGCACCGCGGGAACGCCTGGCGGGACGCCTGTGAGCTGTACGCCGCCGCGGACGGCGGTGAGCCGGGCGGTCTGGGCGTCGGCGATCTGGAGGACTGGGGCGAGGCGGCGCAGTTGCTGGGCCGGGGCGAGGAGGCGGTGGCCGTCCTGCAGCGGGCGTACCTGGCGCGTGAGGGGGAGGCGGACGTCCGCGGTTCGCTGCGCTGTGCGTTCTGGCTGGCGGAGGTGCTGGCGATGCGCGGGGAGTTCGCGCATGCGGGGGGCTGGCTGGCGCGGGCCGGGCGGTTGGCGGAGTCGGGTCCGCCGTGTGCGGAGCACGGATATCTGCTGGTGCGGGAGGCGGAGCGGCAGCTGCAGGAGGGCGAGCACGAGGCGTCGTTCGGGACGGCGGCGCGGGCCCTGGAGCTGGCCGAGCGGTTCGGGGACCGTGATCTGGCGGTGCTGGCCGCCCAGTTCCAGGGGGCCGCGCGGATCGGTCAGGAGCGGGTGGACGAGGGTCTGGCGCTGCTGGACGAGGCGATGGTGGCGGTGACCGCCGGGGAGACCGGCCCACGGGTGACCGGCTGGGTGTACTGCATGGTGATCGCGGTGTGCCAGGAGTTGCAGGAGCTGCGGCGGGCCCGTGAGTGGACGGTCGCGCTGGACGCCTGGACGGACGCGCTGCCGCAGTTCGAGGGCGGCTATTCGGGGATCTGCCTGGTGCACCGCTCGGAGCTGCTGCGGCTGGTGGGCGACTGGCCGAACGCCGCCGTCCAGGCGCGGAGCGCGTGCGAGCGGCTGACCCGCGGGTTCGGGGAGTTCCTCGCGGGTGGCGCCTTCTACCAGCTGGGCGAGATCCACCGGCTGCGCGGGGAGTGGGGGCAGGCCGAGGAGGCGTACCGGCAGTCCGGACAGTACGGCTGCGACGCCCAACCGGGGCTGGCGCTGCTGCGGCTGGCGCAGGGCCGGCCGGAGACGGCGGCGGGCGGTGTCCGGCGGGCTCTGGCGGAGGCGGCGGACCGGCCGGCCCGGGCCCGGCTGCTGCCCGCCCTGGTGGAGATCGCCCTCGCGATGGGCGGTACGGCCGAGGCCCGGGCGGCGGTCGAGGAGCTCGCCGGTATCGCGGCGGCCTTCCGGCGGCCCGCCCTGGACGCGCAGGCGGCGCAGGCCCGGGCGGCGCTGCTGCTCGCCGAGCGGACGACGTCCGGGGCGTCGCCCGGGGTGGAGGCGGAGGCGCTGACGGAGGCCCGCCGGGCCTGGCGGCTGTGGCGGGACCTGGACGTGCCGTACGAGACGGCGCGGGCCCGGATGCTGGTGGCGCGTGCCTGCCGGGCGCTGGGGGACGAGGACACGGCGGCGGTGGAGCTGGACGCGGCGACGGCCGGGTTCGCCCGGCTGGGCGCCGCGTCGGACCTGGCGCTGGCCGGGGCGGCGGCCGCCGAACGGGACGGCGGCGGGGGCCCGGGCCCGGTGGAGGCGCCCGCCGGGCTGACCCCGCGCGAGGTGGAGGTGCTGAGGCTGGTCGCGGAGGGCGGCACCAACCATGCGATCGCCCGGGAGCTGCACCTCAGCGAGAAGACGGTGGCCCGGCACATCAGCAACATCCTCGGCAAGCTGAATGCCGCTTCCCGTACGGCCGCCGCCGCGTACGCCTTCGAGCACGGCCTCGCCGGGGCCGGGGCCCGCACCCCGGACCGCTGACACCCGTCGGCCGTCTGCGCACAACTGCCCATCGGCGCGGCCCCGGAACACATGGATCTGCCGATGTGCCGCCCCGCCCCCGCGGCCTAGCGTCGGAGTACGGCGAACGGCGAACGGCCACGGAGGGCGGCGACGACCGTGACGGCGCAGGCACAGGCCCCGGACGCACAGGCCCGGGCACTCGCACGGGCGGGCGCCGCGGCGACGGCCCTCGGGACGGCGCTGGCGGAGCGCGGCGAGCACGCGGCCGCCGAGCGCGCACTGTGGCGCGCGGTCCGCACCTGCACGGCAGCGTACGGCCCGGACGATCCGCGGCTGGCGGTGCCCCTGCGGGCGCTCGGTGCGGTCTGTGCGGCCCGCGGCCGACTGGCCGAGGCGGAGGACCTGCTGAACCGGGTGCTGGCGCTGCTCGCACGACCCGGGGCGGAGAACGGAACGGAGGAGGAGTCATGAACGGGGAGCTTCACGAGACAGTGGTGATCGGCGCGGGGCAGGCGGGACTCTGCGTCGGCCATCATCTGGCGCGTCGCGGACGGGAGTTCGTGATCCTGGACGGCAACGACCGGATCGGTGACAACTGGCGCTCGCACTGGGACTCGCTGCGGCTGTACAGCCCGGCCCGCTACGACGGGCTGCCGGGCATGCGCTTCCCTGCGCCCGGCTGGTCGTTCCCCGGCAAGGACCAGGTGGCGGACTACCTGGAGGCGTACGCGGAGCGGTTCCGGCTGCCGGTGCGCTCCGGCACGCGGGTGACCCGGGTGTCCCGCGCGGAGGGCGGCTACGCCGTGGACACCGACCACGGCCGGCTGCTGGCCGAGAACGTGGTGGTCGCCACCGGCACCTTCGGCCGCGGGCCGTACGTCCCGCCGTTCGCGCCGCAGCTCGATCCGCGGATCCTGCAGCTGCACTCCTCCGCCTACCACAACGAACGGCAGCTGCGGGACGGTCCGGTGCTGGTGGTCGGCGCCTCGCACTCGGGTGCGGACGTGGCGTACGAGGTGGCCGGGCGGCATCGGACGGTGCTCTGCGGTCGGGCGACCGGGCAGATCCCGGTCACCCTGGAGGCCCGGTCGACGCGGCTGGTGTTCCCGGTGCTGTGGCAGATCGCCGACCACGTGCTCACGATGGGCTCGCCGCTGGGGCGGCGGATGCGCGACGAGGTCCGCTCGCACGGCGGCCCGCTGCTGCGGGTGCGGGCCGAGGACCTGGCGCGGGCCGGCGTGGAGCGGGTGCCGGAGCGGATGACCGGGGTGCGGGACGGGATGCCGGTGCTCGGCGACGCCCGGGTGGTCGAGGTGGCCAACGTGGTCTGGTGCACCGGGTTCCGGCAGGACTTCGGCTGGATCGACCTGCCGGTGGCCGGCCCGGACGGCTGGCCGCTGGAGCACCGGGGCGTGGCCGACGACGCGCCCGGCCTGTACTTCTGCGGGCTGTCCTTCCAGCGGGCGTTCAGTTCGATGCTGGTCGGCGGTGCCGGCAAGGACGCCGCGATCGTGGCGAAGCACATCGCCGCCCGCGAGCGCCGGCTGCACCGGGCGGACCGCAGGGAGCACATCCTGACCCCCGCCTGACGACCGTCCGGACGGGCTTGACGCGGAAGATACTAAGCGCGCATAGTATTCACATGAAGCAGCTCGCCACGGCGCAGACCGTCTCCACCGCCCACCCGTCCGCGTTCTTCGCCCGCTGGGCCGACATGGCCACCTGGCCGGAGTGGAACGCCGACACCGCCTGGGTCCGCCTCGACGGCCCCTTCGTGCAGGGCGCCACCGGGGTGCTCAAGCCCAAGGGCGGGCCGAAGGTGCCCTTCACCGTCGAGGTGCTCGTCCCCGGGCGGGAGTTCACCGACGTCTCCCGCCTGCTCGGCGCCCGGCTGACCTTCCGTCACCTCGTGGAGCGCACCGCGGAGGGCACCACCCTCGTCCGGGTCGACGTCACCCTCGCCGGCCCGCTCGCCCCGCTCTGGAACGCGATCCTCGGCAAGGACATCCGGGCCACCCTCCAGCAGGACCTCGACCGGCTCGCAGCGGTCGCCGAGAGCAAGGCGGAGGCCCGCGCATGAGGGCCTGGCTCGGCGTCGTCTGCCGCGACCACGTGCAGCGCGGCACCGGGCTGGGCATCGCCCAGCTCAACCACGGCCGCCGGGACGCCGTCGCCCGCCTGGGCGCCGGCGACTGGCTGGTCTACTACTCGCCCCGGACGAGTCTCGCCGACGGGCGCCCGCTGCGTGCCTTCACCGCCATCGGCACCGTCTCCGACGAGGAGATCTGGCAGGCCGACGAGGGCGGCTTCAAGCCCTGGCGGCGGCGGGTGGACTACCTGCCCGGCACCGCCGAGGCGCCGCTCGCGCAGTTCGACGGCGCACTCGACCTCACCGCGGCCCCGAACTGGGGGTACCGGCTGCGCCGTGGCCTGGTCGAGCTGACGGCGCACGACCTCGGCCTCGTCCGGGCCGCTATGGTCACCGCATGACCGACCACCCGCCGCGCCTGGCCAGCGGCTTCACCGACGCCGACGAGAGCCCCGGCCTGCTGCTCTGGCAGGTCACCAACCGCTGGCAGGCCGCCCAGCGCGCCGCCCTCAAGCCGCACGGGCTGACCCACGTCCAGTTCGTGCTGCTCGCCTCGCTGAGCTGGCTGCAGGCGGACGGCCCGGTCACGCAGAAGCAGCTCGCCGACCACGCCGCCACCGATCCGATGATGACCTCTCAGGTGCTGCGCGCCCTGGAGTCCCGCGGCCTGGTCCACCGGCTGCCGCACCCGCACGACCGCCGTGCCCGCGCCCTCGCCGCGACCGACGAGGGCCGGGCGCTCGCCGACCGCGCCGTCGCCGCGGTCGAGGCCTGCGACCGCGCCTTCTTCGAACCGCTCGGCGAGGACGCCGGCACCTTCACCACCGCCCTGCGTTCGCTCCGCCGCACCCCGGGGCCGACCGGGGAGTGACCCCGCGGCCCACCCGAAGAACCGGCCCGCACCGACGGGGTGTCGGAACGGCCACCGGCGAACGGGTGGCCGACGCCGAGGCGGCAGCCCCCTCCGGGATCTCCGCCACCGGACCGCCGGACGAGGCGAGTTCGACGAGGTGCGGCAGTGGGTTCGGCCGCCGCGCGCACCGGCGCACCCCTACGGCGGGGCGTCGGCGGCGGCCCGTACGATCGGGGCATGCTCACGGTCGCCACCTGGAACGTCCTGCACCGCGTCCACGCGGAGAACTGGGACAGCGACGTCCTCGACCGCTGGCCCGAGGAGTCCGCGCGGATCGCCGCGGTGACCGCCCGGGTGGCCGGGCTGGCCGAGCGGGTGGTGGCGCTGCAGGAGGTCAGCGGCGACCAACTCGCCTCGCTCCAATCGGCGTTGCCCGCGAGCCGGAGCATTCGCACCCTCGACTACCCGCGCGTCCCGACACCCCGCCGGATCCCCACCCGGCTGGCCGACCGCAGCGAGCACCTGGTGCTGCTGGTCGACGGGCCCGCCGAAGTGGTGGCCGCCGAGGCCTTCGCGGACGATCCCGGCAAGGGCCTGCTCGCCGTCCGCACGGCCGGCCTGCTGGTCGTCGCCACCCATGTGAGCACCGGCCCCCGACGCCCCGGCCAACTGGCCCGGCTGGCGCGGGTGGTGGCCGAGGCCCCGGAGCGCACGGCCGTGCTGCTGGGCGACTTCAACGCCGACCGGACGACCGTGACGGCCGAACTCGGCCCCGGCTTCGCCGTCGCCGAACTCCCGCCCGCGGCACCGCCGACCAGGCCCCGCGAGACGGGCGCGCCCAAGTCCCAGTGGATCGACCACGTGGTCGTCCACGGCATCGGCGGCCGCGGCGCGATTGTCGACGACGTGGCGGGGCTCTCCGACCACAACCCCGTCCGCGCCGAGGTCGGTTAGCACGCCGCCGCGGAGAACGGCGCAGGGAGGACACCATGGCACCGCAGGACCCGGTGGCGGGCTTCTACGACGGCCTCGCCTCCGACTACCACCTGATCTACGCCGACTGGGACGCCGGCATCCGTCGGCAGGGCGCGGCCCTCGACGGCCTGCTCTCCGCACACCTCGGGCCCGGTCCGGCGGACGTCCTCGACTGCTCCTGCGGCATCGGCACCCAGGCGATCGGGCTCGCCCTGCGCGGCCACCGGGTGGTCGGCTCCGACCTCAGCGCGGCGGCCGCGGCCCGGGCGGCCCGCGAGGCCGCGGCGCGGAACACCGAGCTGCCGACCGCCGCCGCCGACATGCGCCGACTGCCGTTCGCCGCCGGCCGGTTCGACGCGGTCCTCAGCGCGGACAACTCCCTCCCCCACCTGCTGACCGCCGTGGACGTCCGCACCGCCCTCGGCGCCATGCGCCGGGTGCTCCGCCCCGGCGGGCTGCTGCTCGTCAGCACCCGCCCGTACGACGAACTGCGCCGCACCCGGCCCGCCGAGACGCCCCCGCGGGTCGTCGAGACGCCGGGCGGCCGGACGACCACCTTCCAGCGGTGGCACTGGCACGAGGACGGCGAGCACTACGACCTCGACATGGTGCAGGAGCGCAGCGGGCCGGACGGCGTCCGCACCGAGGTGCGGCGTGCCACCTACTGGGCGATCGGCCGGCAGCAGCTGACGGCGCTCGTGGCCGAGGCCGGGTTCGTCCGGCTGGTGTGGGCCGAGCCGGAGGAGAGCGGCTTCTTCCAGCCCGTGCTGACCGCCGTCGCACCGTGAGCCGACCGGGCGGCTCCGGGAGGTTTCCCCGCCGCGAACGCGGTCAGACGCCGGGCAGGGGAGGCTCGCGGCCCTGACCCGCGGGCCGCCCGTCGGCGTCCACGCACTCCGGCCGTGCGGCGGTGCGCCGCCGCCGCACCGAGGATGGGGACCATGGCACAGCAGCGGGATCCGGCCGACGGCCGGGACGAGAGCCCTGAGGAGCGGGCCGACCGGCTCTGGGCGGAGCTGCTCCAGGAGGTGCGGATCGCGCAGACCGGCGCGCAGATCATGTTCGGCTTCCTGCTGACCGTGGTGTTCACCGAGCGCTTCACCACGCTGCACGGCTTCGACCGCGCCCTCTACGTCGCCGTCGTGACGCTGGGCGCGGTGGCCACCGGCACCCTGATGGCGCCGGTCTCCTACCACCGGCTGCTGGCCGGGCGGCACGTCAAGCCGCGCATGGTCGCCGCCGCCGGCCGGCTGGTCTCGCTCGGGGTGGCGCTCCTCGCGCTGAACGTCGGCGCGGCGCTCCTGCTGCTGCTCAAGGTCGCCGGCCTCACCTGGGGTGCCTGGGCGATCGCGGGCGCCGTGATGGCCTGGTTCGCCCTCTGCTGGGTGCTCCTCCCGGTCACGCTGCTGCGCCGGTACGGCTCACGGGAGAGGTGAGTCGCACCGGCGGCGGGCTGGCCGGGCCCGGTCGGGCCGGACTCAGGTGTCGCGCTCGGGCGGCTGCTCGGTGTCGCGGCCGTCCTGGTGGTGGCGGTCGAACCGGTCATGGCGGTGCGGCCAGTGCCAGTGGTGCCGCGGGCGGCGTTCGTGCCGCTCGTGCGGCCTGCGGAGCGTGTCGGCCGGCGGCCCGGGGTTCACCGGGACGGTGGCGGTACCGGGAGGATCGTGCGGGCGCAGCTCGGGCGGGCCCGGATTGACGGTCATGGCGGCCTCCTTCCCCCCTTCACTGTGCTCCTGCCCGGCCCGCGAAGCCACACCACCGGGGCGGTGTGGCCGGCGCCGGACCGGGCAGACGCCGGTCACGGGGCCGGTCGGCTGCGGCCGGACCCCGGTGGAGGTGATCGGCCGTGCTGTCCACGACCGGCGGTCCGGGCCGGCCGCTGTCCAGAGTGTCCGCGCCGCTCCTGGCACTGCTGACCGCCCTGTTCGCGTTCTGGGCGGTGGCCGCCGGGGACGGCGACCCGGCGGGCCGCACCGTGCCGGCCTGTCTGGCCCTGGCCTTCGGCGCGCTCGCCGTCTTCGCGGCGGCGGACCTGCTGGTGCTCGGACGCCGTCGGCGCGATCGGTGAGACGTGATCGGTAGGGACGTGATCGGTAGGGAGCCGCCCGGTTTCGCACCGGGCCGCCCGGTGGGACGGTCGAGGGACGGCCCGGACCCGAGTACGGAGGAAGGTGGCCGCGATGACCGGTCTGCAGGGCAGGGCGGTGGCGTTCCTGGTGGCGCCCAAGGGCGCGGAGCAGCTCGAACTGGAATCGCCGTGGAACGCGGTGGAGCGGGCCGGCGGCACGCCGCGGCTGGTGTCCACCAAGGGCGGGACGGTCCGGGCGTTCCGGCACCTCGACCCGGCCGACACCTTCCGGGTGGACGCGGTGGTCGCGGATGTCACGGCGGCGGAGTTCGACGCCCTCGTCCTGCCGGGCGGCGTCGCCAGCCCGGACTTCCTGCGGATGGACCCGCGGGCGGTCGGTTTCGTCCGCGGCTTCTTCGACCTGCGCAAACCGGTGGCGGTGATCTGCCACGGCCCGTGGACGCTGATCGAGGCGGACGTCGTCCGCGGCCGGACCCTCACCTCCTGGCCGAGCCTGCGCACCGACCTGCGGAACGCCGGCGCGCACTGGGTCGACCGGGAGGTGGCGGTCTGCCACGACGGCCCCAACACGCTGGTCTCCAGCCGCAGGCCTGCCGACCTGCCCGCCTTCGAGCGCACCCTGCTGGACGAGTTCGCCCGCGCCCCGGCCCGCACCTGAGAGGCACCCGCCCGTGCTGCCGCCGTTCCGGCCGCGGGGGTTGGGGCGGGCGGCATGGGGTACGCGCCGGAACGGGGGAGATCGGTGCCCCGGGCCGGCCGGCCCGGGGGCTGCGGTCCGGCGCGAGCCGTCGGACCATGGACGGGGTGCCCGGCCGCCCGAGGCGTCCGGAGTTCGCCCCCGTGACAAGGAGGACGCCATGACCGTCCCCGTTCCGCCGGGACCGGATGTCGGACCGATTCCCGACCCGGCTTCGCCCGTCCCTCCCCCGCCCGTCCCGGTGCCCCCGGTGCCGCCCGCGCCGGAACCGGTGCCCCCGGGTCCCGCTCCGGTGCCGCCGGACCCGCCCGTGCCGGGGCCGGACCCCGCTCCGCCGGACCTGGCCCGCCCGGGCGGTTCGGCGGGCCCGGCGAGAGGCCCGGGCCGGTGACGGGCGGGGTGCGCCCCCACCGGGTGCTGGAGGTGCCGACGGTGGGTGTGGAGGAGGAGTTCCTCCTGGTCGACCGGCACTCCCGGCTGCCCGCCGGTCGCGCGCCCGGCGTCGTCAAGGAGGCCTCGGACGTGCTCGGCGAGCGGGTCCAAACCGAGTTCTTCACCTCGCAGGCCGAGGTGTGCACCCGGCCCGCGCACGGCCTGGCGGAGCTGCGGGCCGATCTGGCGCATGCGCGGGCGGTGCTGCGGGAGGCCGCCGCGGGCGCGGACTGCCGGCCGGTCGGCACCGGGATGCCGGTGATGGTGGAGGAGCACCCGCCGTCGATCACCGACACGGCCCGCTACCGGCGGATCAGCGAGCACGTCGGCGCGGTCGCCACCAGCCCGGAGGGCCTGGTCTGCGGGTGCCATGTGCACATCGGGGTGCCGTGCCGGGCCCGGGCGCTGGCGCTGAACAACCGGATGCGGCCGTGGCTGCCGGTCCTCCAGGCGCTGGCCGTGAACTCGCCGTTCAGCGCCGGCCGGGACACCGGCTACGCGAGCTGGCGGCACGCGTTCTACCGGCGCTGGCCGACGGTCGGTCCGGCTCCGTGGCTGGACGAGCCCGCGTACCGGGCGACGGTGGGCGGGCTGCTGGAGGCCGGGGTGATCCTGGACACCGCGATGCTCTACTGGTACTCGCGGCCGTCCGAGCACGTGCCGACCCTGGAGATCAGGGTGGCCGACACCAGCGCGGACGTGGACACCACGCTGCTGCTCGCCGCGCTCGTCCGCGGCCTCGCCACCACGATGCTGGCCGAGCTCCCCGAGGATGACGCGGCGGACGCCGGCCCGCCGGGCGCGGACACCACGGCGATGATCGACGCCGCGCACTGGTCGGCCGCGCAGTCCGGCATCCACGGCAACGGGCCGGACCCGGTGACCGGGCGGATCGTGCCGATGCGCCTGCTGGTGGACCGGCTGGTCGAGCGGGCCAGGCCGGGGCTGGAGGCCGCCGGCGACCTGGGTACCGTCCGCCTGCTGCTGTCCGGCCTGTGCGCGGCCGGGACGGGCGCCGAGCGGCAGCGGGCCGCCTTCGCCCGGCGCGGCCGGTACGGCGACGTGGTGGACGAGCTCGCCGCACTGACGGCCGAGGCCTGACCGCTGCGCAAGGCCCGGCCGGGTCAGCCCCCGGCCGGGCCTTGCGGGTCGGCGCGGACGGCGATCAGGCAGGTGTCGTCGTCGGTGTCGGAGCGGCTCTGTGCGAGCAGCGCGTCGAGGTAGCCGCCGAGGTCGGGGCCTGGCGGGCCGGCCGCCGCGAGCAGCTGGCGCAGCGACTCCTCGTCGGCGGTGCCGCGGCGCTCCACCAGTCCGTCGGTGTACAGCAGCAGGACGTCACCGGGTTCCATCGGCACCGCCTGCTCCTCGTAGCGGGCGTCGGGGGCCGCGCCGAGCAGCAGGCCGTGCGGCAGCGGCAGTACCCGGGGGCGGCCCGCGCGCAGCAGGACGGGAGGCGGGTGTCCGGCGCGGGCCCAGTGCAGGGTGCGGGTCCGCGGGTCGAAGCGGGCGCAGACCGCGGTGGCGGTGGCCGGTTCGGGCAGGGCGAGGGCGGTGTGGTTGAGCCACTCCAGCAGCCGGGCGGGGCCGGCGCCGGTGACGGCGAGTCCGCGCAGGGCGTTGCGCAGCGCGACCATGCCGGTGGCGGCCTCGATGCCGTGCCCGGCCAGGTCGCCGACGGTGAGCAGGGCGCCGCCGTCGGGCAGCGGCAGGATGTCGTACCAGTCGCCGCCGACCCGGTCGCTCTCGACGGCGGGCCGGTAGCGCACGGCGGCGTGCAGCCGGGCCCGGGCCAGCGGCGGCGGTTCGGGCGGCAGGATGGCCTCCTGGAGCCGCAGCGTGAGGCGGTGCCGTTGGGCGGCCTCGAGTTCGCTGTCGGCGAGGCGTTCCCGGGTGGCGGCGAGGGCGACCTCGGTGCGGTGGTGGTCGGAGACGTCCTGGCCGGCGCCGCGGACGAGGACCACCCGGCCGGCGGGGTCGGTGACGGGTTCGGCGACGACCCGGGCCCAGCGGGTGGGCCCGTCCGGCGGCAGCAGCCGGAAGACCGCGGAGGAGGCCCGGCCCTCCCGGAGGACGCCGTGGACGAGCCGCCGGACGGCGCGGCGGTCCTCGGGGTGGACGTGGGCGGCGAGGGCGGCCAGCGGCACGGGGGTGGCGTCGGGCGGCAGGCCGTGCAGGGCGAACATCCGCTCGTCCCACAGGACGTCGCCGGTGGCCAGGTCCTCCTCGAAGCCGCCGACCCGGGCGAGGCGCTGGGCGGAGTGGAGCAGGCCGACGAGTCGGGCGTCGGCGTCCTCGATCTGCCAGCTGACCAGCAGGTGGCCGTCGGTGGGGGCGGCGCCGATCCGGGCGACCACGGGCAGCCGGGACAGGTCGTCGGTGAGGAAGGTGAGCACGAAGCGTTCGCGGACGGGTTCGCCGGTGGCCAGCACGGCCAGCAGCCGGTCGAGCAGGCCGCGGGTGGCGGCGAGCGGGTAGGCCTCCAGCAGGGTGGCGCCCTCGACGCGGTGCCGGGGGCGGCCGGCCGGGTCGCGGAAGCGGCGGTTGGTGCGCAGGATGCGGAGGTCGGCGACCTCGCCGTCGCGGCCCTCGACCGGGGCGAGCAGCAGCGCCGGGTCGAGGACGGCCTCCAGGGCGGCCGTGTCGGCGGCCGGCGGTTCGCCGCCGGCCGGGTCCGCGGGCGTGGTGTCGACGGTGACGGCGCAGACCTCGGCGAGGGCCCGCAGCCGGGTGCGTGCGGCCGCGGACAGCGGGCGCGGGGGTTCGGCCCAACCGAGTTCGAGGGCGCCGAGCAGGCGGCCGCGACGGCGGATCGGCAGGACGAGCCGGTGCGGGGTGGTGGCCCGGCCGACGGTGGGAATGTCGGTGGCGGCGGGGCCGTCCGCGGGCCACAGCCCGTGGTCGCTGCGGGCGGCGAGCCGGGCCGGGGTGTCGATGCCCGGCGGGACGTGCCGCCAGGCGCGGACGTCCTCGGGGTCGAGGCCGGACTGTCCGAGCAGCGTGAGGCCGCCGCCGGGGGCGGTGCCCCAGATGACGGCGGCGTCGGCGGCGAGCAGGTCGGCGGTCTGGTGGAGGACGGCGCGGGCGGCGGTGTCCGCGTCGGTGGGCGGCCGGGGCGGGTCGTCCCGGGTGTCGGCGGTGGGGAGCTCGCCGAGGGCGCGGCCGGGGGTGACGGCCGCGCCGACGATCTCGGCGGCGAGCCCGCGGACGGTGACGCCCGCGTCGGCGGCGAGTTCGGCGAGCTGGGCGGCGGCGTCCGACGGCGGGCAGCGGAACCGTTCGGCGAGCATGCCCGTGGCGATCTCGACGACCGGGCGGGTGGCGAGGTGTTCGCGCAGGGAGTCGCGCTCGGCCTCCAGCCGTTTGACAAGCCGGGCCAGCCTGTCGGCCGGGCCGTGCGCGGCGGCGTGGTTCCCGGGTTCGGCGGGGCGGGGCCGCTCCATCGCGGTCAGCCGTCCAGCCAGTGCAGGATCCGGCCGAGCAGGTGCTCGGTGTCGACGGGCTTGGTGATGTAGTCGTCGGCACCGGCGGCGAGGCTGCGGGCCCGGTCCTCGGGCATCGCCTTCGCGGAGACCGCGATGATCGGGACGTCCGCCAGGCCGGCCTCCTTGCGGATGGCGGCGGTGGCGGCGTCGCCGTCCATCCCGGGCATCATCACGTCCATCAGGACGAGGGCGGTCTCGGGGTGGCCGCGGAGCACGTCGAGGCCGGTGCGGCCGTTGTCGGCGTGCAGGACGCGGGCGCCGTGGAGTTCGAGCATGCCGGTGACGGCGAAGACGTTCCGGGCGTCGTCGTCGACGACCAGGACGGTACGGCCGGCCAGCCGGGCGCGGTGCTCGGGCTGCCCGTCGTCGGGGGCGGCGCCGGGGGTGGCCGTCGCCGTCGTGATCCGCTCCCGGAGGTCGTCCAGCCCGACGGCGGGCTCGGGGAGGCCGGTCGTGTCCCGGGCGGGGCGGTCGGAGTGGCCGATGACCGGGGGCCCTTCGGCACGCAGCGCGTCGAGGACGGGCCGCAGCCGCTCGGCGGGCAGGTCGAGATCGACGACGGCGCACCGCCACGGGCCCTGGTCGAGCGCGGTGCGCAGTTCGCGGGCGTCCCGGACGGTGCGGATCTCGGCGGGCGGGTCGTGGCGGGCGGTGGCGCTGGCTGCGACGGCGGTCAGCAGGCCCGGCGGGTGCGCCTCGACGACGAGCAGCCGGGCGGGGCTCGGCGGCGCGGCCGGCAGCTGGCCGCCGGCCGCGGCGGCGGGCAGGTGGAGGGTGAAGCAGCTGCCCTCGCCGAGGGTGCTGCGGGAGGTGATGGTGCCGCCGAGCAGGTGGGCGAGTTCGCGGCTGATGGAGAGTCCGAGACCGGTGCCGCCGTAGCGGCGGCTGGTGGTGCCGTCGGCCTGCTGGAAGGCGCCGAAGATGGACCCCAGGTGCTGTTCGGCGATGCCGATGCCCGTGTCGCTGACCCGGAAGGCCAGGCTGCCGGGCGGTACGCCGCCGTCGGCGGCGCTCTCCTCCGCGGTGGAGGGTTCTATCCGCAGTGCGACCCGCCCGCTGTCGGTGAACTTCACCGCGTTGGAGAGCAGGTTGCGCAGGATCTGCCGCAGCCTCGCCTGGTCGGTGTGGAGCACGTCCGGCACGCCGGGCGCGGCGACCACCGTGAAGTCGAGGCGCTTCTGTCCGGCCAGCGGCCGGAACGTCGACTCGACGTAGTCGAGGAGTTCGCGCAGCGGGAAGTGCTCGACGTGGATGTCCATCTTCCCGGCCTCGACCTTGGAGAGGTCGAGGATGTCGTTGATCAGTTGCAGCAGGTCGGAGCCGGCCGAGTGGATGATCTCCGCGTACTCGACCTGTTTGACCGTCAGGTTGCCGGCCGGGTTCTGGGAGAGCAGCTGCGCCAGGATGAGCAGACTGTTGAGCGGGGTGCGCAGCTCGTGGCTCATGTTGGCCAGGAACTCGGACTTGTACATCGAGGTGCGGGCCAACTGCCTTGCCCGTTCTTCGAGTTCGCGGCGGGCCTGCTCGATCTCCAGGTTCTTCGCCTCGATGTCGCGGTTCTGGGCGGCCAGCAGGTCGGCCTTGTCCTCGAGTTCGGCGTTGGATTCGCGCAACTCCTGCTGGCCGTTCTGGAGTTCTTCGGAGCGGGCACGCAGTTCCGCGGTGAGCCGCTGGGACTCCTCCAGGAGCTCGTCGGTGCGGGCGTTGGCGATCAGCATGCTGAGGTTGGCGCCCAGGGCCTCGGTGAACCGGCCGAGGAAGTCGCGGTGGACCTCGGTGAAGGAGTGCAGGGTGGCGATCTCCAGGACGCCGAGCAGCTGGTCCTCGACGGTGATCGGCAGCACGACGAGGGCGCGCGGCGCGGCGGCGCCGAGGCTGGAGGAGACGGTGGCGTAGCCGTCCGGGAGGTCGGCGACGGCGAGCGGGCGGCGGGCCAGCGCGGCCTGGCCGACCAGCGACTCGCCCAGGCGCAGCCGCCGCGGGCGGTCGCCGGCCGGTCGGCCGTAGCCGCTGACGAGGACGAGTTCGGTGCCGTCTGCGGTGTCCTCGGCGAGGTAGAAGGCGCCGTACTGGGCGCCGACCAGCGGGGTGAGCTCGTTCATGATGAGGTCGGCGACGGCGGTCACATCGCGGTGCCCCTGGACGAGTCCGGTGAGCCTGGCGAGGTTGGTCTTCAGCCAGTCCTGCTCCTGGTTGGCGCGGGTGGTCTCGCGGAGCGACCCCACCATGGCGTTGATGTTGTCCTTGAGGTCGGCGACCTCGCCGGAGGCGTCGACGGTGATGGAGCGGGTCAGGTCGCCCTCGGCGACGGCGCCGGTGACCTCGGCGATCGCCCGGACCTGCCGGGTGAGGTTGCCGGCGAGTTCGTTGACGTTCTCAGTGAGGCGCTTCCAGGTGCCGGAGACGCCCTCGACCTCGGCCTGGCCGCCGAGCCGGCCCTCGCTGCCGACCTCCCGGGCGACCCGGGTGACCTCGGCGGCGAACGAGGACAGCTGGTCGACCATGGTGTTGATGGTGGTCTTGAGCTCCAGGATCTCACCGCGGGCGTCGACGTCGATCTTGCGGTTGAGCTCGCCGCGGGCGACCGCGGTGGTGACCTGGGCGATGTTGCGGACCTGGTTGGTCAGGTTGTTCGCCATCGAGTTGACGTTGTCGGTGAGGTCCTTCCAGGTGCCGGCCACGTTGGGCACGGTGGCCTGGCCGCCGAGCCGGCCCTCGGTGCCGACCTCCCGGGCGACCCGGGTGACCTCGGCGGCGAACGCGGAGAGCGTGTCGACCATGGTGTTGATGGCGTCCGCCAGGCCGGCGACCTCGCCGCGGGCGGCGACGGTGATCCGCTGCGACAGGTCACCCTTGGCCACGGCGGCCGCGACCTGGGCGATCGAGCGGACCTGGTCGGTGAGGTTGGAGGCCATCACGTTGACGTTGTCGGTGAGGTCCTTCCAGGTGCCGGACACACCGCGGACGGTGGCCTGCCCGCCGAGGCTGCCCTCGGTGCCCACCGCCCGGGCCACCCGGGTGACTTCGTCGGCGAAGGCGGACAGCTGGTCGACCATCGTGTTGATGGTCTCCTTCAGCTCCAGGATCTCGCCGCGTGCGTCGACCCGGATCTTCTGCGTCAGATCGCCCCGGGCGACCGCCGTGGTCACCTCGGCGATCGAGCGGACCTGCGTGGTGAGGTTGCCGGCCATCGAGTTGACGGAGTCGGTGAGGTCCCGCCAGGTGCCGGAGACGTCGCGCACGGTGGCCTGCCCGCCGAGCCGGCCCTCGCTGCCGACCTCGCGGGCCACCCGGGTGACCTCGTCGGCGAAGGCCGACAGCCGGTCGACCATGGTGTTGACGGTGTCCTTCAGCTCCAGGATCTCCCCGTGGGCGCCGACCCCGATCTTCTGCGTCAGATCCCCGTCCGCGACGGCGGTGGCGACCTGCGCGATCGAGCGGACCTGCGACGTCAGGTTGCGGGCCATCGAGTTGACGGAGTCGGTGAGGTCCCGCCAGGTGCCGGCGACCCCCGGTACCTGCGCCTGGCCGCCCAGGCTGCCCTCGGTGCCGACCTCGCGGGCCACCCGGGTCACCTCGTCGGCGAAGGCCGACAGCTGGTCGACCATGGTGTTGACGGTGTCCTTCAGCTCCAGGATCTCGCCGCGGGCGTCGACCTGGATCTTCTGTGTCAGGTCGCCCCGCGCCACCGCCGTGGTGACCTGGGCGATGTTGCGGACCTGGGTGGTCAGGTTGCCCGCCATCGCGTTCACCGAGTCGGTCAGTTCGCGCCAGGTGCCGGAGACGCCCTCGACCTCGGCCTGGCCGCCGAGCCGGCCGTCGCCGCCGACCTCGCGCGCCACCCGGGTCACCTCGTCGGTCACCCGGGAGAGCTGGTCGGCCATGCCGTTGAACACCTCGGCGATCTCGCCGAGCAGCCCGGGCCCGCCGGTCGGCAGCCGGGTGCCGAAGTCACCGTCGCGGACGGCCGTCAGCCCGGCGAGCAGCTGCCGCAGCCCGTCCTCGGACAGCGCGGCGCCGACCGGTCGGGGGTGGGCGGTGCGGCGGGCGGGCCGGTCGGGGCCGGGGCGGCCTTCGGGGTCGGACGGGAGGGAATCGTTCATCGTCGTCCTCGGTACGGTGCGTCACCTGTGGACGGGTCTCTCTGCGGTCCACTCTCCCACCGCCGGCGGCCGGTCGACCTGCCGTGCGGCGCTGGGCGCCCGAGGGCGGCGCGTCCGGCACGCTCAGTCACCGGGCGGTACCTCCACCTCCAGCCAGACGGTCTTGCCGAGCGGCCGGGGCACACTCCCCCAGGCCACGGCCAGCCGGTCGACCACCCGCAGGCCGTGCCCGCCGGGAAGGGAGCGCGGCCGGTCCGTCTGCAGCACGGGCGGCTCCGCGCTGCCGTCCGAGACCTCGACCCTCAGTCCACCGCCGGTGCGGTGCAGCGCGAGTTCACGCGGACCGCCGGCGTGCAGGCAGGCGTTGGTGACCAGCTCGCTCACCATGAGCAGCACGTCCTCGGCCACCGCGAGCCGCTCGCCGTCCGCTGCGGGGAGCCAGCCCCAGTCGTGCAGGGCCTCGTTGGTGAACTCCCGGCAGTGCTGCACCGCGCCGCGGCTCTCGTACAGGGCCAGCCGGCGGACCTGCTCGTCCGGGAATGCCGGGCCACCCGTCCCCGTCATCCATCACCGCCCGGTTCGGGCCCCGCCTCCGCGGCACTGTCGAACACCCGGAAGATCTCTCGGGCGCCGGTGATCTGCAGCATCCGCTGCACCATCGCCGTGGGGGCCGCCAGCACCACCTCGCCGCCCCGGGCCAGCGCCGACAGACGGGCCCGCAGCAGCAGGTTCAGGCCGGTGGAGTCGCAGAAGGACAGGCCGGAGCACTCGACGACCACCAGGCCCGGCGTGTCCGCCAGCGTCCTGTCCAGCGCCTCACGGAACGGCCGGGCGCTGTCGTGGTCCAGCTCGCCGACCAGCCGCAGGACCCACCGTCCGGCCGACCCGTCCACGGAGACGGTCAGGTGGTCGGCGCCCGCTGGCCCACCGGGTGCCGCAGTGTCGGCGTCCATTCTCCGGCTCCTCCCGTGGAGGGGTGCTCCCTCCACCATAGGTCGGCACTTCCCCCGGCGGCCGCCACGGCGGTCAGCCGAGGCGGAGGCCGACCAGGCAGGTGTCGTCGAGCGGGTTGGGGGCGCCGAGGCGGCGCAGCACGTGGTCGAGGCAGCCTTCGATGTCGTCCGCACGGTAGTCGCGCAGCGCCTCGACCAGGCGGTGGACGCCCTGGCCCAGGTCGGCGCCGCGGCGTTCGACCAGGCCGTCGGTGTAGAGCAGCAGGGTGTCGCCCGGGTCCAGACGGAGTTCGGCCGGGCGGTAGCGGGCGCCGGCCACGGCGCCGAGGACGATCCCGTCGGGCATCTCCAGCAGCCGGGCCGCGCCGCCGCCGCTGGTCACCACCGGCGGGAGGTGGCCGGCCCGCGCCCAGGTCAGTGTCCGGGTGGCCGGGTCGAGGCGGCCGCACACGGCGGTGGCGATGTAGTTGCCGCGCTCGTGGCAGAGCATCCGGTTGAGCCGGGCGAGGAGTTCCTCGGGCGGCGCCCCGGTGTAGGCGAGGCCGCGCAGCGCGTGCCGCAGGTTGGCCATGCCGGCGGCCGCGGGCAGCCCGTGCCCGGAGACGTCGCCGACCACGACGAGCACGGCGCCGTCGGGCAGCGCGAGGACGTCCCACCAGTCGCCGCCGACCTTGTTGCCGCGGCCGGCGGGCAGGTAGCGGGCGGCGGTCCGCAGGCCGGGCGTGGGCGGGCCGGCCGGGGCGTCCATCAGCGCGCGCTGGAGGGCCACGACGGCGCGGTGCTCGGTGTCGGCGCGGCGGCGCTGCTCGGCGAGCCGGGTGCGGGTGCCGGCGAGTTCCTGCTCGGTGCGGCGGCGGCCGGTGATGTCCTGCACGACGCCGCGGACGGCGACCGCGGCGGGCCCGGTGACGCCGCGGACGGCCGTGGCAAGCACCCGGAGGCTGCGGACGTCGCCCTCACCGCCCGCCCGGAGCTCCAGTGTGGCGTCGGAGGCGCCGGTCAGGATCCGGGCGGCGGCGGCCCGGACCTCGGCCCGGTCGCCGGGCACCACGGCGGCCAGCGCCCGGGCGATGCCGATCCCGCCGCTGCCGTCGTCCTGCAGCCCGAGCAGGCGGGGAACCTCGGGCGAGCAGGTGAGCCGGGTGCTGCCCGGCTCCCAGCTCCACGTCCCCAGCCTGGCGAGCCGCTGGGCCTGTGCCAGCAGCGCGTCCTGCCGGTCCTGCACGTCGTGGGCGCGCCAGCTGACCAGCACACCGTCCAGGAAGGGGGTGGCGTGCAGGGTCATCGCGGACGCCCGGACGGCGCCGCCGACGACCTCCTCGAAGCGCTCCGCCTCGCCCTCGTACGGGACGCCGGTGCCGGCGACCTCCAGCAGCCGGCCGAAGGTGCCGGAGGCCACCATGCCGGGGTAGAGCGCGGTGAGGCGGCGGCCGACCATGTCCTCGGCGGTCCGGCCCGCCAGGTCGACGGTCGCCGCGTTGGCATGCTCCACCCGCAGGTCGACGGCGGTGCCGTCGGGCTCGCGGACGGCCCCGAGGATCAGCACGGGGTCGAGCAGCGCGTCCAGGACGGCCCGGAACCACGGCTCGGCGACCGGGGCCGCCCGGCCGGGCCCGGTGCCCGCCACGACCCGCAGCAGTTCGGCGGCGCAGAGGGCGGAAACCGCCGCCAGGTACCGCTCGGCCTCCGGGTCGGGCCGGTACTCCTCGTCCCAGCCGAGCTTCATCGCGCCGATCACCCGGCCGCCGGTGCGCAGCGGCAGCGCGCAGACCGTCCGGCCCGGGACGAGGTCCTCACCGGAGACGTCCGGGTAGCGGGCCGCGAAGTCGGTGCGGTCGGCGACCCAGACGGCGGTACCCGACTGGGCCGCCTCGGTGAGCGGCAGGGCGGTCATCGGCGGGATCCGCTGCCACTGGCTGAGCCGGCGTGCGGGGACGCCGTGGCTGCCGACCAGGCGCAGGGCGCCGTCGGGTTCGAGCAGGGCGAGCACGGCCGCGGTGACGCCCAGCGGGGCCAGCGCGGTCTCGTGCAGCAGCCTGGCGAGGTCCTCGGTGCTGCCGGCCGAGGCCAGCGCGGCCGCGGCGAGGTGGTAGCGGGCGGCGAGGCCCTGGGCGGTCGGTGCCGCGGCGAGCACGGGTGGCGGGTCGCCCGGCTCCGCCGCGGTCCGTGGAGCGGGGGGCGCCGCCGGCGGCGGGGCCGCCCGCGGGCTCGCACCGTCGACGGGTGCGCCGGCGGCCGGATCGGCGTGGCCGACCGGGGTCTCCAGGGGTGCTGCGACGCCCACCACGTCGGCGGCGATCTCCACCAGCTTCCGGTTGCGGTCCTGGGAGAGCCCGGCGAGCCGGTCGAACGCCTGGTCGGGCGTGCAGCCGTGGCGCTCCGCCAGGATGCCCTTGGCCTGTTCGATCACGGCCCGGGAGCGCATCGCGGTCCGCAGGCCCTCGACCTCGGCCCGCAGCCGGTCGACCGTGGCCTGCAGCACGGACCGCTCGGCCGATCCGTCCAGCACCTCGGACGGCGGTCCGGGCGGCCCAGAAGCGGGATTCCCGTTGTGGCCTGCCACGGAGCCAGCGTAGCCCCGCGCCGTCGGGCCGACCGGTCGTGCCGGCCCGGCGGTGCACCGGTTCAACGGGCGCCGAGGCGGGTGTCCGGGCACCCTACGCGGCCCGGCCCTCCAGGCGTTCGCGCAGGCGCGAGAGCGTGGCGGCGAGGATGCGGGAGACGTGCATCTGCGAGACGCCGATCCTGGCCGCGATCTCCGACTGGGTGTGGTTGCCCCAGAACCGCAGCCGCAGGACGGTCCGTTCCCGCTCCGACAGCTCGGTCAGCAGCGGGCGGACGGACTCCCGGAAGTCGACCAGGTCGATGTCGGGGTCGCAGGCGCCGAGGCGGTCCAGCAGGGAGCTTCCCGCCTCGTCCGGGCCGTCCTCGCGGAGCGCGTCCAGCGAGTCCGACCGGTAGGCGCGGCCGGCGGAGAGGCCTGCGGCGACCTCGTCGGGGGTGAGTCCGAGCTCCGCGGCGAGTTCCTGCGGGGTGGGCAGCCGCCCGAGGTCCTGCTCCATCCGGTCGGAGGAGCGGGCCACGGTCAGGTAGAGCTCCTGCAGGCTGCGCGGAACCCGGACGGGCCAGGTGGTGTCGCGGAAGAACCGCTTGATCTCGCCGGTGATCGTCGGGATGGCGTAGGTGAGGAACTCGACCCCGCGCGTGTGGTCGTAGCCGTCCACGGCCTTGATGAGGCCGACCGTGCCGACCTGGAGGATGTCGTCCATGTCGGCCGCACGGTGCCGGAAGCCGGCGGCGACGAAGCGGACGAGCGGCATGTTCAGCTCGATCACGGTGCCGCGGACGTAGCTGTAGTCGCGGGTGCCGGGTTCGAGGGCGGCCAGGCGTTCGAAGAGCGCGTCGCTCAGCGCCCGTGCCTCGGTCTTGCCCATCGACCGCATCTCCTGCGGGGTCGGACGCGGCTCCGACGCGACCCCCACCGGGGTCGTGCGGGCGTCGCGCAGCGGTATGTCGGCATGCGGGGTGAGAGCGGTGAACGGGGTGGAGGCGGCGTGGGCCGGGGAGTCGGCGGACGCCGGGGCAGCGGTGGTCGTGGGAACGACGGCAGCGCACACGGGGAGTCATCTCCGCAGAACGGGGGAGCCGCAGGACGTGCGCGCACGGCGCAGCACGGTGCGGGGGTGGGACACCGGGCCGCCCGACGGCTTCAGGCGACGGTGTCCCGGCACATCGAGGTGCCAGGGGAATCGCGGCGGCCAGTGGCCGCCGGACCGGAGGCGGGTACAGGTCCCAAGGCCTCCGTCTGATCGTTATACCCGCTCGGCCGGCGTGTAACCCCGGATCGCCGGACGGCCCCGCCACGGGGCCGCGGCCGTTGAACGGACGGCCTCACGCGGCTGCGGGTATACGGGGCCACGCGCCGCGGGCTCTCACCCCTGGCCGAGGGCACTGTCGTCCAGGGCGGCGAGCAGGGCCGCCGGGCCGGCATGCACCTCCAGCGCCCCGGCGGCGCGCAGCTCGCACTCGGCGACACCGCCGCAGGTGACGGCGATGCACGGCACGCCTGCCGCCGCAGCGGCCTGGATGTCCCACCGGGTGTCGCCGACGAAGAGTGCCTGGCCGGGGCCGGCCTCCGCCCGCCGGAGTGCCGCGTGCACCAGGTCGGGCGCGGGCTTCGACGCCTCGACGTCCTCCGCGCCGGTGCTCGCCCAGAGCACGTCCTCCGCACCGAGCACGCGTCTCACGACCTCCAGGTCGCGCCCGGAGGCGGAACTGGCCAGCACCACCCGGCGGCCCCGCGCCGCCACCTCGCGAAGCAGGTCGGCCGCCCCGTCGAAGGCTCGCAGACGTGGCCAGAACCGCGCGTACAGGGCCTGCTGAGCGGCACTGATCCCGCCGTCCTGCGCCCGGTCGCGGTCCGGGCCGAGCAGGTGGTCGAGCAGTTGGTCGCCGGCCATGCCGATCGCGCCGTGGACGCGTGCCATGTCCGGGTCGAAGCCGAACTGGGCGAGCGCCTCCGACCACGCCACGGTGTGCAGGTAGCTGGTGTCGAGCAGGGTTCCGTCGACGTCGAAGAGGGCTGCTGACGGCATGCCGACTCCCTCCTGAGGGCCGGGCGGGCGTCACGAAGGCGCGGACCGGCGCGGGCTCGGGCGGACATGCGCAGCGTACGGCGCCGGCCGGTCCGCTCCGTCCCCTGGACGCGGTTCCGGTCAGTGGCCGAGGCGGTTCACCGGGCCGCGGTCGGGCTTCGGCGCCGCTTCCTGTTCGGCCGCCTGTTCGGCCGCTCGGTGGTGCTCCTGGTACTCGGCCGCCTGCCGGGCCTCGCCGGACTGCGCCCGGGTGTCCGTCGGACCGGTCGGAGCGGTGGCTCCGCCGCCCAGCGGTGCCCGGTCGGCGTACGGCTGGGCGGCGGCCGGCGCGGCGTGGGCCTGCGTGGCGGCCGGGTCCGCCGGAACGGCGCCTCCGGGTACTCCCCGGGCACCGGCCCGGCGGGACGCGCGCAGCTCTGCGCCACGTCGGCGGGCACGGCGGCGGCCCATCAGCACCATGAGGCAGGCGAGCACGAAGAGCAGGGTCAGCGCGATACCCGCGAGGAAGATCGCGAGGCTGTTCATGGTGGCGAGGTCGTTGCCGAACATCGTCACGGTGGTGGTCGGTCCGCCGTCGAGGTTCTCGGCGATGAGCAGTCCGGTGAAGGCACCGGTCGCTGCCAGCAGCAGGAGTCCGAGCGCGAGCATGGGCTGTCTCCTTGTCAGTTCTGTGTTCTGTGTGAGCGGTTGGGGTCGGGGCGGGATCGTCCCGCGAGGCGGAGGTCGGCCCAGACGGTCTTGCCGTGCCGGTGCCGGACGACGCCCCAGTCGGTGCTCAGGCGGTCCACGATGTGCAGTCCGCGGCCGCCGGGCCGTCCGGACTCCCGGGGGTCGTGCGGTTCGGGGCTGCCGGGGCCGGTGTCGAAGACCTCGACCCGGATGGTGGGCCAGTTCCGTCTCAGGGTGAGTTCGACGGGCCCGCCGGCGTGCAGGAGGCCGTTGGACAGCAGTTCCGAGACCACCAGCAGCGTGTCGGCCCGGAATTCCTCGCCGCCCGGGCGGCCCCACTCACCGAGGACCCGGGTGGTGAACACCCGGCCGGCCCGGACGTCGCCCGCGCCGCCGGGGAAGCACCGGCGGCGCGCGGCGGCGGGGCGTGCGAGCACGGCCCCGCCGGCCTGCCCCACCGGCACGAAGCCCTTCGCCATCTCCTCACCCCGTTGCGATCGGCGCACTGCTCGGACGTGTGCGCCCTCTCCTCCGTTCTGCCGCCCCCACCACGTTCGGTCGGCCTACCAGCGGTACCAGCGGCCGCCCGACCCGCTGCGGGCGAAGAACCCGACCACCCACACGATCAGCAGCACCAGGGCCACCCACCAGAGCGCGTTCACCGCGAACCCCGCACCGAAGAGGACGAGGATCAGCAGAAGGACGAGAAGCAGTGCGATCATGGAAAACACCTCCAACAGCGCGTGTGCCCAGCACCGGCCGAACCGAACACGCCGATTCGAGGAAAGCCGCAGCTCACACCCGGGACTGTCCGGCCGTCGCCGGCTGCACCTGGCTGAGCGGTGCGGCGAGGGATTCGAGGCTGCGGCGCTTCGCCTCCTCCGCGCGTCCGTGGGTGAACAGCCAGCGTGGGCTCTCCGGGACGTGCCGCCGCACCAGCAGGATGACGAGGCCGAGGACGACGCCGAGGGCGAAGGCGAGCCGCCAGCCGACGTCGGTCGCGAACAGGGCCATGTTCAGCAGGGCGATCGAGGCGAACGCGCCCACGGCGGCACCGATCCAGAAGCTGCCGTTGATGATCAGATCGATCCGGCCGCGGACCCGGGCCGGGATCAGCTCGTCGATCGCCGAATTGATGGCCGCGTACTCGCCGCCGATGCCGAATCCGGTGAAGGACCGGCAGAGGAAGAAGAACCAGGCCGTCCGGGAGAGCGCGGTGAGGGCGGTGGCCGCGAGGTAGACCGCCAGTGTCACCATGAACAGCTTCTTCCGGCCGAGCCGGTCCGTCAGCCAGCCGAAGAACAGTGCGCCGCGGCAGGCTCCGGCGACGTACAGGGCGGCCGCCACGGTGGTGACCTGGGCGGTGGAGATGCTGATACCGCTGCCCGACTCGGCGAGCCGGGCGGCGATGTTGCCCACGATGGTGACTTCGAGGCCGTCGAGGATCCAGACCGTTCCGAGGCCGATGACGATGCGCCAGTGCCAGCGCGACCACGGCAGTCTGTCCAGGCGGGCCGGGACCATCGTCCGGACCGTGTCCCCCCGCGGGCCGGCGGTGCGCGGCGGGTGGGCGGCGCCTCCTACGGGTGTCACGGGCTCAGCCGTGATCGGCCTCCGTTCGCTGCGACGGGGCCGGGCGGCCCGCGCCGGGGACGCGCCTGCCCCGCCGCGGCGCCGTCACACGGTGGGACCGGCTCCGGGGACGGTGCCGTGGTCGTGCCGTGCCGCGTCGGGAGCCCCGCCCATCGCGTGCAGCATCCCCGTACCGCCGGTCCGGAAGAAGCGGTGGACCAGCACCGCGGCGAGGAGCAGGAAGAGGATGTTCAGCCAGGTGGTGTAGTTCCATGTCACGCCCTCGGAGGGAACCGTGGCGTCGGCCTGATCGGGGATCAGGCCGAGGGCGCCGAAGACGATCTCGACCGCGTATCCGGCGACCACCATGGCCGTGTAGAAGGTGCCCAGCAGGAAGAGGGTGGTCCGCCGCCCGTAGTACTTCCGGTAGATGTTGAGGATCGGCAGGATCAGCAGGTCGGCGAAGATGAAGGAGACCACGCCGCCGAAGCTGATGCCGCCCTTCCAGAGCACCACCGCGAGCGGGACGTTGCCGACGGAGCAGACGAACGAGGCGATCGCCACGACCGGCCCGATCAGCGGGCCCCAGATCTTGGCCGCCACGGGGTGGCCGGTGAAGAAGAAGGCCTCCCAGAAGGAGTCCGGCACCCACGCGGCGACCGCGCCCGCGATGAGGAGTCCGAGGACCAG
Source organism: Streptomyces sp. TLI_235 (assembly GCA_002300355.1). Lineage (NCBI taxonomy): Bacteria > Bacillati > Actinomycetota > Actinomycetes > Kitasatosporales > Streptomycetaceae > Streptomyces > Streptomyces sp. TLI_235. Next base: position 891,066 of record NSGV01000001.1, read on the forward strand.
GTCGCGGAGGATCGCGGCCCACTCCATCACGAAGACGTGGGAGACGGAGGTGAATCCCTCGGGCGAGACGAGCCGCCGGGTGAAGCTTCCGCCGCGCCGTACGCTCATGTCCATCGCCGCGTGGCCCTCCATGGAGCCGGCCGCCCCGCGGTCGGCGGTCTCCCGGGCCTCCCGCACCATCGACGGGCGCAGCAGCCGGCGGAACAGCACGGCCAGGACGACGATCATGATCGGCCCGCCGGTGAACTCGGCCGCGGTGAACTGCCATCCCATCAGCAGTGCCAGGATCACGCCGAGTTCGACGACCAGGTTGGTCGAGGCGATCTCGAAGGCCATCGCCGCGGTGAAGTTCGCGCCCTTGCGGAAGAGCGAGCGGGCGAGCGCGACGGCGGCGTACGAACAGGAGGACGAGGCCATGCCGAGTCCGGCGGCGAGCGTGAGCGTCCGCGGGCGGTCGTCCCCCAGCGCCCGGGCGACCGTCTCGCGGTGGACCACGGCCTGGACGATCGCCGAGAGCAGGAACCCGAGGATCAGCGCCCAGGTGATCTCCCAGGTCATCGCGCCGGTGATCTTCAGGGCGTGCAGCAGGGCGTCCATTCGGCCTCGCAGGTGTCGGGCGGCGGTCAGCGGGTGGGCGGCCGGCCGGTCAGTCGAGGCCGCGGCCCCGGCGCAGGCGGGTGGCGGTCTCGCCCGGGTCGACCAGTGGCGTCGGGTAGTCGGCCGGTGGCCGGTCCAGCAGCCAGGGGCGGTGGATCGCCCGGCCGGGGAGGTGGGCGAGTTCGGGCAGCCACTGCCGTACGTAGGAGCCGTCCGGGTCGAGCCGGTCGGCCTGGGTGAGCGGGTTGAGCACGCGGTTGGGCCGGGTGTCGGCGCCGGTGCCGGCCACCCACTGCCAGTTGAGCTGGTTGTTGGCGATGTCGCCGTCGACCAGGAAGTGCAGGAAGTGCCGGGCCCCGATCCGCCAGTCCTGGTACAGCGTCTTGGTGAGGAAGGAGGCGGTGAGCAGCCGGGCCCGGTTGTGCATCCAGCCCTCGTGGGCGAGTTGGCGCATCCCGGCGTCGACGACGGGGAAGCCGGTGCGACCCTGCCGCCAGGCCTGCGCCTCGCGGTCGTCGGTGTGCCAGCCGTCGCCCTTGGCGCGGTAGTCCTGCCATGCGGCGTCCGGCCGGGCGGCGAGCACCTGGTGGTGGAAGTCCCGCCAGACGAGCTGCCGGACGAAGGCCTCGGCGCCCGGGCCGCCGCGCCGCTCGGCCAGGTCGACCAGTTCGGTGGCGGACAGGCAGCCGAAGTGCAGGTAGGGCGAGAGGCGTGACGTGCCGTCGGCCGCCAGGTCGTCGTGCACCTCCTGGTACGCGGCGACGTCCCAGGCCTTCCAGCGGGTGCGGGCCTCGGTCTCACCGCCGGGCGGCAGTCCGGGCGAGTCGGCGCGCGTGTCGCGGAGGGTGGCGATGTCGATGCCGGAGGGGCCGTCCGGGGTGCGCAGGCTGCGCGGTGCGCGGTGCGGCGGGCGGCGGGTGCTCTGCTGCCAGGCCCGGAAGTACGGGGTGAAGACCGCGTAGTGGTCCTTGCCGTTGGGGGCGACGGCACCGGGCGGCAGGGCGGTGAGGGAGCCGTCGTGCACCTGGAGCCGGTCGGCGAAGTGTTCCCGCAGCCCGGCTTCGCGCCGCCGGGCGAAGGAGCTGACTCCGGCGGCGACGTGCACCGCGACCGCGCCGACCTCGTCCGCGAGCTTCGCCGTCTCCGCCACCGCGGAGCCCCGGCGGAGCAGCAGGCGGCTGCCGGCCCGGCGCAGGGAGGAGTCGAGATCGGCCAGACAGCCCGCCAGGAACGCCCGCCGGTTGGGGGTGGCGAATCCGGCCGCCTCGATGTCGGCGTCCAGGACGAAGAGCGGGACCACCTGGTCGGCGCTGCGGACGGCCGCGTGCAGCACCGGGTTGTCGTGGAGCCGGAGGTCCTGGGTGAGCAGGGCGATGGCGATCGTCATGGCTCGGCCAGGCTAGGGCTTGTCCGACGGTTCGCGTCGCACCGGCGCGCGGCGTCGGGCGCCCGGCCGGGTCCGGGTGGTCGTGGCGGCCGCCCGGTCAGAGCGAGCCGACGCGGCGGCCGCTGACCTGGTCGGGCCGGATCCGGATCCAGAGCGGGTTGTCGCCGCCCGCCCACGGTTCGGAGCCCGGGTGGGCGTCGAGGTGCTTGACCTCGTCCCGCGCGGTCACGTGCTCGGCGGTGCCGACCAGCAGGACGCTCCAGCCGCGGCTGAGCTGCTCGTCGATCCGGTCGATCTGGAAGGAGAGGTTGCTGCCGGCGGGCGGCGCCGCGGCGCTGTGCGGGGCGGTGCGGTACGCGACCGTCCTGGCGACGACGATGTAGTTGACCGGGAAGACGGCCGGTCCGGGGCCGGCGGGGAGGGCGACGCGTCCGACGCCGTGGTCGCCGATCCGGTCCCAGCACTCGCGCACGGTGAGCTGGACCAGGACGGGGTGATCGGGCGCCCCGCCCTGACCGGGGGCCGGGTCGGTGCGGCCTTCCACCAGGTCGCGGTGGCTGAGGCCCAGGGCGGTGGCGAGGCGGAGGAACCCGGCCGGATCGAAGGCCGGCCCGGCTTCGGCGAGGTGCTGCAGGTAGCGGGCCGCCATGCCGGCCCGGGAGGCGAGTTCGGCCTCGGTCAGGCCGAGGGCTTCGCGCCGCTCGTCGATGCGCCGGGCGATCGCAGCGGGATCGGACGCGCCCGGGTCGGAAGTGCCCGGGCCGGGCGGCCGGTCACCGATCGGGGCGTGACCGGGCGCGGAGTGGGCGTTGTCGTTCACGGCTGTCCTCCCGGCATGCGCGGCGGGCGCTCCCGGCCCGCGCGTTCAGCGGCGGGTCCGCGCAGCTGTCTCGTCCCCCAGTAGAGCCCGTGCCCGGCGGAACCGCCAGGTCTGCCGACCGGGGCCCCCGTACCCCTGCACCGCGTGCCCGCGTGGGGTATGCCGGCAGGTCGCCCGTCGTTTCCCGGACGGCCGTCCGGGGAAGGGTCGGACGGCCCTGGCACGCAAGGGCGTAGAACTGGTGCGATGGAGCACGGACGGCGCGGGTATGCCCCTGCTGTCCACTCTGTGCGCCGCCTCTGCGCCGCCCGGCGCGTCGGCGGCACCGCGGGCCGGACCGCACAGCAGGAACAGCAGCGCCGCACGCCTCGGGAGGCTCCCGTGAACGAACCCATCGTGGTCGGCTTCGACGGCTCGGCCGAGAGCATGGCCGCGCTGCACTGGGCGACCGCCGAGGCGAGGCTGCGCGGGGTGCCGCTGGAACTCCTCCAGGCCTGGCCGTGGCCCAAGCACCACGTGCTGGGCGGGGAGGACGCCGACCGGTGGGTGCGGCAGCAGCTGGCGGACCAGGAGGCCGCGGTGCGCGCAGCGGCCGGCGACGTCGACGTGCAGGCCCGGCTGGTGCCGGACGCGCCCGCCGCGGTGCTCACGGCCGCCGCGGAGAAGGCCTCCGTGCTGGTGCTGGGTTCGCGCGGCCTGAGCACACTGCGCGGCTTCCTGGTCGGCTCGGTCAGTCAGGAGGTGCTGGCCCGTGCCGCCTGCCCGGTCGTGCTGGTCCGGTCCGGTGGCGCACCGTCCGGTCCCGGCGCGGGCTCGGGCGCGGCGCAGGGGACGGCCGTGGCGCTCGCGCTGGACCTGCGGCACGAGTGCCCCGAGGTGGTGGACTTCGCCTTCGGGACCGCCGCCCGGCGCGCGGTGCCGCTGCGGGTGCTGCACGCGGCGGGACCGCCGGCGGGCAGTGAGTACATGGCCTTCGGTGCGATCGCGGCGATCTCGGCCGACCTGACGACGGCCGAGCAGCAGGCCCTCGCCGACACCCTGGCACCGTGGCGGATCAGGTACCCGGAGGTCCGGGTGGAGTCGGCGGTGCTTCCCGGCAGTGCCGCCCACGCGGTGGTGGAGGCCGTCGGCGAGGACGTCGGGCTGCTGGTGGTCGGTCGGCACGACCGGCGGGTGACGTTCGGCGGGCACGTCGGACCGGTGGCCCATGCGGCGATCCACCACGTCACCTGCCCGGTCGCGGTCGTGCCGTACCGCTGACCGGAGCCGAGGGTCCGTCACGTGCAGGGAACGGGGCACGTTCCACGCCGACGGTCGAGCCGCCCGCCCCGGTCGGCGGGCCGGCCGCCGCCGTCGGCGGGCTCGCCGCCGTGACGGCGCCGGTGGCGGTCGGTGTCCGCCTGAAGGATTGCGGCACGGCTCGCCGGCCCGGTCGGCGCATAGGGTCTGCGCATGACCGTCCTGCGCTCCGTCCTGCTGTTCCTGCTCGCCGCCCTGCTGGAGATCGGCGGCGCCTGGCTGGTGTGGCAGGGTACCCGCGAGCACCGGGGCCTGGCGTGGATGGGGGCCGGCGTGCTGGCCCTCGGCGCGTACGGCTTTGTGGCGACACTGCAGGACGACGCGAACTTCGGCCGCATCCTCGCCGCGTACGGCGGTGTGTTCGTCGCGGGTTCGCTCGCCTGGGGGATGGTCGTGGACGGCTACCGGCCCGACCGGTACGACGTGATCGGCGCGCTGGTCTGCCTGGTCGGCGTGGCCGTCATCATGTACGCACCCCGCGGGCGCTGACGGCACGTCCTACGGTCAGGACGGCCGGCGTGCGGCAGGGCCGCCCGTCAGACCGCGGCCGGGACGCCGTAGCGGGCGCGGGCGTCGGCGAGGGCTCCGGCCAGGGCGGCCGGGCGGCGGGTGGAGAGGTAGACGAACGGGCAGAGCAGGGACGGCTCGGTGATCTCGATCCGGACGGCCTGCGGAAGGAATCCGCGCATCAGCAGGCGCGCCTGCGGCCCGGCCCGCCGGGTGCGCCAGGCCAGCGCCTCGGCCTCGTCGAGGACCTCCACCCGGCCGAAGTGTTCGGCCCGCAGCACGATCGGCCCGGCCACGAGCACGCCGTCGCAGACCCGGATGCGCACCGCGCCGTACCCGCGCAGCGCCCAGGCGACCACCGCCGGCAGCAGCGCGCCGCCGGTCGCGGCGGGCAGTGGTCCGAGCGGGAGCAGCGCGGCCGCCGTCCCGGCGGAGGCTGCCAGCGTGGCCAGCCACCAGCGCAGCGGGACGGAGAGCCGTTCGTCGTAGATCACCACACCGCTGATGCTGCCATGTCCTTACGCCCGTACGGCGGTCGGCGCGTGGGCCGGCTGCGGCGGGCACGGCCGGCCGCTACGACCTGTGGCGCAGTTCGCCGGCGACCTGGTGGGTCCAGGCCCGGATCTGCTCGGCATTGCGGTAGTCGCCGCTGGTGCCGCGGCGGACCATGAGGCGGGCGAGCAGGCCGGGGGTGTCGGGGGCCATCCGGCCGCCGAAGGTGACGTGGCCGCGGGCGTGGAGGCGTTCCATCTCGCGTGCGGCGCCGGGGACGGGGAGGAGGTCCTCGCGTTCGGCGGTGCTGTCGATCGGGCCGCTGCTGAACAGCCAGACGGGGCGTTCGTTGAGGGCGTCGGCGTTGCGGTGGGCGCAGCGCACGGCGTCGCGGTGCCAGTGTCCGGCGTAGAGCGAGCCGCCGAGGATGACGGCGTCGTACGGGGAGACGTCGCGGACCTCGCCGGCCGGGAGGACGGCGGCGTCGAAGCCGTCCTGTCTGAGGGTGATGCCGATCTCGGCGGCGATCCCGGCGGTGGCGCCGTGCTTGCTGCCGTAGGCCACCAGGACTTTCCGGGTCTTCGTCGGGGTCATCGCGTCCTCCCGTCGGCGGTCGGCCGGGTGCGGGGCCGTTGTGCCCGGGGGCGGGGCCGACACTTCCAGGGTGGGCCACCGGCGGCGTGCCGGCCAGGGGCGGCCGTTCGGGTGACGGCCTGTGCGCGCCCGGGGTGCGTCGAAGGAGCGGCGGGCGGCCCGGGCACCCGGCGGCGCGGGCCGGTCGGGTGCTGGGGCGGGTCGGTGCGGGGCCGCGGAGGGCCGGGGCCGTGGAGGGCCGGGGCCGTGGTGGGCCGGGCGGCGGTCAGCGTTCGACGACGAGGCTGTGGCAGGTCCAGCTGAGCCGGGCGGGGCCGTTGGCGGGCGGGCGCGGGTGGTAGGTGCCGTCGGAGACGGAGAGGTTGACGATCAGGTAGGCGTGCCAGGCGGATCCGACGCCGCGGCGGTCGGAGTAGACGGCGACACCGTTGGCGTACCAGTCGACGGAGGTGCTGCCGAAGACGGTGCGGAGCTCGACGGTGGCGCCGGGGGCTATGCCGGCGGGGCCGCCGTGCCAGTAGCGGTAGCCGCCGCGGACGTGGTTGGAGACCTCCAGCAGGTCCGGGTTGTCCGGGTGGTACTCGAAGACGTCGATCTCGTTGCCGCCGTCCCGCCAGGTCCAGATGGCGGGCCAGGCGCCGAGCTCGGTGGGGAGGGTGACCCGGGCGAGCATGACGTCGCCGGGCAGCAGCTGGAAGCCGTCCGGGCTGCCTTCGGTGGTGAGCAGGTTGCAGTCCCACAGGTCGCTGCCGAGCCGCCGGGTGGCGGCGAAGACGCCTCCCGGGCAGTAGGCGGTGGTGAGGTGGTCGAGCTTGTGGTCGCTCCTGTTGGTGGGCCCCATCCGGGGATAGGCGCTGGTGCGCCCCGCCACCCACTGCCGTGCCGACGTGAAGTCCGCGCTGAAGACCGTTGCCATCGCCGCCTCCCGGTTGCAGGTCCGCCGCGTGTTGGACGGACGCCGTCAATCACTGGGAGTGAATTACCCGTTACGGTTCGTCATATGCGAATCGGAGGTTCCGAATCCGGACCGGCCTGGGCACCCCCGCCGGCCTGCGCAGCCACCCGCGCCACGCCGCCCCTCGCCGCATCGGCCCCGGCGGCCCCGGCGTCGTCGCGGCGGGTGCGGCGCAGTTCCTCCAGGCCGGTGGTCATCCGGCCGAGGAAGCGGGCGACGGTCCGCAGTTCGTCCGGGCTGAACTCGGCGGCCACGGTGTCGGTGCAGGCGGCGACGGGGGCGAACCAGGCGGCGGCCATCCTGCTCGCGCCGGGGTTGTAGTGGACCTGGACCTGGCGGCGGTCGGCGGCGTCGCGGCTGCGGTGGATGTGTCCGGCGCGCTCCAGCCGGTCGAGGACGGCGGTCACCGCTCCGGAGGTGAGGGCGAGCTCCTCGCGCAGCCGGCTCGGGGTGACAGGGCCGGGGGCGATGCCGGTGGAGCCGCGCATGATCGCGAGCAGCGCCTGGACGTCGGTGGCGTGCAGGCCCTGGGCGGCGGCGAAGTCGTGGCCGAGCAGGTTCATCTCGGAGGCGAGCCCTTGCAGGAGGTTGCCGAAGGCCTTGCTGTCGGGCGGCCGGGGCGCTTCGGCGGTCGGCTCCTGCTCGGACAAGGGTCACCTCTCGACGGGTCGCGCACACGGGCGGACCGGGCGGGTCTCGCACGGGTCGCCCCCAGCCTAGGGCGTGACAGCCCCGCTCCGATTATCTCAATGGTCAAGTCTTTCAATGATTGAGATATCATCGCGCCGACCGTCGACCGATCCGGAGGACCCCCGTGCCACCTCGCCGTATCCGGTTCCTGCTGCCCCTGGCCCTCGTCCTCGTCTGGCTCGCGCTGGGCGGGGCCTTCGGCTCCTTCGCGGGCCGCCTGTCCGAGGTGTCCACCAACGACCGGGCCGCGTTCCTGCCGAAGAGCGCCGAGTCCACCAGGGTCGCCGCGCTGGAGAAGGGCTTCCAGGCCGAGGGCAGCCTCCCGGTGATCGTGGTCTGGGAGGCCCGCGAGGGCTCGGTCACCGCCGCGCAGCGCACCGCCGCCGACCGCGCGCTGCGGGCGGCCGCAGCGGTGCCGGGCGCGACCGGCCAGGCCTCCCCCGCCCAGCCGTCCGCGGACGGGCGCGCGCTGGAGGGCGTGGTGGCGCTCCGCTCCGACCTCGGCCGGGCGACCGTGGACAGCGTGGACGCCGTCCGCGCCCGGGTCGCGCAGGTGCCCGGCACCACCGTCGCACTGGCCGGCCCGGCGGCGATCGCGGCGGACCTCGGCGGCGCCTTCGCCGGCATCGACGGCCTGCTGCTGGGCGTCGCGCTCGGAGTGGTCCTGGTGATCCTGCTCGCCGTCTACCGCAGCTTTCTGCTGCCGCTGCTGGTGATCGTCGGCGCGGTCTTCGCGCTCGGAGTCGCCTGCGCCCTGGTGTACGTGCTGGCGCAGCACGGCGTGGTCCGGGTGGACGGGCAGATCCAGGGCCTGCTGTCGATCCTGGTGATCGGCGCGGCGACCGACTACGCCCTGCTGCTGACCGCCCGCTTCCGCGAGGAGCTTCCGCTGCACCCGGACCGGTTCGCCGCGATGCGGACGGCCTGGCGGCGCTCCGCCGAGCCGATCGTCGCGTCCGGGCTGACGGTCGCCCTGGGCCTGCTGGTGCTGCTGCTCTCCGACCTGACGAACAACCGGGCGCTCGGCCCGGTCGGGGCGATCGGCATCTGCTGCGCGGTGGTCTCGGCGCTGACCTTCCTGCCCGCCGCGCTGGTGCTGTGCGGCCGCGCCGCCTACTGGCCGGCCCGGCCGCCGGCGGACGGTTCCGCCCCGGTGCACGGCATCTGGCGGCGGGTGGCCTCGCTGGTGGGGCGCCGGCCCCGGACGACCTGGGTGGCGGCCCTGGCCGCGCTGGTGGCCTGCGCCGCCTTCGCGCCCGCGCTGGACGCCCGCGGTGTCGCGCAGACCGACCTGTTCGTCAAGGAGCAGCCGAGCGTCGTCGCCCAGCGGGTGCTGTCGGCGCACTTCCCCGGCGGCTCCGGCAACCCCGCGGTGATCGTCGCGAAGGAGGACCGGGCGGCGGCGGTCACGGCGGCCGCCCGCGCCGTCCCCGGGGTGAGCGCGGTCGCGGCCTTCACCGGCGGCGCGCCGGACGGCCCGGCGAAGGTGGTCGACGGCCTCGTCCGGCTGGACGCCACCCTGGCCGACCCGGCGGACGGCGACGCCGCCGTGGCGACGGTGCTCCGGCTGCGCACCGCCGTCCACGCGGTGACGGGCGCGGACGCCCTGGTCGGCGGCTACACCGCGCAGCAGGAGGACACCCGGGCGACCGCCTCGCGGGACCGCGGCGTGATCGTCCCGGTGGTGCTGCTGTGCATCCTGCTGATCCTGATCGTGCTGCTGCGCTCGCTGGTGGCGCCGCTGCTGCTGGCGGCGAGCGTGGCACTGTCGTACCTGGCGGTGCTCGGCGTCTGCGCGGTGGTCTTCCCGCACGTGTTCGGCTTCCCGGCCACCGACCCGTCCGTCCCGCTGTACGGCTACGTCTTCCTGGTGGCGCTGGGCGTGGACTACAACATCTTCCTGATGACCCGGGCCCGCGAGGAGTCCCTGCGGCACGGCACCCGGGAGGGCGTGCTGCGGGCGCTCACCGCGACCGGCGGGGTGATCACCTCGGCGGGCGTGGTGCTGGCCGCGACGTTCGCCGCCCTCGGTGTGATCCCGCTGGCGTTCCTGGTGCAGATCGCCTTCATCGTCGCCTTCGGCGTGCTGCTGGACACCCTGCTGGTCCGCTCGCTGCTCGTCCCCGCGCTCGTCCACGACCTCGGTGCGCGGGCCTGGTGGCCGGCCAGGATCGACCCCGCGGGCAGCCCGGCGGAGCCGGTCGGCGAGCAGGTCCCGGCGGCCCGCTGAGCCGGGACGCCGTCCCGCTGTCCAAGCCGGGCGGGCGGGCGTACGGTGGCCACACGGCACCGCGCGCCCGCCCGGCCGCGCCCGCCGTCCCCGCACCCTCCGGCTCCGCGCCCCCGGCCCCGCGCCGCCCCCTGCACCCGCCTCCGCAGTTCCTGCCCGACCCCCACCCTGACGCCCAGCGCCACGCCCTGACGCCCAGCGCCGAACCGCACCGCTGGAGGCCGACGATGGCCGACCCCAAGGCGTTCCTCACCACGCCGCGGCTGCTCCGCACCCGCCGTGCCGTCGCGGCCCGGGTGCACGACTGGGAGGAGGTGTACGAGCACCGGGCGCTGCTCCCGATCATCAGCGACCAGGCGGCCCGCTGCATGGACTGCGGCCTCCCCTTCTGCCACCAGGCCTGTCCGCTGGGCAATCTCGTCCCGGAGTGGAACCGGCTGGTCTCCGCGGACGACTGGCGCGACGCCGTCGAGCGGCTGGCCGCCACCAACAACTTCCCGGAGTTCACCGGCCGGCTCTGCCCGGCGCCCTGCGAGAGCGCCTGCGTGCTGGGCATCATCGCCGACCCGGTGACCATCAAGAACGTCGAACTGGCCATCGCCGACCATGCCTGGGAGCACGGGCTGGAGCCGCCGCGACCGCCCGGGCGCCGCACCGGCCGCACCGTCTCGGTGGTCGGCTCCGGCCCGGCCGGGCTGGCCGCCGCCCAGCAGCTCACCCGGGCCGGCCACACCGTCACCGTGTACGAGCGCACCGACCGGATCGGCGGCCTGCTGCGCTACGGCATCCCGGACTTCCGGCTGGAGAAGCACCGCCTGGACCGCCGGATCGAGCAGCTCCGGGCGGAGGGGACGCGGTTCCGCACCGGCGTGGCCGTCGGCCGGGACCTGCCCGCCGACCGGCTGCGGGCCGACAGCGACGCCGTCGTGATCGCGGTCGGCGCCACCGCCTGGCGCGAACTCCCGGTCCCCGGCAGGGAGTCGACCGGCATCCACCAGGCGATGGAGTACCTGCCGCTGGCCAACCGGGTGGTGGCCGGCGACCTGCCGCAGTCCCCGGTCAGCGCGCACGGCCGGCATGTGGTGGTGATCGGCGGCGGCGACACCGCGGCCGACTGCGTCGGCACCGCCATCCGCCAGGAGGCACTGGATGTCCGGCAGTTGGACATCAACCCGCGGCCGCCGGAGGACCGTCCGCAGGCGCAGCCGTGGCCGGTCCACCCCAAGGTGCACCGGGCGACCACCTCGCACGAGGAGGCCGGCGAACTACGGCCGCCCGCACTGCCGGACCCTGACATCCGGGCCTACGCCTCGACCACCGTGTGCTTCGACGCGGACGGCGGCGGGCACGTCACCGCCGTCCGGATCGCCGACGCGGCGCCCGGCAGCCGCACGCCGGTGGCCGGCACCGAGCACGCGCTCCCGGCCGACCTGGTGCTGCTCGCCCTGGGCTTCTCCGGCCCGGAGCACGGCACCGGTCTGGCCGAGCAGTTGGGCCTCGGCCTGGACGGCCGCGGCAACCTGGCGAGGGACGGGCGGTTCGCCGCCGGGCCGGAGGGCGTCTTCGTCGCGGGCGACGCGGGCCGCGGACAGTCCCTGGTCGTCTGGGCGATCGCCGAGGGCCGGGCGGCGGCCGCGGCCGTGCACCGCTACCTCACCGGTCGGGACGAACTGCCCTCCCCGATCACCCCGGCCGACCACGCCATCACCGCCGAGGACCTGCCGCCGCTGCCCGCCTGAACCCGCACCGCCCGTCCGGCCGGTGGCGCGGATCCCGCCCGCGCCGCTCAGTCCCGCGTCAGCAACTCCCGTACGCAGGAGCGCAGCCAGGCGTGCGCCGGGTCGGCGTCGTGCCGCGGGTGCCAGGCCAGGCCGAACGGCAGCGCGGGCAGGTCCAGCGGGATCTCGACCGCCACCAGGCCGAGCGCCTCGGCCAGGTGGCGGCTGCGGGCGGTGGTCAGGCCGACCAGGTCGGTGGTCCGCAGCACGAAGAGCGCCGCCGGATAGGTCGCCACCGTGCCCACCACCGTGCGGGAGAGCCCGAGTTCGGCGAGCGCGGTGTCGATCGGCCCGTGCGGCCGGCCGCGCCGGGAGACTCCGAGATGCCGCCCGGCGGCGAACCGCTCCGGGGTCGACGGCCCGTCCAGCAGCGGGTGTCCGGGCCGGACGACGGCCAGCATGCGGTCCTCGTAGAGCTGTTCCACCCGCACCTCGGGCGCGGTGGTGTCGATCACGCCGACCTCCAGGTCCGCGGTGCCCTCACGCAGCGCCGGCGCGTCCACATGGCTCTCGCCGAGGAAGCGCAGCCGTACCCCTGGCGCCTCCGCCGCGGTGCGGGCGAACAGCGCCGCCCCGTGCGCGGCGGCGAAGGCGTCGTGCGCGAGGACGGTGAACGTCCGGTCCAGGGTGCGCAGATCGACCTGTCCGGCGGCGCTGAACAGCCCGCGGGCGCGCTCCACCACCGCCCGCACCTCCGGGTGGATCGCGAGGGCGTGCGGGGTGGGGACCATCGACCGGCCCGCCCGGACGAGCACGGGATCACCGAGCGCCCGGCGGATCCTGCCCAGGGTGCGGCTCGTCGCCGGCTCGGACAGGTGCAGCCGGGCCGCCGCCCCCGACACACTGCGCTCCTCCAGCAGGACGTCCAGCGCGACCAGCAGGTTGAGGTCCATTCCCGATTGCATTCCGCGCATTCCTTCCGTGCGAAACATGCACTGGAAGCAATCCAAGCACCGGCCTACGGTGGACGGGAACCCACACACCCCCGCTCCGGAAGGAGCCCACCCGCCCATGCCCGAAAACACCCCGCCGGCCCTGCGCCGGTCCACCCTGCTCGCGATGTGCGCCTGCGTGCTCGTCGCCCAGAGCATGGTCGCGGCGGTCAACCTGATGATCCCTCAGCTCGCCGCCTCCGCCCTGCATCCCTCCTCGGACGGGCTGCTGTGGACGGTCGACGCGTACGTCATCGTCTTCGCCGGGCTGCTCATCCCGGCCGGCGCCTGCGGCGACCGCTGGGGCCGGCGGCGGGCGCTGCTCGCCGGCCTCGCCCTGTTCGCCGCCGGCGCCTGCCTGAGCGCGACCGGCGGCTCCCTCGGCTCGGTCGCCGCACTGATGCGGGGCGCGCGGTCTCCGGCGCAGGCGCCGCGCTGATCATGCCCGCCACCATGGCGGTCCTCGTCCACCTGGCCGGCCCGGAGCGGCGCGTGCAGGCCCTCGCCTCCTGGACACTGGCGGTCGGCCTCGGCGGCCTGGCGGGGAACGTCGGCGGCGGACTGACCGCCCAGTTCCTGCCCTGGCCGGCGCTGTTCTGGGCGATGCTCCCGCTCTCCGGGCTGCTCGCCGCGGCCGTGCTGCGCACCGTCCCCGATCTGCCGCGCCACGACTCCACGCCCGACCCGGCCGGCTCGGCCCTGCTCATCGGCGGTACCACCGCGGTGCTCTACGGCATCATCGAGGGCCCGTCGCACGGCTGGGCCTCGGCTGCCGTCCTGGCCGGATTCGCGGTCGGCGCGGCGCTGCTGACCGCCTTCACCGGGTACGGCCTGGCGGCCCGGCGGCCGCTGATCGATCCGCGGGTGTTCCGCTCCCGGCGGCTGCGGGCCGCCGTTCTGGGCACGGCAGCATCGTTTTTCGGCCTTTTCGCGCTGTTCTTCGTCAACTCGCAGTTCCTGCAGTACGCCAAGGGGTACTCGGCGGCCCGCACCGGCTTCGCCATCGTGCCGCTGACCGTCGGCATGGCCCTGGTGCCGCGGTTCGCCGGGCGGCTGCAGGCCAGGCACGGGGTGCGGCCGGTGGCGGGCGCCGGACTGGCGCTGATCGGGGCCGGTCTGCTCGGTGTCTCCACCGCCGGGCCCGGCACCCCGTACCCCGTCTACGCGCTGTGGCTGCTGCTGCTCTCGGCCGGTATGGGCATGTCCGCGCCCGGCCTCACCCACACGGTGGTCTCCGAACTCCCGCCCGGGCAGGCCGGTCTGGGCGCCGGGCTGAACACCGCGGCGCGGGAGCTCGGCGCGGCCCTCGGGGTCGCCGTGGTCGGCACCGTGCTCGCCTCCCGTACGGGCGGCGGCACCGCCCACGGCCCGGCCGAGTTCACCGCCGGCATGGCCGTCGGCCTGCGGGTGGTCGCCGTCCCCGTGCTGCTCGCCGCCCTCGCCGTCTTCCTCGGCCTGCGCGGCCGACCGGGGGCCGAGCAGGCGGTTCCCGCCCCGGAGCCGGCCGCGAAGGCGGTGTGACGGCCCCACCGGGATCCGGGAGCGAAGCGGCCCGCCCCCGGCCCCGCCGGCCGGGGGCCCGGGCGGCTTTGCCACCATGCGGTGCATGACCGTCATCGTCTCCGTGGCGGGCGCCGGCTGCGGCTGCGCGCCGCGCCGCGCCTGGTCCGTCTCGCCCGCGCCGGAGTGGGCGGGCGCGGCCGGCACCACCCTCGTCCACTGGCCCGATCCCGACCGCACCGACTCGCCGTACGACGGCCGGGGCATCGTCCCGACCGACCGGCTGCCGGTGGCCGGCGAGCGGCGGATGATCGGCCTGGACGGGCCGCTGCTCGTGGACGGGCCGTTCTGGTGCCTGTTCACCCCGGCCGCGACGGCGGCGAACGGCACGCCCGGCCATCCGGAGGAACTGCCGGCGCACGCCCTGGTCCGCTGCACCCCGCTGGCGGTGGCGGACGAACGCCCGGGCGCGGCCTGGGTGCGGGTCTCGGTCGACGAGGTGGTGCGCATCACGGAGGCGCCGGAGCGCTGGGCGCCCTCCTCGGCGGGGTCGATCGCCGGCCTGCTCCCGCCGGACGGCTCCCGGGTGGACCGGATCAGCGTCCGGTGCGGCCCGCTGCGGTACCTGGAGTGGTCCGCCCAGGGCGATCTGGGGCGCCGCGCGGTACTGCGGGAGGAGGACGGCCGGTCGGTACTGCTGCTGTACGCGGAGTGGTCCTTCGACGAGGACGACGTGGCGATCGGTCACCGGCCGCTGACCGCGGAGGAGGCCGCGGCGGTGCTGGCCTGCTGGCCCGCCGAGGGGTGAGCGGACAGTCGGCGCCCTCGGCCCGTTCCGACACGAACGAGGGCCGGGGCCGGACCCCGTGGCGGATCCGAACCTTCCACTCCGCCCCGGCGGGGCGATCCGTTCGTGCCGTGATCGTCCGGGCGGGGCGCGGCGGCGGACCACGCCGCGGCGGCAGTCGGCATTTCACCCCACCGACACCGGTCGGCGTCCGCGCATTTTCCCCGGGGGAATTCCCAGGGAATTCCCGGGAATTCGTCCGACACTCGCCGTCGCGGACACGTCAGGGCGGTACGGCATCCCCTCCGACCTGCGGCGGCGCCCCCGCGGGCGGTGGCGCACACCGGGGCGGGCGGCCGAAATACGCGCATGTGACACCGAAGCACTCGTGATGATTGTGTGATGTTCGGGATGCTGGCTTGTTATCGCGGTGACGATCCCTCTAATGTCCACCTCAGCCCGACAGCACGGGCACCCAAGACGCGGCACGCCGAACCCTGCCCACCGCGTCCACCGGGTCACCGACCAGACCTTGGGCAGGGACGGGGGACCCACGTTTCGACGCCGGCCCCACACGGCTAGGGGTGAAGCCGCCTCAGCGCGGCCGGGCCACCTCCCGGTCCGAACCCGACAGCTCACCTCGCAGGCGTGCGGAGAGGGAACTGATGGGTTTCATCGGCTCGGGCCGTCACCGCCGCCCCACCCAGACCGAGCGTGCCGTCGCGGTCGCCGGCGTGGCAGGCGCAGGATTGGCGATCCCCCTGCTCACCGCGACGGGCGCCCACGCCGCCCCGGTCACCACCTGGGACGCCGTCGCCCAGTGCGCCACCGCCGGCAACTGGGGGAAGGCCGCCGGCAACGGCGAATACGGCGGGCTCCAGCTCGACCTCCGCACCTGGGTCGCGTACGGCGGCGACAAGTTCGCCTCCACGCCCGACCGGGCCAGCAAGGAGGAGCAGATCAGCGTCGCCGAGCGGGTCCTCGCGGACCGCGGCGCCAAGGCCTGGGGGCACTGCGCCACCACCGCGGGCCTCACCGGCGAGGGCAAGCCGGAGACCGTCGAGCCGACCGTCCCCACGACCCCGGCTCCGACCACCACCACCACCACCACGCCCACCGAGCGCGGCGCCTCGGCGCCGGTCTTCACCGGCATGCAGGGCCGGGACGCGAACGGCGTGTACTGGTACCAGGTCGACGGGCAGTGGTACTGGACGACGAGCCAGGAGATCTACGACTACTACACCGGCCCGGCGGCCACCGCCCCCGGTCGGTCGAACTCCACCACGCCGACGCCGGGCCAGGTCCCGACCACGCCCCCCGCGCCGGGCACCGGCACCACCGCGCCGACCGTCCCGGGCGGCACCACGACCACGGCGCCGGGCACCCCCGCCCCGGACACCACGACGGCACCGACGATCGACCCGATCACCGGCCTGCCGGTCACCCCGGCCCCGTCCACCGGCGCGCCGACGGCGACCGACCCGACCACCGCCCCGACCGGCCCGGCCGCCCCCGCCTCGACGAGCACCGCGACCGAGGCCGCCACGGCCACCCCGGCGCCGCAGCAGACCGAGCCCGCCACGTACACCGTGGCGCCCGGCGACACGCTGTCCGACATCTCCAACAAGAACAAGCTCGGCGGCTGGAAGTCCGTCTACGACGGCAACTCGGGCACCATCGGCCAGGACCCGGACCTCATCAAGCCCGGCCAGGTCCTGAAGATCAAGTAATCGCGGCACCGCACGCGCACAGGCGCCGGCGGCCCCGGGCGACGAGCCCGGGACCGCCGGCGCCGCGCTGTGCCGGGGCGTCAGATCCGGCTGGTGCCGGCGCCCGCGGTGTCCATGGCCGCCACGGTGTCCGCGCCGGTCGGGTCGTAGCCGTAGGGCGCGGCGGTGAAGCCGCCGGTCCTGGTGATGTCGGTGGTGGTCGCGCCGAGGTCGCTGCGGAACAGGTTGGCGCAGCCGTCCGTCTTGCTGTCGCCGGTGGTGGTGACGGATTCGAAGGTGCCGGCGTAGGCGTTGCGCTCGACCAGCACCTGGGCACCCATCCGCGAGTGGACGGCACTGTCGCGGACGTTGGCGAGGTAGTCGCCGTACACGTGCGCGGTGCCGAAACGCACGCCGGGCAGCCGGGAGTTGACGTTGTCGAACCAGTTGTGGCCGTAGGTGACGTGCAGCCTGCCGGTGTCCTCGGCGGCGTTGCTGTCGGAGTGGCCGACCAGGCTGACCTTGTAGTGGGCGTGGAACTTGTTCCAGGACGCCGCGATGTCGTCCGAGCCGTGCGTGATGTCCAGCAGGCCGTCGTATAGTCCTTGTCGTGCGTGCGGTCGGAGGACAGGTCGTTGTGGTCCACCCACACCCTGGTGGAGGCCTGGACGGTGATGGCGTCGGTGCCGACCGCCTTGCTGATGTTCCGGTTGCGGCGGATGACGTTGGCGGCGTTCTTCACCCGCAGGCCGCCGGTCAGGCCGGACCCGGCGCCGACGCCGACGCCGGTGGTGCTGGTGCCGCCCGCGCCGCCGGTGGTGCCCGCGGCGTAGCCGTACGGTGAGCTCTCGTAGGCGGCGGCCCGGGCCGTCCGGCGGTGGTGGAGGTGAGGCCGGCGACCAGGACGGTACCGACGGCGGCGGCGAGTGCGCGGCGGCGCAGCGCGGCCGGAGGTGGCACCCCGAGGGGATGTCGACACTCGATGTTCACATCACTGAACACCGGTTGCATCCATGGCCAGACCGCAGGCGCGACCCGACACAACGTCAATGCTACGGACGCGAGCGGACGGTGACGATAGAGCGGCCCTTGCGCCCGGCCCACGTCTCGTCGCGGTCGGCCCATAGTTCAGCAGGGTGAACGGCCTGCGCGAAGCCTTGACGCCGCGGACGGCTCCGACTAGAA
Organism: Streptomyces sp. TLI_235; assembly: GCA_002300355.1. Classification (NCBI taxonomy): domain Bacteria; kingdom Bacillati; phylum Actinomycetota; class Actinomycetes; order Kitasatosporales; family Streptomycetaceae; genus Streptomyces; species Streptomyces sp. TLI_235. The sequence goes on from NSGV01000001.1 coordinate 908,528, forward strand.
CTTCCCTCGCGCCTGGGAGCGCTCCCACGAGCGGCTCGCACCCTCGCCCTGCGCAGCCCGCACGCCAGCCCTAGGAGCCGCACGTGTCCCGCCCACGCCGTCGAATCGCGGCCGAGAGCGCAGCCCTCGCCGCCGCCGCAGCGGTCTGCTGCCTGCCCGCCACCGCGACCGCCGCCACCGGCCACGACCGAAGCACCGGCCGCGCCCCCGGTCCCGGCGCCGGCTTCTACGTCGACCTCGACAGCAAGGCCCTGCACCAGGCCGCCGACGACCTCCGGGCCGGCGACTGGGGCAACGCACTCGCCATGGCGAAGATGGGCTCGTACCCGGTGGCGCAGTGGTTCAACGGCACCGCCACCCCGCAGGAGACCACCGCCGCGATGGCGAAGCTCCAGTCCAGGGCCGCCCTGCAGCACCAGACCCCGGTGGTCGTGGCGTACAACGTGCCGGGCCGGGACTGCTCGCAGTACTCCGCCGGCGGCGCCTCCAACTCCGCCGAGTACGCCGCCTGGATCGACGGCCTCGCCCGGGGCATCGGCGACCGCGGCACCATCGTGGTCCTGGAGCCGGACGGCCTCGCCCTCAGCCCCGCCTTCTGCGGCGGCACCGCACAGCAGCAGGCCGACCGGCTGGCCGAGATCAACGGCGCCGTCGACCGGCTCGCCCGGCAGCCGCGCGCAGCCGTCTACCTGGACGCCGGGCACAGCGGCTGGCAGTCCACCGGCACCATGGCGAAGCTGCTGGTGGACGGCGGCGTGGAGCGCGCCCAGGGCTTCTTCCTCAACGTCTCCAACTACCAGCGCGACGCCGACCTGGTGCGCTACGGCACCCAGGTCGCCAAGTGCACCTGGCACCTGACCCACACCCCGGGCGCGGTGGCCGACGACTGCGCCAACCAGTACTGGCCGCAGGCCGACGCGGACGCCTGGTACACCGCGCACGTGCCCGCGGACGCGAAGCTGCCGCACTTCGTCGTCGACAGCAGCCGCAACGGCCAGGGGCCCTGGACACCCACCGCGAGCTACCCGGACGCCCAGACCTGGTGCAACCCGCCCGGCCGCGGCCTGGGCACCCGGCCGACCGCGAACACCGGGACGCCACTGCTGGACGCCTTCCTCTGGCTCAAGGTACCGGGCGAGTCCGACGGCAGCTGCACCCGCGGCACCACCGGCGGCACCGACCCCGAGTACGGCGCCGCCGACCCGGCCGCGGGCGTCTGGTGGCCGGCCCAGGCCCACACCCTGGCCGCCAACGCCTCCCCCGCCCTGGGCTTCAACCTGCCCGCCGGCACCGACCGCTGACCATCCCCCGTCGGCGGCCCGGAACCACCCTCCGGGCCGCCCGCCGGGCGCCGCATGCCCACACACCCCCTGCGGCGCCCGGCCCTTTCGCATGCCCTCACGCGCGCATGCCCACATGCTGCCGAAACTTTTCGGTCGATCATTCTTCCCCTCGCTCGCGCCTGGCCGCATCGGGCGCCGGCGCGCGCCGGTCGAGCCTCCGTTGATCTGCCGCGAGAGGCTCGCGAACCCCTGTGGAAACTTTCGTCGTTGACATCGAAACTCAGTATTGACCAACCGTCGACAACGGCGACATACTCATCGGCGATCGACCTCCCGCCGCTGGCCGCGTGGCGGATGCACAGCACCGCAACAGGTCCCACCCAGCCTGTCCGGACGGTCTCCCCACGGCCGTCCGGCCGACGGAAGAAGAGGTTGTCGATGATCCACCGCTCCCCCGGTTCCCCGGGGCTGCTCCGGCGTGCACTGCTCACCGGCACCGCCGGCCTGCTCGCCGCCGCCGGTCTGGCCGGCGCGGCCGGCACCGCCGACGCGGCGAGCACCCTCGGCGCGTCCGCCGCCGCCAAGGGCCGCTACTTCGGCACCGCCGTGGCCGCCGGCCACCTCGGCGAATCGACCTACGCCGGCACCCTGGACAGCGAGTTCACCGCGGTCACCCCTGAGAACGAGATGAAGTGGGACGCCGTCGAGGCCACCCGCAACTCGTTCACCTTCTCCGCCGCCGACCAGATCGTCACCCACGCCCGGGGCAAGGGCATGAAGGTCCGCGGCCACACCCTGGTCTGGTACTCCCAGCTGCCCGGCTGGGTCGGCGGGCTCTCCGCCACCGACCTGCGCACCGCGATGAACAACCACATCACCCAGGTCATGACCCACTACAAGGGCGGGATCTACGCCTGGGACGTCGTCAACGAGGCCTTCCACGACGGCGGCAGCGGCGCCCGGCGCAGCTCGCCCTTCCAGGACAAGCTCGGCGACGGCTACATCGAGGAGGCGTTCCGCACCGCCCGCTCCGTCGACCCCAACGCCAAGCTCTGCTACAACGACTACAACACCGACGGGCAGAACGCGAAGAGCAACGCGGTCTACGCGATGGTGAAGGACTTCAAGCAGCGCGGCGTGCCGATCGACTGCGTGGGCTTCCAGTCGCACTTCAACAGCGCCTCGCCGGTGCCCTCCGACTACCGGGCCAACCTGCAGCGCTTCGCCGACCTCGGCGTCGACGTCCAGATCACCGAACTCGACATCGAGGGCTCCGGGTCGGCGCAGGCCACCAGCTACACCAACGTGGTCAACGCCTGCCTGGCGGTCTCCCGCTGCACCGGCCTCACGGTGTGGGGCATCACCGACAAGTACTCCTGGCGGAGCAGCGGCACCCCGCTGCTGTTCGACGGCAACTACGGAAAGAAGCCCGCCTACACGGCGGTCCTGACCGCCCTCGGCGGCTCGGGCTCTGGCGGTGGCGGCGGTGGCACGGCCTCGTGCACGGCCACCTACAGCCTCACCCAGAGCTGGAACGGCGGCTTCAACGGCCAGGTGACGGTGCGGGCGGGCAGTACCGCGATCACCACCTGGACCGTCACGGTGACCGTCACCCCGCCGCAGAAGGTGTCCGCCACCTGGAACGGCAGCCCGAGCTGGGACGGCACGGGCAACGTCATGACGATGAAGCCGAACGGCAACGGCAGCCTGGCGGCCGGCGCCTCCACCAGCTTCGGCTTCACCGTGCAGAGCAACGGCAACACCGCGGCCCCCGTGGTCGGCGGCTGCACGGCGGGCTGATCCCCACCCCCCGGCGGACGGCACGACAGCGGACGGCACGGCGGCGCACAGCCCGCCGTGCCGTCCCGCGCGCGTCGGCTCAGGCGCAGGGTGAGGAAGGGCACGGTGTCGCCCGGCAGCAGGTACTCCTCGACCTGGACGAAACCCCGGGCCGGCGCGAAGGCGAGCCCCTCGGTGTTGGAGGCCAGGACGATCGTCTCGATCCGCTCGGCGCCGAACTCACGTGCCCGGGCCAGCGCTTGGCGGTAGATGAGGCCACCGATGCCCCGTCCCCGGTGCTCGGGCAGCACCCGGGCGATCACCGTCGCCGCCGGCTCCTCCTCGGTGGGCGGACGGACGGTCGAGCAGCCCACGGCTTCGCCGCCCAGGCGGGCGGCCTCCAGGTGGTACCGCTCCGCGTTCCGCCGCACCTCGTCGAGCGCGAGCGGTGCGGGCGGGATGATCGTGTTGTGGACGTGCCGCCACTCCTCGAGCGCGGCCTCGCCGTCCACCGGCCGAATGTGCAGATCATTCACGTCATTCACGTCATTCACGTCAGCAGCCCAGCCGCGGCCCCGACGCACGGTCGACTCCGTTTCCGGGACCTACCGGAGAGCCGGATCCGCGAGAGCGGGACCGGACCTCACCTCGTCACGGGTTCCAGCCGCAGTCGCCGGGCCGGCCAGGGTGGTGGCTCCGCCGGGCCGAACCAGACCCGGACGACCTCCCCGACGCGGACGGGCAGGAGGGGGTAGTCGTTCTCGGCGTCCTCGGTGCGGTGCAGCGCGTGGTCCGGGCCAAGGTGCCGGGCGGCGTACGTCTCGAAGGCAGCCTCGTCGGACGGGCGGCAGACGGTCGCCACCACCTCGCGGCTGCCCGGCACCGGCGTGAAGCCCGGACCCCGCAGCAGCAGGACGTCGTCACTGTCGACCATCGTGGCGTTGGCCGCGTCTCGGTGATCCCGCCAGACCGGACCGGTGTAGAACGCCTCCAGCGAACGCCGGCGGTGCGCCATGTCGGGGAACGCGCGCAGCCAGACGAAGCGGTCCGGGTCGTCCAGGTCGCGAAAACGGCCGCCGACGGTGATGCCGACCGCCTGCTGGCCGCTCACGAACTCGCGCTCGAACAGCTCGATCAGCGTCTCCCGGGCTCCGGGGTGCAGGGTGTACTGCCGGAGTTCGACGATGCTCATGCACCGGCCGCCGCGGTGCGGGTGAGGTCCATGATCCAGTTGAGCTCCCAGGTACGGCCCTCGTCCGCGGAGAACTCCTGCTCCCAGCGGGCGGTGTCCGGGCCGAGACGGTGCCAGGTGAAGTGCACCCGGATCGGCAGGCCGTCGTAGGTGTCCTCGCCGTGGAAGTCGCCGCGGTCCCCGGTGAAGCCGCCGACCACGGGCGGATCCAGCCGGCCCACCCGGCTGTCGGACCAGTGGATCGACCAGCGCTCCGTCTCCCGGTCGAACAGCCGCAGGGTCACGCCCTGCCGGCCGAGCGTGGGGAAGGTGATCTCGTCGATGTTGCCGGCGCCCCCGAACAGCGGCCGGACCACCGCATGCCCCGGGAACTCCACCCACGTGCGGGGGCCCGAGCCGAGCGGTGCGGTGAGACGGCGGTTGGCCACGTCCCAGGCGCCGTGCAGGAAGTCGAAGTCGTCCATGCGCCGCACGCTAGGGGCACTCCACTGACATCCACTGTCAGTGGATACTGGGCGGCATGCGCGCCAGCCGACTCGTCACCCTGCTCCTGCTGCTCCAGAACCGCGGCCGGATGACGGCCCAGCAGCTGGCCGACGAACTCGAGGTCTCCGTCCGCACCGTGTACCGGGACGTCGAGGCGCTCGGCGCCGCCGGCATCCCGCTGTACGGCGAGGCCGGCCACGCCGGCGGCTACCGGCTGGTCGAGGGCTACCGCACCCGCCTCACCGGACTGACCGCGGACGAGGCGCAGGCCGCCTTCCTCGCCGCACTCCCCGGCGCCGCCGCCGAACTCGGCCTCGGCGAGGCGCTCGCCGCCGCCCAGCTCAAACTGCGGGCCGCCCTACCGGCGGAGCTGCGCGAACACGCCGGACGAATCCAGCAGAGCTTCCTGCTCGACGCCCCCGGCTGGTACGGCGACGCCGACCGCACGCCGCACCTGGCCGCGGTCGCCGCCGCCGTGTGGACGCGGCGGGCCGTCGTACTCCACTACCGGCGCTGGCGGGCACCGGAGGAGATCGAGCGGCGAGTGGAACCGTACGGCCTCGTCCTCAAGGCCGGCCGCTGGTACCTGGTCGCCGGCGGGCCGTCCGGCATCCGCACCTACCGGGTCGACCAGATCCTCGAACTCCAGCCCCTGGACGACGACTTCACCATCCCGGACGGGTTCGACCTGGCCGCGCACTGGAACAGCTCGCTGGCCGACTTCCGAGCCCGCCTGCACACCGGAGAGGCCCTGGTACGCCTCACCCCGGAGGGCGCCCACCGCCTCGGTGTGACACCCACGGGCGACGCATGGACGCAGGCCCGCGTACCCATCGAGTCGATCGACCACGCCCACGGCGAGTTCCTCCACCTCGGCACGGACGTCGAGGTGCTGGCGCCGACCGAACTGCGCGACCGCATCGCCGCGACGGCACGAACCCTGACCGCCCGCTACCAGGGATGCCTCTGATTGCCAGGTGAGCCTCTGCCGGGGCACCGGCGGCCGACCATGACGTGCGCTTCGCCTACGCGCGAGAATCGCTGTCCGACTATCGGACCACGGTGATAGACAGTCAGCGTGCACAAGACTTTGGACTTCCCCGATCTGCTGCAGCTGATCGACGAACGATCGACCGCCTTCCGTGCCGCGGTCGCCTCCGCGCCCAGCCTCGACGTGCAGGTGCCGACCTGCCCCGAGTAAACGCTGTTCGATCTGGTGCAGCACCTCGGCGAGGGACGCCGCGCCTGGGCCGCCACCATCGCCGCAGGGCCTGACGCCACGGCCAAGGCCGCGCCGCAGAGCGACCCGACCGCACCCCGCGAGCGCGAGGCCCTGCTGGCCTGGCTGGCCGCATCGACGCAGGAGCTCCTGGACGCCCTGCGGGAGGCCGGCCCGGACCGCGGCTGCTGGACGTGGTGGGGTGCGTCGCAGTCACCGCGGACCTGCGGTGCCGTCGCCCGGCACCAGCTCCAGGAGATCGCGCTGCACACCTACGACGCCCAGGTCACCGTGGGCGCCCCACAGCCGCTGCCGGACGAGGTGGCACTCGACGGTGTCGACGAGTTCCTGCACACCTGCTGCGCAACGACGGACCCCTGGCCGCACGAGCCCGCCACCGTCGACTACCACGCCACCGAAGGCCCCTCCTGGCGCCTCTCGCTCTCCGCCGACGGTGCACGGACGACCCCTCTCCCCGCGCCCGGCACAGGACCCGCCACCCCTGCCGGTGAGGCCCCCGACACGGCCTACGTCACCGCCTCGGGCACGGCGGGTGAGCTGGTCCTCGCCTTCTACGGCCGCAGTCCGGTGGAGTCCCTGAAGCTCGACGGGGACCGCCGTGTCCTCGACCTCCTCGTGGCCTGGGAGCCGGGCGCCTAGAGCCTCCCGACACGTCCTCTCGGCCCCGCCGACGCCAGACCGGGGCCGAGGGGACTTCGATGCTTTCGCGGCTGGAGGAGATGACCGACTACGGGGATCTACACTGCCGGGATGCTGTTGAAGCCGACCGAGCCGACTTCCGGTGGTGCCGTGACGCGCCCGGCGACCGGGGTGCTGCACCACGTCGAGATCTGGGTGCCCGACCTCGGGCGCGCCGTCGACTCCTTCGGCTGGCTGCTGGAGGCTCTCGGCCACTCGCTGTTCCAGAGCTGGAGCGACGGCCGCAGCTGGCGGCTCGGTGCGACCTATCTGGTCGTCGAGCAGTCCCCGGCCCTCACCGCGGACCGGCACGACCGGTGCCGGCCCGGGCTGAACCACCTGGCGTTCCATGTCGAGGGCCGGGACGCGGTGGACGCCTTGGTAGCCGAGGCACCGCGGCACGGCTGGACGCTGATGTTCCCCGACCGGCACCCGCACGCCGGCGGCGACCAGTCGTACGCGGCGCACCTGGAGAACACCGACGGCTTCGAGGTCGAGCTCGTCGCCGTCGACCCGGCCGAAGCGGACTGACGGCGAGCAGCGGGCCGAAGTCGCGTACCAGGGAAGGCATCTCGTCGTTGGGGCTCACCCGCCGGCAGGCCGGGGCGCCCGTGGGGTGACACCGCCGCCGGGGAGTGCGGGCTCTCCGGCGGCGGTGTCGTGCCGGGCGCGGGAGGGGGGTCAGGTCACCGTCCCGCGCCGCGGGTCAGGAGGTGGCGGTGCAGGTGGGGACGGCGGTGGCGACCGCTCCGCTGTCGGTACGGGTGGCCTGGACGCCGAAGGTGGTGGAGCCGGCCGGGGCGAGCACGCCGTTGTACGCGAGGTTGGCGGCGCTGACGGTCTGTCCGCTCTGCTGGACGTCCGCGCTCCAGCTGCCGGTGACGTTGAGGCCGGTGGGCCACTGCCAGACGACCTTCCAGCTCTTCGCGGGCGTGGTGCCGGTGTTGGTGACGGTGATGTTGGCGGTGAGGCCGGTACCCCAGTCGTTGAGCGTGAGTGCGGCGGTGCAGCCTGCGTTGCTCCCGGCCGGGGCCGTGGTGGCGGTGACGGCGGTGGAGGCGGCGGAGACGTTCCCGGCCGCGTCCCGCGCCCGCACGGTGTAGCTGTACGCGGTGGCGGCGGTCAGCCCGCTGTCGGTGTAGGAGGTGGCGGTGGCGGTGGCGACCTTGGCGCTGCCGCGGTAGACGTCGTACCCGGTCACGCCGGTGTTGTCGGTGGCGGCCGTCCAGGAGAGCGAGACGCTGCTCGCCGTGGTGCCGGTGACGGTGAGTCCGGCCGGTGTGCTGGGCGCGGTGGTGTCGCCGCCCCCGCCGCCGGTGCCGCCGAAGCCGGGTGCCTTGATGTCGGCGAGGTAGCCGTCCTTGACGGTGTTGACGGTCGTCCAGTCGTCGTTGAGGATGCCGCCGGTGTCACCGGAGTTGGGGTTCCAGGACCAGAACGTCCAGCTGAGGCTGTCGGCGCCGTACTGGGCGGTCGGCCGCAGGTACTGCACCAGGGCCTTGAGCCACTGCTGGTCGGTCGTGGACTGCAGGGTGGTGCCGAACTCGCCGACCCAGACCGGGGCGATGTCCTGCTTGACCAGGTAGCCCCAGTTCTTGTCCCAGATCGCCGGCATGTTGGCGGGGAAGGACGGGTCGGAGAACCACGGCTGCTGCGCGACGCTGGTCGCGTAGTCGTGCGCGGAGTACACCACCCGGTTGGGGACGCTCAGTTGGACGGGGTACTGGCCGGCGCCCTGCAGGTTGCCGCCCCACCAGGTGGAGCTGCCGTTGAAGGTCTGCACGCCCTCGACGAAGATCAGCAGCTTGGAGTTGGCGGAGAGCACCGCCTCGCCGCCGCGCTGGGCGGCGAGCCGCCAGTCGGTCGCGGTGTCGCCGCAGCCCCAACAGGCCGGGTCGTGCGGCTCGTTGTGCAGGTCGATGCCGACCACGGCGGTGTTGCCGGCGTAGCGGGCGGCGATGGACTTGAGGTCGGCGAGCCAGGTCGACTCGGGGACGGCCGCGGTGTACCAGAGTGCCGACTGGCCACCGGAGTCCGGGCGGTGGCGGTCGAGGATCACCTTGAGCCCGACCGAGCCGGCGTAGCCGACCAGCTTGTCCATCACCTGGAGCGAGTTCAGGCCCGCCAGGTCGGCGTTCATGCCGCCGGAGGTGTTGATGCTGGCGGGTTGGGTGCCCTTGAAGATGTCGTCGCTGTACGGCATCCGGATGGTGTTGTAGCCGAGCGACTTCATCTGGTCGATCATGCTCTTGTAATCGCGGCTCCACAGGCCGTGCGCCACGTAGTTGCCGGTCTCGAAGCCGAACCAGTTGATGCCGGCGATCCGGACGGGCTGGTTCGCCTCGTCCAGGACCTGTCGGCCGCTGGTGTGCCAGTAGCCGGCACCGGCGGATGCGGCGGCGGCAGTGGCGGGCGCGGTGGGTGCGGCGGCATGCGCGGCCTGCAGGCCGGTCGGCGCGGCGACGACCGCGGTCGCGGCGGCCAGTGCCGCGGCACTGCGGCCGAGTCGGCGGGTCAGGCGCCGGCGCAGCTGAAGGCGCATGGGTCTCGTTCCTCTCTGGAGGCTGTCCGGGCGCCGCTGCCGGGGGAAGGCGGTCGCGGTCGCCCGGCGGGTGCGGGCGTTCCGTGGTACGAGAGTGCCGATGCCGGAGCGGGCGCTGCGGGAGCGCTCCCACAGCCGAGGCAACGGTCCGCTGGAATCGCCCTCATCAAAGCCAGCAACGAAGCACTCGTCAATACGCTCAACAGTCTTCAATACTTGAAGGACTGGGGCGGAGAGAGCCGCTCCGGCCGAAGAAGGCGGGCTGACCTGTACGACTAATGAAGCGTCAAGGGTCGAGCCTCCCTCTCAGCTGGGAGCGCTCCCAGTGCCGTTCATGCGGCCCAGTCCCGTGCGCCCGATCGGAGCGCTGCAGCCGCCACGCCGCGCCGGGAACCGCCGGGGCGGCGATGCCCTGCCTACCCTGGCCGGGCGGCCCCGCTCACGGATCTCCGTGTGGGCGGCGGCGGTCCGGGCAGACGGGACCGCGTCGGGTACGGCCGACGAGCGTGCGACCAGAGTGGAGGAGGGCCGAGGATGCACCGCAAACCGCGCCAGGTGCTGGAGGACGTCCGCCGGGAGCTCGCGCCGGGCGAGCGGGAGAACCGCCTCGTCCTCGAGATCGCGGCGGGCACCGCGCCGCTGACCGTCCTGTCGGAGCTCGCCGCGCAGCAGTACCGGATCATCGGGAGCGACCGGCGGAGCCTACTGGTGCTCGCCGCCCGCTGCTCCGACGGACCGGCCGGCGAGTACTTCGCCGGGCTCGCCGACGGGGAGGCCCAGGCCCTGCGGCTGCTGGAGGCCTTCGCCGCCCGCTGTGGGCTCTCCCCGCGCGAGGCGGCGGCCCGCAGGCCGCTGCCGGGCTGCCAGGCGTACCCCGCCTACCTGGCGTGGCTCGCCCTGAACGGCGACCCGGCCGGGGTGGTGCTCGCGCTCACCGCCAACTTCGCCACCTGGGGCGGCTACTGCGCCACGGTGGCGACCGGGCTGCGCCGGCACTACGGCTTCGACGACACCGACTGCGCCTTCTTCGACTTCTTCGCCCGCCCGGCCCCGGGGGCCGAGGACGCCGCAGTGGCCGTGCTGGAGTCCCTGTCCCCGGACGGCGGCCGGATCGGCGCGGGGCGCGAGTACGGGCAGCTGCTGCAGGCGTACGAGCTGATGTTCTGGAACAGCCTCGCCGACGCCCCGGCCCGCCGCCAGGGCAGATAGGCGGTGCGCCGGACGGCACCGGACGACCGCACGGCCGCCGGGGAGGTCCTCGTGTCCCGGCGAACACCCCGGCCGGACGGGCCGGGAGGCTGCTGAGCGGCGACCGGGCGGAGGAGGCGGGATGTGCTGGAGTGCGGAGGCGGACGCGGCGGCCGGGGTCCTGGTCGCCGGGCTCGGCACGGTCTGCCTGCTGCGGGTTCGTGATCCGCGGCGGCTGCCGCTGGCCGCGCTGCCGCTGCTTCTCGGCGTGCACCAGCTGGTGGAGGCGGCGGTCTGGCTGGGCGAGGACGGCCGGATCGGGGCGGGCCCGGCCCAGGCCGCGCGGACGGTCTGGGCGCTGATCGCACTGCCGCTGCTGCCCTTGCTGGTGCCGTTCGGAGTGTGGTGCGCGGCGGGGCCGGGCAGCCCGCGGCGCCGGACGCTCGGCGCGCTCGCCGTTTTCGGCGCCCTGGTGGCCGTTCCGCTCACGGTGGCGGTGCTGCGCCATCCGGTGGCGGCCGAGGTGCGCCACCACACTCTGGCGTACGCCGTCGGGGTGCCCTGGGCGCCGGTGCTGACCGCCGGCTACCTGCTGGCCACCGTGGGGTCGCTGCTGCTGAGCGGGGACGCGGCGCTGCGGCGGTCGGGCCTGGTCCTGGGCGCGGGCGCAGTGGTGTGCGCCCTGCTGTGGCGGCTGGCGTTCGCCTCCACCTGGTGCGCGCTGGCCGCGCTGGTGGCGGTCCTGCTGCTGGGCTGGTCGGGTGGTGTCGGTCCGCAGGTTCCGGCCGGGGCGGCGGGCGGTGGTCGGGAGGGCCCGAGTTGACGGCCTATCATCTCCCCCATGGCCGAACCGCTGCGCATTGTCACCCGTTCGTCACCGATGGCCCTCGCCCAGGTGGAGCGGGTCCGGGCCGAGCTCGCCGTGCTGCACCCGGGGATCCGGACGGAGGTCGTCCCGGTCACCACCTCGGGCGACCGTTGGACGGGCGACCTGGCCGCGCTCGGCGGCAAGGGTGCCTTCACCAAGGAGGTCGACGCGGCGCTGCTGGCCGGCGAGGCCGATCTGGCGGTGCACTGTCTGAAGGACGTCCCGGCCGACCGCCCGCTGCCGGCGGGCACGGTGTTCGCGGCCTACCTCGCGCGTGACGACATCCGGGACGCGCTGGTGCACCCGGGCGGGCTGACCGTCGACGAGCTCCCGGCCGGCACCCGGATCGGCACCTCCTCGGTGCGCCGGGTCGCCCAGTTGGCGGCCTCGCACCCGGACCTGGTCTGTGTGCCGATGCGCGGCAACGCCAACAGCCGGCTGGCGAAGCTGGACGCGGGCGAGGCGGACGCGCTGCTGCTGGCCGTCTCGGGCCTGGAGCGGATCGGCCTCACCGAGCGGATCAGCGAGGTGCTGGATGTGGCGGCGATGTGCCCGCCGATCGGCGCCGGCATCCTCGTCCTGCAGTGCCGGGAGGACGACACCGCCACCATGGACACCGTGGCCGGCCTCAACGACCCGCGGACCTGGCGGGAGGCGGCGGCCGAACGGATGTTCCTGCACGTGCTGCAGGGGCACTGCAACGCGCCGATCGCCGGCTACGCGCGGGCCGAGGCCGACGGGCGGCTCTCCATGCGCGGGCGAGTGTTCTCGCCGGACGGCAAGCGGGTGCTGGACGCGCACGAGTGGGCCGGCGCGCTCACCCCGGAGGACCTCGGCACGTCGACCGCCCTCGCCCTCAAGCGCCAGGGCGCGCAGGAGCTGATCGACGGCATCGCGCACTGACTCGGCACTGTCAACGGCCGCACCGTCCGCGGGCGGCGCGGCCGTTGACAGTGCCCCGGCGGGCTCCTAGCGTGACGCAGTCGATTACCCACGAGTAGGGACTGTTGATGGCCGCGCCGCGCCCGTACGACCTCGTCCTGTTCGGTGCCACCGGGTTCACCGGCGGGCTGACCGCCGAGTACCTGGCCCGGGCCGCGCCGGAGGGCTGCCGCTGGGCGCTCGCCGGGCGGGACGCCGGGCGGCTCGCCGCCGTCCGGGACCGGCTGGCCGCGATCGACGCGCGCTGCGCGGACCTGCCACTGCTGGTCGCGGACGCGGCGGACCGGGACGCGCTGCGCGAGGTGGCCGCGTCCGCCCGGGTGGTGGTGTCCACGGTCGGCCCGTACCTGCGGCACGGCGAGCCACTGGTGGCGGCCTGCGCGGAGAGCGGCACGGACTACGTGGACCTCACCGGGGAGCCGGAGTTCGTCGACCGGATGTACCTGCGGTACCACGAGCGGGCGGTGGCGACGGGGGCGCGGCTGGTGCACGCCTGCGGCTTCGACTCGGTGCCGCACGACCTCGGCGTACTGTTCACGGTGGAGGAGCTGCTGCGCCGCGGCGGCCCGGCGGGGAGGCTCTCGGTGGAGGGCTTCGTCCGGGCCGGCGGCACGATCTCCGGCGGTACCTTCGCCTCCGCGATGACGGCCTTCTCCCGGCCGCGGGCGATGGCGCAGGCGGCCAGGGCGCGGCGGGCGGTGGAGCCGCGTCCCAAGGGCCGGCGGGTGCGCATGCCGATCGGCCGGCCGCACCGGTCGCGGGCGGCCCGGGCCTGGGTGGTGCCGATGCCCGCGATCGACCCGCAGGTGGTGGCGCGTTCGGCCGCCGCGCTGGACGCCTACGGCCCGGACTTCGGCTACACGCACTATGCGGCGGTGCGGCGGCTGCCGATCGCGCTCGGCGGCGTCGCGGCCGTCGCGGCTCTCGCCACTGCCGCCCAACTGCCGGTGCTGCGGCGGGCGCTGGGCCGGCTGCGGAAGCCCGGCGAGGGGCCGGGTACGGAGCAGCGGGCGCGGTCCTGGTTCGCTGTCCGGTTCGTGGCGCGGGCCGCGGGCGGGCGGACGGTGTTCACGGAGGTGTCGGGCGGCGACCCCGGCTACGGGGAGACGGCGAAGATGCTCGCCGAGTCGGCGCTCTGCCTGGCGTTCGACGAGCTGCCGCCCGTCGCGGGGCAGTCGACCACGGCGGTGGCGATGGGGCGGCCGCTGATCGACCGGCTGGTCGCGGCGGGCCTGTCCTTCCGGGTGCTGGACGCCCCGCCGACCGCCGCCCCGGGGCGGTAGGTCCCGGGCGGGAGGGCCCACCACGGAGGCTGCCGGCCGCCGGTCGGCTCACTGGTCGACGGTGAACACGGCGGCTCGCCCGTCGGCCGCGGCGCGCGTGTAGAAGGCGCACAGTTCGCCGAACCAGTACCGGGTGTAGGCGAAGTCGTCCTCGTCGCGGGCGCCGTCGTAGTCCTCGGGGTCGAGGGCGAAGAAGCGCTCGCGCAGCCAGGCCTCGTCGAGGCCGGCCAGGGCGGCGGCGATGTCCGCGACCTCCTCCGGGGTGGTGAGGACGGCGACGTAGTCGTCGCCATCGTGCAGCGGCAGGCCGCCGAGGACGGCGTGCGAGAGCGGGTAGTCGCCGCCCTCGTAGGTCAGGGTGCCGTCGGCGAGGCAGCGGTGCAGGGCGTCCCAGGCCTTGTCGGTCTCGGCGAGGTGGTCGCAGTCCCAGGCCTCCCCGATCTCCTCGACCACGGCGAGCACCTCCTCGTCGTCCGCGGCGGCGAGCAGCCGCGCGCTCTGGTCGGCGGTCAGTGCGAAGTGGACTCCCCGGCAGGCCATCGGCCCTCCCCTGCTGCTCGTCGGTGGTCGCTGCGGGACGCTACCGCCCGGCGCCGACAGTGCCGGTCGGCCGGCCGCCGGGTACCACCGGGTAACCGACCCGGGAGGTCGGGGCGGTGCGGGGGGTGGAAGGATGGGCGGTCCGCCCCCGGTGGCGTACCTCGGTCGACCAGGCCGCCTGCCCATCCTGCGGCGGCCTCCGGTGACGGGACCAGGTCCGCGTCGCGTAACCCTGCGGCCTCGGCGGTGTGAGTGCCATCTGCCTTCCTCCGTCTCCCTCCTGAAGGAAGCTCCCTCACCATGCTCAACTCCTCCCTGCCCCGGCGCGCCCGCGTGCCCGGACGTGCCCTCGCGGCCGCCGGTGCGGCCGGGCTGCTGCTGTCCGGCTGTGCGAGTTCCGCCTCGCCGGCCTCGGACGGCTCGTCCGACCTGCGCGACCGGGTGCCGAAGGCCGTCCGCAAGGCCGGTGTGCTGCGGATCGGCTCGTACCTCAACTACGCCCCGGTGGATTTCAAGGAGTCCGACGGCAGGCCCGCGGGCCTGGACCCGGACCTCGCCGCGGCGATCGGCAAGCTGCTCGGCCTGCGGATCGAGTTCGTCGACATGCCCTTCGACCGGCTGATCCCGGCCGTGCAGTCCCGGGACGTCGACCTGGCGATGTCCGCGGTGATCGACACCACCTACCGGCAGAACGGCATCGACGACCAGGGGCGCACCTCCGGCCCCGGCGTCGACTTCGTCGACTACTTCTTCACCAGCACCTCGATCCTGGTGAAGGCCGGCAACCCGGCCCGCATCAGCGGGCTCGACAGCCTCTGCGGGCACGCCGTCGCGGTGCAGAAGGGCACGGTGCAGGCGGAGATCGTGAACCGCCAGGCGGGTGCGTGCAGCCGGTACGACCGGAAGCTGGAGGTGCACGAGCTGGTCACCGACGAGCTGGCGCTGGCACAGGTCGAGGACGGGACGGCGGTCGCGGACCTCAACGACTACCCGGTGGCGCAGTACAACACCTCGGCGGAGCGCGGTGGCCGGTTCGAGCCGACCGGCGGGCACATCCAGTCCAGCCCGTACGCGATCACGGTGAACAAGGCGGACACCGAGCTGCGCACGGCCGTCGCCAAGGCGTTGGACCGGCTGATCCGGGACGGCGAGTACGACCGCATCCTGGACAGGTGGGGCCTGCACACGGGCGAGGTGTCCAGCGCGGTGGTCAACGGCGGCCGTTGACGGCCGGGTGCCGCACGCGGTGCGCCGGGCGGACCGGCCCGAACCGGTCCGCCCGGCGCGCCGCGGGGCTGCGTGTGCTCAGGGCTTTCGGGCGACGCCCGCCCAGTACCAGGCGGCCCGCGGGTCGGCCGGCGGCTCGCCGTCCGGGCGCCAGGCCATCACGGGCACCACGCCGGGCTCCAGGATCTCCCAGTCGCCGAGGAAGGCGGCGACCTCCTCGCGGGTGCGCGGGACGAGGGTCAGTTTGCCCCGGTCGGCGGCGGCGACCACGCCGGCGACGGTCTCCGGGTCGAAGTCGGCGGTGGGGTGGGTGACGACGATGTGGCTGCCGGACGGCAGGGCGTCGAGCAGTTCGGCGACCTTGGCGTGCGGCTCGTCCTCGTCGGCGACCAGCATCAGCACGGCGACGAGCACCAGGCCGACCGGCTCGGTGAGGTCGAGGGTGCCGGTGAGCGCCGGGTGGCGCAGGATCGCCGCCGGATCGCGCAGGTCGGCGTGCAGGTAGGCGGTGCGGCCGCGGTCGTCGCCGACCAGCAGGGCGCGGGCGTGGGCCAGCACGATCGGGTCGTTGTCGACGTACACCACCCGGCTCTCCGGGGCCTCGGCCTGGGCGACCTGGTGGGTGTTGCCGCCGGTGGGGATGCCGGTGCCGATGTCGAGGAACTGCCGGATGCCGCAGTCCCGGACGAGGTGGCGCACCGCCCGGCCGAGGAAGACCCGGTTCTCCTTGGCCATCGACCGCATGGTGGGGATGGCCTGTTCGAAGGCCTCGCCGAGGGCCCGGTCGGCGGGGAAGTGGTCCTTGCCGCCGAGCCAGTAGTCGTACACCCGGGCGGAGTGCGGCAGGGAGGTGTCGATCTCCGGCGGCTCCCAGTCGTCGAGCGGCTGTCCTGCGACGATCGACATACCGATCTCTGCCTGATGATCCGTCATGTGGTGTCGCTCCCGAGGGTTTTCGACTGTCGGTCGGCTCGCAGCCTAACCGCCCGCCCGGGCACCCGTCGGACAATCCGACGGATCGTCAGTTCGCCTTCCTCCGGCCGGACCAGAGCTTGGCGAGGCCGAGCGCCGCGGCCACCGCGATGAGCGCGGCGAGCGCGTGGTTGCTGCCGCCGTCCGAGCCGGATCCGGCGGCGGCCCGGTCGCTCGGCGTCCGCGCGCCCCCGGACGGCGCCGCGGAGGCCGCGCCGGACGGCTCGGGCGCCCGGTCGCCGTTCAGCCGCAGCCGCCAGACGTCGCTCTCGGCGCCCTCGCTGCCGTAGAGCACGGCGGAGCCGTCCGCGGAGAAGGTCACCGACTCGCCCTGGCGTTGGAAGGGCACGTCGAGGGAGCGGAGCTTCTTCGGGGCGCCGTCCCAGCTGTACAGGTCGGCGTCGAAGTAGCCGCGCAGCACCAGCCGCCCGCCGTCGGGGGAGAACGCGCCGTCGGTCACCCAGGGCACGTCGGCGATCCGCCGGAAGGTGTTGACGCCGGTCGGCGAGAGCGCCTCCGGGCCCCGGTAGAGGCCGCCGCCGGACTGCTTCTTGCTGGCGATGTAGGCGCGGCCGGTGACCGGGTGCACCATCAGGGCCTCGGCGTCGCGCGGCCCGTCCTCGTAGCGGACCTTGTAGCGGACGGCGGACACCGTCTGGTCGCGCAGCTCGGCGGGCTCGGGGAAGGCGTAGATCCACACCTCGGGCCAGGTGCCGTCGAGGTTGTCGCCGACGTCGCCGACGTACAGCCGGCCGTCCGGGCCGAGCGAGATCGCCTCGACGTCGCGAGGCTTCACGCCGCGCAGGGTGACGGTCGCGACGGTGCGGCCCTCACTGTCGACGGCGTAGACGTAGGGGCCGTCGTCGCTGTCGTTGTGCGTCCAGTACACGCCGGGGTGGGCGCGGCTGGCGGCGAGGCCGCTGGACTCGGTGATCCGCTTGTCGTGGATCGTGAAGGCTCGCTCCGGCCGCTCGGCCGCGGCGGCCGGCAGCGCGGCCGGGCCGAGCAGGATCAGCAGTGCCCCGGCGGCGGCCGCACCGCCGCGCGTCCGCCTCCCGCTCCTCGTCGCTCGCTCCACCCGGCGATCATCGCACGGCGGCCCGGCCGGTCGGCGCGGAACGGTCGGGCACGTCCCGCCCCGCCCGGCCGGCCGGCGGCCGGGCGCCGACCAGGGCGACCGCCGCGGCCCCGGCCCGGCAGCCGGCCCGCGCGGCCTCGACCGGGTCGGCGCCGGCGAGCCGGGCGGCGAGCAGTCCGCCGGCGAAGGCGTCCCCGGCGCCGGTGGAGTCGACCGCGGCGACCCCGGGCACCCCCGGCACCCTGGCCAGCACCCGACCGCCCGCGGCCACCCACGCGCCCTGGGCGCCGAGCTTCACCACCGCCTCGCCGTGGAGCGCGCTGAGCCGCTCGGCGGCGCCCGCCGGGTCGCCGGTGCCGGCCAGCAGGTGCGCCTCGGCCCGGTTGGGCAGCAGCAGGCCGACGCCGGCGAAGGCCTCGCGGACGGCGGCCGGGCCGACGCGCTGCAGGAAGCCGGTGGACGCCGGGTCCGCGCTGACGGGCAGCCCGGCGGCGCGGGCGGCGGGCACCGCGAGGGCGGCCAGCCGGCGGCCGGGCCCGGAGAGCAGCTGGTAGCCGGAGAGGTGCAGTCGGGCGGCGCCGTCCAGCAGGGCCTCGTCCCAGTCCTCGGGTCCGAGTCGGACGGCGGCCCCGCCGTCGGTGACCAGGGTCCGTTCGGCGCGGCCGTCGACCAGGCTGATCACCACCGCGGTGGGCGCCTGCGGGTCGACCGCGAGGCGGGCGGTGACGCCGGCGGCGGCGAGTTCGGCCCGGTGCCAGTCCGCGGAGTCGGCGCCGGCCCGGGCGAGCAGCCGCACCTCCGCTCCCCCGGCGGCGGCCCAGGCGGCGGCGTTCGCGCCGGCGCCGCCCGGCCGCACGGCGATCCGGGCGGCGGTGTCGGTGTGCGGGGCGAGCGGGCCCTCGTGCAGGGCGACCACGTCGGTGACGACCTCGCCGACGACGAGCAGGGCGCGGCCCGCGGTCATCCCAGCCGCCCCTGGTCCGGCCGGTCGGCGGCCCGGGCGACGGCGATCTCGGCGGCCAGCCGGACGTTGCCGCGGACGGCCGCGAGGTTGGCCTCCAGCGAGGCGCCGCGGGTGTGCTCGGTGAGGTGGGCGAGCAGGAACGGGGTGATGGCCTGGCCGGTGACCCCGGCCGCGGCGGCGGCCGCCAGCGCCTCGGCGAGCACCCGGTCGTGCAGCTCGGGGTCGAGCTGCTCGGCTGGGGGCACCGGGTTGGCGACCACCAGCGCGGATTCCGCGCCGCCGAGGTCGTCCTGGGCCCGCATCACGGCGGCCACCTGGGCCGGGTCGTCGAGGGTCCAGTCCAGCGGCAGGCCGGAGCCGGTCAGGTAGAAGCCGGGGAACTCGGCGGTGCGGTAGCCGAGCACGGCCACGCCGAGGGTCTCCAGCCGCTCCAGGGTGGCGGGCACGTCGAGGATGGACTTCACCCCGGCACAGACCACGGTGATCCTGGTGCGGGCCAGCAGGCCGAGGTCGGCGGACTCGTCCTGGCTGGTGGTCCAGTCGCGGTGGACGCCGCCTAGACCGCCGGTGGCGAAGACCCGGATACCGGCCCGGGCGGCGAGGAAGGCGGTGCCGGAGACGGTGGTGGCGCCGCTCGCGCCGGTGGCGAGGGCGGGGGCGAGCTCCCGGAAGCCGAACTTGCGCAGCGAGTCGTCGGTGGCGATCCGCTCCAGCGCGGCCTTGTCGAGGCCGATGTGCGGCACGCCGTCGAGGACGGCGATCGTCGCCGGGACGGCGCCGCCGGCCCGGACGAGCTCCTCGAGTTCGACCGCGACGGCGAGGTTGCGGGGGCGCGGCAGGCCGTGGGCGATGATCGTCGACTCGAGGGCGACCACGGGGCGGCCGGCGGCGAGGGCCGCGGCGACCTCGTCGGAGAGGCGCAGGGGGGTGGCGGGCGAGGGTCGGTTCATCCCCGTTTCCTGGCGCCCGCGCACCGCCTTCAAACCTGTTCGCCCGGCGGGCCCGGCGGCGCGCGCCGAATTATTCGCACAGATGTTCCCATCGGGCGTAGGCTGGCGCCATGCTCCAGCTCCAGGGTTCGCTGTTCGACGACACCGAGGAGATCGGCACCGGCCCGCTCGACGCCGTCCGGCGCACCGTCCTCGGCGACGGCGCCTGGATCGACGAGCAGCCGGGCTGGCTGCGCGGTGCGGGCGCCCTGTTCGAACGGCTCGCCGCCGACGTCCCCTGGCAGGCCGAGCGCCGCACCATGTACGAACGGGTCGTCGACGTCCCCCGGCTGCTCGCCTTCTACGGCGAGGACGACTTCGCCGGCGGGCCCGAGGCCCTGCCGCACCCCGTGCTGGCCGCGGCCCGGACGGCCCTCGGCGCGCACTACGCCCGCGAGCTCGGCGAACCCTTCGCCACCGCCGGCCTGTGCTACTACCGGGACGGCCGGGACAGCGTGGCCTGGCACGGCGACCGGCTCGGCCGCGGCGGCCGCCAGGACACCATGATCGCCATCGTCTCGGTCGGCGAGCCCCGTCCGCTGCTGCTCCGCCCACGCGGTGGCGGCCCGGCGGTGAAGCGGCTGCTCGGCCACGGCGACCTGCTGGTGATGGGCGGCAGCTGCCAGCGCACCTGGGAGCACGCGGTGCCCAAGACGGCCCGGCCGGTCGGGCCGCGCATCAGCATCCAGTACCGGCCGCGCGGGGTCCGCTGACACCGCACCCACCGATCCGGGTACGGTGCTGCGACCCCCGAAGCCCAGGAGGGCCGTGTGCCGCCCCAGCTGCCGTTCTTCGTCTACGGGACGCTCCGTCCCGGCCACCGCAACCACCACCGCCACCTGGCCGGGCGCTGCACCGAGGTGCGCGGCGCGGTACTCGACGGCGCCGCCCTGCACCGCGGCCCCGGCTACCCGTACGTGGTCCCCTGTGCGGGGTGGCAGGTCCGGGGCGAGCTGGTGACCGTCGCCCCGGCGCTCTATCCGCGGGTGCTCGCCGAGTTGGACCGGCTGGAGGACTGCACGCCCGACGGCCTCGGCGAGTACGTCCGCGAGCGGCTGGCCGTCCGGCTCGCCGACGGGACGGCGGCGGACGCCTGGGTCTACCTGGCCGGCCCCCGGGTGGCAGCCGCTCTGCGCACCGATCCCGCCCCCGTCGCCTCCGGAGACTGGGCCGACGCCTGAGGGCGCCCGAGGGTCCCGCCCGACGCCCGCCCGACCGGGCCGGGACATGACGATCCCCGGCGCTCGGCTGCTGCCGTCCGCGTGTGTGGACCGTCGTCTCCTGCACGCGTCGCGCGCCGACCCGCCGGGGGTCTCGCCAGAGCCTGGATCAGGGTCACTCGGACGGCCGTCGGACGTCTCCGTCGGCGGTGCGGCTCTGCCCGGTATTCCGGTGTATTCACCAGTTTCCTCCGTCTTCGCCCCAGGTCAAGAGTGCTCAGGCAACTGTCAGGAATCGCCCGGGTGAAAAGTCAAGGGGTGGTAAAGTCCGATTCCGTTGACGCCGCATCAGCAGTGCCCGGGAGCACGGGCGCGGCTGTCCGCAACGGCGCGGGGCGGCGGCCGAAGGGGGGCGGCGTGCCGGACGTACATGCCGCCGGGGGCGGCATCACCGGCACGGCCCCGGCGGACATCCGCAGGAACCGGATCGACACCGTGCTGCGCCATTCGCCGCTGCAGCCCGTCTTCCGCGCCCTCGCCGCCGGCCGGCTGGCCGTCCTCGCCTACCACGGCATCGACGACCGGCGGAGCTTCGCCGCCCAGATGGCCAGGCTCGCCCGCACCGCACGCCCGGTCTCGCTGGCCCGCGTCGAACGGGCCCTGCGCGAGGGCCGGCCGCTGCCTCCCCGCAGCGTCCTGGTCACCTTCGACGACGGCGACCGCTCGCTGCTCACCCACGGCCTGCCGGTCCTCGCCCGGCACGACATCCCCGCCGCGGCGTACGTGATCGCCGGGCTGATCGGCGGCGACCGGCCGTTCTGGTGGTCCGAGGCGGCCTTCCTGGTCGGGCACGGCGGCACCGCCGACGGCCTGCCGCCCGGCACCGCCCCGGACGCCGCCGTCCGGCTCCTCAAGCGGCTCCCCGACGGGGAGCGCCGCCGCCGGCTGGACGGGCTGCGCAGTACCGCCGCCGCACCGGCGCCCCGCCAGCCCCAGCTCTCGCCCGAGGACCTGCGCACCCTGCGCGATGCCGGGGTGGCGATCGGCAACCACACCGTCGACCATCCGTGCCTGGACACCTGCACCCCGAGGAGTCCGCGGAACAGGTCGAGCGGGCGCACCACCTGCTGGCCGGATGGCTCGGCGAGGAGCCGACCTCCTTCGCCTACCCGAACGGCAATCCCGACCCGCACGCCGAACGCGCCCTGGCCGACCTCGGTACCGGACGGCCTTCCTCTTCGACCACCGGCACGACCGGCGGCTGCCCCGGCAGCCGTTAGGGATCAGTCGCCTTCGGGTGAACGCCTGCACAACCCCGCACAGGTTCGACACCATCCTCTCGGGGCTGCACCCTGCGGTGCACCGCCTGCGCGGCGGCAGCTGACGGGCGCGGCCGCGACGGACCTACTGGGGGCGGGCCCGGACCACCGGGCCGGAGGGGACACCCGCATGACCGCACCGACGCCGGGCGACCGGCCCGAGATCCACCGCACGCCGTCCGCGCTCGACGGCGCGACCGGCTACGGCTGGCGCCGCCTGGTCGCCGCCGACCCGCACGGCTCGTGGTTCGCCGCCCCCGAGTGGGTGCTCTCCTGGTGGGAGACGCTCGGCGCCGCGGGCCCGTCGAACGGCCCGGCCGAGGTCGCGGTCTGGCGCGGCCCGGGGGGGGCGGGGTCGAGGCCGTCGTCCCGCTGCTGTACACCCGGCTCCGGCTGCACCCGCGGCTGCCGTTCACCGCCCGCTGCCTGACCCTGCTCGGCACCGGCCCGGGCGCCGCCGACCACTGCGGCCCGGCCGTCGCCGCCCACCGCCGCGGGGACGTCCGCGGCTGGCTCACCGCCCGCGCCCGGCGGGCCACCCTCTGGCTGCCCGACCTCGACCCGGCGGCCGCCGGGTCGCTGCCCGCGGCGGCCCGCCCCGTGGCCCGGTCGGCCTGTCCGCGCGCCGATCTGACGGACGGCCACGACGCCCTGGGATCACGGCAGTTCCGCTCCACCGTCCGCCGCTACCGGCGCAAGCTGGAGTCCGCCGGCGTGGCGTTCCGCTGGGTGCCCCCCGGCCGAGGTCCGGCCCGAGCACCTGGACACCGTGCTGGCCCTGCACCGGCTGCGCCGGGCCGCCCTCGGCCGGCCGACCACCTTCGACGAGCACCGCCGCCCGCTCCACCTGCGGCTGCTGGAGCGCTCGGCGGCCGCCACCGCCCCCGACGGCCAGGGGCCCGCGTTCTGCCTCGCCGAGCACGGCGGCCGCACCGTCGGCGCGCTGTACGGATTCCGCTGGAACGGCTCCTTCGCCTACTACCAGATCGGCTGGGACCAGGCCTGGGCACCGCTGCGGCTGGGCACCGTGCTGATCTCCGAGACCGTCCGCGCCTGCGCCGAACAGGGGCTGCACACCTTCGACTTCCTGCGCGGCACCGAGCCGTACAAGTACCGCTTCGGCGCGGTCGACCACCACGACGACACCCGACTGCTGCCGCGGGGCCCGTCCGGCGCGCTGCTCGCGCTCAAACACCGCGTCAAGACCGCCCGGCCGAAGGAGATTCCAGCGGACTGAGGTCCGCCCGGCCGCACCGAGCCGACCGGCTCCGCCGCGCCGGGCCGACCGGCTCCGCCACACCGGAGAGTGCTCATGCCAATCCGGCATGCCGGATCCTCCGGCCGTCGGCGGGCCGAACCCTTGACAGGTGCGGGATGCTGCCAGCAAGGTCCTGGGAGCGCTCCCACAGGTGTTCGGACGGGACCCGTGGGGCGCCTCCCACCCGATCTGTCAGTGAACGAGGCACCACATGCCAGGGACCAGACGCCGCACACCCCGCTCCCCCGCCGCGGCCGGATCCGGACACCGGCCGCCGACCGCGCCCGAGAGCCGGGACGCGCCCCGCCACCGCCGCCGCCGAATGCTCAGGGCCGTCGCCGCGCTGGGCTGTGCGGCGCTCGCCCTGACCGCCTGCAGCAGCGGCCCCGCCGCCGCGCCGCAGGCCGAGTCGCCGTTCGGCGAGACGGTCACCCTGAAGGTGGGGACCTTCGGCTCGTTCGGGTACCGGGAGGCCGGGCTGTACGCGGAGTACATGGCGAAGCACCCGGAGATCGTGATCACCGAGGCGGCCACCCAGGACAGCGAGGCGTACTGGACGGAGCTCACCGCGGGGCTCGCCGGGCAGGGCACCAAGCCGCTGTCCGACATCCAGGCCGTGGAGGTCGGCTACATCTCCGAGGCCACCGGGCCGCTCGCGGACGGCTTCGTCGACCTGCGCACGGCCCCCGGCGTCAGGGCCTCGACCTGGCTGCCGTGGAAGTCCGCCCAGGCCACCACGCGCTCGGGCGCGCTGGTCGGACTCGGCACCGACACCGGGCCGATGGCCGTCTGCTACCGCAAGGACCTGTTCCAGAAGGCCGGACTCCCGTCCGACCGCGAGGCGGTCGGCAGACTGTGGGCGGGCGACTGGTCGAAGTTCGTGGACGTCGGCCGCCGCTACAAGGCGCACGCACCGGCGAGGACGACCTTCACCGACTCGGCGGGCGGCCTGTTCAACGCCGTGCTGTCCAGCGAGCCCGAGCAGTACTCCGACGCCCGCGGCGATCTCGTCTACGAGGAAAGCCCCGGCGTGAAGAAGGCCTGGGACCTCTCCGTGTCCGCCGCCCGCTCGGGACTCACCAGCGGCCTCAAGCAGTTCGGTCCGGAGTGGAACGAGGCGCTGTACCTCTCCGGCTTCGCGACGATCGTCTGCCCGTCCTGGATGACCGGTGTGATCAGCAAGTACGCGGGCGACCGCGGCGAGGGCCTGTGGGACATCGCGCCCGCACCGGCCGCCGGCAACTGGGGCGGCGCCTTCCTCGCCGTGCCGAAGGCCGGCAAGCACCAGAAGGAGGCCGCCGCGCTGGCCGCCTGGCTCACCGCCCCCGAACAGCAGGCGAAGGTGTTCGCCGCGACCGGCAACCTGCCCTCGGCCACCGCCGCGCTGGAGTCGCAGACCGTCCAGAACGCCACCAACCCCTACTTCAACAACGCCCCCACCGGCCGGATCTACGCGAGCGCCGCCCGCACGATCCTGCCCGCCCCGATCGGGCGGATGGACGGCACGGTCAAGGCCGCCATCACCGACGTCGCCCTGGTGGACATCGCACGGAACGGCGCCGACCCCAGGAAGGCCTGGAACAGCGTCGTGAAGCAGATCGGCGAGAAGACCGGCGGCTGACCCCGTCCGGGCATCCCCCGCCACCGGGCAGTGGGAGCGCTCCCGTATGCTGGGACGCAGCCCGGTTCCGCGCCACCCCCCGCGGCGCGGGACCGGGCTCCCGTGGCCGATCCGGCCCGTTCGGCCGGATCGGCGCAGGTCCCGGCCTGCGGCTGCAAGGTGCGTGTGGGGCACCTCCCGGCCGCGGGCCGGTCCGTGCGGCGTGCGGCGTTCCGGCCCCGGATCGGGCAGCACCCGTGTCCCGGCGGCGTCGTTGGTACCGGTATGAACACTTGTCACCCGGCCGCGCCGGCCGCCGTCCCGGCGCAGGCCCTCCCGCTCCCCCCGGCGCACCAGGAGTTCGGCGCCGCCGGCAGCCTCCCCTCCGCGCACCGTGCGGTCTCCGCCGACAGCCCCGCCCCGCGCCGCCCGGCGGCCGCACGGGCCCCGCGGCAGACCCAGAGCTGGACGACCAGCGCGGCGGAGCAGGCCAGCGACGTGCTGAGCGGACTGCGGACCGTCGAGGTGCCGATGGCGGCACTCCAGGCGGCTCTGCTGATCCTCACCGAGCTGGTCGCCCGCCCGCACGAGAGCACCGAGATGCGGGAGGCAGCGCGGGAGATCTGCGGTGTCTTCGCCGGGCTGACCGACCTCGCGGTCTGACACCGGCCGGCCCGGGCCGGGGCCGCGCGCCCCGGCCGCACCGCCGTCGTCCCGGCCGCGCCGTCGTCGTCCCGGTCGCGCCGCCGCCCCGGGCTCAGGCTTCCGGGTTCTCCACGATCGCGCGCAGCGCCGTCAGCAGGTGGGGGCGGTCCCCCTCGGTCACCGGCGCGAGGAAGAGCCGGTCGACGATCCGGGCGTGCACCTCGGCGGCCCGCCCGAACGCCTCGGCCCCCTGCGCGGTGGCCTCCACCAGGGTGATCCGGCGGTCCTCGGCGGAGGGGGTGCGCCGGACGAGGCCGGCCTGCTCCATCCGGTCGATCAGCCGGGTGGTGCCGCCGCTGGTCAGGGTGAGCCCCTCGGCGAGCTCCCGCTGCGGGATGCCCTCGCCACGGACCCGGGCGAGCATCAGCAGCACCTCGAACATGGTGTGGCTGAGGCCGCACTCGGCCCGCATCCCGGCGTCCATGGCCCGGTCGAGGCGGGCGGCGGCGCGCAGCAGCAGGCCGAGCTCGTGGACGGCCGGGCGCTCGGCCGCCGCGGCGAATCCCTCGGCCGCGGAAGGGGCGCCGGGTGCTTCGCCGCCCGCCGCCGGTGCGATCTCCATGGCGGGTGAGTCTACTGATCGTCTCCCGCCGCGTTCCGGGCCTGCCGCCGCTCGGGCCCGGTCCGGATTTGGCTGATCAGTCAATTGCTGAGCAGTCAGCGATCAGGCTACCCTGGCCCGGCACGACACCCGGAGCCGACCGACGGAGAAGCCGCCGATGACCCCCGCATCCGCCCGGCCGGCCGCCCCGGCCGCCCCGCTCACCCTCCCGCCGACCGGCCGCGGGCGGCGCCTGCGGCTGATCGTCGTCCTCGGCGCGCTCTCCGCCTTCGCGCCGCTCTCCCTCGACATGTACCTCCCGGCCTTCCCCGCCCTGGCCGGCGACCTGGGCGTGCGGGACGCCGACGTGCAGCTCACCCTGACCGCCTGCATGGTCGGGCTCGCCCTCGGCCAGCTGGTGGCCGGGCCGCTCAGCGACCGCCGGGGCCGCCGCGGCCCGCTGCTGGTCGGCCTGGCCGGCTACATCGCCGCCTCCGCGGTCTGCGCCGTGGCCCCGAACGCCGAGATCCTCACCGGCGCCCGGCTGCTGCAGGGCCTGGCCGGCGCCGCGGGCATCGTGATCAGCCGGGCGGTCGTCCGCGACCTCTACGACGGCACCGAGGCGGCCCGCTTCTTCTCGCTGCTGATGCTGGTGAACGGACTCGCGCCGATCCTCGCCCCGGTCCTCGGCAGCCAGCTCCTCCGCCTCGCCGACTGGCGCGCGGTCTTCGCGGTGCTCGCCGCCATCGGCGCCGTCCTGCTCGCGGCCGCGGTGCTCGCCCTGCCCGAGTCGCTGCCCGCGGAGCGCCGCAGCGGCGGCGGCCTGGCCCGGACGGTGAACAGCTTCGGCGGGCTGCTCGCCGACCGCCGTTTCATGGGCCACGCGCTGTCGGCGGGCGCCGCCTTCGCCGCGATGTTCGCCTACATATCCGGCTCCTCGTTCGTGCTGCAGCAGGTGTACGGGC
Source organism: Streptomyces sp. TLI_235 (assembly GCA_002300355.1). NCBI lineage: Bacteria > Bacillati > Actinomycetota > Actinomycetes > Kitasatosporales > Streptomycetaceae > Streptomyces > Streptomyces sp. TLI_235. The sequence continues at coordinate 935,327 of NSGV01000001.1, forward strand.
TGAGCGCCCAGCAGTTCGCCCTGGTGTTCGGCGGCAACGCGCTGGGCCTGGTGCTGCTGGGCCAGCTGAACGCGCGACTGCTGCGCCGCCGGGCGCCCGGGGCGATGCTGCGCGCGGGCCTGGCGGTCTCGGCGGCGGGCGGCGCCGGCCTGCTGGTGGCGGTGGCGGCGGGGCTCGGGCTGTGGGCGGTGTGCGGCTCGCTCCTCCTGGTGGTGGCGGCCATGGGGTTGATCATGCCGAACTCCACCGCGCTGGCACTCTCCGGGCAGCGCAACGCGGGCACCGCCTCGGCCCTGCTGGGCCTGTTGCAGTTCGCGCTGGGCGGCCTGGCGGCGCCGCTGGTGGGCCTCGGCGGCTCCGGCTCCGCCCTCCCGATGGCCGTGGTGATCGCCGCCTTCGCGGCCGTGGCCGTCCTGGTGCACGCCTGCTGGCTCCCCCGCCGAACGGCCCCCGCACCCGCCCCGGCCGCCGGCTGACGGCTGACGGCTGACGGCGGGGCCGGGTTCGCCACCTGCCGCCGGCCCCGATCGCCGCGTCTACCAGCTCTCGCCGGCCGGCTGGCGGGTGGCGGCGTTGAGGCGGTTGACGAGGTTGGTCACGCCGATCACGAGGATCAGCGAGGCCAGCTGCCGCTCGTCGTAGAGGCGGCGGCCGCGTCCCAGATCTCGTCCGGGACGGCGTCGGTGCGGTCGGCTAGGCGGGTGGCCGCCTCGGTGAGGGCGAGGGCGGCCCGTTCGGCCTCGGTGAAGTAGGGGGCCTCCCGCCAGGCGGCGACCGCGTGCAGCCGTTCGTCGCTCTCACCGGCCTTGCGGGCCGCGATCGTGCCGCCGACCACGCAGTAGCTGCAGCCGTTGATCTGGCTCGCCCGCAGGTGGACGAGGTCCAGGGTGCTCTCCGGTACGCCTCCCTTCTTCGCCGCCTTGAGGACGCCCAGGACGGCCGGCATGGCCTCGGGGATGACCACGGCCGGGTTCTGCATCCGTGCCTGCATCGCTGTGCTCCTTCTCGTTCGCGCCGCGGCCGTCCGCGGCTGCTCCGGCACCCCTCTGACGGTTGCGGGTGCGGTGGACGTGACGGCGCGGAGCCACAGATTTCCGCCGGGTCGCGGCCGCGCCTTTTGCGGGCCTGCCCGGTGCGGGGGCAGGCTGGAGGCGGGAACCGAGGAGGCGAGGAGAGCGATGAGCACCCTGGAGGAGCAGATCGAGATCGGCGCCCCGGCCGAGGCGGCCTGGGAGCAGCTGCACCGGATCGCCGACTACCCCCGCTTCGTCGAGGGCGTGCTGCACGCCTCCGCCCGTGGAAGTCACCGTGCCCACCTGGACGTGGAGGTGGACGGCGGCCACCGGGAGTTCGACGCCTTCTTCACCGACCGCGGCCACAACCGGGTGATGACCTGGGAGACGGTGGACGAGCCGCGTCTGCGCGGCACGTTCGCGCTGCGCGCGCTGGACGAGCACCGTACCCAGGTGCAGGTGCGGATCGAGTACGAGCCGGCCGCGGTGGAGGAGCTGTTCGGCGGTCCGCCGCACGGTTTCGCGCAGGCGACCGCGATCGAGCGCACGGTGCGGGCGGATCTGGAGCAGCTGCGCGACCTGGTGGAGCACCGGACCTCCTGAGCGCCCGGCGCACGCAGGGCTGCCCGGCACACGCGGGGCAGGGGCCTCAGGGCAGCAGTTGCTCGGCCCAGATGACCTTGCCGGAGTCGGTGTAGCGGGTGCCCCAGCGTTCGGCGAACTGGGCGACCAGGAAGAGGCCGCGGCCGCCCTCGTCGGTGCTGGCGGCGTACTTGAGGTGCGGCGAGGTGCTGCTGCTGTCGGAGACCTCGCAGATCAGGGTGCGGTCGCGGAGCAGCCGGACCCGGATCGGGCCGCCGCCGTAGCGGATGGCGTTGGTGACGAGTTCGCTGAGGATGAGTTCGGTGGTGAAGGCGAGGTCCTCCAGGCCCCACTCCTCCAGCCGGCGGCTGACCTCGCCACGGACGCCGGAGACGGCGCTGGGGTCGGCGGGGACGTCCCACGTGTCGACGTTCTCGGCGGGCAGGGCGCGGGTGCGGGCGACGAGCAGGGCGATGTCGTCCTTGGGGCTGGCCGGGAGCATGGCCTCCAGCACGTTGTCGCAGGTCTTCTCGGGCGAGAGGCCGGGGTGGGCGGCGAGGGTGGCGCGCAGTGCCTCCAGGCCCTCGTCGATGTCGCGTGAGCGGTCCTCGACCAGGCCGTCGGTGTAGAGGACGACGTGGCTGCCCTCGGGGATGTCGATGTCGACGGCCTCGAAGGGCAGGCCGACCAGGCCGAGGGGGGCGCCGGCGGGGAGTTCGGGGAATTCGACGCTGCCGTCGGGGTGGACGACGGCGGGCAGCAGGTGGCCGGCCCGGGCCATGGTGCAGCGCAGCGCGACCGGGTCGTAGATGGCGTAGAGGCAGGTGGCGCCGGTGATCGGGGCGTCGCCGTCGAGGGAGGAGTCCTGGTCGATCCGGTTGACGAGGTCGTCGAGGTGGCCGAGGAGTTCGTCGGGGGGCAGGTCGAGGGCGCTGAAGGTGTGGACGGCGGTGCGCAGTCGGCCCATGGTGGCGGCGGCGTGCAGGCCGTGGCCGACGACGTCGCCGACGACCATGGCGACGCGGGCGCCGGAGAGCGGGATGACGTCGAACCAGTCGCCGCCGACGCCGGCCTGGGCGGGCAGGTAGCGGTAGGCGAGGTCGAGGGCGCTCTGGTCGGGCAGGCCGCCGGGCAGCAGGCTGTGCTGCAGGGTGACGGCCATGGCGTGTTCGCGGGTGTAGCGGCGGGCGTTGTCGATGCACAGGCCGGCCCGGGCGACGAGTTCCTCGGCGACGGAGCGGTCGTCTTCGTCGAAGGGGTCGGGGCGTTCGGAGCGCCAGAAGCTGGCCATGCCGAGGACGACGCCGCGGGCCTGGAGGGGCACCGTGAGCAGGGAGTGCACGCCGTAGTTCTGTACGCCGGTGGCGCGGTCGGGGTGGTACTGCTGCCAGGCTTCGAAGGCGGCGGTGAGGTCGGGTTCGAGCACGGCGTCACCGGAGGCCATGGCGCGGGCGCGGGGGGTGTCGGGGACGAGCGGGACGGGTTCGCCGACGGGGATGAACGGGGAGTCGGGGCGGACGCCGCTGTGGCCGGTGCGGAGCATCACGGCGGGTGTGCCGGTGGGTTCCTCGCCGCGCAGGACGGGCTCGGCGAGGTCGACGGTGACGAAGTCGGCGAAGACGGGGACGGCGGCGTCGGCGAGTTCCTGGGCGGTGCGGGCGACGTCGAGGGTGGTGCCGATGTTGCCGCTGGCGTCGTAGAGCAGTTTGAGGCGGCGTCCGGCGAGTTCGGCGCGGCCGGAGAGGGCCTGCAGCTCGGTGGAGTCGCGGAGGGTGACGACCCGGCCGGGTGGGCCGCCGTTGGTGTCGGTGGAGCGGATGTTGACGGCGAGCAGCCGGTCGCCTGCGCTGACCACCCGGTCGGTGGCGCTCTCGCCGGAGGTGAGCAGGTCGCCGATGGGGCGGTCGAGGGCGAGGGCGGTGACCTGGCGGCCCTCGGCGTCGGCGGGGAGCGGAAGCAGGCGGCGGGCCTCGTCGTTGGCGAGCAGGATCGTCCCGGAGCCGTCGAGGATGAGGACGCCCTCGCGGACGGCGTGCAGCACGGCGTCGTGGTGCTCGTACATGCGGGTCATCTCGGCGGGGCCGAGGCCGCGGGTCTGCCGGCGCAGGCGGCGGCCGACCAGGGCGGTGCCTGCGGTGGCGAGGGCGAGGGCGCCGGCGGCGGTGGCGAGGAGCAGTGGCAGCTGCTGGTCGGCGGTGTCGGCGATCTTGGCCTTGCGGACGCCGGCCGAGACGATGCCGACCACGGTGCCGTCGGGTTCCTCGACGGGGACGGTGGCCTGGACGAGGGGTCCGATGGTGCCGTTGACGCTCTCGATGACGGTCTTTCCGGCGAGGGCGGGGGCGATGGTGCCGACGAACTTCTTGCCGATCCGGTCGGGCATGGGGTGGGTGTAGCGGATGCCTTCGGTGTTCATCACGACGATGAAGTCCACGCCGGAGGTGACCCGGGCGGCCTCGGCCCGCGGTTGGAGGATCACGGTGGGGTTCGAGGTGCTGAGGGCGTCGATGATGCCGGGCGAGTTGGCGAAGGCCTGGGCGACGGCCAGCGAGCGGTTGGCGGCCTCGCGGGAGATGTCGCGCCGGGACTGCAGCACGAGTTCGATGCCCGCGGCGACCACCAGCAGCAGGACGATGACCACCTGGAGGATGAACACCTGGCCTGCGACGGAGCGCATTCGCAACGCCGACCAGGGACGTCGACCGGTGGAGTCGGGGGCCGACGGGGCCCGGGATCGGCCCCTAAACCGGACCATGTGCCTATGTGTACCCCGGGCTGCCCCGCCCGGCCAAGAGGTGAGGGCGATCACATCGCTGGACGGACCGCCCGGTCACGCAGGGTGCGGGCACGCGGGCGCGGCGTCGGCACGGCCGGCGCCGGGGCCGCCCGGGATTCGTCAGTAGATGAGGTAGTTGGGCCGGTGGCCCTCGTCGGCGATTTCGCCGTCGGCCACCGAGCGCAGCTTGCGGGAGAGTTCGTCGAGTGCCCGGGAGGCGGCGACCTCCTCGCCGATCCTGGCCAGCGGCCGGTCGTCGCGGCTCTTGACCGCTTCGCCGTGGCCGCTGAGGCCGGGCGCGTGCGAGCCGCGCAGCCGGGCGTCGCAGGCCGTGTTGACGCCGTCCTCCGCGAAGACCAGCTCTACGTCCCACTGGTTGTGCATGGCGCACCTCCTCTGGCGGGCCCCGGTTCCAGCGTGCGCCCGGGGGTGGCGGCCGGGCAACCAGGGAGGGCGGCGGGCGCGCCGGGACGCCGGGAATGCCCTCATGTCGGTGAACGTTCAACTGACTGGTCCTGATGCGGGCCGGACGGAGCGGGGGGACGAGCCGAGAGGAGTCGCACGGTGTTCCACGAGTACCTGGCGGGCGAGACCGCCGAGCAGTGGCGCTGGGCCGGACTGTACTTCGACGCGAAGGAGTACACGGAGGCGGCGAAGCTGCTGGCGCCGGTGGTCGAGCAGCACCCGGAGCAGGTCGGCCCGCGCCTGCTGCTGGCCCGCGCCTACTTCCACTCCGCCCAGCTGCGGCGGGCCGAGGAGCAGCTGCGCGAGGTGGTGGCGCGCGACCCGGTCGAGCAGTACGCGCACCTGATGCTGGGGCGGACGCTGGAGCGCCAGGGCCGGGCGGCGGAGGCGGCGCGCTGGCTGCGGCTGGCGGCGGCGCTGGAGGGTCCGGCGACACAGGGTCCGGCGGCGGGGGGTGCCGCGGCGGAGGGTGCCGCGGCGGAGGGGTAACGGCCCCCGGTCCGGCGGGGCCGGTCGGGGTGTCCGGGTCACGGCCGTTCGGCCGCAGGCGACCTTGCATGGACACGTCATCAAGGTGACACTGGGGCGCGCCTGACGGAGGGTCGAACCGACACACCGTCACCCGACCGCACCCGGACCGCACTGGAGGACCCCTGTGCGCACGAGGATGATCGTCTCCCTGGTGGCCGCCGCCACCCTGCTGCTCGCCGATCCGGCGTCGGCGGCCGCGGCGGCCGCCGGCGCCCCGGGCGTCGGCGACGCCTACTACCCGACCTACGGCAACGGCGGCTACGACGTCTCGCACTACGACATCCGGCTGAAGTACCAGCCCGCCACCGACCGGCTGGAGGGCACCACCACGATCCTGGCCACCGCCACCCAGGACCTCTCGCGCTTCGACCTCGACTTCGCGCTCGACGTGAGCGAGGTGCTGGTGGACGGCCGGCCCGCGAAGTTCGCCGCGACCGGCGAGCAGGAACTGGAGGTCACCCCGGCGGCGCCGCTGGCCAAGGGGCAGCGCACCACCGTGGTGGTCCGCTACGCGGGCACCCCGTCCGCGGTCTCCCGCTACGGCTTCACCGCGTGGCTGCGCACCCCCGACGGCGGGGTGGCGGCGGGCGAACCGGAGGCCGCCTGGTGGTGGTTCCCGAGCAACGACCACCCGTCGGACAAGGCCACCTTCGACGTGTCGGTGCTCGTCCCGGACGGCACCCAGGTGATCAGCAACGGCGACCTGGTCTCGCAGAGCTCGAAGATCGGCTGGACCCGCTGGAACTGGCGGCAGACCCGGCCGCAGGCCACCTACCTGGCCACCCTGGCGGTCGGCCGCTTCGACATCACCCGGTCCACCAGCCCGGGCGGCATCCCGGTGCTGAACGCCTACAGCCGCGACCTCGGCGACAACGACGGCGCGGCCCGCGCCAGCGTGGAGCGCACCGGCGAGCTCGCCGACTGGCTGGCCGAGCGGTTCGGCCCCTACCCGTTCGGCTCGGTCGGCGGCTACGTGCCGAACGTGCGGACGGGGTACGCGCTGGAGAACCAGACCCGGGTGTTCTACAGCCCCCGGCAGTTCGCCCGCGGCTCCAACACCTCGGTGGTGGTGCACGAGCTGGCCCACCAGTGGTTCGGCGACACGGTGTCGGTGCGCCGGTGGAGCGAGATCTGGCTGAACGAGGGCTTCGCCACCTACGCGCAGTGGCTGTGGTCCGAGCACGAGAACGAGGGCACCGCGCAGGAGCTCGCGGACTGGGTCTGGTCGTCGCATCCGGCCGACGACCCGTTCTGGACGGTGAAGCCCGGCGACCCCGGCCCCGACCACCAGTTCGACGCGGCCGTGTACGACCGCGGCGCGCTCGCCCTGCAGGCGCTACGCACCGAGGTCGGCGACGACGCCTTCTTCCGCATCCTGAAGGGCTGGCCGGCCGAGTACCGGTACGGCAGCGCGACGATCGCCGACTTCCGGCAGTACGCCGAGCGGGTCTCCGGCCGGCCGCTCGGCGAGCTGCTGCAGACCTGGCTCTACACCCCGGCCAGGCCGGCCCGCGGCGCGGTGCCTTCCACCGCGGCGTCCGCGGCCCGGCCGTCGGCGGCTCCGCGGGAGCCGCGCTCCTGGGCGAGGATCCACGCCGCGCAGGAGCACTGACGGCGGTTCGGCTCCCGCCCCGCCGTCCACGAGCGGGGCGGGAGCCGGGTCGGGCGGGCCGTCAGGCGGTGCAGGTCCCGCGCGCCCAGTCGACGGTCGCGGCGGTCTGCGAGTACTGCCACTGCGGGGCGAGCACCTCGGCGTCCAGCCGGCCGGCGGCGGCCCGGTCCTCGACGATGTAGCCGAAGTCCTGCAGCCAGGCCGGGTAGAGGTTCTTCGACCCGGTGTAGAAGGCCTGGCCGTCCACCGAGACCACCTTGTGGTGCAGCGCGTACGGGTGGCCGTCGGCCCAGGTGGCGGTCGGCGCCGCGCGGAAGGAGGCGAGCTGCAGGTTGCCGCAGAGCGCGGCGCGCCCCTTGGCCTGGTCACCCGTCAGCTTCACCAGGCGGTCCTTCAGCACGTCGCTGATCTCGGCGAGGGACTTGATCTGCGAGTAGCCGCCGCTGCCGACCGCGCCGCGGTTGGCCGGGTCGCTGACCACGATCCGCACCTTGACGCCGGCGGCCAGCTTGGCGGCCAGTACGTCGTACAGCCGCTGGTCGTAGCGGGGCAGCGGCGGGCAGGTGGCGTTGAGGTCCTGCTGGGAGATCTCGACGTGGTCGGTGGCGCTGGCGACCAGGGCGCGCAGCGCGTTCTCCTCGGGGTTGACCGTCTCGTAGTCGCGGTCGTTGTTGGTGTGGTCGGGCAGGCCGATGCCGCACCGGGTGGCGGAGGCCCCCGGCAGCTGCGGACGGTAGCCGGACGCCGGGTCGGCGGTGCGCACCCCGACGCCGAGGCCGCCGACGGCGATCACCGGGACGCCGCCGGCCTGCGGGGCGGCGGGGGTGTCCAGGGTGCGCAGGCAGCCGGCTCCGGCGGAGGCGGCGAACCAGACGTTCTGGCTGAGGCCGCCGGTGTTGTCGCAGGTCCAGGACCAGAGGGTGTCGAGGTAGCGGGCGGCGGTGCCGGCCGCCGGCCCGGTGATCTCGACGTCGGCGTCGGTGACCGGGTGGGCGGTGTCCAGGTAGTCGTCCTTCCACCCGTTGATGCCGCCGACGATCGCGGTGGCGCCGTCCACGACCAGGATCTTGGAGTGGTTCCAGGAGAGCCCGGTGCGGGAGGTGGTGGCGGAGGCGACGGTGAGGGTGACGTTCGCGGCGGCCGGGCCGAGCCTCGAGATCAGCTCGTCGCGGTAGGCCGCGGGCCGCACGTTCAGGTGGTAGACGGGGGCCGCTCCGACCAGGATGCGCACGGTGAGGTGCCGTCCGTCGGCGGTGGCCTGCTTGAGGCCGGCGACCAGGGCGTCCTCGAAGCCGCCGTTCGGGAAGGGCGCCAGCGAGGAGACGTCGACCGTGCGGGTGGCGGCGGCGACGGCGGCGGTGGTGCGGGCGAGCAGCTGCTCGCTGCCGGTGCGGGTGCCGCAGGCCGGGTCGCCCCAGCAGCCGGGCGTCTGCAGCACGCCGTCGAAGCGGTTGCCGTCGCTGCGCTGCCAGACCGTGCCGTCCAGGCCCGGCGAGACCTCGCGCAGGGTCTGCTCGACGGCGTCGAGGTGCGGGGTCGCGGGCGGTGCGGCATAGGCCGGTGCGGCGGCGGGGAGCACGCCGAGGACGGCGGCGAGGACGAGCAGGGGGCGGGTGACGCGGCCGTTGCGGCGCGGTCGGCGGTCGGGCACGGAGAGGGTCCTTTGGCAGATCACCAACAATCTACCTGATGGTAACTTGATGGACCGCCAGATGATCAAACCGGGTCGCCGGCTGATCGCATCACGTCACGGCCGGTCGCACCGGGTCGGCCGGTGAGGGCGGCGAGGCCGCCCCGGCACCGGCCGCCTCAGCCGCGCCCGCCGATGTGCAGCCCGGCCGGCCGCGCGTCGTCCTGCACCAGCCGGCCCGCCTGGTCCGAGGTGAGCGGCCGGGCGAACAGGTAGCCCTGGCCGAGCGGGCAGCCCATCGCGGCCAGCAGGTCGCGCTGGACGGTGTTCTCGATCCCCTCCGCGATGACCTGCACACCGAGCGTGTCGGCGATCCGCGCGATGCCCTCGACCAGCGCGTACTGCTGCTGGGAGTGGCCGAGCCCGTCGATGAAGGACTTGTCGATCTTCAGGATGGAGATCGGGAACTCCCGCAGGTAGCTCAGCGAGGAGTAGCCGGTGCCGAAGTCGTCGATGGCGATCTGCACCCCGAGGTCGCCCAGCATCTGCATGTCGGTGCGGACCCGCTCGTCGCGGCGCATCAGCACCGTCTCGGTGAGCTCCAGCACCAGCGTGGACGGCTCGATGCCGCTCTGGTCGAGCGCCCGGCGGACGGTGTCCACGAATCCCGCGTCGCGGAACTGGCGGCCGGAGACGTTGACGCTCACCCGCAGCGGGCCGCGCCCGCCGACCGCCCGCTCGGCCTTCGTCAGCCGCTGCCACTGGGCCGCCTCGGAGACCGCCCGCTCCAGCACCCAGGCGCCGAGCGGCACGATCTGGCCGCTCTCCTCGGCGAGCGAGATGAACTCCTCCGGCAGCACCATGCCGCGCCGCGCGTGCGGCCAGCGCACCAGCGCCTCGAAGCCCACCAGGCCGCCCGAGGTGAGGTCGACGATCGGCTGGTAGTACAGCGCGAACGCGGACTCCGCGATCGCCTCGTCCAGGCTCTCGTTGAGCTCGTGCCGCTCGACCAGGCCGGCCTGCAGCGCCGGCCGGTAGTGGCACCACTGCCGCTTGCCGGCCGCCTTGGCCGAGTACAGCGCCAGGTCGGCGTGGGTGAGCAGCTCGGCGCCGTCGTCGCTGTCCTCGGTGGTGGCGACGCCGACGCTGGCGGCCACCCGGACGGCGCCGGAGCTCAGCCTGAACGGCTCCTCGAAGACGGCCAGCACCGCCGAGGCGGTCGCCCCGACGTCCGCCGGCGAGATGGCGTCCTCGACCAGCACGGCGAACTCGTCACCGCCGAGCCGGGCCGCCGTGTCGGAGGTGCGCAGCGCGGTGGAGATCCGCAGCGAGACGGCGACCAGGAGTTCGTCGCCGACCGCGTGGCCCTGGGTGTCGTTGACCACCTTGAAGTCGTCGAGGTCGATGAAGAGCACGCCGGTGACGGTGCCGCGCCGGCCGCTGCGGGAGAGCGCGTGGCCGACCCGGTCCTGGAAGAGGACCCGGTTGGCCAGGCCGGTCAGCGAGTCGTGGAAGGCACGGTGGGTGAGTTCGCGCTCCATCTGCCGCTGGTCGGTGACGTCGCGCAGGGTGAGCACCAGGCCGCCGACCGTGGGGTCGTCGCGCAGGTCGTTCCAGCGGACCTCGGCCTCGATCACGGTGCGGTCGTTGCGCAGCAGCCGCCAGTGCTCGCGCTGCTCGGCCTGCTCGCGGGTGCGCATGCGCAGCAGGGCCTGGTTGACGGCACGGCTGTCCTCCGGCGGTACCAGGTCGGTGAGGGCCTGGCCGTCGAGCGAGGGGTAGCCGAGGACGCGGTCCGCCGAGGAGCTGGAGTACCGGATGGTGTCGTCCGCGCGCAGGATGAGGATCACGTCGGAGGCGCTCTGCACCAGCGTGCGGAAGTACAGCTCGCTGTTGCGGCGCGTGATCTCCTCGTTGAGCATCACCCGCTCGACCGCGAGGGCGGCCTGGGCGGCGAGGATGTCCAGGGTGCCCCATAAAGCCGTGAGCCGGTGCTCCGTGCCGCCGACGACGAGGGCGCCGATCAGCGGGTCGCCCGAGGGGCGCTTCTCCAGGACGAGCGGGCAGATGAGCGCGCTGGGCGCGCCCTCCAGGCGGAAGGCGAGCCCCTTGTCGAGGGCGGAGACCGGCACCAGGCGGCTCTCGCGGACGGGCTCGACCTCGATCGGGCCGTCCCCGTCGGCACGCAGGGCGCCCTCGTCGCCGACCGCGAGCATTGCCACGTGCGCCGGCTCGGCGGGGACGAGCGCGGAGGCGGCGGTGCGGACGGCGTCGGCGACCTGGGCGACGGTGACGGCCCCGCCGAGCGAGGCGCCGGCCATCCGCAGCACCCGCTCGCGCTCGACGGCGTGCCGGTGGTTGAGGACGACCCCGGCGAGGCGGGAGAGCACCAGCAGGAACAGCACCGCGGAGAACCCGCCGATGACGGCCGCGTTCCCGGCGTCGCCCTGGGTCACCTCCAGGACGAGCATGGTCGGGGCGATCAGCGAGGCGACGGCGAGCAGGGCGATCCGGCCGCGGCTGATGTCCGGCGGCTGGGTGGGGATGGGTCTGGTGAGTTCCACCATCGAGGGGTGCAGCGCGGCCGCGCCCCAGGCGGTGTAGAGCACCGCCCAGCCGAGTTCGACGGGAGTGCCGATCCGCCACACCCCGTGCAGCTGGATCAGGCCGTACAGGACGTCGGAGACCAGCAGGCCGACGGTGCCGACGGTCAGCAGCAGCACTGCGGGGCTCTTGCCGCCGCGCGGGGCCAGCAGCCGCATCAGCATGGCGAGGACGAGGACGTCGCCGAGCGGGTAGGCGATCGAGACGGCCTTCTGGAACCAGGTGAGTTCCGGGTTCCTGGCGTACGGGACGACCAGGTACATCCAGCTCAGCAGGGCGAGGCCGACCGTCAGGGTCAGGGCGTCGATCAGCGAGCCGCGGTCCTGGTGGGCGGTGCGCCATCGGATGAATCCCCAGACGCCGGCCGCGTACAGCACGAACTCGGCGAGGTAGAAGGCGTCCGCCAAGGAGGGAAAGGCCGTCTGGTGCAGGTAGTTGGTCTGGACGACCTGCACGACCTCGCCGATGGTGAAGCTGAGGTTCGCCACCGCCAGCAGGTACCACGCGCTGGCATGGGCGGGCCGGTTGAGGTGGACTCCGATCACGATGGCGGCGAAACTGCTCAGCCCGATACCCGTCCACCAGATGATGCGGTCGGCGGGAAATCGGTAGTACACCACCGTCAGCAGGACCATCCAGCCGATATAACAGACCGTCAGCCGCTGTCGTCGACGTGTCAACCCAGCTACCTCCTTCGGAGGTGGTGAGCTGAACCGCTCAAGAATTGGGGCGCTCCCAATCATACATAGCGAGGCACGGGTGCCTATAGTCGAGATTATCGGGGGCGGTCCGTGGCGGGCGGCGGAGGCCGCGGCCGTACAGGGCACCTGCCCTGCACTCCCCGATATATCCCGGTAATCCATCCGCCGTCTGTCGAGGTCGTCGCTGGTGGAGCAGTCGAATCACGCGCAATCCCCCCATTTCGGGCCCCATCTCGTCCTGACGAACGAAGATGGACAGTATGCGATTTGGACGAACGAACTCCCGGTACCCGAGGGATGGCGGAGCGTATTCGGACCGGCCGATCGCGAGGAATGCCGTCGCGAGGTCCGGGCCCGCTGGCAGGACCTGAGACCGGCCGGGCCGGCCGGCCCCGGACGCACGGTGCACGCGCTCTTCCGCGAGCAGGCCGCCAGCCGCCCCGGCGCGCTCGCGGTGCTCTGCGACGACGGACCGCTCACCTACGCCGAACTGGACGGCCGCAGCGACCGGCTGGCCGAGGAGCTGCGGGCGCTCGGCGTCGGCCCGGACGCGGTCGTGCCGGTCTGTCTGGAGCGCAGCGGCGACATGGTGGTGGCCCTGCTCGCGGCGCTCAAGGCGGGCGGCGCGTTCCTGCCGCTGGATCCGTCCCACCCCGACCGCCGGCTGGCCGCACTGGCCGCCGACTCCGGCGGCGGGCCGGTGGTGACGTCGCGTGACCACGCCGGGCTCTTCCCCGGGGCGGTGCTGGTGGAGGCGTACCGGACGGCCGGGCCGCCGATCGCGACACCGCCGACCGACCTCACCGACCCGGACGATCTCGCCTACCTCATCTACACCTCCGGCACCACCGGGGAGCCGAAGGGCGTTCCGGTCAGCCACCGCACCATGGTGTTCACGCTGTCGCGGATCGCCGAGGCCTACGCTCTGTCACCAGCCGACCGGGTGCTCCAGTTGGGTGCGCTGGGCTTCGACACCTCGCTGGAGCAGATATTCACCCCGCTGCTGAACGGGGCGACGCTGGTGCTCGGCGGCCGGCACCCGTGGGCGCCCATCGAGCTGGCCCACCGACTGCCCGAACTGGGCATCACGGTGGCGGATCTGACGCCCACGTACTGGCACCGGCTGCTGGCGGTGCTGCCCGAGCACGGTCCCGCGGCGCACTCGCTGCGGCTGCTGATCGTCGGCGGTGACACCGTACCGGCCGAGGACTGCCGCGAGACGCTGCGCCGGCTGCCCGGCACCCGGTTGCTCAACGCGTACGGTCTCACCGAGACGGGCATCACCTCGACCCTGTGCGAGATACGCCCCGAGCTGCTGGCCCAGCCCGCCAACGCGCCCGTCCCGGTGGGGCGGCCGCTGCTCGGCACCTTCGTGCACGTACTGGACACCCACCTGCGCCCGGTGCCGCCCGGCGAGAAGGGCGAGGTGTACATCGGCGGTCCGGGGCTCGCCCGCGGTTACTGGAAGCGACCGGATCTGACGGCGGAAAGGTTTCTACCCGAGCCGTATGCGGGTACCCCCGGCGGGCGGATGTACCGCACCGGTGACACCGGGCGGTGGCGGCCGGACGGCACCCTGGAACTGATCGGCCGGGCCGACGACCAGGTGAAGATCCGCGGCTACCGGGTCGACCCCGGCGAGATCGAGGCCGTCCTGGGCGAGCACCCGGAGGTCGGCGAGGTCCGGGTGGTCGCCGGCGACACGGCCGGCGGCCGGGCGCTCACCGCGTACTACACCGCCCGCAGCGGGCAGCCCGAGGACCTGCGGCAGTACCTGGCCACGCGGCTGCCCGACCACCTGGTGCCCGGTGCCTTCGTCCCGGTCGAGCAGATGCCCGTCACCCCGAGCGGCAAGATCGACCGGACCGGGCTGACGCGCGGCCGCAAGACCCCCGGCCACACCGGCGGCGGGCCCGGCACCACCGTGCAGGCCGGCCTCGCCTACCTCTGGGCGCAGATCCTCGACGTCGAACACGTCGGACCCGAGGACGACTTCTTCGAGCTCGGCGGCAACTCCCTGCTGGCGATGGAGATGCTCGCCCGCGCCCGGATCATGTTCGGCATCGGCGTGGACCGGATCCGCACCCTCACCCGCGCCCTGCTGAGGAACCCGAGCCTCGGCGCGTTCTCCGCCGTCGCCCGGGACGCCAGCCGGGCCCTGCCCGCCGAGCACGGCCAGCGGATCGACTTCGCCGCCGAGGCCGAACTCGGCGTGCCCGTGCACCGCGACCCGCAGCGCACCGCCCCCCGCTGGCGCCAGCCCACCGACATCCTGCTGACCGGCGCCACCGGCTTCTGCGGCACCCACCTGCTGCGCGCGCTGCTGGAGACCACCGACGCCCGGGTGCACTGCCTGGTCCGCGCCCCCGACCCGGAGCACGGCCTGGAGCGGCTGCGTGCCGCGCACCAGCGGTACCTGCTGCGCGACCTGCACTCGGACCGGGTGGTGCCGGTGGTCGGCGACCTCGCCGAACCGCTGCTCGGCCTCGGCCGGCGGCGCTTCGAGCAGCTCGCCGGCACCGTCGACCTGATCCACCACCTCGGCGGGCAGGTGAACTTCCTCTACCCGTACCACCAGCTGCGGGCGGCGAACGTGGCCGGCACCCGCGAGATCATCCGGCTCGCCGGGCACTCCCGGGCCGTCCCGGTGCACTACCTGTCCAGCATGGCCGTCCTGGCCGGCTACGGCCCGGCGGGCACCCGGCAGGTCACCGAGCAGAGCCCGCTCGCCCACGCCGACCGGCTCTCGGTCGGGTACGTCGAGAGCAAGTGGGTCGCGGAGGCGCTGCTGCACCACGCCGCGGCCGCGGGGCTCCCGGTGACCGTCCACCGGGTCAACGACGTCACCGGCGACCTGCGGCACGGCGTCATCAACCCCGGCACCGAACTCTCCGCGATCATCCGCTACCTGTGGGACAGCGGCACCAGCCCCGACGTCGACCTGCCGCTCGACTTCGTGCCCGCCGACGTCTTCACCCGCGCCCTCGCGCTCGTCTCCACCCGCGAGGCCGCCGAGGGCCAGGTGCTGCACCTCACCAACCCGGACCCGGCCACGCTCACCGACCTCGCCGAGCGCATCCGCTCCCGTGGCCGCCCGGTCGAGCACCTCCCGTACCGGGAGTGGGTACACCGTCTGATCGGCTTCGCCACCGCCAACCCGACCCATCCGATCACCGCGTTCGTGCCGCTCTTCGTCGACCGCGCGGAGGGCACCGACATGACCATCAGCGAGATGTACTTCCGTCCCACCTTCCCGGAGTTCACCCGCACCGGCGCCGACCGGGCGCTGGCCCGTGCCGGGATCGAGCTGCCGCCGGTGGACGCCGAACTCCTCGACTTCTACCTCGACCGCCTGGAGGCGAGCGGACAGTTGGAGCACGTCGCGTGACCACTACCGCCCAGTGGTGGGCCGCACTCGACCTCGGCCGCACGCCCGCCGACGCCCCCGCGGCGTTCTGCGCCGACCTCGGGCCGGACTCGCTGCTCGCCGGCTACCGGGCCGGCGCCTTCCCGATGCCCGCGCAGGACGAGTACAGCCTGTGGATGAACGAGGCCCGGTACGAGGAGCAGGTCGCCGAGGGCGTCATCGCCGCTCCCGGCGGCGCCCGCGAGGAGGACTTCGGCGTCGCCTGGTGGTCCCCCGACCCGAGGCCCGTCGTCCCGGTCGGCGGCGCCCGGCTGGGCAGCCGGCTCTCCCGTCGGCTCCGCAACCGGGACGACTGGACCACCACCACCGACAAGGCCTTCGGCGAGATCGTCGACCGCTGCGCCGAGGGCCGCAGCCCTGCCTGGCTCACCGCCGAGCTGCGGACCGCGCTGCGGGCGCTGCACGACCGCGGCCGGGCGCACAGCGCCGAGGTGTGGGAGAACGGCGAGCTGGTCGGCGGCGCGTTCGGCGTCCGGGTCGGGCCGGTGCTCAGCCTGGACTCCATGGTCGGCTTACGGCCCGACGCCGCGCGGGTGGCGGTGGTCGACCTCGCACAGCGCTTCGGCGAGGCCGGCGGGGTCCTGCTGGACGTCCAGTGGGACAGCCCGCACATCCGCAGCCTCGGTGCGCTGCCGATGCCGCGCGCCCACTACCTGGCCCTGCTGAGGGACGGCCCGAGGGCGGGGCCGCCGTCCGGAGAGGAGCGGCCGGTGTGGCGGCTGGGCTGAGGATGCGGGCTGTCGGGCCGGTGCCCGGGGCCGTCAGGCCGGTAGCAGGAGACCGTCCGGCAGGCCCAGCCCGTCGTGCAGGGCGCGGCGGCCCGCCGGGGTCACGGCCACCGCGCGGGTGCTGCCGATCCGGGTGATCCACCCCTCGGCGAAGGCGTGCCCGCACAGGGCCGCGCCGACCGCCCCGGCCAGGTGCGGCCGACGCTCGGTCCAGTCCAGGCAGGGCCGCACCGCGGGCCGGCGGGTGCCCGCCGGGACGGTCACTCCGGCCGCGACCAGCCAGGCCTCGCCCTCGGCGGTCAGGCGCAGCCCGTGCGCCCAGTCCAGCAGCCCGCGCGCGGTCATCGCGTCGGCGATGGCCACCCCGACCGCCCCGGCGAGGTGGTCGTAGCAGGTGCGGGCGTGGGCGAGGGCCCGCCCGCGGCCGTGCGCCGAGAGCGAGGCGGGCCGTTCGGGGCGGCCGGGCACCAGGGCGGCGAGCTGCTCCACCAGCTCGGCCACCTGCGGGTCGGCCAGCCGGACGTAGCGGTGCCGGCCCTGCCGCTCCTCAGCGAGCAGGCCGCCGCGCACCAGCCGGTTGAGGTGTTCGGTCGCGGTGGGGGCGGCGACCCCGGCGTGGTGGGCCAGCTCCGTCGCCGTCCACGCCCGCCCGTCCAGCAGGGCCAGGCAGAAGGCCGCCCGCGTGCCGTCCGCCAGCAGCCCCGCCACGGCCGCCAGGTCGCGGCCCGCCGTCCGCGTTCGTTCGGTGTCCACCCGCCCATTCTGGACCGCCGACCCTTCGGCCCCCGCCGAACCGTCCGCCCCTGGCCGCCCGCTCTTCGGGCGGCCCGGATCGCGGCCGCCGGCATGCGACCGCGGCCCACCACGCCCGTCGGTGGGCCCGCCGCGTGCGGGCGCCGTCCCCCGGGTGTCCGTCAGGCGGCGCCGTGGCGCGTCCGTTCCGGGGCGGGGGCGGAGGTCGGGGCGGGTTCGGGGTGCGGCGGCGGTTCGCCGGGGAGGGCGGCGGCCGCGGCGAGCGGGAAGGCGGCGGCCAGGCCGAAGGCGGGGGCGAAGCCGTGGGCGGTGATCAGGGCGCCGGTGAGCGGCGGTACCAGGACGATCGCGGCGTGCTGGCCGAGGCCGTGCACACCGAGGGCCCGGCCCGCCCAGTCCGGACCGGCGTGCTCGGCGACGGCGGTGTTGTGCAGCCCGTTGGTCGAGACGGTCAGACCGGTGGCCAGGAGCAGCGCGGCGACCGCGAGCGGCGGTGCCGCCAGGGCGCCGACGGCGAGCAGCAGGAGGTCCGCGGCGGCGGCGAGCGCGAGCAGCCGCATCGGGCGGATCCTGCTGCCGACCCGGTCCGACCACCAGCCGGCCAGCAGCCGCACCCCGGCGCCGCCCAGGTTGGCGGCCGCGAGGACGGTGCCGGCCGTCGCGGCCGGCCAGCCGCGTCCGGCCGTCAGGTAGACCAGCGCGAATCCGGCCACCACGAACTGCGGGACGCACAGCAGGGCGGCCGCGCCGTGCAGCCGCCATAGCCGGCCGCCGCGGTAGGGGCCGGGCCAGCGGGTCGGGACGGTGCCGGCAGGCCGGGGCGGGTCGGCGGCCAGCAGCAGGACGGCGCCGCCGGCCAGTGCGCAGAGCACGGCGCAGCAGCCGAGTGCGGCGGGCAGGCCGGCGTGTTCGGCGAGCGGTGGGAGGACGGCTGCGGCGAGTCCGACGCCGAGCGGCTGGGAGGCCTGCCGGACGCCCATGGCGATGCCGCGCCGGTGCGGCGGGAACCAGCCGATGACCAGTCGGCCGGAGGCGGTGTTCACCGAGGCCCCGCACGCCCCCGCGAGGACGAGGAGCACGGCGAGGGCGGCGACGCTGTGGACGGCGGCGGCGGCCGCGAGGACGGCGGCCGCCGGGAGCAGTCCGGCGGCGAGGGCGAACCGTTCGCCGCGGCGGTCGGCGACGGTGCCCCAGCCGACCATGGCGAGCAGGATGCCGAGGATCGGACCGGAGACGAGCGCGCCGGCCCCGGCGAGGGAGAGGCCGAACTCGCGCTGGAAGGCGGGTAGGAGGGACGGCAGGCCGTAGAGGGCCGTGGTCATGGCGGTCTGGCCGCCCGCCCCGATCGCGAGCATCAGCCATCGGCGGCGTGGGTTCCCGGTCATACCGGGAACCCTACGGACGCTCACGACGTGGGACGAACGATTCCGTCATGCGGGACGGACGGGACGGACAGGTCGTCAGGCCTGCCGGGAGGCGAGAGTGACGATCGTGATGTCGGAGGGCGCGCCGACCCGGACGGGCGGGCCCCAGGCGCCGGCGCCGCGGGTGACGTACAGCTGGGTGTCGCCGTAGCGCTCCAGGCCGGCGACGGTCGGATTGGCCAGTGCGGCGAGGTAGTTGCCCGGCCAGAGCTGGCCGCCGTGGGTGTGGCCGGAGAGCTGGAGGTCGACGCCGCGGCGGACGGCCTCGTGCACGGCGACCGGCTGATGGGCCATCAGGACGGCGGCGCGGCGGGTGTCCCGGTCGCCGAGGGCGCGGTCGTAGTCGGGGCCCTGGCCCTCGGCGGTGCCGGCGATGTCGTTGACGCCGGCGAGGTCGAAGTGGGCGAGCTCGGTACGGGCGTTCTCCAGCGGGTGCACGCCGAGCTCGCGGACGAACTCCACCCAGGGGGCGGCACCGGAGAAGTACTCGTGGTTGCCGGTGACGAAAAACGCGCCGTCGCGGGCGCGCAGCCGGGCGAGCGGTTCGGCGGCGGCGCCCAGTTCGGGCACGGTGCCGTCGACCAGATCGCCGACGATGGTGATCAGGTCGGGCTGGGTGCTGTTGATGGTGTCGACGATGCGCTGGGTGTGGGCGCGGCCCAGGATCGGCCCGAGGTGGATGTCGCTGACCACGGCGATCCGGTAGCCGTGCGTCTGCCGGGGCAGCTTGGCGAGCGGGACGGTGACCTGCTTGAGCCGCGGCCCGCGGAGGACGCCGTACGCGCCGTTGCCGACGACCGCGGCGGCGGTGGCCCCGGCGGCGACGGCCGCGCCGCGGGCGACCAGCAGTCGGCGCGACGGGTCGGCCGGCCCCGTCCCGGCGGTGAACGGGTACCGTTCGACGGCAGGCGGGGCCGGGTCCCGCTCGGCGGCGGCCGGGGCACCGGGGGCCACCGCCACGGGCTGCGGCCGGGCGGCGGGCTTCGGGCGGCCGAGGCGCAGCAGCACCGGCCGAACGGCCTCCCCCGCCAGCAGGGCGAGCACCAGGTACAGCAGGACGGCGAGCCAGAGGTAGCCCGGCCAGGCGAGCCAGCGCTCGACGGCGAGCGGCAGGGCCCTTCCGCCGATCAGCGCGCCGAGGGAGAGCAGCGGGAGGAGGACGAGGAGTCCGGTCCCGATCCGGCGCCAGGCACTGCCGGGGGCCGAGACGTCGCGCACCGTCCGCCGCCAGACGTACCAGTGGACGAGCGTGAGCAGGGCGACGGCCACCAGCAGGACGAGCGCGATCATCATGCGGACAGTATCCGGGCCGCCGGGGCGGCCCCGGCCGCGGGGTGGGGGACTGTCCATGCGCCTTCCCCGCTCCCTCCGCACCGCCGCTCCCGTGCTCTGCTCCGTGGCGCTCGCCGGCGCGCTCGCGGCCCCTGCTTCGGCCTCCGGGCGGCCGGTCCCCGACCGCCGCGCACAGAGCCTCGGCCGTGCGGTGCTGCCCGCCTCGGACGGCTGGGGCTCGGCCACCGCCGGCACCACCGGTGGCGCCGCCGCCGACGCCGCTCACGTGTCGGTACGGATCGTGGCGGAGCACAACTGCATCCGGCTGCCGGCTGGCGTGCCGACCGCCGAGGTCCTCTACAACTGGGGCGGCACCGGGCTGACCGCCCGGGAGAATCTGGTCGACGTGGGCCCGGCCGACCTGGTGGGCGCCTTCGACGCGGCGAACCCCGCCGCCCCGCTCGGCGGCGACGCCGGCTGGACGCCCGTGCTGCGCACCCGGGTCCACCCCGGCGGCCGCGCTGCCCGCCCTGGTCGGCCGGCACGCGGGCGCGGGACGGCTGTGACCTCCGTCGCCGCCCGGGTCGGGCACCCGTGGGTGACCCGCCGGTGACACGGTGTCGACCCCGGCGGCCGGAGGCTGTGAAGCCCGGCACACGGGCCCGGGCTGCTACGGCCGCCGATAGTCGTCGCGGCGCACCCGGGCCGTCGGCCGTCCCGGGGTGCCGCCGGCCGCCGGTCGCGCGGAGCGGGTAAACCGCTGGTCAGCAACTGTGTCCCGGCCGGTCGGGCGGCCGGCGGTAAGGACTGTTTAAGCGGACCGGGAGCGCCCGCAGGAGGGCCGGGCGCTCCCGCCCGTCTACGACCCGGCATAGTTTCCGAGCTCGTTGCCGCCGTTCGGCGGGTCTGCCAAGAATGTCCCGGTCGCAAGGCAGCGCGGCCCGATTCCGCCGCGCACCCCGCCAGCTCCGGTCCACCGACCGGGGCGCCCAGGCCGTCCGCACGGCTCTGCGGCCTGTTCCTCACGAACACGCTTCGCGATACCCGTGTGCCCGGAATCGGCCCCCGACCGATGGAAGAGGTTGTCCCCCTCCATGCAGCTCCCGCTCCCCAAGAACCTGTCGCTGACGCACCGCCCGCACGCCTTCTTCGCAAGCGTGGGCACGCTGACCGTGGCCGGCACGGCGATCCTGGCGCTGGCCCTGCCGCAGGACACCTCCACCGCCGTCGCCGCCGCCCCGGCCGCCGCCACCGCGGCCCCCGTCGCCGCACAGTCGGCCGCCCCGCAGGCGCAGGCCCAGGCGCAGGCCGACGCCCAGGCCAAGGCGGACGCCGACGCCAAGGCTGCCGCCGACGCCAAGGCCGCGGCCGACGCGAAGGCCGCCGCCGATGCGAAGTCTGCCGCCGATGCCAGGGCCGCCGCGGACGCGAAGGCCGCCGCCGATGCGAAGTCTGCCGCCGATGCCAGGGCCGCCGCGGACGCGAAGGCCGCGGCCGACGCCAAGGCGAAGGCCCAGGCCGCCTCCCGCTCGCAGCAGCGCAAGGCTGTGAAGGCCGCCCCGACCGGCACTCCGCAGCAGGTCGCCGCCCAGCTCGTGCCGGCCAACCAGCTGGGCTGCTTCAGCAACATCGTGTTCCACGAGAGCAGCTGGAACGTCCACGCGGTCAACAAGTCCTCCGGCGCCTACGGCCTGGTGCAGGCCCTGCCGGCCTCGAAGCTGGCCTCGGCCGGTGCCGACTGGCGCGACAGCGCCGCCACCCAGATCAAGTGGGGCCTCAACTACATGAACAGCCGGTACGGCAGCCCGTGCGGCGCCTGGGCCTTCTGGCAGGCGCACCACTGGTACTGATCGGACCGGTCGGACCGAGTCCTGAGGGCGCGCGGAGCGATCCGCGCGCCCTCAGGCGTTCCGGCGACGTTCGCCACCGGATGCGGCACTCCCTGCGACCAGCGGTGACCGATCGTCGGCCTACCGTGTCGCAGGCGTGAAGATATCGGGTGCGATCGATCGATTCTGACCGCATTTGGAGCGATTGGATCCGCTTAGGGACATTGCGGGGGCCTGTAGACGTCTTTAGCCTCCCCGCCATGGCTACCCTCATCTCCGTCGTGCTCCCCGCCCACGATCGGAACGGCCAGCTGAAGGAGTGCCTCGACGCACTGCTCGCCCAGTCGTTCCGCGACTTCGAGATCGTCCTCGTCGTCGACACCTCGCCGGACTGCCCCGAGCGCATCGCCGACGCCTACGGCATGCGCGACCCCCGGGTCAGCGTGCTGCGGCTGAACGCGGCGGTCGGGATCGGCCGCGCCCGAAACGCCGGTGCCGCCCGCGCGCGCGGCGACTACCTGCTGTTCCTCGACAGCGACCACCTGCTCGACGAGGACGCCTTCGCCGCGCTCGCCGAGCGGCTGGAGGAGACCGGCGAGGTCGACGTCCTCCAGTTCGGCCACAACCGGGTCTACCGCGACAAGGTGTGGCCCGGTGGCGCCGCCCAGGTGCTCGCCGACGCCGGGCCCGAGGTCACGACGCCCGCCGAGCGGCCCGCCCTGCTCGGCACCCCGCCGCTGATCTGGGACCGCCTGCTGCGCCGCGGAACCGTTCCCGACTTCCCGGACGGCCACTACGACGAGATCCCGGTGGTGCACGCCGCGATGCTGGCCGCCCGCCGGGTCGCCGTCCTGCCACGCGAGTGCGTCACCATCCGCCGCCGGCACACCCTGAACCCGGTGGGCTCGCCCGGCGCCGGCCACTTCGACCTGTTCGAGCAGTACGCCCGCAGCTTCGAGATCCTCTCCGCCTCGCCGGACGCCGCCGTGCTGTGGCCGCAACTGTTCACCCGGATGGTCCGGCACTACCTCTTCGTCTTCGACCTCGCGGGCTGCGTGGACCGCTCCGCGCGGCCGCAGTTCTTCCAGCGGGCCTCCGAGCACTACCGCGGCTACCAGCCCGAGGGCTACCGGCGGCCGGACGGCCGCGAGGGCGTGAAGTTCTCGCTCCTGTCGAGCGGCGCGTACGCCGCCTTCGAGGTCGCCAAGCTCTCCCACATCGCCCGCGGTGCGGTGACCGGCCGCCGCTGACGGCCTGCGCGGCCGACCGGGTCTCAGCCGTGCGCGGTGCCGCCGTCGGCCGCCATCGCCGCGGCGATCCGGCGGCCGGTCTCCCGCCACTCGTCGGCGGGCACCTTCGGCAGCAGGTCGTCCCAGACCGGCAGGCAGCTGCCCCGCAGCTGCATCATCCCGGCGGGCCGGGCGAGCAGCCAGAAGTGCAGGTGGGTGGCGCCGTCGCCCCACTTGTTGTGGTGCACCCGGGAGATCCCGCCGAGCGACAGCAGGGCCCGCTCGACCCGCTGCAGCATCGGCCCGAGCTCCGCGGCCCGTGCCGGCGGCAGGTCGGCGAGGTCGTGGTGCTCGCGCGGCTGGAGCAGCACCACCGCCGGGACGGCCGCCGGCTCGTCCGGCGCGGAGAGCCGCCAGTGCTCGTCCGTCCACAGGAAGTCCTCGTCCGGACGGGCGCACTGGCTGCAGTCCGCGGGCCCGCCGTCGCCGTCCCGGGGCGGCTCGGGCAGCTCGGGGGCCTTCAGCTCCCTGACCTTGATGTCGCCCTCGAACGGGAAGATGTCCCAGCCGGGCATGCCCTCGGACGGGAACGGGATCTCCTCGCCGATCGGCAGCCGGGCGAGGTACGGGGTCATGTGATCATCGGTCATGTCGGGTGAGTCTGCCGGATGACGCCCCGTCACCCCGCGGCCGGGTCGGCGCCGCCCGTCCCGCCCGGTGCGATGATCGGCCCATGGCCACCGGACTGGAACGCGCCCTGACCACCGCCCTGCGCGGCGATGTGCGGTTCGACACCGCCGAACGCGCCGTCTACGGCCACGACGCCTCCAACTACCGGCACGTCCCGCGCGGCGTGGTGAAGCCCGCCGACCTCGACGACGTCCGGGCCGCGGTCGCGCTCTGCCGCGAGTTCGGCGTCCCGATCGTGCCGCGCGGCTCCGGCACCAGCATCGGCGGCCAGGCCATCGGCCCCGGCGCCGTCGTACTGGACTTCCGGCGCCGGCTCGGCCGGGTGCTCTCCGTCGACCCGGACACCCGCACCGCCCGGGTCGAGCCCGGCACCGTCCTGGACGACCTGCAGCGGGCCGCCCGCCCGCACGGCCTGCGCTTCGGCCCGGACCCGTCCACGCACAGCCGCTGCACCCTCGGCGGCATGATCGGCAACAACGCCTGCGGCTCGCACTCGGTGGCCTGGGGTCGCACCTCGGACAACGTGCAGGCGCTCGACGTGCTGCTCGCCGACGGCACCGAGCTCACCGCGGCCGGGCCGCTGGACGCCGCCGCCCGCACCCGGCTGCGCGACCGCCCCGGCCGCGAGGGCGAACTGCACCGCGCCCTGCAGGACCTCGCCGGCGCCCACCTGGCCGTCCTGCGGCAGGCCCTGCCCGCCCTCCCCCGCCGCGGCTCCGGCTACCCGCTCGACGCGCTGCTGCCCGAGCACGGCTACGACCTGGCCCGCGCCCTCACCGGCACCCTGGGCAGCTGCGCCGTCCTGCTCGGCGCCATCGTCCGCCTGGTGCCCGACCCGCCGGCCCGCGCCCTGGTGGTCGCCGGCCACCCCGACGAGACCGCCGCCGCCGACGCCGTCCCGGCCCTGCTGCCGCTGCGCCCGCTCACCGTCGAGGGGATGTCCGCCGACCTGATCGCCGCCCTGATCGCGGCCGGCCGCCGCCCGCCCGCGCTCGACCGGCTGCCCGAGGGCACCTGCTGGCTCTTCCTGGAGACCGGCGGCGACACCCCGGCCATCGCCCTGGACGCGGCCCACGCCCTCGCGGACGCCGTCCGGCGCACCGCAGGCGCCGCCGCCGCGGTGGTCACCGACCCCGCCGAGCAGCGGCAGCTCTGGGCCGTCCGCGAGGCCGGGGCGGGCATCGTCACCCGGCTCCCGGGCGGCGGCGAGGCCTGGCCGGGCTGGGAGGACTCCGCCGTCCCCGTCGAACACCTCGGCGACTACCTGCGCGCGCTGCGGGCGCTGCTCGCCCGGCACCAGCTGCGCGGCGTCCCGTACGGGCACTTCGGCGAGGGCTGCGTGCACCTGCGGCTGGACTTCCCGCTCACCGACCCGGCCCGGCTGCCCGAGTTCCGGGCCTTCCTGACGGACGCCGCCGACCTGTGCGTCTCGTACGGCGGCTCGCTCTCCGGCGAGCACGGCGACGGCCAGGCCCGGGCCGAGCTGCTGCCGCGGATGTACCCGCCGGAGGTCGTCGACCTGTTCCGCCGCTTCAAGGGCCTCTGGGACCCGGACAACCTGCTCAACCCCGGGGTGCTCGTCGCCCCGCGCCCGGTCGACGCCGACCTGCGCTTCCCCGGCCGTGACCTGCCGGTCACCCTGCCGCTGGCCGAGGACGGCGGCAGCCTGCTGAAGGCCGTGCACCGGTGCGTCGGCGTCGCCAAGTGCGTGGACACCTCCAGCGGCGTGATGTGCCCCAGCTACATGGCCACCGGCGAGGAACGGCACTCCACCCGCGGCCGGGCCCGACTGCTCGCCGAGATGCTGCGCGGCGACCTGGTCACGGACGGCTGGCGCTCCGAGGAGGTCCGCGAGGCGCTCGACCTCTGCCTCGGCTGCAAGGGCTGCGCGAGCGACTGCCCGGTCCACGTCGACATGGCGACCTACAAGGCCGAGTTCCTGCACCAGCACTACCGGGGACGGCTGCGCCCCGTCTCGCACCTCTCGCTCGGCTGGCTGCCGCTCTGGCTGCGCGGCGCCGCCCTCGCCCCGCGGCTCGCCAACCGGCTGCTGCAGTCCGGGCCGAGCGCCGCCGTGCTCAAGCGCATCGGCGGGATCGACCCGCGGCGCGACCTGCCCGAGCTGCCCGAGCAGACCTTCACCGCCTGGTTCCGCCGGTGGCGCGCCGAGCACCCCGCCGCGCCCGGGGCCCGGCGGCTGCTGCTCTGGCCGGACAGCATGGCCGAACTGCTCGACCCGGAGCCGGCCCGGGCCGCCGTCGAGGTCCTGGAGCACCTGGGCTTCGAGATCCGGCTGCCCGACGCGCCGGTGTGCTGCGGGCTCACCCTGCTCTCCACCGGCCAACTCGGCCTCGCCCGGCGGGTGATGCGGCGCAGCCTGCGGGCCGTCCCGGCCGGCCTGCCGGTGGTCGGGCTGGAGCCGAGCTGCACCGCCGCGCTCCGCGAGGAACTGCCCCGGCTGCTCGGCCGGGAGGCCGGCGACCTGCCGGGCCGGGTCAGGACCTTCGCCGAATTCCTGGACGAGAGCGGGGTGTCGCTGCCCCGGCTGGCGGCGGATGCCGTCACCCAGGTGCACTGCCACCAGCACGCCGTGCTCGGCACCACCGCCGACCGGCACGTCGAGCAGCGGATGGGGGTGCACAACGAGGTGCTGGACTCCGGCTGCTGCGGGCTGGCCGGCAACTTCGGGATGGAGCGCGGGCACTGGGACGTGTCGGTGGCGGCCGCCGAGCGGGTGCTGCTGCCCGCGGTGCGCGCCGCCGCGCCGGAGACGGTGGTGCTGGCGGACGGCCTGAGCTGCCGCACCCAGATCGCCCAACTCGCGGACGGGCGGCGGGCCGTGCACCTGGCCGAGCTGGTGCGGCGGGCGATCCGGGAGGCGGGCTGAGGCCGCGTACGGCACGACGGACCGGTGCTCCGCGCGACGGACCCGTGCACGGTCGTGGCGCGGACGGCGGGCCCTCGCCACAATGGCACGGTGACGATCTCCACCGCCGAGGCGGACACCATCCTCGCCGAGAACTTCGCCCCCTGGGTGCAGGCACTCAAGCTCTCCGTCACCGAGACCGGTGACCGGCACGCCGTGCTGCGGCTGCCCTGGTCCGAGGAACTCGCCCGGGAGGGCGGCGGCCTGAGCGGCCAGGCGCTGATGGCGGCCGCCGACACGGCGACCGTGGTCGCCGTCTCCGCGGCGCGCGGCGGCTTCGGCCCGATGACCACGATCCAGCAGTCGACCACCTTCCAGCGGGCGGTGGTCGGCGCGGACGTGCTGGTGACCGCGCGCATCACCAAACTCGGCCGCCGACTGGCCTTCGTGGACGTGGTGATGACGGCCGAGGGCGAGGAGGAGCCGGCGGCCCGCGCCAGCACCGTGTACGCCTTCCCCGGCTGATCCCGTCCGACCCCTACTCACCGGGCCTACCGCGCAGTAGCCTCACCGGGCCGCACCCCACTGCGGCCCCCACCACCCTGGAGGCCCCATGCGCACACCCCTGCCCGGAGGCGTCCGACTCGCCGTCGCCGCAGTCCTGTTCACCGCCTCGGCACTCGGTCTGACGGCCGCGCCGGCCGCCGCCGCCACGGCCGGCGCCCGACCCGTCCCGGCCGATGTGCCGCGGTACTACCTGGCGCTCGGTGACTCGCTAGCCGCGGGCTACCAGTCCACCCCGGACGGCGGCCACGTGGTCGGCCGCGGCTACGCCCAGGACATCGCCCGCACCCTGGCCGAGCGGGCCGGCGCCCGCCACAAGGCCTTCGACTTCACCGACCTCGGCTGCCCCGGCGAGACCACCGGCACCATGGCGAACGGCGGCTGCCCGTACCCGCACCCCTGGGCCGACTCCCAACTCGCCGCCGCCGAGCGCTTCCTGCGCGAGCACCGGGGCGACAAGGTGCTGGTGACCCTGGACATCGGCGCCAACGACGTCAACCGCTGCGCGGCCGGCGGCAGGATCGACCTGCCGTGCGCGCTGCAGGGCATCGCCACGGCGGGCCACGGCCTGTCCGACATCCTCGGCCGGCTGCGGGCGGCCGCCGGACCGCGCACCCGGATCGTCGGCATGAACCTCTACGACCCCTTCCTCGCCGCCTGGTTGACGGGCGACCAGGGGAAGGCCACCGCGGCGCTCTCGCTGCCGCTCTCACACGCACTGAACGCCGCGATCGGCGTCGCCGACGCGGCGCACGGAGTGCCCACCGCGGACGTGGCGCGGGCCTTCGACACCGACGTGCTGCGCACGGTGCCGTTCGGCGGCGGCCAGGTGCCGCTGAACGTGGCGCGGATCATGCAGTGGACCAACATGGCGCGCGGCGACATCCACGCCAACGACGCCGGCTACCAGGTGATCGCGGACACCTTCCTGGCGAGGCTGTGAGCCGCCCGGCGCAGCCGTGAGCGGCGGCCGGCCGGGCGGCGCACCCACCGCCCGGCCGGCTCCTCGCCCCTGCCTCGGCTACCGCGGCTACGTCTCCGCCTCGGCGCAGATCGTGGTGACGAACTCCGCGACCCGCTCCTGCGGCATGTGGCGGGCGATGTCCGCCTCGCTGATCATCCCGACCAGCTTGTGGTCCGGGTGGTTGATCACCGGCAGACGGCGGACGAGGTGCTGCTCCATGATCCGCAGGACCTGCTCGGCGTCCTCGTCCTCCTCGATCACCATCGGCCGGCCGACCGCCAGGTCGACCGCCTTGACCTGCGTCGGGTCGAGCCCCTCGGCGACGCACTTCAGCACGATGTCCCGGTCGGTGAGGATGCCCAGCAGCTTCTGGTTCTCGCCGCAGATCGGCAGCGCGCCGACGTCCCGGTCCTTCATGATCCGGGCCGCGTCGGCCAGGGTCTCGAACTCCCCGACGCATTCGGCGCCCGGGTGCATGATCTC
This sequence comes from Streptomyces sp. TLI_235, assembly GCA_002300355.1. Lineage (NCBI taxonomy): Bacteria > Bacillati > Actinomycetota > Actinomycetes > Kitasatosporales > Streptomycetaceae > Streptomyces > Streptomyces sp. TLI_235. The sequence continues at coordinate 963,470 of NSGV01000001.1, forward strand.
TCTGGCTGTGGTCATCGTCAGGCCTCCCGCCGTGCCTCAGATCCCCGCTCCTCCATCGTGGTCCCCGCCCCGCGGGGGCGCCACCTCGGGCCGGGAGCCGTTCACGGCCTCGGCCGGTGCCTCCAGCGGGTCACGCGCCAACACCTCTTCCAGCGCCGGGAGATCGGGCAGTTCGAGCTGCTCGGGGCCCGCCGCCGGGCTCGCCGCCGGGGCCGGCGCGGCGGCCGGCGGCGGCTTCTCGGTCACACTGTCGAGAAAACGCAGCAGCTCCACCGGGAAGGGCAGCACCAGCGTGGAGTTCTTCTCTGCCGCGACCTCCACCACCGTCTGCAGCAGCCGCAGTTGGAGTGCCGCCGGGGTGGTGCTCATGATCGCGGCGGCCTCCGAGAGCCGGGCCGAGGCCTGGAACTCGCCGTCGGCGGTGATGATCCGCGCCCGGCGCTCCCGCTCGGCCTCCGCCTGCCGCGACATCGACCGCTTCATCGACTCCGGCAGGGCCACGTCCTTGATCTCCACCCGGTCGATCTCGATGCCCCAGCCCAGCGCCGGGCTGTCCAGCATCAGCTCCAGGCCCTGGTTCAGCGGCTCGCGGTTGGCCAGCAGGTCGTCCAGTTCGCTCTTGCCGATGATCGAGCGCAGCGAGGTCTGGGCGACCTGGGAGATCGCGAAGTTGTAGTCCTGCACGTTGACGGTGGCCTTCACCGGGTCGACCACCCGGTAGTAGACCACCGCGTCGACCCGCACGGTCACGTTGTCGCGGGTGATGCCCTCCTGGGCGGGGATCGGCATCGTCACGATCTGCACGTTCACCCGCTTCAGCCGGTCCGCGATCGGCATGATCCAGGCCAGCCCCGGGTCGCGCACGTCCGCCAGCACCCGGCCGAACCGGAACACCACGCCGCGCTGGTACTGCTGCACCACGCGGATGCTCAGCCCGGCCCACACGGCGAGGACGATCAGCGCCCCCAGAATCGCGTCGAGAATGATCATCACGTCACCTCGGGCACACGCAGGATCCCCGATCTCCACGCTACTCCGCCCACCCCGGCGGCCGCGCGGGCGACGGAGGCGGCCGGCCGTCCACAGGGCCCGGGTGTTCGCGGGGCCGGATGTTCGCGGGGCCGTTGTCCACGGCGTCGGGGAATGCCGCGGCCGGGACCGTCCGCACCCCCTACGATCTCCAGCATGGAGCCGCCCCCGCCCCCGGACCGCGCCGACGGCCCGCCGGCCGCCGCCGCTCGCGACCGGGAGGCACCGGACCACCCGGCCGCCGCGGCCGCCGCCACCCGCAGCCTCGCCGAGCTGGACGAGCTGGTCGTCGACTGCCGGGCCTGCCCGCGGCTGGTCACCTGGCGGGAGCAGGCGGCCCGGATCAAGCGCCGCGCCTACCAGGACGACGAGTACTGGGCCCGCCCGATCCCCGGCTTCGGGCCGACCGATGCCGCCCTGGTGATCGTCGGGCTGGCCCCGGCCGCGCACGGCGCCAACCGCACCGGGCGGATCTTCACAGGCGACCCCTCCGGCGACCTGCTGTACGCCGCCCTGCACGAGCTCGGCCTGGCCTCACAGCCGCACGCCACCTGGCGGGACGACGGGATGGTGCTGCACGGCGTGCGGATCACCGACCCGGTGCGGTGCTGTCCGCCGGAGAACCGGCCGACCCGGGACGAACGGGACACCTGCCGGCCGTGGATCGCCCGCGAGTTCGGATACCTGCGGCCGACCGTCCGCGCGGTGGTCGCCCTCGGCGGCTTCGCCTGGGAGGCCGTCCTCCCCGCCCTCGCCGCCTCCGGCCGGACGATCCCCCGCCCCCGCCCGGCCTTCGGCCACGGCGCCCGGGCCACCCTGCCCGCCACCGACGGCGGCCCGCCCCTGGAACTCTTCGGCTGCTACCACGTGAGCCCCCGCAACACCTACACCGGCCGCCTCACCCCCGCCATGCTCCGCGACCTCCTCGCCACCGCCGCCCACACCGCCGGCCTCCGCTGACCCGACCCCACCGGGAGGAAGCGGTCCGTTCCTTCCGCCTCGCGCAGTTCCGCGCGCCCCCGAGGAGTCGCACCGTTCAGAACGTGGGCGGTGCGCTCGCCTTCTGCCAGATGTCCGGGAGGCGGGCGCGGTCGGCGGCTGCGGCGGTGAGCTGGCGGTCGTAGAGGACGCCGTAGGCGAAGGCGTGCCGGGGGTCGGTGGCGGCGAGGGTGTGCAGGGTACGGCCGGCGAGGACGGCGTCCTGGTGGGTGCCGAGGACGTCCTGGAGGGCTTTCATCCGGCGGACGAACCCGGTGGCCGCCGGACCGGCCGGCTCGCCGGCGTAGCGGGCGCGTTTGGCGGCCTTGCGGGCCTCGTGCAGGGCGGTGTCGGTGGCGTCGCCGGGTGCGGCACGGCGGGCCTCGTCGATCCGGCGGGCGGTGCGGCGCTGCTGGCGGCGGGCGACCCGGGTGAGTTCGGCGGGGGCGGGGCGGTCGGCGCGGGCCGTGAAGCGGGGTTCGGCGGCCAGTCCGCGCAGGGCGGCGAGCAGCGCGGGGAGGCCGGGGCCGTCGAGCGCGGCGAGTGCCTCGGGGCGGGCTCCGGCGGTGCCTTCGGCGGCCCAGGCGGAGACGGCGGCGGCGACCTCGTCCGGGTGGCAGTCGGCGGGCAGGGCACGGGCGTCGGCGGTGAGCCGTTCGCCGAGGACCTCGGTGTCCCGGGCGGCGCCGAGGGCGGCGGCGAGGTCCTTGAGCCCGGTGACGAGGGCGGTGGTGTCGGTGCCGATCAGCGGGCGGTAGGCCTGCAGGGTGCTGCGCAGCCGGCGGCAGGTGATCCGCATCTGGTGGACGGCGTCCGGCTCGTCGGCGCGGACGGCTTCCACGAGTCCGGCAAGGGTCTCGGTCTGCCGGGCGATCCAGGCGGCGAGGACCGTGCCGGCGGTGGGCTCGGGTCCGTGCGGCACGCTGACCACCCTCTTTCCGGGGTTTCCAGGGTATGCCTGCGGTGGCGCGAACCGGGCGGGTGCTGACGCCGTGTCACCCGCGCGTGCGCTTACGCGGCCTTGATCGGCACCGTGGCATACTCGCTCTCCATGACCGAGAGCCGGGCGACGAGGGTTCTGCGGGCCGCGGTGTTCACCGCCCTCGCAGTGCCGCTCGCTGCCCTGGGCCAGGTCGTCCTGACCGGTCGGCCGCTGCCGTTGACGCTGGTTCTGGGGTGTACGGCGGCCGTGTTCCTGGTGGCCCTCGCGCTGGACGGCGCGCGGCACGGCCTGTGGCGGCTGGCGGCCGTGATGGTGCCGGTCGAGCTGCTGCTGAACACCGCGTTCAACCTGGGGCAGGACGGCTGTGCCACGGTCGCCGCCCGTTCGCACGGGGTGGATCTGCTGGTGTGCGGCGGCGGTTCGGTGGACGGCAGCCCGGTGCTGTCGGGTCTCGCCGGGCAGTCCGCCGGGTCGCTGCGGCTGCTGGTGGTGCTGGCGCATCTGGTGCTGGCGCTGGCCGCGGCGCTGTGGCTGCGGCTGGGTGATGCCGCGCTCGGCGGCGCCGCGCAGGTGCTGCGCGCGCTGCGGGCGGTGGCCGGTTCCGCCGTCGGGCGGCTGCTGTCGGTTCTCGCGCCGCTGCCGGCCTGCCCGGCCGAGTTGGCGCCCTCGCCGGAGGCGTGGGGTCCACTGCCCCGTCCGGAGTCCGTGGTTCCCTCGCCGGCGCCGCGCCGCGGTCCGCCGGTGGTCGCGCTCGCCTGCTGACGGCGTCGCCGTCGGGCGGGTGGGCCTGAGCGCCACTCCCCCATTCTTCGGTGTGCCACTGCGCGGCCGCGCGGCCCGGTGGTGTGCCCGTACGCGAGGATTCGACGGATCATCATGACCAACCAGCCCCAGCAGTCCGGTACCTCGGCCCGTGAGCGTCTCCAGGAGGCGCACCGCCGGGAGAAGAAGGCGGCCGCCGTCCGGCGGCGCGCGGTGATCGCGGTGAGCGTGGTCGCGGCGCTCGCCGTGGTGGGCGGCACGGTGGCGGCGATCGCCACCGCCTCGGACTCCGACCCGGCCGCCTCGGCGCCGCTGACCGTGCCGGCGAACACCTCCGGCAAGGACGGCACCGTGGTGGTGTACGGCAAGGCGGACGCGCCGCACACGCTGCAGGTGTACGAGGACTTCCGCTGCCCGGTCTGCAAGCAGTTCGAGGCCTCGGCGGGCAAGACGGTGCAGCAGCTCGCGGACAGCGGCGAGTACAAGATCGAGTACCACTTGGCGGCGTTCCTGGACAAGAACCTCGGCGGCAAGGGCTCGCGGACGGCGCTGGCCGCCGCGGGTGCGGCGCTGAACGAGGGCGTGGACAAGTTCAAGCAGTTCCACGACGTGCTGTACGCCGAGCAGCCGGACGAGCGCGAGGACGGCTTCGGGGACGTCAACCGGATCCTGGAGCTGGCGGAGAAGGTGCCGGGGCTGAAGACGGAGGCGTTCACCAAGGCGGTCACCGAGGGCACCTACCGGCCGTGGGCGGCCAAGGTCGACGCGGCGTTCTCGGCGAGCGGCGCCCAGGGCACCCCGACGGTGGTGCTGGACGGCAAGGTGCTGAACGTCTTCGGCCAGGACGGCAAGCCGGTGACGGGCGAGCAGTGGACCGCGCTGGTCCGCCGGACGACCGGGGCCTGACATGGCTTCCGGTGCGACGATCGGTTCCGGGCGGGGCCTTGCCCGGCTGCTGGTGGTGAGCGGCCTGCTTGGCCTGGCCGCCTCGGCGGTGCTGACCTTCGACAAGCTGCGGATGCTGGAGAACCCGGGCTACCGGCCGGGCTGCAGCATCAATCCGGTGATCAGCTGCGGCTCGCTGATGCGCACCGACCAGGCGTCGGTGTTCGGCTTCCCCAATCCGCTGCTCGGGCTGGCGGCGTTCGCGGTGCTGATCGCGGCCGGCGCCGGACTGCTGGCGGGTGCCCGCTACCGCCGCTGGTACTGGCTGGGGCTGCAGGCGGGCGCGCTGGCCGGGCTGGGCTTCACCGTCTGGCTGATCACCCAGGCGCTGTACGAGATCGGGGCGCTCTGCCCGTACTGCATGGTGGTGTGGGCGGTGGTCGGGCCGTTGGCCTGGTACGTGACGCTGCACAACCTGCGGACGGGGGTGCTCCCGGCGCCGCGCTGGTGGCCGTCGGTGGCCCGGTACCACTGGGTGGTGCCCGCGCTCTGGCACCTGGGGATCGCCCTGCTGGTCCTCAACCGGTTCTGGTACTACTGGCGCACGCTGCTCTGATGGACGACTCCCGATGGCTCCCACCTGCGGTTTTCCAGGTGGGAGCCATCACCGTGTCTCCTCTGGGCCGTCTACGGGCCGTCCGGGCGGTCAGCCGGGCCCTTGTAGAGGGCGTCGACGGCCCGGCGGGTCCTGTCGGGGCTGCTCGGCATGAGATGCGTGTAGGTCCGGAGGGTGATCGCCGCGTCTGCGTGTCCCAGGTACTCGCTCAGCGCCTTGATGTTCTCGCCGGCGTCGAGCAGGACGGAGGCGTAGAAGTGCCTGAGCGCGTGCATTCCGTCCCGGGGCGCGCTGGCGTGCCGCTGCCCCGGCCGCGGGATTGGGATCACGCCGGCCGCCGCCAGTGCGGGTTTCCACAGCGACTCGTTGAACGTCGAGCGGCGAAAGGTGCCCCAGCGGCATCGGTGAAGAGCAGGAACTTGGTGACCTTGGGGCCGTCCCATGTTCGCCATGGGAGCGTCACGGCGACTGGGGGAAAGGCGGCGATGTGATCTCTGAGAATGGCCGAGACGGCCGTCGGCAGAGGTACGTCGCGCACCTTGTTTCCCTTCGGGGGCGCGAACACCAACCCCTGCCGGAGAACCTTGGTCTGCAAGGCGACGTGCAGGGTTCCTGCCTCGAAGTCGATCGCGTCGACTGCCAGGCCCAGGATCTCTCCCTGCCGCAGCCCGCATCCTCCCCCGAGGTCCACCATCGGGCGAAGTTCCTGCGGAAGCCCGGCTCGAACCGCGAAAACGCGGTCCGCCGTCCACGGGACGACGCGCTCTCGGCGGGACGACGGCTGACGGACCGAACGGGAAGCGCAAGGGTTCCGCACGAGGAAGCCGTCGTCCACGCCCGCGGAGAGCACCGCTCGGGCATCGGTGTAGATGATCCCGATGTACGACGCCGCCAAGCCGGCTCCTTCCAGCCGCTTGAGCCACTCCCGGATGTGGGCGGGCTGGAACGTTCCCATGGGACGGGCTCCGATGTACGGGAGCACGTGTAGACGGAGCCGCCTTTCGGTGCCCTCCTGGGTAACAGCGTCCGTTGTCTGGGAGGCCAACCACCGCGCGGCGTACTCCTGGAACGTCGTGCGGGCAGCCTTGGGGTCCAGGTATTGGCCGCGCTCCATGTCGGACCGCGTCTGCGCCAACCAGAGGTCCGCCTCCCGCTTCTTGCCGTCAGGAAACGATCGGCTCAGCTCCTTGCCGTCGGGCCCGATGTAGCGGGCCCGGTAACGCATCCCGGCGCCGTAGCGCTCCGCCTTGACGCGCCGTGCCTTCCCGTCCGGGCCGGGTTTCGTCTTGTACCAGCGGTCCTGAATGTGTCCGGCCAAGGGTCAGGCCACCTCTCGGTTCTGCTTGGCCACCCACTGGGCGACCTCGGTGGGGTCGTAGCGCAGGTGCCGGCCCACGCGGAATCCGGGCGGGCCGGTGCGCTTGCGGCGCCACTGGTAGATGGTTTCCAGCGGCACCTCGAAGAGCGCTGCGATGTCCTCCGGCGTGAGGTAGCGGGTGGGCAGCGAGAGCGCTGGCGATCCGTCGGCCCGGCGACGGGAGGCGGAAGCGTCGGCTGCGAGGTCGAAAGCGGGGGTGGGGCGGGGCCTTGTCATAGGCCGTTCTCCTCTGTGGGGTGTGACAGCGAGTGGGGCTGTCACTGCGGGTGTCACTGACATATGGGCTGGTCAGCGGCCCGCGGTGACAGGTGTGACAGATGTGACAGTCAGGGGGTGGTCCGGCTTGTCACACCGGCTCGGGCGCGACGTAGGCGCCGCTGGAATCCGTGCGGAGCTGGCCGTCCTTGGCCATGCGGGTGCACGCCTGCCGGGTGTTGGCGTAGTCGAGGCCGGTCGCGTTGGCGATGTCCTTGGGGCGGGCTCCCGGGTGTGAGCGGACGTGGGCGAGGATCGTGGCGCGGGTGTCGCCGATGGTGTGGTCGCTGGCGGGTCCGTCGAGCAGCAGCCAATTACCGGTGTCGGGTTGGAAGCTGAGGGCATGTTCGGCTTCGTCGACGTCGCGGCCGGTGATGTGCAGGACGCCGTCGGCCTTGCCGCGTGAGCGTTTGAGGACGAGGGTGGCGTCAGCGGCACCGGCGAGGCCGTTGGTGCCGGAGACCTCGGCGAGGAAGTCATCCGAGCCCATCTTGCGGACGTGGTGGACGAGGATCGTGGCCACCGAGTGGCGGTCGGCGACCTGCTTGACGTAGCCGATGGCGGCGTAGTCGGCGTCGTACGCGGCCACCCCGGGGGCGGAGCTGCCGCGGACCTTGGCGAACACGTCGATGACGACCAGCCGTGCGTCCGGGTTCTGGGTGAGCCAGCGGTCGAGGGCGTCGGCGCCGCCCTGGGGCAGCGGCGGGAACTCGGTGACGATGGTCAGGTCCCGCGGGGCGGGCCTGCCGGCGAGGAGTTTGCCCATGCGGGTCTTGAGGCGGCGCGGGGTGTCCTCCAGAGCGAGGTAGAGCACGGGTCCCGCTTCGACCGGGACGGTGCCGAAGGCGGGGCGCCCGGCGGCAACGTCCAGGCCCAGGCCCAGGGAGAGCCAGGACTTGCCGACCTTGGGCGGTCCGGCAAGGAGGCTGACGCCCTCGGCGAAGAACCCGGGAACGGCCCACCTCGGCTCCGGGAAGTCGGTGGCCATCAGGTCGGCGGCGTTCCACACCGCGCGGGGCCTGGGCGGCCCCTGGGTGGCCGTGGGGTCGGCCTGTGGCGGCTCGGGGCCGGGGTCGGCCCACGAATCCGCGTAGGGGCTGTTCTCGTCCGGCCAGGGGGCGTCCTGCGCGTCGTCGTGGACGACGCGCAGGTGCAGTGCGGGTCGCGGGTTGTCCGGGCCCGCGGGGCGCGTCATGCGGCGTACCCGGCCGCGGCGAAGCCGTTGGCGACGGCGCGGGCGGCGTATTCGGGCGGGACTCCGACGGAGGCGGCGGCGGCCACGAGGACTTCGGCGATGGCGTCGAGGCCGCACGGCCCGGGGCACTGGGTGTGGAGGCCGGCGAGGAAGCCTGCGACGAAGAACGTCTGCGATCCGGCGCCGGTCTCGGTGTGGCTGCGGATCCTGGCCGCGCCGCGCTCCAGTCCGGTGCGGATGTACCGGTCGGTGTGGCGGCACCCGCGGCCCACCGTCCTCGCCCAGGTCGCCGTGGGAGGAGAAAACACCACCCCCGCCCGATCGGGGGGCGGGGTGGTGTTTTCCTCACGGGCCACCAGCTCCCGCACGACATCGGGCAGGGGCGTCATGGCACCGGTGCCGGGGCCGAGCCAACGGGCGTACTGCATGAGCGATTTGATGTCGACGCCGGGCCGGACCCGGTTGGCGGAGCGCATGGTGCCGCGGTAGATCCAGTGCTCCCCGCGGGTGGTCGGCACGGTGCGCGTCGCGGGCAGGGCGGCCCGGGCCCAGGCGACGGCGGCGGCGGTGTCGAGGTCGACGACGGTCACCCCGGCCCCGCCGGGGTGATAGGCCACCGCCCGGGCTTCGCGCCACGCCGGAGCCCACGCACGGCTGGTGAGGACGGCGGGGTCGGTGGTGGCGGCGGCCCATCCGTGGCATGGGGCCGGGCAGGTGCACGGCCCGGGCGTCTTCATGTTCGGCCGTCCGCCGCACGCAAGGTCCGCGCAGTCGGGGCAGTTGCCGAGCGTCCGTTTCCCGGCGCGCAGCATCAGGGCGGGGACGCCGAGGTGGGCCAGTTCGAGTGCCGTGAAGAGCAGTGGGTGCGGCTTGGGTGCGGGCACGGATCCTCCGTTCGGTGCCCGCCCCGCGGTGGGCGGGGCGGGCCGGGGACGGTCAGGGGAAGTCGAGGGGGAGTTGGCCGTCGACTTCGATGTGCGGGGCGGGCGGCAGCAGGGCGTCAACGGCGGCGCGGTGCGCGTCGTCGGCGGCGTGGCAGATCACCTGCTGGTCGGCGGTGACGATCCAGCCCATGCGGCGCGCGTCGGCAGCGGCTTCGTCGGCGGTGTCGTGGAGCGGAAGGACGTCGTCGGCGTCGCCAGGGCAGATGTCGCAGGTGACGATGTGGAAGGTGTGGGGGCTGATGGGCATCGGTCCTCCTACCGGGGCCGGGGGCGAGGTGCGATCCCGCCGGTCGGGTGGTGCTCAGGCCGCGGTGAGGTGTCGGCCGCTGGTCGGGGTGGTGAGGGTGTCGGCCCAGGTGGTGCGCAGGGCGGCGCGGTCGTGGCGGTCGAGGGCCTCGGCGGTGGGCTTCTCGTCGTGGCGGATGGGCATCTGGAGGCCGAGGAAGTCGTGGCCGGCGGCGATGAGGAGCGGCTTGCCGGGGCCGGCGGACCAGAGGGTCAGCGGCTCGTATCGGTCGGCGGGGGCCTTGGACCAGCGGGCGAGGAAGGCGGCGCTGTAGTGCGCTTCGTTGGTGAGCTGGGGCTCGGCGGCGAGGGCGGCGGCGAACAGCGGGCGCCACTTCGGGAAGCAGCATGCGAGCGGGGCGTTCGCGGACAGCCGCAGGGAACGGGTGCCGTCGTCGACGGTCAGCCAGCCGTCGGAGAGGTCGGCTCCCTTGGTGGGCTGGTAGGTGAGGGTGAGGTCGGCGGCGCGGCGCCGGGTGGGGAGCAGGGCGCGCAGGGCGGTGAGGTCGGCGCGGGTGAGGAGCGCCTTCCACGGGGCGCCCTGGTCGGTGTCGGGGGTTTCGCGGCGGGTGAGGGCGAAGGTGTAGCGGTCGGTGGCGGCGGCGTACAGGTGGGTGCCGGTGGCTTCCAGGTAGATGCCGTTCAGGACGGGCAGGGTCTCGTCGGTGCTGATGTGCGGGGTGAGCTGGCGGACGATCGTGGGCAGGTCGGTGAGGGTGACGCTCATGGCAGGTTCCTCCAGGTTCAGGGTTAGAACAGGGCGTCCGGGTCGGCGGCCGACACGGCGTGGTGCTGGGCCTTGCGGGCGGCGGTGCGGGTGGCGTCGTGGCAGGGCGGGCACCAGGCGGCGAGGTCCCGCTTGGGCAGCGCGGCGGCCCGGTGCGCGGGCAGCAGCAGGTGAGCGGGGTCGGCGGGAGCGGCGAGGAGGCGGACGGTGCCGGCGCCGTGGTGGCGCTGGTAGCCGCCGTGTTCGCGGTTGCAGCGGCCGCCGTCCTTGGCGTGGGACTTGCCGCAGGTGCCGCGGCACTGGCAACGCCCGGCCGCGGCGGCGAGGACGGCCTGCCACAGGTCGGCGCCGGCGAGCGGCGGAGTGCGGCCGGTCACCGCGTGCCCCTGGCGAGCAGGTCGTTGACCAGGTGGGCGTGGGAGTTGGCGAAGGAGACCAGCGCGGCGAGGTTGTTCTTGGCCTCCATGGTCATGATCGGACCCGGCTTGTGGGTACCCGGCTCGCTGAGGAGGTCGTCCGGGATCGGGATGGCCAGGCTCGCGCTGACGAAGAGGGCGGGGCGGTCGATGGTGTCGGCGTGGACCAGGACGGGCCAGCGATTGTCGTCGGCCCAGGGGTTGGTCAGCTGGTGCCAGTCGTCCAGGCCGCGCGGGCGCTGGGCGAGGTGGTGGTGGCGGAGCGGGACCTCGATGTGCAGGACCAGGTCGCCGTCGTCCGAGAAGGCGGGCCTCAGGCTGCGCAGGTCGGGCCGGACGCGGATGTAGCCGGGGCTCATGACCGGGCTGGTGGCGATCCGCCACACGGCCGTCGCGAACTCGGTGGCGGTCAGCGGCTTGTCGCCGTCGCGCAGGTCCTGGGCGTGCTGGGCGAGGTAGACGCCGAGGCGGGAGCGGCCGTCACTGGCGCGCTCGCGGTCGTGGGTGTCGTCGATGACGGCGAGCGTGCGGGTGGCGAATTCGGGCATGCTGGTCTTCCTGCTCTCGTGAGAACGGGGCGGGGTAGGGCCCCGCAGCAGCCGCCTCTCTGCCAAGATCCGGAGGCTGCTGCGGGGCTTTGTGCTGTCGGGCGTGTGGCCGGTTAGAACGGCGGGTCGGCGGTGAAGCCGGCGCCGGCCGGGGCGGTCGCGGTGGGGGCGGGTCCGGCGGTGTTCCACGGGTCCGCGGCCGCGGCGGCGTTCGGGGCGTTGGTGCGCTGGGTCTTGGTGACCTTGGCGGTGGCGAAGCGCAGGGACGGGCCGATGTCGTCGAGGTCGAGGCCGAGCATGGAGCGGTTCTCGCCCTCGGGGGTCTGCCAGTTGTGCTGGACGAGTCGGCCGGTGGCGACCACGCGCATGCCCTTGGTCAGGGTGTCGGCGGCGTGTTCGGCGATCTCGCGCCAGGCGGTGGTGCGCAGGAACAGCGCGGTGCCGTCCTTCCACTGCCCGGTGGTCTTGTCGTAGGTGCGCGGGGTGGAGGCGATGGTGAAGCGGGCCATCGCCACCCCGGCGGGGGTGAAGCGCAGTTCGGGGTCGTCGGTGAGGTTGCCGACGACGGTGATCGGGGTCTCTCCCACGGACACGGGTGCCTCCAAGGGCGCTCAGGGTGTCGGGAGCGGGTCTGTCCGGTCCCCCGCACCGCCCGCACCCCGGCCGCTGGCTGCGGCGGCGGGGCGGGCGGCACGACCGGTCGGACAGGCCGTCAGGCAGCGGTGATCAGGTGCTCGATGCGGTAGGCCTCGTCCTCGTCGCGGGCGATCGAGGCGTCGTGGGTGGCGAGCCAGCGGCGGGAGCGGTGTTCGAGGCCGAGGTGGTGGCGGTTGCGGGCCAGGGTGTCGGCGGCGGTGGCGGGGCGGCCCATCTGGACGGCGTGGACCAGCTCGTGGACGAGGGTCGGGTAGAGCTGGTCGCGGTCGTCCATGGCGGCGATGTGCAGCAGGACGAGCACGGTGCCCTCCGCGGTGGGCACGGTCAGGCCCTGGGCGTCGCGGGCGGTGCGCCGGTGGTGCTCGCGCTCCTTGGCCGCGCGCCACCAGGACGGGGTGCCGCCGACCGATTCGACGACGGCGCGGCCGAAGTCGGCGGGGTGGGCGAGCCGGACGAGGGTGGCCGGCATGCTCTCGCGCATGTGGCTCTCGACCAGGTGGGCGGCGCGGGGCAGCAGGCGGGTGACGGTGCGGCGCAGGAAGTACGGGCCGTCGGGGTGCAGGGTGACGCTGGCGGTCATGGCGATCCTTCTGGGTTAGCCGTGGGCGCGGGCGGCGGCGATGTCAAGGGCGCGGTGGACCTGGGCGGCGGTGCGGCCCTCGGTGTCGTTCCAGCGGTCGACGGAGCGGACGGTGGGGTCCTGGGCGGTGAACTGCTCCATGAGGAAGCGGCGGGCGCGCATGGCAGTGGCCTCGGTGCCGTATCCGGCGGCGAGGACGCCGAGTTGCGCGCCGAGCAGGCAGTGGCGGCCCTGCTCGTCCCACAGCCGTCCCTGACACCAGCCGTGGACGGTCAGGTACCGGGACAGCAAGCGCAGGTGGGTGGCGGTGTCGATCGGGGTCGGGGCCGGCGGGCGGCGCCGCAGCCGGTCCAGGGCGGTGGGCTGCGGACGGGTCATGCCCAGGTCCCACGCGATCGGCGCCTGGCCGTGGACGCAGACGGCCGGGACGGCGGACCGCAGGGCGGCGGGTTGAGTGGCGAGGTAGGCCTCGATCTCGCGGACCAGGGCGCCGCCCTCGGCGACGAACGCGAGGTCCGGCAGGCCGAGCAGGGCGGCGGTTCGGGTTGCAGGCACGGTGGTTCCTCCGTTCGTGGCCGGCAGGCGGCGCGGGTGGTCAGCGGGTCTGCTGGATGAGGGCGCCGAGGAGCTCGGGGCGGTTGGCGGAGCCGAGGTAGCGGCCGTCGCGGGTCCACAGGTGCCACCACTGACCGTGGTGGTCGGTGCTGGCGGTGTGGGCGCAGGTCAGGTCGCCGTGCGCGAAGACGTCGAGGACGACGTCCTGCTCGGGGTGGGGCTCGGCGGTGCGCGGGCCGGCGGGCATGGCGGGTTCTCCGTTCAGTGGAGGTTGGCGAGGGTGCGGAACAGGCCGGTGATCGCGCCGTTGACGCTCGGGGCGATGCCGGTGGAGGCGAGGTAGAAGCCGAACAGCGCGGCGACGATCGCGCCGCTGAGGCTGACGGCCTTGAAGCGGAGCATCAGGGCGAGCGCGACGCCGAACAGCAGGGCGGCGGACACGGTGAACAGCACGGACGGGGCTCCCTTCCCGGGAGGCTGGTTTGGGGTGATTTGGGCATGCCGGGGTGCCCTGACGGACCTTCGTCGGTGGCGGATCGCCGCAGGTCGCGGGGGTGCCGGTGGCGGGCCAACCCCTGCCGGAGGGTGCCTGTGAGGGGCCATTTCGGGCAGGGGTCGGCAGGGGTGCCGACCAGGCGCGAGTGGCTGTGACCTGCGGCTTTCCGGGGCTGGCGAAGGTCTGTCAGGGGTGCGAATCGGGACAGAACGGGTGCCCGGTCAGTCGGTGCCGTTGAGACGGGCGGCCGCCGCGTGGAGGTCCGCCAGCGTGTAGCCGTTGGGACGGGAGCCGTCCGGGAGGGTGATCCGGGTGGCCTCCAACTCAACTCCGAGGCCGGCCAGTTCGGTCCGCAGGGCCTTGCCAGCGCGGGAGAGCCAGGCGGAGTCCGTCTCCTTGCCGGCGCGGCCGTAGCGGTCCGGGTCGATGGTTGCGAGGTGGCCGAGCAGGTCGGCGCTGCTGATCTGGCTGTCCCCGGTGGCCTCGGCCGCCCGGGCCATGTGGTCCAGGACGGTGCGGCGCACCACGGAGCCGAGGCCGTCGGCGCCGCCGGCTGCGGCGCTGACGCCGGTCTCCCGGGCCATGGCGGCCTCGACCGGGTCGTCGTAGTGGCCGGGCAGGCACCCGGCCTCGGTCCGCAGTTCCACGCCGCGCTCGATCAGCGGCAGGATCTCGCCGGCGGCCTCGTCGATGAACAGGGAGCGGACCTCGATCACGCCGGTGTCCGGGGTGGTCAGCCACGCGCGGCCGCGGCTGGTCTTCTCGATCGGGATCTTGGAAGCGTCGTAGCCCTGGCCGACCATGCCGTCGCCGAGGACGACGTTCGAGGCGCCCGGGGACTCCACGCGCATGGCCATCCGGGCGGCGAGGTTTCCGCGCAGGCGGGGGGTGACGATCTCCGCCTCGGGGTACTGGGTGGCGAGCGCCAGCACGATGCCGACCGCGGCGCCGACGGCGGCGATCTGGGCGAGGAGTTCGGTGATCTCCTCGGCGTACTTGCCGGAGGGGCCGTTCTTGGCGGTGTAGGTGGCGAGTTCGTCGATGATGACCAGCTCGATGCCGCCGAGCTTGTCGATCAGCTTCTCGGTCGCCTTCGACAGGCCCGCCTCCACCAGGATCTCGGTGCGGCGGTTCATCTCCTCCACCATCAGCCGCAGGAACCTGACCAGGCGGGCGGGGTTGCGACGCACGAAGGTGGCCAGCACGCGGGCGTGCGGGACGTACTCGCCGGCGCCCTTGCCGTCGAACAGCCGGATCCGCACCCGCGCATCGAGCATCGCCGCGGCAAGCAGGTTCGCCAGACCCATGCCCTTGCCGGAGCGGGTCGCGCCAGCGAACAGGAACGAGTAGTCCGAGAGGGTCGGGCGCAGGATGTTGCCGCGCTTGTCGAACGCGAGCGGGAAGCCGTCGCGCCACGTGTTCACCTGCTTGGCGCGGGTCGCGACCAGCGGGTTGCGGCGGGTGGCGAGGAACGGGTCCTGACCACAGGCCCAGATCGCCATCCGGCGGCCGTTGGAGCCGACCTGCCGGATGTCGAGGTTGGTGCGGTCGATGCCCATCGCGGCGGCGATCTCGTCGGCCGCCTTGGCGGCCTTCTTCACGGTCACGTCCGGCAGGTCGATGACGGCGTGCCAGGCGTTCGGCACCGCGGGGTCGATCGCGCACGGGGTGACCATCGTCAGCCGCTGGTTCTCGCCGATGACCTTCGCGGCCTTGAACGCCCGGTCGAGCATCGACTCGGTGAGCGGGTCGCCGTCGGACAGGGCACGGACGTCGGCGTCCCACACGGTCTCCCGGTCCGGCTTGCGGCCGAGGAACGCCTCCACCGCCAGGACAGAGCCGAGGCCGAGCAGCAGCCCGGCGCCGCCGTACACCACGTACGCGGCGAGGACCGCGGTGATCGGCAGGCCGTAGGCCACGAGGGCGCGGGCGAAGCGGATCCGGCGCCGATTGGACTTGGCCTTCTTGTGCGCGGCCACCGCCGCCATGGCAGCGGCGAGGGCGGCCTCGGACTGCTTCTGCGCCAGCGCCCGGTCCCCCGGGAGGAGGGTGAAGCGGGCGCGGCGGGCGAGGTCGCGGGCCTCGCGGGTGGCGATGTGGGCCTGGTGGGCGGCGGCTTGGACGTGGGCGCCCTCGAAGCCGACCGTCCACTGGTGGGAGCGGCGGATGCCGCGCCAGGCCTGGGCGGCGTGTCCGCGGTCGGTGCGCTGGCGGGCCAGCCACCGGCGCAGCGCGCGGCGGGCTTGGGTCTTGCGGGCGCGGGCCATCGTGCGGCGGCCGTCGCGGGTGCGGATCCACTGCGGTATCAGCGGCCGGTCACCGGCGAGGTCCTCGCGGCGGCCGGCGGTCACCACGGCCGGGACCTCGGCGGGCGGCTCGTCGACGTAGACCGAGTCGTCGGCGGGCGAGGCCTGGGCGGGCACGGTCACGGGCGAGGTGCGGCGGTGGGCGTCGAGGTCGACGACGTCACCCATGGGCGCGTCGTCGGGGTTGGGGTTAGGCAGGGTGTCGGACATGCTGGGGTGTGCTCCTTCGGTCCAGTGCATTGGTCGGGTGGAGCGGCGGGGCCGGGCGTCGTCTTGGTCGGTGAGTCCGGCCCCGCTTCTGGTGCCTGTTCGGGGCGTAGCCCGGCAGTTCAGGTGGCCGGGCACAGTTCGTCGGTGCGGCACAGCACGGGGCCGATCAGCAGGCCCGCACCGTGGACGGTCCAGCGGTGCTCGGTGAGCGGGCCGGGGGCGACCTCGTCGACGATCCAGCCGGTACGGCCTGCCGCCCTCGGGTCGTCCTCGCAGCTCACGATCAGCACCTTGTTTCCGCCGTTGAACATCACTGCCTCCGTTGCCTGTTGAGGTGGTGTGGGGTCAGCTCGCGGCGCGAGCGGGGCGCTGCTTGCGGGCGGCGAGGGACATGGCGCGGCGGGCGACGGGCGAGTAGCCGCGGGTATCGCCGGCGCGGCGCACGGGCGGGGTGCCGCCGTTGCTGCGGCGCCCGTCCGGACGCTTTACGACGGGGCTCTTCGCGGGCCGGGCCATCTGGGATTCGACCTGCGGCTTTTCCACCTTTTCGACCATGTTTGTCCGGTCGTTGGTGGCGTCCTTGACGGCGGCCCTGGCGGCCACGCGGGCGGCGATGGACTCGGCGGTGTCACCGAGCGGGGCGCCCTGGGTGTCGTCCCATGCGCGCTTCCAGGTCGGCTCGCTCGGGTGCAGCTCGCCGACCGCGGCGGCCAGCGCCACGGCGCGCTCCCACACCTGCGGCCACTGCACCGAGCGGAGCTGCTCGACGGCGGCGCGCTCCTCCGTCTCCCGCTCGGCGGCGGCCTTCTGCTCGGCGGCCTCGGCGGCCGCCCGCTTGGCCTCGGCGCGGCGCTGGCGGCGGCTGACCTTGCCGTCGCGCTTGCGGATCCGGCCGTGCTCGTGCAGGTCCCACACCAGCGGTCCGGCGAGCGAGCAGAACGCGCCGCCGAGGCCGGTGCCGAGGCCGAACGCGGCCGAGCCGTGGAGGTAGTTGACGGTGGCGGCGAACAGGGCGACCGCGCCGGCCAGCGCCCGGTAGTGCCAGGACGGCCGGTGGTCGTCGATCGCGGCCTCGGCGCCCTTGAGCAGCGCCCACGCCAGGCCCTCCAGCACCAGCGGCGCGGCGAGCAGGAACGGGGCCCTGGGGGACCAGAACGCCATCAACTGGAGCGGCAGCGACACGATCACGCAGATCACGGCGATCGTCTTCGCGTAGCTCCGCCACTGGGCGGCGGACCGGTCGGCCTTCTCCCGGGCGGCCTGGGCCTCGGCGCGCTGGCGGGCGGCCTCGCGCTGCCGGTTGGCGGCTTCCTCGCGGATCTCCTGGGCCTTGGCCTCGCCGGCGGCGATCTCGGCGGCGGCCTTGGCGGCCTTGAGCTGGTTGGCGATGTCCGCGGCGACCTTGGTCGCCTGGGTCTTGGCGCGCAGGGCCTCGGCCTCGGCGGCTTCCTTTCCGGCGGACTTCGCCGCCGCCGGGCGGGTGCGGCCGGTGGGCCGCAGTTCGGTGACGCTCACAGCTCAGTCCCCCCGAAGGCGAGTCGGAACGGGTTCAGCGGCCCGCGTGAACGGGTTAGGCGCCGCACCGCACGGATCTGGCGGGCGTGGGCGGCGCGGCGGCGCAGGGTGGCCCCCGCGCTGACCAGCAGCAGGCCGCCGGCGACCGCACACACGGCGGTCGGGTGGGCCAGCAGGGCCACGGTCACGGTGGCCAGCGCGCTGGCCACGGCGTGGGCGGCGTGGGGGAAGGCCGCGGCGAGCAGCAGGGCTGCCCACCCGAGGCGCCGAGACGGGGCCATCACGCCGCCCCGGCCTTCCGGGCGGCCTTGGCGGCCTCGCGCTTGAGGGTGCGGCGCTCGTCGGCGGTGAGCCCGCCGAAGATGCCGTACGGCTCATTGCGGTCCAGGGCGAGGGCCAGACACATCTGCCGCACCGGGCAGCCGGCGCACACCATCTTCGCCCGGCGGACCGCGAACTCACTGGCCGCCGGGTCGGCGTCCGGGTCGTCCACGTCGGGCTCGGCGTAGAACAGGTTCGGGTCCACGCCCTGGCAGGCGGCGCCGCGCAGGTCGCCGTCCGGGGACGGGACGATCTCCACGGCCAGCGAGCCGGTCGGTCGGGCGGTCAGGTGCGGGTGGGCGGTGCCGCGCAGGCCGCGACGGACGAAGCGGGTCATCACGCGGCCGCCTTCCACACCAGTGCCCGGCGCCGCTCGGCCGTGCGCATCAGCGCCTTGGCGTAGCGGGCGGGCTCGGGGGCGAGGTCGCGCAGCACGTCCCGGGCGACGTCGAGGCGCACCACCGTGTCGGTGGCCGTCTCGCCGTCGGCGCCGGCGAACAGCTCGATGTCGATGCCGAGGGCCAGCTCGGCGAATTCGGAGGCCGTGGCGGCCTCCTGGCCTGCGACAATCAGCCGCATGGGTCTACCTCGTTCCAGTCGATGGGGGTGGGCCCGAGGGCCGCCGCGCGATTCCTTGGCCGGGAGCGCGGCGGCCCGACTCGGGCCATGGCCGCTCGCATCGCGAGCGGTGGTTCCCCGATCGCCCGCGAGCGCGGGACAGATCGGAGTCGAAGATCAGAGGTGGCTGTGCAGGGGCTTCGCCGGGCCCGCCGCTGCCGCGACGGCCGGTCCCGAGCCCGAATCGGGCGCGCCATCATCACTGTCTGGCGCCAGCAGGTGGACATCACCCGGTCCACACGGAGACGGGAAAGAGCCCGTCACGCACCCTGTTGAGTTCTCAAGGAACAAGCACTTCCTTCGGGGGGCTGTCACCCCACCCCTCCGGGCGTATTTGCACAGCTCAGGGCAGCCCAAAGAAGGCCCAGAGCTGAGAGAGGGAGGGTCGACCGCTCGTGCTTCGAGCGGCCCGCCTGACATCTAGAGTGCTCTAGATGAATCTAGGTCGTCAAGCCCTATCGCCCTAGACGTGTTAGGGCGCTCCAGGGCTTAGGCTTGAAGGCATGACTCTTGTGCAGGATGAGCGGGCGCCGTACGTGCAGGTGGCGGACATCCTCCGGGCAGAGATCGCCTCGGGGGTGTACGAGCCCGGCGCGAAGCTGCCTTCCGTGAAGAAGCTTGCGGAGCGGTTCGGAATCGCCGAGATGACCGTGCACAGCGGTCTGCGGGTGCTCCGCGAGGAAGGGCTGATCGTGGCTAGCCCGGGCCGCGGCACCTTCGTTCGACGTGACGTGGACCCGAAGGCGCTTGACGTGGTCGCCACCTCGGCGGCGGGTGGCGATATTCGGAGCCAGGTGGAACATCTCGCCTCCCAGGTGGAGCAGTTGGTTGCGCGGGTTGCGGAACTTGAACGGCGAGTAGTCGGTTCGTCCGTTCCTGACTAACCATCGGATAGCCGCGAGTGATCCACTAGTGACAGCAGCGGTGTCGCGGGGGTGACACAGGGGGTGTCACTGGCCTGTCACCCCCTGCTGTCCATGCGATTTGCAGTGCCAGACTCAGAGCAAGCACCATCCCCACAGGGAGGGCACCAATGAGCTTGGACAGGCCCGCATGGGCGCGCCGCATGACCGCCGAGCGGGACGCCCGCGGCTGGTCGCAGACCGACGCCATCGGGGCGTTGAGGGCGCACTCGCCGAAGACGCTGCCGGAAGACCCGACGATGCTTCGGCAGTGGAAGCGTTGGGAGTCGGGCGAGGTCGTGCCGAGCGAGTTCTACCAGCCGCTCATTGCTGCAACCTTCGGGACGGTCACGCACGCGCTCTTTCCAGTGGCCGGCCGGCGGGATGGTAACGCCGAGATCGTCGCGGCGAGCGGGATGGAGACGCTCGAAATCGTCAGCCGCCTCCAAGCCTCTGACGTGGACAACGCAACGATGGAGGCGCTCCGCATTACCACCGACCGGCTCTGTTCGGAGTACGCCTTGCTCCCCAGCGCACAGCTCGCCCTCGAAGGGCGTCAATGGCTCAAGCGAGTGGTTGGACTCCAGGGGCAGCGGCTCACGCTTGCCCAGCACCGCGAGGTGCTGGCCATGTCCGGCTGGCTGGCGCTGCTGGTGGGCTGCGTCGAGTACGACATGGGAGACAAGCGAGCTGCGGAGTCCACTCGTCGGGCAGCGCTCTCGCTCGGGGCCGAAGCCGAGCATGCCGGGATCGCGGGCTGGGCACACGAGATGCGCGCCTGGTTCGCACTGACGACGGGGGACTACCGGGGGGTTATTGCCGCCTCCAAAGCGGGTGCCGAGGTGGCGGCGCACCAGGGCGTGGCCGTTCAGCTTGCCGCTCAGGAAGCGAAAGCGTGGGCACGGCTCGGCGACCGGCGCCAAGCCGAGGTCGCCCTTGATCGCGGTCGGCGGCTGCTCGAAGGCATGCCGTATCCGGAGAACCTGGACAACCACTTCGTCGTGGATCCCGCGAAGTACGACTTCTACGCCATGGACTGCTACCGGATGCTCGGCGAGAACAAGCTCGCCACCGCCCTGGCAGAGGAAGTCATCCGCGCCAGTACCGACTACGACGGCACGGAGCGCTCACCCATGCGCATCGCCGAGGCGCGGCTAACGCTGGGCGTTGTTGCTGCCCGCGATGGTGACTTGGAGAGTGCCCTGAACTACGGGGAATGGGCCCTGAGGGGTGAACGGCAGTCGCTTCCGTCTCTCTTGGCTGTCAGCCGAGAACTCGCGAGCGTAGTCAGCGAGGAATATGGAGGCGAGCCAGGCACGCAGGCCTACCTTGATCACCTGACCGCCTTGAGCGGAGGGAGGCGGCCGTAGGTATTCCCGCCCTGCAACAGGGTCTGAAACGACAGAGGCCCCGCCTGGTGACAGGCGTGGCCTCTTGGCTGGCCACAGTTTGTGTTTTGTATGCGCTGACGTTGACACCGGTATGTACTGGCTGAGCGTCACACCTGTCACTCTGTCACTAGACCCCGTCTGAAATGGGAAATGGCAAGGAGCCTTTATGCCGTCGAGAGCGGATCGGCACTGCAAGAAGAGGGCCTGCCCGCATTGCTGGGCGGCCTCTATCACGTCGGGAGTCGCCGAAACGTGGCCCTTTGCGCGTCAGCCGCTCAATGCTGCGGACGACACCGTGCCGCCGGGCAGCTTCGAGCCGTCCGCCATGATCAGCGTGCACATCACGTACCGGAATCCCTCATTCCACAGAGACTCGCTCGCCACCCAAGCCTTGGTGAAGTGGATGTCATTCTGGTAGGTCCCGTACTCCTGCACGCAGAGTTTGTCGAATTCCTCATCCGCCGACTGGTACGCAAAATTCGCGGGTGGATCGACGAAGCCTAGGACCTGCTCTTGGTGCGGCGCGTTGCAGTCCGCGAGGAGCCTGTGAACGCTGTTGTCCTGCTGGGTCTGCGTATCGAAACAGTCACCGACTGAGGTGTTGGGAAAGAAGAGTCGATCGCCGGTATGCCTGAAGGCGCCCACCGGCCCGATGATTCCGTCGACCTTTCCAAAAACGAGGCAGGGCATGGCGCGCACGCCGCTCTCCCAGCCCTGTTTGCTCGGCGGAAGCGCATATGACTGGGCGTCTGCCAGCGACTGGACGGTGGCACGCAGCCGCGTATCGCAGATGGCATTTCCGTTTCGCGTCGCATCGTCAAGCGAGTTCACGTTGGCCACATCGACCACCTGACCATCCAAGTCATCTTTGCTGCAGTTCAGGAGGCCGAGCTTGGGCTGCCCTTGGAACTTCGGCCCGCCCCACACAGCGGATACGCAGTCGCCTGGCTTCAGTTCCTGCTTCAGACCCACGGCGTCCCCGTACGGCAGCACCGGCCCGGTGGGCTTCGGGGGCTCCGGCTTACTCGAGTCTCGGAACAGGGCGGATGCCGCCCACACGGCGCCGCCCAGGACGAGTGCAGCGGCCACGGCGATGGCTACGATTCGGCTGGCCGGTAGCTTACGACGGGGTTTGGGTTCCGGTTCCGGCGAAGGAGGCACATTCGTGATGGTGGGCTGTGGCGGCGGTGACGGAGGAGGGGCGATTACCTCAGCGAGCTTCTCAGCCGCCTTCTGTCCCGTCATCCGTTCCGCCGGGTCCTTGGCCAATAGGCCCTTCAGGACGGGTGCCAAGGGCCCTGTGATGTCGGCTGGCAGTTGGGGTTCCTCGGATAGCAGCGCGACCAGGGCGGCGGTATCGGTGTCCGCGTCAAAGGGGCCTTGGCCCATGACTGCGAAATACAGTGTGGCGCCGAGGGAGAATAAGTCGGACTCCGCACTGGGTTCCTCGCCGCGCGCCCGCTCCGGGGCCATGTAGCTGAGTGTCCCCAGGACCCCGATCGGCGCGGTGAGCCGCGGCTCACCCGAGGCCGGCTCCAGCGCGATGCCGTAATCCGCCAGCAGCACCTGCCCCTCCTCCACCGGGAACGATGCCCGCGGTGCGACACTCGTCAGCAGAACGTTGGCTGGTTTGACGTCCCGGTGCAGGATGCCTAGTCGGTGGCCCTCCATCAAGGCATCGAGAACCGCTAAGCCGATGCGCGCGACCTCTGCGGTCGGCAGCGGTCCGCGCTCGCGCACGAGGGCATCCAGGTCCGTCGCACCGGGCACGTACTCCATGACAATCCAGGGCAGACCGCCCTCCTCGAAGATGTCGTGAACCGTGGCGACATGCGGATGGTTCCGCAGCCTGGCGGCATGCTGCGCCTCCCTGCGGGCCCTGGCGATACGCGCACTCATCTCCGACTCTGGCAGGTCCGGCGGGACGTCGATCTCCTTGAGTGCAACATCGCAGGCCAGCATCTCGTCATGGGCGAGCCAGACCCGCCCCATTCCTCCGATGCCGAGCCGCCGCATCAGTGTGTAGCGCCCTGCGAGCACCCGTCCGGTTTCGTCTTCGGCTCCTGTCATGGTCAACAAGGTAGGCCGAGCGAAGAATCAGGACAAACAGTGCATGTCAATCAGGCGATGCCTACGAGCGCCCCGGCCCAGTCGACGCAGGCCTGGCAGGGCCGAGAGGCCGCCCACTCGGAGATCGTCCCGGCTCGGCAGGGGCCGGGCCGCCCGGGCACGGGCCGATCCGCGACTTGATTGCTGCATCTCGCAGTAGATGTTGTCAGCGAGCAGCACCCTTGGAATCTGCTCGTGCTGGTCCTCACACTCGCCGGGTTAACGAGGTCAGCTGTCGTGTGACAGCCGCGGATGCCCCTTCACTGTCACTGCTGTCACTCTGTCACTGCGTAGCTGCTGAGCTGGGAAATCGCCAGTGACACCCCAGTGACAGTCGCGGGCCGGGGCGTCACCGCGGCGGGGTCGAGCTCCCAATTTCTCAGTCTCTCCAATGGAACCTGGAGGCACCGGTACCGGAGGTGCAGTCCTCGTGGACAGCAACCTGTCGAGCCCTGGTCCGACCCGGCGGGTCTACGACGAGTCACTCGCTCCCTGGGCCGTCTGTGGGCCGTGCGAGGGCGGTCGGTAGCGCACACTGCTGACAGCCGACGGCCAGTCATCGCAGGTCATCGAGACATGCGGGTGCAGCACTGCTGGTCACATCGGAGGCGTGTCACTCCTGGTACTACTGGCAGACGCTTCTGTGAACCGCGCTGACCTGCTCAAACATCGCTGAATCAACCTGGCGGGGCATTTTCGGGGCACATTGACCCCGCCGGGCTTACACAGCCATCAGAACCCCGCCCGGAGCGGGCACATCAGCCGCAAACAGCGCCCTGCTGATCGCGGCGCGTGCCCGCTCATCACTCTTGGGCATGAGGTGCACGTAGGTCCGCAGAGTGAAGGCCCCATCGGCGTGCCCCAGGCAGGCGGCGAGGTCCTTGATCGAGCAGCCGCCGTCGATCAGTGCGGAGACGAAGGCGTGCCGTGGTGCTGACGTGCATCAGGGCGGCGGCCTGGGCGAGGTTCGGGTCGCGGGCGGCCAGCGCGTTGAGGATCGCCCGGTGCTCGGCGACGGCACGCCCGGCCGCGTCGGCGTCGACCAGGCCGCGCCAGACGCGGGCCCGCAAGGTGCGTCCGGAGATGTGTTCCAGCAGGGTGGCCAGGGTCTCGTTGCCGGTGGCGCGGCCGACCGCCCGGTGGAAGGCCGCGTCGTGCCGGTTCAGCAGCTCGACGTCGTCCTGTGCCGCGCGCATCGCCTCCAGGTGCCGTTCCACCTCGGCGAGGTCCGCGTCGGTGATCCGGGTCGCGGCCAGCGCGGTCGCGACCGGCTCGAAGAGCCTGCGCACCTCGGTGAGTTCGAGGACCGTGTCGCCCTGGAGCAGGTCGACCGCGCCGCCCAGGCCCACCAGCAGCAGGCCGGGCGCCAGGCTGGTGACGTAGGTGCCGTCGCCCCGTCGGATCTCCAGGACCCGGGCGACGACGAGTGCCTTGACCGCCTCCCGCATCGGGTTCCGCGAGAGCCCGAGTTCGGCCGCGAGCTGCTGCTCCGGGGGCAGTTCGGCCCCGGGGAGCAGCTCGCCGTCCCGGATCCGCCGGCGGATCCGGGCGATGGCCTTGTCGGTCAGTGACACGGCGACAAACCAACAGGGAATCCGACGGGTCGGCCCCGCCCGCTCAGCCGGTGGTGTACGCGGTCGCCTGGATACCGTAGAGCTCGGCGTAGCGTCCCTGGAGTTCCAGCAGCTCCTGATGGGAGCCGATTTCGGCCAGCCGTCCCCGGTCGAGCACCAGGATCAGGTCGGCGCCGGTGACGGTGGAGAAGCGGTGCGAGACGATCACGGTGATAGCGCCGGTCCGGGCGGCGACGTCGCGCGCCCGGGCCAGCTGGCGTTGGAAGATCTCCTGTTCGCTCGGGGCGTCGAGCGAGGCCGTGGGTTCGTCGAGGACGAACAGCAGCGGTTCGCGGCGCATGGTGGCGCGGGCGAGCGCGGTCTTCTGCCACTGCCCCTCGGACAGGTCGACGCCGCCCAGCGAGCGGCCGAGCCGAGTGTCCATGCCCTGCGGCAGGCGGCTGACGAAACCGGTGGCCTCGGCCTCGCGCAGCGCCTCGGCGATCCGCTCGCGGTCGTCCAGGTGCGTCTCAGCGAAGACGGTGCGGTAGCGGCCGAAGTCCTGGAAGGCGGCGCTGGTCCGGGCGTGCCAGCCGGCGCTGTCGTAGCGGGCGAGGTCGGTGCCGTCGACGGTGATCCGGCCGGTAGAACCGGTTGAGCAGCTTGACCAGGGTGGTCTTGCCGGAGCCGTACTCGCCGACCACGGCGACCACTGTCCCGGCCGGGATGCTGAAGCTGACGTCCTCCAGCGCGTACCGGTCGGTGCCGGGGTAGCGGTAACCGACCTGCTCGAAGGTGATGCCGGCGGTCAGCCGGTCCGGCGGGGCGATGCCCTCCGAGCTGTCGGCGCGCCGGTCGGCGGCGTAGCCGCGCAGCCACAGGAAGGGCTCGACCAGGCGCTGGGCGGCGACGGTGTCGGTGGTCCGGCCGACGGCGGCCTGGACTGAGCCGCGCAGCGTGGAGGCGACGGTGATGGCGAGCACCACGTCGCCGGGCGAGCCGTCGCCCCGGGCGGTGCGCTGGATGACCACGGCGAGCCCGGCGACGAACCCGGCGGTGAAGAGCGTCCAGCCGCTCACCCGCCATGCGGCGGAGACGAGTTGGGCCCGGAACCGGCCCAGGGCGACCTCGTCCCAGGCGGCGGCCTGGCGGCGGGCCAGTTCGGCGCCGGCGCCCGCGACCCGGATCTCCTTGGCGGGCCCGGCCTCCGTGGCGGTGTCGAACAGATGCTTCTGGAGTCGGAACGCCTCGGCCGTCTCCGTCTCGGCCCGGCTGATCCGCCGCTGGCCCTGCCGGTCGAACCAGATTGGGGCGGCCGCGAACAGCAGCAGGAGCAGCAGCCACGGGCTGACCGTGCCCAGCAGCAGCGAGACGCCGAGCTGGACCACGCCGAAGAAGGCGGAGACCGCCGACCAGAGGCCGTTGATGATGCCCCAGGGGGCGCCGCGGACGATGGTCACCCGGTCGAGGAAGTCGGTGCGCTCGACGTGCTCCAGGCCGTCCAGCAACGCGAGGTCGCGGCTGATGAACTCGTTCAGGTCGAGCACGCTGACCTTGTCGACGAGCAGAGCCATGACGTTGCCGCTCAGGTCTGCGAGGACGCCGGTGACGGCGTACGCGACGGCGGCGCCGAGCGCCCCCGTGACCGCAGTGCCGGCGGCTCCGTCGATCGCGCCGTTGATCGCGGCGCGCAGGGTGAGCGCGGTCGCCGCGACGGTTGCCACGGTCAGCGCCTGGGTGGCCAGGGCGGCGACGGTCAGCCCCGGCGCGCGCCGGTAGGACAGGGTGAGCAGTTCACGGGCCAGCCGCAGGTAGTCGCGAGCGCTCGGCCGGTACTCGGGCCGGTCCACGGTCACTGGAGTTCGCTTTCGTCCGCGCGGTCGTCGTAGCCGAGCTGGAACCGCTCGGCCTGGATGGCGAAGAGCTCGGCGTACCTGCCGTCGAGGGCCATCAGTTCGTCGTGGGTGCCGGATTCGGTGATCCGGCCGCCGTCGAGGAGCACGATCCGGTCCGCCTGCCGGACGGTGGACAGCCGGTGCGAGATCAGCACCACGCTCGCCCTGCCGCGGTGTTCGGCGAGCCGGTTGAACACCTCGAACTCGGTCCGCACGTCCAGGTGCGCGGTCGGCTCGTCCAGCACGAGCAGTCCGGCGCCGGTGTGCACGGCGTACAGCGCGCGGGCGAGGACCGCCTGCTGCCACTGGCCGCCGGAGAGGTCGACGCCGCCGGTGCGCGAGCGGGGTCTGCCAGCCGTCCGGCAGCCGTTCCAGCACCGCGTCGAAGCCGGAGTCCTTGGCGGCGGCGTCCAGCGCGGCGTGGTCGACCGGAACGGTGGCGTGGCCGAGCGCGACGTTGTCGGCCGCCGAGAGCCGGTACTTGACGAAGTCCTGGAACACCACCGACACGTGCTCGCGCCAGGCGGCGGCACCGAGGTCGGCGAGGTCGCGTCCGTCGGCGGTGATCCGGCCGCCGGTGGGCCGGTACAGGCCGGACAGGAGCTTGATCACGGTGGACTTGCCGGCGCCGTTCAGGCCGACCACGGCGAGCAGTTCACCGGGCCGGATCTCCAGGTCCAGCCCGTGCAGCACGGTGCGCTCGGTGCCGGGATAGGTGAAGGACACGTCCTCGAAGACCACCGATGGCGGCCCGTCGCGCCGCTCCACGCGGGGGGCCGGGAGGGCGTCGACCGTACCGGCCTGCGGGGTCAGGATCTCGCGGAGCCGCTCGTAGGCGAGCAGGCTCTCGGTGGCGGCGCGGATGTTGCGGACGTCGTCGCTGTAGCCGAGCGACTGCACCAGCGCCCAGGAGGCGGTCAGCACCGCGGTGAGGACGGCCGTGGAGGCGCGGCCGCGGGCCGCGTCCTCGGCCACCGCCAGGTACACGATGCCCAGCGGGACGCCGACCAGCAGGAACTGGCTCCACTCGTTGAACAGCATCCTGTGGAACACCGCCCATATCGGGTCGAACATCGCCCGCAGGTGGTTCTGGATCCGTTCGACCATCCACTCGCCGAAGCCGAAGACCCGTACCTCCATGCTCGGGCCGACCTCCGTCAGGGCCTCCTGCCAGACGTCGGAGTGCAGGGCGTGGTCGACGCCCTTGCGCCACATGGCGGTGAAGAGGTGCGCCTGCCGGTTGCGCAGGTACTGGTTGGCCGCTCCCGGCAGCAGCAGGACCGGCACCGCCCACCACACGTACTGCGCCAGGACGACGCACGCACCGGCCAGGCCGAGCAGTGCGGTGATCCGGCGCAGCCGGCCCAGCGCGCCCTCGGCGGGGGTGCGCTCGGTCCAGTTGGCGGGTTCGGCGCGGGCGTGCCGGATCAGCTGCTGGACCTGCGGCGTCTCCAGCGCCTCGATGGTCGGGCTCAGCGTGGTGAGCCCGGACGATCCGGGCGCGGTGCGCCCCGTTGACGCGGGGGTAGGTGAGCTCTTCCAGCGGTGCGGTCAGCGCCTCCAGGATGTGCCCGAAACAGCAGGACGACACCGAACGCGGCGAGCGGGGCGAGGGCGGCGCCGAACATGTCCGCGCCCGGGTGGCTCTGCACTCGGGCGACGAGCGCGGCCGTGGTCAGCGCGGCGGCGGCCGGCAGGGCCGCCTGGACGAGCGGGAGCGCGACCAGGGCGGCCAGCAGCGGTGGCCGCGCGTCGCGCAGCGGGCGCAGCAGCAGGGCGGCG
This sequence comes from Streptomyces sp. TLI_235, assembly GCA_002300355.1. Lineage (NCBI taxonomy): Bacteria > Bacillati > Actinomycetota > Actinomycetes > Kitasatosporales > Streptomycetaceae > Streptomyces > Streptomyces sp. TLI_235. The sequence goes on from NSGV01000001.1 coordinate 991,321, forward strand.
CGGTCGACGATGGGTGTCACGGTTGGCGGTCCTCGGGGAGAGCTCGGGTCGGGTCGATCGGGTCAGGACGTGCTGCGACACCATCACAGCCCTTGCGTCAACAGGCCGTTGACGGCGGTGGTTGACCGATACCGGCCACGACGGGCCCGTTGACCGCTGGATCCGCTCGACCCGAGCATGGGTGCGCGGCGCGCCGGAACACACTTCACGCTCACGGAATTCCTCGACGGAGAGGTCCCCATGTTCCGATCCCGCTCCCTGCGGTCCCGCCTCCTGGGCGTGGCCGCCGCCGTCGGCCTCGCGCTCGGCCTGACTCTGCAGGCCGCTCCCCAGGCCGGCGCCGCCTCGCTGACCCAGATCACGAACTTCGGCACCAACCCGACCGGCCTGGCCATGCACCTGTACGTGCCGAACAATGTCAAGGCCAACCCCCCGATCCTGCTGGCCCTGCACGGGTGCCAGGGTTCGGGGCCGTACCTGTACTCGAGTCAGGACTTCGCGTCGCTGGCCGACCGGTACGGGTTCCTCGTCATCTACCCCTCGACGAACCCCAGCGGAAGCTGTTGGGACGTCTCCTCCGACCAGGCGTTGACCCGCAACGGCGGCAGTGACCCGGTCGGGCTCATGTCGATGATCACCTACACGGAGCAGCACTACGGCGGCAACGCCAACGCCGTGTACGTGACCGGCCAGTCGTCCGGCGGGATGATGACGAACGTGATGCTCGCCGACTACCCCGACGTGTTCAAGGCGGGCGCGGCGTTCATGGGAGTGCCCTACCACTGCTTCTACACCGGCTCCGTGCGCGGCTGGAACTCGGCCTGCGCCCAGGGCCAGGTCTCGATGACCCCGCAGCAGTGGGGCAGCCTGGTGCGCAACACGGGGTATCCCGGCTACACCGGTCCGCGTCCGCGGGTGCAGCTGTGGCACGGAACCGCCGACACCATCCTGAACCACAACAACCTCGGTGAAGAAGTCAAGCAGTGGACCGATGTCCTCGGCGTTAGCCAGACCCCGTCGGCCACCGACACCCCGGTGACCAACTGGACCCGTACCCGGTACAACAACGGCGCCGGCACCACCCAGGTCGAGGCGTACAGCATCGCCGGGACCGGGCACGAACTGCCGGTCAAGGGCTCCACGATGGCCGCCACCGCGATCCACTTCATGGGCCTGGACGCGGGGTCCTCCGGCGGCGGTACGACCGGCGCGCTGCATGCCGTGGACGCGGGCAAGTGCCTGACCGATGCCAGCACGGCGCTGGGTACGCAGCAGCAGATCTTCGCCTGCAACGGCGGCGCGAACCAGACCTGGACCCGGACGTCGTCGAACCAGCTGACCGTGACCGTGGGCGGCAGCACGCTGTGCCTGGACGCCAACGCGCACGGCACCACCAACGGCACCAAGGCGATCGTCTGGTCCTGCAACGGCCAGGCCAACCAGCAGTGGCAGCTGAACTCGAACGGCACCATCACCGGGGTGCAGTCGGGGCTCTGCCTGGACGTGGCCGGTCTGGCCACCGCCGACGGTACGCCCGTCCAGCTGTGGACCTGCAGCGGCGGCAGGAACCAGCAGTGGACCCTGGGCTGACACCGGCCGCTTGTTAGCGCTAACAGAATATGGCAGCGAGCGGGGGCGCCCGTTCCGTCGCACCCCTGGACGCGACCGAGACGCCGGGGCTATAAACGTGACACTGTCGAACACGGCCGACGGCCTTCGACGCCACCCCCACCGCTCGCCGCCCACCCTTCCGGCACGCCGCTTTCCGCACGGCGTTTTGTTAGCGCTAACAGTTCATCCGCCGGTCTCCTCCCCCCACCCGGAAGGAACAGATCCCGCGTGTCGTCCACCCCCCTGAACCGCCGCAGCCTGCTGAAGGCCACCGGCGTGCTAGCCCTCGCACCGGCCGTCGGACTCGGCCTCGCGCCGGCGGCCGCCGAGGCCGCCGGCTCCTCGACGCAGCCGTTCGACCTCGGCCAGGTCCGGCTCACCGCCGGCCGGTTGCGCGACAACCAGGACCGCACCCTGGCGTACCTGCGCTTCGTCGACGTCGACCGCCTGCTGTACAACTTCCGCGCGAACCACCGGCTGTCCACCAACGCCGCTGCCGCGACCGGCGGTTGGGACGCCCCGTCGTTCCCGTTCCGCACCCACGTGCAGGGGCACTTCCTCAGCGCCTGGGCCCAGGCCTACGCGGGAACGGGCGACACCGTCTGCCGCGACAAGGCCACCTACATGGTGGCCGAGCTGGCCAAGTGCCAGGCCAACAACGCCGTCCCGGGGTTCTCCGCCGGCTACCTCTCGGGCTTCCCGGAGAACGACTTCGCCCAGCTCGAGGCCGGCTCGCTGAAGAACGGCAACGTCCCCTACTACTGCGTCCACAAGACCATGGCCGGCCTGCTCGACGTCTGGCTCCTGATGGGCAGCACCCAGGCCCGGGACGTCCTGCTGGCCATGGCCGGCTGGGTCGACCAGCGCACCGGACGGCTCACCCAGAGCCAGATGCAGGCGCTCCTGGGCACCGAGTTCGGAGGCATGAACGAGGTGATGGCCGACCTCCACCTGCGGACCGGGGACGCCCGCTGGCTGACGGTCGCCCAACGCTTCGACCACGCCGCCGTGTTCGACCCGCTGGCCGCCGGCCAGGACCGGCTGAACGGCCTGCACGCCAACACCCAGGTGCCCAAGTGGATCGGCGCCGTCCGCGAGTACCGGGCCACCGGGACCGCGCGCTACCACGACATCGCCACCCAGGCCTGGACGATCTGCACCGGCAGGCACACCTACGCCATCGGCGGGAACAGCCAGGCCGAGCACTTCCGCGCTCCCGACGCGATCGCCTCGCAGCTGACCAACGACAACTGCGAGCTCTGCAACTCGTACAACATGCTCAAACTCACCCGTGAGCTCTGGCAGCTGGACCCGAACCAGGCCGCGTACTTCGACTTCTACGAGCGCGCCCTGCTCAACCACGTCGTCGGCGCGCAGAACCCGGCCGACTCGCACGGGCACGTCACCTACTTCACCCCGCTGAAGCCCGGCGGCCGCCGGGGCGTGGGCCCGGCCTGGGGCGGCGGCACCTGGAGCACCGACTACGACACCTTCTGGTGCTGCCAGGGCACCGGGATGGAGTCCAACACCAAACTGGCGGACTCCGTCTACTTCCGCGACGGCACCACCCTGATCGTCAACCTCTTCGTGCCCACGGTCCTCACCTGGGCCGAGCGCGGCCTGACGATCACCCAGACCACCGCGTACCCGGCGGAGGACACCACCACGCTCAAGGTCACCGGCGGCGCCGGCGACACCTGGTCGATGCGCATCCGCATCCCGGCCTGGACGTCCGGTGCCACCGTGAGCGTCAACGGCACGGTGCAGAACATCGCCACCACGCCCGGCAGCTACGCCACCGTCACCCGCTCCTGGGCCTCCGGCGACACGGTGACCGTCAAGCTGCCGATGCGCATCGCGCTGCGGGCCGCCAACGACAACCCGGACGTCGCCGCGGTCACCTACGGCCCGGTCGTGCTGTGCGGCAACTACGGCTCCACCGCGCTCTCCGCGCTTCCGGTCCTCGACCCGGCGTCGATCACCCGGACCGGCAGCACGGGCCTGGCCTTCACCGCGACCGCGGGCGGCTCGTCCGTGAGCCTCGGCCCGTTCCACGACGCGCAGGGCTTCAACTACACCGTCTACTGGAACACCAGGAGCAGCGGATTCCGCCTGCTCAACGCGGGCAGCGGGCTGGTGCTCGGCGTGAAGGACATGTCCACCTCGGACGGTGCGCCCGCCCTCCAGTGGGGCGACAGCGGCACCGCCGACCACGACTGGGCGCCCGTGGTGGACGGCACCGCGCTGCGCCTGCGCAACGCCAACAGCGGCAAGGTCCTGGGCGTGCAGAACATGTCCACCGCCGACAACGCCGCCGTGCTCCAGTGGTCGGACAACGGCACCGCCGACCACCGGTGGACCGTCGTCGAGGCGGCCGACGGCGCGCACGCCCTGCGGAACGCCAACAGCGGCAAGCTGCTCGGCATCGCCGGCGCCGCCACCGCCCAGGGCGCCTTCGCCGTGCAGGTCCCGGACAGCAGCTCGCCGACCAGCCGGTGGTGGTTCGTCCCGACCGGCACCCGGCGCATCCAGAACGTGGGCAGCGGGCTGCTGCTCGGCGTGCAGACCATGTCGACCGCCGACGGCGCCCTGGTGATCCAGTGGGGCGACAACGGCACCGCGGACCACCTGTGGACCGCGGTGGTCGACACCGGCGGCCAACTGCGGCTCAGCAACTCCAACAGCGGCAAGGTCCTCGCCGTGGAGGGCGGCGGCACGGCCAACGGCTCCCGGATCGTCCAGTGGGCCGACAACGGCGCCGCCGACCACCGCTGGCGCCTGCGGCACGGCGGCGGCGACACCTTCCGCATCCAGTCCGCCGTCAGCGGCCGTGTCCTCGGCATCTCCGGCGCCTCCACCTCCCAGGGCGCCCAGGTCGTCCTGTGGGACGACAACGGCACGACCGACCACCTCTGGCGCTTCCTCTGAGCCCGGCGGTACGAGCCAAAGGCGCTGGTGGCCGCCGCCGTGGCAGCGGCGGCCACCGGCCGGCGGAACCCGGTCACCGGTCAGCCGCGCGGGCGGGCGAACGGGGCGAAGGTCAACGGCGGGCTGGCGTTGCGCACCAGGGTCATGGCCTGCTCGGGCCACCAGGCGCCTGCCGCCGGGTCGACGACGACGGCAACGTCCACGACCCCGAGCGGATCCGCTACGTCGAGGGCCACCTGGGCGCGATCGCCGACGCGATCGAGGCTGGCGCCGACGTCCGCGGTTACTACCTGTGGTCACTGATGGACAACTTCGAGTGGGCGTACGGCTACGGCAAGCGCTTCGGCATGGTGCACGTCGACTACGACACGCTGGTCCGCACACCCAAGTCCAGCGCCCGCTGGTACCGCAGGTCATCCGCCAGGGCGGGCCGGCCTGACTGTCCGCACCCGCATCCCCGCCACCGGCGCCCCGCGCCGGTGGCGGGTTGCGTTCGGCGAAACTTTTGGTAATCCACTGTCGAAAGTTTCGGTTTCAGCCCGACTGGAGCGACAGCGGGGAATCGGCCAGGTTCTTAGACCCGCCTCACAGGACAAGCTCGCGACCTGCTCTTTTCCGGCATGGGCGGACTCAATGAGCAGCGAATCTATCGCTGCTCCAGTCGAAAGTGTTGACAGCCCGTCAAGCACAGCCCAACACTGTCGCCGTCGGCAACTCGCCAACCGGCTTGGGAAGAAGTGGTGTTGAGGACGAGTCACCTCCGTGCACCACCGCGCGACGCCGGCCGGACCGACCGATCCCCTCGCGATCCCATCGCGTCGGGCGCACTCCCCCGTCTCACCACCCCACCCATCGGCAGGACGGATCACCCCCATGAGCTCCCCCCGCCCCGAGAGCCGCCGGGCCGGCCTCGGCCGGCGCACCGCAAGCATCGTGCGCGCCCTCGCGCCGGCCCTCGCGGCCGTCCTGGCCCTCCCCGGCACTGCCGAGGCGGCAACCGTCACCACCAACCAGGCCGGCACCTACGGCGGATACTTCTACTCGTTCTGGAGCGACGGCTCCGGTGCGTCCTCGATGTCCCTGAACGGCGGCGGCAACTACAGCACTTCCTGGACCAACGTCGGCAACTTCGTGGCCGGCAAGGGCTGGCAGACCGGGTCGCGCAACCCGGTGACCTACTCGGGCACATGGAGTACCCACGGCAACGCCTACCTGGCGCTCTACGGCTGGAGCACCAACCCGCTCGTCGAGTACTACATCGTCGAGAACTACGGCTCCTACAAGCCCACCGGCACATACAAGGGCACCGTCACCAGCGACGGCGGCACGTACGACATCTACCGGACGACGCGCTACAACGCCCCCTCCATCGAGGGCATCAAGACCTTCGACCAGTACTGGAGCGTCCGTCAGGCCAGGCGGACCGGTGGAACCATCACCATCGGGAACCACTTCGACGCGTGGGCCGGGGCGGGCATGAACCTCGGCACCATGAACTACGAGATCATGGCCACCGAGGGCTACCAGAGCAGCGGCAGCTCCAACATCACCCTGGGCTACACCGGCGGCGGCAACGGCGGCGGCTGCACCGCGACGCTCTCCGCCGGAGCCTCATGGAGCGACCGCTACAACCTGAACGTCGCGGTCACCGGATCGAACACCTGGAAGGTGACCGTGAAAGTCCCCTCCCCGGAGAAGATCAGCTCGACCTGGAACATCAACGCGGCCTACCCCGACGCCCAGACCCTCGTCGCCACCCCCAACGGCGCGGGCAACAACTGGGGCATGACCATCATGAAGAACGGCAGCACCACCTGGCCGACGGCCTCCTGCAGCGTCAGCTGACCCCCGTCCTGGCTCACCACGGCGCCCGGGACGCGTCCCGCTACAAAATTGTTAGCGCTAACAGTCGCCTCGGGCGCCGTGTTCAGGAATTCCCCACCCCCAAGGAGAACGATCCGTCATGGCATGGCTCAACAGGAAGCCCCATCTCCGCAAGGTCCTGACAACGGCCGCGTGCATGGCCGTCGGCTCGGTCACGGCCATCACCTCGAGCCCCGTGGCTCAGGCCGCCGGGGCCACCACCCTGGGTGCGGCGGCGGCCGGCAGTGGCCGCTACTTCGGTACGGCGGTGGCCGCGGGCAGGCTCGGGGGCTCGACGTACTCCACCATTCTCGACCGGGAATTCAACATGATCACCCCGGAGAACGAGATGAAGTGGGACGCCATCGAGCCCTCCCGCGGGTCGTTCAACTTCGGCGCCGCCGACTCGATCGTCAGCCACGCCTCCGCGCACGGCCAGCGCATGCGCGGCCACACCCTGGTCTGGCACTCCCAGCTGCCCAACTGGGTCGGCTCCATCAACGACGCCAACACCCTGCGCAGTGTGATGAACAACCACATCACCCAGGAGATGGCCCACTACAAGGGCAAGATCTACGCCTGGGACGTGGTCAACGAGGCCTTCGCCGACGGCGGCAGCGGCCAGCACCGCAGTTCGGTGTTCCAGAACGTGCTGGGCAACGGCTTCATCGAGGAGGCCTTCCGCACCGCCCGGAACACCGACCCCTCGGCCAAGCTCTGCTACAACGACTACAACATCGAGAACTGGACCGACGCCAAGACCCAGGGCGTCTACCGCATGGTCAAGGACTTCAAGTCCCGCGGCGTCCCGATCGACTGCGTCGGCCTCCAGAGCCACTTCGGCGCCGGCGGCCCCCCGGCCGGCTTCCAGACCACCCTGTCCAACTTCGCCGCGCTCGGCGTGGACGTCCAGATCACCGAACTCGACATCGCCCAGGCGTCCGCCGGGGCGTACGACAACACCGTCAAGGCCTGCCTCAACGTCGCCCGCTGCACCGGCATCACCGTGTGGGGCATCCGCGACAGCGACTCCTGGCGCACCGGCGAGAACCCGCTGCTGTTCGACAACAACGGCAACAAGAAGCCCGCCTACAACGCCGTCCTCACCACCCTCGGCGGTGGCAGCGGCGGCACGCCGGGCGGAGGCATCGTCTCCGGCACCGTCTACACCCTCTCCGACGTGGCCGCCGGACGTGTCCTCGACGAGCCCGCCGGGCAGAACGGCAACGGCACCCCGCTCCAGGTGTGGGACCCCAGCGGCGCCGCCAACCAGCAGTGGAAGGCCGGCCAGAACAGCGACGGCTCCTACACGCTGACCAACGTCGCCAGCGGCCGGGTCCTGGACGAGCCCGGCAACCAGACCGCCAACGGGACCAGGATGCAGGTCTGGGACGCCAACGGCGGCGCCAACCAGCACTGGAAGGCCGCCCAGAACGGCGACGGCTCCTACACCCTGACCAACGTCGCCAGCGGCCGGGCCCTGGAGACCCCCGGCAACCAGACCGCCAACGGCACCGCCGTCCAGATCTGGGACGCCTGGGGCGGCGCCAACCAGCACTGGAACTTCCGGTGAGCTGAGTCGCAGCAGGCGCGTGCCCCCGCCGGACGGCGCCGGCGCGCCTAGGTCAGCACCACAGGTGAGCGACAAGAGAGTCCCATGACAGTTCCAGCCTTTGACAGAGGAGGTCCCATGCGCGGACGAGGTTCCAGCCGCAGGCGGCTGTCCGTGCTGCTCACCGCCGCGGTCGCGGCCGTGGCGGCACTGGCGGCGATGCTCGGCGCCAACCCGGCCCAGGCCGCCACCACCGGCGCCTTGCGCGGTGTCGGTTCCGGTCGGTGTCTCGATGTGCAGAACGCCAGCCAGGCCGACGGCGCGTCCCTGCAGGTCTACGACTGCTCGGGCGGGGCCAACCAGCTGTGGACGTTGACGTCCGGCAACCAGCTGACCGTGTACGGCAACAAGTGCCTGGATGTTGCGGGCCACGGCACCACGAACGGTACCCGGGTGCAGATCTGGTCCTGCAGCGGCGCCGCGAACCAGCAGTGGCGGGTGAACGCCGACGGCACGGTGGTCGGGGTGGAGTCCGGGCTGTGCCTGGACGTTTCGGGCGCCGGCACGGCCAACGGCACGGCCGTGCAGATCTGGACGTGCAACGGCGGCGGTAACCAGAAGTGGACCGGCCTGTCCGGGTCGCCGACGCCGACGCCGACGGGCGGCACCTGTACCCTTCCGTCGACGTACCGGTGGTCCTCGACGGGTTCGTTGGCGCAGCCGGCGAACGGGTGGGCGTCGGTGAAGGACTTCACGAACGTGGTGTACAACGGCAAGCACGTGGTCTACGCGTCGAACGTGTCGGGATCGTCGTACGGCTCGATGATGTTCAGCCCCTTCACGAACTGGTCGGACATGGCGTCGGCCGGGCAGAGCGGGATGGGCCAGGCCGCGGTGGCGCCCACGCTGTTCTACTTCGCGCCCAAGAAGATCTGGGTGCTGGCGTACCAGTGGGGGCAGTGGCCGTTCATCTACCGCACGTCGAGCGACCCGACCAACCCCAACGGCTGGTCCGCGCCGCAGCCGCTGTTCACCGGCAGCATCCCCAACTCCGGCACCGGCCCGATCGACCAGACCCTGATCGCCGACGGCCAGAACATGTACCTGTTCTTCGCCGGCGACAACGGCAGCATCTACCGCGCGAGCATGCCGATCGGGAACTTCCCGGGCAACTTCGGCTCGTCGTACACCACCGTCATGAGCGACACGGTGAACAACCTGTTCGAGGCGCCGCAGGTCTACAAGGTCAAGGATCAGAACCAGTACCTCATGATCGTTGAGGCGCAGGGCGCGAACGGGCGCTACTTCCGCTCCTTCACAGCCACCAGCCTGAACGGCTCCTGGACCCCGCAGGCCGCCACCGAGAGCAACCCCTTCGCGGGCAAGGCCAACAGCGGCGCCACCTGGACCGACGACATCAGCCACGGCGACCTGGTCCGCAACAACCCCGACCAGACCATGACCATCGACCCCTGCAACCTGCAGTTCCTCTACCAGGGCAAGTCCCCCACCGCGACCGGCCCCTACGACCAACTGCCGTGGCGGCCGGGCGTCCTCACCCTGAAGCGCTGACCTGTCCGATCCGTGGGGATCGAGTGACGCACGCTGATCTGATGGAGCTCTCCCGATGACTCCCACCTGCGGTTTTCCAGGTGGGAGCCATCGGCCGCCTGAGCGCGTGCATTCTGTCCCGGGGCGCGCTGGCGTGCCGATATCCCCAGGGGAACCGGGATTACGCCGCCCGCCGCCAGTGCGGGTTTCCACAACGACTCGTTGAACCGGGCGCCTACGGCGAAGGACGGGCCGGGGGTCGGACCCGTCCTTCGTCGTTCGGGCCGGGCTCAGGACTTCGGCAGGGTGTCCACGAAGTCGGTGCCGGCACTGTAGAAGCCGTCCACCGTCTTCTGGACGTCCGCGTAGGAGACGGCCGCGGCGTCCTTGTAGTAGAACCAGTTGATCTTCAGGTTCCAGGTGCGCTGTCCGCCGAGGGACGGCAGCAGGTCGATGAACCAGTTGCTGAAGTGGACGTCCATCTTCTCGCGCGGAACGTACTTGCCGGTGCTGGTGAACAGCTCCTTGCCGTCCATGGAGTAGGTGGCCTTCCCGTCCACGGCGGTGACCATCATGATGTGCCAGCCCCCGAAGCGCTGCTTGTGCGGCTTGGTGACCCGGTCCGGCGGATCGGCCTTGAACCAGCTGGTGGTGTCGAGCTGCGGACCCGGCGTGCCCCAACCGCCGTTCGGCATGTACTCGTAGTCGAGCTCGCTGTAGTTCGCCGAGTCGTCCGCGGGGGAGATCGGGAAGTAGGACTGGACGACGTGGTCGCCGTTCTTGCCGCCGGCCGGCTTGTCGCTGAGGTAGACCCGGGCGGCGAAGGTGCCGTTGAAGAGCTTGGTGCCGGTGCTCTGGATCTCGACCTGCTTGGTGCCCTTCTGGGTGCCGTCGGTGGACGCCTGCAGTTGCAGGGTCCGGCTGCCCTGGGCGGTGGTGTCGGCGGGGAAGCTCGCGCCGGCGTCGGACCAGGTGTCCTTGATCCCGGGGCCGCCCTCGCCGGTGCGGATCTCCCAGCCGTGGGCGGTGAGCGCGGGGTCGGTGGGACCGGTGTAGTGGAAGCTGTCGAACAGGGTTCCCGGCGGGCCGGTCGGGGTCGGCGAGGCGCTGGTCGCGGACCCGCCCTTCGCCGTCGCGGCGGCGCCGTCGCCGCCACCGGATGCCGGACCGCTCGAACAGGCGGTGAGCACGCACAGCAGGGTCGGGAGGGTGAGCACGCTCCACGCGCGGTGACGAGGGCTGCGGCGGGGCTGACTCACGCGGGCTCCTTGGGGCGTACCGATCACACGTGCGCACTGATCAGATGAGGGGGTCATCCTAACGGGACGCGCATGCTCCTCCGGCGCGCGCCCGTCCGGATCCGGAGGGATGGAGTCCGGAGGTCACCGGTGCGAGCGCGCCTGCATTCCGGTACGCGCCGACCGGCATTTCGATCCGATTACAACCCCCCGCCAGATCGGGCCAAATCCACCCATCGGACCCAATTCGATTCAGGCCGGTGCACTAGCGTTCGCCCTACGCTCCCGCGGTATACGTACTGAAAGGCGTCGCAAGGTGCGCCCAGTCATCACCTCCATCGAGCGCGGATCGGCGCACTCGCCACAGTCTGGCGCGTACGAGTCAAGCTTCGAAGGGGCCGCTCCCGCACCGGTGTTCGGCGACCGGTGCGGTCTGCGCGGCCGGCCCGCCCAGTCGCCGGCCCCGTCGCCCACACCCGTGACGTCGCCGTCACCCACCCCGTCGCACTCGCCGTCGACGTCGTCGCCCAGGACGCCCTGGCGCTCCGCGACGCCCTCGACGAAGACCACGTCGAAGCCGACGACCACCACACCGCGTGGCGCGACGCCCTCGGGCCAGTCGACCAAGCACCCCTGAACCGCCGCACCACCCATCTCCAGGAGCGCCCTTGTCCCGCCACCAGCGCCGCCGGCAGTCCCTGTGGAGGCCGCGCCGACTGGCCGCGCCGCCGCTGCGCTTCTTCATGCCGCTGTCCCTGCTGGCGTGCCTGCTCTTGCTCATCGTCCTGCGCGGCCTGGCCACCAACGAGGTGTTCCACGACGCCCGGATCGCCGACTCGGTCGACAAGACGACCGTGCCGAAGGATCTGCTCAAGGGCGGCCCGATCATCGACGCGCGCGGCAGCAGGAACGACCACCCGGTGAGCTACAGCATCCCGGACCGCACCGTGGTCCTGAGCTTCGACGACGGCCCCTCGGAGGAGTGGACCCCGAAGATCCTGGAGATCCTCGCGGCCCGCAACGTCCGCGCGGACTTCTTCGTGACCGGCGCCATGACCGCCCGCAACCCGGACCTGATCAGGAAGATCGTGGCGGGCGGCCACGAGATCGGCCTGCACAGCTTCACCCACCCCGACCTGGCGTTCCAGTCGCACGCCCGGATCAACTGGGAGATGGCCCAGACCCAGCTGGCGCTGGCCGGCGTCGCGGGGGTGCACAGCGCGCTGTTCCGCCCGCCGTACTCGTCCAACGCGGCCGCGCTGGACGACTGGAGTTATCCGGTGATCCAGTACCTGGGTGCCCGCGGCTACGTCACCGCCTTCATCGACCACGACACCGACGACTGGAAGCGTCCGGGTGTGGACGCGATCGTCAAGGAGGCGTTGCCGGCCAAGCCCGGCGCGGGCGAGCTGATCCTGCTGCACGACGCCGGTGGCGACCGCTCCCAGACCGTCGAGGCGCTCGGCGTGCTCATCGACAAGCTGCAGGCCGACGGCTACCGCTTCGCCACCATCACCGAGGCACTCGGCGCCTCCAGCGCCACCACGCCGGTGCACGGCTTCCAGCTGTGGGCGGGCAGGGGCTACATCTGGGCCACCCAGCTGGGCCTGCACACCCTGCCGGTGCTGATCGCGCTGCTGGCCGTGGTCGGCTTCCTGAACTTCGGCCGGTTCGCGCTGATGCTGGTCCTCGCTCCGATCCACGCCCGCCGCGCCAGGCGGCAGAACGCCTGGGGCGAGCCCGTCACCGAGCCGGTCACCGTGCTCGTCCCGGCCTACAACGAGCGCGAGTGCATCGCCAACACCCTCAACTCGCTGGCCGCCAGCGACTACCCGATCGAGGTCATCGTCATCGACGACGGCTCCTCGGACGACACCGCGGACATCGTCGAGGAGATGAACCTGCCGTTCGTCCGGCTGATCCGCAAGGTCAACGGCGGCAAGTCCAGCGCGCTCAACGTCGGCATCGCGGCCGCCTCGCACGACATCGTCGTGATGATGGACGGCGACACCGTCTTCGAGCCGTCCACCGTGCGCGAGCTGGTCCAGCCCTTCGGCGACCCGGGGATCGGCGCGGTCTCGGGGAACGCCAAGGTCGGCAACCGCGACACCCTGATCGGCGCCTGGCAGCACATCGAGTACGTCCTCGGCCACAACCTGGACCGCCGGATGTACGACATGCTCGGCATCATCCCGACCATCCCCGGCGCGGTCGGCGCCTTCCGCAAGGAGGCCCTGCAGGCGGTCGGGGGGATGAGCGACGACACCCTCGCCGAGGACACCGACGTCACCATGGCGGTGCTCTGCGAAGGCTGGCGGATCGTCTACGCCGAGCGCGCCCGCGCCTGGACCGAGGCCCCCGCCAGCCTCCAGCAGCTCTGGTCCCAGCGGTACCGCTGGAGCTACGGCTCGATGCAGGCGATGTGGAAGCACCGCCGCGCCGTCACCGCCAGCGGGCCGGCCGGGCGCTTCGGCCGCCTCGGGCTGCCGATCGTCGTGATGTTCGGCGTGGTCGCCCCGCTGCTGGCGCCGCTGGTCGACGTCTTCCTGCTGTACGGCGTGCTGTTCGCGGATGCCAGGCTGACCCTCATCAGCTTCGGCGGCTTCCTGCTGATCCAGGCCGTGCTGTCCTTGTACGCCTTCCGGCTCGACCGCGAGAAGCCCTGGCACCTGATCAGCCTGCCGACCCAGCAACTGGTCTACCGACAGCTGATGTACATCGTGCTGTTGCAGTCCGCGATCACCGCGATGACCGGTGGCCGACTGCGCTGGCAGAAGCTCCGGCGCACCGGCGAGGTCGCCGCACCGGTGGAGGCGTGACCGAGAGTACTTCCTTCGGGTGGTTGCGGCACTCCTGACGGCTCCCACCTGCGGGAGACGGTGTCGGCAATCGGTTCAGGAGACGGTGCCCGCCATCCCGCCCCCGCCGGCGGCGACGCCGCCGTGCGGCTTGGACCGGGAGAAGGGCGACGTGTCCGCCTCGCACACGGTTCCGGGCGGCGGGAGGGTGCCGTCGACGAGGTACCGGCTCTCGTGCGCCTGGATGCAGCTGGTGGGGTTGAACAGCGCGGTGTGCCCGTACCCGTTGTTGGTGAGCAGGCGGGCGTTGGCCAGCTCCTTGGCCATGGCCTGCGCGTTCGTGTAGGGAGTGGAGGGGTCGTACACGGTGCCGACCACCAGGACGGTGTTCGCCGTGGGATTGTTCCACGGGCCGCTGTACCGGTCGGCGGCCTGGGCCGGCCAGGTGGAACACGGCTCCGCGGCCCAGGTCCAGAAGCGTCCGGCGTCGCCCGCACGGGCGGCGGCGGCCTCCTCCAGTTCGTGGTAGACGGCGGGGTCACGCGGATTGGGGCTGTCGCCGCAGAGCACGGCGCCCCCTTGTTCGTCACCCGTGTACGAAGTCGGATTCGGGACCCGCGGCGGGGGCGGCGGGGTGGACGGCTCCGGGGCGCGGCCGTCCCACAGCTCCTGGAGCCGGCCGGCGAGGTCGGCCCAGCCGGGGTTGGCGATGTAGAGGCTGTTCACCGCGTCGCCAACCGTGGCGGCATAGGTCCACGCGCCCACCGGCTGCTTCCGGAGTCGCTGCATCAGCTGGTCGAACTTGGCCCGGGTCGCCTCCGGGCCGCCGGCGGAGAAGGCGCAGTGCGCAGCGGTGGTGGACCCGCACAGGGTGAGGAACTTGTCCAGGGTCGCCGCGGCCGTCACGTCCGAACCCATCCGCAGGAAAATCGGCAGCCGGGCGTCGTCCGAGCCGTGGTTCGTCCAGGCCTGCGGGTCGATGTTGCTGTCCAGGACCATGGCGCGAACCTTGTCGGGGTAGAGGTTCGCGTAGGTCGCCCCGAGGATCGTGCCGTAGGAGACCCCGAGGTAGTTGAGCTGCGGCTCGCCCACCGCCTGGCGGAGCCGGTCGAGGTCGTGAGCGGTGTCGGCGGTCGACACGTGGCGCAGGAGCTCGGGGTCACGCCGCTCGCAGCCCTCGCCCAGCTCCTTGAACGCGGTCCAGCCCGCCCGCTCCTGCTCGCCCACCGGGAACCCTGCCGGTTTGGTCGCTGCCCAGGCGGCGGCCTCCTCAGGGCCGCCGAAGCAGTCGACCGCAGTGCTGTTGCCGACTCCGCGGGGGTCCCAGCTGACGATGTCGAACCGTTCCCGCACCTCCTGCGGGAGGTCCTCGTAGTTCTGGGGCACCTGCACCGTCCCGGGGCCGCCGGGACCGCCGGGGTTCACGAACAGGGTGCCGATGCGCCGCCCGGGGTCGGTCGCCACCCGCCGGACGACCGCCAGGTCGATGGTGCGACCACCGGGGTTGCCGTAGTCCAGCGGTACCTCGGCGGTGGCGCAGTCGAACGGGCTGTCGACTATGCAGGGACTCCAGTCGAGCTGGGGGAGGGGAACCGACGGTGACGGCATACCGTCGGCCCCGGCGAGCTCCGGCACCGTCACCGCCGTCGAGCAGATCACCGCTGCGGCGAGAGCCGCCGCACGGCGCCGGCGGCCCACTGCGAATCCGCGTATCGACATGCTCCGTCTTCCTCTTCACCGTTGAAGGTCCGGTGCAGCCGATTCCGTGCGCACCGATACGTCCGTGTGCACAACGACACGGTGTCCCGGCGACGGGCGCGAGCCGATCGAGGCCGAACGAGGCCGCGACAGGCTGTGACGACCCTCGTGTCCCTCGGAGAGGCGTCAGACCTCGGAGCGCCGCAGCAGGCAGCTGTCCACGATCCAGCCCTTCCGCGCCCGCGCCTCCTCCCCCAGCGGCCCGGCGGCCATGATCTCGTCGGGCGTGCAGAGGTACGCGCCGTAGAAGATCTCAGCAGCCGGTAGCGCACATCGCTGACGGTCGATCACCAGTGATCGCTGGTCGGCGAGGCAGGCCGGCGCAGGGTTGCCGGTCACATCGGGGACGTGCCACTCCTCGTACTACTGGCGCACACTGATCTGAGCCGGCGGCGGCCGCTGTACACCCCCTGCTGCCCGCCGGGTCGGACAATCCGAAAATCCGTCCACCGCCGGGCGGGCTGCCGTAACTTGGCCGCCCGTGACTGCAACCGTCCCGAGCCGAAGACTGCTGCCCGCAGCCGGCCTCCTCGCCCTCGCCCTGTTCGGTACCGCATGCGACCCGGCGGACACCACCACCGGCACCGCCGCTCCCCCGCCCGCCGCGGTCTCGGCGGCGCCGACCGCGCCGGCCTCCTCCGAGGCCCCGTCGCCCGCCGGATCCCCGGCCGCGTCCCCGAGCGAGTCGCCGACACCGAGCCTCGCGCCGAGCACCGCCCCGCCCACCGCCGCGGCACCCGCGCCCGCGCGCACCGCCGCGCCCGCCCCGGTCCGGACGACCGCCGCCCCCAGGCCCGCGCCCACCACCGCGGCCGCGCACCCCTGCGCGCACCACACCACCGGCGCCTGCGGCTGGGACCTCGGCGTGAGCCCGGCGTCGAGCGGCGAGACGGCCGAGTGCAACGACGGGACGGCATCCTTCTCCGCGACCTTCTCCGGCACCTGCTCGCACCACGGCGGCGTCCGCTACTGGTTCAAGTGACCCGCGCGGCCGGCTCAGCCGCCGGCGACCACCTCGGCGGTCAGCGCCGAGGCCTCCGCCAGGGCGGCGGCGGCCCCGGCCCGGAACAGCCCGTGCGCCCGCTCGGCGAAGCGCTCTGGCGCCCCGGGCAGCCGCCCGGCCGCGTCCACCGCGCCCTTCTCGTTGACCAGCCACCGCCCGGCCCGGCCGTGCAGGGCGTGTGCCAGCAGCCCGACCACCCGGAACAGGCAGCCGTGCAGGTAGGCGATGTCGTGCGGGGCTTTGGCGGCGTTGGCCAGGGTGAACGGCGCCTCCCAGCGGGCCGCCGCCACCAGCGCCGCGCCGAGCGCCGGCGGGTACGGGGCGAGTTCGGCCCGGAGCCGGGTCAGCTCGCCGGTCGGGTCGGCCAGCACCCGGCCCAGTGCCAGCTCGCCCGGGTAGGCGCGGGAGGCGAAGCCGAGCGGGTGCCCGGGCTGGACACCGGTCTCGTAGCGGCCGGCCCTGGCCTCGGCCGCGTGGTGGCGCACCCGGTCGATGTCCCGGTAGATCCAGTCGACCCGGGCGCCGCCGATCAGCAGCCAGGCGCCGCCGTCCACCCACGGCCCCCAGCCGCCGGGCTCGGTGACCTCCACCGGGCCGTCGGCCGTCCACGCGGCCAACTCCCGCAGTGCGCCGGTGTCCGGCGCGCCGCGGTAGTAGAGGCCGAGGTCGGTGTCGGAGTCGGGGCGGTGCGTGCCGCGGGCCCGGCTGCCGCCCAGGCAGACGCCCACGATCCCGTCCACGGCGGCCAGTTGGGCCGCGAGTTCGCGGATCGGCGGCTCGGCGGGCAGGTCGCCGTTCGGGTCCACCCGCCGATGGTCCACCACCTCGCGGTCAGCCGTCGAGCGGCTTTCCCATGCAGACGCTCTGCTCGGAGTGCTTGTAGTAGCCGAACTTGGTGATCGGCAGGTAGCCCTCCGAGGCGTACAGTGCGATCGCCTCGGGCTGCTCGGTGCCGGTCTCCAGGACGAGTCGGGTGCGGCCGGCCTCGCGCGCGGTCGCCTCGAGGTGGCGCAGCAGGGCGCGGGCGAGGCCTCGGCCGCGGGCCCGCTCGACCACGTACATCCGCTTGAGTTCGGCGTCGCCGTCGCGGAGCCCGTCGGCGTCGGACTCCTTGGCGCGCCAGCCGCCGCAGGCGACCGGGTCGCCGTCGAGGTAGCCGACCACGAACAGGCCGTAGGGCGCGTCGAAGTGGTCCTCGTGCATCGCCGTCTGGTCGATGTCCCCGTAGCGGCGGACGTACTCCTGCTGCACCTCCGCGGCGAGTTTGGCCGCGTCCGGGTGTCCGTAGCCGGTGGTGCGCAGCTCCATGTCCGAGGTCTTCGAGGTGTTCGCCATGGTCACCCAGCCTACGGGGGGCGATCAGCGGCTCTCGAACCGGGCGACCAGTGCGTCCTTGCCGAACATCCGGGCGGTGTCCAGGGCGGAGGGCGTGCCGGCGGTCGGGTCGGCGCCGCCGTCCAGCAGGGCGGTGACCACCTCGTCGTGCCCCTTGAACACGGCGCCGGCGAGCGGGGTCTGGCCGCGGTCGTTGGCCCGGTCGGCCTCGGCGCCGTGCTTCAGCAGGGCCTGCACCGCGGCGGCGTGCCCGTGGTAGGCGGCGAGCATCAGCAGGCTGTCGCCGCGTTCGTTGGTGAGCTCGGCGGGGGCGCCGGCCTCCAGGTAGGCGGCGAGCAGGTCGGCGTCGCCGGCGCGGGCGGCGTCGAAGAGCTTGCCGGCCAGCGCCACGACCTCGGCGTCGGGGGTCTGCGGGGTGTCGTCGGTCATGAGCGGCCCTTCCTGCTGCGCTGCCGGGCGCACCTCGGGTGCGCGAATAACGGTACGCACCGTAGCGGACCGGGGCCGCGGCCCGTCCCGGCCCCGGGGTCACGCATCCGTTCGAGCGAATTTCCCGGTTCCGCCGCGGGCGATCACCGCGTGGGGGGACGCCTTGGAGCGCACGGCCGGGGCTCGGTACGCATACCTCCGATGCACCGGACGGGAGCAGATCCACCCGTTTGCCACATTCCATCATCTATTACTTTTTGTCACGCTTAAGACACTTTCGGTAACGCTGTCCCCACCCCCTCACGAGGAGCTGACCACGTGATCCTCTCCATTTCCGGCATCGTCCTCTTCGGCACCATCGCCTTCCTCTTCTTCCGCCGGGACGGGCTCAAGGTCTCGCACGCCCTGGTGTGCGCGCTGTTCGGCTTCTACGTCGCGGGCTCCTCGATCGCCCCGAGCATCACCGCCGGCGGCGCGACACTGGCCAGCCTCATCGGCGGCATCAAGTTCTGACTTCCACGGTTCGGCCGCGGCCCGGGAGCGGACCCCACCGCCCCGGGCCCGACCTCTTCCCACCCCTGTCCCACCGCTCGGGGAGCCCGCCATGTCCCTCACCCGCCATCTCAGCCGCGGACGTGACCTCGCCCGCACCGCAGGCGACCACGCCGCCGACATGTTCGCGCCGCTCACGCTCATCGGCCGCGGGCTGCGCCACCACCTCGAATGGACGAAGAGCCGCTGGGCCGCGACCCCGAAGGAGCGGCGCGGTCCCACGCTGTTCCTGACCGCCGCCCTGGCGCTCGGCGTCTTCCTGCTGCCGCACGGCCTGCTGTTCACCCTGGTCGCCCTGATGGCGAGCGCCGCCTGGACCGGCCGGCGCCCCAAGGCCGCACCGGACCCCGAGCCGGACGCCGGCGACCTCAAGCTCGCCGCGCTGTACGCCGCCCTCACGCCGTACCTCGCCGGGCCGGACGACATGAGCCCGCTCTACACCCTCGACGGGCAGTACAAGAACGCCTTCAGCGGCTGGGAGTTCGACGCCGACGGCCGGCTCGCCGCCCTGGAGATCGCCTACCCGGCGTACTTCACCGACACCGAGCCGGCCGCCCGGGCCCGGATCGAGCAGGTCGTCCAGGGCAAGGCCGGCCGGGCCCGCGAGTACCGCTTCGACTGGGACGAGGAGTCGAACCGGCTACGGGTCACCGCGCTCGCCCCGCTGGCCACCGACATCTGCGCGCAGCGCTTCGTCACCGCGCCCGGCGAGATCGTGCTGGGCTTCACCGACGCGCTCGGCAGCAGCCGCACCATCCCGGTCAACCAGGCGGGCACGATCGCCCAGCAGCCGCCGGTCGTCTGGCGGGTCGGCCCGCGCACCGCCGAGCCGCACCTGCTGGTCCTGGGGTCCTCCGGGTCCGGCAGCACCACCCTGCTGCGCTCGGTCGCGCTGCAGGCGCTGCCGCACGGCGACCTGGTGGTGATCGACGGCGCCGGCACCGGCGAGCACGCCTGCCTGGTGAACCGGCCCGGCGTGCACACCGTGGAGACCAGCCTGCACGGCGCGGTCGCCGCGCTGGAGTGGGCGGCCAAGGAGACCGAGCGGCGGCTCGGGCTGCTGAACGCGGCCCGGCACAGCGGGGTCGCCGCCCCCGAGGAGGCCACCCGGCCGCTGTGGCTGCTGCTCGACCACCCCACCGAGCTCAGCGAGCTGGCCCAGGCCGAGGAGCGTCCCGACCCGCAGGACCTGCTGGAGATCCCGCTCCGGCACGGCCGGGCCGCCCGGGTCACCGTGGTGATCGCGGAGAACGTGGAGGCGATGGACCGGCTCCGCCCGACCGTCCGGGCCGCCACCCGCACCAAGGTGCTGCTCGGCCCCGTCACCCCGGACCTCGGCCGGGCCGCACTCGGCGCCGCGCTCGACATCACCCCCGCCGCGCACACCCCGGCCGGCCGCGGCTACGCCCGGGTGGGCGGCGCCGCCCCCGTCCGGCTGCAGGTGCCGGCCACCGTGGACCCGCTGGACGAGGACGCCCCCGCCCAGCTCCGGGACGCGGTGATCGCCCTGCTGCCGCACCGCGACACCCGGACGGAGGCCCCGGCGCCGGCCGCGGCGACCGACCGGGCGGAGGAGCTCGGCGTGGAGCTCGGCGTGGAGCTCGGGAAGGACGCCGGGACGGTCCGGCCGCGCCCGGTCTGGTGAGCCGTCCGCGGGCCCGGCGGCGGCCGGTCCCGCGGACCGCCGGGCGTCCGTTCGTGGAGCCCCCGGTGGGTCGTCCGGGTGATCGCTGTGTGCGCCAGGAGTGGCACACAGGGTGACATCCCCGATCAGATGTGACAAATCGGGCGCTGATGGGTACAAACGTGGGCGGCACGACAGGCGACGCATGTCCCCGGACGGGAATCTTCGTCGACGGCCGAGCGTTGACCGAACGACGAAGACAGCGACCACTAGTCCTGTGGGCCATAAGCCCGGGAGGCACGATTCATGAGCGAGCGAGCTCTCCGCGGCACGCGACTCGGGGCCACTAGCTACGAGACCGACCGTGGTATCGATCTGGCTCCCCGCCAGACCGTCGAGTATGCATGTCAGAACGGACACCGCTTCGAGGTTCCCTTCTCCGTGGAGGCGGAGATCCCCTCGGTGTGGGAGTGCCGTTTCTGCGGCCAGGAGGCCGTGCTCCTCGACGGCGAGGAGCCGGAGGAGAAGAAGACCAAGCCGACGCGCACCCATTGGGACATGCTGATGGAGCGTCGGACGCGCGAGGAGCTGGAGGAGGTGCTGGCCGAACGGCTGGCCGTGCTCCGGTCAGGTGGCATGAACCTCGCGGTGCACCCGCGCGACAGCCGCAAGAGCGCGTGAGGTCCTCCCCCGGCGCTGCTGGGGGGCGGCACCGACAACCGCGAAGGGCCCGGACGATCCGTCCGGGCCCTTCGGCATGCCCGCGCTCCGACGGCGGCCGGCACGCCGACGCCCCCGCGCGCGCGGCCCGGGGGCGTCGGGGAAGGCTGCGCGGGTCAGTCGGTGATCGGCGGGCGGTACTCGGTGTCCGGACGCGGACCGGCGCCCGGCTCCACCACCTCGCCCTGGATCACCGTGCCGCCGGGGCGGTGGATGCGCAGCTGCTCCTGCAGCCGCATCGCGTCGGCGAAGCGGTCCTCACCGAGCGGCGCCGTCGAGTTCAGCACCCCGCGGGCCGCCCGGCGGGCACCGGCCCGCCACAGCGCCCGGGTGGGCGGGAAGAGCAGCGTCAGCGCCAGCACGTCCGACAGGAAGCCGGGCACGATCAGCAGCACGCCCGCCAGGACGGTGAGGGTCGTCGCGGTCTGTGCCTGGCGCGGCTTCGGGTCGCGGCTCTGCTCGACGGCCGCGGAGAAGGCCTTCAGGCCCGCCCGCTTGATCAGCCAGCCGCCGGCGAACACGCCGGCCAGCAGCAGCACCAGCACGCTGAACCATCCGGCCACCGAGGCGACCACCGTCAGCAGCCAGATCTCCAGGACCAGCCAGCCGGCGACCAGCAGGGGCAGCACCCGGCGCAGCGTGCTGCGGCGTGCGGGCCGGGCCGGGGAGGCTTGCTCGGACACGTACGAATCCACTCCGTCGCGGTGCTCTCCCACCGGCCGGACGCTCCGGCCGTGACTACGGCACCACCCGGTTCAACGGTTCCGCGTCCTCGGGTGTTCCGCCCGAGCGGCGCCGGCGGACCGCACCGGCCGCGACGACACCGCAGGCCAGCAGGCCCGCGACGGCCATCACCCACTCCGGCGCGGCGCCCACCCGGTCGGCCACCGTGCGGGAGTCGCGCAGCGGGACGGTGGCGTTCAGCACCGCGGGGGTGAGCTCCTGGGTGCGGGAGACCACGGAGCCGTCCGGGGCGATGACCGCGCTGATGCCGCTGGTGGCGGCGATCAGGACGGCCCGGCCGTGCTCCACTGCGCGCAGCCGGCTCATGGCGAGCTGCTGCTCGGTCTGGCCCTTGCGGTTGTAGGTGGCGTTGTTGGTCTGCACGACGAGGACCCGGCCGCCGTCGGTGACGGTGTCGCGGACGATCTCGTCGTAGGCCACCTCGAAGCAGATGACGTCGCCGATCCGGGCCGGGCCCAGCTGCATCACGCCGTTGTGGTCGCCCGGGTAGAAGTCGCGGGCGACCCGCTGCAGGCGCTCGATCACCTTGGACAGCTCCGCGCGGAACGGCACGTACTCGCCGAACGGCACCGGGTGCTGCTTGGTGTACGAGGCGCCGGGGCCGGTCACCGGGCTCCAGACGATGCCCTCGTTCTGGACGTGCTGCGCGTCCGGGCCGTCGACCAGGGCGCCGACCAGGGTGGGCACGCCGACCGCCCGGACGGCCTGGTCGATCCGCTGGTAGGCGGCCGGCTCGGAGAACGGGTCGAGGTCGGAGGCGTTCTCCGGCCAGATGACGATGTCCGGCTTGGGGGCGCGGCCGGCGGCGATGTCCGCGGCGAGCTTCTCGGTCTCGCTCGCGTGGTTGTCGAGGACCTGCATGGGGCGGCCCAGGAAGTCCATGCCGGGGCGCGGCACGTTGCCCTGGACCAGGGCCACCTTGACGGTGTCCGCGCCCGCGGTCGGCACCGGGACGACCAGGCCGGCCAGCAGCGCCGCCACCGCGCCGAGGCCCGCCAGCGCGGCGGTCTTCGGCGAGCGCCGGGGGCCGCGGCGCAGCCGCAGCACGGCCCAGGCCAGCAGGGTGCCGCAGAGCGCCACGGCGAAGGTCACCAGCGGGGCGCCGCCGAGCGCCGCCAGCGGGGTGAAGGGGCTTGCGGTGTTGGCGAAGGCGAGCCGGCCCCACGGGAAGCCGCCGAGCGGCAGCCGGTCCCGGGCCCACTCCTGGGTGACCCAGAGGCAGGCGCCCCAGAGCGGCCAGGTACGCAGCCGGGAGGTCGCCGCGAGGCCCGCACCGAGCGCCGCCACGAACAG
Source organism: Streptomyces sp. TLI_235 (assembly GCA_002300355.1). Taxonomy (NCBI): domain Bacteria; kingdom Bacillati; phylum Actinomycetota; class Actinomycetes; order Kitasatosporales; family Streptomycetaceae; genus Streptomyces; species Streptomyces sp. TLI_235. The sequence goes on from NSGV01000001.1 coordinate 1,014,320, forward strand.
CGCCTCGATCACCGACAGGCCGACGGTGGCGTCCCAGCCGACCACCCGCAGCCAGGCGAGCAGTCCGAGGAAGAACGGCAGGGCGAAGGCGAAGCCCGTCCAGGCGCCCTGGCGGAGGGTGCGGCCTCGGGTCAGCAGCGACAGCGCCGCGACGCCGACGATCGACAGCGGCCACAGGTCGTACGGCGGGAACGCGGCGACCATGAGCAGGCCGGCGAGCACGGCCAGGCCCGTCCTCGGCAGGCCCGCGCGGATGCGGGCGAGCCGCCCGGGGCGATCGGCCCGCTCGGGCCGCGGGCGCGCGGCGGTGTCCGCCTCGTCCGCCACCGGCCGCTCCTGTTCCACCGGCAGTGCCACCTGTGCACCATCCCTCTGGCTGTACCGCCTGGTCCGTCGGTCCGCCCTGGTGGGGGGCCGTCCGAAGACGGTACCCCGGATCAGTGTGCCTCCGGATGGTCGGGGGGTGCGGGACGGGACCCGCCCGGACGGTCAGGAGGCCGGGGCGGGGGCGGGGTTCGGCACCGGTCGGACCGGGGCGGTGACACGGCGCTGGCCTGGCAGCCGCAGCGGCGGCGGCGCCGCGGAGTCGGTCGGCGGGCGGAGCAGCAGCAGGGCCGCGCCGGTGAGGGCGATCGCCACCAGGCCGTCCAGCCAGTAGTGGTTGGCGGTGCCGACCACGACCAGGAAGGTCACCGCCGGGTGCAGCAGCCACAGCCAGCGCCGGCGGGAGCGGGTGGCCGCGATCAGGCCGACCGCGACCGTCAGCGCCCAGCCGACGTGCAGCGACGGCATCGCGGCGAACTGGTTGGAGAGACTGTCCGTGGCCGGGTCCCCGTACACCGCCGGCCCGTAGACCCGGGCCGTGTCGACGAGCCCGGTCGCCTCCAGCATCCGCGGCGGGGCCAGCGGCAGCAGCAGGTGCAGTCCCAGGCCGGCGCCGGTGAGGACGGTGAGCACCCGGCGTATCCACACGTAGTGGCCGGGGCGGCGCCAGTACGTCCAGAGCAGGAAGAGCACCGTCGCCGGGAAGTGCACCGTCGCGTAGAAGGCGTTCGCAGCGTGCACCAGCAGGTCGCTGCGGAGCAGCACGTGCTGGACGTCCGCCTCGCCCGGCAGGTGCAGGGTGCGCTCCAGGCTCCACACGTCGGCCGCGTTGCGGAACGCCCGCGGCACGTGGCCCTCCGCGGCGACCCGGCCCAGGCGGTAGACGGTGTACAGCGCGGCGATGAGGAGCAGCTCACGAACCGGGTGGGGGCGAACGGGGTGCGGGCGGACTGTCTGCGGCCGGGAGGCGGATGGCGGCGGGTCTGCGGGTTGCATGTCCGTCCTGGGGGGAGGGAGTGGCTGTAGGGGTGGGGTCAGAGGCCGAGGGCGGGGAGGACCACCGCGTCGACGTAGCGGGCGAGGTACTCCGGGTCCGCCTCGACGCCTTCCAGCAGCGGACGGGCGGCGAGCGCGCCGAGCACCATGTGCGGGACGAACGGCGCGGCAGGGCAGTCCGGGGCGAGTTCGCCGCGGTCGACGCCGCGGCCGAGCATCGCGGCGAGGGCCGCCGTCTCCGGCTCGACGACCAGCGTGCGGAAGGCGCGGAGCAGGTCCGGGTCCTTGTGCATCGCCTGGCCGAGGGCGCGCATCAGTGCGGCGTCCCGGAGGGAGGTCGCGCAGCGCAGGCGGAGGAGTTCGCGGAGGTCGCCGCGGAGGGTGCCGGTGTCGACGTCGGCGGCGGTGATCGGACGGCAACTGCGGAGGGCCGCCGCCACCAGCTCGGGTTTGCCGTTCCACTGGCGGTAGAGGGTGGCTTTGCTGGAGCGCGTGCGGGCGGCGATCGCGTCCATGGTCAGCGCGTCGTACCCCACCTCGCGGAGCAGCTCGATCACGGCCTCGTACAGCTCGCGCTCGCGCTCCTCGGAGAGACGGCTGCGGCGCACCTTCGGCTCGGCGTCCGGCGTCATGACGACCTCCCGGCGAACGGCAAGGAACGAAACGGTTTCGTACTCACCCTACGCCTGCGGACGGACCGGGCTTACCTGGGGGACCGGGCGAAGAACAAAGGCGCGTGGGGGCACCTGATGTGGCTTCGCCTTGTTCGGATGGCCGGCCCCTGTCCGGATTTCGCAGCGCACCACGCGCAGCTGGTGTCGCTGCGCGTGGTGCGGTCGCTCAGGCCTGGTGGACGGTGTGGCCTCGGACGACGGTGCGGAGGCAGGTGGGGAGGGGGTGGCCGGGGGTGAGGTCGGGGAGGCCGGGGGTGCCGGAGCGGGGGTCGGTGGACCAGCCGGCGACGCGGGAGTCGGGGGCCTGGACGACCAGGTCGTCGACGTCCCAGACGGCGTAGCTGGCGACGGCGCCGGGTACCAGGACGCCGTCGGAGTCCCGGCCGAGGGCCCGCCAGCCGCCGCGGGTGTGGGCGGTGAACGCGGCCCGGACGGAGATCCGGTGCTCCGGGGTGCGGTGGAAGGCGGCGGCGCGGACGGTGCCCCACGGGTCGAGCGGGGTGACCGGGGCGTCCGAGCCGAAGGCGAGCGGGACGCCGGCCCGGAGCAGGGCCGCGAAGGGGTTGAGGGCCGCGGCCCGTTCCGCGCCGAGCCGCTGGACGTACATGCCCTCGGGCCCGCCCCAGGCGGCGTCGAACGCGGGCTGGACGGAGGCGGTGAGACCGAGTTCGGCGAAGGCCGCGATGGACTTGTCGTCGAGGTGCTCGGCGTGTTCGACGCGGTGCCGCAGGGCGCGGACGCGGTCGAGGCCGACCCGGTCGGCGGCGGCGCGGACGCCCTGGACGACGGCGTCGACCGCGGCGTCGCCGATGGCGTGGAAGCCGGCCTGGAGCCCGGCCTCGGTGCAGGCGGCGACGTGGTCGGCGATCTGCTCGGCCGTCAGGTAGGCGGTGCCGGTGACGGGGGCGTCGGGGGTGCCGGCGTCGCGGTAGGGGGCGTGCAGGCAGGCCGTGCGGGAGCCGAGCGCGCCGTCGGCGAAGAGGTCGCCGCCGGCGCCGACCGCGCCGAGCCGGCGGGCGGTGTCGATGCCGCCGAGTTCGCCCCAGTAGCCGAAGACCTCGGGTCCTTCGCCCTCCGCGGCGAGGGCGAGGAGTTCGACGAGGTCGTCCTCGGAGGAGATGTCCGGGCCGGCGCACTCGTGCAGTGCGCCGATGCCGAGGGCGGCGGCCCGGGCGAGGGTGGCCCGCTGGGCGGTGCGGCGCTGAGCGGTGGTCAGGTGGGCGAGGGCGGTGCGGCGCACGGCGTGGTGGGCGTCGCGGCTGAGCGGGCCGTCGGGGTCGAAGCCGGGGAGGTCGGCGAGGCCGGCGGCGAGGGCGCGCAGGGCGGTGGAGGCGAGCGCCGAGTGCACGTCGGTGCGCGAGAGGTAGGCGGGGGCGCCGGCGGTGGCGGCGTCGAGTTCGGCGAGCGTCGGCGGGCGGCCCTCGGGCCAGCCGCTCTCGTCCCAGCCGTGGCCGATGAGGACGCCGTCGGTGGTGCGGGCGGCCGCGACGATGCGGTCGAGGGCCTCGGCGAGGGTGGGGCAGCCGGTGAGGTCGAGGCCGGTCAGGGCGAGGCCGGTGGAGGTGGCGTGCACGTGGGCGTCGACGAAGGCCGGGGTGACCAGGGCACCGTGGAGCTCCACCACCTCGTCGGCGGTGTCGGCGTACGCCTCGGCGGCTCCGTCGCTGCCGACCCAGGCGATGTGTTCGCCCTCGACCAGCATGGCGGTCGCGAAGGGGTCGGCGGGGCTGTAGACGTTGCCGCCGCGCAGCAGCACGGTGCGGTTGGTGCGTTCGGTCATGGGCCCAGTCTGCACCCCGGGGGCGCCCCGTCAGAGCTTCGGGGGTCGCGCCTCGTACGGGGTGGAGAGGACGACGGTGGTGCGGGTGGAGACGCCGGCGGCGGAGCGGATGCGGGCGAGCAGGTCCTCGAGGTCGCCGGGGGCGCCGACGCGGACCTTGAGGATGTAGTTCTCGTCGCCGGCGACGCTGTGGCAGGCCTCGATCTCCGGGAGGCCGACGAGCCGCTCGGGGGTGTCGTCGGGCGCGCTCGGGTCGAAGGGCTTGACCGAGATGAAGGCGGTGAGCGCCAGGTCGACGGCCTCGGGGTTGACGATCGCGGTGTAGCCGCGGATCACCCCGCGCTGTTCGAGGCGGCGCACCCGCTGGTGCACGGCCGAGGTGGACAGGCCGGTGGCCTTGCCCAGGTCGGTGTAGCTCATCCGGCCGTCCTGCAGGAGCAGCTGGACGATGCGCTGGTCGAGATCCTCCACAACGCGCAAACCTACTCGATGGTGCGGGGCCGCGTCGCCACCGCGTCGGAACGCCGTCCGCGGCCACGCGCCCCGGGGCCGGAGCGGCGTCCGGGGGCGCACGGGGGGCGGGCCCGGCGGCACATGCCGCGGGAATGTGGCGAAGGCCACAGTGCGTGCATCACCGTGCGCCGCCGTGCAGGGTTATGACCCCCCGTCGACGGGAAATGCTGGTGGTGGCCGGGTCCGACGAAGGCCCGGCCCGATCCGAGGGGGATCACATGCCTGCTACTGACCAGCGTCCGCGCAGCGAGGACGAGGAACGCACCGCGTTCGAGTACACCCTGGGGGTGGACCCGGGCGAGGCCGACACGTGGGAGATCGTCCGGGTGCACTGCCCGGCCTGCGACCGCCCGATCGCCCTGATCGGCGACGAGGAGCGGCTCCCGCAGCACGCCGTGCTGCCCACCGCCTGGCACCCCTTCTCCGCGGCGCTCTGCCCGGGCACCGGCGCGCCGACCGACGAGCTCGCCGAGTGCGAGGAGCCGGCCGAGGACGCGGGCGCCGGCCTGGCCGCGCTGCTCTCCCTGCCCTCCGAACTCGACTGGCGCACCCAGCCGTTCTCGCACGCCGGCGCTCCCGGCGACGGCCCCGTGCGGATCCCCGCGCAGCGTTCCCGCTCCGGCCGGCGCTGACCACCCGGCGGACGTGACCCCGGCGCCGGGCGGTACTGCCCGGCGCACTCCCCCGGCGGGGTGCCGCTCGACCGCCGGCCGTCCCCGCGGCCCCGGCCGTCGAAGCCCGTGCGGCACCGCCGTCTCCCCGCACGCACACGCCGCTCGGCGGGTCCCCGTGCCCGCCGAGTGCGGCTCCGACGTGCCCGGACACCGACGCGCGACGCCCGCCGCTCCGGACGGGGCACGGTCCGGCCGCGCCGCGGACCGGCGGGTGATCCACGGGTCGGCCGGGTTGACGGCGCCGCGCCGGGCTGCCGCCCGCAGGAGGGCCGCGTCCGGGCGACAGCGTGCGTGCCCGCTCCCGAGGTGCTCCGTTCCCGGTGGTGCGCCGCCGTAGGCTGGCGGCATGACGGAACTCGGTGATCTCGCGATCCGGCTGGCGGCGCTGCCGCCGTCCCTGGGCCCGGTCCGGCTGGTCGCGGTCGACGGGCACGCGGGCTCGGGCAAGACCGGCTTCGCGGACAAGCTGGCGGCGGAGCTGGGCGGGGCGCCCGTGGTGCACCTGGACGACCTGGCCACGCACGAGGAGCCCTTCGGCTGGACGGGGCGGCTGCACGACCAGGTGCTGGCGCCGTTCGCGCGCGGTGAGGACGCCTCGTACCAGGTCTACGACTGGGCGCGGCACCGGTTCGGGACGGAGCGCACGGTGCCGGCCGCCCCGGTGGTGCTGGTCGAGGGGGTCGGCGCGGGGCGGCGTGCGGTGCGCCCGGTCCTCGCCCAGCTGTTGTGGATGGAGCTTGACGCCGCGTCCGCGAACGCCCGCGGACTGCTGCGGGACGGCCCGGAACTGGCGGCGTTCTGGCAGAGCTGGATCCGTGCCGAGCGGGCGCACTTCGCCGCCGATCCGAGCCGGCCGCACGCCGATGTGGCGGTGGACGGGATTACCGGGAGGATCGTCCGGTGCACCCACGGTGAGCCCTCATCCCCCTATTGACCTGGGGTATCGCCAGGATTTAAGTTCATGGCGTCGCGAGATTGGTTGATCTCGCAACCTCTCGACACGGCATCTCCGGCTTGTTCCCCCGTGAGCCGGAGATGCCGTTCTGCGTCCGCTACCTCGTCGCCGACCCCTCAACGCCCGCGCTGCCACGGATATTTGACCCGGCGCGGCACCCTTCCGGATCAGCTCCGCCCCGGTACGATTCCAGGCAGGCGCGTATGCGCCCCGGGGCTGCGCGATCTGACGGATGGTCCGTCCGGCGATCCGTCGGCCGACCGGGCCTCGATGCACACTGCGGGGGGCGTGGGGTGACGGTGGACAGCGGCAACGGTTCCGGCGACACAGGACCGCACAGGCAGGCCGACCGGGCCTGGATGCGCGCGATGGACGCCTACGCGGCGGGCTCCTACGCCCGCGCCGAGGAGGAGTTCCGCGCGGCCGTCCGGCTCGATCCGGGCATGGCCGACGCCTGGCTGGGCCTGCACGCACTGCGCTGCGACACCTCGGGCGCGCTGCTCGCCATGCACCGCCACCGGGCCAGATTCGGCGAGCAGCGGCTGCGCCACCGGCGCCCGCTCAGCTCCTGGTACTGGCTCGGCTGGTGGGTGCAGCCGGTGCTGGAGGACACCCGCGACCTGGCCCTCGCACACGCCTCGCACTGGCTGGACGGCCGGCACCTCGCCGAGCTCGACCGCGCCCTGGCGGACTGCCCGCCGGTCGACGAGGACCCGTCGGTGCGCTTCCTGCACGCCTGCCGCTCCTACCTGGTCAAGGACTGGGAGCAGCTGATCCGGGACACCGACCGGCTGCTCGACGACCCGCTGCTCGGCATCGAGGCCGGCCTGTTCGGCGGCATGGCACGGGTCCGGCTCGACATGTGCGCGCAGGCGCAGGCCCCGCTGGCCGCCTCGCTGGCCCGCTGCCGCTCCGAGCAGCCGCAGCGCAAGGAGCTGCGCTACTGGCTGGCCCGGGCGTACGAGGGGGCGGGCCGCAGCGCCGCGGCGCTGCCGCTGTACCGGGCGGTGCACCGGGCGGACCCGGCGTTCATGGACACCGCCACGCGGCTCGCCGCGATCACCGCCGAGGACGGGGTGCTGGACGACCTGCTCGACCTGGCGGACGCGACGGAGGCCTTCGACGGGCCGGACGGCCCCGACCTGCTGGACACCGTGGAGGCGGCGCCGGAGGCGATCGCCCCGCTCGTCCTGCCGCCCGGCTTCGGGGAGCCCTCCGACCTCGCCGACACGCCCGGCTTCGACACGCTCGGCTTTGCCGGTCTCGCCGAGGCGATGGGGCGGGCGGAGCCCACCGGTGCCGCGGCGCCGGCCGCCGCCGAGCCGGTGGCGGAGCGCTCGGGCGCCGCCGAGGCCGTGCCGGCCGCCGCCCCGCGGGCGCCCGGCGAGGCCGACACCGCGGGCGGGCCGGCGGCGGTGGGCGCCGCCGGGGTGAGCCTGCAGCAGGAGCTCGACGCGGCGCTCGCCGAGCTGGAGCGGATGGTCGGCCTGGACCCGGTGAAGCGCCAGGTCCGGGCGCTCTCGGCACAGCTGCGGATGTCCCGGCTGCGGGCCGAGCGGGGGCTGCCGGTGCAGCCGCCGAAACGACACTTCGTCTTCTCCGGGCCGTCCGGCACCGGCAAGACCACCGTCGCGCGGATCCTCGGCCAGGTCTTCCACGCCCTCGGCCTGCTCTCCGGCGACCACCTGGTGGAAGCCCAACGGGCCGATCTGGTCGGCGAGTTCCTCGGGCAGACGGCGGTCAAGGCGAACGACCTGATCGACTCCGCGCTGGACGGCGTGCTGTTCATCGACGAGGCGTACAGCCTCTCCAACTCCGGCTACAGCAAGGGCGACGCCTACGGCGACGAGGCCCTGCAGGTGCTGCTGAAACGGGCCGAGGACAACCGGGACCGGCTGGTGGTGATCCTGGCCGGCTACCCGGAGGGCATGAACCGGCTGCTGGCGGCCAACCCGGGTCTCAACTCGCGGTTCACCACCAGAGTGGACTTCCCGAGCTACCGCCCCGGCGAGCTGACCGAGATCGGCCGCAGCCTGGCCCTGACGGGCGGTGACGGCTGGGACGAGGACGCGGCGGAGGAACTCGCCTCGATCTGCGGCCACGTGGTCTCCGAGGGCTGGATAGACGAGCTCGGCAACGGCCGGTTCATCCGCACCCTCTACGAGAAGTCCTGCGCCTACCGCGATCTACGGCTCAGCGCCCTCCGCGACCTCCCCAGCCGGGAGGACCTCGCCACCCTCCGCCTGCCGGACCTGCTCCAGGCGTACGGCGAACTCATCGACGGCCGCACCGGCTGAGCCTTTCCGGTGAGCGGCCCGGCCCCGGCGGCCCGGTCGCCGCCCCTCCCGCGCCCCGGGCTGGTACCAACAAGGGTGCCCGCGACGACCCGGCGCCCCGGCCCGCACACCGTGGCGCTGCTCCTGATGACCGCCGTCACCGGCTTGGTCGAGGCCGCGAGCTTTCTGGGCCTCGGCCACGTCTACACCGCGGTGATGACCGGCAACATCCTCTTCCTGGGCTTCGGGCTGGGCGGCGCGCACGTGTCGGTGGTCGGCGCCGGGCTGGGCCTCGCCGCGTTCTCGCTGGGCGCGCTGCTCGGCCACCTGATCAACGACGGGCTGGTTCGGCGGCGCGGGGAGCTGTGGACACCGGTCGCGGTGGCCGGTGTGGGGATGCTGCTGGCGGTCGGTGCGGTGGCCGCGACCGGTGTGGAGAAGCAGCAGGACCTGCCCTCGGGCCGGGCGCTGGCGGTGCTCGCCGTGATGGCCCTGGCGATGGGCTGGCGGAACGCCATCGCGCTGCGGATCGCCGCCCCGGACCTGCCGACCACCGTGCTCACCCGCGGGCTGACCGGCCTGCTGCGGGTGCACGCCGAGATGGACTCGCGCGAGCGGCAGGCCGCCGCCGTGGTCGTGATGTGCGGCGGGGCGGCGCTCGGCGCCCTGCTGCTGCGGGCCGGCCCGGCGCTGCCACTGGCGGCCGCCGCGGCCGTGGAGCTCGCCTCCGCCGCGGTCTTCGCCGCCTACGGGGGACGGGAGAAGCACGCCGGCCCCGCGCGGTGAGCGCGGGGCCGGCGGTGCGGGGTGCGGCCGCTACAGGGCGGCGCTGCGGTGGTCCGGGTCGTGGACCTCGCCGACCAGTTCCTCCAGCAGGTCCTCCAGGGCGACCAGGCCGAGCTGGCGGCCGTCGGTGTCTACCACGGCGGCCAGGTGGGCGGCGGCCCGGCGCATGGCGCCGAGCGCGTCGTCCAGCGGCAGCTTGGCCCGCAGTTCCGGGATCGGGCGGCGCAGCCGGTCGGGCATCGGCGCGTCCGGGTCCTCCACGTCGAGGACGTCCTTGACGTGCAGGTAGCCGAGGACGGTGCCGCCGGCGTCGACCACCGGGAAGCGGGAGAAGCCTGTGCGGACGGCGAGCCGCTCGATCTCGCGGGCGGTGACGCCGAGCGGCACGGTGACCAGCTGGTCGGACGGCAGCAGCACCTCGGTGACCGGGCGCTCGCCGAGTTCCAGGGCGTCCTCCAGGCGCTCCTGGCGCTGCTCGTCGAGCAGGCCGGCGTCCGCGGAGTCGGCCAGCAGGTGCAGCAGTTGCTCGCTGTTGAACACCGACTCGACCTCGTCCTTGGCGTCGACCCTGAACAGCCGCAGGATGCCGTTGGCGAAGGCGTTGAGGAAGGCGATGAAGGGGCGGAGGATCCGGGCCAGGCGGTCGAGCGGCGGGCCGAGCCAGAGCGCGGCCTTCTCCGGGCCGGCGAGGGCGATGTTCTTGGGCACCATCTCGCCGACCACCATGTGCAGGAAGACCACGACGGCGAGCGAGACGGCGTAGCTGAGCAGGTGCATCATCGACTCGGGCACGCCGACCGCGTGGAACGGGTCGTGCAGCAGGTGGGCGATGGTCGGCTCGGCGAGGGCACCGAGGCCCAGCGAGCAGACGGTGATGCCGAGCTGGGCGGCGGCCAGCATCGCGGAGATGTTGGAGAGCGCGTGCAGCACGGTGCGGGCGCGCCGGTTGCCGGCCTCGGCGAGCGGTTCGATCTGGCTGCGGCGCACCGAGATGACGGCGAACTCGGCGCCGACGAAGAACGCGTTGCCGAGCAGCAGCAGGACGGCTGCGGCCAGTTGGAGCGCGGTCATCGGTTCTTCCCCCCGTCCGCGGCGGTGTCGTCGCCCGCGAGGCCGGGGTCGGTTCGCCGGATGCGGACCCGGCCGGTGCGGTGGCGGTCGACGGCGAGCACGGTGAAGCGCCAGCCGGGCAGGTCGGCGGTGTCGCCGACGGCGGGCAGTTTGCCGAGCAGGTCGGCGAGCAGGCCGCCGAGGGTCTCGTAGGGGCCGTCGGGGGTCTGCAGGCCGATGCTCTCCAGCTGGCCGGTGCGGGTGAGGCCGTCGGCCTCCCAGACGGGCAGGCCGTTCTCCGGTGCCATCGGCCGCAGGTCGGGCACGTCCGCGGGGTCGTGCTCGTCCTGCACCTCGCCGACGATCTCCTCGACGATGTCCTCGACGGTGACGACGCCGGCGGTGCCGCCGTACTCGTCGACCACGACGGCCATCGGCTGCTGGCGGCGCAGCCGGTCGAGAAGTTGCTCGGCCGGCAGGGTCTCGGGGACGAGCAGCGGCGGGGCGGTGAGGTGGGCGACCCGGGTGTGGCCGCGGCGGTCCTCGGGGACGGCGAGCGCGTCCTTGAGGGTCACGGTGCCGGTGACCTCGTCCAGGTTGTGGACGTACACCGGGAAGCGGGACAGGCCGGTGGCGCGGACGAGGTTGACCACGTCGGCGGCGGTGGCGTCGTGGTGCAGGGCGACCACGTCGACCCGCGGGGTCATCACGGACTCGGCGGTGAGCCGGCCGAGGCCGAAGGTGCGGAGGAACAGGGTCGCGGACTGCTGGTCTATGGCGCCCGCGCGGGCCGAGTGCCGGGCCAGGGCGACGAGTTCGGCGGGGGTGCGGGCGTGGCCCAGCTCCTCCTGCGGTTCGATGCCCAGCGCGCGGACCATGCGGTCGGCGGAGCCGTTCAGGAAGCTGATCAGCGGACGGCAGGCGGCCGAGAAGGCGCGCTGCGGGCTGACGACGGCGTACGCGACCTGCAGCGGGCGGGAGATCGCCCAGTTCTTCGGGACGAGCTCGCCGATGACCATCTGCAGCACGGTGGCGCCGGCCATGCCGACCACGACGGCGGTGAGGCGCGCGGCCGCGTCGGACAGGCCGATCGCGGTGAACACCGGGGAGAGGATCACGGAGACGGCCGGCTCGGCGAGCATGCCGACCACCAGGGAGGTGATGGTGATGCCGAGCTGGGCTCCGGAGAGCTGGAAGGAGAGGTGCCGCAGGGCCCTGGAGAGGCTCTGTGCGCGGGTGTCGCCGGCCTTGGCGGCGCGTTCGACGCTGCCGCGTTCCACGGTCACGAAGGCGAACTCGGCGGCCACGAAGAGGCCGTTCGCGAGGATGAGCAGAAAGGCCGCGAGCAGCAGCAGCCAGGCGGTGATCATCGGGCCGTCTGCCTTCCGGAGGGCTGAGGCAGCGCGGCGCAGGTACTACCGGACGGGTCGTCCATGGATGGGGAGATTCACTCCTCAGGTCGGTTCGGGGGTGGTGGGCGCTTTTGCCCTGGCTTTACCAGCCTTCACCAGCGTAGACGATACCGAACGAGGGCAGGGATCTTGCCCCGTGGGGGTTCAGCGACGCGCCGTCCCGTGCTCGTCGACGAGGTCGCGCAGCGTGCGGGCGGCGGTGATCGCCTGCTCGCGGCCGGCGGCGGGCTGGATGCCGACCGCGGCGAGCGAGGTGCCGTCGGCGAGGTCGAGGATCACCCAGGGGTCGCCGGCCCGCAGGTTGACCCGGACGATCTCCGCCCAGGCGAGTCGGCGGCTGCGGACGAAGTTGACCACCGTGACGCCGTCCGCGTCGGCGCTGACCTTGGGCCGGGCGAGCATCAGGCCGACGGCGGCGAAGGCCAGCCCGCTGGCCACCATCATGGCGCGGTCGTTGGTGTGCCAGTTCGCCGGGAGGATGAAGGCGAGGACGGTGAAGACGATCACCAGGACGACGCAGAGCGGCAGCAGCACGAAGCGGTTGCGGCGAGGCGCCCAGGTCACCGGCAGAGCGGCGGCGGGGGTGGACAACGGGGTGGCTCCAGTACGCGGGGCGGGGGCCGGCCGGCCCCCGCCCTGAGTGGTTTCGGTCAGAGGCGGCAGGCGTGGATGTTGGTGACCAGGATGGCGCGGGCGCCGATCGCCCACAGGTCGTCCATGATCCGCTGGGCCTCCTTGCGGAGCACCATGGAACGGACGGCCACCCAGCCCTCGGTGTGCAGCGGCGAGACGGTCGGCGACTCCAGGCCGGGGGTGAGCGCGACGGCATCGCCGACCTTCTCGGCGCGGATGTCGTAGTCCATCAGCACGTACCGGCGGGCCACCAGGACGCCCTGGAGGCGGCGCAGGAACTGCTCGACGCCCGCGTCCTCGACGGAGCCCTTGGGGCGGATCACCACCGAGTCGGAGATCAGGATCGGGTCGCCGAAGACCTCCAGGCCGGCGTTGCGCAGGCTGGTGCCGGTCTCGACGACGTCGGCGATCACGTCGGCGACACCGAGCTGGACGGCCGTCTCGACCGCGCCGTCCAGCTTGGTGACGGTGGCCTTCACTCCGCGCTCGGCGAGGTGCTGCTCCACCAGGCCGGTGTAGGAGGTGGCGATCCGCATGCCCTCCAGCCCCTGCACGTCCTGGACCTGGATGCCGACCGGGCGGGCGAAGCGGAAGGTGGAGCCGCCGAAGCCGAGGGCCAGCACCTCCTCGGCGTCCGCGCCGGAGTCGAGCAGCAGGTCACGGCCGGTGATGCCGACGTCGAGCCGGCCGGAGCCGACGTACACGGCGATGTCGCGCGGCCGCAGGAAGAAGAACTCGACCTGGTTCTCCGGGTCGACCAGCACGAGTTCCTTCGGGTCCTTGCGCTGGCGGTAGCCGGCCTCATGCAGCATCTCCGCCGCGGGACCCGAGAGAGAACCCTTGTTGGGAACGGCGATGCGGAGCATGGGAGATGAGTCCTTCACTGTGGGAGGGGTCACTGACACGGCTGCGGTCAGAGGTGGGCGTACACGTCGTCGAGCGTCAGCCCGCGGGCGATCATCATCACCTGAAGGTGGTAGAGGAGCTGCGAGATCTCCTCGGCCGTCTGCTCGTCCGACTGGAACTCGGCGGCCATCCACACCTCGGCGGCCTCCTCGACGACCTTCTTGCCGATCGCATGGACGCCCTGCTGGACGAGCTGCGCGGTGCGGGAGGACGAGGGGTCGCCGTTGGCGGCCTTCTGCTGGAGCTCGGCGAAGAGCTCCTCGAATGTCTTCGAAGCCATGATGACCTCACCATACGGGGTGCGGGCTGACCGACGGTAAACAGTTCCGGACCGTGGACAGTCCGGTGGGACAATCACTGCCCCTCCCCCGTCCTACCGCCAGGGCTCGCTGACGCCGCGCAGCGCCACGGCGGTGGCGACGGCCGCGGTGACCGCCTCGTGGCCCTTGTCCTCGGCGGACTCGGGCAGGCCGGCGCGGTCCAGCGCCTGCTGCTCGTTGTCGCAGGTGAGCACACCGAAGCCGACCGGCACGCCGGTGTCCACGGCGACCTGGGTGAGGCCCGAGGTGGCGGCCTGGCACACGTAGTCGAAGTGCGGGGTGCCGCCGCGGATGACCACGCCGAGGGCGACGACGGCGTCGTAGCCGCGCTCGGCGAGGTGCTTGGCTGCGACCGGAAGCTCGAACGTGCCGGGCACGCGCAGCACCGTCGGCTCCTCGATGCCGAGCTCCTTGAGGGCGCGGTGGGCGCCGTCCAGCAGGCCGTTCATGACCTGGTCGTGCCACTGTGCGGCGATCACCGCGACCCGCAGGTCGGCGCAGTTCTTGATGCTCAGCTCGGGGGCTCCGTGGCCGCTCACGTGCGTACTTCCTCTGTCTCGAAGGCTGTGCGGGTGGTCGTGCAGGGGTGTGTCAGGAGTCGGAGTCGAGCCACGGCAGGTCGTGGCCCATCCGGTCCCGCTTGGTGCGCAGGTAGCGCTCGTTGTGCTCGCCGACCCGGACCTCGACGGGCAGCCGGCCCTTCACCTTGAGGCCGTACTCGGTGAGCGCGTTCTGCTTGTGCGGGTTGTTGGTCAGCAGGGTGAGCGAGCGGACGCCGAGGTCGGCGAGCATCTGCGCGCCGATCGAGTAGTCCCGGGCGTCGGCGGGCAGGCCGAGGTCGAGGTTGGCGTCGACGGTGTCGCGGCCCTGCTCCTGCAGCTCGTAGGCGCGCAGCTTGTGGGCGAGGCCGATGCCGCGGCCCTCGTGCCCGCGCAGGTAGAGGACGACACCGCGGCCGGCCTCGGCGACCTGGCGCAGCGAGGCCTGCAGCTGGGGGCCGCAGTCGCAGCGCAGCGAGCCGAGCACGTCGCCGGTGAGGCACTCGGAGTGCAGCCGGACGAGGACGTCCTCGCCCTCGGGGAGGCGGCCGTCGGCGTCGAGGCCGCCGGCGACCAGCGCGAGGTGCTCGACGCCGTCGATGGTGCCCTTGTAGCCGACGGCGGTGAAGTCGCCGTACTCGGTGGGCAGCGCGGTGACGGCGGCTCGGTCGACGTGCAGCTCGGTGCGGCGGCGGTAGGCGATCAGGTCCTCGATGGAGATGATCGCGAGGCCGTGCTCGCGGGCGAAGGCGACCAGCTCGGGCAGCCGCGCCATGGTGCCGTCGTCGTTGACGACCTCGGCGATCGCGCCGGCCGGGGCGAGGCCGGCCAGCCGGGCGAGGTCCACGCCGGCCTCGGTGTGGCCGGGGCGGACGAGCACGCCGCCGTCCACCGCGCGCAGCGGGAAGACGTGGCCGGGGCGGGTGAGGTCGGCGGGCTCGGTGCCGGGCGAGGAGAGCAGCCGGATCGTGCGGGCGCGGTCGGCGGCGGAGATGCCGGTGTCCACGCCGTCCCGGGCGTCCACCGAGATGCTGTACGCGGTGCCCTTGCGGTCCTCGTTGACGGCGGTCATCGGGGGCAGCTTGAGCCGGTCGAGCTCCTCGCCGGTCATCGGGACGCAGATCACGCCGGAGCTGTAGCGGATGGTGAAGGCGAGGAGTTCGGGGGTCGCGGCGGAGGCGGCGAAGACGATGTCGCCCTCGTTCTCGCGGTCCTCGTCGTCGACCACGATCACGGCGCGGCCGAGGGCGATGTCGGCGATGGCGCGCTCGACCGGGTCGAGCACCAGGTCGTCGTCGGAGTGCTGGATGGTCATGCCGTGACTCCCTGGGGGTTCTTGGTGACTGCAGGACGGGCCGTACGGGTGCTCTGCCACCAGGCGCGCAGGCCGAGCAGCACCAGCACGAAGTAGATGCTGTAGGTGAGGCCGGAGAAGGCGTAGCCGCTGTTGAAGGCGAGCGGGACACCGACGATGTCGACGGCGATCCAGGCGAACCAGAACTCGATCCAGCCGCGGGCCTGGGCGTACATCGCGGCGAGGGTGCCGACGAAGATGTAGGCGTCCGACCAGGGGCTCCAGGACAGGTCCGGGTAGGCCCGGAAGAGCAGCGCGAGGCCGACGGTGCCGGCGGCGGTGGCTCCGGCCAGGGCGGCGCGCTCCGTCCACGAGGCGAAGCGGACGGCGATCTCGCCGGTGGCGCGCCGGCCGCGCTGCCACTGCGTCCAGCCCCAGGCGGCGGTGACGATGACGATCAGCTGCTTGCCGATCAGGCCGGGGACGTGGCCGCCGAGGTAGGCGGTGACCAGGACGGCGCCGGACAGCAGCTGGACGGGCCAGCTGAGCACCGAGCGGCGCCAGCCGAGGGCGAGGGCGGTCAGGCCCAGCAGGTTGCCGATCATGTCGGCCCACTTCACCGGCTCGCCGAAGGCGGTGAAGGCGACCCCTGTCAGCGCGCTCACGAGGCGTCCCGGGTGAGGTGGTCGGGCAGGGTGCGGGTGTCGAGCAGGCGCTCGACGTACTTGGCGAGGACGTCCACCTCGAGGTTGACCGGGTCGCCGACGGCCTTGGTGCCGAGCGTGGTCAGGTCGAGGGTGGCGGGGATCAGCGAGACGCTGAAGGAGTCGAGGGCGGCGTCGACGACCGTCAGGCTGACGCCGTCCACGGTGATCGAGCCCTTCTCCACCAGGTAGCGGGTGATGGACTGCGGCAGCGAGAAGCGCAGCACCTCCCAGCGGGGGTTGCCGTCGGCGTCGAGGTCGCCCGGGGCGCGGGAGAGCAGCTCGCCGGTGGCGTCGACATGGCCCTGGACGAGGTGCCCGCCGAGCCGGGCGCCGAGCGCCATGGCCCGCTCCAGGTTGACCTTCGAACCGGGCTTCAGCGCGCCGAGGCTGGAGCGGTGCAGCGTCTCGGCCATCACGTCGGCGCTGAACTCTCCGGTGCCGGCCGCCAGTTCCTCGGGGCTGTCGACGACGGTCAGGCAGACGCCGTTGACCGCGATGGAGTCGCCGTGCTTCGCACCGGAACAGACCACCGGGCCGCGCAGGCGGACACGCGAGGAATCGCCGATCTCCTCGATGGAGACGACCTCGCCGAGCTCTTCGATGATGCCGGTGAACACCCGGGTTCTCCTCGCGCTTAGGGGCGCGGACTCCGGGGCGGCATGGGAGATGACGCGGACAGCACGACGAGGAGCGGGGGCCCTGACCCACGGCAGCACTGCCGAGGAGAGCTCTCCTGCACCTCTTCACCGCCACGACCCGTTGCCGGGACGTGGACCTGCTCGTCCGCCGCGCACGCCTCCCATCCGGACTTTAACCGTCGGTCCAGGAATTTCACCTGGTCAACCGGCCGCTGGCTGCGGACGGGTCGCGGACTGTAACCGCCGGTTCGGATTTTCACCGACCCCGGAGTGCGCTGAACGTCACTACTACTGCCGTCATTCTGCCATGATCGGCGGCCCGGCAGCAGGGGGTCGGGCTGTGGTCTGTTTCACTCGGCGACCGGCCGGTCACGGGAATAGGCCGGCGGGCCCCGGCTGCGGGGCCCGGCGCGGCCTGACCGCGTGTCAACCGCGGTGCCTCACGGGCGGAGCAGCCGGACCTCCTCGGCATGGCGGCGCTGCTGCGCCGAGTCCCAGTCTCCGGTGCAGTGCACCGAGATCTCCGCGACGGCGCCGTCCCGGACGTCGGCGCGCATCAGTTCGCGGCAGTACCAGTGGTCGCCACCGGACTCCCAGCGCTCCTCGACCTCGATGGTGAACCCGGTCGGCGTGCGGTCGACCCGGCTGCGCGGCACGGTGCCCTGGGCCGGGTGCCCGGCCCGGCGCAGCGCGGCCACCCCGTCCGGGCCGGCGGCCTGCAGCCGCCACTGCGGCACGGTGAGGTCGCAGAACACGTCGGGCGTGAAGAGTCCCTGCGGCGGGACGCCGGTCTGCAGGAAGTCCACCAGGAGGGCGGCGAGCCGGCGGACGGTCTCCTCGTCGGGGGCGGCGGCGGTCGTGGTGGTGGTCGTGGTGGTCATGGCGTCCTCCTCGGGCTGCTTCTGCCCTTGGGGCGTGAGACCGGACGGCACGATGTGCGGTCCGGTCTCACGCCCGGCCACCCGCGCTCACAGCCGCCATGGCGGGGCCTGCTCCGGCCGGTACTCGCAGAAGGTGCCGGTGCGGACGGCGGCCGCCAGGTGCAGGCCGAGTTCGGGATGCACCGAGCCGATCCGGGCCACGGCCGCCCTGATCCGCGCGGTGACGGCCGTCCGCGCCCGTTCCGCCGCCGAGCCGGTGCGCCGCACCCGGCCGCCCAGCCCGTACGCCGCCGACAGTTGGCCGAGCAGCGCGTCCTGTTCGACGGCGAGCCGGGCGGAGCGCTCGGCGTCCCCGGCGGCGTCCGCCTCCTCGGCCTCGGCGGCCAGTTCACGGAGCCGGCGGCGGTAGGCGGCTCGGGCCGTGGCGTCGACCAACTCGCCGGTGTCGGCGGGCCGGTGGAGCCCCTGTGCCGAGCCCGCGGGCGGGCCGACGAGCGGGCCTACTGCGGTGGCGAGGTCGAGCGCCGGGACGGGCCTGCCGGGACGGGCGAGCAGCACCGCGAGGTCGCACAGGCCCTTGCTGTCCGGCAGCCCGGCCTCACGGCCCGCGTAGCGCAGCAGCCAGCGGCCGCCGTCGAAGCGGAACACGGCGGGGTCGTCGTCGCCGTCCGGCGCCCCTGGCCGCCGGGGTGGCCGGGGTGCAGGGGCGGGTGCAGGGGCGGGAGTTCGGCCCGTTCGGCGTCGCGGCCGGCCCACGAGGTGTCGTCGTCGCGGGCGGTGGCCAGCAGCAGCGGTGCGGTGCGGGCGGTGGCGGCGAGTTCGAGCAGCAGGCGGAGCGAGGAGGGGTCGGCGGCGTGCAGGTCGTCGAGGACGAGCAGCAGGCGGAGCGAGGAGGGGTCGGCGGCGTGCAGGTCGTCGAGGACGAGCAGCAGCGGCGTGCCGGCGGCGGCCGTCCGCAGCAGATCGGCGGTGTCGGCGGTCGGGCGCAGCCGGGCGCCTTCCGGATCGGGGGCGCGGAGCAGGCGGGCGGTGCGTCCTTCGGTGAGGGCCCGCAGCGGCGGCGAGCCGCGGACGAGCCGGGCGCAGCCGGGGTCCGTGGCGGCGAGGTCGCGCAGCAGCCGGGCCCAGGGGGCGGAAGGGGCTGCCGGAGGCCTCCGGCGGGCACCAGGCCCAGAGGGTGCGGAAGTCGGCGGCGCGGCTGTCGGCCTCTTCGGCGGTCCGGGTCTTTCCGGCGCCGGCGGGGCCGGTGAGGGCGAGCAGCCCGCCGTGTCCGTGCCGGGCCCGCGCGGCGATCGCCGCCAGGAGTGGCTCGCGGCCGACGAACGGCAAGCTCCCCATCCGTCCCGTCCTCCGTCCCGACCGGGCGCCCCGAGGGATCGCCTCGGCGCTCGCCTCCATGCTTCTCCGATGGGTGTGCCCGTGCGCGGCGGCCCGCTCGCCCTGGTGCAGGGATTGCGGCCGATGAGCCGCTTCGGCGCAGGATTTCCGGCGGCGGCCGGGAAATCCACCGGTTCCGACCTCTGGCCAGGGGGTGCGACGGTACGGAATGATCCCGCAGCAACCCTCGACCCGTTCTGGAGGAACCGTGCCCCGTTCCGTCCGTGTGCCCCGTCTCGCCGCGACCACGGCCGCCGCGACCGCCGTCCTCGCCGCGGTGGCGGGCGTCGGTGCCGTGCCCGCTGCCGCCAAGCCCGCTCCGGCCGCCGCCGGTCCGGTCGGCCAGGTCTTCATGGTCAATCCGGTGCAGTCCTCGGGTGACGAAGCCCTGGCGGACGCCAAGGACGCCGCCTCGGCCGTGCCCGCCTCTGCGTATGCCCAGGTCGCCCTGCGGAACCTGGACGGCAGCGGCTACCTGTCCGGCCGCTGGGCGGTGGTCCGCTCGGAGACCGGGGCGCCCGCGTTCTCGGCCGCCGGGGACTTCCGGTACACCCGGGACTCCGACCGGTTCGAGCAGGTGATGGCGTACTTCTGGGTCGACGAGGCGCAGGAGTACCTGCAGAGCCTGGGCTTCGGCAGCGAGCTGCCGGGAGCGAACGCCCGGCCGCAGCCGGTGCGGATCAACCAGTGGGGTTCGGACAACTCCTTCTTCACCGACAAGAAGGACGAGATCCGCTTCGGCAAGGGCGGCGTCGACGACGCGGAGGACGCCGAGGTGATCGTCCACGAGTACGGGCACGCGGTGCACGAGGCGCAGGTGCCCGGATTCGGCTCCTCCCCGGAGGCGGGGGCGATCGGCGAGGCCTTCGGCGACTACTTGGCGGTGGCGGTCGGCGCGGCGGCCGACGCCAAGTACGGCTGGGCGGCGCGCACCCCGGAGCCCTGCGTGGCGGACTGGGACTCCACCGGCTACACCCCGGGCCCGGTGCACTGCCTGCGGCGGCTGGACACCGGCAAGGTGTACGGCGACAAGGTCGGCGAGGTGCACGCCGACGGCGAGATCTGGTCGCAGGCGCTGTACGACATCCGGAAGGCGCTCGGCGCCCGCGTGGCCGACCGGATCATCGTGAACGCCCAGTTCTCCTTCGCCCCGGACACCTCCTTCTCGGCCGCCGCCCTGGCGACCGTGGACACCGCGCGCCGGATGTACGGCGCGAGCGCGGCCGAGTCCGTCCGCCAGGCGTTCGCGGCACGGCAGATCCCGGGCCTCTGAGCCGGCACCGTCCCGACGAACCAGGCGTCCGCCGGCGCCGTCCCCACGAACCCCGCGCCCACCGGCCCGGCCGTCCGCCGCGGCGGGGCCGGCGGGGGCGGCCCCGCGTAGGCTCGGCGGTATGACGAAGCGTGACGTCCTCGTGGTGACCACCACCCATGACGCGGAGGAGAAGGCCCGCGTCCTGGCCGCACTCGTGGTGCGGGAGCGGCTGGCCGCCTGCGCCCAGGTGTATCCGATCGGCTCGGTGTACTGGTGGGACGGCGAGGTGCAGTCGGCCCCCGAGTGGCGGATCGACTTCAAGACTCGGGCCGACCTGGCGGACCGGCTCACCGCCTTCCTCCGCGCTCACCACGACTACGAGACGCCGGAGGTGGTGGCCGTGCCGGTGGTGGCGGGCTCGGACGCGTACCTGGACTGGGTGGCCGCGGAGACCGCGCCGTGAGACCGGCCGCCTGACACGCCGCCACCGCGATTGCCCGGCCGGAGCGGGGCCGCATGCCAGCATGGGGCGGTCCTGGCGTGCGGAGCCGAGGGGTGCGCAATGCGGAAGATCGTCCTGATGATGTCGGTGTCCATGGACGGCTACTTCGAGCGGCCGGACCGGCGGATCGACTGGCACCTGGTCGACGAGGAACTGCACCAGTACATGAACGACGTGCTGCGGCGAATGAGCGGCTTCCTGGGCGGCCGGGTAACGCACGAGCTGATGGCCGCCTACTGGCCGACCGCGGACGCCGACCCGGCCAACGCCGGGCCGGTCGCCGAGTTCGCCGGAATCTGGCGGTCCATGCCGAAGATCGTCTTCTCCCGCACCCTGGAGCACGCCGACTGGAACACCGAGATCCGGCGGGAGGTCGTCCCGGCCGAGATCGAGCAACTCAAGGCGCAGCCCGGCGGGGACCTCGCGCTCGGCGGCGCGGACCTCGCCGCGACCTTCCTGAAGCACGACCTCGTGGACGAGTACCACATCCTCGTCCACCCGGTGCTGATCGGCCGGGGCAAGCCGCTCTTCCCCGCCGCCGAGGCGGACCGGCCGCTGCGGTTGATGGAGACCCGCACCTTCGGCAACGGCGTCGTCCTGCTGCACTACGGGCGGCCCGCGGCCTGCTGAGCGTCCCGTCCGTTCCGCGGGCCGGGCAGGGCGGCAGCGGGCACGGTCACGCGAAGCGGCCCGATCTGACCGCGTCGACGAACGCCTGCCAGGCCGCGGCGGTGAACACCAGCGCCGGCCCCGCCGGATCCTTGCTGTCCCGCACCGGCACGAGGCCGTCGAAGCCGTCGGCGACCTCGACGCAGTCACCGCCCGTACCTCCGCTGAACGTCGACTTCCGCCAGATCGCGGCCGACAGATCGGGTGTGTTGCTCACGCTTCGTACCCCTTCTCGATCGCCGCTTCGATCATGGCCAGCGACGCACTCGGCGGCAGGGCGTCGGCCTGGAGGTGATCGTACGCCAAGACACACAGCGCCAGATCGCTCGAATTGTCGATGACCTGGCCGAAGTTCGGGCCTTCGACGTATGCGACGTCGGGCCCCTCGGCGAACGACAGCAGGGTGAGCGGCCCTTCCACCGAGGTGTGCTCGCCGCTGGCGAAAGGCAGGACCTGGACGACCACCCGGGGGTGCAGCGCGCACTCGACCAACCGGAGCATCTGTTGCCTCATCACCTCCGGTCCGCCCACCGGTCGGCGCAGAACGGCTTCGTCGAGGATCACCCAGAGGTAGGGCCGGTCGGGGCCGTCCAGGATGGTCTGGCGGCCGAGCCGTGCGGCGACGCCCTCCTCGACCCGTTCGTCGCTCTCGCCGACCAGGCCCTTGCGCAGCAGGGCCCGCGCGTACTCCTCGGTCTGCAGGAGTCCCGGCACGGTCTGGGCCTGGTACTTGCGGATCGAGGTGGCGGTCGCCTCCAGCTCGACGAAGCCGCGGAACCACGGCGGGAACACCGCCCGGTTCAACAGCGGCCAGATGCGGGCCAGGGCGCCGTCGGTGCCGAGGGCCGCGTCGCAGCGTTCGGTGAACTCCCGGGACGGCTTGCGGCGGGCGGTCTCGATCAACCCCACGAGAGAGCCGGTGTAGTTGATGACCTCGCCGAGCCGGTCCTGGGTGAGTCCGGCGGCCTCCCGGAAGCGGCGGAGTTCCGCGCCGAAGAAGCCGAGCACGGACGACGAAGGGTCCAGGTCACGTGTCGAAGCCATCGGCGTCCTCCCCCGGCCTACAGCGCCCGTTGTTGAGCGCCGAGCACTACCGAGCGTATCGCCGCAGGACGAATCTTGTGACGGACAGGCGCAGATCGCGCCGGCCCGTGACCGCTGGAGTGACCTGATGTACGACGTCCCCGCCCGCCCCGCCGCCGAGCGGCCGCCGTTTGCGACGACGGGCGGGGCGGACGGGTTCGGCGGGCGGCTCGAGTTCTGGCTGCCGAGACGTCGGGCCTCGGTGCGGGAGGCGCGGCGGCGGCTGCGCGATCTGATGGCGGTCTGCGAGCCGTGGGACGCCCGTACCGCCGGGCACTTCACCGAGGACGGCTGCCTGGTGCTGTCCGAACTCGCCACCAACGCGGTGGTGCACGCCCGCGGCCGCGGCGACCGGGTGCACATCCGTCTGCGCTACGGCGTTCCGGGCCTGCTGGTGGAGGTGTCCGACCCGGACGGCGGCCACGGGCCAACCGAGGCGGCCCGGATCGCGGAGGAATTCCCCGAGGGCGGGCGCGGGTTGGCGATGGTCGACGCGCTGGCGGCGGACTGGGGCTGGCTGCCGGGCGCGGCCGGGGCGGGCAAGACGGTGTGGGCGTTGGTCGCACCGGCGGGCGGCGCGACCGCGCGCTGACCCGCCTGCTGGACGCTCCACCGCGGCGGGACGGCGCCGTCCGGGGTGGCAGCCCGCGCGGGAAATGCCGTTCCGTGGCGGGCGGTGCTCGGCTAGATTTCCGGCATGTGATCACACAGCCCGCGGCGACCGGCCGCCTCTTCGACGCCCTGCAGTCCTCCGCCGTGCGGGAGGTGGCCGAGCTGCGGGAGGTGTACGAGCAGCCCGGTGACCACGCCCGCCGCAAGCAGGTGGACCGGATCCATGACGTGGCCCGGGAGTTGATCGGCTGCTCGTCCCTGGTGATGGTGGCGAGCGCGGACGCGGACGGCCGCTGCGACGTGTCGCCGCGCGGCGGCCCGGCCGGGTTCGTGGCGGTGCTGGACGACCGGACGCTCGCGATCCCCGACGCCACCGGCAACAAGCGCCTGGACAGCCTGCAGAACATCGTGCAGACCGGGCGGGTGGGCCTGCTCTTCGTGGTGCCCGGCCGGGAGACCACGCTCCGCGTCAACGGCCGGGCCTGCGTCAGCACCGACGAACGGCTGCTGACGCAGTTGACCGCGGTCGGCAAGCCGCCGCGCAGCGCCATCGTGGTCGAGGTGGACGAGGTGTACGGCCACTGCCCGAAGGCCTTCCTGCGCAGCTTCGCGTGGAAGCCCGAGCAGTGGCTCGCCAAGGACGCCCAGCCGACCTCCGCCCAGGTCACCCTCTCCCACCTGCGGGACCCGGAGCTGACGATCGAACAGATCGAGCAGGCCGAGCGGGACGCACTCCTGTACCGCTACGAGTGAACGCGCGGCCGCGGCCGGGTCAGAACGACAGGTCCTCCCCGGCACGGTAGGAACGGACGGCGGCGGCCCCGTCGCCGTCCGGGCGGACGAGGTGCACCCGCCCGGCGCCGCGCACCCGGGCGGTCGTGCCGTCCACGGTGAGGGCGGTGTTCTCGTCGATCGCGAGGCCGTACGGCACCGCGCCGCGGGCGACCGCCTCGACGAGCCGGCCGAGTGTGCCCCACTGGGCGGCGTGCACGTCGACGGCGGGGGTGAGCAGCCCGAGTCCGTCGCGGACCTCGATCTCCGCGAGGTCCTCGGCGGTCTCCTCGGGGCAGACCGGCACCCCGTCGGACAGCCAGCCGCCGACCACCGCGCGCTCGGCCGCGATCGCCGCACCGGCCGAGAAGCCGGCGTACGGCAGCGGCCGCTCGGCCAGCCGACGACCGAGCGGGCCGGCCAGGGCCGCCGCGTACTCCGGGGTGAGGCCACCGCCGACGAAGACGGCGTCCGCCCCGTCGAGCACGGACGGATCGAAGCCGGCGCCCGGCAGCACCGGCACCACCCGCGGACGGCAGGCCCCCGCCGCGGCGAGCGCGGCCGACCAGCGCTCGAACTGCTCCGGCACGTCGCCCTCGTCGAGCAGCAGGCAGGCCACCTCGGGCTCCGGCCCGGCCTCGGCCAGGAACGGCCCGTACAGCTCCGCGTACCAGGCCTCGTCGCGGCCCCCGCCGACCAGATGGATCGTCATCGCTCCCCCTTCACGGTGTGCACCCGGTGTGCATCCGGCGCACGCTAGGCCGTCGGATGCAGCTCGGGCGAGCGGTTTTCCGCCTCGGCCGACCGGTGTCCGGCCTGCACGCCCGGCCTGCACGCCCAGCCTGTGCGTCCCGCCCGTGCGTCCGGCCGGTCAGTCGACGTCGACGTCGTCGAAGAGCGCGAGCATCCGGGCGAGCACCCTGACGCAGGTGGCGACGTCGGCCTCCGTCAGGTCTCCGCCGGCCTGCCGCAGCAGCGCGTACTCGCGGGCGGTCACGGCGGTGATGGCCGCCAGACCCTCCTCGGTCAGCCGGATCAGCGAGGAGCGCTGGTGGGCCGGATTGGGGACGGCCTCGACCAGGTTCCGGGCCGCGGCGTCGTTCACCATGCGCTGGACGAACTGGCGGCTCAGCGACTGGGCGCGCCCCATCTGCGGGACGGTCATCGGCCCGTTCTCCCGCAGCAGGTCCAGGACGGCGCGAACCCCGACGGACAGCCCCTGCAGCGGGGCGTCCTGCTCGATCTTGCGCTGCACCCGCCGGTAGAGCGGGCCCACCAGGGCGAACACCTCCATGAGGCGCGGGGCGATGTCGTCGGGCGGCTGCGGGGGCTCTGTCTCGGTCACCCGGCCATCATGACACCCGGGGTGCCGCATCGACCGAAACAGATGACAACCCAGTTGTCATCATCGACTCACTATGGCACCTTGGTTGTCATGAATGACGCCTCGAACATCGCGACCTTCCCCTCTCACGACGGCCCGCTCGCCTACCGCGACACCGGCATCGGCCTGCCCGTGGTCCTGCTGCACGCCGGCTTCATGGACCACACCATGTTCGACGAGCTGGTGCCCCGACTCGCCCGCCGCCACCGGGTGATCACGCCGGACGCCCGCGGCCACGGCTGGTCCGCCAACGCCACCGTGCCGTTCCGGCAGACCGACGACCTCGCCGCCCTGCTGCGCCACCTCGGCACCGGCCCGGCCGTCCTGGTCGGCACCTCGATGGGCGCCAACATCGCCGTCGACACCGCCCTGGAGCACCCGGATCTGGTCCGGGCCCTGGTGGTCAGCGGCGGCGGCACCGGCCTTCCGGAGTTCCACGACCCGTGGCTGCTGGAGCTGGAGGCCGGCAAAGCCGCCGCGATGGCAGCCGGCGACATCCAGGGCTGGGTGGACGGCTTCGCCCGCATCGCCGCCGGCCCGCACCGCGGCATCGAGGAGGTCGACCCGGAGGTCGTCCGGCGGGTCAAGGAGACGGCCTGGCGGACGCTGGCCAAGCACACCGCCGACGAGGTCGACCACAGCGTGTCCGTCCCCGACACCGCCGCCCGGGCCAAGGAGATCGGCGTGCCGGTGCTCGCGCTCAACGGCGCCCTGGACTCACCGGACCTCGTCGCGATCGCCGACGACCTCGCCGCCGCCGTGCCCGACGGCCGCACCACCGCCGTCGAGGGTGCCGCGCACCTCCCGAGCATGGACCGGCCGCAGGAGTACCTCCGTGCCGTCGAGGCCTTCCTCCGGGAGATCGGCGCCGAGGCGGGCTGACGCCGGCCTAGCACGCTTCCCGCAGGTCGGCGCCGCAGCGCCAGCACGCTGCGGCGCCGGGATCCGGCACCGCGTCGCAGGACGGGCAGAGCCGCGCCAGCAGGCAGGCGGGCTCGCCGCCCTCGTCGCGGCCGTCGCCCCCGTCGCCCCCGGGGCGGTCCGGCTGATCGAACGGCCGGTCGCTCGGCTCCTCGTCCATGCCGGTCAGGCTACGCCGGTGGACTTGCGGCGGTGACAGGGCGTGGCGGCTCGCGCAATCCCGGAGGTGGTGGTGTCCTGGAATGGACGGGAAGGGCCCCAGGAAGACGCGGGGTAGCGGCCAAAACCGTGCACCGCGCAATCAGGATCCGCGAGAAGCGGGTAGCCCCTTCCCGTCGCTGCATGTCGGACGCCGTGCAGTGCTGTCGGCCGCCGCCGTTCCTGCTCGGGACACCGCTGGAGGATCCATGACGTCAGCCGTGGGAAGCCACCAGATCGTGGTCGGCGTCGACGCGGAGAACCCCGCCTCGCCGGCCCTCGCCTGGGCCGCCGACGAGGCCGTCCGCCGAGGCCTGCCGCTACGCCTGGTGCACGCCGTCCCGCCGAGCAGCCGCGACGCGCGCGGATTCGACGAGGGCCAGTACCGCACCGCCATGCACGAGGCGGGCGAGGCGGCACTGGGCGAGGCCCGGCTCGCGGTCGAGGAGCGGTACTCGGGGCTCGACGTCAGCATCGTCCTCGCGGACGGCCAGCCCGGGCAGGTGCTGTGCCGGCGGGCCGCGAACGCCGAGATGATCGTCCTCGGCTCCCGGGGGCTCTCCCGGGTCGAGGAACTGCTCAGCACCTACTCCGTCACCGTGCCGGTCACCGCTCAGGCATCCTGCCCGGTCGTGGTCGTCCGCGGCGTCGAGCACGTCGTCCAGGACCCGCCGTACCTCGTCGTCGGCGTGGACGGCAGCCCGGGCTCCGTGGCCGCCATCGACCACGCCTTCGACGCGGCGGCCCGGCGCGGTGCGGAGCTGCGCGCCGTCTGGGTGTGGCAGGCGCCGACCATCCTGCCGATCGACAAGGCCACCGCGGTACGCGAGATCCAGCGGCAGCTGCACGCGGCCACCGCCGGCCGCACCGCCCTTTACCCCGACGTCCGGCTCACCCACGAGGTCGTTACCGGCCACCCCGTCGAGCAGCTCGCCGCGGCCTCCGAACACGCGCTGGCCTTGGTCGTCGGCCGCCGCGGCCGCGGCGGCTTCACCGGCCTGCGGCTCGGCTCCGTCCCGCACGGCCTGCTGCACCGCGCACTGTGCCCGATCGTGACGGTGCCCGCCGACACCGAGTAGGCCCGCCGAAGCTACAACGCGCGCGCTCCGTCACCCCGGCCCGGCCGGTGCGCC
This sequence comes from Streptomyces sp. TLI_235, assembly GCA_002300355.1. Taxonomy (NCBI): domain Bacteria; kingdom Bacillati; phylum Actinomycetota; class Actinomycetes; order Kitasatosporales; family Streptomycetaceae; genus Streptomyces; species Streptomyces sp. TLI_235. The sequence goes on from NSGV01000001.1 coordinate 1,041,583, forward strand.
CGCCGCCTCGCCGTCCGAGTGCCGCTCGGTTCCGGCGTCCGCCGGCGCATCCAGCAGGGTGCCCGCCAGCACTGCGTACACGTCGCCGGTCGGGTCGACGCCCGCGGCGGCCGCCCTGGCCTCGGCCAGCCGGAAGCACTGGTCGGCCACCGCACGGAGCGCGCCGGGGTCGGGCCGGGGCCGGTGGCTCTGCTCCGGCACGAACAGGGCATTCGCCGATGCCCCTCCCCCGGGCGGTGCAGAGGGCACGTGCGTGAGCAGCGCCGCGGCCTGCCGCAGGGCGCGGCCCGCCTCTACCGGGTCGCCCGCGCGGCGCCGGTGAGCCGCGAGGTCGGCGAGCGCGGCGGCGCGCTCGGACGGATCGTCCTGAAGCGCGGCGAACAGGTGCCGGGCACGCGCGGCCTGCCGGTGGTCACCGATCCGCCCGAACTGGGCCGCCAGCCCGTCCAGCAGCACCGCGTCGCGCGGACCGGCGTCGTCCAGCAGGCGGATCAGCGCGGCCCGGGCCAGTTCGGTCCGGCCCTGCCGGAGGGCGAGCGCCGTCCAGATCAGCGGATTCGCGTCGGCCGGATCGGGCGGCACGCCGTCCGGGAGCACACCCTGCTCGGTGAAGGCCGCGGCCGAAAGGGGCGGGTCCGCGCCGAAGCCGGCGGCCGCCAGGTCTCGCAGGGCCGGGAGGTCGTCCGCCCGGGGGTCGTACCGGGCGGCCCACAGCACTCCGGCCCGCCGGGCCGGGTCGGAGTGCTGTGGGCCGCGAGGACGCCCGGGTCGGACCGGAGCGCCGCCAGGTCGGAGCGGCCCGGCGCGAGCACGGACTCCCACAGCGGCCGGCGCGGCAGCCCGTCCAGCAGGGCGTGGGCCAACCCCTCGGCCGAGTTGAGCAGCAGGAAATCGGGTTCGGTGCGCAGCAAGGCATCGTGCAGGCGGCGGACGAGCGCGGCCGGCGCTTGCTCGCGCAACCCCAGGAGGCCGAGCAGCCTGCGCCGGTCGGCGTCCAGCCCCGCGCCGTAGTACTCGGCGAATTCTTCCTCCGCCTCGGTGACGGCTGCGGTGAGGGTGGCATCGTCCGCGTCCGGCGGGAGGTGGTGGAGCAGATCGTGCCAGCAGGGAAGTCCGGTGAGCGTCTCGAGCGTCTCGTCGATGCTGTCGGCGATCAGCCCGGCGGCACCGTCGGAGGAGGCGTAGAGGACCCCGCCGCCGGCGCAGTGGAAGTACGTGCCGCCGGTGTCGTGACCGGCCCACGGCGCCATCGGCATGCCCGAGGCCAGATGGACGGCCTCCAGGTGGTCGGCGCGGCCGAGGTCGACATTGAACGGGTAGGCGGCAAGCTCGGCCGCCTCGGGGCTGGTGCGGAGGACGTCCAGGGCACGGCTGGTCATGTCGCAGCCTCTCAGTCTGCTCGGTCCGGCGGTGGTCGATCGCCACCGTAGTGGCCCGGCAGGACAGGGCTACGAGCCTGTGGACAACCTCGACAGTTGACCGTTCATCGGCTTGTCGGACGATTGCCGGGTTGCAACCGGTACCCGGGTACGGGGTTACCGTCGAGAGCGTGGCCGCCCGAACAGGGGCGACGATCGGGGGCGGACGGAGGTCGGGCCGATGACCTGGGTGCCGCAGGAGTGCACGCTGCCGACCGTGGAGCGGCCGCTGCGGGTGGCCGAGTTCGATGCACTGTTCGCCGGTGCGACGGCCGGAGTGGAACGGGCCGGGCCGGGCCTCGTCCGACTGCTCCTGGACAGGGCGGTCGAGCCGCGTGCCCGGGAGCTGGCCGCGCGGGAGCAGGCCTGCTGCTCCTTCTTCTCGTTCCGCTTCGAGACCGACGCTCGGGGCCGGCTGGTGATGGAGATCGGCGTGCCGCCCGACCGGCAGGCGGTGCTGGACGCCCTCGCCGAACGGGCACGGGCCGCCTCCGGGGAGGACTGATGAGCGGAGGACCGATGAGCGGCGGGCCGCTGCGCAGCGGGCAGGTCGCCGAGGCCGCCGGGGTGAACCCGCAGACACTCCGGTACTACGAGCGGCGGGGGCTGCTCCCCGCGCCGGAGCGTTCGCCCGGCGGCCACCGGCTCTACCCGGCCGGGACGGTGACGGTGCTGCGGGTGATCAAGGCGGCGCAGCGGCTCGGCTTCACCCTCGACGAGGTCGCCGAGCTGCTGCCGGGGAGCGGCCGCCGGCCCGGCTCCGGCGGTCTGCGGGCCCGCGCCGATGCGAAGATCGCCCAGATCGACGCCCGGATCGCCGGGCTGGTGGAGGTCCGTTCACTGCTCTCGGCGGCCGTCTCCGCCGGCTGCGACGACCTGGCCGAATGCGCCGCCACACCCTGCTGCCCGCTGCCGCTCGCAGCGCGCGCCCGCCGCTAGGTCCACCAGCGCCGCAGCACCGTCCGGCGGCGCAGGACGCCGGGGTCAGGACGGGAGGAGCAGGTTGACGTCGCCGAACTCGTGCCAGAGGTAGCGGTGTTCGAGGGCTTCGGCGTAGCAGCGGGTGAGCAGGGGGCGGCCGGCGACGGCTTCGAGCATCAGGAGGTGGGAGGCGAGCGGTTCGTGGAGGCCGGTCAGCAGGCCGTCGACGGTGCGGACGCCGCGTTCGGGGGTGATGACGAGGTCGGTCCAGCCGTCGGCGGCGCCGAGGCGGCCGTCCGGACCGGTGGCCGACTCGAGGGCGCGGACGGCCGTGGTGCCGACGGCGATCACCCGGCCGCCGGCGGCGCGGACGTGGTCGACCAGCCGCGCGGTGGATTCCGGGACGCGGTAGCGCTCTGCGTACGGTGTCTCGTGCGCCTCGGGGGAGGCGACGCCGGTGTGCAGGGTGATCGGGGCGACCAGGATGCCGCGGGCGACCAGCCGGGCCACCGTGTCGGTGGTGAACGGGCGGGCCGCGCTGGGCATTTCGCTGCTGCCGGGGACGTGGGCGAAGACCGTCTGGTAGGCCTCGATCGGCCAGTCCCGGTCCACGTAGCCGTACCGGACGGCGCGGCCGTGCCGGGCGAGGTAGCCGGTGAGTTCGCCGGGCAGGGTCAGTCGGGCGTACCAGAGCCGGGCGGTGAACGGCGCGGTGAGTTCGGCGTTCGCGCCGCCCGGCAGGGTGACCCGCAGGCCGGACCGGGCGGGTGAGGAACCGGGCTCCCAGGGGGCGGTGGCGTGTGCGGTGGGGCGGCGCAGTTCGACGAGGTGGCGGCCGCGCGGGTCGGGCTGGGCGGAGGACAGGTGGAGGGCGACGGGTGCGCCGTCCGGGAGGGTACCGGTGAGTGCGGCGGGCAGGGTGGCGGAGTTGTTCACCACCAGCAGGTCGCCGGGGCGGAGCAGGTCGGGCAGGTCGGCGAAGCGGTGATGGGAGGTGATGGTGCCCTGCCGCCGGCCGACCAGCAGGCGGACGCCGTCCCTGGTCAGGCCGCGGGCCTCGGCGGGCGCCCGGGCGGAGAGTTCGGGCGGGACGGTGAAGTCGTAGCCGGTGTCCACGGCGGTCGACATCTCACTCACCGGCCGGGGTCGGCGCGGGGGCGGCCGCCGGAGTCGACGGGTCTGCGCTCGGCACGCCTTCGGTCAGCAGGTCGGCGGCGCGGTAGCGGCCGGCGGCGGGCCGGTCGCGGATCAGGCCGAGCAGCGCGGGGACGACGGTGGCGGGCAGCGGCCGGTCGGAGATGTCCTCGCCGGGGAAGGCCTCCTGGTGCATCCGGGTCCGCATGTCGCCGGGGTCGACGGCCCAGACGGCGACCTCGGGTTCCTCGGCGGCGAGCACGGCGGAGGCGTGGTCCAGGGCGGCCTTGGACGCGCCGTACCCGCCCCAGCCGGCGTAGGCCTCCACGGCGGCGTCGGAGCTGATGTCGATGACGGCGCCGCGGCGGGCCCGGAGCTGGGGCAGCAGCAGTTGGGTGAGGGCGATCGGACCGAGCACGTTGACCTCGAAGGTCTCCAGCAGGCCGGGCAGCGGGAAGTCGGCGAGGGCGGGCAGCGGCGCGCCGTTCAACTCGTAGCCGGTGAGCGTGGAGGCGTTGTTGACGAGGAGGGAGGCACCGCCGAGGGCGGCCGCGGCCTCGGCGAGGCGTTCGCGGTGGTCGTCGTCGACGACCGAGCCGGCCGGTGCGGCGACCTTGGTGAGGGCGGCGAGTTCGGCTTCGGCGGCAGCGAGTTCGGCGGTGTTCCGGGCCGTGATCACCAGCTGCCAGCCGTCCCGGGCGAGGGCGCGGGCGAGTTCCAGGCCGAGCCCCCGGGAGGCTCCGGTGACGACGGCGACGGGCGGGATCTGCGGGCGGTCGGTGGCTGCCGGTGCAGCGGCGGTGTCCATGGCCTCACTCTCGCGCCGCACCGGTCCCGGGCGGATCGGCCGCCGGCCGGGGTACCCCGGGGCCCTTGGCCCTACGGCCCCGGTCGTAGGGCGGCCCGCCGCGCGCCTCGACCACGGCCCGGCGCGGGGCACGGGGCACGGGGCAGCGCCGCGGGCCGGAGCCCCGCGCCGCAGGGCCGTGCTCCGTCAGCGCACCCAGCGGGTCTCCGCGATACCGCGTGCGTGGGCGGTGGAGGTGGCGGCGCGGTAGGTGCGGGTGGCCAGCCAGGGACCGAAGATCGTGCGGCCGGTGCCGGCGAAGCCGGGGTTGGTGAACAGCCGGAGTTCGTCGGCCAGGTCCGCCCGGAGGAGGGCGGAGGCGAGGCCGGCGCCGCCGAAGCAGACCAGGTCTCCGCCCGCGAGCTTCCCGGCCTGTGCCACGGTGTCGGCGAGTTCGCCGTTGAGCACGGTGGTGCGCGGCCAGTCCTGCGCGGGCCGGCCGACGCGGCTCAACGCGAACTTGGGGAGCGCGCCGACGGCCCGGGCGAACGCCCGGTCCGGGTCGTCGGGGTGCTGCTCCGCCGCCCGGGCCCAGTGCGCCAGGTAGCCGTCGCGGCCATCGGCCGGCTGAGCAGAATGCCGGAGGCTTCGGCGAGCAGGCGGTTGAAGGACGCGCGGAGGTCCTCGCTCCACGGCCAGTCGGGGCCCCAGTTCCACAGCTGCCAGGCGGCGTCCGGCAGGCTGCTGTCGACGTAGCCGTCGATGGAGGTCTGCATCGCCAGGATCAGGCGGCTCATCCGTTGTCCGTCCCCTCGTCTTGGTCAAGGACCGCTCCCCTCGACAAGTACCAGCCGGACGGTCCGCCCGCCGGACTTCGCGGCCACCGGGTCGCGGCCGGGTGTGCCCCGGGGCGCGCGGGACTCACCGAGCGCGGCTTCTGGGCATGCGTCGCACACTGACCTACCATCAGACGATCCGCCCGGATGATCCACCCGGCCCGATGCGGAAGGCTGCGCACGCCATGACGATCAGCGAGGCCCTGACGGTCGACCAGGTGATCGACCGGATGCAGTGGTTGCAGGAGACTCTCCCGGCCGGCGACGGCGTCGGGGTGTTCAACGACATGTACATGCGGGTGACCCGGCTGGTCGCCGAGCGGCTCACGGAACGCTTCTTCGCCGATCCGGCGGGGATGTCCGAGCTGGACGCGGTGTTCGCGGCGCGCTACCTGGAGGCGGTGGAGGCCGCGGCGAGCGGCCGGCGGCCGGCGCACTGCTGGCGGCCGTTGTTCGAGCTGCGCGGCCGGGCGGGCATCCACCCGCTGCAGTTCGCGTTGGCGGGAATGAACGCGCACATCGAGCACGACCTGCCGCTGTCCGTGCTGGACACCTGCCGGCTGCTCGGCCACGAGCCGGAGGACGTCCGGGCCGACTACCACCGCATCAACGACCTGCTGGCGCAGGTGGAGGCGGAGGTCCGGGAGGAGCTGCTGCCCTGCCCGGACGAGCTGCACGCGGCCGACCGGCTGCTGCACGTGGTCGGGGTGTGGAGCATCGACCGGGCCCGGGACGCGGCGTGGGCGAGCGTGCTGGCGCTCTGGGAGCTGCGGCAGGCGCCGCTGGTGGAGGACGCGGTGGCCGCCGCACTGTCCCGTTCGGTCGGCATGGTGAGCCGGGCGCTGCTCACCCCGGTGGAGTGAGAAGCGCCCGGCCGCAGAACCGTTTCGCCCGAATCCCTAAGCCCGGCTCCCTGACGCCCGGCTCCGTTTAGTCCGGCTCCGCTACGCCCGGTCCCGTTACGCCCAGCTGGAGTGCAGCGGCTTGCCCTCGGCGTAGCCGGCCGCGCTCTGGATACCGATGATCGCCTTCTCGTGGAACTCCTCGAGGCTGGAGGCGCCGGCGTAGGTGCAGGAGCTGCGGACGCCCGCGACGATCGAGTCGATGAGGTCCTCGACGCCGGGGCGGGCCGGGTCGAGGAACATCCGCGAGGTGGAGATGCCCTCCTCGAACAGCGCCTTGCGGGCGCGGTCGTAGGCGGACTCCTCGGAGGTGCGGTTGCGCACGGCACGGGCCGAGGCCATGCCGAAGCTCTCCTTGTACTGGCGGCCGTCGGCGGTGGTCTGCAGGTCGCCGGGCGACTCGTAGGTGCCGGCGAACCAGGAGCCGATCATCACGTTGGACGCGCCGGCGGCGAGCGCCATGGCGACGTCGCGCGGGTGCCGGACGCCGCCGTCCGCCCAGACGTGCTTGCCCAGACGGCGCGCCTCCTCGGCGCACTCGAGGACGGCGGAGAACTGCGGCCGGCCGACGCCGGTCATCATCCGGGTGGTGCACATGGCGCCCGGGCCGACGCCGACCTTGAGGATGTCGGCGCCCGCGGCGACGAGGTCGCGGACACCGGCGGCGGAGACCACGTTGCCGGCCACGATCGGCACCTGAGGGTCGAGGCCGCGGACGGCCTGCAGGGCGCTGATCATCGACTCCTGGTGGCCGTGCGCGGTGTCGACGACGAGCACGTCGGCGCCGGCCTCCAGCAGCGCCTTGGCGCGGCCGGCGACGTCGCCGTTGATGCCAACGGTGGCGGCGATCCGCAGCTTGCCGTCGGCGTCGACGGCCGGGGTGTAGAGGGTGGCGCGCAGCGCGTTGCGGCGGGTCAGCAGGCCGACCAGGCTGCCGTCGGCGGCGATCACCGGGGCGAGCTTGCGGTGGGCCTCGTTGAGCCGGTCGAAGGCGGCACGCGGCTCGATGCTCTCGTCGAGCAGCAGCAGGTCGCGGGACATCACCTCGGCGAGGCTGGTGAAGCGGTCGACGCCGTGGCAGTCGCCCTCGGTGACGACGCCGACGGGCTTGCCGTCCTCGACCACGACGAGGGCGCCGTGCGCACGCTTGGGCAGCAGGGAGAGCGCGTCGGCGACGGTGTCGCCGGGGCTGAGGGTGAGCGCGGTGTCGTGCACCAGGTGGCGGCGCTTGACCCAGCCGATCACCTCGGAGACGACCTCGATCGGGATGTCCTGCGGGATGGCGACCAGGCCGCCGCGGCGGGCCACCGTCTCGGCCATCCGGCGGCCGGCGATCGCGGTCATGTTGGCGACCACCAGCGGGATGGTGGTGCCGGTGCCGTCGTGGGACGAGAGGTCGACGCCCTGCCGGGAGCCCACGGCGGAGCGGCTGGGGACCATGAAGACATCGTCGTACGTGAGGTCGTACGCGGGCTTGAGGTCGTTCAGGAAACGCATGAAAGGGCTCTCTGGCTGGGCGGTAGGTACATCTGGGGTGCGGTTGCGGCGGGGCCGCCGGGCGCACTCGGGCGCCCCGCACCCAACCGTCAATGCTCATCGATACCCAGGGGCGAACGCCAGTCCACCCGGAAATCCTGAAGATCCACACAAGTCGTTCCGGCAGGCCGCCGCCCGGCCTTGGAGGAAGCTACGAACCGACCCCGCCCCAAGCCTAGTTGAACGCGTTCAAATTATCCGGCATGATCCTGCCCACGAGGTCCGGGACCCACCCGGACCGGTGCCGCCGCGCCTGCGCGCGAGCGGCAAGGGGAGGAAAGGGGGGCTCGTGGCCGGCATCCGGACCACACGACTCCCGGCCGCCGCAGTCGCACTGATGTGGTGGTACGAGGGCTTCTGGTGCAAGGTCTTCCCGGGCCGGGCGGACCAGCGCGCCATCGTCGAGGGAGTGCCGCTGCTGCCCGCCGGCGCGGTCACACCACTGCTCGTCACCATCGGCCTCGCCGAGGTCGCGCTCGGCGTGTGGGTCCTGCTCGGGCACCGCCCGTACGCGGCGGCAGCCGTCCAGACCGCGCTGGTGACCGGCTTCAACACCGGCGGGCTGGTCTTCGGCGCCGAGCACATCGCCGAACCCGGGCGGCTGGTCGTGCAGGACATCGCCTTTCTCGCGCTGATCTGGCTCGTCGCCGCGCGCGGAGCCGAGACCCGCGCACCGCGGTGGGCGGTGGCCCGGTGAACCCCTCCCCCGCCGCACCGGGCGCCACGACGCACGCCGTACCGGCCGGCACGAACGCCGCACCGGCCCGCACCGACGCTCTGGCGGCCACCCCGTGGAGCGCCGGCCGCATACTCGCCGGGCCCGCCGGACGACCCCGCGTGCTGTTCGGCCGAATGTACGAGGACCCGGCCGTCGAACTCGCCGTGTTCCCGCCGACGGGCACCCGCGTGCTGTGCATCGCCTCCGCCGGCGACACCGCGGCCGCCCTGGCCGCCGCCGGGTACGAGGTCACCGCCCTCGACCTCAACCCCGTCCAGCTCGCCTACGCCCGCACCCGCCTGCACGACGGCGCACCCGCGCTGACCGGCACCGCCGAACGGCTGGCCGGCCTCGGCCGAGGAGCCGCCGCCGCCCTGCTGCCCGCCTGGCGGCCCGCCGCCGTGACGGAATTCCTGCGCCTCGACGACCCCGCCGAACAGCACCGCCGCTGGACGGACGGGTTCGACGGCCCCGGGCTCCGCCTGCTCGCCGGAGCCGCACTGCGGCCGGCCGGGGCGCTCGCCGCGGCCCTGCGACCGGGCTTCCGCTGCGCCCTGCCCCGCGGCTTCGACACCGTGCTGCTCCGCCGCATCTCCCGGACCGTCGCCCGCCACCCCAACGCCGGCAACGACTGGGCGTGGCGCCTGCTGCTCGGCCGCGAACGCCCCGGCGCCGCCGTGGTGCCGGCTGCCGACCGCCACCGGGTGCGACTGGCGCTCGGCGAGGTCGTCGAACACCTGGAGCGCTCCGCGGCCGGCGCCTACGACGCGGTGACGCTCTCCAACGTGGTGGACGGGCCCGGGCCGGACTTCGCCCGCCGGCTGCGCGCCGCGGTCGAGCACGCGGTGCGGCCGGGCGGCGTGGCCGTGCTCCGCAGCCTGCGCGAGCCGGGCCCGGCCGGCCCGGGGCTCGCCGCCGACGACCGCTCGGCGATCTGGGGCGTGGTGCGGGTCGTCCGCACCGGACCGAACGGGGGAACCTTCGCATGAGGCACCTGCTGCAACGCCATGCCGTCCCGATGCGGACCCGGTTCGCGCACTCCCTGGTGCTCACCTACGCCCTGCCGCCGCAGGTGCTGGAGCCGCTGCTGCCGCCCGGCCTCGCCCTGGACACGTACACCGACCCGGCCGGTGCCGAGCACGGCTTCGTGGCCGCCGCGCTGGTGGACACCCGGGACCTGCGGCCGGCCTTCCTGCCAGCCCGGTTCGGCACCGACCGGATCCTCACCGGGTACCGGATCTTCACCCGCTTCCCCACCCCCGGCGGGCGGACCATGCGCGGGCTGAAGATCCTCCGCAGCGACACCGCCAGCCGGATCATGACCCTCGGCGGCAACCTGCTCTCCCGCTACCACTACCGGCTCGCCCGGATCGGCAGCCGGGTGGTCGGCGACACCTTGGAGTTCCGGATCGTCAGCCGGGACGGCCGCGCCGACCTGCACGTCCGGGCCGACCTCGGCAGCGCCCCGGCGGACCTGCCCGCCGGCAGCCCGTTCGCCACCGCGAAGGACGCCCGCCGGTTCGCCGGGCCGCTGCCCTACACCTTCGAGCACGAGCCCGAGACGGGTTCGATCGTGGTGGTCAAGGCCACCCGGACGCACTGGGAGCCCACCCCCGTCGCGGTCGACCTGCCCACCCCGCCCACCTTCTTCGACCACGGCCCCTTCGCCGGCAGCCGGCCCGTAGTCGCCAACGCCTTCCACGTCGCCGACCTGGAGTACGGCTGGGAGGCCGGCTACCGCCGCGCCGAGAACGGGGCCGAGCTGTGACGCCGGGCAGTGGTGACCCGCGGGTGCCGCGCCCGTCCGGGGTGCGGGCCGTGGTCCGGTACAACTGGCCGATGTACACCGCGGGTTGCCTTACGGCCGGCGCCGGCTGGGCGCTCGCCCGCCGACTGCCCGGGCCGGCCGCCCGGCTCGCCCGGGCCGGGGCCGCCACCGCCGCGGGGCTGCTGGCGAGCAGCATCGCCGCGAGCTGGTGGGTGTACGACCGCTCGGAGCTGCACGGCTTCAGCTGGCTGGACGACCTGCTGCCCGCCGGACCCGGCGACCACCTGGTCGTCTCATCGGGCCTGGACGAGGCCAGCCGGCCGCTCGCGGCCCGCTGGCCTGGGCACCCGCAGCGCCGGGTGGACCTCTACGACCCGGCGACCATGACCGAGGGCTCGATCCGGAGGGCCCGCCGCCTCGTGCCGCCCGTCCCCTGCACGGTCGCCGGACGCCCCGAGCAGGTGCCCGCCGCCACCGGCTCGGCCGACACCGTGTTCCTGGTCTTCGCCGCCCACGAGCTGCGCCGACCCGCCGAACGGCGGGCCCTGTTCGCCGAGTCCGCCCGGGTGCTGCGCCCCGGCGGGCGGCTGGTGCTGGTCGAACACCTGCGGGACGCCGCCAACACGGCGGTGTTCGGCCCCGGCGCCTGGCACTTCTTCCGGCGCGACGACTGGCTCGGGGCCGCGGCCGGTGCGGGCCTGCACCCGGTCGCGGAACGCCGGATCGGCGGCCTGGTCACCGCCTTCGCCTTCGCGGCGACCGGACCCGACCGGCGGAGCGGAGGCACGCAGTGAGCCAGTTGCTCACCCTGGAGGGCCAGTTGCGACTGGTGGGCGCGGCCCTGATCGGCATGGGCGCCCTGCACGCGGTACTGCCGCGGCTCATCGGCTGGCCGGCCGACCTGACCGGCACCACCCTGTTGACCCGTCAGGTCTCCTACGCCCACCTCTTCTTCATCGGGCTGACCTGCGCCGTTCTCGGCCTGCTGCCGCTGCTGCTCGCCCCCGACCTGCTCGCCGGCGGCCGCCTCGGCACCGCCCTGCTCACCGCGCAGACCCTCTTCTGGGGCATCCGCTGGCTCTTCGAGTTCGCGGTCTTCTCCCCGAAGCTGTGGCGCGGCGCCCGGCTGCGCACCGCCGCGCACGTCGCCCTGTCGGTGCTGTGGACCTGGGTGACGGCGGTGTTCGCCTGCGCGCTGGTGGCCGCGCTGCGCGGCTGAGCGGGGGCCGCGCTCGGCGGCGGGTCGGCTCCGCGGGCCGGGCCGCCGGGGTCAGAGGACCGGCTCGGGCACCCGGTCGTGCTCGGCGGGCCCGGTGCCCGTCCGGTCGGTGACCGAGACGACGCCGTCGACCGAGCGGCACAGCCGGACCACCAGCGGGGCCAGCTGCGGCGGGTCGATGGTGCCGCTGAGCACCACCCGGCCCTGCACCACCTCCACACCGACCAGGGCGGGGCTCACGCCGTCCACCGCGCCGAGCACCTCCTCGACGATCTCGCGGTGGATCAGCCGGTCCTCGCGGAGGAACACCCGCAGCAGGTCGCCCCGGCTGACCAGGCCCACCAGCCGGCCGTCCGCGTCCACCACCGGCAGTCGCTTCACCAGGTGCCTGGTCATCAGCCGGGCCGCCGCCACCACGCTCGCCTCCGGGGTGGTGCACACCACCGGGCCGGTCATCAGCTCCGCCGCGGTCACCGCGGCACGGCCGTCGTCGAGGGCGCCCTCCCAGCCGGGACCGCCGCCCGCCGGCAGGTCGTCGTCCTGCGCGGCCAGCGTGCGCAGCAGGTCCGCCTCCGACACGATGCCGACCGGCCGGTCCTCGCCGTCCACCACCGGCACCGCCGTGATCTCGAACTCGGCCAGCACCGCCACGATCTCCCGGAACCCGGTCGCCGGCATCACCCGGACGACGTCCCGGCTCATCACCGACTCCACCGAACGGTGCCCCATGTCCGCCTCCCGACTGCCGTGCCCCGATCCTTGCCCCTCCCCGCCCCCAACGGTAGGGCCCAACGGCCCGTTCACGAACCATCGCCCGGAAGCCCGGCCCGGACGTCATGCCGGAACGGCGATGGTCAGTCGGGGACGAGGACGGCGACGCCGGTGACACGGTCGGCGGCGAGGTCGGCGAGGGCCTCGGGGGCGCGGCTCATCGGGTAGCGGCGGACGTGCACGGTGGGCGGGTGGGCCGCCGTCTCGGCCAGGTAGGCGCGGCCGTCGGCCCGGGTGTTGGCGGTCACGCTGCGCAGCGTCCGCTCCTGGAACAGATACTGGCGGTAGTCGAGCCGCGGGATGTCGGTGAGGTGGATCCCGGCGACGGCCAGGGTGCCGCCGCGGTCGAGGGCGGCCAGGGCGACCGGGACGAGGTCGCCGACCGGTGCGAAGAGGATCGCCGAGTCGAGCGGCTCGGGCGGGCTGTCGTCGGCGCCGCGGGCGGAGCTGGCGCCGAGGTCCTGGGCGAGCCGGCGGGCGTCCGCGGAGCGGGTGAGGACGTGGACCCGGGCCCCGCGGGCCAGCGCCAGCTGGGCGGTCAGGTGCGCGGACGCCCCGAAGCCGTAGAGGCCGAGGCGGCCGCCGGGCGGGAGTTCGGCGCGTTCCAGCGCGCGGTAGCCGATGATGCCCGCGCACAGCAGCGGGGCGAGTTCCTCGTCGGAGGGACCCTCGGGCAGCCGGTAGACGTAGTCGGCGTCGACCACGGCATGGCCGGCGTAGCCGCCGGGCACGTCCCAGCCGGTGTAGCGGGAGTCCGGGCAGAGGTTCTCGCGCCCGGACAGGCAGTACCGGCAGACACCGCACGTCCCGGCCAGCCACGCCGCGCCGACCCGGTCCCCCGCGGCGAAGCCCTCCGCCTGCGGCCCGGCGCGCACCACCCGGCCCACGATCTCGTGGCCCGGCGGGCAGCCCGGCAGGTGGGGGGCGAGGTCGCCCTCGGCGAGGTGCAGGTCCGTCCGGCAGACCCCGCAGGCCCGGACCTCCAGCAGCAGCCCGCGCGGGCCGAGCGGCTCCAGCGGCCGTTCCACCCGGCGCAGCGGGCGGTCGGCGGCAGGGGCGGGGTGGTCGACGACCCAGGCGGTGGTGGTCCCGGTGCTCGTCCCGGTATCGGCAGCCATCGGCTGTGGCCTCCCGTCGGCACGGCCTCCCGGCTCGGCGGCCGGGCGGCGGACAGGGTGCGGCTTCCGCCTCCAGCATGCACCGCCGCCGCGGGCCGGGCAGCCGTGCGGCGACGGGCGCAGCGGGCGGGCGGCGGGTGCGGCGGGCGGGCGGCGGGTGCGGCCGTGGAGCGAGAGGAGCCTGCACCGCCCGTGCGGAGCCACCCTCATGTGCCCTGAGTGACCGCCGGCGGCGGTGTCGGTGGTCGCCGCAGGTGGGAGTGGGCCGAGCGGGGGTGCTCGTGGCAGGGTGCGCGTGGCGGGGTGCCGGTGGGGCCGGTTGGAGAGACGCTTGAGTCCGAAGCCGGCGGTAGGAGGCGTACTATGCGCACCCACTTCCCCGGCCGCTGCGGGCATGCCCGGTGGCGGCGCCTGGTGGTGCATCTGCGGCTTGCGGTCGGCGCGAACGCCGGGCCGCTGTGGCGGCCGGTGGACCGGTCGCGCAGTCGTGCCCTGTTGGCGGCGTGGCTGGCCGTGGTGATGGCGGCGGTCGGCGCGGGGGCGGCGGCGCTGCTGCTGTACTGGTCGGCGCAGCACGACGCGGCGCAGGCGGCGGCCCGGCTGCACCGGGTGCCGGCGGTGGTCCGCAGTGAGCCGCAGCAGGCGGATCTGAGCGCCTCGGGTGCGCCGGCGGGCGGCTACCGGGCGATGGCGACGTGGACGTATCCGGCCGGACACACGGTGACGGAGGAGGCGGCGGTGCCGAGTTCGGCCGGGCCGGGTTCGAAGGTCCAGGTGTGGGTGGACAACGCGGGGCGGGCCACGGCCGGGCCGCGGTCCACCTCGGACATCGTGGCGACCACCGGGTTCATCGTGCTGGGCGGCTGGGCGGGCGCGGCGCTGGCCTGCGCCGTCGGCTACAGCGTGCGGCGCAGCCGGCTGCAGCGCAGGGCCGAGGAGGAGTGGCAGACCGACTGGGCGGTGGTCGAGCCGACCTGGACGGGCCGCGCGGGCGGCCGCAACGGCTCCGACGCGTAGCCGTGGCCTGATCGCCGGCCCGGTCGGCGTGCCGTCCCGGGTACGGGGCCCCGGCGGGCCCGTGGCGTGTGGCCGCGGGCCCGCCGGGGCGGTGGTCGGTCAGTTGATGTGGACGGCGGGGCTGCCGGGCAGGCTGGAGTCGGTGACGGGGCCGTAGGTGGCGGAGAAGTAGCCGTCGGCGGGGCACAGGCCGGAGCCGCCGCTCTTGGCGAAGTGCTCGTTGTGGAACGCGAGGCTGTGGGCGGTGTTGTCGGCGGTGCCGGTGAACGCGCCGCTGAGCTGGTAGGTGCAGGTGATGGTGCCGAACCAGGTGGCGAGCACGGCGTTCGCCTGGATCGGTCCGGCCGCGCCGGGCGTGAGGGTGACGGGGAGGCCCGCGCCGTCGTCGACCGCGACGGTGTACGGGAGGTTGCCGACGGTGAGGCTCTTCACCGAGGTGACGCCGGTGACGTTGCTGGTGCAGGAGCCGAAGGCCATGCCGGTGAGGGCTTCGGTGGCGGTGCCGGGTGCGGCGGGGTTGCTCAGCACCTTGGCGGTGAACTGCGAGGTGGCGCAGGTGACCCCGGTGGTGCTGGTGGCGGTGGAGTAGAAGGTGGCCCGGGTGCCGGTGGCGAGCGGTGCGGCGAGCGCGTCGCCCTCCGCGACCGCGGCGCCGTCGGCGCCTCCGGCGGTGAGGACCGGGACGGCGGCGGCCGTCCCGGGTGTCGCGGCGGCGGGGACGGCCGGGGCGGCGGCAGCGGCGCAGGCCGCGAGGACGGCGGCGGCGAGCAGGGCAGGGCGGCTGGACGGTCGCATGGGTGGGCCTCTTCCTCGGTGAGGGGTTCGAGAAGACGCACGTTCGCCGCTCCGGGCAGGTCGGGGGCGCCGGAGCTCCTTTCTCTTGTAGATCTGTGGCGGTACACCGTCAATACACTGCGCAGAACTTGCTGACGATTCGTCAACAAGAGCCGTGGGCCCGGGCCGCCGAAAAAGCCGCTGAGGCACCCTCCGGCGGTCTGCTACCGTCGTCCGGCCGGCCGCGGGACTCCGGTGCGACTTCCGGAAGGCGCCTCTACAGCGATAATTCGCAGCTCGTGCCCCCATTCCCCGGCCGGCCTCCACATCGACGAGGCACCGACGAGGGGCTGGGCCATGGAGACCCTGGGTGATCTGGTCGCCGCCGAGGACGTGCTGCTGTTCGTGAACGCGGCGGTGACGGCGACCGGCCAGCGGGAGTTCCACGCGGACGCGGCCGAGCAACGCCTCTCGCTGGACTTCCTGCACGCCTACATGCTGGGCAACTACCGCGAGTTGTACGCCGCGGTGCTGGCGCTGGACGTGAACGACCACAATGCGGCGCTGATCGTGCGCCGACTGCTGGAGTCCGCCCGGGACGCCACCGCGGAGCAGCGCCGTACCGAGGGCAGGCTGATCGCGCGACGCCTGGCGCTGATGCCGCCGCAGCGGGTGTACCGGCTGTTCGGCGAGCTGCGCCGGGCCGGGGTGAACAACCGGCGGACGCGGGCGCTGATCCGGGACTGGATCGCGGCGCGGCCGGACCCGGCGCTGGACGCGGTGAAGTACCGGGGCGGCTTCCGCACGGCGCTGCGGCACGCGCACCTGGCCCCGCCCGGCCCCGAACTGGGCGACTTCGCCTTCCGCGGCACGTCGGACACGCGGAACGGGCACTTCGGGACGCCGCTGCTGGACGCCTGGCGGCGCGCGCACTACCAGAAGTCGGCGGTGTACGAGCTGCCGTACACCGTCGCGGAGGGGTTCGCGGCGAAGCACGGCATCCCGCGGGCGGCCTTCCTGGAGCGGATCGCTCCGCGGATGACCCGGCTGGAGCGGCTGCGGCTGCAGGAGTCGGCGCGCGAGGCCGGGGCGTCGGCGGTGGCGGCGGATCTGACCCGGATGCCGCTGACCCGGCTGGCCGGCTACGTGCTGGGCCTGCCGGTGGCGGATCGGGTGGCCCGGCGGGCCGAGCTGACCGCGGCGCTGGAGGCCGCGGCCCGGCGGACGGCGGGCGCCCGCGCGGGCAGCTGGGGCCGGGTGGCGGCGGTGCTGGACGACAGCTTCTCCTCGTACGGCTCCGGGCAGAAGCGGCGCCGGCCGCTGGCGGTGGCGCTGGCCTGCCACCATCTGCTGGCGGTGCTGGCCGGGGAGTACTCGGCGCTGTGGACCTCGGGCCGCACGGACGCGCTGCTGGCCCGGCCGTCCGGGGCGACCCCGCTCGGCCGGCGGATCCTGGACGCCCTGGAGACCGGCCCCGAGCAGCTGGTCGTCGTCTCGGACGGCTGGGACAACGCCCCGCCCGGGCTGGCCGCCGAGGTGCTGCGGGTGTGGCGCACCCGGCTGGACCCGGACGGGGCGACCCGGATCGTGCACCTCAGCCCGGTCTGGGACGCGGACGGCTTCGACGTGCGCCGGCTCGCACCGGGGGTGCCGACCGCGGGTATCCGGGACGCCGAGGACCTGGTGCCGCTGGTGGGGATCGCCCGCTTCGCGGAGGGCCGCACCGGCCTGGCCGAGCTGACCGCGTACCTGGCCGAGCGGACGGCGGCCTTCCTGGCGGCCGGCGGCGCGGTGCACGGGCACCACGACGGGGAGGGACCCCGATGAGCACGCTGGACCTGACCGGCCTGGCCACCGGCCCCGCCCAGGTGTGGGGCGGGGTGCGGCTGGTGCCGCTGCTGCGCGAGGATCCGGTCGTCGACCTGCGGCTGCACCGCCGGGTGTACGGGGACGCGTACACGCCGGTGTCGCTGGGCCCCCGCACCGACTACGTGTCCTATGTGCCGCACGGCTTCGTCGCGGACTGGACGGACGACGGTTCCGCGGCCGCGTACGGCACCTCGCTGGGCGAGCAGCCGCCGGCGCGCGTCCCGGTGCGCCCGCACCGGCGGACGGCCCGCCGGGAGGGTTCGAACCGGCTGCGGTTCCTGCCGCTGCACCTGGCCCTGGAGGGCTATCTGGCGCTGCACTTCGGCGGGCCGACGATCGTGTGGGAGGAGTGGTCGCAGCGGGCGGTGCGGGCCGGCCTCTCGCCGCGGGCCGAGGAGGCGTACCGGGGTGCCGAGGTGCGCGGACTGGCGGACGCGCTGCGGGTGTTCGAGATCCACCGCGGGCAGTGCGGGGTGCTGGTGTACACCGCGGACGCCCTGGCGGCGGCCTTCGCGGTGCCGCATCCGGAGGACTACCGGGCGCTGCACCCGACCCTGGTGCACGACCTGTTCGGCGAGTTGATCCACCACTACGCCCTGCTGTCGGCCCCGGTGCCGGACTTCCGGGCGAGCATCCCGGGCCCGGGCGTCCGCACGCCGACCGACCTGCGGGCGGCGGTGGAGGAACAGGAGAGGGCCTGGGCGGAGTTCCACGACGGCACGATGGCGGCGGGCCTGCTCGCCGCAGAGCTGCGCATCCGGCCGGTGCGGCGGATGGGACGGTTCACCCTGGGACGGTTCCTGCCGGAGTTCCGGCCCGGCCGGGAGAACCACATCGGCGAGACGATCACGGACGAGGACGGTCGGATCGCCTACCTGAAGACCTTCCGGCTCTCCGAGGCGCAGGTGCGGCGCGGCTTCCTGCTGGACACGCTGGCCGCGCACGACTGGCACCTGCCGTCGGCGGCGGCCGCGCTGAACGGCACCGAGGCGCAGCTGGGCCTGCGGCTGGAGGCGGCCGGGTTCGGGGCGCTGCTGCGGCAGGACGTGCTGGACCGCTACCGCAGGGAGGCCCGTTCGGGCGGGCCGGGTCAGTCGGCCGCGAGCCGCCGGCCCTCGTCGAAGTAGCGGGTGAGGGCGTCGGCGCCGCCGAGTTCGCGGACGGTGCGGGCGGCGCCGAACGGGGCGTTCCAGAACGGGCCGGTGCGCGCGGTGTGCGGGCCGACGTAGGCGTAGGGCTCGGGCTGGTAGGAGTCGCCTGCGGAGACGCCGTAGTTGACCTCGTCGACGGTGATGCCGATGTCGAAGTGCTCGGGCCAGAGCACCGGTTCCTCGTCCGGGGCGAGGCGGCGCAGCGCGGTGTCGCCGGCGCCGAGGCAGTGGGCGATCCACTGGGCGGCCTGCGGGTCGGTGTCGACGGGGTCGTCGGCGGCGGCCCCGGAGCCGTCGTGGTAGAGGCCCTCGGGCGGGCCGGGCTGGACACCGACGGCGGCGGCGAGGGCGGCGCAGGTGGTGCGCCGGAGGACGAGGTGGTGGCCGGGGGCTATCAGTTGGTCGCCGATGACCTGCAGGAACGGCTCGGCGCTGGTGGCGAAGCCGCCGGGGTAGGCCCGCAGTCGGATGGTGCCGCTCTCCCGGTACTGCGGCCCGGCGAGGACCGTCTCGGCGACGGCGTGCAGGGCCCGGCGGGTGCGGACGATCGTGTCGGTGTCCATGTCTTCATGGTGGCCCGTGGTGGCAGGGACGGCACAACCCGTCGGCCGTGGCCAGCTGTCGACAGATCGACGAGGCGACTTGTCGCCCTTGTATTCGGCGGGAGACGTCCGGCCCGGACGCGCGGAGCGGCCCCCGGCCTGCGGCGGGCCCGGTGGCGGGGCGCCGCAGCCGGCCGGCCCGGCACGGCGGTACGTGCCTCAGCGGGCCTCAGCGGGCGGCGCGGCGGCGCCGGAGCAGCAGGGTGCCGGCGGCCGCGGCGGCGGCCAGCACCACCGCGCCGGCGACCGCCCACGTCCAGGCGCTGTCGGAGTCCGCCGTGGCCTCGGTGGTCCGGACCGGCTCGGCGGAGGCGTCGGCGGACGGGGTGCCGACCGGGGCCACCGGGCCGCTGCTGGGGGCGGTGCCGGGGACGGCGGTGACGTCGAACTCGGCCTCGCCGCGGCCGAGCGCGGGGAAGCCCGACTCGACGACCACCTTCCAGTGGCCGGGCGGGAGTTGGCGGGCGGTGGTGTAGGTGCCGGGCTTGTCGGAGACGGCGACCAGCGGCCAGGGACCGACCGCGCGGCCGTCCTGCGCGGTGGCGCTCAGGGTGCCGGCGACCTTCTCGTCCACTGGGTCGTGGTCGTTCTCCCAGGTGGCGACGGCGGTGAGGTGCCCGTCGGCCAGGCTGGAGACGGTGAAGGCGATGGTGTCGCCGTGGGCGGCAGCGGAGTGGGCCGTGCCGAGCACGGTCAGGCCGGTGAGGGCGGTGGCGGCGGTGATGGTGCGCAGGCGCATGACGGTGGCTCCTGGTCGGGCCGGGCGGGACGGGGACGGCCCGGTGGGGCGGGAGACTCCCGCCCCACCGGGCCCGGGGCGCCTCGTCAGGAGGCGGCCTGGATGGTCCAGTTCTGGTAGGACTGGCCGCTGGGCTGCTGCAGTTCCAGCAGCCAGCCGCCGTAGTACCAGCGCTTGCTGGTGCCGAGGACCAGCGAGGAGCCCTTGGCGGTCAGCGCGTAGCCGCTGCCGGCGGAGTCGATCTTCCACTTCTGGTTGTCGGCGGTGGAGCAGGGCTCCTGCATCACGTACTGGCCGGCGACGGCCTGGCCGCCGAGCTGGAGGCACTTGTCGGAGCGGGCCGAGCGGATCCGCAGGAATCCGTCACCGGTGTCCTCGAAGAGCCACTGCTGGTTGGAGTAGCCGTGCCGCTGGTAGCCGATGAGCACGGCGCCGTCGCGGGTGGAGCCGCCCCACATGTCGGCGGCCTGGCCGGTCAGGCTGTTGATCATCAGGTAGCGGGTGCCGGGCTTGGTCGGCGCGGGGCCGGCCGCCTTGGCCGTGCGGAAGGTGGTGGTGCGGCCGGGCTTGGCGGTCTTGCCGGAGGCGTCCTTGACCGCGACGGCGACCTTGTACTCCGTGTCGGCCTTGAGGTTGACCAGGCGGACGACGGTGGAGGTGACGGTCGCGATGGAGCGGCCGTTGACCTGCAGGTCGTAGCCGGTGGCGCCGGGGGCCGCCGTCCAGCTGAGCACGGCCGAGTTCGCGGTGATCTGGCCGACCGTCACCTTGGGCGCGGTGGTGCCGCCGGTCGGGCTCGGGCTGGGGGTGGGCGTCGGGTTGGTCGGGCTCGGGGTCGGCGTCGGCGACTTGGTCGGGTCGGCCGAGGTCGGGCTCGGGGTCGGCGTCGGGGTCGGCGTCGGGTTGGGGTTGGTGCCGCCGTTCGCGAACAGGAACTGGTTGTTGGCGATGTTCCAGTGCGTGGTCAGGTAGCTGCCCGGCTGCGGGCTGGTGTTGAAGTAGTCGTCGTGGTTGCAGTCGAGGCGGTCGTCCTCGGCCCGGTTCGGGCAGAGGGTCTGCATCTTCGGGTAGTACGGCGAGTCGGAGTAGCACATGATGTCCCACTCGTCGACGCAGTGCGCGCCCTTGCTGGTGTGCGGGGCGCTGTTGTTGACGGCGCCGAGGTTGTGGCCGAGCTCGTGGGCGGCGGTGGAGCCGCCCCAGCAGCCGTTGTCGGTGCGGCCGTAGGACGGGCCGAAGTTGGACAGGTTGTCCTGGCCGGGGCGCTCGTCGCCGTTGAAGGTGCCGATGCCGCAGTACACGTTCGCGTCGGCGAACATCATGTACTTGCGGTCCTTGCGGTTGAAGCCCTGGGCGGCCAGCGCCTTGTTGGTGGCGCCGAACTCCTGCAGGGAGGCCGCGGACAGCTCGACGTTCAGCACCGAGGCGGTGCAGTCGGCCTCGGTGACGAAGCGGATGTGCCGGACGCCGCCGGTCTCCTGGGCGCTGGCGTTGTAGATGGTGTCGGTGTCCGCCGCCCACTTCTTGAAGGAGGCGAGGTACTGCGCGAAGCGGTCGCTGCCCGGCGCGTGGACGTACATCACCTGGACGCGGTTGCCGGTCGAGCCGTCGCCGTCGCAGACCACCTTGGAGCCTTCGGCCGCGGCCCCCGCTCCGGCCGAGGGGGTGCCGGCGGGCGCGGCGGAACCGCCGAGTGCCTTGCCGCTCTGCAGGTCCAGCACGGGCGGAGCGTCGCTCAGCAGCTCCGAGGCGGACGGCGCGGCGGCGGCCGGGGCCGGGGTGAGGTCGGCGGGCTGCTCGGTGGTCGCCACGGCCGGCACGGTGTTCTTGTGGACGTCGACGCCGCGCGGCGGGGCGTCCGGGCCGTGCGTGCACAGGCCCTCGTCGTTGACCTTGTAGACGCCGACGCAGCGGTCACCGCTGGCGGCCGGGACGAGTCCGCCGTAGACCAGGCCGCGGGCCGGGTCGTCCTTGGGTATGGAGGTGACCGGGGCGGGCGCCTCGTTGTGGAGCGGGCCGGCGGCGGGCGAGGGGTCCAGCTCCTGGGCGATGGCCGCGTCGGCGGAGGTCCGGAGCGGCTTGCCGCCCTCCATCACGGAGCCGATGGTGAAGGCTCCCGCGATGAGTCCCGCGGTGACGGCGGTTGCGGTGAACATCAGTCCACGGCGATTTCGGCGACGGTGCGACGTCTTCCTGCGTGACACGTGTCTCTCCTCGTCGGCCCTCGGAGGATTGGTGCTTGCCGACACCTGGGAGATCCGTGGGGCGGGAGGGGATAACAGGAATCTCAAACATATTTTCGTCGTTGGTTTCGGACGAGGTGTCAGAACCGCGATGGCCGGCCCGGTTGACGGGCCGTCCGCGCACGGACGAAGAGGAGAACAGGTGGACGGGCGACAGGTGGCGGCCTACCTGGACCGGATCGGCCTGCCGCGGCCGGGGCGGCCGGACGCGGCGGCGCTGCGCGCGCTGCAGCTGGCGCACCTTTCCGCGGTGCCGTTCGAGACGCTGAGCGTCGCGCGGGGCGAGCCGATCGTGCTGACCGAGCAGGCGCTCTGGGAGAAGCTCGTGGAGCGGCGGCGCGGCGGCTTCTGCTACGAGCTCAACGGCGCCTTCGCCGCACTGCTCGGGGCGCTCGGCTACCGGGTGGAGCTGCTGGCGGCACGGGTGTTCGGCAAGGACGGTCGGGTCGGGCCGCCGTTCGACCACATGGCGCTGCGGGTCGAGCTGGACGGGCCCTGGCTGGTGGACGTCGGCTTCGGCCGGTTCAGCCACCACCCGCTGCGGCTCGACGAGCGGGGACCGCAGGCCGACCCGGCCGGGCGGTTCACGCTCGCCGAGCACGGCCCCGGGCTGGACGTGCTGATGGACGGCGATCCGCAGTACCGGCTGGACCTGCGGCCGTACGCGCTGGCGGACTTCGGACCGACCTGCTGGTGGCAGGCCACCTCACCGGACTCGCACTTCACCCGGTCGACGACCTGCTCGCGGCTGACCGCCGAGGGCCGGATCACCCTCGCCGGCACCCGGCTGATCCGCACGGGCGCGGACGGCTCACGCAGCGAGCGCGAGCTGACCGCGGAGCAGGCGCTCGCCGCCTACCGCGAGCACTTCGGGATCGGGCTGGACGAGCTGCCGGTCAGCGCACCGCTGCGACCAGCGCGTCACTGACCGAGCGCCACGCCACCCCGGCCTCCCGGAAGCCCGCCTCCACCAGGCGGGCGGCGTGCCACTCGGCGGGGTGGCTGTCGCCGTCGGCGTGCTCGCCGTGGATCGCGAAGCGGGCGGCGACCGCCTCCGCGAGCGCCGGGTCGGCGGCGGCGGCCCGCCACCAGCCGGCCCAGTCGAGGACGCCCTCGGCACGCTCCCGCTCCTGGCGGGCGCGCTGCCGGGCGGCGTCCGCGGCGTTGAGCAGCGGTGTGTCCGGCTGCGGCATGTGGTCGGCGTTGAGGAAGAGCCCGCCGGGGCGGACCAGCTGGGCGAGGTCGCCGTAGAGCCGCACCAGGGCGTCGGTGGTGAGCCAGTGCAGCGCGGTGGCGGTCAGCACGGCGTCGAAGGGCTCCCCGTCGGGCAGCCGCTTCGCCCAGTGCGGGTCGTTGAGGTCCGCGGTGACGACGGTGAGTCGCGGCTCGTCGGCGAAGTGGCCGCGGGCGATCGCGAGCAGCGCCGGGTCGACGTCCACGCCGACCGAGACGCCCCCCGGGAGGCGGGCGAGCAGCCGCTCGCTGATCGAGCCGGTGCCGCAGGCCAGGTCGAGGACGCGCGGCGCCGGGCCGGCGGTGGCCTCGACCAGGTCGAGCATCACCCGGAACCGGTCCTCGCGGTCGGGCAGGTACCACTCCTGCTGCCGGTCCCAGCTGCGCTGCCAGTCGTGCCAGGTCGTCATGCCCCACTCCCGTCGGTAATGGCTAGATGGTCGATGCATCTCTTACGCTACGAGCCACCGGTAACCACCGCAAGCACTTTTCAGCCATTACCTTTCGCGTGGATTCCACGCACTCCCGTAGCATTCGCCGGTACAGGCGGCGCACAACGGGAAGCGGCAACAGGCATGACGGCGGGCCCGGACACTCAGATCCAGATCGAGCAGGACGACGACCAGGAGGTCGACTTCGGCCCGGGTATCGACCCCGAGCGCCTGGCCATGTGCCTGGACGTACTCGCGGAGCTCGACACCCTGCACGTGGACCACCCGGACGCGATCACCGTCCGCCAGGCCGTCGGCGGCGTCTTCCGCACGCTGAAGCAGCGCCGCCGGCAGGAGACCCGCGCCCGCAAGACCGCGAACGACCGGGCGGTCACCGCACGGACGGCGACCGGCGCGCCCGGCCGGATCGACGACGAGACGGCCGGCGCCTTCGGCCTGACCACCGAGACCACCACCGAGATCGCCGGGATCCTCGAGCGCCCCCGCTCCTGCTACACCTGCAAGCAGCGGTACGTCGAGGTCGACGCCTTCTACCACCAGCTGTGCCGCAGCTGCGCGGCGCTGAACCACGCCCGCCGCGTCGCGCGGGCGGACCTGACCGGGCGGCGTGCGCTGCTCACCGGCGGCCGCGCGAAGATCGGCATGTACATCGCGCTCTGCCTGCTGCGGGACGGCGCACACACCACGATCACCACGCGCTTCCCCAACGACGCGATCCGCCGCTTCAAGGCGATGCCGGACAGCGACCAGTGGATCCACCGCCTGAAGATCATCGGCATCGACCTGCGCGACCCTGCGCAGGTCATGGCGCTGGCCGACGAGGTCGCCGCGGACGGCCCGCTGGACATCCTGATCAACAACGCGGCGCAGACCGTCCGCCGCCCGCCGGAGTCGTACCGCCAGCTGGTGGCCGCCGAGTCGGCCCCGCTGCCGGCCGGCGCGCTGCCCCCGTCCACCGTGATCGGGCGGTTCGGCAGCGGCGGCGTGGACCTCCCGGCGCTGCCCGGCCAGGCCACCGGCGGCAGCGAGCGGATCACCGCCGAGGACGTCACCTCGCTCGCCCTGGTCACCGGCTCCGCCTCGCCGGCCCGGATCGAGGCGGGCACCGCCATCGACGCCGGCGGCCTGGTGCCGGACCTCGCGTCCACCAACAGCTGGGTGCAGACCGTCTCGGAGGTGGGCCCGATGGAGCTGCTGGAGGTGCAGCTCTGCAACTCGACCGCGCCGTTCATCCTGATCAGCCGGCTGCGGTCGGCGATGGCCGCCTCCCCCGCCCGCCGCAAGTACGTCGTCAACGTCTCCGCCATGGAGGGCGTGTTCAGCCGCGGCTACAAGGGCGCCGGCCACCCGCACACCAACATGGCCAAGGCCGCGCTGAACATGCTCACCCGCACCAGCGCCCAGGAGATGTTCCAGACCGACGGCATCCTGATGACCGCCGTCGACACCGGCTGGATCACCGACGAGCGCCCGCACCCGGAGAAGATGCGGCTGCACGACGAAGGCTTCCACGCCCCGCTCGACCTGGTCGACGGCGCGGCCCGGGTCTACGACCCGATCGTCCGCGGCGAGCTCGGCGAGGACCTGTACGGCTGCTTCCTCAAGGACTATGCCAAGGCCGCCTGGTGACCGGCCCGATCATCGGCGCGGGCGTCATCGTCCCGACCACCGACGGCCGGGTGCTGGTCGGCCGCCGCACCACCGCCGGGGAGCCGCCCACCTGGAGCCTGCCCGGCGGCAAGGTCGACGGCACCGGCGAGTCCTTCGAGGAGGCCGCCGCCCGCGAACTCGCCGAGGAGACGGGCATCGTGCTGCCCGCCGCGCGGATGCGGGTGCTGGCCGTGCTGCTCGACCACGAGCTGGGCCGGCCCCGGCTGACCGCGGCCGTCCTCGCCCCGCCGAGCGACGCCCCGGCCCTCGTCACCGAGCCGCACAGCTGCGCGGGCTGGGAGCGGTTCCCGGTGGACGCGCTGCCCACCCCGATGTTCCACCCGTCCGGCCTGGTGCTGGCCCGCTGGCTGCCCGGCTACGCGGGTCCGGACGGCGCGCACGTCTACCCGCTCGCGGGGGCCTGAGCCCCTACGAGCGGGTGGCCGTGAGGTGGCTGCGGCGCTCAGCGGCCCTTCGGCCGGACCAGCAGCACGAAGGTCCTGGCGTACGCGGTGCCCTCGGCGACCCGCGGCCAGTCCAGGGCGAGCAGCTCCTTGGAGGCCTGCTCGTGCAGTTCGCCGTCGACCCGGACCTCGGCGGTCTCCCGGCCGGCCCCGCCGCCGAACAGCAGCGAGATCCCGACCAGACGGTCCCGGTCGAAGCCGTCCGCGAGAGCGGCGGCCAGCCGCGGCAGGACCGGCCGGGCGAGCATCCAGTCCTGGACGGCGCCCTGCCGGTCGCCGGCACCCCAGCCGACGATGCCGCCGTGCACGGCGTGCCAGCCGGGCAGCGCGTCCGCGTCGTCGGGGTGCAGGTGGCCGGCGAACCGCCCGTTGTGGGCGAGGAGTTCGAGCAGGGTGACGCCGGTCGTGGCGGCCCAGACCTCGACCGCCCGGCGCAGTGCCGGCTCGGCGCCCGCCTCGATGCCGGACACGCAGTCCCGCACCGCGCTCCGCTGCGGCCGCCCGGCGTCCGGCAGGAGGATCAGGTCGAGGTGGGCCGGGCCCTCGCCGTGCGGGGCGCCGACGGCCACCGCGGTGCCGCCCGGGCCGGTGACCCGGTCCCCTTCGAACGTCCAGGTGTCGCCGCTGAGTTCCGTCAACCGATCGGCCACCGCGGCGAGTACGGCCTGTTCGGAGAGCGGCGCGGTGTCGCCCTGCTGCCTGCGGGCGGCCGCGGCGGAGCCGCGCCACCAAGATCCCAACCCCATGGCGCACACGGTAGCGGCGCCGCCGCCCCGGCCGCCACAGGAACGCCGAACGCGCTCCCGCGGCGGCCGGGCCGGCCGGCGGTTCAGGGACGGTACGTCACATCGGCTGCGCTGTAGCGGCAGTTGGCGCCGTCCGGCCCGCTGCCGGACTCCTCGGGCTCGCCCGAGGTGACTCCGGTGTAGCGCTGGCAGACGGTGATCTTCTTGCCGCTGTCGCCGACGACGGTCAGCCGGGTGATCCTCGCGGTGTCGCCGAGGTTGGCGTTGATGCCGACGATCCTCTTGCCGGGGGCGGTGGCGATCACGTTGTCGATCACCACGTGGCGGGGGTACTGGGTCTTGCAGTTGCCGCAGGAGCGGTAGAGCTTGCCGAAGTCCTCCACCCGGAAGTTCTTGATCACGAAGGTGCCGGGGCCGTTGTGCTGGAAGACCTTGTCGGCGGCGCCGCGCGCACCGCCGCCGTCGACGGTCATCACCTGGGAGGCCGAGGTGCCCTTGAAGGTGGCCGCGTCCTCGCCGACGTTCTCCCACCAGACGTTGCGCAGGGTGCAGCTGCCGCTGCAGTGCACCCCGTCGGCGGCCGGGTCCCCGATGATCACGTTCTGCAGCACCGCGCCGTCGGCGAGTTCGAACATCGCGGGCTGGTTCTCGGACTGGCCGCCGGTGCCCAGCGCGCCCTTGCCGACGAAGCGGCGGCCGCCGCCGTCGAAGAGCGTGGCGACCTTCCGGGTCTCGGTCAGCGGCACATCCGCGCCCTGCGGTACCGGCCAGGCCGGGACCGTGCCGGTGGCGCCGGTGGCAGTGGCAGTGGGCTTGGCGGTGGCGGTCGCGGTGGGCTTGGCCGTCGCGGTGGGCTTCGTGGTGGCCGTGGTGCTCGCGGAGGAGCTCGCGGTGGGGGCCGGGGCTTCGGTGACCGCCTTGAAGGTCCACCGCTTGGCGGCGGCCGAGTCGCAGGAGTTCTGCTGCACCGGGGTGCCGGCCGCGGTCGAACCGTCCTTGACCGCCAGGCACTTGCCGCTGCCGGTGTTGACGATCCGGTGGCCGCCCTCGACCGCCGTCAGCGTCCAGCGCTGGGAGGCGGCCGCCGGGTCGCAGGCCTCCTGCTGCACGGCCGCGCCCGCACCGGACTTGGCGTCCCGGACACCCGCGCAGAGGCCGGTGCCGGCGGCGACCAGCCGGTAGCCGCCGTCGGCGGCGGCCAGCCGCCAGGTCTGGCCCCGGGCCCCGCAGTTCTGCTGCGCCAGCTGGGCCCCGGTACCCTCCGCGGGCGCCTGCAGACAGAGACCTCCGGCGGCACTCACCAGGGTGTAGGAGCCGCCGGTGGCCGGGGCCGGGGCCGCCGCGTCCGCGCCGGCCCACAGGCCGCCCGCGATGGCGGCGGTCACCAGGGCGGCCACGCCGCCCAGGGCCGCGATCCTGCCGCGCTTGGGGCGTATCGCTCGCTTGCTCACGTCTCACGATTCCTTGGCAACTGTCGGGACGGGGAAGGCGTGTGCCCCCGCCGACGCGGGGGCCGCCCGGCACCGGACCGCCGCACCCGCGAGGGCGGGCCGGCCCGGTGTCTGCTCCCCGGTTGCCGCCCGGCGCAGGAAGGTTGCCGCGGCGGCGGGGATGTTCCGAGGTGCTCTCCGAGGTGTCGTCAGAGACCGGTCAGCCGGCCGGGTTCCAGCCGTCGGTGCCGGCCAGGTAGGCCCGGGCGGTGTACGAGGCGGCCTGGGCGGCGGTCAGCTGCGGGCGGCCGGCGGTGACAGCGGCACCCGGGCCGGAGTCGGCGTACTCGGCGAAGCGGGCGGACTTCCAGGAGAAGCCGCCCATGTCCGTCCAGGGGGCGGTCCGCTTCACCGCGGCGGGCAGCACGGTGTTGCGGACCACGAACTGGCCGACGGCGGTGGAGCCGGTCCGCCAGGGGCGGCCGAGGTGGAAGGTGTCGGCCTTGGCGGTGCTGCTGATCGTGCTGTCCGTGACGAGGATCCCGTACGGCTTGGCCGCGTCGGTGTTGGGCGCGGCCAGGTAGCCGTTGTTGCCGCCGGCGGCGGCGCCGCGGTCGCGCAGGGTGATGTTCACCCGGTCGTAGACGGCGGTGGCGTTGCCGAAGAGGAAGTCCACGTCGCCCGCGACGAAGCAGCTCCGGAAGTACTGCCGGTACTGGCCGGTGGCGGCGGGCGCCCAGTTCAGCACGGTGTCCTGGTGCCCGATGAAACGGGAGTTCAGGTACTGCTGGCGGTCTCCGCGGGCGGCCAGGGCGACGGCCTGGGTGGCGGTGGTCTCCGGGTGGGCGGCGCGCTCGAAGGTGTTCTGCACGGTGAGGCCGGTGACGGTGGTGTCGTTCGCCGAGACGGTGAGGGTGGCGCTGCCCTCGGTGCCGTACGTTCCGCCGCCGGGCCGCGGGGTGCCGGCCGCGTTGTCGTGGGTGAGGACGACGTCCTCGGCGTTCCCGGTGGCGCCCTTGAGGGTCAGCCCCTTCTTCGAGGCCGGCACGTTCACCGTCTCACGGTAGGTGCCGCGCGCGATCAGGACGGTGTCCCCCGGCGCGGCCGCGTCCACCGCTGACTGCACGGTGCGGTGCGCGGCGGAGCCGTCGGCGGCGACCGTCAGGGTACGGCCGCTCGCCGCGCCGGTGGTGGCGCCGCCGCTCTCGGTGAGCACGCCGGCACCGGCCTTCCGCGGCAGCTGCTCGGGCAGCGCCGCGGCGGGCTCCAGCCCGGCGGCGAGGGCGGGCTGCCAGGAGACGGTCGCCCTGATCTTCCTGGAGTTGGCGGCGTTGTACGCGGCGACCAGGTCCACCACGCCGCCGTTGACCAGGTTTCCGCTGCCCGCGAAGGCTCCCGTGCCGTCACCGCTGAGCAGTTGGGAGGCCTTCCGGTCGGACGACAGCCGCCAGTGGTTGTTCTGCGCCACGATCTGCGCTCCGGCCCGGGAGTTGACGCTGTAGCCGTGCGTGTAGCCGTCGAGCTTCGCGGTGTCGTAGTAGTTGTCGTAGAGGTGGATCTGCCCGACCCGGGCGAGCGGGGCGCGCTGCACGACGCCCTGGAAGACGTTGTGGTGCAGGGTGACGCGGAGCTTGGTGTCCTTGTCGCTGCTGCCGATCAGCATCGTCTTGTCGTGGTCGGTGAAGCGGTTGTAGGACGCGGTGACCAGGTCGGAGGCGTTGGTGATGTCCAGTGCCCCGTCGTGGACCTGGTACTCGCGGCCGAACCGGGTCGGGTTGGCCGAGTCGAGGTGCGGTGCGTCGGAGAACGTGTTGTGGTCGATCCACACGTGGGTGGCACCGCGCAGCGAGACGGCGTCGTAGGCGGAGTTCCAGTTGCCGGTGGGGCCGTCGGTCGGGTCCCACTGCGGGAAGCAGTCGCGGACGTCGGTGAGGGCGAGGTTGCGGACGATCACGTCCTCGGCGTTCCGCACCGTCAGGTTGCCGCCGGTGATGCCGGCGCCGGTGCCGGGCACCCCGACGATCGTGGTGTGCGAGGGCACCGTCAGGACGACCCTCGCGGCCTGCTTGGCCTGGGCGGCGCGACGGGCGTCCTCCTGGCCGCCGGACGGGAGCCCGGTCCGGCCCCGGACGGCGGGATCGTAGGCCTTGGCGTACGCGGCGGCCGAGTAGCCGGTGCCGGCGGCGTAGTCCTCGCAGTCGAGGACCTTCCCCGCGTCGTCGGTGTTGGCGTCGATCACGCCCCTGACCTTGATGATCCGGGGCGCCCCCGCGGGCCCGGCGGTCAGCGCCTTCGCCAGCTCGGCGCGGGTCGAGACGGTGAAGGTGTGCGCGGCGTCCGCGGACCGGCCGCCAGTGGTGCCGGCGCCCTCGGCCGCCCAACCGTCCTTGGCGGGCAGCACCGCGTGGGCGAGATCGGCCGCCGCCGAACCGCCGGCGGACGCCGTGCCGGTGGACGCACTGCCGCCGGACGCGCTGCCGGTGGAGGCACCGGCGTGCAGGGCCAGCGGCACGGCGCCCAGACCGAGGACGGCCACCACTCCGGCCCCCGCGAGGGCGAGCCGGCGGCGGGTGGCGGGACGGCGGTGCGAGGGATCGGACATGGCGCGACTCCGTGAAGGTGAGGGATGGTGTCCGTCCCTCAGTTGCCGCCGCTCCGCCCAGGGTTGCCGCCGATCCGGCCCGCAGCCGGGACCTTCGGCCCTCGCCCGCCGGACCGTCGATCTGATGGAGTGTCAGCCGGTCTGCCGCCGCCGGAGTTTGCGAGGACGCCGGGCGGCGGCGGACTGTTCGAGCCGCATCGCACAGGAGGCCTCCTTGCCCGTTCCCGCACCGCACACCGAGGCCGGGATCGCCTCGGTCAGCCGCCAGTTCCCCGGCCGCCGCACCGTGGTGGCCCTGCGCGGCGAGCTCGATCTGCACTCCGCCGGCCGACTGGAGCCGCGGCTGCTGCCGCTGCTGGAGCGCGGAGGCGGCGGCGAGCTGGTCCTCGATCTCGCCGGGGTGACCTTCTGCGACAGCTCCGGCGTCGAGCTCTTCCTGCGGCTGAACGGCCGCTGCGCCGCGGACGCCTCGGTGGTCCTGCGGGCGATCCCCCGCCAGCCGTCCCGGGTGATCCGGCTGATGGGCGTCGACCGGGCGCTGCGCTGCGAGTTCGGCCACGAGCGGCGCTGACCGCCGCACGGACGGGGGCTGGCCTCGGACGCCCGCTCAGCGCAGGACGAGCGGCGCCGACCACACCAGTCGGGTGCCGCCGTCCTGCGGGACGGACAGCTCGAAGCTGCCTCCCACGCCCCGCGCCCGCTCCGCGAGGTTCTGCAGTCCGCTGCGCCGCCCCTGCTCCGGGATGCCCACCCCGTCGTCCTGCACGGTGAGCACCACGTGCTCGGCGGTCGCCTGCAGCGCCACCTCGACCCGGCCCGCCCCGGCGTGCCGGGCCGCGTTGCTGAGGGCCTCGCCGAGCACGGCCAGCACCTCGTCCGCGAGCCGGAGCGGCACATCGGTGTCGAGCAGGCCCTCCATGCTGAGCCGGGGCGCGAAGCCGAGGGCCGCCTGGGCCTCCCCCACCGTGGCGACCACCCGGGAGCGCAGGCCCTGCCGGGACTCCTCCCGGGCCCGCAGCCCGAAGATGGTCGACCGGATGATCTTGATGGTCTCGTCGAGGTCGCCGACGGCCCGCAACACCCGGTCGGAGGCGCCGGAGTGCTCGATGACCCGGGCCGCGCTCTGCAGGGTCATCCCGGTGGCGAACAGCCGCTGGATGGCGAGGTCGTGCAGGTCGCGGGCGATCCGGTCACGGTCCTCCAGCATCGCCAACTGCTCTGCGTCACGGCGGCGTTCGGCGAGTTCGAGGGCGAGTGCGGCCTGGTCGGCGAAGCCGGAGAGCGGCCCGATCTCGCGGTCGGTGAAGGCCGGTTCGCCGATCCGCCGGGCGAGCAGCAGCACGCCCTGGATCTCGCCCTCCCGCCGACCGATCGGCACGGCCACCGCAGGTCCCAGGCCCGCGCAGCCGGCGGACCCGCCGGCGAGGCGCGGGTCGCCGGACAGGTCGGTGGTGGTCAGCGGGCGGCCGCGGGTGAAGACCCGGCCGGGCAGCGACCCGTCCAGCGGCAGCAGCCGGCCGAGCCGGGCCGCCGTGTCGCCGCCGAGGGCGAGTTCGAGGTGCAGCGCCTGCCGGTCGGCGGACGGGGCGGACATGTCGGCGAGTTCGGCGCCGGTGATGGCCATCGCCCGCTGGGCGATCAGCTCCACGACGTGGGCACGGGAGGTGCCGGAGAGCAGGCTGCGGGTGATCTCGGCGCTCACGCCCAGCCAGCGCTGCTGCCGCTGCGCCTCCTCGTAGAGCCGGGCGTTGTCGATGGCGACTCCGGCGGCCACGGCCAGGGTGGAGATGACCGACTCGTCGTCGGCGTCGAAGCCCTCTCCGGTGCGCTTGTCGGTGAGGTAGAGGTTGCCGAAGACCTCGTCGCGGACCCGCACCGGCACGCCGAGGAAGGTCCGCATCACGGGGTGGTGGGCCGGGCAGCCGTGCGAGGCGGGGTGGGCCGCCAGGTCCTCCAGCCTGAGCGCCTCGGGCCGCCGGATCAGCTCGCCGAGGATGCCCTTGCCGGTCGGGTACGGGCCGATCTCGGCGATCTCGCCGGCGGCGAGGCCGACGGTGAGGAACTGCGAGAGCGACTCGCCGTCGGGGCCGATCACGCCGAGCGCGGCGTACTTGGCGTCGACGAGGACGGCGGCCGCCTCGACGATCCGCCGCAGTACATGGGTGAGGTCGAGCTCGCGGCCCACCGAGAGGACGGCCTCCAGCAGGCTGTGCACGCGGTCCCGGGTACCGCGGGCGGCGTCGATCCGGGCCTGTAGCTCCTCCAGCAGTTCGTCGAGCCTCAGCTGCGGTATCCGCGACCTGATCTCGTCCTTGCCCACCAGGGTCTCCTCACCCTCCGCGACCGGAGGACCGATTCTCGCAGACACCGCGGGCACAGACGGGCCGTCCCGTGCGCAAGCCGACGGGACGGCCCGGATCCGGCGGAGCGGGACGCTGCTTCAGGGTGGCGAGTGCCGTGTTGAGCAGGACGACGTTGACGCCGTCCTGGCCGAGGAAGCCGAGCGAGCGACCGTCGGTGTGCTGGTCGATCAGCCGGTTCAGCGTGTCGGCGGGGATGCCGCGGGCCTTGGCCACCCGGACGGCCTGCTCCTTGGCGTAGGCCACGGAGATCTGCGGGTCGAGGCCGGAGCCGGAGGCGGTGACCGCGTCGACCGGGACGCTCGCCGGGTCGACGCCGTCGAAGGCGGCGATCGCGAGGCGGGGCGGCGGGAGGCCGTCCTGGTGGCGGTGTCCACCTGGGGTCCGTCGGAGCACGGTCCCGGGTCCGGTGCGGGGACGGAGTGCGCCGCGCGCCGGCGCGTGGACGAGTCCTTCGCCCGGGTCCTCAGCGGTTACCCGTCGGGGCTGGTGATCCGTCCGGCCGTGGTCCGGGGCGGGCTCGGTCCGGCGCTGGTCGCGACCGTGGAGCCGGACGACCTGATCGTGGTCGGCGACAGCGGCGGTCTCGTGGCCCGGCTGCTGCGCGCCTCGCCGGCCGGACACTGCCGGGTCCGGGCTCGCTGCGCCGTCCTCGCGGTGCCGCGGCGGCCGCACCTCCACGGCCGCACCCCGGCCTGGGTCCCCCCAGACTGAGCCCCGGTCCCCGGGTCAGCGGGCAGCAGTCCGCGGTCAGCCGACGTGGACGTGCGGGCGGCGCGCCGGATCGGATTCGGCCTCGCGCAGCACCTCGCGGGTGACCGGCGCGACCTCGCCCTGGCCGAACAGGAAGAACCGCAGGAACTGGGCGAACGGGTTGCCCTCGGTCCACTCGAAGTAGATGTGCGGCTGCTGTCCGGTCGCGTCCCGGATGTGCAGCAGCAGCGCGGCGAGCGCGTTGGGCACGCTGGAGTGCTCCAGGGTGATCACCCGGTAGCGGTCGTGCAGGACCTCGCCGCGCACCTGCAGCTCCGCCTCGAAGTCGGAGGGGTCGCGGATGGTGACCTCGACGAAGACCAGGTCGTCCTCGGCCGGGATGGCGTTGTCCGAGCGGATCTGGTGGATCTTGTCGCGGTACTCGGCGAGGTCGCGGCGGTGCGGCTCGTTGGCGATCAGCCGGATCTCGCGGTGGGTGCCGTCGCGGACGAACCGCTCGGCTAGCGTGTCCATGGCTACGTCGGTGACCCGCAGTTCGAAGGCGCGGGCGAGCCGCGAGGCGAGCGAGATGATCATGATGGCCGCGATGAAGCAGGCGCCGATCTTCACACCGTCCGGGCGCTCGGCGATGTTGGCCCCGGTGGTGTAGAGGAAGACCGCGGCGATCACCGCGAAGCCGACCGTCAGCCGGCGCTGCCCGGCCCGGTGCGCGGCGATGGTGACCGCGACGGCGGCGGAGCTGATCAGCACGAGAACGCCGGTGGCGTAGGCGCCGCCCTGCTTGTCCACGCTGGCGTCGAAGATCCAGGTGACCAGGAAGGCCACCGCCGTCAGCACCAGCACGGTCGGCCGGACGGCCCGCGCCCAGTGCGGGGCCATGCCGTAGCGCGGCAGGTAGCGGGGCATCAGGTTGAGCAGGCCGGCCATGGCGGAGGCGCCGGCGAACCACAGGATGGCGATGGTCGAGATGTCGTAGACGGTGCCGAAGGCGCTGCCCAGGTACTCGTGCGCGAGGTAGGCGAGGGCACGCCCGTTGGCCGCGCCGCCGGGTTCGAATGCGGGCGCGGGGATGAGCAGCGTGGTGATGAAGCTACTGGTGATCAGGAAGACACTCATGATCAGGGCGGCCGTGGTGAGCAGCTTGCGCGCGCCGCGGATCCGGCCGACCGGCTTCTCCTCGGTGTCCTCCGGGTCGCCCTTGATGTGCGGCATGACGGCGACGCCGGTCTCGAAACCGGAGAGGCCGAGGGCGAGTTTGGGGAAGGTGATCAGCGAGACCCCGATCATGGCGATCACATTGCCGTGCTCGGCGGTCAGCGCGTGGGTCCAGTCGGTGATCAGGTTCGGATCGGTCAGCACGTGCCACAGGCCGGTCGCCACGACCACCACGTTGAGCGCCAGGTAGACCGCGACCAGGACGACCGCGACTCCGATCGCCTCACCGAACCCCTTCAGGAAGACGGCGCCGAGCAGCGCGATCAGCAGCAGCGTGATGAGCACCTCGCGGCCCTGCAGGCTGCTGGGGAGGTGCGGGTTCTCCACCAGGTGGGCGGTGGCGTCGGCGGCCGACAGCGTGATGGTGATGAGGAAGTCGGTGGCGGCGAAGCCGAGCAGCACCAGCACGAAGAGCTTGCCCTGCCAGAAGCTCAGCAGCCGCTCCAGCATGGCGATCGAGCCCTCGCCGTGCGGGCTCTCCTTCGCGACCCGCCGGTAGACCGGCAGGGCGCCGAAGAGCGTGACGAGCACGAGCACGATGGTCGCCACCGGGGAGAGCAGGCCCGCCGCGAGGGCGGCGATGCCGGGCTGGTAGCCGAGGGTGGAGAAGTAGTCCAGGCCGGTCAGGCACATCACCCGCCACCAGCGCTGGCCGTGCTCCTCCGGCAGTTCGGCGTGCGGGCCGGGGTGCTGCTTGGCGGTGTCCGCCATGCCTTCGAGCAGCCACGCCCGGAAGCGCTGCCGTCTGGACGGTGCCGTGCCCTGGCCCGACGGAGCTGAGACCACCGTTGCACTCCCGTCAGGACGTGGGCACCGGGCCCACCCGGTGGACGACCAGGCCAGCGTAAGTGAGCCACTCCCCCGCGCTCGGGAGGCCGACCCGCCCGGTCACTCCGGACGCCTCGTCACACCGCCGATCGGCGGTCCACCGGACGACCGGTCAGCGCTCCCGGCCGCGGGGCTTGCGTGGGAGCGGCCGCAGGTCGGTCTGCGGCTCCCGCCTCCCCGCCGACGGTGTACCGCCCGTCGGCGCAGGCCCTGCACGGCGCCCGACCGGGGCCGGGTGGACGAGGGCCGGGAGACCTGGGCGGTCATCACCAACGCAGCAGCATCACCCCTGCGCTGGCACCGCTGGCCAGACCGAACAGGGCGACCTCGGTGCCGGGACGCAGGCGTCCCTGCTCCGTGGCGAGGGCGAGTTGCAGCGGCAGGCTCGCCGCGGCGGCGTTCCCGATCGTCGGGAACGTGGCGACCACCTGGGCGGGGGCGGCGCCCATGCGGCGGCAGAAGGTGTCCGCGAACGGCACCGACGGCTGGTGGACGCACAGCAGGTCAAGCGCCCGGATGTCCACCCGCTGCTCCTTGAGCCACAGGCGTGCCTGCTCGTCCAGGCCGAGGAACGAGGCGAGGAGCCGGTCCGAGTCGACGTGCAGGCCCTGGGACCGGCCGGGCGCGTGGTGCGGATCGAACAGCGTCGCCGCCGGCCAGCCCTCCGAGTTGGCCCAGAACGCCGACGCCCTGATGCCCGGCACGTCGGACGCCTCCAGCAGCAGGGCCACCCCCGCGTCCGCCCCCGTCAGCGACGTCAGGCCGGTGCGCAGCGTGGCGCGGGTGAGGTGCCAGCGGGAGAGGCGGGTGAGGGTCTCGCCGCAGGTGACGAGGACGCGGCGGTGCTGGCCGGTGCGGATGAGGGCGTCGGCGACCTGGAGGGCGTTGAGGATGCCGTTGCAGGCGTTGGAGACGTCGAAGGCGGGGCAGGTGAGGCGGGTCTTGGCGGCGACGATGTGGGCGTTGGCGGGTTCGCGGACGTCCGCGCTGACGGCGGCGAACAGCAGCAGGTCGATGTCTCCGGGGTCGAGGCCGGTCTGGTGGAGGAGGCCGGTCGCGGCGCGGGCGGCGAGGTCGGAGGGAAGGTCCTCGGGGCGGGCGAGGGTGCGTTCGCGCAGGCCGAAGGTCCGCTCGATCAGGCCGTCGGGGATGCGCAGGCCGGGGCTGCTGCGGCGCATCCGTTCCTCGATCGCGTTGGTGCTCTGGCGGTGTTCGGGCAGGTGGGCGGTGGCGTGGGTGATGCGGCTGTAGGGAGTCACGGCGCGCATTCCGTCGGCGGTGCGGCGCTGCGGGCGGTGGCCGCGGTCTCGGGCTCGGGCTCGGGTGGGCGGGCCGCGGTGCTTCCGTCGGGGACGGCCCGCTGCGTGCGGGTGGCCGCTGTGCGGGGCAGGCCGCAGACGGCGTGCTTGAGCAGGTCGGTCACGCGCAGCGGGAGGAGGGAGTGGACGGGGACGAGGAGGCGGGCGTCGCGGCCGACGGTGTAGCGGGGCCGCGGGCGGGTCGCGGTCAGGCACTTCTCGATGGTGCGCGCAACGGGTTCGGGGCCGGGCACGCGGCGGTCGACGGCGTTGAACAGGGCGGTGGTGCGGTCGTAGCCGGGGGCGCCCGGGGTGCGGACGGCGGCGAGGTCGGCGGTGGCGGTGGCGAGCATCGGGGTGGCGAACGCGCCCGGCTCGACCAGGCACACCTGCACGCCCAGGTGGGCGGCTTCGACGCGCAGGCAGTGGGTGAGGGCCGACAGGCCGTGTTTCGCGGCGCTGTACCAGCCGCCCATCGGCCAAGGGACCCGGCCCAGCCCGGAGGAGATGTTGACGATCCGTCCGCTGCCGTGGCGGTGCATCGCGGGCAGGACCAGACGGCACAGGCGGGCCGCACCGAGGAGGTTCACCTCCAGCACGTGGCGGGCCTGCTCGTCGCCGACGTCGGCCACGGCCCCGGCCTGCGGCACACCGGCGTTGTTCACCAGCGCCCACAGGCCGCCAGCGGTCATCTCCTCGGCCTGGTCCACGGCCTGCCGGCACGACGCCGGATCGGCGACGTCCAGCACGACGGTGCGCAGCCGTACCCCCGCCCGCTCGGCGTGCGCCGTCAGGTCGGCCGCCTTCGCCGGATCACGGGCACCGGCGATCACGTCCCATCCCCGGGACGCCAGGTGAAGGACCGTGACCCGGCCGATCCCGCCGGTCGCGCCGGTCACCAGCACACCGCGGCCACGTCCCCGCGCGGTGCCGCACTTCCCGACTCCCACGATCCGCTTCTCCCCGTTCCCGGGGTCGCACGGCGCGACCCCGGGCGGCACAACGAGCACCCCCCGTCGGGGGATACGCGGCCCCGCCCGTGCAAGCTCGTGGATGCTACGGCCGGCCCTCGCCGTCGGCCGGGCGCGGCACGGTCACGTCTCGGTGTCCTGGTCGGTGAGGGGTTCCAGCACGCCGTGCGTGTCGAGGCGGTAGAGGACGACGAGTGCGGGACCGATGAACACGAGGGCGACGGCCGCAACGATGATCATCCACTGGAGCGGTGCACTGGCCCCGGCGCCCTGCTGCACGGTGAGCGAGGTCGGCACGAGGTAGGGGCGCTGGGCGAAACCCCAGGCGGCCACGGTCAGCGCCACGACGGCCACCGCCGAGTAGCGCGTCCAGCCGGCCGCGGGACCGGCCAGCAGGATCGCCGTCACCGCCAGAGCGGCCACGGACGCGAGGACGAGGACGAGCCCGATCCCGTGCGTGAGCCCGTGGTGGACGTACGACGCGTGCGGGTCGGTGACGCTCAGGCCGATCACGCCGACGGCCGACACCATGGCGCAGCCGATCCAGGCGCGCAGACGGAAGTAGCCGACGAGGTCGTCGGCGCCGAACCGGCGGGCGTCGACGGTGAGGAAGACGGCGCCGAGGAAGGCGGTGGCGGCGACCGCGAACAGGCCGGCGAGGATCGAGGTGGTGTTGGCCCAGGCGTCGGCCGAGGCGGTGGTGCCGGGGGCGACGCGACCGGAGGCCACGGCGCCGACGGCCGCGCCGAAGAAGAACGGTGTGACCAGCGAGGCGATGGCGAAGACCGCGCCGTACACGCGCCGTGCGGCCAGGCGCCGGCTGGGTTTGCGAAGGGCGAAGCCGGCACCGCGCAGCACCATGCCGACGGCGGCGAGCGCGAGCGGCAGCCAGAGCGCGGTGAACACCGTCTGGAAGAACACCGGGAAGCCCGTCCACATGACGACGAGGACGAAGATCAGCCAGACGTTGTTGACCTCCCAGACCGGGGCCATGGCGTGGTCGATCAGCCGGCGCGGACGGCTGCCGCGCTCGGCGCCGCCGGCCAGCAGGTCCCAGAAGCCCGCGCCGTAGTCGACGCCGCCGCCGCAGGCGTAGGCGGCGACCGCGATCAGCAGGATCCACGCGACGACGGTGGCGGTCACGGCTCGCTCCCCGGTTCGCGGCCGGTGTCCGTGGCCGCGGCGGCGTGTTCGGCGCGCGGGCCGTACGGGGTGTCGCTCTCGGGCCCCTCGGCGGATGCCGTGACGGCACCGGAGTCGGTCAGGCGCCAGCGGGTGCGCATCTTGAGCAGCACGGCGAGGAACGCACCGAAGATCAGAACGTAGACGACGGCGACGATGCCGAACATCGTCCACAGCGAGGCGGCCGCAGTGGGGGTCACGGCGTCGGAGACCCGCATGTACTGGTAGACGATCCAGGGCTGGCGGCCGACCTCGGTGGTGATCCAACCGCACTCCACGGTGATCACGCTGGCAACGCCGGCAACGGCTGCGCAGCGGAAGAACCAGCGGGACTTCGGCAGGTCGCGGCGGCGCCACCAGCACCAGGCGTACCAGAGGGCGAGCAGGATGAGGAGGCTGCCGATGGTGGCCATGATGTCGAAGGCCCAGTGCACGATGGTGGCCTGGGTGGCGGTGGGTCGGCCGGCAGCGGGCACCGAGCTGAGCCCGGTGACCTGGGTGTCGGGACTGAACCCGGCCAGGATGGAGTCGAGTTGGGGGATCTTGAGGCCGCCCTTGACGGTGCCGTCCTCCTGGAGGCGGCCGAAGAGGTACTCGGGGACGTGGTCGCCGGTGTTCCAGACGAGTTCGGCGGCGGCGAACTTGATCGGCTGCTTGTGGTAGATCTGCCGGGCGATGTTGTCGCCGAGGAAGAACTGGATCGGGGTGAGGATCGCGGCGACGGTGAACGGCACGGTGAAGCCGAGCCGGTGGTAGCGGTCGCGGCGGCCTCGCAGCCAGCCCACCGCGTACACGCCGGCGACGACGTACCCGGCGGTCAGGAACATGGCGACCACGAAGTGCCAGTACTCCGGGCCGAACATCGGGGTGAAGACCGCCTGTTGGACGGTGACGTCCACGGGGTTGCCGTCCGAGTCGAGGGTGAAGCCCTGCGGGGTGTTCATCCACGAGTTCGCGGCGATGATCCCGAACGCGCCCATCAGCGCCGCCAGTGGCAGCGGCGCACCGAGCCAGAAGTGGGTGCGCGGCTTCAGCCTGCGCCAGCCGTACAGGTAGATGGCGATCAGGATCGCCTCCAGGAAGAACGCCCAGGCCTCCACGCCGAAGCCGAGGCCGAAGACGTCCCCCCAGCGGCCCATCATGCCCGGCCACAGCAGGCCGAACTCGAGCGAGAGCACGGTGCCGGTGACGATGCCGATGGCGAACTGCACGGCCATCACGGCCGACCACCGACGGGCCAGCAGGAGCGCCACCGGGTCGTTGCGCTTCAAACCGCGGTGGTGCATCACCAGCGTGATGAACGGCAGTGCCACACCGAACGGTACGAGCATGATGTGGGAGGCGAGGGTGAACGCCATCATCTCCCGCGCGGGCAGGAGCTGTGCGGGCGT
This sequence comes from Streptomyces sp. TLI_235, assembly GCA_002300355.1. Classification (NCBI taxonomy): domain Bacteria; kingdom Bacillati; phylum Actinomycetota; class Actinomycetes; order Kitasatosporales; family Streptomycetaceae; genus Streptomyces; species Streptomyces sp. TLI_235. The sequence goes on from NSGV01000001.1 coordinate 1,081,642, forward strand.
GGAGTCGGCGAGCAGGGCGGCGACCGCGCTCATCTCACTCCCGGTGCGCACGGCGTGGCCGCCGGGACCGGTCGGCGGGCCGGTGCGGCTGCCGTCCTCGGCGTCGGGTGGGTGTTCGTCCGGGCGGTCGTCGGCGCGGGCATCAAGGGTCAGCCTCCGGTGGCGAAGCCGGGGAAGAGGGTCATCCCACCGTCGACGTACAGCGTGGTCCCGACCACGTAGTCCATGAGGTCGGAGGCCAGCAGGGTCACTGCGTCGGCGATGTCCTCGGGGTCGCCGACCCGCCGGTAGGGGATCAGCTGCAGCAGGGCCGTCTCGGCCTCCGGCGTGTCCCAGGCGGACTTGTTGATCGGGGTGCGGATGGCGCCCGGTCCGACGGCGTTCACCCGGATCCCCTTCGGGGCGAGCTCCTGGGCGAGGGTCTGCATCAGCATCAGGACGCCGCCCTTGGACGCGGCGTAGTTCACATGGCCCGACCAGGGGATGATCTGGTGGACGGAGCTCATGCAGATGATCTTGCCGGCGGAGCGGGAGACCTCGGGGACGACGCCGCGGCGGACGAATTCCTTCGCGGCCTCGCGGGCGCAGAGGAACTGGCCGGTGAGATTGACGTCCAGCACCTTGTGCCACTGCTCGACCGTCATGTCGGCGATGGCGGCGTCCCGCTGCAGCCCGGCGTTGGCCACCATGATGTCGATCGTGCCGAACTCCTCGACCATCCGCCCGACCATCCCGACGACCTGGTCCTCCTCGGAGACGTCGGCCTGGTGGGCGTAGGCCTCCACCCCGAACGACTTGATCTCCCGGACGACGTCGTCCGCCGTCTCCGGGCCGAAGACGTAGTTGACGACCACGTCCGCGCCCGCCCGGCCCAGACCGATCGCGGTCGCCCGGCCGATACCGGAGTTGGCTCCCGTCACCAGCGCCTTCTGCCCCTTGAGGAGCTGCGGCATCGGCCACCGCTGCCCATCCGCCGCTGAAGCCACAGCTCTCTCCTGTCGTCGGCCGCACACCACTACCGACCGACCACCATTCCCACCGGGACCGCACATGCGATCGGGGACGCGCGGTACCCCCCCGGTCGGGCGCGGCGATGCCACCCGGACGGCGCAGCGGTGCGGGTGGACAGCCGGCCGGTCAGGCGCCGGGGCCCGCGACCACGTTCTCGAGGGGCTCGCCTGCGAGGAAGCGTCCGACCTGGGCACGGATCAGCCGCATGGCGCGCGGCAGGAACGCCGCGCTGTTGCCGCCGACGTGCGGGCTGATCAGCGTGTTGGGCGCTCGCCAGAGCGGGTGGTCGTGGGGCAGCGGCTCCGGGTCGGTGACGTCCAGGGCGGCGCCCAGCCGGCCGCGCTGCAACTCGGCGAGGAGCGCATCCGTGTCCACCACCGCGCCCCGCGCCACGTTGACCAGGAGCGCGCCGTCCCGCATCGCGGCCAGGAAACGCGTGTCGACCAGTCCGCGGGTGTGTTCCGTCAGCGGAACGGTCAGCACCACGACGTCGGCGGCCTGCAGCAGCTCCGGAAGGCTCTCCAGGGCGTGTACCGGCCCGCGGGCGGCTGTCCGGGCACTGCGGGCAACCCGCAGCAGCTCGCACTCGAACGGCACGAGGCGCTCCTCGACGGCCGCACCGATCGAACCGTACCCGACCACGAGGACCGTGCGGTCGGCAAGCGACGCGGACGGCCCGCCCCGCCAGACGCCGGCATCCTGCGCCCGAACGAACCCCGGCACACCGCGCAGCGACGCCAGGACCAGGGTGACCGCGAGCTCGGCGGTGCTCGTGTCATGGACCCCTCTGGCGTTGCACAGCGCCACCCCCGCCGGCACCGCGGGCAGCAGGTCGTCGACTCCCGCCGAGAGGCTCTGCACGGCCCGCAGCCGCGGCATCCGGGGCAGCAGCGGGAGCGCGGCCGCCGCGGGGGTGTAGGGGATGACGAAGAACTCCACCGTGTCCAGGACCTGCTGCGACGGCGCCTCACCGTGGCCGTCCCACACCACGACCGGCACGTGCGGCAGACCGCCGATCCGGTCGGGCGGGTACGGCAGCAGGATCCGGCCGGCCGTCGCTGGCGCCCCGGCGGGCCCGTCGTCCGCACCGCTCATGCCGCGATCCCACCAGCGATCGGCAGCCGGGGCAAACCCCCGGCCCCGGCGGCACGACCGCAGCCCGGCGTTCGGCCGGACGGGTGAGCCTCGTCGACCCGACGGCGCCCCGGGGAGCTCGAGCCCGGCCAGGAACGCAGGATCGACCGCAGAGGCCCCGCGGAAGGCCGTGGAGATCGGAGGTGACAGGTGGAACATCACGGACACGGCCGCACCGTCGTCGTGGTCATGGGCGTCTCGGGAGCCGGTAAGAGCACGGTGGGCGGGCGGCTCGCCCACCGACTCGGCGTCCCGTTCACGGAGGGCGACGACCTCCACCCCCAGGCGAACATCGCCAGGATGACCGCCGGGTCCGCGCTGGGGGACGCCGACCGCGGACCATGGCTGGACGCCGTCGCCGACGTCATCCGGCAGACATCCCTCACCCCCACCGGAGGGGTGATCAGCTGTTCGGCCCTCAAGCGCCGCTACCGCGACATCCTCCGCGCGGCCGGCCCCGGCGTCTTCTTCCTGCATCTCGCGCTCACCCCGGCCGAGGCCCGCGCCCGCCTCTCGCGTCGCCACGGCCACTTCATGCCGAGCGCGTTGCTCGGCTCCCAGTACCAGGCGCTCGAACCCCTGCAGGCCGATGAACCCGGCGTGACACTGGACGCGGACGGCGACCCCGAGACGATTCTGCGTCAGGCCGAGGCCGCCATCGCCCGGTTCGAGGACCCCGACGGACGGTGATCCACCCACGAGCCGCCTTCGGTGGGGTTCGCCTGAGCCGATCGAGTGACGTCGCCGTGTCTGCCCGGGCACGGCAGTGCAGATCTGCGACATGCGATTCATCCCACGGTGCCCCGGGCGCTCGACAGGGAGGCGGCTGTGACCGACGAAGAGATCCTGCTGGGTATCGCCCTGACCGTCGCCCTCGCCACCGGTTCGCAGGTCCTGGCGAACAAGCTGCGCGTCCCCGCCCTGATCGTGCTGCTGCCGGTCGGGTTCACCGCGGGCGCCCTGACCGACGTCATCCATCCCGCACGGCTCGTCGGGCCGGACTTTCCCGCGCTGGTGTCGCTGTCCGTCGCGGTGATCCTCTACGACGCCGGCCTCGGACTGAACCTGCGCAATCTCACCGGCCGCACCCGGGCGATCGTCGGACGGCTGCTGGTCATCGGCATCCTGGTCACGTTCTTCACCGTGTCGGGCATCGGCCCGGCGCTGTTCGGCATCCCACTGCGGGTGGCGGCGATGATCGGCGTGATCCTCGTCGTGTCGGGCCCGACCGTCGTGGGGCCGCTGATGGAGTTCGTGCGGCCGACCGACAAGGTGCGGCGCATCCTGATCTGGGAAGGAACGCTGACCGACCCGATCGGCGGCATCCTCGGGGCCGTCGTCTTCCACGCCGTGGCGACCACGGGGCGGATCGACATCGGCCGGGGCTACCAGATCGGACAGTTCCTCATCAGCATGGGTGTCGGTCTCGCCGGCGGAGCCGTCGGCACCGGCATCCTCTGGCTGGCGCTGCGCAAGCTGCGGCTCGGCGAGACGCTCGGCACGCTGGCGCAGCTGGCGACGGTGGTCGTCGTCTCCGCCGGCTGCGACATCGCCCGGGACGACACCGGCCTCATCGCGGCGATCGTCACGGGGCTCGCCGTCGCCAACCTGCCGGGCCTGGACATGCCGGCCCGCCGGCCCTTCCTCGAAACACTCGTTCAGCTGATCATCGGCCTGCTGTTCATCTCCATCTCCTCCGCCGTCCCCCCTTCGTCGGTGGTGCCCGTGCTGGTGCCCTCGCTGATCCTGATCGCGGTCCTCGTCCTCCTCGTCCGGCCGTTCGTCGCGTGGGCGGCCGCCCACGGCTCGGGACTCACCACGGGCGAGTGGGGCTTCATCGGGTGGATGGCGCCGCGCGGCATCGTGGCCGCCTCGACCGCGTCCGCCTTCGCCGCCACCCTCGTCGAGAAGGGCCTGCCCGGCGCTTCCAAGATCCTCCCGATCACCTTCCTCGTGATCGTGGGCACGGTCCTGGTCTACGCGCTGACGGCCCGGCCGGTGGCCCGGCGCCTCGGCGTCGTCCGGCCGAGCAGGACCCGGCCGCTCCTGGTCGGCGGCGACCCGTGGGTGGTCGGCCTGGGCCGGGCCCTGGGGTCGGCGGGCCTCGACGTGCTGATGTGGGCGGGCCTGGACGAGGAACGCGAACGGATCAGGGCGGCCGGCCTCGAACTCGCGCACGGGGAGATGCTGGCGACGGCGACCAACCCGCGGGCACGTCTGGAGGGCGTCACCGCGGTGTTCCTGCTCACCGACGACGACGACTTCAACGCGCTCGCCTCGGTCGTCGTCAAGGACAACGTCCAGGGGCCGGTCTACCGGGTGGGGCCGCCGCAGGACAGCCACGGCGTGGTCGGCCCGTACACGGGCGGCGACATCCTCTTCGGCCGCGACCTCGTCCGGCACCGTCTGGCGGACCGCTACGCGCAGGGTGACCGCTTCCACGTGCAGCCGGCCTCCCGTCCGATCCCGCCGGACCACGTCATCCTGTTCGTCGTCCGCACCGACGGCAAACTGGACCCGGTGACCGAGTCGCGGCCCGCCACCCTGTCGCCGGACGACACCGCCGTGCTGCTGGGCCCCGCATGACGACCTGGGCGGCCAGGTTCCGGCTGCGGCAGTACGCCAAGGCCAGCCTGTGGATCGTTCCGCTGTTCGGGCTCGTGCTCGGTGTCGCGCTGGCCGAGGCCGCGACCGCCGCGGACGGGGCGTCGTGGCTGCCGAAGACCTGGGACTACTCCGCGACGACCGCGGGCAGCGTCCTCAGCTCCGTCGTCGGCTCGATGATCGCGCTGCTCGGCTTCGTCGTGACCATCGGCGTCCTGGTGATCCAGCAGGCCACCGGCACGCTGTCCCCGCGCTACATGCGGCTGTGGTACCGCGACCGGCTGCAGAAGGCCGTGCTGGCCACCTTCACCGGCACGTTCTCGTTCGCCTACACGCTGCTGCGGAGCATCGAGTCCGACTCCGTCCCCAACCTCGGCGTCACGCTGGCCGGCATCGCCGTCTCCGTCAGCCTGCTGCTCCTGCTGATCTACCTCAACCGGTTCACCCACAACCTGCGCCCGGTGGCGATCGCCGACCTGGTGGGACGGATGGGCGAGAACGTGCTGCACCGCGCCGCGGCGAGAGTCCGGGAGGCGGCCGTGCCAGAGCCCGGTCCTCTCCTGCCGGGCGGGTCGGTGACCCGGGTCCGGACCGAGCGGGGCGGGGTGATCCAGGCCTTCGACGCGGCCGGGTTGGTGTCGCTGGCGGCCCGGCACGACGGCGTCCTCGCCATGGCCCACGTGGTGGGCGACTTCGTGTCGCCCGGCGCCGTCGTCTTGGAGGTCCACGGCACCACCTCGGCACCCGACCCGCGGGAGGTGGCCGGGCGCCTGGCCCTCGGTGCGGAGCGGACCATCGAGCAGGACCCCGCGTTCGCCCTGCGCATCCTGGTCGACATCGCCATCAGGGCGCTCTCCCCCGCGGTCAACGACCCCACCACCGCGGTGCAGGTGCTCAACCACGTCGAGACGTTCCTGCACGCGGTCGGGCGGGTCGGGCTCCGCGGCCACTACGTGCTCGGCGACGGCGGCGGCCGGCCCCGGCCCGTGGTGCCGGGCCGGGCCTGGGAGGACTACCTCCGGCTCGCCGTCACGGAGATCCGCGACTACGGCGCCGGCTCGGTCCAGGTCTGCCGACGGCTCCGGGCGATGCTGGAGGGGCTCCTGGAGACCCTGCCCGACGCGTGCCTGCCGGCTCTGCGGGCCGAGCTCGCGCTGCTCGCGGACGCGGTCGGGCGGGAGTTCGCCGATGCGCCCCGCCGGGCCGACGCCGAGACGGCGGACCCGCAGGGCATCGGTGGAGGACGGCGCCCCGGCCCGGGCGGGGACACGGGTTCCTGACCGCCCGTCGGGCCGGTACGGGGCGGGGTTCACGCCCAGCCGCGGCGGGCGGCCTGCCAGCCGAGCTGTGCGGCCACGCGTCGAAGCCGAACCAGACCGAGCCGGTGCCGGTCACCGGGGACGCGACCGACGACGTCAGGTCGACCCGGCAGGCGCCGACCGGGCGGCGGTGGTCCCGGTCAGCGGCGCGGACGTGCTCATCAGCGCGTCCTTGAGTCGACTGCCGGTCCAGTCCGGGTGCTGCCGCGCCAGGACGGCAGCCGCGCCGGCGACGTGCGGAGTCGCCATCGACGTGCCGCTCATCGCCTGGTAGTAGCCGCTCGCGGCGGTGCCGCCGGCCTTCGCCGCCAGGATGTCGACGCCGGGTGCGGCGATGTCCGGCTTCAGGGCGTAGTCGCCGTGGCGCGGGCCCGTGGCGGAGAAGGACGCCAGCCGGTCCTCGTCGTCGACGGCGGCCACGGTCAGGGCCGCGTCGGCGGCACCGGGCGCGCCCATCACCGCCTCCTGTCCGGCGTTGCCGGCGGCGACCACGAAGAGCGCGCCGCTCTCCGCGCTGAGCCGGTCGACCGCCAGGCTCAGCGGGTCGGTGCCGTCGCTGGCGTCGGAGCCGCCGAGGCTCATGCTGACCACCTTGGCGTGCTGGGCCGCGGCCCACTCCATGCCCGCGATGACCCACGAGTCGTCACCGGAGCCGTCGTCGCCCAGGACCTTGCCGATCAGGAGGTCGGCGCCGGGTGCGACACCCTTCTCCCGGCCGTCGGAGGCGGCGCCGCTGCCGCCGACGGTGGAGGCGGTGTGCGTACCGTGGCCGTTGCCGTCGTCGACGCTCTCCCCCGGTACGAAGCTCTCGGCCTGCGCGACCCGGCCGTTCAGGTCCGGGTGGCCGCGGTCGACGCCGGTGTCGAGCACGGCGACCTTGACTCCCGTGCCGTCGAGACCTGCGGCCCAGGCTCCCGGGGCGCCGATCCGGGCGGTACTGGTCGCCAGCGAGGCGTGCACCTTGCCGTCCAGCCAGATCCGGTTGATGCCGCCCGACAGACGGGCGGCGACCGGCTGCGCCGCGGCCGTCACGGCCGCCGCGCCGGCGGACCCGGCCACCGTGTCCCAGGTGGACCTGGTCTGCTTCTTGGCGACCTTGAGAGCGGCGCCGTTGATGCTGGGCAGTGTCCGCACCGTGCCCGAACCCTTCGGAGCCCGCCCCGCACCGGGTGCGGCAGCCGCACGGGGGGCGGTCGCGTCGTACCCGACGATCAGCGAAATGCCGTCGCTGTGCGCGTCGTCGTAGCCCTGGGCGACAAGTGACGTGACGTCGAACAGCCGCCGGTCCAGCGTGCCGGCGGCGAGGAAGGGCATGGCCTGCGACGTCGCCGGTGATGAGGGTGACGCTGTGGGTGGCGCCGCCCGGTCGCGCCGCGGACACCGTCGGAAGCGTGCCGCTCGCCGTCGCTCCGTCGGCCGGTCCGGCCACGAGCACGACCATCGATGTGCAGGCTACCGCTGCAGGATCCTCCGACCGGGGCGGTGGCGGGGTACGGGGGGAGTCATGTGACGGTCCTACAGGTGCGTCACATGACCCCGGAACGGCCCCGGCCTGGCGCAAAGGAGCCAGGTCCCACATGTGCCACCACCGCGAGCGGCCACGGCCCGCATCCCTGACCGGGGCTCACCCGGCGAAGCGCCCGCGGCCGCCGCCCTTGCGCCCGGCCGGCGCCGATCGGTCCGGCCGCTCGCCCTCGTCCTGAGCGGGCGGTGGTCAGGCGAGGCGCTCGGCGATGCGGTCGGCGACCCGCAGGGCGTTGGCGATGGCCGTCAGCGACGGGTTCACCGCGCCGATGCTCGGGAAGAAGCTCGTGTCCACGACGTAGAGGTTGTCGAGGTCGTGGGCCCGGCAGTCGACGTCGAGGGCCGAGCTCCGCGGGTCGGTGCCGAAGCGTACGGTGCCGGCCTGGTGGGCGGTGGCGCCGATCGGCATGCCCTTGTGCAGGTACAGGCTGTGCGGCAGCAGGTGGTGCTCGTGCATGCCGAGCCGGCCGAGCATCTGGCGGAGCTTGTGCTGCAGCCTCCTCAGCCCTTCGACGTTGTTCTTCTCGTCCAGGGCGAGGTGGATGCCGCCGTCCGCGTCCAGGGTGACGCGGTTGTCGGGGTGCGGAAGGTCCTCGCCGCAGAGCCAGAAGTCCACCGCGTGGTGGGCGAGCACCTCGAAGGGCAGGTCGGGCGAGGCCATGCCCGCCCAGCGCGGCGCCTCGCCCCGGATCTGGTCGGCGTCGGACTTGCCGAGCATCTGGATGCCGCCGAGCGGGTACTCCCAGTCGTCCGCGCCCAGGTACCAGTCGTTCAGGGCGAGGGTCTTCTGGAACTGCGTGTCGTTGGGCTCCTTGGAGACCGCCATCAGGGCGAGGTTGTTGTGCCGCATGTAGTGGCGGCCCACCACGCCGGAGCTGTTGGCCAGGCCGTCCGGATGCCTGTCGTCGGCCGACCGGAGCAGCAGCGCGGCGGAGTTGACGGCACCGCAGGCGACCACCACGATGTCGGCGGAGTACTCCGCGACCGTCCCGTCGGCGAGTTCGGCGACCACCGTGTCGACGCTGCGGCCGGTCGGGCCGGTCTCGAGCCTGCGGACGTTCGCGCCGGTGACCATCGTGACGTTGTCGTGTTCCAGGGCGGGGTCGACGCACACGACCTGGGCGTCGGCCTTGCCCCGTACCAGGCAGGGGAAGCCGTCGACCCGGTTGCAGCGGATGCACACGCTCTCGTGGGTCGCCCGGCCGTCGCCGTCCTGGGTGAGGTTCACGCCGATGGGCAGGTGGAAGGGGTGCAGGCCCTGCTTCTCCAGGTCGTCGCTGAGCTGCTGGATCCTCGGCTCGTGCTGCACCGGCGGGTAGGCGTACTGGGCACTGGCCGGCCCCTCGGTCGGGTCCTCGCCGTGACGGCCGTGCACCAGGTACAGGTGTTCGGCCTGGGTGTAGTACGGCTCCAGGTCCTCGTAGCGGATCGGCCAGGCCGGGGAGATGCCGCCGTGGTGGTGCAGTTCGCCGAAGTCCTGGGGGCGGAGGCGGAAGAGCGCGGCGCCGTAGAACTTCGTGTTCCCGCCGACGTAGTAGTTGACCTCGGGCGGGAACGCCTCGCCGTGTTTGTCGTACCAGAACTCGGGGGCGCGGTACTTGCCCTTGACGAAGACCGCGGTGGACTCCCAGTTGTCCCGCTCGCGGGGCAGGTAGTCGCCGCGTTCCAGGATGAGGATGCGCCTGCCGGTGGGGGCGAGGCGGTGGGCGAGGGTGCCGCCGCCCGCTCCGGTGCCGATGACGATGACGTCGTAGTGCTCGCTGGTTCCTGCCATGGTGGTCACCTAGGGTCGTGTTGGGGGACGCGGGCCGAATACGGTGGACGGACCGTCAGAGGACGGCGATCGGGTTGACCGGCGAGCCGGTGGCCGCGGGCAGCCGCAGGGGTGCGACCACGCACAGGAAGGACCAGCGGCCCTCCTGCTCACAGAGCGGTACCAGCTCCTCGAACTGCAGGTAGTCCATGAGGTGCAGCCCGAGGGCGTGGACCCCGAGGACGTGCACCGGGAAGGCCACACCCTCGGTGGCGCTGGGGGCGGTGTCGTTGTTGCCGTCGCTGCCGAGCGCACAGACCCGCCGCTCGGCCAGGAACTCCATCGCCGACGGGTGCAGGCCGGCCCGGCTGCGCGCGGCGTCCCAGGGCCCCGCCTCGACGCGCCTGCGGCGGTGGCCGACCCGGACGAGCAGGATGTCCCCGGTGCCGACCCGGACGTGCTGCGCGGCCTCGGCGGCGAGCAGGTCGTCGGCGGTGACGTGGTCACCGGGCTCCAGCCACGGCACGCCGCGCAGCCGCGGAATGTCGAGCAGGACACCGCGGCCGACGATGCCGTTGCGGGCCAGCCCGACGGTGAGCGCGGTGGCGCCGTCCGCGGTGACCGTGTCGGCCGGGACGCCGCCGTACAGGGTGCCGTCCCAGACGACGTGGCACAGCGCGTCGAGGTGGCTGTCGGCGTCGCCGTGCACGTTCATGGCGAAGTGGTCGGTGGCGAAGTGCAGTCCGGTGTCCGCCGCCTCGCTCTCGGGCCGGCTGGTGAGCCGGTGGCCGGCCGGGTGCGGGTTGTCGGGTGCGGCGGCGGTCTCGATCGGGGAGGACAGCGACACGGTCAGTCCCGAACGGACCTCCGCCGCCGCGTGCCGGACGGTGTCCGGCGTGATGGCCGCCAGAGCCCCGCGCACGCCCGCCGGTCCGACGTCGCGCGTCACCGCCGCCCCGGTCGTGCCGGCCGCCTCCACGGCCTCCACCGCCCGTGCCTGCAGGCGCGCGTACAGGCGACGGAACTCGGCGAGGCTCTGTACGGCCACGGCCGGCCCCCCGGGCGCGGGGTCAGCCCCGCTGCCGGTCAATGGCCTCGTCCAGGGTCGACGCCGCCATGATGAGCGACAGGTGGGTGAACGCCTGCGGGAAGTTGCCGAGCTGCTCACCGCTCGGCCCGATCTCCTCGGCGAACAGGCCGACGTGGTTGGCGTAGGTGTGCATCTTCTCGAAGGTGTAGCGCGCCGGCCGGACGCGCCCGGCACGCGCGAGGGCGTCGACGTAGAGGTAGGTGCACAGGCTGAAGGTGCCCTCCGAGCCTCGCAGACCGTCCGGAGAGGCGGCCGGGTCGTAGCGGTAGACGAGGCTGTCCGAGACGAGCTTGCGCTCCATCGCGTCCAGGGTGGAGAGCCAGCCCGGGCTCTTCGCGGCGAGGAACCCCACCCGCGGGATCAGCAGCAGGGAGGCGTCCAGGACGTCGCCGCCGTAGTGCTGCACGAGGGCCTGTTCGCTCCGGCTCCAGCCCTTGTCCATGACCTGTTCGAGAATGCTGTCGCGGGCGGCCCGCCACCGCGGGATGTCGGCGGGCCGGCTGAGCTCGGTCGCCAGCCGCATGCCCCGGTCGAACGCCACCCAGCACATCACCCGGCTGTAGGTGAAGTCGTTGCGCCCGCCGCGCGTCTCCCAGATGCCCTCGTCCGGGCGGTCCCAGTTGTCGGACAGCCAGTCCAGTGTCCTGGCCAGGCCCTTCCACCCGTGGTAGCCCAGCTCCATGCCGACCTCCCGGCCGGCCTCCATGCCCTCCGCCATCGCGTAGAGGGACTCGCCGTAGATGTCCAGCTGAAGCTGGTCGGCGGCGGCGTTGCCGGCCCGGACCGGGCGCGACCCCCGGTAGCCCTCCCAGTGGTCGAGGATCTCCTCGGTCAGGTGCGGGTCGCCGTCCACCCGGTACATGATCTGCAGCCGCTCGCCGGGCAGGTCCGCCCTGTCCCGCATCCGGTCGCCCAGCCACCTGGTGAACGCCGACGCCTCCTCCGTGAACCCCAGGTCGAGCAGCGCGCGGACGGAGAGGGAGCCATCCCTGACCCACGAGTACCGGTAGTCCCAGTTGCGTTCGCCACCGACCTGTTCCGGCAGGCCCATGGTGGCCGCGGCGACCGGCGCCCCCGTCGGGTGGTAGGTGAGGAGTTTGATCGTGATGGCGGAACGGTTCACCATCTCCGCCCAGCGGCCCCGGTAGTGGGAGGTGTGCAGCCACTTCTGCCAGAAGTCCACCTCCTGCCAGAGCCGCGCCGTCACGTCCTCGACCGTGAGGGGAGGCGGCGCCTCACCGCCGGCATCGCAGGTGGTGAACACGGCTGCGGCCGACTCCCCGACACCGAGGGTGACCGTGCCGCGGACGTCCTGCCCGTCCCGCTCCAGCGGAAAGCTGGACTGCAGGTGGCCCGTGATGCCCGGTGCACGGAAGACCGCCTCCTGCGGCCGCAGATCGAGCTCGTGGTCGGCCCGGCCGTAGTCGAACCGCGGCCGGCACTCCAGGACGAAGCGCACGGTGCCGCGCACCGCGCGGATCACCCGGATCAGGCTGTGGCGGTCGGTGGGGGTGCGGCTGACGTTGGCCGGCATCCAGTCGACGACCTCGCCGACGCCGTCCGGCGACATGAACCGCGTGACCAGCACACCGGTGTCCGGATAGTAGAGCTGCTTGCACGTCACGTCCGAGTGCTCCGGTGCCAGCCGGAAGTACCCGCCGCGATCGTGGTCGAGCAGCGAGGCGAACACGCTCGGCGAGTCGAACCTCGGCGAGCAGAACCAGTTCACCACGCCCTGCGAGGAGACCAGGGCGGCGGTCTGCAGGTCACCCACCAGCCCGTGATCGGCGATCGGCGGATAACGATCCATCAGCGTCCCATCCCGCGAGCGATTCCGGCCCGTTCACTATCCGACACGCTGCGTGAGGATGCCTGTCAACGCGCCGAGCCTCCCGGCAGCCGGCTGCCCCTCGCCCGGCCGGCCCGGCCCCGGCCCGGCCCCGGCGCGCGCATTCGGGGCCGCTCCCGGTGACTCGACCACAGTTGATCTTCCTGGGCGGCTCAGGGTCACGTCGTTATGGCTCAGCGCCGGCGACCGGCCTCAAGCCAGTAATTGATGCGGGCCGACGCAGGGCTGCTCCTCCCACCGTGGCCGATGGGCTGCACTGTCGCGCGAGGAGCCTGGGGCCAGGGGTGACGCAGGGCCAGTGCGTGCAGCGGGATCGTGAGGGCGGCGAGGGCGGTGGCGAGGAGGAGGTACGTGTCCGCCAGTCGAGGTGGTCGGCGAGGGCGGCGGTGACGGGGGCGAAGACGGTGGAGGCGAGTCCGCCGGCGAGGGTGACGGTGGTGAGGGCTCGGACGTGGTCGGGTGCGTGCCAGCGGTTGAGGGCGGTGAAGGCAGGCTGGTAGAAGGTCGCGGCCATGGCGGTGCCTGCGAGCAGCCGGGCGGCGAAGAACACGGGCAGGTCAGGGGCGAGCGCGATGCCGACGAGCGCGACGGCGCCGAGGGCGGAGCCCGCGGTCATCACCCCCGCGAGCCGTGGCGGTCGCTGATGCGGCCGACGGGGATACCGACCAGAGCCGACAGGAGAAGGGCGGCAGTGAACGCGGCGGTGGCCTGCGGCGTGCTCCAGCCGGTGTCGGCGGTGATGTGCGGGGCGAGCACGGGGAAGGCGTAGTAGAGGATGCCCCAGCCGGTGATCTGGGTGATGCACAGGGCGGGCAGGGCGGCGCGGGGCCGCGACCGGCCCCCTGTTCCGGTCGCGGCCCCGCTGAGGTGAGTGGCGGTCACGCGAGAGGTCAGCACCCGCCGCTGGTGGAGCACGACGAGGATTCGGTGGCGGGAGCGCCGAGGGTGATGAGCTGCGGCCCGGCCGGGACCGAGCAGCAGCCACCGCTGCCGTTCTGTGCCGCGTCAGGCTCGTCGAAGAGGCCTGCGCCGCCGCAGACTCCGGTCTCGGGGAGGGTGAGTTCGACGCGGGCAGCGGCCTCGTGGTCGCCGGCGAGCTGGGCGGCGACGGAGCGGGCCTGCTCGTAGCCGGTCATGGCGAGGAACGTCGGCGCGCGGCCGTACGACTTCATGCCGACCAGGTAGACGTCGCTCTCGGGGTGGGCGAGCTCGCCTGCGCCGTGCGGGTAGACGGTGCCGCAGGAGTGCTGGTTGGGGTCGATCAGCGGGGCGAGGGCGGTGGGGGCCTGGAGACGCTCGTCGAGGCCGAGTCGGACCTCGGAGAGGAAGGACAGGTCCGGGCGCAGGCCAGTCAGGACGACGACCTGGTCGACGGGTTCGCTGCGGCGGCCGTCCTCGGCGACGAGGACCAGGCGGTCGCCGTCGGCCTCGACGGCGGCGGTGCGGAAGCCGGTGAGCGCGGTGGCGTGGCCGTCGTCGACGGCCTTCTTGGCGCGCAGGCCGAGGGCGCCGCGGGCGGGCAGCTGGTCGGCCTCGCCGCCGCCGTACGTGCTGCCGTTGATGCCGCGGCGCAGCACCCAGACGGCGTGCGTGCCGGGCTCGGCCTCCGCGAGGTCGGCGAGGTAGGCGAGAGCGGTGAACGCCGAGGCGCCGGTGCCGACCACCGCGGTGCGCCTGCCCGCGAACCGCTCCCGAACCGCCGGGTCTGCAAGGTCGGGGACGCGGTAGGAGATGCGGCCGTTGGCGGCTCGCTCGCCGAGAGCGGGCAGGCCGTTGGCGCCGAGCGGGTTGGGGGTGGACCACGTACCGGAGGCGTCGACCACCGCGCGGGCAAGGATGCGCTCCTCGCGGCCGTCGGCGTGCTCGACGTGGACGGTGAAGGGCTGCTCGTCCCGGCCGGCGTCGACGATGCGGTCCCGGCCGGCGCGGGCGACGCCGGTCACGCGGGTGTTGTAGCGGACGCGGTCGCCGAGCACGTCGGCGAGGGGCTGTAGGTACTGCTCGGCCCAGTCGCCGCCGGACGGGTACGCCTTGCCGTCGGGCCGGGTCCAGCCGGTCGGGGCGAGGAGCTTCTCGGCGGCCGGGTCGATCAGCTCCGCCCACGGCGAGAAGAGCCTCACGTGCGCCCACTCGCGGACCGCCGTTCCGGCCGAGGCTCCGGCCTCCAGCACCACGGGTTCGATGCCGCGCTCGATCAGGTGGGCTGCGGCGGCGAGGCCGATCGGTCCGGCGCCGATGACGGCGACGGGCAGGTCCTCGGGGGTGTTCTCGGTCATCTCGGGTCTCCACGTCGGTAGGAGGGTGGCTGGCTGTGGAAGGGCCGGATCAGCAGCAGCCGGCGCCGGCGGCGGTGGCCTCGCGCTTGGCGTCCGGGGCGCAGCAGGTTCCGGCGGCAGCGGCGTCCTGGGCGGTGCCGCAGCAGGGGGTGGCGGCCGCGGGCCGCTGGATGCGGTGCGTCTCTGCCGGGCCGCTGGTGCAGCAGCTGGTGGCGCGGTCGTCGGTGGTGTGCTCGGTCATGACTGCCTCCAGGGGTCTCTTGTTTCGAAGTTTGTCGATGTCCTGTTGTTGTGCGGCCAGCATGGCACCTGATTTGATGGACGTCAACATAGACACTTGTCGAATCAAGAGAACACCCGTCACGCGCCGGCTGCGACGCCCGCCGACCGCGCCCGTCTTCGACACTGGCGCCTACCGCGCCGCACTGGAGGCCGCGCTCCGGAGCGGCGACCGCTGTTCTCGGCCGCGGACAGCGGAACGCTGCTGTGGCCGGACGGGCGGCGCGAGCACGCCGACGCCGCCATCCTCGCCACCGGCCACCGGCCCGACGTGCCGTGCCGTACCTGCGCGGCCTGGGTGGCGACGCGGTGCACCGCTGCACCGCGGCGACCCCTCCGCACCCACTCGCTGCTCGCCGACGTCGGCCTGGAGTGGCAGCGCAGCCTCTCCTCGGCGTCGCTGCGCGGAGTGGGCCGCGACGCCGCGCACATCGCCCGACACCTCGCCGCCCGGCCGGGCCGACAGTAGGCCGCCCTTCCGATGTGATTCGGCAAGTGTCAACATAGATGCATGTCGAATCTTGAGGTGGTCAACCTTCCACTGCTCGATCCGGAGGCCGCAGCGCCCTGCTGCCCGCCGCTTACCTCCGCCCCGCTCTCCGAAGAGGACTCGGTCAGGATGGCGGCGATGTTCAAGGCCCTGTCCGACCCGGTTCGCCTACGGCTCTTCTCCCGCGTCGCCTCCCACGAGGGCGGCGAGGCGTGCGTGTGCGACATCCAGGACGTCGGCGTCTCCCAGCCCACCGTCTCCCACCACCTCAAGAAGCTCCGCGAGGCCGGCCTGCTCACCTCGGAGCGGCGGGGCACCTGGGTGTACTACCGCGTCGCCCCGAGCGTGCTCGCCGCCATGGCCGGCATGCTCACCGCCGCCACGGGCTGAGCCGACACCAGGCGTTCCCAGGGGTTACTCGATCGACTATCGTCGATTATCGATGAATAAGTCGAACTACGCCAGCACCGTTGTCGACGCCGAGGCCGCCGAGCTGTACGCGTCGTGGTTCAAGGCGCTCGCGGACCCCACCCGCATCCAGCTGCTGCACCTGCTCGCCGCCGAAGGCCGGCCGATGAGCGTCGGCGAGATCGTCGAACGCTCGCCGGTGAGCCAGTCGACGGTCTCCCACCACCTGAAGGTCCTCGCAGAGGTGCGCTTCGTCCTCCCCGAGAAGCAGGGCACATCCACCCGCTACCAGGTCAACCGCACCTGTCTGACGGTCTTTCCGGCGGCCGTCGCGGCCATCCTCGCCGAGCCTCGCACCCAGCCGCCCCGAGAGGACAATCGTGGCTGCTGACACCCGGGTCGTGCCGATGACCGACGAGCATGCCGACCAGGTGCTGGCGATCTACCAGGCCGGCATCGACGAGGGCAATGCCACCTTCGAGACCGCTGCACCCACCTGGCAGGCGTTCGACGCGGCCAGACTGGCCGAGCACCGCTTCGTGGCCGTCGACCGCACCGACCGCGTCCTCGGCTGGATCGCGGCGAGCCGGGTCTCCGATCGCTGCGCCTACGCAGGTGTGGTGGAGCACTCGGTCTACGTCCGTCCCGACGCCCGGGGCCGGGGCATCGCCGACAGGCTGCTGCGGGCGCTGATCGCGTCCACGGAGGAGGCGGGGATCTGGACGATCCAGTCCGGCGTGTTCCCGGAGAACACCGCCAGCCTCGCCGTCCATGCCCGGAACGGCTTCCGGGTGATCGGCACCCGCGAACGCATCGGCCGCCACCAGGACGTCTGGCGCGACGTCCTCTTGATCGAGCGCCGCAGCCTGATCGTCGACTGACCTCGTCAGGTCCGACCGCCATGGGTCGGGACGTCAGCGTCGGTCGTCGAGGGTGAGCTGGCGACGGTGGAAGTCGAAGTGCAGGGTGGGGTAGCGGTAGATGTCCGCGAGGGTCATGTAGTCCTTGAAGAAGGGGTCCCAACGCACGGGGTAGTGCATGCCGCGAGCGAGATCGGCGTCCGACTCGCGGTCCAGCCCGCGGTGCAGGGCGGCGACGACGCGGTCGAACTGGGCACCCATCCGCCGGGGACCGATGACCTTCACCGCCCCGCACGGCCCGGCATAGTTGACGAGGTCGAACGGAACGGTGGCCGCGTCCAGGACCCGCGCGAATGCCCGGCTGCCGCCGCGCGGCAGGCGCCCGAAGAGGCGGACGAGCACCAGCAGCGCCCGCACCACGATGAAGCCGAACAGCATGTGCCACAGCAGCTGCTCGTTCGTCCACCGCGTGCCGCGGGTGAGCCGGGCGAGGTCGTCCGTACTCGCCGCCTCCAGCAGCTGGTGGAACTCCGAGCGTGCACGCTCCAGCTCGCCGTGGACTTCCTGCCGTTCCATCGGCGCGCTGCCGATCATGGCCCACCAGCCCTCTCCGCAACCGCCCTGCACACCCGGGGTGGCATGATGCCCTCCCCCCTCCGCATCCACTCGTCCACGAGCCCGGCTCGGGAACAACAGCCCAGCAGACGGCCTACCTGGCCGCTCGGCCAGCAGCTCCTCGATCTCGCCTACGGCGGTGCGGCCGACGCCGATGAGGGTGGCGGACGCCGGGCCGGTCCAGTCGCCGTAGCCGAGCAGGTGAATGCGCGGGTCCGTCTCCGCCCGGGTGCCGACGGTGGCGATCCGGCCGACGGCGGCAGCTGTGGGGGCACCTCCCGGCCGAAGGCTGGGGGAGAGCAGATGGAGGCTGTCCCAGTAGTGCTGCCACGCGCCGCCGGGCGACGAGGAGGCGTCGAGGATCGCGAAGTCCAGTCCGGCGCGCCGCAGTTAGTACCCGGCGGCGCGGACGGCCTGGCCAGCTCCGACG
Source organism: Streptomyces sp. TLI_235 (assembly GCA_002300355.1). NCBI lineage: Bacteria > Bacillati > Actinomycetota > Actinomycetes > Kitasatosporales > Streptomycetaceae > Streptomyces > Streptomyces sp. TLI_235. The sequence continues at coordinate 1,099,284 of NSGV01000001.1, forward strand.
ACCAGGACCTGGGCGCGCCGGACGGCGCTCACGAAGCGTCGACCTTGCGGCCCGCGCGGTGCGTGAAGATCAGCGCCACCAACACCAGACCCACCACCCCGCCGATCAACTGCATGCCGATGAACCCGGGCACCGAGGACGGCGCAATGCCGGCGAAGGTGTCGGTGAACGCCCGGCCGATGGTGACGGCCGGGTTGGCGAACGAGGTGGAGGAGGTGAACCAGTACGCGGCGCCGATGTAGGAGGCGACCGCCACGGGGGCGAACCGCAGCAGGTCGCTCTTGGCCAGGCCGAAGATCAGCAGGACGAGGCCGGCGGTGGCGACGACCTCGCCGAGCAGCAGATGTCCCGCAGAGCGGTCGCGGGTTGACCACTTCACCAGGGCCTGGCCGAACATCGCGTCGGCGAGGACCGCGCCCGCGATGGCACCGACGATCTGCGCCGGGATGTAGGCGGCGACGTCCCGCGCTGCGAGGCCCTTCGGATCCTTCCGGCCGGACCACCACTCGGCCAGCGTCACGACCGGGTTGAAGTGCGCGCCGGAGACGGGGCCGAGCAGCAGGATCAGGACGCCGAGGCCGAAGACGGTGGCCAGGGAGTTGGCGAGCAGCTGCAGGCCGACGTCCCGGGTGAGCTCGGTGGCCTGGATACCGGAGCCGACCACGACCGCGACCAGGGCCGCGGTGCCGACGAGCTCGGCCGCGGCCCGGTTCGGCAGCGGCACCGCGGGCGGCTCGACCGCCAGAGGCTCGTCGGGGCCTTCCGCAGTTGCATGGTTCACGGAGTCAGTCTCGGATCTCGCCTCGTCCATGACGCTCAAGGACACTCCTCGTACAGGGCGGGACAGGCCGCCAGGTGGGGGCTGTAGGGGGTTTCAGCAGGAGCGTTTACGGCCTGCTGCCTCGCGGGCGGTGGCGGCCAGCCCGGCGAACTCCGCCGCGACGGTCTCGATGGCGTCGGGGCGGAGCGAGTAGTAGGTGAAGCGGCCGCAGGGCTCGGTGTCGACCAGCCCCGCGTCCCGGAGGATCTTGAGGTGGTTCGACAGGTTCGTCTGCCGGGCGCCGGTCTCCTCGACGAGGTGGGTCGTGCACAAGGCCTCCCTGGCGAGCAGCGCGAGGATCTGGATCCTCAGCGGGTCGGCCAGGGCCTTCAACACGTCACTGTCGACTGACATCACCATGGGCTGATACGTTAGCGGTCGTCGGGGGAAATCCCAAGCACACGGCCCTGCCGCGCCTGAGATGCGCCGCGCCCCGCCGCGGGCCGCGATGAAGGAAGAGCCATGCCCACCACCGCTTCCGCGTCCGTGCTGTTCGTCTGCATCCACAACGCGGGCCGCTCCCAGATGGCGGCCGGTTTCCTGCGCCACCTCGCGGGCGACCGCGTCGAGGTCCGCTCGGCCGGCTCCGTGCCCGGAGACCGGATCAACCCGTCGGCGGTCGCCGCGATGGCCGAGCTCGGCATCGACATCTCCGACCAGAAGCCGAAGGTCCTGACCACCGACGCCGTCCAGGCGTCCGACTACGTCATCACCATGGGCTGCGGCGACGCCTGCCCGTACTTCCCCGGCAAGAAGTACCTGGACTGGAAGCTCGACGACCCGGCCGGCCAGGGCGTCGAGGCGGTCCGCCCCATCCGCGACGAGATCAAGCGCCTCATCGAGGGCCTGATCGCCGAAATCGACGCCAAGTAAGCGAGAACACCGGCGTGCGCTAGGTCATCATCATCGGCTCCGGCCCCGCCGGGTACACCGCCGCCCTCTACAACGCGCGCGCCCAGCTGAAGCCGATGCTGTTCGGCAGCTCCATCTTCGTCGGCTGCTCGCTCGCCACCACGACCGAGGTCGAGAACTTCCCCGGCTTCCCGAACGGCATCGACGGCCCGGACCTGATGGACAACATGCGGGCCCAGGCGCAGGCGAGGTCAAGCTGCTGACCGACTCCGAGGGCACGTCCACCGGGCGAAGGTCGTCATGACCACACCCTGCCGCACGAGTCCGAACGCGAGACTCGGCGCGGCTGGGGACGGCGCCTCCCCGCGATCGAGAACAGGGCGAGCCGCCTCTCGGCTCCCCAGAGGAGAGAAGTGTCAGGCACCATTTCCGCAGGTCAGCGCTCACGCCCTCGAGGCTTCAGAGGGAGCGCCGGCAACTCCGGAGCCCGCAGGCGATCACCGTCGTAGCCGTGCACCTCGCCGAACCGAACGCCTCCCTCCCAGTCCTGGCGCGCCTGTTCGATCTCCTCACGGGATCGGCCGACGAAGTTCCACCACATGACGAGTTTCTCCTCGAAGGGCTCGCCGCCGAGGAGCAGCAGGGCGGCGTCGGTGCGGGCGAGCAGCGGGAGTTCGCGGCGGCCGCAGCCGAGGTACAGGATCGAGCCCGGTTCGACGCGGACGCCGTCCACGTCGGCGCTGCCGGTCATCGACAGCACCGCGTACTCGAAGCCGGGGTCCAGCGGCAGTCGGTGGGCGGCGCCCTCGCGCAGTGCCAGGTCGGCGCCGACCAGGGCGCTGTAGGTGGTGCCGGGCGAGGCCGCGCCGTCCAGGGTGCCGAGGATCAGCCGGGCGTGCAGCCCGCCCGCGGTGACCTCCGGCAGCTCGGGGTGGTGCTCGAAGGTGGGTTCGGTGTGGCGGTGCGCGTCGGGCAGGGCGACCCACAGCTGGGCGCCGTGCAGCAGGCGGGCGTGGCCGCGGGGCGACTCCTCGGAGTGCGAGATCGCCCGGCCGGAGGTCATCAGCCCGAGTTCGCGGGGCCGGACGGTCTGCAGGCTGCCCAGGCTGTCGCGGTGCAGGACCTCACCCTCGTGCAGCCAGCTGACGGTCTGCAGGCCCATGTGCGGGTGCGGGGGCACCTGCATGCCGGGCTCGTCGGCGATGTCGTCGGGCCCGTAGTGGTCGACGAAGCACCAGGCACCGACCATCCGCCGGCCGAGTGTGGGCAGCAGCCGGCGTACGACGGTGGACTCGCCCAGCGGCACCAGGCGGCCGGTCACCAGCTGCTTGACCGGCCCCTCGGAGGCCTCGCCGCCGCAGCGGGCGGCCGTGGGGCGGAGGTCGAGGTTGCTCATGCCGCGAGTATGCCCCGCGCCCCTGCTGGCGGCCGGGAGGCGCAAGGGGAACCGGCCCGGGTCGGGAACGGCGGCCTGGTCAGGGGCGGCGGGCGAGGGCCTGGCCGAGGAAGGCGGTGGCGTCGGGGAGGACGCGGCGCCAGAAGCCGTCGGTGTGGGCGCCGCGCGGGAAGTGCGTCTCGGCGGCCCGGTCGGCGAGCTTTCGGGCGGCCGGGCAGAACGGGTCCTCAGTGCCGCACCAGACGGCGAGCCGGCGGGTGAGCGGGCGGTCGAGGTGGCGCAGCGGCTCGTGGGCGAGCCAGTCGGCCTCGTCCTGGTAGGCGTCGACGGGCCGGGCGGCACTCCAGGAGGTGAAGAGGGCCGGGCTGAGAAGTGCGGCGGCGCCGAGCCCGCCGTCCCGGGCGCGGGCGTACTGGAGGGCGCCGGAGCCGCCCATGGAGATGCCGAGCACGCCCGTGGGGGCGGCCAGTCCGCGGGCGGTGAGCCAGCCGGGGAGCTCGTCGAGCAGCATGGCCATCGGGTCGTCCCCGGGGGTGCGGCGGTGCCAGTAGCTGGTCTCGCCGCCGTCCACCGCGACGAGGTGGAACGGCGGCACGCCGTTGGCGGTGGCGGCGGCCAGGAACTGCGGCAGGCCGAGGTCGAGCAGGGCGGCGGCCGAGCCGCCGCGGCCGTGCAGCGCCAGGCAGACCGGCAGGTCGGCGCCGGGCGCGCTGCCCGGCGGGGAGACGATGCTGAGTTCGATGCGCCGGCCGCGGGCCTTGGAGGCGAGCTGGACGGTGCGGACCGGTCCTGGCTCCACGGCGGGGACGGTTCCGTCCGGGCCGGTCATGCCGACGGCGCGGCGCAGCCGGTCCCCGCCGGGCAGGACGTCCTCGATCATCGCGCCGCCGACCGCGGCGGCGCCGACGCCGGCGACCAGCAGCGCCCGCAGGAATCTGCGGCGGCTCCGGCCGGTCTCGGCCTGCTCCGACCCGGCCAGTTCCCCGCCGGCCCGTTCGCCGCCAGCCCGTTCGCCGGCGTCCTGGTCCGCGGCGGCCCGGCGCGCGGTGTCCCCGTGCGCGCCGGGCGCTGCCGGTCCCGTCCCGCGGGTCTGCTCCGGGATCCTCCCGGCCGGAGCTGTCACGCCGGCTGTCCGTTCGTCCCCGCTGGCCCCCAAGGCCCCTCCCCCGGTCGATCTTGGGCCTCTACTCTACGGGCCGTCAGTTCCCGCCGTCCGGGCCGCCCTCGGCACCGCGGCTGCCGAGTGCTCGGACCGGGTACGTGCGCCGGGCTCGGCGCCTGCCCCTCAGTGGCGGCAGGCCCAGGGAGCGGTGGCGGTCACCGCCTCGGCCTGGGCACGCAGGGCGCGGACGGCCTCGGCCGGGTCCGCGGCGTTGTAGACGGCGGAGCCGGCGACGAAGACGTCGGCCCCGGCCTCGGCGCAGCGCTCGATGGTGGACGGGGCGACACCGCCGTCGACCTGCAGCCACAGGTCGAGCCCGTGCTTGGAGATCAGCTCCCTGGTGCGGCGGATCTTGGGCAGCATGATGTCGAGGAAGGCCTGGCCGCCGAAGCCGGGCTCGACGGTCATGATGAGGACCATGTCGAGCTCGGGAAGCAGGTCCTCGTACGGCTCGATCGGGGTGGCCGGGCGCAGCGCCATCGAGGCGCGGGCGCCCTTGGCGCGGATCTCGCGGGCGAGCCGGACGGGCGCGGCGGCGGCCTCGACGTGGAAGGTGACCGAGCCGGCGCCGGCCTCGACGTACTGCGGGGCCCAGCGGTCGGGCTGCTCGATCATCAGGTGGCAGTCGAGCGGGGTGTCGGTGGCCTTGGCGAGGGACTCGACGATCGGCACGCCCAGCGTGAGGTTGGGGACGAAGTGGTTGTCCATCACGTCCACGTGCAGCCAGTCCGCGCCGCGGACGGCCTCGGCCTCGTCCGCCAGGCGGGCGAAGTCGGCGGAGAGGATGCTGGGGTTGATCTGCGCCATATCCGGGTACCTTCACAGCTCGGTGCGGGCGGTGGTCTGCGGCCACCTTCTCCCATCATCGCGTGAAGCGGTGGACTGAGGGGAACGCCGAGGCTCCCGGGTGACCCGCATCACAGCAGGTCCGCACCACAGCAGGTCTGCTTCACGGCAGGTCCGCTGCGCAGCAGGTTCGCTCAGGGGGGCGCCGGCAGCACACCGCGTGCAGCCTCGGCCCGCGTCGGGAGCCGTGAGGTTCCAGAGAGGCTGTCAGTCCGTGGCTGAACACGTCCATCCCGCCCGTGCTCTGTGGTGGCTCTTCGAGCCGGTGCACGCCCTCACCTACTTCTCCCCCGAGGGGCGGGCCGCCTACGAGGCGGTCGGTCTGCGCGGGTACTGGCGCGGCTACTTCGGCGGCCGGGCGGCGGCGCTCGGCCCGGTGGACGCGGCGCCGGTGGTCGCCGCGTTCTTCAACTTCGCGCCGGCGATGGTGGAGCGGGCGCTGCCCGACATCTGGCACCGGGCCTCGCCGGAGGCCGCGCTGGAGGCGCGGGCGGCCGGTGCGACCGCGGCCCTGGAGCGGGTGCTGGAGACGGTGAAGCCGGATCTGGTCGACCGCTCGGTGGAGCTGCTGGAGCGCGCGGTCGACGGCCTGGACTGCTGCGGCCGGGTGCTGGCCGCCGCGAATGCGGCGCTGCCCCGCCCGGACGGCCGGCTGGGCCGGCTCTGGCAGGCGACGACGGTGCTGCGCGAGCACCGCGGTGACGGCCATGTCGCCGCCCTGGTCTCGGAGGACCTGGACGGCTGCGAGGCCCTGGTGCTGCGCTGCGCCCTGGACACCCGCCGCGAGGTGCTGCAGCCGCACCGCGGCTGGACGGACGAGCAGTGGGACGCCGCCTCCGCCCGGCTGGTCGAGCGGGGCTGGCTGCACCAGGACGGTGGCATCACCCCGGAGGGCCGCTCCCGGCACCGCGCGCTGGAGGCCGTCACGGACCTGGCGGCCGCGCGGGTCTGGGACGGTTTCCACCGCGCCGAGCTGGACGAGCTGGCGGCCGCCCTGCGCCCGATCTCCACGGCCTGCCGGGCGGAGCTCCCGCAGTTCAACCCGATCGGCCTGCCGACCGCGAGCTGAGCACTGGCGGGCCGGGGACGGGCGGTTCAGCATGGAAATGGAAGGGGAGGGAACCGGAGGGTCTGCCGTGACGACCCCGGACCTCACCGTTCCACCGCACCCCCGTCCCGCCCGCGCGGAACTCCGTTGCGCGGGTCTTCGTTGCGCGGAACTCCGTTGCGCGGGTCTTCGCTGCGCGGAACTCCGTTGCGCGGGTGGTGGCGTGCGGCCGGGTGCCGCGGCGGGGCCCGCCGAGCGAGGAGCGCAGCATGACGACAGGACAACAGGTCTACGCCGAGCGGGACACCGCCTTCTTCGAGGCCGTGAGGGAGGTCTTCGAGAAGTATCCGGAGGCGTAGGGAAGGTACGCGATCACCGGCCTCGAGCTGGCGAAACGGCTGAAGATCGACCTGGAGCGCCAGGTCGGGATCTCGGAGATCAAGGACGGGACGATCGTGACCCGGTTCGTGGATCGCGACGACCCGGTGGTGCGGGCCTCCGGCCGGCTCTGCAAGGACTGGGACTGGCAGCACCGGTGCATCAGTTGGATCGAGGCGCCGGTCTGACGGTCTTCCCGGGCCCGCCGCTCACAGGGCGGCCGGTGTGGTCCTGGCCGCGCGGGCGGTCCACCGTCCGTCGTGGCGGGCGATGCTGATGGGGTGTCCGAAGCAGGCGCTGATCAGGTCGGTGGTGACGACCTCGTCGACCGGTCCGGCCGCCACGCAGCCGCCCTCGCGCAGCAGCAGGGCGTGCGTGGTGGTCTCCGGCAGCTCCTCCAGGTGGTGGGTGACGAGCACGGTGGCGAGCCCGGGGTGGCGGCGGCGCAGCAGGTCGAGGCTGCCGAGGAGGAGTTCACGGGCGGTGAGGTCGAGTCCGGTGGCGGGCTCGTCGAGCAGCAGCAGCCGGGGCTGCGGCATGAGGGCGCGGGCGATCAGGGCGCGGCCGCGTTCGCCCTGGGAGAGGGTGGTCCAGGGGTCGTCGGCGCGGTGGGCCATGCCCACGGTGTCCAGCAGGTGTTCGGCGTGCGCGGCCTGCTCGGCGGTGGGCCGCCAGCGGGGTTCGGGCTCGACGCTGTTGGTGAGGCCGGTCAGCACCACGGTGCGGACGGGCAGCGGGGAGCGCAGCGGGTGGCGCGGGTTGACGTGCCCGAGGTGGGTGCGCAGGGCGCGGATGTCGACCCGGCCGAGGCGCCGGCCGAGCACGTGGACCTCGCCGTGGGTGGGGTGCGAGACCGCGCCGAGGAGGGCGAGCAGGGTGGACTTTCCGGCGCCGTTGGCGCCGAGCAGGGCCCAGTGCTGGCCGGCCTCGACGGTGAGCGAGACGTCCCGCAGCAGGTACCGGCCGTCGCGCACCACGTCCACGGTGCGGGCGCGCAACAGCGGCGCGTCGGGCAGCGGTTCGGCACTGGTCACGGCAGCCTCCCGGGGTGGTCGCGGCCCGCACGGCCGGCCGGGCCCCGGGGCGCGGCCACGCTAGCAGCGGGCCGGGGCGGGCGTCGGAAAAGCTCACGGCACGGACGACCGCGGCCCGGCGGGGGCTCCGCCCGGTTCGGCCGCGGTCCCACTCGGCCCGGCCACGGTCTCACTCGGCGCGGCCGGGGGTGGGCGGGCCGAGGACGATGCCGCGGCCGGCGTAGAAGCGGTCGAGCTCGGACCAGGGCACCCGGGCGTGCTGCTGCGACTGGCCGGGGAAGCCGGACGGGTTGTGGATCAGCAGGGCGTCGTCGTCGGCGCCGACGGCGAGCACCAGGTGGCCGCCGGTCCTGGACGGCGCGGGTTCCAGGGTGCGGATCGAGGGGTGGACGGAGATCATCGGCAGCCGGCCGGCCGCGAGGTGGCTGCGCAGGTCGGCGGCGGGGAGCGGCGAGCGGGCGTCCGCGAACAGGCCCCACCGCTTGCGGACGTAACCGGCGAAGGGGGCGTGGACGAGCCCGTCCAGCCGCCCGTCGGGGTGCCGGATGTAGGCCCCGGCCTCGCGGCTCTCCTCGGCGAGCCGGACGATCGGCGGGGCGACGCCCCACCAGTGGTCGAGCGCCATCCGCAGGCAGGCCATCCCGCAGGCCCGCCAGGACCAGTAGGCGTACTCCTCCCGGTCGGGCGCGCCCGACTCCTCCCAGCGCGGGTCGTCCTCGGCGAGGACGGTGCCGGCCAGGATGTCGGGGACGAGGTCGGGTGACTCCCACTGCGCGTAGTAGGGGACCGGGTGGCTGATCGGCTGCACAGTGATCATTCTGACGCACGGCCGGACGCCCCGCCCAGCCGGTGGGCCCGGACGCACATGCGCGCAGGCCGGGCCGAATCGTGCGCCTGCGGCCTTCCGTCCTCCGGCGCGCTCTGCGGCCGGCCGGGCACGGGTCAGGCGTCCAGCGCGTCGGCGAGCAGGGTCGCCACGGTGAACCTGGTGACGTCGGCGAGGTAGCCGTAGTCGAGGGTTGCGGGGGTGTCGGAGGTCCGGTGGTAGTGCGGGTTCCCCTCGCCCTCGTACGCGCCGATGGCCACGTCGCCGAGGGCCTCGAAGGGCATGTAGTCACTGGCGTAGATCGGGCCGAGCAGGACGGGCAGGTCGGTGTGGTCGGCGGCTGCCTGCGCCATGACCGCGCCGAACGCCTGCGAAGCGGCGTCGTTGCCGGGCACCTCGTTGCCAAGGTCGCGCTCCACGGTGACGGAGCCGTCCGACGGGGGCCTGCCCACCATGTCCAGGTTCACGATGCGGTGGACCTCGGGGCCCGCGGCGTGGAGTTCCTCGGCGTAGGCCGCAGACCCCCAAAGGCCCTGCTCCTCGCCGGAGAACGCCACGAACCGGACGGTGGACGCGAGCGCGACCGGGGCGAGCAGCCGCGCCGCCTCCAGCACGGCGGCGACCCCGCTGGCGTTGTCGTCGGCCCCTGGGGCGCGTGCCGTCGCGTCGTCCAGATTCTCGGCGCGGCTGTCGTAGTGGGCACACAGGATGACGACGGGCCGGCCGGCCGTCGTGCCGGGCTTGGTGCCGATGACGTTGTCGGCGCTGTGGCCGAGGTTGGACCAGGTCGTTCTGGCGACGTCCGGGCAGCCCGCCGCCGCCAGCCGGCTTGCGATCTCGTCGGCCGCGCCGTCGATGAGCGGTGAGAACGTGTGCCGGGTGTGGAAGGCGGCAAGCGCCTCGACCGTGTCCCGCAGGGCGTCCGCCGAGACCTGGTCGACGAGCGAGGCGGCGAGGCCGTCGGTCCGCGCCTCGGCCCACGTGCGCCGGGCCACTGCGGCCCGCACCGCCGGCGAGGGCGGCTTCCCCTTGTCGGGGGGAGCCGGTGGCCGGCCCCGGAGAGTGTCACGGTGCATCACGGGCCGCCTTTCAGCCCGTGTCGAGGTGGGGCGGGCAGTAGCCGCAGCCGTTGCACCCGCGGGCCGGATCGCCGTCGCGTCATCAGAACCGTCGGCAGAATTCTAACGCCGCGCCCGAGGCGCTGCGATGCGGCAGCGCGCTCCGCCAGGCGCGGACGGCCCGCCCCGGACCCGCCCGACCGTCACGGAGAGTGCCGCCAACGGCCGGTGAGGCACGCCGAGTTGTCGGGTGCGCTGGGCCGTCGCGGCGGCCCGGCTCCGGCCCGCCGCGGCCGTCACGGAGGGTTCGCCAACCGCTCGGCGCCAACCGCCCGTCACCAACCGCCTGTCACCAACTGCTCGGCGCCCACCGCTCGGCGCCAACCGCTCGCGGAACACGCCGAGTTGCCGGCCGGCCGGGGCCACCCACCACCCTCCGACTTCAACTGCCCTGCTCTTCACTCATGTTGGGCACGGATTGTCGCGGGCCCGGCGGCGGCCGTCAGAGGATGCCGGCGCCGCGCAGCAGCCAGCGGTTGGTGCGTCCTACCAGTCCGGCCCGGTCCAGCACGCCGACCACCTTGGCGGCCATCTCGGTCTTGGCGGTCCGCCAGTTCGGGTTCCGCTTCGCGGCCCGGCGGCCCTCCTTGGGGTCGATGCCGACGGCCGCGTACACCCGCGGGTTGATCAGGTGGGTGGTGGCGACGTGGATGACGATGCCCATGAGCAGCTGCTCGATCCGGCGGCGGACCGGCCCGAGGTCCTGGCGGACGAGTTCCTCGCGGGCGTAGGTGATGTGCCGGGACTCCTCGATGACATGGATCCGGGCGACCTGGCGGGAGAGCGGCTGCAGCGACTCGTCGGCCATCATGTCGCGCTGGAAGGCGTCCAGGATCTCCTCGACGTACATGGTGCCGCCGAAGGTCTGGCTGTGGGTGGAGATCGCCTTGAAGACCCGGCCGAGTTCGTGGGCGAGGCGGCCCGGGCCGTACGCGGGCGCGCCCATCCAGGCGATCATGCGGGCGAACATGACCGAGTGTCGGCACTCGTCGGCGATCTCGGTCAGCGCGTACTGGACGTGCGCGGTGGTCGGGTCCCGGTCGAAGGCGTGCCGGAGCAGCATCTGCATGAGGATCTCCTCGAACCAGATGCCGACGCTGGCGACGCAGGCCACCTCGTGCTTGCTGAGTTCGATCCGCTGTTCCTCGCTGAGGCGCTCCCAGAGGTCGGTGCCGTAGAGGGAGATCCGGTGCGGGGCGATGTAGTAGGCGCCGGGGACGGGCCGGACGTCCCAGTCGATGTCCTTGAGCGGGTCGAAGGAGAGCTTGGCGGAGGAGGCGAGGAGGCGTTCGGCGGTCCGCCGGCGCTGCCGGTCGCGCTCCTCCAGGACGGCGGTGGTGGCGTTGCGCGCGGTGGTCGCCATGAGGGTCGGCTCCTCGGTCGCTCGGGTGGGGTCTGCCGAGACCGTAGACCGTATTAGATTGACCGTCAATAACTCGCGCAGTGAAGGGGCCCGCCCCCGCGGAGGGGACGGGCCTCGGCCGGGCCTTGCCACCGGTCGCCGTCTGCCCAGCGTACGACCAGGCGCACTACCAGGCGTAGTCCTCCGGGGCGGTGCGGTGGCCCGGGAAGATCTCGTCGAGGCGCTCCAGGGTCTTCTGGTCCAGCGTCACCTCCTGCGCGCGGTTGGCCGCGTGCAGCTGCTCCAGGGTGCGCGGGCCGACGATCGGCGCGGTGACGCCCTCACGGGAGAGCAGCCAGGCTAGCGCCACGTCGCCGGGCTCGTGGCCGAGTTCGGCGGCGAGGTCCTCGTACGCCTGGATCTGCTCGCGGTGCTTCTCCAGGGTCTCGGCGGCCCGGCCGGAGGCGCGGCGCACGCCCTCGCGCTCCTTGCGCAGCACGCCGCCGAGCAGGCCGCCGTGCAGCGGGGACCACGGGATGAGGCCGAGGCCGTAGTGCTGCGCGGCGGGCAGGACCTCCAGCTCGACGCTGCGCTCCAGCAGGTTGTAGAGCGACTGCTCGCTGGTCAGGCCGAGGAAGTTGCGGGCCCTGGCGGTCTCCTGGGCGCGGGCGATGTGCCAGCCGGCGAAGTTGCTCGAACCGACGTAGATGATCTTTCCCTGGGTGGTCAGCACCTCCATCGCCTGCCAGATCTCCTCCCACGGAGTGGCCCGGTCGATGTGGTGCATCTGGTACAGGTCGATGTGGTCGGTCTGCAGGCGCTTGAGGCTCGCGTCGACGGCGCGGCGGATGTTGAGCGCCGAGAGCCGGCCCTCGTTGGGCCACTCCCCCATGTCGCCGTAGAGCTTGGTGGCGATGACGGTCTTCTCGCGGCGGCCGCCGCCCTGCGCGAACCAGCTGCCGATGATCTCCTCGGTGCGGCCCTTGTTCTCGCCCCAGCCGTAGACGTTGGCGGTGTCGAAGAAGTTGATGCCCAGTTCGTGGGCGGCGTCCATGATCCGGTGGGCGTCGGTCTCCTCGGTGTGCGGACCGAAGTTCATGGTGCCGAGGCAGAGCCGGGAGACGGTGAGGCCGGTGCGGCCGAGGTGGGTGAACTCCATGGCTCCCACCCTCGGCCACCCCGGCCGCCGCTGTCCAGGATTTCGTTCGGGCGGTGGATGAATTCCCCGCCCGGACGGTGCGCGGCCGTCAGGCGGTGCGGCGCAGCAGTGCGAGGTACATAGCGTCGGTGCCGTGCAGGTGCGGCCAGAGCTGGATGTCCGGGCCGTCGCCGAGGGCGGGCAGGCCAGGCAGCAGCGGACGGGCGTCGATCCACTCCACGCCGCTCTCGCCGCGCAGCACGTCGTCGACGACCGCGCGGGTCTCCGCGAGGTGCGGCGAGCAGGTGGCGTAGCCGACCACGCCGCCGACCCGGGCGGCCCGGATCGCGCCGCGCAGCAGGTCGCGCTGGAGCGGGCCGAAGCCGGCGAGGTCCTCGGGGCGGCGGCGCCAGCGGGCCTCCGGGCGGCGGCGCAGCGCGCCGAGTCCGGAGCAGGGCACGTCGACCAGGACGCGGTCGAAGCTGCCGGGGGCCCAGGCGGGCCGGGTGCCGTCGGCGGCGATCACGGTGTACGGGCCGGGGTTGCCGGCGAGCGCGCGGGCGACCAGGCGGGCCCGGTGCGGCTGCTTCTCGGAGGCGACCAGCGCGGCGCCGCGCTCGGCGGCGACGGCCGCGAGCAGGGCGGCCTTGCCGCCGGGGCCGGCGCAGCCGTCCAGCCAGACCCGGTCGGGCCCGTCCAGCGGGGCGGCGGCCAGGGCGAGCGCGACCAGCTGGCTGCCCTCGTCCTGGACACCGGCGCGGCCCTCGCGGACGGCGGTGATGCCGCCCGGGTCGCCGCCCTCGGCGAGCCGCAGCGCGTAAGGGGACCAGCGGCCGTCCACGGCATCCGGGAGGGCCTCGCGGAGTTCGGCGACGGTCGCGCGGCCGGGGCGGGCGACGAGGGTGACCTCGGGGCGGTCGTTGTCGGCGCGCAGCAGCTCCTCGACGGCGGCGCGGCCAGAGGCCTCAGGCTGCCAGCGGCCGAGGGCGTCCCAGAGCGAGGAGACCACCCAGCGCGGGTGGGAGTGGACGACGGCGAGGTGGTCCTCGGCGTCCTCGTCGTACGGCGGGGCGACCTGCTCGATCCAGGCGTCGAGGTCCTGGGCGCTGATCCGGCGGAGCACCGCGTTGACGAACTTGGCGCGGCCGTCGCCGAGCACCACCCGGGCGAGCTCGACGGTGGCGGACACGGCCGCGTGGCTGGGGATGCGGGTGGCGAGCAGCTGGTGGGCGCCGAGCGAGAGGACGTCGAGGACCGGCGGGTCGACCTCGCGCAGCGGGCGGTCGATGCAGGCGGCGATGATCGCGTCGTAGGTGCCCTGCTGACGCAGCGTGCCGTAGACGAGCTCGGTGGCGAGGGCGGCGTCGCGGCGCTCCATGCCCTTCTGCTCGGCCTCGCGCAGCAGCGGCGGCAGGACGAGGTTGGCGTAGGCGTCGCGCTCGTCGACGGCGCGCAGGGCGCGGAAGGCGACGATCCGGGCCGGGTCCTTCTTGGGGCGGCGGTGCGGGCGGGGGGCGCGCTTGGCGCTGGGCGTGGTCACGGGGTGCCTCGAATGTGCTGCGGACGGAAGTGTGGTGGGTCGGGCGGCGGGGGTCAGTCGCCGAGCCGCTCGCCGGACTCGATGCGGACCCCTCGGGCCCAGTCTGCCGCGCGCATCTGCTTCTTGCCCTGCGGCTGGACCTCGCCGAGCTCGATGTCGTGGCTGCCGGTGCCGACCCGGACGCTGTGCTTGGCGACGGCCGTCTCGCCGGGGGCGAGCTCGGCGGAGTCGGTGAGGAGCTTCACCGGGCCGGCCAGCTTGAGGCGCTCGCCGCGGAAGAGCGTCCAGGCGCCGGGGGCGGGGGCGCAGCCGCGGACGAGGCGGTCGACCCGGAGGGCGGGGTGGGTCCAGTCGATCCGGGCGTCCTCGACGTTGATCTTGGGGGCGACGGTGATGCCCTCGGCGGGCTGCGGCACGGCGTGCAGCGCGCCGTCCTCGATGCCGTCCATGGTGGCGGCGAGCAGCCGGGCGCCGGAGTGCGAGAGCCGGGTGAGCAGGTCGCCGCTGGTGTCGGCGGGGCGGATCTCCTCGGTGACGACGCCGTACAGCGGGCCGGAGTCCAGGCCCTCCTCGATGAGGAAGGTGGAGGCGCCGGTGACCTCGTCGCCGGCCATCACCGCGTGCTGCACCGGGGCGGCGCCGCGCCAGGCGGGCAGCAGCGAGAAGTGCAGGTTGACCCAGCCGTGCCGGGGGATCTCCAGGGCGGCGGGGCGCAGCAGGGCGCCGTAGGCGACGACCGGGCAGCAGTCCGGGGCGAGTTCGGCGAGGCGGGCGAGGAAGTCCGGGTCGCTCGGCTTCGCGGGCCTGAGCACCTCGATGCCGGCCTCCTCGGCGCGCCGGGCGACCGGGCTGGCGACCGTGTGGCGGCCGCGGCCGGAGACCGCGTCGGGGCGGGTCACCACGGCGACCACCTCGTGCCGGTCGGAGGCCAGCAGGGCGTCCAGGGCGGGGACGGCGACCTCGGGGGTGCCGGCGAAGACGAGGCGCATGGGTGCCTTTCTGGGAATGCGTGCTCTCCGGCCCGGCGCGGGCGGGAGGGGAGGATCAGCGGGCGGAGCCGAAGGTGGAGTGCGGCGAGATCCGGACGGTCGGCGCCGGGCCGTCGCCCCAGTCGGCCTCGCGGACGGCCTTGAGCGCGGCCTTGCGGGCCTCGCGGTCGAGGCGGTCGATGAAGATGATCCCGTCGAGGTGGTCGGTCTCGTGCTGGATGCAGCGGGCGAGCAGCTCGGTGCCCTCGATCGTCACCGGGTCGCCGTGCATGTTGAAGCCCCTGGCGACGACGCCGTGCGCGCGCTTGGTGTCGAAGCGCAGGCCCGGCAGCGAGAGGCAGCCCTCGGGGCCGTCCTGCTCCTCGTCGGTGAGCGACAGGTCGGGGTTGATCAGGTGACCCACCACGCCGTCCACGTTGTATGTGAACACCCGCAGGGAGACGCCGAGTTGGGGGGCGGCAAGGCCAGCGCCGGGAGCGTCGAGCATAGTGTCGGTGAGGTCCTTGACCAGGCGCCGCAGCTCCTTGTCGAAGGTGGTCACCGGCTTGGCCGTGGCCCTGAGCACCGGGTCGCCGAAGATCCTGATCGGCTGGATGGCCATGGCTGCGGGGCTCCTCGGGGGCATCGGCGGCGGAGAGACGTACCCGCAGAGTCTATGCAATGGGCGCGGCCGGCCGGGGCCGGGTTCGGCGAGGTCGGGGCCGGTGGGCGGCCGGGCCGGGCTGCCGGGCGGTGGTCGCGGAATTCCCACCGAGCTTCTCGGACGGGCGCGTTACCCGGGCCATGGGTCGGGCGTTGGTCAAGTGGAATTGACCGGGACGCATCGGCGTCTCGGTCACAGCCCACGGTACGGAGAGGTGGCGCCGAGGCCATGGCCGAGCAGATCAACCACGACGCGAGGGCTCGGGCGAGCCTGCACCTGCTGGTGCGGGACATCGAGCGGGTGCGGCGCCAGGTGGACGCCCTGCGCACACTGACCGCCCAGTTGGGGAACGTCTACCGGCCGCGCCGGCCGAGCACCTCGGCGGGCTTCGTGGTGTACGGGCGGGCGCCCGCGCCGACCGTCCGGCTGGCGCAGGAGCTGCGCGAGAGCGTGGAGACGCTGGTCGCGGCGGCCGTCGAGTTCGACCGGGCGCTCGGCTTCTCCTGGGACTCCGTGGGCTCCGCCCTGGGTGTCACCAAGCAGGCCGTGCACCGCCGGTACGGGATGCGCCGGCCCGCCAACGAGCTGCTGGCCGCCGCCACCGTGCCGGCCCCCGCCGCACCGCGTGAGGAACATCCCGCCGAACCGCACCACGAACGGGCCGAGGCGGCCGTACCCGGCGCCCTGTCGCGTACCGTCCCCCAGGCCCGCCAGGGCGGTCTCTCCACCCCGCCCGGCGCCCGCATCGCCCGCTGACCCGGCGGCCGCGGTCTGCCGTCCCGACCGGACGTGCGGGCAGACCGCGGGCGCGGGGGCGGGCCCGGCGCCGGCCCGGAGCAACCCCGACGATCAGCCGGACCGCCCCGACAACCCGCAGGTCACGGCCTGATCGCCGTCCGGGATCAGCCGATGTCGGGCGGGTCGACGCGGATCCGCACCGGGTCGGCACCGCGCAGCGCCTGTCGGGCGATCTGCGCCGCCTTGAGCGCCGAGGCCAGCGCGGCGCCCTGCCCCGGCGCGACCCGCAGCAGCGCCCGCTCGACCTCCTCCGCCCTGCCCCCGGGCACCGGTACCGGGCCCAGCACGTCGGCGCCCTCCGGCAGGCGGACCAGGCCGAGCAGGTCGGCCACCGCCTGCGGCGAGCCGGTGACGGAGGCCATCCGGGAGACCGGCGGGAAGTGCAGCTGCTCCCGTTCCTCCAGTTCGGTGGCGGCATGCCCGGCCGGGTCCCAGCGGACCAGGGCCTGCACCGGGCGGGCGGTCGGCTCGGCGACCACGACGACCGTGCCGCCCTCGGCGGCCGGCCGCACCAGGGCGGCGGCGGTCAGCCAGCGGCGCAGCGCCTCCTCGCCGGCCCGCAGGTCGGGGCGGGTGAGCAGCGCCCAGCCGTCCAGCAGCAGTGCGGCCGCGTACCCGCCCTCGGCGACCGGCTCGGCGCCCGGGGTGGAGATCACGAGTGCGGGTGTGCCCGGGACGGCGGCCAGCACCGACTCCCGCCCGGACGTCCGAACCGGCACCCGGGGGAAGGCCTTGCCGAGTTCCTCGGCCGTCCGCCGGGCGCCCACGACCTGGGCCCGCAGCCGGAACGAGCCGCACTCGACGCAGTGCCAGTCCGGCTCGGCGGTGCCGCACCAGGCGCAGGTGAGCGGTGCCTGGGCCCCGGCCGACTGCAGCGGGCCGCCGCAGGGCCGGCAGCGGGCCGGTGTCCGGCAGCGCCCGCACGCGATGCTCGGCAGGTATCCGCGCCGCGGCACCTGGATGAGCACCGGGCCGCGGGTCACCGCCTCGCGGGCCACCTCCCAGGCGACCGTCGGCAGCCGGGCGGCCTGTGCGGCGGCGTCCCTGGCCTGGTCCTGGTCGGTCACCGTCCGTACCCGCGGGGCCAGCGCGCGGACGGTCTCGCGCTCGGCCGCCAACGGCCGTGCCCACCCGGTCTTCAGCAGCCGGGCGGCCTCGACCGTCATGGCGAGCCCGCCGAGCAGCACGCCCGTGCCCTCGTCCGCGGCCCGCAGCAGCGCCACCTCCCGGACGTGCGGGTGCGGGGCGTTCGGGTCGCTGTGGCTGCTGTCGCCGTCGGACCAGACGACGATCAGTCCCAGGTCGTGCACCGGCGCGAACACGGCCGCCCGGGTGCCGATCACGGCGCGCACCGATCCGCGGCTCACCGCCAGCCAGCTCCGGTACCGCTCCTGCGGGCCGGCCTCCGCGGCCAGCACCGTGTGCAGGCCCGCGCCGAGCAGTTCGGTGAGCGCCTCGTCCACCCGGGCCACCTCCCGACCGTCCGGCAGGATCACCAGCGCGCCGCGGCCGGAGGCCAGTGCCGCGGCCACGGCCCGCGCGATCTCGGCCGACCGTTCGGGGCCGGGGAGGGCCGTCCACACCGCGCGCGGGGCGTGGCCGGCGACCAGCGAGGCCAGGAACGACGGGCCCTGCGGGTAGCGGGCCCAGCTGCCCGGTTCCGGTGCGGCGGGCGGCGGCAGCGGGCGCGGGGAGGGTTCCGACTCGGCCCCGGCGTGCCGCGGCGGCACGGCCAGTTGGAGGACGTCGGCGAGGCTGCCGGCGTAGCGGTCGGCGACGGCGCGGCACAGCTGCAGCAGGGCCGGGGTGAGCACCTGCTCGGGGGAGAGCACCCGGGCCAGCGGCGCCAGCGGGCCCGCGTAGTCGGAGGTGGCGCGGCGCTCCACGACGAAGCCGTCGTGCAGGGCGCCGCCCTCGCGGCGGCCGGAGGCGGCGACCCGGCCGCCGAACCGCACCCGTACCCGCACCCCGGGCCGGGCGTCCTCGGCCATCGCGGCGGGCACCGCGTAGTCGAAGTACTGGTCGAGGCTGAGCACGCCCTTGTCCACCAGCACCCGTGCCACCGGGAGCTCGGCGGCCAGCTCGACGCCCCGGGCGGCCCGCGGCCTGGCCTTCCGCACCGTCTCCCGGATGAACGCCAGCTGCTCGCCGGCGCCGTCTGCGCCGCTCATCGATCCCTCCGCACAACCGTCCGCCGCCAACATAGCCGACCCCGCCGACAGGCCCGCCCGCCGCGCGCGCCGTCCGCGGGGACCGCCGGCCGGCCGGGTGCGGGAACGCCAGAGGCGGCAGCCTCCCGGGTGGGTGGCTGCCGCCTCTGGACGGGCCGGATCAGGCGCCGAGGGCCTTCTTCAGCTCCGCGACGCGGTCGGTCCGCTCCCAGGTGAAGTCCGCCAGCTCGCGGCCGAAGTGGCCGTACGCGGCGGTCTGGGCGTAGATCGGGCGCAGCAGGTCCAGGTCACGAATGATCGCGGCCGGGCGGAGGTCGAAGACGTCGGTGACGGCCTTCTGGATGTCCAGGACAGGCACGGTCTCGGTGCCGAAGGTCTCGACGAACAGGCCGACCGGCTCGGCCTTGCCGATCGCGTACGCGACCTGCACCTCGGCGCGGCGGGCCAGGCCCGCGGCGACGATGTTCTTCGCCACCCAGCGCATCGCGTACGCGGCGGAGCGGTCGACCTTGGACGGGTCCTTGCCCGAGAAGGCGCCGCCGCCGTGGCGCGCGTAGCCGCCGTAGGTGTCGATGATGATCTTGCGGCCGGTGAGGCCGGCGTCGCCCATCGGGCCGCCGATCTCGAAGCGGCCGGTCGGGTTGACGAGCAGGCGGTAGCCCTCGGTGACGAGCTTGATGCCCTCGTCGGCGAGCGCCTTGAGCTCGGGCTCCACGACGAACTCGCGGATGTCCGGGGTGAGCAGCGACTCCAGGTCGATGTCGCTCGCGTGCTGCGAGGAGACGACCACGGTGTCGAGGCGGACGGCCTTGTCGCCGTCGTACTCGATGGTGACCTGGGTCTTGCCGTCGGGGCGCAGGTACGGGATGGTCCCGTTCTTGCGGACCTCGGACAGGCGGCGCGCGAGGCGGTGCGCGAGGGTGATCGGCAGCGGCATCAGCTCCGGCGTGTCGTCGCACGCGTAGCCGAACATCAGGCCCTGGTCGCCGGCACCCTGCTTGTCGAGCTCGTCGTCCTCGCCCTCGACCCGGTGCTCGTGCGCGGTGTCGACACCCTGGGCGATGTCCGGGGACTGCGATCCGATGGAGACCGACACGCCGCAGGAAGCGCCGTCGAAGCCCTTCTTCGAGCTGTCGTAGCCGATCTCGAGGATCTTGTCGCGGACGAGCTGCGCGATCGGCACGTAGGCCTTGGTGGTGACCTCACCGGCGATGTGCACCAGGCCGGTGGTGATCAGGGTCTCCACGGCGACGCGCGACGACGGGTCCTCCTTGAGGAGGGCGTCCAGGATGGTGTCGCTGATCTGGTCAGCGATCTTGTCGGGGTGTCCCTCGGTGACGGATTCCGAGGTGAACAGGCGGCGAGACACAGCGCTCCCTGGGGTTGCAGCGGCTGCTGACTGAATGCCCTGGTCTTCAGGGCATCCGGAAAGACTTGATTCCTGGAGTGTAACGGCCGACCACCGACATCGGGCACTCCCCGTGTATGGCAGTCGTGTGACCGTGATCCCGTCCGGTCAGCCGAGGCGGGCGGCCACGGCGTCCCAGACGGCGTCGGCGAGGGCCTCCTTCGGCCCGTGCGGCACGGCGGTCTCGCCGCCGTCGGCGGAGAGCACGGTCGCGGCGTTGGTGTCCTGGCCGAAGGCCTTGCCGTCGCCGACCTCGTTCACCACGAGCAGGTCGCATCCCTTGCGGGCGAGCTTGGCCCGGCCGTTGGCGAGGACGTCGTCGGTCTCGGCCGCGAAGCCGACCACCAGCTGGCCCGGCCGGGCCCGCTCGGCGGAGAGCTCGGCGAGGATGTCGGGGTTGCGCACGAGCACGACCGGGGCCGGGTCGACCCCGTCCACCTTCTTGATCTTGCCGCTGGCGTACTCGGCCGGGCGGAAGTCGGCCACGGCGGCGGCCATGACGACGGCGTCGGCGTCCAGGACGGCCTTCCGCGCGGCCTCGCGCAGTTGCAGCGCGGTGGACACCCGCACGACGTCGACACCCGCGGGGTCGGGCAGCTCCACGTTCGCGGAGAGCAGGGTGACCCGGGCGCCGCGGGCGGCGGCGGTCGCGGCCAGCGCGTAGCCCTGCTTGCCGGACGAGCGGTTGCCGAGGAAGCGCACCGGGTCGAGCGGCTCGCGGGTGCCGCCGGCGGAGACCACCACGTGCCGGCCGGCCAGGTCCTGCTCGACCGTGCCGCGGGCCAGCACCCGGCGGCAGGCCTCGAAGATCTCCGCCGGGTCGGGGAGCCGCCCCTTGCCGGTGTCCTTGCCGGTGAGCCGGCCGACGGCGGGCTCCAGCACGACGGTGCCGCGGCGGCGCAGGGTGGCGACGTTCTCCTGGGTGGCCGGGTGCTCCCACATCTCGGTGTGCATCGCCGGCGCGAGCACCACCGGACAACGGGCGGTGAGCAGCGTGTTGGTCAGCAGGTCGTCCGCCAGGCCGTGGGCGGCCTTGGCGAGCAGGTCGGCGGTGGCGGGGGCGACCACCACGAGGTCGGCGTTCTGGCCGATCCGCACGTGCGGCACCTCGTGCACGCTCTCCCAGGTCTCGGTGGCCGCCGGGCGGCCGGAGAGCGCCGCCCAGGTGGCCTCGCCGACGAAGTGCAGCGCGGCCTCGGTGGGCACCACGGTGACCTGGTGGCCGGACTCGGTGAACCGTCGCAGCAGCTCGCAGGCCTTGTAGGCGGCGATGCCGCCGCTGACGCCGAGGACGACGCGCGGTGCGTTCATGGTGGGTGGGTCTCCTTGTCCGGCCGTGCCCGGGTGTGGCTCGACCTCACCCTACGGCGGCCCGGACGGCCGGTGCACCATGACCAGGAGCACAGCCCCGGAGCACAGCGAAGGGCCCGCCGGAACACGTCCGACGGGCCCTTGCGCAGGGAGACTCAGGCGGCCTCGATCGCCTCGGCGGTGAGCATGCCGGCGTTGATCTCGCGCAGCGCGATCGACAGCGGCTTCTCGTGCACGTGGGTGTCGACCAGCGGGCCGACGTACTCGAGCAGGCCCTCGCCCAGCTGCGAGTAGTACGCATTGATCTGGCGGGCACGCTTGGCCGCGTAGATCACCAGGCTGTACTTGGAGTCGGTGGCCTCGAGGAGCTCGTCGATCGGCGGGTTGATGATGCCCTCGGGCGTGGTCATCGAAGAGGACACGCGAAAACCTTCCGAAAGTGGACTTGTTGGTCTCACACAGTCTGACGACCGGCTCAACGAGCCGATCCGGTCAGACTACACCGAGCAAGGCTAGCAGTTCGGCTGCTACCTGCTCGACGGAGGTGTTGACAAGGGTCGTGTCGAACTCGGTCTCGGCCGCCAGCTCGACCTTGGCGGCGTCGAGCCGCTGGTCGATCACGTGCTGCGGCTCGGTGCCGCGCCCGGTCAGCCGGCGGACCAGCTCGTCCCAGCTCGGCGGAGCCAGGAACACCAGCTGCGCCTCGGGCATCGACTCGCGCACCTGCCGGGCGCCCTGCAGGTCGATCTCCAGCAGGACGGGCTCACCGCGGTCGAGCCGGTCCTGGACCGCCTGCCGCGGGGTGCCGTAGCGGTTGCCGGCGAACACGGCCCACTCCAGCAGCTCGCCGTTGGCGATCAGCTTGTCGAACTGGTCGTTGTCGACGAAGTGGTACTGGACCCCGTCCCGCTCGCCCGGCCTCGGGTGGCGGGTCGTCGCCGACACCGAGAGCCAGACCTCGGGGTGCATGTTCCTCATATGAGCGACGACCGTGCTCTTGCCGACCCCCGAGGGGCCGGAGAGCACGGTCAGCCGCGGACGCTCACTCATGCACCGATTATCCCGGATCGCGGACCGTCCGGGGACCAGGGGGCCCGGCTCAGGTGGCCGCGCCGCCGAACTCCCGCTCCAGGGAGGCGATCTGGTTGGTACCGAGACCGCGCACACGGCGGCTCTCGGAGATGCCGAGGCGCTCCATGATCTGCTTGGCGCGCACCTTGCCGACGCCCGGAAGGCTCTCGAGCAGGGCGGAGACCTTCATCTTGCCGATGACCTCGTCGTCGGCCTTGCCGGCCTTGATCACGTCGTGCAGCGACGCACCGGAGTGCTTCAGCTTGTTCTTCACGTCGGCGCGCTTCCGCCGAGCTTCGGCGGCCTTGGCGAGCGCAGCGGCGCGCTGTTCGGGGGTAAGGGGCGGAAGAGCCACGCCGTTCACCTCAGGTATGGATGGAAGGGATGAGCTATGACTGGTGGTGCCCGGCCTCCGGAGCGCAGGCTCTGACCTGCACGGCGGCGGAATTCCGCCGCCTTCCGGTGACCTACCGCGGGACACTACCCAACTTAGGCCGCCACGTCAGGAAAAGAACACGAAAAGTCCTGGTCAGCCGGGGCAGACACAGGACTTTTCCGGGCAAACCCACCGCGCTCGACGACGGTTGGTCAGCCCTTTGTGACGCCGCTCACATCCTGGACGAATCGTTCCGCCGCCTCGCGCAGTGCCGCGATCGACGGTCCGTGCTTCAGCACGTCGCGGCTCACGGACGGCACCACGTTGCGCACCGAGTCCCCGAAGACCCGCGGCAGATCCGCCGCGGTGGCGCCCTGGGCACCCACCCCGGGGGCCAGCAGCGGGCCGTTGATCGCCAGGTCCACGCCCGCCTCGGCGAGGGTCGCGCCGACCACCGCGCCGAAGGAGCCGAGCGGCTCGGCGCCGGCGTTCTCCGCCGCGAGCCGGCGCAGCACGCCCTGCGCCACGCTCTCGCCGTCCGCGGCGACCGCGCGCTGCACCTCGGCACCCTCCGGGTTGGAGGTCAGCGCCAGGGCGAACAGGCCGCAGCCGTTGGCCCGGGCCAGGTCCACGGCCGGCTGCAGCGAGCCGAAGCCCAGGAAGGGGCTGACGGTGAGGGCGTCCGAGAACAGCGGGCTGTCCGGGGCGAGGAAGGTCTCCGCGTACGCGGCCATGGTCGAGCCGATGTCGCCGCGCTTGGCGTCCATCACGACCAGCGCGCCCGCGGCGCGGGCGTCGGCGACGCAGCTCTCCAGGACGGCGATGCCCCGGGAGCCGAAGCGCTCGAAGAAGGCGGCCTGCGGCTTGAGCACGGCGACCCGGTCCGCGAGCGCCTCCACCACGGTGCGGGAGAAGGACTCCAGGCCCTTGATGTCGTCGCCGAGGCCCCAGGCGGCCAGCAGTGAGGCGTGCGGGTCGATGCCGACGCAGAGCTGGCCGCGGGTGTCGAGGGCTTGGCGCAGGCGGGCGCCGAACGGGGCGAGGGTGGTCATGGGTGTCCTCCGGTGTCGCGGCAGGTCGGGTCGGGTCGGGGCAGGTCGGGGCGAGTCGGGGCGAGTCGGGTCGGGTCGGGCCGGGTCGGTCAGTCCCGGTGGGCCAGGCCGACGGCGTCGGTGAACGCGGCGAGGCCGCGGGCGGCGAGCTCGGTGCGCAGCTCGTCCAGGATGCGCAGCGGCGCGGTGGGGTCGTGCAGCAGGGCGGAGCCGACCGCGACGCCGCTGGCGCCGGCCGCGGCGAAGGCCAGCGCGTCCCGGCCGCTGCCGAGACCGCCCATGCCGAGGATCGGCACGGTGGGCAGCCGTCCGGCCAGCATCGCGGCGTGCACCAGGTGGACGCAGCGCAGCGCCACCGGCCGTACGGCGGGCCCGGAGAGACCGCCGGGCCCGGCAGCGAGCGCCGGGCGCAGGGTGTCCGGGTCGATCTCCAGCCCGGGCACGGTGTTGATCATCGAGAGGCCGTCCGCGCCGGCCCGGACGCAGGCCGCCGCGATGTCGGTGATCGACAGCACGTCCGGGGCCAGCTTGGCGTACACCGGCAGGTCGGCCGGGGCCGCCCTGCGCACCGCGCGGACGAGGTCGTAGGAGATCGCCGGGTTGGCGGCGAAGACCAGGCCGAGGTCGGCGTGGCTGGGGCCGCCGATGTTCAGCTCCAGGCCCACCACGCCCGGCTGCCCGCCGAGGCGGGCGGCCAGCGCCGCGAACTCCTCGATCCGCTCCCCCGCGATCGACACCACCACCCGGGCGCCGCGTTCGGCCAGCCAGGGCAGCTCCCGTTCGACGAAGGCCTCGATGCCCGGCCCCGGCAGGCCGAGCCCGGTCAGCAGCCCGGCCGGGGTGGCGGCGGCGCGGGGTGTGGCGTGGCCGGCCCGCGCACGCGGCATGATCGTGCGGGTGGTGACCGAGCCCAGGGCGTCCAGCGGGACGAACTTGGCGAGTTCGCGGATCGGTCCGGCGCAGCCGGCCGCGGTGGTGAGCGGGTTCGGCAGGGTCAGCGGGCCGAAGGGGGCGGAGAGGTCGACGTCCTGTGGTTCCATCACGCGCCCTCCAGATCGGCCGGCACCGCCCCGATGTCCGCCCAGCGGATCCGCCCGCCGTCGAACACCGGGCCCTCGGTGCAGACCCGGGCGAACCGGCTGACCCCGTCCGCACCGACCACCGGGACGACGCAGGCCGCGCAGAGCCCGGTGCCGCAGGGCAGGTCCGTGGCCAGCATCGTCCAGCAGCGGATGCCGAGGTCGGCGGCGGCCGCGGCGGTCACCGCGAGGACGTCGGGCGGGCCCGCGGCGTAGACCACCGAGGCGTCGATCGCGCGGGCGGCCTGCGCGACCGGGTCACAGACCCGTCCGGTGAGGCCGGCCGAGCCGTCCTCGGTGACCACCAGGACGTCCTGGGTGAGTGCCCGGGCCTCGTCGACGCCGTGCAGGGCCGCGGCGGTCGGCGCGCCCAGCAGGTAGCCGAGCTGGCCGCCGCGGGCCTTGAGCTGCTCGCCGAGCGCCGGCAGCGGCGCCGCGTGGTGCGCGTGGCCCACCAGCAGGGCCCGGACGGGCCCGTCGGGCACCGGGAACGGCGCGCCGAGCGGGGCGATCAGGTCGAGCGGGCCGCTGCGGGGGCCGTCGGCGACGAGCAGCTCCAGGGTGCCGGCGGCGGCGTCGGCCCGCGCGATCGCGACCGCGTCGCGGACCACCGCGTGGTCACCGGCCACCGAGGCGAAATGGCCCGGCCGCACCCGGGACGCGGCGTCGGGCGCCCGCAGCACCAGACGGTGGTACGCACCCTCGGCGGCACACCCGAGCACCTCCGCCCGGCACCGCACCGGATGGGCCATGTCCGACACCTCTCGATCGATCAAGCGGGCCTCGCCACGTGCAACGGACCCGGGAGTTCGCAGGTAACGGCACGATCCTCCCGCTCCGCGCACTCCCCCGCGTCCCCGGGCAGCGGCCGCCTACTCCTTGGCGGTGCCCACGGCGTCGGCGATCGTCTTGTGGCCACTGGCGCGCAGCCGGGCGGAGAGCCCCTTGTGGACGCGCCGCATCCAGAACGGCCCCTCGTAGACGAAGGCGCTGTAGCCCTGCACCAGGTCGGCGCCGTGCACGATCCGCTGCCAGGCGTCCTCGGCGGTCTCGATGCCGCCGACCGAGATGATGGCGAGCCGGCCCTCGGTGCGGGCCCGGAGCCGCTTCAGCACCTCCAGCGACCGTGCCTTCAGCGGCGCCCCGGAGAGCCCGCCCATGCCGATCTCCTCGACGCGGGCGGCGTCGGTGGCGAGGCCCTCGCGGCCGATGGTGGTGTTGGTGGCGATGATGCCGTCCAGGCCGAGGGTGAGGGCCATGTCGGCGATCTCGTCGATGTCCTCGTCGGCGAGGTCGGGGGCGATCTTCACCAGCAGCGGCACGTGGTGGGTGGTGACCTCGTCGGCCGCCTTGCGGACGTCCCAGAGCAGCGGGCCGAGGATCTGCACGGCCTGCAGGTTCCGCAGGCCGGGGGTGTTCGGCGAGGAGACGTTGACGACCAGGTAGTCGGCGTGCGGGGCGAGGCGCCGGGTGGACTTCAGGTAGTCCTCGGTGGCGTCGGCCTCCTCGACGGCCTTGGTCTTGCCGATGTTGACGCCGACGACCGGCGTCCAGCTGGTGCGGACGCGGCCGGCGAGGCGGGCGGCGACCCGGGCGGAGCCCTGGTTGTTGAAGCCCATCCGGTTGATCAGGGCGCGGTCCTCGGTCAGCCGGAACAGCCGAGGCGCGGGGTTGCCCGGCTGCGGCTCGCCGGTGACGGTGCCGATCTCGACGAAGTCGAAGCCGAGCATGGCGAGGCCGTCGATGCCGATGCCGTCCTTGTCGAAGCCCGCACCCAGGCCGAACGGGCCGGGCAGGTCCAGGCCGAGCGCGGTGGTGCGCAGCGCGCGGTCGCGCGGGGCGAGGACGAGCTTGACGAGCTGCCGCAGGCCGGGGACGGAGGCGGCCAGCCGGATCCAGAAGAAGGCGAGGTGGTGGGCCTTCTCCGGGTCCATCTTCTTGAAGACCAGGTCGAACAGGAGCTTGTACACAGCGCCCTTCCTGAGCGTGAGCAGGGCTGTGGGGGGCACCCGCCCGCGGCGAAGCCGCTGATGGGCCGGGCCGGTGCCCCCCACGGGAATCGGACTACTTGCGGCCGGCGTTGATCAGGGCCGCGTGCTCCTGGAGCGACATCACACCGACCTCGCCGCGCAGCAGCGCGTCGATGCCCTGGACGGCCGCGCCCATGGCCTGGACGGTGGTCAGGCACGGCACACCGCGGGAGACGGCCGCGGTGCGGATCTCGTAGCCGTCGAGGCGGCCGCCGGTGCCGTACGGGGTGTTGATGATCAGGTCGACCGCGCCCTCGTGGATCAGCTGGACGATGGTCTTCTCGCCGTTCGGGCCCTCGCCCTCGCTGTGCTTGCGCACCACGGTGGCGGGGATGCCGCCGCGCTGCAGCACCTCGGCGGTGCCGGTGGTGGCGAGCAGTTCGAAGCCGAGCTCGGCGAGCGCGCGGGCCGGGAAGACCAGGTTGCGCTTGTCGCGGTTGGCGACCGAGACGAAGACCTTGCCCTTGGTGGGCAGGGCGCCGTACGCACCGGCCTGGGACTTGGCGTAGGCGGTGCCGAAGACCCGGTCGATGCCCATGACCTCGCCGGTGGAGCGCATCTCGGGGCCGAGCACGGTGTCGACGCCGCGGCCGGCCACGTCGCGGAAGCGCGACCAGGGCAGCACGGCCTCCTTGACGGAGATCGGGCAGTCGGCGGGCAGCGTGCCGCCGTCGCCCTCGGCCGGGAGCAGGCCCTCCTGGCGGAGCTCGGCGATGGTGGCGCCGAGCGAGATCCGGGCGGCGGCCTTGGCCAGCGGCACGGCGGTCGCCTTGGAGGTGAACGGCACGGTGCGGGAGGCGCGCGGGTTGGCCTCCAGCACGTAGAGGATGTCGCCGGCCAGCGCGAACTGGATGTTGATCAGGCCGCGGACGCCGACGCCGCGGGCGATCCCCTCGGTGGAGGTGCGCAGCCGCTTGATGTCGTAGCCGCCGAGGGTGATCGGGGGCAGTGCGCAGGCGGAGTCGCCGGAGTGGATGCCGGCCTCCTCGATGTGCTCCATGACGCCGCCGAGGTAGAGCTCGGTGCCGTCGTAGAGCGCGTCGACGTCGATCTCGACCGCGTCGTCGAGGAAGCGGTCGATGAGCACGGGGTGCTCGGAGATCAGGCCGGCGTGGCGCTCCAGGTAGGAGGCGAGCGAGGCCTCGTCGTAGACGATCTCCATGCCGCGGCCGCCGAGCACGTAGGACGGGCGGGCGAGCACGGGGTAGCCGATCTCGTCGGCGATGGCCTTGGCCTCGTCGAACGAGAAGGCGGTGCCGTGCTTGGGGGCGGGCAGGCCGGCGTCGCGCAGGACGCGGCCGAACGCGCCGCGCTCCTCGGCGAGGTCGATCGCCTCGGGCTGGGTGCCGACGATCGGCACGCCGTTGTCCTTGAGCGCCTGGGCCAGGCCGAGCGGGGTCTGGCCGCCGAGCTGGACGATGACGCCGGCGAGCGGGCCGGCCTGCTGCTCGGCGTGGACGATCTCCAGGACGTCCTCCAGGGTGAGCGGCTCGAAGTAGAGCCGGTCGGAGGTGTCGTAATCGGTGGAGACGGTCTCCGGGTTGCAGTTGACCATCACGGTCTCGTACCCGGCCTCGGCGAGCGCGAAGGAGGCGTGCACGCAGGAGTAGTCGAACTCGATGCCCTGGCCGATGCGGTTCGGGCCGGAGCCGAGGATGATCACGGCGGGCTTGGTGCGCGGGGCGACCTCGTTCTCCTCGTCGTAGGACGAGTAGAAGTACGGGGTCCTGGCGGCGAACTCGGCGGCGCAGGTGTCGACGGTCTTGAAGACCGGACGGATGCCGAGGGCGTGCCGGACCTCGCGGACGACGTCCGCCTTCAGCCCGCGGATCTCGCCGATCTGCACGTCGGAGAAGCCGTGCCGCTTGGCGTGGCGCAGCAGCTCGGGGGTGAGCTTCTCGGCCTCGGCGATCTCGCCGGCGATCTCGTCGAGCAGGAAGAGCTGGTCGACGAACCACGGGTCGATCTTGGTGGCCTCGAAGACCTCCTCCGGGGTGGCGCCGGCCCGGATCGCCTCCATGACGGTGTTGATCCGGCCGTCGGTGGGGACGACCGCCTTGGCCAGCAGCTCGGTCCTGTCGCCGACCGGGCCGGCCCAGGAGAACTGGCTGCCCTTCTTCTCCAGCGAGCGCAGCGCCTTGTTGAGCGCCTCGGGGAAGTTGCGGCCCATCGCCATGGCCTCGCCGACCGACTTCATGGTCGTGGTGAGGGTGGCGTCGGCGGACGGGAACTTCTCGAAGGCGAACCGCGGGACCTTGACGACGACGTAGTCGAGGGTCGGCTCGAAGGAGGCCGGGGTCTGCTCGGTGATGTCGTTCGGGATCTCGTCCAGCGTGTAGCCGACGGCCAGCTTGGCGGCGATCTTGGCGATCGGGAAGCCGGTGGCCTTGGAGGCGAGCGCCGAGGAGCGGGAGACGCGCGGGTTCATCTCGATGACGATGACCCGGCCGTCCTCGGGGTTGACGGCGAACTGGATGTTGCAGCCGCCGGTGTCGACGCCGACCTCGCGGATGACGGCGATGCCGATGTCGCGGAGGATCTGGTACTCGCGGTCGGTGAGGGTCATCGCCGGGGCGACGGTGATGGAGTCGCCGGTGTGGACGCCCATCGGGTCGAAGTTCTCGATGGAGCAGACGACCACGACGTTGTCGTGCTTGTCGCGCATCAGCTCCAGCTCGTACTCCTTCCAGCCGAGGATGGACTCCTCCAGGAGCACCTCGGTGGTCGGCGAGAGGGCCAGGCCCTGGCCGGCGATCCGGCGCAGGTCCTCCTCGTCGTGGGCGAAGCCGGAGCCGGCGCCGCCCATGGTGAAGGAGGGGCGGACGACGACGGGGTAGCCGCCGAGGGTCTCGACGCCCTTGAGGACGTCGTCCATCGAGTGGCAGATCACCGAGCGGGCGGACTCGCCGTAGCCGATCTTGGCGTTGACGGCCTCGACGACGCCCTTGAAGAGGTCGCGGTCCTCACCCTTGTTGATCGCCTCGACGTCGGCGCCGATCAGCTCGACGCCGTACTTCTCGAGGGTGCCCGCCTGGTGCAGGGAGATCGCGGTGTTGAGCGCGGTCTGGCCGCCGAGGGTGGGCAGCAGCGCGTCGGGGCGCTCCTTGGCGATGATCTTCTCGACGAACTCCGGGGTGATCGGCTCGACGTAGGTGGCGTCGGCGATCTCCGGGTCGGTCATGATCGTGGCCGGGTTGGAGTTGACCAGGACGACGCGCAGGCCCTCGGACTTGAGGACGCGGCAGGCCTGGGTGCCGGAGTAGTCGAACTCCGCCGCCTGGCCGATGACGATCGGGCCGGAGCCGATCACCAGGACGGACTTGATGTCGGTGCGCTTCGGCACGGTCAGCTCCCTGCGGTGGTACGGGCCGGGGCAGCGGCCATCAGGTCAACGAAGCGGTCGAAGAGGTACGCGGCGTCGTGCGGGCCGGCCGCGGCCTCCGGGTGGTACTGCACCGAGAAGGCGGGCACGTCCAGCGCCTGCAGGCCCTCGACCACGTCGTCGTTGAGGCAGACGTGGGAGACCTCGACGCGGCCGAACGGGGTCTCGCTGACCTTGTCCAGCGGCGCGTTCACGGCGAAGCCGTGGTTGTGCGCGGTGACCTCGACCTTGCCGGTGGTGCGGTCCTGCACCGGCTGGTTGATGCCGCGGTGGCCGTACTTCAGCTTGTAGGTGCCGAAGCCCAGCGCACGGCCGAGGATCTGGTTGCCGAAGCAGATGCCGAAGAACGGGGTCCTGCGCTCGAGCACGCCGCGGGCCACGGCGACCTGGTGGTCGGCGGTGGCCGGGTCGCCCGGGCCGTTGGAGAAGAAGACGCCGTCGGGGTTCACCGCGTACACGTCGTCGATGGTGGCGTTCGCGGGCAGCACGTGCACCTCGATGCCGCGCTCGGCCATCCGCTGCGGGGTCATCGCCTTGATGCCGAGGTCGAGGGCGGCGACGGTGAACTTCTTCTCGCCGATCGCCGGGACGACGTAGGGCTCGGTGGTGGCGACCTCGGCGCACAGGTCGGCGCCCTTCATCTCGGGCGCCTCCAGCACCCGGGCGAGCAGCGCCTGCTCGTCGGCGAGCGCCGGGCCGGAGAAGATGCCGACGCGCATCGCGCCGCGCTCGCGCAGGTGGCGGGTGAGCGCGCGGGTGTCGATGCCGCTGATGCCGACGACGCCCTGGGCGGCGAGCTCGTCGTCCAGCGAACGGCGGGAGCGCCAGTTGGAGGCGACCCGGGCGGGGTCGCGGACGACGTAGCCGGCGACCCAGATCTGCTTGGACTCGTCGTCCTCGTCGTTCCAGCCGGTGTTGCCGATCTGCGGGGCGGTCATCACGACGACCTGGCGGTGGTACGACGGGTCGGTCAGGGTCTCCTGGTAGCCGGACATGCCGGTGTTGAAGACCGCCTCGCCGAAGGTCTCGCCGACGGCGCCGTACGCCTGGCCGCGGAACGTCCGGCCGTCCTCCAGGATGAGCACGGCGGGCACTCGCTCCCGCCTGGTGCGAGGCGTGGTGGGGGCAGGTGCGGTCATGTGGCGGCCTCTTCCGTCTTCTTCGTCTTCGTTCGTTCGATCAGAGCCTCGACCGCCTCGACCCAGGCGGTGTGCTCGTCGGGGTGGTCGGCCCGGAAGCCCGAGTCCAGGGCGGTGCCCCCCAGGTCCCAGGTGACGACCAGCAGCCCGGCGGGGACGACCTTCCCCGCGATGCCCGAGTCACGCCGGGCGCCGGTGAGCGCCGCGGCGGGGATCCACAGGTCCTCGTCGCCGGGGCGGCGGACCAGGAGCCCTTGCTCGGTGAGGGTCAGCTCGGCCAGGCTGCGGGTGCCGAGGCCGTGCGCGACGACCCGGTCCAGCCAGTTCCCGGCCGTGGTGGAGCCGTGGTAGCGGCCCTCGGTGTGCAGCAGCGGCGCCCCGGGGTCGTCGGGGACGGCGGGCGGCGACGGCAGCTCGGACTGCAGCGTCCGGCGCCAGTTCCAGCCCTGCCGCATCAGCCAGTACACCAGCGCGATCAGGATCAGCAGCCCGACCGTCCAGCCGATGTAGCCGGGCCAGTCGGTGACGTGGGCCTGCTCGGCGGCGAGCCCGGTCACGCCAGCCCGTCCCGGTCGGCGAGCTCGCCGGCCAGCACGGTGGCGCGGCCGCGGAGGAAGGTCGCGTGCACGCGCCCGGGCAGGTCGAGGCCACGGTAGGGGGTGTTTCGGCTGCGGGTGGCGAAGCTCTCGGGATCCACGGCACCACGGTACGCGGGATCGAAGAGCACCAGGTTCGCCGGCTCACCCACCGAGATCGGGCGACCCTGCCCGGTGAGACGGCCGATCCGGGCCGGGCGGGACGACATGCGGTCGGCGACGCCCTCCCAGTTCAGCAGGCCGGTGTCCACCATCGTCTGCTGGACGACCGAGAGCGCCGTCTCCAGGCCGACCATGCCCATCGCGGCGACCGCCCACTCGCAGTCCTTGTCCTCCGCGGGGTGCGGGGCGTGGTCGGTGGCGACCGCGTCGATGGTGCCGTCGGCGAGCGCGGCGCGCAGCGCCTCCACGTCCGCGGCGGTGCGCAGCGGCGGGTTGACCTTGTAGACCGGGTCGTAGGTGCGCACCAGCTCGTCGGTGAGCAGCAGGTGGTGCGGGGTGACCTCGGCGGTGACGTTCCAGCCCTTGGCCTTGGCCCAGCGGATGATCTCGACCGAGCCGGCCGTGGAGACGTGGCAGACGTGCAGGCGGGAGCCGACGTGCGCGGCGAGCAGCACGTCGCGGGCGATGATCGACTCCTCGGCGACGGCCGGCCAGCCGCCGAGCCCGAGCTCGCCGGAGACCTGGCCCTCGTTCATCTGGGCGCCCTCGGTGAGCCGGGGCTCCTGGGCGTGCTGGGCGACGACGCCGTCGAAGGCCTTCACGTACTCCAGGGCGCGGCGCATGATGACCGCGTCGTCGACGCACTTGCCGTCGTCGGAGAAGACCCGCACGCCGGCGGCGGAGTCGTGCATGGCGCCGAGCTCGGCGAGCTTCTTGCCCTCCAGGCCGACGGTGACGGCGCCGACCGGCTGGACGTCGCAGTAGCCGGACTCCTGGCCGAGCCGCCAGACCTGCTCGACGACGCCGGCGGTGTCGGCGACCGGGAAGGTGTTGGCCATCGCGTGGACGGTGGTGTAGCCGCCCTTGGCGGCGGCCTGGGTGCCGGTGAGGACGGTCTCGGCGTCCTCGCGGCCGGGCTCGCGCAGGTGGGTGTGCAGGTCGACCAGGCCCGGCAGGGCGATCAGGCCGTGCGCGTCGATGTCGACGTCCGCCTCGACGGTCAGACCCTCGCCGATCTCGCGGACCACGCCGTCGGCGATGTGGATGTCCTTGGGGGCGCCGCCGAGGATCTGGGCGTTGCGGATCAGGTAGCTGGTCACTGGGCGGTCTCCGAGGAGTCGGTGGTGCGGGGGCTGTCGGCGAGGGTGGCACCGCCGAGCAACAGGTAGAGGACGGCCATCCGGATGGAGACGCCATTGGCGACCTGCTCGACCACGGTGCAGCGCGGCGAGTCGGCGACCTCGGCGGTGATCTCCATGCCGCGGACCATCGGGCCGGGGTGCATGACGATGGCGTGCTCGGGGAGCTGGGCCATGCGGAGGCCGTCCATGCCGTAGCGGCGGGAGTACTCCCGCTCGGTGGGGAAGAAGGCGGCGTTCATCCGCTCGCGCTGGACGCGGAGCATCATCAGCGCGTCGGTCTTCGGCAGCACGGCGTCGAGGTCGTAGCTGACCTGGCAGGGCCAGTTCTCGATGCCGATCGGCACCAGGGTGGGCGGGGCGACGAAGGTGACCTCGGCGCCGAGCGTCGTCAGCAGGTGCACGTTGGAGCGGGCGACCCGGCTGTGCAGGACGTCGCCGACGATGGTGACCCGGCGGCCGGCGAGGTCGCGGCCGAGGCCCGGGTTGAGGTGGCGGCGCATGGTGAAGGCGTCGAGCAGGGCCTGGGTGGGGTGCTCGTGGGTGCCGTCGCCGGCGTTGATGACGCTGCCGTGCAGCCACTCGGACTGGGCGAGCCGGGCCGGCGCGCCGGAGGCGTGGTGCCGGATGACGACGGCGTCGGCGCCCATGGCCTGCAGGGTGAGCGCGGTGTCCTTGAGGCTCTCGCCCTTGGAGACCGAGGAGCCCTTGGCGGAGAAGTTGATGACGTCCGCGGACAGCCGCTTCTCGGCGACCTCGAAGGAGGTCTTGGTGCGGGTCGAGTCCTCGAAGAAGAGGTTGACGACGGTGCGGCCGCGCAGGGTCGGCAGCTTCTTGACGGCCCGCCCGGAGAGCTGGGCGAGCTCCTCGGCGGTGTCCAGGATGAGCAGGGCGTCGTCGCGGGCGAGGTCGGCGGTGGAGACGAGGTGGCGCTTCACGCGGGTCACTCCGGAAGGTGCGGGGAGGCGGCGAGCGCCTGGGTGGAACGGGCCGCGTAGTCGCGGTCGCCGACGAGGACGGCGTCGCGGCCGTCGCTGTCGGCGAGCTGGACCTGGACGGCCTCGCGCAGCGAGGTGGGCAGGTTCTTGCCCACGTAGTCGGCGCGGATGGGCAGCTCGCGGTGGCCGCGGTCGACCAGGACGGCGAGCTGGACGGCGCGCGGGCGGCCGATGTCGCTGAGGGCGTCGAGCGCGGCGCGGATGGTGCGGCCGGAGAAGAGCACGTCGTCGACGAGGATGACCAGCTTGCCGTCGATGCCGGAGGACGGGATCTCGGTGTGCTCCAGCGCGCGGGCGGGCTTCAGCCGCAGGTCGTCCCGGTACATCGTGATGTCCAGGGTGCCGAGCGGGATCTCGCGGCCGGTGATCTGGGTGAGCCTGGCGTGCAGCCGGCGGGCCAGGTGGACGCCGCGGGTGTGGATGCCGAGGAGAACGACGTCCTCGGCGCCCTTGGCGCGCTCCACGATCTCGTGGGCGATCCGGGTGACGACCCGGGCGATGTCGGTGGCGTCCAGCACCTGGTGGGGCGGGCGCGGCGCGGTTGTTCCGTCTGTGGTCATGCCGAAGCGGACCTCCTTCCCCGCCTCACGGGACGGGTCTTAAAGGATGTCTGGGATTGGCGCCCGGCGCACCGGGGCCGTGCCCATGCTATCAGTGCGGCCCCGGCCCCTCGGGAAGGCGCCGTTCCGTTTGGTGTCCTCGCAGGTCAACCGAGGTAGTGGGGCCCGACCGGCGCCGCGGGGGGGCACTATTCGCACGACTGCCCCATTCGGCTTGACGCGACTACCTCACTCTACGTAACCTCACAGTGAGTTACGGGACCGGCGCCGCACCCACCGGTTCGGGCGACCGGTCCGCGGTCACCACCCGCGCTCTCGTGGCTCTTCACTGCACGCGAAGCAATATTGTCCGGGGAGATCAATGTCCAGCGACTACGCGAAGCAGCTCGGGGCCAAGCTCCGGGCCATCCGCACTCAGCAGGGTCTCTCCCTGCACGGCGTCGAGGAGAAGTCCCAGGGTCGCTGGAAGGCCGTCGTCGTCGGTTCCTACGAGCGCGGCGACCGCGCCGTGACCGTCCAGCGCCTCGCCGAGCTGGCGGAGTTCTACGGCGTTCCGGTGCAGGAGCTGCTGCCCGGCGGCACTCCGGGCGGTGCGGCCGAGCCGCCGCCGCGCCTGGTCCTCGACCTGGAGAGACTGACCCAGGTCCCGTCCGAGAAGGCCGGCCCGCTGCAGCGCTACGCGGCCACCATCCAGAGCCAGCGCGGCGACTACAACGGCAAGGTGCTGTCGATCCGCCAGGACGACCTGCGTACCCTGGCCGTGATCTACGACCAGTCGCCGTCCATCCTCACCGAGCAGCTGATCAGCTGGGGCGTGCTGAACCCGGACGCGCGCCGCGCCGTCCGCGAGGAAGACGCCGGCTGATCTCCCTCTCCTTGCAGAAACGTCACGGCGGGGCGTGCGGCAGCGACCGCGCGCCCCGCCGTGGTCCGTCCGGGGCCGCCACTGCGACCCCCGGCACCGACCCGGTCAGCACACCGAGCCCAGGCTGAATCCGGGCTCCGCCCGCACGTCGTCCAGCTCGACCGCCGCCGGCGCATAGCCGCCGCCCTCGCTCTGCCAGGCCCACGCCACCGGCCGGTACTCGCCGCAGGCCCCGGCCGCCCCCTGCGAGCCGTGCAGCAGCGCCGCACCCGGCAGCTCCCGGTACAGGCCGGCGCAGAGCACGGCGCAGACCAGGTCGAGGTCCTCGTCGTTGATCCGCACCACCCCGTCCTCCCAGTGCAGGATCCGGGCCTCCGCCTCCAGCCGCCCGCCCGGCGCCTCCACCGCGCACAGGAACCGGTACGCGCCGAACCCCGCGCCGACCAGCATCCGGCGGAACAGCTCGGCGCCCCGCTGGTGCGCCTGCCGGACCAGCGGCCCCGCCTCCGCCCCGCCGTCACCGTCGTCCAGCAGCAGCTCGACATGACGCAGCGTCAGTCCGCTCTCCCGCGCCCGGACCAGCCGCGGCACGAAGTCCCCGACCAGCTCCTCGCCCTGGTAGGGCAGCAGTTGGGTCTGCAGCGGCGGGTTCACCAGGTACTTGTCGCGGGCCGCCTGCCCGGCCGGGTCGAGGCGGTGCAGCAGGCAGAAGTCGGCGAAGTCGTCGATGTGGAACATCCGGGCCTGCACGGTCGCGTAACTGCGGCGGGCGTCGGCCAGCAGGACGGCGGTGTCCAGCAGGTAGCTGTCGTAGTCCGTGGCATCGGTGAGGTGCCAGGCGCGGGCCCGCTCGAAGTCCTCGGCGCTGGTGAGGATGCCCGTCACGAAGGCCTCCTCGCCGCGCGGCCGGGCGGCGGCGTTGGCGGTGCAGCGGGACGGCCGGGGGGCGCGGGGGTTGCGGGACATCGTCGACTCCTGCGGGGCGGTGCGGTCGGTCGACCCTGTCCTCCCCACCCCCGGCAGCCGCACACGCACCGGTTGTCACAGCCCTGTAACCGAAAGCAACCACGGTCCGTACAGGGCGCGGCCGGCTCCGCAGCACGGGCCGGCCCGAGGCACCCGTCCGTGACGGGTCGCCCCCTCGCCGGCCGGCATGGTGGCCGCCGGCGGCGGACCGCCGACTCGTCGCCGTGCACACCGAACTGCAGCGCCTCAGCGAGGAGTTGCGGATCGCCGACCGGCTTGCCGACCTGCTCCGGCGGGTGACCGGGCGGCGGCGGTCGTGGTGCCGCCGCCGGGTGGCTGGCCCGCACCCCCGAGGGGGCGCCCGGTCAGGGGCGGGGGGCGCGGGCGAGTTGGCGGGACTGGGCGACCAGGCGGCCGGCCTCGTCCCAGATCTCGCAGTCCTCCTCGAAGTAGCCGCCGGCCAGGTTGCGGGTGGCGTGCGAGACGCGGAGCCAGCCGGGGACGGGCTTGGCGCGGAGGTGGACGGTGAGTTCGACGGTGGGTGCCCAGCCGGGCAGGCCGAGGTCGAAGGTGACGGGCGGCAGGGCGTCCGCGACGAGCAGGAGCAGCAGGGGGTCGGGCTGCCGGCCGTCGGCGAGCCGGAACCAGCCCTGGATGCGGCCCTTCCGGGAGGGCTGTCCGAGGGCCCAGCCGATCGTCTCCGGGTCGAGCCGGAGGTCGAACCGCTCCAGCAGCGCGGCCTGTTCGATGAGCTGCGGCGGGGCGTGCTCGACGCCGATGCACTCGTCGGGCAGCGGCATGACGGGCGGCTGGGCGCTGGTGGCGACCTCCCCGTCGAGGGTGTCGAGGTCGCCGTAGGTGGCGAGGACGCGGAGCCGTTCCTGGCCGTCCTGGCTGAGCGAGGCGGTGCCGGTGGTCAGGGTGCGGCCGCGGCGGACGGTCTCGGTGCGGACGGTGGCCGGGCCGGGCCGGGAGGCGGAGAGGTAGTGGCCGCTGATGGAGAGCGGGTCCCGGTGCTCGCCGTGCGCGAGGGAGAGCGCGTGTCCGGCGACCGCGAGCAGCAGGCCGCCGTTGACGCCGCCGCCGATCTGCCAGCCGGCGCCGAGTTCGGCGTCGTAGCGGCCTGACTCCGCCGGGTGCGGGGTGAGCGCGATGCCCTGGTCGAACTCGCTGCGGGTCACGGTGGTCATGGGTGGTACGTCCTTCGCCTCAGACACTACTGGCGAGTAGCCTACGCCTCCGTACGGAACGCGCGAAGGCCGCCGGACCGATCGGTCCGGCGGCCTTTCACTGCGTCTGGTGCGGGCGTCGCTCAGTCGCGGCGGATCTGCGGCTTGAGATCCATGAACCGGGCGAGCAGGCCGTTGACGAACGCCGGGGACTCGTCGGTGGAGTACTCCTTGGCGATCTCGACGGCCTCGTCGAGGACGACGGCGTCGGGGACGCCGTCCTCCCAGATCAGCTCGTACGCACCGATCCGCAGCACGTTGCGGTCCGCGATCGGCATCCGGTCGAGCGTCCAGCCCACGGCGTAGGTCGAGATCAGCTCGTCGATCCGGCGGGCGTGGTCGCTGTAGCCCTCGATGAGCTGCATCGTGTACTCGCCGACCTGCGGGGTGGTCTCACCCGGCTTGGCCTCCCGAGCCCGGCCGACCCACTCGGCGAGGACGCGCTCGGGCGCGACTCCCCGGTGGTCCGCCTCGAAGAGGATCTGGAAGGCGCGAGTGCGGGCCTTGGTGCGCGCGTTGGACACGATTACTTGACCCGGCCGAGGTAGCTGCCGTCGCGGGTGTCGACCTTGACCTTCTCACCGGTGGTGACGAAGAGCGGGACCTGGATCTCGGCGCCGGTCTCCAGGGTGGCCGGCTTGGTGCCGCCGGTGGAGCGGTCGCCCTGGACGCCCGGCTCGGTCTCGGCGATGGTGAGCTCGACGGCGGCCGGGAGCTCGACGTACAGCGGGACGCCCTCGTTCTGGGCGACCAGGGCCTCGAAGCCCTCGAGCAGGTACTTGGCGGCGTCGCCGACGGTGGCGGAGTCGACCGGCACCTGGTCGTAGGTGTCCATGTCCATGAAGATGAAGGCGTCGCCGTCACGGTACGAGTACTGCATGGTGCGCTTGTCGACGTTCGCGGTCTCGACCTTGATACCGGCGTTGAAGGTCTTCTCGACGACCTTGCCGGTGAGGACCTCCTTCAGCTTGGTACGCACGAAGGCCGGGCCCTTGCCGGGCTTGACGTGCTGGAACTCGACGACGGACCAGAGCTTGCCGCCGTCCAGCTTGAGGACCATGCCGTTCTTGAGATCGTTCGTGGAAGCCACGGGCGCACTTACTCCTGATATAGCTGTCAAGGAACCAAGGGTGCGCGGCCGCGCCGCCGGGGCGGCTACAGCGCGAGGAGCTCCTTGGTGGTGATGGTGAGCAGCTCGGGCCCGCCCTCCTCGAGGGGGCGTACGACGAGCGTGTCCTCGATCCGGACCCCGCCCCGCCCAGGGAGGTGCACCCCCGGGCCGACGGTGACCGGCACGCGATTGTCCAGTTTACCCATGTCGGCGGGTCCCAGGCGCGGCGCCTCCCGGATCTCCAGGCCGATGCCGTGTCCGACCGGATGCGCAGGGCTGTCGGTGTGGCCCGCGGCCTGCAGCACCTCGCGGGCGGCCAGATCGGGTACGGACTCCGAGACGCCCGGGCCGAGCGCCTCACGACCGGCCCGCTGGGCGCGGAAGACCAGCCGGTGCAGCTCGACCTGCCAGGGGGCCGGGGCGGCGCCGATGACGAAGGTCCGCGCGGTGGAGACGCCGTATCCGCGGTAGCGGGCGCCGAGGACGACGGTGAGGAAGTCGCCCTCCTCGACCCGGCGGTCGGTGGGCTGGTGGGTCTCCAGGCCGGAGTGACTGCCGGTGCCGACGGAGACCGGGAAGGCGGCGCGGTCGGCGCCGTGGTCGATCATCCGGCGCTCCAGCTCCATGGCCAGGTGCCGCTCGGTGCGTCCGACCAGGATCGACTCCAGCAGTTCGCTGAGCGCCTGGTCGGCGATCTCGGCGGCGATCCGCAGGTCGGCGATCTCGTGCTCGTCCTTGACGACGCGCATCCGTTCGACGGTGGTGCCGAGGTCGGCGAGCCGGATGCCCTCGGCGACGCCGGCGACGGCGCGGTGGCGCTTGACGGTGAGGTCGTGCTCCTCGACGGCGAGGTCGACGACCCGCAGGCGGCCGGCGGCCTCGGCGGCGGCCAGCGCGGTGTCGGTCTCGGCGGGCACCAGCAGCTGGGCGACGTCGGGCCCGAGCAGGTGCTCGCCGCCCTCCTCGGGCGGCAGGTCGTCGGGCAGTGTCAGCAGCGCCCGCTCGCGGGTGAGCAGCAGGCTGGCCCCGCACGGCGGGCAGCCGGTGAGGTAGCGGACGTTGGCGGCGCGGGTGACCAGGGCCGCATCGACCCCCGAGGCACTGCAGTGCTCCCTGAGGCGCTCCCGCCGCGCCGCGTACGCATCGGACATGCCACGAGCCTACGAACTGCGGACGGCCCGCGCCCGTCGAGCCGGGCAGGCGGCCCGGTGCGGGCCGAAAGGGCGCGGCGCGGGCAGCGGGAGGGCGCGTTCCGGGCGGCGGGCGCGGGGGGCGCGCCGGTCGGGGCCGTTCGGGCCAGCCGGTCGGGCCGGTCGGGCCGGTCGGGCCGGTCGGGAATGGAACGGGGGTGGGTCGCGTTGGAGCCAGTGAAAACGACATCCGTTTCGGACATCGAGTCCGGGACGGGGTCAGTACCACCGAGGAGGAGCAGATGGCCCGCAGCGAACTGCGCCCGGTCGTCCGGCTGACGTCGACCGCCGGCACCGGATTCACCTATGTGACGCGCAAGAGCCGCCGCAACGACCCGGACCGCCTGGTGCTGCGCAAGTACGACCCGGTCGCGCGGCAGCACGTGGCGTTCCGCGAGGCGCGCTGACCCCGCCCCGAGACACTCCCCCGTCGACCCCCGAAGGAGCAGCCCCATGAAGCACGGCATCCACCCCGCCTACCGTCCGGTCGTCTTCCGCGACAAGGCCGCAGGCCTGGCCTTCCTCACCCGCTCCACGCTGGACTCCGCGTCCACCGTGGTCTGGGAGGACGGCACCGTCCGTCCGGTGGTCGACGTGGAGACCTCCTCGGCGAGCCACCCCGTCTGGACCGGGCGCGCCCGGGTGCTGGACCAGGCCGGCCGGATCGAGCAGTACCGGCGCCGGTACGGCCGCGACTGACCGCGACCGGCGGCACCGCACGGCGCCCCCCTTCCGCCCGGAAGGGGGGCGCCGTCGCGTTCCCGGGCGGGCTCAGCGCGGGGGCGGCGGCACCGAGACGACGAGGGTGAGCCGGACGGGCACCTCGCCGTCGTTGCGGTAGCCGTGCGCGGTGGCGGCCTCGTAGGAGGCGGTGGACCCGGCCGGCACCAGGTGGTCGCGGCCGTCCAGGGTGAGGGTGAGTTCGCCCTCCTCGACCCGGGCGATCTCCACGGTGCCGACGGGGTGCGGGTCGGAGCCGTGCCCCTCGCCCGGCAGGATCAGCCACTCCCAGAGCTCCAGCGGGCCGGGCGCCTCGATGCCGTTGAGCAGCACCCCGGTGCCGCCCTTGGCGCCGGCCCACAGCTGCACCGCCTCGGCGTCCGACACGATCCGCACGGTGGAGGTCTCGTCGTAGTCGAGCAGCCGGGCGATCGAGACGCCGAGGGCGTCGGCGAGCCGCACGACCGTGCCGACGCTGGGGTTGGTCCGCCCCTGCTCGATCTGCACGATCATGCCGCGGCTCACCCCGGAGCGGGCGGCGAGCGCGTCGAGGGTGTGGCCGCGGTCGGCGCGCAGCCGCTTGAGGTTGCGCGCCAGGGCCTGGGTGATCAGGTCGGGGTCGGGCATGTCAGCGTCAGTCCAATGAATTGATTCGTCCGGTTCACTCTGCTGATCTAAGCTACTGGGGCACGACGAGTCCACTCGACCGTACTCCGGAGTCCATTGTGCTGTCCCAGATCCTCGCTCTCACCGCCAGCCTGCTCTGGGGCATGGCCGACTACGGCGGCGGCGCGCTGACCCGCCGGCTGCCCGCGCTGACCGTCGTGGTGGCCTCGCAGGCCGCCGCGGCACTGCTGCTCGTCCCGGCCGTGCTCGTGACCGGCGGCCCGGGTGTGTCCGGCGCCGGACTCTGGTACGCGGTGGCGGCGGGCGCGATAGGGCCGTTCGCGATCCTGGCCTTCTACCGGGCGCTGTCGCTCGGGCCGATGGGCGTGGTCTCGCCGCTCGCGACCGTCGGTGTCGCGGTGCCGGTGGGCGTCGGCCTGCTGCTCGGGGAGCGCCCGGGGCCGGCGCAGGCCGCCGGGATCGCGGTCGCCGTGCTCGGGGTCGCCCTCGCGGGCGGGCCTCGGCGCGGTGGCGGCTCGGGTCCTGGTGCTCACCCTGGGGGCGGCCGTCGGCATGGGCACCGTGATGGCGCTGATCGCCCAGGCCTCCGCCGGCGGCGGGCTGCTGTCCGTGCTGTGCGTGCAGCGGCTGTGCAATGTGGCGATGGGCGGCGCCGTCCTGCTGGCCGCGCGGCGCGGTCGCCCGTCGGGCGGGGCCGGCGGGGCGGGCGGCGTGCTGCGGGGCCTGCCCGCGCTGACCGCGGTCGGGGTGGCCGACGTCGCCGCCAACGCGGCCTTCGCCGCGGCCTCGCACCGCGGCTCGGTGGCCGTGGCCGCCGTGCTGGCCTCGCTCTACCCGGTGGTCACCGCGGTGATGGCCCGCGGGCTGCTCAAGGAGCGGCTGCGGCGCGTCCAGGTGCTCGGCGCGGGCCTCGCGGTGGCCGGCACGCTGCTGCTGGCGGCGGGCTGACGCCCCGTCCGCAGCCCGGCGCTGCGGGCGGCCCGCCATGTCAGGCCGCCCGCTCGGGCGCCCAGCGCTTCTCCACCCCGGCGATCCGCCAGTAGCCGATCGCCGCCGCCCAGACCACCACGAAGAGGCCGACGATGACGAAGCCCACGTTGTCCAGGCTGAGTCCGGCGATCCAGCCGGTCACCGGGTCGGCGAGGCCGAGCTTGTCGTGCAGCACGGCGACCAGCTCGATGGTGCCGATGACGAAGGCCACCGCGATCGACAGGCCGGTGATGGCGAGGTTGTAGAAGACCTTGCGGACGGGGTTGGAGAACGCCCACTGGTAGGCGAAGTTCATGAACGTGCCGTCCAGGGTGTCGAACAGGCTCATGCCGGCGGCGAACAGCAGCGGCAGGCAGACGATCGCGTACCAGGGCAGGCCGGCCGCGGCGCCCGAGCCGGCCATCACCATCAGCGTCACCTCGGTGGCGGTGTCGAAGCCCAGTCCGAGGACCATGCCGACCGGGAACATCTGGCCCGGCCGGGAGATCGAGCGGGTGGCGCGGCGCAGGACGCGGTTCATCAGTCCGCGCGAGTCGAGCTGCCGTTCCAGCTCCGCCTCGTCGTAGGAGCCGGCCCGCATCGCCCGGAAGACCCGCAGGATACCGAGCAGCGCCGCCAGGTTGAGCGCGGCGATGAGGTAGAGGAAGGCGCCGGAGGCGGTGGTGCCGATGGTGCCCAGCACCTGGTGGGCGGTCGACCTGTCGTCCATCAGCACCCCGGCGAGCTGGGCGCCGCCCGCGACCAGGGCGGCCATCAGCACCACCATCGAGGAGTGCCCGAGGGCGAACCAGAAGCCCACCGAGACCGGGCGCCGGCCGTCCGCCATCAGCTTGCGGGTGGTGTTGTCGATCACCGCGATGTGGTCGGCGTCGAAGGCGTGCCGCATGCCCAGGGTGTAGGCGGTGATGCCGAGTCCGGCGCCGAACACCTGGGTGCCGACCTCGTACCGCTCCGGGACTACCAGCAGGAACAGGGTGCCGAAGGCCGCCACGTGCATCGCCAGGATGACGGCCAGCAGGCCGGCCGTGCGCAGGGTGTCCTCCCGCCGCCAGCGGAAGGCGGGCAGGCCGGGGGCGGTCGGCGGCGCGGCCGTACCGGTGGCGGGCAGGGTCATGCGGTTCACGCTCCAGCACCTCGTGGAATGACGTCGTGAGGTGCCGTGGCCGGTCTCCTGGCTCACGGGGAGGTTCCTGTGGTGCCCGTACCCGGCCTTCCCGGGCGCGCTCCGGCGCCCAGTGACCCGCGAGGGGTACGGATTGACTCCCCGTTCACAGTGGCGAGGGCCGCTCCGGACTCGGACCCGCAGGTCCTGCACCGGTCTTCCCGAGCACCACGGCTGCTCCACCGTAGAGGTGACGGAGCGACAGCTGCAAGCCTGCAGACCTGCGCAGGTGTCGCAGATCACGGCCGGACGGCCTGCGAGAATGCCGCCATGCACCTCGTCCCCGCCGACCGCGTCGGCCAGCGCAGCATTGACGGCCACCGGGTCTGCGAGGCGATCGCCGGGATCGGCGACACCGGGCAGGTCCGGGCCTGGGCCGAGCGGTTCGGCCTGCTCGCCGACCCGGGGCGGCTCTCCCTGCTGCTCGCGCTGCACACCACCGGGCCGCTCGCCGTCACCGATCTGGCGCTGGCGACCGGGATGCGCGATCCGGCGGTCTCCCAGGCGCTGCGGCTGCTGCGCGCGGCGGGTGTGGTCGAGGGCGAGCGGGACGGGCGGGTGGTCCGCTACCGGCTGACCGACCCGGCGGTCGCGGAGGTCCTGGAGCACGGCGTGCTGGGGCGGGCCGAATGAGCCCGTGCGCGGAATGAGCTTTTCCTGACGGTTTGTCAGCTCGACGGGGGGTCAGCTTCAGCCAAGTTTTCTTGTCATGTCACCTCGAAGCCGTTCCGGTGGCCCATGCTTCCGGAGGCGGTCCGTCCGGCCCGCCGTTCCCAGGCTCCTGACGAGGAGACACCCCTTGAAGCTTCGCCGTACGTTCGCCGTGGGGCTGCTGGCCGCGGCCGCCACCCTGCTCCCCGCGCACCAGTCCGGCGCCGCCACCGGCGGCGGGCTGCCGTTCGGTTCGGCCACCGCCGTCGGGATCCACAACACCTACGACCCGGCCGCCTTCCCCTTCCTCGCGCAGAGCCTGGACACCGGCACCGGCATGATCGAGCTGGACGTCTGGACGGACACCATCACCAAGGAGTGGAAGGTCAGCCACTCCAACCCGCTGGGCAACGCGAACAACTGCACCGCCGCCACCACCCCCGCCCAGCTGTACAGCGGCGGCGCCAACAAGAACCTCGAGTACTGCCTCGACGACCTGCGGATCTGGCTCGCCGCCCACCCGTCGAGCGGCCCGCTGGTGGTCAAGCTGGAGCTCAAGGGCGGCTTCGCCGCCAACCGCGGCATGGGCCCGGCCCAGCTCGACAGCCTGATAGCCGCCCACCTCGGCAGCGCCGTCTTCCGCCCCGCCGACCTGCTCGCCAAGCCCGGTGGCGGCAGCTACCCGAACCTCGACGAGGCCGCGAAGGCCGGCAACTGGCCGAGCCGCGACGCGCTCGCCGGCCGCGTGCTGGTGGACGTCATCCCCGGCACCGTGGAGGAGGGCAACCCCTTCGACACCCTGCACACCGACGTCGAGTACAGCCGCTACCTGCGCGACCTCGCCGCCGCCGGCAAGGCCGGCCAGGCACAGGTCTTCCCGGTGGTGCACGGCGCCGTCTCCGGCGACCCGCGCAACGCCTACGGCGAGACGAGCATCCGGCCCTGGTTCGTGGTGTTCGACGGTGACGC
Source organism: Streptomyces sp. TLI_235 (assembly GCA_002300355.1). Taxonomy (NCBI): domain Bacteria; kingdom Bacillati; phylum Actinomycetota; class Actinomycetes; order Kitasatosporales; family Streptomycetaceae; genus Streptomyces; species Streptomyces sp. TLI_235. The sequence goes on from NSGV01000001.1 coordinate 1,144,168, forward strand.
CGCGGCCTACGTCGGCGGCATCGACACCGCCTGGTACGACGCCCGCCACTACCTGCTGGTGATGACGGACGCCCACAACGTGGCACCCGCCATCAGCTCCACCGACCCGACCGCCGAGCAGGCCCGCGCCCGGGTCGTCCAGCTCGCGGCCGCGCACGCCAGCATCGTCTCCAGCGACTGGCGCAAGCTGCCCCAGGTGCAGTCCCTGGTGCTGCCGCGCGGCTGACGCACCGTCCGCCCTGCCCGGCCGGCGCCCCGGCCGGGCAGGGCACCGCACTCAGCGCTGCTGGCAGCCGGGGCACCAGAACAGGTTGCGGGCGGCCAGCGACTCGGTGCGCACCGGCGTCTCGCAGACCAGGCAGGGCATGTCGGTGCGGCGGTAGACGTACACCTCGCCGCCGTGGTCGTCGACCCGCGGCGGGCGGCCCATCGCCTCCGGGGTGTGCTCCGGGCGGACGGTGTCGATCCGGCCGGCACCGGCCCCCTCGTGCATCAGCGCGACCAGGTCGGCCCAGATCGCGTCCCACTCGGCCCGGGTGACGTCCTTGCCGGCCCGGTGCGGGCTGATGCCCAGCCGGAAGAGCACCTCGGCGCGGTAGACGTTGCCCACGCCGGCCAGCACCTTCTGGTCCATCAGCAGCGCGGCGACGGTGGTGGAGCTGCGCGACATCCGGCGCCAGGCGGCGCCCGGGTCCGCGTCGGGGCGCAGCGGGTCGGGGCCGAGTCGGGCGTGCACCGCCTGCTTCTCCCCCGGGCCGAGCAGCTCGCAGGTGTTGGGGCCGCGCAGGTCGGCCCAGCCGTCCTCGCCGGCCATCCGCAGCCGGACCTCGCCGACCGGCGGCAGGGCCTCGCCGGTGCCGAAGGTGAAGCCGCCGTACAGCCCGAGGTGGATGTGCAGCCAGTCGTCCCCGAAGCCGAGGAACAGGTGCTTGCCGTGGGCCTCGGCCTCGTCCAGCGGGCGGCCGTCCAGCCGCGCGGCGCCCTCGGCGAACCGGCCCTGCGGGCTGCTGACCTGCACCGGCCGGTCGGCGAACACCCGGTGGTTCTCGCGGGCGAGGCGGTGGATGATGTGGCCCTCGGGCACGGGCGTCAGCTCCTCTTCTGGTCCGTTGCGGCCCCTCCATCATCCCAGCCGGCTGTGACAATCCGACCGCCCGCTCGCTCGGGTGGCCGGTTCAGGGGTGCGGCCGCAGGCGGGAGCGCACCACGCCGTCGGCGTCGGGCATGACGGCGGTGAGCAGCGGGCGGGCATCCCGGGGCAGGACGGCCGCGGCGCGGGCGACCCGCAGCAGCGGGACGAGCTCGGGGTGGTCCTCGCGGTACGCGGGTCGGCCGGCGAGGCGGCCGTCGGGCTGCTCCCACACGACCTGGGCGCCGTCCGTTCCGGCGAGGGCGGCGAGCGCCGCCTCGGGGGTGGTGAGGAGGTCGGGCCGGACGGTGAGTTCGGCATGCGGGAACACGGCTGCCCGTAGGGTGTCGACGGTGCCCGGGGTGATCCGGTGCCAGCGGGAGGCACCGGCCAGCCAGGTCTCTTGCAGCAGGGCAGGGGCTGCGGATGGCAGGGCCCGCCAGAAGGCGTCGTCGGCGGGCCGGGCCGGCCCGGTCGGGGGTTCGGGCTCGTACGGCGAGGCGTCGATGCGTTGGGGGAAGAGCCCGAGTGCGGCAGCCAGCCCGACGGGGGCGTCCGCCGGCCCGGCCGTCCCGACGTAGACGTAGCGGTCGTAGCCGACGTGGACGAAGAAGCCGTCGGCCTCCAGGCGGCACCAGAGGCCGCCGTCCTCGCGGATCATCCCGCGGACCAGTTCGAGCGCGGTGTCCGGCGGCAGGCACAGCCCGTCGTGGTAGGCCTCAGGTTCGGCCAGGCCGTGGCCCTCGGGGTCGCGGATCTCCAGTTCGGCGACGCCGTGCGCCTCGGCGAAGGCACGGACGGCGGCGAGCTGGGCGGCCTCGACCGGTCCGTGGTCGCTGCTGTCGGACACCTCTCCGCGGTAAAGGCCGCGTTCGTCGCGGTCCGCCGGGTCGTAGGGGGTGATCCGGTGAACGGTGAGCGGGACGGTCACGGCCGGCCGGTGAGGCGGGACATGATGGCGCGGTCGAGGGCGGCGGCGGTGGCGGTGACGTCGAGCTGGGAGTTGTCGATGATGGGCAGGCCCGAGGTGCGCCAGCCGGCCATCCGGCCGTGTATGCGGGCGACCTCCTCGTCGCTGAGGCGGCGGTTGCCGCTGCGGCGGGCGTTGCGGGCGAGCACCGAGTCGAGGCCGGGCAGCAGGACGACCGGGATCATGCCGGGGCCGATGTGGCGCTTCCAGCCGCCGAGGCCGATCGCCGGGCGGTCCGGGAAGACGGCGTCGTCGATGATGCAGGAGATGCCGTTGGCCAGGTAGTTGCGGCAGGCGAAGCCGCAGGTCCGACGGGCCAGGCGGTACTGCGCCTCGGAGGCGTTGTTCCAGCCGGACTGCGGGTTGGCGAAGCCGGACTGCACCCACTCGCGGACGTCGTCGAGGCTGATGTGCGCGGTCGGCATCGGCTGCCGTTCCGCCCAGTGCCGGGCCACGGTGGTCTTGCCGGCGCCGGCCGGGCCGATCAGGAGGACGGCTATCGGGCCGGCGGGCAGCTGCTGCTGCGGCGGGTGCGCGGGCAGCTGGACGGGGGCACCGGCCGGCAGGACGAAGTGCCCGGTGGCGCCGGGCGGCACGCTCATGGCGGGTGCCGGGGGCGCGGCGGGCGCCGGCCCGGCGGGCTGCGGCTGCCGGACGGGCGGCTGCGGGTACGGCGGCTGTGTGACTCCCGGCGTTCCCCCGGCCGGGCCGGGTACGGCGGCGCGACGGGTCGCGGAGGCATCGGTCCTCCCCCTGCGTACTGCGACATCGTCACCTCCCGACCGGGACACTACACGTCGGCCCGGTGGCGGGCACAGTCCGCCACCGGGCCGAGTGATCGCACGTCAGCGGGTGGTGAGCTGCTCCGCGAGGGCCCGCAGCGCAAGCTCGTACGAGCCGAGGCCGAAGCCGGCGATGGTGCCGGAGGCGATCGAGGCGATCACCGAGTTGTGCCGGAAGGTCTCCCGGGCGTACGGGTTGGAGATGTGCACCTCGATCAGCGGTGCGGTCCGCTGGGCGGCGGCGTCGCGCATCGCGTACGAGTAGTGCGTGAAGGCGCCCGGGTTGATGACGACCGGGGTCTTCGCGTCGGCGGCCTGGTGCAGCCACTCGACCATCTGCAGCTCGGAGTTGGTCTCCCGGACCTCGACGTCGAGGCCGAGTTCGGCGCCGAGTGCGGTGCAGCGGTCGACCAGCCCGGTGTAGGAGGTCGCGCCGTACACGTCGGGCTCGCGGCTGCCGAGCCGGCCGAGGTTGGGGCCGTTGAGGACGAGGATCTTCGTGGTCATCCGGACACCTCCGCGTAGGCGGCGACCAGCAGGGACGGGTCCGGGCCCTCCAGGATGGAGGTCTTGGCCAGGCCGTCCAGGACGACGAAACGCAGCAGGTCGCCGCGGGACTTCTTGTCGATCTTCATGGCGTCGAGCAGTCGGGGCCAGGCGTCCGCCCGGTACGTGAGCGGCAGGCCGACCGAGCCGAGCACCCGGCGGTGCCGGTCGGCGGTCTCGTCGTCCAGCCGGCCGGCGAGGCGGCCGAGTTCGGCGGCGAAGACCATGCCGATGGAGATCGCCGCACCGTGCCGCCACTTGTAGCGCTCGTTGCGCTCGATGGCGTGGCCGAGGGTGTGGCCGTAGTTGAGGATCTCCCGGCGGCCGGCTTCCTTGAGGTCGCCGGAGACCACGTCGGCCTTGACCTGGATGGCCCGCCGGATGAGCTCCAGGGTGTGCGGGCCGGCCGGGCTGGTGGCGGCCTCCGGGTCGGCCTCGACCAGGTCGAGGATGACCGGGTCGGCGATGAAGCCGGCCTTGATCACCTCGGCGAGGCCGGAGACGTAGTCGTGCTTGGAGAGCGTCTCCAGGGTCGCCAGGTCGGCGAGCACACCGGCCGGCGGGTGGAAAGCGCCGACCATGTTCTTGCCCTCGGCGATGTTGATGCCGGTCTTGCCGCCGACGGCCGCGTCGACCATGCCGAGCAGGGTGGTCGGCATGGAGATCCAGCGCACGCCGCGCAGCCAGGTCGCGGCGACGAAGCCGGCCAGGTCGGTGGTGGCGCCGCCGCCGAGGCCGACGATCACGTCGCTGCGGGTGAAGCCGGTCTGGCCGAGCACCGACCAGCAGTACGCGGCGACCTCCGCGCTCTTGGCGTCCTCCGCGTTCGGCACCTGCAGGGCGATCGCCTCGTAGCCCTCGGCGGCGAGGTCCTCGCGGATCGCCTCGCCGGTGGCGGCGAGCGCCTCCGGGTGGATGACCGCGACCCGCTTGGCCCTGCCGCCGATCAGCGGGGCGAGCTCGCCGAGCAGCTGGTGGCCGACCAGCACGTCGTACGGGTCGTGGCCGGCGCTGCCGCCGACGTGGATGGTGACGGTGTCGGTCATGCCTGCTTCAGCTCCAGTGCTTCCATTACGGCGTCCGCGACCTGCTCGGGGGTGAGCCCCTCGGTGTCGACGACGGCCTTCGCCACCTCCAGGTAGAGGGGGCGGCGGGCCTCCATCAGCTCGCGCCAGCGGGCCCGCGGGTTGACCGCGAGCAGCGGGCGCGGCGCGTCCAGGCCGACCCGCTTGACCGCGTCGCCGAGCGCGACCTCCAAGTACACCACCGGCAGGCCCGCCAGCAGGGCGCGGGTGGCGTCGGCCATCACCGCGCCGCCGCCGAGCGCGAGCACCCCGGGGTACGCCTCGGCGGCCGTACGGACGGCCCGCACCTCCAGCTCGCGGAAGTGCGGCTCGCCCTCGTCGATGAAGATCTCGGGGATCGGCTTGCCCGCCAGCTCCTCGATGTCGGCGTCGGTGTCCCGGAAGCCGACCCCGAGGCGCTCAGCGAGCAGCCGGCCGACCGTGGACTTGCCGGCCCCGGGCGGGCCGACCAGCACGACGACCGGTGCGCCCTCGCTCATCGGACGATCAGGTGGTCGAGGTAGGACTGCACGTTGCGGCGGGTCTCGGTGACGTTGTCGCCGCCGAACTTCTCGGCCACCGCGTCGGCCAGCACCAGCGCGACCATCGCCTCGGCGACGATGCCGGCGGCCGGCACCGCGCAGACGTCCGAGCGCTGGTGGTGGGCCTTGGCGACCTCGCCGGTGCGCACGTCCAGGGTCTGCAGGGCGCGCGGCACGGTGGCGATCGGCTTCATCGCGGCGCGCACCCGCAGCAGCTCGCCGGTGGACAGGCCGCCCTCGGTGCCGCCGGAGCGGCCGGAGGTGCGCTTCACACCGTCCGCGGTCGGGACGATCTCGTCGTGCGCCTTGGAGCCGGGCACCCGGGCCAGCTCGAAGCCGTCGCCGACCTCGACGCCCTTGATCGCCTGAATGCCCATCAGGGCGGCGGCGAGCCGCGCGTCCAGGCGGCGGTCCCAGTGCACGTGCGAGCCGAGGCCGACCGGCACGCCGTAGGCGAGCACCTCGACGACGCCGCCGAGGGTGTCACCGTCCTTGTGGGCCTGGTCGATCTCGGCGACCATCCGCTTCGAGGCGTCGGCGTCCAGGCAGCGCACCGGGTCCTCGTCCAGGCGGGCCTCGTCGGCGGGCAGCGGGTAGACGCCCAGCGGCGCCTTGGCCCCGCCCAGCTCGATCACGTGCGAGACCAGCTCGATGCCGCAGGTCTCCTTGAGGTACGAGCGGGCCACGGTGCCGATCGCGACCCGGGCCGCGGTCTCGCGGGCGGAGGCGCGCTCCAGGATCGGGCGGGCCTCGTCGATCGAGTACTTCTGCATGCCGGCGAGGTCGGCGTGGCCGGGGCGCGGGCGGGTCAGCGGCTCGTTGCGGGCGAGGCCGCCGAGCACCTCTGGGTCGACCGGGTCGGCCGACATGACCTGCTCCCACTTCGGCCACTCGGTGTTGCCCACCATGACGGCGACCGGGCTGCCCATGGTGAGGCCGTGCCGGACACCGCCGAGGAAGGTCACCTCGTCCTGCTCGAACTTCATCCGGGCCCCGCGGCCGTAGCCGAGCCGGCGGCGGGCCAGGGCGTCGGCCACCATCGCGGTGGTGACCGGCACACCGGCCGGCAGGCCCTCCAGCGTCGCGACCAGTGCGGGGCCGTGCGACTCCCCCGCCGTCAGCCAGCGCAACGTACCCAACGGAGCTCCTTCGTCAGCGGCCCGGCCCGCGCGACACGGACCGACCGGGGCGTTCGTCCGGCGGACCCGTTCTCGGACAGGAGGCCACCGGGCCCGCGCTCTGCCCCGATCCTTTCATGCCGCGGGGCGGGACCGGCGCGTGGTCCGCGTGGCGGACACCTGCATGGACACTCACAGGTTTACCTCGCCGGCCCCCGGGTAGCCTCCTCAGCTCGCCGCGAGCGCCTGCTCGCCGGCCGCGCGCATCGCCGCGAGCGGGCCCGGCTTCACCCCGGTGAACGCCTCGAACTGCAGCACCGCCTGGTGCACCAGCAGGTCCAGCCCGCCGAGCACCACTCCGCCGCGCTCGGCGCAGGCGGCCGCCAGCCGGGTCGGCCAGGGGTGGTACAGCACGTCGAAGAGCACCCCGGGCGCGGCCGGCAGCGCCTCGGCGAAGACGTCGGTGGCGCCGGCCGGCGTGGTCGAGATGGTCAGCGGGTGGGCCAGCGCCCCGGCACCGTCCTCCCAGGCGGCGGCGCGGACGCGCAGGCCGAGGCGGTCACCGAGCTCCCGCATCTGTGCCGCCCGCTCGGCGCTGCGGACGTGGACGGTCACCTCGCCGGTGCAGACCTCGGCCAGCGCGGCCAGCGCCGACGAGGCCGTCGCCCCGGCGCCGAGGACGGCGGCCGACTCGACCCGTTCGACGCCCCGCTCGCGCAGCGCGTTGACCAGGCCGGGCACATCGGTGTTGTCCCCGCTGCGCCGGCCGTCCGGACCGAACACCACCGTGTTGACGGCGTCGACGGCCAGGGCCGCGCCGCTCACCTCGTCCAGCAGCGGGATGACGGCCCGCTTCAGCGGCATGGTGAGCGACAGGCCGGCCCACTCGGCGGGATCGATCCTTTCGATGAACTCCGGCAGCGCCGCCTCGTCCACCTCGAACCGGTCGTACCGGCGCTCCGTCATCCCGAGCGCCGCGTACCCGGCGCGGTGCAGTACCGGCGACAGCGAATGGGCGATCGGCGAGCCGAGTACGGCGGCCCGCAGCTGAGTCGTCACGTCAGTCCCCTCGGGGGCGGTGGATCAGGACAGGATCACCCGCGGTTTCGGCCACGTCCGCGGGAACGGCGGCCGAGCGGCGGATCGCAGACGCACCATGCGGTTGCACACCTGTTCGAGCAGCCCATTGGAGCACCGGATGTCCCGCATCGTACGCACCGCCGCCGCCACCGCGCTGACCCTGTCCGGCCTGTGGCTGGGCGCCGCCCCGGCCGGCGCCGCCTCACTGCCGACCTGCACCCGGGCGCAGCCGGACATGGGCGTGGTCGTCCCCGGCACCTCGGGCGGCTCGGTGGACTGCGTGCTCGGCACCGGCAACCAGAGCGAGGCGGTCGACGTCCTGCAGACCGCCATGGTGCTCTGCTACGGCGAGAACATCGCGAGCGACGGGGTCTTCGGACCGGCCACCAAGGCGGCCCTGCGGCGTGTGCAGGCCCGCGAGGGCGTCTTCGCGGACGGCGTCTACGGCCCGCAGACGCGCGGCGCGATGCTCTTCATCCGCTTCTCCGGCACGGGCTGCGCCCGGTACTGAGCGCGCACCGAAAACGGCCGCGGCCGGCCCCGGGGGCCGGCCGCGGCAACGCCTCACTTGCAGGTGACCGTCGCCTTGTCGAACTTCATGTTCCGCGAGATGCACCAGGCCTCGGTGTTCTTCGCGTGCTCCTCGCCGGTGGCCGCGAACTTGGTCTCGTCGGCGGAGATCGCCAGCCAGAAGACCCAGTCGCCCGGAGTCGGATTGAGCACCGCCTGGATGGCCTCCAGGCCGGGGTTGGAGATCGGCGTGGGCGGCAGGCCGGGGTTCACGTAGGTGTTGTACTTCAGCGAGCCGTCGTGGATCTCCTTGCTGGTCAGCTCCTTGCGGCCCAGCTGGTACTGGAGCGTGGTGTCCAGGCCGAGCTTGTGCTGGGTGACGTTGGTGGTCAGACGGTTGCTGATCGCCCGCGCCATCTTGCCGAAGTCCTCGGGCTTGTTGCCCTCGGCCTGCAGGATGCTCGCCTCGATGAGCACCTCGTAGCCGCTCTTGAGGCCGATCTTCTTCGCGGAGTTCTCGAGGTCGAGGTCGGTGTACTGCTGATTCGCGTTGGCGACCATCTGCTTGAGCAGGTCGGCCGGCTTCATGCCCTCCGCGATCGAGTACCGCGTCGGGAACAGGAAGCCCTCGATGTTGCCCTGCGCGTAGGCGGGCAGGCCGAGGTTCTTGAGCTCGTCCTGCGCGATCTTGGCGGTGCTGCCCTTCGGGAGCTTCAGCTTGGTGTCGATCATCGTGTAGACGTCGACGGACTTCATGCCCTGCGGGAGGTCGAGGACGTTGCCGCCCGCCGACTCCACCATGTACTTCACAGCCTCGGCGCCCGACATCTGGCGGTGCATGGTGTAGAAGCCCGGCTGGATGATGCCGCACTTGGGGTTCTTCTGGCAGGCCGCGACGAAGGCGTCCGTGCTCTTCACGACGTCCGCCTTGAAGAGGGACGCGCCGATGACCGAACCACCGGCACCCGCCTTGACCTCGACGGTGACCGAACCCGTTCCCGCACCCGTGTAGTCCGGCGGCGGGCCGAAGTGGTCCTGGTAGAAGCCGTAGCCCCACCAGCCGGCGCCGGCCATGCCGCCGAGCAGCACCAGGGCGACCACCAGGCAGGCACCGCGGTTGCGGCGGCCCGCCTTCTTGCCCTTCTCCTTGCGCTTGCGCTCGGCCTCGCGGGAGGTGTCCTCCTCCGCGCCGAAGAAGGAGCCCTCGTCGTCAGCGTCCTCCTCGGCGGCGAACTCGTCGAGGTCCTCCTCCCACTCCTCGACGTCCGACTCGGCGGGGTTGTCGAGGGCGGCCGCCTCGGCCTCCCAGTCGATGCCGTCCGGGCCGGGGCCGGAGGGGCGCGGCCCGCCACCGCGCGGCGGCGGCACCGGCGCACCCGGCTGCGGCGGCCGTCCGGACTGCGGCCCGAACTGCTGCTGCCCCATCGGCCGGCGGCCCATCGGCTGCTGGCCGGCCTGCTGCGGGAAGCCCTGCTGCGCCCGCGCCTGCGGCGGCAGCTGTCCCGGCACCTGGCCTGGCGGCACCTGGCCCTGCGGCATCTGGCCGCGCACCTGCTGCTGCGGGTAGCCCTGCTGCACAGGGGCCTGCTGCTGGAGGTTCTGCTGCTGGAGGTTCGGCGGGATCTGCCAGGAGCCGGTCTGCTGGCCGGCCTGCTGCTGGTACTGCTGCTGGCCGTAGCCGCCCTGCTGCTGCGGGGCCTGCTGCCGCCAGCCCTGCTGCTGGGGCATCTGGGCCTGCGGCATCTGCGCCTGCTGCACCTGCTGCACCTGCTGCGGGTAGCCCTGTTGCCCGTACGAGGGCTGCTGGGGTAGCCCTGTTGCTGCTGCGGGTAGCCCTGCTGGCCGTACTGCTGCTGGCCGAACGCGTCGGGATGCAGCTGCCACGAGCCGGTCTGGTCGGCGGACTGCGGCTGCTGCGAGGTGCCGTACCCGGGGTCGCCCGGGTGCCACGGCTGTTCTCCCTGGGGGCGGTAGCCCCCGCCCTGGTCAGTCATCGAACCCCTTATGCGTACCGCCAAGTCGAACCGGCGTGCTACGGCACCATCCGGAGGGAGACGTTACCGTACCGCAGCATTGCCGATTCGACGCACGCACACTGTCAGTGACCGTCCTCCGGGGGCGGGGAACTCTGCTGTGCCTGATAGGCGTTGAATTCCGCGACGTTCTTCTGCTGCTGTTCGAAACTGTCGGTGAATCTGGTGTCCCCGGGACGCACGGTGACGAAGTACAGCCAGTCACCCTCGGCGGGGTCGGCCGCGGCCCGCAGGGCCTCCCGGCCCGGATTGGCGATGGGGGTCGGCGGCAGGCCGGTGTGCAGGTAGGTGTTGAAGGGAGAGTCGAGCTTGGTGTCGGTCTCGGTGGTGGTCAGCGTGGAGCGGCCCAGTGCGTAGTTGATCGAGGAGTCGAGCTGCAGCGGCATGTTCTTGGCCAGCCGGTTGTAGATCACCCTGGCGACCTTGGCCATGTCCTCCGCGTTGTCCGCCTCGCCCTCGACCAGGCTGGCCACGGTGAGAACCCCGTAGGGACTCTGTGCGAATGCGGTGGCGGCAGCGTCCACACCTCCGGACTCCAGCACCTTGCCGCCCTCGGCGACCATCTGCTGCAACAGCCCGAGCGGGGTGGTCTCGCCGGTCACCGGGTAGGTCGAGGGGAAGAGGTAGCCCTCCGGGTTGTCCTTCGCGGCCTCCGGCAGGCCGAGTTCGCCGGCGTGCTGCCGGGCGATGCCCCTGGTCGTGCCGGGCGACAGGTGCAGCCGCTCGTCGATCGCGGTGTACACCTGCTCGGCGCGGCGCCCCTCGGGGATGGTCAGCGCGTTGGCGTTGGCCGGGTCGAGCAGCACCCCGAGCGCCGAGGCCACCGACATCTTCAGCTTCAGGGTGTACGTGCCGGGCTGGATGGTGTTGCCGGCCGGGTGCTGCGCGGCCGCGTCGGTGAACGCCTTGGTGCTCGCCACCACACCGCTGCTGACCAGTGCCCGGCCGATCGTGGTGAGGCTGGCGCCCTGCGGCACCGAGACCTCGACCGTGCCGGTGCCGCCGCCGGCGTAGTCCGGCGCCGGCGGCTCGGGTTCGGGCCACACCAGGTAGGCCGCCAGCGCGAGGACGCACGCCACCCCGAACAGGGCCAGCACGCTCAGGCAGCAGGCCGCTCCCGAGCGCACCTTCTGCGGGTCCGGCGGCTCCACCGCATACGGCTCCCCGGGCGGGCGTCCGTCGGGCTCCTCGGCGGGGGCGCCCAGGTGTCCGGGGGTGACGCCCGGTCCCATGCCGGGTGCGGTGTACGGGTCGGTCACGGCGGCCCTTCCGTCGGCAGCCGGCGGTGCCGGGCTGATCCGTCAACGGCGTCAACGTCGAAGGGGCCCGTGCGGACACCTCCGCACGGACCCCTTGTGGGACGTTAGTACGAACTGCTCAGCCGACCGGCTCGACGCTCTCGCCGGGCGCCCGACCGCTCACCCGTTCGGCCTCCAGGGCCGCCTGCAGGATCACCACGGCCGCCGCCTGGTCGATCACCGAGCGGCCCTTCTTCGAGGACCGACCGGAGGCCCGCAGGCCCTGGGCCGCGGTGACGGTGGTCATCCGCTCGTCCACCAACCGGACGCCGACCGGCGCCAGCAGCGCCGCCAGCCGCCCGGCGTACGCCCGGACCTTGGCCGCGGCCGGGCCTTCCTTGCCGCTCAGCGAGCGGGGCAGGCCGACCACGACCTCGATCGCGTCGTACTCCTCGACGATCTCCTTGAGCCGCGCCTGGGAGCGACCCCCGGCGGGCACGGTCTCCACCGGCGTGGCGATCAGCCCGTCGGGGTCGCAGGACGCGACCCCGATCCGGGCGTCACCCACGTCGACGGCGATCCGACGTCCCCGCCGGAAGACCTTCTCGGGCTGCTCCTCGGTCATCAGGAGGCGCGCTCCGCGACCAGGGCGCGGACGGCGGCGATCGCCTCGTCCACGGCGGCCGGGTTGGAGCCGCCGCCCTGCGCGACGTCGTCCTTGCCGCCACCGCCGCCGCCGAGCGTCTTGGCCGCGGTGCGGACCAGCTCGCCTGCCCTCACGCCGCGGGCCCGGGCGTCCTCGTTGGTGGCGATCACCGTCAGCGGGCGGTCGTTGGCCACGGTGAAGGCCGCGACCACGGCCGGTCGCGAGCCCAGGCGGCCGCGGATGTCCAGGACCAGCTTGCGCAGCTCGTCCGCGCCCACGCCGTCGGCGACCCGGGCGGCGACCAGGGCGACACCCCGGACGTCCTCGGCCGCGTCGACCAGACCGGCAGCCGCCGCGAGGACCTTCTCCGCGCGGAAGCGCTCGATCTCCTTCTCGGCGTCCTTCAGCTTGGCGAGCATGCCGGAGATCTTCTCCGGGAGCTCCTCCGGACGGCCCTTGACCAGCTCGGTGAGCTGCGAGACCACGGTGTGCTCACGCGCCAGGAACTTGTACGCGTCGACGCCGACCAGCGCCTCCACCCGGCGCACGCCGGAGCCGATCGAGGACTCGCCGAGCAGCTTCACCAGGCCCAGCTGGGCGGTGTTGCCGACGTGCGTGCCACCGCACAGCTCCTTGGAGAAGTCGCCGATGGTGACGACGCGTACCGAGTCGCCGTACTTCTCGCCGAACATCGCGATGGCGCCGGCCTTGCGGGCCTGGTCCATCGTCATGACCTCGGCGGTGACGTCGAGTTCGCGGACCAGCACCTCGTTGATCTTCTGCTCGACGTCGGTCAGCACCGAGCCGGGAACGGCGGCCGGCGAGCCGAAGTCGAAGCGGAAGCGGCCCGGCGCGTTCTCGGAGCCGGCCTGGGCGGCCGTCGGGCCGAGCGCGTCGCGCAGCGCCTGGTGGGTGAGGTGGGTGGCCGAGTGGGCACGGGATACCGCGCGGCGGCGGTCCACGTCGATGCTGGCGTACGCGGAGGCACCGAGCACGACCTCGCCGAAGAGCACACCGCCGGAGTGCACCGTCACGCCGGGCACCGGCTGCTGCACGTCGCGGATCTCGACGACCGCGCCGGAGTCCAGGCGGATCCGGCCGTGGTCGGCGAGCTGGCCGCCGCCCTCGGCGTAGAACGGGGTGCGGTCGAGGATGATCTCGACCTCGTCGCCCTCGGTCGCGGCGGGCGCCGGGGTGCCGTTGACCAGCAGGCCGACGACGGTGGCCTCGCCCTCGGTGGCGGTGTAGCCGGTGAAGACGCTCGCGCCCGCCTTGTCGGCGACCTCGCGGTAGGCGGCCACGTCGGCGTGGCCCATCTTCTTGGCCTTGGCATCGGCCTTCGCGCGGTCCCGCTGCTCCTGCATCAGGCGGCGGAAGCCGGACTCGTCCACCTGGAGGCCCTGCTCCTCGGCCATCTCCAGGGTGAGGTCGATCGGGAAGCCGTAGGTGTCGTGCAGCTTGAACGCCTGGTCGCCGGAGAGCACCGCGCCGCCGGACTGCTTGGTCTCGGTGACGGCGGCGTCCAGCAGGCTGGTGCCGGCCTTCAGGGTCTGCAGGAAGGCGGTCTCCTCGGCGGTGACGACCGTCTCGATGCGCTTGCGGTCGCTCTCCAGCTCCGGGTACTGCGGGCCCATCGCCTTGATGGTGACGTCCGTGAGCTCCTTGGCCACCGGCTCGGTGGCGCCGAGCAGGCGCATGTTGCGGATGGCACGGCGCAGGATGCGGCGCAGCACGTAGCCGCGGCCCTCGTTGCCGGGGGTGACGCCGTCGCCGATCAGCATGATGGCGGTGCGGAAGTGGTCGGTGACCACGCGCAGCGAGACGTCCGACTTGTGGTCGCGGCCGTAGGAGTGGCCGGTGAGCTCGGCGGCGCGGTCGAGGATCATCCGGCTGGTGTCGATCTCGAAGAGGTTGTCGACGTCCTGCAGGATGGCGGCGAGGCGCTCCAGGCCGAGGCCGGTGTCGATGTTCTTGCTCGGCAGGTCGCCGAGGATCTCGAAGCCGTCCTTGCCGTCGCCGTGGCCGCGCTCGTACTGCATGAAGACCAGGTTCCAGATCTCCAGGTAGCGCTCGCCGTTGACGGCCGGGCCGCCCTCCTCGCCGTAGGCGGGGCCTCGGTCGTAGTTGATCTCCGAGCACGGGCCGCACGGGCCGGGCACACCCATCGACCAGAAGTTGTCCTTCATGCCGAGGCGCTGGATGCGCTCGGACGGGACGCCGATGACGTCGCGCCAGATCTGCTCGGCCTCGTCGTCGTCCTTGTAGACGGTGATCCAGAGCTTCTCCTTCTCCAGGCCGTAGCCGCCGTCCGCGACGGGAGTGGTGAGCAGCTCCCACGCGAACTTGATGGCCCCTTCCTTGAAGTAGTCGCCGAAGGAGAAGTTGCCGCACATCTGGAAGAACGAGCCGTGCCGGGTGGTCTTGCCGACCTCCTCGATGTCCAGCGTGCGCACGCACTTCTGGACGGAGGTGGCGCGGGAGTACTGCGGCTTGACCTCGCCGAGGAAGTACGGCTTGAAGGGCACCATGCCGGCGTTGACCAGCAGCAGGGTGGGGTCGTCGGCGACGAGCGACGCCGACGGTACGACGGTGTGGCCGCGCTCCTCGAAGAAGCGCAGCCAGCGGCGGCGGATCTCAGCCGACTCCATCAGTGGTCCTTCCGGTTGGGTTGCTGCCCGGCAGCGCTCGGCGCTGGCGGGGCTCGGCAATGCTGCGGGGGGTGGTGCTGCGCTCGGGGGGAAGGGCGGCCGCCGGGGAGCCCGGGGCCGCCGAGATAGCTCGGTGGCCGGGCTCGGGGCGCAGGGCGCGGCGGCGCGGCGGCTCGACCACGGCGGTGCCGTCGAGGCCGAGGTCGGCGCGGAGCTCCTGCTCGCGTTCGGCCATGCCGGACTGGACGTCCTGGGCGAAGCGCCTGGCGGCGTCGCCGAGTCGCAGGGCGCCGCGGGCGGCGGTGCCGGAGATGCTGTCCGGGGTGAGCCGGTGCACGGCCTCGTTGGCCTTGCCCACGGCCCAGACGGCGGCGCCGGCGCCGACCGCCATCCAGAAGATGCGTCGAACCACCGTGTCAGCCCCTCACCGCTCGCCGGACCCGGGCGATCAGCCCGCTGCCGCGCGGCGCGGTCGCCGCGCGCACCTCGGCCCGGACCAGCCGGGCCAGCGCGTCGCGGTCGGCGGCCTGCTCGGGGAGGGGCGCCGAGCCCTGCTGGCGGGCGACGGCCTTGCGGACGCCGTAGCTGAACGCGGCGACCTTGACCAGCGGGCCGCCGAGGGTGGCGGCGACGGTGGAGGAGAGCGCGTTGGCGTTGGCGGCGGCGTCCTGCACGTTGGCGGTGATCTCGTCGACCCGCTCCAGCTGCTCGTTGGCGCTGCGGACGGCGGTGCCGGCGTCGACCAGCAGCGGCACGGCCCGCTCGGTGACGGCGGAGACCAGCACCGTGGCCTCCTTGAGCACCTTGGAGAGCCGGACGAGCACCACGGCGAGCAGCGTGACCAGGACCGCCCAGAACACGGCCACCAGCAGACCGGCCAGTTCTCCCACGGACACCTTGTGCGCTCCCTCGCCTTGCAGCTTCCTCCGGAGGGAACCCTATCGTGACCACGGGTGGTTTCCCGACCGGATAAGGGCGGCGCCGCGCGGGGCGGGCGTGACCCGCCGGGCGGTCGTCTCGTTGATCGGAACGGGCGGCCGGATGGCCGACCCGCCACATCCATCCCACCGACGACATGGGGGCATCGGTGTCGAGCGAACCCGCGGCGGACGGGCGGCGCCGGCCGGCGCGCGGGCGGCTGCCCGCCGATCTCACCGGTTTCGTCGGCCGCCGTTCCGAACTCGCCTCACTGGCACGGCTGCTGGACACCGCGCGGCTGGTCACGGTGACCGGCCCGGGCGGGGTCGGCAAGACCCGGCTGGCGCTGCGGGCGGCGGCCGCTGCCGGCCGGGACCTGCGGGACGGCGTCCTGCTCGCCGAGGTGGGCCCGGTGCAGGACGCGCTGCTGCTCGGCCACGCGGTGATGGAGGCGCTGGAGCTCACCGACTCCAGCGCGCGCCCGCCGCTCGACGTGCTGGTGGAACAGCTCGCCGACCGGCGGATGCTGCTGGTGCTGGACGGCTGCGAGCACCTGGTGGACGCCTGCGCCGAGCTGGCCGACGTGCTGCTGCGCGGCGCGCCGGGGCTGCGGGTGCTGGCGACCAGCCGGCAGTCGCTGCGGGTGGACGGCGAGCACCTGCTGCCGCTGGCGCCGCTACCGGTGGAGGCCCGGGACGGCCGGCGGCCGGCCGCGGTGCGGCTGTTCGCCGACCGGGCGGCGGCAGTGGTGCCCGGGTTCGCGGTGACCGCGGAGAACGCCGAGGACGTCGCGCTGCTCTGCCGCCGGCTGGACGGCATCCCGCTGGCCGTGGAGCTGGCCGCGGGCCGGCTGCGTTCGCTCTCCGTGGAGCAGATCGCGATCCGGCTGGACGACCGGTTCCGGCTGCTCACCGGCGGGGCCCGCACGGCCCCGCCGCGGCACCAGACGCTGCGCACCACGATCGGCTGGAGCCACGAACTGTGCAGTTCGCAGGAACGTTTGCTCTGGGCCCGCCTGTCGGTGTTCGCGGGCGGCTTCGACCTGGAGGCGGCCGAGTACGTCTGCGCGGGCGAGGGCATCGACCCGGACGCCATGCCGGAGCTGCTCGGCGACCTGGTGGACAAGTCCGTCCTGATGCGGCTGGACGGCGGCGACGCGGTGCGCTTCCGGATGCTCGACACGCTGCGCGAGTACGGCGCCTACTGGCTGACGGCGGCCGGCGAGGAGCAGCGGCTGCTGCGCCGGCACCGGGACTGGTACCTGGGGGTGGCGACCTGGGGCGAGGTGGAGTGGTTCGGGCCGCGGCAGGCCGAGACGGCCGAGCGCACCCGGCTGGCGCACCCGAATCTGCGGGCGGCACTGGAGTTCTGCCTGGCGGAGCCGGGCGAGGAGCAGCAGGCGCTGGTGCTGGCCGCGACGCTGTGGTTCTACTGGGTCGGCTCGGGCCACCTGGGCGAGGGCCGGCACTGGCTGGACCGGGCGCTGGCGCTGGCGCCGGAGCCGACCGGGGCGCGGGCGAAGGCGCTCTGGGTGACCGGCTACATGGCGACCCTGCAGGGCGATCTGATCCGGGCCGCGCCGGCGCTGGAGGAGTGCCGGCGGCAGGCGCTGGAGACCGGGGACGACCGGGCGCTGGCGTACGCGGTGCACCGGCAGGGCTGCGCGGCGCTGATCGCGGACGACCCGGTGCGGGCGGCGGAGCTGTTCGAGGAGGCGCTCTGGCACTACAACGCGCTGGGCGAGCTGAACAGCAACGTGCTGATGGCCATGTTCGAGCTGGGGCTCGCGCGGCTGTTCCAGGGCGACGCGGAGTCGGGCAAGGAGTGGATCGACCGGGTCCGGGAGATCTGCGAGGAGCACGGCGAGAAGTGGGCGTACGCCTACGGGCTGTACGCCTACGCGCATGCCCACTGGACGACGGGCGAGCTGCGGCAGGCCCGGGCGTGCGCGCGCGAGTGCGTGCGGCTCAACCACCGGTTCCGGGACCTGCTGGGCATCGTGCTGGGGGTGGAGCTGCTGGCGGTGCTGGAGACCGAGGGGCCGGAGACGGACCTGGTGGAGGCGCGGGTGCTGCAGGGGGCGGCGCACCGGATGTGGCAGGGGGTGGGCACGCCGTTCTTCGGTTCGCGGAGCTTCAACGGGCCGCACCGGGAGGGCGAGGAGCGGGCCAGGTCGGGGCTGACCGAGGAGGAGTTCGACGCGGCGTTCGCGCGGGGTGCGGCGCTGGACCTGGACGCGGCGGTGCGCCGGGCGCTGGGCGGCGGCGGGCTGCCGGAGCCGCCGTTCGACGCGGACGGGCGGCCGCCCGGTCCGTGCCCGGCCAGGCCGTCGCCGGTGTCGGCGGGCTGAGCGGCCGGGCCCGGGCCGCGGGCGGTTTCGCGGGCCGGACTGGGGCGGGACAGGGGTGAGCCCCCGCAGCCGGTGCGGCTGCGGGGGCTCGGTGCTGCAGGGGTACCGCTCGCGGGTCAGCGCGAGTAGTACTCGACGACCAGCTGCTCGTCGCAGACGACCGGGACCTCGCGGCGCTGCGGCGCGCGGTCCAGGCGGAAGGCCAGGGCCTTCAGGTTGACCTCGAGGTACTTCGGGGTCTGGCCCTCGCCGGCGTTGCCGCCCTCACGAGCCACCTGGAAGGGAACCTTCTCCTTCGACTTCTCCTTGACCGTGACGACGTAGCCCGGCTTCATCTGGAACGACGGCTTGTTGACCTTGCTGCCGTTGACCTCGATGTGGCCGTGCACGACCATCTGACGGGCCTGGTAGATGGTGCGGGCGATGCCCGAACGCATGACCAGGGCGTCGAGACGGACCTCCAGCAGGGCGACGAGCGCCTCACCGGTCTTGCCCTCGACCTTCTTGGCGGACTCGAAGGCGCGAGCCATCTGCTTCTCGCTCAGGTCGTACTGCGCGCGCAGACGCTGCTTCTCGGTCAGACGGACCTTGTAGTCAGAGTTCTGCTTGCGGCCACGGCCGTGCTGGCCGGGCGGGTAGGGGCGGGCCTCGAAGTACTTGACGGACTTCGGGGTCAGCGGGACGCCCAGGGCACGAGCGATCTTGACCTTGGGGCGCTTCTGGTTCGCCATGGAACCAATACCTCTTTCGGTGTGCGAATACGGCTTCACCAGGTGTTGACGGAGGCCGCTTCTCGCGACCCGGAGAAAAACCACCGGGGTGGTCAGCCGCTCTCCGAGCCGGGCACATCTGTGCTTGCACACGAGTGGCCCACCGACCACGGGGGTGGTGGGCTGCCCGCGACACCGGAACCGGTGCGCGACGCTCCTGGAGGCCCTCTCCGGGGAGGGGCCTCGTGGCCGGTGCCCCGCTGGTGCGGACGGTCGGTGGGCTCTCACCCGCCGCCGTGCCCGGGACATGGCACTCCGCCCGAGTATACCGCCCGGCCGGGGGCGCGGATCACTCCCCCTTGAGCCGGGCCCGGGTCCACTCCACGGTGTCCGCGTAGCGGGCCTCGCCGCCGCGCCGGGTGGGGCGGTAGTACTCCCGGCCGTGCACCGCGTCCGGCGCGTACTGCTGGGCGGCGATGCCCTCGGGCAGGTCGTGCGGGTACTGGTAGCCCTTGCCGTGGCCGAGCTTGCCGGCGCCGCCGTAGTGGGCGTCCCGCAGGTGCGCCGGGACGGGGCCGACCAGGCCCTGCCGGACGTCCGCGAGGGCGGCGTCGATCGCCAGGTAGGCGGCGTTGGACTTGGGCGCGAGGGCCAGGGCGATGGCCGCCTCCGCGAGGATGATCCGGGCCTCCGGGAAGCCGATCATGGCCACCGCCTGGGCCGCGGCGACGGCGGTGGCGAGCGCGGCGGGGTCGGCCAGGCCGACGTCCTCGCTGGCGGAGATCATCAGCCGGCGGGCGATGAACCGCGGGTCCTCCCCCGCCTCGATCATCCGGGCCAGGTAGTGCAGGGTGGCGTCCACGTCGCTCCCGCGGATCGACTTGATGAGGGCGCTGGCCACGTCGAAGTGCTGGTCGCCGTCCTTGTCGTAGCGGACGGCGGCCTGGTCGACGGCGGTCTCGGTGGCGGCCAGGGTGATCTCCGCCGCGCCCTGCTCCAGGGCCGCGCCGGCCGCGGCCTCCAGCGTGGTCAGGGCCCGCCGGGCGTCGCCGCCGGCGAGCCGCACGAGGTGGTCCTCGGCCTCCGGGGTGAGCGCCACCGCGCTCTCCAGGCCGCGCTCGTCCGCGACCGCGCGGCGCAGCAGGGTGCGCACGTCCTCGTCGGTGAGCGACTCCAGGGTGAGCAGCAGCGAGCGGGAGAGCAGCGGGGAGATCACCGAGAAGTACGGGTTCTCGGTGGTGGCGGCGATCAGGGTGACCCAGCGGTTCTCGACGGCGGGCAGCAGGGAGTCCTGCTGCGCCTTGGAGAAGCGGTGGATCTCGTCGAGGAAGAGGACGGTCTCGCGGCCGGTCATGCCGACGGCGCGGCGGGCGCCGTCGATCACCGCCCGGACCTCCTTGACGCCGGCGGTGATGGCGGAGAGCTCGACGAAGCGGCCCTCGACGGCCTGGCTGATGACGTGGGCGAGGGTGGTCTTGCCGGTGCCGGGCGGGCCCCAGAGGATCACCGAGCTGGTGGCGGCGGGGCCCTTGGCACCGGCGACCAGGCGGCGCAGCGGGGAGCCGTCCTTGAGCAGGCGGCGCTGGCCGGCGACCTCGTCCAGGGTGCGCGGGCGCATCCGCACGGCGAGCGGGGCCCGGCCGGGCTCCTTGGCCAGGCGTTCCTCGGCGGCTGCGGTGAAGAGGTCCGGTTCGTCCACGGGCGCAAGGGTATGCGAGCGGACCGACGGACCGGCCGGGTAGTTCGAATTTGAACCTGAGGGCGTAGGCTGGGGACTCCCCCGTCGCCGAAGGAGCGCGCCATGCCCGTCCGCCGTCTGAACCACGCCGTGCTGTGGGTCCGCGAGGTCGACCGTGCGGTCGCCTTCTACACCGGGGTCTTCGGCTTCTCTGTCGACCACCTGATCCCCGGGCGGGCGGCGTTCCTGTCCGCACCGGGCACCCTGAACGACCACGACCTCGGGCTGTTCGCGATCGGCGCGGACGCGCCGGGGCCGGAGCAGGGCCGGGTCGGCCTCTACCACCTGGCCTGGGAGGTGGGCACGCTCGGCGAGCTGGCGGAGATCGGGGCCACGCTGACGGACCTGCGGGCGCTGGTCGGCTCGACCGACCACGTGGTCTCCAAGTCCTTCTACGCGAAGGACCCGGACGGCAACGAGTTCGAGGTCATGTGGCGCGTCCCGCGCGAGGACTGGCCGGCCGCGGACTCCGGCGCCCGGCCGGGCCCGCTGGACCTGCAGGCCGCGCTGGACCGCTGGGGCCCCGACCTGGCCACCGGCGCCGCGGCCGGCTCGGCGACCTGAGCACGGCCGAGCTCAGTCGAGCTTCGCCGCGTGGTCCGCGACGAAGGTCTGCAGGTCCCGCGGCGGCCGCCGGTAGCCGGTGGCGGCGGGGCGCGGCGGCAGGACGACCCCCGGCGGCTCGACCGCCTTGTAGGGGACGCTGGCCAGCAGGTGGGCGATCATGTTGATCCTGGCCCGCCGCTTGTCGTCGCTCTCCACCACGTACCAGGGCGACTCGGGGACGTCGGTGTGGGCGAACATGACGTCCTTGGCGCGGGAGTACTCCTCCCAGCGGGTGATGGACTCGATGTCCATCGGGGAGAGCTTCCAGCGGCGCATCGGGTCCGCGAGCCGGTCGCGGAAGCGCTTCTCCTGCTCGGTGTCGCTCACCGAGAACCAGTACTTGCGCAGCAGGATGCCGGCCTCGATCAGCATCTGCTCGAAGATCGGCGCCTGGTGCAGGAAGAGCCGGTACTCCTCCTCGGTGCAGAAGCCCATCACGTGCTCGACGCCGGCCCGGTTGTACCAACTGCGGTCGAACAGGACGATCTCGCCGGCGGCGGGCAGCTGCTCGGCGTAGCGCTGGAAGTACCACTGGCCGCGCTGGCGCTCGGTCGGGGCGGGCAGGGCGGCGATCCGGGCGATGCGCGGGTTGAGGTACTCGGTGACCCGCTTGATGGCGCCGCCCTTGCCGGCGGCGTCCCGGCCCTCGAAGACCACGACCAGCCGGACGCCCTCGCTGCGCACCCATTCCTGAAGGCGGACCAGCTCCTGTTGGAGCCGCAGCAGCTCGCGCTCGTACGGCTTCTTCGCGAGCCGCTCGGTCTTCGCCACAGGTGTGCCCTCCGTTCGCCGGTGGGCACATACGCTACGGCCGATTCCGGTCCGGTGCGCGGATCGGCACGGCGGACGGCACCGGCAGCCCCCTGCACTGCCGGTACCCGCCCCCCGTGAGCGGCCGACTCTTCCGCAGCCCCGGCCTCCCGGTCCAATTCCGTGATCCATACCCTGTGGGCATGGACATCGACACCCGACTGCTGCGGGCGTTCGCGGCGGTGGTCGACGAGGGGCAGCTGACCGCCGCGGCGTCCCGGCTCGGCGTCGCCCAGCCGACGCTGACCAAGCGGATCCGGCTGCTGGAGGAGCAGCTGGAGGTGCGGCTGTTCGAGCGGTCCCGGACGGGGATGGCGCCGACCGCGGCCGCGCGCGAGCTGGCGGCGCGGGTGCCGGCCCTGCTGTCCGGCTGGGCGGCGGCGCTGGAGGCGACCCGTGCGGCGGCAGGGCGGGCCGCCGTGCTCCACGTGGGCTTCGAGAGCGGCACGATCCACCTGGTCGGGCTGGCGACGGTGGAGGCCTTCACCCGGCGGATGCCCGGCTGGCAGGTGCGGCTGCGGCAGTTCAACGGCTTCGACTCGGGGGCGGCGCTGGACGCCGGCGAGATCGACCTGGCGCTGTGGCACGCCCCGCCGGAGGATGGCGGGACGACCCCGGACGGCAGGTACGGCTGTGCCCCGCTCGGCCTGGACGAGCGCTGGGCCGTGCTGCCCACCGGGCACCCGCTGGCCGGCCGGGCCGAGCTGGAGATGGCGGAGCTGCTGGACGAGGCCGTGGTGGCACTGCCGGCCGCGGCCGGCCTCCGGCAGGACCACTGGGTGGGCGCGGACGCGCGCGGCGGGCGGCCGGTGCGGATCGGCGCGGTGGTGCACAGCCCGGACGAGTGGCTCGCGGCGGTGGCCTGCGGGCAGGGCATCGGCTTCGCGCCGGCCTCGGTCGGCGCGCTCGCGGGGCGACCGGACGTGGTGTTCCGCCCGGTGCGGGGGCTCGGGCCGAGCCGGGCGGGCCTGTACTGGCGGGCCGACCGGCCGCCGGCGCCGGCCGCGGAGGCCTTCGTGCTCAGCTGCCGGGAGACGGTGGCGGTGGGCGGCCGGATGCGACCGCCCACGGGCGCGGTGGCTCAGACGGCGTCGAACGGCGCGGGGTAGCGGCACACGCCGCGCGGCGAGCCGTCGTATCCGGCCAGAGGCAGGACGAGGAAGCAGTCGTCCTGCACGTCGTAGGGGCCGGTGACCTCGTGGTGGGAGGCCGGGGTGAAGCCGAAGCGGGAGTAGTAGCCGGGGTCGCCGAGGACGACGACCAGGCGTTCGCCGGCCTGTTCGGCGGCGGCCAGGGCGGCGCGGACCACGGTGGCGCCGATGCCCTTGCGCTGCCACTCGGGTGCGACGGCGACCGGGGCGAGCGCGAGCGCCCAGCCGTCGCCGACCTGAAGGCGTGTCAGCAGGGCGTGGGCGAGGACGAGTTCGTCCTCGACGGCGACGACGGAGAAGTCGGGCAGCCAGGCCGGGTCGCGGCGCAGGGCGTCGACGAGGTCGGCCTCGTCCGGGCCGGGAAACGCCGCCATGTGCACCCGCCTGGTGGCCGGAGCATCCGACGGGAGTTCGACTCTGGTTCTGACGGCCATGGTGGGGACACCCCTCTGTCGTCGCACGCCGTTGTGGGACCGGCCCCGGACGGTGCGGGTGCACCGTCCGGGGCCGTGAAAGGTTAGCCGACCTGGGTCAGGCCTTGGGCTCGGTCTCCGACTTGGGCTTGGCGTCGACACCGGCCTCGCGGCGCTGGGCCGGGGTGATCGGCGTCGGGGCGCCCGTCAGAGGGTCGCCGCCGGTGGACGTCTTCGGGAAGGCGATGACGTCCCGGATGGTGTCGTACCCGCCGAGCAGGGTGACGATACGGTCCAGGCCGAAGGCGACACCGCCGTGCGGCGGCGGGCCGTAGTTGAACGCGTCGAGCAGGAAGCCGAACTGCGAGGCCGCCTCCTCCTCCGAGAGGCCGATCGCGTCGAAGGCGCGCTTCTGGACGTCCCGCTGGTGGATACGGATCGAACCGCCGCCCAGCTCGGAGCCGTTGAGCACCAGGTCGTAGGCGTTGGACAGCGCGTTGCCCGGGTCGGTGTCGAAGGACGCCAGCGACTCGGCGGTCGGCGCGGTGAAGGGGTGGTGCACCGCGTGCCAGCCCTGGAACTCGCCCTTGTCGTCCTCGATGGGCTCGAACATCGGGAAGTCGACGACCCAGAGGAAGGCCCACTGCGACTCGTCGATCAGGTTGCAGCGGCGGCCGATCTCCAGGCGGGCGGCGCCGAGCAGCTCCTGCGAGGGGGCCTTCTTGCCGGCCGCGAAGAAGACCGCGTCGCCGGGCTTGGCACCCGCCGCGGCGGCGAGGCCGGCCAGGTGCTCCTCGGAGAGGTTCTTGGCGACCGGGCCGCGGAGCTCACCGGTCTCGGCGTCGACGAGGACGTAGGCGAGGCCGCGGGCGCCGCGGGCCTTGGCCCAGTCCTGCCAGGCGTCGAGCTGCTTGCGCGGCTGCGAGGCGCCGCCGGGCATGACGACCGCGCCGACGTACGGGGCCTGGAACACGCGGAACTCGGTGCCGGCGAAGTACGCGGTGAGGTCGGTGAGCTCCTGGCCGAAGCGGACGTCCGGCTTGTCGGAGCCGTAGCGGGCCATCGCGTCCGCGTAGGTCATCCGCGGCAGCGGGTTGGGGACCTCGTAGCCGTGCACCTCGCGCCAGATCGCACCGATGATCTTCTCGCCGAGGGCCAGGACGTCCTCCTGGTCGACGAAGGAGGCCTCGATGTCGAGCTGGGTGAACTCCGGCTGGCGGTCGGCGCGGAAGTCCTCGTCGCGGAAGCAGCGGGCGATCTGGTAGTAGCGCTCCATGCCGGCCACCATCAGCAGCTGCTTGAACAGCTGGGGCGACTGCGGCAGGGCGTACCAGTGGCCCGGCTGCAGACGGACGGGGACGAGGAAGTCGCGGGCGCCCTCGGGGGTGGAGCGGGTGAGGTACGGCGTCTCGATGTCGAGGTAGTCGTTCTCCTCCATCACCCGGCGGATGATGTTGTTGACCTTGGAGCGCAGGCGCAGCGCGCGGGCCGGGCCCTCGCGGCGGAGGTCCAGGTAGCGGTAGCGCAGGCGCACCTCCTCGTTGACCGTGCCGGGCTCGTACTCGGCGACCGGGAACGGGACGGGGGCGGCCTCGGAGAGCACCTCGATCGCGCTGACGACGACCTCGACGGCGCCGGTGGCGATGTCGGGGTTCTCGTTGCCCTCCGGGCGCACGCGGACCTCGCCGACGACCTTGACGCAGTATTCGGCGCGCAGGCCGTGCACCGAGTCCAGGTCGCGGACGACGATCTGCACGGTGCCTGAGGCGTCGCGCAGGTCGATGAAGGCCACACCGCCGTGGTCGCGGCGGCGGGCGACCCAGCCGGCCAGGGTGACGGTCGTTCCGGCGTGCTCCGCGCGGAGCGTGCCCGCGTCGTGCGTGCGGATCACAGCTGCTTCTCCTTCAGGGTGGATACGAGTGCTTCAAGTTCGACGGGGACCTGCTCGCCGGTGGTCATGTCCTTGAGCTGGACGACCCCGGCGGCGAGATCTCGGTCCCCGGCGACCAGGGCGAAGCGGGCGCCGGAACGGTCGGCGGACTTCATGGCGTTCTTGATGCTCTTGACGCCGAAGGCGAGGTCGGTCGCCACCCCGGCGCGACGCAGCTCGATCACCTTGGTGAAGAGGACGTTCTTGGCCTCCTCGCCGAGCGCGACGGCGTAGACGGAGGTCGGCGACGGCAGGTCGAGGACGATGTCCTCGGCCTCCAGTGCGAGGTAGGTGCGGTCCACCCCGAGGGCCCAGCCGACGGAGGGCAGCGCGGGGCCGCCGATCATCTCGGACAGCCCGTCGTAACGGCCGCCGCCGCCGATCGCGGACTGCGCGCCGAGGCCGTTGTGCACGAACTCGAAGGTGGTGCGGGTGTAGTAGTCCAGGCCGCGGACGAGCTTGGGGTCGTCGGTGAAGGCCACGCCGTTGGCGGTGAGCAGCTCGCGGACCTTCTGGTCGTACGCCTTGCACTCCTCGCACAGGTAGTCGCGCAGCATGGGCGCGTCGCCGAGCTGGGCCTGCACCGACTCGCGCTTGTCGTCCAGGACGCGCAGCGGGTTGATCTCGGCGCGGCGGCGGGTGTCCTCGTCGAGGTCGAGGCCGGCCAGGAAGTCGATCAGGGCGGCGCGGTACACCGGGCGGCACTGCTTGTCGCCGAGGCTGTTGAGCAGCAGGGTGTATTCGCGCAGGCCGAGCGAGCGGAAGGCGTCGTCGGCGAGGAGGATCAGCTCGGCGTCGAGGGCCGGGTCCTCCGCACCGATCGCCTCGGCACCGACCTGGGCGAACTGGCGGTAGCGGCCCTTCTGGGCGCGCTCGTAGCGGTAGTACGAGCCGGAGTACCAGAGCTTGACCGGCAGGTTGCCCTGCTTGTGCAGGTTCGCCTGGAGGGCGGCGCGCAGCACCGAGGCCGTGCCCTCGGGGCGCAGCGCGAGCTCGTCGCCGCCCTTGGTGGTGAGGCTGTACATCTCCTTGGTGACGATGTCGGTGGACTCGCCGACACCGCGGGAGAAGAGCTTCACGTCCTCGAAGACCGGCGTCTCGATGTAGCCGTAGCCGGCCAGGCGGGCGGGCGCGGAGAGGCGCTCGCGGATCGCCAGGAAGGTCGCGGAGCTCGGGGGCAGCAGGTCGTAGGTGCCCTTGGGGGCGGAGAAGGTGCTCAACGTCTCTTCCGTCACATTCCTCGTCGCGGGTGGGCCGGAGCGTCCAGCGCGCCGGCCGCCTGCAGGAGGTACGGGTTGGTCGCGCGCTCACGGCCGATGGTGGTCTGGGAGCCGTGGCCGGAGAGGACCACGGTGGCGTCGTCGAGGGGCAGGCAGACCCGGGCCAGCGATTCCATGATCGCCTTGCTGTCGCCGCCCGGGAGATCCGTGCGCCCGATGGAGCCGGCGAACAGCAGGTCGCCCGAGAACAGCACCGGTGGGATGTCGTCGCTCGAGGGCGTCCGGAAGGTCACCGACCCCCCGGTATGGCCGGGCGCGTGGTCGACGGTGAGCTCCAGGCCGGCCAGCTCCAGCACGCTGCCGTCGGTGAGTTCGCGGACGTCGTCCGGCTCGCCGACGGTGATCGAGCCCATGAGCTGCTGCCCGAGCGACCGGCCCAGGCCGCGGCCCGGGTCCTTCATCATGTAGCGGTCCTCGGGGTGGATCCACGCCGGGATGCCGCGGGCGCCGCAGACCGGCATCACGGAGGCGATGTGGTCGATGTGGCCGTGGGTGAGCAGCACCGCGACCGGCTTGAGCCGGTGCTCGCGGATCAGGTCCTCGACGCCCTGCGCGGCCTCGTGGCCGGGGTCGACGATCACGCACTCCTCGCCGGCGGCCGGTGCGACCAGGTAGCAGTTGGTGCCCCAGGCTCCGGCGGGAAATCCGGCGACGAACACGTGAGTCCTTCGGTCGAGTCGGGCGGCAGGGGGCGGTCGTGTCACCGCCCGGTCACACCGCAGCCTACCGGCGGCACGGCACCGGGAGCGAACCAGATGGCGCAGTGGCGACACCGTTTGATCTCGTACTTACGCTCGGGGTCCTTACACTTGGCCGCCTGCGGATGCGATGATCCGCACCGGAACCCCCAATCCCCGCCTCAGCATTCATTCAGGAGACACGGCCGGTGGTCAGCAGCGAACAGCGGCGGCGGCAGCTCGCCCGCGAGAAGTACGAGCGCCAGATGCAGCGGCGCGCCGAGGCCCAGCAGCATGCGCGCAAGCGCAACGTGCTGGTCGGCGCCGCCGTGGCCGTCGCGGTGGTCGCGGCCGCCGGCACGGCCTGGGCGCTCAGCGGCTCGGACGGCGACAAGAAGGACGCGGCCGCCGCCCCGACGCCGACCGCGGCCGCGCCGGTCAAGGGCTGCACCACGCCGGCCCCGGGCTCGCCGAACGGCAAGCAGTTCAAGTCCGAGCCGGCCATGACGGTGGACACCAAGGCCGCCTACACGATGACGCTGGACACCAGCTGCGGCAAGATCACCATCGCGCTGGACGCCGCCAAGGCCCCGCACACGGTGAACTCCTTCGCGTTCCTGTCGAACGAGAAGTACTTCGACCACACGAAGTGCCACCGCCTCACCACCGAGGGCATCTACGTGCTGCAGTGCGGCGACCCGACCGGCACCGGTTCGGGCGGCCCGGGCTACCAGTTCGCGGACGAGAACCTGACCGGCGCGACGTACCCGGCCGGCACGGTGGCGATGGCCAACGCCGGCCCGGGCACCAACGGCAGCCAGTTCTTCCTGGTCTACAAGGACACCCAGCTCCCGCCGAGCTACACGCCGTTCGGCAAGGTGACGGGCGGCCTCGACGTCGTGCAGAACATCGCTTCGGGTGGTGTGCAGGGCGGCGGCGCCGACGGCGCGCCGGTGGCCGACATGGTGCTCAACTCGGTGACGACGGCCAAGGGTTGATCCGCGCGTGCGGCGGCCGGGCGGCCTTCCGCCGCCGGGCCGCCGCGATCGCCCGGGAAATCACCCGGCGATGATGCGGACAGCACCGACGCTGGTCGCCTATGTTGCTGTTGTATAGGGTGCCCTGACCGTCGGCCGTGACCCTCGGCAGCACTCGGCGGCAGGACGGCGGACTCCATCGGTCCGCCGCACATTCAACTGTGGACGACGTCCCCCGCCGCTGCGGCGGGCGGGCGTCATTGGAGGAGGCGCTGTGAGCAGCGACCCGTGGGGCCGTGTCGACGAGCAGGGGACCGTGTACGTCAGGACGGCCGAGGGCGAACGCGTCGTCGGCTCCTGGCAGGCCGGCTCCCCGGAGGAGGCCCTCGCGTACTTCGAGCGCAAGTACCAGGGGCTGGAGGCCGAGATCGGCCTGCTGGAGCACCGCGTCCGCAAGACCGACCTGGCCGCCAAGGAGGCGCAGGTCGCCCTGGACCACCTCAAGGCGCAGGTGGCCGAGGCCCACGCGGTCGGCGACCTGGACGCGCTCGCCAAGCGCCTCGACACCCTGAGCGGCGAGATCGAGTCCCGCCAGGCCGAGCGGCGCCAGGCCCGCGCGAAGGCGCAGGAGGAGGCGCGCGCGGCCAAGGAGGCGCTGGTCGTCGAGGCCGAGCAGCTCGCGGAGTCGACCCAGTGGCGGGAGGCCGGCGACCGGCTGCGCGCCCTGGTGGAGACCTGGAAGGGCCTGCCGCGGCTCGACCGCAAGAGCGACGACGAGCTGTGGCACCGCTTCTCGCACGCCCGCTCGGTGTTCTCCAAGCACCGCAAGTCGCACTTCGCGGCGCTGGACAACGAGCGCGAGCACGCCCGGGTGACCAAGGAGAAGCTGGTCGCCGAGGCCGAGGCGCTGTCCGACTCGACCGATTGGGGCGACACGGCCGCGCGCTACCGCGACCTGATGGCGCAGTGGAAGGCGGCCGGCCGGGCGCAGCGGGACGCCGAGGAGGAGCTGTGGGCGCGGTTCCGCGGCGCCCAGGACGTGTTCTTCCAGGCCCGGTCCTCCGCGTTCAGCGAGCGGGACGCCGAGCAGGGCGAGAACCAGAAGCTGAAGGAGGCGCTGCTGCTGGAGGCCGAGGCGATCCTGCCGATCACCGACCTCAAGGCGGCGAAGGCGGCGCTGCGCGACGTCAACGAGCGCTGGGAGGCGATCGGCCATGTGCCGCGTGCCGCCCGCGGCCAGCTGGACGGCCGGCTGAACACGGTCGAGCGGGCGGTCCGCGAGGCCGAGGAGGCCGAGTGGCAGCGCACCAACCCGGAGGCGAAGGCCCGCGCGGCCGGCATGACCGGCCTGCTGCAGCAGGCCGTGGACAGGTTGCAGGCCGACCTGGACAAGGCGCGCGCGGCCGGCAATGCGAGCCGGGCCGCCAAGATCGAGTCCGAGCTGGCGGGCCGTCAGGCCCTGCTGGACCAGGCCCAGAAGAGCCTGGAGGAGTTCGGCGGCTGACGCCGGCTCCCCCGTGCCCGACGGAAGGCCCCCGCCGAGGCGGGGGCCTTCCGCGTTCGGGTCACAGCGGCCAGGCGCGGCCGTGCGCCCAGTCCGCGAAGTCCTGCCAGCCGACCTCGGGGTGGTCTCGGCGCAGCGCGGCGGTGTCGATGTCCAGGCCGGTCTCGGTGAAGTAGCGGAACATCGCGGCGAGGTCGGCGGAGTACGCCTCGATCTCGCTGATCGGGAGGCGCTGGAAGCCGATCGGCCTGCCGGTCGCGGAGGTGAGCACCTCGGCGATCTCGGGGCAGGTGAGGGCGTCGGAGGCGATGTCGATCCGCCGGCCGGCGAACTCGTCGGGCCGGGTGATCGCGAGGGCGGCGAAGGCGCCGATGTCGCGGGCGGGGACGAGTGCCAGCGGCCGCTCGGGCGGCATCGGGAGGACGAAGCTGCCCCGGCGCAGCCCGTCCAGGGTCCACTCCCCCGCGTAGTTCTCCATGAAGGCGGCCGGGCCGAGCACCGTCCAGGGCACGCCGAGCCCGGCGAGCCGGCGCTCGATGCGGTACTTGCTGTCGAAGTGCGGGATGCCGGTGTCGCGGTCGGCGTGCGCGGCCGAGGTGAGGACGATGTGGCCGACCCGGGCGTCGGCGGCGGCCTCGATCAGGGCAGTGCCCTGGCGGACCTCGGTGGTGAGGTCGGTGCCGGAGGGTCCGAACGGTGTCGACACGGCGAAGAGGGCGGCGGTGCCGGCGAGGGCGGCGTCCAGGGACTCCCGGTCGTCGAAGTCGGCGGGCACGACCTGGGCCCCGGCGGCCGCGAGGGCCCGGGCGGCGGCCGAGCCCGGGGTGCGGGTGAGGGCGCGCACGGGAAGTCCGTGCGCGAGGAGGGCGTCGACCACGGCGGCGCCCTGCGTTCCGGTGGCTCCGGCCACCGCGACATATGATGTCTGCGTCATGCAGACACTGTAGAACAAACTCTCTGCGTCACGCAGATATTTTCTCGGGAGGATGCCCATGCGGCCGCACGACCTCGAAGCCGACTCCCGCCGCTACCTCGCCTCGTACGCGCTGTTCAACCAGGCGGTGGCGGACCGGCTCGGGCTGCACCCCACCGACGTGCAGTGCCTGAACCTGCTGGGCCTGGAGCGGGGCCCGCTGACGACCGGGCGGATCGCCGAACTCACCGGCCTCACCAGCGGCTCGGCCACCCGCCTGGTGGACCGACTGGAGCGGGCCGGATACGTCACCCGGCGGCGCGACGAGGAGGACCGCCGGCGGGTGCTGGTCGAGCCGGTACCGGAGGCGGCGGCCCGCCTCGGCACACTCTGGGGCGAACTCGGCGAGGGCTGGGCCGCCATGCTGGCCGAGTACAGCGAGGAGGAGCTGGAATTCCTCGCCCGCCACATGCGCCGCACCACCGAACTCGCCGACCGCCAGGTCCGGCTGCTCCGCGAAGGCCGGTAGGCCACCCGGGAGCACGTGGGGCACCTCCCGGCCGACGGCCGGGAGGTGCCCCACGTGCGGTGGCTCTACTACTTCTTGGCGGAGGTCACCCGGTAGACGTCGTACACGCCCTCGACGCCGCGGACGGCCTTCAGAACGTGGCCGAGGTGCTTGGGGTCGCCCATCTCGAAGGTGAAGCGGCTCATCGCCACCCGGTCCCGGGAGGTCTGCACCGCCGCCGACAGGATGTTGACGTGCTGGTCGGAGAGCACCCGGGTGACGTCCGACAGCAGGCGCGAGCGGTCCAGCGCCTCGACCTGGATGGCCACCAGGAACACCGAGGACTGGGTGGCCGCCCACTCGACCTCGATCATCCGCTCCGGCTGCTGCGCGAGCGCCTCGACGTTCACGCAGTCCGAGCGGTGGATCGACACGCCGTTGCCACGGGTCACGAAGCCGACGATCGGGTCGCCCGGCACCGGGGTGCAGCAGCGCGACAGCTTGACCCAGAGGTCCTCCACGCCCTTGACGATCACACCCGGGTCGCCCTTGGCACGGCGGCGCAGCGAGCGGCTCTGGTGCGTCGGGGTGGCCGTCTCGGCGAGGTCCTCGGTGGCGCCCTCCTCGCCGCCGAGCGCCTGCACCAGCTTCTGCACGATGGACTGCGCGGCGACGTGGCCCTCGCCGATCGCGGCGTAGAGCGAGGAGATGTCCGGGTAGCGCATCTCGTGCGCCAGGGTGACCAGCGAGTCTCCGGTGAGGATGCGCTGGATCGGCAGACCCTGCTTGCGCATCGCCCGGGCGATGGCCTCCTTGCCGTGCTCGATGGCCTCCTCGCGGCGTTCCTTGGAGAACCAGGCGCGGATCTTGTTGCGGGCGCGCGGCGACTTGACGAAGGTGAGCCAGTCCCGGGAGGGGCCGGCGTTCTCAGCCTTGGAGGTGAAGACCTCGACGGTGTCGCCGTTCTCCAGCTCGGACTCCAGCGGCACCAGCCGGCCGTTGACCCGGGCGCCGATGCAGCGGTATCCGACCTCGGTGTGCACGGCGAAGGCGAAGTCCACCGGGGTGGCCTTCGCGGGCAGCGCTATCACATCACCCTTGGGGGTGAAGACGAAGACCTCGTTGCTGGAGAGGTCGAAGCGCAGCGACTCCAGGAACTCGCTCGGGTCCTCGGTCTCCTTCTGCCAGTCCAGCAGCTGCCGCAGCCAGGCCATCTCGTTGACGGCGTCGGCCTTGTCGTGCTTGCGGCCGTGCGCGGGGGTGTCGGTGCGGACCTTGGAGGCGCCGGCCACCGCCCGCTGCTTGTACTTCCAGTGCGCGGCGATGCCGTACTCGGCGCGGCGGTGCATGTCGAAGGTGCGGATCTGCAGCTCGACCGGCTTGCCGCCGGGCCCGATGACCGTCGTGTGCAGCGACTGGTACATGTTGAACTTGGGCATCGCGATGTAGTCCTTGAACCGCCCCGGCACCGGGTTCCACCGCGCGTGGATGGTGCCCAGCGCCGCGTAGCAGTCGCGGACGGTGTCGACCAGGACCCGGATGCCCACCAGGTCGTAGATCTCGGCGAAGTCGCGGCCCCGCACGATCATCTTCTGGTAGACCGAGTAGTAGTGCTTCGGCCGACCGGTGACCTGGACCTGGATCCTGGCCCCGCGCAGGTCGCCCTGCACCTGGTCGATCACGGTGGCGAGGTACTCGTCGCGCTTGGGCGCGCGCTCGGCCACCAGGCGCACGATCTCGTCGTACATCTTGGGGTAGAGGATCGCGAAGGCGAGGTCCTCCAGCTCCCACTTGATCGTGTTCATGCCCAGCCGGTGCGCCAGCGGGGCGTAGATCTCCAGCGTCTCGCGGGCCTTCTTCTCCTGCTTCTCCCGCTTGAGGTAGCGCATGGTGCGCATGTTGTGCAGCCGGTCGGCGAGCTTGATCACCAGGACGCGCGGGTCCTTGGCCATCGCGACGACCATCTTGCGCACCGTCTCGGCCTGCGCGGCCTCGCCGAACTTGACCCGGTCCAGCTTGGTGACGCCGTCGACCAGCAGGGCGACCGAGTCGCCGAAGTCCTGGCGCAGCGTCTCCAGGCCGTAGTCGGTGTCCTCGACGGTGTCGTGCAGCAGCCCCGCCATCAGGGTGGGGGCGTCCATGCCGAGCTCGGCGAGGATGGTCGCCACCGCCAGCGGGTGGGTGATGTACGGGTCGCCGCTCTTGCGCTTCTGCCCACGGTGCCACTTCTCGGCGACCGCGTACGCCTTCTCGATCTCCTTGAGCAGGACCGGGTCGGCCTTCGGGTCGTTCGCCCGGATGGTGCGGAACAGCGGCTCCAGGACGGGGTTGACCGCGCTGCTGCGCTGGCCGCCGAGCCGGGCCAGGCGGGCGCGCATGCCGCCGCCGGAGGAGGACCGGTGGCCGGGCGGCGGGCCTGGACGCGCCGGGCCGGCCCCGGAGGAAGCGGGACGGCTCTCGGGCGCGGTGGCCTCCGCGGTGGGCACAACCTCGTCGGGCAAGGACACTCCTCGGGGGCGCAGGGCCTCCCCCTCGTTCGGGCGGTCGCGCCATCGGTCGCACCCGTCGGTCGTGCAACCGAGAGGGGATGAATCTTCATGGTACCGAGAGTGCGGGCCGACCGGTCGGCCGCCCGGCGCGGAACGGGGCGACGAGGGCGCGGCCCGGGCCCGGACGAGCCGGCCGGGCCGGCCGCCGCGTCCGGGCGCCCGGCGGGTCAGACCGTGACGAGGGCGTCCAGCGGGGCCCCGGCGAGGTGCCCGGAGAGCCGCTCGCGGCCGTCCAGGAAGCCCAGCTCCATCAGGACGACCACGCCGGCCAGCGCCGCGCCGGCCTCCCGGACGAGGTCCAGCGAGGCCCCGAGGGTGCCGCCGGTGGCGAGCACGTCGTCGACCACCAGCACCCGCTCGCCGGGCGCGAAGGCGTCGCACTGCACCTCCAGCGTGGCGGAGCCGTACTCGAGGTCGTAGGAGCGGGCGAAGACGTCGCCGGGCAGCTTGCCCTTCTTGCGGATCGGCACGAAGCCGAGGCCGGCCGCGAAGGCCGCCGGGGCGGCGAGCACGAAGCCGCGGGCCTCCAGGCCGACCACCTTGGTCGCCCCGAGCTCGGCGGCGCGGCCGGCCAGCGCCCGGGTGAGCGCGCCGAAGGCCTCGGCGTCGGCGAGCAGCGGCGCGATGTCCTTGAACAGCACGCCGGGCTTCGGGTAGTCCGGGACGTCCCTGATCCGGCTGGTCAGCAGCTCGGCGAGGACGGGGTCGGGCGAGGTCACGTGGGGTTCCTTCGGGTCGGCAGGCCCTGCGGGTCGGATGCACGCCGCGGGCCGGATTCAGCGGATCCGACCTTACCCGCCGCGACACCCGGTCACGGAAAAGGTCCGGCCGGCCCGAGTCGCCTCGGGCCGGCCGGACCGTGTCACCGTCGTCCGGTCAGCGCTTGCCGGACGGACGGCCCTTGCCGCGGGTGCGGGCGACCGGCTGGTTGCGCTGGCCGACCATGCCGGCGCCGACCTCCTCGCCGTCCTCCGCCGTCTCCTCGGCGCCGCCGGCCGCCTCGGCGGCCTTGGCGTCCGCCGCGCGGCGCTGGGCGACCCGCTTGGCGAGCGCCCGCATCTCCGGGGTCTGCTCCTTGAGCTGCGCGAGCAGCGGGGTGGCGACGCAGATCGACGAGTACGCACCGGCCGCCAGACCGATGAACAGCGCGAGCGAGATGTCGTTCAGCGTGCCGGCGCCGAGCATGCCGCCGCCGATGAACAGCAGCGCCGTGACCGGCAGCAGGGCCACCACGGTGGTGTTGATCGAACGCACCAGGGTCTGGTTGAGGCCCAGGTTGGCGGCCTCGCTGTAGGTGCGCCTGTTCTGCTTGGTGATGCCCCGGGTGTTCTCCTTCACGGTGTCGAAGACGACGACCGTGTCGTAGAGCGAGTATCCGAGGATCGTCAGGAAGCCGATCACGGTACCGGGGGTGACCTCGAAGCCCACCAGGGCGTAGACGCCGATGGTGATCAGCAGGTCGTGGATCAGCGCGACCAGGGCGGCCAACGCCATCCGCCACTCGAAGGCGATCGCCAGGTAGGCGGTGACCAGCACCATGAAGACGACCAGGCCGAGCAGGGCCTTCTGGGAGATCTGCTTGCCCCAGGAGGGGCCGATCACCTGGGCGTCGATGTCCTTGGTCGGGACGCCGATCTCCTTGGAGAGCTCCTGGGAGAACGCCGGGCCGCTGATCTTCTCCTCGGAGCTGACCTGGATGCGGATCTTGCCGTCGCCGGTCTTCTGGACCTGCGGGGTGGAGTCACCGGTGATCTTGTTCGCGGCGTCCTGCGCCTGCGACACCGTCAGGCCGGACTTCTCGACGGTGTAGACCGAGCCGCCCTTGAACTCGATGCCCAGGTGCAGGCCCATGGCCAGGCCGATCGCCGCCACGAGGACGATGACGCCCGAGATGGAGTACCAGATCTTGCGCTTGCCGACGAAGTCGAAGCTGACCTCGCCCTGGTAGAGCCGGTGGCCGATGTTCCGAAGGGACATGGCGTCAGGCCTCCTTGGGGGCGTTGGCGGAGGAACGGCGACGGCTGCCGCGGATCGGCGGGCGGGCGCCGAGCCGCTTCGGGTCGAGGCCGGACCACGGGTGGCCGTTCGCGAAGAACTTCCGCCGGGCCAGCAGGGTGATCAGCGGCTTGGTGAACAGGAAGATCACCACGACGTCGAGCAGGGTGGTCAGGCCCAGCGTGAACGCGAAGCCCTGGACCTTGCCGACCGAGACGACGTACAGCACCGCGGCACACAGGAACGACACGAAGTCGGAGACCAGGATGGTGCGACGGGCACGCGGCCAGGCGCGCTGCACGGCGGGCCGCAGCGGGGCGCCCTCACGGACCTCGTCGCGGATCCGCTCGAAGTACACGATGAAGGAGTCCGCGGTGATACCGATCGCGACGATCGCTCCGCAGACCGCCGGCAGGTTCAGCGCGAAGCCGATGCTGCTGCCGAGCAGGCACATGATCGAGTAGGTCAGGATCGCCGAGACGAGCAGACCGGCGATCGAGACCAGGCCGAGGCCGCGGTAGTAGACCAGCGAGTAGATGACCACGAGCACCAGGCCGATGGCGCCGGCGATCAGGCCGGCCTGCAGCTGGTCGCCACCGAGCTGCGGGGAGACGGTGGTGACGTCGCTCATGTCGAAGGTCAGCGGCAGCGCGCCGTAGCTCAGCACGTTGGCGAGGCCCTTGGCGTCGTCCTGGCTGAAGCTGCCGGAGATGGTGGCCGAGCCGCCGGTGATCGACTGGCTGACGTACGGGTGGGAGACCACCTTGCCGTCCAGGACGATGGCGAACTGGTTGGCCGGGGAGGCCTGGGTGGCCAGCGTGCCGGTGGTGGTCGCGAAGGCCTTGGAGCCGTTGTCGTCGAACGACAGGTCGACCTGCCAGCCGCCGGCCCGCTGGGTGTCGAACAGGGCCTGGGCCTTGGACACGTCGGCGCCGTTCACGGCGACCGGGCCGAGCGCGAACTTGTACCAGACGCCCTGCTCCTTGTCGTAGGAGCAGGCGACCGCGTTCTTCTTCGGGTCGGTCTGGAAGTCCTTGCGCTGCTCCGGCTTGGAGCAGTCCAGCGCGGCGAACTGCTGCTGGACGTCGGCCGGCACGGTGCCCTGGGTGAGCGCGGCGGTCAGCTGCTCGGGGCTCATGCTGGTCGGCGCGGACGGGGTGGCGCCGCCGCTCGGGGCGGCCGCGGCCGAGCCGGAGGCGGTGGCCGAGGGCGAGGCGGAGGCCGACGGGTCGGCCTTCAGCGCGTCGCTCACCGCACGGCCGGCCTTGCTGGCGCTGGCGGAGGGCTTGCCGGAGGGGCTCGCCGAGGTCCCGGAGGCGTTCGCCGAGGCACCCGAGGACGGGCTGGCCGAGCCGGAGGCCGAGGGCGACGGCGAGCCGGTGTTCAGGGCCGAGGGGTCGACGCCGGTGGGCGCGAGCGCGACCACGGGACGGAAGTAGAGCTTGGCAGTCGTGCCGATCTGCTCGATCGCCGCCTGCTTGTCACCGCCATTGGGGATGTTGACGATGATGTTGCTGTCGCCCTGGGTCTGGACCTCCGCCTCGGAGACGCCCATACCGTTGACGCGCTTCTGGATGATGCCGGTCGCGATGTCCATGTTGGACTTGTTGATCGCGGCCTTGTCATCCGACTTTGCGGTCAGGGTGACGCTGGTGCCACCGGCGAGGTCGATTCCGAGACGGGGCGTCTTGTCGCCCGTCCAGAACATGAGGGCGACCAGACCGACGGCGACCACGAGGATCAGGGCCAGCGCCCGCCCCGGGTAGCCGTCGCGCTGGCGCGACTTGGGTGTTGCCACCTTGCTCGTTTCTCCCTGTCCATGCCGCCGCGGGCCGCGCCCCGGTCCGGCGTGAGGCGGGACGGGGGACGACGGCGCAGGACGGCCCTGAGGTCATCTGGGCCGGCGGCCGGTTGCCGCGCAGCCTGAGTGGGCCCGACCGTACTACTTGGTCTCGGACGCGTCGGCGTCGGCGTCCTTGGCGAGGCTCAGCGGCTTCTCGCCGTCCTCGGCGGTCTCGGCGTCGGCGGCCGGCTCCTCGTCGGCCTCCACCGGGCGGCCGTTGATGATCGCGTCGTACTCGAGCGGCTCCAGCACGGCGGCGATGGCGCCCTTGGTGTAGTGGGCCACCACGCCGGGGGCGAGCTCCAGCTCGACGGTCTCGTCGTTGACCGCCTTGACCTGGGCGTACATGCCACCGATCGTCCGCACGCCGGCGCCCGGCTGGAGCGTCGCCTGCATCGACGCCGCCTGCTGCTGCCGCTTCTTCTGCGAGCGGAACATCAGGAAGATCGCGACAACCGGAAGAATGAGGATGATGAGATTAGCCACAGCCAGGGTCCTTTGCGGGCCGCCTCGGCCGGCGGCCTGGTATACGTCGGCCCGTCGGTCGAGAGGGGCGGTCCGGCGGAGTCTAGGCGACCCGCACTGTACGGACAACGCCAAGCATGCCAGTGTGCCGCCGAAAGTGGCGACCCTTGGCATGCACCCGTTTTCGGTTGTCGGCTACAGACCGTCCGGGAACAAAGCGGCCTGGTCGGACGTATGCGCGCCGCCGCCCTGCCCCGGGGGCACCATCCCGAGGTGCCGCCAGGCCGCCGCGGTGGCGATCCGGCCGCGCGGCGTCCGGGCGAGCAGGCCCTCGCGGACCAGGAACGGCTCGGCGACCTCCTCGACCGTCTCGGACTCCTCCCCCACCGCGACGGCGAGCGTGGACAGGCCGACCGGGCCGCCGCCGAACAGCCGCAGCAGCGCGTTCAGCACCGCGCGGTCGAGCCGGTCCAGGCCGCGGGCGTCGACCTCGTACACGTCCAGGGCCTGCTCGGAGATCTCCCGGGTGACCCGGCCGTCGTGCCGGACCTGGGCGTAGTCGCGGACCCGGCGCAGCAGCCGGTTGGCGATCCGCGGGGTGCCGCGGGAGCGGCCGGCGATCTCGGCGGCGCCGGCCGGGTCGATGTCCACGTCCAGCAGGGCGGCGGAGCGGTGGACGACCCGCTCCAGCTCGCCGGGCGCGTAGAACTCCATGTGGCCGGTGAACCCGAAGCGGTCGCGCAGCGGGGGCGGCAGCAGGCCGGCCCGGGTGGTGGCGCCGACCAGGGTGAACGGCGGCAGCTCCAGCGGAATGGCGGTGGCACCGGGGCCCTTGCCCACGATGACGTCGACCCGGAAGTCCTCCATCGCCATGTAGAGCATCTCCTCGGCCGGCCGGGACATCCGGTGGATCTCGTCGAGGAAGAGCACCTCGCCCTCGGTGAGCGAGGAGAGGATCGCGGCGAGGTCGCCGGCGTGCTGGATGGCCGGGCCGGAGGTGATCCGGATCGGGGCGCCCAGCTCGGCGGCGATGATCATCGACAGGGTGGTCTTGCCGAGCCCGGGCGGGCCGCTGAGCAGCACGTGGTCGGGGGCGGTGCCGCGCTGGCGGGCGGCCTGCAGCACCAGGGAGAGCTGCTCGCGGACCCGCTCCTGGCCGATGAACTCCTCCAGCAGCTTGGGGCGCAGCGCCGCCTCGACGGCCTGGTCCTCACCGTCGGCGGCCGCCCCCACCAGCCGGTCTGCCGCCGGGCGGTCGGCGGGGTCGGTCTCGTACGGGCTCATCGGGAGCGGCTCCAAAGTCGACATGACGACTGGTCGTCAGATGGTCAAAGCGTCGGCGGTCGGTCGGTCCGGGCGGACCGGTGGAGGACTCGGCAGCCCGGTCAGCGGGCCCGGTTGAGGCCGCGCAGGGCGGCCCGGAGCAGGGCGCCGACGTCCGGCACCGGCTGCGCCTCGGCCTCGGGCGTGACCGCGGCGACCGCCTCGTCGGCCTCGCGGGGAGCGTAGCCGAGGCCGACCAGTGCGGCGTGCAGCTGCTCGTGCCAGGGGGCCGGGCCGGTGGCGACCGGCTTCTGCGCGGGCACCGAGCCGTGCGGGGCGCCGAGCTTGTCCTTGTACTCCAGCAGCAGCTTGGCCGCCTTGGCCTTGCCGATGCCGGGCACCGCGACCAGCGCCTTCTCGTCGCCGCCGGCGACCGCGGCGCGCAGCGCGTCCGGGCTGTGCACGGCGAGCATCGCCTGGGCCAGCCGGGGGCCGACCCCGGGTGCGGCCTGCAGGATCTCGAAGAGGCCGCGCTCGTCGTCGTCGGCGAAGCCGTACAGCGTGAGCGAGTCCTCGCGGACCACCAGCGAGGTGGCGAGCCGGGCACTCTCGCCGATCCGCAGCCCGGCCAGGGTGTTCGGGGCGCACTGGACGGCCATCCCGACCCCGCCGACCTCGACGACGGCCGTGCCGGCCGCGATGTGGGCCACCGGCCCCTGGACGAAGGCGATCATCGACGGTACTCCTGACGTGCGGCGGGGCGGCGGGCCGCGGGCGCGGCGGGCGCCGGTGCGGCCTTGGCGAGGGCGGCGGCGATGCGGCCCTGGGCGCCGCCGCGCCAGATGTGGCAGATGGCCAGGGCGAGGGCGTCGGCCGCGTCGGCGGGCTTGGGCGGGGCGTCCAGCCGCAGCAGGCGCTGCACCATGGCGGTGACCTGGGCCTTGTCGGCGCGGCCGGAGCCGGTGACGGCGGCCTTCACCTCGCTCGGGGTGTGCAGGGTGACGGGGATGCCGCGGCGGGTGGCGCAGAGCATGGCGACCGCG
The DNA here is from genome assembly GCA_002300355.1 of Streptomyces sp. TLI_235. NCBI lineage: Bacteria > Bacillati > Actinomycetota > Actinomycetes > Kitasatosporales > Streptomycetaceae > Streptomyces > Streptomyces sp. TLI_235. Next base: position 1,184,117 of record NSGV01000001.1, read on the forward strand.
CTGGCCTGGGCGGTGCCCATCACGGTGCGGACGTTGTGCTGGGCGAAGACCCGCTCGACGGCCACCAGGTCGGGCTCGTGCTCGTCCAGCCACTGCTCCAGGCCCTGCTCTATCCGCAGCAGCCGGACGCCGATCTCCGCGTCGACGGGGGTGCGCACCACGCCGACGCCGACCATCCGCAGCGGCCGGCCGGGGGCGCCGTCGACCACGCCGACACCGCACCTGGTCAGCCCCGGGTCCACACCCAGTACCCGCACGCGGCCCTCCCGCTCTCGTTCGACCTGCGAAGGCTACCGGTCGCCTCCGACAGGCGGAGATACGACACCGGCCCGGCGGTCCGCAGGGGACCGCCGGGCCGGAGGGGAGGTCGACTCACTCGGCGTCGAGCTGGGCCCCGACCTCGTCGCTGATGTCGAAGTTGGCGAAGACGTTCTGCACGTCGTCGCTGTCCTCCAGGGCGTCGATCAGCTTGAGGATCTTGCGGGCGCCGTCGACGTCCAGCTCGACCTGGACGCTGGGCACGAAGTTGGCGTCGGCCGAGTCGTAGTCGATGCCGGCGTCGACCAGCGAGGTGCGGACGGCGACCAGGTCGGTGGCCTCGGAGATGATCTCGTAGGACTCACCGAGGTCGTTGACCTCCTCGGCGCCGTGGTCCAGCACGACCTCGAAGAGCTTGTCCTCGTCCACGCCGTCGGCCTTGGGGACGATCACCACGCCCTTGCGGGTGAACATGTACGAGACCGAGCCCGGGTCGGCCATCGAGCCGCCGTTGCGGGTCATCGCCACGCGCACGTCGGAGGCGGCGCGGTTGCGGTTGTCGGTGAGGCACTCGATGAGGACGGCGACGCCGTTCGGGCCGTAGCCCTCGTACATGATGGTCGAGTAGTCCGCGCCACCGGCCTCGGCACCGGAGCCGCGCTTGACGGCGCGGTTGATGTTGTCGATCGGGACGGAGCTCTTCTTCGCCTTCTGGATGGCGTCGTAGAGCGTGGGGTTGCCGGCCGGGTCGCCGCCGCCGGTGCGCGCCGCCACCTCGATGTTCTTGATCATCTTGGCGAAGAGCTTGCCGCGCTTGGCGTCGATCACGGCCTTCTTGTGCTTGGTGGTAGCCCACTTAGAGTGGCCGGACATCGCCAGCTCCTTTACGTCGCCAAAGGGAAATGAACAGAGGAGATCTTACCGGTGTCGTCACCGGAGGGTGGCACACGGTCAGCGCGCCGCCCGGCGGGCTCAGCGCAGGGCGTCCTCGACCATGCGCACGAAGTACTCGTGCACGCGGTGGTCTCCGGTCAGTTCGGGGTGGAAGGAGGTCGCCAGCAGGCGGCCCTGCCGGACGGCCACGATGCGGCTGTCCGGGCCGTCGGCGGCCGGCACCTCGGCCAGCACCTCGACGCCCGCGCCGACCGACTCGACCCAGGGGGCGCGGATGAACACGCCGTTGACGGGCTCGCCCGTCAGGCCCGTGAAGGCGACCGCCGACTCGAAGGACTCGTTCTGCCGGCCGAAGGCGTTGCGGCGCACCGTCATGTCGATGCCGCCGACGGTCTCCTGGTCGTCCCGGCCGTCGAGGATCTTGTCGGCCAGCATGATCATGCCGGCGCAGGTGCCGTAGACCGGCATGCCGTCGGCCACCCGGGCCCGCAGCGGGTCCATGACGCCGAACAGCAGGGCCAGCTTGGACATGGTGGTGGACTCTCCGCCGGGGATCACCAGCGCGTCCACCTCGGCCAGCTCCTCGGCGCGGCGCACCGGGCGGGCGACCGCGTCGGCGGCGGCCAGCGCGACGAGATGCTCGCGGACGTCGCCCTGCAGGGCGAGGACGCCGATGGTCGGGGTGCTGCTGGACACGGTGTCTACCTCTTCGGTCGTGGCGGGGGGACGTGCACCGGCCCGCCGCGCGAGGGGCCGCGCGACGGGCCGACGTGGCGCGGGTGCTTACCAGCCGCGGTTGGCGTAGCGCTCGCTCTCGGGCAGGGTGTCGCAGTTGATGCCGACCATGGCCTCGCCGAGGTTGCGGGAGGCGTCCGCGATGATCTTCGGGTCGTCGAAGAAGGTGGTGGCCTTGACGATCGCGGCGGCGCGCTTGGCCGGGTCGCCGGACTTGAAGATGCCGGAGCCCACGAAGACGCCCTCGGCGCCGAGCTGGCGCATCAGCGCGGCGTCGGCCGGGGTGGCCACACCGCCGGCGGAGAACAGCACGACCGGCAGCTTGCCGAGCTCGGCGACCTCCTTGACCAGCTCGTAGGGGGCGCGCAGCTCCTTGGCCGCGGCGTACAGCTCGTTGTTGTCGAAGCCGCGCAGCTTGGCGATCTCGTTCTTGATCTGGCGCAGGTGGCGGACGGCCTCGACCACGTTGCCGGTGCCGGCCTCGCCCTTGGAGCGGATCATGGCCGCGCCCTCGGCGATGCGGCGCAGGGCCTCGCCGAGGTTCGTGGCGCCGCAGACGAAGGGGGTGGTGAAGGCCCACTTGTCGGAGTGGTTGACCTCGTCGGCCGGGGTGAGGACCTCGGACTCGTCGATGTAGTCGACGCCGAGCGACTGGAGGACCTGGGCCTCGACGAAGTGGCCGATCCGGGACTTGGCCATGACCGGGATGGAGACCGCGGCGATGATCTCCTCGATCATGTTCGGGTCGGACATGCGGGCCACGCCGCCGTCCTTGCGGATGTCCGCGGGGACCCGCTCCAGTGCCATGACGGCGACAGCACCGGCGTCCTCGGCGATCTTCGCCTGCTCGGCGTTGACCACATCCATGATCACACCGCCCTTGAGCTGCTCGGCCATGCCGCGCTTGACCCGGGCGGTGCCGATCTGCGGCTGGTCTGCGGTGATGGGGGTGGTGGACACGTAAGACCTCACTCGAAGAATGAACCAGTGCTATCGACTTATCGTAGGCCCGGAACGCCCCTTACCGATGCGCCATACAGTCCAGCCAGGCCGTCCGGGTACGACAAACAGTAGCCGTTCAGGCCGGGGCCCCTTCGGGGGTGAGTGCCGCCGGGGGCTCGTCGTCCATCTCGAACGCCATCGGGAACGGCGCCCGCCCCGCCAGCCGGAAGTAGCGCACCAGGCGGTGCTCGCGCACCGCGCGGGCCGCCCGCACCGCGTCGTTGTGGAACCGCCGGGCCATCGGCACCCGGCGCACCGCGGCCGTGAGATCCGTCACGGCCTCCTTGCCGCCCGGCGCCTCCAGCAGCACCGCGAGCTGCTCCGGCTCGGCGAAGACCGCGCGCAGCGCCAGGCTCAGCTCGCTCTCCGCGACCTCGCGGTGCTCGTCCTCGGCCTGCCGGGCGGCGTGCGAGGCCTCGTACAGCAGCAGCGAGGCGGCGGGGTCGAGCAGCGAGGAGGTGGCCAGCTCCTGGGCGACCGAGGCTCGACGGACCAGCTGGGCGTCGAGCGAGGCGCGGGCTGCGTCGATCCGGGCGTGCAGCCGGTCCAGCCGGCCGGCCGTCCAGCTGAGGTACATCGCGAACAGCACGACCGCCGCTGCGGCCCAGATCCAGGTAGTCACGGCCGGTCAGGCTACAGGGCCGCCGCCCGGTAGACGTCGCGGTCGAGCTCCACCACGTTCACCGCGAGGTGCACCCGCTCGCCGCCGACGTGGCGCTTGAGCAGGTCCAGCACGGCCTCGCTCAGCGCCGTCCGGGTCTCCGGGGCGCGCCCGGTGAGGATCTTCAGCTCCAGGTAGACCATGGCCCGCTCCGGGTCGCCGTCGCCGAGGAAGGTGTCCTCGACCGGGCGGAAGCGGGTCTTGCACGACTCCACCGTGGTGTCGATCGCGGCCGCCACCAGCGGGTGCAGCTCGGCGGCGAAGGCCCGGCGGTCGAAGCCGAGGCGCGGGGAGTAGTCGACGGAGATCTGCGGCACGGTGCCCCCTTGTTCTGTGTCGGAGTTCTGTGTCGGTCGAGTGGTCTGTGTCGGTCCCGGTCGTCCGCGTCAGTCGCGGGCGGCGAGGCCGAAGCGCTCCCGCCAGCCCACCCGTTCGTCCTCGGCCACCGGCGGCATGCCGTCGGTGACCGTCTCGTACACCGACAGGATGTCGGCGCCGACCGTCTCCCAGTCGAACCGCCGGACGTGCCGGGACGCCGCCGCGCGCAGCTCGCGCAGCCGGGCCGGGTCGCCGAGCAGCTTCACCGCGGCTGCGGCCAGCCCCTCGGCGTCCTCCACCGGGAACAGCTCGCCGGCCGCGCCGCCGTCCAGCACCTGCCGGAACGCGTCGAGGTCGCTGGCCAGCACCGGGGCCCCGGCCGACATCGCCTCGACCAGGATGATGCCGAAGCTCTCGCCGCCGGTGTTCGGGGCGACGTAGAGGTCGACGCTGCGCAGCAGCCGGGCCTTCTCCTCGTCGCTGACCATGCCGAGGAACTCGACCTGCGCCCGCACCTCGGGGGCCAGGCCCTCGACGGCCTCCTCGCGGTCGCCCTTGCCGGCCACCAGCAGCCGGGTGCCCGGCCGCTCCTCGAGGATCCGCGGCAGCGCGGCGAGCAGGGTCGGCAGGCCCTTGCGGGGCTCGTTGATGCGGCCGATGAAGCCGATCGTCGCCGGGGCGTCCGTGGTGTTGTCGCTCCGCGCCTCCCTTTCGGCACCGGCGGGCCCTTCGGCGCCGCCGAGCACCCCGCCCTGCCAGCGCGGATCCGGTTCGGCGTCGGCGAAGAAGCGGACGTCCACGCCGTTCGGGATGACCACCGCGTCGCCGCCCAGGTGCTCGACCAGGGTGCGCCGGGCGTACTCGCTGACCGCGATCCGGGCGGACATCTTCTCCAGGCCCGGCTGCAGGATCGGCGAGGCCGCGATCATCGCCCGGGACCGCGGGTTGGAGGTGTGGAAGGTGCCCACCATCGGCCCGGACGCGGACCAGGCGGCCAGCATCGACAGGCTCGGCGAGGAGGGCTCGTGGACGTGCAGGATGTCGAAGCGCCCGTCGTTCAGCCAGCGCCGCACCCGGGCGGCCGACAGGATGCCGAAGCTGAGCCGGGCCACCGAGCCGTTGTACGGCACCGCGACGGCCCGGCCCGCCGAGACGACGTACGGCGGCAGCGCCGACTCGTCCTCGGCCGGGGCCAGCACCGAGACCTCGTGGCCCAGCGCGATCAGGTGCTCCGCGAGGTCGCGGATGTGGAACTGCACGCCGCCGGGGACGTCCCAGTCGTACGGACAGACGATGCCGATCCTCACGGTGCCCCCCGCTCAGCCTGTACCGCCCGGTCGGTGCCCAGGTCGGCGAGCCACAGCTTCTGCAGCATGTGCCAGTCCTCGGCGTGTTCCCGGATGCCCTGGGCCCACACGTCGGCGAGGGCCTGCACCATGGCGACCGTCCTCGCGCGCTGGTCGCCCTCGGCGGGCGGCAGGATCTCCGGGTGGATCTCGGCCCGCATCACCGGGCCGTCGTACCAGAGCGTCACCGGGAAGAGCGCGGCGCCGGTGCGCAGCGCGAGTACCGCCGGGCCGGCCGGCATCCGGGTCGGCTCGCCGAAGAAGTCCACCGGCAGGCCGGCCGCGGAAAGGTCGCGGTCGCCGAGCAGGCAGACCAGCTTGCCCTGGCGCAGCCGCCGGGCGAGCGTGCCGATCACCGACACGTCGGAGCCGGTCAGCGGCAGCACCTCCATGCCCAGGCCCTCGCGGTACGCCACGAACCGGTCGAACAGCTGCTCGGGCTTGAGCCGCTCGGCGACGGTGGTGAAGGGGTATCCGCCGGCCGAGGCGATCCAGGCGCCGGCCAGGTCCCAGTTACCCATGTGCGGCAGGGCGAGGACCGCGCCGCGGCCGGCCGCCATCGCCTCGTTCAGCTGTTCCAGGCCCTTGATCGGCATGGCGTCGGCGATCCGCTGCAGGCTCCAGGCCGGCAGTCGGAAGGACTCCATCCAGTACCGCATGTAGGAGCGCATCCCGGCCCGGGACAGCTCGCGCAGCCGCGCCTCGTCCGCCTCCGGGTGGACCCGCCGCAGGTTGGCCTCCAACTGCAGCACGCCCTTGCCGCGGCCGCGCCACACCCGCTCCGCGACCCGCTCGAACAGGGCGCGCGCCACCCGCTCGGGCAGCCGCTTCACCACCGCCCAGCCGGCCGCGTACAGCCAGTAGACCAATCGGTCCTTCACGCCGCCCCCTCGACTCCCGCCGTCTCCCGGTCGGCCTCCTGGGCCTCCCGCCGCACCGTCAGGATGCGCTGCATCACCGTCACCAGGCTGCCCGCCGCGACCACCCACAGGGCGAACGGCAGCAGCCACTCCACGTACGGCAGGCCGAACGTGTGCAGGCCCGCGACACCGGCCGCGACCAGGGTGATCACCAGCCGCTCGGCCCGCTCGACCATGCCGTTGACGTTCACCGGGAAGCCCAGGCTCTCGCCGCGTGCCTTGGTGTACGACACCACCTGGCCGCTGGCCAGGCAGAACACCGCAACGGCGCAGAGCAGGTCGTTGTTCCCGGTGCCCGCGTACCAGAGCGCCAGACCGCCGAAGATGGCGGCGTCCGCCACCCGGTCCAGCGTCGAGTCGAGGAACGCGCCCCACTTCGAGGAGCGCCCGGCCTGGCGGGCCATGTTGCCGTCGACCAGGTCGGAGAAGATGAAGAGGGTGATGGTGATCGTGCCCCAGAAGAACTCCCCGCGGGGGAAGAACACCAGCGCACCCGCCACCGAGCCGGCCGTGCCGATCAGCGTCACGGCGTCCGGGCTGATCCCCCAGCGCAGCAGCATCGCGGCGAACGGCGTCAGAACACGTGTGAAGAAGGCACGCGCGTATTTGTTGAGCATGGCCTTCCCGACCGCTCCGATCTCACCGGACTCCGCCCGCGGCCCCTGTGCCGCCGGGCGGCCGAGCGGATCGGCCCGCCCGGCTGGACAATGGTATCCACGCTGATCGCGGGGCTTCGCCGCCCCACGCCCCCGAGCAGCCCGCCGGCCCGACCGGCCCACCACGCACGGCCCGGCGGCGTCCTGTGCCCCGGCCGTGAGCACCGCTTGTGACCCGCGCGAGCGCGCCGCAGCCACCCGCGAACAGCAGGAGAGCAGCCATGGCGGACCGAGCAGCCACCCACACCGCGGCCCCCACCGTCGAACGACCCGACCGGCTCCGCAACGTCGTCCTCATCGGCGCCACCGGAGCCGGAAAGACCACCCTCGCCGAGTCCCTCGCCCTCACCGCGGGCGCTCTCACCCGGGCCGGCACCGTCCCGGACGGCACCACCGCCGCCGACCACGAGGACATCGAGCACCAGCAGCAGCGCTCCATCCAGCTCGCGCTGCTCCCGCTGGCCTGGCAGGATTGCAAGATCAACCTGTTGGACGCGCCCGGCTACGCCGACTTCGCCGGCGACATGCAGGCCGCGCTGCGCGCCGCCGAGGCCGCCGTGCTGGTGGTCTCCGCCACCGACCCGGTCTCCGCGCACACGCTTGCGCTGTGGCGCGAGGTCCGGCTGCGGAACCTGCCCACCGCGATCGTGCTGACCCACCTCAACGCCGTCCGCGTCCACCTCGACGAGGTCCTCGCCACCCTGCAGGACGCGTTCGGCGAGGGCCACCCCGACAGCGTCCTGCAGCTCCACGACAGCGCGCTGAAGGACGGCCGGCTGCTCGGCTCCGTGGAGCTGCTCACCGGCCGCACCTACGGCGAGCCCGGCGACCTGCCCGCCGTGGACGAGGACCGCAGCCACCTGGTCGAGGCCATCGCCGGCGAGGACGACGCGTTGCTGGAGCGCTGGGTCGCCGGCGAGGAGCTGGACACCGCCTCGCTCGGCGAGGCGCTGCGCCGCGAGTTCCTGGCCGGCACCGTGCACCCGGTGCTCGCCACCGCTCCCCCGGCCGACCCGACCGGCACCGCCCCCGGCGCCGCCGAGCTGCTGGACATGATCGCGGCGGTCTTCCCCTCCCCGCTCGACCGGACCGACGACCTGCCCGCCTGCGACCCGGACGCGCCGCTCGCCGCCCAGATCGTGCACACCGGCGAGGACCCGTACGTGGGCCGGCTCAGCCTCGCCCGGGTGTTCTCCGGCACGCTGCGCCCGGATTCCGTCCTGCACGTCCCCGGCGGAGCCGACGAGAAGGTCACCGGCCTGAGCTGCCCGTTCGGCAAGCAGCAGCGGCCCGTGCCGCACGCCCTGCCCGGCGACCTGGTCTGCCTCGCCAAGCTGACCGCCGCCCGCACCGGCGACACCCTCACCGAGGGCACCGAGCCGCTGGAGCCCTGGCCACAGCCGGAGGCACTGCTGCCGGCCGCCGTCCAGGCGCACAGCAAGGCGGACGAGGACAAGCTCGCCCAGACCCTCGGCCGGCTCACCGCCCACGACCCGACCCTGCGCGTGGAACAGAACCCGGACACCCACCAACTGGTGCTCTGGTGCACAGGCGAGGCCCACCAGGCGGTCGTCCTGGACCGGTTGCGCAGCCGCTACGGCGTGCACGTGGACACCGTCGACTACAAGGTCGCGCTGCGCGAGACCATCGCGAGCAGCGCCAGCGGGCACGGCCGGCACGTCAAGCAGTCCGGCGGGCACGGCCAGTACGCGATCTGCGACCTCACGGTCGAGCCGCTGCCCGGCGGCGGGTTCGAGTTCGTCGACAAGGTGGTCGGCGGCGCGGTGCCGCGCAACTTCATCCCCTCGGTGGAGAAGGGCGTCCGCGCCCAGCTCGCGCACGGGGTGCTGGCCGGCTACCCGATGGTCGACGTCCGGGTGACGCTTACCGACGGCAAGGCGCACTCGGTGGACTCCTCCGACGCGGCCTTCCAGACCGCGGGCGCCCTGGCGCTGCGCGAGGCGGCCGCCAACGGCCGCATCCAGCTGCTCGAACCGGTCGACGAGGTGCAGGTGCTGCTGCCGGACGAGTACCAGGGCGCCGTGCTCAGCGACCTCTCCGCCCGGCGCGGCCACGTCCTGGGCACCGAGCCCGGCGGGCCCGGGATGAGCCTGGTCCGCGCCGAGGTGCCGGAACTCGAACTCGTCCGCTACCCCGTCGAGTTGCGCTCGATCTCGCACGGCACCGGCCAGTTCTCCCGCAGCTACCTGCGGCACGCCCCGATGCCCCCCAACCTCGCCTCCCGCTACGAACACGCGTCGTAGGGCAATCCAGGGGCAGCCCCTGGGGCTGCCCCACTGAGGGAGCTCAGCGCCGCGGCATCGCGCACGCGGGTGTCCCCGCCGGCATCAGGTGCCGGTTGCGGGACACCCAGCGGTAGGCGGCCGCGGCGAGCGGCCGGACCGGGGGCAGCGCGAGGACAGCGCCCGCGTACGCCCAGGCGCCGCCGGAGCGCATCAGCAGTCTGGCGACCGCCTGCGCCCCGCCGTACACCTGTCCGCCGGGGGTGATCCACAGCACCTCCCGGTCGGCCCGTTCGGCGGTGACCAGGCCCTGCCCGCCGGCCTTCGCGTCCAGCTCCGCGAGGTCGGCGAACTGGTAGGGCACGGCCTGCCAGCCGGCCGAGGAGAGCGAGGCCCGCGGGTAGCGTTCGGCCCAGGTCACGCAGCTGGTGCAGAAGGCGCAGTCGCCGTCGAAGACCAGCACGGGGTCGTGTGCGATGGAGTCCGCCATGCCCCGATCCTCCCGTACCCCGGGCCGCGTCCGTCCCCCCTGACACACCGGAGGATCGAACCGGCTCCGAAGTGGGCATGATCCCCTCACGGTGCTCGGCCGCGGGCGGCTGACGCCGGTTCAGACGATCTTGCCCGCGACCGGCCGACGGCGCGATAACCTGCGGCCGACAAGGGGATATCCAGGGGAGGAGGGGCAGCCGCCGTGACCCAGCTCGACATGACCCCGGGTGCGCAGGTACCCCGCACGGACGTCGGCCCGCAGACCGCCGTCACCTCGGCGCTCTCCTCCGCGGCCTACCGCGACGGCAGCTTCCGCGAGTTGGAGGAGAAGCTCGGCGCCAAGCTGAAGAACGGCCGCTTCGAGCTGTTCCGGCCGAGCGTCGGCGAGGCCTTCAGCCGGGCGGTGATCGACCGGACGCTGCCCGCCAAGCGGAACCCGCTGGTGCCGTCCTTCGGCACCGATGTGCGGATGGTGGTCGAGCACTGCCTCGCCGCCAACGAGCTGCGCCACGCCCGGGACCGGCAGCTGGCCCTGGTCAGCGTGGTCTGCGGGCTGCTCTTCCTGCCGGGCGCACTGGTCTGGCTGGCCGCCTTCCAGGTGCGTGCCCAGCTGAAGAAGACCCACCCGGCCCGGGAGGGCTTCTACGGCACGCTGGCGCTGCTGGCCGCCTGCGGCCTCGCCCTGCTGTTCGCGATCCGGCCCCCGGTGTCCGGCCCCTGGTCGCTGTACTTCCGGCTGATGATGCTGGCGCCGGTGGTGGGCTGGTTCATCGCCAGGCGGATCTGCCTGCGCAGCACGATCGACCTGCGGACGCGCTGGCAGTCGCTGCTGGAGGGCGGCGCGGTCGCGGCGACCGTGCCGCAGGCCGTCCCGCGGGACGACCTCGACCGCAAGGCCACCGACCTGCGCGCCAGCCTGGAGCGGCTGACCGCCGAGCAGGAGACCAACATCCAGCACTACGCGGGCCGCAAGGGCCTGCTGGGCGCGGGCGCGCGCTGGATCGCGGTGGAGATGAACGAGGACCTGCGACCGGCCCCGGGGCACGCGGACTTCCGGAGCTTCCACCGCTGGGACCTCGCCCGCAAGATCGCCGAACGGCTCGGCGCGGTCGCGTCCAGCGAGGTGCCCGGCGGCGAGATGCCGCACGTCTCGGTCGCCCACTGGGTGGTCCAGGACATCCCGGAGGCCGCGGACGAGATCGGCCGCCCGTCCACCCCGGAGATGGACGGCTACCGGATGCGCGACTTCGGCATCCAGCAGATCGCCAACCGGCAGACCATCGGCACGGACACCGACAACAACGTGGCCGCGCAGCTGGTGCTGCACAACGGCCAGGTGGTCGCCACCGTCACCGTCAAGGTCACCGTGCTGGGCCGCAACCTCCGGGTCTCGGTCTACGGGCACGCCCTCGGGCCGCTCAACGGGCTGTTCACCACCAAGCCCAAGCCCAAGGAGAAGAACATCCCGAAGACCGGCAAGTTCTGGGAGGAGAAGACGATCATCCTCCCGCTGATCGACGACGACGAGGTCGTCCGGCAGGCCGTCCGGGCGCCCTTCCACCGGATCCCCGGGCTGCTGAACTGGCTCGGCGGCTCGCTCACCCTTCCCGAGCCGTTCTGCCTGCGCCAGGCGTGGACGGACAAGACCTGGGACAGCCGGGCCAAGAGCGACTCGGTGCTCTACAGCGCCCAGCCGATCTTCAACATGGTGCAGACCACCACCATCGACTTCCTCGCCGAGCACGACGTCGACGTCGAGCGGTTCACCAACCGCGCCAACATCAGCCGCTCGGAGAACCAGGCCGTCCGCCCGTTCAAGGCCGACGCCTACGACGCCGGCTGAGCCGCCCGGACATGCGCCAGGGGCCGGTACCCCGAGGGAATCCTCGCGGTACCGGCCCCGTCGCGTGCGGGACGGCTCAGCCCTGCGGCCAGGCGTCGGCCAGCATCTTGCGGGTGTCGGCGAGCAGCTGCGGCAGCACCTTGGTGTGGCCGACCACCGGCATGAAGTTGGTGTCCCCGCCCCAGCGCGGCACCACGTGCTGGTGCAGGTGGGCGGCGATGCCGGCGCCCGCGGCGGCGCCCTGGTTCATGCCGATGTTGAAGCCGTGCGCGCCGGAGGCGGTGCGCAGCGCGGTCATCGCGTGCTTGGTGAAGACGGCGAGCTCGGCGGTCTCGGCCTCGTCCAGCTCCGTGTAGTCCGCGACGTGCCGGTACGGGACGACCATCAGGTGTCCGCCGTTGTACGGGTAGAGGTTGAGCACCGCGAACACGGCCGAGCCGCGGGCGATGACCAGCCCCTCCTCGTCGGTGAGCTTCGGGATGCCGCAGAACGGGCAGCCGTCGTCCGGGGACGGGCCGGTGGGCTTGTTCTCACCCTGGATGTACGCCATCCGATGGGGGGTCCACAGGCGGCGGAAGCCGTCCGGCTCCCCCACGCCCCGCTGCAGTTCGGGCTCACTCGTCATGCCGATCAGCATATGCGTCCCGACCGGGGTGCCGAAAAGGCCGGGGCGGGTCCGTGCGGACCCGCCCCGGCCGACTGCGTACGAGGTCAGACCTGGATGCGGCGCTGCACCGCGTCCACGATCTCGGCCACCGCGTCGGCGACCGGCACGCCGTTCTTCTGCTCGCCGTTGCGGTAGCGGAAGGACACCGCGCCCGCCTCGACGTCGTCGTTGCCCGCGATCAGCATGAAGGGGACCTTCTGCTTCTGGGCGTTGCGGATCTTCTTCTGCATCCGGTCGTCGGAGGTGTCGACCTCGACGCGGATGCCGTGCTTCTTGAGCTCGGCCGCGACGTCCAGCAGGTACGGCACGTGCTCGTCGGTGATCGGGATGCCGGTCACGGCGACCGGGGCCAGCCACGGCGGCATGGCACCGGCGTAGTGCTCCAGCAGCACCGCGAAGAACCGCTCGATCGAGCCGAACAGGGCGCGGTGGATCATCACCGGGCGCTGGCGCGAGCCGTCCGCCGCGGTGTACTCGAGGTCGAAACGCTCCGGCAGGTTGAAGTCGAGCTGGATGGTCGACATCTGCCAGGTGCGGCCGATCGCGTCCTTGGCCTGGACGGAGATCTTCGGGCCGTAGAAGGCCGCGCCGCCCGGGTCCGGCACCAGCGGCAGGCCCTGCTTCTCGGCCACGGCGGAGAGGACGGCGGTGGCCTCCTCCCAGGTCTCGTCCGCGCCGACGTACTTCTCCGGGTCCTTGGTGGAGAGCTCCAGGTAGAAGTCGGTCAGGCCGTAGTCGCGCAGCAGGTTGAGCACGAAGGTCAGGGTCGAGTCGAGCTCGTCGGCCATCTGCTCGCGGGTGCAGTAGATGTGCGCGTCGTCCTGGGTGAAGCCGCGGGCACGGGTCAGGCCGTGCACCACGCCGGACTTCTCGTACCGGTACACGGTGCCGAACTCGAACAGGCGCAGCGGCAGTTCACGGTAGGAACGGCCGCGCGCGTCGAAGATCAGGTTGTGCATCGGGCAGTTCATGGGCTTGAGGTAGTAGTCCACGCCCTCGTCGAGCTGCATGGGGGGGTACATGCCGTCGGCGTACCAGTCCAGGTGGCCGCTGGTCTCGAACAGCTTCCCCTTGGTGGCGTGCGGGGTGTAGACGAACTCGTAGCCCTCCTCCTCGTGCCGGCGGCGCGAGTAGTCCTCCATGGCCCGGCGGATGATGCCGCCCTTGGGGTGGAAGACGGCGAGGCCGGAGCCGATCTGCTCCGGGATGGAGAACAGGTCGAGCTCGTTGCCGAGCTTGCGGTGGTCGCGCTTCTCGGCCTCGACCAGGAAGTCGAGGTGCGCCTTCAGCTCGTCCTTGCTCGGCCAGGCGGTGCCGTAGATGCGCTGCAGCATCGGGTTCTTCTCGCTGCCGCGCCAGTAGGCGGCGGCGTTGCGCATCAGCTTGAACGCCGGGATGTGCCGGGTGCTGGGCAGGTGCGGGCCGCGGCAGAGGTCGCCCCAGCACTGCTCGCCGGACTTGGCGTCCAGGTTGTCGTAGATGGTGAGCTCGCCGGCGCCGACCTCGACGTCCGCGCCCTCGCCCGCGGTCGCGGCGGAGCCCTTGAGGCCGATCAGCTCCAGCTTGTACGGCTCGGCGGCCAGCTCCTCGCGGGCGGCGTCGTCGGCCACCACGCGGCGGGAGAACTTCTGCCCGCGCTTGATGATCTCCTGCATCTTCTTCTCGATGGCCTTGAGGTCATCGGGGTGGAAGGGCTTCTCGACGTCGAAGTCGTAGTAGAAGCCGTCCTTGACCGGCGGGCCGATGCCGAGCTTGGCCTCCGGGAAGAGCTGCTGCACGGCCTGCGCCATCACGTGCGCGGTGGAGTGCCGCAGGATGTCCAGTCCGTCCTTGCTGGAGATCTCGACCGGCTCGACCTCGTCGCCGTCCTGCACGGCGTAGGCGAGGTCCTTCAGCTGGCCGCCGACACGGGCGGCGATGATCGAGCGGTCGTCGGCGAAGAGGTCGGCGGCCGTGGTGCCCGTGGTCACCACGCGCTCTTCCCGATCGGGTTCGCGGTTGATGATGATCCGGACGTCGGTCACCGGTCTCTCCTGACATCTGTGGTCCGCAGCACCCTGCTGCGCCCCTCGATGGTACCGAGAGCGGCAGGTCCGGTGCGCACCGCTCCTTCCGCCGCGCCACGGCCGCCCCACCTGCCCGTGCGGCCCCTTTCGTCCCTCCCGCCGCAGCCGTCCCGGCCCCGCCGGCCGCCGAGCCGCTCCGGGGCACGGTTGAGCGGCTGTCAAGTGCGGTATCACCAGGGAAGAGTCCGGTGCGCCCCTGGTCCTCGGGGGCGCGTCGGGCAACAGCCCGGCGGCACTTGAGGGGCAGTCATGCAGAAGTCCCGACCCTGGTACGAGGGCCCGATCGCGTCCTTCGACACCGAGACCACCGGCGTGGACGTCGAGCACGACCGGATCGTCTCCGCGGCACTCGTCCTCCAGGGCGCCCCCGGTACCGCCCCGGTCACCACAACCTGGCTGGCCGACCCCGGAGTTCCGATCCCGGAGGGCGCCCGCGCGGTGCACGGGATCAGCGACGAGCACGCCCGGACGCACGGCCGCCCGCCGCGCACGGTGGTCGCCGAGATAGCCCGGGCGCTGGCCGAGACGGCGCTGGCCGGCGTCCCGCTGGTGGTCATGAACGCCCCGTACGACCTCACCCTGCTCGACCGGGAGCTGCGCCGGCACCGCGGCAGTTCGCTCGGCGAGGCGCTCGGCGGCACCGAACTCCTGGTGCTGGACCCGCGGGTGCTGGACAAGCACATCGACCGCTACCGCAAGGGCCGTCGCACCCTCACCGACCTGTGCGCCTTCTACGGGGTCCGGCTGACCGGTGCGCACGACGCGGCGGCGGACGCGACCGCCGCCCTCGACCTGGTACGCGCGCTCGGCACCCGGCACCTGGAGCGGCTGGGCGCACTGCCCACGGCCGAACTGCACGTCCGGCAGGCGGTCTGGCACGCGGCGCAGGCCCGCGGGCTGCAGAGCTGGTTCGACCAAGAGGGCACCCCGGAGCGGGTGGACACCGCCTGGCCGCTGCGCCCGGCCCGCTGCGGCTGCGGCCAGGCGCTCACCGCCGAACACCGCTGCGAGGCCGCGGCCTGAACCGGCGGCACGCCGCGGGACCGGACACCCCCGGACCGAGACGTCCCGGATCGAACGGCCTGGATCGAACACTCCGACAACGACAGAGGCCCCGGCCGCACTTGGCGGTCGGGGCCTGCTGCTCGGTGGGCGATACTGGGATCGAACCAGTGACCCCTTCGGTGTGAACGAAGTGCTCTCCCGCTGAGCTAATCGCCCGGGCAACGAGAAGAACAGTACCACCTTCCGGCCCGGCGCCCCAATCGCTTACCGGTCGGGCCCGCCCGACACTCCCCCAGATCGCCTCCGGCACAGCTTCGGTGAATACCCGTCAGCCGATCGAGCCTTTTCGGAAATCATCGGAAAACAACATAAGGCCCAGACCTGTAAATGGTCTGGGCCTTACATCTCACACTGCATTCCGGGTGGGCGATACTGGGATCGAACCAGTGACCCCTTCGGTGTGAACGAAGTGCTCTCCCGCTGAGCTAATCGCCCGGGTGCAGGGAAAACATTACCCCATCCGCGGGGGTGCTCCGAACACCCTCCCGGTCAGTGCAGGTCCCAGGGCAGCGCCAGGCCGTAGCGCCACAGGTACCAGCCGAGCAGCGCGCCGATGATCACCAGGCCGATCACGGTCAGCGTGATGTTGCGGCGGCGCACCTTCGGGTCCAGCGCCCGCTCGGCCGCCTCCGCAACCTTCCGCCGCGTCCAGCGCAGCACCAGCTGGGCCCAGACGAACTCGGTGGCCCAGATGCCCATGCCCAGGAAGATGACCACCCAGCCCGGACCGGGCAGCGGGAGCAGGATCACGCCGAGCCCGACCACCGCCAGGCCGACCAGGAAGATCACCACCTGCCAGCTCAGGTGCAGCGACCGTGAACGCCGGATGAACTCCGGGGCCCGCGAGCCCAGCGGCCGGCCCCCGCCGCCCGACCGGTCGCCGCTCCCGCTCCCGCCCTCGCCACCGTCGGACGCCATGGGTGCCCCGTCCTCGACCCGGTCAGGATTGTCGTTTCGTACAGCCATGCGGGAAAAGTACCGGAGATACCCGCCGGTACGGGGCCCGACTCCCCGCCTCCGGCGATTCCGCAATGCGCCGGAAGGGGTACGACACGGCGTTGAATCGGGACAGAGGGGTTTACACCGGGCTTTCGGGTGGGATGGTCCGTTCGCCGACGTGCGATTCCCCGAGCGCACACTGAGCGAAAGGCCCTGGCGCTTATGAACACCACGGTCAGCTGCGAGCTGCACCTGCGCCTCATCGTGTCCAGCGAGTCCTCCCTGCCCGTCCCCGCGGGCCTGCGCTACGACACCTCGGACCCCTATGCCGTGCACGCCACCTTCCACACCGGTGCCGACGAGACCGTCGAGTGGGTGTTCGCCCGTGATCTCCTCGCGGAGGGGCTGCACCGACCGACCGGGACCGGCGACGTCCGGGTGTGGCCGTCGCGCAGCCACGGTCAGGGGGTCGTCTGCATCGCCCTGAGCTCTCCGGAAGGAGAGGCCCTGCTGGAAGCCCCGGCGCGGGCGCTCGAGTCGTTCCTCAAGCGCACCGACGCCGCCGTGCCGCCCGGCACCGAACACCGTCACTTCGACCTCGATCGGGAGCTGTCCCACATCCTCGCCGAAAGCTGACCTCGCCTCGGCGGGCCCGCCTCGGCGCGGCCACGCCCACTGCGTCCGTCCTACTCGGGGGCACGGTCGCACCTGCCGCCACGTACCACCGGCGGTCTCGGGGTCACCGTCGGGCCGGTCGGCCCGACGGTGGTTGCGCCCGGCAGGACGGCCGGCCACCGCACTGGGGTGGCCGGCCGTCCTGCCGGGCGCTTTCCTTCGCCCGGGCGCCGCAGCCCGGTAGAGTCGCGGGTGACGACCGACGCGGGGCCGGTGCGCCCCCGCCGCGCGAGGAGCCCACGTGCTGATCACCCATGACACCGAGTGCGCGTTGAGCATTCTGGTCGAGCTGCTCAACACCGCCCCGGAGGCGTGCGGCTCGGAACAGCTGCCCGACACCGCCGCGCTCGACGCGTTCGTGGTCAAGCAGGAGATCAGCGAGATCGACTCGCTGACCGGCGCCGATCTCGCCGCGGTGCAGCTGCTGCGCGGCCGGCTGCGCGAGGTGTTCTCCGCCGAGTCGACCGAGCAGGCCGCCGAGCTGGTCAACGCCGTGGTCGCGGCCGCCGGCACCACGCCCCGGCTGACCAACCACGACCACCACGGCTGGCACATCCACTACTTCGCCCCGCACGCCGCGATCGGCGACCACCTCGCGGCCGAGCTCGGCATGGCGCTCGCCTTCATCGTGATGGCCGGCGAGCTCGAGCGGCTGCGGCGCTGCGAGGCGCCGGACTGCGAGCGGGTCTTCGTCGACCTCTCCCGCAACCGCTCGCGCCGCTACTGCGACAGCCGCACCTGCGGCAACCGGCTGCACGTCGCCGCCTACCGCGCACGGCAGCGCTCGGCCGAGGCCGTCACCACGGGCTGACCGGCCCGCCCGCGAGCGGCACCGTCCGGGGGACGGTCCGCCGGGTGGAGGACCGGGTGGAAGACTGAGGGCATGACCGACGCCTCCCTCCCCCGCCTCGAATTCTGGTGCGACCTGCAGTGCCCCGACTGCCGCACCGCCCTGGACGACGTCCGGGCGCTGCGCGCCGGCTACGGCGACGAGCTCCGGATCGAGCTCCGGCACTTCCCGCTGGAGAAGAACAAGCACGCGTACGCCGCCGCCCAGGCCGCCGAGGAGGCGTTCGCGCAGGGCAGCGGCTGGCCGTACGTCGAGGCGCTGCTGGAGCGGACCGAGGAGCTCGGTCGCGACGGCGAGAAGGTACTGCTGGCGGTCGCCACCGAGCTGGGGCTGGACGCCGACGAGATCGACACCGCCCTGATCGACGGGCGGCACACCCTGCTGGTCGACGCGGACCAGGCGGAGGGTCGCGCGATCGGGGTCAGCGGCACCCCGACGTATGTGATCGCCGGGCAGCGGCTGGACGGCGGCAAGAGCCAGGCCGGGCTGCGCGCCCGGATCGTCGAGCTGATCGGGCAGGACCGGGGCTGAGTCCCGCCGCCGGCGGGTCCCGGAGCGGTCGGCGTCTCCGTCAGAGGAGCTGCTTGCCGAGGACCCGCCGGGTGACCCGGTAGCCGAGCGACGCGTACAGCGCGACGGCGACCGTGTTGCTGCTGAAGACGTTGAGCCCGAGGTCGTGGACGCCGGCGGCGAGGCACTCGCGCTCGGCGGTCAGCATCAGGGCACGGCCGAGGCCTCGGCCGCGGTGCTCCGCGGCGACCTCCACCACCATCACCCAGGCCAGCGGGCGGCCGTCCGGCAGGACCTCCTGCCGCAGGTTCAGCCAGAGGCTGCCGAGAACGTCGCCCTCGGCGTCGGTGATCCGGCGCAGGACGACGCCCGGGGTGTCCGGGCCCTGCGGCAGGACCTGGCGGTGGTCGGCCTCCGCCCTGGCCACGGCCTGCCGCTCGCTGAGGCCCGAGGAGCGCAGGTCGTGCAGGTAGCCGGCTCTCGCGACCACCAGCCACTCCCGGTAGTCCGCGTCGCCGATCGGACGGACCGTCAGCCCCTCCGGCGGCTCCGGCACCGGTCCGAGCCGCTTGGCCATGTTCTGCATCCGCTCGGTGTAGCCGAGCGACCGCGCCAGGGCGAGCGCGGCCTCCGCCTCCGCGGGGACGGTGACGTCGACCCGTCCGCAGTCCCATCCGCGCAGCACTTCTTCGGCGGCGAGCACGCCGACGGTGCCGCGGCCTCGGCGGCGCCCCTCGGTGACCTCCAGCTCGGCGATGTCGCCCCACCACTGGTCGCCGCGCGGCGTCGCCGTGGTGCGCAGCCCGCCGACCGGGCGGCCGTTGACACAGATCCGCCAGCGGCGGCTGCGGCCGCCGCCGGGCAGCGGCTCCTCGGCGCCGGCGGGGCGCAGGGTGGTGGTCATACCGGCTTCCCTGCCCCGGCGGTGGCGGCGCTACGCCTCGGTGGCGGCTTCCGTGCCGAGGACCGGCGCCGGCCGGGATCAGGGGTCGAGGTCGTCGCCGCTGCGCTCGGCGAACTGGGCCATCGCCTTGAGGGTGATCGGGCCGGGGGCGGGCAGCTCGCGGTCGTCGATCCTGGCCACGCCCTGGACGTCGCGGAGCGTGGAGGTCAGGAAGACCTCCTCGGCCTCGAACAGGGCCTCGAAGGGGAGGTCGGCCTCCTCGGCGCCGCTCCAGTCGACCACCAGCTGCCGGGTGATGCCGGCCAGGCAGCCGGAGTCCAGTCGCGGGGTGAGCAGCCGGCCGCCGAGCACGACGAAGACGTTGGAGCCGGTGCCCTCGCAGAGCCGGCCGGCGGTGTTGGCGAACAGCGCCTCGGAGCCGCCGGCGCGGTGGGCGGCGGCCAGCGCCACCACGTTCTCCGCGTAGGAGGTGGTCTTGAGGCCGGCGACGGCGCTGTGCTCGTTGCGGCGCCACGGCACGGTGACCACCGCGGTGGTGTCGGGTCGGGGCTTGGCGGTGCCGAGGGCGACCACCAGGGTCGGCGTGTCCTCGCCGCGCTCGGAGCCGAGCGGGGAGGTGCCGCCGGTGTAGGTGATGCGCATCCGGCCGAGCGGCATCGGGTTGGCGGCGAGCACGGCGGCGCAGGCCTCGCGGACGGCGTCGTGGTCCGGGTCGGCGAGGCCGAGGCCGCGGGCGGAGCGGGTGAGCCGGTCGAGGTGGCGGGTGAGCGCGAACGCCCGGCCGTCGACGGCCTTGACCGTCTCGAAGACGCCGTCGCCGACGGTGAGGCCGTGGTCCAGGACGGAGACGGCGGCGGTGCCGGCGTCGACGAGGTTGCCGTTGACCCAGATCATCGAGGGCTGCTCCTGGGGTTCTCAGTGGGTGCTGGTGCCCGACGCTATCGCGACCAGGCGGGCGGCCTTGAGCTCGGTCTCGTCCCATTCGCGCTCGGGGTCGGAGCCCCAGGTGATGCCGGCGCCGGTGCCGAACCGCAGCACGGGGGTGCCGCCCGTCCGGTCGATCCAGAAGGTCCGGATGCCGACGGCGAGTTCGGCCTCGCCGCGGTCCGCGTCCACCCAGCCGACGGCGCCGCAGTAGGGGCCGCGGGGGGCGGTCTCGAGGGCGTCGATGATCCGCAGGGCGCTGGACTTGGGCGCGCCGGTGACCGAGCCGGGCGGGAAGGTGGCGGCGAGCAGCTCCGGCCAGCCGGCGCCGTCCCGCAGCCGCCCCTCGACGGTGGAGACCAGGTGGACGAGCCCGGGGTGCTTCTCCACCGCGCAGAGGTCGGGGACGGTGACGGTGCCCGTCTCGCAGACCCGGCCGAGGTCGTTGCGGACCAGGTCGACGATCATCACGTTCTCGGCGTGGTCCTTCTCCAGCAGGTCGGCCTCGGTGCGGCCGGTGCCCTTGATCGGGCCGGAGGAGACGGTACGGCCAGAGCGCCGCAGGTAGAGCTCGGGCGAGGCGGTGGCGATCTCCACCCCGTGCTCGGGGAGGCGGATCGTTCCTGCGTACGGGGCGGGGTTGCCGCGCGCGAGCAGGCCGGTGAGCGCGTCGACGTCGGCGCGGGCCGGGTCGGGCAGCGGCGCGGAGAGCACCCGGCAGAGGTTCGCCTGGTAGACCTCGCCGGCCGCGATGTGCTCGCGGATCCGGCGCACCCCCGCGGTGTAGGCGGCCCGGTCGAGCGAGCTGTGCCAGCCGTCGGGCCGCGGGCCGAGCCAGCCGTCGGTGGCCGGCGGGACCGGGTCGGGGCGGACCTCGTCGAAGCGGGCGCAGGTGAGGCGGCCCTCGAAGTCGTACGCGACCGCCCAGAAGCCCCGGCCGTCGAGCACCGCGGGGTCGGAGGAGACCTCGCGCAGCCCGGTGGCGAGACGGCCGCCGAAGCGGGCGATCGGCTGGTCGGGGCTGAGGGGGGCGGTGCGGCCGGACACGGTTCTCCTGCGCGGACTCGGTGCTGCTCCGCGCGGGTGCGGCGCGGGTACGGGGGCTGGCTCGGTGCCTGAAGTGTAGGTCGGCGGGCCGCCCGGACGGCCGCGGGGGCGGGCGCCGGGACCTGCGCCGCGGCCCCCGTCGGGGCCCTCCGGAGGCCACCCGGACGGCTGACGGAGCACCACCTTCCGACCACCCCCGCGCCACGCTGCGGGAACGGATTTTTAGCTGGCCCGGGAATCCGCTAGAGTTCAACACGTCGCCGGGACGCGGAACCGAAGAAAAGCGGGGAAGCAGCCGGGAGACAGGCGGACGTGGCTCAGTTGGTAGAGCATCACCTTGCCAAGGTGAGGGTCGCGAGTTCGAATCTCGTCGTCCGCTCGACGGAGAACAGGGTAAGATCGTTCTCCGAAGTTGCCTGGTGGAGTGGCCGAGAGGCGAGGCAACGGCCTGCAAAGCCGTGTACACGGGTTCAAATCCCGTCTCCACCTCCAAGAGGTGCCCCTGGTTCGCCGGGAGCCCTCCCCGCGCGATTAGCTCAGCGGGAGAGCACTACCTTGACACGGTAGGGGTCACTGGTTCAATCCCAGTATCGCGCACTCGAACCCTTCGGGGATCGGCATCCCCGCGCGATTAGCTCAGCGGGAGAGCACTACCTTGACACGGTAGGGGTCACTGGTTCAATCCCAGTATCGCGCACGCAGGCTCGGCAGGGCTTGACACACCCGCGCGATTAGCTCAGCGGGAGAGCACTACCTTGACACGGTAGGGGTCACTGGTTCAATCCCAGTATCGCGCACCGAAGATCGAAGGCCGTGGTCCATGTGGACCGCGGCCTTCGTCGTTGTGCTGCACGGGCGGGCGGTGTGCCGGGCACCTCCCGGGCGTACGGAAAGGCAGGCGCCGGGTACGGACGCCCTCACCGACGTCACGCACCCGGCCCCTGCTCCTGCCGGGGTGGCACCGCTGGGCCCGTCCACGTGTCCTGCGGTGTCGCACCCGGCCGGCGCGGACCCCTCCCCTGGGGTCAGCGCCCGATCAGATCGGCGACGGCCTGGGCCTGTGTCGCCAGTTGTTCCCAGCCGCCGAACAGCGCCAGCAGCAGCACCGCGCACGGCACCGCGATGGCGAGTGCCACCGCGGGATGCCTGTCCCCGGTGGGCGACTGGCCGGTGAAAGGCCGGCGGCGGCGCCCGGTGCCGGTGAACTGCGTGGCCATGATCGTCTGCTCCTGCTCGTCGCCGGGCGCGGCCGCTGGGCGGCCCGCTCGGGGCGGTCGGGTGGTCGGGACGGCGGGCCGGGACCTCGGGGGACGAGTAGCGGCCCGCCGTCGAGATCAACGGTATTCCGGAGGGCCCCCACCGGTCGTCATGCCCGCGCACGGTTCCACCGGCCTCCCGGAGGATGAGGCGGCGCCGTGCCGCGTACTACCGCAGGCGGAGAAGAAACCGATCACATCCCCGAGGCAACCCTGAGGCCCACCCCGAGGGGGCTCTCGGGGAGGGCCGGGAGCCCTACGGAGGGAGCCGTCGGGCGGGCCGCCAAGGAGTCCGTTCGCATGCGTCGCGCCGTTCCCCGGAAAGGGTGCTCCGGGTACCCGCCGGACGCCGTCCGGCGGAGATCGGACAATCCGACCGCCCCTCGGGGTGTTGCGTGTCAGCACAGCACTGCGGCCAGTCCGTAAGCTGTCCCGGACAGGATCTGACGACGGCCCATTCGACGGGGCCTCACTCCACAGGCTGACGGGGACGGGTATGGCGATGATGCGGCTGAGGCGTGAGGACCCCCGCATCGTCGGACCGTTCCGGCTGCACCGGCGGCTCGGCGCGGGCGGCATGGGCGTGGTCTACCTGGGCTCCGACCGTAAGGGACAGCGGGTCGCCCTCAAGCTGATCCGCGACGAGCTGGCCGGGGACGCCGAGTTCCGCACCCGGTTCGCCCGCGAGGTGGCCGCCGCCTCGCGGATCCGCGGCGGCTGCACCGCCCGCGTCGTCGGCTCCGACCTGGAGGCCGACCGCCCGTGGCTGGCGACCGCCTACGTGCCCGGCCCCTCGCTGTACAAGAGGGTCACCGACGAGGGCCGGCTGCCGTGGCCGGAGGCGGCCCGGATCGGCGCGGCGCTCGCCGACGGGCTGGTCAAGGTGCACGAGGCCGGGGTCGTCCACCGCGACCTGAAGCCGTCCAACATCCTGCTCTCCCCGCGCGGCCCGCGGATCATCGACTTCGGCATCGCCTGGTCGCGCGGTGCCTCCACACTGACCCACGTCGGCACCGCGGTCGGGTCGCCCGGCTTCCTCGCGCCCGAGCAGGTCCGCGGCGCCGCGGTGACCCCGGCCACCGACGTCTTCGCCTTCGGGGCGACGCTCGCCTTCGCCCTCACCGGGGACTCGCCCTTCGGATCCGGGGCCTCCTCCGAGGTCATGCTCTACCGCGTCGTGCACGAGGAGCCGGATCTGGCGGCCGTACCGCCGGTGCTGGCGCCCTTGATCCGGGCCTGCCTGGCCAAGGAGCCGGGCGAGCGGCCGGCCGCCGCCGCACTGCACGAGCGGCTGACCGAACTCGCCGCGCGGGGCAGCCTGCTCGGCGGGCGGCCGCGCGGCGGGGCGCCGCTGGGGCCGGTCGGCCCGGCCGGTCACGGCGCGGGGACGGGCGCGGTGCAGGACGGCGGCCCGGGCACGGACGAGGCCGGGCAGCCGCAGCAGGCTCCGCACACGCCACGGCCCGGCGCGGGTCCGCATCAGGGTCCGCATCCCGGTCCGCAGTCCGGGCACGGGCACGGGAGCCACGGGCATCCGGGCGGGCAGCGGCCCGTGGTCGGCGGACGGCCCGCGCCGGGCCGACCGCCCCGGCGTGCTCCGGGGCAGCCGCCGCACCCGGCCGGGCCACTGTCGGACGGCCACGACACCGTGCGGGAGCGGCACCGCACGCCGGCCCCGGCACGGCCGCACACCCCGGTACCGGGGCGGCCGCGGGAGCGCCAGCACACGCCCGTCCCCGGGCGGCCCTCGGCGGTCTCCCGGCGGCGGCTGCTGCGGCAGCGGCTGGTGGTCTTCGTCACCGTGACCCTCGGGGTGGCGCTGGCGATCGCGACCGCGCAGGGCTGCGAGAACCGCCGCGACCAGGGGCGCGGCCCCTCCCCCGCGGCCTCCACGCCCGCCCTGTCGCTGGACGGGGTCACCAGCACGGGCTCCGGTGCGCCGGCCGCCGCGCCCGCTGCGGCGACCGGGTTCGCGCCGGCGGCGGGGCCGCTGCCGGCCGTGGACTGGCCGAACCGCTCATACACCGACCCGGCCGGCGGGCCGGAGATCCGGCTCCGTGGCGGAAAGGCCGGCGGCGACGGCGCCCAGATCGCGCTGAGCACCGTGCTGCCCGCCCGCTACCGGGAGGCACCCGCCGCACTGGTGGTGCTGCGGCGGACCGAGGGCTCCGTCCCGGTCGACCTGGTCGAGCTGTTCGCGTTCACCGGCGACGCCCCGGCGCTGGTCTCCTCGCGGGCCTCGGCCGCGGACCCGCAGGCGGCGGCCACCTGGCGGCTGGAGAACGGCGCGCTGCTCCGCGAGGAGAAGGTTTCGCTGACCGGCGCGACCTCCTCCACCCGGTACACCGCCCGCGCCGACGGCGGCCTGGAGGAGGCCTGGCCGGGCGCCGGGGTGTCGGGCGGCAGCCGCTGACGGCACGGGCCGGACGGGCGGGAGCGACCGGCCCGGCCCGGGGTGTGGCTCCGGGGAGACGCGCCTGTGGTGGGACACGTCGTGAGTGCCCCTTGCGGGAACGCCCTACCGGGCGCGGGTCGTGTAGAAGGCGACGGCGGAGGCGGCGGCGACGTTGAGCGAGTCCACCCCGGCGTCCATCGGGATGCGGACGTGCTCGTCGGCGGCGGCGAGGGTCCGGCGGGCGAGGCCGTCGCCCTCCGTGCCGAAGACCAGGGCGAGGCGCTCGGCGTTGCGGGCGGCCAGCTCGTCCAGGGTGATCGCCTTCTCGCTGAGGCAGAGGGCGGCGACGGTGAAGCCGGCCGAGCGGAGGGTCTCGATGTCCGTCGGCCAGGTCTCCAGGCGGGTCCACGGCACCTGGAAGACCGCGCCCATCGAGACCTTCACGGACCGGCGGTAGTACGGGTCGGCGCAGCGCGGGGTGAGCAGGACCGTGTCCACGCCGAGCGCGGCGGCGTTGCGGAAGGCCGCGCCGATGTTGGCGTGGTCGACGATGTCCTCGAAGACGGCGACCCGGCGGGCCGGACCGAGCAGGTCGGTCAGGCCGGGGAGCGGGCGCCGCTCCATGGCGGCGAGGGCCCCGCGGTGGACGTGGTAGCCGGTGACCTGTTCGGCGAGCGCGGGCTCGACGACGTGGACGGGGGCGTCGGCGGCGGCGATGACATCGGACATGACGTCCAGCCACTTGGGGGTGAGGAGCATCGACCGCATCCGGTAGCCGGCGTCGACCGCCCGGCGGATCACCTTCTCGCCCTCGGCGATGAAGAGGCCCTCGGCGGGCTCGCGGCGGCGGCGGAGTTCGACGTCCGTCAGGTCGGTGTAGTCGGCGAGCCGGGGGTCGGCGGGGTCGGTGACAGTGCGGGGTTCGGACACGGGGTCGATCCTGCCGCGTGGGACGGGGCGGGGCCAAACCGGCGGACGCCCCGACCCGGGGGACGGGTCGGGGCGCACCTGGAGCGGAGTCGGGCCGGCCCGGCTCAGTGGGCGAGGACGTTGACGACGTCGCCGATGATGATGACGGCCGGCGGCTTGATGCCCTGGGCCGTGACGGTCTCGCCGACGGTGGCGAGCGTCGCGTCGACGCGGCGCTGGCCGGCGGTGGTGCCCTCCTGGACGACGGCGACCGGGGTGTCGGCGGGACGGCCGCACTCGACGAGCTTGGCGGCGATCGCACCGATCTTGTCGACGGCCATCAGCAGGACGAGGGTGCCGGTCATCCTGGCGGCGGCGTCCCAGTTGGTGAGGGAGCGCTCGTCCGGGCCGACGTGGCCGGAGATCACGGTGAACTCGTGGGTCATGCCGCGGTGGGTGACCGGGATGCCGGCCGCGGCCGGGACGCTGATCGAGCTGGAGATGCCGGGGACGACGGTGACCGGCAGCCCGGCCTCCACGCAGGCGAGGAGCTCCTCGCCACCACGGCCGAAGACGTACGGGTCGCCGCCCTTGAGGCGGACCACGAACTTGCCGGCCTTGGCGTGGTCGATCAGGGTCCGGTTGATCGCCTCCTGGGCCATGTAACGGCCGTAGGGGATCTTGGAGGCGTCGATGACCTCGACGTGCGGCGGCAGTTCGGCGAGCAGCTCGCGCGGGGCGAGGCGGTCGGCGACCACCACGTCGGCGTCGGCGAGCAGACGGCGGCCGCGGACGGTGATCAGGTCCGGGTCGCCGGGGCCGCCGCCGACCAGGGCGACGCCCGGGGTGCGCTCGCGGTACTGGCGGGCGGCGAGCGAGCCGTCCCGCAGGCCGTCGACGATGGCGTTGCGCAGCGCGGCGGAGTGGCGCGGGTCGCCGGTGAGGACGGCGACGGTGGCACCACCGTCGCGGCCGCTGGCCGGGGTCCAGGCGGTGGCGGCGGAGGCGTCGTCGCTGCGGGCGCAGAACACCCGCAGCCGCTCGGCCTCGGCGGAGACCGCGGTGTTGACCTCGGGGTCGTCCGTGGCGACCAGGGCGTACCAGGTGTCGGCGAGGTCGCCGTCGGCGTAGCTGCGCGGGTGCCAGGTGATCTCGCCCGCGTCGGCCATCGCCTGCACGGCCGGGGTGGTGGACGGGGATATCAGGTGGACGTCGGCGCCGGAGGCGATGAGCGCGGGCAGCCGGCGCTGGGCGACCTGGCCACCGCCGACCACGACCACGCGCCGGCCGACGAGCAGCAGGCCGACCGGGTAGGGGGTGAGGCCCTCGGTGCTGGGGTGGGGTGCGGGCGCGTTCATGGGCGGGGCTCCTGGGTGGCGGAGGTACGGGGACGACGCGGATCCCCGCCCGGACCGGCGCGCCCTCGGGCCGGTACGGGCGGGGCCGGGTGGCTCAGGCCTTCTCGGTGACCCCGGCGGAGTCGAACGTGGCTACATCGTGCATCGCACGGGCGGCGCTCTGCACCAGCGGCAGGGCCAGCAGCGCGCCCGTGCCCTCGCCGAGACGGAGGTCCAGGTCGATGAGCGGACGCAGACCGAGCTTGGCGAGCGCTGCCTGGTGGCCGGGCTCGGCCGAGCGGTGGCCGGCGATGCAGGCCGCCAGCGACTCCGGGGCGATGGCCTTGGCGACCAGCGCCGCGGAGCCGGCGATGACGCCGTCCAGGATGACCGGGGTGCGCAGCGAGGCGGCACCGAGCATGAAGCCGGCGATGGCGGCGTGCTCCAGGCCGCCGACCGCGGCGAGGACGCCGATCGGGTCGGCCGGGTCCGGCTGGTGCAGCGCGAGGGCCGCGCGGACGACCTCGACCTTGCGGGCGTGCGTGGCGTCGTCGATGCCGGTGCCGCGGCCGGTGACCTCGGCCGGGTCGGTGCCGGTGAAGACGGAGATGAGCGCGGCCGAGGCGGTGGTGTTGGCGATGCCCATGTCGCCGGTGATCAGCACCTTGTTGCCGGCCGCGACCAGGTCGCGGGCGGTCTCGATGCCGACCTCGATCGCCTGGACGGCCTCCTCCCGGGTCATCGCCGGGCCCTGGGTCATGTCGTCCGTGCCGGCCTTGACCTTGCGCGGCAGCAGGCCGGTGGTGCGGCCCTGCTGGATGGCGTCCGGCAGGTCGGCCTTGACCCCGACGTCGACCACGCAGACCTCGGCGCCGACCTGCGCGGCGAAGGCGTTGACCACCGCTCCCCCGGCCAGGAAGTTGGCGACCATCTGGCCGGTGACCTCCTGCGGCCACGGGGTGACGCCCTGGGCGTGCACGCCGTGGTCGCCCGCGAAGATCGCGACGCAGCCGGGCTCCGGGATCGGCGGCGGGCACTTGCGGGCGAGGCCGCTCAGCTGGGCCGCGATGATCTCCAGCACGCCGAGCGAGCCGGCCGGCTTGGTCATCCGCTTCTGGCGGTCCCAGGCGTCGCCGAGGGACTTGGCGTCCAACGGGCGGATGCCGCGCAGGGTGTCGGCGAGCAGGCTGTGCGGCTCCTCGCCGGGCAGCGCCCTGTTGCCGTACTGCTCCTCGTGGACGACCCAGGAGAGCGGGCGCTTCTTCGCCCAGCCCTGCTGCTGCAGCTCGGGCTCGTCCGGGAAGGCGTCGACGTAGCCGACGCACAGGTAGGCGACGACCTCCAGGTGCTCGGGCAGGCCGAGCTCGCGGACCATCTCGTCCTCGTCGAAGAAGCTCACCCAGCCGACACCGAGGCCCTCGGCGCGGGCGGCCAGCCAGAGGTTCTCGACGGCGAGCGCGGCCGAGTACGGTGCCATCTGCGGCTGGGTGTGCCGGCCGAGGGTGTGCCGGCCGCCGCGGGTGCGGTCGGCGGTGACCACGATGTTCACCGGGGTGTCGAGGATGGCCTCGATCTTGATTTCCTTGAACTGCTTCGCCCGGCCCTTGGGCAGCGAGTCGGCGTAGGCGTCGCGCTGGCGCTGGGCGAGCTCGTGCATCTTGCGCCGGGTCTTGCGCGAGCGGATGACGACGAAGTCCCAGGGCTGCGAGTAGCCGACGCTCGGGGCGGTGTGCGCCGCCTCCAGGACGCGGAGCAGCACCTCGTGCGGGATCGGGTCGGAGCGGAAGCCGTTGCGGATGTCGCGGCGGTCGCGGATGACCTGGTGGACGGCCTCCCGGCCGGCCTCGTCCAGACCGGAGGGGGCCGGCGGGCGCTGCTCCGCGGCGTCGGCCTGCGGCTCGGCCCCGGCCGGCACGTCGACCGCCTGGGCCTGCTCGCCCTGCTCGGGCTGTTCGGCCGGCTCGGCGGCCTGGGGCTGCTGGGCCTGCTCGGGCACGGGTGCCTCCGTGACGGCCTCCGGGGCCGCCTCCTCGGTCGGGGCAGCGGCGGCGACCGGCTCGACGACCGGCTCGACGGCGGGCGCTTCGACGGTGGCGGACGGCTGCTCGGCGACCGCAGGCTCCTCGGCTACGGCCACAGCCGCGGCGACCGGCTGGGCGGGCTGCTCGGGCGCGGCGGTCTCGACGGCCTCCGCGGCAGCGACGGGCTGGGGCTGCTCGGCGACGACCGGCTCCACGGCCACGGCCTGGACGGCTTCGGCGGCCGGCTGCTCGGCGGTCTCCACGACGGGCGTGGCCTCGGCCGCGGCGGACTCCACCGGCGCGGCCTGCGGCTCCGCGGCGACCGGAGACTCGGTCACCGCCTGCTCGGTGACGGACTGTTCGACCGCGGGCTGCTCGGCGACGACCGGCGGCTCGACGGCATCGGCTGCGACGGCCTCGGGCGCGAGGGCCTCGGGCGCGACGGGCTGGGGCTCCGGCAGGCCGTGCTGCGGGGCCGGGTCGGCGAGGAAGGCGGCGATGCGGCGCGGGGCGCCGCCGGACTGCGCCGGGATCGCGGCCTGCGCACCCTCCGCGGGCTGCGCGGCGGGGACGGGCTCGACCGCAACAGCGACGGCCTGCGGCTCGGCGACGATCTGCTCCGCCACCGGCTGCTCCACCATGATCGGCGCGGCGGCCTCGACCACCGCGGGCTGCGCGGCCACTGCCTCGGGGGCGGCGACCGGCTGAACGGCGATCGGCTGAACGGCGATCGGCTCAACGGCGACCTGCCCGACCGCGATCGGCCCGACCGCGATCGGCTCGCCGACCGGGGCGGCTGCGACCGGGGCGACCACGACGGCGGGCTGCTCCGGCGCCGGCATCGGTGCCGGGACGGTGGCGATCGGCACCCCGTGGGCGGGCGTGCTGCCGGCGACGGGGACGGCCGAGGGGCCGCGGTCGGCCAGCGAGCGGACCGGCACATGGCCGGTCATCAGGGACGGGTCCGGGATCGGCGGACCGGCGTGCAGCGGGCGGCGCACCGGCTGGGCGGGCTGCTCGACGGGCGCGGGGCCGACCGGCGGCACGGCGATCGGCTGCGGCTGCGCGGCCTCCGGCGCGGGCGCATCCTGAACGGGGGCCGACGGGGTCACGGGCGCCTCCACCACGAGGAACTGCGGGTCGACGGACCGCGCGTCGGCGGGCTGCAGGTCGGTGGGCGTCAGGTCGGGCGGGGTGAGCGGCGGCCAGGAGGGCTCGACCGGCACGCCCGGAGGCTGCTCGGCCGGTGCCTCGGCGGTCGGCAGGGCGCTCTCGTCGACGGTGCGCAGCGCCATGGTGTCCATCACCGGTGCGCCCTGGGCGGCCTCGGCGACGGGTACGGCGGCGACCGGCGCGGCGGCCGCGGGCGGCTCGACGGCGGAGGGCTCGACATGGACGGTCTCGACGGCGCCGTGCACGGCGTCACCCCAGGCGGTCTGTGGGCCGGGCATCAGCAGGAGGTCCTCGTCCTCGTCCAGCTGGTCCGGCTGGTCGAGAAAGGTGAAGGACGGCCGGTGGCCGCCCTGCCAGGTGTCGGTGCCGAGGGGGACGCTGCCGGGCGCGACGGCCTCGATCGGCGCGGTCAGCGGGTCGACACCGACCAGGTGGTCCGGTGCCCCCGCGCCGTGCCCGCTCGGGGGCACGGCTGAGCCATCGCTTGGGAGGTGGCCGCCATCGGTCATGTCCAAAGCTCCTTCCAGGCCGCTTTCGCGTCCTCGGCGACGCGATCGCCGACCGCTGCCACCCCTGCCCGCCACCCGTCCCGGGTGGCGCGCCATCAGAATTAACGACTAGCCGGGGCATCCGGCACGTCCGCGTCGGGCCCCAGCGCATTCTCCCGGCCCGACGGGTTCCGCGTCGAATGCCCGCGAACCTCACCCCTGGCGATTGCGGCACGTCGCCGGGCACCGTCCGTACCGGATGGACACGGTGCACCGATCGCCGTGCGCAACCAGGACGCCACCCTATCGGTCGGGGCCGACGGGCTCTCGAATCGGTGTCCGGATGCGACGGGGATCACCCGGTGTCCGTCCGGCATACGGACTGTCAGGGGGCCAGCGAGCCCCAGAGCAGGACGGTCTGCTCGCCCGGGCCGAGGGCGAGTCCGCCCGGTCCGTCGGGGAGCGGCGCGAGCGGCGCGGCCTGCAGGAGGATGCCCTCGACGCGGTAGCCGGCGGTGGCCGCCGCCTCCCGGATCTCCTCGGCCTCGGCCAGGGTGTGCGCCACCGCGACCAGGCGCTCGGGGCGACGCGCGAGCACCGCGCGCACCACCTGTGCGCCCCCGTGCTCCACTGCGACCGCGTCGGGCTCCGGCAGGCCCCCGAGCACGTCCGGTCCCGCGCCGTGCACCACGTCCACCTCGACCCCGTACCGGCGGGCGTTGACGCCGATCCGGGCGCAGGCGGCGCCGTCCTCCTCGACCGCGACCACGGCGGCGCCGAAACGGGCGATCTCGACGGCGAGCGCGCCGCTGCCCGCGCCGACCGTCCAGACCAGGTCGCCGGGGACGGGCCCGAGCCTGGCCGCGGCGAGCGCGCGGACGTGCGGGGACAGCGCCCGGTCGCCGTCGGCGGTGCGGGCTTCGGCGTCCGGGCCGGTGTACGCCTCGGTGGGCAGGGCCCAGCCGCGGTCGCCGCCCGGGAAGCCGACCGGGCGGCCGGCCAGCCAGCCGGCGGCCTCGTCGCTGCCCGGCGGGGTGCCGCCGATCACCAGGACGACGTTGGGGTCGCGCCAGTCGTGGTCGGGCACCCGGTCGGAGGTGAGGACGGTGACGTCCTCGTCGGGGGTGCCGAGCGCCTCGCAGACCACGAAGGTGCGGTGCACGCCGCGGAGCATCAGGGCGAGTTCGCTGGGGCCGGCGTCGGCGGTGGTGAGGACGGCGACCTTGGGGTGGGCCCGGCAGACGTTGGCGGCGCGGCGCAGCCGTCCGCCGTGGGCGGAGACGACCTGCGCGTCCTCCCAGGGCATGCCGGCCCGGGCGAAGGCCGCGGCGACCGAGGAGACGGCCGGCAGGACCTCGAGTTCGAGCCCGTACTCGGGCCGGCGGAGGGTGCGGACGACGCCGAAGAAGCCGGGGTCGCCCTCGGCGACGACGACGGCGGTGCCGCGGTGTTCGACGATCCGTCGGGCGGCGGACTGCACGCTGCCGAGTGCGATGCGCTCGGCGCCGGCCGGTACCGGCAGTGCGGCGAGTTGGTACGGCGCTCCCGCGACCAGGGTGGCCCCGGCGAGCGCGGTGGCGGCCGTCTCCGTGAGCGGTGTGCCGTCCCACCCGATGACCGTGATCCGGTCAGCCATCTGCGGCTGTTCTCCCTCGCCCGAAATCCGCCCCTGTTGCCGGACGGCGTGACCGCGCGTCCAGGAGCAGAGGCTACCCGGTGGGGCGGTCGGGACGGGCACCGCCGTCCCGGTGACGGGTGGCCGGTGGCGGTCGGTGGTGGCCGGTCGGGCGGGCGGGCCGCCGAGTGGCCGGGCGGTCAGTCGTGCAGGACGTAGCGCGGCTCGGCGAGGCCGGCCCGCGGGGCGTCGTGCTCGTCGGGGAGGTCGAGGTCCTCGGGGAGCAGGCTCCAGAGGATCAGGTCGGTGCGTGCGTCAGCACCGCCGTGGTGGTCCGGCTCCTCGCCGCGGACTATGCCGGCGCTGCGCAGCACGCCCTCACTGATCGCGCCGGTCTTCTGGGCGACCTGCTGGGCGGCGATGTTGCCGGCGGCGGTGCGCATCTCCAGCCGGAGGAAGCCGCGGTCCTCGAAGAGCCACTGGGCGACGCCGAGGACGGCCTCGGGGGCGTAGCCCTCGCCGCGGGCCCAGGCGGCGGTGATGAAGCCGATCTCCGTGGAGCACAGCCGCCAGTCGGTGCAGCGGAGGTCGACCAGGCCGACCAGGCGCTGGGTGAGGTGTTCGGCGACGGCGAAGACGATGCCGCCGCCCTCGGCGCGGCGGCCGGGGGCGAGGACGCGGATCAGGTGCCGGGCGTGCGCCTCGGTGAACGGCGAGGGGAGGGAGGTCCAGGTGTGCACCTGGTCGTCGGAGGCGAGGGCGGTCAGGCCCGCGGTGTCGCCGTCGTCGAGCGGGCGCAGCAACAGCCGTTCGGTGCTGATGGCTGTCTCGGGGAAGCTCGCTGCCATGCCGTCTCTCCTCGCCGGGTCGTGGACACACCGTACGCCCCGCCTGACTTCGGGCGTGCCAGGGTACCCGCATTCCGGCGACGGCCCGTCAGATCGGGCTGCGACACGGTCGGGGCGGGCGCATACTGCGCGGCCGGGCCCCGGCCGCGGTGTGCGGCGGGGCCCGGTCCCGGGGGTGTTCGTCAGGCTCAGAAGGCGGGGATCACCGAGCCGTTGAAGGTGTCCTGGATGTACTTCTTGACCTCGGCGGAGTGCAGCAGCTGGGCGAGCTTCTGGACCCGCGGGTCGTTCTCGCCGCCCTTCTTGACGGCGAGGATGTTGGCGTAGGGGTTGCCCTCGGCCTTCTCCAGGACGATGGCGTCGGTGGCGGGCTTGAGGCCGGAGTCGAGGGCGTAGTTGCCGTTGATGACGGCGGCGTCGAGGTCGCCGAGGGAGCGCGGCAGCTGGGCCGCCTCCAGCTCCTTGAACTTGAGGTTCTTGGGGTTGGTGGCGATGTCCTGGACGGTGGCGGTGGTGCCGGCGCCGGACTTGAGGGTGATGACGTTGTTGTCGGCGAGCAGCTTGAGCGCGCGGCCCTCGTTGGTGGCGTCGTTGGGGACGCCGACCTCGGCGCCGTCCCTGAGCTCGGCGACGGACTTGACCTTCTTGGAGTAGAGGCCGAGGGGCTCCAGGTGGACCGTCCCGACGGAGACGATGTCGGTGCCGTTCTTCTTGTTGAAGTCCTCGAGGTACGGAACGTGCTGGAAGTAGTTGGCGTCGGCCGAGCCGTCCTGGACCGCCGTGTTGGGGGTCACGTAGTCGGTGACCACCTTGACGTCGAGCTTGAGCCCGGCCTTGTCGGCGAGGTTCTTCTTGACGTAGTCGAGGATCTGGGCGTGCGGGGTGGGGCTGGCGACGACGGTCAGCGTCTTGTTCGGGTCGGCGCTCGCCCCGGCGGGCGAGGAGCCGTCGCTGCCGCAGGCGGCGAGGGTGAGGACGACGCCGGCGGTGGCGAGGACGCTGAGGGACTTCAGGACGTTACGCACGAAAAGTGCCTTTCTCCGGTGGTGCGGTGGTCGGCGGGCCGTCGGGGACGGCCGCCTGGTGCGGGCCGGGGTGTCCGGCCGCGGTCTGGGTCAGCGGGTGGAGGCGGGTTCCGCCGCCACCTCGCCGGGGAGGTCGACGGCCTCGGGGCGGAATCGCCGGGGCGAGGCGCCGCGGTGGCCGAGCCGGCGGACGAGGACGTCGCCGATCAGCTGGATGGCGGTGACGATGACGACGAGCTCGGCGATGATCACCCACATGAAGCCGGTCTCGAAGCGCAGGTAGCCGTAGCGGACGGCGAGGTCGCCGAGTCCGCCGCCGCCGACCACGCCGGCCATCGCCGAGTAGCCGATGAGGGCGATGACGGTGGTGGTGGCGGAGGCCACCAGGGCGGGCAGCGACTCGGGCAGCAGGGTCTTGCGGACGATGGTGGCGGTGGAGCCGCCCATCGACTGGACGGCCTCGACCAGGCCGCCGTCCACCTCGCGGACGGCCGTCTCGACGAGCCGGGCGAAGAACGGGATGGCGCCGATGGTGAGCGGCACGGTGGCGGCCTGCCAGCCGATGGTGGTGCCGGCGATCGCCTTGGTGAGGCCCTGCAGCGCGACCATGAGGATGATGAACGGCAGCGAGCGGCCGATGTTGACGATCGCTCCGAGCACCCGGTTGACGGGCACGTGCTGCAGCAGGCCGCCCTTGTCGGTCAGCACCAGCAGGACGCCGAGCGGCAGTCCGAGGAGCACGGTGGCGACCGAGGAGACGCCGACCATCTGGAGCGTCTCCCAGGTGGCGGGCCACAGGAGTTCCTGCATCTGGTCCCAGGTCATGCCGCCGCTCCGTCCGCCGTGACGAGGTCGACCTGCAGGCCCTGCTCGCGCAGGAAGCCGATCGGGACGACGTTGTCCTGGTGGCCGCCGGGCAGTTCGACCCGCATCCGACCGACCATCCGGCCGGCGATGGTCTCCACCGCGGCGCCGAGGATGTTGATGTCGATCTGGTAGGTGCGGGCGAGCTGGGAGACGAACGGCTGGGCCGGGGTGTCGCCCTGGAAGGTGATCTCGACGACGGTGCGGCCGCTGTGGCCGGAGGCGAACTCGCCGAGCGGGAAGAGGTCGCGGGCGATCCGGGAGCCGCCGTCGGCGAGCAGGTCGGTGAGCACGCCCGACTCGACGATCCGTCCGCCGCGCATCAGGGCGGCCGAGTCGCAGACGGACTTGATGACGTCCATCTCGTGTGTGATGAGCAGGACGGTCAGGCCGAGCTGCTTGTTGAGGTCGCGCAGCAGAGCGAGGATCGACCGGGTGGTCTCCGGGTCGAGGGCACTGGTGGCCTCGTCGGAGAGCAGCACCTTGGGGTCGCCGGCGAGCGCGCGGGCGATGCCGACGCGCTGCTTCTGGCCGCCGGAGAGCTGGGCCGGGTAGTTGCGGGCCTTGTCGGCGAGGCCGACCAGGTCGAGCAGCTCGGCGGCCTTGCGGCGGCGGGCGGTGCGGTCGAGGCCGATGATCTCCAGCGGCAGTTCGACGTTCTGCTGGACGGTGCGCGAGGAGAGCAGGTTGAAGTGCTGGAAGACCATGCCGATGCGGCGGCGGGCCTCGCGCAGGTCGCGGCCGGCGCGGTTCTCGCCGCCGGGCAGGGCGGTCAGGTCGATGCCGTCCACCGTGACGGTGCCGGCGGTGGGCCGCTCCAGCATGTTCACGCAGCGGATGAGGGTGGACTTGCCGGCGCCGCTGGTGCCGACGACTCCGTAGACCTCGCCCTGGCGGACGTGCAGGTCGACGCCGTCGAGGGCGGTGACCTCTCGGCCGCGTGAGCGGTAGACCTTGGTGAGGCCCTGGGTGGTGATCACGGCTGCTTTCCGTTGGTCGGGGGCGCGGCCTTGTGAGGCGGCGCACCGGGATGCGGTCGGAGGCGTGCGGGGGCACGCCGGAGGGAGGGGTGTCAGTGGTGCCGGACGTCGACCGTGGTCGCCGGGCGGGGAGTGTGCCTGCGGGCGCAGCCCTGACGAGTCGTCAGCGACGTGGTGGCCCGGGGAGCGCCGGACGTCCGGCGCGGGTGCTCGCTTCGGGGCGCGAGGAGGGGGACGAGGGCCCTCAGCAGTGACACATGCGACAGCACATGCGGCTCGCGCCGCCCGGCGCGGTGCCGGTGGGGGTGCATGTCGTGGTCGCAGTCATGGAAGACAGTTAATCAGACCTTCGGACACGATCCCAATAAACAGGATGATCGGTCCGGAATGCGGACACGACCCCTGTGCCGCAAGCCCGACGGCGCCCGTCCCGAGTGGGGAGGGCGCCGTCGGGCGGAGCGAAGGACGTCAGGCGGAGGCCGCCAGCGAGGCCGGGACGGTCTTGCGGAGGGTCACCAGGGAGAGCCGGCCGGAGACCTCGCGGACCGCCGACTGCCGGTAGCCGTGGCGGGCGTACAGCCGGAGGTTGCCGAGGCTGCGGTGGCCGGTGAAGAGCTCGAAGGCGTAGACGGCGCCGATCTCCTGCAGGCGCTGCTCGACGGCGTCCAGCAGGCGGCCGCCGAGGCCGTGGCGCTGCATCCGCGGGTGCACGACCAGCCGGCCGATCCGGGCGGTGCCGTCGGCCTCCACCCGGCCGCGGACGGTGCCGACCACCTCGTCGCCGAGCCGGGCGACGAGGAACTCCTGCTCGCCGAGCTCGGCCTTCAGGCTCTCCAGGGTCTGGGTGAGTGGTTCCAGGGACCAGTCCCCGTAGAGCTCGGCCTCGTCCTGGTAGCCGAGGTACTGCAGTTTGAGAATCTGTTCCGCGTCGTCCTGCGTCGCCGGCGAGATGATCACACTCATGCCCATGTGCGGGGTCTCCCCATCGTTAGTGCCCGGTGCCTGCCGAGGGTGTGCACCGGTGCCCGGCCTGAGGCCCCGGACGGGGATCGGCCCGGCCGGGGAAGAGGGTCGAACGGTCCCCGGGCGACGGCGTGACGCTGCGGCCGGACCGTGGTCGAGGCCCGGACCCGCCGCCAGGAGGGACGTTCGCCAGCGCTCTACCCCGGCGTCGCCGGATCTCAACCTCCCGGATGCCGGACGTGGCGAGCGTCACGTTCCCGACCGTACGCGGTCACTCCCCCGTCCAGTCCCCGCGGCGCGCCGCGAGCAGCGACCGCAGGCAGGCCAGACACCGCGACCGGGTGGGGCCGATGGAGCCGCGCGGGATGCCCGTCCGGGCGGCCAGCGCGGTGTAGCCGAGCTCCGGCGACTCGGCGAGCGAGAGCAGCAGCTCCGGGCAGCGCCCGGACAGCCGCGCCAGGGCCCGGCGGACGGCCCGGGCGAGCTCGGCGGCCAGCAGCTCCTCGTGCGGCCCGCGCCGGGCCACCGCCGGCCGCGGCACCGAAACCTCCGGGACGGCGGCGCCGCGGGCCGCCAGCGCGGATCGGACGGCGCAGCCGCGCAGCCAGCCGCGGCGGTCCCGGGGCAGCCCGGGGCCGGCCGCCCGCTCGACGGCCTGCAGCCAGACCTCCTGCTCCAGGTCCTCGCCGTCCAGCCGGTCCCCGGCCAGCACGGCGAGGAAGGGCACGAGATCGCGGCGCAGCTCGTCGACGGGGAGATCGGCGAGGGGACGGCACTCGGCGGGCGGAGCGGCGTGGGGCGGAGCAGCGTCAGGCGGGGCTTCGGTCACATCGGCCGCAACGAGTGGAGGCGCGCCTGGTCACCCGGCGCGCCCCTTCGTTCGCGGGCGGGTCAGCCCCGGAGCCACTCCTGCTGGGCGGCGAGGTCGGCCTTCACCTCGGCCAGCTGGGCGGCGACGGCGCTCGGGGCGGTGCCGCCGCGGCCGCTGCGGGAGGCGATGGCGCCGTGCACGCTGAGCACCGAGCGGACCTCCGGCGTCAGGTGCCCGGAGATGGCGGCGAACTGCTCGTCCGTCAGGTCCCACAGCTCGATGCCCTGCTGCTCGCAGGTCTTGACGCAGGCTCCGGCGACCTCGTGCGCGACCCGGAACGGCACGCCCTGCTTGACCAGCCACTCGGCGATGTCGGTGGCCAGCGAGAAGCCGGCCGGGGCCAGCTCCTCCAGCCGCTCCCGGTGGACGGTCAGGGTGGCCATCATGCCGGTGAAGGCCGGGAGCAGGACCTCCAGCGTGTCGCAGGAGTCGAAGACCGGCTCCTTGTCCTCCTGCAGGTCGCGGTTGTATGCGAGCGGCAGCGCCTTGAGGGTGGCGAGCAGGCCGGTGAGGTTGCCGATGAGGCGGCCGGACTTGCCGCGGGCGAGCTCGGCGATGTCCGGGTTCTTCTTCTGCGGCATGATCGAGGAGCCCGTGGAGAAGGCGTCGTGCAGCGTGATGAAGCCGAACTCCTTGGTGTTCCAGATGATCACCTCCTCGGCGATGCGCGAGAGGTTGATGCCGATCATGGCGGTGACGAAGGCGAACTCGGCGACGAAGTCGCGCGAGGCGGTGCCGTCGATGGAGTTGCCGACCGAGCCGCGCTCGAAGCCGAGGTCGGCGGCGACCGCCTGCGGGTCGAGGCCGAGCGAGGAGCCCGCCAGCGCGCCGGAGCCGTAGGGGGAGACGGCGGTCCGGGTGTCCCACTGGCGCAGCCGCTCGGCGTCCCGGCCGAGGGCCTGCACGTGCGCGAGGACGTGGTGGGCGAAGAGCACCGGCTGGGCGTGCTGAAGGTGGGTGCGGCCCGGCATGGCGGTGTCCGGGTGGGCCTCGGCGAGGCCGACCAGGGCGTGCTGGAGGTCGAGGACCAGCCCGCCGATGGTCTTCGCGTGGTCCCGGAGGTACATCCGGAACAGCGTGGCGATCTGGTCGTTGCGGGACCGGCCGGCCCGCAGCTTGCCGCCGAGGTCGGGGCCGAGGCGCTCCAGCAGGCCGCGCTCGAGGGCGGTGTGCACGTCCTCGTCGGCGATGGTGCCGGTGAAGGCGCCGGACTCGACGTCGGCGAGCAGCCCGTCCAGGCCGGCCAGCATGGCGGCGAGCTCGTCCTCGGTCAGCAGGCCGGCCTTGTGCAGCACGCGGGCGTGCGCCTTGGACCCGGCGATGTCGTAGGGCGCGAGGCGCCAGTCGAAGTGCACCGAGGCGGAGAGCTTGGCCAGCGCCTCGGACGGGCCGTCGGCGAAGCGCGCGCCCCAGAGGCGCAGCTCAGGATTGCTGCTGGCGGCGTTCTGGTCGGCGGTCATCGCGTGGGCTCCTTACACAGGTGATGGGCGTGAGCCCCGGCCGTGGGGAGTGCGGCCGGGGCTCGGGACGTGCTGCGGCTCAGGCGAGGTCGCGGCGGGCGGCGATCTTGGAGGACATGCCGAAGATCTCGATGAAACCCTTGGACATCGACTGGTCGAAGGTGTCGCCGGTGTCGTAGGTGGCGAGGTTGAAGTCGTACAGCGACCGGTCCGACTTGCGGCCGTTGACCACGGCGCGGCCGCCGTGCAGCACCATCCGGATCTCGCCGGAGACGTGCTGGTTGGCCTCGTTGACGAAGCCGTCCAGGGCGCGCTTGAGCGGGGAGAACCAGAGGCCGTCGTAGACGAGCTCGGCCCAGCGCTGCTCGACCTGCCGCTTGTAGCGGGCCAGCTCGCGCTCGACGGTGACGTTCTCCAGGGCCTGGTGGGCGGTGATCAGGGCGATCGCGCCGGGGGCCTCGTAGATCTCGCGGGACTTGATGCCGACGAGGCGGTCCTCGACCATGTCGAGGCGGCCGACGCCCTGGGCACCGGCCCGCTTGTTCAGCTCCTCGACGGCCTGCAGGACGGTGACCTTGCGGCCGTCGATCGCGACCGGCACGCCGGCCTCGAACGTGATGACGACCTCGTCCGCCTCGCGCGGGGTGGCCGGGTTCTGGGTGTACTCGTAGACGTCCTCGATCGGGGCGTTCCAGATGTCCTCGAGGAAGCCCGTCTCGACGGCGCGGCCGAAGACGTTCTGGTCGATCGAGTACGGCGACTTCTTGGTGGTCGCGATCGGCAGGCCCTTGGCCTCGGCGAAGGCGATCGCCTTGTCGCGGGTCATCGCGTAGTCGCGGACCGGGGCGATGCACTTGAGGCTCGGGGCGAGCGAGTTGATGCCGACCTCGAAGCGGACCTGGTCGTTGCCCTTGCCGGTGCAGCCGTGGGCGACGGTGGTGGCGCCGTGCTTCTGCGCGGCGGCGACCAGGTGCTTGACGATCACCGGCCGGGACAGCGCGGAGACCAGCGGGTACTCGCCCTGGTAGAGGGCGTTGGCCTTGACGGCCGGCAGGCAGTACTCGTCGGCGAACTCGGTGCGGGCGTCCGCCACCTCGGCCTCGACGGCGCCGCAGTCCAGCGCGCGCTGGCGGATGACGTCCAGGTCCTCGCCGCCCTGGCCGACGTCGACGGCGACGGCGATGACCTCGGCACCGGTCTCCTCGGCGATCCAGCCGATGCAGACGGACGTGTCAAGACCGCCCGAGTAGGCGAGTACGACGCGCTCGGTCACGGCTTTCTCCTTCACAGACGGTACGAACAGGGCGGAGCCCACTGCGGGGCGACTCCCATGCGGCGATAGGCATAAGTATGCACTACCGCGTATGGATTTCAAAACGCGGGCCGCGCCTCGGGCCGGGCTCGCGGCCAAGGTAGGCCCGCCCCCGGGCCGGGTCAACGACCGCCCCGGCGCCACGCTGCACACGGAATACGCCGAAACGCACACCACCCCGGCGACCGCGCGGTCGCCGGGGTGGTGCGGGAGGTACCTGAGGCGCGCGGCTACTGGGCCTTGGCCTGGGCCAGCTGCATCAGGTGGTCGGCCAGCGCCTGGCCGCCCGCCGGGTCACGGCTGATCAGCAGCACCGTGTCGTCGCCGGCGATCGTGCCGATGATCTCGTAGGTCTCGGCGGCGTCGATCGCCGAGGCGAGGAACTGCGCCGCACCCGGCGGGGTGCGCAGCACGACCAGGTTGCCGGAGGCCGTCGCGGAGACCATGAGCTCGCCCGCCAGCCGGGCCATCCTGGCCTCGCTGGCGGACTCCCCCATCGGCGCGCGCGGCGTGCGGTCGCCGCCCTCGGCCGGCACCGCGTAGATCAGCGCGCCGTCCCGGTTGCGGATCTTCACCGCGCCCAGCTCGTCCAGATCCCGCGACAGGGTGGCCTGGGTGACGACCAGTCCGTCGTCGGCGAGCAGCTTGGCGAGCTGGCTCTGCGAGCGGACGGGCTGACGGGTCAACAGGTCCACGATCCGCCGGTGGCGCGCGGTGCGGGTCTGCGGGACCTGCGGCGTCGCCCCGGAGGCGGGCTGGTCGGACTGGGGTGCGGTCATGTGACGATTCTCCCGGACTCCGGTCAGCTGTTCGCGTCGGGGGCTTCCCGCACCGACCGGAGGATGCCGGGGAGCGCCGCGAGGAAGGAGTCCGCCTCCTGCTCGGTCAGCACCAGCGGCGGCACGAGCCGGACGGCGTCCGGCACCGCGGCGTTCACCAGGAAGCCGGCCCGCTGGGCGGCGGCCTGCACCCGGGCGGAGACCGGCTCGGTCAGCACGATGCCGAGCAGCAGGCCGGCGCCGCGGACGTGGCTCACCAGCGGGTCGCCGATCGCCTCGATGCCGTGCCGCAGCTTGTCGCCGATCTTGCGGACGTGCTCCAGCAGGCCCTCGGCCGCGATCGTCTCCAGGACGGCGAGGCCGGCGGCGGCGACGACCGGGTTGCCGCCGAAGGTGGTGCCGTGCTGGCCGGGGTGGAGCAGGTCGGCGGTCGGGCCGAAGGCGACCGCGGCACCGATCGGCAGGCCGCCGCCGAGGCCCTTGGCGAGGGTGACGATGTCCGGCTCGACGCCCTCGTACGCCTGGTGGGCGAACCAGTGGCCGGTACGGCCGACGCCGGTCTGGATCTCGTCCAGGACCAGCAGGGTGCCGGCGGCGCGGGTGATCTCCCGGGCCGCCCGCAGGTAGCCCTCGGGCAGCGGGATCGCGCCGTTCTCGCCCTGGATCGGCTCCAGGAAGACGGCGGCGGTCTCGGTGGTGACGGCGGCCCGCAGCGCCTCGATGTCACCGAACGGCACGTGGCTGACGTCGCCGGGCAGCGGCTTGAACGGCTCCTGCTTGGCGGGCTGGGCGGTGAGCGCGAGGGCGCCCATCGTCCGGCCGTGGAAGGCGCCCTGCAGCGAGACCAGGTGGGTGCGGCCGGTCAGCCGGCTGATCTTGAAGGCGGCCTCGTTGGCCTCGGCGCCGGAGTTGCAGAAGAAGACCCGGCCCGGGCGGCCGAAGAGTTCCAGCAGCTTCTCCGCGAGCTTCACGGTCGGCTCGGCCATGAAGAGGTTGGAGACGTGGCCGAGGGTGCCGATCTGCCGGGTGACGGCCTCCACCACGGCCGGGTGGGCGGAGCCGAGCGCGTTGACGGCGATGCCGCCGACCAGGTCGAGGTACTCCCGGCCGTCGGCGTCCCACACCTTGGCGCCCTCGCCGCGGACCAGCGGGATCCGCGGGGTGCCGTAGTTGTCCATCAGCGCGTGCTGCCACCGCTGGGTGAGGTCGGTGTTGCTCATGCCAGGCCCCCGAGTACGGTCGGTTCGTCGTCGGGCACGACCATGGTGCCGACGCCCTCGTCGGTGAAGATCTCCAGCAGCAGGCTGTGCTGCACCCGCCCGTCCAGCACGCGGGCGGTACCCACGCCGGAGCGGACGGCCCGCAGGCAGCCCTCCATCTTGGGGAGCATGCCGGTCGCCAGCGACGGCAGCATCTCCTCCAGCTCGGACGCGGTGAGCTGGCTGATCACGTCGTCGGAGTTCGGCCAGTCCTTGTAGAGGCCCTCGACGTCGGTGAGCACGACGAGCATCTCCGCGCCGAGCGCGACCGCGAGCGCGGCCGCGGCGGTGTCGGCGTTGATGTTGTAGACGTGGCCGTCGGCGCCGCGGGCGATCGAGGAGATCACCGGGATGCGGCCGTCGCCGATCAGTGCCTTCACGGCGCCGGCCTCGATGTTGACGATGTCGCCGACCAGGCCGATGTCGACCTGCTCGCCGTCGACCACGGCGTACCGCTTGACGGCCGTCATGGTGTGCGCGTCCTCGCCGGTCATGCCGACCGCGAACGGGCCGTGCCCGTTGAGCAGGCCGACCAGCTCGCGCTGGACCTGCCCGGCGAGCACCATCCGGACGACATCCATGGTCTCCGGGGTGGTGACCCGCAGGCCCGCGGTGAACGAGGATTCCAGGCCCAGCTTGTCGAGCTGGGCGTTGATCTGCGGGCCGCCGCCGTGCACGACCACCGGGTTCAGGCCGGCGTAGCGCAGGAAGACCACGTCCTGCGCGAACGCGGCCTTGAGGTCCTCGTCGACCATGGCGTTGCCGCCGAACTTGATCACGACGGTCTTGCCGTGGAAGCGCTCCAGCCACGGGAGCGCCTCGATGAGGGTGCGGGCCTTCGGCAGCGCGGCGTTGCTGCGGGCCTGTTCACCCTTGGGTGCGATCTTCACGGTCTCTTGTCCCCCGGGATCAGGTCGAGTAGGCACTGTTCTCGTGCACGTAGTCGGCGGTGAGGTCGTTGGTCCACACCGTCGCGGCGGCCTCGCCGGCGTTGAGGTTCGCGGTGATGACGACCTCGCGGCCGGCCATGTCGACCAGGTCGCGGTCCTCGCCGACGCTGCCGGCGCGGCACACCCAGACCCCGTTGATGGCGACGTCCAGTGTGTCCGGCTCGAAGGCGGCGGAGGTGGTGCCGATCGCGGCCAGCACCCGGCCCCAGTTCGGGTCCTCGCCGTGGATGGCGCACTTGAGCAGGTTGTTGCGGGCGACGGTGCGGGCGACCTCGACGGCCTCGTCCTCGGTGGCCGCGCCGGTGACGTCGATCCGGATGTCCTTGGAGGCGCCCTCGGCGTCGCCGATCAACTGCCGGGCGAGGTCGGCACAGACGGTGCGGACGGCCTCGGCGAACTCGGCCGCGTCCGGGGTGACGCCGGAGGCGCCGGAGGCGAGCAGCAGCACCGTGTCGTTGGTGGACATGCAGCCGTCGGAGTCGACCCGGTCGAAGGTGGTGCGGGTGGCGCCGCGCAGTGCGGCGTCCAGCGCCTCGCTCTCCACCGCGGCGTCGGTGGTCACCACGACGAGCATGGTGGCCAGGCCCGGGGCGAGCATGCCCGCGCCCTTCGCCATGCCGCCGACCGTCCAGCCGGCCGGGTCGGTGACCTGCGCGGTCTTGTGCACGGTGTCGGTGGTCTTGATGGCGATCGCGGCGGCCTCGCCGCCGTCCTCGCTGAGCGCCTTCACGGCCTGCTCGACGCCGGGCAGCAGCAGGTCCATCGGCAGCCGGACGCCGATCAGGCCGGTGGAGCAGACCGCGACCTCGATCGCGCCGGTGTTCAGCTCGGCGGCGACCTTCTCGGCGGTGGCGTGGGTGTCCTGGAAGCCTTCGGGGCCGGTGCAGGCGTTGGCGCCGCCGGAGTTGAGGACGACCGCGGTCAGCGAGCCGGTCTTCAGCACCTGCTCCGACCAGAGCACCGGCGCGGCCTTGACCCGGTTGGAGGTGAAGACGCCCGCCGCGGCGAACTGCGGGCCGTCGTTGACGACGAGTGCGACGTCGGGGGTGCCGGAGGCCTTGATGCCGGCCGTGACGCCGGCCGCTCGGAAGCCCTTCGCCGCCGTCACGCCGATGTTCTGATGGTCCGTCACGGGCTGGCTCACGGTGCGACTCCGTTCAGCGGGAGGCCGAGCTCCTCGGGCAGGCCGAGGGCGATGTTCATGGACTG
Organism: Streptomyces sp. TLI_235; assembly: GCA_002300355.1. Lineage (NCBI taxonomy): Bacteria > Bacillati > Actinomycetota > Actinomycetes > Kitasatosporales > Streptomycetaceae > Streptomyces > Streptomyces sp. TLI_235. The sequence goes on from NSGV01000001.1 coordinate 1,228,846, forward strand.
CACCGCGCCGCCCGCGGTGCCCTTCACCAGGTTGTCGATCGCGCTGATCGCGATCACCCGCCCGGCGTGCTCGTCCAGCGCGACCTGGACGAGGGCGGCGTTCGAGCCGTACACCGAACTGGTCTGCGGCCACTGGCCCTCGGGCAGCAGGTGGACGAAGGTCTCGCCCGCGAAGGCCTCGCGGTAGGCGGCGCGCAGCGACTCCGCGGTGGTGCCGGGCTTCGCCTTGGCGCTGCAGGTGGCGAGGATGCCGCGGGGCATCGGCGCGAGCGTGGGCGTGAAGGAGACGGTGACGTCCTCGCCGGCCACCGGGCCGAGGTTCTGCGCCATCTCCGGGGTGTGGCGGTGCACGCCGCCGACGCCGTACGGGCTCATCGAGCCCATCACCTCGCTGCCGAGCAGGTGCGGCTTGACCGCCTTGCCGGCCCCCGACGTGCCGGAGGCGGCGACGACCACGGCCTCCGGCTCGACCAGCTTCGCCGCATAGGCGGGGAAGAGCGCGAGGGAGACGGCCGTCGGGTAGCAGCCGGGGACGGCGATCCGCTTGGTGCCCTTGAGCGCGGCGCGGTGGCCCGGCAGCTCGGGCAGGCCGTAGGGCCAGGTGCCGGCGTGCGCGGAGCCGTAGAACCGCTCCCAGGTCGCGGCGTCCTTCAGCCGGAAGTCGGCGCCGCAGTCGACGACCAGCACGTCCTCGCCGAGGGCCTCGGCGACGGCGGCGGACTGGCCGTGCGGCAGCCCGAGGAAGACCACGTCGTGCCCGGCCAGCACCTCGGGGGTGGTGGGCTCGAGCACGCGGTCGGCCAGCGGCAGCAGGTGCGGCTGCAGGGTGCCGAAGACCGCCCCCGCGTTGGAGCCGCCGGTCAGCGCCCCGATCTCGACCTCCGGGTGCCCGAGCAGCAGGCGCAGCACCTCACCGCCCGCGTACCCGCTCGCTCCGGCGACGGCGACTCGCAATGCCATGGCGTTCCTCCTTGGTTCAGCATGAATATACGCACCTCGGAACATTCATGCAAGGAGCTCCGGACGTCCCGGGACCAGCCTGCCCGATCCCCGCCGGACCGGGCCGCCAATCGTCGGAACCCTCCAATGTTCCCACGCCCGACATGGTGGCCGCCCGTGCCCGAATGAGCGTCAGATGGCTGGCAGAGTGACAATCGGGCCCGACCGGCGGCACGGCTGCGGCGGGCACGGGATTGTGTTCCTTCCACAAGGGAGTTCACCAGTGAGTACACCGACCGATGTCGTGGTCACCGGCCTGGGGGCCACCACCCCGCTCGGCGGGGACACCCCCTCGACCTGGGCGGCGATGCTGGCCGGGGCGTCCGGGGTCACCGCGATCGAGGAGGAGTGGGCGGCCGGGCTGCCGGTGCGGATCGCCGGGCGGCTCGCGGTGGAGCCCGCCGGGCTGCTGGACCGGGTGCAGGCCCGGAGGACGGACCGCTGCGAGCAGGTGGCGCTGGTCGCCGCCCGGGAGGCCTGGGCGGACGCCGGCCGCCCGGAGGTCGATCCGGAGCGGCTGGCCGTGGTCGTCGGGACGGGTACCGGCGGGGCGCTGACCATGCTCGGGCAGGACGACGTGCTGGAGGCGGCCGGCGTGCGCCGGGTCTCCCCGCACACCGTGCCGATGCTGATGGCCAACGGCCCGGCGGCCTGGGTGAGCATCGACCTCGGCGCCCGCGGCGGCGCCCACGCCCCGGTCAGCGCCTGCGCCTCCGGAGCGGAGGCGATCGCCCTCGGGCTGGACCTGATCCGGCTCGGCCGGGCCGACGTGGTGGTGGCCGGCGGCGCCGAGGCCTGCATCTGCCCGCTCACCCTGGCCGGTTTCGCCCAGGCGAAGGCGCACTCCACCCGCAACGACGCGCCCGCCGCGGCCTCCCGGCCGTTCGACACCGGACGGGACGGCTTCGTCATCGGCGAGGGCGCGGCCGTGGTCGTCCTGGAGCGGGCCGGTTTCGCGGCCGCCCGCGCGGCCCGTCCGTACGCGGCGCTCGCCGGCGCCGCCGTCACCTCGGACGCCCACCACATCACCGCCGCCCACCCGGAGGGCCAGGTCCGGGCGATGCGGCGGGCCCTGGCCGCGGCCGGCCTCTCCCCGCTGGAGGTGGACCTGGTGCACGCCCACGCGACCTCCACGCCGCTGGGCGACCTCGCGGAGGCGCGGTCGGTCGCCGAGGCGGTCGGCACCCACCCGGCGGTCACCGCGATCAAGTCGATGACCGGGCATCTCTTCGGTGCGGCCGGGGCACTGGGCGCCGTCGCGGCCGTCCTGTCGGTGCGGGACGGTGTCGTCCCGGCGACCCTGAACCTCGACGAGCCCGACCCGGAGGTGAAGCTGGACGTCGTCACCGGCGGCCCGCGGCCGGGCCGGTACAACGCGGCCCTCGGAAACGCCTTCGGCTTCGGCGGCCACAACGTCTCGCTGGTGTTCACGGGCGTCTGACGCGACCACGGCACGGTGCCCGTGGGCCGGCAGCCGGCCCACGGGCACCGCGAGGGCGTCAGTGCCAGTTGCTGATCCTGACATCGCGCGGCGCGGGGGCACCCGTGCCGGTTTCGAGCAGCTGCTTGAGGCTCATCAGGAAGGTCGCCCACTTGGTGCTGCAGTGGTACATGAATTCCACCGGCTCCCGCCACCCCTCGTGCCGGAACAGCACGATCGTGAAGCCGTCCTCCTGCTTGAGGTCGAAGCCGACCTGCGTGCCGATCCACTCGGCGGGGCCGTCGACGACCTCCCAGAGCACCCGCCGGCCGGGCCGGGCTTCGAGGACCTTCATGTCGAACCCGCCGGGCTCGAAGCGGAACCGGAGCACGCCGCCTGGGGCGCCGTCGCCGTCAGTGTCCTCCGTCCACCAGTTCGCCAGGCCCTCGACCGTGGTCAGGGCGGCGTAGACGTCGTCGGGGGACGACAGGACTCCGATTCTGTGCAGGATGTCGGCCATCTCGACACCTCTTCCTTGTCCGGGCGCCCGCGGGTGCGGGCAGGTCGGGTCGGCGCCGCCGCGGCTGCGGCGGCACGGCTTTCGTTCGGGTCAGTCCTCCCGGCCGTGCTGGAGGGCTTCGGCGATCCGCTTGATGCGGCTGAGCCGGGCGTCCCAGGCGGCCCCGACGGAGGACAGTTGCGCGACCGCGCGGGCGAGTTGGGCCTCGTCCACCTCGTAGCGGCGCTCACGGCCGGCCGGCGCGGCATGGACCAGCCCGACCCGGTCGAGCACGGTGAGGTGCTTGGCGACCGCCTGCCGGGTGACGGGCAGCCGCTCGCTCAGCGTCGTCGCCGTACCGCCGCCGTCGGCCAGCAGCAGGTCGAGCATCCGCCGCCGGGTGGGGTCCCCCACGGCCGACCACAGGTCGTCGTCGACGGCGGCGTTCATGGGGTCGACACCAGCCGGGCGACGTAGGCGGTGAGGCGGGGAAGGAAGTGGTCCCAGCCGGAGACGTGGTCGCGGTAGCACTCCTCCAGTACGGCCGCCTCCCAGCCCTTCTCCCGGAAGCCCGTCTCGGAGAAGCGCAGCAGCGTGCCGGCGCCCGACGGAACCAGGTCGAAGGTCACCAGGAGCGAGTTAGCCGGTGTGGCGGCCTCGCCCTCGTCGTACACCCAGCGGAAGGAGAACCGGCGGGGCGGGTCCGCCTCGACCACCGTGAGCCGTTCGACCTTCGCGTCGGGGGTCGAGCCGTCGCCGAACACGATCACCCCGAGGGCGCCGGGCACCGGCTTCAGGTCCGCCTCGTCCGGCCACCACTCGCGCAGGTGCTCGGGGGTGCTGAGGACTTCGTAGACCACCTCGGGTGCGGCTCCGATGTGGATCTCCCGCTCGATGCTGCCGTACTCCATCGGACACCTCCGCCGTCACGCAACCTTTGGTTGCATATAACGGTAGACCCGTCGCCCGGGATGTGCAACCAAGAGTTGCGCGAGATGCCGCCCGGGCCGGGCGGGCGGAGCGCCGCAGGACGCGGGGTCAGTTCTTCACGGCGCGCAGCAGGACGAACTTCGGGTCGCTCGCCACCGTGCGGCAGTTACCGAACAGGCGGCGGAGCTTGACGTGGTAGCCGAGGTGGCGGTTGCCGATCACCCAGAGCTCGCCGCCCGGCCGCAGGGCCCGGCGGGCACCGGTGAACATCCGCCAGGCGGTCGCGTCGGTGAGTGCCTGGTGGCTGTGGAACGGCGGGTTGTTGAGGACCAGGTCGACGCTGCCGGGGGCGACGGCGGCCATGCCGTCGCCGGCCTCGAAGCGGGCCGGGGCGTCGGCGCCGAGGTTGGCCCGGAAGGTGGCCTCGGCGGAGGCCACGGCCTGGTACGACTCGTCCAGGAAGACCACCTCGGCGCCCGGGTTGGCGAGGGCGGCCGCGGTGCCGACGACGCCGTTGCCGCAGCCGAGGTCGACCACCGTCTCCGGGCCGCGCCGCTCCGGCAGGTGGTTCAGCAGGAAGCGGGTGCCGATGTCCAGGCGGTCGGCGCAGAAGATCCCGGCGTGGTTGTGGACGGGCCGCCCGGAGGCCGCACCGATGCCCTCCGGCAGCCGGTAGGTCTGCGGCCAGGGGCTGCCGGTGCGGGCGATCGCGGGATCCGGCGTGCAGTGGATCAGGCGGGCCTTGCGGACGGCGAGCGAGGTGCGGGTCGGGCCGAGGACCGACTCGAAGAGCGTGAGCGTCGAGGTGTGGATCTCGGTGACCATGCCGGTGCCGACGACCACGGTGCCCTCGTGGACGGCCGGGGCGAGCCGGTGCAGCTGGTCCTCCAGCAGGGCGAGGCTCTTGGGCACCCGGACGAGCAGCACGTCGACCCGGTCCGGCGGGGTGTCGCGGGTGGACAGCAGCCGGACGGCGTCCGCGTGCTCGGCCCGGTTGCGGGCGAGGTTGGCGAGGGTGGCCTGCCGGCCCAGCCAGGAGTCGCCGATCTGCACGGGGTGGTGCTCGGCCAGCGCGGTGGCCAGCGCCCCCCAGCGGTCGCCGACGACGGCGATCCGGCCGGTCAGGTCGGTTCCGCTCTCCGCCAGGTGCCGCAGCAGGTAGTCGTCGGCGGCGTCCCAGGCGCGCAGCCGGTCGCGGGGGTCCTCGGGGAAGCGGGTGAGGTCGATCTCGCCCCACGGCGTGCTCAAGCGGTTCATCGTCCACCCAGGCTATCCGACCTGCGGACCCGCTCCGGCGGGGCTGCGGCGCTTGCGGCGCCGCTGTCGGACCCTCCCGGACCTCCGCGCGGACGGCACGACCTCCGGTCGAGCCGCCTCCGTACCACCGGGTGGAGCGGCCGTGCCGGGCCCCGGTGACCGCCGGACCGTCATTCGGCGACGGCCCCCGGCCGTTGACGGCGCGTCGACCCGTGCCGGCGGTGGTGGGCGCCGACGGCGAGCGGGCGGGGCGGTGTTAGCCTGCGGCGAAGCGGCGCCGGGGGGCGCCGCAGTCTCGGGGGATCACGGTGGCTTCGGCGGGGCGGGGTGCCGGGCGCGGATGGCGCCCGGCGGGGTCGGCGGCCGGGGCGGCGGTGCTGCTGGTCGCGGGGTACGCGGCCGGGGTCTGGTCGGACCGGTCGGGCGGCCGGGTCCGGGTGTCCGAGCTGCTGGACCGTCCGGTGCCGATGCTCGGCGCGGCCGCTGTCCTGCTGGTGGTGGCGCTGTTCCTCGCACCGCACCGACCGGGCCGGGGCCTGTTCACGGCTCCGGTGGTCCTGGTCACCGGGATCCTGGTGCTGCGGGTGCTGATCGGGGCGCTGGACACGGCCGAACCGCCGCGGCAGCACACGGTGCTGACCGTCGCGGCGCCCGGCCGGGCGGACCGGCTGCTCTCGGTGGTGCGCCACGCGGTCGGCCCGTGCTGGTCGGTCGAGGTGGAGACCGGCGCCGGCTGGTCCGCCCGGCGCTGGCTGCTGGGCGTCTTCGAGCACGGCCCGGCGGCAGGCGGTCCGGTGGACGGCCGCTGGGACGGCCCGGACCGGGTCGTGGTGCGGGCCGCGGACGGCGAGCACGTCTTCGACCTGCCGGACGACCCGGGCGAGCGTCCGCACCGCCGCTGACCGCCGGCCTCCGACGGCCCCGCTCGGGCACGGTGAGCGGTCAGGGCCGCCCGCGGTGCCGGGCCCACTCGTCGGCCAGCACGGACATCACGGTGGCGTCGACCCACTCGTCGCCGTCCCGCAGCGCCTCGCGCCGGACGCCCTCCACGACGAAGCCGACCTTCTCGTAGACCCGCCGGGCCCGCGGGTTGAACGCGAACACCTCCAACTCGATCCGGTGCAGCCCGAGCCGGTCGAAGGCGTGGCCGAGGAGGAGTCGCAGCGCCTCGGTGCCGAGGCCGCGGTCGCGGCCGGCCGGGCCGATCAGGGTGCGGAAGTTGCAGCTCCGATTGGGCTCGTCCCACTCGTTCAGCACGGCCTCGCCGACGCAGCGGCCGCTCGCCAGGTCGACCACGGCGAGGTCGAGCCGGTCCGGCTGCTCGTTGCGGGAGGTGTACCAGCGGGCGAGCCCGTCGGCGTCGATCGACGGCTGCCCGGTGCTGCCGGTCAGCCGCATCACCTCGGGGTCGTCGAGCGCGGCCGTGATCTCGGGCAGGTCCTCGGGGCGGAAGGGGCGCAGCTGCACCTTGGTGCCGGTGAGGACGGGTTTGTGGGCGAAGTCGGCGGTCACCCCGCGATTCTCGGCGGCGGCCGGTGGCCCGGCAACGGAATTCCCGGGGCGGGCGGTCAGTTCCGCGGTTCGGCGTCCAGCCAGCGGTTGCCCTGCAGGCGGCTGTAGCGGAGGTAGGCGGTGTCTCCCGGGACGATCCGGAACGGCGTGCCCCGGTCGTCGATGGCGAGGGTCTCGGACCGGCCCTGGTCGACGTAGCTGAGTTCGGCCGTCCAGGTGCAGTCGCAGGTCGTGCTGAGGGCGGTGATCTCGAAGGTGACGGACCGCCGGGGGTCGACGGAGAGTTGGAGGGCGTTGAGGTTGACCGGGGTGTCGTCGGCCCGCTTGCCCTTGACGACGGGCGGGTCGCGGTCGAGGTCGACGGTCACGTGCACCACCTCGCGCGGGCCGCCGCCGCACTGCGGGTCGACCAGGACGCTGACCACGGTGCCCGTGCGGGCGGTGGACCGGGCGACCGTCTTGGCGGAGAGGCGGCGCAGGTCGATCTGGCGGTCGGCGGTGCTCTGGACCACCGCCTCGGTGAGGCTCCGTCCGGCGATCGCGCCCCGGCGTTCCCGTGCCCAGGCGTCGGGGTCGGCGCCGGGGGCGTCCAGGCGGCGTACCGCTTCTGGGGTGAGCGGCAGCCGCCACAGGTCGTTGGCCTCACAGCCGGGCGCGACGACCTCGGTGTTGGCGAGCAGGGCGCCGGCCGGGGGTGCGGCCGCGCCGCCGTCTGCCGGGGACGCGGAGCCGGGTACGGCGGGGCCGCTGTCGGCCGGCGCGGGCCGGCCGCCGGCGGGGGAACCGGGCGCGGGCCACAGTGCGGGTGCGGCGATCCAGGTGAGGGCGAAGGCCGCGGCTGCGCTGCCGGTGCCGACGGCGGCCAGCCGCCGACGGGCAGCCGAGGCCGCGGCCGTCGGGGTGTCGCCGGGGCGGCGTGCGAGGAGTGTCATCAACCGATCCTGAATCCGCCGCAGGTGCTGGAGACGAGCGATCCGTCCGGCCGGATCTTGTAGTAGACCACCGTCCAGTCGCCCTTCTGGTCGAGGGCGGCCGCGCCGGGGAAGTCCTCCGGATAGGCCGCGAAGCTCTCCGGCGGTTGGCCGCCGTCCGGCCTGCCGACCAGCAGGACCTTGCTGATCTGGGCAGTCGGGTGCTCGTGGGCGGCCGACTGCGCCGGGGTCCGGATCTCGACGACGGTGTACTCCGGCCTGCCGTCCTCGCTGGTGCGCAGCGCCCCGAAGAGTCGCCTGCCCGTCTCGTCCGGTCTCCTGGGGAAGGTCCAGTCGCCGGTGTGGGGTCCGGCGATCGGGGTGCCGTCCCCGGTGGCGCGGTGGTTGCAGGCGTCGCTCGCGAAGACGTAGGCGAGGTCGCGGTCGGCCGCCGGGATGCGGGCCGGGCCGACCGGGCCGGGTCGGCCGTCGGCACCGGTCGAGGGCGCGGTGGTGCCCGGTGCGGCGGAGCCCGCCGCGGCGTCCGAGGGCCCGGGCGAGGGCGCTGACGAGGTTTTGGCGGTGGCGGTGGCGGCCGTGGTGGCCGCGGCGGTGCCGGCGGCGGGGCTTCCCGTCCCGCCGGGCGGCAGCCGACCGGCGGCCAGCGAGAGGATCAGGGCGAGTGCGGCACCGAGGACCGCCGCGGTACCGCCGACGGCGGTGGTGAGCAGGCCGGACGGGCGGGCCCGGACGGTCGGGGGCGCGTCGGACGCCGTCCCGCCGGTGGCACCGGTCAGCTCGCGGTAGACCGGGTCGTCGACGAGGGAGCCGTCGACGTTCAGCTCGCGGACGATGTCGGCCGCGGTGGGCCGGTCGGCCGGCCCGTGGGCGGCGCAGCGGCGCAGCAGGGCGGCGAACGCCGGTTCCACGCCGTCGAGGTCGAGGTCGCCGGCGACGGCCTGGTAGATCAGCGCGGGTGCGCCGTGCCCGGCGAACGGGGGGCGGCGGGTCGCGGCGAACGCGGCCGTGCCGGCGAGCGCGAAGACGTCGGCGGGCGGGCCGCCGCGCTCGCGGCCGGAGAGCACCTCGGGCGCGAGGTAGCCGAGGGTGCCCGCGATCTGCTGCGGGTCGCCCGTCGCGGTGTGGGCCGGGCTGCGGGCGATGCCGAAGTCGATCAGGCGTGGTCCGTCGGCGGCCAGGATGACGTTGGAGGGCTTCAGATCGCGGTGCAGCACCCCTTGGCGGTGGACGTCGGCCACCGCCTCGGCGAGCGCGGCGAGCAGCCGCCGGCAGGTCGCGGCCGGCAGCGGACGCCCGTAGGAGGCGACGGCGGCGGCCAGGGTGGGGCCGGCCAGGTATTCGGTGGCGAGCCAGTAGGGCGCGTGCTCGGTCTCGGCGTCGACCAGGGCGGCCGAGAAGGCGCTGCGCATCCCGCGGACGACCGCGACCTCGCGGCGGAAGCGGGGCAGCGCCTCCGGGTCGTCCCGCAGATCCGGGTGGACGATCTTCAGGGCCACCTGGCGGCCGCCGGGCGACCTCGCGAGGAAGACCTCGCCCATGCCGCCGGCGCCGAGCGGGCGCAGCACCTCGTACCGGCCGATCCGGCGGGGTTCGCCCCCGGGGAACTCCTGCATGACCCGGCGGCCCCCCGCTGTGTCGTCCTTGTCCTGGCTGTGGATCGGCCGCACGCGGGCCGGGCGACAGTATGCCGTCGGGCGGCGGTGCGTGGTGGCCGGTCCGGGCAAGTGGTGCCGGATCGGCCGACGGGGCGTCACCTGCCGCCCGGGCCGGTACCGTGCCTGCATGCAGACCAGGCCGACCCTGCTCGGCGCCGTCGTCCTCCTGCGGCCGGCGTTGCCCGCCGACGTGCCCGCCCTGGCGGGGATCCGCGCCACTCCGGAGGTACGGGCCCGCTGGCGCGGCGGGCCCGACATGACCGCCGAGGTGCGGTCGGACCTCGCCGACGAGCAGACGCCGACCCTGGCGGTGGAGTACCGCGGACGGGTGGTCGGCGCGATCCAGTGGCACGAGGAGGACGAGCCGGACTACCGGCACGCGGGTATCGACGTCTACCTCGACCCGTCGGTGCACGGCCGCGGCCTCGGGACGGACGCCGTCCGCACCCTCGCCCGCTACCTGGTCACCGAACTCGGCCACCACCGGCTGGTCATCGACCCGGCCGCCGACAACACCCCCGCCATCGCCTGCTACCGCAAGGTCGGCTTCCGCCCGGTCGGGGTGATGCGGCAGTACGAGCGCGGCCCGGACGGCACCTGGCACGACGGCCTGCTGATGGACCTGCTGGCGGACGAGCTCACTGCCGCCGACTCGCCCGCCTCGGGGCGGCGGCGCAGCGCGGCGCGGGCGGCACTGCGCAGGATCAGGCTGCGGCGGCGCTCGCGCGGGTGAGGGGCCGCCCGTACCCGGGTGGGTTGCGGCTCAGCCGGTGGCTTCGGTGACGGCCTCGGCGAGGAGGTCGGCGGCGTGGGCCAACTGCCGTTCCGTCAGGCCGGCGTAGCCGAGCACCAGGGCCGGCGGGCCGGGGAGTGCGAGGCGGGTGGGGGCGACGGGTTCGACGCGGACGCCGCGGGCGGCGGCGGCCTCGACCACGGCCGGTTCGGTGCAGCCGGCCGGCAGGTCGAGGTGGAGGTGGAGGCCGGCGGCGACGCCGCGGACGGCGGCCGCGGGCAGGTGGCGGGCGAGTGCGGCGGTGAGGGCGTCGCGGCGGGCCCGGTAGCGGGCGCGGACGGCGCGCAGGTGCCGGTCGTGGCCGCCGTCGGCGAGCAGGCGGGCGAAGGCGAGTTGGTCGAGGGTGGAGCAGCCGAGGTCGGTGTACTGCTTGTCGGTGCGGAACTCCTCGACCATCGGCTCCGGCAGGACGGCCCAGCCGAGCCGGAGTCCGGGCGCCAGTGACTTGCTGAGCGAGCCGAGGTGGACGACGAGGTCCGGGGCGAGGCCCTGGAGGCAGCCGACGGGTTCGCGGTCGTAGCGGAACTCGGCGTCGTAGTCGTCCTCGATCACGAGGGCGCCGGTGCGGCGGGCCCAGCCGATCAGTGCGGCACGGCGTTCGGGGGCGAGCACCACGCCGGTCGGGTACTGGTGGGCGGGGGTGACGAGGACGGCGCGGGCGCCGGTGGCGGCGAGCGCGTCGACGTCGAGGCCGTGCTGGTCGACGGGGACGCCGACCGGTTCGATGCCGTGGGCGCGCAGCAGGCCGAAGGTGCCGGGCGAGCCCGGGTCCTCGACGGCGATGGTGCGGTGGCCGTGCCGGACGAGTCGGCGGACCACCAGGGCCAGTCCCTGGGCGACGCCGCCGACCACGGTGAGCCGGCCGGGGTCGGCCGCGGCGGCGCGGACCCGGCCGAGGTAGGCGGCGAGTTCGGCGCGCAGGGCGGGGTGTCCGGCCGGGTCGCCGTAGCCGAGGGCGCTGTGCTCGGTGGCGGCGAGGGCGCGGCGCAGCGCGGTCTGCCAGGCGGCCCGCGGGAAGAGCGCGAGGTCGGGGGTGCCGGGTTTGAGGTCGTAGCGGACGGCCGGCGCCGTCGTCGCCGGTGGCGGCGCGGGCGGGCGCGGCGTGATGCCGTCGGCGACCCGGGTGCCGGCCCCGGGCGTGCTCACCAGGTAGCCCTCGGCGACGAGTTGGGCGTAGGCCTCGACCACGGTGCCGCGCGAGAGGCCGAGGTCGCGGGCGAGGGTGCGGGTGGCGGGCAGCCGTCCGCCGGCGGGAGGGCGGCCCTGCCGGACGGCGTCGCGCAGGGCGGTGGTGAGCCGGGCGGTGAGGCCGCCGTCCCTGGTGGGGTCGAACGGGAGCAGCAGTTCGGTCACCGGGCCACCTCCATGGCGGGAGCGTACAGCGGCGGTCCGGCGGCCCGGGTGCGGCGGATTGGTCCACTGCAGGGCTGCCGAAGTGGACCTGGGTGGTGGACCACGGGCCGCCTAGCGTGGCGGGCATGTCCCTCTCCCCCACCGCCTCCGGCGGCCTGCGCGGTGCGGCCGCGATGACCATGCTCGGCTGTTCGACCGGGGTGAGCGCGGCGTTCGCCGGCTACCCGCTGGCGGGCGGGCAGGCGCTGCGCTATCTGCTCGCGGCGGTCCTGCTGCTGCCGGTCGCCGTCCGGGCGGCGCCCGGTGCGCTCCGGCCGACGGCCCGGGAGTGGGGGCGGCTCGTGCTGCTCTCGGCGACCGGCCTGGTCGGCTTCAACGTGCTGCTGGTGCAGGCGCTGCGGCACTCGGGGCCGGCCGCGGTGGGCAGTGTGGTGGGTGCGACGCCGCTGCTGATGGCGGTGCTCGGGCCGGTGCTCGCCGGGCGGCGGCCGTCCCGGCGGACGGTGGCCGCGGCGGCGGTGGTGGCGGCCGGGGCGGCGGTGGCACAGGGGTTCGGCGCGGGGGACGCGGTCGGCACCGTCCTCGCGGTGGGGACGCTCGGCTGCGAGGTCGGGTTCTCGCTGCTGGCGGTGCCGCTGCTGCCGCGGCTCGGGCCGGTCGGGGTGTCGGCCTGGGTGACGGTGCTGGCGGTGCCGATGTTCGCCGCGGCGGCGCTCGTGGACGGGCGGGCGGCGCTGCGGTGGCCGAGCGGGTCTGAGCTGGCCGCGCTGCTGTACCTGGCGGTGCTGATGACCTGTGTGGCCTTCCTGCTCTGGTACCGGGCGCTGGAGCTGCTCGGGCCGGAGCGGGCCGGGCTGTTCGCGGGGCTGGTGCCGGTCACCGCCGCACTCTCCGGGGCGGTGCTGGGCGAGGGGGTACCACGGACGGGTGAACTGCTCGGCGCGGTGCTGGTCGGCGCCGGAGTCTGCCTCGGTCTGCGGGCCGGTGACACCTCCCCCGCCGGCCGGCCCGGGCCGGCCGTGGGACGGCCGCAGCCGGCGGACCGGCAGCCGGTGTCCTGACGTCCGCACGCGCGGAAACCGGGTGCGTCCGGCCCGCCGGGGCGTCAGAATGCCCGGATGCTGACCGACCACTGGCCGCTGCTGGGGCTGCGGCTGCGCACCGACCGCCTGGAACTGCGGCTGCCGTCCGACGAGGAGCTGGCCGAGCTGGGCGATGTCGCCGCCGCGGGCGTCCACGCGCCGGACGACATGCCGTTCCTGTCCGCCTGGACGGACGTGTCGCCCGCGCAGCGCGCCCGGGCCGTGGTGCAGCAGCACTGGCGCCGCCGGGGCACCTGGGCGCCGGACGACTGGGCGCTGACGCTGGTGGTGTTCGCCGAGGGCCGGCCGGTGGGCGTGCAGGCGGTCGCGGCCCAGAACTTCGCCGTCACCCGCGAGGTGCACACGGGCTCCTGGCTGGGCTTCGCCCACCAGGGCCGCGGGATCGGCCGGGAGATGCGGTCGGCGGTGCTGCACCTGGCCTTCGCCGGTCTGGGGGCGCAGGAGGCGACCTCGGCCGCGTTCACCGACAACCCGGCCTCGCTGGCGGTCTCGGCCCGGCTCGGCTACCGGCCGGACGGTGTCCAGCGGGACAGTGTGCAGGGCCGGGTCCGGGTGTCGCAGCGGCTCCGGCTGAGCCGCGCGGACTGGGAGGGGTCGGACCGCCCGGAGGTCGGTGTCACCGGGCTGGAGCCCTGCCTCGCGGACTTCGGGCTGGCCCCGGAGCGCTGAGGGCCGACGGACGCGGAAACGGGCAGTGGTCGAACTGACGAACGATCACCGGGATAGTCTGCCTGCCATGTTGAGCCCCGATCTCGTCGACCGGTATCTGCACCGGCTCGGCCTGCCGCGCCCCGCCGCGCCGACCTCCGCCGCACTCGCGGCCCTGCACCGCGCCCATGTGGAGCGGGTGCCGTACGAGGACCTGGAGATCCAGCTGGGCCGGCCGACGACGGTCGACCCGGTCGAGTCCGCGGAGCGGATCGTGCGCGGCCGCGGCGGCTACTGCCTGCACCTCAACGGCGCGTTCTCGGCGCTGCTGGGGGCGCTGGCCTTCGACGTCACGCGGCACGTGGGCGGCGTGCAGCGGACGGTCGACCCGGCACCGGTCGGCGCGACCGGCAGCCACATGGCCCTCACCGTCCGCACGGAGGACGGGCCGTGGCTGGTGGACGTCGGCCTCGGCGACGGCCTGTACGAGCCGCTGCCGCTGCGGGCCGGCGAGTACCGGCAGGGTGCGCTGCGCTTCGGGCTGGCGCCGTCCGCCGCGGTGCCGGGCGGCTGGCGGCTGGAGCACGACCCTGCGGGCTCCTTCACCGGCATGGACTTCGCGCCGGAGCCGGCCCGGCCGGCCGACTTCGCCGCCGAGCACACCCGGCTCTCCACCTCGCCGGACTCCGCCTTCGTGCAGTTCCTCTGTGTGTTCCGGCGGGACGCGGAGGGCTTCGAGGCGCTGCGCGGCTGCGTGCTGGTGCGGGCCGGCGCCGAGGGCCGGGAGGTTCGCGAGGTCACCGGCGAGCAGGAGTGGTTCGGGTTGCTCACCGGCCGCTTCGGGCTGGACCTCGCCGATGTCCCGCCCGCCGGGCGCACGGCGCTCTGGCAGCGGGTGCACGCTGTCCACCTGGCCTGGAAGGCGGCGGAGGCGGCCCGTGCGTAGCGCACCCGTCACCCCGGCCGGCGACCGGATCCGCTGGGTCGAGCTGCCGGGCACCGGCCCGGCCCGGGTCTGTGTGCACGGCCTGGGTGCCTCCTCCCCCGCGGTGTTCACCGAGGCGGCCCTGCACCCGCTGCTCGCCGGGCGCCGCACGCTCCTGGTCGACCTGCTGGGCTTCGGCCTCAGCGACCGGCCGGAGGACTTCGGGTACACGCTGGAGGAGCACGCCGACACGCTGGCCACCGCGCTGCGGGCGGCCGGGGTGGCCGGCGCCGACCTGGTCGCGCACTCGATGGGCGGCGCGGTGGCGATCGTGCTGGCCGCCCGGCACCCGGAGCTGGTGGGCCGGCTGGTGCTGGTGGACGCCAATCTCGACCCGGTGCCGGCGCCCGGGCCGCCCGGCGGCGGCAACAGCGGCATCGCCTCCTTCACCGAGGAGGAGTTCCTGGCGGGGGCCTGGCGGCAGGTCCGCGACGCGGTCGGCGAGAGCTGGTGGTCGACGATGCGGCTGGCCGGCCGGGTCGCCCTGCACCGCAGCGCCGTCCACCTGCTGCGCTGCTCCGAGCCCACGATGCGGGAGCTGCTGATCGGCCTGGCGCAGCCGCGGACGTTCCTGTACCCGGCGGCGGACGGCGAGCCGTTCGGCGCCGGTCGGCTGTCGGCGGCCGGGGTGCGCCTGGTGGCCGTCCCGGACTGCGGGCACACCATCATGCTCGACAATCCTGACGGCTTCGCCCGGGCGGTCGCCGCGGCGACCTGACGGCGCGGCCGGGCGGGCTGACGGGGCGTCGGCCGCGGGCCGCCCCTGGCGCCGCCGGGGCCGGGCGTGCCAGGGTCGGAGGCATGCGATACATCATCATCGGCGCCGGCGCGGTCGGCGGGACGATCGGCGGCCGGCTGCACGAGAGCGGGCACGAGGTGGTGCTGGTCGCCCGCGGCGCCCACCTGACCGCCCTGCGCAAGGAGGGCCTGCGGCTGACCACCCCGGAGGGCGGCCGCACCCTGCCCGTCCCGGCCGTCGGCGGCCCGGAGGAGCTCGGCCTGCGGCCCGGGGACGTCCTGGTGCTGGCCGTGAAGACCCAGCACTCGCTCGCGCTGCTGGACGCCTGGGCGGCCCGCCCGGTGGCCGGCGGCGGCACCGCGGGCGAGGTGCTGCCGTTGCTCTGCGCGCAGAACGGCGTCGAGAACGAGCGGCTCGCGCTGCGCCGCTTCCGGCACGTGTACGGGGTGTGCGTCTGGCTGCCCTCCAGCCACCTGGAGCCCGGCCGGGTGGTCGCGCAGGGCAGCCCGCTGAGCGGCGTGCTGCACGTGGGCCGGTTCCCGTCCGGCAGCGACGCCACCGCCGAGCGGATCGCCGCGGACCTGGCCGCCTCGCACTTCGGCGCCCCGGTCTCCGCGGACGTGATGCGCTGGAAGTACGCCAAGCTGCTCGGCAATCTGAACAACGCCCTGGAGGCCGTCGGCGGGCCGGTCGACGGCGAGCTGCGGCTGGCGCTGGCCCACCGGACGATCGCCGAGGGCGAGGCGGTGCTGACGGCCGCCGGGATCGGTTTCGCCGACTCCGACGAGCAGCGGGCGGCCGGCCGCGACCTGGTGACCCTGGTGCCGATCGACGGGCAGACGCGGGGCGGCGGCTCGTCCTGGCAGAGCCTGGCCCGGGGCGCCGGGGACATCGAGGCGGACTACCTGAACGGGGAGATCGTGCTGCTCGGCCGGCAGCACGGTGTGCCGACCCCGCTGAACGCGGCGCTGCAGCGGCTGGCCAACGCGTTCGCCCGGGACGGCCGGGCCCCGGGCAGCCTGCCGGAGGCGGAGCTGGCGGCGCTGCTGGAGGGGTGACCGGTGGAGGCCTGACCGGGCCGCGCGGGCGTCGGCTCAGACGACGGGGTCGTCCGGCCCGTACGGGCGCAGCCGGAGCGTCCGGGCGTCGGCCTCGCGGATCTCCCCGGCGCGGGCGCAGATGGTCTCCAGGTCGTCCCGGCCGGCGTGGACGAACCTGCCGTGCAGGGCGTCGAAGCGGCCCCGGGCGGCGTCCACGGTGACGGCCACCATGTACGGGATCGAGCCCCAGTCCTTCTTGTCGGCGAACATCGGCATGGCGGCCGTCATGTCGGTCTGCACCGCGCCGGGGCTGATGTCGAGGACGACCACGTGGTGCTCGGCGAGCGAGTCGGCGATGTTGTCGGAGAGCCTGAGCAGGGCGGCCTTGGAGGTGGCGTAGGCGGTGTAGCGGCCGTCGGGGCGGAGGGCGAAACCGGAGTTCAGGTTGATCACCCGGCCGCCGCCGCGCTCGACCATGCCGGGGAGGACGCTGCGCAGCAGGTTGAACGGGCCGCGCAGGTTGGTCTCCACGACGTGCCACCACTGGTTGAAGTCGGCCTCCCAGAGCGGCACCTCGACGTGGTCGATCTCGCCCGCGTTGTTGACCAGCAGGTCGATCGGGCCGAGGTCGCGCTGTACCGTGCGCACCGCCTCCCGGACGTTGCCAGGGCGGGTCACGTCGGCGCTGACGGCGACCCCGCGGGAGCCGTGCCGGACGCACTCGCGCAGCGTCTCGGTGAGGGTGGCGTGGGTGCGTCCGACCAGGCCGACCATCATGCCCTCGGCGGCGAGTCCGATCGCGATCTCGCGGCCGAGTCCGCGGCCCGCCCCGGTGACCAGGCCGACCTGGCCGGCCAGTGATCCCGTCCCCATCCCGTGCTCCCTCCTCCTCGGCTGCACCGCATTCTGGTCCGGCCCGGGCGCCGGGCGCCGCCGCCCGGCCGGGCCGGGGGCCGGGGTCATCCGAACGGCCCAGCGCCACCGTCCGGCGCCGGGGAGTAGTACGGTCGACCAGGACACGCGCGCGGGGCCCACCGAGCTCCGGCGCCGGCCCGCTGAACAGCACCGCGCCGGGCAACCCCCGGCACCACCGTGAAGGGCAACTGAGTGAGTGACATCGCGCGCGTCGGAGTGATCGGCTGCGGCCTCATGGGGTCGGGCATCGCCGAGGTCTTCGCCCGCTCCGGTCTGGACGTCCTGGTCTCCGAGGCGACCGGCGAGGCCCTGGAGCTCGGCCGCACCCGGCTGACCAACTCGCTGGACACGGCCGTCCGGCGCGGCAAGCTGAGCGAGGAGTTGCGGGACGAGGCGCTGGCCCGGCTCTCGTTCACCGTCGACCTCGCCGACTTCGCCGACCGCGACCTGGTGGTCGAGGCGGTCGCCGAGCGCGAGGACATCAAGGTGCAGATCTTCGAGACGCTGGACCGGGTGGTTGAGCGCCGGGACGCGATCCTGGCCTCGAACACCTCGTCCATCCCGATCGTGAAGCTGGCCGCCGCGACCTCCCGCCCCGAGCAGGTCATCGGCCTGCACTTCTTCAACCCGGCTCCGGTGCAGAAGCTGGTCGAGGTCATCCCGACGCTGACCACCTCCGCGGAGACCACCACCCGGATCGAGGAGTTCGCGGTGCAGGCGCTCGGCAAGGAGCCGATCCGCGCCCGCGACCGCGCCGGTTTCGTGGTGAACGCCCTGCTGGTGCCGTACCTGCTGTCCGCGGTGCGGATGTTCGAGTCGGGTGTGGCCACCGCGGCCGACATCGACAAGGGCATGGAGGCCGGCTGCGCCCACCCGATGGGTCCGCTGCGGCTGTGCGACCTGATCGGCCTGGACACCATCGTGTCGATCGCCGACTCCATGTACGACGAGTACAAGGAGCCGCTGTACGCGGCGCCGCCGCTGCTGTCCCGGATGGTCGACGCGGGCCTGCTGGGCCGCAAGTCCGGCCGCGGCTTCTACGACTACACCGTCTCGGCCTGACGCAGAGGCGGTCGCGGCGTCCCCGGCCCGGGGGCGGCCCTCCCGGGCGGGCGCCGCGCTCCCAGCACCTCCCCACCCGACGAGCAGCTCACCACAGGGGTAGTCCAGTTGAACGGGATCAGCGTCGCGCGCGAGGTCCTCGTCACCGCCCGCCGCCGGCACCTGCTGGCCGTCATCCGGGAGGAGGGTGGCCGCTGGGACTGGCGGCGGGCCGAGGCGCTGTACGACACCTCGCCGGAGCCGCACATCATCCGCCGCGACCTGCTGGAGCTGTGCCGTTCCGGGCAGCTCGTCCGGGTGGGTCTGGGCGAGTACGAGGCCGCGCCGCCGCGCCCCGCCGGCTGACCCCCGCCGACCGGCGGGAATGCGCCACTTCCATGGCACAGCGCCGTCACAGCATGGTCACAGGCCTCGGCTTGCGGTGATCGCTCTGACACGGTGATGTCATGCGAACTCGAATGATCGTCACCACCCTCACCGCCGCTGCCGCCCTGTCCCTCGCCGCGTGCAGCAGCAGCGGCAGCACCACCGCCGAGCCGGCGAAGACCTCCGCGACCGCGGCGGCCCCGGCGTCCGGCGCCCCGACCGCGGCGGGCAGCTCGGCCCCTGCGGCGTCCACCGCCGC
The DNA here is from genome assembly GCA_002300355.1 of Streptomyces sp. TLI_235. Lineage (NCBI taxonomy): Bacteria > Bacillati > Actinomycetota > Actinomycetes > Kitasatosporales > Streptomycetaceae > Streptomyces > Streptomyces sp. TLI_235. The sequence continues at coordinate 1,247,313 of NSGV01000001.1, forward strand.
CACGACCGCGCCCACCAAGGCGGCCGGCACGCCGAACCCGACGGAGCTCGCCAAGGAGCTGGCCATGGTGGCCGGCCTGAAGCAGATCGACCCGAAGCTGGCGGCGGACAACCAGAAGACCGTCGCGGCCGCGCAGCAGACCTGCGCGGACATCAAGGCCGGCAAGGACGACGCGACGGTCGCGAAGAACACCATCACCTACTTCGCGGCGACCGGCGCCACGGTGAACGAGCAGCAGAGCCAGATGATCGCGGTGATCGTCAAGGCGGCGCTCTGCCCGTGACGCCGTAGGCGCGCGGCGACGGACGTGACGGGGCCCGGGAGCGGTATCCATCTCCCGGGCCCCTGGTGTGCCACCCAGTTGCTCGCACCGGCACGTTTAAGGCTGCGGATCATTCTCAGAGCCTCGTGTTCTGCCTTTGAACTACCGTGCCACGGGGAGAGGCACAGGCGGGACTTGAACCCGCATCCGGGGCTTTCCGTCCGCATCCGTTCGATCCGGTGCTCGGCGGCGAATGCTGAGACTTGAGCGAGAGTCTGAGTTTCAGGGGGCTGCCTCTGCCCTTGGGCCACCCCGGCACGGTGGTGCCGGGGGGAGGATTCGAACCTCCACTGTCACCCCGTCGTCAGCTTCACTTTCAGTGTCAGCTTCCGCACGGACCGGCTGTTGCGCCGGCCCGCACAGCCCCTCCGCTCAAAGAGGGGCGCTCATGGGTCCGGCCGCTACTGGCCGAACAGGTAGCCGAAGACGGCGTCGCCGGTGCGCCGGTCCACGATCTCGGCGGCGTTGGCCTCCTCGCGGGCGAACTGCACGGCCTGCTGCAGCTTCTCGACCCGCTGGACGAGCTCGTTGACCCGCCGGGCGGGCAGGGCGCCGGAGAACTTGACGGTCGTCCAGTACCCGACCGGGATGTCCTCGTAGTAGACCTCGACCTGGGCCGGGTGCTTCTCGGTGGCCTCCGCCTTCACGTGGTTGCGGGGCACCTTCTTCGTCCGGATGGTGCGCACCGCCTCGGTCTTCCAGGCGTCGGTGGAGGCGTCCGGGCTCCAGGACTCGGAGGCGTCCAGCACCGGCAGCTTGCGGACGAAGGTGTAGAGGTCGGTGAGCTGCTTCTCCAGGAAGAGCAGGTGGGTGACGGGCACGTCCTTCAGCAGCGGCCGGCCGTCGACCACGACGTCCGCACGGGCCTCGCAGTTGGCCCAGTCCTTGGTGGCGGTCACGTCGAACAGCCGGGTGAGCGAGGCGGCGGTGTCGCGCAGGATGTCCTCGGCGCGCACCTGCACGCGGGTGGACTCCGGCGGGAGCTGCTCGCCCTCCTCGTCCTTGGGCTGGTACGTGCGGGAGATCCCGGCGAGCAGGGCGGGCTTCTGCAGGCCGTGGTGGGCCGCCGTCAGCTCCTGGAACGACTTGGACTTGACGCCCTTTTCGACTGCGATGATCTGGTTGAGTTTCGCCACGGACGGGACGCTAGCAGCGTCCCGTCCGCTCTGTCGTGCGATTTACCGGCGGGCCGGGGGCGCGGTCGGGGCCCGCCCCCGGGCCGGCGCGGGTCAGCCGTTGATCTGGTAGCTGTCGCCGTAGACCTTCCACTTCAGCGGGGTGTTGAGGTCGAAGTTGCGGTCCCTGACCCAGACCTTCTGTGCGGTGTCGACCCGGCTGGTGTCGGCATGCGCCTCCTCCTGCTTCATGATCACCTTGCGGGCGTCCATGAAGGCGTTCAGGTAGGTGGCCTCGTCGCCGCCCTGGGCGGGGGTCTTGGCCTTCTTCATGGCCGCCTTGCGGATGCCGCCGAAGCTGTCGGAGCTGCTGCCGGGGCCGTGCATCACGATGGCGTCGTAGTAGACGAACTGGCCGAGCGCGCGCAGACCGTCGGCCTTGGCCTGCTGGACGGCGGGGTTGAAGTAGACCCGGTCCCGCTCGTCGTTCTGCGCCTGCTTGAAGACGCCGTCCTTGGCGGCGGTGGCCCAGTCCTTGGTGAAGGCGGTGCCGAGACCGGAGTGAGAGTCGGTGCCGTTCACCTTGCGCAGCGCCGGCAGGTACTTGGCGAGGACGTTGCCGGGCTTGAGGTCGGTGTAGTGCTCGACGAGGTCCAGCATGTCGCCGGTGCCGGAACAGAAGCCGATGATGCCGGCGGTGTAGCCGCGGCCGTCGCCGATGTCCTCGATGTACTTGTACTGGGCCTTCCAGTCCAGCGAGGAGTTCTCCGCGCTGGAGACGATCTGCATGGCGATGTCCTTCTTGTGGGCGTCGTCCAGGCCGACCGAGGCGGCGGTGACCACGGACGCGCCGGCGCCGCTCGCGCCGAGCGTCGCGGTGGCGACGGTCAGCGGGACGGCGGCGAGCAGGACCGCGAGGGCGGTGCGGCCGACCCGGCGGCCGGCCCGGTGGGTGCCGGGGTTGGTGCGGGCGGTACGGGCGGTGCGGTGCTGTGCAGGCATGTGACGCTCCGTCGGCTCGAACTCGCGCGCAGGCATGGGAATGCCCGGGGCGCTCCGGTTAGGAAACTTTCCTAACAGCGATTGAAGCGGCCATGGCATTGAACCCGCAAGAGGGTCGGACCAACCTGCACACCGCCTTAAGCCCCACCTAACGTTCGCCAACTCACCCCCCGCACAAGCCTGCTGGCGATCATGGCGGCGAAGCCGCCGAACCCGCAGCCGGAAACGCCGACGGGCCCCGCCCCGGACACCAGGTCCGGGCCGGGGCCCGTCGGGCCGAAAGGCGTCAGGCGCCGCGCAGCACCGCGCCGGTGCGCGCCGCCGCGGCCGCCACCGCCGACTCGCGGGCGGCCGAGGCCTCGTCCGCGGTCAGCGTGCGGTCGACGGCGCGGAAGTGCAGGCTGTACGCCAGCGACTTCTTGCCCTCACCGGCCTGCTCGCCGGTGAAGACGTCGAACAGCCGGATCGACTCCAGCAGCTCGCCGGCGCCCTCGCGCAGCGCGGCCTCCACCTCGGCGGCCGGCACGTCGGCAGCCACGATCAGCGCCACGTCCTGGGTGGCCACCGGGTACGCCGACACCGCCGGGCCGTTCACCTTCCGCACGCCGTCGGCGAGCAGCAGGTCCAGGTCGAGCTCCATCGCGCTGGTGCGCTCCGGCAGGTGCATCGCCTTGACGACGCGCGGGTGCAGTTCGCCGGCGTGACCGACCACCCGGCCGTCCACCAGCAGCTCGGCGCAGCGGCCGGGGTGCCAGGGCGCGCGCTGCGCCTGCCGGACGGTCAGCTCCAGGTTGGCCGCCCGGGCGACCGTGCGGGCCGCCTCGACCGCGTCCGCCCAGCCGGACGGCACGCCCTTGCCCCACCAGCCGGACGGCCAGTGCTCGCCCGCCAGCGCGACCGCGACCCGGCGCGGCTGGTCCGGCAGCGCGGCGTCCAGCTCGGCGAGCTGCTGCTCGCTCGGCCGGTGCTCCACCGACAGCCGCGGCGCGACCTTCAGCTCGGCCTTCGGCAGGAAGACCGTGCCGGTCTCGAACAGCGCCAGGTCGGTGTTGCCGCGGCCGACGTTGCGGCGCAGCGCGCCGAGCAGGCCCGGCAACAGCGTGGTGCGCAGCGCCGGCTCCTCGTCGTTGAGCGGGTTGACCAGCTTGACGGTGCGGCGGCGCTCGTCGTCCTTCTCCAGGCCGAGCCCGTCGAAGGCGGCGTCGCCGAGGAACGGGTAGGCGTTGATCTCGACGTAGCCGGCGCCGGCCAGGGCGGTGCCCATCCGGCGGTGGAAGCGCTGCGCCTCGCTCAGACCGCGGCCCGGCGGCACGTTGGGCATCCGGGCGGGCACGTTGTCGTAGCCCTCCAGGCGGATGACCTCCTCCGCGAGGTCGTACGGGTCGGTGAGGTCCGGGCGCCAGCTCGGCGGGGTGACCTCCAGGACGTCGGCGCCCATCACCGAGCAGCCGATCTCCTGCAGGCGGCGGGTGACGGTCTCGCGGCCGTACTCGGTGCCGGCCACCCGGTCCGGGAGGTCCGCCCCGATCGCGATGGTGCGCAGCGGGTGCGGGGCCGCGATGTCGGTGACGCCGGCCTCCGCGGTGCCGCCGGCGATCAGCACCAGCAGGTCGACGGCGCGCTGCGCGGCGGCGCGGGCGGCCTCCGGGTCGACGCCGCGCTCGAAGCGCTTGGACGCCTCGGAGGGCAGCTTGTGGCGCTTGGCGGTGCGGGCGACGCTGATCGGGTCGAAGTGCGCCGCCTCGACGACGATCTCGGTGGAGCCGACGACCTCGCCGGTCTCCGGGTCGACCACCGGGTCGAGGATCTCGGTGGTGGCGCCGCCCATGACGCCGGCCAGGCCGATCGGGCCGGAGTCGTCGCAGATCAGCAGGTCCTCGGCGGACAGCTTGCGCTTGACGCCGTCCAGCGTGGTGAGGGTCTCGCCCTCCTCCGCACGGCGGACCAGGATCGCGCCCTGCACGCGGTTCCGGTCGTAGGCGTGCAGCGGCTGGCCGACCTCGAGCATCACGTAGTTGGTGATGTCGACGGTCAGCGAGATCGGGCGGATGCCCGACTTCTGCAGCCGGCGCTGCAGCCAGATCGGCGACTTCGCGGCCGGCTCCACGCCGGTGACCGTGCGGGCGACGAAGCGGTCGCAGCCGGCCGGGTCGGCGACCTTCACCGGGTAGCCGAAGGCGTTGGCCGGCGGCACGTCGAGCAGCGCCGGGTCGGCCAGCGGCAGGCCGTACGCGGCGGCGGCCTCGCGGGCCACACCGCGCATGGACAGGCAGTAGCCGCGGTCCGGGGTGACGGCGATGTCCAGCACCTCGTCGACGAGCTCCAGCAGCTCGACCGCGTCGGTGCCGGGCTCCAGGTGCGACTCCAGCACCAGGATGCCGTTGTGGTCGTCGCCCATGCCGAGCTCGCGGGCGGAGCAGATCATGCCGGCCGAGGTGTGGCCGTAGGTCTGCCGGGCGGCGATCGGGAACGGGCCGGGCAGCACGGCGCCCGGGAGCACCACGACGACCTTGTCGCCGACCTCGAAGTTGGTCGCGCCGCAGACGATCTCCTGCGGCTCGCCTGTGCCGTTGGCGTCGCCGACGTTCACGAAGCAGTGCCGGATCGGCTTCTTGAAGCCGGACAGCTCCTCGATGGAGAGCACCTCGCCGACCACCAGCGGACCCTTGAGGTCGGCGCCGAGCTGCTCGACGGTCTCGACCTCCAGGCCCGCCCGGACGAGCCGGGCCGCCACGTCGCGACCGGTCTCGCCGGTCGGCAGGTCGACGTACTCGCGCAGCCAGGAAAGCGGGACGCGCATCAGATCTCCATCCCGAACGGGAGGGTGAAGCGGACGTCACCCTCGACCATGTCGCGCATGTCGGCGACGTTGTGGCGGTTCATCAGGATTCGCTCCAGGCCGAGGCCGAAGGCGAACCCGCTGTAGCGGTTGGGGTCGACGCCGGCGGCGACCAGCACCCGGGGGTTGACGACACCGCAGCCGCCCAGCTCGATCCAGCCCTCGGAGGAGCAGGTGCGGCAGGGGCGGTCCGGGTTGCCGACGCTCTCACCGCGGCAGACGAAACACTGCAGGTCCACCTCGGCGCTCGGCTCGGTGAACGGGAAGTACGAGGGGCGCCAGCGCAGTTCGAGGTGGCCGCCGATCAGCTTCTCGACCAGCACCTCGATGGTGCCCTTGAGGTCGGCGAAGGTGATGCCCTCGTCCACCGCGAGGCCCTCGACCTGGCGGAAGACCGGGGTGTGCGTGGCGTCCAGCTCGTCGGTGCGGTACACCCGGCCGGGGCTCACCGCGTACAGCGGCGGCTGGCGGTCGAGCATGGTGCGGATCTGCACCGGGGAGGTCTGGGTGCGCAGCACCACGCCGGAGTCGGCGGAGCCGTCCGGGGCCTGCACGAAGAAGGTGTCCTGCATGGAGCGGGCCGGGTGGTCCGGGTGCAGGTTGAGGGCGTCGAAGTTCAGCCACTCGGCCTCGACCTCGGGGCCGGAGGCGACCTCGTAGCCCATGGCCACGAAGGTGTCCTCGATGCGCTCCGCGAGGGTGGTCAGCGGGTGCCGGGCGCCGCGCGGGGAGCGGTCGTACGGCAGCGTGACGTCCACCGCCTCCTCGACCAGCACGCGGGCGTCGCGGTCCGCCTCCAGCTCGGCCTGGCGGCGGGCCAGCGCCTGGTTGACGGCGCCGCGGGCCTGGCCGATCAGCTTGCCGGCCGCCGCCTTGGCGTGCGGCGGCAGGGCGCCGATCTCACGGTTGGCGAGCGCGAGCGGCGAGCGGTCGCCGGTGTGGGCGACCTTGGCCTGCTTCAGCGCGTCGAGGTCGGCGGCGGCGGCGAACGCGGCGACCGCCTCGTCCCGGGCCTGCTCCACCGCCTCGGGCTTGAGGGCCTCGACCTCTACCGGGTCGTACGACTTGTTGGGTGCCGACATCTCTATCTTTCCCGTGCTCCTGCTCGTGAAGTGGATGGCTCGCCCTTGCGCTACGCCCGGCGTGGCCAGAACACGGGCATCCCCTGGCCGGTGCCGGAAGGTGCCGGGAGGGGTGTCCGCGGCACGGCCGCGCAGGGCGTCCCACAACGCCAAAGGTCGAGTGTAGTCGCAGCACGCCGACGGCCGGTTCGCCGTCCGTGGCCGTGTGCGCGAGGAGCCCGCCGGGCGCGGACCTACAGCATGAAGTCCGGCACGCCCGCGGGCAGGATAAATCGGAACCGGGCGCCGCCCGAGGGGGCCCTGCTGATCCGGATGACGCCGCCGTGCGCCTCCACGATGCCCTTGACGATGTAGAGGCCGAGACCGGTGCCGCCGCGCTTGGAGCCGCGCCAGAACCGGGTGAAGACGCGCGGCATCGACTCCTCGGGGATGCCGCTGCCTTCGTCGCTCACGGTGACCGCTGTCCCTTCCACCGTCCTCGGCGGGGTGCCCGGATGCTGCCGGCCGGCCGCCTCGACGATCTCGACGGCGGGTGCCACCTCGATGGTGACAGTCCCCTCGCCGTGCCGCACGGCATTTTCCAGCAGGTTCGCCAGCACCTGGTCGATCTTGTCGGGGTCGCCCCACTGCTGGCGCAGGCCGTCGGCGATCCGGATGTCGAAGCGCTCGGCGGGGATGCCGGCCGCCACCTTGCCGTCCACGTGCCGGCGGACGGCGGCCGCGAGGTCGACCACCTGCCGGCGGATCTCCAGCCGGCCCGCGTCGATCCGGGAGATGTCGAGCAGCTCGGCGATCAGCCGGGTGACCCGGTCGGCGTCGGCGTCGACGGTCTCCAGCATCACCCGCTTCTGCCCGTCGTTGAACCGCTCCCACTTGGCCAGCAGCGTCGCCGTGAAGCCCTTCACGCTGGTCAACGGGGAGCGCAGCTCGTGCGCGACGGTGGCGATCAGCTCGGCGTGGCTGCGCTCGGTGCGCCGCCGCGCCTCGGTGCCGCGCAGCGCCACCACCACCCGCTGGACCGGGCCGCCGGGCCGCTCCCGGACGTACCGGGCGGAGACCAGCACCTCGCAGCCGCCGGGCAGCAGCAGGTTGCGCTCGGGCTGGCCGGACCGGACGGCGAGGCCCCCGTACGGGTCGGTGATCTTCCACCAGCGGCGGCCGTCGAGGTCCTCCAGCGGCAGGACGTCCTCCAGCGGGCTGCCGAGCACCTCGCCCGGGCGGTGCCCGGTGAGCCGGCCCGCGGCCCGGTTGAAGCAAACCACCCGGCCCTCGGCGTCCGCGACGACCAGGCCGTCCGGCAGGTCGTCCGGGTCCAGCTCCGCCCCGCTGCCGACCATGGGTGTCCTCCCCTGACCCACCACCGTGCTCCCCGCCGAGGCCGACCCTAGCGCTCCTGCGGCCGTGTGCGACACCCTCCCGGCGAGCGCTGCGCACGGGCCGAGGCGTAGAGGCAGACGGCGGCGGCCGTGGCCAGGTTGAGGCTCTCGGCGTGTCCGTGGATGGGCACGCGCACCACCTCGTCGGCGAGTGCGCGGGTCTCCTCCGGCAGACCCCAGGCCTCGTTGCCGAACACCCAGGCGACCGGCGCGCCGAGGCTGCCCTCGTCGAGCTCCTGGTCCAGGTCGCGCTCGCCGGCGCCGTCCGCCGCCAGCACCCGGACACCGGCCTCGCGCAGCTTGGCGACCGCCTCGGCGATCGGCACCCCGGTGGCGAACGGCAGGTGGAAGAGGCTGCCCACCGAGGCCCGGACGGCCTTCGGGTTGTACAGGTCCACCGAGGCGTCGGTCAGCACCACGGCCTCCGCGCCGGCGGCGTCGGCCGTCCGCAGCACGGTGCCGGCGTTGCCGGGGTCGCGGACGTGGGCGAGCACGGCGACCAGCCGCGGACGCGCCTTCAGCACCTCCTCGAAGGGGGTGTCGATGAAGCGGCACAGCGCGACGATGCCCTGCGGGGTGACGGTGTCGCAGACCTCCGCGATCACCTCCTCGGTGGCGGTGAGCAGCGGCAGCCCCGCGGCGCGGGCGGCGTCCGCGATGTCTGCGTGCCGCTCCAGGGCCTGCGGGGTGAGGTAGATCTCGACCACCGCGTGCTCGGCCGAACCCGGCAGCCGCCCGTACGCCACGGCCTCCCGGACGGCCTGCGGGCCCTCCGCGAGGAAGCGGCGGTCCTTGCCGCGCTGGTTCCGCTTGGCCAGCCGGCGGGCGGCGACGACCCGCGGGGAGCGCAGGGAGGTGAGCAGGGGGGTGTCGGTGCTCTGCATGCTCTCGTTCTCTGAGGACTCTGAGGAGGCGTGGCCGGCGGGCGCCCGGCGGGGCCGAGCGGCCCGGAATGCGCATCGGGCCCGCAGGCGGTGTGTACCTGCGGGCCCGAAGAGCTCAACTACCGAGGCGTGGCCTGGATCAGGCGGCCTTGGGGGCGTTGACGTCCTCCGGCAGAGCCTTCTGGGCGACCTCGACGAGCACGGCGAACGCGGCGGCGTCGTTGACGGCCAGGTCGGCCAGCATCTTGCGGTCGATCTCGACGCCCGCGGCCTTCAGGCCCTGCACGAAGCGGTTGTAGGTCATGCCGTTGGCACGGGCCGCAGCGTTGATGCGCTGGATCCAGAGCTGACGGAAGTCGCCCTTGCGCTTCTTGCGGTCGTTGAAGTTGTAGACGAGCGAGTGGGTGACCTGCTCCTTGGCCTTGCGGTACAGGCGGGAGCGCTGGCCGCGGTAACCGCTGGCCCGCTCGAGGATGACCCGGCGCTTCTTGTGGGCGTTGACTGCCCGCTTGACGCGTGCCACTTGATTACTCCTTGGATTGGACCCCGGATGGCTCCTGGCGGTCCGTCAATCGATTGGGTCGGGAAGGATCAGCCGGTCCCGCGGGGGTGCCGCGGGTGGGCGATCACTTGCCGAGAAGCTTCTTGATCTTCTTGGCGTCGGCCGGAGCCAGCTCGACCGTACCGGCCAGCTTGCGGGTCAGCGTCGAGGGCTTGTGCTCCAGGAGGTGGCGACGGCCGGCACGCTCGCGGAGCACCTTCCCGGAGCCAGTGATCTTGAAGCGCTTGCTGGCGCCGCTGTGCGTCTTCTGCTTCGGCATGTCGCCGTATCTCCTCGTCGGTCCGCCCCGGCCCGCACAGTCGCTGTGCGGGCCGGGAGTGGATTGATCTCCTGGCCGGGGCGGGAGCCCCGGCCGCTGTGGCCGTCCGAACGGGGGCCGAGCCTTTCGGCTCAGCCCTCCTGCTCGGTGTCGGCCGGCTGCTCGACCTCGGCGGCGGGCGCGGCCTCGACGGCCTCGGGGCCGTCTCGTGCTCGGCCTGCTCGGCTTCGACGACCTCGACGGCCTCGACGGCCTCCTCGGCGTCGTCGGCCTGCTCGGCGCTGCCGGCGGTGCGGCCCAGGCGCTCGGCCTTGCGGGCGTCCGCCAGGGCACGCGCCTCGGCCATCGCCTCGGTCTTCTTCTTGTGCGGGCCGAGAACCATGATCATGTTACGGCCGTCCTGCTTGGCCGAGGACTCCACGAAGCCCAGGTCCTGGACGTCCTCCGCGAGGCGCTGCAGCAGTCGGAAGCCCAGCTCGGGGCGGGACTGCTCACGACCGCGGAACATGATCGTGATCTTGACCTTGTCGCCCTGCTTGAGGAACCGGACGACGTGACCCTTCTTGGTGTCATAGTCGTGCGGGTCGATCTTCGGCCGGAGCTTCATCTCCTTGATGACCGTGTGCGCCTGGTTCTTGCGCGCCTCACGGGCCTTCATGGCCGACTCGTACTTGAACTTGCCGTAGTCCATGAGCTTGCAGACGGGCGGCCGGGCGGTCGCCGCGACCTCGACCAGGTCGAGGTCGTACTCCTGCGCAAGCTCCAGCGCCTTGGCAAGCGGCACGATGCCGACCTGCTCGCCGCTGGGACCGACGAGTCGCACCTCGGGGACGCGAATCCGGTCGTTGATGCGGGGCTCGGTGCTGATGGGGCCTCCTCGGTTGCACCTTTTTCCGATGCGGCCGTCGGGCGGCGGTCGCACGTCGTGGTTTCGACCACTGGGCGGGGCTTCATTCATGCTCCGCTGCCCGAAAAGGCACCGAACGCACGAAAAAAGCCCCGCACGGTACAGGCGGGGCTCCACACAATCCGGGGCGCGCCCCTGGCGGGGCGCCACTGGCGTCGCACACCTCGCGGGGTACGTCGCGGACCGGGACCCGTCGACCCGGGGGCCGATCAGGTGGGAGACTGTCGCGGTTGCCCTCTCGGGCCTCCTGGGTGGAGCCTCCACTTGCTGGCCGGGCCTCCGTACGGATGCCTGGCCGGTCAGTCTCGAAGCATAGCAGCGTTTCGACGGCCACCGGTATTCCGGCCCCGGTCAGCGCGCCTTGTACGCTCCCTGATGAACGTCCACCGGCCAGACGGAGTGAGCCACCTTGACCAGCCAGCCCCACGAGCACGACGACGAGCAGGCCGTCGGCTTCGACGACCTCACCCGCGACATCGCGGAGGTCCCGGCCGTCGAGGTGATCACCACCGTGGCCGTCCACCTCATGAGCGCGGCGGCGGTGAAGTGCGGGCTCGCCGAGGGCGGCGAGGCCGACAAGGACCTCGACGAGGCCCGCAAGCTGATCACCGCCCTGGCCGGGCTGGTCACCGCCGGCGCCCCCGAGATCTCCAACTTCCACGCCGCACCCCTCCGGGACGGCCTGCGCTCCCTCCAGCTCGCCTTCCGCGAGGCCTCCGTCGTCCCGGACGCCCCCGGCGCCGGCCCCGGCGAGAAGTTCACCGGCCCGGTCTACTCGTAGGGCACACGAGAAGGGGCGCGTGCAGGCACCTCCCGGCCGAAGGCTGGAAGGCGCCCACGCGCCCCTTTGGTCTGCCCTACTCCCCCGCGGTGTAGAAGGGCTCGTCGGGGAGGTCGGTGCGGAGCAGCGCGAGCTGGAGGCCCCGGTCGAGGCGGACGCGGAGGGTGGCGTCGGCCGCGAGGCCCGCGACCAGGCGGTCGACGGCCTCCCGCAGGACGTCCTCCCCGGCCCCGGCGGCGGGCACCAGCGCGAGGACGGCGTCCGCGTCGGTGTCCGGCCGGAGGTAGCCGCGGGCGACTGCCGGTTCGGCGGCCAGCAGCCCCCGCAGGGCCTCGCGGACGTCGGGGTCGGCGGCCGGCCGGACATAGCGCCGGTTCTCGGCGACGGCCCGCAGCCTGGCCCCGTTCAGCTGGTAGGTGACCGGCCCGGCCGGGTCGACCAGCAGGGTGTCGGCCCGCTCGGAGTAGGCGACCATGGCGGCCTGCGGTGCGGCGACGGGTGCGGGCCGGGCGTCCGCCCGCCAGCGGGCCATGGTCTCCAGCGAGGTGAAGGCCGGCAGGGCGCGTCGCCCGTCGGGTGCCTCGATCACCGGCACCGCCATGTCGCTGGTCTTCTCGTGCTTCAGCCCGTTGGCGTCGGTCTCCACCTCGCCGAGCAGGGCGACGATCGGCACCATCAGCCGGCTCGGGGTGAGGGCGTCGAGCAGTTCGGGCTCCTGCGAGGAGTCCGCCGCCCAGGCGGTGAGGGCCCGGGTGAGGCGGGGGTCGGCGGTGCCGTCGTCGTCGGCGAATCCGGGGTTCGGAATGTTCTTGCGCTCCACCCGTCGAGGGTATGCCACCCCGATGTCCGGCTTCTCAGACGGTGCTCACGCCGGCCTCACCTGAGCCCGAGGAGTCCTGCCCAGGATCTCGGGCATGACCTCAGCCCGACGGGCCCGTACCGCCGCACGCAGGCGCCGTCGCCGACTGCGGCGCGGTGCCGCCCTGTTCACCGCGCTCGTGCTCGCCGCGGCGGGGGTGTGGCTGCACCGGGACCGGTCGGCCCGCGACGCGCTGCCGGTGGCGGCCGCGTCGCCGGCGGCCCCGGCGGTCGACCTGGACGCGGAGCTCGCGGCGGCGGTGCAGGACTCCACCGGCCATCTGGCGGTCGCCGTGCCGGACACCGCCTCGGGGGCGGGTGCCGTGTACGGGACGGACCGGTTCGTCACCGCCAGCATCGTCAAGGTGGACATCCTCGCCGCGCTGCTCTGGCGGACCGGTGGCGAGCTGACGGAGCAGCAGCGCACCGCCGCCGCACTGATGATCGAGAACAGCGACAACGACGCGACCACCGAGCTGTTCGGCGAGATCGGCGAGGACGAGGGGCTGGACGCCGCCAACGCCGCGTTCGGCCTCACCGCGACGACGGCCGGGCACCGACGGCTACTGGGGCCTGACCACGACCACGGCGGAGGACCAGGTCAGGCTGCTGCAGCTGGTCTTCGGCACCGACGGCGTGCTGAACGACTCCTCCCGGGCGTATCTGCAGAAGCTGATGGGGCTGATCGCCGCCGACCAGCGGTGGGGTGTCTCGGCGGCGGACGACGACCACGCGGTGCACCTCAAGAACGGCTGGCTGCCGCGCACCGCCGAGGGTGCCTGGGTGGTCAACAGCATCGGCAGGGTGGTGCACGACGGCCGGGAGCTGCTGGTGGCGGTGCTCACCGACGGCTCCGACACCGAGGAGGAGGGCATCGGCCTGGTGGAGTCGGTGGCCGCCGCGGCCACCGACAGCCTGACCGCCGCCTCCCCGGAGGTCTCCGCCGGGGCTTCGTCCCCCGGTGCGGTCGCCGCAGGCGCGGAGCCGTCCGCCTCTACCCAGCGGTAGTCACCGTGTGGGACGCTGCCGCCATGGCCACCGACCTCGCCCCCGCAGTGCCCGGCGCCGTCTCGGACCGTTCTCGCTACGACCGGGCCACCGCGCATCTCGACGCGCCGTTCGCGATCGTCGACCTGGCCGCGTTCGACGCCAACGCGGCCGACCTGGTGCGCCGGGCCGGCGGCAAGCCGATCCGGGTGGCGAGCAAGTCGGTGCGCTGCCGCGCCCTGCTGGAGCGGGTGCTGGCCACCGACGGCTTCGCCGGGATCATGAGCTTCACCCTGGCCGAGTCGATCTGGCTGGCCCGCCAGGGCTTCACCGACGTCCTGCTCGCCTACCCGTCGGCGGACCGGGCCGGCTACGGGGAGCTGACCGACGACCCCAAGCTGGCGGAGGCGGTCACCGTCCTGCTGGACGACCCCTCGCAGCTGGACCTGATCGACTCCTCCCGCGAGGGGCCGGAGACCGTCCGGGTCTGCCTGGAGCTGGACACCTCGCTGGAACTGCTCGGCGGGCGGGTCCGGTTCGGTGCCCGGCGCTCGCCGCTGCGCACCCCGGAGGCGCTGGGCGCCTTCGCCGAACTGGTGCAGAACCGGCCGGGCTTCAAGGTCGTCGGCCTGATGGCCTACGAGGGCCACATCGCCGGGGTGGGCGACCGGGTGGCGGGCCGGCCGGTCCGCTCGCAGCTGGTGCGGATGATGCAGAGCCGGGCACGGGCCGAACTCGCGGAGCGGCGCGCCGCGGTGGTGCGCCGGCTGCGGCAGGTGGCCGAGCTGGAGTTCGTGAACGGCGGCGGCACCGGCAGTGTCGAGTCGACGGTGGCCGAGTCGGCCGTCACCGAGGTCGCCGCGGGTTCGGGCCTCTACCAGCCGCGGCTGTTCGACAACTACTCGTCGTTCCGCGGGCGGCCGGCGGCGCTGTTCGCCCAGCCGGTGGTCCGCCGGCCCGGCGTGGGCGTGGTGACGGTGCTCGGCGGCGGCTACCCGGCCTCGGGACCGGCCGGGGCGGACCGCTCCCCCGTGCCGTACCTGCCGGAGGGCCTGCGCCTCGACCCGCAGGAGGGCGCCGGCGAGGTGCAGACGCCGCTGCTCGGCGCGGCCGCCGACGACCTGTTGATCGGTGACCGGGTGTGGTTCCGGCACGCCAAGGCGGGCGAGCTGTGCGAGCGCTTCGCGGAGCTGCACCTGGTCGAGGGCGACCGGGTGGTGGAGACGGTGCCGACGTACCGCGGCGAGGGGCGCACCTTCCTCTGAGGCACACCCCCCGCCGGGGTGGGGTTCCGTCAGGTGCCGCCGACACCACCGGCCTGGGCGGTGGCGATGCCCTTGACGATGGTGTCCATCTGGGCGAGGCCGGGCGCCCTGTCGGCGATGTCGAAGCCGAGGTGGACGGCGACCAGGCTGCCGGACTTGGCGCCGGGGAAGACCACCGTCTCCACGTAGCCGTCGTTGCCCTGCGGGGCGTCGACCTTCCAGCGGACGAGGTAGCCGCTGCGCCCGGCGACGGTGACCGCCTCCGACTTCAGCTCCTCGTGGGACTTCACATCGCCGTAGGACTCCTTGGCCGCGGCCGCGATGTCGGCGAGGGCGGCCTGCTTGGCGTCCGTGCCGTCGATGCTGTCGGTGGTCGCGCCGCCGAGCGAGCACCGGCTCTTGCCGTCGGCGCAGGTGTACGAGCCGATCGACAGCGCGGCGTGGCCGTCCGAGGTGGTGGTGCCCTGCCAGCCGGAGGGGACGGGCAGGCTGATGCCGTTCACCGGGTCGGTCGCGGTGTCCGCGTTCCGGCCGCCGCGGCCCGACCCGTTGCCACCGCCCAGACCGTCGCCGCTGCCGCCCTGACCGTTTCCGTTGCCCTGACCGTTTCCGTTGCCCTGACCGTTTCCGTTGCCCTGGCCGGGGAGGCCGGGGAGGCCGAAGCCGTCCGAGCCGGGCCCGCCGGGCCCGCCGGGCCGGTAGCGGCCGTCGAGGGGACGGGCCGAGGCGCGGCCCTCGTCGTGGTCCATGGCCAGGTAGGTGACGCCCGAGCCGACCGCGAGGCCGGCCAGTGCGGCCACCGTCGCCGCGACGACCACCGGGCGCGAGGGCCTGCGGGCGGCCTTCGGCGGGGCCGGGACGGCCGTCGGCATCTCCGGGTAGCGCACGGTCGGACCGTCGTCCAGCACGCGGCCCTCGATCACCGTGGGCTCGTCGCCGGCCGCGGCCTCGTCACCGCCCGCGGGCGCCTCGGCGCCGGGCGCGGGGCGGGTGGTCGCCGTCCAGCCCGTGCCGTCCCAGTAGCGCTCGGGGCGGGGGTCGCCGGTGTCCTTCGGGTCCGGGTACCACCCGGCGGGAATCTGCTCGCTCACACCATCGAATCTAAGGGCGGGCGGATAAGCGCCATATCAGCAGGAGGGTCGAATCGCCCGGTTCGCGATGAGATTACGGTGAGAATCGGACCAGGCTGCCGTTCACCCCGGCCGAGTCGTCGCTCGCGAGCCAGGCGGCCGCCGCGGCGAGCCGCTCCGCGTCCCCGCCGCCGAGCGCGTTGAAGCGGATGCCCTCCGGCCCGAAGCCCTCGGCCAGCTCCCGGGTGAGCGCGGCGACCCCGGCCGCGGCCACGGTGGCGGCCAGGCCGCCCTCGGCCGCCGGACCGGCCAGGTTCACCACCGAGCCGTGCCCGTGCCGCCGCAGGTAGGGCAGCGCGGCCCGGCAGCAGAGGAAGACGGCGGTCAGCCGGGTGTCCTGGACGACCCGCCAGGCGTCCGGCGGGACGTCCATCACCGGGCCGTCGGCGGGCGGCGCCCCGGACGGGCCGTTCACCACCGCGTCCACCCCGCCGAGGGTCTCGTACGCCTCGTCGAAGAGCGCCTCCACCATGTACTCGTCCAGCGGGTCGGTGTGCACGAACAGGCCCCCCACCGAGCGGGCCACCGCCTGGCCGGCCCGCTCGTCCGGGTCCGCGCAGACCACCCGGGCGCCCTCGGCGGCGAGCCTGCGGGCGACCGCGGCGCCGGCCTCGCCCGCGAAGCCGCTGACACCGGTCACCACCGCCACCCGCCCGGTCAACCGCCGGGGCACCTCCGGTTCCGTCCCCGCCATCGGGCACCTCCGCCACTCGCCGCGCACGTTCCGATACGACACGGTTACGGTACGTCGTACCGCCGACGGCGGCGGTGTGGCGCGTGCCGCACTCCCCGATCGCACCGCGGCGGCCCGTGAGGAGGCAGAATGCCCGCCATGACTCCTCGGCCTGTGATCGGCATCAGCACCTCTGTCCTCGATGCGGCCTGGGGCCGCTGGGACAGCATCCGCACGGTCCTGCTGGCCGAGCGCTACCCGTCCGTGGTGCAGGCCGCCGGCGGGCTCGCCGTGCTGCTGCCGCCGGACGCCGCCGAGCACGCCGCCGACGCGGTCGCCCGGATCGACGCCCTGGTGATCACCGGCGGCGCCGACGTCGACCCCGCCCGGTACGGCGCCGAGCGCCACCCGGAGACCGACGGCGGCGAGCCGGAGCGGGACGTCTGGGAGTCCGCGCTGGTGCGCGCCGCCCTCGCCGCGGAGCTGCCGGTCCTCGGCATCTGCCGCGGCATGCAGGTGCTCAACGTGGTGTGCGGCGGCACCCTGATCCAGCACCTGCCGGACGTGGTCGGCCACCAGGGCCACATCGGCGCGCCGGGCACCTACGGGCGCCACCCGGTGCGGCCGGTGCCCGGCACCCTGCTCGGTGAGCTGCTGCCGGACGTCTCGGTGAACGTGCCCACCTACCACCACCAGGCCGTGGACAAGCTCGGCCAGGGCCTGTCGGTGTCCGCCTGGGCCGAGGACGGCACGGTCGAGGCGATCGAGGGCGCCGGATTCACCCTGGGCGTCCAGTGGCACCCCGAGCAGGGCGACGACCTGCGGCTGATGACCGCCCTCGTGCGGACGGCCGCCGCGGTCCGCATGCAGGCCGCCGTCACCGCCTGACCGGTCGCACGGGCCCGCCCGGGCGGGCCCGTGCGGGCCCGTGCGGCAACGACAACGGTCACCAGTGCAGGCTTTGGATCTTCGTCGGTTCTGGGGTTCACTTCGGGTGCGGGCGGTGTCCGCCGCCCGCACGGGCAGCACGTGCACGAGAGGACCCCGATGGCCGGCGACCACCACGATCACGACCGCGGCCGCGAGCACGACCACTCCCACGACCACGGCGCGCACGGGCACGGGCCCGGCGGCCGGGGCCACGCGCACAGCCACGGGGTCGCGGCCGACGCCGACCGGCGCTGGCTGGTCTGGGCGCTGGTGCTGATCACCGTCTTCATGGCGGGCGAGGTCGTGGTCGGTCTGGCGGCCTCCTCGCTGGCGCTGATCTCGGACGCGGCGCACATGCTGACCGACGCCGCCTCGATCGCGCTCGCCCTGGTCGCGATGCGGCTGGCCGCCCGGCCCGCCCGCGGCGGCTACACCTACGGCCTCAAGCGGGCCGAGATCCTCTCCGCGCAGGCGAACGGCGTGACCCTGCTGGTGCTCTCCGCCTGGCTCGGCTACGAGGCGGTCACCCGGCTGATCGATCCGCCGGAGGTCCGGGGTTCGCTGGTGCTGGTCACCGCGCTGGTCGGGGTGGTGGTCAACCTCGCCGCCACCTGGTGCATGTCCAAGGCCAACCGCAGCTCGCTCAACGTCGAGGGCGCCTTCCAGCACGTGCTGACCGACCTGTACGCCTTCATCGCGACCGCGATCGCCGGCGCCGTGGTGATGCTGACCGGGTTCGTCCGGGCCGACGCGATCGCCTCGCTGGTGGTGGTGGCGCTGATGCTGCGGGCCGGCACCGGGCTCGTCCGGGACTCGGCGCGGATCTTCCTGGAGGCGGCCCCGGCGGGCATCGACCCGGACACGGTGGCCGACCGGCTGGTGGCGGTGCCGCTGGTCGAGGAGATCCACGACCTGCACATCTGGGAGATCACCTCCGGCGAGCCGGCCCTCTCCGCGCACATCCTGGTCGCACCGGGCGGCGACTGCCACGCCGTCCGCCGCGAGCTGCAGCGCCGGGTCCGCGACGAGTACGGGATCACCCACGCCACCCTGCAGGTCGACCACCTCGGCGAGGACGGGCCGCACGAGCTGCTGCAGATCAGCCGGTCGGCGGAGGTCGACGGCGCCCCGGCGGCCGACGGCCAGGAGCACTGCGCGGATGCGCACGGGCCGGTCCACCGCAGCGGGCCGCACCGGCACTGACGCCCCCGCCGACGGACCGGTACGGCATGATGCGGAGGGTGACCGCACCGCGACTGATGCTGCTCGACACGGCGAGCCTCTACTTCCGTGCCTACTTCGGTGTCCCGGAGTCCCTGAAGTCGCCCCAGGGCGAGCCAGTGAACGCCGTCCGCGGGCTGCTCGACTTCATCTCCCGCCTCGTCCAGGACCACCGGCCGGACCAGCTGGTCGCCTGCATGGACGCCGACTGGCGGCCGCAGTGGCGGGTCGACCTCATCCCGACCTACAAGACCCACCGGCTGGCCGCGGAGCCCGCGGTCGAGGGCGAGGAGGAGATCCCGGACACGCTGTCCCCGCAGGTGCCGGTGATCGAGCAGGTGCTCGACGCCCTCGGCATCGCCCGGGTCGAGGCGCCCGGCTACGAGGCCGACGACGTGATCGGCACCCTCGCCACCCGCGCCACCGGGCCGGTGGAGATCGTCACCGGCGACCGGGACCTCTTCCAGCTGGTCGACGACGCGCGCGGGGTCACCGTGCTCTACCCGGTGAAGGGCGTCGGCGCGGCCGAACGCGTCGACAACGCCCACCTGCTGGAGAAGTACGGCGTCGACGGCGCCTCGTACGCCGACATGGCGGCGCTGCGCGGCGACGCCAGCGACGGCCTGCCCGGCGTGAAGGGGATCGGCGAGAAGACGGCCGCCCAGCTGATCCAGACCTACGGCGACCTCGCCGGGGTCCGCGCGGCCGCCGCCGACCCGTCCTCCAAGCTCACCCCGGCCCGCCGGAAGAACCTGCTGGAGGGCGCCGCCTACCTGGACGTGGCGCCGACGGTCGTCCGGGTGGCCACCGACGTGCCGCTGCCCGCCTTCGACCCGGTCCTGCCCGCCGAGCCGCTCCACCCGATGGCCCTGGAGTCCCTCGCCGAACGCTGGGGCCTCGGCGGCTCACTGGAGCGCGTCGTCGCCGTCCTGGCCGGCAAGGAGTTCCCGGGCGGCCGCTAGCGGCGGCCCGCGGACGGCGCGAGGGGCGCCGGAGCGGTCTCCGGCGCCCCTCGAGCCGTCCACAGGTCGGCGGGCGCCGGCTCAGCCGACCGAGGAGTAGGCGATGATGCCGCGCCGCAGGGCGTCGACGGCCTTGCGGGCGGTGGCCCGCAGGTCGGCGTCCGCGCCGGCGGCGTCCTGGATCTGGCCGAGGACGTCGATCAGCTGCTTCGTCCAGCGGACGAAGTCACCGGCCGGCAGCTCGGCGTCGCGGAGCACGGCGTCCAGGTTGTGGCCGAGGGCCCAGCGCCAGGCGACCCAGGCGAAGCCGAGGTCGGGCTCGCGCTGGCCGACGCCCTCGGCGGTGGAGATCCTGTGCTGCTCCTCCAGGGCGTCGAGGTGGCCCCAGATCCGGATCATCTTGCCGAGCGCCTCCTTGGCCGCGCCCTCCGGGACCCGGGGGGCGACGGCGTCGTCGGACTGCCGGGCCTCGTAGACCAGGGCGGAGGCGCAGGCGGCGAGTTCGGCGGCGGAGAGACCCTTCCAGACGCCCTCGCGGATGCACTCGGAGGCGAGCAGGTCGAGTTCGCCGTAGAGCCGGCCGAGCCGCTTGCCGTCGTCGGTGACGGTGTCGCCCTGCAGGTAGCCGAGGTCGGCGAGCAGGCCGCAGACCCGGTCGAAGGTGCGGGCGATGGTGTGGGTGCGCGAGCGCATCCGGCGTTCGAGCAGCTCGGTGTCGCGGTGCAGCCGGTGGTAGCGCTCGGCCCAGCGGGCGTGGTCCTCGCGCTCGTCGCAGCCGTGGCAGGGGTGCCGGCGCAGCTCGGCGCGCAGCCGGGTGATCTCGGCGTCGTCGGCCGCGGCGGCCCGGCCGCGGCGGTACCGCTCGGGTTCGAGGTGGCCGGCCTTGGTGCGCAGGGCGGAGGCGAGGTCCCGGCGGGACTGCGGGCTGCGCGGGTTGAAGGACTTCGGGATCCGGATCCGCTCGACGGCGGCGACCGGGTACGGGAAGTCGATCATGGCGAGCCGCTTGACCTGGCGTTCGGCGGTGAGCACCACCGGGCGCGGCCCGTCCTGGTAGTCGGGGTGGCGGGGGCCTCCGCGGCCGCCGCGGCCGACCGGCGGCAGGCCCGGGTCGAGGACGAGGGCGAGGCCGGCGAACTTGCCGGCGGGCACGTGGATGACGTCGCCGGGCCTGAGCTGCTCCATGGCCTCGACGGCGGCGGCGCGGCGCTGGCTGGTGCCCTCGCGCGCGAGCTCGTTCTCACGGTCCTTCAACTGCCGGCGCAGGGCCATGTACTCGTCGAAGTCGCCGAGGTGACAGGTCATCGACTCGCGGTAGCCGTCGAGCCCCTCCTCGTTGCGCTGGACCTGGCGGGCGATGCCGACCACCGAGCGGTCCGCCTGGAACTGGGCGAACGAGGTCTCCAGCAGTTCGCGGGAGCGGTGCCGGCCGAACTGGCCGACCAGGTTGACCGCCATGTTGTACGAGGGGCGGAAGGAGGACTTGAGCGGGTAGGTACGGGTGCCGGCGAGCCCCGCCAGCGCCTCCGGGTCGAGGCCGCGCTGCCACAGCACGACGGCGTGGCCCTCGACGTCGATGCCGCGCCGGCCGGCCCGGCCGGTGAGCTGGGTGTACTCGCCGGGGGTGATGTCGGCGTGCGTCTCGCCGTTCCACTTCACGAGCTTCTCCATGACCACCGAGCGGGCGGGCATGTTGATGCCGAGGGCGAGGGTCTCGGTCGCGAAGACGGCCTTGACCAGGCCCTTCACGAAGAGCTCCTCGACGACCTCCTTGAAGCGCGGCAGCATGCCAGCGTGGTGGGCGGCGATGCCGCGCTCCAGGCCGTCCAGCCACTCGAAGTAGCCGAGGACGTGCAGGTCCTCGTCCGGGATGTCGTAGCAGCGCTGTTCGACGATCTCGCGGACCTGGCGGCGCTCGCTGTCCCGGTTGAGTCTGAGGCCGGAGGCGAGGCACTGCTGCACGGCGGCCTCGCAGCCGGCCCGGCTGAAGATGAAGGTGATGGCGGGCAGCAGGCCCTCGGCGTCGAGGCGCTCGATGACGTCGATCCGGCCCGGGGTCCAGATCCGGCCCGGGCGCCCGGCGGGCATGGAGCGGCCGCGGCCCTTGGCGAACCGGTCCCGGCCGCGGTCCGCCTCGGAGCGGGCCAGCCGGACGAGCTCGGGGTTGACGGCCTTGGCCGGGTTGCGCGGGGCGTCCTTGGGGCGGCCGTCGCGGTCCGGGTTGGCGAACAGGTCGTACATCCGGTTGCCGGCCATGACGTGCTGCCACAGCGGCACCGGGCGGTGCTCGGAGACGATCACCTTGGTGCCGCCGCGCACGGTGTCCAGCCAGTCGCCGAACTCCTCGGCGTTGGAGACGGTGGCGGAGAGCGAGGCCAGCACCACCGACTCGGGGAGGTGGATGATGACCTCCTCCCAAACGGCGCCGCGGAAGCGGTCGGCCAGGTAGTGCACCTCGTCCATCACCACGTAGCCGAGGCCGTTGAGCGCACTGGAGCCCGCGTACAGCATGTTGCGGAGCACCTCGGTGGTCATCACGACCACCGGGGCGTCGCCGTTGACGCTGTTGTCACCGGTGAGTAGGCCGACCTTGGCGGCGCCGTAGCGCTTGACCAGGTCGCCGAACTTCTGGTTCGAGAGCGCCTTGATGGGCGTGGTGTAGAAGCACTTGCGGCCACTCGCCAGGGCCAGGTGCACGGCGAACTCGCCGACGATGGTCTTGCCGGAGCCGGTCGGCGCGGCCACCAGGACGCCCTCGCCGGCCTCCAGGGCCTGGCAGGCCTCGATCTGGAACGGGTCGAGCGGGAAGTCGTACAGCTGCTGGAAGCCGTACAGCGCCGTGGCCTGTTCGGCGGCCCGGCGGCGGGAGGCCGCGTAGGCCTCGGCCGGGCTGAGCTGCTCCTCGGGCAGGGGGGCGTCCATCTGCGTCACCTTCTCTTCCCGTGGGAGTACTGCCCGTGCGGGCCGGACGGGTGCGCAGACGGCGACGCCTGCGGCTGCGGGGCCGTCCGGACAGTCAGTCCGACCGGGGCGCAGCGGGTGTGGTGGGTGTGGTGATCGAGCATCTCGCCCAGAGGTTACCCGGCGTGGCCGACATCGATAGCACCCTTTTCGGGGTCTGCTGCGGGCTCCCCCGTGGACGGTCGCCGGGCGCGGTCACCGGGTGCGGTCGGACCGCTGCGACGGGTCGCCTCGACGGCCCCCGGGCGGGTCGCGGGGAGGGTCCCGAGCGGGTCCCGAGCGGTCGCAGGTGCGTTCGACAGCGGGCCCGTATCTGGCAGTTCAATCACATCCTTAGTTGCAAATGTCTTCAAGTCATCAGCGAATCGACGTCAAGAGAGTGCTGATCGCTCATCCGTGATCGATTCCGATCATTGAGCGAAGATTTCACGCCCCTCTCCCTACAGTCGTTGCCGAACCCGCCCGAACGGTGCGGGCACGGCGACACCAGGAGGAAGACGATGGCGAACCCGGAGACCGCGCTCAAGGAGGCCATGACGATCGAGGGCGCGATCGGCGTCGCCCTGGTCGACTACGGCAGCGGGATGGCACTCGGCACGCTCGGCGACGCGGCCGAGCTCGACCTCAACGTCGCCGCCGCCGGCAACACCGACCTCGTCCGGGCCAAGATGCGGACGATGGAGATGCTCAACCTGCACGACAACGAGATCGAGGACATCCTCATCACGCTGACCAGCCAGTACCACCTGATCAGGCCGCTCACCACGTCCAGCGGCCGCGGCCTCTTCCTCTACCTGGCACTGGCGCGCAGCCGCTCCAACCTCGCCATGGCCCGCCACCAGCTGAAGCGGATCGAGGCCAGCCTTGAGGTCTGACCCCGGCCGCCGCAGCACCGACCCGGCGCTGGAGAGGGGGCCGCGTGCCCGTACCGCTGTACCAGGCCAAGGCGGAGTTCTTCCGGATGCTCGGGCACCCCGTCCGCATCCGGGTGCTGGAGCTGCTCCAGGCCGGCCCGACGCCCGTCCGTGACCTGCTCGCGGACATCGACATCGAGCCGTCCAGCCTCTCCCAGCAGCTCGCCCAGCTGCGCCGGGCAGGACTCGTGACGGCCACCAGGGAGGGCTCCACCGTCGTCTACGCACTGGCCGGCGCCGATGTCGCCGACCTGCTCCGGGCGGCCCGCCGCATTCTGACGGAGCTCATCCAGGACCAGGGCGTCCTGCTCGCGGAGCTGAGAGCCTCCGACTGACGGCCCGACCGGCCGCGCACCTCCCACGCACACACCTCGACGACCGCCGTCCCGCCGGGCGGGGGCGTGATGACGCACGTTCACACGTCTTCCATGTGACCGATGACATGTGAAATATTACCCGCGCTCATCCGACCACCCCCGCCCGGAAGGACCGGTCCTTGAAGCGCACACCCTCCGCAGCCCTCGCGGCTGCGCTCGCCCTCGGCGCCCTGGCCGTCGGCATACCCGCGGCCTCGGCCGCACCGGCACGGTTACCCTCGGCGCCCCCCGCGGCGCGGCTCGCCGCCGAGCCCGCGCAGGGCACCGAGGGCCCGCAGCCCGAACCCGCCCCGCAGGAACGCACCCGGCAGGCCCTGCGCGCCGAGGCCCTGGAGCAGCTCAACCGCGGCACCGTCGCCCGTACCCCCGACCACCGCGCCCCGTCGCGGGTCCGGATCGGTGACGACTACGTCCAGCTCGGCCTGGAGCGCCGCGACAAGGTCTTCATGATCCTCGCCCAGTTCGGCGACCAGGTGGACACCACCACCCAGTGGAACGGGCAGCCCCGCTACGGCGGCACCCCGGGGCCCCGCCACAACGCCGTCCCGAAGCCGGACGCGAGCGACACCCACACCTTCTGGAAGGCCGACTTCGACCGGGACTACTACCGGCGGATGTTCTTCGACGCCACACCCGGCGCCAACTCGGTGCGCAACTACTACCGCACCCAGTCCTCCGGCCGGTACGACATCGACGGCACCGTCAGCGACTGGGTGACCGTCCCGTGGAACGAGGCCCGGTACGGCAGCAACAAGGGCCCGCAGGGCAGCGGCGCCTGGACCCAGGCGCAGGAGTTCGTCCGGGACGCCGTCAAGGCCTGGTACGACGGCGAGATCGCCAAGGGCCGTACCGCGGCCGCGGTACGGGCGGAGCTGGCGCAGTACGACGTCCACGACCGCTACGACCACGACAAGGACGGGAACTTCGACCAGCCGGACGGCTACCTCGACAACGTGATCGTGGTGCACGCCGGCGTCGACGAGACCTGGGGCGGCGGCGCCCAGGGCACCGACGCGCTGTGGGCGCACCGCAGTTGGGCCTTCCCCGACCCGACCGGCGGCACCGGCCCGGCGGGCGACCGGATCGGCGGCGTGCCGGTCGGCGACTCCGGCCTCTACGTCTACGACTACCTGCAGGCCGGCGAGAACAGCGGCGTCGGCCTCTTCTCCCACGAGTACGGCCACAACCTCGGCCTGCCCGACCTCTACCCGCTGACCGGCGGCGACAACTCCGTCAACTTCTGGTCCCTGATGTCCTCCGGCTCCTACCTGGGCACCGGACGGAAGAACACCACCGGCGAGTACCCGGGCGACCTCGACGCCTGGAGCCGCCTCCAGCTCGGCTGGCTGAACTACGACGAGGCACAGGCCGCCACCCGCTCCAGCCACGCGCTCGGGGTGAGCGGCTACAACACCGACCAGGCGCAGGCCGTCCTGGTGCACCTGCCACCGGGCCGCACCACCACCGACCTCGCCGACCCGTACGAGGGCGGCGCCCAGTGGTGGAGCGACACCGGGGACAACCTCGACAGCACCCTCGCACGCACCGTCGACCTCACCGGCCGGACCGGCCCCGCCGCCCTGGACGCGGCCGCCTGGTACGACCTCGAACAGGACTACGACTTCCTCACCGTCGAGGTCTCCACCGACGGCGGGAAGACCTGGCGCCCGCTGCCGGGCGCAGCCGACGGCGCGCCGATCCCCGCCGGCCCGGCCGGCACCCCAGCCCTCAGCGGCGCCTCCGGCGGCTGGCGGCAGCTGCACATCCCACTGGACGGCTTCGCCGGCAGCAGCGTGAAGCTCCGCCTCCGCACCACCTCGGACTCCAACACCCACGGCAGGGGCGCACTGGTGGACGCCGTGCGGATCACCGCCGGCGGAGCCGAACTGCTCGCGGACGGCGCCGAGCACGGCGGCGACCCGGGCTGGACGGCCACCGGCTTCTCCGTGCTCCAGGGCCGCGCCGCCGTGCGCGAGCACCCGCGGGCCTACCTGGTCGAGAACCGGCGGTACACCGGCTACGGCACCTATCTGCGCACCGGACCGTACAACTTCGGCTGGACCGGGGTGCCCGGCAAGCAGGGGGTGATCGACACCTACCCGTACCAGGAGGGTGTGCTGGTCTGGCTCTGGGACACCGCCTACGCCGACAACAACACCAAGGACCACCCGGGCGCCGGACTGATCCTGCCGGTGGACGCGCACCCGGGCGCGATCCGGTTCACGGACGGCACCCCGGTGAACGGCCGGGCGCAGACCTATGATGCGGTGTTCTCGCTGCGGCCCACCACCGCCTTCACCCTGCACAGGGCGGGTGAGGCGGTGCGGATCGGCGCCGAGCCCGCCGTGCCCGCCTTCGACGACCACCGCGGGGTGTACACCGACCCGGCCCTCCCCCAGCTCGCGGTCGCCGTGCCGGACACCAACACCCGGATCGAGGTCGTCCGGGAGAGCCAGGGCGGCCGGATCACCACCGTCCGGGTCGGCCCGGCCTCCTGAGCCGCATCTCCGACGGGCGCGCTGCGCCGCAGTGCGGCGCGCCCACCCCACCGGCCCCCGGCGGATCCACCGCCGGGGGCCGGCCGCGTCCGTAGCCGAAGGGCTGTGTCAGTAGCCGAAGCCGGCCGCGTCAGTGGCCGAAGGGCTGTGTCAGTAGCCGAAGCCGGCCGCGTCAGTGGCCGAAGGGCTGTGTCAGTAGCCGAAGCCGGCCGCGCCGGTGCGCAGCAGGGTGAAGGCGGTGGCCGTGTCCTCGACCGCCTGCCGGTGGGCGGCCTCCTCCGGCATGCCGTCCGAGAGGCGCTGCCAGTTGACCCGGGTGAGGTCCTGCCGGACCGAGACGAGCTGGGCGGCGAGCAGCCGGGCCGTCAGCTCGCCGGGGCCGCCGAGGGCCTCGGCCAGCAGCTCGGTGTCCTGGGCGATCCAGTCGCGCAGGTGGGAGGAGAGGCTGGGTGTCCCGTAGACCAGCCGGTGGAAGGCCAGCACCCGCGGGTCCGCGGAGAGGCCCGTGACGGCGTCGCGGGCGGCCAGCCGGTCGAGATGGTGGCGCTCCAGGGCGTCCAGCGGGGTCTCCCGCGGCCCGCGGGCGGCGACCACCCGGGCGGACTCGCCGAGGTGGTCGGCGATCCGGTGCAGGACGAGCTCCTCCTTGCTCGGGAAGTAGCGGAACAGGGTCGGCTTGGAGACCTCGGCGGCGGCGGCGATCTCGAGCACCGAGACCCCGTCGAAGCCGTGCGCGAGGAACAGACCGATCGCCGTGTCGGCGATGGCCTGCCGGGTGCGCTCCTTCTTGAGGGTCCGCAGACCGGGCGGCTCGTTCATGGTGTCGATTCTAGCCACACCCCTGACCCGGACTCTTTTGTGACCGGGTTGCATTTCTTACCGGGTTGCTGTTCCATGAGCTCTGTCGCTTCACGGTGCCGTCCGGGCCTACCAACAGCCACGCCCGGACCCAGGGGGAGGAGCTCCACCATGTCCATGTCCACGTCGTCCGCGTCGTCCGCGTCGTCCGCGTCGTCCGCGTCGTCCGCGTTCATGACGCCCGCATCCGCCACGTCCGTCCTGATCTCCGGAGCCGGGCCGACCGGCCTCACACTCGCCTGCCTGCTGGCCCGGCAGGGCGTGGCCGTCCGGGTGATCGAGCGGGCCCCGCATCCGCACACCGGCTCGCGCGGCAAGACGCTCAACGCGCGCAGTCTGGAGGTGCTGGCCGACCTCGGCCTCGCCGGCGATCTGCTCGCCGAGGGCCGCACGGGCCTGCCGTTCCGCCGCTACTTCGACGGCGCCTTCGCCGCCGAGTCCGACCCCTCGGCGGACACTCCGCCGACCCCGGGCGCCCCGTACCCCGCCTCGCTCTACCTCCCGCAGGACCGGATCGAGGAGCTGCTGCGGGCCCGACTGGCCGAGCTGGAGGTGGCGGTGGAGTTCGGCACCGAGCTGACCGGCTTCGAGCAGGACGGCGAGCGGGTGACGGCCCGCCTCGCGGACGGCAGGGAGGTCACCGCGCAGTACCTGGTCGCCTGCGACGGCGGGCGGAGCACCGTCCGCAAGCAGCTCGGCGTGGCCTTCACGGGCACCGGCGAGCCGGAGCCGGCCATGGTGGTGGGCGATCTGGAGCTGACCGGGCTGGAGCCCACCGCGTGGCACCAGTGGTTCGGCCCGCAGGGCGCCCTGATGCTCTGCCCGTTCGGCGAGGAGGGCGACCGCTGGCAGGTCCAGGCGACCCCGGAAACGGGCCCCGACGGCACCGCACTCGCCCCGTCGCTGGAGGGCTTCCGCCGGATCATCGCCCGGCACACCGGGCGCGACGACATCCAGGTGCGCGCGGCCGGCTGGCTTTCCAGCTGGCGGGTCAACGTGCGGATGGCGGAGCAGTACCGGGTCGGGCGGGTGCTGCTCGCCGGCGACGCCGCGCACGTCCACCCGACGGCGGGCGGGCTCGGCATGAACACCGGCATCCAGGACGCCTGGAACCTCGGCTGGAAGCTCGGGTACGCACTGTCCGGCCGGGCACGGTCGGCACTGCTCGACAGCTACTCGGAGGAGCGCCGGCCGATCGCCGCCTGGACGCTGGAGACCTCCGCCGCGGGCATGGCCGCCGTACGGGAGGGCGCCCGGACCCCGGGGGTCGGGCTGGAGGCCGTCCGGGTCGCGGACATCACCGGCCTCTCGCTCGGCTACCGCGGGAGCAGCCTCGCGGAGGACCTGCTGGGCGGCCCCCTCCGGGCCGGCGACCGGGCCCCGGACGCCCGTTGCACCGACGCCGAGGGGCGACCGATACGGCTCCTGGAGACGTTCGTGGGCGATCGGTTCACCCTGCTCGCCTTCGGCCACCGGCCCGCCCTCGACCCGGGCGCCCTCGACCTGTCGGCGCACCTCCGCACGGTCACCGTGGACACGGACGACCCGGCCGGGCTGCGGGACACCGACGGGCACGCACGGCGGGCGTACGGCATCGAGGGCGACGCGCTGGTGCTGGTCCGGCCAGACAACCATGTGGCGCTCACCGCGCCCGGGGGCGGGGAGAAGGCCGCCCTCGACTACCTCGGCCGGTTGTAAAGAATTCTTTCTAAAGATAGCTTTAGAAGCATGACCGAGGAGCGTCCGGCACCCGAAGTGCCACCCGCCGTGCAGCTCAGCGACCCGCGGGCGCTGCGGGCCTACGCCCATCCCACCCGGATGGCACTGGTCGGACTGCTCCGCCACGAGGGCCCGCTGACGGCCACCCGGGCCGCCGAACTGCTCGGCGAGTCGGTGGCGAGCTGCTCCTTCCACCTCCGCCAGCTCGCCAAGTACGGGCTGGTGGAGGAGGCGGGCGGCGGCCGCGGCCGGGAGAAGCCCTGGCAGGCCACCGCCCTGTTCACCAGCTGGGACACGGCCGCCGATGACCCGGCCACCGCCGAGGCGGCCGACGCTCTCCACCGCACGGTCGTCGAGCGGTACGCCGC
Organism: Streptomyces sp. TLI_235; assembly: GCA_002300355.1. Classification (NCBI taxonomy): domain Bacteria; kingdom Bacillati; phylum Actinomycetota; class Actinomycetes; order Kitasatosporales; family Streptomycetaceae; genus Streptomyces; species Streptomyces sp. TLI_235. The sequence goes on from NSGV01000001.1 coordinate 1,276,163, forward strand.
CCTCGCGGCTCGCTGGCTGGAGGTCCAGCCGGGCGAGCCGTCGGCCTGGCGCAGCGCCGCCGGCATCGGCGACACCCTTCTGCACCTCACCGCCGAGGAGCTCACCGAACTCGCCGCGCGGATGGACGAGCTGACCCGCCCGTACCTGGACCGCCTGGGCGCCGGGGCCGAGCGCCCGCCCGGCAGCCGCCCGGTGCTGCTCGTCCGGATGGCCCTGCCGATCGACCTGCCGCCCGTCGCCGACCCGCCACCCGCCTCCGACCCGCCACCCGTCTCCGACCCGCCACCCGTCTCCGACCCGCCGCACGACAGCGAAGGCCTCGACAGCCGCAACGACCGCAACGAGCACGACGACCGGCCGCAGCACCGCACCGAGGAGGGGGCCCGGTGACCTCGACGACCGACTCCACCCCGCAGCCCGCTCCCGCCGCCCCTGCCCCTGCCCCTACTACTGCCTCCCCGGTCACCCCGAAGTCCGCGACCGCCGCTCACGAGGGCCGGGGGCGCCGGCTGATACCCGCGCTGCTGCGGGTCACCGAGTTCCGCCGGTACTGGACGGGCCAGACGATCTCGGCGGTCGGCGACCAGATCACCGGCATCGTGCTGCCGCTGGTCGCGGTCAGCACGCTGCACGCCGACGCCGGGCGGATGGGCCTGCTCACCGCCGCGGGCTGGCTGCCGAGTCTGCTCTTCGCGCTGCACGCCGGCACCTGGGCGGACGGCCGTTCCGACCGCCGCCGGGTGATGATCGTCGCCGATGTCGCCCGGGCGGTCCTGCTGCTCACCGTGCCGGCGGCCCACCTGCTGGGTGTCCTGACGCTCACCCAGCTGTTCGTGGTCGCCTTCGTGATGGGCGGCTTCTCGGTGCTCTTCGACGTCTGCAACGCGCCGCTGTTCGTCGCGGTCGTCCCGAACGAGCGCTATGTGGAGGGCAATTCGCTGGTCAACGGCAGCCGGGCGATGTCCTCGGCGGCCGGCCCGGGCCTCGGCGGCGGCTTGGTGCAGTTGCTCGCCGCGCCCCTGGCCCTGGTCGCCGACGCGCTCTCCTTCCTTGCCTCCGCGCTCGCGCTCGGCAGCATCCGGCCGACCGAGCCGCCGGCCGAGCCGCGCACCCGCGGCCGGATCTCCGCCGGGCTGCGGTTCATCACCGCCACCCCGATCATGCGGGCCGCCCTGCTCGGCACCGCGACGGTGAACCTCTTCACCTTCATGATCGCGGCGCTCTTCGTGCTGTTCGCGACGACCGAACTCGGCCTCTCCGCGGGCCTGCTCGGCACCGTGCTGAGCGCGGGCGCGCTGGGTGGGCTGCTCGGCGCCGGCCTGACCGGCCGGATCAGCCGCCGGATCGGCATCGGGCGGGCGGTGGTGCTCGGGCTGATCGCCTACCCCGCGCCGCTGCTGCTCGTCCCCGCGGCGCGCGGCGGCACCCTGCCGGTCGTCGCACTGCTGCTGGCCGCCGTCTTCCTGTCCGGGATCGGCGTGATGATCCTCGATATCACAGTCGGCTCGCTCTTCGCGGCAGTAATCCCGGATCGGCTCCGATCCCGGGTCTCCGGGGCCTATCAGGCGGTCAACTACGGCATCCGTCCGCTAGGTTCCCTTCTGGGAGGGGTGCTCGGCAGCACGCTCGGCCTGCGGCCGGCGCTCTGGGTAGCCGCCGTAGGCGCGCTCACCTCGTTCCTGTGGCTGTTGCCGTCGCCGATTCCCGGCCTCCGTTCCCTGCCCGATGCGCAGGAGGAGAAGGGACTCTGACCCATCGTCAGGGAAAATCCGGGGAGTCGGGCATATGCCCGAGGAAAGTGCCGGAACCCTCCCCCGCGGCGCTTGCGGCGCGGTAGCGTTACGCCCCGTTGGGGCTACAGCCAGTAAGGGCGTGGCCACGGACGCGTCACGGGGGCGCTGAGGAGGGGTGCGACCTTTGCCGGGAATCGACGAGTGTCTGATCGACGCGATGACCATCACCGGGGCTCTCGGTGCCAGCCTGGTCGACTGGACCAGCGGTCTCGCCCTCGGCGCGGCCGGCGCCGGTCCCGGCGGTGACCACGACGCCGGAGCGGCGGACGCCACCGAGGTGGCCCGCGCGATCACCCAGACCTCGTCGTTCGCCGACCCCGCCGCGAGAACCGCCCCGGCCGAGGACGTCATCGTCACCTCGGCGGGCACGTACCACCTGATCCGCTTCGTGGAGACGCCGTTCGACAGCAGCGTCTTCCTGTACCTGCGGCTCGACCGGGCCACCGCCAACCTCGCCATGGCCCGGTTGCGCCTCGCCTCCATCGCCGACGGACTGGTGCTCGCCTGATGCAGCCGACCCTGCAACCGGCCCCCGCGCCGGTTCTCCGACCCGCCGTCAGGCTGCCCCGAAGGCACCGGTCGGGCTTCGCCCCGGCCACCGTCTTCGAGGCGGCCCTGACCGACCTCTCCGCCGACTTCGCCACCGGTGCCCTGCACGGCTCGGCAGGCACCGTCCACCTGGTGAACGGGGAGGTGGTGCATGCCGAGAGTCCGGCCACCCCGGATGTCGGCACCCTCCTCACCTCCGCCGGCCGGCTCTCCGCCCGCACCTGGGCGGACGCAATGGCTGCGGCGCGCGACCGTTCGGCCGCCGAGTACCTGGTCGCCGCCGGCTCGATCGGCCGCGGTGAGCTGGAGCTCTGCCACCTGACCGCGGTCCTGGACGCCGCCTTCTTCGCACTGCCGCAGAACGACGGCCCGATCGGCTTCCTGCCCGGGGTGCGGCCGGGGTTGACGCTGGCCCGGCCGCTGGCCACCGGAGAACTGCGCCTGGCGGTCGGCCGGCGCCGCGTGCTGCTCGACCGCACCCACCCGGTCGCGGGCCTGGACGTCTCCCCCGTCCGCGCCCGCACCGGTCCGACCGAGGCCGGCCGCCGGCCCGCCACCTGCAGCGGTCGGCGCCGGGCGGTGCTGGCGGCGGCCGACGGGTTCCGCACCCCCGCCCAGATCGCCCGGCTGCTCGGCCGGTCCGCCTACACCACGCTGCTCGACATCCGGCACCTGGCGGCTGCCGGGCTCGTCGAGGCCCCGGCTCCGGCGGCCGTGCCGGCCCCGCTCGCCGCAGCCCGCGCGGCCGCCGGCCCGGTGGCCGCACCCGTCCTGTCGTCCGCCCCGGCACGGCCGGACGGAGTACCGCCGCAGGCCGGGCCGCCCCCGGCCCACCCGGAGGTACTGCTGCCGTCGCCGGCGCTGCACGATTTCCCGCCCGATCCGGAGATCGCCCTGCTGCTCCGGATCCGAGCCGCCCTGGAGGCCCGACTGTGAGCGTCCCACCCGCCCGTACGCCGTTCCGGGCCGCGTCATGAAGCGCGCCCTGCGCCAGTTCACGGCGAAGCGGACACCCGCCCTGCCCGAACCCGAGGTGCTCAGCGAGCTGCGCGGGCTGCGTGCCACCGTGCCGCACCTGACCGGCGGGCTGGTCGCCACCACCGACGGGCTGGTGGTCGCCCACGACACGAACGGCCTGGAACCGGAGGGCCTGGCGGCGCTGACCGCGGCCGCCCTCGGTGTCGGTTCCCGGCTGATCGAGGCCAGCGGCCAGGGCGGCTTTCGCGAGCTGCTCACCCGGGGCGAGCACGGTTACACGGCCACCTACGCGGCCGGCGGATACGTCGTGCTGACGCTGTTCGCCGGGCCGGACGCCAATGTGGGCCGGCTGCACTTCGAGGCGCGCCGGGCCGGCGGCCGGATCGCCGCCCTCGCCGACGCGGCCCTGGAGCGCCAGGACCGCCCCTGACCACTCATCACCGACTCATCACCGACACACCGTCAATCCATTCCCGGAAGGAACCACCATGGCCAGCACGGAGCACTCCCTCAAGGACGCGATGAGCTCGATCGAGGGCGCCATCGGCGTGGCCCTCGTCGACTACAACAGCGGCATGGCCCTCGGCACCATCGGCGGCGGTCCGGAGCTCGACCTGAACGTGGCCGCGGCCGGCAACACCGACGTCGTCCGGGCCAAGGTCAGGGCGATCGAGATGCTGAACCTCAAGGAGGCGATCGAGGACATCCTGATCAGCCTCTCGAGTCAGTACCACCTGATCCGCCCGCTCACCAGCCGCTCCGGCAAGGGCCTGTTCCTCTACCTCGCCCTCGACAAGCAGCGCGCCAACCTGGCGATGGCGCGCCACCAGCTCAAGCGCATCGAGGCCGAGCTGGAGGTCTGACAGCAGCACAACGGGCTGCGGGCCGGGCGGAGTCGACTCCCCCGGCCCGCCGGTGCGTCCGGAGAACCGACATACCCCTGGCCAGGCGTGAGGTGTCACACATAACATGGCAATGTGAAATTTCACTGACCTCAGCTCCACTCGGCCCGAAGGAGAGCCAACCCGCCGTGACCAGCGACGCCGTCCCCGTTCCGCCGAACACCGGCAGCCACGACCTCCCGGTCTCCCCCGCCCTCGACGCCTTCATGGGCACCGCCTGGGCACCCACTCCGCTGCCCGCCGGCGACCGGGTCGCCGCACACGCGGTGACACCCGCCCGCCGGGCCGCGCTGGCCGCGGCCTTCCCCGGCGAGCGCGTGGTCGTCCCGGCCGGGCAGCTGAAGGTGCGCAGCAACGACTGCGACTTCCGGTTCCGGCCGCACAGCGCGTACGCCTGGCTCACCGGGCTGACCGGCGAGGAGCAGGTCGGCCATGTGCTGGTGATCGAGCCGGACGGCGAGCCGGTGCTGCACGTCCGCCCGCGCTCGCCGCGCGGCGGGGGTTCCGAGTTCTACCGTGACCGCCGGTACGGCGAGTTCTGGGTCGGGCGGCGGCCGGACCTGGCCGAGGCCGAGCAGCTGACCGGCATCCGTACCGTCCACCTCGACGAGCTGGCCAAGACCGTCGGCCCCGCCGCCCGGGTGCTGGCCGGGGTGGATCCGGTGGTGGACGCGCTGACCGGCCGTCCGGCGGCCGACCACGTCGTCGGCGACGACCGGCTGGCCGCCGTCCTCTCCGAGCTCCGGCTGGTCAAGGACGCCTGGGAGGTGGGCCAGCTGCAGCTCGCCGTCGACCACACCGCGGCCGGCTTCGAGGACGTCGTGCGGGCGCTGCCGGCGGCGCTGCGCCACCATCGCGGCGAGCGCTGGCTGGAGGGCACCTTCGAGCGGCGCGCCCGGCTGGAGGGCAACGGCACCGGGTACGAGACGATCGTCGCCTCCGGCGCGCACGCCTGTGTGCTGCACTGGATCCGCAACGACGGGCCGCTCGACCCGTCCCGCCTGCTGCTGCTGGACGCGGGCGTGGAGACCGACACCCTCTACACCGCGGACATCACCCGCACCCTGCCGCTGAGCGGCACGTTCACCGCCGCCCAGCGGGACGCCTACGAGCTGGTGCTGGCCGCGCAGGAGGCGGGCATCGCGGCGGTGCGGCCGGGCGCGAGCTTCCGCGACTTCCACCGCGAGGCGATGCGGGTGATCGCCGAGGGGCTCGCCGACTGGGGCGTGCTGAAGGTCTCGGCGGAGGAGGCGCTGCGTCCGGAGAGCGGGCTGTTCCGCCGGTACACCCTGTGCAGCAGCGGCCACATGCTGGGCCTGGACGTCCACGACTGTGCCAGGGCGCGAACGGAGACCTATCTGGACGGCCGGCTGGCGGAGGGCCATGTCCTCACCGTGGAGCCGGGGCTGTACCTCCAGCCGGACGACGAGACGCTGCCGCCCGAGCTGCGGGGCATCGGCATCCGGATCGAGGACGACCTGGTGGTCACCGCGGACGGCGCCCGGCTGATGTCCGGCGCGCTGCCGCGCACGGTCGCCGGCATCGAGGAGTGGATGGGCGCCCTGCTGGACTGACCGTGGCGGCGGGGTGGGGCTGCCGCACGGGGCGTCGGACGGCCGGTGAGCACACGGCAACCTGGCGGCAACAGCCGGGCAACGCACGGGAATCCGGCCGGCCCTAATTTCTGTCAACCGACAGAAAACGCCCGCGGAAAGCCGGTGCCCGATGACCACCAGCACTTCCCTCGCCCCTGCCGAGACCCCCGGGCCGCCGTCCCCCGGCGCGCTCCCCTACCCGCAGCAACTCCACCGCACGATGGGCCGGTTCGCCTCCTTCGCGGCCGGGTTCTCGTTCATCTCCGTCCTGACGACGGTCTTCCAGCTCTTCGCCTTCGGCTACGGCGCCGCCGGTCCGGCCTTCGTCTGGACCTGGCCGGCGGTGCTCGCCGGGCAGCTGCTGGTGGCCGCCTGCTTCGCCGAACTCGCCGCCCGCTACCCGATCTCCGGCGCCATCTACCAGTGGGCGACCCGGCTGGGGAACCCGGTCTACGGCTGGTTCACCGGCTGGCTGATGGTGCTCGGCCAGGTGGTCGTGGTCACCGCCGCGGCGCTGGCGCTGCAGGTGGTGCTGCCCGCGCTCTGGCCGGGCTTCCAGCTGCTCGGCGGCGACCCCTCGCCGACCACCGCGAGCGGCGCGGCCAACGCTGTGCTGCTCGGCACCGCGTTGATCGCGCTGACCACCCTGGTGAACGCGGTCGACAACCGGGTGCTGTCGGTGGTCAACGGGATCGGTGTGACGGCCGAACTCGTCGGCATCGCCCTGATCGTCGTGCTGCTGTTCACCCACACCGAGCAGCCGGCCAACGCGGTGCTGCACACCGCCCCGGTCGGCGGCGGCTTCTGGACGCTGCTGGTCGGCGCCTTCACCGCGGCGTACGTGATGATCGGCTTCGACAGCGCCGGCGAGCTCTCCGAGGAGACGGTCGCCCCACGCCGGACCGCGCCGCGCACCATCCTCACGGCGCTCGCCGCGGCCGGGGTGAGTGGCGGGCTGCTGCTGCTCGGCGGAGTGCTCGCCGCGCCCAGCCTGACCGACGGCCGGCTCGCCACCGAGGGCCTGTCGTACGTGCTGACGAGCAGTCTGGGTGACGGCCTGGGCCGGGTGCTGCTGGCGGACGTCGCGGTCGCGGTCTGCGTCGGCACCCTCGCCATGCAGACCGCCGGCACCCGGATGGTGTTCTCGATGGCCCGGGACGGCGCGCTGCCCGGCGCCCGCCGGCTGGCGAAGGTCTCGCCGCGCAGCGGGATGCCCCGGTGGGCGGCGCTCGCGGTCGGCGTCCCCGCGGCGGCGTTCCTGCTGCTCAACCTGGTCTCGCCGGCCGCGTTCCTGGCCCTGTCCGCGACCTGCATCGTGCTGGTCTACGCCGCCTACGCGCTGGTGGTGGGGGCGCTGCTGGTCCGCCGGCTGCGCGGGCTGCCGCTCGGCGATGACGGCCCGGCCCTGGACGAGGCCGGCCGGCCGCTCTTCACGCTCGGCCGCTGGGGGCTGCCGGTGAACGTGCTGGCCCTGCTCTACGGGCTCGGGATGACGGTCAACCTGGCCTGGCCGCGCGCCTCGGTCTACGACCCGCAGGGCGGTCACTGGTACCTGCGCTGGTTCGCCGTCCTGGTCCTGGCCGCAGCGGTCGCGGGCGGCGCCGCGTACCGGCTGCGCCGCCGCTGACCCCGCCGCAGGGCCCCACGGACCTGCGCGCCCCCGAAGGTCCGCCGCAACAGGCCGGCGGCCGCGCCGTTCAGAGAAGCCGCTCGCCCTCCCGGCGGGCGGCTTCGGCGCGTTCCGGTGCGCAGCCGGCGAAGCGCACCGCGGCGTCCGCCACGGCCCGGGCGACCGTCTCCGCCGAGCGGCCGCCGTGTTCCCGGGCGACCGCCACCCCGCCCTCCACCAGGCCGAACAGCAGGTCGGTGCGGAGCGCCGCGTCGGCGCCGGGGGCGAGCAGCGCGAGCAGCTGGCCGTACGCGGCCTTCAGCGCCTCGCGGGCGCCGCGGAAGTCGGCGAACCGCTCGCCGCGCACCTCCGGCAGCTGGTAGAGGGCGCCGAGGTTGTAGAGGCCGCCGTGGAGCAGTTCGGCGTCCCGGGCGGCCAGCGCCCAGAGGCGGGGCGCCGGGTCGGCGTCCGGGTCGGCGAGCAGCGCGGTGGCGAAGGCCAGCGAGGGCTCGACGGTGCTCTCCAGCAGGGTGGCGAGGATGTCCTCCTTGCCGGTGAAGTAGTGGTACATCGAGGCCTGCCGCATCCCGGCGCGCTCGGCGACGGCGCGGGTGGTGGTGGCGGCGTAGCCGTTGCGGGTGAAGAGGTCGGCGGCCGCGGCGAGCACCTGGTCGCGCGGGGCGAGGCCGCTCGCCGAGGGGCCCTGGGCGCGCGGGCGGCCGACCCGGCCGGTACCCGTCGTTCCGGCGGTGCCGGTGGTGCGGGCCGGGCGGGCTGCGGGGCGGCTGCTGGCGGACACCCGGCGATCCTCGCACATCGCCGCACCTCACCGCGGACGGCGATCTCCGTGAGGCGACGGTAACTCCGGCGTTACGCACGGGCAATGGCGGTGAATCCGGCCCTCCCTAATTTCTGTCGCATGACAGAAATCCACGACGCCGAGGCCGGCACCGCCACCACCACGGCCGCCCGCGCCCACGCCAGGTCCCAGGCGGGCACGGTCGTCGACTGCATGCCGCAGCTGCCGCCGCCCCCGGGCACGCTGTGGTCGGAGACCGTCGCCGGCGGCGGCTACACCCACCTCGTCCTGCCGGCCGGCACCCATGTCACCCTCACCGACCGGGACGGCGAAGCCTGCGCCCACCTGCTGCTGTACGTGACGGGCCGGCCCTGGGAGCGGCTCAACGCGGCCGACACCGTCAAGGTGCAGTGGAACGCCTACCTCACCGAGGGCAGCCAGCTGCTCTCCGACCAGGGCCGGGTGCTGGCCACGCTGGTCCAGGACACCTCCGGCCGGCACGACGCGCTGGCCGGCACCTCCACCGCGGCCCGCAACACCGCCCGTTACGGGGACGGCTCCGCGCACGGCCCCTCCCCCGCGGGCCGCGAGCTGTTCACCCTGGCCGCCGCCAAGCACGGCCTGACCCGGCGCGACCTGCCCGCCCCGGTCTCGTTCTTCCGGGGCGTCACCGTCGACGCGGACGGCACCCTGCGGCCCACCGGCTCGGCCGGCCCCGGTGCCCGGGTCACCCTCCGGCTGGAGCAGCACACCACCCTGCTGCTCGCCAACACCGCCCACCCGTTGGATCCGCGACCCGACTGGCGCTGCACCCCGCTGCAGCTGACCGCCGTGCCCGGCGAGGTGACCGGCCCCGGCGACCCGCACTGGGACGCCTGCCCCGAACGCCACCGCGCCCACCTCAACACCGCCGCCCTGGGGGCCCGATGACCGTCCTGCTCGACACCACCGTGCCCGCCCGCGGCGCCTGGTCCGCCGTCGTCCGCCGCGGGCAGCGGCTGACGATCACCGACCTCGGCGGCAACCAGGCCGTCGACTGCCTGCTCTACGACGCGCACGACACCTCCGTCCGCTACAGCGCCGCCGACACGCTTCAGGCCCAGGGCTCCGTCTTCCTCGACAAGGGCAGTGTCCTGCTCTCCACCGAGCACACCCCGCTGATGACGGTCGTGGAGGACGACTGCGGCCGGCACGACACCATCGCGGGCGCCTGCTCCAAGGAGTCCAACACCCTGCGCTACGGCCACCACACCTGGTCGCAGCACGCCTGCGTGGAGAACTTCCTCGCCGAGGGCGCCCGGCACGGCCTCGGCAAGCGCGACCTGGTCTCCAACATCAACTGGTACATGAACGTACCGGTCGAGGCGGACGGCACGCTCGGCATCGTCGACGGCATCTCCGCGCCCGGCCTGCGGGTGGTGCTGCGGGCCGAGACGGACGTGCTGGTGCTGGTCTCCAACTGCCCGCAGATCAACAACCCGTGCAACGGGTTCGACCCGACGCCGGTCCGCATGACCGTCACCGAGGACTGAGCCGCGATGAGCTTCGACACCCTGCTGATCGCCAACCGCGGCGAGATCGCCGCCCGGATCGTCCGCACCGCGCGCCGGATCGGCATCGCCACCGTTGCCGTGTACTCCGACCCGGACCGCTCCGCCCCGCACGTCCGGCTCGCCGACCACGCGGTGCGGCTCGGCCCGGCCGCCGCCAAGGACAGCTACCTGCGCACCGACCTGGTGCTGCAGGCCGCCCACGACAGCGGCGCCGGCGCGATCCACCCCGGCTACGGCTTCCTCTCCGAGGACGCCGCCTTCGCCCGGCAGGTGGAGGCCGCCGGGCTCGCCTTCGTCGGCCCCACCCCCGGCCAGCTGGAGGTGTTCGCCGCCAAGCACACCGCCCGCGCGGCCGCCGAGGCCGCCGGGGTGCCGCTGCTGCCCGGCACCGGTCTGCTGCCCGATCTGCCCGCCGCCCTCGCCGCCGCCGAGACCGTCGGCTACCCGGTGATGCTCAAGGCCACCGGCGGAGGCGGCGGCATCGGCATGCAGGCCTGCCGCGACGCCGACCAACTCGCCGGCGCCTGGGAGCGGGTGCAGCGGGTCGCCGCCGCCAGCTTCGCCACCGCTGGGCCCCTCCTGCCCGGCGGCGGGCAAGGAGGGCGGGTCTTCCTGGAGCGTCTGGTGGAGCACGCCCGGCACGTCGAGGTGCAGGTCTTCGGCGACGGCGCCGGCCGGGTGGTCACCCTCGGCGACCGCGACTGCTCGCTGCAGCGCCGCAACCAGAAGGTCCTGGAGGAGGCCCCCGCCCCCGACCTGCCCGACCCGGTCCGCCGCCGACTCGCCGACTCCGCCCGCGAGCTGTGCGCCTCCGTCGGCTACCGCTCGGCCGGCACCGTCGAGTACGTCTACGACGCCGCCCGCGAGGAGGCGTACTTCCTGGAGGTCAACACCCGTCTCCAGGTGGAGCACCCGGTCACCGAGGCCGTGTACGGGGTCGACCTGGTCGAGTGGATGCTCCGGCTGGCCCAGGGCGACCGCTCGGTGGTCCGCGAGGTCGGCGCACCCGACGGGCACGCCGTCGAGGCCCGCGTCTACGCCGAGGACCCGAACCGCGACCACCGCCCCAGCGCCGGCCTGCTGACCGAGGTCGCCTTCCCCGACGGCGTCCGGGTGGACACCTGGGTGGAGACCGGTACCGAGGTCACCACCGCCTACGACCCGATGCTCGCCAAGGTGATCGTGCACGGCACCGACCGTGCCGACGCCCTCGCCCGGTTCACCGGCGCCCTGGACGCCACCCGCATCCACGGCATCGAGACCAACCTCGGCCTGCTGCGCGCCGTACCGGCCGTGCCCGAGGTCGCCGCGGCCGCCCACCACACCGGCACCCTGGCGCACGTCGCCGACCCCACCCCGCGGATCGAGGTGGTCCGGGCCGGCACCCAGACCACCGTGCAGGACTGGCCCGGCCGCACCGGCTACTGGCACGTCGGCGTGCCGCCCTGCGGGCCGATGGACGATCTGTCCTTCCGGCTCGGCAACCGGGCGCTCGGCAACCCCGAGGGCGCCCCCGGCCTGGAGTGCACCCTGCTCGGGCCCGCCCTGCGCTTCACCGCCCCGACCTGGGTCTGCGTCACCGGCGCGCCCACCGGCGTCACCCTGGACGGCACGCCGGTACCGCAGTGGGAGCCGGTGCTCGTCCCGGCCGGCGGCCTGCTCGACATCCCCGCCCCGCCCGGCCCGGGCCTGCGCAGCTACCTGCTGGTCGCCGGCGGCCTGGAGGCCCCGGACTTCCTCGGCAGCGCCGCCACCTTCACCCTCGGCGGCTTCGGCGGCCACGGCGGTCGGGCGCTGCGCACCGGAGACGTCCTGCACGGCGGCACCGGCACTCTCGGCGCGGGCGCGGGCCCGGTCGCCGACCGCCCGGAGTTCACCTCGCAGTGGCGGCTGCCCGCGGTCGAAGGACCGCACGCCGCACCGGAGTTCTTCACCGAGCAGGACATCGCCGACTTCTACGCCGCCGACTGGTCGGTGCACTTCAACAGCGCCCGCACCGGTGTCCGCCTGGTCGGCCCCAAGCCCGCCTGGGCCCGGCCGGACGGCGGCGAGGCCGGCCTGCACCCGTCCAACATCCACGACACCCCGTACGCGGTGGGCGCCGTCGACTACACCGGCGACATGCCGGTGCTGCTCGGCCCGGACGGCCCCTCGCTCGGCGGCTTCGTCTGCCCGGCCACCGTCGTCTCGGGCCAGCGCTGGAAGCTCGGCCAGCTCCGCCCCGGCGACAGGGTCCGCTTCGTGCCGGTCACCGCGGAGGACGCCGCCGCGCTGCGCCGCGTCCCCGCCGCCGAGCCGAGCGCCACCCGCCCGGCGATCGTGGACGGCGGCGTGCTGCACCGCACCCCGGCGGGCGACGACCGGCCGAGCGTCACCTACCGGCGCAGCGGCGACGACAACCTGCTGGTCGAGTACGGGCCGATGCAGCTCGACCTGGCGCTGCGGATGCGTGTCCACGCGCTGGCCGAGCGGCTCGCCGAGCGGCGGCCGGAGGGCGTGGTCGACCTGACCCCGGGGATCCGCTCGCTGCAGGTGCACGTCGACCCGGACATCCTGCCGCTGCCCGAACTGCTGGAGCTGGTCCGGAGGATCGAGCGGGCGCTGCCCGCGACCGACCGGCTGGTGGTGCCCAGCCGTACCGTCCACCTGCCGCTCTCCTGGGACGATCCGGCGACCCGGGAGGCGATCCAGCGGTACATGGCGGGCGTCCGTGACGACGCGCCGTGGTGCCCGTGGAACATCGAGTTCATCCGCCGGATCAACGGCCTTACCTCGGTCGATGAGGTGTACCGCACGGTCTTCGACGCCGAGTACCTGGTGCTCGGCCTGGGCGACGTCTACCTGGGCGCGCCGGTGGCCACCCCGCTCGACCCACGGCACCGGCTGGTCACCACCAAGTACAACCCGGCCCGCACCTGGACGGCCGAGAACTCGGTCGGCATCGGCGGCGCGTACCTCTGCGTGTACGGCATGGAGGGGCCGGGCGGCTACCAGTTCGTCGGGCGGACGGTGCAGATGTGGTCGGGCTGGCAGCAGCGCGGCCCGTTCGAGCCGGGCGCGCCCTGGCTGCTGCGGTTCTTCGACCGCATTCGCTGGTACCCCGTCTCGGCGGAGGAACTGCTGGAGATGCGGGCCGACATGGCGGCCGGGCGGTTCGCCCTGAAGGTCGAGGAGGGCGAGTTCGCGCTCGCCGACCACCTGCGCTTCCTGGACGAGAACGCCGCGCCGATCGCGGAGTTCCGGGCCGTCCAGGCGGCGGCGTTCGCCGCCGAGCGGCAGGCTTGGGAGGAGGCGGGCGAGTTCGACCGGGCCGAGCGGGCGGCCGGCGCCGCACCGGTCGCGCCGCGGACGGTCACCGTGCCCCCGGGGGGCGGCGTGGTGGAGGCCGAGTTCACCGCCTGTGTGTGGAAGGTCGATGTCGCACCGGGCGAACGGGTGCGCAAGGGGCAGCAGTTGATGGCGCTGGAGGCGATGAAGATGGAGACGGCGGTGACCGCGGACCGGGACGGCGTGGTGGCGGAGCTGTTGGTCGGCTCCGGCGACCAGGTCGAGGCCGGCAGCCCGCTGGTGGTGCTGGGAGCGATCGCGTGAGCGCCGCCGTCGGGGCCGTGGAACGGGTCCGCCGGGCGTACGCGCGGATCGCCGCCGTCGACCGGCCCGAGGTGTGGATCGACCTCCGTCCGCAGGCGCAGGCCGAGGCCGAGGCGGCCCTGGTCGACGCCCGGGTGGCGGGCGGCGAGCACCTGCCGCTGGCCGGCACGGTCACCGCGGTCAAGGGCAACATCGACGTCGCCGGGCTGCCCACCACGGCCGGCTGCCCCGCGTACGCGTACCCGCCCGACCGGGACGCCCCGGCGGTGGCCCGGCTGCGGGCGGCGGGCACGGTCGTCCTGGGCACCACCAACCTCGACCAGTTCGCCACCGGTCTGGTCGGCACCCGCAGCCCCTACGGCGCCGTCCGCAACGCCGTCGACCCGGAGCGGATCTCCGGCGGGTCGAGTTCCGGCTCGGCGGTGGCCGTCGCCCTCGGCGTGGTGGACCTGGCGCTCGGCACCGACACCGCGGGCTCCGGCCGGGTGCCCGCCGCCCTCAACGGCATCGTCGGCCTCAAGCCCACCCCGGGCCGGGTGCCCACCGAGGGCGTCGTCCCCGCCTGCGCGAGCCTGGACTGCGTGTCGGTGTTCGCCCGGACGGTCGACGAGGCGCAGGCGGCGCTGCGGCTGCTCGCCGATCCGGCACCGGCGCCGCTGCCCGCGCGGCGGCCCGGGCCCTGGCGGATCGCCGCCCCGGCCGCCGCCCGGCTGGGCACCCTCGCCGACGGCTGGGCCGGGGCGTACACCGCGGCCGCCGACCGGCTCGCCACGGCCGGCGCCGAGCTGCGCGATCTCGACCTCGCGCCGTTCGACAGGGTCGCGGCGATGCTCTACGGCGGCGCGTTCGTCGCCGAACGGTACACCGCGGTGGGCGCGTTCGGGGACGCCCTCGCCGAGAAGGGCGGCGAGGGGCTCGACCCGGTGGTGGCCGGGATCATCGGCGCGGCCCGCGACCTGCCCGCCCACCGGCTGTACGCCGACCTCGCCCAGCTCGCCCGCCTGCGGGACGTCGCCCTGGCCGAACTCGGCGACGCGGACGCCCTGTTGCTGCCCACCACCACCTGGCACCCGACCCTCGCCGAGGTGGCCGCCGACCCGGTCGGCAGCAACACCCGGCTCGGCCGGTTCACCAACTCGGCCAATCTGCTGGGGCTCTGCGCGATCGCGGTGCCCGCGGGCACGGTCGACGGACTGCCGTTCGGCGTGATGCTGGTCGGCCCGGCCGACACCGAGGAGCGGCTCGGCGCGATCGCCCGCCTGCTCGCCGAACCGCCCGTCCGCCTGGCGGTGTTCGGCGCCCACCTCACCGGCCAGCCCCTGAACGGCCAACTGACGTCTCTGGGAGGCCGGTTCTGCGGAGAGGTGCGGACGGCGCAGGCCTACCGGCTGTACACCCTGGACACCGTCCCGCCCAAGCCCGCCCTCGTCCGGGTCGACGAGGGCGGCGCCACCGTCGTGGGCGAGCTCTGGGAGCTCCCCGCCGCCGGCCTCGGCACCCTGCTGGCCGCCCTCCCCCACCCGATGGCCCTCGGCCCCGTCGACCTCGCCGACGGCACCCGCGTCCCCGGCTTCCTCTGCGAACCCGTGGCCCTGACCGGCGCCGAGGACATCACCACGTCAGGCGGCTGGCGGGCGTACATCGGCACAGCGTAGGAGCGCGGGGGGGGCACCTCCAGGCTCGCGTTCAGCGCGCGCGAAGCCTCACCGGCTCCTCCTCGGGGGCCTCCAGCCCCGCCGCCCACAGCGAACGGACGTGTCCGAGGTGCCGCGACATGCACTCCTCGGCGGCCTCGGCGTCGCCGGCGATCATCAGGTCGAGGAGTTCCAGGTGCTCCTCGGCGGAGGAGACGAGTTCGCCGCGCTGGTCGAGCCGGGTCAGCCCGTACAGCCGGGACCGCTTGCGGAGGTCGCCTACGGTCTCGACCAGCCGGGCGTTGCCGGCGAGGCCGAGCAGCCCGAGGTGGAAACGCCGGTCGGCCTCCAGGTAGGCGATGAGGTCGTGGGCACGGGCGGCGGCGACGATGGCCTCGGCCTCGGGCCGGAGGGCCTCCAGCTGTTCGCGGGTGGCGGTGCGGGTGACCCGGCCGACGGTCGGGACCTCGATCAGGGCGCGGATCTCGGTGAACTCGTCGAGGTCGCGCTCGCTGAGCTCGGTGACCCGGAAGCCCTTGTTGCGGACGGCCTCGACCAGGCCCTCGCGGGCGAGGTCGAGCATGGCCTCGCGCACGGGGGTGGCGGAGACGCCGAAGTCGGCGGCGAGGGCGGGGGCCGAGTAGACGACGCCGGGGCGCAGCTCGCCGGAGATCAGGGCCGCGCGCAGGGCGTGGGCGACCTGGTCGCGCAGTCTCTCCTGGACGGAGATGAGGGCGCGGGGCTTGAGGTCCGCCATGGTGTGCCTCCGGAGGTGTACTGGACCTCATCGTACAATGTCACGTTGCGCCGGGCTTGCCACCGAGCTCGTACTGGGCGGCGGCGACCGCGAGATCCTCCCAGGCCATGCCGACGCTCTTGAAGAACCGTGGTCGATCCTGGGGCACAACTGCCCCGGCCGTCACCAGTTCTGAAAGATTAGCAAGCGGTGCCGGGCCGGTTTCGGCGAAGGCCGCCAGCAGGTCCCCGGCCTCCCGTAGGGCCGCCGACCGCGCCTCCGCGTAGAGCGCGGCCCGCCGGACGAGCGCGGTGTCGACCTCCCGGGCAGCGGGTTCGTGGGAGCCGACGGCGGCCACCGCGGCGTGCGCCGGGACGAGCCGTCCGTCGAAGAGCGGGGTGCGGGCGGTGGTGCAGCAGACCACCAGGTCGGCTGCGGTGACGGCGTCCGGGGGGCCGGCCTCGGCCGTGAGGCCGAGCGTGCGGGCGTGTGCGGCGAGGGCCTCGGCGGGGCCGGGGCGGCGGCCGACCACCGTGACCCGTTCGAGCGGGCGGACGGCGAGCAGCGCGGCCAGGTGCCCGTACGCCTGCGGGCCGGTCCCGAAGATCACCAGGCGGGTCGCGTCCGGGGCGGCGAGCCGGTCCAGGGCGAGGGCGGTGACGGCGGGGGTGCGCAGCGCGGTGAGGGCGGCGCCGTCGAGCAGGGCGAGCGGCTGCAGGGTGGGGCCGTCCAGCAGCAGGTAGCCGCCGGTGATCCGGGGCAGTCCGCGGCCGGGGTTGCCGGGGGCCACTCCGGCGATCTTCACTCCGGCGAAACCGCCGGCCGCCGCCGGCATCAGCAGCAGTTCGCCGGCCGGGACGGGGACGGCGGTGCGCGGCGGCTGGGTCTCCGGGTCGAGTCCGGCGGTGAGGGCGTCGGCGAGGGCGCGGACGGCGGCGGCCGGGCCGAGGGTGAGCGGCAGGTGCGGGATCACAGCAGGAAACCCGTCCCGAGGCCGTCGTCGGGGTCGAGCAGGAAGCGGTGCTCGCCTGTGCGGTGGGCGGTGCCGGTGACCTCGGTGAGCAGCCCGCCGTCCTGCTCGCCGAGCACCCGGCCGGTGAACACGGTGTCGATCACCGACAGGTGGCGCAGTGCCTTGCCGGGCGGGAGCAGGCCGTCGGCGGCCAGCAGCGCGAGCCGGGCGGAGGTGCCGGAGCCGCAGGGCGAGCGGTCGACCTGGCCGTCGGCGAAGACGGTGACGTTGCGCTGCGCGGGGCCGTCGGCGGTGTCGGGCAGCGCCTCGTGGAGGACGACGCCGTAGACGCCGGAGAGCCGGTCGTCGGTGGGGTGCCGGGTGGCGGGGTGGCCGTCCAGGGCGGCACGGACGGCCTGTCCGGCGGCGGTGAGGCCGGGGAGTCGGGCGGCGGTGACGGACAGCCCGAGGTCGGCGGCGCGGACGGAGGCGTAGCAGGCGCCGGCGTGTGCCACGTCCACCGTGCAGGGCCCGTACCGGGTGGTCACGGGCAGGGCGCGGGCGGTGACGAAGGCGGGCACGTTGCGGAAGGCGATGCCGGTGGTGCGTCCGCGGCTACGGTGCACGGTGGCGGCGACTCGGCCGGAGGGCACGTCGATCCGCACCTCGGCGGTGCCGTCGGCCGGCGCGGGGACGAGGCCGGTGTCGACCGCCCAGGCGGCGAGCGCGATGGTGCCGTGGCCGCAGGCGGTGGAGTAGCCGTCCTTGTGCCAGAAGAGCACGCCGAGGTGGGCGCCGGCGTCGTCGGGCGGCACCACGAAGCCGCCGTACATCCCGCTGTGGCCGCGCGGTTCGCGGCTGAGCAGGCGGCGCAGTTCGTCGAGCGGGCCGGGGCGGGGTGCGGTGGCGGTGCCACCGGCCCCGATCGCGGCGGCGCGGCGTTCGGCGACGGTGGCGCCGTTGACGTCGGGCAGTCCGGTGGCGACGATCCGGAACGGCTCGCCCGCGGTGTGGTAGTCGACGGCCTCGACCACGGCGGGCCCGGGTGCGTCGCTCATGCGGACGGGAGCAGCGTGACGGTGCGGCTCGCGGTGTAGAACTCGAGGGCGGCAGCGCCCTGTTCGCGTCCGCCCCAGCCGGCGGAGCCGGTGCCGCCGAAGGGCAGGTGGAAGTCGACGCCGGTGGTGGGGGCGTTGATCCGGATCATGCCGGCGGCGAGCCGGTCGGCGGCGGCGAGCGCGGTGTCCAGGTCGCGGGTGTGCACGGAGGCGGCGAGGGTGTGCCGTCCGGCGTTGGCGAGGGCGATCGCCTCGTCGAGGTCGGCGGCGGGCAGCAGGACGGCGATCGGCCCGAAGTACTCCTCGGTGCGCAGCGGGTGGCCGGCCGGGACGTCGGCGAGCAGCGCGGGTTCGAAGCCCCAGCCGGGGCCGGGGGTGCGGCCGCCGCCGGTGAGGACACTCGCCCCGGCGGCGCGGGCGGAGTCGACGGCGCCGGTGAGCCGTTCCAGCGCGGCCTCGCCGATGACGGGGCCGCGCTCGGCGGCGGCGAGCCGCTTGGCGAGCGCCTCGCGGAGCGGTTCGTACGCGGCGCCGACGGCGATCACCTGGCCGGTGGCGGTGCACTTCTGGCCGGCGTAGCCGGCGACGGCGGCGGCGAGGTGGTCGGCCGCCTGCTCGATGTCGGCGTCGGGCAGCACCAGGGCGGCGTTGAGGCCGCCGAGTTCGGCCTGGGCGGGGATGCCGCGGGCGGCGGTGGCGGCGATGACGGCCTGTCCGACGGCGGTGGAGCCGGTGAAGGAGACCACGTCGGCGGTGTCGACGAGGGCGGCGCCCTCCTCGGCGCCGCCGGGCACGACGGTGAGCACGCCCTCGGCCAGGTCGAGCAGTTCGGCGAGGCGCAGCGCGCAGCCGGTGGCCTCGGGGGCGGGCTTGAGGACGGCGGTGTTGCCGACGGCGAGGGCCGGGGCGGCCTTCCAGACGGGGATCGCCAGCGGGAAGTTCCAGGGGGTGACGAGTCCGGCGACGCCGTGCGGGCGGCGGCGGGTGAGCAGCAGGCCCGGGCCGGCGGCGGTGTCGTGGACGGCGCCGGTCGGCGCGTACGGGGCCTGCGCGTAGTAGCGGAGGATCGCGACGGCCCTGGCGGCCTCGCCGCGGGCCTCGGCGAGCGGCTTGCCGACCTCGCGGGCGGCGAGCGCGGCGAGTTCATCGACGGCGTTCTCGACGGCGTCGGCGGCCCGGCCGAGGGCGGCGGCGCGGGCGGCGGCCCCGGCGGCGTACCAGCCGGGCTGGGCGGCGCGGGCCCGGTCGACGGCGGCCCGGGTGCCGGCGGCGCCGGGGGTGTCGACGGTGGCCACGAGGTCGGTCGGGTCGGCGGGGTTGTACGAGGTGACGGTCACGTCGGGCCCTTCGGGTGGGTGCGCGCGCGGCGGACGGGTTCGGCGGACGGGTTCGGCGGTCGGGTCGGAGCAGTCGGGTCAGAGGAGGAAGCCGGCCGGGAAGGGGTCGTCCGGGTCGAGGAAGTACTGGGCGGTGCCGGTGATCCAGGCGCGGCCGGTGACGGTGGGCACGATGGCGGGCCGGCCGGCGACGGTGGTGCGCTCGACGATGCGCCCGGTGAAGGTGGTTCCGATGAAGGACTCGTTGACGAAGTCCTGGCCGATCGGCAGTTCGCCGCGGGCGTTGAGCTGGGCCATCCGGGCGGAGGTGCCGGTGCCGCACGGGGAGCGGTCGAACCAGCCGGGGTGGATGGCCATGGCGTGCCGGGAGTGCCGTCCGGTGGAGCCGGGGGCGACCAGCTGCACGTGGTGGCAGCCGTGGATGCTCTCGTCCTCGGGGTGGACGGGCCGGTCGGTCTCGTTGATCGCGGTCATCAGGGCGAGGCCTGCGTCGAGGATCTCCTGCTTGCGGGAGCGGTCGAAGGGCAGGCCGAGCCGGTCCAGCGGCAGGATGGCGTAGTAGTTGCCGCCGTAGGCGAGGTCGTAGGCCACCGTGCCGTGGCCGGGGACCTGGACCTTGAGGTCGAGCCCGGCGGAGAAGGACGGCACGTTGCGGATGGTGACGGCCTTGGCGGCGCCGTTCTCGACCCGCACCTCGGCGGTGACCAGCCCGGCCGGGGTGTCCAGGCGGACGGTGGTCACCGGTTCCCGCACCTCGACCATGCCGGTCTCGACGAGCACCGTGGCGACGCCGATGGTGCCGTGGCCGCACATCGGCAGCAGGCCGGAGACCTCGATGAAGAGCACCCCGAAGTCGGCGTCCGGCCGGGTCGGCGGTTGCAGGATGGCGCCGCTCATCGCGGCGTGGCCGCGCGGCTCGCACATCAGCAGGGTGCGGAAGTGGTCCAGGTGCTGCTGGAAGTGCACCCGCCGCTCGGCCATGGTGGCCCCGGGGAGGGTGCCGAACCCGCCGGTGATCACGCGGGTGGGCATGCCCTCGGTGTGCGAGTCGACGGCGTGGAAGACGTGGCGGCTGCGCATGGCAGCTCCCCCTCGTGGTGAAAGGTGCGCGATCGGTGAGGTCATCAGGGGCGCGTGGGGGTACCACGCGCCCCTCGTCGGATACCCGGCGTCCTAGGACAGGCCCTCGGCGAGCGCCTTCTCGGTGGCGGCGCGGACGGCGGCCGCAACCTCCGGGGCGAGCGGGCCGCGGGGCGGGCGGCAGGGCCCGCCGGGCATTCCCGCGATGTCCATGGACAGCTTGATGGCCTGGACGAACTCGGTCTTGGAGTCCCAGCGCAGCAGCGGGTGCAGGGTGCGGTAGAGCGGCAGCGCGGTGGCGAGGTCCCCGGCGACGGCCGCCTCGTACAGCGCTACGGAGGCCTTCGGCAGCGCGTTGGGGTAGCCGGCGATCCAGCCGACCGCGCCGGCCAGGGCGAGCTCCAGCAGCACGTCGTCGGCGCCGATCAACAGGTCGAGCCCGGGGGCGAGTTCGGCGATCTGGTAGGCACGGCGGACGTCGCCGCTGAACTCCTTGACCGCGACGATCGAGCCGTCCGCGTGCAGCCGGGCGAGCAGTTCCGGCACCAGGTCGACCTTGGTGTCGATCGGGTTGTTGTATGCCACGACCGGCAGCCCGGCCCTGGCCACCTCGGCGTAGTGGGCGCGGACGGCCGCCTCGTCGGCGCGGTAGGCGTTGGGCGGCAGCAGCAGCACCGACCCGGCGCCGGCCTCGGCGGCCTGCTCGGCCCAGCGGCGGGACTCGGCGGAGCCGTACGCGGCCACACCGGGCATCACCCGGGCGCCGTCGCCGGCGGCCTCGACGGCGGTCCGCACCACCCGGGCCCGCTCCTCCGGGGTGAGCGTCTGGTACTCGCCGAGCGAGCCGTTCGGCACGACGCCGTGGCAGCCGGCGTCGATCAGCCGGCGGACGTGCTCGCCGTAGGCGTCGTGGTCGACCGTGAGGTCCGCGCGCAGCGGCAGCGCGGTGGCGACCATGATGCCCCGCCAGGGCCGGGCGGGGTCGTACGGGACTCGGGTCATGGGGTTCGCTCCTGAGTGGTGAGGTGTGACATTTTACCGACCCTCGCAGGCCGCCACAAGGGCGACCCGCCGGGATCCCGGCGGCCCGCCCGTACGGCACGCGCCCGACGCGGCTCCACGCCGGCGGGTTCAGCCGCTGCCGCCGGGTGACTCGTCCGCGGCGTCGGCGAGGTGCGCGAGCGGGACGGGGCAGGCGAGCGGCCGGCTGTCGGGGCGGGGCGGGCCACCGCCGGCGAGGCAGGCCACGGCGGGGCCGCACATCCGGCCCTGGCACCAGCCCATCCCGGCGCGGGTGAGCAGTTTGACCGTCCGGGCGTCGCCCGCGCCGAGTTCGTCGACGGCCTCCCGGATGCGGGCGGCCGGCACCTCCTCGCAGCGGCAGACGTCCGTCTCCGGGGTGAGCCAGTCCGTCCAGCCCGGGCCGGGCCGGTGGGCGGCGGCCAGCAGGTGGGCGAAGGCGCGGCGGCGGCGGCGCAGCGAGCGGAGTGCGGCCGGCACCGGCCGGCCGGCGATCTCCCGGGCGGCGATCTCCCCTTCGACCAGGGCGAGGTCCGCGCCGCCGACCCCGCAGGTCTCGCCCGCCGCCCAGAGCCCGGGCAGGTTGGTGCGCAGCCGCTCGTCGACGGCCAGGGCGACGGCGCCGTCCGGGCCGGTGCGGGTGGCGGCGCCGAGTTCGGTGGCGAGTTCGATCTGCGGCAGCAGTCCGTGGCCGACGGCGAGCGCGTCGCAGGCGATCCGCCGCCCGGTGCCGGGGACGGGTCGCCAGTCTGCGTCCAGCCGGGCGACCGTGACGGCGGTGACCCGGTCCTCGCCGTGGGCTTCGACGACGGCGCTGCGCGGCCGCAGCCGCACCCGGTGGCGCAGCAGCAGGACGGCGTGCCGGGCGCCCTCGCCGAGCTTGCCGGGGTTGCGGGCGAGGGCGGCGAGGGCGGCGGGTGTCCGGGCGTAGCCGAGGTAGTCGCCGGCCTCGACGACGGCGGGCACCCGGGCGCCGGCCGCGGCGAGCGAGGCGGCCGCGGCGAGCAGCAGCGGCCCGCTGCCGGCGACCACGATCCGGCGGCCGGGCAGCACCAGCCCGGACTTGAGCATGGCCTGGGCTCCGCCGGCGGTGACGACCCCGGGCAGGGTCCAGCCGGGGAAGGGCAGCTGGCGTTCGTAGGCGCCGGTGGCGAGCAGCACCGCGCGGGCCTCGACCACGGCGGCCCGGCCGGCGCTGCCCGTGCTGCTGGGGCCGCCGGGGCCGACGACGGCGCGCAGTCGCCAGGTCTCGCCGGGTTCGGCCGTCCAGACGTGGTGGCCGGACAGGTGGTCGACCCGTCCGGCCCGGGTGTGTGCGTCGAGTCGCCGCAGGAGGGCCGCGAAGGCGGGCCAGTGGTGGTGGAGGCGGTCGGGGCGGGCTGCGCCGAGGCCGGGCGCGGGGTGGCGATAGTACTGGCCGCCCGGGCGCTCGGCGGCGTCCAGCAGGGCGCAGCGCAGGCCGAGTCCGGCGGCGGTGACGGCGGCGGCCAGCCCGGCCGGTCCGGCGCCGACGATCGCCAGGTCGTAAGGCCGGGCGGCCGGGTCAGACTTCGAGGTCGGCACGGCCGTGTCCCTCCTGGGTGGTGACGACGGTGCCGGGCTCGGCGGGCAGCAGGCAGGTGCGCAGGTTGGGCCGGCCGTCGACGGTGGCGAGGCAGTCGTAGCAGACCCCGATGCCGCAGAAGGCGCCGCGCGGACGGCCCCCGACCCGGGTGCGGCGCCAGGCGAGGATGCCGTTCGCCCAGAGCGCGGCGGCGATGGTCTGGCCGGGCAGCACGGGGACGGGCCGTCCGTCGAACTCGATGGTGTGACCCGGCCCGGGTCGGGCGTCGACCAGCCGGGCGGGGGTGCGGTGCGCGGTCATGCCTCTCCTCGATCGGCGGACGGGTCCGCGAAGCGGTCGGCGCGGAAGGGTGTCGGGTCCAGCGCGGTGGGACGGCCGGTGAGTTGCTGGGCGATCAGCAGGCCGGTGGCGGGGGCGAGCCCGATCCCGGCGCCCTCGTGGCCGCAGGCGTGGAAGAGCCCGGGGACGCGCGGGTCGGCGCCGACGGCGGGCAGGTGGTCGGGCAGGTAGGGGCGGAAGCCGCGGTAGGCGCGCTGCACGGCGACCTCCCGGAGCACCGGGAAGAGGGCGGCGGCCTGGGCGGCGAGCCGGCGCAGCACCTCCACGGAGAGCGTGCGGTCGAAGCCGACCCGCTCCCGGCTGGCGCCGATCAGCACCGGGCCGGCGGGGGTGCCCTCGACGACGGCGGAGGTCTGCAGCGCTGCGGAGCCGCTGGCAACGTCGGCGACGTAGTCGGCGGCGTACACCTTGTGCCGGACGATCCGTGGCAGCGGCTCCGTGACGAGGACGAAGCCGCGCCGCGGCAGCACCGGCAGGGCGACGCCGGCCAGGGCGGCGATCTCGCCGCCCCAGGTACCGGCGGCGTTGACGACCGCGGGGGCGGCGAGCTCCCGCCGGTCGGTGGCCACGCCGCGGACGGCACCGGAGGCGGTGGTGCGCAGGGCGCGGACGGTCTCGCCGAGGAAGCGGTCGGCGCCGGAGGCGCGCAGCAGGTGGGCGGCGGCGAGGGCGGGCTGCACCTGGGCGTCCTGCGGGTAGTGGACGCCGCCGGCGAGGCCGGTGGCGAGGTGCGGTTCGAGGTCGGCGAGCCCGTCCGCGGGGATCTCCTCGGCGCGGATCCCGAGGGCACGCTGGCGGTCCGCGAAGCGGTGCAGGGCGGCCAGCCCGGCCGGGTCGGCGGCGACCACGAGGCCGCCCTTGGGTTCGTACTCGACGGCCTCGCCGAGCTCCCCGGCGATCTCCTGCCAGAGGCGGGTGGAGAGCAGGGCGAGGTCGAGTTCGGGCCCGGGCTCCTTGTCGGAGACGAGCAGGTTGCCCTCGCCGGCGCCGGTGGTGCCGCCGGCCACCGGGCCGCGGTCGACCACGGCGACCCGCAGGCCGGCCCGCGCGGCGTAGTAGGCGCAGGCGGCGCCGACCACGCCGGCGCCGATCACCACGACGTCGTGGCTGGGTTCCGTGAGCACAGCAGTAATATGTCACATGGTTCAGCTGGACGGAAGGGTCACTCCCCGGACGCGGCCCGCGCCATCGCCTCCTCGAAGGCCCGCAGCTCCGCGGTCGGGCTGAACTGGACGATCTCGGTACCGGCCGCGATCCACGGCACGTGGCCCGGTGGCAGGTGGAACGCGTCCCCCGCCTCGAACACCTCCTCGCGGTCCCCGAACCGGAAGACCATCCGACCGCGGAAGACGTAGCCCCAGTGCGGGCAGCTGCAAGCGCCGCCGGGCGCGGACGCCATCAGCGGCGCGCCGTCCACCTCCTGCCGGAACTCGACGAAGTCCACCGTCCAGTCGCCGGCCTCCCCGCGCCGGGCCGCCACCGGCCCCTCGTCGGCCGGCCCGGCGGCGCGGGATCTCGACACCTTGGGCATCGCAACCACCTCCTCCCCTCCATGAGAACGCCGGGAGCCCCGGTCCGCCGTGGTCATCGGCGGGCCGGGGCTCCGGGGCAGGGGCTCGGGCCGGATCAGGTGATGTCGTCCATCTGCTCGGTGCGGGCGGCCGGCACCGGGGCGGGCGCCTCCGGGGCGGCCGAGGCCTCGATCGCGTCCGGGCCGTCCACGCCCTCGACCGAGAGGTCCAGGTGCGAGGCCTCCTCGTCGCTCAGTCCGGCGTCCGGGTTGCGCCGCGCCCGGCGGCGGTCGTTCAGGATCGCGATACCCGCGGCGAGGAAGTACAGCGCCCAGATCGGCGCGGCCAGCGCCAGCATGCTCACCGGGTCGGCGCTGGGCGTGGCGAAGGCGGCGAAGACGGTGATGCCCATGACCATGCCGCGCCACCAGCCGAGCAGCCGCTTGCCGCTCAGCGCGCCGACCAGGTTCAGCATGACCAGCAGCAGCGGCAGCTCGAAGGCGCCGCCGAAGACCAGCACCATCCGGGTCACCACGTCGAGGTAGTCCTCGGCCGGCATGATCGGCACGGCCTCGGTCGGCGCGAAGGAGATCAGCATCCGGGCGGTGGCCGGGAGGATCAGGTAGGCCAGCACGGTGCCCGCGAGGAACAGCGGGATACCGGCGGTCAGGAAGCCGACCGAGTACTTGCGCTCGTGCTTGTGCAGGCCGGGCGAGACGAAGGCCCACAGCTGGTACAGCCAGACCGGGGTCGACGCCACGACACCCGCGGTGAGGCTGACCTTGAGCGCGAGGGTGAACGGCGTCAGCAGGCCGATCGTCGACACCACGCCGCACTTCTGGCCGTCGGTGGTCAGACCGTTGCCGCCGCAGGTGGGGAGCGGTTCGAGCAGGAAGTTCGTCAGCTCACGATGGAAGTAGAACGCGACGATCGTGGTGATCACGATGGTGAGGACCGACTTGACCACCCGGTTGCGGAGCTCGCGCAGGTGGTCGGCGAGCGCCATCCGGCCCTCGGGGTCCTTCGGCGGCTTCGGCGCCTTGGAAGACTTGCTCAAGCCCGGTCCTCAACTCGTACGACGGAGCCCGCCGGACGGCGGACCCCCGGTAGCAGGGGGTGCCGGCTCAGCCCCGTGGGGCCGCGCCGTGGTCGGCGGGGGCGACCGGACGGGCGTCGCCCGAGCCGGGCGCCGGCTTGATCGTCATGGGCGCCGGACCGGCCTCCGGCCGTGCCTGCGGGGCGGGCCCGGAACCGTCGGCGCGCAGGGCCGCGGCCTCACTGCGCAGGATGCGCAGCGACCTGCCGAGTGCCCGTGCCGCGTCCGGCAGCCGTTTCGCCCCGAAGAGCAGCACCGCGAGGACAGCGACCACCAGGATCGCCGTCGGCGAGATGCGCATGTGCGACCACCACCTTCCTCAGCGGGGCGCGTCCTCCCCGTTGCGGGCGATGGTAGTCGTTGCCGGTCGGCGCCCGACAGCCGCCGTCCCGCTGCGGCCCCGGCCGCACCGCGGGGCCTGTCCACGAGGGTACCCGGCCCGGTCAGCGACCCGGGAGGTCCGCGGCGGCCGCGGCCAGCGCCCGCGAGGCGGAGTCCACGGCGCGGGCCAGCGAGCGGACGTCGGCCCACAGCCGGACGGCGAGCGCACCGAGGACGAGCAGGCCGGCGGTGGCCAGCAGGACGGCGGCGGTGAGGGTCCACGACATGGCTCGACCCTACCGGCCCGTCAGCCCTCCACCGGCAGCAGCCGCATCGTGCTGACCCCGGCCGCCGTCATCGCCTGCACGATCTTCTCGCCGGCCGGCTTGCGGACGGACTCCCCGCACTCCGGGCAGACGAAGCCGTAGAAGGTGCGCTCCCGGGTCGGGCCGAGCACCAGCCGGAAGTCCTCGGCCGGGAGCTCGACCTTCTCCCGGCACTGCGAGCAGTAGACCTGGAATCTGGTGCCGTACGCCAACGGTCAGGCCTGCCCCTCCGGGTAGCCGGCGAGGGCGGCGAGGGCCGCCTCGCGGGCCTGCTCGGCGAGCGCCGGCGGGGAGACGGTCCGACCGTCACGGCCGAGCCGCAGGGCGAGCGGGCGCAGACCGGACGGGTCGGCGCTGCGCAGGGTGATCCGCAGGCCGCCGTCGGGCAGCTCTTCAGCCTTGTCGTGGGTGTAGTACTCGGCGACCCAGCGGCCGCCCGGGCCGACCTCGACGATCACCTCGGGGTCGTCCGCGGCCGGGTTGACCAGGCCGGCGGACAGGTCGCGGGGCTCGACCCGCGGCGGGTCCGCGGGCTCGTCCAGCACCTTGATCTCGGCGACCCGGTCGAGCCGGAAGATCCGCCGGTCCTCGGAGGTGCGGCACCAGGCCTCGAGGTAGGTGTGGCCCTCGGTGACCAGGCGGATCGGGTCGACCTCGCGCTCGGTCATGCCGCCGCGGCCGTGCGACCAGTAGCGCAGCCAGAGCCGGCGGCCCTCGGTGAGGGCGCGGTCGATGTCGGCGAAGACCTGGCCCTCGGCCTCGAAGGTGACGCCGACCCGGGCGCTGGACTCGGCGCTCTCGCCGGCCGCGTCCTCGATCTTGGTGACGGCGCGGGTGAGCGCCTCCCGGTCACGGCGGCGCAGGCCCGGCAGGCCGGCCACCGCGCGGGCGGCGACCAGCAGGGCGGTGGCCTCGTCGGCGGCCAGGCGCAGCGGCTGGGCGACGTCGTCGACGTTGTGCCACCAGATCCGCTCGCCGTCGGTGTCGATGTCGAGCAGGTCGCCGCCGCGGAAGCTGGTGCCGCACATCGGCAGCACGTTGAGGTCGCCGATCAGCTCGCGCTCGGTGATGCCGAAGGCGCGGGCGACCTCGGCCACCTCGGCACCGGGGCGCTCACGCAGGTAGGTGACCAGCGACAGCATCCGCCGGGTCTGGTCGATCGCGTTGCTCATGCTTCCTGCTCCCCCACTCCGGCGACGGCGCGCAGCCGGTCGATGACGTCCGCCCGCAGGTCGTCCGGCCCGAGGACGACCACGTCGGGCCCGAACTCGGCGAGGTCGGCGCCGAGGCCGTAGCCGTACGGGATCTCCAGCTCGTCCCACTGGTCGTCGACCCGGTGGGTGGCGATCGCCCGCCCGCGGAGCGGGAAGGCGGCGCCGCGGCGCAGCCGGACGGTGGCGGTGGCGCCCTCGGTGACGGCGCCCTCCCCGGCGAACCGGGCGACGTGGGCGCGCACGTCGACGTGCTCGGGGACGTCGCCCGTGAAGCCGCCGGCCCGGGAGCGGACCTTGCCGGTGATCCGGCTGAGCCGGAAGACGCGGGCGCTCTGCCGGTCGCGGTCGTAGCCGGCCAGGTACCAGTGGCCGCGCCAGCACTCGAGGGCCCAGGGCTCGACGGCGCGCTGCTCGGGGAGGGCGGCGCCGGCCTTGCGGTAGTCGAAGGTGACCGGCCGCCGGTCACGGGCTGCGACCAGCAGCGGCTCGAAGGCGGCCTCGCGGGCGGGGATCCGCGGCTGGAGGGCGGTGTGCTCGGCGTCCTCGGCGACGGGCATGCCGGCCGCCCTGAGCTTCTGCAGGGCTCCGCTGGCGGCACCGGACATCTTGGCCTGCTGCCAGACCCTGGCGACCAGGGTGAGGGCGGCGGCCTCCTCGGCGTCGAGCACGATCTCGGGGAGCCGGTTGCGGTCCCGGCGGGCGAGGTAGCCGACCTCGCCGTCGAGGGCGTTCTCGTCGACGTCGATGACCAGGCCGAGCTCGCGCAGATCGTCCTTGTCGCGCTCGAACATCCGGTTGAAGGCGTCCTCGCTGCCCTGC
Source organism: Streptomyces sp. TLI_235 (assembly GCA_002300355.1). NCBI lineage: Bacteria > Bacillati > Actinomycetota > Actinomycetes > Kitasatosporales > Streptomycetaceae > Streptomyces > Streptomyces sp. TLI_235. Next base: position 1,304,540 of record NSGV01000001.1, read on the forward strand.
TGCCAGGCTTCCCGGTAGGCCTCGACGGACTCGCGCAGCTCCTTCTTGGAGAGCGGCCGTCTGGTGTTCATCAGACAGAGGGCGAGGTTCATCAACCGCTCCGCCTTGGCGATCGCCATCGCTGACCTTCCTGTCCGTCCGCCCGGCACCTTCGTGATCCGGCGACCCGACCGTACCGGTCCGGGCACGCCGAGCAAAAGCCGAGCCCCACCGGGGCCCGGCCCGACCCCGGCCGAGCGGGCAACAAACCCGCCGAGAGGGGGCGACAGACCCGCCCCGAGCCGAAGGGCCCGCCGGTGCCGAAAGGGAGAAGCGCGGGAGCGAAGCGACGGAGCGCCGACCGTCGGCGCCGGGTCGGGAGGGCCCGGAGGCGAGCGGGCGACAGACCCGCCCCGAGCCGAAGGGCCCGCCGGTGCCGAAAGGGAGAAGCGCGGGAGCGAAGCGACGGAGCGCCGACCGTCGGCGCCGGGTCGGGAGGGCCCGGAGGCGAGCGGGCGTTAGCACGGCACAGCACGGCGCCGGGCCGCTCCCCGCAGGGGGGGTGCGGCCCGGCGCGGTGGGGTGTCTCAGACGCCGAGCAGGTCGACGACGAAGATCAGGGTCGAACCCGCGGGGATCAGCGGGCTCGGCGACTGGTTGCCGTAGGCCAGGTTCGGCGGGATGACCAGCTCGCGGCGGCCGCCGACCTTCATGCCCTGGACGCCCTGGTCCCAGCCCTTGATGACGCGGCCCGCGCCGAGCGGGAAGCGGAAGGACTGACCGCGGTTCCAGGAGGCGTCGAACTCCTCGCCGGTGGAGAAGGTGACACCCACGTAGTGGACCTCGACCGTGGCGCCGGCCTTGGCCTCCGCACCGTCGCCGACGACGATGTCGCGGATCTGCAGCTCCTTCGGGGGCTCGCCGCCCGGGAAGTCGATCTCCGGCTTGCTAAGGCTCACAACAGACTCATCTCGTTCGGTGATACAGACATGACGGGGTGCAGGCACCGCTGCGATCCACCGTACGGCGCGCCGCCGCCCGTCCGGGCCATTCCCGGGCGGCGCGACGTGTCGCGCGGCCCGGGTGGGCCCTGTGCGTCCGACCCGGGACTAGTCCTGGGCGCCGACGCCGGCATCCAGGATGTCGATCACGAAGACCAGTGTCGAATTGGCGGGGATGTCTCCCTGCGCCTGGTCCTTGTAGGCGAGCGCGGCGGGGATCACCAGCTCGATCCGGCTGCCCACGGTCTGGCCGGTGACGCCCTTGTCCCAGCCCTCGATGACGCCGCCGCCACCGGTGACGAAGGTGAAGGCCTCACCGCGCTTGAGCGAGGAGTCGAAGACCTTGCCGTCCTTGTACAGCGCGCCGGTGTACTGGACGAGGACCTTCTCGCCGGCCTCGATCTTGCGGCCCTTGCCCTGGATGAGGACGTGCGACTTGAGGTCCTTGACCTCGGGGGTGCCGGGCACCGGGGTGATCTCGGCGGGCTTCTTGCCGTTGTCCTTGACCTTCGGCATGTCGGCCGGCGGGGCCGTCATGTCGCCGCTGAGCACCGTGTCCGGGGCGGTGGCGTTCTTGATGTCGATCACGAACACCAGGGTGTCCTTGGCGCCGACGCCCATGCCGCTGCTGCCCTGCGCACCGAACGCGGCGGCCGGCGGGGCGACCACGAGCAGTCGACTGCCGGCCTTGTGGCCGGTGACGGCCTGGTCGAGCGCCGGGATCAGCTTGCCGGCGCCGGCCTGGAAGAGCTGCGGCTTGCCGCTGGAGTACGAGCCCTCGATCTCCTTGCCGGTGCCCCAGTTCATGGCGGAGAAGTCGGCGGTGACCCAGGTGTTCTTGTCGACCTTGGCGCCGTCGCCGGACTTCAGCTCCTTGACCACGAAGGTGCCGTCGGAGGCCTCCTTGGGCAGGGCGATGGTCGCCTTGGTGCCGAATTCGCCGGTGACGGTCGGCAGCACCTTGGCGTTGTCCTTGATCGGCGGCACCGGGTCGGCGGACGGCGTCGGGGACGCCGCGGTGGCCGCCGCGTCCGGCGAGGCCGAGGCGGGCTTCCCGTCGTCCTTGTTCACCATGTAGAGCGTGATGCAGCTGCCGACCAGCAGCACGGCCAGCACGGTGCCGAGGATCGCGCCGAGGCGGCCCGCGCCGGGCGGCTCCTCGTCGTAACCGGCCTCCGAGAGGTCCTGGCGGCGCACCGTCGAGGCGAAGACCTGCGGCTCCTCGTCCTTCTCGCCGGCGGGACGTGCCGGGGCCTGGCCCCAGCCCGCCTGCTGCTTCAGGATCGCGGGCGGGACGACGATCGACTCGCCGTCGCCGGGCAGCGGGCCGCCGGGCCGTGCGGCCGCGGGGTCGGCGGCGGTACCGGCCTCGCCCGGGCTCGACGCTTTCTCAGACATTGCTCCCCATCCATCTCGCCGTGCCACGCCCTTGCCGGACCTGACGACGCTGCCACAGTGCCGAAAACGCCAGCAGTATGTCAGGTCCGCATGAGGACGGGCCCCTCCCGGTGCGTGATCGGTGCGGCCGTCTTCCGGCCTCGGGCGTGTCGGACGGATCGTACGGGACCGACCTGCCCGGGGGCCGCCGGACGGTCGCTACACGGCCTCCAGGATGTCGATGACGAAGACCAGCGTGGAGTTGCCCGGCACCGGGCCGCTGGACTGCTCGCCGTAGGCCAGCGACGGCGGCACCACGAGCATCACCCGGCTGCCGACGGTCTGGCCGACCAGGCCCTGGTCCCAGCCCTTGATCAGGCTGCCGGTGCCGACCTGGAGGGCCTGCGCGCCGCCGTGCGAGTAGGAGGAGTCGAACTGCGAGCCGTCCGACCACAGCACGCCGGTGTACTGCACCAGCAGCTGCTGCCCGGACTGCACCGGCTTGCCGTCACCCTTGATCAGCACGTAGGTCTGGAGCTCGGTCGGCGGGCTCTGCCCGGCCGGGATGGTGATCGTCGGCGCCTGCTTGCCGTTGTCCTTCACCTGCGGCGCGGTCGCGGGCGGCTCGGTCATCTCGCCGGAGACGGTGGAGTCCGGCGGTACCACGTCGAGGATGTCCAGCACGAAGACCACGGTGTCCTGCCCGCCGACCCCGGCCGCGGTGTTCCCCGCGGTGCCGAAGCCGGCCGCCGGCGGGGCCACCACCAGCACCCGGCTGCCGGCCTTCTTGCCGATCACCGCCTGGTCGAAGGCGGGCACCAGCTGGCCGCTGCCGGCCTGGTACAGCTGCGGCTTGCCGCCGGTGTCGTACGAGCTGGAGACGTCCTTGCCGGTCGTCCAGTCCTTGGCGGTGTAGTTGACTGTCACCCAGTCGCCCTTGGCCACCGTGGCGCCGTCGCCCTCGTGCACGGTGCTGACCACGAACTCGCCGCTCGGCTGCCCCTGCGGGAGGGTGATCTCGGCCTTCGAGCCGAAGTCGCCGGCGACGGTCGGCATCGGGTCGGCGGACTCCACCGGGCTCGGCACCGCGGTCGCCGAGGCCGAGGCGGCGGGCGAGCCGCCGGAGGAACCGGAGGAGCCGCTGGTGCACGCGGCGAGCACGGCGACGAGCAGGGCGGCAAGGGGCACGGCCGGCAGGGCGGCGAATCGGCGCATGGTCGCCAGCGTATGGCCCCGGGGCGCCGCCGACCGGGAGGCGCAAGCGGGCACACGGGGGGTGGCGCCCGGACCCACCCGCCCGGACGCCACCCTGGTGACCGCCGTCGCCCTGCGCGGGCGTCACATGCCCGCGATGAGCTTCTCCACCCGCTCGTCCACCGACCGGAACGGGTCCTTGCACAGCACGGTGCGCTGCGCCTGGTCGTTCAGCTTCAGGTGGACCCAGTCCACCGTGAAGTCGCGCCGCTGCTCCTGCGCCCGGCGGATGAAGTCGCCGCGCAGCCGCGCCCGGGTGGTCTGCGGGGGCACCGACTTGGCCTCGAAGGTCTTGAGGTCGGTGGTGATCCGTGCCGCCCGGCCCTTGTTCTGCAGCAGGTAGAACAGGCCCCGGCGGCGGTGGATGTCGTGGTACGCGAGGTCGATCTGGGCGACCCGCGGGTTGGACATCGTCATCTGGTGCTTCTCGCGGTACTGCTCGATCAACCGGTACTTCATGATCCAGTCGATCTCGGTGGAGACCCGGTCCAGGTCCTCGGTGCGGACGGCCTCCAGGGTGCGCCCCCAGAGCTCGAGCACGCGGGCCACCGTGCCCGTGTTCAGACCCTTGCGGTCCGCGAACTCCAGCGCCTTGGTGAAGTACTCCTCCTGGATGTCCAGGGCGCTGGCCTCGCGGCCGTTGGCGAGCCTGACCTGGTGGGTGCCGGTCAGGTCGTGGCTGACCTCGCGGATCGCCCGGATCGGGTTCTCCAGGGTGAGGTCGCGCATCACCACGCCCGCCTCGATGAGGCGCAGCACCAGGTCGGTGGCGCCGACCTTGAGCAGGGTGGTGGTCTCCGACATGTTGGAGTCGCCGACGATGACGTGCAGCCGGCGGTAGCGCTCGGCGTCGGCGTGCGGTTCGTCGCGGGTGTTGATGATGGGCCGGGAGCGGGTGGTCGCCGAGCTGACGCCCTCCCAGATGTGCTCGGCCCGCTGGCTGACGCAGTAGACCGCGCCGCGCGGCGTCTGCAGCACCTTGCCGGCGCCGCAGATGAGCTGGCGGGTCACCAGGAAGGGGATCAGGACGTCGGCCAGCCGGGAGAACTCGCCGTGCCGGGCCACGAGGTAGTTCTCGTGGCAGCCGTAGGAGTTGCCGGCCGAGTCGGTGTTGTTCTTGAACAGGTAGACGTCGCCGGCGATGCCCTCCTCGTGGAGCCGCCGCTCGGCGTCCACGAGCAGGCCCTCCAGGATGCGTTCGCCCGCCTTGTCGTGCGTCACCAGCTCGGTGACGTCGTCGCATTCGGGAGTGGCGTACTCGGGGTGCGAGCCCACGTCGAGATAGAGGCGCGCACCGTTCCGCAGGAAGACATTGCTGCTGCGGCCCCAGGAAACTACGCGGCGGAAGAGGTATCTGGCCACCTCGTCCGGAGACAGACGCCGTTGTCCCCGGAACGTACACGTGACACCGTACTCGTTCTCCAGCCCGAAAATTCGGCGGTCCATGAGGCATCTTTTCTCTTCCGGGAGCATTCCGAAACCCCTCGGACACAGCCGAAAAGGTCACGGTACCGCCGGCAATCCGATCACGGCACGCCGTCAAATCCCGGCAGGCGCACGTGAATCCCGCACGGCACCGGCTGCGTGCCGTACGGGATTCACACGGGCGGGCTATTCGGCGGCGGGCGCCTCCCCCTCGGCGGCCGACGGCTTGCCCCCGGCGGCCGACGGCTCCTCGTCGGCCGCGGAGGCGTCGCCGCCGAGCAGGCGGCCGAGCTGGCCGCCCAGGATGCGCTTGAACTTGCGCTGCTGGACGCGCTTGCGGTCCAGCACGGCGACCTCCAGCTGCTCCGGCGTCAGCGTGCGCGGGCTGCCGCCGTTGGGGTCGCGGGCGAGGCCGTCCACGGCCAACCGGAGGGCGTCGGTGAGGGCCATGCCGGCCTGGTGGCGTGTGCCGAGGTAGTTGCCGATGGAGTCGGAGTTGCCGCCGACCACGACGTAGTTCTTCTCGTCGACGACCGAGCCGTCCGGGGTGAGCCGGTAGATCTGGTCGTCGCCGTCGGTACGGCCGACCTCGGCGACGACCAGCTCGACCTCGTACGGCTTGTCGCCGACCGAGGAGAAGATGGTGCCGAGGGTCTGGGCGTAGACGTTGGCGAGGCCGCGGGCGGTGACGTCGGCCCGGTCGTAGGAGTAACCGCGCAGGTCGGCGTAGCGGACGCCGCCGATGCGCAGGTTCTCGAACTCGTTGTACCGGCCGACCGCGGCGAAGGCGATCTTGTCGTAGATCTCGGAGACCTTGTGCAGCGCCCGGGAGGTGTTCTCCGCGACGAAGACGATGCCGTCGGCGTAGGTGAGCACGACCACGCTTCGGCCGCGGGCGATGCCCTTGCGGGCGTACTCCGCGCGGTCCGCCATGGCCTGCTGAGGCGAGACGTAGAACGGTGTGGACACCGGCGGTCGTCCCCTTCTTCCTGGATGGGTGGCGGACTAGAGGAGCGGGGCCTGCGGGCCGTTGGGGTGCTCGCGGCGCCCGGCGGTGATGGAGACGGCGATCTCCGACACCTCGTCGTCCGAGAGCCGGCGGAAGCCGTCCTCGGTGATCAGCGAGACGATCGGGTAGATGCCGCGGGCCAGGTCGGGGCCGCCGGTGGCGGAGTCGTCGTCGGCGGCGTCGTAGAGCGCCTGCACGGCCACCGTCGCGGCCTGTTCGCCGGAGAAGTCGTCGCGGTAGAGCTTCTTCAGGGAGCCCCGGGCGAAGACCGAGCCGGATCCGGTGGCGGCGAAGCCCCGCTCCTCGGACCGGCCGCCGGTGACGTCGTAGGTGAAGATCCGGCCGCGTCCGAGGTCCAGGTCGTAGCCGGCGAAGATCGGCACCACGGCCAGGCCCTGCATGGCCATCGCCAGGTTGGACCGGATCATGGTGGTGAGCCGGTTGGCCTTGCCCTCCAGGGAGAGGACGGCGCCCTCGATCTTCTCGTAGTGCTCCAGCTCCAGTTGGAACAGGCGGACCATCTCGACGGCGAGGCCGGCGGTGCCGGCGATGCCGACGGCGCTGTACTCGTCGGCGGGGAAGACCTTCTCGATGTCGCGCTGGGCGATCACGTTGCCCATTGTGGCGCGGCGGTCGCCGGCGATCACCACGCCGCCGTCGAAGACCGCGGAGACGATGGTGGTGCCGTGCGGCGCCTCCAGCACGCCCTCGGGGAGGCTGCGGTTGCCGGGCAGCAGCTCCGGCGCGTGCCGGCCGAGGAAGTCGAAGAACGACGAGGACCCGGGGGTCAGGAAGGCGGCCGGTAGACGCCCGGTGCCACCAGTGTTGGCTTCCACACGATTCCTTCCATGTTGACGATCAAGCAGTCGATCAAGCAGCTGATGCCCGGACCCTACCCGCGTCGGCGTCCCTTGATCCACACGATCGGTGGAACCGCTGCGGGCGGTGGGAGCAGAGCGCGCTGCAGGCATGCCGTGACACACCTACAGCGCGACCTTTGCGGTTGCGGTTTCAGGAAGGGAATGCCCCCTCCTACTCGCCGCCCTTCTGCACGAATCCGCGCACGAAATCCTCGGCATTCGACTCGAGGACCTCGTCGATTTCGTCGAGGACCGCGTCGACGTCGTCGCTGAGCTTTTCCTGGCGCTCCTTCAGGTCGTCGGAGGCCTCCGCCTCTGCGGACTGCTCCTCGACCTCCTCGGAGGAGCGGTTCGCCCGCTGCTGGCCGCCACCGGTGTCCTTGTTAGCCATTTCCCTCACCCCGCTCGCTCTGTGTGGTCAGACCCTATCCGCCGGGTACGACATTCGCGCCCGGTTATGCTTCAACGCCCGGCGCTCACCGGAATGATTCCCCTTCGGCGGAAGATTCACCCCAGGTGATCGACGAGTTACCCTCCGGACAGCACACGAACCAGATCCTCGGCCGTCCGGCACCGGTCCAGGAGTTCCTTGACGTGGTCCCGGGTGCCGCGCAGCGGCTCCATGGTGGGCACCCGCTGCAGCGAGTCACGGCCGGGCAGGTCGAAGATCACGGAGTCCCAGGAAGCCGCGGCGACGTGCTCGGCGTACTGCTCCAGGCAGCGTCCGCGGAAGTACGCCCGGGTGTCCTCCGGGGGCTTGGCGACCGCGTGGGCGACCTCGTCGTCGGTGAGCAGGCGCTCGAACCGGCCGCGGGCCACCAGGCGGTTGTAGAGGCCCTTGTCGGCCCGTACGTCGCTGTACTGCAGGTCGACCAGGTGCAGCCGGGGGTTGTCCCAGTCCACGCCGTCGCGCTGGCGGTAGCCCTCCAGCAGCTCGCGCTTGGCGATCCAGTCCAGCTGCCGGGAGAGGCTCATCGGGTCGCGCTCCAGCCGGCCCAGCACGTCCTCCCAGCGGGCCAGCACGTCCATGGTCTGCTCGTCGGCGTCCTGGCCGTAGCGGTCCTCGACGTACTTGCGGGCCAGCTCGCAGTACTCCATCTGCAGCTGGACGGCGGTGAGCTTGCGGCCGCTGCGCAGCTGGATCAGGTGACCGAGGTCCGGGTCGTGGGAGACCCTGTGCAGGGTGCGGACGGGCTGGTCGACGGCCAGGTCGACGGCGATGAAGCCGTCCTCGATCATCGCCAGGACCAGCGAGGTGGTGCCCAGCTTGAGGTAGGTGGAGATCTCCGAGAGGTTGGCGTCGCCGATGATCACGTGCAGTCGGCGGTACTTCTCGGCGTCGGCGTGCGGCTCGTCGCGGGTGTTGATGATCGGCCGCTTCAGGGTCGTCTCCAGACCCACCTCGACCTCGAAGAAGTCGGCGCGCTGGCTGATCTGGAAGCCGTTCGCCGAGCCCTCCTGGCCGAGGCCGACCCGGCCGGCGCCGGTGACCACCTGGCGGGAGACGAAGAACGGGGTGAGGTGACGGACGATGTCGGCGAACGGCGTCGCCCGCTTCATCAGGTAGTTCTCGTGGGTGCCGTAGGAGGCGCCCTTGTTGTCGGTGTTGTTCTTGTACAGGTGGATCGTCTGCCCGTTGGGCAGCTCCAGGGCGCGGGCGGCCGCCTCCGCCATGATCCGCTCGCCGGCCTTGTCCCAGAGCACGGCGTCGCGCGGATTGGTGACCTCGGGCGAGCTGTACTCGGGGTGGGCGTGGTCGACGTAGAACCGGGCGCCGTTGGTGAGGATGACGTTGGCGAGGCCGATGTCCTCGTCGGTGAGCTGGCTGGCGTCCGCCACCTCGCGCGCGAGGTCGAAGCCGCGCGCGTCCCGCAGCGGGTTCTCCTCCTCGAAGTCCCAGCGGGCCCGCCGGGCCCGGTGCATCGCCGCGGCGTAGGCGTTGACGATCTGGGACGAGGTGAGCATGGCGTTGGCGTTCGGGTGGCCGGGCACGGAGATCCCGTACTCGGTCTCGATGCCCATCACGCGGCGTACGGTCATGCGGCCCTCCTTGCCCGTAGTGGTCCTGTGCAGACGCGCCGTCCGGCTGCGGGGCGGGTGGGCTCCGCAGCCGGACGGAGGGTTCGCGGTCCTTACAGGTACTGCCCGGTGTTGGCGACAGTGTCGATGGACCGGCCGGACTCGGCGCCCTGCTTGCCGGTGACGAGGGTGCGGATGAAGACGATCCGCTCGCCCTTCTTGCCGGAGATCCGGGCCCAGTCGTCCGGGTTGGTGGTGTTGGGCAGGTCCTCGTTCTCCTTGAACTCGTCCACGCAGGCGGCGAGCAGGTGGGAGACGCGCAGGCCGCGCTGGCCGTGGTCGAGGAAGTCCTTGATGGCCATCTTCTTGGCGCGGTCGACGATGTTCTGGATCATGGCGCCGGAGTTGAAGTCCTTGAAGTACAGGACTTCCTTGTCGCCGTTGGCGTAGGTGACCTCGAGGAAGCGGTTCTCCTCGGTCTCCGAGTACATCCGCTCGACCACGGACTGGATCATGGCGGCGACGGTGGCCGGCAGCGAACCGTCGTGCTCCTTGAGGTCGTCCGGGTGGAACGGCAGGGAGTCCTTGAGGTACTTCGAGAAGATGTCCTTCGCAGCCTCGGCGTCCGGCCGCTCGATCTTGATCTTGACGTCCAGGCGGCCCGGCCGCAGGATCGCCGGGTCGATCATGTCCTCGCGGTTGGAGGCGCCGATGACGATGACGTTCTCCAGGCCCTCCACACCGTCGATCTCGGCCAGCAGCTGCGGGACGATGGTGTTCTCCACGTCCGAGCTGACGCCGGAGCCGCGGGTGCGGAACAGCGACTCCATCTCGTCGAAGAAGACGATGACGGGCGTGCCCTCGCTCGCCTTCTCCCGGGCACGCTGGAAGACCAGGCGGATCTGCCGCTCGGTCTCGCCCACGTACTTGTTGAGCAGCTCGGGGCCCTTGATGTTGAGGAAGTAGCTCTTGCCCTGGGGTCGGCCGGTGACCTCGGCGACCTTCTTGGCCAGCGAGTTCGCGACCGCCTTGGCGATCAGCGTCTTGCCGCAGCCGGGCGGGCCGTAGAGCAGCACGCCCTTCGGCGGCCGCAGCTCGTACTCCTTGAAGAGGTCGGCGTGCAGGTAGGGCAGCTCGACCGCGTCGCGGATCTGCTCGATCTGGGTGCCCAGACCGCCGATCTGCCGGTAGTCGATGTCCGGGACCTCCTCGAGGACCAGCTCCTCGACCTCGGACTTCGGGACCACCTCGTAGACGTAGCCGGAACGGGGCTCCAGCAGCAGGGCGTCGCCGGAGCGCAGGGTGAGGTCACGCAGCGGCTCGGCGAGCCGGACCACCCGCTCCTCGTCGGTGTGGCCGATCACCAGGGCGCGCTCGCCGTCCTCGAGGACCTCCTTGAGGGTGACGATGTCGCCGATGCTCTCGAAGGCCATCGCGTCCACGACGTTCAGGGCCTCGTTGAGCATGACCTCCTGGCCGCGGCGCAGCTCCTCGGCGTCGATGCTCGGGCTCACGTTGACCCGCAGCTTGCGGCCGCCCGTGAAGATGTCGACGGTGCCGTCCTCGTTGGCCTCGAGGAAGGTGCCGAACCCGGCCGGCGGCTGGGCGAGACGGTCGACCTCCTCCTTGAGGGCCACGATCTGGTCGCGGGCCTCGCGGAGAGTGGCTGCAAGCCGCTCGTTCTGGGCGGTGACACCGGCCAGGTTGGTCTGGAGCTCGACGATGCGCTCCTCGAGGATTCTCGAGTTGCGCGGCGAGTCGGCGAGCTTGCGGCGCAGGACGGCGATCTCCTGCTCGAGGTACGAGACCTGCGCGGCCTCGCCGGAACCACGAGCGGGCCGGCCGGCGCTGCGGTTGTAGTCGTCATCGTGGGCTGCCACGGTCCTCACCTCCTCCTGGGGGAGCTGGACGACCCAAACCTACCTGCAGCCAGGGGTCTGTAAACCCCTAGATCAGAAAGATGGATCGGGCGTGTCCGATCTTCGCCCTTGCGTGCTTCCCCTCTGGTAGTGGATGTGCCCAGCCGCTCAACGGTTCAAAGCAGGACGGGGGTAAGGTCGGCTCTGGAGTGAGAGGGGAAATGCCGCGCGAAGCGGGGCGTTCCAGGACAGAAACGGCAGGGGACATGTCGGCGACCGGCGAAGAGCTCGAAGTCTGGATCGACCAGGATCTGTGCACGGGCGACGGGATCTGCGCGCAGTACGCGCCGGAGGTCTTCGAGCTGGACATCGACGGCCTCGCCTATGTGAAGGGCGAGGACGACGAGCTGCGCCAGCAGCCCGGTGAGACGGTGCCCGTTCCGCTGACCCTGCTTCAGGACGTCGTCGACTCCGCCCGGGACTGCCCCGGTGACTGCATCCACGTCCGCCGGTCCCGTGACCGGGTCGAGGTGTACGGCCCCGACGCCGAGTGAGCGCGGCCGGGCTGAGCCCTGCTCAGCCCGGTGCCGCGGGGACACTCCGTCAGACCCGGCGGGTGCCGGTCACACCTGGCCCGCGGGCGCGGCACTCTGTGCCCGCACCCAGCGCTCGCCCTGCCGTGTCCAGCTGAGGTCGACCGCCCGGTCCGGGCAGCAGCGCGGCACGTCGTCCGAGGACCAGCCCTGGGCGTGGCCGCGGATCTCGCCGTCGCTGCGGACGGTCAGCGCGGTGACGGTCAGGCCGTCCTTGATCGGGTCGAGCAGCGTCTCGGCGACCTGCGGGCGGCCGTCCGGACCGTTGGTGAGCAGGTACACGCCGTCCGGCGGGGTGCCGTTGCCGGCGGCGCAGTGCGCGGCCACCACGGTACTGGGCACGCCGTCCAGGTCTGCGCTGGCCCGCAGTGCCACCGTCACGTCGAAAGGCCCGCAGTCAAGGGGAAGTTCGGCCTTCCCGGGGTCAGGCGCCGCGGCGGCCGGCACCGGCTCGGCCGTGGGCCGGGCGGGAGTGGGCGTGCCCCGTGCCGGATCGGCCGCGAGCGCCCCGGCGACCACCGCGCCGCAGCCCGCGGCGACCAGCGCCCAGTGCTTGAGGCCGCTGCGCGCGTGCCCGGGAGTCTTCGGTCCGCCGGTGGTCGTACCGGTCGTGGTCATGGGTCTGCTCCGCCTCGGCCGCTGCTGGTGCTCGGTGTCAGGGCTCCCCCGGGCCCGGGTGCCCGCGGACCCCGCGAGGGGACTCCCCCCACCCCGCCGTGCCCGCCGGACGGACCTCTCCCCCGGTCGTGCGTCCCGGAGGGCGCGGAGCAGGGGTGTCGTGAGCGAGCATCCTGCCACATGATCGGCCGCCGCGGGACACCGGGCGGACGACCGGTCGGGCGGGCCCTCCAGGGGAATGCCGCGAGGGGCGGCGCGCCGGAGGATCTCCTCCGGCGCGCCGCCCCTCGGCGGGTGGTGGGCACGGTGTCAGGGCAGGTCGACACCCTCGGTCGCGGCCGACTCGCGGGCGGCCCGGCGGGCGGCGGCCCGCTCGACGAGCGAGGGCTCGGTGGTGCCGTTGTCGTAGTCCTCGCCGTAGGCGCCCTTGGCCGGACGCCGGCGGCGCAGCGGCGGCTCGACGCCGTCGGCGAGGCGCCGGGCGGTGAGCAGGAAGCCGGTGTGGCCGATCATCCGGTGGTCCGGGCGGACGGCCAGGCCCTCGAGGTGCCAGGTGCGGACCATGGTCTCCCAGGCCTGCGGCTCGGTGAAGGTGCCGTGCTCGCGCAGCGCCTCGACGGTCTTCGACATCTGCGTGGTGGTGGCCACGTAGCAGCAGATGAGGCCGCCGGGGACGAGCGCCTTGGAGGCGACGTCCAGGCACTCCCAGGGGGCGAGCATGTCCAGGATGACGCGGTCGACGTCGGTCTCGACCAGGTTGTCCTGGAGGTCGCCGACGGTCAGCTTCCACGCCGGGTGCGGGCCGCCGAAGTACCGCTCGACGTTGCCCTTGGCGATCTCGGCGAAGTCCTCGCGGCGCTCGTAGGAGGCGAGCATGCCGGTGTCGCCGACGGCGCGCAGCAGGTAGGTGGAGAGCGCGCCGGAGCCGACGCCGGCCTCGACCACGCGGGCACCCGCGAAGATGTCGGCCATCGCCAGGATCTGACCCGCGTCCTTGGGGTAGATCACCGCCGCGCCGCGGGGCATGGACAGGACGTAGTCGGGGAGCAGGGGGCGCAGCGCGAGGTACGGGACGTTGCCCGTCGTGCGTACGACCGTGCCCTCGGGGGCGCCGATCAGCTCGTCGTGCGGGAACGCACCCTTGTGGGTGTGGAACTGGTTCCCGGCCTGGAGCGTGAACGTGTAGTGGCGGCCCTTGGGGTCGGTCAGCTGGACCTGGTCCCCGACCTGGAAGGGCCCGCGTCGGCGGGTGGCACCGGTCGGTTCGGACATGCCGACAATCCTAAGGGAACGCCGGACCTCCCCCGACCAGCCGGTACCGCTAGACGCGGCCGCCGACCTCGCGGGCGAGTCGGCGTTCGAGGTCGGCGAGGGCCAGCACGCCGTACGCGCTGCCGTCGGGGCGGACGATCAGGTACTCGGTGGCGGGGGCGCGGCGCAGCGCGGTGAGGAGCTGCTCGCCGGTGAGGTCGACGTCGAGGCGGAGGGCCGGTTCGAGGTCGCGGGCGAGGGCGCCGACGGCGATCCAGGGGCGGCGGTGCTCGGGCACCTTGGCGACGGCGGCCTCGGTGACCAGGGCGGTGGGCCCGCCGCGACCGTCGACCACGACGATCGCGCCGGCCTGGGCCTCGCGGGCCCGGCGCAGCGCCTCGCCGAGCGGGGTGTCGGCGGGGACCTCGACGAAGCGGCGGGCGAGGTCGCGCAGGGCGAGCCGGGGCAGTGCCTCGCGGAGCCGCGCGTTGCGGACGGCGCCGCTCGCCCCGTTCCAGATGATCACGGCGAGGATCGCGGCGAGCACCCCGTCGATCAGGCTGTCCGCGGTGCTCTGCTGCGGGTCGCGGGCGGCGCTGAACAGCGGCAGGCCGAAGAGCACGAGCAGGGCGAGGCCGCGGCCGACCCAGGCGGCGGCGACGGTGCCGGCCATCGGGCGGCCGGTGATGCCCCAGACGACGGCGCGCAGCATCCGCCCGCCGTCCAGCGGGAGGCCGGGCAGCAGGTTGAAGGCGGCGACGACGAGGTTGCTGACCATGAGGCCGGCGAGCAGCACGCCCGGCACGGTGTCGGTCTCGACGCCGGTGAGGGCGAGGTAGAAGAGGCCGCCGAGGACGAGCGAGAGCAGCGGGCCGACGAAGGCCAGCCAGAACTCGCGGGCGGGTGTCTCGGCCTCCTTCTCGATCTCGGAGACGCCGCCGAAGAACTGCAGCTGGATGCGGCGCACGGACAGCTTGTAGCGGAGCGCGACCACGGTGTGGGCGAGCTCGTGCACCAGGACGGAGGCGTAGAAGGCGACCGCGAAGGAGAAGGAGACGAGGTAGCGGGTGACGCCGAGGTCGGGCAGCACGTCGGTGAGGCGTCCGCCGAAGATCCAGGTGATCAGGGCTGCGATGACGAACCAGGAGGGGGTGACGTACACGGGGACGCCGAAGGGTCGGCCCACCAGGATGCCGCCGCGCGGCTCCGGGCGTTCGGGCCCGTCCGCGGACGGCTGGTCGGAGGTCCGCTGCCCCCTGGTGTCGCTCACCGCGTCCCCTTCGCTCTCGTCGTCCCTGCCGTTCCGGGAGGGCACGGCCGTGCCGGCCCGCACCGTCGCGCCCACGCTACGTGATCTCCGTCCGGTTGCCGCGCGCGCCCCTCGCGCCGCGCCCGCACGGCCGTGCCGGTGCGGCCCGCACCTCCGTGATACCCCGGATGGGGTGCGTCCAGCGGTGCCGGTGTCAGCCGGGCGGCAGCGGGATGTGAGCGAAGGGCAATAGGGTCGGGGCATGCACCAGACGGACACCGAGCCGCCGGCCCGGCCGGCCGCCGCACCGACGGGCCTGTCGCCCTCGCGCGCCGGCGACTTCATGACCTGCCCGCTGCTGTACCGGCTGCGGGTGATCGACCGGCTGCCGGAGCCGCCGAGCGCGGCCGCCACCCGGGGCACGGTGGTGCACGCCGTGCTGGAGCGGCTGTTCGACCACCCGGCGGGCGAGCGGACGGCGGAGCTGGCCCGTTCGCTGCTGCGCCCGCAGTGGGAGCGGATGCTGGGCGAGCGGCCGGAGCTGGCGCAGCTGTTCCCGGGCGACGAGGACGGCTCCGCGCTGGCCGGCTGGCTGGCGGACGCGGAGAAGCTGGTGGACCGCTGGTTCCGGCTGGAGGACCCGACCCGGCTGCACCCGGTGGAGCGCGAGCTGTACGTGGAGACGCCGCTGGAGCCGGGTGTGCTGCTGCGCGGCTACATCGACCGGGTGGACGTCGCGCCGACCGGCGAGGTCCGGCTGGTGGACTACAAGACCGGGCGGGCGCCCTCGCGGGACTTCGAGGGCAAGGCGATGTTCCAGATGAAGTTCTACGCCCTGGTGGTGTGGCGCTGGAAGGGCGTCGTGCCGCGCCGGCTGCAGCTGGTGTACCTGGGCGGCGGCGGGGACGTGGTGACGTACGACCCGGACGAGGCGGACCTGTTGTCCGTGGAGCGCAAGCTGCGGGCGCTCTGGGAGACGATCTCGCGGGCGGTGGCGACGGGCGAGTTCCCGGCGACCCGCAACCGGCTGTGCGACTGGTGCGACCACCAGGCCCGCTGTCCGGAGTTCGGGGGCACTCCCCCGCCGTACCCGCTGCCCGTGCCGGTGCAGAGAACGACCGACGAC
The DNA here is from genome assembly GCA_002300355.1 of Streptomyces sp. TLI_235. NCBI lineage: Bacteria > Bacillati > Actinomycetota > Actinomycetes > Kitasatosporales > Streptomycetaceae > Streptomyces > Streptomyces sp. TLI_235. The sequence continues at coordinate 1,320,160 of NSGV01000001.1, forward strand.
GATCCCACGGGGGATCTCATGGTGAGCAAGGAGTCGTAGGTGACGATCCGAGTGCTGCTGGTCGACGACCAGCCGCTGCTTCGCACCGGTTTCCGGATGATCCTGGAGGCCGAGTCCGACCTGGTGGTGGTCGGGGAGGCCGGGGACGGCCAGCAGGCGCTGGAACAGGTCCGGGCGCTGCAGCCGGACGTGGTGCTGATGGACATCCGGATGCCGCGGATGGACGGGGTGGAGGCGACCCGCCGGATCTCCGGCCCGGGGCGGGACGGCCCGGCGAAGGTGCTGGTGCTGACCACCTTCGACCTGGACGAGTACGTGGTGGAGGCGCTGCGGGCGGGGGCCAGCGGTTTCCTGCTGAAGGACGTGCCGGCCGAGGAACTGGTGCAGGCGATCCGGGTGGTCGCGGACGGCGCGGCGATGCTGGCCCCGTCGGTGACCCGCCGGCTGCTGGACATGTACGCCACCAAGCTGCCCTCCGGGGAGGAGGCGCCGCCGCAGGCGCTGGCTGCGCTGACCGAGCGCGAGGTCGAGGTGCTCCGGCTGGTGGCCCGCGGCCTGTCGAACGCGGAGATCGCCGGGGAGCTGTTCGTCAGCGAGACGACGGTGAAGACGCACGTCGGCCATGTGCTGACGAAGCTGCAGCTGCGGGACCGGGTGCAGGCCGCGGTGTACGCCTACGAGTCGGGTCTGGTGCGCCCCGGCTCGATGTGAGCCGGGGCCGGTTCGGGCCGGTTCACGCAGGACGACGGCCCGCCCCTTCCGCTGCGGAGGGGGCGGGCCGTCGCCGTGACCGGTCACTTGGTGCCGTTGCGGCCGATCTCCCAGAAGCGGAACACGCCGGTGGTGTCGACGGTGCCGTCGACACCGGTGATGTCGTTGCGCGAGGCGTAGAAGGACTTGGCCTGGAACAGCGGGATCACCGGGGCGCCCTCGGCGACGATGTTCTGGATCTGGCCGTAGGCGCCGTCGGCGGAGCGGTCGGTCAGCTTGATGCTGGCGGGCACCAGCTTGCCGCTGATCCGCGGGTCGTCCCAGCCGTTGTGGAAGGCGCCGCCGTCGACCACCATCGGGCTGACGAAGTTGTCCGGGTCCGCGTAGTCCGGGGTCCAGCCGACGGTGTAGGCCTGGTAGCTGCCGGCCTTCCAGCCCGCCTGGTACTGCTTCCAGTCGGACTCCTGCTTGATGTCGACCTGGAAGACGCCGCCGTTCTCCAGGTCCTTCTTGATCTGCTCCATCTCGGCGGCGCCGGCCCGGGCGCGCGACCAGGTGAGGGTGATCTTGACCGGGGTGGACACCTTCGCGGCGGAGAGGATCTTCTTCGCCTTGTCGACGCTCGGGTCGCCGTAGCGGTCGGCGAAGGAGGTGTTGTGGCCGGTGATGCCGGCCGGCACCAGCGAGTACAGCGGCTGGACGGTGTTGGCGTACACCGTGCGGGAGAGCGCCTTGCGGTCGATCAGCTGGGCGATCGCCTGGCGGACGGCCGGGTTGCCGGTGACGGCGTCCTTGGTGTTGAGGACGAGGTAGCGGGTCTCGGCGCTCTCGCCCTCGGCGACCTTGAGGTCGCCCTTGCCGGCCATCTGGTCGCTCTTGATCTTGGCGCCGGCGGCGGGCTCCAGGCTGTTGTCGGCGAGGTCGACGTCGCCGTTCTCCAGGGCGGTCTTCAGCTCGTCCGGCGAGTTGAAGTAGCGGAGGGCGAACTTGCCGGTGGTCGGCTTGTTGTCGCCCTGGTACTCGCTGTTGGCGGAGAGGCTGATCTTGCCGGGGTTCTCGCCGCCCTCGAGCGGGGCGATCGAGTCGATCTTGTAGGGGCCGGAGCCGACCAGCTTGTCATTGGCGAGCAGGCCGTCGGCCGGGAAGACCTGGTGGTCGACGATCGAGCCGGCCGCCGAGGCGAGCTTCGCCGGGAGGACCGCGTCCGGGGCCGTGAGGTGGAAGACCACCTTGTTCTGGCCCTTGGCCTCGACCGACTTGATGGAGGAGAGCAGCGAGGCGGGGCCGCTGGGGTCGTTGATCTTCAGCATCCGCTGGACCGAGAAGACGACGTCCTCGCTGGTCATCGCATGGCCGTTGGAGAACTTCAGGCCGCTGCGCAGGGTGCACTCGTAGGTCTTGGCGTCACCGCCGGTGAAGCCGCAGGACTGCGCGGCCTCCGGCTGCGGCACGGTCGCGCCGGGCGGGAAGCTCAGCAGCGACTGGAAGGTGTTGTTCAGCACCAGCCAGGAACCGGCGTCGTAGGCACCGGCCGGGTCGAGCACGCTGGTCACGTTGGTGGTGCCCATGGTGATCGTGGACGGCGAGTCCTTGCCGGTGACGGCCTTGGTCGCGGAGGCGCAGCCGGCGGCCGAGGACGCGACCATGACGGCGCAGCCGAGCACGGCCAGGCGGTGGGCTGAAGACATGCGGGATGGATTCCTTCTCCGTGCGGCCGGGCTGTGGGGAGGCGCCGGTAGGTTCCGCCACGGCCGTGCCCGGGGTGGGGGGCGTGGTCGATGACGGTCCGTTGTCCCCTTTTCGGGGATTGACCGGAAGTAGCGTGCCATATCGACCACGTACCGCCGTCGCACGTGTGCGCGGACGTGGACGGGCGGGACGTCCACCGGATCCCGCTGTCCGGCGTTCTGTCGCGCAATGTCCGTTTTCTCCGTCAGGTTCTGTACGGACCGTCGCCGGGGCGCCGCAGGCAGAGAGCGACCCTTCCGGAGAATGAGATCGATCTCACACCCGGGCGGCGGTGAGCGCGTGCAGCAGCTCCAGGTCGACCTCTTCCAGCGAGCCGAGCACGGTGCGCCCGGGGGCGGGCTCGATGGCGGCGACGGAGGGCACCGCGATGACCGGGCAGCCGGCCGCCTCGGCGGCCCGGACGCCGGTGGGCGCGTCCTCGATGACCACGCAGCGGGCCGGGTCGGCGCCGAGCCGGGCGGCGGCCGCGAGGTACGGGTCGGGGTGCGGCTTGGTCCGCGGCACCTCGTCGCCGGCCACCGTGAAGGCGAAGTGGTGGGCGCCGAGGCTGCGCAGCACGATGTCGATGACGTGCCGGTGCGAGGCGGACACCAGGGCGGCCGGGATGCCGTGCGCGGCCAGGGTGTTGAGCAGCCGCTCGGCGCCGGGCATCAGCGGCACGCCGCCGGCCAGCAGGTCGACGAAGCGCTGGTTGATGAGCACGGTCAGCTCGCCCGGGCTGAGCGGCACGGAGGTCCGGGCGAGCAGGTAGTCGATCACCCGGGTCATCGGGCCGCCGACGACGTGGGCGCGGTCGGCCTCGTCGAGGGCGTGCCCGAACTCGGCGAAGAGCGACGCCTCGGCCTGCCACCAGAAGTCCTCGGTATCGACGAGCGTGCCGTCCATGTCGAGCAGCACGGCCTGGAGTCCGCCGCCGCTGCCGCCGAGGCTCTCGGTGAGGGTCGAGATGGTCGTCATGGCAAGGTCCCTTCGCCGGGTGGGGTCCCGTCCGCACGGGTGGCCGGACGGAGCCGGGGATGGCACAGGCCGGCCCGCTGGTGAGCGGACCGGCCCGTTCAGGATCATTCAGGATACGCCCGCCGACCGGAAATGTGCCGAACGGAGCGCAGCGGACGGGTTACCTGGCGTTGAAGTACTTCGCCTCGGGGTGGTGGATGACGATGGCGTCGGTGGACTGCTCGGGGTGCAGCTGGAACTCCTCGGAGAGCACCACGCCGATCCGCTCGGGCTTCAGCAGCTCGGCGATCTTGGCGCGGTCCTCCAGCTCCGGGCAGGCGCCGTAGCCCAACGAGAAACGGGCGCCGCGGTACTTCAGCGCGAACATGTCGCGGACGTCCTGCGGATCCTCGTCGCCGAAGCCGAGCTCGTAGCGGACCCGGGCGTGCCAGAACTCGGCGAGCGCCTCGGCCAGCTGCACGGACAGTCCGTGCAGCTCCAGGTAGTCGCGGTAGGCGTTGGCCGCGAAGAGCTCGTTCGCGGCCTCGGAGACCCGGTTGCCCATGGTGACGACCTGCAGCGCCACCACGTCGCGCTCGCCGGAGTCCTCCGGGCGGAAGAAGTCGGCGAGGCAGAGCCGGCGACCGCGGCGCTGGCGGGGGAAGGTGAACCGGGTCCGCTCGGAGCCGTCCTCGTTGTAGACGATCAGGTCGTCGCCCTTGGAGTTGGCCGGGAAGTAGCCGTAGATCACGGCGGGCTCCAGCCAGCCCTCGGTCTGCAGCCGGTCCAGCCACATCCGCAGCCGCGGCCGGCCCTCGGTCTCCACCAGCTCCTCGTAGGAGGGGCCGTCGCCGGTGCGGGAGGCCTTCAGGCCCCACTGGCCCTTGAAGAGCGCGTCCTCGTCGAGCCAGGAGGCGTAGTCGGCGAACGGGATGCCCTTGACGATCCGGTCGCCCCAGAACGGCGGTGCGGGCACCCGGTTGTCGACGATCACGTCGGAGCGGACCTGGCCGAGGTTGACCTCCTCCGGCTCCTCGACCTGGACCTTCGCGTGGCGGCGCTGGCGCAGCTCCGGCAGGGCCGCGCCGGGCACGCCGCGCTTCACGGCGACCAGGGCGTCCATCAGCCGGAGGCCCTCGAAGGCGTCCCGGGCGTAGCGGACCTCGCCCTGGTAGACCTCGTGCAGGTCCTGCTCGACGTAGGCGCGGGTGAGGGCGGCGCCGCCGAGGATCACCGGGAAGTCGGCGGCCAGGCCGCGCTGGTTCAGCTCCTCCAGGTTCTCCTTCATGATCACCGTCGACTTGACCAGCAGGCCCGACATGCCGATGACATCGGCCCTGTGCTCCTGCGCGGCGTCGAGGATCGCCGAGACCGGCTGCTTGATGCCGAGGTTGACGACGGTGTAGCCGTTGTTCGACAGGATGATGTCGACGAGGTTCTTGCCGATGTCGTGGACGTCGCCCTTGACGGTGGCGAGCACGATCGTGCCCTTGCCCTCGTCGTCGGACTTCTCCATGTGCGGCTCCAGGTGCGCCACCGCGGTCTTCATCACCTCGGCGGACTGCAGCACGAACGGCAGCTGCATCTGGCCCGAGCCGAACAGCTCGCCGACCACCTTCATGCCGGCCAGCAGCGTGCTGTTGACGATCTCCAGCGCGGGGCGCCCGGCCAGGGCCTCGTCGAGGTCGGCCTCCAGCCCGTTGCGCTCGCCGTCGATGATCCGGCGCTGCAGGCGCTCGTCGAGCGGGAGGGCCGCCAGCTCCTCCGCCTTCGAGGCGGCCGTGGAGGCCATCGAGACGCCCTCGAAGAGCTGCAGGAGCTTCTGCAGCGGGTCGTAGGCGGGCTCGTCGCCGACCGCCTCACGGCGGCGGTCGTAGACCAGGTCGAGCGCGACCTCGCGCTGCTCCTCCGGGATGCGCGCGATCGGGAGGATCTTGGAGGCGTGCACGATGGCCGAGTCCAGGCCGGCCTCGACGCACTCGTGCAGGAAGACCGAGTTGATGACGACGCGGGCGGCCGGGCTGAGGCCGAAGGAGATGTTGGAGAGGCCCAGCGTGGTCTGGACGTCCGGGTGACGCCGCTTCAGCTCGCGGATCGCCTCGATGGTCTCGATGCCGTCCCGGCGGGACTCCTCCTGGCCGGTGCCCAGGGTGAACGCCAGGCAGTCGACCAGGATCGAGCCCTCGTCGATGCCGTACTCGGTGGTGAGCTGCGTGATGAGGCGCTCGGCGATGGCGACCTTCGTCTCGGCGGTGCGGGCCTGGCCCTGCTCGTCGATGGTCAGCGCGATGAGGCCGGCGCCGTGCTCCCGGGCCAGCGAGGCGATCTTGCCGAAGCGGGTGTCCGGGCCGTCGCCGTCCTCGTAGTTGACCGAGTTGAGCACCGCGCGGCCGCCCAGCGCCTCCAGGCCGGCCCGCAGCACCTCGGGCTCGGTGGAGTCCAGCACCAGCGGCAGCGTGGAGGCGGTCGCCAGCCGGGTAGCGATCTCGCGCATGTCGGCGACGCCGTCCCGGCCGACGTAGTCGACGCACAGGTCGAGCAGGTGCGAGCCGTCCCGGATCTGGTCGCGGGCGATCTCCACACAGGCCTGCCAGTCCTCGGCCAGCATCGCCTCGCGGAACTTCTTGGAGCCGTTGGCGTTGGTGCGCTCGCCGATCGCCAGGTAGGAGAGGTCCTGGCGGAAGGGCACCGACTGGTAGAGCGAGGCGGCGGCCGCCTCGGGCCGCGGGTCGCGGGCGGCCACCGGGCGGCCCTGGACGCGCTCGACCACGTGCCGCAGGTGTTCGGGGGTGGTGCCGCAGCAGCCGCCGACCAGCGACAGGCCGTACTCGCGGACGAAGGTCTCGTGCGCGTCCGCCAGCTCCTCGGGGCTCAGCGGGTAGTGCGCGCCGTCCTTGCCGAGGACGGGCAGGCCGGCGTTGGGCATGCAGGAGAGGCCGGCCTTGGCGTTCTTCGCCAGGTAGCGCAGGTGCTCGCTCATCTCGGCGGGGCCGGTGGCACAGTTCATGCCGATGTAGTCGATGCCCAGCGGCTCGAGGGCGGTCAGCGCCGCGCCGATCTCGGAGCCGAGCAGCATGGTGCCGGTGGTCTCCACGGTCACCTGGGCGAGCACCGGCAGGTCGAGGCCGGCCTCGGCGAGGGCCTGCTTGACGCCCAGCACGGAGGCCTTGGTCTGCAGCAGGTCCTGGCTGGTCTCGATCAGCAGGGCGTCCGCGCCGCCCGCGATCAGGCCGGCCGCATTGAGCCGGAAGCCCTCGCGGACCACCGCGAAGGTGGTGTGGCCCAGGGTCGGCAGCTTGGTGCCGGGGCCGATCGAGCCGAGCACCCAGCGGACGCGGCCGTCGCGGGCGGTGAACTCGTCGGCGCTCTCGCGGGCGATCCTCGCCCCGGCCTCGGACAGCTCGACGATCCGGTCGGCGATGTCGTACTCGCCGAGCGCGGCGTGGTTGGCGCCGAAGGTGTTGGTCTCCACGCAGTCCACGCCCACGGCGAAGTACGCCTCGTGCACCGAGCGCACGATGTCCGGGCGGGTGACGTTGAGGATCTCGTTGCAGCCCTCCAGCTGCTGGAAGTCCTCCAGGGTCGGGTCCTGCGCCTGCAGCATCGTGCCCATCGCGCCGTCCGCCACCACGACGCGGGTGGCGAGGGCTTCACGAAGGGCGTTCGCGCGCTCCTGGTGGGCGGCGGCTGCGGCGGACGGGGGGACGACGGTGGCCATGGGGCGACTCCCTGGGTGCGACGGCTGTCGGCTATGCGTCCCCTCCGTATTCGGGGATGCACGCCGTCAGGGTATCCGGACACCTGCCCGGCCACGGAACCCGTTCCGCATCCTGGGCGTCCTCACCACCTGAACGGACGGTTCGGGAGGAGAACGGGGTGCCACTGAGGATCGCCGCAGGGGCGGCGCGGGTACGGGCCCGGTGGCGCGGCCGACCCCGCCTGCGCAGGCTCGTCACCGCGCTGCTGGCCGTTCTCGGCCTGCTGCTCCTTCCGGTGGGCGGGGCCGCCGCCGCACTGCGCCTCCAGTACGTGGGCGAACCGCCCGCCGAGGCGCACACCCGGGGCCGCGACGCCCTCTGGCTCGGCCACGCCTGGGTCGACGGGCGGCGCACCGACGCCGACCTCACCCTGCTCGCCGCCCGACTCGCCGGCACCGGCATCCGCGACCTGTACGTGCACACCGGCCCGCTGGCGCACGACGGCTCGCTCGACGCCTCCCTCGCGCCGGGGGCCTCCTGGTTCCTGGACGGCGTGCACCGGCGGCTGCCCGGCCTGCGGGTGCAGGCCTGGCTCGGCGACGTGGTCGCCCCGGAGAAGGACGGGCTGCACCTGGACCGGCCCGAGGTGAGGACCAGGATCACCGTCGCCGCCGTGCAGACCCTGGCGCTCGGCTTCGAGGGCGTGCACTTCGACCTGGAGCCGGTGCGCTCCGGGTCGGAGGGCTTCCTCGCCCTGCTCGACCAGATCCGCCCGCTCACCGCGTCCTCCGGGGTGCCGCTCTCGGTCGCCGCCCCGCAGATCGACCCGCTGCCGGGGCTCCACCGGCTGGGGCTGGCCGTCGCCGACCACGGCAAGTGGTGGTCGAAGGAGTACTTCGCCGAGGTCGCCCGCCGGGTCGACCAGATCGCGGTGATGAGCTACGACACCGGCATGCCGCTGGAGTCGCTGTACGGCGGGTACGTCGCCCGGCAGACCGAGCTGGCCCTGGCGGCCACCCCGGACCGGGTCGACCTGCTGATGGGCCTGCCCGCGTACTGGGCGGACGACGTCGGCCACCGCGGTTCCGCCGAGACCGTCGAGGCGGCCGTCCGCGGCGCCCGGCTCGCCCTCGGCCGCAGCGGCCGGCAGTCCTTCGGCCTCGCGCTGTACGTCGACTTCACCGCGACCCCGGAGCACTGGAACGCCTACCGCCGGGGCTGGTGCCGCTGACGGCGGCCCGGGTTAGGCTGCGGCCATGACCGAACCGGCCCTGGGCGCAGCGGAACTGACGACAGATCACCTCGTCCTGCGCCGGCCGGTGCCCGCGGACGTGACGGCGATCCTGGCCGTCCACCGCGACCCGCGGACCTGCCGGCACAACCCCTCCGACGCGCTGCGCACCAGGGCCGAGGCCGAGTGGCTGTTTCGCCGCTGGGACGAGCGGTGGCGGCGCAACGGCTACGGCTACTGGGTCGTCCGGGGGCAGGGCGACGAGCAGCCGCTCGGCTTCTGCGGGGTGAAGCCGACGACGCTGAGCGGCATGCGCGGGCTCAACCTCTTCTACCGCTTCGACCCGGCGTGCTGGGGCCGGGGCGTGGCCGGCGAGGCCGCGACGGCGGTGGTCGCGTGGGCCGGCCGGGAGCTGCCCGGGCTGCCGCTGATCGCCCGGATCCGCCCCGACAACGCGGCCTCCCAGCGGGTCGCCCTGAAGGCGGGCCTGACCCGCGCCGCCCACCTCGACGAGATCGGCGAGGACGGGCTGGACTGGATCTACGCCCGCAACCTGCCGTAGCGATCAGCCCCGAGGGTCCGGGACCCGAAGGTCCGGGACCCGAAGGTCCGGGACCCGGAGGTCCGGGACCCGGAGGTCCGGAATCGGCCTTGCACGGCATGCTATCTTGCTGTGCATGGTACCTGGTATGACACACACCGAGGGTGCCGGCGCGCCGGACGGATCGGTGGCCACCCAGCTGCGCAAGGGGGTGCTGGAGTACTGCGTGCTGGCGCTGCTGCGGGACGGCCCGCGCTACGGCGTGGAGCTGCTGCAGGAGCTCGGCCGGTTCCCGACGCTGGCGACCAGCCAGGGCACGATCTACCCCCTGCTGTCCCGCCTGCGCCGCGCCGGGCTCGCGGACACCTTCCTGCGCGACTCCGACAGCGGCCCGTCACGCCGCTACTACACCCTGACCGCCGCAGGCCGCGGCGCGCTGGAGGAGTTCACCTCGCTGTGGCCCGCCTTCCGCACGGCCGTCGACCACATCCTCGACCCCGGAGAGAACCCGTGAACACGCCCATCGAGCACCCGCTGGTCGGCGACTACCTCGACGAGGTCACCCGGCTCACCGCCGCGCTGCCCGCGGAGCGCCGCCGCGAACTGCTGGCGGACCTGCGCGAACACGTCGAGGTCGCGCTGGCGGAGCACGGCTCCGCGGACGACGACGCGGTGCGGCAGGTCCTGGACGGGCTGGGCAGCCCGCAGCAGGTCGCCGGCGCCGCGCTCGACGAGTCGGGGCAGGCGCGCCCCGAGCCGGAGACCGGTGCCCGCACCACCGTCACCCTGGCCCTCGCGGTCCTTCCGCTGCCGCTCACGCTCGTGCCGGCCGTCGGCCCGCTGCTCGCGCTGGCCGCCGGCATCACCGCGCTCGTCCGGGTCTGGAAGTCCCCGCAGTGGGCCCGGCGGGAGAAGAAGCAGGCGACCCTGCTCCTCCTCTCGCCGATCGCGGTCACGCCGCCGGCCGCAGCCGCCTTCGCCGCGTCCTCGGCCGGACTGAGCCCGGCCGCCGTCCTCGCCGCCCTGTTGCTGGGCTTCTGCCTTCCCCCCGTCGCGGCGGTCCGGCTCGGCCGCTCCGCCGCCCGTCTCCGCACGGCGGCGGTCTGAGGCTCGGCTCCGACGCCGGATGCACCCAGGGGCGCGGGGACCGCGCCCCTGAATGTCTGCTATCCGTCCAGCGGCGTCCTGTGCAGGGCGATCAGCAGCCGCCACACCCGGCCGGCGAACGCGGGCGGGTCTGCGGTGATCAGGCCGTGCAGCCAGTCGGCCAGCAGGCCGGTGAAGGCGGCGGCGACGGCGGAGGCCACCGTGTCGGCGTGCGGGGCGCCGGCCCGTTCGCGCTCGGTGCGGCTGCGCTCGCGCAGCCGCAGATGCATGAGGTCGCCGAGCGGGCCGCCGCCGCCCGGGTCGAGCAGGGCCCGGTAGAGCGCGGCGTGCCCGGCGGCGTCCGCCAGGAAGGCGATGAGTGCCGCGGGCGGCGCCATCGGGTCGACCGGGCCGCGCCAGTCGTGCAGCGCGTCGACGGCCCGCTCGACCACCTCCCCGCAGGCGTCGACGGCGAGCGCCCGCAGGTCCTCGTAGTGGAGGTAGAAGGTCGCCCGGCCGAGGCCCGCACGGCGGACCACGGCCGACACGCTCAGCTCCGAGAGCGGCCGCTCCCCGCACTCGGCGAGCAGTGCGCCGCGCAGCGCGGCCCTGGTGCGTTCGGCGCGGGGATCGTTCATCCGGCGGCCAGCACGGCGGCGAGGGCGACGGCGCCGGGCAGGGCCTGGGCGAGCAGGATCCGCCGGTTCGCGGTGGCGGCGCCGTACAGGCCGGCCACCACGACGCAGCTCAGGAAGAAGACCTGGGCGTCGTGGCCCACGGGGTCGGCGGCGATCAGGCCCCAGACCAGGCCGGCCGCCAGGAAGCCGTTGTAGAGGCCCTGGTTGGCGGCGAGCGGCGCGGTGGCCCTCGCGAGGGCGGCGTCGAAGCCGGAGAGCTTCCGCCCCGGGGGTCGCTCCCAGAGGAACATCTCCAGAACCAGGAAGTACGCGTGCAGCGCGGCCACCAGGCCGACCAGGACGTTCGCCACCGTATGCATGGATCACTCCGATTTCATGGACAGCTGTCCAGCAATCATAGACGAGCGTCCAGGAACTCCCACCACACCGCGGTGTCGGACGGCACTCCGCCGTCCGTGAGCGGGCCGCTGGCGAGCACCGGACGCGCCGCCCCGGGCAGCGGCACCGGCTGCTCGCCGAGGTTCACCAGGCAGCCGAAGCCGTCCGCCCGCCGGAAGGCCAGCACCTCGGGGGCGGACGGCAGCCAGTCGAAGCCGCCGCCGATCCGCTCCCGGCGGATCCCCAGGGCGGCCCGGTAGAGCTCCAGCATCGAGTCCGGGTCCCCGGTCTGCGCCGCCACGGTGAGCGGGCCCCAGCCGGCCGGCTGCGGCAGCCAGGGCTCGGCGCCGTCGGACGCGAAGCCGTACGGCGGGAGGGTGCCGGACCACGGGATCGGGACGCGGCAGCCGTCGCGGCCCGGGTCGGTGCCGCCGGAGCGGACGTGCATCGGGTCCTGCAGGCTGGCGAGCGGCAGGTCCTCCACCTCGGGCAGGCCGAGCTCCTCGCCCTGATAGAGGTAGAGCGAGCCGGGCAGGGCCAGTGAGAGCAGGGCGGCGGCACGGGCCCTGCGCAGGCCGAGGTCCAGGTCGGTCGGGGTGCCGAAGCGCTTGGCGGCGAACCGGAAGCGGGTGTCCTCGCGGCCGTACCGGGTGACCGTGCGGGTCACGTCGTGGTTGGCGAGCACCCAGGTGGCCGGGGCCCCGACCGGGGCGTGCGCGGCGAGCGTGCCGTCGATCGAGGCGCGCAGTTCGGCGGCCTCCCACGGGCGGGCCAGGAAGTCGAAGTTGAAGGCGGTGTGCAGCTCGTCCGGGCGCAGGTAGCGGGCGAACCGCTCGGTGTCCGGCACCCAGATCTCGCCGATCAGCACGCGCGGCTCCTCGTAGGAGTCCGCGATCGCCCGCCAGGCGCGGTAGATCTCGTGCAGGTCGTCGCGGTCGACGAACGGGTGGGTGTCGACGCCGAGTTCGAAGTCGGGCAGGCCGGGCTCCTTGGTCAGCAGGCCGGCCGAGTCGATCCGCACGCCGGCCGCGCCGCGGTCGAACCAGAAGCGCAGGATCTCCTCGTGCTCCCGGCGCACCAGCGGGTGCGCCCAGTTGAGGTCGGGCTGCTCGGTGGCGAACAGGTGAAGGTACCACTGCCCGTCCTCGATCCGCGTCCACGGGCAGCCGCCGAACTCCGACTTCCAGTCGTTGGGCGGCAGTTCGCCGTGCTCGCCGCGGCCCTCGGTGAAGTGGAAGAGCTCCCGCTCGGGGCTGCCGATGCCGGCCGCGAGCGCCGCACGGAACCACGGGTGCCGGTCGGACACGTGGTTGGGCACGATGTCGACGATGGTGCGGATGCCGAGGTCGCGGGCCTCCGCGATGAGCTTCTCGGCCTCCTCCAGGGAGCCGAACACCGGGTCGATGGCCCGGTAGTCGGCGACGTCGTAGCCGCCGTCCTTCAGCGGGGAGGGGTACCAGGGGTTGAACCAGACGGCGTCGAAGCCGAGTTCGGCGAGGTACGGGAGCCGGGCGCGGATGCCCGCCAGGTCACCGGTGCCGTCGCCGTTGCCGTCGGCGAAGCTGCGCGGGTAGACCTGGTAGATCGCCGCGTCACGCCACCAGTCCCGGCGGTCGGGCTGCTGTACCACGGTGGTTGGTCCTTTCGAGAAATGACGGGCCGTCAGCCCTTGAGCCCGCCCGAGGTCAGGCCGGCCATGATGTTGCGCTGGAAGATCAGGAAGAACACGATCGTCGGCACCGAGGCGATGGCCAGGGCGGCGATCACCACGTTCTGCGGCACGCCGATGGAGAGCGAGTTGATGCCGATGTTGAGTGGCTGGTTCTTCGGGTCCGGCTGCACCAGCAGCGGCCACAGGAAGTCCTTCCAGACGTTCACCACGGCGAAGATGGAGACGACGCCGAGAATCGGCCGGGACGTCGGCAGCACGATCGACCAGAGCGCCCGCAGCGGGGTCGCCCCGTCGATGGCGGCGGCGGCCAGCAGTTCCTCCGGCACCGAGTCGAAGAAGCGCTTCAGCAGGAAGATGTTGAAGGCGTTGGCGACGGTGGGCAGCCAGATCGCCCACGGGGTGTTGACCAGGTTGAGGTGCAGCAGCGGCAGGTCCAGCACCGTGAGGTACTGCGGGACGATCAGCACGGTGGACGGGATCATCAGCGTCGCCAGCATCATGCCCAGGATCACGTTGCCGAGGATCGGCCGCAGCTTGGAGAGCGCGTAGGCCGCGGCCACGTCGAAGACCAGCTGGAAGGCGAGCGCGCCGAAGGCGTAGTACAGCGTGTTGAACAGCAGCCGGCCCATGTTGAGCTTGGACCATGCCTCGGTGTACGTGTCGGTGTGGATCTGCTGCGGGAAGAACGTCGGCGGGTTCTGGATGACCTCCTGGGTGGACTTCAGACCGCCGGTCACCAGCCAGTACAGCGGGCCGAGGAAGACCAGGGTGAAGCCGGTCACCACCAGGACGAGGACGGTCCGGTAGACCGCCTTGCCGAGCGGGCGGTTCAGCTGCGTCTCGGAGATCAGGGTACGGGTCGAGGTGTCTGCCATGGCGGGGCTCCCGTCCTAGTCATTGGTGCGGCTCAGGCGCACGTAGAGCGCGGAGAAGCCGGCGAGTACGAGCAGCATGACCAGGCCGAGCGCCGAGGCGCTGCCGTAGTTGTTGAAGCTGAAGGCGTATTGGTAGATGAGGTTGACGACGGTCAGCGTCGAGTTCTGCGGGCCGTTGCCGCCGGTCAGCAGGTAGGGCTCGACGAACACCTGCATGGTGGCGACGATCTGCAGCAGCAGGAGCAGCGAGAGGATCAGCCGGGTCTGCGGGATGGTGACGTGCCAGATCCGGCGCAGCAGGCCGGCACCGTCGAGTTCGGCCGCCTCGTACAGCTCGCCCGGGATGCCCTGCAGGGCGGCCAGGTAGATCAGGGTGGCGCCGCCCATGTTCATCCAGGTCGCCGCGATGACCACGGAGAGCATGGACGTGGTGGGCGAGTTGAGCCAGGCCGAGGTCGGCAGGTGGAGCGACTTGAGGATCGCGTTGAACAGGCCGTAGCCCGGGTCGTAGAAGTACTTGAAGAGCAGCACCGAGGCGACCGGCGGGAGCATCACCGGCAGGTAGACCAGGACGCGGAGGTAGGCCCTGGCGTGCCGCAGCTCGTTGAGCAGCACCGCGACCACGAAGGGCACCGCGAAGCCGAGCACCAGCGCGAGCACGGTGAACAGCACGGTGTTGCGCCAGGCGTGCCAGAAGTCCGGGTCCGCGAAGATGCGGTCCAGGTTCTCCGTGCCGACCCAGGTCGTCCTGCCACGCTTGGTCTTCTGGAAGCTCATGATCACTTCGCGGACCATCGGGTACCACGAGAAGTACGCGAAGCAGAGCAGGGCACCGAGCAGGAAGCCATGGCCGGTGAGGTGCCTGCGGAGGCGCTGACGGAGGGCGGCGCGGCCCTGCGGGGGGTTGGCCTGCGCCGGCGGCTCGGTCTTCCGGCGGGCGGAGACGCTGATCGCTGCCATGGGGGTTACTCCCGGTCGGTCGGAGGGTGTGGCTCGGGCGTGCGTGGGGGCCGGCCCGCCGGCCGACCCCCACCGGCCGTCACTGGAGGTTGGCCAGCACCTGGTTGACCTGGCTCTCGGCGTCCGAGAGCAGCTTGTCGACGTTGGCGTTCTTGTCGGTCAGGACGGCGGAGACGGCGCCGTCGAGGACCTTGTAGATCTGCTGGGCGTTGGCCGGCTCGGTCTTGCCGGGCACCGCGGTGGCCAGGTACGGCGCGTAGTTCTGCACCGGGACGGTGGCGCTGGCGGCCTTGGCCTTGTTGTCGGCGTCCAGGGTGGCGCCGCCGAACAGGAAGGGCTGCGGCAGGCCGACCGGCAGGCCGTCGGCCTTGGTGCGGGCGTAGTCGAACTGGCCCTTGCCCATGGACAGCCACTTGAAGTTGACCCAGGCGATGCCGGCCTTGATCTGGTCCGGGGTGGAGCCCTTCTTGAACATGTAGTCGGCACCGCCGAGCAGGGCACCCTTGCCGCCGGGCATCGGGCCCATGCCGTAGTCCTCGTAGGTGCCCTTGAGGGTCTGCACCATGTAGGTGATGTCGTCCGGCGCGCCGACGTACATGCCCAGCTTGTCGGTCGACATCTGGGTCATCAGGTCGGGCCACTTGAGGCTCTGGGTGGCGCCCATGGTGTTGTCGGTCCACCGCATGTCGTACAGGTTCTGCAGGACCTGCTTGCCCTCGGGCGTGTTGAAGGCGGCCTTCTTGCCGTCCACGGTGGTCATCGAGCCGCCGAGGCCGTAGAGCTCGGCGGTGAAGTGCCAGCCGCCCTGGTTGGTGGCGCTGTAGTCGCCGTAGCCGTTGACGCCGTTGCCGAGCGCCGCGATCTTCTTGGCGGCCTCCCGGACCTCGGCCCAGGTCGTCGGCGGCTTCTCGGGGTCGAGGCCGGCCTGCTTGAAGAGCTTGCGGTTGTACAGCAGGCCCATCTTGTAGTTGGTGGTGGGCAGGCCGTAGAGCTTGCCCTCCGAGGTCAGGGTCTTCATGACCGACGGGTCGATGTCCCCCAGCGCGGGCACCGTCCGCGCGTTGACGTACTGCGAGATGTCCTCGGCCTGGTCGGCGTCGAGCACCTGGTCCAGGTCGGTGAAGTACGTGTAGAAGACGTCCGGCTGGGTCTTGCCCTTGAGCTGCGCGGTGAACGAGGCCGGCTCCTCGCAGGGGGAGGCGTCCTTCGCGTTGATGGTGACGTTCGGGTAGAGCTTGTTGAACGCCGCGACGTCCTCGGACCACTGCTTGCGCTCGGCCGGCTTGGTGGTCGGCGGCTGGCAGTCGATGCTGATGGTGACCTTGGTGTTCGGGTCGAGGGTGGCGCCGGCCGCGGGCTTGCCGGAGTCCCCGGAGTTGCCGGTGTCGGAGCCGGAGGAGCAGGCGGCCGCGGTGAGGGCGAGGCCCGCGGCGGCGGCGAGCGCGACGGTTCTGCGGAGGAGCCGGTCTCTGGTCATGCGGATTGACCCTTTCAAGCACGTGCGGGCTGCGCCTGGGCGCGGGGGTGCCCGTGGATTTCCGGTGGGGGGCCGGCCCCGGAAGAGGTCCGGGAGCCGGGGAAGCGTGCGAGGCCGAGGCTCGGTCGCTGCGTCTGGCAGCAGCGCCGGCTGGTGTCGACCACTTAACCAGCCGCGACAGATACCCACAAGATGTCGACGAGTTTTCGCAAAAATGCGACTCAATGCTTGCAGGTTCACGCGCCGGCACTGACACCCGCTCCCCCGCCCTGGCCTGCTCACCACCCTCCGCAAGGCCGCCGAGTGGGCCGTGGAGGCGCGCACCGCCCCTGGTGGCGCCCGGTTGTGCAGCGGGGCGCCGACACGCGCCGCAGGGCCCGCAAGCGGCCCCGGGAACGCCGAAGCAGGGCGGGCCGAAGGGCGCCCGCCCCGCTTCGTTTGCGCAGTCGTTACGGGTTGGCAGTGATCTTGAACGTGGACGTGGTGTTCTGGATGTCCTTGAAGTTGCCGCTCATGGTGAGGTTGTTGAAGACCGCCTCACCCACCGCCGGGCCCTGGCCCGCCTCCGGCATCTCGTTTGCCCAGATGCCGTAGCCGGACTTGGCGTCGAAGGCGTCGCCGCTCCTCTTGGCGCCGGTGATCGAGATGTTGGTGAAGACGGTGTCCTTCACCGGGTTCTCCGGCTGGCTTCCGGTGTACTTGGTCTGGAACATGATGCCGCTGTAGGTCGGGTCGGCGATGTCGACGTCGCTCACGCGGATGCCCTGGAAGACCTTGGAGGCCGAGAAGACCCAGATCGCCGGGAAGACCTGCTGGCCCCAGAAGTGGCCGCCGGACCGGACGATCGTCATGTTCTGCAGGTTCGTCGTGGGCGAGGCGCCGAAGCCGTTCATCGGGTAGCCGAAGTCCAGCGACGAGATGGTGACACCGGAGTAGCAGAGGGTGTCCGCGATGTAGATGTTGCGGAAGGTGTTGGCGTAGCCGCCGTACACCGCGATGCCCGCCGCGCGCCAGGTCAGGATGGTGGTGAGGTTCTCGAAGACGTTGTTCTTCTCGTCGGCGCCGCCGGCGTCGATGGCGGAGAACAGCGCGAAGGAGTCGTCACCGGTGGCCCGCGCCTCGTTGTTCGAGATGAGGTTGTCGGTGGAGCCGTTGGTCATGTTGATGCCGTCGGCGAAGGTGTCGCGGATCCGCGAGTTGGTGATCCGCATGCCGTCGGTGTTGGCACCCCAGTACATGCAGACCATGTGCTCGGTCCAGATGTTGTCGATCGTGATGTTCGCGACGTTGGAGAAGTCGAAGACCTTGCCGGGGCCGTCGATCCGCGAGGTGTAGTTGCCGAAGTAGGCGAAGCCCGAGAAGGTCGAGCCGTTCGCGGTGGCCTCGGCGCGGAAACCGACGTCGGTGTTGCTCTGGGCCGACGGCGCGTAGAACCGGGTGTACCAGGGGCCGGCACCGACCACCTTCACGGCCTTGCCGTAGACCTGGAACTTGTTCGCGGTCTCGTAGTTGCCCGCGGGCAGGTAGAGGCCGACGTAGGTGCCGGTGGTGTCCATCCGGACCTTGTCCAGGGCGTTCTGCACGTCCTGGTGGGTGAAGCCGGCCGGGACGACGTACTTCGCCGGGTCCGGGTTGGCGATCTGGGTGGCCTGCTCCAGGCTCACGAAGTCGATCGCGTACTGGCTGGTGTTGGCGGTGTCCTTCTGCAGCTTGATCGTGTGGCCGGCCGGCACGGTGGTGCCGAGCAGCAGGTTGGCCTCGTCGTAGACGTGCCGCTGGCCGCCGGAGCCGGGCGAGTTGCCGGGCGCCGTCTCGCTGCCGTACAGCCAGGCGTACTTGGAGGTCAGGTCGATCGCCTTGAGGAAGGTGCCGTCGACGTAGACGTTCAGGGTGGCGTTGGTGCCGTCGCCGCTCGCGCTGTCCGGGATGGAGAACCGGGTGACCAGCGTGTTGGTGGCCGCCTTGGTGGTGAACTCCACCGAGGAGCCGGTCGAGCTGAGCGTCACGGCCTTGCGGCCGGAGGCCTCGCCGGCCAGGTCGCCGATGGTGCGGTTCGGGCCGACCACGGTCGCCCCGCCGGCGAGCACGCCGTCCTCGGCCTCGTAGGTGTCGAACGGCATGTTGGCACCGCGGCCGATGTACAGGCCCTGGCTGCCGGTGTTGTTGGCCTGCTTGACCGGCAGCTCGTTGGCGTCGGCGGCGATGACCGTCCGCACCGTGTACTTGCCGTTGACGGCCGTCCAACTGCCCAGCGAGACCGGGGAGGTGGTGGCGCCGGGGGCGATCGCGCCGCTGTGGGAGCCGGTCAGCGTCTTGACCGTGTTGCCCTGGGCGTCGAGCACGGTCAGGGTGACGCCGTGCGCGCCGGAGGCGGCGGCCGAGGTGCCCTGGTTCTTGATCGCCACCGAGAAGTCGACCGTGTTGCCGGCGGCCGGGTTGGACGGCGACCAGGAGACCGGGGAGGCGATCAGGTCGGAGCCGGCGACCTGGTTGACGACCAGGTTGTCCGCGGCCGTCCAGGTGTTGTTGGTCTCGTCCTGCTCGATGACGGCGTTGGCCTCGTCGACCTTGGCGGAGAGCTGGTAGCTGCCCGCGTTCTGCGCCGGGACGCTCACGCTGACGGTGCTGGAGGCGCCCGCGGCGAGCGCGCCGACCTGGGCGGTGCCGACCTTGGTGGAGCCCAGGTACAGGTTGACCGAGGTGGCCGCGGCGGCCGCGCTGCCCTGGTTCTTCACCGTGGTGGCGAAGGTCAGGGCGTCGGTCTCCACCGGGTTGGCCGGGGCGACGGTGGTGCCGGTGACGGTCAGGTCCGGGTTGGGGGCCGGCACACCGACCACCTGGAACTCGGCGACCTGGCCCGCGCTGGAGCCGGTGTTGCCGGTGATCTTCAGCTGGACGTCGGCGACCCGCGCGGTGACGGGGATGGTCACCGTGTTGCCCGAGGCCGGGTCGAAGCCGTACGGCTTGGCGGCGACCAGGGTGGTGAAGGTGGAGCTGCTCTGCTCGCGGCCCAGCACCTCGACGGTCTGGGTGCGGGCGCCCCAGACGGCGGCCGGGTTGAGCTTGAGCACCACCTGCTGGGTGTCGGCGTTCGAACCCAGCGCCACGGTGAGGGTGTTGGGGTAGCTGCCGCCCGCGCCCTCCCAGTAGCTGGTCACGTCGTTGTCGTTGGCGTTGGCCGCCACGAAGGTGTAGACGGAGGAGTTGGCCGTGATCGGCTTGCCCGCAGCCAGGTTGGTGCCGTTGCCGCCGGGCTGGCCGGTGCGGATCACCGTGTTGCTGGAGTCGGACTGGTTGCCCGCCGCGTCCTTCGCCTTGACGTAGTACGAGACGGTCGCGGTGTCCGGCTGGCTGTCGGTGTAGGTCAGCACCGAGCCGCCGACGCCGGCCCGGAGCGAGCCGTTGGCGTAGACGTCGTAGCCGGTGACGCCGACGTTGTCGCCGGCCGCCGTCCAGGTCAGCTTGATCTGGCCGGAGGCGGGCTGGGTGTAGGCCAGGCCGCCGGGCGCGCTGGGCGCCTGCGTGTCGCCGCTCTGGCCGGTGCGGATGACGGTGTTGCCGGCCGCCGACTGGTTGCCGGCCGCGTCCTTCGCCTTGACGTAGTAGGAGACGGTCTCGCTGTCCGCCCGGCTGTCGGTGTAGGTCAGCACGTTGCCGGCCACACTGGTCAGCAACTCGCCGTTGGCGTAGACGTCGTAGCCGGTGACGCCGACGTTGTCGGTGGCCGCGTTCCAGGTCAGCTTGATCTGGCCGGAGGCGGCCTGGGTGTACGCCAGGCCGCCGGGCGCACCGGGCGCCTGGGTGTCGCCGGTGCTCGGGCCGTACACCTCGAACTCGGAGAGCTGGGCGGCCGGCCAGGCGCTGTTGGCGGTGAACGAGAGCCGCACGTACCGGGCGGTGCTCGTGCCGAGGTTGATCGTCGCGCTGTTCCCCGTGGCCGGGTTGAAGGTGTACGCGGCGGAGGCGACCAGGTCGGTGAAGTTGGTGCCGTCGGTGGAGCCCTGGACCTTCAGGGTCTCGCTGCGGCTCTCCCAGCCGGACGGCAGGCGCAGCACCACCTTGTTGACGGGCACGGCCGAGCCGAGGTCGGCCTGGTACCACTGCGGGAAGGCGCTGTTGGCGCTCTCCCAGTAGGTGCCGGTGTTGCCGTCGGCCGCGTTGTTCGCCGAGTACGGAGCGTTGGAGCTGCTGGCGCTGACCGAGCGGACGAGGTTGCCGGAGGCGCTGGTGGAGCCGTACACCTCCAGCTCGGAGATCTGGGCGGCCGGCCAGCCGCTGTTGGCGGTGACGCTGACCCGGACGAAACGGGTCGTGGTGGAGGCGAAGTTGAGCCGGAGGGTGTTGCCGCTGCCCGGGTCAAAGGACTGGGCGGCGGAGCCGAGGATGGTGGAGAAGTTCGCCCCGTCGGTGGAACCCAGCAGGGTCAGGGTCTCGTCCCGGGTGCCCCAGCTCGCGGGCACCTTCAGCACCACCTGGTCGATGGCGGTGGGGCTGCCGAGGTCGACCTGGACCCACTGCGGCAGCGCGTTGTTGGTCGACTCCCAGTAGCTGTCCTGGCTGCCGTCGTTGACGTTGCCGACCACCTGGACACCGGTGGAGCTGCTCGCGGTCACGGTCTTGCCGGCCGCGAGGTTCGGACCGCCGGCGGCATGGGCCGGTACGACCGGCCCGATGACCATCAGCAGCAGTCCGGTCGCGACCGTCGCGGCGATCGGCCGCGGCAGTGTGCGCTTGGATCTCATGGCGTCCCTCTGTCTCGGATCTCATGGCGGTGCGCGGCGTGGGAGCCCCGGCTCCGCCGCGCGAGCACCCCTCGGGGTGCGCCGGGGCATGCCCCGGATCGGGCCGCCGGCGTGTGCGGCGGCCCGAGGTCTGTGGTGGTTCCGTCTCCCGCGCGGCTGCGCGGGGCGGGCGCTACTGGGCCAGGACCTGCAGCGCGGAGAGCTGCCCTGCCGGCCAGCCGGTGTTGCCGGTGAACTGCAGCCGGACGTACCGGGTCTGCGCGGCGGCGGGCAGGGTGAGCGCGGCGGTGTTGCCGGTGGCCGGGTCGAAGCGGTACCCGGCGGCGCCGGCCAGGGTGGTGAAGGCGGTGCCGTCGGTGGAGCCGAGGACGGCGACCGTCTGGGTGCGGGCGCCCCAGGCCGCCGCGGGCGGCACGGCGAGGACCAGCCGCCGGACGGGGTACACCGCCTGCAGGTCGACCTGGATCCACTGCGGGAAGGCCCTGTTGGCGCTCTCCCAGTACGAGTTCGGGTCTCCGTCGACGGCGTTGCCGCCGCCGTGGACCTGGGTGTGGCTGCTCTCGGCGGTCGGCCGGCGCAGTGCGAGGTCCCCGGTGGGCGGCGGCGGGGTGGTGCCGCCGGTGGTGGGCGGGGTGGGCCGGACGGCGGTGAGCGGGAGTTGGCCCTTGAGCATCCGGCCGCCGTCGGCGGTGAGCCGCAGGTAGTAGTCGGCGGAGCAGGCGGTGCCGTCCTCATCGAGGGCGCGCAGGCCGGATCCGGCGGGCAGCGCCGCGGCGCTCTCCGCGGTCTTGGCGATCTGGTTGCCCTCGTTGAACTCGTCGAACATCGAGATGTACAGGCCCTGCGCGCCGAGGCGGACGGTGTTGTAGAACTGCCGCTACATGAAGTCGCCGTGCGCGCGCTGGCGTTCGGAGACGTCGCCGGGCAGCACGCAGGGCCGGTAGTCGATACCGCGGGCGTCGCAGTCGGCCTGGTCGCCCTGCTGCACGTCGACGAGGAACCGGTCGGAGTCGGCGGCGGTGCCGATCCGGCCGACCATCCACGGCGAGAGCATGTGGAAGGCGTGGTAGACGTCGAGGTAGCCGGGCCGGGAGTCGTTGGCGCCGGTGCGCCAGTAGGTCGGCACCCCGCCCATCAGGTAGCAGCCGCGGGCCCGGAACCAGCTGATGACGTCCAGGCAGGCGGCCGGGCTCCAGGGGTGGTTGGCGTCGTCGAAGCCGAAGCCCCAGATGCCGACGACCGGCATGCCGTTCTGCCGGGCGGACGCCGGTGAGGCGGTGTGCCGGGACATCCGGTTCGTCCAGTCGGCCTTGATCTCCTCCTGCATCGAGGTCCAGCCGCTGACGTCGTACATCACGTAGAACTTCCGGCCGTTGGCCTCGGCGGCGCTGCGCACCTTCGCTGCCACGGCGTCGCGGGTGGCGCCCTCGCCGCCGTTGGGGTTGAACCGCTGGAGGGCGGCGGTGTCGCAGCCGTACTCGCGCATCCAGCGGAAGTGCGTGTCGACGGTCTGCTGGTCGTAGGAGGAGAACAGCGCGGCGGGGGTGCCGTCGCCGAGCGGGCTGCAGGCGGTGCGGTAGCCGGCGGTGTACTCGCGCATGTCCGGCCAGGCGCGGAGCGCGTTGTCGGCGGGGGACGGCGCGTGCGACCAGTCCTGCGACCAGTGCCACCAGCCGTTGATCGGGGCGCCGTCCCCGGGACAGGCGAACCAGCCCTGGTAGCCGACGGTGATCTTGCCGACGACGTCCCCCGGCGGACTGCCGGCCGCGCGGGCGGACGCGGTCGGCAGCAGCCCGGCCGTGGAGGCGGCCGCGGCCGTCAGGAGGAGCGGGCGGCGCGCGATTCCCATGGGGTCCCGCCTTCGTGTGGGGGGAAGTTGCAGAAGGGCCGCAGAACACTGCAGAAGGAATCGCGAATATGACGTTGATCTGTTTGAGTTTTGCGCGATGGCAGCCAAGAGTTACAGAGGTGCTACAGGCATGTCAACGGATCGCACCGCATGCGGGCGCACGGAGAAGGGCGGGCACCGAAGTGCCCGCCCTGGTTCCGACGGTTCGTCAGGGGGTGACGCGCGGGACTCCGTCCCGGATCGTCAGCTCCGTTCCCGCATCGGGGCGGTGGACCCGCGGACCACCAGCTCCGGCTCGAAGAGCAGCTCGTCGTGGGTCACCTTGACGCCGGCGATCTCGCCCACCAGCAGCTCCACCGCCGCCCGGCCCATCGCCTCGATGGGCTGGCGCACCGTGGTCAGCGGCGGGTCGGTGCACATCATGAACGAGGAGTCGTCGTACCCGATCACCGACACGTCGCCGGGCACCGAGAGGCCGGCCCGGCGCACCGCGCGCACCGCGCCGAGGGCCAGCGGGTCGCTCGCACAGACGACACCGGTGACGCCCTGGCGAAGCAGCCGGGTGGTCGCCGCCTGCCCGCCCTCCAGGGAGAAGAGGGCCTGCTCCACGTGCAGGTCCGGCAGCTCCAGACCGGCCTTGGCCAGCGCCGCGCGGGCCGCCGCCAGCTTGCGCTGCGAGGGCACGTGGTCGGCCGGGCCGAGCACCAGGCCGATCTTGCGGTGGCCCAGCTGGTGCAGGTGGCCGACGGCCTGCTCGACGGCGACCGCGTCGTCGCAGGAGACCCGGGGAAAGTCCAGGTCCTCGATCGCCGCATTCAGCAGAACCGTCGGCAGGCTGCGCTCGGCGAGCCGGTCGTAGTGCTCGTGCGGGGCGTCGCCCTGGGCGTACAGACCGCCGAAGAACACGATGCCGGAGACGTGCTGCTCCAGCAGCAGGTCCACGTAGTCCGCCTCGGAGACGCCCCCGGCGGTCTGGGTGCAGAGCACCGGCGTGAAGCCCTGGCCGGCCAGCGCACCGCTGACCACCTCGGCGAACGCGGGGAAGATCGGGTTCTGCAGCTCCGGCAGGACGAGGCCGACCAGGCGGGCCCGCTCGCCGCGCAGCTGGGTGGGCCGCTCGTACCCGAGCACGTCGAGCGCGGTCAGCACCGCGGCCCGGGTCGCCTCGGAGACGCCGGGCTTCTCGTTCAGCACCCGGCTGACGGTGGCCTCGCTCACCCCGACCTTCTTGGCCACTTCGGCAAGTCGTCGTGTCATGGCTGCGAGTGTACGACAGAAAGCGCAAACCACTTGCGTGAATTTGCAGAGCTTGCCATCGTCGCTTTTCGCGCACGAATGACTACCATGCGTGACGCAGCGTCACCCGACGCCCGTCCCGCGCCCGAACCGGAGTCCCCGTGCGCCCCAAGCCGCTCGCCGCCCTCGCCGCCGCTCCCCTGTTCCTGCTCCCCGCCGCCGCCCCGGCCGGGGCCGCTCCCGCGCCCCGCTACGCAGCGCTGGGCGACTCCTACGCCGCCGGTGTCGGCGCCGGGGCCTACGACCCGGTGAGCGCCGCCTGCCACCGCTCCACCCGCTCCTACCCGGAGCTCTGGCGGGCCGCGAACGGGCCCGCCGACTTCCTCTTCGCCGCCTGCGACGGCGCGACCACCGCCGACGTGGAGCGCGACCAGGTGCCGAGAGTGCCCACCGACGCCACCCTGGTCACCCTCACCGTCGGCGGGAACGACCTCGGCTTCGGCGACGCCGTGATCG
This sequence comes from Streptomyces sp. TLI_235, assembly GCA_002300355.1. Lineage (NCBI taxonomy): Bacteria > Bacillati > Actinomycetota > Actinomycetes > Kitasatosporales > Streptomycetaceae > Streptomyces > Streptomyces sp. TLI_235. The sequence goes on from NSGV01000001.1 coordinate 1,344,455, forward strand.
CCTGCCTACAGCCGCTCACCACCGACGCGTACTGCGACAGCGTCCTGGACGAGTCCGAGCGGCGGCTGCGCGAGGAGCTCCCGGGCCGCCTCGACACGCTGTACCGCGCCCTGGACGCCGAGGCCCCCACCGCCCGCGTGGTGGTCACCGGCTACCCGCGCATGCTCGGCACCGCCGACACCTGCCTGATCGGCACCGCGGCCCGCCGGGCCCGCTTCAACGCGCTGACCGACGCCGCGGACGACCTGATCGAGCGTCAAGCCGTGAAGCAGGGCTTCCGCTTCGCCGACGTCCGGACGGCCTTCGACGGCCACGGCGCCTGCCGGGGCGGCGCCGACGAGTGGATCCACCCGATCACCCTGCCGCTCTGGGAGTCGTACCACCCCAAGGCCGCCGGACAGTCCGGCGGCTACCTGCCGAGCGTGTCGGCGGCCGCGCTCGGATAGGCTTCCCACTCCGGCCTGGGAAGGCATCAAAGCCCGTAGGCTGGGCAGGTAGGGACCGTGGAACGGGGCGTTCCACGCGAGGTTCGACTGGCCGGCAGCCGGCCACCGGTCCGCGGGCCGGGAGGGGGGCGGCACCGGTCGACGGAGGGAGACGCTGGGTGATCGAGCTGGAGGACGTTCCCGAGTTGATCGACCCGGTGATGATCTGCGCCTTCGAGGGCTGGAACGACGCCGGCGACGCCGCCTCGGCCGCCGTCGGACACCTGGACGAGACCTGGGGCGGCAAGGTGTTCGCGGCACTCGACGCCGAGGACTACTACGACTTCCAGGTCAACCGCCCGACCATCTGGCTGGACGGCGGCGTCCGCCGGATCACGTGGCCGACCACGCGGCTGTCGGTCGTCCGGGTCAACGAGCCCAAGACCAGGGACCTGGTGCTGGTCCGCGGTATCGAGCCCAGCATGCGCTGGCGTTCCTACTGCAACGAACTGCTCGGCTTCGCCCACGAGCTGGGCGTCGAGCTGGTGGTCATCCTCGGTGCCCTCCTCGGGGACACCCCGCACAGCCGTCCGGTGCCGGTCAGCGGTGTCACCTCGGACGCGGCGCTGGCCCGCACCCTCGACCTGGAGGAGAGCAAGTACGAGGGGCCGACCGGCATCGTCGGCGTCCTGCAAGAGGCCTGCGCGCACGCCGGGGTGCCGGCCGTGACGCTCTGGGCCGCGGTGCCGCACTACGTGGCGCAGCCGCCCAACCCCAAGGCCACCCTGGCGCTGATCAACAAGCTGGAGGACCTGCTCGACCTGCGGATCCCGCCCGGCGAGCTGGGCGAGGACTCCCGCGCCTGGCAGCTCGGCGTGGACCAGCTGGCCGCGGAGGACAGCGAGGTCGCCGAGTACGTGCAGCAGCTGGAGGAGGCCCAGGACACCGCCGAGCTGCCGGAGGCGTCCGGCGACGCGATCGCCCGCGAGTTCGAGCGCTACCTGCGGCGCCGCGAGAACCTCGGCCCCACCGGCGAGAAGCCCGTCTCCGGCCACGCCACCGAGTCCAAGCCCGACAAGGACGAGGACGACGGCGACGACAAGCCCGATGACGACAAGCCCGACGAGACGTAGGGGCAACCCGGAATGAGGGGCAACCCATAGGGGCGCGTAGGGGTACCTCCCCCACGCGCCCCCGGTGGTCACCCCTCAGCGGGTTGTTGCCCTCGGGCTCGCCCGAACTACAGCGCCACGCCCAGGAGGGCGTCGACGGTGCGGGAGACCAGGCCCGGGGCGCCGATGTCCTCGCCGCCGTCGGCGGTCTGTGCGGCGGCCCAGCGGTCCACCGCGGCGAGCGCCGCCGGGGCGTCCAGGTCCTCGGCGAGAGCCGCCCGCACCTCGGCGAGCATCCCCTCCGCCGACGGACCGTCCGGCCGGGACACGGCGGCGCGCCAGCGGGCGAGCCGCTCCTTCGCCCGGGCGAGGTCCTGCTCGGTCCACTCCCAGTCGCTGCGGTAGTGGTGGGCGAGCAGGGCGAGCCGGATCGCCGCCGGGTCGACGCCCTCGCGCCGCAGCGCGGAGACGAACACCAGGTTGCCGCGCGACTTCGACATCTTGTGCCCGTCCAGCGCGACCATGCCGGCGTGCACGTACGCCTTGGCGTACGGGTTCTCGCCGGTGGCGACCTGGGCGTGCGCGGCGCCCATCTCGTGGTGCGGGAAGGAGAGGTCGGTGCCGCCGCCCTGGATGTCGAAGGACATGCCGAGGTACTGCAGGGCGATCGCCACGCACTCGATGTGCCAGCCGGGCCGGCCGTGGCCGAGCTCGGTGTCCCAGGCGGGCTCGCCCGGGCGGGCGGCGAGCCAGAGCAGGGCGTCCAGCGGGTGCTTCTTGCCGGGGCGCTGCGGGTCGCCGCCGCGCTCGGCGAAGACCGGCAGCATGGCGTCCCGGTCGAGGCCGGAGACCTCGCCGAAGCGGGGGTCCGCGTCGACGGAGAAGTAGATGTCGCCGTCCAGCTCGTAGGCGGCGCCGCTCGCGAGCAGCTGCTTGACGAGCGGGACGATCCACGGGATGGACTCGACGGCGCCGACGTAGTGGGCCGGCGGGAGCATCCGCAGGGCGGTCATGTCCTCGCGGAAGAGGGCGGTCTCGCGGGCGGCGAGTTCCGTCCAGTCCTGCCCGGTGGCGACGGCGCGCTCGAGCAGCGGGTCGTCGACGTCGGTGACGTTCTGGACGTAGAGGACGTCGTGACCGGCGTCCTTCCAGACCCGCTGCACCAGGTCGAAGGTGTTGTAGGTGGCGGCGTGGCCCAGGTGGGTGGCGTCGTACGGGGTGATGCCGCAGACGTACAGGCGGGCGGTCGGGCCGTCGGGCACGACCACGCGGACACTGCTCGTGGCGGTGTCGAAGACACGAAGGGGAAGCCCCTGACCAGGCAGGGCGGGAACCTCGGAGGCGGGCCAGGCATGCATGGTTCCGACTCTAACCGGGCGATCATTTGAAAGGCTAACCAGTCGTCGGGATCGGCCGGAAACCTCCCCCGCCGTACGGGTCGGGTCAGAGCGGCGGCCAGGGGATCGACGGCCAGTGCGGCGAGGGCAGCGGGTGGCGGCCGGCCTTGAGGAGCGTCTCGACGCGGTGGGCGGCGGCATCCAGTTCGGCGGCGGTGAGATGGGGCCGCAGCCGGTCCCCCAGGGCGCCGGGCAGGTCGGCGGCGAGCCGTCCGAGGACCTCGGCGGCCTCGGCGGTCAGCGGCTGCTCGGCCCAGCCCCAGAGCAGGGTGCGCAGCTTGTCCTCGGTGTTGAAGGTCACGCCGTGGTCGATGCCGTAGATCCGCCCGTCGGCGGCGGATATCCAGTGGCCGCCCTTGCGGTCGGCGTTGTTGAGCACGGCGTCGAGGACGGCGAGCCTGCGCAGCCGCTCGTCGTCGCGGTGGACGAGCAGGGCGGTGCGGCCGCCCTCGATCTCGGCGCGGACGATCGGCAGCCAGCCTTCCGCGGGCCCGGCCGGGTCCTGCAGGTCGAGCAGTTCGGGGGCGGCTGGGTCGGGTTCGACCCAGAGCTGCACCATGCCGGGGCCGGCCGGGCCGTCGCGCAGCACGGTGGGCGGGATCAGCGCCCAGCCGGTGGCGGCGGAGAGCTCGTAGGCGGCGGTCTCGCGGCCGGCCAGGGTGCCGTCGGGGAAGTCCCAGAGCGGGCGCTCGCCGGCCACCGGCTTGTAGACGCAGGGGGCGGTGGTGCCGTCCAGCGTCACGGTGCAGTAGAGCACCGCGTTGGAGGCGTCGGTGAGCCGGCCGTGCACGGCGAGTTCGCCGCCGTTCAGCAGTGCGAGGGCGGTGGGTACGTCGGCGGCGAGCGCGGCGCTGGTGGCCGGGTCGGTGCCCGGGAGGCCGTCCGCGCTCAGCGCCGGTATCCGTTCGCGCGCGGGCACAGGTGGCCTTCCGGGTCGAGCGGCAGGTTGCAGAACGGGCAGGGCTTGCGGCCGGCGGCCACCAGGTCGAGGGCGCGCTTGGCGAAGACCCGGGCCATCGCGCCGGTGAGCCGGACGCGCAGCATGTCGGGGCCGTTCTCGTCGTCCTCGTAGAGGGCGTTCTCGTCCTCCTCGGCGTCCTCGACGAGGGCCTGGGCCTCGACGACGAGCCGCTCGTCGACGCTGTCCCAGGCGAGCGCCATGGTGCCGACCCGGAACTCCTGCTCCAGCGGCAGGTCGAGCGGGGCGCTGTCGAGCAGCTCGGCGGGGGCGACGGCGGGGATGGCGGACGAGCCGTGGCTGCGCCGCAACGCCTCGTCGAGCACCTCCTCGACGCGTTCGGCGAGCGCGGCCACCTGAGCCTTCTCGAGCAGCACGCTGGTGATCCGGCCCCGGGCGCTGGCCTGCAGGTAGAACGCCCGGGATCCGGGCTCGCCGACGGTGCCGGCCACGAACCGCTCTGGCTGGTCGTAGAAGTAGACCTGACGGGGCACTCTCTCGCTCCGGATCGGGATCGGACGGGGGCTCATCGGCCACCCTACGACGTGGGCCGCACGGACGCGGCGACCGGTGGGTCAGCTTGTCCCGCCGACCACGGCGTCGCCGCCGGGCACCTGGGACGGCTCCTCCCGGGGGGCCAGCGAGCCGAGGCCGCCGGTGTCGCCGAGGCGCAGCAGGAAGGGGCGGTGCGGGGTGTAGCGGATCGCGGTGACGGAGCAGGGCTCGACGGAGATCCGCTGGAACTGGTCGAGGTGCAGGCCGAGCGCGTCGGCGACCACTGCCTTGATCACGTCTCCGTGGGTGCAGGCGATCCAGAGGGCGTTCTCGCCGTGCTCGGCGGCGACCCTGGCGTCCCACTCGCGGACGGCGTCCACGGTGCGGTGGCTGAGGTCGCGCAGCGACTCCCCGCCGGGGAAGGCGGCGGCGGAGGCGTGGTCCTGCACGGTGCGCCAGAGCGGCTCCTGGGCGAGTTCGCGCAGCGGACGGCCCGTCCAGTCGCCGTACCTGCACTCGCCGAGCCGCTCGTCGACGGCGGGGTCACCGAGTTCGGGGCGGGCGGCGAGCAGCGGGGCGAGGGTCTGCCGGCAGCGTTCCAGCGGGCTGGAGACGGCGTGCGCGACGGGCAGCCCGGAGAGGCGGCCGACCAGGCCGGCGGCCTGCTCGCGGCCGGTGTCGTCGAGGTCCACGCCGGGTGTCCAGCCGGCCAGGACGCCGGCGGTGTTGGCGGTCGATCGGCCGTGACGGACGAGCAGCAGCGTGGGCATGCGGCTCAGCCTACGGCCTGGGTGCCCGGTGGGGCGCGGGTGCCCATCGGGTGTGCGTTCAAGGGATGTGATGACCGTTCGGGCCCCGGCACGGGAGAATGGCGGCATGATCGTCGATTGCGCCACGTACCGGGACGGCCGCCGGGTGGAGGGCCCCGCGGATTTCTCGGACGCGCTGGACGCCGTCCGGGCCGCCGGTGACGGCTTCCTGTGGATCGGCCTGTACGAGCCCTCGACGGAGGAGCTCGACCTGGTCTCCTCCGAGTTCGGCCTGCACCCGCTGGCGGTGGAGGACGCCCTGACGGCCGCGCACCAGCGCCCCAAGCTGGAGGTCTACCCGGACGCGCTGTTCACGGTGGTCAAGACGCTGGGCTACCGGGACGCGGACCACTCGGTGGAGACCGGCGAGGTGCTGGTCTTCGTCGGCGACGCCTTCGTGATCACCGTGCGGCACGGACAGGTCAGCCCGCTGGGCGGGCTGCGCAAGGAGCTGGAGGGCCGGCCCGAGCTGCTGAAGCTGGGCCCCGCCGCGGTGCTGTACGCGGTCTGCGACCTGGCGGTGGACACCTACCTGGACCTGTCCGCGACACTGCTGGCCGACCTGGACGAGCTGGAGGCGGAGGTGTTCGCGCCGGGCCGCACGCGCGGCGTCGCCGAGCGGATCTACGCCTTCAAGCGGCAGGTCGTGGCCTTCCGGCGGGCCAGCGCGCCGCTGCTGGACCCGGCGACCCGGCTGGTGCGCGGCGGCGTGCCGTTCGTCCCCGACGACCTGCAGCCCTATCTGCGGGACGTGCTCGACCACCTGACCAAGGCGAACGAACAGGTCGAGGCGCTGGACCGGCTGCTGTCGGACATCCTGAGCGCCAATCTGGCCCAGGTCAGCGTGCAGCAGAACAACGACATGCGGAAGATCTCGGCCTGGGCCGCGCTGGCGGCGGTGCCGACGATGATCGCGGGCATCTACGGGATGAACTTCCAGTACATGCCGGAGCTGCACCAGCCCTGGGGCTACCCGGCGGCGCTGGTCCTGATGGCACTGGTCTGCTGGGTGCTGCACCGCTCCTTCAAGCGGGCGGGCTGGCTCTGACGCCGGCCCGCACCGGGGCGGTCGCGGGGACCGCCCCGGGCGTGGCCGGCCGGGCCCGGACGGTCAGGCGAGGCCGGCGCGCTCCAGGGCCTCGACGCCGGTGCGCAGGGCGGTGATCCGCTCCTCCAGGGTGAACCCGGCCGGGGCGAGGGTGAGCGTGGTGACGCCGGCGTCGGCGTAGGCCTGCATCCGGTCGGCGATCCGCTCGGTGGTGCCGAGCAGCGCGGTGGCGTCGATGAGGTCGTGCGGGACGGCGGCGGCCGCACCGGCGTAGTCCTTGGCCAGGTACCTCTCCTGGACCTCGTCGGCGGCCTGCTCGTAGCCCATGCGGCGGGCGAGCTGGTTGTAGAAGTTCTTCTCCTTGCTGCCCATGCCGCCGATGTACAGGGCGGCGTAGGAGCGCTGGCCGTCGGCGGCCGCCTTGACGTCCTCGCCGACCGAGATGGCGACGGTCGGGCAGAGGTCGAAGCCGTCGAGGGTCTGTCCGGCCTTGGCGCGGCCGGCCCTCAGCGGGTCGATGGAGAGCGCGGCGTGCTCCGGGGCGAAGAAGATGCCGAGCCAGCCGTCGGCGATCTCGCCGGTCTGCTCCAGGTTCTTCGGGCCGATCGCGGCGATGTACAGCGGGATGTGCTCGCGGACGGGGTGCACGGTGAGCTTCAGCGGCTTGCCGGGTCCGCCGGGCAGCGGCAGCGTCCAGGTGGCGCCCTCGTGGACGACCCGCTCGCGGGCCATCGCCTTGCGGATGATCTCGACGTACTCGCGGGTGCGGGCCAGCGGCTTGTCGAACTTGACGCCGTACCAGCCCTCGGAGACCTGCGGTCCGGAGACGCCGAGGCCGAGCCGGAAGCGGCCGCCGGAGAGGGTGTCCAGGGTGGCCGCGGTCATCGCGGTCATGGTGGGGGTGCGGGCCGGGATCTGGAAGATCGCCGAACCGACGTCGATCCGCTCGGTCTTCGCCGCCACGTAGCTGAGGACGGTGGCCGCGTCGGAGCCGTACGCCTCGGCGGCCCAGCAGACCGAGTAGCCGAGGCGGTCGGCCTCCTGGGCGACCGCGATGTTGTCGGCGTCCATGCCGAGTCCCCAGTAGCCGAGGTTGATGCCCAGTCGCATAGCGTGCCCACGCCTTCCGTTCGGTCCTTGCGGCGAGGGTAGCCGCGCCGCCGAACCAAAGGCTACTGGCCGGTAGGAGTGTCCTGCGTCACGTCGCCGCGCGGGTCGTCCACCACGCCGTGTACCCCGGCCGCTACGCTCTGCCGACGTGGGGGCCTCCCCCACCTGCGCTTTTCAGCCACGACAGCACGACAGAGGGGCCCTCCCGATGGAACAGCGCCACCTCGGCAGGACGGGCCTGAGGGTGAGCAGGCTCGGCCTCGGCACCATGACCTGGGGTCGCGACACCGACGAGCACGAGGCCGCCGAGCAGCTCAAGGTCTTCGCCGACGCCGGTGGCACCCTGATCGACACCTCCGACGAGTACGCCGACGGTGGCGCCGAGTACCTGCTCGCCCGCCTCACCGAGAGCCTCGTCCCGCGCGCCGAGCTGGTCATCGCCACCAAGGCCGGCGCCCGGCCCGGCCCCGGCCGCCGCCGCGACGCCTCGCGCGGACACCTGCTCGCCGCCCTCGACGCCTCGCTGCGCCGCCTCGGCACCGACCACGTCGACCTCTGGCAGGTCGACGGCCACGACCCGGCGACCCCGCTGGACGAGACCCTGCACGCCCTCGACATCGCCGTCACCAGCGGCCGCGCCCGGTACACCGGGGTCTGCGACTTCAGCGGCTGGCAGCTCGCCAAGGCCGCCGCCCGGCAGCAGGGCCACCCGGCGCGCGTGCCGCTGGCCGGCGCACAGCTCGAGTACTCGCTCCTCCAACGCGGCCTGGAGCGCGAGGTCCTCCCGGCGGCGCTGGACGCCGGGGTGGGGCTGCTCGCCTCCTCGCCGCTCGGCCGGGGCGTGCTCACCGGCAAGTACCGGCACGGTGTGCCGCCGGAGTCCCGCGGCGCCTCGCCGTACCACGCCGGCATCGTCCAGCCCTATCTCGGCGAGCGTTCCCGGCGGATCGTCGACGCCCTCGCCACCGCCGCCGACGGACTCGCCACCAGCCCGCTCAAGGTCGCCCTCGCCTGGGTCCGCGACCGGCCCGGGGTGGCGAGCGCACTGGTCGGGGCCCGCACCTCGGCCCAGCTGCAGACAACCCTGTCGGCGGAGGCCCTTACGCTTCCGGGTGAGATCCGCGGTGCGCTGGACGACGTCTCGGCGCCGGTGCACCGCTACCCGGACCAGGGCTGGACGGAGCTGTGAGCCGTCGGCCATGAGGAGACATCGATGACGCAAGCGGAGCACAGCGCCCCGGAGCGGCAGGCCGAGGCGGTCGCCGCGCTGGCCGAGGCGATCCGCGCGGCGGGGGCGTCGTCGGGGCCCGCCGCCGAGCCCGCCGGCCCGGCCGCGCCGCGCACGGACGAGCAGCGCGCCACCGCGCTCGCGGCCGCCGCCGAGGTGCTGACCGCCGGCGGCGCCCCCGCCGACCTGGCCGGACCGGCCGTCGCCGCCCTCGGCGAGGCCGCCGCCCAGCAGCTGCACGAGGACCCGTGGGCCGTGCTCGCGCTGCCCGGGGTGCGCCCCGAGCAGGCGGACGGCTTCGCCCGTGGCCTGCTCGGCCCCGCCGCCGGGCCGGGCGACCCGCGCCGCGCCGCCGCCCTGGTGCCCTGGCTGCTGGAGCAGGCCGCCCTGCGCGGCCACTCCGCCCAGGAGATCGGCGAGGCCGCGACCGGCCTGGAGCGGCTGCACTTGCCGGACCCGGCCGCCGCCCTGCAGGAGGTCGTGGTGGACGGCCGGGTGATGGCCTTCCAGGAGGAGCTCCCGGGCCACCACGGCAGCGACGAGGAGGAGCCGCCGACCCGCACCCTGCTCGCCCTGGAGCGCCTGGCGCTGGCCGAGGAGAGCCTCGGCGAGGGCCTGGTCCGGCTGCAGTCCACCCTCGTCCCGGGCACCGACGACCTCCCCGGCGCCGAGGACACCGAAGCCGGCGAGGACGGCGAGGGCACCGAGGACTCCGTCGAAGGCGAGGACGCCGGCGAGGGCGAGGACTCCGGCGAGGGCGGCACCGAGGTGCCCGCCGCCCCCGGCCCGGCCGCCTGGGAGGCCGCCGCCGCGGCCGCACCCTCCTCCTCCGCCACCGCGCTGATCCGCGCCGTCGCCGAGGACGCGCTGGTCGCGCACACCGGCGGCGAGGCCTCCCGCGCCGAGGTCGCCGCCCTGCTGCGCGCCGCCGACGGCCTCGGCCTGCGTGCCTGGGCCGGCACCTGGACGGACCACGGCCGCGCCGTGCTCGCCGACCTGCTGGCCGGCTCCCCCGCCGCCGGCCGCCTGGCCACCCTGGCCGAGCTGCTCGGCTCGGGCGGCCCCGGGCGCGCCGAGGACGGCACACTCGCGCTCGACCTGCTGGTCGTCCCGGACGCCCAGCTTCTCGACGTCGAGCTGGCCGCGACCCTGCTGGAGGCGCTCGGCGACGGCACCCGGCTGGTGCTCAGCGGCGACCCGAACCAGCTCTGGTCGGCCGGCCCCGGCCGGTTCCTGGCCGACCTGATCGCCGCCAAGGCCTGCCCGGTCGTCGCCTCCCGCACCCCCGACCCGGGACCGATCGGCGAGCTGATCTCCGGCATCTCGATCGGCGAGCTGCAGCCCGTCGACGCGCCGGACAAGGAGGTCGTGGTGCTGGGCGTCCAGGACGCCGGCGAGGCCGTCCACCGGGCCGTCCAGCTGCTCGCCGACTCCATCCCGCGGGCGCTCGGCATCCCGGCCGAGCAGGTCGTGCTGATCACCACCGGGCACGGCGGCGGCGCCGGCACCCGGGCGCTCAACGCGGCGGCCAAGGCACGGCTGAACCCCGGCCCGGGCGCCTTCGGCGGCTTCGACCCGGGGGACCGCGTCGCCTGGTCGCCCGCCCCGGGCACCACCCTGCCCGGCCGGGTTCTCGACGGCGACGGCGCCGGCCTGCACATCGAGCTGTCCGACGGCAGCCGGCTCACGCTGTCCCCCGCGCAGGTCGCCGGGCTCCGGCACGGCTGGGCGCTCACCGCGCACCAGGCGGTCGGCCGGCGCTGGCCCGGCGCGGTCGTCGTGGTGCCCGGAGACGCCGCCGCGGGGCTCACCCGCCAGTGGGTCTACACGGCCTTCGGCCGCGCCGAGCGCCACCTCTCGGTGGTGCACCCGGCCGGCCCGCTGCTCGCCCAGGCGATCGCCGAGCGCCCCGCTGCGCCGCGCACCACCCGCCTGCGGGCGATCCTCGCCGAGCACACCGGCCAGGAGGCCTGAGCGCTCGCCGCGCATGCGTGAGGGGCGGGGCCCGCAGGCCCCGCCCCTCACGCGCTCACGCCGCCGCTCACGCCTCCGGATCGAAGGCGTCCGGGTCCTCGTCGTAGACCTCGCTGACGTCGAAGCGGCAGATCAGCAGCTGCGGATCGGCCCCGTCGAACGGCTCGGGCAGCCACTCGCCGGGCTCGGCGGGCTCGGCGGCGGAGACCCACAGTGTGGAGTCGCCCTCCTCCAGCCCGAACTCCTCGCAGCGTGCCGCGATCTCGTCCGGCTCGTACTCGCCGAAGAGCACCCCGATCGCCGCGTTCACACCGCCGGCGGTGTCGCCGCCCGGGGTGAGCGATTCGTCCACCCGCTCGGCCTGGGCCCGCAGCCGCTTCGGGTCGGCCACCAGGTAGTCGCGGCGGATCAGCACGCTGATCGCCTCGGGCTGCTCCGGCCCGAGATAGCCGCCGTCGCCGCCGTCTCCCGGCACCTCGAAGGGGGTCACCTCGTCGTAGACCTCGTACAGCAACTGGTCGTAGGTGATGGCTGCCGCCGCCAGATCCTCGTAGGCGGCGACCACGGCCGGATCGCCCTCCTCGGTGGTGCCGGCCACGGCCTCAAGGTGCCGGTCGATCGCGGCCTTGACCGCCTCGGCGGCGGCCCGTACCTCATTGATGGTGAGCTGCGCGGCATCAGACATGGTGCAGACGCTATCCCGCCCCGGTGACCACACGCACAGGGGTTGTCACCTACGCCCGCGAATTCGCGACAACTTCCGCCCCGATGTCCGATCCGTATGCTTCTGCACCCTGCCGGCGTACGCCCCGATCAGGCCGGAAATCCCTCCGACGAGCAGCCCCGCCGGCCCGGAGGGACGGCCTCCGGCATCGACCGGCCGGCACCGGGGTATCGGTCTCGCATACCGGAACTGAACGCATGTCAGGGCGCTGCGGCGCCGGCGGGGGTGCGGAGGCCGGCGGGCGCCCCCGCGCGCGGGGTCCGACCGTCGGTGCCACGCCGTAGGCTTGCGTCCAGGCCATGGCACGAGGCAGGAGGAGAACTTGACCCCACCCAAGCTGGTCCGGACCCCCGAGTACGAGTACCAGTCGCTGCGCCTGCCGCGCGGCACGAGCCGCAACGCGGCCCGCCAGCTGCTGACCGAGCACGCCGAGTACGGCCACTGGGAGCTGGACCGACTGCGGCTCTACCCGGACGGCAGCCGGACGGTCCGCCTGCGCCGCAAGATCATCCGGCAGTCCCGCAGCTGGTGACGCCGGGCCCCGGCCCGGCCGCTGAGCCGCGGGGCACAGGGACGGACGGCCCTGGACACGGCCGTGCGCCCGTGGGCGCCCCGGCGTGGCCGGGACGGCCTCGGGCGCACGGCCGGGGCGGTGGACGGTCGGGTCAGCGCACGCCGGCCCGGGAGCGGCGGTAGAGCACGCCGCCGCCCAGCAGCAGGGCGAGGCCGGCCGGGGCGATCAGCTCCAGACCGGAGACGCCGGTGGAGGCCAGGTGGTCGGGAGTGGCGACCGGCGTGGGGGTGCCCTCGCCGGAGCGCGGTGTACCGGTGATGGGCGTCTCGGGCGTCTCCGGCGTCTTCGGCGGGGTGGGCGGGGTGGGCGGGGTGGGCGGCGGGGTCTCGGTGCAGCCGCACTCCTCCGGCTTGGTGGGCGGCGGCGGGGTCTCGTGGACGTGGGTGTTGCCGCAGGAGTTGCCGTACGCGGGATTGGCCAGGCCCACCACGTCGACGGTGTTGCCGCAGGCGTTGACCGGCGCGCTGACCGGGACGCTCACGGTGTTGCCGGAGGCCACGCCCGGCGAGTTGTTGCTGCCGCCGCTCGCGGAGGACCCGCCGGCCTGGCTGCCACCGGTGCCGGTCGAGCCCGAGGAATCCGTCGAGCCCGTCGAGCCCGTCGAACCGCCGCCGCCGTGCGAGACGTTGCCGCACTGGTTGCCGTAGGCCGGGTTGAGCAGCCCGATCACGTTCACGGTGTTGCCGCAGGCGTTGACGGGAATGTCCACTGGGGCCTGCACCGCGTTCCCGGAGGCGACACCTGGGGAGTTCGTCGCGACCCCCTGGGCCTCGCTGCCGGCCGCGTACGCATAACCCGCGGTGGAGGCCAGCACACTGCCGGTGGCGACGGCGGTGAGGATTCCCCTCTTTGCGACCTGTCGCATTGACTCCCCTGATTCGTCTGATAGTCGGAATTCCTGACGAGGGCCTCGCCGGTACACCGCACAACGAGCGGTGCGGAGATAAGTTGAGCCGGACGCCGCACCTTCATCCGATCGAGTGAGGGACACCCCGACGGCGCTTGCCACCCGGAGACGGACGTGCCCCGAGCGGGATTCCCGCCGCTCGGGGGCACGCGCCAGAAGACCGGGATCAGCACCCGGGCACCGCTCAGACGTTGGCGCAGCTGTTGCCGAACGCCGGGTTGAGCAGGCCGATCACGCTGAGGGTGTTGCCGCAGACGTTGACCGGGACGTGCACCGGCACCTGGATCAGGTTGCCCGACAGCACGCCCGGGGAGCCGACCGCGACACCGTGCGCGCCGGCGCCGTGCGCTGAGGCCGCACCGGCGCCGGCCAGCACCAGACCACCGGTGGCGGCGGCGACGGCGGCGATCTTCTTGACCTTCATGAGTCCTCCTGGTCGGTTCCGCAGCCCGTTCCCCCGGGCTGCACACAGGAGTGAACGACACTGCTGCGAACGGGGTACGGAGGAGATTCCGCATTCACTCGCAGCGGTGATGATCCGAACAGATAGACGGCCATGGGAAAGCAAGCGGAATCGTTTCTTCAAAGCCTTTCGATGACGTCCTAAATCATTCCCTCGTACCATGCGCACGGCCCGCCCCGGGGAAGTCCCGGGGCGGGCCGTGGCGGGCCGTGACCGGTCGGCCGGTCGGTCGGTCGGCCGGTCGGTCGGCCGGTCGGCCGGTCGGACAGATGTCGGAGCGGCGTCAGCAGGCGTCGAGGAAGCGGTCCAGCACGCGCACGCCGAACTTGAGGCCGTCCACCGGCACCCGCTCGTCCACGCCGTGGAACATGCCGGCGAAGTCGAGGTCCGGCGGCAGCTGCAGCGGGGCGAAGCCGAAGCAGCGGATGCCGAGGTCCTGGAAGGACTTGGCGTCGGTGCCGCCGGAGAGGCAGTAGGGGACGGCCCTGGCGATCGGGTCCTCGGCCTGCAGCGCCGACTGCATGGCCTCGACCAGGGCGCCGTCGAAGCCGGTCTCGATCGCCTTGTCCGAGTGCAGCGTCTCCCGCTTGACCCGGGGGCCGAGCACCGAGTCCAGCTCGGCCAGGAACTCCTCCTCGTAGCCGGGCAGGAAGCGCCCGTCCACGTGCGCGGTTGCCTGGCCGGGGATGACGTTCACCTTGTAGCCGGCGCCGAGCATGGTCGGCTGGGCGGTGTTGCGCAGGGTGGTGCCGATCATCTTGGCGATGCCGCCGAGCACCCGCAGCGTCTCGTCCATGTTCTCCGGGTCGAGCTTCACGCCGAGGGCGTCCGACAGCTCGTCCAGGAAGGCGCGGACGGTCTTGGTGATCCGCAGCGGGAAGGTGTGCCGGCCGAGGCGGGCGACCGCCTCGCACAGCTCGGTGATGGCGTTGTCGTCGTTCTCCATCGAGCCGTGCCCGGCCCGGCCCTCCACGGTCAGGCGCATCCAGTGCATGCCCTTCTCCGCCGTCTCCACCAGGTAGAGGCGCACCTGGTCGTTGACGGTGAAGGAGAAGCCGCCGACCTCGCCGATGCCCTCGGTGACGCCCTCGAACAGCTCCGGGTGCTTGTCGACCAGGTAGCGGGCGCCGTACGTGCCGCCCGCCTCCTCGTCGGCGACGAAGGCCAGCACCAGGTCGCGCGGGGGCTTGCGGCCGGTGCGCAGCCGGTCGCGGACGACGGCGAGCGTCATCGCGTCCATGTCCTTCATGTCGACGGCGCCGCGGCCCCAGACGCAGCCGTCGGCGATCTCGCCGGAGAAGGGGTCGTGCGTCCAGTCCGCGGCGTTGGCCGGCACCACGTCGGTGTGGCCGTGGATCAGCAGGCCGGGCCGCGAGCGGTCCTCGCCCTCGATCCGGACGACCGTGGAGGCCCGCCCCTTCGCCGACTCGTAGATCTTCGGCTCCACGCCGAACTCGGCGAGCTGCTCGGCGACGTACTCCGCCGCCTTGCGCTCGCCGGGCCCGGAGCCGTCCCCGTAGTTGCTGGTGTCGATCCGAATCAGGTCGCGGCAGATGTCGGCGACCTCCGACTCGGCCGTCACCTTCGGGGCTCCCGCCCGCTCCGCCCTCGACTCACTCACGGCCACTCCTCGTCTCCGGCCCGCCCGACGCACCTCGACGCCGCCCCCGACCCCACGCCGGGGCACCGCGGGCACCGTCCCGCCATCCTCCCCCAGCATCCGTCGCGCCCCAAGGCCATCAGCCCACGGATCGAAGCCCGTCGGCACCCCGCAGGGGCGGTTTTGGGACCGCAAGCCGATCTTTGCTACAGTTGAGCACGTCAACGCGGCACGGAGCCGAAGAGACAACACCCCGTCCGGGTGGCGGAATGGCAGACGCGCTAGCTTGAGGTGCTAGTGCCCTTTATCGGGCGTGGGGGTTCAAGTCCCCCCTCGGACACCACACGGAAGGTGCCCGACCAGGTCTCTGGTCGGGCACCTTCTGCTTTTCCCGCCGGCATCCTGTGGGCCCGCCCCGATCGCCGTGCCGCCGCGCCACCCGCGCCGTCGCATCCCTGCCCCGTTCCCGGAACCCCGGACGTCGCCCGGCAGCCCCGCCGCGTCTGCCCGGTACCCCGTGCCGCCCTCGTGGTCTACGCTATGCGGTACTGACGTACCGCTTCGAGTACCACTTGGAGTCCGCCATGGCCGTCGACCGGCTCCTCCCCACCCAGGAGGCCGAGGACCTGATCTCGCTGACCCGCGAGATCGCCGACCGGGAACTGGCGTCGCGTGTCGACCGGCACGAGACCGACGAGACCTACCCCGAGGGCCTGTTCGCGCTGCTCGGCAAGGCCGGCCTGCTGGGGCTGGCCTACCCGGAGGAGTACGGCGGCGGCGGGCAGCCGTACGAGGTGTACCTCCAGGTGCTCGAGGAGCTCGCCGCCCGCTGGGCCGCCGTCGCGGTGGCCACCAGCGTCCACACCCTGGCCTGCCACCCGCTGTACGCCTTCGGCACCGAGGAGCAGAAGGGCCGCTGGCTGCCGGACATGCTGGCCGGCGCGGCGGTCGGCGGCTACAGCCTCTCCGAGCCCCAGGCGGGCTCCGACGCGGCCTCGCTGAACTGCAAGGCCGAGGCGGTCGAGGGCGGCTACCGGATCACCGGCACCAAGGCCTGGATCACCCACGGCGGCAAGGCTGACTTCTACGCGCTGTTCGCCCGCACCGCCCCCGGCGGCAGGGGCGTCTCCTGCTTCCTCGCGCCCGGCGCGGTCGAGGGCCTCACCTTCGGCAAGCCCGAGCGCAAGATGGGCCTGCAGGCCGTGCCCACCACCTCCGCCCACTGGGACGGCGCGGTGCTCGACGCGGACCGGCTGATCGGCGCCGAGGGCCAGGGCCTGCAGATCGCCTTCAGCGCCCTCGACAACGGCCGGCTCGGCATCGCGGCCTGCGCCACCGGCCTCGCCCAGGCCGCGCTGGACGCCGCCGTCGACTACGCCAACGAGCGGACGACCTTCGGCCGGAAGATCATCGACCACCAGGGCCTGGGCTTCCTGCTCGCCGACATGGCCGCCGCGGTCGACTCCGCCCGCGCCACCTACCTGGACGCGGCCCGCCGCCGTGACGCCGGCCGCCCGTTCAGCCGGCAGGCCAGCGTCGCCAAGCTGATCGCCACCGACGCCGCCATGAAGGTGACCACCGACGCCGTGCAGGTGCTCGGCGGGTACGGGTACACCCGCGACTTCCCGGTCGAGCGGTACATGCGCGAGGCGAAGATCATGCAGATCTTCGAGGGCACCAACCAGATCCAGCGCCTCGTCATCAGCCGCGGCCTCGCCCGCTGACCCGTCCTTACGCCACCGAGGAGACTTCCATGGACATCGCCGGTTCCGCCGCCCTGGTCACCGGCGCCGCCTCAGGCCTGGGTGCGGCCACCGCCGCCGCCCTCGCCGCGCGCGGCGCCACCGTCTACGGCCTGGACCTGGACAAGGCCGTCGCCGCCGCGGGTCCGCAGCCGGACGGGGTGACCCTGCTCGCCGCCGACGTCACCGAGGAGGCGCCGGTCCGGGAGGCGCTGGCGCGGATCGACGCCGACGGCGCCGAGCTGCGGCTGGCCGTCAACTGCGCCGGCATCGCCCCCTCCGCGCGCATCCTGGGCCGCAAGGGCCCGCACGACCTGGACCTGTTCCGCACGGTCCTCAACGTGAACCTGCTCGGCACCTTCAACGTGATGCGCCTCGCCGCGGAGGCGATCGCCCGGCACGGGGCCGACGAGCACGGCCAGCGCGGCCTGATCGTCAACACCGCCTCCATCGCGGCCTTCGAGGGCCAGGTCGGCCAGATCGCCTACGCCGCCTCCAAGGCCGGTGTGGCGGGCATGACGATCACCGCCGCCCGCGACCTCGCCCAGTTCGGCATCCGGGTGGTCACGATCGCCCCCGGCATCGTGGACACCCCGATGATGGCCGGCTTCGGCGACGACGTCCGGGCCGGGCTGGCCGCGAGCGTGACCTTCCCGCAGCGGCTCGCGCAGCCCGAGGAGTACGCCCGCCTGGTCACCATGATCACCGAGCACGACTACCTCAACGGCGAGACCGTCCGGATGGACGGCGCGCTGCGGATGACCGCCCGCTGAGCCGGACTCCGTCCACGTCCGGAGGGGCCCGCCGATCACCGCGATCGGCAGGCCCCTCCGCGTGTGCTCAGCCCTTCAGGGACGGGAAGTCGGACTCCCAGTACTCGTGCGGGTTGCGGGCCTCGCCGTGCCGCTCCTCGTGCTGCCGCAGCTCCACCCGGCGGATCTTGCCGGAGATCGTCTTCGGCAGGTCGGCGAACTCCAGCCGCCGGACCCGCTGGTAGGCGCTCAGCCGCTCGCGGGTGAACCGCAGGATGTCCTGGGCGAGTTCGGGGCCGGGCTGATGCCCCTGCGCCAGGACGACGAAGGCCTTGGGCACCGCGAGCCGCACCGGGTCCGGCGAGGGCACCACGGCCGCCTCCGCCACCGCCGGGTGCTCGATCAGCACGCTCTCCAGCTCGAACGGCGAGATCCGGTAGTCACTCGCCTTGAACACGTCGTCGGCGCGCCCGACATAGGTGATGAAGCCGTCCGCGTCCCGCGCGGCCACGTCACCGGTGCGGTAGAAACCGCCCCGCATCGCCTCGGCGGTCTTCTCCGCGTCGCCGCGGTAGCCGCGCATCAGCCCGGCCGGCCGGTGCGCCAGGTCCAGACTCAGCTCGCCCTCCTCGGCGGGCCGGCCCTCGGCGTCCAGCAGGGCGATGCGGTAGCCCGGCAGCGGGCGGCCCATCGAACCGGGCTTCACCGGCTGCCCGGGGGTGTTGCCGACCTGCGCGGTCGTCTCCGTCTGACCGAACCCGTCCCGGACGGTCAGCCCCCAGGCCTTGCGCACCTGCTCGACGACCTCGGGGTTGAGCGGCTCACCCGCGGCGACCAGCTCGCGCAGCGCGAGCCGGTGGGCCGTCAGGTCGGCCTGGATCAGCATCCGCCACACCGTCGGCGGCGCGCACAGCGTGGTGACCCGGCAGCGCTCCAGTACCTCCAGCAGCCGGTTCGCGTCGAACCGCGCCTGGTTGAGAACCAGCACGGTCGCCTCGGCGTTCCAGGGCGCGAAGATGTTGCTCCACGCGTGCTTCGCCCAGCCCGGCGAGGAGATGTTGAGGTGGACGTCCCCGGGCTGCAGCCCGATCCAGTACATGGTCGACAGGTGGCCGACCGGGTACGAGGTGTGGGTGTGCTCGACCAGCTTCGGCCTGGACGTCGTGCCGGAGGTGAAGTACAGCAGCAGCGGGTCGCCCGCCGGGGTCTGTCCGTCCGGTTCGAAGGTGCCAGGGGCGCCGTCCGCCTCGGTGAACCGGGTCCAGCCCTCGGCCTCGCCGCCCACCGCGATGCGCAGGTCGGCGCCGGGCAGGCCGGCGAAGCGGTCCGCCACTCCGGCGTCGGCGATCACACCGCGGACCTGGCCACGTTCGAGGCGGTCGCGCAGGTCGTCGGGGCTCAGCAGCAGGGTCGCCGGGATCACCACCACGCCGAGCTTCATCGCCCCGAGCATGGCCTCCCACAGCTCGGGCACGTTGCCCAGCATCACCAGCACCCGGTCACCGCGTCGCAGCCCCAGCTCCCGCAGGTGGTTGGCGACCTGGTTGGAGCGCCGGGACATCTCGCGGAACGTGCGGGTGTGCTCGGCGCCGTCCTCGTCGACCACCCGGAGCGCGCACCCGTCGTTGTCCTCGGCGATCCGGTCGAACCAGTCGAGCGCCCAGTTGAAGGCCTCCGGCCGCGGCCATCGGAACTCCCGGCAGGCGGCGTCGTAGTCGGTGCGGTGGCGCAGCAGGACGTCGCGGGCCGCGAGAAATTCGTCGACCGAGCCCATGGCCTGTCTCCTCGGTGGTGATCGGGACCGTCTCTCGCCCTCATCCTGCCGCCGGGCCGCCGACCGCCGCCGGAGATTCGCCGGGTGTCCGGTGTCCCGGGCACATCGCCCCCGGCCGCCCGAGGGGCGGGCGGCCGGGGGCGGTCCTCCGTCAGCAGGCGCCGTCGTCCCGCCAGACGGCCCAGGAGCCGGGGTCGTTCGGCACCGCGCCGGTGGAGTAGTACGTGGCGGTGTAGGCATGGCCGTTGTACGCGGCGCGGTCGCCGGGCACGTAGGACTTCGAGGCGGTCCACGCCACCGGGCAGGTGGTTCCGCCGCCCCCGCCGCCGGCCGTGGTCACGGTGAGGGCGGCGGACGGGGTGCCCGCCCTGCCGGCGGAGTCCACGGCGGCCACCGTGTAGCCGTAGGCGGTGGCGGCGGAGAGCCCGGTGTCGGTGAAGAAGGCACCGGAGGGCGAGCCGACCTTGGTGCCGCCGCGGTACACCGCGTACGAGGCGGCGCCGCCGACGCCGTTCCATGAGAGCGAGACGGTGCTGCCGGTGGTGCCGGTGGCCTTCAGACCGGTGGGAGCGGGCAGTGTCCCGGTGCCCCCGCTTCCGCCGCCGGAGTTCACGAATTTCCAGGTGATGCCGCTGACCGTGCCGAGGTCGAGGTCGGCCAGCCGCTGGAAGGCCGGCTTGCTGAGGTCGATGTGGTCGGCCGGGCAGGTCGGGCACTTGTCCTTGACCGGGACGGTGACGGTGCGGCCGTTGTAGCTGACCTCGACCGAAATGCCCTTGCAGAGGTCGTCGTTGTTCGGATTGGCGGCGGTCCACCATGAGGCGGAGACGGCGACCAGGTCCTCGGCCGCGGCGTTGATCGACGTGCCGCAGGCGCCGTAGCCCGCGTCGTCGTACCAGGTCATCTTGCCCGTCCGGGTCTGTCCGATCGGGATCGCGGCCATGGCGGCCCCGACCCCGAGGACGGTGAGGACCACGGCGCCGATCAGGGCGGCGACCCATCGGCGTATGCGCTTGGGAGCGGCGTGCACTCGACCTCCTGGAAGAGATGGGGGTGCTGTTCTCGTCGCGTCAGCCCGTCCGCACAGCCGCGACTGACAGTTCATCATAAAAAGCGACGAGGCGCGCCGGGGTCAACGGCTCTGTGGTGCAGACCACTTGGGCCGAGCGGCCCAGGCCGCCCCTTCCCTCCCGCACCCGCACGCCCTAGGCTGCGCTGAAAACCGGGGGATTCGAAGGGGTGAGCCGGCAGGCCGTGGCGCTGACCTACCAACTGCTTGGCCCTGTCCGCGTGTTCGACGACCGCGCGGAGCTGAACGCCGGCCCGGCCAAGCAGCGGGCGGTGCTGGCCATGCTGCTCGCCGCCGAGGGCCGCCCCCTCTCCCGCCGTGAGATCGTGGACGGCGTGTGGGGCTGCGCCGCTCCCGCCACCGCGCCGCACCTGGTCGCCACCTACGTGGCCCGGCTGCGCAAGGCCGTCGACCCCGGCCGGGCGCACGGCACCGGCCCGTCCGTCCTGCTCTCGCACGGTGACGGCTACGCGCTGCCGACACCGCCCGAACACCTGGACATCGCCCTGTTCCAGCGGGCCCGGCAGGCCGCCCGGAGCCGCCACGGGGCCGGCGATCTCGCGGGCTGCACGGCCGAGTTGGAGCGAGCGCTGGCGTTCTGGCGGGGCGGCGCGCTGGAGGGCGTCCCCGGCCCGCACGCCGAGCGGCTGCGGGGCCGGCTGGAGGAGGCCCGCCTGTCCACCCGGGAGCAGCGGTTCGCCGTTCTGCTGGAGCGCGGGCGGCACCACGAGACCTTGCCCGAGCTGTCCGCCCTCGCCGCGGCCCACCCGTGCCGCGAGCGGCTCCGCGCCCTGCTGATGCTCGCGCTGTACCGCGCCGACCGCCGGGCGGAGGCCCTCGCCGCCTTCCAGGACACCTGGCGGACCCTGGTGGAGGAGGACGGGATCGAGCCCGGCGCCGAGCTGCGCACCCTGCGGCGGCGCATCCTGGACGACGACCCGGCGCTCCGCCCGGCCGCGGCCGCCGCCCCGCCCCGGCGGCTCCCGGCCGTCTCCCGACTCCCGCCGGACACACCGGACTTCACCGGCCGGCGACACGAACTCGCCGCCCTGTCCCGGCTCGCCGCCCGACCGGGTGCCAAGGCGGCGGGCGGCCGCATCGTGGCTGCCGTCGCCGCACCTGCCGTCGCCGTGCTCACCGGCCCGAGCGGCATCGGCAAGACGGCGCTCGCGGTGCACGCCGCCCGCCGGCTCGCCCACCGCTACCCCGACGGCCGGCTCCACGTGCACCTGCGGGGCAGTAGCGACCGCCCCGCCGCACCCGGCGACGTCCTGGCCGGCCTGCTGGAGGACCTGGGTGTCCCCCGCGGCCGGATCCCCGCCGACACCGAACGCCGCACCGCGCTCTACCGCACCACCACCGCCGGCCGCCGACTGCTGCTCGTGCTCGACGACGCCGCGGACGCCCGCCAGGTGGAGCCCCTTCTCCCGGCCTCCGCCGACTGCCTCGTCCTGGTCACCGGCCGCTCCCGGCCGGACGGTGCGGACGCCCGGACGGTGCTGCGCCTCGACGCCCTCGACCGCGGTGAGGCACGGGAGTTGCTGCGGCAGGTGGTCGGCGCGGAGCGGGTCGACGGCGAGACCGTGAGCGTCGACGGGATCCTCGACCGGTGCGCCGGCCATCCGCTCGCGCTCCGGGTGGCGGCGGCCGGGGCATGGCCCGTCGCCACCACCCCGCCGACGGCCGGCCGGCTGCGCGACGCGGCATGCCGATCCGGTGAACCCCTGGCGGACGGGCCGGCGGTGGCCGTCCTCCGAGCCGGCTACGAGGGCCTCGCCGACGCCGGGGCGGCCGCCGCGTTCCGGCTGCTGAGCGAACTGGCCGTCCCCGACTTCGGTGCCGCCACCGCGGCCGCCGCCCTGGACCTCCCCGAGAATGTCGCCGAGGCGCGGCTGGAGGCGCTCGCCGACGCCCACCTCCTGGAGGTCTCCCGGCCGCCGGACGGCGCGCACCGCCGCTTCCGCTACCACGACCTGTTACGAGTGCTCGGCCGTAGCCTCACCGGCCCGGACGAGCGGCAGGCCGAGCTCACCGCCATGCTCGGTCGCCTCACCCGGGCCCATCTCGCCGACGTCCGCGCCGCCGGTCCGCTGCTCCGGCCCGCCGACGGTGCGGGCGACGACCAGGGGCCGAACACCGGCCTGGGCGTGGGCTTCGACGGCGCCGAGGAGGCCGTGCACCGGCTGGCGGCCGAGCGTGAGACGGTGGTGGGTGCCGCCCTCCAGGCCGCGGCGCTCGGCGCGGTCCCGGCGGCCGCGCTCGCCGAACTCACCGGCCGGTTCGGGGTGTTCCTGCGGCGGCGCGGGCACTGGCAGGACTGGGAGGAGCTCGCCCTCGCCGGCGTCCGGCTGGCCCGTGACGGCACGGCCCCGGACCTCGCGGCCGAGGCGGCCGGCCGGCTGGAGCTCGGCACGCTGGCGGCGGCCCGGCGCCGGCACGACGAGGCGACGCGCGAACTCCTCGCATCGATCAGCCTGTTCGGGCTCGGCGGCGACACCGCGGGGCAGGCCCGCGCCTACAGCGGCCTCGGCCTGGTCTACCTCGAACGCGGTCTGCACGGCCCGGCGACCGCCTGCCTGGCCCGGGCCCTGGCCGTCCACCGGGCCGCCGGCCGGCCGGTGGACGCGGCGACCGCGCTGGACAGGCTCGCCGTACTGCACGTGCGGCGCGGCGACCTGGAGTCGGCCGAGCGGTGCTGCACGGAGAGCATGGCGATCCACGCGGCCAACGGCACGACGGAGTCGGGATCCGCCGCGGTCAACGTCCTCGGCCTGGTCCGCGGCCGGCAGCGGCGGCACGCCGAGGCGGTGGCGTGCCAGCGGCGCAGCCGCGAACTCGCCCGCGCCCGGGGCGACCTGCACCGCGAGGCGCGGGCCCTGCTCGACCTCGCCGCCGAGCACCGTGCGGCCGGCGAGCGCGGCGAGGCCGTCGCGTGCGCGGAGGAAGGCCTCGCCCTGCGCCGACGCCTCGGCGATCCCCAGGGCGCCGCGGCCGCCTGGACCGAGCTCGCCGTAGCCCTGGAGGCCGCCGGCCACCCGGACCGCGCCACCGTCTGCCGCCGGAACGCCGCCGCCGAACTCGCCGGGCACGAACCCGCGGAGCACGAACCCGCCGGGTCCGCACCACCCGACGAGCCCCGCGCCGGCCTCTGAGCGCCCGCTCCCCTCAGACCTGGGCCGCCGCGGCCGCCTGGCTCGCCCCCGCGCCCTCGACCAGCACCTGAAGCACCTTGTCAGCGGCCGCGCGGTACACCTCGTCCGCCAACTGGGCGGAGGCGCCGCCCGCCTGGAAGTACCAGAAAGTGAGGACGGCCGGGCCGATCCGCTCGACGGCCAGGTAGCCGTTGAACAGGATGCCGTCGAGGATGCCGTCCAGCCGCGCTGCCGTGGTCGCCAGCCCGCCGAAGTGGATCGGGGTCAGCGTGAAGGTGACGGCGGTGGAGTCGCCGGTGAAGGTGAGCGCCTCGCAGGAGCGCAGTGCCTCGGCCACCTTGGCGTGGTCGGCCGTCAACGCCTCCTGCTCCTCGGTGAGCAGCGACTCCCCGAGGTACGGGCTCGACTCGACGGTGGTGAACTCGGTCTGCTCGCGCACCGCTCCGGGCTTCGCCTCGCCCTGCCCGTTGAGGATGGCGGAGAGCAGCGGGCAGCCGGTGGTACCGGTGTCCTCGGCGCCGTCGGCCGGCAGGGTCTCGGCGAAGGCCGGGCCGAGGTCCTCCACCGTCAGCAGTGCGTTCCGCAGGTCCTCGGAGCTGGGCAGCGGCGCGGCGGGGGCGGAGCTGCCCGACGAGGTCGGCGCGGGCGCCGAGGGCGGGGTGCCGCTGGCGGAGCCGCCGCACGCGGCGGTGCCCGCGAGGGCCAGGGCGAGCAGCGGGGCGGTGAGGAGCCTCGCCCGTACGGGCCTGCTCCGGGAGCGGTACTGCCGGGCGGTCGCCCGCGAGGCATGCATCAGCGGCACC
This sequence comes from Streptomyces sp. TLI_235, assembly GCA_002300355.1. Taxonomy (NCBI): domain Bacteria; kingdom Bacillati; phylum Actinomycetota; class Actinomycetes; order Kitasatosporales; family Streptomycetaceae; genus Streptomyces; species Streptomyces sp. TLI_235. The sequence goes on from NSGV01000001.1 coordinate 1,368,571, forward strand.
TTCCGAAGGTCGCGCCCCCGCTCACGATGGTCGCACCGACGGCCCCCCGCTGCCCTTCGGCCATCGGATCCACGCACGCGGCGCGAGCTCCCGGCCCAGCAGCCGCACGGCCGACGGCCGGTCGGCGGCCGGTTGGTACGGGTGTCCCCCGGTCGGACCTCCGCCGCTGCGCCGCGCCCCGCCGCGGCCGAGGCTGGGGTGATCGCCGATGCACGGCGGACCCACCGGAGGAAGCCATGACCGAGTCCGCCACCGCCGCCGAGCGCACCGAGCTGGGGCGGGCGGTGCGCAGCGTGGTGCCCCGTTCCTCGCACGGCGGGCTGTCTGCGCCGGAGGGCCGGGCCGACCCGGTCACGTTGCTGCAGCGGCAGGCGGTGACCCGGCTGCCCGACCTGGTGCCGATCCGGTACGGGCGGATGGCGGTGTCGCCGTTCGCCTTCCTGCGCGGCGCGGCGGCGGTGATGGCGGCCGATCTCGCCGTGCAGCCGCACACCGGGCTGACCGTGCAGCTCTGCGGTGACGCGCATCTGCTGAACTTCGGGGTGTACGGCTCGCCGGAGCGTGCGCTGCTGTTCGACCTCAACGACTTCGACGAGACGCTGCCCGGCCCGTTCGAGTGGGACGTGAAGCGGCTGGCGGCGAGCCTGGCGGTCGCGGCGGGGTCGATCGGCGCCGGGAGGTCGCAGGCCCGCGAGACCGCGCGGGCCGCCGTACAGGCGTACCGGGAGTCGATGCGCCGGCTCGCCGCGCTCGGCGAGCTCGCGGTCTGGTACGAGCGGATCGACACCACCGAGCTGCCGTCGCTGCTCCGCGGCGGGGACCGCCGCCGGGCGGAGGGCCGGCTGGCCGCGGCGCGCCGCCGGGACAGCCTGCACGCGGTGGCGAAGCTGACCGAGGTCCGCGGCGGCCGGCGGCGCATCGTGGCGCGGCCGCCGCTGATCACCCGCATTCCCATGCCGGACACCGAGACCGTCCACGCCATCCTGGACGGCTACCGGGAGACCCTCCCGGAGGAGCGCCGCGAGCTGCTGGACCGCTTCCGCTTCGTGGACGCCGCCGCCAAGGTGGTCGGCGTGGGCAGCGTCGGCACCCGGTGCTTCGTGGTGCTGCTGCAGGGCCGGGACGCCGACGACCTGCTGGTGCTCCAGCTGAAGGAGGCCGAGCGGTCCGTACTGGAGGAGCACCTCCCGTCGGGCCCGCACGACCACCACGGGCACCGCGTGGTGGCCGGGCAGAAGCTGATGCAGGCGGCGAGCGACATCTTCCTCGGCTGGACGAGCGGGCCCGCGGCGGAGGCCCGGCACTTCTACTGGCGGCAGCTGCGCGACATGAAGGGCTCGGCGGAGGTCGAGTCGATGACGCCGCGCATGCTGCAGCGCTACGGCACGCTGTGCGGCACCGCGCTGGCCCGGGCGCACGCCCGCTCGGGCGACCGGCTGGCGATCGCGGGCTACCTCGGCGGCGGCGCGGTCTTCGACGAGGCGGTGGCCGATTTCGCGCTGCGGTACGCGACCCGCACCGCCGCCGACCACGCGCGGCTGCGTGAGGCGATCGCGGCCGGACTGGTCGACGCCCGCTCCGGAATATGACGGGTCGCCACATACGCCACTCCGTCAGGTGAGTGATCGTCACCGAACCGACCACCCGAGTGGCGGGCGGTCGGGGGCGACCCTAGCTTCGGGTGGGGCGGAGGCTCCCTGCGTCTCCCACGCCCCGGCGCCCGCCGCACCCGCGCCTCGCGCATCCAGCGCGCCGCGCTCCGTCACCGTGCCCCCGTTCCCTGCACCCCCGCACCCCCGCACCCCCCCGTTCCCTCCCCCTCTCCCCTTCCAGCCCCCACTCCCCCACACCGAGCGCGCCGATCCCGGCGCCCGCCCGACCCCCGTACAACCGGAAAGCAGGACCCAGTTCCATGCCCATGCGACGGACCCACTATCTCGCCGGCGGCCTCGCCGCCCTGGTCGCGAGCCTGGGGGCGGTCCCGCCCGCCCAGGCCGCAGGCTCGATGCGCACCGTCTTCCCCGGCGAGTCCATCCAGCAGGCGGTCGACGCGGCCGCCCCCGGCAGCACCGTCCAGCTGATGGCCGGCACCTACCACGAGAGCGTGCTGATCAACCGCTCGGACATCACCCTGCGCGGGGTCGGTCCGTCGACCGTCCTCGTGCCGGACCCGGCGCAGACCGGCAACGCCTGCGCCACGGCGGGCCACGGCATCTGCGTGACCGGCACGAACGAGCAGAAGGTGGACAACGTCCGCATCGGCTCGCTCACCGTGTCCGGCTACCGGATGAACGGCATCGACGCCTCCAACACCGACCACCTGCGGATCGTCGCCGTCGGCGCCTTCCACAACGGCTACCAGGGCATCAGCCAGGAGAAGTCGATCCGGGCCACGCTGCTCGGCAACGAGGCCGCCGACAACGCGCAGGCGGGCATCTTCCTGGCCAACTCGGTCGCCCACGAGGGCGGTGCCATCGACACCCAGGGCACCGTGATCCGCAGCAACCGGCTGTCCGGCAACCGGATCGGCGTGGTCGTCCGGCGCGCCCGGTCGCTGACGGTGGACGCCAACGACATCAGCGGCAACTGCGGCGGTGTCTTCGTGGTCGGCGACGAGGGCTCGCCCAAGCCGGGCGCGCTCACCGTCAGCCGCAACCACGTCCACGAGAACAACAAGTACTGCCCGCCGAACCCGCGGCTGGCCTTCATCCAGGGCACCGGCATCCTCTTCACCGGAGCGGAGGACTCCGTGGTGACGGGCAACCAGGTGGAGGGCAACCGCGGCGACTCGCCGATGTCCGGCGGCGTCGTGCTGTTCCCCAGCATGACCGGCACCCCGAACAACCGGATCACCGTCAGCGGCAACGTCCTGGCCGACAACGGCCCCTCGGACCTCGCCGACCGCGACAAGGGCACCGGCAACACCTTCACCCGCAACACCTGCGGTGTCTCCGAGCCGGCCGGCCGCTGCTGAGCCGTCGCCCGCACCGACCGCACACCCCACTCCCCCAGGGCCCCGGCCCCCGTACGAAAGGCGGTTCCATGTCCGCCAGCACCCAGTCCCCGTCCCCGCCCGCGGCGATGCGCCTGCGCGAGCTCGTCTTCGGCGCGGCCTGTGCCGCGGCGATCCGGGCCGCGGCCTCGCTCGGTGTCGCCGACGCGCTCGGCGACAGCCCGACCCCCGTCCGCGACCTGGCCGCGCAGCTGAAGGTGGAGCCGAAGCCGCTGCGCCGACTGATGCGCGCGCTCGCCAGCTACGGGATCTTCACCGAGACGGACAACGACCGCTTCGCGCACACCGACATGTCCCGGATGCTGCGCGAGGACGCCCCCAACAGCCTGCGCTACATCTCCCTCTGGTGCACCGAGCCGTGGACGTGGCAGGCCTGGCCCCGCCTGGACGAGGCCGTCCGCTCCGGCCGGAACATCTTCCCCGAGATGTTCGGCAAGGAGTTCTTCCAGTACCTGCACGACGACGCCGGCGAGTCGGCGAAGGTCTTCGACAAGGCGATGAGCAGCTCCAGCCGGCAGTCCGCTGCCGACCTGGTGGCCTTCATGGACGACCTCGGCGACGTCTCCACCGTGGTCGACATCGGCGGCGGCCAGGGCCTCGCGCTGGCCGGCCTGCTGGAGAAGCACCCGCACCTGCACGGCACGCTGCTCGACCTGCCGCAGGTGGTCGCGGACGCCGATCCGCGGCTGCGGCCGGGCGGCTCGCTGGCCGACCGGGCCCGTCTGGTGCCCGGTGACTGCCGGGTGGACATCCCGGTGAAGGCCGATCTCTACCTGATCAAGAACATCCTGGAGTGGGACGACGAGTCCACCCGCCGCACCCTGGCCAACGTGGTGCGCGCGGCCCACCCGGGCGCCCGGGTGGTGGTGGTCGAGAACCTGGTCGACGACAGCCCCTCGATGCGCTTCACCACCGCGATGGACCTGCTGCTGCTGCTCAACGTCGGCGGCGCCAAGCACACGCAGGAGAGCATGCTGTCGCTGATGTCCGAGGCCGGCCTGCGGGTCGACGAGGTCCGCCCGGTCAACCCCTACCTGCACGCCTTCGAGAGCGTCGTCGAGGGCTGACCGCTCCCCGTCCCCCGAGGCCCGCCGGCTCCCCGCCGGCGGGCCTCGGCGCGTCCGCCGGCCCGCACCCGCCCACCGTCCCGGGCCGTCCGCGTGCCGCACGGCCGCGGCCCGCCGAAGCCCGGTGCACGGCAACGCCAGAGCGCCGGCCCGATGGTGATCGGCCGGCGCCCTGGCGTTCGTGGTGACGGATCAGCCCGAGGGCCGCTCCCAGCGGTAGAACTCGCGCGCCATCGCGTCCTTCGGCTCCCGCCAGGTGGCCGGGTCGTAGGCCTGGACGTGCGCGGTGAGCCGCTCGCTGACGAGGCGGAAATCGGGGTGCTTCACGTGCTGGGCGACCGACGGGCCGGGCGGCCGGTCCGCCTCGATGAGGTGCATGTACAGGTCGCCGAACTGGAAGAGGCTGCGGCCGGTGACCCCGATCAGGTGCGGCAGATCGCCGCGGTCGGAGTCCGCGAAGATGCCCGCGATGTCGTCGCTGGAGCCCGGGCGCATCCGGGCGACGATGAGCGAGCGGTAGGTGTCGGTCATGCCACGCCCGCCCGCAGCTCGACCTTCTGCTTGATGAGCTCCATCTGGATCCGCGAGTTGCGGTTGATGTGGTTGGTCATGCCGTGGTCGTCGACGGGCGCGGTGGGCTTCATCGCGAAGTCCTGGATCCAGCGCATCAGGGTGCCGCCGGGGTGCTCGGTGTACTCCCACCGGATGTTCATGAACTCGAACGGGCCGGGCTCCACGCGGCGGGCCCGCACGGTCAGCCCCTGCCGGTCGGTCTCCCGCTCGGAGATCCAGCTCCAGACGGTGCCGTTCTCGTCGGGGTGCATGGTCAGCCGGAAGGTGGTCTTCGGGCCCTCGCGGTCGAGCACCTCGACGGAGGCGTACTCGCTGAACAGCTGGGGCCAGCCCTCCAGGTCGTTGGTGACGTCCCAGACCAGGTCGAGGGGGGCGTTGATGAGGATCTCGTTGTCGGTGTGGCCGGGCATGGGTCAGGCTCCCGTCTTGGCAGAGGCGTTGACGGCGTCGAGGAAGTCCTGCGGGGTCTTGGACATCTCCGCGCCGGGGGTGATCGGGCTGGCGTGCCGGTTCTCGAGCTCGCCGACGATGCCGAGCAGGGCCAGCGAGTCGACGCCGAACTCCTCGAAGGTGGCGCCGGGGCGCTCCAGCTCGATCGGGTCGACGCTGATGCCCGCCCGGCCCTTGATCAGGGCAGCGAGTTCGTCGTACGTGAGCACGTGGGTCATCGGGTTCTCCTGTGATTCGGGGGGCGGCCGGTCAGGACGGCCGGCCGGCACCGGCGCGCAGCACCAGGGCGGCGTTGGACCCCATCAGCCCGCGACTGAGCACCAGCGCGGTGCGCAGCTCCGCCGTCCGGCCGTAGCCGCAGACCAGGTCGAGGTCGTGGGCCGTGCCGGTGACGTTGGGCGTGGGCGGGACGAAGCCCTGCTCCATGGCGAGGACGGCCGCGGCGGTGTCCAGCAGCGGGGCGCCGCAGTAGGCGCGACCGGTACCGGTCTTGGGTGCCGTGACGGGCACCCGCGCGGCGTGGGCGCCGAGGGCGTCGGCGAGGGCCAGCGCCTCGGCGCGGTCGGCCTCCGGGACGCCGAGGGCGTCGGCGAAGACCACGTCGACCTCGTCGGGGGCGCAGCGGGCCTGTTCCAGGGCGGCGCGGATCGCGTGCGCGAGGCCCTCCCGGGACTCGGCCCAGCGCGACGCCCCGGTGAACGTGGCGGCGTGCCCGGCGAGTTCGGCCCGGATGCGGGCGCCGCGGTGGCGCGCGGACCGTTCGTCCTCGAGGACGAACATGGCGCCGCCCTCGGCCGGGACGAAGCCGCTCGCCCGGTCGGTGAACGGCAGGTAGGCGGTGGTGGGGTCGTCGCCGAGGCTGAGCTCGGGGTAGCCGAGCTGGCAGACCATCGAGTACGGCGCCAGTGGCGCCTCCGCACCGCCGACCACGACCGCATCCGCGCCCCTGGCTATGGTGCGCGCCGCGTGCGCCAGCGCGTCGAGGCCGCCGGCCTCGTCGCTGGCCACCACGGCGCAGGGCCCCTTGAAGCCGCCGCGGATGGAGATCTGGCCGGTGCTGGCGGCGTAGAACCAGGCGATCGACTGGTACGGGCCGACGAACCGGGGGCCCTGGCCCCACAGGTTCTGCAGCTCGCGCTGGCCGAACTCGCCGCCGCCGGAGCCGGCCGCGGTGACGACGCCGGTGGCGAACGGCGAGTTCTCGTCGGGCTGCAGCCGCGCGTCCTCCAGGGCGAGGTCGGCGGCGGCCATCGCGTAGTGGGTGAACCGGTCGGTCTGGACGAGGTAGCGGCCCTCGACGGCGGCCTCGGCGTCGAAGCCGCCGACCTGGCCGGCGACGCGCAGCGGCATCTGCCCGCAGCCCTCGCGGGTGATCGGGCCGATCACGCTGGCGCCTTCGCGGGTGGCCTTCCAGAAGTCGTCGACGCCGACACCGTTGGGTGCGATCACCCCGATGCCGGTCACCACCGTTCGCCGCTCGGTCGGTCCGGACGTCATGTCCGTGCCCCCTCTCTGCTGAGCACGACCGCGGACTGGAAGCCGCCGAATCCGCTGCCGACCGAGAGCACGTGCCGCAGCGGCAGCTCCCGGGCCGTCTTCGGGACGTAGTCCAGGTCGCACTCCGGGTCCGGGGTCTCGTAGTTGGCGGTGGGCGGGACGACGCCGTGCTTCAACGCCAGGGCGCAGGCGACCAGTTCGATCGCGCCGATGGCGCCGAGCGAGTGCCCGACCATCGACTTGATGGAGCTCATCGGCGTCTCGTAGGCGTGGGCGCCGAGCGATCGCTTCACGGCGGCGGTCTCGTGCCGGTCGTTCTGCTTGGTGCCGGAGCCGTGCGCGTTGACGTAGTCGAGGTCGGCGGCGTTCACCCGGGCGTGGTCGAGTGCCCGGTCGATCGCCTCCGACATCTCCCGACCCTCCTGGGTGAGACCGGTCATGTGGTACGCGTTGCCGTAGGTGGCGAAACCGCCGATCTCGCAGATGATCCGGGCGCCGCGCCGTCTGGCGTGCTCGTACTCCTCCAGCAGGAGCACGGCGCCGCCCTCGCCGAGGACGAAGCCGTCGCGCGTGGCGTCGAACGGCCGGGAGGCGTGCTCCGGGTCGTCGTTGCGCGCCGAGGTGGCCTTGATCGCGTCGAAGCAGGCGACGGTGATCGGGGAGATCGGCGAGTCGGAGGCGCCGGCGACGCAGACGTCGACCCGCCCGTCCTCGACGGCCTGCAGGGCGTAGCCGACGGCGTCCAGCCCGGAGGTGCAGCCCGTGGAGACGGTCTGGACCGGGCCGTGCGCGCCGGTGCGCTCGGCGACCGCGGAGGCCAGGGTGGCCGGGGTGAACGCCCTCTGCAGGTGCGGCCCGGCGCCGCGGTGGTCGACGTCCCACCGGGCGCCGTGCGTGCTCACGCCGACGTAGTCGTGCTCCAGCCGGGTGGTGCCGCCGACGGCGGTACCGAGGGAGACGCCGATCCGCCAGGGGTCCTCGGCGCCGAGGTCGAGCCCGGCGTCGCGGACGGCCTCCGCGGCGGCGGCCAGCGCGAACTGGATGTACCGGTCCGAGCGGGCCGCCTCCTCGGCGTCCAGGCCGGCCGCGAACGGGTCGAAGTCGCACTCGCCGGCGATCCGGGAGCGGAATCCGGTCGGGTCGAAGAAGGTGATGCCGCGGGTCGCGGTCCGTCCGGAGGTGAGAAGGTCCCAGAACGCGGGGACCCCCACGCCGCCGGGCGCGACGACGCCGAGCCCGGTGACCACCACCCGCCGGGTCATGAGACGGCCTCGACCGGTTCCGGCGGCGCCGGGGTCTCCTCGGTGTCGACGTGGCCGAGCTCGGGCCGCGGTGCGAGCGGGCCGAGGTGGAAGACCATCCGGGCCTCGGTGGCGCCGACGTTGCGGAACCGGTGGCGCATGTTGAGCGGGATCAGCAGGCCGTGGTCCGGGCTGAGCTTGAAGGCCTCCCCGTCGAGGTCGACCTCCAGCTCGCCCTGGACGACGAGGACGAACTCCTCCGAGTACGGGTGGTAGTGCTCGGCGATCCGGTCACCGGGCTGCACGATCGCCATTCCCATGAAGCCGCTGGTGGCTCCCACCGTCGTCGGGGTGAGCATGGCGCGCAGGTCACCGCCGCGGCGGGTGTTCGGCGGCGCGTCGTCGACGTGCACGATGCGTGGGAACTTGGTGCTCATGGTTGCTGCCTCCAGATGGCTTTGCTGGGACGGGGGTCGAGGGGCGTTCGCCGCCTCGGGGCTGGACGGTGCTCAGGCGTCCTGGGAGGAGCGGTCGGTGACCGGCTGCATGGTGCAGTCGGTGAGGAAGCGGCCGATGCCCGAGGCGGTGCGCAGGTCGTGGTGCTCGTCGAGCTCCAGGAGGCGGGCGAGCACGCCGGCGGCGCGCGGGCCGGCGATGCCGAGGGCGGTCGTGGGGTCGGCGTCGGCCGGCCCGGCGAAGTCGATGACGCGGACGACGACGTCGTCACGGTGGAAGAGGGTGCTCGCGACGAGCGGCGAGCCCTCCTCGACGACCTGGCGGTCCTGACGGGCCAGCAGACCGACGACCGAGCTGCCGCAGCCGGTCTTCACCGGGTAGCGCAGCGCGTAGCGGCGGACGGGCGCGGCCGGCGCGTCGGGGGCGGCGACGCGGTGCACGGCGGGCAGCGCGGCACGCATGAAGAAGGCGCGGGCGGACTCCGGGTTGCCGAGGTCGCGGGCCTCCTCGAGGAAGGGGTTGATGGCCTCCTCGACGGCCCGGACCTCGGGCTGCTGGGCGACGTGCCGCAGTGCGGCGCCGAGGTCGCCGGCCACCTCGACCGCGCGGACGACCCGGTTGCCCTGCATGAAGAGCGAGGTGCGCAGCAGCCGGGTGCGCTCGTCCACCTGCGCCTTGGGCGAGGTGTAGCCGGCCAGGATCCCGGCGACCTTCTGCTCGGTGCCGGGCTTCACCGTGAAGGTGAGGGCGTGTCGGACGATGCCGTCGGAGACGGGCGCGGCGAAGTCGTAGGTGTGGTCGCCGGCGGTCTCCCGCATGATGCTGAAGCGCAGCGAGCGGGTGTCGCGGACGCAGCCGTGCAGCGGCTTGACCATCTCGCGGTGGGCCTCGCTGTCGACCCAGGAGAGGAAGGGCTGGGCGCTCTCCCACTCGCTGGTGATGAGCCACTGGGACGGGTCCTCGATGGACTGGCAGAGCTGGTCGCTGACGTGGCCGGGCACGGCGGCGACCTGGTGGCGCAGCTGCTCATAGGCCGTCAGGAAGCGGTCCTGGGCACCGTCCATGACGTCGCACATGAGGACGACGCGCAGGCGGGGGACGGCGAGGGCGGCAGGGTGGGTGTCGGTCATGGGTTCGGTGAGAGTCGTCATCATCACTCGTCTGCTCGAAGGAAACGGGTCGTCGCGCGGCCGCGGTGCAGCGGCGGCCGGGGCGGCGGGTGTGGGGGATCGTCCGACGGCCCCGGGGGGTGCGGGCTTCGGCCGGTGGTCGCTCACCCGGCCCGGTGTCGGCGACAGCGGGCCGGGCATGGTCCGGTCACGTGGACTGAGCTCGATCGTGGCGGTCCGTCACCGATCGTGCGAGGGCAGGAACCCATCCGAGCGAAAAGGCGCGGCCTTGGGCGCAACCGGCCGCGCGGGCACGGAGCAATGACAGGGACATTGGAGGTCGGGCCCTTCGAACGACTGGAGTCACAGATGAACCCAACCGCCGACGGCCGGCTGCCCGTCCTGATCGTGGGCGGCTCCCTGGTGGGGCTGTCCACCTCGCTGTTCCTGGGAAGGCTGGGGGTGCCGCACCTACTGGTGGAGAAGCACGCGGCCACCTCGCACCACCCGCGCGGGCGCGGCAACAACGTGCGGACGATGGAGCTGTTCCGGGTGGCGGGCGTGGAGTCCGCCGTCAAGGAGGCCGCCTCGGTGCTGGCCGAGAACCACGGCATCCTGCAGGCCGACACCCTCTCCGGGGACGACCAGGAGTGGCTGTTCAAGGAGATCGACCCGGGCGGCGCGCTGAAGAAGTTCAGCCCGACCGGGTGGTGCCTGTGCAGCCAGAACGACCTGGAGCCGGTGCTGCTGGAGTACGCGCGGCGGCTGACCGGTGACATCCGGTTCGGGACGCAGCTGGTCTCCTTCGAGCAGGACGCCGACGGGGTGACGGCGCTGATCCGCAACCGGGAGACGGGTGCGGAGGAGACCGTCCGGGCGCAGTACCTGGTGGCGGCGGACGGCCCGCGCAGCCCGATCCGCGAGAAGCTGGGGATCGGTCAGACCGGTCCGGGCGACCTGTTCCACAACGTGAGCATCACCTTCCGCTCGAAGGGGATGGCCGACGTGGTGGGCGAACGGCGCTTCATCGCCTGCTATCTGACCGACCCTCGGGGCGCCGGTGCGCTGCTGCCGGTGGACAACCGGGAGCACTGGGTGTTCCACGCGCCGTGGCACCCGGAGAACGGCGAGGCGCTGGAGGAGTTCACCGACGCGCGGTGCGCCGCCGCGATCCGCGCGGCGGCCGGCGTGCCGGACCTGGACGTGGAGGTCACCGGCCGGGCGCCGTGGCACGCGGCGCAGCGGGTGGCGGAGCGGTACTCGGTGGGCCGGGTGTTCCTGGCCGGCGACTCGGCGCACGAGATGTCGCCGACCGGCGCGTTCGGCTCCAACACGGGCATCCAGGACGCGCACAACCTGGCGTGGAAGCTCGCGGCGGTGCTCGGCGGCTGGGCCGGGCCGCGGCTGCTGGAGTCGTACGGGCGGGAGCGCCGGCCGGTCGCGGAGGCGACCAGCGCCCGGGCGACGGCCCGTTCCGCCGAGCACAAGCACCCGGGGTACGACGTGACGCCGGGCTCCGGGCGGCAGAGCAACGTGCTGTCGGTGGTGCTGGGCTACCAGTACCCGCTGGGCGCGGTGGTCGGCGCGGACGCGGACGGCCCGGCGGTGCCGGACAGGCTCGCGGCGGACGGCACCCCGGGCAGCCGGGCGCCGCACGTCTGGGTGCGCCGGGCCGGGGTGCGGATCTCCACGCTGGACCTGTTCGAGACGGTGCCGGTGCTGCTGGCCGGGCCGGCTGCGGACGCCTGGCACGAGGCGGGCGAGCTGGCGGCGAAGCGGCTCGGTGTCCCGCTCACGGGCTACCGGGTCGGCGCCGAGCAGGAGTTGGAGCCCGAGGAGGGCGCCGACTGGGCCGCGACGTACGGCGTCGGGGCGGACGGTGCGGTGCTGGTGCGCCCCGACGGGTTCGTGGCGTGGCGCTCGACCGGGCCGGCCCGCGACCCGGAGGCCGTACTGACGTCGGCCCTGAAGGAAGTCCTCTGCCTGGAGTAACGGTCACACGAGGGGCGTGTGGGGGCACCTCCCGGCCGAAGGCTGGGGGACAACTGCGCAGTCCGGGAGTGGGCCACCGTTCAGAATTGGGGCGAGCCCTGGTTCGTGAGGTCAGCCGCTTCCGGGTTGCGCAGTTCCCCGCGCCCCTACCGGTGTCCCGTCCGCCTCGGGTGTCGGTCTGCGGCTGAGGGCGCTGGGCCACCACATGTGGCGGTCGAGGTCCATGGTGAGGGCGGTGACGAGGACGGAGCGGACGACGAGGGTGTCCAGCAGGACGCCGAGGGCGACCGCGAAGCCGATCTCGGCGAAGCCCACGACCGGCAGGGTGCCGAGCACCCCGAAGGTGGCGGCGAGGATCAGGCCGGCCGAGGTGATGACGCCGCCGGTGGCGGCCAGGCCGACGACCGCGCCGGCCCGGGTGCCGCGGTGCAGCGACTCCTCCCGGACGCGGGTCATCAGGAAGATGTTGTAGTCGATGCCGAGCGCCACCAGGAAGACGAAGACGAACAGCGGGAAGGCGTTGTCCTCGCCCTCGAAGTGGAAGCCGTGCGTGAAGACGAAGGCGCTGATGCCGAGCGCGGCGGTGTAGGAGAGCACCACGGTGGCGATCAGCACCAGCGGGGCGACGACGGCGCGCAGCAGCAGCGCGAGGACGGCCAGGACGACGACCAGCACGATCGGGATGATCATGCGGTTGTCGTTCCCGGCGGCGCGGCCGGCGTCGAGGATGACCGCGGTGTTGCCGCCGACCTGGGCGTCGGCCTCCGGCAGCGCATGCACGTTGGCCCGGACCCGGTCGACGGTGTCCTTGGCGGCCTGGCTGTCCGGCGGGTCGGTGAGGGTGGCCTGGAACAGCGCCTGCCCGTTCCTGTCGACCACCGGGGTGGCGCCGGAGACGCCCTCGGTGGAGGTGGCGACGACCCGGACGCGCTCGCCGGAGGCGGCGGTGCTCACGATGGTGAGCGGTGCTCCGGTACCGCCGGGGAAGTGCTCGGCGAGGACCTGCTGGCCGACCACCGAGTCCGGCTTGCCGGTGAAGGTGCCGGCGGTGGAGAGCCCGGTGGCGTTCAGCGCGACCAGGCCGATGCTGCAGATGGCGAGGACCAGTGCGGTGCCCGTCCAGACCTGCCGGGGGCGGCGGCCGATCCAGGCGCCGATGTGCGCCCAGCGGCCCGTCCGGGTGGGTTCCGGGGTGCCGTACGCCGGGCGGACCGGCCAGAACACCCAGCGGCCGACGATCACCAGGGCGGCCGGCAGCAGGGTGAGCATGGCGGCCAGGGCGACCAGCACGCCGATCGCGCAGACCGGGCCGAGGCCGCGGGTGGAGTTCATCTCGGCGACCAGCAGGCACAGCATGGAGGCGACCACCGTCACCGAGCTGGCCAGGATGGCGGGGCCGGCCCGGTGCAGGGCGAAGGCCATCGCCTCGTGCCGGTCCTCGTGTCTGCGCAGTTCCTCCCGGTAACGGGCGGTGAGCAGCAGGGCGTAGTCGGTGCCGGCGCCGAGCACCAGGACGATCAGGATGCCGGCGCTCTGCGCGTTGACGGTCAGGCCGGCGTGCGCGGCCAGCACGTAGATGACGGCCTCGGCGACGATCAGCGCGGCGGCCGCCGAGAGCAGCGGCAGCAGCCACAGGACCGGGCTGCGGTAGGTCAGCAGCAGCAGCACGATCACCACCGTGACGGTGGCGAACAGCAGGGTGCTGTCGATGCCGGCGAAGGCCTCGGACTGGTCGGCGCCGACGCCGGCCGGGCCGGTGACGTGGGTGGCCATGCCATCGCTGTTCGCGGCGGCGGTGGCACGCATGCTGTCGACGGCGGGCTGCAGGTCCTTCCAGCCGTTGGTGCCGATGTCGACGGGCACCACGGTCTGCATGGCCTTGCCGTCGGCGGAGACCTGGGGGCCGACCACGAGACCGGCCACGTGCGGGGCGTCGGCGAAGACGGCGGCGTCCCTGACCGCCTCGGCCTTGTCGGCCGGGGTGATGCCGCTGTCGCGTTCGTACACGACCACGGCCTGGGCGGTCTCGACGGGGAAGAAGGCGCGCTGGGCGTTCAGCACCTGCGTGGACTCGGCGTTGCCCGGCAGCCAGCTGCTGGCCTGGTTGTCCTCCGCGTCGGTGAGCTTGCCGGCCAGCGGCACGGCGACGACCAGAAGTGCCAGCCAGAACACCAGCACGACCCACTTGGTGCGCCGGCCGCACGGCAGTGCGGCAAGCCTTGCGGACGGGCTCATCGGGTACCCCCTTGCGGGCCCTCGGCTGCTCCCTACGGCCGCTCCGGTGCCCCCGTCCGACGGGGCGCACGGCCTCTCCCAGCATGCCACCGGAGGGCGGTCGGTGACGGATCGGGCGGCCGCCACCGGCCCGCCCGCCGAGCGTCGGCGAGGTCTATCGTGTGGCTCATGAGCTCACACTTCGACGTCGTGGTCCTGGGTGCCGGCCCGGGCGGCTACACCGCCGCGGTCCGGTCCGCGCAGCTCGGGCTTCGCACGGCGGTCATCGAGACCAAGTACTGGGGCGGCGTCTGCCTGAACGTCGGCTGCATCCCCTCGAAGGCGCTGCTGCGCAACGCCGAGCTGGCGCACATCTTCACCAAGGAGGCCAAGACCTTCGGCATCAAGGTCGAGGGCAGCGTCAGCTTCGACTACCGCGAGGCGTTCCTGCGCAGCCGCAAGGTCGCGGAGGGCCGGGTGGCGGGCATCCACTACCTGACGAAGAAGAACGGCATCACCGAGTTCGACGGCTGGGGCACCTTCGTCGACGACCACACCCTGCAGGTCTCGCTGAGCGCGGGCGGCGTCGAGACGGTGACGTTCGACCACTGCATCATCGCGGCGGGCGCCACCACGCGGCTGCTGCCGGGCACCTCGCTGAGCGACCGGGTGGTGACCTACGAGGAGCAGATCCTCAGCGACACCCTGCCGGAGAGCGTCATCATCGCGGGCGCCGGCGCGATCGGCGTCGAGTTCGCGTACGTGCTGCACAACTACGGCGTGAAGGTGACGATCGTCGAGTTCCTGGACCGGATGGTGCCGCTGGAGGACGCGGACGTCTCGGCGGAGCTGGCGAAGCGGTACAAGCGGCTCGGCGTCGAGGTACTGACCTCCACCCGGGTCGACGCGATCGACGACTCCGACCCGAACGCCAAGGTGCGGGTGACCGTCACCCAGAACGGCGCGCAGAAGGTGCTGGAGGCCGACAAGGTGCTCCAGGCGATCGGCTTCGCGCCGCGCACCCAGGGCTACGGCCTGGAGGTCACCGGGGTGAAGCTCACCGAGCGTGGCGCGATCGCGGTGGACGGCCGCAGCCGCACCAACGTCCCGCACATCTACGCGATCGGTGATGTCACGGCGAAGCTGATGCTGGCGCACGCGGCCGAGTCGATGGGTGTCATCGCGGCGGAGACCATCGCCGGTGCGGAGACCATGGAGCTCGACTTCGTGATGATCCCGCGCGCCACCTACTGCCAGCCGCAGATCGCCAGCTTCGGCTGGACGGAGGCGCAGGCCCGCGAGCAGGGCTACGACGTCAAGGTGGTGAAGTTCCCCTTCACCGCGAACGGCAAGGCGCACGGCCTCGGCGACGCGGCCGGCTTCGTCAAGCTGATCAGCGACCAGAAGCACGGCGAGCTGCTCGGCGCGCACCTGATCGGCCCCGAGGTCACCGAGCTGCTGCCGGAGCTGACGCTGGCCCAGCAGTGGGACCTGACGGTGCACGAGGTCGCCCGCAACGTGCACGCCCACCCGACGCTGGGCGAGGCCGTCAAGGAGGCCGTGCACGGCCTCGCCGGGCACATGATCAACTTCTGATCGCCCGCCGCGGCACTCTCCGCTGCCGGCGGTGACGGCCCCACGGGCCGCCACCGCCGGCCGCTGCCGCAGCCCGTACCCTGGGCCCCGACGGGTGCCGGCGGCGCCCGCGGGACACGGGGGTGCGCGTGGGCGAGGAACGGGGTCTGAGCGCCGGCGAGCTGATCGGGCTGCTGGCCGACCCGGGCGGCTTCCACTGCTGGGACGAGCCGGTGACGCACCCGGGGGCCGACGACGGCTACGCGGCGTCCCTGGCGAAGGCCGCGGCGCGCACCGGCCTGGACGAGGCCGTCACCACCGGCCGGGCGCTGGTGGACGGTGTCCCGGTGGTGCTGATCGCCTCCGAGTTCGGCTTCCTCGGCGGTTCGATCGGCGTGGCCACCGCCGAGCGGATCACCCGCGCGCTGGAGCGCGCCACCGCCGAACGCCTCCCGGTGCTCGCCCTGCCGGTCTCCGGCGGCACCCGGATGCAGGAGGGCTCGGCCGCCTTCCTGTGCATGGTCCGGGTCACCGCGGCCGTCCAGGCCCACCAGGCCGCCGGTCTGCCCTACCTCACCTATCTGCGCAATCCCACCATGGGCGGGGTGTTCGCCTCCTGGGGCACGCTCGGCCACGTCGTCGCCGCCGAACCCGGCGCCCGGCTCGGCTTCCTCGGCCCGCGGGTCTACGAGGAGCTGCGCGGCGTCCGGCTGCCACCCGGGGTGCAGCGGTCCGAGACGCTGGCCGCCCGCGGCCTGGTCGACGCCGTGCTGCCGCCGGAGGAGCTGCGCGGACACCTGCTCCGGGTGCTGTCGGTGCTCGGCGCGGCGCCCGTCCGCCAGCCCCGCCCGGCCGGCGGGCCGGCGGTCGGCACCACCGCCGACGCCTGGGACTCCGTCCGGCGCACCCGCCGCCCGGACCGGCCCGGCACCCGGGAGCTGCTGGACGCCGCGGCCGACGAGTACGTGCTGCTGGGCGCGCCCGGCGGCGAGGGCGGCGCGCTGCTGCGGGCGCTGGCCGTGTTCGGCGGCAGCCCGGCCGTCGTGGTCGGGCAGCAGCGCGGCGGCGACCGCCCGTTCACCGCGGCCGACCTGCGGGCCGTCCGGCGCACCGCGCGCACCGCCCAGCAGCTCGGGCTGCCACTGGTCACGGTCGTCGACACGGCCGGCGCCGAACTCTCCGTACAGGCCGAACTCGACGGCATCGCCGTCGAGATCGCGCACTGCCTCAGCACGCTGACCGCGCTGCGCACGCCGGTCCTCGCGGTGCTGCTCGGCCAGGGCTCCGGCGGCGGGGCACTGGCGCTGCTGCCCGCGGACCGGGTGATCGCCGCCGAGCACGCCTGGCTTGCCCCGCTGCCGCCGGAGGGCGCCTCGGCGATCGTCCACCGGGACGGCGGGCACGCCGCCGAACTGGCCCGCGCCCAGGGGATCGGTGCCTACGACCTGGCCGCGGTCGGCCTGGTCGACGAGGTCGTCGCCGAGCACCCGGACGCGGCCGACGAGCCCGCGCCCTTCGGCGCCCGGGTGGGGCGGGCGATCGCCCTGGCGCTTGGGGCACTGGTCGCCGTCCCGGTCGAGCGGCGGCTGACGGCGCGGGCGGCCCGCAACCGGCGGCTGGGCGACCGGCGGTAAGGCGGCCAGCGGTAAGTCGGCCGGCGGGAGGGCGATCGGCGGGAGGGCCGAGGACCGCTGTGGTCAGCGGGTCGGATCGGGCCGGGTGCGGATCAGAGCAGGCCGCCGAGGGAGGCGACCGCCTTGGAGGCGGAGGCAGCGCCCTCGAGCTCGCCGACGACGCCGTGCAGGTCCTTGATCCGCTTCTCGGCGTGCGTCTGGAAGGCCTCCCCGGCGGCGCCCGTCCAGTGCACCGAGTGCCGGGCCCGCTCCAGGTCCTGAGCGATCTTGTTGACCTCGTTGGCCAGCGCCTCCAGCTCACCCGCCAGATCGGCGAGTTCCGCGTCGGCCAGCAGCCGCCCGATGCCGTCCAGGATTCCCATCGTCAACCCCCGTCGTCGAGACCTGTGCTGTCTCCGGGTCAGCTTATCCGCCGATCGGACCGGACAGGAGCTCGCCCGGCTCCCCGCTGAACACCACCCGTCCGCGCCGCAGCACATGCACCACCCCCGCACCCGCCAGCGTGACGGGCAGCGACTGGGCCGCCAGCACCACCGTGCCCCCCGCCGCCGCCGACTCCAGCAGCAGCCGGTGCAGGCGGGCGACCACCGCCGGGGCCAGCCCGCGGTCCGGCTCGTCCAGCAGCAGCAGCCGCGGACGGGCCAGCAGCGCCCGGCCCAGCGCCACCATCTGCTGCTGGCCGCCCGACAGGGTGCCCGCCCGCCGGGCCATCAGCGGCCGCAGCTCGGGGAAGAAAGCGTCGATACCGGGAGCGTCCGCACCGAGGTTCTCCGCCACGGTGAGCGACGGGAACACCGCCTGCTCGGCCGGTACCAGAGCCAGGCCCAGCCGGGCCCGCCGGAACGCCGAAAGGCCGGTGACGTCCCGGCCCGCCCAGAGCACCCTGCCCGCCGCCGGACGCACCACGCCGGCCAGGGCGTGCAGGGCGGTCGTCCGCCCGGCGCCGTTACGGCCGAGCAGGACGGTCACCCGGCCGGCCGGACACGCCAGGTCCACGCCGTGCAGCGCCTCCAGCAGCCCGTGGCGGACCCGGACCGCACGCAGCTCCGCCTCGACGGTCACGACCCCGCCTCCCCCACGGCCTCGCCCCAGGCGCCGGCCACCCGCGGGTCGGCCAGCACGGCCGCCGTCGGGCCGCTCAGCAGCACCCGCCCCTGGGCCATCACGCAGACCGTGTCGGCGAGCCGTGCCACCAGCTCGACATCATGCTCCACCAGCAGCAGCGCGACCCCCTCGGCCGCGAGCGCCCGCAGCACCGAGCCCAGACGGGCGGTCTGTGCCAGGTCCAGACCGGCGGCCGGCTCGTCCAGCAACAGCACGTGGGGGACGAGGCGAACGCCCGGGCCAGCTCCAGCAGGCGCAGTGCACCGGTCGGCAACCGGTCGGCGGGCCAGTCCCGGACGGCGTCCAGACCGAACAGCCGCAGCGCCCGGTCGGTGGCCTCCCGGGCCGCCGGGGCACCGGGGGCCGGCAGACCCAGCAGACCGCGGACGGTACCGCCGCTGCCCTGCTCGGCCCCCAGACGGGCGTTCTCGCCGACCGTCAGACCGGGGAAGACGGCGATCTGCTGGAAGGTACGGGCGAGGCCGAGACGGGCCCGGGCATGGTCCGGCAGGCGGGTGACGTCACGACCCGCGAGGAGGACGCGGCCCGCGTCGGGACGGGCCACGCCGCTCAGACAGTCGAAGAGGGTGCTCTTGCCGGCGCCGTTGGGGCCCACCAGTGCGGTGATCCGCCCCGGGGGCACCGTGAGGTCGACGCCGTCGACGGCGGCGATACCGCCGAAACGGCGGACGAGGCCGTGGGCGGTGAGGCCGGGGGATTCGGGGGTGGCCGTCATCGCGGTGCCCGGGGGTGCGGGTGAGCGCGGGAGGCGCGGTGCGGGCGGTGCCCTGCCGAGGCGCGCAGTTCCCCGCGCCCCTGTTCGGGGCCGGCCCTCAGCGCACGGTGAACCCGACCCGGATTGCGCAGTTCCCCGCGCCCCTGAGGGTGCAGATGGGTGCGGGAGGCGCGGCGCGGGCGGTGCCCTGCCGGAGCGCGCAGTTCCCCGCGCCCCTGTTCGGGGTCGGCCCTCAGCGCACGGTGAACCCGACCCGGACTGTCCAGTTTCGCGCGTCCCCGGGGGTGCAGGTTGTCGGGGGTCATCTCGGGTGGTCCGTGAGGTGGTGGCGGAGGGATTCGCCGAGGGGGGTGAGGCGGGGTGGGGCGGGGGCGGGGCGGGCGGTCAGGCGGCGGGCGAGGCCGGCCAGGCCGCCGGGCATGCGGCCGAGGGCGGTGGCGAGGCCGCCGACCACGACGGCGGAGATGCCGGGGACGGTGCCGGTGTCGAGGCCGATCAGCAGGGCGGCCGCGAAGACGGCGCCGACCGCGCTGTCCGCCCCGGCCACCACGACGGTGGCGAACCAGAGCAGGCCCTGGATCGGGTCGAAGGCGGCGGCGGAGAAGGCGCGTCCGGCGAGGGTCATCAACCCACCGCCGAGGGCGGCGAGTCCGGCGCCGGCCATGAAGACCAGGAGTTTGAGCCGGGGCACGTCCACCCCGGCGGCCGAGGCGCCGGCCTGGTGGTCGCGCATCGCGGTGAGGGCCCGGCCGAGCCGGCCGCGGTGCAGGTTGCGGACCAGCAGCAGGCCGAGGCCGAGCAGGACGAGTTCGGCGGTGTAGAAGGCGCCGTCGCCGGCGAGGAACTGCGGGCGGTCGACGGTCAGGCCGGTGGTCGCGTACGGCTGGTTGAAGACGAGGCGGCTGAGCGCGGTGCCGACCGCGAAGGTGACCAGGGCGAGTGCGAGGCCGCGGCGGCGGATGGCGGGCCATCCGGTGAGCACGCCGAGCGGGACGGTGACGGCGACGGCCAGCAGCAGGGCGGGGACGGCCGGCAGTGGTGGCACGCCCGGTACCCGGCCGGACATGAGCAGGGCCGTCCCGAGTGCGCCGAGGCCCGCGTACCCGGCCTGGCCGAGCGAGATCTGCCCGCCGTAGCCGGTGACCACGACGACGGAGAGCAGGACCAGGGCGAGCGCGGGCACGGCGAGGGCGTGCCGCAGGTCGTCGTTGCGGAAGCCGAGCGGCAGCAGCAGGAGCACCGTGCAGACCGCTTTCACGGCGGCCGCGCCGCGTTCGATCCGGGGTGCGCCGGCCGGGGCGAGTCCGGTGTCGTCCACGGCGCCGCGCCAGGGCAGCAGGGCGGCGACGAGCAGCGCGACGGTGAACAGGTTGGCCTGGACGGCCTGGGCGAGCGGCAGGAGTTGGCCGGCCGGGCGCAGCCGGGTGAGTTCGCTCTGCGCGACGCCCAGCGCCAGGCCGGTGACGACGGCCACCGGCAGGCTGCGCAGCCGGGCGGCGACCGCCACGGCCATGGTCTCCATGACGAGCAGCGGCAGGCCGTACGGGTCGAGCAGCAGGGAGGGGGCGAGCAGGATGCCGACGAGTCCGGCGGTGAAGGAGCCGAAGGCCCAGCCGGTGGCGGAGATCCGGTCGGCGTCGATGGCGGCGAGTTCGGCGAGGCCGCGGTTGTCGACGACGGCGCGCAGCCGGGTGCCGAAGGCGGTGTAGCGGGTGACGAGTCCGACGCCGCCGGCGACGGCGAGCAGTACGGCCAGTTGGACGGCGGTGTCCAGGCGCAGGACGTGGCCGCCGAGGTCGGCGAGGTGCTCCGGCCGGACGAGCGCGGGGGCGTCGGCGAACGGGGCGGTGCCCCAGAGCAGGATGACGGTGCCGATGAGCAGGACGAAGACGCCGATGCCGGCGACCATCGTCTCGCCTGCCCCGGCGCCGCGGCGCTGCAGCGGGCGGAAGACGGCGGCGTCGAGCAGGACGCCGAAGGCCGGGGCGGCGACCAGCAGGCAGAAGGCGGCGGCGGGGAAGAGCGGCCAGCCGCGGACGACGACGAGTTCGCGCAGCAGGTAGGCGGTGGCGACGGCCTGCGCGCCCTGGGCGAGGTTGAGGACGCCGGTGGCGCGGTGGGTGACCACCAGGCCGACGCCGCTGAGCGCGGCGGCGCTGCCGACCGAGAGGCCGGCGAGGGCGAGGTCGGCGGTGAGGCCGAGGCTGTCGCTCACCCGGCCGGGGCCCCTGGGTCCGGGGCGGGGCCCGGGGTGGCGGGCGGCTCGGGGTCGCAGACCGGGCAGGGGCTGAGGCCGCGTTCCCGGACGGCCCGGGCGTCCAGCGGTTCGGCGCCGGTCTTGCCGGCCACCAGGGGGCAGTCCCGTCGGTGGTAGAGGGTGCCGTCGGGCAGGCCGACGGGCGGTCCGGACTCGCCCTCGTCGGTTGCGGCGGCCGGGGCCTCGGTCACCAGCAGCGCGTACAGCTGGTCGAGTCGGCGGTCGGCCGGGTCGCCGAGGCCGGCGCCGGGGCGGCGGACGGCGATGAGCACGGCGCCCGCGACGACCAGGGCCGCGCCGGGGGCGGTGGCCGAGGCGATGTAGGGCAGCTGACGGGCCGCGATCTCCTCCCCGGACACGCCGTACCAGCCGAGGACGCAGAGCACGGCGCCGGCCGCGAGCGTGAACCAGCCGGGCCACTCGCGCAGCGCCCGCAGCAGCCCGGCGGCACTCGGCCGGGGAATCCGGTTCATCCAGATTTCTCCGTACTGTCCAGATTTCTCAGTATTCTACTGTTCTGTCAGCTCCTCTTGCGGTTCGTCCGCTGATCGGCCTTCATAGTGTCACTTGCGGCACTTCGCGCCGCAGCACGGACCGACAGACCGACCCAGAGCAGCCACGACACGAGCGACCGGGGCCACCGGCGGGAGGGCGGCCCGGAGGTCGGGAAGAACGCGGTGAGCAACCCATGCGCAACAACCCTGGCGAGTCGATTCACGAGGCCGCCCCCGGCCCCGCCGCCCACCCGGACGGCCGTACCCGCACAGCCGGTCCGGCCCGAGCGGCCGGCCGGCTGGCGGCGGCGGTCCTGGCCGTTCTGGCCCTGCTGTTCGCGGCGGCCTGCAGCAGCAGCAGTTCCTCCGGCTCCTCCTCGCCCTCGCCCTCGGCACCGGCCTCGACTGCGAGCGCGTCCGCGTCGGGCGGCGGCACGGCACCGGCCGACGCCGAGGCCGCCAAGACGGCGATCAAGACCAACTGGGAGAAGTTCTTCGACCCGGCGACGCCGATCGCCGACAAGGCGGCCCTGCTGCAGAACGGCGAGGCGCTCGCCCCCGCCCTGCAGGGCTTCGCCAACGACCCGCGGGTCGGCCAGGTCAAGGCCACGGTGACCGACGTCCAGTTCACCTCCGACTCGGCCGCGACGGTGACGTACACGCTGACGCTGCAGGGCCAGACGGTCGAACCGGCCGCGAGCGGACAGGCCGTGCTGGACAACGGCACCTGGAAGGTGTCGACCAGCACCCTGTGCGGCCTGGTGACCCAGGCCGGCGGCACGACGATTCCGGGATGCAGCTGATCGGGCTCCGGCGGGCGGCCCGGCACGCCGCGGCCGCCCGCACCGCCGCGCTCGCGGCCTCCGCAGCGCTGCTGCTGACCGTCGCGGGCTGCGGCAGCCGGCTCCCGGAGAGCGCCTTCGGCGCACCGCCGACCGGCAGCACCGGGCGCACCACCGACACCGGCGCGGACGCCCGCAGCGTCAAGATCGGCATCATCACCTCCCTCACCAGCCCGGTCGGCTCGGAGACCTTCGCCGGCCCGCGGTACGGCGCACTCGCCTTCTTCAAGGCGCTGAACGACGCCGGCGGAGTGCGCGGCCGGACCGTCCAGGTCGTCACCTGCGACGACGGCGGAAGCGGCATCGGCAACCAGGACTGCGTGCACAAGCTGATCGACAAGGAGCAGGTCTTCGCCCTGGTCGCCGGCAGCGTCCTCGTCTACTCCGGCGCACCGTACGTGAGCTCCAAGGACGTGCCCGACGTCGGCGGCCAGCCGATCGGCACCGCCTACGACCGGTGGCCGCACCTGTACGGCATCTACGGCAGCAGCGCCCCGCGGGACGGCCGGTCCGTCGGCTGGGACGGCACCCTCTACCAGAGCACCGAGGTCTACCGCTTCTTCAAGGAGAAGCTCGGCGCCCGCAGCGCCGCCGTCGTCGCCTACGACCAGGCGGACTCGGCGCGCTACGCCCGGCAGTTGACCGAAGGGCTGAAGGCCGAGGGGTACCGGGTGCTCAACCAGACCGTCGACCTGGCACTGCCCGGCTTCCAGGCGGTCGCGGCGGCCATGAAGGCCGACGGCACCGAGCTGCTCTTCGACGCCATGGACACCCGCGGCAACGCCGCGCTCTGCCAGGCCCTGGACGCCGCCGGGGTGCGGCTCAAGGCCAAGGTGACGAACGTACAGAACTGGACGGCGACCGTCGGCACCGACTACAAGGACTCCCCCGGCTGCCGGTCGGTGCTGTGGGCGACCTCCTCCAGCCTCAACTACGAGGACACCCGCTACCCCGCCGTCCAGGCCTTCCGGACGGCGATGGCCAAGTACTACCCGGGCCGCGAAGGGCTGCTCTCCGCGTGGGAGTTGGAGGGCTGGGCCGGAGCCCAGTGGCTCACCGACGCGATGGACTCCTGCGGCGCCGACCTCACCCGCCAGTGCGTCGAGGACTACATGAACCGCGAGACCCCCTACGACGCCCACGGCCTGCTGCTGCCGGCCTCCTTCGTCCCGACCCCCCGGCCCACCGGGCTGCTCCGCGCCTGCCTCAACGCGGCCCAGTGGGAGGACTCCGCGAACTCCGGCCACGGCGGCTGGGTCACCCGGGTGCCCGACATGGACACCAACTGCTACGACGTCCCGCAGCTGCCGTACCGGCCGTGACCGGCCCCGGTGTGGCGAACGTCGCAGGTGATCGGGGCCGGGCTTCGGCCTGCGGCCGGCGACGGGGCGGGAAGCGGCCGGTAGGCTGCCGCTGCCCCGTCCGAGCTGCAAGGAGTCGCCTTGGCCACCGCCGTGCCCGCGCCCGTGATCACCGTCGTCGGGGTCGGTGCGGACGGCTGGGACGGGCTCGCGCCCACCGCGCGGGAAGCCCTGCGCGCCGCGGCGACCGTCCTCGGCGGGCCGCGCCAGTTGGAGTTGCTGCCGCCGGAGGTCACCGCCGCCCGGGTGGCCTGGCCCTCGCCGCTGCGCCCCGCCGTCCCGCGGCTGCTCGCCGAGCACGGCGGGCGGAGCCTGTGCGTCCTCGCCAGCGGCGACCCGATGTTCTACGGCATCGGCCGCGCCCTCGCCGAGACGGTCGGCGCCGAACGGCTCCGGGTGCTGCCGCACCCCTCGTCCGTGTCGTACGCCTGCGCCCGGCTCGGCTGGCCGCTGGAGGACACCGAGGTGGTCAGCCTGGTCGGCCGGCCGCTCGCGAACCTCAACGCTGCGCTGTCGGACGGGCGGCTGCTGCTGGTGCTCGGCGCCGGCGCCGGTACGCCCGCCGAGGTCGCCGCGCTGCTGGCCGAGCGCGGCTTCGGCGCCAGCCGGCTGCGGGTGCTCGAACAGCTCGGCGGGGCGGCCGAGCGGGTGCTGGACGGCACCGCCGGGGACTGGCCGCACCCGGCGGGCGATCCGCTGAACATCCTGGCCGTGGAGTGCGCCGGCCCGCGGGCGCAGCTCGTCCCCGGTCTGCCGGACGACGCCTTCGAGCACGACGGGCAGCTGACCAAGCGCCATGTCAGGGCGGCGACGCTCGCCGCCCTCGCGCCCGCCGCCGGCGAGCTGCTCTGGGACATCGGCGGCGGCTCCGGCTCGATCGGCGTGGAGTGGCTGCGGGCGCACCGCAGCTGCCGGGCCGTCAGTGTGGAGCGGGATGCCGTCCGGGCCGAGCGGATCCGGCGGAACGCCGCCGCGCTCGGCGTGCCGCGGCTGGAGGTCGTCACCGGGCGGGCCCCGGAGGCGCTGGGCGGGCTGCCGGTGCCGGACGCCGTGTTCATCGGCGGCGGGCTCACCGCGCCGGGCCTCCTGCAGGCCTGCTGGGACGCGCTGCCGGCCGGCGGCCGCCTGGTCGCGAACACCGTCACGCTGGAGTCCGAGGCGCTGCTGACGCAGTGGTACCGCCGCTGCGGCGGGGACCTGGTGAAGCTGGCCGTCGCGCACGCCGTACCGGTCGGCGGGTTCACCGGCTGGCGGCAGGCCATGCCGGTCACCCAGTGGTCGGCCGTCAAACCGTCCGAGACCGCCGCGGCCGTCGAGGCCGACGGGGAGGAGCAGCAGTGACCGTCCACTTCATCGGGGCCGGCCCCGGGGCCGCCGACCTGATCACCGTCCGCGGGCAGCGCACGCTCGCCGCGTGCGGGGTCTGCCTGTACGCGGGCAGCCTGGTGCCGCGCGAGCTGCTCGCCGAATGCCCGCCGGACGCCCGGCTGGTGGACACCGCCAACCTGGACCTGGACCGGATCGTCGCCGAGATCGTCCGCGCCCACGAGGAGGGCCACGACGTGGCCCGGCTGCACTCCGGCGACCCGTCGGTGTTCAGCGCCGTCGCCGAGCAGATGCGGCGACTCGACGCCCTCGGCATCCCGTACGAGGTGGTGCCCGGTGTGCCCGCCTTCGCCGCGGCGGCGGCCGCGCTCAAGCGCGAACTGACCGTGCCGACGGTCGGTCAGACCGTGATCCTCACCCGGGTCGCCCGCCAGGCCACCCCGATGCCCGAGGGCGAGGACCTCGCCACCCTCGGCCGCAGCGGCGCCCTGCTGGTGCTGCACCTCGCCGCCCGCTACGTGGACAGCGTCGTCGAGGAGCTCCTGCCGCACTACGGCGCCGACTGCCCGGCCGCCGTCGTCGCGATGGCCAGCCGCCCCGACGAGCTCGTCCTTCGCGGCACCCTCGGCGACATCGCCGGGCAGGTGAAGGCCGCCGGCGTCCTGCGGACCGCCGTCATCCTCGTCGGCCGGACGCTGGGAGCCGAGCAGTTCCGCGACAGCCACCTCTACTCGCCCGAACGCGA
This sequence comes from Streptomyces sp. TLI_235, assembly GCA_002300355.1. Classification (NCBI taxonomy): domain Bacteria; kingdom Bacillati; phylum Actinomycetota; class Actinomycetes; order Kitasatosporales; family Streptomycetaceae; genus Streptomyces; species Streptomyces sp. TLI_235. The sequence goes on from NSGV01000001.1 coordinate 1,394,257, forward strand.
CCGGCCCCACGAGCCCTGCGGCGCCTGAGCGGGAAGGGCCGCCGTGAAGGCGCGGGCGCGGCGGGTGATGTCGGGCCAGTCGGCCGCGGCGACGGCGGACGGCGGGACCACCTCGGAGCCGGCGCAGACGGCGAGGGCGCCGTGGCCGAGGAAGGCGGCGGCGTTGGCGGCGCTGACGCCGCCGGAGGCGACCAGGGGGACGTCGGGGTAGGGGCCGCGCAGGTCGGCGAAGTAGCCGGGGCCGAAGGCGCGGGCCGGGAAGATCTTCACGGCGGCGGCGCCCAGGTCGACGGCCCGGGCGACCTCGGTCGGGGTGAGGGCGCCGAGCACGACCGGGACGGCCGCCCGCTCGGCCGCGGCGGCGACCTCGGGGCGGCAGCCGGGCGTGACCAGGAATCCGGCGCCGGCGTCCACCGCGCGGTCGGCCTGGTCGGCGGTGAGCACGGTGCCGACGCCGATCCGGTGTCCGGCGTCCGCCGCACGCCGCAGATGGACGGTCACCTCCGGCGTCGTGAAGGTGAGTTCGACGCGGTCGATGCCGCCGGCGGCGAGCGCCGCGCAGAGCTCGGCCGCGTCCGGGATCCGCGGTGCGCGGACGACGGCGATCACCCGCTCGGCGGCGAGCGCGGCCCGCAGCGCGGTGGCCGCGGAGTCGGCGGGGTCGGCGGGGTCGGCGAGAGTGGTCACGGGTGCGGGGCTCCTCGGTCGGCCGGGCGGGGCGGAACACAAGTGGGCGGGGCGGGTACGGGCGGGGTCAGCGGGCCCGGGCTCCGTGCGGGCCGCGGCGCAGGGCGCGGCCGGGGAGGGCGCCGGTGGGACGGCCGTCCCGGAGGACGGCGGTGCCGTTGACGCAGACGTGCTCGATACCGGTGGCCGGGCGGCGGGGGTGGTCGAAGGTCGCGGTGTCGCGGACGGTCTCCGGGTCGAGGAGCACCAGGTCGGCGTGGTGGCCGGGGCGGACCAGGCCGCGCCGGTGGAGGCGGAGGCGGCGGGCCGGGCGGCCGGTCATCCGGGCGATCGCCTCCTCCAGGGTGAGGACGCCCTCGTCCCGGGTGTAGTGGCCGAGGTAGCGGGCGAAGGTGCCCCAGGCGCGGGGGTGCGGGCGGTCGCCGACGAGCAGGCCGTCGCTGCCGACGGTGTGCGCGGGGTGGCGCATCACGGTGCGGACGTTGGCCTCGTCGCCGACGTGCTGGAGGATCGTGGTGGCGAGGCGGTCGGTGCGCAGCAGGGCGAGGCAGGCCTCGGTGCCGGTGGTGCCGCGGTCGGCGGCGATCCCGGCGACGGTGCGGCCGACCAGGGCGCCGAGGGACGGGTCGCCGACGCCGGAGATCTGGACGGTCGTCCAGTCGGCGGTGACGCCGTGGCAGCCGTCGCTGCCGGTCTCCTCCAGGGCGGTGCGGATGCGCTCGCGGGTGTCCGGGTCGCCGAGCCGGGCGAGGGTCGCGTCCGGTCCCCCGGCGGCGGCCCAGCCGGGCAGCAGGGCGGCGAGGGTGGTGGAGCCGGGGAGGTAGGGGTAGCTGTCGAGGGTGATGTCGAGGCCCTCGGCGAGCGCCCGGTCGACCAGGGCGAGGAGTTCGCCGGCCCGGCCGCGGTTGACCTCGAAGTTCATGGTCGCGTGGGTGAGGTGGAGCGGGCAGCCGGACGCCCGGGAGACGGCGATCATCTCGGCGTAGCCCTCCAGGGCGCCGGCGCCGTAGGAGCGCTGGTGCGGGGCGTGGAAGCCGCCGGCGGCGGCGACCACCTCGCAGAGGGCGGTGAGTTCGGCGGTGCCGGCGTACATGCCGGGCGGGTAGCTGAGCCCGCTGGAGAGCCCGACCGCGCCCTCGTCCAGGCCCTGGGCGACGAGGGCGCGCATCCGGTCGAGTTCGGCCGGGGTCGGTGGGCGGTCGTCCCAGCCCATGGCGAGCATCCGGACGGAGCCGTGCGGCACCAGGTAGCAGGTGTTGACGGCGGTGCCGGTGTCGAGCCGGTCGAGGTACTGGCCGACGGTGCGCCAGTTCCAGTCGAAGCCCTCGGGGTCGCCGTTCCAGCCGGCGAGCTGGCGGCGCAGCGCGGGGAGGGTGGTGTCGTCGACGGGTGCGTAGGAGAGGCCGTCCTGGCCGAGGACCTCGCAGGTGACGCCCTGGGTGACTCGGGAGGGGTGCCCGGGCTCGACGAGCAGCCGCAGGTCGGAGTGGGTGTGCATGTCGACGAAGCCGGGGGCGAGGACGAGGCCGTCCGCGTCGACGGTGCGGCGGGCGGTCAGGCGTCGGCCGGCGGTGCCGACGGTGTCGATCAGGCCGCCGGTGACGGTGACGTCCGCGCGTCGGCGCGGTGCGCCGGTGCCGTCGACGACGGTGGCACCGCGGAACACCAGATCGGCCACCTGAACCACCTTTCACCTGCGATGTTGCGTTATCTGCAACGTGCGTTGCGCATAGTGCCACGACGGTTCTAACATTCACGCCGAAGCGCGGTCAACGAGACGGGCGGGGTGCCCGGTCGAGCGGGCCGAGGAAACCGAGGAGTGCGGCGGATGGCGGAGCAGCCGACCACGGGCCCCGACGCCGTGTGCCTGGGCGAGTCGATGGCAGTGCTGCTGCCGGACACCGCGGGCCCGCTGGACGCCGTCGGCGGCTTCCGCCCGGCGGTGGGCGGCGCGGAGGCGAACACGGCCTGCGCGCTGGCCGCGTTCGGCGTGCCGACGGCCTGGATCGGCCGGGTCGGCGACGACGGCTTCGGGCGCATGGTCACCGCCGATCTGGCCGCCTGCGGGGTGGACGTGTCGGCCGTCGCGGTGGACCCGCACCGCCGCACCGGCCTGTACGTCAAGGAGACCGGCGGTTCGGGCCTGCCGTACGACCTGGGGCCGGGCCGCAGCCGGTTGCACTACTACCGGACGGGCTCCGCCGCCTCGGCGCTCTCCCCCGCCCTGACCGCCGATCCGGCCGCCGCCCGGCTGCTGGACGGCGCCCGGCTGCTGCACCTGACCGGCATCACCGCGGCGCTCTCCGACGACTGCCTGGCCCTGGTGCGCGCGCTGCTGGCCGACCGGCGGCCGGGCCGGCTGGTCTCCTTCGACCTGAACTGGCGCCCGGCACTGTGGCACGGCCGCGACCGCGCCGTGCTGCCCGGGCTGCTGGACGCCGCCGACGTCCTGCTGCTGGGCGCGGACGAGGCCGAGGAGGCGCTCGGCACCGGCGACCCGGGCGCGCTGCGGGCCGCCTTCCCCTCCCCCGCGACCGTCGTGGTGAAGGACGCCGGGCACCGGGTGACCGCGCTGGACCGCTCGGGCGCCGCGGTCACCGAGCGGGCGCTCGCCGTGGAGGTGGTGGAGCCGACCGGCGCGGGCGACGCCTTCGCCGCCGGGTACCTGGCCGGCCTGCTCCGCGGCCTGGACACCCGCCGCGGGCTGCGGCTCGGCCACCTGGCCGCGGCCTGCGCCCTGACCGCCCGCGGCGACCGCGGCCTGCCGCCCGCGCCGCGGGCCGTCGCGGCGCTGCTGGACGCCTCGGACGGGGACTGGGCGGCGACCCGGGTGACCGCGGATGGCATCGTGTCCCCGGTACTCACCCGGCCGGCCGCGCACCTCGGAGCACTCACCCCATGAGCCAGACCGTCACCCGCGCCCTGCGCCTGCTCGCCGAGCTCGGCGAGGGCGAACGCTCCCTCGACCAGCTGGCGGCGGCCCTCGGCGTGCACAAGACGACCGTGCTGCGCCTGCTGCAGAGCCTGGAGGAGGGCCGGTTCGTCCACCGCGACGCCGCGTACCGCTACCACCTGGGGGCGGGCCTGTTCGCGCTGTCCAGCCTGGCCCTGGAGCAGCGCGGCATCCGCCGGACGGCGGCGCCGCACCTCGCCGAGCTCAACGCCGCGACCGGGCAGACGGTGCACCTGGCCGCGTACGAGGGCGGGGAGGTGGTCTACATCGACAAGTACGACTCCCGGCAGCCGGTGCGGATGTACTCGCGGATCGGGCTGCGGGCCGCGCTGCACTGCACGGCGGTGGCGAAGGTGCTGCTGGCCGACCTGCCGCCGGCCGCGCGCCGCAAGGTGGCCGCGTCGATCGAGTACACCCCGTACACCGCGCACACGATCACCGGCCCGAAGCAGCTGCTGGCCGAGCTGGAGCAGGTGGCGGCACAGGGCTGGGCGCAGGACCACGCCGAGCACGAGCCGTTCATCAACTGCGTGGCCGCGCCCGTCCGGGACGCGACCGGCCGGATCGTCGCCGCGGCGTCGATCTCGGTGCCGGACGTGGTGCTGCCGTACGAGCGGGTGCTGGAGCTGCTGCCGCAGCTGCTGGCCACCGCCCGGGCGGTCTCCGCCGACGCGGGCGCCGCGACCTGACGCCGAACACCCCCGAGAGGAAGCACGCCGCAATGACCGCCACGAGCGAGAAGACCGAGATCCGCACCGCCGGTGCCCCCGCCCCCGCCTGGACGTTCTCCCAGGGGGTGCGCAAGGGCCCGATCCTGCAGGTCTCCGGCCAGGGCCCGCAGGACCCGGCGACCGGCGAGTACCTGTACCCCGGCGACGTGCGGGCGCAGACCCGGCGGACGCTGGAGAACGTCAAGGCCATCGTCGAGGCGGGCGGCGGCACGGTCGAGGACGTGGTGATGTTCCGCGTCTACCTGACGAAGCGTGCGGACTTCGCGGCGATGAACGAGGCCTACGCGGCCTTCATCGAGGAGAACATCGCCCCGGGCGGCGTGAAGCCGTGCCGGACGACGGTCATGGTCGAGCTGCCGCAGGAGCCGATGCTGGTGGAGATCGACGCGCAGGCCGTCGTCGGCTGAGCGGGGCCCGGGCCGTCAGCGGCCGGTCGCCGGGCCCAGCGGCTCGGCCCGGCCGACGACGGTGCCGGCCCGGTCGATGCAGATCACGTCCACCGCGACCGGTGCCGGGGTGAGCACCCCGAGCGCGGTCGCCCGGGCCGCCTCGGCCACCAGGTCGCCGAGCGGTACGCCGGCGGCCGTGCACAGCTGCACCGCCTCCAGGCCGGTGTTGGCGGCGGCCACCGCCCCGGCGAGCTCCGGGCCGGCGCCGCCGCGCCTGGCCAGCTCCGCCAGGTAGCCCTTGTCGACCTGCGAGCGGGCCGAGTGCAGGTCGAGGTGGCCGGCCGCCAGCTTGGACAGCTTGGCGAAGCCGCCGGCGATGGTCAGCCGCGGCACCGGGTGGCGCTTGAGGTACTTGAGCACCGCGCCGGCGAAGTCGCCCATGTCGAGCAGGGCGTCCTCGGGCAGGCCGTGCACCGCGACCGCGACCTTCTCCGAGGTCGAGCCGGTGCACCCGGCGACATGGGTGCGGCCGGCGGCCCGGGCCACGTCCACGCCGCGCCGGATGGAGTCGATCCAGGCCGAGCAGGAGTAGGGCACCACGATGCCGGTGGTGCCGAGGATGGACAGGCCGCCGAGGATGCCGAGGCGGGGGTTCCAGGTGGAGCGGGCGATCTCATCGCCGTGGTCGACGGAGATCTCCACCACGACGTCCCCGCGGCCGCCGTGCCGGGCGGCGACCTCGGCGACGGCGTCCCGCATCATCTGCCGCGGCACCGGGTTGATCGCCGGCTCGCCGACCGGCAGCGGCAGCCCGGCCTTGGTGACGGTGCCGACGCCGGGGCCGGCCCGGAAGACGACGCCGCTGCCCGGCTCGCCCTCGGACACGGTGGCCCGGATCAGCGCGCCGTGGGTGACGTCCGGGTCGTCCCCGGCGTCCTTCACGATGCCGGCCGTCGCCCGTCCGGCCGCGAGCTCCTCCGCCGCCAGGGCGAACGCGGGCCGCTGCCCCTTCGGCAGGGTGATCTCCACCGGGTCGGGGAACTCTCCGGTGAGCAGGGCGGTGTACGCGGCGGTGGTGGCAGCCGTGGCGCAGGCACCCGTCGTCCAGCCGTGCCGCAGGCCGCTACTCTTCAGCTGCGCCGCCCGGCCGCCCGCCTCAGCCACGTCCGCCTCCTGGAGTTCCGATGCACGTCCTGATCCTCGGCGGCACCACCGAGGCCCGCCGCCTGGCCGCCGTCCTCGCCGAGGAGCGCCCCGGGCTCCGGGTGACCAGCTCGCTGGCGGGCCGGGTCGCCGAGCCGCGGATGCCGGCGGGCGAGGTGCGGATCGGCGGCTTCGGCGGCTCCGCCGGACTGGCCGACTGGCTGCGGGCCGAGCAGGCGGACGCGGTCATCGACGCCACCCATCCCTTCGCCGAGAAGATCAGCCGGAGCGCGGCCACCGCGGCCGCCGAGGTCCATGTTCCCCTGCTCGTCCTGCGGCGTCCCAGCTGGGTACCGGTCGACGGCGACGACTGGCACCGGGTGGACTCGCTGCCCGAGGCCGCCGACGCGCTGCCGGGGCTCGGCCGCCGGGTCTTCCTGACCACCGGTCGGCAGGGCATGGCCGCGTTCGCGCACCTGAAGGAGACGTTCTTCCTGGCCCGGTCCGTGGAGCCGCCGGACCGGCCGCTGCCGCCCCGGCTGGAGGTCCTGCTCGACCGCGGCCCGTTCACCCTCGACGGCGAGCGCGAGGTGCTCCGCACGTACGCGATCGACGTGCTGGTCACCAAGGACAGCGGCGGCGCGGCCACCGCCCCCAAGCTGGCCGCCGCGCGCGAACTCGGCCTGCCCGTGGTGATCGTCCGCCGCCCCGAGCTCCCGGCCGGCGTCACCGTCGCCGAGGACGTCCCCGGCGCGGTCGGCTGGATGGACGCCCTGGCGGCGGATCAGTCCTGAGCCGTCACCGGTTCGAGCCCCGTGCGGAAGGCGCGCACCGCGGCGATCCCCGGGTGCTCCGGCTCCAGCAGGCACAGCAACGGTGCGAGCAGGGTCTCGGCCTCCCGCCGGGCCCGGGCCGGACCACCGGCCGCGGCCGGCGCACGGGCCGGGTTCAGGCGGGTCGAGGCGGTGTGCGGTGATCGGGCCGAGAACCCGGAATCACTGCCTACTCTTCTTCAGGAAGCGGCGGAGCTTCTGCAGCGGCCAGGTGTTGACCACCTCGTCCGGGGTGAGCCGGCCGCGCTGGGCGGTGGCGACGCCGAAGCGCAGGTTGTCCAGGTGGACGGTGGCGTGGGCGTCGGTGTTCACGGCGAAGCGGACGCCGTGGCGGCGGGCGGCGATGATCAGTTCGTCGCCGAGGTCGAGGCGTTCGGGTGAGGCGTTGATCTCCAGGGCGGTGCCGGTGCGGGCCGCGGCGGCGAAGACGGCGTCCAGGTCGGCGTCGACCGGGCGGCGGCGGCCGAGCAGCCGGGTGGTGGGGTGGCCGATGACGTGCACGTGCGGGTTCTCGCAGGCGCGGATCAGGCGGCGGGTCTGGGCGTCGCGGTCGAGCGCGAAGGCGGAGTGGATCGAGGCGACGCACAGGTCGAAGCCGGCCAGGAACTCGGGCGGCCAGTCCACGCCGCCGTCCGGGTCGATGTTGAGCTCGGTGCCGTGCAGCAGCCGCATCCGCCCGTAGGAGCCCTGCAGGGCGCGCAGCCGCTCGCGCTGGGCGAGCATCTTCTCGTCGGTCATCCGCTGCATGGCGAGGTTCGGCGCGTGGTCGGTGACGGCGACGTAGGACCAGCGGCGGCGGTGGGCGGCCGCGAGCATCTCCTCCAGCGGGGCCAGGCCGTCGGTCAGGTCGGTGTGGGTGTGCAGGTCGCCGCGGATGTCCTGTTCGGTGACGGGGTCGGCGAGTTCGCCGTTCAGCGCGTCCTCGATCTCGCCGCGGTCCTCGCGCAGGGTGGGCGGGATCCAGGGCAGGCCGAGCGCGGCGTAGACCTCCTCCTCGGTGCGGGAGGCGAGCGTGCGGCCGCCGTCGACCTCGAAGAGGCCGTACTCGGAGAGCTTGAGCCCGGCCTTGACGGCGCGGGCGCGCAGTTTGATGTTGTGCGCCTTGGAGCCGGTGAAGTAGACGAGCGCAGCACCCCAGTCCTCGGCCGGGACGACCCGCAGGTCGACCTGCAGGCCGCGGGTGGTGCGGACGGAGGTCTTGGTGGTGCCGCTGCCGAGCACCTCGGCGGTGAGCGGGTGGCCGGTGAGGGCGGCCATGAGCGGCGCGGAGTCGGCCGCGGCGGCGAGGATGTCGACGTCGCCGATGGTCTCGCGCATCCGGCGCAGCGAGCCGGCCCAGGTGCAGCGCTCGCAGCCGGGTGCCGCACGGACGGCGGCGGCGATCTCCTCGGCGAGTGCCAGGGCGGTGGAGATCAGGACGCGGCCGCCGCCCTGCCGGAGCACCTCGATGCCGTGGACGATGTTCTCGGCGGTGCGGGCGCCGAGGCCGGGGAGGTCGTCGAGGCGCCCGGTGCGGGCGGCGTCGAGGAGTTCGTCGACGGTGGAGACGCCGAGTTCGCGGTGGACGAGGGCGGCCTTCTTGGGGCCGACGGTGGGGATCGCCATGATCTCGCGGACCCCTGGCGGCACCTTGGCGCGCAGGGTGTCGACGGCGGTGACCCGGCCGGTGCCGAGGTACTCGGCGATCTTCTCGGCGGTGGACTTCCCGACCCCGGGGATGGCCTGCAGGCCCTTGGCGTCGAGCCCGGCGAGGTCCTCGGGGTGGCCGCCGACGGACCGGGCGGCCTTCTCGTAGGCCCGGGCCCGGTAGGCGTCGCCGCCGGTGAGCAGGAGCAGGTCGGCGTACTCCTGCAGCAGCGCGCCGACCTCGTCGTTGAGCCGCGGCATGGCTTCAGTCTAGGTCGGCCTTGACATCCGCACCCCTGCGGAATGAATATTCATTCCGTGACCCCGCGCAAGCCCGACCTCGCCCGGCAGCTCATCGACGCCGCCATCGCCCTCTTCGCCGAACGCACCTACGAGGGCACCCAGATGCCCGCCGTCGCGCAGCGCGCCGGGGTGGGCGTGGGCAGCATCTACCGGTACTTCCCGAGCAAGGAGGCACTCGGCAACGCCGCCTTCCAGCACGCCAAGCGGGCGCTGCTGGACGAGCTGGCCGCGGCGATGGCCGAGGGCGGCCCGGCCGGCACCATCCGCGAGGAGTTCGGCCGCTTCTGGCGGGGCTTCACCCGGTACGCGGGCGCCCGCCCCGACGCGTTCGTGTTCCTGGAGCACCAGCAGCACGACACCTTCCTCGCCCCGGAGAGCCTGGAGCTGGCCGCCGAGATCGACCGGATCGCCGCCGACTTCATCGAGCGCGGCCAGCGGGCCGGCGCGATCCGCGACGGGGACGCCGCCCAGCTGGTGGCGCTCGCCGTCGGCGCCTTCACCGGGCTGGTCAAGCTGCACCGCGCCGACGGCCTCGGCGCGACGGCCCCCGCGGACCTCGCCGCCGCCGAGGACGCCGTCTGGGCACTGCTGCACCGCCCGGCCCCCTGAAGCCCACTCCCCACCCTCACCTCCCCCGGAAAGGCAGGTCCCCGATGACCGCCCCGCAGACCGTCCTGATCACCGGCTGCTCCACCGGCATGGGCCGCGAGGCCGCCCTCGCCCTGCACCGGCTCGGCCACCGGGTGGTGGCCACCGCGCGCCGCCCGGAGACCCTCGCCGACCTGGCCGGCCTCGGTATCGAGACGCTCGCCCTGGACGTCACCGACGAGCAGTCGATGACGGCCGCCGTCGCCCGCGTCGAGGAACTGCACGGCCAGGTCGACGTCCTCGTCAACAACGCCGCCTACGGGCTGCACCAGCCGGTCGAGCTGGCCTCGCCGGACGACGTCCGCACCCAGTTCGACACCAATGTCTTCGGCCTCGTCCGGATGGCGCAGCTGGTCCTGCCGGGCATGCGCCGGGCCGGCCGCGGACGGATCGTCAACATCTCCTCCATGGGCGGCCGTTTCTCGCCGCCCGGGGGCGCCTTCTACCACGCGACCAAGCACGCGGTGGAGGCGATCAGCGACTCGCTGCGGCTGGAGGTCGCGCCGTTCGGCGTCGAGGTCGTCGTCGTCCAGCCGGGCCCGACCATCACCGGCTTCGGCGGCACCGCGGTCGCGACCATGCCCGACGGCTCCGGCCCGTACGGGTCGTTCACCGCGGCGCTCGCCGACATGTACGCCAACAAGGCCTTCACCCGGCGCAGCGGCGCGGTGACGGCGGAGGCGGCGACCAAGGTGATCGTCCGGGCGGCGACCGTCCGCCGGCCGCGGGCCCGGTACGCGATCGGGGCGATGGCCCGCGGCACGATGATCGCCAAGCGGCTGCTGCCGGACGCGGCCTTCGACGCGGTCATGCGGGTCTCCTTCCCGCTGCCGAAGGCCGCCTGACGGCGGATCGGCCGCCCGGGCCGAAAAGGAGTGCACCGGACGGGCCGGACGCGCTAGCCTCGGTCGTATGAAGCACCAGCGCGCTGCCGCGACGACGACGCCGGAGAGAGTCCCGGCGCGCTGACACCTGCTGTCCGAAGCCCCGGGGCGAGTGCCCCGGGGCTTCGTGCTGTGCCCGGTCACCCGCTCCGGCATCCCCGAGGGAGACCGCGATGCACGACCACCTCGATCCGAAGGACCACCGCCGCCTCGGCCGCGAGCTGGACCTGTTCGACACCGACCGGCTGATCGGAGCCGGCCTGCCGTACTGGCTGCCGGACGGCGCCGCGGTGCGGCACGCCCTGGAGGAGTACGTCCGGGAGGTGGAGCGGCGGGCCGGCTACCGGCACGTCCACTCGCCGGTGCTCGGCAAACGCGAGCTGTACGAGATCTCCGGGCACTGGGCGCACTACGGCGAGGACATGTTCCCGCCGATGCGGCTCGGCGGCGAGGAGGTGGTGCTGCGGCCCAGCCTCTGCCCGCACCACGCGGTGATCTTCCGCTCCCGGCCGCGCAGCCACCACGAGCTGCCGCTGCGGATGGCGGAGCTCGGCGGCATGTTCCGCTCCGAACTGTCGGGCGTGCTCGGCGGGCTGACCAGGGTCCGGGCGATCCAGCTGAACGACGCGCACATCTTCTGCCGGCCCGAGCAGGTCGCCGAGGAGGTGCGGTCGGCACTGGCGCTGATCCACCGGGCCTACCGGGCACTCGGCATCGAACCGGCCCGGCACCGCCTCTCGCTGCCCGCCGAGGGCGGCAAGTACGTGGCCGACCCGGAGATGTGGCGGCGCGCCGGCCGGCTGCTCGCCGAGGCACTGGACGAGGCCGGCGTGGCGTACGAGGCGGAGGTCGGCGAGGCCGCCTTCTACGGGCCGAAGATCGACGTCCAGGTGGTGGACCGGGCCGGGCGCGAGGCCACCCTCTCCACCGTCCAGGTCGACTTCCACCAGCCGGCCCGGTTCGACCTCGGCTACATCGGGGCGGACGGCGCCCGGCACCGGCCGGTGATGGTGCACCGGGCGGTGATCGGCAGTGTGGAACGCGCGGTGGCACACCTGCTGGAGGTGCACCAAGGGGCGTTCCCGGCCTGGCTGGCGCCCGTCCAACTGGTGGTGCTGCCCGTCTCCGAGGAGCAACTGCCGCAGGCCGGGGCCCTGGTCCGGCAGGCCGTCGAACAGGGCCTGCGGGCCGAACTCGCCGACCCGCGGGCGGGCACCCTCGCGGCCCGGGTGCGGGCCGGCCGGCTGGTGCCGTACCAGGCGGTGCTCGGTGCGGCGGAGGCCGCCGAGGGGCTGGTGTCGCTGCGCCTGCGGGACGGCCGGCGGATGGGGCCGGTGCCCGTCGCCGAGGCGTTGGGACTGATCAACGACCAGGTCGAGGCCGGACGCTCGGGCGGGTAGCGGGAACCCCGGGGGCGCGCGGGAGGTGCCCCGCGCGCCCCCGGGGGTGGCCGTCGCCGGTCAGTCCTCCGGGTAGCGGCGGGGGGTCCACACCACGTCGGTGTCGTTGCCGCGGCGGACGAGACGGGTCTGGGAGGAGCCGATGAGCAGCAGGGTACGCATGTCGACCTCGGCCGGGTCGAGGTCGGCGAGCCGGACGGTGCGGACCCGTTCGGTCGGGCCGCCGACGTCGCGGGCCATCACCACCGGGGTGTCGGCGGCGCGGTACTCCAGCATCAGGTCGCGGGCCAGCCCGACCTGGGTGGTGCGCGACTTCGAGCCGGGGTTGTACAGCGCCAGCACCAGGTCGGCCTCGGCGGCGGAGCGCAGCCGCCGGGCGATGACCTCCCACGGCTTGAGCCGGTCGGAGAGCGAGACCACGGCGTAGTCGTGGCCGAGCGGGGCGCCGGCCCGGGAGGCGGCGGCGTGCGCGGCGGTCATGCCGGGCAGCACCCGGACGGGCACCTCGCGGTACGGGTCCTCGCCGGCGGCCTCCAGGACGGCGCTGGCCATCGCGAAGACGCCCGGGTCGCCGGAGGAGACGACCGCGACCCGCCGGCCGCGGCGGGCCAGGTCGAGGGCGAACTCGGCGCGCACCGACTCGACCTTGTTGTCGGAGCCGTGCCGGACCTGGCCGGGGCGGACGGGCACCCGGTCCAGGTAGGTGGTGTAGCCGACCAGGTCGGTGGCGGCGGCGAGGGCGCCGCGGGCCTCCGGGGTGAGCCAGAGCGGTCCGGCCGGGCCGGTGCCGACGACCACGACCTCGCCGGGCCCGGTCGGTTCGGGCAGGTCCAGCGGCGCGACCTTGCTGGGCAGCACGGCCACCGAGAAGTACGGGACGGTGTCGGCCTCGACCTCGGCCAGTGGCACCGTGCGCTCGCCCTCCATGAAGGCCCGTTCGACGTACTGCGCGTCGTGGAGCCGGCCAGCCCGTTCCAGGGCGCGGCGGACGGCCGGGAAGGTCCGGCCGAGCTTCATGATCACGGCCGAGTCGGCGGCGGCGATCCGGGCGGTGAGTTCCTCCTCCGGCAGGGTGCCGGGGATGATCGTCAGGGTCTCCTCGGCCTCCACCAGGGCGGTGCCGAGCCGGGCCGCGGCGGCGCTGACGGAGGTCACGCCGGGCACCACCTCGGTCGGGTAGCGGTGCGCGAGACGCTTGTGCATGTGCTGGTACGAGCCGTAGAACAGCGGGTCGCCCTCGGCGAGGACGACGACGTCGCGGCCCGCGTCCAGGTGGGCGGCGAGCCGGGCGGAGGCCTCCTCGTAGAAGTCGTCCAGTGCGCCGCGGTAGCCGCCCGGGTGGTCGGTGGTCTCCACCGTGATCGGGTAGACCAGCTTCTCCTCGATCTGGCCGCCGGTCAGGTACCGGTCGGCGATCGAGCGGGCGATGGAGCGGCCGTGCCGGGCGCTGTGGTAAGCCACCACGTCGGCCTTGCCGATGAGTTCGGCGGCACGGACGGTGATCAGCGAGGGGTCGCCGGGGCCGAGGCCGACGCCGTACAGCCGGCCGGTCTGCTGCTCGGTCACTCTTCTTCACTCGCAATCGCGTTGACGGCGGCGGCGGCGATCGCGCTGCCGCCGCGCCGGCCGCGCACCACCAGGTGCTCCAGGCCGGACGGGTGCTCGGCCAGGGCCTGCTTGGACTCGGCGGCGCCGATGAAGCCGACCGGCACGCCGATCACCGCGGCCGGGCGGGGCGCGCCCGCCTCGATCATCTCCAGCAGCCGGAACAGCGAGGTCGGCGCGTTGCCGACGGCGACCACGGCGCCTTCCAGCCGGGGCAGCCACAGCTCCATGGCGGCGGCGCTGCGGGTGTTGCCCATCTTCTTGGCGAGGTCGGGCACCGAGGGGTCGGTGAGGGTGCAGATCACCTCGTTGTCGGCGGGCAGCCGCTTTCGGGTGACGCCGCTGGCGACCATGTTGACGTCGCAGAGGATCGGCGCGCCGGCGTGCAGCGCCTTGCGGGCCGAGGCGACCACGCCGGGCGAGTACACCAGGTCCTCGACCAGGTCGGTCATGCCGCAGGCGTGGATCATCCGCACCGTGACCCGGGCGACGTCGGCGGGCAGGGCGGCCAGGTCGGCCTCGGCCCGGATGGTGGCAAAGGACTGCCGGTAGATGGCGGCGCCGTCCTTCTCGTACTCGATCACGTGATCCTCCGGGCCTCGGCGACCGCCTCGGCCATCTCTTCCGTCGTCACTTCCGCCGGCGTCACATCCGCCGACGGTGCCGGTGTCCCGACCGGCGTCACCCGGTAGCCCTGCCCGGTGGCGAGCACGTCCACCCATCGCCCGGCGGGGTGGCCGCAGCGCCGTTCGCAGCCCGACCAGTGCACCGGCAGGCCCGCGGCCGGGGCCCCCTCCAGTGCCCGGGTGGCGTCCGCCCGGACGTCGGCCCGGGAGGATCCGCAGCCGGGCAGGCCGGTGCAGGCGGTGGCCCGTTCCCAGGCGGCGCCCGGCCCGGTCCGGAATCCTGCCGCCGCCAGGTCGGCGAGCCGGTCGGCGGGTGCCCCGGGCAGCACGACCCCGCGCCAGGGGGTGAGCCGCAGCTCCCCCGCGGCCGCGTCGACCAGCACCCGCCACCGGGCGGAGCCGGCCGTGCCGAAGCGCAGCCCGACCGACAGGCCGCCGGGCAGCGCGCCGAGCGCGGGCGGCGCACCGGCGAACTCCGGGAGCCCGACCGGGCCGGGCGGCAGCAGGTCCGGGACCTCCCGCAGGTGCCAGGCGCTGCGGCCGGCGGCGCGCACCGCGTCCAGGAAGTCCCGGGCGGCGGCGAGCGCGGCGGTCACGGCCTCCGCGGCCGGGACGGCCCGCGCGGTGGCCGCCCGGCCGAGGCGCAGCAGGGCGGTGCCGTCCGGCGCTGCGATCAATGTCACATCGGCGTTCAGCGCGGCCACGTCGCCGCGGCCGTCGTCGAGGGCGAAGAGGAACTTGCCGGAGAGGCCGACCGCCCACGGGCTCGCGCAGAGCCTCGCGTCCAGCTCCCGTGCCCAGGCCTGCACATCGGCGTGGCCCGCGCCGGGGCCGGGCGAGGCGACGATGTTGCGGACCCGCTCGTGGGTGTCGGAGGGCAGCAGGCCGGAGGCCCGCAGCCGCCCGGCGAGCTCGGCGCCGCAGTTCGAAGCGAGGCCCCGCAGTTGGACGTTGCCGCGCGAGGTGATCTCCAGGTTGCCGTCACCCAGCGCCTCCGCGGCCTCGGCCAGCGCCAGCGCCTGACGCCCGGTCAGCAGCCCGCCGGGCAGGCGGACCCGGGCCAGCGCGCCGTCGGCGGCGGTGTGCAGGCGAAGGGCCCCCGGGCAGGCGTCCGACCGGTCCCGGTCGGGCACGGCGGAGCCCGCCCCGGTGGGGTCGGGTGTGGGTGGCATGGCGGCGAGCATACAGATTGTCCGACCGACCGCCCCGTCGCCTGCATCACAGTCCGCATGCTGTCCCGCGGCAGGGCGGCACCCCGTACGATGCTGCCGGACGGTCCGCGCGGATCGTCCGACGCCAGCGACGGCAAGCGGAGGAAACCGGTGCAAATCCGGTGCGGTCCCGCCACTGTAACCACGGCTCAGCCGTGGAGCCAGGAACTCCCGCCGTCCTCCACCAGCCCGGGGCGCGGACCCCGAGGAAGGCCCGACCTGTGCGCTGCCGCATGCCCGGCTCCGCCGTCCCGCCCGGACGCGCCGAGCCGCCGCCCGCCGTCGCCGTGACTCCGGCGAACCCGACGACCGGCCGCACCTCGTGCCCCGCACCCCGCTCCGCCCCGCCCACCGGGCTGCCGTCCGGCGCCCCGGTGCGCCGCCGCACGCCCCGGAACACCGACCAGGCCGGGAGGCCCTCCGCATGATCCTGCTGCTGTCGACCTCCGACACCGACCTGCTGAGCGCCCGCGCCTCGCAGGGCCCCGTCCGCTACCGGCTGGGCAACCCGGCCCGGCTCACCGCCGAGGACCTGCCCGCCCTCGTCGAGGGCACCGACCTGGTCGTCGTCCGCCTGCTGGGCGGCCGCCGCGCCTGGGAGGACGGCCTGGACGCGCTGCTCGCCGGCCCCCGCCCGGTCGTCGTGCTGACGGGCGAGCAGGCCCCGGACGCCCAGCTGATGGAGCTCTCCACCGTCCCGGCCGGCATCGCCGCCGAGGCCCACGCCTACCTGGCGCACGGCGGCCCGGCCAACCTCGCCGAGCTCGGCGCGTTCCTCTCCGACACCGTGCTGCTCACCGGCCACGGCTTCGCGCCGCCCGCCTCCGCCCCGGCCTGGGGCCCGCTGGAGCGTCAGGCCCGCACCTCGGACGGCCCGCTGGTCGCTGTGCTGTACTACCGGGCCCACCACATGAGCGGGAACACCGCCTTCGTCGAGGCCCTGTGCGGCGCGATCGAGGACCAGGGCGGCCGCGCCCTGCCGCTGTACTGCTCCTCGCTGCGCGGTGCCGAGCCCGAGCTGCTCGCCGAGCTGGGCACGGCGGACGCGATCGTCACCACCGTGCTCGCCGCCGGCGGCACCCGCCCGGCCGACGCCCAGGCCGGCGGCGACGAGGAGGCCTGGGACGCGGGCGCCCTCGCCGCCCTCGACCGGCCGATCCTGCAGGCGCTCTGCCTGACCTGGTCGCGCGCCCAGTGGGAGGCGAGCGACGACGGCCTCTCCCCGCTGGACACCGCCACCCAGGTCGCCGTCCCCGAGTTCGACGGCCGGCTGATCACCGTGCCGTTCTCCTTCAAGGAGCTCGACGAGGACGGCCTCACCGTCTACCGCGCCGACGACGAGCGCGCGGCCCGGGTCGCCGGCATCGCCGTCCGGCACGCCCGGCTGCGCCACACCCCGGCCGCGGAGCGCCGTCTCGCCCTCGTCCTCTCCGCCTACCCGACGAAGCACGCCCGGGTCGGCAACGCGGTCGGCCTGGACACCCCGGCCAGCGCGATGCGCCTGCTGCACCGCCTCCGCGCGGAGGGCATGGACCTGGGCACCGATCTGCCCGGCCTGGACCCGACCTCCTCCTCCCACGAGGGTGACGAGCTCATTCATGCTCTGATCGCGGCCGGCGGATACGACCAGGACTGGCTGACGGAGGACCAGCTCGCCCGCAACCCGGTCCGTATCCCGGCCGCCGACTACCGGCGCTGGTACGCGACGCTGCCGCAGGGGCTGCGCGAGCAGGTCGAGGAGCACTGGGGCCCGGCCCCCGGCGAGCTGTACGTCGACCGCTCGCAGAACCCGGACGGCGACATCGTGCTCGCCGCGATCCGCTCCGGGAACCTGCTCGTCCTCATCCAGCCGCCGCGCGGCTTCGGCGAGAACCCGGTCGCGATCTACCACGACCCGGACCTGCCGCCGAGCCACCACTACCTGGCCGCCTACCGCTGGATCCAGGCCGCGCAGGAGGACGGCGGCTTCGGCGCCCACGCCGTGATCCACCTCGGCAAGCACGGCAACCTGGAGTGGCTGCCCGGCAAGACCGCGGCGCTCTCCGCCGAGTGCGGCCCGGACGCCGTCCTGGGCGACCTGCCGCTGATCTACCCCTTCCTGGTCAACGACCCGGGCGAGGGCACCCAGGCCAAGCGCCGCGCCCACGCCACCCTGGTCGACCACCTCGTCCCGCCGATGGCCCGCGCCGACAGCTACGGCGACATCGCGCGCCTGGAGCAGCTGCTCGACGAGTACTCGACGATCGCCGCGATGGACCCGGCCAAGCTGCCCGCGATCCGCGCCCAGATCTGGACGCTCATCCAGGCCGCCCGGCTCGACCACGACCTCGGCCTCGACGAGCGGCCCGAGGACGACGGCTTCGACGACTTCCTGCTGCACGTCGACGGCTGGCTGTGCGAGGTGAAGGACGCCCAGATCCGGGACGGCCTGCACGTCCTCGGCCAGGCGCCGGCCGGCACCGACCGGGTCAACATCGTGCTCGCCATCCTGCGCGCCCGGCAGATCTGGGGCGGCGTCAGCGCGCTGCCGGGCCTGCGCGAGGCGCTCGGCCTGGACGAGGCCGCGCTCACCCTCGGCGCCACCGACGCGGCCGAGGCGCAGGCCCGCACCCTGGTCGAGGCGATGGAGGCCGAGGACTGGGCGCCCGAGGCGGTGGAGAAGGTCGCCGCCGGCCACCCGGACGCGGTCCGCGAGGTGCTGTCGTTCGCGGCGACCCAGGTGGTGCCGCGGCTCACCGCGACCACCGACGAGCTGGACGCCGTGCTGCACGCCCTGAACGGCGGTTTCGTCCCGGCGGGGCCGTCCGGCTCGCCGCTGCGCGGCCTGGTCAACGTGCTGCCGACCGGCCGCAACTTCTACTCCGTCGACCCGAAGGCCATCCCCAGCCGGCTCGCCTGGGAGACCGGCCAGGCGCTCGCCGCCTCGCTGGTCGAGCGGTACCGCGCCGACAACGACGGCGCCTGCCCGCCCTCGGTGGGCCTGTCGCTCTGGGGCACCAGCGCGATGCGCACCGCCGGCGACGACATCGCCGAGGCCTTCGCCCTGCTCGGCGTCCGTCCGGTCTGGGACGAGGCCTCGCGCCGGGTCACCGGCCTGGAGGCGATCCCGCTCGAGGAGCTCGGCCGCCCCCGGATCGACGTCACCCTGCGGATCTCCGGCTTCTTCCGGGACGCCTTCCCGCACGTGGTCGCCCTGCTCGACGACGCGGTGCGGCTCGCCGCGCGGCAGGAGGAGGCCGAGGCGGACAACTTCGTCCGCGCCCACGTGCAGGCCGACCTCGCCGAGCACGGCGACGAACGGCGCGCCACCGTCCGGGTGTTCGGCTCCCGCCCCGGCACGTACGGCGCCGGCCTGCTCCAGCTGATCGACAACCGGGACTGGCGGACCGACGCCGACCTCGCCGAGGTCTACTCGGTGTGGGGCGGGTACGCCTACGGCCGCGACCTGAACGGCCGCCCGGCGCGGGAGGAGATGGAGAGCGCCTACCGGCGGATCACCGTCGCCGCCAAGAACACCGACACCCGCGAGCACGACATCGCCGACTCGGACGACTACTTCCAGTACCACGGCGGCATGGTGGCCACCGTCCGCGCCCTCACCGGCAAGAACCCGGCCGCCTACATCGGCGACTCCACCCGCCCGGAGACCGTCCGCACCCGCACCCTCACCGAGGAGGCCGCCCGGGTCTTCCGCGCCCGGGTGGTCAACCCGCGGTGGATGGAGGCGATGCGGCGGCACGGTTACAAGGGCGCCTTCGAGATGGCCGCGACCGTCGACTACCTGTTCGGCTACGACGCCACCACCGGGGTGGTCGCGGACTGGATGTACGAGAAGCTGACCGAGGAGTACGTGCTCGACCCGGTCAACCGCGAGTTCCTCTCCGAGGCCAACCCGTGGGCGCTGCACGGCATCAGCGAGCGCCTGCTGGAGGCCGCCGACCGCGGCATGTGGGCCGAGCCCGACCAGCGACTCCTCGACGAACTCCGCGCCGCCTACCTGGAGACCGAGGGCGACCTGGAGGCCGACAGCTAGACCGCACCCCCGGGGGCGCGGGGCGACTTCCCCGCGCCTCCGTTCGGGTGACCCGGATTGCGCCGGATCTGCCCTTCCGGTGCATACGATCTCCGCATGACGTTGCGCACGGCGTTGTCGCAGCCCGCCCGTTGGGCCGCCCTGGCGGCCGGGGGGCTGCCGGTGCTGGCCTTCCCCGGTGCGGGGCAGGCGTGGTTGGCGTGGGTGGCCCTGGTGCCCGGGATGCTGCTGATGCGGGCGGCGCCGGGCGGGCGCGAGGCGGCGGTGCGGGGCTGGTGGTTCGGGGCCGGGTTCATCCTGGTCGCGATGTACTGGCTGGTGCCGTCGATCGGGCCCGCGCTGCTGCCGCTGGCGGTGGTGGTCGGGGCGCTGCAGGCGGCGTTCGGCTTCGCGGTGTGGCGGCTGCTGCACGGCCGGGTGGGGCCGCGGCGGGCGGCCGCCGCGCTGGTGGTCCTGCCGTCGGTCTGGGTGGCCTGCGAGTTCGCCCGGTCCTGGCATGCGCTGGGCGGCCCGTGGGCGCTGCTCGGGGCGAGCCAGTGGGAGCATCCGTCGGTGCTGGCGCTGGCCTCGGTGGGCGGGGTGTGGCTGGTCGGCGCGGTGCTGGTGGCCTGCAACACGGCGGTCGTGCTGCTCTGCACGGGACGGCTGCGGGTGCTGGCGGCCGCCGCGGTGGCGGCGTGTCTGGCGGTGGGCCCGGTGCTGTTCGCGGTGCTTGCGCCGCCCCCGCGGGACGGTTCGGCGACGGTGGCGCTGGTGCAGCCCGGCCAGACGCCCGACGACGCTTCGCGGCTGGCGGCGAGCACCCGGATCACCCGGGGCCTGGCGGGCCGGCCGGTGGACCTTGTGGTGTGGGGCGAGAGCAGCACCACCGCCGACCTGGACCGGGACGCCGCCGTGCTGGCCGGCCTGCGGGCGCTGTCCGCGTCGAGCGGTGCGCAGCTGCTGGTCGGTGAGGACGCCCGGAAGGCGGACGGCCGGATCTCCAAGGACGCGGTGCTGGTCACCCCGGACGGCGTGGCGGCCCGCTACCGCAAGATCCGGCTGGTGCCGTTCGGCGAGTACATCCCGTTCCGTTCGGCGCTCGGCTGGATCTCGGGGGTGAGCAGGGCCGCGGGCGAGAACCGGGCGCCGGGTGCCGCCTTCCACCTGCTGCCGACGACCGACCGGGCGGGCGCGCCGATGCCGGTGGGTGCGCTGATCTGCTTCGAGTCGGCCTTCCCGGACATGGCGCGGGCCGCGGCGCGGGACGGTGCGCCGCTGATCGTGTACCAGTCGGCGACGTCGACGTTCCAGCACACCTGGGCGCCGGCGCAGCACGCCTCGCTGGGCGCGATCCGGGCGGCGGAGACGGGCCGCCCGGTGGTGCAGGCGGCGCTGACGGGCGAGTCGGTGGCGTACGACCCGCAGGGGCGGCGGCTGGCCCGGCTGGGTACCGACGAGTCGGGGGCGCTGGTGGTGCGGGTGCCGCTGGCCGATCCGTCGGCGCTGACCTGGTACGACCGGCTCGGCGACTGGGTGCCGCTGGGCGCGGTGGCGGTGACGGTGCTGTCCGGGGCCGTGGTGCTGGCCCGCCGCCGTGCTGCGGGTTCCGCGGCCGGCGGGTCGGTGGCCGGGGAGCCGCAGGAGGCGGAGCCGACGGCCCGCGGCCGCACCTGAGTCAGGATCCGCCGGGCTCCCCCGAGCCGCCGCCGGCGACGTGGATGCCGAAGATCGCGCCCTGCGGGTCGTGCAGGACGGCGAGCCGGGGGCCGTCCGGGACGTCGGTGGGCGGGAGGACGATGGTGGCGCCGAGGACGGCGGCGCGTTCGGTGGTGGTGTCGACGTCGGCGACGGCGAAGTACGGCATCCAGTAGGGGCCGGCGTCGGCGGGGAACTGGTCGGCCATGTCGGCCATGCCGCCGAACTCCCGGCCGGGCAGGCCCCACTGGGTGTACATCTCGCCGACGGTGACGCTCCAGCCGAAGACCCTCGGGTAGAACTCCTTGGCGCCATGGGTGTCGCGGGTGGCGAGTTCGACCCAGCCGAGCGCGCCGGGTTCGTCGATCAGGGGGGTGCCGGTGAAGGCGCGGGCCTGCCAGAGCGAGAAGACGGCGCCGGCCGGGTCGGCGGCGACCGCGAAGCGGCCGAGGTCGAGGACGTCGGCGGGCTCCATGAGCACCCGTCCCCCGGCGCCGCGCACGGCCGTCGCGGCGGCGTCCGCGTCGGCGACCGTGAAGGAGATCGTCCAGGTGGTGGGCTGGCCGGAGCGCTGGACGGGGCTGAGGCCGGCGACCGGGTCGGTGCCGAGCATCATCAGCGTGTAGCCGCCGGCCTCGGGGTTGCTGTCGACCTCGGTGCGCCAGCCGAACGCCTCGCGGTAGAAGGCCTTGGACCCCTCGGGGTCGGCGGTGGAGATCTCCACCCAGCAGGGGGCGCCGAGCGCGGGCCTGTCGATTCTCATCTCACTCCACCACCAGGACGAGTTTGCCGCGGGCGTGTCCGGACTCGACCTCGGCGAGTGCCTCCGGAGCCCGGTCGAGCGGGTAGGTCGCGGTGATCCGCGGGTCGAGGGCACCGGACGCGACGAGGTCGGCGACGTGCGCGAGGGCCTCACGGCCGGGGTTGCGGCGGACGGCGCTGCCGCCCAGTGCGGCGGCGGTGTCCGGGTCGGCGGTGGACACCAGCCGGGTGCGGTCGGTGAGGACGGCGGCGGCCTCCCGCAGGTCCTCGCCGCCGATCAGGTCGAGCAGACCGTCGACGCCGTCCGGGGCGGCGGCCCTGATCCGGTCGGCGACGCCCTCGCCGTACCGGATCTGCACGGCGCCGACGGAGGCGACCCAGTCGCGGTTGCGGTCGGCGGCGGTGCCGACCACCTTGACGCCGCGGGCGCGGGCGATCTGCGCGGCGGCGCCGCCGACACCGCCGGCGATGCCGAGGACGAGCAGGGTGCGGCCGGGGTCCAGGGCGAGCTGTTCGACGGCGTCCCAGGCGGTGGCGGCGGCGACGGGCAGGGCGGCGGCCTCGGCGAAGCCCACCCCGGGCGGCTTGCGGGCGCTGACATCGGCGTCCAGCAGGGCGTGCTCGGCGTAGCCGCCGCCGACCGCGACACCGAAGACCTCGTCGCCGACGGCGAAGCCCTCGACCCCGGGGCCGACCGCCTCCACCACGCCGGCGGCCTCGGTGCCGAGGACGGCGGGCAGCGGGCGGTCGGTGCCGAGCCATCCGTTGCGGATCTTCCAGTCCACCGGGTTGACCCCGGCGGCGCGGACGGCGATCTGCAGCCGGTCCGGCCCGGGGACGGGCACGGGGCGGTCCAGGAACTCCTGCTGCTCCGGGCCTCCGAACGCCCGGTATCCGAACGCCTTGGACATGCTGCTCCCTCGGGGTCGGCGACTTCCTCCGCCCAGCTTGCTGGGCGACGGGCCGGGACGGCCGGGAATGGTGGGCCGAACGGGACGGTTGTGCGGGAGGCGAAGGCAGTTGTTCAAATTGGAACCACGGGGTACGGTCGGAGCCGGACCAACCGGTTCAAATCTGAACCACACGACTCGGAGGCCGGCCATGCCGCAGACCGACACCGCCCGGACGCCGCTGCCCGCGCCCGCCACCGTGCGTTCCCGGGTGCGCATCCCGCTGGCGTTCCCGGACGGCTTCCGGGTCGAGGCCGAGGTGTTCACCTTCCACGGACTGGCGGACGGCGCCGAGCACCTGGCGCTCGCCCTCGGCGAGGTCGGCGACGCCCCGCTGGTGCGGCTGCACTCCGAGTGCCTGACCGGCGACGTCTTCGGCTCGGCCCGCTGCGACTGCGGCCCGCAGCTGCGCGAGTCCGTGGAGCGGATCGCCGAGGCCGGCGGCTACCTGCTGTACCTCCGTCAGGAGGGCCGCGGCATCGGCCTCTACAACAAGCTCGACGCCTACGCGCTGCAGGACTCCGGCCTGGACACCTACCAGGCGAACACCGCGCTCGGGCTGCCCGAGGACGGCCGCGACTACACCGCCGCCGCCCAGATGCTCGGCACTCTCGGTGCCACCGGCATCCGGCTGCTCTCCAACAACCCCGACAAGGCCGGCCAGCTCTCCCGGCTGGGCATCACGGTGGCCGAGCGGGTGCCGACGGGTGTCCACCTCTCCGACAGCAACGTCCGCTACCTGCGCACCAAGGCGGACGGCACCTCCCGCACCGCCGGCCACGGCATCGAGTTCCTGTCGCTGGGCGCCTGACCGGGTTCACCTCACCCGAACGGCGCAGGGCGCGCGCGGCGGCCCCGTCCGCGTGGAAGCGTCGGGCGGTGGGCCGCGCCATCCGTCGCTGCACCCGCCCCGCGGCCCCGCCGGGTCTCCTCCCGGCGCGGACCGACCCGGGAGAGCGCCCGTGGAAACCGACTCCCTCACCGCCGAAGCCCTGCGCGAACTGCGCAGCCCCCGGCCCTACCCGGCAATCTCGCTGACCATGCCGACGCACCGCCGCGAGCCGGACAACGCCCAGGACGCGGTTCGGCTGAGGAACCTCCTCGCGGAGGCCGAGCGGCGCATCGACGCCGACCCGGAGGCCTCCCGGCAGGACCGCATCGAGCTGCACCGGCAGCTGGAGCGCGCGGTCGCCGAGGTGGACCTGCGGCACTCCCTGGACGGCCTGGTGGTGTACGCGACCACCGACCAGCACCAGGTCTGGAGCCTGCCCCGCGAGGTGCCGGAACGCGTCGTGCTGAGCGACACCTTCCTGACCCGCAACCTGGTCGCCGCCAAGGCGCAGGAGCGACCGTACTGGGTGCTGGCGGTGGCCGCCGACCGGGCCACCCTGTGGAGCGGCGCCGGGCTCGCCCTGCACGAGCACGAGGCGGACGGCTTCCCGATGGAGCCGGAGGGTGTGGACTGGGACGTCCAGCGCGAGGAGCGCACCGGCGGCCAGCCCAGCACCTTCAGCGACGAGGAGACCCGGCGCTTCCTGCGCGCCGTGGACACCGCGCTCGGCGGCGTCCTCGGTGCGGACCGCCGTCCGCTGTTCCTGGTCGGCCTGCCCCAGGCGGTGTCCGCGCTGCAGGAGGCGGGCGCGGCGGCGGGCTCCGCGGTCGCGACCGTGCTCAAGGGCGGCCTCACCGACGGCCCGGACCGCACCCTGCTGCAGGAACTCGCCCCGGCGATGGCCCAGTTCACCGCTCACGAGTCCGACCGGGTGGCGTCCGCGCTGGACTCGGCCCGCAGCCGCCGGGCCTTCGCGGCCGGCCTGGACGAGGTCTGGGAGGCCGTCTGCGAGGGCCGGGCCGAGATGGTGGCCGTCGAGGAGCATTTCCAGCGGACGATGCGCGTCGCCGACGGTCACCTCGCGCCGGTGGACGGCGACACGGCCGGCGGCTGGGAGGCCGGCGTCCGTGAGGACATCGTCGACGAACTCGTGGAGACCGCGCTGGACAAGGGCGCCGAGGTGGTCTTCCTGCCCGACGAGCAGCTCAGCGCGCACGACCGGATCGCCGCGGTGCTGCGCTACTGACCGCGGCCGACCGGCCGCCGCGGCCCCCGGCCCGCACCACGCGGGTCGGGGGCCGCGGCGCACCCGCCCGGCGCAGCCCTGCGCGCGGCGGGCCGCCCCGCGACGGAGGCTGGACGGGTCGTGTCCCCTCGGCCGAGCGTTCCAGGAGCCGCCATGTCC
This sequence comes from Streptomyces sp. TLI_235, assembly GCA_002300355.1. Taxonomy (NCBI): domain Bacteria; kingdom Bacillati; phylum Actinomycetota; class Actinomycetes; order Kitasatosporales; family Streptomycetaceae; genus Streptomyces; species Streptomyces sp. TLI_235. The sequence goes on from NSGV01000001.1 coordinate 1,418,955, forward strand.
CCGCACCCCCGCCTTCGCTCCCTCACCGGGCCCACCGCCCGGGCCGGCGCGATCCTCGTCGCGGCCGCCGCCCTGACCGCGACGGCCGCGGCGTGCAGCTCGGAGAAGACGAAGGGCGGGATCAGCCCGGCGGTCGTGTCGGCCGCCGCGGAGGCCTCCCGGCACGCGGCCTCGGCCGCCGCCGAGGCCTCGGAGCTGGCCGGCGAGGACGCCTCGGCCGCCGCGTCGAGCGCCGCCGCGCTGATCTCGGAGGCCGCCTTGGCCCGGGCCGCGTCCGCCTCCGCGGCGGCGGCCTCGGTGGAGTCCCGGGCGGCCGCCTTCGAGTCCTCGGTGTCCGCGCAGGTGTCGAAGTCCCGGCAGAGTGCCAGTGCCGCGCTGAGCGGGGTGGCCGGCACCGGCAACGCGATCGGCGACGTGACGCTGACCGGTGTGCCCACCACCGCCACCGACGGCTTCCCGGCGGCCACCGTCACCATCACCAACTCCTCGTCGCAGAAGGCGAGCTACGCGGTGCAGGTGGACTTCGTGGACACCTCCGGCGCCACCGTGGAGACGGTGGTGGTCGGCACCGCGGACGTCGCCCCGGGCGAGCGCCGCACCGTGCTCGCGCACGGTGACCAGAAGGTGGACGCGGCGAGCGCCAAGGTCGTCCGGGCGCAGCGGTTCTGAGCAGGCCGTCGCGGGGCCGGGGTGCCGGGCGGGCGCCCCCACCGCATGCTGGGAGCGGGGGATCTTCCACGTCGGAGGTGGCCACTCATGCAGGAACGAGGCACTGGGGACCTGGAGGCCGTCGTCATCGGCGCCGGTCCGTACGGGCTGGCGACGGCGGCGCACCTGCGGGGCGCGGGCGTCCCCTTCCGGGTGTTCGGCGATCCCATGGCGGGCTGGCGCGACCGGATGCCCGCGGGGATGTTCCTCAAGTCGACACCGCGCGCCTCCTGCATCGCCGACCCCTCGGGCCGGTACGGGTTCAACGACTTCCGCACCCGCTCGGGCCGCGGCCCGGTCGGCGACACGTACCCGATCCCGCTGGACGAGTTCATCGAGTACGGCGAATGGTTCCAGCGGCAGCGGGTGCCCGAGCTGGAGCGCACGCAGGTCACCGAAGTGGAGGGCGCGCCCGGCGGCTTCCGGGTGTCGCTGGAGGACGGCCAGACGGTGACGGCCCGCTCGGTGGTGGTGGCGGCCGGACTGCGGCCCTTCGCACACATCCCGCCCGAACTTTCCGCGGTGCTCGAGGCCGGCCTCTGCTCGCACACCAGCGAGCACGCCGACCTGGCGAAGTTCGCCGGGCAGCGGGTGGCGGTGGTGGGGGCCGGTCAGTCGGGCCTGGAGAGCGCGGCCCTGCTGCACGAGGCCGGGGCCTCCCCCACCGTGGTGGTGCGCGGCCCCCGGCTGGTGTTCGGTGACACGCCGGACGCCGACCTGCCGTCCACCCGCCCGCTCACCGCCCGGGTGACCAAGCCGTCCAGCGGGCTCGGCCCGGGGTGGGGTCTGCGCGCCTACACCGACATCCCCTGGGCCTTCCGGTTCCTGCCGGACGAGGCGCGGGCCGTCCGGGTCCGCAAGGTGCTCGGCCCGGCCGGGGCATGGTGGCTGCAGGACCGGGTGGACGGGCGGTTCCCGGTGCTCACCGGGCACCCGCTGGCGGCGGCCGAGGCGGTCGACGGCACCGTCCGGCTGAGCCTCGAAGGCCCGACCGAACTGCTGGAGGCGGACCACGTCCTGGCGGCAACCGGCTACCGGGTGGACGTGGCGCGGCTCGACATCCTGGACGAAGGACTGCGGCGGGCGGTGCGGCGGACGGACACGGGAGCACCGCGGCTGACCTCCGCGCTGGAGTCCTCGGTACCGGGCCTGTACTTCACCGGGCTGGCCGCGGCGGACACCTTCGGGCCGGTGATGCGGTTCGTCGTCGGCACTTGCTTCGCGGCCCGGCGGATCGGCCACCACATCGCCGCCCGCAGCAGCACTGCCTAGGGACGACCGCCAGGGGCGCGGGGAACTGTGCGTTCCCCGCGCCCCGGTGGTTATTTGTGACGCAGTCGACGGGCCAGCTTGAGCGGGGCGGTCTTGGCTGTCCGGGCGAGTTCGACGACGAGGGGCAGCGCGTCGTCGCGGCAGAGCCAGGCCCGTTCGGTCCCCCGGCGCGGCAGGATGTCGTTCGGCAGCCGGCGTTCGGACCAGGCGGTGACCAGTGCGGACAGCAGATCCAGCCGTCCGGCCCGGAAGTTCCGCGGCAGCTGCGGGCCCTGCGGGACCGGACGCCCGGTGAGCGAGAGGTGCAGGGCGCGTACCACGTCCACCCCGTCCGCGGTCTCGAACAGGCGGAACTGCGCCCCCTGCCGCGGGTTGAAGTCCACCAGCTTGTACCTGCCGTCCCGCAGGTCCAGCCGCCAGTCCAGGTCGGCGATGCCGCTGAAGCCCGTCTTCTTACACAACCCCGCCGCCAGATCGGCGAGTTCCGGGTTCTCGACCGCACGCGCCAGGGTGGTGAAGCCGCCGCCGGGCGGCCAGTCGCGCTCCTTCAGACCGGTGAAGACGGCCAGCGGCTCGCCTCCGGGGCCGCAGCAGAGGTGGGTGAACCAGTCCTCTGCGCGCTCCGACGGCAGGTACTCCTGGGCGAGCACCGACAGCGGCCCGTCCGGCGGGTCGAGGGCCAGCAGTTCCCTCTCGTCCCGTACCAGCGTGCTGTGGCTGACCACGGGCCTGGCAAGCCGGGTGAACGGCGCAAGGTTCTTCAGCACCAACGGGTAGCCCCAGGCACGCCCGATGGCCACCAGCTCGTCGAGGTCGGCGGGCGTGGTGGTGTGCGGCGCGGGGATGTCGTGGTCCTGGCAGATGCGGTAGAGCTCGCCCTTGTCGGCGAGCCGCCGCGGCAGGTCCGCGGGCACCGGGGAGAGCAGGAAGTACGGGGAGAGCTCCTCGGCGTGCTCGGCGAGCAGCACCGCGGACTCGTCGTCCGTGGCCACCGCGACGCTGCGGCGACCGACCAGCCGGCCGACGCCGCGAATCATGTCGACCAGCTGCTCGGCCGGCTCGCTGCCGGTGGTCGGCCGGACGAAGACGCCCTTGAGGTAGTGCGACGCGGCGGTCGGAGTGTGCCGGCCCTCGACCATGGCGTACACCGGGACGCCGAGCCGGCCGAAGGAGCGGACTGCCGCGATGGGACTGTGGGAGAACGGGTACTGGCCGACCCGTACCATCACCACCGGGACCTCTCGGTCGAGGTCGGGCAGGATTGGCGTCATGACCGGTTCACTCCGTTCTGTCGACCGGTGTTGCCGGGCGGAGATCCGGTCCGCATGCGACCGGGCCGGATCGGCGGTGGCGGGCAGCGACTGCTGAAGGCCCCGTGAATTCGCGGACGGGCTCCGTGACGGCGCTCGGGGCGCGCATTGTGCGGTGCCCCGACCCGGGCCGCCCCCTCGGCACCGGAGCGCCGGTCGTCTGCTCAACCATCGTTGCACGGGCCATGGCGGGCCCGCCTGCCATGCGCGGAAGGGCGGTCACGCCGGACTCGCCTGCGGTGCGGGCAGCCAGCGCGGCAGGCCCACCAGCAGCGGCACGGCCAGCGCGCAGGCGGCGATCAGCCAGGCCAGGCCGACACCGGTCAGACCGAGCGCGGGCAGCAGCCCGATGACCAGGACGACGACCAGGACGGAGAAGGCGATCTGAAGGGCGACCAGCCGGCGCAGCGCCCGGCGGACCCGGGCCACCTCGATGGCGATGCTGAGCACCACGTTGGGCAGGGCGGAAAGGGCCATCAGGCGCAGCACCGTGGTGCCATGTTCCGAGTAGGCCCCGCCGAACGGCAGGAGCAGCCACGGCGCCGCCACGACCACCACCACGGTCGCGGCGGCCACCAGCAGGCCGGCGTGGCGGAGCATCCGGCGTCCGTGCTCGGCGAGCCGCTCGGGGTGGTGCGCGCCCTCCACGACCAGCGATCCGCCCATGCTCGCCACGGCCACATAGAACGTGCTGGCGATGATGTACGCCAGTGAGTAGTACGCGGTCTGCTCGGCCCCGAGCTGGTTGAGCACGATCAGCGGTACGGCGGTGCCGGTGGTCACGCCCGCGACCTTGCCCACGTAGTCGGCGGTCGCGTAGCGCAGCACCCGCTGCGGCCGGGGCGCGCCGGCCGTGTCGGCCCGTTGGTGGGCCGGGACGGCCCGGCGGAACAGCACCACGTTGGTGACGGCGATCGAGACGATCAGGGCGAGGGACCAGGACAGCAGGATGCCGGTGCCGATCGCGAGCGCGGCGCAGCCCGCCAGGAGGCCGGCCTTGACCACGTTGAACAGTGCGTTCTCACCCAGGACGAAGCCGGGGCGGCGGAGACCGGTGAGCGCGCCGTCCTGGAGCACGAAGATCGAGTAGCCGGCCGTCGCCACGATGAAGGAGCCGACCAGGACCGGGTTCCGCAGGAAGCCGAGTTCGGGCGAGATCCACGGGATCAGCAGTAGGAAGCCGACGGCCGCGAGGCCGGAGACTCCAGCGCTGACGCCGTAGCAGCGCAGGACCAGCCAGCGGGTGTGCCGCCCGGCGACCGGGACGAACCGGACCAGGACGTCGCCGAGGTTGAACCGGCCGAGCCCGGACAGCAGTCCGGCCACCGAGAGCGCGGCAGAGCTGCGCCCGACGGTCTCCACGCTGTACCACCGGGTGGCGAAGACCCAGAAGGCCGCGCCGAGCACCGCCGCGAGCACCGCACTGGCGGCCAGCAGGTGGCCGTTGCGGATCAGCGGTTCGGCAGCCCCGGAGCGCCGGGCGGCTCTGATCCTGGCCCTCAGGAAGGTGAGGGGGTGCGCGGGCAGGGTGGTGCTCATCGCGGGCAGCCTCTCGGAGGCGACGGGCACACGTGTGCCCACGGAGGGTGCGGAGGACGGACCACGACGCGCAGGCCTCGGGCCGGCTCCCGGCCACGGTCCTGACGGACCGAGTGGACCGGTGGTTCGGGCTTGTGGGCCTGCATCGGTGTCCACCTCCCCGGGCGGGTCAGCGCTGCCAGACGGCGACCCAGCCGACGTTCAGCCGGGCGGAGTCGACACCGGACGGCGGCGCGACCTGGAAGCCGACCGCCAGGTTGACCACCAGTTCCATGGCGACGTGCGGGATCGCGGCCGGTTCGGTGACCTGGAAGCGCTGGACGCCGTCGACGTACCAGGTGACCGAGTCGGGCTGCCAGTCGACGGCGTACACGTGGTAGCCGTCGGCGAAGTCGCGGGGGCCGTAGCTGTTGCCGATGTGGGTGTCGCTGCCGTCCGGGGCGCGCCAGTGCAGGTTGGCGGAGACCTGGGTCGCCGTGTTGATGAACTCCGCGATGTCGATCTCGGGTGGGGTGCCGCGGGTCTCCGCCGGGATCAGCCAGAAGGCGGGGAACATGCCCTCGGCCTCGGCGGGCACCTTGATGGCGGCGGCGTAGTAGCCGTAGGTGAAGGTGTGCCGCGGGGTGCCGTCCCAGTGGTCCCGGCCGGTGGTGACCATGCCGGAGGTCCAGGGGTAGGTCTTGCCGTCGGTGCCGTGGGTCTCCCGGCGCTGGGCGGTGAGGGTGAGGTTGCCGTCGGCGACGGACACCTGGCCGGGCAGGTACCACTCCAGCTCGTGGTTCCCGGCGTTGCTGCAGCCGCCGATGTTCCAGTCGTAGCAGGTGGTCCAGTCCTTGGTGTTCAGGCCGGAGCCGTTGAAATCGTCGTGGAAGACCAGGTGCCAGGCGCCCGGTAGGTTCGGCGGCTCGGTCGCCTGCACGGTGCCCTCGCTTTCCGCCCGGGCGTTCGGCGCCGGGGAGGTCAGGGCGGTCGGATCGGCGCAGGCGGCGCCCCCGGCCAGCAGGCAGGCCGCAGCCAGTGCGCCGGCCCGCAACGACGGGCCGCGGTGCCGGCCGGTCGGCGGGGGCGGTGCCGGCCGGGCGGACCGGGTCGCCGGGTCGGGCGGCGGCCACATCCGCCGCGGGTAGGGCAGCACCAGCAACGTGGTGAGGACCGCGAGCACCACCAGCACCCTTCGGGCGGTGAACGTGTGGGTGAGCAGCATCGGGGCGGCGGCCGCCGTCGCGAGGACGGTGCTGCAGGCGAGGGCGGGCACCACGGCGGTCAGGGGGGCCTGCCGGACGCCGGCGGGCCAACGGCAGCGCAGCACCAGCGCCGTGCCCGGCACGGCCAGTACGGCGACGGCCGCGGTGGCGGCCCGCACCGGGCCGGCGTTCAGGGTGGTCGCGGCCACCCCGGCCCAGGCGAGCAGGGCGAGCGCGAGGCGCAGGTAGGGGCCGGCAATCACGGTTGCCTCTCTTCGGGCTGGGGCTGGTTCTCGATGCCTCCGGCCGGTGCGACCCCGGTGGGACCGTCGGTGGACGGCGCCACGTACTCGTAGACCACCGCGTCGGGGCTGGTGTAGACGGCGCGGAACTCCGGCGAGCCGGCCGCGAGGTCGGCCAGCCGGTGGACGGTGTCCTCGGGCAGCACCCCGGTGAGCCGGCAGGCGGCGATCTGGGCCCGGGTCAGGACGAGGTAGGAGGGGCCGGGCACCACCGGGGTGCTCAGCTCTCGGCGCAGCACCGGCAACGGGTCGGCCAGCATGCGGCGCTGCTCCTGCTCCGGAAGCTGGGTAAGCGCGATCCGGATTCGGTCGTCGTAGTGCATTTCGCCGCCGGGGAGGGCGCCGCCGGTGACGAAGACGATGCGGCTGCCCGGCGGGGCGTCCGTGGTCACCAGGCGCAGTGCCGCGACCTCCTGCGGGCTGAAGTACTTCAGCGCTTCCTTGCTGTAGTAGTTGACGAACATGCCGAGGGCCAGCACGCCGGCCGCGACGGCCGCGACGGCACGGTGCAGCACGGGGCGGCGGCCGTCGCGCAGGAGGACCGCGCCGGCCAGGAAGGCGGTGGCCGGGAGCACGAAGAGGTAGGCGCGCAGGATCATCTCCCCGCCGTAGCCGTTGCCGAGCAGCAGTGGCAGCGGGCCGAACAACACGGCCGTCAGGCCGGTGCGGCGCACCCACCGGTGGCTGATCAGCGCGATCAGGGCGAGCAGGCCGACCAGTCCGGACATGCCGAGGGACAGCAGGTCGACCGTCGCCTGGGCCGGCGCCACGGTGCCGAGTTTCAGCTGCTCGGGCGGGCGGACGTTGCTGCCGGCCGCGGTGAGGCCGGCGACCAGCCCGCCGATGTTTTGCGACAGGTAGGGGTGGGCGACGGTGACGTCCCAGGCGAAGGTCATCCCGACGGCGGCCGCCAGCACCGGCCACACCGTCCGGCGGTTGCGGCGGCGCAGGCAGAGCATGGCGAGGACGCTGATCGTCATCACCGGGGTCAGCGGGTGCGAGACGACGATGCCCGCGAGCACCACCACGACCATGGCGTACCAGCCGAGCCAGGGTGTCCGGGCGGTGAGCGCGGTGGACGCCGGCTGCCCTTCGGCCGCGGTCTCCGCCGCCCGGCGCGCCTCTGCCATCCGTCCCAGCACCAGCGCGAGCAGCAGCACGAACAGCACGAAGACGAAGGCCTGCGGCGCGAAGTAGTCCTGGCCGACCCAGGAGATCGAGTAGAAGAGCCAGACACCGCCCCAGACGAGGCGTCGGCTGTCGGTGATCGCGCGGTAGAGCAGCAGCAGCGGGCCGAGCAGCAGCAGATTCGTCAGCAGCGGCCACCAGGCGGCGTAGCCGAGCGCGGAGTGCAGGCCGGTGGCGCGCAGGAAGAGCACGTTGAGCTGGAAGAAGCCGGGCCACTCGTTGTAGATCTCCAGCCCGCCTGCGTTCGGCACGGTGCCGTCGTGCCGGAGCATCGCGTCGACGACCGCGATGTGCTTCCACGCCCAGGCGTAGCGCAGCGTGGGATAGAGCACGCTCGGGGTGGCGTGGATCACGGTGATCAGCGCGACCACGTACGCCGCGGCCCAGGCCTGCGGGATGCGCGGCCGGTAGAGCACGGCGAGGAAGCCGGCGAGCAGGAGGGCGAAGCTTGCCCAGTAGAACGGCGGCAGGACCTGGAGCAGGCCTAGGTCGCCCATCCGGTCGAGCCGCGCGCCGCGCAGGGCGAGCACCCACAGCACGATCGCCGCGGGCAGCGCTCCGACGGTGAGCCAGGCCGCGGGGCCGCGGCCGCCGACCGCCCGGGCCAGCAGCGCCGACGGCGGGCGGCGTTGTGCGGGCGGGTCGGCCGGGCCGGCGGCTCCGGCAATCTGCTGGTCAACCATCGAGGGCCCTCTCCGGACAGTGGGCGTGGCGGCACGGGCGGTGGTCAGTCCTTGGGCGGACCTCCGACCGGGGTGCCGATGAAGCGGGTGAACCGGCGGTAGGTCCGCCAGCCACGGGTGTAGAGGCTCTCCCGGATCGGGCCGATGCGGCTGCCGCGGCCGGCCGTCCAGTCGTCGAAGACGCTCTCCGGGGTGTCGCTGCGGACCATCAGCCGGCAGATCCGCATCGGGTCGTCGGTCGCGGAGCTGAACTTGTTCTCCACGGCGGTCGCCGACGTCCATCCGACGGCGCGGACCTGGCGGCGCACTGCAGGGCTGGAGTACCCGTGCGGGTAGGCGAAGGCGGTCACCGGGTGCCCGACCGCGTCCTCCAGGCGTTTCTTGCTGCCGGCGATCTCGTCGGCGCGGCGCTGGCCGTAGACGGTGTCGAGCTGGGCGTGGGTCTGGGAGTGGCCGCCGATCTCCACGCCGAGCGCGTCCAGGGTGCCCACTTGGCGCCAGTTGAGCATCTGCGTCTCGGGCAGCAGGCTGCCGCTGGGGCGTCCGCCGGGCGGGTGGATGGCGCCGACGGTCACGTAGAGGGTGGCCGGCAGGCCGCGTTCGGTGAGGATCGGGGCGACCGTCCAGTAGAAGTCGGCGTAGCCGTCGTCGAAGGTGAGCACCGCGGCGTTCGGGGGCGGCGGCGGGCCGCCGTGCAGGGCTGCGACCAGCCTGCGCAGCGGGACGACGGTCAGGCCGGCGTCGGCGATCCGGTCGAGCTGCTCGCGGAACGTCTTCGGGGAGACCGTGTAGGGCGCGATCCAGTCCGGCGGGTCGTCCGAGACCGAGTGGTACAGGAAGACGGGGACGGCTCTCATCGCGGGCTCCTCGCCGGCCGGAGGGCGGGCACGGACGGCCGGGGCAGCAGCAGGGCGGCGCGGCCCACGGTGTAGCCCAGCAGGGTGATTCCCGCCCCGGCGCAGAGCGCGCCCGCGGAGCGGAGGTCGGCACGGCGCAGACTGCGCAGCACGGCTGAGGGCAGCGCGTGCCGCAGGTAGCGGCGCTCGGAGGCCAGTGCCGGGCGCGGCCCGGTGTGCTGCGCGACCACGGCCTTGGAGCGGCCCTCGGCGTAGCAGCGGGCCCGGAAGTACGCCCAGGTGGCCCGGGTGGGCGGGACGTGATGGTGGACGACGGCGGCCGGTTCGTAGCGCAGCACCGCCCCCGGGTGGCGGGCGGCCAGCCGTAGGCAGAACTCGGTCTCCTCGCAGCCAACCGGCCGGGTGCCGATGCGGCCGAGGTCGAGCCGGAAGCCGCCGGCCGAGACCGCCTCGGCCCGCCGGAAGGACATGTTGGCGCCGGTGAAGTTGCGGATCGCGGCGGGCCGTTCGGGCAGGCCGCGGTAGGAGCAGCCGACCACCCAGTCGAACTCGCCGGGGAACCAGCCGGGCCGGCCGGTCTCCCAGCGCGGCCGGACCAGCCCGCCGACGCCGAGCACCTCCGGGTCGCGGTAGCCGGCCAGCAGACGGCTGCTCCAGTCGGGAGCGGCCACCGCGTCGTCGTCGAGGAAGGCGACGACGTCGCCGCTGACGGCGCGGACGCCGGTGTTGCGGGCCCCGGACAGGCCGCGGCGCTGCTCGTTGCGGACGACCCGGACGCCGGGCCAGTGCCGTTCGGCGCGGCGGGCGAGTTCGGGGCAGTGGTCGATGACGAGCAGCAGTTCCTCCGGGGGCCGCTGCTGGCCGCGGACGGACTCCACGGCCGCGCACAGGTCGTCCCAGCGGTCCAGGGTGTACGCGCAGATGACGACCGAGAGGCTGGTGCGCGTGTCCGGTGCGGTGGTCATGCCCGACTCCCTTCGGGGCCTTCATCCAGCGTGGCAGAGTGAGCAGCAGCGGCACGGCGACGGCGCAGCAGGCGAGCAGCCAGGCCAGGCCGACACCGGTGAGTCCGTACCGCGGCAGCAGGACGAAAGTGAGGCCGACGGTCAGGACGCACTGGGCGACCTGGACGCCGATGAGCAGGCGGAGGTTGCGCCGGACCCTGGCGACGTCGATGGCGACGATGATCAGGACGGTGGGCAGCGAGGCGACGGCCATCAGCCGCAGGACGGGGGTGCCGTACCGGGCGTAGTCCGGACCGAAGAGGGAGAGGATCCACGGCGCCGCGACCACCACGACGGCGGTGGCGGCGAGCACCAGGAGCCCGGCGTGGCGGAGCATCCGCCGGGCGAGCTCGGGGAGCCGCTCCGGGGCGTGGGCGCCCTCGACTACGAGGGAGAAACCCATGCTGAGCACGGCGATGTTGAAGGTGTCGGCGATGATCCAGGCCAGCGAGTAGTACGCGTTCTGGGCGGCGCCGAGGTGGGCGAGCACGCTCAGCGGCAGCACCGTGTAGGTGGTGATGCCGGCGAGCTTGCCCACGTAGTCGGCGGTGGCGTAGCGCTTCACCCGGCCCGGCATCGGGGCGCCCTCACGGTCGGCGCGCTGGTGGGCCGGGATCGCGTGGCGGAACAGCACGGAGTTGGCGATCAGGATGGCCAGCACCAGGGCGACGGCCCACGAGGTGAGGATGCCGGTACCGATGGCGAGGGCGGCGCAGGCGGCGAGGGCGCCGGCCTTGGCGGCGGCGAAGATCACGTTCTCGCCGAGGACCCAGCCGGTGCGGCGCAGGCCGGTGAGGGCGCCGTCCTGGAGGTCGAAGATGGAGTAGCCCGCGGCGGCGATGACGAAGGCGGTGCCGAGCAGGGGCGAGCGCAGGAAGTCCAGGCTGGGGGCCACGATCGGGACGATCAGCAGGAAGCCGACGGCTGCCAGTGCGCTGAACACGCCGGCGATCGCATAGGACCGCAGGACGAACCGCCCTGTGTGCCGCCCGGCCCGCGGGACGAACCGGACGAGGACGTCGCCGAGGTTGAACCGGCCGAGGGCGGACATCAGGGCGGCGACCGAGAGCGCCGCGTAGCTGGTGCCGACGGTCTCGGCGCTGTACCAGCGGGTGGCGAAGATCCAGAACAACGCGCCGAGCCCGGCCGCGAGCACCGCGCTGGCGGCCAGGATGTGCCCGTTGCGCAGCAGCGGCTCGCCCGCGGTCCGCCGGAGCATGGCCGTGGTGCGGGCCCGCAGCAGCGCGCGGTAGGTGCACTCGCAGGGCAGCGGCAGCGGGCACGAGCACGCGCGGGCCGGTGCGGTGCCGCGGCGGGTCAGTTCCGGTATCACGGCCGGCCACCGCCATGTGTCCGTCGGCGCCTGCGGCTGACGAGGTAGCTGAACGGCCCGACGAGCAGGCCGCGGCACTGCAGTCGGACGAGCTCGCGCGGGGCCGGCGTGCTGTCGGGGCGGCGCCGGCCCGGGGCCAGCGGAAGCATCGCCGGCAGGCCGCGGACGAGGTCGGCCAGCATGGCCGGGCGGTGGGCGACGACGGCGGCCAGGAAGGCGCCGTAGCCGACGCCGTAGCCGTACACCTGGGAACGGAGGGCCGACGGGGTGCGGCGGTGGCGGTGCCAGACCAGCGCGTCAGGCGCGTAGGCGACCAGGCGGCCGGTGGTGAGGACGCCGAGGAAGGCCAGCAGGTCCTCTCCGCCGCGGGTGGGGGTGCCGGCGCCGGTGGCCTCGTCGAAGCCGCCGACGGCTCGCAGGGCCTCGGTGCGGAAAGCCATGTTGGCACCGGTGCCGAAGCGGCTCACGGTATAGGGGACGGGCGGGTCGCCGCCCTGGTCGGCGAGCGACCAGATGCGCGGGGCGAAGCCGCGGGAGAAGCCGCAGTGGAGTTCGAAGGCCACTTGGGAGGGCGTGTCCAGTTCGGCGGGCAGGACCAGGCCGGTGACGCAGCCGATCCGCGCGTCGGCCCGGAAGGTCTCCAGCAGGGCGCGCAGCCAGCCGGGGTCGGGCAGGGTGTCGTCGTCGGTGAAGGCGCACACCTCGCCGGTGGCGGCGGCCAGGCCGGCGTTGCGGGCCCGCGAGACCCCGGGCGCGGGCTCGCACAGGTAGCGGATGCGGTCGGCGTACCGGTCGCGGATCAGGTCGTGGGTGGCGAGGTCGCTGGGGGCGTTGTCGACCAGCAGAAGTTCGGCGTCGGCGGGTGCCGCCTGCAGCAGGGCGTCCAGGCACGGCGGGAGCAGTTCGGTGCGGTCGCGGGTGCAGACGATCACGGTGAGCGAGGGCAGGGCGGCGGCCGCGGGCGGCGGGGTGGCGGGCGTGGCACCGAGTGCGGTGCCGGCGGCGAGCAGGGCGGCCCGCAGCCCCGAGGTGTCCCCGGGGGCGGCGGTCACGGTGACCATGCCGAGCGGGTGGCTGTGCCGCCGGACGAGGGCCAGCACGGGGCCGCCCGCTGGCGGCGGAGCGGCCGCGCCTCCGGGGACCTTCAGCTCCGAGGGGTGGGCGAGGTCGAGGTCGACGATCGTGGCCGGCGGGTCGGGCAGTACGGCGGCGGCCGGGGTCATCATGGTAATCACTCTCCGATCCGTGTACCGCGCTGGTGCCAGAGGCTGCGGAGGTAGCCGAAGGGGCCGTACAGCAGGCCCTGCAGCTCCCGCCACCCGAGGCCGGGCACGGGCTCGGGGCCGCAGTTCTCGGCCGCCCGCCGGCGGTGGACGGTCTGCCACTGCCACAGGCCCCGGGGCAGCCGGCGGAGCAGGTCGCCCAGCACCTCGGGCCGGTGAGCGACGGCAGCGGTCAGGTAGGCGCCGAAACCGACCCCGAAGTTGAAGACCTGCCGGGCCAGTGCCTCGTCGGTGCGCGGGTGGCAGTGCCAGACGATCGCCTCCGGCTGGTAGGCGATGTCGTGGCCGCTGTTGTAGACGGAGAAGAAGGCGTAGAGCTCCTCGCCACCCCGGGCCGGGGTGCCGGCGCCGGTGGCCGGGTCGAAGCCGCCGACGGCGCGCAGCACCTCCGTCCGGAAGGCCATGTTCGCGCCGGAGCCGAAGCGGCCGACGGAGAAGCGCTGCAGCGGGTCGGCGTTCGCGTCGTGCAATGACCAGCTGCGGGCCGCGAAGCCGCGGGAGTAGCCGCCGTAGCTCTCCAGCGCGGCCTGTGCGGCGGTGTCGAGTTCGGCGGGCAGCACCAGGCCGGTGACACAGGCGGTCCGGTCGTCGGCCTGAAAGGCCTCGGCGAGAGCGGCCACCCAACCGCGGTCGACGAGGAGGTCGTCGTCGGCGAAGGCGCAGATCTCCCCGCGTGCCGCCGCCAGCCCGGCGTTCCTCGCGCGGGCCGAGCCCTGCTCGGGCTCGCACACGTAGCGGACACGGTCGCTGTAGTGCTCCAGCACCAGGTCGCGGGTGCCGGTGCCGTCCGGCGCGTTGTCCACCACCACGACGTCGGTGTGGGGGTAGTCGGTGCGCAGCAGCGAGTCCAGGCAGCGCCGCAGCGCGGCTGGCCGGTTGCGGGTGCAGACCACCACGGTGACGGTGGGCGCTTCCGCAGGCACCCGCGGCGGCCCGGTCCGGCGGGGACGCGCCGCGAGTGTCGCGGTGGACAGGGCGGGAACGCGCAGTTCCCGGTGGGCGGCTTCGACCAGCGCCCGGCGCAGCGTGGCGGGATCGCCTGCTGTACCGGTGGCCTGGACCAACCCGAGCGGGTGTCCGTGCAGCCGCACCAACGCCAACACGCGGCCGTCCGGGTCGACGGGGCCGAGACCGCCGGGCGCACGCAGGCGCCCGGGCTCGTCCAGGTCCAGCTCGACCACCCGGACGGGGGTGTAGAGCGTTTCACGGGCGGCAGTGCGCGGGCAGGCAGCCGGGGTGCGCCGGTCGTAGCCATTCATCACAGCTCCCCCACGGCGGCGGGCACCGAGGACTTGGCACCGGGACGCTCGGCGATCAGGGTCCGCAGCACCCGTCGGCCGTCGGCGACGGCGTGGAGGTGCGAGCGACCGCTGCGGCGGGGAAGTTCGAGGCTCGGGACCTCTGCGATGCGCAGGCCCGAGCGGAGGGCGTGCGCGATCATCTCGGCCTCGATCTCGAAGCCGGACGAGCGCAGCCGGAGTTCGTCCAGGAAGCTGCGGCGGAACGCGCAGTACCCGTAGCAGAGGTCGGTCAGCATCGTGTGGTAGAGCCGGTTGACCACCGTGATCAGGGCGCGGTTGCCGAGCGAACGGATGCGGGTGAGGTCGAGGGAGCCGCCGCCGGCGATGCAGCGCGACCCCTTGACGAAGTCGTACCCGTTGTCGAGGAAGTGCAGGTAGTGCGGGATCTCGCCGGGCCACATGGAGCCGTCGGCGTCCATCATGACGATGTACTCGCCGGTGGCGGCGGCGAAGCCGGTGCGCAGCGCGTTGCCCTTGCCGGGGCCGGTCTGCTGGACGTTGCGCACGGTGGGCAGGCAGTGCCGGGCCATGGCGAGGGTGGCGTCGCTGGACGAGCCGTCCACCAGGATGACCTCGTCCACACAGCGGGGGATCTGCTCGAACACCCAGGGGATGTTGCGGGCCTCGTTGTGGGCCGGCACGACCAGGCTGACGGTGTGCCGAGTGGGGATGTCCCCGGCCCTGCGCATCGGCTGCGGCTCTGCCGAACGATCGGTGGATCGCCGCATGGGCATGCCGTTGCGGGTCGGGTGCGGCTGTTGCGGGTCGGAAGGCGTGGTGGTGCTCATCGCGAGCGGGCCTCTCGGGAGGCGGCAGGGCACACGTGTGCCCGCGGAGGAAGGGTGGAGACTGATCAACGACGCTCGGGCTGCGTCCCCCGCGGCCTCGGTGAGCCCCCCGGGCCCTGCCCCTGGAATGCGTCGGTCGTCTCGGGCGCACGGAGCGCCGACGGTGACGGCCGGTACCTGGCGTCCCGCCGTAGCGGTACCGGTTGCAGCCATCATCCTCATGGCAGTCGCGCCGAGTCAAGGACTTTGGGGCGGTTTATCCGAAATACCCGACTTTTCGACGGCGGGTCGACGATCCCTCACTCGGTGAGGTCGATCGCCTCCGGCAGATTGGCCTCGGCGATCCGGCGGGCGATCTCGCCGGGGCGGACGGGGCGGCCGAAGTGCCAGCCCTGCGCCCAGTCGCAGCCCATCAGCCGCAGTCGCTCGGCGTCGGCACGGTTCTCCACGCCCTCGGCGGTGACGGTCAGCCCCAGGGTGTGCGCGAGCGAGACGAGTCCGCTGACGATCCGCCACCCGAGGTGGGTGTCCTTGGCCGGGTCGTGCAGGTCGCCGACGAAGGAGCCGGCGATCTTCAGGCCTGAGACCGGCAGGTCGCGCAGGTAGGCGAGGTTCGACCAGCCGGTGCCGAAGTCGTCCACGGCGAGCGACACGCCGAGGTCGACCAGGCCGTGCAGCGACTTCAGCGCCTCGTCCTCGGGGCCGACCACGGTGGACTCGGTGATCTCCAGCTGCAGCTTGTCGGGCTGCAGTCCGCTCGTCCGGAGGATGCGGTCGAGGTCTGCGACCAGTCCGGCGTTGCGGGCCTGACGGACCGCCAGATTGACGTTGAGCTGCGGCGCCCGGTCGCCGAACCGGCGTACCCAGTCGGCCGCCTGACCGCAGGCCTGCTCCAGCACCCAGCGGCCGAGCGGCATGATCAGCCCGGTCTCCTCGGCGGTGCCGACGAACTCCTCCGGCCCGAGCACCCCGAGCTGCGGGTGGCGCCAGCGGACCAGCGCCTCGACCGCGGCGAGCGAGCCGTCGGCGAGGTTGACCAGCGGCTGGTAGTCGATGAAGAACTCGCCGCGGTCCAGTGCGGAGGGCATCCGGACGGACACCGCGTACCGGCTGACCGCGCGGGCGTTCTCCTTGGGGTCGAACAACGTCCAGCGGCCGCGCCCGGCCTCCTTGGCCCGATAGAGCGTCAGGTCGGCGGCCCGGACGGCGGCGCCCGGGGTGGTGGTGGCGACCCGCCGCTCCAGCACGCCGACACTGGCGCCGACCGCGAGCTTGTGGTCGCCGACGATGACCGGTTTGGCCAGCGCGGCGAGCACCGTCTTGGCCGCGGCCACCGCCTCCTGCTCGCCCCGGCAGTTCTCCAGCAGCACCACGAACTCGTCGCCACCGAGCCGGGCCACCATGTGGCCGAGCGGGGTGAGCGCGGCGTCCAGCCGGCTGGCCACCGCGGTGAGCAGCTGGTCGCCCATGTCGTGGCCGAGGCTGTCGTTGACCACCTTGAAACCGTCGAGGTCGACGTAGCACAGCCCGAAGCGGGCGCCAGGCTCCGGCTCCTCGAAGAGCCGCTCCAGCCGCTCGAAGAAGGCCGCGCGGTTCGGCAGGCCGGTGAGCGGGTCGTGGGTCGCCTGGTGGCGCAGCCGCTCCTGCAGCCGGTAGCGGTCGGTGATGTCCTCCAGCATGGCGACCTGGTACTTGGGGATGCCGTCGGCGTCGCGGATCAGCGAGACGGTCAGGTGCGTCCAGACCACCTCGCCGTCGCGCCGGTAGTACGGCTTGTCGACCTGGAAGTACTCGCGCTTGCCGCTGATGAGGTCCCCGTAGGCCTCCCAGACGCCCGGGGTGTCCTCGGGGTGGACGAGGTCGCCGACCCGGCGGCCGGCCATGTCCTCCGGGCCGACGCCGAAGATCTCCCCGATGGCCTTGTTCACGGCCAGGATGTTGCCCTCGACGTCGCCGATGCCGATGCCGATCGCGGCGCTCTCGAACAGGGCGCGGAAGCGCGCCTCGGACTCGCGCAGGGCGCGCTCGACGCCGTGCCGGGCGGTGTCCGCGGCCAGCCGGATCGCCTCCTGCTCGCGCAGCGTCCGCTCGCGCAGGGCGGCCGCCCAGCCGGCCGCGAACGCGCCGGAGAGCATCGGGCCGGTGCCGTCGGTGGCGGGCTGCCGGTGCAGGATCTCCACCGCCCGGGCGAGCACCTCGGGGTCGGTGAAGTGGGCGTCGACCAGCATCGCGCCGGCCTGCCGGGCCGGGGCGGCGTCGAAGGGCCGGGCCCGGCGGGCGCGGTCGAGCAGGTCGGCGGTGCGGTCGACCAGGCTGTCGACCACCCGCGGGTGGACGGCGTCGCCGTGGCCGGCGCCGAGCAGCCGGGCCCATTCCTCGCGCAGGCCCCCTGCGCTGCGTGCCCCCACCGGCAACCGGTCGCTCACGGCAGTCGTCCGACGCCGGCCACACCCGTCATCCGCTCCGGATGCGGGCCGACCGCCTCCGGGACGTCCGGCCGCCACTCGGGCAGGTAGACCACGCCCGGCTCGACCAGGTCGAAGCCGTCGAAGAAGGCCTCGATGGCGTCCCGGCCGCGCATGGTGAGCGGGGTCGGGGTGCGCCGGTAGAGGTCCTGGTGGGCGCCGGCCTGGTCGGGCCGGCCCTCCAGGGAGGCGTGCGAGAGCACCAGGGCGCTCCCGGGCGGGAGCGCGTCGCGCAGTCTGGCGACGAGCTTGTGCGGGTCGTCGTCGTCGGGCACGAAGTGCAGCACGGCGACCAGCATCACCGCCACCGGCTCACCCTCCGCGAGCAGTGCGGCCGGCTCGGGGCGGGCGAGCAGGTCGTCGACGTACCGCAGGTCGGCTTGGACGACGCTGCTCGCCGGGTCGTCCTGGAGCAGCAGGCGACTGTGCGCGACGGCGACGGGGTCGTTGTCGACGTACACGACCCGGGCGTCGGGGACGACCTGCCGGGCGGCCTCGTGGACGGGGCCGAAGGTGGGGATGCCGGAGCCGATGTCCAGGAACCGGGTGATGCCCGTCTCGGCGAGGTGCTGGACGGCACGCCGCAGGAAGGCCCGGTTGGCCCTCATGATCTGCGGGAGCTCCGGCCAGAGTTCGACCGCCTTGCGGGCCATCTGCCGGTCTGCCTCGAAGTTGTGCGAGCCGCCGAGGTAGTAGTCGTACATGCGGGCCGCGTTGGGCTTCTCGAGGTCTGTTCCGGCGGGCACCCAGTCCGGTTGCCGCATGACGGCACCCCCTCCGGTTCAGGAAAAAGCCAACAACTCGACATGATTTTCCTATGATCTGATCTTCCTTGCAAGCGGAACGTGAGTTCCCGGCTCCACCACCACACATCCCCGGATTCCTTACGCCGCGCGGTTCCTGACGCATTCGGCGGACAATGGTCCTGATGGCCGGACGAATAGAGGACTACGCCCTCATCGGGGACCTCCAGACCGCCGCCCTTGTGGGCCGTGACGGTTCGGTCGACTGGCTCTGCCTGCCCCGCTTCGACTCCCCCAGCTGCTTCGCCGGGCTGCTCGGCGACGGGCGGCACGGCGCATGGCGGCTCGGGCCCGCCGCGGGCGGCGTCTGCACCCGGCGGCGCTACGTCGACGACAGCCTCGTCCTGGAGTCGCTCTGGGCCACCCCCGGCGGCACCGTCCGGGTGGTCGACTTCATGCCGCAGCGCGACCGCGTCCCGCAGCTGGTGCGGATCGTCGAGGGGGTCTCCGGCGCCGTGCCGATGCGCGGCGAGCTGCGGCTGCGGTTCAACTACGGCCGGGTCGACCCCTGGGTGCGCCGCACCGAGCACCACCGGGTGGCCGTGGCCGGCCCGGACTCCGCCTGGTTGCGGGTGCCGCCCGGGGTGCACACCTACGGCCAGGACGGCTCCACCGCCTCCGACTTCACCGTCTCCGCGGGCGAGCGGGTGTCCTTCGTGCTGACCTGGCAGCCCTCGCACATGCACGCCCCGCCGCGCACCGACCCGCTGCGGGCGCTGGCCGGCACGCTGGACGGCTGGCAGCTCTGGGCGTCCGGCTGCCGCTACGACGGCGAGTGGCGACGCGCCGTGCTGCGCTCGCTGATCACCCTGAAGGCGCTCGCCTACGAGCCGACCGGCGGCATCGTCGCGGCGCCGACCGCCTCGCTGCCCGAGGTGCTCGGCGGCGAGCGCAACTGGGACTACCGCTTCTGCTGGCTGCGCGACTCCAGCCTCACCCTCTCGGCACTGCTGCGCGGGGGCTTCCGCGAGGAGGCGGCCGCCTGGCGCAAGTGGCTGCTGCGGGCGATCGCCGGCGACCCGGGCGACCTGCAGGCCGTCTACGGGGTGGCGGGCGAGCGGGGGCTGCCCGAGGTCGAGGCCGACTGGTTGCCCGGGTACGGCGGTTCGACACCGGTGCGATTCGGCAACGTCGCCGTCCGGCAACTTCAACTCGACGTCTACGGCGAGGTGGTGGACACGATGTACCTCGCGCTGCGGGCCGGCATCCCGATGGAGCGCCAGGTCTGGAGCCTGCTGCGGATACTCATGGCCTACCTGGAGAAGCACTGGACAGAGCCCGACGAGGGCCTGTGGGAGGTCCGCGGCGCCCGGCGGCACTTCGTGCACTCCAAGGTGATGGCCTGGGTGGCCGCCGACCGCGCCCTGAAGATGGCCGAACTCACCGGCCTGCCCGCGCCCGTGGAGCGCTGGCGGGAGATGCGCGACGCGGTGCACGCGGACGTCCTCGAGAACGGCGTCGACCGCCGCCGCGGCCTGTTCGTCCAGCACTACGGCGGACGGGAGTTGGACGCCGCGACGCTCTTCGTGCTGAAGAGCGGCTTCCTGCCGCCGGACGACCCGCGGGTGGTCCGCACGGTCGACGCCGTCCGCACCGGGCTGGACCACGGCGGGCTGATCCGGCGCTACCCGGCGGCCTCGCGCGCGGACAGCCTGCGGGGCACCGAAGGCGCCTTCCTCGCCTGCTCGTTCTGGCTCGCCGACTCCCTCGGCGCGATCGGGCGCCCCGGCGAGGCCCGCGAGCTCTTCCTGCGGCTGGTCTCGCTGGGCAACGACGTCGGACTGCTCGCCGAGGAGTGGGACCCCCAGGAGAGGCGCCAACTCGGCAACATGCCACAGGCGTTCAGCCATGTGGCGTTGGTCAACTCGGCCTTCGAACTGGCCGCCCGCGCGGCCTGAGCCCGCCCGGAACGCCGAAGGGCGGCCGATCCCACCGCCGTGGGATCGGCCGCCCGGTGCCGCGATCAGCTCGCGGCGCGGATCACAGTGCCGTGCAGGTCAGCGTCGGGACGGCGTTGCTGCCGCCCGCGTTGGTCGCACCGAAGCCGAAGCCCGCGGAGCCGCCGGCCCCGATCGCACCGTTGTAGGCCGCGTTGGTGACGGTCACCGCCTGGCCGGTCTGCGTGTAGCTGCCGTTCCAGAGGTTGGAGATCTTCTGCTGGCCGCCGTAGGTCCAGGTGACCTTCCAGCCGTTGATCGCCGTGGTGCCGGTGTTGGTGACGGTGACGTCGGCGTTGAAGCCGGCGCCCCAGTCGCTGCTCACCTTGTAGGTGGCGGTGCAGCCCGAACCGGTGCCGGTGCCCGAGGTGGTGACGGACAGGGCCGCCGAGGCCGCGGAGACGTTACCGGCCGCGTCCTTCGCCTTCACCGTGTAGCTGTACGCCGTCGAGGCGGTCAGACCGGTGTCGGTGAACGAGGTGGTCGCGGTCGAACCGACCAGCGCGCTGCCGCGGTACACGTCGTACCCCGTCACACCGACGTTGTCCGTCGAAGCCGTCCACGACAGCGAGACACTGCTGGACGTCTTCGCCGGCGAGGTCAGACCGCTCGGAACGGTCGGCGCCTGGGTGTCGGTGGTGCCGCCGGCCGAGGTGGTGACGGACAGGGCCGCCGAGGCCGCGGAGACGTTACCGGCCGCATCCTTCGCCTTCACCGTGTAGCTGTACGCCGTCGAGGCGGTCAGACCGGTGTCGGTGAACGAGGTGGTCGCGGTCGAACCGACCAGCGCGCTGCCGCGGTACACGTCGTACCCCGTCACACCGACGTTGTCCGTCGAAGCCGTCCACGACAGCGAGACACTGCTGGACGTCTTCGCTGGCGAGGTCAGACCGCTCGGAACGGTCGGCGCCTGGGTGTCGGTGCTGCTGCCGCCGACGGGCGGGTAGGCGTTGGCCAGCAGCTGCTGGAACTGGGCGGAGAACCAGGCGCCGGCGAGCGGCGAGTTCGGCAGGGCGCCGGACATGCTGTTGCCGTTGCGACCGTTGCCCGTGTAGGTCGGGTCGCACATCCGGTCGAAGCCCTTGCCCTCGTCGTTCGGGATGACCTGGCTCGCGCCGTCGGACTCACCTGGGGGCTTGGCCCAGACGTAGGCGTCGATGCCCGTGGCGGGCGCGGTGGTCGGACGCTCGCCGAGGCCGGCACCGCTCTGGTTGCACCAGTTGCCGACGTGGATGCGACGGTCGACCCGGCCGCCGTTGACGTAGTCGTCGACGGAGGTCAGCGGGCCCGGGCCGGCCGGACGGGCGGTGCCGCCCCAGCCGTTGCGGGAGGTGTCGATCAGCATGCCGATGGTGCTGTTGAAGCCCTCGCCGATCAGCTTGGTGCGCAGCGCCTGGGCGAAGGACAGCTCGTCGACGTAGTAGTTCCAGTCGACCCACTTCGACTGCCGCACGGTGGTGCCGTTCACGGAGTCGGTGACCTTGAAGTTCGGCTCCACCAGCGCACTGTAGTTGGCGGTGTTGACGATGAAGCCGGCCACGTCGTTGACGGTGGCACCGCCGGTGGTGGCGGCCTTCTTGAACTCGGTGGCGGCGGGGCCCATGTTGGAGTCCCAGCCGAGCCATCCGTGGTGCGCGGCGTCGATGTAGTTGTAGACGTTCGGGATCGCGGCCAGGGTGTGCAGGGCGTAGCCGACACCGGCCTCGTAGTTGCCGTTCGCCTTCATGGTGGCGCAGGCGTCGGTCGAACCGGCGGTGCCGCCGGCGTTGGTGACCAGGTTCGGCAGCGAGTCGGGCTCGATGACGTTGACGATCCGCAGGCCCGCGTACTTGGAGTCCGACATGATCGCGGCGATCGGGTCGATGTACTCCGTCTTGTAGCGGCCGATCTCGGTGGCGCCGAGCTCGCCGTTGGAGGCGAGGGCGGCGCAGTCACGGCCCGGCAGGTCGTAGATGACGATCTGGACCAGGTTGGCGCCCTGCGCGAGGGCGGCGTCCAGGTGCGCCCGGAGGCCCTTGGCCGCGGAGGAACCGGTGATCGCGGCGATCCGGTCCATCCAGACGAAGGTGGGCTGGTTGGCGACCGCGGAACCGCCCGGCTCGGCGGCCGCCTTGGCGGACCAGTCCGGGTTCACGTAGACCTTGGCGCCGGCATAGGGATTGTCGAGCTTGGCCTCGGCGGCACTGGCCGGCTGGACGGCCGTCGCGAGCGGCAGGACGGCGGCGACGCCCAGCGCCGCGGCGGCTGCCGACGTGCGCAGACGGCGCATGATGGGGGAAGGCACTTACGGAGTCCTTTCGGGTGGGGGAGGGACCCTGACGTGCATCGGAGGGAGTCACTTGGTGGGAGCGCTCCCACCTACGGGGATCGACGATACGTCGATGGAACAGTCGGAGCTTGGTCGACGAGTCGCCGGAGCAGCGGGGTTTTCTCAACCCGCGCTTCAGGCGCGGGCCCTGAGCTCATGGGATATCAAGCCACGAAGGCCATGCCCCGTCAAGGCATCGGACGGAGTTGACGATGCGAAACATCGAGCGATCGTGGGAGCGCTCCCCCATCCGATCGGCGACACGGGCGCCCGCCGTCCGCGGATGCCGCCCTTGCCGCCGCCCGTAGCGTGGAGGTGACCGGCGCGGAGGTGCGCCCGCGGACCGGACGGAGGGAGCGGCGGTGACGGAGTCCTTCGACCGCGGCGGCACGGGCAGCAGCAAGTGGGCCCGGGCCGGGCGGGGCCGGATCGCCCTGGGCCTGGCCGACATGGACCTCCCGGGCCCACCGGCCGTCGGAGCGGCCCTGGCCGCGCGGGCCCGCCACCCGGCGTACGGCTACACGGTGGCCGATCCGGGCGCGCCGCGGTTGGTCGCCGACTGGTACCGCCGCCGGCACGGCGCCGTGGTGAACGAGGACTGGGTGCTCTGCCTGCCGTGCGGCCCGCGCACCGCGATGCGGCTGCTGCTGGACGCCGTGGCGCCCGAGGTCCGCGGCCGCACCGCTGTCGCGGCGGCGCCGGAGTGGGGCGGCTTCGCCGGGATGTGCGCCGCGGCCGGGCTGCCCTTCGCGTCCGTCCCGCTCGGGCGCGCGGGCGACCCGTTCGGCGTGCCGCCGGCCGGCTTCGCCGCGCTGCGCCCCGGGGTGCTGCTGGTCAGCAGCCCGCACAACCCCACCGGCCGGTTGCGCACCGCCGACGAGATCCGCGCGCTGGCCTCGCTGGCGGCCGCCGAGGAGGGCCTGCTGATCTCGGACGAGGTGCACGCCGATCTCGTCCACCCCGACCACGGGCTGCGCCACCCCGTCGCGGTGGCCACCGCCGATCCGGCCGCGGCCCGCCGCACGGTGACCGTCGGCTCGGTCGGCAAGACCTTCAACACCTCGGGCATCCCCAGCTGCTGGCTGCTCGTCCCGGACGCCGGGCTGCGCGCCCGGATCCGCGAGCGGGCCGCCGGATACGGGATCTGGGAGGGCGGGCTGCTGGAGCAGATCGTGCAGCGGGCCGCGCTGGAGGAGGGCGCCGGGTGGCTGGACGGGCTGCTGCACCACCTGGCCGCCGCCAGGGACCTCGCCCTGGCCGCGCTCGGCCCGGCGGTGCTCGCCCGCCCGCAGGCCTCGTACCTGCTCTGGCTGGACGGGGCCGCGCTCGGCCTGCCACCCGAACGGGCGAGGGAGGAGGCGATGACGGAGCGTGACGTCGAGCTGGCGGACGGGGCCGACTTCGGCGCGCCCCGTCCGGGACTGCTGCGGCTGAACTTCGCCCTGCCGCTGCCGGTGCTGGAGGACGCCCTGCACCGGCTGACGTGCGCCTGACCTGCGTGGGGCGGCAATGATGTTTGCCGCGTAGCAGACTGAGCAGGAACAACCGGGCCGCAATCGCGTACCGAGGGATGGTGAGTCCGGTGATACCCGTCCGCCCGCAGCGCAGCACTGACCGACCGAATCAGACACCCAGCGTGACGCCGCTGACCGAGGCGTCCGCCGAGACCCATCTGGCCGGAATCTGTTTCAAGATCGGGCCGCCGGCCCTGGTCGGGGTCGAGGCCGAGTGGTTCGTCCACGACAGCCGATGTCCCGAGCGGCCGGTCGACCCCGGTCGCACCGCCGCCGCCCTCGCGGCCCTGCCCGAGGACCACGACGGCCCGCGCTTCCCGGCGGGCTCCCGCTTCACCCGCGAACCAGGCGGCCAGGTCGAGCTCAGCTCCCGGCCCGCCGACTCCCCCGCCGACTGCGCAGCCGACCTGCTGCGCGACCAGGCGGCCCTGCGCACCGCACTGGCCGACCAGGGCCTGCGGCTCACCGGCAGCGGCACCGACCCGCTCGGCAGGACCCGCCGGATGCAGACCGAGCACCCCCGGTACCGCGCCATGCAGGCCTTCTTCGACCGCGCCGGGCCCTGGGGCGAGATCATGATGACCGGCACCGCATCGGTCCAGGTCTGCGTGGACGCCGGCACCGAGGCCGCGGTCGCCCGCCGCTGGCACCTCGTCCACCGGCTCGGCCCCGTCCTGGTCGCCGCCTTCGCCAACTCCCCCCTGCTGGACGGCCGGCCCACCGGCTACCGGTCCAGCCGGCAGGTGGTGTGGTCCCGGATGGACCCGACCCGCACCCTCGCCCCGCTGCCGGACGGCGACCCGCGCGAGGCCTGGGCCCGGTACGTGCTGGACGCCGAGGTGCTGTGCGTCCGCCGGGCCGAGGGCCGGCCGTGGACGGCGCCGCCCGGCCTGACCTTCCGACACTGGCTACGCGGTGCCGGCGAGCGGCCCGCCACCCTGGCGGACCTGGAGTACCACCGCACCACGCTCTTCCCGCCCGTCCGGCCGCGCGGCCACCTGGAGCTGCGCATGATCGACGCCCAGCCCGGCGACGGCTGGCTCGTCCCGCTCGCCCTGGTGACCGCGCTGCTCGACGACCCGGAGGCCACCGAGGCGGCGCTCGCCGCGCTGGAACCGCTCGGCCACGACCGTGCCCTGCCGCCGCCGCGCTGCAGCCTCTGGCGGCGGGCCGCCGCCCTCGGCACCACCGATCCCGAACTGCGGCAGGCCGCGCTCGCCTGCTTCGCCGCCGCCGAGCGGGCGCTCGCCCGTCGGCGCGACTCCGCCGGCCTGCGCCGGGCGCTGACCGAGTACGCCGACCGCTACCCCGCCCGGGGCCGCTGCCCGGCCGACGACCAACTGGACGCCGTCCGGGCCGGGCGCCGCCCCGCCGTCGAGGAGGACGCACCGTGCTGAACGCCGACCGCACCGACCCGGCGACGCTCCGCGAGGCGATCGCCACCGAGCTGCTGGCCGCCCGCGACCGCACCGCCGGGCTCACCGGCTGCGTGGACGACCGCGACCTCACCGCCCAGCACTCCCCGCTGATGTCGCCGCTGGTCTGGGACCTCGCGCACATCGGCAACCAGGAGGAGCTGTGGCTGCTGCGCAACGTCGGCGGCCACGACCCGATGCACCCCGAGATCGACCCGCTCTACGACGCCTTCGAGCACCCGCGGGCCGAGCGGCCCAGCCTGCCGCTGCTGCCGCCCGACGAGGCCCGGCGGTACGCGCACGAGGTCCGCGGCCGGGTCCTCGACCTGCTGGAGGCGAGCCCGCTGGAGGGCGCCCCGCTGCTGGACGCCGGATTCGCCTTCGGCATGATCGCCCAGCACGAACAGCAGCACGACGAGACCATGCTGATCACCCATCAGCTCCGGCAGGGCGCCGCCGTGCTGGCCGCCCCTCCCCCGCCGCCCGCCACCACGGACCGGCTGCCCGCCGAAGTCCTCGTCCCCGCGGGCCCGTTCACCATGGGCACCGACACCGAACCGTGGGCGCTGGACAACGAGCGGCCCGCGCACGAGGTGGACCTGCCGGCCTACTGGCTGGACACCGTCCCGGTCTCCAACGCCGCGTACCAGGCCTTCGTCGAGGACGGCGGCTACCGGGAACCGCGCTGGTGGACACCGGCCGGATGGGACCACCGGCGAAAGGCCGACCTCACCGCACCGCTGTTCTGGAGCCGGGAGGGCGGACAGTGGCTGCGCCGCCGCTTCGGCACCGTCGAACCGGTGCCGCCGAACGAGCCCGTGCTGCACGTCAGTTGGTACGAGGCGGACGCCTACGCCCGCTGGGCCGGCCGGCGGCTGCCCACCGAGGCCGAGTGGGAGAAGGCCGCCCGCTTCGACCCCGTCACCGGCCGATCCCGCCGCTTCCCCTGGGGCGACGAACAGCCCGCCGCCGAACACGCCAACATCGGCCAGCGGCACCTGCAGCCGGCCCCGGTCGGCAGTTACCCGGCGGGCACCGCGCCCTGCGGCGCCCGGCAGCTGATCGGCGACGTCTGGGAGTGGACGGCGAGCGACTTCTCGCCCTACCCCGGCTTCACCGCCTGGCCGTACAAGGAGTACTCCGAGGTGTTCTTCGGGCCCGAGTACAAGGTGCTGCGCGGCGGCTCGTTCGCCGTCGCGCCGGTCGCCTGCCGGGGCACCTTCCGCAACTGGGACTACCCGATCCGGCGGCAGATCTTCGCCGGGTTCCGCACCGCCCGCACCGCCGGCACCCCCCGTACCGCCCATGACGCCGAGGGCGCCTGATGTGCCGCCACCTCGCCTACCTCGGCGGCGAACTCCCGCTCGGCGCGCTGCTGTTCGACCCGCCGTACGGGCTCGTCCGGCAGTCCTGGGCACCCCGCCGGCAGCGGTACGGCACGGTGAACGCCGACGGCTTCGGCATCGGCTGGTACGCCCCCGGCGAGGAGCGGCCCGCCCGCTACCGCAGGGCCGGGCCGATCTGGGCGGACGAGAACCTCGTCGACCTCGCCCGGGTGGTGCGCACCCGGGCGCTGCTCGCCGCCGTCCGCTCGGCCACCGCCGGCTGCGCGCCGGGCGAGGCCGCCGCCGCACCGTTCACCGCCGGGCGGCTGCTGTTCAGTCACAACGGCGCCCTGCCCGGCTGGCCCGAGCGGTACGGGCCGCTCGCCGCCACCCTGCCGCCGGCCGACCTGATGGCACTGGAGGCGCGCAGCGACTCGGCCCTGCTGTTCGCCCTGCTGCTGGCCCGGCTGCGCACCGGCGCCGATCTCGGCGAGGCCGTCGCCGACACCGTCCGGGAGGCCGCCAAGTACGGCGAGGCCAGGCTCAACCTGCTGGTCACCGACGGCCGTTCGATCGCCGCGACGGCCTGGGGCGACACCCTCTTCCACCGCACCGGCACCGTGTCCGACGTGTCGGCCGGGGTGGTGGTCGCCTCCGAGCCGCTGGACGACGGGCCCGGCTGGACCGAGGTCCCCGACCGCACGCTGCTGCTCGCCGGACCGGCGGGCGTGGCGCTGCACCCCATCGACATCGACCGCCCCGTACCGGAGAGCGACCGGCCCGAACCGAGTGACGGCCGCCCGACGCGAGAGGACGACTCGCCGTGAGCACCTTCGACCTGACCCGTCTGCTGCCCGCCGACCACTTCAGCCACGCGCTGCGGCACGATGTGCAGCGTGGCCTGACGGCAAGTCCCAAGTGGCTGCCGCCCAAGTGGTTCTACGACGCCCGGGGCAGCGAGCTGTTCGAGGAGATCACCCGGCTGCCCGAGTACTACCCGACCCGGGCCGAGCGGGAGATCCTCACCGACCGGGCCGCCGAGATCGCCGGCCTCACCCGGGCCCGGACGCTGGTGGAGCTGGGCTCCGGCTCGTCCGAGAAGACCCGGCTGCTGCTGGACGCGCTGAACGGCTTCGGCAGCCTGGAGGCGTACGTGCCGGTGGACGTCAGCGAGAGCGCACTGGAGGCCGCCGGGGCGGCGCTGGCCGCCGACTACCCGGGCACCGACGTGCACGCGGTGCTCTCCGACTTCACCCAGGGGCTCGGGCTGCCGCCCGGCGGCGGGCCGCGGCTGGTCGCCTTCCTCGGCGGCACCCTCGGCAACTTCGTGCCCGCCGAGCGGGCCGGCTTCCTGCGCACCCTGCGGGCCGCCCTGGAACCGGGCGACGCGCTGCTGCTCGGCACCGACCTGGTGAAGGACCCGGCGGTGCTGGTCGCCGCGTACGACGACGCGGCCGGGGTGACCGCCGAGTTCAACAAGAACGTGCTGAACGTGCTCGACCGGGAGCTGGACGCCGACTTCGACCCGGACGCCTTCGAGCACGTGGCGCTCTGGGACACCGAGCAGGAGTGGATCGAGATGCGGCTGCGCTCGGTGCGCGACCAGACGGTGAAGATCCCGGCACTGGACCTGCCGGTGCACTTCGACGCCGGCGAGGAGCTGCGCACCGAGGTCTCGGCGAAGTTCCGGCACGAGCGGGTGGCCCGGGAGCTGGCGGTGGCCGGCCTGCGGCTGACCCACTGGTGGACGGACGGCGCGGGACAGTTCGGGCTGTCCCTCTCCGAGCCTGTCTAAATCTTCATACAATTCAGATATTGAACGCCTGCCTGGACTGCTTTGGCCCAATGTCCGGATAGTGCGTACATGTGATGAACAGACCGAGGGTACGATCCTGACGCCTCTCTCAATGTCGAGTACACAGGAGTCAGAGATCGTGAGCGTCACCCAACAGCCCGTAGCGGCCCGCGCGCAGTCTCCGGACCGGCTCGGGTTCGTGGTCTTCATCGCGGCGGCGGCCGCGCTCGGCGGCTTCCTGTTCGGCTACGACAGCTCGGTGATCAACGGCGCCGTCTCCGGCATCCAGGGCAGATTCGGGATCGGGGACGGCGTCACCGGCCTGATCGTCTCCTCCGCGCTGCTCGGCTCCGCGGTGGGCGCGGCGGTGGCCGGCCGGTTCGCCGACCGGTACGGCCGCATCCGGGTGATGAAGGTCGCCGCCGTGCTCTTCGCGGTCAGCGCCCTCGGCTCGGCGTTGCCGTTCGCCGCCTGGGACCTCGCCGCCTGGCGCGTCCTCGGCGGGGCCGCGATCGGCATCGCCTCGGTGATCGCCCCGACCTACATCGCCGAGGTCGCGCCGACCCGGTACCGCGGCCGGCTCGCCTCCTTCCAGCAGGCCGCCATCGTGCTCGGCATCGCCGTCTCCCAGCTGGTGAACTGGCTGCTCGCGGAGGCCGCGGACGGCGACACCCGCGGCAGCCTGCTCGGCCTGGAGGCCTGGCAGTGGATGCTCGGCATCTGCGTCCTGCCCGCGGGGCTCTACTTCGTGATGGCCGCGATGATCCCGGAGTCCCCGCGCTTCCTGATCTCCGCCGGACGGCTCGACGAGGCCCGCTCGGTGCTGCGCCAGGTCGAGGGCGACGGGTCGGACACCGAGGCCCGGATCACCGAGATCCGTACGCTGATCGCCTCCGACCACCGGCCGCGCTTCCGCGACCTGCTCGGCGGCCGGCTCGGCCTGCTGCCGATCGTCTGGGTGGGCATCGGCCTCTCGGTGTTCCAGCAGCTCGTCGGCATCAACGTGATCTTCTACTACTCCTCGATCCTCTGGCAGTCGGTCGGCATCGACCAGAGCAACTCGCTGGTGATCAGCTTCGTCGGCTCGGTGATCAACATCGCCGGTACCGCGATCGCCGTCCTGCTGGTCGACCGGATCGGCCGCAAGCCGCTCGCGCTGATCGGCTCGGCCGGCATGGCCGTCACCCTCGGCGCGGCCGCCTGGGCCTTCTCCTCGGCCGCCGGCACCGGCGACGACGTCACCCTGCCGGACCTGCAGGGCACGGTCGCCCTCGTCGCGGCCAACCTGTTCGTGCTGTTCTTCGCGCTCTCCTGGGGCGTCGTCGTCTGGGTGATGCTCGGCGAGATGTTCCCGAACCGGATCCGGGCCGCCGCGCTCTCGGTCGCCGCCTCGGCGCAGTGGCTGGCCAACTGGGCGATCACCGTCTCGTTCCCGGCGATGTCGCGGTGGAACCTCTCCGCCACCTACGCGCTGTACGCGGCCTTCGCGCTCGGCTCGATCCCCTTCGTGGCGACGTTCATGAAGGAGACCAAGGGCGTCCGTCTGGAGGACATGGGCTGATCGCCGCATCCGCTTCCCGGAGCAGGGGCGTCCGCACGGTTGCGGGCGCCCCTGCTGCGCTGCGGGTCCGCGGGCACCCTAGCGTTCCGGGCGGCGGGCGGAGGCACAATCGCCCACTCTCCGCGCACGCCACGGCACATCCGGTACCCATGACGCAGGGAGGGATGTGCCCTTGATCTTCAGTCGGATTCGCACCCGCAGGCCCGCCGCCGGAGCCTGCCCCCACGCCCACCAGCACGTGCCGCAGACCGGGCCGAACCCGGTGGGTCCCGTGCCGGGCGGCCTCGCCGCGCAGGCCGTCGCGTTCGTCCGGCAGTTCCACCGCGAGAACGCTGCTGCCGGCGACCCGGCACCGCGGGTCCGCCAGGTGCTCGCCGAGGTCGAACGCACCGGCGGCTACCGGCACACCACCGAGGAACTCGCCTTCGGGGCCCGGCTCGCCTGGCGCAACGCCGCCCGCTGCATCGGCCGCCTCTACTGGCGCAGCCTGGTCGTCCGCGACCTGCGGCAAATCGACACCCCCGACGCGATGGCCGAAGAGTGCTTCGCCCACCTGCGGACCGCCACCAACGGCGGCCGGATCCGCCCGGTGATCTCCGTCTTCGCCCCGGACCGGCCCGGACTGCCCACCCCCCGCATCCTCAACCCTCAACTCGTCCGGTACGCCGGCTATCCCGACGGCGAGGGCGGCTGGACCGGCGACCCGGCGGGGGCGGCGCTCGCCGCAAAGGCCCGAGAGCTCGGCTGGAAGAGCGGCGAGGAGCGGTTCGACGTCCTGCCGCTGCTCGTCCAGCGGCTGCCCGGCGAGGAACCCTCCTGGTACGAGCTCCCGGACGACGCCGTGCTGGAGGTGCCGCTGCACCACCCCGAGCACGCCTGGTTCGCCGGGCTCGGGCTGCGGTGGTACGCCGTGCCGGCGATCAGCGACATGACGCTGGAGATCGGCGGGATCCGGTACCCGGCGGCGCCGTTCAACGGCTGGTACATGGGGACCGAGATCGGCGCCCGGAACCTGGCCGACGCCGACCGCTACGACATGCTCGGCGAGGTCGCGCGGCGGCTCGGGCTCGACACGGGGTCGGAGCGGACGCTCTGGCGGGACCGGGCGCTCGTCGAGCTGAACGTGGCCGTGCTGCACTCCTACGAACGGGCCGGGGTCACCATGGCGGACCACCACACCGAGTCCGTGCGCTTCCTCTCCCACGTCGCCCGGGAGCAGCGGCACGGGCGGCCCACCCCGGCGGACTGGAGCTGGATCGTGCCGCCGGTGTCGGGCGGGCTGACGCCGGTGTACCACCGGTACTACGACCCGGTGGACCCGGACCTGAGACCGGCCTTCCTGCCGAGAGAGGGCTCGCCCTGAGCGTGGGAGGCGGTGGGGTCCGGTCGGCGTGGGCGGCGGCGGCCGGGCTCAGTGCCCCGGGCCGGTGAGCAGCCGGCAGACGAAGTCCTCCTGGACGGCGCGCAGTCGGGCGAGCAGGGCGGGCCGGGTGGACTGGCTGATCTGCTCGGTCACCGAGACGGTGAGGGCGCGGCGGCCGTCCGGGGTGGCGGCCGCGAGCTGGGTGTAGCCGGCGGTGTTGCCGGTGTGGCCGTACACCGTGCCGCAGCGGGTGGTGTACCGGAAGAGGGCGAGCCCGGCGGCGTTGGTGCCCGGTCCGGCGGGCTCGGAGGCGCCGGGGACGAAGGCGACCTGTTGGCGCCGGGTGGCGGGCTTGAGGAAGCGGTCGCCGCCGTAGGCGCGGATGAAGGCGGACAGGTCGGCGGGGGTGGAGACGATGCCGCCCGAGGCCCAGGCGCCGGAGGCGCCGAACAGGGTGGAGACGTCCTCCGGCGGGTCGGGTGGGACGACCTCGTAGCCGTGCAGGTAGGGCTCGGGGAGTTCGTAGCCGCGCGGCAGGGTCGTCTCGCGCAGGCCGAGCGGGCGGGAGACCAGGCGGGCGAGGAGTTCCTCGTACGGGCGGCCGGTGGCGGCCTCGGCCATCAGGGCGGCGGCGATGTTGTCGGAGTTGGAGTACCGGTACTGGGTGCCGGGGGTGAAGGCGAGACCCTGGTCGAAGACGTAGTCGAGCAGGTGGTGCGGGTCGAAGACGTGGTGCGGGTCGGCGGTGATGACGGCCCGGAAGGCCGCTGATGCGCTGTAGTCGGGCAGGCCGCTGGTGTGCTGCAGCAGCTGGCGGAGGGTCACCGCGTGCCAGGCGGCCGGCAGGTCGGGCAGCCGCTCGCCGATGGTGTCGTCGAGGCCGAGTGCGCCGCGGTCGACCAGGCGCAGGGTGACGGCTCCGCTGAAGGCCTTGGCGGCGCTGGCGATCCGCATGTGGTCGGTGCTGCGGGGCGGGCGGCCGGTGCCGATCTCGGCGGTGCCGGCCCGGTAGACCTCGGTGCGGTCGCCGTACCGCAGGACGGCGATGGCGCCGGGCGGGCCGCCGGGCGCGGTGACCAGTTCGCGCAGTTCGCGTTCGAGGCCGGGCCGGTCGTCGGGCCGGCCGCCGGCGGTGGCGACGCCGGGGGCGAGACCGAGCAGGGCGAGTGCGGCGGCCAGGGCGGCGGCGGGGCGCAGTGGACGGCGGCGGGGGGTGCGGGCCGGGCGGGGTGGTGGCTGCACGGTGGGCCTCCGGGTGGCGGGCCGACGGGACAGCAGCCAGTGATGACCGCCCGTCTGCTCCGGCAAACGCCCCGGCCGGGGGTGTGACCCGTTGGGGTGTGCGGGCCGGGTCAGCCGGCGGCGGGGTGGCGCAGGGCGAGGCCGTCGAGGAGGGCGGCCAGGCCGGTCTCGAAGGCGCCCTCGTCGATGGCGCGGCGGTGTTCGGCGAGCAGGTGGGCCTCGCCGAGATGGGGGTAGTCGGCGGCGTAGACGGCGGCGTCCTCGGGGAAGCCGCCGGCGAAGGAGCCGAGGGCGGAGCCGGTGATGAAGTAGCGCATCAGGGCGCCGATCCGGGTGGCCTGGCCGCGCGGCCAGCCGGCGTCGACCAGGCAGCCGAAGACGGCGTCGGCGAGGCGCAGCGCGTTGGGGCGGCGGCCGGGGCCCTGGGCGAGGACGGGGACGATGTTGGGGTGGGCGGCGAGCGCGGCGCGGTAGCTGCGGGCCCAGTCGCGCAGGGCCGTTCGCCAGTCCTCCGGCGCGTCGAACATGGCGAGGTCGACCTCGCCCATCACGCTGTCGACGACGGCGTCGAGGAGGTCGTCCTTGGTGGCGAAGTGGTTGTAGAGGGAGGGCCCGCTGACCGAGAGCTCGGTGGCGAGGCGGCGGGTGGAGAGCGCGTCCAGACCGTCGGCGTCGACCAGGGCGAGCGCGGCGGCGACGATCCGCTCGCGGCTGAGCAGCGGGGTGCGCGGGCGGGCCATGCGGTCGCGGCCTCCGATCGGGTGGGGTGTCACACATTCTTGCAGGCGGCATCTTCCCCGGGCGGACACGGTGGGGCTAGAGTCACCTTAAAACTTGCACTGCTAGTTTATGGAGTGTCCGCCGCCATGAATCTTGAGCTGTCCGAGGAGCAGGCCGCCGTCCGCGATCTCGCGGCGGCGTTCACCGACCGCGAGATCGTGCCGCACGCGGCCGCCTGGGACCGCGCCGAGTCGGTCGACCGCTCGATCGTCGGCACGCTCGGCAAGCTCGGATTCCTCGGCCTGACCCTCCCGGAGGAGTACGGCGGCAGCGGCGGCGACCACCTGGCCTACTGCCTCGTCCTGGAGGAGCTCGGCCGCGGCGACTCGGCGGTGCGCGGCATCGTCTCCGTCTCGCTCGGCCTGGTCGGCAAGTCGATCGCCGGGTACGGCACCGAGGAGCAGAAGCGGGAGTGGCTGCCCCGGCTCACCGCGGGCGAGGCGCTGGGCTGCTTCGCGCTCACCGAGCCCGGCACCGGCTCGGACGCGGCCAACCTGACCACCCGGGCCGTCCGGGACGGCGCCGACTGGCTGATCACCGGCAGCAAGACGTTCATCACCAACGGCACCTGGGCCGAGGTCGCCCTGGTCTTCGCCCGCACCGGCGAGGCCGGCCACCGCGGCATCACCGCCTTCCTGGTGGAGACGGGCCTGCCCGGCTTCGAGCGGCGGACGATCCACGGCAAGCTCGGGCTGCGCGGCCAGGCCACCGCCGAACTCGTCCTGGACGGCGTCCGGGTGCCGGACAGCGCCCGGCTCGGCGCCGAGGGCCAGGGCTTCAGGGTCGCGATGTCCGCGCTGGCCAAGGGCCGGATGTCGGTCGCCGCCGGCTGCGTCGGCATCGCCCGGGCCTGCCTGGAGGCCGCGGTGACGTACGCAGGCCAGCGCGAGCAGTTCGGCCGGCCGATCGCCTCCCACCAGCTGGTGCAGGAGCTGCTCGCCGACATCGCGGTGGACGTCGAGGCGTCCCGGTTGCTGACCTGGAAGGTCGCCGACCTGATCGACCGCGGGCTGCCGTTCGCCACCGAGTCCTCCACCGCCAAGCTGTACGCGAGCGAGGCTGCTGTGCGCGCCGCCAACAACGCCCTGCAGGTCTTCGGCGGCTACGGCTTCATCGACGAGTACCCCGTCGGCAAGTACCTGCGCGACGCGCGGGTGATGACCCTCTACGAGGGCACCAGCCAGATCCACAAGCTGCTGATCGGGCGATCCCTGACCGGCATCAACGCGTTCTGACCACCTGTCACCACCCTCAGACAAGGAGCCCGACGAAGTGCGTCCCGTCTACTTCGCCGCCGCCCGCCGCACCCCGATCGGGCGGCTGCGCGGCGCGCTGTCCACGGTGCGGCCCGACGACCTGTCGGCCGCCGTCCTCTCCGGACTGCTGGCCGACGTGCCGCAGCTCGACCCGGCCCTGATCGACGACGTCTACTGGGGCGCCGCCAACCAGGCCGGCGAGGACAACCGCAACGCCGCCCGGATGGCCGTGCTGCTCGCCGGGCTGCCCGACAGCATCCCCGGCGCCACCGTCAACCGGCTGTGCGCCTCCGGCCTGGAGGCCGTCACCACCGCCGCCCGCGCGATCGGCTCCGGCGAGGCCGACGTCGTCGTCGCCGGCGGCTGCGAGTCGATGACCCGCGCCCCCTTCGTGCTGCCCCGCCCTGACGAGGCGATGCCGCACCGGATGGAGACCTTCGACACCCGCCTCGGCTGGCGGCTCACCAACCCGCGGATGAAGGAGCTGCACGGTGTCCTCTCCATGGGCGAGACCGCCGAGGAGGTCGCCGCCCGGTTCGGCATCACCCGCGAGCAGCAGGACGCCTTCGCCCTGCGCAGCCACCAGCGGGCCGCCGCGGCCCGCAAGGACGGCCACTTCGACGCCGAGCTGCTGCCCGTCGTCCGGCCGGACGGTGTGACCGTCACCGCCGACGAGTCGATCCGCGAGGACACCACCCTCGAGAAGCTGGCCGGCCTCAAGCCGGTGTTCCGCTCCGGCGGCACCGTGACCGCCGGCAACGCCTCGCCGATGAACGACGGCGCCGCCGCGCTGCTCCTCGTCAGTGAGGAGGCGCTGGGCCGGCTCGGCCTGGAGCCGCTCGGCCGGTACGTGGCGGGCGCCTCCGCCGGCGTCCACCCGGACGTCATGGGCATCGGCCCCGTCCCCGCGACCCGCAAGGTGCTGGCCCGGGCCGGCTGGCAGCTCGGCGACGTCGAGGAGGCCGAGTTCAACGAGGCCTTCGCCGCCCAGGCGCTCGCCTGCGTCAACGAGCTCGGCTTCGACCCGGAGCTGGTCAACCCGAGCGGCGGTGCCATCGCGCTCGGCCACCCGCTGGGCGGCTCCGGCGCCCGCATCCTCACCACCCTGCTGCACCGGATGCGCCGCACCGGCGCCCGGCGCGGCCTGGCCACCATGTGCGTCGGTGTCGGTCAGGGCACCGCCGTACTCGTCGAGAAGAACTGAGGGCAGATCAGATGACGCGATTCGCAGGCAAGGTCGCCGTGGTGACCGGCGCCGCCCAGGGCATCGGTGCGGCCACCGCCGTCCGGCTCGCCGAGGAGGGCGCGACCGTGGCCGTCGTCGACCTCACCGCGGAGCGGGCGCAGGCCACCGCCGACGCGATCACCGCCAAGGGCGGCACCGCCCGCGCGTACGGCTGCGACGTGGCCGACTACGACGCCGTGGAGGCCGTCTTCGCCCGGATCGTCGAGGACCTCGGGGCGCTGCACATCCTGGTGAACAACGCCGGCATCACCCGCGACAACCTGTTCTTCAAGATGGCGAAGAACGACTGGGACGCGGTGCTGACCGTCAACCTCACCAGCGCCTACAACTGCAGCCACGTGGCGCAGACGTACATGGTGAAGCAGAAGTACGGCAAGATCGTCTCGCTGAGCTCGCGCTCCGCGCTCGGCAACCGCGGCCAGGCCAACTACGCCGCCGCCAAGGCCGGCATCCAGGGCCTCACCGCCACCCTGGCGATCGAGCTCGGCCCGTACAACATCAACGTCAACGCGGTCGCCCCCGGCTACATCGCCACCGCGATGACCGCGGCCACCGCCGAGCGGGTCGGCTCCTCCGCCGAGGACCACCAGGCGATGGCCGCCGAGCGCACCCCGCTGCGCCGGGTCGGGCAGCCGGAGGAGGTCGCCTCCGTGGTCGCCTTCCTCGCCAGCGAGGACGCCTCCTACGTCAGCGGCCAGACGCTGTACATCAACGGCGGCGCCCGCTGACACCGCCCCGGAGGCCGGCGGGCTTACCGAATCCGGGGGCGTTCTTTACCCGATCCGGTGGCCCGTCGCGGTGATGCCGACGGCCCCGCGCTGACTATGGATCAACGGCCCGCGGGCCGGTGGGATGTGGGGTGCCGACCGACCGGTCGGCACCCCTCCTCCGAGGAGTCCCATGGGCACGCATCCCGTCACCGCGGGTCCCCGCTCCACCGTCCGGGCGCTCGCGCTGCTCGCCGTCGGGGTCACCGCCCTGACCGGCGGCACGGCCGTCGCCCGGCCGGCCACCGGGGCCGCACTCCGCGGGCCGGCCGTCCACGTCCGTCCCGCGTCCGCCGGCCACATCACCGCGGCCGGCCGCACCGCCCCGATATCGACCGCCGAGTGCGTGGCGCAGATCGGCATCCACTGCTACTCGCCGCTGCAGTACCGCACCGCCTACAACCTCGACCCGCTGTACAAGCAGGGCGTCACCGGAAAGGGCCGGACGATCGTCATCGTCGACTCGTTCGGCTCGCCGACGATCCAGCACGACCTGGAGGTGTTCGACAAGCAGTGGGGGCTGCCCGACACCAACGTCGAGGTGGTCAAGTGGGGCGAGGTGCCGCCGTTCGACCCGACCAACGAGGACCACACCGGCTGGGCCGGCGAGACCACCCTCGACGTGGAGTACGCCCACGCCATCGCCCCCGACGCGCACATCGTGCTGGTGGAGACCGGTGTCGCCGAGACCGAGGGCGTCACCGGCCTGCCCGAGATGATGGACGCCGAGCGGGCCCTGATCCGGACCGGGCGGGCGGACGTGATCTCGCAGAGCTTCGGCGCCACCGAGAACACCTTCCCCGGCTTCGACCGGCACGACTTCCGGTCCGTGGAGAAGCTGCGGTACGCCTTCAAGGAGGCCGCGGCCCGGGACGTCACCGTGCTCGCCGCCTCCGGCGACGCCGGCGCCACCGACGCCATGGAGAACGGCTCCGACCTGTACCCGTACCGGGTCAACTCCTGGCCGTCCTCCGACCCGCTGGTCACCTCGGTCGGCGGCACCCAGCTCACCCTCGACGAGAAGGGCGTCCGCACCGCGCCCGACAAGGTCTGGCACGACGACTACGGGGCGGCCGGCGGCGGTGTCTCCGGCATCTTCGGCCGCCCCTGGTACCAGGCCGGCGTCGCCGAGGTCACCGGCAACCACCGCGGCACCCCGGACATCTCGATGAGCGCCGCCGTGGACGGCGCCGCCTGGACGTACGAGTCCTACGACCCGACCCGGGTCGGCTGGCACCTCACCGGCGGCACCAGCGAGGCCACCCCGATCTTCTCGGGCGTGGTCGCACTCGCCGACCAGCTCGCCGGGCACCGCCTCGGCCAGCTCAACTGGCGGATGTACGGCCTGGCGCAGCTGCCCTCCCGGTGGAGCGGCATCACCGACGTCACCGCGGGCGACAACTCCTGGGACAAGGTGACGGGCTACCAGGCCGCCACCGGCTACGACCTGGCCTCGGGCCTCGGCACCGTGGACGGCGCCCGCTTCGTGCACGCGGTCGCCGGACGCTGACCCCGTCGCGCGTCCCCGGGCCGTACCGCCCTCGGCGGCGGGGCGGCCCGGCCGCGTGTCTCAGTCCTCGGCCGGCGCCGCGGCAAGCTTGGCGAGGTAGCGCTCCGCCGCCCGCAGCTTGCGGCCCTCCGGGCCCGGCAGGTGGGCCCGCAGCTCGATGATCTCCGGGGCGAGCCGGATCGCCTCCGCCCGGTCGGACACCGCCCGCCAGCAGGCCTCGGCGTTGGTCGCGGCCCGCTGCGTCTCCGGGTCGTCCGCGCCCGCGGAGCCGAGCAGCGCCAGCGCCACCTCCCGGTAGAGGTCGGCGGCGAGCACCGTCCGGCCCGCCAGCCGGGAGACGTGCGCGCGGACCTGACGGACCTGCAGGGCCTGCGGCGCGGCCGTGCCGTAGGCCGCCACGGCCTCGTTCTCCAGCGCCAGCGCGAGCTCGGCGGCGGTGTCGTGCTCACCCGCGTCGGCGGCCCGGACGATCCGGCCCACGGCCTCGCGGTAGTCGGCGAGCGGGTCGCCGCTCCGGGCGTCCGCCGGCGTCTCCTCGGACGGCCCGGCGGGGACCGGCTTGCCGAGCTCGACCCGGGAAGCGGGCTTGCCGAGCTCGACCCGGGGCGCCTCGGCGGGGGCACCCGTCGGGTCGGGGAGCACCGCCGTCCTGGCGAGCTCCGCCATCTCGGCGGCGAGCTCCGGGGTCAGCGGCGGCGGTACCGGCGGCGCGGGCGGATCGCCCGGGAGCCGCTTGCGCAGCGACACCGGACGGGCCGGACGCGGTGGGGTCGGCGGCACCCCCGGCTTCAGCAGCGACACCGGGCCGCGCGGCGCCACCGGCTGCCGCGCCTTCGCCAGGGTGACCCGCGCCGGGGCCGGCACCGACGCGGCCGGGCGGGGCCGGCCCGGCCGGGCCGCGGGCCGCTTCGGCTGGACGGCCGCGGGCCGCGGCGCCTCGTTGAGCCGGGCCTCGGTGGAGTTGTCGCCGATCTGCCGGGAGGTGTTGCGGAACACCGGGCGGTCCGGGGCGTGCGAGAGCAGGATCGCGGCGTCCGGCCGCAGCACCGAGTGCACCTGGCGGCGCAGTTCCTCCGGTGCGAGGACGGGCCCGGCCCCCGGCACGCCGACGTGCAGCACCTCGATCAGCGCGCGGGTGAAGGTGCCGACCTGGTCCGGGTCCGGGTTGACGACGGCCCACAGCGGCACCCCGTCGGTGAGCGGGGAGATCGTGCTCTGCACCAGCGGCCAGGCGGTCTGGTCGGCGCTCAGGTCGCCGACCACCAGGGTGTCCCACTCCTGCGGCCGGTGCCGCAGCTCCGCGGCGACGGACTGCCAGGGCAGGGTGTCGTGCGAGCGGGTGTCACGGAGCGTCAGGAACAGCTGCTCGCCGCGCCGGTCGGTGACCAGGTGCCCGCCGATGTGGACGAGCAGCGGGCCCGGGTGCCGGGCCGCGGCGCGCAGATGGGCGAGCACGGTCTGCGGGTCGCCGGCGCCGGGCAGGTGGACGGCGTCGACCGCGTCGGAGGCCAGCAGGACGTGCGGGGAGACCGCCGCCAGCATCGCGGACAGCACCGGCGCCTGCGAGGTGCCCCGGCCCAAGAGCCGGCGCCCGGTGCTGCCGTAACCGCCCTCGACGACCAGGATCCGGCCGCGCTGGCCGGCGCCCAGGCCGCGGAGCTGCGGCGGCGCGGCCGGTCCGGGGCCGGGACCGGGGCCGGCCACGGGCGCCGGGACGGGCGACACGGGTGGCACGGGCGGCTGTTGTGGCGGGACGGGCGGCAGGACGATGGCCGGCATGGTCGTCGTCCAGCCGGTGTGCGGCATGGGCGCGGGCGGCTCGGCCGCATCCTCGCCGGGTCTGTGCACGGCCGGCCGCGGTGGGGTGTCCGTGTCGAACGGTGTCCGCTCACCACCCCCGGAGGCCGCTGTCACGTCCGCCACGCCCGGTCACCGCCCCGCCCCGCCGCCCGCCGCGGCCCTCGCTCCAGCCTGCGCGATGCCCGCCACCACGCACGATTTCGCCACCTTACGGGGTGATCCCCGGCCGGTTCCAGGCCGGGTGGGCGATCGCCGCGGAGGAGCGCCCCGGAGCCGTCGGTCCGTCAGTAGGTCACGGTGATCCGGCGGGCGGGCCCGTCCACCCGGACGGTGCCGCCGTACGGGACGACCTGCTGGGGGTCGGTGTGCCCGAGGTCCACGTCGAACACCGCCATGGTGTCCGGCGCGTACGCCTCCAGCGCGCGCAACACGGCCGCGCGCTGCTCGGCCCGGTGCGCGGCACGCTGCGCCGGGTCGTTCGGCCGGTCGAAGGACCAGGACTTCGCCCGGCCCATCAGCAGCGCGGGGAAGCGGGCGAGCAGCCCTCGCTCGCCCATGCCGCGCAGGATCCGGAACACCTGCTCCGCGGACGGGAGTTCCTCCGAGGTCTCCAGGAAGAGCACGCAGTCCTGGTACGCCTCCGGGCGGCGGATGCCGCGGTCGGCGAGCATCAGCCCGGCGAGCGTCTCCAGGTTGCCGCCCCAGCTCACCCCCTCGACCACCCGCTCGGGCCGGTGCCAGGTCCAGCCCTCGGCGGGCTGCATCGGCGGCTCGGCGGCGAACGTCGCCGGGTCGTCCCAGGGCAGGTCGACGTCGTTGAAGTCGGCGGATTCGGTCAGCTCGTGCGGGCCGGAGGTGAAGAGCGCCGCACGCGCCGACTCGGCGGTGACCCGATGCAGGGCGCCCTGCCGGCCGAACTGGGTCATCACGCTCGCCCCGTGGAAGCCGACGATGCCGAGGTTCCACAGGTGGACGAGCAGGTTGGTGTTGTCGCTGAACCCGAAGAACGGCTTGGGGTTGGCGCGGATCAGCTCGTCGTCCAGGTGCGGCAGCACGGTGAGCTGGTCGCTGCCGCCGATACTGGCGATCACCGCCTTGATCTCCGGGTCGGCGAAGGCGGCGTGCAGGTCGGCCGCCCGCTCCTGCGGCGAGCAGCCCATCCGGCGGGTGGTCGGGTACTCCACCGGCTCCAGGCCGAACTCCTCGACCAGCCGGCGCAGGCCGAGGTCGAACGGCAGCGGCAGGACCGCCGGCAGGCCCGCGGACGGGGAGAGGATGGCGACCCGGTCACCCGGCTTCGGCTTGGGCGGATACGAAGGAGCGGTCATGCTCCGATCCTAGGTGCGGCCCGGGCGGTTTCCCGGCTCCGTTCGGAAGCGTGAATGGCCGCCGCCGGCCGGCGTGCCGTCACGCGGACGGCTCGCGGACCACCAGCAGGGTCTTGCCGGTGACCGCCCGCGACTCCATCGCGGCATGCGCCTCGGCCGCCCGCTCCAGCGGGAACCGCTGCCCGATCAGCGGCCGGAGCCGCCCCGCCGCACCCGCGGCGAGCGCCTCCCCGGTGGCCTCCCGCAGCAGCGCCGGGTCCGGGCGGCGCGGCGCGACCAGCTCGACACTGCGGGCCTGTGCCGTCTCCGCCGGGACTGCCGCCCAACTCCCGCTCGCCAGGCCGTAGCTGACCATCCGGCCGCCGGGGACGAGCAGGCCGAAGGCGGCCCGGGCGAGGTCACCGCCGACGCCGTCGAACACCACGTCCAGCCCGCCGGTCCCGGCCCGGACCAGCTCCGGCCAGCCGGCCTCCCGGTAGTCCACCGCGAGCTTCGCGCCGAGGCCGGCCACCACGGCCGCCTTGCGCGGGCCGCCCGCCGCCCCGACCACGGTCGCGCCAGCGGCGGTGGCCAGCTGTACGAGCAGGCTGCCCACGCCGCCGGCGGCCGCCAGCACAAGTACCCGGTCACCGGCGCCGATCCCGGCCGCGCGCAGTTGGAGCAGCGCGGTGCGGCCGTCCGCGAGCAGCGCGAGCGCCTCGTCCAGCGCCAGCCCGTCCGGCACCTCGGCCAGGTCGGCCGCCGCCGCGAGGGCCCGCTCGGCGTAGCCGCCGGAACCGCCGGTCGAGGTCACCACGCGACGGCCGACCAGCCCGGCGTCCACGCCCTCGCCGACCTCGGCCACCACCCCGCCGACCCCGTTGCCCGGCACCAGCGGCGGCACCGCCGCGAACGGGCCGCGACCGCTCGCCCGGAACTGCGTCTCCACGAAGGTGGTGTTGGCGTACGCGACCTCCACCACGACCTGACCCTGACCCGCCACCGGATCCGGCGCCTCGCCCGCCACCAGCACCTCCGGCCCGCCGAACTCCGTCAACCACACCACGCGCACGACCGCTCCCCGGCTCGTTCCGACATCTCGGACTCCTCGACTTCCAGCCTGCAAGGTGAAGCGGACTTCAGGTCAAGCGGCGTCGGGCAGATGGGAGTGCAGCACCTCGGCCTCGGCCCGGAGCCGCTCGGCGCGCTCCGACTGTCCGGCCCGCTCGTACGTCTCCGCCGCCTCGATCCGCTCGGCGGCCTCCGCCCGGACGACGGCGACGATCTGCTCCTCCGTCAACTCGCGGCGCGGCACCTCGGCCGCCCCCGCACCGATCGGGATCAACTCGACCGCGAGGTGCCGGTCGATGCCCTCGGGGCGTTCCACCGCCTCGGCGTTGTCCAGCGCTGCCAGCGTCGGCCGCAGCGCACCGACGGCGACCCTGTCGCGGGCCTTCATCGCCACGGTGAGGGCCGCCCGCAACCGGGGGCGCAGGGGTGTTTCCGTACTGCTCGACTCGCTCGTCATGGCCGGACGGTAACCGTGGGTCCCGCTCCCCCGCGACCGATTTCAACGGGCGGCCGCGCGGTCAGCGGTGCTTGCCCGTGGCGAGGCGTGGCGCCGCGGGACGGCTGTCGGGGCCCTTGTCGTGCGCGCGTTCGCCCATCTCCTCCCAGAAGCTCCGCAGAGCCTCCCGGTCGACGTCCCGCTGCCACGGCGCCAGGCCGCCGTGTCCGCCCAGGCGAGCGTCGATGAGACTCATCTGCCTGCGGC
Source organism: Streptomyces sp. TLI_235 (assembly GCA_002300355.1). NCBI lineage: Bacteria > Bacillati > Actinomycetota > Actinomycetes > Kitasatosporales > Streptomycetaceae > Streptomyces > Streptomyces sp. TLI_235. The sequence goes on from NSGV01000001.1 coordinate 1,461,875, forward strand.
AGAACACCTCGCTGAACTCCATCCGGGTGCCCTGCTGCTGGCTTCTCGGCGGGTACGGGCAGAGGTCGAAGATGCAGCCGCAGTTGGCTTTGGACGCGAAGGTCTCCCCGGCGCCCGTCCGGCTCGGGTTCAGCGGGGCACGGTCGCGGGTGAGGCACGGCGGCAGGAAGGGCTCCTGGGTCCGGTTGATGCGGTGGAGGTGCTGCAGGCGGTCGTCCGGCGTGGCTCCCTGCTCCGCGAGGTTGAGCAGCAGCAGGACGTCGGCGACGAGCTGCTGGGCTTGGGGCACCAGGGCGCGCCAGCCGATCGAGTAGGGGATCCACAGGTTGTGCTTGCGCGGCTTGTCCTGAGCGGCCTTCTGGGACCCGATCTGGCCGACGACGATGCTCTCGTCCGTCCAGAGGTACTGCTCGGGCCTGCGCTCGCGCAGCGCCTCGGCGGCGAGCTCGGCGGCCGCGAGCAGGAAGGGATGCTTCTCCTCGCTCCCGTCCGGCAGGAGCATCCATTCCCTGATCTCGGTTCTCGGATCCGAGTCGGGGCCTTCGGACGGCAGCGGCTGGGTGATGTCGTCGGGCAGCGCCCAGAGGGTCCGGGCGTGCAGCAGCGTGAGACGCGTGTACCAGAAGCGGCTCCTGCGCAACATCTCCAGGGCGCTGTCCGCGGCCTGGCCCTGGACGCCGAGGGCAAGACCCTGCAGTCGCGGCGGGTGGCCAACGACGAGCCCGAGCTGCTGCAACTGGTCGGCGACGTCCTCGCCCTGGCCGACGGCCGTGAGGTGACGTGGGCGATCGACATGACCGGCGGCGAGCCGGCACTGCTGCTGAGTCTGCTGATCGCCCACGGCCAGGACGTCCTCTACCTGCCCGGCCGCCTGGTGAATCGGGCCGCCGACGGCTACCGCGGCGAGGGCAAGACCGACGCCCGCGACGCCTACGTGATCGCCGATCAGGCCAGGATGCGCCGCGACCTGCAACCGATCCGGCCCGGCGACGAGGCCGCGATCGAGCTCAAGCTGCTGACCGGCCGGCGCGCCGACCTGGTCGAGGACCGCACCCGCACGGTCAACCGCCTGCGCGGCACCCTGCTGAGCATGTTCCCGGCCCTGGAGCGGGCTCTGGACGTGACCAACGTCGGCCCGCTCAAGCTGCTGACCGAGTACCAGACCCCGGCCGCGATCCGCCGCGTCGGCGTCACGCGGCTGACGAAGTGGCTGGCCAACCGCAGGGTCAGGAATGCCAGAGCTCTGGCCGAGGCGGCCGTCGAGGCCGCCCAGCGCCGGCACACCGCCATCCCCGGGGAGAGGACCATCGCCAGGCTGGTCCACACCCCGGCCGAGGGGGTGATGGCCCTCAACGAGCAGATCGCCGAGATGGACAAGCTCATCGAGGGCCGGTTTCGCGAGCACGAACTCGCCGAGATAGTCGAGAGCGTCCCCGGGATCGGCACCGTGCTCGGCGCCGAGTTCCTGGCCGCCGTCGGCGGGAACCTGAACGACTTCGCCTCCCCGGACGCCCTGGCGGCGTTCGCCGGCGTTCGCCGGCGTCGCCCCCGCGCCCCGCGACTCGGGAAAGGTCAGCGGCGACCTGCATCGGCCGACCGTCTACCACCGCAGGCTCCAACGCGTCTTCTACACCTCGGCGCTGGTGAGCATCCGCTGCGATCCGAACTCGCGAGCGTTCTACGACCGGAAGCGCGCCGAGGGGAAGAGGCATGTCCAGGCCGTGATGGCCCTGGCCCGCCGACGGGTCAACGTCCTGTGGGCACTGATCCGTGACCGACGGTGCCACCAGGTCGCACCCCCAGTGACCGAGGCGGCTTGACAACGACATTAGGAAGCGAGGAGGTCGCGGAGGAGGGCCACGGTGTCCGGGTCCAGGTCACGGCCGGTGCGGCGGCTCAGGGCGTCCAGGCGGTTGACGGCGCGGACGAGCTGGTCGCGGGCGCCTGCCGAGGCGTAGGCGTAGAACAGGTCGCGGTGCAGGAGTTCGACGTCCGGGGCGACCGCCAGCGCGCGGAAGATGGCGGCTTCCGCGGTCCGGTGGTCGCCGTACTGCAGGCGTCGGACGGCGAGTTCGTGTGCCGTGTCGACGATCGCGGCGAGCATGTCCTGCCGTTCCGGTTCGGCCCAGCCGTAGGCGTCGGCCGGTGCCTCGGCGAACGGCGCCCCGCGGACGAGGGCGAGGGCGTGGGCGAGCGCGGCGTCGGCGGTGGAGCTGGTGGACCGCATGCCGCGGCGGTAGAGCCCGCGGAACTCGTCCCAGTCGCAGCTGACGGTCGGTGCGAAGGTGTAGCCGTCCGGCTGGTCGGTGCGCAGGTAGGCGCGGCCGTCCGCGGAGCTGCCCAACCAGGCGGCCAGGCGGGTGAGTTTGCCGGGCAGCGGGCTGGCGGCGAGGGCGGGCGCCAGGTCGGCGAGGTGGGCGGCGCCGGGGTGGAGTTCGCGGTCCAGGGTGGCGTGGTCGATGCCGGGCCGCAGCGCGATCAGTGCGGCGAGTTCGGTGAGCCGGGGGACGGCGGCGGGCTCGGTGGTTCCGGCCGTCCCGGTGACGTCGACCGGTCCGAGGAGCCGCAGCCGGGGCGCGGAGCGGCCGGCGTGCGCCTCGGGCGAGCGGAGGATGGCGAGCAGTTCGGCGCTGTCGGTGCGGGCGGCGGCCGCGCGGGGCGCGGAGGGCGCCGGGGCGGCGGTGTCGGGTGCCGGGTCGTGGGTCGGTGTCGGCTCCGGCGCCGGGACGGGCACCGGCGCGACGGCCGGCGGAAGCTCCGCGGAACGGGACTCCGGCTGCGGTGGAACAGTGGGCCGCGGCGTACGGGCCGGCCCGGAGGCGGCGTGCCGGCCGATGCCGTTGACGGTGTGGCGGGGCGGCCGCCCGGCCGGGGGCTCGGCGGCGTCGGGCCCGCCGGGCCGCTGCGGTGTTGCCGGTTCGACCGCGGGGGGCGGCACCGGGGTCAGCGGCGGCGCCGACGGGGTGACGGGGGTGACCGCGCGGACGGCGGAGGGGCCCGGCTGCGGCGGGGTGGCGGTCGGCGCGGTGCCCGCGAACGGGCTGGCGCCGGTGCCGACGACCCGGGCTATCAGCCGGGGTCCGGCACCGCCGGGACCGGTCTGGGCCCCGCCGTCCGCGGCGCCGCCGACTGCGGCCAGCACCGGTACGGGGGTGGGCAGTTCGGCGGGTTCGAGGTCGCCGCCCGGGCCGTCGAGGGTCCACTCGGGGGCCGGGTGCTGGGTGGTGTCGCCGGAGCTGCGGACGAGTTCGGCGAGGTGGCCGTACTGGGTGTCGTCCAGCCGTTGGAGTTCGACCTGGAGGTGCAGGCCGGGCAGGGTGGCGGCGCCGGTGGCGGGCAGCGTCCAGCGGGCGACCGGGCCGGCGCCGCGTTCGGGGGCGCGGGTGATGACGGCGAGGCAGCTGCGCGGCTTGGCGTCGAGCAGCCGGCCGAGTTCGGCGGGCACCTGGCCGTCGGGCGGCTGGGCGGAGAGAACGATCTCCGGCACCCAGGACTCGTCGGACCTGCCGCGGCTGCGGGCGTCCCGCGGGCTGGTGGCCTCGGCGGCCACCAGCGTGGCCCGGGCTCGGGCGGTTCGCGGGCCGAGCGCGCCGAGCGCCTGCTCCAGCGACTCGTAGTGGTGGACGCGTTCGGCGGCCCGGCCGGCGATCGGCAGGCCGTCGGCGAAGCCGACCAGGTGCAGGTGGAGGCGGTCGGCGAGCGGGCTGTGCGCGAGCTCCAGGGCGAGGGTGCGCAGCACGTCGCGGGCGTCGTCCGGGTGGCCGGAGAGGTGCACCAGCCGGACGGTCTCCAGGTCGGCGAGGACGACGGAGCCGTCGGGCGCGCTGCCGAGGGTCACCAGCGCCGGGTAGGGCGCCGCCGACTTGGCGGCCTGGCCGGGCGAGAGCAGTTCGTTGGAGTCCTCGGGGCACCACCAGACGTTCGCGGCGTGCGCCGCGCGGAAGGGCGCGATCGGCACCGCGGGCCCGGACAGGTGGAGTTCGACCGTGCGACCGGGGGTGATCCGGGCGGCGACCAGCGAGGGCAGCCGCTTGCCGGTGCGGACGGTGTTGCGGGCCAGTGTGCGCAGCGCCCGGTCGAGCAGCTCCAGTGCGGGCACGTTCTGCCGGGCCCTCAGCTCGGCCTCGAAGGCGGCGGCGGACGGTTCCGGCATGGTGATGCGGTGCCGGGGCTTGCGGGCGCGCTGCTGGTCGCCGCGGCGGCGGGCGACCGCGCCGATCATGACGGCCGCGAGCAGCACGCCGACGGTGGAGGCGGTGAGCGCGGCGGTGTAGTCGCCGGAGGCGTGCTCGCCGTGGCCGACGGTGGCGGGGACGGCCGGGGGCGCCGGGGCGTTCCTGGACGGCGCGGTCGGACCGGGGGTGCTCGGGGCCGGCGTGGCGGGCGCGGAGTCGGCGGGTGCCGGGGTGGCGGGCACCGGAGTGGACGGCGCGGGCGGCTGTTCGGGCTGCGGCTGCTGGGGTGCGGGCTGCTGGGTGCCGGGGTCGGCGGCCGGTGCGCCGGGGATGGCGAGCACCATGCCGGGCACCAGGACGTCCGGGTCGGTGAGCCGTTCCCCGTCGGGGGCGCGGACGCCGCGGTTGGCCTCGAACAGCTTGGGCCATTCGTCGCCGCTGCCCAACTCCCGCCGGGCGATGGCGGAGAGGCTGTCGCCGGGGGCGACGGTGACCGAGGAGTGCTGCGGGGCGGGCGCCGTGGCCTGCTGCGGCGCGGGCGTGCCGGAGGCGGCGTCGGGCCTGGCGTCGCCGGGCATCAGCAGCTTCCAGCCCGGGTGGATCGGCCGGTCGGCGTCGAAGCGCCGGCCGGAGTCGTCCATCACGCGGCCGTCGTTGAGCCGGGCGATCTCCTGCCACCGCTCGCCCGAGCCGAGTCGGTGCTCGGCGATGGACCAGAGGCTGTCGGCGGGCCGGGTGTCGCGCACGGTGTAGACCGGGTGATCCTGGGCGGGCGCGGCCGGGGCGGCGGCGGGTGCGGCGGCGGGCAGCGCGGCGTACTGCGGAGCGGCGGGCAGGGCGGCGGCGACGGCCGCCGGTCCCCGCTCGGGGGTGGCGGCGAAGGCCGAGCCGGCCACCGGGAGCAGGGCGAGGACGGAGCCGACCAGGCCGGCCGCGATCCGCTGGCTCCAGCCGAAGGCCGGGATCCGGCGGGCGACCCGGCCGCGGAGCTGCGCGGGGACCTCCAGCAGGACGGCGAGGGTGAAGCAGAGCCAGGCGATCCAGCCGACGCCGACCAGCACCCAGAGGAAGAGCCGGCCGTCGTCGGGGCTGGTCAGGATGCCCACCAGGCCGCCGCCGGTGGCGGGTTCGCCCATCGAGGCGACGGCAAGGGTGCCGTAGCCGAGCAGGGCGGGGAGGCCGGCGAGCAGGGCGAGCAGCGCGGCCAGCGAGGCGAGGGCGGCCACCACCGAGCCGGCGGAGCGGCGCCGGCGGGGCCGGACGGGTACCGGCCGCCGGACGCCGCCGGCGGGTGCCGGGGCGCCGGGGGCGCCGGTGCGGGCGGGGTCGTCGGCTCGTCGCGCGGCCATCAGCCGTTCTCCGCTTCCGTGATGCCGTGCACGAGGGTGGCCTTGCCGTACCCGTGCACCTCGAGGTGGGTGAAGTCGGGGAGCACCGCGCCGATCAGGGCGGTGGTGTAGGTGCCGCTGGTCCGTACCTCGACGGTGTGGTCGTCGACCAGCCGGGTCCTGCCGGTGAGGTTGTAGGCCTGCAGGTAGTCGTCGGCGGCGCGGGCGGCGGCCTCCTCGCTGAGGATGCGGTAGCCGCGGCCCTGCAGCACGGCCTCGACGTCGAGTTGCTGGCTGGCGACGCGGGCGGCCTCCTGGGCGCGGGCGTCGGCGCGTTCGATGGCGCGCAGCCGTCCGCCGAGGTCGAGCACGATGCCGACCAGAATGACCAGGGCGGCCGCGCAGATCGCCACGTACAGCGACAGTGCGCCGTCGTCCGGTCCGCGGCGGCGCCGCGGCGGTGTTGTCCGGTGTGCCACCGGCCCCCCTCTCCTGCTCAGTCGCCGCGGTACCGGTCGACGACCGAGGTGAACTCCCCCGTCATGGTCTTGTCCCCCTGGAGCGCGTCCACACCCAGCAGGTCGCGCAGCGGCACCGAGCAGCGCACCCGGACGGTGACGGTGTCGAGGTCGCCGCCGGGGGTCTGCAGGGTGCCGAAGGAGACCGGGCTGACCGGGTCCTGCGAGCAGCGGACGCTGCGCCGGCCGAGCACGTCCTGCACGGCGTCGGCGGCGGCCTGCCGGGCGCCGTCCTCGGTGCGGGCGAGCGAGGCGGCGCGGGCGCCGGCCCGGGCGGCCGCGTCGACGACGGCGCCGGTGCTCTGCACCCTTCCGGCGGCGACCACGATCAGCACGAAGGCGAGCACCACCGGCAGCAGCAGCGCCGCCTCGACGGGCACGGCGCCGCGGTCGGGGCCGCCGGTCGGCCGCGGCCGGGCCGCGGGGCGCTTCACCGCGGCCCGCCCTGCGGCACGAAGCGCTCCCGGGGTGCGCTGAGCGTCTCGGTGATGGTCAGCGCGTCGAAGAACGGGACGACGGACTGCGGACGGACCGTCACCGTCATCTGCTGGGTGTCGGCGTCGGAGCCGTAGTGGTCGACGCTCTCGAGTTCGGCGAGCCGGCCGAAGCGGCCCAGGAACTCCTTCACCCGGGCGTCCCCGTCCTCGGCGGTGGCACCGCGCACCCGGCCCGCGTCGACGCCCTCGCGCAGCGCGGTGAGGGCGGCCTGGTCGGCGTACCACCAGAGCGAGGCCTGCACCACGAGCATGACGGCGGTCAGCACGATCGGGAAGACGATGGCCAGGCCGAGGACGACCGCCCCGCGGTCGCGCGGTGCAGCGGGGCGCAGCGCGGCGGGGACGCACGGGCGACGGATCACTTCACCGCGTCCGGGACGTCGGTGGGGATCTTCTGCTCGGCCTTGCCGGCGAGCAGCTTGACAGCGGCCAGCACCGCTCCGGCGATCGCGACCAGGACGATGATGGTGAGCGCGAGTTCGATACTGATCGCGCCGCGGTCGCCGGACGCCCGGGCCGCCCGCAGTCTGCCGAGGCGGACGTGCAGGTAGGGCATGCCCAGGTGCAGCGGCAGCAGCACGGGTAGCAGCAGGGCGGTCATCAGGGGCTTGAGCCTGGCCGTGATCGGGGTCATGGTGTGGTCTCCAGGACGGTGGTCGGTGGGCGTCGGCTGCTCAGCTGACGTCGAGCATCTGGTACAGCGCGGGGAAGACGATCAGCACCGTCATGAGCAGGGTGAGGGCCGCGCCGGGCGCGACCATCCGCTCGCTGTCGGTGTTGGCCTGCGCCAGTTCCTCGGCGAGGAGTTCACCGCGGAGGCTCTGGGCGCGGGCGCGCAGGGTGTCGTACACGGCGGCGCCGTCGGTGCCGGAGATCCGCATGATGTCCGCGAGGTCCTGAAGGGGGGTCAGTCCGAGTTCGGCGGCGAGCCCGTCGAGGCCGTCCCAGGGCGGCAGCCGGTCGGTGGCGGCGCGTTCCAGGGCGTCCCTGATCCGGCGGAAGACGGTGCCGCGGCCGACCGCGGCGGCCCGGCGCAGCGCCTCCGCGGGCCCGCAGTCGGCGGCCCGCTCCAGGGCGACGAGCTCCAGGTAGGCGGCGATGCCGTGCAGGTACTCGGTGCGGGCCTCCTTGGCCTCGCCGGCCACGATGCCGTCCGGGACGAGCCAGAGCAGCACCGCCAGCAGCGGCCCGGCGACCAGCGGTACGGCGATCGGCAGGCCGATCCCGACCACCGCGGCCATCGCCACCAGGTAGCCGGGCAGCACCAGGCCGATCAGTGCGAACAGCAGCTTGTGGGCCATGAACCGGGCCGGGGTGCGGCCGATCAGGGCGAGGTGCTGGTGCGGGATCCGGGCGCCGGGCAGCCGCAGCGTGTCGGCGCCGATCCGGTCGTACCAGGCGGGCCGGCTCTCGTCGGCGGGCCGCGGGTCGGGGGTGCGGTGCAGCCGGCCCAGCGCCTGGCCGAGGTCCGGTGGGGCGGGCCGGAGTTCGGCGAGCAGCAGGGCGACGCCGCCCGCCGCGGCGGCGCCCGCGAGCACGGCCCAGGGCGAGATCATCGGACCTCCTTGGCGGCGGCGCCCGCCGCGGGCTCCGGCTCGGCCTCGGCCGGGTCGCCGGGCAGCCGGCCGGCCTTGCTGCGCCGGTCGGCCTCGATCAGGCGGGGCAGCGGGGTGTGCGCGGCGAGCGAGCGCATCCAGGCGATCACGCCGACGAACGCGGCCGCGACCACGGCGAGCACCACCTGGCCGGCGAAGCTCGCATAGGGCGCGGTGTAGCGGGAGTTGAGGGCGCCGACCAGGACGACGACCAGGATGATGCCGACCAGCCAGCGCACGGTGGTGCGGTGCTTGGCCCGGTCGGCCTCGATGGTGCGGCGCTGGCGGACCTCCTCGCGCACCGATCCGGCGATGTCGGCGAGCGCCCGGGCCAGGCCGGGGCCGCTGTCGCCGGCGCGCAGCAGCAGCGCGGCCAGCACCTTGTCGGCGGTGGCGTCGGCGAGTTCGTCGCCGAAGGCGCGCAGCGCGTCCTCCGGCCGCCACCGGGACTGCAGCCGGGCGGCCAGGTCGCCGATCTCGGTCTCCAGGGCAGGCGGCGCGGTACGGCGGCTGGTGACGATGGCCTGGTTGAGACCGACGCCGAGCAGCAGCACGTCGGCCAGGCGCTGGGTCCACTCGGCGAGCGCCTCCAGGCGTTCGATCCGGTGCGTGTCGGAGCGGGTGGCGTCGTACAGCCAGGGCAGGCCGAACACGGCGAGCGGCAGCAGCAGCGCGGTCAGCGGGATGCCGGTGAACAGCCAGGCGCCGGCGCCGCCGGCCGCCGCGAGCACCGACTGGACCTGCCGCATCCGGGCGCGGCCGGGGGCGGCCGCGCCGGGCGCGCCGTACCAGAAGGTGTGCAGCCGGCCGGTGCCCGGCCGGGTCTCCGGCCGTTCCTCCCGGGTGCCGACCAGACCGGCCACCAGGGCGACCAGGCCGCCGGCGACGGCGAGGCCGCAGAGCACGAGGAGCAGCATCAGCGGCCACCGCCGATCCGCAGCGCCAGCGGCGCGCCCCAACTGCCGTACGGGGACTGCAGCAGGCCGGCGTCGAAGCCGGCCCGGCGCAGGTCGTCCAGGCACTGCGGCGGGGTGTGCGGGACGGCCCGCGGCTCGCCCTGCTCGGGGCGCGGGGCGAAGACCTGGTTCATCGCCGGGCGCCCGCTCTCGCCGAGGCCGGTGACCTCCAGGACGTGCGAGACGAAGCGGTGCCGGCGGCCGCCGACCGCGGTCTCGTCGACCATGGTGACGTGCACGACGAAGTCGACGGCGTTCGCGGTGAGCCGGTAGGCGAGGCTGTCGGTCATGTGGGCGCCGTACTCCAGGCAGAGTTCGGCGATGCGGTCGACGACCATGTGCGGGGCCCGGGCGTGCAGGGTGCACATCGAGCCGCCCTCGCCGTTGGTCATCACCCGCAGCATGGGCACCACCTCGGCCGAGCGGACCTCGCCGACGATGATCCGGGAGAGCGTCATCCGCAGTGCGGCGGGGATGAGTTCACCGATCGTCAGCTCGCCGGCGACCCGGCCGTCGACCCGTTCGCCGTTGCCCTCGCGGGCCTCCATCGGCACCACCTGGCGGAGGTGGCCGAGGGTGTGCAGCCACAGCTCGAACTCGGTCTCCAGGGTGCCGACCCGCTCGTCCGGCGGGATCTCGGCGGCCATCGCGCGCAGCAGGCTGGTTTTGCCGACGCCCTGGGTGCCGGTGATCATGACGTTCTTCTTGGCCCGGATCGCCGCCGCCAGGAAGGCGGCCAGCGTCGCGTCGAGAGTGCCGAGCCCGACCAGGTCGCCGAGTGTCGCCGAGGCGACCCGGTGCCGGCGGATCGCCACGTACGGGCGCGGGGTGACCTCCGTCAACGCCTGCAGACGCATCCCGCCCTCCAGGCGCAGGGCGAGGGTGGGGCTGGCGGTCGAGAGGCTGCGCTCGCCGCCGCCGTGCTGGCGGGCCAGGTCCTGGAGCAGCTCGACGAGTTCGGCGTCGTCGTCGGCGATCGGCGGCACCTGTCGCAGCGGCTCGTTGGCCCGCGACACCCACACGTCGTCGCAGCCGTTGACCAGGATGTTCTCGATCTCCGGGTCGTCCAGGTAGGGCTGCAGCCGGCCGGCTCGGAACAGCAGGTCGTAGACGGCCTCGGCGAGCGCGCGGTCCTGGTCGCGGGTGGGCGGGATGCCGTGGGTCTGCGCGTACGCGTCGGACCAGCGGGCGACCGCCTCCTCGATCAGCGCCCGGCCGCGCTGCCGCCGGGTGGCCCGGTCGACCTCGCCCGACCCCTCCAACTTGGACAGCTGCTGGTGGAGTTCGGACGCCACCTGGCGCTTGAGTTCGCGCGCGACCTGCGGGTCGACGACCGGCCGGACGCCGACCGGCTGCAGCGCGGGCACCGCCGCGACCGGCGCCGCGGGCCCGGTCGGCCGGACGGGGCCCGGGACGATCCCGGCGGCGGGGCCGGCCGCGGGCACCTGCCAGGGCAGCGAGGACGGCCCCTGCTGGAGCGGGCTACCGCGCACGAAGCACCTCCCCGTACCCGTTCTGCGGCTGCCGCCGGTCCGGCGGCGGCGGCGGGAAGGACGCGGGTGCGGGCGGCTGCGGGACGGCCGGCGGCGCGATGTGCTGCGGGAAGGCGAGCGGGTGCGGCTCGGGCGCCGGTGCCCACGGCTGCCGCGGCGCCACGGGGCCGAGAACCGGGCCGGGCACGGGGCCGGGCTGGCCGTACTGCGGCTGCTGGCCGGACTGCGGCTGCGGTATCGGCTGCGGGGCGGGCGGCTGGGGTACGGGCTGCTGCTGGTACGGCTGCGGCTGCGGGGCGAGCCGCTGCCGGCGGCGGGCCGCGACCTCCTGGATCCGGTCGGCGGCGCTGCGCACCGTCCGCATCAGCTCGGAGCGGACGAACCGCCGGTCGGCGGTGTCCCCGCCGTCGGAGAGCACCTTGGCGGTGCGCGGCGCGAACGGCAGCAGGCCCAGGGCGGAGACACCGAGTTCGCGGGCGGCCTCGGCCAGCGGGTAGGGGCCCTCGGCGATCGGCAGCAGGCCGAGCGCGTCGGCACCCGAACCGGCGTTCTCCAGGTCGTCCCGGAGCGCCGTGAGCCGCGGCCGGGCGGCGGACAAGCCGCGCAGCGTGGTCCGCACGGTGGCCACGACCACGTCGGCCCGCCGGGCCAGCACCGCACCCGGGCCGGCCGCGCCGGAGCGGCCTAGGTCCACGATCACGTCGTAGCCCTGGCCGTCCAGCGCCTGGAAGGTGTCGGCGAGCGGCTCCCAGGTGTAGGCGAGGCCGGATGCCTGCGCCGGGTCGGTGAGGCCGGGCAGCAGCAGCCGGTCGGCGGTGCCCTCGGGCGAGAGGTCGACGAGTTGCTCCCACATGCTCTGGGCGAGCAGGCCGCGGCGGTCCGCGACCGCCAGGTTGCGCAGCCCGTACACCGCCTCGATGCGGCCCTCCAGGGCGCCGGCCAGCACCGCGCCGCCGTCCGGGTCGCACTCGGCGAGCAGCACCCTGCGGCCCGGCTGCAGCGGCCAGCTGAGCAGCAGGGCGAGCGCGGTGGTGGTGGCCCCGGGGGCGCCCGGGCCGCCGGTCACGGCGACGACCGCCATCAGGTGCCCCCTCCCGTACCGCTCTTGGGACTGCCGGTGGCCCTGCCGGACGGGCCGGCGGACGGGGTGCCGCCCGTCGGGGTACCGGACGCGGTGCCCTGGCCGTCGGCGGCGGTGTCGCCCGCGGACGGTGCCGGGGCGGGCGCGGCGCCCGTCCGCGGCGCGAGGATCACCTGGAAGCGGCCGGTGGCCACCCAGACGGCGAGCCGCGGGCCGTCGGCCGCGGGGACGGCGACGTCCACCACCTGGCTGCCGTCGGTGTCGACCCGGCCGACGGTGACCACCGTCGCGGAGAGCGTCTCCGGTGTGCGGGAGGCCGCCGCCTGGTCGGACTTGGCGTCCGGGGTGTACACCACCAGCACCTGCAGCCCCGGCTGGAGGCGGGCGGCCGGCAACTGGGTGCGCTTGGCGGCGAGGCCGACGATCTGCTGGCCGGGCTGGAGCGCCGGGTCGGCGGTGACGTCCGCCTTGAGCAGCAGGGCGCCGCGCCTGAGGTCGGTGGTGGCCCGCAGGCCGATGGTCCGGGCCCGGTCGCGGGCGTCCAGCGGGCGCAGCACCGGGTCGCCGGCGATGTGTGCGACCACCAGGTCGTCGGCGGTGATGGTCTGGCCCATCGGGACGTCGCGGGCGATCGCGAGCACGGCGATCCGCTGCCCCGAACTGGTGTAGAGGGCGGCGCCGCCGAGGCCGCCGGCGGCGATCAGCGCGACCGCCATGGCCAGCACGGCGGGCCGGCGCCGCCGGGCCCGCAGGGTGCGCGGCGGCACGTGCGGGGCCGGCCGGACCGGGTCGGGGGCGAGGGCGGCGGTGCCGGCGCTCGGCGTCGGGACGTTGCGGGTTTCCACCGGGCTTCGGCCTTTCCGGAACTGGTGGTTCGTCAGTGGTCGGGAGCGTGGCGGGCGGTCAGTTGAGCGCCTGCACCTCGGCGACCTTCAGCGGCAGCGGGTCGTCCGTGGTGACGCGGTAGTCGACCGCGAACACCCGTGCCCCGGTGTCGGACCGAACGGCCTCGACCCGCCAGGTCAGCGTGGCCGTCAGGTAGAAGGTCCGGTCCTGCTGCCCGGCGGAGGACGTCCGGTAGGTGTATCCGCAGGGCGGCGCGGTACCGGCACCCGCGCGGTACGGGGTGCCGGGGCCGGTGCATTCGGCGCCGGGCGAGCCGTCACCGGTGTCCCAGTGCACCTTGGTCAGCCGGGCGGTGGCGGTGACGCTCATCGTCCGGCCCTTCGCGGTGGCGCTCTGCGGCCCCGCGGTGGTCTCGGTCGACGCGTACCAGAGCCAGACCGGCACCCCGACCACGGCGGTCGCGGCCGGGGCGGCGTGCAGCTGCGGCGAGTCGAAGTGGATCATTCCGAGCGCCTTCATGCCCAGGTCGTACGGGCGGTCCGGCGGCGGCGGGCCGCCGGGCGGCTGGGCGAAGAACATCGGCGGCTTGGGCGTCAGCTGGCCCCCCACACCGCGGCAGTTGACCTCGTACACCGCCCCGTCGGACGGGCCGTGCCCGTCCCAGGCCGGGTCACTCGCGGGCGGCTGCGGCTCGGAGCGGTGGTAGTAGCAGCCGTCCGCGGTGGAGAACCATCCGAGGTCGTCGTCCCAGCACGGCCACTGCTGCCCGTTCCAGCTGCACATCTGCACCCCGCCGTCGGACCCGCCCGACGACCCGCCGCCCCCGTTCCCGGGATCCGCGGTACTCCCGGGCTCGGTGACGACCACGCAGATGTCACGGACGGCACAGGGGTTGACGCTGCCGCCGGGCTCGCCGGCCGAGGCCGGGGCTGCCGAGGCGAGCAGCAATGCCGACAGCAGCAGTGCACGAACGATGGTCTTCAGCACGTGCGGTCCACCTCGCGTTCGAAGTCCACGATGATCCAACGGCTGTCGTTCCTCCGCAGCGAAACGGTCGCCGGATAGCGGGTGAGCCGCTGCCGGGGATCCTTTACCGCTCCGGTCGTTGCGTCCGCCTGGTGCCAATCGGTCACGTCGAGGCAATCCTGCACGACGGCCGTCTGCGGATCGGCGGTGAGATCGACCTTCTTCACCGATGCCGAGTTGCGCGGACTCCCGGTCATCACGAGCTTTGCGTCGTGCAGTTGGTGGAGGCTGGCGAGCGCTTCGCTCAACGCCTGTCCGGTGGAGTACGCGCGCAGTTGGGAACCGTCCGAATCCGATCGCCCGAAGGCCTCGGTCTGCGCGTCCCACCAGGCCTGATACGTGTTCAGAACCAGTCGGGCGACGGCTCCGTCGGAGCCTTCGGTCGGGACGGTCGTGCCGGTACCCGAACCACTCGAAGGAGTTACAGCCGTCCCACCGGGAACAGCTGTCACAGGAGTACCCAGACGGTCCGCAGAACCACTGGATCCGGCGGCGGAACAGGCGCCGAGCGCCAACAGAAGTGCCACCCCACCGATCCCAACCGCCCCAGGGCGCAACACATTTCCGCGCTGCCGCATCGCCCCACCTCTTAGCGCCAGACCTCGTCCGCGGCCATGGTCGCAAAAATCTTCCGCCGTCCCTCGATGCCGCCGCGGGGGCATCGATTCTTCGCCACCCACCCCGGCACAGCAACACCTCGGACGGTCCGACCTTACGCGTTGGGCGGATCGGTTGGGGAGTTTTCCCGCCAGAGAACGGCCAACAGTTCGTCGGAAAGCGACAATCCGGCCAATGCGCCCCGCACGGCGGCCCGATTGCGCATCAGCAGCCGTCCCCCGTCGGCCGGAACCAGTTCGACGGCCTGCCCGGCCGCCGCCGCGCCGCCGTCCCGCAGCGCGAGTTCGTACGCGAGGGCGGGTGCGAGTTCCTGCGGGCCGAGTGCCGCGGGTGCGCCGGGCAGTCCTTGGTCGAGGACCTGGACGAGGAGGCGGCTGAACGATCCGTCGCCGCCGGGCCGGACGGCGTCCCGGCCGCGTCGGCCCGTGTGGTGCCGTCCGATCCGCCCCCAGAGCGGGACGCGGGAGTGGCTGAGCAGTTCGCCGGCGGCGTCCTCGCGGGCCAGGGCGGCCCAGGTGTCGCGGTCGGCGACGGCGTCGACGAGCAGCAGGGTCTCCTCCTGGCCGCCGTGCGCCATGGCGCTGACCACCCAGTCCCAGGCGAGGCCGCGCCGGTAGGCGTTGTCGGGGGTGGAGCCCGCGGTGACCAGGGCGATCCGCCGTCCTCTGGGGTCGGCCGTCAACTGGCCGAGCAGGCAGACCACCAGCCACCGGGCAGGTCTCGCGGCGGCGGCGCGCAGCGCGGTGAGCATGGTGTTGGCGTCGGCGTCCGGCGGCAGCAGGTCGACCCGGCAGCCGCGGGCTCCGGCGTCGAAGGTCCGGCCGGGCAGGGTCGCGGCGAGGGCGCGGCCGCCGTCGCCGGCCTGCGCCGAGCCCGACCAGCTGCGGTCCGGCCCCCCGTCCGCGCCGATCACCACCAGTTCGATGCCGCCGCCCACCCCGCACCAGCTCCCTTCCGCCTCCGTGCCTCGGCGACAAGCTACCGCCGGAGGACCCTTCGGGCAGGGACCATCGGCCCTACCGGCCGCCGGGCTGCGGTCCGAGCATCGTGCCATGGAGTACGAGGACCCTGTGGAGGAGCTGAGCGAGGCCGAGTGCCGCCGTCTGCTCGGCACCGTGCCCGTCGGGCGGGTGGTGTACACCGAGCACGCGCTGCCGGCGGTGCTGCCGGTGGCGTTCGAGGTGGCGCAGGACGGCCGGCTGGTGCTGGCGCTGCGCGCCGACAGCTCGACCGCGCGGGCCCTGGACGGCACGGTCGCCGCCTTCCAGGCCGATGTGCTCGACCCGGAGACGAGGTCCGGCTGGAGCGTGCTGGTGCACGGGCACGCCGAGGTGGTCCGGGACCATCTCGCCCAGGACGGCCTGTTCGAGGCCGGGCTGCGGCCGTGGGTGGGCGGTCCGCGGCCGGTGTACGTGGCGCTGACCCCGGAGCTGGTGGGCGGGCGGCGGCTGCGTGCGGTGGGGGTGGCGGCTCCGGTGGGGAGCGCGGCCCCGGCACGCCGGCCCCCCGCTGACACGTGACAGGTCGGTAGGCATACTCTCCGACTGTCCCCGCAGGACGCACCCGTGGGGACCGGAGCCCCGACCCCACCTGGAGCGCATCTTGACGACCTTCGCCTCGCTGGCCGACCTGAAAGCCGCGGTCGGCACCGAGCTCGGCACCAGTGAGTGGCACACCATCGGGCAGGAGCAGGTGAACCTGTTCGCCGAGGCCACCGGCGACCACCAGTGGATCCACGTCGACCCGGAGCGCGCGCAGGCGAGCCCGTTCGGTGGGACGATCGCACACGGCTACCTCACGCTGTCGCTGATCCCGGTGCTGGCGAAGGAGTGCTACGGCGTCGAGGGCATCGCGATGGCGCTCAACTACGGGTCGGAGAAGGTCCGCTTCCCGTCGCCGGTGCCGGTCGGCACGGCCGTGCGGGCCACCGCCGAGCTGGTGTCGGCCGACGAGGTCCCCGGCGGCGTGCAGGCCCTCGTGCGGTTCACCATCACCAGCGAGGGCAGCGCCAAGCCGCACTGCGTCGCCGAGACGATCACGCGCTTCTACGCGGCCTGATCCTCCGCACCCGGACGGGCCCGCTCTGCGGCGGGCCCGTCCGCGCGTGTCCGGGCCCGGCCGGACGGTCCGCCGAACGGCTCGCCCGATCATGTTTCGGCCGGGCCCGTGCGGGCCAGGAGGGGTAGTGTCCGGTTGACGGTCGTCGTACGGCAGCGGAGCCACAGCGCCACCACCGTACGCGTCCGGCCTGCCGGCGTGTCGCGACCGCGGACGCCGGACGGCCACCGCCGTACGGATGTCCCGACGTGGAGGTGCCGTGCCCAGCTCCGTCCCCTGGATCTCCCGCGCAGCCGCCCTCGCCGCACAGTTCGGCACCGCACTCACCGACAGCGGCGGCATCGGGCGGCTGCCGCGCCGCACCTGGCATCGGATCCGCACGGACGCCTTCGGTGCCGATCCCACGGGCGAGCGGCTGGAGCGCGTCCGGCGCTCGCCGCAGTTCCGCGACGGGGCCTTCCGCAACCCCGTCCCCACCCGGCGGCTCGCCGACGGGTACTCGCCGTTCGCGGTCAGCCGGGCACAGCTCACCGGTGACCGGACCCGCCGGGCGCCGACCGCCCCGGTGCCGCTGCACCGGCTGCGCCCGATCGACCTGGCCGCGCCGCCCGTCTCCGGGCTGCGGCTCACCTGGCTCTGCCACGCCACGGTGCTCGCCGAACTGGACGGCCGCCGGGTGCTCTTCGACCCGGTCTGGGGCGAGCGCTGCTCGCCGTTCTCCTGGACGGGCCCCAAGCGGCTCCACCCGATGCCGATCGGCCTGGCCGAACTCGGCCCGGTGGACCTGGTGGTGGTCTCGCACGACCACTACGACCATCTCGACATGTCGACGATCCGGGCGCTGGACGCGAGCGGCGCGGTGTTCGCCGTCCCGCTCGGGGTCGGCGCGCACCTCGAGCACTGGGGCGTGCCCACGGAGCGGATCGTGGAGCTGGACTGGTGGGAGAAGGCCGAGGTCGCCGGGCTGACGCTGACCGCCACGCCGGCCCGGCACTACTGCAGCCGCGGGCCGCGCACCCATCCGTACGCGCTGTGGGCGTCCTGGGTGGTGGCGGGCCCCGAGCACCGGGTGTTCCACAGCGGGGACACCGGCTACTTCCCCGGTTTCGCCGAGATCGGCGGCCGGTTCGGGCCGTTCGACGCGACGATGGTGCAGATCGGCGCGTACAGCGACTTCTGGCCCGAGGTGCACATGACGCCCGAGGAGGGCGTGCGGGCGCACCTGGACCTGGACGGCGGGGTGATGCTGCCGATCCACTGGTGCACCTTCGACCTCGCGCCGCACCCCTGGGAGGAGCCGGCCGAGCGGACGGTGACGGCGGCGCAGGCGCTGGGCGTGCGGTTCGCGGTGCCCCGGCCGGGCGCACCGTTCGAACCGTCCGATCCGCCTGCGCCGACCCTGTGGTGGCGCGCCGTCGCCCGGGTGCCCGGGGACGGCGGACCGGCCGTCCCGACCGAGCCGGCCGCGCACGCCTCGGCAGCCCGGCCGCGGCCCGCGGCGACCGGTCCGGCGGCCACCGGTCCTGCGGCTACCGCGGACGACGACGGGATCACCGTCTGACGGCCGGGCAGCGGGCACGGGCTCAGCCCCGTTCCCGGACGGCCTTCCAGGCGACGTTCTGCACCGACAGGGTGGCGACGCCGACCAAGGCCCCGGCTCTCGTCGAGGTGAGCGAGAGCAGTCCGGCGACACCGGCCGGCAGGGGCACCACGAAGGATGTGGGCGTCCGGCTTCCGGATGAACGAGGTGCTCGGCCTGCTCGCCTCGAACATCTCCTTGGTGACCAGCCTCCACTGGTCCATCAGCAGGCAGAAGCCGACCATGAGCACCATCGCGACGGCGAAGCCGACGAGCAGCGCGTCGAGCGACCGCACGGCCGGCCGGCCCCGGCGCTCGACGAGGGCCACACACAGGCCGGCCAGCGGCCCGAACTCCGGCCCGACCGCCCCGCGGGCGACGTGACGCTGTGCGACGTCGCCCGCACCCACCATGGGTCCTGCGGTCAGACCGGGTCGGGGCGGCCCGCGGCGTGGCGCGCATGGCTGCCTCGACCAGGGCGACCGCGGCGCGCGGGTCGGCGACCTCGACCACCAGCCGGCTGTAGCGCTCGTCGGCGAGCTCCACGACCACCGCCCCGGCGGGGTTGTGGACGTCCCAGAAGACCCACTCGCCCTGGGAGCGGAAGGTGCCCGCGGTGATCACGCCGGGCAGGTGGGTGCCGCCCATCCGGATGCCCTTGGACTCGTGGACGATGCCGGGGTCGGCCGTGGCGCCGCGGACGTTGGCCAGCGGGATCTCCAGCCGGCTCCTCAGGGCCCAGAGCTTGTCGAGGCCCTCGACCTCGACGATCAGGGTGTCGTCCACGACGGACAGCTGTGCCATCTGATGGCTCCTCGGGTGGAGTGCGGAGGTGGGGTGTTCCGGATGGTCGGGCAGGTGCTCACGGGCCGAGGCGGTCGGCGAGCGCCAGGACGGCGGCCGCGCCCGGGCGGCCCGCGTCGGCGCGGCCGCGCAGCCGCACCCCGAGCACGGTGGCGGCCAGCGCCTCGGCGAGCGCCGGCGGGGCGTCCGGGCCGAGCACCTCGGTGAAGGCGGTGTCCAGGGCGGCGAGGCCCTCCTCGACCAGGGCGGCGGTCTCCGGGTCGAGCGGGGCACGCTCGGCGGCGGCGAGCAGCAGCAGCCCGGCGGCCGGTCCGCCGTCGTACGCGGCGGCGGCCTGCGCGAGGGCGGCGGGCAGCGCCGCGGCCTCGGCGACGGCCCGGGCGAGCGGCAGCACGTCCCGGTCGAGGTGGCGGCGGAGCGCGGCCAGGTAGAGGCCCCGCTTGCTGCCGAACACCTTGTACAGGCTGCCCCGGTGCACGCCGAGCGCGCCCACCAGGTCGTCCACCGACGTGCCCTCGAAGCCGTGCACGGCGAACAGCCGGGCAGCGGCCTCGACGGCCTCGTCCTCGTCGAAGGCGCGTGGTCGTCCCATGCGTGGAACCGTAGCGAGTTGAAGAACGGTCAGTCAAGAACGATCGTTCAACAACTCCGTCGGCAGCACACAAGGGGCGTCCAGCCACCTCGGCGATCGCGCCGCACGGTGCATCAGCCCGCCAGCACCTCCCGCAGGGCGGCGGCCTCGCGCACGGCGCAGGAGGTGCCGCCGCGGGTGGCGAGGGTGGTGATCTCCGGGATCGGACCGCGGGCGTTGCTGCGGCGGGCGCAGTCCGCGGCGACCGCGAGCAGGTCGCCCGCGCCGCGCGGCGGGTCGCCGGCGAGCATCTGCGGAAGGGCTGCGGCCAGGACCGACCAGACGGTGCCGTAGGCGCCGGTGTCGGCCGCGGCGCGCAGTGACTCCGCGAGGCGGTTGGGCTTGACCGAGCCGAGGGCGAGCAGTTCGGCGCTCTCCCGGCCGAGCAGTGCGCCGTCGAGGTCGCCGCGGGCGGCCAGGACGAGCAGGGCGTCCACCGCGGCGGTGCGGTCCTCGGGGTGTCGGGCGCCGAGGCCGTAGGCGACCGCGAGGTGCATCGCGGGCCCGGCGGGGCCGCCGGCCTCGGCGAGGGCGGGGAGGAGCTGCGGGCCGCCGCGCTGGTCGGCGTCCGCGGCGCCGGCGAACCGCTCCATCAGGCGGGCGGCGGTCTCCTCCCGGTGGTGCGGCAGGATCGCCGTCCACCGCTCGGAGGCCGGCGGGGTCCACCAGCTGTCGTGCCGTGCGAGGTGACGGTCGGTGGAGTCGAGCAGGCGGTCGGCGTCGGCGGGCAGCCCGGCGGTGCCGGCGGCCGGCTGGTGGACCAGGCGGCGGGTGGTGGAGAGCCGGCGGCCGTTCGGTCCGCGCTCGGCGGACGGCGCGCGGACGGTGGACGGCGGGCGCGGCAGGCCGCCGTCGCGCAGCCAGGCGGCGAGCCGCTTGCCGGCCGGGGTGCCGATCGCTGCGGCCGCCGCGATCACCGCGGGGTCGGCCGTCGGCGTCACCCGCAGCAGGGCCTGTCCGAGGTCCGCCGGACCGGGCTCGGCGCCGAGCCGGGCGTACCCGGCGAGCCGGGCGACCAGCGCCGCAGGGTCGATCGCGCCGGTGGCGTCGGTCGGGGTGGCCAGCAGGTACGGCAGCGGGCGGGCGACCAGCCGGAGCACCGCCTCCTCCAGCCGGGAGGCGATCTGGGCGTCGAAGGCGGTGGACCACGAGGTGCGGAACACGCCTCGCCGGTGGGCGACGTCGGCCGCCTGCTGGGCCTGGCGCAGGGTCATCCGGCCGACGGCGGCCTGGGCGACCAGCCCGAGCTCCTGCGGGTGGTGGGCCCGCAGCACCGGGTCCAGGGCCTCGGCGAGGGCGGTGCGGTCGGCCGCGGCATGCCGGACGAGGCCGTCCAGGACGCGCTCCCAGGGCACCAGGCCGGTGTCCCCGGCGAGCACGGCGGCCAGCTCCTCGGCGAGTTCGGCCGGGGTGCCGATCGGCTCGGGCACCGGGCGGGGCCGCGGCACCGGAGGCAGCAGTTCCCGGTACTCCTCGGCCCGCACCTCGGCGCCGAACAGCTCGGCGGCGCGGCGGTGGTGGGCCGGGTCGAGCTGCTCGGCGGCGGCCCGCAGCTCCGGGAGGACGGCGGGGCCCGCGGCGGCCAGGTGCCTGCCGACCACCTTGAGCGCCTGCTCCTGGAGGCCGCGGTCGGGGTGGCCGAACGCTCCGGCGGCGGCCAGTACCGCCGGGCCTGCGCGGTCGGGGGCGGTGCGGGCGGCCCGGTCCAGCCAGCCGAGCTGGGCGCGGACGAGCTTCTTCTCGGTACGGAAGAGCACGGTGGGGCTCGCCTCGTCGAGCACCTCGGGGTCGAGCCGTCCGGCGGTGTCCAGCGCGGCGAGCGCCTGCTGGGCCAGGGCAGCGGCGGTGGAGGGGCCGGCGAGCAGGGCGAGCAGGGTGCGCACCCGGGCCGCGTACTCGTCCTCGGTGGGGGCGAGCGCCTGCAGGACCGTCAGGAAGATCCGGTGGTCGTTGGGCCGGCCGCCGCCGCGCAGCAGCCGGGCGAGGCAGCGGTCGAGCACGCCGGCCCGGTCGAGGACGCCCTCGGCGGCGAGCCGGGCCAGCACGGCGGGCCAGCGCTCGGAGTCGTGGCGGGCGGCCCAGGGGCCCTCCAGCTCGCCGGCGATGTCGGGCACGTCGAAGACCCGTGGGGCGAGCACCGGGGTGAACGGGTCGGAGGCCAGCCGGGCGAACAGGTCGCGGCCGGGCGGCAGGGTGCCGAAGGCGGCGTGCCGGGGCTCCGGTCGGGAGCGCTCTCGCACCCACTGGGTGGTGAAGGAGTCGCTCGTCGGCACCGGGCAGCCGGTGGAGCGCACCAGGTACTCCAGCAGCGGGAAGTGCTCGGACCAGCCCCAGCCGGGGGCGCGCCGCTCCGCGAGCCGGGCGGTGACGACCTGCCGCCACGCGAGCGGCTGGCGCTCGATCACCTCGACGAGCAGCGGGTTGCGCCAGCCGGCGCGGTCCTCGAAGGCCCGGCTGCCGATCCATTCGGCGGCCGCGGTGGGCGAGGTGAGGCAGCCGGCGCCGGCGACCAGCAGGGCCGTCCACCGGTCGGGGGAGCCGGACCAGCTGTCCCGCATCTCCTTGCGATGCTCGCGCAGTGCGGGCACCTCGGCGCGGCGCTGCTCCGGGGTCAGCCAGGCGAGGGCGGCGGCGACACCGGCTGTGTCGCCCTTGCGGACGAGGTCGGCGAGGCTCATCGCGCGGCCTCCGGCTGCCCGGCGCGGACCAGGCCGACCGCGAGGACGTGCTTGCACGGCCCGCGCCCGCCTCGGTACTTCGCCCACCAGAGGCAGGTGCAGCCGAGCTGTCCGTCGGCGCCGGTGCGGACCCGCTGCACGTGGTCGTCGACGGTGACCTCGGCGAGGCCGTCGGCGAGCCGGACGGCGCCCGCGGCGGCCAGCGCCCGGGCCGCGCGCAGCCGGGGGTTGTGGGCCTCGGCGCGCCCGGCCGCGTACGGCAGCACGCGGTGGAAGTAGGCGGCGTCGGCCGGGTCGTAGCCGATCTGGCCGGCGGTGCCGAGCCGGGTGAGCGCGGCGCGGACCCGGTCGGCGCTCAGCCCGGACTGGGCGGCGAGCTCGGCCGGGTCGATCCGCGGTTCCCAGGCGAGCAGGGTGGCGATCAGCTCGGCGTCCTCGGCGGAGCCCTCGGCGGCGAGCGCGGTGAGCACGCCGCCCTCGCCGGAGAAGCCGCGTGAGGCGTCCGGGGAGAGCGTGAGGGTGAGCCGCATGCCGGGCAGCACGACCTCCCAGGCGGAGGCGGTGGGCGCGGTGGCGGCGACCGGGCCGTACACCCGCAGGGCGAGGGCATGGCGCAGCACCCGCTGCAGGGCGGCCAGCCGTTCGGGGCCGGGCAGGCAGACCGCGCCGGGCACCGGGCGGCTGGTGGGGCACAGGGTGCGGCCGGCGGGCACGACCCAGCCGGTGGTGGAGGTGCGGCCGCCGGTGCGTGGCAGGGCGCGGAGGAAGCGGACGGCCTCGGCGGCGGGGAGTTCGGCGCGCAGGTCGAAGCCGGCGGCGATCACCTGGGTCTCGGCGAAGCCGCGCAGCCAGCGCTCGGGCAGCGGCACCTTCTTCTCGACCATCGGGCCGTCGAGGGTGGTGACCTCCAGGGCTTCCGGGCCGACCGCCAGGTGCAGCGGTTCGCCGGTGCCGATCCGGCCGAGCCCCTCGCGGAGCGGGTTGTTGACGTCGACGTTGGTGGTGCCGTGGCCGAGCTCGCCGTCGTCCAGGCCCTCGGCGAGGACGTCGAGGCGGGCGTGCACGCCGCAGCAGCCGGAGAAGGACTCGAAGCGCAGCCGGTCGCCGCCGGCGGTGACCACCGGGTCGAGGGAGGCGCGCAGCTGCGGCTGGTAGTAGCGGGCGGCGGCGACGTCGGCCACCGCGAGGAGGGCGGCCGCGGCGGCCGCGGGCGAGGTGAGGAAGCCGCTGAAGAACTGCGGGTTGGCCACCGCCCCGAGCGGGCCGGCGCCGCCGGAGGTCTGCAGGGCGAGATCGCGCCCGGCGGTGCTCTCGTGCACCGCGGAGGGGCGCAGGTAGGCGTACGTCTGCACGGCTTGCGTCATGTCGAGGACGCTAGGGGCGGGGACTGACAGGGCGTCGCTTCTGGAACAGGTTCTACACCCCCGGCGCACCACTGGTAACCCAGGTCACACCGTGGCGCTGGGGCGATCTGCCAGTATGGAGCGGTGAACGACGCCATGGAGCAGGGAGAGCCGGCCGACGACCAGGTGGCCCCGTTCGTCGAACTGCTGCGGATCGAGGAACTGGACGAGAACCTGTTCCGTGGTCGCTGCCATGCCGGTGCGCCGATGCGCGCCTTCGGCGGCCAGGTGGCCGCGCAGGCGCTGATCTCGGCCGGGCGGACGATCGGTGCGGAGCGGGCGGTGCACTCGCTGCACGGCTACTTCCTGCGCCCGGGCGACCCGACCCGGCCGATCGTCTATCAGGTGGACCGGATCCGGGACGGCTCCTCGTACGCGACCCGCAGGGTGACGGCGGTCCAGCGCGGCGAGGCGATCTTCACCATGTCGGCCTCGTTCAAGCGCCCGGAGGCCTCGTCCGAGCGGCAGCGCACGATGCCGCCGGTGCCGGGGCCGGAGGAGCTGCCGGACCCGTTCGTGGACTGGGAGCGCGCGAACCCGGAGGACTTCGCCAAGTCGACCGGGTTCCGCGCGCTGGAGATGCGCTTCCTGCCCGCCGACGCGCCCGGGATGCCGGCGGAACTGCCCGGGGTCCCGCAGCAGTTCGTCTGGCTGCGAACGGGTACCCCGCTGCCGGACGACGACCCGCTGCTGCAGGTCTGCGCGCTCACCTACCTCTCCGACCTGACGCTGGCCTCCACCACGGCGCTGCACCTGGAGCCGCACCGTTTCGGGCGCAAGGAGCCGCGGCGGACGATGCTGGCGTCGCTGGACCACGCGATGTGGTTCCACCGGCCGTTCCGGGCCGACGAGTGGCTGCTGTTCGCCCAGCGCAGCCCGTCGGCCTCGGACGGGCGGGGTCTGGCGCTCGGCGAGTTCTACAACCGGGACGGCCTGCTGGTGGCCTCCGCGGTGCAGGAGACGCTGCTGCGGGAGGCACGCGCGACCCGTCCGTGACCGATCGCGTCATACCCGTGCGGCACCCCGGGCCCTATCATGGCGAGGGTGACCAAGGTTGACCTGTCACCCCGTCCGGTGGAGGCGATGTCGCCCCGTCAGCTCGAACGGCGCGGAAACCTGATCGCGGCCGCCCTCTCACTGGTGACCGAGATCGGCGTCGAGCGGCTGCAGATGCGCCAGGTGTCCGAGCGCTCCGGGGTCGCCCTCGGGACGACCTACCGCTACTTCTCGTCCAAGGACCACCTGCTCGCGGCCGCGATCGCCGAGTGGCACCGCTCGCTGCTGACCGACCTGGTGGGCGAGGTGCGCGGCCGGCGGGCCGGGCTCACCGCCAGCGACCGGATGGTGCGGTTCGTCCGGCACGGCATGCGCGCCTACCAGCGGCAGCCCGAGCTCGCCCGGCTGCGGGTGTCGGTCGCGGCGTCCACCGACCCGTTCGCCAGCGAGGCGCTGCAGGCGATGGCCCGGGCGGACGGCGTGGCGCTGCGCGCGGTGATGACCGAGGTGCCGCCCAGCCAGGGCGACGTGGTGCGGCACATCGTCGGCCACGCCTGGCAGGGCGAGCTGACGGCCTGGGTGACCGGCCGCACCACGCTGGACGACGCCCGGCGCCGGCTGGAGGATGTGGTGCGCCTGGTGCTGACACCGTACGAGGCGGCCGATCCGGCGGCCTGACGGCCGGTCCGGAACGGCCAGTCTTAAATCGGCCGTAAGCGTTCCTGACGTTCCTTGACCGCGGCCCGGCAGGCCCCGACGCTGGACGGACTCCGCCCCCGGAACCTCGCAGACCCCCGGAACCCCTCGTCCTGCCCCCGACCACGAGAAGGCCTGTCATGAACACGCCCTCACGCCGCCTGCTGCTCGGTGCCGCACTCGGCGGCGCCGCCTCCGCCGGACTCCAGATGGTCGCCCGCGGCGACACCCCGGCCGCCGCCCCGGTCGTCTCCAGCTGGCAGCTGCGCTGGTCGCCCTCGGCCTCCTTCGACGGCCTGCGCGCCTTCGAGACCGTCGAGGACGACCGGGCCGGCTCGCACCCCTCCGCCCGGCCGCACATCACCACCGACGGCGACGCCTACCGCTGGACCATGCACACCGTTGACCGGGACACCGCCACCGACCGGCAGCGCCACGAGGTCACCGGCATGCGCAGCCCCGCCGGCGGCCCCTTCCTGGAGTGGCGGCCCGGCGAGACCTGGCGCACCACCTACGCCGTCCACATCCCGTCCTCGCTCCGCGCGACCACCACGTTCACCCACATCATGCAGATGAAGCAGCCCGGCAACGGCACCTCCCCGATCGTCGTGCAGTCGCTGCGGCGGGTCGGCGGCAAGGAGACGATCGAACTCGCCCTCCCGCAGTCCGACACCCTGGTCGGCCGCACCGACCTGGCCCCGCTGCACGACCGCTGGGTCGACGTCGACTTCCGGATCCGGATCGGCGACGGGTCGAAGGGCATGGTGCGCTGGATCCTGCGCAGCGGCGGCACCACCCTGGTCGACGCCACCAAGGACGGCGTGGACACCTTCCTCGCCGACCGGGTCCGGCCCAAGTGGGGCATCTACCGCTCGCTCGACGACACCTCCGGCTCGCTGCAGGACTGCCACCTGCTGATCCGTTCGATGCGCGGCTACCAGCTGGTCTCCGGGGCGTCCGGGATCTACCGGGCCGAGGAGGCCCTGCTGCGGCAGGGGCGGGTCGAGACCGACACGGCCGGGACGCGCTTCGCGGCCTTCGACGGCGGCCCCGGGGCCGGCGCCGAGTGGACGGTCGACGCGGGCACGCCGGCGAGCGCCACCCTCGCCGTGCGGTACGCCAACGGCGACCCCGTCGACCGGCCGATGGACATCGCCGTCAACGGCAGCCGGGTGGTCGCCGGGCGGGCCTTCCGCCCCACCGGCGGCTGGGACAACTGGGCGACGGTCGCGATGCCGATCACGCTGCGCCCGGGCGCCAACACCGTCCGGGTCACCGCCGTCGGCGCGGCCGGGGCACCCCGGCTGGACCGGATCGCGATCGCCTGAGCCGGTGCCGGTGCCGGTGCCGGGCCTGGCGTCCGGTGTCTCACACCACCGTCACCGGGTGCACCACGACCGCGTCGAAGAGGTAGCCCTCGCGGTTGAACGGCGCCTCGGCCGGCTGGGTGCGGCCGAGCAGGTCGGTGGCGCGGGCACGCAGCCCGTACCGGCCGGGCGCGGCGGGCCGCCAGTCCACCGCCCACCGCCGCCACCCGTACCGGCTCGGCTGGTCCAGCAGCTCGGCCGGGTACCAGTCGCGGCCGCCGTCGGTGCTCACCTCGACCGCGCGGACGGCGGCCGCCCCGGACCAGGAGCGGCCGCGCAGCCGGTGGGTGCGGCCGGCGGCCAGCACCGCGCCCGGGGCCAGTTCGAAGGCGCTCTTGACGGTCTGCCGGGTGAGCGCCGGGCCGCCTCCGGCCGGCTGCCCCGGACCGAACAGCCGGTAGTACGCGGTGGTCCACGGCGACTCCAGCGGCCGGTCGGCGACCTCGACCGACCCCAGCCACTTGATCGAGGCCACCCCCACCCAACCGGGCACCACCAGCCGGGCCGGGCCCCCGTGGTCGGGCGGCAGCGGCTGCCCGTTCATCTCGTACGCGACCAGCACGTCGTCCAGCGCCTTGCCGATCGGCAGCGGGCGGCGCACCCGACCGAGGTTCCGACCGGCCGCCCGGTACTCGGGGTCGAGGCCGCCGGGCAGCACGTCCACCGCCGCCGGGCGGAGGCCGGCCCGCTCCAGCAGTTCGCCGAGCGGCACCCCGCGCCAGGCCGCCATGCCGACACCGCCCAGCCCCCAGGCGGTGCCGGGCGCGGGCGTGCCCTGCTGCTCGGACCAGTACCGGCGCCCGTTCCCGGCGCACTCCAGGACGGCGTCCAGGGTCACCGAGGGCAGGGCGCGCAGCTCGGCGAGGGAGAAGACCGCCCCCGCGCCACGCAGTCCGCTGCCGTGCACCCGCAGCCGCCAGGTCTCCGGGTCGATCCGCGGGGTGCGGGTGTGATTGCGGACGAAGAACCGCTCGTTCGGGGTGTGCAGGCCGGTGCCGGCGAGCGTGTCCCAGCGCATCTCGGCGTTGCCGCCGTGGCGCAGGAACCACTGCGGGGGCAGCGGCTTGGCGATGCCACCGCCTCCTGCCGAGGGCGTCCCGGGAGGCACGGCTCCACGGTAGTACGGCCGACCGGGTGCCGACAGCCGCCCGCCGCACCTGGCCTGACCTGCGGTGACGGAATCGATGCCGAGCTTCCGCCGGGACTTCATCCGCGCGTAGCCGTCCTTTCACACCGGCCTGGCACGATCCGGGGCATGGTCGAACCATCCGCCCCGATCACACCGATCGCCCCGCCGCACCCGCGTTTCCCGCTCCCCCGCCGGCACCGCCGCTGGCTGGCCTGCGCCGCCGTCGCCGCCGCCGTCGCGCTCGGCGGCCTCGGGGTGGGCGCCACCGCGGAGACCTTCGGGGACCACCGGCGCGACGCGGCGGTCCAGGCGGCCCGCTGAGCCGATCGAGTGGTGTCGGCCCGGCCCGCGGCCGATACTGCCGTCATCGGCACAGGCACCTGAGCGAGGGGGTGGTCCCATGGCCACCGGCACTGTCAGGACGTACTACCCGGGCCACGGCTACGGCTACATCAAGCCCGACGACGGCGGGCCGGAACTGACCGTCTACTACGACTCCATCGTGGACGCGCCCGGGCACGTGCTGGCCGACGGGCAGCGCGTGGAGTACGACGCCACCGTCCAGGAGTTCCGCGAGGTCGCCGAGCGGGTCCGCGCCGTGGAGTGAGCCGCACAAGGTTCTGCGGTCCGGGTTTCAGGCACCGCGGGAGTGGCGTTTCAGGCGCCGCGGGAGTGGCGGCCGGTGCCCGGGGCCGGGTGGAGTTCGGCCTGCGGGGCGTAGCGGGCGGCGGGGGCGCGGAGCACCCAGTTGCGGCCGGCCTCGGCGATCAGCTGCATGCGGTGCAGCAGGTCCAGGACGTCCCGGCGGAGTGCGGTGCGGTCCGCGAGGTAGTCGCACTCGGGCTTCTCGGGCAGCCCGTAGTCGTCGGTGATGTCGCCGAGGGCGCCGTCTATCAGGGCGTCGGGGACGAGGACGGCGGGCGGGGCGGCCTCCTCCGGCAGCGGGCGGAGCTCCTCCACCAGGCGCTCGGCGAGCAGCAGGGCGGTGTGGGCGAGCGGCCCGGCGCTGGCGGAGGCGAGGTCGGAGAGTTCGTCGGCGGGGTCGACCAGGGCTATGCCCTCGGCCCGGATCTCCGCCTCCAGCCCGAGGAAGTCGGCGAAGAGCTCGGCCTCGGCGGGCAGCCGGCCGAGCAGCCAGGCGCGTTCGGGGGCGGCGAGCTCGTCGGTGAGGACGACCGGGTTCTCGGCTAGCAGCCGGCGGACCGCCACGGCCGTGCCGTCGGCGGGGCCGGCCGGCACCGGGGCGGGCGCGGTGAGCAGCGTGCGGGCGAGGTCGCGGTCGAGTGCGAGTCCGCCGTCCGGCTCGGTGGTGACGACCTGCCAGTCCGTCAGCAGGGCGGGCAGCTCGGGCCGTTCGAGGTCGGGCACGCGCCCGTCGGCGATCGCGCCGAGGGCGAGCACGAGGGCGGCGTACCCCTCGGGCCGGAAGCCGGGCTGGGTGCGGCCGGCGAGCGGGGCCTTGTGCAGGCGGGCGTGGCCGGGGCCCACGGTGAGGGGGTAGCCGAGGAGTTCACCGAATCGCCTTGTCAGCCAGTCGGCGTGACGGTGGATCAGCGGGAAGCCGGCACCGTGCGGCCCGCCGGGGGTGACCAGCGGGTGGGCGAGCAGCAGCCGGGCGGCGGTGCGGCGCTCACCGGCCGCCGCGCTCTGCCCCGGGCCCCGGGTGCGGTCGGGGCGGCGGTGCCGCCCGGGGGCGGCGGGCGCCGGCACCCGGCCGGGCGGGGTCTCGGGGCGGGCCCGGCGCAGACCGCGGGAGCGGGCGGCCGCGGCGGCGGCCCGGTGCACGGTCGGCCCGTGCCACCAGCTGACGGCGGCGGCGGGGCCGTGCGAGTCGGCGGGGCGGCCGCCGAGGTGCCGGGCGGGGTACAGCCCGAAGAGGGCGGTGAACAGTCGGTGCGCGGCCGCCTCGTCGGCATCGGCGAAGCGCCGCGCGAGGAGCTCGGCCTGCGGGTACGCGCCGGTGCACGCGTGGGCCGTGAGCTGCCCCGCCCCGCCCAAGCGCCCGTCCGCCGCGCCCCCGGCCGCCCCGCGGGCGCCGGTCGCGTACTCGTGCTGCTCCATGTCGCGTCCCAGCCTAGACGGTGCCCGGGGCCGGACGGCACGCCTCCGCCGGTCGGTCCGGGACCGCCGCTACGGGCGGGTAACCTCACCTCTTCCGTGTGCGCCCGGTGTCCCCTAAGGTCCTGGCATGCCGAACCTGCCCGACGTCGTGCGGTGGTCCATACCCGCCTTCGTGCTGCTCACCGTCCTGGAGGCGGTCTCCTACCGGTTCCACCCGGAGGAGGACGAACAGGGGTACTCCCCGAAGGACACCGCGGCGAGCCTCTCCATGGGCCTCGGCAGCCTGCTGTTCGACGCCGGCTGGAAGATCCCGATCGTGGCGGCATACTCGGCGCTGTACGAGCTGACCCCGCTGCGGGTGCCGGTGCTGTGGTGGACGGTGCCGCTGATGCTGCTGGCGCAGGACTTCTTCTACTACTGGTCGCACCGCGGCCACCACGTCGTGCGGCTCCTGTGGGCCTGCCACGTGGTGCACCACTCCAGCCGCCGGTTCAACCTGTCGACGGCGCTGCGCCAGCCCTGGACGGGCGCCACCTCCTGGGTGTTCTACCTGCCGATGATCGCGCTCGGCGTGCACCCGGCAGCGCTGGCGTTCTGCTCCTCGGTCAGCCTGGTGTACCAGTTCTGGATCCACACCGAGCGGATCGACCGGCTGCCGCGCCCGGTCGAGTTCCTGTTCAACACGCCCTCGCACC
The DNA here is from genome assembly GCA_002300355.1 of Streptomyces sp. TLI_235. NCBI lineage: Bacteria > Bacillati > Actinomycetota > Actinomycetes > Kitasatosporales > Streptomycetaceae > Streptomyces > Streptomyces sp. TLI_235. The sequence goes on from NSGV01000001.1 coordinate 1,492,105, forward strand.
ACCGGGTGCACCACGCCTCGCAGGGCGGCTACCTGGACCGCAACTTCGGTGGCATCCTGATCGTCTTCGACCGGTTGTTCGGCTCGTTCACGCCGGAGACGGAGCGGCCGGTCTACGGCCTGACGAAGAACCTGGAGAGCTGCAACCCGCTGCGGGTGGCGACCCACGAGTACGCGGCGATCGCCCGCGACGTGGCCGCGGCCGGCAGTTGGGGCGACCGCCTCCGCCACCTCACCAAGGGGCCGGGCTGGCAGCCCGCCCGCACCGAGAGCCCGGAGGGCACCCTCGTATGACCGTCTCCGCACGACTGCGCGCCGCGCGCGGCCTCGTCACCGCCTTCGCCGCGACCTCGGCGGCCCACCTGGGGGCGATCGCGACCGGCTCTACCGTGCTGCAGAACGCCACCAAGCCGGCCCTGATGCCGCTGCTGGCCGCGCACAGCCTGGCCTCCGCGGAGCGTGCACCGAAGCTGCTGGCGCCGGCCCTGCTGGCGAGCACCGCGGGCGACGTGCTGCTGCAGCTCGGCGGGGACACCGCCTTCCTGGCCGGAATGGGCTCCTTCGCGGCGGCTCACGTGGCCTACGTGACGATGTTCGCCCGGCAGGGCGCCTTCTCGGACGGGCGGCGCACCATGCTGGTGGCGGCGGGCTACGCGGCGGCCTGGGCGGCGGTGATCACCCAGCTGTGGCCGGACCTCGGCTCGCTGCAGATCCCGGTGGCGGTGTACAGCCTGCTGCTGGCGTCCACCGCGGTCTCCTCGGCCGGTCTCGGACTCGCGACCGGGATCGGCGGCGGCCTGTTCCTGCTCTCGGACAGCCTGATCGCCGTCCGGCTGGCCGGCTGGAAGCTGCTGCCCGGCCACAACGTGCTGGTCATGGCCACCTACATCGCGGCGCAGTACCTGCTGGCGCGGGGTGCGCTGCGGGCCGAGGAGACCCGGACGGCGCCGCCGGAGGCCCGGACGGCGTCGCAGGAGGCGGACGAGGCCGCCGGAACGCGACTCGGCGCCCCGGCCTGAGCGGGCGGGGCGCCGAGCGGACGAGCGGGCATCAGGACTGCGGGGCGCGGCGCCGCAGCAGCCAGAAGCCGCCGAGTCCGGCGGCGACCAGCGCCCCGCCGGTGGCCAGCTCCCGGGGGCCGGTACCGGTGACCGAGCCGCCGGCGCCGGTGGCCACGCTGCCGTGCGGCTCGGGCGCGGTGGTGCCGTGGCCGGAGCCCGCCGGAGTCAGCGGGGCCAGCACGCCGACGGTGCCGCTGAACGCGTCGCCGTTGGGGCACTTGCCGTCGATGCCCCAGGAGGCGGGCTTCTCGGTCACCTGCTCGGAGAGGGTGAGCTCGGTCGCCGAGAGCAGCGCGATGCTGCCGGTGTAGGTGCCGTTCGGGCCCGAGGTCAGGGTGACGGAGCCGCCGGTGAACGCCTTCGAGGTGGCGGTGATGGTCTTCGTCGTACTGGCTGGGCAGACCACGTTGACGGTGACCCTCTCACCCGGGGCGGCCTGGGCCGGGGTGACCTTGGCCGGTTCCGGCCCCTTCGCCGGTGCAGCGGGTGCGGCGGGCGCCGCGTGCGCGGTCGGCGCGGCGAGGACGAGCAGGGCGGTCGTGCCGAGCGCGGCGGCGGCGGTACGCGGGATGCGCATGCCTGACCTCCAGGTTCTCGGATGCGGCCGGGGGCGGGGTCGCCCCGTGGTCGGTCGGCTGCACCCGGTCACGCCCGACGGTAGGCAGCAGCGCCGCACCCGGCCACCGCACGCGACCGTTCGGGTCCGGACGGTCACTGCGGGTGCAGGCCGCGCTCAGACCTCCAGGTCGACGACGACCGGCGCGTGGTCCGAGGTGCCCTTGCCCTTGCGCGCCTCGCGGTCCACGTAGCTGTCGGTGACCGCGTCGGCGAAGGCCTTGTTGCCGAGCGTCAGGTCGATCCGCATGCCGCGGTTCTTCGGGAAGGCGAGCTGGCGGTAGTCCCAGTAGGTGTAGGGGTGGTCGTACTTGAGCGGGCGGGGCATCACGTCCTGCAGGCCGGCCTCGTGGAGGGCGGCGAGGGCGGCCCGCTCGGGCTCGGTGACGTGGGTGAGGCCGACGAAGGCCGCGGGGTCGAAGACGTCCTCGTCGGTCGGGGCGATGTTGAAGTCGCCGAGCACCGCGAACGGGCGGGGGCCGGCCGCGTCCTCCACGATGGTCTGCCGCAGCGTCTCCAGCCAGGCCAGCTTGTAGCGGTAGTGCGCGTGGTCGACCTCGCGGCCGTTCGGCACGTACACCGACCAGACCCGGACGGGGCCGCAGGTGGCGCCGACGGCGCGCGGCTCGACCTCGGGCAGCAGCGCGTCGTCGGCCTGGTAGCCGGGCTGCTCGGGCAGGCCGCGGACGACGTCCTCCAGGCCGAGCCTGGACAGCACCGCGACACCGTTCCACCGGCCGCTGCCGTGCGCGGCGGTCTCGTAGCCGAGCGCCCGGACCTCCTCGTACGGGAAGGCGTCGGCCGCGCACTTGAGCTCCTGCAGGCAGAGCACGTCGGGGGCGGCGCTCTCCAGCCACTCCAGGAGCTTGGGCAGCCGCGCGGTGACGGAGTTGATGTTCCAGGTGGCGATGCGGACGGTCACGGCGGGCGGCCTCCCCGGTGGTACGGCCGTTCGGGCGGGTGCGCGCGAACGGGGCGGGCGCCCGGCAGACGCCCACCCCGAACATACCGCCAGGCACCGACAACTCCGGGCGGTCAGCGGCCGGGCCGCACCACCGCCGCCGAGCCTCCGCCGCGGCGGACCGGTTCGGCGGCCGCCCGCCAGCGGCCGTCCGGCAGCCGTTCCACGCCGGTGGCGGCGCCGATCTCCGCGGAGGGCGCGAGCACCTGACCGAGCGCCTCCAGGCCGGCCCGCTCGGGCAGCGCCAGGAAGCCGGCCTCCGCGGCGGTGGTCGCGGCGTTGCGCTGGCTGGCCCGCGGTGCGGCGATCGCCTGCTCCAGGGTCAGCCCGCGGTCGAGCCGGCCGAGCAGCACCTGCAGCACGGTGGTGATGATGGTCGCCCCGCCGGGCGAGCCCGCGGCGAACAGCGGCCGGCCGTCGCGCAGCACGATCGTCGGCGACATCGAGGAGCGCGGCCGCTTGCCGGGCCCGGGCAGGTTGGGGTCGGGCACGCCCGGGGTCACCGGGGTGAAGGAGAAGTCGGTCAGCTCGTTGTTGAGCAGGAAGCCGCGGCCGGGCACGGTGATGCCGCTGCCGCCGGTCTGCTCGATGGTCAGGGTGTAGGAGACGACGTTGCCCCAGCGGTCGGCGACCGTCAGGTGGGTGGTGCTCGGGCCCTCGTACGCCTCGGTGACGGCCGGGCCCGCCGAGCCGCAGGCGGCGGGGTGGTACGGGTCGCCGGGGGCGAGCGGGCTGGTCAGCGCGCGGCCCGGGTCGAGCAGGCAGGCGCGGGCGGCGGCGAAGGCGGGCGAGAGCAGCCGGTCGGTGGGGACGGGCTGCGCGGCCGGGTCGCCGACCCAGCGGTTGCGGTCGGCGAAGGCGATCCGGGAGGCCTCCAGGAAGCGGTGGTGGTACTGGGTGGCGTCCAGGTGGGTCAGGTCGGAGTGGGCGAGGATGCCGAGCGCCTCGCCCACGGTGGTGCCGCCGCTGGAGGACGGCGCGATGGAGTACACCTCGGTGCCCCGGTAGGCCACCTCGGTGGGCTTCTGCTCCAGCGCCCGGTAGGCGGCGAGGTCGGCCCGGTCGACCTTGCCGGGGCGGGCGGTGCGGCCGGAGGCCGGGTCGACCGGCGGGTGCTGCAGGGTGTTCACGATGTCGGCGCCGATCGGGCCGCGGTAGAGGGCCCCGGTGCCGTCCCGGCCGAGCTGGCGGTAGGTGGCGGCGAGGTCGGGGTTGCGCAGCGTCGAGCCGACCGCCGGCAGTGCGCCGCCGGGCAGGAAGAGCGCGCGGGTGGCCGGGAAGTCGCGGAACCGGGCCTCGTTGGCGGCGGTCTGGTCGCGGAAGGTCTGGTCGACGGTGAAGCCGCGGTCGGCGATCCGCTCGGCCGGGCGCAGTACCTCGGCGAGCGGGCGGGTGCCCCAGCGCTGCAGTGCCTTCTCCCAGGTGGCGGCGGTGCCGGGGACGCCGACGGAGAGGCCGCTGGTGACGGCGTCGGCGAAGGGCAGCGGTTTGCCGTCGGCGTCCAGGAAGAGCGAGGTGTCGGCGGTGCGGGAGGCGGTCTCCCGGCCGTCGAGGGTGGAGACCCGGCCGGTGCGGGCGTTGTAGACGACGAAGTAGCCCCCGCCGCCGATGCCGGCCGAGTAGGGCTCGGTCACGCCGAGGGCGGCGGCGGTGGCGACGGCCGCGTCGACGGCGTTTCCGCCGCGGCGCAGCACCTCGATGCCGGCGGCGGTGGCGTCGGCGTCGACGCTGGCGACCGCGCCGCCCCGGCCGACCGCCTCCGGAGTCTTCGGTAAGGCCTCCGCGGGTGCGGCGCCGGCGGGTGCGGCGCCGGCGGGTGCGACGGCACCCAGGACCAGGCAGCCGGTGAGGGCGATCGGCGGGGCGATTCGGGCCAGAGCTCTCATTACGGGGCCTCCTGAGGTGTCGTCAGCTCTCCGTTCTGCCACAGGTGCGGTGGACAGGACAACAGCGCCTCAGGCCACTACTTGTCAGTAGTTTCGTTATCGCTCCGATACCGTCCGACCCGTTACTGACATCGCGTCCAACAAGCTACCGTCCGGTGAACCAGCTCGGTCCTGCACCCCCACCCCCACCCCGCAGACCGGTCCCTTGGAGTGCCCCCATGCCTGCACGCGCACGCCGCGGTGCCGCCGCCCTCACGCTGGCCACCGCCCTGCTGACCACCGCACCGATCGCCCTCGCCCCTCTCGCCCCCGCCGCCCTCGCCGCACAGACCGCCTCGCCGGTGCTCCGCTTCACCGACATCCCCGGCGAGGGCGGCGTCGTCCTCAAGGGCAACGTGTACGAGCCCGGCGACGGCGCCGACCACCACCCGCTGCTGGTCCTGCCGTCCAGCTGGAGCCTCAACGACCTCGAGTACCTGGCCCAGGCCCGCGCCTTCGCCGCCCAGGGGTACGTCGTCGTCTCCTACACCCCGCGCGGCTTCTGGGGTTCGGGCGGCGAGATCGAGGTGGCCGGCCCGCCGGACGTCGCCGACGTCTCCCGGGTCGTCGACTGGGCACTCGCCCACACCACCGCCGACCCGCAGCGGATCGGCATGGCCGGCATCTCCTACGGCGCCGGGATCAGCCTGCTCGGCGCCGCCTTCGACCCGCGGATCACCACCGTCGCCGCGCTCAGCGGCTGGGCCGACCTCGCGGACTCGCTGTTCAGCGACGAGACGCAGCACCTGCAGTCCGCCGGACTGCTCGCCGTGGCCGGATACCTGACCGGCCGTCCGGGCGACGAACTGAAGACCACCCTCACCCGCTACTTCGGCAGCGACTGGGAGAACGAACCGGCCATCCGCGCCTGGGCCGCACAGCGCTCCGCCGCCACCTACGTGGCCCGGCTCAACTCCAACGGCACCGCCGTGATGCTCGCCAACGCCTGGGGCGACTCGATCTTCCCGCCCGACCAGCTCACCGACTTCTACGAGCGGCTCACCGGCCCGAAGCGGCTCGAACTGCGGCCCGGCGACCACGCCACCGCCGAGGCCACCGGGCTGGCCGGCCTGCCCAACGACGTCTGGACGGACACCCGGGCCTGGCTGGACCACCACCTCAAGGGCCTCGACAACGGCGTCGACCGGCTGCCGCCCGTGCACATCAGACCCCAGCTCCAGGACGGCTACGAGGACTACCCCGACTGGCGGGCCGTCACCGGCTCGACCCGGACGCTGAACCTCGGCGGCCGGGACTGGCTCGGCACCGGCTCGCTCTCCGGCGGCGCACCGCGGACGGGCTGGACCACCCCGATCTCCACCGCACTGGACTCCGGCGCCGACGGCGGGGTGATCTTCCTCTCCAACCTGGCCGAGCAGTTCCTCGAGCTGCCGCCGACCGTCTCGGTGCCGCTGCTGCCGCGACCCGTCGCGGCGGTCTGGCAGTCCGAGCCGTACGGCTCCGCGCAGCGGGTCCGCGGCTCCGTCCGGCTGCACCTCGGGGTGACCCCGTCGGCGGAGCGCGGCAGCCTGGTCGCCTACCTGTACGACGTGGACGCCCTCGGCGTCGGCCGGCTGGTCGCCCACGCCCCGTACACCTTCCTCGGCCGCGCCCCCGGGCAGCGGTTCACCGCCGACATCCGGATGCAGGCCACCGCCTACGACGTCCCGGCCGGCCACCGGCTGGCCCTGGTGGTGGACGGCGTCGACCCGCTGTACATCACCCACAACCCGGCCTTCGCCACGCTCACCTTCGGCTCGGCCGCGGACGACCCGTCCTGGCTCTCCCTGCCGCTGAAGTAGGAGGGCGAACCCGGCAGGTGCCTAGGAGAACCTCTTCCGGCGCTTGACGGTGCGGAAGCGGCGGGCGACCTGGCGGGCCAGGTCGGCGGCGCCGACCAGGCCCGCCTCGTTGCCGAGGGCGGCGTGCACGATGCCGGCCTCGGGACGGAAGCCGCGGCCGGTCAGGGTGCGCCTGAAGGCGTCCTGGGCCGGGCCGAGCAGCAGTTCGCCGGCCTCGGAGACGCCGCCGCCGACGACGAAGCGGCCCGGGTCAAGGGCGGCGGCCAGGTTGGCGATGCCGACGCCCAGCCAGTGGCCGACCTCGTAGAGCAGTTCGACGGCGACGGGGTCGCCCTCCTGGGCGGCCTCGGTGACCAGCGGCCCGGTGATGCCCTCCGCGGTGCCGCCGGCCCGGGCCAGCAGCGGCTGGACGACGGGCGACTCCTCGGCGACCAGCCCGCGGGCCTCGCGGACCAGCGCGTTGCCGGAGGAGTACTGCTCCCAGCAGCCGCGGTTGCCGCACGGGCAGCGGTGTCCGCCGGGCACCACCTGCATGTGGCCGAACTCGCCCGCCAGGCCGTACTTGCCGCGGTCGACGAAGCCGTCCCGGACGACCGCGCCGCCGATGCCGGTGCCCAGGGTGATCATCACCATGTGGTCCTCGCCGCGGCCGGCGCCGAACCGCCACTCGGCCCAGGCGGCGGCGTTGGCGTCGTTCTCCACCACCACCGGGAAGCGCAGCCGCTCGCTGAGCGCCTCCCGCAGCGGCTCGTTGCGCCAGTTCAGGTGCGGTGCGAAGAGGACCTTGGACCGTTCGGCGTCCACCCAGCCGGCCGCGCCGACGCCGACCGCGTGCACGTCGTGCTTGTCGGCGAGCTGCAGCACCAGGTCGACGATGACGTCCTCGACCACCTGGGGGCTCTTGCTCTTGTGCGGGGTCTCGGTGCGGACGCGGTCCACCACCCGGCCCTCGCCGTCGACCACGCCGGCCACGACCTTGGTGCCGCCGATGTCCACGCCGATGGTGGGCAGCCGCAGCACGCCGGCCGGCAGGGCCCGCCGGCGGCGGTCGGCGCTGCGCGGGCCGAGGCCGAACAGGGTGGGCAGGACGGCCGGCCGCTGGGTGCTGTGCGGGCTGGTCACGGGGGCGGTGGCTCCTTCGGGTCGGACGGCCGGTGCGGTGGCCGGCTCCCCGCCATCCTCCCGCGTCCGGGCGGGCGCGCGGGGCCCGGTCCCGGCTCGGCCGCGGCTGACGGGAGATCCTCATCCGAATGACCGCAGCTGCTGCCCCGTTCGAGGGATTCGGTCAGGGGGCTGGCAAACTGGGCTGAGCCGCGCGGGGGATTCACATGCAAACGTGATGTTCCTCTCAGGTTCCGCTCAGTTCGAGGCGGAACCGAACCGCGGTTTCCTTCTGTCTGATCACATCGGAACGAGCACGGGCGAGCGGGGGCCCGCGCGGCCTGCGACCCGGATACGAGAACCTGAATGCAACTGACCGGAACACCCTTCCTGATCGTCACGATCGTGCTCGTGCCGCTCTCCATCGCGGCGGCGCTGCTGCTGTGGGGCAGGGTGCGGGGGCCGAAGCCGGTCCAGGTGCTGTCCAGACTGGTCATGCTGCTGATGTGCCAGGTGACGGCCGTCACCATGGTGTTCGTCATGGTCAACAACGCCAACCTGATCTACGGCAACTGGGACGACCTGCTGGGCACCGGCGACCACGTGCGGGCGGTGCCCCAGGTGCCGGCCGACGGCCCGGGGAACGACGCCAAGTCGGGGCCCAAGGTGCTCCAGCAGTTCAAGGGCGTGGACGACCCGATGGTGCCCAAGGACGTGCAGCGCACCGACCTCAAGGGGCAGCTCTCCGGCGTCGACGGCGAGGTGCTGGTCTGGCTGCCGCCGCAGTACAACGAGCCGGCCTACAAGGACAAGACCTTCCCGGTGGTGGAGCTGATCCCCGGCTTCCCCGGCTCCTCCAGCACCTGGTACGGCACCCTCAAGGTCTCCGAGCAGCTCAAGCCGCTGATGAAGGAGGGCAAGGTCGCGCCGTTCATCCTGGTCTCGCCGCGCACCCTGCTGCTCGGCCGCAGCACCGACACCGGCTGCGCCGACGTGGCCGGCAGGGTGAACGCCGACACCTGGCTCTCCCGGGACGTGCCGAAGATGGTCCTCGACAACTTCCGCGCCGACTCCTCGCCCGACCGCTGGGCGGTGGCCGGCTACTCGGCCGGCGGGCACTGCGCCGCCAAGCTCGCCCTGGAGCACCCGGACCGCTACCGGGCCGGCATCAGCCTCTCCGGCTACAACGACCCGGCCGCCGAGCCGGACTCGCTGACCGCCAAGAACCCGCAGCTGCGCGAGGCCTCCAACCCGCTGAACATCCTCCGCAAGGCCGCCCAGCCGCCGAAGACATCACTGTTCGTCAGCGGCAACAAGGGCGACGGCTACGAGAGCGGCCTGGCCCTCCAGCAGGCCGCCAAGGCGCCGACCGCCGTCACCGTGGTGGAGACCACCGGCCCGCACGCGGTCGACGTGTGGAAGCCGCTGCTGCCGAAGGCCTTCACCTGGCTCACCGGGATCATCCCCGCCAAGCACTGAGCCCCGTACCACGGACGGGCCGTCCGCTCCCCCTCGGGAGCGGACGGCCCGTCGGCGTTCCGGGCGGCGGCTTCGCGGGCCGACGGCCCGTCAGGCGAGTTCCAGCGCCAGGTAGAAGTCCACCCGGTCCTCCAGCCGGGACAGGTCACGGCCGGTCAGCTCCTCGATCCGGCCGATCCGGTAGCGCAGCGTGTTGACGTGCACGTGCAGCTGGGCGGCGCAGCGCGTCCAGGAGCCGTCGGAGCGCAGGAAGGCCTCCAGGGTGCGCACCAGGTCGGCCTGGTGCTCCAGGTCGTAGGCGATGACCTTGTCGAGGAGGCGGCTGCGGAAGGCGCGGCGGACCTCGTCCGGCACGGCGGCGAGCAGCAGCACGTGCGAGGCGAGCTCCTCCGGGCCGGCCACGCAGACCCGGCCGACCCGGGCGGCGGCGATCCGACGGGCGTGCCGGGCCTCCTCCAGGGCGCCGCGCAGGCCGTCGGCCTCGCTGGCGGGCGCGGAGACGCCGACGGTGATCCGGCCCTCGGAGCCGAGCCCGGCCTCCAGCGGGGCGAGCAGGTCGCGCAGCGCGTCCGCGGGCACGGCGGTGCCGGGGGCGGGCAGCACCACGACGGCTCCGCTGCCGGCGCCGGCGACCAGGGCCCGGTCGGTGGTGTCGGTGAGCGCCTCCTCCAGGACGGCGCGCACCGTGCCCTCGGGCAGGCCGGTGCCCTCGGCGGAGAGGATCAGCCAGGCGTCGACGGACTCGGCGCGGCCGCCCTCGTACGTGGTGGCCATCGTGGTGGAGGCCTGCAGGGCGCGGGAGATCTCCAGCGGGTCGGCGTCCCGCTGGAGCAGGGCGAGCACCTCGTCGGCGATCCGGCGACGCAGCCGACGGCCCTCGTCGCGGCGGGTTCGCTCGGCGGCGACCAGTCGGGCGAGGTTCTCGGCGAGCTGCTGACGCTTGGCGGTCCACTCGGTGACGTCGCCGGCGACCACGAGCAGCCAGTCGGCGAGCGGGGCCTCGGCGCCGGGGTCGACGGCGGCGGGCAGCAGCGAGTAGTTGCCGACGGCGAGCCGGGCCCGGTGCGGGGGGCGGCGGCGCTGGCGCTGGGCGGCGAGGTGGGCGCGGACCAGCTGGTCGCGGTCCTCGGCGGAGAGCCGGTCGGCGGGTCCTGCGACCACCCGGCCGGTGGGGGTGAGCACCCAGCAGTCGAGGTCGAGGTCGCCGCCGAGCAGGTCGAGGACGGCGTCGAGACCGCCGGCGCCCGCGGCGGAGACCAGCAGCCGGTGCCGGTCGACGAGGGCGGCGAGGTCGGCGGCCCGGTCGGCGGAGACCTGCCGGCCGATGAACTCGGTGACGGTGCCGAACGCGATGTCGTCGGGCACCGCGAGCAGCGGCATCCGGTGCCGGCGGCAGGCCTCCACCAGGTCCTCGGGGACGGGCCCGACCTCGGCCTCGCCGGCGGCGAGCGCGACGGCCCCGCCGGCCGCGAGGGTGCGGACGAAGCGCTCGGAGTCGTCCGGCCCGGTGCGCCAGAGCATGCCGGTCAGTACCAGCTCGCCGCCGTGCAGGTAGCGGCCCGGGTCCTGGAGGTCGGTGGTCATCACACCGCTGACCTGCCGGTCGAGCTCTTCCTCGGCGGCGAGCAGCCGCAGCCGCGGGGCGCCGGGGGCGAGCAGGTCGCGGACACGCATCCGCAACTCCTTCGTGCTGGAGGGTGGGGGTCGGGTGGGTGTGGGGCCTCACAGTCTGCACCAGGTCGGCGGCCCTCGGCGGAACGTCCCGGACGGCCCGCCGGTCACGGGCCCGTAGCCTCGCCGTCACGGCCGGATTACGGTCGTAGATGGCGGTAGGGAAACCGCTGGGCTGGGCACTTGTCAGCCTTAGAGGAACGTACAGGATGCCGGGCGGCACCGGCGCGCGGGCTTCATGCCATCGGTGACTGCCAGTGGGCCCCGTCACAGCGGTTCACTGGCCACACGCCACCGGAACACCCCGGTGACCGGAGCTCAACGCCGAGGCAACGAAGCGGTAGCAAGGTCCGAACACCGAGTTCGGGGCACTGTGCCCACTGTCCGGTTGGCGACGACTTGAGGAGACACCCGCATGGAGTTCCTTCGGCCCGCTACGTGGGACGAGGCGCTCGCGGCGAAGGCTGAGTACCCGACCGCGCTGCCCATCTCCGGGGGCACGGACGTCATGGTCGAGATGAACTTCGACGTGCACCGGCCATCCGCGATTCTCGACCTGAACCGCATCGGCGACCTCACGGCCTGGTCGATCGACGGCGACACCGTGAGGCTGGGCGCCGCGGTCCCCTACAGCCGGATCATCGACGAGCTGTCCGGCCCGCTGCCGGGCCTGGCGCTGGCGGCGCACACCGTCGGCTCGCCGCAGATCCGCAACCGGGGATCCGTGGGCGGCAACCTGGGTGCCGCCTCGCCCGCCGGCGACTCGCACCCGGCGCTGCTGGCCGCCGGCCGGGACGTCTTCGTGGAGGCGTCCTCGGTGCGCGGCACCCGGTTGATCCGGATCGACGACTTCTATGTGGGCGTCAAGCGCAACAGCCTGGAGCCGGACGAGCTGATCCGCGCCGTACACATCCCGGTGGCGGACGGCCCGCAGCAGTTCTCCAAGATCGGCACCCGCAACGCCATGGTGATCGCGGTCTGCGCGTTCGGTTTCGCGCTGCACCCGCGGACCGGCACGGTCGGCACCGGCATCGGCTCGGCCGCCCCCACCCCGCGCCGCGCGGTGGAGGCCGAGGAGTACCTGCAGGGCGTGCTCGCCGAGCGCGGCCTGTGGGAGTCCGGCGGCCTGCTGGGCGCCGAGGTGGTGCAGCGGTTCGGCGAGCTTGTCCGCGCCGCCGCCTCCCCGATCGACGACGTCCGCGGCACCGCCGAGTACCGGCGGCACGCGCTGGCCGTGATGGCCCGCCGGACGCTGACCTGGACCTGGAACGACTACAGCAAGCAGATCAGGAGCGCGGCATGAGGGTCACGTTCACCGCCAACGGCAAGCCCGTCGAGGCCGACGACGTCTGGGAGGGCGAGAGCCTCCTGTACGTGCTGCGCGAGCGGGTCGGCCTGCCCGGCTCCAAGAACGCCTGCGAGCAGGGCGAGTGCGGCTCCTGCACCGTCTACCTGGACGGCCTGCCGGTCTGTTCCTGTCTGGTCGCGGCCGGCCAGGTGCAGGACCGCGAGGTCCGCACCGTCGAGGGCCTCTCCGAGGAGAACGGCGAGCTGGGCCTCGTCCAGCAGGCCTTCGTGGACGCGGGCGCCGTGCAGTGCGGCTTCTGCACCCCCGGCCTGCTGGTGCAGACCGACGCGCTGCTGGCCCAGGACCCGCAGCCCAGCGACACCGACATCCGCGAGGCACTGTCCGGCAACCTGTGCCGCTGCACCGGCTACGAGAAGATCATGGACGCGGTGCGGCTCGCCTCCGCCCGCACCTGCGCGAAGGCGGTCTCCGAATGAGCGGCACCCGCACCATCCAGGGCCAGAAGAACCTGCAGAAGATCCACCAGGCGAGCAAGGACGGCATCGGCGGCTCCCCGCTGCGCCCGGACGGCACCCTGAAGGTCAAGGGCGAGTTCGCGTACTCGTCGGACATGTGGCACGAGGACATGCTGTGGGGCATGGCGCTGCGCTCGCCGCACCCGCGCGCCAACATCCTGTCGGTGGACATCTCCGAGGCACTGAAGGTGCCCGGCGTCTACGCGGTGCTGACCCACGAGGACATCCCCGGCTCCAAGTACTACGGCCTGGAGATCCAGGACCAGCCGGCGCTGGCCATCGACAAGGTCCGCTACCACGGCGAGGCGATCGCCCTGGTCGCCGCCGACCACCCGGAGACGGCCCGCCGCGCGGTGAAGAAGATCAAGGTCGAGTACGAGGTGCTCACCCCGATCACCACCGAGGAGCAGTGCCTCGACCCGGAGACGTACGGCTACGTGCACGAGCCGCACGAGTACAAGTCGCACGGCTCGGGCAACGTCTGCCACAGCCAGAAGCTGGTCTCCGGCGGCGGTGTGACCGACGAGATCCGGGCGCTGGCCGATGTGATCGTCAAGGGCACCTACGAGGTCGGCATGCAGGACCAGGCCTTCCTCGGCCCGGAGTCCGGCCTCGCGGTACCCGCCGAGGACGGCGGCGTCGACCTGTACATCGCCACCCAGTGGCTGCACGTGGACCGCCAGCAGATGGCGCCGGTGCTGGCCCTGCCGGAGGAGAAGGTCCGGCTCACGCTGGCCGGCGTCGGCGGCGCCTTCGGCGGCCGCGAGGACCTGTCGATGCAGATCCACGCCTGCCTGCTGGCCCTGCACACCGGCAAGCCCGTCAAGATCGTCTACTCCCGCGACGAGTCCTTCTTCGGCCATGTGCACCGCCACCCGGCGAAGATGACCTACGAGCACGGCGCCACCCGCGACGGCAAGCTGGTCTTCGCCGACTGCCGGATCGTGCTGGACGGCGGCGCGTACGCCTCCGCCTCCCCCGCGGTCGTCGGCAACGCGGCCTCGCTCGGCCACGGCCCGTACGTCATCCCGAACGTGCGGATGGAGGCCATCGCCCTCTACTCCAACAACCCGAGCTGCGGCGCGATGCGCGGCTTCGGCGCGGTGCAGGCCTGCTTCGGCTACGAGTCCCAGATGGACAAGCTGGCCGCCGAGCTCGGCATGGACCCGGTGGAGCTGCGCCAGATCAACGCCGTCACCCAGGGCGACTTCATGCCGACCGGCCAGGAGATCGACGCGCCGGCCCCGGTCGCCGAGCTGCTGCAGCGGGTCAAGGACATGCCGCTGCCGCCGCCGCTGGACCTGGAGAACCTGGACGTGCGCACCCTGCCGGGCGCCCTGTCCAACACCTCGCACGGCGAGGGCATCGTCCGCGGCATCGGCTACTCGGTCGGCATCAAGAACGTCGGCTTCTCCGAGGGCTTCGACGACTACTCCACCGCCCGGGTGCGCCTGGAGGTGATCGGCGGCGAGCCGGTCGCCATGGTGCACACCGCGATGGCGGAGGTCGGCCAGGGCGGTGTCACCGTGCACGCCCAGATCGCCCGCACCGAGCTCGGCGTCGAGCAGGTCACCATCCACCCGGCCAACACCGAGGTCGGCTCGGCCGGCTCCACCTCCGCATCCCGCCAGACGTACATGACCGGCGGTGCGGTGAAGCTGGCCGCCGAGGCGGTCAAGCAGGCACTGATCGACAAGGGCCGGCGCCGCTACGGCTGGGAGCACAAGGACATCACCCTGGTCGGCGGCAAGGTCGTCTCCGAGACCGGCGGCGTGCTGGTCTCCATGGTCGACCTGCTCGGCGACGAGGCGATCGACCTGACCCGCGAGCACCACCACCGGCCGACCGTGCCCTTCGACAAGGAGACCGGCCAGGGCTTCGGCCACGTCCAGTACACCTTCTGCGCCAACCGCGCGGTGGTCGACGTGGACGTGGAGCTCGGCCTGGTCAAGGTGGTCGAGCTGACCGCGGCCCAGGACGTCGGCAGGGCGCTGAACCCGCTCTCGGTCGTCGGCCAGATCCAGGGCGGCTGCACCCAGGCCCTCGGCCTCGCCGTCATGGAGGAGATCGTCGTCAAGGACGGCAAGGTCCGCAACGCCTCCTTCACCGACTACCTGATCCCCACCATCCTGGACACCCCGCCGATCCCGGTGGACATGCTGGAGCTCCCCGACCCGCACGCCCCGTACGGACTGCGCGGCGTCGGCGAGGCCCCCACCGTGTCGGCCACCCCCTCGATCGTCGCGGCGATCCGCAACGCCACCGGCCTCGCCCTCAACCGGGTGCCGGTCCGGCCGGAGCACCTCACCGGGACGCTCTAGCCACACCGCGCAGGACCTCCCCGGGGCGGCGACACGTCTTCCCCGCCGCCCCGGGGGCGCACCACAACTCCACACACCGGATGTGCTCCACCCGCTGTCCCACCCACGCCGGGGACCGGCAGCGGGCGCACCACCCCATCCGGTACGCGGACCCGCCGCGTGCCGACCGTGAGTCGAACAGTCCCCCTCAGTGCCTAACTCCCACAACCTGGCATTCAGGTCGACTCGCCCACCCCAACCCCCTTTGAACCTTGGGAGTGGACATGACCCGGATCCCCACAGAGCCCGGTACCACTGAAGACAGACCTGCCACCGGCGACGCCCTCACGCCGCCGGTCGTCACCCCGAAGAACCCGCTGGACGCGTACTTCAAGATCTCGGCCCGGGGTTCCACCCTGGCCACCGAGCTCCGGGGCGGCGTCACCACCTTCATGGCGATGGCCTACATCGTCCTGCTCAACCCGATCATCCTGAGCGGGGCCGACGTCAACGGCGTCAGGCTCGACCACGCGCAGCTGACCACCGCGACCGCCCTGGCCGCCGCGGTCACCACGATCCTCATGGGCGTGGTCGGCAACGTGCCACTGGCCCTCGCCGCCGGACTCAGCGTCTCCGGTGCCATCTCCGCACTCGTCGTGCCGCACACCACCTGGCCGCAGGCCATGGGCCTGTGCGTGATCTACGGCCTGCTGATCGTCCTGCTGGTGGTCTCCGGACTCCGCGAGAAGATCATGAACGGCATTCCGCTGCCGCTCAAGCACGCCATCACCATCGGCATCGGCCTGTTCGTCGCCATCATCGGCCTCTACAAGGCCGGCTTCGTGCACACCGGCGGCCCCACCCCGCTGTCGCTCGGCCCGTTCGGCGAGCTCGCCGGCTGGCCCGTGCTGATCTTCTCGCTCACCCTGCTGACGATCTTCGTGCTGATGGCCCGCAACGTCCGCGGCGCCATCCTGATCGGCATCGCCGGCGGCACCGTCGTCGCCGTGATCGTCAACGCGGTCGCCGACCTGCCCGCCAAGACCTGGGCCAGCTCGGCCCCGGTGTGGCCCGGCAGCCCCGTCTCCGCCCCCGACTTCGGGCTCTTCGGCAACGTCGACCTGTTCGGTGCCTTCTCCGGCAAGGGCATGGGCGCGATCAGCGCCTCCGTGGCCGTCTTCACCCTGGTGCTGGCCGGCTTCTTCGACGCGATGGCCACCATCATCGGCGTCGGCACCGAGGCCGGTCTGGCCGACAAGAAGGGCCGGATGCCCGGCCTGTCCAAGGCGCTGTTCATCGACGGCGCCGGCGGCGCGGTCGGCGGCCTCTCCGGCGCCTCCGGCCAGACCGTCTTCGTGGAGTCCGCCACCGGCGTCGGCGACGGCGCCCGCACCGGCCTCGCCTCCGCCGTGACCGGCCTCTTCTTCGCCGCGATGCTGTTCTTCTCGCCGATCGCCGGCATCGTCCCGGTCGAGGTCGCCGCCGCGGCCCTCGTCGTCATCGGCTCGATGATGATGAGCCAGGCCCGGCACATCGACTGGTCCGACCGCGAGGTCGCCATCCCGGCCTTCCTCACCTGCGTGCTGATGCCGTTCACCTACAGCATCACGGCCGGTGTCGCCGCCGGTGTCATCTCCTACACGGCCATCAAGGCCGGCACCGGCAAGTGGCGCGAGCCCGGCCCGCTGATGTGGATCCTCACCGCGGTCTTCGTCGTCTACTTCGCCCTCACGCCCGTCAAGGCGTGGCTCGGCGTGCACTGAGCCCCCGGCCGCCGCACGGAAGCCCCGCTTCCGTACGGCGGCCCCACACCCCGGTTACCCTCGTCGTAAGGAGCTCCCCATGCAGGACATCGCCGCGCAGCTGAACGCCTGGCACGCGTCCGGGCGCTCCTTCGCCGTGGCCACCGTCGTCGGCGTCTCCGGCAGCGCCCCGCGCGACCCGGGCGCCGCCCTCGCCGTGGACGAGTCCGGCGAGGCGATCGGCTCGGTCTCCGGCGGCTGCGTGGAGGGCGCGGTGTACGAGCTGTGCCAGCAGGCCATCGCCACCGGTGTCCCCGTGCTGGAGCGCTTCGGATTCAGCGACGAGGACGCCTTCGCCGTCGGCCTGACCTGCGGCGGTGTCCTGGACGTCTTCGTCCAGCCGGTGGTGCCCGGCGCGGACCCGGCGATCGACGCCGGGATCGCCTACACCGCCTCCGGCACCCCCGTCGCGCTCGCCCGGATCATCGCCGGCCCGGACGCACTGGTCGGTGCGGCCGTCGCCGTCACCGCCGGCACCCACCACGGCTCGCTCTCCGCCGCCCCGGCCGCCATGCCCGCGCCCACCACCATGTCGCTGGAGCGCTCGGTGGTCGCCGAGGCCCGCGCCATGCTCGACGCCGGCCGCACCGGCACCGTCGTCCTCGCCCTCGACGGCCGCCCCTGCGACCCCACCGACCAGGGCACCGTCACCGTCTTCGTCGAATCCAACGTCCCCGCCCCCCGCATGATCGTCTTCGGCGCGATCGACTTCGCCGCCGCCGTCGTCCGGATCGGCCGCTTCCTCGGCTACCACGTCACCGTCTGCGACGCCCGCCCCGTCTTCGCCACCGCCCGCCGCTTCCCCGACGCCCACGAGGTCGTCGTCGACTGGCCGCACCGCTACCTCGACTCCCAGCTCGACCGCATCGACGGCCGCACCGTCCTGTGCGTCCTCACCCACGACGCCAAGTTCGACATCCCGCTGCTGGAGCGCGCCCTGCGCCTGCCCGTCGGCTACGTCGGCGCCATGGGATCCCGCCGCACCCACCGCGACCGCAACGCCCGCCTGCGCGAGGTCGGCCTCACCGACGCCGAGATCGCCCGCCTCCGCTCCCCCATCGGCCTCGACCTCGGCGCCCGCACCCCCGAAGAGACCGCGGTCTCCGTCGCCGCCGAAATCGTCGCCCACCGCCGCGGCGGCAGCTGCCTCCCCCTCTCCACCGGCGACGGCCCCATCCACCACGACCTCGTGGCGGTCGCGCCGAAGCGCAAGCCCCGGCCGCACGCCGCCTGACCCCCGGTCTTCCAGGTGCGGAGCCACCGCACCGGCGGGACGCTGGAACAAGTACCGGCCCCTTCGAAGGGATCACCGCCATGCGCATGCTGCTGCAGGCGTCGATCGACACCGAGATCTCCAACCGGATGATCACCGACGGGAAGATGCCCGAGGTGCTGGAGCAGTTGCTCGGCCTGCTGAAGCCCGAGGCCTCGTACTTCTACGCGCTGCACGGCCGCCGCGGGTTCACCATGGTCGTGGACCTCCCCGACGAGGCCTCCCTGATCACCATGATCGAACCGCTCTGGGTCCAGCTCGGCGCCGACATCGAGGTCGTCCCCTGCGTCAACGCCGACGAACTCCGCACCGGCCTCGGCCGCCTGGCCGCCCAGTCCTGAACCGACCGGCCCCGGCCCTCAGTCGGCCTCACCGGCCGGCACCACCCACCGTGTCGGCTGTCCGGTGACCCGCGCGATCATGTCGTAATCCCCGTCGTAGTGCAGCACGGTCACGCCGTGCCGTTCGGCGGTCGCGGCGATCACCAGGTCGGCCGTCGACACCGCCCGCCAGTTGCCCGTGCCGACCAACAGCACCTGGACGTCCAGCGCACGGTCCCAGATCTCGTCCGTCGTCGGCAGCAAGTCGAAGCCGCGCATCTCGTCCCGGATGCGCTCGGCCTCGGCCTTGGACCGGGCGCTGCGCAGGACCTCCAGCTCGACCGCCGCGCAGACGGCCAGCAGACCGGCGTTGTGGAGCGGCGCCACCGCCCTGCGGACGGCCCGCTTGGGGAACCGGGCGAGTGCCGAGGTGTCGATCAGGAAGCGTTCCGTCATGCCGCCCGGTGCCCCGTGTCGCCCTCCACCGGGCCGGTGAGGTCCGGCAGGCCGCCTTCGGCCAGCCAGTTCAGGAAGGACTCCCGCTTCCGCCGCTTGATCGCATCGGCGAGCGCGGCGTTCACCGTGGCCACCTTCGTGGTGGTGCCGAAGATCTCCGCGGCCTCGGCCAGCAGCTCGTCGTCGACGTCTATCACCGTGCGCGTCATGGCAGCCTCCCGAGGGTCGTGATATCGAATTCCATGCTATCCGATATCACGGCCCGGGGGCGTCAGCCGATGTCGAGGCGGGCGAGGCGGCGGAGGAGGGCGGGGCTGAGGCGGCCGAGGAGGCGGGCGGCCTTGGACTCGAGGGTGACGGGGACGACGGGCTTGCCGGTGCGGACGGCGCGGAGGATCTCGGCGGCGACCTTCTCGGGCGGGAAGCCGCGGCGGGCATAGGCCTTGGTGGCCTTGGCCTGCTTGGCGGCCTGCTGGTCGGGGTCGGTACCGGAGAAGGTGGTGGTGTTGGTGATGTTGGTCGCCACGATGCCGGGGCAGATCGCCGAGACGCCGATCCGGTGCGGGGCGAGTTCGGCCCGCAGGCAGTCGGAGAGCATCAGCACCCCGGCCTTGCTGGTGGCGTACGCGGCCAGCGACTTCGCCGGCAGGTAGGCCGCCGCGGAGGCCAGGTTGACGATGTGTCCGCCCTCGCCGCGGGCGACCATCAGGTTGCCGAAGGACCGGCAGCCGTGGATGACACCCCAGAGGTTGACGTCCAGGACGCGCTGCCACTCCTTCTCGGTGGTCTGCAGGAAGGTGCCGGCGTGGCCGATGCCGGCGTTGTTGACGACCACGTCGGGCACCCCGTGGGCGGCCGCGACCTGGTGGGCGAAGGCGTCGACGGCGGCGCCGTCCGAGACGTCCACCCGGTAGGCGTGGGCGCGCGGGCCGACCAGTGCGCAGAGTTCGGCGGTGCGTTCGGCGGCGGCGAGGTCGAGGTCGCAGACCACGACCCGGTCGCCCTGCTCGGCGAAGGCCACGGCGGTGGCGCGGCCGATGCCGCTGCCGCCGCCGGTGACCACGGCGAGCCGGCCGCCGTCCGGCGGCCCCTGGACGTGTCCGGCGGCGACCCGGGTGACGTGCTCGCGGACGAGGTGGGCCACGGTGGCGCCCTTCTCCAGCAGGGCCGACCAGTGGCCGGCGTCGAGGGTGCGGCGGGTGAGGTGGGGCACCCAGCGCTCCAGGCCCTCGGAGAGGAAGGTGGAGACGTAGCGGTCCCGCTCCAGGGTGATCAGCTGGACCGGGACCTCGGTCGGCCGCTCCCGCGGACTGCGCAGCGTGGGCCGGAAGTTGGCCCGGTACAGCTCGATGCCGCGGACGGCGTCGCGGCCGAGGGTGGGCTGCGGGTGGCCGGGCCGCGGGGTGACGGCCTCCATCCGGTGCAGCACCGTCGGCCAGGCGCGGGCCAGGAAGAGCCGCCAGACGGCCGGTGCCAGCCAGGGCAGTTGGAAGGCGGTGATGTACCAGGAGTGCACGCCCTGGACGAGGAGCTGGCGCAGGTGCCGCGGGGTGGGGCGGCGCATCCGGTGCCGGATCCAGTGGCCGATGTGGTCCAGCGAGGGGCCGGAGACGGTGGTGTAGGAGGCGATCCGCCGGTGTGCGCCGGGCTCGGTGACGGCCTCCCAGGACTGGATGGAGCCCCAGTCGTGGGCGACCACGTGCACCGGCTCGTCGGGGCTGACGGCGTCGGCGACGGCGAACAGGTCGGCGCCGAGCTGCGCCAGCCGGTAGCCGTCCCGGGCGGCGGGCACGCCGGAACCGCCGGAACCCCGGACGTCGTAGCGCACCACGTGGTGGTCGGTGGCGAGGTCGGCGGCGACGTCGTCCCAGACCGCGTGGGTGTCCGGGTAGCCGTGCACCAGCAGGACGGTCGGACGAACCGGGTCGCCCTGCTCGTACACGGCCAGCGGCAGGCCGCCGGAGTGGACGGTGCGGCGGCGGATGGTCATGCGGCCTCCTCCTGGAGCGTCCAGCGCCGCACGTGCGGCAGGTCGTCGTCGAGCCAGAACGCGTCGTCCTCCGTGACGACGAGCAGCTCCTCGAACTTGATGCCCACGTCCCGGAAGCCGATGTGCGGCTCGACCGCCCACAGGCCCGGGGTGGGGGCGTGCCGGGAGGACCGGCCGTCCGCCCAGAGCGGGGAGCGGCCGTGCAGCCGCTCGCCGATCAGCTCCCGGCCGAGCGTCTGGAGTGTACGCACGCCGAAGCCGAAGAGGGTGACGCCGGCCGGGCCGCGGGCGGTGGTCCTGGTCACCCGGTGGCCGATCACCCGGCCGGGGTAGACCCGGTGCCGGTTGTCGTAGCCGTGCACGGCGAGCTGGGCGTCGACAGCCGCGTACACCTCGTTCAGCGGCTTGCGGGCCTTGACCTCGGCGAGGATCAGCTCCCGGTAGACCTTCAGATCGGCGGCGAGGCGGTCCCAGACCGGGTTCTCGCCGACCTTGCCGCCGTAGCCGATGTCGGCGGTGTAGCCGTCGACCACGGGCGCGCAGTCCAGCACGTACGGCATGCCCTCCTCCAGGCGGCGGCTGCCGGCGAAGAACTGCAGCGGGGTGTGGAAGTGCCGGAACGCGGTGCGGTCGCCGAACCAGGCGAACGGCACGTGGAAGTAGTCCTGCACCCCGGCCCGTTCCAGGCACCGGCGCAGCTCCGCCGTGGCCTGGCGCTCGGTGACGCCGGGTTCGATCCAGGCGGCGACCTGTTCGGCGCAGTGGTAGGCGAGCTGCTGGGTCTCGCGGAAGCGCGCGAGGTCGTGCTCGTCGTAGGGGAAGGTCACGGGACGGCTCCTCAGAGGTCCAGGACGAGGGTCTCGCCCTCGGCGGCGCGGGAGACACAGGGCAGCAGCGCGCCGCCGGCCCGCTCGTCGGGGGTGAGCCGGCGGTCGCGGTGCTCGGGCGTGCCGTCGAGCACCCGCACCCGGCAGGTACCGCAGAAGCCCTGCTTGCAGGAGTACGGGAGGTCCGGGCGCAGCTCGCGGGCGACGTCGAGTGCGGACCGGTCGACGGGGACGGCGAGTTCGGGCCCGTCGGCGCCGAGCCGGACGGTGAACGGGTGCCCGCCGGTGACGGGGGCGGCGCCGAACCGCTCGAAGTGCAGGGCGCGGGCGGGCGAGGCGTCCAGGGCCTGCTGGACGGCGGCGAGCATCGGGGCCGGGCCGCAGCAGTAGACGGCGGCGCCGCGCGGGGCCCGGGCGAGCAGCTCGGCGGCGTCCGGCGGGCCGTCGCGGTCGTCGGTGCGGATCTCCACCCGGGCCGGGTCGAAGGCGCGCAACTCGTCGGCGAAGGGCAGTGCGGCGGCGGTGCGGCCCGTGTGCACCAGCCGCCAGTCGAGGCCGAGCGCGTGGGCCTGACGGGCCATCGGCAGCAGCGGGGTGATGCCGATGCCGCCGGCCAGCAGCAGCACGGCGGGCTCGGCGCAGAACGCGAAGCCGTTGCGCGGCCGGGTGGCGGTCAGCAGGTCGCCGACCGCAACCTCGTCGTGGAGTTCGACGGATCCGCCGCCGCCGTCGGCGATCCGGCGTACCGCGATCCGGTAGCGGTGCCGGTCGGCCGGGTCCCCGCAGAGCGAGTAGTGGCGCTGCCGGCCGGAGGGCAGGGTGAGGAGCAGCCGGGCGCCGGGCTGCCAGGCGGGCAGTTGGCCGCCGGACGGCTCGGCGAGGTGGAGGGCGGCGACGCCGTCGGCGACGGAACGGTGGCCGGTGACGACCAGGCGCAGCGGCGGGACGGGCGCGGGGGCGGGCCTGCGGGGGCTGCGGCGCAACCCGGGGCTGCCCAGAGCCGGGCTGTAGTGGTCGCCGAAGGCGGTGAGCCAGCGCATGAACCGGTCGTGCCGGGGACGGCCGTAGAGGTCGGGAGGCGGAGTGACAGGATCCATCGAGAGCGGCTCCGGAACGGGTCGGACGGTGGGGGTGTCTCACAGGGGCGTGGGAGGTGCCCCCACGCGCCCCTAACCGGTTGACCTTCCTAGCGGGCGGCGGCCGCGCGGGCGGCCGGGGAGGTCGCCAGGTAGCCGAGGGCCTGGCTGGAGGAGCCCTCCTGGGTGGGGTGGTAGCCGGGCCTGAAGTACCGCGCGGCGGAGCGGGCCATCGCCCTCGGGTCGGGCAGCAGGCCGCGGCGCGCCTGGACCTGCGCGTCCCGCCAGGTCGGCCGGATCCGGCCGCGGAGTTCCGGGTCGGCGGCGAGCAGGAAGCGCACCCCGCGGACCCACAGGTGGACGAGCAGCGGGCCGGAGACGAGCATGCCGCGCATCCGCCGGAGGTAGCCCGGGTCGAGGTGGACGAGCAGGTCGTAGGCGACGCTGCGGTGCTCGACCTCCTCGGCGCCGTGCCAGCGCAGCAGGTCGAGCATGGTGGGGTCGGCCTGGGCGCGGTCCAGGCCGGGCGAGTTGAGTGCCCAGTTGCCGAGGAAGGCGGTGAAGTGCTCGATCGCCGCGACGAACGCGACCCGCTCGATGATGTTCTCCCGGCGCCGGCGGCCGCTCAGGCCGGGCTTTTCGCCGAGGACGCGGTGGAAGAGCCAGCCGATCTGACGGATGTACGGCCTCGGGTCGAGGCCCTGGCCGAGCAGGTGGTCGAGCACCTCCTGGTGGGCCTCGGCGTGGATCGCCTCCTGGCCGATGAAGCCGAGGACCTCCTCGCGGAGCTGCTCGTCGGTGATCATCGGCAGTGCCTCGGAGAAGACCCGGACGAACCAGCGTTCGCCCTCCGGAAGGAGCAGGTGCAGCACGTTGATCGTGTGGGTGGCGAACGGCTCGTCGGGGATCCAGTGCAGCGGCAGGCTCGACCAGTCGAACTGCACGTCGCGGGGCTCCAGGACGAGGCTGTCGTGGATGCGCGGGGGCGGGGTGGTGCTGGGCATGGGGCAGCCTCCTGGCCTGCGGTGGCGGCTTCGGCTCTGGCAACGTACTCGCGGGTAGCAGACCCGGCAAGGGGCTTATCGACATTGAGTCTAATAAGTTTCAGCGCCGCGCACGGCCCGGGTGCGCGAGGTGGCCGCCGCTCAGTCCGGCGCCGGTGCGGGTCGGCGGACCGCCGTGCGGATCGTCGTCACGAAGTCCTCGACGGCGAGCCGGGCCATCAGGACCGCGAGCGCACCGGTGAAGAGGCCGAAGGCGCTCGCGGCGACGACGGTGAACCAGGCGTGGTCGTCGAGCGAGCCGTCGTCGGGGTCCATCCAGAGCCGGATCCGGTGGCCGTCCGGGTGGTCCCCGGCGATGCGCCGCTCGGACAGCTGCCGGCCGTCGAAGCTCCAGGTGTGCAGGCAGCCGTAGAGGTTGTCGAACGGCCCGCTGGTCTCCCGGTACACCTGGCACTCGGTCAGGGTCACGGTGACCGCCTGCGGTGTGCGGTACCAGTCCCTGGTCCGCTCCACCGCGCGGCCGGCCAGCTCGCTGCCGAGGCAGAGCACGGCCAGGAAGAACAGCACCGCGAGGCAGCCGACGAACACGTCGGCCCTGGCCACAAGACCGCCGAGGAGCGCCAGCGCCAGGCCTGCGAGCAGCAGGGACGTCGACGGCGCGGTCGGGCGCAGCTGCCAGTCGACGCCGAAGGAGTAGGCGAGCACCGCGGCGGGCGGGGTGGCCGTCGCCAGGCCCGCCGCGATGCACAGCCTGCCGAACAGCGAGGCCCTGCCGGCCACGGCACCCCCTCCGACGACGCCGGTCACGCCGGCATCCTGCCCGGGCGCGGGCGGGGCCACTCGCCCTAGACCGCCATCGCCAGCATCAGCGGGGCCGCGCGCAGTGAGAGGAGTTCGGCGGCGGCGCGCAGGCGGTGGGTCTCGGCGGCGGGCAGCGAGGTGGCCAGGCAGCCTACGGTGGCGCCGGCGGTGACGGGGACGGCGGCGCACACCGTGCCCAGCGCGTACTCCTGGAGGTCGAGCACGGGGACGGTGGCGGGCTGCCGCTCCAGCCGGTGCAGGAGTTGCTCGGGGTCGGTGATGGTGCGGGAGGTGAGCCGGGCGACGGGGTGGCGGGCGAGGTGGTCGCGGCGGCCGTCGTAGTCGAGCTGGCTGAGCAGGCACTTGCCCATGGCGCTGGCGTGCGCGGTCGCCCGGAAGTCCACCCACTCCTGGACGGCCGGTGTCCGGTCGGTGGCGGAGACCGCCTCCACGCTGAGTTCGCCGTCGTGGTAGCGGGTGAAGTAGACGGCGGCGCCGAGTTCTTCGCGCAGGTCGGCGAGCCGGCGGTGCAACCGGGCCCGGACGAGCTGTTCGCGGTTCTGCTGGCCGAGCACCGTGAGGGCGCCGCCGAGCAGCCAGACGCCGTCGTCGAAGAGCAGGTAGCCCTCGCACTCCAGCGCTTCGGCCAACTCCCGTACGGCGGCGGCCTGCAGGCCGAGTTCGCGGGCGAGCCGGGCGGTGTCGACGCCGTGCGGGTGCCGGTCGACGGCCTCCAGCAGGCGCAGCGCGCGGTGCAGCGGCCCGTACGGGTTCGGGTTGTGGGCGGGGCCGGTCCGGCGGCCCCGGCTCGGTGCCGGCATGGGTGTCCCCTTCCGCTCGGGCGAGCGCGCGGCGCGGCCGCGCCCCTCCAGCGTAGCCGTGGCGGCACCGGGTTGGGCGGTCGTACGCCCGGATACGGCAGGGGCGGTGAGTGTCCGTCAGGTGCCGGGCCGGCGGCGGGACGGCGAGGGGCCCCTCCCCCACTGCCCAGGGGGGAGAGGCCCGGTCGGGGTGCCGGTCAGGCGTCGTCGCCGGCGCGGAGCTTCTTCACCGCGGCCTCCAGGCGGCTGCCGTACTCCTCGTCGGCCGCGTGGAAGTGGGCGAGGTTCTTCTCCACGATGTCCTCGCGGCTGACCTGGGCGAGGAAGCCGGCCAGGTTGGCGATCAGGCGGGCCTTCTCGCCGTCCGACATCAGCCGGTAGAGCTCGCCGGCCTGGAAGAAGTCGTCGTCCTTGGTGTGCGCCGGGGTGGTGTAGGTGCCGGTGTGGCCCTCGACCCGGACGGGGGCGGCCAGGGCGCTGTCGGTCTGCGCAGGGCCGTCGAAGGAGTTCGGCTCGTAGTTCTTGGCGCGGCCGGAGGTGTTGAGGGCGCTGTACCCGTCCCGGCCGTAGTTGTTCGCCTCGGTGGCGCGCGGGGCGTTCACCGGCAGCTGGGTGTGGTTGACTCCGAGGCGGTAGCGCTGGGCGTCGGCGTAGGCGAACAGGCGGCCCTGGAGCATCTTGTCCGGGGAGGGGCCGATGCCGGGGACGAAGTTGTTCGGCGAGAACGCGGCCTGCTCGACCTCGGCGAAGACGTTCTCCGGGTTCTTGTTGAGCACCAGGCGGCCGACCTTGACCAGCGGGTAGTCGGCGTGCGGCCAGACCTTGGTGAGGTCGAAGGGGTTGAAGCGGTAGGTGGCCGCCTCGGCGACGGGCATCAGCTGGACGTAGAGCGTCCAGGACGGGAACACGCCGCGCTCGATGGCCTGGTGGAGGTCGCGCTGGTGGCTGTCCGCGTCGCCGCCGACCACCTCGGCGGCCTGCGCGCCGTCCAGCGAGCGGATGCCCTGGTTGGTCTTGAAGTGGTACTTCACCCAGTAGGCGTCGCCCTGCTCGTTGACCCACTGGTAGGTGTGCGAGCCGTAGCCGTTCATGTGCCGGTAGGAGGCCGGGATGCCGCGGTCGCCGAACAGCCAGGTGATCTGGTGGGTGGCCTCGGGGGCGTGCGCCCAGAAGTCCCAGACGTTGTCGGCCTCGGTGATGCCGGTGTGCGGGTCGCGCTTCTGCGAGTGGATGAAGTCGGGGAACTTGATCGGGTCCTTGATGAAGAACACCGGGGTGTTGTTGCCGACCAGGTCGTAGTTGCCCTGCTCGGTGTAGAACTTCAGCGCGAAGCCGCGCGGGTCACGCACCGCGTCGGAGGCGCCCAGGTTGCCGGCCACCGTGGAGAAGCGCAGGAAGACCTCGGTGCGCCGGCCGACCGCGGAGAGGAAGTCCGCCTTGGTGTACTGCGACACCTCGTCGGTGACCTCGAAGTAGCCGTAGGCGCCGGAGCCGCGGGCGTGCACCACGCGCTCCGGGATGCGCTCGCGGTTGAAGCGGGCGAGCTTCTCCAGCAGCTGCTGGTCCTGGATCAGCAGCGGGCCGTACTCGCCGGCCGAGGCGGAGTTCTGGTTGTCGGCGACGGGCGCGCCGGACTCGGTGGTCAGGATCTTCGGCATGAGGGTCCTTCAGTAGCAGCGGTGCGGTGCGGGTGAGGTCTGGGGTCAGACGCCGAGGAGGCGCCAGACGGCGGCACGGCGGCGCGAGGTGTGCTCGCCGTCGGGGCCGTCGGAGGGCCTGAGGGCGGCCACCGCGGCGGCGGCCGCGTCGGCGTCCCGGAGCGGCCGGGCGGCGGTCAGCCCGGCGGCCTCCTCGGTGGTCAGGCCGGCCGCGGTGAGCGCGGCCCCGGCCTCGGCGGCGGGCAGCGCGTCGAACCAGCGCAGTGCGAGGGCGGCGCGGCCGGCCTCGGTGAGGCGCCCGGTGAGCCGGAGCCGGGCGAGGCCGCCGTCCGGGTAGACGTTGATCGTCACGTGGGTGACGGGGCGTCCGGTGTCGAGCCGGAAGCGGTGCCGGGTGTCGGGCTGCAGCCGGGTGCGGGCCAGCAGCGGGAACCAGCCCGCGGTGTCGGTGGCGGGGTCGCCGCCGGCGGAGGCGTCGTAGCCCGCCAGGTCGGCCCAGCCGGGGGCGTTGGCGACGAAGTGGGTGGTGTCCACCTCGGCGGCCAGGACCTCGCCGCCCCCGGCCAGGGCGATCCGGACCCAGTCGTTGGCCTTGTCGCGCCGACGCCGGGTCTCCCAGCCCTCGCCCATGACGGTGGCGCGGCCGGGAGCGTTCAGGTTGTGCGGGGAGGAGAAGTAGCGGTCCGAGGCGGCCTCGGCGACGCCGCCGGTCTCCTGCGCGGCGAGGTCGAAGGTGAGGCCGTCGAGCTCGCGCGGGTCGGGCAGCACCTCGCCGTGGACGCGCAGCCGGGCGACGCCGCCGTCCGGCCAGATGTTCAGGCGGACGTGCGTCCAGCGGGTGGCGTTGTCGACGGCGAACTCGTGGGCGGTGTCGCCCTGCAGCGGCGTGCGGGGCACCAGGTCGGTCCACTCGGCGGCCTCGACCTCGGCGGGCGAGGGGTGGCCGGGTACGGACGCGGCCTGGACGGAGGCGCTCTCCGGGTAGTTGCCGGTGAAGTGCGCGGTGTCCACGACCACGCCGCGGACCAGGCCGGCCGCGCCGAGCCGGACGATCGCCCAGTCGTGGTCCTCGTCGGTGGGGTGCGGCTGGTCGGCGGAGGCGCCGCGGCGGCGGCGGGACTCCCAGCCGTCCATGATCTGGCCCTTGTGGCCGAAGGTGTGCGGGCGGAACTCGGCGGGCCTGGCGACCAGCAGGTTCTCGGCGTCGGCGAAGGTGTCCTCGTTGGTGGCGACCACGCCCGCGCCCAGCCGGCGGGAGGCCAGGTCGACCAGCTCGGTGAAGGGCGCGGCCGCGGTCTTCTCGGTGCTCAACTCGACTCTCCTCAAGGACGGGTGATCTGACGGCCGAACGGCTCGCCGGCGGTGTCGACCACCCGGCCGCGGAGCCAGGTGGTGCGTACCGCGCCGGTGAGCGTGCGGCCGGCGTACGGGGTGACGGGGTTGCGGTGGTGCAGTTCCTCGGCGTGCACCGCGAAGTCGGCGTCCGGGTCGAAGGCGACCAGGTCGGCGTCGTGGCCGGGGGCGATGGCACCCTTGGTGCCGGTGAGGCCGACCAGTGCGGCCGGGCCGGCGGCCATCCAGCGGACGACGTCGGCGAGGGTGTGGCCGCGGCGCCGGGCCTCGGTCCAGATCGCGGGCAGGCCGAGCTGCAGGGAGGCGATGCCGCCCCAGGCCGCGGCGAAGTCGCCGCTGCCGCCGTACCACTGAAGGAGCTTCAGGTCCGGGGTCGACGGCGAGTGGTCGGAGACCACGGCGGCGAACTCGCCGGCCGCGAGCGCCGCCCACAGGGCGTCCCGGTTGGACTCGGAGCGGATCGGCGGGCAGCACTTGAAGGCGGTGTCGCCGTCCGGCACCTCCTCCGCGGTGAGGGTGAGGTAGTGCGGGCAGGTCTCGGCGGTCACCTGCACGCCGTCCTCCCGGGCCTGGCGCAGCAGCGGCAGCACGGCGGCCGAGGAGACGTGCAGGATGTGCACCCGGGTGCCGGTGCGGCGGGCGGTGTCGAGCAGCCGGGCCACCGCGGCGGCCTCGGCGTCGTCCGGCCGGGAGGCCAGGAAGTCGCGGTAGTGCACGCCGGACTGCTGCGGGGCGGCGTCCAGGACGGCCGGGTCCTCGGCGTGGATGATGGCGAGCGCGCCGAGCCGGGCCTGCTCGGCGAGCGCCGACTCCAGCTCCTCCGGGGTGCCCAGGTGCGGGAACTCGTCCACGCCGGACGGGGCGAGGAAGCTCTTGAAGCCGAAGACGCCGGCCTCGTGCAGCGCCGCCAGGTCGCCGGTGTTGCCGGGCACCGCGCCGCCCCAGAAGCCGAGGTCGACCCAGGCCTGGCCCTCGGCGGTCTTCCGCTTGGCCTCCAGCCCGGCGAGCGTGGTGGTCGGCGGGACGGAGTTCAGCGGCATGTCGACGATCGTGGTGACGCCGCCGGCCGCGGCCGCCCGGGTGGCGGTGGCGAAGCCCTCCCACTCGGTGCGGCCGGGCTCGTTGACGTGCACGTGGGTGTCGACCAGGCCGGGCAGCAGGGCGGTCTCGCCGAGGTCGGTGAGCAGGCGGTCCCCCGCGAGCAGCGAGCCGTGCGCGGCGATCTGGGCGATCCGCCCGTCCTGGACGAGGACGTCGGCCGGGCGCTCGCCGTCCGGCAGGACGACCCGGCGGGAGCGGATCACCGCCGGGGCGGCCGGCCTGTCGCTGAGGGGCATCGGGACCTCCGAAACGAGGGTACGAGTGGGGAGTGCCGAAGGCGCGCACGGGAGTTGGGGCGGCGGTTCGGGCCCGGACGGCTGCGAGTGCTCGGAGCCTAGGCCCGCCTTCAACAAAACGTCAATGTAGGAACCTATGAGGGAACAGGGTCTTAACGCCCCAGCAATTGGGCGGCCAGCCGCTCCCCCGCGGTCTCGGCCAGCTCGCCGGCCCTGGTCATGCTCTCGCCGGGCCGTTCGGCCAGATCGGTGAGGGCCACGGCCGCGGCGAAGCCCGCCGCCCGCCACTCGGGTTCGGACAGTTCCAGCCGTCCGGCCACGGCAGCCACCCGAACCCCCGCCCGGGTGGCTGCCGCGGCGACGCCGGCGGGGGCCTTGCCGTGGAGCGTCTGCGCGTCCAGGCATCCCTCACCGGTGACGACGAGGCGCGCCCCACGCACAGCCTCGTCGAAGCCCAGGAGATCGAGGAGGAGCTCGATCCCGGGCCGCATGGTGGCGCCGAGCAGGGCCAGGGCGGCGAAGCCGACCCCTCCTGCCGCCCCGGCGCCGGGGGCGTCGCGGACGTCCCGCCCGGTGACGGTGCGGACGGCGTCCGCCCACCGGGTCAGTCCTTCCTCCAGGACCACCAGGTCGTCGCCGTCCGCGCCCTTCTGCGGGCCGTACACGGCCGTGGCGCCGCGCGGCCCGAGCAGCGGGTTGTCGACGTCGCAGGCGACCACCACGTCCACCCCGGCGAGCAGGTCCGCGAGCGGGCCGAGGTCGATCCGGGCGAGGCGGCGCAGGGCCGCGCCGCCGGGCGGCAGCTCGGTGTCGTCCGCGTCGTACAGGCCGACGCCGAGCGCCTGGACCATGCCGGCGCCGCCGTCGGTGCAGGCGCTGCCGCCGAGGCCGAGCACGATCCGCGAGACGCCGAGCGAGACCGCCCGGGAGATCAGCTGGCCCACCCCGTAGGAGCCGGCCGCGAGCGGCGCGGTCCGCCCGCCGGGGAGCCGGGCCAGGCCGGAGGCCTGCGCCAGCTCGACCACGGCGGTGTCGCCGCGGACGGCGATCGCCGCGTCCACCGGCAGGCCGGTCGGCCCGGCCACCTTGACGGCGACCCGCTCGAAGCCGGCCGCCAGCGCGGCGGCCAGGGTGCCCTCGCCGCCGTCGGCGACGGGGAGCTCGCGCACCTCGGTGCCGGGGGCGGCGCGGCGGACACCGGCGGCGATCCGCGCGGCGACCTCGGCGCCCTCCAGGGAGCCCTTGAACTTGTCGGGCGCGACGACCACATGACCCTGAGCGGGGGTGGCGGGCATGGTGGTGGCCTTTCTTCGGAAACGTCTACGTACTGGCACTACCCAGGAGCGCGGGGCACTGCGCGGTGTTGCTCGCGCGAGTGCCGGTGGTGGGCCCCCTTCTCGCCGCCTCCCCCGACCTTCGGCCGGGAGGTGCCCCCACTCGTCCCGCTTCCGACGTTCGAGAGGCTCCCCTCGGCAGAGAAGGGGCCGGGGCGGCTCGCGTGGGCACGACCGAAGTGCCTCCGGGAGGGTTGCGCGCCGCCGGTCTGGGACGACCGGCAGTGGGCGGGCAGGGCCGCGGCCCGCTGCCGGTCGGGTACAGCCTCCTGGCGGCGCGGGCACGACCGGACAGGTACACGCCGCCAGGAGGAGTCGGGGATGCGCCCGGTCAGACCGTCCGGCCGGAGAGGCGCTCGACGCCGCGCAGCAGGGCGGAGTGGTCGAGCGAGCCGTCGCCGTTGGCGCGGGCGGAGGCGACCAACTGGGCGACCACGGCACCGACCGGCAGGGCGGCGCCGACTGCGCGGGCGGCGTCGGTGACGATGCCCATGTCCTTGTGGTGCAGGTCGATCCGGAAGCCGGGGGCGAACTCGCGGTTCAGCATGTTCGCCTTCTTGCGGTTGAGCACGGTGGAGCCGGCCAGACCGCCGCCGAGCACGTCCAGTGCGGCCTGCAGGTCGACGCCCGCGTTCTCCAGGAAGACCACGGCCTCGGCGAGCACCTGGATGTTGACGGCCACGATGAGCTGGTTGGCGGCCTTGACGGTCTGGCCGGCGCCGGCCGGGCCGACGTGGACGACCGTGGTGCCGAGGGCGTCGAACAGCGGCTTGGCCTCGGCGAAGTCCTCCGCCGCGCCGCCGACCATGATCGACAGAACGGCCTCGATCGCGCCGGCCTCGCCCCCGGAGACCGGGGCGTCCAGGGCGCGGACGCCCTTCTCCCTGGCCGCGGCCTCGACCTTGATCGAGGTCTGCGGGGTGATCGAGGACATGTCGATCAGGAGGGTGCCGGGCTGGGCGTTCTCCAGCACGCCGCCCTCGCCGAGGACGGCCTGCTCGACGTGCGGGTCGGCCGGGACCATGGTGATGACGACCTCGGCGTCCTTCACCGCGTCGGCGATGCTGGTGGCACCGTGGCCGCCCGCGGCGACCAGGGCGTCGATCTGCGGCTGGGTCAGGTTGTACCCGGTGACGTGGTGGCCGGCCTTGACCAGGTTGGCGGCCATCGGGCTGCCCATGATGCCGAGGCCGATGAAGGCGATCTTGCGGCTCATCGCGTCGTGTTCCTTACGTTGGGGGTGCGGGGAGGGGGTGGCTCACTTGGCGCGCAGGTCGCGCGGGAGCCACGCGAAGCTGTCGGCGCTGACGCCGGTGGAGGGCTTGTACTCCAGGCCGATCCGGCCGCGGTAGCCGGCGGCGGTCAGGCGGGCGAAGAGGGCCTCGAAGTCGAGCTCGCCGGTGCCGGGCTCGTTGCGGGCCGGCACGTCGGCGATCTGCACGTGGCCGATCCGGTCGGCGTACTTCTCGATCACGGCGGCGAGGTCCTCGCCGTTCTTCGCGAGGTGGTAGAGGTCGCAGAGGAACCTGGCGTTGTCGAGGCCGGTGGCCGCGTTGACCTTGTCCACGACCTCGATCGCCGCCTCGGCGGTGAGCAGGGCGTAGTCCGGGGACTCGACCCGGTTGAGGGTCTCGATCAGCAGGATCGCGCCGACGGAGTGCGCGGCCCGGGCGGCGATCACCAGGTTCTCCAGCGCCAGGGCGTCCTGCTCGGCGGGGTCGACGCCCGTCGCCCGGTTGCCGTAGAGGGCGTTCAGCGCCTTGGTGCCGAGGGACTCGGCGAGGGCGGCGGCCACCGGCACGTTGGCCCGGAAGCGCTCGCTCTCGGCGGGCACCGAGGCGGTGCCGCGGGCGCCCCTGACGAGGTCGTCGAGGAAGTTGAGGCCGGTGAGCCGCACGCCCGCGTCGGTGAAGGCCTTGCGGAGTGCGTCCAGCTCGGCCTGGGACGGGTCGTGGTTCTCGCCGAAGGGCCACCAGAGCTCGGCGGCGGTGAAGCCGGCCGCGGCTGCGGCGGCCGGGCGCTCCAGCAGCGGGAGCTCGTTGAACAGGATCGACAGGTTGACCGTGTAGCTGTGCGCGGCGGCGGCAGTCACGTGCTCACCTTCCCTCTCTTCCGTTCCCGACTTCCACGATCCGGAAGGGGGATTCTGTCTGGTGGAAGCTTCTCCGAGGACCTTCCGGGCCGTCAAGGCCGCCGCAACAATTTGTTGAAGTGGCCGAACGCCGCCGGTCACACCGCCCGCGGCCTGTCCGATCACCCAGCCGCCCCGCGCACCCGTGCGCCCGTCCGGCCCTTGCGCGGGCCGTCTAGAGTGAGCGCGTGCGATTGATGGTGGAGTTCACGACAGAACCGTTCGAGCTGGACAGCTTCCCGGACCACGCCAAGGCTGCCCGCCGGGTCGTGGACGAAGCCGGCCTCGAGGTCTCGGTCGGGCCCTTCGGCACCAGCGCCGAGGGCGAGGCCGAGCAGACCCTGACCGCGGTCACGCGCCTGCTGCGCGAGACCCTGGAGGCCGGGGCCACCCGGATCTCCGTCCAGATCAGCGTGCTCGGCGACGAGCCGTCCCCGGAAGGAGTGGGTACGCCGTGAGCAACGCCCTGGAACACCCGCTCACCGCGGCGATAAAGCCGCTGCTGGACGCGGTGGGCGCCACCGCGGTCGAGCCGGCCGAGGCCCGACCGGACGACGTCGTCCTCGAGTGGGACGGCCGGGCGGCGCTCGCCGTCCGGCTGCCGCACCTCAGCAGCGCGCTCGACCGGCTGCTGGCCGAGATGGCCCGCCAGTTCGACGGACGCCCGCTGACCGAGCTGGACCGGGCCGAGAAGCAGCAGGTGGTGGCCCTGCTGGAGGAGCGCGGGGCGTTCACCGTCCGGCACGGGGTGGAGACGGTGGCCTCGGCGCTCGGCGTCAGCCGCTTCACCGTCTACAACTACCTGAACCGGCAGGAAGGCTCCCGCAAGGGCTGACGCCGCCCGAGCCGAGTCTTCCCCCGCGGCCGGGCCCGGGCCCATTGGCGGATCCCACACGACATCCCCCGGCAACACGGCCCGCCGCGAAACGTAACCACCAACCGTTCAACAAAGTGTTGACGGTCTGCGGTGGTGGATCTAGCTTGTGCGAGTGGCACCACTCTTCAGGAGGTCCACCCGTGACCAACGAATCCACCGCCGCGGACACCAGGGCGCTTGAGACCCTGGCGGCAGCCCCGGCCGCCGACCTGCGGGAGACACTGCTGGAGGTCTGCTCCAGCCCCCGCTGGGCCGAGGCGGTCGCGGCCGCCCGGCCGTGGCCGGACCGCACCGCGCTGCTCGACGCCAACGCCGCCGCGATGGCCGCCCTCACCGCCGGGGACCTCGCCGACGCGATGGCCGGCCACGCCCGGATCGGCACGCCGAAGGCCGGCGACGCCACCTCCGAACGCGAGCAGGCCGGCATCCGGGGAGCCGACACCGCGCTCCTCGACGACCTGCACGAGGCCAACGCCGCCTACGAGGCGAAGTTCGGCCACGTGTTCCTGATCTGCGCGACCGGCCGAACGGCCGCCACCATGCTCGCCTCGCTGCGCGAGCGCTTCCCCAACGACGCCGCCACCGAGCGCGAGATCGTCCGCGGTGAGCTGCGCAAGATCAACGACATCCGCATCAACCGGCTGCTCGACGGGTCCTAGACTCCGACGGCCGGTCAATTCCTGCCATCAGTAAGGTCTTTCAACCCATGACTGGCATCTCCACGCACGTGCTCGACACCAGCCTCGGCCGCCCGGCCGAAGGCGTCCCGGTCGAGCTGGCACTGCACACCGAGGGTGGCTGGAAGGTGCTCGGCACCTCCGCCACGGACTCCGACGGCCGGGCCAAGGACCTGCCGGCCGTGGAGGCGGGCTCGGTCGTCCGGCTCCTCTTCGACACCACCGCGTACTACGCGGCCCGGAACGAGGCGGCGCCGTTCTTCCCCGAGGTATCGATCGTCTTCACGGTCGCGCCCGCGCAGCACCACTACCACGTGCCGCTGCTGCTCAACCCGTTCGGCTACTCGGTCTACCGCGGAAGCTAGTAGACCGACCTGGAAGCTTAGGAGCCATGCCATGGCCCATGTGCTCGGTCAGAACCAGTACGGCAAGGCGGAGAACCGCATCGTGCGGGTCTACCGCGACTCCACCCGGCACGAGATCAAAGACCTGAACGTCTCGGTCTCCCTGCAGGGCGAGTTCGAGGACGTCCACCTCACCGGCTCCAACGCCAACTGCCTGCCCACCGACACGACGAAGAACACCGTCTACGCCTTCGCCAAGGAGTACGGCATCGAGTCGGCGGAGGCCTTCGGCATCACGCTGGCCCGCCACTTCGTCGAGAACACCGAGCGCGGCGTGGTGCACAGCGCCCGCATCCGGATCGAGGAGTACACCTGGGACCGGATCCGGACCCCGGACAGCTCGGCCCGCTTCATCGGCTCCGAGGAGGTCGGCCACTCCTTCGTCCGCAACGGCCAGGAGGTACGCACCTCCGAGATCGTCTTCGACGGCGAGTCCGTGCAGGTGATCTCCGGCCTCAAGGACCTGATCGTGATGAACACGACCAACTCGGAGTTCTGGGGCTACATCAAGGACAGGTACACCACCCTCCAGGAGGCCTACGACCGCATCCTGGCCACCCAGGTGACGGCCCGCTGGAAGTACGGCTACACCGGCCGCGACGACGAGCCCCAGCCGAACTGGAACCGCTCGTACAACCACGTGAAGCGCCACATGCTGGAGGCGTTCGCCGAGACGTACTCGTACTCGCTGCAGCAGACCCTGCACGCGATGGGCACCCGGGTGCTCAACAACCGCTCCGAGGTGGACGAGGTCCGCCTGGAGCTCCCCAACAAGCACCACTTCCTCGTCGACCTGGAGCCCTTCGGCCTCAAGAACGAGAACGAGGTGTACTACGCCGCCGACCGGATGTACGGCCTGATCGAGGGCACTGTGCACCGCGAGGGCGTCGTCCCGGTCATACCCGTCGCCTGACCGGGCCGCCACCCGCCCGCCACGGGCCGGACGGCGGTCGCCGCGGGGCCCCTGTGCCTCCCCGCGGCGGCGCCCGCACCCCGCCGGCCGGCCCGCCCCACCCTCAGCCCTCGCCCCTAGGAGTTCACGCCATGGCAGTCCAGCCCCCACCCGCCGACCGGCGGATCGTGATCGAGAACGTCGCCGTCGCGACGGTGGACGCAAACGACACCGAGTACGCCCGCGGCCACGTGGTGATCCTCGGCAACCGGATCGAGTCGGTCGGCGAGGGCCCCGCCCCGCAGTGGCTGGACAACGTGGTGCGTCGCATCAACGGCGAGGGCCACCTGGTCACCCCGGGCCTGGTCAACACCCACCACCACTTCTACCAGTGGATCACCCGCGGCCTCGCCCAGGACAGCATCCTCTTCGACTGGCTGGTCGCCCTCTACCCGACCTGGGCCCGGATCGACGAGAAGCTGGTGCACGCCGCCACCCAGGGCTCGGCCGCCGCACTGCTCAAGTCCGGCTGCACCACCGCCTCCGACCACCACTACGTCTTCCCGCAGGGCGGCGGCGACGTGCTCGGCGCCTCCATCGAGGGCGTCCAGGAGCTCGGCCTGCGCTTCACCGCGCTGCGCGGCTCGATGGACCGCAGCAAGAAGGACGGCGGTCTGCCGCCGGACCACGCGGTGGAGCGGACCGAGGACATCCTGATCGCCTCCGAGGAGGCCGTCGACCGGTGGCACGACGCCTCGTTCGGCTCCATGCTGCACGTGGCGCTCGCGCCCTGCTCGCCCTTCTCGGTCTCCACCGAACTCCTCAAGCAGTCGGCCGAGTTGGCCCGCCGTAAGGGCGTGCGCCTGCACACCCACGGCTCCGAGACGGCCGAGGAGGAGCAGTTCTGCAAGGAGCTGTTCGGCATGGGCCCGACCGACTACTTCGAGTCCACCGGCTGGCTCGGCGAGGACGTGTGGATGGCGCACTGCGTCCACATGAACGACTCCGACATCGCCAAGTTCGCCGAGACCGGCACCGGTGTGGCGCACTGCCCGTCCTCCAACGCCCGTCTGGCGGCCGGCATCGCCCGCGTCCCGGACATGCTGAAGGCCGGCGTGCCGGTGGGCCTCGGCGTGGACGGCACCGCCTCCAACGAGTCCGGCGAGCTCGGCACCGAGCTGCGCAACGCCCTGCTGATCAACCGCCTGCACGGCCGCCCGGACGCGCTGACCGCCCGTCAGGCGCTTCGCCTGGGCACCATGGGCGGCGCCCGGGTGCTCGGCCGGCAGAACGAGATCGGCTCCGTCGAGGCGGGCAAGCTGGCCGACCTGGCGCTCTGGAAGATCGACGGCATCATGCACTCCTCGATCGCCGACCCGGTGGCCGCGCTCACCATGGGCGCCCTGCCGCCGCTGGCGGTGCTGTTCGTCAACGGCAACGCGGTGGTCGAGAAGGGTGTGCTGACCACGGTCGACGAGGACCGGATCGCGCTGGCCTGCGCCCGCGCCGCGAAGGAGCTCGCCTCCCGCGTCTGACCCCCCGGACTCCGGGCCGTACCAGGGACGGTACGCCACCCGGACTCCGTGGCACCGGCCCCCACGGGCCGACGGCCGTACGGAGCACAGCCCCCGGACCCACGGCGAGGGTCCGGGGGCTGCGGCACGCCCGAATGTGATGGACCTGACATCGGCGACCCGGCGTCCTTGTCCTCCGGAAAGACACTGCTAAGGTGCTCGGACGCCCGCGCCATGTGGGCTCCGTCCCGGGACCGCCGAGTCCCGTCCGCCCGGTGACGGCAACGCGAGATGCGACACGGACGGGAGCGGGGGAACCAGGTAAGTCGCCCTGGCCCCGCTTTGCATGCTCGCGGGACGGCCAGGGCTTGGGGTGAAGCCGCCCTCCGGCGGCCGGGCCACCTGACGGCCCGAATCCGACAGCTCACCTCGCAGGCGTCGTCGAGGAACAACTCCATGCCTGTTTCCGCCATTGCCCTCAAGGTGGGCGCGGTCGCCGGGCTCGGCCTGCTGGCCGTCCCCTTCCTGGGTAGCGCCGAGGCCGCCAGCGTGCCCGAGGTGACCCAGGACCGGCTCACGCCGGTCGCCATGGCCGCGGACACCGCGGCAGCCGCCTCCCTCTCCGTCCACTCCTCCGCCTGCTTCACCGCCCGGAGGATCGGCGTCGCCGTCCGCGACGCCGCCGGGAACCGGCTGGACTTCCCCGGTTCCGCCCGCAACCTGCGGATATGCCCCGACGGGGTCACGGTCACCACCGCCGCCCGCACGCTGCCGGCCGGTGTCTACACCGCCTTCGGCACCTGGCAGGACGGCAACCGGCGCTGGCACGACCTCCCGGTGCAGACACTCGACGTCCGCGAAGCGGGCACCCCCGCGCCGGCCCCGAGCCCGACCGCGGCCCCGAGCACGGCCGCCCCGAGCCCCTCCCCCACGGCGACGCCCACCCCCACGGCCTCGGCGACCTCGTCCGCGCCGGCGCCGAGCCTCTCCGCCTCCCCGTCGGCGAGCTCCTCCCCCACCTCGACGGCCGGTGCGCCGACCTGGTCGGACGACTTCGACGGCGTGAACGTGCCGCTCGGCAGCTGGACGGGCTGCTCGAACGGCTCGACCATCGCCACCAGTCACTGCTCCGGGCTGCCGGCCGCGGTGGACAGCAAGTGGTGGGCCTACCCGGACGGCTGGAAGGACACCAGCAAGAACGGCACCTACTCGCCGTCGAAGACGATGTCCATCGCCAACGGCCAGATGAACCTCCACCTCAACCGGGACGCCTCCGGCACCTGGGTCTCCGCACCGGTGCCCAAGCTCCCGGCCGCCGCCGGGGCGAGCGGCGTCCAGTACGGGCGCTTCGAGGTGACCTGGAAGGCGACCTCGGCCTCCGGCTACAAGATGGCGTGGCTGCTCTGGCCGGACGACGACGTCTGGCCGCAGCACGGCGAGATCGACTTCCCCGAGGGCGACCTGAACGGCTCGATCGGCGCCTTCATGCACCGCGCCGACGCCACCTCGGGCAGCGACCAGGATGCCTACTCCACCGGTGTCCCGACGGCCGGCGCGTGGCACACCTCGGCGGTCGACTGGCAGAAGGACAGCGTGACCTTCTACCTGGACGGCAAGGTGATCGGGCGCTCCACCGCGCGCATCCCCGCCAACACGATGCACTGGGTGCTGCAGTCCGAGACGGCCCTCGGCGGCACCGTGCCCGCCGTGGGCTCCTCGGCGGACATCGCCGTCGACTCCGTCAAGTTCTGGAAGGCGGGCTGACCTTCCGCGTCCGCCCGACCGGCGCCCTCCCCCGGGGCGCCGGTCAGGCGGTGCGGCCGAGCGTGGCGAGGTAGCCGCGCCAGCCGCCGTGGGCGGTGATCTCCCGGTGCACACCGCGCTCCCGCTCGCCCCGGCGCAGCACCATGGACAGGCACGGCGTGCCGTCCTCCAGGCCGATCACACCGAGCTCCAACTCCGGCGGCTCGCCCGGCAGGACGGCGTCCCGCAGGTGCTCCAGCGGCAGGTCGTAGAGCTCGCCCTCGATCACCCCGCTGCCGCCCGGGTCGGGCAGCAGGCCGGGGCAGACGTCCCGGACGGAGAAGAAGCGGTAGCCGGGCGCGGTACGCACCGGCCCGACCAGGTAGGGCGCGACCACCGGGTGGAAGGGGCCTCCGGTCATCGCCTGACCGTTGAAGAAGATGAGCGCCATGGGGGGAAGTGCCTCCGAAAACGGCCGTTCCGTACGGCCCCCGGCGCCTCGCTGGGCGGCGGCCGTACGGAACGGTGAAATGCGGTCGGCGAGTTCGACGACCTGTCGGGCGTCGGACCGGCCGGCGGGCGGATAGGTTGGGGTCAGTCGAGCAGCGGCAGCGCGGGCAGGGTGAGGAAGTCGACGAACTCCTCGGCCAGCGAGACCTGTTCGAAGAGCCTGGCGGCCTCCGTCCAGCGCCCACCGGCGTAGGCGGCCTCGCCCAGTTCGGTGCGCAGTTCGGCGAGCTCCTCGGCCACGAGCCGACGGACGAGCTCCGCGGTGGCCTTCTCGCCGGTGTCGGCGAGGACGACGCCGTTGTTGATCCACTGCCAGATCTGCGAGCGGGAGATCTCGGCGGTGGCGGCGTCCTCCATCATGTTGAAGATGCCGACCGCGCCGTGGCCGCGCAGCCAGGCCTCGATGTAGCGGATGCCGACCTGGACGGCGTTGTGCAGGCCCGCACGGGTGCAGGTACCGCCGGCGCCGGCGATGTCGAGCAGTTGCTCGGCGGTGACGGGCTCGGCGGGGCCGGGCGCGGACTTCTGGTTCGGGCGGTCGCCGAGAACCGCGTCGAAGCTGGCCCGGGCGACCGGCACGAGGTCCGGGTGGGCGACCCAGGAGCCGTCGAAGCCGCCGGCCGCCTCGCGGTCCTTGTCCGCCTTGACCTTCTCCAGGGCGGCCGCGTTGACCTCCGGGTCCTTGCGGGAGGGGATGAACGCGGCCATGCCGCCGATCGCGTGGGCGCCGCGGCGGTGGCAGGTCTGCACCAGCAGGCGGGTGTAGGCGGCCATGAACGGCGAGGCCATGGTGACGGTGTTGCGGTCCGGCAGGATGTAGTGCTCGCCGGCGTCGCGGAAGTTCTTCACGATGGAGAAGAGGTAGTCCCAGCGGCCGGCGTTGAGCCCGGCGGCGTGGTCGCGAAGCTCGTGGAGGATCTCCTCCATCTCGAAGGCCGCGGTGATGGTCTCGATCAGCACGGTGGCGCGGATCGTGCCGTACGGGATGCCGAGTTCGGCCTGGGCGTGGGTGAAGACGTCGTTCCACAGCCGCGCCTCGAGGTGGCTCTCGGTCTTCGGCAGGTAGAAGTAGGGCCCGGAGTTCGGGTCCTCGGCGCCGCGGGCGATCAGCCGGGCGGCGTTGTGGAAGAAGTAGAGGCCGAAGTCGAGCAGGCCGCCGGCGACGGGGGTGCCGTCGACCAGCAGGTGGGTCTCGTCGAGGTGCCAGCCCCGCGGGCGGACGACCACGGTGGCGAGTTCGGCGGCGGGCTTCAGGGTGTAGGCCTTGCCCGCGGACGAGGTGAAGTCGATCCGGCCCTCGAAGGCGTCGATCAGGTTGACCTGGCCGGAGACGACGTTCTCCCAGGTGGGCGAGGTGGCGTCCTCGAAGTCGGCGAGCCAGACCTTCGCGCCGGAGTTGAGCGCGTTGATCACCATCTTGCGGTCGGTCGGGCCGGTGATCTCGACCCGGCGGTCCTGGAGGGCGCGCGGGGCCTCGGCGACCTGCCAGTCGCCGGCGCGGACGTCGGCGGTCTCGGGCAGGAAGTCGAGGGTGCCGGTCGCCGCGATCTCGGCGCGGCGGGTCTTCCGTCGGGCGAGGAGCTCCTGGCGGCGGCCTTCGAATGCGCGGTGGAGCCCGACCACGAAGGCGACGGCCTCCGGCGTGAGCACCTCCTCGGCGCGGGCGACGCGGGGACCGGCGACCGTGACGACCGGGGCGGCGGAGGATGCGCCTGGGGGTACCCCCGGCCGGAGGCTGGGGGCGGATCCCTGATCTGCAGCCATGGGCAGGACACTCCTTGGACGGTTGAGCCAACACTGGGGGTTCCGATGGGAACTCCCGAGATCCGGACCCCCCTGCGGGCGGGTTCCGTTCTGTACAGTGGAGCCTAGTTTCCGCGATACAGAATTTCAACGGTTTGTTGATGTGATCGGCGGGACTCTACTCCTCCCCCGCGAGCGAAGGGAACACCGTGGCCAGCACCCCCGCCGCAGACCGGACAGGCACCGACCGCGCCGGCGGTGTGCAGTCCGTCGAACGCGCCTTCGTGCTCCTGGAGGCGCTGGCCGACGCCAGCGGCACGGCCGCGCTCAGCGAACTGTCCGCCAGCTCGGGCCTGCCGATGCCGACGATCCACCGACTGATCCGTACCCTCGTCCAGCAGGGATATGTCCGACAGGACACGGCCCGTCGGTACACACTCGGTCCGCGGCTGATCCGGCTCGGCGAGACGGCCGGCCGGCTGCTGGGCAGTTGGGCCCGCCCGTACCTCACGGAGCTGATGGAGGCCACCGGCGAAACGGCGAACCTCGCCGTGCTGGAGGGCGGCGAGGTGGTGTACGTCGGCCAGGTGCAGTCCCGGCGCTCGATGCGGATGTTCACCGAGGTCGGCCGACGGGTGCAGCCGCACTGCACCGGAGTCGGCAAGGCACTGCTGGCCCAACTGCCCGAGGAGGAGGCCCGGGCGATCCTCGGCACCCGGCCGCTGCCGGCGCACACCGCGTACACCCACACCGACCCGGCGGAGCTGCTGCGACACCTGGCGGCGGCCCGCGAGAGCGGGTACGTGGTCGACGACCAGGAGCAGGAGATCGGGGTCCGCTGCATCGCCGTCGCGGTGCCCGGGGCGCCGACGCCCACCGCGCTCTCGGTGTCCGGGCCCGAGGCCCGGATCAGGGCGCTGGAGGCGCAGGACGGCGAGACCGCGCTGGTGCCGGTGATGCGGCAGATCGCCACCCGGCTCGGCCGGGTGCTGGCGCCCTGAGGAGGCGCCAGCACCCGTGGCCGAAAGGGGGGTTCAGTGCAGACTGAGCTCACCGGTCTGGGTCACCACCACCTCGTGCACGGTGAGTTCCGGCTCGGTGCCGACCAGCCGGAAGATCCGCGGCGCGGCCGGCCTCTCCGGCGCGTTGCGGACCGCCTCCAGGGCGGCCATGTCGCGCCACAGGCTCTGCACGCGCCAGTGACCGGCCGGGCCGCGAAGCAGCTCGGTGCGAACGAGCCCCTCCGGCAGCGGGCCCGCCACCAGCTCGCGGTACAGGGCCACCAACTCGGCTTCCCGCTCCGGCGCGACGACCGCGCCGACCTCGCTCAGAACCAGTTCGGTCATGGCACTCACCTCCGGATCTCCAACGTACGCCGAGTGCGGCCGGCGCGCGCAGCCGCCGAACGGGGGCTCTCCACCGCCCACTTGACGTGTCCGCGCGGTCACTCTGGGCGATCGGCTGCGCCGGTGACAGGCCAGCGGCCCCACCTCAGCGGTAGACCCGCACGTAGTCCGCGGCGGCGGTGATCGGCTCGGCACCGTCGGGGCCCGGGTGGTACTTCCCGGCGACCACGGAGAGGTTGAGGATCAGGTAGGCGGACCAGCGCTGGCCCTCCCCGCGGCCGTCCGACCAGACGCGCTCGCCGTTGACGTACCAGTCGACCGAGTTGGCGCCGTAGCGGGTGCCGACGGTCACCCACTTCCCCGACGCGACGGCGTCCGGGTCGGTGTAGTACTTGGCGCCACGGCGTACGTGGTTGGTGAGTTCCAGCAGGTGCGGATTGTCCGGGTGGTACTCGAAGCTGTCCACCTCGCTGTCACCGTTGCTCCAGGTCCACAGCGCGCGCCAGGCGCCCGCGCCCTCCGGGAGTTGGATCCTGGTCTCGACGTAGTCGCCGGCGTGCACCCGGAAGCCCTCGTCGGAGCCCTCGGCGGTGAGCAGGCCGGTGCCCCAGGCGTATCGGCCGTTCTCCAGCCTCCGGCCGGAGGGGGTGGCGGTGAAGACGGCGGCGCCGTCCCCGGTCGTGACGGCCCCGGGGTCGAGCCAGTCGAGCTTGTTGCCGTCCGGGTTGTGGTCGCCGTAGCGGTAGGCGCTGCTGCGGCCGCCGACCCACTTCGAGCCCCAGGCTATCGAGCCGTCGAACTCGTCGGACCAGACCAACGAGCCGCCGGGGACCGGGGTATCGGGGTCGTCCGGGGTGGGCGTCGGCCCGGGCGGGGTCGGCCCGCCGGAGGCCGGCGCGACGGTGAGGGCCTGCTGGGCGAGGTTGTGCCAGGCGTTGCCGTAGTCCTGCCAGTAGCCGAAGACGGTGTACGAGCCGGCCGGCAGGGACCTGGCGCCGGTGGCGATCGTGAGACCGCCCGGGCAGATCCGGACATTGCCTGCGGCGCCGGGGAAGTCCAGGTTGCGACCGGCCTCGTCGCGCACGGCGACGCCGACCGTCCGTGCGGTGGTGCAGACCAGGGAGTGCACGGTGAGCTTCGCGCTCGCGGCGATCCCCTCGGTCATCTCGGTGGGGGCGAGCCTGTCCTGGGTGACGAGCCGGACGGCCTCCGCACGGCCGGCGACCGGCAGTGCGAGCAGCACCGCCGCGGCCGCCGCCGCGCCGAGGCGCGCCGGTCTGATGGCAAAACGCATGTCGGTGTCCTTGAAGACGCCCACGAGGAGGCCGAGTTCGGATTTCGGGCAGGGCCGAGCCACCGCGTCGCACGGCACGGCCGCAGGTCGACGCACAATCGATGCAGGGCGCGTCGACACACCGAAACGGCTCCCCCGTTCCCGTCCGAATTCGGTACTAGGGGGTGCTCGCGGCAGGTTGGACGGGAACCGGCGTACCGGCCGCGAGGTCCGCAGGAGGCGGAACATCGCGAGCAGGATAAGCACACGGTTCGGAGCCGGACCACCGCTGACCGATCACCATCCGTCAATCAGTGAAGAATTGTGG
Source organism: Streptomyces sp. TLI_235 (assembly GCA_002300355.1). Classification (NCBI taxonomy): domain Bacteria; kingdom Bacillati; phylum Actinomycetota; class Actinomycetes; order Kitasatosporales; family Streptomycetaceae; genus Streptomyces; species Streptomyces sp. TLI_235. The sequence goes on from NSGV01000001.1 coordinate 1,536,333, forward strand.
AATCTTTCACACGTTTCGTCAACTCTACAATGAGTCAATGTAGTTAGGCGATTTTGACGGCCATTCGGGTGCAATCTCCGACCATCTGGAACCTGCTCCTGGCGCCACGCCGAGTAGTCGAGAGGTCAAGACCTATACCCGGTCGGCGACACGCCGGGGACCGCCACCGACCCCGCGATCTCCGACTGTTCGTCAGTTTCCTTTCAGAGCTGGTCATTTATACGTGATACCGCGCTCGGCTCGAAGGGCGGCCCTGCAGCGATGGCCGACCCCCTCCGGCGATTCGCCCACGGAACACCTGTTCGACGATCCAACTCGCCTGTTCGGCACGCGGATCGGAAGGGGCGGAAACGGGCCCCTTCCGGTCCGGCGACGGGCCCCGAATCGGCCACGGTGTGCTCCCGTCGGCGGAGGGACCTCCCGGGGCACGACGGGGGTGCGACGTGTCCCCGATCGCAGTCGGCCGGACATGGTGGGGAACGATCACGGCGTCCGCTAGGTTGAACGGGTGCGGCCGCCCGGGCCGCAGCCACCCGCCGAGATTCCGAGGAAACGTCCGAGATGACCGCGCCTCTGCCGGGTTTCGCCGGCCACACCTATCTGTTCCAGGTCGACAACGGCGCCGCCTTCCGCAACTCGTACGCCGCCGACGGCAAGCGGCTGCGCTGGGAGGGCCTCGGCGAGTCGGCCGGCCAGTTCGAGGACGTGTCGTTGCACGTCGCCCAGGTCGGCGAGCAGCTCTGGTTCGTGAGCTGGACGGAGCAGAGCGGCATCACCGTCAGCCATGTGATGGACCTCGCCGCGCTCACCGTCCGGGTCTTCTGGACGTACGAGGGCGAGGGCGGCCGGGTCGGCGAGCTGCACACCGGCACCCTGGAGCAGCTGAGCTGAGCGCCGGGCCGGGGCCGGTCGGGCCCGGCCTCACCTGACGGCCGTCAGGTGCCGGCCGTCAGGTGCTGGGAGAGCCACTCGAGCGAGGGCGGCAGCAGCTGCGACCAGGTGCGGAAGTTGTGGCCGCCCTGCGGGACCCATGCCTCGTTGGCGGTCATCGGCGCCCTCACCGCCTTCTGGAAGGCCTCGGTGCTCGGCTTGTAACTGCCGTCGCCGGCCTGCGGCCCGGCCAGCAGCACCGAGATCTTCGGCTGCGGCAGATTGGCGAGACGCCACAACAGGTCGGCCTCGTTCCGCCGCTGCTGGCTGCCCTTGAAGAGGTCGCCGGTGGTCGCGTCCTCCGCCGCCTTGTAGTACCCCGACAGCGCGACCGCGGTGGGGAAGACCTCGGGGTGGCGCATGGCCATCTTCAGTGCGCAGTACCCGCCGGTGGAGTTGCCGACCACGCCCCAGGCGGCGGGGGCGGCGGACACCCGGTAGCTGGCCGCGACCACCCCGGGCACGTCCTTGGTGAAGTAGGTCTCGGACTGCGCCCCGCCCGGGATGTCCTCGCACTCGGTGTCGGCCGGCATGGCCGGAGAGGGCCGCATCAGCACCAGCACGGTCGGCTGCATCTTGCCGGTCTGCATCAACTGGAGCGCGGCCGAGGGGTAGTTCAGCCGGGTGACGAGGTTCTTGGCGTCACCGGGGAAGCCGGTCATCACGACCGCCGCCGGGAAGTGCCGGTGGGCGTGGGCCGGCTGGAAGTACTGCGGGGGCAGGTACACGTACGCGTCGGTGCTCAGACCGGAGTGCGCGCCGGTGATCCGCACCGCCTGGATCTCGCCGCTCTGCTCGGGGCCGCCGGTGCCACCCTGCACCGGCTCCTTGCCCAGCACCTGCGCCTTGACCACCTGCACCGCGGCCGGCCGGCCCTCGACCGAGGCCTGGACGCTGACCGGGCCCGGGTCGCCGGTGCCGAGCAGGTCGTCCCAGGTGCTGTAGAAGGCGAAGTAGTTGTTGGCCGCCAGCCCGATCGCGCAGAGGACGGCGAGCTGGGTGGTCAGCAGGGCGCCGATCCGGCCGAGCACCGCCTGCCAGGTCGGCCTGGCGAGCCGCGGCCACCAGAGCACCGTCGCCGCCAGCAGCAGGATCGCGACACCTGTCGCGATCGCCAAGACCGTACTGCTGGTCAGCCCCATGCTTCCGCCACTCCCCGAGATTCCTGCGTGCGCCACGGCACGGCCCCGCCCCGCGCCAACGGGGTGGCCCCCCGGTGAACGCACGCCGAACAGGGTGCTTCCGGTTCCACCGGGGGTCGGTCGGTTCCGGCGGGCCGTCCCGGGCCCGCCGCCGCCGACCGACAAGTATGCACGTCCGCGCGGCCGGCACGGTGCACGGGACGGGTGGCGGTGACTCAGGTCACCCCGCCGGGTAACACGGCGGTCCGGAGCTGACGGGCGGCCGGTTCGGCCTGGCGGGCCGTCAACGCGAACGGACGCCCGCGACGACGGACGCGGGCGCGGCGGGTCCTCGGCGCGGCCGGTCCTCAGCGCGGCCGGTCCTCAGCGCAGCGGTACGACCGCCACCGGGCAGTAGGCGTGGTGCAGCACCGCGTGCACCGCCGTGCCGAGCCGCAGCCCGAAGTGCGGCGCAGGCTGCCGGCGGGAGACGACGAGCAGCGCGGCCTGCCGGGAGGCCTCGACCAGGGTGCCGGCGGTGGCGCCGCCGACCTGCCGGGCCTCGAAGGAGACGTCCGGGAACTCCTCGCGGACGGGGTCGCAGGTGCGGTGCACCAGCTGCTGGTGCAGCCGGGCCTCCTCGCCGAGCTCGTCCACCATCGGCGCCATGTGGCCGACGTCGGCGACCACCGGAGACCAGGTGTGCAGGGCCCGCACGGGGAGCCCGGTGAGCTCCCCGGTGCGCAGTGCGAACCGCAGCGTCCCGGCGTCCCGCTCGTCGCGGACGGCGACCAGCACGTGGTTGCCGACCTCCTCGGTGCCGCGGACGACCACCACCGGGCAGACCGAGTGGGCGGCGACCCGCAGGCTCACCGAGCCGAGCAGCAGGGAGGCGAAGCCGCCGTGGCCGCGGGTGCCGACCACCGCCAGTTCGGCGTGCTCGGCGGCGGTGAGCACGGCCTCGGCGGCGTCCCGGGGGACGACGTCCCCGGTGACGCGCAGCGCCGGGTGCGAGGCGCGGATCTTGCCCAGCGAGTCGTCGAGGGTGGCTTCGGCGTCCTGCAGGATGAGGTCGGTGACGGCCGAGCTGGTGCGCGGCGAGAGGGTCACCGTGCCGGTGTTGACCGCGTGCACCAGGTGGAGCGGGCAGTCGCGGCGGGCGGCCTCGCGGGCGGCCCATTCGGCGGCGGCCGCGGCGTGCGCGGAGCCGTCGACGCCGACGACCACGCCTGCGGGGGATCTGCTGTTCATGGTCGGCTCCCGGGGTGCGCCGCCGCCCCGGCCCGCGCGAACGGGCCGCGGGGGGCGGACGGTCCTCACATCTCCCAGGATGCTCCTCCGCCGCGTCCCCGGCGCGCGGCCCGGTCACCAGGCGAAGGCGGCCGCCGGGTTGTCGGTGAGGACGAGGGCGGCGAGGTCGGCGCCGAGCCGGGGGCGGAGCCGGTGCAGCAGGTAGGGCATGCCGGGGTTGCCGCGGGCGGTGGCGGTGGTGGTGTCGCCGCCGAGCAGCAGGCGGTGGGCGTGGCCGGCGTCGGCGAGGGCGTGCAGGCAGTCCAGCAGGCGGTGGTCGGTGGGGTGGTTGGCGCGGGACGGGCCGTCGAAGGCGAGGTAGGCGCCGCATGCGGCGAGTTCGCGGTGCAGGCCGAGGTCGGGGAAGCGGTTGAGGTGGCCGAGCAGGACGCGGTGCGGCGGAACGCCGAGGCGGTCGCAGAGCAGTTCCAGGACGTCCTGGGCGCCGGTGCCGAGTTCGTGGTGGACGGCGATCGGGGCGCCGGTGGCGTGGTGGGCCTCGGCGGCGGCGGTCATCGTCCACCGGGCGTGGGCGTCGAGGCCGTGGTAGCCGCCGGCGACCTTGATCAGTCCGGCGCGGTCGCCGAGTTCGGCGGTGAAGAGGGCGGCCGGGTCGAGCCTGCGCAGCGCGTCGGGGTCGTCGTAGTGGGCGGCCTGGTGCAGTCCGGTGGCGGCGACCAGGTGGAGCCCCGTGGTCTCGGAGAGTTCGACGAGGTCGTCGATCCGGCGGCCGAGTCCGTGGGGCGTCCACTGGACGACGGCGCCGCCGCCGAGGGCGGCGAAGGCGCGCAGCTCCTCCTCGGCGGCGGCCGGGTCGTCGAGTTCCTGGCCGGGCAGCAGGGCACTGCGCAGGAAGAGGTGGTCGTGGGCGTTGGTGACGCCGAGCCGCTCGGGCGGGACGGGGCCGAGCACGGTGTGCACGGCCGGGGTGCGGTCCGCGGCCATCTCAGGCCTCCTTGGCCAGCAGGTCGAGCTCGGGGCGGGAGAGGTGGAGGACGTGGTACGCGGTGCGGTGGCCCTCGGCGGGGGCCTGCGGCGGGGTGCCGCTCCAGAGGGCGAAGTGGACGAGTTCCCAGCGGGTCGGGTCGAGGGCGACGGCGGCGGTGTGCAGGCCGGGGGTGTCGCCGAGGCCGGCGAGCGCGCGGGTGGTCTCCACGCCGGGGTCGGTGCCGGACGGCAGGGTCCGGGTGGTGCGGGTGGCGGTGGCGGGCACGGTGTCGGCGGCGGGCCCGGTGCGGAAGCCCGCGCCGATCCAGTGCCGGACCTCGGGGCGGCCGAAGTCGGCGCTCAGTCCACGGAAGCCGGGGCCGGTGAGGAAGGTGGCCATGCCCTCGGCGGTGCGCCACAGGTAGAAGGGGGCGTAGGCGTTGACCGGGGAGCCGAGGGTGCCGCGTTCGCGGACCAGGTAGGCCTTGAGGCCGAGGCCGGAGAGGGCGTCGGTGGCGTGGCTCCGGGTCTCGACCCGGTGGTGGATGATCCCCATGTCGTAGTCGGCGGGCAGGGTGATCTCGTACTGCATGGCCTGCACGGGTGCTCCCTAGTCGGTGCGCAGCAGCGCGAGTGCGCCGCGGACGGCCTGGTGGAAGGGTTCGGGGTCGTCGGCGGCGCGGGCGAGGACGTAGCCGCCCTGGACGACGGCGACGATCGCGGCGGCGGTGTCGTCAGGGTCGGTGGCGGGGGCGAGGTCGCCGGCGGCGACGCCCTCGGCGATCACCTCGGCGATCCGGCCGCGCAGCCAGCTGAAGGTCTCCTCGACGGGGGCGCGCAGCCGCGGGTCGGCGACGACCTCCGGGTCCTGCGCCATGCGACCGATCCGGCAGCCGCGGAGGACCTCGCGTTCGCGTTCCAGGTAGGCCGCGATCCGGTCGTAGGCCGTGCCGGGGGTGGCGAGGCGCTCCTCGGCGAGGGCGCGCAGCTGCTCGGCGCTGCGGGCCAGCGCGACCGCGGCGAGGTCGGGCTTGCCGGCGAAGTGGTGGTACATGCTGCCCTGGCCGGCGCCGGCGCGCTCCTGGATGGCGCGCGGGCTGGTGCCGACGTAGCCGCGCTCCCAGAGGAGCTCCTGGGTGCTCTCTATCAGGCGGTCCTGGGTGCTCATGGGGCGACTGTACATACCGGTAGGTACAGTCGCAAGCGACCGGGCGCCGCTCCCGGGTGGGAACGGCGCCCGGTGCGGGCGGCGCCGGTCAGGCCGGGACGCGCTCCGGCTCGGCGGCGGTCGGCTCGCCGTGCGGCTCCGGTGCGGGCCAGCGGCGGGCGAGCGGCGCGGGCAGCCACCAGTTGAGCCGGCCGAGCAGGGTCATGGTGGCGGGGACGAGCACCAGGCGGACGACCGTGGCGTCGATGAGGACCGCGACGGCCATACCGACGCCCATCATCTTCACCGTGATGTCGGGGTCGATCGCGAAACCGGTGAAGACGGCGACCATGATGGCGGCCGCGCTGCTGATCACCCGTCCGGTGGCGGACAGGCCGCGCACCACGGAGCCCTTGGCGTCGCCGGTCGCCAGCCAGTCCTCCCGGACGCGGTCGAGGAGGAAGACCTCGTAGTCCATGGAGAGGCCGAACAGCACGGTGAACATGAGGATCGGCACCCAGCTGGAGACCGGCACCTCGTGCGGCAGCCCGAGCGCCCGGGCGCCGGTGTCGGACTGGAAGACCGCGGTCATCACGCCGTAGGCGGCGGCCACCGAGAGCAGGTTCATCACGGCGGCCTTGAGCGCGATCACCGGCGCCCGGAACAGCACGGTGAGCAGGATCAGCGAGAGCGCCACCACCACCGGCACCACCACCCACAGGCGGTCGGACAGCCGGTCGGAGATGTCGGAGAAGGCGGCGACGGTGCCGGTGATCTCGGCGCCCGCCGGCAGCACGTCGGCGCGCAGCGACTTCAGCAGCCGCGCGGTGCGCTCGTCCTGCGGGCCGGTCGCGGGGGTGACGGTGACGACCGCCGCGTCCCCGGCCCGGTTGACCAGCGGCGGCCGGACGGCGGCGACGCCCGGGCGCGCCTTCAGGGTGTCCAGCAGCGCGGGCAGCTTCTCCTGCGGCAGCTTCTTCAGGTCGACGGCGACGACCAGCGGCCCGTTGGCGCCGGGACCGAAGGCGTCGGCGGTGAGGTCGTAGGCCTTGCGCGTGGTGCTGCCGGCCGTCTGGCTGCCGGCGTCCTGCGGCCAGGTGCGCATGTGCAGCATCGGTGCGGCGAGCGCCAGCAGCACCACCAGCGAGCCGAGCGCGGCGGCGGCCGGGCGGCGGCCGATCAGCCGGGCCCAGCGCTCGGTGCGGGTCGGACCGGCCTGGGTGCGCTGCTTCGGGTCGCGCCGCTCGGCGCGCCGCAGCAGCCTGTTCCCGGCGAGCGAGCAGAGCGCGGGGACGAGGGTCAGGGCGGCCAGCATCACGGCGCCGACCACGGCGAAGGTGGCGTAGCCGAAGGAGGAGTAGGTGGGCAGGCCGGCCAGCTTCAGGCCGAACAGGGCGACCAGCACGGTGGAGCCGGCCACCACCACGGAGGCGCCGGCGGTGGCGGTCGCCTCGGCGGCGGCCTGATGCTTCGTCAGTCCCTTGCGGAGCCCCTCGACATGGCGGCTGACCAGCAGCAGGGCGTAGTCGATGCCGACACCGAGGCCGACCATCGAGGCGACGGTGGGCGCGGTCGGGCTGATGTCGGTGACGGCGGCGAGCAGGGTGGTGAGGCCGGTGCCGAGACCGAGGCCGGCCAGTGCGACGACCAGCGGCAGGCCGGCGGAGACCACCGTGCCGAGCGCGATCACCAGGATGACCAGGGCGGCGCCTACGCCGATCATTTCGGCGGTGCCGTTCGGCGCGGTGAAGTTCTCCGGCAGCTGTCCGCCGAACTCGACCTGCAGTCCGGCCTGTTCGGTGGACTTCGCGGCCTCGCGGAGCGCGTCCAGGCCGGCCGAGCCCTTGAAGTCGGTGACGGGGACGGAGTAGTCGACGGTGAGCAGGGCGGTGTCCCCGCGGGCGGACAGCACCGGCGGCGCCACCGTGGAGACCTTGGGCAGGGCGGCGAGCCGGCCGCGCAGCGCGGCCAGGCCGTCGGCGGGCAACGGCCCGCCGTGCCGGTCGTGGACGATGACCCGGGCGTTCGCCCCGGACATCTCCGGGAAGCGCTCCTTCAGCAGGTCGGCGCCGGCGGTGGAACGGGTACCGGGGACGCGGTAGTCGTCGTGCGGGGTGCCGCCGAAGGCGGCGGCCAGGCCGAGGGCGAGGCCGAGCAGCAGCACCCAGCCGAGGACGGTGCGCCAGGGCCGGGCGGCGGATGCGCCGCCGAGGCGGCCGAGCAGGGTGGACATCGGTGCGGGCCTTTCGGCAGTCCGGTGGTCGATACCCGTTCAGCCTGCGGGGCGCTGCTTGGAGCCCACTTGGTGCCGGGCGACGGCCTCCGCGTCCGGGACGGCCGGCAGCCGGTGCAGAGCGGCCAGCGCCTCCGCCTCCCACTGCGGGGACTCCCAGCGGCGGGCCACCTCGGCGGCGTACCCGAAGTGCTCGGCGGCCTCCTCGGTGCGGCCGAGCATCCGGGCCAGCTCGCCCAGCACCAGGGCGATCGGGCGCAGCGCGACGGAGGTCGACGCGGCGCCGGCCACCAGGCCGCGCAGCGGCAGCAGTTCGGTGATCAGCTCGGCCGCCTCGGCGCGCTCGTCCAGGGCGACCACGGCCGCGGCACGCAGGGCGAGGAAGAAGGACCGGTAGTAGTCGGGCTGGACGGGCAGTCGGCCCGCCCGGACGGCCCGGGCCTCCTCGGTGTGGCCGAGGGCGACCAGGGCGAGCGCCTCGACATCGGCGACCAGCGGCCCGTACAGGGCGGAGACGGCTCGCAGCCGCGGCAGTTCGCCGCCGATCCGGCCTTCCTGGACGGCGATCGTGAGGTCGGCGAGGGCGGCGAAGCCCTCGGCGTGCACCGAGGCGCGGCCGGTCAGCCCGGCGACCGCCTGCCGGTACAGCTCGGCGGCCTCGCCGGTACGGCCGGCGGCGAGTTCGAGCATGGCGCGGTGGCACAGGCCGATGTCGGCGAGTTCGAGCAGGCCGTAGCGCTCGGCGATGGCGGCGGCGGCCGCGATGTGGCGGCGCAGCGCGGGCAGGTCGGCGACGACGGCCGCGGCCGTGGCGTACAGCTGCTCGGCGTGCCAGCGGTAGGCGGGCAGGTCGTGCCGGCGGGCGAGGGCGACGAGTTCGTCCGCGAGTTCGACCCGTCGCGGTGCGCCGAGTTCGAAGTCGCAGATCCGGGCGCTCGCCGCCAGGGCGAGCGCGAGCAGCCGGGGGTCGTCCTCGGCTCGGGCGATGGCGAGCGCCTCGTCGGCGGCGGCGGTGCCGAGCGGCTCGCCCGCGCAGTTGCACTCGTGGGTGAGGGCGTCCAGCAGGCGGCAACGGGTGGCGGGCGGCAGGTCGGCGCGGCGCAGCAGCCGCTGCAGGGTCTCCACGGCCCGTTCGTCGTAGCTGCCGTAGGGGTGGGCGACCCAGGGGGTGGGTTCGGTCCAGGCCGTCCAGGCCTCGATCTCCAGGTCCTCCCGGCCGGTCTCCTCGGCGAGGGCGACGGCCCGGGCGCGGGTCGCCGCCGCGGCGGAGATCGCGCCCGCCCGGACCTGGGCCCGCTGCAGGGCGCCGAGCAGGGCGATCTGCCGGGCGGGCCGGTCGTCGCCGCCGTCCGGCACCCGGTCGAGGTTGTCCAGGGCCTGCCGCAGCAGGTCGGCGCAGGTCTGGTGGGCGTAGCGGCGCTCGGCGGCCTCCGCGGCGCGCACGCAGGCGTCGACGGCGCGCTCCGCGGTGGCGGAGGAGGCCGCGGCCGTCCAGTGGTGGGCGAGCGCGGCGAGCCGGTCCGGGCGCAGCGTGCACAGCGCCTCGGCGAACCGGCCGTGCAGCCGGGCCCGGCGCAGCCCGCTCAGGTCGCCGTACAGGGTGTCGCGGACCAGCGCGTGCGCGAACCGGACGGCCCCGGGCCGGGGTTCGGCGAGCAGCCCGCCGGCGACGGCGGCCTCCAGCGCGTCCAGCAGCCCCTCCTCCTCGGCGCCGGAGGCGTGCACCAGCAGCTCGACCTCGGTCTCGCGGCCGGCCACCGAGGCCAGCCGCAGCGCCTCGACGGTGGCCGGCGGCAACCGGTCGAAGCGCCGCCGCAGCACGTCCCGGACGCCCTGCGGCACCTCCTGGACGGCGACCAGCGCGCCCTCCCCGGCCAGCAGGTGGGCGCTCTCCACCAGGTAGAACGGGTTGCCGCCGGTCCGCTCGGCCAGGGCGTGCACGGTCCGCGGGTCGACCGGGGCGGCGCAGATCGCGCCGATCAGCGTGCCGGCGTCGGCCTCGTCCAGGCCGCCGAGCGCGATCCGGTGCGGCGAGCAGCGGGCGAAGGTGCCCAGCAGATCGGTGAGCCGGCCCTCGCCCGGCCGGTGCGCGCAGACCAGCAGCAGCCGCTCCGGGCCGCGGACGGCGGCCAGCTCGGCGGCGAGCGCGCGGGTCTCCTGGTCGGCCGCGTGCAGGTCGTCGAGGACCACCGCCACCGGCGCCCGCTCGGCGGCGGCCTCCAGCCAGCGGGCCACCGCCCGGTGCAGCCGGAACCGGCCGGTGAGCGCGTCCCGGCGCCGGGTCGGGTCGTCCTCGCCGAGCAGCGGGGCGAGCTCGGCCGCCGTGGCGGCGTCCGGCGGGTGCTGCCGGGCCAGCTCCCGCAACGCCTCCGTCCAGGCCCAGGCCGGCGGCGCGCCCTCCGTCTCCGGACACCGCCCGGAGGCCACCAGCCAACCGCTGCGCCGTAGTTCACCCGTCAGCCGGGCGAGCAGGGTGGACTTGCCGGCGCCCGCCTCACCGCTCACCAGCACCACCGAACGCCCGCCCGGGGCGGTGGCCGCGGTCGCCGCCTCGCGCAGCACCCGCTGCTCGGCCTCCCGGCCGACGAACGGCAGCGGGGGCGGGGCCGTCGCGGTGCACACGGGCGCCGACGGTGCTGTCGGGAGGACGGCGGGCAGGTCGGCGGCCGGGATCGGGACGGCGAGCAGTTCGGACCGCTGCCGAAGGATCGCCGCCTCCAGCTCGGCGAGCGCCGGCCCCGGGTCGAGGCCGAGCTCCGCCGTGAGCACCCCGCGGGCCCGGCGCAGCGCCTCCAGCGCCTCCGCCTGCCGGCCCGCCCCCCACAGCGCGCGGGCCAGCAGCCGCCAGCCCTCCTCGCGCAGCGGATGCTCTTCGGTGAGCACCAGCGCCGCCGCGGCGGCGTCCCCGGCACGGCCCTCGTCCAGCGCCGCCGCCACCGCCGACTCCCGTGCCGCCAGGCGGAGTTCGTCCAGTCGGACGATCTCGGCTGCGGCCCACGGCTCGTCCGCGAACTCGGCGTACGCGCCACCGCGCCACAGTGCCAGCGCCTCCTCGAACCGCCGGGAGAGCGGCGGCCCACCGGCCTCTGCCGGCAGTTCACGCACCCGGCGCAGCCGCTGCTCGAACTCCCAGGCGTCGACTGCCACGGCGGGCGCCGCCAGCGCATAGCCCGGGGCGCGGCTGACCAGCAGGCTGGCGGGTTCGCGCGGCCCGCGCTCGGGCTCCAGCAGACGGCGCAGATTGGAGACGTACGCCTGCAGCGAGGCGGCGGCCTTGGCCGGCGGCCGGCCCTGCCACAGGTCGTCGATCAGCCGGTCGGCGGGGACGACGGCACCGCGGGCCACCAGCAGCCGGGCGAGCACACCGCGCTGGCGCGGGCCGCCGAGACCGACCGCCGCCCCCGCCGCCCCCGCCACCTGCGCCGTCAACGCGCCCAGCACCGATATCCGCACCATCGTGCGCCGAGCCTATGCGATGCCGCCCACCCGGCTCCAAGTGGACTCCAAGCCGAGCGGAAGCACGCCAGGGGCGCGTGGGGGATGCCCAACGTCCTCAGCTGCGGAGCAGGACCGCCGCCAGGGGAACGAAGCCGCCCTCGGTGCCTTCGGTGTCGCCGTCGGTCGTGCGGCGGAGCATGGTGCGGGCGATGCGGTCGGCCTGGGTCTTGGCGCGTTCGGCGGTGGGGCCGGCGTAGAGGCCGTCGACGGCGGCCTGCCAGAGCTGGACCCAGCGGCCGAAGTGGGCGGCGGTCAGCGGGCGGCGCCGGTGCAGGCCGAGGTGCGGGGCGAGGGCGTTGCGGTGGTATTCGCCGGTCCGCAGCAGGGCGCTCGCCCAGAAGTCGGTGATGTGCGGGAGGTGGGTCTCCAGGTCGAGCCGGGCCACCTCGGTGAAGTGCGGGCCGATCAGCGGGTCGGCGAAGGCGGCGGCGTAGAAGCGCCGCAGCAGCGGTTCGAGGTCGGCGCGGTCGGTGATGTCGGGGCGCGGCACCGGCGGGCTCCTCTCGGTCGGGCCCGGCGGCCCGTCCGGCCGCCGCGGCCAGGGTATGCGGTGGTGTCCGGTTCCGGCAGGGCCGTTGGTCCCTGCCACCGGCCGCCACCTGGCAGGATGCCGGTATGACCTATCTCCCCTCGGACGACCGCTATGCGTCCATGACCTATCGGCGGGCGGGGCGCAGCGGTGTGCAGCTGCCCGCCGTCTCGCTGGGCCTGTGGCACAACTTCGGTGACACGCAGCCGCTGGAGGTGCAGCGTGCGGTGCTGCGCCGGGCCTTCGACCGCGGTGTCACCCACTTCGACCTGGCGAACAACTACGGCCCGCCGTACGGCAGTGCCGAGCGCAACTTCGGCTACCTGTTCGCGCAGGACTTCAAGCCCTTCCGGGACGAGTTGTTCATCGCGTCCAAGGCGGGCTACGACATGTGGCCGGGTCCGTACGGCGACGGCGGTTCGCGCAAGTACCTGCTGTCCAGTCTGGACCAGTCGCTGGGCCGGATGGGCCTGGACTACGTCGACGTCTTCTACTCGCACCGCTACGACCCCACGACTCCGCTGGAGGAGACGATGGGGGCGCTGGACCAGGCGGTGCGCTCGGGTCGCGCGCTGTACGCGGCGATCTCCAACTACCCGGCGGAGCAGCACCGCGAGGCGGTGGAGATCCTGCGGGGCATGGGCACGCCGGTGCTGATGAACCAGATCAGCTACTCGATCCTGAACCGCACCCCCGAGGACGGGCTGCTGGACGCGATCGGCGAGACCCAGACCAGCATGATCGCGTTCTCGCCGCTGGCGCAGGGCCTGCTGACCGACCGCTACCTGTCGGGCGAGGTGCCGGCCGGTTCGCGGATGTCGGTCGGCCACTTCCTGCGCGAGGAGGCGCTGACCGGGCAGAAGCTGGAGCAGCTGAGGGCGCTGAACAAGGTCGCCGAGCAGCGCGGCCAGACCCTCGCCCAGCTGGCGCTGTCCTGGGTGCTGCGGGACGCGCGGGTGGTCTCGGTGATCATCGGTGCGTCGAGCGTGGCCCAGCTCGACCAGAACCTCGACGCGCTCAAGGCCGGTCCGCTGACCGCCGAGGAGCTCGCCGAGATCGACCGGCTCAGCCGCTGAGCCCGACGGCCCGGTCGGCCTGCGCCGTCGATCGTGCCACCGGCCGGGGCCGGACGCTCACCGCGTCCGGCCCCGGCCGCTTCCGTTCGTGTGCCCGCTCAGACCGCGGGCGCGTACTTGTAGCCGACCCTGCGGACGGTGACGATGCTGTCCCGGTGCGCCGCGCCGAGCTTGCGCCGCAGCCGCGCCACGTGGACGTCGACGGTGCGCCCGTCGCCGACGTGGCCGTAGCCCCAGACCGCGGTGACCAGGTGGTCGCGGGTGTGCACCCGGTGCGGGTGCTCGGTGAGGTGGGCGAGCAGCTCGAACTCCAGGTAGGTGAGGTCGAGCTGGATGCCGTCGACGTGGGCGGTGCGCCGGTCGGTGTCCACGCTGATGCCGTGCGCGGCCGGGCGGCCCGCGGGCTGCGGCTCCTCGGCCGGCTGCGCGGGGACGGCCGCGGCGGCGGGTGCGGCCTGGTCGGCGGGCACCAGCAGCAGGTAGCCGACGAGCGGGTGGCCGGCCGATCCGCCGAGCTCCGCCCCGTACTGGGCGAGCAGGCCCTGCGGCAGGGCGGACGGCGGCAGGGCGACCAGGGTGGCGCCCTCGGGCAGGCCCGCGGGCAGCGGCGTGACGGCGGGGCGGACGGCCGCCTGCCGCTCGGGTGCCGCCGGCCGGCTGCGCTCGGGCGCGGCGGTGGTGGCGTGCGGGGTCGCGGTGGTGGTCGGGTACCAGCGCTCGCCGCCGCCGGGGACGGCGGCCACCGAGCGGACGGCCCGCAGGTGCGGGGTGGCGGTGGTGACGGTACGGGTGGCCGTGGAGGTGGAGGACATGGTGGGCTCTCTTCGCGCGTGACGGGATTCGGGTGGTCGTCGTCTGCGCGTCGGGCCTTGCGCGGAAGCGGAACTGACGGTCGGCCAGTCCGCTCGCAAGGGCGGGACGCGCGCTACGCGGTCCGACAGGTCCGGTCGAAGAGGTGCGGTTGGCGGGACGGCCAGAACGGCTCGAGTTCGGGGCGGAACGGGTCCACGGTCGGGTCTCCGGGTGGGCGCAGGGCGGAAGGAGCCGGACGGCCGTCAGATGCGCGGCCCGGCGGAGGGGTTTCGGGGACGGAGGCGGCGCCGGGGCGAACCGGGCCGGTGGGGGTCCGTCAGCGACAGCAGGCGCTGCAGACGAGCGCCTGGTCGATGTGGCGGCGCGCGGTGAGCGCCGGCACGGCAGGGGCGGGCAGTGCCGTGCTGCGGAACGCGTCTGCGGTCACGTCGACTGCCTCCTCCCCCGGGGCACGGCGCCGGGCGGCGCAGCGTGCAACAGGGACGAGCCTTCCACGGCCGGAGGGCCGGAGGCAACCCCGATGACCTCGCCGTCCGCCATCCGGGACCCTTTCGTCCCACGATCCGGACAGCCCGGTGAAACGGCCTGCTGACGGGCCGGCGGCGGACGGGCCGTCAGCCCCGCGCCGTCCCGGCTACGTCGAGGCCGGCCAGCCCCGCGGCGTGTTCGACCAGCCGGATCAGCAGCTCCTTGCCGTCGTCCCGGCTGCGCGCGTCGCACAGCAGCACCGGGATGCCCGGGTCCAGGTCGAGGGCGCCGCGGACGTCCTCGGGGGCGTACACCTCGGTGCCCTCGAAGCAGTTGACGGCGACCACGAAGGGGATGCCGCGCTGCTCGAAGAAGTCCACCGAGGGGAAGGAGTCGGCGAGCCGCCGGGTGTCGGCGAGTACCACGGCGCCGAGCGCGCCCTGGGCCAGTTCGTCCCAGACGAACCAGAACCGGTCCTGCCCGGGCGTGCCGAAGAGGTAGAGGGCGAGGCCGGGGCGCAGGTCGATCCGGCCGAAGTCCATGGCGACCGTGGTGCTGCGCTTGGTCTCGACGCCGGCGGTGTCGTCGACCGGGCGGCCGCGCTCGCTCAGCTGCTCCTCGGTGCGCAGCGGCCGGATCTCGCTGACCGCCCCCACCAGGGTGGTCTTGCCGGCGCCGAAGCCGCCGGCGACCAGGATCTTCAGGGCCACGGAGGACCAGAGGGCGGCGCGGGCGTCCGCCGGGACGTCAGAGTGCACGGAGGCCATTGATCACGTCTCGCAGGAGTTGCTCGTCGGGGCGCTGGGCGAGCGGCACGGGCCGGGTCACGGTGATCAGCCCGGCGTCGTTGAGGTCGCCGAGCAGCACACGGACGATGCCGACCGGCAGGTCGCAGTAGGAGCCGAGCTCGGCGACGCTCAGGGGCTCGTCGCGGCAGAGCGCCAGCAGGGCGTGGTGGGTGGCGTCGAGGGCGGGTGCGTCGTCGGCCCGTCCTTCTGCGTCCGTGGCGCGCACCAGGGAGATGAGGTCGAAGAGTCCCTCGTCGACCGGTCTGGCCGCCCGTCCCCTGGTCACCGAGAACAGTCGCACCACGGGCCCCGCGTCGTCGTCGAACCAGCGTTCCTCCGCGGCGGTGCGCGGAGCGAACAGGTCGACCTCGGGCCCGCTGTCGTAGGGGTCGTCGTACGGGTCCTCGTGCGGGGCCCGCGGTGCGTCGTCCTCGTCGGCCATCCCTCGGCTCATCTCTCCTGGGGGGCGGTCTCGGTCCGGGGCTCCGCGGCCAGGTGCTCGCCGACCCGCTTGACCAGCAGGGCCATCTCGTAGGCGATCTGGCCGACGTCGGTCTCGGCGTCGCTGAGCACGGCGAGGCAGCTGCCGTCGCCCGCCGCGGTGATGAAGAGGAAGGCCTCGTCCAGCTCGACCATGGTCTGCCGGACCCCGCCGACCCGGAAGTGCCGGCCGGCGCCCTTGGCCAGGCTGTGGAAACCGGAGGCGACGGCGGCGAGGTGCTCGGCGTCCTCGCGGGCCAGGCCGCTGGAGACGCCCGTCGCCAGGCCGTCGCTGGACAGGATCACCGCATGCCTCAGGGTCGCGACGCGGCCCACCAGGTCGTCCAGGAGCCAGTTCAGGTCTCCGGACGGCTGTGTCGTTGCGGTCATTTCTCGGTTCCTTCCGCTGGGGCGGGTGGTGCGGGTGGTACGGGGTTTCCCGGACGTACGGGGTACAGCTGGGGCCGCGGGCGCGCGGCGGGCAGAGCAGGTGGGACGGGTGCAGAGGGTAGCGCCACCCGGGGCCGTACGGGACCCCCGACCCGCGGAGGTACGGGAACCGGCGGCTCCGGCGTGTCCGGGAGGTCCGGCACGACGGTCAGCGAGGCGGGCTGCAGGCGGTCGCCGCGGCCCCGGGCGAAGCCGCGCTGGAAGGAGGCGAAGGCGGCCCGGGCCTCCTCCGGCGAACGCTCGCGGACGGGCTCGGCGGCCGGCCGGTCGCCGGCCTCCCGCAGCTGGGGGGCCAGGCTGGCCTGCCGGACGCGCTTGGGCAGCAGCCCGCCCGCGACCGGCGCGGCGCTCCCCGCGGGCGCGGCGGGGGCCGCGGCAGCGGGCTGTGCGGCCTCCTCGGCCGGCGCCGGCTCGGCGGGGCCGTCCGGGCGGCGGTGCCGGCCGGTGCCCACCTCCTGGTCCGGGACGGACGCCGGGCCGCCGGGGCGGCGGCGGGGCAGGCCGCCCGGGGTGGCGGCCGGGTCGGCGGCCGAGGGCTTCGGTCCGCCGTTGATCCGCGGGGCGCTGCGGGCCCGGGCGCCGCGGCCCGCCCCGGCAGCGCCGGACCCCGCGGCGCCCGCCCCGGCGGGGACGGCCTCCGGAGCCGGGCGGGCCGGCTCGGCGGCGGGCCGGCCGGAGAACTGGTCCGCCATCACCTCGTTGGCGTCGGCCAGCAGCTCGCGCGGGATGAGCACCACGGCGGTGGAGCCGCCGTACGGCGAGGGCCGCAGGTGGACCCCGATGCCGTGCCGGCGGGCCAGCCGGCTGACCACGAAGAGGCCGAGCCGGTCGGTGTCGGCGAGGTCGAACTCCTGCTCCACCGCGAGCCGCTGGTTGATCTCCTCCAGCGCGTGCTCGCCGAGGCCGAGGCCGCGGTCGTCGATCTCCAGGCAGAAGCCGTGCGCGACGACCTCGCCCTGCACCGTGACCTGGGTGTGCGGCGGGGAGAAGACCGTGGCGTTCTCGATGAGCTCGGCGACCAGGTGGGTGACGTCGGCGACCGCGCTGCCGAGCAGGCCGGTGCCGGGGAACGGCCGGACGATCACCCGGGCGTAGTCCTCGACCTCGCCGACCGCGGCCCGCACCACGTCGACCATCCGGACGGGCTTGCGCCAGGCCCGGCCCGGGGAGCCGCCGGAGAGGATGATCAGGCCCTCGGAGTGCCGGCGCATGCGGGTGGTCAGGTGGTCGAGCCGGAAGAGGTCCTCCAGCTCCGTCGGGTCCTCGGTGCGGCGCTCCATCGCGTCCAGCAGGGTGAGCTGGCGGTGCAGCAGCACCTGGCTGCGCCGGGCGAGGTTGACGAAGACCGCGGCGACGCCGCGGCGCAGCTCCGCCTGCTCGACGACGGCCTCGACGGCGACCCGCTGGACGTCGTGGAAGGCCCGGCCGACCTGGCCGATCTCGGCGGGGCCGAACTCCAGCTCGGGCGTCTCGGCGGCGACGTCGACGCTCTCGCCGCGGCGCAGCCGCAGCATCATGTGCGGCAGCCGGGCGCCGGAGAGCTCCTGGGCGGCGTTGCGCAGCGCGATGAGTTCGCGGACGTGGCCGCGGCCGATCCGGTAGGAGATGAGCACCGAGAGGACGACGGCGATCAGGCCGATCACACCGGCGACGGCGCCGCGGACGATCTGGTTGACCGCGTACGAGTTGGCGCGTTCGCCGATCCGGTCGGCGAGCCGGGTGTTCAGGTCGGCGTAGGAGGAGAGCACCGGGGTGGCCGCCTCGCGCCACGGGTCCTTGGGGTTGGCGTGGACGGCGGCGACGCGCTGCACGGCGGAGTCGAAGTTGGCCTCGGCGGCGGCGAGCGCCATCCACGGGTCGGAGCTGCGCAGGTCCGCGTAGTCGCGCTGGTCGATGAGGTCGAGCTCGCCGGCGTAGACGCTGAACAGCGCCTGCTGGGAGTGCATGTTGTCCAGCGCCACCTGGATCATGTCTTCGTCCGGCTTGGCGGTCACCCGCAGCGCCTGCATCGCCGCGGTCTCGGCGGCGAGGTACTCGCGGGCGCGGACGAGCTCGGTGAGCAGCATGGTCTGGCGGGGCAGCTGGCCGCCCTGGCGGCCGGCGAAGGAGGAGCGGAACGGGAAGACCGTGTCCACCAGGTCGCCGTAGGCGAGCAGCTCGTGGTTCCAGCTGACGACGTCGCGGCCGGCCTGGCTGCGGATCGCGGGGAGCTGGTCGGCGGCGGTGAGGATGTCCTGGTACTTGGTCCGCTGCTGGGCGTCGAGCCGGTCGAAGGCGGACGTGTCGCTGAGGTAGCGCAGTTCGCGCAGGCTGCGGTCGGTCGCGGCCTGGGCGTGCTCGAAGGCGTCCTTGTCGGCCTGCGAGCCGGGTTCGGCGAGGCGGAGGACGGCGGTGCGCCGTTCCTCCTGGAGATCCAGTGTGTAACGGTCGACAGGTTTGACGAGGTCATGAAAAGCTGAGCTCACGTCGAACTGGCTGCGGACGTCCCCGGTGGTGACCAGGGTCGCGTAGACCCACAGCCCGGTGAGCGCCACGATGGGCACCATGAGCAGCGCGATGATCTTCGCGCGGATCGAGCTGCTGCGCAGACGCATGGAGTCCTCGGTCGGGATGGAGCCAGGCGCGGACAGGGTGCGGTTCGGCGGGTGGTCGCGCCTCCCCGATCGGGCATAGGTGTCCCGGCGAAGGGGCCGGGCGGTCGGATCTGCGTGACTCTACACCGCGCTGACCACCCGTTCGAAGGGTCGCACCCATCCCCGACGGCGCCTGTCCGATTGTTCCGGGATTGCTCCCCGGGCGAACCCTCTTTGCTGTCACCGGGGGGTGCACGCGGTGCCGATCGCGCCGGGGCCGCCTCGGCCTCTGGGCAGCGCCGGGGGGCATCCGGTAGCTTCGCTGGCGATCCGTCCGCACGGCCGGGCAGGCCGGCCAGGCGGGAACGACGGGGATCGGGGGCGGTGTGCGCGAGGTCAGCAGCCCCGCCCTGTCCGAGCCGGCCGCGGGCGGGCTGGCCGATTCGGTGTTCGACACGGCCGAGCAGAACCCGGGGCTGATCCAGCTCTCCCGGCTGGTCGACGGGGTCTGGCAGCCGGTGACGGCGCGGCAGTTCCGCGACGACGTGCTCGCCCTCGCCAAGGGGCTGCTCACCCGGGGCGTGCGCTACGGCGACCGGGTCGCCGTGATGTCCGGGACCTGTTACGAGTGGTCCCTCTTCGACTACGCGCTCTGGGCGGTCGGCGCGATCCCCGTCCCGGTCTACCCGACCTCGGCGCCGGAGCAGGTCCGCTGGATCCTCGCCGAGACGCAGGCGGTGGCCTGCGTGGTGGAGCACGAGGACCACGCGATGACGGTCGGCGCGGTGTGCGACGCGCTGCCCGAGCTGACCGGCATCTGGCAGCTCGACCGGGACTGCGTCGGCACGCTGATCGAGGACGGCCGGGGCGTGCCGGACTCCCTGGTGCACCGCCAGCGCCTGGGCGTGACCGCGGAGAGCATCGCCACCGTCATCTACACCTCGGGCACCACCGGCCGCCCCAAGGGCTGCCTGCTGACCCACGGCAACTTCGCCGCCGAGGCGGACGCCCTGCTGGACGGCTGGGACGAGATCTTCCGGGACACCGGCGGTGCGCCGCCGGCCACCCTGCTCTTCCTGCCGCTGGCGCACGTCTACGGCCGGATGGTGCAGGTCGCGGCCGTCCGCGGCGGCATCCGGATCGGCCACCACGGCCAGCTCTCCACCGACAGCCTGCTGCCCGCTCTGGAGTCCTTCCGGCCGACCTTCCTGCACGCCGTGCCCTACGTCTTCGAGAAGATCTACCAGCGGGCCAGGGAGCGGGCGGAGGAGGCCGGCAAGGTCGAGCTGTTCGACCAGGCCGCGGAGACGGCGGTCGCCTGGGCCGCGGCCCGCGAGCGGAAGGCGCTCGGCCGGGGCGCCGGGCCGAGCGCGGCCCTGCGGATGCGGCACGCCGCCTACGACCGGCTGGTGTACCAGCGGCTGCGGGCGGTGCTCGGCGGCCGGGTGCGCAACATCATGTCCGGCGGCTCCACCCTGGGCCGCGAACTCGGCCTGTTCTTCGCCGGGGCCGGCATGACGGTCTACGAGGGGTACGGGCTGACCGAGACCACCGCGGCCGTGACGGCGAACCCGCCGGGCCGGCCGAAGTTCGGCACGGTGGGCCGGCCGGTGCCCGGGGCGTCGGTGGCGATCGCCGAGGACGGCGAGGTGTGGGTGCGCGGCGGCACGGTCTTCTCCGGCTACCTGAACCACCCGCGCTGCACCGAGGCGGCGCTCGTCCAGGGCTGGCTGGCCACCGGCGACATCGGCGAGCTGGACGAGGACGGCTACCTCACCATCACCGGCCGCAAGAAGGAGCTGATCGTCACCAGCAGCGGCAAGAACCTCGCGCCCGGCGCCCTGGAGGAGCGGGTCCGCGCCCATCCGCTGGTGGCGCAGTGCCTGGTGGTCGGCGACAACCGTCCGTACGTGGCGGCGCTGATCACCCTGGACGCCCAGGCGCTGGCGCACTGGCTGAAGCTGCGCGGCCGGGAGCAGCTGGACGTGTGGGGCGCACTGGCCGACACCCAGCTGCACGGGGAGGTCCAGCGGGCGGTGGCGGCGGCCAACACGGCCGTCTCGCGGGCCGAGTCGATCCGCGCCTTCCGGCTGCTGCCGAAGGAGTTCAGCGCCGAGGACGGCCTGCTGACGCCCTCGCTGAAGATGCGGCGCGGCGCGATCCTGGCGTACTACGCCGGGGACATCGAGGAGCTGTACGCGCCCTGACGGCCCGCCGCGCCGCGGGGTGCGCGGGCGCGGCGGGCCGGTGGGGGGTCAGGCCGCGGCGCTGAACGACGGCAGGTAGCCGCCGGACTGTCCGGCCTTGTTCGGGTGGTAGCTCTCGTCGACGGGCAGCGTGGTGCTGTTCAGCCACTGGGTGGCCGAGCCGCAGATCTCGTGCTCGGTGAAGATGCTGCGGACGTCCTTGAAGGCGAACCCGGCGTCGGCGGCGCGCTTGGCGATCACCGAGTCGAGGGTGTCGGCGGCGCCGTTGATCGCGGTGCGCTTGGTGTCGCCGATGCCGAAGATGCAGTTGCCGCCGATCTTGTAGAGGTGCGGGTAGCCGAGCACCACGACGCGCGCGTTGGGGGCCTTGTTGCGGATCGCCGAGTACACCGCGTCGAGCTGGCCCGGCAGGGTGTTGGTGGCGTAGGACTTCGCGGTGGCCACCGCGCTCAGGCAGGAGCTCTCGGAGTTGAGCACGCAGGTCTGCATGGTGCTGGCGAATCCGGCGTCGTTGCCGCCGATGGTGATGCTGACCAGCGTGGTGCTGGAGCTGAGGGCGGAGAGCTGGTTGTTCAGCACGTCGCCGGTCTTCGCACCGGAACAGGCCACGAAGCTGAACGAGGTGGGGGCGTTGGCGTTCTTCCAGAGGTACGGATAGGCATTGGTGCTGCGCTTGCAACTGCCGCTGTCACTGGTGTAGCTGCCCGCTCCGACGCCCGCGGAGTACGAGTCGCCGAGAGCGACGTACCGGGCTCCGGCGGCCGAGGCGTCGGTGGCGGTGAGGAGCGTGGACAGGGAGAGCGCGAGTGCCGTGGCCGCGACGGGCAGGACTCTGGCTCGAGGCATGGGGGTACCTCCGGGTGGGGGGTGAATGCGATCCGGAAGTGGGGGTGACCCGGATCACACTGTTGTGATACCAGGCAGTAGCCTCGCCGGATAGCGCCCATGCCAAAGTTGTTGACGGATCGGCAGATGTGGCACCGTCATGTCATCGCGGTGTCGTCGGAAATTCGGGTGAATACCTTTTCTGGGAAAATGATTGACGGATCGTCAAGGATTCCTGGGAGTCACCCGAAGAGCACGCAGCCGGCCTGCGGGAGCTCCTCGATGGTCTCGTTCGCCGCCGCCGGCACGCCCAGGTGCGCCACCGCCGCGGCCACCGCCGCGCGCGCCTGACGGACCCCCTGCGCGCCCCAGCCGAGCAGCTCCACCGCCAGCCCGGGCGCCACCAGCAGCCGCCGGTAGTGCCGGCCCGAGGCCGGGTCCGGCAGCGACGGGCCGACCCGGCGCAGCGCCGCCGCCATCCGCACCCGGGCGCACTCGTGCCCGCCGTTGGCCGAGCCGACCCGGTCGTACAGGTAGCCCAGGTACCAGGGGCGGCCGATCACGGCCTGCGCCTCCTCGCCGGCCTCCCGGGCGAGGGCGGCGGCCGGGTCCCCGGCGTCCTCCGGCTCCAGCGAGCCGCCGGGCAGGCTGACGATCCCGTCCTTCGGGTTGACCAGGGTGAGCACCCGCCCGTCCGGGGCGAACAGCCAGCCCCAGGACTGCTTCACCGGCAGCCCCGCCGGCACGTCCTCGCCGGGCCGCCACGGCCAACCCGCGATCGGCCGGCGCCGGACCCTCCCGAGCAGGTCGGCGATCTCCGCGCTGTACTCGATGCGGTTCACGCGTGTCCCCTCCGGTCCCGGGCCGCCGGCGCGCCCGGTCGGCGGCCGGGGAGCGGGTGCGGCGGGCCGCCCCCCGCTCCGACTGTTGATCTTCCCCGAACATCCGGTCGATGAACAGCCCTGACCGCCGCCCGGGGCACACCCGGAACGCCGCCGTGGCCGCGCCGCGACCCTACCGCCCGTCACCGACGGTCCGCCCGGCATCACGGATCGGCATCGGCCGAGGCGGTCGGGGCCCCGAGCTGTCGGTGCCGCCCGTTATGGTCGGTGACCATGCGACTGCTGCATACCTCCGACTGGCACCTCGGCCGCTCCTTCCACCGGGAGAGCCTGCACGACGCCCAGCGCGCCTTCCTCGACCACCTGGTGGCCGTGGCCGAGGCCGAGCGGGTGGACGCCGTGCTGGTCGCGGGCGACGTGTACGACCGGGCGCTGCCCGGCCTGGAGGCGGTCGCGCTCTTCGACGACGTCCTCGTCCGGCTCGCCCGGCTCGGCGTGCCGACGGTCTTCATCAGCGGCAACCACGACTCCGCCCGGCGGCTCGGCGTCGCCGCCCGGCTGATCGACCGGGCCGGCATCCACCTGCGGACGGATCCGGACGGCTGCGCGGAGCCCGTGCTGCTCGCCGACGAGCACGGCCCGGTCGCCGTCTACGGCCTGCCCTACCTGGAGCCGGCCCTCGTCCGCGAGCGATTCGGGCTGGCCGGGGGCGGCCACGAGCAGGTGCTCGGCGCCGCCATGGACGCCGTCCGCGCCGACCTCGCCGCCCGCCCGGCGGGCACCCGGGCGGTCGTCCTCGCGCACGCCTTCGTCACCGGCGGCGCCCCCAGCGACAGCGAGCGCGACATCACCGTCGGCGGCGTGGCGAGCGTGCCCGCCGCGGTCTTCGACGGCGTCCACTACGCCGCCCTCGGCCACCTGCACGGCAGCCAGCGGCTCGCCCCGCACCTGCGCTACAGCGGCTCCCCGCTCGCCTACTCCTTCTCCGAGGCCGACCACCGCAAGACCATGTGGCTGGTCGAGCTGGCCGCCGACGGCTCGATCGCCGAGGAGCGCCGGATCGACTGCCCGCAGCCCCGCCGGCTGGCCCGGCTGCGCGGCCGGCTCGCCGAGCTGCTGGCGGCCGAGGAGCACACCTGGGCCGAGGACTGCTGGGTGCAGGCCACCCTCACCGACCCGGCGCGGCCCGCCGAGCCGATGGAGTCACTGCGGCGGCGCTTCCCGCACACCCTCCAGCTGCTCTTCGAGCCCGAGCCGGTCGAGGGCGACCGGCACCCCTCGTACGCGGCCAGGGTCAGCGGGCGCTCCGACCTGGAGATCGCGGAGGGCTTCGTCCGGCACGTCCGGCCGGGCAGCACGCTCGGCGCGCACGAACGCGACTGGCTGGCCGAGGGCTTCGAGGCCGTCCGCCGCGAGGCCGAGCTCGCCCGGGAGGCCGCCCGATGAGGCTGCACCGGCTCACCCTCACGGCCTTCGGGCCGTTCGCCGGCACCGAGGAGGTGGACTTCGACCGGCTCGCCTCGTCCGGGCTCTTCCTGCTGCGCGGCGCGACGGGCGCGGGCAAGTCCAGCGTGCTCGACGCGGTCTGCTACGCCGTCTACGGCGAGGTGCCCGGCGCCCGCCGGGGCAACCCGCTGCGCAGCGACCACGCCGCACCGGGCCTTCTCACCGAGGTCCGGCTCGACCTCACCCTCGGCAGCCGGCGGCTGGAGATCACCCGCAGCCCCGAGCAGCAGCGCCCCAAGCTGCGCGGCACCGGCACCACCACCGAGAAGGCGCAGACCCTGTTGCGCGAGTGGGTCGCCGACACCGGCGACGGCGAGCCCGGCTGGCGGGCCGTCAGCCGCTCCCACCAGGAGGCCGGCGAGGAGATCCGGCGCCTGGTCGGCATGAGCCGGGAGCAGTTCTGCCAGGTCGTCCTGCTGCCGCAGGGCGACTTCGCGCGGTTCCTGCGGGCCGACACCAAGCAGCGGGCCGAGCTGCTCGGCCGGCTCTTCGACACCCAGCGGTTCGGCCAGGTCGAGCGGTGGCTCGCCGAACGCCGGCTCCGCCAGGAGGCGGCCGTCCGGGACGGCCGGCAGCGGCTGCGCGACCTCGCCGCCCGCGCCGAGGAGGCGGCCGGTGCGGGCGCCGAGCCGGCCGACGGCCTGGTGCCGGCCGAGGACGGCACCGCGGCGAGCGCCGCCGGGCTTGTCGACGGCGTGCTCGGCTGGGCCGCGATCCTGCGCTCCCAGGCCGCCGAGCAGCGGGCGGTGGCCGACGCCGCCCTCGACGCGGCCCGGGAGGCCCAGGCCGGGGCGGACGGGCGGCGGCGCGCCGAGGACACCCTCGCCGAGCGGCAGCAGCGGCACGCCGCGGCGGTCCGCACCGCACTGCGGCTCACCGAGGAGGGCGCCGCGCTCGGGGCCGAGCGCCGCGTGCTGGCCGCCGCCCGGGCCGCACTGGGCGTCGAGTCGGCGCTCCGGCTGCGGGCCGCCGCCGAGCGGGCGCACGCCGCCGCGGCCGAGACCGAACGGGAGCGCCGGGCGGCCCTGCGGCCGCTCCTCGGCGCGGCGGTGCCGGTCCGTACGGGCGGCGGGGCGGCCCGCTCCGGCGGCACCGGCGGGGTGCTGCTGCCGCATCAGGGCGGCCCGGCCGAGCCGCCGTCCGTCGAGGCGGACGCCGCCGCGCTGGCCGCCGCCGAGCGCCGGCTGCGCACCGCGGTCGGCGAGCTCGCCGCGGGCCGCGAGGCCGAGCGGCGCCACGGGGCCGCGGGCCGCGAGGAGGCCGAACTGGCCGGCCGCCGGGACGCCGCCGAGCAGCTCGTCGAGGACGCCCGGGAGTGGCTGTCCGACGCCGACGACCGGATGAAGGAACTGCGGACCCGGCAGGCGGCCGCCGAGGCCGCCGCCGAGACGGTGCACCGGCTCGACGAGCGGCGGGCCGAGCTGGCCGGCCGCCGGGCCGCCGCGGACCGCCGGGACGCGCTGCGGGCCGACCTCGCCGGCGCCGAACGGCAGGAGCTCGACCTGCACGCGCAGGCGCTCGCCGCCCGCGGACGGGTGCTCGACCTGCAGGAGCGCCGGCTCGCCGGGATGGCGGCCGAGCTCGCCGGTGCACTGCGCGCAGGCAGCCCCTGCCGGGTGTGCGGCGCCGCCGAGCACCCCGCCCCGGCCGTGCCGGGCGAGGGCCAGGTGACGGCCGAGGACCAGCGTGACGCCGCCGCCGCGCAGGCCGGTGCCGAGCAGCGCCACGAGGCGGCCCGCCACCGGGTCGGCGAGCTGCGCACGGCCGAGGCGGCGGCGCTCGCCGTCGCCGGGGAGACGGGATCGGCCGAGCTCGCCGAGGCACTCGCCGGGGTGGAGGGCGAGCGGTCGGCCGCCGTCCGGCAGGCCGACGGGCTCGGTGCGGCCGTCCGGACGATCGAGCAGTTCACCGCCGAGCGGCGCCGCCGCGAGGAGCAGCTGCGCGCGGGCGGCGCCGACGCGGCCGCCGCCGACGCCCGGCTGCAGGACCTGGCCGCCGAGCGGCACCGGCTCGCCGCGCAGATCTCCGCCGCCCGCGGCGACGCCCCCTCGGTGGCGGACCGCGCCCGGCAGCTGGAGGACGCCGCCCGCGGGGTGGCCGCGGCGCTGGCCGCCGTGCACGCGGCCGCGGAGACGGCCGCCCGGCTGGCCGAGGCCGAGCAGGAGCTGCTGCGGGCCACCGCGGAGGCCGGGTTCGGCAGCCCGGAGGAGGCCGGCGCGGCGGTGCTGCCCGCCGTCGACCGGGCGGCGTTGGAGGCCCGGCTGGACGCGCACGACCGGGCGGTGGCGGCGGTCGAGGCCGAGCTGGCCGGGCCGGAGCTGGTGGCGGCGGCCGCCCTGCCGCCGGCCGATCCGGCCGCGGCCGGGGCGGAGCAGGCCCGGGCCGCCGACCGGTTGCAGCGGGCCGCCGCGGAGGCGGGTGCCGCGGAGCGGCGCTGCGCCGCGCTGGCCAGGATCGGCGCAGAGCTGGCAGAGCTGGCCACGGCCCTGGCTCCGGAGCTGGCCGAGTTCGGCCGGATCAGCCGGCTCGCCGCCCTGGTGGCCGGTGCCCCGGCGGAGAACGCGCTGCGGATGCGGCTGGAGTCGTACGTGCTGGCGGCCCGGCTGGAGCAGGTCGCCGCGGCGGCGAGCGCCCGGCTGGTGCGGATGTCCGGCGGCCGGTACACGCTGGTGCACAGCGACGGCCCGGTCGCGGGCACCAAGCGCTCCGGTCTCTCGCTGCGGGTGGTGGATGCCTGGACGGGCCGCGACCGGGACACCGCGACGCTGTCCGGCGGCGAGAGCTTCTTCGCCTCGCTGGCGCTGGCGCTGGGCCTGGCCGACGTGGTGACGGACGAGGCGGGTGGCATGCCGCTGGACACCCTCTTCATCGACGAGGGCTTCGGCAGCCTCGACGAACAGGCCCTGGAGGAGGTCATGGACGTCCTCGACGGGCTGCGCGAGCGGGACCGCGCGGTGGGCATCGTCAGCCATGTCGCCGACCTGCGCGGCCGGATCCCCTCGCAGCTGCTGGTACGCAAGCACCGGCACGGCTCGACGCTGGCGATCGCCGCCCGCGAGGACGCCTGACACCGCCCGGGCTGCCGGGTTGCGGTGACGACCGGTCAGCCGGCGCAGGCGATCCGCTGGGCCTGCTGCCAGGTGCAGACGGCGCACAGGGTCGAGCCCGCGCGGTCCGCCGGGTACTCGGTCGGCTCGCCGCACAGCACGCAGTCCGCGCGCGGGCCGTCGCCGGCCGCCGGGGTCAGCCCCTGCACGGCCTCACCGGCCGCGGGGGCGAGCTCGCAGACCGCGTCGGGACGGGTGGTGGTCGCGGGGCCGGGGGTGGTGGCGGGCTCGGTCATGGTCGCCTTCCGTCGTGGTGCCCGGGCCGTCCCGGGGCGGGGATGCGGGCGTCGGCACCGTCGGCAACGCCGTGGGTGGGCCCGGTATGCCCGGGCCGGGGCGGCCTCGGGTCAGCCGAGGAAGCTGAGCCGGACCGTTCGCCGCGGGTTGTCGACGTTGGTGTCGACTAGGACGACGGACTGCCAGATGCCGAGGGCGAGTTTGCCGCCGATCACCGGGAGGGTGGCGTGCGGGGCGACCAGCCCGGGCAGCACGTGGTCCCGGCCGTGGCCGGGGGTGCCGTGCCGGTGCCGCCAGCGGCCGTCGGCGGGGAGCAGGTCGCGCAGGACGGCCAGCAGGTCGTCGTCGCTGCCGGCGCCGGTCTCGACCACCGCGATGCCCGCGGTGGCGTGCGGGACGAAGACGTTGAGCAGTCCGTCACGCCCGGCGGCGGCGGTGGTGAGGAAGGCCGCGCAGCGCTCGGTGATGTCGAGGGCGACCTCGCCCGCGCCGGTGGTGATCTCGAAGGTCAGCGTGTGGAAGGTGTCCGCCATGGTGCCATCCTGACGTATCGCCGCCGCGGACCGGCGGACGTCCGCGGAGTGGGACGGCGGACATGACGAGGAACCGGCGGACTGACCGTCCGTCGGGTCGTCGGCCGGGTGTGCCCGGCCGGTGCTCGGCGCCGGCCGCGGGCGGCCTCTGCCGCGCTAGTGCCGGCTGCCGAACAGGCTGCGGCGCAGGCGGCGCAGCGGAGCGAGCAGCGACACACGGGCGGTGCGCCGGGGCGCCGTCCGGTTGCCGGCCGTGCCGGTGCCGCGCGGCGTCAGCTCCCTTATCAGGCCGAGGGCCTCCGCCGTGTCGACCGCCGAGAGCGCGGGCGCGCCGAGTACGGCCAGGTGGCGGTCGATCCGGCGGCCGGTCGTGCCGACACCGCACTGGATCGCCGGCACTCGCGGCCGGGCTCGCACTTGCATCTGTTCCATCGTTTCCCACCCCTACGAGGCGCCAGGGCCGTGAGGCGAAGACTATCCGTGAGTGGCTGTCCGCGCGCAAGCGTCCTGGTGTTCTGCCACCGTATCGTGCGAACGGATCTGACACTTCACCAGATGACCGTGGCCTCGGTCACGACTGGGCATCGATCAGTACCGACACAGCACCGCAGGTCGGGCATATCGGGCACGCTTCAAACCTGTCGATCGCAGCACGCCGGCTGCCGGAGCCGCGTACGGCTGCACGGGCCCGGCGCGCGGGGGCGGGGCGGGCTCCCGGGGTGCTGCCGGCGGGCTGCCCGCGCGGGTGACGCGACGGGCGGGCGGGTCACCGGTGCGGGTGAGAGTGGAGGTGGCCCCGGCGGGGGCGGAGCGGCCCGGCGGGCACCGGGTGGCAGCATCCGGAGGGGTCCGTCGGCGGCCCTGTGGGAACCCGCTCGGGCCGAGTGGGGGCCCAGGCGAGGCCGACACGGGAGACTGCCTTCACAACTTGAACGCGACCGAGGGATTGACGCGACGGAAACCTACAAGCAATATCTCTATAGACACGGAATTCCGAGCCACCCCTCAGCACTCCCTGTCGAATGAGTTCGACAGATGAAGAAAACTTCCGACACCTTCTGAGTCACTGTCCGGCCGTCTCGACGCTGCGGCGGCCCGACTCAGGTGCGGTGACGGACCGGCGGTCGGTCGTTGAGGGTCGGCCGGACCGCCAAACCGGACTGCCGGTGCCGCCGCTCGCACGGCGCGGCACCGGCGGTCGCGTTTTCCGGCCGTTTTCCCCCTCGTGTTCCACCTCGCCCCACCCCCTGCGCAGCTCCGTCACCAGCACCGTCCCGGTCTGGACCGGTCGGCAGCGGGCATACCCCGACACCCCGGCGATCACTTTCTGTCAACCGGCCGTCCACCTGTGCTGGCTACAGTGGGCAGTACCGGGCGAGCAGCCGCCGACCCACTGTCCTGCGCGGAGTGACACGAGAGTGAGCCCCCTCCTCAGCATCGTCCTGCCGGTCCACGGAGTGGAGCGCTTCCTCCCCGACTGCCTGGACTCCCTGGACGCGGACAGCGCCGCGCCCGGCGAGGTCGAGATCATCGCGGTGGACGACCTCTCCCCCGACGGCTGCGGCGCGGTCCTCGACCGGTACGCGGCCCGCGACCCCCGGCTGCGCGTCCATCACCTCACCGAGAACCAGGGCCTCGGCGGCGCCCGCGAGGTCGGTCTGGCCGACGCCCGCGGGCGCTGGGTGTGGTTCGTCGACAGCGACGACCGGCTGCTCGACGGCGCCCTCGACGCCGTCCTCGCCGAGCTGCGGAGCGAGGAGGAGCGCGCCGCGGCCGGGCTGCCCGCCGCCGACGTCCTGCTCACCGACTTCGAGCACGTCTACGGCGACGGCGGCACCGAGCCCAACCCGTGGCGCCGGTACCTGACCGGACCCGAGCTGGCCGCCGGCTGCACCGCCGCCGACCACCCCGACCTGCTGCGCGCCGTGATGGCCGTGTGGAACAAGGTGCTCCGCCGCGACTACCTGCTGGGTCTGGACGTCTCCTTCGGCCGCGGCTACTACGAGGACATCTCCGTCACCTACCCCGCGCTGCTCGCCGCCGGGCGGCTGCGTTTCCTCGACCGCCCCTGCTACTCCTACCGGCGCGGCCGCCCCGGGGCGATCACCAGCACCCCCTCCCCCAAGCACGCCGACGCCTTCGCCCAGTACGAGGCGATCTTCGCCTTCCTGGACCGCCGGCCGAGCCCGCTGCGCCCGGTCGTCTTCGAGCGGACCGTCCGGCAGGCGCTCACCGTCTACGACACCCCCGGCCTGGTGCCGGCGGCGCTCCGCCCGGACTTCTTCCGCCGGATCGCCGCCCACATCGCCCGGCACCGCCCACCGGGCCACCGCTTCCCGCGCGGTCCGCGCGGCCTGCCGTACCGGCTGGCGGCCCGCGGCGCCCGGCGCCGATACGACGAACTGCGCCGTGCCCGTGCGCTGCCGCGCGCCGCACTCCGGGGCACCCGCGCCGCCGTACCCCTGGTGCGCCGGGCGGTGCGCAGCGGCGCCCGGTTCACCGTGTACAACGCCTTCCGACGGCTGCCGCTGGACGAGCACCTCGCCGTGTACGCCGCCTACTGGCACCGCGGCTACGCCTGCAACCCCGCCGCCATCTACGAGCGGGCCCGCGAGCTCGCACCGCAGATCCGCGGCGTGTGGGTGGTGGAGACCCGTGCCCAGGCCGCCGCGCTGCCGCCGGGGGTCCCGTACGTCCTGGTGAACACGCCCGCCTACCTGCGGGCGATGGCCACCGCCACGTACTTCGTCAACAACGTCAACTTCCCGCACACCATGGCCAAGCGGCCGGGCACCGTGCACCTGCAGACCCAGCACGGCACCCCGCTCAAGAGCATGGGCATGGACCTGAAGGCGTACCCGGTCGCCGCGGACGGCATGGACTTCGGCCGGCTCCAGGAGGCCGTCGACCGCTGGGACTACCTGGTCTCCCCCAACCCGCACACCAGCGAGCACTTCGCCCGGGCCTTCCCCGGCCGCTACCGGATGCTGGAGACCGGCTACCCGCGCAACGACCGGCTGGCGCTGGCCGGCCCCGAGGAGTGCGCCGCCGTCCGCGAGGCGCTCGGCATCCCCGCCGGGCAGCGCACCGTGCTGTACGCGCCGACGCACCGCGAGGCCCGCGGCGGCTACCTGCCGCTGCTCGACCTGGCCGAGCTGGCCCGCCGGCTCGGCCCCGGCCACACCGTGCTGGTGCGCGCCCACTACTTCCACACCGGCGGCCCGGGCGACCTGGCCGCCGGCCCGGACTCCGCGCGGATCGTCGACGTCTCCGACCACCCGGTGGTCGAGGACCTGTACCTCGCCTCGGACGCGCTGGTCACCGACTACTCCTCGATGATGTTCGACTACGCGGTGCTGGACCGGCCGATCACCGTGTTCGCCCCGGACTGGGACGAGTACCGGGCCGTCCGCGGCGTCTACTTCGACCTGCTCGCCGAGCCGCCCGGCGCCGTCGCGGCCACCACCGCCGGGGTGGCCGACGCCCTGCTGACCGGCGACCCGGAGCCGGAGCTGCGGGCCCGCTTCCGCGAGCGGTTCTGTCCCTGGGACGACGGGCACGCCGCGGAGCGCGTCGTCCGCGAGGTCTTCCCCGCGACGGCACCGGCCGCCGCCCGCGCGGACCACCGGGACGGTCACCGCCCGGCGCCGCCCCTGCGCACCGGGTGACGGTCCGTCAGCCTACCCTGTCCGGCTGCGCGACCGCGCCGGTGCGCAGCGTGACGAGAATCGCAGCCGGACCGCGCCGGGAGGGAGTGGACGCACGCCGGGGTGCATGTCGTAATGTGCGGACTGATCCCGGGCCGACCGGTCGGGACACGTCGGCCGGCCAGGGAGGGCCCATGCTCAACCTCATCACGAAGCTCGTGCTCAAGCCGCTGGCGAAGACCGTCTACCGGCCGGTCGTCGAGGGCCTGGAGCACATGCCTCGCAAGGGTGGGGTGATCCTGGCCAGCAACCACCTGTCCTTCATCGACAGCGTGGTGATCCCGCTGACGGCCCCGCGACAGGTGTACTTCCTGGCCAAGGCCGAGTACTTCACCGGCACCGGGCTCAAGGGCGCGATCTCCCGCGCGTTCTTCACCTCGGTGATCAACGCCGTGCCGGTCGAGCGCGGCGAGATCCGGGCCGCCGCCGCCTCCCTGGAGCAGGCGCTGGAGATCCTCAACGACGGCAAGGCCTTCGGCATCTACCCGGAGGGCACCCGCTCGCTGGACGGCCGCCTCTACAAGGGCAAGACGGGCGTGGCCTGGCTGGCGCTGACCGCCGGCGTGCCGGTCGTCCCGGTCGCCCTGGAGGGCCCGCAGGAGATCCTCCCGGTCGGCCGGCGCATCCCGCGGATCCGCAGGGTGACGGTGCGCTTCGGCAAGCCGCTGCACTTCCCCGAGCTGCACGGCCAGGCCCGCTCGGCCCGGGCCCGCCGCCAGGTCACCGACGAGGTGATGGCGGCCATCCACGCCCTCTCCGGCCAGGAGCTGGCGGAGGCCTACAACGAGGCCCCGAAGGCCGCCTGACCCCGGCCCAGGAAGGCCGCCAGCCGCGCGTTCAGGTCGGGCGCGCCCACCGCGGGCAGACCGTGGTGGGTGGCGCCCTCCAGCACGGCCACCTCGACCTGCGGCAGTGCCCGGCGGGCGGCACCGGCGACCTTCCGCGGGTCGTGCGCACCGCTGCGGCCGGCCGTCAGCACCAGCACCGGGCAGCGCACCGCCGCCGCGTCCGGCCGGCGCAGCCGCACCGGACGGGCCCGGTCCGGCAGGCAGGCGCCGAGCGCGAACACCTCCGCGCAGCCCGGGTCCGCGGTGCCCCCGGTCTCCCGGGCGAGGAAGGCCAGGGCACGTCCCCGGGTGGGCCGCAGCAGCATCGGCAGCGCGTGCAGCAGGTAGCCGGCCCGGAAGCCGGCGAAGCACTGGGTGGGATCGAGCAGCGCGAGCCGACCGATCCGCCGCGGTCTGCGGACCGCGTACGCGAGGGCCAGCAGGCCGCCGTAGGAGTGGCCGCACAGGTCGGCCCGTTCGGCGCCGAGGCCGTCCAGCAGCGCGTCCAGCCAGGCCGTCAGGTCGTCCGCGGTGCGCAGCGGGCGGGCGGCGGCGCTGCGCCCGGGGTCGCCGGGCAGGTCGACCGCGAGCACCCGGTGCTGCCCGCCCAGCGCGGCGGCGGCGCCGTACCAGACGGCGCCGGTGGCCCCGCCGCCCGGTAGCAGCAGGAGCGGTGGCGCGTCGGCCGGGCCGCAGGCGTGCACCCGGGTGGTGCCGTACGGCGTGGGGACGTCGAGTTCGGCGGTGCCGGCCGGCCAGCGGGCCAGCAGGGCCTCGTAGGCGGCGTCGAACTCCCGGAGCGGGCGGGACACGGTTGCGGACACGACTGACCCCCGACATCTCGTTGACCAATTCTCTCGCTGAACGAGAGAATAACCCCGGAGGCGAGTGGGCGACACCCGCCCCGAGCCGAAGGGCCCGGCGGCGCCGAAAGGGAGGCGCGAGGGAGCGACGGAGGAGCGAGGGGGCACCTCCCAGCCGCCGGCTGGGGGAGACCGTCGGTGCCGGGTCAGGAGGGCCCGGAGGCGAGTGGGCGAGAGAGAGGACGGTGGGTGCGGTGACGGAGGAGCGGCCGGAGGGGCCGGCGATGGAGCTGGTGCACCTGCTGCGGGCGGTGACGGTCGAGTTCGACCTGATCGGCGCGGAGTTCGCGGCCCGGCAGGGGCTGCACCCGACGGACCTGCGGGCGCTGATCCACCTGCTGGACGCGGCCCGCGCCGGGGAGAGCGTCACGCCCGGCCGGCTGGGCGCCGCACTGCGGCTCAACTCCGCCGGGACCACCGGCCTGGTCGACCGGCTGGAACGGCTCGGCCTGGTGAGCCGCAGCCGTGACGAGCGGGACCGCCGCAGGGTGCTGCTGACCGTGGACGAGAAGGCGGTCGCGCTCGGCTGGTCGTTCTTCGGCCCGCTGATCGGCGCCCTGGTGGGCGCGGCGGACGCCTTCGACGAGGCGGAGCTGGCCACCGTCCGCCGCTATCTGACCGCCGCGCTGGCGGCCGCCGCGGCCGCCCGGGAGGGCGGCTGACGGTCAGACGGGTGCGTCGCCCTCCTCGCGGCGGAGCAGCGCGGCGTACCGGCCACCGCGGTCGAGCAGTTCCTCGTGGCTGCCGAGCTCCACGACCTCGCCCGTGTCGAGCACGGCGATCTGGTCGGCGTGCCGGACGGTGGAGAGCCGGTGGGCGATGGTGATGGTGGTGCGGCCGACCGCGAGCGCGTCGATGGCCTGCTGCACCGCGGCCTCCGTCCGGTTGTCGAGCGCGCTGGTGGCCTCGTCCAGGATGAGCACCGGCGGGTTGCGCAGGATGGTGCGGGCGATCGCCAGGCGCTGCTTCTCGCCGCCGGAGAAACGGTAGCCGCGTTCGCCGACCAGGGTGTCGTAGCCGTCCGGCAGGGCGGCGATCATCGGGTGGATCTGGGCGGCCTCCGCGGCGGCGACGAGTTCCTCGTCGGTCGCGTCGGGCTTGGCGAAGCGCAGGTTGTCCGCGACCGAGGCGTGGAAGAGGTAGGTCTCCTGGGAGACCACGCCGACCGCGCGGGCGAGGGTGTCGAAGGAGAGCTCGCGCACGTCGGTGCCGTCGATGCAGACCCGGCCGCCGGTGACGTCGTACAGCCGCGGCACCAGGTAGCTGAGGGTGGTCTTGCCGGAGCCGGTCTCGCCGACGACGGCCAGCGAGCTGCCGGCCGGGACCTTGAGGTCGACGCCGGTGAGGGTGGGGCGGTCCTGCTCGCCCTGGTAGCGGAAGTCGACGCCCTCGAAGGTGACGTCGCCGCGGACGCGGTCCAGGTGCACCGGCCGGGCGGGCTCGGCGATCTCCACCGGCAGGTCGAGGTACTCGAAGATCCGCTGGAAGAGCGCCAGCGAGACCTGCACCTGCACGCCGGTGGAGAGCAGGCTGACGGTCGGCCGGAAGAGGCCCTGCTGGAGCGAGACGAAGGCGACCAGGGTGCCGACCGAGACGATCGGCGCGCCGCCGGCGGCGGTGAGGCCGGCGGCCCAGTAGATCAGCGCGGGCATCGCGGCCATCACGATCTGGATGGTGGACATCCGCCAGCGTCCGGCCATGTTGACCCGGACCTCCAGGTCGGCGAGCTCGTCGGACTGCCGGGTGAAGTCCGCGGAGAGCGAGTCGGCGCGGCCCATGGTGCGGCCCAGCAGGATGCCGCTGACCGAGAGCGACTCCTGGACGGCGGAGCTCATCGTGGCGAGCTTGCGCTGCCGCTCGGTGGTGATCTTCTTGCGCTCGTTGCCGACCCGGCGGCTGATCCAGACGAAGACCGGGAGCAGCAGCAGCGAGATGACGGTGAGCCGCCAGTCCAGGGCGACCATCGCGACCACCGTGGCGACCACGCCGGTGAGGTTGGAGACCAGGGAGGTGGCGGTCATGGTCACCGTGGACTGCATGCCGCCGATGTCGTTGGCGATCCGGGACTGCACCTCGCCGGTGCGGGTCCGGGTGAAGAAGGCGAGCGACATCCGCTGCAGGTGGGCGTAGACGGCGGTGCGCAGGTCGTGCATGACGCGCTGGCCGACCTGGGTGGATATCAGGGTCTGCAGCACGTTGAAGATGCTGTTGACCACGGCGGTGGCGATCATGCCGAGGCACAGCAGGGTGAGCAGGCCGGTGCGGCCCTGCGGGATGGCGGTGTCCAGGACGGCGCGCAGCAGGAACGGGGTGACCACGGAGACCACGGCGGAGGCCGCGACCAGCAGGCCGACCACGGCGAGCCGGCCGCGGTACGGGCGGAACAGCGCCAGGATGCGGCGGAGCTGGGCGGGCGGGGCCGGCTCGGCCCGGTCCCGTTCGGGCGGGGTCCAGTCGATCCGGTCGAGCTTCAAGGGCGACCTCCGGGGACGGGGCGGGCGGGACCGCAGGGCGGGACCAGGACTCATGGTTAGCCTAACTAATAATGAGTCTCGCCCTATTCCTGGCGGTCCTACCGCGCCACCCCCAGTCTGGCGCTCAGTTCGGGCCGTAGCTGCGGCCGGCCTTCGAGGAGACCGCCCCCATCCGACCGCTCGGCAGCAGCCGGGCGAGGGCCACCGCCGCCTTGTAGCGCTTGCCGGGCACCGAGAGGGTCCTGCCGCGCACCAGGTCGCGCAGCGACTCGTCGACCACCCGGTCGGCGGTCAGCCACCCCCAGGACGGGATGTTGCCGGTGCCCATGTCGGCCCGCTGGTGGAACTCCGTCCGGGTGAAACCCGGGCAGAGCGCCTGCAGCCGGACGCCGCTGCCGGCGAGATCGCGGGCGACGCCCTGGGTGAAGCTGACCACCCAGGCCTTGCTGGCGCCGTAGGTGCCGCGCGGCACGAAGGCGGCGACCGAGGCCACGTTGATCACCGCGCCGCGGCCGCGCTCGCGCATCCCGGGCAGCGCCGCGGTGGTGGTCCGCAGGATCGCCTCGACGTGCACCTTGACCATGTCCAGCTCGGCCTGCAGCGGGACGTCGAGGAAGGCGCCCTTGTTCCCGAAGCCGGCGTTGTTGACCAGGATGTCGACCGGGTGCTCGGTGGCGCGCAGCCGCTCCTCGACCGCGGTGATCCCGGTGTCGGTCGAGAGGTCCGCGGTCAGCGTCTCGACCCGGACGCCGTAGCGCTTGCCGAGCTCGGCGGCGGCATCCTCCAGCCGCGCGGTGTCGCGGGCGACGAGCACCAGGTCGCGTCCGTCCCTGGCGAGGCGCCGGGCGAAGGCGGCGCCGATCCCGGCGGTCGCGCCGGTGATGAGAGCAGTCGTCATGGGCCGACCGTACTGGGTCGAACCGCCGGGGCGCACCGGCGCCGCCCGCCCCGGGACTGCCCCGGGACGGGCGGCGGCTGCGGGTCTCGCCGGGTCAGGCCCGGTAGGCGGCCCAGGAGTTGGTCATCCGGGTGACCTGCCCGGCGGTGAACTGGTACATGCAGGAGTCGTAGGTGTAGTCCATGAAGTTGTGGATCGGGTCGACGCCGGCCTTGCTGGTGCAGGTGTCGCGGCCGGTCGGGCAGGCGTACGCGGCGCTCTTCTCGGCCGGGGTGTCGGCGACGTAGTCGCCGTTGCCGTTACAGCCGCCCTGGAAGGTGTGGTAGAGCCCGAGCCAGTGGCCGACCTCGTGGGTGGCGGTGTCGCCCTCGTTGTAGTTGGTGGCCGAGCCGCCGGGGACGGAGGCGTCCAGCATCACCACACCGTCGTCGGTCGGGTTGGAGGCGTAGGAGCTCGGGAAGGTCGCCCAGCCGAGCAGGCTCTGGCCGAGTTTCGCGGTGTAGAGGTTGAGCGCGTTGGCGCCGCCCTTGCGCAGGGTGCTCTTCATCTGCTTCTCGGCCGAGGAGCCCGGCGTGATGCCGTTGTACCAGGAGGCGTTGTCCGTGTAGTCGGTGCCCGCCAGCGTGAAGGTGAAGGGCGTCGCGGTGTTGCCGGTGCCCTGGCCGCCGTACGCGGCGTTCAGCACCGAGAGCTGGCTCGCGATGGTCACGGCCGACAGCTTGCCCGTCGACCCGGAGTGGACGACGTGCACGTAGACCGGGATGCTGGTCGCCGCGAGGGCCGAGTCGGCGAGCAGCTGGGAGCCCTGGGCGGTCTCGGCCAGCGTGGCGACCCGGGCCTTGAGCTCGGCGTCCATCGCCTGGGCCTGCCTGTCGGTGACGGCGTTCGGCTCGTGCGCGGAGGAGCCCGCGGCGCTGCGGGCGGCCGCGTTCTCCTCTCCGGCGCAGGCCGAGGCGTTCGGCGCGGACAGCACGGCGGACGATGCCGGCAGGGCGAGCTGGCCCACCGACAGGACGCCGGCGAGGGCGGTCGCGGCGAGCAGCCGGTGGCCGCGGAGGGCCGCGAGGGCAGGACGGATGACACGGGCAGAACGGCGCATCTGCTCTCCCGAGGAGGGTGTGGGGGAATGGCGGCCGTGGGGGCCGCCGAGCAGAGGCTACGCATTCCCGCCGTGGACGCGTCAGATGCGTTCCGGCCGCGAATTAGTGCGGACAAATCACTCAAATGCCGGAGGTTTACCGGCCTTTGGCCTGTCCATGGGCAGCTTTTACGCCACCGTAACCGCACTCGTCTGGCCGAAAGCCGTCAGGGCCGGGGTGCCGGATTGCGCCACCCCGGCCCGAGACTGACGGTCAGTCCGCCGCCCCGTCCACTCGACGCGCCGCCGGTTCACCCGAACGGGCGGACGTGGACCGGGCCGCCGTGTCGGCCTCGCCGCCCGCGCCCACCGGGCGCAGCCGCTGGTCCGCGGTGGCCCTCAACTCCGGCTCCAGCCGGGCCATGTCGCGGCGGCCGCCGAGCACCACCACGGAGGGCAGCAGCCAGCGGACCGGCTGCATGCCGCGCAGCCAGGCCTGCGCGTAGACGTGCACCGAGCGCCGGGCGATGCCGGCGACCAGCCGGTCCACCGCCGGGCCGAGCGGGTAGGTCTTGCTGGCGGGCCAGGGCAGCCTGGCCCGCATCTGCTTCAGCACGGTGTCCTGGTCGGCGCCGCGCACCATGTCGGTGTCGGTCCAGCTGAGGTAGCCGACGCCCACCCTGACACCCTGGTGGGCGACCTCGGCGCGCAGCGCGTGGGCGAAGGCCTCGACGCCGGCCTTGCTGGCGCAGTACGCGGACATCAGCGGCGCCGGGGTGAGCGCGGCCAGCGAGGCGATCTGCAGCAGGTAGCCGCGGCTCTCGGCCAGCGCGGGCAGGAAGGCCCGGGCGGTGGCGACGCTCCCGAGCAGGTTCACCTCGATCACCCGGGCGAAGGCGCGGTGGTCGCTGTCCAGCAGCGGTCCGCCGATGGCGATGCCGGCGTTGGCGACCACGGTGTCGATCCGGCCGTAGCGGTCCTGGATCTGCCGGGCGACGGCGGTCAACGCGTCCAGGTCGGTGACGTCGGCCTCCCAGGCGGAGGCGTGCGGGCCGCACTCGGCGGCGACCGCCTTCAGCTCGGCGGGCTCCAGGCCGAGCAGAGCCACCTTGGCGCCCTGTGCGGAGAGCCGGCGGGCCATCAGGGCGCCGATGCCGCGGGCGGCGCCGGTCACCACCACGACCTGGGAGGACAGGGGCGGGTTCATGCGGTGGCGCTCCTCTGGTTGTCGGCACGGGTGTCGGCGGTGAGGGTGACGATCCGGCGGATCTCGGCGGCGACCTCGTCCGGCCGCTCCATCGGGGACATGTGCCCGACGCCGGGCAGCTCCAGCAGGCCCCGCGGGTCGGGCAGCGCGGCGGCCATCCGGCGGGCGTGCACCGGCGGGGTGAGCCGGTCCCGGCTGCCGACCACGACGGCGGTCGGTGCGGCCAGCTTCGCCAGACCGGCCGTCACGTCCAGCTGGCCGAGCACCTTGGCCCAGCCGTGCCGGACGGCCGTCGGGCAGGCGTGCACGATCCGGGCGCAGGCGTCCACCCGGGCCGCGGGCGTGCCGGGGCCCATGGTCGCGTACTTGAGCAGGGCGCGGCTGGCGCCGTTGACCGGGCCGAGCGGCAGCTTCGACTCCAGCACCGCCCGGTGCAGGGCCCGGCGCAGCCCGGCGCCGCGGATGGCGGCGGGCACCACCAGCAGCTCGGCGACCAGGTCGGCCGGGCCGGTGCTGATGAGCACCGCGCCGGCGGTGCGCGCGGCGACCTCGCCGCGGTCGGCGGCGGCCATGATCGTCATGCCGCCCATGCTGTGGCCAGCCAGCACCGCGCGCCCGCCGGCCGGCAGCACGTCGGCCAGCACGGCCTCCAGGTCGTCGGCGAGCCGGGCGGTGCCGTACCCGGCCGGGCCGGCGGGGACGTCGCTGCGGCCGTGGCCGCGCTGGTCGTAGGCGATCACCCGGTGGTCGGCGGCGAGCCGGTTGACCACCGGTGCCCAGAACGGGGTGGAGCAGGTCCAGCCGTGGGCGAGCACCACCGCCGGGGCGTCCTCGGGGCCGTACAGCTCGACGTTGAGCCCGGTGCCGTCGGCGGAGCGCACCCGCCTGATCGCGGCCGGGTCGGGCAGCACGCAGTCCTGGTCGATCACGCCGGTACCTCCTCGGCGGGCGCGGCCGGGGCGGGGACGGCGGCGGTGCGCTTGATCAGCTCGTACTCGGCGAGGTCGACCCGGCGGGTGGCGCGGCGGAAGGCGGTGGTCGAGGCCGGCCACAGCACGGTGTTCTTCCCGCTGTCGTCGAGGTACCAGCTGACACAGCCTCCGGTCGTCCAGACGGTGCGGTCCATCCGGTGCTGCAGTTCGAGGTTCCAGTGCTTCTGGGCGCGGGCGGTGGGCTGCATCGCGGTGGCGCCGACCGAGTCCAGGGTGGTGAGCGCGTCGACCAGGTAGTTCAGCTGGGACTCGATCATGAGGATCATCGAGTTGTTGCCGAGGCCGGTGTTGGGGCCGATCACGAAGAACAGGTTGGGGAAGCCGCGGACGGTGGAGCCGCGCAGCGCCTCCATGCCGTCCTTCCACTCCTCGGCGAGGCTGCGCCCGTCGACGCCGAAGACCCGCTGGGCGATCGGCATGTCCGTGACGTGGAAGCCGGTGCCGAAGACGATCGCGTCCACCTCGTGCTCGCTGCCGTCGCCGGCCACCAGGGTGGAGCCGCGGACCTCGGCGAGCCGCGCGGAGACGAGGTCGGTGTTGGCCGCGGCCAGCGCCGGGTAGTAGGTGTTGCTCAGCAGGATGCGCTTGCAGCCGATCCGGTAGTCCGGGGTGAGCCTGGCCCGCAGCGCAGGGTCCTGGACACCGCGGGCGATGTGCCTCTCGGCGATCTTCTGGACGAGCCTCAGCAGACCGGGGCGGCGCACGAAGGCGTCCACCTGCAGCTCGCGCAGCGCGAACAGCGTGCCGCGGCGCAGCGCGCCGGTCGGCGGCAGGGCGCCGTGCAGCCACTTCTCCAGGCCGCTGATCTCCCGGTCGCGGCGCGGCAGCACCCAGGCGGGGGTGCGCTGGAAGACGGTGAGCCGGCCGACCTTCGGCTGGATCGCCGGGATGATCTGCGCGGCGGAGGCACCGGTGCCGACCACGGCGACCCGCTTGCCGACCACGTCGTAGTCGTGGTCCCAGCGGGAGGAGTGGAAGACCTTGCCGGGGAAGTCGGCGAGGCCCGGGATGTCCGGGATCTGCGGGTCGGCGAGCGGGCCGGCGGCGGAGACCACGGCGTCGGCCGTCCAGGTCCCGGCGGTGGTGGTGAGCCGCCAGCGGGCCGGGCCCTCCTCCCAGCGCGCCTCGGTGACCTCGGCGTTGAACCGCAGGTGCGGGCGGAGCCCGAAGGTGTCGGTGACCTTCTCCAGGTAGGCGCGGATGTCGGGCTGCCCGGAGAAGCTGCGCGGCCACTCCGGGTTCGGCGCGAAGGAGAAGGAGTACAGGTGCGAGGGGACGTCGCAGGCGCAGCCCGGGTAGCTGTTGTCGCGCCAGGTGCCGCCGACGGCCGCGGCCCGTTCGAGGATGACGAAGTCGGTGATGCCCGCGCGGCGGAGCCGGACGCCGGCGCCGAGGCCGCCGAAGCCGGAGCCGATCACGGCGACCCGCACGTGCGGGTGGGGGGTCGTGTCCGGGGCTGGTGCGGAGGGCTGCTTGCTGCGCGATGCCATGCGGCGGCTCCAGGGCAGGTGGCGAGGGTGGGGGGCGGGGGTCACACGGGGTGGCGCTGGGTTGGGCTGCGGAGAATATCGACGGAAACCATGCCAGTAATCACTGGCACGATTGGCAGAGTAGCCGCTGCCGCGCCGGTGGGGAAGAAGGCGGGCACGACGTCTCCCGGCGCACCCGCCCTATGCTGAGCGGCGTGGCGGAGATCACCAGCAGCAGCGGGCAGCCCCGCGAGTACCGCGTCGAGGAACTCGCCGCGGCCGCCGGCATCACCACCCGGACCCTGCGCTTCTACCGGGAGCGCAAGCTCCTCCAGCCGCCGCGCAAGGAGGGCCGGATCGCCTGGTACGGCGAACAGCACCTGGCCCGGCTGCGGATGATCGGCGAACTGCTCGAACGCGGCCACACCCTCGGCGGCATCACCGAACTCATCGGCGCCGGCGAGAGCGGCCGCCACGTCGCCGACCTGATCGGCCTGCGCGACGAGATCGCCGCCCCCTGGTCCGACGAGACGCCCGTCCGGCTCGACTGGGACGAACTCCTCGAAGCCTTCGGCGACCAGCTCACCCCCGAGAACACCGCCGAGTCCATCGCCCAGGGCTACATCACCGTCGAGGACGACGGCATCACCCACGTCAGCCGCCGCCTGATGGACGCCACCATCGCCCTGGTCGGCGAGGGCGCCCCGCTGGCCGCCGTGCTCGCCGTCAGCCGCAAGACCCAGGAGCACCTGGACGCCGTCGCCGAGGCGTTCACCGAACTCGCCCGCGACCACCTGCTCGGCGGCCTCGCCCACGTCGACGACCTCACCCCCGAGGAGGCCGCCGAGCTCACCGAACGGATCCGCCGGGTCCGCCCGCTCGCCCGCGCCACCGCCGACGCCCAGTTCATGCTCGCCATGGACCGCGCGGTGCGCGCCGCCTACGACAAGCTGCTCGCCGACGGCTGAGCCGGCGCCCGCCGGGGCCGCGGTATTTCGGTCGGCACCGAACCGTCCGGCCGGTACCGTGCGCGGCATGGAGCAGACACTCACCGACTCGGCCGCACCGCTGGACGGACGCGCCCTCGCCGCGGCCGGCACCACCGTGCTGCTGTGGGCCTCCGCCTTCGTCGTCATCCGGGATGCCGGCTCCTCCTTCGGGCCCGGCGCGCTCGCCCTCGGCCGGCTCACCGTCGGCGCGATCGCCCTGGTCGGCCTGCTGGTGCTCCGCCGCGAAGGGGTACCGCCGCGGGCCGCCTGGCCCGGCATCGCCGCCTCCGGGGTGCTCTGGTTCGGGCTCTACATGGTGGCGCTCAACTGGGGCGAGCAGCAGGTCGACGCGGGCACCGCCGCGATGGTGGTCAACATCGGGCCGCTGCTCATCGCCCTGCTCGGCGGATGGCTGCTCAAGGAGGGCTTCCCGCGCGGACTGGTCGCCGGCCTCGCCGTCTCCTTCGCGGGCGCCGTGGTCACCGGGCTGTCGATGTCCGGCGGGGCGGGCGGCGGCTCGGTGCTCGGCATCGCCCTCTGCCTGCTCTCGGCAGCGACCTACGCGGCGGGCGTGGTGCTCCAGAAGCCCGCCCTGCAGCACGCCACCCCCTTGCAGGCCACCGCCTTCGGCTGTCTGATCGGTGCGATCGCCTGCCTGCCGTTCACCCCCGGCCTCCTCCACGACCTCGGACGGGCACCGGCCTCCGCCGTCCTCGACCTGGTCTACCTCGGCCTCTTCCCGACCGCCCTCGCCTTCACCACCTGGGCCTACGCCCTCTCCCGCACCACCGCCGGCCGAATGGGCGCCACCTGCTACGCCGTCCCCGCCCTCGTGGTCCTGATGGCCTGGCTGCTCCTCGGCGAACTCCCCGCCACCCTCGCCCTCCTCGGCGGCACCCTCTGCCTCGCCGGCGTCGCGGTCTCCCGGAGGGGATGAGAAGCGAGAGGAAGGGGCAGCGCCCCTGGGTCACCCATGCCCGCTGGTTCCCCCGCGTGCACCCGCCCCCTTGATCACTGCTCCAGGCGGCGGACCCGTTCGTCGTCCGGGGTGCGGGGGCAGGTGGTACAGGCCTCGTCGGGGCGGATGGCGTAGTAGAGGCAGCAGCCCTGCCGGGTGCGGGTCCAGTGGCGGCGGCCCGCGGTACCGGGGAGGCGGCGGAACGCGGCGGCGCCCGCGAACGGCGGGGTGCCGCCGGGCAGCAGGACGGAGGCGGCGGTGACCGCGCGGTCCTCCTCGCCGAACACCCGGCCGAGGTACCAGAGGGCGGAGACCAGGTCGTCCGTGACCATGCCCCAGAGTGCGTGCGGGCCGCGTCGTACGTACGGCTGGAAGGCCCCGAGCACCGGCCCGACGTGGGCGGCGACGGCGGCGCGGAGCCCGTCCGGGCCGAGCGGGCCGTCGTCGGGGAGGTCGGCGAGCAGGGCGAGGTCGCCGGTGGACTCCTCGATCCAGAGGGAGGAGGGGGCGATCCGCGCGGCGCGCCCGTCCAGATACCAGGGCCCGGCGGTGAGCAGGCAGAGCGACCAGAGGTAGTGGTGCAGCAGCCGGGAGGCGGCGACGTGCGGGCGCGGGGCGGTGCCGTGGGCGGCCTCGATCCGGGCGGCCTCGGCGGCGACCAGGGCTTCGGCGCGGGCGGCCAGGGCGTCCCCGGGGCACCAGCGTTCGCGGTCCGCGGGCGGCCGGTCGAGCAGGGTGACCGGCAGCGCCGGGCAGATCTCGACAAGGCGCCGAATCGACGCAGGTGTTCCGGCGGCGGCAGAGGCGCGCACGGCCGTCAGCTGGAGCATCGAGGGACCCCCGTGATCAACTAAGGTATGCCTCACCTTACATGGACCTGACGGTCCGTCGAACCACCGACACCCCGACAGATCGGCCGATTTGACGCGATTAGGTACGCCTAACCTAATGTTCCGTCCGTGTCCCCCGCAGCGCCACCTGTGGCCGAAGCCCGCACCACCGCCACCTGCCCCCGCACGGGGCGCGGTTTCCGGTCGCCGCCCCCGGGCACGATCGACCGCACCGGACCGGCCGCCTGACCGCCCGTCGACGGCCGCGCCCGCCGGACGAAGTCGACACGCGCCCGTGCGCCGGGCCCTGCCACCACCCCGAGGACGACGCCCATGCGGCTGTACCTGCTCGCCCTGAACCCCACCGACTCGGTCACCGAGGGCTTCCTGCCGGCCGCCGACCGGCTCGGCCTGGCGGTCACCCTGCTCACCGACCAGCCGGACGCGCACCGCGCGGCGTACCGGCACCTCGCCGCGCCGCCCGAGGTACTGCCGTGCGAGGTCCGGGACTTCCGCGAGGTGGTCGGGCTGGTCTCCCGGCACCACGCCCCCGACGCGGTGTTCAGCAACAGCGACCACCTGCAGACCCAGACCGCCCTCGCCGCCGAGTACTTCGGCCTGCCGGCGAAGGACTGGCGGGCCGCGCTGCGGGCGAAGAACAAGGCACAGCTCCGCCGGCACCTCGCCGCGGCCGGCCTGGACACCGTCCGCGCGGTCGAACTCGCCCCCGGGCAGCCGGTCTCCGGGATCGACCCGCCGTTCCCGTGCGTGGTGAAGCCGCGCGAGGGCGTCGCCAGCGAGGACGTCGCCCTGGTCGCCGACGCCACCGAACTGGCCGCGCACTGCGCCGCGGTGCGGCAGCGCCGACCCCAGGACGCCCTGGTGGTGGAGGAGTTCCTGGCCGGCGAGCTGCACACCCTGGAGACCCTCGGCGACGGCACGCGCCGCCACGTGCTCGGCGGGTTCCGCACCCGGATCTCCCCGCCGCCGCACTTCGTCGAGGAGGCACTGGAGTTCGTCCCCGAGCATCCCCGGCCGGTGGTCGACCAGGTGCTCGCCCAGCTCGACGCG
Organism: Streptomyces sp. TLI_235; assembly: GCA_002300355.1. NCBI lineage: Bacteria > Bacillati > Actinomycetota > Actinomycetes > Kitasatosporales > Streptomycetaceae > Streptomyces > Streptomyces sp. TLI_235. The sequence goes on from NSGV01000001.1 coordinate 1,581,276, forward strand.
CTCGGCGTCGGCCTCGGCGCCTGCCACACCGAGTTCGTCGTCCAGCCGGACGGCCGGGCCCGCATCATCGAGGTCAACTACCGGGCCATAGGCGACCAGTGCGACCTGATGCTGGCCCGGCTGCTGGACATCCCGTTCTTCGAGCACGTGCTCCGCGTCCACCTCGGCGAGCCGCTGCCCGCCGAGCTCGGCGCCCGTACCGGACGGCACGGCCACAACCGGGCGGTGCTCGCCGACCGGGCCGGCACGCTGACCGCCGCCCCGGCGGCCCAGGAGTACGAGAAGGACGGCGTCCAGCTGGTCTACCGGCCGTTCCGCACCGTCGGCGAGCACCACGTGCACCACCGCACCAACCGGGACTACCTCGGCGTGGTCTGGGCGGTCGGCGACGACCGTCGGGCCGTCGACGGCGCGGTGGAGGCGTTCCTCGCCGCCAACCGCTGGGAGATCACCCCGTGACCGCGGCCACCCCGCCCCGGGAGCGGGCGCACGCCGACGACCCGGCCGGGCTGCTCACCCGGCGCGTCCTCGGCGCCCTGCACCGCGAGGACGTGCTGGGCCTGCGCACCGACGCCGTCGTCGAGGAGCGGCCGGACGGTACCTGGCTGCGCGGCCCGCGGCTCGCCCTGCCGGTCACGGCGGACGGGTTCCAGAGCCGCTGGACGGCCCGCCTCCCGCTGCTCGAGGTCGACGGCCGCCCGCTGACCGGCCTCGACCGGATCCTCGCCGCGGTGGCCGACCTCGCGGACCCGCGCGACCGGGACGGCCACACCGCCTTCGCCGAGGAGTGCCGGCAGGCGCTCGCCACCGTCCGGCTGCACGAGCGGGCCCGCCCCGGTGTGCTCGCCGCGCTCGCCGAGGCCCTCGGCCCCGACCCGGCAGGCTGGACCGGCCCCGCCGCCTCGCTCGGCTTCGACACCATCGCCGCCTACCTCGACCACCCGGTGCACCCCGCCGGCCGCGGCCGGTCCGGCCTCACCGACGACCATCTGCGCCGCTACGCACCCGAGTTCCACCCCTCCTTCGAGCTGCGCTGGCTCGTCCTGCCCGAGGACGCGCTCACCGTGCACGGCGCCGACCCGCCGCCCGCCTGGTGGCCCACCCCCGCCGACCTCGGCGAGACCGGCACCGGCCGCACCCTGCCCGTCCACCCGCTCACCGCGGGACCGGAGTTGGCCGCCCTGGTGCCCGGCGCCCGACTCGCCGACCGGCCGTACCTGACCGTCCGGCCGACGCTGTCCATGCGCACCGTCGCGGTCGTCCGGGACCCTGCCGTCCACCTCAAACTGCCGCTCGCCACCGCCACCCTGGGCCTGCGCAACCGGCGCACCATCAAGCCCGGCAGCCTGGTCGACGGCGCCGCGGGCGAGCGCCTGCTGACCGCCGTCACCGCCCGCGAGCCGCGCTTCGCCGGCACCGTGCTGCACGCCGACGAACAGTCCTTCGCGCACGCCGGCCACGAGCTGCTCGCCGTCCTGGTGCGCCGCCAACCCGCGGGTCTGGACGGCTCGGTGACCGTTCCGCTGGCCGCCCTGCTCGCCCCCGCCCCCGGCGGCCGCACCGTCCTCGACCACCTCGCCGACCGCTTCCACGGCGGCGACGTGCTGCGCCTCTACGACGAGCTGCTGCGGCTGCTGCTCGACTGGCACACCACGCTCTTCTCGTACGGCATCGCCCTGGAGGCGCACCAGCAGAACACCTCGCTGGTGCTGGACCGCCCCGGCGGCAGCACCCGGCTGCGGCTGCTCCTCAAGGACGACGACGGCCCGCGCATCAACACCGCTCGGCTCGGCGAACTCTCCCCGTACGCGGAGGAGTTCGACGACGCGCGGATAGCCGGTGCGGACGACCGGCCGGTCACCGACCTGTTCGCCACCATCGCCGGCCACCTGTGCACCGGCGCGCTCGCCTTCGGCCTGGCCGAGCTCGGCCGCGCGCCGCTGGAGCAGACCCTCGGCCTGCTGCGCACCCGGCTCGGCGAGGCCGCCGACCGGATCGGACCGGCCGGGCGCGTGCTGCGCGCCGCCCTGCTCGACGCCGAGGAGCTGCCGGTGAAGGCCATGGTCACCGCGGGCACCCTGCTCAGCAAGGAGCGCTCCGGCGCGGCCGACATCAACAAGCACTACACCACCGGGCCCAACTACCTGCGGGAGGCGCCCAGGTGAGCACTCCCGCAGGCGCCCGCCGCCCACACCCGCGAGGGAGCAACCGTATGACCCCACGGCTCGACGCCCGCCGCACCTGCGCCCCGACCGGGCTGCCCAGCGCCGACCACGCGGTCGCGCACACCCTGCTGAACTGCCTGTTGCGGGAGGTGTCCGCGCCCGAGCACCAGACCGCCGTCATCGACGACCACCTGCTCGTCCGGCTGCCCCGCCGCGGCACCCTGCTGCGGGTCGCGCTGCGCCGCACCTCGCTCTCCGGCGCGCACCGCTTCACCGGCCCGGTCGTCGCGCACACCGCCGAGGGCGCCCGGGAGCTCGGCTGGCGCGAGCTCGCCGAGCAGGTCGAGGCCGAGCTCGGCCACCGCGGCGGCACCGCCAACGACGAGTTCCTCGCCCAACTCGCCTCCAGCCATGCCGGGGTGGCCGCCGCCCTGGCCGACCGCCCGGAGCCCGGGCCGGACCGCTACCTGGAGTCCGAGCAGGCCCTGCTGTTCGGCCACCGCTTCCACCCCTCCCCCAAGGCCCGCTCCGCGGGGCGCACCGCGGACGCCGCGGCCTGGTCCGCGTACGCCCCGGAGGCCCGGGCCGCCTTCCGGCTGCGCCATCTCGCCGTGCGCGCCGAGCTGTTGGCCGAGGACACCGCCGACCCGGTCGCGACCGCCCTGCTGGACGGGCTGCGCGGCGACCTCCCGGCCGGCTACCGGCTGCTGCCCGCCCACCCGTGGCAGTACTCGCTGCTGCGCGGCCACCCGGCGCTCACCGCCGCGCTCGGCCGCGGCGACGTGCTCGACCTGGGCCCCGGCGGCACCCCGTTCACCGCCACCGCCTCGGTCCGCACCCTGTACGGCGCGGGTGCCTTCCTCAAGTTCAGCCTCAATGTGCGGATCACCAACTGCCTGCGCAAGAACGCCGCGTACGAGCTGACCGGCGCCGTCGCGCTCACCCGGCTGCTGGCCGGGCCGCTGGCCGACCTCGCCCGGCGCTTCCCCGACGCGTCGGTGCTCCGCGAGCCCGCGTTCCGCACCCTGGCGCTGCCCGGTCCGGACGGGCGCCCCGACACCGCGCTGTACGAGGGTCTCGGCCTGATCGTCCGCGAGGGCCTGGCCGGCGCCGTCCGCCCGGGGCTCACCCCGCTGCTGGCCGCCGCCGTCGCCGACGAGTACCCGACCAGCTCCGCGCAGATCGCCGCGCTGCTCGACGGCGCGGGCCCGGCCGCCGCCCGCGACTGGTGGGCCCGCTACCTGCGGCTGGTCGTCCCACCGGTGCTGGCCGCCTACTTCGACCACGGGGTGGTGCTGGAGCCGCACCTGCAGAACGTGCTGGTCTGCGTGGACGCGGCGGGCCGGCCCCGCCAGGTGCTCTTCCGCGACCTGGAGGGCACCAAGCTGCTACCCGGTCACCACGCGGAGGCGCTCGCCGCGCTGCCGCCGGAGGTCGCCGGGCCGATGAGCTACGACGCCGACCGCGGCTGGGACCGGGTGGTCTACTGCCTGCTGGTCAACCACCTCGCCGAGCTGCTGGCCGCCCTCGCCGACCAGGCCCCGCCGGCCCGGGCGGGCGGGCTGGAGGCCGCGCTCTGGGCCGAGCTGCGCACCGTCCTCGCCGAGTGCGCCGACGCACACGGGCGCCCGGCCCGGCTCACCGCCCTGCTGGACGGCGCCCCGCTGCCCGCCAAGGCCAATCTGCTGACCCGCTGGGAGCGCCGTCCGGACCGGGAGGCCGGCTATGTGCGGCTGCCCTCGCCGCTCGCCCCCGAGGTGCTCGCCGAGGCCGCGCTGAGCGGTGGATCGGCCCTGAGCGGTGGATCGGCCCTGAGCGGCGGGGCGGCCCGGTGAGCGCCGCCCCGGGCGCCCTGGTCGCCCGCCGGGTCGAGGAGCTGGCCGCCGAGCAGCTGCCCGCCTACCTGTACGACCTGCCGGCGCTGCGCACGCACGCCGCCGCCGTCCGGGCCGCGCTGCCCGCGCGGGTGGAGCTGTACTACGCGGCCAAGGCCAATCCGGAGCCGGCCCTGCTCGCCGCGCTGCGGCCGTACGTGGACGGCTACGAGGTGTCCTCCGGCGGCGAGTCGGCGCATGTCCGGGCGGCGGTGCCGGGTGCGCCGACCGCCTTCGGCGGGCCCGGCAAGACGCCCGCCGAGATCGCCGCCGGGCTGGCCGCCGGGGTGCACCGCTGGCATGTGGAGAGCGTCCACGAGCTGCGGCAGCTGGCCGCCGCGGGCGAGACCGTGGACATCCTGCTGCGGGCCAACCTGCCGGTGGCCGAGGGCGGCCTCGCGGGGGTCGCGCTGGCGATGGGCGGCCGGCCCAGCCCGTTCGGCATGGACCCGGCGGGTGTCGAGGAGTGCCTGCGGCTGCTGGACTCCCCCGGCTTCACCCGGCTGCGGCTGCGCGGCATCCACGCCCATCTCGCCAGCGGTCTCGACGCGGCGGGCCAACTCGCCCTCACCGAGCGGATCGTGGCGTACACCACGGGGCTCGGTCTGGCCGAGGCGAACGTCGGCGGCGGCATGGCGGTGGACTACGCCGACCCCGGCCGCCGCTTCGACTGGACGGCCTTCGGCATCGGCCTGGAGAAACTGCTGGACGGGCGCCCCGGGCTGCGGCTGCGGATCGAGCCGGGCCGCTCGCTGACCGCCTACTGCGGCTGGTACGCCACCGAGGTGCTCGACCTCAAACGCAGCCACGGCGAGGACTTCGCGGTGGTCCGCGGCGGCACCCACCACCTGCGCACCCCGGCTACCCGGGGCCACTCCCAGCCCTGCGCGGTCCTGCCCCGCGAGGGCTGGCCGCACCCGTGGCGGCGGCCCACCGCGGCCGGGCCGCTGGTCACCCTGTCGGGCCAGCTCTGCACGCCCAAGGACGTGCTGGCCGCCCGGGTGCCGGCGGCCGGGCTGCGGGCCGGCGACCGGGTGGTGTTCGCGATGGCCGGCGCGTACGCCTGGAACATCTCGCACCACGAGTTCCTGATGCACCCCCGCCCGGGCTTCCACGTGCTGGACGGGCCGTAGCGCCCGCCGGGCAGGGCCGCCGCAGGTCGGGACCGGGCGGGCGTGGGAGAGTGGTACCCGGCGAAGGGAGCAGTCGGGTGCTGATGGAGAAGGTGGCGGAGATCCTCGCCGAGGCGTCGGCGGAGGCGGTCGAGCCCCGGTTCCGGGCCCTGGCGGCGGGCGAGGTGCTGGAGAAGGCGCCCGGCGAGATCGTCACCGTCGCCGACCGCGAGGCCGAGGTGATCATCTCCCGGCGGCTGCGCGAGCTGCTGCCGGTGCCCGTGGTCGGCGAGGAGGCGGTGGCCGCCGACCCGTCGCTGGCGATGGCGCTCGCCTCCGAGCCCGCCTGCTGGCTGGTCGACCCGGTCGACGGCACCGGGAACTTCGTGGCCGGCCGCCCCGACTTCGCGGTGATGGCCTCGCTCGTCCGGGCCGGGCGCACCGTCGCCTCCTGGATCTACCAGCCGGTCGCCGGAGTCGGCTACGCCGCCGAACTCGGCGCGGGCGCCTGGCGGGACGGGCAGCGCCTCGTCCGGCAGCCGGCCGGTGCCGACCCGGAGCAGTGGCGCGGCTCGGTGAAGAGCCGCTTCCTCGACCCGGTGCTGCACCACCGGCTGCAGAGCAACGCCCGGGTGTTCGGCGAGATGTCGACCGGCCTGCGCTCGGCCGGCATGGAGTACCCGCAGCTCGCCGAGGGCCGGCAGGAGTTCATCCTGTACTGGCGCACCCTGCCCTGGGACCACGCCCCGGGCTCACTGCTGGTGACCGAGGCCGGCGGGGTCTCCGCCCGGCTGGACGGCAGCGAGTACCGCCCCGAGCCGCCGGGCGGCGAGGACGGCCTGCTGGTCGCCTGCGACCCGGCGGTCTGGGAGCGCACCCAGGAGATCCTCCTCGCCGCCGCCCTGCACTGAGCCGACCCGCACTGAGCCACCCTGCACCCTGCACCGGCCGCCCCGCGGCGAGCACCGCGGCGGCTACCAGAGCACCGGGAGCCGCTCGGGCAGTCGCTTGATGAAGCCGGGCCGCCAGGCGAGCTGTTCCACCGGCAGGGCGAGCCGCAGCTCCGGCAGCCGCTGGACGAGCGCGGTCAGCGCGATCCCGGCGTGGGTGCGGCCGAGCGCCGAGGCCGGGCAGAAGTGCCGGCCGGCGCCGAACGCCAGGTGCGGGTTCTCCGGCCGGTCGAAGTCGATCCGCTCGGGGTGCGGGAACACCTCCGGATCGTGGTTGGCGCCCTCGACGAGGACGAGCACCAGCTCGCCCGCGCGGACCAGCACCTCGCCGAGTTGCACGTCGGCCAGGGCCAGCCGGGGCAGCGCGTCCCCGATGGAGAGGTTCCAGCGCAGCAGCTCCTCCACCGCGCGGTCGATCACGGCAGGCTCGGTGCGGATCCGCTCGGCGAGCTCCGGCCGCTGCACCAGCATGATGACCGCGTGCAGCAGGAAGGACGAGGTGGAGACCGCACCCGCGCCGAACAGCGAGAGCGCCACGGTGGCGAGCAGTTCGTCGGGGATCCGGTCGGCGGCGTCCGGGGAGCGGCGCAGCTCGGCGAAGCGGCCGAGCAGGCCCTCGGTGGGCTCGGGGTCGGCGTTCAGCCGGTCGACCATGTAGCCGAGGTCCTTGTACCAGTTGGCCGTTGAGCCCTCGAAGGGCGTGGGGCTGGTGAGGAAGGCGAGGTCGATGCCGGCCATCAGGCGCCGCCAGTCGTCGGTCGGTATGCCGAGCAGCCGGCAGTGCAGCGCGGCCGAGTAGGGCTCGGTGAAGCCGTCGCGCAGTTCGCCCGGGGCGCCCGTCGCGACCAGGCGGTCGATCAGGCGGTGCGCCTCGGCGGCCAGCCAGGGCGCCAACTCGCGGTCGGCGCGCGGGTTCAGGGTCTTCATCACGGCCTGCCGCAGGCCGGCGCTGTTGATGTTGCCCATGTTGTTGACCACCTCGGGCGGGATGGTCAGCGCGTACTGGCGCGGGACACCGGGGTTGGCGGTGTCCTTGAGGCTGAAGCGCTCGTCCTCCAGCACCTGGGTGGCGAGGGCGTGACTGCTGACCAGCCAGGCCTCGTCGCCGGTCATGGTGCGGACCCTGGCCACCGGGTGCTTCTCGCGGAGGGTGGCCACCTCCTCGGGGACGATGTCGCCGCGCCGGGAGAGCGGGAAGGCGAACTCGGGCTGTTCGGTGACGGTCACGGGGCTCCTCGGTGGTGCGAAGGTGGGTCGGTGCGGTCAGGCGGCGGGCCGGTCGGCCGCCGCGGCGGTGGGCCGGACGACCGCGTAGCCCTGGCCGGGGGCCGCGTGCAGGCCGTCCGATCGGCCGAACAGCACGCCGGTGAGCGGCAGTTCGAGGTGGTAGCAGGCGACGGAGCTGGGCACGCCGAGCAGTGCCGGGGTGTCCAGGAAGAACGGGAGTTCGGCCGCGATGTAGCGGATCGCGGCGGCGAGGTGCTCGGCCGCCGGGGCGGCCCCGCCGAGCCGGGCGCGCAGGAAGTCGCAGGCCATCCGCTCGACGGCCTCGCGGAGCGGCCGGTCGGCCACCAGGGCGTCCAGGACGGCGGTGTGCAGTCTGCGGTAGGCCTCGCCGCTGGTGAAGTCCGAGAGCGCGTAGGTGCGGACGCCCGGGCGGCCGGCCTCGGTGACCCCGCGTTCGATCCGCCGGCGGGTGGCCTTGACCTCCTTGGCGGCGCGCCGCCGGGCGGCGTCCGGCGGGTAGCCCTGGGCGCCGAACTGGGCGTCCACGTGCTGATCGGCGTGGACGACGTCCACGGTGTCGAAGAACTCCCTCCCCCAGTGCACGAGTCGGGTGATGCGGTCGGCGCTGAAGTAGCTGTTCCCGGGGCTGACGCCGATCAGCAGGTGGTCGCCGCGGGCGAAGACCCGGCGGCAGCGTTCGGAGTACGGGAATGCCTGGAATTCGTCGAGGGTGGTGCTCAGCAGTGTTTCGCTCATGCCGATTTCCTCCGCCGGACAGGGACGGGTGCGGACGGCGCCGGATTCACCGGGCCGGTGGTGCGGTGTGCGGGTGCGGGCGGCCGCACGGGTCCGGCGCCGGGGTGGGGCGCGACGGACGGGGCCGGAGAACGGGGGGCAGGCAGGCTCAGATCGCCCGCGAGCAGGCCGAAGACGGCACGGCGGAGCCCCCTCGCGCCGCTAGTCCCGGGGAGCCGTGCGCTCCCGGTGTGGCGGCGACCACGAGAAGCTACCGCCGATCTTCACCGCTTCGGCAAGCCCGGCAGGGCGATTGGCGAAATACCCACCCGGTGCGGCCGAAAAATGCTGGACAACCGGAGATCGGTATGTCCACGGAACGAATCGCTCCCGATTAACAAATCACGGCCGGAACGGCCAGTGTGTTTTCCTCCGAACAGAATTGACGAATCATCGTGTTCGGCTGGAGGATTCCTCCGCCCGACGGCCGGCCGCGGTGACCTCGGCCAGCAGCGCGTCCAGGTCCGCGGGCTCGGTGTGCGGATTCAGCAGGGTGAGCTTCAGGCGGACCCGGCCGGCGCCCTCGCCGGGGAGTTCGGTGCGCCCGACGACGGCGCGGCCGGTGCGCAGCAGGTCCCGGCGGAGTTCGGCGTTGAGCCGGTCGAGCAGGGCCGGTCCGGCTGCCGGCGGCCGGTAGCGGAAGACCACGGTGGTGAGCACCGGCGGGCCGTGGAGTTCCAGCACGGGCCGGGCCGCGACGGCCTCGGCCGCGTGGTGGGCCAGCCGGTGGCAGCCGTCGACCAGAGCACCCAGCCCGGCCCGGCCGAGGGCGGCGAGGGTGACGGCGATCTTGAAGGCGTCCGGGCGGCGGGTGGTGCGCAGCGAGAGGCCGAGCAGGCTCGGGTAGCCGGCCTGCTCGTCGTCGGCCGGGTTGAGGTAGACCGCACGCCGGGCCAGCGGGGCGTAGCTCTCGGCCCGTCGGACCAGGAAGACGCCGGCGGCCGCGGGCTGCCAGCCGATCTTGTGCCAGTCGAGGGCGAGGGAGTCTGCGCGTCCGATGCCGTCGAGCAGGGGGGCGAGCCGCTCGGAGAGCAGGGCGCCGCCGCCGTACGCGGCGTCGACGTGCAGCCAGGTCCCGTACTGCGCGGCGAGGTCTGCGGCCCGGTGCAGCGGGTCGACCGCGCCGGTGTCGGTGGTGCCGGCGGTGGCGACCACCGCGATCGGGATCTCGCCGCGCCGGGCGGTGCCGGCGAGGGCCTCGGCGAGGGCGTCGCCGTCCATCCGCAGGGCGCGGTCGACGGGGACGGGGAGGACGGCCCGTTCACCGAGGCCGAGGACGGCGGCCGCGCGCTGGACGGAGAAGTGCGCGGCGGCGGAGGCGAGGATGCGCGGACGGGCCCCGGCGGGCAGGCCGTGCAGTTCGGCGCCGGGGAAGGCCCGGTCGCGGGCGAGCATCAGGCCCATCAGGTTGGACTCGCTGCCGCCGGAGGTGAGCACGCCCGCGGCTGTGGCCGGGAGGCCGGCCAGGGCGGCGAGCTCGGCGAGCAGGGCGGTCTCCAGGGCGGTGGCGGCCGGGGCCTGGTCCCAGGAGTCCTGGGAGGGGTTGAGGGCGCTGACCGCAAGGTCGGCGGCGGCCGCGACGGCGAGCGGCGGGCAGTGCAGGTGGGCCGCGCAGGCCGGATCGGCCGGGTCCGCGGCGTACAGGGCCAGCAGCCGGACGAGCCGGGCGAGGGCGTCCGGGCCGGGCGGCGCGGCGAGGGCGGCCCGGACCTGCCGGGCGATCTCCGCGGGCTCGCCGGCGGGGACCGGCCCGCCGCGGTCGGCGGCGCCGGCGGCGAGCGCGGCCAGCACCTCGTCGAGCAGCGGCCGCAGCGCCTCGGGGCCGGCCATGCCGCCGGAGAGCGCGTCGGGGCCGGCCGGCGGTCTCATGCCCGTGCCCGGGAAGCGGCCGGTGCGGGCGCGGCGGCCGGCGGAACGTGCGGCGGGCGCACCCGGCGGGCCCGCGAGCCGGCCGCGGGCCCCACGCCCGTCCGACCGGAACGGCGGGCACGTGCAACCGGCCGAGCACCCGCCTCGCAGCGGCGACCGGCCGCGGGTCTCATCCGTGTGCCCGGGAGGCGGCCTCGACGGCGTCGGCGAGCCGGTCGAGGACGGCCTCGGCCTGTTCGTCGGTGATGGTGAGCGGGGGCAGCAGGCGGAGCACGGCGTCGTGGCGGCCGCCGAGTTCGACGATCAGGCCGCGCTCCAGGCAGGCCTCGCGGACCCGGACGGCGAGCCGCGGATCGGCGGGCAGGGCGCCGCAGCTGTCGGGGGTGCCGGCCGGGTCGACGAGTTCGACGCCGAGCATCAGGCCGCGGCCGCGGACGTCGCCGATCACCGGCAGTCGGCTCTGCAGGCCGGCGAGCCGGGCGGCCATCCGGGCGCCGACCAGCCGGGACCGCTCGACCAGGCCGTGCGCGGCGACGTACCGCAGGGTGGCGGCGCCGGCGGCCATGGCGAGGGTGTTGCCGCGGAAGGTGCCGGTGTGGGCGCCGGGCCGCCAGCCGTCGTAGTCCTCGCGGTAGACGACGGCGGCGAGCGGGAGGCTGCCGCCGATGGCCTTGGAGAGCACGATCGCGTCCGGTTCGATGCCGCTGTGCTCGACGGCCCACATGGCGCCGGTGCGGCCGACGCCGGTCTGCACCTCGTCCACGATCAGCGGGATGCCGCGGTCGGCGGTGATCCGCCGCATGGTGCGCAGCCACTCGTCGGGCGCCGGGACGACGCCGCCCTCGCCCTGCACGGCCTCCAGGATCATCGCGGCGGGGGCGGTGACCCCGCCGGCCGGGTCGTCGAGCAGCCGCTCGGTGTAGGCGGCGGAGAGTTCGGCGCCGCGGTCGCCGCCGACCCCGAACGGGCAGCGGTACGGGTACGGGTAGGGCAGCCGGGTGACCTCGCCGCCGCCCGGCAGCGGGGACTTGACGGCGACCGAGCCGGTGACGGCGAGGGCGCCCGCGGTCATGCCGTGGTAGGCCCCGGTGAAGGCGAGGGCGCCGCGCCGCCCGGTCGCGGTCTGCATGAGTTTGAGGGCGGCCTCGACCGCGTCGGTGCCGGCCGGGCCGCAGAAGTGCACCTTGGCGCGGGCGGCGAAGGCGGGCGGCAGCGCCTCGAAGAGCGCGGTGGTGAAGTCGTCCTTCTCGGCGGTGGCGAGGTCGAGGAGGTGGAGCGGGGCGCCGCCGTCGAGGGTGCGGCGGATGGCCTCCAGCACCACCGGGTGGTTGTGGCCGAGCACCAGGGTGCCGGCGCCGGAGAGGCAGTCGAGGTAGCGCCGGCCGTCGGCCCCCTCCACGGTCATGCCGTTGGCCCGGACCGGCACGATCGGGAAGGACCGGGCGTAGGTGCGGGCGGCGGACTCGCGGATGCGCTGGCGGCGCAGGATCGCGTCACCGGCCGGGGCGGCGGTGTCGACGGTGGGGCTCACAGACGGGCTCTCCTCACTAAGTTAGGCAAGCCTAACTTTACTTGCGGAGCCTCTCCGTCACCGCCGGGTCGGGCCACCCGTCTCCGGGGTGTGGCTCCGCCCTGCCCCAACGACCGAAGCGCCCGGAGGTCACGGGTGGATTTCCGCCGGGCCCGTGCGGGCACCACGGAGCCGGTCGCGGGACCGGTCGCGGCGGCACCGCGGGGCCGGCCGGGCTGGTCCTAGACTGCGGCGCATGGCCGACGACGATCGTGCAGAGCGGGCGCGCGCCCGGGAGTTCTTCGCGGCCCGGGCCGCCGGGTGGGACGCGAAGTTTCCCGACGACGGGCCCCGCTACGCCGCCGCGATTGCCGAACTGGCGCCCGGCGAGGGGGCGTTCGTGATCGACGCGGGGTGCGGCACCGGCCGGGCGCTGCCCCTGCTGCGGGCCGCGGTCGGGGCCCGGGGCACCGTGCTGGGCGTGGACCTGACCCCGGAGATGCTGGCGCTGGCCGCCGCGCACCGCGATGCCGCGGCCCTGGTGCAGGCCGACTGCGCCCGGCTGCCGCTGCCCGACGCGGTGGTCGACCTGGTCTTCGGCGCCGGCCTGATCTCCCACCTGCCCGGCCCCGCGGAGGGTCTGCGCGAGCTCGCCCGGGTGACCCGGCCGACGGGTCGGCTCGCGCTCTACCACCCGATCGGGCGGGCCGCGTTGGCCGCCCGGCACGGGCGGCAGATCACCCTGGACGACCTGCGCGCCGAGCCCAACCTCGGCCCGCTGCTGGCCGCGAACGGCTGGCGGCTGACCTCGTACACCGACACCGACGAATGCTTCCTCGCGGTCGCCGAGCGGGCCTGATCAGCGGCGCCAGCGGTAGCAGAGCTCGGGCCGGCCGACCTGGCCGTACTGCGGCTCGCGCACGGCGAGGCCGCCGTCGACCAGGTGCTCCAGGTAGCGGCGGGCGGTGATCCGGGAGACGCCGGCGGCGGCGCCCGCCGCCGCGGCCGAGAGCCCGGTGTCGGCCGCCCGCAGCACCCCGGCCACCGTCTCCAGCGTGGGGGCGCTCAACCCCTTGGGCAGGGCGGACCGTTCGGGGGTGCGGAGCAGCGCGATGGCCTGGTCGACCTCGTCCTGGCCGAAGGCCTCGCCCGGGCGGCCGAGGCTGGCCCGGTAGCGGGCGTAGCGGTCGAGGCGTTCGCGCAGGGCGGCGCTGCTGAACGGTTTGAGCAGGTACTGGACGACGCCCGCCGAGACGGCCTGGCGGACCATCGTCAGGTCGCGCGCGGAGGTGACGGCGATGATGTCGGTGGTGTGGCCGGCCGCCCGCAGGGTGCGGCAGAGCTGCAGGCCGTGGCCGTCCGGCAGGTAGAGGTCGAGCAGGGCGAGGTCGATCGGGGTCCCGGCGGCCCGGGAGCGTTCCAGGGCGCGCAGGGCCTCGGCGCAGCTGTGCGCGGTGGCGGCGACCCGGAAGCCGGGGGTGCGGCCGACGTAGAGGCCGTGCGCGTCGGCGGCGACCGGGTCGTCCTCGACCACCAGCACGGAGATCTCGGCGGTCATCGGGCGGCCTCCCGACGCAGCGGCAGCCGGACGGTGAGCACGGCGCCGCGGTCGCGGCCGACCTCGACGGTGCCGCCGTTGCGGCGGGCGGTCTGGGCGACCAGGGCGAGGCCGAGGCCGCGGCCGTGCTGCTTGGTCGTCCAGCCGCGGCGGAACACCTCGCCGAGCGCGTCCGCGTCGATGCCGGCGCCGGAGTCGGCCACCCGGAGCAGCAGTCGGCCGTCGTCGACCTTGGCGGTGACGGTGACCTCGGGCGTTCCGCGGTGGGTGGCGGCGTTCTCGATCGCCGCGTCCACGGCGTTGTCGATCAGGTTGCCGAGCACGGTGACCAGGTCGCGCGGGGCGAGGTCCGGCGGCAGCACGCCGTCGTCGATCCGGCTGTCCTCGGTGAGGACGAGGTCGACGCCGCGCTCGGCGGCCTGCGAGGCCTTGCCCAACAGCAGGGCGGCGAGCACCGGTTCGCCGACCGCGCCGACCACCTTGTCGGTGAGCCGCTGGGCGAGCTCCAGTTCGGCGGTGGCGAAGTCCACCGCGTCCTGGTGGCGGCCGAGTTCGACCAGCGAGACCACGGCGTGCAGCCGGTTGGCGGCCTCGTGCGCCTGCGCGCCGAGCGCGTCGGCGAAGCCCCGGACGCTGTCCAGTTCACCGCTGAGCGACTGGAGTTCGGTGTGGTCGCGGAGGGTGAGCACGCTGCCGAGGCCGGTGCCGATCGGCGAGGTGTTGAGCACCACCACCCGCTCGGCGGTCAGGTGCACCTCGTCATGGGCCGGCTCCGGGTCGAGCACCGCCCGCACCAGCGAGTCGGGCAGGCCCAGCGCGTCGAACGGCAGCCCCTCCACCTCGCCCTGCAGGCCGAGGAGTTCACGGGCCGCGTCGTTGCACAGCACCACCCGGTGGGCGCGGTCGAGCAGCACCAGGCCCTCGCGGACCGAGTGCAGGGTGGCCTGGTGGTAGTCGTACAGGTGGCTGAGTTCGGCCGCGCCCATGCCGTGGGTGTGCCGCCGCAGCCGGGTGTTGGCGAGGTAGCTGCCGGCCCCGCCGAGCGCGAGGGCGGCCGCGGCGACCCCGACCAGGGCGAGCAGCGGGCCGCGCAGCTGCGCGCTGATCGACTCCACGGTGATGCCGGAGCTGACCAGGCCGACCACCCGGCCGCGGCCGTCGAGGATGGGGGTGACCACCCGCACCGACGGGCCGAGCGTGCCGGTGTAGGTCTCGCTGGTGGTGCGTCCGGCGAGCGCGCCGTCGATGTGGCCGAGGAACGGGCGGCCGATCTGTGCCGGGTCGCGGTGGGCCCAGCGGATGCCGTGGGTGTCCATGACGGTGACGAAGTCGACGCCGGTGTCCCGGCGCACCCGCTCGGCGTACGGCTGGAGGACGGCCGTCGGGTCGGGGCCGGTGGCGGCCTCGGCGGTGCCGGGCGCGTCGGCGACCGCGCGGGCGGCGGCGGTCACCTGGCGCACCGCGGCCTCGCGGGTGCGGTGCTCGGTGAACAGGTAGGCGAGGACGGCGCCGCCGGCGACGACGGCGGCCACGATCACCACCTGGACGAGGAAGAGCTGCCCGGCGAGGCTGCGCGGCAGGCGGCGCCCGGCGCGGTCCTGCGGCACGGTGCGGCCCTGCGGCACGGCACGCTGCCGGGGAACGGCCCGCGCAGCGGCCGCGGCACGCTCCGGCGGCGCCGGTCGGGCCGGCGGGGCCGAGCGGGCCGGACGGCCGGGGCGGATGCGCATACCGGCCAGTGTGCACGGTCCTCCCCCGGTGGCGGGACCGCCCGGCGTGAACTCTATGAACGCAAACGTGACCCCCGTCACTCCGCCGCCCATAGTCGTCACCGGCCCTCCCCCCGGGGCCGTCAGGGAGCGCAGGGCAAAGGAGCCGTGAAATGGCGAGCACAGGAGCAGTCCGCCGCAGAGCCGACCGCACGCACTACCTCTATCTCGCGGTGATCGCGGCGGTCGCCGCGGGCATCGTGGCCGGGTTGGCGGCGCCGGACGCGGCCGTGGAGTTGAAGCCGATCGGAACCGGCTTCGTCAATCTGATCAAGATGATGATCAGCCCGGTGATCTTCTGCACCATCGTGCTCGGCATCGGCTCGGTCAGCAAGGCCGCCAAGGTCGGCCGGGTCGGCGGCCTGGCGCTCGGCTACTTCCTCGCCATGTCGACCGTCGCCCTGGGCATCGGTCTGCTGGTGGGCAACCTGATCGAGCCCGGCTCCGGGCTCCACCTCACCAGCGCCCTCGCCAAGTCCGGACACGCCCAGGCCGCGGCCGGCGAGGCCACCGGGACGGCCGACTTCCTGCTCGGCACCATCCCCACCACGCTGTTCTCCGCCCTCACCGAGGGCAAGGTGCTGCAGACCCTGCTGGTCGCCCTGCTCGCGGGCTTCGCCCTGCAGGCGATGGGGTCGGCCGGGGCGCCGGTGCTACGCGGCGTCGAGCACCTGCAGAAGCTGGTCTTCCGGATCATGTCGATGATCATGTGGGTGGCCCCGATCGGCGCCTTCGGCGCGATCGCCGCGGTGGTCGGCGCGACCGGCACCGCCGCCCTGAAGAGCCTCGCCATGATCATGTTCGGCTTCTACCTGACCTGCGCCCTGTTCGTCGCGGTGGTGCTCGGGCTGCTGCTGCGGCTGGCCACCGGGGTCAACATCTTCTCCCTGCTCCGCTACCTCGGACGGGAGTTCCTGCTGATCCTCTCCACCTCCTCCTCGGAGAGCGCGCTGCCCCGGCTGATCGCCAAGATGGAGCACCTCGGCGTCAGCCGGCCGGTGGTCGGCATCACCGTGCCGACCGGGTACAGCTTCAACCTCGACGGCACCGCGATCTACCTCACCATGGCCTCCATCTTCATCTCGGAGGCGCTCGACAAGCCGATGTCGCTGGGCCAGCAGGTGTCGCTGCTGCTCTTCATGGTGATCGCCAGCAAGGGCGCGGCGGGCGTCACCGGCGCCGGACTGGCGACGCTGGCCGGCGGCCTGCAGTCGCACCGCCCGGAGCTGGTCGACGGCGTCGGCCTGATCGTCGGCATCGACCGCTTCATGTCGGAGGCCCGGGCCCTCACCAACTTCGCGGGCAACGCCGTCGCCACCGTGCTGATCGGCCACTGGACGGGCGAACTGGACCGCGAGCGCCTCGACCTCGTCCTGGCCGGCAGTCTCCCCTTCGACGAGTCCGCCATCGCCGACCCGCACACCGGCACCGTCCCCGCCCAGTCCGAGGCCCCGGCGGTGGAGACCACCGCCTGAGCCCCCACACCCCGGCCCCCGGCCCCCGGCCCGGCGCCGCAGCTCCACTCCCCCGGAGCGGCGCCGGGCCGGACCGCGTGCCGGGGGCCGACAGGGGAACGACCACGGCGGCCGCCCCCGGGACCGCACGGTTCCCTGCGCCGCCCCTGGAGGGACGCGCCTCGGCGGCTACGGCTCCATGCTGCCGCTGAGGGCCCAGGCGAGGCCGGTGGCGGGGTCCTCGAGGGCGAGGTGGAGGTACCAGAGTTCGTCGGGGGGTTCGGACCAGGCGAGGCAGCGCAGGCGGGCGACCAGGGCGTCGACCTCGGCCGGGACGGGCCGGGCGGCGCCGGCCATGCCGGCGAGCAGGTGCCAGACGGCGAGCCGGCCGTGGGCGGTGCCGAGGCCGCGTGTTCCCGAGGCGGCCTGGACGAGGGCGGGGTAGGCGGCGGCGAACGGCAGGTGCCCGGCGAGCACCCGGCGGCCCGGGGCGAGCTGGGCGGCGGCGTCCGGCGCGGTGCCTCGGACGCAGACGGTGGTGAGCCAGGGCGCGAGGCCGGCCGGCGACCGGGTGGCGGCGGGCCCGGGGGTGCGCGGCCCGGGGGCGGGCAGGTCGAGCGGGCCGAGGTCCTCGCGGGTGTCGGGCAGGGCGAACAGGGCCCGGCGGGCGCCGCCGGCCGGCAGGTAGTCGCGGACCCGGACGCTCTCCTCCCAGCCGGCCTGCTCCCAGGCCGCCAGGGTGAGCGGGACGCCCTCCGGGTCGGGCTCGGCGCGGCCGGCGACCTCCTCGCCGAGCAGGGCACGGGTGTGGGCGACGAGGCGGCGCACCGGTGCGGGTTCCAGCAGCGGGGCGAGCCGGCGCCAGGAGTGCCGGGTGGCGAGGACCTCCCAGAGCGGTCCGGCGTCGTGGTCGTGCTCGTCGGCGGCCGTGAACGGGCCGCCGTCGCGGTCGAAGAGCCGGGCGGCGTGCTCCGGCGGCGCCGCGTACGCGATGAGGTGGCCGACCGGGCCGGCCGAGCGGGGGGAGGTGCCGCGCAGCCGCCGGAACAGTTCGAGCAGCTCCGACCAGCGTCCCGCCGCCGCCAGCTGTCCCGCCCGCCGGTCCTCGTACGTGATCATTCCGCCAATGTACGTCGGCCTCCGGTCTGCGGGCCGCCGGGTGACGGTGTGTCGGACGGCGCCCGCACCCACCCGGGGGCGCGGGGGCCGCGGGCCGGCCGGGGGTGCGTCACAGCGCCGCGCCGCTGGTCGGGAACGGACCGACCGCGCGGTACGCTACCGCCTCCCCGACACGCAGGCTTCATACAGACCTAAGATGCCTGATATACAGGGGGCATGAGTATGCCAATCGACCAGCGCCTCGGCCACCACATCAAGCGCGCCGAGCAGGAGCTGATCGCGGCCAAGCATGCGGCACTCCGCGAGTTCAAGCTCAGCACCCCGCAGTACACCGTGCTGCTGGTGCTCTCGGAGGAGCCCGGGCTCTCCGGGGCGGCACTGGCCCGGCGCTGCCTGGTGACCCCGCAGACGATGTCCTCGGTGCTGGGCACCCTGGAGGGGCGCGGCCTGGTCGAGCGCAAGCCGCACCCGATCCACCAGCACATCCTGGAGGCCCGGCTGACCCGCGGCGGCCGCACCCTGCTGGCCAGGGCCGACCAGGCGGCGATGGCGGTCGAGCAGGCCCTCGACGCGGAGTTCGACGCCGAGGAGCGCGCACAGCTGCTCGCCCTGCTGGGCCGCTGCACGGCCGCCCTGGCGAACGTGCCGACCGGGGCCTGAACCCCCGACCGCCACCGACCGCCACCGACCGCACGACCGGGACCGGCCGCGGACCCGGCGGAGGACCGGACGGCGGGTCAGCCGGTCGGACAGGCGCGCAGGCTGCCGCGGGCGACCGTCTCGCCGCCCTGCACCATGACGACCTCGACGGAGGTCCCGCGCACCGAGGCGGCGCCCACCTCGGCCCGGACCAGGCAGGGTTCGCCGAACTCGACGTACCGCAGGAAGGACGCGGAGAGTGCGGTGACCAGCGGGGCGGGCCAGCCGGTGGCGAGGCAGACGGCCTGCCGCATCGCCTCGACGAGCACCATGCCGGGCAGGTGGTCGACCTCGTGGTCGAAGAGCACCGGGTGGCCGCGCTCGGAGCGGACCTCCCAGACGTGCGGCGCCCCGGTGGGGGCGAGCACCACGTCGGCGGCGCGGTCCCGGCCGACCAGCGGGGGCGGCACGGGCAGCGGCGGCAGCGGCTTCTCCAGGGCGGCGGCGAGCCGTTCGCCGCGCAGCCTGCGGTAGGCGCCCGGGGTGGTGCAGCTGAGCGCGCCGGTGGCGGTGCCCAGGGCGCGGCCGTCGCGCAGCACGTGCACCCGGATCCGCATGCCGGCCAGGCCGGTGCCGCGCCGGCGGACGTCCTCGCAGGTGGCCATGAGCGAGAGGTTGGCGGGCGTGCCGGTGAAGGCGAGCGCGGCCGGGTCGGCCTCGAAGGCGACATCCCACATCAGGAAGTGCCGGTCGAGCGGGACGCCGAAGGCGGTGTGCGCGATGACCAGGCCGGCCTGGCGGACGGTCTCCGCCATCAGCACGGGGTCGTACCAGCGGTCGCCGACGGGCAGGTAGAAGCCGTGGCCGCGGGGCCACTGTGCGCCGAGGACGAAGTCCAGCTCGCCGACCGGCCGGCAGTCCGTCAGGAGCACCTCCGACACCACGGCCCGGTGCACGAGCGCGCGATCGACCGTGCGGGCGAACAGCACATCCTCCGGACGCACATCCAGTATCTGGGACACCGTACAAAACCCCCTTCAGGCGTTCACCGGTTGCACCCAATCCTACAGACCAACCGGTTTGTTTTCTAAGGGGTTTCGAGCCGAACCTGATCGGTTTTTGACATCCCTTTACCAAAAGCCGACGCTACGTCAGACGGCTGACGCCCGCGGCTCACCGGTACGCCGCGGAGCCGCGGTGCGGGCCCGGTCTCCCGGACGCGGCGCACCGCGGCTCGGCCCGTCGCCGGGCCCGGTTCCATGCAGGGCCCGGTTCAGCGCGGGGCCCGTTTCATCGCGGGCCGTTTCAGCGCGGGGCCCGTTTCATCGCGGGCCCGGTTCAGCGCAGGGCGGCCCCGGAGAGCAGCCCCCAGGAGGCGAGCCGGTCGGCCGCCTCGTCCTCGGCCCGGAACACCGGCTCGCCGAGCGGGCCGACCGGCTGGTCCAGTGCCCAGCGCAGCAGCGCGGCGCCGATGTTCATCCCGCCGCCGAAGCCCGCCAGCAGCACCAGGTCGCCGCGCTCCAGTCGGCCGCGGCGGTGCACGGTGTCCAGGGTGATCGCCACCGAGGCGGCGCCGGTGTTGGCGTGCCGGTCGACCGTCAAGTGCATCGCCGCGCCGGGCAGGTCGAGCTCGGGCCAGACCTGATTGAGCATCACCCCGTTGGCCTGGTGCGGGACGAAGTGGCGGACCTCGCGGGCGGGCACCCCGGCCCGCCGGAGCAGGGTGCCGACCGCGCCGGGCAGTTCGTCGTGGACGAAGCCGCGCACCGCCCGGCCGTCCATCCGGAACCAGTGCCCGCCCTCGGCGAGGGTCTGCGCCGAGGCGGGCCGCCGGCTGCCGCCGGCCGCCACCCCGATCAGCCGGTGCTGGTCGCCCCGGCCGTGCAGCAGCGTCTGCACCACGCCGAGGCCGGCCGGGACGGGCCCGAGCACGACGGCGCCGGCACCGTCGCCGAACAGCACGGCGGTCCTCCGGTCCTCCCGGTCGAGGATCCGGGAGTAGACGTCGGCGCCGATCACCAGCCCGTACGGGGCGGCCGGGTCGGTGTCGCCGCGGAGCATCTGGGTCCCCACGGCCAGCCCGTAGACGAAGCCGCTGCAGACCGCGTTGACGTCGAAGGCGGCGGCCCGGCGGGCGCCGATCAGGTGCTGCACGATGCTGGCGGTGGCGGGCTGCGGGTGGTCCGGGGTGGACGTGGCCACCACCACGAAGGCGAGCCGGTCGGCCGTGATGCCGGCCTGCCGGAGTGCTCTGCGGGCCGCCTCGGCGGCCAGGTCGGAGGTGGCCTCGTGCGCGGCGGCGCGGTGCCGCCGGCCGATGCCCGTCCGCTCCTCGATCCAGTCGGCGGTCACGCCCGCGCTCGCCGCGGCCTCCTCGTTGCTGACGACCTCCTCGGGCACGTACGAGCCGGTGCCAACGATGCCGATCGGTGTCATGGTCCCCTCCTGTCGTCGGTGCGGGCCTGTCTCCACGCGGTACGGCCCCGGCCGGGTGCCGTCCGCGCCGCTCCCCCGGGCCCGCCGGGCAGGGGTGCGGGGCTGTGCTCAGAGCGCCGCCCGGACCGGCTCGGCGGGCACCAGCCGCCGCCAGCCGGCGAGTTCGGCGTGCGCGGTGAGCACCGGGTCGTCGCCGACCGCCACCGGCCGGCCCACCGCGGCCAGCAGCGGGATGTCGCTGGAGTGGTCCCCGTAGGCCGAGCAGTGGGCGAGGTCCAGGCCGCGGACGCCCGCGACCGCGGAGGCCACCCGGCCCTTGACCGCGCCGATCACCGGGACGACCACCTCGCCGGTGAGCCGGCCGCCGCGGACCACCGGCCGGGTGCCGAAGGTCCAGTCCGCCCGCAGCTGGGCCGCGATCGGGTCGAGGCAGGGGAAGAACGAGCCGGACACCAGGACGAGGGTGTCCCCGGCCTCGCGGTGGCGGGCCGCCGCCTCGACCGTCTCGGCGACGAACAGGTCCTGCTCGACGTACCGCTCGAACCAGGCCTCGCCGGCCGCGGCGAGCCGCTCGACGCTCTCCCCGGCGTAGAGCCGGTAGTAGGCCCGGTTGACGACCTGTCGGGGCGTGCCCGCCGCGGCGGCGGCCCTGAGGTCGGCGGTGAGCCGCCGGAAGGTGCCCTCCGGCTCACCGCGGCGGTGCAGGTAGAACTCCAGGAAGTGGAACATGCTCTTGACCCGGACGAGGGTCTCGTCCACGTCGAAGAAAGCGGCGGTGCCGGGCATCGGTCCTCCGTGGCTGGCTGTCGGTCGGTCACACGGCCGGGTACGCGGGGTGCTCGGGGCCGTCCCCCACGTCCACGGTCAGCCTGCTAGCCGCGGATGCGGGCGAGCGAGAGGACGAACCGGGCGATCGACTCCCCCTGCTGGCGGGCGTCCACCACCACCGGCAGCTGGGTCACCGCGGTGCCCGGCTCGGCCTCGTCGAGGTCGAGCGGGCCGCCCTGGGTGTAGTAGGCGTGCTCGCCGGCCTCGGCGCCGAGGGGCTTCTCCTCGCCGAGCGTCGCGGTGAGCACGGTCTGCGGCTCGAGCTCGCCGAACCGGGCGAAGGTGACCGACAGGTCGACCGGGAAGGTCTTGGCGGCGGACAGCCCGCGGGTGTCCAGGGCGGTGAACAGGGCGAGCTGGCGGGCGGCCTCGGCGAGCACCATTCCCGGCAGGTGGTCCTGCGGGTGGTCGAACATGCTGGGGTTGCCGGCGGGTATCCGCAGCACGGCGGTGGCGGCGCCGTCGGCGAGCACCGGGTCGAGCAGCACCACGTTGCGCGGGTCGGCCCGGCCGACCAGGTGCGGCGCGGCCGGGACGGCCGGCTCGCCGGCGCCGCCGGTCTGCGGCGGCAGCATCGCGGTGCTGGGCAGCTCGGCGCCGTCGCGGTTGCGCAGGCGCATCTCCCGGTAGCCGGCCGGGTCGCGGAAGCGCAGGCCGACCCCGGCCCAGCCGATCACGGTGCCGTCCACGGTGAGGTCGACGCGGTGGTCGAGCCCGGTCACCCGGCCCTCGCGGGTCCGGCGGTCCGTGACCGTCACCTTGAGCACCAGGTCGAGCGGGCTGTCGCCGATGGTGAGCAGCTGCGGCCGGATCAGGTGGATCCGCAGGAAGGTCAGGATGAACTTGTGGTCGGCCGGGACGCCGTGGAACATGTGCGCCCCCGCCAGGGTGGCCTGCCGGGCCGCCTCCAGCAGCAGCACCGGGTCGTGGGTGCCCGGGCGGAGCAGGTGGTCGCCGTAGTAGGCGTGCGAGCGGGGCAGCTGCGCCGCCGCGCTGTAGTGGCCGTCCTCCTCGCCGCGCAGGTCGGTGACGAACACCTCGCTGACGGCGTCCCGGTGGACCAGCCCGCGGTCCAGGGTCGTGGCGTACGAGAGCGGGACGGCCTCGGCCGGGTGCCTGGTGGTCTCCACGGGGGCGAGCGGTGCGGTGGTCATACGGGGTTCCTCCTCGTTGCTCCTCGGTTGCGGTCCAGGGGTCGACCTGGCACCGGTGCCGCGGCCGCCGCCCTGCGGGGGCGGCCGCGACACGGGGCGGCGGGGCGCCGCGGTGTGCTTCTGCGGTCGGGTGGTGCTGACGACCGTGGTGGAGCGGGACGGGCGCCGCCGGCCGGGGCCGGCGGCGGTGGCGCCCGGTCGGGACCGGGCA
Organism: Streptomyces sp. TLI_235; assembly: GCA_002300355.1. Lineage (NCBI taxonomy): Bacteria > Bacillati > Actinomycetota > Actinomycetes > Kitasatosporales > Streptomycetaceae > Streptomyces > Streptomyces sp. TLI_235. The sequence goes on from NSGV01000001.1 coordinate 1,603,946, forward strand.
CCGGCCGCGGGTGCCCGGTCAGTACCGGGTGCCGACGGCGGTGGCGCCGAGCCGGGTCAGCTCCGCGAGGTCCTCGGCGGTGAGCCCGAGGTCGCCGCCGCGGGCGTTCTCCTCCAGGTAGGCGAGCCGCTTGGTACCGGGGATCGGCACCACGTGCTCGCCCTGCGCCAGCACCCAGGCCAGGGCGACCTGGGAGGGCGTGGCGCCGTGGCGGGCGGCGACCTCGGCCACGCCCTCGGCGAGCCTCTGGTTGGCGTCGACGGCGTCCGGCTGGAAGCGCGGGTTGCCCTGCCGCCAGTCGTCGCCCTCCAACTGGGCGGCCGAGGTGATGGCGCCGGTCAGGAAGGCCCGGCCGAGCGGCGAGTAGGCGATGAAGCCGGCGCCGTGGCGGGCCGCCCAGGGCACCACCTCGTCGAGCTGGTCCTGGCTCCACAGCGAGAGCTCGCTCTGCACGGTGGCCACCGGGTGGATCGCGTGCGCGGCGTCGAGCTGCCCGACGGTCGCCTCGGAGAGGCCGATCGCACCGACCTTGCCCTCCCGGACGAGCTCGGCGAGCACACCCCAGGACTCCTCGACCGGGACGGCCGGGTCGACCCGGTGCAGTTGGTAGAGGTCGATCCGGTCGACGCCGAGCCGGTGCAGCGAGCCCTCGGCGGCGGCGCGCAGGTGCTCGGGGCGGCCGTCGGGGAGGATCTCGCCGTCCCGGACGACCAGGCCGGCCTTGCTGGCCAGCACGACCTCGTCGCGCCGGTCGCGCAGCGCCCGGCCGACCAACTCCTCGTTGGTGTGCGGGCCGTAGACGTCCGCGGTGTCGATCAGGGTGACGCCGAGGTCGATCGCCCGGTGGATCACCCGGATCGACTCGGCGTCGTCGCGGCGGGTCCGGCTGTACGCGAAGCTCATGCCCATGCAGCCGAGGCCGATCGCGCCGACGGTGAATCCGGTGCTGCCCAACTGTCGTGTGCGCATGGTGCGGTGTTCTCCTCTGTCGAAGGCGGTGCGGTGAGGGTGCGTCCGGCGCGGACACGGGGGCGGCCCGCGCCGGGCGCGGTCAGGAGGGGCCGGCCAGCTCCCGGTCGCGGACCACCGCGTAGGTGGTGACCGCGCCGATCAGCGCCAGCGCGGCGAGGACGACGAAGCCGGTGTGCATCGCCGAGGTGAGCGCGTCGGCGGCGGCGCCGCGGGCCCCGGACGGCAGGGCACCGAGCTGTTCGTCCAGCCGGCCCTGGACGGCTCCGCCGGCCAGGGCGCGCTCGCCCGCCGCGTCCAGCCCGGGCACCCGCCCGTGCAGTCCGGCGGCGGAGAGGCCCGCGAGCAGCGCGCCGGCGCCGGCGATGGCGACCGACTCGCCGGTGATGCGCATGGTGTTGAAGATGCCGGAGGCCATGCCGGAGCGCTCGACCGGCACGACGCTCACCGCGGCGTTGTCCATCACGCCGAAGGCGCTGCCCACGCCGATGCCGAACACCGCGAGCGGCGCGGCCAGTTGGACCCATCCGGCGTCCGGGCGGAGCACCACGAGCCAGAGCGACCCGGCGGCGATCAGCGCGGAGCTGGCGGCGAGCATCACCCGCAGCGGCAGCCGGGCGGCGATCCGGCCGGCGACCAGCGGCAGTGCCAGCACCGGGAGGGTGAGCGGCAGCAGCAGCGCGCCCGCCTCGGTGGCGCTGCGGCCGCCGGCGCCCTGCAGGTACTGCGGCAGGTAGACCAGCAGCACCACGAAGCCGAAGGTGATGGTGAACGGCTGGCAGACCACCACCACGAAGGTCGGCCGGCGGAACAGCGACAGATCGAACATCGGTCGCTCGACCCGGAGTTCGACCAGCACGAAGAGCAGCATGCAGAGCGCCGAGCCGAGCAGCGAGCCGATCGCCGCGGCGCCCGCCCAGCCCTGCTCCGGCCCTTCGACGAAGTACAGCGCCAGCAGGGCCAGGCCGCCGCTGAAGGTCACCAGGCCGCCCCAGTCGACCCGCCGGGCGGCCGGGTCGCGGGACTCGGGCAGCCTCGGCACCAGGGTCAGCACGACCAGGCCGAGCACCACGTTCAGCAGGAACACCGCCCGCCAGCCGACCGAGGCGACCAGCGCGCCGGCGACCAGCGGGCCGAGCGCCAGCCCGAAGCCGAAGGAGGCGCCGAGCACTCCGAAGGCCCTGGCCCGCGCGGGCCCGTCGAAGGCGGCGGCGAGGATCGCCGCGCCGCTGGTCAGCACGCCGGCCGCGCCGACGCCCTGCAGTGCCCGGGCGACGTCGACCAGCACGATGTTCGGCACCAGGGCGCAGACCAGTGACATCGCCACGAACACCTGGACGCCGACCAGCAGGACCCGCCGGCGGCCGAACCGGTCGGCGAGCCCGCCGGCCGCCAGCAGGCAAGCCGCGAAGGTGACGCCGTACGCGTTCTGCACCCACTGCGCGGCGCCGACCCCGGCCCCCAGATCGGTCGCCAGCGCCGGCAGCGCCACGGCCGGGCCGGTGACGGTGAGCGGCAGCATCACGCTGGCCAGCGCGACCGCCAGCAGGATCGGCAGCCCGCCGGGCGCGCGGTTCTCGCGCGGTGCGGCCAGGCCCTGCTCCGCCAGGACGCTCATCGCTTCCCCCTATCCATCAGTCATCTACGTACTTCACAAACCGAGATGACCATAAGATATCTTATGGACAGCGTCAATCCGCTACCCAGCGTCCGAGCCGACGAGGAGTCAGTTCAGTGCCAGAGACAGGGATCACCGCATCAGACGTCGACGTCCTCGTGGTCGGGGGCGGTCCGACCGGCATGCTCGCCGCGTGCGAACTGCTGCGCCGCGGCGTCCGCGTACGGATCGTCGACCGGGCCCCCACCGCCGCCCGACTGCCCAAGGCGCTGCTGCTCTGGCCGCGCACCCTGGACGTGCTGGACGACCTCGGCGTGCTGGACGCCGTGCGCGCGGCCTCCGTCCGGATCGGCGCCTTCCGCTACTTCTCCGACCGGCAGCCGCTCGGCACCTTCGCCTTCACCGACGACCTCGCCCCGGTCTGCCTGCCGCAGAGCGCGACCGAGCGCGTCATCGAGGACCGGCTGCACGACCTGGGCGGCAAGGTCGAGCGCGGCGTCCGCCTGCTCTGCTTCGACAACCTCGACTTCTCCGGCCGGATCGAGGCCACCGACGGCGTCACCGCCGTCCTGGAGCACGGCGACGGCCGGATCGAGCGCACCCGGGTGCCGTTCGTGATCGGCGCCGACGGCGCGGGCAGCGCGGTCCGCGGCCAGATCGGCACCGGCTTCCTCGGCAGCACCTACGAGACGGCCTTCGCCCTGGTGGACGCCCCGATCGAGGGCGAACTCCCGACCGACCAGGCGCTCTACTACCAGTCCCCGAAGGGCGCCCTGGTGGTCGTCGCACTGCCCGACGGCATCTGGCGCTTCTTCTCCAGCCTGCCGCCGGGCCGGGAGGTCGGGGTGGCGATGATGCAGGAGATCGTCGACGAGCGCGGCCCGCAGGGCGTCCGGATCGGCGAACCGGTCTGGCAGAGCGTCTTCCGGGTGCACGCCCGGCACGCCGGCGACTTCCGGCTCGGCCGGGTCTTCCTCGCCGGCGACGCCGCCCACGTGCACAGCCCGGCCGGCGGCCAGGGCCTCAACACCGGCCTGCAGGACGCCCACAACCTCGTCTGGAAGCTCGCCGCGGTGATCCACGGCGAGGCGCCCGCCACGCTGCTCGACAGCTACGGCCCGGAGCGTTCGGCGGTCGCCCGCCGGGTCGTCCGGGACACCGACCTCCAGACCCGCGCCTGGCTGGTCGACGGCCCGGCCGAAGTCCTGCTCCGGGACGCCGCGTTCCGGCTCGGCGACCGCACCGGCCTGCTGTCGCGCCTGTACGGCCCGGTGATGGCGGGCCGCCGGCTCGCCTACCCGCCGGTGCGCGGGACCCAGGAACCATCCGGGCTCACCGGCTGCCTGGTCCGCGGGCGGCTGCCCGGCGGGCTGCGGCCCGGCGCCGCCCTGCCCCGCCCGCTGGCCGTCGCGGCCGGCCTCGCCGGGCCCGGTGCGGAGCCGGCCGGCTGGGCGCTCGCCACCGTCGACGGCCCGGCCGGCTGGGCGGGAGCGGTGGACCGGCTCACCACCGGACGCCGCGGGCTGCGCACCCTCCGCATCCCCGCCGCGGCCGCCTCCCGGCACACCGGCTGCCGCCGGTCCGGCTACTACCTCGTCCGCCCCGACGGGCACATCGCCGCCCACGGCCACACCCGCGACCTCGACCGCCTCGCCGCCGAACTCACCGCCCACCTCGGCCCGGTCGACCACCGCTGAGCCGCCGGGAGCCCCCCGGCCCGCGGCACCCGCCCCGCCCACCCCGAACTCCCCTGCCCCACCAGTCAGCTCCGCACCCGTGACGGGGAACCGCCCCGTCGCACCCTCCCGGAGGACCGTGATGACCGACCTCGCCACGCCCGTCGACCCGATCGTGCCGTTCCTGGAGCCGGTCTTCGACCTGCACCGCGGCGGCAAGCTGGAGACCCGCTCGACCGTGCCGCTGCGCGACGCCGACGACCTGTCGCTCGCCTACACCCCCGGGGTCGCCCGGGTCTGCACCGCGATCGCCGAACGCCCGGAGCTGGCCCACGAGTTCACCTGGGCGGCGAACACCGTCGCGGTGGTCAGCGACGGCACCGCCGTGCTGGGCCTGGGCGACATCGGCCCGTCCGCGGCCCTGCCGGTGATGGAGGGCAAGGCGCTGCTCTTCAAGGAGTTCGCCGGGGTCGACGCGGTGCCGATCTGCCTGGACACCACCGACACCGAGGCGCTGATCGCCACCGTGCGGCACCTCGCGCCGAGCTTCGGCGGCATCAACCTGGAGGACATCTCCGCGCCGCGCTGCTTCGAGATCGAGGCGCGGCTCCGCGCCGAACTGGACATTCCGGTCTTCCAAGACGACCAGCACGGCACCGCCGTGGTCACCCTGGCCGCACTGCGCAACGCGGCCGAGGTCACCGGGCGCCCGCTCTCCGCGCTGCGGGCCGTGGTGGCGGGGGCCGGCGCCTCGGGCGTGGCGGTCACCCGGATCCTGCTGGCCGCGGGGATCGGGGACATCGCGGTGGGCGACAGCAAGGGCATGCTGCACCCGGCGCGGACGGACCTCAACCCGGTGAAGGCGGCCCTGGCGGCCGACACCAACCGGGCCGGCCACCGCGGTTCGATCGAGGGGGCGCTGCGCGGCGCGGACGTGTTCATCGGGCTGTCCGGGGCGACGGTCGCGGAGTCGGCGGTGGCGTCGATGGCCCCGGGCGCGATCGTCTTCGCGCTCTCCAACCCGACGCCTGAGATCGAGCCCGCGGCGGCCCGGCGGTACGCCGCGGTGGTGGCGACCGGCCGCAGCGACCACCCCAACCAGATCAACAACGTGCTGGCCTTCCCCGGGATCTTCCGCGGCGCGCTGGACGTCCGGGCCCGGACGGTCACCGAGGGCATGAAGCTGGCGGCGGCCGCCGCCATCGCGGAGGTGGTCGCGGGCGAGCTGTCGGCCGAGCGGATCGTGCCGAGCCCGTTCGACCCGCGGGTGGCACCCGCGGTGGCCGCCGCGGTGGCGGCCGAGGCCCGGGCGGCCGGCGTGGCCCGCCGCTGACACGGTCACGGTACGGGGCCGGGCCCGCCCCTCGGCGGACCCGGCCGCGCCGCCTGACCGCCCGCCAGGAACGCGAGCGACGTGGCGGTTCAGCAATCGACTTCGGTCATCCTGCTTCCGTCGGCCGTTCGCGCCAGATCGGCCCGCGCCCGGCTGACCCAGTCCTCCGTGCGGGCGTCGGCCTGGCGCCGCAGCGTCGGCGGCCGGAATCGCCCGCGGTACGGCAGCTCGAGGAACTCCAGTACGGCGCGGAGCGTGCCTTCGGGATCGGCGGCCAGAGCCTCGTACTCCAGGTCCAGCACCGGTACGGCCAGCCTGCGCAGCTCGCGGTCCCACTCGGCGTTCTGCCACTGGAGGGCGGCATGCGCCGCTCGCACGGCCTCGGCGTCGTAGGTACCGGCCTCGCCGCGAGGAATCTCCCCGTGCCGCAGCGACCACTGGCCGGTCTGCTGCGCGCGGGCCAGCGACACGGCCTGCCGTACCGTGTCCAGCCGGCGCAGACGCAGCATCCGCAGCGGCCCGGCCAGCGAATCGAGCAGCGTGAACGCCTCCGGTTCGCGGCCGAGGTAGCGCCGGGCGTCTCTGCCGAGGGACGACCACTGGGGCCACATCAGCTTCGCCCCGAACACACCGTTGGCCGTCGTCATGAGAGCCGCAAACCGGAAGAAGTACTCGGCGTGACTCGAGTACCCGTAATGGCCGCGCCAGGTCGCCGCATCCTCCCGCGCCCCGTACTCGCCGGGGCGGCCCGCGATTCCGGTGCTCCCGAGCAGTTCGCAGAGCAGCCAACTGCCGCTCCGCGGACTTGTCGCCACCACGTATCCCACTCCGACCTCCGCGGCGAGAGGGCCTTTGCGGTCAGAGTTCCATGCCGGACGCCCGATCCACCGCGACCGCACCGGTGGACGACCGTCGTTCATTCCATCAGGTGAAGTCGGGACTCCGGCCGCGCCGACCCGCGCCTCGATAGTTCGGATGCGACACCATCGGGGCCGACCCAGCTTCGCCGACCGGATAGGAGGTGGCGGGATGACGGAGAACGATCCGCCTGCGCTCCGGCCCAACCTGCTCGCTCTTCGGCCCGATCTCACCAGTTCGACGTTGGCGGGGGCCGAAGCCGCCCACTCGCTCGTCAGCGAGTCCAACTTCTTCAACTCGCTGTTCCACAGCTGCAACCTGCAGGGGATCACCTTCGAGTCCTCCGAGCTCGACGGTTCGCTGTTCGAAGGCTGCTCCTTCCGGGGAGTCGAGCTCCGCAACTGCGACCTCGACGGCCTGATCGTCAACGGCGTCCGGGTCGGGGCGCTGCTCCGCGCCTTCCTCGCTCCGGAAGGGGCCGTTCATGTCGACGGATGACGACGTCAGGCCCTTCCTCTCGGGGCAGCGCCGCAATGTGCTCGGCGGGCTCGCCGCCGCCTACGCGCGCGGGGTGAACTCGGCGGTGTTCGCGAGGATCGGCGCCGGTCTCGACCCCGAACAGGTCAAGGTCGACGGCAAGGGGGGCGCTCTCGACGGCGTCCTCGCCGCTCAGCCCGGCAGCCACCAGCCGCACATCCTCAAACCCTTCGAGAAGGACGAGAAGGACGATAAGGAGGAGAAGGACGGCAAGGAGACCAAGGACGCCAAGGAGGAGAAGGAAGAGAAGGAAGGCAAGGAGAGCAAGGACCTGAAGGAGGAGAAGGAGGGAAAGGAGAGCAAGGACAAGGAGGACAAAGAGGACAAGGAAAGCAAGGAGGCGAAGGAGGAAAAGGAGGAGAAGGAGCAGAAGGAGGGCAAGGAGACCAAGGAGGTGAAGGAGGAGAAGGAACTCGTGATCGAGTCAGGCGTCGAGGCCGACAAGGTCGGCGGAGTCGACTTCGACGGCCCGTTCATCCGCTTCGGCGAGCCGGCGGAGCTGCCCGTCACCTCCTTCGACGCCATCGCACGGGCACATCCGGACCGCGTCCGGCTCGCGGTCACCCGCGGCTCGCTGTTCTGAGGGCGCCCGCTATGGCCCCCACCGAGCCCGACCTCCTCATCGTGGCGGAGCCCACCGACACGCTCGCGGACGGCCTCGCGGACTACGCCCGCGGCCGCGCTCTGACCGTCGAGCGGCTGGATCACCGAGCGGCCGCCAGGCGGATGACGATTCAACGCCTGGGCGGGCGGACCACGGTCACGCCGTCCTGCCCGCTGTTCCTCCGGCCACCGGCCGCGCCACCACCGGGGACGGGCGATCAGCGTCTCTTCCACCACGCGGAGATCCGCGGGCTGGTCTGGGCGGCCGCCGCGCTGACCACCGCACACGTGGTCAACCGGCCCGGCCGGTACGGCCTCGGCGGGCGGATCTCGGGCTCGACCGCCGTCCTGCGTCACCGCGCCGGCCTGCCGGGGCAGGAACCGGAGGTGTTCGCCGGCCATGCATCGTCCGCCGCCGTGCCGCGGAGCGACGGGGACTGGTGGTTCCAGCACCGGCGGAGCTGGGCGACCGTGCCGGCCTCCGGGGTGGTGTCGGACCGGGGCCCGTACCGGGTCGGGCGGATCCCGGCCGGCAGCACGGCGGTCGTCACCTGCGTGGTCGGCGCGCGCGTGTTCGTCCTCGCCCGGGCGGGCGATGCGGGCGGAGACCTCACCGTGGCGGATCTCGCGGCCGACGACCGCGCCCGGGAGCTGTCGGCCCAGGTCGCCGGGGCGCTCGGACTGACCTTCGGCACCCTCGCCTGGCGGCGCGGCGACGCAACGGGCTTTGAGCTCGGACGTGTCAATCCCTGCCCCTCACTCGCCGAACTCGGACACCTCTGGGCGGCTGTCCGCGAAGCCCTGATCGGGGAGCTCTGCCCGTGATCACCGCCGTCGGCCTCGGTGCCGATCCCACGCTGAGCCACTTCGCGGAGACCGCGGGCGGGCTCGGTGCCCGGGTGACCCTCGTCGACCTCGGCGACCAGGCGGAGGGGCGGTGGCGGCTCGGCCTGCCACCGGACCGCTCGTCCTGGGTGTCGGCCCAGGGCGTCGAGTTCGCCCTCGACCCCGACGCCGCCGTCTACTGCCGGCTGATCGACCTCGGCGCGCAGCTGCCGGGCCGGGCCGTGGAGTGGCACACCGTCACCGAGGCCTGGAGCGCCTGGCTCGAACTCGCTCCCGGACGGGTCGTGAACCGTCCCGGCCATCCGGGCGACAACTCGTGCAAGCCGCTGCACGAGGAACTGCTCGCCCGGCAGGGCTTCGCCGTACCGCCGAGCGTGACCACGTCGTCGGCGCGGCTGCTGCGGGACTTCGCCGGGCAAGGCCCCTGTGTCGCCAAGCCGCTGAGCGGTCAGCGGGCGGACTGCCGGGTGATCGGCCCGGCGGATCTCGACCGGTACGACGAGCGCAGCGGCCCCGTCCATCTGCAGCGCTGGGTCGCCGGCACGGATGTGCGGGTGCACGTGGTCGGCGACCGGGCGATCGCCCAGGCCGTGAGCTCGGAGAGCGTGGACTACCGCACCGACCGGCGGGCGACCTACCGGCGGATCGACCTCGACACGGAACTCGAGCGCGCCCTCGTGGCGGGGACCGCCGCCGCCGGTCTCGCCTTCGCGGGCTGGGACCTGCGCCTGGGCGACGACACGGCATGGGTCTTCGAGGTGAATCCGATGCCCGGGTACAGCCACTACGACGTCCGGGTGGACGGCGAGATCACCCGGGCCCTGGTCGCATTCCTGACCGAGGGAGACAACCGATGAGGGCCGGACGGCTCGAGCAGTTCCCGTTCCTGGACGCGGACGCCTGCGCGGACGTCGTCCGCACCGCCGAGCGGAACCCGGATCTCACCGTCGACCGCCGGCCCGACAGGCCCGGCGAGTTCGTGACGTACGGCCGCTCCGCGTACCTGGACGTCTGTCCCGGGGATGCCGCCCCGGAGCAGAACTACTACCGGCTGTTGGCCGACACCAACGCCGGCCTGTGGAAGGCGTTCGAGGGCCTCTACCACCGCCTCCGGCAGACGCTCGCGGACGAGCTCGGGGAACCGGTCGGCTACCGGCCCGACGATCTCGCGCTACCCGGCCTGCACGTCTTCCGGGGCTCGGCCATCGCGCTCGCCGACCACGCCTCGGCCCACTTCGACCAGCAGTACGGCAGTCTCCGACTGCCCGCACCGCGCGACCCCGGGGTGCCGCCGCTGACGGTGACCGTCCCCCTGCGGATGCCGTCCAACGGAACCGGGCTGATCGTGTACGACGTCGAGCCCGACCGGTACCGGGCCGCCGTCGCCCGTGGCGCGGCGACCAGCCTGGAGTCCTACGCGAGGCGACGCACCCGGGCCTACCACCCCTACACCCTGGGAAGCATGGTCCTGCACCGCGGGCTGCTGATGCACCAGCTGTCGTCCCCCGGTCCGATCGTTGCGGGGGACGAGCGGATCACCCTGCAGGGCCACGCGATCCGGTGCGGGGGCGAGTGGATCCTCTACTGGTGATCCGGTCCCCCGCGGGCCCGACTCAGGTGGCGGTCAGCAGTGCCACCACCTCCAGCGCGTCCGGCGCGCCGGCGACGGCCTGGCGGAGGGTCAGGTGCCGGGCGAGGACGCACTCGCGGACCCAGTCGCACAGGTACCGGTCGGCCGGCGCGCCCGGGACGGTCCGGACGGAGAGCCGCAGCCGCTCGGTGGGCAGCCCGGCGTCGAGCACCTCGGCCCCGGCCTCCGCGACCTCCTCCACCGAGGCGGCCAGCGCGACGAGTTCGGCGCGGCCGAAGCGGGCGCCGCGGAAGCCCAGCACGTCCGCCGAGCGGCCGAGGACGCGCAGTCCGGGCTCCGGAGCACCGCACGGGCAGTCCGCGAACTCGCCGGTGTCGCCGGTGCGGTAGCGGAGCAGCGGGGTCACGGCGAGCTCGTGCAGGGTGCTGACCAGGATCTCGCCGTCCACCAGCTCCACGTACTGGTGCGGCAGCGGGTGGAAGACGTCGCGGGCGCAGCGCGGCCCGTTGCAGGCGACCGCCCAGGTCTCGACCGAGCCGTACAGGCCCCAGACCGCGGTGTGCGGGAGGACCTCGGCGATCAGTCGGGCGGTGGCGCCGTCGAGTCCGACGCCGATCCAGAGCAGGCTGCGCAGCCAGTCCAGGCGGCGGCCGGTGTGCCGGCAGTGTTCGAGCAGGGCGCGCAGGGTGGGGGTGTCCGCGGCGAGGGCGGTGGCGCCGCACTCGGTGGCGAAGTCGAGGAGCCGGGCGAGGTCGTCGCCGTCCGGGGTGCCGTAGGGGATGGCGGAGCAGCCGGAGAGTGCGGCGAGGGCGTTGCAGAGGTCGTGCACCGGCCAGAGCCGGGTGCCGCGGGAGAGGTTGAGCAGGACGTCGCCGGGGCCGAGCGGGGCCCAGGACCGGAGGATGTCCCCGGCGAACAGGCAGCTCGGCACGAGGGTGGCGGAGGGCTTGGCGGTGGTCCCGCCGCCCAGGTAGAGCACGGCACCGCGATCCTTGGCGAGTCCGCCGCGGACGCCGGACCAGACGGCCTCGCGGAGTTCGTCGGCGGAGAGCGGGTCGAGGACGCGGAGGTCGGCGGCGCGGCCGGCGGCCGCGCCCCGGTACTTCTCCGCGAGGCCGGGAAAGCCGACGGCCCGGTCCAGGAGCGCCCGGACCTGCGGTGCGGTCGGCTGGGCCGCCGCTGCCGCGGATCCCCCCGTCTGCAGTGACATGCGCCGCGTCCTTTCACGAATCAACGGTTTCCTGGGTCGCATTCGCACGTTCCGCGTCCCTGTATGAATGATTCAAGAACCGACCGACCGGTTTGTCAATTGCCGAGGTCAGCGGCGGTCAGCGACTGTGCGTTCCCACCGCCCCGCAGTCCGTGGCCAGGAACGGGCAGTCCGCCGCGGCGGGCGCGGCCAGCCCGGGCAGCACCGCACCCCACAGCCGGGCCACCATCTCGGCGCGGCTCACCGCGGGGTTGCGCTCGCAGAGCAGCAGGACGCCCGCGGCCGTGGCGGTCAGCGCCAGCAGCGCCTCGCCCGGCACCACGCCCTCGCGGAGCTCGCCGCGCTCCGCCGCGGCGAGCAGCAGCGCGCCGATCGGCGCCATCCACTCGGGGGCGCCGCCACCGGCGGCCAGCGCGAAGCCCTCGGCACAGTCGAGCCGGACGCCGGCCCGACAGACCGGGTCGCGGTCCAGCAGGCGGGCCACCGCCACCGCGACGTCCACCACGGCGTCCAGGCCCGCCTCCGGGCCGTGCATCGCCACGCACTCGGCGGTCAGCCGGCGCAGCTCGCGGCGGGCCTCCTCACGGACGGCCTCGACCAGCTCACCCTTGGACCGGAAGTGGTAGTACAGCGCCCCCTTGGACACCCCGGCGGCCCGGCTGATCGCATCCAGGCCGGGCAGCGAGTCCCCGCCCAACACTTCCACGGCCGACTCGTCCAGCGCCTTGGCAGCGGCGACGATCAAGCTCCGCCTGGTCCGTTCGGCGCGCTCCTGACTGGCCACGGCACCCCACCTCTCCTCTGCGTCCCTCGACGGCGACCCGGCGTCCGCCCGACCGGCCCGACCGGGGCCGCGGGCGCCCCCGGGACGGCTCCCGGTACACAGTGAAACAGACCGAAGTCGCTGTTATATAAGTATCAAATGACCAGATCACGACAAGTATTTCCCCCTGCGCCCGACCCATTCGGGAAATCACCAAGACAGCACAGACCCGCCGCATCGAGACGCGACGGATGGGCCTGGAAAGCAGGGGAAAGCGCGGGGAAGCGCGGGGAAGCGCAGGCGAAACGCGAAGGGAAGGGGCGCCGCGGGTCCGCGGGGGTCGGTGCGGCGCGGGGGCGTCAGCCGGCCGGGACCCGCTCGGGGGCGGTCAGCCGGAGGCGGCCGACCCACTCCGGCGCGGCCAGGCCCGGCAGGATGAAGGCCCAGAGCTCGGCGAGCCGCTCCTCGAGGTCCTCGCGGCGGGTGAAGACCTGGGACACGATCTGGGTACCGGTGAAGGAGCTGATGACGAATCGGGCGGCGGCGTCGACGTCCAGGTCCATCCGGACGGACCCCTCACCCTGGGCCCGCAGCAGCAGGGTGCGCACCAGGTCGATCGAGGCGAGGTAGGGGCCCGGCGAGGGCTCGGAGAAGGAGCTCTCGATGGCGAGCCGGATGCTGGCCCGCACGGTCGGGCTCTCCCGCAGCGCCGAGGCCATCGCGTACGACACGTCGATGATGGCCTGCAGGAAGGGACCGGAGGCGGTGGCCGCGCTCTCCAGGGTGCCGACCTCGGCGCCCTGGATCTCCTCCGCGATGGCCTCCTTGGACGGGAAGTGGAAGTACAGCGCACCCTTGGTGACGCCGGCCCGGGCCAGGATCTCCGACACGCTGGCCCCGGCGAAGCCGCTCTGGTCGAACACCTCGGCCGCGGCCTCGACGATCCGCTGGCGCGTCCGCTCCGCCCTCTCCTGTCTCACCATGGCCATCCTCCCGACCTCGCAGCAGTTCGCAGCGCATCGTAGTGCACCGCCCGGTGCAACCGACGGTAAAACAGTCGATCCCGTAGGTTTGTTCCGGTGATCGAACGGCGGCACACAGGCGGGATCTGGCCGGTGACGCCTGATGCCCTGCCATCAGTACAGACCGGTCGGTATGTCAAAACGGCCCGCCCGGAGCTCCGGGCGGGCCGTTCGGCGGCGGTGCGGGTCGCGCACGCGGCGGTGCGGGTCAGCGCACCGTGTAGCCGCCGTCCACCGGCAGGACGGCGCCGGTGACGAAGGAGGACCGGTCGCTGCACAGCCAGGCGGCGGCCTCCGCGATCTCCTCCGGCGCCGCCGTCCGCGGCTGCGGGGTGGCCTCGTGCAGCCGGGCCTCGATGTCGGGCCGGATCGCCAGCCACGCCTCGATCATCTCCGACCTGGTGGTGCCGGGGGCGACCGCGTTGACCCGGATCCCCTGTGCGCCGTACTCGTTGGCCGCGGCCTTCGTCAGGCCGACCACCGCGTGCTTGGACACCACGTACGGCGCGGCCACCGGGGTCGCCACCAGCCCTGCGACACTGCTGGTGTTGACGATAGATCCGCCGCCGGCGGCCAGCATGGCGGGTATCTCGTGCCGCATGCAGGACCAGACGCCGCGCAGGTTCACGTCGATGATCCGGTCGAAGACCTCCTGCTCCATCAGGTGGAGCGGGGTCTGCTCGGCGCCGTAGCCCGCGTTGTTGAAGGCCACGTCCAGCCGGCCGTAGCGCGACACCGCGGTCTCCACGGCGCGGGCGACGTCGGCGTCCGAGGTCACGTCGGTGACCGCGTACGCCGCCTCGAAGCCCTTGCCGGTGAGCTCGTCGACGAGGTCGGCGAGCTGCTGCTCGCGGCGGGCCGCGAGCACGACGGCGGCGCCCTCGGCGGCGAACACCCGCGCGGCCGCGGCACCGATTCCGCTGCTGGCGCCGGTGATCAGCGCGACCTTCCCGCTGAGCAGGGCGTTCTTGACGGACATGGGCTCTCCCCGGATTGCTTGTGGTCGGACTGGGGTGCGGGCGGTTCGCCCGCAGGCGGGTGCGGCGGGCCGGTGTCCCGCCCTCACGGGACCCGAGCCGCCGCACCCAGGGCACTCCACAGCCTACGAACCGTCACTGACGCCCAGTCAGCCGGTCCCGGACGAGGCCGGGGTGCCCACCCCGGTCAGGCCTTGCGGTTCGGCACCGACCAGCCGCCGGGCTTGTCGAACCCGGTGGTCGCCAGGGTCACGAAGAAGTGCGGGCCGACGATGTGCGCCTTCGCGACCACGTCGAGGTAGGCCTTGGCCGCGGCCCCCGTGGCGTGGGCCGTGAAGGCCGCCGCGTCGGTGAAGGTCTCCAGGAAGACGAAGCGGGTGGGGTCGGCCGGGTCCGGCACCATGTGGAAGCCGATGGTGCCGGGCTCCTCGGTCAGCGAGAGGTAGCCGTCGGCCCTGGCGACCTTGAGGAACTCCTCCCGGTACTGCGCCTGCACGTTGGTGAACTCGGCGACCACGGTGAAGACATGGCCGTCGTCGCCGCGGCTCGGCGCGACCCGGCCGGTGCCGTCGTCGGTCGCCAGCGAGTAGTTGGCCACGGTGGTGACCGGGCCGGTGACGCCGTACCGGGCGAGGGTGGCGGCGAACTTCCGGGCGTACGGGCCGCGGCGGTGGGCGCGGTGGGCGGCCGCGGAGGAGAAGGTCTCGGCGACGACGATCCGGTCCGGGTGCTCGGGGTCGGGCACGACGTGGACGCTCTCGGTGCCCGGCTCGTGCCGGCGGGAGGCGTAGCCCTCCTGCTGCGCGGCGGCGATCACGGTGTCGCGGGCGGTGGCCGGGATGTGCTCGTAGGCGGAGATCACCGTGTAGGCGACGCTGCTGTCGCCGAGGTTGGGCTCGGTGGCGCCGGGACGGGCGGCCAGCGCGCCGGGCGCGGGGCCGGCCAGCAGGGCGGCGGCGAGGACGACCGGGAGCAGGGCCCTGACAGGTCTCATGGGTGGGACGTCCTTTCACTGAGGGTGGGCCGGCCGCCCGGGGCGGGCGGCCGGAGTCGGTGGCGCCCGGCCGGCGCGGGGCGGGGCCACGGCGCGGGTCGGGCGGGGTGCGGCTCGGGGAGGGGCGCGGCGGGGCCGGGCCCCGCCGCGGTCGCCGCCGCCGCGACGGGGTGCGGCGGCGGACGGTTCGGACCGGCGTGCGGGTCAGGCCGGGTAGACGTCGCCGGGCAGCTTGCGGTCGGCGCCGACGGTGGCGATGTGCCAGTAGGGGTACGGGACGCGGGCGGTGCTGACCTCGTCCAGGGCGGCCACCTCGTCGGCGGTGAGCTCCCACTCCATCGCCTTCAGGTTGTCCTCCAGCTGGTGGATCTTGGTCGCGCCGATCACCGCGGAGGCGATCTGCGGCCGGGACAGCACCCAGTTGATGGCGACCTGGGCGACGGTGGCGCCGCGCGCCTCGGCGATGCGGGCCGTCTCGTCGACGATGTCGTACGCCTGCTGCTCGTCGGTGAGCGGCGCGGACTCGGCCGGGGTGGCCTCGGCGAGGCGGCTGCCGGCCGGGCGGCCCTCGCCGCGGCGGTACTTGCCGGTGAGGAAGCCGCCGGCCAGCGGGCTCCACGCGGTGATGCCGACCTTCTGGTCGTGGGCCAGCGGGATGACCTCCCACTCCAGGTCGCGGGCGCCCAGGTTGTAGTAGCCCTGGTAGCAGACGAAGCGGGCGAGGTTGCGGCGCTCGGA
The DNA here is from genome assembly GCA_002300355.1 of Streptomyces sp. TLI_235. NCBI lineage: Bacteria > Bacillati > Actinomycetota > Actinomycetes > Kitasatosporales > Streptomycetaceae > Streptomyces > Streptomyces sp. TLI_235. The sequence continues at coordinate 1,619,681 of NSGV01000001.1, forward strand.
GACGGACAGGGCCTTCATCAGCTGCCAGGCGGCGAAGTTGGAGACGCCGATGTAGCGGACCTTGCCGGAGCGGACCAGGTCGTCGAGCACCCGCAGGGTCTCGTCGAGCGAGGTCCGCGGGTCGAAGCCGTGCAGGTGGTAGAGGTCGATGTAGTCGGTGTTCAGCCGCCGCAGGCTCGCGTCGACGGCCGCGTTGAGGTGGTGCCGGGTCGAGCCGAAGTCGTTCGGGCCCTCGCCGTCCACCCGCCAGCGGCCCTTGGTGCCGATGACCACGCGGTCGCGGACCTTGGCGAGGGTCCGGCCGAAGAACTCCTCGCCCATGCCGTTCTTGTAGACGTCCGCGGTGTCGAAGAAGTTGATGCCGGCGTCGAGCGCGACGTCCATGAGGCGGTGCACGTCCTGGTCCTGGACGGTGCCGAATTCGGACCAGTTGCGGTCCGGGGCCCCGAGGAAGGAGGCACCTCCGCCGAAGGTCATGGCGCCGAAGCAGAGTTCGGACACGGCCAGGCCGGTGTCGCCCAGGTAGCGGTAGCGCATCGGGGGTTCTCCCTGTCAGTTCTTTGGATGTCACTGCGTCGGGTGTCGCCGCGTCGGGTGCCGGTGAGGCCCGCCACGGGTCGGCGCCCGGCCGGTCCCGCCTCTCACGGGGCGACGACCGTAAGACTCGGCACGACCATAAGATCTCGAATAGTCATCGTCAAGCCGAATGCGAGGGAGATCCTCCACTCCCATAAGACTTCGAATGGTGCTACGGTTTCGAGGCCGTCGCGGATGACGGATCGTCATGCGCGCTCGTACTGAAGCGGGAGACCACCGTGAGCACTGTGACCGTCGTCGGTCGGGCCGTCGCCAAGCCCGGCAAGCGGGACGAACTGGAGCGCCGCCTGCGGGCGGTCGTCGTCCCCACGCACGAGGAGGAGGAGAGCATCCACTACTCCATGCACCAGGACCTGGACGACCCCGACGTGTTCATCGCCATCGAGCGCTGGCCGGGCCGGGAGGCCCTGGAGCGGCACCTCGGCACCCCGCACCTGACCGAACTGGCCGGGCTGCTCGACGACCTGCTCGCCGAGCCGCTGGAGCTGCGGGTGCTCGACCAGCTGCACGAGGGCGACTCCGCCAAGGGCGTGCTGTGAACCGCACGGCCGTCGCCGTGCTCGGCACCGGCATCATGGGGGCCGGCATGGCCCGCAGCCTGTGCCGGGCCGGCCTCGACGTCCGGGTGTGGAACCGCACCCGGTCCGCCGCGGAACCGCTGGCCGCCGCGGGTGCCGCGGTCGCCGCCGACCCCGCCGGGGCGGTGCGCGGCGCCGATGTGGTGATCACCATGCTCACCGACGGGCCTGCCGTGCTGGAGGTGATGAGCGCGACCACCGAGGGGCTCGCCGCCGGCCAGGTCTGGCTGCAGACCTCCACCGTGGGCCCGACCGCCTTCGCCCCGCTCGCCGCCTTCGCCGCCGCGCACGGCCTGGACCTGGTGGACGCGCCCGTCCTCGGCACCCGCCGGCCCGCCGAGGCCGGCCGGCTGCTGGTCTTCGCGGCCGGTTCGGAGCGCGCCCGCACCGCGAGCGTCCACGCCCTCGCGGCGATCGCCGACCGCACCGTCTGGCTGGCCGGGGACGCGGCGGGCGCCGCCGCCTCCCGGCTCAAACTGGTCGTCAACAGCTGGGTGCTGGCCACCGCCACCGGCGCCGCCGAGGCGATCGCCCTGGCCGAGGGCCTCGGCCTGGACCGCACCGTGTTCGCCGAGACCGTCGCCGGCGGCGGTCTCGACAGCCCCTACCTGCAGGGCAAGGCCGCGGCCGTCGCCACCGGGGACTTCTCCCCCGCCTTCGGCCTCGCCACCGCGGCGAAGGACGCCCGGCTGATCGCCGCCGAGGCGCAGGCCGCCGGGCTGCGCCTCGACATGGCGGCCGCCGTGGCCGCCCGCTTCGCCCGGGCCGTCGAGCAGGGCCACGGCGGCAAGGACCTGGCCGCCACCTACCTGGTCAGCACCGACGGCCCCGCGGCCGGCTGAGCGCCGCCCGCCCGTCCGCACCGCCGATCCACCGTCAACCCCGTTCCGAGGGAGTCCTCATGCGCGCGATCGTCAACACCCCTGCCACCGGCGACGTGGCCTTCCGCGAGGTCGCCGACCCCGCCCCCGCCACCGGAGACGTCCTGATCGACGTCAAGGCGTTCTCCGTGAACCGCGGCGAGATCCTCAACCTGCCCGGCAACGACGAGGGCTGGCGCCCCGGTTGGGACGTCGCCGGGGTGGTCGCCGAGACCGCCAACGGCTTCACCGCCGGGCAGCGCGTGGTGGCGCTCTCGCTCGCCGACGGCTCCTGGGCCGAGCGGATCGCCGTCCCGGTCGGCTTCGTCGCCGCGCTGCCGGACACCGTCGGCTTCGCCGAAGCCGCCACCCTGCCGGTCGCCGCGCTCACCGCGCTGCGCCTGGTCCGCGAGTCGGGGACGCTGCTCGGCCGCCGGGTGCTGGTCACCGGCGCGGCGGGCGGCGTCGGCCGGCTCCTCGTCCAGCTGGCCGCCGCGGCCGGCGCCGAGGTGACGGCGGTCGCCCGGAACGCCGAGCGCGCCAAGGGCCTCACCGAGCTGGGCGCCACCACCGTCGTCACCGACGCGGCCGTCGCCGAGGGCCCGTTCGCCGTGGTGTACGAGGCCGCCGGCGGCGCCTCGCTGACCGCGGCGCTGGAGCTGGTCGGCCCCGGCGGCACCGTGTTCAGCTACGGCAACTCCTCGGGCGAGGACACCCCGGTCTCCTTCTTCCGCTTCTTCGGCGGCCACGAGCAGGCCACCCTGCGGCACTTCGTGTTCGTCACCGGCGCCCCGGTGGACGAGGACCTCGCCGCGCTGGCCCGGCTGGTCGGCGACGGCGCGCTCTCGGTCGAGATCTCCTACCGCGAGGGCTGGGAGCGGATCAACGAGGCGCTCGCCGCCGTCCGCGAGCGCCGGGTGGCCGGCAAGGCCGTCCTGACCGTCGGCTGAGTCCCGATCGTGGGCCGGCTCCGCACCGTCGGCCGACGGCACCGACCCGCGGGGTGGGAGGACGCGCCGCCTCCCGCCCCGCGCCGGTGCCGCCCCCGGACCGGCACGCCGCCGCGCTCAGCGGCGGGTGTCGGCGAGCAGCCGGGCGGCGTGCACCCGGCCCGCGTGCTCGACCAGGTCCACCAGCACCTGCTTGCCGGACGCCCGCTGCCGGGCGTCGCAGGCCACCACAGGGGTGTCGTCGTCCAGGTCGAGCGCGCGGGCCACTTCTTTCGGACCGAAGTCCCGGGTGCCGGCGAAACGGTTCACCGCGACCACGAACGGGATGCCCCGGTGCTCGAAGAAGTCGACCGCGGGGAAGCAGTCGGTCAGCCGCCGGGTGTCGGCGAGCACCACCGCGCCGAGCGCGCCCTGCGCCAGTTCGTCCCAGAGGAACCAGAACCGGTCCTGGCCGGGGGTGCCGAACAGGTAGACCGACAGACCCTCCCGGATGGTGATCCGGCCGAAGTCCATCGCGACCGTGGTGGTGGTCTTCTGCTCCACCCCGCCGAGGTCGTCCACCCCGCTGCCGGCCGCGGTCAGCTGCTCCTCGGTGCGCAGCGGCCGGATCTCGCTGACCGAGCCGACCAGCGTCGTCTTGCCGACCCCGAATCCCCCGGCGACCAGGATCTTCAGGGCGAGCACGGAGCCGTCAGAGAGCGCGGAGTCCATTGATGACCTCTTGGAGGATGTGCTCGTCGGGGAGCAGGGCGGGCGGGACGGGCCGGCTGACCCGGATGTACTCGGCGTCCAGCAGGTCGCCGAGCAGCACCCGCACGACGCCGAGCGGCAGGTCGACGTCGGCGGCGATCTCGGCGACGGAGAGCGCGTTGCCGCGGCAGAGGTCGAGGATGACGGCCTGTTCGGGGCCGACCGGCGGGTCCACGCCCTCGGGCACGTCACTGACCACCAGGGCGATCAGGTCGAACTCCGCCCCGGTGGGCCGGGTGCGGCCCTTGGTCACCGCGTACGGCCGGACCATCGGGCCGGCCGCGTCGTCGAACCACTGGACGGGGGCCTCGGGGGGCGGCGGGAAGCCGAACGGGCTGCCCGGAAGGAAGCGGCGCGGCGGGTACGGCATCGTCGTCAACCCCCGACCGCGCTGCGCGGCGCCGCGTACAGGTGCTCGCCGACCCGGCGGACCAGGCGGGCCATCTCGTAGGCGATCAGGCCGAGGTCGGCGTCGGCGGTGGAGAACACCGCCAGGCAGGTGCCCTGGCCGGCGGCGGCCACGAAGAGGAAGCCGTGCTGCAGCTCGACCATGGTCTGCCGCACCTCGCCGGCGTCGAAGTGCCGGCCCGCGCCCTTGGCCAGGCTGTGGAATCCGGAGGCGACCGCGGCCAGGTGCTCGCCGTCCTCCCGGCCGAGCCCCGCGGAGGTGCCCATCGCCAGGCCGTCCGCGGAGAGCATCACGGCGAACCTGACCTGGGCGACCCGGGAGACGAGTTCGTCGAGCAGCCAGTTGAGCTCTCCCGCGTGGTGCGTGGTCCCGATCATCGGTGCTCTCCTCCGGTGGGGTTCGGTCGGATCGGTGGCTCGGTGGTGCCGCGGGCCCAGCCGCGCTGGAAGGCGGACATCGCGGCGCGGGCCTCCTCGGGGTCCCGCCCGGCGGGCCGCCCGTCGACCGGGCGCGGCGCCGGCCTGGGCTTCGCCGGGGCCTCGCGCAGCTGCGGGACGAGGCTGGCCTGCCGCACCCGGCGCGGCAGGTCGCCGTCGCCCTCGTCGGGCCCGGCGCCGCCGGACGGCGCGGCCGGGGCAGTGGGTACGGCGGCCGGGGCGGCGGGTACGGCGGCGGCCGGCGGGACGGCCGCGGGCACGGGCGCCGGGCGGCGCGCCGGTGCGGGCGGCACGGCGGGCGACGGCCGGGCGCCGTCGGCCCGGAACGGGGTCGGCCGCAGCACCCCCGGGTCGCGGCCGGACGCGCCGAACGGCGTCGCGGTCGGCAGCGGGCGGACGGCAGGCGCTGCCGCGGGCTGCTGCCGCTCGGCGGGGGGAGCGGACACCGCGGTGGGTGCCGGTGCGGCGACGACGGGCGACCGGTCGGCGACGGGCGGCCGGTCCGCGGCGGGTTCGGCGGGTGCCTCGGCCTCCAGCAGGGCGGTCGGCAGCAGGACCACGGCGGTGGTGCCGCCGTACGCGGAGGTCCGCAGCGCCACCTTGACGCCGCGCCGGCGGGCGAGCCGGCTGACCACGAACAGGCCGAGCCGGTCGCTGTCGAAGAGGTCGACCTGCTCGGAGGCCTCGATCCGGCGGTTGGCGTCGGCGAGCGCCTCGGCGCCCATGCCGAGGCCGCGGTCCTCGATCTCCACGGCGTAGCCGTTGCCGACCTGCTCGCCGCGGATGTGCACCTTGGTGTGCGGCGGCGAGAACCCGGTGGCGTTCTCCACGAGTTCGGCCACCAGGTGGGTGAGGTCGGCGACGGCCTGTCCGGCGACCGCCGCGTACGGCAGCCGGTGCACCTCGACCCGGGCGTACTCCTCGACCTCGGCGACGGCGGCCCGCACCACGTCCATCAGCGGGACGGGCCTGCGCCAGGCCCGGCCGGGGGCGGCACCGGAGAGGATGATCAGGCCCTCGGCGTGCCGGCGCATCCGGGTGGTCAGGTGGTCCAGGCGGAACAGGTCCTCCAGCTCCGCCGGGTCCTCGGTGCGGCGCTCCATCGCGTCCAACAGGGTGAGCTGGCGGTGCACGAGGACCTGGCTGCGCCGGGCGAGGTTGACGAAGACGCCGGAGACGCCGGAGAGCACCTCGGCGCGTTCCACGGCGGCGGTGACGGCGGCCCGCTGCACCCGGCCGAGGGCGCCGTGCACCTGGCCGATCTCGTCGCCGCCGTGCGGGAGCAGCGGCGCCTCGGCCGCGATGTCGATCTCCTCGCCGGCCCGCAGCCGCCGCATGGTGGCGGGCAGGGTGCGGCCGGCGAGTTCGAGGGCGGAGTTGCGCAGCCGGACGAGTTCGGTGACCAGGCCGCGGCCGATCTGCACCGAGATCAGCAGCGAGGCGAGGACGGCGGCGAGGCCGAGCAGCACGGCGAGCCCGGCGGGGGTGAACAGGCCTAGCGCGTACGGGTCGGAGCGTTCGGCGGCGGCGCTGCCGGCGGCCCGTTCGACGCCGGCGAGGCCGCGGGCGGTGCCGTCGACGAGGTCGGCCCAGTGATCGGCGGGGGCGCCCTGGACGGCGGTCCGGCCGTCGGGGGCGTCCCGGACGGCGTCCTCCAGGCGGGCGAGTTCGCGGTAGTCGGCGCCGCCGGTGACGGTCTGCAGGGCGGAGCGGTCGGCGGGCCGCAGGTCGCGGGAGGCGGTCTGCTCGAAGAGTCGGCGGGCGTAGACGGCGGCGCCGAAGTCGCGGTGCTGGGCCTCGTCGAGCCGGCCCGCGGTCTGGCCGGTGCGGAGCAGGGCGTCCTCGCGGGCGAGCAGTTCGCGGGCGCGGGCGAACTCCAGGAGCACCCGGGCGTCGGAGGCGACCCGGTGGTCCTGCAGGGCGGTGACGGAGCCGGTGACCTCCAGGGCGCGGTCGATCGCGGCGGTGTAGGCGGCGAAGGTCTCGGGCCAGCCGGCCCGGTGCTGGAGCACCTTGGTGCGCAGGGCGGGCAGGGCGGCGACGGCGGCGGTGAGTTCGTCGACCCGGCCGGCGGTCTCGTCGCCGAGCCCCTCGGCGTCGGCCCGGTTGTAGCCGTCGGCGAGGTGCAGCGGGGCGGCGGCGCGGTCGGTGGCGGCCGCGGCCTCCCGCAGCGCGGTCTCCCGGCCGGGTGCGCCGCCGGCCAGCAGCTGTCCGGCGGCGGTCCGTTCGGCCTGCAGGCCGGTGACAGTGGCGGCGACCGGGTCGAGCACGGTCCGTCCGACGGCCTTGAGGTGCAGGGTGTCCCAGACGGAGCGGGCGGTGGTCACGGTGGCGAACGACCAGAGCGCCAGGACGGAGACCACGGGCACCATCAGCAGGGCGACGATCCTGGCCCGGACGGTGCGGGGGCGCAGCCGCAGGCCGCCCGAGGGCGCCGCCGGCGCGGACTGCTCGGGGTGGTCGTCGGCTTCCTCGCGGGCGTGGGCACCGCGGTGCCGGCCGGCGGGGCCGGTGCGGCCGGGGCTGCGTCCGGCGGGGCTCGGTCCGGCGGCCGGTGCGCTGCGCGGGGTGCCGCGGCGTACTCGCATGGGGCGGGGTCCTTTCGGCCGGGTGGGCCGCGTGGTCGCGGAGGTGCCGCGCGGTGGCGGCGAAATCGGTCAGGCCGCGCGGTCGAGTTCGGTCGCGTGCAGGTCCTCGATGGCGAGCTCGCCGGCCTCGCGGTAGGCGGCGCGCTCCTGCGCGGTGGGGGACAGGGCGACGAACGCGGAGGTGAGGAAGAGGAAGGAACCGAGGCCGACCGCCAGCGGGAAGACGAACTGCATCGGGGTGGCACCGCCGAGGTCGGTGCGGGCCGGGTCCAGGTGGACGTGGACGGCGGCCATGCCGGTGTAGTGCATGCAGCTGACCGCGACGCCCATGATCAGCGCGGCGCCGCCGGCGGCGACCAGGGTGCGGATGGCGACGGCGGCCCAGAGCGCGGCGGTGGCGGCGCCCACCGCGATGGCGACGGAGAGCACGACGGTGGCCGGGGTGTACTCGACCGTGCCGTGCAGGCGCAGTGCGGCCATGCCGAGGTAGTGCATGGCCGCGACGCCGACGCCGGTGGTGAGGCCGCCGAGCAGCAGGCTGCGGCCGCGGTGCCGGCCGTAGCCGACGGCGAAGACGCCGATGCCGACGACGACCACGGCGACCAGCAGGCTGAGCACGGTCAGCGGGACGTCGTAGCGGAGTTCGGTGCCGTCCACGGTGAAGCCGAACATCGCGACGAAGTGCATGGTCCAGATGCCGGAGCCGATCGCGGCGGCGGCGGTGAGCAGCCAGTTGCGGCGCGCCGGGCCGCTCGCGGACAGCGCCCGGAGGGTGCACCGCAGTCCGAGGGCGGCGCCGACACAGGCCATGAGGTAGGACACGGCCGGGGTCAGCCAGCCGAAGCTGAGGTGGTTCATGGTTCCCAACGGGGCCTCCGAAGGACGTGACCGGACAGGCGGTCATATGCCGTTCGCATGTGCGAAGGGCTTCTCGGATGCGGTGGACGCTACCCAGCGTCCGCAGATGGTCACCCGAAGATGTGAAAAGCTGCCCGCCGGGACCGGCGCCTGTGCTCGAATGGGGAGGCTCCGTGTGCCCATCCGCTGACGGCCCGTCATGTACGGTTGTGGACAGGGCTCGTCCGCCTCCCTGCTGCCCGCCCGCGGGCGCGGTTGGGGTCACGCCACGACGGCCCGCACGACGCGCCCACCCGCTGCGCGGGGGCATCCCTCCCCGTGGTCGCGTCGACCGTGGTGGTCCTCTCCCCACCCCTCGCGGGCCCGCGAAGGAGTCCGCTCCCCCATGCCCCCCGTCCTCTCCCATCCCCGGACGGTCGTCACGGCGCTGGCGGTGAGCTGCGGCCTGGCGGTGTCCTGGCTGTCCGGCCTGCACGGCACCGCAACCAAGGCCGCGACCGAGGCCACCGCCGACACCTACACCTGGAGCAACGCCCGGGTCGACGGCGGCGGTAGGGGCAGCAACACCAAACCCGCCACCTTCACCCTCAACGGCACCTCCTGCACCGTCAAATAGGGGCCAGCTGAACAGGGGGCACCTGGGGTACACCTCTCACGTCGGGACAACCCCATCGTGCCCCTGCGCAGATCGCCTCCTACCGCCGGGTGAGGCGGATGCGGACGGGGCCGCGTGCCTCCAGGGTGATGGAATGGCCGAGCGGGACCTCGGTGTCCACCGCCTCGACCTCGAACTCCCGCAGTACCGAGGCGAGCGCCAGCACCGACTCCAGCATCGAGAAGTGCTGGCCTATGCAGGCCCGCGGCCCGCCGCCGAAGGGGAACCAGGCGTAGCGGTGCCGGGCGGCCTCCCGTTCCGGGGTGAAGCGCTCGGGGTCGAAGCGCTCCGGCTCCTCCCAGTGCCCGGGGTGACGGTGCGTCACGTACGGGGAGACCAGCACGTCCGCGCCGGCCGGGATCCGCACCCCGCCGATCTCGCAGTCGGCGACCGAGCGCCGGCCGATCACCGCGGCCGCCGGGTAGAGCCGCATCGCCTCCTTGAGCACGGCCGTGGTGTACGGCAGCGCGGCGAGGTCGTCGGCCTGCGGCGGGCGGTCGCCGAAGACGGCGAGCGCCTCCTCGCGGGCGCGCTTCTGCTCCGCGGGGTGCTTGCCGAGCAGGTGCAGAGCGAAGGCCAGGGACGTGGCGGTGGTCTCGTGGCCGGCCAGCAGGAAGATCAGGACCTGGTCGCGGAGTTCGGCCGGGTCGAGTCGTTCGCCGTCCTCGCCGCGGGCGGCGGCCAGCAGCCCGAGCAGGTCGTCGGAGTGCTGTCCGGCGCGCCGGGCGATGATGGCGTCGCAGACGGCGTACAGCTCGCGCTCGGCGGCCCGGGCCTCCCGGTTGCCGGGGGTGGGCCACTGCCGGGGGATGCGGACGGGCGCGAAGCCGCGGTCGCGGACGTACGCGCCGAGCACCGGGAAGGAGCTGCGGACGGCGCCGATCGCCTCCTCCACGTCGGTGCCGAAGAGGATCCGGGCGACGGCGCGCAGCGCGAACCGGGACATCTCCTCGGCGGCGTCGACCACCCCGTCCGGGACGGCGGCCCAGCGTTCGGTCAGGGCTGCGGACTCCCGGGCGATCGCCTCGGCGTAGCCGTCCACCCTCCGTTTGGTGAACAGGGGTTGGACGAGCCTCCGTTGGCGCTGGTAGTCGGCGTCCTGGGCGGTGAGCAGGCCGTTGCCGAGGCTGAGCCGGACCTCCTCGTACATGGTGTTGTCCTTGCGGAAGTCCGCCGCGCGGGTGGCCAGCACCTGCTGGGCGCCCTCTGGGGAGAACACCATCCAGAACTCGACGCGCAGGCCGGGCGGACCGGCGGTGAAGCGCACCACGTCGCCGTGCTCGCGGTGTGCGGCGAGGTAGGCGGCCAGCGGGTCGCGGGTCAGGTCGAGCATCGAGCCGATCAGTGGCATCCCGGTGGGGCCGGGTGTCCGGGTGGTGGCCTGCACAGTCTCCCCCTCTGGGTGAATCTCTCCTGTACACATACTGACTGAGTGGCCGTCAGGAGAGTAGGGCGTGTGTGCGGATCGCCCGGAACGGTCCGCACACACGCCCGCCACTGGGTGCTACTCGTACTCGGTGCCGCCCTTGCGGGTGAGGTAGGCGCCGCCGACCGCCTTGGCGATCGCCCGGCCTCCGGTGACCGGGCTGTACCGCTCGGCCTGCGGCCGGACGACGACGCCCTCGCGGATGTGCAGCCCCTGGCCGGAGACGGTCTCCCGGCCCTCGGCGAGTTCCAGCACCACCGCCTGGTCGTACGGGCCGCGCCACAGCTCGGGCACCACGGGCAGTTCGCCGTCGAGCACCTCGGCGGCGTCCAGCCAGCGCAGTTGCCCGTCGACGACGGCGGAGACGTCGAAGACGGCGTAGCCGGGCAGCTCGGTGCGGCCGGAGGCGCCGTAGGTGAGGTCCTGCACGCCGGCGCCGAAGACCTCGCCGAAGACGCCGACCCGGCTGGCGCCGATCCGCTCGGCGAGGGCCGCGGCCGCCTCGGGGACGCCGTGCGCCCGCACGGCCCGCCAGTAGAGGTTGGTGCCGTCCTCCTTGAGCGCGAGCCCCTGCGCGCCGATGCCCTTGGAGGAGACCTGCACCTCGCCGGACTCGGCGTGGTAGGTGACCAGGCAGCAGCTGCCGTGCACCTTCTCGGTGACGACGACGGGCTCGCCGGGCTCGAAGACGGTCGGGAACCGCTTGAGGTTCTCGATGTCCACCCAGGGCAGCAGGTCGGGGGCGTGCTCGACGTCGCCGTTCATGTGGGTGGGGATCGGCGGCCGCCACTTGGTGATGCCGAGCAGGTCCGCGAAGTCCTCGCCGCTGTCGGCGGCCGCGGCCAGGTCGACGCCGTCCAGCACGCCCGGGCGGCAGACGATGCCCTGCGAGAGCTCGCCGCGCAGCCGGACGGCCTTGACCCGGTCGGCGTTGGAGCCGGCGAGGCGGCCGGTCAGGCCCAGCTCGTCGATCAGCGCGGCGGGCAGCACGGCCTGCTCGGGGATGTACACGGCGCTCTCGCCGGTGCGGTACGCGCCCTTGGCGACCACCGCCCGGTAGAGGCCGACCTGCGCCAGTTCCAGGGCGTCGGCGTTCGGGTGCTCCAGGATGGTCAGCCGTTCCGCGGTGACGCGCAGTGTGGACATCGGTGTCTCTCCCCCGTTCGACGATGAGGTGGACCACTCTGGCGGGAGGCCCGACGGCAGAGCCAGGGGTTTTCCGCCCGGGGCATCGCACATGCCAGCCCCCGGGCGTCCGCATGCTGGCCTGTGCGATGAAACAGAGGACGTAAGGCCAGCACCTACGACAGTATGATCGCGTCGTTACCGCACCTCCGCGCCTCCCTGCGGCGCGGCAGAAGGGGAACCCCCATGAGCACCGTCAGACGCCGTTCCGCCGTCGCCGCCCTCGCCGCGGTCGCCCTCGCCGCCGGCCTCACCGCCTGCGGCAGCAGCGGCGGTTCGAGCAGCAACGCCGCGCCGACGTCCTCCGCCTCGGCCGGGGCCTCGTCCTCGGCCGCGAAGGTGACCGGCAACCTCACCGTCTTCGCCGCCGCCTCGCTGAAGGAGACCTTCACCGACCTGGGCAAGAAGTTCGAGGCCGCCAACCCCGGGGTGAAGGTCACCTTCAACTTCGGCGGCAGCTCGGCGCTCGCCCAGAGCATCCTCTCCGGCGCGCCCGCGGACGTCTTCGCCGCCGCCAGCCCGGCCACCATGAAGACCGTCACCGACGCCAAGGCCGCCGGTGGCGAGCCCAAGGTGTTCGTGAAGAACACCCTGGAGATCGCCGTCCCCAAGGGCAACCCCAAGCACATCGCCGGCCTGAAGGACCTCACCGGGGTCAAGGTCGCGCTGTGCGCCAAGGAGGTGCCCTGCGGCGCCGCCGCCCTGAAGGCCCTTCAGGCGGGCGGGGTGAACATCACCCCGGTCACCCTGGAGCAGGACGTCAAGGGCGCTCTCACCAAGGTCGAGCTCGGCGAGGTCGACGCCTCGCTCGTGTACAAGACCGATGTGAAGGCCGATGCTGCGAAGATCGACGGCGTGGAGTTCCCCGAGGCCGCGAAGGCCGTGAACGACTACCCGATCGCCGCGCTCGCCAAGGCCCCCAACGCCGCGGCCGCCGCCGCGTTCGTGGCGTACATCCAGTCGGCCGAGGCCACCCGGGCCCTCACCGCCGCGGGCTTCCAGACCCCGTGACGCCCGTTCCGGCCGAGACCCGCCGCCGCGCCCGACGCGGCGGCGGGCAGGTGCCGTACGCCCTGCTCCTGCCGGCCCTGCTGGGGCTGGCGTTCCTCGTCCTGCCGCTGGTCGGGCTGCTGGTCCGCGCTCCGTGGAGCGCGCTGCCCGAGCAGCTCGCCAGCCCCGAGGTCTGGCAGGCGCTCAAGCTCTCACTGATCTGCGCGACGGCGGCCACGGGGGTGTCGCTGGTGCTCGGAGTGCCGCTGGCCTGGCTGCTCGCCCGAACCGAGCTGCCGGGCCGGCGGCTGGTGCGTGCCCTGGTCACGCTGCCGCTGGTGCTGCCGCCGGTGGTCGGCGGCGTCGCCCTGCTGCTCGTGCTCGGCCGCAACGGCATCGTCGGCCGCTGGCTGGACTCCGCCTTCGGCCTCACCCTGCCCTTCACCACCCCCGGCGTGGTCATCGCCGAGGCCTTCGTCGCCATGCCCTTCCTGGTGATCAGCGTGGAGGGCGCGCTGCGCGCCGCCGACCCCCGCTACGAGGAGGCCGCGGCCACCCTCGGGGCCTCCCGGCTGACCGCCTTCCGCCGGGTCACCCTGCCGCTGATCGCCCCCGGCATCGGGGCCGGCGCTGTGCTCGCCTGGGCGCGGGCACTCGGCGAGTTCGGTGCCACCATCACCTTCGCCGGCAACTTCCCGGGCCGTACCCAGACCATGCCGCTCGCCGTCTACCTGGCGATGGAGTCCGAACCGGAGGCGGCGATCGCGCTCAGCCTGGTGCTGCTCGCGGTGTCGATCGCCGTCCTGGCGGGCCTGCGGGAGCGCTGGATGTCGACCCCGTGATCCACCCCCGGAGCCCCCGATGACCCCGCCCGCCCTGGAAGCCCGGCTGCGGGTCGAGCGCGCCGCGTTCTCGCTCGACCTGACGCTCACCGCCGCCCCCGGCGAGGTGCTCGCCCTGCTCGGGCCGAACGGCGCCGGCAAGTCCACGGCGCTGCGCGCCCTGGCCGGGCTGCTGCCGCTCACCGACGGTCGGCTCGCCCTCGACGGCACCGTGCTGGAGGACCCGGCCGCCGGCCTGCACACCCCCGCAGAGGAACGCCCGGTCGGCGTGGTGTTCCAGGACTACCTGCTCTTTCCGCACCTCGGCGCGCTCGACAACATCGCCTTCGGGCTGCGCTGCCGGGGCCTGCGCAAGGCCGCCGCCCGGGAGGCCGCCCGGCCCTGGCTGGAGCGGATGGGCCTGGCCGAGCACGCCGCCAGCCGGCCCCGCAGCCTCTCCGGCGGGCAGGCCCAGCGGGTGGCGCTGGCCCGCGCGCTCGCCGTCCGGCCCAGACTGCTGCTGCTCGACGAGCCGTTGGCCGCCCTCGACGCCCGGACCCGGCTCGACGTGCGGGCCCAGCTGCGCCGGCACCTGGCGGAGTTCGAGGCGGTGGCGGTGCTGGTCACGCACGACCCGCTGGACGCCATGGTGCTCGCCGACCGGCTGGTGGTGATCGAGGACGGCCACGAGGTGCAGTCCGGCGCGCCCTCCGACATCGCCCGGCATCCGCGCACCGACTACGTCGCCCGCCTGGTCGGCCTCAACCTCTACCGCGGCACCGCCGACGGCCTCACCGTCACCCTGCCGGACGGCACCGCCCTCACCACCTCCGAGAGCCTGACCGGCCCGGCCTTCGTGGCGTTCCCGCCGGCCGCCGTCACCCTGCACCGCGGCCGGCCCGACTCCAGCGCCCGCAACGCCTGGCCGCTCACCGTCGCCGGCCTCGACCTGCACGGCGACCAGATCCGGGTCGACCTCACCGGCGTGCTCCCGCTCGCCGCCGACCTCACCCCCACGGCCGCGGCCGACCTCGATCTGGCCCCCGGCGCCGAGGTCTGGGCCGCCGTCAAGGCCGCCCAGACCCACGCCTACCCGGCCTGACCGCCCTCCGGCCCCGACGGTCCGTCAGGACGGCCGGACGAAGCCCGATTCGTAGGCGGTGACCACGGCCTGGGTCCGGTCACGGGCACCGAGCTTGGCCAGGACACTGCTCACGTGCGTCTTGACGGTCTGGACGCCGAGCACCAGGTCGGCGGCGATCTCCGCATTCGACAGCCCGCGGGCCATCAGGCGCAGCACCTCGGCCTCCCGCTCGGTGAGACGGGCCCGGGCCACCGCCTCGGCGGCGGGCCGGCCGGCGCGCGCGGCCGCCAGTCGGCGGATGGCCGCCGGGAAGAGCAGGGACTCCCCGGCGGCGGCCAGCCGGACGGCGTGCACGATCTCGGCCGGCCGGGAGCGCTTGAGCAGGAAGCCGTCGGCGCCGGCCCGCAGCGCCTCGTACACGTAGTCGTCGTTCTCGAACGTGGTGAGGACGAGGATGCGCGGCGGCCGGTCCGCGTCCCGGAGGATCGCGCGGGTCGCGGTCAGCCCGTCCACCTCGGGCATCCGCACGTCCATCAGGACCACGTCGGGGCGCAGCGAGCGGACCAGGCCGAGTGCGGCGGCGCCGTCCCCGGCCTCCCCCACCACCCGGAGGCCGTCCTGGGCCTCCAGGACGGCCCGCAGACCCGTCCGGACGAGTTCCTCGTCGTCCACCAGCAGGATGTCGATCATTCGCCCAACCGTAGCGGCAGACGGACCGTCAGCACCCAGTCACCGTCCTCGCGCCCGGCCCCGGCCTCGCCGCCGAGCAGCGCGGCACGTTCGCGGATGCCCCGCAGGCCGCGGCCGCCCCCGGCCGGCCGGGCGGCCGGCGCACCGGCCACCAGGGCGGTGGCGCACCGGAGTTCGAGCCGGCCGCCGTCGATCACGGCACGCACCCGGATCGGCGCGCAGGGTGCGTGCTTGAGGGCGTTGGTGACGCCCTCCTGGACGATCCGGTAGGCCTCGCGGGAGAGCAGCCGGGGCAGCCGGGCGGCCACCGCCGGGTCGATCGACGCCTCGACCGGGCTGCCGGCCGCCCGCGCGGCCTCGAACAGAGCGGGCACCCGGTCGAGGCCGGGCTGCTCGGCGGCCGGCCCGTCCGGGGCCTCCCGCAGCAGGACGAGCATCCGCTCCAGGTCCTCCATGGCCCGCCGCCCGGCGGTCTCGATCGCCTCCAGCGCCTTCTCCCGGAAGGCCTGATCGGCGACCTCGCGGGCGGCGCCCGCCTGCAGCACGGTGACGGTGAGGGCGTGTCCGATCGAGTCGTGGAGCTCCCGGGCGAGCCGGTTGCGTTCCAGCAGGCGTTCGGCGCGCAGTTCGGCGGCGGCCAGGCGGTCGGCCAGCGACGGGCCGAGAAGCCTTACGGCCAGGGCGAGTTGGATCCGCCCGGCGAGCACCACCAGCCACAGCAGGGCGAAGGGGACCACCGGCGCCAGGAGCGGCCCGTACGGCGGGGCGGCCAGCAGGTCGGCGCCCAGGTCCAACGCGCGGACGGTCGCGAGGCCGACCGCGAAGCCCAGCCCGACCCGGGCGACCAGCCACAGCGCCGTGCGACCGCGGTCGGCCCAACCCGCCGACGGGGCGTCGCCGATGGCCTCCTCCCGGTCGGGCACCAGCAGCAGCCGGGCCTGCACCCCCTCCGCCCGCCGGGTGGCCGGCAGCAGCGCGACGAGGCCGAGCAGCGCGGCGTCCAGGACGGCGCTGACGGCCACCACCTCCGGCAGCGGCCGACCGGACTCGGTGCCCGGGTAGACGAGCAGGACGACGGCGACGAACACCGTGCCGATCAGCAGGTGCAGCCAGCGCGCATAGGTGGCGGCCCGGAACAGCGGGGCGAGGATACGGGGCACTGCGCCATCCTCCCAGGTGGGCGCGGTGCGGCACCTCCCTCCCGGGAGGGAGACTGTCCACTCCCCGGCGGGAGGTGCAGCGGCCGCGAGCACGGTTGGCTGGAGGCATCGACCAGGGGAGGTATCGGTGATCGAGGTCAAGAACCTGACCAAGCGTTACGGCGCCACCACGGCGGTGGAGGACCTGAGCTTCCGGGTGGAGCCGGGCCGGGTGACCGGCTTCCTCGGCCCGAACGGGGCCGGCAAGTCCACCACACTGCGCATGGTGCTCGGCCTGGACCGGCCGACCGCCGGCGAGGCGCTGGTGCACGGCCGGCCGTACGCCGAACTCGACGCGCCACTGCGGCAGGTGGGCGCCCTGCTGGACGCCCACGCGGTGCACGGCGGCCGGACGGCCCGCGGCCACCTGCGCTGGCTGGCCGCGAGCAACGGGCTGCCGCGACACCGGGTCGAGGACGTGCTGGAGCAGGTCGGGCTCGGCGCGGCCGCGGGCCGCCGGATCAAGGGCTTCTCGCTCGGCATGCGGCAGCGGCTCGGCGTGGCGGCCGCGCTGCTCGGCGACCCGCCGGTGCTGCTGCTGGACGAGCCGGTGAACGGCCTCGACCCGGAGGGCATCCGGTGGATCCGCACCCTGCTGCGCGGCCTCGCCGCGGAGGGACGGGCGGTGATGGTCTCCTCCCACCTGATGGCCGAGATGGCACTCACCGCGGACCACCTGGTGGTGGTCGGCCGGGGCCGGCTGCTGGCCGACCTCGCCACCGACGACTTCCTCGCGCGGTACGGCCGCTCCAGGGTTCGGGTCCGCGCGGTCGACCCGGTCAAGCTGGCCGACCTGCTGCACACCTCGGGCACGGCGGCCGAGCCGGTGGAGGGCTCCGGCGGGGCCTGGGAGGTCCTCGGCGCCGCCCCGGAGGAGATCGGCGCGCTGGCCGCCCGGCACGGCGTCGCCCTTTACGAACTGTCGTTGCTGCAGGACTCGTTGGAGGAGGCTTTCATGCGGATGACCGCGGACGCGGTGGAGTACCGGGCGGTGGCGGCATGAGCGCGGCGCTCGCCCTGCGCGCGGAGTGGGCCAAGTTCACCACGCTGCGCTCCCAGTGGATCACCCCGCTGATCGCGGTGGTGCTCACCGCCGGCATCACCGCCGCCGTGCAGGCCGCGTACGGCGAGGTCGACCGTTCTCTGACGGACGACCCCGCCGAGGGCATCTACTACGGCATGCTCTTCGGCCACGTCGCCGTGGTGGCGAGCGGCATCCTGCTGATCGGCCAGGAGTACGCCTCCGGCACGGTGCGGGCCTCGCTGGCGGCGGTGCCGCGGCGCGGCCGGTTCTACGCCGGGAAGCTGATGCTGGGCACCGGGGTCGGGCTGGTGGTCGGTGTGCTCTCGGTGGCGGGCGCGCACCTGGCGACCTCCGCCACCGTGGGGCTCGACCTCGGGCAGCCCGGCGCGGTGCGCAGCATCGTCGCCGGCGTGCTGTACCACCCGCTGCTGCTGGTGTTCTGCCTCGGCCTCACCGCGATGCTGCGCAACCTGACCGCGGCGATCGGTCTGCTGACGCCCGCGGTCTTCCTCGGGACGACCTTCCTCACCGCGGTACCCGGGGTCCGGAAGGTGGCGTACTTCCTGCCGGACCGGGCCGGCCTGTACGCGACGCGGTACCTCACCGATCCGGCCGTCCCCTACGGCCACTGGACGGGGCTGCTGGTGATGGCACTGTGGGCGGCGGCCGCCGCCTGGGGCGGGCTGCTCTCGCTGCGGCGGAACGACGCCTGACGTCGTCGGGCGTGTGCCGGCGGACCGGTCGGGTCGGTCGGCACACGCCCTATGTGGCCGCTATAGGGTGTGGCCCATGCAGCTGACTGTTCTGCCACCGCCCGCCGCCTGAGCGGGCGGCGAGGCCACGGAAGACCGTGACTCCGGGGTGAGCCCCCGGGGTGGTCGTTGCTGCCCGCGGACGGGATGACGCGACCGACCTCTTCTGTGGGAGAACACCCGATGTCCACCCCCTCCGCCCTGCCCGTCGGCCGGGGCCTGCTCTACATCACCTTCTCCGCGACCGCCTGGGGCACCGCCGGTGCCGCGGCCGCCCTGCTGTACGGCGGCAGCGGCCTCGGCCCGCTGGCGCTGACCTTCTGGCGGTCGCTCGGCGGCGTCGTCCTGCTGCTCGCCGTCAAGGCCTGCACCGGCCGCGGCAACCGGGGCCCGCGGACCGACGGGGCGTCGCTGCCGCGGCGCCGGCGGGCGGTGCGGATCGCCGTCAACGGCCTCGGGCTGACCGTCTTCCAGGCCGCCTACTTCGTGGCCGTCCAGCAGACCGGACTGGCCGTGGCCACCGTGGTGACCCTCGGCTCGGCCCCGGTGCTGATCGCGGTCGGCGCCCGGCTGACCATGGGCGAACGCCTCGGCGGGGCCGGCGCGGTGGCCGTCGGCGGTGCACTGGCCGGACTCGCGGTGCTGGTGCTCGGGGACGGCGGCAGCGGCGAGATCCGGCCCGCCGGGGTGCTGTGGGCGCTGGTGTCGGCCTCCGGGTACGGCTGCATCACGCTGTACACCCGGTGGCTCGGCCGGGCCGGCGAGCGGCAGAGCGCGTCGGCGACCACCCTCTGGTCGTTCGCGGTGTGCACGGTCTGCCTGCTGCCGTTCGCGTTCGCCGAGGGCGTGCTGCCGCAGTCCGAGGGCCTCGGCCGGACGGTGCTGCTGCTGGTCTACCTGGCGTCCGTGCCGACGGCGCTCGCCTACGGCCTGTACTTCGCGGGCGCCGCGGTCGTCCGGGCCACCACCGCCTCGGTGATCGCGCTGATCGAGCCGGTGAGCGCCACCGCGATCGCGGTCCTGCTGCTGGGCGAACACCTGACGGCGGCGCCCGCCGCCGGCACGGCGATCCTGCTGGCCTCCGTCACCGGCCTCGCCGTCGCGGAAGCCCGCCCGGCCACCCGCCCCCGCCCGGCCTGACCACCGGCGTGCACGCGAGGGGGCGCCGTCGTCGTCGAGCGCGGTCAGCGCAGCGCCGGGTGGTCGGCGACGACGGTGCAGCTGCCGGGGGCGATCTCGGTGAAGCCGGCGTCCCGGACGAGCGGCAGGCCGCTCTCGGTGAGGGCGGGCCAGGCCTCGGGGGCGGCGGTGCGGACGGCGAGGGCGAATCCGCTCTCGGCCCACTCCTTGCGGCGGGTGCCGTCCAGCCGCCACCAGGCGAGCTGGGCGGCGTGGCCGGTCTGCGCCATGGTCTTGCCGGCGCTCATCTCGAGGTCGGGGTTGAGCCAGAGCACCGGCAGTCCCTCGGCGGGGGCGGCGGGCTCGGCGGGGTCGTCCAGGTCGGTGCCGGAGACCTGGAGCTTGGCGAGTTCCTTCGGCCAGCCGTCCAGCGGGACGGGCGGGAAGACCCGGACCTCGGCCGAGCCGCCGGTGACGGTGACGGTGATGCCGGGCAGTTCGCCGGCCTTGCGCCACTCGCCGCCGCGGGCCCGCCGGACGACCTTGCGGATCCGGGCGTCCTCCCAGGCGGCGACCCGCTCGGCCCACTCGCCGTCACCGTCGGTGACCCGCGGGTCGGCGAGCAGGGTGAGGACGGCGCGGGCGGAGGTCTCCAGCGCGTCGGTGCGGGTGGGCGGGTCGGCCCGCTCGATCCGGACGACTAGGGGCAGCACGAACTGCTCCCGGCTGTCGCGGTCGACGGGCTCGTCGGGGGTGCTCGGGGCGGCGAAGGGAGAACTCACCCCACCAGGATGCCAGCAGGCGCCGCGGCGTCAGCGCCGGTATCCGCGCTGGGGGTCGCGCTCCTCGGCGTCCTCGTAGCCGAGGAACCAGCCCTCGGGGTGGGTGGCGGCGAGCAGCTGGTCGATCCGGTCGACGGTCTCCATGTCCGGGTCGCCCTCGTCGGGGCCGTACACGCCGAACAGTTCGTCGGTGCAGCCGTCCCAGTCGTAGTCGTAGAGGTCGGCGGGCAGGTCGCCCATCATGTCGGCGACCGACTCGGGCTGGGATCCGAGCAGGCTGCGGGCGTCGGCGAGGGCCAGCCGCAGCGCGACCTCCTCGGCGAGGCAGCGGGGCAGCGGCCACTCGCCGAGCGCGAGGTCCTCGGCGAGGTCGTCGAAGGTACGGGCGAGGGCCCGGCGCCAGGTGCGGTGCATCGACCAGGTGCGGCGCGGCAGCCGGGCGTAGACCGTCCAGTCGGGCTCGTCTCCCTCGGTGACGGGCTCGTCCTCGTGCTCGTCCAGGTCGTCGTAGGCGGCGTCGGCGAGGCCGATCAGCTGGGTGTGCACCAGGCAGGCGGTGCGCGGGGTCAGGGTCCAGTCGCCGCCGTCGCCGTCCTCGCCGTCGAGCGGGAACAGCTCGGCGAAGTCGGGGGCGAAGTCGTCGGTGACGCTGATCTCCAGGGTGCCGCCGAGCGCCTCGATGCCGGGGACGGCGGCGACCAGCCGGTCCGGGTGGAGCAGCACGCCGAGCGCGGCGTTCGGGTCGTCGGCGACCTCGCGGAGCAGCTCGCTGCGCTGCCCGACCGGGTCGACCCCGTCGAAGTCCAGCTCGTCGACGGCCGCCAGCGCGGCCGCGCGCAGGGCCGGCCAGTCGGTGATGCGGATGCCGAGAACCACCGTCGCCTCGATCTCCTGCGCGCCGGAGTCCTCCGCCGCGCCCGGCCCCTGCGGATGATCGCTTCGCTCGCCCATGCGCCTACAGTACGGCCAGGGCGGCCCCGGAATCACCGGTGTCCGCCACCTTCTTCGGCGTGGTGGGCGCCGTGCGCCGGGGCGCCGCCCCACGGGTGACCGTCACGGGCAGGTGTCGTCCGCGGAGGCGTCCAGTTCGACGTGCACGGTGGACGCCTCGACGGTGATCGTGGCGCTGCTGCGCCAGCCGTCGAAGGGTTCGCCGAGGAGCAGGTCGGTCTGGGGGCCGCCGCCGGTGGTGCCCTCGTGCTGCCAGCCGGCGGCCGCGGCGAGGTCGCGGATCCGCTGCGGGGTGAACTCGGGGTGCGGGCCGGTGAAGGCGGCGGTCAGCATCGGCGGCATCCGGCCGTGCGGGGTGTCCCGGCAGGGCCACCTCTCCGGTGCGGCGGTCGCGCCGAGGGCGTCGAGCAGCGGGTCGTCGGCAAGCAGGGCGAGCCGTGTGTCGGCGGTCCGCGAGGGGTGTTCGTCGGCGCCGGGCCGCGACAGCCAGGCGACGGTGCCGCCGACCACCAGGACGATCACAAGCAGCCCGAGGCCGATGCCCTGCAGGACTGCCTTCAGCACGGTGCGGTTCCCATGGCGGGGACCCTATCGGGCGAGGATCGCGCCGCGCACCGGCGAGCCGGGGCGGCATCCCACGTCCCGTCACCGATGGTGGGGGCATGGGAAACATCGACGAGTACGGCGGCGGGCAGCGCCCGGACGCCGAGGTGCTGGTGGTGACCACCAACGACGTGCCCGGGCACCGGGTCGAGCTCACCATCGGGGAGGTGTTCGGCCTGACGGTGCGCAGTCGGCACATCGGCTCGCAGATCGGCGCCGGGCTGAAGTCGCTGGTCGGCGGTGAGCTCCGCGGCCTGACGAAGACCCTGGTGGAGAGCCGCAACCAGGCGATGGACCGGCTGATCGAGCAGACGAAGGCGCGCGGCGGCAACGCGGTGCTGATGTTCCGTTTCGATGTCACGGAGGCCGCCGACGTGGGCACGGAGGTGTGCGCGTACGGCACCGCCGCCCGGATCGCCCCGCTCGGCTGACACCCCGCCAGGCCCCTGCCGCCGGGCCCGGCCGCCGTCCGACCGACGCGGCCGGGCCCCGGTGTGCCCACGTCGGCGGCGGTGGAACATGTGCGGCCTTCGCGATGTTTCACGGGCATGACCGTTGAAGGCGAAACGACCTGGCGTGTGCCGGGCGAGGTGGACGTGGTGGTGATCGGCGCGGGGCAGGCCGGTCTGTCCACCGCCTACCACCTGCGGCGGCGCGGGTTCGAGCCGTACACCGGCTTCGTGGTGCTGGACGCGGACGACGCTCCGGGCGGCGCCTGGGCGCACCGCTCCCCCTCGCTGCGGATGGCGACCGTGCACGGCTTCCACGACCTGCCGGACTTCGAGCTGCCCGCGGTCGACCCGCAGGCCCCGGCCAACACGGTGGTACCGGGGTACTTCGCCGCGTACGAGGCGAAGCACGCGCTGCCGGTGCTGCGGCCCGTGCGGGTGCGCGCGGTGCGGTCGCTGCCGGACGGCCGGCTGCGGGTGGAGACGGACCGCGGCGACTGGACGGCGCGCGCCCTGGTCAACGCGACCGGCACCTGGACGCGGCCGTTCCTGCCGCACTACCCGGGGCACTTCGCCGGCCGGCAGCTGCACTACGCGGACTACCGCGGGCCGGAGGAGTTCGCGGGGCAGCGCGTGATGGTGGTGGGTGGCGGCGCCTCGGCGATCCAGGTGCTGTCGGAGGTCGGCGCGGTGGCTCGGACGGTGTGGGTGACCCGTCAGCCGCCGGTCTACCGGGACGGCCCGTTCACCCCGGAGGCGGGCCGCGCGGCGGTGGCGCTGGTGGAGCAGCGGGTCCGGGAGGGGCTGCCGGTGCGCAGCGTGGTGAGCGTGACCGGGCTCGGCCCGTCGGTGGCGTACCGGCGGGCCGAGGAGCTGGGTGTGCTGGAGCGCCGCCCGATGTTCGACCGGCTGACCGAGCACGGCGCGGTCTGGGACGGCGTCGAGGAGCACGTGGACGCGATCGTCTGGGCGACCGGTTTCCGCCCCGAGGTGACGCACCTGGTGCCGCTGGGCCTGCGCGGGCCGGGCGGCGGCATCCGGATGGAGGGCACCCGGGCCGCCGCCGACCCGCGGATCCACCTGGTCGGCTACGGGCCGTCGGCGAGCACCGTCGGCGCCAACCGGGCCGGCCGGGCGGCGGCCGACGGGATCGTCCGGCTGCTCGGCAGGACCGGCGCGGGGCCGGTGCCGGCTCAGCGGTCGAAGTCGACGGTGACCTTGTCGGAGACCGGGCGGGCCTGACAGGTCAGCACGTAGCCGGCCGCGACCTCCTTCTCCTCCAGGGCGAAGTTGCGCCGCATCTCCACCTCGCCCTCGCAGACCAGGGCGCGGCAGGTGCCGCAGACGCCGCCCTTGCAGGCGAACGGCAGGTCGGGCCGGGAGCGCTGGGCGCCGTCCAGCACCGAGCGGTCGCGGGGCAGCGCGAGCACGCTGGAGCGGCCGTCGAGGACGACGGTGACCTCGCTGAGGTCGCCGGAGACCGGCTGCTCCTCGCCGCGCTCGTACTCGGGCTCGTCCTCGGCGTGGAACAGTTCCTGGTGGACGCGGTCGGCGGGCACGCCGAGTTCGCCGAGCAGGTGCTTGGCGCCGACGACCATGCCGTACGGGCCGCAGAGCCACCAGTGGTCCACGGCGGAGCTGTCGACGAGTGCGCCGAGGAGGGCCTTCATCCGGTCGGGGTCGAGCCGGCCGCTGAGCAGTTCGGCGTCCCGGGACTCCCGGGAGAGCACGTGGACGAGCTGGAACCGGCCGAGGTGGCGGTCCTTCAGGTCGGCGAGCTCGTCGGAGAACATCACCGTGTCGCTGCGGCGGTTGCCGTAGAGCAGGGTGACCCGGGAGGCGGGGTGGGCGTCGAGCACCGAGCCCGCGATGGAGAGCATCGGGGTGATCCCGGAGCCGGCCGCGATCAGCACGTGCTCGGCGGGCTCGTCGAGTTCTGGGGTGAACAGGCCGGTCGGCGGCAGCACCTCGACCGGTTCGCCGGCCCGGGCGTCGCGGACCAGCCAGCGGGAGAACAGGCCGCCGGGCACCTCCCGCACCGCGATCCGCAGCGGCCCGCCGACCGGCGAGCAGAGCGAGTACGAGCGGCGCTCGTCGGCGCCGTCCACGATGCGGCGCAGGGTGAGGGTCTGGCCGGGCCGGAAGGCGAAGTCCTCGGCGAGGCCGTCCGGCACCTCGAAGGTGACGGCGACGGCGTCCTCGCAGAGCGGTTCCAGTGCCGCGATGCGCAGCTCGTGGAAGGTCGGGCGGCGGACGGCCATCTAGATCTCCTTGATCCGGTCGAACGGCTCGCGGCAGCTGCGGCAGCGCCACAGCGCCTTGCACGCGGTCGAGCCGAAGCGGGAGAGCTCCTCGGTGTCGGTGGAGCCGCACTGCGGGCAGGTCACCGCCCGGCGGGTCGGGCCGAGCCGCAGCAGGCCGCCCGCGGCCGGCGGCGCGATGCCCGCCTCGGCGAGCTTGCGGCGGCCCTCGTCGCTGATCAGGTCGGTGGACCACGGCGGGTCGAGGCGCAGGCGCACGGTGACGTCGGTGTAGCCGGCGGCGCGCAGCCGGGCGTCCACGTCGGCGGCCATCTCGGCGACCGCCGGGCAGCCCGAGTAGGTCGGGGTGAGCCAGGCGGTGACGGAGCCGCCGTTCTCCTCGACGCCGGCGAGGATGCCGAGGTCGGCGAGGGTGAGCATGGGCAGCTCGGGGTCGGCGACGGCGGCGGCCGCCTCCCAGGCGCGGGTGGTCGTGGTCACCACGTCGCCCCCGGGTGGGCGCGGGCGACCACCTGCAGCTCGGCGAGCAGCGGGCCGAGGTCCTCGGTGTGCACGCCGTCCCGGCCGGCCCGCCCGCCGACGTACGCCAGCGGCGCGGCGTCCGGCACGGTCAGGGTCGCCTCCGCGATGTCGTCCGCGAGCAGCGCCAGCACCGGTTCGCGCAGGGCGGCCGGGTCGGTGCCGAGCCGCAGCTCGACGGGGTGCGGGGTGAAGAGTTCGTCGAGCAGCGGCCAGACGGCGTCCAGGCCGGCCTGCATCCGCCGGTGCGAGTACGGGGTGCCGTCGCCGAGGCGCAGCAGCCACTCCTGGGCCCACTCGCGGTGGTAGCTGAGCTCCTTGACGCCGGCGGCGGCGACCGCGGCGAGCACCGGGTCTGCGTGCCGGGCGAGCCGCTCGTACAGGGCGTGCCGGGCGGTGGCGAAGACCAGCAGCCGGGCGACGGTGTGCGCGAAGTCGCCGTTGGGCACCTCGACCAGCCGGACGTTGCGGAACTCGTGGTCCTCGCGCCAGTAGGCATAGTCGTCCTCGGTGCGGCCGGAGCCGTCCGCCTGGCCGGCCCGGGTGAGCAGCCGGCGGGCCTGGCCGAGCAGGTCGAGGCCGAGGTTGGCGAGCGCGACCTCCTCCTCCAGCTCGGGCGCCCGGGTGCACCACTCGATGAGCCGCTGGGACAGCACCAGGGCGTCGTCGCCGAGCATCTGGCAGTACGCGGCGAGGTCGGCGCCGGCCACGCCGTCCGGCAGCGCGGTGTCGACGCCCAGCAGCGGGTCGGCGAAACCGGTGCCGTACGCCCAGCGGGCCTCGCCCTGCGGCTCGGGCTCGGCCTCGGTGAGCGTCAGGTAGACGTGGTCGTCGGTCATGTCGGCATCCCCAGGGTCGGTGGTCCGCGGTCGGCGCGGGTCAGATGTGCGGGACATCCTCGGGGATGTCGTAGAAGGTCGGGTGGCGGTAGACCTTGTCCCCGCTGGGCTCGAAGAACGGGTCCTGCTCGTCCGGGGTGGACGCGGTGATCGCCGAGGACGGCACCACCCAGAGGCTGACGCCCTCGTTGCGGCGGGTGTAGAGGTCGCGGGCGGCGAGCAGCGCCATCCGGTCGTCGGAGGCGTGCAGCGAGCCCACGTGGACGTGGTTCAGGCCGCGCCGCGGGCGGACGAACACCTCGTAGAGCGGCCAGCCGGCCCGGTTCGCGTTCACTGTGCGCTCCGCTTCTTCTCCGCGTACGCCAGGGCCGCCTCGCGGACCCAGGCGCCGTCCTCGTGGGCGGCCCGGCGGCGCTCGACGCGCTGCGTGTTGCACGGGCCCTGCCCGGTGATCACCTTCTTGAGCTCCGACCAGTCGGGCTCGCCGAAGTCCCAGCTGCCGCGCTCCTCGTTCCAGCGCATGGCCGGGTCGGGGAGGGTGACGCCGAGGTGCTCGGCCTGCGGCACGGTCATGTCGACGAAGCGCTGGCGCAGCTCGTCGTTGGAGTGCCGCTTGATCCGCCAGGCCATCGACCGGGCGCTGTTCGGGGAGTCGTCGTCCGGCGGGCCGAACATCATCAGCGACGGCCACCACCAGCGGTCCACCGCGTCCTGCACCATGTGGCGCTGGGAGTCGGTGCCGCGCATCAGCGTCATCAGCAGCTCGTAGCCCTGCCGCTGGTGGAAGGACTCCTCCTTGCAGATCCGCACCATCGCCCGGGCGTAGGGCCCGTAGGAGCACCGGCAGAGCGGCACCTGGTTGCAGATCGCCGCGCCGTCCACCAGCCAGCCGATCACGCCGACGTCGGCGAAGGTCAGCGTCGGGTAGTTGAAGATCGAGGAGTACTTCTGCCGGCCGCTGATCAGCTTCTCGGTCAGCTCGGACCGGTCCACGCCGAGGGTCTCGGCGGCCGCGTACAGGTACAGGCCGTGCCCGGCCTCGTCCTGGGCCTTGGCCAGCAGGATCGCCTTGCGG
This sequence comes from Streptomyces sp. TLI_235, assembly GCA_002300355.1. Taxonomy (NCBI): domain Bacteria; kingdom Bacillati; phylum Actinomycetota; class Actinomycetes; order Kitasatosporales; family Streptomycetaceae; genus Streptomyces; species Streptomyces sp. TLI_235. The sequence goes on from NSGV01000001.1 coordinate 1,646,132, forward strand.
CGCAGCGAGGGGGCCCGGGTGAGCCAGTTGCCCTCGGGCTGCATGCCGATGATCTCCGAGTGCGCGTGCTGCGCGATCTGGCGCACCAGGGTCGCCCGGTAGGCGTCCGGCATCCAGTCGCGCGGCTCGATCCGCTGTTCTGCAGCCACCACCGCGTCGAAGCGTCCCTCCAGGGCCGCCTCGCTCAGCTCCGTCGCCGTCACTCCACCCACCTCCCGACTGACCGTTCGGTCGGTCCCATTCTGTACGCCGGGGCCCGGCCTGACAAGGCACGTCCACCGAGACACCTGCGGCAGCAGGGAGACGAGCGACACACTCCCCCGCCGGGGCCGGTGGAGCGGGCCTCCCGGAGCGGACGGCAGTCCGCCCGGCCCCGGGGTCGGGGCCGGGCGGCAGCCGGGGGTGGGGGTCCGGACGGGGTGGCCGCCCGGACCGCCGGGGTCAGGCGCGGTCGCGGAGGCGGGGCAGCGGTACGGCGAGGAGCGCCGCCAGCAGGGCGATCCGGGGGGCGAACTGGTCGACCAGCACGTGCTCGTGGCGGGCGTGCGGGCCGCGGCCGACGGCGCCGAGGCCGTCGAGGGTGGGGAGGCCGCGGGCACCGGCGATGTTGGTGTCGCCGGCGCCGCCGGCCGGCGCGCCGTCGACCTGCTGGCCGAGTGCCGCGGCCAGCGAACGGACGTGCCGCAGCAGCGGGTTGGCGTCCCGCTCGGGCCAGGCCGGTCGGCTGGAGAGCACCTCGGTGCAGACCTCGGCGCCGGGCCGGTGCGCGGTGAGGTGGGCGAGCGTGTCGAGGGCGCGGCGCTGCGCCTCCGCGGTGGCGAAGCGCAGGCCGAGTTCGGCCTCCGCCCGGCCGGCGATCACGTTGGCGCGGGTGCCGCCGGTGATCCGGCCGGTGTTGAGTTCGGTGCCGGGCAGTCGGCCGAGGCCGCGGACGTCGACGAGCTGGTCGACCAGTTCGTCGACGGCGGAGACGCCCTCGGCGGCTTCGTTGCCGGCATGCGCCTCCCGTCCGGTGACGCTGAGCAGCACCCGGGTGGAGCCGCGTCTCGCGGTCTTGAGCCGGCCGTCGGGGTGCGGCGGTTCCAGGCCCAGGACGGCCGCGGCCCCGGGGAGTTGGCGTTCGACGATGCGCCGCCCGTCCGGGCTGCCGACCTCCTCGTCGGCGACCACGACCAGCCGGACGGTGCGGTGCGGGCGCTGTCCGAGGTCGGCGAGGAGGGCGAAGGCGCCCTCCAGCAGGGCGAGTCCGGCCTTCATGTCGAGGACGCCGGGGCCGCTGAGCCGTCCGTCGCTCTCCTCGACCGGCCAGTCGGCGAGGGTTCCGGCCGGCCAGACGGTGTCGTGGTGGCCGACGACGAGCAGGTGCGGGAGGGCCTCCTCGCGGCCGGGCCACTCCAGGACCAGGTGGTCGCCGGCCGGGCCCCGCTCGCGGCGGACCCGGGCGCCGGTGGCGCCGAAGCCGGCCGAGAGCTCTTCGGCGAGGGCGTCGAGGCGGGGGGCGTCACCGCTGGGCGACTCCATGGCGGCGAGGGCGGCGCAGCGGCGGCGAACGGCGCCGGCGAGGGTGCGGGCCCGACTGGTGAGCGCCTGGGGCAGTCCCGGCAGGGCGGGCAGTCCGGGGGCGGTCGCGGGGGCGGTCGGGTCGGCGGCCCGGATCGGGGTGGGCGCCGCCGCGGTATTCGCGGGGTCGCCGTCGGCGGCACGGTCGGCCGCGGGCTGTCCGGCCGGGGCGCCGTCCGGTGCGGTTCCCGGCTCGGCCGGGAGGACGGTATGCGGGCTCACCTCGCACCTCCACAACCCGCGGCGGTCGGTGCTGCCGGCCGGGGTTGTGGCGGTCGTGGCGGGCGGGCGGCGGCCGGGACCGGTGTCCGGCTGGGCATTGGCCGATGGTGCAACCTCGGACTGGGTGACACGTCGTCCTCCTCGCTCGCTCCGACGGCCCCGGCGCCCGGGGCCCGTGGACGGCGTCCCCGGTGCGCGGTGCGGCCGGGCACCGGCGGCCGGGGAGGCCCAGGAAGTGAGCCTAGAAGACCCGTTCGGTTCTGTGCGAGGTGGCCCGGTGCTCCGCGGCCCGTGCGGCGACGGGTGCGCGCGTCCCGCTTCCCACGATGGACCTGCGGCGTCGCTTCGGCAGTCCGAACCGCCCACGGACGGCCGATCCACGCCCGACGGGTGACGGCCGATCAGCCTTTGGTACCGGTCACCCTCACCCTCCCGTCGGGCAGCCTCCGACATCCATGGAATGACAGATATTGAAATCTGTCATTCGACATGCCACAGTCGAAACGTCGGCACGGTCCGCCCACAGCTCCAGGGAGCCCGAGATGTCCACCCACGCCACCACGCCCGCCCGCACCACCCTCGGCACCACCGGCCCGGAGACCTCCGCCCTCGGCCTCGGCCTGATGGGCATGTCCGACCTCTACGGCCCGGCCGACGAGGCCGAGTCGATCGCGACCGTCCACGCCGCCCTGGACGCCGGCGTCACCCTCCTCGACACCGGCGACTTCTACGGCATGGGCCACAACGAGCTGCTGCTGCACGAGGCGCTGCGCGGCCGCGACCGCGCCTCGGTGCAGATCAGCGTCAAGTTCGGCGCCCAGCGCGGCCCGGACAACAGCTGGCTCGGCTACGACGCGAGCCCGGCCGGCACCAAGACCGCTCTCGCCTACTCGCTGCGCCGGCTGCGCACCGACCACATCGACGTCTACCGCCCGGCCCGACTCGACCCGAAGGTCCCGATCGAGGAGACCGTCGGCGCGATCGCCGAGATGGTGAAGGCCGGGTACGTCCGGCACATCGGCCTCTCCGAGGTCGGCGCGGAGACCCTGCGCCGGGCGGCCGCGGTGCACCCCATCAGCGACCTGCAGATCGAGTACTCGCTGCTCTCCCGCTCGCTCGAGACCGAGGTGCTCCCCACCGCCCGCGAACTCGGCATCGGCATCACCGCCTACGGGGTGCTCTCGCGCGGCCTGCTCAGCGGACACTGGACGGCCGGCCGGGAGATCGGCGCCACCGACTTCCGCGGATTCAGCCCGCGTTTCCAGGGCGAGAACCTGGACCGGAACCTGGCCCTGGTCGAGGCCCTGCGCACGGTCGCCGAGGCGAAGGGGGCGACCGTCGCCCAGACCGCGATCGCCTGGGTCGCCTCGCGGGGCTCGGACATCGTGCCGCTGGTCGGCGCCCGCCGCCGCGACCGGCTCGCCGAGGCACTCGGCTCGCTGGACGTGCACCTCACCGCCGCCGACCTGGCCGCCATCGAGGCCGCCGTGCCCGAGGGCTCGGCCGCGGGCGACCGGTACGCTGCCGCACAGATGGCGATGCTGGACAGCGAGCGCTGAGCGGCCCGCCCGCCGGACCGACACCGAAGGACGACCTCCCCGTGGCCACGGACAACGCACTCACCGCCGAGCAGATCCTGAGCGCGGCGGAGGACGTCCTGCGGCGCTACGGTCCGGCGAAGGCGACGGTGGTCGACATCGCCCGCGCCCTCGGCGTCAGCCACGGCAGCGTCTACCGGCACTTCCCCAGCAAGGCCGCGCTCCGCGAGGCGGTCACCCAGCGCTGGCTCGACCGGGCCCACGACGAGCTCGCCGCGATCGCCGCCGAGCCCGGCCCGGCCGCCGAGCGGCTGCACCGCTGGCTGGCGACGCTGTTCGCCGCCAAGCGGCAGAAGGCCCTGGAGGATCCGGAGCTGTTCGCCACCTACATGACGCTGGTCGGCGAGGTCAGCGACACCGTCGAGGAACACGTCGGGACGCTGATCGGCCAGATCCGGGAGATCGTCGAGGACGGCGTCCGCCAGGGCGCCTTCCGCGACGCCCCGGCCGGACCGGTGGCCCGCTCGGTCTTCCTCGCCACCGCACACTTCCACGACCCGGCACACGCCGCCGAGTGGTCCCGCCCCACCGCCCAGGACGACTTCGAGGCCCTCTGGTTGCTCCTCCTGGAGGGCCTGCGCGGCCGCTGACGCTCCGAGCGCAGGGAAATCGGCTCGCCCGGAGCCGGAGCAGGTGGGAAGAGTGCCCGACCCGCGGAGTTCGCCAGGTCGGGGTCCGGTCCCACAGGGAGGGATAATCGGGCCATGGACCTCGTTTCGCCGATGGAGAGCCGACGGGCGCAGCTGGCAGCCCGGCTTCCGAGCGCGCTGGACGATCTCGCCGGGCCGGTCACCGGTGAGGTCGAATTGCCCTTGCACCTGGCTTGGTCGGGGCTGCGGCGGTTCGATCTGGGGCGGCCCCGACTGCGGATGGGTCTGTACCGGATCGTGCTGACGGAGGGCATGCAGGAGGACCTCGTCCAGTTCCTCAACGCCCGGGTGCTGGTCGAACTGTGGCCGGTGCTGCGCACCCTGGTGGGTCCAGCGGTTCGGCAGGTGTGGGAGTCCGCGTTCCGCGAGCTCGTGCTCGCCGCCGCGCGGTCCTCCGCCGCGTGAGGCTCACTCCGCTGCACCGACGGCTCCTGGCTGACGCCTTCGCGGTCGGCGCGCCGTATGCGCTGGTGCTCACAGGCGGTACGCGGTGCAGGCGCACGGACTGGCGGACCGACTCAGCCAGGATCTGGACGTGGCCACCGAACACCCGGCCGCCATGAGCGAGATCGCCGCCGCGCTCTCCGAGGGACTCGTGGCACGCGGCTGGCTGCTGCGCGCGGTCGAAGTGGTCCCGCTGTCCGCCCGACTGGTGGTCACGGACCCCTCGACCGGAGAGTCCTGCGAGGTCGACGTCCTCGAGGAAGTCCTGTGGCGACCTGCCGTCCAGCTCGAACCCGGCCCGGTCCTGGCGATCGAGGATGTCGTCGGAACCAAGGTCCGGGCACGTGCCGACCGCGGCTACGCCCGCGATCTCATCGACGTCCGCGCTGCAGCCCACCGGTTCGAACGGGACGAGCTGGAGGCATTCGGCCGGCGACACGCACGCGACCATTTCGACCTCACCGAGCTGCGCTTCCGACTGTCCGGCGCCGACTGGATCGACGACGAGGAATTCCTGGCCTACGGCCTGGACGAGGACGACGTCGCGGAGCTGCGCGGATGGGCGCAGGAGTGGGCCGACGACCTGGAACGCCGCCTCTCGACCCTGGACGACGACGAGGGCGACTGACCCAGCAGCATCCGCCCGGAGCCCGCGACCGTCAAGCAGTCGCCGCAGGACCGGCTTCGGTCTGTCGCGGTCCGGCTTCGCCGGGATGCCGACGGGCTGTCTGAGCCGGGGGTTAGCCTCCCGGCATGGCTGATGACGACCGGGTGCTCCCCGCCGCCCTTGCCGAGGTGGCCGGGGTCGAGTTCGACTACGACGAGGGCGACGGGGTGGACTTCGAGCCCTTCGACGCCTTCCTGGATGCGGAGGAGACCACGGACTGGCTGCGGGCCTGGACGGGCAACCCCGAGGTGGACGGTGACGCCTTCCGGGTGTTCGGGCAGGACGGCACCGGAGGCTACGGCGCGATCTGGCTGGCACGCCCTGGCCGGCCGCTGGCCGAGCAGCCGGTGGTGTTCCTCGGTTCTGAGGGCGAGACCGGGGTGGTCGCCTGCGACCTGGCCTCGTTCCTGTGGCTGGTTGCGGACGGGTCCGGTCCGCTGGAGGCCGTCGAGTACCCGACGCGGGGCTCCCGCCCGAACGCGGAGTTGGCCGGGATCGCCGAACGCCGGGCGCCGGGCGGTCGGCGCTCTGCCGCCGAGGTGGCGGCGGAGGCCGCCGAGCGGTACCCCGATTTCGAGGACATGGTCTTCGAGCTCTGCCGCTGAGCGGGCCCTGACGGGCCGAAGCCGCCGACCGCTGTGGGGAAGCGGTCGGCGGCCGTTCGGCGTGGTGTGCTGCGGTGTCAGGAGACGGTGCAGGCAGCACCGTTCAGGGTGAAGGCGGTGGGCGCCGGGTTGGCGGAGCCGTACGTGGCCTGGAAGCCGAAGCCGGTGGAGGCGCCGGGGGCGAGGGCGCCGTTGTAGCCGAGGTCGGTGGCGGTGACCGAGGCGCCGGACTGGACGACCTTGGCGTTCCAGGCGCTGGTGGTCTTCTGGTCGCCGGGGAAGGTCCAGGTCAGCGTCCAGCCGTTGACCGCGGTGGTGCCGGTGTTCTTGACCGTCACGTCGGCGGTGAAGCCGCCCGTCCAGGAGTTGGTCTTGTAGACCACTCCGCAGGAGGCGCCACCGGTCGGCGGCTGCGACGTCGGGGGCTGCGACGTGGGCGGCTGCGAGGTCGGGGGCTGCGAGGTGGGCGGCTGGGAGGTCGGCGGGTTGCTCGGGTCGGGGGCGTTCTGCGCCAGCTGGTAGGCGATGTCGGGCACGAAGGTGCCGGCGGCGGCCGCGCAGCCGTCCGCCTCGCCCGGCGGCTTGACCCACAGGAAGGCGTCGATCGCGGCGTCACCGGTGGCCGCCGTCGGGTAGTTGCCGATCTTCCGGCCGGACGGGTCGCACCAGGCGCTGCCCGCGGGGCCGTTGCCGTTGCGGCTGGTGTCGATCACGGCGTGCAGGTTGGCCGGGTTGCCCAGGGCGGAGAGCACGGACCTGGCGTAGCCGACCTCGCCCGTGGTGGTGTTGAAGTTGGAGACGTTGGTGAAGAAGCCGTCCGCGTGGGCGAGGATGCCTGCGCTGCGCAGCCTGTTGGCCTGTTCGGAGGCGCTGTTCCAGGTGGAGTGGCCGCCGTCGAGGTAGACCTTGGCGTTGGGGGCGGCGGCGTGGATGGCGGCGCCGGCCCGGGAGAGCGAGGCGAAGCGGTCGGCCTGCTGCTGGGCGGAGAGGCAGGTGGTGAGGGCGATGGAGTCGGGTTCCAGGACGACGACCGAGCGCCCGCTGCCCAGTCCTGCCGCGAATCTGGTGACCCAGGCGTCGTAGGAGGCGAGGTCGGGTGCGCCGCCGGCGGAGGCTCCGCCGCAGTCCCGGTTGGGGATCTCGTACACCACCAGCACCGGCACCTGGCCGGCCGCGCCGGCGGCCGAGGTGATCGCGCGGACGTCGGAGGTGACGGTGTCCGGCCTGTAGTTGGCGAACCAGATGCCCTGCGGCTGACTCGCGATCCGCTGGGAGATCACCGGTGTCCGGGAGTCGTTGGGGTTGGCGGCGACCCACTTGACGACCTGCGAGGCCGGGTCCTTGTAGAACCGGGTGTCCGCGGGCAGGCTGCCCTGCACGGCGGCGCCGGCCCCGGTCTGGGTGCCGGCCAGCACCGAGACGGCCGCCGCGCCGGCGGCGAGCGCCAGGGCTGCGGTGCGACCGCGTCGGGCGGTGCGCCGGGGGCGGTCCTGGGTGGGGCGGCCGGGGGCCGGGGCGGCCCGTCGGACGCCGTCGGGGGTGCTCACAGTGGTCCTCCGCGTGCTCTCGGGTGGGAGAGGATGGGACGGCCGCCGAGCGTGGGAGCGCTCCCGCGCGGCCGCGGCAGATGCTAGCCGGGCGCGGAGTGTCGCGTAATCCCTTGTGCAGAAGGAAGTTTCGACGATGTTCGACGGCGGGCGGCCCGACCGGGAATCTGTGCTGATGGGAGCGCTCCCGTAGTGGAGCGAAGAAATCCGCCGCCGGCGGGCCCTGGATCGGGCCCGCCGGGGCGCGCGGTCAGTCCCGGGAGTTGCCGAAGAGCAGGCGGTAGGCGATCAGCAGCACCAGGGCGCCGCCGATCGCGGAGACCCAGGTCGCCAGGTCGAAGAAGTCCTTGGCCACCGGGCGGTGCAGCCAGGTCGAGGCGATCCAGCCGCCGACGAAGGAGCCGGCGATGCCGATGAGTGTCGTGACGAAGAGGCTGCCCGGGTCGCGCCCGGGCAGCAGGAACTTGGCGATGGCCCCGGCGATCAGGCCGAGGACGATCCAGCTGATGAAACCCATACCTGTCTCCTTGCCCGCCGGGGTCCGACGCCGAACCGCGGTGACCCGAAGGACGCGCACCACCCGCCGCCGGTTCCCGAACATCCGGCCGGGCCGCACCGCGGACCTCCCGCACCACCTCCCGCACCGGCCCCGCCGGCCCCCCGTCCGACCGCCCGCCGGGCGCAGCCCCACCGTGACCGTCGGCGCCCCGGTGTGGGAGAGTCGGCGGCCCCGGGCCGGACGGGCCCGACGCGAGGAGGTGCCGATGAGCGCGGGCACACAGGCCGGCCGGGTGCTGGTGGTGGACGACGACGCCGCGATCCGGCGCTCGCTGGAACGCGGGCTGCGCCTCAGCGGCTTCAGCGTGGGCGTGGCCGCGGACGGCGAGGCGGCGCTCGCCCGGGCCGCCGCCGACTCCCCCGACGTGCTGGTGCTGGACGTGTCGATGCCGGGCCTCAGCGGCACCGAGGTCTGCCGGGCGCTGCGGGCCCGCGGCGACGACACCCCGGTGCTGATGCTCTCCGCGTTGGACGAGCTCGCCGACCGGGTCGCCGGGCTCCAGGCCGGCGCCGACGACTACCTGGTGAAGCCCTTCGCCCTGGAGGAGCTGGTGCTGCGGCTGCACGCGCTGCTCCGCCGCCGCCCGGCCCCGCCCGCCGACCTGCTGCGGGCCGGTCCGCTCACCGTCGACCCGGCCACCCGCCAGGTGCACTGGGAGGGCGCCGAACTCCACCTCACCCGGCGCGAGTTCGAGCTGCTCGCGCAGCTCGTCCGGAACGCCGGCCTGGTCCTCACCCGCGACCAGTTGCTGGACCGGGTCTGGGGCTACGACTTCGAGGTGCGCAGCGACGCGGTGGACACCTTCGTCAGCTATCTGCGCCGCAAGCTGGAGGAGGGCGGCCGGCCGCGGCTGATCCACACCGTGCGCGGGGTCGGCTTCGTGCTGCGGGCGCCGGCCGACGGGGGTGCCCGGTGAAGCTCTCCACCCGGATCGCGCTGTCGGTGACGGTGCTGGTGCCGTTGCTGGTGCTGGCCGCCGGGCTGCTGCTGCTCGGCCTCGTCCACCGGGACCTGCTGCGCCAGCAGGACGAGGTGCTGCGGGCCCGGGCGGCGGCGGTGCTGCCGAACGCCCGCACGCTGCTGGCCGCGAGCGCCGGCAACCGGCCGAAGGCCGAGCAGAACCAGCAGCGGAAGGTGCTGGACGGGGCACTGGACTCCGGGGTCCGGCTGGCGGGCCGGGACGGCGCCGTACGGCTGGCGGTGGGCCCGCAGCCCGCGGAGTCGGTGGTGCTGCCGGCGGCCGGCTCGGGCCCGGCGACGGTCCGGGACGGCGGGCGGGCCTGGCGGGTGCTGGCGGTGCCGGTGGACGGTGCGAGCCCGGGCACGCTCTGGCTGGTGGAGCCGTCCACCGCGGTCGACCCGCAGGTGAAGGCGGTCCGCCGGCGGGTGTTGCTGGTGGCGCTGCTGGCCGCCCCGGCCGCCGGGGCGCTGGCCTTCGGCCTGGCGGACCGGGCCACCGCCTCGCTGCGCACGCTGAGCCGCCGGGCCGCCGCGCTCGACCCGCGCGCGGGTGCCGCCGCGCTCGACCACCGGCGCAGCCGGGTCACCGAGGTGGACGAACTCGCCGCCGCGCTCGCGCTGCTGCTCGCCCGCTACGACGAGCAGGCGGGCCGGACGGCGCAGGCGCTGGAGACCGCGCGGTCGTTCTCCTCCGCGGCAGCGCACGAGCTGCGGACCCCGCTGACGGCGATGCGGACCAATCTGGACGTGCTGGCCGCACACCCCGGCCTGCCGGCTGCCGAGCGGGCCGAGATCGTGGGTGAACTGGCCGAGGACCACGGCCGGTTGGAGGACCTGCTGAACGCGCTGCGGACGCTGGCCGGCGGCGATCTGGTGGAGCTGTCGGCCTTCGCGGCGCTGGATCTGGGCGAGCTGGTGGAGGCGGCCGCGGCGGAGGCGGGCCGGCGGCACCCGCAGGCCGTCCTGGAGGTCGAAACCGCGCCGGGGGTACGGGTGTTCGGCTGGGAGGCGGGCCTGCGGATCCTGCTGGCCAATCTGATCGGGAACGCCGCGGTGCACGGCCGGACGACCGGCGGCCCGACCCGGATCGCCGTCCGGCTGCGGGCCGGACGCAGCGGTTCGGCGGTGCTGACGGTGGACGACCGGGGGCCCGGGGTGCCGCCGCAGGAGCGTGCGGCGGTCTTCGCCCGGTTCCACCGACGGCCGGACAGCCCCGGTTCGGGGCTGGGGCTGACCCTGGTGGCGCAGCAGGTGGCGCTGCACCGGGGCACGGTGGCGGTGGCGGACGGGCCGGACGGCGCGGGCTGCCGGGTGGAGGTGCGGCTGCCGCTGCTGCGTCCGGAGGAGCCGACGCTGGTGCTGCCGGCCCGCCGGGACTGGATCACCCGCTGAGCGGGGGCCGCCGGGAGGTCGCAGAACCCCGGCGGCCACAGCACCCCGGCGGTCACAGAGCTCTGGCGGTCACAGGGTTTCCACAAGAAGCCGTCCTACGCTCCCCCTCGTCCGATCCCACAGCTATCCGGAGGAGAGACCGCCATGCCCACGTACCGCAAGGCCGCCGCGATCGGCGCGCTCGCCCTGGCAGGGTCCGTGCTCGCGGGCGCGGCCCCGGCACAGGCCGCCGAGACCCCGAAGGGCGACGGCGCCAAGTCGATCTGCAAGCGCCTGCCGGCCACCCAGGCCCGCATCGACAAGGCCCTGAAGCGGCTGAACGGCGACGCCACGGTGGTCGGCTCGGTGGCCCGGCTGGAGAAGCGGGTGGCCGAGGCCAAGTCAGCGGGCCACACCGAGGTGTACACCTACCTCAACGACCGGCTGGACTTCCGCAAGAGCCTGCTGCCGACCCTGGAGCTGCGGCAGAAGGACCTGAAGGCCGTCTCCGACTGGTGCGGCAAGCAGGGCTCGCCCTCGGCGGACTCCAAGTGAGCCGCCGGGCCGGTGCCGCGGTGGCGGCCCTCGCCGCGGCCGCCGCGCTGCTGCTGACCGGCTGCGGGCCGCACCAGGGCGGCGGCGACAAGGCCGCGCAGACCCGGCAGGACGACGGCCAGGCGCCGCAGATGCAGCAGAAGCTGGACGCGGCGGAGAGCGCCGCCGCGCAGGCGGACACCGACGCCACGCAGAACAACTGACGATCCGCAGGCCGAGCGGCCCGTCCCGGACGATCCGGGGCGGGCCGCTCCGCCGTTCCTGCCGCCGAACGGGGTCACGGGCCTCCCGCCTGCCGGACGCGGCTTGACGCGGCCCGCTCCTGTCGTGAACGATCGGCGCATGAAGCCCGGCACCGCTCTGGTCTGCCGCCTGCACGTCGATCTGCGACGCCAGGCGAGCGACATGTGTGCCTGCTGACGGTTCCTCCTCGTCCCGTGTCGTCGTCCGGGACCGGTGCCTGATCCGTCCGGCACTGCCCGGGACCGTCCGCTCCTGAAGCTCCCCCTCCCCCGGTCGGCGCACCGCTGTGCCCGTGTGCGCCCGCCGCCGCTCCGGTCATCCGAGGACACGCCATGAGCCTGGACGTCGCGCTACCCGTTTCCGCTCCCGACGCTCCTGCCGACACCCCCGACGCTCCCGCCGGCGTCCCCGGCGACTCCGGCGGCACGGCCCGCCCGCTGTCGCCGAACGCCCTGCGGGCGATCGTCCGCGATCTCGCCGAACAGCCCGACCGGTGGATCCACCGGGTCCGGCTGGCCACCGGCGACCGCTGGTACGAGCGGCTGGTGAGCGCCGAGGACCACGAGGTGTGGCTGATCAGCTGGCTGCCCGGCCAGTCCACCGGCTTCCACGACCACGGCGGTTCGCGGGGGGCGTTCGCGGTGGCGCTGGGCGAGTTGGAGGAGCTGTCGCTGGGCGGCCCGGAGGAGGGGCTGCTGGTGCGGCGGGTGCCGTCCGGCGGGGTGCGGGCGTTCGGCGCCTCGTACCTGCACGATGTGCGCAACACCTCGGCCGGGCCGGCCGTGACGATCCACGCGTACTCGCCGCCGCTGGGCGGGATGACGCGATACGACCTGCGGGCCGGCGGTCTGGTCCGCACCGCGGAGGAAGGACCGGAGCAGTGGTGACGACAGTCGACGAGTTGGTGGAGCGGAGCCGGGCCGGGGTGCACCGGCCGAGCCCGGCGGAGGCGTTCGCGGCGGTGGCCGAGGGTGCGCTGCTGGTGGACATCCGGCCGGTGGCGCAGCGGGCCCGCGAGGGCGGCATCCCGGGTGCGCTGGTGATCGAGCGGAACGTGCTGGAGTGGCGGCTCGACCCGGCGGGCAGCCACCGCATTCCGGAGGCGGCGGACTACGGGGTGCACTGGATCGTGGTCTGCTCCGAGGGCTACGCGTCCAGCCTGGCCGCGGCGAGCCTGCGGGAGCTGGGGCTGCACCGGGCGACCGACCTGGACGGCGGTTTCGTCGCCTGGGCGGCGGCCGGTCTGCCCACCCTTTCGGCGGACGCTGGTTTGGCCTGACCCCGCCCCGGGGATTCGATCAGGTGTTTGCTTGTCACATCCGCATCATGCGTTCGCCTCTCACTGCGCATCAGAACAGCAAGGCAATCTGGAACCACACGTGATCACTTTCGAGGGCGCCGGCAAGCGCCACCCGGACGGCACGGTGGCCGTCGAGGGCCTGGACCTCGACGTCCCCGCCGGCCGAATAACCGTGCTCGTCGGCCCGTCCGGCTGCGGCAAGACCACCATCCTGCGGATGGTCAACCGCATGGTCGAGCCGACCGCCGGGCGGGTGCTGCTGAACGGCGAGGACGTCGCGACCCTGCCCGCCGCCCGGCTGCGCCGCGGCATCGGCTACGTCATCCAGCAGGCGGGCCTGTTCCCGCACCGCCGGGTGCTGGACAACGTGGCGACCGTGCCCCGGCTGCTCGGCCAGGACCGGAAGGCCGCCCGGGCCCGCGCCGCCGAACTGCTGGAGCTGGTCGGCCTGCCGCCGGAGACGGCCCGCCGCTACCCCTTCCAGCTCTCCGGCGGCCAGCAGCAGCGCGTGGGCGTGGCACGGGCCCTGGCCGCCGACCCGCCGGTGCTGCTGATGGACGAGCCGTTCAGTGCGGTCGACCCGGTCGTCCGGGCCGGGCTGCAGGAGGAACTGCTCCGGCTGCAGTCCGAGTTGAACAAGACGGTGCTCTTCGTGACACACGACATCGAGGAGGCCGTCCGGCTCGGCGACCACGTCGTGGTCCTCCGCGAGCACGGCCGGATCGCCCAGCGCGCCGACCCGCACACCCTGTTGACCGCGCCCGCGGACGAGAACGTGGCCGCCTTCCTGGGCCGCGACCGGGGCCTGCGCGGGCTCGGCCTTCGCCCGGCCGCCGCCGTCGACCTGCTGCCCGCCGGCAGCGACCTGCACGGCTGGCGGCTCACCCTGGACGCCGACGGCCGCCCCGAGGCCTGGGAGCGCGGCGGCGAGCGCCGGCCCGCGCCCGCCTTCGCCCCCGCCGCCGACAGCCTGCGCGCCGCGCTGGACGCCGCGGTGCTCTCACCCGCCGGCGCCGCCGTCGCGGTGGACGCCGCCGGACGGGCCACCGGCCTGGCCACCCGGGCCGCCGTGCTCGGCGCGCTCGGCCCCGGCAGCGAGGAGCCCGACGGTGGACGGTGAACCGCTCGTCCGCTGGCACTGGATCGGCGACCACCTCGGCTACCTGCGCGACCTGACCCTGGACCACGCGGTGATCTCGCTCGTCCCGGTGCTGATCGCGCTGCTCGCCGCCGTTCCGCTCGGCCTCGCCTGCGCCCGGCTGCCCCGGCTCTACCAGCCGCTCTCCGCGGTCTTCAACGTGGTGTACGCGCTGCCCGCGCTCGCCGTCTTCGTGGTGCTCATCCCGTACACCGGGCTCGCCACCCGGGCCACCGTGATGGTGCCGCTCACCTGCTACGCGCTCGCCGTCCTGCTGCCGGCGACGGTGGACGGCCTGCGGGCCGTCCCGGAGGACGTCCGGCAGGCGGCCACCGCGCTCGGCTACGGGCCCTGGCACCGCCTCGCCGCGGTCGAACTCCCGGCCTCGGTGCCCTACCTGGTGGCCGGGGTGCGGGTGGCCGCGGTCTCGTCCATCTCGCTCGCCGCGGTGGGCGCCCTGGTCGGCCGCGGCGGCCTCGGCTACCTCTTCGTGGACGGCTTCCAGCGGACCTTCCCGACCCCGATCGTCGCCGGGATCGTGCTCGTCGTCCTGCTCGCCCTCGCCACCGACCTGCTGCTGGTGCTCGCCCGCCGGCTGCTCGCCCCCTGGGCCGCCGGAGGTGCCAGGTGAACTGGCTCGGCTGGCTGCAGACCTTCTTCGCCGCCCCCGCCCGGCAGAGCGGGCCCGACGCGATCGGCCACCGGATCGCCGAACACCTGGTGTTCTGCGGGGAGGCCCTGCTGTGGGCCGCGGTGCTCGCCGTCCCGCTCGGCCTGCTGATCGGGTACACCGGCCGCGGCGCCTTCGCGGTGACGGCCTTCACCGGCGCCGCCCGTGCGCTGCCGACCCTCGGCCTGGTCACCCTCGCCGTGCTGCTGGCCGGGGTCGGCGACACCGCCGTCCTCGTCCCGCTGGTGGCGCTGGCCGCGCCGCCGCTGCTGGTCGCCGCCGCGGAGGGCGTCCGCGGCACCGACCCGGTCGTCCGGGACGCCGCCCTCGGCATCGGGCTGACCCACCGCCAGGTGCTGTGGCAGGTCTGCCTGCCCGCCGCCCTGCCGATGCTGCTCGCCGGGCTGCGGACGGCCACCGTCCAGACGATCGCGACCGCCACCGTCGCCGCCTACGTCGGCCTCGGCGGGCTCGGCCGCTACGTCGTCGACGGGCTCGCCACCCGCGACTACCCGGCCACCGTCGGCGGCGCCCTGCTGGTGGTGCTGCTGGCCGTCGCCGCACAACTGCTCTTCGCCCCACTGATCCGCCGCTCGTCGCCGCCGCAGGCACGACAGACCCTCCGTACCCGCCGACCGAAGGAATCCCGATGACCGCCCGCCTCGTCAGAACGCTCACCGCTGCCGCCCTCGCGCTGGGCGCGGCGGCCTGCTCCTCCTCTTCCGGCGACCCGCTCGCCGCGGACGGCGGCGCCGCGAAGCCCGCCGGCGGCAGGACCGTCGTCGTCGGCTCCGCCAACTTCCCGGAGAACGTGCTGCTCGCCTCGATCTACTCCCAGGCGCTGAAGGCCAAGGGGGTCAAGGTCGAGGAGAAGTTCAACATCGGCAGCCGCGAAGTGCTCTACGGGCAGCTGAAGTCCGGCAGCCTGACGGTGCTGCCGGAGTACAACGGCGCCCTGCTCGGCTACCTCGACCCGAAGACCACCGCCGCGGGCACCGAGGCCGTCGACGCCGAGCTGCAGCGGAAGCTGCCCGCCGAACTCGCCGTCCTGGACCCGGCGTCCGCAGAGGACAAGGACTCCCTGACGGTCAGCAAGGAGACCGCCGACCGGCTGAAGCTCACCTCGATCGCCGACCTCGCCGGCAAGGCCGGCGACCTGGTGGTCGGCGGGCCGCCGGAGTTCAAGTCCCGCCGCGAGCAGCAGTTCAAGGACGTCTACGGGCTGGCCTTCAAGGAGTGGAAGCCCACCGCCGACACCACCGCCAACGCCCTGAAGGACGGCACCGTGCAGGTCGGCAACGTCTTCACCACCGACCCGCGGATCGTCCAGCTCGGGCTCGTCGCGCTGGCCGACCCGAAGAACCTGTTCAGCGTGCAGAACGTGATCCCGCTGGTGAACAAGGCCGGGGTGGACGCCACCGCCTCGGCCGCGCTCAACGCCGTCTCCGCGAAGCTGGACACCGCCGGCCTGACCGCCCTGATGAAGCGGGTGTCCGTGGACAAGGAGGACCCGTCGGCCGTCGCCGGGGCGTGGCTGAAGGCCAACGGCCTGTCCTGACCGGGGCTGCCGGAAACCCGGTGGACCCGGCCCGGGCGGACGGACACGACGGCGGGCACGAGCGACCGCGTCGCGACCGTCCGCCCGGAGATCCTCGGCCACGACAACCGCGGCGAGGAGCGCGGCCGTCTGCCGACCGCGGCGGTGCTCCCGAGCTGACGGGTTGCACCGATAGAACCGTCAGCTCATAGGATCGCGCGCATGACGGACGGGCGGAGAACGGCGCAGGGGTGGGGCGGACCGGCGGGCTCGGGCGCTCCGGGCGAGCCGGACTGGGCGGCGATGGCCGAGCGGCACCAACGCGAGGTCAGGCGCCGCAAGCAGATCCGGGTCGTCGGCGGCGTGGTCGCCGCCACCCTGGTCGTCGGCGGGATCACCGCCACCGCCGTCGGCCTCGCCGGCTCCGGCACCAAGGGCGGTACACCCGCGGCCTCCGGCGGCAGCACCCCCGCGACCGGCGGGCACGCCGCTGCCGAACCGGTCGAGGCCGGGACGAGCGCGGCGCCCAGCACCTCCGCGAGCCGGTCGGCCTCGCCGAGCGCCTCGGGCAGCACCTCGGCCCGTCCGAGCGCGTCACCGACCACCGCCCGGCCCTCCGCCGGACCGGGCTCCTCCGCGCCCGCGGACCCGCTGACGGTGATCTCCTCGGCGGCCACCGACACCGCCCCGCTCGACCCGGCCGCGCTCTTCCCGGCGACCGCGACCGTCGGCGGCCGCACCTGGACCCGGCTCGCCACCGCCACCACCGACCCCTGCTGGAAGGCCACCACCGGCGGCCTCGGCGACGTCCTCGCCGCCCACGGCTGCCGCAGCATCCTCCGGGCCACCTACACGTCCGGCTCCGGCGCGGTCACCGTCGGCATCGCCGTCCTCGACACCAAGGCCCAGGCGGACGCGGTGGCGGCCGCCCACAAGGGCCAGGTCCAGGGCCTCGTCCCGGCCGGGAACACCTCCTACTGCGTCAGCCCCGGCTGCGCCAACACCCATGCGACGGTGGGCCGGTACGGCTACTACACCGTCGCCGGCACCGTGAAGCCCGGCGGCACCGCCCAGGACCCGGCGGCCACCGCCGCCCAGGCCGACTTCGCCGCCCGCGCCCGCAGCGCCCTCCTCGCCCGCGGCCGCCGCTGATCCACCCTCACGAGGGCGCGGTCAGGGGGTCGGCGACGCCTGCCACGGCCGGCAGAAGACCAGGAACGCCACCAGCGAGAGCACCGCGCTGCCCAGCACCACCACCCCCAGCAGCACCGCGGACGGCTCCCCGCCCGCACTGCTGAGCGGCGCCACCACCGCGCCGCACAGGAAGGTCCCGAGGCCGAGCAGGGCCGAGGCGGAGCCGGCCGCGTGCGGGGCCATGGTCAGCGCCTGGGCCGCCGAGTTGGGGCCGACCATGCCCATCGAGGCCATCAGCAGGCACATCGCCGGGCAGACGGCCGCCAGCCCGAGGTCCCAGACGCCGGTGAAGAGGGTGAGGGCGAATCCGGCCACCACCGCGAGCAGCAGGCCGAGCAGCATCAGCGAGGCGGGCCGCAGCCGGCTGACCAGCACCCGGCCGTTGAGCTGGGTGGAGGCCATCAGGGCGACCGAGTTGACCGCGAAGAGCAGGCTGTAGGTCTGCGGCGAGACGCGGTAGACCTCCTGCAGAACGGTGGAGGAGCCGCTGACGTACGCGAAGAGCGCGCCGAAGGCGAAGGTGCTGGTGAGCACGTACCCGACGAAGCGGCCCTCGCGGAGCAGTCCGCCGATGGCGCCCAGGGTGGTGGCCAGGCCGCCTCGGTGGCGGCGCTCCGGGGGCAGCGACTCCTCCAGGGCGAGCGCGGCGAGCAGGGCGAGGACGGCGCCGAGCGCGGCGAGCACCGCGAAGATGCCGCGCCAGTCGGTGACGTGCAGCAGTTGGGCGCCGAGCACCGGGGCGACGATCGGGGCCAGACCGGAGATCATCGCCAGTGAGGCCATGAAGCGGATCATCGCCACGCCCTCGTACCGGTCGCGGGCCACCGCGCGGGCGATCACCAGGCCGGCCGCGCCGGCGGCGCCCTGCACGAAGCGGGCGGCGACCAGCACGGGGACGCTGGGGGCGAGCGCGCAGACCAGGGTGGCGAGCGCGTACGCCGCGATGCCGGCGAGCAGCGGTCGGCGGCGGCCGTGCCGGTCGCTCAGCGGACCGAAGACGAGTTGGCCCGCGGCCATGCCGAAGAGCTGCCCGGTGAGCGTCAGTTGGACGGCGGGTGCGGTGGAGTGCAGGTCCGCGGTGAGCGAGGGCAGCGCCGGCAGGTAGAGGTCGGTGGTGAACGGGCCGAGCGCGACGAGGCCGCCGAGAACGGCGACGGTGGCACGGCCGGGCGGCGCGGCGGTGGCGGCGCCGGCGGCGGGTGTGGTCCGCTCGCCGCCGGCGTCGACGGTCGGGCCTGCCATGGAGCTCCTCGGGGGTGGTCGTACCTGCACGGACCTGCACGGGCCTGCGTGGACCTGCACCGGCCTGCTCGGGCGCAGCCGGCCGCGGGTGCCGGGACTCGTACCGTAACCCGGCGTGCTCGGCTCAGGCGCGGGCGGCGTCCGGCCGATCGGCGGCACCGAAGGTGCGGACGACCTCGATGGGGCCGACGATGTGCCGGTTGAACTCCGCCAGTTCCTCGGCGGGCACCCAGAGTTCGAGGATGGTCTCGCCGCCGGCCCGCCGGACGGGGAAGCGCTCCAGGTAGGCGCTCTCCACCTCGAACCGGGTGACGTAGCCGGCACCCGAGGCGGGCACGTTCCAGTCCCGGGCGATCCGGACCGCGTAGTCCTCGTTGAGCACGGGGTAGAAGATCGGCTGCTCCGGCAGGCGGGGCGGCCAGCCACGCCACCCGGAGGCCTCGACGAGCGCGAGCTCCTGCGGGCCGGTCGGGCGCCAGAGGGTGGTGGTCTGCATACCGCCGACCGTATCGGTCGGCGGTGACGCCGGGCGACGCTTTTTCGGCCTTCAACTTCCCTTAAGGCCCCGCCTCTTGATGTGCACACGTGAGGCTGCTTTGCTGGGCGTCCGTCGTTAGGAAACTTTCCTGACGATCTGCGTCACCCCGCAACGAACGGAGGACCATGCCCTCGCACGCCCTGAAGCGCGGCCCCGCCCGCCCGCTGCTCGCGCTCGCCGCCGCCGCCGCACTCGCCGCCGGCGCCTTCGCGCTGGCGCCGGCCGGACAGGCCGCGACCGTCGCCGCAGCCGACCCGGTGGGACTCAACGCCCCGTACGAGTACCTGGGTTGGGGCAGTCCACAGAAGCCGACCGATGTCATGGCGGCCACCGGGGTCAAGCAGTTCACGCTGGCCTTCATGCTCAGCGACGGCGGCTGCAACCCCAAGTGGGACGGCACCCGGCCGCTGACCGGCGGCAGCGACCAGAGCGCGATCAACGCGATCCGCGCCGCGGGCGGGGACGTGGTGATCTCCTTCGGCGGCTGGAGCGGCAACAAGCTGGGCGAGAAGTGCACGTCGGCGAGCGCCCTGGCGGCCGCCTACCAGAAGGTGATCGACGCCTACAAGCTCAAGGCGATCGACGTGGACATCGAGAACACCGAGGTGGCGAGCGCCGCCGTCCGGCAGCGGGTGATCTCGGCGCTGAAGACGGTCGAGAGCAAGAACCCGGGCATCCGCACCTACCTGACCTTCGGCACCACGCCGACCGGACCCGACGCGAACGGCCTGGACCTGATCAAGAAGGGCGCCGCGGCCGGGCTCGCCCTGGACGGCTGGACGATCATGCCGTTCGACTTCGGCAGCCACAGCGGGTCGATGGGCAGCGTCTCCACCAAGGCCGCCGACGGTCTGCAGAAGGCGGTGGCGAGCGCGTACGGCTACGACAGCGCGACCGCGTACCGGCACATCGGCATCTCCTCGATGAACGGGAAGACCGACGAGGCCGACGAGACCGTCTCCACCGGCGACTTCACCACCATGCTGAACTACGCCAAGGCGCACCACCTGGCCCGGTTCACCTTCTGGGCGGTCAACCGGGACCGGGCCTGTCCGTCCGGCACCCAGGCGGGCGACTCCTGCAGCGGGATCTCCCAGTCCGGGTACGCCTTCACGAAGATCGTCGCCGGCTACCACGGCTGACCCGGCGCCCCTGATGCCCCGGAGCGCGGCTCCGGGGCATCAGGAGGCTCAGCGCGGGGCGATCAGCGCGGCCTCCGCGAAGTTGTCCCAGTGGGCGGCCGCACCGAGCGGGATGCAGGCCCAGTCCTTCATCGGCCGGCCGCCCATCGGGTCGAACAGGTGGGCGCCGGGCAGCCGCAGCGCCTCGGCGAGGGCGGGCGTGTCCCGGCCCAGCCGGCAGACCAGCTCGTCCGAGTGCAGACCGGCGAAGGCCTTGCCCGCGGTGTCCTTGAGGCAGGGCATGCCGAACATCTTCGACTGGGTGGCGCCGCGCGGGGCGAGCTCCTCGGCGATCTCCGCGTACCGCGCGGTCGGGTCCGGTCGGTCCGTCATGGCGCCATGGTGGCACCGGGTCCGGTACCGCGGCGCGCGCCACGCGGGCCGGTCCGGACCGGCCGGGCCCTTGAGCGCGGACGGCCCGCCATGTAAGGATTGAGGCCCATGAGCATCCCTATACACGCGCTTCCCGCGTCCCTGCTCTGTGTCGCCGTGGCGCAGGCCCCGCTCGTCCCGCTGGACATCGCCGCGAACGCCGCCACCGCGGCCGGCCTCGTCCGGCGGGCCGCCGAGCGCGGCGCCCGGCTGCTGCTGCTCTCCGAGCTCTTCCTGACCGGCTACGAGACCACCCGGATCGCCGCCGACCCGGACACCCTGACCGTCGCCCCGGACGACCCGCGGCTCGCCCCGCTGGCCGAGGCCTGCGCGGAGACCGGCACCGCGGTGGTGGTCGGCGCCCCCGTCCGCGACGCGGAGACCGGCGCGCTGCACATCGCCGCCCTCGCCCTGGACTCCGCCGGCTGGCTCGCCGCCGTCTACCGCAAGCAGTTCGCCACCCCCAACGAGCGCGCCGCGGGCTTCTCCGCCGGCAGCGGCGGCTGCACCCTGGAGCTGGACGGCTGGCGGCTCGGCGTCGGTGTCTGCTGGGACTCCGGCTTTCCCGAGCACGCCCGCGCCGCCGCGCTGGACGGCGCCCACGCCTACCTGGTGGGCGCCCTCTTCGGCACCGGCACCGGCGCCCACCAGCGCCGCACCGTCTTCCCCGCCCGGGCCCTCGACAACACCCTGTACGTGCTGCTGGCCAACCACATCGGCCGCTCCGGCCCGTACACCGGCTGCGGCGGCAGCGCCGTCTGGGGCCCGGACGGGCACCTGCTGTCGGAGGCGGCCGAGGACGCTCCCGAGCTGCTGACCGTCGTCCTCGACCCTGCCGTCCTGGCCCGCGCCCGCACCGAGGACCCGGTCCTCGTCCAGCCCGGCCTGACGGCCGCCCCGGCCCGCACCACCGCCACCCTGGCCTGAACCGGCGCCCGATACGGGCGCGTGCGGCGGGCCACGGAATTCCCGGGCCCGCCGCGCGTTGTGCTGTGCAGGAGGTGTCCCACCATGGGTGACGAGGAGCAGTTCCGCATCGAGCACGACTCGATGGGCGAGGTCCAGGTGCCGGCGGCCGCCAAGTGGCAGGCGCAGACACAGCGTGCGGTGCAGAACTTCCCGGTGTCCGGCCAGCGGCTGGAGCGGGCGCACATCGCGGCACTGGCCCGGATCAAGGCCGCCGCGGCGAAGGTCAACGCGGAGCTGGGCGTGCTGGACGCGGAGGCGGCGGAGGCGATCGTGCAGGCCGCCGAGGAGGTGGCGGAGGGCCGCTGGGACGACCAGTTCCCGGTGGACGTCTTCCAGACCGGCTCCGGCACCTCGTCCAACATGAACACCAACGAGGTGATCGCCACCCTGGCCTCGGAGCGGCTCGGCCGGCCGGTGCACCCCAACGACCAGGTGAACGCCAGCCAGTCGTCCAACGACGTGTTCCCCTCGTCGATCCACATCGCGGCGACGGGGGCCGTCACCGGTGACCTCGTCCCCGCGCTGGAGCACCTGGCGGCCGCCATGGAGCGCAAGTCCGCCGAGTTCGCCGAGGTGGTCAAGTCGGGCCGGACGCACCTGATGGACGCCACGCCCGTCACCCTCGGCCAGGAGTTCGGCGGGTACGCGGCGCAGGTCCGGTACGGCGTGGAGCGGCTGCGCGCCGCGCTCCCCCGGGTCGCCGAACTGCCGCTCGGTGGCACGGCGGTGGGCACTGGCATCAACACCCCGCCGGGGTTCTCGGCCGCGGTGATCGCCGAGGTCGCCCGGGCCACCGGGCTGCCGCTGACGGAGGCACGCGACCACTTCGAGGCCCAGGGCGCACGGGACGGGCTGGTCGAACTCAGCGGCCAGCTGCGCACGGTGGCGGTCGGCTTCACGAAGATCGCCAACGACCTGCGGTGGATGGGCTCCGGCCCGCGCACCGGCCTCGGCGAGCTCAACCTGCCTGATCTGCAGCCCGGTTCGTCGATCATGCCGGGCAAGGTGAACCCGGTGATCCCCGAGGTGGTGCTGATGGTGGCCGCCCAGGTGATCGGCAACGACGCTACCGTCACGGTGGCCGGGGCGAGCGGCAACTTCGAGCTGAACGTGATGCTGCCGGTGATCGCCCGCAACGTCCTGGAGTCGGTGCGGCTGCTGGCGTCCGCGGCCCGGCTGCTGGCCGACCGCACGGTGGACGGGCTGACCGCGAACGCCGAACGGGCCCGGGAGTACGCCGAGTCCTCGCCCTCGGTGGTGACCCCGCTGAACCGGTACATCGGCTACGAGGAGGCGGCCAAGGTGGCCAAGCAGTCCCTGGCCGAGCGCAAGACGATCCGCCAGGTGATGCTGGAGCGCGGCTACGTGGAGCGCGGCCTGCTGACGGAGGAGCAGCTGGACGAGGCGCTGGACGTGCTGCGGATGACCCGGCCCTGACGGAACCTTCGACCGCGGCGGGACGGTCGACGGGTGCGGACCGTTCGGTCCGCACCCGTCGTTTCGCTGTCCGTGTCGGTCTCCGTCATCCGCGGCTCCTGCCCATCCTCGAGGACGTGCCGGTCAGGGTCATGGCGATGGCGGCGCCGGCCAGGCAGGCCATCACACCGCCGGTCACGCAGTTGGTCCAGATCGTCCGGTAGAAGGCCTGGTCCCCGACGGTCGCCCAGGGCGCGACGATCGTCCAGACGCCGATCGCCGCCGCGGCCCAGGCACGTGCGTGGGTGCGCTCGAAGGCGGTGGCGTAGCCGCCCATCAGGAAGGCGAAGGCGAGGCCGCAGATCAGGTTGCTCAGGGTCACGCCCTGGATGCCACCCGCGGCGGGGAAGAGGGCGAAGCCGACCACCCAGGGAGAGATCGCCAGGAAGAGTCCGGCGACCACGCAGAGCGCCTCGACGCCCTGCGCGAGCATCGTCGAGGTGACGCGCTCGTAGTGTTCACGCATTGCAAGGATGTCCGGATGACGCTCCATACCCGGAAGCTGGGTCGACACCGGGAACCACCTCCAAGGTCCGTGACAAGGCGGGCGATTGCCCTTTACCCATTGTGTCCCTTATATAACCTTTACGCCCGATTATTACCCATTTGCCGCTCTCAGGCAGGTCGATCGACCAGGAGCTCCACGTCGACCTGGAGGAACGCCCCCACCGCGGCGGCCTCCGCGGCCAGGCCCTCCCGCACCGCGGCCGACAGCGGCGCGAAGGGCTGGACCACCAGCGCGCCCTTCTCCCGCCGCCAGACACCGAGCACCCGGCCGTCCGCCACCAGCGCCGGCTTGACGATCCCGCCGCCCGCGTTGATCCGCCGGCCGAACTCCGGCGGCAGCATGGCGTCCCGGTCCCGGTAGCCGATCACGAAGTTGTCGTACGCACCGAGCAGCCGCACCGTCGGCGGACCGGCCGGCGGCGGCTCGACGCCGGGCGCCGCGAACAGGCCGGGCGCCGCCTCCACCGCCCCGGCCGCGGCCACGGCGCGCCGGGCCTCGCGCAGCGGCAGGCCGGACCAGAGCGCGAAGTCGGCCGCCGCGGCCGGGCCGAAGGCGGCCAGGTAGCGGCCGGCCAGCTCGGCCGCCGGGTCGGCGGGGGCCGGACCGCCCGCGGGCAGCGGCACGTACCCGGGCTCGCGCGGCGCCACGTCGGCGCCCCGGCAGAGCACCCCGTGCGCCGTGGCGAAGCCCATCAGATGCGCCGGGGCCTGCCCCTTGGGCTCGATGCCCAGCCCCTGCCCGTTCAGCAGCCGGACCAGCTCCGCGCGGCTGCGCGGCACGTCCAGCAGGTCGGGCAGCAGGTCCAGGGCGCGGGCGCAGACCTCCTCGGTCAGCCCGAGCTCGCGGCGGCGCCGGGCCCCGGCGGCCAGGTTGCGGTCGGCGAACAGCCCGAGCATCCAGCGGGCGTCGGCGGCCGGCACCAGGTGCAGCGTGCCGCGCATCAGCGCCAGCACCACCGTCTCCCCCGCGGCGAGCGCCCGCCCGGGCTCGACCGGGTCTGCCACCCCGCGGGCCCGCAGTGCCAGCCGGGCCGCCGGCGCGTCCTGCGCCTGCACGCCCGCCGACGCCCGGGCCGCCGCCGCGGCCCGCCCGCTCGGCCGGCCGAACTGTGCGTGCATCCGCCGCCGCAGCAGCTCCTCCTCGTCCATCCGGCCATTCTTCCGCGGCCGGTCCCGCGTGAGGTGCGTCTCACCCGGACGCACCCGCATTGCCTATGCAACTCGTTGCATAGCAGGATTGTGGGCATGGCACTGGAGCACGCGATCCTCGTCTCCCTCCTGGAGCAGCCCGGGTCCGGTTATGAGCTGGCCCGCCGGTTCGACCGCTCGATCGGGCGCTTCTGGACCGCCACCCACCAGCAGATCTACCGGGTGCTGCGGCGGATGGAGGCGGACGGCCAGGTCTCTGTGGAGGAGGTCGCCCAGGACGGGCGGCCGGACAAGAAGGTGTACTCGGCGACGGCGGCGGGCCGGCGCGTCCTGGTCGGCTGGCTGCGCGAGCCGGTCGAGCCGGAGACCGTCCGGCACGAGCTGGCCGTGAAGATCCGCGCCGCCGCCTTCGACGACCCGGCCGCGCTCGTCCCCGAGGTCAAGCGGCACCGCGCCGAGCACGCCGCCCTGCTCGCCCGCTACCTGACCGGTGAGCAGCGGGACTTCCCCGATCCGGACGCCCTCGACGCCCAGCAGCGCCTCCAGCACGTGGTCCTGCGCGGCGGCATCGAGTACGAGCGGATGATCCTCGCCTGGCTGGACGACGTGCTCGCCACCCTGCACCGCCTGCAATCCCCGCCACCCTCGACCCCTGGGACCTGATGATGCAGCTGTTCAACCCGCGCTCGTACGACCCGGCGCAGTTCGACGACACCACCCGCCGGCTGCTGCGTGCCACCGTCGACTGGTTCGAGTCGCGCGGCAAGAAGGCGCTGATCGACACCTACATCGACCGCAGCTGGTACGCGGACTTCCTGGAGTTCGCCGCCAAGGAGGGCCTGTTCGCGGAGTTCCTGACGCCGTCCTCGGCGGACCCGGCGAAGCGCTGGGACACCGCGCGGATCGCCGAGCTCAACGAGATCCTCGGCTTCTACGGCCTGGGCTACTGGTACACCTGGCAGGTCACCATCCTGGGCCTCGGCCCGGTCTGGCAGAGCGAGAACGAGGCGGTCCGCGCCCGCGCCGCGCAGCTGCTCGCCGAGGGTCACGTGATGGCCTTCGGCCTGTCCGAGCGCAGCCACGGCGCGGACATCTACTCCACCGACATGGTGCTCACCCCGGACGCCGAGGGCGGCTTCACCGCCACCGGCTCCAAGTACTACATCGGCAACGGCAACGTGGCCGGCCTGGTGTCGGTCTTCGGCCGCCGCTCCGACGTCGAGGGCCCGGAGGGCTACGTCTTCTTCGCCGCGGACAGCCGGCACGAGGCGTACCACCTGGTCAAGAACGTGGTGAACGCGCAGATGTACGTCAGCGAGTTCCGCCTGGAGGAGTACCCGGTGCGCGCCGAGGACGTGCTGCACACCGGCAAGGCCGCCTTCGACGCCGCACTGAACACCGTCAACGTAGGCAAGTTCAACCTGTGCACCGCGTCGATCGGCATCTGCGAGCACGCGATGTACGAGGCCGTGACGCACGCCGACAACCGGGTGCTGTACGGCAAGAAGGTCACCGAGTTCGCGCACGTGAGGCGGGAGTTGACCGACGCCTACGCGCGCCTGGTCGCGATGAAGCTGTTCAGCGCCCGGTCGGTCGACTACTTCCGCACCGCCTCGCCGGAGGACCGCCGCTACCTGCTGTTCAACCCGATGACCAAGATGAAGGTCACCACCGAGGGCGAGAAGGTCATCGACCTGATGTGGGACGTCATCGCGGCCAAGGGCTTCGAGGCGGACACCTACTTCGACAAGGCCGCCAAGGACATTCGCGGCCTGCCGAAGCTGGAGGGCACCGTCCACGTCAACCTGGCGCTGATCCTCAAGTTCATGGGCAACTACCTGTTCGCCCCGGCCGAGTTCGCGCCGGTGCCGAGCCGGCTGGACGCCGCGGACGACGCCTTCCTGTTCCGCCAGGGCCCGGCCCGGGGTCTGGGTGCGATCCGCTTCCACGACTGGCGCACCGCCTACGACGCGCACGCCGCCGTGCCGAACGTGGCCCGCTTCCGCGAGCAGGCGGACGGCCTGTGCGCGCTGCTGCTGGCCCACGCGCCGAGCGCCGAGCAGCAGCAGGACCTGGACTTCCTGCTGGAGATCGGCCAGCTGTTCGCGCTGGTCGTCTACGGCCAGCTGGTGCTGGAGCAGGCGGAGCTGACCGGTCTGACCGCGTCCGACGAGGGCGGGGACGTCCTGGACCAGATCTTCGACGCCCTGGTGCGGGACTTCTCCGCGCACGCCACCGAGCTGCACGGCAAGTCCTCGACCACGGAGGAGCAGGCCGCCTGGGCGCTGGCCCACGTCCGCCGCCCGGTGGCCGACGCGGAGCGCGCCGCCCGGGTCTGGGCGAAGGTCGAGGCGCTCTCCGGCGCCTACGAGATGCAGCCGTAACGGCGAAGGAGGGGGTGCCGCCTCTCCGGCACCCCCTCCACCCTGCCCGTCAGAAGGTCAGTTTCCAGCTGTCGATCGTGCCGGTGTCCTGCGCGGCCACGTCCTGCACCTTCAGTTTCCACGTGCCGTTGGCGACTTCACCGGAGGCGTTGACGGTGTAGGTGGTGATCACGTTGTCGGCCGAGTCGTTGGAGCTGGAGTTCTTCAGCCGGTACGTGCTGCCGTCCGGCGCGACCAGGTCGATCACCAGGTCGCCGCGCCAGGTGTGCTTGATGTCCACGCCCACCTGGAGGGCGGCGGGGGCGTTGCCGGACACACCGGAGACGGTGATCGAGGAGGTCACGGCGGCGCCGGCGTCCGGGATCGCGACGTCGGCGGTGTTCTCGAAGACCGTGCCGGGCGGCGGGGCGGTCTCGGTGCCGAGGGTCCAGATCGCGTGCGCGATGGCGTCGCTCATCCGGTCCAGCGCGGTGTCGTTGATGTTCGCGCTGGTGTCGCAGGAGGAGTGGTAGCAGCGGTCGAAGGCCTGGCCCGCGGTGCCGCCCCACTTGCTCGCCTGCGCGCTGGTCTTGGTGTAGTCGGCGCCGCTGAACAGGCCGCCGACGGGGATGCCGGCGTTCTTGAACGGCGCGTGGTCGGAGCGCCCGTCGCCCTCGGTCTCCGGCTCGGTGGCCACGCCGATGCCCGAGAAGTACGTCTTGAAGAGGGTGTCCAGCTTGGTGTCGTCGTCGTAGACGAAGTAGCCGGGGTTCGGCGAGCCGATCATGTCGAAGTTGAGGTACGCCTCGATGCTCGAACGCTCGCCGCTGGAGAGGCCGTTGACGTAGTTCTTGGAGCCGACCATGCCGTACTCCTCGGCGCCCCACCAGCCGAACCGCAGGTGCTTCGTGGGCTGCAGACCGGCCCGCGAGACGGCGAGCGCGACCTCGAGGATGCCGGCCGAGCCGGAGCCGTTGTCGTTGATGCCCGGGCCGCCGGTGACGGAGTCCAGGTGGGAGCCGGCCATCACGACGTGGGAGGTGTCGCCGCCGGGCCAGTCGGCGATCAGGTTGTAGCCGGTGGCGCCGTTGTAGCTGAAGGTCTTCAGCGCCGTGGTGTAGCCGGCCGCGTCCAGCTTGGCCTTCACGTAGTCGATCGAGGCCTTGTAGCCGGCCTTGCCGTGCGCCCGGTTGCCGCCGTTGGCGGTGGCTATGGACTGCAGCTGGGCGAGGTGCGCCTTGACGTTGGCGACTGGGATGTCGGGGGCGGCCGCGAGGGCCGGGGCGGGCCGCGCGGACGCGGCGGGGGCGAGCAGCGTCGCGGCAAGGGCTGCGGCCGCGACGGCGGCCAGGGCGGCGGGACGGCGCAGGCGGGGTCGCCGCTGCGCACGCCGGTGGGCATGCAGGGACACGTAGGACTCCGGATTCCGGTGGGGCAGAACGGGACCTGACGGTGCGGCCGCCCGGTGGGGTGGGGGTGGGCGACCGTGAACTTGACGCGCTCATGATGATCAGGCTTCGGTAAAGTCACCGTCAAGAGGCCGTCAGGTAAAGGCCGTTCGCCTGACGCCCGTTCACCGCCGCGCCCCCGGACGGAGCAGCAGCGGGCGCCGGTCCGGCCCCGGCCCGGCACAGTGGCCAGGAGTGCCCCCCGTTGCGAAAGGCCCGCCGGCATGCCGCCCAACCCGCGCCCCCACCCGATCCGCCGTCTGCTCGCCGCCGCCCTGCTGGCCACCGCCCTGCTTCCGGCGGGCCCGGCCGCCGCCGCCCAGCACCTGCGTACCGTCTACGGGCGGCCCGTCCCGTTGGGCGACGGCGCCGCCCACGCCTACGCCCGGCTTCGCGGGGACAAGCCCGTGGAGATCGGAGTCGCCCTGACCCGCGGCTCGCTCGACGATCTGCCCACCGAGCCGGCCGACGGCAAGCACTGCTTCGACCGCGACGGCGACGGCACCATCGACCCGATGCACGAGTGCGCCGGCGGCCACGAGTACGCGCTGGCCCTGCCCCGGGCCCTGCGCGGCCTGCCCGGCATCCCGCTGACCTTCGCCATGCTCAACTGGGACCCGGCCGGCCACGGCCCGCCGAAGGTCTACGACCGCCCGCACGTCGACGTGCACTTCTACCTGCAGTCCGACCGGGAGCGGCAGTCGATCCGCCCCGGCCCGTGCGGCGCCCTGGTCAACTGCGACGACTACGCCACCGCGACCCGGCCGCTGCCGCCCGAGTACCTGCCCGCCGACTACACCGACAGGGGCATCGTCCAGGTCGCCATGGGCAACCACCTCACCGACCTCACCGGCGAGGAGTGGCACGGGCAGGGATTCACCCGCACCTTTGTGTACGGCACCTACGACGCGAGGATCACCTTCCTGGAGCCGATGATCACGCTGGCCACGCTGAAGGCCGCCGAGAGCGCCGATCCGGCCGACGCCTGCCGGCCGGTGAAGCAGCCGCAGGCCTGGCAGGTGCCCGGATGGTACCCGCGCGCCTACTGCGTCCGGCACTCCGCCGAGAGCGGTGAGTACACGGTGTCGCTGGAGGACTTCGCGCGGCACAGCTGATCACCGCCGTCCCACCCGCCCAGACCTGGAGGTCCCATGCCGCCCGTCGGACTGCTCGCCCGCATCGAGGCCAAGCCGGAGCACGCCGAGGAGGTCGCCGAGCTGCTGCTCGCCGCCCTGCCGATGGCGGTGGAGGAGGTGGACACCCGGACCTGGTTCGCCTTCCGCGAGAGCGAGACGGTGTTCGGCATCTTCGACACCTTCGACGACGCACAGGGCCGCGAGTACCACCTGCAGGGCCGGATCGCCGCCGCCCTGATGGAGGCCGTGCCCCGCCTGCTCACCGCCCCGCCCGACATCCGCTACGTGGACCTTCTGGCGGCGGCGCTGCCGTAGCCGCCCCCGGCGTCCCCTGATCGATGCGCTCCGCGGACGTACGGTGGACAGGGAGAGGCGCAGCCATGTACTACCCCGACCGCGAGGAAGCGGGCCGCCGGCTGGCGGCCGAACTGCAACGATGGCGTGGGGCCGACCCGGTCGTGGTGGCCCTGCCGCGCGGCGGCGTCCCGGTCGCCGCACCGGTGGCCAGGGCGCTCCGCGCGCCGCTGGACATCTGTGTGATCCGCAAGCTGGGCGTGCCCTTCCAGCCCGAGCTCGGCATGGGCGCGATCGGCGAGGACGGCGCCCGGGTCGTCAACGACGCGGTGGTGCGCAGCGCCCGGGTCACCCACGAGCAGATCGCCGAGGTCGAGCGGCAGGAGCGCGCCGAGCTGGAGCGCCGGGCCGAGAAGTACCGCCGGGGCCGCGCGCCCGTCCCGCTGACGGGCCGCACGGTGATCGTGGTGGACGACGGGGTGGCCACCGGCTCGACCGCGCTGGCCGCATGCCGGATCGTCCGCGCCCGGGGCGCCGCCCGGGTGGTGCTGGCGGTGCCGGTGGCGCCCCAGGACTGGGCCGCCCGGCTCGGCAAGGACGTCGAGGAGCTGGTCTGTCCGCACACCCCGGCCCGGTTCTGGGCGATCGGCGAGTTCTACGCCGACTTCTCGCAGACCTCGGACGCCG
This sequence comes from Streptomyces sp. TLI_235, assembly GCA_002300355.1. NCBI lineage: Bacteria > Bacillati > Actinomycetota > Actinomycetes > Kitasatosporales > Streptomycetaceae > Streptomyces > Streptomyces sp. TLI_235. Next base: position 1,676,314 of record NSGV01000001.1, read on the forward strand.
AGGTGATCGCCCTGCTCGACGAGGCCGCCGAGCGGCAGCGGGAGCCGGAGGACCCGGAGATCACCCTGGAGGTGGGCGGCGTGGAGCTGCTCGGGGTGCTGACCCGGCCGCAGGACGCGCTGGGCCTGGTGCTGTTCGCGCACGGCAGCGGCAGCGGCCGGCTCAGCCCGCGCAACCGGTACGTGGCGGGCGAGCTCAACCGGGCCGGGCTGGCCACCCTGCTGTTCGACCTGCTCACCCCCGCCGAGGAGATCGACCGGGTGAAGGTCTTCGACACCGAGCTGCTCGGCGGCCGGCTCGCCGCGGTGACCCGTCTGGTCGCCGGCCGGCCGGACTGCGCCGGACTGCCGGTCGGCTACTTCGGCGCGAGCACCGGCGCGGCGGCCGCACTGCGGGCGGCCGCCGAGCCGGACCTGCGGGTGGCCGCGGTGGTCTCCCGCGGCGGCCGGCCCGACCTGGCCGCGGACCGGCTGGCCGAGGTGACGGCGCCGACGCTGCTGATCGTCGGCGGTGCGGACCGCACGGTGCTGGAGCTGAACCGGCAGGCCGAGGCGCGGATGCGGGCCGGGACGGCGCTGGCGGTCGTCCCGGACGCCGGCCATCTCTTCGAGGAGCCGGGCGCGCTGGAGGCGGTGGCCGCGCTGGCCGCGGAGTGGTTCGCCGAGCACCTCGCGCCGGTGCCCCGATGAGTGGGCAATCCGTACAGCCCGGAGGAACCCCACCTGCTCACCTTGTACACATTGATCAGTGGAATCCGCAGCTGTTGCCCAACCCCCTGACCGGAGGCAAGCTCTGCGCAACCGCTACCGCCCGACCCTTCGCGGTGCGGAGAACCTCAACGTGGAGGATTACCGATGACCGCCAACGCCGTGGAACTCACCCCCGCCGAGCTGGAGGCCGGCCTCGACGCCGAGCAGCTCCGCACGCTCGTCGGCCTGGTCGAGCACGACCCCGCGGGCGACCCCTTCCCGGTCACCGCGCAGGACGCGGTGGTCTTCGTCGTCGGCAACGCCACCCAGACGGCGCAGTTCTACCAGGCCGTGTTCGGCATGGAGCTGGTGGCGTACTCCGGTCCGGAGACCGGCCGCCGCGACCGCAAGGCGTTCGTGCTGCGGTCCGGCTCCTGCCGCTTCGTGATCAAGGGCGGTGTCTCCCCGGACAGCCCGCTCCTGGACCACCACCGCCGGCACGGCGACGGCGTGGTCGACCTGGCGCTGGTGGTGCCGGACGTCGACAAGTGCATCGCGCACGCCCGCGCCCAGGGCGCCACGGTCCTGGAGGAGCCGAACGACGTCTCCGACGAGCACGGCACCGTCCGCCGCGCCGCGATCGCCACCTACGGCGAGACCCGGCACACCCTGATCGACCGCTCCCGCTACACCGGCCCGTACCTGCCCGGCTACGTCGTCGCCGAGACGAGGGTGCAGCGGCCCGAGGGCGCGCCGAAGCGGCTGTTCCAGGCGCTGGACCACGCGGTCGGCAACGTGGAGCTCGGCCGGATGGACGAGTGGGTCTCGTTCTACAACCGGGTCATGGGCTTCGTGAACATGGCCGAGTTCGTCGGCGACGACATCGCCACCGAGTACTCCGCGCTGATGTCCAAGGTCGTCGCGAGCGGCAACCACCGGGTGAAGTTCCCGCTGAACGAGCCGGCGATCGCCAAGAAGAAGTCGCAGATCGACGAGTACCTGGAGTTCTACACCGGTGCCGGCTGCCAGCACATGGCGCTCGCCACCAACGACATCCTCACCACCGTCGACGTGCTGCGCGCACGCGGCGTGGAGTTCCTCAACACTCCGGACTCCTACTACGACGACCCGGCGCTGCGCGAGCGGATCGGCAAGGTCCGCGTCCCGATCGAGGAGCTGAAGAAGCGCGGCATCCTGGTCGACCGCGACGAGGACGGCTACCTGCTGCAGATCTTCACCAAGCCGATCGGCGACCGGCCGACCGTCTTCTACGAGTTCATCGAGCGCCACGGTTCGCTGGGCTTCGGCAAGGGCAACTTCAAGGCGCTCTTCGAGGCCATCGAGCGCGAGCAGGACAAGCGCGGAAACCTCTGACCCACCCCCTGACGAGGAGACCGGGACATGGCGCACTACCGGCAGCTGGGCGACATCCCGCCCAAGCGGCACACCCAGCACCGCACACCCGAGGGCGGGCTGTACTACGAGGAGTTGATGGGCGAGGAGGGATTCTTCTCCGACTCCTCGCTGCTCTACCACCGGGGCATCCCCTCGGCGATCGTGGACGCCCGTCCGTGGGAGCTGCCGAACCAGGCCACCACGCCCAACCTTCCGCTGATCCCCCGCCACCTGAAGCTGCACCAGCTCTTCGGCGAGGACTGGAAGGGTGTCGACGTGGTGGCCGGGCGCCGCCTCGTCCTCGGCAACGGCGACGTGCGGATCTCGTACGTGGTCGCGGGCGCGCCGAGCGAGCTGTACCGCAACGGGCTCGGCGACGAGTGCGTGTACGTCGAGGACGGCACGGCCACCGTCGAGACCGTCTTCGGCTCGCTTGAGGTCGGCCGCGGCGACTACGTGATCATCCCCCGGGCCACCACGCACCGCTGGGTGCCGACCGGCGACGGGCCGCTGCGCGCGTACTGCATCGAGGCGAACAGCCACATCACCCCGCCCAAGCGGTACCTGTCCCGGTTCGGGCAACTGCTGGAGCACGCGCCGTACTGCGAGCGGGACCTGCGCGGGCCGGTCGGGCCGCTGCTGGTCGAGGGCACCGACGTCGACGTGCTGGTCAAGCACCGCGGCTCGACCGGCGTGGTCGGCACCCGCTACACCGTGCCGCACCACCCGTTCGACGTGGTCGGCTGGGACGGCTGCCTCTACCCGTACGCCTTCAACATCGAGGACTTCGAGCCGATCACCGGCCGGATCCACCAGCCGCCGCCGGTGCACCAGGTCTTCGAGGGCAACAACTTCGTCATCTGCAACTTCGTGCCGCGCAAGGTGGACTACCACCCGCTGTCGATCCCGGTGCCGTACTACCACTCCAACGTGGACAGCGACGAGGTCATGTTCTACTGCGGCGGCAACTACGAGGCCCGCAAGGGCTCCGGGATCGGCCAGGGCTCGATCTCGCTGCACCCCGGCGGCCACACCCACGGCCCGCAGCCGGGCGCGTACGAGCGGTCCATCGGCGTCGAGTTCTTCGACGAACTCGCCGTCATGGTGGACACCTTCAAGCCGCTGGAGCTCGGCGAGGGCGGCACCGCGAGCGAGGACCCGGGCTACGCCTGGACGTGGTCCGGCGGACGGGGGCCGGGCCGGTGAAGGCGCTCTTCGCGGGACTCTTCGACGACGCCGCGCTCTTCCCGCCCGGCGACCTGCCGCTCGCCGAGGCCGTGCCGGCCCACCGCGGCCACCGCGCCGCCTGGTACGCGCCGGCGGTCGGCCCGTTCCTCTGCGGCCCCGGCCGGCTGGCCGACCTCCTCGCCACCGCCGGCACCGGCCCGCTGCCGGTCGGGCTGGTGCTGCCGCAGGGCGGCCCCGGCCCCGCCGAGGCCCTGAAGGCGGCCGCCGGGCTGGACGTGGTGGGCATCGAGATCGCCACCGCCGACGTCGCCGCCACCGTGGCGCAGCTGGCCGCCGAACTGCCCGAGGGCGTCGACGCGGCCGTCGAACTGCCGCGCGGCGGACGGCCGGAGGACACCCTGGACGCCCTGGCGGGCACCCCGTACCGGGCGAAGTACCGCACCGGCGGGCTCACCGCCGAGGCCTTCCCGCCGGTCGGCGAGCTGGCCGCCTTCCTGGTCGGCTGCGCCGACCGCGCGCTGCCGTACAAGTGCACCGCGGGCCTGCACCACGCCGTCCGACACACAGACCCGCGGACCGGGTTCGAGCACCACGGGTTCCTCAACGTGCTGCTCGCCGCGGCCGCGGGCGACCGGGCCGGTGCGGTGGAGGCGCTGAACGAGCGATCGGCGACCGTCGTCGCCGCCGCCGTCGCCGCCCTGACGGACACCCAGGTGGCGGCCGCCCGGCGGTCGTTCACCTCCTTCGGCACCTGCAGCATCGCCGAACCCCTCGACGACCTGGCCGACCTCGGCCTGCTCAGCCCACCCCCGCTGGAGGACCGTTGACCTGGCTCGACATCCCGCAGGACTCCCCCTACGGCATCCGCAACCTGCCGTACGGCGTGTTCAGCGCGAACGACCAGCCCGGCCGGCGCCGGATCGGCGTCCGGATCGGCGAACACGTGCTGGACGCCGGGGCGGCCGCCCGCGCGGTCGGCGCGCCGTCCGTGCTGCTGGACGCCGACACCCTCAACCCGCTGATGGCGGCCGGCCACCGCACCTGGCGCGAGGTCCGCGGCGCGCTCACCGAGTGGCTCACCGACGAGGCCCACCGCCCGGCGGTCGGCCCGTGCCTGCTGCCGCTCGCCGAGGTCGAACTGCACCTGCCGTTCGAGGTCGCGGACTACGTCGACTTCTACGCCTCCGAGCACCACGCGTCCAACCTGGGCCGGATCTTCCGCCCCGGTTCGGAGCCGCTCACCCCCAACTGGAAGCACCTGCCGATCGGTTACCACGGCCGGGCCGGCACCGTGGTGGTCTCCGGCACCCCCGTGGTCCGTCCGAACGGGCAGCGCAAGGCTCCGGCCGATCCGGCGCCGAGCTTCGGCAAGTCCCGCCGGCTGGACATCGAGGCCGAGGTCGGCTTCGTCGTCGGCGCCCCGAGCGAACTCGGCACCGCCGTCCCGATGGCGGCGTTCCGCGAGCACGTCTTCGGCGTCTGCCTGCTCAACGACTGGTCCGCGCGCGACATCCAGGCCTGGGAGTACGTGCCGCTCGGCCCCTTCCTCGGCAAGTCCTTCGCCACCTCGGTCTCCCCGTGGGTCGTCCCGCTGGACGCGCTGGAGCACGCCCGGGTCGCCCCGCCCGCCCGCGACGTCGAGCCGCTGGAGTACCTCGACGACCGCGGCGGCGAGCCCTGGGGCCTGGACCTCGCCATCGAGGTCCGGCTGAACGGCCACCCGATCTCCCGGCCGCCGTTCGCCGCGATGTACTGGACGGCCGCGCAGCAGCTCGCCCACATGACGGTCAACGGCGCCTCGCTGCGCACCGGCGACCTGTTCGCCTCCGGCACCGTCAGCGGCCCCGAGCCCGAGACCCGCGGCGCCCTGATCGAGCTCACCTGGAACGGCGAGCACCCGATCAAGCTCCCGGACGGCTCCGCCCGGACCTTCCTGGAGGACGGCGACGAGGTGGCCATCACCGCCACCGCCCCCGGCCCGGACGGCACCCGGATCGGTTTCGGCGAGGTCGTCGGCCGGATCGTGCCCTGACAGCCGCTCCGTCCGACCGTTCCGCCCGGCCGCCCGCTTCCCGGCCCGCCCCGCTCAGCCGGGGTGGACGGGGCAGGCGACCGGGCGGAAGGGCTTGCGCGGGCCGTTCACCGGGCGCAGCTCGGCCTGCCAGCGGTCGTCGATCACCCCGCGGGTGAGCCGGAACAGCTGGTTGTCGCCACCGGCCAACCGGCCCCGGTAGGCGGCCACCGCGGCGTCGTCGTCCAGCACCGCCAGGGCGACGCCCTCGACGAAGCAGATCGGGCAGCCGTCGGACAGCCGCACCGAGGCGCCCGCCGGGTCGTCCGTCACCCCCTGCACCAGGACCGTGCCGAACGGCGCCACCGCCAGCACCACCAGCCGCGGCCCGTCCGGGCGCCCGGCCGCGGCCAGGATCTCCCGGTGCAGGTCGGCCGGGGCGGCGAGCCGGATCCGGCTCAGCACCGCCACCGCGAGGGCGATCTGCAGCAGCGCCAGCGCCAGCACCACGAAGGTGAACGGCACCAGCCAGCCCGCCCCCGGTCCGAGCCCCCGCCACAGCGCGACCGCGCCGACCACCACGATCAGCGCCATGCTGCCCGCGTTCGGGCCGCGCCGGAACGTCGTCCGCCCGAGCAGCAGCACCAGCGCCGCCGCGAGGGCGATGTCCAGAAAGGTCCCCATGCCCGCCCCTCCCCACCGGTTCCGCCGACCGGTCACCCGTATCGTTTCCCTCGGCACGGCCTTCGAGACGGGAGCAGCGGCATGAGTGTGCAGGTCCGGCGGGACGGCAGGGCGGGACGGATCGTCCTGGACCGGCCGAGGGCGCTGAACGCGCTCACCCACGGCATGCTGCTGGAGGTCCGCGACACCCTGCTGGCCTGGGCCGACGACGACACCGTCGGCACGGTCGTGCTCACGGGCGCCGGCGAGCGCGGGTTGTGCGCGGGCGCCGACATCCGGGTGCTGCACGACGACGCGCTGGCGGGCGGGGCCGGTGCCCGGGTGTTCTTCGCCGACGAGTACCGGCTGAACCACCTGATCTCCCGCTACCCCAAGCCGTACGTCGCCGTGATGGACGGCATCACCATGGGCGGCGGCGTCGGGCTCTCCGCGCACGGCGCCGTCCGGGTCGTCACCGAGCGGTCCACCGTGGCCATGCCGGAGACCAGGATCGGCCTGATGCCGGACGTCGGCGGCAGCCGGCTGCTCGCCCTCGCCCCCGGCGGACTCGGCCCCCACCTCGGCCTCACCTCCGCCTCGATGGGCCCGGGCGACGCGCTTCTCTGCGGCTTCGCCGACCACTTCGTGCCGGCCGCCGCGCTGGAGGCCTTCACCGCGGCGCTCGCCGAGGCCGACCCCGCCGAGGCCGTCGCCGCGTACGCCGCCGAACCGCCCGCCGCCGCCCTCGCCGGGCAGCGCGCGTGGATCGACCACTGCTACGCGGCCGACACCGTGGAGGAGATCCTCGACCGGCTCGACGCCGCGGGCGAGCCCGCCGCCGCGTCTGCCGCCGACGAGATCCGCGGCAAGTCGCCGACCGCGCTCAAGGTCACCCTGGCCGCGCTGCGCCGCGCCCGCGGCCACCGCAGCCTCGGCGAGACCCTGGAGCAGGAGTACGTGATCTCCTGCGCCGCACTGGACTCGCACGACCTGGTGGAGGGCATCCGCGCCCAGGTGGTCGACAAGGACCGCAACCCGCAGTGGAAGCCGGCCGCGCTCGCCGACGTCACGGACGAGGACGTGGCGCGGTTCTTCACGCCGGCCGGCGACCCGCTCGGCCTGGGGTGACGACCGTCTCGCCTGGCGAGACTGGCGCACCGACCGGTCGGTCGGAGATCGTATCCACCGTCAGGACGCGCGCCGAGCGGCGGCGCAGCGAAGGGAGTCAAGGACGATGACCGAGTACGAGACGATCCTGGTGGACCGCAAGGGCCGGGTCGGCATCATCACGCTCAACCGGCCGAAGGCGCTCAACGCGCTGAACACGCAGCTGATGAACGAGGTCGTGGCCGCCGCCACCGCCTTCGACCGCGACCCGGAGATCGGCTGTCTGGTCGTCACCGGCTCGGAGAAGGCCTTCGCGGCCGGCGCCGACATCAAGGAGATGCAGGGCAACCGCTTCCCCGACGTCTACCTGGACGACTGGCTCGGCCCCTGGGACCGGCTCGGGCAGCTCCGCAAGCCGGTGGTCGCCGCGGTCGCCGGCTTCGCGCTCGGCGGCGGCTGCGAGCTCGCCATGCTGTGCGACATCCTGATCGCCGCGGACACCGCGAAGTTCGGCCAGCCGGAGATCAAGCTCGGCGTCATCCCCGGTATCGGCGGCTCGCAGCGGCTCACCCGCGCGGTCGGCAAGGCCAAGGCGATGGAGCTGTGCCTGACCGGCCGGATGATGGGCGCCGAGGAGGCCGAACGGGCCGGCCTGGTCTCCCGGATCGTCCCCGCCGCCGACCTGCTCACCGAGGCGATGGCCGTCGCGGAGACCGTCGCGGCGATGTCGGCGCCGGCCGCGGTGATGATGAAGGAGAGCGTCAACCGCGCCTTCGAGACCACCCTCGCCGAGGGCGTCCGCTTCGAGCGGCGGCTCTTCCACGCGGCCTTCGCCACGGCGGACCAGAAGGAGGGCATGGCCGCCTTCGCCGAGAAGCGCAAGCCCGAGTTCCAGGGCCGCTGACGGCCCGTCGGCCCCGCCCGGCCCGAACCGGCCCCGGTGTGCGATCCATTGCGCACCGGGGCCGCTGCCTGCGACGATCGCCTCTCGTACCGCAGGCAGGGGGGTTTCGACCATGTGGATGTTCTTCCGCCGGCGCAGACGCGGCACGGCCGCACCGACCGCCGGCCCGGCAGCCGCGCAGCCGCCGCAGGCCCCGGCCCGGCCGACCGCCCCGGCGCGGGCCGGCGCGGGCCCGGCGATCAGCCTCGACAAGCTCCAGGCCGCCGCACCCGCCCTGGTGTCGCTCTACAAGACCGCCGGTGTCTCGCTGCGCAAGCAGGGCCTGGACGGCCGCCGGGCCGCCGTCTACCTGGTGCTCGACCACTCCGCCTCGATGAGCGGCCTCTACCGGGACGGCTCCGTGCAGCGCCTCGCCGAGCAGTCGCTGGCGCTCTCCGCCAACCTGGACGACGACGGCACCGTCCCGGTGGTGCTCTTCAACGACCGGGCGTACGAGCCGCAGGAGGTCCGGATCGGTCGGCACGACGGCGCCGTGCAGCAGGTGCGGGCGGCGGTCGACGCGAAGTTCGGCGGCACCCGCTACGCCCCGGCGATGAAGGCCGTACTGAAGCACTACAAGGAGTGCGGGGCGACCGACCCGGCCTTCGTGATCTTCCAGACGGACGGTGCCGCGTTCGACAGGAAGGACGTCCAGGCGCTGCTGCGGTCCTCCTCCCAGCTGCCGGTCTTCTGGCAGTTCCTGGGCTTCGGCGAGCACGACGCCAAGCACTTCACGTTCCTCCGCTCGCTGACCGGCCTCGACGGCCGGGCCACCCCGAACGCCGGCTTCTGCGCCACCGGCAAGCACCCGCGCTCGCTCGCCGACGACGCCCTCTACGGGCGACTGCTGGCCGCCTACCCCGGGTGGCTGGACGCTGCGAAGGCGGCCGGCGTCACGGGCTGACCGCCGGCGGCTCCGGGCTGCTCTGCGGTTCCGGGCCGGTCCCCGGCTCCGGGCTTCGCGGCGGGGGCGGGCCGGGCGCCGGAGCGCCCGGCGGGACGGGGGTCGCGAGCCGGGCCAGGCCGCTGCGGGTGGCGGCGACCACGATCCGGTCGCCGGCCTGCAGCCGGTGGGCCCGGTCGGCGAAGTTCCACTGCAGGTCGGCTGGGCGGCGGGCGAGCCGGACGGCGAGCACCCGGACGCCGCCGGGCTGCTCGATGCCGTGCACGTCCTGGCCGGCCAGACCGGAGGTGGCGTCCACCGCGACCTCGGCGATCAGCAGCACGTGCCGGTACACCGACAGGGTGCCGAGCACCTCACGACCCATCAGCGCAGCGGCGAAGGCCGGTGCGGAGAGGTAGGAGACCGAGCGGGAGGCGACGTTGCCGAGCGTCGCGTAGACGTGGTGCGCGAAGTCGTCGTCGAAGAGCCGGACGACGATCCGCATGTCCGGCCGGACGGCCCGCGCCTCCAGCGCGGCCTCCAGGTTCGCCGCGTCGTCGCTGGTGACGGCCGCCAGCGCGCGGGCCTTGTGGATCCGGGCCCGGCGCAGCTGACTCTCCAACGGGGCGTCGCCGACCAGCACCGGGATGCCCCGCGCCCGGACGGCGGCGATGCCGCGGGCCTGCGGGTCGCGCTCGACACAGACCACCGGCACGCCGGTCTCCTGCACCAGGGTGGCCACCCGGATGCCGACACTGCCGAGACCGACCACGACGACGTGGCCGCGCACCCCCGCGCTCGGGGCACGCGGCACCCCGCGGCGGCCGCTGGCCAGGGCCTCCACCACGACGGCGGTGGCGACCGGCATGAAGGTGATGCCGCAGAAGGTGATGACCACCTGCGCGGCCCTGGCCCAGATCCCGCCGGCCCCGGTCTGCCCGGGATCGTCCGGCTGGGCCGCTCCGGCGAGGTCGAGCAGCGCGAGGTAGACCGTCCAGCCGAGGTCGCGGTGGGCGAGGTAGAGGACGGCGGCGCTGAGCAGCACGGCGGCGAAGACGGTGCTCAGCACCAGCCGCATCCGGACGCCGGTGACGTAGCGGAGCGCGTCCAGCAGGGTCCAGCGCAGCCGCGAGGTCCACGGGATGCGCAGCGGCGGTTCCGAGGCGAGGGCCTGCAGGGCGGCGAGGCCGTCCTGGCCGCCGGGCGGGACGGGTGGCACGGAGGGGTCGGCGCCGGGCGGCCCGTTGTCGCCGAATCTTCGGGCCAGTGCGATGAATTCGGCGGCCCGGCCGGCGGTCTCCGGCAGCAGCCGCAGCCGGGAGAGGTCCTGCCGGTCGATCCGGTCGGCGACCAGGCAGAGCCGGCCCTCGCCGATGTCCCCGTCGTACGCGATGTACAGGTACCGCCCGTCGACGGGCACGGAGTGCGGGCGGCCGAGGACGCCGTTGGCGAAGGCCGGCGCGGCGGTGGCGGAGCCGGAGAGCGCCGCGCAGTTGGGCAGCAGGCGTTCGATGTGCTCGCCGAGCCGCTGGTTGAACATCCGCAGGACGACCCGGATACCGGGGTTGGCTCCCTGCGCGGTCAGCGCGGCGTGGATGTTCTGCTGGTCGTCGCCGTCGACCAGGGCGATGCCGAGCGCGCCGGCGACCCCGGCGGCCCGCAGCGCCTCCTCGGTCACCGACCCGTACTCCAGCACGGCCGCGACGCCGGGCAGCCGCCCGATCCGCGGCCCGTGGTCGCGTTCGCGGTCCGGCACCACGGCGACCACCGGTACCTCGTACTGCTCCGTCAGCTCCGCCACCAGGCGGTGTGCGAGCGCATTGCCCCCGCACACGATGTAGTGCCCGCGGTGCCCGTCCCCTGTCATACCGGTGAAGCGTATGCGCAGAACCCGTCCGCCGGGCGGCCTGCAGGTGTCTGACGTGTGATCAGTTCCGGTTTCGGCCGCCCGGTTCGCCGCCCTCGGCCGGGACGCCGTCCGGCATCCGCGGCCCGAGGTCCCGGGCGAGGCCCGCGAGCACCTTGTGCGCGAACCGGCAATGGTGTGGCCGGGGGCCGTTCTCCACGGTGTCCATGCGCGGAAGTACGCCGATCGCACCGGGCGCCTTCCCCCGGCGGCGGTAAGGCGCCACCGGCCACCCACAGTCGACGGACAGTCACCATGGCCTGCGCAACAGTCTCCGGATTGGGGGTCAGGCGGTGGCGGTGACGCCGGCGACGAGGAGCAGGAGGACGGAGGAGACGGCGGTCATGCGGCGGGCGGCAGTGGGGGTGGAGCCGAGGGTGGTGCGGGCGCGGCCGGCGACGAGGGCGACGGCGGCGTAGACGAGGGCGCAGCTGAGGACGTTGACGGCGCCGAGGGCGAGGATCTGGCCGCCGACGGGGAGGGTGGCGGCGGGGTCGACGAACTGCGGGACGAGGGAGAGGTAGAGCAGCAGGCCCTTCGGGTTGAGGAGGGCGGTGAGGACGCTCTGCCGCAGGACGGTCCGGGCGGGTTCCGGGCGGGACTCGGGGAGGCGGCCGCCGTCGCGGCGCAGGGAGAGCAGCATGGTGACGGCGAGCACGGCGAGGTAGGCGGCGCCGGCCCAGCGGAGGGTGGGCAGGGCGGCGGGGACGGCGCGCAGGGCGGCGGCGAGTCCGGCGGCGGAGAGCAGGGTGTGGACGGTGTAGCCGGCGCAGACGCCGGCCACCGCGAGGAGCGCGGCGCGGCGGCCCTGGCCGAGCCCGCGGGCGGCGATGAGCAGCCAGTCGGGTCCGGGGGTGCAGACCAGCAGGAGGTCCACTCCCAGGAAGAGGAGCAGGGCGTGTGCGTCCATGGGTTCGGTGTTCTCCGCGGCCGTGGGTCGGGTGTCGGTGACCGAAGGTAGCCGGACGGGCGAAGCAGCCGATGACCTGTTTGCGCAGTTCAGCGGGATGGTTTGGCAGAATATTGCGTCATGGACCGCACTGACCGCAGAATCCTCCACGAGCTCCAGCAGGACGGCCGGCTGACCAACGCCGAGCTGGCCGACCGGGTCGGCCTGACGCCGTCGCCGTGCCTGCGCCGGGTGCGGCAGCTGGAGCAGTCCGGGGTGATCCGCGGGTACCGGGCGATGCTGGACGGCCCGGCGGTCGGCCGGGGCTTCCAGCCGTTCGTGACGGTGGTGATGCGGCACGAGGACCGGGCGACCGTGGCCGAGTTCGAGCAGCGGGTGGCCCAGCTGCCGGAGGTGGTGGAGGCGCACCGGCTGTTCGGGGACCCGGACTACCTGCTGAAGATCGCGGTGGCCGACGTCGCCGCGTACGAGCGCTTCATCACCGACGTGCTGTCCGGGCTCCCGGGGATCGCCCAGGTCAATTCGCTGATGACGATGAAGCGGGTGAAGGAGGACGCGGGCCTGCCGGTGCTGCCCGCCGGAGCCGGCCGCGGCTGAGGGTGCCCGTACGGATCCGCCCGTGCGGGTGGTGTCCGGCCGCCGTTCGGCAGCCTTGCGATTGCCGCCTCCGCGGACCGGCCGGACACTCGGAAAGGCCCGCGAACACGGACGACGGAACGAGGTGGAGACCATGGCGGTCTGCGTGGTGTGCAAGAACGACTACTGGCTGTCCTTCGAGATCAAGACGGTCAGCGGCGACACGTACACCTTCGACAGCTTCGAGTGCGCGATGGAGAAGCTCGCGCCGCGCTGCGAGCACTGCAGTGTGCGGATCGTCGGCCACGGGGTGGAGGTGGCCGGGATGTTCTTCTGCTGCGGCAACTGCGCGCGGGCCAACGGCGGTCTGGGCGACCAGATCCGCGACGCGGTCGGCGCGCACCCGGGCGGCTGAGCCGCGGGGCCCGGCCGCCGTCGGCAGGACGGCGGCCGGGCACGGTCGCCGCACGGATGCGGCCGCGCCGGCACCGCGCCGCTCAGACCCGGGCGTGCGAGCCGATGTCGGCCGTGAACTCCTCCGTCATCGCCGGGGTGACCGTCGGCCGGCACTGGGCGATGGCGGCCAGGTAGTCCTCCGTCCCCGCTCCGGCCGCGCCGGACGGCTCCTCGCCCGGCGCGCCGAGATCGCGTTCGAACGCCGCCTGGGCCGCGGTCCCCGCGGCGTGTTCGATGTCGGCGGGTGTGAAGAGCTCACTCGCCGCGACGAGAGCCCCGAGGTCGACGCCGGAGCGGCCGGCCGCGTACCGGGACCAGATCGCGCTGCGGGCGGCGGCGTCGGGGGTGCCGATCGGGATGAGGTAGTCGAACCGGCCGTGGCGCAGGAAGGCCGGGTCGAGCGAGCGGATCGAGTTGGTGGCGCACACCAGCAGCCGCTCCTCACCCTCGCGGAAGCCCGGGATCAGCTTGAGCAGTTCGTTGGTGACACCGTGCATGCCGCCGGCCGCGCCCTCGCCGCGGACCGGTGCGATCTCCTCCACCTCGTCGATGAAGAGCAGCACCCGTTCGAGCTCGGCGATCCGGGCGAAGGCGGTGCGCAGCGCGGCGGCCAGGTTGCCCTCGTCGGCGAGCCGGGACGGCAGCAACTCGACGAAAGGCCAGCCCAGCCGGGAGGCGACGGCCCGGGCGAAGGTGGTCTTGCCGGTGCCGGGCGGGCCGAACAGCGCGATCGCCCGCGGCGGCCGGACGCCGTGCCGGGCGGCCCGCTCGGGCTCGGCGAGCGGCAGCACCACCCGGCGTTCGATCAGCGACTTCTCGGCCTCCATCCCGGCCACCTTCTGCCACAGGTCGCCGGGCAGGACGCGGCCGCCGAGCTCCTCCAGCAGGCCGGCCGACGGGCCGTGCTGGGGCTCGGTCTTCTCGAAGTAGGCGACGGCCGGCCGGCGGCTGTACCCGGCGTTGTGCAGCCCCTCGCCGAGCTGCTCCTCCTCCGGCAGGACGTAGGCGATCCGGCGGACCCGGCGGTCCACCAGGCGGCGCTCCAGCTCGCGGAGCAGGGCGCTGGCGAGTCCGCGGCCGCGCCAGCCGGGGGCGATGGCGATCCGCATCACCCAGGCGCGGTCCCCGGCGACGTGGGCGAGGGCGGCGCCGATCGGGGTGCCGCGGTGGACGGCCACCACGGCGGGCTGGCGGGAGGTCAGCGCGGTGATGCACTCGGCGAGCGAGAACACCGACTCCTGGCCGAGTCCGGCGGTGGTGTCGATGAGATGGACGACCGCCGCCAGGTCGTCCTCGCGGTAGTCGTGGATCAGCCACTCGGTGGTGGACATCTGCACGTGCCTCGCCTCTCGTCCGTCCTGGTCGGGTGCCAGGACGGTAGGCGGCGGCGGTGTGCGGCGGCGTCTGCCGGAGCGGACAAGCGACCGGGTGCGAACCGTACGGACTGCGGGTGGCGCGGGCGCCGGGAACCGGCGGGGCCGGGGCCGGAACCGCGCGGGAACGGGCAGGTCAGAAGGTGAAGCGCAGCGAGCGGACGCGGTGGTCGAAGCTGGACGGGATCAACGCGGGCCCGCCCACCGAGCGCAGCTCGGGCATCCGGGTGAACAGCTCGCCGAAGAGCACCTTCATCTCGTGCCGGGCGAGGTAGGCGCCGAGGCAGAAGTGCGGGCCGCCCCCACCGAAGCCGAGGTGCGGATTGGGCGAGCGGGTGATGTCGAAGGCGTCCGGGTCGGCGAAGACCGTCTCGTCGCGGTTGGCGGAGGCGAAGAACAGCACCACCTTCTCGCCCTGCTCGAGGCGGGTGCCGTTGAGCTCGTGGTCGGCGGCGACGGTGCGGCGGAACTGGATGATCGGGGTGGAGTGCCGGACGATCTCCTCCACCGCTCCGCCGATCCGCGCGTCGAAGTCCTCCAGCAGCAGCGCGCGTTGGCCCGCGTGCCGGGTGAGCAGGTCCAGGCCGTGGGCGAGCGCGTTGCGGGTGGTCTCCACGCCGGCGACCAGCAGCAGCGAGAAGAAGGCGCCCAGCTCGCGGGAGTTGAGGTGGCGGCCGTCGACGTCGGCGGTGACCAGGGCGGAGATCAGGTCGTCGGTCGGGCGGCGGCGGCGCTCCCGGCCGAGCGCGGCGATCACCAGCTGCATCCGGGCCAGTGCCCGCAGGCCGCGCCCGGGCACCCGCAGCCGGCCGCGGGCCACCCCGGTGTGCTCGGAGGCGTGGTTGACCTGGGCGAGGATCTGCCGGCGCTGCCGCTCGGGGATGCCCATCATGTTGCAGATCACCTGGTAGGGCAGCTCCGCGGCGACGGCGGTGACGAAGTCCTCCGGGCGGCGGTCCAGCACCTCGTCGACGATCCGTGCGGCGACCCGCCGGATGTCCTCCTCGACCCGCGAGATCAGGCGCGGGGTGAACGCGCGGGAGACGATCCGCCGCAGGTCGGCGTGGTGCGGGTCGTCCAGGTTGACCATCGAGTCGCCGAACACCGTCCGCACCCAGCGGGCCGGCTCGGGGGTGGTCACCCCCGGGCCGCTGGTGAACACCTCGGGCGTGCGGCTCGCGGCGACCACGTCGGCGTGCCGGACGAGCGCGAGGAAGCTCCGACCGGTGACCCGGTGGGTGAAGCGCACCGGCCCGTCCAGGCGCCGGAGTTCGGCGAAGGCCGCGGCCCGGTCGGCCTCCGGCAGCCGCCAGAAGCCGGGATCGGCGAGGTCGACGCCCGCGGGGGCGGGCGGGGTCGCGGTGGCCTGGGTGCCTGCCGGTGCGCTCATGACGGCCTTTATCTTCCACCCGGTGGCGGAAAGTCAAATCGCCGTCACTCGCTGTGGTTTCACTTGCCCAGGTCGATGGCGTGATCCGATCGGTGCGCCGCGCCGGGGGCGTCGCCCGCCGGGTCGCCGTCCTCGTCCTGCAGCTCCTCCTCCGGCTCCACCGGGGCGAGTTCGCGGCCGAGCAGCGTGGCGCCGGCGACCGCGCCGGGCATCGCCAGCACCGTCACGAAGGGCACCAGGAAGAGCAGCACCAGCGGCACGCCGAAGCCGAGCGCCAGGCCGAGGCGGGAGCGCAGCAGCCGCAGCCGCTCCTTCTGCGGGATGCCGCGGCGCTGCAGCGCCACCGCGGAGAGCTCGGCGACCAGGAAGTATCCGGACACCGCGATGCCGATCGCCGGGACGGCCGTCTGGCCGACCACCGGCAGGAAACCGCAGAGGAAGAGCACCAGGCCGATCGCGGCGACCCGGACGAGGACGTACAGGCTGTCCCGGGCGGAGATCCACAGCTCCCGCCAGAGCGGCACGTCGGAGCGGGCCGGGGCGCCGCCCTCGGACTCGTCGACCTTCTCGCAGAGCGACTCGTAGAACGGCTGGCCGACGAGCAGGGTCACCGCGGTGAAGGTGATCACCGACAGCAGCCCGCCGACCGCCACCGCGGCCACCGCGAGGGCGCCGCGCAGCAGGCCCTGCCACGGGGAGCCCCAGTCGTCGGCGAA
The DNA here is from genome assembly GCA_002300355.1 of Streptomyces sp. TLI_235. Lineage (NCBI taxonomy): Bacteria > Bacillati > Actinomycetota > Actinomycetes > Kitasatosporales > Streptomycetaceae > Streptomyces > Streptomyces sp. TLI_235. Next base: position 1,692,520 of record NSGV01000001.1, read on the forward strand.
CGGCGTCGCCCAGTCGGCGAGGTCGCCGGACCACAGGACGAGCGCGGTCATCGCACCGGCGTACCCGACCAGGGTGATCAGCGCCGGGATCATCCCGAAGCCCCACCACCGCCCGTGCCGGGCCACCCAGCGCTGGCCCTTCAGGAGGTACCCGATCCCCGCCGCAAAATCTCGCATGCGCCCAGCCTACGGGCCGGGGCCGACGGCATGATCACCCGCGCCGTCCCGGTCGCGACACAGCGGGGTAACGGGGTCGCAATCCGGCCGCGTTCCGCGGGCCGTGGGCGTACGGAGTGTACGGGGGCGCGGGCTCCGGTGGTGACGGTCCGTCCGTTGCCCGGGACGGGCCGGCGGGCGGACATTGTGGGGATGACGACTGCCCCCGCCGCCTCCGCCGATCCGGCCGAGGACACCACCGCCTACGGTTCGCAGGTGCTCGCGGTCGAGCCGACCGGTGCCGAACCCGTCCCCGACTCCGCCCGGCACGGCCGCCCCTCCGGGCTGCTGTGGACCTGGCTCTCGCCGAACATGGAGTTCGCCACCGTGTACATCGGCGTCATCTCCGTGCTCTTCTTCGGCCTCGGCTTCTGGACGGCGACCGCCGCCCTGCTGCTCGGCACCGCCCTCGGCGCGGTCACCCACGGCGTGCTCAGCGCGTACGGCCCGCGGTTCGGCGTGCCGCAGATGGTCGCCGGGCGGGTGGCGTTCGGCCGGTGGGGCAACGCCCTGCCCGCGGTGCTGAACGCGGCCTGCGCCGGACTCGGCTGGTTCGCCGTCAACAGCGTCTCGGGCGCGTTCGCCCTGGCGACGCTGACCGGCCTGCCGGCCCTGGGCTGCCTGCTGTCGGTGGTGCTCGCGCAGGTGGCCGTGGCATACCTGGGGCACAACTTCGTGCACGCCTTCGAGCGGTACGCGCTGCCGCTGCTGACGGCGGTCTTCCTCGCCGCCTCCGCGGTGACCCTCGCCAAGGCCCACCTGGGCGGGCCGGCCGGGACCTCCGGCAGCGCCGGCGGATTTCTGCTCGCGTTCAGCGCCGCCTTCGGCTACGCGGCCGGCTGGAACCCGTTCGCCTCGGACTACACCCGCTACCTGCCGGCCGACACCCCGCGGTGGCGGGCGGCGCTCTTCCCCGCGCTCGGCGTCTTCGCCGGGATCGCCCTGCTCGCCGTGGTCGGCGCGGCCTCGGCCACCATCGCCACCGGCGATAAGAACCCGACGGCGGCGTTCACCGGCCACCTGCCCGGCCTGCTGGGCGACCTGACGCTGCTGGCGATCGTCCTGGGCGCGGTGTCCGCGAACGCGATCAACGTCTACTCCGCCGGGATGTCCTTCGTCTCACTGGGGCTGCGCCGGCTGCCGCGCGGGCCGGTGGCCGCCGCGATCGGTGTGCTGGGCTTCCTGGTCGCCTGGACCGGGCTCGCCGACGCCGGGCACGCGTACGAGGCGTTCCTGCTGGTCATCGCGTACTGGGTGGCGCCGTGGCTGGCCGTCGTGCTCACCGACCAGTGGCTGCGGCACCGGGCCGGCACCGGCGAGGCCGAGGCCGTCGCGCGGATGGCCGATCCGGCCCACGAGGTGTGGGCCGGACCGGCCGCGATGGTCGCGGGCACGGTGGTTTCGGTGCTGCTCTTCTCCAATCAGGAGGAGTTCAGCGGCTACCTGGTGCGGCTGGAGCCGGCGATCGGCGACCTGACCTGCGTGGCCGGATTCGTGCTGACCGCAGTGCTGTACGCGGCGCTGCGCCGGGTGTCCGCGCCCCCGGCGGCCGCACGCTGACCGGCCGTACGCTGACCGGCGGCCCGGCGGGCACCGGCCGGGCGGGCGGACGGGTCGGCCTGCAGCAGCCGGTGCGCGCAGGTGGCGAGCAGGAATTCGGCCTGGAGCTCGGGGTCGGCGACCTCGATGCCGAGCAGGCGCTCGATCCGCTCCAGCCGCTGGTAGAGGGACTGCCGGCCGATGTGCAGCAGGGCGGCGGTGCGGGTCGGCGAGCAGCCGTGGCGCAGGTGCACCTCCAGGGTGCGCACCAGGTCGCTGGCGTGCCGGGACTCCCACTCCAGCAGCGGGCCGAGCGCGTCCTCGGCCAGCCGGGCCCAGCGCTCGCGGCCGCCGGACCGGCTCAGCTCCCGTTCCAGGGTGAAGGCGCGGGCGGTCGCCACGTACGGGTGCTGCGGGCCTGGGCCGCGCGGCTCGGCGGGCGGCACGGTGACGGCGAGTTCGAGGGTGGCGGCGGCCTCGCGCAGGCTCTCCCCGTACCGGTCCCAGCCCGCCACGGCGGGGGCGGCCGGCCCGAGCGCGACCACCGCGCCCGGCGGGGCCGCCTCCTGCAGCACGGCCCGGACGGCGCGCACCGGGTCCGGCGCGGCCGGCACCGCCAGGACCGCGAACAGGCCGCCGCGCACCGCGGCCGCCAGGGCCGTGCCGTGCAGCCGACCGAGCAGCGGCGCGGTCATCCGGGTCGGCACGGTCTCGGGCAGACCGCGGGCGGCCAGGCCCAGCAGCCGGTGGCCGTCCGGCACCCGGAACCCGGCGAGTCCGGCGCGGGCGGCGGCCTCGGCCCGGCCCACCTTCACCCCGTCCAGCAGGTCGCCGATCAGCGCCCGGCCGTGGTCGGCGGCGCCGGGCGGCGCCTGCGGGTGGTCCCGCAAGCTCCGGGCCGCCCGCTCGGCCAGCGAGAGCGAGACGATCGCGGTGTTCACCGCCTCGGCGACGCGGGCGAACGGCACCACCCGGCGCAGCGCCACCAGCGGCAGGCCCAGCCGCTCGGCCTCGGCCGTGACCGCGGCCGGCATCTGCGGCAGCGCCCGGCCGACCTCGGCGAAGAGCGCGGCCGCACCGCGTTCCGCCATGTCGCGGACACACGCGCGCTGCCGCTCCGGGGTGGCGCGGGCCAGCCCGTAGCCGTTGGTGAGCAGAAGTTCTCCGCCGGACAGGACGGCGCAGCCCTCGTAGACCTCGCCGGTGTGCACCCAGCGGACGGGCCGGTCCAGCCCGCCCCGGCCGGCCAGCAGCAGCGGGGCGGCCGCCCCGAGGACGTCGAAGGCGAGGATCTCGCGGACGGTGAGTGCGGGCACGGCGGCCTCCCGGCGGGTGGGACGGACGGGTGGGGTGTGCGGGTGGGGTGTACGGGCGCGGCTCACAGCGGGTGGGACTGGGAGGGGCGGGACGGGGCGGGGTGGGATGCCGCCGGGCGGGGAGTCCGACGCGGCAGGACGTCGGACCGGGCGCCAGGGAGGGTACGCACCCTTCGTTGCCACGGTGTTTCGGAATCGGAGGTGGAGCCGGTGGATGTGCAGCGGATGCTCGCGGTCGCGGTCGAGGAGGCCCGCGCGGGGCTGGCGGAGGGCGGCATCCCGATCGGGGCGGCGCTCTTCGACGAGCACGGCGAACTGCTCGGACGCGGCCGCAACCGCCGCGTCCAGGACGGCGATCCGTCCATGCACGCGGAGACGGCCGCCTTCCGCGCGGCCGGCCGGATGCGCGGCTACCGGCGGACCACGATGGTCACCACGCTGTCCCCCTGCTGGTACTGCTCGGGCCTGGTGCGGCAGTTCGGGATCGGCCGGATGGTCGTCGGCGAGGCCCGGACCTTCAGCGGCGGCCACGACTGGCTGGCCGAGCACGGCGTGGACGTCACGGTGCTGGACGACCCCGAGTGCGTCCGGCTGATGACGGACTTCGTCGCGGCCCGGCCGGAGCTGTGGTTCGAGGACATCGGCGAGTGAACCGGGAAGGAACGGACGGCATGGCAGAGGTACGCATCCCCACCGTCGACCTCGGCGCGTGGACGCACGGCACGGCGGAGGAACGCGCCCGAACCGCCCGCAGCGTCGACGAGGCGCTCGGCCGGGCCGGGTTCCTGCTGCTCACCGGGCACGGGGTGACCGAACGGGAGCGGGCCGAGGTACGCGCAGCGGCCCGCGGGTTCTTCGCCCTCCCCGAGGAGGCGAAGCGGGCGTACGCGGTGGCGGTCGGCGGCCGCGGCTGGCTCGGCCCCGACGCCGAGGCCAACGGCTACGCGGAGGGCACCGAGACCCCGCCCGACCTCAAGGAGTCCTGGACGGTCGGCGCCGAGCAGGCCACCGGGGACGCCGAACTGGACGCCTTCTGGTTCCGTCCGAACGTCTGGCCGAGTGCCGAGGCGCCGCGGCTGCAGGGCCTGGTGGAGGCGTACATGGCGCGGATGCGGACCGTCGCCGAAGAGACGCTGCGGCTGCTCGCGGCGGCCCTCGGACAGCCCGAGGACTTCTTCACCCGGCACACCGGCGCCCCCACCTACACCTGCAACATCAACTGGTACCCGTCGGCCGGCACCGTCGGCGAACCGCTGCCCGGGCAGTACCGGATCGGCCCGCACACCGACTTCGGCACCGTGACCCTGCTCGACCGCCAGCAGGGCCGCGGCGGGCTCCAGGTCTGGACGGCCGAACAGGGCTGGGCCGACGCCCCCTGGGACCCGGCCGCGCTCACCGTCAACATCGGCGACCTGATGGCCCGCTGGACGGGCGACCGCTGGCGGTCCGGACGCCACCGGGTCCTGCCGCCCTCCCCCGAGGCCCCGGAGGAGGAGCTGATGTCCCTGGTCTACTTCTACGAGTGCGACCCGCACACCGTGGTCAGCCCGCTGCCTGCCCCGACCGGACGCGTCGCGCACCCGCCGGTCGACTCCACGGAGTACCTGCGGGCCAAACTGGACGCGATCACGGTCGGCTGAACCGCACCGCACCGCGTCCGGGAACGACCGTGCCCGCCGCCCCCGCTCGTCGGGGGTCGGCGGGCACGGGCCCGTCAGGGGCGGACCGTCAGGCGCGGACCTCGGAGACGGCGGCGCCCAGCGCCTCCTTGATGCGGGGGCCGAGGCGGGTGAAGCCCAGCTCCTTCATCGCGGCACGGAGCAGCTCGTCGTCGGAGCGCTCGGTACCGTCGCCGTCCAGCCAGCCCACCAACGCGACCAGCTCGGCCGGCGTGTAGGCGGTGACGGCCTTGCCCGGGGTGATCTCCGGCTTCTCCGGCCGCCCGGCCGCAGCGGCCTCGACGACCGGCTCGACCTCGGGCTCCTCGACGACCGGCTCGGCCTCGACCACCGGCTCGACCTCGACCACGGCCTCCTCGACGACAGCCTCGGGCTCGACCTCGACGGCCGGCTCCTCGACGACAGCCTCGGGCTCGACCTCGACGGCCGGCTCCTCGACGACGGCCTCGGGCTCGACCGCGGGCTCCTCGACCACCGGCTCGACCTCGGCGACCGGCTCGACGACCTCCTCCGGCTCGACCTCGGGCTCGGCGCCGGCCTCGACCTCGGGCTCGGGCTCGGCAGCCTCGGCGACCTCCTCCGCCACAACCTCGGGCTCGGGCTCGGGCTCGACAACGGCCTCGGCGACCGGCTCGACCTCGCTGACCGACTCGATCTCGACGACGGTCTCGACGACCTCCTCCGCCGACTCCTCGACCACCGGCTCGGCAACGGCCTCGGCGACCGACTCCTCGACGACCGCCTCAGGCTCGGCAGCCTCGACGGCGGCCTCGGCCACCGGCTCGGTCTCGGTCTCGGTCTCCGTGACCGCTTCGGCCTCGGCCTCGCCGGTGACGTCGGTGGCAGCCTCGGCAGTCTCCTCCTCGGCGTCCTCGGTGCCCTCGGCGTCCTCGGCGGCGCGCTCGCCGCCGTCCCGCGGACCGGCGGCGAGGGCCTGGCGGGCGGCCTCCTCCGCGTCCGTACCGTCCTCGGCGGCGCCGGCGGTGTGCCGGTCGTAGGCGGCGAGAGCGGCCTCGCGGTCGGCCTGACGCTCCGTCAGTTCGGCGAGCAGGTCCTCCAGACCCTGCTCGGCGAGGGCGGTGCGCAGGGCGGCGAGGGCCGGCAGCCGGAACAGGGTGCCCTCGTCCGCGGCCAGGCGGTCGACCAGGTCGGCGAGTTCGCCGAGCTGGAGGGCCTCCGGCTCCTGCTCGGGCAGCAGGCGGCCGAGGGCGCGGACGGCGGTGCCGAGCGACTCGATGGCCTGGGCGGTCTCGGCGAGCAGGGCGCCGTCGACCGGGACGGCCGGGGCGCTGTCGCCGGTGGCGAGGGCGGACCAGTCGGCGCGGGCGCCTGCCGCCGCGGCGAGCGCGGCGTGCAGGTCGGCGCGGCCGAGCTTCTTGCCGGCCAGCGACTTGGCCTGCGAGCGCAGCGCCCAGCGGCGGCCGAGGGAGAGCTTGACGTTCTGCTCGGCGCGGAAGCGGCGGCTGCCGGTGGCGGCGGCGAGGGCGTCGAGGTCCGCCGAGAAGGCGTCGTCGCTCAGCGCCGCGGTGGCGGACTGCACGCGCTGCAGGACGTCGAGCAGGGTGCTGAGGCCGAGCAGGGTGTCCGGGACGTCGAGTCCGGCCTTGGCGGCGATGCCGCCGACGGCGCCGCCGACGGCGCGGATCTCGATGCTGCGGAGTTCGGCGAGGGTGGTGGAGGCGGCGCGCGCGTCCTCGCCCTCGGTGATGGTGTATGCGGCGGACAGCCAGGGGTTGGCGTCCGGGGTCAGGGCGAAGCCGCCCTGGTCGGCGTAGCGGCCGAGTTCCTCGCGGGTGTCCGGCCCGGCTTCGCCGTCCGGAGTGGCAGCCGGGGCCGGCACCGAGGCGTCGGCGTCGTTCAGGTAGCGCACTGTCATGTGGAAGTCCGGTTCGTGGCGGGTGACGGGAGGGGGTTTGCGGAGAGAAAGCGCCGAGATGCGGCTCGACGGGTACGGCGGAGGGCCAGAATACGGGTGCCCGTTCGACGTGTGCACGCACCGGGCGGGGTTGTTGCGGAGCTGTGCCGTGTCATGGCCCGGTCCGGGGTGCGAGGTGCCGGACATCGCTGAGCGTGACCGGCGGGAGGAAGTCACGCAGGGGTTCGCGCCGCCACCATTCCCCGGTGGATCTGAGTCGGCGCCAACTGCTGTACCGGTAGCGGTAGAGGCGGGCCCGGACGAAGGTGGGCGGGGTGTCCGGGAAGGGGTTGTGCCGGAGCAGCCGGAGGGTGTCCCGGTCGTTGACGAGGAGCCTGGCGACCAGGGGGGCGAACCAGGGCCGGGCGTAGGAGGGGGAGATGGCTGCGAACCACATGAGCCAGTCCAGGCGGAGGTGGTAGGGGGCGATCTGCCGCGGCATCCGCCGGAGTTCACCCGGTTTGCCCCGGAATCCGTAGGCCTGCCAGTGGGTGTCGGGGCCTGGGAGTTCGGCGTCGGTGCCCTCCAGGACGATCTCGTGGCGGATCCGGGTGACCGACCCGAAGGCACCGTAGCTGTTCACCAGATGGAGTCGGTCGTAGGAGCGGTTCATCGCCTGGTGGGGTGAGAGCAGGTTGCGGGCGGGCCGGTAGCTGAGGACGAGCACGCCGGCGGTGAGGGCGAGCACCAGCACCTCGTACCAGACGGGGGTGGCCGGGTAGTGGGGTGCGGCGGGCAGCGGGAGCGGCCGGCCGGCGGTGCCGGCGTCCACGACGGAGAGCGCCAGGGCGATGGTGAGCCAGTTCAGCCAGGCGAAGTTGCCGGAGAGCACCAGCCAGAGCTGGGTGACGGTCATCAGGGCGGCGGCGGTGCTCGCGACCGGCTGGGGCAGGAAGAGTGCGAACGGGACGAGGAGTTGGACGGCATGGTTGGCGCCGACCTCGATCCGGTGCAGCGGTTTCGGCAGGTGGTGGAAGAACCAGCTGAGCGGGCCGGGCATCGGCTGGGTCTCGTGGTGGTAGTAGAGGCAGGTCAGGTCGCGCCAGCAGGCGTCGCCGCGCCACTTGATCAGCCCGGCGCCGAACTCGACCCGGAAGAGCAGCCAGCGCAGCAGCCAGAGCACGGTGACCGGCGGGGCGGTGTCGCCGTTGCCGAGGAAGACGGCGAGCACCCCGGCCTCCAGCAGCAGCGACTCCCAGCCGAAGGCGTACCAGGTCTGGCCGACGTTGACGATGGAGAGGTAGAACAGCCAGAGCAGGGCCCACCAGAGCATCGCGGCCCAGAGCGGGACGAGGTCGCCGGCGCCGGCGAGCAGGGCGGCGGACAGGGCGGCGCCGGTCCAGGCGGTGACGGCGAACGCGCGGTCGCTGTAGTGCAGGTGGAAGAGGCTGGGTGAGCGGCGCAGCGGGACGGCCGCGGTGAAGCGGGGGACGGGCAGCATGCCGTGCTCGCCGATCAGGGCGCGGAACTGGCGGGCGGCGGCGACGAATCCGACGGTGTAGAGCAGCGCGAGCAGCCGCTGGAACACCTGGCGGGCGAGCCAGTACTCGGGGGCCGCGAACCACTCCACCTCGTGCGCTCCTCGGTCGTCCGCGCTCGGACCGTCCATGCCTACCACTCCGCCGCCGGTCCGGCGCGCGGTGGCGTCCGTCCGGGCCGCGGACTTCATCCGGAAGGCGCACGCCGTGCGGGGCGACGGTGCGGGGGCGGCGCGACCGCAGGACGGAACGGGGCTCCCACGGGCCGGTCGGACTGTGATGTCATACCGAGTGTTCAGCACCGAACCAGGGAGACACCCATGACGTCGGCTTCGCCGCCGCCCGCCGCCGACCCGTCCTGTCCCGATCCGTCCCGATCCGTCCCGCCGACCGGCTCGGTGGACGCGGTCACCGCCGCCGGCACCGGCACCGCCGCCGGCAGGCAGCGCGGCATCTCCGGCGCGGTCTGGGGCGCGCTCGGCATCGTCTACGTGGTGTGGGGTTCGACCTACCTGGCGATCCGGGTGGTGGTGGAGACCATGCCGCCGTTCCTCTCCGGGGCGATGCGCTTCGTCGCGGCCGGGCTGGTGCTGGTGGCGCTGATCGCCCTGCGACAGGGCCCGGCCGCGCTGCTGGTGCGGGCGCGCGAGCTGGCCTCGGCGGCGCTGGTCGGCGTGCTGCTGCTGGTCGGCGGCAACGGCATGGTGGTGCTGGCCGAGCAGTCGGTGCCGTCCGGGATGGCGGCGCTGATGGTGGCGAGCGTGCCGCTGTGGGTGGTGGTGCTGCGTCGGGCGCTGGGGCATCGGACCCCGTTCGCGACGCTGGGCGGCGTGCTGGTCGGCCTGCTCGGGCTGGTGGTGCTGAGCGCGCCGGGGCTGACCGGCGAGGTGCGGCCGCTGGGCCTGGTCGCGCTGCTGACCGGCTCGCTGCTGTGGGCGTGCGGTTCGGTGCTGGCCGGTCGGCTGCCGATGCCCGCCAATCCACTGACGGCCAGCGCGTACGAGATGCTCGCGGGCGGCGCCGGTGCGCTGGTGCTGGCGGCCGTCCGGCACGAGCCGCAGGAGTTCCACCCGGGCGCGGTGTCGACGGCCTCCTGGGCGGGCCTGGCGTACCTGGTGGTGTTCGGTTCGCTGATCGCGTTCAGCGCGTACGCCTGGCTGCTGCAGCGCGCGCCGCTGCCGCTGGTGGCCACGTACGCCTACGTCAACCCGGTGGTGGCGGTGTTGCTCGGGTGGCTGGTCCTCGCGGAGGCGCTGACCTGGCCGATCGTGGTCGGAGGTGCGGTGGTGGTCGCCGGGGTGTGCCTGGTGGTCCGCACCGAGAGGTGATCGGACGGGCCCGGAGCATCCGCCGCCGGGGCGGCGTAGGTGAGTTGAGAAGTTGTCGGCTCGATCGGCGCTCGGAAGGCCTGGAGGGGATCATGTATTCAACAAGATAACAATGTGGTCGAGAAATCTTAATGAACGTTTTACTTGTTGACGGCCCACGGCGTCGGCGGATTGACTTCCTCGTCGCCGCACCCCGCGGCGCTGTCAGGGAGGCACCACCCACCATGAACGCAATGACGCGTCGCATCCTCGCCGGCACGGCCGCTGTGTCGGCGGCGCTGTCACTCGCCGCGTGCGGCTCGAGCAGCGATGCGGGCTCCTCCTCCGGGACGAAGACCATCGGTCTGCTCCTCCCGGAGAAGTCGTCGTCGACCCGGTACGAGAGCTTCGACAAGCCGCTGATCGAGGCCTCGGTCGCCGCGCTGTGCACCAAGTGCGAGGTCGACTACGCCAACGCGGACGGCGACGAGACCGTCCAGAAGCAGCAGTTCGACGCGCTGCTGGCCAAGGGCGTCAAGGTCATCCTCCTCGACCCGGTGAACTCGGGCGCCACGGCCTCCTGGGTGGATGCGGCCGCCAAGAAGGGCGTCAAGGTCATCGCGTACGACCGCCTCGCCGCGGGCAAGGTCTCCGCCTACATCTCCTTCGACAACGAGCGCACCGGCGAACTGCAGGGCCAGGCCCTGCTCGACGCGCTGGGCGGCAAGGCGTCGAGCGCCAATGTCGTGATGATCAACGGCGCCGAGTCGGACCCGAACGCCGCGCAGTTCAAGAAGGGCGCGCACAAGGTCCTCGACGAGAAGGTCAAGAAGATCGTCTACGAGCAGTCGGGCGAGTGGAAGCCCGAAGTCGCGGCGACCAAGGTCAACGAGGCGATCGGCCACTTCGGCAAGAGCGGCATCCAGGCCGTCTACTCGGCGAACGACGGCATGGCCACCTCGATCATCGGCGCGCTCAAGGGCGCCGGCATCAACGTGCCGGTCGGCGGCCAGGACGCCTCGCTCGACGCGATCCAGCGCATCCTGACCGGCGAGCAGACCTACACCATCTACAAGCCGTACAAGCCCGAGGCCGACGCCGCCGCCACCATGGCCGTCTACCTCGTGAAGGGCCTGGACATCACCTCGGTCGCCAGCGCCATGACCGAGAGCAACGGCCTGCAGATCCCGTCGATGCTGCTCAGCCCGATCGTCGTCACCAAGGAGAAGGTGGCCTCGACCGTCATCGCCGGCAACCTCTACAAGGCCGCCGAGGTCTGCACCCCGCAGGTCGCCGACGCCTGCAAGGAAGCCGGCATCGAGGTCAAGTGAGGCCATGCGGCCACCCAGCGGCCGGGCGTCAGCCCCGCGCCCGCTGGGTGGCCGCGATGCATCCCAGCACGGACAGCGCCGCCAGCGGCGCCGCCGGGGAGAGCCGCTCCCCCAGCACCAGCACCGCCCAGCCCAGCGTGAGCAGCGGCTGGGCGAGCTGGAGCTGGCTGGCCTTCGGCACGCCGATCTCCGCCATCCCCCGGTACCAGACCACGAACCCGCCGAACTGCGAGACCGCCGCCGTGTAGGCGAGGCCGGCCAGCGCCCGCGGCCCCAATTGCACCGGCTCCGCGGCCAGCGCCAGACCGGCCGTCAGGGCCGAGATGGGGAGCGCCGCCACCACGGCCCAGGCGATCACCTGCCAGCCGGGCATCGCGCGGGCCAGCCGCCCGCCCTCCGCGTAGCCCGCCGCGCACACCACGAGCGCCGCGCCGAGCAGGACGTCCGCCCGGCCCAGCGCGCCCCGGCTCTGCTGCACCGTGAACGCGAGGACCACCGCCGCCCCGGCCAGCGCCGCCCACCAGAAGCCGCGGGACGGCCGCCCGCCCGAGCGCAGCGCCGCCACCGCGGCGGTCGCCAGCGGCAGCAGGCCGATCACCACCGCCGAGTGCGCGGTGGACGAGGTCTGCAGGGCCAGGGTGGTGAGCAGCGGGAAGCCGAGGACGCAGCCGCCCGCCACCGCGAGCAGGCCCGGCCAGTGGGCGCGGCCGGGCAGCGGCACCCGGGCGAGGAGCAGCCCTGCGCCGGCCACCGCCGCGGCGAGGACGCCGCGCAGTCCGGCGGCCGTCCACGGCCCGAAGCCGGTGAGCGCCCAGGCGGTGGCCGGGAAGCTGAAGGAGAAGGCAAGGACGCCGAGGGCCGCGAGGGTGGTGCCGCCGAGTGCTACTGATCGAGGGGCGATAGCGCTATCGTGTGCTGTCATGCACGAGCGTAGCAGTGGGGCGGATCTCGCCGCGATTCTCCGGGACGATTTGGACCGCTACCCGGTCGGCGGACGGCTGCCGTCCAGCAGGGCGCTGATGGAGCGCCACCAGGTGAGCCCGGTGACGGTCGCCCGGGCGATCGCGCTGCTGGCGGCCGAGGGGCTGGTGGTCTCCCGGCCGGGCGCCGGGGTGTTCCGGGCGGCGGCGCCGCGGCCGGTGCCGGCCGCCGGGGACACCTCCTGGCAGGAGGTCGCGCTCAGCGCCGAGGCCGGGGTGCCGCCGACCCGGTCCGCGGACGCCTCGGGGGTGATCGCCGCGCTCGCCGTCCAGCCCGCCGAGGTGATCGACCTCAACGGCGGCTACCTGCACGCCACGCTCCAGCCCGAGCAGGCCCTGGCCGCGGCGCTCGCCCGGGCCGGCCGGCGACCGGGCGCATGGGGCCGGCCGCCGCTGGAGGGCCTGCCCGAGCTGCGCGCCTGGTTCGCCCGGGACATCGGCGGCACGGTGAGCGCCGCCGAGGTACTGGTGGCCGCGGGCGGGCAGAGCGCCCTCACCACCGCCCTGCGCTCGCTGGCCGCCCCCGGCGCCCCGGTGCTGGTGGAGTCGCCCACCTACCCCGGGCTGCTGGCGGTGGCACGCGCGGCGGGACTGCGCCCGGTCCCGGTGCCGGTGGACGCCGACGGGGTACGGCCCGGCCTGCTCGCCGACGCCTTCGCCGCCACCGGGGCGCGGCTGTTCGTCTGCCAGCCGCTCCACCAGAACCCGACCGGTGCGGTGCTCTCGGCCGAGCGGCGGCCCGAGGTGCTGCGGATCGCCCGGCAGGCCGGGGCGTTCGTGGTCGAGGACGACTTCGCCCGGCGGCTCGCGCACGCCGACGCTCCCCCGCCACCGCCGCCGCTCGCCGCGGACGACCCGGACGGGGTCGTGGTGCACGTCCGCTCACTGACCAAGCCCACCTCGCCCAACCTACGGGTGGCGGCGCTCACCGCGCGCGGGCCCGCCCTTGAACGGCTGCGCGCCGTGCAGGCGGTGGACAGCTTCTTCGTGCCGCGGCCGCTGCAGGAGGCGGCCCTGGAACTGGTCGGCGCACCCGCCTGGGGACACCATCTGCGCACGCTGGCCGGGCGGTTGCAGGAACGCCGGACGGCGCTCGCCGGGGCCTTGCAGCGGCTGCGACCGGAGCTGCTCCCGGTCCGGCTGCCCGTCGGCGGCCAGCACCTGTGGCTGCGGCTGCCGGACGGCACCGACCCGCAGGGGCTCGCCGCCGCCGCACTGCGGGCCGGCGTGGCCGTCACGCCGGGGCGGCCGTACTTCACCGCCGAGCCGCCGGCCCCGTACCTGCGGGTGGGCTACGGCGCCGCCGAGGGCGTCGACCGGCTGGCCGCCGGCGCGGAGCGGCTGGCGCGGGCGTTGGAGGGGCCGGTCTGATCCGTCCGTCCCGCCGTGCGCCCGCGGCGGGAGGCCGGGCCGGGGCGCCGTGCGCGCCCCGGCCGGAGCGCGGGTCAGCCCGTCAGTCCGGGGCGGCCCGGCGGGTACGGGGGCAGCATCTCGCCGGGGTTGCGGCCGGACTGCTGCAGCCGGTCCACCAGCAGGGCGGCGAGGGTGCCGAGCTCCTCCTCGGTGCGCGACTGGGCGGTGATGTCCATGCCGACCGTCAGGACACCGTTGACCATGCCGGTGCGCGCGTTGCGAAGCGGGGTGCAGGTGAAGGTGTACACCTGCTCCGCGCGCCGGGCACCGGGCAGGTAGGACTGCACCCGGATGTCCTTGAGGACGGTGGCGCGCCCGGTGCGGTAGGCCTCCCCGACCGCGAGCGGCAGACCGGCGGCGGCCAGCTGGGGGTAGGCGTTCGCGAGGTCCGCGTAGGGGCCGGGGGCGCCGAAGATGCCGGCGTGCTCGGCGTTGGCGTAGCGGATGGCGTTGTCGGTGCCGTCGGTGAGCATGATCGGGAACGGCGAGCCGTCGAAGGCGGCGAACATCTCCTGCTGCTGGGCGAGCAGGTTGTCGCGCAGCCGGATCTCGGAGAGCAGCGCCTCGGCGAGGTGCTGGATGTCCTTGAGCCGCTCGCGGCCCCACTGGCGGGGCTCGCGGTCCAGGACGCAGACGGTGCCGATGATGGTGTTGGTGTCGTCCACCAGCGGGGCGCCGAGGTAGGCGCGCACGCCCAGCTCGTCCACCACCGGGTTACCGGCGAAGCGGGGGTAGGCCAGGATGTCGTCCAGGGCCAGCGGCGAGCGCTGGGCCACCACGTGCGGGCAGAACCCGTGGCTGAGCGGCATCTCGCGGGCCGGGAGGTCGAACGCGATGCCGCGGTCGGCCCAGGAGTCGTCCTCGACCGGCTGGGCCTGCGCCGGATTTGGCGGAATGTAGAGCCCGCGGAACATCTGGCGGTCGTCGTTGATGAAGTTGACCATCGCGATCGGGGCGCGGGTGATGCTGGCCGCGAGGTGCGCGAAACGGTCGAAGGCCTCGTCCGGGCTGGGGTCGTTGAGCCCCAGGTCGCGGAGCCGGCGCGTCCGCTCGGACTCACCGCCACCTCCCGGATAGCCGTTCTGAGCGCTCATCACATCAGTCATGGCGGACATGGTGTCAGAAGTGTTTGACCGGCGGGATCGGAGACGTCTGGTCAGACGGACATCGACGAAGGGGAAAGATCCATTCCCATCTGGAACACGGTCAAATCCTGTCGCAAAAACGTCGCGCACAGTTCACGCCAATCCATGATCACGCTATGGAGGTGTGAAGTGACGCATATGACAATGAGTCCTTGCCGAGGGCGGGTCACCGTCCAACCGCGCGCGGCCCTCAACGGCGCGGCGGCCGTCTCGACCGTCCCCTCCGGTCACGCGCTCAGGAGGCGGGACGGCGGCGCTCCCGACCGACGAGAGGACGCCCATGCTGGGCCAGGACTGCTTCACCGACGAGCGGCACGAGCAACTTCGTGCAGAGGTAAGGGAGTTCGCGGAGAAGGAGGTTCGTCCCCAGATCTCCAGGATGGAGACCGAACGGACGATCGAGCACGACCTCGCCAGGGAGATCGCCCGCAGAGGGTGGATCGGCGTCACCATCCCGCGGGTGTACGGCGGCCTCGGCCTCGGCCACGTGGCCAAGACCGTCATCATCGAGGAGCTGTCCCGGGTCAGCGGCGCGATGGGCGCCATCGCGCAGGCCTCCCAGCTCGGCGTCGCCAAGGTCATCCACTTCGGCTCCGAGCAGCAGCGCCGGCAGTGGCTCCCGCAGTTCGCGGACGGCCGCGCACTGCCGACCATCGCGGTGACCGAGCCGGAGTCCGGCGGCCATGTGCTCGGCATGGCCGGCACCGCCCGCAAGCGCGGCCGCGACTACGTGCTGAACGGCCGCAAGTGGTTCGTCGGCAACTCGCACATCGGCGACGTGCACGGCGTGGTGTTCCGCACCGGTAAGGGCTCCCGCGGCCTGTCCGCCTTCCTGGTGCCGAGCGACGCACCCGGCCTCCGGCTCGGCGACCCGGGCCGGCAGAGCGGCCTGCACGGCTTCAGCTTCGGCGAGTTGATATTCGAGAACTGCCGCATCCCGGCCACGAACCGGCTCGGCGAGGACGGCAGCGGCCTGGACGTCGCCTACTCGTCCAGCATCCTGTACGGCCGGCCCAACCTCGCCGCCGTGGCCCTCGGCATCCACCGGGCGATCGTCGAGGACACCGTGCGCTTCGCCGAGGACCGCTCGCTCTACGGCAAACCGCTGGCCGAACTCCCCAACATCGGACTGAAGATCGGCGAGATGCAGTCCCGGCTGATGACCGCGCGGCTGGCCGCCTACCACGCCGCCCACCTGCTCGACCTCGGCCGGCCGTGCGACGCCGAACTGATGAACTCCAAGCTGGTGAACACCGAGTACGCGCTGGACTCGGCACGCAACGCGATGGAGATCCACGCCGCGCGCGGCCTGCAGACGGACTTCCGGATCGAACGCTACCTGCGGGACGCCACCCACATCTACCCGCCGGCCGGCACCTCCGACGTCCAGCGGCTGCGCCTGTGCCAAGTGGCCGCGGGCAGCTACGGCGTGCAGTGGTCCGAGAAGCTCGCCGAGCTGGTCAAGGTGCACAGCACGGCGTGGACCCCCCAGGCGCTCGCGGTCTGACCGCCCGCCCGCGTCCGCCCGGTGCGCCCGGCGCCGGGCGGACGCCAAGCCTCACTCGACGTCAGATGATGTTGCTCACCCGCCCGTCGGGGCTGGTACCGTGCTGGCGTCGACGGCACAGCTGCGCGAATCCGCTTGATGACGGTCAGTCAACATGCGGGTATCCTTGCGCGGCCCGCACCGTCGCCACCCGTCGACTCGCACGGGGTCACGCCGTTCTGCACCCGCACGAGGAACTCAGATGCCAGGCATACCGGCCGAGCGCCCCGGCCACCGCGCCGGCCGCGCCGGCTCGCTCCGTACGTCCCTCCTCCCCCTGGTGCTGGTGCCCTGCGCCGGCCTGGCCGTCGCCTGGGGCTACGCCGGCGTCCTGCTGCTGCACAGCGGGCACGGCCTCGCCTTCGGGCTCGGCACCGCCGCGGTGGCCGCCGTGCTGGCCTGGAGCCTCGTCCAGGGCCGCAGCACGGCCCGGGTGCTCACCGCCCGGGTGGACGCCCTGCGGGAGATCACCCGCACCCTCGCCGAGTCCGAACTGCCGGCCGTCGTCCGGCAGCTGGAGGCCGGCGAGGTCGTCCCCGCGCCGGTCGACGGCCGCCCCGTGCGGCGCTCGGAGGGCGACGAGATCCAGCAGGTCGCCGAGGCGGTCGACGCCGTCCGGCGGACCGCGGTGACGGCCATCGTCCAGCAGGCGCAGGGCCGCGAGGGCACCAAGAAGGTCTTCCTCAACATCGCCCGCCGCACCCAGGTGCTGATCCACCGCCAGATCACCATGCTGGACGAGCTGGAGCGCCGGCACGAGGAGCCCGAGCTGCTCAAGGAGCTGTTCGCGGTCGACCACCTGGCCACCCGGATGCGCCGCAACGCGGAGAACCTGGTGATCCTGGGCGGCGCGCTGCCCGCCCGCCGCTGGCGCAACGCCGTGCCGATGGTCAACGTGCTGCGCTCGGCGGTCTCCGAGACCGAGAACTACGCCCGGGTGGTCGTCCAGGGCGTGCCGCGCAGCGCACTGGCCGGCCAGGCCGTCGCCGACGTCATCCACCTGATCGCCGAGCTCATCGAGAACGGCACCACCTTCTCGCCGCCGTACACCCAGGTGCAGGTCTCGGCGCAGGAGGTCCCCAAGGGCCTCGCCGTCGAGGTCGAGGACCGCGGCCTCGGCATGACCGAGGACGAGTACGAGCGGCTCAACGCCTACCTGGCGGACCCGCCGGAGCTGGACGTCGCCGCGCTCGGCGACGACCTGCGGCTCGGCCTGTTCGTGGTCTCCCGGCTCGCCGCCCGGCACGAGATCCAGGTCGCGCTGCGGCCCTCGCCCTACGGCGGCACCCGGGCCATCGTGCTGCTGCCCACCGCGCTGCTGGAGGCCGCGCCGGCGCCCGCGGGCTTCCCCGGTCTGCCGTTCGGCGCCCGGGTGGCCGACCAGGCCCAGGCCCGGTCGGCGGGCGGCCTCACCGCCGGCGCGTCGATCCCCGGTCTGCCCGGCGCGGTCGTCTCCGCCGTCCCGTTCCGTGTGCCGACCGCACCCGCCGTGCCCGCCGCACCCCTGCCGGACGTCGACCCGGCGCTGTTCGCGGCACCGACACAGGCGCTCGCCGGGGAGCGGGCCGTCCACGAGGCCGCCCCGGAGGCACTGCAGCTGCCCACCCGGCAGCCGCCGGCACTGCCCGCCGCCCCGGCCTTCGGGCCGGCCGTTCCCACCGTCCCCGCGCCCCCGGCCGTGCCGGACGTCCAGGAGCTGCAGGACCCGCAGGACCTGCCGGAGGCCGACGGCGAGCTGCGCACCCCGAAGGTGCTGCCGAAGCGGGTCCGCAACGCCAGCCTGGCCGACCAGCTCCGGGAGGCCGCGGCCGCCGAGCGCACCGGCGGGACGGGCGGCGCCGTACCGCGGCCGGCCCCGCCGGCCCCGGACGAGGACGCCTCGCCGCAGCGCTCGCGCGCCACCATGGCGGCCATCCAGCGCGGCACCCGGACGGCCCGCGACACCGCGCTGCCCCGGCCCGGCACCGACGAGACCTCCACCGCACCCGACCATGCCCCCGCTCGCGAGGACCAGCTCTGATGACGACCCAGCACACCGAAACCCAGCGCGATCTCAACTGGCTGCTGGACGAGTTGGTCTCCCGGGTACCGGAGACCAGGCACGCCGTGGTGCTGTCCGAGGACGGCCTGCTCGTCGGCATGGACAAGAACCTGGACCGCGCGGACGGCGAGCACCTCTCCGCGGTCGCCTCCGGCCTGCAGAGCCTCGCCCGCGGCGCCGGCCAGCGCTTCGACGGCGGCCGGGTCCGGCAGACGGTGATCGAGATGGACCACCTGTTCCTCTTCGTCACCACCGCGGGCCAGGGCGCCCGGCTGGCTGTCCTCACCTCCGAGGCGGTCGACGCCGGACTGATGGCGTACGAGATCAACATGCTGGTCAAGCAGGTCGGCGCCTACCTCACCGCCGCGCCGCGCAGCGATGCCGGCCGCGACCGGACGGGTGACCTTGCGTGACCCCCGAGGAGGCGTGGTTCGACCGGGAGGCGGGGCATCTCGTCCGCCCCTACGCGATCACCGGCGGGCGGACCGAGTCGGGCCGCACCGAGTACTCGCTGATCACCCTGGTGGTCACCGCCGACCCGCGCGTCGACACCACGCGGCTGGCTCCCGAGCCGGCGGCCATCCTCGGCATGTGCCGGGAGCGGCCGCTGGCGGTCGCCGAGATCGCGGCCCGGCTCGACCTTCCGGTGAGCGTGGTCAAGGTGCTGCTCGGCGACCTCGCCGACACCTCACTGATCATCACGCGGGCACCGGTGCCGCTGGCCGAGGTGCCGGACCTGGCCCTCGTCCAGGCCGTCATCGACGGCGTGCGCAACCTCTGAGAACAGCTAGGAGCACAGCACGATGACCCAGAGCCTGGTCCCCGGGGCGGTCAAGATCCTGGTGGCCGGCGGTTTCGGCGTGGGCAAGACCACCATGGTCGGCTCGGTCAGCGAGATCGAACCGCTGTCGACCGAGGAGCGGATCACCCAGGCCAGCGTCGGTGTGGACAGCCTGGACGGCGTCCGCGACAAGTCGACCACCACGGTCGCGATGGACTTCGGGCGGATCACCCTCCGGGACGACCTAGTGCTCTACCTCTTCGGCACCCCGGGGCAGTTCCGCTTCTGGTTCATGTGGGACGACCTGGCGCTGGGCGCGCTCGGCGCGATCATCCTGGCGGACACCCGGCGGCTGGAGTCCAGCTTCGCCGCGGTCGACTACTTCGAGCAGCGCGGAGTGCCGTTCGCGGTCGGTGTGAACTGCTTCCACGGCCGCCGCGAGGCGAGCGCGGAGGACGTCCGGGCCGCGCTCGACCTCGACGAGTCGGTGCCGGTGGTGCTCTGCGACGTCCGCGACCGGGCCTCCAGCAAGGAGGTGCTGCTGGCGCTGCTGGACCGCGTCCGCAGCGGGGCCCTGGCGGCGACCGCGCAGCCGGCCTGAGCACGCCTCACACGGGGGCGAGTTGGAGGACGGCGATGCCGGCCACCACGACCGCCCCGGCGGCCATCCGGGCGGCGCCGAGCCGCTCCCGGAAGACCAGGGCGCCGATCAGCGCGGCGATCACGATGCTGGTCTCCCGCAGCGCGGCGATCGTCGCCAGGTCGCCGTGCGCCTGGGCCCACACCACCAGCCCGTACGCGGTGAGCGAGAGCACCCCGCCGGCCAGGCCCCGCACCCAGCCGGGGCCCGGCTGGCAGAACAGCGCGGGGCCGCGCAGCAGCACCGCGGCGAGCAGCATGCCGGCGCCCTGCAGGACGAACAGCCAGGCGATGTAGCCGAGCACGGTGTCGGAGGTGCGCACGCCCGTCCCGTCGACCACGGTGTAGCCGGCGATCATCGCGCCGGTGCCCAGCGCCGCGCCGACCGCTGGCAGCCCGGCCCGGCCCGGGACGCCGTCGGCCAGCGCCAGCCCGGCCAGCCCGGCCGAGATCACCAGGACGCCGGCCCACTGGCCGGTGCCGAGCGGGCGGCCGAGCACCAGCACCGAGAGGGCGGCGACCAGCCAGGGCGCCGTTCCGCGGGCCAGCGGGTACACCTGGCCGAAGTCGCCCAGCCGGTAGGCCTGCAGGAGCAGCAGCTGGTAGAGCACCTGGAGCACGGCGGAGGCGGCCAGCCAGGGCCAGGCGCGGGCGTCCGGGAGCGGGGCGAGGCAGGCCATCAGGAGGCCGCCGACGAGGAAGACCGCGTTGATCAGGGCGAAGCCGGCCACCTTGTCGGGGAGGGCGTGGGCCAGGGCGTTCCACACCGCGTGCAGCGCCGCCGCCACCAGTACGACCATCGGCACCACTGTTGCGTCCATGCCCGCTCCCGTCCCCGTCGCAGACGTCCGAGGGTACCAACCCGTGCGAACGTGACGAATCATCAACGCCGCTGCGGGAAGATCGCGTTACGGTCACGGCCCTGCCAGGATGGCGGGCATGTCCACCACCACCGGGCCCGCCCCCGCCCTGCCCTCCCAGCCCGCCCCGGCGGCCGGGCACGTCGAGACCGCCGGCCGGACCGAGACCGCCGCACGGCCCGCCGCGGCCGAACGGGCGGACGAGCACGGGCACATGATCGTGTGCGGCCAGGACACCCTCGCCTTCCGGCTGGCCCTCGAACTCACCACGCTCTACGGGCGGCGGGTGACCGTGGTGGTGCGCTCCGTCCTCGAGGGGCACGGCCCGCAGATCGCCGCGCTGGCCGAGGAGCGGCGGCTGCCCGTCCGGGTGGTGGAGGCCGCCGAGCCGAGCACCGCGGTCCTGGCCGAGGCCGGCATCCGGGAGGCCGCCGCGCTCGCCCTCACCGGCTCCGACGACCAGGCCAACGTGCAGTCCGCGCTGCGGGCCCGCCGGCTCAACCCCGGTGTCCGGCTGGTGCTGCGGGTCTACAACCGGCGGCTCGGCCGGCGGGTCGGCCAGCTGCTCGACCGGGCCGTCGCCGCCCGCACCCCGGACGGCGGACCGGCCCCGGAGGCGTCCACCACGGTGCTCTCCACCTCGGCGACCGCGGCCCCCGCCCTGGTGTCCGCCGCCGTCTCCGGCCACCCCGCGGTGGTGCACGTCGACGGGCGGCTGCTGCGGGCCGCCGAACTGCCCCCGGACGGGCAGCCGGAGGGCACCGAACTCGCCACCCTGGCGCTGCTCGCCCCGGGCGGCCACGGGCGGCCGCCGGTGCTGCTGCCCGGCCCGGAGGAGGTGTCGCCGCCGGACGGCCGGCGGCTCGTCCTGGAACTGCTCGGGCACCCCGAGGAGCGGCGGCCGCGGCGCCGGCTGCCCGGGCTGTCCGGCCTGCCGGTCGCCGCGCTGTTCTCCCGCCGGCTGCGGATCGCGCTCGGTTCGCTGACCGCGCTGCTCGCCCTGTTCGCCGGCCTCACCTCCGCCCTCACCGGCGAGAACCCGCTGCACACCGCCTACCTCGCGGTGCTGGACGTGATCGCGATCGCCGACCCGGCCACCGCCGACACCCCGGCCCGCAAGGTGCTGCAGATCCTCACCGCGCTGAGCGGCCTGCTGCTGATGCCGCTGCTGACCGCCCTCGCCCTGGAGGCGCTCGGCACCTTCCGGGCCGCCTCCGCGCTGCGCCGCCCGCCGCGCGGGATCTCCGGGCACGTGGTGCTGCTCGGCCTCGGCCGGGTCGGCAGCCGGGTGCTGGACCGGCTGCGCGAGCTGGACCTGCCGGTGGTCTGCGTGGAGAGCGACCCGACCGCCCGCGGGGTGGCCCGGGCACGCGCCTACGGGGTGCCGGTGGTGCTCGGCGACGCCACCCAGGAGGGGGTGCTGGAGGCCGCCCGGGTCGGCCGGGCCCGCGCGATGCTCGCGCTGACCAGCAACGACTCCACCAACCTGGAGGCGGCGCTGTCCGCCCGCGAGTGCAATCCGGCGCTGCGGGTGGTGATGGGCCTGTTCGACGACGACTTCGCCGCGGACGTGTACCGGGCGCTGCGCGACTCCTACCCGGACGCGGACACCCGCAGCCACAGCGTCTCGTTCCTGTCGGCGCCGGCCTTCGCCTCCGCGATGATGGGCCGGCAGGTGCTCGGCGCGATCGCGGTCGGCCGGCAGGTGCTGCTGCTCGCGGCGGTGGACGTCGGCGACCACCCGGAGCTGGCCGGGCGGACGGTCGCCGCGGCGCACCGGCCCGGGGCCTGGCAGGTGCTCGCGCTGGACGTCGCCGAGCCCGCCCGGCGCGCCCGCGACCTCGGGCTGACCTACCGGGCCCGCCCGGAACTGCGCTGGAACCCGCCCGCGGGGCACGTGCTCGACGCGGGCGACCTGGTGGTGGTCGCGGCCACCCGGGAGGGCCTCGGCCGCCTGCTGCGTGCCTGAGCGGCCCCGGGCCGAAGCGCGTGCGGTCGAGGCGTGCGGGCACGTGCGGCCGGGCATGCGGCGGGCCCGGCCGCCGGGGGTGGACCCCCGAGCGGCCGGGCCCGCCGGTCGGCCGTCAGGCCTGCTGGATCGCCCAGAACTCGGCCCAGTTCAGCAGGCCGTCCTTGCTGGTGTCGGCCTTGGCGATGACCGCCTGGGCCACCGGCACGGAAACGTAGGGGTCGCCCATCTCGGCCATGACCTTGGAGTACTCCTCCGGCGAGATGAAGCCGTCCCCGTTGATGTCGAACCGGGCGAACGTCGCCTTGGCCTTGTCGATGTCCATCTCGGCAGGTGCTCCTTCTGGGTGATGCGATGACGCCCGTACGATACCGGCGCCGGACGACCGGGAGGAGCCCAGCCACCCCTGCGGGCGATCCGATGGCCTCCCCGGCCCGGCCCCGCCAGACTGGGGAGGTGCCCGAACTACCGGAAGTGCAGGCGCTGGCCGAGCGGATGACCGAGGCCTGCGCGGACCGCTCGCTGGCCCGCGTCGAGGTGCTCTCGGTGCAGGTGCTGAAGACCTTCGACCCGCCGCCGCAGGCGCTGCACGACCGCGCGGTGGCCGGGGTCGGGCGGCACGGCAAGTTCCTCGACCTGGCCACCGACGGCGGCCCGCACCTGGTGCTGCACCTGGCCCGGGCGGGCTGGGTGCACCGTCGGGCGTCCTTCCCCGCGAAGCCGCCGGGCCGGCGCGGGCCGCTCGCGCTGCGGCTGGTGCTCGACGACGGCTCCGGCTTCGACGTGACCGAGCAGGGCACCACCAAGCGGCTTGCCGCGTACGTGGTCGCCGACCCGGCCCAGGTGCCCGGCATCGCCCGGCTCGGCCCGGACGCGCTCGCCGTCACCGAGGAGCAGCTCGCCGCGCTGGCCGCCGGCACCCGGCAGCGGCTCAAGACCTTCCTCACCGACCAGACCGTGCTGGCCGGCGTCGGCAACGCCTACTCGGACGAGATCGCGCACCGGGCCCGGCTCTCCCCGTACGCGACGGCCGCCCTGCTGAAGCCCGCACAGCTGGCCGGTCTGCACGCTGCGCTGCGGGCCGTGCTCGGCGAGGCCCTGGAGCACGCCAGGGCGGTGCCCGCGGACGGGCTGAAGGCGGAGAAGAAGGCCGGGCTCGCGGTGCACGGCCGCGAGGGCGAGCGCTGCCCGGTCTGCGGGGACACCGTCCGGTCCGTCAACTTCGCCGACTCCTCGCTGCAGTACTGCCCGACCTGCCAGACCGGCGGGCGGACGCTCGCCGACCGCAGACTCTCCCGCCTGCTCAAGTAATGTGCTTGAATCTGCTCGATCCATGCGTTTTCCAAGCAGAATCGAGCAGATCAGGGGGAATGCCGGCCGTGCTGCTGGTCGTCACACCGAACCCGGCCCTGGACGTCACCTACACCGTGCCGGTGCTGCGCCCGCACACCACCCACCGGGTCGGCGCGGTCGCCGCCCGGGCCGGCGGCAAGGGCGTCAACGTGGCCCGGGTGCTCACCGCGCTCGGCCACGAGGCCCTCTCCGTCCTGCCCCTCGGCGGCGCCACCGGTGCCGCCGTCGCGGCCGACCTGGCCACCGCCGGACTGCCCCACCGCGCGGTACCGATCGCCGGCGACACCCGCCGCACGGTCGCCGTCGCCGACCCGTCCGACGCCACCCTCTTCAACGAACCCGGCCCGGCGATCTCCCCCGCCGAGTGGCGGGCCCTGGCCTGCGCCGTCGAGACGGCCCTGCCCGCCGCCGGCGGCGTCCTGGTGCTCTCCGGCAGCCTCCCGCCCGGCTGCCCCGAGGACGCCTACGCCGAACTCGTCGCACTCGCCCGCGGCCGCGGCGCGGTCACCGTCCTGGACGCCGACGGGCCCGCGCTCACCGCCGCCCTGGCGGCCGGGCCGAGCGTGGTCAAGCCCAACGCCGCCGAACTGCGCGCCGCCACCGGCATCGCCGACGTACCGGCCGCCGCGGCCGAACTCCGCCGCCGCGGCGCGGGCGCGGTGGTCGCCTCGCTCGGCCCCGGCGGCCTCTACGCCCTGACCCCGACGGGCGCATGGCGCTGCGCACCACCCGAGACCGCCACCGGGAACCCCACCGGCGCCGGCGATGCCGCGGTGGCCGCCCTCGCCGCCGGCCTGCTCACCGGCGCCGACTGGCCCGACCTGCTCTCCGAGGCGGTGGCACTCTCCGCCGCCGCCGTCCTCGCCCCCCTGGCCGGCGACTTCGACCGCACCGCGCACCGCCGCTTCCGGAAGGCCGCCGACGCGGTACCGGCTGGCATCTGACGCGGCGTCGGCGCGGGTGACGCGTCCGATCCGGTTCAGCGGGTCGAGGCCTCGCCCAGCCAGCCGAGGGCCGCGCACTGGATACCGGCCTGGAAGCGGCTGCGGGCGTCCATCCGGACCATCAGGTCGGCCATCATCCGGCGCACCGTCCGCAGCGAGACGCCGAGCCGCTGGCCGGCCCGCTCGTCGGTGAGCCCTTCGGCGAGCAGCCGCAGCAGTTCGCGCTCCTGGGCGGTGAGCCCGTGCGGATCCCGCTGAACGCTCTCGCCGAGCGGCCGGGCCTGCTCCCAGACCTGCTCGAACAGGGCCCGCAGGGCGGCGATCACCCCGGGGCTGCGCAGCAGCACGGCGCCCTTGCGGGCGTCCTCCGGGTCGATCGGAACGATCGCGGTGGCGTTGTCGACCAGGATCATCCGCAGCGGCAGCGTGGGCACGGTGCGGACCGCGCCGCCGAGGCCGTGCAGCCAGCGGGCGTACTGCACCGTGGCGGGGTCGTTGCGGACGCTGTCCTGGTAGAGGGTGCGCATCCGCACGCCGCGCTCCAGGCTCTCCTGGTCGAGGACGCGACTGGCCTCCATGACCTGCGGCGGCTGCGGGCCGCCCGGGGCGAAGGAGAGCACCTCGGCGGCGGCGTCGGAGGCGAGTTGGACGAGGCGGTCGCGGACCTCGTCGAGACTGCTGATGAGCTCGATGCCGGGCTGGTTGGCCGGCGCGTGGACGCTGGCGTACTCGGCGATCAGACCGGCCATCGCGGCGCGGCTGCGTTCGATCTCCTGCTGACGGCGGGCGGCCTCGGCCTCCTGCCGGGCGAGTAACGTCGCCAGGCCGAGTTCCGGGTTGACGGCCCGCCAGCGGTCGCTGGCGCCGGTGGGTCTGGTGAGGGCGAGGTCGGCGAGGCGGTCGAGCGCGGCCCGCACCTCGGACTCCTCGGACTCCAGCCGCTCGGCGATGCCGCGGGTGTCGAGCTCCGGATGCAGGAGCATCGTCCGGTAGACCGCTTCGCCGAACGGATCGAGGCCGATCGGCACTGCCCCGCTCAACAGCACGCCACCAGAAGTGCGAACACCATCACACCCTCCTGCGAGCGGGGTCGACCGGTGGATCCGACAGGGCGCGAGCATATCGCCACCGACTCGAACACAGAACACTCTTGCGGGCAATCCCGGCGGTCCGATGGATGAACGGTGAACGGGCGCGGACCCCCGTCGCGCATTCTCCACGGTAGGGGGCCCGCCGCCCACCGCACCGCCCGGTGGCATGTTGCTGCCAGGCGGAGATCTGACACCGGCCGCTGCCGCCAAAGATGTTGTGCATCCGTCAGGCTGGATGACGTGTATGCGATCCGCGTCCACCTGGCGGCGCGGAGCGGCCGGCCGCTCCGCGCACTGGTGGAACCCGCCGTCCGGGCCGGGCTGGAGCGCGGGCTCCGGGGCCCCGCCCGGCTGAGCCACGCGCGCATCCGGCAGACCGCCGACTCGCTGGACGCGGTGGTCTTCGTCGACGCCGGATCCCTGCTGGAGGCCGAGGACCGGATGCGCGACGCCTGCGGCGAACTCGTCGCCGAGGAAGGCGAACTGAGCGGCTGGGAACTGCGCTTCTGCGAGGCCGACCCGTGGATCGCGCTCGGTCTGCACGCCCTGCCCAGCCGCCCCTGACCGCGGCCCGTACCCGCCGCCGGGCGGCCGGCCGAGCTGGCCTCAGGGTGTCACGGCACTCTGGTGCCAGCTCCGGCTGCTGACACGGACCGGCCCGAGCCGCCACTCTCGAGGTGTCGGCGGAACGGCGGACCGCAACCGGGACAGCAGCCCCCATCGGGGCCCGGCCACGGACAACCCGCCCCGCCCCCTGACACCACAGCGCCCCGGAAGCAGCCCGGGGTCCAGCCGAATGCGAGAGGATCGGGCATCCCCATGACGCAGAAGGTCCGTTTCATCACGATTGTCGCCCTGGGTCTCGGCGTGCTCACCGGTGTGGCCGCCACCACGCAGACCGGCGGCAGCGGGTCCGCCCCCTACCGGGCCGACGGCGGCTCCTCCCCCGCGCCCACGTCCACCCCGCTCCCCCCGCTGCCCACCGGCCACCAGGACACCTGGGGCTGGGGCTGAGCCGAACCGGCCGACACCACCCCCCGGCACCGCCCCCGGCGCCGGCCCCCGCAACCCGGCCGGCCGGACGCACCCGCAGACCGAGACGTCGACGCCCCCGAGGTAGCCGGATGACCACCGTCCTGGAAAGCCCGCTCCACCCGGCGGCCCCCACCGCCCAAGGCGGCACCGCCGCCGTCCGCGTCCTGCTCGCCGACCGACACCACCTGTTCCGCTCCGGGCTCGGCGCACTCCTCGGCCGGGAGAGCGACCTCGCCGTGGTCGCCGAGTCCCCCACCGCCGAGGAGGCCGCCGCCGAGGCCGCCCGTACCAGGCCCGCCGTCGCCGTCCTCGACCCGGACCTGCCGGGCCCCGGCGGCCCGGCCACCGCCGCGCTGATCCGCGACCGGGCCCCGGCCACCGCCGTCCTGCTGCTCACCGACCGGGCCCGCACCGCCGACCTCCAGCGGGCGGTCGCCGACGGGGTGGCCGGCGTCCTGCTCAAGGACGTGCCGCCGGCCGCACTGATCTCCGCCGTCCGGGAACTCGCCCGCGGCGGACGGGTCTACGACCCCCGGCTGGTGGTCGACGCGGTACGCGGCGGCGCCTCGCCCCTCACCCCGCGCGAGGTCACCGTGCTCGGCCACGTCGCGGACGGCTCCACCATCCACGAGGTCGCCGCCGCGCTCTCGCTCTCCCCCGGCACCGTCCGCAACTACGTCTCGGCGGCGATCGCCAAGACCCGCGCCCGCAACCGCTGCGACGCGATCCGCATCGCCCGCGAACGCGGCTGGCTCTGACGCTTGGAACACAGCACGGGGTAAACCGATGAGGGGCGCGTGGGGGCACCTCCCGGCCGAAGGCTGGGAGGTGCCCCCACGCGCCCCTTAGTGGTTGGCCCGCGTCCCTTGGGCTATCCCCTCGCCTGGGGGATCATGTCGGCGAAGCCGTGGGCGGTGCGGGGGATGCCGGCGGCGCGGCTGCCGATCAGGAATTCACCGACGGAGGACTCGGCCGTCCAGTCCAGGCCGAGGGCCCGTGCGGCCGCGTCGGTGTCGCCGGAGCCGAGGCCGCAGGGGGCCAACCCCATCGCCGTCGCCACCAGGTAGAGCGTCTGGTAGACGACGCCGACGTGCTTGAGCGTCAGCGCGTACGCGATCTGGCTGTACTTCCAGGAGAGCCGGCCGAAGCGCGAGGTGACGGTGAGCAGCACCTGCGGGTCGACGCTGCACCCGGTCGCCCGCCAGGCGGCCGTCATCAGTTCGCGGAACGCCGCCTCGTCGCCCGGCCCGGTGAAGGGCCGGGGCCGCAGCCGGTGCGCGGCCGCGTCGTACCGGTAGACGCCCGGCACCAGCCCCTCGCAGCGCACCACCGAGAGGTAGACCTCGAGTTCACCGGTGGCGCCGCCGGCCGGGTACGGGCGGTCGACGATGTCGTAGCCGTGCGGGTCTGCCGGGTCGCCGGGGACGACCCGCCGGACCCGGGCCACCCGGTAGAGCAGTTCGCCGAGTTGGTCGAGGGTGACCGGCCGCTCGGCGTAGCTGCGGACGGAGCGGCGGCCCTCCAGGACTTCGGAGAGGGCCGGGTCGCGGGCCAGCACCTCGTCCCAGTCGGGGACGGGCAGGTCGATGCCGGCGCCTTCCTCGCGCGGGCCGGTGCCGGGGATCGCCGGCAGCTGGGCGACGTCGGGGTGGGCGAAGACGCCGCCGCTCGGGTAGTCGTGCCGGCCCGGGCGGCTGCGGGCGTGGAAGAGCAGGTCGTGGAAGTCCCACAGCGGCGGTTCGCCCTGCGCGGTGTCGTCCAGGAAGCCGGCGCCGGCGAGCAGTCCGGCGAGCGACCGTCCGGCCGCGGGGGCGAGGCCGGCCAGCAGTGCCGCCTCCGCCACCGGGCGGGAGGCGGTGACCGCCGCGACGAAGGCGCCTGCGGCCGGCCGGTGCAGGGTGAGCCGGAACGGCGCCGTAGGGGACTCCAGGACGCATGCCCCGGCGTGCTCCTCGGGCAGCCGCCGCAGGTAGGCGAACCGGGAGAGCACCGCGGTGTCGGACGGCAGGGTGAGACCGGGCAGTCCGGCCGAGCGGGCGATCGGCACGGCGGTCGCCAGCGGTACGCCGAGCGGGTCGGCGAGCGTGGTGGTGACCAGGTACGGGAAGCGCCGCAGCAGGTGCAGCAGCCTGCCGCCGACGGGGAGTTCGTCGAGGTCGACCTCGGTGCGGGTGAGTTCGGCGAGCCGGTCGACGGTCTCGGCGCCGAGGGCGTGCACCCGCTGGCGGCCCCAGGGGTGGCTGAGTTCGAGGTCGTCGCCCTGGGCGGTGACGACGACCTCCGGGCGCAGCCGCAGCAGGGTGCGCAGGGGGCCGCCGCCGGCCGCGAGGTCGGGCGGCAGCTGTTCGGTCACGGTCATGCGGAGTACCTCCTCCGGGAGGGGCGGGCCGCCGAGCAGCACGGCGGCCCGGCACGTCGTCAGATGAAGATCGGGACGGGGTTGAGATCCTCCTCCCGGGTCGGCCGGTCGAGCCAGCCGAGGGCGAGCGGCACGTCGTAGAGGCGGCCGGGGGCGAAGCGGGCCCAGAAGTGCCGCATGCCCGGGACGATCACCTTGGCGACCGGCAGGCCGACGTCGGGGCGGGTCTGGTCGAGCACCAGGAACTCCATGCCGCGGTCCTCGACCAGGCGTTGGGCGAGCGCGAGGTCGTCGGCGAGGTCGGTGCCGGCGAGCTTCGTCCAGCGGCCGGGGCCGGCGGCCGCGGTGGCCGGGGCGGGCAGCAGGTGGGGGTTGCCGGCGATCGTGGCCGTGGTCCACCAGGCCTTCTGCTCGGGGTCGGCGCCGGCGTAGCTGACCCGGCCTTCGGCGTCGCCCGCGACCGGGCCGAGGAACTGGTTCATCTCGGTGAGTGCCCGGGTGAGCGCGATGTGCGGGTCGAGGTGGGCGCCGAAGGCGATCAGGATGTCCTCGGCGGGCTTGTCCACACGCCGGGAGAAGGCGCCGACCACCGGGATGCCGAAGTCCGAGGTGAGGTCGAGGGCCCAGATCTCGCGGCGCAGCCCCCGGTAGACGTCGCGGAGTTCGGCGATGTACGGGTCGTCGAAGGCGTTCAGGTCGACGGCGGGACGCTGCACCCGGTTGTACCACCAGAGGGCGACGGCGTCGCGTTCGACGAGCTCCAGGAAGCCCTGCAGGGCGGCGTCCTCGAAGGAGGTCCCTGCCGCGCAGCCGTTGGAGTCGCCGGCGGCGAAGAAGCCGTTGCGGTGCCGGTAGCCGTAGTAGAGGGACATGGTGGGCAGCCAGCGGGTGCGCCGCTCGGTGAGCGACCAGGCGGGCGACCATTCGATCCGCTCGTCCTCGCGGAACCGCTCGGGCACGGTGTTGAACATCGAGCGGCGGGCGTTCCAGCGGGCCCGCTCCTCGTACTGGCGGTCGCTGTACAGCAGGGTGCGGGCGGGGTGGATCGCGGCGTCGCCGAGTTCGGTGAAGTTCGCGGTGCGGCGGGCCTCGTCGCCCTGGAAGACGCCGGAGTAGCGCTCCATGGCCTCGCCGAGCGCGCTGGCCCGGGCCTGGACGTCGGTGCGGCCCTTGCCGCAGCTCACCGAGCGCAGGCCGGTGCGGAGTTGGCGCAGGTCGCCGCTCTGCCGGGAGAGGTTCTGCCCGGAGACGTACACCCGCAGGCCGGTGGGGGTGCGGGCGGCGGGCACCAGCGAGGTCACCACGCCCGTCACCGGGGAGAGTTGGGGCCGGTAGCGGTCCAGCATGTCCTCCGGCGAGGCGGAGCGGTGGCCACCGTCCGCGGTGAACGCCTTGGGTCGGGAGGTGAACGCGACCGGGGCGAGCTGGCGTTCGGCCATCAGGCCGGGGTCGCCGCAGGACGGGCACTGCGGGCGGCGCACCAGCCGGTGGCGTTCGGCCTCCAGCAGCACGGTGTCGAAGGTGAGCACCACCGGCTCCGAAGGGCGCACCCCGGCGAGCCACTTGGCGGCCTCCAGGGCGGCGAGCTGGGCGCCGGTGCCGAGGGTGGGTGCGAGGTGGGCGCCGGCGGTGGAGATCGGGGTGTCCTGGCCGAGCCGGTGCTGCAGGTAGCTGAGCGACTGGCGGTTGGCGGAGAGCCGGTGGGCGAGGCACTCCCAGCAGCCGGTGGCGTCCTCCCCGGAACCGGAGGCCCCGGAACCGGGGGCCCCGGCGCCGGGGACGAAGACCGGGCCGACCCAGACGATCGAGCCGACCGGGCGGGCGAGCAGCCAGGGGCGGCCGCTCTCCCGGGCGGCGCGGTCGCGGTCGGCGAGCCCGGGGTGCAGGTAGTCCTCGGTGAGGGCGACGGTGAACTCGGCGCCCTCGTCGACGGTGACGCCTGCGGCGGCGAGCGCGTCGAGGAAGGGCTGCGGATCGAGGTCGCCGTACACCTCGACGCGGGCCCGGGAGGTGCGCAGCGTCGCGGAGGCGGCGGCGCCGTCCAGTCCGGCCATCTCCAGGTAGGCGGCGCCGGCCGGGTCGTCGACCGGCCCGGCGGGGGCGAGGTAGCCGCGGTCGCGGAGGGTGCCGACGGCGCCGAGCACCTTGTCGGCGGGCACCGTGCCGTCCAGGGCGGCGCCGATCTGCTCGGCGCTGCGGGTGCCGTCCAGCAGCGGGGCGAGACGCTGGGCGAGGGCGCCGTCGACCACGGAGACGCCGCGTTCGGAGACCAGGTAGACGGCCTCGCCGTCGACGACGTACGGGGTGTAGTGGCGTTTGAAGCCGATCGCGGTGGTGTCGGACATGGCGGTCCCTCGGGGTCTCGGGCGGTCAGCGCAGGGTGGCGAGCGGGGCGGTGGCGGGGTCGAGCAGACGCAGCAGCAGCAGGCCGACGGCGGCGGTGCCGTCGAGGGCGCAGAGGTTGATCCGGTCGTCGGCGGCCCGGTCGGGGTGCCAGCGGCCGGTGGCCTCGTGCCGGGCGATCAGCTCGCCGACGAGCAGTCCGGCGGCTTCCCTGCCGTCGTAGAACGGGCCGGGCAGCAGCGTGTCGGTGCCCTCGGGGACGGTGTGCAGCAGGCCGGCCTCGGCGGCGGTGAGTGCCTCGCCTGCGGTGGCGACCAGGTCGCGGGTGGTGCGGCCGGCGATTCCGGCCGCGCCCACCGGTGGGGTGAGGGCGCCGAGTTCGGCCGGGTCGACGCTGCCGGCGCCGAGCGAGACGGCGGTGTCCAGGCAGGCGAGCCGGCCAGCCCGGGTGGCGGTGGCGAACAGGTGTCCGCGGAGGCGTTCGCGGACGGTCTCGGGGGCGGCGAGCAGGGTGGGTGCCTCGGCGAGGGTGCGGGCGAGGGCGGCGGCGACCGAGTCGGGGCCGGCCGGGACGAGGTCGAGGAAACCGTTGTCGGCGCTCTCCTCGGCGTCCTCCGAGCTGAGGCTGGCCAGCGCGGCGGCGGCGAGGGTGTGGATGCCGTCCTCGGTCGGCGTGTGGCCGGGGCCGGTGGCGCGGCGCAGCCGGAGCAGGTTGAGCAGCAGTCCGGCGGTTCCCATCGGGGTGTCGGGCTGCGGGGTGCGGATTGGGCGTCCGGGGCGGGCTGGGGCGGGGGTGGCGACGGCGAGCGCGCCGGGCACCAGGGCCTGGGCACGGGTGAGGAGTTCGGGTTCGCCGAGCAGGAGGCCGGCCCGGGCGAGGGCGTGGATCAGCGAGCCGGGGCCGGCCAGTCCGCCGGGGACGGGGGCGCCGGCGGCGAGCCGGCTGTCGGCGGCGAAGGCGAAGCCGCGCGGGGAGTCCGGGTCGATGAGGCCGGCGGCGGTGGTGAGGGTCTGCAGGGCGGCGCGGTGGAAGCGGGGTTCGCCGGTGGCGGCCCAGAGTTCGGCGAGCAGCACGGCGAGGCCGGGGGTGCCGGTGACGAGGTCGAGGCCGAGCACCTCGACCTGGCGCAGGCCGGTGCCGGGGTACCAGCTCTGGCCGAGCCAGCCCTGGCCGCGCCGGTCGGCGAGGATGCGGTCGCCGATCCGGACGGCGTGGCCGAGGAGTTCGCCGGAGCCCGGGGTGGTGGTGCGGCGGGCGCGGCCGGCGGGCGGGGCGGGCAGTTCGGTGCCGGCCCGGGCGGCGTCGATGCAGCCGGTGAGGACGGCGAGGTGGGCGTCCAGGTCGAAGGTGTCGAGTTCGGCGACCCGGTGCTGGAGGCGCTGCCAGCCGGTGCCCTGGAAGTGGCCGGGGATCTCCCGGCCGTCGGCGGTGAAGACCGAGGAGGAGGTGGTGAGGGAGCGGAAGAACGGGATGTCGAGCACCCGGTAGGAGTCGAGTTCGGCGAGGACGACCTCCAGCAGGTCGCCGCGGCCGGGGTCGCCGGCGCGGGCGGTGACGGCGCCGTGCAGGGCGCCGGCGATGACCGTCTCTCGGGTGGCCCCGCTGTCGAGGGCGAGCGGGCTGGTCGAGGCGCGGACGATCTTGTACCCGTCCCAGGTGTGCCGCCAGATGTAGCGCACCCAGATGCCCCGGAAGGGTGCCAGCGGGCCGTCCGCGGACGCGAGTTCGCCGCGCAGCGCGTGGAGGGCGGCGTGCATCTCGCGGTAGCCGGCGGTGAGGTCGTCGGTGTACTGCCACGGGTCGGCGGTCCGGCCGTCGTGGACGGGCCGGTACGGGGGCAGCGGCAGCGCGGGCACGCCCGGGGCGACCTCCAGGCTGCCGATCCGGGAGAGGCAGCCGATGTCGAGGGCGCCGGAGTGCTTGGCCGGTGTCCAGGCCTGGAAGGCCATCGCGGTGCGCACCACGGTGGACTCCAGTTCGTCCAGCAGGCCGTGCTGGCCGGGGCTGAGCACCGGCGGCGCCTGGACGCGCGGGTAGAGCAGGCACTCCAGGTCGATCAGCGCCGGGTGCTCGCCGTCGGCGATCAGGTTGTCGGCCCACAGGTCGCGGCCCTCCAGCAGCTGGACGAGCCGGATCGTCATGCCGAGCCGCCGGTAGAAGCGGGCGAAGCCGCCGCGGTCGGCGCAGGGGCGGTGCGGGACGAGCTCCTCCCAGCCGTAGTCGCTCTCGCAGTTGGCGGCGAGCGAGGCGCCGTGGCCGTCGTCGCCGCGGTCGCTGCGCAGCAGCACGGTGCGCACCGGCAGGTCGAGCGGGAGTTCGCGGTTGAGTCGGCGCACCAGGTCGAGGTAGGCGGCGGCGTGCCGCATGTCCTTGGGCTTGTAGACGACGGCCCGGCCGCCCGCGAAGTGCAGCAGGGCGACCGAGCGGCCGCCGGCGTGCCGGTCGCCGGCGTCGCCGCGGACCTGGTCGAGCGGCCCGGGGTCCTCGCCCTGCCAGAGCTGCTCGACCAGCAGGGCGCGGTCGGCGGCGAGCCGGGCGAACAGCTCGGTCTGCACGTACTGCCACTGCCGGCAGACCGTGCCGACCAGGTGGGCGAGGGCGGGCAGCCGCTCCAGCCGGGCCAGCCAGCCCTCCACGGAGGTGTCCAGGCCGCCGGCGGCGTCCCAGTCGGTGGCGCGGGGGCGGCCGGTGGCGGCCTGCAGTTCGTGGCAGAGCGAGAGGTTGCAGGCCTCGGTGAGCCGGGCGGTCAGGGTGCCGGCCAGGTCGGCGCGGGCCCGGTCGGTGACGGGGACGCCGAGGATGCCGCCGGGGCCGTCGGGCAGCAGCGCAGCTGCGGCGGCCCCGAAAGCGGCGGTGAGGGCGCCCGGCACGGCGGTCCTGGGGCCGGGCACG
Source organism: Streptomyces sp. TLI_235 (assembly GCA_002300355.1). NCBI lineage: Bacteria > Bacillati > Actinomycetota > Actinomycetes > Kitasatosporales > Streptomycetaceae > Streptomyces > Streptomyces sp. TLI_235. Next base: position 1,726,693 of record NSGV01000001.1, read on the forward strand.
GTGGGCAGGGTACGCAGGAAGGCGGCCAGGGCGAGGGCCCAGGGCGGCAGTTCGCCCGGGTCGGCGAGGATGACGGGGCGCAGGCCGTCACCGAGCGGCCGGCCGGTCTCGGCGAGGTGGTCGAGCAGCACGCCGGCGCCGCCGTGGCCGCCGGCCGCCCGCCGCAGCCAGGTGTCGACGGCGGCGGCGCGGGTGCGCCGGTCCTCGTCCGGGTCGGGGGCGAAGTACGCGGTGCCGTCGGAGCGGGCGGCCGCCCGGTCGTCGAAGGAGGCCGCGGCGGTCACCACGGCGCGCAGCCGCTCGTCGCCCCGGGCGGTACCGGGGAGCAGCCGGGCGGGGCCGGCGCCCTGGTCGGCACGCCCGTCGGCGGCGGTGTCGGCGGGGCGGAGCCAGGTCTGCAGGTCGAGCGACATCTCACATCTCCTGGAGTCGGGCGAGGCGGGTGAACAGCGGGTCGGTGCCCAGCAGTTCGTCGTACGTGCCGGTGGCGGTGACCCGCCCGCCGGAGAGCACGTGGATGCGGTCGGCGGTGCGGACGGTGCTGAGCCGGTGGGCGATGACCACGCGGGTGGTGTCGAGGCCGGCGACGGCCTCGGCGACCTTGCGCTGGGTGGCGTTGTCGAGGGCGGAGGTGGCCTCGTCCAGCAGCAGGACGGCGGGCCGGCGGACGAGGGCGCGGGCCAGCAGCAGCCGCTGGACCTGGCCGCCGGAGAAGCCCTGGGCGTCCTCGCCGATCCGGGTGCCCAGGCCGAGCGGCAGGCGCCGCAGGTCGTCGGCGATGCCGGCGAGTTCGGCGGCGGCCCAGACCTGGTCCTCGGTGACCTCGCTGTCGGTGCCGGCGAGGTTCTCCAGCAGCGAGCCGCGCAGCATCCGGCCGTGCTGGAGGACGGCGCCGAGCCGGCGGCGGACCAGCCGGGCGTCGAGGGTCGCGAGGTCGCGGCCGTCGTAACGGACCGTCCCGGACTCCGGCCGCTCGAAGCCGAGCAGCAGCCGGACGAGGCTGGACTTGCCGGCGCCGGACGGGCCGACCACGGCGACCAGTTCCCCGGGCGCGGCGTGCAGCGAGACGCCGTCCAGGGCGGGGGCGGCGGTGCCCGGGTAGCGGAACACCACGTTCTCCAGGGCGACTTCGCCGCGCAGCGGGCCGGGGTCGGCGAGCGCCTCCGCCCGTTCGCGCGGCCCGCTCTCGGCGAGGATCGGCCGGAGCCGGTCCAGTACCGGGGCGATGCCGTAGGCGCCTGCCGCGGCGTGGGTGACCTGGCCGAGCGCCATGGCGACCTGGCCGGCCGCGACACCGGCGGCCATCAGGTGCCCCGACGGGGTGTCCCCGGCGGCCGTCGCGCCCGCCAACAGAACGGCCAGCAGCAGCGGTTGCAGGGCGGCGGTGACCGCGCCGGCCGCGGCGTCGGTCCGCTGGGCGGCGGCGTCGGCCCGCTTCTGGGCGGCGAAGGGCACCGCCCAGCGGGCGAAGGCCTGGATCTCCCGGCCCGCGGTCTGGATCTTGTCGATGCCGAGCAGCAGCCCGTAGAGCACGCCCTGCAGCCGGCCGTGCAGGGCGAACACCTCGCTCTCGTACCGTTGCCGGCGGCGGCCGAGGGCCAGCAGCAGCCCGGTGACCGCCAGCACGGCGACCAGCAGCAGCCCGCCGAACCACGGGTCGACCAGCAGCACCACGGTCAGGCCCGAGGTGGCGAACACCGCGCCGAGCACCGCGCCGACCAGCACCTCGGACATCGCCTGGCGGGCCTGGGCGACCGCGTTCGCCCGGTGCACCAGGTCTCCGGTGGTGAAGTCGCGGAAGAACCGGGCGTCGTGGCCCAGCAGCCGGTCCCAGACGGCCGGTTCCAACGCGGACTGCACCCGCCCGGTCAGCCGCACGGCCGCCGTGTTGCGGACGAGCACCAGCAGCCAGGACGCCGCCACCGCCGACCCCAGCAGCAGGGCCAGCCAGCGGACGGGGTGCCGGTCGGCCGCCAGCAGCTGCGGCAGCAGCACACCGGTGCTGAGCGGCACCAGCAGGCCGAGCAGGGCGGCGGCCAGTCCGGCCGCGGTGAGCCGGGCGAGGTCCCGGCGGGCACCCGGCACGGCCAGCACGAACCGGGCCAGTCCGGCCGGGCCCAACTCGCCGGGCGGCAGCGGCGGGTACAGCAGCAGGGCCCGCCGCTGCAGCGCCACCCGGTCCTTGCGGCCGGCGGGCCGGCCGACCGCCGGGTCGTACGGCCGGTGGCCGCCGGCCGGGCGCGGCACCAGGGCGATCGGGCGCCCGTCGTCCGCGGCGAAGCCGACCACCGGCCCGGCCAGCCCGGCGGGGTCGCCGTGCCCGTCCGCGCCGGCCGGCAGGGTGATCGGGCGGGACCGCACCCCGGCCGACCGCAGCAGCGCGGCCAGCGGGTCACGGGCCGTCCGGACGGCGGCGGGCAGGCCGCCGTCCGCGGCCGGGGTTCCACCGGCGCGGTCGAGGCCGAGCGCGACCAGCACGGCGCGGGCCTGCCCGGCCGGGTCGGCCGCGGCGGGCGGGCCCGCGGCGCCGCAGGAGCCCGCGGCGTGCAGTTCGCCCAGGGCCGCGGTCAGCGCCGACCGATTGGCGGCGGCGGTGGCGGCCGGGCCGGTCGCCGGCGTGGTGGCCGGGCCGGTCGCGGGCGTGTCGGCCGCCGTGCGGGTGGTGGCGCGGGCGGCGGTCGTGGTGACGGTCATGCCCCCTCCTGGGTGCCGGTCGCCCGGTCGGCGAGCAGCGTGCGGTACGGGCCCGGTACGGCGGCGAGTTCGGCCGGGGTGCCCTGCTGGACGATGCGGCCGCCGGCGAGCACCACCACCCGGTCGGCGGCCTGCACGGTGCTCAGCCGGTGGGCCAGCACCAGGCAGCTGGTGCCGCGGCGGCGCAGGTGCGTGTTGACGGCGGCCTCGGTGTGCGCGTCGAGCGCCGAGGTGGCCTCGTCCAGCACCAGCAGGGCCGGCTCCAGGGCCAGCGCGCGGGCGAGTTCGAGGCGCTGGCGCTCGCCGCCGGAGAGGTTGCGGGCGTCCTCCTCGATCCGGGCGCCGTCCGGGCCACCGCGTCTGCGGACCAGGTCGGCGGCCTCGGCGTCCTCCAGTGCCCGGTGCAGGGCGTCCTCGGGGAGTGCCGGGTCCCAGAGTGTGAGGTTCTCCCGGACGGTGCCCTCGAAGAGCCGCAACTGCTGTTCCACATAGGCCACCTGGGCGGTCACGACGGCGCGGTGCCAGTCGTCCCTGGGGCGTCCGTCGAGCAGCACCCGGCCGCCCCAGGGGCGCAGCACCCCGGCGGCGAGCCGGGCCACGGTGGACTTGCCGCTGCCGCTGGTGCCGACCACGGCCACCCACTCCCCCGGTCGGATCCGCAGCGAGATGCCGGAGATCGCGGGCGGGCGGTTGGGGTCGTAGCCGAAGGACACGTCCTGGAGCTCCAACTCGCCGGTCAGTCGGACGGGCTCGGCCGGGGCGTCGAGGACGGGGGTGAGGAAGGGGTCGGGCTCGGTGGTCTCCACGTCCTCCAGCAGCGCGTTCTGCGCCCGGGCGATGGTGAACTCCGATCCTGTTCCGACTAGTTGGCCGACCGGCAGAAGGAAGCCGTTGAGCAGCAGCAGGAAGGCCACCAGGGTGCCGAGGGAGAGCGAGCCGCCGAGCAGCAGCGAGGTGCCGGCCACCACCACGGTCGCGGTGGCCGCCGAGTTGAGCGCGCCCGGCAGCGAGAGCGGCACGATCACCGCGGCGGTGACCTTCTGGCCGGTCTCCATCGCCCGGGCCTGCCAGCCCGCCCAGGAGCGGAAGAAGGAGTCCTCCGCGCCCTCGGCCTTCACCGTCTCGATCGCCGACACTCCGGCGAAGGCCACGCCGTCGCGCTTGTACTGCTCGGCGTGCAGCCGGTGCACCAGGCCGCCGCGCCGCCGGTCGGCGACCCGCAGCGCGAGCACGTCCAGCACGGCCACCGCGACGGGCACCGCGGCCAGCCGGGGCTCCAGCCAGGCCAGTGCGCCCAGGTGGACGGCGGCCGCGGCGGCGGAGGCGGCGGCGCCCGCGGCCCGGTACGAGAGCAGGGCGGCCAGGCCGTCGTTCATCTGCACCCGGGTCACCAGGCCGCCGAGCTGCCGGCGGTGGAAGAACGAGCCTGGCAGCCGCAGCATCCGCCACAGGAAGCCGGAGGCGCCGCGGGCCGCCATCGCCTCCAGCACCCGGTTGACCAGGCTCTGCTGCAGCCAGGTGCCGAGCAGCACGGTCGCGGCGACGGCAGCCGCCGTCAGGGTGAGCGGCAGCGCCCAGGAGGCGGTGCCGGCCAGGGTCACCGAGGTGAGGTAGGCGCGCAGCAGGAAGGCCGCCGCGACGCCGGGCACCGCGAGCAGCACCGCCAGCAGCACGGCGAGCAGCAGCGGACCGGCGAACGGGCGCATCCGGCCGGCCAGGGCGCGCAGCAGCGGAAAGCGGCGGCCGCCGCGCTCGAAGTCCGGACCCGGCTCGAAGCCGACGGCGATCCCCGCGAAGGATTCCCAGAACTCCGCCGGCGAGGCCGAATAGGAGCCCAGGGAGGGGTCGTTGATGTGCACCCGGCCGCGCCGGACGCCCTCGAAGACGGCGAAGTGCGGGCCGGTGACCAGCACCATCGACGGCACCGGCACCTTGTCCAGGCCGAGCAGGCGCCCTTCCGCGCGGACCACCCGGCGGCCGCGGGCCGTGAGCCCGTACCGGCCGGCGGCGCGGGCCACCGCGGCGGCGCTCACCCCGTCCCGGCTGACCCCGCAGGCCCGCGACGCCTCCTGCAGGGTGACCCGCCGCCCGAAGGCGCCGAGCACCACGGCCAGGCAGGCCGCGCCGCAGTCCTGCTCCTCCATCTGCGGGACGACCGGGGTGCGGAGATACCGGCGCTGCCCGGGCTTCCTCCGCGACGGTCCGGCCCCGGAGTTCTTCGGGGCCCTTGTCGTGCTGTCGGCGCCGGCCGGGGTCTCCCGGACGTCGAGGCTCATCGCGCGACCCCCTTGCCGAGCACCGCCTGGTAGGGGTGGCGGGCACCGAGATCGACCTCGGCGGTGACGGGCAGCGGTCCGGGCAGGCCCGCTGCCGACTGCTGCGCGGCGGCCGCGAGTTCGGCGTACGCCGTCCAGACCGGGGCCGAATCGGTGGGCAGGCCCGGGAGCGGGACGGGCAGCGTGCCGTCCAGCGAGTCGGCCCGGGCGGGCAGCGGGTCGACCGCGGTGATCACCGCCCGGACTGCTCCGGCCCCGGGAACCGGCACCAGCACGGTCCGCCCCGGCCGAAGCTCCCGGGCCTGTGCCGGGTCGGTTGCGAACAGCCGGATGGTGAGCGGGAGTTCGATCGGATCGAGGGTGAGGACGGGGACGCCTGGGGCGAGTTCGGCGCCGGGGGCGGCGAGCAGGGCGGTGACCGTGCCGGCTCGGGTCGCCCGGAGCTCGCTCCGGCGGCCGTCGGTGCCGCGCAGTTCGGCGACGGCCTGGCCGGTCGCCACCCGCTCACCGGGGCTCACCAGCAGCCGGGCGAGGGTACCGGGCTGGTCGGCCCGGACGGTCGCGGGAGCCGCGCCGTGGGCCACGACCGCGTTCACCGGCAGGGTGTGCGGCAGGGTGCCGAAGGCGACCCAGGCCGCCCCGGCACCCACCGCGAGCAGCAACGCCCCGGCGGCGGCCGACAACCGCGCACCGACGAGCCTGACGGGCTGGTCCAGGCCGGGTTCGAGCACGGCCGCGGTCGGCGCGGGCCCCGTCCGGTCGGCAGTCGGCGGCACGGTCGGGTCCGGGGCTGCGGCTGCGGCTGCGGCTGCGGCTGCGTCCGGGGGGTGCGCGGCCGCGGTGTCCGGTGTCGTGGTCGGTGCGGCGGTTCCACGGCCGCGGCGGTTGCGTTTTCCGGTGACGGTTCCGCTCATGCCTGCCCCACCCCCGTCAGGACCGGCCGGGGCGGGCAGTGCAGCGGGAGTGCGCGCAGGCCGCCGAAGACGAACTGGGTGCTCCAGGGGGCGGTTTCCGCCGTCAGCGGGGTGCCGAGCTCGCGGCTCTCGTGGGCCGCGGCGAGGCCGCGCAGGACGGCGGCGCCGGCCATCAGGGAGAGCGGTGCGCCGAGGCAGTGGTGCGGACCGTGGCCGAAGGCCAGGTGGCGAAGCTCGGCCCGGTCCGGGTCGAAGCGGTCGGGGTCGGCGAAGCGCCGCGGGTCGCGGTTGGCGGCGGCGTACAGCAGCAGGGCGACCCGGCCGGCGGGGATGACGGTGCCGCCGACCTCGACGTCGCGGGTGAGGGCGCGGGCGCTGGCGCGGACGGGGCTGCCGAGGCGCTGGGCCTCGTCGAAGACGGCGACCGCGTCGGCGGGTCGGGCGCGCAGGCGTTCGGCGAGGCCCGGCGTGTGGAGCAACTGCCAGACGGCGACCGCCAGGCCGGAGGTGAGTGTCTCCAGGCCGTTGGCGAGCAGCATGACGACGAAGGCCAGCAGGTCCTGGTCGTCGAGTCGGCCCTCGGCGCGGGCGACGGTGAGCCGGCTGATCAGGTCGTCGCCGGGTTCGGCCGCCCGCGCGGCGCAGAGTTCCTCCACATAGGCGCGGAACTGGTCGAATTCGGTGTCGAGTTCGGCGATGCGGGCGGCGCCTTCGGTGCCGTTGAAGTCGTCGAGCAGGGAGCGGGCGACCAGGCGGGCCCAGCCGGTGACGCGGTCCTGCTCGCTGTCGGGGATGTCGAGGATGGCGCAGGAGACGGCCACCGGCAGCGGCACGGCGAGGTCGGTGACGACGTCGAACGAGCCTGCGGCGAGCAGGGGTTCGAGCAGCCGCTCGGCGGTGGACTCGATCCGGCCGCGCATCTGCTCCAGCCGGCGGGCGCTGAAGGCGGTGGTGGCGAGCCGCTTGAGGCGGGTGTGGTCGGCGCCGTCGCGCATCGGCAGCATCCGGTCGACCACCCGGGAGAGCGCGGTGGCGCCGGCCCGGGGCAGGCCGACGGAGGCGGGGTCGACGGCGGTGCCGGGGTGCATGAGGACGGTGACGATCTCCTCGTAGCCGGAGACGACGTGCACCCGGCCGAGGTCGAGCACCGGGGCCTCGGCGAGCAGTCGGCGGTAGAGCGCGGGTGGGTCCTGCTGCGCGGCGGGCTGTTGGATGAACCGCGTCAGCTCGTGCCGGAGGCTGTCCATGCCCGGCTCTCCTCAACTGGGTCGGTGGTGGTTCTGAGTTGGGGCGGAAACAGGGGTGCCGCGGTGGAACCCGCCAGGCGGGCCCACCGCGGCACGGAACCCGTTACTCCGCGGCGGTCTCGGCGACCGAGTTGGACACGGAGCTGAAGCTGGAGACCGGGCAGGCGGCGCAGGCCAGCGAGCTGACGCTGATGCCACCGTTGACGGTGTCGAGCTCCTCGACCTCGATGTCGAACTGCTCGTTCTCGGTGATCTCGTTCTCGGCCATGGTGGTCTCCCTCCGCTGAGCGGCGCCGTTCCCCGGCCGGGGCCCGGTCGCCGTTCTCCGCCGTTCGCTCGCCGGCCTTTTCTCCGACTCGCTCCCGGCGACGAGAAAAATATGCACCCGGGGCACAGGCGTACGACAGTAGGGGATGTCAGGAATTCATCCCTGGAAAATGACACACTCTCGCACATGACATTTTGAATGACCCCTGACCTGTGCAAATACTGGCTCTTGCCTTGGGAACCCGGCACCCCTCACGCTGTATTCCATGACATCCACCATCAGCTCCGGAATTCCCGGGACAGCAGCCGTGGAAGTGCGGGACCTGCACCGCCGCTACGGCGACTACGAGGCGGTGCGCGGTGTTTCCTTCACCGTGGCCCGCGGCGAGCTCTTCGCCCTGCTCGGCACCAACGGCGCCGGCAAGACGACCACGCTGGAGGTGCTGGAGGGCTACGGCCCGCCGAGCTCCGGCACGGTGCGGGTGTTCGGCCTGGACCCGTACGCGCAGGGGCCCGAGGTCCGCCGCCGGACCGGCGTGATGCTCCAGGAGGGCGGCTTCTTCAAGGAGTTGACCGTCCGGGAGACGGTCGACTCCTGGCGGTCCTTCCTCACCGGGCCGCGGCCGACCGCCGAGGTGCTCGGCCAGGTCGGTCTCACCGAGCGGGCGGACACCCGGGTCGCCCAGCTGTCCGGCGGCGAACGGCGCCGCCTCGACCTCGCGCTGGCCGTGCTGAACGACCCCGACCTGCTCTTCCTGGACGAGCCCACCACCGGCATGGATCCGGAGGCCCGCCGCACCACCTGGCGGATCGTCAAGGAGCTCCAGGCGGCCGGCACCACCGTCCTGCTGACCACCCACTACCTGGAGGAGGCCCAGCAGTTGGCCGACCGGGTGGCCATCATGGACCGCGGCCGGCTGGCCGCGGTCGGCACGGTGGACGAGGTGCTCGCCGGGCACGGCACCCGGATCACCTTCCCGCTGCCGTCCGGTGTCAGCGAGGCCCGACTCCCGCAGGTGCTCGGTGAGTCGGCAACCGTCTCGGACGGCGTCGCAACGTACACCGCGACCCGCACCGCCCCGGCGCTGGCCGCCCTGCACACCTGGGCCGCCGAGTGGTCGGTGGAGCTGGACGGCATCGAGGTGCGGTCCGCCTCCCTGGAGGACGTCTTCCTGGAACTGGCGCACGACGGCCGCGGCAAGGACGCGGCACACGAAGGGACGGCTGCACGATGACCACCACCAACACCACGGGCACCCTCGCCGCCGGCCGGGCCGCCGCAACGGCTCCGGGCACTCGCACGGCCGCACCACGCGGCTGGCTCGGCTACGCCCGCGGCCAGTTCCTGCTCTCCTGGCGGGTGTTCTGGCGCAACCGGCGCTCCACCTTCATCGGTTTCCTGCTGCCGGTGCTGCTGAACCTGGTGGTCGCCGCGCCCCTGCGCGGCAAGGAGATCGCCGGGGTGAGCGCGGCCGGCTACACCACCGTCGGCTTCATCGGTCTGGCCCTGGTGACCTCGTTCATCAACCTGCTGAACGGCCTGGTCGCCCGCCGCGACGACCTGGTCCTCAAGCGGCTGCGCGGCACCGAGGTCCCGGCGACGGCGATCTTCGCCGGCCAGATCGGCGCGGGCGGCGCGGTGGTGCTGCTGCAGGTCGTGGTGCTTGGCGCGGTCTCGGTGGGCTGGTTCGGCACCGCACTGCCCGCCGATCCGCTGCTCCTGCTGCTCGTCCTGGCCGGCGGCTACCTGCTGTTCGCGGTGCTGGCCGTGGCGCTGTCCGGTGTGACACCGAGCGCGGAGGCGGCGCCGATGGTGGCCACCCCGGTGCTGCTGCTCTGCATGTTCGGCAGCGGTGTGGTCGCCCCGCTCGCCTCGCTGCCCGAGTGGCTGCGACCCGCCGCGCACGTCCTGCCGCTCGCCCCCGTGGTGGAGGGCCTGCGGACGGCCTGGTTCGGCCGCGGCTTCGGCCACGAGACCTGGGGCGGCGCCCCGCTGGAGCGGCTCGACCTGCTGCACGGCTGGGCACACGCCGCCCCCTCCCTGCTGATGATCGCCGCCTGGGGCGCCGCCGCCGCCGTGCTCGGCCGGCGGCTGTTCCACTGGGAGCCCCGACGCGGCTGACCGGCGCGCACCCCGCCCGGCAGGGGTGCGCGGGGCCGCCGCCCGGATGTGCGAGAGTGCGGACGGACGGATCGTCGGCAGGCACGGAACGGGGAGCGTGGGCACGGTGGCAGGGCGGACTTCCGGCAGCACACCGGGCGGAGCCGGCCGAGTGGACGCCGTGGTGGTCGGCGCCGGGCCGAACGGACTCGCCGCCGCCCTGCTGCTCGCCGCCGCCGGCCTGGAGACCGTCGTGTACGAGGCCGCGGAGACCGTCGGCGGCGGCCTGCGGACCGCCGAGACCACCCTCCCCGGCTTCCGGCACGACCTCTGCTCGGTCGCCCACCCGATGGCCCTGGCCTCGCCGTTCTTCCGGGCCTTCGGCCTCGCCGAACGGGTCGAGCTGCTGCAGCCCCCGGCCGCGTACGCACAGCCGCTGGACGGCGCCCCGGCCGGGATCGCCTACCGCGACCTGGACCGCACCGCCGAGCGGCTCGGCCGCGACGGCCGGGCCTGGCGGGCGCTGTTCGGCCCGCTGGTCGACCGTTGGCAGGGCACCGTCGACGCCGCACTCTCCGACCAGCGCCGTCTCCCCGCCGAGCCGCTGACGGCCCTTCGGCTGGGCCTGCGGATCGCCGAGTTCGGCACCCCGGCCTGGGGGGCGCGGCTGCGCGAGCCGGCCGCCCGGGCCATGCTCGCGGGCGTCGCCGCGCACGCCGTCGCCCCGCCGCGCGCCTTCGCCCCGGCCGGCGCCGGCGTGCTGCTGGCCGCCCTCGGGCACGCCGTCGGCTGGCCGGTGCCGCGCGGCGGCAGCCAGGCGATCGCCGACGCGATGGCCGCCGAACTGGTCCGCCTCGGCGGCCGGATCACCACCGGCCACCGCGTCGAGTCGCTCGCCGAACTCCCTCCCGCCCGCGCCGTCCTGCTCGATCTCACCCCCGCCGGACTGCTCCACCTGGCCGGGCCCGCCCTGCCCGACCGATACGCCCGGCGGCTGCGCGCCTACCGCTACGGCTCGGCCGTCAGCAAGGTCGACTTCGCGCTGGCGGGGCCGGTGCCCTGGGCCGACCCGGCCTGCGCCGAGGTGGGCACCCTCCACCTGTCCGGCACCCGCGAGGAGACCGTCGCCGTCGAACGGGAGGTGGCCGCGGGCCGCCACCCGGCCCGCCCGTACGTACTCGCCGTGCAGCCCGGCATCGTCGACCCCGGCCGGGCCCCGGCCGGCCGGCACACCCTCTACAGCTACGCCCACGTGCCGCACGGGTCGACGGTGGACGTCGGGGACGCCGTGGAACGGCAGATCGAGCGCTTCGCCCCCGGCTTCCGCGACCTCGTGCTCGCCAGGACGGTCACCACCGCCGCCGACCAGCAGCTGTACAACGCCAACTACGTGGGCGGCGACATCGGCGGCGGCGCGATGACCCTATGGCAGACGGCCTTCCGCCCCGTCCCCGCCCTCGACCCGTACGCCACCCCGCTCGACGGCGTCTACCTCTGCTCCGCCGCCACCCCGCCCGGCCCCGGCGTCCACGGCATGGCCGGCCTGCACGCCGCCCGCCGCGCCCTGAAGCAGCGCTTCGGCCTCACCGGAGATCCCCTGCACCGCCTGGCACGGGGCTGAGCCCGGCCGGGTTTGCGGAATCGCCGTTGACGAGCCCGCCGCCGCTGCCGGAGGCTGTCCCGGACCGGCCGTCAGAAGGCCGACCGGACCGACCGCTCCGGGGCACGGCGGCCCGTTCCGGCCGACCGAACCGCCGCTCAGGGAGGGAACCGTGCAGCCACGGACCCGGGCCGCACTGGCCCTCCTCGCACCGGCCTCGGCCGCGGCGTTGCTCCTCGTCGGCTGCGTGCCCGGGGCGCAGCACACCGCCGTTCCCGCGCCGTCCGGGGGCGGGCCGACCCACAGCAACCGGATCCACACGGGCAGCGAGGCGAGCCCGTCGTACTGGGTGAGGTCCCCGACGGACCGCTTCGCTCTCCTGGTGGAGGAGACCGGATCGAGGAGCGATCCCGGTGGCACCCGCCGCCGCGCCGTGATCAGGTCCTACACGCCGCCGTCGTCGTCGACCGGCGAAGGGGCGCTCGGAGTGGTGGTGTGGCGCGACACCACCGAGTACGGCACGTTCGCAGACAGCCCGACCTTCCGGTGGGAGGACGCCGGGGACCGTGTCTGGATCGTCCTCACTCCCAACGGGGTGCCCCACCCGACGGTCGAGTTCCGTGTGGTCACGGAGGGGGCCGGCGGCACTTGGTCGGCGCGCACGGTCGCGGCGCCGGAGTACGGGGAGGTACCGGAGTCGGTCCTCGGGAGCATCCCGCAGCCGGTGCGCGGGGAGCTCGGCCTGCCGTGACCGCCGGTGTTCAGGCCGGGCTCGGCGGTTCCGCGACGACGACTTCGGCGGGGCGGAGCAGCTGGTCGCCGACGCGGTAGCCGGTGCGGACGATCTCGATGCAGATGGGGCCGGAGACCACGGCGGAGCGGGTGTAGCCGATGGCGAGGTGCAGGACGGGGTCGAAGAGGTCGCCCGGCTCGCCGAAGGACTGCAGGCCGAGGGCGCCGAGCTCGGTCTCCAGGAGGTCGGCGACGGCGCCGAAGCCGTCGACGACCTCGCCGGCGACGCGGGCCTGGTCGAGGGCGTCGAGCACGGGGAGCAGCCGGCCGAGCACGTTGGCGACGGCGATCTCGCGGACGGCGAGCCGGTCGCGGTGGACGCGGCGCCGGTAGTTGTCGTACTCGGCCTTGAGCCGGCGCAGGTCCTCGTCGGGCCCGGCGTGCGGGCCCTCTCCGTCGCCTGCCGAGTGCGCCATGAACCGGACTCCCTCCGGACGGTATCCGCGGCCCCTGAAACCGGGATAATTCTGGATAAAGGGCTTGTCAAGGGCCGAGGCAGGGAGGTAGGCGCGATGATCACCGAACTGGCCGTGGAGCGGGTCGAATTCACCTGTGGACAGTGCTGGCACCACTGGTCCGTGGACTACGACGTCCAGCACTACCGGGACGACGACGGCGCCGACTGGGAGCAGTTCTCCCACGACGGCATCGGCGCGGCCTCCCCGTACACACCGGACGGCGGCGTGCCGTGTCCGCAGTGCGGGCGGCACTGGGTCGGCCACCTCGTCGCCCGGCGGCTGGTGCCGCTGGCCGGTTCGACCGGGGACGCTCCGCGCCACCGCATCCCGGACCGCGAGAGCCACCGGCCGGACCGCTTCGGGGCACCGCTGCTGTCCGGCACCGTCCGCCCGGAGCCGCACCCGACGCCACCGAGCTGACCCCGACGGCTGCCGCCGTCCATGTGCTGACCTGCGACGACGTCCCGCGCGGCGGCCCGTCCCGGCGGGCGTGCCCGGATAGTCTGGCGGCCCACCGAACCGCCCGGGAGCCCCCGTGTCCTCGACCGTTCCCACCGAGAAGGCAGCACCGGCAGCCGCCCGGACGGCCCTGGTCGCGGCCGTCGACATCGGCGGGACGAAGATCGCCGCCGCGCTGGTGGACGCCGCCGGCGCCCTGGTGGCACAGGTCCGGCGGCCCACCCCGGCCTCGGCGCCCGCCGGGACGGTGCTGGCCGCCGTCCTGGACGCGGTGGAGGAGCTGGCCGGGCACCCGCGCTGGCCCGAGGCGGCGGCGCTCGGCATCGGCAGCGCCGGCCCGGTGGACGCCGCGGCGGGCACCGTCAGCCCGGTGAACATCGCCGCCTGGCGCGGCTTCCCCCTGGTGGAGCGGGTCGCCGGGCATCCCGCCGTACGGGTGCCGGTGGCGTTGATCGGGGACGGCGTGGCGATCGCGGAGGCCGAGGCCTGGCAGGGCGCGGCGGCCGGCTACCGGAACGCCCTGTGCATGGTGGTCTCCACCGGTGTCGGGGGCGGTCTGGTGCTGGACGGCGCGGTGTACCCCGGGCCGTCCGGGAACGCGGGCCACATCGGCCACATCACCGTGGACCTGGCCGGCCCGCCCTGCCCCTGCGGCAGCCGGGGCTGCGTGGAGCTGTACGCCAGCGGCACCGCGATCGCCCGGCACGCCCGCGAGCAGGGCCTGCGCCTGCCGGAGGGCGACGCGACGGCCGCCGCCGTCGCCGCGGCCGCCCTGGCCGGGGACGAGGTCGCACTCGCCGCCTACGACCGGGCGGCCCGGGCCCTCGCGGCAGGGATCGCGGCCACCGCCACCCTGGTCGAGCTGGAGGCGGTGGTGATCGGCGGCGGGGTGGCGCAGTCGGGCCCGGTGCTGTTCGACCCGCTCGCCCGCCACCTGGCCTCGTACGCCGCGCTCCCCTTCACCCACGGCATCCGGCTGCACCGCGCCGAGCTGGGCACCGACGCCGGCCTGGTCGGCGCCGCCGCCGCGGCGATGCGCCTGGCCGAGGAGCCCAGCCCCCTCCCGCCCGACCTCACCACCGGCTGACGGAAGCACCGGCTGACGGGGGCGCGGGCCGCGCGACGCCGTGCCGCTCCGCGGGCCGCCGGGGCGGTCCGGCGGTCAGGTGCAGAGGCTGCCGCTGTGGCATGCGGTGGTGCCGGGATCGGGCGGGACGGGCACGCCGGCAGGTGGGCGGACCGGGAAGTAGGTGTGGCGGATCCGGACGGCGACCAGGGTTCGGTGGGCCGCGGTGGCCCGGGTGAGGGCCTCGGCCACCGGGAGCGGGTGGGCCTCGCGGTCGGCGCTGACGGTCCACGGGACGAAGGTGCCGGCCGCCGGCTCGGGCTCGGCGGCGGGCGCTCCGGGGGTGTAGCCGGTCAGGGCGAGGTGCAGTGGATCGGAGTGGTCCAGCTGCCGTCCGGTCCGCCACCGGTGCCGTCGGGCCGGGCGGCGGTCTCGCCGATCGGCAGGTCGGGGCGCCAGCCGTGGGCGGTGAGCGCGGCCTCCACGGTGGCCACGGCCGCGGGCGGCGGGTCGGCGAGAGCGAGGTAGCGGATCACGTCCCGGGTGCAGGACGGCTCCTCGTAGCCCGCCGCGAATCCGGTCCGGGCGGTGGCGCCGCAGCCGTCGTCGACCGCGTCACCGATCAGGACGGCCCCGGGCAGGGCGGAGGTGAGTTCGGTGAGCCGCCGGTCCATGTCGGCGCGGGCGTCCTCGTCGACCACCGCGACCGGCCTGGACCTGGCGAGGGCCGCCACATCGGGTGGCGCCGTGGACCGGTGCCAGGTCCAGAGCAGCAGCACCGGCAGTGCGATCAGCGCCGCCGCGGCGAGGGCGCAGCCGCAGCCGGTCCCGTTCCGCTTTCCCCCCGTACCCATGACTGTGATTCTGACGTGCCGTCAGCACGGTTCGACCACCGACGGATCTCCGTTCGATGACGGACCGCCGCTCAGCGGTCGGCGGCGATGGCGGCGTCGATGCCGGCGAGCGCGATGTCGAGGCCGGTCTCGAACTGGATGTCACGGGAGGCGCGGATCCCACCGTCCTCGGCGGGCGGCAGCAGGTCGGCGTTCTCGGCGAAGCGGGCGTCCGCCTTCTCCACGAGGCCGCGGACGACCCGGTTGAGTTCGTCCTCGGGCAGGCCGGAGGCCTTGACCCGCTGCAGCCACTGCGACTCGCCGAGCGCGAAGCCGTAGACGAACTGCAGGACGAGGCCGAGGGCGCCGCCGAGGCGGTCGCCGGTGAGGCCGGTGCGGCGGATCGCGCCGATCGCGCTGGTGGAGAAGAACAGTGCGTTGGGGCCGAGGGCCAGGAACTGTCCGGCGAGTTGGGCGGCCCAGGGGTGCTCGTGCAGGCAGCGGCGGTACTCGTGGGCGAGCAGGCGCAGGTGGGCACGCCAGTCGTCGCCGTCGCCGAGCGGGGGGATCCGCATGTCGCCGAAGGCCTCGTCGAGGGCGAGTTCGAGGAGTTCGTCCTTGTTGTCGACATACCAGTAGACCGACATCGGGGTGACGTCGAGGGCGGCCGCGAGTCTGCGCATGGTGAGGGCCCGCACGCCGTCCGCGTCGAGCAGGTCGACCGCGGCGCGGACGATCCGCCCGCGGCTGAGGCCCGCGGGGGCGCTGCCGCGGTGGCGTTCCCGGGGCGGGGCCACCCAGATGCTGACGCCGGGGTCGCGGGGCTTCTCCGCCATGCTCGTCCTTCGTGCTCGCCGCACGGCCGCGAAGGTGCGGCCGTGCAGCGATCGTAGAGGCCGGATCAGCCCGCCCGGGCCACCGGCTCGGCCGGGGCGGGGGCGGGGGCGGCGGGCGGCATCGCCGCGGCCCGGCCGATCAGCCATGCGGCGACCAGGCCGCCGGCCAGGACCGCGGCCGCGCCGATGAGCTGGCCGGCGGTGAGGCTGTCGGCGAAGGCCGCGTTGATCCGCTCGGCGGCCCGGGCACCGCCGGCGGCGAGCGCGTCCGGCAGTGAGCGGGCGGCGGAGTCCGGCAGCCCGGCGGGCAGGGCGGCGGCGAAGTTCGCGGCGAGCACGGCGCCGAGGACGGCGACGCCGAGCGAGTTGCCGAGTTCGCCGAGGGTGCCCATCAGGCCGGAGCCGACGCCGGCCTTCTCCGGCGGGATGGAGGTCATCACCGCGCCGGCCATGGCGGGTTGGGCGCAGGCGACGCCCGCGCCCATCATCACCAGGCCGAGCAGGATGCCCGGGTAGGAGCCGTCGTGGCCGAGGAGTGCGATCGCGGCGAGGCCGCCGGCGAGCAGCGAGAGGCCGGTGGCGATCGCGGCGGGCGGCGAGAGCCTGGCGGTGAGCCGTATGCCGGTTCCGGTGAGGTTGAGCGCGACGACGGTGAGCGCCATCGGCGCGGTGCGCAGTCCGGCCGCGAGCGGTCCGTAGTGGAGGACGAACTGCAGGTGCTGGGTGAGCAGGAAGAGCGAGCCGCCCATGCCGAAGCTGACCAGGACGCCGCCGGAGACGGCGCCGCGGAACCGGGCGTTGCGGAAGAACGCGAGGTCGAGCAGCGGGTGTTCGATCCGCCGCTCCCACAGGGCGAAGGCCAGCAGGAAGAGCAGGCCGAGGCCGCCGGCGAGCAGGGTGCGGGGTGCCGTCCAGCCGTAGCCGGGGCCCTGGATGACGGCGTAGACCAGGCCGGTGAGGCCGGCCGTGGAGAGTGCGGCGCCGAGCAGGTCGGGGCGGTCGCCGCGCGGGTCCTTGGACTCCGGCACGAGCCGGCCGACGGCGATCAGGCCGAGTGCGGCGACCGGCAGGTTGACCAGGAAGGTGGAGCCCCACCAGAAGTGGTTCAGCAGCAGGCCGCCGATGACCGGGCCGAGGGCGACGCCGAGCGAGGCGACGGCCGTCCAGGCGGCGATGGCCTTGGGCTGCTCGTCGGCGTCGAAGGTGCGGACGACGATGGCGAGACTGGTGGCGAGCAGGAGGCTGCCGCCGACGCCCATGCCGGCGCGGGCCGCGATCAGCTCGCCGGGGTCGGAGGCGAGGGCGGCGGCGAGCGAACCGACGCCGAACAGGGCGAGGCCGATCATCTGGACCCTCTTGCGGCCGTACCGGTCGGCGAGGCCGCCGGCGGCGATCAGCAGTCCGGCCTGGGCCAGCGAGTAGGCGCCGATGACCCACTGGGTCTGGGAGGTGGTGGCGCCGAGTTCCTCGGTGAGGGAGGGCACGGCGACGTTGAGGATGGTGTTGTCGAGGATCACGACGAGCTGTGCCAGACAGATGACGGCGAGGATCACCCATCGGTCCGGGCGGCGTTGGGGATCGGTCATTCCCGGCTCCACTCTTCTACGGCGTACAATGCTTGTACAGCGTAGAAGGGCGCCCGCGCGGAGCGCCACCGGTTTCTCCCCGGAGGCGGCGCGCGCCGGGACGCCGGGTCACAGACCGGCGCGGATCTCCTCCAGGGACTCCTGCATCAGCGACCGGGCCCGGGTGAACCAGTCGGCCAGCACCGCGACCTCGTCCGGGCCGTAGTCGGCGAAGAGGGCGCCGAGGCGGGCGTAGAACGGCCCGTAGGCCTCCATGATCCGCTGCTGGGCCGAGGGGTCCATCGCGATCCTGACCTTGCGCCGGTCGTCCGGGTCGGGCGCGCGGCGCGCGTAGCCCGCCTTCTCCAGGCGGTTGAGGACGCCGGTGACGGCCCCGGTGGTGAGGTTGGCCCGTTCGGCGAGGTCGCCGGCGGCGAGCGAGTCGCCCGCCAGCTCCGCCTCGATGAGGAAGCCGATGCAGGTCAGGTCGGTGGTGTTGAGGCCGAGCCGGGCCGCGAGGTCCTGCTGCCCGAAGTGGGCGAGGGCGATCATCCGGTCCATCGCCCGCAGGGCCTGTTCGGGGGTTGCTGCCGGGCGCGGCTTGCCTTCCAAGGACAGTCTCCTTAGCATCTAAGTTACTTAGCTCGTGAGATAAAAGGTCGCGAGATAGACGTCGTCCCCGCGGGCCTGCGGCGACGGCACCATCACACCAAACGAGGAGACATGAGCGCACACGGCGACCACGACATGGGGCACACCGTCGCCGGCTGGACGGGCTCGCTGCTCGCCGTCGCCGGCACGGCGGTGGCCGGCACCGCCTTCGCGGCCGGCTCGGCGACCGGGCTCCTGCTGGGCCTCGCGATGCTGCCCGCCGCCGCCCTCACCACCTGGCTGCTGCACCTGGCGGGCTGGGGCAAGGCCACCGGCCCGCGCCCGCACGGCCGCCGGGACTGGCGGCTGCGCGACCCCGGAGCCGGGCACGGGCACCCGGACTGCCTGGGCTGCCGGCTGGCCGGGCGCGGACGCCGGACACCCGCTCCCGAACGGGCCTTCCCCTCACCGGAACGGGTGCGCGCGCAGGCGCCGCGGACCACCGCCCAGCAGGTCAGGGCAGCGTCCAGAACTGGGTCGTGACGAGGAAGAAGACCACGACCCAGAACACGGTCGCCGCGGCGACGACGCCGAGGCCGACGAGGTTGGTCCTCGCCACCGGCTCGTCGGGCCTCGGCCGCAGCCACCGTTTGAGCAGCCGGTTCACGTAGTACGGCATCGTGAGGAAGGTCATGATGAAGCTCGACAGCAGGTTGCCCACGAGCAGCCCGAGCCAGAGCGGCATGTGCAGCGGCGACAGGGCGAGCGTCAGCAGCACCACGGTGGGGTAGAGGCCGACCCAGACCGCGAGGGCGGTCTTGGCCTCCGAGGGCGGCGGCGCTTCCCTGCCGTTCTCGTCGAAGGCGAACCAGCTGCCGAACGAGTTGTCGATCGTGTGCAGTTTGTACTCGTTGAACTTCCTGCCCTCGGCGAGGATCTCCCGCCGTTCGGCCGACGTCAGCCAGGCGTCGAGGTGCTCGGCGTTGTCGAACCGGTACAGCGTGGTCCATTCCTCCTGCAGCCCCTCGATCGGGCGGAAGAGCTCGGTGCCGCGGTAGCCCTCGAAGGTGCTCTCCTCCTGGCTCATGCGGTGCTGCCAGGCGAGGAAGTCGTCGATGTGGTTGGGGTGGACGCGGTGGGTGACCACCACGGTCACCAGCGGATCCGGCGGCCTGGTGCCGCCGCTGACCACCTGCTGGGTGGCGGGACCGTCGAAATAGCCGCGGCCGACGTCAAGCATCGTCTGCCGGGTGGCGCTGTTGATCCACGCCTGCAGGTGGGCGATCGAGTCGAACCGGTACACGACGACCCAGTCGGGCTGCAGGGGTGTCGGCGGGGAGATCTCGGCGCCGAGGTACCCGGCGTAGTCGGCGGCGGCACTGTTGACGTCCAGCTGCCACGTCGCGTACTCCCGGTCCCGTCCGGGCCGGACCTTCTGGCCGATGATGGCCGTTGCCGTGGCGCCGTTGCGCTCTTCGGTGCTCATGTCGCTCGGCCCGTCGGCGCCGACCTGCTCTCGGCGAGCCGGCTGTAGATCCGTTCCGGGGTCAGCGGCAGCGCACGGTGGCGGACGCCCGTGGCGTCGTGGAGCGCGTTCGCCAGCGCCGGGGCCACCGGGTTGATGCAGCACTCCGCCATCCCCTTGGACCTCATGGGCCCGAAGGAGTCCGACGACTCCACCAGGAGCACGTCGGTGCGGGGGACGTCGGCGTACGTGGGGATGCGGTAGTTGCGGAAGTTCGGGTTGACCATGACTCCGTCGGCGTCGACGTGGTGGTTCTCGGTCAGCGCGAAGCCGATTCCCTGGGCGACACCGCCCTCCACCTGCCCGCGGACCTGTGCGGGGTTGATCACCACGGCGGCATCGGTCGCCTGGACGCTGTAGAGGACCCGGATCTCGCCCGTCACCCGGTGCACGGCGATCCGGAACCCCTGCGTGTTGGAGGTGACGCTCCGGGGCGACCCGTAGGCCTTGCGGGCGGCGGTGAAGCGGATCCCGCGCGCCCTGGCCAGTGCGACGAGCTCGGCCAACGACACCCGCCGGTCGCCGCAGACGACACCGTCGTCGTCCATCGAGCACAGGACGAGGTGGACGCCCGTGTACGCGGCGGCGAACTCCAGGATGCGGTCGCGCACGGCGCCGGCCGCCCGCAGTACCGCGTTGCCCGCCACGAAGAGGCCGGCGCTCGCGAAGGCGCCGGTGTCGAACCCCGTGCGGTCGGTGTCGGACTGGACCAGGCGGATCCGCGACGGTGTCGTGCCCAACTGGTCGGCCGCGATCTGCACATGGGCGGTCGAGGTGCCCTCGCCGAACTCGACCGTCCCGACCGCCAGCTGGTAGACGAGGTCGTCGCCGAGCGTGACCCAGGCCTCCGAGACGTGGTCGGTCGGGGGCGCGGTCTCGTGCAGCGAACTCGCCACGCCCGTCCCGACGAGCCACCCCAGACCGGGCGGCGGCCCGTCGGCCGTACGGGCCAGGGCGTCGGCCACCAGATCGATGCACCTCCCGAGTCCGTCCTCGGTGAACATCACGTCGTCGGGGCCGTCGTGCAGGGCGACGAGCGGATCGCCCGGGCGCACGATGTTGCGCCGCCGCAGTTCGAGCGGGTCGATGTGCAACGCGCGGGCCAGCTCGTCCATCGCCGACTCCACGGCGAACGCCGGCTGCGTCATTCCGTAGCCGCGCAGGGCCCCGCTCGGAACGGTGTTCGTGTAGACGGAGAAGGCGTCGTACTTCTTGTTGGGGCAGCGGTAGATCATGACGGCCGCACCGCCCGCGAACAGCGTCTCGCCGCCGTGGTTGCCGTAGGCGCCCGTGTTCGACACATTGCGGACCTGGAACGCCGTGAGGGTTCCGTCCGCCTTCGCACCGAGCCTGACCGTCAACGTCATCGGATGCCTGGGCGAGGCGGTGGTGAACTCCTCCTCGCGGGTGTACTCGAAGCAGACCGGCCGGCCGGTGTCCAGGGTGGCGAGCGCGACCAGATCCTCCGAGATCACCTCCTGTTTGCCGCCGAAGCCACCGCCGACGCGTCGGCAGAACACCCGGAGCTGGTCCGGCCGCAATGCGAAGAGGTAGGCGAGTTTGACCTTCGCGATGGAGGGCGACTGCGAACTGGTACGGACGTTCAGGCGGCCGTCCTCCATCCAGGCGATCGATCCGTGGGTCTCGAGATGCGCGTGCTGCACCCGCGGTGAGAAGTACGTGCCCTCGTGGATCACCTCGGCCTCGGCGAACCCCGCGTCGACGTCACCGATGTGCGAATGGAGCTCGAGCAGGATGTTGTGGACGGGATCGCGGACGAAGGGGTCCGCCGTGCCGTGCAGCTGCGGCGCCCCCTCGGCCATGGCCTCCTCGGGGTCGAACACCGCCGGCAGGGGCTCGTAGTCGACGACGACCCTCCGGCAGCCCTCCTCCGCCGCCGCGACCGTGTCGGCCAGGACGGCGACGACGCGTTGGCCGACGAAGCGCACCGTGTCGTCGAGGACGAAGGTGTCGTCCGGATCGACGAGATGGTCGGTGTGGATCGCCGTGGTGAAGCGCTTGCGCGGCACGTCCTCCCAGGTGTAGACCCGCTGCACTCCGGGGACGGCGAGTGCGGCGGTCTTGTCGATCGAGACGATCCGGGCGTGCGCATGCGGTGAGTGCAGCACCTTGAGGTGCAGCATGCCGTCGATGTGCGTGTCCATCGTGAACTCGGCGCGACCGGTCACCACGTCGTTGGCCGCCGGCGCACCGACGCTCGTCCCGACGGCCTTTCCGGGCACGGCCGTCTCCACGCCGGCGACGCCCCGCACCGCGTCCTCGATCGCCCGATAGCCCGTGCAGCGGCAGAGGTTGCCCTTCAACGCCCTCGGCAGGTCCTCCTTCTGGGCCTCGGTGAAGGTGGCGGACGTCATGATCATCCCTGCGGTGCAGAAACCGCACTGGAAACCCGGGGCATCACGGAACCGGCGCTGCATCGGATGCAGGTTCCCCGGTGATCCGAGACCCTCGATCGTCGTCACCTCACGGCCCTCCGCACGGAAGGCGGGGGTGATGCAGCTGTGCACCGGACTGCCGTCCAGCCACACCGTGCAGGCGCCGCAATCGCCCGCGTCACAGCCCTTTTTGACGCCGTGGTGACCGAGTTGCCGGAGGAAGGTGCGAAGGCACTGGCCGGGGGCCGGTTCCTCCTCGAAGCCCCTGCCGTTCACGATGTAGGTCATGCCGGGCCCCCGGCTGTGAGTTCGCGGCGAATCTCTTCGGCGAAGTGCTGTGTCAGGTGGCGGCGGTGGTCGGGGGTCCCGTTGGGGTCCGCGAACCAGACGCCGGCGGGGATCGCGTCGACGCTGCGCCGCAGCGTGTCGGCGTCGGGCGTGGTGTCGAAGGCCAGGCGCACGGGCCGCGTGGTGCCGGCGGTGACGGTGAGCACCAGGTCGCTCGTTCCCGGCGTCCGGGTGCCGATGAGGAAGACCGTCGAACGGCCGAGGCGGGTCAGCGAGAAGCGGCGGTGCGCGGTGCGTTTCCTCAGGGCGCGCGCGGGAACGTCGATGCGCCGCAGGATTTCCCCGGGCCCGAGGATGTTCCGGTTGTTGCCGGTGACGAAGTCGTGGGCGTCGACGGTGCGCACCGACCCGTCGGGAGCCCACAGTTCGTACGTCGCCTCGAGTGCGACCGTCAGGGTGATCATCGGGCCGGCCGGCAGCGACATGCAGATGTTGCCGCCGACGGTCGCCGAGTTCCAGACCTTGAACGAGGACAGGAACGCTTCACAGCTCGTCGCCAGGAGGGGGCCGGCGGTCCAGTCGCCGGGCGGCTCGAAGGCATGGAGGTCACGGACGGTGCACGTTGCGCCGATGGTGAGACCCGTGTCGCTCGGGACGAGCGGATCCCAGCGTAACGACGTCAGGTCGATCAGGCGGCTGAGGTGCGGCTGCTCCACGGAGTACAGCCACGTTCCGCCGGCGAGCCAGGCGTCGCCCTCGCGCCAGTCCGCGCCCGGACGGTCGGCCGGCCGTCGCACGACTTCGGTGATGGTGTTGAGGTCCATGGGAATTGATCTCGGCTCACTGAACTCGTCGAATCCGACGGGTCGCGACATGCGCCGGGAGCGGCACAACCTCGAGCGACAGGGTCATGTTCCGGCCGCTGCGGTCGAGCTGTTCGAGGAAGGACCGGCGGGCGCTGGATTACTTTTCGAGCGTACCGCGGAACGGGCCGGCAGGTGCGGCCGGACGGCCCCGGCCGTCGCAGGCCCGTAGGCGTCGGCGAGCCGGCACAGGAAGTCGGCCGGGTCGAAGGGGTACTCCTGGGTGCCTACGGTCTCCAGGACGAGGGTGGCGAGCTGGCAGCCGACCCGGGCGGCGGTGAGCACGGGCAGCTGCCACACCGTTGCGGCCAGGAAGCCGGCCCGGAAGGCGTCGCCGACCCCGGTGGGATCGGCCTTGGCCCGCTCGGGCGGCGGGGCGGTCTCGACGGGCTGCTCACCGCGGCGCTCGATGCGGACGCCGTCGGCCCCCAGTGTGGTGATCCAGCTGCCGACCCGGTCGAGGACCTGGGCCTCGGTCAGCCCGGTGCGGTGCAGCAGCAGTTCCCGCTCGTAGGCGTTGGTGAACAGCAGGTCTGCGCCCGTGACGAGGTGGACGGCCTCCTCGGCGGAGAGCCGGGCGAGCTGCTGGGACGGATCCGCCGCGAACGGGATGCCCGCGTCCCGGCACTCCTGCGTCCGGTGCTGCATGGCCGCCGGGTCGTCCGGGCCGATCAGGACAAGCCGGGCGGGGCCGGTCCGGGCGAGCACCCCGGTGAGGTCGATGTCCGCGGCGCTGGCCATCGCCCCCGGGTAGAAGGAGGCGATCTGGTTCTGGTCCCGGTCGGTGGTGCACAGGAACCGGGCGGTGAGGAGGTCCGGCACGGTCAGCACCCCGGCGGTGTCGACGCCGTTGGCTCGCAGCCAGGCGTCGTACTCGCCGTGGTCCGCGCCGGCGGCGCCGACCAGTACGGGGGCGAGCCCGAGCCGGCCGAGGCCGAGGGCGATGTTGGCGCCCACCCCGCCGCGCCGCACCTCCAGCCCCTCCACCAGGAAGGAGAGCGAGACCCGGTCGAGGCGGTCGGGCAGCAGCTGGTCGGTGATCGACCCCGGGAAGACCATCAGGTGGTCGGTGGCGATCGACCCGCTGACGACGATCCGCCCGGCGGGGTGGTGCACGGAGCCTGTCAAGGGGGTCCTTCCGGGGACGAGAGGGCGGGCTACCAGCCGCGGCGGGCGGCCGGGACGCGGCTGCCGCGGCGGAGCCGGGCCACCAGGGCGCGGCGCAGTTCCCGGTCGTGGTCGGTCTCGGTGGGGAGGTCGAGCTGGACGATGTCCACACCCGCCGAGCGGAGCAGGCCGATGCGGTCGGCGACGGTGTCCGGGGAGCCGGTGTAGGCGGCGGCGAGCGAGCGGCGGACGTAGGCGGCGACCTGGTCGGGCCCGTGCCGGGGGTCGGACCGGCCGCGTTCGCGGTCCCGGTCGAGCTGGACGGCCTCGGCGAAGCGGTGGGCGCCGGGGCCGGCGGTGAGCCGCAGGGCGTCGCGGCGCAGGCGGCGGACCCGCTCGCGGGCGGTCTCGTCGGTGTCGTCGAGGACGACGGTGACGTGCCGCCAGATCCGCAGGGTGCGGCCGTGCTCGGCCGCGGCGGCGCGGACCTCGGCGATCCGGCGGCGGGTGTCGGGCAGCGGCAGCGGTCCCACCGCGTAGACGTCGGCGTACCGGGCGGCGAGGGCGAGGCCCTCCGGGGAGGAGCCGCCGAAGGAGAGCAGTTCGCCGCCCGGGTCGGGGCGCAGGCCGGGCCGGGCGCCGTGCACCCGGTAGAACTCGCCGTCGAAGTCGATGTCCCGGTCGGCCGCGAGGTAGCGCCGGAACACCTCCAGGTACTCGCCGGCCCGGCGGTAGCGGTCGGCCTTGCCGAGCAGGTCGCCGTCGCGGGCGACGTCCAGGTCGCTGGAGCCGAGGATGACGTGGGCCGCCGCACGGCCGCCGGAGAGCCGGTCCAGGGTGGCGAGGGCGCGGGCGGCGGCGGTCGGGGCCGTGGTGCCGACGCGGTGGGCGACGGCGACCCGCAGCCGGTCCGTCGCGGCGAGCGCCCAGCCCGCCACCAGCCACGGGTCGGGCCACGAGCTGGACTGCACGACCAGGGCGGAGTCCAGTCCGTCCTCCTCCAGTTCGCGTGCGGTGCGGGCGACGTGCGACGGGTCGGCGGTGCGGTCCCGCGGGTCGGGGGCGTGGCGCAGCGCCTGCCGCTCCTGCGGGGTGCGGCCGGTGACGGGGGCGGACCGGACGCCGCCGCGGATCTCCAGTTCCATCGGTGGGACCTCCTCGGATCGGGACTACCCGGCCGCGGGGCCGAGACGGGCGAGGGTGTCGAGCAGGCGGGCCCGGCTGACGAAGACCTCGGGCGGCAGCGAGACGTACAGCTGGATGGTGGTGACGCCGGGCAGGTGGTACTGCAGGATGCGTTCGCGGCACTCCTCGGGCGAGCCGCTGATGAACAGACCGTCCACGGCCTCGTCGGGCAGCGCCTTCTGGGCGCCGTCGGGGTCGCCGGCCGCCCAGCGTTCGTGGGTCTCGGCGAGCAGCTTGCCGTTGCCGAGCCACTCGTGGAACCTGCGGTACGGCTCGCGGTTGAGGATCCACGCGAGGAACGGGCGGCTGGCCCGGTGGGCGTAGTCGGTGTCCTCGGTGGGGCAGACGAAGACCTTGACGACGAGCTCCTTGCCGGGCGGCTGCGGGCCGACGGCGTTCAGCACGGTGGGCAGGTCCTTGGGGAACAGCAGGTTGGTGATGGCGCCGTCCCCCTCGGTGAAGCCGAGCCGGAGCATGCCGGGGCGGAGCGCGCCCAGGATGACCTTGACCGGTTCGGCCGGCGGGTGCGGCAGCCGGTAGCCGGTGATGGAGAAGGTGTCGAAGTCCCCGGCGATGTGCTCGCCGCGCAGGGCGCGGGTGACGAAGCGGAGCACGTCCCGGGTGCGCTTGAACGGCTCGTCGAAGGGGATGCCGTTGATGTCGGTGACATGCGCCGGGACGGACGCGCCGATGCCCAGCAGGACCCGGCCGGGGGCGAGTTGGGCGAGGGTGGCGGCGGTCTGGGCGAGCACCGCGGGCCCCCGGGTGTGCACCGGGACGATGCCGGTGGCGATGCGCAGACCCGGGGACCACGCGGCGGTGGCGGCCAGCGGGGTGAAGGCGTCGGTGCCGCCGCCCTCCGCGCTCCAGACGTCGGTGTAGCCGAGGTCGGGGAGCCGTTCGACGAGGAAGCGGTGCCGGTCGATGGTGAGTCCCGGCAGCGGCAGGGTGATGCCCCACTTCGGCGGTGCGGCCGGGGTGCGGCCGTGCGGTGGGTACGGGGCGGTCATGGCGGTGGACTTCCTTCCTCGGGCGGTTCGGTGCAGTGGACGGGCCCGGTCAGGGGCGGACCCGGACGGTGGTGAGGTCGAGGAACCACGACTGCGGCTGGACGAGGCCCTCGACCTTGGGCGAGAGCGCCCGCGGGTTGCGGTCGTTGACCACGAACAGCCAGGGCGCGTCCTGGGTCACCAGGGAGAGCGCCTTGCGGTGGTCGGCCTGCCGCTTCGGCTGGTCCGGCGAGCCGGACGCGGTCGCGAGCAGCGTGTCGACCTGCGGGTTGGCGTAGTGACCCGTCCAGAACGGGCTCTTGGAGCCGATGAACAGCGGCAACAGCGCCTCGGACTGGAACAGCGTGGTGGACTGCGCGATCGCGTCGGACCCCAGGGCGACCTGGCCCTTCGCCTCGGCACTGATCAGGGTGGACCAGTCCGTGGTGCGCAGCTCCACCTTGATGCCGACGGCGGCGAGGTCGCGCTGGATCGCCTCGGAGATCGGCACCGGCAGCAGGTTGCCGGAGCCGCCCGTCGGTACAGTCACCGAGGTGGCGAAGCCGCCGGCGAGACCGGCCTCGGCGAGCAACTGCTTGGCCTTGGCGGGGTCGTAGGAGTACACGTCGCCGGCCGGGTCGTAGGCGGCGGTGGCGCGGGGCGCGGCCTGGAACGCCGGGTCCGCGGTGCCGTGCAGCAGCTTCTCGGCGATCGCCCTGCGGTCGATCGCGTAGTTGGCGGCCCGCCGCACCCGCGGGTCGTTCCACGGCGCCTTGGCGGTGTCCAGGATCCAGTACCAGAGGTGGTCGTAGCTGTTGGTGGCGATCCGCACCCCGTCGGCCTTGAGACTGTCGATGTCGTCCGGGTTCGGGTACTCGATCCAGTTGACGCCGCCGGAGCGCAGCGCGGCGGTGCGGGCGGCGGCGTCCGGCAGGGACTTGACGATCAGCCGGTCGAGTTTGGGGGCGCCGCGCCAGTACGACCTGTTGGCGACGAGTTCGATCTCCTTGCCCTCGCTCTGCGAGGCGAACGTGAACGGGCCGGTGCCGACCGGGTGCTGGGAGAAGTTCGCCGAGCCGGTCTTCTTGACGGCGGTCGGGCTGGCGATCAGCACGTGCGTCAGGTCCTCCGGGAAGTGGCCGTTGGGCTCCTTGGTGACGAGTTCGACGTGGTCGGCGTCGGTCTTCCGGTAGGAGACGACGTCGCCGGCGTACTCCTTCGCCGCGGCGCCGAGCGCGTCGGTGAACTCGGGGCTCTGCTTGTTCAGGTAGCGGTCGAGGTTGAAGACGACGGCGTCCGCGTCGAAGAGGGTGCCGTCCTGGAAGCTGACGCCCTTACGGAGGGCGAAGGTCCAGGTCTTCGCGTCCGCGGCGACCTGCCAGGACTCGGCCAGGGCACCGGTGACCACGGGCGGCCGGTCGGTGTCCTTCAGCAGCTCGTAGCGGGTGAGGCCCTCGTAGATCTGGAAGCTGACGAGGCGCTTGCCCTCGAATCCGGCGCCGCCGATCACGGTGTCCGGGTTGGGCAGTTTGCCGGTGGCGCCGATCACCAGGGTGCCGCCGCGGCCGCCGGAGCCGGCCGCGTCACCCGCGCCCGCGGTGGTGCCGGAGGCGCAGCCGGCGGCCGCGAACAGGACGGCGGCGGCCGCCAGTGCGCCGGATCTGGAGCGGGGAGCGTGCGTGTGACTGTTCGTCATGGTGTTTCCTCGGTCGGTTCGGCGGTGCGGACGGTGCGGGGGACCTCGGGCGGTTCAAGGGGTGGCGGGCGGTTCAGGGGGTGGCGGGGCGGCCGGTGGCGGCTTCCAGCAGGGCCCGGGTGTACGGGTGGGCCGGCGCGGACCACAGCTCGGCGGCCGGGCCCTCCTCCAGCACCCGGCCGTTCCGCAGCACGAGCACCCGGTGGGCCACGTGCCGGACGACGGCCAGGTCGTGCGAGATGAACAGGTAGGCGAGGCCGGTGGCCTCCTGGAGCCCGGTCAGCAGGTCGAGCAGGCGGGCCTGCACACTGCGGTCCAGGGCGGACGTCGGCTCGTCGCAGACCACCAGGTCGGGGCCGGCGGCCAACGCCCGTGCCACCGCCACCCGCTGCACCTGCCCGCCGGACAGCTCCCGCGGGAAGCGGCGGGCCAGAGCCGGATCCAGGCCGACCTGGTGGAACAGCGCCGCCACCGCCTCGGGCCGCTCGCGGCGCGGCGTGCCGTGCAGGCGCAGCGCGAAGGCCACCGCCTCGCCCGACCGCAGGGCGGGGTTGAGGGAGCCGCGCGGATGCTGGGGGACGAACTGGAGCTCGGCGCGGACGGCGCGGCCGCGGCGGCCGCGCAGCCGGGACGGGTCCTGGCCGGCGAAACGGACGGTGCCGGTGTCCGGGCGGAGCAGGCCGAGGGCGAGCCGGGCGAGAGTGGACTTCCCGGAGCCGGACTCGCCGACCAGGCCGAGGGTCTCCCCGGCGCGGACGGTGAGGTCGACGCCGTCGAGCGCGAGGCGCGGGCCGAAGTGCTTTGTCACTTTGTCGATGTGGAGCAGCGGGACGGTGCGTGCGGCGTCGGCGGGCCGGGTCATCGGGCCACCGTCCCGGGGATGCCCCCACCCGCGAGGGAAGGCCCCATGGGGGCCGGGCTTCTCCTGGTGGCGGTGGTGGCGGTCATCGGGGCGCTCCCGGGTCGGCGGCGACCAGGGTCGCGGTGAAGGTGTGGGCGGGGTCGTCGAGGACGCGGGTGGCGGGGCCGCGTTCGACGACGCGGCCGGCCTGCATGACGGCGACCTCGCCGCCGATCCGGCGGGCGGCCGCCAGGTCGTGGGTGACGAGCAGCAGGGCGATGCCGCAGTCGGTGCGGAGGGTGCCGAAGAGGTCGAGGATGCGGCTGCGGACGAGGGCGTCCAGGGCGGTGGTCGGTTCGTCGGCGATGAGCAGTTCGGGGCCGCAGGAGACGGCGACGGCGATCGCGGCGCGTTGGCGGAGACCGCCGGAGAGTTCGTGCGGGTGGGCGCGGGCGACCCGTTCGGGGTCGGGGACGCCGGCGGTGGCGAGCAGTCGGAGGGCGTCGGCGAGGGCGGCCCGGCGGGAGTCGGCGGCCTTGTGGCGGCGCAGCACCTCGGTGATCTGCGGGCCGATCCGGCGCAGCGGGTCGAGGACGGCGGCAGGGTCCTGCGGGACGTAGCCGATGCGGCGGCCGCGGATCCGGCCGAGGGCGCGTTCGTCGAGGCCGAGCAGGTCGGTGCCGGCGAGCCGGATGCGTCCGGTGACGGCGGCGCCGCGGCCGGGCAGGCCGAGGATGCTGCGGGCGACGGTGGTCTTGCCGCTGCCGGATTCGCCGAGCAGGACGAGGGCGCCGCCGGCGGCGAGGTCGAGGGTGACGCCGTCGGCGGCCCGGACGCCGCCGGGGTGGGTGACGGTGAGGTCGTCGACGCGGAGCAGGCTCATCGGACGGCCTCCGGCAGCAGTGCGCCGCGGTCGCCGATGCGCTGCCGCAGCCCCTCCCCCAGGGTGGTGAACACCACCGAGACGGCGAGCACGGCCAGGCCCGGCAGTACCGCGGGCCAGGGGTGGGTGAACAGGGCGGGCCGCAGTTCGTCGAGCATGGCGCCCCATTCGGGGGTGGGCGGGGTGACGCCCAGCCCGAGGAAGGAGAGCCCGGCGGCGTAGGCGACGGCGAGGCCGACCAGCGAGGAGGCGTAGACGAGGACAACCGGGGCGACCACCGGGACGACCTGGCGCAGGGCCACGGTGAGCGGGCCGGCGCCGGAGACCCGGGCGGCCTCCAGGTACTCGGCGGTGCGGATCCGCCGGACCTCGGTGTAGGCGACCCGGGCGACGGCGGGGGTGAGAACCACGGAGAGGGCGAGCAGGGTCGCGCCGAGGCCGGGCCTCAGCAGGGTGGCGACGGCGATCGCCAGCAGCACGCCGGGGAAGGCGTACAGCACGTCGAGGGTGCGCAGCAGGGCCTGTTCGAGGATCCGCCCGCCGAGGCCGGCCGTGATGCCGAGCAGGGTGCCGGCGGCGGTGGCGGCGGCGACGGGCACCAGGCCGCCGGTGAGCGAGGCCCGGCCGGCCCAGATCAGCCGGCTGAGCAGGTCGCGGCCCTGGCTGTCGGTGCCGAGCGGGTGGCCGGGGCTGCCGGGGTCGAGGAGGCGGTCCTGCAGGTGGCCGGCGGTCGGGTCGTACGGGGCGAGCAGTGGTGCGGCGGCGGCGACGAGGACGACGAGCAGCGCGAGTGCGGCGGGGACGGCGACGGCGGGGTCCCGGAGCGGGCTGCGGGCCATCTCAGGTCCTCGTCCGCGGGTCGATGGCGGCGTGCGCGGTGTCGACGACGAGGTTGACGCCGACGAAGCCGGTGGCGACGACCAGCACCCCGCCCTGGACGAGCGGCAGGTCGCGGGCGGCGAGCGCGTCGTACAGCAGCCGGCCGAGGCCGGGCCAGGCGAACAGGGTCTCCACGAAGACCACCCCCTCCAGCAGGTAGGCGAGTTGCAGGCCGCCGATGGCGAGCAGGGCGGGCGAGGCGTTGTGCACGCAGTGCCGCAGGACGGCGGCCCGGGAGAGGCCGCGGGCGCGCAGTCCGTCGGCGAGGTCGCCGGCGAGGACGGTGCCGAGGGCGGCGCGGAAGACCCGGGCGGTGAGACCGAGCGGGACGAGGGCGGCGGCGACGGCGGGCAGCACCAGGTGCCGGGCGAGGTCGGCGGCGCCGCCGTCGCCGAACACGTCGTGGGTGCCGCCGGCGGGCAGCCAGCGCAGCCGGACGGCGACCACGGCGATCAGCACCAGCGCCACCGAGTACTGCGGGGCGGAGACCGCGAGGGTGGAGGCGGCGCCGGAGAGCCGGCCGAGCGGGCCACGCGGCCGGAGCGCGCCGAGGGCGCCGAGCAGGACGCCGCCGACGAGGACGAGCAGGAAGGCGGCGGCGGTGAGGGTCAGGGTCTGGCCGATCGCGGGGAGCAGCAGCCGGCCGACCGGCCGCTGGTCGGCGATCGAGGTGCCGAGGTCGCCGGTGAGGGCGTGCCGCAGCCAGGAGAGGTACTGGACGGGCAGCGGGCGGTCCAGGCCGAGGCGGGCGGTGAGTTCGGCGCGGGCCTCGGGGGGTGCGCCGGGGCCGAGGAAGGCGGCCACCGGGTCGCCGGGGACGAGGGCGACGGTGGCGAAGACCACGACGGTGACGCCGAGCAGGGTCGGGACGGCCAGCAGCAGGCGGCGGAGCAGGAATCCGGTCACCCGCCGGCCCTCCGGGGCGGGGCGCCGGGCGGGACGGCGGGCGGGCTGGGCATGGCGGGTGTCCTTCCGGGCGGTTCGAGGGTGCGGCCGGTCCCGCGGCCTGGGCCTGCGGTGTTCGCTGTGACGAAGGTTGCGGTCGGGCGGAGCGGACAGCCAGTCAGGAGTTCATGCTGATACCGCCGGTCATAGGAGCCGGTGCCGTGACGGGTGGGACTCCGTTTGCCGCTGCCCCGCCCGGCAGGGGCCCGTCCTGTCCTTGACCTGCTGCGAGAGCCGGACCTAGGGTGCTCATATGGCTTATCGGCGGACCGACTTCACCCATGTCGGGATCGGCGGCTCGTGGCACCGCAGGTGCTTCGACGAGCTGTGTCCGCGCCGCGTCCCGCGCTGACCGCCCGGCGACCGCCCGCCGCCCGGCCGGCGCCCCTCCTCCTTCCGGGATCCGCCCCCGCCCGCCGTCTCCGCCTGCCCGGAGTCGGCCGCCGCGGTCGGCGGCTCCCCGCCGTTGTGCCGCGCCCGTCCGGCCGGCCCGCCACCTCCGAGGGGACGCACCGCCATGCCGTACCGCACCGACTCGCCCTCCGACCAGGGGGGTTCGCGATGGCAACACTGACCCAGCTGGCCGTGCCGACCGGGCCGCGCAACTGCCGGCACCCGGTCCGCCGGACCCCGCGCGCTGCGGCCGCCGCACCGGTGGACACGCTGCACGCCGAGATCGACAATCCGCTCGACCTGCTGGCCGGCCACCAGTTGCTCGCCGATCCCGCCCCGGAGCCGCCGGGCAGACCGGGCACGGCGGCCGCCGGCTGCCCCTGCGGCCACCCGATGTGCCCGGGTGACGGCCACCGGCCGGACACCGTCCGGGTGTTCCTGGTGGAGCGGCACCCGGTGGCCGCGGCCGGGCTGCGCTCGGTGCTGTCCACGGTGCCCGGGCTGACGGTGGCCGGCTCGGCCGCCGACCCGCTGCGCGCGCTGCCCGCGGTCCGGCGGGTCCGCCCGGACGTGCTGCTGCTGGGCCGCGGCGGCGGCCTCGGCGAGGACCTGGCGGCGGTGGCGGCGCTGCGCGGGCCGGACGGTGCGCCGGACGCGCGGGTGCTGCTGCTGCGGCGGGCGGAGTCCACCGCCGAGGCGAGCCGGATCCTGCTGGCCGGCGCCAGTGGTTGCTTCCCGCTCGACCTGCCCGAGGAGCGGATCATCTCTGCCGTCCAACTCGCCGCCGCGGGCGGCTCGGTGTTCCTCCCGGCGCCGCCCGCGGCCCGCAGCCACGCCGCCTGGCCGCCCGGGCAGCCGGCCGAGCCCCCGCCGCAGCAGGTCGGGCTGACCGCACGGGAGCGGGAGGTCCTCGCCAAGCTCGCGCTCGGGCTGAGCAACGCCGAGATAGGGCGCGAACTCGCCCTCGCGGAGGCCACCGTGAAGAAGCACCTGACGCAGGCGATGCGCAAGACCGGCCACTCCGACCGGCTGCGCGCCGCGCTGTACGCGCACCGGCACGGCCTGGCCGGCTGAGCACCCGCCGCACCACCGCCCGGAGGGCGGGTCCCGTCGCACGGGGCCCGCCCTCCGGCGCGTCCGGGGACGACGGGCGACCGGTCGACGGACGCGGGGACGAAGGGCGACCTTCGGAGCACATCGACGCCGCCGATCGTCGCCCGGGGCGGCTCCGTTCGGGGCTTCTGACGGCACGTCGGCGCTTCGTAGCGTGGCGACGAGCGAGGCGGAGCCCGAAGGCCGCCACGCCCCCACGTCTCAGGCCACGTCCGGCCGAAGGGAGAGCCCGATGGGCGACGCGTCCGACGGCACCATCGCACACACCGGCGACCGGGCCGGCCCGGCACCGGCGCATCCGCCCGCCACCACGGCCGTCCTGGCCGCGCACCGGGACGGCGGCCACCGGCCCGAACCGCAGCGCTCGCCGTACCGGTCGATGCCGGACGCCGAACGCTCCGCCCTGTGGCGCCGCCGCCTGCACGAGGCCGAGGCCGGGCTCACCCGGTACCTGGTCTCCCGCGGCGACGAGGTGCAACTGGCCGACTGGTTCGCCCTGCAGGCGGAGATCTTCGCCGACCTGCCCGACCCGGCCACCGCGCCCGCCGCCGAGTGGCAGCGGGTCTTCTTCCGCGGGCAGGCGCTGATGGAGCGCTTCCTGGTCGCCCGGTACGGCGAGCAGGTGCTGGCGGACTGGGCACGGTCCAACGCCGAGGTGCACCGCGAGGTGGAACCCGACCTCGGCCGGGGCGCCGCCGACCCGATCCACCGGATCGCCCGGCAGGCCGAACTCTACGGCTCCGACTACGAGTTCGACGAAGACGAGCCGCCCGGCGCGGACCGCGCGGCGCTGACCATCACGCACTGCGCGATCTGGGACTACCGGGAGAAGGCCCGCCGCGGCGGCGTCCGGCTCACCCTCGCCTCCCCGTGCACCTACTGCACCGAGGCGCTGTCCGCGAACATCCGCGCCAAGGGCTACCGCCCCGCGCACCGGCTGCGCAGCGGCCCCACCGGCCACGGCTGCCGCTGGGAGGCCGCCCGCCCCGACCAGCAGACCGACGAAACCCGGGAGTCCTGATGTGCGGAGTGACCGGCTGGGTCGACTGGGAGACCGACCTGCGCCACCAGGAGCGCCTGCTCCGGGAGATGACCGCCACCCTGGCCTGCCGCGGCCCGGACGCGGACGGCCTGTGGCTGTCCCGGCACGCCGCGATCGGCCACCGCCGGCTGTCGGTGATCGACCTGGACGGCGGCGCCCAGCCGCAGGCCGACACCGCCCCGCCCGGCGTCGTCCTCGGCTACAACGGCGAGCTGTACAACCACCGCGAGCTGCGCCGCGAACTCGAAGCCCTCGGGCAGGTGTTCCGCACCCGCTCGGACACCGAGGTGGTGCTCCGTGCCCACCTCGCGTGGGGCCGCGAGGCGCCGCGCCGCTTCAACGGCATCTTCGCGTACGCCCTGTGGGACGCCCGCGCCGAGGAGCTGCTGCTCGTCCGGGACCGCCTCGGCATCAAACCGCTGTACTGGCACGCCCACCGCACCGGGGTGCTGTTCGGCTCGGAGCCCAAGGCGCTGCTGGCGAACCCGCTGCTGCCCGCCGAACTCGACGCCACGGGCGTCGCCGAGCTGTTCGCGCTGCCCGCCGCGCCGACGCCGGGGCACGGCCTGTTCCGCGGGCTGCACGAGGTGCGGCCCGGCCACCTGGTCGCCGTCACCCGGAGCTCCACCCGCGAACTGCGCTGGTGGGCACTGCAGTCGCAGCCGCACGACGACGGCGAGCAGGCCACCCGCGAGCGGGTGCGGGCGCTGCTGGCCGACGCGGTGGAACGCCAGCTGGTCAGCGACGTGCCGCTGTGCACCCTGCTCTCCGGCGGCGTCGACTCCAGCGCGATCACCGCGCTGGCCGCCGCCGCCCGGGAACGGGCCCGCCAGGGCAAGATCACCAGCTTCTCGGTGGACTTCCCCGGCAGCGCCGAGCGCACCCCGGACGCCTGGCGCACCACCCGCGACGCCCCGTTCGTGCAGGCCGCCGCGGAGCACATCGGCACGCTGCACACCTCCGTCCTCGTCCCCGACGACGACCTGCTGGACGCCCGGGCCGCGGTGCTCCGTGCCCGCGACCGGCCCGGCTGGGGCGAGATGGACGCCTCGCTGCACCTGCTCTTCCGCGAGGTGCGGCGGCGCTCCACCGTCGCGCTGTCCGGCGAGGCCGCGGACGAGATCTTCGGCGGCTACCCGTACTTCCACGACCCGGCCGCGCTGGCCTCCGGCACCTTCCCCTGGCTGCACGGCCGCACCACCCCGGCCGCGCTGCTGCGGCCCGAGGTGCGCGCCGAGGTCCGGCCCGGGGAGTACACCGCGGAGGCGTACCGGCGCACCCTCGCCGAGGTGCCGCGACTGCCGGGCGAGGCGCCCGCGGACGCGAAGGTGCGCGAGGTGTTCCACCTGGCGCTGACCCGCTGGCTGCCGCCGCTGCTGGACCGGGTCGACCGGGTCTCGATGTCGGTCGGCCTGGAGGTTCGGGTGCCGTTCTGCGACCACCGGCTGGTGGAGTACCTGTGGAACGTGCCGTGGGCGCTCAAGGCCCCCGGCGGCCGCTCCAAGGGGCTGCTGCGGGACGCCGTCCGCGACCTGCTGCCGCCGCAGGTCACCGACCGGCCCAAGAGCGGCTACCCGTCGACCCCGGCCGTCCGCTACACCGAGGTGCTCACCGCCCGCGCCCGGGACCTGCTCGCCGACCCGAACGCCCCGGTCTTCGACCTGGTCGACCGGGCACTCGTCCGCCGGCACCTCGCCGAGGGGCGGCCGCTGCCGAGCCCGCGCACCGCACCGAACCCGGTCGGCGGCCTGGACCACCTCGTCCAGGTCGACGAGTGGCTGCGCGCCTACCGGGTGGGGCTGCGATGAGCGCGCCCGCCCGCCCGGCGCCGGCCCTCGACGAGGCCTTCCGGGCCGCCGCCCGCCGCTGGACGACCGGCGTCGCGGTGGTCACCACCCGCTCCGGCGAGGAGGTGTTCGCCAAGACGGTCTCGTCGTTCTGCACCCTCTCGCTGGACCCGCTGCTGGTCAGCGTGGCCGTCACCCGGCACAGCCCGCTGGCGGCCGCGGTCCGCGGCAGCGGCCGGTTCGCACTCTCCGTCCTGACCGACCGTCAGATAGCGGCGGCCCGGCGGTTCGCCACCCCGGGCGCGGGACGGGCACTCGGGGAGTTCACCGCCGTGCCGATGCGCGCCGAGGCCACCGGCGCACCCGTTCTCGAAGCCGCGCTCGCCTGGTTCGACTGCCGGCTGCACGGCGTCCTGCCCGGCGGTGACCACGTCCTGCTGGTCGGCAGGGTCGCCGCCGCGGAGGCCGTCCCCGGCGAACCGCTGCTCTACCACGACGGCCAGTACCACACACTCGCCCATCCCTCACCTGGAGTTGGCGCATGACCCTGCTCGACACCCCCGCCACCGCGCGGGGCCTGCTCACCGGCGACCGGTACCGGGCCGAGCTCGACGACGGGCGCGAGCTCTACCTCGACGGCAAGCGGATCGGCAACCCCGCCGAGCACCCCGCCTTCCGGCCCGCCGCCGACGAACTCGCCCGCCTGCTCGACCTGCAGCACGACCCCGAGCACCGCGAGCTGCTCACCTGGAAGGACCCGGAGACCGGCCTCAGGCTCGCGCGCGCCTACCAACCGCCGCGCACCCCGGAGGAGTTGCAGGTGCAGCGGCGCAGCG
This sequence comes from Streptomyces sp. TLI_235, assembly GCA_002300355.1. Taxonomy (NCBI): domain Bacteria; kingdom Bacillati; phylum Actinomycetota; class Actinomycetes; order Kitasatosporales; family Streptomycetaceae; genus Streptomyces; species Streptomyces sp. TLI_235. The sequence goes on from NSGV01000001.1 coordinate 1,763,160, forward strand.
CCGAGTTCTGGCACGCCGAGGCGCTCGGACAGCAGGGCCGCTCCCCCGCCTTCATGGCCTCGATCGCCGTCGGCGTGTACGACTTCCGGCACCGGCTGGCCGGCAACGACCCGCGGTTCGGCGCCAACGCCGAGGCCTGGTACCGGCACTGCGCGACCAACGACCTCGTCCTGTCGCACGCGCTCGGCGACCCGCAGATCGACCGCTCCGCCGACCCGGTGGAGGAGCCCGACCTGGCGCTGCGGGTGCTGGAGGAGAACGACCGGGGCATCGTGGTGCGCGGCGCCAAGCAGCTCACCACGCTGGCGCCGCTCGCCCACGAGGTGCTGGTGTACCTGTCGGCGTCGTTCGCGCAGCGCCGCGGCGAGCAGTTCGTGGTCTGGTTCGCGCTGCCGCTGAACACCCCGGGCCTGGTCACCCTGGCCCGGGAGCCGCTCGGCAGCGCCCCCTGGGGCCACGCCCATCCGCTCGGCGCCCGCTTCGACGAGCAGGACGCCATGCTGTTCTTCGACGACGTGCTCGTCCCCTGGGACCGCGTCCTGCTGCTCCGCGACGCCGACCTCGCCCGGGTCGGCCTCGGCCGGATCAACGCCTGGAGCGCGTACATCGGCCACGTCCGCTACCGGGAGCGGCTACGCGCCCTGCTCGCCACCGCCACGCTGGTCGCCGAGTCGATCGGCGTGGACGGCTTCCGCAACGTCCAGGAGGACCTCGGCCGGCTCGCCGGGTACGCCGAGCTCACCGAGTACTTCCTGGACGCCGCCGAGGCCCGCGGCGGCGTCACCGACGGCGGCCTGTTCGCACCCGGCGACACCGCCGCCTCCCGGGTGTGGTCGGCCGAGGTGGCCGCCGAGGCGGTCGCGATCGTCCGCCGGATCGGCGCCTCCGGCCTGCTGATGCAGCCCACCGCCGGCGACCTCGCCAACCCCCGGTTGCGGCCGCACCTCGACCGGTACATGCGCGGCCGCGGCATCGACGCGGAACGCAAGTCCCGGCTGTTCCGGCTCGCCTGGGAGCTCACCGGCGACGGCTTCGGCCAGCGCCAGGACCTCTACGAGTACGTGCACCGCGGCGACCTCGCCCGCAACCGGATCAACCTGTTCAAGCGCTACGACCAGAGCGCCGCCCGCACGCGGCTGCTGCAGCTCGTCGACAACCCCCAGGAGGCCCAGCAGTGACCGCGTCCGCCGTCGAGATCCAGGCCCGCACCCTCGCCGGGTACGCCGACGCCAGCCGGCTCCGCCAGGTGCACGACCGCGACTGGGTGCTCGACCTCCTGCCCGACGGGCCGCAGACCCTGGTCGACCTCGGCAGCGGCATCGGCCAACTGCTGCAGGCCGCCCTCGAACGCTTCCCCTCGCTGCGGGTCGCCGTCGGCCTGGAACGCTCCGAGCACCGGATCGCCGAGGCCGCCGAACGCCTCCACGCGTACGGCGCCCGGGTCGCCCTGCACCAGGCCGACCTCACCGACCCGCAGCCACTGCCGCACCGGCCGGACGCGGTCACCATGACCTCCGTCCTGCACTGGCTGTTCCCGCACGAGGAGCGGATCTTCGCCTGGGCGGCCCGGCACCTCGCCCCCGGCGGGCAGTTCCTGCTCACCACCTACCACCCGGCCCGCGACGAGCACGGCCTCGGCGGCGAGGACGACATCGTCCGCGACGCCCTGGTCGCCCTCGGCACGGCACGCGCGGACGTGCCCGGCCTGTTCGCCGCGGCCGGCGTGCTGCCGATCGCCACCCGCACCCGCACCGTCGACGACCTGGCCCGCGTGCTGCGACCGCGCCTCGCCGTCGCCGGCCACCGGGAGCGGGACGCCGTCGTCACCGTGGAGAGCGCCGAACAGTACGCGCACTTCCACGCCGCCACCTTCGGCGACTACTACAGCCGCCTCGCACCGCCGGACCTGCGCGCCGACTTCTTCCGCGCCGTCGGCGAGGCCGCCCGGCAGCGGCAGCGGCAGCTCGGCCACGTCAGCCACATGCCCGTCCGCCTCTGGCAGCTCACCACGCACTGACGCGCCGTCAACAGGCCGTCGGCCGACCGCCGCACCTCCCGCGACGGCCGGCCGGGGGCGCCTACGCTGGACCCGACCGCACCACCTCCGCCCGAGGAGCCCACCGTGTCAACTCCCGCCGCGAGCCAGGAACTCGGCGCCTTCCTGCGCGCCCACCGCGAACTGCTCAAGCCCGCCGACGTCGGCCTCACCGCCACCGCCCGCCGCCGCACCCCCGGGCTGCGCCGCGAGGAGGTCGCCTCGCTCTCCGGCGTGGGACTCGCCTGGTACACCTGGCTGGAGCAGGGCCGCGTCACCGCCTCCCGGCAGGTCCTGGAGGCGGTCGCCCGCGCGCTGCGCCTCGACGCGGCGGGGCTGCGGCACGCCATGCGGCTCGCCGGCTACCACGAGCCCGCCGCCCCGGGCGGCGACACCGGCCCGGACCGGCTCGCCGCCGCCGTCCAGCCCGTCCTCGACTCCTGGCCGACCAGCCCCGCCGTCCTGCTCGACCGGCACTTCGACCTGCTCGGCTGGAACACCCCCTGGGCCGCGCTCTGGGGCCCGCCCGAGGCCGTCCCCGCCGACCGCCGCAACCTCATGTGGCTGATGGCCGCGGACCGCCGGCTGCGCGAGGTCCTGCACGACTGGGAGCCGCTCGCCATGAACGTCTTCCAGCACTTCCGCGCCCAGGCCGGCCCCGCCCTCGCCGACCCGCGCACCGGCGAGGTCTACCGCCACCTGGACGCCGACGCGCCGGAGCTCCGCCACTGGTGGGGATGCCACTCCGTGGCGGAGCTCACGGTCCGCACGGTCACCGTCGAACCGGCCGGCATCGGCCCCGTCCGGCTGACCCTTTCGTCCTTCCACCCGGTCGACGACCCGACCGCCCTCGTCCTCCTCTTCACCCCCGCCGACCCCGCCGCCCGCACCCGCATGACCGCGCTCCTCGACCACCCCCTCCGCAGCGCGGGCTAGGCCCCGGTCAGGCCCGCTGCAGGCGCGCGGTCACCAGCCACCCGCCGGCCGCCGCGACGACCGCCAGCCCGACGCCGACCGCGCCGGCCCCCACCGTGACGTCCGCGAAGGAGCCGACCGCCCAGGCGCCGAGCCCCGTCCCCGCGTACATCGTCGAGGTCAGCCAGGCACTGGAGGTGGCCCGCAGCTCCGGCGCCGCCGTCCCCGCCAGCGTCTGCTGGTCGGTCACGAAGCCTCCCGAGGCGAGGAACCACACCGTCACGCCGGCGAGTGCGAGGACGATTCGGGGCCCGCCGACGGCCAGTCCGATGCCGGCCGCCAGCAGCAGGCCCCAGAGCGGCAGCAGCGGCAGGTTGTCCCGTCCGGCGGCCCGCGCCCGGTCCCCGAGCCGTCCGCCGAGGAGAGATCCGACCACGCTGCCGGCGCCGACGAGCACGCCGACCAGGCCCAGCGCCTCCACCGAGAGGTCGAACCGCTGCACCAGCACCGCCCCGAGGAAGGTGTACGCGCCGAGGTTGGCCGCGTGGAAGACGGTGTTGACGAGCAGGGCCCGCCGCAGCGCCGGATCAGCCCAGCCCGCGAGCACGGCCCGGAGCGCACCGCCAGCCTGCCCCTGCACCGCCGAGCCGCCGGCCTGCCTGAGCAGCAGCGGCACGGCCGCCGCCGTCCCGACCGCGAGCGCCCAGAAGGCGGAGCGCCAGCCGGCCAGCCCGGTGAGGAAGCCGCCGAGCGGAACCCCGATCACCTGGCCGGCGGAGAACAGGGCCATGCCGAGGCCGAGGGCGCGCCCGCGGACGGCGTCCGGTGCGGTCTCCGCGATGTGTGCCCAGATCGCCGGTCCGGCCGCGGCGGCGGCGAGCCCGGCCACGGCGCGGGAGACGACGAGCAGGGTCCGCCCGGTGGAGAGTGCCGCGGCGGCGTTGGAGAGCACGAAGAGCAGCGTCCCCGCGATCAGTGTGCGCCGCCGGCCGAACCGGTCGCTGAGCAGCCCGAGGAAGGGCGCGAAGACCGCGTACACCAGGACGTACGCGGTGACGCTGGAGGCCGCGGCGGCCTCGCTCACCCGGATCGAGTCGGCGATGGTCGGCAGCAGCGGGGAGACCAGGAAGGTCTCGGTGCCGAACAGGAACAGCAGCAGGAAGACTCCGGCGTACCGCAGCCGGTCGAACGGCTGCGCCGGCGCTTCGGAGGTCGGCGGCGACGCGGACACACTGGTCACGGCCCTCACACCCTTCGGGAGGCCCTTCGCGGGCAGATGGACTCAGGCCGGGCCATCGTGTGCCGGTGCCGGGCGGCCAACCAGACAGGCGATCATCCTGTGACCGCCGCTCACAGGCTCCCGCGCGTCCCGGGCACGTGGCAGGCTGGGGCGGTGGACGGATTCCTAGGGTGGGCCGCCCGGTTGGGCACGGGCGAGGTGGTGGCGGGGGCGCTGCTGTTCAACGTCGGGCTGCTCGCCGCGGCGGTGGCCGGGGGGCAGCTGCTGGTCCGGCGGTACGGCGACCGGCGGGTGGCACCCGTCCCCGGGCCGGTGACCGGCGCGGAGATCGCGCTGACGGTGGTCGCGGTCGTGCTCAACAGCGGTGTGGGGGTGGCCGGCTGGGCGCTGTGGAAGGCGGGCCGGATCAGCCTGTCCGCCGCGACCGGCCCGCGGGTGCTGCTCGAACTCCTGGCGTTCACCCTGGTCATGGACGCGCTGGCGTACGCGGGGCACTGGATCGCGCACCGCCGCCGGCTGTACCGGCTGGCGCACGAGATGCACCACCGCTATCCGGATCCCCGGCCCTCGACGCTGTTCGTGCTGCACCCGCTGGAGGTGATGGGCTTCGGCGGGGCGTGGCTGACGATCCTGACGGTGTGGGAGCTGTCGGCGCTCGCGCTCGGCGGGTTCGTGCTGCTCAACCTGGTGTTCGGGCTGCTCGGCCACCTCGGGGTGGAGCCGCTGCCGGCCCGGGTGCGGCGGTGGCCGCTGTTCCGCTGGGTGGCGCTGCCGATGTTCCACGTCGGCCACCATCTCGACCCGGGCGTGAACTTCGGTTTCTACACGACCGTGTGGGACCGCCTGTTCGGCACCGTCGACCCGGCGTACGACCGGATGCGACACGCCGTCGACCCTGCCGCGGCCCGGCTGTCGGATGCCCTTCAATCACCGGCATGAGCTGTCTCTTCTGCGAGGTCGTGGCCGGTGGTTCGGACACCCACCGGGTGTTCGAGGACGAGGCCGCGGTGGCGTTCCTGGACCACCGTCCGCTGTTCCCCGGCCATGTGCTGGTGGTACCGCCGCGGCACGTGCCGACCCTGACCGACCTGCTGCCGGAGGAGATCGGGCCGTACTTCGCCCGGGTCCAGCGGATCGCCGCGGCCGTGGAGTCGGCGATGGCGGCCGCGGGCAGCTTCGTCGCCGCGAACAACCGGATCAGCCAGTCGGTGCCGCACCTGCACGTCCACGTGGTGCCGCGCAATCCCAAGGACGGCCTGCGCGGCTTCTTCTGGCCTCGGACGCGCTACCGGGACGAGGCGCACGCCGCCGGGACGGCCGCCCTGATCCGGTCCGCGCTGGACGCCGGTTGAGCGGGCCCGGCGCCGGCTGTCAGAGGCATGGGGCATGCTCCGCGGCATGGACAAGCAGCAGTTCTGGGATGTGATCGAAGAAGCCCGCAGGCCGGGCCCGGACGACGCCGAGGCCGTCGTCGAGCGGGCCAGCGCCCTCCTCGCCGCCCGCCCGCGGCAGGAGATCATCGCCGCCCAGCAGCTCCTCTGGGACCTGATGGCGGAGTCCTACCGGGGCGACCTGTGGGGCGCCGCGTACCTGATCAACGGCGGCTGCTCGGACGACGGTTTCGACTACTTCCGCGGCTGGCTGATCACCCGGGGACGCGAGGTCTTCGAGCGGGCCGTCGCCTCCCCCGACAGCCTCGCCGAGCTGCCGGTCGTCCGCGCGGCGGCCGCGGAGTACGAGGAGATGGAGTGCGAGGGCACCCTCGGCCTGGCCTGGGACGCGCACCTCGCCGCCACCGGCGAGCAGTTGTCCGGTGACTGCTACACCATCGCCTACCCCGAGATCGTCTTCGGCTGGGACTTCGAGGACGCGCAGGCCACGGCCCGCGAGCTGCCCCTGCTCTCCGCCCTGTACAGGCGGTGAACCCCGGCGCGCGGGCCCAACGTGCGCGCCCGACACGCGCCTCGGCCATCGGCCGCCCGCGCCGGGGCCCGCGCACAATGACGGTATGACAGGTCTCATGAAGTTCAGCGGAGCCTCGAAGAACCTGACCTTCGACGAACTGGAGAAGTTCGTCCAGGCCGCACGCAAGGCCGGGGTGGGCGGCAAGCAGCCCGTCACCGCCGTCGTCTCCACCACCGGCAAGCTCAAGCAGCTCCAGGTGTACCTCGACGGGGAGTGATCCGGGCGGCCCGGCCGATCGGGGACAATGGGCGGGTACCGAGTACCTCCGCACCGAGGAGACGACGCACGTTGTCCAGCCGGCAGCCCGCCCCCGTGCCCGCCACGGACCGCCCCGACCTGCGGTCCGACTGCTCACGCTGCTTCGGCCTGTGCTGCGTCGCCCTGCCGTTCGCCGCCTCCTCGGACTTCGCCGCCACCAAGGACGCGGGCACCCCCTGCGGCAATCTGCAGGCCGACTTCCGCTGCGGCATCCACACCCGGCTCCGCGAGAAGGGCTACCGCGGCTGCACCGTCTTCGAGTGCTTCGGCGCCGGGCAGAAGGTCTCGCAGATCACCTTCGGCGGCGAGGACTGGCGGCAGAACCCGGGCTCGGCCCGGCAGATGTTCGCGGTGTTCCCGGTGCTGCGGCAGCTCCAGGAGCTGCTGCACTACCTCGCCGAGGGCCTCGCCCTGCCCGCCGCCCGGCCCGTCCACCCCGAACTGCGGCGCGCCTTCGAGGCGACCGAGCGCCTCACCCTCGGCACCGCCGAGGAGATCACCGCGCTGGACGTCCCGGCCGTCCGCCAGGAGGTCAACACCCTGCTGCTGCGGGTCGGCGAACTCGTCCGCGCCGGGGTGCCCGGCCGCACCCGCAACCACCGCGGCGCCGACCTGATCGGCGCCCGCCTCAAGGGGGCGAACCTGCGCGGCGCCAACCTCCGCGGCGCCTGCCTGATCGCCGCCGACCTCGACCGCGCCGACCTGCGCAGCGCCGACCTCATCGGGGCCGACCTGCGGGACGCCGACCTGAGCGGCGCCGACCTCACCGGCGCGATCTTCCTCACCCAGGCGCAGGTCAACGCGGCCCGCGGCGACGCCGCCACCCGCCTGCCGACCGGCCTCGACCGCCCGGCCCACTGGTCCGCGGCCCGCTGAGGCCGGCCCGGTGGACGACCCCGCCGGCGCAGCGGGCGGAAATCGGATGACCGGTCGCGGCACGGTGTCTAGGCTCGCCGGGATGTCCGCGCACAGTTCTGGAGTCCGGGTGACCGACCTGCCGTTCCGCGCCGTCCGGGCCGCTCACGACGAGCGGAGCCTGGTCGTCTACCAGGCGTACCGCGTGGAGATCGCGGAGGCGGCCCTGTCGGCGGGCACGTTCGTCCCGCCGTTCAAGCGGGAGCGGATGACCTGGATCAAGCCCTCGTTCCGCTGGATGATGTACCGCTCGGGCTGGGCGTCCAAGCCGGGCCAGGAACGGGTGTTGGCGGTCCGGATCAGCCGGGCCGGCTTCGAGCAGGCGCTCGCGCTGGCCTGCCCGAGCCATCACGACCGGCGCTGCCACGCCTCTCGCGAGGAGTGGCGGGCCGAGCTGGCGACCAGCCCGGTCCGCGTCCAGTGGGATCCGGAACGGTCCACCCGGCTCGGCGCGTTGGAGCACCGGGCGCTGCAACTCGGCCTGCCGGGCGGGCGGTGGACGACTACGTGGACGAGTGGATCATCGGGATCACCGACGCGACCGCGCTCGCGCACGAGGCCCGGGCGCTGGTCCGCGACGGGCGCACCGACCTCGCGGACGCGCTGATCCCGGCCGAGACGCCGTACCCGCTGCCCGAGCACCTGTCGGCCCGGATCGGCGCCACCGCCTGACCGGGCGGGCCGCTCAGGCGGGCGGCTCCTGCCGGGCGGCGGGCAGCACCGGCCCCGGCGGCAGGGCGACCTGCGGGTCGGAGGCGCTGCGCACCCGCGTCCAGGAGTCGTGGTCGGCCTGGACGATCTCCTCGTACGCGGCGAGGAACTCCGCGACCTGCGCCGGGTCGGGCTCGTCGTCCGTGAGGCCGGTGCGGTGGAAGGCGAGCCGGCGGTCCAGCGCGGCGAGCCGGTGCACGGTGTCGGAACGCTGCAGCCACAGGGCGCGGTGCGAGAAGAACGCCTGCCAGGCGGCGAGCACGGTGATCGCGGCGCCGAGGCCGAGCGCGACGTCGGACAGCCACTGCCGGGTGGGCTCGCCCACCTGCACGCCGAGCAGCACGGTGATCAGCGCCGAGAGACTGACCGTGGAGATCTGCAGACCGAAGGCGCGCTTGCGGTCGGCATCCCGGCGCCGGGTCCGGATCCGCAGCTGGCCGCGCACCTCCGCCTCCACGAAGGACAGTTGACGACGGCCCGGGCTCTCGCCCGCACCGTCCGCAGCGCTTCCCGCCATTGGCCAGCTCCTCTCCCCCGCGGCCGGAGCCGCCAGTCTGCCAGCTCGCCCGGCCACCCGTGCGGAATCCGGTGGGACGCGGAGCCCGCCCCACCGCGTTAGAAGGTCATGGACCGCACAACGACGACGCGCCTGGCGCCCACCGAGCCGCCGGCCTTCCTCGACTTTGCTGCGGCGAGGGGGCACCACCTGGTCAGAACGGCCTATCTGCTGACCGGTGGTGACGCACACCTCGCCGAGGACCTGGCGCAGGAGACGCTCGGTCGGCTGTTCGGCCGGTGGCGCAAGGTGTCCCGGATGGCGAACCCGGCAGGGTACGCGCAGACCGTCCTGGTCAACACCTTCCTGTCGTACCGGCGCCGGCGCAGCAGCAGCGAGCACGTGACGGACACCTTCGCCGAGACGGCGCAGGCCGCACCGGACCCGGCGCTACGGGTGACGCTGCTGAAGGCGCTCGGCGAACTGCCGCCCCAGGACCGGGCGGTGCTGGTGCTCCGCTACTGGGAGGACCGCAGCGCGGAGGAGACCGCGGCGGTGCTGCGGCTCAGCCCGAGCACGGTGCGCTCGCGCAGCAGCCGGGCACTGGCCCGGATGCGGACGGTGCTCGGCGATGACCTCGACGCGCTCGTCCACCCCTGACCGACGACCAGAGTACGAAAGGATGCGGAGAACGACGATGTCCGTCGAGGAGAGCTTCACCACCGTCCTGCGGTCGGCGGCCGACCTGGCCCCCGAGCCGAACGCCCTGGCCTTCGCGCAGGGTGCGGCGGCCCGCGGTGTGCGCCGCCGCCGGCGGCGCCGGGCCACCGTGCTGGCCGGTGCCGCGGCGATGGTCGCGGCCGTGCTGGCCACCGGTTCGCTGCCGGCCCTGCACGGCGACCGCGCACCGGCGGCCCAACCCGGGTCCGCGGTCAGCGGGGAGTACATGCGCGACGCCCTGGTCTCGCTGCTGCCGAGCGGCCGGGTCACCAGTGCCATGGGCTTCACCGGGAACGAGAGCGAGGTGAAGGGCGGCCCGTTCGCCGTCGTCGACCTGGAGACGGCGAACACCGGCGGGCAGATCACCCTATCCGTCGACCGGATCTCCACGCCCGTGACCGAGTCCTCGCGCGGTGCGCACTGCTTCGACCCGTCGGAGCGGGCGACCCAGAGCTGCAGCCGCACGGTGCGGCCGGACGGCTCGGTGCTGATGGTGAACGTGCTGCTGCCGGAGCAGCCCGGCATGGGCAAGACCCTGGTCGCGACGTACACCAGGCCGGACGGGCGCCAGGTGCGCGTCGACACCTACAACCGGGACGGCCGGCCGGAGCCCCCGCTCACCCCCGAGCAGGCGGTCGCGGTGGCGACGAGCGGTGTCTGGGACGTCACGTTCGACGGTGTCCGGGTGACCGACCCGCCGAAGCCCGGGGTGTCCACGCCGCCGCCGTCCGCCCTGCTCGCCACGGTGACGAAGCTGCTGCCGGACGGCGCGGTGGCGGGCCCGGCCGACGGGCTCGCGATGCCGGGCCGGGTGCGGCTGCAGGTCACCCTGGACGGCCGGACGAGCTGGCTCTCGGTCACCGTGGAGCCGAAGTGGCAGGAGGGCGAGCAGTCCGACCCGCGGAGGACGTTCGAGTCCGGCCACGGCCCGGAGCTGACGCACACCGCGGACGGCACCTCCGTGGTGGTCCGCGCCCAGCGGGAGTCCGACGGGACGGACGGCCCGGAGGTGCAGTGGGGCGCCGAGGCCCTCCACCCGGACGGCACCCGGGTGACCGTCGACGAGTGGAACGGCCCCGACGCCCGCACCTTCCTGCCGGGCGCCCCCGCCCTCACCGTCGACCAGCTCAGGGCCCTGGCCACCGCCCCCGCGTGGCGCGGCTGACGGGCCGGGTCAGCCTCCGGCCGCCCGCAGGGCCCCGCGCACCCGCTCCCGCGCGGTCACCGCATCCGGTGCGCTGCGCGCGATCGCGGCGAGCCGTCGGCAGTCCGCGAGGGTGTGCCCGGCGAGGGCGGCCCGGACCTCGGGGAGGCAGGCGGGTGCGGCGGAGAGTCCGGTGACGCCGAGGCCGACGAGCACGAGCGCGAGGTCGGGGTCGGCGGCGGCCTCGCCGCACACCCCGACCGGCACACCGTGCGGCGCGGCCCCCTGTGCGGTGGCCGCGACCAGGTCGAGCAGTGCGGGCTGCCACGGGTCGAGCAGGTCGGCGAGGGCGCCGAGGGTGCGGTCGGCGGCGAAGGTGTACTGGGCGAGGTCGTTGGTGCCGATGCTGAGGAAGTCGCAGGCCTCGGCGAGCCGGTCGGCGCGCAGTGCGGCGGCCGGCACCTCCACCATGGCCCCGGCGAGGGGGAGGCCGTGGGCGCGCACCCGCGCCGCGAAGTCGGCGGCCTCGGCGGGCAGCGACACCATGGGCGCCATGACCCGGACCTCGGCGCCGCTGCCACGGGCGGCCGCGGCGACGGCGGCGAGCTGGGTCTCCAGCAGCTGCGGGTCGCGGGTGGCGGTGCGCAGTCCGCGGACGCCGAGCGCGGGGTTCTCCTCGTCGGCGGCGGTGGCGAAGGGCAGCGGTTTGTCGGCGCCGGCGTCCAGGGTGCGGACGGTGACGCGGCGTCCGGCGAAGGCTTCGAAGACGGCCCGGTAGGCGGCGGTCTGCTCCGCGAGGCCGGGTGCCTGCTCGCGGTCGAGGTAGAGGAACTCGGTGCGGAACAGGCCGACGCCCTCGGAATCGGCGGCGGCCGCGGCGGCGAGTTCGTGCGCGGCACCGAGGTTGACCAGCAGTGCCACGGGGTGTCCGTCGGCGGTGCGGCCCGGTCCGGTGCTGCGGGCGGCGCGGGCCCGGCGGGCCCGGTCCTCCTCGGTCGCGCGCCGGACGGCCTCGGGCGCCGGGTCGGGGTGGACGGTGCCGTCCGCGGCGAGGACGAGCACGCTCTGCCCGTCCCGCAGCGCGCCGGCACCGGCGCAGCCGACGACGGCGGGCAGGCCGAGCGCCTTGGCGAGGATCGCGGTGTGGCTGGTGGGGCCGCCGCGGACGGTGACCAGGGCGAGCACCTTGGCGGGGTCGAGGTCGGCGGTGTCGGCCGGCGCGAGGTCGTCGGCGACGAGGATGCAGGGGTGCCCCGGGTCGGGCAGGCCCGGCGGGGGCAGTCCGAGCAGCCGCGCGACGGCGCGGTCACGGAGGTCGTCGAGGTCGGCGGCGCGTTCGGCGAAGTAGCCGCCGGCGGCGAGCAGCGCGCCCCGGAAGCCCTCGTAGGCGGCGGTGACGGCGTGCGGGCCGTCGGTGCCGGCGGCGACGAGTTCGGCGGCCCGGACGGCGAGCACCGGGTCGGCGGCGATCATCGCCTGTGCGGTGAGGACGTCGGCCGCGGTGCCGCCGGCACGGGCGGCGCGGGCCTCCAGGTCGGCGACGACCGCGGCGAGGGCGGCCCGGACGGCTGCCGTCTCGCCCGCCGGGTCGGTGACCGGGCGGGGCGGCGGCAGCTCCGGGGCCGGGGCCGCCTTGGCGACCGGCCCGGCGGCGACGCCGCGTCCGACTCCGATGCCGGTGAGGGGTGCGCCGGTCACCGGACGGCGTCCAGGTCGTCGGCGAGCAGCGCGGCGAGTTCGCCGAGGGCGGCCCGGGCGGCGGTCTCGTCGCCGTCGGCGGTGAGTTCCAGGGTGTCGCCGTGGCCGGCGGCAAGGGAGAGGACGGAGAGCAGGCTGCGGGCGTCCACCGGGGTCTGGCCGGGGCGGCCGACGCCGACCTTGACGCTCTGCCGGGCGGCGGCCCGGACGAAGACGGAGGCGGGCCGGGCGTGCAGGCCGCTCTGCGAGCCGACGGTGACCTGGAGCTGGGGCATGGGGAGTCCTTCGGGGTTCACGCGGGTGGGGTTCACGCGGGTGGGTCCGGTCGGGGTGCGGGCTGTCCGAACGGGCGGGCCGGAACGGGGCCGCAGGCCCGGTACCGGCGGTGGGGGCGGGCCGCGGGTACCGGGCGGTCGGGTGGGTTACGCGCCCGTCACCGGGCCGTTCATTTGGTTTTACGCCCGGCTCGCTCGCCATGTCAACGCAATCGGGCAGAAATCCCACATGTTCGGACTCTTGATTTTCCGGGGCTTCCGCGTATCGTCGGAGGCAACCAGGCGTAAACAGACATGAACGGACCCGATCCCACATGTACGCTCCCGAGCGTCAGCAGCAGATCCTGCAGCTCGCCCAGAGCAGGGGCCGCGTCGACGTCCCCTCGCTCGCCGAGGAGTTCAACGTCACGCAGGAGACCATCCGGCGCGACCTCAGCACCCTCGACCGGGCCGGGCTGCTGCGCCGCGTGCACGGCGGGGCACTGCCCGCCGGCGCGCTGCACCTGGAGCCCGGGCTCGCCGAGCGGGACTCCACCGCCGCGGACGAGAAGGAGCGGATCGCCAGGGCCGCACTGGCCCTGCTGCCCGCCGAGGGCAGCGTGCTGCTGGACGCCGGCACCACCGTCTCCCGGCTGGCGGCGCTGCTGCCCGCGGACAGCACGCTGACCGTGGTCACCAACGCGCTGCCGGTCGCGGCCCGCCTGGCCGACCACCCGTCGCTCTCGCTGCACCTGGTCGGCGGCCGGCTCCGGCACCGCACCCACGCGGCCGTCGACGACTGGGCGCTGCGCGCGCTCGCCGACGTGCACGCCGACGTGGCCGTGGTGGCCACCAACGGCTTCTCGCCGGAGGGCGGGCTCTCCACGCCGGACCTCGCCGAGGCCGCGGTGAAGCGGGCGATGATCGCGGGGGCGCGCCGGATCGTGCTGGTCGCGGACTCCTCCAAGTACGGGGCCCGGCACTTCGCCCGGTTCGGCTCGCTGGAGCAGGTCGACGTCCTGGTCACCGACACCGGGCTGACCGACCGGCAGACCGCAGAGATCGAACTACTCGGACCGGAAGTGATCCGCGCATGATCGTCACCGTCACCCCCAATCCCAGCCTCGACCGCACCTACGAGCTGCCCGAGCTCGCCCGCGGCGAGGTGAACCGGGCCACCGGGGACCGGCTGGACCCGGGCGGAAAGGGCGTGAACGTGGCCCGTGCGCTGACTGCGGCCGGCCACCGCACCGCCGCCGTACTGCCGCTCGGCGGTGCCCCCGGCCGGCTGCTGGCCGAGCTGCTGCACCGTCAGGACATCGACGTGGCGGCCGTCCCGGTGGCCGGCGACACCCGGATCAACGTGTCGATCGTCGAGCGCAACGGCCCGCTCACCAAGGTCAACGCGCCCGGCCCGCACCTGTCCGCCGAGGAGTCCGCGGCCCTGCTCGCCGCGGTCCGCCAGCAGGCCGCCGGCGCGGACGTGGACTGGCTGGCCTGCTGCGGCAGCCTGCCGCGCGGCCTCGCCCCCGCCTGGTACGCCGAGCTGGTCGCCGAGGCGCACCGGGGTGGCGCACGGATCGCGGTGGACACCTCCGGCCCGGCCCTGCTCGCCTCGCTGGCGGCCGGCCCGGACGTGGTCAAGCCCAACCGGGAGGAGCTCGCCGAGGCGGTCGGCCGGCCGGTCGCCACCCTCGGCGCGGCGCTGGACGCGGCCCACCGTCTGCGCGAGCTGGGCGCCCAGCAGGTGCTGGCCAGCCTGGGCCCGGACGGGATGCTGCTGGTCGCCGATGACGGCGCCTGGTACGGCACGGCGCCGGTCGACGAGGTCCGCAGCGACGTCGGCGCCGGCGACGCCTCGCTGGCCGGCTTCCTGAGCGCGGGCGGCAGCGGCCCCAAGGCGCTGGCCTCCGCGCTGGCGCACGGTGCGGCGGCCGTCCGGCTTCCCGGCAGCGTGATGCCGATCCCGGCGGATCTGGAGCCGGACGGCGTCGTGGTGACCGCCGACATGCCGAGGGAGCTGCCGTTGGGTCGCTGAACCACGGGCGGCCCTGAGGGCCGCGGACGCGCACCGGCCGCCGTGCGGCCGACCGGAAGGACCTGGGGGCAGGAACCGACCACGCAGCACCGATGCACGACTGGTGAAGGACCGACACGATGAGCGACAACGGCAGACTGATCACACCTGCGCTCGTGGATCTCTACCTCGCCCCCGACGACAAGACGGAGGCCCTCCGCGCCCTGGCCCAGCGGCTGGCCGCCGACGGCCGGGTCACCGACCTCGACGGCTTCCTCGCCGACGTGGCCGCCCGCGAGGCGCAGGCGCCGACCGGCCTGGGTGACGGGATCGGCATCCCGCACTGCCGCTCGGCCCACGTCACCCGGCCGAGCCTGGCTTTCGGCCGCAGCACCCGCGGCCTGGACTTCGCCGCCCCGGACGGACGTCCGGCCGACCTGGTCTTCCTGATCGCCGCACCGGACGGCGCGGACGACGCCCATCTGCAGATCCTCGCCGCGCTGGCCCGCCGGCTGATGGACCCGGAGTTCACCGGCGCGCTGCGCTCGGCGACCGACCCGGGCACGGTGGCCGCCCTGGTCAACGGCGAGGACGCCCCCGCCGCGCCCGGGGCCCCGGAGCCGGCTGCCACGCCCGAGGCCGCGAAGCCGGCCGCCGCGGGCCCGCGGCTGGTCGCGGTGACCTCCTGCCCGACCGGCATCGCACACACCTACATGGCCGCCCAGGCCCTGGAGCAGGCCGCCGCCCGGGCCGGCGCCGACATCCGGGTGGAGACCCAGGGCTCGGCCGGCTCGACCCGGCTGGACCCGGCGGTGATCGCGGCCGCGGACGCGGTGATCCTCGCGCACGACGTGGAGGTCCGCGACCGCGCCCGGTTCGCCGGCAAGCCCACGGTGGACGTCGGGGTGAAGGCGGGCGTCAACCGGGCGGACGAGCTGGTCGCCGAGGCCGTGGCACTGGCCGCGGCCGCCCCCGCCCGCACTGCGGAGCTGGCGACCGCCCCGGTGCCGGCGCAGCGGCAGGAGCACTGGGCGAGGCGGCTGCGCGGCTACCTGATGACGGGCGTCAGCTACATGATCCCGTTCGTCGCGGCGGGCGGTCTGCTGATCGCGCTGGGCTTCGCGCTCGGCGGGTACCGGATCTCCTCGGCGCCGTCGGTGGTCGGCCACTTCGACTGGGCCTCCCAGCACAGCTGGGCGGCGCTGCTGTTCCAGACCGGCGCGGCCGCGTTCGGCTTCCTGGTGCCGATCCTGGCCGGGTTCATCGCGTACGCGATCGCGGACCGGGCGGCACTGGCCGCGGGCATCGTCGGGGGCGCGGTCTCGGTGACGGTCGGCGCGGGCTTCCTGGGCGGTATCGCCGCCGGTCTGATCGCGGGCCTGCTGGTGCGCTGGATGGTCGGCTGGAAGGTGCCGCGGGGGATCGCCGGGATCATGCCGGTGGTGGTGATACCGCTGCTGTCGGTGGCCGTGGTCGGCTTCCTGATGTTCGTGGTGCTGGGTTCGCCGATCGCTTCCGCGATGTCGGCGCTGACGGACTGGCTGAACGGCCTGTCGGGCACCAACGCGATCCTGCTCGGCCTGCTGCTGGGCGCGATGATGGCCTTCGACATGGGCGGTCCGCTGAACAAGGTGGCGTACACCTTCGCGGCCGGCGCGCTGACCACCGCGGGCTCGGTGCCGGACGCGGGCAGCCTGAAGGTGATGGCCGCGGTGATGGCGGCCGGGATGACGCCGCCGCTGGGCCTGGCTCTGGCGACCACCGTGCGGCGCCGGCTGTTCACCCGCGAGGAGCGGGAGAACGGCAAGGCGGCCTGGGTGCTCGGCGCCTCGTTCATCACCGAGGGCGCGATCCCGTTCGCGGCGGCCGACCCGCTGCGGGTGATCCCCTCGGCGATTGCGGGCAGCATGGTCGCGGGCGGCCTGACGATGGCCTTCGGTTCGACGCTGCGGGCCCCGCACGGCGGCATCTGGGTGCTGCCGCTGATCGGCAGCCCGATGCTCTACCTGGTGGCGATCGCCGCCGGCACGGTGGTCACCGCCGGTCTGGTGATCCTGCTGAAGGGGCTGCGCCGGCCCGTCCCGGCGGCCGCGCCGGAGACGGAGCCCTCGGGCAAGGTGCTGGCGGCGGCCTGACGACACGTCACCTTCGGGGTGCGGTGCGCGACCTGCGCGCCGCACCCCGTCGTCATGCCGCGGGCGGGGCGGCGAGCAGTCGGCGGCAGTGCTCGACGAAGCCGGCCAGCGCGAACTCGAAGGCGGCGTCGGCGCGCGGGGCGGGGCTGGCGGCGAGGGCGGCGGCGAGCCGGGGGGTGGCGGTCTCCACCGCGATCGCCGTGCTGGTGCACTTCCGCCGGATCCGGCACGGCGAGGGCGCCCTGCGCACCGTGTGGGCCCCCGCCGGCGCGGCGGCGCTGCTGCTCGGCGCGCTCTACCTGCTGATCGACAGGATCGAGTACCTGACGGCGGCCGGCACCGGCACCAACCTGCTGCTGGTCCTGCTCGTCCCGGCCGTCCTCGCCGTCGGCCTGCTGATCGCCGCCCGGCTGCGCCGCACCCGCCCCGACGCCTACGCCCGGTTCGCGGCCGAGACCGCCGGGGCCACAGCGTCCGCCGAGACCGCCGACCACTGACAAACCCGAGGAGCACCCCTTGGCCACCGCCGACCTGCTGCTGACCGGCGCCCGCGTCCGCACCCGGGACCCCGCCCGCCCCCACGCCACCGCGGTCGCCGTCACCGACGGCCTGATCACCGCGGTCGGCGACGACCTCGCCGGGCTGCGCGGCCCTCGGACCACCGTCCTCGACCTGGGCGGCGCCACCCTCACCCCCGGCCTCACCGACGGCCACACGCACCCGCTGATGGGCCTGGAACTCGCCACCGGCCTCGACCTCGGCGGCTGCCGCACCCTCGACGAGCTGCGGGCCGTGCTCGCCGACGCCGCCCGCCGCACCCCGCCCGGCGGACGGATCACCGGCTGGAACCTCGACCACAACACCTTCGGCCACCGCCCGATCAGCCGCGACCTCGTCGAGGACGTGCTCGGCGGCGCCCCCGCCCTGCTCCGCCTCTACGACGCGCACTCCGCGCTCGCCTCCGGCTCCGCCCTGGCCGCCGCCGGCATCGACGGCCCGCACCGCTTCGCCCAGCGCGCCGAGGTGGTCTGCGACGCCGACGGCCGGCCCACCGGCCACCTGGTCGAGCACGCCGCGATCGACCTCGTCGCCCGCCTCGTCCCGCCCGCCCCCGCCGCCGAGCGCCGCGCCCGGCTCCTGGAGCTGCTGCACGGCATGGCCGCGACCGGCCTCACCGCCGGCCACGTCATGGACCTCCAGACCGCGGACGCCCTGGAGCTGCTCACCGGTCTGGAGGACGCGGCCGACCTGCCGGTCCGGCTGCGCCTCCACCCGTGGTGCATGCCCGGCGACGGCGAGGAGGGCGTCGACCACCTGATCGGCCTGCAGAAGCGGGCCGGCCGCGACTGGCTGGTCGGCGGCGTCAAGTTCTTCATCGACGGCACCGTCGAGGGCGGCACCGCCTGGCTGGAGCACCCCGACTGCCACGGCCAGGGCACCGAGGCCTTCTGGCCCGACCCGGCCGAGTACGCGCGGGCACTGCACCGGCTGGACGCGGCCGGCGTGGCCACCGCCACGCACGCCATCGGCGACGCCGGCGTCCGCCACGTCCTGGACACCGTCGAGGCACTCGGCACCCCGCGCGCCCGGCACCGGATCGAGCACATCGAGACCGTCCCGGACAGCCAGCTGCCGCGGTTCGCCGCCCTCGGCGTCGCCGCCTCCATGCAGCCGGGCCACACCGCCTACACCCGGGCCGACCACTCCGACGCCTGGTCCCAGCGGCTCGGCACCGAACGCGCCGACCGCGCCTGGCGCTGCCGCGACCTGCGCGAGGCCGGCGCCACCCTGGTGCTCGGCTCGGACTGGCCGATCGCACCGTACGGCGCCCGCGGGGTGCTCGCCGCGGCCCGGCTGCGCCGCCCGGCCGGCTCGCCGGACACCGTCCCCGTCCGGCCGGAGCAGGCGCTCACCGGGCTGATGGCACTGGAGGGGTGCACCACGCACGCGGCCCGGGCGATCGGCGAGCAGACCGTGGCCGGTCGGATCGCCCCCGGCTACCGCCCCGACCTCACCGCCTTCGCCCTCGACCCGGTGGACGCCCCCGCCGACGAGGTCGCCGACGCCCCCGTCCTGCTCACCGTGGTCGCCGGCCGGATCGTCCACCGCACCGTCTGAACGGTCCGACCTACGGCCAGAGCAGCGTGCTGGTCCAGGCGGCCCGGCCGATCCCCGGCCCGGTGCGGGTGTACCGCAGCCGGACGTGCCGGCGGCCCGGGTCGCCCTGCCAGAACTCCACCTCGGCGGCGCGCAGCGTGTAAACGGTGTGCCCGGAGGCCACCAGCTCCGGGTCGGTCTCCAGCAGCAGCTGGGCCTCGTCGGCCGCCAGGTCGTACGCCGCGAGCGAGCCGAGCGGCTCGCTCTGCCGGCCCACCAGCGAGGACACCTTGGCGCCGGGCGAGCGCCCGCGGAACTCGTCCGCCGAGACGCCCGGCGGGGCGGCCTCGACGGCCCCCCGGACCCGGACCTGACGCCCCAGCGGCGGCCAGTACACGCTGAGCGCGGCCATCGGGCTGAGCGCCAGCTGGCGGCCCTTGGGGCTCTCCGCCTCGCCGGCGAAGACCCAGGTGCCCTCGGCCGCGTCCACGTCGCGCAGCACCAGCGCCCGGGCGTCCGGGACACCGTCGGCGTCGACCGTGGAGAGGGTCATCACCTGCGGGTCGAGCACGCCCGCCTCGAAGGCCTGCACCAGCCAGTCCACGAAGAGCGGTCCCGGCTCGGCCGGGGCCAGGTCGGGGTCGAAGAGCGGCAGCTCGCGGACCATCGGCGGCCGGTCGCGCAGCATCTCGCCGACCGGGCTCGGCCGGTACCTGTCGAACCCGTCGCCCGCCACCATCGGCCTCCCGTTCCGTTCGTTCGTCCCGATGCCACCACCGTACTCAGTGGTGGAAGTACTCAGTGGTGGAAACCGACACGGTCCGCCTCGTGCGGATGTCCCTGTTCGAGCCGCTTGATCGCCCGGCGCATGTCCTCGGCGAGCAGCTCGATCTCGTCCCGGTCGACGCCGTGCCGCACCAGGACGCGCTGGATGACCGTCTCCTGGCGGTCCGGCGGCAGCGGGTACGAGGGCACCTGCCAGCCGCGCATCCGCAGCAGGTCGGAGAGGTCGTACAGACTCCAGCTGACCGAGTCCGGGTCGGTCAGCGTGTAGGAGACGGCCGGCAGTGCGCCGACGCCGTCGTAGAGCAGGGTGAAGGGGCCCATCTCGGCGACCTGCCGGGCGAGGTGCTGCGCGGTGTCGGCGCAGGCCTGGTAGACCCGCCGGTACCCCTCGCGGCCCAGGCGCAGGAACATGAAGTACTGGGTGACGACCTGTCCGCCGGGGCGGGAGAAGTTCAGGGCGAGGGTCGGCATGTCGCCGCCGAGGTAGTCGACGTGGAAGACCAGGTCGTCCGGCAGCGCGGCCTGGTCCCGCCACAGCGCCCAGCCGACACCGAGCGGGGCCATGCCGTACTTGTGGCCCGAGGCATTGATCGAGGCGACCCGCGGCAGGCGGAAGTCCCAGACCAGGTCACGGTGGAGGAAGGGCGCGATGAACCCGCCGGACGCCGCGTCGACGTGCAGCGGCACATCGAGGCCGCTCTCCACCTGCATGCGGTCCAGCTCGGCCGCGATCTCCGCGACCGGCTCGTAGGTGCAGGTGTAGGTCACACCGAGGATCGCGACGACGCCGATGGTGTTCTCGTCGACGTACTCGCGCAGCTGGTGCGGCTGCAGGCCGGTCGCCCCGGGCTCCACCGGCACCTGGCGCAGCTCCACGTCGAAGTACCGGGCGAACTTCTCCCAGCACACCTGCACTGGCCCGCACACCAGGTTCGGGCGCTCGGTCGACTGGCCGGCGGCGCGCCGCCGGTCCCGCCACCGCCACTTCAGGGCGAGGCCGCAGAGCATGGCCGCCTCGCTGGAGCCGGTGGTCGAGCAGCCGACCGCGTTGGTGCCGGCGGCACCGGCCGGGGCGTGCCAGAGGTCGGCGAGGATGTTGACGCAGCGGGACTCGATCTCCGCGGTCTGCGGGTACTCGTCCTTGTCGACGATGTTCTTGTCGAGGCACAGGTCCATCAGACGGCGGACCTCGTCGTCAGCCCAGGTGGTGCAGAAGGTGGCGAGGTTCTGCGCGGCGTTGCCGTCCAGCAGCAGCTCGTTGCGCAGCAGTTGGAAGACCACCGACGGCGGCGCCGGGAAGTCCGGCATGGCCCGCTTCGGCAGCGGGCGCTCGCTCAGCGGCGAGGCGAAGATGTCGACGGCCGGGTCGGCCGCCGGTTCCTGGGCGTTGTGCAAAGCCACCGCGGCACCTCTTCGTGTTTGTCCGACAGCTTCCTCCCGGACCCTACGGTCGGCCGCCGGGCCCCGACAGCGGGCGTACTCCAATCCGGCTGCGCCCCCGGCCGGTGCCGACCGTTCCGGGCACCCGGACGGCCCAGTCCGGTTGCCGACCCCGACGACCGGACGGACGGTCGGGACATCCGCACGTCTCCGAAAGGGAGATCGACATGGCCTCCACCTCCGTCCCGCCGGGCCCCGCCACCGGGGGCCTGCCACCGCGTCAGAACAGCGGCTGGGTCACCGGGCTGGTGCTCTTCGCCGGCGTGGTCATGCTGGTCACCGGCTTGGTCGACCTGTTCCAGGGGATCGTCGCCGTCGCCCAGGACCAGCTGATCGTCACCACGCCGAACTACGTGTTCAAGTTCGATGTGACGTCCTGGGGCTGGATCCACATCATCCTGGGCCTGCTGGTCGCCCTGATCGGCCTCTGTGTGCTCCGCGGCATGACCTGGGCCCGCTACGCGGGCATCGCAGTCGCCTCGCTGAGCCTCATCGCGAACTTCCTGTGGCTGCCGTACTACCCGCTGTGGAGCATCGTGATCATCGCCATGGACATCTTCGTCATCTGGGCGCTGGCGGTGTACCGGCGGGACTGAGCGCCCGCCTTCGGAGCGGCCGCGGCACCCGGGCGGGTGCCGCGGCCGGCGGCGTGCCCGCCCCGGTTAGGCTGCGGGCATGCCCAGTGGTGACACCTCAGGACCGCTCGACCTCGGCCTGCTGCGGACCTTCCTGGCCGTGCACCGCTCCGGCTCCTTCACCGCCGCCGCCCGGCTGCTGCGGCTCTCGCAGCCCACCGTCACCGCGCAGATCCGCACCCTGGAGCAGCAGCTCGGCCGGCCGCTGTTCGAACGGCTGCCGCGCGGGGTCGCCGCCACCGCCGCGGCGGACGCCCTCGCCGCGGAGGTCGCCGGCCCGCTGGACGCGCTCGCGGCCGTCGCCGAGCGGGGCGCCGACGGCACCGAGGCGGCGGCCGAACCGGTGCACCTCGCGGGTCCGGCCGAGTTCCTGAGCGTCTGCGCGCTGCCCGCCCTCGCCCCGCTGGTCGGGGCCGGACTTCGGCTGCGCGTCACCGCCGGGCTCACCGACGACCTGCTGGCCGGGCTGCGGGCCGGCCGGCACGACCTGGTGGTGGCCACCTCCCGGCCTCGCGGGCGGGCGCTCAGCGCCGTCCCGCTCGCCGACGAGGAGTTCGTGCTGGTCGCCGGGCCCGACTGGGCCGGGCGGATCGGCCCCGGACGGGTCGCCGCGGAGGGGCCGGCCGCGCTGCGCGGTGTGCCGCTGGTCGTCTACGCCGAGGACCTGCCGATCGCCCGCCGGTACTGGCGGCACGTCTTCGGCACCCGGCTGACCGGGCCGGCCGCCGCTGTGGTGCCCGACCTGCGCGGGGTGGCCGCGGCGGTCGCCGCGGGCGCCGGGATCAGTGTGCTGCCCCGCTACCTGTGCGCGGCCGGACTCGCCGCCGGCACGCTGGTACCGCTGCTGGAACCGGACGACCCGCCGATCAACACGGCCTGGCTGGTCCGGCGGGCCGGCGCCGCCGAACCCCGCCCGGTCGCGCGGGTCCGCGGACGGCTGCTCGCGGCGGCGCCTGGCTGGTGAAACGTCAGAGACCCACCGCGGCGGGGTCGGCGGCGAGGGCGCGCATCGGCTCGCGCGCGTCCTCGACCAGTCGTCGGGCCGCCAGGTCGAGGAAGCCGCCGACACCGCTGACCTCCGCGGCGAGGGTGCCGTCCGCCTTCACGATCGTCTGCTCGACGCCGAAGGTCTTGCCGCCGCCCCACACGAACCGGCAGCTGACCGCCACCTCGTCACCGGCCCGCAGCTCCCGCCGGTAGCGGATCGTCGTCTCCAGCACCACCGGCCCGACGTCCTTCGCCAGCAGATCGGCCTGCCGGATCCCGGCGTGCTCCAGGTACGCCCAGCGGGCGTGCTCGGCGTACTGGAGGTAGACCGACTGGTTGAGGTGGCCCTGCGAATCGGTCTCGTAGCCGCGGACGGTGATCGGCACAGTGAATTCGGTCATGCCCCGAACAGTACGGGGCATCGCGCCGAGGGCGCCGGGGAATGGCGGGTGCGCCGCCAGGGGCGCAGGGAACTCTCCCTATGCGTCGAGGTGGGTGGGGGCGAACATGCGGAGGAGGGCGGGGAGGACGACCACGCTCGGGCCTGGGGTGGCCAGGGCGGTGGCGAGGTCGGCCCGGAGGGTCTCCGGGGTGGTGGCGGTGGCCGGGACGCCGAAGGACTCGGCGAGGCGGAGGAAGTCCGGGCGGGCGAGTTCGGTGGCGGTGGCCTCGCCGAAGGTGTCGGTCATGTATTCGCGGAGGATGCCGTACCCGCCGTCGTCCACGATCAGCCAGGTGACGTCGAGGTCGTGCTGGCGGGCGGTGGCGAGTTCGGCGATCGAGTACATGGCGCCGCCGTCGCCGGAGACGGCGAGGACGGGGCGGCCGGGCAGGGCGGCGGCCGCGCCGAGGGCGGCCGGGAAGCCGTAGCCGAGGCCACCTGCGCCCTGGGCGGAGTGCATGGCGCCGGGCCGGCGGGCGTCCCACGCGGACCAGGCCCAGTAGCCGAGGATCGTCATGTCGAAGAAGGCCGGGGAGTCGTCCGGCAGTGCGGCCCGCACCGCGGCCAGCACCTGCTGCTCCAACTCCAGCCCCTGGCCGTCGATCCGGGCCCGGACCCGCTTCAGCAGGTCGACGGCGACCGCCTCCGCGCGGCCGTCAGGCTCCTGTCCCGGGACGGAGTCGGCGAGGGCGGCGAGGGCGAGCCGGGCGTCCGCGTGGATGCCGAAGGCGGGGTGGTTGGACTCGAGCTTTCCGAGGTCGGCCTCGACTTGGATCAGCTGCCCGTGCGGGGCGAACGTGTGGTAGTTGCTGGAGAGTTCGCCGAGGCCGGAGCCGACGACCAGCAGGACGTCGGCGTTCTCCAGCAGTTCGGTGGTGTGCCGGTCCTCCAGCCAGGACTGCAGCGAGAGCGGGTGCTCCCAGGGGAAGGCGCCCTTGGCGCCGAAGGTGCAGGCCACCGGGGCACGCAACAGCTCGGCCAGGCGCAGCAGTTCGTCGGTCGCGCCAGCCCGGACGACTCCGCCGCCGGCGAGGATCACCGGGTTCTCGGCCTCGGCGAGCAGCACCGCGGCCTCGGCGACGAGTTCGGCGCGCGGCGCCAGCGGCCGGGGCTCGGCCCGCAGTCCGGTGACCCGCGGCACGGTGGTGGGGGCGAGCAGCACGTCCTGCGGGATCTCGACCCACACCGGCCCGTACGGGACGGTGAGCGCGGACTCCCACGCGGCGGCCAGCGCGGAGGGGATCTGCGAGGCGGTGCGCGCGGTGTGCACGGACTTCACCACGTCGCGGAAGCTGGCCTGCTGGTCGACGAGTTCGTGCAGGTAGCCGCGGCGGCGTCCGCCGAGTCCGGCGGAGGGGATCTGCGAGGAGACGGCGAGCACGGGGGCGGAGGCGGCGGCGGCCTCCTGCAGGGCGGCGAGCGAGGTGAGCGCGCCGGGGCCGGTGGAGAGGAACAGCGGGGCGACGGTGCCGGCGGTGCGGGCGTAGCCGTCGGCGGCGAAGCCGGCGTTGTTCTCCACCCGCAGGCCGACGTAGCGGAGCCGGGAGCGGCGCAGCGCGTCGAACAGGCCGAGGGCGTGCTGGCCGGGGAGGCCGAAGACGGTTTCGGCACCGAGGTTGGCGAGGGACTCGACGACCAGGTCGCCGCCGTTGCGGACGTGGGTCATGCGCGCTCCTCGGCGATCCGGCGGGCCATCAGGGTGGTCAGCTCGTAGGCGGTGTGGGAGGCGGCCACGGAGGTGATCTCGGCGTGGTCGTAGGCGGGGGCGACCTCGACGAGGTCGGCGGAGACGAGGTTGCAGCCAGCCAGTCCGCGGAGGATCTCCAGGAGTTCGCGGGAGGTGAGGCCGCCCGCCTCGGGGGTGCCGGTACCGGGGGCGTGTGCGGGGTCGAGGACGTCGATGTCGATGGAGACGTACAGCGGGCGGTCGCCGATCCGCTCGCGGAGCTGCTGGGCGATCTCGTCGACGCCGCGGCGCATCACGTCGGCGGAGGTGACGATGCCGAAGCCGAGCTTCTCGTCGTCGGTGAGGTCCTGGCGGCCGTAGAGCGGGCCGCGGGTGCCGACGTGGCTGAGGGCGGAGGTGTCGAGGATGCCCTCCTCGACGGCGCGGCGGAAGGGGGTGCCGTGGGTGTACTCGGCACCGAAGTAGGTGTCCCAGGTGTCGAGGTGGGCGTCGAAGTGGAGCAGGGCGACCGGGCCGTGCTTGTCGGCGACGGCGCGCAGCAGCGGCAGGGCGATGGTGTGGTCGCCGCCGAGGGTCATCAGCCGGGCGCCGGTGGCGAGCAGGTCGCGGGCGGCGGCCTCGACGGTGTCGACGGCCTCGTTGATGTCGAACGGGTTGGCCGCGACGTCGCCGGCGTCGGCGACCTGGGCGAGTGCGAACGGTGAGGCGTCCTGCGCCGGGTTGTAGGGCCGCAGCAGGCGGCTGGCCTCGCGGATCGCGTTGCCGCCGAACCGCGCGCCCGGCCGGTAGGAGACCCCGGCGTCGAACGGGACGCCGACCACGGCGATGTCGGTGCTGCCGACCTCGTCCAGGCGGGGCAGCCGGGCGAAGGTGGCGGGGCCGGCGTAGCGCGGGACGCGGGACGAGTCGATCGGGCCGCGCGGTTCGGTGGTGCTCATGTCTTCCCTCGGATGGGTCGGTGGGTCGGGGGTGCCGGTCAGGCGGCCGCGGGGACGGCCTCGGCCTCGACCGGCGCACGGCCGTCCAGGCGCTCGCGCCAGCGCTCCAGCAGGCGCTCGTCGGTGGGCCGGGTGGCCAGGCTGACGGCCAGGTAGGCGACCAGGCTGGCACCCAGGCCGTAGTAGATCGGCTCGTTGGCGAGGGTGCCCTTGAGGACCATCAGGGTGATCACGGTGACGCCGCCGGCCGTCATCGCGGCGAGTGCGCCGGGCAGGTTGCCGCGGCGCCAGACCAGGCCGCCGAGGATCGGCACCAGCAGTCCGCCGACCAGCAGGTTGTAGGCGACGGTGAGGGCGGCGAGGACGTCGTCGAGCAGGCAGGCCAGGCCGATGGAGACGGCGCCCAGGACGATGATCGCCAGCCGGTTGGAGCCGACCTCGTCGTGGTCGGCCTGCGGGCGGACCTTTCCGCCGCGGGCGCGCAGCCACTGCCAGATGTCGTTGTTGGCGACGGTCGCCGAGGCGATCAGCGCGCCGCTGGCGGTGGACATCATCGCGGAGAGCGCGGCGGCCAGCACCAGGCCCTTCACGCCGGTCGGCAGGGTGGTCTTGACGATGGTCGCGAAGGCGCTGTCGGCGCCGGCCAGCTCGGGGTGCAGGGCCTTGGTGGCCATACCGATGACGGCGCCGGCGAGGCCGTAGACCAGGCAGTAGAGGCCGGCCACGGTGCCGCCGTGCGAGGCGACCCTGTCGGTGCGGGCGGTGAACACGCGCTGCCAGATGTCCTGGCCGATCAGCATGCCGAAGGTGTAGATCAGCACGAAGGTGAGGATCGACTCGCCGCCGATGGAGCCGAAGGAGAGGTAGCCGTCGGGCAGCTTGTCCGCCATGGCGCTCCAGCCGCCGGCCTTGATCACGGCGATCGGCAGCAGCAGCACCAGCACGCCGATCGACTTGACCACGAACTGCACCATGTCGGTGAGGGTGATCGACCACATGCCGCCGAGCGCCGAGTAGCCGACCACGATGGCGCCGCCGATCACCACGGCCGCCCAGCGGGGCACGTCGAAGAGCACGTCGAAGACGGTGGCGTAGGCGATGGTCGAGGTGACGGCCAGCATCAGGGTGTAGACCCACATCACCACGCCGGAGATGACGCTGGCCGCGTCGCCGTAGCGCAGCGAGAGCATCTCGGCGACGGTGTAGACCTTCAGCCGGGCGATCCGGGCCGAGAAGAGGATGCTCAGGGCGAGCAGGCCGAGGCCGATCGCGAAGACCATCCAGGCGCCGGAGAGGCCGTAGGTGTAGCCGAGGCGGACGCCGCCGATGGTGGAGGCTCCGCCGAGCACGACGGCCGCCATGGTTCCGGTGTACATCAGCGGGCCGAGGCGGCGTCCGGCGACCAGGAAGTCGCTCTTGGAGCGGGCGCGCCTTCTGCCCCACCAGCCGACGGCGATGATGCCCGCCAGGTAGCAGGTCATCACGACGTAGTCGATGGCCATGTGGTCCTCCGATCCGGCTCGCCGCGCTGCGGGTGCGGGTGCCGGGGTGCTCGTGGGGGACGGCTGCCGCGGCCGGAAGGGGGGCCGGCCGCGGCGCCTGAGGGGGACGGGTGCGGGCCCGACGCTCGGTGGCGTCCTCGGCCCGTGCTGAAACGGTAAGAGCAACGGCAGGGGTGTTGAAGTGTCGTAATCGTCCATTCTTTATGATCCGAGTGGAGGATTCGTCCATCGGAAGGAGGCCGGGCATGTCCGCACCGCCCGTCCCGGCGGTTCCGCGCGCCCCGGAGCCGGGCACGCCCGCCCTGCCGCTGCGGGTGCTGCTCGGTGCGCCCGGCCTCGGCCTGGAGCAGATCGCCGGGCCCCGCGACGACCGGCTGATCGGCACCATCGGCACCACCGAGCTGCCCGACCCGGCGCCCTACCTGTCCGGCGGGGAGCTGCTGCTGACCGCGGGTGTCCGCTTCCCTCCGACACCGGAGGCGGTGGACGCCTATGTGCGCAGTGTCGCCGCCGCGGGGATCGCGGCGCTCGGCTTCGGCATCGCGCCCGTCCACGACGAGGTGCCGGCCGTGCTGGTCGAGGCCTGTGAGCGGCACTCGCTGCCGCTGGTCCGGGTGCCGCCGGCGACGCCGTTCGTGGCGGTCAACCGGGCCGCGTACGCGTTCATGGCCGAGGCCCGCAGCCGTGACCTGCGGCTGGTGTCCGAGGCCCAGTCGGCGCTCGCCTCGGCCGCCGCCCGGCCGGACGCCCTGCAGGCCGTCCTCCACCAGCTGGCCGTCCGCACCGGCTCC
The DNA here is from genome assembly GCA_002300355.1 of Streptomyces sp. TLI_235. Taxonomy (NCBI): domain Bacteria; kingdom Bacillati; phylum Actinomycetota; class Actinomycetes; order Kitasatosporales; family Streptomycetaceae; genus Streptomyces; species Streptomyces sp. TLI_235. The sequence continues at coordinate 1,790,968 of NSGV01000001.1, forward strand.
TGGACGGTGCTGCTGGCCGCGTCCGGGCAGGAGCTCTTCGCCGCCGGGGAGCGCCCCGCCGCCCCGGCCCCGCGGCAGCTGCGCGAGCTCGCCGCCCGCACCGCCGCCCGGCGCTCCGACCGGCCGGGCCGCACCGCGCCGCCGACCGCCGCCGCCGAACACCTCGAAGGGCGGCACCTGACCGTCCACACCCTGCCCGGCGGCCTCGCCCTCGGCATCGCCGCCGACACCCCGCCCAGCAGCGTCCACCGCTCGGTCACCGGTGTCGCCGCCGTGCTGCTCGCCCTGCTCACCAGCCCGCGGCACGCGCTCGGCGCCGACACCCGCGGCTCCGGGGCCCTCGTCCGGCTGTTGCTCGGCGCGGCGCCCACCGACGTGGCCGCCCTGCTGCAACCGGACGGCGCCGCCGACGGCCGCTGGATCGTCGTCGCCGGACGGCGGACCCGGCCCGGCCGCGGCGACGACCCCGTCCAGGTGGCCGCGCTCGGCACCGCCCTCGGCACCCCCTACCTGGACGTCTCCGGCAGCGACCTGCGGGCCCTCGTCCCCGGGGCGTCCGCCCCCGACCCGGCCGCGGCCGCCCGACTCGGCTGGACCCTCGGCCTGAGCGCCCCCACCGGAGCGGACACGCTGGGGCACGCCGCCGTCCATGCCGACCGCGCCCTGCGGCGGGCCCTCACGGCCGGGCGGGCCGCCGCACAGCAGCGGGACGAGGCCCTGAGCGTGCACGCGCTCGTCCCCGAGGGCGAGGCGCGGGCCCACGCCGAGGCCCTCCTCGCGCCGCTCGCCGAGGCCGGCGCCCCCGGCCCGGACGTGCTCCGCGACACCCTGACCGTCTGGCTCGCCCACCACGGCAGCTGGGACCGCAGCGCCGCCGCCCTCGGACTCCACCGCAACACCGTCCGCCAGCGGATCACCCGCGTCGCCGACCTCCTCGCCGCCGACCTGAACGACCCCGACGTCCGCATGGAACTCTGGTTCGCCCTCCGCCACCTCCCGGCCGACGGGTAGGACGCGCCCCCGGTCGGCTCCGCCCCTACCTCCTCAGACTCGCCGGGAGCCAGGCGACGGGAGGGCGAGGATGCCGAGGGCGACGGCTCCGAACAGGGAGGCGAGCCATGCGAAGACGCCTCCGCCCGCCGAGGCAGCCGCCTCGACGGCGAGAACCACGCGTATTCGGCGGCGGCGAGCGGCGACGGCTCGAAGTCCGCGCCGTGGACGAGCCGGACGTCCCGCCGGGCGCCGAACAGCAGCCGGACCACGACCAGGCACCCGCCGGCGGGGCCACGGAACCGCACGAGGCCCCCCGGGGTGGTGGTCAGTGCCGGTCGGTGAAGGAGCCGTGGCGGCCGGCGCCGGCGGCGAAGCGGGCGGCGCCCTCGCCGGCCTCGGGCAGGGAGCGCAGGCCGTGCCGGAGTTCGTTGTCGAGGGCGGCCTGTTCTCCGAGGCCGTCCTGTTCGAGGACGGAGAGCCGGTCCTCGCGCATGCAGGTCTGCGGGAAGCGGGCGATCTCGGCGGCGAGCCGTTCGGCGGCCTGCCGGGAGGTGCCGCGGGGTACGACGCGGTCGACCAGGCCGATGGCCCTGGCCTCGGTGGCGTCGACCGGGCGGCCGGTGAGGACGAGGTCCATGGCGCGGCCGGCGCCGATCAGCCGGGGGAGCCGGACGGTTCCGCCGTCGATCAGGGGGACGCCCCAGCGGCGGCAGAACACGCCGAAGACGGCGTCCTCCTCGGCGACCCGCAGGTCGCACCAGAGGGCGAGTTCGAGGCCGCCCGCGACGGCGTGGCCGGAGACGGCGGCGATCACGGGCTTGGAGAGGCGCATCCGGGTGGGGCCCATCGGCCCGTCGCCTTCGGGGGCGACCCGGTTGCCGTCGGCGGTGCCGAAGGCCTTGAGGTCGGCGCCGGCGGAGAAGGTGCCGCCTTCGCCCCAGAGGACGGCGACGGAGGCCTCGGGGTCGGCGTCGAAGGAGCGGAAGGCCTCGGCGAGGGCCTGGGCGGTGGGCCCGTCGACGGCGTTGCGGGACTCGGGCCGGGCGATCACGACGGTGGTCACCGGTCCGCTGCGTTCGGTGCGTACGGGCATGTGTGCCGGTCCTCCTCGCTGCCTCGGCCACCGCCGACCGGTGGACGGACCCCATCGAACCAGAACTCCGCCGCCCGGACGAGGGCGCCGCGCGGCGGGGTCCGGGCGGTCCACTGACAGCCGCTCATACTATGATCTGCCGCCGGGGATTGGGTGGCACACGATCCGGCGGCCACACCGCCGACAGCCGTCCGACCCGACGGGGACAGCGCGGACGGGAAGCCGTCCGACGGGGGAAGGACCGCCATGGCAGGCAGCCATTACAGAGTGTCGCCCGACCAGCTCGACCGCTTGGCGAAGGAGTGGCAGGCCCAGGCCGAACGCCTCGAACGGGTCGCGGCCAAGGTCGACGCGCTCTCGGGCAAGTTCCGCACCGCCGAGATCGAGACCCTGATCACCCGCGGCGTGCTCGCCACCGGGATCGTGCTGGCGGCCGAACAGGCCGTCCAGGACGCCGGGCAGAGCGCCGCCACGACGGCGAAGGCCCTGCACAAGGACGCCGCCGGGATCAGGCACTGCGCCGACAACTACCGCGAGGCCGAGGAGCACGCCGGCAAGCAGCTGCCCGGCGGCGGCCACCACACCCCGCCCAAGTCGCCCGGCAAGCCCGGCGGCAGCGGCGGGCACCACGGCGGCGGCCACCAGGGCGGCAGCGGCGGTCACGACGGCGGCGGCAGCGGCGGGCACCACCCGATGCCCTCCTCGCCGAACCCGCATGGCAAAATCCCGATGTCCGACGTCGACTACGGCGGCGCCGGCTCGTGGAAGAGCGGCCGGGCCGCCTGCGAGGACTACGTCAACCAGGCGCTCGACACCATGGGCATCAAGGACCCGCAGGCCCGGGCCAACTGGATGCGCGGCCTGCTCACCATGACCCAGCGCGAGTCCTCGTACAACGACTCGCACTGGCTGGTGAACAAGAACGACAGCAACGCCTGGGGCCCGACCCAGTCGGACGGCGCGCCGCTGCACTCCTCGCGCGGCCCCTGGCAGTGCATCCCGGACACCTTCGCCGCCTACCACCAGCCGGGCACGTCCACCAAGATCTACGACCCGGTGGCCAGCGCGTGCGCGTCCATGAACTACATGATGGCGCGCTACCACGTCTCACCGGACGGCCACGACCTGGCCGCCAAGGTCGCCCAGGCCAACCCGAACCACGGCCCGCAGGGCTACTGACCGTCCGCGCCGGCCCCGTGCGGCCGGCCGTCGAAAACAGGAAGAGCCACCACACCGTGTCCCGACACACCACGGCGCTGCGCGCCGCCACCGCCGTCTCCGCCGCCGTGCTCGCCCTCGGCGCGCTGACCGCCTGCGACCCGGCCGAACCGTCCGCCGCGCCGAGCGCCGCCGCCCCGAGCCCCGCCGCGCCGTCCGCCGCCGACACCACCCCGGCCGCCGGGGACGCCGCCTCGCCGGCCGCCTCCCCCGGCACCAAGTCGGGCGGTGCCACCGGCCCCGCCGTCGGCGGCATCCCCGCCTCCGCCTGGATGAAGGGCGCCGACCTGCCGCTGAACGCCGCCTACCACTGGCCCGCGCAGGCCGGGAAGGCGAAGGCGGTCAAGAACGGCGAGCCGTTCGCCTTCGAGACGCTCTGCGACTCCGCCCGCTCCCAGGACCTCACCGGCCTCGGGACCGGCAGTGACGGCGCGCAGTCCCTGCTCAGCGGCGGCACCGACGAGTGGCAGGTCCAGCAGACCGTCGTCCACTTCAAGGGCACCTCCAGCGGCGCCGTGCAGTCGGCCGGCGCGCTGCTGCGCGGCCTGACCGAGGAGGTCAAGGCCTGCGCCCCCGACGGCGCCACCCCCTCGGTGAAGGTCACCGCCGAGGACCCGGCCTACCTGGCCGCCACCATCACCCTCAAGCAGGGCAGCGGCGGCATCACCGTCCACGAGTACCTGACGACCACCTCGACCACCGTCGCCGAGCTGACCGTCTACGGCCCGTACGGCACCAAGAAGCCCAAGGCTGCCTGGACGGTCAAGGACGACACCGCCGTGCTGCGTCTGCTGGGGGCCCCGCTCTGCGACGCCTTCAAGAACTGCTGACGCCTCCCGGTTACCGACGATCCATCAGTACACGTCTCGGACATAGCGCTTGTCCGCGGCCAGCTGTTTGACGTAGGCGGCCGCGCCCTCCTCGCTCAGCCCGCCCTGGGCGGCGACGATCTCGTGGAGGGCGCGGTCGACGTCCCTGGCCATCCGGCCGGCGTCGCCGCAGACGTAGAAGTGCGCGCCCGCCTCCAGCCACGTCCACAGCCGGGGGCCGTGCTCACGCATCCGGTCCTGGACGTAGACCTTGTTCCGCTGGTCGCGGGAGAACGCCAGGTCCAGCCGGGAGAGCACGCCGTCCGCGCCGAGGGCCGTGAGCTCGTCCTCGTAGTAGTGGTCGGTGGCGCGCCGCTGTTCACCGAAGAACAGCCAGTTGCCGCCGTGGTGGCCGCGGGCGCGGCGCTCGTCCAGGAAGCCCTTGAACGGAGCGACGCCGGTGCCCGGCCCGACCATCACGGCGGGCACCGCCGGGTCGGCCGGCGGGCGGAAGTGCGGCGAGCGCTGCACGAAGACCCGCACCGGGATGTCGGGGGCCGCGTCCGCCAGGAAGGACGAGGCCACGCCCTTGCGGCGGCGCCCGGCCGGGTTGTCGAACCGCAGCACGGAGACGGTGAGTTGGACCTTGGTCGGGTCGACGAGCGGGCTGGACGAGATCGAGTAGAGCCGCGGCTGGAGCTTCTTCAGCACGTCCACCCACTCCTGGGCGGTCGCCTTCACCGGGTACTCGGTCACCAGGTCGACCGCCTGCCGGCCCCAACTCCACTGCGCCAGCTCGTCCTTGTTGTCCGGTCGGAGCAGCTTGCGGAGCAGCCGGTCGTCGGCCGTGCGCTCGGCGGCGAAGCGCAGCAGGTCGGTGGTGATCCGGGTCAGGTCGAGGTGCCGGTGCAGCGCCTCGGAGAGCGTGGTGCGCCCCGCTCCGGCGAGTTCGACCTCGGTGTCGGGGTGCTGGTCGGTCGCCGCCAGCCACTCCACCACCAGCTCGGGGCAGTTGACCGGCCAGACGCCGAGCGCGTCGCCGGACTCGTAGGCCAGGGTGCCGCTGTCGCCGAGGTCGAAGGTGAACTGGCGGACCTCCTTGGCGGCGCCCGGCAGGCTGAGCAGCCGGTTGCCGACCAGGGTGGCGGTGAACGGGTCGGCCTTGGTCGGTCTGGCCGGGGGCGCCACCGCCGGGGCGGGCCCGGCGGCGAGGGCGGTCAGCACCTGCTCCAGCCACGCGGCGGCGGCCGGCTCGTAGTCGGGTTCGCAGTCGACCCGCGGCAGCAGCCGGACGGCGCCGAGTTCGGCGAGGCGCTCGTCCAGGCGGCGGCCGTGGCCGCAGAAGTCGTGGTAGCTGGAGTCGCCGAGGGCGAGCACCGCGTACCGGACGTCGTCGAAGCGGGCGGCACCGGCGCCGGTGAGCTGCTGCCAGAAGTCGGCGCCGTTGTCGGGGGCGTCGCCGTCGCCGAAGGTGCTGCTCACCACCAGCAGGTCGGTGCCGGCCGCGAGCATGCCGGGGGCGCAGTCCGCCATGGCGAGGACGGTCGGGGTGCGCCCGGTCTCGGCGAGGCGGGCGGCGGCGGCCGCGGCGAGCTCCTCGGCGTTGCCGGTCTGCGAGGCGTACAGCAGGACCAGCGGGCGGGCGCCGGGGGCGGCCTCGGGCGCGGGCGCCGGGGCCGGCAGCGGGACCGGCCCGGGGGCCCGGTCGGGTGCGGCCGCACGGGAGAACATGCCGGCGAGGACACCGTCGACCCAGAGTGCGTGCGCCGGGTCGAAGGGGGCGTCGGCGGGCAGCACGGGCACGGTGCCGGCCGGGGCGGTGGCCCCGAGGCCGGCCAGGTACCCGGCCAGGTAACGGCGTTCGTGGTCGGCGAGGGCGGGTGGCGCGGCCAGGTCGGTGAGCGCGAAGAGCCGGGTGAGGGCCGCGGCGGGCGTGCCGGCGGCGACCGCCGCGGTGAGGACGGGCCCGGGCTCCGGGGCGGGGTCGGCGACGGCCGCGACCCGGGTGAGCGAGACCGCGCAGACCTTGAACTCGGGTTGGAACGAGACCGGGTCGACGGCGTCGTTGGTGACCGCGTTGATGCCGAGGTACTCGCCGAACATGTCGTTCCAGTGGAAGGGCGCGAAGCAGGTTCCGGGGAGGACCCGGTCGGTGACGACCACGGGCAGCACGGCGCGCCCGCGCCGGGAGGCGACCTCCAGCCGGTCGCCGTCGGCCACGTGGAGGGCGGCGGCGTCCTCGGGGTGGACCTCGACGAACGGGCCCGGGTTGAGCTTGTTGAGCTTGGCGACCTTGCCGGTCTTGGTGAGGGTGTGCCACTGGTGCTGCACCCGGCCGGTGTTCAGCACGAACGGGTAGTCGTCGTCGGGCAGTTCGGCCGGCGCCAGGTGCGGGCGGGCGTAGAACCGGGCCCGGCCGGAGGCGGTCGGGAAGGCGAGGCGCGGCCGGGAGCCGTCCGCGCGGACCAGCGGCTCCTGACTGACACCGTCGTTGAGGTACCGGACGGGGTTGCGGTCCGACCCGCCGGGGGCGCAGGGCCACTGGGCGGGGCCCTCCCGCAGCCGGTCGTAGGACACGCCGCGGACGTCCCAGCCGGTCTTGGGGTTCCAGGCCTGCTTGAGCTCCTCGAAGACCTCCTCGGCGGAGGCGTAGCTGAAGGCGTCGGCGTAGCCCATGGCGCAGGCCACGTCGGCGATCAGCCGCCAGTCGGGCCGGGCCTGCCCGGGCGGGTCGACGACGCCCTGGACGAGGGTGAGGTTGCGCTCGGAGTTGACCATGACGCCGTCCGACTCGGCCCAGAGCGTGGCGGGCAGCACCACGTCCGCGTAGGCGTTGGTCTCGGTCTCGGTGAACACGTCCTGGGTGATGACGAGTTCGGCGGCCTCCAGGCCCTCGATGACGGTGCGCCGGTTGGCCACCGAGGCGACCGGGTTGGTGCAGATGATCCAGCAGGCCTTGACCTCCCCCTCGGCCATCCGCTCGAACATCTCGACGGTGCCGGCGCCGCCCTCCGGGCGGAGCGCGCCCCGCTCGATGCCCCAGAGGTCCTCCATGAAGGCCCGTTCGGCCTCGACCAGGGTGGAGCGCTGTCCGGGCAGGCCGGGGCCCATGTAGCCCATCTCGCGGCCGCCCATGGCGTTCGGCTGGCCGGTGAGCGAGAACGGGCCGCTGCCGGGGCGGCAGATGGCGCCGGTGGCCAGGTGCAGGTTGACCAGGGCGTTGGTGTTCCAGGTGCCGTGGGTGGACTGGTTGAGCCCCATCGTCCAGCAGCTCATCCACTCCCCCGCGGTGCCGATCCACTCCGCGGCCTGCCGGATGTCCGCCTCGGCGAGCCCGGTCAGTTTGGCGACCGCGGCCGGCGGGTGGTCGGCGAGCAGGTCGGGCAGTTCCTCCCAGCCCTCGGTGAACTCCTCGATGAACGCCGGGTCGGTGTGCCCGCCGGCCACCAGCAGGTGCAGCAGGCCGTTGAGCAGGGCGAGGTCGGTGCCGGGGCGGATCTGCAGGAAGAGGTCGGCCTTGTCGGCGGTCGCGGAGCGCCTCGGGTCGACGACGATCAGCTTGGCCCCGGCCTTGACCCGGTCCATCATCCGCAGGAAGAGGATCGGGTGGCAGTCCGCCATGTTGGAGCCGATGACCAGGAAGACGTCGGCCCGCTCGAAGTCCTCGTAGGAGCCGGGCGGCCCGTCGGCGCCCAGCGACAGCTTGTAGCCGGAGCCCGCGCTGGCCATGCACAGGCGGGAGTTGGACTCGATCCGGGAGGTCCGGACGAAGCCCTTGGCCAGCTTGTTGGCGAGGTACTGCGCCTCCAGCGACATCTGGCCGGAGACGTAGAGCGCCAGCGCGTCCGGCCCGTGTTCGTCGATGATCGCGCGCAGCCGTCCGGCGACGGCGGCGACCGCGGCGTCCACGTCGACGGCCGACGGTTCCTCGCCGCGGCCGGCCCGGACGAGGGCGGTGCCGATCCGGCCGGGCGCGGCCATCATGTCGGCGTGGGTGGCGCCCTTGGTGCAGAGCCGGCCGGCGTTGGCGGGGTGCGCCTGGTCGCCGGAGGCCTTGACGGCCCTCCGGCGACCCTCGGCGTCACGGGCGACGTCCAGCACGATGCCGCAGCCGACCCCGCAGTACGAGCAGGCCGTCCTCACCCGGCTGGTCTCGGTCTGCTGTGTCGGCACCGTCACGGCTGCCCCTCTCGTGGCCGCCGGTCCGGGCCCCCGCGTGCGGTGTACGGGGCCGCGCCGACCGGCCGGGCGGGTCGCTCCCACCTGTGTCCACCGTAGAAAGGCCCTGTTGCACGGAGGTGACGTGCGGGGTTCCGCGGCCGTTAAGGCTGCCGCACTGGAGGTCGCCCGGGGTGTGAGGCCCCGGGGCGGGGTCAGCCCTCGGGGGCCAGCTCGGCCATCTCGCCCCAGCCGTCGACCGGCGCGTCGACGTAGATGATCTGCGGCTTGGCGGCGATCGTCCTCGGCAGTTCGGCCATGGCCGCCTTGAAGTGGTCGGAGTTGACGTGGGCGGCCCCGGCGTCGGCGGACTCGAAGGCCTCCAGCAGCACGTACACCTGCGGGTCGTCGACGCTGCGGGACCACTCGAAGAAGATGTTGCCGGGCTCCTCGCGGGTGGCCCGGGTGAAGTCGCCGACCAGCGACATCCAGCTGTCCGCGTACTCGGGCCGGGCGGTGAACTTGACGTTGATCAGGATCATGCGGTGCTCCTCGGTGATGTGGCGGACGGTCAGCCGAACTGCCGTGCGGCGCGGGTCAGGACGTCGCCGATCCGGCCGCGCGCGGCCCGGTCGGCGGTGGGCAACGAGACGGAGAGCGCCCTGGCCGGCCCGCCGCCGCCGGCAGGCGGCAGCGGTACGGCCAGGCAGGTCCAGTCGGGGTCGTACTCGCCGACCGAGACCGCGAGGCCGAGCCGGCGGACGAGACCGAGTTCGGCGTCCAGCCGGTCGGGGTCGGTGATGGTGTGCTCGGTGAACCGGGGCAGGCCGTGCTCGGCCAGGTAGCGGCGGCGGGCCGGGCGGGGCAGCGCGGCGAGCAGGACCTTGCCGTGCGCGGTGGCATGGGCCTGCGGTTCGGTGCCGGCCTCGAAGGGGTCGCCGCCGGCGGCTGCCGGCCTGGTGCTCTCCACCACGGCGATCCGGCCGTCCCGGTAGGTGCTGTAGTACGCGGGGGTGCCGACGGCGCGGGCCACCCGCAGCAGCAGGTCGCGGACGTCCGGTTCGGCGGGCTCCCGGCGCCGGTAGGCGCGGTGCAGGGCGGGGATGCGGGGGCCGAGCACGTAGCCGCCGCGGGTGCGGGCGAGGTGGCCGCGGTCGGTGAGCGGGCCGAGCAGGGTGTAGACGGTGGAGAGCGAGCAGCCGAGCCGGGCGGCGAGGTCGCGGGCCGTCACCGGGCCGGGCGCGTCGGCGATTGCGTCCAGCAGGTCGAGCGCCCGGTCGAGCGACTGCGGGCCGTGTGCGGCGGCGATGGCGGGACTCCTCTCGGCGCGCGGCCCCTGCGGGCCGGTCGTCCCACAGCCTGCCCGATCCCGGGCCCGCCGCCCAAACGGTCCCGCCGGTGATTCCGGCCCTGCCGGAAGCGGACGTGCCGGGCCCGGGTTCACGTCCCGCTGCGGCCGGGGGCTGCCTTCGTCCGCCGTTCCTGCCCGGCTGGGAGTCCGCCGGTGCAGAGGAGTCCGACGAGCGCGATGCCGCCGGCGGCCAGCACCGCGACCTTGAGTCCGGTGATCTGGGCGTCCTGGTAGTCCTCCACGATCGCGGCCGCCTCGGCCGGGGGACGGGAGTCTCGGCGAGCGCGGAGGCGACGTCGTCTGCCGGAACGAAGGTCAGACCCGCTTCGATCCTGACACCGGCCTGCTGCGCCACCGCGTCGGAGATCCGCGGATCGTCCTTGATCGTGGAGCTGACGGAGGCGGCCAGCGCGCCGATGAGGATGGCGCCGATCAGCGCGGTGCCGAGTGAGGAACCGAGGTTCTGCGAGGTGTACTGGAGGCCGCCGGCCTCACTGCGGTCGGCCTCGCCGACGGACGACTGCACGACGTTGCCGAGTTGGGAGGCCAGCATCCCCATGCCGAGGCCCATGGTGCCCATGGCGAACGCGAACGAGGTCTCGTCGAGGTCCGGTTCGATGGTGGCCAGCAGCCAGACGATCGAGGCGAGCAGGACGAGGAAGCCGATCCGCACGATGGTCCGCGGGGAGGCGATGCGCAGGAGTACGGAGCCGCCCATCGAGGCGATCAGCATGGTGACCGACACCGGCAGCAGCTTGAGCCCGGTCTCGAAGGCGTCCTTGCCCAGCACGACCTGGAGGTAGAGCGGGATGACGAAGAAGAGACCGAGCAGGATGGTGTTCTGGTTGAAGAGCGTGACCAGCCCGGACCGCAGCCCGGAGATGCCGAACAGGCCGATGCGGACCAGGACGGGCTTCCTGGCCGCCTCCCTGCTGCGCTCCAGCCGGACGAGCAGTGCCAGCAGGACGCCGCCGAGGGCGATGACGAACAGCGTCGGGGAGAAGCCGAGGACGGTGAAGGGTGCGTTGCGCGGCGCCAACCACCCCCAGCTGCTGCTCTGCAGGACGGCGAGGACGATGAGGGCCAGTCCCGCGGCCGACAGGACGACGGCGCCGACGTCGAGGCGGGTACGGCCGGTGACCCGTGGTCCCTCCGGGACCCAGCGGATGAGGCAGAGCATCGCGACGACCAGCACGACCTCGCCGGCGAAGACCAGACGCCAGGTGAGGTAGGTCGTCACCCAGCCGCCGAGCAGCGGGCCCACGGCGATGCCTGCGCCGGCCAGGCCGCCGATGACGCCGTAGGCGACGGCCCGGTCCCGGCCCTGGTACGCGCCGGCCACCAGCGCCGCCAGGGCCGGCAGGACGAGAGCGGCGCCGAGGCCCTCGATGACCGACCAGCCGAGCGCCAGCACCCACAGTTCGGGGGCGACGGCGGTCAGACCGGAGCCGACGGCGTACACGACGAGGCCGACGGTGAACATCTTCCGTCGGCCGTACATGTCGCCGAGCTTGCCGCCGGTGAGCATGAAGGCGGCCATCACCAGCGTGTACAGGGTGATGACCCCCTGGATGGCGGTGACCTCGGTGTCGAAGTCCTCGACGAGCTGACTGATCGACACGTTCATCACGGAGGCGTCCAGCACCATCAGGAACTGGCCCGTGCCGAGGACGATCAGCGCCTTCCACCGATTCACTGCACCTCCAGGGGGCCGTGCGCAGCCGTCTCAGCCGTTGAGAATGCGTTCCTTCTGGACCTGGAACTCCGCCTCGGTGAGGACGCCCTGCTCCTTGAGCGTGGCGAGCTCCTTCAGCTGGTCGATCTTGCTGTCCATGCTCGCCGGGGCGGCGGCCGGCGGCGGGGGCGGAGGCGGCGCCTCCTGGTAGACCACCTGCTGCGGCGGGGCCTGCTGGGCCTCCTGCTGAGACCAGCGGCCGGCCTGGCGCCGGGACACGCGGTTGGAGACGGCGGTCGCGGTGCCCGCGACCACGGCGGTGCGGGCGACTCCTCGGATCAGTCCGGGCACGGTTCTCTCCTTAGATCTTCGGCGGACAACCGGCGGGCGGGGTCACTCGCCTTCGGCGTCCAGCGCGTCCAGGGCCTCGATGACGTCCTGCAGCGGGATGCGCCCGCTGGCGACCAGCTGGGCGCCGCCCCGGCGCAGTGCGGCGGCGAACGGCGCGGCCCACAGGTTCTCGTAGACGATCAGGCCGGCCGAGTTGCCCGGCTCCAGGGCGGCGGCGGCCTCGGCGAGGTCCTCCGAACCGAGCAGGCCGGAGGCTGCACCCTCGAAGACCGCGAGGTCGAGTTCGCCGTCGCCGGTCATGTCGGCGATCTCCAGCCCGACGACGGAGCCGTCGAGTTCCTTCTTCATGAACATCAGGTCGATGATCCGGACGATGCCCCGGTCGACCAGGTCGACAAGCAGTGGCAGGCCCTCCCCGGTCATCTTGCTGCCGGGGAACTCGATCACCACGTAGTCGATCGGGCCCATCTCGTTGAGTTGGTCGGTCACATCGGCTCCTCGGGTGCGGTGCGGGTGGGGGCTCAGGCGGCCGGTGGCGCCGGCCGGGGGCGCCCGCCATAGGCGATCAGCGCGTACAGGCCGATCACGTCGAGCGCGATGACCAGCACGGACCAGACGGGGTAGGACGGGATGAAGGCCATCTGGGCGAAGGCGTTGAGGACGAGCACGGCCACGCCGAACCAGCGGGCGAGCTGGTTGCGCGCGAGGACGCCTGCCGCGGCGAAGCCCTGGGCGACGGCCAGGGCCAGCATCGCCCAGCCCCAGGCCCGCAGGTCGCCGAAGACGAAGCGCGCGTCGCCGACGAACACCTTGGACTGCGCGATCGCCGCGATGCCGTCCAGCCCGTTGAACAGGGCGAGGACGCCCAGCATGACCGCGGCGAACATCCGCATGGACTCGCCCTCCTCCGCCGCACTCGGCGGGGTCGGGCTGAACTGTCCGGCGGGATAGGGTGCGGTCGCCATCGAGACCTCCGTACGGGGTGGGGCCGGCCGGCCCGGCGTACTCCCCCCAGATCAGGGTGCGGGCAACCGGTCGGCTTCGCACCACCCCGCGCGGGTGACCGGCCCCGCGGCGGTCACGCTGCGTGCGTTGCGGCGGTCGGAGTGCCTGCCGATGATTGAAGCCGGGACGACGTGTGCACCCGGCGCGCGCCCGATCCTCCGGTGGTCGCCATGCCAGACAGTGCTCCTTCGCGGCGGCCGCCCGCCGACGGTGGGCCGGTCCCGCTCCCCTCCCCGCTGCCCGGCGGCGACCCGGTGCTGGCCGCGCGGTTCGCCGCGCCGCCCGTCCCCCGGACCTTCGTCCGCCGGGAGCGCCTCGGCGAGCGGCTCTCCGAGGGGCTGCAACGGCCGCTGCTGCTGGTCAACGGCCCGGCCGGGGCCGGCAAGACGCTGCTGGTCGCGGACTGGGCGGCGACAGCGCAGCTTCCCGGTCCGGTCGTCTGGCTCACCCTGGAGCGCGGCGACGAGGCCCCCGGCGTGTTCTGGGCCCAGCTGCTGGCGGCGCTGCGCCACGCCGGCGTCCCGCTGCCCGCGGACGTGGCCGGCCCGGCCCGCGCCGCCGAGGTGGACACCGCCCTGCCGGACCGGCTGGCCGCCGGGCTGAGCGGGCGCGGCACCCCGGTCGTCCTGGTGCTGGACGAGTTCGAGCACGCCGGCTCGCCGGCCGTCGCCGAGGGGCTGGACGGGCTGCTGCGGCACGCGGCGGGCGGGCTGCGGACCGTCCTGATCAGCCGGGCCGAGCCGCTGCTGCCGCTGCACCGCTACCGGGCCGCCGACGCGGTCGCCGAGATCCGCGGCACCGACCTCGCCTTCACCGCCGAGGAGACCGCCGTCCTGCTCGCCCGGCACGGCCTGGCGCTGTCCGAGGCCGGCGTGCACGCGCTGAACCGCCGGACGGAGGGCTGGGCGGCGGGGCTGCGGCTCTGCGCGCTGGCCACCGAGCACGCCGACGACCCGGAGGCGTGCCTGCGCGAGTTCGAGGCCGGCAACAGCACGGTGGCGGACTTCCTGCTGGCCGAGGTGCTGCAGGCGCAGCCGGCCGAGACCCAGGACCTGCTGCTGCGCACCAGCGTCCTGGAACGGACGCACACCGGGCTGGCGGACGCCCTGACCGGACGGCAGGACGCCGCCCGCATCCTGGAGGAGCTGAGGCACGCCAACGCCTTCGTCACCCCGCTCGGCCACGGCTGGTACCGGCAGCACACGCTGTTCGCGGAGATCCTGCGGGTGCACCTGCGCGCCCGGAACCCCGGGCTGGAGCAGGAGCTGCACCGGCGGGCGGCCGGCTGGCTGCACGCGGCGGGCCGGCTCGCCGACGCGCTGCCGCACGCGGCGGCCGCCGGGGACTGGGAGCAGGCGGCCGCCTGGCTGGTCGACGACCTGGCGCTCGGTCAGCTGCTGGGCGGCCTGGACGCCGCCCGGCTGGACGCGCTGTTCACCCGGATGCCCGAGCAGGCCGAGGGGCCTGCGGTGGAACTCGTCCGGGCCGCCCTGGCGCTCGCCCGCTGGGACGTCGACCGCGGGCTGGCGCACCTGGGCCGGGCCGAGGAGTCCGCGCCGCCCGGCACCGGCAGCGCCGCGGCCAGGCTGAGCGGGGCCGTGCTGCGGGTCCTGGCGGCCCGGCTGCTGGGCTCGGCGGACATGGCGGAGAACGCCGCGGAGACCGCGGCCGAGCTGGAGCGGGCGGTACCGGAGGAGCGGCTGCGGGCGCACCCGGAGCTGAAGGCCCTGCTGCTGGCGGAGCTCGGCTCGGCGCAGCTGTGGGAGGGCCGGTTCGACGCGGCGCGGGCCGGCCTGACGGCGGCGGCCGAGGCCGCGGACGGTGCGGCGCAGGCCGCCGCGCGGCACGAGTCGCTGGGCCGGCTGGCGCTGATCGACCTGTTGCTCGGTTCGCCGGGGCGGGCGGAGGCGCACGCCGTGGAGGCGATCGCCGAGGCCGCGCGGTGCGGGCTGCCGCCCTCGGCGCACAGCGGGGTGGGCCACCTGGTGCTGGCGGAGGTCGCCTTCGACCGGGACGACCTTGCGGTCGCCCGGGCGGCCCTGGAGCGGGCAGCCGCCGGGTCGGGAGCCGGGCGCGATCCGCTGCTGGTGGTCGGCCTCGCGGTGCTGCGCGCCCGGCTGCTGCTGGCCGCGGGGGACGCCCGGGCGGCCCTGCTGGCGCTGGCCGCGGCGGAGCGTCCGTCGCCCGCCGACAAGCCCTCGCCGTGGGCCCGGGAGCGGATCGCGCTCGGGCAGTGCGCGGCGCACCTGGCGGCGGGCGACCCGGCGGCGGCGCTGCGGGCGCTGACCGCGGCCGGCGAGGGGCCCGAGCCGGCCGTCGCCGCGGCGCAGGCGCACCTCGCGGCGGGCGATCCGCGGGCCGCGCTGGCCGCGCTGGAGGCGGTGCCCGCGCGCGGGGCGCGGCCGGCCGTCGCGGTGCGGGCCCAACTGGTGCGGGCCCGGGCGGTGTCGGCCGCCGGCGACCCGGCGGCGGCCCACCGGCTGCTGGCGCAGGCGCTGGCCGCGGCCCGCCCGGACCGGCTGCGGCGCCCGTTCCGCGAGGCCGGCCCGTGGGTGCGGCGGCGGCTGCAGGAGCGGCCGGCGCTCGCCGCCGCGCACGGCTGGCTGCCCCGGGACCTCGTCGCCGGGCTGCCCCGGCCGGACGAACCGGCGGCGCCGGCGCCGGTGGTGGAACGGCTCAGCGAGCGGGAGCACGACGTGCTCGTCCGGGTGGCCCAGATGATGTCGACCGACGAGATCGCCGGCGACCTGCACCTGTCGGTGAACACCGTGAAGACGCATCTGAAGAGCATCAACCGCAAGCTGTGCGCCACCCGCCGCGGCGAGGCGGTGCGCCGGGCCCGCCAGCTGGACCTGCTCTGAGCCGGGCCGCCGGGCGGGCTCTCACTCCGGCCGGGTGATGACCCGGACGGCCCCACCGGGGACCGTGGTGCAGGGGGGCCGAGGCCCTGGGGTGTCGAGGGAAGCGTGTGCCTATGCACTACGAGATCCGCGTCGCCGGGACGATGTCGGAGACCATGCTCTCCGAGGGGTTCCCCGAGCTCGACAGCTACGTCGTGCCGAGCCAGACCGTGCTGTTCGGCCAGGTGGTCGACGAGGCGCACCTGTACGGCCTGCTGGACCGATTCCGGGCGCTCGGGCTGCGGGTGGTGGAGTTCCGGCAGCTGCCGGACTGAGTGCCGGACCGTGTGCCGGGCCGCAGGCGCGCGGGCGACGGCGCCGGACCACCCGTGACGGGCGGTCCGGCGCCGTCGTTCCTGCCGGGCCGGTCAGGCCAGCACCTTCGCCTTGGCCTGCTGGTACTCCTCGTCGGTGATGGCCCCGCTCTTCTTGAGGTCGGCGAGCTTGGCGAGTTCGTCGACGTGTCCGGACGGCCCGGTGCCGGAGCCGGCTGCGGCCTGCTGGACGTAGGAGCGGAAGTCCTGTTCGGCCTGCATCCTCATCCGGAGCTCGCGTTCGCCCATGCCCTTGCCGCGGGCGATCAGGTAGACGAACACGCCGAGGAAGGGCACCAGGATCACGAAGATGCACCAGCCGGCCTTGCCCCAGCCGCCGACCGAGTCGTCCCGGAAAAGGTCACCGAAGATCCGGAACAGCAGGAAGAACCAGAGGATCCACAGGAAGAACCACAGCATGGTCCAGAAGATGTTGAGCAGCGGGTAGTCGTTCACCGTGCGCCTCCTGTCTCGGGCGGCCTGCCCCGGGAGGTGCGGCAGGCGAGAGGTGCTCCGGCATCCACCGTCCCCGGCCCGGCGTGGACTCGCACCACCCGGCGCGGGTGATCTCCGCGGGCGGGGCGGGCGGGAGACTGGAGGCTCCGGGCGCCGAGTGCGCCGGCTCCGTCCCCCGAGGGAGCACCCCATGACCGCACCCTCCCGCCCCGCCCCCGCGGACCCGCAGGACCTGCTGACCGGTCTCGGCCGGTCGTGGCTGTGGCCGCTGGGATTCGGTGTGCTGACGCTCGTGGCGGGCATCGTCATGCTCGCCTGGCCCGAGGAGACCACCCGGGTGGTGGCGATCATCATCGGCCTGCAGCTGCTGGTTGCCGGTGTGGTCCGCTTCGTCACCGCCTTCACCCACGAGGACGGCACCGGCGGCCGGGTGCTGCACGTGCTGATCGCCCTGCTGTCCTTCGTCGCCGGTGTGCTGGTGCTGCGCCACCAGCTGCAGACGGTCGGCTTCCTGGCGATCGTGGTCGGCCTCTACTGGCTGGTGGCCGGCGTGGTCACGCTGTTCGTGGCGATCTCCAGCAGGGGGATGCCCGGCCGCGGCCTGTCGGTCTTCCTGGGCGCGATCGGCGTGATCGCGGGCATCGTGGTGCTCGCCTACCCGGTCGAGTCGGCCGTCGCACTGGCCCGGCTGCTCGGACTGTGGCTGGTGCTGCTCGGACTGATCGAGGTCGGCGGCGCGTTCGTCCTGCGCTCGGCAGTGCGCCGGGCACTGCCGCCGCAGTGAGCGGACGCCGGGCGGGACGGCCTGCGCGCCGCCCCGCCCGGAGCTGTCAGCGCATCCGCCGTGCGGCCAGCAGGGCTCCGTCCAGCGGGAGTTCGGCCACACCGGTGAGGTCGAAGCCGGCCTCGGCGAGCAGCCGGCGGTAGTGCTCGGCGGTGCGCTCGCGGCCGCCGACGTTGCACAGCATGTGGACGTCCCACGGCACCGCGAGCGAGGGCGCGGTGTCGCCCTCGGCGGGCAGCAGCCGCTCCACGACGAGGAGTTCGGCGTGCTCGGGCACCGACTCGGCGAGCCGGCGCAGGATCGCCAGGCACTGCCGGTCGTCCCAGTCGTGCAGCACCCGGGACAGCAGGTAGACGTCCCCGCCGCCGGGCACCTCCTCGGTGAAGTCGCCGACCACCAGGCGGCAGCGGTCCGCGCAGCCCGCCTTGGTCAGCGTCTCCCGGGCGGCCTCCACCACGTGGGCCCGTTCCAGCAGGACGCCCTCCAGGTGCGGGTGGGCGCGCAGCACCCGGGAGAGCAGGGCGCCGTTGCCGCCGGCGACGTCGACGACCGTGCGGGCGCCGGTGAAGTCGACGAGCTCGGCGATCGGGTCGAACATCTGGGTGCTGGCCGCCATCGCCCGGTCGAACAGGTCGGCGAGCTCCGGGTCCGCGGCGAAGTGGGCGAAGTGGTGGGCGCCGAAGGTGTGCTCGAAGGCGTCCCGGCCGGTGCGGACGGCGTGGCCGAGCGCGCCGAAGGAGCGGTAGAACGGGCCGCCGTAGAGCAGGGCCAGCGGGTGCAGCGACTGCTCGGCGCCGGTGCGCAGCAGCCGGCCGAGTTCGGTGGGCCGGTGGGAGCCCGTGCCGTCCGGGGCGAGCACGCCGAGTGCGGTGAGGTAGCGCAGCAGCCGGTGCAGGCTGTCGGGGTGGGTGCCGGTGCGGACGGCGAGCTCGGCGGTGCCCGGGCGCGGGACGGCGTCGAGATGGTCGGCGAGCCGCAGCTCGGCGGCGACCGCGAGGGCCTGGGTGGCCCAGGCGCCGGTCATCAGGTGCAGCAGCCGGTCGGCGGGCCGCTCGCCGGTGCTGCCGTGCGCGGCGAGCACGCCCGGGTGGTGGCCCGCCGCGTTCAGCTCCAGCCGCCGGTGCTCGGCGTCGCCCGCGGTGCGGAAGTACAGGACGGTGGCGTCCTCGTGGGCGTTGTGGCCGCCGCCGTCGGCGGTGGTGCGGCCGCGGTCGAGCAGGGTGGCGCGCAGTCCGGCGAGGGCGACCGGATCGGGGGTGGTGACCTCGAAGGCGACGTGCGCCTCGTGGTCGTGGGCGCGCTCGCCCGCGGCGAGGGTGTCGAGGCCGGAGCCGGGCGGGACGGCGAGCGCGAAGATCTCGATCTCGCAGGCGCTGCCGTCGGCGGCGGCCACCGGGGCGCGCAGGATGCCGACCTCCAGGCTGTCGGCGCTGCGCCCGTAGCGGCGGGCGAGCCGCCCGCGGACGACCACGCTGGGGGTGATCGGGCCGACGTCCAGGCCCTCCTCGCGGAGCAGGGCGCGCAGGTCGGCGAGCGAGGGCGGGAAGACCAGGACGGCGGCGTGGGTGAAGCGGCTGTGCGCGGCGGCGGCGGCCCGCTCTGCGGGGTCGAGGCCGGGCAGCAGGGCGGCGAGGACGCTGCCGGTGTCGTTGGCCGCGACGAAGGCCGCGGCCTCCCGGATGCGGTCGAGGTCGTACGGGTCGAGGCGCGGCGGAGCCGCGCAGGGCAGGGTGGCCATGCGGGATGTGTCCCCCGTGGGAGTGGATGTGGTGGTTGCGGTCCGTGCCGGAGGCCGGTGGCGGCCTGCGGTGACGTTTCGTCAGATGCCGACGTAGTTCTCGGCGAAGTGGTCCTGGTGGCGGCGGGAGGTCCGCAGGCTCTCCAGCCGGGCCTGTTGCAGGGCGCGGAGGAAGACGGCGTTGTCCCCCGTGCCGGCCGGCCCGTGCAGCAGATCGATCATCCAGTGCGAGAACTCCTGCGCACGCCATATCCGCGGCAGGCAGTCGGCCGAGTAGCGGGCGAGCCGCTGCTCGTCGCCGCTTCGCAGGGCCGGGACCAGGCCCTCGGCGAGGATCTCGGCCGCCATGACGGCGAGGTTGGCGCCCTTGGCGGCGGCCGGGCTGATCAGGCCTGCGGCGTCGCCGACCAGGAACAGCCGGCCGTACCGGATCGGGTCGAGGACGTCGGAGTTCATGTCGACGATCCGGCGTTCCAGGATCGGCCCCTCGTGCAGCGGGCCGTGCCGGTCGGCGCGCATCCGGTGGGCGAGTTCGGCCCAGACCCGGGTGTCCGGCCAGTCGGCCGGGGACTCGCCGCGCGGCACCTGGAGGTAGTAGCGGGTGATGCCGGGGGTGCGGGCCATGTGGCCGGCGAAGCCGTCCTCGTGGACGGCGTAGGCGACGGCGGCCATGCTCTGCGGCGCGGCGGCGAGCAGGGCCAGCCAGGTGACGCCGTGGTCCCGGCGGTAGCGGCGGGCCGCCTCGGCGGGGACGGCGGTGCGGGCGATGCCGTGCCGGCCGTCGCAGCCCGCGACGAACCGCGGGCGCAGGCGGATCGCTGCGCCGTCCGGGGACTGCGCGGTGACCTCGGGGCGGTCGGTGGTGAGGCCGGTGATGCCCGTCACCGGGGTCTCGAAGCGCAGGTCGCCGCCGCGGGCGAGGAACTCGGCGACCAGGTCGCGGACGAGGTGCTGCTGCGGGTAGACGGTGTGCGCCTCGCCGCGGCCGAGGCTTCCGTAGTTCAGCAGGAATTCGCCCGCGCCGGTGCGGAAGGCACAGGTGTCGTGCTGCTGCCCGTCCTTGAGCAGGCCGTCGGCGAGGCCGTTCTCGGTGAGCACCCGGACGGTGTTGGCGGCAAGGAAGCCGGCCCGGGCGCGCTGTTCGACATGGGCGCGGCTCTGCCGCTCCAGGACGGTGCAGCGCACCCCTGCGGCCAGCAGCAGGTTGCCCAGCACCAGGCCGGCCGGGCCTGCTCCGGCGATGACGACCTCGGTGGACTCCGCGGGCACGGCGGTTCCGGACATGCTGGTGTACTCCCCCCGTTACGTTCTTCCGACTGATTATCAGGTACACGTCGAAAGGTGGTGACCGGCGGCCCTCGGCCCGCCGAACACCTCTCCAACGCACGGGGGGCGAGCCGGGTTTCGCCCGCCCCCCGAACGGCCGCGCGCCCTGGCCGGATGTCGCCGCATCGCCGCCGCCGGTTCACTCGCCGTTCGACGGCCGGGGCGTAGCGTTCGCGGCGCGGCCGCACACCCGGCGGCCCGCTGCCACGTCCTGGGGGTCACCACCATGCGCTCCGCCCAGCCCCGGCACTACCTGATGTGCCGTCCCAGCCACTTCGACGTCGTCTACTCCATCAACCCGTGGATGGACCCGGGCAAGCCCGTCGACACCGCGCTCGCGGTCGCCCAGTGGGAGCAGCTCCGTCAGGTCTACCTGGACCTCGGGCACACCGTGGACACCGTCGACCCGGTGCCCGGCCTGCCGGACATGGTGTTCGCCGCCAACGGCGCCACCGTGCTGGACGGCCGCGCCCTGGTCGCGCGCTTCCGCGACCGGGAGCGCGCCGAGGAGGCCCCGGCCTACCGTGACCGGCTGCTCGGCCTCGGCCTCGCCGAGGTGCACACCGCCGGCTTCGTGAACGAGGGCGAGGGCGACTACCTGCTCTGCCGCGACCTGCTGCTGGCCGGCACCGGCTTCCGCAGCGACCCGCGATCGCACGCCGAGGCGCAGGAGTTCTTCGGCCGCCCGGTGATCGGGCTGACCCTGGTAGACCCGCGCTTCTACCACCTGGACACCGCCCTTGCGGTGCTGGACGACCGGACGGTCGCCTACTACCCGGAGGCGTTCACCGCCGGCAGCCGGGCGGTGCTGCGGCGGCTGTTCCCCGACGCGGTGATCGCCTCCGCCGAGGACGCCGCGGTCTTCGGCCTCAACGCGACCTCCGACGGCCGCCACGTCGTCCTGCCGCAGAACGCCGCCTCGCTCGCCGAACAGCTGCGCGACCGCGGCTTCGAGCCGATCGGTCTCGACCTGTCGGAGCTGCTGAAGGCCGGCGGCAGCGTCAAGTGCTGCACCCTGGAACTGCGGACGGCCTGACCCCACCGGGGGAAACCCCCAGCCCAGGGGCCCGTCGGCCGGCTCGCGGAGCCGCCGGCGGGCCCCGGCGCGTGCGGCGTCGCCCGGCCGGCGCGGCGCGCCCCGCACCCGCGCCGCGCGCCCGGTTCTGTCCGCCGCCGTCCGGCCGTGTCGATCACTGATCAATCCTTTCTGCGGGCGATTTCACCTGATGGGGTGGCTGACGGCCTGCCGGACGGATCAAGGGCCCGGGACGATCTAGTGTTCCGGTCTGGGCGCCCGTCCACCGCACGACGGATGCGCCACCTTCCCTTCCCGACACCGCATCTGACGCTCCGCCATGCCTGCGTGCAGGGCGGGGGGCACCATACGAAGGAGAACCCTGCCGATGTCCGTGGACGCGAGCCCGGAGGCACCGCAGGTGCAGCAGCAGTCCAGCCTCACCACGGCTGCCGCCCGTAATCTGGCCACGACCACCAAGTCCGCCCCGCAGATGCAGGAGATCACCTCCCGCTGGCTGCTGCGGGTCCTGCCCTGGGTACAGACCGCAGGCGGCGCGTACCGGGTCAACCGCCGGTTGACCTACACGGTCGGCGACGGTCGGATCGAGTTCGTCAAGACCGGCTCCGAGGTCCGGGTCATCCCCCGCGAGCTCGGCGAACTCGCCGTGCTGCGCGGCTTCGAGGACGTCGACGTGCTCACCGCGCTGGCCGACCGCTGCGTCCAGCGCGACTTCGGCCCGGGCGAGGTGCTCGCCGAGCGCGGCACCCCCGCCGAGCAGATCCACCTGATCGCCCACGGCAAGATCAGCCGGGTCGGCACCGGCAGGTACGGCGACGACACCGAGCTCGGCGTCATCGGCGACGGCGACCGCTTCGGCGAGTCCGCCCTGCTCGACCCGGACGCCCTCTGGGAGTTCACCGCCAGGTCCACCACCGCGGGAACGGTCCTCTCGCTCTCCCGCCGCGAGTTCGAGGCCGTCCTGAACGCCTCCCCCACCCTCCGGGCGCACATCCACGAGTTCCGCTCGCTGCCCGCGCAGCGGCAGAACGAGCGCGGCGAGGCCGAGATCGCCATGTCGTCCGGCCACACCGGCGAACACCAGCTGCCAGGCGCCTTCGTCGACTACGAGCTGCGCCCCCGCGAGTACGAGCTGAGCGTCGCGCAGACCGTGCTCAAGGTGCACACCCGGGTCGCCGACCTCTACAACCAGCCGATGAACCAGATCGAGCACCAGCTGCGGCTGACCATCGAGGCGCTGCGCGAGCGGCAGGAGCACGAGCTCGTCAACAACCCGGAGTTCGGCCTGCTCAACAACGCCGACTTCGACCAGCGGATCCAGACCCACTCCGGCCCGCCCACCCCGGACGACCTGGACGAGCTGCTGAGCCGCCGCCGGGACTCGGAGTACTTCCTGGCCCACCCGCGGACCATCGCCGCCATCGGCCGCGAGCTCAACTCCCGCGGGCTGTACCCGGACCACGTCGACCTGCACGGCCAGAAGGTGCCCGCCTGGCGCGGAGTGCCGATCCTGCCCTGCAACAAGATCCCGATCACCCCGGAGCGCACCAGCTCGATCCTGGTGATGCGCACCGGCGAGGACAACCAGGGCGTCATCGGCCTGCACCAGACCGGCATCCCGGACGAGTACCAGCCCAGCCTGTCCGTCCGCTTCATGGGCATCGACGACAAGGCGCTGATCTCGTACCTGGTCACCGCCTACTACTCGGCGGCGATCCTGGTGCCGGACGCGGTGGGCGTGCTGGAGAACGTCGAGATCGCGGGTGGCCGCGGCTGACCGGGTGACGGCCGTAACCCGGCTGCGCAAGATCGAGTTGACACGGTGTCGGGCCGCCCACCCGGGCGCCCGGCGCCGCCTCGTGTCCGCCCACCGATCGTCACCGAACCACCGCCGACACCGTCGCCGCCATGCCGTCACCGGAACGAAAGGCACCAGATCCCCATGCCGGGACCGTTCATCCCGCCGGCCCGCGGCGTCCGACTGGCCGGCGCCGTGCTCGGCGCCACCGCCGCCTGCGCCCTGCTGACCGGCGCCGCGGGCGGCCGGCCGGCGGCACCCGGGGTCGACACGGACGTCGAGTCCTGCGCCCGGGTCGAGGTCGGGGTGACCGGTGCCGGCGCGGTCGACATCGAGGTGGAGGTCTGGACGGACGTCCACATCGAGGTGGACATGGACGTGGTGCTCGCCGCGCACCACCCGGGGCAGCCCACGCTGCCCGCCCACCCGGGCCACCCCGGTCATCCGGCGCACCCCACGCACCCCGCCCATCCGACACACCCCGCGCACCCTCCGCACCCTCCGCACCCGACCAAGCCACCCAAGCCACCGCACCCGACCAAGCCGCCCAAGCCGCCCAAGCCACCCCACCCGTGCGCGCCCACCCCGAGCCCGACGCCCACGCCCACGCAGGCACCCACGCCCGCACCGACCCCGACGCCCGCACCGAAGCCCACCCCGGCCCCCGTACAGGCGGGTCCGCAGCCTGCGGCTCCGCCCGCACCGCTGCCACCGGCCCCCCTGGCGTCGCCCCCGGCCGCCGTCCCGGTCGTCGAGCCGCCTGCGCCGGAGCCCGCGCCGCCGGCCCCGCCCGCGCCCGCGCCGCGGAGGATCCGGATGCCTCCGGCTCGCCCGGCGGCCGCGCCCGCCCGGCACCGCAGCAGTTCGCCGGTGACCACGATGATGATCGTCACCGTCCCCGCCGTCCTCGCCGCCGCGGCTGCCAGGGTCCGCGGGAAGGCCGCCCGCGGCGGCCGTTCCTGACCCGGCGGTACCGCCGCCACCGACCGTCCGTCGGCCGGTCGGCCATCCAGTGCTGAACAGGAGTTGTCATGTCGGAGTGGCTCGCCCTGGCGATCGCCATGGCGGCGTCCGTCCTGGTCGTGGTCGCCGTGGTGGTGATGCGCCAGCGACGGGTCGGGGAGAACGACGACCCGTCGGAGACCCCGGACGTCATCGAGTACATCACCATGATGATCGGCGTGGTCTACGCGATCGTCCTCGGCCTCGCCATCGCCGGTGTCTGGGAGGCCCGCAGCGCCGCCCAGGACGAAGTGCTGAACGAGGCGCAGGCGCTGCACGAGGTGAGCGCCCGGGCCGAGGTGTACCCGGCCGACTTCCGGGCCCGGGTGCGCGGCGACGTGGACGCCTACGTGACCTTCGTGGTGGACACCGAGTGGCGGCACATGCGGGAGAACGGCGAGATCTCGCCGCGCGGCACCGAACTGCTCGCCAAGCTGCGGCAGGACGCCGCCTCGCGGACCCCGCAGTCGGACCTGGAGGCGCAGGTCTACCAGCCGATCATGGACCGGATCGCGGCCGCCGACGAGTCCCGGAACACCCGCGGCCAGAGCACCGGCCCGACCATGCCCGGCGTGGTGTGGTTCGGCCTCATCGTGGGCGCCGTGGTGACCGTCGGCATGGTGTTCGCGCTGCAGATCCGGCGCTCGCCGCGGGAGTTGATCCTGGCCGGCACCTTCAGCGCGCTGATCGCCTTCCTGCTGTTCCTGATCTGGGACTTCGACGATCCGTTCGGCCGGGGTGTCTCGGTCTCCACCCAGCCGTTCCTGGACCTCTTCCCGTCGCTGAACTGACGCACGGAACGACAGGGGGCTGGGCCGGGCGCGTCCCGGCCCACCCCCCTGTCCGATCAGTACGGCTTCACCAGCACGTGGGCGGCGCCGGGGATGCCGACCTTGAGGAGCTCGTCCTCGTCGGGCGTGGTCGGGGTGCCGGTCTCCTGCTTGAGGACGGCGCGGGACAGCGCCTGGACGAACATCGCGCGCGGGCGGCGGCGTTCCTCCCAGGCCTGCAGCGCGGCGGGCACCGAGTCGGCGGCGTCCAACTCCCGGGCGAGCACCAGCGCGTCCTCGACGGCCATCGCGGCGCCCTGCGCCAGGTGCGGGGTGGAGGCGTGCGCGGCGTCGCCGGCGAGCACCACCCGGCCGACGTGCCAGGGCTCCTCCACGGTGACCTGCGATATCCGCGAGTACACCACCGCCGCCGGGTCGGTGACCCGGGTCAGCGCCTCGGCGACCGGCCCGCCGAAGCCGGCGAGCCGCTCCGAGAGCTGCTCGTGGGCCCGCTCCGGGTCCGGACGGAAGTCCTCGGCCTCGGCGAACACCGAGCCCAGGTACATCAGTTCGTCGGTGATCGGGGTGAGCAGCGCCTTGGCGGCTAGGTTGCCGGTGCTCATCACCACACCCTGTACCTCGGGCTGCCGGGGCAGGGTGACCCGCCAGTTGGCGAAGCCGGTGTACTCGGGGCGGTAGCGGTCGCCGTAGAGGCGGGTGCGCAGCGGGGATCCGATGCCGTCGAAGCCGACCACGAGGTCCCAGCGGCCGGTGGAGCCGTCGGACAGGGTGACGTCCACGCCCTCGCCGTCGTCGGCGAGTTCGGTGATCGTGGTGCCGAAGCGGACGAGCGCGCCGGCCTCGGCCGCGGTCCTGCCGAGCACCTCGGCGAGCGCGGGGCGGGGGATGCCGTTGTTGGCGGGGGCGCCGTCCATCCGGGGCTGCGGGATCTTCGCCAGGGTGGTGCCGGACGGGTCGCAGATGGTGAGCACCTCCCACTCGAAGCCTGCCTTCAGGCAGTCCTCCAGGAGGCCGAGTTCGCGCATCACGTGCAGGGCGTTGGTGGGCTGGATGATGCCCACGCCGAGCGCGTCGAGCTGCTCGCGGAGTTCGGCGACCTCGACGGTGTGGCCGCGGCGGGCGAGCGCGACGGCGAGGCTGAGCCCGCCGATGCCGCCGCCGTGGACGAGGACGCGCAGGGGTGTTGCCATGGTCTCTCCGTTGGTTCGGGGGACGGCGGGGACGGATGCCCGGGGGACGGGTGGCCCGGGGGACGGATGCCCGGGGCGGGGCGCGCGGTCAGCCGGCGACCGGCAGTGCCATCAGGTGGTCGACCAGGGCGAGCAGCACGTCCCGCCCGAAGGGCCGTTCCCGGACGTCGCCGACCAGCATCGGGACGTGCGGGTCGAGGTCGAGCGCGGCCCGGATCTCCCCCGCCGTCCGGGTGTCGGCCCCGTGGAAGCAGTTGATCGCGACCACGAACGGGATGCCCCGGCTCTCGAAGAAGTCGATCGAGGCGAAGCTGGTCTCCAGCCGGCGGGTGTCGGCGATGACGACGCCGCCGAGCGCGCCGTTGACCAGGTCGTTCCACATGAACCAGAACCGCTCCTGGCCGGGTGTGCCGAAGAGGTACACGACCAGCTCAGGGCTGACGGTGATCCGGCCGAAGTCCAGGGCGACGGTCGTGGTGTCCTTCTGGTCGACGCCGGCCAGGTCGTCCACGCCGACGCTGGCGGTGGTGAGGTACTCCTCGGTGCGCAGCGGGGCGACCTCGCTGCACGCGCCGACCATGGTCGTCTTGCCGACGCCGAAGCCCCCGGCGATAAGGATCTTGACCGCGGCGGCGCCCGCCTGGGTGGTCGTCATCTCAGAGCCTCCTCAGTCCCTCACGTACGGCGGCCAGCAGGCCGCGGTCGGCGCCGCCCGCGGCCCGGGCCACCGAGATCGGGGCACGGGCCGTCAGGAGGCCCTGTTCGACGAGGTCGCCGAGCAGGATCTTGGTCACCGAGACCGGCAGGTCGAGGTCGGCGGCGACCTCGGCCACGGCGGCCGGCCTGCGGCACCGGTCGAGGATCATCCGGTGCTCGGGCTGGAGCCGGCCGGGCCGGACGGGCGCACCGTAGGCGTCGACCGGCTCCTGCACGGTGGTGAGCAGGGTGATGAGGGTGAAGTCGTCCCGCTCCGGCGCGGTGCGGCCGCGGGTGATGGTGTACGGGCGGACCATGCCGTCCGCGCCGTCGTCGCCCTCCTCCTCATCCCAGTACGGGTTCACCCTCGCTGCCCGCTGCGGGCGGCGAACGCGTCGAACTCCCCGCGCTGCGGGGTGCTGAGCTTCTGGCCGACCTGCTGCACCAGGTTGTGCATGGCGAGCGACATGACCTCGGCGTCGACCTCCTGGGAGGCGATCACGGCGAGGTGGGTGCCCTGGCCGGCGGCGATGATGAACAGCCAGAGCTCGGCGAGTTCGACGATCACCTGGTGGACGGGGCCGCCGGCGAAGAGCTGGCCGACGCCGCGGGCGAGGCTCTGCTGGCCGGTGGCGACGGCGGCGAGGCGCTCGGCGTCGGAGCGGTCGATGGTGCGGGAGTGGCTCACCACGAGGCCGTCGTCGGAGAGCAGGACGGCGTGCCTCGTCCCGGTCACCGAGTCCACCAGGCCGTCCAGCAGCCAGTCGAGGTCCTGGTGGGTGGCGATTGTGCGCGTCATGACCGGTCTTCTCTCGTCGGGATGGTGTGGGTGTTCCAGGTGTCACCGGGGTGCCGCTCGCCGGGCTGTGCGCCGCCCGGCGGGACGGCGCCGGACCGCGCCTCCCGGGACCGCCGCTGGAACGCACCGATCGCCGCTCCGGCCCGTCGGGGGGCCGGCCGGAACAGCGGGTTCTCGTCCCAGCGCGGCGGCGCGGGGGCGGCCGGCGGGGTGGTCGGGTCGATCCGCAGCTCGTCCACCAGGCTGGCCTGGCGGACCCGGCGGGGCAGCGGCGGCTCGCCGCCGGGCGCCGCGGGAACGGGCGGCGGGAAGGACGCCCGGGCGGGGAAGGACACCTCGGCGGGGAAGGGCGCGGACACCGCGGGCACGGCCGGGTGGACCGGCACCGGGGGTGCGAGCTCGGCGGGTGCGGGCACCCGGCCGGGCCAGGAGACGGCGGTCACCGGCTCGGGGCGGTACGGCACGGGCAGCCCGTACGGGGCGGGCGTGCCCTCCACCGGTGCGGCGTAGTGCGGCGCGGCGGCGGGGAAGGGCTGCTCGTGGCCGGCGGCCGGGTACTCCTCCGCCTGCGCGGCGGGCTGCTCGTGCTGCGGGTGGTCGACCGGGGCGTACGGGTCGTCGACCGGCACGTAGGGGGCCTGCTCGGACACCGGGTGGAGCCCTGGGGGTGCGTCCGCGGGGACGGACACCCCGGCCGGGGCCGGCGCTCCGGCGAGTGCTGTGACCCCGGCGAGTGCGCGGCCGCGCGACCGGGTGGGCAGGCCGCCGGCGGCCTGCGGCGCCGGGACGGCGGTGGAGCGGGCCGTCGGGTCGGGGACGATCAGCTCGTCCGGGACGAGCACCACGGCGCGGGTGCCGCCGAAGGCGGACTGGCGGAACTCGACCCGCAGGCCGTGCTGGTCGGCGAGCCGGGCGATGACGTAGAAGCCGAGCCGGATGTCGTCGCCGCGGGCGAGCACGTCGGTCCGGGGCGGACGGGTCATCAGCCGGTTGGCCTCGTCGATCTGCTCCTCGTCCATGCCGAGGCCGCGGTCCTCGACCTCGATCGCGACGCCGCGGCTGACCCGCCCGGCGCGGACCTCGACCGGGTTCGGCGGGCGGGAGAAGCCGAGCGCGTTCTCGATCAGCTCGGCGACCACGTGGGCGACCGGGCCGACGGCGCGCTCGGACAGCCAGGGGCTGCCGTCCAGGTCGATGACGACCCGGCGGTAGTCCTGCACCTCGCCCTGGGCGGCGCGCATCACGTCCAGCAGCGGGACGGGCCTGCGCCAGCGGCGGTGCGGGGTGCCGCCGGCGAGGATGACCAGGTTCTCCTCGTAGCGGCGCAGGCGCGCGGTGAGGTGGTCGAGGTCGAAGAGGCCCTCCAGGATCTCCGGGTCCTCGTGGCGGCGCTCCAGTTCGTCGAGCTTCTTGAGCTGCTGGCCGATGAGCAGCTGGGTGCGGCGGGCGATCCGCTGCAGCAGGCGCTCGAAGCCGCGGTGCTGCTCGGCCTGGCCGACGGCGGCCTGCAGGGCGCTGGTCCGGGCCAGGTTGAACGCCTCGCCGAGCTTGGCGAGTTCGTCCTCGGTACGGGCCCAGGGGTCGCGTTCGATCGCCTTGGCGTGCTCCTCGACGTCGATCTGTTCGCCGCTGCCGAGCCGTTCGACGACCTGGGGCAGGGCGTTCTCCAGCTCCTCGGCCTGCTGCTGGAGCCGGCCGATCCGGCGGCGCAGGGTGCGGGTGAGCCGCCAGCTGGTGAGGGCGACGGCGACGACCGCGATCAGGCCGACGACGGTGGTGAGGAGGAGGCGGACCGCCAGGGCGATGATGCTGCCCTTGCCCTCCTCGACGACGAGCTGGGTGCGGTGCTCCAGCAGGTCGACGAGTTCGGGTGTGAGGGTGTCGATCGACTGCCGCCAGGCGTCCCGGTCGAGACCGAGGGCGATCCGGCCGCTGCGGTCGGGCTCGGTGGGCTTCAGCAGTTCCTGCTCGGCGCGGGTCTTGGCCTGCCAGGCGGGGCTGCCGGCGATCCGCTGCCACATCGCGCCCTCGTCGGCGGGCAGGTAGGGGGCGACCTTGGTGCCGAACTGGAAGTCCTGCTCGGAGACGGCCTGCCGGAGCTGCTGGAAGTCCTCGGCGCCGAGCGTGCCGCT
The DNA here is from genome assembly GCA_002300355.1 of Streptomyces sp. TLI_235. Lineage (NCBI taxonomy): Bacteria > Bacillati > Actinomycetota > Actinomycetes > Kitasatosporales > Streptomycetaceae > Streptomyces > Streptomyces sp. TLI_235. The sequence continues at coordinate 1,820,583 of NSGV01000001.1, forward strand.
CGGCCAGCCGCGGGCCAGCAGCGCGTCCGAGCGGGAGATCATCTCCTTGCCCCAGAACAGGTCGACGAGTGGCTGGGAGATCGTGGTGATCCGGCCGTTGTCGACGTGGCTGAGCGAGGCGAACAGCCGCAGGTCGACCGCGATCAGGTCGGTGTAGTAGCGGTAGACCGCGGCCTGCTGCTGCTCGCTGCCGCTGTCGACCAGCGCGCGCTGGGCGGGCAGCTGGTTGATGGCCTGCCGGGCCTGCCGGACGGCCTCCCGGACCTCGGTCGGCGCGTCGTCCGCGGCGACGTCGGAGAGCTTCTGGAACTCGCGGACGGCGTCGTCGGTCTTGGCGCGCTGGGTGCGCAGCGCGTCGCCGACCCCGCTGTGCGTGGCGAGGACATCGGCGCTCAGGCGCCGCTCCTCCTGCAGGTTGTAGTAGACGATGTTGGACGGCTGGCCCGCCTTCTGCGCGAGCAGGCCCTGGGCGGCCTGGCGCTGGAAGTCGAGCAGGAGCTGTCCGCTGGTGACGGCCCACAGGGCGGCCAGCGCCACTCCGGGAACGATCGCCAGCACGAGCAGGGTCGCGCGGAGCGACAGCCGGCCCGTGATGATCCGCCGTGACGCGCGCGTGCGCAGGGCATTCTCCTTGGAGATGACGCCAGTCGTTCGGAACTGGTCGAATCTGATAAGGACTCTGACGGATGGATATTAGCCGCACCGTATAACGACAAGGAAAGTCGCCATGTCGTCCTGGCGCGCGAACGGCGCCGCAACAGTGCCCGAACATCCGCCCCGACCAGGCGCGATGACGCACCGTGGGGTCCAACGGCCCGATGTTCGGCGGCTCTTCGCGCGACGCCTGGTCCGACCTGCGCGAACTGCCCGGTAGGGAACCGAAACTGGAGCAAGACCCCCGCCGGACAAGGCCCGCGAACCATCCGTCATGGCCGCCGGCCGAGCCGCTCGGAGTCTAACGGTCCACTTGTCACAAGGTGAGGTGATCCTGTCAGAAAGCCCGAGAAATCGAATCTGCGCGGTCGGAATCGCCCCGAACGCTCCGCGAATCTCCCAGAATGAATCAGCGATTCACATGATCGACCGCGAGGACCGCCCACCCCTCGGCGAACATCTCGTGCAACGGCCTCGTCGGCAGCAGCCGAAGGAAGGGCCCCTCCACCTCCTTGCGGAACTCCCGCCCGGCCAGGTGGCCGGCCAGCTTGGCCGTCTCCAGCGGCAGTTCCGGCGCCTTGAGCTCCGTCCACGGCCCCGGGACGAAGGCCGTCCGGCCGGCCCGCGGCCGCTTGCCGGTCTCCACCAGCCCGGCCGCCGCCAGCTCCTCCTGGGCGGCACGGTGTCGGGCCGGCGACCAGCCGTTCCAGCGGCGGACGTTCCGGTCGGTGGGGCGGGCGAGGACGAGCAGCTGCAGCAGCAGGGCGGCCGCGTCCGGGCCGGTGCCGAGCGCACCGGCAGCCTCGGCCACCGTCTCCGCCGCGCTCAGCGCCGGGTCGGCCTCGTAGCGGCCCGCGGGCACCGGGGTGTCGGCGGCGCGGGCCGCCATCCGGTCCAGGCCGCCGCCGGCGAGGAGCAGGTCGACCCCGCGCAGCCGGCGCAGCAGCTCGTCCTGGCCGTGCTCCGCGCAGTAGTCCTCCAGGCGCCGGCGGGCCGCCGGATCGGCCAGCCGGGCCGGCCGCAGGAAGACCGACCCGTACCCGGCCCGGGGCACCAGCACCAGGCCGTCGTCGAACAGCGAGGTCGGCTCGCCGCCGCGCGCCGGGTCGGCGAGCGGCACCGGCAGCGTGGCCGGGCCGAACACCGCGGCCCGTTGCTCCTCGCCGCCGGGCAGCCGGTGGATCCCGAGCGGGACGATCAGGTCCCCGTCGGCCAGCCGGGCGCGCAGCCGGTCGCAGTGCTCGGCCGCGCGGGCGGCCGCCGGGTCGCCGACCGGACGCATCGTCAGCGCCCACACCAGGGCGGCGGCCTCCGCGGCGAACTGGTGGCGGCCCCCGGCGAACCAGCCGGGGCCCGGACCGCCGTTCGGGGCGGCGGTGTGCAGCAGCACCGACCCGTACGAGGTCGCCGCGAGGACCTGGCGGCGGACCGCGGTCTCCTCGGTGGCGCCCGGCGGCGAGCAGAGCATCCGCAGCCACGGCTCCGGCAGCCCGGTCTCCTGCTCCAGCTCGCGGGCGGCCTCCTCGTCCAGCGGCAGGTCGACGCCGACCAGCCGGGCCCACACCTCGGCCGCCCGGACGGCGGCCGCCACCGTGCCGCCCGGCTGCCAGAGCTCCGCCGGGTCGTCCGGGACGGCTGCGGCGAGCAGCTCCAGCCGCCCCTCGGCGCCGAGCCGGTGCAGCACGGTCTGCAGCGCCCTGGCGTCCCGGTCGGTCGCGCCGTACGGCTTCGACGTGAGCATCCGGCGCCAGGCGTCGTGGTCGGCGCGCTCGGGCAGCCCGTCCAGCACCAGCAGGGCGGTGGCCCGGCGGGCGCCGGTGCGGGCGACGAAGGCGTCCACCGCCTCCGGGCCGGGCCGGACCGGGCCGTGCGCCGCGAGCAGGTCGAGCAGCCGGGCGAGCCGGCCGGCGTCGTCCCGCGCGACCGAGAGCTCCCGCAGCTCCCCGGCGCCCTCCGGCGCCGGGTCGCCGGCCGGCTGGACGAATCGGTGCTCCAGGGCGGGGTCGAGCGGCCGTGCCGGGTCCGGGGCGAGCCGGCTCAGGGCGTCGGTGTGCACCGCCGGCACCCGGCCGCCGGCGGCCTGCCGGGCGGTGAGCGCGGCACCGGTGGCCTCGCCGAGCCGCCAGCGGCTGCCCGCCGCCGCGAACGGCTGCTGCGACCAGCAGCGCAGCAGTTCGGCGAGGGCCGGCCGGTCCTCCTCTGCGGTGGCGGCGGTGACCAGCCGCCAGGCGGCGGCGTCGATCCTGCCGAGCAGCGGCGTCCAGTCGCGGGCCCGGGCCGGCGGGCTGAGCCGGCGCTCCGGCTCGCCGAGCCGCCCGGCCAGGTGCGCGCCGTCGGCGGCCAGCGCGGTCAGCGTGGCCGGCTGCGGCGAGGGCGGCTCGGCCCGGTAGTAGGAGGGCACGTCGAGCAGGCCGCGCAGGGCGGACAGCAGCCGGACGTCCGAGGTCTCCGCGAGCGGCACCAGCCGGCCCGAGCGGACGGCGGCCACCCGGGCGGACAGCTCCTCGCGGCGGCGGAGCAGGGCCCGGGCGGCCCGCACCGTACGGGCCACCCCGTCGGCGATCCGCCGGTCCGTCACCTCCGGAAGCAGCCGGGCGATCCCGGCGGCGAGCCCGTCCCCGTCGAGGCCGGCCCCGTCGGCGGCGGCGGTCAGCAGCGCGGCGGCGCTCTCCGGTCCGGCCGCGCGGAGTGCGCGCGAGGAGGCCCGGTGGCGGGGCGTCAGGAAGTGCCAGAACGGCGGCGGGGGCAGCACCGGCAGGTCCGCGCCGGCCCGCCAGAGCAGTGAGCCGTCCCCGGCGTCGTGGCAGTGCGGGTTCCGCTCGTCGGCGAGCACGCACTCCGCGCCGCCCTCGGGCATCCGGACGACCGCCCAGGGCCTGCGGACCGGCTCGGAGCGGAACTCGGCCGTCCGGCCGTCGGCGCCCTCCAGCCGGTAGCGCCGTCCGCGGACGCCCGGCTCCGCCCGCCGCAGCACCCGGAATCCGGCCAGCCCCGCGCGGTGGCCGAGCGGCGAGGCGTCGGCGTCCGCGTCCGGCGGCAGCGCGACCAGCGAGACCTCGTCGAGTTCGTGCCCCTCGGGGACGGGGGCAGCGGCGAACGCGGGCGGCTCGGACCCGGCGGTGCGCGCCCCGGTGACCGGGTCGAGCCGGGCCCAGCCGTCCTTGCCGTGCGCCCCGCCGCACCACACGGCGGTGCCGTCGGAGAGCTGGCGGTGGGCGGCCACGCCCTCCCGGTCCCCGGGGCGCAGGATCCGCTCCCCGTCGAACCGGCCGGCGCCGTCAGCGGTCTCGAACTGGCAGGCGGTCGGCGACCAGGGGTTCAGGCCGACCACCGTCCCGGGCTCGAAGACCTCGTCCGGCCGGCTCGCCCAGTGAGCCCGCCAGCGGTACGGGTGCCGGTCGTCCGAGGTCCGGGCGACCAGCAGGTCGCCGCCCGCGAAGTGCACGCTGTGCCGCGCGGTGCCCTCCGGCAGGGTGAAGGCGCAGCCGGCCCGGCGGCCGCGGTGGTCGACCGCGACGGCCCCTCTCCTGGTGTACAGGGTGAGGACCGGCCAGGTGGCGGTCGCCCCGCTCGGCCGCCCGCCGAGCTCGGCGAGCGCCTCGTCCAGGGCGGGCCAGCCGAGCTCCTCCGGCAGGCCGGCGCGCAGCGTGCGCAGCAGCGGGCCGGTGAGGTCGAGGCCCGCCAGCGCCTCCTCGATGCCGTCCAGGGCGGCCGCGGTCGGCCGGTCGAGCAGGGTCTCCAGCACGCCGAGGGCGTCCTCGGCGGCGCCGAGCCCGCCGTCGGCGAGGTCGTCGAGCAGGGCGGTGGTCCGGGCGTGCACGGCACCGGTGATCGCCGGGTTCTCCGGCAGCCGGGTCACCGCGGTGCCGCGGCGCAGATCGGCGTGGACGGTGCCCTCCAGACGCGGACCGAGCACCGGGTCGGCGGCGAGCGCCCGCAGGTCGCGGCGGGAGGAGGTGCCCCAGAAGACCAGCTGGACCGTCTCGGGCGGCGTCTCCACCGGGATGCCCTCGGCCAGGCAGGCGTCCGCGAGGTCTGCGTCCAGCCCGGAGGAGCGGTACCGCGTCTCGTGCAGCCGGACGGGGACGCCCTCGGCGCGCAGCCGGACGGCCAGCGCCGGCAGCAGCTCGAAGACCTCGGGCGGCAGCGGGCGGCGGGTGATCCCGCCGCCGCCCACCCGGTTGAAGGCGTACTCGTACGGCAGCCGGCCGAGCCAGCCCGCCGGGCCGTCGGCCGGGGTGAGCCGCCCGGCGGCGAGCGCGTCCACTGCGCTGGCGGCCCGCAGCAGGCGCAGCCAGGCCCCGCCGCCGGCGGTCGGGGAGAAGCCGAGGGCGCTCGCCGCCGGCGGGAACAGCTCCAGCAGGCCGGCCCGGACCGCGTCGGTCGGCGGGTGCGCGGCCAGCAGGGCGGCGGCGCCGTCCAGCAGCGCGTCCGGCACCGCCCGGCCCGCGCAGCGGACCAGCACCGTGCCGACCAGCGCCGCGACCTCCTCCGGACCGCGCCCGGCGGCCTTCGCGGACGCCCGCAGCCGGGTGTGCAGATCGGCCGGCGGCACCGCCCCGCTTGCCGCCCACGCCTCCACGAACCGGACGAACTCGCGGTGCGCCTCCCGCGGCGGCAGGGCCGCCGCGAGCCGCCGCTGGTGGGTGGCGAGCTCCGCCGCGGGCAGCACGCCCAGGCCGGCCAGCAGCAGGGCGTTCCCCCGCTGGAAGACCGGGTCGGCGGGCCCGCCGTGCTCCCGCTCGGCCTCCCGGGCCAGCCGGTACGCCTGCCCCGCCTGCCGCGGCAGCACCCGGGCCAGCCGGTGGCCGACGGTGTCCCAGAACCAGGGCAGGTGCTCGGGCGGCAGCCCCCGGGTGCGCCGCTTCAGCCCGTCCAGGTACTGCGCGGGCTTGCGGTGGGCCTGCGGCGGGAGGCCGCCGAAGACGTCCGCGAACTCCTGCCGGGCTCCCGCCTCGGCGCCCGGCGAACTGACGGACAGCCAGTCCAGGTACACGGTGGACGCGGTGGGGTCGGCGGGCAGCGGAACGCTCTGCTGGGACATGCGGCCGATCCTGCCACGCTGCCCCGACAGCCCGCCGGGGGCCGTGGTACGCGATCAGGCAGGCAGCGGAGCCGCCGCCGGGACGCGGGCGCCGGCGAAGGTGACGGTGCGGCGGGGGCGGAAGCCGAGCGACTCGTAGAGCCGCAGGGCGCCGGTGTTGTCCCCGGCCACGTGCAGGAAGGGCCGCTCGCCGCGGGCCCGGATGCCGGCCGCGACCGCGCGGACCAGGCGGCCGCCGAGGCCCTGGCCGCGGTGGGCGTCGTCGGTGCAGACGGCGCTGATCTCGGTGTGGCCCGGCGGGTGGAAGCGCTCGCCGGCCATCGCGACCAGCACCCCGTCGCGGCGGATGCCGAGGTAGGTGCCGAGCTCGACGGTCCGCGGCAGGAAGGGGCCGGGCCTGGTCCGCTCCACCAGGGCGAGCATCTCGGGGACGTCGGCCGGGCCGAGCCGGACGGCCTCCGGGTCGGGCGCCGCGGCCACGCCCTCGTCCACCAGCTGGACGCCCTCGATGCGGAAGGTGACCTGCCAGTCCGCGGGCGGCGGGACGGCGACCGCGGCGGTCACCACGTGCCCGCCGGGGCCGGCGAGGGCGGCCGCCTCGGCCCAGTCCTCGTCCTCGGGGGTGTCCGGCATGCCGAGGAAGGGGGTGATGTCCGCCGGGTAGTGCAGCAGCCGCCCGCGGCGCCGCGCGAACAGCGCGTGCGGTCCGGCCAGCGCCGCACGCACCGGGTTGTCCAGCGGATGGGTGCCGTTCGTGGTGGACATGCGTTCCCCTGCTCGGATCGGTGGTGTCGATGACAGCACCGGAGGCCGCCGGATCCTTCCCGCCTGCCCGGCAGCCCGCCCCGCGGCCCGGCAGGTCGGGCGGCGGCTGCCGGTCAGGCGGCGTCGGGGGCGGGCCGCAGGACGTCGTCGACCTCGGCGAGGAACTGCCGCCACGGCTCGGAGTCGCTGTCGCCGTCCTCCTGGCGGATGGCCGCCCAGGTGTGCATGATCCACCAGCGGAAGTCCGTCCACAGGTGCTCGTTGCCGGGCGGGAGCAGCAGGTGCGCCTCCGCGAGCCGGCCGAGCATGGCGGGCTTCGCCTCGGCGAGCGGCGCACCGTCGTCCACGGCGCGCTGGAAGTCGCCGAGTTCGTCGAAGAGGACCCTCAGACGGGCCAGGTCGGTCATCCGTCACCACCTCGTGCAGATCGGGGCGCCGCGGGTCCCGGACGTTCGCGGTATCGACCCCAAGTCATCACGCTGTCTGCGCAGTTGTGGCCGACATGCTAGGCCTGCCGGCCGCCGGCCCAGGGGGATTCCGAGCTTTCGCACGGAATCGGACCGAAGCGGTCCAGGTCGGTCCGCCGTGCGGTGGTTCCGAAGCCGGGGATGCCGTGATTCCGAAGCGGGGGGATCAGGTGGGGCGCCCGGCGAGCGTGCGGAAGGTCACCGAGACCCGGCGCCCGCGCGGCACCCGCCCCGCCGGGCCCGGGTCGCTGCGGCGGGCGGCGATCGCGTGCCGCCAGACGTACCGGGCCGGGCCGGTGAGCACGGTGACGCCGCCGGGGGTGAGCGGTACCGGCACCCGGCCGCCGCCCGTCGGGTCGGTGAAGTCCATGACGGCGGCTGAGCCGAGGGAGAGCGCGGCGACCACGGGGCCGAAGCAGGGGACGCAGTCCACGTGGGCGCTGATGCCCTGGCCGGGCTGGTACTCGTTGACGATCACCTGCTCGGCCGGGCCGTCCATCAGCCCCTCGTCCAGCAGCCGGGCGGCGAGGCCGAGGGCCCAGTCCGGCAGCGGCGGGGCCGGCTCGACCGCCGGGCCCGCCGCGAGCCCGCGCCGCCCGTAGTCGTAGCGGTGACCGTAGTGCTGCACCCGCCGCCGCAGCTGTGCAGACCAGGGCCGCTCGTCGATCCGCGCCAGCAGCCCGGCGCAGCCCTCCGCGGCGAGCCAGTCGTCGACGCACACCAGCCCGGGCACGCCGACGGGAGCGGGACACTCGGGGTTCTCGGCCATGCCCGCAGGCTAGCCGCGGCCACCGACAGCCCACCGGGCCGACGGCGCGGGGCCCGCCGGCAGGGGGCACCGGCAGTGAACGATCACGATCCGTCGAAGCCGGTAGACAGTGTCTACGGCCATCGTGTAGACACTGTCTACTATGAACGAGGAGAGCATCGGGCTGCGCGACCGGCTGATCGAGGCCGGGGTCGAGCTGCTGGCCGCCGAGGGCGTGCAGGCCCTCACCCTGCGCGAGATCGCCCGCCGCGCCGGGGTTTCGCACGGCGCGCCGCGGCGGTACTTCCCCACCCACCTGGAGCTGCTGTCGGCGATCGCCCGCCGGGGTTTCGCCGAGCTCGCCGCCCGGACCGCCGCGACCGCCGGCGCCGACGAGGAGGCCGACCCCCGGCAGCGGCTCACCGCGCTCTGTCGGGTCTACCTGGACTTCGCCCGCACCGACCGCGGGATGTTCGAGCTGATGTTCCGCCACGACCTGCTGGCCAGCGGCCGGCTGGGCCTGCGCGAGACCAGCCTGCCGCTGTTCGGGATGCTGGTGGACCTGGTCGCGCGGGCCCGTCCGCGCACCGGCGCCGCGCCGGAGATCGCCGCCGCCGCGCTCTGGGCCAACCTGCACGGCATCGCCCAACTCCGTGACTGGGGAAGCCTACAGCTCGCCACCGGCTCCGACGACGTGGAACCGCTGCTGGCCGCCGCGCTCGACGCCCACCTCGCAGCGGTGCAGCCGTGAGCCGCAGCCCCGCCCTCACCCTGGTGGCGAGCACCACCGGCGCCGTCCTGGTCGCGCTGGACGGCACCGTGCTGACCGTCGCCCAGCCCACCCTGCGGCGCGAGCTGCACGCCTCGTTCGCACAGGTGCAGTGGACCAGCACCGGCTACCTGATCGCCGTTGCGGGCCTGCTCGTCCTCGCCGGGCGGCTCGGCGACCGCCTCGGCCACCGCCGGACGTTCGCCCTCGGCACGCTCGGCTTCGGCGCGGCCTCCGCCGGGATCGGGCTGGCCCCCGGCATCGGCTGGGTGATCGCCCTGCGGATCGTCCAGGGCGTGTTCGGGGCACTGCTGCAGCCCGCCACCCTCGGCATGCTGCGCGCCGCCTACCCTCCGGACCGGCTCGCCGGGCCGATCGCGATCCGCACCAGCGCGATCGGTGTGTCCGCCGCGGTCGGCCCGGTGCTCGGGGGCGCCCTGGTGACGGCCTTCGGCTGGCGGGCCGTCTTCGCGCTCAATGTGCTGCCGGCGCTGGTGGTCGGCGTCCTGGCCCTGGCGCACCGCCCGCAGGACGACGCGGCACGCCCGGACGCGGCGCCGGTCCGGCTCGACCCGCTCGGCGCGGCGCTGCTCGGCACGGCCCTGGTCTGCCTGGTGCACACCCTGGTCGGGCTGCCCGACTCCGGGTGGACGGTGTCCGCCGCGCTCGGGGCCGGCGCGGCCGCGGCGCTGTCCGCCGGGTTCGTCCGGCACCAGCGGCGCACCGCGAACCCGCTGGTCCCGCTGGACCTGGTGCGCTCCCCCGCCGTCGCCGGCTCGCTCGGCGTGCTGGTCGCCGCGTCGGCGTCGCTGTTCGGGACGCTCTTCCTGACCGGCTACTTCCTGCAGGAGGTGCTGGCGCTGGATCCGCTCGCCGCCGGCCTGCGGGCGCTGCCGCTGCCGGTCGCGATGGTGTTCGCCGCACCGGCGGCGGCCCGGCTGCAGCGCCGGTACGGGCCGCGGCGCACCGTCGCGACGGCGACCGCCCTGCTCGTCGCCGGGATCCTGGTGCTCTCCCGGCTGGGGCCGACCTCCGGGGAGCTCGCCTCCGGCACCGGGTTCCTGCTGCTCGGCGCCGGGTTCGGCACGGTGATGGTGACCGCCACGGCCGTGATCGTCCAACGGGCCGCGGCCGCGCACGCCGGGGTGGCCGGCGGCCTCCAGCAGACCGCGATGAACATCGGCCCCGCCCTCGGCGTGGCCGTCGCGACCACCGCGGCCGGACTCGCCGCGGGCGGCGCGCACCCGGACGGCCCGGCCTTCGGCGCGGCGATCGGCCCGGCCCTCCCCGTACTCGCCCTCGCCGCCGCGGCCGGCACGGTGTTCGCCCTGGCCCTCCCCCGCCACGCCGGACCCCCGGAGCCGGGGACGGCGCCCGGCGGAGAGCCTTGCCCGGCGGTGGGGCGGCCGGGGGCGGGCCGCTAGGGTGGCGCGGCCGCCGCATGATCGACTCTCCGGGGAGCCCGACCGATGACCCAGACCCGCAAGAGCGCCCTGTTCGCCGCGGCCGCCACGCTCGCCCTGCTGATCGGCAGCTGCGCCGCTTTCTCCGCCCCCGAGTTGGACTACGTCAACGACTACGTCTCGCACCGGCCGCTGCGCGCCGCGGGCTACCCTTCGGCCGGCACGCTGGAGGTCGTGCAGAAGGCGGTCTGGCGGCTGGCCGACGGCGACGCCGGACGGCTGGCGGGGCTGGCCACCTCCGACGGGTCGAAGACCGAGGCGCTGGCCAACGCGAAGATCTGGGTGACGGCCTTCGGCAAGGACGCGCAGGGCGGCGTCACGGCCGAGTTCATAGACGCCGCGATCGACCGGCAGACCGTGGTGGTCTACTTCCACGACACCGGCCGGCGCAAGGACCTGCACCTGCGGCTCGACGGCATCGGCGGCGAGGACGGCTGGAAGATCCGGATGAACGACACCGACCCGAAGACCGCCGCGGCCGAGCCGACCTGGGCCCCGCGCACCCCAGGCACCGGCGAACTGCCGCCGGAGAGCTGACCGGGCCCACCCGCGGGGCGACGAAATTGGATGGATCGGGCAGGGGCCGCCTCCTACAGTGACGGGGTCCCCACCACCCCGACCTGGAGCGGATCATGCGCGTGCACTACCCGCGGACCCCGCATCTGCCCTGGTCGCCGGGGGCCACCGCGGACGACGTCCGCTCCGGCGGCCTCGCCGGGCTGCACGGCCGGGAGGTCGTGGTCACCGAGAAGCTCGACGGCGAGAACACCACGCTGTACCGGGACGGGCTGCACGCCCGCTCGCTGGACTCCGCTCACCACCCGTCGCGGACCTGGGTGAAGGCCCTGCAGGGCCGGATCGGCCCCGCGATACCGGACGGCTGGCGGGTCTGCGGCGAGAACCTCTTCGCCCGGCACTCGCTCGCCTACCGGGAGTTGGACAGCTGGTTCTACGGATTCTCGGTCTGGGACGGCACCGACCACTGCCTCGGCTGGGGCGACACCGTCCGCTTCCTGCGGCGGCTCGGCGTCCCGGCGCCGCGGGTGCTGTGGCGCGGTGTCTTCGACGAACGGGCCGTACGGGCCCTGCGGTTGGACACCGAGCGGGTCGAGGGCTACGTCGTCCGCACCGTCGAGGGCTTCCCCCGGGAGGAGTTCGGCCTGCGGGTCGCCAAGTGGGTGCGCCCGCACCACGTGCAGACCGACACCCACTGGATGCACGCCGCGGTCGTGGAGAACGGCCTCGGCCCGGCCGCCGTGCTGTGGGCCGTCCGCTCCGGGGCACCCGCCGACCTGCCCGTCCTGCTCGACGCACTCGGCCTCGACCCGGACGACCTCGGCCCGGCCGCTCCCGCCCCGGCCGACCTCGGTTCCGAACGGGTGCCCGCCGCCGAGGCGGCCGTGGCCGACGTCTCCGCCCGGCTCGACGTCCTGGGCCGGCGCGGCGACGCCCGGCTGGTCGGTGTGCTGGCCGTTGCCCTGGCCGGCGGCAACCGGGCCCGGCTGGCCACCGCGCTCGCCGGGCCGCTCGGCATGCCGCTCGCCCGCCGGACCGCCGACCTGGTCGGCCTCCACCCGGCCCTGCAGCGCCCCTACCCGGACGAGGACCGCCGGGCCGGCCTCGTCCGGCTGGCACTCGCCGCCGACCTCGGCGTCCTGCACGCGGTGGCCGGCGCGGTGACGGCCGGTCAACCGGGTGCCGAGGCCGCCGAGGCACGCGAGCAGGCCGAATGGTCGGCGCTGCACGCCGAGGACGCCGGTCTGCTGGTCGAAACCCCGCTCGCACCGCTGCGGACCGGCCTGCGCGAGGCGCTCTCCGGCCTCGGCGGGGACGCCGCCGACCGCTGCTGGGCCGAGGCCAGGGAGGCGTTCGCCACCGGCCGGGTCACCGGTGTCGACGACGCGGTGGCGGCCGCCTGGCGCTGGCGCTCCGGCGACTTCCCGCACCTGGTGCAGCTGGTCGGCCCGTCCGGCAGCGGCAAGAGCTGCTTCGCCGACCGGCTGCCCGGCGTGGCGGCGCGGATCTCGCTGGACGGCCTGCGCGAGGAGCGCGGCGACCGCGCCGACCAGCGGGCCAACGGGGACGTCCTGCGGGACGGCCTCGACCGGCTGGACGCCGCCCTCGCCGGGGGCGGCACCGTGGTGTGGGACGCCACCTCGCTCAACCGGCAGCAGCGCTCGCTGGTACGGGCCGTGGCGCAGCGCCGCGACGCGCTGGTCACGCAGGCGGTGCTGCTGGTCGGCGAGGAGGAGCTGACCCGGCGCAACGCCGTCCGGCCGCATCCCGTCCCGTCCGGTGTGCTCGCGACGCAGCTGCGGCGGTTCGGTGCGCCGTACCCGGGCGAGGCGCACCGAACCTGGTACGTGGGCCCGTCCGGCACCGTCGAGGACACCGCGGGCACGATCGGCGGGGAGGACGCCTGATGCGCACCAGCGAGGAGATCTACCACCGGGTCCGCTGGGACGCCCGGTTCGACCCGTCGCGCTTCGTGCTGGTCGTCCAGCAACGCGGCGCCGACCCGAAACGCGTCCCGCTGGACGGCTTCGCGCCGGGCGGCGACATCCCCTGGCACCGGGTGCTGTCCGTGGAGGCCGACGGCGAGACGGTGTGGGACCGCGCCGCCGGCACGGACCGGCTGGACACCACCGCCGCCGGCCGGGCCGGGGACGGACGTCGGCTGCGCGCCCCCTTCTTCACCGCCCGCGTCCCGCACGCCTGGGACGGCTCCGCCTGGCGGCCGGCCGACCGCCCGGTCGGCGGGCCGCCCCGTGGCACCGTCCGGGTCATCACCTGGAACACGCTGTGGGACCGGTACGACGGCGAGCGGATCGACACCGCGCGCCGCCGCCCGCTGCTGCTGGCCGCGCTGGAGCGGGCGGACGCGGACGTGATCGCGCTGCAGGAGGCCGAGCCGGCCCTCGTCGACCTGCTGCTGCGCGAGCCGTGGCTGCGGGCCGGGTGGACCGTCGGCACCGACCCGCGCGGGCGGGACGTGCCCGACTGCGGCCTGCTGCTGCTCAGCCGACTCCCCGTGCTGGAGGCCGGACGGCACCTGCTCGGCCCGCACAAGGCGCTCGCCGCGGTCGTCGTCGACACCGGTGCCGGGCCGCTCACCGTGGCCGTCACCCATCTGACCAGCGACCACACCGAGGGCGGGCCGGCCCGCCGGCAGGCCGAGCTGGCCCGGATCGCCGAAGGCCTGGCCGGTACCGACGGCGACCTGGTGCTGGTCGGCGACTTCAACGACGGCCGCGGCGGGCCGGCGGGCCCGGCCGCCGTCCTCGGGCTGCAGGACGCCTGGAACGTGGTGCACGGGCCGCAGAACGACACCCCGACCTTCGACCCCGGCGCCAACCCGCTGGCCGCCGTCTCCTCGCTCTCCGGCCGGGCCTCCCGGCTGGACCGGGTGCTGCTGCGCCCCGGCGGCCCCCGGGCGGTCTCCGCCGTCCTGCTCGGCGACCGTCCGACCGCGGACGGGCTGCATCCGTCGGACCATTACGGTGTGCAGGTCGAGCTGGGCCCCGGCGGGGCCGCGGACGGCGGCGTCTTCGACGTCCGGCCGTCGGTCCGCACGGCCCTGGCCTGGCTGCCGCCGGACGGGCTGTGGCCGGCGATCCAGGCCGTCCGGGCCGAGCACGACCCGCAGATCCACCGCTGGCCGCCGCACGTCAACGTGCTGTTCGGCTTCGTCCCGGAGGCCGACTTCGAGCGGGCCGCGCCACTGCTGGCGGAGGCCGCCGCCGAGGTGGCGCCGTTCACCGCCCGGCTGGCGGGGGTGCGCAGCTTCCGGCACCGCGGCGGCTCCACCGTGTGGCTGGACCCGGCCGCCGACGGCGCCGGCCCGTGGCAGGCGCTGCACCGGGCCCTGCTGGAGCGCTTCCCGCTCTGCCGCGGCCGGTCCGAGGGCTTCACCCCGCACCTCAGCCTCGGCCGGACGGCCGAGCCGCAACGGCTGGCCTCCGAGTGCGCGGCCCGGCTGCCCGCCGCCGAGGCGGAGGTCGGCGAGCTGGTGCTGCTGTCCCGGCGCGGCGACGGGCCGATGCGCCCGCGGGCCGTCCTCTCGCTCGGCACCGGCGGGTTCCGCCTGCTGCCCGAACCCGCCCCGGTGCCGCCCGATCCGGCGCCGGACGCCCTCGCGGAGCGGACGGCCCGCCGCCTCGCCGAGGCGCTCGGCGAGGCCGTGCTGCACCTGGCCGGGTCGCGGCGGACGGGCTGCGCGCTGCCCGGCGCCGACCTCGACCTGGTCGCGGCACTGCCGGGCGAGCCCGACATGGCGGAGCTCGCCGACCGGGTGGCGGCCGCGCTGCCGGAGGCCGTCCGGCTGCGGCAGGTGGTCGGCGCCCGGGTGCCGGGGCTGCGGTTCGCGGTCGACGGGCTGGACGTCGACCTGGTGGCCGTCCCCACCGGCGGGCTCGACCCGGTGGAGGCGGTGGAGCGGCGCACCGAACTCGGCGAGGCCGCGGCGCTCGCGCTGAGCGCCGTCTCGGACGCGGACGCGCTGCTCGCCGAAGTCGGCCCGCGGCACGCCGAATTCGCCGCGCTCACCCGGACGGTGAAGGCCTGGGCGAAGGCCCGCGGCCTGGACTCCGCGCCGTTCGGCGGCCTGCCCGGCCTGGCCTGGGCCGTGCTGGCGGCCCGGACGGTGCGCGAGGTGCCCGAACTCGACGGCGAGGAACAGCTGCGGCACTTCTTCGGCAGCTGGGCGGCCTGGGACTGGCGCGAGCCGGTCGGGCCGCCCGTCGGCCCGGCAGGGCCGGTCGTGATCGCCACCCCGACCGCCCCCGTCCGCTCCTGCACCGCCCAGGTCACCGCCGGCGGCCGGGAGTTGCTCACCCAGGAGCTCTACCGCGCTTGGGAGATCCTGGAGGCGGCGAGCACCGACGGCGCCGACCCGCGGCCCGGCCTGCTCACCCCGCCGCCGCTGCACCTGCGGCACGCCGCGTGGGCGGTGGTGACGGTGCGGCCGCGCCGCGCCGAGGAGTTCGAGCAGGTGCTCGGCCTGGTCCGCGGCCGGATGCGCGCCCTGCTCACCGCCCTCGACGAGGCCGGTGTCGCCGACGCGCACGCCTGGCCACGCCCCTTCGCCACCGGACCCGCCGCGGCCTCCTTCGCCGTCGGCCTCGGCCGCACCCCGCCCGACGCCGACACCCTCGCCGCCGTCACCGACCGCTGGAGCCGCGGCCTGCCCGGCACGGAGGTCTCCTGGACGGAGGGCGGCGGGGTGCCGACCCTGCACTGAACGAACGCCGGACCACCGCGCGGCAGCCTGGTGCCGATCCGCTACCGACCGACCGCCCGAGGAGGGAGGTCCCCGGTGCGGAGGTACGTGCGGCGCGCCTCCCGGGCCTCCGCCAACACCGCCGGGCGGTACCGGTCGGCGGCATCCATGGCCTCGGCGGCGACGACGGCCTCGTCGAGCAGCGCCAGTCGGGCCCGCGGCGGGAGCAGCACCTCCCTCTCGGCGAGCCCCACCAGGGTGCGGGAGAGCTTCGGCAGGTGGACGGCCGGACTGTCCCCGGCCAGGATCCGGTGGGCGGTGACCTGCTGCAGCAGGGTCATCCGGCGGACGTCGAGCAGCGCCACCCGGGCGCGCACGATCGCGTCGTGGTTCACTCGTTCCCCCTCGTTCCGCCACCCCCGTTTCGGCCCGACCCGCCGTCAGGGCAGCACGGCGAGCACGCCGGGGCGCTCCGCGGGGAGTCCGGCGTGGTGGAAGGGGTGGGTCCGTCGAGTGTGCGGGGCGGACGGGGGCCCGGACAAGATCGAACCGGGGTGCTCTCCGTCCTACCGCCGGACCCCTGCGAGCGGGCATGATGGATTCGACACTCTCCGGGCGGCATCCCGCACCACACTGACAGTTCGTCAGATCATCGGCTCGCGAAGCCTTGACGCGGGCACGACGGGGTTGCTTCGCTGTCCTCGCTCACTCAGCACCGCCCCCACGCGGAAGCCAACGAGCGTCAACTTGCCGTGGCCCACGGGTGGCGGGCGGACTCCGCACACCCAGCCATGGAGGACCGTTGAGCACCATCAGCACCCTGCGGGTCGGCGCGGTCGGCGCCGTCCTCGCCCTGGTGATGGGCGCCGCCGCGCAGACGGCGAGCGCCCGTTCCGAGGCGCCGCCGCAGCCCGCCCGCGCCCATTCCGCCGTCCAGACCGTCGAGGAGGAGACCGCGCGGGCGGTCGCCGCCTCGCTCGGCGACTCCGCCTGGCGGGACGGCCTGCGGGCCGCCGCCCGGAGCGGTACCGAGATCGACCTGGCCGCGGCGGCCGCGCACACGCCGGGCGCCGCCGCCCGCACACTGGCCGCCTCGGTCGCCGAGGGCAACACCCGCGTCCTCGCCGCCAAGGGCCTGGACGCCGCGACCGGCCCGCTGCTGCGGCTGCGACTCGGCGACCCGTCGATGCGGGCCGCCCTGGACGCGGGCACCGCCCCCTGGGTCGCGGCCGCCCCGGCGAGCGACCGGGCGACCACCCTCACCGCGTACGACAGCCGGGGCCGCGCGCACACCCTGGCCGCCGCCGAGGTGCCGGAGCAGCCGATATACCTGGTCGACATCGACGTCACCCGGGCGCTGGCCGGCGGCGCCGAGATCCTCCGCCGCACCCTGGGCGGCGCGGCCGCCGTACGGCCGCAGGCCGCCGCGGCGGACGGCTGGTGGGGCACGAAGATCGACGCGATCGAGGTGTCCGACGACGAGGAGCCGTGGTTCAAGGGCGCGGCCGAGATGTACGCCCTGGTCACCGGCTTCGGCACGGACGGCAAGGTGCGGGTCGACCCGGTCGACATGCCGTACCTGGACTACGACGGCACCGTGTACCGGCCCAACCAGATCCTGGTGAACTGGTCGAACTACAAGTACAACCTGGCCGACGTGGTGCTGATGGAGGAGGACGGCAGCACCAACTACCAGGCGCTCGCCAAGGCCATCGCGGCCGTGCTGCTGACCATCACCGACCAGGGCGCGTACATCCCGCTGGTGAACGCCGTGCTCGACGCCATCCCCACCGAGTGGTGGACGGACGACCCGGACTACGTCGACTCCTGGTACACCCTCGCCCGGACCTCCTCGGGCCGGCTGAACGGCGCCCGCGCCAACGGCTGGATGAGCGTTTCGCCGTACTGGGTGTCCGCCTTCTGATCCTGCCCGGATCGGCAGCAATTCCCGTTGAAATGTGGACAGATCGGATAGATTGGTCCACGGAACACCTGGCCGCCCCGCGCGAGGCGGGGCGGCCGGGCCCCACGACGAGGGACGAGGGAGTGCTGCTCTGATGGCCCAGCAGGTACGGGGTGTGATCGCACGGTCCAAGGGTGCACCGGTCGAGGTGGTGACGGTGGTGGTGCCCGACCCGGGGCCGGGCGAGGCCGTGGTGAAGGTCCAGGCGTGCGGGGTCTGCCACACCGACCTGCACTACCGCGAGGGCGGCATCAACGACGAGTTCCCCTTCCTGCTCGGCCACGAGGCCGCGGGTGTGGTGGAGGCGGTCGGCGAGGGCGTCACCGAGGTCGCCCCGGGCGACTTCGTGATCCTCAACTGGCGTGCGGTGTGCGGCCGCTGCCGGGCGTGTCGGCGCGGCCGGCCCTGGTACTGCTTCGACACCCACAACGCGAAGCAGCGGATGACGCTGACCGACGGCACCGAGCTCTCCCCCGCGCTCGGCATCGGCGCGTTCGCCGAGAAGACCCTGGTCGCGGCAGGCCAGTGCACCAAGGTCGACCCGGCCGCCTCCCCCGCCGCGGCCGGCCTGCTGGGCTGCGGCGTGATGGCCGGCCTCGGCGCGGCCATCAACACCGGCGGGGTGGGCCGCGGCGACTCGGTGGCGGTGATCGGCTGCGGCGGTGTCGGCAGCGCGGCCGTGCTCGGCGCCCGACTGGCCGGCGCGGCCCGGATCATCGCGGTCGACGTGGACGGCCGCAAGCTCGCCGCCGCGCAGAAGCTCGGCGCCACCCACACCGTCGACTCCTCCGCCGCGGACGCCGTCGAGGCGATCCGCGAGCTGACCGGCGGCCACGGCGCGGACGTGGTCATCGACGCGGTCGGCCGCCCGGAGACGTACCGGCAGGCCTTCTACGCCCGTGACCTGGCCGGCACCGTCGTGCTGGTCGGCGTGCCCACCCCGGAGATGCGGCTGGACCTGCCGCTGCTGGACGTCTTCGGCCGCGGCGGCGCCCTCAAGTCCTCCTGGTACGGCGACTGCCTGCCGAGCCGGGACTTCCCGCTGCTGATCGACCTCTACCTGCAGGGCCGCCTCGACCTGGACGCCTTCGTCAGCGAGACCATTCCGCTGGACGGCGTCGAACAGGCCTTCGGGCGGATGCACAAGGGCGAGGTCCTGCGATCGGTGGTGCTGTTCTGATGACCGTCCGCATCGAACACCTGGTCACCTCGGGCGAGTTCAGCCTGGACGGCGGCACCTGGCAGGTCGACAACAACGTCTGGCTGGTCGGCGACGACGAGCAGGTACTGGTCATCGACCCGGCCCACGACGCCGAGGCGGTCGCGGACGCCGTCGGCGACCGGCGGCTGGTCGCGATCGTCTGTACCCACGGGCACAACGACCACATCAACGCCGCCCCCGAGCTCGCCGCCCTCACCAACGCCCCCGTGCTGCTCCACCCCGAGGACGCGGTGCTCTGGCATCAGACCCATCCGGGCTGCAAGCCGGACGCCGACCTCGCCGACGGGCAGACCCTCACCGTCGCCGGCACCGAGCTGGCCGTGCTGCACACCCCCGGGCACAGCCCCGGCGCCGTCTGCCTGTACGCGCCCGCCCTCGGCACGGTCTTCAGCGGCGACACCCTCTTCGCCGGCGGCCCCGGCGCCACCGGCCGATCCTTCTCCGACTTCCCGACGATCATCCGCTCGATCGACCGGCGGCTGCTCGTCCTCCCCCCGGAGACCGTGGTCCGCACCGGCCACGGCGACTCCACCACCATCGGCGACGAGGCCCCGTACCTGGACGAGTGGATCGCCCGCGGCCACTGACGGGCCCGGCCGGAGGGCGGGGAGGGCGGGGAAGACGAAACGGGAGGCGCCGCGATGGTCCGCCGCGGTGCCTCCCGTGCATGCGTGCGGGGGCCGGCCGCGGTCGCGGGGCACCCCCGTGCGGCGCCGTCCGGATCACGAGCGGCGCCGCCCGTCGTGAGCCTGCCGCACCCGGGGTGCGGGCCGGAATCCGGAGCCCGGATTCCACGGATACGCAATCAATCCGCAGCGGCCCGCGGCACCGCCGTGAGCTGCTGGCGGGAGCGTGCGCCGGTCTTCTGCAGGGCCCGCGCGACATGCTGCTCGACCGTCCGCGGGGACAGGTGCAGGGCGGCGGCGATCTCCCGGTTGGTCATCCCGGCGCCGGCCAGCTGCGCGACCTCCTCCTCGCGGGGGGAGAGCAGGTCCCCGTAGGCGGGGCGGCCGGGGCCGCGGCGGTCCTCGGGCGGCCGGTGGCCGCGCAGCTCGGCCCTCGTCCGGGCGGCGTCCCAGGTGGCGCCGAGCGCCTCGAAGGCCGCCGCGCTCTCCGCGAGCACCTCGACCGCGCCCTCCCGGCCCGCGCCGTCGGCCGCCAGGGCGCAACGGGCGGCCGCCGCCGCGGTGAGGGCCGCGTGGTACGGGCGGGGCAGCGCCCGGTAGCCGTCGGCGGCGCGCTCGTAGTGGGTGCGGGCGGCCCCGTGGTCGCCGGCGACCTCGGCGAGGGCGGCCCTGGTCCAGTGCAGGGCGGCGTCGGCGGAGGGGGCGTCCCGGCCGTCGAGGCCGGCGGCGAACTCGGCGGCCATCTCGCGGGCCGCCGCGGCGGCGCCGGCCCGGGCGGTGGCCTCGACGGCCCAGGGGGCGAGTTCGGCGGCCCAGGCCCAGACGCCCTTGGCGCGCAGCCGGTCCCAGGCGAGGGCGGCCTCGGCCGCGGCGGCGGCGGTGTCCTCGCGGGCAAGGGCGAGCCGGATCAGGGCGCCGGAGGCGGCGGCGGAGAGCGGGACGGGTCCGTGGTCGCGGTCCGGGGCGTCCGGACCGGAGAGGTACTCCTCGGTCTCCGCCCAGGCGCCGCGGGCGAGGGCGAGCAGGCCGAGGACGAGCCGGGCGTCGGAGGCGATGAAGGGCATGTCGCCGGCTTCGGCGACGAGGGCGCCGGCCCGGCCGGCGAGTCCGGCCCAGCGGCCGGTCGCCCAGTCGAGGACGAGGGTGCAGCCGCGGCCGGTCTGTTCGGCGTAGGAGGCGCCGCTGCGGGCGGCCAGGGCGACGCCCTCGCCGAGCAGTTCGCGGGAGCGGTCGTAGTGGCCGATCCAGACGGCGGCGTCGGCGGCGTTGCACAGGCCGCGGGCGGCCTGCTGGCGGACGGCGACGGGTTCGCCGTCCCGGGGCAGCGCGTCGACCAGCGGCCAGGCGGCGGGGTCGCCGATGTTGAGCAGCACGCTGACCCGGTTGGCGGCCACGGCGGCCTGCACGACGGGGTCGCCGACCCGTTCGGAGACGGCGAGCGCGCGCTCGATCCAGGCGACGTTCTCGGCGAGCGGGGCGCCGGGCCAGTACGGCATCGACAGGGCGGACATCGCCCGGGCGAGCAGCACGGGCTGCTCCTGGAGCTCGCCGACGGCGCGTTCCAGTTCGGCGAGGCCGTCGGTGCAGCGGCCGATCTGGTTGCAGAGCAGCAGGCCGAGGTCGAGCCGGATCTCGCCGCGCACGGCGGGCGCGAGTCCGCGGTCGGCGACGATGTGCTGCAGCACGGCGAGGGTCCGGTCGGAGCGCAGGCCCATCACGGCGGAGCGGGCGAGCAGGGTGACCAGGCGGGAGCGGGCGTGCTCGGGCACCGAGCCGGTGGCGAGCGCGGACTCCAGCAGGGCGACGGCGCGCTCCAGGTCGCCGCTGTCGGCGTGCCGCCGGGCGGCCCGTTCGACGGCCTGCAGCCAGCCGCGTTCCCGGCCGCAGGCCCGCCGGTGTTCGGCGACCCGTTCCCAGGGGACCGGCTGCCGGCGTACCAGCAGGTCGGCGGCCCGGCCGTCCAGCTCCTCCCGGTACGGGCCGGCGAGGCGCTCGCGGACGGCGGCGGCCGCGAGCGGCGCCCGGAGGCCGTACCGGCCGTCGCCGTGGTCGTGCAGGGCGGCGGTGCGCAGCGCGGCCTGCAGGGCGGTGCGGGCGGTGTCCGGGGCGAGGCCGGCCACCTCGGCGAGGTCGGCGGCCGCGGCGGGCTCGTCGAGGACGGCCGCGGCGTGCACGACGGCGCGCTGCTGCGGGGGCAGGGCCGCGGTGCGGCGCAGGGCGAGGGCGGCGAGCCGGGGCGGTGGCGCGAACGCGGCCGGCGGTGGGCCGTCCTGGGCGGCGAGCAGGTCGAGCAGGTCGGCGACGGTCTGGGCGGTGCCGCCGGTGGCGCGGTGCAGCCGGTCGGCGAGGTCGGGCGGGCAGCGGTCGGGGCCGAGTACGGCGGCGGCCGCCTGTCGGATCTCGTCGGTGCCGAGCGGTCCGAGTGCATGGCGGACGACGGTGAGTGCGGCGGCGTACTCGGTGTCCGGTCCGAGCGGCAGGCCGGGTTCGGCGAGTTCCTCGGGCCGGTGGGCGAGGACGCAGGAGAGGCCGGCCGGCGGGTCGGCGAGCAGGGCGCGCAGGGCCGCGAGGCGGTCCTCGTCGGCGCGGTGGACGTCGTCGACGAGGAGCAGGGCGGGGCCGCCGGCGGGTTCGACGGCCCGCGGGTCGGTGCGGACGGGCACCGGCACGGTGCGGGCCAGCCGGTCGAGAAGGCGGCTCTTGCCGGTGCCCGCCTCGCCCTCGACGAGCAGCAGCACGGGCCGGGCCGCGCCGCCGGCCGTCCAGGGCCGGGCCAGCAGCCGCCGCAGCGCGTTCTCGTTCAGTGCGTCCACATCCGCCACCCGTCGGAGTTCACCGGATCGCCCGGTGTTCTTTGCGTATCCGTACTTCAGTCTCCACTGATTGCCGCGACCTTGAGGATGCGGGCAGCGTGGTCCGGGTCATGGCCTCGCGGCCCGTGGGTCGGCGGGGGCCGCCGCCGATGCCGCCCACCGCGCAGGCAGGAGCCCCGCGTGAGCAACTCGATCTCTTCCAGATCCGTCGCCCTGGCCGTCGCGCCGGACGATCCGCCCCGGTCCGCCCGTCTCACGGCCTCGGTGTCACTGCCGGCCGTGCCGGAGTCGGTGCCGCGGCTGCGCCGCACCGCGCGGGCGCTGGTGCACAACCGGCGGCTCTCCGCGGACGTCGCGGAGGCGCTCTCGGTGATCGTGACGGAGCTGGTGACCAACGCGGTGCTGCACAGCGGCAGCGCGGACGTGTCGGTGCTCTTCGAGGTGTGCGACACCGCCCTCACGGTACGCGTCCGGGACTGGGGGCACTGGCGCGAACGGGCCGCTCCGCGCTGCGAACCGGCCGACGTGGACGCGGCGTTCGGCCGCGGACTGGACCTGGTGGACGCGTTCGCGGTGGACACCACCGTGGTCCGGACCGCCGAGGGCACCCTCGTCGAGGCCGTGATCGCGCTGTAGCGGCTCCGGTCGCACGCAAAGAACCGTCCAAATCTATGGCATGCCCTCTTCAATCAGGGGGTGGTCGGCTGTCACGCTTCTCTCGGCCTCGCGACCGACGGGCCCCGATCCCCGTCGGTCGTCAACGTGCCTCTCGTACGGGCAGGTTGACCCCTCGTCCGGCACGGGAGGGTCCCCTACCCGAAGAGGATCGATGAGAAGCACCCTTCTCCCCCTGGCCGCCGCGGGCGCGCTGCTCGCAGCCGCCGGCGCGGTGGCGAGCGCCGCACCGGCCACGGCCACGGCGGCGGCCTGCACGCCGGCCCAGGTGGTCGCCAACGGCGGTTTCGAGTCCGGTAGTTCACCCTGGTCCGCGTCGAGCGGGGTGATCACGAGCGGCGGCGGGCAGACCGCGCACGGCGGCAGCTCCTTCGCCTGGCTGGACGGCTACGGCTCCTCCCACACCGACACGCTCTCCCAGTCGGTGACCCTGCCGGCGGGCTGCACCTCGGCCACGCTGAGCCTGTGGCTGCACGTGGACACCGCCGAGACCACCGCCGCCACCGCCTACGACAAGCTCACCGCGAGCATCGGCGGTACCACGCTGGCCAGTTGGTCCAACCTGGACGCCCGGCCCGGCTATCTGCAGAAGTCCTTCGACGTGTCCTCCTTCGCCGGCCGGACGGTGACGCTCTCCTTCACCGGCACCGAGGACTCCGGACTGCAGACCAGTTTCGTGCTGGACGACATCGCCCTGGACGTCTCCGGCGGCGGCACCCCCACACCGACACCCACGCCCACCCCGACACCGACGTCCTCCCCCACCGGCACCCCGTCGCCGGACGGCACCCGGACCCCGGCCGCCCCCGCCTACACCGTCTCGCTCACCAGCGACGCCTCCGGCGCGTCCTGGACGGGCCACGAGAGCGTCTCCTTCACCAACGCCTCGGCCACCCCGCTCTCCGAGGTGTACCTGCGGCTGTGGGACAACGCGCACGGCAGCTGCCCGAGCACCCCGATCACCGTCACCGGTGTCACCGGCGGCACCGCCTCCGCGCTCTCGGTGTCCTGCACGGCGATGAAGGTGACCCTGCCGGCGCCGCTCGCGCAGGGGCAGAGCGGGACGGTCGGCTTCGACCTCGGCATCACGGTGCCGAGCGGCGCGGACCGGTTCGGCCACGACGGCGCGTACAACTTCCTCGGCAACGCGCTGCCGGTGCTGGCCGTCCGGGACGGCGCGGGCTGGCACCTCGACCCGTACACCAACAACGGCGAGTCCTTCTACTCGCTGGCGGCGGACTTCGACGTGACCCTCGACCACCCGAGCGGGCTGCTGGTGCCGGCCACCGGCACCTCGGTGGACACCCCGGGCGGCTCGGGCCGCACCGTCACCCGGGCGACCGCGAGCAAGGTGCGCGACTTCGCCTGGGGCGCCGGACCGTTCACGAAGATCAGCGGCACCTCGTCGGCGGGCGTGAAGGTCAACGTCTACTCGGTGAGCGGGATCTCCTCCGGTGACGCCCAGTCGATGCTGACCACCGCGAAGTCGGCGGTGGACGCGCACGCACAGCGCTTCGGCGCCTACCCGTACGCCGAGCTGGACGCGGTGATCGACAACAGCTTCTGGTTCGGCGGCATGGAGTACCCGGGCTTCGTGCTCGACCTGGTCTCCACCACGGCGCTCACCCACGAGATCGCGCACCAGTGGTTCTACGGGATCGTCGGCGACGACGAGTACACCAGCCCGTGGCTGGACGAGTCCTTCACCGACTACGCCACCGACCTGGCGCTCGGCAAGACCGGGTCGGGCTGCTGGAGCAGCGTCTCCTGGTCCTCCTCGGCCGAGAAGATCACCGACGCGATGGCGTACTGGGACGCGCACTCCTCGCGCTACTCCACCGTCGTCTACACCTACGGCAAGTGCGCCCTGCACGACCTGCGGCGGCAGATCGGCGACGGCGCGATGAGCACGCTGCTGCACGACTACGCCCAGTCGCACTGGTACGGGGTGAGCACCACCGCCGAGTTCAAGGCGGCGGCGCAGGCCGCGGCCGGCACCGATCTGACCTCGTTCTGGAGCCAGCACCGGATCGAGGGCTGAGGGCCGGACAGCCGCCCACGGCACCGGGCACCCCCGCGGAGGGGGCGCCCGGTGCTCCGCCGTTCGAGTGAAACGAAGAGCCTCAGGCCAGCAGTTTCGCCTTCGCCTTCTGGAACTCCTCCTCGGAGATGGCGCCGCTGGTCTTCAGTTCGGCGAGCTTGGTCAGCTGATCCGCGTGGCTCTGGCCCGAGCCGCCTCCGCCGCCCTCGGCGGTCGCCCGGCGGACGTACGCCTGGAACGCCTCGTCCGTCCGCTGCGCCTGCTCCAGATCGCGCTCGGCCATCGAGCCGCCGCGGGCGATCAGGTAGACCAGCACGCCGATCAGCGGCAGCAGGATGACGAAGATCGTCCAGCCGGCCTTGCCCCAGCCGCCCATGTCCTTGCTGCGGAAGATGTCTGTGATGATCTTGAAGAGCAGGAAGAACCAGAGGATGAAGACGAAGAGCTCCAGCATCGTCCAGAAGAGGTTGAGCAGCGGGTAGTCGTCCATGGCACTCCCGTCCCAGCCGTTCGCCGGTCGTCCGGCGGGCTGTCGGTCCACGGCGGCGCCCCCGCGCCGCCCGCCCCAGCCGTCCGGTCCGGACAGGGGACAGAACGAGTCATACCACCGCACAACACCCGCGGCATCGGCGTATCGGCCGGTCGGAGGGCCCGGCGTGAGCCGGCGGGGGTCGCGGGGGCGCAGCGGCGGGCCGGTCCGCGGGTCACGCCCCGGCAAGCGTGCGGTCACGATTCGGCCCACCGCGTCCACCTGGCGGAGCAGTCCTTGTGCGGGCCGGTCGGATGATTTTGACTAGCGGCGCTAGTTAAGTCGACGAGGGAGCGCCCGTGAGACCACCCGCCCTGGCTCCGCCCGCCGCCGCACCGACTGGCCCCGTCCGGCCGCACCGGCTGCGCGGCTTGCCCGAGGAGCCGCCCGCCAGGCGCCCCGTCCGCTCCCGGGCCGACACCGAGGCCGAGCAGCTGCTCTGCCGCACCGCCGCCTACCTGCTGCGCGACGTCGACGGGCTGGCCCGCGAACTCGTCGCGCAGATCAGCGAACGGGAGCCCGCCTACCCCGCCACCATCGGCCCCGAGGAGCTGCGGCTGGAGGTGCGCACCTCGCTGGAGAGCTCCGTGCGCACCCTGCTCGACCCGGCGGGCACCTGGGAGGCCGCCCGGCTCTGCTCCTGGCAGATCGGCGCCCGCCGCGCGCAGCGCGAACTCCCATTGGATGCCCTGCTGCACGCCTTCCGGCTCGGCGGGGAACTGGTCTGGCGGCGCCTGGTGGATACCGCCACCCGCCGCGAGCCCGACCACGCCCACCTGCTGCTGCACAGCGCCGCCGGTATCTGGAGCTTCGTCGACGAGCACTCCGACCTGATCACCCAGGCCTACCGGCTGGTCGAGAGCCAGACCGCCCGCGAGCACCGCGAACGCGCCCGCGCCATGGTGCAGGCCCTGCTCGACGGCGCCACCCGGATCACCGACCTGCCCACCGTCGCCACCGCGCTCGACCTCCCGGAACGCGGCCGGTACGCGGTCGCCGCGCTGGCCGGACCGGCCGGACCGCCCCGGCACCCCGCCGAGACCGCGCCGCCCGCCGACCCGCCACCGGGCGTGCGGATCATCCGGCACCGCGGCACCGACGGCGAGCACGCCCTGCTGCTGCTCGGCGCCGCCGAACCCGCCGACGTCGCCGACTGCCTGGGCCACCACCGGGGCGCCCGGGTCGGCATCGGCACCGTCGTCGAGGAACTCGGCGAGATCGGCGCCGCCCGGCACGCCGCCGACATCGCGCTGCGCACCTGCACCGCCGACGGCGACGTGGCCCTGCTGCACGAGCGGCTGCCCGCCGCCCTCGTCGTCTCCCTCCCGGGCTTCGGCTCCGCGCTCGTCGACCGGGCGCTCGGCCCCGTCCTCGAGCTCGACCACCAGGACCGCGAGTCGATGCTCAGCACACTCGCCGCCTGGCTGGACAGCGCCGGCTCGGCGCAGCGGGCCGGCGCCCGGCTGTTCTGCCACCGCAACACCGTGCTCAACCGGCTGCGACGCTACGAGCAGTTGAGCGGGCGCAGCCTCAACCACCCGCGCGCCCTCGTCGAGTTGTCGCTCGCGCTGGACGCGCACCGGCTGCTGTCGGCCTGACCGAAGGTACCTCCGCCGGTACCGCCACCGGGGCCGTCCTGATGCCCCGGCGGCGGTACCGCAGCGCACTCTCCCCGATCCGCGGCCCCGCGTGCCCGCCGCGCCGCCGGTACTGGTCGACCTCACAACGCGGCCCGCCGCCCACTGTGCAGCCGCAACACGTGCCCGCCGCGCCATGGACCGCCGATCGGCCGCCGTGGTGTCCTGCCGCTCCCAGAACCGGGCAGACGCCCTCGTCGCCCGAGCTTCCCACCCTCCCGAGCGGCCGTGGCCCCGTATGTGCCGGCCCGGTGCTCGGACGCAAGGAGCACCATGAGC
This sequence comes from Streptomyces sp. TLI_235, assembly GCA_002300355.1. NCBI lineage: Bacteria > Bacillati > Actinomycetota > Actinomycetes > Kitasatosporales > Streptomycetaceae > Streptomyces > Streptomyces sp. TLI_235. Next base: position 1,847,496 of record NSGV01000001.1, read on the forward strand.
CCACCCGAGCGGTCGAGCACGCTCACCGTCGAGAATCTGCACGTCGCCTACGGGCGCGCCGTCCAGGCGCTGCGCGGGGTCTCCCTGGACCTCCCGGCCGGACGGATCGTCGCCGTCCTCGGCGCCAACGGGGCCGGCAAGAGCACCCTGCTGCGGGCCGTCTCCGGCACCCTCGGCCTGCACCGGGGCGCGGTCACCGCCGGCACGGTGACGGTCGGCGGCCTGCCGCTCGGCGACGACCCGGCCCTTGCGGTGCGCGCGGGGGTCGTCCAGGTGCCGGAGGGCCGGCGGGTGTTCGCCGACCTCACGGTGGAGGAGAACCTCCGGGCGGGCGAGCTCGGCCGGGGCCGCCGGGACGCCGCCACCCGACGGGAGGCCCGCGAGCGGGTCTTCGCGCTGCTGCCGGTGCTGGCCGAGCGCCGCCGTCAACGGGCCGGGCTGATGTCCGGCGGCGAACAGCAGATGCTGGCGATCGGGCGGGCCCTGATGGCGGATCCGCGCGTCCTGCTGCTGGACGAGCCCTCGCTCGGCCTCGCCCCGCGGATGGTCCGGCAGATCGGCGGGATCGTGCGGGAGATCAACCGGCAGGGCACCTCGGTGCTGCTGGTCGAGCAGAACACCGCGATGGCCCTTTCGGTCGCGCACCGCGCGCTCGTGCTGGAGAACGGACGCGTCCGGCTGGAGGGCGCCGCCGAGGAGCTCGCCGCCGGCGACGAGGTCCGCCGGCTCTACCTCGGCGCGGCCCCGCAGGACGGGCCGGCGGACACCGACCCCCGTCCGGCCGCCCCCGCGCTGAGCCGGTGGACGGCATGACCGCCCGGCTCACCGTCCGCGACCTCACCGTAAGGTTCGCCGGCCTCACCGCGCTGGACGGCGTCTCCTTCACCGTCGAACCGGGCACCGTGCACGCCCTGATCGGCCCGAACGGCGCCGGCAAGTCCACCTGCTTCAACGTGCTCTCCGGCGTGTACCGGGCGGCCTCCGGCAGCGTCGACTACGACGGCCGGGAGCTGACCGGGATGCCGCCGCACGCGATCGCCGGGCTCGGGGTCGCCCGCACCTTCCAGAACATCGTGCTCACCGCGGGCACCGTCGCCGACAACCTGATGCTCGGCCGGCACCGGCTCACCCGGGCCGGCTTCGCCGCCACCGCGCTGCGGCTGCCCGCGGCCGTCCGCGAGCAGCGGCGGCACCGCGAACGGGCCCGCGAGATAGCCGAGTTCCTCGGCCTCGGCCGGCACTTCGACCAGCCCGTCGGCCCGCTGCCGTACGGCCTGCGCAAGCGGGTGGAGATCGCCCGGGCGCTGTGCACGGAACCCGGACTGCTGCTGCTCGACGAGCCGGTGGCCGGCATGAACCCCACCGAACGGCTGGACATGGCCGGCACCGTGGCCGCGATCCGCGAGTCGCTCGGCATCTCGATCCTGCTGGTCGAGCACGACATGGGGATGGTCATGCGGCTCGCCGACACCGTCACCGTCCTCGACTTCGGCCGCCGGATCGCCGACGGCACGCCCGAGGCCGTCCAGCAGGACCCGGCCGTCGTCCGCGCCTACCTCGGACAGGAGGAACCCGCATGACCAGGTTCGCCGAGACACTGCTCGACGGCATCGCCCTCGGGTCGGTGTACGCCCTTGTCGCACTGGGCTTCACGATCGTCTTCAAGGCCTCCGGCGTGATGAACTTCGCGCACGGCTCCGTCCTGCTGCTGGGCGGCTGGACGATCACCGCCACGCACTCCGCGGTGGGCTTCCCGCTCGCCGTGCTGCTCGGAGCGGCGACCGCCGCGGCCGCCTCCGGACTGCTCCACCTGCTCACCGCCCGCGGGGTGCGCGGGGCGGGCGCGCACGTCGCCACCATCCTCACCATCGGCGCCGACCTGGTGCTGCTGACCGCGCTGGCCCGCGGGATCGGCGCCGACTACCTGGCCACCGGGGACCCGTGGGGCTCGGCCGTGGTCCGGATCGGCGGCGTGCACGTCGCGGAGGCCCGGCTGGCCGGGATCGCCGTCTGTGTCGCGCTGATCGGGGCGTTCTTCGCCGCCTTCCGCTGGACCCGCTGGGGGCTGGCGATGCGGGCCGCCTCCGCGGACGAGGAGGCCGCCGCGCTGATGGGCGTCCGGCTCGGCCGGATGCGGCTGACCGCCTGGTGCGCGGCCGGCGCGCTCGCCGCCGTCGCCGCGGTCTTCCTCGCCGCCTTCCCCTCCCCCGGCCTGGACCGCTCCACCGGCCAACTCGCCCTCGCCGCCTTCCCCGCGGCGATCCTCGGCGGCATGGACTCGGCCGCCGGCGCGCTCGCCGGCAGCCTCGCCATCGGCCTGGCCGGCGCCCTCGCCACCGGCTACCAGGACGCGCTCGGCGGACTCGGCGAGGGCCTGCCCGGCATCGCCCCCTACCTGGTGATGCTGCTCGTCCTGCTGGTGCGGCCCGCCGGGCTTCTCGGATCGAAGGAGACCGCCCGTGTCTGACCTGTTCACCGGTCGCCGCGCGGCGGCCGCCGGCGGGGTCCTCGTACTGCTCGCCCTGCCGTTCTATGCGGACGGATTCTGGCTGCAGAGCGGGCTGTTCGCGATGGCAGCGGCCCTCGGCGCGATCGGGCTGAGCCTGCTCACCGGCACCGCCGGCCAACTCTCGCTCGGCCACTCCTTCTTCCTCGCCGTCGGCGCCTACGGCTACGTCTGGCTCTCCGGCGACGCGGGCGGCAGCGGCCCGACCCGGCTGACCGGGCTCGGCCTGCCGCCGCTGCCGGCCTTCGCCCTCGCGGTCGCGCTGGCCGGCGCCGCGGGCGCGGTGTTCAGCCCGATCGCCGGCCGGCTGCGCGGCATGTACCTGGGCGTCGCCACCATCGCGCTGGTCTTCCTCGGCCAGCACGTGATGCTCAACTCCCGCAGTGTCACCGGCGGTTTCAACGGCCGGTCGGTCGAGCCGATGACGCTGTTCGGCTTCTCGTTCAGCGACGCCTCACCGCGTGGCCTGGCCGTGCTCGGCGTGCCCTTCGGCGGCGTCGAACGGCTCTGGTACTTCGGCCTGGCGCTGGTCGCGATCGGCCTGTTCACCGCCCGCAACCTGCAACAGGGCCGCCCCGGACGGGCGTTGGCCGCGCTCCGGGACAGCGGCACGGCGGCCGCCGTGATGGGCGTGCCGGTCGCCCGGTACCGCTGCGCCGCGTTCACCGTCTCCTGCCTGTACGCGGGGGCCGGCGGCGCCCTCACCGCACTCGCCTTCAAGCGGGTGGTGCCCGACCACTTCGGGCTCGCCCTGTCGATCGACTTCCTCGCGATGATCGTCATCGGCGGGCTCGGCTCGGTCGGCGGCGCGGCCGCCGCGGCCGTCCTGGTCTCGCTGCTGCCGCAGGTGCTCACCGTGTACGCGGACCGGCTGCCGCTGATCGCCCCGGCGGGCTCGGACGCCTTCGGCGCCACCCCCGGCGAGGCCGCCCGTTACCTGTACGGCGCCGCGATCGTCCTGATCCTCACCCTCGCCCCGGGCGGACTGGCGGGCCTGGCCCGCGACCGCCTGCGGCCGACCCCGGCCGCCGCCCCCGCAGCCCCGGCGCCCGCCCCCGTACCCGTCTCCCGCACCGCCACCCGTCCCTCGCCCGGCAAGGAGCCGACCCCGTGACCGATTCCGTGACCGACCGCAGACTCCGCAGATCCGCCGCCGCCCTCACCGTCCTCGCACTCGCCGCGACCGGCTGCAGCATCAAGACCGACACCTCCTCCGACCGGGTCGGCAGGGACGGGGTGAAGATGGGCCCCGGCGTGACGGAGACGACCATCACCCTCGGCGCCCTCACCGACCTCAGCGGCGTCTACGCCTCGCTCGGCAAGAGCATCGTCAACGCCCAGCAGCTGTGGGTGGAGCAGACCAACAAGGTCGGCGGCATCTGCGGCCGGAAGGTCGAGATCAAGGTCAAGGACCACGGCTACGACGTGCAGAAGGGCGTCGCCGCCTTCGCCGAGATCGAGCCCGACTCCGCGATGCTCACCCAGGTGATCGGCTCGCCGGTGGTCGCCGCGCTCAAGCAGGAGATCGCCGGCAAGAAGATCCTCACCCTGCCGCTCGGCTGGTCCTCCACCCTGCTCGGCCAGAACTACATCCAGGTGGTCGGCCCCACCTATGACATCGACATGATCAACGCGGTCGACTTCCTGACCCGGAAGGCCGGACTCACCGCCGGCGACGCGATCGGCCACGTCTACTTCGAGGGCGAGTACGGCGAGAACGCCCTCGCCGGCTCCAAGTACGCGGCGGACAAGCAGGGTTACCGCATCGTCGAGCAGAAGATCAAGGCGACCGACACCGACCTCGGCGCCCAGGTCACCGCGCTCAAGCAGGCCGGGGTGAAGGCGATCCTGGTCAGCGCCGGGCCCAAGCAGGCCGCCTCGCTGGTCGGGCTGGCCGCCGCCCAGGGCCTCACCGTGCCGGTGGTCGGCAGCGCGCCCAGCTTCGCCCCCCAGCTGCTGGACAGCGCCGCCGGGCCCGCCCTGGAGAAGATGTTCTACCTGATCAGCGGCTACCCCGCACCCAGCTCCGACACCTCCCGGATGCGCCAACTGGTGCAGGACTACCGCGCGAAGTACCCGGCCTCGCCGGTCGACAGCGGCGTGATCAGCGGCTGGGTGGCCGCCCAGGTCGCCGCCGAGGCGCTGACCAACGCCTGCAGCGCGAGGGACCTCACCCGGGAGGGCATCGTGGCCGCCCACCGCAGCCAGAAGGCCCTCAACGTCCTGGACGTGCCGCTCGACTTCACCGACGCCGCCAAGCCCTCGGCCTACGGCTCCTTCGTCCTCAAGCCCGCCAAGTCGGCCACCGGCGGCCTGGTGGTCGCCGAGCCCGCCCACGAGGTCGCGGCCACCCGCGGCTACCCGCTGCCCAAGGGCTGAGCCCACCCGGCAGGATCCGAGGGTGAGGGCCCGGCCCCGGGGCGAATGTCGCCCCGGGGCCGCTCCGCCGTCCGCCGACTCCCACGAGAGAGCCCGCACGTGTCGCTCTCCCTGGGCCGCCCCCGGCCGCCCCCGGCCGGGGTCAGCCGGCGAGGGCCGCGCGGCGGGTGGTGCGGGGGTCGGGCCAGGTGGGTGCGGGGCGGTGCGGGGCGCGTTCGCGGGCGTAGGCGCGCAGCAGCGGTTCGTAGCGGTAGCGGCCGGGCTCCCGGGCGGTGAGCAGGCCGGCGTCGGCGAGGCGTTCGAGGACGCGTTCGGCGCGGGCCGGGGGTTCGCCGAGCAGCCGGGCGGCGGTGGCCAGGCCGACGGTGTCGGTCGGGGCGAGGGCCAACAGGTGGAAGGCGCGGGCGGTGGGCGGGTCGAGGGACTCGCAGCCGGCCGCGAAGACGGCCCGGACGTCCAGGCTGCCGAGACAGAGCTCGTCGAGGGCCCGGCCCTCGTCGGCGAGCCGTTCCACCAGGTGCCGGACGGTCCAGTTGGGCCGGGAGGCCAGCCTGGCCCCGCAGATCCGCAGGGCCAGCGGCAGTCCTCCGCAGGCGGCCGCAAGCTGGGTGAGGGCCCGCGGTTCGGCGGCCGACCGGACGGGACCGAGCAGGCGGGCGAGGAACTCCCGGGCCTCGTCGGCGGGGAGCGGCCCGAGGTGGACGGGGTGGGCGCCGCCGAGGTCGGGCAGCCGGGTGCGGGCGGTGATCAGGGCGGCGTTGCCGGGGCCGGCGGGCAGCAACGGTCGGACGTGGGCACTGTCGCCGGCGTCGTCGAGGACGACCAGCATCCGCCGGCCGGCCAGCAGCGAGCGGAACAGCGCCGTCCGGGCCTCGGTGCCGGGCGGTACGGCTGCGGCGGGCACGCCGAGGGCGAGCAGGAAGCTGCCGAGCACGGCATGCGGCGCGGCGGGCTGCCGCCGGCTGCCGCGCAGGTCGGCGTAGAGGGTGCCGTCGGGGTGCGCGCCGCGGGCGGCGTGCGCGGCGTGCTGGACGAGGGCGCTCTTGCCCGCGCCGGGCTGGCCGCTGACGACCGCGATCAGCGGGGCCCGGCGGCCGGCGCCGTCGCCCGCGGCGGCGAGCCGGCCGGCGAGGTCGGCGACCTCGGCGGCCCGCCCGGTGAAGTCGGTCAGGTCGGGCGGCAGCTGGAAGGGCGTGACGAGCACCGTCCGGGTGCGGGCGGCGGGCCGGACGGGTGCCGCCATGGCCGGATCGGCCCGCAGGATGCCGCCGTGCACGGCGCGCAGTTCACTGCCGGGGTCGACGCCGAGTTCGTCCGCGAGGACGCGGCGGACCTGCCCGTACACGGCGAGCGCCTCGGACTGGCGGCCGCTGCGGTAGAGGGCGGTCATCAACTGGGCCCAGAGCCGTTCCCGTTCGGGGTGGGCGGCGGTCAGTGAGCGGAGCTCGCCGAGGAGTTCGGTGTGCCGGCCGAGGGCCAGCACGGCCTCGGTGCGGCCTTCGAGGACGTCCAGTCGGGCCTCGGCGAGCCGGCCGGTCTCGGCTCCGCGGAGCACCTCGGAGGGGATGTCGACCAGCGCCGGTCCGCGCCACAGCGCGAGTGCCTGCTCGTAGTGGGCGGCGGCCCGCTCGGGCTCGCCGGCGCGCAGCTGGGCGTGGCCGAGGTCGCGCAGCCGGGTGAACCGGTCGGCGTCGAACTCCTTGGCGTCGGCGGCGAGGAGGTAGCCGCCCGCCTCCGTGGCGAGCCGCTGTCCGGCCTCGCCGAGCGCCTTGCGCAGCCGCATCACGTAGTTGCGCAGCGTGGTGGCGGCGGTGCGCGGCGGCCGCCCGTCCCAGACGGTGTCGGCCAGGACGTCGGCCGGCACCACCTGCCCCCGTCGGACGAGCAGCGCCGCGAGCAGCGCCCGCTGCTTGGCCGCCGGCACCGGCCGGTCCCCCTCGCCGTCCCGCACGAGCAGCGGTCCGAGAATTCCGAACTCCATCCCTCACACACCCCCCACACCTCGGCCTGGTTCGCCGGGCGGCGGGGCCCGTCCCCCGACAGCCGCCGCCCGGCGCAACACCGTTCTATGTCGGTGCGGATTTGACCGGTGGATCTTGCGGTGACGGCCAATCAACTCCGGTCTTGCGGGGCGTTCACCGAGGTCGACGCGGACGGCGCCGCGGCCCCGGTGACGGGCCGCGGCGCCGGGCGAGCGGGTGGCGGTGCCGGAGCCGCCGGCGGATTGACCGGGCGGCCGGCCCCGCCGGTCAATCAATTCCGGTCGACGGGCGGCTCAGCCGCAGTGGCTCCAGCCGCTGGTCCAGGTGGTGCTGCGGTAGGAGCCGCCCCAGTCGACGCAGGTCCCGGCGGCGGAGAGGATCACCGGGCCCGCGTAGTAGGTGTAGCTGCCCGGATTGTCTGCGGTGGCGCCGCCCTGGACCTTGAGAGTGGCGTTCATCGGCACCGCCCCGGACGGCTGGGTGGCCAGGGTGACCACGCAGTTGCGGCCGCTCGCGGCCTCGTACAGCAGGTAGGCGGTGGCGCCGCCGAGGGAGTGCGAGTCGACCACGCCGAAGCCGGCGCCGCAGACCTGCGTCGGCGTGTAGGGGTTGGCGGTGGAGGCCGCGACCGGGGTGATGTAGCCGTCGATGCGGTAGCCGTCGGCGGGATCGACGGTGCCGGGCACGCTGCCCGTGGTGCGCTGCGCGGCCGGGATCGTGAGCGGCACGACGGAGGAGCTCTTCGCGAAGTCGGCCTCGCTCGCCGCGTTCGGGTCGCCGTTCCAGTCGCCGTTGGCGGTGACCACCGAGCCGTCCGCGGTCACCGCGGTGACGATGCCGACGTGGTGGATGACGGTGCCCGAGCCGCTGCCGGTGCCGTAGATCACCGCGTCACCGGGCTGCGGGACGTACGAGGCGGCGGTGTGCAGGGTGCCGTTGTTCTGGCCGTAGGTGCGGAAGCTGACCGCGGAGGCGTCCAGCCCGGTGACGGCGAGGCCGGAGTTGCGCCACGCCCAGATCGCGAAGTCGGCGCACCAGTACTCGGGGACGCCGGCCCAGCCGACGCAGCTGTGCTCGAACTGGGCGCCGCCCAGGGTGTTGTGGGTCGGTGTGTTGGCGCAGGTGCCGGCGGTGCGGCCGACGTTGGCGGCGGCCAGCCGGGCGGCGTCGGACGCCGAGGCGGCAGCGGCCGAGGTGGCAGGGGCGGTCGCGGCCGGGGCGGTCGCGGGGGTGGTGCCGGCAGCGGCGGAGGCGGCGGCGGGAGCCAGGGCGGTGAGGCCGAGGGCGAGGGCAGCGGCGGCGGCCAGGGCGGCTGTGCGGCGCAGGAAGCGGGTGGGTGTCACCGTTCTCCTCGTGCAGCGGAAGGCGGTTACGGACACGGCGGCGGCCGCGGGCCACCGCCCGCCGGCGCCGCCGCCGGTCCGCATCCTCCGCGCACGCCGTATCGTCCGGGTCGCGCCGGAATGTCACCTCCGTCCTGGCCTGCCCTTTCCGGCCGTTGACGTTCCGCCGGTGCGCACCCCTCGCCCGGGACAGCACGCACGGCGGGGCCCGGGCCTCCGGCGCGGGTGCGCGGTGGAGGGCCGGGCGGCGGGTCAGCCGTGGTTGGTGTCCGGGTAGCGGCAGGCTGTCTTCCGGGCGCGGGTGAGTTCGGCGTCGTTGAGTTCGGCGACCGGGAGGGCGCCGGCCGCCCCGCGGGAGACCAGGCGCTGGTCCGAGATGGTGCTGGGGCCGTCGCCGCCGAAGCAGGCGACGGCCACCACCTGGACGGCGACCTGCGCGTCGGCGTTGTCGGCGGGCGTGGCGGGCCGCCAGATCGCGACGAATCCGGCGCCGGCGTCCGAGGACATGCCGAGCTGCTGCCACTGAGGTGTGCTGCTGCCTGCCCTGGGCAGGTACGCGGCGTAGCCGACGATGCCCAGATGGCTACCGGTGGCGCGGAGTTCGTAATGGCCGGGTTCGCCGGAGCGCGGTGCGACGGCGAGCGTGATCGAGGCGGGCGGGGCCACCGCATCGGGACAGTCGGTGGGTTGGACGACGGCGGGCGGGTTGCCGTGCACGACGGCGGAGGAGACATAGCCACCGGTCGCGATCTTGAACCAGCGCATGTCGGGCGAGCTGGACGTGGAGTCGATGACCACGTCGCCCAGACAGAAGCCGGTGAGTGCCAGTTGACAGCCCGAGGGCACCTGGAGGACGACGTCGGCACTGAGGCTGGCTCCGGCGCGCAGCCGGGTGCTGGCGTTGTAGGTCGTACCGGAGAACAGGGCCGTGGGCGAGGTGTCCGCGGCCGGGCAGCCGACCGATCCGCTGGCGGTCGGGACGGCGGACGCGCCGGGCGTCAGGGAGCTCTGGGCCACGTTCCGGTTCCGCCCGAAGCCGCCCGTCCGCAGCGCGACCAGGGCGAGGACGGCGGTGAGGGCGAGGAGGGTGGCCGTGCCGACGGTCGTCCAGCGGGGCGGCCGCCAGCCGCCGCGCACGGTCTCGGTCGGCGAGAGCTCCTGCGGGGGCTCCGGCAGCAGCGTCGCGGCCGAGGACACGGCCGCGCTCGTCGCCGGAGCGGACCGGCCCGCGAGCACGTCCTGGCCCGGCGCGCTCTCCGGAGCCGTCCTGTCCGCCGGCTCCTCCGCCGCCCTCTCCTCCGCCGCCCTCTCCGGGGCCGGGGCGGTCGCGCCGCGGGCGAGTTCACGGTCGAGGTCGTTCCAGCGCCGCGTCCACTCGTCGACGTTGCCGCCGCAGGCCCCGACGTAGGCCTGGGTCACCTCCAGGCTGGGCAGCCGGACGCCGCCGGCCGCGTCGCTCAGCGTGGTGGCGCCGAATCCCGCTCGCTCGGCGAGGACGCGGTAGGTGGGATTGCCGGCCCGCTCCCGGACCAGCCGCAGGTCGTGGGCGAAAGCCTGAACCGGCCCGTCGGCCGGATCGACTGGACGCGGTCTGCGGGCCACGGAATCTCCTCACCTGACGGGTCGACAGTTCGTTCCGGGAACTTCCGAATGGGGCGGGGAGTTCCTTCACCGCGTGCGCGGACAGTGGAGATCCGGGCAGGCGGCGGAGCCGCCACGCGAAGTGGCATGCACATGACCATCATAACTCCCGCTGATGATACGTCAGTGCGCTACCCGGACGATACGTCGGCGATACGAACGACTGTGATGCTTCGTCAGGGCCGCGCCCGGCGCCGCACCGGGCGCGGCTCCGCCGAAGACGGCACCATGCCGACCGGCCGGCGGGTGCCGGTCCCGGCCGACGCTCCGGTCTCCGCGGGGGAGAGCCCCGGCGCGGCGCCCCGGCCGCACCGTCGGCCGCCACAGGTCCCCGTCGGGGCTGGCCGGCAGCGGCTCTGCCGGCCGGCCCCGACGGCATCACCCTGCACATCGGCACCGCCGGCCGTGGCCGTTGGGCTACAGTCCCGGGCCATGGAGACATGGGGTGCGGCACTGTACGGGGACCCGTGCACCGGGTGCGGATTCGACTGGTCGGCGGCGCCGGACGAGGCGGTCCGGGTGGTCGGCGGGCTGCCGGCCCGGTTCCGGGACCTGCTGGCGGGGCGAACGGGGCGCGAACTCCACCCGGACCTCGCCTGGACACCCGCCGCGTACGTCAGCCACGTCACCGACAACCTGCGGATCTGGGCCGAGCGGCTCGCCGGTGCCCGGCTGGCCGGCGCTGCCGACGTGGCCGGCTACGACCCCGACCTGGTCGCCGCGGGCCGCCGCTACCTGGAGATCGCCCCCGCCGCCGCCCTCTGGTCCCTGGACCACGCTGTGGCTGCCTGGACGGCATCGGTGACCGCAGCGGTCGCGGAGGGCACCGTCCTGCGGCACGCCACCCGCGGCATCCAGCGGGCCGAGGACATCGCCCGCAACAACGCCCACGACGGTCATCACCACGTCTGGGACGTCACCCGGATCCTGCAGCACACCGACACCGCCGCCACCACCCCCTGAGCCGCCCCCGCCGGCCGGGCCGCGGCGGCAGCGGCACCGGCGGCGGCAGCGGCGGTGTTTTCGGGCGGCGGTCTCCCCTGCTCGGGCGCCTACTGCTTGGGAGTCCAGTGCGGGTCGCGGCCGGAGGCGGCGAGCGCGCGGTCCAGCAGCGGGGCGTCGGCGGGCACCGGGACGGGCTCGGCGAAGCCGCCGAACTGCCGGTAGAGCTCGGCGTTCTCCTCGATCACCGCGAGGACGAGGGCGGCGAGGTCGTCGGACACCCGGACCTCGCCGCCGGTGGCGCGGGCGACGTCCCAGCCGTGCACCACCATCTCCTTGATCAGCATCCTGGCGATGGACTCGGCCGGGACGGGCGTGCCGCCCAGGTCCACCCCGCCCTCCCAGACGGCCGGGTCGGCCCAGGCCCGCACGGCGCGCTCCAGCTGCGCGGCGTAGGCGTCGGCCCAGGCGGGCTCGGCGGTGAAGTCGTGCGCGACCAGGTCCTCCGGCAGGGCCGTCCGGCGGGCGCGGTGCTCCAGGCCGTGCGAGGTGTAGAGCACCCAGTGGTTGACCAGGGCCCGGGTGTCCAGTTCGGTGCAGGGGGTGGGCCCGTCCAGGTGCTCGGGGCGGACGCCGGCGGCGATCCGGGCGGCCTCGGCGGCGGCGCGGGCCATCTGGGGGTGGAGGTGGTGACCGTTCATGCGGCGATCCTCCGGCGGGCCGTCCGCGGCGGTCTTGAAGAAACGCGACGGCCGGCGGGGCCGCCCCGACTACCCTGGCCGGCATGACCGAACCGGACCTTGGACGCGGGGTGCTCCACCCGTCCCGGGCCGCGTCCGTGATCGAACTGGACAGGTGCGAGCCCGCCGCCGGGGCGGACCGCTTCGTCGAGTTCTACTGGCTGGTGCGCTGGGACCGCCGCGACCGGCCCCCGTACGAGCAGAAAGTGCTCGCCCACCCCCATGTGCACCTGGTCTTCGAGGCGCCGCGGGCCCACGTGTACGGGGTGGACCGCTCGCTGTTCGTCCGCCGCCTGGAGGGACGCGGGCACGCGCTCGGCGTGAAGTTCCGGCCGGGCGGCTTCCGGCCGTTCACCGACCGGCCGGTGCTCGAACTCGCCGACCGGGCCGTGCCCGCGGCCGAGTTCTTCGGCCCGGACGCCGACCGGCTGAACGAGGAGGTGCTGCGCGGCCCCGCCGACCCGGAACGGCTCCGCGCCCTCGCCGACGCCTTCCTGCTCGCCCGCCTCCCCGCCCCCGATCCGACGGCCGATCAGGTCGCCGCCATGGTCGACCGGATCGCCGCCGCCCCCGAGCTGCACCGCGTCGACGACCTGGCCGCGGAGTTCGGTGTCGGTGTCCGGCGGCTGCAGCGACTGTTCGCCGACTATGTCGGCGCGTCCCCCAAGTGGGTGCTCCGGCGGGCCCGCCTGCACGAGGCCGCCCGCCGGGCCGACAGCGGCGCGGACGTCGACTGGGCGGCCCTGGCCGCCGACCTCGGCTACGCCGACCAGGCCCACCTCACCCGCGACTTCACCGCCACGGTCGGCACCTCGCCCGCCCGCTACGCCCACGGGTCGCGGTGACCGACCGGGCATCCGGGCATCACGCTGCACCGCCCTCCGGCGACGGAGCGGCGTGGTGGCCGGAGGGCCGGCGTCAGTCGGCGCGGATCAGGACGAGGGAGCCGTTGAGGGCGGGCCGGGTGCGCAGGTGGCCGTGGCGGGCGTCCCAGGCACCGGAGGCGAGGTCGCCGCGGAGGTGGCCGGTGTACTGCTCGGCGAGTTCGGGGGAGACGAAGCTCCAGGCCGAACAGGCCTGGCGGGCCGCCGGGTCGAGCAGCAGTTCGGGGCGGCCGTAGTAGGCCTCGTTGAAGCCGTCGGTGCAGTCCACGGGGATGGGGACGTTGATCACCCGGGCCCGGCCGCCGAGGGTCTCGACGATGTCGGCGACGGCCGGGTAGCGCCTGGCCTCGGTGTCCAGGACGAGCGGCGCGTACTCGTACAGCCAGAAGTCCCGCACCAGGTCGGGGTCGCAGGTGAGGACCGCGACCGGCCCCCGGGTGACCCGCCGCATCTCCCGCAGGCCGGCCTTCAGGTCGCTCCACTGGTGCACGCTGAAGGTGGTCATCGCCGCGTCGAAGGCGCCGTCCGGGAATGGCAGGTGCTCGGCGACCGCGTCGACCGCCGGCGGCAGGTGGGCCGACCGCTGGGCGCGCATCGAGGCGGACGGCTCGACCGGGGTCACCTCGAACGCCGAGGACTCGTACGAGCCGCTGCCGGCACCGACGTTGAGCACGGTCCGCGCGCCGGCGAGGGCCTCGTCGATCAGGGCCGCGATCCGCGGTTCGGGCCTGCGGTGGGCGGAGTAGCCGGCGCCGATGGTGCCGTAGTCCGCGTCGCCGGCGCTGCCGTCCGCGGTGCGCTCCGACTGCTGCGGCTGCTGTTCCTGCTCTGCCTGTTCTGGCATGGAGTGGAGTGGCCTTTCGGTCCGGGCGGGCCCGGCGGTGGGGCCCGCACGTGGGGTCAGGGAGTGGTCGCGAGCCAGCGCAGCACCTCTTCGGCATGCCGGCCGGGCTCGGGGACGGGGTGGAAGACGTGCTCGACGACGCCGTCCCGGACGACCAGGGTCAACCGCTGGTGCAGGGTGGACCATCCGGCGGGGGTGAAGGTCGGCAGACCGAGCGCCGAGGCCAGTTCGAGCCCCGGGTCGGAGAGCATCGCGAAGGGCAGCCGCAGCCGTTCGACCACCTCGCGCTGGTAGCCGGTGTCCTGGCTGGAGAGGCCGAACACCCGGGCGGCGCCGGCCGCGACGAGCTCCTGGTGGTGGTCGCGGAAGCCGCAGGCCTCGGCGGTGCAACCGCGGGCGCCGGGGATGCTCTCCCAGCCCGCGGGCAGGTCGACGTCGGGGCGGCCGGTCAGCGGGTACAGGTAGACCACCGACCGACCGGGGCCGAGCGCGCCGAGGCCGACGGCCGTGCCGTCGGTGCACGCCAGCGAGAGCCGCGGCAACCGCAGCCCTTGCAGGTGCTCGGCCGTCCCCGCGTCCTCCGGGAGGCCCGCCGGGCCGAGGGCCGCCGGCGCATCCTGGTGCCGCAGCGTGCTGTTCCGGTACGCGGCCTCCCGCAGGCGGCCCACCAACTCGGTCCGCCGGGAGACGAGTTCGTCGATCTGCAGGGTCAGCCGGTCGATCGCGGACTTGTACGCGGCCAGCGAGGACGGGCAGTCGTCGGAGGCCTCGGCGCCGGCGGCGAGGCAGTCCAGGAAGGGGCGGCTGCGGTCGGCGGCGATCCCCAGCTCCCGCAGCGCCCGGACCTCGCGGATGGCCCGCACGTCCGCCTCGTCGAAGCTGCGGTAGCCGTTGGCCGCACGGCCGGGGCTGATCAGCCCCAGTGCCTCGTACCGCCGGACGGCCTTCGCACTGACACCCGCCCGCCGGGCCGCCTCACCGATCCGCATCCGCCCACCTCCGCGCCGTCGTTCCACCGAGGACGCTAAACCCTGCCCCCAGGGGCAAGGTCAACCGTGCGGGGTCGGCCCTCGTCCTCGAAGAAGTCCACGAAGACGTCCCCCACGACCTCGTCGGCGACCTGGGCGAACGGTCGGTCAGCGCACCCAGGCCGTGAGCGGCTCGGTGTCGAGCACGAGACCCACCGGGTCGGGGATCGCCACCTCGCGGCCGAACGGCACGGTGAGCGTTCGCTCGTACCGGACGCCGTCGGGGTCGCTGTGGACGGTGACCTCGCAGCTGTCCCGGTCGATCAGCAGGTAGACGGGGATGCCGCTCTCGGCGTAGGCGCGCGGCTTCTCGACCCGGTCGCGCCGGTCCGTGTCCGAGTCGTAGGAGGTGACCTCCACGACCATCAGCACCTGCTCGGCGCCGGCCCACTCCCCCTGGCCGACGAAGGCGTCGGCGGGCGCGAGCGTGCCGTCCGGCCGCGCGTGGCCGGCGCGGTACGACTGCACCTTCAGGCCCTGGTCGTGCAGCCAGAGGTCGGGGCGCGTCTGGATGCAGATCCGCATCAGCCACTGGATGATGCGGCCGTGGTCGCCGTCGGGCACGGGTTTGACTCCGAGCTTTCCGTTGATGAACTCGAGCCGCAGCCCCTCGGCCGACCTGGCCGCCAGGCGGGCGACCTCCTCGAACTCCTCGGGCAGCATGTGAGGACGGTCGGACAGCGCGGTCATGAGGTGTCCTCCTTCGCCCCGATGCCCCCGCCCGGAGTCCGGCAGCGGGTGCTGATGCCTTCCCGTCCGACAATAGCGGCCTGCCGGGTCGGTGCGGCCCACCACGGGGACGGTGTCTCAGGCCCGGGGGCCGTGGCGGTGCACGAGGGCGGCGCCGAGGGCGGTGGCGGTGGCGAGGACGGGCCACAGGAGGTGGGGGCCCACGGCGAGGAGGGCGGTGAGGGCGGCGGGGGCGGCGGCGCGGCCGAGGCCGCTGGAGATCTCCCAGCGGGCGAGGGCGCGGCCGAGGCGGGCGGGCGGCGCGGCGGCGACCACCAGGGCGGTGCCGGTACCGGTGTAGAGGATCTCGCCGGCCGTGTACAGGACGGCGACGGCGGCGACCGCGGCGGCGCCGGCCGTCCCGCCGAGCGTGCCGGCGGCCCAGAAGCCGAGGTAGGAGAGGGCGAGCACCAGGCCGGAGGCGGCCAGCACGGACCGCCGGGAGCGGCGGGAGATCCACAGCACCACGGCGAGCTGGGTGGTGATGACCAGCACGGTGTTGCCGACGAAGATGCCCGAGGACCAGGCGGGCGCGACGTGCAGGGTGGTCACCAGCAGGGCGGGCAGGGCGACTTCGAGCACGTCGAAGCAGAAGGCGTACGGCAGGTTGGCGAGGCCCAGCAGGCCGGTTCCGGTCCCCCGCCCCGCCACCTCCTCATCGGCCCCGGCGACCTCGGCCGCGGCGACCGGCCGCGGGGCGGGCGCCACCGCCGGGACGGTGAGCCGCAGCGACCACACGAGGGCGGCCGCGAGCAGGCAGGCGAGCGCGGTGATCAGGGCGAGGGTCCGGAGGGCACCGGTGCCGCCCGCGGTGGCGGCGGTGGCGGCCAGGGCGCCGACGCCGAGGCCGGCGTTGCGTACGGAGCGTCCGGCGGCGAGGGCGGCGTCCCGGACCCGGCCCTCGGTGAGTGCGGCGACCACGGCCGCGTGCGCGGTCGGCCAGGACTGGCTGCCGACGCCGAGCAGGACGGCCGCCGCGGTGTACCCGGCGGTGCCCCCGGCCGTCAGCAGCACCGCCACACCGGCGGCGCGGACGAGCAGGGTCGCGGCCACCGGCAGGCTCCGCGCGCCGCGGTCGATCCAGCGCCCGGTCAGCGGCACGGCGCCGAGACCGGCCAGCATGCCGGCGGAGAGGGCGAGGCCGGCGGCGCCGACGCCGAGTCCGAGCACCCCGACGCCGTACAGCAGCAGGAAGGGGCGGAGCAGTCCGGCGCCGAGGGCGTCGACGAGGACGGCGAGGGCGTAGCGCCGGCCGGCGGCGATGCTCAGCAGCCGGGCGGCGCCGGGGAGTTCGGGGCTTTCGGCGGCGGCCGGCGCGGTGCCGGGGGCAGCGGCGGGGGCTGGACGGTGGAGGACTTTCATGGCGGCCACGCTGCGCCGCCCTGCGGGGCGGTGGCACGTGGATTGATGGTCCCCGTCAACCGTCGGCGGTCGGGCCCGGGCCGGGTGGCAGGATCGCCGCCATGAGTCTGACCATCGACGTCACCGGTCTGCCGCCCGAGCGTTTGCTGTTCGCGCCGTCCCCGCTGGCGGAGCTGAACGCGATGCTGCACGCCCTCGCGGAGCCGGCGCACCACCCGGAGTTGCAGGGCTGGGCGGCGGCCACCACCGCCGCCCTGCCGCCGGGGCTGGCGGACCGGCTGCTGGAGGCGGACTTCCTGTGGCGGTCGTCGCGGGCGGACTTCCTCTTCCCGGCGCGGCCGGCGGCCACCCTCGCCGAGGAGCTGGACGCGGTGGACCGACTGGAGGACGAGCAGTACACGGCGGCGGCGCTCGTCACCACCTGCGGCTCGTCCCGGTTGTCGTACCGGCCGGCGGGTTCGCCGCTGACCGAGCCGGTGGCGGCCGAGCGGGCCCGGGAGCTGGCGCTGGCCCGCGGGCCGCGGCAGGCGGCGTTCGCCGACCGGCTGCTCACCGACCCGCCGGCCGTCCGGGCGCTGGTGCGCCGGATGTTGGAGGACTGCGAGCGGGCGTTCTTCGCGGACGCCTGGCGCCGGGTGCTGCCCGCGCTGGCCGCGGACGCCCGGCAGAAGGCCGACCTGCTGGCGCGGCGCGGCGTGGCCGAGACGCTGGCCGCGGTCTCCCCGGCCGTCGCGCTGGACGAGACCGACCCGGTGCGGCGGCGGATCGTGATCGACAAGCTGCAGGACAACGCGACCAGCGCGGTCGCGGCGGGCGGGGTGACGTTCATCCCGAGCGCCTTCGGGCGGCCGCACCTGCCGGTGGTGTACGCGGCGGACTGGCGGCCGGTGGTGCAGTACCCCGTCGCCGAGCCGGGCCTCACCGACCCGGTCTCGCTGGCGGTCGTCCAGCGACGGCTGGAGGCGCTGGCCCATCCCGTCCGGCTGCGCCTCGCCCGCACCATCTCCCGCGGCCCGCACACCACCGGCGAGCTGGCGGAGGCGTGGCAGCTCACCGCACCGGAGGTCTCCCGTCATCTCGCGGTGCTGCGGAAGGCGGGCCTGCTCACCACCCGCCGCCGCGGCCGCTACGTGCTGTACGAGCTCGACCTCGCCACCAGCGCCCGGCTCGGCGGCGACCTGCTGGAGGCGGTGCTCCGCTGACCGTGCGACGACCGTACACCGATCGGTTTCCCCGACGGCCGTCGGGCGGTAGCCTCGCGGTATGGACACCCAGCACACCACGGGCGCCCCGGCGAAGCCCTCCCCGCGCGACCGGCTGCTCGACGCCGCCACCGAGCTGTTCTACCGGGAGGGCGTGAACACCGGGATCGACGCGCTGTGCAAGGCGGCCGGGGTGTCCAAGCGGTCCATGTACCAGCTGTTCGACAGCAAGGACGAGGTGCTGGCGGCCGGCCTGGAGCGGCGCGCCCCCGCGTACGCGGCGCAGCTGCTGCCCGCCGCGGACGACGCGCGGCCGCCGCGGGCCCGGGTGCTGCACGTCTTCGAGCGGCTGGAGGAGGCGTCCCGGGCGGACGGCTACCGCGGCTGCCCGTATCTGGCGGCCCAGGTCGAACTGAAGGATCCGGAGCACCCGGCGAGCGTGGTCGCGGGCCGGGTCAAGCAGGCGCTGACCGACTTCTTCCGGGGCGAGGCGGAGCTCGGCGGGGCCGCCGACCCGGCGCTGCTGGCCCGGCAGTTGACGCTGGTCTTCGACGGGGCGAGCGCCCGGGCGGGGTCGGGCGGGGAGTCGCTGGCCGGGCTGGCCGTGCCGACGGCCGCGGCGCTGCTGGACGCCGCGGGGGTGCGCTGACGCCGGTCGGGCCGGAACCGTTCCACCTGAAGTGACTCGCGGGTAACATGCCCTGCACGGTGTGGCACCCAAGGGAGTCGAGCATGCGCGGCACAGACGGAAACCCGGCCGGGACGAGCTTCTTCGCCTCGGTGGACGAAGTGGCGACACGCCTCGCCGAGGTCGGCTACCTCGCCTCGACCGCCGTCGCCACCACCGTCTTCCTCGCCGACCGGCTCGGCAAGCCGCTGCTGGTCGAGGGCCCCGCGGGCGTCGGCAAGACCGAACTCGCCAAGGCCGTCGCCCGGGTCGGCGCCGCCCGGCTGATCCGGCTCCAGTGCTACGAGGGCATCGACGAGGCCCGCGCGCTCTACGAGTGGAACCACGCCAAGCAGCTGCTCCGGATCACCGCCGGCCGCGACGAGAGCTGGGACGAGGCCCGCACCGACGTCTTCGGCGAGGAATTCCTGCTCAGCCGGCCGCTGCTCACCGCGATCCGCGGCGAGGAGCCGACCGTGCTGCTGATCGACGAGACCGACAAGGCCGACGTCGAGATGGAGGGCCTGCTGCTGGAGGTGCTCAGCGACTTCCAGATCACCGTGCCCGAACTCGGCACCATCCGGGCGGACCGCCGGCCATTCGTACTGCTCACCTCCAACGCCGGCCGGGAACTCTCCGAGGCACTGCGCCGCCGCTGCCTCTTCCTCCATCTGGACTTCCCCGACGCCGAGTTGGAGCAGCGGATCGTCCGCCTCAAGGTGCCGGGCCTGGACGCGGTGCTCGCCGAGTCGCTCGTCCGGGTGGTCGGCGCGCTGCGCGGCATGGAACTACGGAAGTCACCGTCCGTCGCCGAGACGATCGACTGGGCTCGGACCCTGCTCGCCCTCGGCGCCGAGACGCTCGACGAGGCGGTGCTCCGGGACACCCTCGGGGTGGTGCTCAAGCACCAGGACGACCTGCTCAAGGCCGCCGCGAAGCTGGCACCGGCGTGACGGGCCCCGGCCCCGCGACCGCCCCTGCGACCGGCCCGGACCCGGCGGGCATGTCCGACCTGGCGGCCCGGCTCGCTGGCCTCGTCCAGGCGCTGCGCGGCCACGGCCTGCGGATCGGGCCGGGCGAGACCGCGGACGCGGCGGCCGCCCTGGAGGTGCTCGGGCTCGCCGACCGGGAGCGCGTCCGCGCGGGACTGGCCGCGGTACTGCTGCGCGCCGACGGCCAGCGGGCGGTGTTCGACGCCGTCTTCGACCTCTTCTTCCCGCTCGGCGTCGGCACCCCGCACGGCGCCGCCGCGGCCGCCGACCCCGCGGACCCGGCCGAGCAGGCCGCGCTCCTCGCCGACCTGCGGGACCGGCTCGCCGAGGCGCTGGCCGCCGGCGACACCGCCGCCGGGGCCCGGCTCGCGGGCGAGGCCGTCGAGGCACTCGGCCGCTACGGCACCTCCCCCGGCACGGACGGCTGGTCCGCGTACCAGACCCTCGGCCGCCTCCAGCCGGAGACCCTGCTGGCCCGGGTGCTCGCCGCCCTGCGCGCCGGCGACGGCGGCCGGGGAGCCGACGACGACCTCGCCGACCGGCTGGCCGAGGACGAAGTCCGACGCCGGATCCGGGAGTTCCGGGCACAGGTCGGCACCGAGGCCCGCCGCCGGGTCGCCGAACTGCGCGGCACCGAGCGGATCGCCGAACGCGCCGTCGCCCCCGCCCCGGACCGGGTCGACTTCCTCACCGCCGGCGCCGACCAGCTCGCCGAACTGCGGCGCACCGTACAACCGTTGGCCCGCAAGCTGGCCACCCGGCTGGCCGCGCGCCGCCGCCGGGCCGCCCACGGCCGGATCGACCTGCGGCGCACCCTGCGACGCTCGCTCTCCACCGGCGGGGTGCCGATGCGGCCGGCCTACCGGCAGCGCCGCCCGGCCCGGCCGGAGATCGTGCTGCTCTGCGACGTCTCCGGGTCCGTGGCGGGCTTCGCCGGCTTCACCATGCTGCTGGTCCGCGCGATGCGCGACCAGTT
Organism: Streptomyces sp. TLI_235; assembly: GCA_002300355.1. Taxonomy (NCBI): domain Bacteria; kingdom Bacillati; phylum Actinomycetota; class Actinomycetes; order Kitasatosporales; family Streptomycetaceae; genus Streptomyces; species Streptomyces sp. TLI_235. The sequence continues at coordinate 1,867,713 of NSGV01000001.1, forward strand.
CGGCCGGGTCCGGGTGTTCGCCTTCGTGAACCGCACCGACGAGGTGACCCGGCTGGTCGCCGCCGACGCCGACCCGGCCGGGCTGACCCGCCGCATCCTCACCGAGGCGGCGGTGGCCGGCTGGCACGGCAGCAGCGACTACGGCGCCGCCCTGGGCGAGTTCGCCGACCGCCACCTGGACGCGGTCGGCCCGCGCACCGCCGTCCTCGTCCTCGGCGACGCCCGCACCAACGGCTGGGACCCGAACCTCCCCGCCCTGCGCCGGATCGCCGACCGCGCCCGCCGGGTCATCTGGCTCAACCCCGAACAGGCCGCCCTCTGGGGCACCGGCGACTCCGCCGCCCTCGCCTACGCGGGCCTGGTCGAGATGCACCCGTGCCGCAACGCCCGCCGCCTCACCGAGCTGGTCTCCCGCCTGCTGCCGGTGTGACGTCGCCGCCCCGGGCCGTCAGGCGGCCAGTTGCGGGTAGAGGCCGGCGAGGTCGCCGGAGAGGGCGGCCTTGACGCGGCGGGAGAGGTCGTCGGCGAGCACCTCGTGGGCGTCGGACTCGATGCCGTCCAGGGCCTGGTCCGCCACGTCGGCCGGGTCCGCCTTGGGGCCGGCGACCGCGGTGGTCATGTCGGTGTCCACGTAACCGACGTGCAGGCCGGTCACGTTGATGCCCCGCGGCTGCAACTCCAGCCGCAGCGAGTTGGTCTGTGACCAGAGCGCGGCCTTGGAGGCGCTGTAGGAGCCGGCCAGGCCGATCCAGGACAGCACGGAGTGGACGTTGAGCAGGTGGCCGCCGCCGTTGCGCTCGATGACCGGCACGAAGGCGCGGGCGGTGAGCAGCGGGCCGTAGAAGTTGGTCTCGAACTCGCGGCGGACGTCCTCCACCGGGGAGTCCAGGAAGGAGGCGTTGACGGCCGCGCCGGCGTTGTTGATCAGCACGGTGATGTCCTGCGCGCGGGCCGCGGCGGCCGCCACCGACGCCGGGTCGGTGACCTCCAGCGCCACCGGGACGGCCTCGGGATGGGTGACCGTCCGCGGATCGCGCGCGGTCGCGTAGACCTTGCGGGCCCCGCGGTCGTACAGCGCGTCCACCAGCGCCCGGCCGATGCCGCGGCTGCCGCCGGTGACGAAGACGGTGGCGCCCTTGATCGCGGTCATGGGATTCTCCCCTCGGAGGAAACCGATCGGTTTCCACCCAAGGTAAACCGATCGGTTTCCCATCGCAAGCGCGGCCCCTCAGTCGGTCCCGACCGAGCGGAGCACCGCCAGCACCAGCGTCCGCGCCACCTCGGCCGTCTCCCGGACGGACACCTGCTCGCGCGGGCTGTGCGCGACCCGCACGTCCCCCGGCCCGAACTGCAGCGTCGGCACCCCCGCGGCCGCGTACAGCCGCAGGTCGCTGCCGTACGGCGCGCCCCGCTCGCGCAGCTCCGGACCGCCCACCGCGTCGGCGTGCGCCCGCCGGACGAGGTCGCGCAGCGGATGCCCCGCCGGCAGCCGGCCACTGGCGAACAGACCGCCGGGCCAGCTCACCACCGCCGGGTGCTCCCGCAGCCACGGGTCCGCCGTGCGGGCCCGCGCCACGCACTCCTCCAGGGCGGCCCGCGCCTGCGCCGGGTCCTCGCCGAGCCGCACCCCGAGCCGCCCCTCGGCGACCAGCCGGTCCGGCACACTGCTCGCCCAGTCCCCCGCCCGGACGGTGCCCACCGACAGTGCGTACGGGATCGGGTACTCCGCCATCAGCGGGTCCGGATCGGTGTTGCGGACGGACTCCAGCCGGGCCAGCGCCGCATGGATCGGCAGATAGGCGTCGATCGCACTGGCGCCCGCCTCCCGGGTGCTGGCGTGCGCGGCCCGTCCCGGCACCTCGATCCGGAAGGTCAGCGCCCCGGCGTTCGCCGTCACCAGCGTGCCGCCGGTCGGCTCGGTGATCAGGCAGGCGTCGCCGGTGTACCCGCGCCTCAGGGTGCCGAACGCCCCCAGCCCGCCGTCCTCCTCGCCCACCACGAAGTGCACCGCCACCCGGCCGCGCAGCCGGGCACCGCTCGCCCGGATCGCCGCCAGCGCCGCCAGGTGCGCCGCCAGGCCCGCCTTCATGTCGCACGCGCCCCGCCCGTGCACGACGTCACCGACCACCCGCGGCACGAACGGATCACCCACCCACTGCGCCGGGTCGCCCGGCGGGACGACGTCCACGTGCCCCTGCAGCACCACCGTCGGGCCGTCCCCGCCGCCCGTGCCGCCCACCAGCCCCCAGGCCTCCTCGCGCGGCGCCTCCGCCCCGGGGAAGTCCGGGTCCGCACGCAGCGCCGGCAGGTCCATCGACCACAGGTCGGTCTCCAGGCCCAACCCGTCGAGCAGGCCGGCCAGCCGGTGCTGGATCTCCGACTCCGCGGCGCTGCCGGTGACGCTGGGGATCGCGATCAGGTCGAGCAGGGTGCGGGCGACGAACGCCTCGTCGACGGCCGCCAGCGCGGCGGCCTCCCGGGCGGTGAGGTCTGCGGTCACGGGCGGGGCCTTCCGGACGGGGCCAGGCCCCGGCCGGCCGCACGGGGCCGGCCCGGGCGGGCCGGTGGATCGCCGGACCAGCCTGTCAGACCACCGCCACCCGGTCACGGGGCGGCGGGCGCCTCCGCCCGGACGGCGGCCAGGTCCGCGGCACCGAAGCCGACCGAGAACCGCTTGCACCAGATCACCGCACTGCGGACCCTGCCCAGGTCGGTGCCGGCCGGCACCGCGTAGTTCTGGTTGCCGATGTTGCCCTTGAGACGGTCGAGTTCGACCGCGCCCTCGCCCAGCGAGTCCAGCCGGGACTCCGCCGCGGGCAGCGCCGACAGGTACACCCGGACGTCCGGGCCCTCCGAGGTCCGCAGGTCCTCCAGCCGCAGCACCACCCCGCCGTCGGCCAGCCGCACCAGCCGGGCGGTGCCGGTGGTGGAGTGCTCCCCCGAGACGAACCCGCCCCGCGCCAGATCCGCCGGCCCGGCCGACACGCCCGGGGACGCCTGAGCCGAGGAGGACACCGCCGGGGAGGACACCGAGGCGGGCACCGACGACGGCAGCGCCTCGTTCACCTCCGTACTGGTGAACGCCTTCCACGGAGCGAACAGATACACCCCGAACCCGGCCGCCACCAGGACGGGCACGGCAAGCCACACCACGGCCCGCCGGGAGAACCCGCGGCCGGAGGACCTGCGGCGCGGCGGTACACGGTCGGACATCACGGCGGCTCCCCCGGGTGCGTTCGGTACGGCGGACTCCCAGGAGTACCGCGCCCCCGGCACCCGGCGCCACCCCCGCCGACCTGCGGTAAGAACCCTGTAACCTGCCCGGTCCGGACGCCGGTTCACCGCCCGGACGGAACCGCCGAACCCTCCGACAGATCCTTCACGAAGGTCGTCGCGCTGCGCCGGACCGTCATGCCGACCCGCTCGTAAACGCCGAGCGCATCGGTGCCCGAGTGCGTCCACAGCGTGCAGGACCGCCGGCCGTCACGGTGGAACGCCCGGAAGGCGTGCCGCAGCAGCAGCCGCGCGACACCCTGCCGCCGGTGGTCGCGGCGCACCGCGACCCGCTCGACATAGCCGCTCGCCTCGTCCGGCAGGTCCAGCGAGAGGACGGCACCGATCAACTCCCCGCCCGCGAAGGCCAACGGCGACATCGCCGGCGCGAACGCGGGCCGCTCCACGGCGAGGCTCGCCCACTCCCCGTACGGCTTGCGCCGCGCCTGCCACTCGTCGAAGGCGTCCTCGGTCAGCCGGTGCACCGCTGGCCCGTCCCCGGGCCGGAACGGCCGGACCACGAGGCCCGCCGGGGGCTCCGGAACGGACGGCTCCTCCCCCATCGCGAACTCCAGCTGCCACGCCCGCACCAGCGGCCCGTACCCGCGCGAGCGGACCAGCGCCACGGCCGCCGGATCGCCGTCCGGCACGGTCTGCACGAGCCGCGCCCTCCCGGACTGCCGGGCCCGCGCCTCCGCCCAGTCCAGCAGGGCCGACCCCAGCCCCCGCCCCCGGTGCGACGGGTGGACGTCCACCGCCGACCGCCGCTCCACCCACGCCCGGGCGGCCGGCCGACCCTCCCGGTCGTGCACCAGCAGCGTGTCCGCACCCAACTCCAGCCCCGGCCTGGCCAGTTCCGCCGCGATCCCACCCCGGTCCGTCTCCACCCGCCCGTACAGCGCGCGCTCGCACGCCGCCACCAGCCCGTGGATCGCCGGCACGTCCTCGGCAGCCACCGCACGCCCCCGGTAGCCCATGGGCAAATCGGGCACCACACCCACCACCGGCCCCACCTCCCCGACAGCCAACCCACCCGTCCCGTACCCGCTCCCGCACCCCACCAGTCCCAGGGCGATGTGCCGGGTCGGGTGCCACTGGTCCTGGACTCGCCGGCCACGCCGTCCACCTGGATAGGATGGCCGCGGCCGCCGACCAGCTGGCCGCCGCCTGCCCGGCGTGGCCCGCCGGCCGTCCCGATCTTCTCGGACTCGCCCTCTTCCGCGGCAAGCAGCGCCCCTGAGCGGTCGCCGCCCCGCACCGGACCTTCACAGCACCGGCGCACCGCGGACCACCTCCCGCACACGACGCCCGCAGCGTCGCCGTCCCGCCGCTGACCTGCTGTCCGAGAGGGGGCACCGGGTGCAGCACGCGGGCACGGTGACGCTAGGTTCTTGAGGGGTCGTCCGACGGGAAGGGCGGCCGGGGACCGGGACGAAGGGACGTGGGCGTGCAGGGGCAACTGCTGGATGAGCGCTACGAACTGCTGGAACGGCTGGGCCCGGCGGGGGCGGGCGAGCGCTGGCGGGCGTACGACCGGCAGCTCGGCACCCCGGTGGGGGTCGCCGTGCTGGCCGAGCCCGGCGGTGACCCGCAGGAGGCGGCCCGGCTCGCCTCGGCCGCCCGCGCCGCGGCGGACCGTCCCGCGCACCCCCACCTGGTGACCGTGCTGGACGCCGGGGAGGATCCGGCGAGCGGCACCGTGTTCGCCGTCCTGGAGGAGGTGCACGGCCGCAGCCTGGAGGAGGCGCTGGCCGCCGACGGCGTGCCCGGCGCGGCCCGGGCCGCGGAGTGGACCCGGCAGATCTGCGCCGGCCTCGCGGTCTCGCACGCCGCGGGAGCGGTGCACCGGGACCTCCGTCCGGCCCACCTGGTCCTCGCCGCCGACGGCACGGTGAAGCTGCCGGGCCTGGTGGTCGACGCGCCGCCGTCCGGCCGGTCGGACGGCGGTCCGGCCGGCGCGCTGGCCGCAGTGCCGTGGATGTCCCCGGAGCTGGTGCGCGGCGAGGAGCAGGTCGACGCCCGCAGCGACCTGTACGCGGTGGGCTGCCTGCTGTACCAACTGTTGACCGGCAGGCCGCCGTTCGGCCACCGCGAGCCGACCCTGCAGTTCGGCGCGCAGCTGCGGGAGGCCCCGGCGGCGCCGAGCACTCTCCGGCCGGGCATCCCCGCCGGACTGGACGCGCTGGTGCTGCGGCTGCTCGCCAAGGAACCGGCGGACCGCCCGGCGAACGCCGGCCAGGTGCTCGCCCAACTCGAGCTGCTCGCACCGGAGATCGCCGCGGCGGGCACGACGGACGCTCAGGCCGGTGCGGTCCCCGCGGGCTTCCCGGCCGCGGCGTCGACGGGCTTCCCGGCCCCGCAGCCGCTCGCGCCGGTGGGCGCACTGGACTTTGCCCCGTGGGACGAGGACGAGGAGCGGACCTCGTGGTGGCAGCGTTCGGCGGGCCGCCGCGCCGCGCTGGTCGCGGGCAGCGCCGCCCTGGCGCTGGCCCTGGTCTCCGGGGTCACCTGGGCGGTGAGCGCGCAGGGCGGTGCGGACGGCGGCGACCCGAAGGCCGCGGGCAGCTCCGCACCGGCCGTCCGGGTGGGTGGCGACACCGTGCTGGGCGGGGACGCACCCGCGGAGGGCACCACCTCGGCGAGCCCGTCGTCCGCCGCGCCGTCCGACTCCGCCTCGGCGGCGGACCCGTCGCAGTCGCTCGGGGCCTCGCCGGGTGCCGCGGCCACGGCCGGCCCGACCGGCGGCGGGCAGCCCGGCGCGACCGGCGCCCCGGCGACCACGCCCGGCACGGGTGGCGCCCCGGCCACGGCCGCCCCGCCCAAGGCGCCGCCGGCCCCGGCGACTTCGGCCGGAACGTACGGCTGCAGCGGCGGACTGGTCGGCAGCTACCCGGTGACCACCGCCTCGGGCGTGGTGTTCGGCTACTTCTACATCTGGTTCGACAACGCCAGCGGCAAGAACTGCGCCGCCACCATCAAGACGGTGAACAGCGGGTACGGCACGGCCTCGGCGGTGAGCGCGAGCATCAGCCGGTGCAGCCAGACCACGGCGGCCGCGAGCTGCAGCGAGGTCGCCGGCACCACCGCCACCGACCAGGGCAACTTCGCGAAGTACGCCGGCCCGGTGCGGGTGAGCGCGGTGAAGACCTGCATCACCGGCGCCGGCAGCATCACCTGGGCGGGCCAGACCGCCACCACCCGCTCGTTGGGCAATCGCGCCGTGCACTGCGGCTGAGCCGCCCCGGACGGCGCAGGACCGCCCCCGGCACGGTCTCACCGTGCCGGGGGCGGTGTCGTCGGCCGGTCGGGACCGGCCGGGATCAGCCGCGACGGGCGGCGGCGACGAGGCCCGCCACGTGGCCGACCGCGTCCGCGACCGGCACCCGGACGGTCTCGCCGGTGGCACGCTCGACGACCTCGACCACGCCCTCCTTCAGGCCGCGCGGGCCGACGGTGATCCGGTACGGGATGCCGATCAGCTCGCAGTCCGCGAACTTCACGCCCGGGCGCTCGTCCCGGTCGTCCAGGACGGTGTCCACGCCGGCGGCGCGGAGGTCCCCGTAGAGGCTCTCGACGACCTTGGCGGTGTCCTCGTCGATCTTGCCGATCGGTACCACCACGACCTCGAACGGGGCCACCGACACCGGCCAGACGATGCCCTTCTCGTCGTGGTGGGCCTCGACCACGGCGGCGATCGCCCGCTCCACGCCGATGCCGTAGCTGCCCATGATCGGCCTGATCCGGCCGCCGTCCGGGCCGAGCACGGTGATGTCCAGCGCCTCGGTGTACTTGTAGCCGAGCTTGAAGATGTGGCCGACCTCGACGGTGCGCACCACCTGCAGCGGCTCGCCGCAGTCCGCGCACGGCTCGCCGGCCGAGATCTCGCGGAAGTCCGCCCAGCCGGTGGCCGGGATGTCCCGGGCGACGTCGACGCCGCTCAGGTGGACGCCGTCCCGGTTGGCGCCGGTGGTCATCGAGCGGCGGCCGCGCAGCGCCTCGTCCGCCCAGACGGTGAGGCCCTCGACGCCGACCGCGCCGAGGCTGCCGGGGGAGGCGCCGAGCGCCTCCTTGATCTCCTCGGGCGTCGCCGGGCGTACCGCGGTGGCCACGGCGGCGTCGATGAGCTTCTGCTCGACCAGGGTGTGGTCGCCGCGCATCAGCACCAGGGTCAGCCGGCCGTCCAGCACGTACACCAGGGTCTTGATCTGGCGGTCGGCGGGCACGCCGTGACGGATCGTCAACTCCTCGATGGTGCGCGCCTGCGGGGTGTCGAAGGGCTCGGGGGCGGCGGGGCCCTCCGGGTCCTCGACGGCCGGCAGGGCGGCGGCGGCCTTCTCCATGTTGGCGGCGTAGCGGCAGGCCGCACAGTGCACGACGAGGTCCTCGCCGGCCTCGGTGGGCGACATGAACTCCACGGAGGCCGAGCCGCCCATGCTGCCGCTGGAGGCCTGCACGGGGATGGCGGGCACCCCGAGGCGGGCGAAGATCCGGGTGTAGGCCTCGTGGTGCAGGTCGAAGGAGCGGTCCAGGCCGGCCTGGTCGAGGTCGAAGCTGTACGAGTCCTTCATGGTGAACTCGCGCACCCGCAGCAGGCCGGACTTCGGCCGCGGCTCGTCCCGGAACTTGGTCTGGAACTGGTACCACATCTGCGGCAGTTGGCGGTACGAGGCGAGCTCGTCGGCGAGCGTGGTGAAGATCTCCTCGTGCGTCATGCCGAGGGCGATGTCGGCGCCCTTGCGGTCCTTGACGCGGAACATCTCGTCGCCCATCACGTCCCAGCGGCCGGAGCGCTGCCAGATCTCGGCCGGGTGCATGGCGGGCAGCAGCCACTCCTGCGAGCCGATCCGGTCCATCTCCTCGCGCACGATCCCGACGACCTTGGAGCGCACCCGGACGGCCAGCGGCAGCAGCGAGTAGTGCCCCGCCATCAGCTGGCGGACGAACCCGGCCCGGACCAGCAGCCGGTGGCTCGCGGCGTCCGCGTCGGCCGGGTCCTCGCGCAGCGTCGGGGTGTACATCTGGGACCAGCGCATATCTGTCTTTCCTGTCTGGGTGTCAGAACTGTCCGGTGGAGGGCACGGTGGCATCCGGGCGGCGTTCCGCCCCGGCTCCGGCGGCGCGGGGCGACGGGCCGCGGGCGCCCGTGGGCAGGCTGCCGCGGCACCGGCGACGGCCGAGGTGAACGCTACCGGGTCCGCCCCGACGACCGAAGGGCGGACCACGGCGGGCCGGCGCCCGCCCCGCACCGGCGCGCACCGCGGGATCCGGCGCGGGACCGGCAGACCGCCACCACCGACCCGCCGGTCGGCCCGGAGACACGCCGCGCGGCTGCGCCGACCGAGTGAAGTCGGCGGGGCCCCGCGCGTCACCCAAAACCTCGGATACGAAGAATCCCGGAACCGTGCCGAATTCGACGAAGTTTTCGGGCGGCCGGCGTCGGTGCCTTGCATCGCGAATGCTGGCGTTATTCACGCGAATTCGATCACCGGGCGTATCCGGATCCTTGCTCTGCGTCGCGACGCCCCCGTAGTGTCCAGCTCCGTCGGACACCCGTCCGACCGGGGCGGCCGAACCGCGGCCGCCCCGAGCGCAACCGTACGGAGAATGGATCCACATGATCGACATGTCCGTCCTGGAGACCGAGACCGCCGAGCTGCTCCCGAAGCGAGAGGCGCTGAGCCGCTTCAGCCTCAACCTCCACAAGACCACGGTCATCAAGCACGCCGCCGTCTACGCGGAGAACACCTCGGTCGCCTACAACGACCACTCGTGGGACTCCCTGGCGGCGTCGGAGGCCAAGCAGTACATCAACATCCACCAGTGACGGCCGACCGCCACTGACCCCCTGCCGGCCCTACCGGACGGCCGGGGCGGCATGAGCGGGTGAGCACGCGCGGCAGGGCAGTCGCGTTGTCCGGGCCCCCGACCGGAGGCTCTGACCCGTTCATGGAAAGAATCGGCGGAAAGTGTTTCCGGTGGCGCCAGAATCGCCGCCGGAAACACTTTCCGCTCCTCTAACGACTGCCAGCTCGGAAGGTGACGTGACCGAGAGCGGAAAAGGTCTCGGCAGCCCGATCCCCACGGCGGCGGAACGCATCGGCACCGTCGGCGGCACCCGCCGCCCGGCCGAACCCGACCCGTGGGCGCGACCCGGCGCCGAACCTCCCCCCGACCCGCCGCCCGATGCCGGCCCGAGCCCACTGCCCGGGCCGCAGACCGCAGCCGGGCCCCCGCAGATCCCCGACGGACCCCCGCAGCCCGCCGCCGGGCTCGTCCTCCAGGGCGAGTATCAGGACTCGGGCTTCACCACCCCGCGGTACCTCGTCCAACGGGCCGACGGCCAGATGGTCCAGCTCACCCGGCTGCTCTACCTGGTGACCGGCGCCATGGACGGCACCCGCTCCCACGCGGAGATCGCCCAGCTGGTCAGCGGACCCTCCGGGCACGACCTCGGCGCGGAGCACATCGCCCAGCTGGTCGAGCACAAGCTCCGCCCCATGGGCCTGGTCGCCGCACCGGCCGGCTCCGGCGCCCGGATGCCCCTGCCGGTCACCGACCTGCTGCTCACCCTCCGGGCGCACAGGGTCCTGCTGCGGCCCCCGTCGGTGAACACCGTCGCCGCCGCCCTCTCCTGGCTCCACCGGCCGGCCGCCGTGCTGACCGTCCTGCTCCTCACCGCCGCCGCCGACGTCTGGCTCTTCGCGGTGCACGGTGCGATGACCCCCGTCCTGCACACCGTGCAGCAGCCCACACTGCTGCTCGCCGTCTTCGCGCTCACCCTGCTGTCCACGGTGTTCCACGAGTTCGGGCACGCCTCGGGCTGCCGGCACGGGGGCGGCCGGCCGGGCTGCATCGGCTGCGGCATCTACCTGGTGTGGCCGGCCATGTACACCGACGTCACGGACGTCTACCGGCTGCGCAGACCGGCCCGGCTCCGGACGGACCTCGGTGGCGTCTACTTCAACGTGGTGTTCGCCGCCGTCCTGTTCGCCGCCTACGCCGCGACCGGCCAGGACTTCCTGCTGGCCGCCGTCTACTTGACCCACTTCGAGATCGTCGAACAGCTGCTGCCGGTCCTCCGGTTCGACGGCTACTACATCCTCGCCGACCTGGCCGGCGTCCCCGACCTCTTCGGCAAGGTCGGGCCGATCCTGCGCAGCATGGTCCCGGGCCGCCCGGCACCGCCCGAGGTGGCCGGACTGAAACGGTCGTCCAGGATCACCGTGACGGCCTGGGTGGTGACCATGGTCCCGCTGCTGGCCCTCCAGATCGGCTACGTGCTGTGGAACCTGCCGCGGCTGGTGCAGACCGGCGTGCGCTCGTTCGGCGACCAGGCCGCCGCCACCGCGTCGGCGCTGTCGGAGGGGGCGCTCGCCTCCGCGGCGCTCGGTGCGATCGGTGCCTGCGTGCTGATCCTGCCGACCGTCGGCCTGCTGTACCTGATGGTGCAGATGGCCCGCCGGGGCGGTCGGGCGCTCTCACGGGCGCACCGCAGCAGGCGCGGACGGGCCGTCCTCCTGCTGGTCGCGGCGGCCAGCACGGGGGCTGCGCTGGCCTTCGTCTGGGGACACCGGCCGGCACCGGCGCCGCTCGCCCCGCGGCCGCCCCCGGTACCCACCCCGGCCCCGGCCGGCCGGACCGAGCTCTCGCTCACCCCGTCCGCGGTGCTCACCGACCCGCCGTCCGCGACGGAACCCCCCACTCCCACGGTCGACCGGACCCGGCGCAGCCGGCCGACCACCGCCGCCCCACGCCCCCGGCCCGGCCGCAGCGCCACGTCGGCCCCCGCGCCGCGCGCCGCGGTCTCCCCGTCGGCCACTCCCCCGCCCGCCGGCCCCTCGGCAACCGCGCCGTCGACCGCCGGGACGTCCGTCGAGCCTTCCGCGAGCCCCACTCCGGAGACCGGCACATCGACCGGCGAGCCCTCCCCGAGCACCACGGCCGCGAGCGAACCCGTTCCGGCCGACCCGTCGGCCACCCCCACCCCGATCGCCCCCAGCACCGCAGCCACCCCCTGACACCCCTTCATGGAGTCTCTCGTGAACCGATCGCACCGCAGGATCTCGCCCCGACACCTCGGCCGGCTCTTCCGCTCGGGCCCGCTCGTCCCGGCCGCGGCCGCCGCCGTGCTGCTCGTGGGGCCGGCAGCCGGCACCGCCGACGCGTCACAGGTCCGCTGGGAGCAGACCCACGCGGTCAGCGTGGCGACCCCGGTGCGGACCCACGACACGGACGTCGCCTTCGAGATCCGCCAGTTCGGCTGGACGGCCGGGGTCTCCGCGGACAACCGGGCCGTGGCCACCGCCCGCTACTGCACCGCCGAACAGCACTGCCGGTCCGTCGCGCTCTCCTTCCAGATCGTCACCACCGGCGGCAGCCAGGTGAAGGTCGACGCGGACAACAGCAGCAAGGCCACCACCACGCACTGCACCGGCTGCGAGGCCGTCGCCGGCGCCTACCAGTTCGTCATCAACACCCCGCAGCCCGTCCGGCTCGGCCAGGACGCACTGCGCAGACTCTCCGCCGTGGAGAAGACCGTCCGGTGGGCCGCGCGCAACCAGGACCCGGCGCAGCTCAAGGCCACCGTCGACGGCAAGGTCGCCGAGATCACCGAGATCCTCCAGAACGCCGTGGCCGCCCAGCCCGCCGCCCCGCCCGACTCCCTCCCCCGCGGCCTCGCCGCCCGGCCCGGGGTGACGGTGCACCGGATGCTCGACGGCTGGCCCGGCAGCGACTAATCCGTCGGGCGGACCGCCCGGTCCCGCGCCGCCGCCTCGGCCCGCCGTCCCGGCGGCGGGGGCGGCGCGGTCGAGGCCCGGACGACCAGCCGGGTCGGCAGCAGCCGACGCACCGGCTGCTGCTCGCCGCGGATCGCGGCGAGCAGCGCCCCGGCGGCCGTCCGGCCCTTGGCCTCCATGTCCTGCCGGACGGTCGTCAGCGCCGGACGGGTGCGGGCGGCCTCCGCCAGGTCGTCGAAGCCCACCACGGACACCTCGCCGGGCACGTCGACGCCGAGGTCGCGCAGGCCCTCCAGGGCGCCGAACGCCAGGATGTCGGAGAGCGCGAGGATCGCGGTGGGCGGCTCGGGCCCGGCCATCCAGCGCTGGGCGGTGCGGTAGCCGTCCGCCCGGCTGATCGGCACTCCGCCAGCTCGACGTCCGCCGGGCCCCGCCCCGCCTCGGCGAGGCCCTCGGCCAGGCCGGCCAGGCGCCGGGCGAGCGGCCCCCGGTAGCCGCGGACGGCGGCCTCCGGTCCGGGGTCGAAGGAGAGCACCGCGATCCGGCGGTGGCCGAGGCCGATCAGGTGGCGGACGGCCTCGCGGGTGCCCCGCCGGTCGTCGACGTCCACGCCGGGCGCGTCGGACTGCGGGTCGCCGTCGACCAGCACCACCGGGGTCCGGTGGCGGGCGAGTTCGGCGACCTCGCCGCGGTCGGTCTCCAGGCCGCAGACCACGAAGCCGTCGACGGCGGCGTACGGGATCGCGTCGAGCACGGAGTCCCGCAGCGGCGGGGTGAGCAGCAGGGTGTAGCCCTCCTGGTCGCACACCTCGCCGACGCCGCGCAGGAATTCGGTGTAGTAGGGGTTACGCAGGATCTCCGCGAGGCCCTGCGGCAGCAGCACGCCGACCGCCCGGGTCCGCCCGGCGCGCAGCATCCGGGCCAACGGGCTGGGCCGGTAGCCGAGTTCCTCGGCGACCGCCAGGATGCGCTCGCGGGTCGCCAGGGACAACTGGTCGGGGCTGTTGAACGCGAAGGAGACCGCGGTGCGGGAGAATCCCGCCGCGGCCGCCACATCACCGGCCGTCGGCTTGCCCCGCCCGCGGCCGGTGTTGTCTCCCGGCATGGTCGTGCCCTCTCGTCTCCCCCGTTCGCCCGTCTGCCCCGTTCGCCGCGGTGCCCGGGCGGGCCGACGGGCGGAGTTCTCCCCCGCCGGCCGGCCCGCCCGGGGCGCTACTTGAGGTACGGGCCGTCGGTGCCGATCTTGCCCGGGGCGGCGTTCCTCCCGCCCAGGTCGAGCACGTAGACCCGCAGGTTGCCCTTGCCCGGCGCGGCGACCGCCAGGGTGCCGTTGGTGACGGTCTTCACGTCACCGGTGACGGCGTCCTTGTAGGTGCCGTTGGGGATCCCGCTGTAGGTGGCGCCGTCGGTGACGGCGACCAGGGCGAAGCTGTCCACCCCGCTCCCGGCGTCGTTGTAGCGGCGTTTGAAGTTCATGCCGCCGCCGCTGACGCCGTCGGTGGAGTACTGGCCCATCTGCAGGGCGGGGATCGCCCGGCGGATCTGGTTCAGCCGCTGCAGTTGCTTGACCAGCGGCTGCTGCAGGGTGGTGGCGACGGCGCCGGAGGCGCCGGAGACCACCGAGAAGTCGCTCGCCGTCACGGTTCCGGCGATCCTGTCGCCGTAGTAGGCCCGGCCGGTGGTGGCGAGCGGGCAGGACGGGCCGCAGTCGATCTGCTTGCCGGCCTGGAACTCGATCTCCGAGCCGTAGTACAGCGTCGGAATGCCGCGGAAGGTCCACATCAGCGCCATGTTCTCGGCCCAGGCGTCGGTGCCGCCCGCGTACCGGGTGCTGGACTTGTTCGGCCCGAAGTCGTGGCTGTCCACGTACACCACGTTGTAGGTGGCGTCGTTGTAACTGTCGTCCGAGTCCTTGCCGTTGGAGAAGGCGTTGTGGGCGTCGCCGAAGTTCATGTGCATCCGCATGTCGATGACGTTCATGCCGGAGAACTTCGAGTGGTCGGGCGCGTGGTAGGCGTTGCCGTCCAGGAAGGCGTTGGTGGAGGTGGGCTGGTTGCCGGTGCCGAGCTGCTCCTCGTAGGTGTACTGGTCGAGGGCGGCCTGCACGTCGTCGGCGGTGTAGTCCTTGCGCTCCTTCCAGGTGAAGAACTGCGCCGAGTGGTTCACCGAGCCGCGGTTCCACTTGTCGTTGACGAAGGCGCCGACCTCGCCGAAGACGAAGAAGTTCTGCGCCTTCTCCGGGCCCCAGTCCTGGGTGACGCGCTGCTGGATCGCCGGCAGGAAGCGGCGGTTCCAGGTCACCCGCGGCACGTGCACGGCGGTGTCGACGCGGAATCCGTCCACGCCCATGTCGATGTACTTGTCGTAGGCGCCGATCAGGTAGTTCCGCACCTCGGGGCTCTCGGTGTTGAAGTCCGCGAGGTCCTCGTGCAGCCAGCAGGAGCGCGAGTCCTCGCCCTCCCAGTTGCCGATCCAGCACCGGTGGTAGTACTTCGACGGGAACATTCCCGACGTGGGCGACGGCCACTGGCAGTTGTAGACGGTGTAGCCCTCGGCGCTCTTGTACTGGGTGGGCGTGCCCCAGCCGACGCAGGTGGAGCCGGCCGGCTGCTCCGTGGACCAGAGGTCGCCGTTGTACCAGGACTTGCCGGTCTTCGGGTCGATCGTCAGGCCGTCGTACTCGAAGCCGGACTGCTTCTCGTCGTAGTACCAGGACCACTGGGAGTCCCGGACGCCGAAGACGGTGGGCACGTACAGGCCCTTGGCTCCCCACCGGGAGCTGTGGTTGTAGACCACGTCCTGGTAGATCTTGATGCCCTTGGCGTGCGCCGCGTTGATCAGATCCTGGTACGAGGCTCCGGCGGACTCCAGCCGCGGGTCGACCTTGTAGAAGTCCCAGCCGTGGTAGCCGTGGTAGTCGTAGTCGGAGCGGTTGAGCACCACCGGGGTGATCCAGATCGCCGAGAAGCCGAGGCCCTTGACGTAGTCGAGCTTCTGGACCAGGCCCTTGAAGTCGCCCCGGAACATGGGGTCGTTGTTGGCCGCGTTGCCGGACTTCACGTCGTGGCTGCCGCCCCGGTTGTTGCTGCCGTCACCGTCGTTGAAGCGCGCGGTGAGGACGAAGTAGATCGGGTCCTTGCGCGGGTCGGTGCCGATCATCTGGCCGGCGGTGGGCTGCGCGGGGGCGTCGCCGGTGGTGGCGACGGCGGCCGCGGAGGCCGCCGAGAGGTTCCCTGCCGCGTCCTGGGCCTGCACCGTGTAGGTGTCGACGGTGCGCGGCTCCAGGCCGGTGTCGGAGTACACCGTGGACGTCGTGTTGACCACCGAGGTGCCCTTGGCCGCCGGTGCGGGTCACCTGGTAACCCGTCACGCCCTTGTCGTCGGTGGACGGGTCCCAGGTGAGGACGATCGAGGTGTCGGTCGCCGTCGCGGCCGGGTTCGCGGGCACGCCGGGCGCGGTGGTGTCCGGGACGACCGCGGCGCACGGGTCGGCGGCGTTCGCCGTCACCTTGCCGTTCTGGACGGTCACCACGCCGGACGGAACGACGTAGTTGGCGCCGTTGTTGTTGTCCCAGGTGCCGTTGCCGTTGTTGAAGGTCGCGGCCATGGTCGAGGCGGAGCCCAGCGAGACCGTCTTCCTGAACCAGCCGGTGCAGGCCGCGTCCATGCCGATGCCGGGCACGGTCGTCCAGGCGCCGCCGGCCGGCGCGTAGTGCAGGTTGACGGTGCTCCAGCCGACCACCGCGGTCGAGTAGTACACCGTCGAGGTGGTGCCGGTGGTGGGGGACGGGCTGGGCGAGGGCTCGGTGCCGCTGCCCGCGCACGGGTCGCTGTGCGCGATCACCCCGTCCTTGACGGTGATCGAGCCGGTGCCCAGCGCGTAGTTGCGGCCGCCGTTGTTGTCCCAGGTTCCGGAGCCGTTGTTGAAGGTGGCCTGCAGCCCGGTCGCGGAGCCCAGGTCGACCGTCTTCTTCACCCAGTCGGTGCAGGCCGCCTCCATGGCGGTGCCCGGCACGGTCGTCCAGCTGCCGCCGTCCGGGGCCCAGTGCAGGTTGTACGTCGACCAGTTGCGGGTCTTCGTGTAGTAGAAGACGGTCGCCGTGTTGGAGGCCGTGGTGGCGGTGGTGGCGGCGTTCGCCGCGCTGCCCAGTGGCGCCGTGGACAGCAGCGTGGCCGCGAGACCGGCCGCCGCGGTCAGGGCGACGGCCGTGGGCCGCCGCCGGTGGCGTGATCGCGATGTCACAGTGAACCCCTCGGGTAGCGCCGCTGGCAGGGGGGAACCCGGCTCCACCGCACCCGGGGAACGCGGGAGCAGCATGGGGGACGGAGGCACGCGACTGCCGGGGCGGCAGGAACGGGTGAGTGGGTGGTGCGGTGGGACGGCGGCGCGGGCAGGGGCCGGCGGCCGTACGTCCTGACTGGCGGCTCCCCTGGCCGGCGGGTGCGCCGGCTCCCCGGGCGGGGCGGCCGCGGTCGGGCGGCCGCTCCACCGCGACCGCGCTTCTTGCGCAACTCACTGCAAGAAGCATCAGGAGATTACCGAGCAGGCATCCCCCTGTAAACCCTCTTCGCGCACGGCGGGGCTTGCCGGACAACGGTTCTGACCTGCCGTCGGCTCTCTGAATCGAGCCAGAACGACCGCTGGCCCGATTCAGTAAGAAATGTCTTGCAGAAAGTTTCTGATTTCTCTGGCGGACACCTTGACCCGCCCTTTGCCGCACGGCATCGTCCTCATCGACCGGCACCACCCCTGCCGGCCCCCACCCGCCGGACCCCCCCACGCCCGGCGGGCCGCGGGCCCCACCACCCGCATCCCCGACCCCCCACGCCCGCGCCCGGGAGCCGCCACCGCCGCATCGCACTCCGCGCCCCTACCACGACACCATCGGTATCCGCAGCAGAACAGCGGATCTCCCTGTCGAACGCCGCCGATCCCACGATCCCCTCGCGCCGGCTGCCAGCATGGTCGGTGACCGCTGCCACGGACCCAACGGCGCGGCACACGCGAGGAGTTGCACCAATGGACATGTGGGCGTCCTGCCTCTGGGGGCTTGGCGGCGCGGCCGCGATCGAGGCCTGGGCGTTGCACGAGGCCATCAACGCGGCCGGTGGCTTCCCCTGGAAGCGCCGCGGCCGGCCCAGGCTCGCACCGTATGCCGTCGCCGTGGCAATCCGGCTCAGCGTCGGAACGGTCGTGACCGCCGCGTGCGCCGCCTCCCACCAAGTCGCCGGACCGGCGGCAGCCCTGGCCATCGGCGTGGCCGCACCCAAGATCCTGCAGCAGACCTTCCGGCGCATCCCCGAGGTCCCGCCCATCCCACCCGCTCCGACCGGGCCCCCGCACGCCGCCGTCCGGCGCACCCTGATCGTCCCTCCGGCCATCGACCCACCCGCCGCCCGCGAGAACGCCCCCGGCCGACGGAGGGAGCGCCGTGGCCGCTGACCGCGATGCCCGGCGACGCCGCCGCGGGCGGCAGGGCCGGACGGACCGTCACACACCTGGGCCCGAGCCGGCCGAGGGATTCGGAACCTGGCTCCGCGCCGCCCTCGCCTTCGAGCCGTTGTGCGTGCCGGGGCCGGGCGCCGACCTCCACGATGCCGACCTCGCCGGCGCCGACCTCTCCCGCGCCGACCTCCGGGCGGCCGACCTCACCGGAGCCAGCCTCGCCGGAGCACGCCTGCACGGGGTGGACCTGCGCACCGCGATCCTGACCGACACCAACCTCTACGGCGCCGACCTCTGCCGCGCCGACCTGTCCGGCGCCCTCCTGCAGGACGCGAACCTCTACGCCGCCGATCTGACCGGCGCCGTCCTCGTCCGGGCACAGCTCTACAACGCCCACATCGCGGCCGCCCGACTCTCCGGCACCACCCTCGTCGAATCCGACCTGCGGTACGCCCTCCTCACCGGCGCCACCATGGACGGCGCGGACCTGCGCCGAGCCCGGCTCACCCGGGCCGTGCTGACCGGGGCCGCCCTGCGCGGCGGTCTCCTGCACCGGGCCGACCTCAGCGAGGCCCTGCTCACCTCGGCCGACCTCACCGGCGCGGACCTGAGCCAGGCGATCCTGGACCGAGTGTGCCTCGCCGCCGCAACCCTGGTGGACGGAGACCTGCGCGGCGCCCGCCTGGCCCATGCCGATCTGACGGACGCCGACCTGACCGGCGCCCGGTTGGAGGGCGCCGACCTCATCGGCGCCAGCTGGTCACTCCGGACGGAATGGCCCGCCCATCTCTACATCGACATCCGGAGCCGCTCGGAGGAGGTGGCGCCCGGCATCTTCCGTATCGTCGCGGCCGAGGCCAGAACGTGGGAGCAGCCCAGGGAACCGGTCCTGACCTGAGAGCACCCGGGTACGGGCGGCACGCCCGTACGCTAGCGGCCGCGGGGCTTGCCGCGCCGCGCGCCGCCCGATCCGCCGGAAGCTCCGGCACCGCCCCGGGTACGGCCGCCCGCCGACGCGGGCCGCTTCGGCTTCTGCTGCTGCTTGGGCTGCTGCTTCGGCCTCGGCTTCTGCTGCTGCTTCGCCGGTGCGGCGGGATTCTCCGCGGGCTGGGCGCCGCGGCCGCGCGAGCTGTTCACCGTCCGCCCGCGGACGATGCCGATGAACTCCTCCACCAGGTCCGTCGTCCGGTCCTCCCGCCAGGAGAGGGCGATCTGCGACTGCGGCACCTCGGCCAGCGTCCGGTAGGTGAGGTCGCGGCGGTGGTGCAGCCGGGCCAGCGACTGCGGCACCGCCAGCACGCCGATGCCCGCGGCCACCAGCTCGATCGCGTCCGCCGTGGTCGCCGGCCGCTCGAAGGCGGGCAGGCCCGGCACGCTCTCCCAGCCGAGGGTGTCGTCCAGCGGGTGCAGCACGACCTCCTCGGCCAGGTCCGCCGGCGCCACCTCCTCCGCCGCGGCCAGCCAGTGGTCCTTCGGGAACACCACGACCGTCGTCTCGGTGTACAGCGGGATCGCGCTGAGCAGCGCCCGGTCGACCGGCAGCCGCACCAGGCCGGCGTCCGCCGCGCCCGAGACGAGCGTCTCCGTACCGTCCCCCGCGGCCACGGACACCAGCTCGAGCGGGACGTCGGGCAGCCTCTCCCCCCAGACACGCACCCACTTGGTGGGGGTCACGCCCGGAACGTACGCCAGCCGGAAGGAAGAAGGGGTCGCCTGCATCTCAGTCACACAGCCCAGGCTACCCACCGTGATCGGGGCGGGCTTCCGCTCGCTTACCCTTGTCACCATGACATCGCGCAAGCCCCGGACGACCCAGACGATGAAGCCCGCCACGGCGGCCAAGAAGCTGGGCGTCTACCTCGAGGCCACCCCCGCCGAATTCCAGGAGGGCGTGGTCTCCCGTGACGAGCTGAACGCGCTGCAGACCGAGCCCCCGACGTGGCTGCAGGAGCTGCGCCGCAACGGCCCCCACCCCCGCCAGGTGGTCGCGTCCCGCCTCGGCGTCTCCGTCTCCGGCCTGGCCCGCGGCGGCATCACCGAGGCCCTCACCAGCGAGCAGATCGAGGCCCTCCGCGAGGAGAACCCCGAGTGGCTCCAGAAGGAGCGCTCCACCCAGGCCGAGGTCCGCAGGGAGGCCGACCGCATCAAGGAGAAGCAGGCCAAGCAGGCCAAGCAGGCCGCCGCCCGCACCAACCGCTGACGCCGCACGCAGCACCGCAGGGGCCCGCCCGGTATCCACCGGGCGGGCCCCTCGTCTTCCGCTCGGACCGCACCGCCCGCGACGTGTGCCGTCAGCAGGTACCGCCGTCGCGCCAGACGGCCCAGGAACCGGGGTCGTTCGGCACTGCGCCGGTGGAGTAGTAGGTGGCGGTGTACGTGTGGCCCGCGTGGGCGACGGTGTCACCGGGCACGTAGGACCTGGTGGAGCTCCAGGCGGCCGGGCACGCGGTGCCGCCGCCTCCCCCGCCGGTGCGGGCGGTGGTCGCGGTGACGGCCGTGGACTGGGCGCCCGGCTTCCCCGCGGAGTCGACGGCGGCGACCGTGTAGCGGTAGCCCGTGCCGGCGGTGAGGCCGGTGTCGGTGTAGGACGCGCCGGAGGCCGTGCCGACCTTCGTGCCGCCCCGGTAGACGGCGTACGAGGCGGCGCCGGGGACGGCCGTCCAGGCGAGCGAGACGCTGCTCGCGGTCGTGCCGGCGGCCCGCAGTCCGGCGGGAGCGGGCAGGGCGGTCGAACCACCGCCGTTGCCACCGCCACCGCCGTTGCCTCCGCCGGAGCCGACGAACTTCCAGGTGATCCCGGAGACCACGCCGAGGTTCAGGTCGGCGAGCTTCTGGAAGGCCGTCTTGCTCAGGTCGATGTGCTCGGCGCTGCAGGACGGGCACTTGTCCTTGACCGGGACGGTGATCGTCTTTCCGTTGTAGGTGACCTGGACGGAGACGCCCTTGCAGAGGTCGTCGTTGTTCGGGTTGGCAGCCGTCCACCAGGCCGTGGAGACGGCGACCAGGTCCTCCGCGGCCGCGTTGATGGCCGTCCCACAGGCCCCGTAGCCCGCGTCGTCGTACCAGGTCATCTTGCCCGTCCTGGCCTGCCCGACCGGGATCGAGGCCAGCGCCGAACCGATGCCGAACACCGTAAGCATCAAGGCGCCGATCAGGGCGGCGATCCACCGCCGGCGAATCCGCTTGGGAACGGAGTGCACGCGTCCTCCTGGAGGTTGGGAGTGGCGTCACGTCGTGCCGGCAGTTCCGCACACAGCCCCGACTGACTGGCCATCATCAATAGCCACCCCGCCCCACCCCGGTCAACGCCTGTCCACCGGCGTCGACTTGGGTGCACCTAGTACCCGCCCGCAGCATTTCGGCAGGTCACCACCGCCGCACGCCGGGGCGCAGCGCCGCAGCGGCTCCCCGCGGACAGAACAGCCTTATGCGGCCGTTAAGTTCGACACAAGGTCACACCGGATCGGGGCGGCGGTCCAGCCACGCGCGGTCGTCCGGAGATCGCCCACGCGAGCGGAGTCTCCCTCTCGGACCTCGCCAACACCGGAACGGCATCAAGCCGTTGCGCGCCGTGTAAGGTTGCCGTATCCGGCTCGCGGAGAGTCGGGGGCGGCACACCTTCCCACGGGCCCGGCACCCTGGGGCGCTGCTGACGGACGTGGTGCGTCCGGCCTCCGCAGAGGACCTTGTCGGCAGTTCACCTGGTGTGTGACCGATCTGTGTCGGCCGGTGCGGCACGAGGTATCGGCATGCCCGAATATTCGGCCAGGACCACCGCCCGCACCCGCATGCACCTTCTCGGTGAGCCGAGGTCGGCTGCACTGAGCGCGGTCCCGCGCGACGGATCGCTCGGCCTCGACCACTGCTCCCCGGCCCAGCGCAGGCTCCGCGCGCTGCTCGCCCTGGGGATCTTCAACCGGCCCGGTCTGCGGCAGCCCTACGAGGGATTCGCCCTGTGGGGCCTGCACACCCTCGTCGCCTACGACTTCGTCGTCTCGCCGCGCTTCGACCGGCTTGTCCTGATCACCGACGTGCCCCACAACGTGGCCCCGTATCTGCTGCCCACCGGCGAAGGCGACGGCGGATCCGCCCTGCCGGGCCTCCGCCTCGAGGAACTGCGGGGAAGGCGCACGTACCTGGCCCGTCATCTCCCCACGGGTGCCGCACTCGTCATCACCGGGAACCGGTCCGGAACCTGGGGCGACACGGCCCGCCCGACGCCGCACCGCCACTGGACCGCCGACAGGCCCCTCAGTGGGGCCGAGCAGGCACGGCTCGCCCTGGTCCCGCCGATGGGGGATGACGCGGAGCACCTGCTCGCGGCGGTCACCTGCAGGATCGCCGCACGGGACGAGGACCGGGGATGGGCGCTCGGAAACTGGTTCTCCGATCCCCTGAGGCGTCCCGGATGGCTCGACCAGGACGACGAGGACCGCTTCGGAAGGCACCTGAGGGGCTCGGGGGACCACTGGTCACTCGGGTGGACCGGGTTCCCGTACGTCGAGGACGTCGCCGCGTCCCTCACCACCGGCCCGGCGGCCGTTCCCGGCGCCTCGGCCCACGACCGCGGAACGGCGGTCGAGGTCAGGCTGGGGGTGCCGTCCTGGCACTCCGCGGGCATCGGACGCCCGGCGGCGCCTCGTGAGCTGGGACCGGGTCTCGCTGATCGTCCTGTCCGCCTTCGGTTGCCTGACCCTGCTGTTGACCCAGCTCGGCGAGGTGCTCGGCAGGCTTCCGCAGATCATCCACGCCTGGCGGGAGGTGCGCCGGGCGCTGTCCGCCCCGGACGGGCGTGGCACGGAGACGGCACCGGTCCCGACCGGCGGCCCCGCAGGCGACCGGGTAGGTGGCGGCTCGGCCGACCGTACCTGAACAGGACGGTGGCATCGGCCGATCCGGCCGGGCGGTCGCCCCCGCCGTCACCGGACACAGCGGGAGGGCCGGAGGCATCAGCCTCCGGCCCTCCCAGTGCACTCGGTCACGGACTCCCGCGGCGTCAGACCGCCGGGGCCGGGTAGGTCGGGTACTCCACGCCGGAGACGTGCTGGACGACCCGGATGACCTGGCACGAGTAGCCGAACTCGTTGTCGTACCAGAGGTAGAGGATGGCGTTGTCGCCGTCGACCTTGGTGGCGCCGGCGTCGACGATCGACGCGTGGCGCGAGCCGATGAAGTCGCTGGAGACCGCGTCGGGGGCGGTGGTGAAGTCGATCTGACGCTTCAGCGGCGAGTTCAGCGAGACGTCGCGGAGGTACTCCAGGACCTCGTCGCGGGTGGTCTCACGGCCCAGTCGCAGGCTGAGGATCGCGATCGAGACGTCCGGCACCGGGACGCGGATCGAGCTGCCAGTGATCGGCGCCTTCAGCTCGGGCAGCGCCTTGGCGACGGCGGAGGCGGCACCGGTCTCGGTGATGACCATGTTGAGCGGCGCGGAGCGGCCGCGACGGTCGGCCTTGTGGTAGTTGTCCAGCAGGTTCTGGTCGTTGGTGAACGAGTGGACGGTCTCCACGTGGCCGCGGAGCACGCCGTACTCGTCCTCCATCGCCTTCAGCGGCGGGACGATCGCGTTGGTGGTGCAGGACGCGCAGGACAGGATCTGCTCGTCCGGCTTGATGGTGTCGTGGTTGACGCCGTGCACGATGTTCGGGACGTCCCCCTTGCCCGGCGCGGTCAGCACGACCTTGTCGATGCCGGGGCGGAGGTGCTTCGACAGGCCCTCGCGGTCACGCCACTTGCCGGTGTTGTCGATCAGGATGGCGTCGTTGATGCCGTACGCCGTGTAGTCGATCTCCGACGGGTCGTTGGCGTAGATCACCTTGATCTCGTTGCCGTTGGCGACGATGGTGCTGTTCGCCTCGTCAACGGTGATGGTGCCCTGGAACTGGCCGTGGATGGAGTCGCGGCGCAGCAGCGAGGCGCGCTTCACGATGTCCTGGTCACCGCCCTGGCGCACGACGATGGCGCGCAGCCGCAGGCCGTGGCCGGAGCCGGCCTTCTCGATCAGCAGGCGGGCGACCAGGCGGCCGATGCGGCCGAAGCCGTAGAGGACCACGTCGCGCGAGCCGGTGCGCTCGATCTTGTTGGCACCGGTGGCACCGGCCACCGCCTCGGCGGTGAACTCCGCGATCGACAGGCCGCGGTCGTCGGCCCGGTAGGTGGCCGCGAGCATGCCGATGTCGATCTGCGAGGGACCGAGGTCGAGCGTGGTGAGCGCCTGGAGGAACGGCATCGTCTCGGTGACCGAGAGCTCCTCGCCGGCGATCTGGCGGGCGAACCGGTGGGTCTTGAGGATGCTGACAACCGACTTGTTCACCAGGGAGCGGCTGTGCAGCAGGACAGTGACGTCCCTCTCCCGGTGCAGTCGGCCGATGATCGGGATCATCGACTCCGCGATCTCCTCGCGGTTCATCCAGTCCGTGAACACGTCGTCGTTGACAGTCACAAGTCCATCTTTCGAGCTAGGAGGGTGCCTCCATGCTAGCTTTCGAAAGTTGTTGATCATCTGGGCGGCCCTGCACCCGACCGCTCCCCGGTCGCCTCCGCGGCCGAATCGCTCACCGTTCCGCCGCGCCTGCCCCGTCGCTCGTGCGGACGCGCTCGACCGGCCGTCGACCGGGCGGGGGCCGAGCTCGCCGGAGTCCGCGCCACCTCTCGGCAACTGACACCACTTGAATGACAAATCGGGCATCGAAGCCACATTCCTTCAACAAATGACACATGAGGTGCCACGCGTCGACCCCCGCCGCGCCTCAAGCACGGGGCATTGGCGGGACTCCACGACCCCCGGCCACCGGAGGCCGAACACCACCTGTGTTCATTTCACGGACGGACTCCGGCCGGGCACGAAGTGATCACCCGCTGCTCGCACCACCTGCTGCGTACGCAACCGATACGCTCGCGGCCGACTCGCGCCACCCCGAGTAGACGCGCGTAGATTCCGACGGCCGCCCCGCCGCCGGTCGTCGTCCGGCCGACGGCCACCGTGGCAAACCTCACAGGCGGCCGACCGCCCGGGCACGCGCACACGGGCGCGACCGCCCGGCGGTGCTCAGCCGGCCGTGACCCGGGCCGCCGCCTTCACCTGGGTCTCCACGGCGGCCTTCGCGTCGGCCATCGCGGCGGCATTGGCGGCGATCACCTGCTGCTGGTAGCCGGCGTCGACGGCGTACCAGACACCGACCACGTTGTGCGCGTGCCGGCAGCCGGCGTCCGCGGTGGCCACCTTCAGCTCCTGCGGCGTCGGCGTCGGCGACTTCCGCCACTGCGGATCGCCCAGGGCCGCCAGCGGGTCGGCGTAGTCGAAGCCCGCGTCCTTCATGCACTGCGACCACTGGCGGAACACCGCCTGTGTCCGCGGGTCGTTCCGGGACTGCTCCAGCGTCGTGAACTTGGCGTCGTCCGCGAACTGGGTGTCGCCGATCCCGCCGTCCGCGGACCCGGTCAGATCCTTGACCGCCTCGCCGACACAGCCGCGCTCGGGCACCGTCCGCCCGTTGACGGTCCGGCCGCCCGACCCGGCCCGTGCCGCCGCGTCCGCCGTCCCCCGCAGGACGAGCTCCATCTCGGGCGACATCGACGGAGCGCTCGGCTTCGCGCCCGCCCCCGCCGGCACCCCGCCCTCGGGGTGGTAGCCCCACTTCGCCATCAGCGCCGCGTTCTGGTGGCCGTAGCGGGAGTCCACCCGGGTGGTCGGGGCGTCGCTGTCGCGCCGGCTTCCGCTGCCGGACGGCGGGGCGTAGCTCAGGCCGAAGGAGGCCATGCAGCGGACGATGAGCTTCTGCTGCGCCTTCTCGACCGCGGACTGCTGCTCCGCGTTGAGCAGATAGGGGTCGAGCGGCAGCGGTTCGGCGTTGGCGGAGTCCAGCTGCCGCGTCGCGCCGACGGTGGGCGGTGCCGCGGCGGTCTGCACGCTCGCCCTCGGGCTCGGCGGTACGGCGTCCGTGTCGGCGGAGCCCGCCGCGCTCGCGCAGCCCGCCAGGAGCAGCGGCAGCAGGGTGAGGATCACGGCGGAGCGGGCGGGGCGGCTGGACACAGGCGGGTCTCTTTCGGAACGGCGCGGCCGGCGGGGACGGGTGGGTAGCCGTGCACGGTCCCCGGCCGGCCGGCAGCGCGGCCGGGGACCGGTGCGTGTTCTCCGTGCTGACGGGTGCCGTCAGCTCACGGACCGGAAATCACGGGCCCGGAGATCACGGGCCGACGAACTCGCCCGAGGCGTTGTTGTTCTTCAGCTGGGAGTTGAGGTCCCGGCGGGTGTTCATCGGGATCGGCTGGCAGGCGACGCTGCAGTCCCAGCCGCTGTTGTAGAAGACGTTGAACGTGCCGTACCAGTGGTTGTCCACGGCGGCCGCGTTGTTCTTCACCGCGACACCGGCGCCGGAGCTGCCGTTCTTGCCGGCCTTGAACGTCAGGCCCGCGTAGTTCTCGATGCTGGTGTTCTCGATGTACACGGCGCCGTAGCCGTGGGCGCTGGAGTTGTAGTAGAGGCAGACCTGGCCGCCCTGGCAGTCGGCAGTGAAGGCGGAGGCGCTGCCGGCGGACGCAAGTCCGGCCGTCACGACGGTGCCGGCCACGAGCGCGGCCGAGATGAACTTCCTGATCGCCATGGTGATCCTTCCGTACGGGGCTCCGGTGCGTCCGGCGCCCTCCGCGGGCGACCGTCCGGTCCCCGCCACGTGATGCCGGCCGCCGTGGTGATCACGGCGGCCGGTGGCGCACTCATGCTGGCGAAGGGCGGTATCGCGGCCGTAGCCGCCCGGTGGCGCGGCCCGCTCGGGCCCCGACTCCCTTGCGCGGGGCCGTCGTTGTGGCCCGGCGGGCCTGCCGGGGATGCGCCCTGAGGCGATACGCGCGCGCTATCGGCACCTCCTAGCGTCTCGACCGGATCTGAGGCCCCGACGCGGGCCCGACGACGCAACCCCCTTGCCCGGCACCGGGACGGGGGTCGGCCGATCCTCCACCGAACCAGAAGGAACCACCGCATGGCATCCGTCATCAAGACCCGGAACGCCACCCGACTGCTCGCGGCCGTCGCCGTCCTGAGCGGCCTGGTGATGAGCGTCGCACAGGCCCACGCGGCAACCCCGTCGCCCAACACCGAGGCACCGGCCGCCACCGCTGCCGCGCTGCCCGTGGTGGACATGGAAGCCACTGTCAAGGCTGCCCAGATCGACCCCCGACGGGCCGACAGCACGCTGACCCCGGGGGCCAAGGACTCGGTCCTGGCCGTCGAGCGGGCTCTGCAGGCCCGTAACCTCCTCGACGCCCGCTGGGTGGACGGGTACTTCGGCACCACCACCATCACTGCCTACGCAGCCTTCCAGCGCTCCCTCGGCTACACCGGCCTGGACGCCAACGGACTGCCCGGCGCCACCTCCCTCGCCACACTCGGGCAGGGCCGGTTCACCATCAGCCACAAGATCGGACCCGGCGCGAAGCTGCAGCGCAACGGATACACCGTCAACACCCGCACCCAGGACATGCTCACCGAAGCCGAGCGCCTCCTGGGCTTCAAGCTCACCCTGTCCCAGGGCTCCTACAACCCCGGCGGCGACCCCACCTCCGCCGGCACCCACGACGGCGGCGGCGTCGTGGACATCAGCGTCGACGGCATGTCCAGCAGCACCCGCACCTCCGTCGCCCGGGCACTGCGCCAGGTCGGATTCGCCGCCTGGGTCCGCAACCCCAACCAGGGTGACTGGCCGTGGCACATCCACGCCGCAGCGATCAGCGACACCGATCTGTCCACCCAGGCCCAGCACCAGACCGGTGACTACTACCTCGGCCTCAACGGCCTGGCCAACCAGGCCGCCGACGACGGCCCCCGCATCCCCATCCAGACCTGGGAGGAGTACCAGCGCAGCCACTGACCGCGCACACGGCACCACCCGAGCACGACCGAAACACCCGTCGATGACACGTCACGAAAAGAGCACGCCTTGAAGAACATACGCACCATGGTCACCGTCGCCGGCACCGCACTGGCCATGGCCGTCCCCCTCATCGCCACCACCCCCGCCTTCGCCGCCGGCCGCGACGGAGTCTGCGACTCCGGAGAGTTCTGCCTCTACTACAACAGCGACCAGGCCGGCTCGGTCTCCGACTTCACCGGCTCCATCAGCGACTACGGCGCCACCCAGCCGTCCTGCTACGAGTTCAAGGGCGCCGGCAACGGCCAGGGCGTCTGCGTCAAGAACAACGCCGCCTCGGTGTGGAACCGCACCGGGAAGACCGTCCGCGTCTACTTCAACAGCGGCTACGCCGGCGCCAGCCAGGACTTCGCCCCCGGCGCCAAGGGCAACCTCAACTCCACGCTGAAGAACAACGAGGCCTCCCACCAGTTCCTCGGCAGCAGCGGCGGCGGCAGCAACCAGAGCCCCACCAACGACTTCGACCACGGCACCCGCGGCTTCGCCGCCGACAACTGCACCGCCTTCGCGGCGTACCGCATCGCCAGCCGTCTCGGCGTCCCGAACTTCAGCAACTCCTGGGGCGGCACCACCTGGGGCAACGCCAACACCTGGGACGACGCCGCCCGCCGCGTCGGCGTCACCGTCAACACCACCCCCAGCGTCGGTGCCATCGCCGTCAACGACACCCACGGGGACTATGGCCACGTCGCCTACGTCAACGCGGTCTACTCCGACGGCTCCTTCGACGTCGAGGAGTACAACTGGAACAACCGCCTCGCCTACGGCACCCGCAGCCACCTCCGCGTCAGCAGCGCGGAGAACTCCTTCCAGCACATGCTCCACTTCTGAGCAACCACCAGCAGGACACCGGCACACCCGCGCCAAGGACAACCTCGCAGCCGGGGTGATCTAGCGAGCGTGCAGGTGACGGCGGTGTGACGATGTG
Organism: Streptomyces sp. TLI_235; assembly: GCA_002300355.1. NCBI lineage: Bacteria > Bacillati > Actinomycetota > Actinomycetes > Kitasatosporales > Streptomycetaceae > Streptomyces > Streptomyces sp. TLI_235. The sequence goes on from NSGV01000001.1 coordinate 1,896,024, forward strand.
CGCCGGAGCCGCAGCGACACGCATCGAAAGCCCCGTCGGGCAGGCGACCTTTCCAAGTCGCCTTCGCCCGACGGGGCTTCGACGCGCCGCCGGCCTGCCGACGACCACCCCGTCAAGGTGAGCCGTGCCGGCACTGCAGAGGTGGTTCGAGGGCTTGCCGCCTCCGTTTCGCGCAATGGATCTGCTCCGCAACGCTCCGGCGGGCTCCGCACCACACGGACCGACCGTTGCCGAGGCCGCGCGGCGGGCGAAGGTGTCCGAGTTCCCGGCCGGGAACCGGAAGCGAAAGTTCCGGCAGTCCGGCGGGGTCGGACCAACAGTGGAGGCCGTCCTCAGCCGCGCGATCCGGGGACACCTCTACGCCATTTCTTGAAGGCAAATCGGGCCCCACATCTCGCGGCATTTGTTCAATCTCCACCGCCGCCTTCGCCTTCGCCATCGCTCGGGATTGGTCGCGATCACCTGCTGCCGGCAGGCGGGGTCCGCGGCACCGGTCAGCTCCTCGGCCGCCGCACCGATGCAGCCGTGCTCGGGCGCCTTCCGCCCGTTGACCGCCCGACCGCCCGACGCGCCCCGTGCCTCCGGGCCGGCGGTGCGCCTCTCCATCGAGCGCCCTCCGCGGGCCTCGGCGGCGGGCGCGAACGGCGTGTGCTCCGCCCGCGATACGGCCGCGATATCAAGATCTCCTAGCGTCTCGGACGGAGTCGGGGCCTTCCCCAGGCCCGCCGACTCCACCCGAAACGACGCCCGTTCAAAGGAGACACCGTTGCGTAAGCTCATAGGCCGCGCCACCACGGCCGCCGTCCTGTCGGCGGTCGCCGCGGCCAGCGTGGTCCTCGCGCCCGGCACGGCGGAGGCGGCAAGCTACAACAGCGCCTGCGGCAGCGGATACCGGGAGATCGACCACCTTACGCTGAACGACTATGGCACGGTGTTCCTGACCTACAACGGCTCGACCGGGAAGAACTGCGTCGTGACCGTCCGGGACCACCCAGGTGCCGCCCTCTACATGAACGCCCTCGTCAGGCTCGCCGGTTCGCAGGAGTGGATCGGCGACTACGGCGACTTCACCACCTACGCGGGCCCGGTGTACGTCTCCGCGGCCGGCCGGTGCATCGACTGGGGCGGCGAGATCGAGACCGCTTTCGAGTACCGCCAGAACGTCCACTGCGGCTGAACGCCCGCCCCGGACAGTCCCCTTCACGGCAGCGGCGAGCCCGGCCGGACACATCCGGCCGGCTCGCCGCCTTCTCCCCGCCGGACCGGGCCGGCGGTGGACGGTCAGCTGAAGATACGGATGGCGTAGGTGTGGCTGCCGTACACGTTGGTGACGTGGACGCTGCTGGTACCGCGTGGCGGGGCGGCCTCGATGATCTGGCCGTTGCCGATGTACAGCGCGACGTGGTCGGTGTTGCCCGGGCTGCCCCAGAAGATCAGGTCGCCGGCCTTGAGCGAGCTGTACGACACCTGGGTGGCCTGGACGGACTGCACATTGGTGTTGGCGCCGATGTCACGGCCCGCGGCGACCAGGAAGATGTACTCGGTGAAGCCGGAGCAGTCGAAGCCGTAACGGTTGTAGTCGTTGCAGCCGCCCGGCGAGAGCGAGGCGATGCCGCAGCTCGGACCGCCCTTGCCGCCGCCCCAGGCGTAGCTGAGGCTCTTGGTGGTCTGCTCCTTGGCGAGCGCGATGATCCGGCTGATCTTCTCGGCGCTGGTGCCGGCGGTGCTGCCGGCCGGGCCGCCGATCCGGCCGTGCCCGGCGGTGTCACAGGTGCCGTTGCCGGTCGACGGGCCGGTGTCGCCGCCCTGCGAGCCGCCGCCCGGCTGGTCGTTTTCGCAGCGCGGCATGTTCGACAGGAAGCCGTCGGTGCCGGTCTTGACGTAGTAGTCGGCCACCCACAGGTTCTCGGTGGTCTTGTCCCAGATGTTGCCGCCGTAGGCGTTCTCGCCGATGGCCTGGCAGGTGATCCGGATGGTGCTGCCGGCCGGGTAGACCTTCACCGCGGGCGCGGACACCTGGGTGGTGGCACGGCCGTTGAGGTCGGTCTTGGCCAGGTAGCCGGCCGAGTTCGGCGGGGCGGTCGAGGAGCACGTGGGCAGGTTCGGGTCGAAGCCGCTGTAGCCGGTCTTCACGTGGACGTCGGTGACCCACAGGCCGTCCGCGATCTTGTCCCAGATGGTGTTGCCGTACGCCGAGTCGCCGGTGGCCTGGCAGACGACCGGCACCGACTCGCCGCTGCGGTAGGCGTTCACCTGCACGACGGCGGCGGACAGGCTGGGGCTCCGCCGGCCGTCGAGGTCGGCGGTGGCCGGGAAGGACGCGGGGTCGAGCGAGGTGTCGCCGCAGCGCGGCACGCCGGGCGCGAAGCCGTCCGAGCCGGTCTGCACAAAGATCGAGCCGGTCTGCACGTAGAAGTCCGGCACCCAGACGCCGTCACTGGTCTTGTCCCAGATCGCCGAGCCGTACGCCTCCTCACCGCGCGCATGGCACGCGACGGGCACGGTGTGCCCCTTGAGGTACATGTCCACCTTGACGGTGTTGGCGTTCAGGGACGGCCCGTCGCGGCCGTTGAGGTCCTCCTTGGCCGTGAAGTTCGTGGCCGCGGCGGCCGGCGAGGCGGCCGGGACGGGCAGCCCGACCGCGGCGGCCGCCACCGCAGGGGTGTCAGAGCCCGGACGAGTTTGATGCGAGTGCGTATGTGCATGCCCATGGTCCTCCGTGGACTGGGGCGTGACGTGACGGCCGGAAGTCGGCTCCGCGGACGGTCCGGCAGTGCCGGGCGAGGGGAACCTCGTACCTGCCGTGTAGCGCGCCGGTCTCCTCCCGGTAGCCGCCGCTCCCGAAATTTTCGAACCGCCAGATCGTTCTCTGTGCAGCCTTGTTGGCTCACGAACGCGGTCCCCGGCGGGCTACAGGGGCGCTACACCGGACCGGTAGAAGAGGACGCACCTGTGCCATACAGCGCACCAACCCCAGGAGCACCTCCATGCGCACCACGCTCTCCGCCCTGGCCGCCGCCGGCCTCATGCTCATCGGCGGCATCACCCTCGCACCACAGGCGAGCGCCGCCAGCACCTACGGCTGCAGCGGCAACCTGGTCGACACGTACGACCTCAAGACCGACGGCGGCACCGGCACCAAGTACGGCGAGCTGTACCTCTACTACTCCAGCGCCAACGGCGGCACCAACTGCGCGGCCGCCGTCGACACCCACTTCGGCTCCGGCGTCAGCAAGTACCAGGCCGTGTACATCTGGCGCTGCGTGGCCGGCACCCACGCCGGTGAGTTCTGCGACTACGACCAGTCCGACGACGACTCCGGCACCTTCACCTGGTACGCCGGCCCCGCCAGGATCACCGGCACCGCCAACCGCTGCATCATGGTCTACGGCCGCGTCGACGACCCCAACAACTCCAAGGTCGCCGAGAAGAGCACCCTGGCCACCCACTGCGGCTGACCGGAACGGAGGGGCGGCCGGGGTCACCCCCGACCGCCCCCGAACCGGGGCGGGCCCCGCCCGATCCCGGGGCGCTGCCTGCCTGAACCGCAATGACAGCAGGACCTATTGACGTCCACTCACACACGGCCGCACTCTGAACGCATGTTCAGAACCAACGTTCAGATCGGGCCGCCCGCCGATGTGGCGGTGGTCGGCGGGGGCATGGCCGGGATGGCGACCGCGCTCCGGCTCCAGGCCGCCGGACTCTCCACGGTGGTGCTGGAGGCGCACGGCCACGCCGGCGGCTGTGCCGGGTACTACCGCAAGCGGGGCTTCTCGTTCGACGTGGGGGCGACCACCCTGGTCGATTTCGCGCCCGGCGGGGTCGGCGCCGAGCTGCTGGAGAGCGTCGGCATCGGGGCGTTGGAGGCGCAGGCCCTGCCCGGATACCGGGCCTTCCTGCCGGACCGCGAGGTCGTGCTGCACCGCGACCCGGCCGCCTGGCACGCCGAACGGCTGCGGATGCTCGGCGACACCGAGCGGCACCGGCGTTTCTGGGCCCTGCTGGACCGCCTGGCGGAGACCTTCTGGCGGGCCAGCCGGTCGGGTGTCCGGCTGCCGGTGCGCGGGCCCGCCACCGCCGTACGGGATCTGCGCGCGGTCGGCCTCGCGGGCCTGCCGCTCGCCCGCCACCTCAACCGGACGCTCGGGGACGCCCTGCGCAGCCACGGCCTGCGGGCCGAGGCACCGCTGGTCGGGCTGCTGGGCATGCTGGTCGAGGACACCGTGCACGCCGGGATCGACGAGGCGCCGCTGATCAACGCCGCGCTCGGCGTGACCATCCGGGGCGCCGGGCTGAGTCGGCACGCCGGCGGTATGCACGGCTTCTGGCGGGTGCTGGTGCGGCACTACCGGGGGCTCGGCGGCTCGCTCCGGGTGGGCTGCGAGATCTCCCGGGTGGACGGCGCACCCGGGGACTACCTTCTCACCACCCGTCAGGGCACCGTCCGGGCCAGCCGCCTGGTCTGCGCGGTCCCGGCCGCCACCACGGCCCGGATCTGCGCCGCGCTCCCGGTCGCCGGCCGGCTGCGACCGTACCTGGCGCGCGACGAGAGGGCGTTGGGCGGCGCCTGCGTGGTCTTCCTCGGGGTGCCCGAGGAGGAGGTGGCCGGCCAGGACCTCACCCACCACCAGCTGCTGCAGTCGTACGACCGGCCGCTGGGCGACGGCAACAACATGTTCGTCTCCGTCTCCGCACCGGGGGACGAGGCGAGTGCCCCGCCCGGCCACCGGGCCGTGATGATCTCCACCCACACCGAGCTCGCCGCCTGGAACGGGCTCGACGAGAACGAGTACGCCCTGCGCAAGAAGGAGATCGGCGAGCGGCTGGTCGGCCACGCCCGGCGCGCGTACCCCCGGTTGGCGCGCCGGGCGGTGTTCGCGGAGACCGGCACGCCTCGCAGCTACCAGCGGTTCGGGTTCCGCCCGGGCGGAGCGGTCGGCGGCCCGCGCCAGCGGCTGCGCAACACCAACCAGTACGCCGTCCCGCACGATCTCGGCGGGCCGGGGCTGTGGCTGGTCGGCGACTCGACCTGGCCCGGACTGGGCACGGTGGCCTGCGTGTTGGGCAGCCGGATCGTCGCCGAGGGCATGCTCCGCGAGAAGGGATACCGCCGGTGACCGCACCGACCCTGGCCGAACTCGGCACCGACCTGTTGGTCACCTCGCGCCGCCGCCGGGTGGTCGCGCTGGCCCGCCCGTTCGCCGGGGTGCTGCTCTTCGCGGGCGTGGCCTGGGCGGGCTGGTGGTGGCTCACCCCGCTGGTCGCCTTCCTGGTGTTCGTCGCGGTCGTCAACGTGACCCACGACGTGGCGCACCGCACGATCGGACTGTCCGAACGGGCCACCGAGTGTGCGCTGTTCGCGACCGGCCTGGTGCTGCTGGAGAGCGGCCACGCCTACCGGGCCACTCACACCCAGCACCACCGGTACTTCCCGCACCCCGACGACCCCGAGGGCCACCCCGCCGACCTGTCGTTCCTCGGTGCGCTGCTGCACGGCCCGGTCTTCCTGATCCGCCTGTGGTGGTGGTCGTTCCGGCGCGGCAAGGACCGCGGTTGGCTGCTCGCCGAGGCTGCCGCGCCGGTCACCGCGCTGCTGGGCGGGGTACTGCTCTGGCCCTATGCTCCTGGGGTGCTGACGTACGCGGTGATGACGATTGCGGGAAGCTGGGTGTACCCGCTGCTGACGGTGTATCTGCCGCACCACGGCTACGGCGACACCCCGCTGACCCGGACCAGGACGCTGCGTGGGCGGGTCGTCCCGGCGCTCTTCCTGGAGCTCACCTACCACCTGGAGCACCACCTCTACCCGCAGGTGCCCAGCCACCACCTGCCGGAGCTGGCACGCCGGTTGGAGCCGTACCTCATCGCCAACGGCGTCCGGCCGGTGCGCGTTGTCTGAGCTCCGCGGCGCCGACGGCCGGGGCGCCGAGACCCGCACCAGGATCCTGGACGCCACCCTCGCCAGTCTGGTCCGCAACGGCTACGGCGGCACGACCGCGCGGGCGATCGCGCAGAGCGGGGGTTTCGCGCCCGGCGTCATCTACTACCACTTCGCCGACCTGGACGACCTGTTGGTGGCGACGCTGGCGCACACCTGCGAGGCACGGGCCCGGCGCTACCGCTCCGAACTGTCCGGGATCGACCGGGCCGGGCGCGCGGTCGAGCTGCTCCGCGAGCTCTACCGCGAGGACACCGAGGTCGGGCACATCGCCGCCGTCCAGGAGATCTACGCGGGTGCCCGCCCCGGCTCACGGGCCGCCGAGCGGCTGACGCTGGAGACGCGCCGCTGGGAGGAGCTGGCCGAGGAGGTGCTGACCGCGCTGCTGCGCGGCAAGCCGCTGGCGTCCCTGGTGAGGGTCCCGGTCCTGGCGAGCGCCGCCGTGGCGTTCTACCTCGGCATGGAGACGCTGACGCATCTGGACGGCGACCGCTCGCGGCCGGCCCAGCTCTTCGACCAGGCGGCCCGGCTCGCCTCCGTCTTCGACCGGATCCCCCGCCTGCGCCGGCGCGGCTGACCGACCCGACCGGCTCCGCGCCGCACGGACGCCCGCGGTCCGGCCCCGGTCCCGGGACCTGCGCCGGCGGACCGTCAGGAACCGGCCGGGTCGATCACGATCTCCCGCTTGAGGATCTTGCCCGTGGGCCCCTTGGGCAGCGCGTCGGTGAAGCGGACCACGCGGGGGTACTTGTAGGCGGCCACCCGCGCGCGGACGTGCTCGCGGATCTCGTCCGCGGTGGCGTCCGCCCGGGGCTTGAGGGCGACCACGGCCGCGATCTCCTCGCCCAGGAGGCCGTCCGGCACGCCGACCACCGCGGCCTCGGCCACGGCGGGGTGCTCGTACAGCACCTCCTCGATCTCGCGCGGATAGACGTTGTAACCACCGCGGATGATCATGTCCTTCTTGCGGTCGACGACGAACCAGTAGCCGTCCTCGTCCACGCGGGCCAGGTCGCCGGTGTGGAACCAGCCGTCGCGGACCGCCTCGGCGGTGGCGTCCGGACGGTTCCAGTAGCCCGCCATCACGTTCTCGCCGCGCACGGCGATCTCGCCCACTTGGCCCGGCGCGCTGTCCTCGCCCGTCCCGGTGACCAGCCGCAGCTCCACACCGCGCACCGGCAGGCCGATCGAGCCGGGCTTGCGGGGGCGGTCCGGCGGGTTGAAGGCGGCCACCGGGGAGGTCTCCGACAGCCCGTACCCCTCCAGCACGGGCACATCGAATCGCTGCTCGAAGCCGTGCAGGACCTCGACGGGCAGGGCTGCTCCCCCGGAGACGGCCAGGCGCAGCCGCGAGGCGTCGAAGCCGTCGGGCAGTCCGGCGTGGAGCAGGGCCGTGTACATGGTGGGCACGCCGAGGAAGACGGTGACGCCGTCGTCGGCGAGGATCCGCAGGGCTGCGTCCGGGTCGAAGCGCGGGAGCAGGGCGAGGGTCGCCCCCGCGGCGACGGCGGTGTTGAGTGCGCAGGTCTGCCCGAAGGCGTGGAACAGCGGGAGACCGCCGAAGAGGACGTCGCCGGGGCGGGCGTGGAAGAGCGTTTCGGCGGTGGTGGCGGTGTTGGACCGCAGGTTGCGGTGGGTGAGCCCGGCGCCCTTCGGGGTGCCGGTCGTGCCGGAGGTGTAGAGGATGACCGCGAGGTCGTCGTCGGCGCGATCGACCACTCCCGGCATCGGCTCGGTGGCGGCGAGCAGGGCGTCGAACGCGTTCGGCTCGGCGACCAGGCAGGCCGTGCCGGTCGTGGCCGCGGCCTCGGCGGTCTCCTGCTGCGCCGCCGGTGCCGCCAGCACCAGCCGGGCGCCCGAGTCGCGCAGGGTGAAGGCGATCTCCCGGGCCTTGAGCAGCGGGTTCATGGGGACGACCACGGCGCCGGCGCGCAGGATGCCGTAGTAGGCGACGGGGAAGTGCGCGATGTTGGGCATGACCAGCCCGACGCGGTCGCCGGGGCGGACGCCGCGGGCGTGCAGCAGCGCGGCGGCGCGCGCGCTGAGGTCGTCGAGTTCGGTGTAGCCGAGGGCGGTGGAGCCCTGGCGGACGGCGGTGCGGCTGCCGTGGGCGGCGGCGGAGTCCACCAGCAGGCCGGCGAGGTTGGTCATGGCGGGGTCCTCGGATTCGGGTCGTGGGGCGGCGGGGGTGGGGGCGGGGTCTCAGCGGGCCGGGTCTCAGCGGGCGGAGGCGGCGATCCGCGTGGGGTGGGGCTCGGCAGGCGCGGCCCGGGGCGCCACGACGTCCCGGGGCGCGACCCCGCCGCGGCCGGGGCTACCCGCGCCCAGGTGGTCGGTGCCCCAGAACCACGCGGGCAGCTCCCGGCACTGATGCGGCGTCAGCCACAGGCGCAGCAGGTGGCGTCTGCGCTGCGGGTCGTCGAAGTCCTGGTACGCCTCGCGGCGGTGCAGGACCGCGTGGTTGTTCACCAGCAGCAGGTCGCCCACCCGGAGGTCCAGGTCGAGGCGGAACCGGTCGGACTCCGCCAACTCGTCGATCAGGTCGAACAGTTCGGTGTCCTGCCGCTCCAGCCGGGGCACCTCAGGGAAGCGCTGGGCCGATTCCAGCAGCAGTCGGTCGTAGCGGATGCTGAGCCGGCCGCCGTGCCACACCGCGAGCGGAACCTCGTGCCAGCCGGGCTCGCCGGGCGCCTGCTCCTCGCGCCGGTCCACGCAGTAGCGGCGGAAGAGGCGCGGGGCCAGGTCGGGCCGGCGCTCCAGCACCGCGTTGTGGATCGCGGCCGAGCTGACGAGAGCCGTCCGCCCGCCCGAACGCGGAGCCGTCAGGTGCAGCAGGGCCAGCACGTCCGCGGGGTCGCTGTGGAAGGGCAGCCGCGCGCCGGTCTGGTAGCCGCGGGTGGCGGGGTCGGCCGGGTCGCGGCCGGTGTCGCGGACGTGGCCGAGCATGTGCCCGTCGGCGTTCTGCGAGACGGGGACGCCCAGGTGCTGCCCGAGCCCCCAGAAGAGGGTGCTCACCGCCACCGGGCCGAGCCTGTCCAGGGGCAGGCCGCGCACGACGGCGAATCCCCGGCCGTGCTCCAGCCCGTGGGCGACGCGCCGCAGCGCACCGGCGCCGAACGGCAGCGGGAAGTCCGCGGCGGTGAGCCGCAGCAGCGGGAGGCCGCGCCGCTGCGCGGTCCGCAGGGCGGTGTGCAGCTCGAGGACGTGGGAGGGCAGCAGGGTGAGGCACTGCCCGGCTCCGGCGCCGAGCAGCTCGGGCCCGTGCCAGACCGCGGGGCCTGTCGCGGGCGGGCCGGGCCGGTCGGGCGGGGGTGGGTGCGCCATGGTTCCTCCGTGAAGCCGGTGCGGGGCGACGCTCCGGACGCCGGGGCCGGATCGGCACCCGTGCGGATCCCTGCAGCGTAGGGAGTCCACCGCCCGGGTGCTTGACCTGGCGGGACTCTGGACTTATCACTTGGGGACGCACGGTCCGGCAGCCCTGGAGCAGCCCATGAAACCCCTCATCCGCAGCGCCGCCCTGAACGGCTACATCGAGCTGAGCCGCTCGCTCGGGATCGACCCGCAGCCTCTGCTGAGGAGCGTCGGCCTGGACGCGGCCGCGCTCGCCGTCCAGGACCGCTGGATCTCGGGCGCGGCCGGCGTTCGCCTGCTGGAGCTCAGCGCCGCCGCGGCCCACCGCGAGGACTTCGGGCTGCGCCTGGCCGAGTACCGGCGCCTGTCGACGCTGGGACCGATCGGGCTGGTGGTCCGCGAGGAGCCCGACGTGCGCAGCGCGATCGGCCTGCTCGTGCGGCACGAGCACATGTACAACGAGGCGCTGCACACCCGGCTGTCCGAGGCCCAGGGTCTGGCGACCCTCAAGGTGGCGCTGGACGTGGGTGAGCCGGTCGAGCACCGCCAGGCCACCGATCTGGCGGTCGCGGCCTACCACCGGGTGCTGCGCAGCTTTCTGGGCGAGCACTGGCAGCCGCTCACCGTGTGCTTCACCCATAGGGCACCCGCGGACCCGGCCCCGTACCGGCGCTTCTTCGGGCCCTCGGTGGAGTTCGAGCGCGAGTTCGACGGAATCGTCTTCTACGCGGGCGACCTGTCCGCCCGCAACGCACTGTCCGATCCCCAGCTGCGCACCTACGCCCAGCAGTACTTCGAGGCCATCGCCGCGCCCCGGGACCCGTCCGCGGCCGACCGGGTCCGGGAGTTGATCGAGGTGCTGCTGCCGACCGGGCGCTGCTCCGTCGAGCAGGTCGCCCACAGTCTCGGCGTCGACCGGCGCACCGTCCACCGCCGGCTGACCGACTCGGGCGAGACCTTCTCCTCCCTGCTCAACGCCACACGGCGGCAGCTCGCCGAGCAGCTGGTGGCGAATCCGCGCAGGTCCCTCACGGACATCTCGGCGCTGCTCGGGTTCTCCTCACCCAGCGCCTTCTCGCGCTGGTTCGGCGAGCAGTTCGGCTGCAGTGCCCGCGAGTGGCGGGCCGGGCGGCGGGCGCAGCGGTCCGCCGGGCAGGAGTAGGCCCTCTCTTTCGAGACCCGACCCGCTCGGTGTCCCAGAATGGCAAGTCGTACGTCTCCTTTCGTAAAGCGGCCGAGGGCTCTCCGGCCTACCGTGGTCACACCCCGCTGAGGGGCCGGCTCCCCGGAGAGCGCCGCGCGATGCAACTCCCCCGGTGCGCGGGCCTTCGGGGGTTCCGGCCGACTGCCCCGCGACCGGCCGCCAGGCCGTACGGGCCTCCGCACCATCGCCTCGATCCTCGTCCCGAACAGCGCCGTCCCACGCCGGGGCGCCGCCGACGAGTGGTCGCCCCTCCCCGAAGGAGACGGACCGTGCACTTCCACGACGACTCGCTGTACCCGGAGAACCAGGAGAAGCTGGTCATCCAGGCCGCGCCCTACGGTCCCGAGTGGCTGCCCGGTGACGCCGAGGACATCCCGCTCACCATGGACGAGCAGGTACAGGCCGCCGTCGACTGCTACAACGCCGGCGCCACGGTGCTCCACATCCACGTGCGCGAACTCGACGGCCACGGCTCCAAGCGCATGTCGATGTTCAACGAGATGATCGCCCGGCTGCGCCAGGCCGTCCCCGACATGGTGCTGCAGATCGGCGGCTCGATCTCGTTCGCCCCCGAGGAGGGCGGCGACGAGGCGAAGTGGCTCAGCTACGACACCCGCCACCTGCTGGCCGAGGTCGACCCTCGGCCCGACCAGGTCACGATCGCGATCAACACCAGCCAGATGAACATCGTCGAGATCATGACCGACGACGACCTGGAGGGCACCTCGATCGGGAAGAACCCCACGCTGCACACCGCGTACCGCAACATGGTGGTCGAGGCCGGCCCCGAGTTCTACCTGGAGCACCTCAAGCGGCTCCACGCCAACGGCATCCAGCCGCACTTCCAGCTCGCCCACCTCGCCCAGCTGGAGACGGTCGAGCGGCTGATCCGCGCCGGCGTGTACACCGGGCCGCTGGTGCTCAACTACGTGGCCATCGGCGGCGGCTTCGCCGGCCGCCACCCGGCCGACCTGGTCGAGTTCGTCCGCCGCGTCCCGGACGGCGCGGTGCTGACCATCGAGAGCTCGATGCGCGCCGTCGCCCCGATGAACGCCATCGGCATCGCCCTCGGCTGCCACGTCCGCGTGGGCAACGAGGACAACCTGTGGGGCCGCAAGGGCGAGCGCATGACCTCGGTACAGCAGATCGAGCAGATGGTGAAGATCTCCGAGAACCTCGGCCGCGAGATCGCCACCGGCTCCGAAGCCCGCGAGATCTACCACCTCGGCGAGTACTACGCCGACGCCGACGAGACCCTGGCCCGCCTCGGCTTGGTGCCCAACCGCCGCCCCGGGCAGCGCGGTTCGATGCTGCGTCCCGAGGGCTCCCGCGCCCTGGTCTGAGCCGGGCCCCACGGCGGTCGCGGGTGGCGGAACGCCGGCTCCCGGCGGCTGCCCCGTGACCGCCGCCCACCCGGAGCGGCGCCGACCCGACGTGCCCCCGCGGCCTCGGCCGTCCCCGGACGCGCCGCCGCACCACCGACGAGCAACGGAGTACCCCTGTGGCGCACGCCATCCGCTTCCACCAGACCGGCGACCCCGACGTCCTGCGCTGGGAGGAGGTGACCGTCGGCGATCCCGGCCCGGGCGAGGTACGCATCCGGCACGAGGCCGTCGGCCTGAACTTCGCCGACACCTACTTCCGCACCGGCCTGTACCCCGCCCCGCTCCCCGCGGGAATGGGCGTCGAGGCGGCCGGCGTGGTCGAGGCCGTCGGCGCCGGCGTCGACCACGTCGCCGAGGGCGACCGGGTGACCTACACCGGCAGCCCGCTGGGCGCCTACAGCACCGAGCGGGTCATGCCGGCCTCGCACCTCATCAAGCTGCCCGAGGCGATCGACTGCGAGACGGCCGCGGCGATGACCATGCGCGGACTGACCTCCGCGTACCTGATGCGCCGGATCGCCCCGCTCAAGGCCGGCGACACGATCCTGCTGCACGCGGCGGCCGGCGGCGTCGGCCTCATCGTCTCGCAGTGGGCCAAGCTGCTGGGGCTGACCGTCATCGGCACCGTCTCCACCGAGGAGAAGGCCGAGCTGGCCCGCGCCCACGGCACGGACCACGTCATCCACTACCGGCGCGAGGACGTGGCCGCGCGGGTGCGCGAGCTGACCGACGGCGCCGGCGTCCCGGTGGTGCTCGACAGTGTCGGCAGGGACACCTACGCCGGCTCGCTCGCCTCGCTGCGCAGGCGCGGCCTGCTGGTCTGCTTCGGCACCGCCTCCGGGCCGGTGCCGCCCATCGACGCCATGCAACTCGCCCTGGCCGGCTCGGTGTTCGTCACCCGTCCCGCACTGGCGGACTACATCGCCGACCCCGCCGACCGGGACGAGCTGTCCGCGGAGCTGTTCGGCCACGTCGCCTCCGGCCGCATCACGATCGAGACCAACCAGCGCTACGCCCTCAAGGACGCCGCGCAGGCCCACCGCGACCTGGAAGCCGGCCGCACCACCGGCTCGTCCGTCTTCGTCCTGTGACCACGCCCCGCGTGGACTCCCCCAGACCCCTGGAGTGAGCACCATGACCCGTACGCACACCCCCGAGGCGCCCGGCCCCGCCCTGATCCGCCCCACCAGCCTCGGCTCGATCAAGGCCGAACCGCTGACCTGCACCATCGGCGCCGAACTGTCGGGCGTCCACCTCGGCGAAGCGGCGCGCGACGACGACCTGTTCGCCGAGATCAGGGCACTGCTGCTGCAGTACAAGGTGCTGTTCCTGCGCGACCAGGACATCACCCGGGCCGAGCACGTGGCCTTCGCCTCGCGGTTCGGTGCCCTGGAGGACCACCCCGTCGCCGGCAGCGACCCCGACCACCCCGGCCTGGTCCGCATCTACAAGGACCTCGACAGCAAGCCCGAGCACTACGAGAACGCCCTGCACACCGACGGGACCTGGCGGGAGAACCCGTCGATGGGCGCCGTACTGCGCTGCGTCGAGTCCCCGCCGGTCGGCGGAGACACCATCTGGGTCAACATGGCCGAGGCGTACCGCCGCCTCCCCGAGCACATCAAGACCCAGATCGCGGACCTGCGCGCCCGCCACAGCATCGAGGCCACCTTCGGCGCGGTGATGCCGACCGAGATGCGCCACCAGCTCAAGGCGCGGTACCCGGACGCCGAGCACCCCGTGGTACGGACCCACCCCGAGACCGAGGAGAAGATCCTCTTCGTCAACAGCTTCGCCACGCACTTCGTCAACTTCCACACGCCCGAGCGGGTCCGCTTCGGCCAGGACTACGCGCCCGGCGCCGCCCAGCTGCTGACCTACCTGATCAGCCAGGCCGCCGTCCCCGAGTACCAGGTCCGCTGGCGCTGGCAGCCGAACAGCGTCGCTATCTGGGACAACCGCTCCACCCAGCACTACGCCGTCCAGGACTACTGGCCCGCCGTCCGCAAGATGGAGCGCGCGGGAATCGTCGGCGACAGACCCTTCTGATCATCAGAGTCCGAGCCCCCAAGGGCACCGGGAAAGGTGAGGTGGCAACAGTGAGGTTCCCCACCACCGCCGAGGCGCCGACGGAGACCCCCTCCGCAGCGCCGGCCGTGACCAGGCGCTACGCCTGGGTGGTCTTCGTACTGAGTTTCGCGCTCCTGCTGTCCGACTACATGTCACGGCAGGTGCTCAACGCGGTCTTCCCGCTCCTGAAAGCCGAATGGCTGCTGTCCGACTCGCGACTGGGCTCGCTCAGCGGGATCGTCGCGCTGACGGTCGGCGTGCTGACCTTCCCGATGTCGTTCGTCGCGGACCGCTGGGGCCGGGTCAGGAGCCTGGTCCTCGCCGCCGCCCTGTGGAGCCTCGCGACACTGGGCTGCGCCGCGGCGGCGAGCTACGACCAGATGTTCCTCGGCCGGCTCTTCGTCGGCATCGGCGAGGCCGCCTACGGCAGCGTCGGCATCGCCGTGGTGCTCAGCGTCTTCCCGGTCGCCATGCGGGCCACCCTGTCGGGTGCGTTCATCGCCGGCGGCGCGTTCGGCTCGGTCCTGGGCGTCGCGGTCGGCGGCGCCATAGCCCAGGCGTTCGGCTGGCGCTGGGCCTTCGCCGCCATGGGTGTCTTCGGCCTGGTACTGGCCGCGGTCTACGCGGTCGTGGTCACCGAGAAACGGCTCGACCCGCGACGGGACCCGACCGCGGCCGGCGGCCGGCCCGCGGGCAAGGAGACGGCCCCGCTGCGCTCCCTGCTGCCGCAGCTGTTCTCCTCCGTCTCGGTGGTCAGCGCCTACGTCGGCAGCGGCCTGCAACTGTTCATCGCGGGAGCACTGATCTCCTGGCTGCCCAGCTTCTTCAACCGCTACTACCACATGGCCACCGGCCGGGCCGGAGCCACCGCCGGACTCTACGCCCTGCTCATCGGCACCGGCATGATCGCCGGCGGCCTCGTCTCGGACCGCGTCAGCCAGACGTTCCCGCAGCGCAAGTGGGCCGTCGCGATCGCCTGCAGCCTCTGCTCGCTCGTGCTCCTGACGGCCGCCTTCAGCCTGCCCACGGGTGCCGCGCAGCTCGCGCTGCTCGCCGCCGGCGCGCTGGTCTGCGCCGGCACCGCCGGCCCCGCGGCCGCGATGGTGGCCAACCTGACCCCGGTCGCCATCTCCGCCACGGCGTTCGCGACGCTGACCCTCGCCAACAGCTTCCTCGGGCTCGCCCCGGGACCGTCCGTGACGGGCATGCTCGCCGACCACCTGGGACTGCGCGAGGCACTGCAGGTGATCCCCCTCGTCTCCGTCCCCGCCGTGGCCGCCTTCCTGCTCGGCCGCCGGTTCTACACCCGCGACCTGGACCGGCTCACCGCCCGCGCCGAGCCCGGGACGCCCCACCCCACCGAAACGGAACTCCCCGTATGAGCCGTCCCACCGAACCCGCCGTCGTGATCGTGCCGGGGCTGCGCGACCACGTCGCCGAGCACTGGCAGACCCTGCTGGCCGACGCACTCACCACCGCCGGCCGCGACGTGCACACCGTCCCCCCGCTGACCCAGGACCGGCTCAGCTGCACAGCCCAGGTCGAGGCCCTCCACCAGGTGATCGCCCGGATCGACGGGCCCGTCGTGCTGGTGGCCCACAGCGCCGGCGTGATCACCGCCGTCCACTGGGCCCACCGGTACGGCGGCGACGTGACCGGGGCACTGCTCGCCACCCCGCCGGACTTCGACAGCCCGCTGCCGGAGGGCTACCCCGCCCCCGAGGAGCTGGCCGACAACGGCTGGACACCCGTCCCGCGCAAGCCGCTGCCCTTCCCGACCCTCGTGGCGGCCAGCGCGAACGACCCACTGGGCGGCTTCGCCCGGATCGCCGAGCTGGCCCGGGACTGGGAGAGCCGCCTCGTCGAACTCGGCGCGGTCGGCCACCTCAACCCCGCCTCCGGCCACGGCCCCTGGCCCCGCGCCCTGGAACTGCTGGCCGAACTTCCGCAGGACTGAACCGCCCGCCCACGGCGGCGTCCGGACCACAACTCCCCCACCCGAACCACCCAGGGAGACGACGATGAGCACCGACAGTGACCTGCTGTGGTCGCCCGACCCCGGCCAGGCGGAGCACTCCACCGTCGCCGCGTTCCTGCGATGGCTGGAGCAGGAACGCCGACTGCGCTTCTCCGGCTACGCCGAGCTCTGGCGGTGGAGCAGCACCGACCTGGCCGGCTTCTGGTCGGCGGTGTGGGAGTTCCACGGTCTGGACGCCGCCACCGGCCACCGCGCCGACCACCCCGGCCGCGTACTGGCCGACACCGCGATGCCGGGGGCCCGCTGGTTCCCCGGTGCGCGGATCAACTTCGCCGAGCGGTGCCTGGCCGCCGCCGACGGCACCCGTCCCGCGCTGGTCGCCCTCGGCGAGGAGGACGAGCCGCGGGAGACCTCCTGGCAGGAGCTGCGCGACGAGGTCGCCACCGTCGCCCAGGCACTGCGCGCCATGGGCGTGGGGCCGGGCGACTGCGTCGCCGGCTACCTGCCGAACCTGCCGCAGACCGTCGTCGCGCTGCTGGCCACCGCCGCCGTCGGCGCGGTCTGGACGGTCTGCTCACCCGACTTCGGCACACCCAGCGTCCTCGCCCGGCTGCAGCAGGCCCGCCCCACCGTGCTGGTGGCCGCCGACGGCTACCGGCACGGCGGCAAGGACTTCGACCGGCGCCCGGCCGTGGCGGAGATCGCCGAGCAGCTGCCGACCATGCGCCACCTGCTCGCCGTGGACCACCTGTTCACCGGCGCCGACCGGCCCTGGACCGCGCGCCGCGACCTCCGCCAGCATGCCTGGACGGCACTTCCCCCCGCCGACGGCCCGCTCCGCTTCGCGGACGTGCCCTTCGACCACCCGCTGTGGATCCTGTGGTCCTCGGGGACCACCGGCGTTCCCAAGGGCATCGTGCAGGGCCACGGCGGCATCACCGTCGAACTGCTCAAGGCCCTCGGCCTCGGCGCCGACCTGCGCCCCGACGACCGCTACCTCTTCCTCACCTCGACCGGCTGGATGGTGTGGAACTTCCTGGTCGGCGGCCTGCTGCTCGGCAGCACCGTGATCCTCTACGACGGCAGCCCCACCCATCCCGACACCGACGGTGCCTGGCGCGTCGCCGAACGCACCGGGGCGACCGTCGTCGGCGTCGGCGCCGCCTACCTCGCCGCCGGCGAGAAGGCCGGCTCCCGCCCGGCTGCCACGTACGGGCTGAGCAGGCTGCGCACCGTCCTGCAGACCGGCTCCTCGCTGCCCGCGTCCACCTGGCACTGGGCGCACCGCGAGCTCCCCGCGGTGTGGCTGCAGTCGGTCTGCGGCGGAACCGACGTGTGCTCCGTACTGGCCGGCGCCTCCGCGCTCCTGCCGGTCCGGGCGGGACGCATCCCCGGCCCGGCGCTCGGCGTGGCACTGGCCGCCTGGGACCCCTCCGGCCGGCCCCTCACCGGGGCGCAGGGCGAGCTCGTGGTCACGGCTCCGATGCCGTCCATGCCGCTGCACTTCGTCGGCGACCCCGACGGCTCCCGCTACCGCGCCGCCTACTTCGCCACCTACCCGGGCGTGTGGCGGCACGGGGACTGGGTCACCGTCGACGACGACCTGTCCGTCGTCGTGTCCGGACGCTCCGACTCCACCCTCAACCGCATGGGCGTGCGCATGGGCTCGGCCGACATCTACGCCGTCGTCGAACAGCTCCCGGAGATCGCGGACAGCCTCGTCATCGGCGCGGAGCAGCCCGACGGCGGCTACCGGATGCCGCTCTTCGTGGCCATGGCCGACGGCTCGGTACTCGACGACGCCCTGCGTGCCCGGATCACCGCCGTCATCCGCCGCGAACTCTCCCCACGCCACGTCCCCGACGCGGTCGTACAGGTCCCCGCCGTCCCCCGCACCCTGACCGGCAAGAAGCTCGAAGTCCCGGTCAAGCGCATCCTTCAGGGCGCCCGCGTCGAGGACGTCAGCAGCGAGGGCGCGGTCCAGCACCCCGACATGCTCCACTGGTTCGCGGAGTTCGCCGCTACCGATTCGAGCACCAACTCCCCTTGAATGGAACGGACTTCGCCGGTTCAGCGGACAAATCCACCGGTCGTTCGCATAACACCTCTGCGGGTCGACCGACGTCTGTCGATCGACTGACAAGGGCTCCCCGACGGACACACGCTCGCCGTCGGCGGCCACACCGCCAACGGCACCGTCAGCCGATGGAACGTCACCGAACCGGACCACCCCAAGCCCATCGGCCAGCCACTGACCGTGACCACCGGCCCCGTCTCCGTCGTGGCCATCAGCCCCGACGGGAACATCCTCGCCGCCACCACCGACCAAGGCGTCGCAGGCCTGTGGAACCTGAGCGTCGACGACGCGATCCGGCGGATCTGCCGGACCACCGCAGGTACCCTCGACGCGAAGCAGTGGAGTCGGTACGTGCCGCTCCCCTATGCCGCACCGTGCCCCGCCGATTGACACGCTTGTTCGACTTCGGACTGGTCGTGATCGCACCGGCGCCGGCCACCTGCCCCGGCATGCCACCAGCCCGTCCGACTGCTGACAACACTCGACGGGCGACCCCCGCCCTCGACGAGGCCCAGGAAAGGAACGCCGTCATCAGTCTGGAGACACCGCCGTTCGCACCGGAGCACGCCTCGGCGGACGAGCTCCGCGCCTGGTACGAGCTCGCCGTCACGACAATCGCCGCGGACTACCCGAACTCCCCGGTGCCGCCGTACGACTCCTACCTACAGGCAACTGTGCCAGCCCACCTCGTACCTCGGGCTGCAACGGCTGTGGGTCGCACGGGACGACGGGCGGCTGATCGGCACAGCGAGCGCGGCCGTCCCGACCGACGAGAACAGCGAGCGGGCCGTCATCACCGTGCGTGTGTCTGCCGAGAACCGCAGGCACGGTGTCGGCACACGCCTGCTCCAGGCGATGCTGCCGGAGCTCCGCGAGCGCGGCTGCCGGATGATCGCCGGTCAGGCCAAGGCAGGCGCGGACGCCACGAGGTGGACGGACGCCCTCGGATTCCGCACGGTCGCGCAGCGCGCCTCACACCACCTGGACCTCAGGAACGTGGACCCGGCACGCTGGCAGGTTCCGCCGGCGCCCGGGTTCCGGATCCGGACGTGGGTGGACACGGCCCCGGACGACGTCGTGCAGAGCTTCGCCCGAGCACGGAATGCCATCGCCGACTCGCCGACCGGTGAGGCCAGTTACCGGCACCCCGACTGGACCGTGGAACAGGTGCGGCGGTTACGAGGCCAGGATGCGCGGGATCGGCGAGTCACATCGGTACGTCGTGGCCGTGGACAACCGCAGCGGGGCGGTGGCGGGCTTCACCGAGATCGCCCTCGTCCCGCAGCAGTCGAGCTACTGCCACCAGGAGGACACCGCCGTGCTGCCCGAGTTCCGCGGGCTCGGACTCGGCCGGGCGATCAAGGCTTCGATGCTGCAGTGGCTCACCGCCGACCTCCCCCGACTGGAACGGGTGCTCACGATGACGACAGCCGACAACCATCACATGATCCGCGTCAACGCCCGACTCGGCTACGTGACCGACCACGTCGTAGCAAGCGTCGAGTCCGACATCGATGCACTTGAAGCCCGACTCGCCGACTCGCGGCCACGCCCCTGTTGATCCGCCGTCATGCCGTCGAGGCGGCCGATCGGACCACCGGCGGCCCCGCCTCGATGCGGCGCAGCACCGGAAGCAGGCGGTCCAGGTCGGGGCCGGTCCGGATCTGACTCTCGTCCCACCAGGTGGCGCCGGCGTCGCGCAGCGGAGCGATCACGTCCCGGGTCTTGGCCGCGTCCGCAGGCGTGGCACCGCTCAGCACGAAGGGGCGCTCGGTCCCGACCGTCCGGTGCTCGCGCACGGCGCCGACCGGTTCGCGTACCTCCGCCACGTCCGGCACATGACCGTGCCGAGCCGTCTCGACCAGCGGCACCGCACCATCCCACCGCGCCGCCCGCCGCATGGGGCCACGACGCGGCCAGAATCCCCCGATCCACACCGGTGGACCAGGCCGCTGCACGGTGGCTGGCTCCAGCGTCACGTCCCGAACCTCGAAGTGCCGACGGTGATTCACCGGCTCGCCGGACCAGAAGCGACCCGGCGTTCGAGTCCCTCGTCCAGCCGCTCGGCGATGAGGCGCGGCTCAGCGGCGTCCCCGAAGGTGCGTACTCGTCCTCGATCGGACCGCCCAGGCCGGCGGCGGAGATCACCCGGCCGCCGTTGAGGTGGTCAGGGTGGCCGCCTGGCGGGCGAGTTACTGCGGTCGGTACCGAGCGACCGGCGTCAGCAGGTTCTACAGGACGGATGCGGAGACCCGCGCCGAGCTACACGAGCTGTCCGATCGAATGGAGGACGTCGCTGCGGCGTACGGTGCAGCCGCCTGAGCGCCGGTCAGCGCACCTCGAGGCGGCCGACCCGTGCTTCCGCCGGTAAGCACCCGGCCCCGTTGGCTGCGTGCGCCGACCCCATGCCCCAGTACGGCGCACCATCCGAGGCGTGTCCGCCGCCGTCCGGGTGTTCCTTGTCCGGGCCGGGCAACCCTCGGCGCCGTTGGGTGATCGGATAGTTACTCTGCGAGCACGGACCGCTCCCACGGCGCGGCCGGAGCGACGGAGAGGAAGCCCGAATGCGGATTGCGGTGTGTCAGAACAAGGGCGGCTCGGGGAAGTCGGCGATGGTGGTGAACCTCGCCGCAGCCCTGGCCGAGGCCGGCGAGGAGGTCGACGTCGCCGACGTCGACCCGCAGGGGAACGCGTCCCGCCGGCTGGGTGCCCGGCCGGAACCGGACCAGATGACGATCAGCGAGGCGATCAAGTGCGACGCGCTGGGCGCGGCCAGGGACGCGTACGTGCCGTGCGGGTGGGGCGGGATCTACGGTCGGCGGATCCGTGTCCTGCCGGCCAGGTTCGAGCTGGAGAACCGGATCTCCGAGGCCGGTACGGTCGGCGCCGTGAAACGGCTCAGACGGGCGCTGGCGGGGTGCGACGACCGGAGGATCACACTGCTCGACTGCCCGCCCTCCCTCGGGCACCTGACTCAGCTCGCGATGGTGGCCGCCGACGTGGTGCTCATCGTGGCCGAGCCGGAGTTCGACGGGATCGAGGGTGCCGTGCGGGTGCTGAACTTCGTCCGGGACCACGCCGACGACCTCAGCAACCCTCGGCTCCGCGTGGCCGGTGTCGTCCCGTCGCGGGTCCGCACGGGTCTCGGTGTCCACGACTTCCAGATCGAGGGCCTCGACACCTGCTTCCCCGGCCTGGTGTGGGCGCCGCACATCCGCGAGCGGGCCGTCGTCAAGGCCGCCGCCGACTCCGTGGCACCGCTCCGTTCGCTGCGGACCGTCCCCGCCCGCGAGGTCGCGGACGACTTCGCCAAGCTCGCCGAGAAGGTTCAGCACCTCCAGGAGGCCGCGGCATGAGCGAGCGCCCGCGCCTCCAGCGCCCAGACAGCACCGCGACCCTCGCCGGACCGGAGACCCTGCTCATCGGCAACCGCCCGGGAAGCCGCCGCGCCACCGCACCCTCCGACCTCCCGGACTCTCCGGACTCGCCCGCCATGTCGCTCCGGCTGCGCGAGTGCACCTTGGCCGAGCTCGAAGCCCGGGTCGCCGCTGCTCAGGCCGAAGGCGTGGAGGCCGTCCGGCAGGCCGAGGCGCAGTTCGAGGCGGACAAGCAGGCCGCGCACGTCCGGTTCGCCCAGCACGCCGGACCGGCACTGTGGGAGATCCACGACCGCAGGCTCTACAAGGCGAGCCACGCCACCTGGGACGAGTACCTGACCGAGCGCTGGAACCTGTCCCGGTCCTACGCGCACCGTCTGCTGGAGATGATCCCCGTCCAGGCCGCGCTGTTGCCAAATCCAGCTTTTGGCAACCTGGTCCTGCGCGAGTCCCAGGCCCGGGTGCTGGTGCCCGTCCTGCGCGAGTACGGCGCCGAGCAGGTCCGGGAGGTGGTGGAGAAGGTCCTCGCCCACGGCGTCCGGCCGACCGCCAAGGCCCTGACCGCGGCCCGCGCCGAGCTCGGCTACACCCCCGGCAACGTCGCCGAGTGGGAGCGCCGCGAGCCGGTCGACCGGCCGAGTCCCGCCCCGGACCTGGAGGAGAGCCGGCTGGCCCTCGGCGACCTCGAACGGCTCGCCGGCGTCCTCCGGGCCGCCCTCCGCGACCTTCCCACCACCCTTCCGGCCATAGCAGCGCGCTCCTTCCCCGAGGAAGCCGAGGCCGCCGTGGCCGACCTCCGCAGGCAGCTGCGCCGGGCAGCCGGCCTGATCGGGGCGGACCTGGTGGAGCGCCAGCGCCGGTCGGCGAGCGCCGGAAGCTGACGACCGCCCGGGGGCGGGCGCCGGTGCGCGTGAAGCGGTGCGGCAGTGCCCAACGCAACAGACGGCCCGCGCCTGTGTGCTGAGCGCGTCCTCGGCCTCCGCGCGCTCTGCGGCACCACCGATCGTGCCGGCCACCCGGGCCGGCGCGACCGCCTCCAGGGTGCAGCACTCCCGGCCGGCGTAACTCCTGGTCGTATCCACCAGGATGGGGATCAGGTCCTGCCGCCGCGTGAGCTGGACGTCGATCTGCGCCCAGGACGCCTGAACCTGATTGCACAGGCGGACCGGCCGGTTGGAGATCAGGCCTGGTGGCCCGACCGTCGCGATCCACGATCAGATGTCGGACATCCCCGCACTTTTCGATCCGCGGATCCCACTGGCTCACGCACGCCGACCTCACGTCTGGCGCGACCGCCGTCCCCTGTGGTGCTGTTCCATCGAGATGGCCGGCATGACGGCGAACCGGGCTCCGGCCAGGGCGCAGGCGCGGCCCTCGGCGGTTCCTGATTGATCCCCAGCAAGATCACTCGGCACGGATCCTGAAAATCCCCACCCTGGCAACCCATCAACGCAAAGGCCGCTGACCCGGATTCTCCCAGCCACCTGCCCTCCGACATCACTGTCGGGACGACAGGATTTGAACCTACAACCCCTTGACCCCCAGCGCTCGAATGGGCGCCCGAACAATGTTTGCCAGTCCGATTCGCGCGGGTCAGGGTGTCGGCGGCGGCTGAACCGTGACCCAGTTTGGGCGGTTGAGTTCTGACCCTCGCGTCGTCGGTGCTCGTGCTCAGTCGTTGTCGGTGGTGGGGACGCGACCGAGTTCGCGGCCCCGCATGCGGTAGGACTCGCCCTTGAGGGAGTGGACCTCGGCGTGGTGGACGAGCCGGTCGATCATGGCGGCGGCGACGGTCTCGTCGCCGAAGGTCTCTCCCCACCGTCCGAAGGGCTTGTTCGAGGTGACGATCACGCTGGCTCTCTCGTAGCGGTTCGAGACGAGCTGGAAGAACAGGTTCGCCGCCTCAGACTCGAACGGGATGTAGCCGACCTCGTCGATCACGATCAGCGGGTAGCGGCCGAGCTTGACCAGCTCCTCCTGGAGCCGGCCGGCCTGGTGGGCTGCGGCGAGGCGGTCGACCCACTGGGCGGCGGTGGCGAACGCGACCCGGTGGCCGGCCTGGCAGGCCCTCACCGCGAGGCCGGTGGCCAGGTGCGTCTTGCCGGTGCCTGGCGGCCCCAGAAAAACGGCGTTCTCCCTGGCCGCTATGAAGTCCAATGTTCCCAGGTGACCGAGCTGTTGGCGCGTCATGCCCCGCAGATGGGCGACATCGAGTTCCTCGATGGTCTTGATCGCGGGGAAGCGGGCGGCGCGGATGCGGCCCTCGCCGCCGTGGCTGTCACGGGCGGAGACCTCGCGCTGCAGGCAGGCGACCAGGTACTCGGTGTGGGTCCAGGACTCGGTGCGGGCGCGCTCCGCCAGGCGCTCGGCGGCGTCCAGCAGCGCGGGAGCCTTCATCGCGCGGGCGAGGAACGCCAGGTCGGCGGCGGTCTGCCGGCCGGTGTGGGACGTCTGTCCGTCCGGCTTCGTCGTGCCGGCCGTAGTGTTCGAAGCAGTGCGGGCCATCAGGTGTCCTCCTTGCCGGCGCCGCCTTCGATGAGGGTGAACATGCGGTCATAGGAGCCCAGTTCGCGCTGTTCGACCTCGATGCCGAGACTGTCCGGGGCCAGGAGCGCGGCGCGGGCGGCATGCGCGCGGGCGGCCTGCTGGTGGATGACCTCGCCGCGCATGACGTTGGCCGCGGCGGCGTGCTCGGGATCGGTCAGGGTCTGGTGTCTGGCCCAGCAACGGCTGTGGCGGGCCACGATGTCGTTGCCGGCGGTGACGGTGATCTCCTCGGTGTCGGCACGGACCATGACGCGGTGGCCGATGGCACGGGGATGGACGGAGTAGTCGTTGGTGTCGACGCGGATGTAGTGGTCGCGGCCGATGCGGGTGTGGAAACGCCACCAGTGCGGCGGTGAGACGGGCGGGACCTGCAGCATCGCGGCGCGGTCGGCCTCCCAGCGGTCCACCGGGCGGGCGCCGATCGAGCGGTGCTGCCGGCGGTTGGCGATCTGAGCCAGGCCGTCAGCTGGGTGTTGAAGTCGTCGGGGCCCGTGAAGACACGGCCGGGCAGGAAACTCGTCTCCAGGTAGCCGTTGGCCCGCTCGACCAGGCCCTTCGCCTCCGGATCTCGGGGCCGACAGAGGTGGACCTTGACCGCGAGCAGGCCGGCGAACGCGGCGACGGCTGCGACTGTCGACTCCCGGGCCAAACGATCCTGCATCACTCACCGACAGACAGCAGCGATGGAAGGCTGCGGGCATCCTTCGCGAACCGTGACGCTCAGCGCACCCCACAAAAGGCCGTCCCCGCATCGCTGCGGGGACGGCCTTCCGGCCTGCGTTAACGCAACACCGACCGGGACAACAGGATCTGAATCCGCGGGCCCCAGGGCCCCCGTCCTCCCCCTATGATCTTCCCGCCGAAAGGGCGGACATTTCTGCGATCACGAGTTGCAGAGTCAGGCATCCTGCCTCACTGATCCGCATATTCGCCTCCTCGCGATCGTCCTACCGGTAACTTCTCCCGGCACTTTCCAGAATACTCCGCACCGCCGGAATTCGAGCCCCCATGCACATAAATCTTTTTAAAAAATTACCGCGCCCTCATGTTTGACCGGAAAAGTCATCCGAGAGATACCTTGGGTCGCGCCCCGCAGCGGCGAGATCCATCCTGGCCGAGGTGTAGCGGGCGAGGGCCAGTGCCATGCCGGGACAGGGGAAATGCCGGTGAGGCGTGCGCCGATCCTTGTGGAGGCAGGGCAGGGAGCCAGCGGAGGAAGAGGTCTGGTGCAGGGGACAGAGGTGCTCATGGCGGATTTCGCGCGGGAGAACCTCGGAGCGGCGGCGGACCGGTCGGAGGGATTCGGTGAACGGCTGCTGGGGTGGCTCCTGGACCGGACTCACGAGATGCCGCCGCAGCCCATCGCTCCGCTGGTGGCGGCAGAGGTCCGTGCGATCGGTGGCCGGGACGTCTCGATCCTCCTGCAGGACTACGGCCAGCTCATGCTGGTACCGCTCCCGGGCCAGGGACTCGCAGTCGAAGATCCGGTGCCCATCAACGGTTCCCGGGCCGGCGAGGTCTTCCTTCGTGCCGTCCCCGCCGAGCATCCGCAGGAGCCACCTGGCCCGAGGCGCCGTCCGAGCCACCGTCCGAGGCCCAGGCAGCGGCAGAAGCGCAGAGCAAGGAGACCCCGGAGGAGCCTCCCGGAGATCGTCGTACGACACTGGTGCCACCGTCTCCTGCACAACCGACTCGCGGCTCGGCCTCGGAGGGCGCTGTGTCCCCTGCCGAAGGTCGTCGTCACGACCGTCCCCTTCCACGTGTGGCACAGCGGCGGTACCGGGCAACCCGATGTGTCCGACCGCGCACAGCGGCACATCCGATTCGTCGGGCCACCGGGACGGTTCCTCGTCCGCCCTGGGAAGGTCAACCCTCGGGAAGGCCGACCCTCGGGAAGGCCGACCCTCGGGAAGGCCGACCCTCGGGAAGGCCGACCCTCGGGACACGGAGGTGGACATCGGGCCCCTTGGGCGGGCCCTGGAGGCCGGACGGGTGGGCGGCATGGCAGGGCTCCGGTGGTGGACCCGGGATCAAATCCGGACAATTTGGTCATGGCAGGCCTTGAGGCGAACCCCGGAACGGTGCATCTGGCCCACGGGGCGGGATACGTCAGCCCCGGCGTCGCGCTCGGCGAGTCGGTCAAGGGCATTGTTCGCATCGACGAGCGCGGATGGGTGCACGTCACTCAGGAGGACGGATCTCGGGTGTCGTTCCCGCCTCATGCCGTAGAACGCATCAACTGGGGCGAGCCCGCTTCCTAGAACCGCCGCTCCGAGCCTCACCGTGGGCATGGGATCACGCGTCTCCGGGGCCGCTCATCGAGCAGCGAACGAACGTCAGCCGTACGGTCGGGAGGGCAGCCAATCGGAGGACGAGATGGCGAAATACCGGTCGCGTGTGCGTGTGCTCTCTGACGAAGACGTGGAAGTCACCACGCGGCATGGAGAGCACGCCGAGGGCGACTTCGATGGAACTGCGCAGGAGTACGCCGAGTTCCTGGTCGACACGGCTGTGAGGCAGGGCGGGGACGACCCGGGTCCGATGCGACCTGCACGCGTTGTCGCCGATGTCTGGGAAGCGGGCGGATCGGAGAGCACCGCCGCCGGGCACGCAGAGTGGCCATAGCTCGCACGTGCAGGGTCGTGCACGGTTCCCTCGGCTCCGCACGATCTCGATGCCCGAGGCCACGGTCGCATGGGGGTACGAAGGAGGCTCCCTCCCGACATTCCGGAGCTCCTCCACGTACGCGTCCCGATGGTCTCCTCGCCATCAGGCCAAGACCTCCTCTCTCAAGTGGCCCGGCCGACCGCGCACCGTTGCGCTCCGTCCCCGCTGTTGTACTCCGACTCGCGGGCGAGAACCCCAACCGGGGCTACCAGCGGATCCACCGCGAGCTCGCCGCCCTGGCTCTTCGACCGCTTCCACCTGCCAAGGTTCTGACTTCGAACACCTGCAGGTCCTTCGATGTGATCAGGATCCGGCAGATTGGTCCGCCCACAGCGCCGTCCTCACAAGGCACCGGTGGGCTGATGCGCACGGACGTTCCGGCTGACAGCCGGGCCCCGCTGCAGCCTTTGGTCACCCGCACGAGTGAAGGTCGGCGTTGGGCCGGATCGCCCGCGGAAGCAGGTCGGGCGTCCGCGCCTAACGTGGTTTCGGAAAGTCACCGCCGGTCGGCCGGTCGACCGGCGTCGCCGCATCCCCAGGGTCAAGAGGTGCGTAATGAATCGTTTCATCACCCTTTCCGTCGGTGTGGCCGCCATGGCAGCCACTGCCTCCGGATGCAGCAGTACCGGGACCACGACTTCCTCGACCCCGACCGCGAGCACCAGCGCCCCCACGACCGCCACCGGCTCTGCGGCTCCCAGCCGGAGCGTCGCCACGGTGAAGACGGCGAGCTCGCCGTTCGGTCAGATCCTGGTCGACGGTTCCGGCAGGACGTTGTATCTGTTCAAGGCCGATACCGGGACGACCTCGACCTGTAACGGCTCCTGTACGCAGAATTGGCCGCCGCAGACCACGACCGGGACACCCAACAGCAGCGGAGTGACCGCGTCCCTGGTCGGAACGACCACCCGTTCGGACAGCTCGACCCAGGTGACCTACAACGGCCACCCGTTGTACTACTTCTTCAAGGACACAAAGCCCGGAGAAACCAACGGTCAGGGCGTCAACGCCTTCGGCGCTTCGTGGTACGTGGTCAGTCCCAGCGGTGACGCGATCACCAGCGCACCCTCCGCGTCGGCTTCACCGTCTGCCAGTTCCACGGGCGGCGGTGGCGGCTACTGAGGCCCGCTCCTGAACCTGTGGGACTCGAGAACTCTGCTCACGCCGCTGACCTGCGCGAGCCCCGCATGAGCATCCCTGCGCTTGCATGATCACCGGACGCTCGTTCGTGTGGCCCATCCACTCGTGCGGCGTGCGCTCGGGTTCCTGGTGCTCATCGTGCCCCGGGATCTCAACGTCGAAGCGGAGGTCCTGGTGTTGAGGCGCGAGAGCGAGATGCGCCATCAACTGGCCCGGCCGCGATAGACCGCCGATCAGGAGAACCGGCTGTTCCCCCTTCTCCCAAGTCCTGCACCGTGGACGAGCTACAGGCCCTGGGCCGGAAGGTGCGCCACGCCAAGAGGATCGCACCAACCCGGCCACATCGCGGGACGCCGTCGAGCCGCCTGCTTGTTCCACCCGTCGGACTGGTCGACCGGGTACGGGACATCCTCTCCGGACGCGGGCACGAAGTGTGAGGACCCGAGGGCCAGCGACTACCGCAGCATGGGCCCTCGGCCTCGGCGGGCTCGGCCAGCCCTTCGGGGAGGGCTCCTCGTTCCGGGCGGGTGCCCGGTCACGACCACGTGCGGCTTCCCCATGGGTGAAGGTCAACGAGCAATCGTCAATACTTGTGGATCAGTTTCTCCGTTTGCAGGAGGGTCCGGCGCAACCTGCACGCAGTGAGTCACCCTGGCGCTTCTGCGGCAGGGTGAATCCTGACAGTTCCTCACCTCATGGCATCAACGCCACTCGAGGACGACGTCACCGTAACCGAGTGCGGTGGCAGCGTCCTGACCGCTGATCTGCTGGGGTTGGGCCCCCGGGGTGAGGGCGCTGACGTACGGCTGCTCGACCTTGCCCTGGACCGAGCGGAAGAGCAGGCGCTTGCCGTCCGGCGAGACAGCGACGGGGAGGTTCGCACGGTCGGTCATCGGCAGCAGGTCGGGACCGGCGCCGTCCGTGGTCTGGCTCGACGCTTCGGGTCGCAGCCGGTCAACGTCGATGGTCCAGAAGTTGTTCAGGTGCTTGGGGTTCGAGCCCGACTCGCGGTGCGCGCAGAGCAGGGTGTGGTTGTCGACCCAGCCGGACGGCTCGCATTCGTAGTCGGGGAGCGAGAGGGCGCCCTTGTTCGCCAACGGGCCACTCGCGGTGACGGAGGTGACGCTGCGGCCGCGTCCGAGGACGAAGTCGGAGACACGGGTGCCGTCGGGGCTGAACCGCGGGCTCGGGCCGAGCAGGCCGCGCAGCGGAGAGCCACCGAGCAGCAGGATGTTGTCGCGGGTGGCGGGCGGTTCGCCGGCCCACTGCTCGGTGATCTCGTGGCTGCCGGAGGTCGAGCGGCTGGCGATGTGCTGCTGGCGGGCGGCGTCGAGGTGCGTGAACCAGACGCTTCCGCCGTCGGGGGCGAAGAGGGCGTCCTGTTCCTTCGGGGTGGTGGCGAAGCCGTTTCCGTCCCCGGTGAGGTCGGTGAACTTGCCCGCGCGGTCGACGTATCCGACGTGGCGCGCGCCGGTCCGGTCGTCGGCGGTGACGACCGCGAGCTCGGTGAAGTCGCGGTCGAAGAGTTGCCGGACCCGCGGGCCGAACGCCGCGTCCGAGGTGGCGGTTCCGCCGGCCGGTTCCTCGTGCGGCAGGTCATTCGCGCACAGCGAGTAGAGGGCGCTCAGCTCCTCGTGGTCCCGCTTGTCGATCACCACCTGCGCGGGCAGGGTGAACTCCACCGAGGCCACCTTCTTCCAGGTGGACGGGTCGAACCCCTGGACCCACACCGTGGCGGGCCGGGAGGCGGGCACGGTGCAGCCGGCGCTGATCACCAGGTCCTTGCCACGGAACGTCGAGTCGCCGGTGCTCCCGCCGGCCGCGTTCTGGCCTGCCGGTGTCCCGCTGCTCGGCGGCACGGCCCCGGCCGCCCCTGCCGTGTCGCCGCTGGCGCAGCCCGCCAGCAGCGGCAGCGCGAGCACTGCCGCTGCGAAGGCCGGCGCCCGATACGTGAACTGCATGACGATCCCCCGTCAGATGCTTCATCAGAAGATCGTGATTGTAGTGCTGTTTGACGATGGCCTTGCTCAGGTGCCGAAGCGCGACAAGGGCCACGGAGAGCAGGGGATGGGGCTCCAGTCAGTCACGACAGCACTTCTGCGGCCCTGATGGCACCCGTCAATTTCCCACTGGAGGGCAGTGGTGCCGGCCCCGGTGCTCGCGGGCTCTTCCGGCTCAGGAGAGTTCGAGCCGAGTGCCGTCGGCGACGGCGTGGAGCTTGTCCGGGTTGGCCACGTTGTGGATGGTCGCGATGCGGCCTTCCGGATCGAAGTCGAAGGTCAGCGTGGCGACCACGCGGTCCGGGCCGCGGAAGACCACGCCCGGGCCGCCGTTGATCCAGGTGAGCTCTGCCCGCATCTGCCCGGGCTCGATGCCCTGGTAGGTCACGGTGCCGAGCGCGGAGAACCAGCGGGCCACGGTCTCCAGGCCGACGACCGGCTTGAGGGCCTGGCGGACCTTGCCGCCGCCGTCCGTCCACAGCGTCACGTCCGGGGAGAGCAGCTCCATGAGGGTGTTGATGTCGCCGCCCGCCGTCGCCGCGAAGAAGCGCTCGGTGACGTCGCGTTGGCGGGCGCGGTCCGCGGTGAAACGGGGCCGGCGGGCCTGGACGTGCTCGCGGGCGCGGTGCGCGGCCTGCCGGACGGCCGGCTCCGAACGTTCCACCGCCTCCGCGATCTCCGCATGGCTGAACGCGAAGACCTCCTTCAGCACGAAGACCGCCCGCTCCAGGGGGCTCAGCGTCTCCAGGACGACCAGCAGGGCCATGGAGACCGAGTCCGCCGCGGCGACGCCGTCGGCGGTGTCCGGGCCGGTGAGGACCGGCTCGGGCAGCCATGGACCGACGTAGGTCTCGCGCTGGTGGCGGGTCGAACGAAGCCGCTCCATCGCCAGGTTGGAGATGATCCGGGTCAGGTAGGCCTTGGGGTCGGCAACCTGGGAACGGTCGGCCGACGACCACTTGAGCCAGGCGTCCTGGACCACGTCCTCGGCGTCGGCGGCGGTACCGAGGATGCGGTAGGCGACGGAGAAGAGCAGCGTGCGGTACTGCTGGAAGGCGAGCTCGTCGGGGCCGGCCTGCTGCGGCTGGGTCACTTGGCGCTCCTGATCCGGGTGTAGCGGCCGCCGTGCGGCCAGAACGCGCCCGAGGCGGGCATCTTCTTCATGCGGGCGAAGGTCGCCCACGGCGCGGCGGAGACCGTCTCCTTGTACTTCGCGGCCCGCTTGCCGGTCAGCACGATCCGGCGCGGGCTGTCGTCGGGGCGGGTGAACTGCACGACGGCATCGCTGCGGCCCAGGCTGACGGGTGTGTGGTAGTAGCCGAAGCGGAAGGGCCTGGGCTCCTTGCCGGCCAGCGTCCGCAGGATCGACAGGGCCGCGTGCACACCGGTGGGCATGCCGCTCTGGCAGGTCCCGTGCATCACGCCGTAGCCCTGACGGATCGCCGCCGCGTCGCCCACGGCGTAGACGTCCGGGTGGGAGACCGAGCGCAGCGCGCCGTCGGTGACCACACGGCCGCGTTCGTCGACGCTCAGGCCCGCGGCGGCAGCCAGCGGCGAGACGCGGGTCCCGCTGGTCCACAGCACCGCGACCGCCGGGATGCTGCAGCCGTCCGCAAGCTCGACGCCGTCCGGCAGCACCTTGACCACGTCGACGCCGCTGCGCACCCGCACACCGAGCCGGGCGAGCGCCGCGTCCAGGTACGCCTTGGCCTTCGGGTGCATGCCCGCGCCCGGCTCCCGCCGGCCCAGCAGCACCACCTGGAGCTCCGGGTGCCGCTCGGCGATCTCCGCGGCGGCCTCGACGCCGGTCAGGCCGCTGCCACCGACCACGACGGTCCCGCCGTCGAGCCGGGCCAGCCGGTCGGCGAGGAGGACGGCGTCCTCAGGGCTGTCGAGGGTGAAGGCGTGGTCGTCCACGCCGGGGACCGCGACGGTGTCCGCGATGCTGCCCAGGCCGTAGACCAGGGTGTCGTAGTGCAGGATGCGGTCGTCGTCGATCCGGACGGTCTTCGCCTCGGCGTCCACGGCGGTGACCCAGCCGCGGACGAAGGCGGCGCCGGTGCCGTCCAGCAGCTCCGGAATGCTCATCTCGGCCGTCTCCTGTCCGGTGGCGGTCATGTGCAGGCGGAGCCGCTCGGTGAAGGTGCTGTAGGGGTTGACCAGCGTCACACGCAGGTTCCCACGCCTCCTGGTGCGGGCCGCGAGCTGGATCGCGGCGGAGAGCCCGGCGTAGCCCGCGCCCAGGACCAGGACCTCGTGCTGCTGCGCTGCTGTCGCGTTCATCGCTCTGCTGTCTCCTTCGTGGCGGTCGTTCCCGCTGTGCGGACGACCACCAGACGCAAGCTGACCTTCCGTTCGTGACATGGGACCGATATGACCCGCGTCACATCGCAAGGAGCGGACGGCCGCGCGCGGAATCAGCACGTCGTCGGAGGCGAACCGGACGCGCGAACCGGCCTGCGCCGCCGGTACGGAGTACCCGTGCCTCGGCTCGGTTCGGCGCGTCCGTCGGGACACTCTGGAGCACTGCGGCCACCTGGGGGCGCGGACCAGGGCTTCGAGGTCGTCCAGTGGGGCCGGGCCGACGTCGTGGCCGCTGCGGCTGGGAACACCGCCGAGTCCGAACAGCTTTCCCTGCGGGGTGGCCAGCGTGGCGCCGGTGACCGGGTTGGTGGTGCCCTTGTTCAGCCAGCCGGTCGAGCCGTCCGGGAGGGTGACCGACCGGCAGTCCGCGAAGTACGCCTGCCCGCAGGGCCCGGCCGCGTCGCAGGGGCTGCGCGGATACGTCCCGGCCGCGAGTGGGTTGCCCATGACGGCCGCGACCGCCACAGTGCCTCCGTCCTCGCGGACCAGCTCGAAAGTGGTCGGCTCGCTGCCGTCGACGACGTTCACGTAGCCCGCCGGAAGGTTCGCCCGCAGCGCGACGAGCATCCGGTCGTGCAACTTGTCGAGCTGGACCATGCCGTCCTGGTGCACCGGCCCGCCCGTGCCTCCGGCCGCCGGCCCCACCGACGTCGGGGGCGATCCCACCGCTACCACCGCGCCCGTCCCGCACGGCGCCAGCACGGCCAGCGCGCCCGCCCCGACCGCCAGCCGCCTCCTGCGGCGCAACCTGCGACCGCCTGTCCGCACCTCGTCCAGCACCGGCGGCGGGTCCGGCTCCGGCTGCGCGCCAACACCTCCTGGAACAGGGCGGCGGTCATCCGGTGAACCTGCTCGGCGTCGTTCTGCGATGTCATGCCTCTCTCTCCTCTCCCCGCGTCAGATTGCGGCGATCTCGCTGAGCGACTCACCGAGGATCGCCCGCAGCTGGGCCAGGCCCCGGTGTGCGTCGGAGCGCACGGCTCCGGTGCTCACGCCGAGGATCGCCGAGGTCTCCTCGATGCTCTGGTCCTCCCGGTAGCGCAGCACCAGACGGCCCGGTAGCGGGGCGACACCTGGGCCGGCGCCGCCAGCAGAGCGAGCCGTCGGTCGCTGTCCGGGCCGGCCGCGGCCTGCTCCGGCAGGTCCAGGCCGGTGAGTTCACCGCTGGAACGCCGGCGCCGGCCGTCGATGTAGGTGCGGGTCAGCGTGGTCATAGCGGTCACGTGTCTCAGCCTGGTCGTGGTCGGGCGGGCGCTCCAACAACACTGGACCGCACATCGAGGCGCTGCCCTGGGGGGCTCCTTGCCCTGCCAGGACAGCGCGGTTCGGCGGTGCGCGGCTCGTCCGACGCTGTCGGGACCTACAGCGCCGCGAGGTTGCCGACCAGATCGTCCAGGCCCAGGGAGCCCTGGGAGAGGGCCTTCATGTGCCAGGTCTTGAGGTCGAAGGAGGGGCCCTGGCGCCGCCGGGCGGCTTCGCGGCCTGCCAGCCAGACACGTTCGCCGAGCTTGTACCCGATGGCCTGGCCCGGCCAGCCCAGGTAGCGGTCGATCTGGCCGCCCCGCTCCTCGGCCGAGGCGCCGTTGTAGGTGGCCATGAACTCCGTGGCCAGGGCCGGGGTCCAGCGCTCGCCGGGATGGAAGCCGGAGTCGGCGGGGATGGCGAGCCGCAGGTGCATCCCGATGTCGATGATCACCCGGATGGTCCGCAGCATCTGCTCGTCCAGGAAACCCATGCGGTAGCCGGGTTCGGCGAAGAACCCCAGGTCGTCCATGAGCCGCTCGGCGTACAGTGCCCAGCCCTCGATGTTGGCGCTGACGATGCCCAGCGTGGCCTGGTAACGGCTCAGCCGGTCTGCCACGGCGACCCACTGGGCGAGCTGCAGGTGGTGGCCTGGCACGCCCTCGTGGTACCAGGTGCTGACGAGCTGCCAGGTCGGGAAGGACTCCCGGCCGAGTGTGGGCAGGTAGGTCCGGCCGGGGCGGCTGAAGTCGAGGCTGGGGCCCGAGTAGTAGGGCCCTCCGACGCTGCCCGCGGGCGCGATCAGGGACTCGACCTTGCGTATCGGTCCGGTGATGTCGAAGTGGCGGCCGTCGAGGGCATCGATCGCCCCGTCCATGAGCTGCTGCAGCCAGTCCCGGATGCCCTCCTCGCCCCTGACCGCGTGGCCGTGCCGCTCCAGGTGGTGCATGGCCTCCAGCGGAGTCGAGCCGGGCAGGACGCCGGCGGCCGCGGCCTGCATGTCGGCGAGCGTCCCGTGGAACTCGCTCCAGGCCCAGTCGTACGCCTCCTCCAGGTCGAGGTCGGCGCCGGTGTTGTAGCGGGCGGCACGCAGGTAGCGCTCGGGGCCGACGGCGTCCGGCGTGCCGGCGGCGGCGGGGGCATAGGTGTCCCGCATCCAGTCCCGAAACTCCGCGACCGCGGCGGTGGCCCGCAGGGCGGCGGCGTCCAGCTCAGCGCGGAGCGACTCGGGACCGCCCGCGACGAAGCCGGCGAACCAGCCGGCGCCAGCGCCCGCCTGCGGTCCGGCCGCCCGGTCTGCCGTTCCTCCGGTCCAGGCGGTGAGCTGGCCGATGACCACGTCCACCTGGCGCGGGGCGGCGAGCAGGTCGCGGGAGATCCCCTTGGTGAGGGTGGCCCGGTAACCGTCCAGCGCGCCGGGGAGATTGCGCAGTCGCCCGGCCACGGCCGCCCAGTCCTCGTCGGTGGCGGTGGGCATGAAGGTGAAGATGTCCCGGACCTGGTGGACGTGGGCGCCGATCGCCCGCAGCTGGCGGTAGTTGTCACCGGCGTCCTGGACGGCGAGTTCGGCGGTGAGTCGCTCCCGCAGCAGCCTGGCGCAGGCCAGCTCGGCGGGATCGGCCGTCACCGGGGCGGCGTCGAGTGCGGCGAGGGAACGGCGTGCTATCTCGGCGTGGGCCTCGAAGCCCTCCGGCGAGAGGTCCGGCTGCCGGTCGTCGCCGGGGTGCAGGCCCAGCCATGCGGATTCCAGCGGGTCGTGCGCTGCGACCTGGTCGAGGTGGCTGTCGGCGATGGCGCGTGGGGTGGTCCGTTCATCTGACATGCCAGCATCATGACGCACTGTCATCCAGAGCAGTCAGGAGCGGTCACTCTGCTCATCCTGTCCCCACGCACCCCGTTCCGGAACGGGGACCGCTCGATTGTGACGTGGTTCCTGGCCGCCTGACTCCGGCATCCGGGCTTCCATCTGGTCAAGTGACGGACTCGGCCGCTCTCGGCCCGCGGCTCAGGTCGCGCCGCGCCGCAGCCACAGCCACAGCCACACCCACAGCCACAGCGACGCGGTCAGCACGCCTGCCCGGTACCGGGCAGCCAGCTTCGATCCGGGTGGGTGCGCCACGAGGCGCCATGGCGTCGAGGTCGCCGGGGTGCTTCCTCCGAGACCCTCCTCGTCCGCGCCTTCGTCCAGGCCGCTCGGGACCACCTCGACGGCCGCCCCTGCATGCGAGCTCGCTGGACGGGGCGAGCGCGGCGGAACCCGGTGCGCCGGCAGCAGCGCTCTCAACGGCGGGCTTGCGCCGCCCTGCTCGAGAGTGTGTCGACGGCTCGCTGGAACTGGCGTCGCCAGCGTGAGGCGATCATCGGCTTGGTCAGGCCGACGACCGTGCCGTCCAACACCTCGGTATTGCCAATTCGGGTTCCCCCTCCAGCCCGCGCGGTGAAGGTCCACAAATGGCAGGAGCGCACCCCGTTGGCATCGCCGGACCAGGAGGCGCGGCGAGCGGACTCGGCGATGCCGACGGTGACGTGGTCGGTGGTGGTTCCGGCGGGAAAGCCGAGGCGGAGAGTCTGGTCGAAGGTCGCACCCGCCGCGAATCCGGGCGGTCCGGTTTATTCGGTGCCCTGGTGCAACGGCGACCAGGACGGCCAGCTGCGCTCCGTCACGCAACGCTCTCCACCACCGCCAACATCTACGACCACCTCACCCGCCAGGCCGCCCGCGACGCCGTCGACACCATCGCCGAGATCCTCGCCCAGGCCGACAAAGACGCCACCCACCAGCGATGGCCCCGCTGGCTGCGACCACACCGCGATCACTCCAGCCGGCGTCAGGAACACCCGGCGAGTCCCAAACTCCCAGCGATGTCAGCCGCTTGAATCCTGGCCGGCGCGGTCGAAGAAATGAACGCGACCATGTGCGACCACAATGCGACCACCAGCCGACGGAACGTCAAAAAGGCCGTCCCCGCCAGAAGCGGAAACGGCCTACGACCTGCGGTTATGCAAGTCGGGACGACAGGATTTGAACCTGCGACCCCTTGCCCCCCAGATCGCGATGCAAGGAGTTTCCACAGGTCAGAGGGCACCGAGAGCACGTTCAGCTGTGGAGTCGAGCTGCGATTGCTCGGCTCTGTGCATGGCGTGTGGTCCCGCCCTGGTCCCGCCGCGGGACCAGCGGCGCCTCATAGATCGCTCCCTTGACCTCAGGTGCATCCGTTGACGCAGAACACAGTTGGCCGACCAGGCCAAGCAGCCGCTCCGGATCGAGTTCGGCGATCGGGACCCCACGCCCGGCATATCCTCACGTCTCCGCCCGATGGCACGGCGCCCGCTTGTAAGGCCGCGCCGGCCGTTGTGGCCGGCCGGCGCGGTGGTGTGTGGTGGGATTGCTGGGTTGTGGTCAGCGGCTGGTTCCGCCGAGCAGGGCCGGTCCCTGCCAGCCACTGCTGGTCTGCCAGTCGTTCGCGACGAAGCCGTTGGTGTCGACGAAGGCGACAAGGTTGCCGGCATTGGTGGTGCTGAGGCCGGATCCGGCCCGGGCCTGGCCACCGATCAGCGCCGGGCCCTGCCAGCCGCTGCTGGTCGCCCAGTCGTTCGCGACATTGCCGTTGGTGTCGATGAAGTAGAGGTGGTCGCTGTTCGCGTCGAACGCCAGCGGGGAGTCAGAACGCGCCTGGCCGCCCAGCAGCGCAGGACCCTGCCAGCCACTGCTGGTCGCCCAGTCATTGGCAACATTGCCGTCAGTGTCCACGAACGCGACCCGGTACCCGGCGGCGTCGGTGGCGAGGCCGGATCCGGCCCGGGCCTGCCCACCGATCAGCGCCGGGCCCTGCCAGCCACTGCTGGTCGCCCAGTCGTTCGCGACATTGCCGTTGGTGTCGATGAAGAAGACATGGTCGCTGTTCGCATTGAACGCCAGCGGGGAATCGGACCGGGCCTGGCCGCCCAGCAGCGCAGGACCCTGCCAGCCACTGCTGGTCGCCCAGTCGTTCGCGACATTGCCGTCAGTGTCCACGAACGCGACCCGGTACCCGGCGGCGTCGGTGACGAGGGAGGAACCGGCGCGGGCCTTACCGCCGATCAGCGCCGGACCCTGCCAACTGCCATTGGCATACCAGTCGTTGGCAACATTGCCATTGGTGTCGATGAAGAACACCTTGTCGCCGCTGGGACTGAAGACCACCGGCGAATCCGCACGAGCCTGCCCACCAAGCAGCGCCGGACCCGCCCAACCCGTGCTCGTCGCCCAGTCATTGGCCACATTGCCATTGGTGTCCACAAACCCGACGTGACCACCGGCAGCATCAAACGACACCGTGCCGAGAGCTGAAGCTGACACCCCGCTGAACGATACGCCGGGGTAGTAGCGGCTCAGTATCGACTGCCAGGAGTTACCGGCGAGGGCGCAGTTCTGCGACCCCCACTGGCTGAGCGTGTCCGGATAGCGGGACAGTCCGGAGCCGCAGGCCTCGGACGGATTGTTGGTGAGCGTGGCCTGATACGAGGCCTGGAAGACCGAGCCGTTCCGTGTCATCACCGTGTTCCAGGTCGCCGCAACAGCGGCGTTGGTGGCGGCGGTGGCCGAGCCGGGGATGTAGCGCTGGTAGTTGATGGAGTCGTCGACGTTGTAGCAGGTGCCGCCGTAGGATCCGCCGCGCCAGTGGTTGACCTGGTACCACGCGTAGGTCTTCGCCGCCATCGCGCCTGCCTTCAGCGCGTCAGGCTGCCAGGAGGGTATCCACTCATTGGCCAGCACATCCTGGACGTACGACTGGAACGGCACACTGACCACGCCGATCTGCGTGCCCGCTACCGGCGCCCCCGCGCTGGTGTGCTGTGAGTACTGCAGCACCCGGATGGTAGAGGGCGGGGTCGAGTCGGACGAGTAGCCGCCGCAGCTGCCTGCCGTCGCCTGCGCCGTGACCGCGGCGGCCCGGTTGAGCGGGTCCGGCGCGGGTGCGGCCTGGTCGCTGCCCGACTGCGCCTTGCCCGTGAGCTGCACGGTCAGCGAGTCACCGGTGTGTTCCGGGGTCACGCCGGCCAGCTGGTAGGCGCCGAATCCCGGAGCGGTCACCGTGATCGTCACGGGTTTACCGGTCGGGTCCGGGTAGTCGAACTTGAACGCGCCCGCACGGTCGGTGCGGCCCACGAGGGTGCCGTTCACCTCGATGCGTGCGCCGTTCACGGCCGGCATCGAGGCGGGAGGGGTGATCACCTCGCCGGACACCCTTTCTGCGCGGGCGTCCTTCACGGTCCCCGACAGGGTGATCGACTTCGATGGCGAAGCGCTCGGCGACGCCAGCCCCGACGCGACTGCCGTTCCTGCCGACACACAGCACACGGTCGCCATCGCCGTGACACCGATGAGCGTCGGGCGTAGGCCGCGGATGACTGACAAGTCTGATTCCTTACTTGTAAGGCCGCGCCGGCCGTTGTGGCCGGCCGGCGCGGTGGTGTGTGGTGGGATTGCTGGGTTGTGGTCAGCGGCTGGTTCCGCCGAGCAGGGCCGGTCCCTGCCAGCCACTGCTGGTCTGCCAGTCGTTCGCGACGAAGCCGTTGGTGTCGACGAAGGCGACAAGGTTGCCGGCATTGGTGGTGCTGAGGCCGGATCCGGCCCGGGCCTGGCCACCGATCAGCGCCGGGCCCTGCCAGCCGCTGCTGGTCGCCCAGTCGTTCGCGACATTGCCGTTGGTGTCGATGAAGTAGAGGTGGTCGCTGTTCGCGTCGAACGCCAGCGGGGAGTCAGAACGCGCCTGGCCGCCCAGCAGCGCAGGACCCTGCCAGCCACTGCTGGTCGCCCAGTCATTGGCAACATTGCCGTCAGTGTCCACGAACGCGACCCGGTACCCGGCGGCGTCGGTGGCGAGGCCGGATCCGGCCCGGGCCTGCCCACCGATCAGCGCCGGGCCCTGCCAGCCACTGCTGGTCGCCCAGTCGTTCGCGACATTGCCGTTGGTGTCGATGAAGAAGACATGGTCGCTGTTCGCATTGAACGCCAGCGGGGAATCGGACCGGGCCTGGCCGCCCAGCAGCGCAGGACCCTGCCAGCCACTGCTGGTCGCCCAGTCGTTCGCGACATTGCCGTCAGTGTCCACGAACGCGACCCGGTACCCGGCGGCGTCGGTGACGAGGGAGGAACCGGCGCGGGCCTTACCGCCGATCAGCGCCGGACCCTGCCAACTGCCATTGGCATACCAGTCGTTGGCAACATTGCCATTGGTGTCGATGAAGAACACCTTGTCGCCGCTGGGACTGAAGACCACCGGCGAATCCGCACGAGCCTGCCCACCAAGCAGCGCCGGACCCGCCCAACCCGTGCTCGTCGCCCAGTCATTGGCCACATTGCCATTGGTGTCCACAAACCCGACGTGACCACCGGCAGCATCAAACGACACCGGCGAGGTCTGGGCCCGGTCATCGGCGATGTTGTCGTATCGATAGGGACTGAAGGTGCCGTGCCCAGCGAAGTAGGGGTACGGAATGTGGCGCCGCACGGCACCGACACTGCCCGCCTCCTCCAGGCCGTCGTACTCGGTGTGAGCGGAGTTGGTCCAGCCGTTGAAGATGACGACGTGCCCGAGAGCACCGGATGCGGTGTTGAGCAGGATATCGCCCGGCTTGAGGTCCTCCTTGCTGATGGCGGTGGAGAAGTTCGGCAGGGTCCCGGTGGTCTCACCCCAGTTGTTGGCGCTGGATGAGGCCAAGTTCCAGGCCATCGAGACGAAGCCGGAACAGTCGGTGCGGTACCTCCCGTTGGCGTCCGTCCGGTAGGCGGACATGCTGTACGGCACACCGGCGTTCACCCAGCTCATCGCCCGGGATATGACGTCCGAGCGGGTGACGGCCGACGCGGTGCGCTGGTTCAGGGTCGGTGCCGTCAGCGAGCGGGAACCCGCCTTCTTCGCGGCGTCGGCCAGCTCCGAGGCCGTCGCCGTCGTCGGATTGGGGACAGTCGGAACGAACACACTCTGGTGGCCGGAGGTCGAGGCAGCGACGGCGACCCCATCGGGGTCGGTAGGCGCCGCTGCGGCCGGGCCGACGAGGGTCCCACCAAGCGCACCCGCTACAGCAACGGCGAGAGTGGTTCGTAGGACAAGGCGAAGGGACATCTTCAACTTGGGTAACTCCAGTAGCAGAGATGGATGGATGGAAGAGCGCCCGCTCGTGCTGTGACCGCGTGGCTGCTGCCCCAGCGGAGTCCCTTCTCGCCGCGGATGCGGGCGAGTTCCCGGCGCTGGACGGCCAGGAGTTCGGGGTGGCGGGCGTTGGCGTTGCGCACCGGAGGATCAGGGGGTGCGGGCTACCGGGAGTGGTTCGCTTCGGTCGTGCTCCGGTGGTGCCGCGCGCGGTCAGTGGGTGGGCTGGTACTCCTCCCAGGTCTGGATGGGGATGCGGGGGCCGTCGTCGGCGGCGTGGTTGGCCAGGCCGTTGAGGCCGAGGTCGCCGGGCGCACCGTGCTGACGGACAAGATCTTGTGCGGCGACTGATTGTCAGGACAGCTGACCCGGTCACGGACAATCAATTCCGTACAAGTGCGCGGCGTTCCGCAGCCCTGACAAAGTCCGTACAACGTCCTGACAACGTCCGAGTGCACCGTTGGA
Source organism: Streptomyces sp. TLI_235 (assembly GCA_002300355.1). Taxonomy (NCBI): domain Bacteria; kingdom Bacillati; phylum Actinomycetota; class Actinomycetes; order Kitasatosporales; family Streptomycetaceae; genus Streptomyces; species Streptomyces sp. TLI_235. The sequence goes on from NSGV01000001.1 coordinate 1,936,968, forward strand.
CAGCCGGACAACCACCGTGCGCAGGGACGACCAGAAGTCAGCTGCAGTGGCTCCAGCCGCTGGTCCACGGGGTGCCCGTGTGGGAGCCGCCCTAGGGCCAATACCGGTGACTTTGGTGGGTCTGGATCGTTGTGCGGGTGGTGCCACGTCCTGGACAGGTGAAGTCGCCGGTGGCTGACCGGTTGTCGGATCGGATCGCATTGGGGGTGCTGACGCGGGCTTTCCCGCCCGAGTTGGTCGATGAGGTGGTCGCGGAGTGCGGGCGGGTCGAGCAGCGGCACCGGCTGCTTCCGGCGCGGGTGGTGGTCTACTTCGTGCTGGCGATGTGCCTGTTCTTCGGGCAGGGCTACGAGGAGGTGGCCCGGCTCCTGGTCCAGGGACTGGAGCACGAAGGGCGGTGGGCGAAGGCGTGGCGGGTGCCGACGACGGCGGCGATCGGCCGGGCCCGGCTGCGGCTGGGGCCGGAGCCGCTTCGGGCCCTGTTCGCCCGGGTCTGCCGCCCGGTGGCCGTTGCCCGGACCCAGGGCGCCTGGTACCGGAACTGGCGGCTGGTCGCAGTGGACGGCACCGTCTTCGACCTGCCGGACACGGCGGCGAACGCGGAGTTCTTCGGGCGGCCGGGCACGAGTCGTGGGCAGGGCCGCAGTGCATATCCGCAGGCCAGGGTGGCGGCGCTGGCCGAGTGCGGCACGCATACGCTGTTCGCGGCCGAAATCGGGCCGCTGTCCGTCCACGAGACCGTCCTGGCCGAGAGACTGTTCCCCGCGCTGACCGAGGGCATGCTCCTGCTCGCCGACAGGGGGTTCTGCGGCCTGGACCTGTGGCGGGCCGCGAAGGCGGGCGGCGCCGATCTGCTGTGGCGGGTACGGAGCGTGGCCGTGCTGCCGGTCGTCGAGACGCTCGAGGACGGTTCCTACCTGTCGGAGATCGTCGCCGCCCGCGACCACTACCGCCGGGAGGATCCCGAGCGGGTGCGGGTCGTCGAGTACACACTCGGCGGCGACGGCACCGTCTACCGGCTGATCACCAGCATCCTCGACCCGCTCGAGGCGCCGGCCGCGGAGCTCGCCGCCCTCTACGCCGAGCGGTGGGAGATCGAGAACACCCTCGACGAGATCAAGACCCATCAGGGCGGACCCCACCTCGTGCTCCGCTCGCAGCACCCGCGCGGCGTCGAACAGGAGATGTTCGCGTTCCTCCTGGTCCACCACGCCCTTCGCGACCTGATGCACCAAGCCGCACTGCGGGCCGGACACGACCCCGACCGAATCTCCTTCACCCGCACCCTTCGCATCGCCCGCCGCCACGTCACCGGCCAGGCGGCGCTTTCCCCCCTCCCGACTTGCCCGGGCCACAGCCCGGAGCATGCGTGAGATCACCGAACGACTCCTGCCCACAAGGCGGTTGCGCTCCAACCCCCGCGTGGTCAAACGCAAGATGTCCAACTGGGCGCTCAAACGGACCGAACACCACAACCCGCCCCCACCCCACGCACCGACCGTGCACCTGGTCGCCCCTACAAAGGCCCACTCCAAACGCCACAAAGCAACCTAAATCACCTGTATTGGCCCTAGGGCAGGTATCGGGTTGTGATCAGTTTGTGGGTTTCGCCCTCGCGGTCGCGCCTGATCCGATAGATCCTGTTGTGTGACGCGAGTGCAACTGATCGATGCAGAGAGGGAGTTCATCAAGCCGTACCTGCCAATCGGTGAGTACGGCCCATACCCCGAGCGGCTGCGCCGTCAGTTCGAGGGCGTGATCTGGAGGTTTCGGACGGGCAGCCAGTGGCGGGAGATACCGCAGGAGTTCGGCGCCTGGTCGACCGTCCACAACCGCTTCCGGCAGTGGAGGGACGCCCGGGTGTTCGAGGCCCTGCCGGAGGGCGCGATCGCAGAGGCCGCGAACCGGGGTGAGGTAGACCTGTCGCTGGTCAGCGTGGACTCCACCACCGTCCGGGCCCACCACGACGCCGCGGGCATGCACCTCGACCCCGCCATGCTCGCCGACCTGGAGAAGGCCGCCGAGGAGGCGGAGAAGGCCCGGCAAAAAGGGGCGGCGCGGAGGGACAAGGCGGACAGGACACCGCACACGACCCGGAACGGGACGAGCGGCGACGTGTCCGACGCCGACGCAAGCTCCGCCTGAAGGCCGCGCTGCTCGGCCGCTCCAGGGGCGGGCAGACCAGCAAGGTCCACGTCGCCGGCGAGCGCAGGTGCCGCCCGCTGGTGCTCGTTCTGACCGAGGGGCAGGCCGCCGACAGTCCGCAGTTCATCCCCGTGCTGGCGAAGGTCCGGGTCCGCGGGCCGGTCGGCCGTCCCCGCACCCGACCCGACGCGGTCGCCGGGGACAAGGCCTACTCGTCCTGCGGAAACCGCGTCCACCTGCGTAAACGCGGCATCAAGGCCGTCATCCCGGAGAAGCGGGACCAGGCCGCCAACCGGAAGCGGAAAGGCTCGGCGGGCGGCCGGCCCGTCGGCCACGACGCCGAGCTCTACAGGGAGCGGAACACCGTCGAACGCCTGATCAACAGACTGAAGGCCTGGCGGGGCATCGCCACCCAGTTCGACAAGACACCAGAGAGCTACCTTGCAGGCCTCCACCTGCGCGGCGCAATGATCTGGATCAAAGACCTCACCAAGACCACCCCGTGATCACGACCGAATACGCTCCCTAGGCGCAATACAGGTGATTTAGGTTGCTTTGTGGCGTTTGGAGTGGGCCTTTGTAGGGGCGACCAGGTGCACGGTCGGTGCGTGGGGTGGGGGCGGGTTGTGGTGTTCGGTCCGTTTGAGCGCCCAGTTGGACATCTTGCGTTTGACCACGCGGGGGTTGGAGCGCAACCGCCTTGTGGGCAGGAGTCGTTCGGTGATCTCACGCATGCTCCGGGCTGTGGCCCGGGCAAGTCGGGAGGGGGGAAAGCGCCGCCTGGCCGGTGACGTGGCGGCGGGCGATGCGAAGGGTGCGGGTGAAGGAGATTCGGTCGGGGTCGTGTCCGTCCCGCAGTGCGGCTTGGTGCATCAGGTCGCGCAGGGCGTGGTGGACCAGGAGGAACGCGAACATCTCCTGTTCGACGCCGCGCGGGTGCTGCGAGCGGAGCACGAGGTGGGGTCCGCCCTGATGGGTCTTGATCTCGTCGAGGGTGTTCTCGATCTCCCACCGCTCGGCGTAGAGGGCGGCGAGCTCCGCGGCCGGCGCCTCGAGCGGGTCGAGGATGCTGGTGATCAGCCGGTAGACGGTGCCGTCGCCGCCGAGTGTGTACTCGACGACCCGCACCCGCTCGGGATCCTCCCGGCGGTAGTGGTCGCGGGCGGCGACGATCTCCGACAGGTAGGAACCGTCCTCGAGCGTCTCGACGACCGGCAGCACGGCCACGCTCCGTACCCGCCACAGCAGATCGGCGCCGCCCGCCTTCGCGGCCCGCCACAGGTCCAGGCCGCAGAACCCCCTGTCGGCGAGCAGGAGCATGCCCTCGGTCAGCGCGGGGAACAGTCTCTCGGCCAGGACGGTCTCGTGGACGGACAGCGGCCCGATTTCGGCCGCGAACAGCGTATGCGTGCCGCACTCGGCCAGCGCCGCCACCCTGGCCTGCGGATATGCACTGCGGCCCTGCCCACGACTCGTGCCCGGCCGCCCGAAGAACTCCGCGTTCGCCGCCGTGTCCGGCAGGTCGAAGACGGTGCCGTCCACTGCGACCAGCCGCCAGTTCCGGTACCAGGCGCCCTGGGTCCGGGCAACGGCCACCGGGCGGCAGACCCGGGCGAACAGGGCCCGAAGCGGCTCCGGCCCCAGCCGCAGCCGGGCCCGGCCGATCGCCGCCGTCGTCGGCACCCGCCACGCCTTCGCCCACCGCCCTTCGTGCTCCAGTCCCTGGACCAGGAGCCGGGCCACCTCCTCGTAGCCCTGCCCGAAGAACAGGCACATCGCCAGCACGAAGTAGACCACCACCCGCGCCGGAAGCAGCCGGTGCCGCTGCTCGACCCGCCCGCACTCCGCGACCACCTCATCGACCAACTCGGGCGGGAAAGCCCGCGTCAGCACCCCCAATGCGATCCGATCCGACAACCGGTCAGCCACCGGCGACTTCACCTGTCCAGGACGTGGCACCACCCGCACAACGATCCAGACCCACCAAAGTCACCGGTATTGGCCCTAGGCGGGGTAGCGGCAGGCGGTCCGTGCGGCAGTGCTCCGGTCGCCCTCGCCCAGCGACAGCGGCCGCGCCTGGGTGGGAGCCGCAGGGGGAAGGGTCAGCGCGTCCAGCACATCGGTGGGGCCATCCCCACCCAGGCAGGCGACGGCGACCAGCTGGATCGGGCCCTGATCAGCCGTTGGCTTCGCGATCCGCCAGGGGAGCACAAATCCGTCGACGCCGACGCCGATCAGGCCGAGCTGGTGCCAGCGCGGCACGGGCACGGCTTGGCCGCTGTCGGAGAAGTACCCGGCGAACCCCACGATGCCGAGGTGGGAACCGCTGGCGCGCAGTTCCACGGCCTTGGGGTCGGAGGGTTGTGGCGCGACCGCCAGGGAGATCGACGATGGAGCCGGGAACTCACCCGGGCAGCGGTCCGGCCTCAACTCCCACGGCGGATTTCCGTGCACCACCGCCGACGAGACCACCCCGCCGCTGCCCAGTTTGAACCAGCGCACATCGGGAGTCCCGGCCGTCACGTCCACCTCGACGTCACCGATGCAGAAGCCGACGAACTGGACCCTGCACCCGGGCGGGATCTGGTCGATCACCGGTGCGCTGCGGGTGGCGCTGCTGCGGACCCGGGTGCTCCCGCTGTAGGTCATGCCCTGGAAGGTGTTCCCGCCGGCCGGGCCGACCGGACAGCCGGATCCGGAGACCGTGTGTGTGTCGCCGGACCCGCGCTTGAGACCCACGAGCAGGCCGGTCAGCACCAGCGCCAGGGCGACGGCCATGACGGGCAGCCACGCCCGCGACCGCCACAGGCGCCGATGCGGTGCTCCCGGCTCCTCGCCGTCGACCGGCTCGGGCTCGAAGCTCTGTTTCTGGAACGCGTCCACCACCGGGGCTCGGTTCTCGGCGTCCGCCTGCGTCGGCTCGACTACCTCCGAGACGGTCAGTGCGACCTGCACACTCGACGGCCGGACCCGCGCGTCGGCTCCGGTGCTGCCGGCGAGCCGACGGTCGAGTGCGTACCAGTGCCTCTCCCAAAGCTTGACATCGCCACTGCAGGCGCCGACATACGCCAGCGTCACGTCCAGTGTGGGCCTGCGCACGCCGCCGGCGGCGTCGCTCAGCGTCGTGGCACTGAAGCCTGCGGTAGCTGCGAGTGCCCGATAAGTCGGGTTCCCGGCCGCCTGCCGCAGACACCTCAGCTCGTAGGCGAACGCCTGCAGTGGGCCGTCATCGGGGTCGAGCGGTCGTAGCCTACGGGGCAACGGACTCCCCTTCGCCGCCCACGGTTGGTACCGACATCCCCGGATTCCCCCTCAGCTCTGTTGCCGTCAGCCATAGCCGGTCTCGCTGCCACGAACCCCGGCCCCACTGCTGACCTGCGGCAATATGTAACGCGCACCAGCTGACTGATCATCACATTGTTGCACAGGGGGTGGGTGTCCTTCACTGGAGATACACAGGGCGCTGCCCCGGGAGCAGAGGCATCCCGGGGCAGCGCCCTGTGTGTCGCGGAGGTGTCCGGCGGGTAGGGCCGATCAGGTGTAGCACTAGTAGCGGTTGCCGGTCCCGTGGGAGGTGCCGGTGTCCCAGGTGGCGTTGCCGCTGCTGTTATTGAAAGCTCTATCCGTATCGGGAACTCTTCCTGCAGGCTGGGACCATAATCCCTCTTTCCTTGCCCTGCAGAATCTTTGCCAATTCTTGAGTATCCTTGGCCCCCGATATTTGAGTGATAGCGCTCCGTCTCCGCGCCGGGGTCTCCGCCCGACTGCAACGCCCAGCTTCCGGTGATACGTCCTTCTCCGCTGTGCAGGGTGAAGTAGTACCTGGCTGTCTACGCCCTGCCCTTGCGAACGCGGCAGGCGGCGGCAGAGCCCTGGCACGGGACGGTGAGGCGAGGCGTGCGCGCGCCGGAGGGGCCGGCGCCGCCGCGCCGCAGGCGGCTGCGGCATACCCGAGCAGAGCGGGACTGCTCCCTGCTGTTCAGGAACCGATCGACGTAATGTGTCTTCCCGCGGGCTCAGCCCGCGCTGACCATGGCGAGGCGCCTTGATGGACAGCGAAAGTTGTAGCAACAGAAGCGCACCAGCTGACGTCAGCCATACTGGGCCGTGCCCTCCGTGAAGCCGCCAACTGCGGCATCCTTCCTATCAGCCGGAGAGCGCGGAACGGAGGGGAACGCTAGTGACTGGACGGAGTCAGCGCGGCACCTATCTGGCCATCGCCGATGCCCTGCGGTTCGAGATCAATCAGGGGCCCGGGCCATCAACCCTGCCTTCCGAGGCTGAGTTGATGGCCCGCTTCGGCGGAGGAATTGTCAAATCCTGTGGACTGACCTGACAGCCCAATGGCCGGTCGATCAAGCAAGCGGCTTGCGGTAACGGACGTACTCGTTCTGCCGCCGGAACCCCACACTGTCGTAAAGGTCGTAGGACCGGTGCGGATTTGCCGTGCCCGTGAACAGCCGAGCGGTCGTTGCACCCTGCTCGCGAAGGCTCCGCAGCCCGTCCAGCAACAGGACCCGGCCGATGCCGAGGCGTCGCTGGTCCGTCCGGACACTCAGCTCTTCCACCTCGCCCACGGTGTGGTCGTGACGGCGGATGGAGCAGAGGGCGACGCCGACCATGTCCTGCCCGTTCCAGGCGGCCCTCCAGCATGCCGGGTCGGCGGTGTCGACGAAGTCCTGGAAAGGCCATCTCTCAGTGAAGCCGGTGTCCGCGTACGAATCGACGACCGTCCTCCAGGCTGCACGATAGTGGCTTGTCCCGATCGGCCCTGTCCGTATCCCGGCTGGCAGCTCGCTGCCCGGCTCGGGCACCTGCTGCAGATCGCCCAGCTCCAGCTCGACCAGGCTGAAGACACGTCGGTAGCCGGCTGCGCGCAGAAGTGCCGTGGCGTCCTGCTCGGAGGCCATGGCGTTCGCGCCGATCACTGCCGCCCGCGCCGTTCCATGCTGTTTGACGAGCTGACGGATCCGCTCTTCGGCCCAGCTCAGCATGGCTGAGCCGATGCCCTGGCCGCGATGCTCAGGCAAGAGGTAGCCGCGGTGCAGGTACAGCCACGTATCGTCCCGCTCTTGCCACCACCGGATCGTCGAGTAGCCGACGACGCTCCCGTCGAGCACCACCAGGATCTGGTTCTTGGACGGCTCCTCCAACTTGGCAGAAGCTTCGGCGATCTCGGCCGCTGTCGGGAGCCCTTCCACAACCGAATGGACATCGACCCGGTCCCGTTCAACACACCCCAGCCGCACCGCGGCCATGGCGCCGTGGTCTTCGTCGCCGCGATACGGCCGGAACCCGAAGCCGACCGGAAGGTCCTGTCCTGCCGTGCCATCCAACATGACCGGATGTTCTCGAACTTCGAGGCAGGTCCGCCACCCTATTCACGCCGCGGTCGTCTGCGGCCGTTCAACGAGCTGGCCGCGTTCGAAGCGGGGCCCCGGCGCGGACGAGGGCAACGAGGTGGGGTGCATTCACGGCTCGCCAGCGGGCCTGGGCGGACCCGACGAGCTTGAAGACCATCGCCAGGGCGGCGGCCCGGGATCCGGCGCCCTTGGTGACCTTGGTCCGCAGACGGACGGTCGCGAAGGTCGACTCGATGGGGTTGGTTGTCCGCAGGTGGATCCAGTGCTCGGCGGGGAAGTCGTAGAACGCCAGCAGCTCATCCTCGTCATCGACGATCTTCTTGACGGCCTTGGGGAACTTCGCGCCGTACTGCTTGGCGAACGCCTTGACCGCGGCGGCCGCGTGCTCCTTGTCCTCGGCGTTGTAGATGTCCTGGATAGCCTTCTTCGCCGCGGGCTGAGCTGACTTCGGGAGGCTGTCGAGGCAGTTGGCCGTTTTGTGAACCCAGCACCTTTGGTGGCGGGTTTTGGGGAAGACCTCGTTCAACGCGTTCCAGAAGCCCAGGGCTCCGTCGCCGACGGCGAGGACGGGAGCGCGCATGCCGCGCCGCTGGCAGTCCCGCAGCAGGCTCGCCCAGGACTCCGAGGACTCGCGGTAGCCGTCGGCCATCGCGATCAGCTCCTTGGTTCCGTCCGCGCGCACGCCCATGACGACCAGGACCGCGGCCTTCGCCTCCTCCAGCCGTATGCGCAGGTGGATACCATCGGCCCAGACGTAGACGTAGTCCGTGGCGGACAGGTCACGCTCGCTGTACGCCTTGTGGTCGCCCTGCCACTGGGCGGTCAGCCGGGTGACGGTGGCCGGCGACAGACCGGCCGAGGAGCCGAGGAACTGCTCGAGCGCGGGCACGAAGTCCCCGCTGGACAGGCCGTGGAGGTACAGGAGCGGCAGCACCTCGCTGATCTTCGGGGACTTGCGGCACCACGGCGGCAGGATCACCGAGGAGAACCGCTTGCGCTCGCCGGTTGCCTCGTTGATGCGCTTGTCGTTGATGCGTGGGGCCTTCACCTCGATCACCCCGGCCGCGGTGGTGACCTTCCTGGGCTGGTGATAGCCGTTGCGGACCACCAGGCGGCGCCCACTCTCGTCTCGCTGGTCAGCCAACTCGGCGATGTAGGAGTTGACTTCAGCCTCCAGAGCGGCGACCAGCATCCGCCTCGCGCCCTCGCGGACGATGTCGTCAATCAGGGAGCCGGTCTCGGTCGTTCCATCGGCATTCACTACGCTCAGCACGGGCGTGCCTTCCCGACCGGCGGTGCAACGTCGGCCTACTCGATGACCAGAAGTCGATCACTCGGGAAGGTACGCCCTTCGCGTCCAACCCGAGGCCGATCCACAGGTCTTGAGCATTGCTCACCTCCAAGCCGGTTCAGGGACCACCGTTCGTCCGCCTCACCTACGGGTGACCATGTACAGCATCCCGGACGTCCAGGCGTGGCTGGAGTCGCGTCGCATCGTTCCCGGAGAGGCGGCCTGATGCCCCAGCAGAACCCGCCGATCGGTGTGAAGCTCGCGATGGACATCGAGTACCGGCCGCAGTACCCGAGCCCGTATCGCGCCCGGGTCCGATGGTCCGACCCGGCCACCCGGCGCCGGCCGTCCCGCTCCGAGATGTTCACGACTGAGGACGCCGCTGAGGAGTGGATCGCGGGGATGCAGCGGTTGGCCAGCCGCGGCGTCACTCCGACCACTGCGACCATGCCGTTGGCCGAGTACGGGGACTCGGTGATGGAACTCGCCCTGCGCGGCCTGGAGTCCAAAACCTTGGACCCCTACCGCGCCGGGTGGCGGCTGCGGATTGTCCCCACCCTCGGCCACCTGCCTCTGCGGACCGTCACGAACGGTGTGATCGACCGGGCCGTCTACGGCTGGATCGCCGACGAGCACGGCCGCTCGACCGTGAAGAACACCCTCGCCGTGCTGGTGCGGGTCATGGAACAGGCGGTCCGCGACGGTGTCATCGACACCAACCCGGCCAAGGTCAGCGGCTGGCAGCGTGAGTACCAGCAGGCCGAGGACGAGCTGGACGACCCGAGGGCGCTGGCTCTGCCGGACTGGCAGACGCTGGACGACCTGGCGACCGCCCTGGTCCTGCGTTCGCACGGCCAGTTCGGCGGCTGGGGCGACGTGGTGCGCTTCGCAGCGTGCACTGCGGCCCGGATCGGCGAGGTGTCCGGTGTCCGGCGCAAGGACATCGACCGCACGGGGTGGACGTGGGATCTGTGCCGGCAGACCACCACCGCGCCCGGCGGCCTGGTCGACAAGGGCACCAAGGGGAAGCGCCGCCGGACGGTGCCGCTGATCCCGGAGATCCGGGAGCTGGTCGCCCGTCGGCTCGACGTGATCGGTCCCGACCCGATGGCCCGGCTGTTCAGCGGGCCCCGGGACGGCCGGATCACCACGGCGGTCCTGCGGGACGCGACTCACTGGGACGAGGTGGTGGTGGAGCTGGGGTACGAGCACCTGCGCCGCCACGACCTCCGCCACACCGGGCTGACGTGGATGGCGGACGCCGGGGTGCCGCTGCACGTCCTGCGGAAGATCGCCGGGCACGGGTCGCTGACGACGACCCAGCGCTACCTGCACCCCGACCGACGCGCTATCGAGCGGGCCGGCGAGGCACTGAGCGCGCACCTGAGCGGCCCTCGGAGGGCCCCTGGTCCCGAAGTGGTCCCGCCGGACTCCCCCGGCCGTCACCTGCGGCTCGCGCGCTGAGCCGACCGTAGAAACGGCAAAAGCCCCGCTGGCCTGGACTTCCGTCCAGTCAGCGGGGCTCCGACATTCCTGTCGGGACGACAGGATTTGAACCTGCGACCCCTTGACCCCCAGCGGTCGAACTGGCGTCTGACTGATGTTCACCGGTCCGAATCATGCAGGTCAGGGCCCATCTCGTCCACCCCACATGACGCCTGATGCTGCCTCGTGACACCGAGTCCGTGAGAGGCGCGTGAGAAGCGGTTCGCGATGACGACCTCAGCTGTGAGGTTCCTCACAACTCACTGTAGCCTCGCTTGCCCGGGTGAACACGACCACAGCTTCTGATTCGGTGGCGGGCTCGTGCTCGAAATACAGCGGCTCTGCGACCGCCTTCGGGCGATGGCCGGGCAGGATGAAGGCCACGAGGACGGTTCCGACGGCCAGGACGATGCCGCCGATCAGGCTGGTGTGGGCGACAGCGTGTGTGAAGGCGTGGTCGGCTGCCGCGACCAGGGCCTGGGCCTGCCGGGCGCCGCCTGCGGGGTTGTGGGCGACCTGCTGGGCCACGGCCTGGGCGCCGCCGACGGAGTCCTTGGCGGTGTCGAGGGCCTGGGTGGGCAGGTGGCCGGCCAGGGCGGAAGTGACCTTCTGCTTGTAGGTGGTGGCCAGGATGGAGCCAAGCACGGCTATGCCGAGCGAGCCGCCGAACTCCACGGCGGTGTCGTTGATGCCGCCGCCGACGCCGAGCTCGTCCTCGGGGAAGGAACCCATGATCAGGTCGGTGCACGGCGAGGTGCTGAGCCCGATCGCCAGGCCCAGCAGGGCCAGGGTGGGAACGAAGGCCGAGTAGGTGGAGCCGTCGCCGATACGGGACAGCAGCAGGATGGCCCCCGTGCCGATGGCCATGCCGGTGATCACGACGGGCTTCATGCCGAGCTTCGGCGTCAGCATGCCGGTGAGCGCGGCGCCGAGGAATGTGCCGCCGGCCAGCGGCAGCAGCCGGACGCCGGTGGCGAGGGCGTCATAGCCGAGGACGAACTGCAGGTGCTGGGTGGCGTAGTAGACGGTGCCGAAGGCGCCGAGGAAGAAGAGCAGCACGGCCAGCACGGAGCCGCTGAAGGCGCGGTCGCGGAACTTGCGGACATTCAGGATCGGAGAGGGGTGGCGCAGTTCCCAGGCCACGAACGCCACCAGTCCGGCGGCGCCGATCGCCGCAGCCGTGATCGCGCCGGTGTGCCAGCCGAAGTGCGGCCCCTCGATGATGGCGTAGACGAGCGCGCCCACGGTCACCACGGACAGCAGTCCGCCCACCAGGTCGAGACGGCCCATGCCCTCGGCGCGGGAGGGGGGCACCAGCACCAGCGAGGCGATGACGGCCACCGCGGCGATGGGCACGTTGATCAGGAAGGTGGAGCCCCACGCGTGGTCCTTGAGCAGCACGCCGGCCAGCAGCGGGCCCATGGCGATGCCCAGGCCCGAGGTCGCGGACCAGGCGACGATCGCCCGCGCCCGCTCGGCCCGCGGGAAGGAGGCCACCAGCAGGGACAGCGTCGCCGGCATGACGATCGCGGCGCCGACGCCCATGACGGCGCGCGCGGCGATCACCGCGTCGGCGCTGTGGACCAGGCTGCCCATCACCGACCCGCCGGCGAAGACCAGCAAGCCGGCGATCAGCGCGCCGCGGCGACTGTACTTGTCGCCGACCGCGCCGAGGATCAGCATCAGCGCCGCGTAGGGGACGGTGTAGCCGTCGACGACCCACTGCAGATCCGCGCTGCTCAGCGACAGGTCCCGGGTCATGTCGGGCGCGGCCACGATCAGCGAGGTGTTCGCCATGACGACGATCAGCAGGCTGAGGCAGAGCACCAGCAGCGCCCACCACCTGCGCGGATAGGGGGTCTTCATCCGGTCCACCGGGACCGAGGCGATCAGGGGCATGGCAGCAGACCTCCGCCAGAGAAACTTGCATTGACGAGTGCAACAATAGAAACCTGCACGCGCTCGTGCAAGTATTGGGCTGCCACGAGACAGGGAGCCGCATCCATGACCGCAAGCCAGCTGCCCGCCCCCCAGCGCAGCCACGCCCGCTCAAATCGGGCCCGGATCCTCGCTACCGCCCGCGAGGAGCTGGGACGCAACGCGGACGCCACCCTCGACGAGCTGGCCCGGGCCGCCGGCGTCGCCCGGCGCACGCTCTTCGGCCACTTCCCGAACCGGCAGGCCCTGATCGCGGCTCTCGCCGAGGAGGCGACGCAGTCGATCGAGGAGGCCGTGGACACGGCCCGCCGGCCCGGGGACGACGCCGCGACTGCGATGGTCCGGATGACCCTGGCGATGTGGACGGTCGGCGACCGCTACCGCATGCTGATCTCGCTCGCGCGCCGGGACATCGGCGAGGAGGGCGTCCGCGCCGCTCTCGAACCGGCCCGCACCGAGGCGACCGCCAACATCCGCCGCGGTCAGCAGGACGGCGTCTTCGCCGACGTCCTCCCCGCGCCGGTACTGTCCCGGGCGCTGGAAGCGCTGACCCTGGCCCTCATCGAGGAGCAGGACAGCCCGGACTGGACCAGCCCCTCGGGCGAAGCGGCCGCCGTCGCCCTCCTGCTCGCCTCCGGGGTCTCCCGCCCCGAGGCCCGCGAACTCGTCCGCTCCATCCTCGACGGCGGGGACCGGGCCGAGTAGACCCGGACGCAGCCGCCGCGTCCGCCGCCGACGCACCTTCGGGGGTACTGCGTACCGTCGTCGGGTTTTGAGGCCCGGGCGGACATTGGCCCGATCACCGCGCGGGGCGTACCGGCCCCACGCGTGGCGAGCGCGGCACCGCTTCCTGGGATGAGCTGCGGGTGTCGCTGCGTGTTGACGCACCAGCCGAGCAGTCTGATGATGTAATCAGTTATGTGGATGCAGTCAGAAATGGCTGTGCACCCGAATCCCGAGGAGAGATGCCATGAGTGAGATCGACCTGAACGCCAGGTTCCAGAAGCTGCCCGAGACCGTCCGTGACAAGGTCGAGACCGCCCTGTCGGACGCCAAGATCGCGCTGAAGGTGCGCATCGGCGAACTGCTGTCCGACAAGCAGGAGGCGGCCGAGCACGCCGTCACCAGGGCCGGACGCATCGGCGCTAAGAGCGGCGAGGTCTCCGAGCTGACGGCGATCCTGCCGCTCAAGCCGCACGGCGCCGAGCGGCTGCGCAAGTTCTTCAAGCTGGTGGACGGCAACCTGGTGGGCGCCGGCCAGGTCGGCACGCTGCACAACATGCGCTTCGTGTTCCTCGACGACGACACGAAGCTGCTGTTCGCCACCGCCTTCGACGGCGAGTGGGACCCCTACATCGACGACTTCGCCACCAAGATCCCCGAGATGATGGACTACCTGTTCAGCAACGTCGAGGGCTGGCCCGGCATCACCTCGCCCGACGTCAAGGCCTTCATCGTCAAGTACCAGATCCCGGCGGAGGCGTGGTTCGTCGCCCACCCGAGCCTCACCGTCGCCGAGGCCGGCCGGCTCAAGCGGCAGGAGGCAGCCGTCCAGCGCTTCCTGTCCGACCTCAACTGAAAGCGCCTCCGCCATGTCCGTCTTCCGACGCCTGCGCAGGCCGCCCACGCTGGACCTCGACGACATCCAGGCCACGCTGCTGCGGGCCAGGCCCGAGCCCTACTTCGGCACCCACGCGATCCTGGAGATCACCGACCCGGCCGCGGGCAGGGAACTGCTGCGCCGCCTCGCCCCCAGGGTGACCTCGGCCGCCCGCTGGGACGAACCGCAGCCGTCCTGGCTCGCGCTCGCCCTCAGCTACCAGGGGCTGGTGGCCCTGGGCCTGCCGGAGGCGTCCCTGGCCTCCTTTCCGGCCAACTTCCGCGCCGGGATGGCCGCCCGGGCCGAGCGGCTGCGGGACACAGGCCCGAACGCGCCGGAGCGCTGGGAGTTCCCGTTCGGCACTCCGCGCGTGCACGTCGCCGTCAGCGTCTACGCCGACAACAAGGACGACTGGAAGACCGAAGTTGCAAGATATGAGGAGGAGTTGAAGGCTCTCTCCGGCGTGCGCGTGCTATCCCACCAGGACTTCGCCGCCGACGGCTTCAACGTGTTCGGGTACCGGGACGGGTTCAGTCAGCCTGTCGTCGAGGGGAGCGGCGCCGAGCCGCTGCCCGGTGACGGCAGGCCGATCAAGGCCGGCGAGTTCGTGCTCGGCCACCCGAGCGAGACCGGCGTCCCGCTGCCCACCCCGACTCCCGACGTCCTCGGCCGCAACGGCACCTACGTCGTCTTCCGCAAGTACCACTCCCACGTGGCCGCCTTCAACGCCTGGCTGCACGCCAACGGCCGCACCGAGGCCGAACGTGAGCTGTTGGCCGCCAAGTTGGTGGGCCGGTGGCGCAGCGGTGCCCCGCTGGCCCTCGCCCCGGAGCGCGACAACCCGGCGATCGGGGAAGACCCCGACCGGATCAACGACTTCGACTACGCCGCCGACCCTCGGGGCCTGCGCACCCCCCTGGGCTCCCACATCCGCCGGATGAACCCGCGCGACACGAAGCTGACCGTCCTCACCGACGTCAACATCCGCCGGATCATCCGGCGCGGGACCTCCTACGGCACCCAGCTGCCCCCGGACCGCCTCAAGGACGACGGCCGGCCGCGCGGCCTGGACTTCATCGCCCTCGGCGCCCGGGCCATCGACAACGTCGAGTTCCTGCAGAGCGAATGGGTCAGCTCCGGCAACTTCATGGGCTTGGGCAAGGAGAAGGACCCGATGATCTCGCTCCAGGACAAGGGCGCCTACTTCACCGTGCCCGGCACCCCGCCGCGGCGGGTGCAGAACATCCAGTCCTTCAACACCCTGCTCGGCGGCGAGTACTTCTTCATGCCCAGCCTCTCCGCCATCCGCTGGCTCAGCAGCGCCCACTGACACCCACTCCCCGCGGGAGCCCCCATGACCGCAACGCCTTCGTACGTCCGCTACCGCCCCGACCTCGAACACCCCTTCCCGGACGAGGAGGAACTCGTCCGCCGGGTCGTCGCGGCCATGGGCAAGGCCAACCAGCAGGTCGCCGACAAGCATCGCCACGGCCTGCGCGACGCCCACGCCAAGAGCCACGGCGTCCTCGCTGGGGAGCTGCACGTCCGGCCAGGTCTCCCCGGCCCCCTCGCCCAGGGCCTGTTCGCCGAGCCGGCCGTGTACCCGGTGATCGTCAGGTTCTCCTCCGCGCCGGGGGACCTGCGCTCCGACCAGGTGGCCGTCCAGCGCGGCATGGCGATCAAGGTCATCGGCGCGCCCGGGCCGCGCGCGCTCGACGACGGTTTCACGACCCAGGACTTCCTGCTCGTCAACCACCCGACCCTGCCGTTCGGCGACATCGCCGCATACGCCAAGCTGCAGGGGCTGCTGGAGAAGCAACCCCGCCAGAGCGACCAGCAGTTGCAGCTGACCGGGCTGGCGGCCCGCGCCGCCGCCAAGGCCCTCACCCGGGTGGGACGTCCGCTCCCGCCCGCCGTGGAGACCCTGGCCGCCGCCAACCACCACATCCTCGGCGAGACGTTCCACTCCATGGCCGCGCTCCGCCACGGCGACCACGTGGCCAAGATCTCGACCGCACCCCGCTCGGCGAACGTCCAAGCCCTCACCGGCCGGCCCGTTCCGAGGAAGGCCGGCGAGTCGGCCCTGCGCGACCTGGTCGTCGACTTCTTCGCCGAGGAGGGCGCCGAGTACGACCTCCGGGCCCAACTGTGCGTCGACGAGGAGCGGATGCCGGTGGAGGACGCATCGGTCCTGTGGCCGGAGGACCTGTCACCCCATCAGGTCGTCGCCACGCTGCACCTGCCCGCCCAGGACGCGTACAGCGACGCCCGCCGCCGCTACGCCGACGACGTCCTGTCCTTCAGCCCGTGGCACGCGCTGGAGGCCCACCGGCCGCTGGGCTCGATCATGCGTTCGCGCAGGGCCGCCTACCCCAGCTCCAGCGAGTTCCGCCATCGGCTCAACGGGGTCGAGCCGCGGGAGCCGTCCGACATCAAGGAACTCCCGGACTGAGTCCCTGCCCGGGCCCTCGCCCCGAGCCTCAGCCCGATCCTCCTGCCCGCACCGGAGCCGGAGGGCCACCCCGATCACCTCGGGGTGGCCCTCCGGCTTCTGCGCTTGGCCTCGGACCCCCTGAGGCATTCGCCGCCCCCGACCGCCCCCGACCGCCCCCGTCAGGGCGGAATGGTCGGCCGGGCGGCGGCGAGGGACACGGGGCCGGGGAGCGGACCCCGGGTCAGCCGCGTGCGCGGCTGCGGCGCTCGGATCCCAGAGCGGCGTAGTAGTCGAGGAGTTCGGGCGCGTCCACGGTGGTCGGGTTGACCACCTGCTCGGCGGGGGCGCCCTGGAGCAGCCGCTTCACTGGCACCTCCAGCTTCTTGCCGGTGCGCGTGTGGGGGATCGCCGGGACTTCGAGGATCTCGTCGGGGACGTGGCGGGGCGAGGCCTCGGCCCGGATCGCCTCCTTGATCTTCTCGCGCAGTGCCTGATCCAACGTCACCCCCGCTGCCGGGACGACGAACAGCGGCATCCAGTAGCCGCCGTCCGGTTCCTCCGCGCCGATGACCAGGGCTTCGGTGATCTCCGGGAGGCGCTCCACCGCGTCGTGGATGTCGGCGCTGCCGAGGCGGACGCCGTTGCGGTTGAGTGTGGAGTCGGAGCGGCCGTGGACGACGACCGAGCCGTGGGAGGTGTGGGTGATCCAGTCGCCGTGGCGCCACACCCCGGGGTAGGTGGAGAAGTAGGCCTCGCGGTAGCGGCTGCCGTCGGGGTCGTTCCAGAAGCGGAGCGGCATCGAGGGCATGGGCCGGGTGACGACCAGTTCGCCGACCTCGTCGGTGACCGGGCGGCCCTCGGCGTCGTACGCGGCCAGCGCCACGCCCAGGTTGGGCGCGGACAGTTCGCCGGCCCAGATGGGGGTGGTGGGGGCGCTGCCGGCGAAGCCGGAGACGATGTCGGTGCCGCCGCTGGTGGAGGCCAGCAGGGCGTGTCCGCCGACGTGGTCGCGCACCCAGGGGTAGGCGGAGGCGGGCACGGCGGAGCCGGTGCAGCCGACCACGCGGACGGACGAGAGGTCGTGGACAGAGGGGTCGATGCCGAACTTGGCCATCCCGAGCAGGTACTGGGGACTGGTGCCGAACAGCGTGACCCGGTGGCGGGCGGCCAGCTCCCACAGCACGTCGGGCTTGGCGAAGGGCGCCGGGCTGCCGTCGTAGGTGCAGGTGGTGGCGCCGGTCAGCAGCGTGGAGGCGACCAGGTTCCACATCATCCAGTGGGTGGTGGTGTACCACAGCAGCCGGCCGCCGGGACGGAGGTCCGAGTGCAGGCCGAGGGTCTTCAGGTGCTCCAGCAGCACGCCGCCGTGGCCGTGGACGATGCCTTTGGGCAGGCCGGTGGTGCCGGAGGAGAAGACGACCCACAAGGGATGGTCGAACGGCAGTGGGGCGCAGGTGAGTTGCTCGGTCCGGCCGGCCGCCGCGGCCCAGGGCACGGCGAGGGACGGGTAGGTCGCCTCCACCTGGGGGAGCCGGACGTGGTCCACCAGCACGGTGGCCTTCAACGTCGGCAGGGCGAGGGCGAGTTCGAGGGCGGCCGCACGGCGGTCGTGGACCGTGCCGTTGAAGAGGTAGCCGTCGGCGGCGATCAGGACCGTCGGTTCCAGTTGGGCGAAGCGGTCGGCGGCGGCCTTGGGGGCGTAGTCCTGCCCGCACACCGACCAGATCGCGCCCAGGCTCGCGGCCGCCAGGAAGGCGACGATCGCGTGCGGGGTGTTCGGCAGGTAGCCGACGACCCGGTCGCCCGCCGCCACGCCCAGGTCGCGCAGGGTCGCGGCCACGGAGGCGACCTGGGAGCGCAGCTGGCCGCCGGTCACCTCGTACCCCGCCCCGGTCTCGTCGAGGGCGAGGACGGCCACGTCGTCGTCCCCGAGGTTGCGCAGCGCGTGGTGGGCGTAGTTGAGGGTGGCACCGGGGAACCAGCGGGCGCCCGGCATGGTCTCCTCGGCCAGGACCTGCGCGTACGAGGCGTCGGCGTCGACCTGGAAGTACTCCCAGACCGCGCTCCAGAAACCTTCGAGGTCGGTGACCGACCAGCGGTGCAGGGCGGCGTAGTCGGAGCCGGCGGTCACGCCCCGGTGCTGCGCCGCCCAGGCGGCGAAGTCCACGATGCGGCTTGCCGCCGCGGTCTGCGGATCGGGCGTGGAGAAGGGGTCCGGGTACGGCGTTGTCATCGGGGGATGCTCCTCAACAGGCTCTCAGCGGCTGCTGGTTGGGAGGGCGAGGGGATTCGTGTGGTGTGCAGCAGGGACGCCCAGGCAGCCATGGCCGCGAAGTCGCCGCCGCCGCGCGGGACCACGTCCAGCACGACCCGGTCCGGCCGCAGCAGCACGGCGTCCACGCGCTTGGCGCGCATCCAGGCGGCCAGCAGGCCGCCGTCCCCGAGCTCGGACACGGCGACGGTCCGGGCGCCGAGGCCGGCGGCGACCGCCTGCACCGCGGGCGGCAGCGGGGCCAGGGTCAGCACGGCGAAGGAGTCGCCGAGCAGGTCGTCGAACCGGGTGCAGCCTCCCGGGCCGGCCACCCACGGCTGCGGGCAGAAGCGGCCCACCAGACCGCGACCCGCTCCGCCGGGGCGTCGCGGGACGAGCGGCCCGGCGGTCAGGGTGGGGCTGAGGCCGCGACCGGCCGCGGTGGTCAGACCTGGTATGCGGACGGCAGCGCCCAGCAGGCCCCGGCGCACGGCGGCGGCGCCGTCCTGGCCGCCGGTCATGGCCCATCCCATGGCGACCGCCATCCGTATGACGCGCCGGGCGTGCGGCTTGCGCTCGCTCTCGTACGTGTCCAACAGCCGCTCGTCCGCACCCTGTTGCAGCACCCAGGCCAGCTTCCAGCTGAGGTTGTAGGCGTCCCGCATGCCCGCGCACAGGCCCTGCCCGATGAACGGTGGCGTGAGGTGGGCCGCGTCGCCGAGGAGGAAGATCCGGCCCGCACGCCAGCGGTCGGCGATCCGCGCCCGGAAGGTGTACGCGGCCTGCCGCACCACTTCGACGTCGGCGTCGTGCGCGAGGTCGACCCAGGGCGCGAGCAGCTCCCGCAGCCGCTCGCGGTCGAGCTCCGCGCCGTCCGGGAGCCGGAACTCCCAACGGTAGCGGTCCTCCCCGATCCGCATGAACGTGGCCGGTCGCTGCGGGTCGCAGACCTGGTCGACGCCCTCCCAGCAGCGCACGGGGAGGCTGGTGCGGACGTCGATGACCGTCCACCGCTCCTCGAAGCGCAGGTCCTCCCAGGTGGCGCCGACGGCCTCGCGGGTGAGGCTGTTGGCGCCGTCGCAGCCGAGTACCGCGTCCGCCCGCAGCAGGTGCTCGCCTTCCTCGTCGCGGTAGGTGACCCGGACCGGTCCGGTGCCGTCCTGCTCGACCCCGGTGACCTCGGCCCCGCCGCGCAGCTCGCACTGCGGGGTGCGGGCCAGGGCGTCGCGCAGGACTCGCTCCAGCTCGGGCTGGTCGAACATGCTGGTCTGCGGGAAACCGTGCAGGCCCTGCCCGGTGCGGGAGAACTCCGCCATCGTCCGGTGCCGGGAGTCCAGCAGCCGCAGCCCGCGGGCTGGGCGGGCGATTGCGGTGAACTCCTCGTGGACTCCGGCGGCTTGGAGGATGCGGCACACCTCGTCGTCGGTGGCGACGGCGCGGGGCAGCGGGTAGACGTCCTGGTGGCGTTCGAGGAGGACGGTCCTCACGCCGCGCCGGGCCAGCAGGAGGGCGGCGGTGACGCCCACGGGTCCGGCTCCGACGATCACCACGGGAACGTGCTGGGCGGTCATGTGCGGCTCGATTCGGTTCTCGTTCGCGTCGGCGCCGACGCGTCGGTCATTTCGCGTCGGTGACGGAGGTGCGCTGCCGGCCGAGGTCGATGCGCCGGTCCGCGGTGGCGATGGACGCGGTTACCACGTCACCGGTGCGCAGGTAGTGGGGGTTCTTCTCCTGACTCTTGAAGAACGCCTTCCACTTCACCGCCGGCGGCAGCAGCGCGCCGATCTTCTCGACGGCCTTCGGTGGGGCCTTGAGGGCGGTGCCACCCGGGGTGCCGGTCAGCAGCAGGTCGCCCGGGTCGAGGGCCTGGAAGCGCGCGAGCAGCGTCAGCGCCTGCGCCGGGCGGACGATCATGTCGGCGAGGGTGCGGTCCTGACGCAGCTCGCCGTTGACGGACAACTGCAGCCGAAGGTCCAGGAGATGGGCGAAGTCCTCCGGCTCCAGCAGAGTGAGATGGGGGCCGGTCGGGGTGAAGGTGGGGTAGGACTTGCTCTCGTAGAACTGTGTCTTCGTCAGCTGGACGTCGCGTGCGCTGACGTCGTTGGTGACCACGAGCCCAGCGACGTACGAAGGCAAGTCGCGGTCCTCGACGACGGTGCCGACCGGCAGCGGGGCGCCCAGGACCAGGCCGAGCTCGATCTCGTAGTCGAGGAAGCGCACGTGCGAGGGTCGGACGATGCTGTCGTTGGGCCCGCTGACAGAGCCGGACGCCTTGCGGAAGAACGTGGGCGGGATCTCGCCGGTGAAGCCCGAATCCCGGGCATGGCTACGGTAGTTGACCATCTGCGCGACGACCCGGCAGGGCGTGGTGACCGGGGACAGCGCCACCAGGTCGGCGACGGGCGTGCCGGACTCGCCGGACCCGGCGGCCGCCGCGACGGCGGCGCGGTCGGCCAGCAGTTCGGGTGTGGTCGCGGCCTTGGTGTCAACCGGGACGGCGTGGTCGCCGCGGACGACCCACCACCCCTCGGCGGTACGCAGGACGTTGGTGCTCATGTCGGTTGCCTTTGCGTGAAGGGGGTGGACGGAGTCAGGAGTTGGCGGCCTTGAGCAGGCCGAGCAGGCGTGCCGGGTCCATCTCGTTGTCGCCGCGCAGGGCCTGGAAGACGTCGCGGATGCGCTGCGGGGAGGGACTGGCGCCCAGGAAGTCGCGGGTGGCCGGCGGACCCCACTGCGCGAGCCCGGTGGTGGACATGGGCGCCCAGCCGGGCTCCACGTCGCAGGAGAACAGGTCGCCGTCGGAGAAGTGCTCCAGCATGAAGCGGTCCGGATCGCGCCAGTAGTCGAACAGCTGGCTGCCCTGGATGTGCCGTCCGATGCCCCAGCTGCGCTGGTAGCCGCGCTCCTTGAGGTACTCGCCACCGGTGGCGATCGCGTCCAGGTCGGTGACCTGGTAGGCGGAGTGGACGTAGCCGTTGCCGGGGCCCAGGTGCAGGGCCAGGGTGTGGTGGTCCACGGCCAGGCTGCCCTGGTCGCAGCGGATGAAGGCCATCGTGGGGCCGCGGTCGCGCTGGCCGTCCAGGAAGAGGAAGTCGGACACGATCATGCCGAGGGTGTCCAGGTACCAGTCCAGCGCCTGGGCGAACACGCGGGTCTCCAGCACCACGTGGCCCAGCCGCTGGATCCGGGACGGCTCCCGCGGCGGCCGCTGCGTGGCGTTGGTCCGGCGGTGGTCGGTGCCAGTGTTGAGCAGCAACGTCCGCTGTTCGGGCAGGGCCGGCAGCTCCTCGCCGCAGTAGACGACGCGCACCGGCAGGCCCGAGGGGTCGAGCAGGTCCACCGTCCGGCCCCCGCCGGGCACGTCCGCGTCCCGTACGGCGGAGCCGACGGCGCGGGCGAGCCGGTCCAGGTCGGCCCGCTCGGCCGCACGGAAGACCGGGCCGATGAAGCGGGAGGTGCGGCCCTTGCGGATCACCATGCAGGGCGAGCCCGCGAAGGTGCCCCGCAGCCACAGCTCGCGCTCGGTGCGCGCGGCGACGGCGAACCCGAAGTCGCGGGCGAAGACCTCCGCCCGGTCCAGGTCGGGCTTCTCGAACTCCAGCCAGGCCAGGTCGGCCACCTTGATCACGGGGTTCCGCGACCTTCCGGGGTGCTCGCCACGCAGGGCGCCCTGCTCGCTGTGGAGGTCCTGGTGGGCCGTCCGCAGGCCGGTGGCGCCGACCGCGTCGACGGGGGTTGTTTCGGACATGGTGTCCTCCAGGCAACATTGCTGTAATGAGGAAATCATCATCTCTGAGCGTTCGATCGTCAATAGCTGCCCTCCGGGCAAGGTGATGACTTCATCAGTCATGTACTGATGACGTCATCAGAACTGTGGCATTGTGGGGAGTGTTGCTAGACTTTGGCGCATGTCGACGTCAGCCCCGCCCCAGAACCGATTCGAACGGCGTCGTGCCGAGACCCGTCAGGCGCTCATCCGGGCCGCCCGGCAGATACTCGCCGAGGCCGGCGACACGAACGTGAGCATCCAGACGATCGCGGAACGCGCGGATGTCGGCTTCGGCACCTTCTACAACCACTTCGACTCCAAGACGGAGCTGTTCGACGCCGCCGTGCAGGACGCCCTGGAGGAGCTGGGTCAGACCTTCGACCGGCACCTGGAAGGCGTCGACGACCCGGCGGAACTCGTGGCCGCGGGCTTCCGGCTCAGCGCGCGCCTGGCCGTCGCCCGGCCCGAACTGATGCAGGTCCTGCGCTACCGCGGCCTCGGTCACATCTACTCCGAGTCGGGCCTGGCCCCGCGCGCCGCGCGCGATCTGGAGATCGGTATGACCTCCGGCCGGTTCACCATTTCGGACCCGGCCAGTGCCCTGGTGGCCCTCGGGGGCTCACTGCTGGCACTGGTGGAGCAGCGTTTCGCCCGCCCGGAACTCGACGGCGACGAGGCCGCGTCCAACCTGGCCGAGATGCTGCTGCGGATGCTGGGGCTCACCCCGGAGGACGCCCACGAGGTCGCCCACCGCCCGCTGCCCGACATCGACTGATTCGGCCGCCCCAGTGCCGGAGCCAGTGGGGCTGCCTGGCCGCTTCTCGACTCGGCGGAGCGACCGTGAGGGAGAGTCTGGAGGACCGAGCTGCCGCCACCATTGGAGGTCGTGCCCGTCACGAGGACGGCCCGCGTGTCGGGCCCGCGTGCGGTCGGCGGGTGTTATCAATGACAATCTCGGACCGTTCGATCATGTAGGCCTGAGCGCACAACCAGCAACGCTGTCGTTCAGGGACGGGCGATCTGGTGGCGTAGCACGAGGATCTCCACGTCCAAGTGGTTCGACCGCGAGGTGTGGACCCGCGCCGTCAACGACGCGGGCTACGCCGTCACCCGGCGGCCGAGCAGGAGTGGCCGAAGTTGGTGATCGCCCGCAGGCGAGTCGGTGACGTGCGGCGGCTGTCCGGGATGCGACGAAAGCGAAGCGGCCAGCGAACGGTGACGCCACGACGCGCGCGCCCTGCCCCTTGGCGATGGTCAGGGCCGGCTCGCCCATCCAGGCGGCGTCCACCTGCCCGCCCTCCATGGCGGCCGGCATCTGGTCGAACGGCATCTCGGCGAACTTGATCTTCGAGGTGTCACCACGGTCCTTGCGCACCGTCTCGCGGATCGTGGTGTCCCTGACGTTCTGCAGCGTGTTCACCGCCACCGTCTTGCCGACGAGATCCTTGGCCGACTTGATCGCACTGTCCTTCTTGACGGCCACCGCGCTGATGTCCTTGCCGACGTCACCGGTCGAAGCGGTCCCGCTGACCACGGACTGACCGACACACCCTTGGTCAGGGCGATCATCAGCGAGGTGACATTGCTGAAACTGCTCACCTCGCCGGGGATGATCGCGGCGCCACCCTGGGGGCTTCCATCTTCAGGTCGATGCCCCGGCTGCTGAAAAACCCCTTTCATCGCCCCGATCTCCGGCGGTATCCGGACCAGATTGCTGCCGTAGAGCACGAAGCGCTTGACCGCCGTCAACTTGGCGCCGTGCTCGACGGGGGCGCGTCCGGCGGCCAGGATCCGGTTGGCCTGCTTCTGGCCCGGGGTGAGCTTGCGGGCGCGGGTGGCCTTGTGGCCGGTGACGATGACCTGGTCATCGGCGTTTTTGGGCTTGTCCGCGCCCAGGAAGCCGAGGTCGGCCAGGGCGCCGAGGCCGGCTGTCTTCAGGTGTTCGACGATCTTGTCGCGGCGGGCGGCGGTGGCGTCGTGGGTGCGGCCGGGCCGGGAATCGAGGGTATTGACCCGCACCGAACCGCTCAAACGTCATGTGGCCGGACTTCTTGCGCTCGCAGGCCGAGGTGATCTTGGCGATGGACTCTTCTCCCCTGGAGGCTCATGGATTGGCTGAAGTCTGCGCCATTCATGCGGAGTTCCTTCGAGCCCAGGCCGAAGGCTGCGCCCCTGCCCGAGTGGGTGCAGGCGTTGTAACCTCCGCGTGGGCTCATGCCTTGTCAGAGACGCTGGGACGTCCGTCGCTTCAATCCCAGTCGGCCAGTTCGAACACGGGGAGTTCGGACGTGTGCTTGTCAAACCTGAACCGTACACGGGCCCCAGCCCAGAGCTGCTCGAGCGGGGCGCCGAGGACCGTGCCATTTATCAGGGGACCCTCGTCCAGCTGGATCACAGTGAACTGGTGTGCAGTTGCCGAGTAGCGGCCTATCGCGGGAGGCGTCACTACCTGCCCGAGGCCGCTGCTCCACTCCCAGCGGAATTGATCATTGCGACACACGCGACAGATCAGGCTGCGCCGGGGCTGCGCGGACCCGCACCACGTGCAGCGCTGGAACTGCAGTTCGGCGGGCTGGTCGACGTCGGCGGCAGAGGCTTCCGACAGTTGCGTGTTTTCCTCCCTCGGGCGGTGATCGCGGACACTTGTCGCTGCGAATGGAGCGAGAACGGTGGCTCGCGGGAGGGGAAGGAAGCCGACCATCCCGATTGCTGACGGCTCCCTTCCCTGCGCCGTCTCTCAACGACGCTTCGCCTCAGCGATGAGCTGGGGCAGGACCTGAAACAGATCACCGACGACGCCGTGGTCGGCGAGTTCGAAGATGGGTGCTTCGGGGTCCTTGTTGACCGCGACGATGGTCTTCGAGGTCTGCATGCCGGCCCGGTGCTGGATGGCGCCGGAGATGCCCGCGGCGACGTAGAGTTGCGGAGATACCTGCTTGCCGGTCTGGCCGACCTGGTTGGTGTGTGGGTACCAGCCCGCGTCCACCGCGGCGCGGGACGCGCCAACGGCTGCGCCGAGCACATCTGCGAGTTCCTCAACCACCCCGAAGCCTTCGGCGGCGCCGACACCACGGCCACCGGAGACGACGATCGCGGCCTCGGTCAGCTCGGGACGGCCCGTGGAGACACGCGCTGTGCGCTGCACGACCCTCGCGCTTCTGCCGGTGAAATCGACACTTACATGCTCGACGGTGCTGGCGACTGGGGCTGGCGCCGGAGAGGTGGCGTTCGGCTTCACGGTGATCACCGGCACGCCCTTCGTGACGGTCGACGTCACCTGGAACGAGGCGGCGAAAGCTGACTGGGTCGCGACCGGGCCGGAGCCCTCGTCCGTCAAGTCGACAGCGTCGGTGATGATTCCCGAGCCGAGGCGCAGCGCCACACGGGCGGCAACCTCCTTGCCCTCGCCTGATGAGGTGACCAGCACGGCGCCGGGTCGCTTGGCCTTCGCGATCTGGGCCAGCGCGTCGACCTTGGGGACGACGAGCAGGTCGGAGAACTCGGCACCGTCCACGACGTACACCTTGGCCGCACCGTACTCAGCGGCCTTGGCGGAGATGTCGGCAGCGGCTGAGCCGGCGCCGAGGACGACCGCCGAGGGCTCGCCGATCCTGCGGGCCAAGGTCAGTAGCTCCAGGCTCGGTTTGCGGACCGTACCGTCGGCGTGCTCGACCAGGACAAGGATCTCACTCATTGCTCAAACGCTCCCAGTGTTCCGGTGGCCCGTCAGATGAACTTCTGCTCGGCGAGGAAAGCGGCGAGCTCCTTGCCGCCCTCGCCCGCGTCCGTGACAACCGTGCCCTTGGTTCGAGCAGGACGCGCGGTGATCGACTCGACCTTCGTCCGGGCCCCGGCCGGTCCCACTGTGTCGGCGTCAATGTCCAGATCGCCCAGGTCCCATTCCTGGACCGGCTTCTTCTTCGCGGCCATGATGCCCTTGAACGACGGGTAGCGGGCCTCGCCGGACTGATCGGTCACAGAGATGATCGCGGGCAGCTCCGCCTCGAGCTGCTCGGTGGCTGTATCGACGTCGCGGCGCCCCTTGATGGTGGCGCCGTCGAGAGCGACCTCGGAGAGCAGGGTGGCCTGCGGAAGACCCAGGCGCTCGGCCAGCAACGCCGGAAGCACCCCCATCGCGCCGTCGGTGGAAGCCATGCCGCAGACGATCAGATCGAAGCCGGTCTTCTCCAGTGCCTTCGCCAGGATCGTCGAGGTGGCGATAACGTCCGAGCCGTGGATGTTGTCGTCATTGAGGTGCACGGCTTTGTCCGCGCCCATGGACAGTGCCTTGCGCAGCGCGTCCTTCGCAGCGTCCGGTCCGACCGTCAGAACGGTCACCTCCGCGTCGCCTGACGACTCGGCGATTCGGAGCGCCTGTTCCACGCCGTACTCGTCCAGCTCCGACAGGAGGCCGTCCACCCCATCTCGGTCTGTAGTGGAGTCCTCCATGAAGCGACGGTCACCGGTGGCATCCGGTACGTACTTCACTGCGACTGCGATCCTCAAGGTCACGTCTGTGCTCCTGCTGCGCATCGAAGGCCTCCAGTTCCGCGGCCCAGATCAGGAATTGTCCTGGGCGAGCAACGGAGTGCGCCTTCCTCATGAACGATCTGTCCGAATCCGGGAAGGCCTCCGGATTCGCGTGGGCCTGGACCGGGGCCTCGTGCCGAGACGTGTGTCGCGGCACGAAGTCCGTCCGTCGGTAGTTCCCTCTGGAGCGCTCAGCTCGCCGGGACGGTCGCCTGGGCGGACGAGAGATCGAGAGCGATGTCGACGATCATGTCCTCCTGGCCACCGACCAGGCCGCGGCGACCGACTTCGAGCAGCAGCGTGCGGGCGTCGACCCCGTAGCGGCGGGCGGCGATCTCGGCGTGGCGCAGGAAGGAGGAGTAGACCCCGGCGTAGCCGAGGGTGAGCGTCTCGCGGTCGACCTGGACGGGGCGGTCGCGCAGCGGGCGGACCAGGTCGTCGGCGGCGTCCTGGAGCGCGAACAGGTCGCAGTCGTGCTGCCAGCCCTGCAGGTCGGCCACCGCGATGAACGGCTCGATGGGGCAGTTGCCGGCGCCGGCGCCCTGCCCGGCGAGCGAGGCGTCGACGCGGGTGACGCCTTCCTCGACGGCGACGACGCTGTTGGCGACGGACAGGGAGAGGTTCTCGTGGGCGTGGACGCCGAGCTGCGTGTGCGGGTCGAGGACGTCCCGGTAGGCGCGGATGCGCTCGCGCACGCCGTCCATGGTGAGGCGGCCGCCGGAGTCGGTGACGTAGACGCAGTTCGCGCCGTAGGACTCCATGAGCTTGGCCTGGGCGGCGAGTTCCTTTGGCTGCGCCATGTGGCTCATCATCAAGAACCCGGAGACGTCCATGCCCAGTTCGCGGGCCTTGGCGATGTGCTGGGCGGAGATGTCGGCCTCGGTGCAGTGGGTGGCGATCCGCACTGAGCGGACGCCGAGGGCGTAGGCGCGTTCGAGTTCGGCGATGGTGCCGATGCCGGGCAGCAGCAGGGTGGTCAGGACGGCGTTGCGGATGTTGGCCGCGGCGGCCTCGATCCACTCCCAGTCGGTGTGGCTGCCCGGGCCGTAGTTGAGCGATCCGCCGGCCAGGCCGTCGCCGTGGGCGACCTCGATGGCGTCGACGCCTGCGGCGTCGAGGGCGGCGACGATCCGTCCGACGTTCGCGGGGTCGATGCGGTGCCGGATGGCGTGCATGCCGTCGCGCAGGGTGACGTCCTGGATGTAGAGCTTGCGGTCGACGGGCGTCGTCATCGGGTGACCTCCGCGGCGGGGGCGGCGTTGCGCCGGGCGATGGACTCGGCGACGCGCAGGGCGGCCGACGTCATGATGTCGAGGTTGCCCGCGTAGGCGGGCAGGTAGTGGGCGGCGCCTTCCACTTCGAGGAAGACCGACACCTTGGTGGTCACCGGGCCCGCGCCGTCCGGCACCAGGGTGTGCACCGGTTCGCTCTTCGCGAGGAGGGTGAACTGGACGTCCTGCTTGACGCGGTAGCCGGGCACGTACTGGGCGACCCGCTCGGCCATCTGTTTGACCGATGCGCGAATCGCGTCGTGGTCGGCGTCGCCGATGAGGCAGAAGACGGTGTCGCGCATGATCAGCGGGGGTTCCGCCGGGTTGAGCACGATGATCGCCTTGCCGCGGGCGGCGCCGCCGACGTCCTCGATCGCGTGCGAGGTGGTCTCGGTGAACTCGTCGATGTTGGCGCGGGTGCCCGGTCCTGCGGACTTGGAGGCGATGGACGCCACGATCTCCGCGTAGTGCACCGGGGTGACGGCGGAGACCGCCGCGACCATGGGGATGGTGGCCTGGCCGCCGCAGGTGACCATGTTGAGGTTGTCGGCGCCCGCGTCGAGGTGCTCCTCCAGATTGACCGGCGGGACGACGAACGGTCCGATGGCCGCGGGAGTGAGGTCGATGAGCTTCTTGCCGAACGGCGCGAGCTTGGCCGCGTTGGCGATGTGCGCCTTGGCGGAGGTGGCGTCGAAGACGATGTCGATCTCGTCGAAGTTCGGGAGCGCGATCAGGCCGTCGACGCCTTCGTAGGTGATGGGGACCTTCAGCCGGACGGCGCGGGCGAGGCCGTCGGAGTCAGGGTCGATGCCGACCATCGCCCCCATCTCCAGGGTGTCGGACAGGCGCAGAACCTTGATCATCAGGTCGGTGCCGATATTGCCCGACCCGATGATGGCGACCTTGGTTTTCGTCATGTTGATGTTGCTCTCTTCTCAACAGCGGGTGTGGACGACGGTTGTCACCGGTTCACTGCCGTGGCCACGGCGAAGCCCGCGATCCACGCGGGGACGGCCTCGTAGAAGCGGTACGTCAGCTCGTACGGGGCGGTGGCGGCGAGCGAGGAGAACGCGGCGATCCAGGTGCGGACCTCGTGGGCCGAGCCGCCGCCCTCCTTGGCCATCTCCTCGACACTCCAGCTGTCGAACTCGGCCAGCTCACCGCGTTCGACGTGGTCAAGGAAGCGGTTGTCCCACGCGGGGTTGATCGGGATCATCGAGGTCGATCCCGCGACGTAGTCGCGTCCGGCCTGGATGACGCGCTGTTCGCCCCTGGCGCGCTGCTCGGGGGTCGGCGGGTGGCCATCGATCAGGGCGTCGGCGACCCTCGGCGGTGCGCCGTCCAGCACGGGCACCGGCGGGTCGTGGGAGAGTCCGCCGGAGCCGAGGAACAGCACGCGCTTGTCCAGTTCGGCGGCCGCCTGGCCGATCGCCGTGCCCAGGGCCCGGATGCGGCTGACCGGGCCGAGCGGTGTGGCGACGCCGTTGACGAACACCGGCACGACGGGCACCCGGTCGAGCCCGTCGAACAGGACCTCAAGCGGTTGCGCGAAGCCGTGGTCGACGGTCATGCGGGACGAGATGGTGAGGTCGATGCCGCGGTCGAGTACGCCCTGGGCCAGCGCCTTTGCGGCGGCGGTGTCGACGGAGAGCGGCCCGGCCTGCGAACTGAAGTCGCCGACCGCGTGCGCCTCGGTGGCCAGGCAGAACGGCGGCATCTCCTTGTAGAAGAACCCGTTGTAGTGGTCGGGTGCGTACAGGACGACCAGTTCGGGGTCGTACTCGCGGACGAAGTCCCTGGCCGCGGTGACAGCCCAGTCGAGGCGGGCCAGGACCTCGGGATCCGGGTCGTTGCTTCCGATCAGGGGAGAATGGGACAGTCCAACGGCTGCTGCGGTCATGGCTCTTCCTTACGGCTGGGACGGGTGGATGACGAGCTTGCCGGTGAGCCCGCCGTCGATCATCAGCTGGAAGCCCTCGTGGATCTCTGTGAGGGGCAGCGTGCGGTCGATGACGGGACGCACCCCGGTGGCCTCCAGCATCCGCAGCAGCGCGACCAGTTCGTGCCGGGTGCAGCCGGTGGAGCCGAGGATGCGCGACTGCAGGTAGAAGATCCGGCCCAGGTCGGCGGGCGGGTTGGTGCCGCTTGTGGCGCCGGCGATCACGATCGTGCCGCCGCGGCGCAGCGACTTCAGTGAGTGGGACCAGGTGGCCTCCCCGACCGTCTCGATCACGACATCGACACGCTCGGGCAGCCGCTCGCCGGTGGGCACCGCGCTGCGAGCGCCCCATGTCACTGCTTCGGCTCGCTTGGCCTCACTCCGGCTGGTGGCGTAGACGACGGCGCCGGCCGCGGCTGCGAGCTTGATCGCGGCCGAGGCCACTCCGCCCCCGGCGCCCTGGACCAGGACCCGGTCACCCGCGCGAATTCCTGCCTGGGTGAACAACATCCGGTATGCAGTGCCCCACGCCACAGGTAGGCACGCGGCCTCGTCGAATGACAGCCAGGCTGGCTTCGGCACCAGGTTTCGTGTCGGTACGGTCAGATACTCGGCAAACGCCCCGTTGTGCTGCTCGGACAGCAACGCCCGATCCGGGTCGAGCGTCTCATCGCCGCCGCCCGCGTCGGGGTCTCCGATGACCGGGTGGACGATGACCTCGTTGCCGTGCTCGTCGTATCCGGCAGCGTCGCACCCAAGGATGATGGGGAGGGCCTCGGCGGGGTGCCCCACGCCCTTCAGCGTCCATAGATCGTGCATGTTCAGCGAGGAGGCTACGACACGGACTCTTGACCAACCCGGCCGTGCTTCCGGCACCGGGACGTCATCCAGCTTGAGACCCTCGAGTGGGTCCGCAGCGTTCTGGGATACGGCGATTGCAGCAAGCATGGAGTCACGTTCGCCTGCGCCCCCCACGGCGCCATAGCGTGCGTGCCGCTGTGCAGCACGGGCCCTCCGTGGTTCAGCCGCCTGCCAGGCAGCAACGTGCCGCGGGGCTGCGCTGTCGTGGAACCCGGACCTGTCACGCCGGACCCAACGCACCGTGGTGCTGCGACGAGAGGACGGGACAGTTGACGACCATCGTGGGCTTCAGCCGCGCCGCCCCTGCTGCAGGACGCTGCTGGGTGTTACCCCGAAGGCTTGCCTGAAGGTCTCGGCGACGGGTGAAAACTGACCGCTGAACGGCGGATCAACGGTGACCCACCTCGCGATCGTCTGATCATCCTGATCCTCATTGAGGGTCAGGAGGAGAGGGTGATTTCCGTGGAGGACTGGGCTGAGATCCGTCGGCTGCACCGGGCCGAGCACCTGCCGATCCGGGCGATCGCCCGGCACCTGGGCATCTCGAAGAACACGGTGAAGCGGGCCCTGGCCACCGACCGGCCGCCGGTCTACCAGCGCCCGCTGAAGGGATCGGCGGTGGACGCGGTCGAGCCGGCCATCCGCGAGCTGCTGAAGCAGACCCCGACGATGCCCGCGACCGTCATCGCCGAGCGGATCGGGTGGGAGCGCGGGATGACGATCCTCAAGGAACGCGTGCGCGAGCTGCGGCCGGCCTATCTCCCGGTGGACCCCGTCTCGCGGACGCTCTATGAGCCCGGCGGGCTCGCGCAGTGCGACCTGTGGTTTCCCGCCGTGGACATCCCGCTCGGCTACGGCCAGTGCGGACGGCCCCCGGTGCTGGTCATCGTGTCCGGGTATTCGCGGGTGATCACCGCCCGGATGCTGCCCTCCCGGCAGAGTGGCGACCTGATCGACGGCCACTGGCGCCTGCTCGCCGACGGCTGGGGAGCGGTCCCGAAGACACTGGTCTGGGACAACGAGGCCGGAGTCGGCAAAGGTCGTCTGACCAGTGAGTTCGCCGCGTTCGCCGGCCTGCTCGCGGTCAAGGTCCACCTCTGTCGGCCCCGAGATCCGGAGGCGAAGGGCCTGGTCGAGCGGGCCAACGGCTGCCTGGAGACGAGTTTCCTGCCCGGCCGTGTCTTCACGGGCCCCGACGACTTCAACACCCAGCTGACGGCCTGGCTCAGATCGCCAACCGCCGGCAGCACCGCTCGATCGGCGCCCGCCCGGTGGACCGCTGGGAGGCCGACCGCGCCGCGATGCTGCAGGTCCCGCCCGTCTCACCGCCGCACTGGTGGCGTTTCCACACCCGCATCGGCCGCGACCACTACATCCGCGTCGACACCAACGACTACTCCGTCCATCCCCGTGCCATCGGCCACCGCGTCATGGTCCGTGCCGACACCGAGGAGATCACCGTCACCGCCGGCAACGACATCGTGGCCCGCCACAGCCGTTGCTGGGCCAGACACCAGACCCTGACCGATCCCGAGCACGCCGCCGCGGCCAACGTCATGCGCGGCGAGGTCATCCACCAGCAGGCCGCCCGCGCGCATGCCGCCCGCGCCGCGCTCCTGGCCCCGGACAGTCTCGGCATCGAGGTCGAACAGCGCGAACTGGGCTCCTATGACCGCATGTTCACCCTCATCGAAGGCGGCGCCGGCAAGGAGGACACCTGATGGCCCGCACTGCTTCGAACACTACGGCCGGCACGACGAAGCCGGACGGACAGACGTCCCACACCGGCCGGCAGACCGCCGCCGACCTGGCGTTCCTCGCCCGCGCGATGAAGGCTCCCGCGCTGCTGGACGCCGCCGAGCGCCTGGCGGAGCGCGCCCGCACCGAGTCCTGGACCCACACCGAGTACCTGGTCGCCTGCCTGCAGCGCGAGGTCTCCGCCCGTGACAGCCACGGCGGCGAGGGCCGCATCCGCGCCGCCCGCTTCCCCGCGATCAAGACCATCGAGGAACTCGATGTCGCCCATCTGCGGGGCATGACGCGCCAACAGCTCGGTCACCTGGGAACATTGGACTTCATAGCGGCCAGGGAGAACGCCGTTTTTCTGGGGCCGCCAGGCACCGGCAAGACGCACCTGGCCACCGGCCTCGCGGTGAGGGCCTGCCAGGCCGGCCACCGGGTCGCGTTCGCCACCGCCGCCCAGTGGGTCGACCGCCTCGCCGCAGCCCACCAGGCCGGCCGGCTCCAGGAGGAGCTGGTCAAGCTCGGCCGCTACCCGCTGATCGTGATCGACGAGGTCGGCTACATCCCGTTCGAGTCTGAGGCGGCGAACCTGTTCTTCCAGCTCGTCTCGAACCGCTACGAGAGAGCCAGCGTGATCGTCACCTCGAACAAGCCCTTCGGACGGTGGGGAGAGACCTTCGGCGACGAGACCGTCGCCGCCGCCATGATCGACCGGCTCGTCCACCACGCCGAGGTCCACTCCCTCAAGGGCGAGTCCTACCGCATGCGGGGCCGCGAACTCGGTCGCGTCCCCACCACCGACAACGACTGAGCACGAGCACCGACGACGCGAGGGTCAGAACTCAACCGCCCAAACTGGGTCACGGTTCAGCCGCCGCCGACAGAAGGCTGTACTGAAGTGCCCCGTGTTGTTGAAGCCCCAGCGGAAGGCGATGTCCGTGACGGTCGTGTGGCCAGCTGCACGCGAGAGTTCGCGGTAGCAGATCTTGAGTCGGCGTTCGCGGATCCAGCGGCTCACCGTCGTGCCGGTACCGGCGTAGGCCAGGTGCAGTGTGCGAACGGAGATGCCGAATGCATCTGCGATCGAGGTGGCGCACAGATCGGGATCGCCCAGGTGGTCCTCGATGTACTGGCGGCTTCGCACCAGCAACGCCTCCCGGCTGCGGGCGGGCACCGAGATCCCTGGGGCAGGCGCGAGCGCTGCGTCGAGAGTTGGGTCCATCAGCGACGTCCTGCCCCTGGAACAGGCGGGCGAGGCGGTCAGGCGCCTCCACTCAAAGGACGGGAACCCCATTCGGCTCATCCTCCAGCCCTGACTGCCGTCCGGGCCTGGACGTGGCCCTGCCAAAGTGGTCCCGGTGGAACACCAGAGCAGCAGACGAATTGCTCCGTGTCACTCGACGGGCGATGCTGGGGGGTAGGCCACGGGGCGACAGTCGGGCAGGTAGGCGCCATGACGGACTTCGACGGGGTACCTGATGGTCTCCCTTTCCGGGTCTCGGGCGCCGCCGACGAGGCGGTGGCGATCGTGGTCACGGACTCCGACGGTCGCGTCACCGGTTGGAGTCGTGGAGCACAAGCGTTGTGGGGTTTCTCCTCGGGCGAGATCATCGGCAAGCTTGTCGTCGAGCTACTCACCACTGAGGGTGACGGTCTACGGCACCGCGACGGCCACTCTCTGGACGAGCACGCGCGATGGTGCGCGCTGCTCACCGGTGAGCGGTCCACTGGGTTTGTCCTGGTCGCAGAGCCCAGGGAGCGCACGGGCGCCCCTGGGCAGGAAGACCTGCTCCAGTGGGTGTTCGACCAGTTCCCGACCGCTATCGGGATCACTGACGTTGAAGCCCACGCGCTGCGGCTCAACCAGGAAATGGCCCGGATCACGGCCGACACCGAAGAGGAGATTCGCGACCGACTCATCAGCGATTTCCTCCCTGGGACGGTATTCGCCGACCAAGAGAAGCGAGTGCTGCGGGTGGCTTCGACCGGTGAGCCGATGACCACCGAGATCTTTGTGAAGGCACCGGGCGAGCCGAAGGCACACCCTTGGGCGCTCGACACCTTCCCGCTGAAGGACGCAGCAGGCCGCGTACGCGGGGTGGCGGTGTCCACATACGACTACTCCCAGCAGTATGACTCGCGCGAGCGTTTGGCTCTGCTGAGTGAGGCGCGGACTCGCATGGGCATGAGCCTGGACATCGCAGGCACGGCCCGTGAACTCGCTGAGCTCGCAGCGCCCCGCTTCGCAGACGTCGTGAGCGTCGAGCTCCTGGACGCCGTCTTCCAAGGCGACCTGCCCGCCGCAGTCCTTGCCGGTCCGGTGGCGCTGCGGCGCGCGGCTTACCGGTCCGCATCGTCCGAAGAGGACCAGGCAGCGGTAGGCGAGCCCATCCTTCACCCGGCTTCGTCGCCTGTCGCCCGGTGCGTGATCACTGGCCAGTCGGAGTTGCACCACGTCACTGCAGCCGAGGCTGCCCCCTGGTTCCATGACATGCCTGCGGGAGACGAGGGCGGTACGAGCGGGGTCCACTCGCTCATCGTCGTCCCCATCCGTGCCCGCGGCATCACGCTCGGTGCGGCGCTCTTCTCGCGCGACACGACAAGCCGGGAGCCATTCGCCGGCTCGGATGACCTGACCATCACTGAGGATCTCGTCGCCCGAGCCGCCATCTGCCTGGACAACGCCCGCCGATTCAACCGCGAGCGCGGCATCGCCGTGACGCTGCAACGCACCCTGCTTCCGCGCCGCCCGATCGTGCATTCGGCGGTGGAGACCGCCGCCCGCTACGTGCCTGCGGGTGGTGGCGCGGACGCAGGCGGCGACTGGTTCGACGTGATCCCACTGCCCGGAGAGAGAGTCGGCCTGGTGGCCGGCGACGTGGTGGGACACGGCATCAACGCCTCGGCCACCATGGGCCAGCTACGCACCGCGGTGCGCACCCTGGCGGACATCGACTTGTCGCCGGACGAGCTGCTCACTCACCTTGACGACATCGTGACCCACGCCGCTGAGGGGGAGATCCCAGGCAGCGTCGGCGCCACCTGCCTGTACGCGATCTACGATCCGGTCAGAGGTGTGTGCTCCATGGCACGTGCCGGCCACCCGCCCCCGATCCTGGTGCACCCGGACAGAAGCGTGCACCTCGTCGACGTGCCCAGCGGCCCGCCGCTCGGCCTGGGAAGTCTGCCGTTCGAGGCCATCGAGTTCCCGGTGCCTGAGGGCAGCCTGCTGGCCCTGTTCACCGACGGTCTGATCGAACACCACGACTACGACGTCGACAACCGACTCGACGAACTGGGCCGGGCACTCGCTCAGGCCGCGCCCTCCCTGGAATCACTGTGCGACACCGTCCTGGGCACCTTGCACACTCGGCCCCCGACTGACGACGTCGCCCTGCTCATCGCCCACACCAGGATCCTCGATCTCGACCATGTCGCCGAGTGGGACCTTCCCGAAGACCCTGCAATCGTGGCCGACGCACGCAAGCAGGTCAGCGACACGCTCACCGCCTGGGGGCTGGAGGAGATGGTGTTCACCACGGAACTGCTGGTCAGCGAGCTGGTGACCAATGCGATCCGGCACGGCGCCGGCCCGATCCATCTTCGACTGATCAGGGAGCAGTCCCTGATCTGCGAGGTCTCTGACGGAAGCAGCACCGCGCCGCACCTTCGACGGGCTCGGTTGAGCGACGAGGGCGGTCGTGGCCTGTTCCTGGTCGCCCAGTTCACTCAGCGCTGGGGCACTCGCTACAGCCCGACTGGAAAGACCATCTGGGCCGAGCAGCAGCTTGACGCACTGATCCCATGACGCGGCGTCGAGGTGTGAAGTCGCGGAAGGTACCTCGCGGACCTGCCGGAGTACCGAGACGGCTCGGCGTCAGAGCGTCGCCCCCAGTTCCGTGCCCTGGCGGATCGCCCGCTTGGCGTCGAGTTCTGTGGCGAGGTCCGCGCCACCGATGAGGTGGGCCGACAGCCCGTCCTCGCACAGATCCTCGTAGAGGCTTCGGTTGGGTTCCTGGCCCGTGCACAGGACGACCGTGTCGACCGGGATCACTCGCTCCTCGCCGTCGACCGTGACGTGCAGACCCTCGTCGTCGATGCGCCGGTACGTCACTCCCGCGACCATGGTGACCCCGCGGTGCTTCAACTCGGCCCGGTGGATCCACCCCGTGGTCGCGCCCAGGCCGGCGCCGACCTTGCTGGTCTTGCGCTGGAGGAGGTGAACGGTACGCGGCACCGTGGGCCGCTCAGGGCGGCACAGTCCGCCACGCGTGCGGTACTCGACGTCGACGCCCCAGTGCCGGAAGTAGACGTCCGGACGGCGGCCGGCCTCGTCGCCCGGGTCGGTCAGGTAGAGCGCGGTGTCGAACCCGATACCGCCCGCCCCCAGGATCGCTACCCGCTCGCCCACCGGCACCCGGTCGCGCAGCACGTCCAGGTAGCTGACGACATTCGGGCGGTCCCGGCCCGGGATGTCGGGAACGCGGGGGGTGACGCCCGTCGCGACGACGACCTCGTCATAGGCGCCCTCTGCCAGCACCTCAGCGGTGATCTTCGTGCCGAGGCGGACGTCCACGCCGTGCTCATCGAGCTGGACGCGGAAGTAGCGCAGGGTCTCGTCGAACTCGCCCTTGCCCGGGATCCGCCGGGCGATGTTGAGCTGGCCGCCGATCTTGTCGTCGGCGTCGAACAACGTGACGTCGTGGCCGCGTTGGGCGGCCGTCACCGACACCGCCAGCCCGGCCGGACCTGCCCCGACCACGGCCAGGCGCTTGCGGCGGCGCGTCGGAGACAGCACCAGCTCCGTCTCATGGCCGGCACGCGGGTTGACCAGACAGGAGATCGTCTGCTCGGTGAAGCCGTGGTCCAGGCACGCCTGGTTGCAGCCGATGCACGTGTTGATCGTGTCAGGGCGTCCGGCACGTGCCTTGGCGACGAAGTCCGGGTCGGCGAGGAACGGACGGGCCATCGAGACCATGTCCGCTCTGCCTTCCGCCAGCAGTTCCTCCGCGACCTCTGGGGTGTTGATGCGGTTACTGGCCACCAGGGGGACGGAAACGACTCCCTTCAGGCGCTGAGTGATCCATGAGAACGCGCCGCGCGGCACTGAGGTCGCGATGGTGGGGACGCGTGCCTCGTGCCAGCCGATCCCGGTGTTGATGATCGTGGCGCCGGCCGCCTCCACCGCCTTGGCGAGCGTGACCACCTCGTCCAGGGTGCTGCCGTCCGGGACGAGGTCGAGCATGGACAGGCGGTAGATGAGGATGAAGTCGGGGCCGACCCGTTCGCGCACGCGACGGACGATCTCCAGGGGGAATCGGACCCGGTTCTCGTAGGTGCCACCCCAGCGGTCGGTGCGGTGGTTGGTGGCCGGGGCGATGAACTCGTTGATCAGGTAGCCCTCGGACCCCATGATTTCGACGCCGTCGTAGCCGGCTGTCCTGGCGAGCGCGGCCGCACGGACGAACGCCTCGATCGTCTCCTCGATCTCGTCATCGGTCAGCGCATGCGGCACGTATCTGCTGATGGGCGCCTGAAGTGCGCTGGGGGCGACCAGATCGGGGTGGTAGGCGTACCGGCCGGTGTGCAGGATCTGCATCGCGATCCGGCCTCCCTCGCGGTGCACCGCCTCGGTGACGAGCGCGTGCTGCTCGGCCTCCGCCTCGGTGGTGAGCTTGGCGCTGCTGGGGAAGGCCCGACCTCGTTCATCGGGGGCGATCCCGCCCGTGACGATGAGCCCGACGCCGCCGCGGGCCCGCTCGGCGTAGAAGGCGGCCATCCGCTCGAAACCTCGCTCGGCCTCTTCCAGGCTCAGATGCATCGAGCCCATCAGGACACGGTTCGGCAGGGTCGTGAACCCCAGATCGAGGGGGCTCAGCAGGTGAGGGTAGGGGGACAACGGCTGGGCTCCTGCTCCTGAGTCGTGCTGCGACATGCGAGCAGTTGTATGCCTCCGAGGCCGCCTATGCAACCAGTTGCATAGGGCCGCCGTAGTCGTCAGAGCGAGGCTGATTCCC
This sequence comes from Streptomyces sp. TLI_235, assembly GCA_002300355.1. Taxonomy (NCBI): domain Bacteria; kingdom Bacillati; phylum Actinomycetota; class Actinomycetes; order Kitasatosporales; family Streptomycetaceae; genus Streptomyces; species Streptomyces sp. TLI_235. The sequence continues at coordinate 1,975,605 of NSGV01000001.1, forward strand.
CCCTTCACCAGCGGTTTCGCACCTGAACAAGGTCAGCTCAGTCGATCATCCCGCCCGAAGACAGGTATGCAAGCAGGTATGCGATCAGGTATCCCTACCCGTAGCCCTCGCAACGGGCTGGACCCAGAGTCGGCACATGAACGAAACACATGTCGACGCAGTCATCGTGGGTGCCGGCTTCTCCGGCCTCTACGCCACCCACCGGCTGCGCAACCAGCAGGGTCTTTCGGTGCAGTGCTTCGAGGCCGCCACCGGACCCGGCGGCGTGTGGCACTGGAACCGCTATCCCGGTGCACGCTGCGACTTCGAGAGCGTCTTCTACTCCTTCTCCTTCGACGAGGACCTGCAGCGGGAGTGGCGCTGGAAAGAGCGGTACGCCGCGCAGCCGGAGATCCTGGCCTACCTGGAGCATGTGGCCGACCGGTTCGACCTGCGCCGCAGCTACCGGTTCAGCACCCGCGTCACGTCCGCGGTCTGGGACGACGACGCCCAGCACTGGGTGGTCGGCACGGACGACGGCGCCGTCACCACCGCGCGGTTCTTCATCAACGCGGCCGGCGCCTTCTCAGTGAACAAGCCGAACGACTTCCCGGGCCAGGAGACGTTCCGCGGCACGGTCGTCCACACCAGCCGGTGGCCGGCCGACGGCGTCGATCTGGCCGGCAAGCGTGTCGCCGTGATCGGCACCGGCTCCACCGGCATCCAGGTGATCCAGACGATCGCCCCGCAGGTCGCCGAGCTGACCGTGTTCCAGCGGACCGCGAACTTCGCCTGTCCCCTCGGAAACCGTCCGCTCACCGATGAGGAGTTCGAGCAGACCGTCGCCGATTACCCGAGGCTGCGGGAGGAGTCGCGCAACAGCCTGGCCGGCGCCGCGTACCCGCGCGCCACGCGCTCCGCGATGGCGGACAGCCCCGAGGAACGCCGCAAGACGTACGACACGTACTACGACGGCGGCGGCTTCCGGATGCTCGCGTCCACCTACTTCGACCTGATCTTCAATCCGGCCGCCAACGAGACGGCGGCGGACTACATCCGGGACCGGATCCGGGAGCGGGTCAAGGACCCGAAGACTGCGGAACTGCTGACTCCGAAGGGGCACCCGTACGGCGCCAAGCGCGCCACGTTCGAGACGAAGTACTTCGAGACGTTCAACCTGCCACACGTACGTCTCGTCGACGCCAAGACGACCCCGATCGAGCGGATCACCGAGAAGGGCATCGCCACCACGGCCGAGGAGTACGAGTTCGACGTGATCGTGCTCGCCACGGGCTTCGACGTGGGCGCGGGCGCCCTGATGCGGATGGGCGTGGTGGGTCGAGGCGGCCGGAAACTGACCGACCACTGGGCGGACGGGCAGCGCGCGTACATCGGAATGGCCAACCACGGCTTCCCGAACCTCTTCCACGTCAACGGCCCGCAGAGCGCGGCGGCGCTTTTCAACAACCCGATCGCCATCGAGGACAGCGTCGACTTCATCGCCGACCTCATCGCCCACACGGACGCGCACGGGCACCGGACGGCCGAGGTGACGGCCGCGGCCGAGGACCGGTACAACGAGATGGTCGTCGAGGTCGCCGACGCGACGCTGTTCCCCAAGGCCGTGACCTGGTACATGGGCGACAACATCCCGGGCAAGCCGCGGAGGCCGATCTCGCTGTTCACCGGTGCGCCGATGTACCGGGCCATCTGCGCGGAGGTTCAGGCGACCGGGTACGCCGGTTTCTCGCTCGACGGGGACGCCCGGGAACTGCCGAACACGATCAAGATCGACGGTGCGGCGGTCTTCCTCCTCGCCGGCCGGATGAACATGGGCGCCAAGCCGCTCGAGGAGTCCTCCTTGGAGGAGATCCGAGGCGCCATCGAGACCTTCAAGCACCTGCAGCTGCCGGTTCCCGCGGATGTCAGCACCACCGACACCCAGTACCAGACCGACGGTGGTGAGCGGACGGTCCGCCTGTACCGGCCGCCCGTCGAGGGCCCGCTGCCCGTCGTCGTCTTCCTCCACGGCGGCGGCTGGGTCGCCGGCAGTCTGGACCTGTACGACGAGCCCTGCGCGTCCCTGGCCCGGCGCCTCGGCGCTCTGGTCGTATCCCCGGACTACCGGCTCGCCCCCGAGCACCCCTTCCCGGCGGCGATCGACGACACGATGGCTGCGCTGCGCTGGGCGGCGGAGAACATCGCCGAGTACGGCGGCGACCCGGAACGGATCGCGGTGGGCGGCGAGAGCGCCGGTGCGAACCTCGCCGCGGTGGCCGCGCTGCGCACTCGGGACGACGGCGGACCGCGCCTTGCCGCCCAGGTCCTCGTCACTCCGCCCACCGATTTCACCGCCGACACCGAGTCCCGCAGGGCCTTCGCGCGCGGCCCGATCATCTCCACCGAGCTGGGCGGGCGCATGGCGGCCTGGTATCTCGGCGACCCTGCCCACGTGACGTCGTCCTGGGCCGCCCCGGCACAGGCGCGGGACCTGTCGAACCTGCCGCCCGCACTCGTGGTCACCATGGAGATCGACCCGCTGCGCGACGAGGCCGAGGACTACGCGCGAGCTCTGACCGACGCCGGTGTGCCGACCGTCTGCCGCCGCCTCGACGGTCTGATCCACACCACGTTCGTGCTCTCCGGTGCGATTCCGCGCGCGGCTGAGATCCAGGATGCGATCCGCGACTTCCTGGCCCCCCTGTTCGCGGCGGAAGCCGGGACGGCGAAGGCCACGGCCGCCCTCGTCTAGCGGCCGGCGGGCTCGACACCAGGGCCGGCACCAGCCGAGTGCGCTGTCCCAGTCCCGCGATGGCGGAACAGCGCACCCCATCACCATCAGAGACCGGAGGAATCGGACATGACCGGAATTCTTGAAGGCAAGCGTGCGCTGTTGACCGGCGCCCACCGGGGCATCGGCCGGGCGGTCGCCGAAGCGTTCGTGGCCGCCGGCGCCCGCGTCGTCATCGCCGACGTGGAAGGGGCCGAGAAGGCCGCCCTGGAGATCGGTCAGGACACCGTCGGCGTCACCTGCGACGTCCGATCCGGCGACAGCGTGGCCGCGGCGGTCGCCGAGACCACGCGTGCCCTGGGCGGGATCGACGTGCTGGTCAACAACGCCGGTGTCGAGGCCTTCGGTCCCCTCCACGAGATGGCCGAGGAGCAGTTCGACCGGATGTACTCGGTCAACCTGCGGGGGACCTGGCTGGTCTACAAGCACGCGGTCCCCGCGCTGACGGACGGCGGCGGCGCAATCGTCAACCTCGCCTCCCTCGCCGGCGTCGTCGGGTTCCCGCTGCTCGGCGCCTACTCTGCGGTCAAGGCCGGCGTCGTGCGCATGACCGAGGTGATGGCGCTCGAGCTGCGCGACCACGGCGTGCGGGCCAACGCGATCTGTCCCGGCTTCATCGACACCCCCATGATCGAGCGTGCCTTCACGGAGTTCGAAGCCGCCAGCGGAACCCCGCTGAAGGAGCTGATCACCCGAGGACAGGGGCGGCTCGGCACACCCGGCGAGGTCGCCTCGCTGGCCACCTACCTGGCCTCGGAGGGGGCCTCGTTCGTCAACGGGACCGCGATCACCCTCGACGGGGGTATGAACGTGCATCGGGTGTGACGACTCGATCCGCACGGTGACAGGGCTGGAATGCACCTGAGGTGACCGGGTTACTATCACGGCATGAACAGTGCCCCGGCCTCTCGACAAGGAGGGAACCGGGTGGGCCAGCCCTTGAGCCGCTTGATCGCCCGCAGACACGATCTTGAGGTCGCCCAGCGGACGCTGTCGGAATCCAGACTGGTCACCTTCGTCGGCGTCGGCGGAGTGGGCAAGACCCGGCTGGCCCTGGAACTGGCCTATCGCGCCCGCAACGGCTTCCCCGACGGTGTCTGGCTGGTCCGGCTGACCGACCTGAACATCGGAGCCGGAGTTGCGGAGATCGAGTCAGCGGTGGTCGGCGCACTCGGGATCAACGACCAGTCCGCCACTCAGCCCCGCGACAAGCTGCTGGCGTTCCTCAGGGACCGCAGACTGCTTCTGGTCCTGGACAACTGCGAACACGTGCTGGAGTCCGTGCGGGCACTGGTGCCGGTCATGTTGCGCGAGGCTCCACAGCTGCGTGTGGTGGCTTCGAGCCGCGAGCCCCTCGGTGTCGAGGGTGAGGTGCTGAGGCCTCTGGCCCCACTGAGTGTGCCCGATCCGGCGACTCCGGCCGAGCAGTTGCTCGCGGACGGTTCGGTGAGCCTGCTGCTGGAGCGGGCCCGCGCCGTCGATCCCGATTTCAACGTCACCGACGACAACGCTGCCGCCGTGGTCGACCTGTGCCGCCTGCTGGAAGGCGTGCCTCTGGCCATCGAGTTGGCGGCCGCCAAACTGCGTGCGCTCACCGTCGAACAAGTCGTGGCGCGGTTCGGCAGGCGTCTCGCGTCGCTCGCGGCGCCGGACGCCGTCTCCGGATCCCGGCACCGCTCGCTGCGGGCCATGGTGGACTGGAGCCATCAGCTGTGCCCGCAGACCGCGCAGCTCCTCTGGCGCCGGCTGTCGGTGTTTCCCGCCTCCTTCGACCTCGACCTCGCCGAAGCCGTGTGCGCCTTCGGCGACTTGCGCCCCGACGATGTGGTCGACTCCATCGAGCGGCTGGTCGGCCAGTCGATTCTGCTGGCCGAGCGCGAGGCCGGCACCATGCGGTATCGCCTGCTCGCTCCCGTCCGTGAGATCGCGGCCGAACACGCCGAACAGGCGGGTGAAGCGGACGAGTTGCGGCACAGACATCGCGATGTGATGCTGCGCCGGGCTCAGTCGGTCCTCGAGCAGTGGTGCGGTCCCCAGCAGGAGGCCCTGCTGGAGCGCATGCGCCTGGAGCACGCGGACTACGTCGCGGCGGTGCAGTGGAGCCTCTCCACTCCGGGGGAGGAACCAGGCGCGCTGCGCCTGATGGCACGGTTGCGCTACCACTGGCTGTCGGGAGGGTTCCTCGCCGACGGCAGGACGCGGATGGAGGCGGCGCTCACCGCGGTCACCGCGCTGTCGCGGGAGCGAGCCGAGGCCATGTGGGTGATGATCTGGATCGCGTTGATCCAGGGGGACCACCGCAGTGCCGCACGATGGCTCAGCACGCTTGCGGACATCGCCGAGGAACTTGACGACCCCGGCGTGAAGCTGCATGTCACCCACTGGGGGGCGCTGTGGGCGCTCTTCACCGGAGACGCCGACACCGCCGTGCAGGGCTTGCGGACCGCCGTCGACGGTCACCGCGACGACGGTGACCGTGAGTTGGAACTCACCGCTCGCTACATGCTCGTCACCGCGCTCGCCTGTGCCGGCCGGGCGGCCGAGGCCGTGGAGATCAGCCGCAGCACGGTGGCGTTGTGCGAGACGTACCGGGAACGGTCCGCCCGCGCCTTCTCCCTCTGGGCTGCGGGCCTGGCCGAGTGGACGTTGGACCACCTCGACGAGGCGGAGCGATCGGCCCGTGCGGCACTACGGGGTCAGCTCTCGTCCCAAGGGATCGGCGTCGCTCTGTGCACCGACCTGCTGGCCTGGGTGGCCTACGACCGTGGTGAGATGGACCGAGCGGCCGCCCTGGGCGAGGCGGCACAGCGGGTGTGGCGTTCCCTCGGCACGTCGATCGCCGCGCTCGGACCGCTTGTGTCCGAGTTCGCGGAAGGTCACTCCGCCCACCCGTCCGATCTGCCGACGCCAGAGCCCGAAGAGCCCACCGTGGCCCTGCGGAGCCTCCAGGACGTGATCGATCTGGCCCTGGGGACCGGCGAGAGCACGGCCGTGGTCAAGCGAGCGGAAGTGACCGAGCCGCTCAGCAAGCGGGAGCTGGAGGTAGCGGCCCTGATCGAAGTCGGCTTGTCCAACCGGGAGATCGCCCAGGGACTGGTGATCGCGAAGCGCACCGCCGACGGTCACGTCGAGCGGATCCTCGCGAAGCTCGGGTTCACCTCGCGCGCCCAGGTTGCCGCGTGGATGGCCCGGCGACGCGCTCAGTCCGCCGGACGTACGGGCGGGATCGGATAGCGCCGAACGCGCTCGGCCTCCGACCGCCGTGCCCGGTGCAGACGGGGAGGGCCTCCGAGCCGCTGTGGCGGCTCGGAGGCCCTCCCGTTTCTCGTCGGTCACTCATGAGGTGGGCGCGTTGATCTCCCGCTTGAGGATCTTGCCCGTGGGCCCCGTCGGCAGGGAGGCGGTCAACCACAGCCGGCGCGGGTACTTATAGGGAGCCACCCGCTCCTTGACGAACTCCTGCAGTTCCGCCGCCGTGGCCTGTGCACCGGGGCGCAGGACGACCGCGGCGGCCACCTCTTCGCCGAGCCTGTCGTCCGGCACGCCGACGACGGCGGCGAGGCCGACCGCGGGGTGCTCGTGCAGGACCTCCTCGATCTCACGCGGGTAGACGTTGTAGCCGCCCCGGATGATCAGGTCCTTCTTCCGGTCGACGATGTACAGGTCGCCGTCCTCGTCCCGCCGGGCGATGTCACCGGTGCGGAACCAGCCCTCGACGATGGCCGCCGCCGTCTCCTCGGGACGGTTCCAGTAGCCCTTCATCACGTTCGGGCCGCGCACGACCAGCTCGCCCACGTCGCCGGCGGCCACTTCCTGTCCGTCGACGTCCAGCAGCCGTACCTCGACGTCACGGACGGGCACCCCCACCGAGCCGGGCTTGCGCGGGCGGTCGTGGCGGGTGAAGGAGACGGCGGGGCTGGTCTCCGACAGGCCGTAGCCCTCCAACACCATGCAGCCGAAGCGGCGCTCGAAGCCGTGCAGGATCTCCACCGGCAGCGCGGCCCCACCCGAGATGCACACACGAAGGGTGGACGCGTCCACGTTCACGGCAGCCGGGTGCTGCAGCAGCGCCGCGTACATGGTGGGAACGCCCTCGAACACGGTGGCACCTTCACGGACGAAGATGTCGAGCACGGCCTCCGGGTCGAACCGGGGGACGAGGACGAGCAGGGCGCCGCTCTTCACCGCGGCGTTGAGGGTGGCGGTCTGGCCGAAGATGTGGAAGAGCGGCAGGCAGCCCACCACCACGTCGTCCGAGACCATCCTGACCAGGTCGGCGACGATGATCTCGGTGTTGTGGCGCAGGTTCGCGTGGGTCAGCGAGGCGCCCTTGGGGCGGCCGGTGGTGCCGGAGGTGTAGAGCAGGACGGCGATGTCGTCCCCGTCGACCGCGGCGACCTGTCGATCAGGCTCGTGCCGCCCGAGACGCTCTGCGAAGTCGGCGGGCTCGACAGCCAGGTGCCGCACGCCGGCGGCGGAAGCGCCCTTGTCGCCCTCACCCGGCGCCTCGTGCCACTCGAAGAGCAGTGCGGCACCGCAGTCGCCCAGGTGGTAGGCGACTTCGCGCTCCTTGAGCAGCGGGTTCAGCGGCAGGACGATGCCGCCGACGCGCAGGATGCCGTAGTAGAGGAACACGAACTCGGGTGAACTGGGCAGCATCAGAGCGACCCGGTCGCCGGGCCGGACTCCCTCGGCGCGCAGCAGTGCGGCGGCGCGGGCGGTCGCCTCGTCCAGCTCCCCGTAACTGATGGTCGCCGTTCCCAGCCGCAGCGCCGGACGCTCCGGTTGCCGGTCGGCCGTCGCCAGCAGGAATTCCGCGAGATTGGACATGATCTATCTCCTCGTAACCACCACACGCACCGCGCGTCCCGGCGATGCTTGGCGGCATGCTGCCGCCGGGAATGAGGAAGGTCCATGGTGGCACACACAGCATCGCTCGGCCCCTCTTGTTCCCAGGAACAAGGGCACCGTCATAAGCTGCAGAGATGGACCTCCCGGGTGTCGCCTCGATGCTGCAGGAACGCCTCGACGAAATCGCCGAGGCGCTGGTCCCGCGCATACGCGCCGAGGTCGATTCCTACGCCGATGAAGTAGTCGTCCCACGGGGATCGCTACGCCTCTCTCTGGAGCGCAATGCCCAGGTCGTCCTGGCGTATTTCGCCGAGGGCAGAGAGCCCGACACCGGCCCAGCACGTGAGACCGGCCGGATCCGCGCCGAGCAGGGCGTCCCGCTGGGGGACGCCCTGCACGCCTACCGGATCGCGTTCGACGCACTCTGGGCGCAGGTCCTCGACGAGGCCCGGCGCCACCCCGAGGTGGGTGAGGCCGAGCTCGCAGCAGGCTCCTCGGAGATCTGGATGCTGTTCGGCCGGTACGCGGAGGTGCTGGCCGCGGCATACCGGGAGACCTCCACAGAGTTGAGCCGGCAGCGCGAGGCCAGGCGCTCGGCCCTGGTCGAGGCGGTGTGCAGGGGCGACATCACGGACCGCGACGGCCTCGACGACGCGGCACGCCACCTCGGGCTGCCCAAGGACGGACCGTACGTGGTGGTGGCCGCCGCCCCCGGCGAGCGAGGCGAACCGTCGCCAGGGATCGAGGCGGCGTTGAGTGAGGTCCATGTCCCCTCCGCCTGGACACTGCTGCCGGACCAGCGGATCGGTGTTCTGTCGCTCGCCGTGCCGGACGCCGAGACCGTGATCCTCCGGACACTGCGGCGGCGCCGCACCCGCATAGGGGTCAGTCCACCGTTCGACTCGCTCGGAGACACCCCCCTGGCACTGCGCTTCGCACGGCTGGCGCTCGTCGGGCTGACCCGGGAGTCGGCGGGCGTGGCCCGCTTCGACGACCATCCCCTGGCCATGGTCGTGGCGGGGGCACCCGAGGAAGCGACCCGGCTGGTCAAGGTGGTCCTGGAACCCGTCCTGGCTCTGCCGGCGCACGATCGGACGCGCCTGCTGGAGACGCTGAGACACTGGTTCGCCGAAGGTGGCCGGGCGCAGGAGACGGCCGAACGGATGTTCCTGCATCCAAACACCGTCCGCTACCGATTGCGTCGGATCGAGGAACTGACCGGCCGTTCCCTGTCCGACCCCCGGACCCTGGCCGACCTCGGGGCGGCGCTGGAGGCCCTGCGTATCCTTCCCCGCTGATCTGGCGGTGAGGGCGGGGAGCCATGGACGGCCCCCTTATGCTCCCCGCATGGAGCTACGGCACATCCGGTACTTCGTCGCCGTTGCCGAGGAGTGCCATTTCGGGCGCGCCGCGGAACGCCTGCACATCGCCCAGCCCCCGCTGTCGCAGCAGATCAAACAGCTTGAGACGGAACTCGGCGTACACCTACTGACCCGCTCGACCCGACGGGTCGAGCTCACACCCGCCGGTACCCGCTTCCTGGAGCGGGCGCGCGGCATCCTCGCCGCGGTGGACGCCGCCGCGGACGAAGCTGGGCGCGTCGCCGCCGGCCTGGTCGGCAAGGTCGCCATCGGCTTCACCGGTTCGGCGACGTACGAGCTGCTGCCTGCAGTGGCCCGCGCGCTGCGCGAGGACTTCCCGGGAATCGAGCTGGAGCTCAAGGGGGAGATGCTGACACCGCGCCAGGTGGAAGCCCTGCACGACCGATCCCTGGACATCGCCTTCCTGCGTCCACCAGTGCGCGACCCCGATCTGAACGTGCTGGTGTTCCGTCGGGAACCGCTCATCGCCGTGCTCCCGGAGGCGCACGAACTCGCCGACCGGAAGAGCGTGCCGCTGGCCGAGCTGCAGACCGAACCGTTCATCTGCTACCCCTCCCAGCATCGATCTGTGGTGTACGACGCCGTCTTCGATGCCTGCCAGCGAGCGGGCTTCCGTCCCTCGGCAGTGCAGGAGGTGGCCGAGACCTCGACCCTCGTCGCCTTCGTCGCCGGCGGGCTGGGCGTCGCGCTCGTCCCCGCCTCGGTGCGGCACCTGCACATCACGGGGGCCGCGTACCGACCCCTGTCGGGCACGACAGAGGAGGTCGAGCTGGCTATCGCCACCCGTGCGGGGGAGGACTCCGCGCTGCTCGCCCGGGTGGTGCCTCGACTCCGGTGGCTGCTGGGCGGCGGCCGACCTGCCGCCCGCTGACGGCTCGGACCTGCTCATCCACGGACGACCGTGCTGCACAGCGGCACGCGCGCTATGGCGTCGTGCTGTGCCCAGGTGAACGTGGCCCCATGCTTGCTGCAACCGCCGCTGGTTGCGAGCCTCGACGAAGGAGCATGTCCGTGCGCCGTACGGTATTCAACGAAGATCACGAGGCGTTCCGGGAGACCCTCCGCGCCTTCATCGAGGCCGAGGTCGTTCCGGTCCACGACGATTGGCTTGCCGCCGGCCAGGCGCCGCGTGAGTTCTACTACAAGCTCGCCGAGCTGGGCCTGTTCGGGATCAACGTGCCGGAGGAGTACGGCGGCGCCGGCATGGACACCCACACGTTCGAGGCCATCGAGTACGAGGAGACGACCCGCGCCGGCGTCACCTTCGGCGGGTCCGGCGCCCACGTCATGCTCGGTCTGCCGTACATCAAGATGCTTGCCACCGACGAGCAGAAGAAGCGCTACCTGCCCAAGTTCGTCTCCGGTGAGGAGATGTGGGCCATCGCGATGACCGAGCCGGGCACCGGCTCCGATCTGGCCGGCATGAAGACCACCGCCAAGCTGAGCGAGGACGGCACGCACTACGTTCTCAACGGCGCCAAGACCTTCATCACCGGCGGCGTCCACGCCGACCGCGTGATCGTCTGTGCCCGCACAGCCGCCCCGACGGCCGAGGACCGCCGCCACGGCATCTCCCTGTTCGCCGTGGCAGCCAAGTCCGAGGGCTACTCCATCGGCCGCAAGCTCGACAAGGTCGGCATGAAGACCTCCGACACCGCCGAGCTCGCCTTCGTCGACGTCAAGGTCCCCGTCGAAGACCTGCTCGGCGAGGAGAACAGGGGCTTCTCCTACCTCGGCGCCAACCTGTCCTCCGAGCGCTGGGGCATCGCCCACCTCGCGTACGCGCAGGCCGCGGCCGCCATCCGGTTCACCAAGGAGTACGTGCAGGAGCGCACTGCCTTCGGCAAGCCGGTCGCGTCCTTCCAGAACACCAAGTTCGAGCTGGCTGCCTGCCAGGCCGAGGTCGACGCCGCCCAGGCCGTGGCCGACCGTGCCCTGGAGGCCCTGGACGTGGGCGAGCTGACCCCGGCCGAGGCCGCCAGCACCAAGCTCTTCTGCACCGAGGTCGCGCACCGCGTGATCGACCGCTGCCTCCAGCTGCACGGCGGTTACGGCTACATGAACGAGTACCCGATCGCCCGCCTGTACGTCGACAACCGCGTCAACCGCATCGTCGGCGGCACCAACGAGATCATGAAGTCGATCATCGCCAAGGACATGGGTCTGTAGGGAAGGCTCCAGCCCTGGTGGATCGGCTCGATGTCGAGCCGATCCACCAGGGCTTTTCCGTGAACGTGACGCCACGGATATCAATCCATTAGTAACCGATATTTCACACGTCATTGCGGCGCTGTAACACTCCTAGCAACCGTCCAAGGAGCGCCCGATGACGCCGTTCATGATTTCCGTGATGTCCCTGCTCGACGGGGTGCTCCCGCCCGCGCCGGAGACCGAACCGAGTCAGGCCTGCCCGGTGGCGGTCGCCACCGACGCGCAGGTCGTCGTCCGGGCCCTCGCCGAGCAGCTGGTCTGCGAGGCGAATGTGGTCCTGCGGGACCACGGAACCCCCTTCACGCTGGCGGACGAGGCCGGCCCCGGGGGCCTGTCTTTCACCATCGGCTATGGCGACGTCGAAGCCCGGGTGGAGACCACCGTCTCCGGCCGTACCGCCGTTGCCAGGCTCACCGCTCCCGGTCTCCCGGACGACGGTCAGCGCCGACTCACCAGTGAGGACGAGCTCCAGGCGCTTCTGCTCGGCCTGATCGCTGCCCCCGCACGCCGCTGAAACAGCGCGGCCACCGCCCCTGATGCCGATGGAGCCCGTCAGGAGAAGCCCGTGCAATACGAACTGCGTTACCGCGTCCTCGAACCGAGGCGCCAGACCTACCAGAACGTGATCGACCGCCTCGGCGACCAGCCGGCGAGCCGCTACCTCGAAGCGACACTCGACGTCGAACCGAGGGAGAACTTCCACTACCGGCCCACCTGGGCGCAGGGCCGGGAGCTGTACGACGAGCGGTTCTCCGCCCTGCGGCTGTCGGACCCGTACAGCTACACCGATCCGCGCCAGTACTACTACACCCCGTACGTGACCCAGCGAGCCGCACTGCACGACGAGTTCGGCAAGACCCTGGGCTATCTGGAGACGCGCGACCTGCTGTCGAAGCTCCCCGAGCCGTGGCACTCGGTGCTGACGTCGGTGGTCGTCCCGCTCAGGCACTACGAGTCCGGAGCTCAGCTCGTCAGCGTCTCCGGCGCCCGCTTCGCCTACGGCACCTCCCTGGAGCAGTGCTGCACCTTCGCCGCGTTCGACCGGATCGGCAACGCGCAGATGCTCTCCCGGATCGGCATCGCCGCCGGCGGCCAGGGAGTCACTGGCGGACGAGAGCCTGGTGCACATCGTGGTGAGCGTGCCGCGCGTCCAGCCTGGCACCGGCGGTACGGACCTGGCGCGGACCCACGGGTACGAAAGACCCTGAGCTTCGCCGCACCTGGTGTGCCGCATCTCGGCACAACCGATTGGGCCACCCCCGGGACAGGGCGGAATCTGGCGTTGGCTGCTCGTCAGGGCGGTCCGAGCCGCCAGGCGTGAGCGTCCGGCATATACCCGTGGTGCTCTTGCGCTCACGCCTGGCCGGCCACCGTTCTCCGCGTCCAGACCAGGGTGGTCATGTCGGAGACCGGGATCCATCCACAAACGGGTGGGGCCGGACAGTCCGCAACGGCATGGCAGGCGGATCGGCCGGGTTGACGTGTCCGATCCACCTACCCGGTGACCTCGGCGCCGCGCATGCCGGCGGCACCAGCGGTCCGCTCAGGCGGCCGGCGGCCTGCTCACGTCCTACGGCGCTGCCGCTTGGCGTCCCTTCGCTGCGGTGAGGGCGCGTGCCGCCTCGAAGGCCACGCGGCGCAGGGCCGGGGCGTAGCGGGACGGCCCGAAGCCGCACACCTCCTTGGACGGTGCCCACTGCCGGACTTGCCTGGCCGGTCACCGCTGTCCATGACCCGTCCATGTACTTCGCTCATGACATGCGAGAGGCACACACTGTGACCACCGAGGCGTACGTCTACGACGCCGTCCGCACTCCACGCGGCCGAGGCAAGCCCAACGGCTCCCTGCACGGGACCAAGCCCATCGACCTGGTCGTCGGGCTGATCCACGAGCTCCAAGCCCGCTTCCCCGGTCTGGACCCGTCCGCGATCGACGACATCGTGCTCGGTGTGGTCAGCCCGCTCGGCGACCAGGGCGGCGACATCGCCCGGGCCGCCGCCATCGCGGCCGGCCTTCCCGACACCGTCGCGGGCGTGCAGGAGAACCGCTTCTGTGCCTCCGGCTTGGAAGCCGTCAATCTGGCGGCGGCAAAGGTCCGTTCGGGCTGGGAGGACCTGATCCTGGCCGGCGGGGTGGAGTCGATGTCCCGGGTCCCGATGGGCTCCGACGGCGGCGCCTGGCTCATGGACCCGATGACCGCCTACGAGGCCCGGATCGTGCCGCAGGGCGTCGCCGCCGACCTCATCGCCACCATCGGGGACTTTTCCCGCACGGACGTGGACGCCTTCGCCGCCGAGTCCCAGAACCGTGCCGCCAAGGCCGAGGCCGACGGCCTCTTCGACCGTTCCGTGGTCCCGGTCAAGGACCGCAGCGGGCTCGTGGTGCTGGACCGCGACGAGTTCATCCGCCCCGGGACGACCGTGGAGACTCTGGCCGCCCTCAAGCCGTCCTTCGCCCGGATCGGCGAGGCCGGTGGCTTTGATGCCCTGGCCCTGCAGAAGTACCACTGGGTGGAGAAGATCGACCACGTCCACCACGCGGGCAACTCCTCCGGCATCGTCGACGGCGCCGCCCTGGTCGCCATCGGCAACCGCGAGGTCGGCGAACGGTACGGGCTGCGCCCGCGGGCCAGGATCGTCTCGGCCGCGGTCTCCGGCTCCGACCCGACCATCATGCTGACCGGCCCGGCCCCGGCCGCCCGCAAGGCCCTCGCCAAGGCCGGGCTGGAGCCTTCGGACATCGACCTGGTGGAGATCAACGAGGCCTTCGCGGCGATCGCTCTGCGCTTCATGCACGAACTCGGCTTCCGCCACGAGCAGGTGAACGTCAACGGCGGTGCGATCGCTCTCGGCCACCCGCTCGGCGCCACCGGCGCCATGATCCTGGGCACCCTGATCGACGAGCTGGAGCGCCGTGACCTCCGCTACGGCCTGGCCACGCTCTGCATCGCCGCCGGCATGGGCATCGCCACCGTCGTCGAGCGCATCTGAACCTGAGGAGATCCTCCACTATGACCCAGTCAATCCGCTGGGAGCAGGACGGGGACGGCGTCGTGACCCTCGTCCTCGACGACCCCACCCAGTCCGTCAACACCATGAACGACGCCTTCACCGACTCCCTTGAGGAGATGGTGGCCCGGTTGAAGGCCATGGACGACCTGCGCGGCGTGGTGGTCACATCGGCGAAGGAGACCTTCTTCGCCGGCGGTGACCTGCGCATGCTCAGTGCTGTCCGGCCCGAGGACGCGCAAGGCTTCTACGACACGTCCATGAGGCTCAAGCAGGCGCTGCGTGGTCTGGAGACGCTGGGCAAGCCAGTGGTCGCCGCGATCAACGGCTCGGCGCTCGGCGGTGGTCTGGAGATCGCGCTCACCTGCCACCACCGCATCGCCCTCGACGCCCCGGGCAGCAAGATCGGCTTGCCCGAGGTCACCCTCGGCCTGCTCCCGGGCGGCGGCGGTGTGGTCCGCACGGTCCGGCTGCTGGGCATCACCGACGCCTTGCTCAAGGTGCTGCTCAAGGGCAAGCAGTACCGTCCCGCGCAGGCTCTCGAGGTCGGTCTGGTCGACGAACTCGCCGACACCACGCAGGACATGCTCGCCAAGGCCCGCGCCTGGATCGACGCCCACCCCGAGTCGGTTCAGCGCTTCGACGTCAAGGGCTACAAGATTCCCGGCGGCACCCCCGCCACGCCGGCGTTCGCCGCCAACCTGCCCGCGTTCCCGGCCAGTCTGCGCAAGGAGCTGGGCGGCGCACCCTACCCGGCTCCGCGCAACATCCTCGCCGCCGCCGTGGAGAGCACCCAGGTCGACGTCGAGACGGCGATGCAGGTGGAGGCGCGCTACTTCACCGAGCTGGTCTGCGGGCAGACCGCCAAGAACATGATCCAGGCGTTCTTCTTCGACATGCGGACCGTCAACTCCGGTGCGAGGAGGCCCAAGGACATCCCGTCCCGGGAGGTCCGCAAGGTCGCTGTGCTCGGCGCCGGCATGATGGGCTCCGGCATCGCGTACGCCTGCGCAGCGGCCGGGATCCAGGTCGTGCTCAAGGACATCTCGCCGGAGGCCGCCGAGCGCGGAAAGTCCTACTCGGCAGGCGTGTTGGACAAGGCGGTGGCCCGGGGCACGATGACCCCGGACGAGCGGGAGAAGGTCCTCGCCCGGATCACCCCGACGGCTGAGGCCGCCGACCTCGCGGGCTGCGACGTGGTGATCGAGGCCGTCTTCGAGGACCCCCAGCTCAAGTACAAGGTGTTCCAGGACGTCCAGGATGTCGTCGCCCCCGACGCACTGCTCTGCTCCAACACCTCCACCCTGCCCATCAGCCTGCTCGCCGAGGGCGTCACCCGCCGCGCCGACTTCATCGGCCTGCACTTCTTTTCGCCGGTCGACAAGATGCCACTGGTGGAGATCATCCGCGGCCCGCAGACGGGCGATGAGACGCTGGCCCGCGCCTTCGATCTGGTCCGCCAGATCCGCAAGACCCCGATCGTGGTCAACGACTCCCGCGGCTTCTTCACCTCTCGCGTCATCCGGACGTTCATCGACGAGGGGGTCGCCATGGTCGGCGAGGGCATCGACCCGGCCTCCGTCGAGCAGGCCGCCACCCAGGCCGGTTACCCGGCCAAGGTGCTCTCGCTGATGGACGAGCTGACCCTCACCCTCTCCCGGAAGATCAGCAATGAGGCCCGCCGCGCCGTCGAGGAGGCCGGCGGTATCCGGACCGGGCATCCTGCGGACGCCGTGCTCGACCGGATGCTGGACGAGTTCCACCGTCCGGGCCGCAGCGGCGGCGCGGGCTTCTACGAGTACGAGGACGGCCGCCGCACGCGCCTGTGGACCGGCCTGCGGGAACACTTCACGCGTCCTGGTGCGGAAATCCCGTTCGAGGACATGAAGGAGCGCATGCTCTTCGCTGAGGCGCTGGACTCCGTCCGCTGCCTGGAGGAGAACGTGCTGACGTCCGTCGCGGACGCCAATGTCGGCTCCCTGCTCGGCATCGGCTTCCCTGCCTGGACCGGCGGCGTCCTCCAGTACATCAACGGCTACCAGGGCGGCCTGCCGGGATTCGTGGCCCGTGCCCACGAACTGGCCGACCGCTACGGCGAGCGTCTCACCCCACCTGCGCTGTTGCTGAACATGGCTGCTGAGGGCCGCACCTTCGAGGACTGATGCGATGAAGGGGCGGGGCCTCCCGCTCCTGCCGCGTGCTGGTCGGCGCCGGACTGCCCATCCACATCATCGGTGGCGCGGACGTCGCGGCCGACCGACGCGAAACGGCCGATCCGCCAGGGCACCGAACTGGCGGCGGCGCTCTGAGCGCTTCTGCAGCGCGCCGGCTCATGGCACCCCCGCGGTGCGCGGGGGTGCCTCTTCCGAGCAACTGCGCCACTGAGAATGATCGTTCCGGGCCCGAGCGGGAATGGACGACTGGCTCTCAGATGCCCCTAGAGTGGTGGCTGTGTCGTCAGGAAACGCCGTGGTGGCGCGCAACGTGCGCCTTCTCAGAGAGCAGCGCGGTCTGTCGCTGGCCGAGTTGGCCCGGCAGGCGGGGCTGGCCAAGCAGACGTTGTCCAAGCTGGAGCAGGGCACGGGAAATCCCACCGTGGACACGCTGTTCGCGATCTCGTCGGCGCTCGGTGTGCCGGTGACCCGTCTGGTGGCGGAGCGGGAACAGGTGATGGCGGTGCAGCGGGGCGACGAGGTGGTCTGGAAGCAGCACGCGGGGTACGAGTCCCGAGCGCTGGACCACGTGTACGGCTCCGGTGTGATCGAGAACTATGTGGTGCGGATCCATGATCGGGCCGGTGGCCCGGTGAGCCCCTCGGAGCCCCATCCGGTCGGCACGTTGGAGCACTTGTACGTCATCAGCGGCCGGGTCCGGGTAGGACCCGTAGACAGCCCGGTGGAGGCGGCGGCCGGCGACTTCGTGCGCTACCCGGGAGATCGGCCGCATCTGTACGAGTCGCTCGCCGGCGAAAGCCTGGTGCACATCGTGGTGAGCGTCCCGCGGGTGCAGCCGGGGACCGGGGCCGCGAACGTCGCACCCACTCACGGAGACGGCTGATACCGAGCATGCTGTGCCGCCGTGCGGCACGCGGGGTAGGCAGGCGCCGGCACGAGCGGGGAAGGTTGGCAACCGGAGCAGCTGGCAGGGGTCGGATGGGCAGGTGGTCAGCTTGCCGGCCGTGAGGCCGGCGCAACCTGCGTCGCCAGGCGTGCCTTGGCGGCAGTGATCGCCCGAGAGGCCTCGAAAGCGACGCGGCGCAGGGCGGGCGCGAAGCGGGCCGGGTCGAAGCGCTGGTCCGCTCCCGCGACGGAGAAGGCGGCCACCGGGCGGCCGAGAAGACCCATGATCGGCACGGCGACGCAGCTGAGGCCCAGGGCGGCCTCCTGGCGGTCGTAGGCGATCCCGCCTTCCCGGATGGTCTGCAGTTCGGTGCGGAAACCGGCGGGGTCCGTCACGGTGTACTCGGTGCGGGCCGGCAGCCCTGCCGCGATGGCCGCCTCAGCGGCGTCGTGGTCGAAGGCAAGGAGCGCCTTGCCGACTCCTGTGCAGTAGGCAGGCAGGCGGGCGCCGATCCGAGAGGGGGAGCGGACCGCCCGGTGGCCGTGGATCTTGTTGACGTACACGATCTCGGTGTCGTGGAGCACGGCCAGGTGGACGGTTTCGTGCGTCAGCTCGTAGAGATCGGCAAGGTAGGGCAGGAGGTGTTCCTGGATCAGCAGGGACGTCGGGCCGTAGACCCGGGTGCCGATGTCGAACAGTTGAGCGCCGAGCCGGTAGTTGCTCCCCACGCGTTCGACCACTTCGTTCCGCTGGAGGATGCCGAGCAGCCGAAATGCCGTGGACTTGGTGAGCTGGGCGCGGCGCGCCAGTTCGCTCACGCCGACCTCACGGTCCTGTTCGGCGAGCGACTTGAGCAGGACGAGTGCCTTGTCCACCGCGGTCTGCTGGTCAGACGTCGCGGCGGACTCGCGACGTGCCGGCGCAATGTTCCGGCCGGAGGAGGGTTGGACGTGCATGGCGGGCTCCGGGATGTGACAGCGACCAATGAAGTGGACGTATGTCTAATGTAGGTGACCATGACGGCGATGTAAACGACTCGGACATGTGATGCTCTCCGGCGTGCCCCGGTCACCGTGCGCAGTCGTCGATGGCGTGCCGCACCATGGCACGGACGCTGTGCCGATGCTTCCGCCGCGTCGTCTTCTGTGCGTATGCAGCAACACGACATCACGGCCCCGAGCCGGACTCACGGAGAGCTCGCCGCACTGTTGCGGCGCGCCGAGGCTGAGCGCTCGCCCATCGCTCCGCTCACCGAACTGCACGACGGTCTGGACCTCGTCGGCGCCTATGCCGTGCAGGACATCAACACGCGACTGCGGCTGGCCGCGGGGGACCGCCTGGTCGGCCGCAAGGTGGGCCTCACCTCACTTCCGATGCAACGTCAGCTCGGGGTGGACGAACCGGACTTCGGGGTTCTCTTTCAATCGATGGTGATCCCCGACGGTGGCACCGTGGCGAGCGGCGACATGGTCGCTCCCCGAGCCGAGGCCGAGATCGCGTTCGTCCTGGGCCGACCGCTTGGCGGACCCGAAGTGACGGCCGACGAGGCGCGCGAAGCGGTGTCCCAAGTGGTTCTGGCTGTCGAGATCATTGACAGCCGGATCGCCGACTGGCGGATCACGCTGGCGGACACCGTCGCCGACAATGCCTCCTCCGCACGAGTCGTGGTCGGCCGCCCCGTCGACGCCACACCGCAGCTGATGGCAGGGCTCAAGGACGAGAGCCTGGAGCTCTACGTCGACGGTGAACAAGCCGCACGTGGTCTGGGATCCGAGGTGCTGGGCGACCCGATCGAGGCCGTGGCCTGGCTGGCTCGCACCCTGGACCGCTTCGGCACCGGACTCCAGCCGGGGGAGCTGGTGCTCGCAGGGGCGGTGCACGCCAGCATCCCCCTCACGCCCGGCACGCGAATGGTCGCGCGGTCCGCATCCGGGCGGTTGCCCGAGCTGACCGCCGGCATCCGGTGACGCGACGAGAGGAAGAGAAGCGATGACGAACACCTCCGCGCCCGGTCTCTCACGCGCACGAGAGCCATTCGCCGACGTCAGCCCGTACTTCGACCTCGACCGAGGTCTCGTCGACCGTACGATCTTCAGCGATCAGGGCCTCTACCAGCAGGAGCTGCGCCGGGTCTTCGCGCCCAGCTGGCTGTTCCTCGCCCATCAGAGCCAGTTCCGCAAGCCCGGCGACTTCTTCACCACCTACATGGGTGAGGACCCCGTCATCGTCGCCCTCGGTCGCGACGGGAAGCTCCGCGCCTTCCTCAACGCCTGCCGCCACCGCGGCATGCGGGTCTGCCGCGCGGACGCCGGCGCCACCAAGGCGTTCACCTGCAGCTACCACGGCTGGTCGTACGACACGTCCGGGCAGCTCATCAACGTCCCCAACGGCGAGGACTACCCGTCCTACTTCGATCGGGAGCAGTGGGGCCTGGTCGAGGTCGCCCAGCTCGACACCTACAAGGGACTGGTCTTCGCAACCTGGAACCCGGACGCGCCGCCTCTCGCTGAGGCGCTGGGCGGCATGACCTGGTACATGGACGCCATGCTCGACCGCGACCCGGAGGGGACGGAGGTGGTCGGCGGGGTGCACAAGTGGGTGCTGGAAGGCAACTGGAAGCTGGCCGCCGAGCAGTTCGCCTCCGACTGGTACCACGTCAACATCTCGCACGCCTCGGCCCTGATGGTCATGTCCCCCAGCGGGAAGGGGCCGAAGTCGGAGATCGTCCAGACACCGGGCCGGCAGTACAGCGATCCACTCGGCCATGGTCACGGCTTCCCGACTCACCCCAAGAGCCGTTTCGACGACCGCGTCGTGCACGAGTGGTACGACTACGACGCGCTGCGCGCACGTCTCGGTGACGCTCGCGTCGAGGGTCCGATGACCACCGGCCACGCCACGGTCTTCCCGAACTTCTCCTACCTGCCGGTCAACGGAAGCATCCGCGTGTGGCATCCCAAGGGTCCGGACAAGATGGAGGTCTGGGCTTGGACGATTGTCGACAAGTCCATGCCCGACGAGGTCAGGGATGCCCAACGCCTCTACAACCTCCGGACGTTCGGTCCGACCGGCATCTTCGAGCAGGACGACGGCGAGAACTGGAGCGAGGTCCAGGCGACCGCGCACGGTTTCATGGCGGGCTCGATGACGCTCAATTACCAGATGGGTCTGGGCCTGGAATCCGAGGACGGCATCCACCCCGGCACTACCGGCCGCCTGTACACCGACGGCGCCGCGCGGGGCTTCTACGCCCGCTGGCGCGACCTGATGAACACGCCCGCGTGGCACGAGAAGGACACCCCATGAGCACCACTGGAATCCGCGTGGCGGCCGTCGGCGACATCGAGGACGGCGAAGCGCTGATGGTCCCCGCGCAGACCGTCGGCCACGTTGACGCGATCACTGTCTTCCACGACGGTGGCGACTACTTCGCGCTCGACGACACCTGCTCCCACGGACAGGCCTCGCTCTCCGAGGGCTGGGTCGAGGGAGGCGAGGTGGAGTGCCCGCTGCACAGTGCCCGCTTCTGCCTGAAGTCCGGTCAGCCGCAGTGCATGCCGGCCACGATCGGCCAGCGCACCCACCGGGTCGAGGTCCGCGACGGCGGGATCTGGCTGTACCCCGGCCAGGAGGTAGCAGGATGAGCACCTTGCGTCGCATCGCTGTCGTCGGCGCCGGCCTGGCCGCCGTTTCCACCTGTGACGCGCTGCGGGCCCAGGGGTACGACGGCCGGCTGATCGTGCTTTCCGCCGAGCGTGGGCTGCCTTACGACCGCCCGCCGCTCAGCAAGGACGTCCTGCTCGGTAAGGCCCACCGTGAAGACGTGCTGCTGAGGCCCGAAGCGTGGTACGAGCAACAGCACATCGACTTGCGGGACGGTGCCGTCGTGCGCTCGATCCGGCCGGACGAGGGCGCCGTGGAGCTGGCCGACGGATCCTCGGTCGAAGCCGATCGGGTGGTTCTGGCCACCGGCGGCACGCCTCGCGCGCTGCCCGTCCCCGGTGGGGACGACCCCGCCGTGCACCTGCTGCGCACCTTCGGCGACGCCGAGCGGTTGCGTGAGCGGTTGCTTCCCGGGGCCTCGGTCGTGGTCGTCGGTGCCGGGCTGATCGGTGCTGAGACCGCCGCGGTTGCTGTCGCGCTGGGTTGCAGGGTCACCTTGGTCGACCCGGTCCCCGTGCCGCTCGTGGCCGCAGTCGGCGAAAAGATCGCCGAGGCGCTGCATCGACGGCACTCGTCGGCGGGTATCCAGGTGGTCGCGGCGGGCGTCGAGCGCATCGAACGCGTCGGCGACCAACTCCACGTCTACCTGGCCGGGCACGGCGCGCCGGTGAACGCCGACGCCGTGGTGGCCGGGATCGGCATCCGGCCGGCCGTGGAACTGGCGGAAGCAGCCGGGCTGCACGTGGAGAACGGCATCGTGGTCCGCCCCGGACAGCACACCTCGCACCCGAACGTCTTCGCAGTCGGAGACGTCGCGCGACTGGCCGGACACCGCGTGCGCCACGAGCACTGGGAGGCCGCGCAGCGCGACGGGCAGGCAGCCGCGTCCGGCCTACTGGGTCTGCCGCTCCAGGACCCCGGTGCTCCCTGGTTCTGGTCGGACCGTCACGGCTCACGCCTCGAAGCGGTCGGCACTATGGCGGACGCCGAGCGCACGGTGGTGCGGAGCTCAGCGGAGAGCGAAGCGTTCACGGTCTTCGGCCTGCGCGCCGGCAGCCTCGTGGCCGCGGCATCCATCGACCGTCCCCGTGACGTCAAGGCCGCCCGACGGATCATCGACCGCGGGGTGCAGGTCGAGCCCGCCCAGCTGGCCGACGAGAACACTGATCTGCGGACGCTGCTCGCTCGCTGACAGCCCGTGTCGCACAGCGGCACACCCGCTCCCCGTATCCGGCCGCGGACGCTGCAATGGCAGCACCGAAGCGGCCGCAGGAGGACCGACCGATGAGTATCCACCCCCCGGAGCCGACCACCTCGGCGCTCGGCGCGTCCGCCGTCTCGGACGAGGACATCCGGCTCCACTTCGAGGTCCAGCATCTGTACGCCGTCGAGGCACAGCTGCTCGACCAGCACCGTTACGCCGACTGGCTCGAGTTGTTCGCCGAGGACCTGCACTACTGGGCGCCGGTGCGGACCAACCGGCTGCGACGCCAGCAGAGCCTGGCAAACGGCTCGCCCGGCGAAGTGGCGATCTTCGACGAGACCAAGGCCAGCCTGACGTGGAGGATTCGCCGCTTCGACTCCGGCATGGCCTGGGCCGAGGACCCGCCGTCGCGGACCCGCCATCTGATCACCAACGTCACAGTCCGTCACGGAACCGACGCCGGCGAGTACATCGCCGAGTCGGCCTTCCTGTGCTACCGAAACCGTCTGGAGCGCGAGGTCGACGTCTATGCCGGCAGCCGCACCGACCTGCTGCGCCGCGACCCCGAAGACGGTCGACTGTTGATCGCCCGCCGGACGATCCTCCTGGACCAGAACGTCCTGCTCGCCAAGAACATCAGCACCTTCCTGTGACCGGAGACATCTCGTGACCACTGAAGAGCCCAAGCTCATCGAGCACACCGTGCAGACCACCCTGGGGCACATCACGGTCAGTGAGGCTGGCGAGGGGCCGGTCCTGGTGATGATGCACGGCGGCGGACCCGGCGCCAGTGCCGTCGCCAACTACCGTCAGAACCTCGACGCGTTGACCGAGCACTTCCGGGTGATCCTGCCCGATCAGCCCGGTTTCGGCGGCAGCTACCGGCCCACTGACGCCGATCTCGACGCACGCAGCATCACCGAGATCACCGTCGACGCCCTGCTGCAGACCCTGGACGCGCTCGGTGTCGACCGATTCCACCTGCTCGGCAACAGCCTCGGCGGAGCCGCCGCGATCGCCACCGCGCTCGCGGCTCCAGACCGTGTGGAGCGGCTCGTCCTGATGGCCCCGGGAGGTGGCTGGCTCCCCTTCGGACCCACCCCGACCGAAGGCCAGAAGGCCATGTTCCGGTACTACAACGGAGAAGGACCGAGCCTCAAGAAGATGCGGGACTTCATCCGCGTCATGACGGCGGAGCCAAAGCGCTGGGAGGACACCGCTCAGGCCCGCTACGAGGCGTCGCTGGACGAGTCCCACATCGCCTTCTATCACGCGTACAACGCCGCCTTCGCCAAGCGGCACGGTATGGACCCGCTCTGGCAGCGCGTCCACAAGATCGCCTGCCCCACTCTGCTGCTCTGGGGGCGAGACGATCGCACCATCACCCTCGACGGCGCCCAGATCATGCTCAAGCAGATCCGTGACGTTCAGCTGCATGTCTTCGGGGGCTGCGGCCACTGGGTGCAGCTGGAGCGTCAGGCCGAGTTCGAGCGCCTTGTCACCGACTTCCTCAAGGAGCACTGACCGATGGGTTGGCTCGAGGGCGACACCGCCCTGATCACCGGCGGCGGCTCCGGCATCGGCCGCGCCGTGGCCCTGCGCTACCTCGCCGAGGGCGCCAATGTCGTCGTGCTCGGCCGCAACGCCGAACAGCTCCAAGACGTTGTGCGGGCCGCCGGTGAACTCGGGGAGCGGGTCCTGCCCTTCCCCGGGGACGTCCGCTCGCCGGACGACCTGCACGACGCCGTGCAAGCCGCCGTCGAACGCTTCGGCAAGCTGGACGTCCTGGTCCCCAACGCCGGCATCTGGGACTACAACCGCAGTGTCACCCAGCTCGACGGGAAGCAGCTCTCCGAGGCGTTCGACGAGCTCTTCGGCATCAACGTGAAGGGCTATCTGCTCGCCGTGGAGGCCGCGTGGCGGGAACTGGTCGCCACGCGGGGAAGCATCGTCATGACGCTCTCCAACGCTTCCTTCCACACCAACGGCGGTGGGCCCCTCTACACCGCCAGCAAGCACGCCTGCCTCGGCCTGGTCCGCCAGTTCGCCTATGAGCTCGCGCCCAAGGTCCGCGTCAACGCGGTCGCCACCGGCGGTATGCGCACACAACTGCGAGGCCCGGAGACCCTCGGGCTCGACAAGCGCACCCTGGCCGCGTCCTTCGCCAAGAACGAGGCTTCGGGCGAGAAGCAGCAGCCACTGATCCCGTTGTACGACTCGAGCGTCGAGCCGCAGGACTTCACCGGTCCCTACGTCCTGCTCGCC
This sequence comes from Streptomyces sp. TLI_235, assembly GCA_002300355.1. NCBI lineage: Bacteria > Bacillati > Actinomycetota > Actinomycetes > Kitasatosporales > Streptomycetaceae > Streptomyces > Streptomyces sp. TLI_235. The sequence goes on from NSGV01000001.1 coordinate 2,000,020, forward strand.
TCCCGAACGAACAGCAGCACCGTCACCGGCGCGGTGATTCCCGCCGACGGCGGCATCGCCGTCCGGGGGTTCCGCACCCCCGCCGGCGGCGCCGACCTCTGAGAACCCACCCTTCAGTCCGACAGTCCTCCAAGGAGCCGACGTGGCCGCCGTCGACATCAGCCCCGCATCCGCGGTGCACCGCAGAGCCCGCTACGCGCCTGCCGCCACCGCCGTCGTCTACGAGGACTACGAGATCTCCGCCGGCGAGCTCAGTCGCAGGGTCTTCGCCCTCGCGGCAGGGCTCGCCGGCGAAGGGCTGCGGCGTGGCGACCGGATCGCCTACCTGGGCCTCAACAGCGCCGCGTTCCTCGAGAGCCTTCTTGCGGCGGCGCACCTGGGCGCGATCTTCGTCCCGGTCAACCACCGCCTGGCCGCCGCCGAGGTCAGCCACATCCTGACCGACTGCGGCGCGCACACCCTCGTCGTCGAAGAAGGCCACCGTGAGCTGGTCGAGTCGATCCGGAGCGGTATTCCCGCGCGTTCCACGGTTCTCGTCGACACCGACCCGGCCTGCCCCCCGTCCTCCGCGCTGAGCCCAGCGTGGACCCAGCTCTCCGGACTGCTCGGCGCTGAGGAGTCCTTGCGCGAGCCGGTTCCGCTCCGTCAGGACGACCTGGCTGCCCTGATGTACACGTCCGGAACGACCGGACGACCCAAAGGCGTCATGCTCACTCACGGCAACCTGTGGTGGAACGCCCTCAATGTCGACAGCGTCGTGGACACCCGCGCCGACGACGTCAACCTGGCTGTCGCCCCGCTCTTCCACATCGGAGGCCTCAACGCCCTCACGCTCCGGACCCTGGTACGCGGCGGCACGGTGGTCGTGCGCCGGGGATTCGACCCCGCACAGTGCCTCGACGACCTCGTCCGCCATCGGGTGACCAGCCTTTTCGCGGTTCCCGCCATGTACGCGGCACTCGCCCGAACCGCTGGATTCGCTGAGGCCGACCTTGGCGCCCTGCGCGCCGTCATCGTCGCCGGCGCCCCGGTGCCGCCGCAGCTGATCCGGGACTTCGCTGCGCGGGGCCTGTTGCTCCAGCAGGCGTGGGGCCTCACCGAGACGGCCCCTTTCGCGACCTACCTTCCAGCCGGACTGACCCTTCAGAAAACCGGCTCAGCCGGGGCTCCGATGCCCTACACCGAAGTCTGTCTGATCAACCCCGTCACAGGCGTGAAGATCAACGAGGCCGACACGCGCGGCGAGATCTGCGTCAGGGGCCCCAACGTCACCCAGGGCTACTGGAACAACCCGATCGCCACCCGAGAGGCGTTCGACGACAGCGGTTGGTTCCACACCGGTGACGTCGCCCACCGCGATCAGGACGGCTTCTACTTCGTCGTCGACCGCCTCAAAGACATGATCATCAGCGGTGGCGAGAACGTCTACCCCGCCGAGGTGGAGCGTGTCCTCGTCGAGTACCCCGGCGTCCTTGAAGCCGCGGTCATCGGAGTGCCCGACCCGAAGTGGGGCGAGACCGTCCTCGCCGTCCTCACCTGCGCCTCCGGTACCACGCCGACCCTGGAGGACGTACGGACGTTCGCCGCCGAACAGCTCGCGCGTTACAAGCTCCCCACCAGGCTTCTGGTCGCAGAACAGCTACCGCGCAACGCCAGCGGCAAGCTGGCCAAGACCGATCTGCGTCGCTGGGTGGACGAACAGCAAGCAGTAGGGAGCACCTCGTGACCGGGCAACTGCGAATCGACCGCGTAGCCGACCAGCCGGTGCGCGCCTGCTATCCCTACGGGGAACGGGACCTCCTGGTCACCCTCACCTCGCAGGCGTCCGTGCCTTCGGAACTGCGCAGAACGGTCGTGGAGCTTCTCAGCGCCAATCCGCGCTGCCGGCGTATCGTCGCCGCGCCGGCCGAGGACGATGCGGAAGCCCACGAGCTCCTGGAGGCAGCGGGCTTCTGTCGCATCACAGAGGCCGACCTCGTCGGCGGCACCGTCGTGCTCTTCGCGGCGGAGCCACCGGCGGTCGCCAACCAGCCGACCTCCCTGGACGACATGCCTCACTAATCTGCCGCGCGGGCAGCGGGCTGCGGCTGAGGAGCCGAGGGAGGTGCAGCTCGCGGAAGCCTGGTGCACTGAGGGCTGCGGTGCACTGAGGGCTGCTGCGGCGCGCTCTACGTCACCATCGTCCGCGACAGCGACACCGCGCTCTGGCACAACTGGCGCCGACCACCGGCCCCAAAGTCCGAACCACCGCTGCCCGAACTGCCCAACCTCCGCTTCGATGCCGGCCAGTACGACGCGGAGGTCACCCGTGCGGAGAACGACCACAGCTGGGAATGGCCGGCCCGCACGCTCGCCCGACTGATCAGGGAACAACTGCGCGAGCAACCTGTCGGCGGCGGCTGAACCGTGACCCAGTTTGGGCGGTTGAGTTCTGACCCTCGCGTCGTCGGTGCTCGTGCTCAGTCGTTGTCGGTGGTGGGGACGCGACCGAGTTCGCGGCCCCGCATGCGGTAGGACTCGCCCTTGAGGGAGTGGACCTCGGCGTGGTGGACGAGCCGGTCGATCATGGCGGCGGCGACGGTCTCGTCGCCGAAGGTCTCTCCCCACCGTCCGAAGGGCTTGTTCGAGGTGACGATCACGCTGGCTCTCTCGTATCTGTTCGAGACGAGCTGGAAGAACAGGTTCGCCGCCTCAGACTCGAACGGGATGTAGCCGACCTCGTCGATCACGATCAACGGATAGCGGCCGAGCTTGACCAGCTCCTCCTGGAGCCGGCCGGCCTGGTGGGCTGCGGCGAGGCGGTCGACCCACTGGGCGGCGGTGGCGAACGCGACCCGGTGGCCGGCCTGGCAGGCCCTCACCGCGAGGCCGGTGGCCAGGTGCGTCTTGCCGGTGCCTGGCGGCCCCAGAAAAACGGCGTTCTCCCTGGCCGCTATGAAGTCCAATGTTCCCAGGTGACCGAGCTGTTGGCGCGTCATGCCCCGCAGATGGGCGACATCGAGTTCCTCGATGGTCTTGACCGCCGGGAAGCGGGCGGCGCGGATGCGGCCCTCGCCGCCGTGGCTGTCACGGGCGGAGACCTCGCGCTGCAGGCAGGCGACCAGGTACTCGGTGTGGGTCCAGGACTCGGTGCGGGCGCGCTCCGCCAGGCGCTCGGCGGCGTCCAGCAGCGCGGGAGCCTTCATCGCGCGGGCGAGGAACGCCAGGTCGGCGGCGGTCTGCCGGCCGGTGTGGGACGTCTGTCCGTCCGGCTTCGTCGTGCCGGCCGTAGTGTTCGAAGCAGTGCGGGCCATCAGGTGTCCTCCTTGCCGGCGCCGCCTTCGATGAGGGTGAACATGCGGTCATAGGAGCCCAGTTCGCGCTGTTCGACCTCGATGCCGAGACTGTCCGGGGCCAGGAGCGCGGCGCGGGCGGCATGCGCGCGGGCGGCCTGCTGGTGGATGACCTCGCCGCGCATGACGTTGGCCGCGGCGGCGTGCTCGGGATCGGTCAGGGTCTGGTGTCTGGCCCAGCAACGGCTGTGGCGGGCCACGATGTCGTTGCCGGCGGTGACGGTGATCTCCTCGGTGTCGGCACGGACCATGACGCGGTGGCCGATGGCACGGGGATGGACGGAGTAGTCGTTGGTGTCGACGCGGATGTAGTGGTCGCGGCCGATGCGGGTGTGGAAACGCCACCAGTGCGGCGGTGAGACGGGCGGGACCTGCAGCATCGCGGCGCGGTCGGCCTCCCAGCGGTCCACCGGGCGGGCGCCGATCGAGCGGTGCTGCCGGCGGTTGGCGATCTGAGCCAGGCCGTCAGCTGGGTGTTGAAGTCGTCGGGGCCCGTGAAGACACGGCCGGGCAGGAAACTCGTCTCCAGGCAGCCGTTGGCCCGCTCGACCAGGCCCTTCGCCTCCGGATCTCGGGGCCGACAGAGGTGGACCTTGACCGCGAGCAGGCCGGCGAACGCGGCGAACTCACTGGTCAGACGACCTTTGCCGACTCCGGCCTCGTTGTCCCAGACCAGTGTCTTCGGGACCGCTCCCCAGCCGTCGGCGAGCAGGCGCCAGTGGCCGTCGATCAGGTCGCCACTCTGCCGGGAGGGCAGCATCCGGGCGGTGATCACCCGCGAATACCCGGACACGATGACCAGCACCGGGGGCCGTCCGCACTGGCCGTAGCCGAGCGGGATGTCCACGGCGGGAAACCACAGGTCGCACTGCGCGAGCCCGCCGGGCTCATAGAGCGTCCGCGAGACGGGGTCCACCGGGAGATAGGCCGGCCGCAGCTCGCGCACGCGTTCCTTGAGGATCGTCATCCCGCGCTCCCACCCGATCCGCTCGGCGATGACGGTCGCGGGCATCGTCGGGGTCTGCTTCAGCAGCTCGCGGATGGCCGGCTCGACCGCGTCCACCGCCGATCCCTTCAGCGGGCGCTGGTAGACCGGCGGCCGGTCGGTGGCCAGGGCCCGCTTCACCGTGTTCTTCGAGATGCCCAGGTGCCGGGCGATCGCCCGGATCGGCAGGTGCTCGGCCCGGTGCAGCCGACGGATCTCAGCCCAGTCCTCCACGGAAATCACCCTCTCCTCCTGACCCTCAATGAAGATCAGGATGATCAGACGATCGCGAGGTGGGTCACCGTTGATCCGCCGTTCAGCGGTCAGTTTTCACCCGTCGCCGAGACAACCTGACCTGTTGGCCCAGTGGAGCTGCCAGCAGGGCTGGATCGGCACACACTACGCGCAACGCAACCAGGTCGAACTGAGCTTCACCTATCGGGAGCGACCAAGCTTCGGCTCCGACAGCAGCCCGTGGGTGCAGTTCATCTGGAGCATCCCGGACAACGGCACCCCACCGGAGGAACAAGCGAACGCGGTCCTCAGACAGCTCGGCGCGGCAAGCCCCACCCCCTACGCGCGCCTAGTACTGCAATCACAGTTACGGGATCTGGCCTCGGCGTTTGTAGTGACTGTGGCGTGCGCGCATCTGGCTGCGCCGTCTCCACCACGACCAGTGCAGATGGTGTGCCGGCGTGAGGTTTTGCGGGCGTAAGAGGAAGCCGATGAGGCGGCGGATCTCCGCGACGGACAGGGGTATCAGGCCGGTTTGTCCGAGATCGCAGCCCCCTTTGGCAGCTCTTGTGCGCGGATGGCGGTCAGGGCGGCGAGGGTGGCCATGGACAGGGTGATGTGGCGGTACCAGGCGTCGTAGCGACGGACCTGGTAGTGGTCCAGGCCGCACTCGTTCTTCGCGGCCTGGAAACATTCCTCCACCGCCCATCTCGCGCCGGCCACCGTGGCCAGGTCCTTCAGGCGGGTACCGGCCGGGCCGTAGCAAACGTAGTAGGCGATCTCGGTGGGGTCGGTAACGCTCCGGCGGGCGAGGACCCAGTGACCGAAGCCGTTCTCCCACCAGATCCGAATCGGGACACGGGCCCAGTCGTAGAGCCTTTGACCGTGCGAGCCAGCCCCGGCGGACAGGCGCTTCCACGCCTGCCGGGGCAGCCCCGCGACCAGGGCGTCGACCCGGGTATCGCCGCCGCGGACAGTGATGACGGTGTCGTTGACCTTGGTCGCCAGCACGTGCGCCACCGACCGTTGTTCCATCCAGTACCGCAGGCGCTTGACCTGTCCGTACGCCTCGTCGGCGGTCACCCACGCGAACGGCACCTCGGCGTCGAGGGCCCGCTGGAGCATCGCCTGGAAGTGTTCGATCTTCGTGGCGAACGGCACCTCGTCCGGAACACCGGCCGCCCGGCACCGTCCCCGGTCGTCCGTCCACGAGGCCGGCAGGTACAGCTCGCGATCGATCAACGCCCGCCCCTTCGGCGAGGCGTAGGCAAGAAACGTGCCGATCTGGCAGTTCTCCGTGCGGCCGGCGGTGCCGGAATATTGGCGCTGCACCCCGGCCGAACGGACGCCCTTCTTCAGGAACCCGGTGTCGTCACCGATCAGCACCGCAGCCTTGTCGCCGATGCGCTCGACGACGAAGTCGCGGACGTCGTCACGCACCCCGTCGGCGTCCCAGTCCGCCTCGCCCAGCAGACGCTGCATTCCGATCGGATGTCCCTCACCAGCGCGTTCCGCCAGCGACCAGCCGTTCTTCCGCTCCAACGGCGCCATCAGCCCCGCCATGTACTCCAGTGCCCGCCCACGCGGCTCCGACCTGGCAAACCGCGACGCGAACCGCGCATGCAACCCCGCCAGAACCCCACGCCAGGCCTCAACCTGACCCACCCCAAAATCCACAGACACGAGCCCACTCAATCACAACAAGCCCACCCATAACTGTGATTGCAGTACTAGCCGGCGGCAGCCGCGAGGCCGCAGAGGCCCTCGGCTTCACGTGGCCACCGGAACCCGACTGAACCCGACCTCCCACCGCCGTCGGCTCCCAGCCCAGCTCTGTGGAGCGGGGCTGGGAGCCGACGGCGGGCGTGGAATGTCTCATGGCGCACCGCTACGGTCCGAACATCTCCCGGTCGTGATCCGTTCGGCATGGTGATCGCCCGCTCTGGATAGCGCCACCACGGGAACCTGACGCCACGCCAGGAAGCTGCCCACCTTCAAACGAAGGCAGCACAGCTACCTCATCGCCGCCCAGCCCAGCTGCCCCTTGAGGTTACTGGAACCTGCGGGCGCGCACTTGATCGACGGCAGATGCGTCAAGTGCGAACCCTCCAGCCAGAATCGCCGATCACAACGAGCAATCATCTAACCCATTGCGGTGATCGGCAAATCGGACATACGGGGAGAATGACCGCACATAGTCACCAGTTGCAGCGCCGAGCAATCCCCAGCCCCGCCGTCGAACCGTGAAAACCGTGAGACGAATGTGAGAGGCAGGCCCAGGAGCACGCCGAAGGCCGCTTCCCCGCGAACGAGAAAACGGCCTCTGACCTGCGACAATGGAGCGAACTCCAGTCGGGACGACAGGATTTGAACCTGCGACCCCTTGACCCCCAGATCGCACTGCAGGTGTTTCCGCAGGTGAGCGCCCCTCCCGTCCACAACCTGAGGCGCGCCCGCCCCCGGCTTGTTCGATTCAGCGCAGAGCGTGTGGTCCCGCAGTGGTCCCGCCCCAAGGCGTGAACTGCGGCCCCCGCCGCTGTACGCGAGCAGCCGGGCGCCGAGGTCCGCGCCCGCCTCGGCGAGGAGTCCCACGGCCTTCCGGGCCGATGGTGAGTCCAGCAGATTCTCGGATCACGCCCCGAGTCTCCTCACCCACACCGTGGGTGTATGTATTCGGTGCCCGGGCGGACGGCTTCCCGTTACCCTCTCCCTGTGGATCACGGAATCGTCCCCGAGCAGCAGAGCCTCTTCCCGGACGCATCCGGGCACGACTCGGAGCTGGAAGCTGTTGCCAAGCTGATCTTGGACGAGGATCCCGAAGGCCGCCGCTTCGCGGCAACAGTGCGGCGGAGCATCGACATGCTGTTGGACGGGCAGCACACGGGGCGCTTCCGCTGGGACCAGCTCTACAAAACCGAGAAGGCCCACCTCGGCACCCTCATCGAGATCAACCTCCAGCGGGAGTTCGAGTTCGCCGACGGCGACAGAATGGACTACCAGATCGCCGGCGTCGACGTGGACTGCAAGTTCTCCCAGGCCCGCGGCGCCTGGATGATCCCGCCCGAGGCGCACGGTGAGCTCCTGCTGGTCGTCTGGGCGAACGACAACGACTCAGCCTGGTGCGCGGGGCTAGTCCGCGCGGACCCCGGCATGCTGAACGCCGGCGGCAACCGGGACGCCAAGCGGACTCTCAGCGCCGCAGGGCGGCACGCTGTCCGCTGGCTGTTCTACAACGCGCCGCTGCAGGACAACATGCTGCTCCGACTGCCGCCCGAGGACATTGCTGCCGTCTTCAAGCACAAGTCAGGCCAGCGGCGCGTCGACGAGCTGTTCATTCGCGCGCAGGGCCGGCGGATCAGTCGCACCGTCGTCGCGACGGTCGCGATGCAAGAGGACTACATGAAGCGGGTCCGCTACAACGGCGGCGCGCGCTCTCGGCTGCAGAAGCACGGGATCGTGATCCTCGGCCACTATTCGAACCACGGTGTCGTGGCGGGGAGGCTGGGCCTCCCCGTGCCACTGGCTGGGGAGTCGGTCAGTGCGCGGCTTGCCCGGCTGAGGCCGCACCATGGTGATGCGCAGTGGGTTGAGCTCGAAGGCGAGCGCTGGACGCTTGCCTCGCCGAGCGACCCGGAAGAATTCGTCCCGAAACTCCCGGAGATATGAGCACTCCTGACACACCGACCCCGGATGACGCTGCTTGGACCGCACCGGCAGGCTCGTGGGCGTCCTCGGCGGCGAACCGCCGCAGCATGCTCGGGAACCGGAGCCGGGACACGTCGCCCGAGCTGGCGCTGCGCTCGCTTGTACACGCAGCCGGGCTGCGCTACCGGGTTGCTTCGAAACCGCTCCCGAAGATGCGGCGCACGGCCGACATGGTGTTCCGGCCGGTTCGCGTCGCTGTCTTCATCGACGGGTGCTTCTGGCACGGCTGCCCAGAGCACTTCGTTCCCCCGAAGACCAATCCCGCGTACTGGGAGTCGAAGATCGGCGGGAACGTCACCCGAGACCGGGATACCGACAAGCGCCTGGCCGACGAGGGATGGCTGGTGCTGCGGTTCTGGGAGCACCAGCCGCCCGCGGAGTGCGCGGAGGCGGTGGTAGCCGCCGTCGCAGCGCGGCGGAAGGAGCTCGCCGAACGGAAGCGGCAGCGGGCGGAGGACAGGCAGGGCCGCCCGCATACAGAACCGCCCGCGGGCTGATGCCCGCGGGCGGCGAGCCGATCAGGCTCAGCTGATCTTGGCCTTGTTGGCCTTGAACAGCTCGTGCCTCTCGTGGCCGTCCTGGCCGATGAAAGCCTTGAAGCCACGCAGCAGGTAGCTCCGGGTGCCCTGCTGGCGGTCGACGGTCTCGATGTTGAAGTCCCGGCCGAGGTGGGTGAGGTGGCGCTCGACGTCATGCACCTCCATCACCACCCCATCCTTCTCCAGATGGGCAATGATCTGCTCAGCAGAGAGGGCCTGTGTCCTGCCGCGGAGCAGCCGGTAGACCGGGTCGTGGGTGGTCTCGACCCGCTCGCGGCGAGGGGCCTCCTTCTTCAGTGCCCGCGCAATGGAGAGGCCGACTGCTTCAGCGACCGGCGGCGGGAAGGCATTGCCGATCTGCCGGTAGCCGGTGGTCTTGCCTCCCGCGAACTCCCACTCGTCGCTGAAGCCCTGGATCCGCGCCGCCATCCGGCTGGTGAGTTTCGGGCCGCCCCTGCGCTCGCCCTTCTTGCTCACCGCCGGTTCAAAGCCCGGCTTCGGCGCCTCGTTCGCGATACCCCAGGCGTCGACACCCATGGCCTCCCATGCCGCCTTGGCCCGGGAAGGGCCGAGGTCGGCCCCGCCGTGCTTCTTCGATCCGCCGACGACGGTGGGGGCGATGCCGTTGGCATTGGCGGCCCATTCATCGGCGCCTTCCCAGCCGTTGGCTGCCATGAGGTCCTTCAGCCTTTCACCAACCGTGGGCGCCGGCCCGGACAGGGGCTCGGGCCAGTGGAAGTACTCGGCGTACTCGTCCTGGAGGGCGACCAGGACGAACCGCGGCCGAAGCTGCGGAACCCCGAAGTCGGAAGCCTGGAGGAGACGCCACTCGCCCACGTATCCGAAGTCTCGCAGGGTGTCCAGGACGTGCTGCCGGTAAGCGGAGAAGCGGCTGGCGCTGAGACCGCGCACGTTCTCGAGCATTAGCGCTTTGGGCTTGATGCGGCCTGCCAGCTGGACTGCCCAGGCGAACAGGTCGCGCTCATCAGTCGCGCCGAGCTGCTTTCCCGCAATGGTGAACGGCGGGCAGGGAACACCACCTGCGAGCAGGGAGACACCGCGGTAATCGTCCGGATTCCAGACCGACTCATCCGCGACGTCGCCCTCCGCGACCTTCCACTCCGGGCGGTTCAGCCGGAGGGTGTCGCAGGCGTTCGGGTCGAGCTCGACGGCGAGCCGGTGCTCGAAGCCGGCCTTTTCGAGGCCGTAAGCCTGTCCGCCCGCTCCAGCGCAGATCTCGACAACCTCAAGGGCAGACATTCTTCCTCCGTACAACACGCGCCGAACCTGCGGGGCGGGAGGCGCCAGCTGTCGAGCTGCACACAGCCGCGTTACCAAACAAATCAGCGACCTCCCTTCGGGGTGCGGCCTGGCCACTCCGTCCCCTGCTGCTCCAACCCTGGCGAGCGGCGGCGTGCCGGCGCGTCGGCCCACATGAAGGGGCCAGTCTAGTTGCGGGCACTGACCTCCCGGACCAGGCCGGACCGAATCCTGGCCTGTCCTTCCACAACGCCCCGGCGCGCGCCAGGACACGCGTGCTGTCGGAAAGTGCGGAAGGCGCCCGCCTCCCCGACAGCGCGGCCGGAGGACCATCCGTCGGCCTCCAGCAGTCCTGCAGCTGCCGCTATGCCGGTCAGGGTGCGCTGCCAGCGTGCCCCGAGGTTGGCAAGGAGCGCGGCTCGACGCAGGAGTAGACATCGCCGGCCTTGCTTTTCTGGAGGCGGTGGCCTAGTCAGCGAGCCTGGGCGACGTCAGGGATGCCGCCTTCGATCATCCAATCAACAGACAGGCCGACCTTTGGCAGGCCTGCCTGTGCATGGCCGCGGTCAAACTGCGGCTGCCGCCGCAGTGCACGGCTGGGGCAGTCCGAACGCCGCCGCGGCCACGTGTGCGGCGAGCAGCGGCGGGACGGCGTTGCCGGCCTGCTCGTACTGCTTGGTCTGGGTGCCCTGCCAGGGGTAGTCGGCGGGGAAGGACTGCAGCAGGCCCGCCTCGGGGACGGTGATGCGCGCCGTGTCGGAGGCGGCGCTGCGGTTCTTCCAGTTGCCGCGGTCGCGGGACTCGGCCAGGGCGCGGCGGGCCTGGGTGGGGAAGGGCTCGGCGCCGCCGGTCTTGCCGCCGCCGGCGGTGACGGTGGGGGCGGGCCGGTCGGTGGCGCCCCAGCCGATGCCCTCCGCCATGGAGGTCCAGCGGGCCCGGGACTGGCCGAAGAGGCCGCCGTCCTCGCCGTGCTCGGTGTGGGTGGGCTCGGGGGGCTGGGCGGTGCGGGTGCGGGAGGCGATGAGGATGGCGCGGCGCCTGGCCTGCGGGACGCCGTAGTCGGCGGCGTTCAGGTTGCCGCACCAGGTGCTGTAGCCCCAGCCGCGGAGGATCTCGGCGTAGTGGCGGAACAGCGGGAGGGCGTCGGGGACCTCCTCCATGACCGCGTCCTGGGGCTTCAGGTCGTGGAGGTAGCGCATCGGCTCGGCGGCGAGCAGGGAGCGGGGGTCCTGGCAGGCGGCCAGCAGCTGCGCGCGGGTGTCCTTGCCCTTGGCGAGGTCGTCGATGGCCTGGTGGACCAGCGGCTGGTCCACCAGGCCGAGCTGCTTGCCCGCCCGGGACCAGGCCTGGCAGGGCGGGGACGCGATGAGGCGGCGGATGTGGCCGGCCATCGGCGCGGTGGCGATCTGGGCGACGTCCGCACGCACGGTCGGGTGCCCCGCGGCGGCCCGCGTCCGGCACGCGGCGGCGTCCCATTCGATGCCGATGTCGGTGATGTCGTGGTGGGCGCGCAGGCCCTCGGACCAGCCTCCGGGGCCGGCGAACAGGTCCAGGGTGTCGGGAGCGTCGGGGGCAGGCATCGGGTCTCCGGGCGGGTAGGGCTGCGGACGTGGCGCGGCCAGGTCCGGCTCGCCGCATCCTGTCCGGCTGGCGACAGGCGTCGCCCATCAGCCAGCCCAGACGACCTTACAGGGGCAGAACGCCAGTCCGGTTGACAGACGGACGCGGTTCCTGCAACCGCCTGCGACCGCTGTCGCCCGCCCGGGGCCTCTGCCCGTATGGCCAGTGGTTGCGCACAAATACTTCTACGCCGTCGCATGTTCGGCAACGTCCGGCGCAGCAGATTCGCTGCGACGGCGTTGACACCATGCTGCGCCGCATGGGAATCTTGCTGCGCAGGCGCTCCACGGCGGAGCGCCAGGCAAGGGAGGGTGTGTCATGACTGACGAATCGGGCGTGCGCAGGACATCATTGGCGAAGGTCGCCGAGTTCGTGGCGTCCAAGCTCGGGGGGAAGTTCAGCAAGCTGGAGCTCTTCCAGGCGGTCCCCGACGTGGCGCAGGCCGACCGCCGGATGCGGGACCTCCGCCCCATGGGCTGGAAGATCGACAACTACAAGGTCAACCCCAACCTCAAGCCGGACGAGTACCTCGTCAGGGAGCTGGGAACCCGGGTCGACCTCGGCGAGGCCGCGCCCAAGACCGTCCGCAAGAACATCACGGGCCCCAAGCGGCGGCGCATCTTCGAGCGCGACGGCCACATGTGCCAGGTCTGCGGCATCCGCGCCGGCCAGCCCTTCCCCGACGCCCCCGAGCGCACCGCCACCCTCACCATCGGCCACCTGGTCCCGGTCAACCGCGGCGGCCAGAACACCGACGACAACCTCCGCGCCGAGTGCCAGCGCTGCGGCGACGAGTCGCGCGACATCACCGTGGACCCGCCCACCAGCCAGCAGGTCCTGGCCCACGCCTCCCAGGGCAGCCTCCGCGACAAGAAGCTCCTCTACAGCTGGATGCAGGCCGGACGGCGCGAGCCCACCGACGCCGAGAAGGTCTTCCGGGAGTGGTCCCGGCTGTCGCACGTCGACCGCCTGGAGGTCATGAACGCTCTCGCCGGCCAGGTCATCAAGGACATCGAGATCAAGGACACCGAGAAGGCCAAGGAGTCCTGAACCCGCGCCCGAAGCTGCTGGCCCCGGCACATGCCGGGGCCAGCAGCTTCTCCGCGCAATGTGCCGCAGGAGGCGCGCGAGGTCGGTACGTTCATCAGCCAGGAGGGAACAGGGGACGAGTCGGCGCATGCCCTACGGCCCCTTCGTCCCGAAGTAGGCCCTCGGAGATCGTTGATCTGAGGTTGTCGGCAAAGGTGCAGGCCAGAGCGTTGCTGCGTGTTGGTCTTCGTGGCTTCACGGAAGCATTGAACCCAAGATCATCTCCAGGATTTCTCCAGGCTTCGCCTTGATGGGCGAGGGGGCAGGGGTGGCGGGGAGAGGTCGGCAGCGGGCCTTGGCGGCCGGGCGGCAGAGACGGCCTGCGTCCTCGACCGCCGCCCCATGCGGGCGCCGCCCTCGACTGGGGCGCCGATACCAGATGATCACCTAATGCATTTGAGAGATCGTCATGTCACCTGCAAATACGTCAAATTGGTTGCGGTCGCGTCGAAGCATGGGTCAGACTCTCGGGCAGTGACGCGGGACACGCGTGACAGCGTCCTCCGACGGAGCGCCGACTTCGGACGAGGAGTATCGAGGCCCACAAGAGCGCCCATCTGCGGCGCTGAGGCTGACATGACGCTGGCTGGATGTGTTCCTGCCGCTCTCGCTGACGTGGGCTGGATCCGCGAATGTGAGTGCGTGGGCCGGTTCGGCGTCTCCGGCTCCCGCGTGGTGTCTTCCGCGGGAGAGGTGCTCCCGCGGATGCAGGGAGCCTGAAGGAGGCCATCTCTTGGTACCCCCGACCCCGAACAACGGCGAGCTGACCGTCAACGGTGAGCGGACCGAGCTGTCCAAGCCCCTCCGCCGTGTGCCGTCCATCCCGGATCCCGCGCTGCACAAGGACCTGCGTGCCGCGCTGAAGGCGCGCGGCATGGCCGACCGTGTGGCCGGCGCGATCTCGACCATCTGGACCGACCCGGCTGCTGTTCTGCCGCAGGTCGCCAACCCGCAGCGGCGCCGGATTCCCGGTGCCTACCTGCTGGTGGTCTCCGGATCGGTGTACACCTCCCGGCTCGTGCCGGATCCCCTCAACCCGCGCAACGCGGACCACGTCCAGTTCGCTCTCGCCCAGGCCGCGGGTGCGCCGCCGGCAATGCTGGGGCCCGCCGTCCAGGAGGGCGAAGGCGAGCTGGCGATACACGTCGAGAGCCGCGAAGCGCTCGCTGAGCAGGTCGACTGGGCCATCGAGACCACCCGCAACCGCAACAGCCCGGTGCCGGACATTGCCGACCAGGGCATCATGGACCCGCCGATTGGCGTTGCGACCACCGTCTACTACGACGGAACCGACGAGAGTCCCACTACGCACATCATCGTGCGCGAGGGGTCGAGCCGCACGAGCCACGGCCTGTACAACGTGGGTGTCTCCGCGGACGACGTCCTGTTCGGGCTGCCCCGCGGTGCCAGCCCGATGCAGACCCACATCGACAAGATCAACGGGTTCATCAGCAAGGCCGCCGAGGACGTCCTCCCCATCGAGAAGGCGGCGATCCGCTGCGCTGTCACGGACTTCGAGCTCATCATCGGGGTCGTCCCCGACGTTGCGGGAGCCGTCGACCTGTCGCAGGCCATCAAGGCCCGCGTGGCCCAGGACCACCTCAACACGAAGGAGCCCTGGACCGACGCGGCCAAGCACACGGCGCTTGCCGAGGAGTGCCTGATCTCCGCCCGAGCTGCAGGTGTCATAACCAGCGATGCTGAGGCTGACTGGCTGGGCGGCCGCCTCACTCCCAAGGAGGCCGAGGCCAACAAGATCGAGCCCTACTGCGATGACCGGGCGGCCCGGGCAGTGCACCTCTTCACCACCAGCGATCCCCAGATCCACAACGCGGTGCGCCAGCCGATCGCACTGGTGCTGACCAACGAGCCCACCGGCAGCCGCAAGCGCACCCGGGTCACCACCAAGACCAAGCTCCCCCTGGCTGTTGAGCTCATTGCCAGGGAGAAGCGCGGGGCCGCTTCGGACGGTGAGCTCGACAGGTTCCGGAAGGCCCTCGCTGACGCCCTTCCGGGAGATCTTCAGAAGGTGTCCTGGAAGCCGACCAAGCGCACCCCTGAGGCGCTCTACCAGGCGGCGGTCAGGGAGGTTGAGGAGGCTCGGGACGACCGCCCGGCCGTGGTCGAGCTCTGGGTACGGGCAGCGTATGTCCTGGCCAAGCACGGTGTAATCGGCAGTGCCCGCCACGACGTCGGAGCCGGAGGCGACCGCCGGAGCGCCAGCGCTGTGATGGAGGCCCTGGCCGACACGGAGCAGGGGCTGCTGCACCTGCGCCAGGCGGTCGAGGACGATCGGGCTGGCCTCGCACCGCGCCAGGTGGACGCCCAGGGGCAGCCGCGTAAGAACGGCGCGGGCGAGGACCTGGCCATCGACAACACGTTCCTGCGCACCAAGCTCGCGCCCGTGGGCGGCCAGGCCCCGCTGCCGCCCCCGGGCCCCGAGGCAGCCATTCACGAGCACTACAAGCGTGCCGTACAGAACACGAAGGACGCTCTCCGCAACCTGGACTCGGAGATGCGCAACCTCGCCGGCCTGGTCGATGAGGACGGCGAGCCGCTGATCGAGCGGGAGGGCAAGGCCCATGCCCGACTCCTCAAGGACAAGCTGCAGCAGCTCGCTGCAGAGGCCCAGGACTGGTGGGAAAAGGCGGTGGAGGCCCAGGGATCGCCTTCGGCGACCTCCGTCAAGGCCGACGGGGAGGACGGCGAGGACGGCGAGGACGGCGAGGACGGCGAGGACGAGGATGAGGCCGCCTGATGAAGGCCGGCACCCATACGGCTCTCGCGGAGCTGTGCAGCCCGTACCTGCTGCGGCAGCAGCCGCAGCAGGTACTCCCGCCTCGCCCCGACGCCATGCCGGACGCATCCTGCGCCGTGTACGCGGCGATCGATGACCGGGGCAGCGTGTGCTACGTCGGCTCGGTCTGTCGGCCGGGTGATACGCAAGGCCTTGCCAGCCACGTCGCCGAGTACCTCGACAACCTGCCCAAGACGGCTAAGTGGACGGGCCTTTACGTATTCCCCCTGCGGCCTGACACACCAGAGGCGGAGGTGAGGAGGATCGGAGGCGACATCGCCGGCTGGCTCCTCCCCTACGACCGCGAACGCTGGCCGCGCCTGGCATAAGACCGGTTCCGGTGGGACGGCGGCATACCCGCCGTCCCGCCGGAACCAGCCGAGTCATTCCGGCCACCGGGCCGCTCACCGCCAGTGCTCCGCCGATCGCAGTCACTGGCTGGGCTCATCATCGATGTGCACTGCTCCGAACAGCCGCACCAGACCTTGGGGATACGGACAATGACCACCGTCGCGATCCAGCCGTCGTTCGGGAATGCGACCGCTCGCCGCCACTGGCGGGACACTCTGGACAGAGAAGTCGCTTTCACCAGCACCCGCCACGCCAGTGAGCTGACTCCTAGTCAGCACAGCGCCCTCCTGGAGGCCCATCCCACCGGGCGGGCACGGTTCTGGGGGGCCACCAAAGCCCAGGACAAGAACATGCAGCGCCTCAAGGCCGGAGACGTGGTCCTTTTCACCGGGAAGAACCACGTCCGCGGAGTGGGCGAGGTCGGAATCACATTCAGGAGTAAAGCCTTCGCTGACACCATGTGGTCCCAGGACCCCAAGAACGGCAGCTGGCACAACGTCTACAGCCTCACTTCCTTCCAGCCGACCGAGATCCCCTACTCAGAGATCTGGGCACTCCCCAGCTTCAACGCCAACGACAACTTCATGGGCCTGCGCATCCTGGAAGACGAACGGGCCGAAGAAGTCCTCCAGGGACTCGGCATCGAAACTGCCGCCAGCGCCCGACAACTGTCCACCTTGGAGTCCGCAGTCGTCACCGCGCTCGCCGAAGGAACCCGGGTTGTCGCTGTCGAGAACCTCCACACCCAGACGGCTGCCTACCAGCAGGACGCCGGACCAGTGCTTGTCCACCGTGCGGAAGCCCTGCTGGTCCGTGAGTACACATCCAGCATCGCCAGCCCGAAGCTGGCCATCCAGCGCCTAAGGACCCCAGCGGGCATCACCGACCTTCACATCGCCGGCCCGAGCGGAGCCGAGATCGTCGAGGCAAAACGCAGCAGCGACCACCGCTTCGTCCGCGAGGCTCTGGCACAGCTTCTCGACTACGCCCCGCACAGCCCTGAACCGGCCGACCGCCTAACAGGCCTCTTCCCCAACCGGCCGGCCGACCAGGACATTGTCCTGCTCCACCGGTACGGGATCGACTGCGTCTACCGCGTGCGGGCAGGCGCCTTCGAGCGGTCCGCCGCCCCCTCTGACAACCGAGCCCGCATGCGCAGGATCTGGCATTCGTAGCTGGACCAGGAGTCGGAACGGCGCCGCCCGTAGCTCTTCAGCCATGCAACCTGAAAGGGCTTTACGCTTGGGCCTTTTCGTCCCGAAGCAACCCGGGCACCCGCCCGACTTGGGGCATCAGTGGGGCTGACCTGAGCCAACAGTCCCTGAACGTCCGTGGCTGTCCGTCGATGTACGGGGCCGTTGTAGCGCAGTTAGACACTCAGTTCCGCGTCTGCCCCGGGACGTGGCTACATGTGCTCCGGCCTTAAGGCATGGTCCGTCCAGTGTTGCAGATAGCCAATGCTGCTCGTCTCCCACTTGGGCCGGAGCGATCGGCCTCGACCGTCGTCTGTCATCGTTGGTTGGCTCCCACGGCCCACAGACGGCCCCAGGAGTCTCGCGTCCTGGCGCGGTTCGTCCTGCACCAGGTGCACAGCCGCGTCAGCCGCGTCACGATCGAACCATGGCAGACATTCAAGTCGAGGCACTGATCAACGGCTCATGGCACCGGGTACTCGCCATCACACCCGTTCCGTACCGACGCGAGAAGATCGTTACCTTCGAAGTTGCCCAAGCCAACGACCCGCTATACGAAGACGTCCTCAAGCCGAAGCTTGAGGACGCCATCGCTGGCGAGTCGGAATTCTGGGTCACCGTCGGGGACGGCGAAACGGTGCTCCTCGGTACAGGCACTGGACTGTTCCGAGTCGCTCACGTGTATGGCTCGGCCCCTGGGATCCATTAGCTGCTCACGCGCGCGGTGGAGTCTCAATGACTTAAAACCGCTCCACCCGCCCGCGCTAGCGAGTCACTCGACGGGGAGGCTTTCCCACGCGGGGCCGTCTTCCTGAAGCTCGTAACTCTCTGGAGGGTGTGAAATGGGATTAGCGAGTCAGGCTCAGCCGGTGAATTGGATTGGAATCTTTTCGGCTGCCCTTCTTGGATTTGTTTCAGCCCTCCTGGTTCAGGCAATCTGGAGGGCTATCCTCAATCGAAGTGATAGATCTTCCTTGTTAAAGTCATTAACGGAGGAGATGGGAAACAATCGGGACACCGTGAACGGGAAGGGATCGGCGGCTCCGCCCACTGCCTTTGTCGAGTTGTACGATACAGCCGTCTGGGATGGTGCGGTTGCTACAGGCAGGTTGCATCTGTTGCGAGATGCAGCGTTGGCGGCTGCAGCGGCAAGAATTTATGCACGGATTTCATCTTCTCGCAAGTGGGAGCTTCTTTACGTTGAGCTACTGGTCCGAGGTGGAAATGATGCAGTCAGAATCCAGCAGCTGGGAAAGAATGTCATTGAATCTCGGCAAGGGGTAGTTTCTGCCATCAGTGAGTTCATGAGACTTGCCGGAAGGGAAAATTAAGATGGTTGAAGTATTTCAAGAGTCTGGAATCCCGGCACCCGCTGACGGCGTAGGGAAAGAGGAGCCACTTTCATCGGAGCTTCAGCTCGTATTTGAGCCCACTGCAATTCCTTTTCTTGCCGCGTTTTCGGATGGCTTCATCAACGAGTTGCAGCAATTCCTTGGTCCGGGGCTCTCGGTGCAGCGCTACTACAGTACCGCTGACCTGCGTAGGTATGTTGACAAAGCGGGGGTGAATTCGACTACGGAGGGCTTAAATGACGCGGTGACTCCAAGCGGGTTTGAAATCTCGCCGGCGGGTCGGCTGCAGCTCCTTTCTCCTCCCGTGACGGTCAATAAGGTGAGGTGTACGGCATCGGACATTATTGTTTCAGTTAGCGGAAAGACCGACGATTGTGAAACAGCAGCGCGGGATGTCATTAAGTGTCTCGACAAGGTTGCTAACATCAATCGCGGGTGGCCTCACTATGAGGGAAAGCTAATTCGTAGGCACGCCGCAACATCGACCTACGTAAAACTTCCCGGGAATTTGCGAGAATATCTGGACGGGAGTCCTCTTGAGAAAGTTTTCAGGGATGTGGTAGAGCCGGAGCTGGCGCAGCTTATGGAGCCAAAAAGAATCCATCCGCAGCCCGAAGTGAAGTTTACGAAAGTTCTGGTTCATCAGGTCGATTGCTGGGTAAGTGTTGTAAATTCCGACGGAATTACCAATAGCTTCCGCCTTGAGTTCGATCACACGAGTGATGAGCAGATTGCAGACAGAGGTATGCTGATCGCCTCCGAGCTGGACTATGATTCCCACATGAGATTGGTTCAGGCTCTTAGGGACTCTATGAATCAAAAGGGTCGGACTGAGGGATGAGGCTGGCGGTCGGGCGCAAGTATTTGAGGTGACGGGCCAATACCTAAGGGCTGTCCCGTAATCGCTGGTCGAGTCGGCGGATGAGGGGGCCGGCGGCGAGCCGCGTCCGATATCCAGGCGACTCCTACCTGGCAGCTGTGGCAGCCTGCGGACATGCCAGATCTGCGCGAACACGCAGGCGTCCACTACGCCATCCAGTCGCACTACGCCTTGCCCGACGACGCCTGGACCGTGGAGTTGAGCGAGGCCGTGCCAGCGCCCGCAAAGTGGGCCGATGTCCCCGGTGCACCGACTCATATGCACGGGACGGCTTTCCTGGCCGCGTTCATCCCCGACGAGGATCCGGACCTGGAGCCGACCGTCCACATCCACAGCCACGACGAGCACGTCATCCCGTACGAGATCATGCGCTGGTTCATGGAACAGGTAGCCGAGCAGGTGGAGCGGTGCCAGGCCGCACTGACGCAAGACGGTCCCGAAGCGGTGGGATGATCTTGCGGTGGCTGGTGTGATCACGGCGTCGGAGCCGTCCTGGATAGGCCCGTTCACCGGGCTGAGCCCGCGCGACTTCCGCAAGCTGATGACAGTGCTGCGTCGCGAGGGCGCTGACACGGGCCGCCCCGGGCGGCCATGGGGTCTGCCCTTGGAGGACCGGGTCCTGCTGGTCGCGGCCTACTGGCGCACTAACCTGACGCTGCGGCAGCTCGCGCCGCTGTTCGGCGTGTCCAAGTCGGCGGCCGACCGCATCATCAACCACATCGGCCCGCTGCTCGCGCTCAAGTCGCGACAACGCTTCCGCAAGAGCACCGTGCTGATCGTCGACGGCACCCTGGTCCCCACCCGCGACCACACGATCGCCGAGCAGTCCAAGAACTACCGGTACTCCACCAACCACCAGGTGGTCATCGACGCCCACACCCGCCTGGTCGTCGCTGTTGGCAAGCCCCTACCCGGCAACCGGAACGACTGCAAGGCCTGGGAGGAATCCGGCGCCAAGGCCGCGGTCGGCCGGACCACGACGATCGCTGACGGCGGCTACCCCGGCGCCGGTCTGGTCATCCCGCACCGCCGGCCCAAGGGTGGCGAGCTCTCCGAGTGGCAGGCTGAGCACAACCGCGAACACAAGCAGGTCCGTGCCCGCGTCGAGCACGTCTTCGCCCGGATGAAGACCTGGAAGATCCTCCGCGACTGCCGCCTCAAGGGCGACGGCGTCCACCACGCCATGCTCGGCATCGCCCGCCTGCACAACCTCCTCCAGGCCGCGTGAGGCGGGCGACCGCCGAGCATCGACTTGCGCCCGAGACGCCCGAAGATCAATTACGGGACAGCCCTTAGGTTTCGGGGTGAAAGCGTTAGTAGGGCGATGTTTCGGTTCGGCAGGGTAGAGCGCGGGCGGCTCCGCGGTTTTGGCCGGTGTCCTGTCCGGGCTGGGGTCGAGCATGATCGGGGGGCCGTAAGCTGTTGCGACTCGGTCAGGGCTTTTGGGGCCTGACCGCAATGTGGCCGAGTGGCCCCCCGTTCTTGCTCGACGCGGGTCCCAGTCCGGGCAGGTGGGTAAAATCGCGGAGCCGCCCGCCCCAGCCCCGGCGGGGTTGGTTCTGAGTTCTGCCTTCTGCGCCTTCCTCCGCCCGTGCGGGGGTGGAAGTTGGGACCTTATCCGTCTTGCCCCGGCCTTAGCTTTTCGCCCCTTGTGGGCGCGGCCGACGACGGCGAAGCCCCAGCCGGGGCGAAGACAGGAGGCGGGGCGCGCGCCGGAGGACGGCCGGCGCCGCCGCGCCGCAGGCGCGGCACCCCGAACATTGTGAGGCTACGTCTCGTAGTTCCAGGAGGCCGGGAATCTCGCCGGTGATCTCCGATCCCGCCGTGATGTGCCTTCCCCGTGGGCTCCGCCCGCCCCGCCCGCCGAGACGAGCGGAGCGAGGCGCCTTGAACCCGTAGGGAAGGTTCTTGCTCATCTCCTGCTCGCCCTACCGGCTAACAGCAGCCGTGGATCCTGCCCGCTGGTGTGTTGAGCTCGCGCGTCGAGCGATCGTTGCCTCTGGCTCAGCGGGCCAACGAACGCACAGCCTCAGCCATACTGACCAGGCCTGGATGGTGGCTCTGATCTACGGCATCCTTCATCGTGGCTGAAGGCACAGGACGAGGAGGGGTGGCCAGTGAGCGAGCGCAGTCCGCGTGGCACTTACCTACAGATCGCCGAGGCATTGCGTGCCGAGATCGGCGACGGTTCCGGACTCACCGCGCTGCCGTCCGAGGCCGAGCTGATGGCCCGGTACGGCGTGGCTCGGAGCACCGTGGGGCGTGCGCTCAAGGTGCTTATGGACGAAGGCCTGATCCGCTCCCGGCAAGGTGCCCGCCGAACCATAGCGGCAACGGAAGCAGCGCCCACGGTCTACGACCAGATCGCGGGTGTTATCGCCGGGGAAGGCCTGGCGCCGGGCGACGGGTTCCCGTCGGAGAGCGACCTCTGCAGCCTGACCGGAGCGTCCCGGGGCACCGTACGCCGGGTGCTGGCGCAGCTCGAAGGCGCTGGCGTATTGGAAGTACGACAGGGCAAGGGCCGCTTCGTCCGCTCGTTGCCGAGCAACACACCACCCACCGCCTAGGATAGGAATGGACGCCACTGTGTGGGCCTACGACCTCGCCGAAGCACTCCTCTCCGACGACCTTCCCCGCCGCTGGGCCCACTCCCAGGGAGTGGCCGGGCGAGCTCGCACGCTGGCGCCGATCCTCGGTCCGGACGCCGAGCTACTCGAAGCCGCCGCCGTGCTGCACGATGTCGGGTACTCCCCTCGCATCACCGACACCGGCTTTCACCCTCTTGACGGCGCGCGGTTCCTTCGCAACGTGGAGCGGGTCGATGAGCGGATCGTACGGCTCGTCGCGCACCACTCTTGCGCGTTGCTGGAGGCGGAGGAACGGGGCCTGCGCGAGGAGCTGGAAGCCGAGTTCCCGATGGAGGAGCCCCGGCTGGTCGATGCGCTGATCTACTGCGATATGACCACCACCCCGGATGGCACGTCCACCACGACGCTGGCGAGGATCGCCGAAATCGTGGGCCGGTACGGGTCGGACAGCATTGTCGGGCGGTTCATCCGCCGGGCAGAGCCGGAGATCCACGCGGCGGCTCAGCGAGTGGAGCACAAGCTGACGCTGGCCGACCCCTCGGCCTAACCGATGTATGGCTGAACGCGGTCCGGGTCGAGCGCGTGCTGGATACGGAGCCGCATGGACGGATGAATGTCCAGGCCGCCGAGGTCCGCTGGATCCACCCAGCGGACCTCTTTCGATTCCTCGCTAGTCCGAAGGTCTCCGCCGATCAGCCGGGCCCGAAAGCAGATGGAGAACTGCTGCCGGACCTCGCCGTCGTCGTAAGCCATGAGGTGCCCCGGATCTGTGTAGAGCCCGGTGACCGTCACGACCTCGACGTCAATACCAGTCTCCTCTCGTACCTCGCGCACCACCGTGTCGGCGACGAACTCTCCGACATCGTGGCCACCGCCGGGAAGCGCCCACAGCCCGTTGTCCGTCTTGTGGATCAACAGCACTCGTCCGGCATCGTCTTGAACGACGGCGACGACCGACGGGACCACCGAGTTTGCGGCCGGCGCGTTGGGGTCGTTGATGTAGTCGATCCGGCTCATGCCGCCTCGCCCTCCAGCCTCGGGGAAGTGATCCTCCGCGAACTCTCCCAGATCCGCTCGATGCTCTCCGCGTACGTGCTGAACAGTTCACCACCGGGCACCTGCGAGAGGTGCAACACGGGTGCCAGATAGGCACCGACGCCGTGGACGTGCCCATTTACGAGCATCTCGTCATCGGCTCGGTACAGCGAGTTGTAGAGCGTGGTCGAGTGGAGGCGGAACTCCACTCCTGGCACGCGGAAGATCGACGTGTAGTTGGCCAGCGCGTTACGGATCTTCCCGGCCATCGCTGGGCCGATCCCCTCCTCCTCGCCTCGTTGCGCGACCTGAGGTGAGTCCGGGTCACCGAGCATCATCCGGACAGGCACGCCTGAGTTCGCCTTCTCCCTGATCAGACGGAAGAAGAGCGGGTCCTCGGAGAGCCAGAAGCCCGCATAGACGACCAGGTCGAAGTGCCGAGAGGCGCCCGAATAGAGCGTGGTCCACAACTCCTTCGGCACCACAGCACGGTGCGGGTAGAGCCTGACTAGCTCGGCGCGACCTGCCTCGGCCGTCTGGCCGGTGGTCTGCTCGTCCGACCACAGGTCCGACAGGTCACGTTGCAGGAGGTTCGCGAGGGCGTACTGGAAGCGTCGGTACGGCCTGCGCTGGTCCTTGGCCTCGACCCACCGCTCCACTGTTCGCGCGCTGACGCCGAGACGCTCTGCGATCTGCTCGACCGTCAGTCCACTCACCAGGATCGCTCCTCGAAGCCGTTCATTAGCCATACCGTCCTCCCCTGGACGATGTGGTGGCGCTTGGACGATGCGGGACGACTTGACCGTAGCGAAGCTGACCTGAGGCCGTCCACTGGCGCCGTATCTCGACATGCCCCAACGCGCGAATCTAGTGATGCGCAGCCGGGACGGCTCTCCGACAGGAACGGCAGAGGACTTGACGGAGCGTCTGTTCATCGGCATCGTAAGAGACATGTTCAACATGTCTCGCACAGCGAGGCTGGCGAACCGAAGGCCCTTCTTGGGGCTGCTCTGACCTGTGCAAATGTGCCCGGAGGGGTGGGGTGACAGCCCCCTGAAGGCCGTGCTCGTTGCTTGAGAACTGAAGAGTGATCGTGCGAGACCGACGCGAGGGCGGCGGTCGCGGCAAGGCGCCCAGGTTGAGGAACCGGGGGATGTCCACCGCGATACGTGCTCTCCCCCTACGCAGTGGCGTGCCACCCGCTTCGGGCGGGTGTGGGGACGGACGGCACGCTGACCAGGCCGATTCGTACGGCTGGATGGCGAGCCGAGTGGACCAGCGGGGTCTCACAGCACGTGGCGGGATGAGACAGACCGCCCCCGTGGCGACCGGGTGATGTCGCAGCGGCAGCGAGCCACGCAGCACGCCCCGGGTTCGGGGGGTGCGCCGCCTGTTGGCGCCATGGCAGCGACGATGGCGCACCCGATTTCGGGCTCGGGACCGGCCGGCCAGGCAACGGCAGCCGGTGAAGCCCGCGCACAACCCTCTGATCTTCACCCCCGGTCCGGCCCGCGTCTGCGGGGGGATCGGGGCACCGCCGCTCGTGATCCGACGAGCGGCCATGGCCCGAGTCGGGCCGCCGCGCTCCCGGCCAAGGTAGGCGCGGCGGCCCTCGGGCCCACCTCCCACGACTGGAACGAGGTAGACCCGTGCGATTGATTGTTGCAGGCCAGGAGGCCGTCACGGCCTCCGAGTTCGCCGAGCTGGCCTTCGGCATCGATGTGGAGCTGTTCACCGGCGCCACCGGCGAGACGCCCGCCGACTCGGTGGTCCGCCTCGACGTGGCGCGGGACGTGCTGCGCGACCTGGCCCCGGAGCCGGCCCGCTACGCGAAGGCGCTGATGCGCACCGCGGAGCGCCGCCGGGCCCAGGTGTGGAAGGCGGCGGCGTGATGGCCCGCTTCGTGCGCCGCGGTATCCGCGGCACCGCCCGCCCGCACCTGACCGTCCGTCCCACCGGCCCCGCGCCGGTCGTGGTGGTGGCGCCGACGGCGGGCAACCTGCCCCGGGCCGCGTGCACCACCGCGGATGCGGACCTGTTCTTCCCCGACCCGGACACCGACCCGGACGGCGCCGCGTTCGCCGAGCGCCGCGCCAAGGACATCTGCGGCACCTGCCCGGTCCGGGCGGCCTGCCTGGACGCGGCAATCGCCCGCCGCGAGCGGCACGGCATCTTCGGCGGCCTCACCACCGCCGAGCGCGACCGCCGCGCCGCCGCCCTGGCCAAGCGCGCCCAGCGGGCGAGGACGGCGGTGGCGTGATGGACAGCGACTTCAACGCGGACGAGGCCCTGCGCCGGGTCCGCGAATGCGCCAACCGGCTCGCCCAGCGCATCGAGCGCCACGCCGCCCGGCTGGCCGCGGAGCACGACCGCGACCGCACCGCTGCGGCGGCGCTCGGGGCCGGGGGTGTGCGGTGAGGCACACCCGGATGGACTTCCTGGCCTGGCTGGCCATGGGCGCCGCGGTGGTCGTCTCCGCGCACGGCGAGTGGGTGCTGGCCGTGCAGTGCGGCTTCCACCCGCTGGTCGCGGCCGGCCTGCCGCTCGCGCTGGACACCTACGCCATCCGCGCCCTGCGCGCCGGACGGGAGGTGTTCCTGCCCGTCCTCGGGATGATCGCCACCAACGCCGCCGCACACCTGCTCGGCGCCAAGGTGCTCCACCCCGGCTGGCAGCTCATCGTCCTGGTGTCCGCCATCGCACCCCTGGTGCTGTGGCGCGTCCACGTCCTCCACGCCGCCGACACCACCACCAAACAGCCCGCCGCGGCCCCGGCCGCGCCGGTCGAACGGCCCGCGGTGGCACCCGTACCCGCAGCCGTACCCGCCGATCCGACGCCCGTACCCGCAGTACCCGAGGCGTACCCGGCCCCCGTACCCGCCCCGGCGGTGGCTGCAGCGCCGGAGCCCGCTCTGGGGGTGGGGCCGGTGCGGGAGTTGGCGTTCCTGCCGCTCCCGGCTCGTCCCATCGTCACCCTTGCGGAGCCGAACGAGTGCCCACAGCCTGTGGACGCACCCGCCTTCGACGCCACCGAGCAGGCGGCCGATGGGGCCGATGACCTGCGTGAGGACCCGGCCGGGTGGGACGAGTTGGCGCCGGCCGCTGCGGCCGAGTTCGCCGACCTGCTCGGCCGCGGTGACGTGCCGTCGGTGCGCACCCTGCGCGCCGAGTACGGGATCGGCCAGACCCGGGCCCAGCGGGTACAGGCCGCCCTCCGTTCCCTCGCCGCTGCCGACCGCGTCCCGGCCTGACCCCGACCGCGCCCCTTCCTTGCCCGGCCTATGGGTACGCGGGCGGCCCGCGTACCCGCCCGTCGCGCGCCTCGCGGGTACGGCGGGTACGCCCCGCCCGGCCCGTACCCGCCGCCGTCCTTCCTGCCTTCCCTCTGCGACCCGACGGAGCAATCCACCGTGCCCGAAAACACCACCCACGCCGCCGTGCAGCCCGTCCTCTACTCCTGGCTGATCACCCTTCAGTTCAGGATCGGCGGCGGCTTCGGCGTCCTCACCACCGAGGGCACCATCCCCATCACCCCGGGCGCCAGCCGCACCCGCGCCTACCGCAACATCCGCGCCGAACTCACCCTGCAGAACCCCGACCTGGAGCAGGCCAACGTCCTGTTCTTCTCGCTCGACCCCGACCGGCTCTGACCCTGAGGGAGACCGACGTGTCCGACACCACCACGACCGTGGTCGAGGTCGCCCCGGCGCCCCCGACCACCACACCCACACCCCCCGACAAGCCCGCCAAGTCCGCCGCCCCGGTCGCGGCGGCGGTGCCGGGGCTGCCGCTGGCGGTGGCCGCCGCGAACACCGCGGGCGGCCTCACCGCCGGCGCCCTCGCCCTCGGCGGCCCGGCCACCCTCGCCACCGCCGGTGCTGTCGCCGGGGCGGCCGCGGTCGGTGCCCTGGGCCGCCGCGCCCGCGCCAACCGGGCCCGCACCCGGCAGGCCACCCCCCTCCACCACACCCCGCGGCAGGCTGGGAACCGTGGGGCGGCCCGGCCGGCGCCGCTCGGTTCCGTCCCGCAGGCCCGCCGCGCCGGCAGTGCCGCTGCCTGGACCGGTCGGCCGATGCCCGGTAGCGGTAGCGGCCCGGCACGGAGCGGGACCGCCGCCCGTGCCCATCGCGCGACTGACGCACCGAGCGTGACGGCCCCTCGGCAGCGCCCGGTCGCGGCCGGCACGGGCCGGGGGTCGGCGGGTCCGGCGTTCACGCTGGCCAAGGCCGCCCGGACCGCTGCGCGCGGCGGTACCGGGGCCGGTGCGGCGGGGCGGTGGCCTCTTCCGTCCCCGCAGCGCGCCGCGAAGGCCGAGGCGAGGACGGCCCGGAACCTGGCCAAGGGCCACGCGAAGGCGATGCGCCGGGCCGGGATCGACCCCGCCACCGGCGCCGCCAAGCCCGGTAAGCCCGGTAAGGGCTTGGCCGAGCTGCGGGCGGCGACGCCGGAGCAGGCCAAGAAACTGCGGCGCTCGGCGTGGCGGTACCGGGCCCGGATGGCCGCCGCCGGGCTGGCGACGGGCCTGGTCGGCGCGGCGTCGGTGGCGGCGTTCAACTGGCGCCACCCCGGCCGGGTCACCTCGCACATGCGCCGCACCTGGCAGCGCCTCGCCACCCGCGCCCGCGCGGCCCGGGAGGCCCGCGACGCCGCCATCCTCGGCGGCGCCGCTGGCACGCCGGACGCCTCCGGGGTGCCGGTCCCGGCGGAGAGCGTCCAGCAGCCCGGCACCACCTCGGCCGCTTCGGCTCTTAAGAGCAGGACCGCCCCCGCCCTGGCAAAGGCCGGTCGGGTGGCGGCCCGGATCAGCATCGGCAAGCCCACTGTTCAGGAGGCCACCGTGTCCGACCAGCAGTCCACCGTCCCCGCGTTCTCGCTCTCGTCGGCGGCGGACGTGATGCTCCAGGCCGCGTCCACGTTCGACCCCGAGCACATGACCGAGTTCGGCGTCCTCGCCGACGACCTCCCGGTCGCGTTCGCCACCATCCAGGAGGTCCTGCGCGTGCTGGCCGAGCAGGGCCGCGAGAGCCTGCCGCTCGACCCGGTCGTCTCCGAGGAGATCGCGCAGGGCTACCAGGCCATGGGCCGGGTCGTCTCCGCGCTGGAGAACGTCGCCCCGGTGTTCCGGCAGGCCCACGCCGACGACCTGGAGCGCAACGAGAACCCGCGCAACGGCCTGGAGGCCGAGCGCAAGTGGAACGTCTGACCGGCCAACAGCACCGGTCATCCCCTTCCGGGCCGCCCACCGCTGGTGGGCGGCCCGGCCCCTTCCCGCCGCGGAGGAACCGCCCCATGACCATCCGCAAGAGCAAGAACCCGCCCCCGTTCACGATCGACTGGAAGGCCGGCCACGGCGTGCTGTCCGGCACCGTCAACGGCACCTTCGGCACGCTCACCACCGCCAGCCTCGGCCACGCCACCGGCATGCCCGCCGGCTGGGCCCTGGCTGCCGGTGCCGCCGGTGCCCTTGGCGCTTCGTTCGCCGCGGCCCGGAAGCGGCTGACCGCCGCCACCACGACGTTTCGCGCGACCTGCTGGCTCACCGCCGGCGGCTGGACGTCCTGGGCGATCGCCCACGGCGGGCCCTTCACCTGGCCCCACCTCGGCAGTCTCGCCGTGGCCGGGATCGCCGCCGGCACCCTCGCGCCGGTCCTGGCCGGGCACGAGCAGGTCGAGCAGGAGGCCCGCCGGCACCTGCTGCTGATCGGCGCCCGCCGGCAGATGGCCGCCGACTGGACCGACCGCATCAAGCGCGTCTGCGGCGTCGATGTGGTGGTGCTCGGCATCGAGCACTGGCCGTCCGGCGCCGGATACACCCTCGAACTCGAACTCCCCGAGGGCGGCACCACCCGACGCGCCATCACCGACCGAGTGGAAGCGCTCGGCTCCGACCTCGACCTGCCCGAGGGCTGCGGCCTCACCACCTCGCCCGGCATCTCCCGGCGCCGGGTGCTGGTCATGGTGACCACCAAGTCCCTGGCCGGGGTGAAGATCCAGTTCCCCGTGGACGAGCTGTCCGAGACCACGACGGTGAACAACCCGGTCCCGGTCGGCCTGCTCTCGGACGGGGCGCGGGCCGAGTTGGACCTGCGGCAGGCATCCACGATCGTCACCGGCCCCACCGGCTCCGGCAAGACGAACTGGCTGCACACCCTGATCGCCCTGCTCAACCAGACCAACGACACCCTGGTCTGGGTGATCGACCTCAACGCCGGATCGATCGGCCTGCCCTGGCTCAACGCCTGGCGTGACGCCCAGATCCAGCGCCAGGGTTCCCGCTGGGCCAATGCGGACATCCCCGTGCCGGGCGTCGACTGGGTCGCGTCCACCCCGGCGGAGGCCAAGCGGATGCTGGACGCGGCGGTGCGGATCGCCAAGCGCCGCAAGACCGCCTACCAGGACGCCATGCGCGACGCCAACGACGACAAGCTCCCCGTCGGCCCGGACATCCCCGAGATCGTCATCGTCATGGACGAGGGCGCCGAGGTCGCCGCCACCCGCGAAGCCCGCGCCGTCCTCGCCGGCATCTCCGAGGTGATCCGGATCGCCCGCGCCATGGCCATCCGGGCCGTCGTCTCGGTGCTGCGGGTCACCCAGGACGTCATGCCCGACCCGCTGGTCCGCAAGATGGCCTCCAACCGCGTCGCGACGGGGGCGTTCGAGGACTCCGAGCTCGGCCACCTCTTCGGCTGGCGCGCCCTGCGCGCCGAGGACAGCTTCGACGGGCCCGGCTCGCTGCTGGTCGGCACCGAGGGCAAGCAGCCCGCCAAGGGCCGCCAGTGGCGCATCACCCCCGCCCAGATCGAGGACGTCTGCGCCCTCACCGCCCACCGCCGCCCCCAGCTCGACGCCCCGTCGCGGGAGGCGGCCGGCCCCGACTACACCAACCGGTGGCTACTGGAACGCTGCGGCCACCTCTGGAGCGAGCCCACCCCGGTCCCGGCCGGCGGCCCGGCCCCGGCACCCGCCGGGGCCGGCACGGCGCCGGGCGAGGCGGAGCGGGAGCTGAACACCGGTCCGCTGCCCGGCGGGTGGAAGCACACCGCCCACTGGGACCAGGCCCCGGCCGTCGATCCGGACGACCTGGAGTCGATCTGGCTGCTGCCCCCGGCGGACGAGCCCGGCACCGGCGGCGCCAGCGCGACGGACTGGTCCGACCCGTCCACCTGGACCAGCGGCCGCGAGACCACCGCCACAGAGGAGCCCGGTGCGAAGGACGCTGCGCTCGCCCTGCTGGTCGCCGCCGGCCCCGAGGGCACCGGCGCCTCCGCCATGGAACGCGCGCTGAAGGACAGCTTCGGCACCCGCCGGCCCGTGCTGCAGAACTGGCTCAAGGCATGGGTCGAGTCCGGTGAGGCCGTGCGGACCGGCGAGGGCAGCAAGGCCCGCTACGTCCACCGCAGCCACGCCGCCGGCGCCTGACCGGACGGCCGCCTGTCACCCCACCCCGGGAAGGGGGCTTCGGGCCCGCCCACGGGCTGTCATCCCCCTGCCTGACCTGCGGATTACAGGTGACAGACAGGTGACAGGCGACAGGTGACAGACAGGCCCGATGACAGGCCGCATGACAGGCACCACGGCCCTGCCCGGACGCTCTGGGCGGGGCCGCCCGCACCCCGCACCCGATGCCCGGAAAGGGGCCCTGCTCGTGATCGTCTCGATCAGCTTGACCGTCCTGTTCGCCATCGCCAGCGTCCTGCTGATCCGCGGCCGACGGGTCTCCCTGCCCACCGCCGGAGCGCTCTGGCTGTCCGGCTTCACCCTCGCCTCCACCGGCGCCGCCGGACCCGTCAACACCTTCCTGACCGCCCTGGTCGCCCTCATCACCCACCACTAGCCCGAGAGCAGGAGAGCACCGCCTTGGACCACCAGCCCTATGCGCCTGCGCCGGTGCTCTACACCGCCGACGGCCACCCCCTCTACACCGCACCGCCGCAGACGGCCCCGATCGCCGTGTACCGGACCACGCCCTCTGCGTCCCTGACGCATCAGCAGGCCGCGGTCCCGGTCGAACCCGCCTCCGTCTACCTGCCGACCCCGGCCACGGTGGCGGGTCGGGACGTGTGGCCCGCACGGCTGCTCGCCGGCGGGATCGGCGCCGGCGCCGCCGGCATCGGACTCGGCTTCCTGTTCCAGGCCATCGCGGCCGCCACCACCGGGCTCGGCCTGCTCGCCGCCGTCCTCGCCCTCATCTGGCTCCTCAAGAACACCGGGAGCGGCGGGGGCGGACGGGGCGGCGCCGTGAACCTGTCGGTCAACGTCTCCAACCGCAACCGCTGATCCGGCCTGTGCCGACCGGCCGTGCCGCCCGCGCCACCGCCGCCACCAGCGGCCGACGCGCGGGCGGTGCGGGGGACGGGCAGACCCGCTCCCGACACCACCGAGCGCCCCTGGGAGGGCACCGTGTCCGTGGGAGAGACCCCGATCACCGTCGTCGGCAACCTCACCGACGACCCCGAACTGCGCTTCACCCCCGCCGGGGTGGCAATGGCCCGCTTCACCATCGCCTCCACCCCGCGCACCTGGGACAAGACCAGCGGGCAGTGGAAGGACGGCACCGCGCTGTTCCTGCGCACCACCGCCTGGCGCGAGACCGCCGAACACGCCGCCGACACCCTCACCAAGGGCATGCGCGTGGTCGCCACCGGCCGCCTCGTCCAGCACAACTGGCAGACCCCCGAGGGCGAGAACCGCTCCATGCTCGGCCTCGACCTCGACGACATCGGCCCCAGCCTCAAGTTCGCCACCGCCACAGTCACCAAGACCCAGCGCACCGGTGCCCCCGGCCCGGCCCCGGTCACCGACGACCCGTGGACCGCCGCGAGGACCGCCCCCGCCCCCGGCGGCGCCGCGCCCACCGCGGAACCCCCGTTCTAACCGGGCCCGGTCCGAGCAGCGCAAAGCCCCGCAGCAGCCGACTGTTCTTGGCAGAGAGCGGCTGCTGCGGGGCCGTCCAGTCCGTACGAGACGAACCAGGACACCAGCATGCCCGAGTTCACCACCCGCACGCTCGCCCTCACCGACGACAAGACCGACAAGGCCCGGGCGTCCGACGGCCGCTCCCGCTTCGGCGTCTACCTCGCCAACAACGCCCACCTGCTCCACGACTCCGGCGACCCGCTCACCCCGGCCGAATTCGCCCGCGCCACCTGGCGAATCGCCACCGCCCCGGTCATGGCCCCCGGCTACGTCCACCTCCGACCCGACCTCCACAACATCACCCTGGTCGCCCCGGACGAGGACACCGACGACCTGGCCCTGCGGATCGAGGTCCCCTTGCGGCACCGCGCCCTGGCCACCTGGCCCGCCCGCATGACCGCCGACTGGCAGCCGGACCCGTGGGCCACCGGACGCGCCGGCTTCACCGCCCTCGCCCGGCCCGACCGCGCCGACCGCACCGCCCTGCTCCTGACCGCCACCGTCCTCGTCCCGGTCCCCGCCGGCCTGCTGACCGCCCCGGCCGGCACCCGGCCGGGCCCGGAGATGACCCGGCAGGCCAAGCAGACCGTCACCGCCCTGGTCGGCCACGCGAACGCGCACGCCCACCTGGTCAACGACCTCACCGCCGGGGCCCTGCGGTGAGCCCGGCCGCCTGGCCGGTCGCGCCCCGGCCCGCCGCCTCATGGCTGCCCGCCGTGCCGTGGAACGGCCTGACCGTGCTGGACGGCTACTGCTGCCAGGGCGGCGCCGGCATGGGCTACCACCTCGCCGGATACCGCGTCCTCGGCATCGACCTCCACCCCCAGCCCCGCTACCCCTTCGCGTTCATCCAGGCCGACGCCGTCGCCTTCATCACCGGGCACGGGCACCGCTTCGGCTTCGTGCACGCCTCCCCGCCCTGCCAGCACTACAGCGGCACCCAGCGCATCCAGGGCAACGAGCACCCCGACCTGATCGCCCCCACCCGCACCGCGCTGGAGAGCACGGGGCGGCCGTGGGTGATCGAGAACGTCGCCGGCGCCCGCCACGAGCTCCGCGACCCGGTCATGCTCTGCGGGGCCATGCTCGGCCTGGAGACCTACCGGCACCGGTACTTCGAGACCGGCGGCTTCACCCTCACCCCGCCCGCACACCCCTGCCATGCGGTGCCGCAGGCGAAGATGGGCCGCCCCGTCCCGCCCGGCCACTTCGGCCAGTTCGTCGGCAACTTCTCCGGCGTCCCCCTCGCCCGCCGCGTCATGCACGTCCCGTGGATGAACCGAGACGGCATCCGCGAGTCCATCCCGCCCGCCTACACCGAACTGATCGGCCGCCAGGCCGCCCAGCAGATCCTCAACCCGGCCGGGGCGGCGGCGTGACCGGCCGCACCCCGCCCCTCGGCGAGACGAGCGGCCTGTGGCAGGCCGTGATGGCCGCCGCCGCAGGCCGCTGCCAGTGCCGCGGCGCCTGCGGCAAGAACCACGCCAGGGACGGCGGGCGCTGCAAGCGCGAGCACGGCGGCTACCAGCAGC
Source organism: Streptomyces sp. TLI_235 (assembly GCA_002300355.1). Lineage (NCBI taxonomy): Bacteria > Bacillati > Actinomycetota > Actinomycetes > Kitasatosporales > Streptomycetaceae > Streptomyces > Streptomyces sp. TLI_235. The sequence goes on from NSGV01000001.1 coordinate 2,033,428, forward strand.
ACCACGGCGGCGGCACCGTCCGCCTCCTCGCCGCACCCGCCGACCCCGCCAACCTGCTGCTGCCCCCGCACCGCACCGCCGCCCTGCCCAAACAGGCCCTCGCCGCGTGGTGCCCGGCCTGCCACGACGCCGCCCGCATCCTCGCCCGCCGCCACCAGCGCACCACCGAGCCGACCGCCGGGCCGGACGCCCTCTTCGACCTCTGACCTGCCGCGGGGCCCGGTGCCGGACTCGAACCGGCACCGGGCCCTGTGCTCTGGAAGGACCACCCGCGGATGACCGCACCCAATGCCCTGCTAGCCGCCGCCCTGGCCGCCGCCGGCCGCGGCCACCACCTCTTCCCGCTCCACCCCGGCGGCAAGCGCCCCGCCCTGCACGCCGAGGACCGCTGCTCCCGCACCGGCCCCTGCACCACCGGCCACCAGCGCTGGGAGCAGCGCGCCACCACCGACCCCGCCGCGATCCGCCGGGCGTGGGGCCACGGGCCGTACAACATCGGCGTCGCCACCGGCCCATCCGGGCTGGTGGTGGTCGACCTGGACGTGCCCAAGCACCCCGGCGACACCCCGCCCGAGCCGTGGGCCGCGCTCGGCGTCCGGGACGGCGCCGACATGCTTGCCGCGCTGTGCGAGCAGCACCGGCAGCCGTACCCGGCCGGGACGTTGACCGTCCGCACCCGGCTCGGCGGGCTGCACCTGTACTTCGCCGCACCGCCCGGCCCCGCCCTGCGCAACACCAGCGGCGACAAGGGCCGCGGCCTCGGCTGGAAGATCGACACCCGCGCCGTCGGCGGCTACGTCGTCGCCCCCGGCTCGGTGGTCGGCGGCCGGCCGTACACCGTCGAGCACGACGCCGCCCCGGTCCCGCTCCCCGCGTGGCTGGCCGCCCTCCTCGCCCCACCCGCACCGGCAGTACGGCCCCAGCGGGCCGCGCCCTATCCCCGGACGGGGCGTTCCGGCGGGTACGCGGCGGCGGCCCTGCGCAACGAGGCCGCCAACGTCGCCACCGCCCCGGAGGGCACCCGCAACTGGGCCCTCACCCGCGCCGCCCGCGCCCTGGGCCGCTTCATCGCCAACGGCCAGCTCAGCCGCGGCGAGGTCGAAGACGCTCTTAAGGCAGCAGGCGAGGCGGCCGGCCTGCCCCCGCGCGACACCGACGCGACCATCCGCAGCGCCCTCGCCTGGTCCATCGCCAACAACCCCACGGGAGAAGCCGCATGACCGCCCCCCAGCCCCCCACCCTTAAGAGCCAGAGCACCGGCCCCGACGGCGCCGGGGCCGAGGACGGCGCCGCCCTGCTCGACGCCGTCGAGGCCCACCACCGCCGCTTCAACGTCTTCCCCTCCGAGGCCGCCTACGTTGCGGTCGTGCTGTGGGACGCGCATGCGCACCTGCTGGACTGCTTCGAGTCCACTCCGCGGATCGCGTTCCTCTCCCCGGAGCCCGGCAGCGGCAAGACCCGCGCCCTGGAGATCATCGACACCATCGTGCCGCGGTCGATGCTCACCACCGACGTGTCGCCGGCGGCGCTGTTCCGCTCCGTCTCCGACCCCGAGTCCCGCCCGACGGTGCTGTTCGACGAGATCGACACCACCTTCGGGCCCAAGGCCGCCGGCAACGAGGACCTGCGCGGACTCATCAACTCCGGCCACCGCCGCTCCGGCGTCGTCCTGCGCTGCGTCGGCGACGGCAACACCCAGACCGTCCAGCCCTTCCCCGTCTACGCCGCCCTCGCCATGGGCGGACTCGGCGACCTGCCCGACACCATCATGAGCCGCTCCGTGATCATCCGGATGCGCCGCAGGGCCCCCAACGAGACGGTCGAGCCCTTCCGCGAGCGCATCCACGCTGCCCAGGGCCACGCCCTCCGGGACCGGCTCGCCGCCTGGGCCACCAGCGTCCGCGACCAGCTCCACGGCGCCTGGCCCGAACTGCCCGACGGCATCAGCGACCGCCCGGCCGACGTCTGGGAGCCCCTGCTCGCCGTCGCCGACGCCGCCGGCGGCCGCTGGCCCGAGCGCGCCCGCGCCGCCTGCGTCCAGCTCGTCACCGCCGCCAAGGCCAACGACAAGGGCAGCATCGGCATCCGCCTGCTCACCGACCTGCGCGACATCTTCAACGGCGCCGAACGCCTCCTCAGCACCGACCTGCTCAACAGGCTCGCCGAGCTGGACGACGCCCCGTGGGCCGACCTCGACGGCAAGCCCATCACCGCCCGCGTGCTTGCCCGGATGCTCGGCGACTACGTCACCGCCGACAACGACCCCATCAAGCCCCGCAACATCAAGACGGGCCCCAAGAGCAGCGCCAAGGGCTACTACGCCGGCGACCTCGCCGACGCCTGGCTCCGGTACTGCCCGCCCCCTTCCCAGGGATCCGCTACTGCCGCTACTGCCGCTACCGCGCAGGTCAGGCCCCTGTTTTCGGTAGCGGATTCCCCGGAGGTAGCGGATACGAATCCGCTACCCGACACCAAGCCCACGCCCACGGCGCTCGCCCGGCCGTGACTTACCCGCCGCTCCCGCCACCCGGCGGGAGCGGCACCAATCCGCTACCGCTACCCAATCCGCTACTTCGATCATGCCCCTGACCTGGGAGGTAGCGGCAGTAGCGGCAGTAGCGGATCCCTGGGAGGAGAGGGGGCCGAGCACGGATCGTGCGCGCAGGCCCCCTGTCCGCCTGTCTCACCTCAGGGTCCCGCCAGAGAGCACTTTGGCGGGACCCATTCCTGAGAAAGGACTCGCCCCTTGTCCGAGATCATGTTGACGATCGATCAGGTAGCACAGCTGATCGAGTCGATGAACCAGCACGGTTCTGGCCGTCCCGCGCGCGGCGGGCTGCTGCACAGCGGCTGGTACTCCACCGAGGAGGTCGCAGAGCTGATCGACGTCGACCCGTCGACGCTGAGGCGCTGGCGAACCTCCAACCCGGTCCAGGGACCGCCGTTCGTCCGCCTCGCCTCGCGTATGACCATGTACAGCGTCCCCGACGTCGAGGCCTGGCTGGCGTCGCGCCGCATCGTCCCCGGAGAGGGCGTCTGATGCCCCAGCAGAACCCGCCGATCGGCGTCAAGCTCTCCGCTGACATCGAATACCGCCCTCAACACCCGAATGCGTACCGCGCCCGCGTGCGCTGGACCGACCCGGCCACCAGGCGCCGGACGTCGCGCTCCGAGATGCAGCCGACCAAAGAGGCTGCAGAGGAATGGATCGCGGGGATGCAGCGGCTCGCGAGTCGCGGTGTCACCCCCGCCACGGCCACCATGCCCCTTGCCGAGTACGGGGACTCGGTGATGGAACTGGCCCTGCGCGGGCTGGAGTCCACGACGCTCGACCCCTACCTGGCTGGCTGGCGGTTGCGGATCGTCCCCACGATCGGCCATCTGCCCCTGCGCACCGTCACGAACGGCATCATCGACCGCGCGGTCTACGGCTGGATCGCGGACGAGTGCGGCCGCTCGACGATGAAGTGCACTCTCGCCCTGCTGGTGCGGGTCATGGAGCAGGCGGTCCGTGACGGCGTCATCGACACCAACCCGGCCAGGGTCAGCGGATGGCAGCGCGAGTACCGGCGCGCCGAGGACGAGTTGGACGACCCGCGGGCGCTCGCCCTGCCTGACTGGGACGCGCTGGACAAGCTCGCGACCAGTCTCGTGCTGCGCTCGCACGGCCACTACGGCGGCTGGGGCGACGTGGTGCGCTTCGCGGCCTGCACCGCGGCCCGGATCGGCGAGGTCTCCGGCGTCCGGCGCAAGGACATCGACCGCGAGCGGTGGACGTGGGACCTGTGCCGGCAGACCACCACCGCCCCCGGCGGGCTGGTCGACAAGGGAACGAAGGGCAAGCGCCGCCGGACGGTGCCGCTGGTCCCGGAGATCCGTGACCTGGTCGCCCGGCGGCTCGACGTCATCGGGTCCGACCCGATGGCCCGGCTGTTCAGCGGGCCCAGGGACGGCCGGATCACCACGGCGGTCCTGCGGGACGCCACCCACTGGGACGAGGTGGTCGTGGAGCTCGGCTACGAGCACCTGCGCCGCCACGACCTCCGCCACACCGGGCTGACGTGGATGGCGGACGCCGGGGTGCCGCTGCACGTCCTGCGGAAGATCGCCGGACACGGGTCGCTGACGACGACCCAGCGCTACCTCCACCCGGACCGTCGCTCGATCGAGCTGGCCGGCGAGGCGCTGAGCGCGCACCTGAGCGGCCCGCGCAGGGCACCTGGTCCCGAAGCGGTCCCGCCGGACTCCCCTGGCCGCCACCTGCGGCTCGTCCGCTGAACCGGCCGCAGAAAACGGCAAGAGCCCCGCTGGCCTGGACTTCCGTCCAGTCAGCGGGGCTCCGACATTCCTGTCGGGACGACAGGATTTGAACCTGCGACCCCTTGACCCCCAGTCAAGTGCGCTACCAAGCTGCGCCACGTCCCGTGGTCTCGCTGCCTCCGCTCACCGATCTCGATCAGTGGTCTTCGGCTTCTCGACCTTGCCCCCGGTCTCCCGGCGACGTGGAAAACAATACAGCACGTCGAGGGGTGCTCGCTGCCAGGTTTCGGGTGACGGGCCCGGGGGTGTCGGGGCTGGTCAGGGGGTGGGGTTGCGGGAGTCGTAGCGGAGGAAGGCGGGGCGGCGGGCCGCGAGCAGCAGGACGGCGGCGAGGCAGGCGAGACCGCCCGTGACGACGGAGATGGTGACGGAGGAGGTGAGGGCGGCAACCGTCCCGGATTCGAAGTCGCCGAGGCGGGGGCCGCCGGCGACGACGACGATGAAGATGCCCTGGAGGCGGCCGCGCATGTCGTCGGGGGCCGCCACCTGCATGATCGTGTTGCGGAAGATCATGCTGATGGTGTCGGCGCAGCCGGCCGCCGCGAGCAGCGCCAGCCCGAGCCACAGTTCGCGGACGACCCCGAAGGCGGCGATGGCGAGCCCCCAGGCGGCGACGGCGGCGAGGACGGCGGCCCCGTGCCGGTGCACCCGCCCGATCCATCCCGAGAACAGGGCGCCCGCCAGGGCGCCCACGGCGGGGGCGGCGACCAGCAGGCCGACCGTCCCGGCTCCGCCGCCGTAGAAGCCGACCGCGATGGCGGGGAAGAGTGCCCGGGGCAGGCCGAAGATCATGGCGGCGAGGTCGGCGAGGAAGCTGGTGCGCAGGTTGGGCCGGGTGGCGAGGAAGCGCAGGCCGTCGAGGACGGAGGCCCGTCCCTTCCGCTCGGCGCCGTCGCCCTGGGGCTTCATCGCGGGCAGCCGCCACATCGCGTAGAGCGTGGCGCTGAAGGCGACGGCGTCGACGAGGTACGCGGACTGGGCGCCGTAAGCGCCGATGAGCAGGCCGCCGAGCATGGGGCCGACGGTCATGCCGAGGTTCATGCTCATGGTGTTGAGGGCGTTGGCGGCGGGCAACTGTTCGCGCGGGACCAGTCGGGGGATCATCGAGGACCGGGCGGGCGAGGAGAGTGCGAAGAAGCCGGCCTGGAGGGCGACCGCCGCGTAGAGCAGGCCGACGGCGTGCAGGCCGAGCAGGGCCTGGGCGGCGAGCAGGACGGAGACGGCGGCGAGGCCGGCGGAGCCGATGAGGCCGAGGCGGCGGCGGTCGACGGTGTCGGCGATCGCGCCGCCCCACAGGCCGAAGGTGACCAGTGGGACGAGCGAGAAGAGTCCGACCAGGCCGGTGGCGAAGGTGGACCGGGTGAGGTCGTAGACCTGCACGGCGACGGCCACGGCGGTCATCTGCTGGCCGACGGAGGAGACGGTCTGGCCGAACCAGACGCGCCGGTAGTCGGGGATGTCGCGCAGCGGCCCGATGTCGGCGAGGGCGCCGCGCGCGATCCGCTTCAGCCGCCCGGGAGCCCCGCCGCCGCCCACCGGGGGCACGGACGGAACGGGTGGGGAGGGGGCTGCCTCGGGTGCCTGCGGCTGATCGGTCGACATGGTCAACCATGTTCGACCACGACGTTTCACCTCCGTCCGCCGGGGTTGCCGCTACGGTGGCCGCCGTGGCGTCCTCCGATCGCGAACTGACCGCTCCTGTCGACCTCTGTCGGCCCGACGGGCGGCTCGATCCGGCGGCCGTCGGCTGGTCCCGGCGGCCGCTGCACCGGGCGAACCTCCGCGGCTGGGGCCGCACCAAGCGATGGGAGTACTGGTGCGTGACCGCGCCGACCCATCTGGTGGCGCTGACCGTCAGCGACCTGGACTTCCTGGCGCTGAACAGCGTGTACGTCCTCCGCTGGGACGACCCGGACGACCCGGACGACCCGACCGACCCGGCCGACCCGACTGGCGTCCGGGAGCTGGAGCGCACCGCCCTCGTCCCCTTCGGCCGCGGCGTCGCCCTCCCGCAGACGATCGCCGGATCCGACGGCACCGGTACGAACGTGGCCGTCGGCCCGGAGCGGCCGACCGGCGGCCGGGTCCGGGTGGAGATCCGCGGTGAGGCGGGCGGCACCCGGCTGCGGGCCCGCTGCGTGACGCCCGACGGCAGGCCGGTCGAGGTCGACGTGTTCGCGGCGCTCCCGGAGGGTCACGAGACGCTGAGCGTGGTCGTGCCGTGGGACGAGCGCCGGTTCCAGTACACGTCCAAGCACACCGCCCGCCCGGCGCGCGGCACGCTGCGGATCGGCGACGAGGTCCTCTCCTTCGGCGGCCCGGGGAAGGACGAGGCCTGGGCGGTGCTGGACCACGGCCGGGGCCGCTGGCCGCGCTCGGTGCATTGGAACTGGGGCGCCGCCTCCGGCCGGACGGACGGCCGGACCGTCGGCCTGCAGTTCGGCGGCCGGTGGACGGTCGGCACCGGCACGACCGAGAACGCCGTCTGTGTGGACGGCCGTCTCACCCGGATCTCCGAGGAGCTCGCCTGGTCGTACGACCTCGCCGACCCGCTCGCGCCGTGGACCGTCCGCACCCCCGGCTCGGACCTGCTGGACCTGGTCTTCACCCCGTTCCACGACCGCCGGACGCGCACCGAGGCGGGCCTGCTCGCCAACCGCACCGACCAGTGCTTCGGCCACTACGACGGCACCGTCCGCGCCGAGGACGGCCGCCGGATCGCCGTCCACGACCTGCTCGGCTGGGCGGAGGACGTCCGGATGCGCTGGTAGTCCTCGGGCGGCGGGTCAACCCCTCCGACAGGCTCGGCCGTCAGCCGGTCACGACATGCCGCTCCCCCGCCTCGACGGCCACCGGCAGCCGGTTGCCGGGCGGCGGGAAGGGGCAGATGAAGTGGTCGGCGAAGGCGCAGGGTGGCAGGTGGGCCCGGTTGAGGTCGAGCACGGTGCGCCCCTCGGCGTCCGGGGCGGGCAGGGTGATGAACCGGAAGCGGTAGGTCTCGTGTCCGCTGGTGGCGTCCGCGATCACACCGCTGAGCCGGCCGCCGGAGCGGCTGACGGTGAGGGCGTACTCCTCGCCGCAGAGGGTGAAGGCGATCTGCCCGGTGACGGCGAGCGGCCGGTCCTTGCCGTCCGCGTTGGGCACGGTCAGCGCCCGGTCGCCGCTCTCGAACGGGGTGAACACGGCGGGGACGGCCCAGTCCGGCGCGTACGGGAAGGTGTCGATCCCGGCGAAGGCGGTGCGGGCCGGGGCGTCCGGGTCGAAGACCCGCAGGGCGAGTTCGCCCTCCCGCTCGATCGGGACGAGCCGCAGCCCGCCGATCACGGCGCGTTCCGGGGCCGGATCGGTGTCCGGCCGCAGCGCCACCTCCCCGTCCAGTGCCCCGGCCGGCTCCCCGGATTCGAGCCGGATCCCGTACTCGGCCTTGGCGTTGAGGCGGACGGCGCCGTCGACGGCCCACCACTCGCCCGGCAGGCCGGGGATCTGCTCGGGGTCGGGGCCGAGCCAGTGCGTACCGGTCAGCGCGAGCGGCCCGTGCAGGGCGCTGACGGCGGCGGCGCGGGCCTCGGTCCAGCGCTGCCAGGATTCCGCGGCGGTCTCTGCGGCGGTCATCGGCGGTCCTTCCTGAGCGGTGGCGGTGCGGCGGTAGCGGTACGGGACGCTGACGGGGCGGGGCGGCCGAGCGGCCCGCGGGTCAGCGTGCGGTGAGCGGCCGGAAGAGTCCCTCCTGCACGACGGAGACCACCAGCCGCCCGCTGCGGTCGAAGATCTCCCCGCGGGCGAGCCCGCGGGCGCCGTGCGCGATCGGCGACTCCTGCTGGTACAGCAGCCAGTCGTCTGCCCGGAACGGGCGGTGGAACCACATCGCGTGGTCGAGCGAGGCCATGTCGAAGTTCCGCTCGCCCCACAGTGGTTCGACCGGGACGCGGACGGCGTCGAGCAGCGTCATGTCGCTGGCGTAGGTGAGCGCGCAGACGTGGATCAGCGGGTCGTCGGGCAGGGCGCCGTTGGTCCGCAGCCAGACGCCGCTGCGCGGCTGGACCCCGGCCAGGTCCTCCTTGGACCAGCGCAGCCGGTCGACGTAGCGGATGTCGAAGGGCTGGCGGCGGCTGATGAACGGCGGCATCTCGCCGAGCCGGGAGCCGACCTCGTCGAGTGCGCTCGGCAGGTCCTCGGGGGCGGGGACCTGCGGCATCGGGTCCTGGTGCTCGATGCCGCCCTGCTCGGGGAGGTGGAAGTCGGCGGTCAGCGCGAAGATCGAGCGGCCCTGCTGGATGCCCAGCACACGGCGGGTGGTGAAGGACCGTCCGTCACGGATCCGGTCGACCTGGTAGACGATCGGCACGCCGGGGACGCCCGGGCGCAGGAAGTAGGCGTGGAGCGAGTGCACGGGGCGGTCCCCGTCGACCGTCCGGCCGGCGGCGACCAGGGCCTGGCCGGCGACCTGCCCGCCGAAGGTCCGCTGCAGGGCCTCCTCCGGGCTGCGTCCCCGGAAGATGTTGAGTTCGATCTGTTCCAGATCGAGCAGGTCGACGAGCTGGTCGACGGGCGTGCCCATGTCCTGTGTCCTCTCCCGGCCGCCTGGTGCCTGCCCCGGGATCTCCGGTGCGGCGCCGGACGGCGCTCTACGTCTACCGAGAAGTCTCCTCCGGATCGGGGAATTCCCGCCGCCCGGGCCCGGAATCCGACGGTCGGGCCCGGATCCGGCGGGCGCCCCGGTGTCGGGCCGGGGCTCAGAGCAGCCCGGACTGCCGGACGGTGATGTTCAGCCGCCCGACCAGGCCGAGCGCCGGATCGGCGGTGCCGGGCAGGGTCTTCACCACCCCGTGGTAGGCGAAGCGGGACGGGCCGCCGAAGACGAACAGGTCACCGCTGCGCAGTTCCAGGTCGGTCCAGGGCCGGGTGCGGGTCTCGCTGTTGCCGAGCCGGAAGACGCAGCTGTCGCCGAGCGAGAGGGAGACCACGGGGGCGTCGACGCGCTCCTCCTTGTCCTTGTGCAGGCCCATCCTGGCGCCGTGCGGGTAGTGGTTGACCACGGCGACGTCGGGCGCGTAGCCGGCGGCGCCGGGTACGGCGGCGAGCCCGTCCGGCCCGTACGCGGCGGCGACGGCGCGACCGGCGAGTTCGCCGAGTTCGGGCGGGAAGGGCTTGACCGGGGCGCCGTCGCCGTCGACGACGGTCCGCGCGTAGCCGTACGGGTACCAGTGCCAGCCGAGGCAGACGGTGTGCACGGACATCAGGCCGCCGGTGGGCATCCGGACGGTCCGCATCCCGGCGGGCGGCCGGGCCCAGGCGTGGCAGGCCTCGACGAGCGCGCGCTGCTCGGCGGCGTCCAGCCAGTCGGGCAGGTGCACGGCGCCGGGCGCCGGTTCGGCAGGCTCACGCGGGAACGGGAGGGGATCGCCGGTCATACGGCCATCCTCCCAGCCGCCCGGGCCTGCGCGGCCGGGTGCGGGCGGCGAGGTGCGGGCGAGGTACCGGCGGAGGGGCGCTGATCGGGGGCAGCGGCCGGCCACTCCCCCGGATCGACATGCGGCGCTCCGGCCGGCGGCTCACGCTGGTCGGGGAGCCGACCCCGCCCCGCCCCGCCCGCGGCGCACCGTCTGCGCCGCTCCGCGCCCCGAAGGAGCCGGCATGAGCAGGCTGGACTTCGCCGTCGTCGACCTTCCCGAGTCGTCGCTGCACAAGACCGCGGTGCTGATCGTCGGCGCGCACGGGACGATGCTGGTGGACACCGGCTTCACCCGTTCGGACGGGCGGCGGCTGGCGCAGCTGGTCCAGGGGATGGACCGGCCGCTCACCACCGTGGTGGTCAGCCACGGCGACCCGGACTTCTACTTCGGCACCGAGGAGGTGCAGAACGCCTTCCCGGAGGCCCGGTTCCTGGCGCATCCGCTGGTGATCGAGCACATCGCCCGGACGTACCCGGAGAAGCTGTCGACCTGGGCGCAGCTGGGCAGTGAGCTGCCGACCCGGCCGCCGCGGCTGCAGCCGCTGGACGGTGACGTGATCGAGTTCGAGGGGCACCGTTTCGAGGTGCGCGGCTTCGAGCCGAAACTGCCGGACCGGCACTTCCTCTGGGAGCACCGCAGCCGGCTGCTGCTCGGCGGTGTCGCCCTGTACCAGGGGCTGCACGCCTGGACGGCGGACACCCCGGGCCCGGACCTGCGGGCCTCCTGGATCGACCAGCTGGACGCGATGGAGGCGCTCGATCCGCTGACGGTGGTGGCCGGGCACCGCATGCCCGGCGTCACACCGGACGCCGGCGCGATCACCTACACCCGGGACTACCTCAAGGCCTTCGAGCGGGAGGTGGGCAAGGCCGAGGACGCGGCCGCGGCGGAGGAGGCGCTGCTGCGGCTCTACCCGGACGCCGGGCTGAAGCTGGCCGTCCGGCTCGGCACCCAGGTGGCGAAGGGCGAACTCGCCTGGGACTGACCCGGCCACGGCCGGCCACCGGAAGGAACGGCCGCGCGGGCAGCCGGGGAGCGAGCGCTCAGGGCCGACGGTCGAGCAGGCCGATCCGCCGGGCACAGCCGGACCAGGCCTGCCAGCCCTGCAGGCGGCGGATCTCCTCGGCCACGGTGGTCTGTGCGGCCCGGTCGGCGAGGTCGGGGCGCGGGGCGTACTGCAGGCCGCCGGCCTCCTGCCAGGTGGCGGACAGGATCTGCAGGCCGCCGTAGTAGCCGTTGCCGGTGTCGGCCTGCCAGTCGCCGCCGCTCTCGCAGTCGGCGAGGGCGTCCCGGACGGCCTCGGGCGCGGGGGTGCCGACGTCGGCGGCAGGGCCCGTCGGCCGCGCCGCGGGCGAGGGCCGGACCGGCGATCGGCTGGGCGGCCGGAGCGGCGATCGGACGGGCGGTCGGGGCCGCGGTCAGAGCCGCCGTCAGCAGCGGCGCGGACGCGGGCCCCGCGGCGTTTCGGGCACCCAGCACCCGACGCTGGGCGGGGGAACGCGCGGACGCCCGCCGGTCGCCGCCCGTCCGGGGGGTACGGGGCGGCGGCCGGCGGGCGTCCGCGGGTCCGGGGGCGCAGCTGGGGCGCCCCCGGGCGCTGGTGGGGCGGCGGATGTCACCGCCGTTCCGGGTGTCAGACGGAGAGGACCTGGCCCGGGAAGATCAGGTTCGGGTTGCCGCCGATGACACCGGCGTTGTTCTTGTACACGGTCTTCCAGTCGAGGCCCTTGGCGTTGGCGATCTTGCTCAGGGTGTCGCCGGACTTGACGGTGTAGTTGCCGCCGTTGGTGTTCTTCACCGGAGCGGACTTCTTCGGGGCGTCCTGCTTGGCGGCGGTGTTCAGCTGGGCGCGGGCCTCGCTGCGGCTGGCCTTCTGCTCGTCGGCCTTCGGGGCGGCGGGCTTCGTGGCCGGCGCGGCGGGCTTCGCGGCCGGGGCGGCCGGGGCGGCGGCCTTCGGGGCGGCAGCGGCGGCGGTGTCGACCTGCGGGGCGGCGCCGCCCTTGGTCAGGCCGGCCTTGACGGAGCAGACGGGCCAGGCACCCGGGCCCTGCACGGCGAGGACCTTCTCGGCGATGGCGATCTGCTGGTCCTTGGTGGCCAGGTCGGCGCGCGGGGCGAACGCGGTGCCACCGAAGGCCGCCCAGGTGCTGTTGGTGAACTGCAGGCCGCCGTAGAAGCCGTTACCGGTGTTGATGTGCCAGTTGCCGGTGCTCTCGCACTGGGCGACGGCGTCCCAGGTGGAGACGGAGGCGGCGGAGGCGGAGGTGGCCGTGACGAGGCCGGCCACCGGGAGGACGGCCACAGCGGCGCCGCCCGCGATTGCCAGCCGGACGCGGTTGCGCTTGGTGGCGGTGGTGGTGGCAGCGGCGGACTCGTTACGGAAGATCATGAGTTTCCTCTCGACAGCCCCGGGCGGGCATGCGGAACCAGAGCCGTGAGGCTCGGTTCGCTCGCCGCGTCCGTTGGACGGCGTGCACGTGTTCGTACGTGCCATGCCGTCCCGGCCACCTTCCGCATCCGGGCGGTGGTCAGCCGCTCGGTGGGCACCTGCGCCGCCGGCGGGGGCCGGTGGGTGGTGCTGGGGGTGAACCCGGGAAGTGCTCGGTGCACTGGGCAAAAACCTACGAGCCGCTCGGCCGGGCACCAAACAGTTTCGGGTCGTCCCAGCTCAGCGTGGCGTTACCGCGAGTATTGATCTAGCAAATAACGGCAGTTTGCCCGATTTGCCCATATTTTCCATGATCAATCCTCGGTCGATCGTGAGGCTGCTCACCGTTTCCGGCCTGTGACCTCGGGCACAGCATCGACAGATTGCGACCGCTCGCCCACCCATCGCAGTCAGATCCGCGGCAAATCCCGTCGGAGCCGGACGCACCCGTGACCCCGGCCACAGCCGCCCGTTGGAACTGGCGGCCAGGCGCGCCCTGCCATCCCTGAGACCGGAGGAGTCCCCCTTGCCGCGCATGCTCGAAGTCAGCGACGACGTACGAACCGAGATCGGAGACGACGAGGCAGACCGGCTTCTCGCCGGCGCCCACGCCCCGGACGCCTATGACTGCACCTCGTGCCGGGCCCCCGGCGACTCGCTGCGCGAGCCCACCAGCACGGTTCTCTTCATCGGCGACGAGACGGCGGTCCTCGCCTTCGCCCACGCCCGCTGCGTGCCCTCCCAGGTCGTGCCGGTGGACGAGGACCAGCTGCTCGGCGCCGTCCGCTCGATCAGCCAGGCACAGGGCGGCGTCGGCGCGCCCGCGCCCGCCCCGGCGTACGCCGCCCCCGGCACACCCGACGGCTACACCGTCCCCGGGATGCCCGACGGCGCCGCCTGGGCCGCCCCGACCGCGCCCGCCCCGGCCCCGCAGCCGCAGGCCCCGGCCGGCCCGGGCACCCAGCCCGCCGTGCTCGGCGTCACCTGCGGCCTGGTGCTCTGCGGGGACACCCCGTACGCGGCGCTGGTGGTGGAGCCCACCGGGCCGATCGCCCGGCCCGGCAGCGGCTCGGCGGAGGACGAGTTCCTCTCGCTGCTCACCGACCACGGCTTCCAGCTGGTGCAGTCGGTGGACCGGGCGCCGAGCCGCCCGCTCACCGGTTGGTCGGTGCTGATGGCGATGGGCCAGCTGCACGCGATCCTGCAGCCCTCGGCGAGCGGCGGCAGCGCCGCCTGGTGGCAGGCCCACCAGCCGCTGCAGGTCACCGAGGCCTGGCGGGCCGCGGTCGCCCGCCGCTCCGAGGTGATCATGTACGCGGTGCCGGCCGGCACCATCGGCCGCCAGCCCCGCGAGGACCTGCTGCGGATGGCCCTCGACCGGGCGGTCGGGCACGGCGTGCTGGCGGCCGGAATGCTGCCGCTGGCCGGCACCTGAGCCGACCGGCGGGCACCCCCAGCTGCACCCGGCGGCACCCGGCCGGCACCCGCGGGAATGGCACAGGCCTGGCCGCGGAACCCCGCATCCCCGGGCGGCCTCGCTCGTTGGCCCTCACGTGTACAGCTACGACGTCGCCCCGACCACCCGCCCGTCCGCCGGCCGCACCATCCCGGGCATGCGCCCCTCGTACGACGCGGACCTGCCCGTCTCACCGACCCCGATCTACGACTCGCTGTACTCCGAGTACCGGAGACTCTTCAGGGCCCTGCCCGGCGACCGGACGGACGAGGAGCAGCTGCGGTTCAAGGGCTTCGGCGGGTCGGGCGGGTTCGGCGGGTCCTCGGCCGCGTCGTACCCGCAGCACCAGGTGTTCGAGACGTACGCGGGGCACGCGCAGGGCACGCCGCAGTTCGTCCCGGAGGGCCGGGCGGCGGCCGGGCAGCACGGCGGCCGGGGGCACGGGGCCGAGCAGCACCAGCAGGGCCGGTCGGCGGCCCAGCCGGTCACCGTCGGCCACCAGGCCGGGCACCCGTCCGTCGGCCACGCGGCCACGGGGCACACCGCGGGGCACCCCGTCGGCGGCACCGGCCAGGGCTGGGTCGCCGCCGGCTACCTGGGGCATCAGGCGGCCGCGGCCACCGGCGGGGGCCGCCACCGCTCACTGCTCTCGCTGCCGCCGGGGCGCTCCGCCGAGCAGGTGCTCTGAGGCGGCACGGAACGACGGCCGGGGCCGGGCAGCATTCGCGCTGCCCGGCCCCGGCCGTCGTCGTCGGTGTCCCCGCTGCTTCGTGCGGCGTTACTTCTTGCGGCGCTTCTCGCGCACCCGGACGGAGATGGAGATCGGGGTGCCCTCGAAGCCGAACTCCTCGCGCAGCCGGCGCTCGATGAAGCGGCGGTAGCCGGCCTCCAGGAAGCCGGAGGCGAACAGCACGAACCGCGGCGGGCGGGTGCCGGCCTGGGTGCCGAACAGGATGCGGGGCTGCTTGCCGCCGCGGATCGGGTGCGGGTGGGCCGCCACCAGCTCGCCCAGGAAGGCGTTCAGACGGGCCGTCGGGATCCGGGTCTCCCAGCCCTGCAGCGCGGTCTCGATCGCCGGGACGAGCTTCTCCATGTGGCGGCCGGTCTTCGCCGAGACGTTGACCCGCGGCGCCCACTGCACCTGGACGAGATCCTTCTCGATCTCCCGCTCCAGGTAGTAGCGGCGCTCCTCGTCGAGCTGGTCCCACTTGTTGTAGGCGATCACGACGGCCCGGCCGGCCTCGACGGCCATCGAGATGATCCGGGTGTCCTGCTCGGCGAGGGTCTCGCTGGCGTCGATCAGGACGACCGCGACCTCGGCCTTCTCCAGCGCGGAGGCGGTGCGCAGCGAGGCGTAGAAGTCCGCGCCGGCGGTCAGGTGGACCCGGCGGCGGATACCGGCGGTGTCGACGAACTTCCAGGTCTTGCCGCCGAGTTCGATCATCTCGTCGACCGGGTCGCGGGTGGTGCCGGCCAGCTCGTTGACGACCACCCGCTCCTCGCCGGCGACCTTGTTGAGGAGGCTGGACTTGCCGACGTTCGGCCGGCCGATCAGCGCGACCCGGCGCGGGCCGCCGATCGGGCCGTTGCCGAAGGTCTGCGGCGGGGCCTCGGGCAGCGCGTCCATCACGGCGTCCAGCAGGTCGCCGGAGCCGCGGCCGTGCAGGGCGGAGACGGGGTACGGCTCGCCGAGGCCGAGCGACCACAGGTAGGCGGCCTCGGCCTCGGTGGACGGGCCGTCGACCTTGTTGGCGCAGAGCACGGTGGGCTTGCCGGCCCGCCGGATCAGCTTGATCAGGGCTTCGTCGGTGTCGGTGGCGCCGATGGTGGCGTCGACGACGAAGAGCACCGCGTCGGCGGACTCGATGCCGTACTCGGCCTGGGCGGCGACGGCGGCGTCGATGCCGAGGACGTCGACCTCCCAGCCGCCGGTGTCGACGAGCTTGAAGCGGCGGCCGTTCCAGGTCGCCTCGTAGGTGACCCGGTCGCGGGTGACGCCGGGGCGGTCCTCGACGACGGCCTCGCGGCGGCCGATGATGCGGTTGACGAGGGTCGACTTGCCGACGTTCGGGCGGCCGACGACGGCCAGCACGGGCAGCGGCCCGTGCGCGGCGCCGTCCAGGTCCGCGTCGATCTCGTCGGCGTCGAAGCCCTCCTCGGCGGCGAGCGCCATGAACTCGGCGTACTCGGCGTCGCCGAGCTCACCGTGGTGTGTGGCGGTCTCGTTGCTCATGTGTGTTTTCCGTTTCCCGACACGGCCCTTCCCAGGGGCGTGCCGTGCGTTCCTGCCCTCGCGGGCAGCGCGAAACTACGTGTCCCGTAGTCGGAGGACGGGCCGGACGGCCCGAGGGTGGTCAGACGGCGGACGGCTGCTGGGCCCGCTCCTCGACCAGGGTGGCGACGGTGTCGATCACCTGGTCCAGGGTGAGCTCGCTGGTGTCCACCAGGACGGCGTCCCGGGCCTGCGCGAGCGGAGCCGTCTCCCGGGAGGAGTCGGCGGCGTCCCGGCGGTCCAGGTCGGCGGCCATCGATGCGATGGTCGCCTCGTCCACGCCCTTGGCGCGGAGCTCGGCCGCGCGGCGCGCGGCGCGGGCGGCGCCCGAGGCGGTGAGGAAGATCTTGGCGGTGGCGTCCGGGAAGACGACGGTGCCCATGTCGCGGCCCTCGGCGACTATGCCGCGCGGCGCGACCTCGGCGCAGCCGCGCTGCAGCTCCACCAGCCGGGCCCGGACGGCCGGCACGGCGGAGACCGCGGAGACCTTGGCGGTCACCTCGGGGCCGCGGATCGGGCCGGAGACGTCCTGGCCGTCGACCGTGATGGTCGGGCCGGCCGCGTCCGTCCCGGAGACGATCACCGGCTTGCCGCAGGCGATCGCGACCGCCTCGGCGTCGTCGACGTCGATGTCGTTGGCGAGCATCCACCAGGTCATCGCGCGGTACATGGCGCCGGTGTCCAGGAAGCTGAGCCCGAGCCGGGCGGCGACCGCGCGGGAGACGGTCGACTTGCCTGATCCGGAGGGTCCGTCGATGGCGACGACGACCGGGGCGTGCGCTCGGTCGGCAGTGTCCACGGGGCGAACCTCTCTCTCGGGCCGGCGCGCTCGGGCCGGGATGACTATCTCAAGGTTAATGGACCGACGGAGGCTCCCGGTCCGGTCGCCTCCCGGGCCCTTCCCCACCGCTCTCCCGTCCCCGCCGGTCGGTCCCGGACGGTCGGTAGCGAAGGGTCAGTCGCGGACGCTCCAGCCGCGGTCGCGCAGGCCGGCGGTCAGCAGCCGGACGGCCGCCGGAGCGACGTCCAGGTGCACATGGCCGACCTGCTGGCCGTCGGAGTGCTCGATGGTGACGTCCTCGATGTTGACGCCGAGCGTGCCGACCTCGCCGAACAGCCGGCCCAGCTCTCCGGGCTGGTCGCCCAGCACGACGGTGACCGACTCGTACCGGGTGGGCGGGGCGCCGTGCTTGCCGGGGATCCGGGCGTGGCCGTGGTTGCCGCGCCGCATGACCGCCTCGATCCCGGCCGCGCCGGCCCGCCGCTCGCTCTCGTCGGCGGCCTGCAGGGCGCGCAGCGCCGTCACCGTCTCGTCGAGGTCGGCGGCCACCTCCTGCAGGATGTCGGCGACCACCCCGGCGTTCGCGGAGAGGATGTCCACCCACAGTGCGGGGCTGGACGCCGCGATCCGGGTGACGTCCCGGACGCCCTGGCCGGACAGCCGGACGGCCGTCTCGTCGGCGTGCTCCAGCCGGGCCGCGACGATCGAGGCGACCAGCTGGGGGGCGTGCGAGACCAGCGCGACGGCGCGGTCGTGGGCGGCCGCGTCCATCACGATCGGCATCGCGCCACAGAGCGCCACCAGCTCCAGTGCGGCGTTCAGGGTGTCGGTGTCGGTGTCCTTGGTCGGGGTGAGCACCCACGGCCGGCCCTCGAACAGGTCGGCGCGGGCGGCCAGCGGACCGGACCGCTCCCGGCCGGCCATCGGGTGGCCGCCGATGTAGCGGACGGTGTCGCAGCCGAGCGCGGCCACCTCGGCCCGCGGCCCGGCCTTCACACTGGCCACGTCGGTGTAGCACCGGGCCAGACCGCGGCGCTGGCAGTCCGCCAGCACCTTGCCCACCAGCGCCGGGGGCACCGCCACGACCGCCAGGTCGACCGGCCCGTCCGGCAGCTCCGTGGAGCCCGCGCCGAGCGCGGCGGCCGTGCGGGCGGCGTCCGGGTCGGCGTCCTCCAGATAGACCGCGACCCCGCGGGCGGTGAGCGCGAGGGCGGCGGAGGTGCCGATCAGTCCGGTGCCGATGACGGCGGCTGTGCGCATGACGGGGCTGGTCTCCTGGTGCGGACGGAACACTGTTCCGCCCATCCTCTCGCAGCCCCCGCCTCCGCGGCGAAGCCGCCCGCCCCGCGAGATGCGTGCACCGCCCGGGGCGCCGGGGGGGCACGCCCGCAACCGGGGTGGGGGCCGGGGCCGTCCCCCCATCCGACGCGCAGCGCAAATCCACGGCGGACGGGCGCGGACCCGGGCAGACTGGCGGCCCGGACCGGGGACGGACGAAGGGCAGGGCGGGGTGGCAGCAGAGACGGCAGCGGCGGATCGGTGGGAGTCGGTACTCGACTCGGTGGTGGTGTACGCGAGCGGGGCGCTGTGCCGGCGCCGGGCGCGCGGCACGGTGCCGACGGACGGCGGGGTGCGGCTGACCGGCCTGCCGAGGGTGGCGGACGCGGGTTCGCTCCGCGCCGCCGTGCTCTCCGGCGGTGCCCGGGTGACGGCGGCCCGGCTGGAGCCGGAGGCGGAGGTGCGCAGCCGCTCGGACCTGCCCGGGCTGCGCCGCCGGGTGGAGCGGGCGCAGGACGCCGCGGAGGCCCTGCGGCAGCGTTCGGCGCGGCAGGAGGCGCGGATCGCGGAGGTCTCCGCGGTGCGGGCCGTGCCGCCGCCGCTGCAGGCGGACTCGCCGCACCGCCGGACGCCCGCCGACGCCTGGCTCCAGCTGGCGGACTTCGTGGACGAGCGGCTGGCCGCGCTGCACGGCCGGTCCGCCGCCCTGGCCGAGGAGCTGCGGTTGGCCGAGCACGAACTGTCGCTGGCGGAGGACGCGTTGGCGCGGGCCTCGTCCGCGGTGGCGGTCGGCCCTGTGACGCTCGGCTGCACCGCCGTGGTGACCCTGGAGGGCGCGCCGGAGGGTGCCGAGGTGGAGCTGGAGGTGGAGTACGGGGTGCCGGGCGCGGTGTGGGTGCCGACGTACCGGCTGACCTACCGCCGGGGCGAGGACACCGGGACGCTGCTGCTGCGCGCCCAGCTCGCCCAGCGCACCGGCGAGGACTGGTCGGGCGTGCGGATCGGCCTGTCCACGGCGGACCTGCAGCGCCGCACCGACCTGCCGCAGTTGCGCTCGTTGCGGATCGGGCGGCGGCAGCCCGCGCCGGCGCCGTCCGGCTGGCGGGAGCCCCCAGCGGGGCTCGGCGATCTGTTCACCGGGTACGACGCGGCAGGCCGGCCGCCGCAGCCGCGCCCGTCGCGCGGGATGAGGCCGATGGCGGGCGGCGGGCGTCCGGGCCGGGCGGCCCGGCCGGGCGGCGGCGCGGACGCGACGCTGGCCGGGGGTGTCCCGGCCGCGGAGGTCGCGCTGCCGTTCGCCGCGCCACCGCCCCCTCCGCCGCCGGCTCCCGGTGCCGCCCCGCAGGCCTTCCCGATGCCGGCGCCGGCCGCGCAGGCGTACGGCGCGGCCCCGCAGCCGCCGGGGGCGATGCCGCCGCCGGCGCCGGTGGCGTCCGCCCGGATGTCACGGAGTCGGGGGATGTCCGGCGGCGGACTGCGCTCGGCCTCGTTCGCCGCGCACGACGAGCCGGTGCCGGAGCCGCTGCCGGAGCCGGTGCCGGCGGGCCCCTCGCCGGCGCAGCTGGACTACGCGGGCCTGGTGCTGGACGGCCCGGACCGGCCGGCGCACCGGCGCGGTCTGCTGTTCCCGGGGGCGGTGCACGACCCGTCGACGACGGAGTCCCGCAATCTGGCGGAGTCGGTGGCCGGGCTGGCGCTGCCCGCGCACGCGGTGCGGCCGCGGGTCTCCGCGGGCTCCTTCGACCAGCGGTACGACGCGGCGGCCCGGGCGGACGTCCCCTCGGACGGCACCTGGCACACCGTCACGGTCGGGGAGGTGCCGGTGTCGCTGAGCACGGAGTACGTCTGCGTGCCGGCGGTCGAGGAGGCGGTGTACGGGACGCTGGTGCTGGCCAACGCGACCGCGTCGGCGCTGCTGGCCGGGCCGGTGGAGGTCACCGTGGACGGCGACTTCCTGCTGACCGCGGCGCTGCCGACGCTGGCCGCGGGGGCGGCCCGCCGGGTCGGCCTCGGTCAGGCGGAGGCGGTCCGGGTGGCCCGGCGCACGGAGCTGAAGGAGTCCACCGCGGGCATGCTCAACAGCACCACCGTGCTGGACCACCGGATCCATGTGGAGCTGGCGAACCGGCTGTCGCACCCGGTCACCGTGGAGGTGCGCGAGCGGGTGCCGGTCTCCGCCGACCAGGACGTGCGGATCGAGGAGCGTGCCGACTGGCGCGGCCCCGACCACCCGTCCGAGGAGTTCCCGGCGAGCACCCGGCGCTGGCGGGTGGAGCTGCCCGCCGGCGGCACCGCCGAACTCGACGGCGGCTACGAGATCCGCATCCCGGCCGGCAAGGCCATCGTCGGCGGCAACCGGAGGAGCTGACCATGACCGACACACCCGACACCCCGCCGACCGGCACCCCGCCGGCCGACCACGCGCTGCCCGACCACCCGCTGCCGGTGACGGCGGTGACCTGCCTGGAGGACCGCGCGCACGTCGAGCGGACGGCCCGGGTGGAGCTGGCCGCCGGCGTCCACCGGCTGCGGCTCGGCCCGATCTCCGCGCTCGCCGTGGACCGCACCCTGCGCGCGGAGGCGACCGTCCGGGAGGGCTCCGCCGAGGGCGGCGTCCGGGTGCTGGACGCCCGGGTGGTGCGCGGCTGGGCGCCGCGGGCCCCGCTGCCGCCCACCGGCGAGGACTCCGAGCTGCGGCACCGGGTGCACGCCCTGGAGCAGGAGCAGCTCGCCGAGACCCGTACCCGGGAACGGCTGGAGGCCCGGCTGGCGCTGCTCGCCCAGCTCGCCTCCGATCTGCTGCGGGAGATCGGCGAGGGCGCCGGCCGCGGCGAGCTGGAACGCAGCCGCTGGAGCCGCGAGCTCGACCGGATCGACGGCGAGCGCGACACGCACGGGGAGAAGCTGCGGGTCTCCCGGGCGCGGCTGGAGGAGCTGGCCGTGGACCTGGCGGCGGCCCGGCGGGCGCTGGACGCAGCCGAGCAGGAGCCCGCCGAGCTGTTCGCCCACGTCGAGGTGACGGTGCAGGCGGAGTCCGCGGGCCCGGTCGAGCTGAAGGTCGGCCATCTGACGCCGTGCGCGCTGTGGCGTCCGGCGTACCGGGCGTCGCTGTCGGGCGGCCGGCTGGTACTGGAGACCGAGGCCGTGGTGTGGCAGCGGACCGGCGAGGACTGGTCGGGGGCGGGGCTGACCTTCTCCACGGCCCGCTCGGCGCTGGCCTCGGAGCCGCCCCGGCTGACCGAGGACCTGCTGACGCTGCGGGAGCGCACCGCGGAGGAGCGACGGACGGTCGAGGTGGAGCTGCGCGAGGAGGCGATCGGCACCACCGGGCCGTCCGCGGACGGCCTGCCGGGCGTGGACGACGGCGGCGAGGTGCGGGTGCTGCGGGCGCCGTCGCCGGCCTCGGTGCCGGCCGACGGCCGGGCGCACCGGATCCCGCTGACCGTGTTCGACACGGCGGCGAGCAGCGAGTTCGCGGCGGCGCCGGAGCTGTCGCCGCTGGTGACGCGGGTGGTGCGGTTCCGAAACGACGCGGGGCACGCGCTGCTCGCCGGCCCGGTGGACCTGGTGCAGGGCAGCGGCTTCACCGGCCGCGGTGAGCTGCGGTTCACCGCCCCGGGGGCGCCGGCGGAGCTCGCCTTCGGCAGCTCGGACGGCCACCGGGTGGTCCGGGAGACCGAGGAGAGCCGCGGCACGGCCGGCATCACCGGACGGACGGTGGTCACCCGGACGGTCCGGCTGCACCTGTCGCGGTTCTCCGGGCCGGAGGAGCGGGACGAGCAGGTGGTGACGGTGCGCGAGCGGATCCCGGTCTCCGAGGTGTCCTCGGTGGAGGTCAAGCTGCGCAAGGAGCTCTGCTCGCCGGCACCGGACGAACTGGACGCGGAGGGCGTCGTCCGCTGGGACGTGCCCCTGCCGCCGGACGGCCGACGCACCCTCACCCTGGTGTACGAGGTGTCGGCGGCGGCGAAGGTGGCGGGCCTGTGAGCCCGGTCAAGCCGGATTTGTTCCGTCAACTCCGGTAGAAATGACCCATGATCTACCATCTCGCCCCGCTGGACGACTGGCTGCGCGACCCGGGGCGGCCGTACGCGGCCGCCTCGCTGCTCACCGACGGCTTCATCCACTGCTCGGCCGACGAGCAGACGGTGCTGGCCGTCGCCAACCTGTTCTTCGCCGACACCCCCGACCCGCTGATGGCGCTGCTGATCGAGGAGAAGCTGGTCGAGCCGATGGTGAAGTGGGAGGCGCCCTCCGGCCCGCCGCCGGAGGGCGCCACGCCCGGGGTGCTGTTCCCGCACATCTACGGCCGGCTGAACCGGACGGCCGTGATCGGCCTGGAGAAGGTCGAGCGCGGTGCGGACGGCCGCTGGGAGCGCCTGCTGCCCTGGAGCTGAGCCGGGCCCGCCCCGCCGGGCGGGGCATCGGTCAGAGCCAGCCGCGCTCGCGGGCCGCCATGCCCGCCTGGAAGCGGGTGGTGGCGCCGAGCTGGCGCATCAGGCTCTGCAGCCGGCGCTGCGTGGTGCGGGCGCTCCAGCCGAGCGAGCGGGCGATCGACTCGTCGGTCAGGCCCGCGGCGAGCAGGCCGAGCAGCTTGCGGTGGTCGGCCTCGGGGCCGGTGTCGGCCTCGCCGTCGCCGATCGCCGCCTGCAGGGGCACGGCGCGCTCCCACTCGGCCTCGAAGAGGGCGTCCAGGGCCTGAAGCAGCGCCGAGGGGTGGATGACGTAGGCGGCGTCCAGCACGCTGTCGCCGACGGTGATCGGGATGATCGCCATCTTGTCGTCCGACATCATCATCTTCATCGGCAGCGCGGGCCGGACCCGGGCCTCCTCGCCGTCCTCGACGCCGATGAGGATCTCCTTCTCCAGCCGCCCCGGCCAGGCCACCGCGTCCTTGTCGTACACGGTGCGGAACCGCACGCCCGCCTTGAGCTTGGCCCGCTGGCGGGGCATCTGGGCGACCGGGTCCTGGATGTACGGCGGGCAGTCGAAGCCGCGCACCTGGTACTGGCTGGTGTCGACGAGGTGCTCCAGCCGCTGGGCGATCGCCTCGCCGCCGGTGAGCACCTCGACCGAGTGCGCCGGGTCCGTGTAGCGGGACGCCTCACGGAAGGCGTCCATCAGCCGGTGCATCTCGGCCCGCGCGCTGCGCAGCTCCGCCTCGCGGTGACCGATGAGGGTGCCGATGGCGACGTCCGGGGCGACCGCGAGGTACCGTTCCCGGTCGACGGGGGCGCGGGTGGCCATGCCCTGCTCGGCCAACCGGTCGAGGGCGTCCTGGCTCTGCTGCAGTGTCAGGTCGCACTGCCCGGCCAGCTCCTCGGCGGTGGACTGCGGCGAGACCACCAGGGCCGCATACACCTGTCCGTCCGGCCGTCCGAGGCCGAGCGCTCCGAATGCGTCGAGCACGCCGCTCCTTCCCCCATGCGGCCAGGACCCCGTGGCGCAGTTCCGCCACTCTTCGAGCCTCTGTCCGGTGGCCATCCTGCGCCACAGATCCACATGATGACAAGGCGGTGCGTCGAGGTTCACACGGGCCCCCCGCCGATGAGCCGGAAGGCCTCCCCGCCGTCCGGCGGGGAGGCCTTCGATTCGAAGGTGCGGCGGGGGCCGATCCTTAGAGGCCGACCTCGCGCATCAGCTGGCCGACCTCGGGGTTGGTGAGGCGGCGCAGCCAGCCGGACTTCTGGTCGCCGAGCGCGATCGGCCCGAAGTGGGTGCGCACCAGCTTCTCCACCGGGTAGCCCATCTCGGCGAGCATCCGCCGGACGATGTGCTTGCGGCCCTCGTGGAGGGTGACCTCGACCAGGTAGTTCTTGCCGACGTTGGAGACCACCTTGAAGGAGTCCGCGCGGGCCCAGCCGTCCTCCAGCTCCACGCCCTTCGCGAGCTGCTTGCCGAGGTCGCGCGGGATCGGGCCCTGGATGGCGCACAGGTAGGTCTTGGTGACGCCGTACTTCGGGTGGGTGAGGCGGTGGGCCAGCTCGCCGTGGTTGGTGAGCAGGATGATGCCCTCGGTCTCGGTGTCGAGGCGACCGACGTGGAAGAGCCGGGTCTCGCGGTTGGTGACGTAGTCGCCGAGGCACTGGCGGCCGTCCGGGTCCTCCATGGTGGAGACGACGCCGGCGGGCTTGTTCAGCGCGAAGAACAGGTAGGACTGGGTGGCGACGGTCAGGCCGTCCACCTTGATCTCGTCGTTCTCCGGGTCGACCCGCTTGCCCTGCTCGGTGACGCGCTTGCCGTTCACCTCGACGCGGCCCTGCTCGATGAGCTCCTCGCAGGCCCGGCGGCTGCCCATGCCGGCCCGCGCGAGCACCTTCTGCAGGCGCTCGCCCTCGGGCTCGCCGAAGGTCTTCGGGGTCTTCACGGCCGGCTTGTCGTGCCGGGCGAGCACCGCGTCCTCGATCTTGGCCTGCAGCTCCCGGGAGCGCTGCGGCTGGCGCCGCGGGTCGCCCGGGGCGCCCTGGCCCTCACGGCGGGGCTTGGGCGCCGGGCCGGGACGGCGCGCGGTGTAGCCGCTGCGGCCGGGGGTGGCGTTCGGGCCGCCGCCGTACTCGGGGCGGTCGTAGCGGCGCTCCTCGGGGCGCAGCGGGCGGTCCGGGTACCGGCGGTCGTCACGCCGGTCGTCACGCCTGTCGTCACGCCTGTCGTCGCCGCGCCGCTGCGAGGAGCCGCCGCCGTACGACGAGCCGCCACCGTAGGAGGAGCCGCCGCTGCCGCGGCCGCCGCCGTGCGACGAGCCCCCGCCGTACGAGGAGCCGCCGCCTCCGCGGCCGCCGCCGTACGAGCCCCCGCCGGACGAGGACCCTCCGCGTGGGCCGCCGCCGCTCCGGCCCCCGCCCTGTCCGCCGCGTCCCTGGCCTCCCCGGCCCTGGCCGCCGCTGTTGTTCCTGCCGTTGCCACTGCTGCGCATCAAAATGTCCGTACGTCGTGTCCGTCGTGGGAGTGCGTGTCGTGCCGGCCGACCTCACCGCCCCCTCACCGATCGGACGCGGACCGTCAGGCGTTCTCGCCGTCGGCCGCGCGGGCGGCAGCCACCGCCTCCGCGATCATCGTGCCCTCGAGGGACTCCGCTTCCACGTCGTCGACCTCGGGCAGGAAGGGCGCGAGCTCGGGCAGCTCGTCCAGGCCTCGCAGCCCTGTCCGTTCCAGGAAGTAGTTCGTCGTCCGATACAGGATCGCACCTGTTTCGGGCTCGGAGCCGGTCTCTTCCACCAGTCCTCGCTGTACCAGGGTACGCATCACGCCGTCACAGTTCACACCGCGTACGGCGGAGACCCGGCTGCGCGACACCGGCTGGCGGTAGGCGACCACCGCGAGCGTCTCCAGCGCGGCCTGGGTGAGGCGGGCCTGTTGGCCGTCCAGCACGTAGCGGTCGACGGCGGGCGCGCAGTCGGCCCGGGTGTAGAAACGCCAGCCGCCGGCGACGTTCCGCAGGTCGAAGCCGCGGCCCTGGGCGGTGTACTCGGCGGCGAGTTCCCGCAGCGCGGCGGCGACCTCGGCCCGCGGCCGTTCCAGGACGGCTGCGAGGTGCGTCTCGGTGGCGGGCTCGTCGACGACCATGAGGATCGCCTCCAGGGCGGCGCGCAGCGGCACGCCGGTGCCGGTGGCCTCCTCGGGCAGCTCCGGTTCCGGCTCGGGCTCCGGCTCGGGGACGGGCAGCGGGGCGGGGTCGGGCATCGGTTCGGGCTCGGAGGTGTCCGCGGCCGGCTCCGCCGCGGGGCCGGGGATGTACGGCCGCTCCGGGGCGGCCTCCACGGCCGGAGCGGCTCCCGCGCCCGGGGCGGTCCCGGTGCCCGGCGCGGGCGCCGCCTGCGCCCCGGTGGGGGCGGCCTCGGCCCGGGGTGCGGCGCCGTCTGCGGCGTGCTCCGGCTGCTCGGGGCCGTACGCGGGCTCCAGCCACTCGTCGGGGCGGGTCTGGCCGGGGAGGCCGAGGGTGCGCCGGGAGGGGCGCGGCTGCTCACCGTTCACTGCCGTTCTCCGTCCTTGCCGCGACCGTCCGCGCCCTCGCCGGGCGGGCGGTCGAACTCGTCGGTCACCTCGACGCGCAGTCCGGTGTCGGCGACCCAGTGCACCAGCAGCTCGCCCAGCGCGTCCGGCTGCTCGAAGTCGAGCACCTTCTCCCGGTACAGCTCCAGCAGGGCCAGGAAGCGGGCCACCACCACCAGCGTGTTGTCGGCGTCCTCCACCAGCCTGCCGAAGGTCGCGCTGCCGAGCGCGGTGAGCCGGTCGACGACGACCTCGGCCTGCTCGCGGACGCTCACCGGCGGGGTGTGGATGTGGTCGACGTAGACCACCGGTTTCGGCTTCGGCGCCGTCGCCCGGGCGGCCAGCCTGGCCAGCCCCTCCGGGCCGATGGTGATCACCACCTCGGGCAGCAGCAGCGCGTGGTGCGGCTCCAGGCCGACCGAGCGTGGGCGCGTCAGCTGTTCGGCGGCCCAGCGCTCGGCGAACAGGGCGGCCGCCTGCTTGTAGGCGCGGTACTGCAGCAGCCGGGCGAAGAGCAGGTCGCGGGCCTCCAGGAGGGCGAGGTCCTCCTCGTCCTCGATCTCGGCGGCGGGCAGCAGCCGGGCCGCCTTGAGGTCGAGCAGGGTGGCGGCGACCACCAGGAACTCGGTCGCCGCGTCGAGGTCCCAGTCGGGGCCCATCGCCCGGATGTGCGCGGCGAACTCGTCGGTGACCCTGGAGAGCGCCACCTCGGTGACGTCCAGGCGGTGCTTGGCGATCAGGCTGAGCAGGAGGTCGAACGGGCCCTCGAAGTTGTCCAGCCGCACCCGGAAGCCGCCGCGCTCCTCGCCCGGCCCGGCGTGGGCCGGGGCGGCGGGGGCGGCCGGGTCGGGGGGCTCGGGCACGCTCGTCATGACCGGTCCATCTTCACCCGGTCCGGGCGCCGCGCCACCCCCCGGGGCGCCCGACACGCCCGCGCCCGGGTCCGGCCGGCGCCCGGTCGGGCCGGAAGAGGCCCGCTGGGGCCC
This sequence comes from Streptomyces sp. TLI_235, assembly GCA_002300355.1. Lineage (NCBI taxonomy): Bacteria > Bacillati > Actinomycetota > Actinomycetes > Kitasatosporales > Streptomycetaceae > Streptomyces > Streptomyces sp. TLI_235. The sequence goes on from NSGV01000001.1 coordinate 2,060,391, forward strand.
GCTGGGGCCCTCAGCGGCCGCGCAGCCGCCGCACCAGGATGCTGGCCTCGCCCCGCTGCTCCAGGTCGGCCAGGACGACGGCGATGGCCTCCCGCACGACCCGGCCGCGGTCCACGGCCAGGCCGTGCTCGCCGCGCAGGACGAGCCGGGCGTGCTCCAGGTCCATCAGCTCCTCGGCGGAGACGTAGACCGTGATCTTCTCGTCGTGCCGTTCGCGGCCGGTGGGCCGGCGGGCGGCGCGGCTGCGCGGGCGGGGCCGGCGGGCGGCCTCGGCCTGCTCCTCGACGGCGTGCCGGCGGGCGGCCTCGGCGGGCGGCTGGCCCTGGGCGGCCTCGGTGGCGGCCCCGTCGGCGCCGACGGCTTCACCGGCGGCTGCGGGCTGCTCGGCAGGCCGGGCGGTCTCCGGTCTGGGCGCCTCGGCCGGCCGGCCCAGCGAGGGCGACAGGGCCATCCCCCCGGTGGTCCGGAACAGCTCGTCGGCTCCCGGGAGACTCACTCGGCGGGGCGGCACCGGTCGAGCACCTCCCTGGCGAGCTGGCGGTAGGCGGCGGCGCCGACCGAGTTGGTCGCGTACGTGGTGATCGGCTCGCCGGCCACGGTGGTCTCGGGGAACCTGACGGTACGTCCGATGACGGTGTGGAAGACGTGGTCGCCGAAGGCCTCGACCACCCGGGCGAGCACCTCGCGGCTGTGCACCGTACGGGAGTCGTACATGGTGGCGAGGATGCCGTCGAGGCGCAGGTCCGGGTTGAGCCGCTCGCAGACCTTCTCGATGGTCTCGGTGAGCAGCGCGACGCCGCGCAGGGCGAAGAACTCGCACTCCAGCGGGACGATGACGCTGTGAGCCGCCGTCAGGGCGTTGACGGTGAGCAGGCCGAGCGACGGCTGGCAGTCGATGATGACGTAGTCGTAGTCGGGCAGCAGCGGCTTGAGGGCGCGGGCGAGCGCGGACTCGCGGGCGACCTCGCTGACCAGCTGTACCTCGGCGGCCGACAGGTCGATGTTGGACGGCAGCAGGTCCATGCCGGGGACGGCGGTCTTCAGCAGGACCTCATCGGCCGTCAGGCCCCGCTCCATGAGCAGGTTGTAGACGGTGACGTCGAGTTCCATCGGGTTCACGCCGAGGCCGACGGAGAGGGCGCCCTGCGGGTCGAAGTCGACGAGCAGCACCCGGCGGCCGTACTCGGCCAGCGCGGCACCCAGGTTGATGGTCGACGTGGTCTTGCCGACGCCGCCCTTCTGGTTGCACATGGCGATGATCTGCGCGGGACCGTGCTCGGCCACCGGCGCGGGGATCGGGAAGTACGGCAGCGGACGGCCGGTGGGGCCGACCCGCTCGCGGCGCTGCCGGGCGGCGTCGGGGGCCAGCGTGGCGGCGTACTCCGGGTCCGGCTCGTACTCGGCGTCCGGGTCCTCGTAGGGGCCGTAGCCCAGGTCGGCGTAGGAGAGGCCGTAGGCGCCGAGCTCGGCGTCGTAGTCGACGCCGGTCGTGGCGCTGCTCTGGCGGGCCTCGAAGGTGCGGACCGCGACCGAGCCGATCTCTGCCGTACCCACCGTCGCCGGCCGCGCGTACTCGTCGTTCGGCTGTCCGGCGGCGAGCTCCGCCAGTCCTGGCTGACCACCCCCGGGAGCAAATGTCGACTCATTCACAAGTCGTCTTACCTCCTTGGGCTTCCAGGACTCTATGTCGATACGTCAGCGTGGCAGCATGCCGACGGTTTGCGACTCTAGGCCGTTCCAGGCGTTCGCAGCAACACAATCCACGGTAGTCGGCACGATGTGTCGGCTCCCCGACCGCCCGCTGTCAAGGCTTGCGCCGGCCGAGAACCCTCACGTTTCCGGGTTCGTCGCGTGCCCGGGCGGCGTGACCCGGGGTGACCGGATCCGCAGGGCGGGTGACACGTCGCACATGAATTGACATCGCCCGTCCACCGTTCGGTCACCGCACCGACGGCGTGCGGGCGCGCCGAAGCCCCCGACCTGGGGGCACCAGGTCGGGGGCGTCAGAGGATGGCGGTGCGTCAGGCGAGCACGCTGTCCAGGGAGACGGACTCCAGGTCGAAGGCGTCGGCGACGGCCTTGTAGGTGATCTGGCCCTCGTGCACGTTCAGGCCCTTGGCCAGCGCGGCGTCGCGGCGCAGGGCCTCCTTCCAACCACGGTTGGCCAGCTCGACGATGTACGGCAGCGTCGCGTTGGTGAGCGCGTAGGTGGAGGTGTTCGGGACGGCGCCCGGCATGTTGGCCACGCAGTAGAAGACCGAGTTGTGGACCTGGAAGGTCGGCTCGGCGTGCGTGGTCGCCTTCGAGTCCTCGAAGCAGCCGCCCTGGTCGATCGCGATGTCGACGAGCACGGAGCCGGGCTTCATGCGGGAGACCAGCTCGTTGGTGACGAGCTTCGGGGCCTTGGCGCCCGGGATCAGCACCGCGCCGATCACCAGGTCGGCCTCGAGGACGGCCTTCTCCAGCTCGAAGGCGTTGGAGGCGATGGCCTTCACCTTGGTGCCGAAGACCCGGTCGGCCTCGCGCAGCTTGTTGATGTCGCGGTCGAGCAGGGTCACGTCGTAGCCCATGCCGATGGCGATGGTCGCCGCGTGCCAGCCGGAGACGCCGCCGCCGATGACGACGCACTTCGCCGGGTGGGTGCCGGGCACGCCGCCGGGGAGCACGCCGCGGCCGCCGGCCGGGCGCATCAGGTGGTACGAGCCGACCTGCGGGGCCAGCCGGCCCGCGACCTCGGACATCGGGGCGAGCAGCGGGAGGGCGCCGTTGGCGAGCTGCACGGTCTCGTAGGCGATCGCGGTGGTGCCGGAGGCGAGCAGCGCCTCGGTGCCGGCGCGGTCGGCCGCCAGGTGCAGGTAGGTGAAGACGGTCTGGCCCTTGCGGAGGCGGTGGTACTCCTCGGCGATGGGCTCCTTCACCTTCAGCAGGAGGTCTGCGGTCTCCCACACCTCGTCTGCCGTGGGGAGGATGGTGGCGCCGGCGGCCACGTACTCCTCGTTGGGGATCGAGGAGCCGAGACCGGCGTTGTCCTCGATGAAGACCTCGTGTCCGTTGCGGACGAGCTCATGCACGCCGGCGGGCGTGATGGCCACGCGGTACTCGTGGTTCTTGACCTCGCGGGGGATGCCGACCTTCACGGCTAAACACGTCCCTCTTGCCTGGGGGTCCCGGCCGGGGAAAGACCGGCGGGCGGCGCGCACGGGGAAGGCCTCCGGAGAGCACCGGGGCACGGATCGCTGCGCGACTGCTGTCGAGTGTAATGAAGCCCAGCGGATCCGTCAGCCTTCCAAACTGAATAAATCAGCTGGACTCATTGGCAGGTTCGTAGGCTTGCGCCGCGATCCTATGGCCAAAGGCCTCCGACTACCGCATATCAGACACTACTCCGCAATGGGGTGATTCCACTCGCCTGCCAGCTGCCGCTGGAGGCGGTCCAGGGCCTGTCCCACCAGGGCCGCACCGCGCTCGTCGCCGAGCCGGCGGAAGATCCCGAACGCCGCCCGGTACTCGCGCAGCGCCTCCTCGAAACGGCGCTGCGCGCTGTGCGCCTCGGCCACCCGGGCGAGCAGCCGGGCCTCGCCCGCGGCGTCGCCGGACTCCTGCCGCAGGGCCAGCGCGCGGCCGTACGAATCACCGGCGCGCACCGGATCGCCGAGCGCCCGGTAGGACCCGCCCGCGCTCTCCAATGCGCGGGCGCACCCGGCCTCGTCGCCCGCCGACCGGGCCCGGTCCAGCGCGGCCCGGTACCGTTCCGCGGCCTGCTCCCAGCGGCCCGCGGCGGCCTGCAGGTCACCGAGGTTGAGCAGCGCCGCGGCAGCCCGCCGGGGCTTCCCGGCCCGTTCGGCGACCTCCAGGACGAGCTCGTGCAACCGGTGCAGATCGGCGGGGACGGTGGCCGGGGTCAGCGGCAGCGCCCGCAGCAGGGCGGTCACCAGCCGACCCGCCGAACCGTCGAGGTCTCCCTGGCCGATGGCGTCGCCGACCGCGGTGAGCAGGTGCTCGCGCTCCTCGTCGAGCCAGCGGGCGGCCTGGTCGGCGGTCCGCAGCCGCAGCGGCCCGGGCAGCGGATCGGGGGCCGGGCCCGCCGCGGGAGCGAGCAGCGCCTGGGCCGAGTCGACCAGCCGGACGAGCCGCTCCAGCAGCCGGGCACGGGCGAGTTCGACCTCGGCGGGCCGGTCGGCCTCGGCGCGCAGTTCCACCAGCCTCGGGTACAGCCAGCCGGGGACGCGGTAGCGCGCGGTGCCGTCCGCGGCGGGCGGCTCGACGGCGAGGAGCTCGCGTTCGGCGAGGTCGGCGAGTAGGCCTGCCGCCTCCGGGGCCGGGCAGCCGACCAGGGCGGAGGCGGTGCGCAGGTCGGCGGCCTGCGCGGGGGCCAGGGTGAGCATGCGCAGCATCCGCGCCCGGGCCGGGGTGAGGGTGCGGTAGAGCAGTTCGAAGGCGCCGCCGGACGGGTCGCCCTCGGGGACGGGGACGGGGCCGTCCGCGGGCAGCAGGTCCCGGGCCCGACGCTCGCCGTCGCCGCCCTCGACACCCTTGCCGGTCCTTCCGCCCTTGCCGTTGGCGCCGCCCTTGCCGTTGGCGCCCCGCCTGCCCGCCGGGCCGTCGCCGGCGCTCTCGGGGGTGGACGGGGTGCGGCCGGTGGCGGCGGTGAGTTCGGCGGCCGCGTCGGTCACCGCGGCGCGGGCGTCGGCCCGCAGCCGGACGGCGGTGAGCCGCAGGGCGGCCGGGCGGCAGGCGCAGGCGTCGGCGAGGTCGGCGGCGCCGACCGGGTCGCAGCTGATCCGGGTGCCGCCGACCAGGTCGCCGAGCAGGCCGACGGCGGAGGCCTGGTCGAGCCCGCCCAGGATCACCGGGTCGACGTCCTCGATTCCGGTGAGCGGGCCGCCGGTGACGGCCAGCAGCAGCGTGCCGGGGCCTGCCTCGAGCAGCGGCCGCAGTTGGGCGGCGTCCTTGGTGTCGTCGAGCAGCAGCAGCACCCGGCGGTCGGCGAGAGCCGCGCACAGGGCGGCGCAGGCCGGGTCCTCGCCGTCCGGCCCGGCGGGCGGCAGCAGACCGGCTGGGACGGCGCCCAGCTGTTCCAGCAGCCGCCGGGCGGTGCGGCCGGGCGGGACGCGGCTGCCGTCGGGTGCGGTCAGCCGGGCGCAGAGGACGCCGTCGGGGTACCGGGCGGCCACCGAGCGGGCCCAGCGCAGGGCGAGCGCCGTCCGCCCGGAGCCGGGCCGGCCCGCGAGGACGACCAGCCGGGCCGCGGTGCCGTCCGGGCCGCCGGTCCGCCCGGCGGCGGCGGTCAGGGCGGCGAGCTCGGCGCGGCGGCCGGCGAAGGCGGCGGGCCCGGGGGGCAGGCCGTCCGCGGCCCCGGCCGCTCCGGGGCCGGCGGACCTCTCGTCGATGGTCGCCGTCTTCCTCGCCACCCGTGCCCACTCCTGTCGGTCGCCCGCGGCGGGCCCGTCGCGGGCCCTGGCGCGAAGCGTAGTTCGCGCAGCCGCCCCCGCCGAGGCCCCCCGCCCGGCCCGCCTCCCGGATCACCCCCGCGGGTCAAGCCCGCGGATCAGGCCCTCACGGGCCGGCTCCCCCTCAGTCCTGGCGGAAGGGCCGGGCCGGCCACGGGGAGTCGGCGGGGCGCAGCGAGTCCAGTCCGGCGCCGGTCAGGGCGGCGTGCAGGGCGAGGGTGCCGGTGATCAGGGTGGGGTTGTGCAGCCGGCCGGCCAGGACGAGCCCGATCAGCTCCTCCAGCGGCACCCGGGCGGTCTCGATCTCCAGTTCCTCGCCGTGCGCCTCGTAGCGGTCACCGTCGGCCTCCGAGAGATCGGTGGCGAGGAAGAGCCGCAGCGCCTCGTCGGTGCCGCCGGGCGAGGTGTAGAAGTCGACCAGCACCCGCCACTCGCCGGCCTTGCAGTGCGCCTCCTCGTAGAGCTCGCGCTGGGCGGCGTGCAGCGGGTTCTCCCCGGGCACGTCCAGCAGGCCGGCCGGCAGCTCCCAGAGCCGCTGGCGGACGGGGTGGCGGTACTGGCGCAGGATCAGCACGCGCTGCCGGTCGTCGACGGCGAGAACGGAGACCGAGCCCGGGTGGGTCTGGTAGTCGCGGCGCGCCCAGGAGCCGTCGGGCATCTGCACCTCCTCGGTGCGCACCCCGGTGACCCGACCCTTGAACGGGGTCTCGCCGGCCCGGACGGGCCACTGTTCGGCGGCGTCCCGGATCTGCTGCTGAAAGTCCATCGCACTCCCCTTTTCGTCAGTACGACACAATCTAACCCGACGCATGCTCAGCCTGCGGCCACAACCGTCCGCGAACAGCCGGACGGCGGCCGTGCGGGGGAATCCGCACGACCGCCGTCCGGTCACCGAGAGGACACCGCGGGTGTCCGCAGCGTCACTACGCCCCGGTCTTGATCTTGATGGCCGCGGCGACCAGGCCCGCGAACAGCGGGTGCGGGCGGGTCGGGCGGGACTTGAGCTCCGGGTGCGCCTGGGTGGCGACCAGGTAGGGGTGGACCTCGCGCGGGTACTCGACGTACTCGACCAGGTCGCCCTTGGGCGAGAGGCCGGAGAACTGCAGGCCGGTCTTCTCGAGGTCGGCGCGGAAGGCGTTGTTGACCTCGTAGCGGTGGCGGTGGCGCTCCTCGACGTACTGCTCGCCGTCGTAGACCTCGCGGACGATCGAGCCCTCGGCGAGCTTCGCCGGGTAGAGGCCGAGGCGCATGGTGCCGCCGAGGTCGCCCTTGCCGTCGACGATGGCGAGCTGCTCGGCCATGGTCGAGATGACCGGGTACTTGGCGGCCGGCTCGAACTCGGTGGAGTTCGCCTCGGGCAGGCCGGCCAGGTTGCGGGCGGCCTCGATGACCACGCACTGCAGGCCGAGGCAGAGGCCGAGCAGCGGCAGCTTGTTCTCGCGGGCGTAGGTGATCGCGGCGACCTTGCCGTCCACACCGCGGTCGCCGAAGCCGCCGGGGATGCAGACCGCGTCCACGTCGCCGAGCTGCTCGCGGGCGCCCTCGGGGGTGAGGCAGTCGTCCGAGGTGACCCACTTGATCTCGACGCGGGCGTTGTTGGCGAAGCCGCCGGCGCGCAGCGCCTCGGTCACCGACAGGTAGGCGTCGGGCAGGTCGATGTACTTGCCGACCAGGGCGACCTTGACGATGTGCTGCGGCTCGTGGACGCGGCGCAGCAGGTCGTCCCAGGTGGTCCAGTCGACGTCGCGGAACGGCAGGTCGAGGCGGCGCACCACGTAGGCGTCCAGGCCCTCGCCGTGCAGCACCTTCGGGATGTCGTAGATCGACTTGGCGTCGATGGCCGCGACCACGGCCTCCTCGTCCACGTCGCACATCAGCGAGATCTTGCGCTTGATGGCCTGCGGGACCTCGCGGTCGGCGCGCAGCACGATCGCGTCGGGCTGGATGCCGATGTTGCGCAGCGCGGCGACGGAGTGCTGGGTGGGCTTGGTCTTCAGCTCGCCCGAGGGGCCGATGTACGGCAGCAGGGAGACGTGCACGAAGAAGACGTTGTCCCGGCCGACCTCGTGGCGGACCTGGCGGACGGCCTCCAGGAAGGGCAGCGACTCGATGTCGCCGACGGTTCCGCCGACCTCGGTGATGACGACGTCGACGTCCTCGGTCGCCATCCGGCGGATCCGGGACTTGATCTCGTTGGTGATGTGCGGGATGACCTGGACGGTGTCGCCCAGGTACTCGCCGCGGCGCTCCTTGGCGATGACGGTCGAGTACACCTGGCCGGTGGTGACGTTCGCGGAGCCGTGCAGGTTGGTGTCGAGGAACCGCTCGTAGTGGCCGATGTCGAGGTCGGTCTCGGCACCGTCGTCGGTGACGAAGACCTCACCGTGCTGGAACGGGTTCATGGTGCCCGGGTCCACGTTGAGGTACGGGTCGAGCTTCTGCATCGTCACGCGCAGGCCGCGCGCCTTGAGCAGCGCGCCCAGGCTGGAGGCGGTGAGGCCCTTGCCGAGCGACGAGGCGACACCCCCGGTGACGAAGAGGTGCTTGGTCGTCACGGCGCGGCCTGCGGCCGACTTACCGGAATGGGGCTGTGCCAAGAGGGGGCTCCCGTGGGTCGCGGTGTCGAGGGTGACTCCCGGTGGCCGGACCCCCCGCTCGTCCGCTCGTCGACGCGACCTGGCGCCGGGGCACCGGCGGAGTCGTCGAATCGGCGGATCGGGGGTGGCCCTCAGCTGTGTGCTGCCCACCAGTCCACGGGATACCAGGGTATCAGCGCACCGGGCGGGACGCGGTCCCGGCCGGTGCGGCGCGCCCGCCGGAGGAGCTCCGCACCCGGTGGAAGGATCAGCTCCGGATGACTCGGAAGGATCACCGGCGATCACCCGAGGGGACCAGCCGGGCTGGTCAATCCGGTGCCAGTCCGCCGGGTGACCACCCCTGCGCGTGCCCCGGGGCCCGCCGCGGACGTATTCTTCTCGGACGCATCGCCGACACCAGAGCACACGGAGGGCGAGGGGGTCGGCCGACTCCGCTCGGTCCCCGATGCGCGGTCCGAAGCCCCCCGTCCCGCCCCGCGCCCGGCCAGAGGCACGGGCCCACCGGCCCCGTCCGGTACTCCGCGAGCCTTCCCGCCACCCCAACGGGCCTCGCGAGTGCCCCCGGTCCCGGCGGGCGGCTCCGGCCCGCCGTGCCCGCCGTCGACGCAGCCACATCGCGAACTGGGAGACCCACGTGGCCGGCCGTATCGAGGACTACGCACTCATCGGGGACATGCAGACCGCCGCCCTGGTCAGCAGGGACGGGGCGGTGGACTGGCTGTGCCTGCCCCGCTTCGACTCGCCGGCCGTCTTCGCCGGCCTGCTGGGCACCGACGAGCACGGCTTCTGGCGGATCGGCCCTGCCGAGGTGGTCGAGCCCGAACCGGTGACCGCGGCCGACCGGGACCACACCTTCCACGCCGACCACTCGGTCGCCGCGGTGCACGACACCGGCGAGCTGCGGATCCCGCCGGCCACCGCCGCCGCCCCGGCGCTGCCCGCCGACCGCCGGACCTACCGCGGCGACTCGCTGATCCTGGAGCAGGAGTGGGACACCCGGGGCGGCACCGTCCGGGTGATCGACCTGATGCCGCCCCGGCACCTGCTCGGCACCCCCGACGTCCCGCAGATGATCCGGATCGTCGAGGGCGTCACCGGCCGGGTGCGGATGCGTTCCGCGCTGCGGATGCGGTTCAGCTACGGCAAGGTCGTGCCCTGGGTCCACCGGGTGGAGCAGCCGGACGGCGGCCACCGCACCGTGGCCGTGGCCGGCCCGGACTCCGTCTGGCTGGACGGCGAGGCCGAGACCTACGGCCGCGACCTGACCACCTACGCCGACTTCACCGTCCGTGCCGGCGAGCGGATCACCTTCGCCCTCACCTGGCAGGCCTCCCACCTGGCCGCGCCCGCCGCGCCCGACCCGGACGACGCCCTGGAGGCCACCGAGCGGTTCTGGGCGGAGTGGGTCGGCCAGTGCACCTACCAGGGCCCCTACCGGGAGGCCGTGGTCCGCTCGCTGATCACCCTCAAGGCGCTCACCTACGCCCCCACCGGCGGCATCGTCGCCGCCCCCACCACCTCGCTGCCCGAGGACGTCGGCGGCGAGCGCAACTGGGACTACCGCTACACCTGGCTGCGGGACGCCGCCATCACCCTCTCCTCGCTGATGCGCACCGGCTACCGCGAGGAGGCCCGCGCCTGGCGCGAGTGGCTGCTGCGCGCCGTCGCCGGCGACCCGGAGAACCTGCAGATCATGTACGGCATCGCCGGCGAGCGCGAGCTCACCGAGTCCACCCTGGACTGGCTGCCCGGCTACGAGGGCTCGCTGCCCGTCCGGGTCGGCAACGGCGCCGCCGGGCAGCTCCAGCTCGACGTCTACGGCGAGGTCGTCGAGGCCCTGCACCTCGCCCACATGACCGGCCTGGTCCGCAACGACCACGCCCACCAGCTGCAGCTCAAGCTGATCAGCTACCTGGAGAAGCACTGGCGCGAGCCCGACGAGGGCATCTGGGAGGTCCGCGGCCCCCGCCGGCACTTCGTGCACTCCAAGGTGATGGCCTGGGTCGCCGTCGACCGCACCATCCGCCTGCTGGAGGACACCGCCACCGAGGGCCCGCTGGAACGCTGGAAGGCACTGCGCGAGGAGATCCACGCCGACGTCTGCAAGCGGGGCTACGACGAGCAGCGCAACACCTTCACCCAGTACTACGGCGGGCAGGAGCTGGACGCCTCGCTGCTGCTCATCCCGCAGGTCGGCTTCCTCCCGCCGGACGACAAGCGGGTGATCGGGACCATCGAGGCCATCCAGCGCGAACTGTCCACCGAGGACGGCTTCGTGCTGCGCTACCCGACCCACGACGCGGACGGCGACAACGTGGACGGCCTGTCCGGGCACGAGGGCGCCTTCCTCGCCTGCTCGTTCTGGCTCGCCGACGACCTGGCGATGATCGGCCGGGTCTCCGAGGCCCGCGAACTCTTCGACCGGCTGCTGGCGCTGCGCAACGACGTCGGGCTGCTCGCCGAGGAGTGGGACCCGCGGGCCAAGCGCCAGGTCGGCAACTTCCCGCAGGCGTTCAGCCACGTGCCGCTGATCGACACCGCGCTGCGCCTGACCGCCTGCGGCGGCGCCTACGGGGCGGGCCGGCAGGACCAGTAGCGGCCACGCCGGGGGCGCCTGCGGCGGCGCCCCCGGCCCGGTCTGACGCGTGATCGACAAACCGGTGGACGGGTCGCGGACGGCGCCGCAGACTGGCGCGCATGTCATCTCTCGTACGTCACATCACCATCGACTGCGCCGACGCCTACCGGCTCGGCACGTTCTGGGCCGCGGCCCTGGACAGCAAGGTCCACGACGACGACAAGCCCGGCGACCCCGAGGCACTGGTCGAGGCCCAGGGCGCCGCGCTGCTGTTCGTCACCGTGCCCGAACCCAAGTCCGTGAAGAACCGCGTCCACCTCGACCTGCAGCCGCAGGACCGCACCCGCGACGAGGAGGTCGAGCGGCTGCTCGCGCTCGGCGCCGCCCCGGTCGCCGACCACCGCCGGCCCGACGGCACCGGCTGGGTCACCCTCGCCGACCCCGAGGGCAACGAGTTCTGCGTCGAGCGGAGCGCCGCCGAGCGCGCCGGCGCCTGACCCCGGGCCGGGCCGCCGTCAGCCGCGCTGCACCAGCTCGTCGTAGGTGGAGAGCACCTGGGCGACGGTGTCCGCCTCGTCCGGCCAGGTGAGCTGCTGCTGGCGGCCGGCCTCGGCGAGTTCGGCCCGCCGCCCGGGGTCGCCGAGCAGCGCGCGGACGGCCCCGGCCAGCGCGGCGGCGTCGCCGTACGGGACGAGGACGGCGGCGTCGCCGACCAGCTCGGGCACCCCGCCGACCGAGGTGGAGACCACCGGCACCCCCGCCCGCATCGCCTCCTGGACGACCAGCGAGCGGGCCTCCCACCGGCTGGAGACGACCACCAGGTCGGCGGCGGCCAGCAGGTCCGGCACATCGGTGCGGTGGCCGAGCAGCTGCACCGGCAGGCCGTCGGCGGCGACCCGCTCGCGCAGGCTCGGGCCGTCCGGGCCGTCGCCGGCGAGCGCGACCAGCGGGTCGAGGTCACCGAGCCGGCCGGCCGCGTCCAGCAGCAGGCCGAAGGACTTCTGCGGCACCAGCCGGCCGATGGCGACCAGCAGCGGCCGTTCCGGCTCGTCCTTGCCGCCGAACAGGGCCGCGCGGGCGGCCTCGCGGTCCAGCGTCGCGGGCGGCAGCGGCGGGGCCGCGATCGGGCCGAGCCGGGCGTCGGTCGCGCCGAGCTCGCGGGCCCGGGCGACCAGGTCGGAGGAGGCGCCGAGCACCAGGTCCGCGGCGCGCGCCACCCGGCGCTCCATCAGCCGCTGCAGCCGGCGGTCCAGGCCGGTGGCCAGCATCGCGTGGTGCGACGTCACCACCAGCGGCGTCTCCGGGCGCAGGCCGGGGAAGCGGCCGGCGGTGCGCAGCGCCAGGTCGGAGAGCAGGCCGGCCCGCAGGCCGTGCGCATGGACGACCTCCGCGCCGGTGAACGCGCGGCGCAGCTCGCCGATCGCGGCGGCGTCGCTGCGGGCGCCCGCGGTCGGGGTGATGTCCACCGGGTGGAACCGGGCGCCCGTGCGGGAGAATCCGAACCGGGTGTCCGCGCTCTGCGGCGCACAGACCGTCACGGTCACCCCGTGCGCGACCAACCCCTGGGCGAGCGACCGCACATGGGCGCCGATGCCCCCGGTGCCGGCCGACAGGACGAGCACCGCCCGTAGCTGGCCGGGTTCCTCATGGGCCGCTGCGGCGCCCTTGGCGGCGGAATGGTCCACGTCGTCTCGCTCCGACTCGTTCAGGTGACGAGCACCGTCGCCGGACCCCCTGCCCCGGCCCGGGTCGGCCGACAGCTGCCCCCGCCCGCCGGTGGGCGGGGAAGGCGGGTTCCCGCGGACGGTCCTCGGGACTGGAAAGCCATTGTCCAGCCGCCACCATGCCAGGTCGGGCCGGGTCTTGGACAGTCGGCGCCGCGTGCGGGCGCGTCGGGGGCCGCTCCCCCGGTCGGAGGAGCGGCCCGGCATCGGGCCTGCCGTCAGCGGCTGCGCGGCGCACGGGCCGCGGCGAGCAGTTCCTCGGCGTGCGCACGGCCGAGTTCGGAGTCCTCCAGGCCGGCGAGCATCCGGGACAGTTCGCGGACCCGCTCCTCGTCGGTCAGCGCCTTGACGCCGCTTCGGGTGACGGTGCCGTCGTTGGTCTTCTCCACCACCAGGTGCCGGTCGGCGAACGCCGCGACCTGCGGCAGGTGCGTGACGACCACGACCTGCGCGGACTCGGCGAGCTTCGCCAGCCGACGGCCGATCTCGACCGCCGCCTTGCCGCCGACGCCCGCGTCGACCTCGTCGAAGAGGTACGTCGGCACCGGGTCGGCGCCGGCGAAGACCACCTCGACGGCGAGCATGACCCGGGACAGCTCACCGCCCGAGGCGCCCTTGGCGATCGGCCGCGGCTGCGCGCCCGGGTGCGGGGCGAGCAGCACCTCGACCTCGTCCACGCCGTGTGCGCCGTAGGCCACGGTGCGCTCGCCGACCTCCAGGCCGGACGGGTCGTCGACCTGGGTGATCGCGAAGCTCACCCGGGCGTGCGGCATGGCGAGTTCGGCGAGTTCCGCGGAGACCGCGGCGGCGAACCGGTCGGCGGCGCCGTGCCGGGCGGCCGACACCTCCGCCGCCAGCTCCGCCAACTCGGCCCTCAGTTCGGTCTCCTGGGCGCCGAGCTCGTCGATCCGCTCGTCGTCGCCGTCGAGTTCGGCGAGCCGCAGCGAGCCGGCCCCGGCCCACTCCAGGACCTCGGCGAGGGTGCCCTCGGCGCCGGCGTACTTGCGCAGCAGCTGGCCGAGGACGGCCCGGCGGTCCTCCACCGCGGCCAGCCGCACCGGGTCGGCGTCCAGGTCGTCGGCGTACCCTGCGAGGTCGCCGGCGACGTCGGCCAGCAGGTAGCCGACCTCGTTGAGCCGGTCGGCGAGGGCGGCGAGCCGCTCGTCGTGGTGGCGGACGGAGTCCAGCGCGCGGCGGGCCTGGGCGACCAGGGTGCCCGCGTCCACCGCGTCCGGGTCGGCCGGGTCGCCGGCCAGCGCGGCGTGCGCCAGGGTCGCGGCGGAGGAGAGCGCGTCGGCGTGGCCGAGCCGCTCGGCCTCCGCGGACAGCTCCACGTCCTCGCCGGCCACCGGCTCGGCGGCGGCGACCTCGTCCAGGCCGAAGCGCAGCAGGTCGGCCTCCTGGGCGCGCTCCCGGGCCCGGGTGGTCAGCTCCTCCAGGGTGGCCGACACCTCGCGCAGCCGGCGGTACACCTCGCGGTAGCGGACCAGCGGCTCGGCGACCGCCTCGCCCGCGTACCGGTCGAGCGCGCCGCGCTGCCGGGAGGGGCGCAGCAGCCGCTGCTGGTCGGTCTGGCCGTGCACGGCCACGAGGTCCTCGCCGAGCTCGGCCAGCAGGCCCACCGGGACGGCGCGGCCGCCGACGTGCGCCCGCGAACGGCCCTCGGCGGAGACCGTGCGGCTGATGAGCAGCTCGCCGTCGTCCAGCTCGGCGCCGGCCTCCAGGGCGCGGGCCACCACCGGGGATCCCTCGGGCAGGCTGAGCCTGCCCTCGACCACCGCACGGTCCGAGCCGTTGCGCACCAGCGCCGGATCCGCCCGGCCGCCGAGCAGCAGGCCGAGGCTCGTCACCACCATGGTCTTGCCCGCGCCGGTCTCGCCCGTCACGGCCGTGAACCCCGGTGCCAGTTCGACCACGGCGTCGTCGATGACGCCCAGATCCCGTATCCGCATCTCGTCCAACACGGTGACGACCTTACGAGGTACCACCGTCGATGCGCGACGAGCCCGGCCCCCGCAGCGCCAAGTTCATCCCTTCCGGGCCGGTTCCCTGATCCCCGGGACACCGGGCCGGCCGGGCGCCGGGCGGCTCACGCCGCGGGCGCTTCGGGCACGGTGCACCAGCGGAGGAAGAACTGGGCGAGCGGGCCGATGGCCAGCGCGTAGGCGATCGTCCCGGCGCCGAAGGTGCCGCCGAGCAGGATGCCGACGGTGAGCACGGTCAGCTCGATGCCGGTGCGGATGAGCCGCAGCGAGCGCCCGGTGCGCCGGTGCAGGCCGGTCATCAGGCCGTCCCGGGGGCCGGGGCCGAGCCGGGCGCCGATGTAGAGGCCGGTGGCGAGGCCGTTGAGGACGATGCCGGTGAGCAGCAGCGCGATCCGGGCGGGCAGCGACTGCGGGCCGTCGACCAGTCGCAGGGTGGCGTCCATTGCCGCGCCCAGCACCAGCACGTTGCCGACCGTGCCGACCCCGGGCCGCTGCCGCAGCGGCACCCACAGCAGCAGGACACAGGCGCCGACGATGGTCACCCAGGCGCCGACGCTCAGCCCGAGGTGCCGGGCCAGGCCCTGGTGGAAGACGTCCCACGGGTTGCCGCCGAGCGAGGCGCGCAGCATCAGGCCCATGCTCACGCCGTACAGCACCAGCCCCGTCGCGAGCTGGGTCAGCCGGCGGCCCAGCCGGGAGCGTGCCTTCGGGACGGTGCCGGCGCTCTGTGCGACTGTCTCTGCGGCTGTCGGTACGGCGTTCTCGTCGGCGGGCGCGGCGGTCGTGGCGGCCATCGGGTCTCCCTTGCGGTGATGCGCGGACTGGCGCCATCATGGGCGGTCCGCACGACCCCCATCCAGGTCCAATTCGAATCAGGTGGACTGGAAGTCCGATGTCCGAGTGGCACACCACCATCACCCCGCCGGCCCTCGCCCGGCTGCTGCGCTCCGCCCGCCTGCCCGACCGCGGCGACGGGCGGCGCTCCGCGTACCGCACGCTCGCCGGCCAGGTCCGGACGCTGCTCGCAGACGGCCGCCTCCCGGTCGGCACCCGGCTGCCCGCCGAACGCGAACTCGCCGCCGAGCTGGCCCTCAGCCGCACCACCGTGGCCACCGCCTACGAGGCACTGCGCACCGACGGCTACCTGCGCAGCCGCCGGGGCGCCGGCAGCTGGACGGTCCTCCCGGAGGGCACCCGGCCGCCCGCCGACGCCCTGCAGCCCGTCCCTCCGGACCAGCGCGACAGCATCATCGACCTCGGCGTCGCCGCGCTGCCCGCCCCGCAGCCCCACCTCGGCCGGGCCGCCGCCCGCGCCCTGGAGCAGCTGCCCGCGTACGCCGCCGGGCACGGTCACTACCCGACCGGGGTGCCGGTGCTGCGCGAGGCGATCGCCCGCCGGTTCACCGCCCGCGGCCTGCCCACCAACCCCGACCAGATCCTCGTCACCACCGGCGCCATGGGCGCCCTGCAGCTCGCCCAACGGGCGCTGATCGCCCGCGGCGACCGGGTCGCCGTGGAGGCGCCCAGCTACGCCCACAGCCTGCAGCTGCTGCGCCGCGCCGGGGCCCGCCTCGTCCCCGTCCCGCTGACCCGGCCGACCGGCCCGGCACCCCAGTGGGACCTCGCCGAATGGCGGCGCGCCCTGCGCGACACCGCCCCGAAGGCCGCGTACGTCGTACCGGACTTCCACAACCCGACCGGCGCGCTCGTCCCGGAGGAGCAGCGCCGCGCCCTGTTGGCCGCCGCCCGCGCGGCCGGCACCGTGCTGCTGGTCGACGAGACCACCGCCGAACTCGGCTGGGGCACCGAGGACAAGGCACTCCCCCGGCCGACCGCCGCGCTCGACCGCACCGCCCAGGTGCTCACCGTCGGCTCGGCCAGCAAGCTGCTCTGGGGCGGCCTGCGGATCGGCTGGCTGCGCGCCACGCCCGCCCTGGTACGGCAGTTGGCCGCGGACCGGGTGTTCGGCGACGTCGGCACCCCCGTGCTCGACCAGCTGATCGCCGCCGAGATGATCGCCGAGCAGGTCGAGGAGATCCGCGCCCACCAGCTGCAGCGGCTGCGGGCGAGCGCCGAGGCCCTCGGCGCGGAACTCCGACTACGGCTGCCCGACTGGCAGTTCACCCTGCCGCCGGGCGGACTCGCGCTGTGGCTCTCCACCGCGGGCGTCTCCGGGACGGCGCTCGCCCGGGCCGGCGAGCGGATCGGGGTCCGGCTCGCGGCCGGCGCCCGCTTCGGTCTGGACGGCGCCTTCGAGGACTACCTGCGGATCCCCCTGACCGTGCCGCCCGCAGCCGCACCCGCAGCCGTGGAGCGGCTCGCGGAGGCCGCCGCCCGGGCCGCCCGCGGCAGCGGCCGGGCCGCCGCCGCGGGCGACCTCCAGCCGCTCGCCGTCTGACCCGCCGTCGGCCGCGGCCTTCGCCCCGGCCGACGGACCGTCATCACCGCACCGGACAGCGGCGGATCAGTGGTGGTTTCCCGCCCGCCCGCGCCAACCCGTCACCGGCAGCGCGAACTTGGCCACAAGCCGGTCCGTGAACGGTGCCCGGTGCAGCCGCGCGAGCCGCACCGGCGTCTTGCCGCGGCGCACCTCCACCCGTGCCCCGGCCGGGAGTTCGACCGAGCGGCGGCCGTCCAGCCAGAGCACGCCGTGCGGCGTCTTCTGCTGCACCTCGACCGCCAGCACCGACTCCGGCGAGGTCACCAGCGGCCGGGCGAACAGCGCGTGGGCGCTGATCGGCACCATCAGCAGCGCCTCCACCTCCGGCCACACCACCGGCCCGCCGCCGGAGAACGCGTACGCGGTCGACCCGGTCGGCGTCGCGCACACCACCCCGTCGCAGCCGAAGTTGGACACCGGCCGGCCGTCGACCTCGGTGACCACCTCCAGCATCCGCTCCCGGGCCGCCTTCTCGATCGACGCCTCGTTCAGCGCCCAGTCCTCGTGGATCACGTCCCCGTTGGTGCGCACCAGGACGTCGATCGTCATCCGCTCCTCGACCTCGTAGTCAGCGTCGACCACCCGCTCGACCACCACGGCCAGGTCGTCCCGCTCGGCCTCCGCCAGGAAGCCCACCCGGCCCAGGTTGATCCCGAGCATCGGCAGCCCCGACTCGCGGGCCAGCTCCGCCCCGCGCAGCAGCGTGCCGTCGCCGCCCGCGACGAGGATCAGCTCGCAGCCGTCCGCCGCCCCGTGCCCGCCCGGCACCCGCTCGACACCCTCCGGCAGATCGAGGCCGACCGCCTCCGACGCCAGCAGCCGGATTCTGATCCCCGCCTTCAGCAGGCCGTGCACCAGCCCTTCCACGCTGCGCAGCGCAGCCTCGCGGCCGGTGTGCGCGATCAGGAAGACCGTACGTTCCTCGCTCATGCCCGCTGCCCTCTCCCTAACGTCTGCCGGATCGTCCTCGATCCGTACGGCCACCACCACGCTGCGGCGGCGGCAGGACGTCCGCCGAGCACCCTACCGGGGGCCCTCGGCGACGGCCCGGTCCGCCTCGGCCGGGTCCAGCTGCGGCGCGTCCCGGCGCAGCCACAGGAAATACTCGACGTTGCCGGACGGCCCCGGAAGCGGGCTGGCGGTGACCGCCCGCACCCCGAGCCCGAGCTGCCACGCCTGCCCGGCGACCTGACGGATCGTCTCCGCCCGCAGCTCCGGGCTGCGCACCACGCCGCCGCTGCCCAACCGTTCCTTGCCGATCTCGAACTGCGGCTTCACCATCAGCACCAGGTCGGCGTCCGGCGCGCAGCATCCGGCCAGCGCCGGCAGCACCAGCCCCAGCGAGATGAACGACAGGTCGCCCACGACCAGGTCGACCGGTGTCCCGCCGATCCCCTCCACGGTGAGTTCGCGCACATTGGTGCGGTCCATCACGGTCACCCGGTCGTCGCTCTGCAGTGACCAGGCCAGCTGCCCGTAGCCGACGTCCACCGCCAGCACGTGCGCCGCCCCGGCCCGCAGCAGCACATCGGTGAAGCCGCCGGTGGACGCTCCCGCGTCCAGCGCCCGCCGCCCCTCGACCACCAGGCCCTGCGGCACGAACGCGGCGAACGCCCCCGCCAGTTTGTGGCCGCCGCGCGACACGTAGTCCGGGTCGCTGTCGTCCTTCGCCACCACGACCGCGGCCGAGGTCTCCACCTGCGTGGCCGGCTTGGTCGCGGTGCTGCCGCCGACCGTCACCCGGCCCGCCGCGATCAGCTCGCTCGCGTGCTCCCGCGACCGGGCCAGCTTGCGGCGCACCAGCTCCGCGTCGAGTCGGCGTCGTGCCACTGCCACTGCTGTTCCATCTCCTGTACGCCGCTCCGGTCGGCAGAGCCGGTCCGGGCGGTCACTCGTCGTCGAGGGCGGCCAGAATGTCGGTCAACCGCTGGTGAACATCTTCGTACACCGCGGGGTGCGCCTCGGTCTCCGCCCCGTCCAGGACCTCCAGCCGGTCGAGCGCGTCGTCCACGGCCGGGTGACCGGTGAGGGCGGACTCAGGCACCGCCGTCCTCCTTCGGGGCCGGGCGGCGGGTCACCGTCTTCTTGACCACCGTCTTCTTCGTCGCCGCCTTCTTCGCCGTGGGCGGCTGCGCGACCGTGCGCTTCGCCGTCGCCTTGCGGGTGGTCGTCTTCTTCGCGGTCGTCTTCTTCGCCGCGCCCTTCTTGGCGGCGGACGGCTGTGCCGCGGTCTTCTTCGCCGGGGCGCGCTTCGCCGGGGGCTTCTTCGCGGCGGGGGGCCGCGCGGCCGCCGGCTTCTCCCGCTGCGGCTCGGTCCCGGTGTCCGGCTCCGCCGTGCTGGCCGGCTCCGCCTTGCCGTCCGGGGCCGTCGCCGGCGCCGTGTCCGGCGCGAAGTGCACGGGCTCCGGCACATCGTCGTCGTCCCACCCGGCGTCGAACAGCCCGTCCGCCCGGTTCGCGGGCTTCGTGCCCGCCCGCGGCGCCGGCGGCTCCTCCTCGTCGACCGAGCGGAGCTTGCCCTCCAGGTAGCTCAGCACGACGCCGACCTTCACCATCTGGTCGCCGACCCGCTCGAAGACCCGCTCCACCTCGCCGCGGGCCACGCCGACGGCGAGATCGACACCGGCCCGGCCGACCGTGACCGCCTCCGTCGCCAATATCTGCAGCGACTTCACCGAGGGCGGCAGCTGTTCGCCGACCCGCTTCTCCACCGCCGCGACGTCCACGCCGCTGCGCTCCAACAGGTCGGACGCCGCCCCCACCACCCGGCGGCCCGCCTCCTCCGCGATCCCCGCCGCGACCACCACCACGCCCCGCACCGCATCACGCAGCATCCGAACGCCTCCTCCGCTTGCCCGGGTCCGCTCCGACGCTACCCCGTACCGCCCCCGCACCGCTGCACCGCACGACCAGCCGGGTTTCCGGCTGGGTTAGCGTGGGGGCGATCGGACGGCGCCCGGCCCTCCGACCGCGGTCGACGGAAGCGGGACGGCGATGGCCGACATCGAGGAGTGCCGGACGGCACTGGAGCAGCTCAGCCGCAATCTGGCCGGCTCCGAGGGCGACGTCCGCAAGGCGGCCGCCATGGACCGCTCGCTGACCTGCCACCTCACCGATCTCGACCTGACCTTCTCCGGCCGCCTCCGCGACGGCCGGATCACCGACGTGACCGAAGCCCCCGGCAGGCCCGCCGCCAAGGCCGACATCCGGCTCGCCATGACCGGCGACGACCTGGTCGCCCTCGTCGGCGGCCGCCTCAACTTCGCCTCCGCCTGGGCCGCCGGCCGCGTCCGTCTGGAAGCGGGCTTCCGCGACCTGCTGCGCCTGCGCACCCTGCTCTGACCCGGCCCGACCCGCAACGGCCCCCGCTCAGAAACCGAGCTCGGCCAACGCCTTCCGGCCGTCCGCAGGGGCACCGTCCGCGGACGCCGCCGTCCAGGCCGCCGCGCACAGCGCCCGCATGCCGTCCCACCGGTCGCCGGTGCCGTCCAGCACCAGCACGCCGTCCACCGAACGCGCCGTCCAGCCGCCGCAGCGGTACCCGCCGTCCGCCGCGGTGACCTCCGGCTGGCCGGTGAGCAGGCCGCGCAGGTCGGCGGCCAGGTAGGTCGGACGGTGCTCGGGCGGCGCGGCGAGCAGCTGCGCGGGCGTGGTGACCCCGGTGAACACCAGCAGGCTGTCGACGCCGCCGTTGTGGGCGCCCTCGATGTCGGTGTCCAGCCGGTCGCCGACCACCAGGGGCCGCCGGGCACCGGTGCGGATCACCGTCTCGCGGTGCATCGGCGGCAGCGGCTTGCCCGCCACCTCCGGCTCCTTGCCGGTCGCCGTGCGCACCGCCGCCACCAGGGTGCCGTTGCCCGGCGCGATGCCGCGGCCGGTGGGCACCGTCAGGTCGGTGTTGGAGGCCACCCAGGGCAGCCCGGCCGCGACGGCGTACGCGGCCTCCGCCAGGTCCTTCCAGCCGACCGACGGGTCGAAGCCCTGCACCACCGCCACCGGCTGCTCGTCCATCGAACGGACGGCCACCAAGCCGTGCTCGGCCAGCGCCTCGACCAGCCCGGCGCCGCCGCACACCAGTACCTTCGACCCGGCCGGCACCTTGGCCGCGACCAGCCGGGCCGCCGCCTGCGCCGAGTTGATCACGTCAGCGGCCTCGGCCGGGACGCCGAGCTCGGTCAGGTGCTCGGCGACCACCCGCGGCGGCCGGGAGGCGTTGTTGGTGACGTACGCCAGCCGCATCCCGGCCTCCCGGGCGGCGGCCAGCGCGTCCACGGCGTGCTCGATCGCGTGCGGCCCGGCGTAGACGACGCCGTCCAGGTCGAGCAGCGCGGTGTCGTACGCCTCGGTGAGCGGCTGCGCCGAGCCGCCCGGCGCCGTCCGGGCCGGGCCCGTGCCGGGGGTCGTCGCTGCACTGGCCCGGCTGGTCGCGGTGTCCGTCATCGTCTGCTCGTCCTCGTTCCGTCCGTCGTCACTCGTACCGCGGCGACGTTGCCGCGCCTCACCCTCCGTCGCGGGGGTCCTCCGGCGGCGCCAGGTAGCCCGGCGCCCCGGGCAGCAGCGGCCCGAACGCGCCGGACCGCGCCGCGAGCGTCGCTCTGGTCTGCCTCAGCGCCGCCCGGTAGTGCGCGTTGTCCGGCCGCATGGCCACCGCCAGCGCGAGGTGCACGGCCGAGGACTCGAAGTCCCCCAGCCGCGCCGCCGCCACGCCCCACCCGAACTGAGCGTAGTCGTCGGACGGATCGGCCAGCGCCACGGCCCGGAAGCTCTCCAGCGCCGCCGCGTACGACCCGGCGTCGAACTGGGCGCGGGCCAGCGCCTCCCGGATCGACCGCGAACCCGGCTCCGCCTCCGCCGCCCGCGACAGCAGCTGCACCGCCGCCGCCGGGTGCCGCTGGTCCAGCAGCTGCACGCCCCGCCGGAACCAGTCGTACACGTCTCCCCCCGGCACGCCCGTGCCCTCGGTCCCGTCCACCCGCTCCTGGCCACCGCTCATGCCGTCCTCGCTCCCCGGTCGCGGCCCGGCCCCGGTCCCGGCACCGGGCCCGCTGGCCTCTCCCACCGATCTGCCAACACACCCCACCCGGTGAACATGCCCCGAACCGCGACCGTGATCACGTCCTCGGGGCGCCCCGCAGCGCGTGCACTGATACCGATTCGGGGGGACGCCGCCGCCCCTGCTGCGATCCTGTACGTGAACACCGGCCGCCCGATCGGAGGCAGGGGTTTCCACGCGAGGAGATTCGATGAGTTCACCCAGTGCGGACAGCGGAGCCGTGGCTCCGGCGGGCGGCCCCGGCGACCCCGGGCACGTCGCGACCGCAGGGCTGTCCCTGTCCCCCTTCCGCGGCCTGCGGTACGACCCCGACCGGGTCGGTACCCTCGCCGCGGTCACGTCGCCGCCGTACGACGTGGTCGACCCCGGACGCCGGCTGGACCTGGAGACCGCCGACCCGCACAACGTGGTCCGGCTGATCCTCCCCCGGCCGGAGCCCGAGGACGCCGGGGACCGCCCGGACCGCGACACCCGCTACCGGCACGCCGCCCGGCTGCTCACCGAGTGGCAGCGGGAGGGCGTCCTCGCCGCCGACCCGGTGCCCGCGCTGTACGTCTACGAGCAGCGGACCCACGACAGCGGCGGCGGCACCCTGCAGCGCGGCCTGATCGGCGCCCTCGCCGTCAGCGGGCCCGAGGCCGGCGTCGTCCTGCCGCACGAGGACGTGATGCCACGGCCGGTCGCCGACCGGGTCGGCCTGATGCGCACCACCCGCGCCAACCTCGAACCGCTGCTGCTCACCTACCGCGGCAGCGGCGGCGCCGCCGACGTGATCGAGCGCGCGGCCGGCCGCGAACCGCTGCTGGCCACCACGACCAGCGACGGCACCGACCACCGGCTCTGGGCGGTCACCGACCCCGCCGACTTCGCCGAGGTCACCCGCGACCTGGCCACCTGCCGGGCCCTGATCGCCGACGGCCACCACCGCTGGGAGATGTACCTGCGGCTGCAGCGCGAACACCGCCACCTGCCGCGCAGCCCCTGGGACCGCGGACTGGTACTGCTCGTCGACACCGCCCGCTACCCGCTCAACGTGCGGGCGATCCACCGCGTCCTGTACCGCCTGCCGGTCGCCCGGGCCGTCGCCGCGCTCGGACCGCACTGGCAGGTCAAGGAGGTGCCCGGCCCGCTGGAGGCGGCCCTGCAGGCCCTGGCCGAGGCCAAGCAGCACGGCGGCAACGCCTTCCTACTGACCGGCGGCGACCAGGTGTACCGGCTGGTCAGCGAGCCGGACGAGGAGCGGATCGCCGCCACCGTCCGCACCGACCGGCCCGAGGAGTGGCGCCGGCTGGACGCGACCGTCCTGCACGAGACGCTGCTGGAGCACACCTGGCAGGTCCCGGACGCGCCGGACCACATCGGCTACCTGCACACCGCGAGCGCCGCCGAGCAGGAGGCCGCCCGCAGCGGCGGCACCGCCGTCCTCCTCCACCCCGTCGAGGAGCGCGTGGTCCGGCGGCTGGCCGAGCAGGGCGTCACCATGCCCCGCAAGTCGACCTCCTTCGGGCCGAAGCCCGCCACCGGCCTGGTGCTGCGCTCGCTCACGCTCGGCTGAGGCCGGCCCCGGAAACGCAGGAGGGCCCCACCGCTGCTGCGGTGGGGCCCTCCGTCACTCCGGTCCCTCGCGGGACGCCTGATCAGGCGCGCTCGGGCGCGTCCTCGTCGCCGTCCTCGGCCTCGGCCGGGTCGACGTCGTCGATCTCGAGGTCGTCCTCGTCGTAGTACTCCTCGACGTCTTCCTCGTCCTCGTAGATGACCCGGTCGTCGCCGATCTCGTCGTGGGCGATCTTGCGGGCGGGGGCCTCCGACTGCTCGGCAGCCTCCTCCGCCTCCTCCTCGTCCATCGCGTCGACGAACTCCAGGCCGTCGATCTCGGCCAGCCGCTCGGAGGCGTTGGTGGCACCGTCCGAGTCGGCGTCGGCGGCCTTGGCGAACCAGTCGCGGGCCTCCTCGCCGCGGCCGGCCGCGATCAGCGCCTCGGCGTAGGCGTACCGCAGGCGGGCGGTCCACGGGTGGACCGTGCTGGACGCCAGCTCGGGGCTCTGCAGCGTCACCACGGCGGCGTCGAACTGCTCCATGTCGCTGCGGGCACCCGCGGCGACCAGGCGCATCTCGACCTGGCCGGCCTTGTCCAGCTGCTTCACCTCGGGCTCGCCGGCCATCGCCAGCGCGCGCTCCGGGCGGCCCAGGCCGCGCTCGCAGTCCGCCATCACCGGCCACAGGTCGGCGCGACCGGTCATCCGGCGGGCGGCGCGGAACTCCGTCAGCGCCTCCGAGTAACGCTGCGTCATGTAGGAGGCGAAACCGGCCGCCTCACGGACGCTCGCCACGCGCGAGGCCAGCCGCAGCGCGACCCGCGAGTAGTTGTAGGCCTCCTCCGGCTCACTGTCGAGCATGCGGGCGACCATCACCAGGTTGCGGGCGACGTCGTCGGCGAGGGTCTTCGGCAGGCTCTTCAGGTCCTGGCGCACGTCGGCGTCCAGCTCGAACCCGGTGACATCCTCCGGGATCGGCAGCCGATGCACCGGCTCCTGCGTGCCGCGACGGTCGTCGTAGTCCCGGCGGTCGTCACGGCGGCCCTCGAACCGGCCACCCCGGTCCCCGCGATCGCCGTACGACGGCCGGCCGCCGCGCGCACCGCGGTCGTCGCGGCCGCGGTAACCGCCACCGGACGGACGGTCGCCGTAGGAGGGGCGGTCGTCACGACGCGGACGGTCGCCGTACGACGGACGGTCGTCACGGCCGCGGTAGCCACCACCGGACGGACGGTCGCCGTACGACGGACGGTCATCGCGACGCGGACGGTCGCCGTAGGAGGGGCGCTCGTCACGGCGGAAGTCACCGCGCGGACGGTCGTCCCGACGCTCACGGTCTCCGAAGGACGGACGGTCGTCGCGACCGCGGTAGCCACCACCAGAGGGACGGTCGCCGTAGGAGGGGCGGTCGTCACGACGCGGACGGTCACCACCGGACGGACGGTCGCCGTAGGAGGGGCGGTCGTCACGACGCGGACGGTCACCACCGGACGGACGGTCGCCGTAGGAGGGGCGGTCGTCACGACGCGGACGGTCACCACCGGACGGACGGTCGTCACGGCCACGGTAGCCACCACCCGACGGACGGTCGCCGTACGACGGACGGTCATCGCGACGCGGACGGTCCCCGTACGACGGGCGGTCATCGCGGCCGCGGTAGCCACCACCCGACGGACGGTCGCCGTACGACGGACGGTCGTCACGACGCGGACGGTCACCACCGGACGGACGGTCGTCACGGCCACGGTAGCCACCACCCGACGGACGGTCGCCGTACGACGGACGGTCGTCACGACGCGGACGGTCACCACCGGACGGACGGTCGTCACGGCCACGGTAGCCACCACCCGACGGACGGTCGCCGTACGACGGACGGTCGTCACGACGCGGACGGTCACCACCGGACGGACGGTCGTCACGGCCACGGTAGCCACCACCCGACGGACGGTCCCCGTAGGACGGGCGGTCATCGCGGCCGCGGTAGCCACCACCCGACGGACGGTCGCCGTACGACGGACGGTCGTCACGACGCGGACGGTCACCACCGGACGGACGGTCGTCACGGCCACGGTAGCCACCACCCGACGGACGGTCGCCGTACGACGGACGGTCGTCACGACGCGGACGGTCACCACCGGACGGACGGTCATCGCGGCCGCGGTAGCCACCACCCGACGGACGGTCGCCGTACGACGGACGGTCGTCACGACGCGGACGGTCACCACCGGACGGACGGTCGTCACGGCCGCGGTAGCCACCACCCGACGGACGGTCCCCGTACGACGGACGGTCGTCACGGCCACGGTAGCCACCACCCGACGGACGGTCGTCACGGCGGTAACCGCCCTCACCGCGGTCGTCACGGCGCGGGCCGCGGTCGCGGTCGTTCGACCAACCCCCGCGCGACCGGGGCTGGTAGCCGCGACCGTCGTCCGATCGACGCTCGGGACGGTCCTGGGGCGGGTTCGACATTCCGGTGGCTCCTTCGCTACTTCAACTCGGCCGTCTCAACGTCCGTCGGCAGCGACACCAACGCCCTGTACGGCCCGGCGCCGGCCATACGGCCACACGCCTCTTCCATTGTCCGGCATCAGGTGCCGAGCCGCCTTTGGGCTCGAACTCCCTTGCCGGGGTTGCTCGTTCATGTCCGCAGAAAACACAAAAGGCCGCGGCCCCAGCGAATCGCTGGGGCCGCGGCCTTTGAATAATTGTTCGGCGGCGTCCTACTCTCCCACAGGGTCCCCCCTGCAGTACCATCGGCGCTACGAGGCTTAGCTTCCGGGTTCGGAATGTAACCGGGCGTTTCCCTCGTGCTATGACCACCGAAACCCTATCGGGTATTCAGCGAAACACACTTTTCAATTGATAAGTGTTACTTCGTTCGCCGGCGATAGCTGTTCGCTACCCGGGAACCACACAGTGAACGCGAGCGTCTGAGGACAAGCCCTCGGCCTATTAGTACCGGTCAACTCCACCCATTACTGGGCTTCCATATCCGGCCTATCAACCCAGTCGTCTACTGGGAGCCTTACCCTCTCAAGGAGGTGGGAGTGCTCATCTCGAAGCAGGCTTCCCGCTTAGATGCTTTCAGCGGTTATCCCTCCCGAACGTAGCCAACCAGCCATGCCCTTGGCAGGACAACTGGCACACCAGAGGTTCGTCCGTCCCGGTCCTCTCGTACTAGGGACAGCCCTTCTCAACACTCCTACGCGCACAGCGGATAGGGACCGAACTGTCTCACGACGTTCTAAACCCAGCTCGCGTACCGCTTTAATGGGCGAACAGCCCAACCCTTGGGACCTACTCCAGCCCCAGGATGCGACGAGCCGACATCGAGGTGCCAAACCATCCCGTCGATATGGACTCTTGGGGAAGATCAGCCTGTTATCCCCGGGGTACCTTTTATCCGTTGAGCGACGGCGCTTCCACAAGCCACCGCCGGATCACTAGTCCCTACTTTCGTACCTGCTCGACCCGTCAGTCTCACAGTCAAGCTCCCTTGTGCACTTACACTCAACACCTGATTGCCAACCAGGCTGAGGGAACCTTTGGGCGCCTCCGTTACCCTTTAGGAGGCAACCGCCCCAGTTAAACTACCCACCAGACACTGTCCCTGATCCGGATCACGGACCCAGGTTAGACATCCAGCACGACCAGAGTGGTATTTCAACGTCGACTCCACAACAACTGGCGTTGCCGCTTCACAGTCTCCCACCTATCCTACACAAGCCGAACCGAACACCAATATCAAGCTATAGTAAAGGTCCCGGGGTCTTTCCGTCCTGCTGCGCGAAACGAGCATCTTTACTCGTAATGCAATTTCACCGGGCCTGTGGTTGAGACAGTCGAGAAGTCGTTACGCCATTCGTGCAGGTCGGAACTTACCCGACAAGGAATTTCGCTACCTTAGGATGGTTATAGTTACCACCGCCGTTTACTGGCGCTTAAGTTCTCAGCTTCGCCCGACCGAAATCGGACTAACCGGTCCCCTTAACGTTCCAGCACCGGGCAGGCGTCAGTCCGTATACATCGCCTTACGGCTTCGCACGGACCTGTGTTTTTAGTAAACAGTCGCTTCTCGCTGGTCTCTGCGGCCACCCCCAGCTCAGACCGTAAAGATCCTCACCAGGGCTGGCCCCCCTTCTCCCGAAGTTACGGGGGCATTTTGCCGAGTTCCTTAACCACAGTTCACCCGAACGCCTCGGTATTCTCTACCTGACCACCTGAGTCGGTTTGGGGTACGGGCCGCCATGAAACTCGCTAGAGGCTTTTCTCGACAGCATAGGATCATCCACTTCACCACAATCGGCTCGGCATCAGGTCTCAGACTATGTGAACGGCGGATTTGCCTACCGTTCGTCCTACACCCTTACCCCGGGACTACCACCGCCCGGGCTGGACTACCTTCCTGCGTCACCCCATCGCTCACCTACTACAGACTTGGACCGGCGGCTCCACCACGTCCCTTCGTCCGAAGACTCCGGGCCGGCTTCACGGCCTTAGCATCACCTGGTTCGACGTTGGCGCTTCAAAGCGGGTACGGGAATATCAACCCGTTGTCCATCGACTACGCCTGTCGGCCTCGCCTTAGGTCCCGACTTACCCTGGGCAGATCAGCTTGACCCAGGAACCCTTGGTCAATCGGCGCAAGAGTTTCCCACTCTTGTATCGCTACTCATGCCTGCATTCTCACTCGTGAACCGTCCACAACTGGATTCCTCCGCTGCTTCACCCGGCACACGACGCTCCCCTACCCATCACAGCGGGCGTTGGCCCTATTGCTGCAATGACACGACTTCGGTGATGTGCTTGAGCCCCGCTACATTGTCGGCGCGGAATCACTTGACCAGTGAGCTATTACGCACTCTTTCAAGGGTGGCTGCTTCTAAGCCAACCTCCTGGTTGTCTCTGCGACTCCACATCCTTTCCCACTTAGCACACGCTTAGGGACCTTAGTCGGTGTTCTGGGCTGTTTCCCTCTCGACCATGGAGCTTATCCCCCACAGTCTCACTGCCGCGCTCTCACTTACCGGCATTCGGAGTTTGGCTAAGGTCAGTAACCCGGTGAGGCCCATCGCCTATCCAGTGCTCTACCTCCGGCAAGAAACACGCGACGCTGCACCTAAATGCATTTCGGGGAGAACCAGCTATCACGGAGTTTGATTGGCCTTTCACCCCTAACCACAGGTCATCCCCCAGGTTTTCAACCCTGGTGGGTTCGGTCCTCCACACGGTCTTACCCGCGCTTCAACCTGCCCATGGCTAGATCACTCCGCTTCGGGTCTTGGGCATGCAACTCAGACGCCCTATTCGGACTCGCTTTCGCTACGGCTACCCCACACGGGTTAACCTCGCTACACACCGCAAACTCGCAGGCTCATTCTTCAAAAGGCACGCAGTCACACCCCAAAGGGGTGCCCCCACGGCTTGTAGGCACACGGTTTCAGGTACTATTTCACTCCGCTCCCGCGGTACTTTTCACCATTCCCTCACGGTACTATCCGCTATCGGTCACCAGGGAATATTTAGGCTTAGCGGGTGGTCCCGCCAGATTCACACGGGATTTCTCGGGCCCCGTGCTACTTGGGAGAAGCTCAAGCGAGCCGTACAGATTTCGTCTACGGGGGTCTTACCCTCTACGCCGGACCTTTCGCATGTCCTTCGACTATCCATACGGTTTCTGACTCGCCCAGCCGCCGGCAGACGACTGAAGAACTTTCCCACAACCCCAACATGGCAACCCCTGCCGGGTCTCACACCATACTGGTTTAGCCTCATCCGGTTTCGCTCGCCACTACTCCCGGAATCACGGTTGTTTTCTCTTCCTGCGGGTACTGAGATGTTTCACTTCCCCGCGTTCCCTCCACACTGCCTATGTGTTCAGCAGCGGGTGACAGCCCATGACGACTGCCGGGTTTCCCCATTCGGACACCCCCGGATCAAAGCTCGGTTGACAGCTCCCCGGGGCCTATCGCGGCCTCCCACGTCCTTCATCGGTTCCTGGTGCCAAGGCATCCACCGTGCGCCCTTAAAAACTTGGCCACAGATGCTCGCGTCCACTGTGCAGTTCTCAAACAACGACCAGACACCCACCCTCGAACCGTCCGAAGACGACCCTCAAGTGGAGCCGGCATCCCAGAAGGAACAATCGTTCCCTCAGGACCCAACAGCGTGCCCGGCACCCGCGACGGTGATCGACGTTCCACGCTCCGAAGAGCAGTACTGGCCATCCCTACCGCGAGTGCCGAATAGTCAACGTTCCACCCATGAGCAACCGTGCGAGACATTCGCTCGCAGTCGGCCATGTGCTCCTTAGAAAGGAGGTGATCCAGCCGCACCTTCCGGTACGGCTACCTTGTTACGACTTCGTCCCAATCGCTGGTCCCACCTTCGACGGCTCCCTCCCAAGGGTTAGGCCACCGGCTTCGGGTGTTACCGACTTTCGTGACGTGACGGGCGGTGTGTACAAGGCCCGGGAACGTATTCACCGCAGCATGCTGATCTGCGATTACTAGCAACTCCAACTTCATGGGGTCGAGTTGCAGACCCCAATCCGAACTGAGACCGGCTTTTTGGGATTCGCTCCGCCTCGCGGCATCGCAGCCCTTTGTACCGGCCATTGTAGCACGTGTGCAGCCCAAGACATAAGGGGCATGATGATTTGACGTCGTCCCCACCTTCCTCCGAGTTGACCCCGGCAGTCTCCTGTGAGTCCCCGACATTACTCGCTGGCAACACAGAATAAGGGTTGCGCTCGTTGCGGGACTTAACCCAACATCTCACGACACGAGCTGACGACAACCATGCACCACCTGTACACCGACCACAAGGGGGCGCCCATCTCTGGACGTTTCCGGCGTATGTCAAGCCTTGGTAAGGTTCTTCGCGTTGCGTCGAATTAAGCCACATGCTCCGCTGCTTGTGCGGGCCCCCGTCAATTCCTTTGAGTTTTAGCCTTGCGGCCGTACTCCCCAGGCGGGGAACTTAATGCGTTAGCTGCGGCACCGACGACGTGGAATGTCGCCAACACCTAGTTCCCAACGTTTACGGCGTGGACTACCAGGGTATCTAATCCTGTTCGCTCCCCACGCTTTCGCTCCTCAGCGTCAGTAATGGCCCAGAGATCCGCCTTCGCCACCGGTGTTCCTCCTGATATCTGCGCATTTCACCGCTACACCAGGAATTCCGATCTCCCCTACCACACTCTAGCCTGCCCGTATCGAATGCAGACCCGGGGTTAAGCCCCGGGCTTTCACATCCGACGCGACAGGCCGCCTACGAGCTCTTTACGCCCAATAATTCCGGACAACGCTCGCACCCTACGTATTACCGCGGCTGCTGGCACGTAGTTAGCCGGTGCTTCTTCTGCAGGTACCGTCACTTGCGCTTCTTCCCTGCTGAAAGAGGTTTACAACCCGAAGGCCGTCATCCCTCACGCGGCGTCGCTGCATCAGGCTTTCGCCCATTGTGCAATATTCCCCACTGCTGCCTCCCGTAGGAGTCTGGGCCGTGTCTCAGTCCCAGTGTGGCCGGTCGCCCTCTCAGGCCGGCTACCCGTCGTCGCCTTGGTAGGCCATTACCCCACCAACAAGCTGATAGGCCGCGGGCCCATCCTGCACCGCCGGAGCTTTCCACCAACCCCCATGCAGGGGAAGGTCGTATCCGGTATTAGACCCCGTTTCCAGGGCTTGTCCCAGAGTGCAGGGCAGATTGCCCACGTGTTACTCACCCGTTCGCCACTGATCCACCCCGAAGGGCTTCACCGTTCGACTTGCATGTGTTAAGCACGCCGCCAGCGTTCGTCCTGAGCCAGGATCAAACTCTCCGTGAATGATTACTCGGCCCTGCTTAATTAAAAGCGGCCGGTTCACACTCGCGTTGAGCGGCACGGCAACCACCGGAATAGGCGGCCCCGCGCACTGCGTCCTCGCTGTGTTATTTCAAAAGGAACCTCCAACCGATCCAAACGGACCGGCCGGGGATGTCAACATATCTGGCGTTGACTTTTGGCACGCTGTTGAGTTCTCAAGGAACGGACACTTCCTTCGGACCGCCTTCCAGCGGACCCTCCGGGCGTTTCGCTCTTTCGTGTTTCCAGCTTATCAGATCCGCCGCTCGGGCTTTTCCGACTCGCTTTTGCCTTTCGGCTTTCGCCTTTCGGCGCCCCGAACTCTAGCAGAGTTTTTGACGCACATTTCCCCGGACGATTTCTCGAATGGGTGTGCGACGGTCGACTCGTCGGAGGGAGGGGGCCGTTACCGGTTCGCAACCAGTTTCGGCGACTCGTCCAACGTTAGGGCACCGGGCAGCCAGCGTCAAACACGCGGGGCCGGATCTGGCTGGATCCGGCCCCTGTGGGGTGTCGCGGCAGCTCAACCGCAGTGCGGTTCAAGCCACCTGACGTCAGTTCGACGCAAGCTCGACGGCGGCGAGGTTGCGCTTGCCGCGCCGCAGCACGAGCCAGCGGCCGTGCAGCAGGTCGTCGGCGGCGGGCACGGCCTCCTCGTCGGTGACCTTCGCGTTGTTCAGGTAAGCGCCGCCCTCCTTGATGGTGCGGCGGGCACCGGAACGGCTCGGGGCGAGCCCGGTCTCGACCAGCAGGTCGACGACCGACTGCAGCTCCGCGACCGTGGCCTTCGGGACCTCGGCGAGTGCCGCGGCCAGGGTGGCCGGCTCCAGGTCGGCGAGGTCGCCCTGGCCGAAAAGCGCCTTCGAGGCGGCCACCGCGCGCTCGTACTGCTCGGCGCCGTGCACCATCGAGGTGAGCTCCTCCGCCAGCGCCCGCTGGGCGAGGCGGGCGGCGGGCCGCTCGGCGGTGTCCCGCTCCAGCTGCTCGATCTCCTCCCGCGAGCGGAAGGAGAAGATCCGCAGGAAGTTGGAGACGTCCCGGTCGTCCGCGTTCAGCCAGAACTGGTAGAAGGCGTACGGGGTGGTGAGCTCGGGGTCGAGCCAGACCGTGCCGGACTCGGTCTTGCCGAACTTGGTGCCGTCGGCCTTCACGATCAGCGGGGTCGCGAGCAGGTGGACGGACTTGCCCTCGGCCTTGCGGATGAGGTCGCTGCCGGCCGTGAGGTTGCCCCACTGGTCGCTGCCGCCGGTCTGCAGGGTGCAGTTGTAGCGGCGGTTCAGCTCCAGGTAGTCCATGCCCTGGAGGATCTGGTAGCTGAACTCGGTGTAGCTGATGCCGGCGTCGGAGTTCAGCCGGCGGGCGACCGCCTCCTTGGCGATCATGTTGTTGACCCGGAAGTACTTGCCGACGTCGCGCAACAGGCTGATCGCCGACATGCCGGACGTCCAGTCCAGGTTGTTGACCATGCGGGCCGCGAACTCGCCCTCGAAGTCGAGGAACTTCGCGATCTGGCCGCGCAGGCGGTCCACCCAGCCGGCCACCGTCTCGGGGTCGTTGAGGACGCGCTCGGCGGTCGGCTTCGGGTCGCCGATCAAGCCGGTGGCGCCGCCGACCAGGCCGAGCGGCAGGTTTCCGGCCAGCTGCAGGCGCTTCATGGTGAGGATCTGCACCAGGTTGCCGAGGTGCAGGCTGGGCGCCGTCGGGTCGAAGCCGCAATAGAACGTGACCGGGCCGTCCGCGAACGCCTTGCGCAGTGCGTCCTCGTCGGTGGACAGGGCGATCAGCCCACGCCACCGCAGCTCGTCGACGATGTCCGTCACGGTCACGCTTCTCCTTCGGTCGCGTCCGACGGTGTCCGCGGCCCGCCGTGGGCCCGCGCCGGACGACTCCAGCGTTCTAGAGAGTACGCGCATCCGGCCAGCGGGTTTTCGCTCGGCCGCGGGGCGGACGGAAATTCCGTTGTTG
This sequence comes from Streptomyces sp. TLI_235, assembly GCA_002300355.1. Lineage (NCBI taxonomy): Bacteria > Bacillati > Actinomycetota > Actinomycetes > Kitasatosporales > Streptomycetaceae > Streptomyces > Streptomyces sp. TLI_235. The sequence goes on from NSGV01000001.1 coordinate 2,093,567, forward strand.
CCGTGGCCGCGGCCCTTCACAGTGGACACACCGCCGAGAGCGGCAGTGACGGGACGGTCGTGCCCTGGCGGTGCGGCCGCACAGGGGAGGTGGCCTGAACAATGCGCAACACACTGGTACTGAACGCGAGCTACGAGCCGCTGACGACGGTGTCGCTGAAGCGCGCCGTGGTGCTCGTCCTGCAGGACAAGGCGGTCGTCGAGCACGCCCATCCGCTCGGGATGGTGCGCGGTACCGGTGTGGCCGTTCCGGTCCCCCGGGTGATCAGGCTCAACCGCTACGTGCGGGTGCCGTTCCGACAACACGCCCCGTGGTCGCGGCGCGGTGTCCTCGTCCGGGACCAGCACCGGTGCGCCTACTGCGGCCGGCGGGCGAGCACCGTCGACCACCTGGTGCCCAAGTCGCGCGGCGGCGCCGACAGCTGGATGAACACCGTGGCCGCGTGCCCGGAGGACAACCAGCGGAAGGCCGACCGGACGCCGGAGCAGGCCGGGATGAGGCTGCTGCGGCGGCCGTTCGAGCCGACGCCGGAGGCGACGCTGATGCTCGCCCTCGGCCTGCGCGGCAGTGAGCTGCGCGAGCTCGCCGCCTGGCTGCCGGCCAGCGCCTGACCGGTCCGGACAGGACCGGGCGGGGCGCACGGACGGAACGCCGCAGGCCGGCCCGATCGGGGGACGGGCCGGCCTGCGGCGTTCTTCGTGCCGGTGACGGGACGGGCGTCAGCCCTTGGCCTGGAAGGCCGTGGCGGTGCCGAAGTTCGCCGAGTGCTCGGGGAGCACCACGACCTTGTCGCCCGCCGAGAGCACCCGGCCCGTGCTGAGCAGCGAGCCGGTGCGCTGCGGGAAGGCACCGCCCTGGGTCTCCTGGCCGCCCGTGAGGGCGAAGCGGCTGATGTGCGCGGGCTGGTCGAGGCGCTCGTCGACGGCGAGCAGCAGACCGCCGCCGTCCAGGCCGACCGCTCGGGACTTGCGCTTCTCCGCGATCGCGGTCGTCCAGGCCGGCTTGCCGGTGGCGAGGTCGTACGCGACGACCGCGGTGGCGGCGCCGCCGTCCGCGGGCCCGACGGCGGTGACCATGGTGTTCTCGTGGAAGAAGACGGTCGGCACGGTGTCGAAGGTGCCGCGCGCGGTGTCCAGGCGGCCGGCGTCGCCGGTCACCGGGATCTCGGCTGCCGGGTCGCCGGAGGGGCTCCAGGCGAAGATCCGGTCGTCGGTGGGCTTCTCGCCGCTGGTGGCGAGGACGGCGGGCTCGGCGGAGAGCACCCGCACGGTCTTGGGCTTGTTGTTCAGCCCGCGCCACCACTTCACCTTGCCGTCGGCCGCGTTGAGGGCGACCGCCTGGTCGGTGGGGGTGCTGTCGGCGCAGCTGCTGTGCAGGACGACGGTGGCTCCGCCCGCCCCGCCGGACAGGCTGCAGAACTTGCCCTGGCCGGTGTACTGCCAGAGGTCCTTGCCGTCGGCGGCGGCCCAGGCGAAGACCTTGTCCTCGCCGACCGCGACGACCTTGTCGTCGAGGACGGAGACCTCGGCGTCGTAGCCGTCCTTGGTGTCGGAGAGGTTCTTCGTCCAGGCGGTCTTGCCGGTCTTGCTGTCGACGGCGGCGAGGACGGTGCAGGGGCTCTTGGCGTCGCTGCCGGTGCGGAAGAGCACGCCGCCGAGGCCGGCGGTGTTGACGGTCGGGGAGAGCCCGCAGGGGGCGGCGCCCTGGGTGGGCGCGGTGACCGTCCAGGTCGGCTTGCCGTCGGCGAGGGCGTAGGCCTGCACACCGGAGCCGTCGGCGCGGACGACCGCGTCGGCGGTGATCCAGCCGCCGGCCAGGGTGTCGTCGGCCGCGGCGGCCGAGGCGGGCTTGGCTGCCCAGGCCTTGGCGTGCGCGACGGTGTAGCTGCGGGCGGCCGCGGTGTCGGCCCCGCCGTCGGACTTGTCGCCGTCGTCGCCGCCGGTCGCCAGGATGCCGGCGGTGACCAGGACGGCGAGCGCCGCGGCGCCCGCGCCGGCCCGTATCAGCAGGGTGCGGCGGCCGGGGCCGTGGTCCGCGGAGACGACGGAGGTCGCGGCGGCCCGGGCGCGGTCCACGAGCGAGCGGCGCCCGGCGCGGCCCTCGTCGTCAGGGTCCCGGGGGCGGTCCTCGCCGCGGGTGACGGTGTAGGGGCTGAGGGTCGGCGCGGCGGTGCCCGCCGGGTCCTCGTCCGGGGCGGCCGGGAAGGCGGCCGGGTGGCCGTCGGTGTCCGGGAAGGCCGACTGCTCGGTCTCCTGCGTCTGGGTCGGCCAGCTGCTGTACGCCGGGTCGGTGCTCGGCGTGTGGAGCGGCGGCTCGGGGGTGATCTGCGCGTACGGGTCGGCGGTACCGGCGGAGCTGGCGCCGTAGGGCGCGTAGGGATCGGTGTACGCGGCGGCGGCCTGGTACGGGTCGCCGGTCTGCTGCTGCGGGAACTGCTCGTAGCCGCCTGCGTAGTAGCCCTGCGCCGGGTAGCCCTGCTGCGGGTAGGACTGCTCCGCGTAGCCCTGCGCTGCGTAGCCCTGCTCGGTGTAGCCCTGCTCGGTGTAGCCCTGCTGCGGGTAGGACTGCGTGGCCTGGCCGGTGGTGTCCCACGCGTTCTGCTGCTGCCAGGCCTGCTGGTCGGCGCCCGGCTGCCAGGCCTGCTGGTCGCCCGCGGCCTGGTGGGGCTGCTGCTGCCCGGCCGCCCACGGGTCGGCCGGCTGGTCCGCCTGGGGCTGGTACCAGGCCTGCTGCTGGTAGTCGTGGCCGGCCTCGGGCTGCTGCCCGGCGCCGTTGTGCGGGTACCCCTGGTCATAGGTCCGGGGAGGGTCCTGAGCCATGAAATCCGTCCGTCCCGACTGCTGCTGCAAGCGCCCAGCATCTCATGACGGCCCGAGCACCCCGTCGGAACGGGGTGCCCCGCGGACTGACCCTGCCTCAGGAGGTGGTGCGCAGCACGTCGTCGATGCGGCCGGCGAGCGTGGTGTCGAGGCCGGTGAGGCCGCCCGCGCTGTGGGTGGAGAGGTTGAAGCGCAGGGTGCGCCAGCGGATGTCGATGTCGGGGTGGTGGTCGAGTTCCTCGGCGGCGACGGCGACGGTGTCGACGACCCGGATCGCCGTCATGAAGCTGGCGGTCTCGGCGGTGCGGACGATCGCCTCACCCTCGCGGTGCCACTCGGGCAGGGCGGCCAGGGCCGCGGTGATCTCGTCCTCGGTCAGCCGGGTTCGGCTCACGGGTGCTCCCGGTGGGTCGGTGGCGGGCCCGCGGCGGGCGGGCCGCCCGCCGCGGGGGTGCGTCACAAGGAGCATAGGAAGGCGGGGGCCCGACGGCCGGGCGACACGGGGTGTCAGGTGAGCAGGAGCCGGGTGACGGCGGCGAGGCCGACGACCACGATGACGCCGCGCAGCACGGGCGGCGGCAGCCGGCGTCCGACCTTGGCGCCGAGCTGGCCGCCGACCACCGATCCGGCGGCGATGAGCAGCACGGCCGTCCAGTCGATGGGGGCGACGAAGAGGAAGAAGACCGCGGCGACGCCGTTGACGATCAGCGCGAGGACGTTCTTGGTGGCGTTGATCCGCTGCATGTCGTCCTGGAGCAGCATGCCCATCAGGGCGAGCAGCAGGACTCCCTGGGCGGCGCCGAAGTAGCCGCCGTAGACGCCGGCCAGCAGGACGCCGGCGAAGAGCAGCGCGCCGCCCTCGGCGCTGCCGCCGCCGTGGCCGCGCCGGGCGGCCACCGCACGGGACACCCGGGGCTGGATCACCACGAGGACGAGGGCGCAGAGGATCAGCGCGGGAACGATGGTGTCGAAGGCGCTGCTGGGGAGCTTGGTGAGCAGGTAGGCGCCGGTGAGGCCGCCGATCAGGGAGGCGGTGCCGAGGCGCAGCAGCCGGCGGCGCTGGCCGACGAGCTCGCGGCGGTAGCCGATGACGCCGCTGATCGAGCCGGGGACCAGGCCGAGGGTGTTGGAGACGTTGGCGGTGACGGGCGGCAGGCCGAGGGCGAGCAGCACGGGGAAGGTGATCAGCGTGCCGGAGCCGACGACGGTGTTGATGGTGCCCGCGCCGACACCCGCCAGCAGCACCGCCAGCGCTTCCCAGACCGTCATCCCCGATTCCCTCCTTCGGTCCTGTCAGTAAGGATCATGCCGGAGGAGGGACGGCCGGGCCAGGGGTGATCCACGATCCGGACCGCGGGCCGGACGGGCCGGCCCCGCGGGGCGGCGGGCCGCTCCCCGGGGCCGGCGCGGATCACCCGGCCGACGCGTGGTCGGAGGATGCGCGGTCGGAGGATGTGCGGTCGGCCGGTGCGCCGCCGGCCGGAGCGGCGGCGGTCCCGCGGGCGAGCCAGTCGGCGAACGTCACGGTGCCGCGGGTGTCGGGCCGCTGGGTGGTCAGGCCGCCGGCGCGCAGCGCCCGGCCGACGGCTCCGGGCAGCGGCAGGGGCAGTTGCAGGGCGCGGCGGCCGGTGACGGCGCGCCAGGTCCGGGCGAGCTCGCGGGCGTCGGTGGTCTCCGGGCCGGCGGCCTCGATCCGGCCGAGGCGGGCCGGCTGCTCAGCGGCGTCGGCGACCGCGCGGGCGGCGTCCTCGGCGGCGATGCTCTGCAGCCTGGCGTGGGGCACGGTGAGCAGGCGCCACCGGCCGAGCAGGCCGAACATCTCGGCGAGCAGTTCGTGGAACTGGGTGATCCGGACGACCGTCCACGGCACCGGGCCCTCGGTGACGGCCCGCTCCTGGTCGGTCTTGACCCGGTAGTAGCCGACCGGCACCCGGTCGCAGCCGACGATGGAGACGCAGACGTGGTGGGCGACGCCCGCGGCCCGTTCGGCGGCGAGCAGGTTCCGGGTGCCGTCGACCAGGGTGCGTTCGGCACCCTGCGCCGAGCGGCTGTTGGCGGCGTCGACCACGGCGTCGCAGCCGGCGAGCGCCGCGGCCAGTCCGGCTCCGGTGGTCAGGTCGACCGGGTGCTCGGGCGAGCGGCGGCTGAGCACCCGGACCTCGTGTCCGCGTGCGCGCAGTTCCTCGGTGACGTGGTGTCCCAGCGTCCCCGTTCCTCCGACGATGGCGATTCTCATACCAGGGGGACGAGACGGCCCGGCCGAACGTGACATACGGGTCCGGCCTGCGCCTCCCGTGCGGGAGGCGCAGGCCGGAACTGTTCGCCGGGGCCCTACGGCCGGGTCACTCGGGGTCGATCCGCGGGTACTCGCGGGTGGTCTCGACCCGGGGGCGGGCGACGTTCTTGGTCTCGGTGTCCACCGGGCGCGGGGCGGCGGCGGAGGCCGGGCCTGCGCCGTTGCCGCCGGTCAGGCCGGTGAAGGCGCCGCCGAGGCCCTTGAGCGCGTCGCCGACCTCGCTGGGGATGATCCACAGCTTGTTGGAGTCGCCCTTGGCGAGCTCGGGCAGGGTCTGCAGGTACTGGTAGGCGAGCAGCTTCTGGTCGGCGTCGCCCTCGTGGATGGCCTCGAACACGGTGCGGATCGCGGCGGCCTCACCGTCGGCGCGGAGCACCGCGGCCTGCGCCTCACCCTCGGCCTGGAGGACCGCGGCCTGCTTCTCACCCTCGGCCCGCAGGATCTGGGCCTGCCGGGCGCCCTCGGCGGTGAGGATCGCGGCGCGCTTGTCGCGGTCGGCGCGCATCTGCTTCTCCATCGAGTCCTGGATGGAGGTCGGCGGCTCGATCGCCTTCAGCTCGACGCGGTTGACGCGGATGCCCCAGCGGCCGGTGGCCTCGTCCAGGACGCCGCGGAGGCCGGCGTTGATGACCTCGCGGGAGGTCAGGGTGGACTCGAGGTCCATCGAGCCGATGATGTTGCGCAGCGTGGTGACGGTGAGCTGCTCGATGGCCTGGATGTAGCTGGCGACCTCGTAGGTCGCGGCCCGCGGGTCGGTCACCTGGTAGTAGATGACGGTGTCGATGTTGACGACCAGGTTGTCCGACGTGATGACCGGCTGCGGCGGGAACGGCACGACCTGCTCGCGGAGGTCGATGCGGTTGCGGATGGTGTCGATGAACGGCACGACGATGTTGAGACCCGCGCTCAGCGTGCGGGTGTAGCGTCCGAAGCGCTCCACGATCGCCGCGCTGGCCTGCGGGATCACCTGGATCGTCTTGATCAGGGCGATGAAGGCCACCACGACCAGGACGAGCAGCACGATGAGGACGGGTTCCACGATTCTCCCCTAGACGACCAGGGCGGTGGCGCCCTGGATTTCGACGACGTCGACCTGCTGCCCCGGCTCGTAGACACTGCCGGGGTGGAGTGCCCGGGCCGACCAGATCTCGCCGTTGAGCTTGATCCGGCCGCCCTCCCCGTCGACCTTCTCCTGTACGACTGCGGTGGCGCCCTGGAGCGCCTCGATGCCCGTCTTGATCGCCGGGCCCTTCTGCAGCTGGCGGTACGCGATCGGGCGGACGAACACCAGGAGCGCGACCGACACCGCGACGAACACCAGGAACTGCGGCACCACCCCGGCCCCGAGGGCCGCGGTGATCGCCGCGGCGCCGGCCCCGATCGCGAACATGGCGAACTCGGGCATCGCGGTGACTACCAGCGGTATACCAAGGCCGACGGCGGCGAGGAGCCACCAGATCCAGCTGTCCACAGGGCCATCCTAGGGAGGGGGAAGCATGTGACGCCTAGCTTCCCGCAGGTGAACAGGCGGAAACCGGTCGTACGCGCGGCAGATCCGTGTTCAGCGGAGTTCAGTGGTTCAGGGCCCCGGGGGCGGTGCGCCGAAACGGCCGCCGGGCCGCGCGCCCGGTGCGGGTGCGCGGCCCGGCGGCCGTCGGCGGGCGGGGTCAGCCCAGCGGCAGGCCCTGCGCGGACCAGCGGTCGCCGTGGCGCTCCAGGGTCAGCGGCAGGCCGAAGCAGAGCGACAGGTTGCGGGCGGTCAGCTCGGTGTCGATCGGACCGGCGACCAGCACCTTGCCCTGGCGGATCATCAGGACGTGCGTGAAGCCCGGTGCGATCTCCTCGACGTGGTGGGTGACCATCACCATCGAGGGCGCGTACTCGTCCTGCGCGAGCGCGCCGAGGCGGCGCACCAGGTCCTCGCGGCCACCGAGGTCGAGGCCGGCGGCCGGCTCGTCCAGCAGCAGCAGCTCGGGGTCGGTCATCAGCGCGCGGGCGATCAGGGTGCGCTTGCGCTCGCCCTCGGAGAGGGTGGCGAACTTGCGGGTGGTGTAGCCGGCCATGCCGAGCCGGTCCAGCAGGGCCAGCGCGCGGGCCTCGTCGCTGCTGTCGTACTGCTCGTTCCACGTGGCGGTCATGCCCCAGGCGGCGGTGAGCACGGTCTGCAGCACGGTCTGCTCGCCGGGCAGCTTGTCGAACATCGCGGCACTGGCGAGGCCGATCCGGGCGCGCAGCTCGAAGACGTCGACCGAGCCGAGCTTCTCGCCCAGCACCGCGGTGGTGCCGGCGGTCGGGAAGAGGTAGGTGGAGGCGACCTGCAGCAGGGTCGTCTTGCCCGCGCCGTTCGGACCCAGGACAACCCAGCGCTCGCCCTCGGCGACCGACCAGGAGACCCGGTCGATCAGCGCGCGACCCTCCCGGACCACGGAAACGTCGACGAGCTCCAGCACGTCACTCATGCCTAGCCTTCCCCAATGCAGATGTCGGCCGTCCGAGGCCGGCGGCATCGGGCCTCGGGGTGCGGTCCAGTGGTCTCGACAGTCGGTGCGCGCGGGCAGCGTACTCCCGCCGGTCCGGCGGGCGGGACGGGATGCGCCGCGCGCAGCACAGCCCAAACCTACGCCACGCGGGTGGCGGAGTTGTCCGTAGGCTGGCGGGATGCTCGCCACACCTGCCGACAATCCCTACCAGGAGCCGCGCTCGGGCCGGCTCACCGCCTGGGGCAACGCCCTGCTCGCCGGTGCCGTGCCGCCCGACGACGCCGCCACCGCCGTGCTCGGCGGCGACGAGTCCCACCGGGTCACCGGGCTGCCCGGCGACAGCGAGGGCGAGCTGCACGGCCTCACCTGGGCGCTCGGCCGTCTCCGCGTCCTCGGTGTCCGCGGGCTGCGGCTCGCCCTGCCCAGCGCCGGGCACCCGCTCGGCCTCACCGGGCCGGCGCCGTTCAACACCGAGGCGATGGCCGCGGGCGAGGCGGTGCTGGCCGTCGGTGTGCCGATCGGGCTGGTGCCCGAGGTCAACGTGTTCGGGCCGGAGGGCGACCGCTCGGCGACCGTGCTGTGGCGCTGCTCGGAGGTCAACGACACCCCGCCGGCCGACGTGCCCTCGCTGCACGAGGCCGAGTTCGAACTCGCGGACGGCCTGCGGCAGGCCACCGTCCTGCTCACCCGCCTCGACGTGGCGGGTGCCGGACCGGAGGCGCTGCAGGCCCTGGACGCGTACCGCCGCCGCGGGCACGCCGAGCTGCTGGCGCCGGGGTATCCGGCGCGGGCCGTGCGGGTGCTGGAGTCCGCGCGGCAGGTGTCGGCCCTGCTCTCGATCGCCGCCGGCGGGCACGGCGCTGCCGTCTCCGCCTCCGAGATGGCGGCCCGCCGCGAGGTCCTCGCCCCGCTGGAGCGGACGGCCCGCCGCGCCCAGGTCGCCGCCTACAACGCCCTCGTCGACGAGCCGCCCCAGGGCAACCCATAGGGGCGCGTGGGGGCACCTCCCGGCCGAAGGCTGGGGGAGATCTGCGCAGTCCGAGGACGGATCTCACTGCGAACTGGGGCCGGCCCCTGACGGGCACAGTGACCCGCATCCGGATTGCGCAGTTCCCCGCGCCCCTGTGGGTTGGCCCGTGCCGTCGTGATGGCCGCATCCGGATTGCGCAGTTCCCCGCGCCCCTGAGGGTGCTCCCTCAGCGAGCGCTCTGCCCTAGGCCTCGGCGTTGCGGACGGCCCAGAGCGCGGCCTGGGTGCGGTCGGCGAGGTCGAGCTTCATGAGGATGTTGGAGACGTGGGTCTTCACCGTCTTCTCGGAGAGGTGCAGGGCACGGGCGATCTCCCGGTTGGAGCGGCCGTCGGCGATGTGGCCGAGCACCTCGCGCTCGCGTTCGGTGAGGGTTCCGCCGCGGCCCTGCGCGGGCCGCGGCCCGTCGTCGGAGAGCAGCGCCTCCGCGAGTTCGGGCTGGAGCAGCACGTGCCCGGCGTGCACCGAGCGGATGGCGCCCGCGAGGGCCTCCGGGTCGACGTCCTTGTAGACGTAGCCGGCGGCGCCGGCCCGCAGGGCGGGGACGACGGTGCGGTGCTCGGTGAAGCTGGTGACGATCAGGACCCTCGCCCGGTTGCCCTGGTCGCGGAGCATCTTGAGGGCCTCGATGCCGTCGACACCCGGCATCTTGAGGTCCATCAGCACGACGTCGGGGGCGAGCTGCTGGGCCAGGGCGGCGCCCTCGGCGCCGTCCGCGGCCTCGCCGACGACCTCGATGTCGTCCTGGACCTCCAGGAAGGTGCGCAGTCCGCGCCGGACCACCTGGTGGTCGTCCACCAGCAGGACGCGGATCATCGTCTGGCTGTCAGGCACCGGGGACCTCCATCTCCACGACCGTCCCCTTGCCCGGGGCCGACTCCAGCGTGAGGGTGCCGCCGACCGCGGCCGCGCGGTCACGCATCGAGACCAGGCCGAGGTGGCGTCCGGCCCGCCGGACGGAGTCCGGGTCGAAGCCCTGCCCGTCGTCGGCGACCCGCAGGACGGCGCCGCGGGCCGGGGTGCCGGCGAGCGAGACGTCGACGGTGCGGGCGCCGGAGTGCCGCAGCGCGTTGTGCAGAGCCTCCTGGGCGACCCGCAGCAGGGCGGCCTCCTGCGCGGCGGGCAGCGCCTTCATGTGCCGGGCGGTGAAGCTGACGGCGGCGGTGTGCGCGCGGTCCAGCACCTGGACCTGGGAGGCGAGGGTGGCGGTGAGGCCGTCCTCCTCCAGTGCGGCGGGCCGCAGTTCGACGACGACGGCGCGCAGTTCGTCGGCGGCCTCGGCGGCGAGCCGGGCGACCTCGGCGAGTTCGGCGCGGGCCCGGGCCGGGTCGCGGTCGACGAGGGTGGCGGCGGCCTTGGCGGTGAGGCGCAGCGAGAAGAGCTTCTGCGAGACGGCGTCGTGCAGGTCGTGGGCGATGCGGGCGCGCTCGCCGGCGAGGGTGAGTTCACGGCTGCGCTCGTAGAGGCGGGCGTTGGAGAGGGCGAGGGCGGCGTGCGCGGCGAGGATGCGCAGGAGTTCCTCGTCGTGGGCGGTGAATCCGCCGGCCTTGTTGGCGAGGAAGACGGCGCCGAGGATCTCGGTGCCGTCGACGATCGGCATACCGAGGAAGTCCTTGAGCTCGGGGTGCGCGGCGGGCCAGCCGCCGAAGTCGGGGGCGGTGCGGACGTCGCCGAGCCGGGTGGGCGTCAGTTCGTGGAGCATGGCGGCGAGGACGCCGTGCTGGCGGGGCAGCGGGCCGATGGCGCGCCACTGCTCGTCGGTGACGCCGTCGACGACGAACTGGGCGAAGCCGCCGTGGTCGTCGGGGACGCCGAGGGCGGCGTACTCGGCGCCGAGCAGCGCGCGGGCGGAGGCGGTGATCCGCCGGAGCACCTCGCGGACCTCCAGGTGGCGGCTCATCGCGAGCACGGCGGTGCTGATCGCCTCGATCCCGCCCAGGCAGGGGTCGCAGGCGGGGGCGGGTTCCTCGGGCGGCATGTCCCCCACGCTACCGCCGGGCGGGCGGCCCGGGCATGAGGCGACCGGCCTAGGTCCCGGGGCGTACGGCGACGGGCGGCGCCCCCCTGCCCGGGGGTGCCGCCCGTCGTGTGCGGTGCGGGTGTCAGCCCTTCTGCATGACCTCGGGCTCGTGGCGGCGCAGGAAGCGCTGGACGAGGAAGGCGAGGCCGACCGAGATGGCGATCAGGGCGAACCAGTTGAGGAAGAGGTGGCCCACGGTGTGGTCCCACAGCGGGTCGACGACCGGCGTGGGCGGGCGGACGTCGGTGTTGTAGGTGACGGCGGAGGTGTGGGCCAGGTCGAGGGTGTTGCCGCTCGCGGCGAGGCCCCAGCGGCCGGGCATCAGCCAGGCGAACTGCTCCAGGCCGGGCTTGTCGAAGACCTGGAAGATCGCGCCGGTGAAGACCATCTGGATGATGGCGAACATGACCAGCAGCGGCATGGTCTTCTCGGCGGTCTTGACGAGCGCCGAGATGGTCAGACCGACCAGCATCGAGGTGAAGCTCAGCAGGATCACGCCGATCGCCATCTCGGCGGCGGGCATGCTCTTCAGGAGCAGGCCCTCGGCGGGCAGGTCGCGGGTCTTGAAGGCGATCGCGGAGATCACGCCGCCCTGGACGAAGCTGACCAGGCCGAGCACGACGATCTTGGAGACCAGGTAGGCGGACCGGGACAGGCCGGTGGCGCGTTCCCGTTCGTAGATCGCCCGTTCCTTGATGAGTTCGCGGACGGAGTTCGCCGAGCCGGAGAGGCAGGCGCCGAACGCGACCACGAGCAGGATCATCTTGGCGATGTCGTTGCGTCCGGAGGCGCAGGCGGCCAGGCCGCACTTGTCGGGGATCAGCACCGAGACCCCGCCGAGGACGAGCGGCAGCACCAGGGAGAGCAGCATGAAGCCCTTGTCGGAGCCGATGACCGCGAGGTAGCGGCTGATCAGCGTCCACAGCTGGGAGCCCCAGCTCTGCGGCTTCGGCGGGCGGGCCTGGGCGAGCGGCACGCTCGGGGTGGCGTGCGGGACGGCGGCGTCCACGTCGGCGGAGTACTGCCGGTAGTGGACGGAGCCCTTGTAGCGGCCGGCCCAGTCGTGGTCCGGGTAGTTCTCGAAGGCCTGGAAGACGTCGGCCCAGGTCTCGTAGCCGAAGAAGTGCAGGGCCTCGGACGGCGGGCCGAAGTAGGCCACCGAGCCGCCCGGCGCCATCACCAGCAGCCGGTCGCAGAGCGCGAGTTCGGCCACCGAGTGGGTGACGACGAGGACCGTTCGACCGTCGTCCGCCAGACCCCGCAGAGTCTGCATGACCTCGCGGTCCATGCCCGGGTCGAGGCCGGAGGTCGGCTCGTCCAGGAAGATCAGCGAGGGCTTGGTGAGCAGCTCCAGGGCGACCGAGACGCGCTTCTGCTGGCCGCCGGAGAGCGCGGTGATCCGGTTGTCGGCGCGCTTGTCCAGGCGCAGCTCGTACAGCACCTCGTCGATGCGGCGCTCGCGCTCGGCGGCCTCGGTGTCGCCGGGGAAGCGCAGCCGGGCGGCGTACTTGAGGCCGCTGCGGACGGTGAGCTCCTTGTGCAGGATCTCGGACTGCGGCACCAGGCCGATGCGCGAGCGGAGCTCGGCGAACTGCTGGTACAGGTTCTGGTTGTCGTACAGCACCTCGCCGCGGTCGGCGGGGCGGTAGCCGGTCAGGGCGCGCAGCAGGGTGGACTTGCCGGAGCCGGACGGACCGATGACGGCGACCAGGGACTTCTCCGGGACGGCGAAGGAGACGTCGTCGAGCAGGACCTTCTTGCCGCCCTTGAACTCGACCTCGACGGTCAGGTGGCGGGCGGAGAAGGTGACGGCGCCGGTGTCGACGAACTCCTGCAGCTGGTCGCCGACCAGCACGAAGCTGGAGCGGCCGACCGTCAGGCGGTCCTGCGGGCCCATCAGCTGACGCTGCACCGGCTGGCCGTTGAGGAAGATTCCGTTGTGGCTGCCGAGGTCGACGATCTCCCAGCGGCCGTCGGCCAGCTGCCGCAGCTCCGCGTGGTGCCGGGAGACCTGCAGGTCGGAGACGACGATGTCGTTGTCCAGGGCGCGGCCGATGCGGATGGTGCGCATGCCTGCGGTGAGGCTGCGCACCATGGTCGGGTTGCCGAGCCCGTTCGGCAGCGGCGGCTGGCCCTGCTGCGGGATGTGCGCCTGCGGCGGGACGGGCGCGTGCTGCGGGTGGACCTGGTGCGGCACGACGGGCTGCGGCGCCGGGGTGTCCCACTGCTGGTGGACGGGCGGCTGCGGGTGCTGCGCCCAGGGCTGCTGGGCGGCGGGCGGCTGCTGGGCCGGGGCCTGGTGGGCGACCGGCGGCTGCGCGGCCCGGCTGGTCACCGCCTCGTGCACGCCCTGCTGCGGCGCGGCCGCGTGGGCCGGCGCGGAGAAGGCGAGCCGAGGGCCGTTCTCGGCATTGCCCAGGTGCACGACGGCTCCCGGGTGGAGCGGCACGTGCTGGGTGCGGGCGCCGCCCGTGTAGGTGCCGTTGGTGGAGCCGTGGTCCTGCAGCTGCCAGCCGGCGCCGTCGAAGGCGATGGTGGCGTGCCGCCAGGACACCCGGGCGTCGTCGAAGGCGAAGTCCGAGGCCGGATCGCGTCCGATGGTGTACGCGCGGCCCGGTTCCAGGACGGTCTGCTGGCCGTTGAGCTCCAGTACGAGTTGCGGCACGTCCGCCTGCCCCCGCTCTCTCGGTCCCCCGATTGGCTCCCCGCATGGGGAGTTGCGCATGTGATCTGACGGGGGAATCATTCCAGCCCCGCGGCCGTACCTGAAAGTCACCTCGGCGTTTGTGACCGGGCGGCAACGAAACCGGGGCCGCCGTGTCGTCCCAGCGTGCGGACGCCCGGCGTGGCCCGCGGCCGGGGCCGGGTAGCGTGGGAGTCACCATGAACGCGACTGATCCGGCCGCCGAGCCCGGCCCCGCCCCGCAGCCACGGACCGACGACGAGCGGACGCTGCTCGTCAAGGTGTTCGGCAAGGACCGCCCCGGTATCACCGCGGGCCTGTTCGCCACGCTCGCCGAGTACGGCGTGGACGTGATCGACATCGAGCAGGTCGTCACCCGGGGCCGGATAACGCTGTGCGCCCTGGTGACGCCGCCCTCCGGGCGGGGTTCCGACGGCGGGCTGCGCGCGACCGTGCACCGCTGGGCCGAGGACCTGAAGCTGCAGGCCGAGATCATCTCCGGCATCGGCGACAACCGGCCGCGCCGGGAGGGCCGCTCGCACGTCACCGTGCTCGGTCATCCGCTGACCGCCGCCGCGGTGGCCGCGCTGGCCGGTCTGGTGAGCGAGGCCGGCGGCAACATCGACCGGGTGTTCCGCCTCGCCAAGTACCCGGTGACGGCGGTGGAGCTGGCCGTCTCCGGCCTGCCGACCGAGGTACTGCGGGCCCGGCTGGCGCCGGAGGCCGCGGCGCTGGGCGTGGACATCGCGGTGGTCGGCGCCGGCCTGCACCGCCGGGCCAAGCGCCTGGTGGTGATGGACGTGGACTCCACGCTGATCCAGGACGAGGTGATCGAGCTCTTCGCCGCGCACGCCGGCTGCGAGGAGAAGGTCGCCGAGGTGACGGCCGCCGCGATGCGCGGCGAGCTGGACTTCGCCGAGTCGCTGCGCGCCCGGGTCGCCCTGCTGGCCGGGCTGGACGCCGCGGTGGTGGAGAAGGTCCGCACCGAGGTCCGGCTGACGCCGGGCGCCCGCACGCTGATCCGGACGCTGAAGCGGCTCGGCTACCAGGTGGCGATCGTCTCCGGCGGGTTCACCCAGGTCACCGACCACCTGGTCGAGCAGCTGGGGCTGGACTTCGCCGCCGCCAACACCCTGGAGGTGGCGGACGGGAGGTTCACCGGGCGGGTCACCGGCGAGATCGTGGACCGCGCGGGCAAGGCCCGCTGGCTGGCCCGGTTCGCCGAGCAGGCTGGGGTGCCGCTCGCGCAGACGGTGGCGATCGGCGACGGCGCCAACGACCTCGACATGCTGAACGCGGCCGGGCTCGGCGTGGCCTTCAACGCCAAGCCGGTGGTCCGCGAGGCCGCGCACACCGCGGTCAACGTGCCGTTCCTGGACACCGTGCTCTACCTGCTGGGCATCACCCGCGACGAGGTCGAGGCGGCGGACGAGCTGGACGGCAGCGTCACCGACTGAGCCGCGAGCCGGTGCCTCACGCCCGGCAGCACACTCACCGCCGGCAGCACGAAGGGTGGCTCGGGCATCCGCCCCGGCCACCCTTTGCCGTGTCCGCCGTCAGTCCTGCGGCGTGTGGTACGAGTCCAGCTTGGCCACTCCCGGCTCGACCGACTTCCACGGCCCGGCGAAGCTGAGGACCGCGATCGCCGCGGTCGGGAAGCTGCTGAGCCGGAGCCGGTTGAGCGCGTCCACGTCGCCCTCGTCGCCGGCGAGGACCTGGGTGAGGCCGAGCACGCCGGGGTTGTGGCCGACCAGGATCAGGTCCGCGAACTCGTCCGGGGTCTCCTGGAGCACCGCGATGATCTCGCCCGGGCTGGCCTCGTACACCCGGTCCTCGTAGACCGTGCGGCGCGGGCGCTTGGGCAGTTCGTGCGCCGCCAGCTTCCAGGTCTCCCTGGTGCGCAGCGCGGTGGAGCAGAGCACGTAGTCGGGGTTGATGCCGGAGTCGGTCAGCCAGCGGCCCGCCTCCGGCGCCTGGTGCCTGCCGCGGTCGGCCAGCGGCCGCTCGTGGTCGGCCACCTGGTTCGGCCAGTCGGCCTTGGCGTGACGGAGAACGATGATCCTTCGGGGTGTGTCGGCGCTCATACCCCTAGAGCTTTGCAGAAAATGCGCGGCCGGGCGCGGGGTCCGTGCGGTCGCCACCCGCAGGAGTGGGGACGGCGGACGGACCCCGTCAGCCCAGGCGGGCGGCGACCATGGCGATCACGGCGACGAGCACGACCACACCGGCGATCGCGCCCAACAGCTGGAGCAGCTTCTTCTGGCCGTCCTGCGGCTCGGGTTCGAGAACTGGCATGCGCCGAGTGTCGCATTCCGCCGCTTCCGTCCGGAAACCGGGGTCAGGCCGCGGCCGGGACGCGGGGCAGTTCGTCCTCGATGTGCCGGGGACGGCCGGCCAGTGCGCCGAACGCCATCTGCGGCACCAGCAGCACGGCCAGCAGGCCCAGCGGCAGGTACCAGCTGCCGCTGGCCTGGTAGACCGCGCCCACCGCGATCGGGCCCGGGATGGAGATCAGGTAGCCCACGCACTGCGAGAACGCGGACAGCCGCGCCACCCCGCCGGGCGTCCGCGCGCGCAGTCCGATCATGGTGAGGGCCAGCGGGAAGGCGCACATCGACAGGCCGACCAGGCAGGCCCACAGCCAGGAGGCGGTGCCCGCGGCGAACGCCAGACCGGTGTAGCCGGCGATCCCGCACACGCCGAGGACCACGACGAACAGCCGCTGGTCGCCGCGCCGCGCGGCGAGGTTCGGCAGCACGAACGAGGCCGGCACGCTGACCGCCATGACCAGGGCGAGCAGCACCCCGGAGGCGCCGTCCGAGACCCCGGCGTCCTGGTAGATCTTCGGCAGCCAGCCCATCGTGGCGTACGCGCTGGTGGCCTGCAGGCCCAGGAAGACGGCGAGGGCCCACGCGGTGCGGCTGCGCACGATCGGGACGGTCCGCTCGGCGGCGGCCGGCTCCTCCCCCGCCGCCGAGGAGCGCTCGCGGCGCAGCAGGGCGACCACCAGCCACAGCACCAGGGCCACGGCGCCGAGCGCGGCCCAGACCCCGAGGCCGGCCCGCCAGCTGCCGCCCATCGCGGTGGTCAGCGGCACGGTGGCGGCGGCGGCCAGCGAGGTGCCGACCGACAGGGCCATCGAGTAGAGGCCGATCATCGGGCCGACCCGCTCCGGGAAGTACCGCTTCACCACCACCGGGAGCAGCACGTTGGAGACCGCGACGCCGGCCAGGGCGACCGCGGTCAGCAGCAGGAAGACGGCGGTGCCGCCGGCGAAGGACCGGGCCAGCACGCCGAGGGTTATCGCGCCCATGCCGGCTGCGACCACGGTGATCGGGCCGAGCCGCCGGGCGAGCGCGGGGGCCGCCAGGCCGAACACGGCGAAGCAGAGCGAGGGCACCGCGGTGAGCAGGCCGGCGACGCCGGCGCTCATGCCGAGGCCGGCCCGGACGTCGTCGAGCAGCGGCCCGAGGCTGGTGACCACGGGACGCAGGTTGACGGCGGCCAGCGCGATGCCGACGGCGAGGAGCAGGGTGAGGAGACGGGCGCGGGTGGGCGCGGGCGCGGCCGGGACGGGCTCGGCGCGGCGGTGGGTGGCGGAGTCCGCTGCGGTCGACATAGCGCCCATCATAGAATGATGGGATGAATGCTCACGCCAGAACGTCCCGAACCGGCTAAGGTCTGAGGCTCCCTCCCACGGGGAGCGAGGAAGAGGAGTAGGAGTCCGAGCCCATGGCGCTGTCGTCCACCCGCCGCACCCCGCTGTCCGATCAGGTCATCGCGCAGCTGCGGGCCCAGATCACCTCGGGCGAGTGGCCGGTCGGCTCCCGCATCCCCACCGAGGCCGCGCTCGTCGAACAGCTCGGGGTCGCCCGCAACACCGTCCGCGAAGCCGTCAAGGCGCTCGCCCACAACGGCCTGCTCGACATCCGGCAGGGCTCGGGGACGTACGTGCTGGCCACCAGCGAGCTCGCCGGCGTGATGCACCGGCGGTTCGCCGACGCCGACCAGAGCCAGGTCGCCGAGCTGCGGGCCACCCTGGAGATGTCCGCCGCCGGGCTCGCCGCCGGCCGGCGCACCGACCGCGACCTGGAACTGCTCGGCGCGACGCTCGAACGCCGCGAACACGCCTGGCACTCCGGCGAACCCGAGGACTTCGTGCAGGCCGACGCCGCCTTCCACCAGGCGGTCGTCGCGGCCGCCCACAACGAGGTGCTGGCCGCGGTGTACGCGGACCTCGGGGAGGTCATGCGGGCGCACCTGCGGCACGACGTCGGCCCGGAGCTGATCGCCGAACGGTACGTCGGCCACGACGGCATCCTCGACGCCATCCGCCACGGCGACGCCCAGCGGGCCTCCCTCGAAGCCGGCCGCGCCATCGGCGCCTGCGGCAGCGAGTAGGCCCGACCACAGAACAGGGGCGCGTGGGGGCACCTCCCGGCCGAAGGCTGGGGGAGAACTGCGCGCGGCGGAAGGAGCTGAGCTCAGCTGTCTTCCGTCTCGCGCAGTTCCCGCGCCCCTATCGGTTCACCCGGTCATTGGTTCACCCGGTGTGCAGGCTGTCAGGCGCCGATCGCGTGGAGGCCGCCGTCGACGTGGACGATCTCGCCGGTGGTCTTCGGGAACCAGTCCGAGAGCAGGGCGACGACGCCGCGGCCGGCCGGCTCCGGGTCGGAGAGGTCCCACTTGAGCGGCGAGCGGGTGCTCCAGGTGTCGGCCAGCGCGCCGAAGCCCGGGATGGACTTGGCGGCCATCGAGCCGATCGGGCCCGCCGAGATCAGGTTGCAGCGGATGTTGCGCTCGCCGAGGTCGCGGGCGAGGTACCGGTTGGTCGCCTCCAGTGCGGCCTTCGCCGGGCCCATCCAGTCGTACTGCGGCCAGGCGAACTGCGCGTCGAAGGTCAGGCCGACCACCGCGCCGCCGTCCTGCATGAGCGGCAGCAGCGCCATGGTCAGCGACTTCAGCGAGAAGGCGGAGACCTGCATGGCGGTGGCGACGGACTCCCACGGGGTGTTGAGGAAGTTGCCGCCGAGCGCGTCCTGCGGGGCGAAGCCGATCGAGTGGACGATGCCGTCGAGGGTCGGCAGGTGCTCGCGGACCTGGTCGGCGATGCCGGCCAGCTGCTCCTCGCTGGAGACGTCGAGCTCCAGGACCTTCACGGGCTTGGGGAGCTTCTTGGCGATGCGCTCGGTCAGGCTCGGCCGCGGGAAGGCGGTGAGGATGATCTCGGCGCCCTGCTCCTGGGCCAGCTTCGCGGTGTGGAAGGCGATGGACGACTCCATCAGCACACCGGTGATCAGGATGCGCTTGCCCTCAAGGATTCCACTCATGGTTCAGTGACCCATGCCCAATCCGCCGTCGACGGGAATGACGGCTCCGGTGATGTATGCGGCCTCGTCGGAAGAGAGGAAGCGGACCGTGGCGGCGACCTCGGAGGGCGCGGCGTAGCGGCCGAGCGGCACGCCGGACACGATCTCCTTGCGGCGATCCTCGCTGAGCACCGCGGTCATGTCGGTGTCGACGAAGCCGGGCGCGACCACGTTGATGGTGATGTTGCGCGAGCCGAGCTCGCGGGCGAGGGAGCGGGCGAAGCCCACCAGGCCGGCCTTGGAGGCGGCGTAGTTGGCCTGGCCCGGCGAGCCGAGCAGGCCCACCACGGACGAGATCAGCACCACGCGGCCCTTGCGGGCGCGGAGCATCTTGGTCGCGGCGCGCTTGACCACCCTGAAGGTGCCGGTGAGGTTCGTGTCCAGGACGGAGGTGAAGTCGTCCTCGGACATGCGCAGCAGCAGGGTGTCCTTGGTGATGCCGGCGTTGGCGACCAGCACCTCGACGGCGCCCTGCTTCTCCTCGATCTCCGCGAAGGCGGCGTCGACCTGGGCCGCGTCGGTGATGTCGCACTTGACGGCGAGGACCTCGTGCGCGGCCAGCTCGGCCGGGACCTCGCCCGAGCGGCTGGTGATGGCGACCTTGTCGCCGGCTTCGGCGAAGGCCTTGGCGATCGCGAGGCCGATGCCCCGGTTGCCTCCGGTGACGAGAACCGAGCGGCTCAACGATCCACCTCTCTCCGTAGTTGGCGGCGGCCCGTCGAGCGGCGGCCGGTTGGCCGCCGGGCCGCAGCGGTACGCCGGTGACGCGTACGCACTGTGACGCTATCGGTCCTGGTGAGCCCGCGACGAATCGACCTCCCACAGGTCCGTCCGGCGGGAACTGTCGCTTCCCGACAACGCGTCCGACTTGGACGGGAACAACCGGCCGGGCCGTACCCGTTGCCCTCTGGGCGGCGCGGTCGCGGGCCGCACCATCAGCGAGGCCCGGCACACGGTCGGTGACGAGAGAGCGGGAGCACGGATGACCGAGGCACAGCCCCCCAGTTCCACCGGGCGGCAGGGCCGCCTGCTGGCCCTCACCGCGCTGGCGGCCGCGGTGGGCGGCGCGGCGTGGGCGCTGCGTGACCTGCCGGCGGCGTTCGGCGGCCGGCCGGACGGCGAGCGCGAGGAGCGGATCCGCCGCTCCCCGCAGTACCGGGACGGCGTGTTCCACAACGCCGAGTCCGAGCTGGCCAGGCCGTCGATGCCGGGCGCCGAGACGGTGCGCCGGATGCTGCTCGACCGCGACGGGCGCCGGCCGTCGATGCCGGTGCCGACGGTCCGTCCCCGGCACGGCGAGCGGGCCGCCGAGGGCGTGGAGGTCGTCTGGTACGGGCACGCCTCCGTCCTGGTGGAGATCGAGGGCGCCCGGGTCCTGCTGGACCCGATCTGGAGCGACCGCTGCTCGCCGTCCGCGCACGTCGGCCCGAAGCGGCTGCACCCGGTGCCGGCCGACCTGGCGGAGCTGCCGCCGGTGGACGCGGTGCTGATCTCGCACGACCACTACGACCACCTCGACATGGCCACCGTGAAGCGGCTGGTGACGCTGCAGTCCGCGCCCTTCCTGGTGCCGCTGGGCATCGGCAGCCACCTGCGGCGCTGGGGAGTGCCGGAGCACCGGATCATCGAGCTCGACTGGGACGAGACCTGCACCCTGGGCCCGCTCACCCTGACGCTGACCTCGGCGCACCACTTCTCCGGCCGGGGCACCACCCGCAACACCACGCTCTGGGGCTCGTGGGTGATCGCCGGGCCGAACCGCAAGGTGTACTACACCGGCGACTCCGGCTACTTCGAGGGCTACGCGCGGATCGGCGAGGAGCACGGCCCGTTCGACGCCGCGCTGGTGCAGATCGGCGCGTACGACGAGGCCTGGGCCGACATCCACATGACGCCGGAGGACGCCGTCCGCGCCCACCGCGAGCTGCGGGCGGGGCTGCTGGTGCCGGTGCACTGGTGCACCTTCAACCTGGGCCTGCACCCGTGGGCGGAGCCGATCGAGCGGCTGCTGGTGGAGGCCAAGGCGCAGGCCGTGCCGCTGGTCGTGCCGCGGCCCGGCGAGCGGGTCGACGTGGACCAGCCGCAGGAGCTCGACGGCTGGTGGGAGACGGTCGCCTGACGGATCGTCCGGCGTCCGCCCGGGGCGCGCGCCGCGCCCCGGGCAACACGCCCACGGCAAATCCGCTGGCTACCGGAGCGGTCGACGGTCCATGATGCGATGCGGGTTCCCCTGCCCGGGGGTGCCCGCCGCCCCCAGACCGTTCGACCCAGGGAGCCCGATGCCGCCCACAAGCCGCGCCGTCGACCCGCTGTTCCTCGGCTATCCGTTGCACGCCCTCGCCGACGCCGCCCTCTCACGGGCCCGCGAACTCGGCGCCGGCCACGCCGACTTCCGCCTGGAGCGGGTCCGCAGCGCCTCCTGGCGGCTGCGCGACGCCCGCCCGTCGGGCACCTCGGACTCGGTGCAGCTCGGCTTCGCCGTCCGCGTGCTGCTGGACGGCGCCTGGGGCTTCGCCGCCGGGGTCGACCTCACCACGGACGCGGCGGTCCGGGTCGCCGAGCAGGCGGTCGCGGTGGCCCGGCTGTCCGGCGGCATCAGCCGCGCGGCCGGGTCCGAGGACGTGGTGGAGCTCGCCGAGGAGCCGGTGCACGCCGACGCGGTCTGGGTCTCCTCGTACGAGGTCAACCCCTTCGAGGTACCGGACGCCGAGAAGACCGCCCTGCTCGCCGACTGGAGCGGCCGGCTGCTCGCCGCGGAAGGCGTCTCGCACGTGTCGGCGGCCCTGCTGACGGTGCAGGAGAACAAGTTCTACGCGGACACCTCGGGCACCGTCACCACCCAGCAGCGGATCCGGCTGCACCCCTCGCTGGAGGCCACCTCCGTCGACGAGCGCACCGGCGCCTTCGACTCGATGCGCACCCTGGCCCCGCCGGCCGGCCGCGGCTTCGAGTACCTGCGCGGCACCGGCTGGGACTGGGACGCCGAACTCGCCGAACTGCCGGTGCTGCTGGGCGAGAAGATGAAGGCGCCGAGCGTCACGGCGGGCCGCTACGACCTGGTGGTCGACCCGTCCAACCTGTGGCTGACCATCCACGAGTCGATCGGCCACGCCACCGAGCTGGACCGCGCGCTCGGCTACGAGGCCGCCTACGCGGGCACCTCCTTCGCCACCTTCGACAAGCTCGGCACGCTCGCGTACGGCTCCGGGCTGATGCACGTCACCGGCGACCGCACCGCCGAGCACGGCCTCGCCACCATCGGCTACGACGACGAGGGCGTCGCCACCCAGTCCTGGGACCTCGTCAAGGACGGTGTGCTGGTGGGCTACCAGCTCGACCGGGCGATGGCCCGCCTCAAGGGCCTCGGCCGCTCCAACGGCTGTGCCTTCGCCGACTCCCCCGCGCACGTCCCGGTGCAGCGGATGGCGAACGTCTCGCTGCAGCCCGCGGCCGGCGGCCCCGACACCGGCGGACTGATCTCCCAGGTGGAGAACGGCCTGTACATCGTCGGCGACCGCTCCTGGTCGATCGACATGCAGCGCTACAACTTCCAGTTCACCGGCCAGCGCGCCTACGCGATCCGCAACGGCCGGCTGGCGGGCCAGGTCAAGGACTTCGCCTACCAGGCCACCACCACCGACTTCTGGGGCTCGATGAGCGCCGTCGGCGGCCCGCAGACCTACGTGCTCGGCGGCGCCTTCAACTGCGGCAAGGCCCAGCCGGGCCAGGTCGCGGCGGTCAGCCACGGCTGCCCGTCCGCCCTGTTCCGCAACGTCAACGTGCTCAACACCCAGCAGGAGGCCGGTCACTGATGAGCGCCATCAAGCCCCACGAGCTGGTCGAGCGCGCCCTGGAGCTGTCCCGCGCGGACGGCTGCGTCGTCATCGCCGACGAGGAATCCACCGCCAACCTGCGCTGGGCCGGCAACGGCCTCACCACGAACGGTGTCACCCGCGGCCGCCGCCTCACCGTGATCGCCACCGTGGACGGCGCCGAGGGCACCGCCTCCGGCGTGGTCTCCCGGGACGCCGTCACCCTGGACGAGGTGGAGTCGCTGGTGCGGGCCGCCGAGGCCGCCGCCCGCGACGCCGGGCCCGCCGAGGACGCCCACCCGCTGATCCCCGCCCGCCCCGCGTCGGCCGACTTCACCGCGCCGCCCGCGGAGACCTCCGCCGAGGTCTTCGCGGCCTTCGCCCCGGCGCTCGGCGAGGCCTTCGCCCGGGCCCGCAAGAACGGCGAACTGCTGTACGGCTTCGCCCGGCACGAGGTGACCAGCAGCTACCTCGGCACCTCGACCGGCCTGCGGCTGCGGCACGACCAGCCCACCGGCACGGTCGAGCTCAACGCCAAGACCGCCGACCTCACCGGCTCCGCCTGGGGCGGCGCCGCGACCCGCGACTTCACCGACATCGACGTCACCGAACTGCACACCGGGCTCACCCGGCGGCTCGCCTGGGGCCGCAAGCGGATCGACCTGCCGGCCGGCCGCTACGAGACGCTGCTGCCGCCGTCGGCCGTCGCCGACCTGCTGGTCTACCTAAGCTGGTCCTCCGGCGGCCGGGACGCCTTCGAGGGCCGCACCGTCTTCTCCAAGGCGGGCGGCGGCACCCGGATCGGCGAGCGGCTCAGCCCGCTGCCGCTCACCCTGCGCTCCGACCCGGCCGAGCCCGGCCTGGAGGCCGCGCCGTTCGCCCTCACCCACTCCTCGGGCGACAACGACTCGGTCTTCGACAACGGCCACCCGCTCACCGCCACCGACTGGATCCGCGACGGCGAGCTGGCCAACCTGCTCACCACCCGGCACTCCGCCGGGCTGACCGGCCTGCCGCTGCACCCGCCGGTCGACAACCTCGTCCTGGAGACCGCCGACCAGTCCTCGGCGCCCACCCTGGACGAGATGATCGCCCGCACCGAGCGCGGCCTGCTGCTCACCTGCCTCTGGTACATCCGCGAGGTCGACCCGGCCACGCTGCTGCTCACCGGCCTCACCCGGGACGGCGTGTACCTGGTGGAGAACGGCGAAGTGGTCGGCGCGGTCAACAACTTCCGGTTCAACGAGTCGCCGGTCGACATCCTGGGACGGATCACCGAGGTCGGTCGCACCGAGCGCTGCCTGCCCCGAGAGTGGGGCGACTGGTTCACCCGGGCGGCGATGCCGCCGGTGCGGGTGGCCGACTTCAACATGAGTTCGGTCAGCCAGGCCTCCTAGCGGGGCCGGGCGACGGGGGGAGAGGTACCCGACATGATGGACGAGAAGCAGACGGTCAGAGTCTCCAAGCGGCTGTCCCGCATCCTGCGGCACGACCCCGGTTCGGTCGGCATCACCCTGGACGGGGCCGGCTGGGTCCGGGTGGACACCCTGCTGGCCGCGCTGGCCCGGCAGGGCCGCGCGGTCAGCAAGGCCGAGCTGGACCACGTCGTGGAGACCAACAACAAGCGCCGTTTCGCCTTCTCCGACGACGGCCTCTCGATCCGCGCCAGCCAGGGCCACACGGTCGACATCGACCTCGGCCTGCCGCCCAGCGACCCGCCCGCGGTGCTGTACCACGGCACCACCGGGCGGGTCCTGGAGGCGATCTTCCGCGAGGGGCTGCGTCCGATGGCCCGCCAGGACGTGCACCTCTCCGCGGACACCGAGACGGCCGTCCGGGTCGGCTCCCGGCACGGCCGCCCGGTCGTCCTGGCCGTGGACGCCGCCGGGATGGCCCGCGACGGCCACGAGTTCCGGGTCAGCGCCAACGGCGTCTGGCTCACCGACACCGTCCCGCCCGGGTACCTGCGGAAAGCCTGAGCCCCCGGCCCCCTGTGACCCTCGGCACGGCGTACCGTGAAGAGGCCGCACCCGCGGGGGCGCGGTGACGGACGAAGGCGGTAGCGATGGCGAAGAGCGCCGGCAACGGGCAGGTCTTCCGGATCACCGGGGCCCGGAGCAGCCTCACGGAGGACGTGCGGGGCCGCCAGCGGCGGTACGTGATCTCGATGCTGCTCCGCACGGTGTGCGTGCTGCTCGCCGTGATCCTCTGGGACGTCCAGCGGTTCGTGGCCTTCGCCGCGCTGGCCGGCGCCGTGCTGCTGCCGTACTTCGCGGTGGTGATCGCGAACGCCGGCCGCGAGCGGGCCCCCGGCCTGCCGAGCACCTTCGCGGTGCCGCCGGAGACCCCGCTGATGCTGGGCCCCGGCGGGACGGGCGGCGGCGGGCGCCCCACCGAGGGCGGCGACGCGGGCCCGCGCGCCGACCGGGACGGCACGGACGGCCCGGACGACCCGGCCGCCGACTGAGACGCATACGGACACATCGCCCGATCCGTCCGCTTCTGTTGGCTTTCGCCCGGCAGAACCCTCAGCGGAGCCTCAGATTAATCATGAAAGGCCTAGCCACGCGGGGGTTCCGGCGTGACATACTGCGTACGCGCTCCGCATCCCCCGTCGGAGCGACAGACCGACGCCGGGCGGCTCCCCCCGTGGCTGCCCGGCGTCGTCATGCCCGCGTGCGGGAGCGCTTTCCGGGGGTGCGAGACTGGCCGTGACAGCTCCGGCAGCTCCCCCCAGGACGGCCCCACCATGGACACCCCCACCCTCGGCCTCTTCGGCACCGCCGGCACCCCCGCCGGCCCGGACGGCCCGCCGGTCTGCTCGGCCAAGGGCTGCCGCGGGACCGCCGCGTGGGTCCTGGTCTGGAACAACCCCAAGCTGCACACCCCGGACCGCCGGAAGACCTGGCTGGCCTGCGACGAGCACCGCGAACACCTCTCGCAGTTCCTCGGCGTCCGCGGCTTCCTGAAGGAGGTCGTCCCCTTCGCCGACTTCGAGGGGTAGGGGCGCCGCTGCAAGGCACACGGGCGGCCAGATCAGGGGCGCGGGGAACCGACCGCCCCTGGGTGACTGGTCAGCCGCCGATGGCGGACATCGGGCGGTCGGGCTGGTGGAAGGTCGGGTCGTCGATGCCGGCGCCGGCCTTCTTGCCCCACATGGCCTTCCGCCAGAGCTCGCCGATCTCCTCGTCGCCGGCGCCCGAGCGGAGCGCCTCCCGCAGGTCGGTCTCGTCGGTGGCGAACAGGCAGTTGCGGATCTGGCCGTCGGCGGTGAGCCGGGTGCGGTCGCAGGCCCGGCAGAACGGTCGGGTGACCGAGGCGATCACGCCGACCCGGGCGGGGCCGCCGTCCACCAGCCAGCGCTCGGCGGGGGCCGCGCCACGGGCCGCGGTCGGCTCCGGGGTGAGCTCGAAGCGGGTCCGCAGCAGGACGAGGATCTCCTCCGCGGTGACCATCTGCGAGCGGTCCCAGCCGTGCTGGGCGTCCAGCGGCATCTGCTCGATGAACCGCAGCTCGTAGCCGCGCTCCAGACACCAGGCGAGCAGGTCGGCGGCCTCGTGGTCGTTGACGCCGCGCATCAGGACGGCGTTGAGCTTCACCGGGGTGAGCCCGGCGGCCTCGGCGGCGGCCAGGCCGTCCAACACGTCCTGGTGGCGCCGGCGCCGGGTGAGGGTGTGGAAGGTCTCCTCGTCGAGGGTGTCCAGCGAGACGTTGACCCGGTCCAGGCCGGCCCGTTGCAGGGCGGCGGCGGTGCGGGCGAGGCCGATGCCGTTGGTGGTCAGCGAGAGTTCGGGGCGGGGCTCCAGCTCGGCGCAGGCGGCGACGATGCCGACCAGGCCGGGCCGCAGCAGCGGTTCGCCGCCGGTGAAGCGCACCTCGCGCACCCCGAGGTCGCGCACCGCGATGCCGACCAGCCGGACGATCTCCTCGTCCGTGAGCAGCGACGGCTTCGCCAGCCACTGCAGGCCCTCCTCGGGCATGCAGTAGGTGCAGCGCAGATTGCAGCGGTCGGTGAGGGACACACGCAGATCCACGGCCTGCCGGCCGAAGGTGTCGAGCAGCATCGCGGCCCCCTTTCCCGAAGCCTGTGTTCCGTGGTGCCCGCGGCCCGGAAGACCGCGGGCCCGGCCGCCGTTGCGGGCGGGCCGGGCCAGCTTATCGATCGGGGTGGCGCCCGTCCGGGGTCCGTCCGGTCGGTGGGCTCCGGTTGGCGAACTCCGGTCAGTGGGCGCCCAGCCCGGTGAGCGAGCGGACCTCCAGTTCAGCGTACTTCGCCGGGTCGGCGGTCTCCTTGGAGAGCAGAGTGCCGATCCAGCCGGCCAGGAAGCCGACCGGGATGGAGACCAGGCCGGGATTCTCCAGCGGGAACCAGTGGAAGTCGGCGTCGGGGAACAGCGAGTTCTTGCCACCGGAGACGACGGTGGAGAACACCACCAGGGTGACGGAGGTGATCAGGCCCGCATAGACGGAGCTGACCGCGCCGGCGGTGTTGAAGCGCTTCCAGAACAGCGAGTACAGCAGGGTGGGCAGGTTGGCGGAGGCGGCGACCGCGAAGGCCAGGGCGACCAGGGCGGCGGCGTTCAGCTTGTCCGCGAAGATCGACAGCAGGATGGCGATCGCGCCGATCGCCACCGCGGCCAGCTTGGCCGAGCGGACCTCCTCCTTCTCCGAGGCCTTGCCCCGGCGGATCACGTTGGCCCACAGGTCGTGGGCGAAGGAGGCCGAGGAGGCGAGGGTGAGGCCGGCCACGACGGCGAGGATGGTGGCGAACGCGACCGCGGAGATCACCGCGAGCAGGATCGCCCCGCCGGTGGAGCCGGCGCCACCGCCGAGCTGCTCGGCGAGCAGCGGGGCCGCGGTGTTGCCGGCCGCGTTGGACGCCTTGATGGCCTTCGGCCCGACCAGCGCGGCCGCGCCGAAGCCGAGCGCCAGGGTCATCAGATAGAAGCCTCCGATGATGCCGATCGCCCAGAGCACGGACTTCCGGGCGGCCTTCGCGGTGGGCACCGTGTAGAAGCGGACCAGGATGTGCGGCAGGCCCGCCGTGCCCAGCACCAGGGCGAGGCCGAGGCTGAGGAAGTCCAGCTTGGTGGTGCCGGTGGCGCCGTACTTCAGGCCGGGCTCCAGGAAAGCCGCGCCCTTGCCGCTGGCCTCGGAGGCGGCGCCGAGCAGGCTGGACAGGTTGAAGTGGTACTTGGCGAGCACCAGGACGGTCATCAGCGCGGTGCCGGCGATGAGCAGCACCGCCTTGACGATCTGCACCCAGGTGGTGCCCTTCATGCCGCCGATGGCGACGTAGATCACCATCAGTGCGCCGACCGCGACGATCGTCCACCGCTTGGCACCGTCGCCGCTGACCCCGAGCAGCAGGGCGACCAGCGAGCCGGCGCCGACCATCTGCGCCAGCAGGTAGAAGATCGACACCACGATGGTGGAGACGCCGGCGGCGGTCCGCACCGGGCGCTGGCGCATCCGGAAGGCCAGCACGTCGGCCATGGTGTAGCGGCCGGAGTTGCGCAGCGGCTCGGCGACCAGCAGCAGGGCGACCAGCCAGGCCACCAGGAAGCCGATGGAGTAGAGGAAGCCGTCGTAGCCGAAGAGCGCGATGGCGCCGGCGATGCCGAGGAACGAGGCCGCCGACATGTAGTCGCCGGAGATGGCGAGGCCGTTCTGGAAGCCGGTGAAGCCGCGGCCGCCGGCGTAGAAGTCGGCGGCGTCCTTGGTCTGCCGGCCGGCCCAGATCGTGATGCCGAGGGTGGCGGCCACGAAGAGGCCGAACAGGGTCATGGTGAGGCCGCGGTGGTCGCTCGCGGCGCTGGCCAGCTGGATCATTCGGCGGCCTCCCGGGGGGCGTGGACGGCGGCGGCGGAGTGGCTCTCGCGGATCGCCCCGGCGGGCGGGTCGAGCCGCCGGTCCGCGTAGCGGGCGTACCAGGCGGCGATGGCGAAGGTGGAGGCGAACTGCAGCAGGCCGAGCACCAGCGCGGTGTTGACGTGGCCGACCACCTTGGCGGCCATGAACGCCGGTGCGTAGCTCGACAGCAGCACGTACAGCAGGTACCAGAGGATGAAGCCGATGGTGACCGGGAAGGCGAAGCTCCGGAAGGCGGACCGCAGTCCGCGGAACTCCTCGCTCTCCTCGATCCGTTGCACGTCTACGGCGGCGGCCTCGGCGGCCGGTGGAGTGTCCACGCGGTGTCTCCTGACGTCGGCGGGGTGCGCGGGTGGATCACTGGGGCGTGAGGGGCATCACAGGCACGGTGCGGCTGCATGCTAGATCCACCGCACCGCGCGCGACAGCGTCCGCGCACGATCGGCCGCGGGCCGTCCCCGATCTGGCCGAAAATCGTCAGCGCAAACACCGGGGCGGTGCCGCGTGCGCGGCACCGCCCCGGTGGTTCAGGCGTGGTGAGGGAGCGTCAGAAGGAGATCCGGACCTTCAGCGCCTCGCGGTCGTGCATGGCGCGGTAGCCGTCCGGCACGCCGTCCAGGTCGACGGTGCGGTCGAAGACCAGGCCCGGGTCGATCGCGCCGGACAGCACGTCCGGCAGCAGCTCGGGGATGTAGGCGCGGGCGGGGGCGACACCGCCGGCCAGCGCCACGTTCCGGCCGAACATCTGCGCGATGTCCACGCCGGCGCTGCCGCCGTGCGGCACGCCGACGTAGCCGACCGCGCCGCCGTCCCGGGCGATCGAGATCGCGGTGCGCATCGATTCCTCGGTGCCGACGGCCTCCAGGACGGCGTGCGCGCCCTGACCGCCGGTCAGCTCCTTGACCGCCTCGATCGCGGCCTCGCCGCGCTCGGCGACCACGTCGGTGGCGCCGAAGCTGCGGGCGATCGCGGTGCGCTGCTCGTGCCGGCCCAGCGCGATGATCCGGCCGGCGCCGAGCCGCTGGGCGGCGAGCACGCCGCACAGGCCGACCGCGCCGTCGCCGACCACGGCCACCGTGGCGCCGGGCCGCACCCGGGCGGCGACCGCGGCGTGGTGGCCGGTGCTCATCACGTCCGAGAGGGCGAGCAGGCCGGGCAGCAGCTTCTCCTCGCCGGCCGCCTCCTTCGGCAGCTTGACCAGGGTGCCGTCGGCGAACGGCACGCGGACGGCCTCGCCCTGGCCGCCGTCGGAGCCCACCTCGCCCCAGAAGCCGCCCTCCGGGCAGGAGGTGTGCAGGCCCTCGCGGCAGAAGTCGCAGGTGCCGTCGGACCAGACGAAGGGGGCCACCACGAAGTCACCGCGGGTGAAACCGGTCACCTCGGAGCCGACCTCCTCGACGATGCCGAGGAACTCGTGGCCGATCCGCTGCCCGGCGACCCGGGACGCCACGCCCCGGTACGCCCACAGGTCGCTGCCGCAGATGCAGGCGTTGACCACCCGCACCACGGCGTCGGTCGGCCGCCGGACCACCGGGTCGGGCACCTCCTCGATCCGGATGTCGTTGGGGCCGTGGATCACGGTGGCGCGCATGGGGCTTCCTTACGGGGTGCGGGGGTGGTTCGTCGGGGTGCTGACGACCCGGGGAGGGCCGCGAGGATGTACGACCGCTCCGACGACCACTCTATTCCGGCCCGGTCGGGGCCACCGCCCGCCGCCGATCGGCCCGGCCCCGGCACCGGTCGGCCTTAGAGTGGTGCACCATGCATGCGATCGAGTCCCCGCGGGACGGCCTGGCCGCCCTCGCACCCCTCCCGGCGCCACGCCCCGCCGCCGAGGCCGGCACCGGCTTCGCCGTCGTCGACGTCGAGACCACCGGGCTCGGCCGCGCCGACCGGGTCGTCTCCGCGGGCGTGTACCAGCTGGACGCGCAGGGCGAGGTGACGGCGCACTGGTACACCCTCGTCAACCCGGGCCGCGACCCCGGGCCGGTGTGGATCCACGGGCTGACCGCCGAGATGCTGGCCGACGCCCCGACCTTCCCCGAGATCGCCGGGGAGCTGGCGGACCGGCTGCGCGGCCGGGTCATGGTCGCGCACAACGCGCTCTTCGACTGGAACATGATCGCCCGGGAGTTCGCCCGCGCCGGGCTGCGCGCCCCGGTCGAGCAGCGGCTGTGCACCATGGTGCTCTCCCGCGACCTGGGCCTGCCGCTGCCCAACGGCAAGCTGGCCTCACTGGCCGCGCACTTCGGGGTGCGGCAGCAGCAGGCGCACAACGCGCTGGACGACGCCCGGGTGCTCGCCGAGGCGTTCCGGCCCAGCCTGCAGCTGGCCCGGGAGTTCGGGGTGCCGCTGCCGCTGACCACCTGCGTGGCCGTCACCGACCTCGGCGAGGACTCCCCCGCACCGTCCCGCGGCCCCTCCTGGTCGTCCTCCTACCGCCCGAGCCGCAAGCGGCCGGCCTGCCCCTACCCGAACCCGGGCCGCTGGCTGGACGGCTCCCCGCTGGTCCAGGGCATGCGGGTGGCCATCACCGGCGACACCGCCACCGAGCGGGAGGTGCTGGAGGACCGTGCGATCGAGGCCGGCCTGCACATCGCGACCTCGGTGAGCCGGCTCACCAGCCTGCTCGTCACCAACGAGCCGGGCAGCTGGAGCGGCAAGGCCCGCAAGGCCCGCGAGCACGGCACCCCGGTGGTCGGCGAGGACGCCTTCCTCCAGCTGCTGCGGGAGGTCGCACCCCACCCCGGTGTCCGGTCCGCGGATCAGTAGGGCGTAGCGTGCCGGGTGTGTACCGATTTCTGCTGTCCCGGCGCTGGGCGGTCATCACGCTGACCGTGCTGCTGCTGATCCCCGTCATGGTCCGGCTGGGGTTCTGGCAGCTGCACCGGCACGAGGCTCGGGTCGCCCGCAACGACCTGATCGCGCGCAGCCTGAAGGCGGCGCCGGTCGCGTTCGACTCGCTGTCCTCCCCCGGGTACGCCGTGCCGGGCGACCTGACCTGGCGCACGGTGACGGCCACCGGTACGTACGACGCCGCGCACGAGTTCGTCGTCCGCGGCCGCACCGAGCCGGACGGCAGCAGCATCGGGTACTTCGTGGTGACGCCGCTGCGGCTGGCCGACGGCCGCGGCTCGGTGCTGGTCAACCGGGGCTGGGTGGACTCCGGCACCGACGCCACCAGCTACCCGGCGGTGCCGGCGCCGGCCGGCGGGCAGGTCACCGTGACCGGCCGGCTGCGCGCCGACGAGACCACGGCCAGCAGCGGCATCCGGGACCGCGGCGGCCTGCCGGACCGGCAGTTCAAGCTGATCAACAGCGCACAGCAGGCTAAGGCCACCGGCGCCACCGTGCTCGGCGGCTACCTGGAGCTGGTCTCCGCCACCCCGGCCGTCGGCGACTCCCCCGTGCTGCTCGGCGAGCCCAACCACTCGGACATCGGCCCGCACATGGCCTACGCCGTGCAGTGGTGGCTGTTCGCCGCGCTGGTGCCGGTCGGCCTGGTGGTGCTGGCCCGCCGCGAGGCCAAGGAGCGGGCGGCCGAGCTGGCCGCCGCCGCGCCGGCCGCGGAGCTCGCGGACGCGTAGCCGGCGGCCGGGCCGGCTCAGTGCTGGGTGTTCCAGAAGCCGATCGCGAGGGCACCCCACCAGCCGAGCTGGGAGACCAGGGCCGAGAGGGCGCCGCGCAGCAGCAGCCGCCGCTTCGCCCGGCCGGCGCCGCCGGCCTCCAGGCGTCGGGCCAGGGCGGTGGCGTGCACGCCGTTCAACGCGATCATCAGGACGAGCAGCAGCTTGACCTGGGTGAGCCGGGAGTCGAGGTGCGGCTCCAGCAGGATGCCGCTGAGGGTGAGGCCCGCGAGGCCGGCCCAGACCGGCACGTGCAGCGGCGCGGTGGACTCGACGACCTGGGCGAGCGTGCGGCGGCCGAGCAGCCACAGCACACCGAGGTAGTCCACGGCCAGGACGGCGCCGAAGCCGACCACCAGCGAGACCAGGTGTCCGAAGAGCGCCGCGGTGTGCAGTGAGGCGTCGGCCTGCACGTGGCCCTCCGTCCAGGCGCTGCCGGCCCACAGCAGGCAGAGTGCGACGGAGACCAGCAGACAGCGGGCGACCGTCCCGGAGAGCGGGGCGATGTCGTCGGACTCGGTCATGGTGGTGCTCCGTGGGGGGTGGGGGAGGGCGAAAGCGAGGTTAGGTTTCCCTAAGTCCCGACCGCGCGTCAACCCGGCACCACGGGGTGAGACCCGGTCCGCGCGATCCGGACCCGACCGGGGAGGATGGGCGCATGGATCTCGGACTGCAGCAGAAGGTGTACGTACTGACCGGCGCGACCCGCGGCCTGGGGCTGGCCTCCGCGCGCGAGCTGGTCGCCGACGGCGCCCGGGTGGTGGTCAGCGGCCGGCACGAGGAGTCGGTGACCGCGGCGGTCGAGGAGCTCGGCGGGCCGGAGCACGCGCACGGCGTGGTCGCCGACAACGGCGACCCGGCCAGCGCGGGGCTCCTGGTCGAGGCCGCGCGCGAGCGGTTCGGCCGCTTCGACGGCGTGCTGATCAGCGTCGGCGGGCCCACCGCCGGTCCGGTGCTCCGGGCCGAGGACGAGGCCTGGCGCGGCGCCTTCGAGTCGGTCTTCCTCGGTGCGCTGCGGATCGCGCGGACGGCCGCGGCGGAGCTGGCGGAGGGCGGCGTGATCGGCTTCGTGCTGTCCGGCTCGGTCCGCGAGCCGATCGCCGGCCTCGGCATCTCGAACGGCCTGCGGCCCGGCCTGGCGATGGCCGCGAAGTCGCTGGCGGACGAGCTCGGCCCGCGCGGGATCCGGGTGGTCGGCCTGATGCCGGCCCGGATCGACACCGACCGGGTCCGCGAGCTGGACGAGCTGAGCGGCGACCCGGCGGCGGCCCGGGCGCGGGCGAGCGCGGCGATCCCGCTCGGCCGCTACGGCACTCCGGAGGAGTTCGGCAAGGTCGCGGCCTTCCTGCTCTCCCCCGCGGCCTCCTACCTCACCGGCGTGATGGTGCCGGTGGACGGCGGCGCCCTGCGCGGTCTCTGACGGCCCGTCCGGCTTCGCCGACGCCGCGCGGGCTCACACCACGCGGGGCGGCTTCGGCCCGGCGCCCGGGCGCCGGGCCGACACCTTGAGCCGGATCCGGCAGGGCAGTTCGGCGAGGCCGAGGCTCGTCCGGGCGTTCTCCAGCGGTCCGGCGTCGAGCGCGCGCACCACCCGGGCGGTGTCCGAGCCCGGCACCGTCCGGACGGTGGAGCGCATCAGCAGCCGGTGCGAGGCGCCGGTCACCTTGACGGTGACCTTGTCGACCTCGGGCAGGTCGACCACCTCGGTCTCCACCGCGTCCTCCAGGGCGCGTTTGCGCATCCGCAGTGCCACGCCGTCGCCGCCGGGGACGGGCACCGTGACGGTGCTGGGGCCGGCCCGGTGCAGCTGCGCGTACAGCCAGGCGAGCGCGCCGGTCACCACAAGGGCCGGGACGCCGATGGCCACCGGCCACCACCATTCCTGTCCGGACCAGTGGTGGCGGGTGGCGGCGCTGAGCACCGGCTGGTGCGGCGAGGTGAGCGGCCAGCCGTCCGGCATCGCCGCGTTCAGCCTGCCGTACAGGTCGAGGCCGCCGGCCAGCACCAGCAACCCGCCGATCAGCAGGGCGAGTCCGGTCACCGCGAGGATCGTGCGGTTCACCGCGGACATGGTCATCGGGGGGCCTCCTGCGCGAGCCGGCGGTGGCCGTGCCGCCGGTCCTCCGGCCGGGACGGGCGGAAGGGCTGGATCCGCAGGTCGAGCCGGTACGGGCCGAGCAGCGGCACCTTGGCCAGCTCCTCGCGCAACTCCTGTTCCACCACGATGGGTTCGGCGCTGCCACTGACGGTGGCGACGGCCCGTCGGCGGCCCGCCTTCACGGTGCACCGCTCGACGCCGTCGATCCGCGCGGCCCGGGCCGAGACCAGCGTGGCCACCCCGGCACGGTCGATCGCCGCACCCGGCCGGAGCAGCGGGAGCCAGTGGCGCAGGCCCGGGGCGAAGGCCAGCCAGCAGAGCAGCAGCCCGAGCACGGCGGCGCCGCCCGCGATGCCGAGCACCCACGGGTCGTCGAGGTGACGGGTCGCCAGTTCCCTGGTGAGGTCGGCCCGCCACTGCCGGGCGGCGTGTCCGGCGCGGACGGCGATCGCGTCGTACAGCGCCGCACCGCCCGCGACCAGCAGGCAGGTCACCACCACGGCGGTGACGGCGGTGCGCGGTGACCGCGGCCGGTGCGGGCGGCCGTACGGCACGGTCGGCGGCCATTCCTCGGGCCCCGCCTCGCCGGGCACCGCCCCGGCGTGCGCCAACTCCGCTTCCAGGCCGATCCGTTCGGGCATGACGACGCCGGATTCGAGGAGCTGCTCGGGGCTCGCGGCGGCGGGTTCCCCCGGCTCGCCGCCGGCCGTCTCGGTGCCGTCCGGGTCGGGGCCCGGCGGGGGCGGCGGCACGCTCACCGGGCCGGCTCCGGGACGAGGCGCTCGACCAGCAGGGCGACCGACGACACCGGCGTGCCCGTGAGTTCGGCGACATGGCCGGCGGCGGCGTCCCGGCAGAGGTGGGAGAGCCCGGCGAGGTCGGCCGGGTAGGGCAGGTCGAGGTGGAGGGTGACCCGGGCGGTGCCGCGGACCACCAGCACGGTGGCCCGCGGCGGTTTGCCGCGGGCCGTCCGGGCGGCCCAGACATCGGCGAGGGCCTGCCGGACGGCCTGTTCGGCCAGCCGGGCGTAGACCCGGTCGGCGATCTTCAGTCGGCCGCGGCGGGCTGCGGGGACGGCCGCGGCGGCGGTCACCGCCGGCGCTCCCGGCCGCGGATCAGGTCGCCGAGGTCGCCGAGGTCGATGTCACCCTCCAGCAGCCGCCCGACGACGAAGCCGACCGCCCCCAGGACGGCGACCAGCAGGAAGGCGGCGAAACCGCCGAAGTACCCGGCGAAGCCCAGGGCCATGCCGGCCACCAGGCCGACCAGGGCCAGGTTCATCCGCTCCTCCTCGTGTACGGCGGCAGGTGGTGCTGCGGTGCTGCGCTACTGGACCCGGCCGGCCGGCTCCTCCTCGTCCGGCTCGTCCGGCAGGTGCACGTCGTTGACGGAGATGTTGACCTCGACGACCTCCAGGCCGGTCATCCGCTCGACCGCGTCGATGACGTTGGCCCGGACCTCGGCGGCGAGCGCGGGGATGACCACCCCGTACTCGACGACCAGGGCGATGTCGATGGCGGTCTGCTTCTCGCCGACCTCGGCCTTGACGCCGCGGCCGGCACCGGACTTCGAGCCGGGGACGCGGTCGCGGACGGCGCCGAAGCTCCGGGTGAAGCCGGAGCCGAGGGCGTGGATGCCGGAGATCTCCCGGGCGGCCATCCCGGCGATCTTCTCGATCACGCCGACGGCGAGCGCGGTGCGGCCGCGCTCCGAGGCGAGGGTGGCCTCGTCGGACGAGGCGTGGCCCTTCTGCAGGTCGGCGGGGGTGGGTGTCTGCGGCATGGCGGGGTCTCCTGTGTCGTCTCCAGCTATATCGCAAATCAGCCCAACTCTGACATTTCGCCGCACGGGCCGCGCGTCGAGGACGGCACGGGACGGCATCGGACGGCACCGGACGGCCCGCGGGCCGCAAACGCCGAGGCCCGGACCGCCGCTCGGCGGTCCGGGCCCTCGGGGCACGCGTCGGTCAGTCGCCGATGCCGGCGAGGTCGCGCATCCGGCGGTGCTGGGCGGCCCGCTCGGCGGCGCGCTGCTCGTCGTACGAGCGGCCGCCGGCCCCCTGCAGCAGGGCCTTGGTCTCGATGACCGCGTTGCGCGGCGCGGCGAGCAGCGCGCTCGCGAGGTCGCGGGCGGCGCCCTCCAGCTCGTCCGCCGGGACGGCCAGATTGGCCAGGCCGATGGCGACGGACTCCTCGGCGCCGACCCAGCGGCCGGTGGCGCAGATCTCCAGCGCCCGGCCGTAGCCGACCAGGTCGGTGAGCGGCTTGGTGCCGCCGAGGTCCGGGACGAGGCCCAGCGAGGTCTCCTTCATGGAGAACTGGACGTCGTCGGCGACCACCCGCAGGTCGCAGCCGAGCGCCAGCTGGAAGCCGGCGCCGACCGCGTGGCCCTGGACGGCGGCGATGGTGACCACGTCGGGGCGGCGCCACCAGGTGAAGCCCTCCTGGTACTCGGCGATCGCGGCCCCGGTCTCCTCGTCCGTGGCGGCGGCGAGCTTCAGGAAGGAGTGCTCACCGGGGATGCCCTCCGGGGTGAACATCTGGCGGTCCAGGCCGGCCGAGAAGGAGACGCCCTCGGCGCGGAGCACCACCACCCGGACGGTGGCGGGCAGGGTGCGGCCGACCGCGGCGAGCGCGCGCCACATCGCCGGGCTCTGCGCGTTGCGGCGCGCGGGGTTGCAGAGCGTGACCAGCGCCAGCTCGCCCTCGACGTCGAGCCGGACGCCGACCTGCGCCCAGTCCTGGGGGTCGGCACCGGTGGCGGGAGCGGTCATGGGGGTTACCTCCAGGAGGGACTGTTGGGGCTACTGGAGAGTAACAAAACCGGGGACGGCCGAACAGGGCCGCGCCGGAAACGACGAACGGCGGTCCGGGAGACCCGGCCGCCGTTCCGTCCGCACGTGCCGACCGCGCCTCGGGCGCCGCCGACCACCGCGCGACAGTCGGTCCGACTCGGCTGCTCCACCGCCGGACCGCCGCTCGTCCACTGCCGGACCGGGGACGTTCCCCGTCCGCCCGGCACAGAATCGTCGTGTCTGATGAACCGTCAGGAACCCGCCGCAGCAGTCGCCTTGCTCTTGCCGCGCGTCGCACCGCCGCGGCCCCGGAGATTGACCCCGGACTCGCTGAGCATGCGGTGCACGAAGCCGTAGGAGCGACCCGTCTCCTCCGCCAGCGCGCGAATGCTCGCCCCGGAGTCGTACTTCTTCTTGAGATCGGCCGCGAGCTTCTCACGCGCGGCACCTGTCACCCGGCTGCCCTTTTTCAGAGTCTCGGCCACCCGTGCCTCCTCGTAGCTGTGCTCGGTCAGATTCCCATGATCACCCATAGCCAGTCTCCTGGCCACCCATTCGACAAGGTCTGTCCCGGGAAAGCGGAGTCTGCCGGTGGTACCCGCAGTGCACAAGGGCGCTCACCCTGGGTGCACGCGCCCCCGCCGCGATCCGGCGCCGGGCACGAACGGGCTGATCAGAACGCGACGGCCCCGCCGCGAAATCGCGGCGGGGCCGTCGTCAACACCGTCACCGGAACCCCCATTCCCGCGCCCCCGCGGAGACCGGGATTTCTACGGAGAACAGCTGAGCCGGCGTCTACTCGGCACTCAGGCCAGCGACACGAGGTCCGCGTACGCGGGGCTCCAGAGGTCCTCGACCCCGTCCGGCAGCAGGATGATCCGCTCCGGCTGCAGCGCGTCGACCGCGCCCTCGTCGTGGGTGACGAGCACGACGGCGCCGGTGAAGGAGCGCAGCGCGCCGAGGATCTCCTCACGGCTGGCCGGGTCCAGGTTGTTGGTCGGCTCGTCGAGCAGCAGCACGTTGGCGCTGGAGACCACCAGGGTCGCCAGGGCCAACCGGGTCTTCTCACCGCCGGAGAGCACGCCGGCCGGCTTGTCGACGTCGTCGCCGGAGAACAGGAACGAGCCGAGGATCTTGCGGATCTGCACCAGGTCGGTGTCGGGCGCGGAGGAACGCATGTTCTCCAGCACCGTGCGGTCCGGGTCGAGGGTCTCGTGCTCCTGCGCGTAGTAGCCGATCTTCAGCCCGTGCCCGGGGATCACCTCGCCGGTGTCCGGCTTCTCCACCCCGGCGAGCATCCGCAGCAGGGTGGTCTTGCCGGCGCCGTTGAGACCCAGCACGACGACCTTCGAGCCGCGGTCGATGGCCAGGTCGACGTCGGTGAAGATCTCCAGCGAGCCGTACGACTTCGACAGGCCGGAGGCCGTCAGCGGGGTCTTGCCGCAGGGGGCCGAGTCCGGGAAGCGCAGCTTGGCGACCTTGTCGGAGACCCGCGCCTGCTCCAGGCCGGAGAGCAGCTTCTCGGCCCGGCGGGCCATGTTCTGCGCGGCCACCGTCTTGGTCGCCTTGGCCCGCATCTTGTCGGCCTGCGCGTTGAGCGTGGCGGCCTTCTTCTCGGCGTTGGCGCGCTCGCGCTTGCGGCGCTTCTCGTCGTCCTCGCGCTGCTGCTGGTACTGCCGCCAGCCCATGTTGTAGATGTCGATGGCGGCGCGGTTGGCGTCCAGGTAGAAGACCTTGTTGACGACCGTCTCGACCAGGTCGACGTCGTGCGAGATGACGATGAAGCCGCCCTTGTAGGTCTTCAGGAAGTCCCGCAGCCAGGCGATCGAGTCGGCGTCGAGGTGGTTGGTCGGCTCGTCCAGCAGCAGGATGTCGGCGTCCGAGAAGAGGATCCGGGCCAGCTCGACACGGCGGCGCTGACCGCCGGAGAGGGTGTGCAGCGGCTGGTTGAGGATGCGGTCCGGCAGGCCCAGCGCGGCCGCGATGGTCGCCGCCTCGGCCTCCGCCGCGTAGCCGCCCTTGGTGAGGAACTCGGTCTCCAGGTTGGCGTACTTCTTCATCGCCCGCTCCCGGGTGGCGCCCTGGCCGTTGGCCATCCGGTCCTCGTTCTCGCGCATCTTGCGCAGCACGGTGTCGAGGCCGCGGGCGGACAGGATGCGGTCCTTGGCGAGCACGTCGAGGTCGCCGGTGCGCGGGTCCTGCGGAAGGTAGCCGACCTCGCCGGTGCGGGTCACCGTGCCGCCGGCCGGGATGCCCTCGCCGGCCAGCACCTTGGTCATGGTGGTCTTGCCCGCGCCGTTGCGGCCGACCAGGCCGATCCGGTCACCGGGGGCGATGCGGAAGGAGGCGGACTCGATGAGGACGCGGGCGCCGGCGCGCAGCTCCAGGGCGTTCGCGGAAATCATGGCTGGGTCTCTCCAGGGACGGGGGCGGGGCCCGGCGGCCGGGCGGAATGCAGGCGGAAGGGCGGGGCGGCGGCGGGCCTTGGAAAGCTCGCCGACCGGCGCCTATTGCCCGGGGAACACAGCCATACGGCCCAGTCTACCGGGCGCCCGGAGATTCCCCCGTGGAGTGCCGGGCGCACCCGGCCGCTCCGCCGGTCAGTCCGCCGGACAGCCCTCCTGCGGGGCGACCGCCGCGAACGGCAGCTCGGGGCTGGCGCAGACCGTCTCCGGGGCGCCGCGCCGGGTGTCGAAGACCTTGGTGCCGAGGATCGGACCGTCCTCGATCGTCACCCGGTGCCCGTCCAGGCGCTTGAGCACCACCTCCGGCCCGGCGTTGAGCTGCCAGCCGCGGCCGGTGAGCCTGAAGCCGTTGATGCCGCCGGGCAGCGGCTTGCCGGCGCCCTGGCCGTTGGCGCAGGTGCGCGGCACCAGGACCGCGTTGTCGGTGTGCACCGCGCGCAGCGGGTCGTAGGAGCAGCCCTGCGGCGGGCGGGAGTTGAACCGCAGGTCGCCGTCGCGGTCGCGGAAGCCCATGGTCAGCGAGGGGGTGACGACGGCCACCCAGGGCTCGTCCTCCAGCGCGGGCTGCAGCGCCGCGGCGGCGCGGCGGACGGCGGTGGCCTGCTTCTGCTCCTCGGTGCGGTCGGCGGCGCCGGGCTCGCCGTCCGCGCGCAGCCAGTCGGCCAGGCCCGGGACGGCCCGGTGCCAGCGCACCTGGTGGTCGCTCGGGCGCACCGAGGTGATCAGGCCGTCGTCCCAGACCACGACCGCGTTGTCACCGGCCATCGCGAGGTGCAGCGCGGTGGCGTCCTCGCGGCGGTAGGACCACAGGTGCTGGCCGCCGGCGCGGTCGTACGCCTCTAGGCCCGGGCCGACCCGCAGTTCCAGCCCGCCCGCGTCCAGGACCTGCGCGCCCACCGGGCTGGCGTCGGCGACGCCGGGCTCCGCCACGCGGTCGCCGAACGGCACCGGGCGGTTGGCGTGCGCGGCGGCGCCCGCGCCGAGCACGAGCGCGGCGGCGAGCACGGGCAGCACGGATCGGCGGGTCAGGCTTCGCAGCGGCTTCCAGGACACGGGCGGAGCGTACCTGCCGCACGCGTGTACGTCAGCCGGAATTCGGGGCGCCCCACGGCTGTGCGCCGCGTCACGGCGGGGCGCCGCGGGCCCGCCGGAGCTGCGGCGGAGGGCCGCGGCGTGCGGTCCGCCGGGCCGGCGGAGCGCCCGGGGACGGGCCTGCCACTGTTACACAGGTGGTACAGGGCGCACCGAGATGATCACTGAGTGTGGCCCGCGGCCGGCGTCGGGCTGCTCGCGCGTACGAAACCACCACTTTCGGGTGATATGGGAAATTTCTGACGGCCTGTGGGCTTACTGTCGGGACAGCAGCACCCGCCCCCGCCCCGTTCCCGGAGTGCCCCATGCGATTCGGCCGACTCGCGCTGGCCGCCGCCGCGCTGCTGCTGGTGACCACCGCGAGCGTGCCCTCCGGCACACCGCTCAGCCAGACCGGGCGGCACGACGTCTTCTCCGCGGACGACGCGGCGGACGGGCGGCGCGGCGCCGCGCCCAGGCCCGCGGTGCTGCGGCCGCCGCACGAGGTATCCTTCGGCGCCTTCGTCGGCTCCTGGGACACCTACATCCCGCAGATCGACAAGCTCTCCGCCTGGCTGCGCGGCGCCGACCTGCAGGTCGGCCACACCTACCTGGCGGGCAACGGCTGGGCCGACGTCGAGGGCGAGAACCAGGTGCTGGGCCTCTGGTCGCAGTGGCGGCTGCGCGACCCGGCCCGCACCCTGGTGCTCGGCGTGCCGATGCTGGTGCCCAACGAGGGCAACCTGAGCGACGGGCAGGTGGCCGCGCTGCTCGGCCGCGGCAACAAGGGCGAGTTCGACCAGCACTTCCTCAAACTCGCCCGGAAACTGGTCGCGTTCGGCGGCGGCGACACCGTCCTCACCCTCGGCTGGGAGATGAACGGCACCACCTACAGCTCCCGCTGCCGGCCCGACCCGGCGGCCTGGAAGTCGTACTGGCGCCGGATCGTCACCGTGATGCGCTCGGTGCCGGGCCAGCACTTCCGGTTCGACTTCACCCCCACCCGCGGGCTCGACGCGATCCCGTGGACGCACTGCTACCCCGGCGACGACGTGGTCGACATCATCGGCATGGACGCCTACGACATGCCCGCCGGGGCGAGCTTCCAGGAGATGGTCACCGAGCCCTACGGGCTGCAGGACCAGGTCGAGTTCGCCGCCCGGCGCGGCAAGCCGGTCTCGTACCCGGAGTGGGGGCTGTTCCGCAACGGCGACAACCCCGAGTACGTGCGGCGCATGGTCGAGTGGATGCGCACCCACGACACCGCCTACCAGACCGTCACCGACTACTGCCCGCACGGCCTCTGGGGCTGCGACCGCAACCCGCGCTCGGCCGCCGTCTTCCGGCAGCTGATGTCGGGCTCCAAGGGCGCGCCGGGCGGGGTGGCCTCACGCACGCCCGCGGGCCGCTAGCGCCTCCTTCAGCCGCGGCAGCCGCGCGTTCAGCACGTCCACCGCCGTCTGCCGGGCCAGCACCCGCAGCGCGAGGACGGCAGCCGCGGGCCCCGGGCCCGCCGGGCCGACCACCAGCCACTCGTTGCGCAGCCCGTCCGGGCGCCAGCGCTGCTTGTACGGCTCCCGGCCGCGCAGCAGGCTGAGCACCGGGATGCCCGCCGCCCGGACCTCGTCCAGGGCCGCGCCGAACACCATCCCGGCGATGTCCAGGCGCTCGCGCAGCCGCGGATGGGCGCCGTACAGGTAGATGCCGCCGAAGGACGGGCACATCACCACCAGGTTCACCGCGACCA
Source organism: Streptomyces sp. TLI_235 (assembly GCA_002300355.1). Classification (NCBI taxonomy): domain Bacteria; kingdom Bacillati; phylum Actinomycetota; class Actinomycetes; order Kitasatosporales; family Streptomycetaceae; genus Streptomyces; species Streptomyces sp. TLI_235. The sequence continues at coordinate 2,135,745 of NSGV01000001.1, forward strand.
GCTCGCCGTCCAGCCGGAAGCGGTGCACGGCGGCCCGGCCGCGGGCGGCCATCGACGCGGTCGACTCGGTCAGGTGCGCCGCGAACCGCGCCGTCCGGTGCTCGGCGGTGACCCCGCGCTCCTGCCACTGCAGGAAGTGCAGCCGCAGCAGCTCGGCCACCGCCTGCGGGACCTCCTCCGGCGGGGCGGTGTCCACCTCCACCCCGGACGCGGCGATCCTCCGCAGTTTGGCCCGGCTGCGCTGGGCGGTCTTGCCGGACAGCCGCTTCACCAGCTCCTCGACCGGCAGCGCGGGCAGGTGCTGGCAGAGCGAGTCCCGGAAGTGCCGGACGGTGCCTCCGTGGTGGGCGAGCACCCGCTGCACCGCCGCCTCCGGGTGCACCTCGCGCAGTTCCAGGCTGTGCCAGGGGCGGCGCAGCGGCAGGGCGGCGGCCAGTTCGGCGGCGGCCCGCTCGTCGCAGTCGTCGTCGAGCAGCACATCGGTGAAGTCGACGAGGCCGCCGCCGAGGTTGGTCAGACCGCCCAGTGCCCCGCGGCGGCGCAGCGCGGCGGCGGCCACCAGCCGACCGTTCCGGCGGACGAGCACCAGCACCAGCGCGCCGGGCCGGCCGTACCGGCGCCACCAGGAGCGCAGCCAGGCGCCGTCCTGGAAGGGCGTGGCGGTGCGGCAGCGGAGGACGAGCGCGTCCCACTCGGCGGCGATCCGGTCGAGGGCGTCGTCACCGCGGTCCACCTCGGCCGTCCAGACCTCGGCCGGTGCCTCCGGGCGGGCCGGGGCGGGGGTGTCGGTGGTCATCGGACGGCTCCGGCGGCTTGCCGTTCCGGTGACTGCCCGGGCACCGGCGCCGTGTCCCCGCGCTCCCCGGCCCCGGTGCCCGGCTCCGCGGGGCGGCGTCGGGCGGCCATCGCGAGCGCCCCGACCAGGACGCCGGCCGCGGCGCCCACCGCGGTGTCCAGCGCGGCGGAGGGCGAGGAGGGCCCGTCCGGCGAGGCGGCCCGGGCCAGCGGGACGAGCTTGACGCCGGTGTCCTGGCTGCTGGTGTTGGCGAAGGCGATCAGCGAGGTGGCCACCGCGTCGGCGGCCCGCACCGCGTCGCCGGCGGCCGGGCCGGTGCCGGCGATCTCGATCATCGGGGCGTCCGGCGAGGTGGTGCCGCGGACGCTGTCCGCCAGCGCGGAGACCGTCCGGCCGGTCTTCGCTGCGGCCGCGACCAGCACCTGCGGCTGCCCCGCAAGCCGGCCGTACGCCTGGGCGAAGTTGACCGCGGTGGCCCCGTCCCCCGGGTTCTGCGCGACCACCACCACATAGGAGTTGGCGGTGTAGGAGACGGGGGCGACGGCGGCGTAGCCGGCGCCGGCGGCGGCGCCCAGCGGGACGGCGACGGCCACCGGCCACCAGCGGCGGACGGCGGCCCGGACGGATCGGCGCTGTTCGGACATCGGAACTCCTTGACTCGGTCGGTGGTTTCGCACGTTCAGGCCCACAGGGCGGCCGGCCGGGGCGCCGCGGTGCGGGCGGGGCCGAGCCGGTCGTAGAGGTCGGCGAGTTCGGCGGCGATCCGCGCGATGTCGTAGTGGTGGACGGCGGGCGGCGGCGGGAGCCGGCGCGGCGGCGCGGTACGCAGGGCGTCCAGCGCCTCGGTGTACGCCTCGGCGGTGGACGGCAGCCGGCGGGCCCCGGGGGCGGCGTCCGGGCCCAGCGCGTCCAGCGCCGGGCAGGCGGTGCGGAGCACCGGCAGGCCCGCCGCGAGGCCCTCCAGCACCGTCAGCCCGAAGGTCTCCTCGGTCGAGGGCGCCGCCAACACGTCCATGGCGGCGAGCAGTTCGGGGACGTCGTCGCGCTCGCCGGTGAACACCGCGGTCACCCCGGCCCGCGCGGCATGCGCCGCCAGGGCGGCGCGCTCCGGCCCCTCCCCCACCAGCAGCATCCGGGTCTCCGGGCCGCCCGGCCGGGCCGCGAGTGCGGCCAGCGCCTCGACCAGCACCGCGAACCGCTTGCCGGGCACCAGCCGCCCCACCGCGCCGACCGTGAACGCCCCGGCCGGCAGGCCGAGTTCGGCACGGACCGCGGTCCGGCGGGCGGCCGGCACGGCGTACCCGGCGGCGTCGATGCCGTTGGGCAGCAGGTGGACGCGGTGCTCGGGCACCCCCCAGTCGCGCAGGGTGTCGGCGACCTGGCCGGAGACCGCGACGGTGGTGCGGCCGAGGCGTTCGGCGGCCAGGTAGAGCGCCCGGACGCCGCGACCGGCGGGCCGGCCCTCGATCACCCCGGGGTGCAGCGAGTGCTCGGTCGCCAGCACGGTGCGCACGCCGGCCAGCCGGGCGGCCAGCCGGCCGTACAGCCCGGCCCGGTAGAGGTGGGTGTGCACCGCGTGGTAGCGGCGGGTGCGGATCAGCCTGGTCAGCCTGGGCAGCACCGCGAGGTCGCGGTTGCCGCGCATGTCCAGCTCGTGCACCGCGAAGCCGTCCGCGCGCAGAGCCTCGGCGACCGTGCCCGGATTGGTGAGGACAGCCACCTCGCAGTGGTGGCGGTCGGGCAAGTGGCGCAGCAGCAGGTGGAGTTGGCGTTCGGCGCCGCCCGCAGCGAGGCCGGTGACCACGTGCAGGACCTTCATCTGACGGCCTCCTGCCGGGCGGCGGGCACGGGGCTGCCGCCGCGCAGGCCCGTCACGGCGTCCCGCCAGTGGTGCCGGCCCTGCTTGGCGAGCAGCCGCAGCGCCCCGTCACGGTCGCCGACGTAGCAGCGGGGCAGCGCGAACCGGCCGGTGAGCTCGCCGTGCTCGATGGCGCAGGCGTACTGGTAGCCGGCGTCGCGAACGGCCTCCGCGGCGGGCCGGTCGACCGCCCCGTACGGGTAGCAGAAGCCGGTGACCGGGCCGCCGACCAGCTGCTCCAGGGCGCGGCGGCTGCCCCGGGCCTGGTCGGCGAGCTCGTCCGCGCCCAGCCCGGGCAGCGCCTTGTGGGAGAGCCCGTGCGAGCCGATCTCCCAGCCGGCGGCGGCGAGTTCGACCACCTCGTCGACGGTGAGCAGCGGCTTGCGCGGGCCGTCCGGGTCCCAGCCGTTGTGGCCGCCGAGCAGGTCGGGCACCACGTACGCGCTCGCCGTGAAGCCGTGCCGGCGGAGCACCGGAGCCGCGTGGCGGGCGAAGTCGGCGTAGCCGTCGTCGAAGGTGAGGCCGACCAGCCGGGCGGCGGTGCCGGCGGCGCGGGCGCGGAGCAGTTCGCGGACGCTGACCCCGCGCCGGCCGCTGCGGGCCAGCCAGGCCATCTGCGCGGCGAAGCGCTCGGGGCTGACGGTGAGCAGGTACGGGTCCTGCTCCTCGCGGGTGATCGAGTGGTACATCAGGATCCACGGCGCCGTTCTGGCCGGGTGGGCCTGGCCGGGCAGGGTGGGGTGGCGGGCCGGTTCAGCGTCCATGGGGCTTCCTCTCAGCAGCCTGGGTGACCGGGCCCGCGGCCCGGAGAAGGGCGCGCACCGGGTCACGGACCTCGGGAGCGCCGAGGACCGTGCCGAGCCCGGCGAAGACGAGTGCGACGGTGAGTCCGCCGAGCAGGGTGGCCGGCAGCGGCCCGGACGGTCCGGAGGCCGCCACCGCGCCCGCCGCGGCGGCGCCCACCGCGGCGGCCAGCAGCCGGGCCTGGCCGCCGAGGACGCGCCGCAGCCGCAGCGCGATGCCCCGCAGCAGCAGGCCGCGCAGCAGCAGCACGGCGGCCGTGGTGATCCCGGCCGCGTTGCCCGCGGCGAGCCCGAGCGCGCCGTACCGCGGGGTGGCGGCCAGACCGACCCCGGCGGTGACCAGCAGGCCGGCGGCCATCGCGGCGACCGGGTACCAGTCCAGCGGCCGCAGCCGGGAACCGGCCGGCCGCGGGTCGGCGGCCCGGCGGACGACGGGCCGCAGCGAGAAGAACGGCCGGACCATCACGCCGATCAGCGCCTGGGCCGGCAGGCCCAAGCTGTAGACCCGGATCACCTCGGCGGTGGCGGCGGTGTCGTGCGGGCCGAACGCGCCGCGCTGGAAGAGCAGCGCGACCACGGACGGGGCGCAGGCCATCAGGAAGGCGGTACCCAGCAGCACGACCGCGGCGGCCTGGCCGAGGTCCTTCTCGACCCGGTCCCGGGCGGCGGCCAGATCCCCGGCGGCGAGCGCCCTGGCGACCAGCGGGAAGGTCACCGTGACGATCAGGATGCCCGCCGTCATGGCGAGTTGGGAGATCTTGGCCGCATAGTTGAGGTGCGAGATGGTGCCCGGCGGCAGGCCGGAGCCTAGGTAGCGCTCGACGAACACCTGGGCCTGCCGGGTGAGGGTGAACGCGGCCACCGGCAGTATCGCCAGCGGGATCAGGACCAGCCCGGCGTCCGCCGTCCGCGCCCGCTCCGGCCGGCGGCGGCGGGAGCGCAGCCGCCGGCCGGCGACCAGCAGCAGTCCGGCCATCAGCAGGCTGCCGAGGGCGACGCCGAGCGCGGCGGACCGCACCCCGAGCAGCGCGTGCCCGCCGAGCAGCACGGCGAGGATGCCCAGGTTGTAGGCCACGTAGATACCCGCCGGGGCGGTGAACCGGTGGTGGGCGCGGAGCATCGAGCAGAGGTAGCCGACCACGCCGAACGGCAGCACGGTGAGCGCTGTGATCCTCGTACAGGTGACGGCGAGCGCCGGGTCGGCGAGGCCGGGGGCGAGCAGGCCGACCAGCGGGCCGGCGCCGACGGCGGCGGCGAGGGTGATGGTGCAGAGCGCGAGCAGCAGCCAGGGCAGCGTGGCGCGCACCAACTGCCGTACCGGGTCCGGCCCGTGGGGCCGCTCCTCGCGCAGCACCAGGGCCAGGCTGAACGCCGGGACCATCAGGAAGGCCATCGCGTCCTCGATGAGCAGCGGCGCGGCGGTCTCCGGCACCGTCCAGGCGACGAGGAAGGCGTCGGTGCCCTGGTTGGCGCCGAAGTACCGGGCGAGCAGCAGGTCGCGGAACAGGCCCAGGCCGGACCCGGCGGCGCTCAGCACGGCGGTGACGCCGAAGGCGCGGGCGACGAAGCCGCCTCGGCGGCGCCGGGCGGCGTGCCGCGGCCCGGGGACGGCGGGGTGTGCCGGCCGGGCGGCCGTGGTCGGGCGGTCGCCGTTCATGCCGCCTCCGCGGCCACCGGGCCCGGGTGTGCGGCCCGGGCGGCGAGGCCGAGCACCACCGAGGTCAGCACGGTGGTGGTGCCGCCGATGTCGGCGTAGAGGAAGTCGACCAGGATCCAGACCAGCAGGGCGAGGGCGGCGAGGGCGCCACCGCGGGCCCGGCGCAGGCATCCGGTGAGCAGGGCGAGGAAGAGCGCGGCGTAGGCGGTGATGCCCAGCAGGCCCTGCTCGCTGAGCACCAGGAAGTACATGTTGTGCGGCGAGAGCAGCGGTTCGCGCTGGAAGCCGATGGTGGAGTCGGCCGCGTCGCTGCCCGAGGAGAGCCGCAACGGGGCGTGGCCGTCGCGGAGTTGCTGGAAGACCTTCGGGCCGGCGCCGGTCACCGGGTGGTCCTGCCAGATCCGTTCGGCGGTGGCCCACAGGTCGTAGCGGTCGCTGACGGACTGGTCGGGGGCGGCCTGCACCGAGCCGATGCTCCCCAGCCGTTCGGCCACTCCGGAGGCCCCGAGGCCGAGGCCGCCGACCAGCGCCACCGCGGCGGCCGCACCGAGCACCGCGCAGCGCAGCGCGAGCCGGGCGTCGGCCCGGAGCATCAGCACGGCGACGGCCGCGGCGCAGGCGATCCAGCTGCCCCGGCTGAAGGAGACCGCGAGCGGGAAGGTGAGCAGCGCGGCCGCGGCGTACAGGGCACGGCGCAGGGCCGGCCGGCCGCCGGGGCCGCGCTCGCCCAGCGCGAGGGCGAGCGCGGCCAGCAGGCCGAAGCTGACCACGGTGGACATCGCCATGATGTCCAGGGCGCCGAACGTGCCGACGGCGCGCACGGGTTGGCCGGCGTACGAGGCGCCGGTGCGGGTCAGGTACTGCTGGGCGCCGACCGTGCCCTCGACCAGCGCGGCGGCGACGAAGGCGCCCAGCACCAGCCGCCGGTCGGCCCGGGTGCGCAGCGCGCAGGCGACCGCGGCCGGTACCAGGACGAAGATCTGCACCAGCCGGACGAAGCCGGTGGTGCTCGCCTGCGGGTCGACGGAGGCGAGGGTGGCGGCGGCGGCCGCGCAGACCACCGCGCCGAACAGCAGGCAGACGGTGCGGTCCAGCCGGGCGCGGCCGCGCAGCAGGTCGGCGGCGGTCAGCGCGACCAGCAGCAGCGAGGCGAGGTCGGCCGGGGTGATGTGGACGGCGGCGGTGACGTCCTTCTCGCCGGTGGGCACACAGACCAGCAGCACGGTGGCGGCGGCGGCCGCGGCGGCCGGCCGCGGCCGGGCGGGCAGCCGGCGGAGCAGCGGCCGCCGTGCGCCACCGGCGGGCGACACCCGCCGAGCGGGCGACACCTGCCTTGAGCCGAGAGGCCCGCCGGGAGCGACGAAGGAGCGAGGGAGCAACGACCGTCGGCGCCACGTCAAGAGGGCCCAGAGGCGAGCGGGCGACACCCGCCCCGAGCCGAAGGGCCCGCCGGTGCCGAAAGAGAGGCGCGAGGGAGCGACGAAGGAGCGAGGGAGCAACGACCGTCGGCGCCACGTCAAGAGGGCCCAGAGGCGAGCGGGCGACACCCGCCCCGAGCCGAAGGGCCCGCCGGTGCCGAAAGAGAGGCGCGAGGGAGCGACGAAGGAGCGAGGGAGCAACGACCGTCGGCGCCGGGTCAGGAGGGCCCGGAGGAGAGCGGGCGACGAAACAGCGCGAGGGAGCAACGACCGTCGGCGCCGGGTCAAGAGGGCCCGGAGGCGAGCGGGCGAGTAACAGAGGGCCATCGCTCAGCTCCCGTCCGGGTTGAGCATGAGGGCGGCGGTGCGGAGCAGGATCTTGGCGTCCTGCCAGAGGCTCCAGCTCTCGATGTAGCGGTTGTCGAAGCGGGCCCGGTCCTCGATGGAGGTGTCGCCGCGTAGGCCGTTGACCTGGGCGAGGCCGGTGAGCCCGGCCGGGACGCGGTGCCGGTCCTGGTACTCGGGGTAGGCCTGGCCGAAGCGCATGACGAAGTAGGGGCGCTCGGGGCGGGGGCCGACCAGGCTCATGTCGCCGCGCACCACGTTCCACAGCTGCGGGAGTTCATCCAGCGAGGTGCGGCGCAGCAGCCGGCCGACGGCGCCCATCCGGTGGTCCTGGGAGATGTTCCAGCGGGTGGCCGACTCGTGCTCGTTGCTGGGGCGCAGGGTGCGGAACTTGAGCACGGTGAAGACCTGCCCGTCGAGGCCGGTGCGCTGCTGGCGGAAGAGCACGCCGGGGCCGGTGTCGAAGCGGACGGCGAGGGCGCAGGCGGCGAGTACCGGGGAGAGCAGCAGCAGGCCGAGGCCGGCGGCGGCGATGTCCAGGGCGCGCTTGACGGCCCAGCCGGGGCGGCGCACGGCGGGCCGTTCCAGTGGCAGGCAGGGGAAGCCCCAGAGCTGGTCGGTGCCGCGCCGGCCGAGTGCGGCGTACTCGCGCAGCTGGGGCACCACCCAGACCCGGCAGCCGAGCCGCGCTGCGGTGCGCAGGGCGGCGGCGGTGGCGGCGTCGTCGGCGGCGCCCTCGGTGGCGATCACGTGGTGGATCCGCTTGCGGCGGATCTGGCTCTCCAGGGCGCCGTGGCCGCCGAGCAGGCGCAGCGGGGCGTCCGGGGCGAGCAGGACGGGCTGCGAGTCGAGGTAGCCGACCGGGCGCAGCCCGTACTCGCGGTGTTCGAGGAGGGCGGCGGCGATCCGCTGGCCGAGCTGGCCCGCGCCGAGCACCAGGGTGGGGCTGGGGCGCCGGCGGCGGGCGCGGCGCAGCAGGGCGTAGGCGGCGGCCCGGCCGAGGCAGGCGAGCAGGGTGAACGCGGCGAGCAGGGCGGTCAGCCGGAGCAGCGGGGCGGGGCCGAGGACGGAGCGGCCGGGGCCGAGGCAGGCGGCGAGGGTGACGGCGAAGGCGGTGGAGACGGCGGCGCGGCCGGCGAGGGCGGGGAGGTCGTCGAGGGCGGACACGGTGAGCCGGCTGCGGTAGAGGCCGCCGGCGAGGTTGAGCGGGAGGAGCAGGGCGAGCAGGGCGGCGGTCAGCCGCGGGGGGCCGGGGGCGGTGAGTGCCGCGGCGGCGGCGAGTGCGAGGACGTCGCAGCCGAGCAGTCCGGCCGGGAGGGCGACCCGAGAGCGGATCGGCCGGCGGTGGCGGCCGACCTGCGGTACCGGGCGCACCCGGGTACCGGCGGCGGGCCGGTCGAGCAGCTCGGTGCCGAGCCGCTGCCGGGCCGACAACGGCCCGCCCGGTCGCGGCACGCTCTCGTGGTCAATGGTCATCGGTGCGCGAACTCCCCTGTGGTGTACCCGCGGTCGCGGGGGTGCCGACCGGTCCGTACCGGCCCGGCGCTGGGCGCGGCGAAGTGGACCCTCCGAACAGGCGCGAATCAGGCAAAATCAGACAACAGCGATCGCCGTTGTCACTGCCGCGAGTTGACGTGCCGTGTCATTCCACCTGCTCATTCGTCGGACTGTCGGACGGCTCGTACGCGGCGCCCCCGACCCGGCGGCGGCTGCGGACCCGGCAGCGCCCGCGAGGGCTCCCACAGTCGGATAAACGATCAGAATCCCTGGGGGACACGGAAACCGGGCCGCCCGAGCGGACGCGCGGGCAGCACTCCGCGGTACACCGCCTCGACCTGCTCGACCGTTCGGCGCACGTCGTGCCGGCGGACGACATGGGCCCGGGCGAGCGCGCCGCGATACGCACAGAGGTCCGGATCGGCGAGTTGCCCGGCCAGGCGTTCGGCCAACGCGACGGCGTCCTCCGGCGGCACCGGGGACGCGACGGCGTCCTCCGGCGGAAGACTCTCGCGGGCGCCGGGCACATCGGTGAGCAGCACCGGACGGGCGGCGGCCATCGCCTCCAGCGGGGCCAGCGCCATACCCTCCCAGCGGGAGGGCAGCACCACCACGTCCGCGGCGGCCAGCCAGGGCCGCGGATCGGACACGCCGCCGACCAGCAGCACCCGGCGCGGTCCGGGCAGCGCGCGCACCCGCTCGGCCAGCACGGCCTCGTCCGGGCCGCCGCCAACCAGGGCCAGACCGGCGCCGGGCACCGCCCCGGCCACCCGCGGCCAGGCGTCCAGCAGCACGTCCTGGCCCTTCTGGCGGCACAGCCGGCCGAGGCAGACCGCCAGCGGCGCGTCCGGGTCCAGGCCGGCGGCGGCCAGGCCGAGCGCGACGCGGGCAGCCCGGCTGGCGGCGGCGTCCGCGGCCGCGTGGTGCTCCACGTCCACCCCGTTCGGGACCACCTGCCAGGCGGCCGCGATCCCGGCGGCGGCGCCGTCGTCCCGCTCCTGCTCGCTCACGCAGAGCAGCGCGTCGGCCCACCGGGCGGCGTGCCGCTCCCAGCGCCGGGCGGCCCGGGCCATCGCCCCGTCGACGGCGGCGAACGACCAGGCGTGCGGCTGGAAGACGGTGGGGACGGCGCCGCGCACCGCGAGCCGCCCGGCCAGCCCGGCCTTGGCGCTGTGCAGGTGCAGCACGTCCGGCTCGGCGGAGCGCACGATCCGGCGCAGCCGCCGCACCTCCCCCGCAATGGCCGGTCCGGGCGCGCGCCCGGCCGGCCAGTCCAGCAGCTCCGCGCCGACCGCGGCGGCCTCCGCGCCGAGCAGGCCGCCGGGCGGACAGGCCAGCAGCACCCGGTGGCCCGCCGCGCGCTGCCCGCGGACGAGGTCCACCACCACCCGGGCAACTCCGCCGTCGACGGGCTGCGCGGCATGAAGGATCGTCAGATACACGGCAGCGAGCCTAGGTTGGGGCAGAGCCCGGCGGCCCGGACGTCACCCGTCCCGGGGACGGGGCACCACCCGTACGGCGCGGGCGGCCCGCACGGGTGTACGGACGGCCGTACGGTTACTCGACCTCGGTGGAGAGCCGGTCGAGCAGCCCGCCGTGGATCCGGTTGAGGCCCTTCGGGGCGAAGGTCCGCTCGAAGAAGCCGCCGATACCGCCGGCGCCCTGCCAGGAGGCGTCGACCACGACCTTGGCGCCCTCGCCGGCCGGGGTGACCGTCCAGGTGATCACCATGCTGGAGTTGGCGTCCGTCTCCACCAGGGTCTGCGGCTGCGGCTCGGTGACGGTGAACAGGCAGTCCCGGACCCGCTTCTCGGTGGCCTGCAGCCGCCAGTGCACCTGGGTGCCGGCGCCGGTGCCGCCCGCACGGACCTCGTACTCGCTGTACTGCTCGGGCAGCAGGCGGGGCCGGACGGTGGCGTAGTCGGCGAGCGCCTCGTACACCCGCTGCGGGGACGCCTGGTAGACCCGCTCGGTGGTGGCCTGGACCTTGCCCATGGGGGCTCTCCTTCACTGGACTTCGCCGCCGCCGCTCGGGGTGGCGGCCGATCGCGCCCAAGCCAACCACACCCGTCCCGCCGGACCCGCGACTCGCCCCGGGTCCGGGTTAGGCTTGCCGGTGTGCTCGATCAGGTGACCGCCCTCCGCTACCTCGATCCGCTGCGCGCCGGCGGCTCGGTGCCCGGCGTGGTGGAGACCGACGACCTGGGCACCTACGTGGTGAAGTTCACCGGCGCGGCGCAGGGCCCGAAGGCCCTGGTGGCCGAGGTGATCGTGGGCGAGCTGGCCCGCCGGCTGGGGCTGCGGGTCCCACCGCTGGTACTGGTCGACTTCGACCCGGCGGTGGCCGCGCACGAGCCGGACTCCGAGATCCAGGACCTCCTCCGTGCCAGCGCCGGGCTGAACCTCGGCATGGACCTGCTGCCCGGCGCCCGCGACTTCACCCCCGGCGCGACGGCCGTGGACCCGCTGGAGGCCGGCCGGATCGTCTGGCTGGACGCGCTGACCGGCAACGTCGACCGCACCGTGCACAACCCCAACCTGATGGTCTGGCACCGGCGGCTGTGGCTGATCGACAACGGCGCCGGGCTGATCTTCCATCACCGCTGGTCCGGCGCGGCCGCCTCGGTGCTCAAGCCCTACCCGATGAGTGCGCACGCACTGGGCGCCTACCGGCCCGCGGTGGCCGACGCCGACGCCGAGTTCGCCCCGCTGGTCACCGAGGACCTGCTGCGCGAGGTGGTCGGCCTGGTGCCGGACGCCTGGCTGGTCGACGAGCCCGGCCTCGAATCGCCGCAGGCCCTGCGGGACGCCTACGTCGCACACCTGGCCGAGCGTGCGGCGGGCTCCGCCGTCTGGCTGCCGACCGAGTTCGCGACGGCCGACGAACTGCGGGCGGCCGAGGAACGCCGCGCCGCGGCCACCCTGGCAGCCCGCCCGGCCTGGCTCAAGCAGGTACCGAACCGCCACGGCCTGGCCAAGGTCGAATCGGACTGGACCCGCCACATCGGCTGACGGGTGAACCACTGGGGGCGCCGGGGGCGGCTCCCGGCCGAAGGCTGGGGGCGGAACTGAGTGGTGTCCCCTAATACAGCGGCGGGACCGGCTCGGCGCCGGCCGCGAGCAGCAGGCCCTCGGCGAGGGTGCCGCAGAAGAGGCAGAACGCCACGAGCGCGGCCCGCTCCAGGGTGTTCAGTCGACGCACGCGCGGCGTCCACAGCAGCAGCCCGGCCGCGGTCAGGCCGGCCAGTGGCCCGCCGAGCACCGTCAGGCCGGCCCGCAGCCAGTCGCCGGAGCCACCCACCCCGAAGCAGACGCCGACTGCCAGCAGCAGCAGTCCCGGCACCGCGACCACCAGGCTGCCCGCGAGCACCAGCACCGCGCCGGCCCTGCGCCGTCCGTCCACCCCGACCACCGTCCCCGCTCCGTCGCCCCCGACATCGAGGGTCGCCGGAACGGCCCTGCCCCGCCTGAGTACGGATACTCGGGCGGGGCAGGGGAGTTCGTCCGTCGTTCAGCAGGTCGACGCCCTGTGCGTCACGGACGTCACAGGCGCCACCAGTCGGCGGCCTTGGCGGCGTTCACGATGCCCGCGCCGTAGAAGCCGTTGGTGTGTCCGGAGCTCTCGCAGACCGCCTTCCAGGCGCCGTCGCCGCTGGGGTCGAAGGTCGCCGGGCAGGTGTGGTCGTCGGCCTGGTGCTGCAGCATGGCGCGGAGCTCGTCCGGGCCGGCCCACGGGTGGGTGCTGGCGAGCAGCGCGGCGACGCCCGTGGTGTGCGGGGCGGCCATCGAGGTGCCCTGCATGTAGGCGTACTTGTTGCCGCGGACGGTGGACAGCACCCGGCCGTTCTTGTCGGGGGTGTCCGGCAGCTGGTACCGGGAGTCGCCGCCGGGGGCCGCGACGGTGGCCTTGCCGAGGCCGTAGCTGGAGTAGAAGGACTTGTCGCCCTTGTCGCCGACCGAGGTGGTCACCACGATGCCGGGCAGTTCGGTCGGCAGCGAGAGGCAGTTGCCGTCGACCGGCCGCGGGGCGGGGGTGGTGTCGTCGGGGCTGGTGGTGTCGGTGGTCTTGTGGGCGAGGTCGATGTTCTCGTTGCCGGCGGCGGCGACGCTGAGCACGCCGTTGCGCTGCGAGAAGGCGACCGCGCGCTTGACCGCGGTGACGATCGCGGCCTGGTCGGGGTCGGTCTTGCAGTTGAACAGCCACGGGTCGATGTAGTAGCTGTTGTTGGTCACCTGGAAGTGGTGCTCGCCCGCCCACACGAAGCCGCAGATGGCGTACTCGGGGTAGATGAAGCCGCCGTCGTCGACGACCTTGACCGCGGCGAGCCGCACGTTCGGTGCGATGCCCTCGATGCCCTTGCCGTTCTTGGCGGCGGCGATGGTGCCGGCCACGTGGGTGCCGTGGTCGCTGGTGGTGGGCTGCCAGGACTGCCAGGTGGTGTCCGCCTTGCCGCCGTTGATGCAGGAGGCGGAGAGCGAGGCGTCGACGTTGGCCGCGAGGTCCTCGTGCGTGGCGTCGATGCCGGAGTCCAGGACGCCGACGACCACCCGGCGGCTGCCGAGCGTCTTCTCGTGGGCCTTGTCGACCCCGATCTTTCGCATGTCCCACTGGTTGGCCCAGAGCGGCTCGGAGCCGTCGGCGGGCGCGGCGGCGGGGACGGCTGCGGGCTCGGCGACCTCCACGTCGTTGCTCTGGACGATGCCCGCGGTGCGGCTGGCGCCGACCGACTCGACGGTCTTCGACGCGCGGAGCTTGGTGGCGAAGTCCTTGTCGGTGGAGCGGGCGACGACCACGCCGATCTCGTCGTAGGAGACGACCACGGTGCCGCCGAGGGCGGCGATCTCCTTCTCCGCCTTCTTGACCTGGCCGTGGTTGGCCTTGGTGTTGACCACGTAGCTGAGGAGCGGGCCTGGCGCGTCCGCGGCACCGGCCGCGGCGGCGGTCCCCGTGGGCAGCGCGATCGCGCCCGCGGTGGCGAGGGCGAGGCCCAGCGCCGCCGTCCTGGTCCGGCGTATCCGAGGAACACTCATAGGGGTTGACCCTCCGGAGTCTCGAAGTGTGCCCCGCTGGTGGCGGTGACACGTGAGGTGGACCGGACGCTATTGAACGTGCGTGGTGATCCGCAAGAGCACGGGCACGAAATGTGCACAACAGCGGTGCCCGGCCCGCTGTCAGTCGGGCCGGGCACCTGTCCTGTTCGCTCCGTCGGTCCGCGCCGGGCCGAAGCCCGGCGGGTGCGTCAGGAGTTGAAGAGCTCTCCGTAGGTCGCGAGGGCGGTCGCGATGTCCGCCTGGGCCCAGAAGCGGTGGTACGTGAAGGTCGGCGCGGCGCCGCCGTCCAGGTAGGCCTGGACCTTGGCGAAGGCCGGGTCGTTCTTGTAGAAGGAGCGGATCGACAGGAAGGTGGACGCGGAGTTGATGGCGTCACCGTTGGGCATGGTGCCCGTCCAGCCGGACGGGACCGAGACCGAGTCCTTGAAGCGGCTGTAGTCGGTGCGGGTCTCCGGGACGGAGATGCCCAGCGCGTCCTGGTTGTTGGCCCACATGCCGTCCAGCAGCTTCTGCGCGGCGGTCTTCGCCGCGGCGTTGCCGGACTTCGCCGCGTAGTAGGACAGCAGTTTGGCGTAGGAGCCCGCCACACCGACGTCGCTCGTCTGGTCGACCACGGTCACGTGCAGGCCGGTGTTGCCGCCAGGCGCACTCGCGTTCCAGGTGTCGGGCTTGCCGCTCCAGGCCAGCGTGGACGGGATCTTGAAGGTTCCGTCGCTGCTGAACGTGGTGTTCGCCAGCGCCCAGGTGACCCACTTGTCCAGGACGGCCTTGGCCTTGGTGTCGCCGCTCGCGTAGTAGTACTCCGCGAGCCGCTCGACGCCCCAGGCCTGGAAGCCGAACCACTGGTTGGACGGCGGGTCGTGGTAGACCGGCGCCTCGTCGTAGTACATCCCGTAGAAGGTGGGGGTGCCGGCGGGCGGGGTGCCGTAGGCGCCGTCCCAGCTGTTGGTGGCACCGCCCGCGATGGCGCCCTCGCTGGACTGCAGCCACTGCAGGAACTCGACCTGGCGGCCCAGGCTGGTGGTCCAGTCGGTCTTGCCGGTGGCCGACTTGGGCGCCATGGCGGTGTTGTTGACCAGGGCGTAGGCGGCCATCGGGTTCTGGTAGCCGCCGTGCGCGGCGCTGTCGCCGATGCGCCAGGCCCAGCCGGCGCTGCTGTCGGTCGCGCCGCCCCAGGCGTAGTACCAGGACAGCAGGTAGTGCTCGCTGGTCTTGCCGGAGCCGGCCGCGCAGACGGTCGGGCCGACGCAGTTCCCGATCTTCTTGAAGTACTTGTCGAAGAACGAGTAGCGCAGGTAGTCGCCCATCTTGCCGGCCTTGGCGACGGCGGTCGCGACCTGCGCGCCGTTGCCCTGGGCCTTGGCCCAGGTGTCCGCCCAGTAGGCGGCCTGGATGGCGCGGGCGTCGGCGTCCGGGGCGTCGGTGAACTTCCACTGCTTGGCGTAGGACGCGTCCTTGACGAACAGGTCCAGGTAGCCGTTCTTGCCGCCGTAGGCGAACTTGTCGCAGGTGGGCTGCGGGATCGTCTCCCAGACCGACTCCTGCGGGCCGCGCTGGTAGGTGTTGATGTAGGACGGTCCGGTGTCGGTCGGGCCGGCCTCGCACTTTCCGGGCGCGTTGCCGTAGCCGTACACGTTGTCCACGTCCTGCAGCCAGTGCATGCCGTAGATGTCGTCGGTGCCGTAGGCGGACTTCAGCTCCGCGGCGATCGGGTCGTTGCCCGGGGTGACCGAACTGTCCATCTGCGACGGGTAGTCGCTGGGCAGCGGGTGCTCGGGGGCGTAGGTGGCCGGCTTGCTCGCGTTGTAGAAGCTGTTGGTGGGCTGGTCGGCGTGCGTGGGGATCATGTACGTCTCCATGAGCGCCCACGCCGCGTTGAACTTCGACCAGTCCTTGGTCACCCGGCCGTACTGCGCCTCCAGCCACAGCAGGTAGCTGTAGGCCTCCGAGGTGGTCTCGTGGCCCTGGTCCGGCGCCTCGACCAGCAGGGTCTCCACCGAGTGGTACGGGATGCCCTCGGGCGAGAAGTAGCCGTTCGCCGGTGCCTTGATCTTGTCGTACAGCTGCAGGAAGCGGTCGTCGTAGACGCCCGTGCCGGCGGCCAGTTCGGTCACCGTGACCACCGAGGCGGTGTAACCGGTGGCGGTGGAGGTGAAGTTCGCCGAGCCGGTGGAGGTCGCGTCGGCCGCCAGGGTGACGGTCTGCGCGGTGGACCAGTTCGACGGGGTGAAGGTCAGCGTGGCACCGGAGCTGATGGAGAGTCCGGTGTTCCCCGAGCTCCGGGTGGTGGTGACGGTGACGTTGCCGGTGGGCTGCGAGGACAGCTTCAGCGCGAAGCCGCCGGTCTTGCCCTGGGTCACCGACAGGGTGGTGGGCACCGCGGTGATGGACGGCCCGGCGGCGACGGTGATGCCGGCCGGGGTCGACTCGCTGGTCGCGCCGAGGCTGTCGTACGCCTTGGCGTAGACGGAGTGGCTGCCGGAGGAGGCGCCCGTCCAGCTGAAGGTGTACGGCGCGGCGGTGGCGGTGCCGATCAGCGTGGTGTTGTCGTAGAACTCGACCTTGCTGACGGTGGCGCCGTCCGCCGCGGTGGCGCTCGCGGCCAGCGGGACGGCCGCGCCGGCCGGGTAACTCGCGCCCGCGGAGGGGCTGGTGAGCGCGACCGCGGGGGCGGCGTGGGCGCCGGTGCAGCCGGTGCCGTTGACCGCGAACGAGGTCGGCGCCGCGTTGGTGCCGCTGTACGAGAAGTTGGCGCCCGCGGTCACCGACTGGCCGGCGCCGATGGTGGTGGCCCAGGCCGGATTGGTGACGCTGACGTTCTTGCCGGACTGCGACCAGGTGCCGTTCCAACCGGTGCCGGAGAGCGTCTGGTTACCGGTGTAGGCGTAGGTGAGGTTCCACCCGTTGATCGTGTCGGCACCCTTGTTGCTGATCTTCACGTTCGCCGTGAAGCCGGAGCCCCAGTCGTTGGTGCTGTAGTCGACGGAGCACTGCAGGGCGGCGGCGGAGGCGGGGTTCGCGACCATGGTGGTGAGGCCGGCCGCGAGCACGGCGAGCGCCACGCCGAGTGTGGACACACGGGTGGTGCGGGAGGTGGTGGGGGGTGACATCACGGCTCCTGAAGGTGGGGGAGATCGACGGCGAGGCGGCGATGCACGGCTCTCGCTTCAGTACGTGGATCTGTGGGAGCGCTCCCAAGAATGAGGATGGGTTAGAGGCATGTCAAGAGACTGCGCAGCAGACAGGCTTGGCAACTCCCGTACCGATGGCTATGTTTCAGCCCGGGCCTGTGGGAGCGCGCCCATGACCCACTCTCATCGAGGAGCGGACATGTCCCTCCGCACCACCGCCCTGGCACTGGGGTCGGCACTGGTCGCCACCGCCGCCGCAGGGCTCGCCATGGTCGGCCCCGGCACCGCCGCGGCCGCCACCACCGCCTGCACGGTCGACTACAGCACCAACGACTGGGGCTCCGGCTTCACCGCCAATGTGAAGATCAACAACCTGGGTTCCACCGCGGTCAACGGCTGGACGCTGACGTACACGTACGCCGGCAACCAGACGCTCTCCGGCACCGGCTGGAACGGCACCTGGTCACAGTCCGGCAAGAACGTCACCGTCACCAACCCGGCCTGGGCGACCAGCATCGGCGCGGGGCAGTCGGTCACCGCGGGCGCCAACTTCGCCTACAGCGGCGGCAACGCGGCCCCCACCTCGTTCGCCCTGAACGGCCTCGCCTGCACCGGCACCGGCCAGACCCCGTCGAGCTCCCCCAGTGCCTCGGCCTCTCCCAGCACCTCCGCGTCCCCGAGCGCCTCGGCATCCCCGAGCGGCTCCGCCTCCCCCAGCAGCTCGGCCTCACCGAGCAGTTCGGCATCCCCCACCGCCGGCACCGGCGCCCCGTCGCTGCACGTCTCGGGCACCTCGCTGGTGAACGAGGCCGGCACGCCCGTCACCCTGCACGGCGTCAACCGCTCGGGCACCGAGTTCATGTGCGTCCAGGGCTACGGCTTCTTCGACGGCCCGGTGGACGCCGCCGCGATCGCCGCCATCAAGAGCTGGCACGCCGACGCCGTCCGCGTCCCGCTCAACGAGGACTGCTGGATCGGCACCGGCAACGTCAAGCCGGAGTACGCCGGCGCCAACTACCGTGCCGCGATCAAGGGCTGGGTGGACGCGCTGCGCAACGCCGGGCTCACCCCGATCGTCGAGATGCACTGGAGCCGCGGCCAGTACACCGGCAACTCCTCGGGCTGCGCCGACGTCAACGCCACCTGCCAGAAGCCGATGCCGGGTGCCAACGCGGTGCCGTTCTGGAGCTCGGTCGCGGACACCTTCAAGGACACCGACCAGGTGGTCTTCGACCTGTTCAACGAGCCCTACCCGGACCGCTCGGAATCCTCCACCACCCAGGGCTGGCTCTGCTGGCGCGACGGCGGCAGCGCCTGCCCCGGCATCCCGTACCAGGTCAGCGGCTTCCAGACGCTGGTGAACACCGTCCGGGCGACCGGCGCCGAGAACGTCATCATGCTCGGCGGCCTGGCCTACTCCAACGACCTCGGCCAGTGGCTCACGTACCGGCCGACCGACCCGACCGGCAACCTCGCGGCGGCCTGGCACGTGTACAACTTCAACACCTGCTCCAGCGTCTCCTGCTTCGACTCCACGCTGGCCCCGGTGGCCGCCGAGGTCCCGCTGATCGCCGGTGAGATCGGCGAGAACACCTGCAGCCACGGCTTCATCGACCAGGTGATGGCCTGGCTGGACGCCCGGAAGCTCGGCTACCTGGGCTGGACCTGGAACACCTGGGACTGCAGCTCCGGCCCGTCGCTGATCAGCAACTACGACGGCACCGCGACCACCTTCGGCGCCGGCCTGCGCGACCACCTCCGCGCCATCGGCTGACCGCACGCGACGCCCGCGGGCTGTCAGATCCCGTACAGCCGACGGGCGTTGCCGTGCCCGAGCATCCCGGTGACGCGCGCGGCGTCCGCCGCGGTGCAGTCCCCGGCCGCCTGCCAGCCGTCCAGCACCGCGGCGAGCGCCCGCCGGAACTGCGCCACGCCGACGGGGTACAGCTCGGGCAGCCCGTAGGCGTCGGTGGAGAACAACACCTTGCCGAAGGGCGCGAGTTCGAGCACCTCGCCGAGCACCGCGGCGGCCCGCGGCCCGGTGTACGACAGGGTCAGCCCGACGTCCACATGGACGTGCGGGAAGGACTGCGCCAGCCAGGCCGCCTGCCGGTGGTACGGGTAGCCGTGGAGCAGCACCAGTGGCACGCCGTCCGGCTCCACCGCGCGGACGAAGTCCACCAGCAGCGCCGGGTCGGCCCGGTGCAGCCGCAGGTCCGGGTCGCCGAAGCCGGTGTGCAGCTGGATCGGCAGCCCGAGGCCGACGGCCGTCCACAGCAGGTGGCGCAGCAGCACCGGATCGGTGATCCGGCCGTCCGGGCGGGCGCCGGCGGCCCGCACCACCTCGGAGCGGGCGGGCGGGCCGCCCGGGATGTCCAGCCCGGCGCGGTAGGCGAGCACCGACTTCACCGCGACCGCCCCGGCGCAGGCCCCGGCCAGCGCCTCGGCGACGGCGTCCGGCCAGTGCGGCGCGGGTGCGCGGACCCCGGCGGCCACCGCCTCCAGCCGCACCACCTCGTGGGGCCGTGCCCCGGCGAGGGCGGCCAGGTCGGCGGGCGGCAGCAGCGGACGGCCGTCGGCCTCGGTGAGTCCGGTGTCGACCAGCAGGTCGGCCAGGCCGGCCCCGGCGAGCATCCGGGCGGCGGCCTCCGCGGCGCCCGCCTGCCGGCGCGCCGCGAGGTAGTCGGCCGGCTCCGCCAGGGCGGGCAGGCCCAGCAGTGGCGGGCACCAGCGGCGGACGGCCAGCCCGATCGCGCTGTCGAAGGGCGAGGTGCCGGGTGCGGGCGGCCGGTCCGACTCGGTGATCAGCGCCCCGAACGCGGCCTCGTCCAGGTCGGCGACGACGACGCCGTGGCAGTGGTGGTCGACCAGCACCGGTCAGTACCGCCGGAGGGTGGCCTCGACCAGCTGCCGCGCGTCCAGCCCGGCGAAGCGGGCGATCTCGGCCTCGCGGACGTCCAGCACCGCGCGGTAGAGCTCCTCCCCCATCGCCGTCCGCAGCGGGGCGCAGGCGCGGAAGGCGGAGAGCGCGGCGGCCGCCCCGTGCGGCAGCCGTTCGACCCCGTGTGCGCGGGCCGGGTCGCCGGTCACCTCGGGCGGCAGCCGCAGGCCGGCGTCCAGCCCGGCGAGGCCGGCCGCGAGCACGCCGCCGACGGCGAGGTAGGGGTTGGCGGCCGCGTCGAAGCACTTCACCTCCGCGTTGGCCTGGTCCGGCGCGGAGCCGGTGATCAGCCGCAGCGCGGCCTCCCGGTTCTCCAGACCCCAGCAGCGGTACGGGCCGGCCCAGCGGCCGGGCACCAGGCGCAGGTGGCTGGCCGGGCTCGGTGCGCCGAGCACCAGCAGGGCGGGCAGTTCCTCCAGGACGCCGGCGAGGAAGGACTCCGCCTGCGCGGTGAGGCCGTGCGGGCCGGGTCCGTCGGCGTGCAGGTTCCGCCCGTCCTGCCAGAGGCTGAGGTGCAGGTGGCAGCCGTTGCCGACGCCGTCGGGCGCCACCACCGGGGCGAACGAGGCGCGCAGCCCGTGGTGGGCCGAGACCGCCCGGACGGTCTGCCGCACCAGCAGCGCGGTGTCGGCGGCCCGGACGGGGCTGTCCGCGGCGACGGAGACCTCGAACTGGCCGGGCGTGTACTCGGGGTGGATCTGCAGGACGGTGAGCCGCTGCGCCTCCAGGGCGCGGAGCACGTCGCGCAGGTAGTCGGAGCGCTCGACCAGCCGGTCCATGCCGTAGGCGGCGCCGCCCTCCGGTGCGCCGTCCCGGTCGACGACCCACTCGATCTCGAAGCCGGCCCGCACCGCGAGTCCGCGGGCGGCGAGCGCCTGCTCGGTGCGGCGGGCGAACCAGCGCTGGCAGCCGGGGTGCGGGGCGCCGTCCTGGCGGCGGCGGTCGACCGGCGCCCAGGCCCAGCCGGGCTGGGCGGCGAGCGGCACCAGCGCGTCGAGGTCGGGGACGAGGCGGAGGTCGCCGACCGGGCCTCCGCCGGGGGCCATCGAGTCGTCGGCGAGGAAGGAGTCGAAGCAGGGGGAGGCGCCGACGCCGTACCGGACGGCGTGCGGCAGGCGGGCGACCGGCACCGCCTTGGCCCGGGTCACGCCGGCGTTGTCCACCCAG
Organism: Streptomyces sp. TLI_235; assembly: GCA_002300355.1. Taxonomy (NCBI): domain Bacteria; kingdom Bacillati; phylum Actinomycetota; class Actinomycetes; order Kitasatosporales; family Streptomycetaceae; genus Streptomyces; species Streptomyces sp. TLI_235. Next base: position 2,156,410 of record NSGV01000001.1, read on the forward strand.
CCGAGGGCGAGGGCGTCCACCCCTGCCCCGGCGAGTTCCGCGGCGGCCTCCTCGGCCCGTTCCACCAGCTCGTCCTTGGTCTGCGCGCTGCCCATGCGCCCATGCTGCCGCCCGCGGCGGCCGAGGTGGGGGACCGCCCCGCGGTGGGACCCGCCCGGGGAGGGTGAATCAGCCATTCCCGAACTGTGGCGCAGGTCACACCGGAGGGGGAATTTCCGGGGACCGACTCCCCGTTTAACCCGGTGTTCGCACAAACGGGGAACGAGTCCCCGGAAGGGAAGGGAGTCCGATGACCACCGTCAGCGCCAAGCCTGCCGGCCAGCGGCTCCGTGCGGACGCCAGCCGCAACCGCGCGCGGATCATCACCGCCGCCCGCGAGGCGATCGTGGAGCACGGCGCGGAGGCGCCGCTCGACGAGATCGCCCGCAGGGCCGGGGTCGGCAACGCCACGCTCTACCGTAACTTCTCCGACCGGCGCGAGCTGCTGCACCACGTCACCCTCTCGGTGCTGACCCGGGTGCTGGAGCACGCGGAGGCAGGCCTGACGGATCCGGACGCCTTCGAGGGCCTCGCCCGGTTCACGCACGCCGCCGCGGACGAGCGCATCGGCGCGCTCTGCCCGATGCTCTCCGACCACATCGACCACGACGACCCCGAGCTGGAGAGCGCGAGGCTGCGGCTGAGTGCCGCCGCCGTCGAGCTCATCGCCCGCGCCCACGCCAGCGGGCAGCTGCGCGCCGACATCGGGGTCGGCGACTACTTCCTCGGCGTCACCCAGCTCACCCGCCCGCTCCCGGGCACCGGATGCCTCGATCTCGACCAGTTCGTCCATCGCCACCTGCAGGTCTTCCTGGACGGCCTGCGAGCCCCGGCGACCTCCGTACTTCCCGGCCGTGCCGCGTCCTTCGAGGACCTCAAGCGCGCCGACTGACCGACCCGACCGCACGCAACGCACGTTAGTGGGTACCCCCATGTCCGAAACCGGCCTCCAGGCCGATCCGCGCCGATGGAAGGCACTCGTCTTCATCGGCCTGGCCCAGCTGATGGTCGTCCTCGACGCGACCGTCGTGAACATCGCGCTGCCCTCGGCGCAGCACGACCTCGGCATCTCCGACGGCAACCGCCAGTGGGTGATCACCGCCTACGCGCTGGCCTTCGGCGGCCTGCTCCTGTTCGGCGGCCGGATCGCCGACCTGTGGGGCCGCAGGCGGACCTTCATCATCGGCCTCACCGGCTTCGCGCTGGCGTCCGCGCTCGGCGGCGCCGCCGTCAACACCCCGATGCTGCTCGGTGCCCGTGCCCTCCAGGGCGTCTTCGGCGCCCTGCTCGCCCCGGCCGCGCTCTCGCTGCTCGCGGTGATGTTCACCGAGGCCAAGGAGCGCGCCAAGGCCTTCGGCATCTACGGCGCCATCGCCGGCGGCGGCGGTGCCATCGGCCTGATCCTGGGCGGCCTGCTCACCGAGTACCTGAACTGGCGCTGGACCTTCTACGTCAACATCCCGTTCGCCGTGGTCGCGATCCTCGGCGCGGTGACGGTGATCCGCGAGCCGGTCGGCAGCCGCAACCGCAACCGCCTGGACATCCCCGGCGTGCTGCTGGTCACCGGCGGCCTGGTCTCCCTCGTCTACGCCTTCACCCGCGCCGAGTCGGACGGCTGGTCGGCCGGTATCACCGTCGGCCTGTTCGTCGCCGCCGCCGTGCTGCTCGCCGCGTTCGCCGTGGTGGAGAGCAAGGTCTCCGCGCCGCTGCTGCCGCTGCGCGTCATCACCGAGCGCAACCGCGGCGGTGTCTACCTGTCGCTCGGCCTCGCCGTGATCGGCATGTTCGGCCTGTTCCTGTTCCTCACCTACTACCTGCAGGTGGTGCTCGGCTACAGCCCGGTCACCAGCGGCCTGGCCTTCCTGCCGATGGTGGCGGGCATGATCACCGGCTCCACCCAGATCGGCGCCCGGCTGATGACCCGCGTGCCGCCGCGCTACCTGATGGTGCCCGGCTTCCTGGTCGCCTCGCTGGGCATGCTGATCCTCACCCAGATCGACGTGAACAGCTCCTACCCGGCGCTGATCCTGCCCGGTCTGATCCTGATGGGCCTCGGCATGGGCACCGCGTTCATGCCGGCGATGAGCATGGCCACGCACGGCGTCGAGCCGCGCGACGCGGGTGTCGCCTCGGCCATGGTCAACACCTCGCAGCAGGTCGGCGGCGCCATCGGCACCGCGCTGTTGAACACCATCGCGGCCAGCGCCACCACCGCGTACCTGACCTCGCACGCCAAGGACGGCGCACCGAAGCAGCTGCTCCAGCTGCAGGGCATGGTGCACGGCTTCTCGACCGCGATCTGGTGGTCCTTCGGCATCCTGGTGCTCGCCGCCACGGTCGCCGCAGTCCTGATCAACACCGGCCGTCCCGAGGTCCACGCGACCGCCGAGGGCGCGGCCAAGGAGGACGCCGTCCCCGTGATGGCGCACTGACGCCTTCCGTTCCACCGCAGCGGCCCGCCGGGTTCTCCCGGCGGGCCGCCGTGCTTTCCCCGGCCGGTTCCGCTCCGCGCGGCACTCTTCCTACTCGGCGGTAACTCCGCTACAGTGACCGGCACGCACCAGCGCCGGGCCTCGGGAGCCGCACCGGCGTGGTCGGCGCCGCGGCATTGCGCGGACGCCCCGGTGCGGATGTCCCGGCCCTCGCGGCCGTCTTCTCCCTTCAGCAGCTCAGTGCCGTCCGTCCTTCTCTCGACGCGCCTGAGCATCTCGGCACATCCGCGGCACGGCCGGAGCGGACCGGTTCGTGCTCCGCGGGGCCGCCCCGCCTTCCCGCACACCCGCGCAGCCACACCCTCCTCCGGCGTGCCCCGGCCGCCGCTCGCCGTCGAGCGGCCGGCCGCGCCCGAGCGCTGCGCGGGCCCATGACAAGGAGTCAGGACAATGGAGCGTCCCTTCCCCACTGTCGCCGTGGTCGGTCTCGGCACCATGGGTGCCGGCATCGCCGTGGCGATCGCGAAGAGCGGCCGACGGGTGCTCGGCATCGAGGCCGACGCCGACGCCGCGGTCCGGGCCCTGGCCCGGATCGAGGAGGCCACCGCGCACGCGGTGCAGCGCGAGCGGCTGACCGCCGAGGAGCGCACCGCGCTGCTCGCCCTGATCACGGTCGGCGACCGGCTCGACGCCGCGGCCGACGCCGACCTGGTGATCGAGGAGGTGCCCGAGCAGCTGGAGCTGAAGCGGGAGATCTTCGCCGAACTGGACCGCATCTGCCCGCCGGAGACGGTGCTGGCGACCGGTACCACCGCACTGTCGGTGACCCGGATCGCGGCCGCCACCGCCCGCCCGGAGCGCGTGCTGGGCCTGCACTTCTTCAACCCGGTGCACACCATGAAGCTCGTCGAGGTCGTGCGCACCGTGCTGACCTCGCCGCAGGCCGCCGAGGACGCCGCCGCCTTCGCCCGCGACCTGGGCAAGGAGCCGGTCGCGGCCGGCGACCGGGCCGGCTTCATCGTCAACGGCCTGCTCTTCGCGTACCTCAACCAGGCCGCCGCGATGTTCGAGTCGCGGTACGCCACCCGCGAGGACATCGACGCCGCCATGCGGCTCGGCTGCGGCCTGCCGATGGGCCCGCTGGCGCTGCTCGACCTGATCGGCATCGACACCGCCCGCACCGTGCTGGAGGCGATGTACGAGCAGTCGAAGGACCGGCTGCACGCGCCGGCCCCGATCCTCGGCCAGCTGGCCGCGGCGGGCCTGCTCGGCCGCAAGTCCGGCCGCGGCTTCTACAGCTACGAGGCGCCCGGCTCCTCGCGGGTGGTCGCCGAGGCTTCGGCCGCGGCCGGCACCCGGGTCGCGGGCCGGACGGTCGCGAGCATCGGTGTCTGCGGCTCGGGCACCATGGCCACCGGCATCGTCGAGGTCTTCGCCAAGTCCGGCCTGCCGGTGCTGCTCGCGGCCCGCAGCCAGGAGAAGGCGGACCGCGCCAAGGCGCAGCTGGCCAAGTCGCTGGAGCGCTCGGTCTCCCGGGGCCGGCTCAGCGCCGAGGCGCGGAACGCGGCGCTGGCACTGGTCACCCCGACCGGCAGCTACGCCGACCTGGCCGGGGTGGACCTGGTGGTCGAGGCGGTCGCCGAGGACCTGGAGGTCAAGCGCGAGCTGTTCGCCACCCTGGACAAGATCGTCAAGCCGGGCGCGGTGCTCGCCACCACCACCTCCAGCCTGCCGGTGATCAGCTGCGCGACCGCGACCTCGCGGCCGCAGGACGTGATCGGCATGCACTTCTTCAACCCGGCGCCGGCCATGAAGCTGGTCGAGGTGGTCTCCACGGTGCTCACCGCGCCGGACGTCACCGCCACCGTGCTGGAGCTGTGCGCGAAGGTGAAGAAGCACGCGGTGGAGTGCGGCGACCGGGCCGGCTTCATCGTCAACGCGCTGCTCTTCCCGTACCTGAACGACGCGGTGCGGATGCTGCAGGAGCACTACGCGACGGTGGACGACATCGACACCGCGATGAAGCTCGGCTGCGGCTACCCGATGGGCCCGTTCGAGCTGCTGGACGTGGTCGGCCTCGACGTCTCGCTGACCATCGAGCAGGTGCTGCACCAGGAGTTCCGCGAGCCCGGCCTGGCTGCCGCCCCGCTGCTGGAGCACCTGGTCGCGGCGGGCTGCCTCGGACGCAAGACCGGCCGCGGCTTCCGCGACCACGCGCGGCGCTGACGCGCCACGGGCCGCCGCCGGCCGTCCCCGGCGGGGGCGGCGGCCCGCCCGGCACATCCGACCGAACAGCCGCCTCGCAGCAAGGAGTCGCCATGAACACCGAGCCCGGAGGCAGACTGCCTCGGAGCAATGTCGCGCCGACCGCCCGGCCGGCCTGGAACCAGGGCCAGCTGCCGCCCCGCTGGCCGCGGCCCGCCGTGGTGCCGCCGGCCGCCCCGGTCCGACGGGCGCGGCCGGCCGGCGCGGTGCCCGGGGCGTGTAGCGTTCCGGGCATGGATCGGGAACAGTCAGCCGTGCAGCAGCCGTCCCGCGCACCGCTGGACGGCGTCCGCCCCGAGGGCGGCCAGGGCGGCCGGCGGGCCGCGGCGCAGCGCCGGCAGATGCGCCAGGAGCTGGCGGCGGCAGCCATGGACCTGTTCGCCAACCAGGGCTACGAGGAGACGACGGTCGATCAGATCGCCGCCGAGGCGGGCGTGGCGCGGCGGACCTTCTTCCGCTACTTCCGGTCCAAGGAGGAGGCGATCTTCCCGGACCACGACGACACCCTGGTCCGGGTGGCCGACCTGCTGGCGAGCGCCGAGCCGGAGGAGCACCCGCTGGACGTGGTCTGCCGCGGCATCAAGGAGGTGCTGCGGATGTACGCCTCCACGCCGGGCGTCTCGGTGGCGCGCTACCAGCTGATCCGGCAGGTGCCGGCGCTGCGCGAGCGGGAGATCGCGGTGGTCGCCCGGTACGAGCGGCTGTTCACCCGCTACCTGCTGGGCCGCTTCGACGCGGTCGAGCAGATCCCGTCGGGCTGGCAGCGCGGCGGGGACGACGACTCGATGCTGGCCGAGGTGTCCGCGGCGGCCGTCGTGGCGGCCCACAACCACGTGCTGCGGCGCTGGCTGCGGGCGGGCGGCCACGGGGACGTGGAGGCGCAGCTGGACCACTCCTTCGAGGTCATCCGGGGCACGTTCTGGGCGACCCCGCCGAGCGGTGTGCGACGCCGTGGCACTCCTGTGGCACCCGGTGCCAGTGGTGACACCGGGTCGGCACTGGAGGACGCGGCGGTGAGCGCGTTGAGCGCCAGCCCCGGTGGTGAGGTGCTCATCACAGTGGCCCGCACCGACGCCCCGCTGGACCTCGTCCTGGACTCGATCAAGTCCGCCCTGAGTGGCGCCCGGACGACCTGATCCCGGCGTTTCAGCAGGTCAACAGCGTTTCGAAGGCCCGTCCCCGCAGCCCGGGGGCGGGCCTTCGCGCATATCGCGCCGGGCCGCCTCGAACAGCGATCCACATCACTCGAACTGATGACACCCGGTGTCTTTACGAGTGGCACAGGGTGCCACTACCTTGTTACCCACCAGTCGCGGCGCCGCGGCTCCCCACCTCGGCGCGCCGCGTCCGGCGTCCCCAGACCTCGGGGGCACGTACGACCTCGGCGACACCACATCCGTCGCAGACAGTCGACCACCCACCCACAGACCCTCAGCGAAGCCGGTGTCCGCTCCCGGCTCCCCCAGACGCCCTGTGCCCTCACACAGGTACGCCTTCGGAGGCAGCCATGAACGAAATCCTCGACGCGATCCTCAGCTCCGACAGCACCTCGGCGGACTTCGCCGCGATCAAGCTGCCGGAGTCCTACCGGGCGGTGACGCTCCACAAGGACGAGGAGCAGATGTTCGCCGGCCTCGCCAGCCGCGACAAGGACCCCCGCAAGTCCCTCCACCTGGACGAGGTCCCCCTGCCGGAGCTCGGCCCGGGCGAGGCCCTGGTCGCCGTCATGGCGAGCTCCGTCAACTACAACACCGTGTGGAGCTCGATCTTCGAGCCGGTCTCCACCTTCGGCTTCCTGGAGCGCTACGGCCGCCTGTCGCCGCTGACCAAGCGCCACGACCTGCCGTACCACGTCCTCGGCTCGGACCTCGCGGGCGTCGTCCTGCGCACCGGCGCCGGCGTGAACGCCTGGAAGCCCGGTGACGAGGTCGTCGCGCACTGCCTCTCGGTCGAGCTGGAGTCCCCGGACGGCCACAACGACACGATGATGGACCCGGAGCAGCGCATCTGGGGCTTCGAGACCAACTTCGGCGGCCTCGCCGAGATCGCCCTGGTGAAGACCAACCAGCTGCTGCCCAAGCCGAAGCACCTCACCTGGGAGGAGGCCGCCTCCCCGGGCCTGGTCAACTCCACCGCCTACCGCCAGCTGGTCTCCCGCAACGGCGCCGGCATGAAGCAGGGCGACAACGTGCTGATCTGGGGCGCCAGCGGCGGCCTCGGCTCCTACGCCACCCAGTACGCGCTGGCCGGCGGCGCCACCCCGATCTGCGTGGTCTCCAACGACGCCAAGGCCGAGATCTGCCGCGCCATGGGCGCCGAGGCGATCATCGACCGCTCCGCCGAGGGCTACAAGTTCTGGAAGGACGAGAACAACCAGGACCCGCGCGAGTGGAAGCGCCTGGGCAGCAAGATCCGCGAGTTCACCGGCGGCGAGGACGTGGACATCGTCTTCGAGCACCCGGGCCGCGAGACCTTCGGCGCCTCGGTGTACGTCACCCGCAAGGGCGGCACCATCGTCACCTGCGCCTCCACCTCCGGCTACATGCACCAGTACGACAACCGCTACCTGTGGATGTCGCTGAAGCGCATCGTCGGTTCGCACTTCGCCAACTACCGCGAGGCGTTCGAGGCCAACCGCCTGGTCGCCAAGGGCAAGATCCACCCGACCCTCTCCAAGGTCTACTCCCTGGAGGAGACCGGCCAGGCCGCGATCGACGTGCACCACAACAAGCACCAGGGCAAGGTCGGCGTGCTCTGCCTGGCCCCCGAGGAGGGCATGGGCGTCCGCGACCACGAGCTGCGTGCCAAGCACCTGCCGGCGATCAACCGCTTCCGGAACATCTGATGGCAGATCGCGACCGTCCGTGGCTGATGCGGACCTATGCCGGGCACTCCACCGCGAGCGACTCCAACGCGCTCTACCGGCGGAACCTGGCGAAGGGTCAGACGGGCCTGTCCGTCGCCTTCGACCTGCCCACGCAGACCGGCTACGACTCGGACCACGTCCTCGCCCGCGGCGAGGTCGGCCGGGTCGGCGTCCCGGTGGGCCACGTCGGCGACATGCGCACCCTGTTCGACGGCATCCCGCTCGAGCAGACCAACACCTCCATGACGATCAACGCCACCGCGATGTGGCTGCTGGCGCTCTACCAGGTGGTCGCCGAGGAGCAGGGCGCGGACATCGCCAAGCTCACCGGCACCACCCAGAACGACATCGTCAAGGAGTACCTGTCGCGCGGGACGCACGTCTTCCCGCCCGGGCCGTCCGTCCGGCTGATCACCGACATGATCGCCTACACGGTCGCGAACATCCCCAAGTGGAACCCGATCAACATCTGCAGCTACCACCTGCAGGAGGCCGGGGCCACCCCCGTCCAGGAGATCGCGTACTCGATGTGCACCGCGATCGCCGTCCTCGACGCCGTCCGCGACTCCGGCCAGGTGCCGGCCGAGCGGATGGGCGAGGTCGTCGGCCGGATCTCCTTCTTCGTGAACGCGGGCGTCCGCTTCGTCGAGGAGATGTGCAAGATGCGGGCCTTCTCCCGGCTCTGGGAGAAGGTCACCCGCGAGCGCTACGGCATCGAGGACACCAAGCAGCGCCGGTTCCGCTACGGCGTCCAGGTCAACTCGCTCGGTCTCACCGAGGCCCAGCCGGAGAACAACGTCCAGCGCATCGTGCTGGAGATGCTCGCCGTCACGCTGTCCAAGGACGCCCGCGCCCGCGCCGTCCAGCTGCCCGCGTGGAACGAGGCCCTCGGCCTGCCCCGCCCGTGGGACCAGCAGTGGTCGCTGCGCATCCAGCAGGTGCTGGCCTACGAGTCCGACCTGCTCGAGTACGGCGACATCTTCAACGGCTCCACGGTGGTCGAGGCCAAGACCGAGGAGCTGCTCGCCGGCGCCGAGGCCGAGATCGCCAAGGTGCTGGAGATGGGCGGGGTCATCCCGGCCGTCGAGTCCGGCTACCTCAAGTCCAACCTGGTCGCCTCGCACGCGGCCCGCCGCGCCCGGATCGAGGCCGGCGAGGACAAGATCGTCGGAGTGAACTGCTTCGACACCACCGAGGAGAGCCCGCTCACCGCGGACCTCGACACCGCGATCATGGTGGTGGACCCGGCCTCCGAGCGCTCCGTGCTCGCCGGCCTGGAGAAGTGGCGCGCCGCGCGCGACGAGGCGGCCGCACAGACCGCCCTGGAGCAGCTCAAGGCCACCGCGACGACCAGCGACAACCTGATGCCGGCCACCCTCGCCTGCGCCCGCGCGGGCGTCACCACCGGCGAATGGTCCTTCGCGCTGCGCGAGGTCTTCGGCGAGTACCGCGCCCCCACCGGCGTGGGCGGCGCCCCGGTCGCGGTGGCGGCCGAGGCCGGCGGCGAGCTCGCCGCCGTCCGCGAGGCGGTCGCCGCAACGGCCGCCGAGCTCGGCACCGGCAAGCTCCGCCTGCTGGTCGGCAAGCCGGGGCTGGACGGGCACTCCAACGGCGCCGAGCAGATCGCCGTCCGGGCCCGCGACGCCGGCTTCGAGGTGGTCTACCAGGGCATCCGGCTCACGCCGGAGCAGATCGTCTCGGCGTCCGTCGCCGAGGACGTCCACTGCGTCGGCCTGTCCATCCTCTCGGGTGCCCACCCCGAGCTGGTGCCCGACGTCCTGCAGCGGCTGCGCCGCGCCGGGGTGGAGGATGTGCCCGTGATCGTCGGTGGCATCATCCCCGCTGCGGACGCCGAGGCCCTCAAGGCCGCCGGTGTCGCCGCGGTCTTCACTCCGAAGGACTTCGGCATCACCACCATCATCGGCCGGATCGTGGACGAGATCCGGCTGGCCAACAGGCTCCAGCCGTGGGCCGCGACCACCGCCGCGACCAGCTGACCCCGGAAGGACGAACCACCCCATGACCGTGAACCGCCTGCGCCCGCGCCGTTCCTGCCTGGCCGTGCCCGGCAGCAACCCCCGCTTCCTGGAGAAGGCCCAGGGCCTGCCCGCCGACCAGGTCTTCCTCGACCTGGAGGACGCCTGCGCCCCGCTGGTCAAGGAGAGCGCCCGGCACAACATCGTCGACGCCCTGAACAACGGCGACTGGGGCAACAAGACCAAGGTCGTCCGGGTCAACGACTGGACGACGCACTGGACGTACCGCGACGTCATCACCGTCGTCGAGGGCGCCGGCCCGAACCTCGACTGCATCATGCTGCCGAAGGTCCAGGACGCCGAGCAGGTCAAGGCGCTCGACCTGCTGCTCACCCAGATCGAGAAGACCATGGGCTTCGAGGTCGGCAAGATCGGCATCGAGGCGCAGATCGAGAACGCCAAGGGCCTGATCAACGTCGACGCGATCGCGACCGCCTCGCCCCGGCTGGAGACCATCATCTTCGGCCCGGCCGACTTCATGGCCTCGATCAACATGAAGTCGCTGGTCGTCGGCGAGCAGCCGCCCGGCTACGACGCGGACGCGTACCACTACATCCTGATGCGCATCCTGATGGCCGCCCGCGCCAACGACCTGCAGGCCATCGACGGCCCCTATCTGCAGATCCGCAACCAGGACGGCTACAAGGCGGTCGCCCGCCGCGCCGCCGCCCTCGGCTTCGACGGCAAGTGGGTGCTCCACCCGGACCAGGTCTCCGCCGCGAACGAGATCTTCTCGCCCTCGCAGGAGGACTACGACCACGCCGAGCTGATCCTCGACGCCTACGACTGGTGCACCTCCGAGGCGGGCGGCGCCAAGGGCTCCGCGATGCTCGGCGACGAGATGATCGACGAGGCCAGCCGCAAGATGGCCCTGGTCATCGCCGGCAAGGGCCGCGCCGGCGGCATGGAGCGCACCTCCAAGTTCGAGCCCCCGCAGGCCTGATTCTTCAGGCTCGGCTCGCCTCCCGGCGCTCTTGATCCTTCGGCTCGCTCGCATCACACACCCAAGGACACCCCATGCAGTTCGGACGCACCTACGAAGAGTTCGAGGTCGGCGCGGTCTACAAGCACTGGCCCGGAAAGACGGTCACCGAGTACGACGACCACCTCTTCTGCCTGCTCACCATGAACCACCACCCGCTCCACATGGACATCAACTATGCGGAGAACACGACGGACTTCGGCAAGAACGTCGTGGTGGGCAACTACATCTACTCCCTGCTGCTCGGCATGTCCGTCCCGGACGTCTCCGGCAAGGCGATCGCCAACCTGGAGATCGAGTCGCTGCGCCACGTCGCCCCGACCTTCCACGGCGACACGATCTACGGCGAGACGACCGTCCTCGACAAGTGGCCGTCCAAGTCCAAGGACGACCGCGGCATCGTCTACGTCGAGACCAAGGGCTACAAGCAGGACGGCACGGTCGTCTGCATCTTCCGCCGCAAGGTGATGGTGCCGACCGAGACGTACATCAAGGAGCGCGGCGGCGAGCAGCCCGGCCGCCCGACTCCTGCTTCCTGAGACCCCGGACGGGTAGGCCGCCGTCATCGGCCTCACCCCACCCCGGCCCGGGGGCCCTGCTGCCGCAGCCACGCCGGCAGGGCCCCCGACAACGACTTCCCCGACAGCCACGGCTGTCTCTCCCCCACCCTCACGCCTTCAGATAGGGAGCCGCACGATGGGACGCCTCGCACAGACCGACGGCCTCACCGAGATCCAGCGGGACATCCTCGCCACCGTGCGGGACTTTGTCGACAAGGAGATCATTCCGGTCGCGACCGAGCTGGAGCACAAGGACGAGTACCCCGCCGCCATCGTGGAGGGGATGAAGCAGCTCGGCCTCTTCGGCCTGACCATCCCCGAGGAGTTCGGCGGCCTCGGCGAGTCGCTGCTGACCTACGCCCTGGTGGTCGAGGAGATCGCCCGCGGCTGGATGTCCGTCTCCGGCATCGTCAACACGCACTTCATCGTCGCCCACATGATCAACGCGCACGGCACCCAGGAGCAGAAGGAGTACTTCCTGCCCCGCATGGCCGCCGGCGAGATCCGCGGCGCCTTCTCGATGTCCGAGCCGGGCCTCGGCTCCGACGTGGCGGCCATCTCCACCAAGGGCGTCAAGGACGGCGAGTTCTACGTCCTCAACGGCCAGAAGATGTGGCTGACCAACGGCGGCACCTCCACCCTGGTCGCGGTCCTCTGCAAGACCGACGAGGGCGGCAGCACCCCGTACAAGAACATGACCACCTTCCTGATCGAGAAGGAGGCCGGCTTCGGCCCGAACCCCAAGGTTCCCGGCCTGACCGTCCCCGGCAAGATCGAGAAGATGGGCTACAAGGGCGTCGATACCACCGAGCTGGTGCTCCAGGACGTCCGGATCCCGGCGAACCGCATCCTCGGCGGCGTCCCGGGCAAGGGCTTCTACCAGATGATGGACGGCGTCGAGGTCGGCCGCGTCAACGTCGCCGCCCGCGGCTGCGGCGTCGCCCGGCGCGCCTTCGAGCTGGGCATCTCCTACGCCCAGCAGCGCACCACCTTCGGCAAGAAGATCGCCGAGCACCAGGCGATCCAGTTCAAGCTCGCCGAGATGGCCACCAAGGTCGAGGCCGCGCACCAGATGATGGTGATGGCCGCCCGCAAGAAGGACAGCGGCGAGCGCAACGACCTCGAGGCCGGCATGGCGAAGTACCTCGCCTCCGAGTACTGCAAGGAGGTCGTGGAGGACGCCTTCCGCATCCACGGCGGCTACGGCTTCTCCAAGGAGTACGAGATCGAGCGTCTGTACCGCGAGGCCCCGATGCTGCTCATCGGTGAAGGTACTGCGGAGATCCAGAAGATGATCGTCGGTCGCCGGCTGCTGGAGGAGTACAAGCTCGCCGACTGATCCGGCCGATCCCCGACTTTCCGCATGGTCGGGCCAGGGCGTGCGGGCCCGGTCCGACCCCCTGCCGCACCGGTTCGGCCTGGTCAGCCGAGGGGGGCGGTGCGGCAGGCCCGGAGGCGGCCGTAGGGCGCATACCAGCAGGTACGCGCCCTGCGGCCGTCTCCGCACACCGTGGACGTGCCCGCGCCCTCCGGCGCGCCGACACCCCGTCAGGGGGGCCCGGCGTGCGATGAGAGCTGGGTCACGCGCCACGCCCGACCTCTTGGGGAACCACCCCTCCTCGGCTACGGTCGTATACATAGCAGGCATGGCTTGGCTCCATGCCCGGCATATCCACGAACAGGCGGCTTGCCCACCTACCGCCTGGTCCCGATAGCATCCACCGGGACAGCGTCCCCTTGTACCCGATCCCCGCGGTGGCCCCCGTCCAGCGGCCATGATCCCCCGCGACTAAGGTCTTCGATGCCCATCAGCCCGTCCCCTCACACCTCCGTCCCCGGTGGCGACCGGTTCGCCGCACCGACGGCCGGTCGGCGTCCGCGCGTGACGATCGCGCGAGGCGCGACCCCCTGGTTCGTACCGACCCTGGCCACCGCCGCCGTGACGACCGCCCTCACCCGGCGCAACGGCAAGTGGGCCCTGGCGGCCGTCCCGGCCTGCGCCCTCGGTGCGGGCATGCTGTGGTTCTTCCGCGACCCGGAGCGTGAGATCGGCACCGGCAGAGTGATCTCCCCCGCGGACGGCGTGGTGCAGTCGATCGACGCCTGGCCGGACGGCCGGACGCGGGTCGCCATCTTCATGAGCCCGCTCAACGTACACGTCAACCGCGCGCCGCTGCCCGGCACCGTGACGTCCGTGGAGCACGTCGCCGGCGGCTTCGTCCCGGCGTTCAACAAGGACAGCGACCAGAACGAGCGGGTCGTCTGGCACTTCGACACCGAGCTCGGCGACATCGAGATGGTGCAGATCGCGGGGGCCGTGGCCCGCCGCATCGTGCCCTACGTGAACGCCGGCACCAAGGTCGAGCAGGGCGAGAGGATCGGTCTGATCCGTTTCGGCTCCCGCGTCGACACGTACCTGCCGGCCGGCGTCGAGGTTGGCGTCGAGGTCGGCCAGAAGACCACCGCCGGGGTGACGCGCCTTGACCGTGACTGATCCTGAGACTCTCGTCGGCCTCGGAGACGAGGAGGAGACGGAGCTGCGGCGCCGCCGCTGGGCGCGCGACCGCGAGCTGCGGGCGCCCCGTTCGCCGCAGCACCTGTCCACCGCCGACTTCCTGACCCTGGGGAACGCCGTCTGCGGCTTCCTGGCGATCTACTCGATCACCACCGGGGTCCTGATGCCGCACCTCACCGGTGAGACCACCGCGCCGAACCGCAACAGCGCCGCGACCGCGGTCACGCTGCTGCTGATCGGCTCGATGTGCGACCTGTTCGACGGCCTGGTGGCCCGCAAGCTGCGCTCGTCGGCGCTGGGCGCGGAGCTGGACAACCTGGCCGACCTGATCAGCTTCGGTATCGCCCCGGCGTACTTCGTGGCGGTCTGGGGCATCGTGTCGCCGGACAGCAACCAGCAGCTCTCGGCGTTCATCGCGCTGACCGTCCTGCTGGCGGTGGTGCTGCGGCTCGCCCGGTTCTCGGCGGTCAAGATGCGGCCGGGGATCTTCCAGGGCATGCCGTGCCCGATGGGCGCGATGACGGTGATCGCGATCGTGCTCCTCGACCCGCCGTTCGTGCCGGGCCTGCTGATGATCTTCGGTGTGGCCTACCTGATGGTCTCCCGCATCGAGTACCCGAAGCCGCAGGGCCTGCTCGCCACCGCGACGCTCTGCTGGATCGTGGTCTCCATCGGCTGCCTGGCGGCCTGGGCGGCCGGTCTGCCCGGCGGCGACATGCTGATGCACATCGGCGCGGTCGCCCAGATCACGCTCGCCGCGATGGCGCCGCTGCTGGTGATCCGCCGCAAGGTCGGCCAGAAGGTCGGCGACGTGCGCGCCCGCCGCGCGGAGTCCCGCGGCTGCTGAACGCGCTGAACCACACGGAAGGGCCCGTATCCGGATCGGATACGGGCCCCTTCCGTCGTGTGCGCGTGCCCCGAGGGGTGGCGCGGGCGGGCTACTGGCCGGCGCCGCCGTCGTGGACGCTGAAGGCCGAGCGGCGGGCCGCCCTGGCCACCGCCGGGTCCGGGTGCACGCCGGAGACCGCGGTCAGCACCGAGGCCGCCCGCGGGTGCCCCGACTGCCGGGCGCGGTTGAACAGCCGGACTGGCTCGCCCGCCGAGGCGCCCTCGACGTGCGGCACCAGCAGCGCCGTGTCGCCGTGGTCGAGGACGGCGGCGGCGGTGTCCACCCACAGCCAGGCGGCGTCCTCCGCGCCCAGCACGTCGGCCGGGGAGACCGGGCCGTCGTCGGACCGCTCGGCCAGCCACAGCAGCGCGTACGGCCGCAGCTCCTGCTCCTCCACGGCGGCCCGGACGGCCTGCTCGGCGGGACCGCCGGCGACCCGCAGGGCCTCGAAGGCGAGGCCGCGCAGCAGGGCGTCGTCGCCGCGGGCCGCGTCCAGCAGCTCGGCGACCGCGCGGTCGGCCGGGCGGGCGGCGACCCAGGCCCGGTACTCGGCGCGGGCCGGGCCCGGGGTGTAGTCGGCGCAGGCGGCGAGCATCTCCAGGGCGTCCTGCTCGATGTGGCCGGCCGCGGTCTGCGCGACCGTGCAGATCTCCTCCAGCTTCGCCCGGACCGCCCAGTGCCCCAGTGAGGACAGCTCGGCGGCCTCGTTGCGGCGCTCCAGGGCGCCGACGGCGGCCAGGCCGTCCAGCATCCAGTCGAGCACCGCGGCGACGTCGGAGGCCGAGGTGGGGGTGTCGACCTGCGGCGCCCGGCAGGTGCCGCGGACGGCGGACATCGCGGAGGCCGCGTGCGGCACCGGGGAGGGGCCGAGGGCGCCGGTGCCGGCGCCGTGCCGGCGCTCGTCCAGGCCGCGGCGCAGCAGCTCCAGGAGCTCGCTGTCGGCGACCGGCCCGTCCACCAGGTGCAGGAAGGACAGCAGGTGCGGCGCCTGGTCGACGGCCTGGCCGGCCAGCATGGCGAAGACGCCGCGCAGGGCGGCGGGCGGGACGGGCGCGAGCAGCGTCCAGGCGTCGAACAGCGCCGACCAGCCGCGGATCACCGCCTCGTCGTCGTGCTCCCAGGCGTTCAGCCGCCAGCCGGGGCCGGCTCCGCCGTCGCGCAGCTCGACCAGGCCGACCAGCAGGGCCTGGCCCCAGGCCTTGGCGGCGGCGCCGACGGTCATGGCGAGGGCACGCCCGGCGGCCCGGGCGTCGTCGGGCAGCAGCTCGCCACGCTTGTCGACCTCGCCGAGCTCGCCGGCCCAGCGGGCGATCCGCACGGCGTCGGCAAGCATCCGGCGGGCGTGCGGGGCCAGCTCTGCGGGTGCGGGGAAGCCGTCCGGCAGCGGCACCCGGCCGCGGCCCGGCTTGGGCGCGGGGGTACGGCGGCGGACTGGCCCACCCGGAGGCGTGCTCTCGGGTCGGCGGGCCGCTCCTGGCAGACGGGTCACCGTCGCTCCGGTGCGGATCGCGGGCTGGAGCGGGGCATCACGGTCGCGCGGGTTCCGAGACGTCACGCCGAGCAGTCTTCCCCGTGTACCGGCCTTCTGTCACATCGAGTTCTACGCGCGATCGTAGGTCCGGTCCGTGGACAGGGGATGAGATCGGGCAACAGGCACCAAACCGGGTCGCCCGGAGCGGAAACATGGCATGAGCACGACGTTCGTCTCCGGTCGGTGCGGCCGCCCGCGGGGCTCACAGCAGCGGGGTGAGCCAGCGGCGCAGCGCCTCGCCGTAGCGGTCGGGATCGGCGTTCCACAGGGCAGCGTGCGCCCCGTCCGGGACGGGCTGCAGGCTCACCAGGTCCTCGCGCCGCACGGCGAGGCGCTCGGCGGCCTCGAAGGGGGCCACCGCGTCCACGGGGCTGTGCAGCAGCAGCGCGGGCACCTGCAGGTCGGTGCCGGCGGCCAGCCGGGCGAAGCCGGCCAGGTCGACCTTGGTGCGGCCCTCGGCGGCCAGCGCGCCGAGCTCGGCGAGCGGGCCGGGCACCCCGGCCCGGGCCGCCTCCCGGCGGACCGTCGCGGGCCAGTCCAGCACCGGCGAGTCCAGCACCAGGCCGGCCACCGAGTCCCGCCAGGCCGAGCGGGTCGCGGTGTGCAGCGCCATCGTGGCGCCGAGCGACCAGCCGAACAGCACGATCTTGCCGGCGCCGTTCGCCTGGGCGAGCCGGACGGCGGCGTCGACGTCCCGCCACTCCGTCTCGCCGAAGTGGCCCAGCCCGTCCGGGGACGGCGGGGCGCCCTCGTCGCCGCGGTACGTGACCACCAGGACGGGCATCCGCAGCGCGTGCAGCAGCGGCAGCACCGGCAGGGCCTGCTGCCGGTCGGCGCCGGGGCCGTGCACCACGATCGCCCAGAGCCCGCGGATGCCCGGCACGTACCAGGCCGGCATCGGCCCGAGTTCGCCCTCGACCTCGGCCGCGGTGAAGTCCAGGCCGAGTGCGGAGGCCGGGTCGCCGAGGTACACCCGGGCGGTCACCCGGACCTCCGTCCCGGTGCGCAGCGAGCCCGCGCCCGTGGCGAGCAGCCGGCGGGTGACGCTCTGCGGACCGGTGTCCAGCACGTCGCCCACCACGGCGTGGCCGCCGTCCGCCCACTCCAGGGCGTAGCGGCCGGGACGTTCGGTCTCCACGCTGCGGGTGAGGGTGACGCGGTCCGCGCCGAGCTCCTGCACCCGGATGCCGGGGCCGCCCGTGGTGCCGGCCCCGGCGAAGCCGGGGCGGACGGCCCGTTCGGACACCCGGCGGCCGATCAGCAGCGCCGCGGCGCCCGTCCCGACAACGGCGGCCCCGACGATCGCGGCGGTTCCCCAACGCATGGCGCTCCCGGTGTGGCGGCACGGACACGGCGATCCCAGTCCACGCCCCCGCCGGGGGACGGGCCACCCGAACGGGTCCGTCCGGGCGGCGGCTCAGACCGGGACGTCGGTGGACCGGCGGGCCAGCAGCTCCCAGAACCGCTCCGCGAGCGGCCGGGCCGGCGGCCGCGCGGTGTCCGGCACCGTCGAACCCCAGTGCCCCGGCACCAGGTACTCGTCCTGCAGCTCGGCCAGCACCTCGCCCAGCACGGCGTGCGGGACCGGCACCACCCGGGCCACCCCCCGCAGCTGCGCCTGCCAGCGGCCGTCCACCACCTGGCGCAGCAGCCGGTCGAGCGCGTCCTGGCGTCCGGTCACCCGCACCATCACCCGCAGCGGCAGCCCGAGCACGTGGGCCAGCGCCAGGCCCTGCTCGCCGTCCGCGTCCCAGCGGCCGGTCTCCTCGGCCCGCGCGTACGTCGCCGCGCCCACCCCGATCCGGTGGGCGGCCTGCTCCCGGTTGAGTTCCCGGGCCAGCCGGAAGTCCCGCAGGGTGGCCGGCGCGATCCCCATCAGCTGCGCGGGCGGACACCACAGCGCGCGGGACAGGGCGATGAACTCCTCCTCCGAGGGCAGCGTCTCGCCGGCCTCCCAGGCCACCACGTGGGAGGGCAGCAGCCGGACGCCGTGCGCGGCCATGCCCTCGGCGACCTGGTCCGGGGTCAGGCCGAGCCCGGCGCGGTGCGCCCGGGCGGCTCGCGGGGAGAACGGCACCGGCAGCGGGGTGGACGGTCTTCGTCGCATGCCACAAGAACGTACGGGCGGCCCCGCGCACCGCCCCACACGCCGAACGCACGAAGCGGACCCCACCGGCCGCCGCGGGCGCTGGAGGATCGTACGGGGCGCGGACGGCCGGGCCGCGACGGTCTGTGACCAACCACTCCACACGCTTTGTTGACTGGCGGTCGGAGGGCGTGATGGGATCTCCGGGCCATACGGAGGCATGCAGAGGAAGCCGGTGCGAGTCCGGCGCGGTCCCGCCACTGTCACCGGGGAGCACGCTCGACCTGCATGGTCACGGCGGTCCGCCACAGGGCCGTTGGAAGGCCCGAGCGAGCGCCGGACCCGGAAGCCAGGAGACTCTCGCCGCCGGTTCGTCGATCCAGGGCGCGGACCCTGAGTGAGGACACGCACGCCATGCAGGCTGCCCAGCGGTCACCGCTGCGCCCCACCCAGGGAGCCGGGCCGTGGGCCGCCTGACCCCCGCCCCCTACCTGTTGGGCGCCGTGGCCGGCTACCTCGCCGACACCGCCCTCGCCGACCCCCGCCGCGGCCACCCGGTGGCCCTGTTCGGCAGCGCGGCCGGACGCCTGGAACGCCGTCTCTGGAGCGACCATCGGGGCGCCGGCACCGCCTTCACAGCGCTGAGCGTCGGCGCGGTCGCGGCCGGCGCGGCGCTCGCCGATCACGCACTGCGCCGCCGGCCCGCCGCGCGGGCCGCCCTCGCGGCGGCCGCCGCCTGGACGGTGCTCGGCGGCACCTCGCTGACCCGCGAGGCCCGGACGATCGGGCGCTCCCTGGAGGCCGGCGACCTGACCGCCGCCCGCGAGCGGCTCCCCCACCTGTGCGGGCGCGATCCCAGCACCCTGGACGAGCAGCAGATCGCCCGCGCGGTGGTCGAGTCCGTCGCCGAGAACACCGCCGACGCGGTGGTCAACGCGCTGACCTGGGGCGCGCTCGCCGGCACGCCCGGGCTGCTGGCCTTCCGGGCCGTCAACACCCTGGACGCGATGGTCGGCCACCGCTCGCCCCGGCACCTGCGCTTCGGCTGGGCCTCCGCCCGCCTCGACGACGTGGCCGGCTGGCCGGGCGCCCGGCTCACCGCACTGCTGACCGTCGCCGCGGCGGAGCACCCGCGGGCCGCCTGGAAGGTGTGGCGGCGCGACGGGTCGTCACACCCCAGCCCCAACGCCGGACAGGCCGAGTCCGCCTTCGCCGGCGGGCTCGGCGTACGCCTCGGCGGCACCCTGCAGTACGGCGAGAGGGTGGAGCACCGGCCCGTCCTCGGCGCCGAACTCCGGCCGGTGGCCGTCCCGGACATCGAAGGCGCCTGCCGCCTCTCCCGCCGCGTGGGGGTGCTGGCGCTGGCGGTGACGACGGCCGCCCACGCCCTCGGACGCACCGCACTCGGCCGCGCCACCTCCATCACCCGTTCGCAAGGGAGTGTCACGTGACGAAGGCTCTGCTGGTGGCAGGGACGACCTCGGATGCGGGGAAGAGCGTGGTCACGGCGGGGATCTGCCGGTGGCTGGCGCGGCAGGGGGTGCGGGTGGCGCCGTTCAAGGCGCAGAACATGTCGCTGAACTCCTTCGTGACCGCGGACGGCGCCGAGATCGGCCGGGCCCAGGCGATGCAGGCGCAGGCCGCCCGGGTCGAGCCGGAGGCGGCGATGAACCCGGTGCTCCTGAAGCCGGGCGCGGACGGCCGCAGCCAGGTGGTGCTGCTCGGGAAGCCGGTCGCCGAGGTCGGGGCGCTGGACTACCGCGAGCGCAAGCCCGTCCTGCTGGAGCGGGCGCTGGAGTGCCTGGCGGACCTGCGCAGCCGCTACGACGTGGTGGTCTGCGAGGGCGCCGGCTCCCCCGCCGAGATCAATCTGCGGGACCGGGACATCGCCAACATGGGTCTGGCCACGGCGGCGAACCTTCCGGTGGTGGTGGTCGGCGACATCGACCGCGGCGGGGTGTTCGCGGCGATGTACGGCACGCTGGCGCTGCTGTCCGCGCAGGACCAGGCGCTGGTGGCGGGCTGGTTCGTCAACAAGTTCCGTGGGGACGCCCGGCTGCTGGCGCCCGGGCTGGAGATGCTGCGGGAGCTGACGGGCCGTCCGGTGCTGGGGACGCTGCCGATGCTGTCCGGCCTGTGGCTGGACGCCGAGGACTCGCTGGACCTGTCCACGGCCGTGGAGAACCGCCCGACCGCCGCGCCGCACGGCTCCGAGGTGCTGCGGGTGGCGGTGGTGCGGCTGCCTCGGCTGTCGAACTTCACCGATGTGGACGCGCTGGCCCAGGAACCGGGTGTGCTGGTGCGCTGGGCGACCCGGCCGGAGGAGCTGGCCGACGCCGACCTGGTGGTGCTGCCCGGCACCCGGGCGACCGTCGCCGACCTGGCCTGGCTGCTCGAGCGGGGACTGGACGGCGCGCTGCGGGCCCGCGCCGCGGCCGGGCTGCCCGTCCTCGGCGTGTGCGGCGGCTACCAGATGCTGTCGCGGGAGATCGTCGACGCGGTGGAGTCGAAGGCCGGCGCCGTCGAGGGCCTCGGGCTGCTGCCGACCCGGGTGGAGTTCGGGGTGGCGAAGGTGCTGGGCCGGCCGGTCGGCGAGGCGTACGGGGAGCGGGTCGAGGGGTACGAGATCCACCACGGCGTGGTGGCCGTCGAGGGCGGGACACCCTTCCTCGACGGCTGCCGGGTCGGCGCGGTGTGGGGGACGACCTGGCACGGCGCGCTGGAGAACGACGGTTTCCGGCGGGCGCTGCTGCGCGAGGTGGCGGCGGCGGCCGGGCGGGCGTTCGTGCCGGCGCCGGACACCTCGTTCGCCGCGGCCCGCGAGGAGCGGCTGGACCGGCTGGGCGACCTGATCGAGGAACATGCGGACACCGACGCACTGTGGAAGCTGATCGAGGGCGGGGCACCGCAGGGGCTGCCGTTCGTGCCGCCGGGTGCACCGTGAGCAAGGGAGAGCAGATGAGTGACGCCCGTTATCCGTTCACCGCGATCGTCGGCATGGCCGACCTGCGGCTCGGACTGCTGTTGAACGCGGTCTCGCCGGCCGTCGGCGGTGTACTGGTGCGCGGCGAGAAGGGCACCGCCAAGTCGACCATGGTGCGCGCCCTGGCGGGGCTGCTGCCGTCGATCGGCACGGTCGCCGACTGCCGGTTCGCCTGCGACCCGGCGGGGCCGGACCCGCAGTGCCCGGACGGCGCCCACGCCGGCGCCGCGGCGCTGGAGCGGCCCGCACACCTGGTGGAGCTGCCGGTCGGTGTCTCCGAGGACCGGATCGTCGGCTCGCTGGACCTGGAGCGGGCCCTCGCCGAGGGCGTCAAGGCGTACGAGCCGGGTCTGCTGGCGAAGGCGCACCGCGGCGTGCTGTACATCGACGAGGTGAACCTGCTGCAGGACCACCTGGTCGACCTGCTGCTGGACGCGGCGGCGATGGGCCGCTCGTACGTGGAGCGGGAGGGCGTGTCGGTGCGTCACGCGGCGCGCTTCCTGCTGGTCGGCACGATGAACCCGGAGGAGGGCGAGCTGCGGCCGCAGCTGCTCGACCGGTTCGGCCTGACGGTGGAGATCGCGGCGACCCGGGACCCGCAGGAGCGGGCCGAGGTGGTGCGCCGGCGGCTCGCGTACGACGCCGACCCGGCCGGTTTCGCGGCCCGGTTCGCCGCGGAGGAGCAGGGGCTCGCCGAGCGGATCACCGCGGCCCGGGAGCTGCTGCCGAAGGTGGAGCTCCCGGATGCGGCGCTGCGTCAGATCACCGCGGTCTGCGCGGCGTTCGAGGTGGACGGTCTGCGCGCGGACATCGTGATGGCCCGCACCGCCGTCGCCCTGGCCGCCTGGGCCGGCCGCACCGAGGTGCTGGAGGAGGACGTCCGCAAGGCCGCGCAGCTGGCGCTGCCGCACCGTCGCCGCCGCAACCCCTTCGACGCGCCGGGCCTGGACGAGGAGCAGCTCGACCGCACGCTGGAGGAGCACGCCGCGCCCGAGGACGACGGCCCGGACGACGGCGGCCCGCAGGACGACGGCAGCGGCCCCGACGGCGGCGGCCCGGACGGCGGCGGGGCTCCCGCGCCCACGGACGGGCCGGACGGCTCGGCGGTCGCCGAGCCGGAGCAGGCGCCCGAGCAGGCCCCGCCGCAGCCCCGGCAGGCTCCCGGCGCCGGCCGGGAGACCGCCCCGGTGGCAAGTGCCGACCCGTACCGGACCAGGCTGTTCAGGGTGCCCGGCACCGGCCGGGGTGCGATGGGGCGGCGCTCGGCCGCGGAGACCGACGGCGGGCACACCGTGCGGGCGCGCCGCCCGCAGGGCCGCCTGGCCCGGCTGCACCTGACGGCCACCATGCAGGCCGCCGCACCGCACCAGGCGGCCCGCGGGCGGTCCGGGCGGGCGCTGGTGCTGGCCAAGGACGACCTGCGGGAGCAGGTACGCCGGGGCCGGGAGTCCAACCTGGTGCTGTTCGTGGTGGACGCCTCCGGCTCGATGGCGGCCCGGCAGCGGATGGGCGCGGTCAAGGGCGCGGTGCTGTCGCTGCTGATGGACGCCTACCAGCGGCGGGACAAGATCGGCATGATCACCTTCCGCGGCACCGGCGCGGAGCTGGCGCTGCCGCCGACCTCCTCGGTGGAGGTCGGGGCGGCCCGGCTGGAGCAGCTGCCGACCGGCGGGCGGACCCCGCTGGCCGCCGGGCTGCTGCGCGCCCACGAGGTGCTGCGGGTGGAACGGATGCGCGACCCGGACCGCCGTCCGCTGCTGGTCGTCGTCACCGACGGCCGGGCCACCGGCGGCCGGGACGCCCTGGCGCAGGCCGAGCGGGCCGCGGGCCTGCTGGCCGGGCAGGGCGTGGCGAGCGTGGTGCTGGACTGCGAGTCCGGCCATGTCCGGCTGGGCCTGGCCCACACCCTGGCGGCCCGCCTCGGCGGCCCCGCCGTCACCCTGGACGAGCTGCGCGCCGAGGGCGTGGCGGCCCTCGTCCGCGACCACCGTTCCGTCTCCACCCAGCGAAAGGCGGCCTGAGCCGTGCCCAAGGGAGTGCCCGAGAGTGTCCCCGACGACGGACTGACGACCCGTCAGCGCCGCACCCTGCCGATCACCGCGGTGCACACCGGCCCCGGCAAGGGCAAGTCGACCGCCGCGTTCGGCATGGCGCTGCGCGCCTGGAACCAGGGCTGGCCGATCGGGGTGTTCCAGTTCGTCAAGTCCGCCAAGTGGAAGGTCGGCGAGGAGAACGCGCTGCGTGTGCTCGGCGCCTCCGGCGAGGGCGGCACGGTGGCCTGGCACAAGATGGGCGAGGGCTGGTCCTGGGTGCAGCGCGGCATGGAGTCGAGCGAGGAGGCGGCGAAGGAGGGCTGGGAGCAGGTCAAGCGCGACCTCGCCGCCGAGACCTACCGCTTCTACGTGCTGGACGAGTTCACCTACCCGATGCACTGGGGCTGGGTGGACGTCGACGAGGTGGTGTCCGTCCTGAAGGACCGCCCGGGCAGCCAGCACGTGGTGATCACCGGCCGGTACGCCAAGGAGCCCCTGACCGAATGCGCCGACCTGGTCACCGAGATGACCAAGGTCAAGCACCCCATGGACGCCGGCCGCAAGGGCCAGCGCGGTATCGAGTGGTAGCCCGTTGAACATCCCCCGTCTCGTCGTCGCCGCGCCCTCCTCGGGCGCGGGCAAGACCACCGTCGCCACCGGTCTGATCGCCGCGCTCGCCGCGCGCGGCCTCGCGGTCTCCCCGCACAAGGTCGGCCCGGACTACATCGACCCGGGCTACCACGCGCTGGCCGCCGGCCGCCCGGGCCGCAACCTGGACGCGTACATGTGCGGGGAGGACCGGATCGCCCCGCTCTTCCTGCACGGCGCCGCCGGGGCCGACGTGGCGGTGGTCGAGGGCGTGATGGGGCTGTTCGACGGGGCGGCGGGCCGCGGCGAGCTCGCCTCCACCGCACAGGTCGCCAAGCTGCTGCGGGCACCGGTGGTGCTGGTGGTGGACGCGTCCTCGCAGTCCCGCTCGGTGGCGGCGCTGGTGCACGGCTTCGCCTCCTGGGACCCGCAGGTGCGCCTCGCCGGGGTGATCCTCAACCGGGTCGCCTCCGACCGGCACGAGCAGCTGCTGCGCGAGGCACTGGAGGAGGGCTCCGGGGTGCCGGTGCTCGGCTGCGTACGGCGCACCGCCTCGGTCGCCACCCCGTCCCGCCACCTCGGCCTGATCCCGGCGGTGGAACGCTCCGCGGACGCCCTGCGGGCCGTCCGTGACATGGGCGAGCTGGTCGCCGCCTCGGTGGACCTGGACGCGCTGCTGGCACTGGCCCGCAGCGCCCCGCCACTGGACGCCGAACCGTGGTCCGCCGCCGCGGAGGTCTCCCCCGTGGCCGGCCGGCCGCGGATCGCCCTGGCGGGCGGGGCCGCGTTCTCCTTCTCGTACGCGGAGAACGCCGAACTGCTCGCCGCCGCCGGCGCCGAGGTCGTCCCCTTCGATCCGCTGCGGGACGGGGAACTGCCGGCCGGCACCCGCGGGTTGGTGGTCGGCGGCGGCTTCCCGGAGATGTACGTGACCGAGCTGAGCGCCAATGCCGCGCTGCGCGCGGAGATCGCCGCACTCGCCGCGCGCGGGGTGCCGATCGCCGCCGAGTGCGCCGGACTGCTCTACCTCGGACAGGAGTTGGATGGGAAGGCGATGTGCGGGGTGCTGCCGCACACGGCGCGGATGACCGAACGGCTCACCCTGGGCTACCGGGAGGCCGTGGCCCTGGCCGACAGCCCGCTGGCCGCCACCGGCACCCGGGTGCGGGGGCACGAGTTCCACCGCACGGTCTGCGAGCCCGGCGCCGGCGAGCAGCCGGCCTGGGGCTGGCGCGGTCCGACCGGGCCGGCCGTCGAGGGCTTCGTGCGGGGCCCGGTGCACGGCTCGTACCTGCATCTGCACTGGGCGGGGGCGCCGCAGCTCGCGGAGCGCCTGGTCCGCGCGGCGGCGGCGGTGTGACGGGGCGTCAGGCCGAGGCGAGCCGGAAGACCGGGTAGCCGGGCGCGATCCGCAGCAGGTCTGCCTCGGAGGCGTCGGCGTCGACGCCGTCGAAGAAGGCGCCGACCTCGAACTTCCAGCGCTTGAGGTAGGCGCGGAGCACCGCCGGCTTGTCGGCGTCGGCGAGTTCGACCGCGCTGAAGGCCTCGGCGCGGCGGCCGAGCCGGAGTTCGCCGGTGCCCGCGACGCGCAGGTTGCGCACCCACTGGGTGTGGCCGCGCGGTGCGACCAGGTAGCGCTGCCCGTCGTGGCTGAGCAGGTTGACCGGGGTGGTGCGCCACTCGCCGCTCTTGCGGCCGCGGACCGCCAGCACGCGGGAGCCCCAGAGGCTGAGGCCGGCCCGGGCGAGGGCGGCGACGGTGCGGTTGGAGAGGGCGAGCAGGGCGGCGCTGATCCGGCCGGTGGGCATCACATAGCGGCTGGCGGTGTCGGACACGGGAACCCCCGAGGAGTGCGAGCGGCGGACGCTTTCGAGAGCGGTGCTCTCGTTTCCGGACACGACTCTGCCACTCGCCCCGACCGCAGTCAAGAGCAGTGCTCTCGTTTCAGTGCATCGCTCGAATCTGTGGCAGGCTGTCCCCATGACCGCCATCAGGACCGCCCGCGAACGGGCCCGCGAGGAGCTCACCCGCGAGATCAAGCAGGAGGCCCGCCGGCAGTTCGCCTCCGAGGGCGCCCAGAAGCTCTCGCTGCGTGCCGTCGCCCGCGAGCTCGGCATGGCCTCGTCCGCGATCTACCGGTACTTCCCGAGCCGCGACGAACTGCTCACCGCGCTGATCGTCGACGCCTACACCGACCTCGCCGACGCCGCCGACGCGGCCCTCGCCGGCGCACCCGCCGCCCCCCGCGCCCGCTGGCGGGCCCTGTGCACCGCCGTCCGGGCCTGGGCCCTGGCCCACCCGCACGAGTACGCGCTGGTCTACGGCACACCGGTGCCCGGCTACCGGGCCCCGCAGGAGACCGTCGAGCCGGCCGCCCGGCTGCCGCTCGCCCTGATCGGGGTGGCCGCCGAGGGCGCGCCTGCGGCTGCGCCGCCCGTGCCGGGCGGCCCGCTCGGCGAGCAGCTCACCCGCCTCCGCACGGAACTCGCCCCCGGACTGCCCGAGGCGGTGCTGGCCCGCACCGCGATCGCCTGGACACAGCTCTTCGGCATGATCGGCTTCGAGCTGTTCGGGCACCTCGTCGGGTCCTTCGACCCGGCGGACGCCTTCTTCGCGCACGCCGTCGAGGAGATGGCCGACCTCGTCGGCCTGCCACACGAGGGCTGAGGCCGGGTCAGGCCCGGGCCGGGGCACCCGCCGCCGCCGAGGGACGGGCGCCGCCGCGCAGGTCGGCTACCGGCGCGGGCCGGTCCGTGCGGACCCCGCCCGGCGCTCCCGGGCCGCCCTTGCCGCCGGCCTTCCCGCCACCCGTCGCCAGGCCCAGCGCCGCGCGGACGGCCGTCGGGCGCTCGAAGCCCAGCAGTTCCTCGGCCTGGGCGAGCTCCCGCTCCAGTACCTTCGGATCGGTGGCGGTCCTGGCGGCCTTCAGGTGCGCCATCGCCTGCGTCAGCTCGTCCTTGAGCGCGGCGACCGGGGCCGCGGCCAGGCCGCCCCAGCTGCGCTTGCCCAGGTCGTCGATCTCCCAGTCCACCGCGACGGACAGGTTCTGCGCCCACTCGCGGTAGGCGGCCGCGGCCTCCGCGGGCTTCGCGTCCGGCTGCTCGTCGAACGCCCGGTCGACCCGGTGCTCGGCGCGCAGGTAGGCCGTCTGCTCGTCGTTCAGCGCGCTCTTGTCCTGGTGCACGGAGCCGGTGGCGAGGGAGCCGGCGTCGGTCATGAAGCAGGTGGCGTAGTGGTCGTTGTCCAGCGACCAGGTCTCCTGGTCCGGGTAGAAGAAGTGCACCTGCATGTCCTCGGGGACCGCCCAGCTGTCCGGCGTGTAGTCGAACAGCGCCTCGGAGCAGCTCTTCTTGGCCTCGGCGACGACCTTGTCCTTGCCGGGGTAGACGAACGCCGTGAACCGCGGGCTCGCGAAGACCTCGCCGTAGTGCGGCTCGGCGCAGTCCACCGTCTCGACGTCCGTGACGTCCTCGCCCTTGCCACTGCCCGACTTGACGAAGCACTCGCCCGAGGCGAGGTCGAAGACGCCGGTGACGCCCGGCCGGCCGGACGAGTTCTCGTCGTCGAACGGCTCTGTGCTGAGCGGCCCGCGGTCACCGAAGACCACACCCACCACCATCAGCACGGCCAGCCCGACGGCCCACACCCCGCCCAGCGAGATGCCGGCGATCGCCAGACCGCGGCCGCGCTCGTTGCGGACCTTCACGGTGCGCAGGGCCGCCACGCCGAAGGCGATCGCGCCCACCCACATGCAGCACGCGAAGCCGAGGACACCGAGCACGAACGAGGCGATGGCGTAGCCGCTCCACGCGGTCGGCGGGCCCATCGGCTGCTGCCACCCCGGCGCACCCGCGTGGCCCGGGTACTGCCCCCAGCCCCCGCCGCCCCACGGCGCCCCCGGCGGCGGCACGGCACCGGGCGGGACCGCGCCGGGCGGGATCGGGCCGGGCGGGATCGGGCCGGGCAGGACGGAGCCGGGCGGCGGCGGTGCGAACGCACGCGCCAGCGCCTCGTCCCGGGCCGCCCGGTCCTGCGGCGGCACACCGTGCTGCACGGCCTCCGGCGCCGGCGGCGCGTACGGGTTCGACGGCGCGTACGGGTTCGGCACGTCATGGACCGGCGCGGCCCCCGACGGCGGCGGCGGTGCGAACGCACGGGCCAGCGCCTCGTCCTGGGCCGCCCGGTCGTCCGGCTGCGGGCTGTACGGATCGGACGACATGCGGGCTCCCTGTGCGCTGGTGCTCGCCGGACACGGTTCGTTCGACGGCGGCGCGAATATAGCGGATCACTCGGACGGCCGTCCGGTCATATTCGCGCGGTGGACGCCGCCGCACGGCGAACACCCGTGCGCCGCAAGGCCCGGCGGGCCGAAGGGGCGTCACCGGGCCGCCCACGGCAACCCCGCCGCCGGTCAGCCCAGGTCGCGGCGGTGCAGCCCCGCGAGGCCGGCGGCGGCCGTGAGAACGGCGAGGGCGGTGAGCCAGAGCAGCGGGACGGCGGTGAAGCTGCCGCCGGGGAGGTGCGGGATGTGGGTGAACGGGGAGAGGTCCAGCGCCCACTGCGGGAGGCGGAGGATCGGGCCGAGCCAGCCGATCAGCAGGAAGAGGCCGAGCGCGCCCCAGGCGGCCGTGCTCCACCGCGGCGCCAGCCCGACCACCGCCAGGGCGACCGCCGCGGCCAGCCAGACCGCGGGCAGCTGGGCCAGCGCGGCGGGCAGCAGCCGGGCGACGGCGCGGCCGGTGCCGCCCATCGCGGCGCCCTGGCCGAGGCCGGAGCAGGCCCCGGCGACGGCGAGCAGCACGGCGCTGCCGGCGAGCGGGAAGAGCAGATGGCCGGCGGCCCAGCGGAGCCGGGAGACGGCTGTGGCGAGCACCGGTTCGGCCCGGCCGGACGTCTCCTCGGTGCGCAGCCGCAGCACCGCCTGGACCGCGTAGCCGGCGACCACCATGCCGAACAGGCCGCCCATGGTGGAGAAGTAGGCGTCCAGCACGCCCTGGCGGCCGCCGAGGCGGGCGATCACCTCGGAGACCCGGGCGTTGTCGCCGACGAGGTCCAGCACGCCGCGGGAGACCCCGCCGAAGACCAGCCCTGCCGCGGCGAGGCCGGCCGCCCAGCCGAGCAGGGTGCCGCGGTGCAGCCGGACGGCGAGCGCGGCGGCGGTGCGCAGCCCCGGGGGCGCCGGCGGCCGGGCCGGGGCGCTGCGGCAGCAGGCCGGCGCCGAGGTCGCGCCGGGCGACCAGCGCGTAGGCGGCGGCGGTGGCGAGCGCGGCGCCGGTGAGCGGCAGCAGCAGCACCCACCAGCGGTTCTCGGCGAACGGCCGGACCTGCTCCACCCAGCCGATCGGGGAGAGCCAGCCGACCCAGGCCGGGCCGGCGTCGCCGACGGCCCGCAGCACGAAGGCGGTGCCGAGCAGGGTGCCGGCGAGGCCGTTGGCGGCGCGGGCGGTGCCGGCCAGCTGGGCGGTGACGGCGGCGGTGCCGGCGAAGAGCAGGCCGCAGCAGCCGAGGGCGAGTCCGAAGGCGAGGGCGCCGGCCGGGGCCTGGCCGGCGGCGGTGAGACAGCCGGCGACCAGGGCCGCGAGCAGCAGGTCGGCGGTGGCGGCGGCGAGCAGCGCGGCGGTGAGCGGAGCGCGCCGGCCGACCGCGCCGGCGCCGACCAGTTCGAGCCGGCCGTCCTCCTCCTCGGCGCGGGTGTGCCGGACGACCAGCAGGGTGCTCATCAGTCCGGCGAGGACGGCGCCGAAGACGGCCATCCGCCAGGCCGTCAGCCCGCCGATGGTGGACGGGTCGTACAGCGGGCCGTACAGGGCGCGCAGCGAGGTGTTGGCGGCGATGCCGGCGGCGAAGCGGAGCCGGGCGTCCTCGGTGTCGTACAGCGAGCGGAAGGCGAGCGCGGTGGAGACGACCGAGGCGGTGAGGACGTAGACCCAGGCGGGCAGCGTGATGCGGTCGCGGCGCAGCGCGAGGCGCAGCAGGACGGGGGTGCCGGCGAGGGTGTTCACCGGGCGACCGCCGGGTCGGACTGCTCGCCGCGGGGCGCGCCGGGCTGCTCGTAGTGGCGCAGGAAGAGCTCCTCCAGGGTGGGCGGCCTGCTGGTGAGGCTGCGCACGCCGACGGCGGTGAGGGCGCGCAGCACCTCGTCGAGCCGGTCGGTGTCGACCTGGCAGCGGATCCGCCGGCCGTCCGCGACCAGCCCGTGCACGCCGGGCAACTCGGGCGGCGGGCCGGCGAGTTCGGCGTCGATCGAGGTGCGGGTGAGGTGCCGGAGCTCGGCCAGGGTGCCGGTCTCGACGGTGCGGCCGGCCCGGATGATGCTGACGCGGTCGCAGAGCGCCTCGACCTCGGACAGGATGTGGCTGGAGAGCAGCACGGTGCGGCCGCGGTCGCGCTCCTCGGCGATGCAGCTGCGGAAGACGTCCTCCATGAGCGGGTCGAGGCCGGAGGTGGGCTCGTCCAGGACGAGCAGTTCGGCGTCGGAGGCGAGTGCCGCGACCAGGGCGACCTTCTGGCGGTTGCCCTTGGAGTAGGCGCGGCCCTTCTTGGTGGGGTCGAGTTCGAAGCGCTCCAGCAGTTCGGCGCGGCGGGCCGGGTCGAGGCCGCCGCGGAGCCGGCCGAGCAGGTCGATGGCCTCGCCGCCGGAGAGGTTGCGCCAGAGGGTGACGTCGCCGGGCACATAGGCGAGGCGGCGGTGCAGGGCGACGGCGTCCCGCCAGGGGTCGCCGTCGAGCAGCCGGACGGTGCCGCCGTCGGCGCGCAGCAGGCCGAGCAGGACGCGGACGGTGGTCGACTTCCCGGAGCCGTTCGGGCCGAGGAAGCCGTGCACCTCGCCGCGGGTGACGGTGAGGTCCAGCCCGTCGAGGGCGCGCGTCCGGCCGAAGTCCTTGACCAGGCCGGTCACCGAGATGGCGGTCGTCATGGCTTGACGGTACTCTCGATTCACGGATTCGTGAAGGTTGTGAATTCGGGGGATTTCCGCGTCGGCCGTCCGCTCCCGGATGATGGTCCGACGGTCGGGGCGGGCACGGGAGGCGGCACGGTGGAACGGGACGGGGCGGCGGTCGGGGCCTTCGTCGAGCGCTTCGCCGCGGTGATGGCGGACGCGGGCTTCCCGCGGATGCCCGCCCGGGTGTTCACCGCGCTGCTCGCCACCGACTCCGGCCGGCTGACCGCGGCCGAACTCGCCGAGTCCCTGCGGATCAGCCCGGCCGCCGTGTCGGGCGCGGTGCGCTTCCTCGGCCAGGTCAACCTGGTCACCCGGGAGCGCGAGGCCGGCTCGCGCCGGGACCGCTACCGGGTGCACGACGACGCCTGGTACGAGGCCTCGGTGCACCGCGACCGGGAGCTCGTCCGCTGGGAGTCCGGCCTGCGCGAGGGCATCGAGGCGCTGGGCCCGGACACCCCGGCCGGCGCCCGGCTGACGGAGTCGCTGGCCTTCTTCGGCTTCATGCGCGAGGAGCTGCCCGCCCTGCTCGGTCGCTGGCACGACCGGCGCGAGCAGCTGCGCGCCGACCTGGTACGGGATCAGGACGCCGACAGCACGTCCGGGTAGCGGGCGGCCTCGGCGTAGCCGGCCCTGGAGTGAGCCGGCCTCCCGAGGGCCTCCGAGGTCAGCCGAGGTAGGCGGGGGCCACGGCGGAACGGGTGAGGACGGCGGGGGTGCCGGTGCCGTCGGCGGGGACGGTCCAGAGGTCGGCGCCGTAGTCGCCGGCGAGGGCGTAGACGAGGGTGTGGCCGTCCGCCCACAGCGCCTGGTCGTCGAGGTTGCGCTGCTCGGCGGTGGCGGTCTCGGTCATGGTGGCGAGGTCGAGCACGTAGAGCCGCCACGGGGCGTCCGGGGAGGCGCCGGCCACCCGCTTCTTGTAGGCGACCCGGGTGCCGTCCGGCGAGAGCGAGGGGCATTCGACGTTCTGGTGCAGGGTGGTGAGCGTCCGGGCGGCGAGGTCGCCGCGGGCGAGGTAGGTCCTGCCGCCGGTGGCGACGGTGGCGTAGAAGCCGTTGTCGTCGGCGAAGGTGACGCCCCAGATGTTGATGTCGGGCGCCTCCAGCGGCTTGCCGCCGTCGAGGACGGTGAAGGTCTCCAGGCTCTCCTGGAGCTGCCAGCCGCGGGTGTCCACGATCGAGGTGCGGGTGGAGAAGGCGGTGCCCGCGTAGGAGTCTCCGCTGACGAAGACCGTCCAGGCCGCCAGGTGCCCGGAGGGCGAGACGCGGGCCCGGGTGGGGATGCCGGCCGCCGGGTAGCGCTTCAGCTCGTGCAGGGCGGAGTCGAGCACCACCGCGGTGTAGCGGTCACCGAGGCCCTCCTGCTCGCCCTGCAGGCAGATGCCGGTGCCCGCGGCGGCGTGGAACCGCAGGCACTTGACGCCGGAGGCGGTCCGCGGGCCGTCCGGCCGGTCCGCGGGCACGGCGGTGATCTCGTCCCGGTGCGGGCCCCAGGCGGTCGAGCGGAACAGCAGCCGGCGGGTGCCGTCCGGGGCGAGGGTGACCGGGCCGGGGGTGATCGCGGGCCCGCCCGCCTGCTCCTGGTCCTTGCGACCGGAGCGGTCGGCGGCGTGCAGCACCGCCACCGTGCCGACCGCCCCGAGCAGGACGACGGCGGCCAGCAGGATCAGCAGGCGGGCGACGGGGGCACCCCCGGCCGAAGGTCGGGCGAGGGTCATGCGGAGTGCTCCTCGGTGCCGGAGTCGGTGAGGCCGGGATCGGTGGGGCCGGGATCGGTGGGGCCGGGGTCGGCGGGGCCGGGATCGGCTGATCCGGGTTCGGCGGCGGCGGGGTCGCGGATCAGCAGGAAGGCCCCGCAGGCGGCCACGGCCAGCGCCACGGCGGCGACCGCGAGCACCGTCTGCCCGCCCCAGAGGGTCCAGCCGGCGCCGAAGGCCAGCGAGCAGCCGAGGCGGGCGAGCGCCTGCCCGGTGCCGACCAGGGCGAGCCCGGCGCCCTGCTGCCCGGCGGGCACGGTGCCGGAGGCGGCCGCGGCGAGCACGCCGTCGGTCGCCGCGTAGAAGGAGCCGTGCAGCAGCAGGACGAGCGGCGCAGTCCACCAGGCGTGCAGCGGGGCGAGCACCAGCCCGTACCCGGCGAGCAGCACCAGGTGGCCGAGCAGGAAGAGCCGGCGGCGGCCGAGCCGGTCGGCGGCCATGCCGAAGGGCACGGCCAGCAGCAGGAAGGCGGCCGCGGTGCCCAGCGGCAGCAGCGGGAAGAGGTGCGCCGGCAGGTCGAGCCGGCGCTGCAGCAGCAGGTACAGGAAGGAGTCGCTGACCGTGGTCAGGCCGAGCAGGACGGCGGCCAGGGTGAGCCGCCGCAGCGCGGGCACCCGGAGCAGGGCCAGCGAGTCCCGCAGTGCGGGGCGCGGCCCGTCGGCGGGCCCGGCGGTGCGGCCGGGCACGAAGAGCAGCAGCACCAGCACGCCGAGCGCGGCGACGCAGGCGGAGACGGCGAAGACCGCGTCGTAGCCGTCGGTGGCGAGCCGGAGCAGGGCGAAGGCGACCAGCGGGCCGAGCAGCGCGCCGGTGGTGTCCATCGCCCGGTGCACGCCGAACGCCCGTCCGCGGTGCTCGGGTTCGGTGGCGAGCGAGATCAGGGCGTCGCGCGGGGCGGTGCGCAGGCCCTTGCCGGTGCGGTCGACCGCCAGCACCGCGCTGATCAAGGGCAGGGTGTGCACGAGCAGCAGCAGCGGCTTGCAGGCGGCCGACAGGCCGTAGCCGATCGCGGCGACCGCCTTGTGCCGGCCCCGGCCGCGGTCCGCGGCGTGCCCGCCGACCAACCGCACCAGCGCCCCGACGCCGTTGTGGATGCCGTCCAGCAGGCCGAAACCGAGCGGGGAGAGCCCGAGTCCGGCGACCACGTACAGCGGCAGCACCGCGCTGACCATCTCCGAGGAGACGTCGGTGATCAGGCTGACCGCGCCCAGTGCGAGGACGGTGCCGGGCACGGCGGCGGCGCGCCGCCCCGGGCGGGTGCCCGGGACGGCGGCCGGCTCGGCACTGCGGCTCGCGGTGGCGGCGGTCTTGCTGCTGCGGGAGTCCGCGAGGTACACGGGCGTCAGTTCCAGATGCCGGTGATGTCGGAGGCGCTCGCGGCGTTGCCCGCGTGGCTGGTCAGGCCCGCCAGGTCCTCCAGGGTGCGCAGCACGTTGTAGTGGTTGTAGGTGGTGGCCGTGGAGCTGCCGGCGGCGACGTGCTCGCCGTAGAACAGGGTCGGGATCCGGTTGCCGGAGAGCTTGTTGTCCTCGTCGAAGGTGACCACGAGCATGCTGTTGTGGGTCTTCGCCCAGGTCGCGTAGGCACCCAGGTTGTTCTGGATCCAGGTGTCGCCGGTGGAGACCGAGCAGTCGTGCATGTCGCTGCACAGGTTCGGCACGACGAACGAGACCTTCGGCAGGGTCGTGTAGTCGGTCGGGAACTGGGTCATGGTCTTGGCGGTCGAGGTCGGCACGTTGGAGAAGCCGAACCACGGGTTGTGCTTCTGCGCGTACTTGCCCGCGCTGTTGGTGCAGACGGTCGAGCCCTGGCTGGGCAGGCCCTCGTTGTAGCTGGCCCAGGTCTTGCCGGCGGCGATCAGCTCGGAGGCCAGGTTGGGCGCCGAGATCGAGCCGACGGTGACGCAGCTGTCGTCGGTGCGGCCCTGGTTGGAGCCGGAGAACAGCTGGTAGTAGTTGGGCTCGCTGGGGTGGGTGAGGCCGTAGGACTGGGTCAGGTTCGCCCCGCCGGCCTTCAGGGTGTTGTTCAGGTACGGCGCGCTGGAGCTGCCGATGACCTGCGAGTAGGCGTGGTTCTCCATCACCACGACCACGACGTGGTCGGGGGTGGGGAGGGTGGCGGCCTGGGCGGTGGCGCCGGTGGCGGCCCAGAGTCCGAGCGATCCGGCGGCCATGGCCACCGCGCCCGCGAGGGCGGTGAAGGTGCGTCGGGTGCGCTTCGGGGTCCGAGCGGCAGTCATGCTGTCCTCCGTACGAGGGGCGGCAAGTTGACGGGTGGAGCAGGTTCTGTGACTGGGTGCTGCTGGCTGTGACCGGTCGAGCGGCCCAAACCCTAGGTGCGGGCCGGTGGCCGGGGCCGCGCCGCGGAAGTGAAGAACGGAAGAACGGAATCCGACGGAATCCGACGCCGGTACGTCCCATCTCACACCCGTCCCGATTGACCCGCGTGTCGCGCCCGTGGTGGGATTTCCGGCAGGTCGGACGGGGTCGCGGAGGCACGGTGGTGGAGCTGGACGGCCCGCTGGTCGCCGGTGTCGGTGCCCGCCCCGGCACCCCCGCCGCCGACATCCTCCGGCTCCTCGACGACGCGCTGGCCGGCGCCGGACTGCACCGCTCCGAGCTCGTCCTGCTCGCCACCGTCGAGGCCAGGGCCGCCGAGCCCGGCCTGTGCGAGGCCGCGCGGCTGCTCGGTGTCCCGCTGGCCGCGCACCCCGCCGCGGAACTCGCCGCGGTGCCCGTGCCGAACCCGTCCGAGGCCGTCCGCGGCGCCGTCGGCACCGCCGGCGTCGCCGAGGCCGCCGCCCTGGCCGAGGCCCCCGGCGGGCGCCTGCTGGTGCCCAAGACGGCCTCCCGGACGGCCACCGTGGCGATCGCCCGCCGCGCGGCCGCCCCGGACGGCGCCGCCGGGAGCAGCCGCACCGGGAGCCCCGCCCGCCCCGCGACCCCCCGGGAGAGCACCGCGATGAGCACCGAATTCGACCTCCGCCACCACGGCGACGCCGAGGTCCGCGCCGCCGGCCTGGTCGACCTCGCCGTCAACGTCCGCACCGGCACCCCGCCCGGCTGGCTGCGCGACCGGCTCGCCGCCACCCTCGGCGACCTCGCCGCCTACCCCGACCCGGCCGCCGCCCGCGCCGCCGTCGCCGCCCGGCACGGCCGGCCGGTCGACGAGGTACTGCTGACCTCCGGCGCCGCCGAGGCCTTCGTGCTGCTCGCCCGAGTGGTGACGGCGCGTCACGTCTGCGTGGTGCACCCGCAGTTCACCGAACCCGAGGCGGCACTGCGGGACGCCGGGCACACCGTGCACCGGGCCGTGCTGCGGGCCGAGGACGGCTTCCGGCTCACCCCCGGCGCGGTGCCCGAGGAGGCCGACCTGGTGGTGATCGGCAACCCCACCAACCCGACCTCCGTACTGCACCCGGCCGCCGACGTGGCCGCGCTCGCCCGGCCCGGGCGCACGCTGGTGGTCGACGAGGCCTTCATGGACACCGTCCCGGGCGAGAGCGCCGCGCTCGCCGGGGTGCGCGGCCTGCCGGGCCGGGTGGTCGTGCTGCGCAGCCTCACCAAGACCTGGGGCCTCGCCGGGCTGCGGATCGGCTACGCGCTCGGCCCGGCCGGGCTGATCGCCGAACTCGCCGCCGCCCAGCCGCTGTGGCCGGTCTCCACGCCGGCGCTGGCCGCCGCCGAGGCCTGCTCGGCGCCGGCCGCCCTCGCCGAGGCCGAGGAGGCCGCCCGCACCCTCGCGGGCCACCGGGCGCACCTGCTGCGGGGCCTGGCCGGGGTGCCCGGGGTGCGGGTGCACGGCGCCCCGGAGTCCTCGTTCCTCCTGGTCGAGTTGGCGGGTGCGGCCGAGGTGCGGGAGCGGCTGCGGGCGGCCGGTTTCGCGGTGCGGCGCGGCGACACCTTCCCCGGCCTCGGACCGGACTGGCTGCGGATCGCCGTCCGGGACCCGGCCACCGGCGACCGTTTCCTCGCCGCGCTGGCCGCCGCCGTCGGCGCCGCGGCCGTCGACACCGCGGTCACGGCAGGCTGACGGCGTCCCCGCGGCGGACGGTGCCGCCCGCCAGCACCCGCGCGTACACCCCCGCGCAGGGCAGCGGGCCCATGCCGGGCAACGGCTCCACCCGGTTCAGCCGGGCGGGCCGGCGCAGCGCCTCCGGGTCGCGCGGCAGCGCGCCGTGCGCGAGCGTCGGGACGGCGCAGCGCGGCGTCGCGGCGATCACCTCCAGCCGGACGCCGTCGCCCACCCGGAGCTCCCGGCCGACCCAGGCGTCCTCCGGGAAGCCCGCCTCCCCCGGCGCGTCGATCACCAGGTTGGGGCGGTAGCGGGCCGCCGCAACCGGCCCGTCGGTGCCCAGGGAAGCCAGGGTCGCGGTGCTGACCAGGTGGAGCGGGGCGAAGTCGAAGAACGTCCCGGGCGGCGCGGCACTGCCGAACGCGTGGACGGTGGCCGGCACGTCGGCGTACACACCTCGGTCGAGTACGTCCTCGGGGACGCTGCGCTCCAACTGGGCGCCGGGCGGCGGCCGGTCGACCGTCCGCACGGCGCGGCCGAGCAGGGCGGTGAGCCCGGCCTCGTCCAGCTCCCGTCCGTCGGCGGAGCGTAGGCGGACTCCGTCCGGGGCGGTGCGGGCGGTGACGGTCAGCAGGGCCCGCCACAGCCGCGGGTTCTTGGCGCTGACCACGCGGCCGGTGGCGGTGTCGAGCAGGGCGCGGACGCGGTCGCCGGCGATCCCGCGGTCGGTGATCTCCGCCGTGGTGAGCTCCTCGCCGAGGGCGGACTTCATCGGATAGCGGTGCAGTCCCCCGACCGCCCCGACGATCACCGCCCGGCCGCCGGGAGCGCGGCCGCCCAGGCGGCGAGGACGGCGAAGTCGTCCGGCCGCAGGCCGTACCGGTGGTCGATCCGCAGGGTCAGTGCCGGGGCGGGGTGGTTCGCCGCGATCCAGGCGGTGTCCTGCGGCTCGATCTCGTCGTCCACCCAGGCGAAGGGGCGGCCGGCGGCCCACTCGGTCAGGTACCGGGTCTTCCAGTGCAGCCCGTCCGGGTCGCCGTGGTGCATCCGCGGCCAGGGCACGAACGGCAGCTCCGGCAGCCCGATCGGCGGCCCGATCCACTCGTTGGCCTCGGCCGTCCACGTGGTGCACCAGACCGGCCGGAAGGGCAGGGCGAGCAGCGCGGGACCGTGGTCGGGGTTGAGCCACAGCCGCAGCGGCTTCACGGACGCGGGCGGGGTGCCGGGGTGCCGTGCCAGCCAGGAGGCGGGCTTCACCCGGTGCGTGAGGTAGCCCTCGGGGCGGCGGTGCGGCTTCGCCCGGTACGGGTTGAGTGGCCCGTCCACGTCCAGCAGCAGCAGCGGCCGCCCGTCCTCGTCCGGTCGGCTGTCCGGCCCTCCCACGTGCCCCTCCCCCGTGCGGTGTTCCCGCCGCATTGTCGTGGGGCGCGGTGCCGCCCGGCCACCGGGTTTCCGCGGGCACGCCGCGGGGCGCGGACGGCCGTGCCGTCCGCGCCCCGGTGGTGGCGGGTCCGTCAGTGGTTCGGGTGCCGGGCGGCCTGCTGCTGGAGCAGGGCGGCGACGTTCGCGACGTCGTCGTCGATCTCCAGCAAGCCGTCGAAGTCGGCGGCCTGGGTGTTGTTGACGCCGGCGAAGAAGGTGTGGAGGCGGCCGTTGCCCGCGTCCAGGTAGCCGGCGATGGTCTCGGCGCCGACGGCGAGCTGCTGGTTGAGGAAGTCGAAGCCGGCGACCGTGCCGGTCTTGGCCCAGACCTTGCCCTTGGCCGGGCAGTCGGTGCAGTTGTCGGCGAGGGTGCCGTCGACGCCGAGGATCGGCAGGGCGTTGCGGAAGGTGTCCGCCTCGGGGGTGCGCAGCCAGTACGCGAGGATCTGGTTGACGGCGACGGGCGTGGCCCGGTCGACGGGGTCGCCGCCGCGGCCGTCCGCGAGCTGGACCTGGGTGAGGTCGACGCCGGCCCGCTCCAGGAAGGCCCGCAGGACGGGGAAGCCGTCCACGCAGTCGTGGCTGCCGGCGGCGACGGCCATCAGGCAGATCCCGAGGTTGGCGCCGAGGTTGTGGCTGACCTTGAGGATGAGGCGGGTGTACTGCTCGAACGGCGGGGAGACGTAGGCGGCGACCCGGGAGCCCGCGGGGTAGTCGGCGGGCAGCAGGCCGACCGGGTCGGGTCCGACCGGGCGGGCGGTGACGGTGACGCCGGCCCGGGCGAGCGCCTCGATCAGGGCGGTGCGGGCGAAGGCGTTCGGGTCCTGGATGTGCGAGATCCGCAGGACGGGGTCGGCGTCGGCCGCGATGGTGCCGGACAGCGTGATCCGGGTGCCGTCCGGGTTGGTGGAGACCTGGATGTCGGTGGTGCCGCCGGCCGGCACCGTCCGCACCGTGGAGGTGACCTGGTACGGCGCGACCTGCGGCCGCCAGAACAGCTGGGCGGTCTGCCCGGGGGCGGTCGGGGTGGTCAGCAGGTCGATGACGTTGTCGTTGACGATCATCGGGGTGGGCAGCGGGTCGAGCGGGGGCTCGGCCGTGAACAGCCGCGGGTCGACCGCCACGTTGCCGCGGACCTGGCTGATCCCGGCCGAACGGACCTGCTGGGCGATGGAGTTCAGGCCCGCCAGCGGGTCCTCGGGGGTCAGGGTGGCCCCCGGGACGTCGTTGGCGTAGGTGTGGTCGATCGGGGTGAAGTCGACCGTGCCGTCCGGCTTGGTCCGGCCGCCCATGGTGAGGTCGCCCTGCGCGACCACCACCAGGTTGCCGTTGAGGACGGAGCCGGAGCGGCTGCCGAGGGCGTTCACCGGGGTGGTGAAGCGGTGGTCGCCGCCGAGGGTGTCCCAGGTGCCGGAGACGCTGAACAGCTTGGCCACCGAGCCCGGGATGAAGAACTTGCCGCCCTGCAGGTCGTGAACGGTCCGGCCGGTCTCCGGGTCCTGCTCCAGGATCCCCCACTGGGAGTGCTGGTAGGCCGGCTTGGCCAGGATCGCGTCGATCCCGGGTCCGAGGTCCTGGTGCCCCATGGCCGGGGCGGCCGCGCCGGTCGTCGCGGTGACGCCGATCAGCACCGCGCCGATTCCGGCCCACACCCGCCAGCTCCGGGTCTTCGCTCGCATGTGTTCAACCATTCGGGAGTCGGATGGCCGGTCGAACCGGGCCTTACCGACGGAGAATAGGAACGCGGGCGGAGCGAACCGGCCGACAGCGCCGGGCGGTGACGTGGTGTCACCCGAGTGCTGAGCGGTTTCGTCCGATCGGCCGCGCCCCGGCCGGACCGCGGACGGTCCCGCCGGGGCGCCGACCGGAGGTCAGCCGCGCTTGGCGAACAGCAGCTTCCACGGGGCGAGCGCCGACTCGACCTGGACGCCGAAGCTCATCTTGGAGGCGCCCTTGACGCGCTCCTCGAAACGGATCGGCACCTCGGCGATCCGCAGGCCGCGGCGGACGGTGCGGTGGTTCATCTCGACCTGGAACGAGTAGCCGTTGCTGTGGATCGACTGCGGGTCGATCGCGCGCAGGGTGTCCGCCTTCCACGCCTTGAAACCGGCGGTGGCGTCCTTGACGTGCAGCCGCAGGATCGCGTTGACGTAGAAGTTGGCCCAGGCGGAGAGCGCCTTGCGGTGCCACGGCCACTCCGACGCGGTCGAGCCGCCGGGCACGTAGCGGGAGCCGAGCACCACCGCGGCGTCGCCGGAGAGCAGGGTGTCGACCATGACCGGGACGACGGACGAGGGGTGCGACAGGTCGGCGTCCATCTGCACGACCACGTCGGCACCCTCGTCCAGCGCCCGGGTCATGCCGGCGATGTAGGCGCGGCCCAGGCCGTCCTTCTCGGTGCGGTGCAGCACGCCCACGGTGCCGGGCGAGTCGGCGGCCAGCTTGTCGGCGACCTCGCCGGTGCCGTCGGGCGAGTTGTCGTCGACGACCAGCACGTGCAGGTTGGGCATCCCCAGGTCGGCGAGCAGGCCGACGATGACCGGCAGGTTCTCCCGCTCGTTGTACGTGGGTACGACGACGACGACCTT
The DNA here is from genome assembly GCA_002300355.1 of Streptomyces sp. TLI_235. NCBI lineage: Bacteria > Bacillati > Actinomycetota > Actinomycetes > Kitasatosporales > Streptomycetaceae > Streptomyces > Streptomyces sp. TLI_235. The sequence goes on from NSGV01000001.1 coordinate 2,196,935, forward strand.
GGGGGAGGCGTCCACCATGAATCAGATCCCTTGTTCGATACGTTCCGTGACGTCTTCGGCGAGTCTACGACCGGGCTCCCGGCCGTCGGCACGCCGGTCGGCCACCCCGGGCGTCAGGCGCCCGGCTGCGCGGCGCGCGGGCGCCAGGCCCGGGCGGCGGCGATCCGGCGGGTGGCGCTGGGGTGGGTGCCGAAGAGCAGCACCAGCAGGCGCGGCGGGTCGACGTCGGAGACGTTGGCGACCGCGAGACGGCGCTGCATGGCGATGAACTGCTCCGGGTCCGACGTGAGTTCGAGCGCGTGCCGGTCGGCCCGGGCCTCGATCCGGCGGCTCGCCGCGGCCTGCAGCGGGCCGCTCGCGGAGCCGATCAGCGCGACCAGGGCGGCCAGCAGCGGCAGGGAGCGCGGGTCTGCGGCGCTGTCGGCGCCGGCCGCGTCCAGCAGCGGCTGCCAGCCGGCCGCCAGCCCGACCAGGACGACGGCGACGGCGGCCCCGGCCGCGCCGAGCAGGGTGCCGGTCAGCACGTCCCGGTGCTTCACATGGCCGAGCTCGTGGGCGACGACCAGTTCCACCTCGCGCGGTGCGGCGGTGTTCAGCAGGGTGTCGTAGGCGACGATGCGGCGGGTCGAACCGAGGCCCGAGACATAGGCGTTGAGTGCGGTGGTGCGGCGCGAGGCGTCCGCGACGAGGACGTCCCGAACCCGGAGGCCGTCCCGGTCGGCGAGGCCCAGCAGGGCGTCGCGCAGCGGGCCGTCCGGCATCGGGTCGAAGCGGTTGAAGACCGGCTCCATCAGCAGCGGGTGCAGGAAGGACAGCGTGGTCACCAGCAGGGCGGCGAGGACGGCTCCGGGGATCCACCAGCCGTCCGGCCACCGGTCGGTGAGGGCGTACAGGCCGAGCGCGGCGGGCAGCAGCAGCGCGAGGCCGAGGCCCAGGCCGCGCAGGGCGTCCAGCGCCCAGCCGCCCCAGCCCTGGGTGACCAGGCCGTAGCGTGCCCGGACGACCCTGATCCGGGCGCCGAAGGGCATCCGCACGGCCTGGCCGAGGACGGCCAGTGCCGCCGCGCCGCCCAGCACCTCGGCGGTGCGCGAGCCGCCGAACAGGCCGCCCGCCCAGGTCACCAGCGCGGCGCCGGCCGGGGTGAGGCCGAGCACGAGGGTGAGGGCGAGCGCGGTGAGCGCACCGCCGAGCAGCCACGGCACCTGGGAACGCCGCAGGGCCCGGCCGCGGGCCACCTGCTCGGGCGTGAAGTCGGGGTCGTCCGCCATGGCACCACCCTACGGAAGGCCGCTCGTCGGGATGCGGACCCGTCCGAACGTGACCGGCCCGAACGTGACCGGTCGGAACGTGAAAGGGCCCGCCGCCCTCTCCGCGGTGCGGAGGGGACGGCGGGCACAAGCTCCGGGAAGAGCGCGGATCAGACCTGGCCGGCCTTCTCCAGGGCCTCGCAGCAGGTGTTCACCAGGAGGCGGGTGACGACGTAGGGGTCGACGTTCGCGTTCGGGCGGCGGTCCTCGATGTAGCCCTTCTGCTCCACCTCGACCTGCCACGGGATGCGGACGGAGGCACCGCGGTTCGAGACGCCGTAGGAGTAGACGTTCCACGGGGCGGTCTCGTGCTTGCCGGTGAGGCGGGACTGGATGTCGTCGCCGTACTGGCTGACGTGCTCCATGACCTTCTCCTCCGAGGCACCGAGGGACTCGCAGGCGGTGATGATCGCCTCGTAGCCCTCGCGCATCGCCCGGGTGGAGAAGTTGGTGTGCGCACCCGCACCGTTCCAGTCACCGCGGGCCGGCTTGGCGTCGAGGGTGGCGTCGATGCCGAACTCCTCGGCGGTGCGGTAGAGCAGGTAGCGGGCGATCCACATGTCGTCCGAGACGGTCAGCGCGTCGACCGGGCCGATCTGGAACTCCCACTGGCCGGGCATGACCTCGGCGTTGATGCCGCAGATGGCGAGGCCGGCGTCCAGGCATCGGTCGAGGTGCAGCTCGACGATCTCGCGGCCGAAGACCTCCTCGGCACCCACGCCGCAGTAGTAGCCGCCCTGCGGAGCCGGGAAGCCGCCCTCGGGGAAGCCGAGCGGGCGGGAGCCCTTGAAGAAGGTGTACTCCTGCTCGATGCCGAAGATGGCCTCCTGGGAGGCGTACTTCTCGGCGACCTCGCGCAGCAGGGCGCGGGTGTTGGACTCGTGCGGGGTGCCGTCGATCTCGAGGACCTCGCACAGCACCAGGATGTTGTCACCACCGCGGATGGGGTCCTTGACGACCTTCACCGGCTCGAGCACGCGGTCCGAGGCGTGACCCTCGGCCTGGTTGGTCGAAGAACCGTCGAAGCCCCAGGTGGGGATCTTGTCCGCGTTCGGCAGCACCCGAGTCTTGGAACGGAGCTTGGCGGTCGGCTTGGTGCCGTCGATCCAGATGTACTCGGCCTTGATTGCCATTGCGGTGAACCTCACTGCTTGGGTGGTGGGTGCCCGCGTAGCGTCGCAAGTCGCCGTTTCCCGGTTGTTCCTCCTATGTAACGCCCATGTGAACCAACCGTCCGCTGCGGCACGCTCACGGTCGGACAGTGCACGTCTCATCATGCGGGCACACCCGTGGGACGGCTGGTTCACCGGAGACGGTCAGCGGTGGCGCGCGCGGGCCCGCCGGCGGCGGGTGACCCAGAGCGCCGCACCGCCCGTGACCAGCAGCGTCGCCGCTCCGCCGAGCAGTGCGCCGGTGCCGCTGCTGCCGGTCGTGGCGAGCGCCTGCGGCTGCTTCGCCGACCCCGGGAGGTTCGCCTTCGTGGGCTTCGGGGCCGGCGCAGAGGTCTGGACCACCGGCGCCGGCGCGGGCTTCTCGCAGGAGACGGAGGCCACCGTGACCCTGCCCGTCACACGGGCGACGTTGAGGTTCAGCGGGTTGACGTCGACCGACACCTCCAGCGCGGAGGCGGCGGCCGTCGTGGAGGTGACCGTCTTCTTGGAGAACTCCACCTCCACCGTGCCGACGGCGGGCACGGTGACCCGGCTCGGGCTGTTCAGCCCGACGCTGACCGGGCGGCCGAGCACGGTCAGCTTCAGCGGGGAGGTCACCTTGGCGGTGGGCTGCCCGTCCACCGGGCAGGTGACCTCGGCGGAGAGCGCCTGCAGGCCGAGCAGGGTGGTGCCGGGCAGACCGGGGGCGTGCACGTTCGCGTCGGCGAGCGTGACGGAGGCCGAGGTGCCGCGGGCGTCGGCGTGCGTGACGGAGCGGCCCACGTCCGCCTTGACCAGGGTCACCGGGCGGCCGCGGTCGACGCCGTCCACTGCGGCGGTGAGCATCGAGGCGTCCCGCTCGGCGGGCGTCTGCACCTTGTTGAGGGTGGCGTCGACGGGGATGCGCACCGCCTTGTCGAGCAGCGACACCTCCAGGTCGACCTCGGCGGTGACCGCCCGGGCGCTGCCCGCCGAGGGCCCGGGCTCGGCGGCCCGCGCGGCGGCGGCGGGGAGCGAGACGGCGAGCGCGGAGGCGGCGAGCGAGGCGGCGACGGCGCGGACGGAAGAACGGGACGGCATGACGGAGTGACCCCCACAGGCGGACCGGGAAGAGCGCGCCACCGACGTCACCCGCGCGGGGCGCGGAGACGTCACCCCCGCGCGGGCGCGGATAAAGGCGGGGCGCGCACCAGCCCGGGGGAAGGGGCTCTTGCTCTGGACTGACACTCAGTCTCACTCGAACCGTCCGTCACCCGAGCACCACGGAGCGTCAGTTCACTCCTTCGGGTGAGGTTGACGCCGCGGTCTGACGCGCCGGGCCGCGGCGTCCGAGACTTCGTCCAACTCCGTTACGGCAGGCGCCAGTCCACCGGCTGCGCGCCCTGCCCGACCAGCAGCTCGTTCGCCCGGCTGAACGGGCGGGAGCCGAAGAAGCCGCTGTCCGCGGAGTACGGGCTCGGGTGCGGCGACTCGACCGCCGGGATCCCGCCGAGCAGCGGACGCGCATTGCGGGCCGGCCGGCCCCAGAGGATCGCCACCAGCGGACCACCGCGGGCCGCCAGCGCCCGGATCGCCTGCTCGGTGACCTCCTCCCAGCCCTTGCCCTGGTGCGAGTTGGTCTTGCGCGGCGTCACCGTCAGCACGCGGTTGAGCAGCAGCACGCCCTGCTGTGTCCACGGAGTGAGATCGCCGGTGGACGGCGGCGGGAAGCCGAGGTCCGTCCCGTACTCCTGGTAGATGTTCACCAGGCTCGGCGGGATCGGCCGGACGTCGGGCGCCACGGAGAAGCTCAGGCCCACCGCGTGGCCCGGGGTCGGGTACGGGTCCTGACCGACGATCAGGACGCGGACCTGGTCGAAGGGCTGCTGGAAGGCGCGCAGCACGTTCGGGCCGGAGGGCAGATAGGTGCGGCCGGCCGCCAGCTCGGCGCGCAGGAAGTCGCCCATGGCGGCGATGCGGGGCGCCACGGGCTCCAGGGCGCGGGCCCAGCCGGGTTCGACGATCTCGTGCAGAGGACGGGGTGCCATGGTGATCACCCTAGCGGCCCACTCCGACACGCCGCCGGGGAGCTTGACGCCCGGCCGGTGCCCGTACTCGCCGGCCCCGGCGCTCAGGCCGGGCTGCTCAGGCCACTACACTGCCGCGCAGCACCACGGCCCGCGGATCGGCCAGCACCCGGACGTCCGCCCGCGGGTCCTCCGCGTACACCACCAGGTCCGCCGGCGCGCCCTCGGTCAGACCGTCCCGGCCGAGCCACTCGCGGGCCGCCCAACTGGCCGCCGACAGCGCCTCGGTGGCCGACAGGCCGGCCTTCACCAGCTCGGCCACCTCGTCCGCCACCAGGCCGTGCGCGAGCGAGCCGCCCGCGTCGGTGCCGACGAACACCGGGATGCCCGCGTCGTGCGCGGCGCCCACCGTGTCGTAGCGGCGCTCGTGCAGCCGCCGCATGTGCGCCGACCAGGCCGGGAACTTGTGCTCGCCGCCCGCCGCGAGCCTCGGGAAGGTCGCGATGTTGACCAGCGTCGGCACGATCGCGACCCCGCGCTCGGCGAACCGGGGGATCAACTCCTCGGTGAGCCCGGTCGCGTGCTCGACGCAGTCGATGCCCGCCGCCAGCAGGTCCGGCAGCGACGCGGCGGCGAAGCAGTGCGCGGTGACCCGGGCGCCCTCCTCGTGCGCGGCGGCGATCGCCTCACGCAGCGCGTCCCCGGGCCAGCAGGCGGTCAGGTCGCCCTCCTCACGGTCGATCCAGTCGCCGACCAGCTTCACCCAGCCGTCGCCGCGGCGGGCCTCGTGCCGGACGAAGGCGGCCAGGTCGCCCGGCTCGATCTCGTGCGCGTAGTTGCGGATGTAGCGGCGGGTGCGGGCGATGTGCCGGCCGGCCCGGATGATCCGGGGCAGGTCCTCGCGGTCGTCGATCCAGCGGGTGTCGGCGGCCGAGCCGGCGTCCCGGATCAGCAGGGTGCCCGCGTCCCGGTCGGTGAGCGCCTGCTTCTCGCTGGTGGCCTCGTCCACGGCGCCGTGCGCGTCCAGCCCGACGTGGCAGTGCGCGTCGACCAGGCCGGGCATCGCCCAGCCGGAGACCGTGCGCACCTCGGCCGCGTGCGCGGGCCGGTCGAAGGTGACCCGGCCGTCCACCACCCACAGCTCGTCCCGGACGTCCTCGGGCCCGACCAGCACCCGCCCCTTGATGTGCAGCACCGCGCCATCGCTCATGCCGGCACTCTACCGACGGGTCGCGGCCCGCCGGGCCTGGCCGCCGCGGCAGACCGGCGACACACCCCGCCGTACCCGAAAGGCCTCCGCCTGAGCGCCCTCCTGACCTCCCGCCGCTGACCGCCGCCCGCTCGATCCCGGTGCGCTCCACACACCGCCGGCGTCCATCACCTCGGGCCGGCGCCGCGGTCTCTGTACGGGTTGCTCGGCTTCGACCGGTTACTCGGTTTCGGCCAGGGCAGCGAGAATCAAGGCGCTGACGGCCTTGGTGGACACCGGGTTCTGGCCCGTGATCAGGCGGCCGTCACGCACTGCATGCGGCGTCATCGGGACGGTGGAGCGCACATACTTGGCTCCCTTCGCGCGCAGTTCGTCCTCCAGGAGGAATGGCACCCTGCGCTTCACGCCGGCAAGACTTTCCTCGACCGTCGCGAAGCCTGTGACGGTGCGGTTCTGTACGAGCGGGCTCCCGTCGGCCTCCTGGAGGTTGATGAGGGCGCATGCCCCGTGGCAGACCGAGGAGACGATGCCGCCACCGGTGTAGATGGCCCGGGCTGTTCGCTGCAGGTCGGCGTTGTCGGGAAAATCCCACATTGTTCCATGACCACCCGTGAAGAAGATCGTGGAGTAGTCGTCCGGATCTACGTCGGCAACAGAATCGGTGCCTTTCAGGACGGCCATGAAGGCCGGGTCGGCGAGATAACTGCGAACCGTCCGGTCGGCGAACAGCCGGCCGAGACTTCGAGGGTCGAGGGGCACCTCGCCGCCCGCCGGGCTCACCACATCCACAGTGCGGCCGCTCTTCACCGCCTTGTCGTAGAAATGGACGAGTTCGCCCAGCCACAGGCCGGTCCGGTGCCTACTCGCCCCATAGGTGGCCTGATTGGTCACCACCGCGAGAATCTTCTTCTGTCTCATCTTTCCCATTTCCCTTTGCCGGCCACCTGAGCATTCGGGCTCGGACGGGGGCCGGGCTCGCCGCTCAGGCCTGCTCGGTGGGGCGTACGAGCAGTTCGGCGACGGCCACGTGCCGGGGGCGGGTGACGATGTAGCCGACGGTGTCGGCGATGTCCTGGCTCTGCAGCCGTTCGATGTCGCCCAGGGCAGCGACGATGTGCTGCTGGATGACGTCGGGGTTGTGCGTGCGCAGTTCGGTGTCGACGCTGCCCGGCTCGATGACGGACACGCGGACGTGCTGGCGTGCGAGTTCCTGGCGCAGCGCCTCGCTGAAGGCACCGACGCCGAACTTGGTGGCGCTGTACACGGCGGACATGGCGTAGGCGTTGCGGCCGGCGAGCGAGCCGATGTTGACGATGTCGGCGACCTGACGCGGCTCCTCGGCGGCGGCCTTGACCAGGTGGGGGATTGCCGCGTGGGCGGTGTACATCAGGCCCATGAGGTTGATGTCGATCATGCGCCGCCAGTCGTCCAGGTCCGCAGCGGGGGCGGGTCCGAGCAGCATGAGGCCGGCGTTGTTGACCAGCGTGTCCAGGCGGCCCAGGTTCTCGACGGTCCGCTCGACCGCTTCCGCGGCGGCCTGGGCGGTGGTGATGTCGGCGGGCACGACCAGGGCCCTGCCGCCGGCGTCGGAGATTTCCGCGGCGAGGTCGGTGAGCCGGTCCTCGCGGCGGCCGACCAGGGCCACGGAGGCGCCCTCGCGGGCAAGCTCCAGGGCGGTGGCGCGGCCGATGCCGCTGGATGCCCCGGTGACCAGGGCGACGGTTCCTTCGAGACGACGAGTCATCGTTCAAGCCTTTCGATGCGCGGCACGGCCGCCTTGCTGCGGGCCGTGCGGGACGGGAGGAGAGGGCGGCCATCCTTTGCGAGGGCCGTACGGGGGGAGGCCGCTCACGGCCGGGCCGAGGGCAGAATGGGGAAGTGAGTACCACCGGGCGGAAGACGATCAATGCCAAGCATCAGGAGACCACCATCGAGGGAGACCTGCCGCCTCGCGAACGTCTGGTCCGGGCCGCGTCGCGGCTGTTCTATTACGAGGGTGTACGAGCGATCGGCGTGGAGCGGCTGATCGCCGAGGCCGGGGTGACGAAGGTGACCTTCTACCGGCACTTCGCCTCCAAGGACGACCTGGTCGTGGCCTATCTGCGGACCAAGGACGCCTACTACCGCGAGGTGGCCGAGCCGCTGGCCGCCGGGCACCCGCCCGGGGAGGCGATCGACCTGATCTTCGAGGCGATCGCCGAGCACGCCCGCGAGCGCGGCTTTCGCGGATCGCCGTTCTTGAACGCAGCCGCCGAGTACCCGGATGCCGGCCATCCGGTACGCGGCCTGGTGGCATCTCACCGGGACTGGCTCCGCGCCCTCTTCCAGGAGCTGCTCACCCGGCTCGGCCACGCCGCCCCCGAGTCGGCCGCCGGCGCGCTGCTGATGCTGTACGACGGCGCGATGGCAGCCGGCTACCTGGACGACTCGACGGCCGCCCACACGACTCTGCTGGACGCGGTCCGACTGATCCGGTCGGGCGGCTGACCCCGTCGAGGGTGCGCGCAACACCAGCCCCCTGGTGGATCCCGAGCGAGCCGGGGCGCGGATTGGCTTCATGGCACTTCACCTCTGTTCGACGTGCACCGGGACCGGCCGACAGTTGCCTGCCCGGCAGTCCCGCCCGGAAGGCCGAGATGCCACTCCCAGGAGGTAGGTAGACCGGTCACTCTACCTAGCGACCGACCATACCTCCCCGGCGTCCACGCGCCAAGGGGGGTGGTCCGCGTGTGGGATCCCTCACCGGTAGCGGCGGCTTCGACGCCTCCGGGAGCCGGCAGATCGACTTCGTCTCGCCGGTGCACGCCGAGGCCGCCACCGGCAACACCAGCCCGGTCGCCCTCGGTGGCCGCCGCGCCGCTCGTACCTCTCGCTGCTCGGCCGGAAGGAGCGCAGGACGGACGCCGGACGGGCCGTCCTCCCGCACGCCGTGTCGAGGACCGGGTGGGGCGCTCCGCACAGGTGCGTCCCGACGGCTGTCAGTCGTCCGGCGTGTAGGACTCGACGACGGGGTGCCAGGTGTCCTGGAGCTGGGGCTGGGTGGAGCCGACGGCCCAGAGGGCACCGGTGCCGGGGACGGGGGTGACGGAGAAGAAGGAGGCTCCGGCCGCGGCGGGGTCGGCGGGGTGGTACGTCCAGGTGCCGTCGCGGTGGCGGAGGGTGAAGGCGGGGGTGGCGGCGCCGGGCTGTTCGCCGGCCGCCCAGAGGGTGCCGTCGGGGGTGGCGGCCACCGCGTGGAGCTGGCCGTCGGCCTCGGCGGGCGGGTCGGCGCTCTGCCAGTCGCGGCCGTCCCAGTGCAGCAGGTAGGGGCGGGCCGGGCCGTCCTCGTCGGTGGTGGAGCCGACGGCCCAGACGTCGTCCGGGGCGATGGCGGCGACGGACTCCAGGGTGGCGCTGCCGCCGTCCGGGCCTGGGGCGTCGACGATCCGCCAGGTGCGGCCGTCCCAGTGCTCGGTGAGCGGGCGGCCGGTGCCGTCCGGGTCGTAGGCGACGCCGACCGCCCAGAGGCCGCCGGCCCGGTCGGCGGCGGCGCCGAGCAGCAGGGCGTCGCCCTCCGTCCCCGGAGTGGGCACGGCGGCCCAGGCGGAGCCGTTCCAGTGGAGGGCGAGCGGGCGGGGTGCGGTGGTGCGGTCCTGGGCGGTGGCGCCGACGGCCCACAGGTCGTGCGGGCCGGTGGCGGCGAGGGCCAGCGGGTGGGCCGAGCGGTCGTCCGGTTCGGCGGGCAGCGGGGTCTCGCGCCAGCCGCGGCCGTCCCAGTGCAGGGCGAGGGCGCGGTCCTCGCCGGCGGCCGGGTCGTTACGGCTGCCGACGGCCCAGACGTCGGCGGGCCCGAACGGCAGGACGGCCTCCAGGCTGCCGGTGCCGCGGTGGCCGGGCACCTGGAGGCGCCGCCAGACACGGCCGTCGAAACGCTCGACCAAGGGGGTGCCGCCGGCCGGGCTCTCCTCGTAGCCGACGGCCCAGGCGGCGGACGGGCCGAGTGCGGCGACCGCGCGGAGCTCCTGGTTGCGGACGGCCGGCGGGATGCGCGCCGCGTGCCAGCCGGCGGGGCCGGACAGCGGGGCGGAGCCGTCGGCCGGGTCGGTGACCGGGACGGGCGGGGCCGCCGCGGTGGCGGCCGCGCAGGCGAGTGCCAGCGTGGCCGCGCGGCGGAGCAGCCGCTCCGCCCGTCCGATCGGTGCGGTCCGTGCCATCGGGTTCCCTCCCTCGCGCACCGGCCGATACAGGCCGTGCAGCACGAGTGCACCAACCCGCGGGCGGCGGAGCGAGCCACAGGCGCCGAGTCGTCGCACAGTCGACCCGATCGGGTGACAGGTGACGAGGTTTCAGCGGCCTGCTCGCATGCCCGCGCGGCAGCGCCGCCACCCGGGACGCCCGGGCAGCCCGAGCCGACCGGTCACCGGCACACCCGCAGACCCGCGCACCCGGGACGGAACCGAACTCCCCTCCTGAGCGGTCGCGTTGCGACGGGCTCAGTCGCCGTCCCTTGCGTGACGGGAGAGGGCCGAGGAGGCCAGCGAGTTGTGGATGGAGAAGGCGACCGTGCCGGGCAGGTAGCGGTCCTGGGACCACTCCACGGGGGTGCCGGTCGGGTCGGTGGTGCGGCGCTTCTCGCGCAGCAGCGGGCTGCCGCGGCGGCAGCCGAGCAGGCGGGCGTCCTCGGTGTTGGCGGCGACCACGTCGATGGTGTGGTCGGCGTCGGTGAAGAGGATGCCGTGCTCGCGCAGCGGCTCGGTGTGCGAGACCGCGTCGGCGGGCAGTTCGGCGACGATCTCGCCGACCCGCGGCGGGTAGACGGTGCGTTCGACCATCACCGGGGTGCCGGAGAGGGTGCGCAGGCGGAGCGTCACGTACACCTCGGTGCCCGGCTCCAGGCGGAGCAGCTCGCACTCGGTGGCGTCGGCCGGGCGGCGCACCAGCGACTCCAGCCGGCCACCGGGCTCCTCCCCCATGGAGCGGGCCCAGTGGGTGAAGCTGAGGAGTTCGGAGAAGCTCTGCACGCGGGCGTTGCCGAGCACCACGCGGCGGGTGCCGCGGCGGGAGGTGACCAGGCCGTCGGCGCGCAGCAGGGCGAGGGCCTGCCGGACGGTGCCGCGGGAGACGCCGTACCGCTCGGCGAGGGCGCCCTCGGCGGGGAGGCGGCCGGCCTCGCCGTAGCGGCCGGTGGTGATCGCCTCGCGGAGGTCGGCGGCCACCGTGCGGTAGAGGGCGCCGGTTGCGCGGTCCGGGTCTGCTGGCACGGCGGTGTGGTCCTTCCTGGCAGGTGTCCGGCGCATTCGGCGCGGGGCGGACGGCACCGACTGTAACCGTTTTCGATCACCGATCGGCGGGCCGGTCTCCACCGTTCCCGCAGCCGCCCCCTGTCCTGGGGCGTCCGTTCACCTTCCCGTCACCGCCCTCCGGCGTACTTACCGGCGTCGCCGAAAGTTGGCTGGCCAACTTGGCCGTCCGATCGGCGCCTCCCCGAGCGAATTCCCGCAGCAGCGCCCCTCACCCTGGAGAACCATCCGTGACCGTGCACCGCGCCTGTGCCGCCGCCTTCGCGGCCGTGCTGACCGCCGCAGCGCTCTCCCTGTCCGCCTGCGGCTCCGCGGGCTCCTCCGCGGCCTCCGGCGACGCCGGCAAGCCCGCGGCGGGTGCCAAGGCCGCCAAGGACGCCGCCTCCGCCGCCGACCTGGGCGGCATGGACGCCCTGGTCGCCGCCGCCAAGAAGGAGGGGAAGCTGCACGTCATCACGCTGCCCCACGACTGGGCGAACTACGGCAAGATCCTCTCGGGCTTCAAGGCCAAGTACGGCATCGAGATCGAGGAGGAGAACCCGGACGGCTCCAGCCAGGACGAGATCAACGCGATCACCTCCCGCAAGGGCCAGGAGCGCGCTCCCGACGTGGTCGACCTGGGCAGCGCCTTCGCCCTGCAGGCCGCCAAGGACGGGCTGCTCGCCCCCTACAAGGTCGCCGCCTTCGACAAGATCGCGGACACCATGAAGGACCCGGCCGGCCTGCGGGTCAACGACTACGGCGGCTACATCTCGATCGGCTGCGACGCCAAGCGCGTCGGCACCTGCCCGAAGACCTTCGCCGACCTGCTGAAGCCCGAGTACAAGGGCAAGGTCGCGCTGAACGGCAACCCCACCAAGTCGGGTTCGGCCTTCGGCGGCGTGTACGCGGCGGCGCTGGCCAACGGCGGCTCGCTGGACAACATCCAGCCCGGCATCGACTTCTTCGCCAAGCTGAAGCAGTCCGGCAACTTCAACCCGGTCGAGTCGACCCCGGCCACCGTCGAGAAGGGCGAGACCCCGATCTCGATCGACTGGTCGTACCTGAACGCGGGCTACACCGACGAGTTCAAGGGCAAGGGCATCGACTGGCAGGTCGCCGTCCCCTCCGACGGCTCCTACGCCCAGTACTACAACCAGGGCGTCAACAAGTTCGCCCCGCACCCGGCGGCCGCCCGCCTGTGGCAGGAGTACCTCTTCAGCGCCGAGGGCCAGAACCTGTACCTGGGCGGCTACGCCACCCCGGCCCTGTTCGACGCCCTGAAGAAGGACGGCACCCTCGACTCCGCCGCGGCTGCCAAGCTGCCGGCCGTCGAGAAGCCCTTCACCACCTTCCCGAGCCAGGACCAGATCACGGCCGCCAAGAAGGTCGTGACCGAGAACTGGACCAAGGCGATCGCGGGCTGATCGACACCATGACCACGGCTCCCACCCCGGTGCCGGCCCCGGCCGCCGCTGACCCCAGCGGCGGCCCGGGCGCCGTGGCCGCCGGGTCCCCCGCTCCTCCGCCCGCCCCGCGGGTCCGCCGCCTGCGCGGCGGTTCCTGGCTGGCCGCGCTGCCGCTGCTGGCGTTCTTCGCGATCGGCTTCGGCCTGCCCGCGATCGCCATCGTCACCGGCGCGTTCACGCTCTCCTCGGACGCCGAGACGGGCGCCGGCTCGTTCAGCACCGCCAATGTCACCGACTCGGTGCAGGGCGCCTACTGGACGGCCCTGCTGAGCAGCGTCAAGCTCTCCGCGCTCACCGCCCTGATCGGCACCGTCGTCGGACTGCCGCTCGCCCAGGCGGTGGTGACCTCGCGCTTCCGTGCCGTCCGCGAGGCGGTGCTGACCGCCTCCGGCGTGCTCGCCAACTTCGGCGGACTGCCGCTGGCCTTCGCCTTCGTCGCCACCCTCGGCAACGCCGGCGAGATCACCAAGCTGTTCCACCTCACCGACCACGGCTGGACGCTCTACGGCTTCACCGGCCTGAGCATCGCCTACCTGTACTTCCTGGTGCCGCTGATGGTCCTCACCATCACCCCGGCCCTGGACGGGCTGCGCACCCAGTGGCGCGAGGCGGCCGCCAACAACCGGGCCACCGCGCTGCAGTACTGGCGGCACGTCGCGCTGCCGATCCTGCTGCCCTCCCTGCTCGGCGGCTACGTGCTGCTGTTCGGCAGCGCGTTCGCCGCGTACGCCACCGCCGCGGCGATGGTCGGTGCGACCGTCCCGCTGATCAGCCGGTCGATCGCCGACGCGCTCTCCGGCAACGTCCTGGTCGGCCAGGGCAACCTCGCCCTCGCCCTCAGCCTCGACATGATCGTCGTCGCCGTCCTGGTGATGGCCGTCTACCTGCCCCTCCAGCGCCGGAGCGCCCGATGGCTCAGCTGACCCAGCGGCTCGGCGGCGGCCGACGCCCGCGCCTGTGGCGCGGCGCCGTCCTGCTCGTCGCCGGCCTGTACTTCCTCGTGCCGATGGCCGCCTCGGTTTGGTTCTCCGTCGACAACCGGTCCGGCGGCGTGCAGTTCGACGCCTACACCGGCCTGCTGAGCGCCCCCGGCTTCACCGACGCCCTGGTGCTCACCCTCGAACTCGCAGCCGTCACCGTGGTGGTGCTGCTGGCGCTGCTCGTCCCGGCGCTGATCGCCGCCCGGCTCGGCACGGCCCGGATGCGCTCCGTCCTCGAAGTGGTGTGCACCCTGCCGCTGGTGGTGCCGCCGGTCGCCTTCACCGCCGGTGTGATCGGCGTGCTGCGGTGGGGACCGGACCACCTGATGGACACCCCGTTCTTCCAGACGATCGTCTTCATCCAGCAGCCGGAGTTCCCGCTCGTCCTGGTGATCGCCTACGTGCTGATGTCGCTGCCGCTCGCCTACCGCGCCCTGGACTCGGGACTGCGCGCGGTCGACGTCCGCACCCTGGTGGAGGCCGCCCGCAGCTGCGGCGCGAGCTGGCCGCGGGCCGTCGTCACCGTCGTCCTGCCGAACCTGCGCGGCGCCCTGCTGAACGCCGCCTTCCTCACCCTCGCGCTGGTGCTCGGCGAGTTCACCGCCGCCTCCATCCTCGGGTACCAGCCCTTCGCGGTCTGGGTGTACTCGGTGGGCAACAGCCAGGGCCAGATGTCCGTCGCGGTGTCCGTGCTGAGCCTGCTGATCACCTGGGTGCTGCTGCTCCTGCTCGCCGCCGCCGGCCGCGAGCGCCGCCCCGCACCCGCCCAATCCTGACCGGAGACCCCGCATGAGCACCGCCGCCCCGCACTCCCCCGCCGCCCCGCAGGCCCCGGCCGCCGCCGCGGGCGGTGCCACCGTCGAATTCCGCGGCCTGCGCCGCTCGTTCGGCGCCACCACCGCCCTCGACGGCCTCGACCTGGACGTCCGGCCCGGCGAACTCCTCGCGCTGCTGGGCCCGTCCGGCTGCGGCAAGACCACCGCGCTGCGCATCCTGGCCGGCTTCGAGACCCACGACGCCGGCGAGGTACTGGTCGACGGCAAGCCCGTCACCGGCATCCCGGCGCACCGACGCGACGCCGGCATGGTCTTCCAGTCGTACAGCCTCTTCCCGCACCTGACCGCGCTCGACAACGTCGCCTTCGGACTGCGGATGCGCGGCACCGCCAAGGCCGAACGGCGCGCCCGCGCCCAGGAACTGCTGGAGCTCGTCGGCCTGCCGCAGCACGCCGGCCGCTACCCGCACCAGCTCTCCGGCGGCCAGCAGCAGCGGATCGCGCTCGCCCGCGCGCTCGCCCTCAAGCCCCGGGTGCTGCTGCTGGACGAGCCGCTCTCCGCCCTGGACGCGAAGGTGCGGCTCGCCCTGCGCGAGGAGATCCGCCGCCTGCAGCGCGAACTCGGCATCACCACCCTGTTCGTGACGCACGACCAGGAGGAGGCGCTCTCCATGGCCGACCGGGTCGCCGTGCTGCGGGCCGGCCGCCTGGAGCAGTGCGCGGCGCCCGCCGAGCTGTACGCCCGGCCGGCCACCGCCTTCGTCGCCGAGTTCGTCGGCACCATGAGCCGCATCCCCTGCGAGCGCGCCGGGTCGGGCGCCGCCCTGCTCGGCCGGACGTACCCGGTCGACGGCACGCTGCCCGCCGACGGCCCGCTGGAGGTGCTCGTCCGGCCGGAGAACGTCGCGCTGCGGCCCGCCGCGGGCGGCACCGCCCAGGTCACCGGCGCATCCTTCCTCGGCGCCGTCACCCGGCTCACCGTCCGGCTCGCCGACGGCACCGAGGTCAAGGCCGACCTGGCCACCGAGGCCGCCGCCGCGCTGCCGCCCGGCAGCCGCGCCGAGATCGTCCTGCCGGACCGGCCCGTCCTGGTCGACCGCCGCCGGCAGTCCTGACCCACTGATCCCCGCGGTCACCCCGGATGCGTCCCGACGCCACCGGGGTGGCCGCCTTGCGTAAGGTGCACCCATGCCCCACACCCCCGCCGCCGTCCTGTTCGACATGGACGGCACGCTCGTCGACACCGAGCCCCTCTGGTGGCAGGCCGCCGCCGAGACCGCGGCCGGGCTCGGCCTCACCCTCACCGAGGACGACCTGCCCGAGGTGCTCGGCCGGGCCGCCGAGCACACCGCCGCCCACCTGCACCGGGCCAGCGGGACCGACCTGGCCGAGGCCGAACTCGTGGAGCGGCTCAACCGGGCCTTCGCCGGCAAGGTCGCCGCCGAGGTCGTCCCCCGGCCGGGCGCCCTCGACCTGCTCGCCGCCCTGCGCACCGCCGAGGTGCCCACCGCGCTGGTCTCCGCCTCGCCACGGCGCGTCGTCGACCTGGTGCTCGGCGCGATCGGCGACCGCTGGTTCACCACCACCGTCGCCGTCGAGGACACCGAGCGCACCAAGCCCGACCCGGACCCGTACCTCGCCGCCGCCGAGCGCCTCGGCCTCGACCCGGCCGCGTGCGTGGCCGTCGAGGACAGCCCGGCCGGGGTCGCCTCCGCGGTCGCCGCGGGCTGTGCGGTGCTCGCCGTGCCCTCGACCGTCCCGATCGCCGCGCACGGCCGGATCACCCTCCTCGACAGCCTCGAAGAGGCCGACGTCGCCCTGCTGCACACCCTCGCCGCCGCCCGGCCGGCCTGATGCCGTACCTTCTGCTCGCGCTCGCCATCGCCAGCGAGGTCTGCGCCACCAGCCTGCTCAAACTCACCGACGGTTTCAGCCGGTTGTGGCCGAGCATCGGGGTGGCCCTGGGCTACGTGCTCTCCTTCCTGCTGCTCGGCCGCGCCCTTAAGCACATCCCGGTCTCGGTGGCCTACGCCGTCTGGTCCGGCGCCGGCACCGCCGCCGTCGCCGCGATCGGCGCCACCTTCTTCGCCGAACCCCTGGGCCGCCTCCAGTGGCTGGGCATCGCCCTGGTCATCGCCGGCGTCATCGTCATCAACCTTCGCGGCGGCCACTGAGGTTCGGCCGGACCGACTCGTCCGCCGTCTCGCGCGGTGACGGCACGTCGACCTGGGCGGCCGGCCCCGGAGGGCGGGCCGCCGCAGGCGATTCCACCGGCGGCACCTGCCCCAGGAGCATCCCGGGGACCTGGGTGGCCAGCAGGACGACGGGCGCGATCGGCGCCAGCTTGTCGGCGTCGATCCCCGCCCAGCCCGCGACCAGCAGGATGCCGAGGCCGACCAGCACGGCGGCAACCGCTGCGAGCGCCCTTCTGCCTGGCCGGGGTCCGGCCGCCTCGGGCGCCGTCCCGGCTCCGGCGCGCTCCTCGGCCAGCGCCAGGGGACATGCCTCCGTTGCGGTGCGGAGGCGGCGCAGCTCTCCGGCCAGCCCGTCCGCCGAGGCCCGGCCGCGCAGGACCTCTGCCAGGAGAGCGTCCAGCGCTGCCGAGGCCGCCGCTGCCTGTCCGACCAGCTCCCGCCGCATTCCGGGCCGCAGCGAGATGCCGTAGCGGGCGTCCCGGTCGAGCGCCTCGCCGACCCGGCCCACCGCTTCGTCGAGTGCCGCGCGGGTCCGGCGGGTCGGCGCCCGCAGATCCGCCGCGCAGGCCAGCAGCGCCACGGCGACGGCGTGGTCGAGGAGTTCGCGGCTGTGGCGGCGCTCGACCGCCGTCCCGTCCAGCCGCAGCAGCGCGAGGCACAGCCCTAGCAGGCAGAAGGTGGGAAGGACGACGACGAAGAGGACGAGCCGGGTCGGCCCGACCGTGCACCAGGCGACCAGCGCGGCCGCCAACGGCATCAGCGCGACGACGGCCACCCACGCGCGTTCGGCCTCGCTGCGGCGGGCCACGGCCGACCAGCCGGCCAGCCACCCCTCCAGCTCCCCGTGCAGGCCGCGCACCGCGTCCGGCGGGTCCTCCCAGTCCACCGCCGCGCACCGGTCCTGTGCCCTGCGGATGGCCGCTGCCCGGCTCGGGCCGGGCCCGGACCGCACCAGCAGCCGGCGTCCCCGGCCTCTCAGCAGCACCAGCTCGCCTGCGATCAGGAGGCCGACCAACGGACCGAACCATGCGAACCACAGCGGCAACAGCGTCCCGTAGACCCATCCCGTCCATGCCATGGCCCAAGCCTCCCGCACCACGCCGACATGCCGTGCCGCAGGCGGGTGCACCGTGGCGACCCGCCGGTCCGGGGAGGGTTCGCGGTTCTTCCGACGGGGCGTCATGCCGTGTTCACCCGGGCGCCGCCGGGGGCCGGGTCAATGGTGCGAGTTGTTCAGCCAACTCGAACCAGCTGCGCCAAGGGCGGTGCGGCGGACAGGACTTCCGTGGCGACAGGCTCGACGCTCGTCATCGCGACGCCGGTGAACCCGACCGAGGGCGACCGGATCACCTTCCACTGGACGACCGGCTCCCCGGACCCGAAGAACTGGGTGGGGATCTACGACGGCACCCGGCAGCCCGGCACCGGGTCCTCGCTGCTGTGGAAGTACACGCCCGGCGGCTCGGGGGACGTCCAGTTGGACACCTCGGCGCTGACCGGCGGCCCGTACACCGCGTACCTGCTGGCCAAGGACGGGTACGGGATCCTCGCGCAGACCGCGCCGTTCACCTTCCGTCCCAAGCCGGCGGCGCCCCGGCCGCACGCCGCGGTGGACGGCCTGACGGTCACTCAGATCGCGCCCGGGGCCGCCGTGTCGGTGAAGCTGGCCGGCCTGTGGGTCAAGGGCACCGGCACCGCCGCGTACCGGAAGGTCTCCGGCGACACCTGGCTGTCGGTGGCGGCCGACGGCACGGTGAGCGGCACCGCGCCCGGCGTGACGGCACACCCCGCGGTGGTCACCGTCGGCATCAAGGACCCGGCGGGCGCCACCGACACGGTCACCGTGCAGGTCCCGGTCCGCGACCCGGCCGGCCCGCTCACCCTCAAGGCCGCGACCTGGAACCTCGCCAACGCCGGCGGCGCCTTCACCGACGCGGCGGAGAAACAGCTTCGGGCCGTCCTCACCCAGGGCATGGACGTGGTCGCGCTGCAGGAGACCGCCGGCACCGCCGCGCAGGCCCTGGCGACCGCGCTCGGCTGGTACGCCTACCAGAGCACCGGCAGCGTCGGCATCCTCAGCCGCTGGCCGCTCGCCGCGGTCACCGCGCCGACCGCCTCACTGCCCGCCGCCGGCGCCACCGTGCAGCTGCCGGGCGGCCGCACCGTCCGCTTCTGGGCCGCGCACCTCGACGAGGCGAACTACGGCCCGTACGCGATCCAGGACGGGCAGAGCGCCGCCCAGGTGCAGGCGGCCGAGGCGGCGTCCACCCGCGGGCAGCAGGCCCGGGCGCTGGCCGCCGCGGTGCAGGCCGACATCGCCGCCGGGCAGCGGGTGGTGCTGGCCGCCGACCTCGCCTCGCCCTCGCACCTGGACTGGACGGGACAGGGCGGCCGCCCCGCCCTCGCCTGGCCGGTCACCACCGCCCTGCGGGACGCCGGCCTGACCGACGCGTACCGCAGCGCGCACCCCGACCCGGTGGCCTCCCCCGGCAGCACCTGGTCGCCGACCCGGACGCTGCGCGGCGGCAAGCCCGAGCCGCAGGACCGGATCGACCAGGTCCAGTTCGCGGGCGCGCTGACCCTCGTCGAGGCGCACACCCTCGCCACCGGCTGGCCGCAGGCCGAACCGAACGCCGCCGCCAACGGCTGGCCGAGCGACACCGCCGCCGCCGTCGCCACCTTCACGCTCTGAGAGGCCCCGCCATGACCCCCCAGCTCAGCCGCCGCAGCTTCGTCGCCGCGACGGCGGCCACCGGCGCGGCAGCCGCCGTCGGCCTGCCCGCGGCCGCCGCCCGCGCGGCCGCCGCCACCGGCTCGATCGCCGACGTCAAGCACGTGGTGATCCTCATGCAGGAGAACCGCTCCTTCGACCACTACTTCGGTGCCCTGAACGGCGTCCGCGGCTTCGCCGACCGGCAGGCCCTGCAGTTCCCCGACGGCACCGACGTCTTCCGCCAGCCCGACGCGGGCCGCAGCGACGGCGGCGTCATGCTGCCGTTCCGGATGGACACCACGAAGTACAACGCGCAGAACGCCGGCGGCCTCGCCCACGACTGGGCCACCGGCCACCAGGCCATCAACGGCGGCGCGATGAACAAGTGGATCGCCGCCAAGGGCGAGCGCACCATGGGCTACTTCACCCGCGAGGACATCCCGTACCAGTACGCGCTGGCCGACGCCTTCACGCTCTGCGACGCGTACTTCTGCTCGATGGCCGGCCCGACCGACCCCAACCGGCTCTACCTGTGGACGGGCACGGCCGGCCCCGGCCGGGACGGCACCACCGGCCCGTGGATCGACAACACCCCCGTCACCGACAACCCGGTGGCGGACTGGACGACCTACGCCGAGCGGCTGCAGGCCGCCGGCGTGAGCTGGCGGGTCTACCACAACCCGAGCAAGGACGACCGCACCGGCGACTACGACGACAACGCGCTCTCCTACTTCAAGCAGTTCCACGCCTTCCCCGCCACGGACCCGCGGTACGTCAACGCGATGACCAAGTGGGACCCGACCGCCTTCGACCAGCACTGCAAGGACGGCACCCTGCCGACCGTCTCCTGGCTGGTCGCGCCCTACCTGTTCTGCGAACACCCCAGCGCCAGCCCGGACTACGGCGCGCACTGGGTGAACACCGCACTGCAGTCGCTGATGTCGAACCCTGCGGTCTGGCAGCACACCGTCTTCCTGGTGATGTACGACGAGAACGACGGCTACTTCGACCACGTCGTCCCGCCCACCCCCGAGCCGGGCACCCCGGAGGAGTACACCCAGGGCCGGGCGATCGGCCTCGGCAACCGGGTGCCGCTCTGGGTCGCCTCGCCGTGGTCGCGCGGCGGCTGGGTGAACTCGCAGGTCTTCGACCACACGTCGGTGCTGCGGTTCCTGGAGCTGGTGACCGGCGTCCAGGAGCCGAACATCTCCGCCTGGCGGCGCGCCGTCTGCGGCGACCTCACCAGCTGCTTCGACTTCACCGCACCGGACTTCGGCGTCCCGGCGCTGCCCGACACCGTCGCCCTGATGGCCAAGGCCGACGCCGGCGCCAAGCTGCCCGCGGTCAAGCTGCCCGCCACCGGCGCCCAGGCGATGCCCGCCCAGGAGCCGGGCGCCCGCCCGCACCGCCGGCTCCCGTACCGCCCGTGGGCCGACGTCGCGGTCGACCGCGGCACCGGCGCCGTCACCTGCACCCTCGCCAACTCCGGTGCGGTGGCCTTCCCGTACACCGTCTACCCGAACATCGTGCTGCCGTTCGGCGGCACCCCGTTCACCGTGCCGGCCGGCGCGAGCCGCACGTACACCTGGGACGCCGCCGCGACCGACGGCCGCTACGACTTCACCGTGCACGGCCCGGACGGCTTCGTCCGCCGCTTCGCCGGCACCGTCGTGCGCGCCCCGCAGGACGACGTGGCCGTGCCCTCGGTGACCGCCACCGCCGGCACCGGCAGCATCACCCTGCGGCTCGCCAACGACGGCCGCACCGAGTGCTCGTTCACGCTGACCCCGAACGACTATGCCGGCACCGCCCGGACGGTCTGGGTCGCCCCCGGTACCACGACCACCGTCGACTGGCCGCTCGACCAGGGCCGCTACGACGTGGTCGTCACCGCCGGCACCGGCACCCGTTTCCTCCAGCGGTACGCGGGCGCCCTGCACTGACCTCCGGCGGGGCGCCCGGCCGATCAGTGCAGGGCGCCCCGCAGCGCGGCGATCCGGGTGGTCGCCGCGGTGAAGCCGGCCCGGTCCAGCGTGCCGTCGGAGAGTGCCCGGGCCAGCGCCTGCGCCGCCTGCTCGCCCTGCGCGACGTCCCGCGCCGAGCAGAGCATCAGGTCCATCCCGGCCGCCGCGGCCGCCACCGCCCGTTGCCCCGTGTCGCCGAAGCCGTTCAGCGCCCCGGCCTCCAGCGCGTCCGTCACCGTCACCCCGCGGAAGCCCAGCCGCTCCCGCAGCTCACCGCGGACCACGGCCTGCGACAGCCCGGCCGGCCGCCCCGCGTCCAGCGCCGGGTACACCGCCCAGGACAGCATCACCAGCGGCACCCCGACCGCCAGCGCCGCCCGGTACGGCGCCTCCTCCTCCGCGCGCAGCCGCTCCAGCGGCACCGGCAGGGTCACCGGCCCGGTGTCCGTGTTCTGCCCGGCCGGCGCCGTGCCCAGCCCCGGGAAGTGCTTGGCGGTGGCCGCCACGCCCTCCTGCCGTTGCGCGACCGCGAAGGCCGCCGCCAGGTCCGCCACCACCGCCGGGTCCTTGCCGTACGAGCGCTGCTTGGAATCGATGAAGTTGTCCGGGATCTCGTAGACGTCGAGCACCGGGGCGAGGTTGACGTTCAGGCCGGACGCCGCCAGGTTCTTCCCCGCCTCGGTTCCGGTCCGGGCGGCCACCGCCACCGCGTCCGCGGACTCGCCGACCTGGCGCGCCGACAGCTCCGGCGCCCCCGGCAGCCGCCGTACCCGGCCTCCCTCCTGGTCGGTCATCAGCAACAGCGGCGCCGCCACCGGACTCTGCCGCTGCGCCTCGCGCAGCTGCTCGACCGCCGAACGGAGGGTCGCCACGTCCGGGATGTTGTCCTTGAAGAAGATCACCCCGGCCGCCCGGCCGGCCCGCACCGCCGCCAGCAGCGGCTCCGGCACGGCGGCCCCGGGGTAGGACCAGACGATCCGCTGCCCGGCCAGTTGCTCGTCACTCACCGGCTCGGCGGCCGGCGGCGTCAGGGGCCGCCGGGACGGCTCGGCGGAACCGGCCGGTACGGACGAGGGCGGCGGCTGGGTCGGACTCACGGCGGTACTCCCGGAGGCGGAGGCGGACGACGGGGTCGGCGAGGACCGTCCGGCGGACGGCTGTCCGGCGCTGGTCTGCGGCGCGGTCGCACAGGCGGCCATCAGCATCACCAGGGAGACGACCAACCAGCGGGCATGCGACGACACGGGCGTCCTCCTCAGCCGTGACCGGACCGACCCCTTCACGCTAGACCGCCCCGCCCCGGTTCCACCCCCGGGCCACACCCGCCGTCCGGGCGACACTCCACCGGCACCGTCACGGCCACGGGGCGGCCCGCCGGGGGCTCAGCCCCCGCAGAGGTCCGCCCAGGTCACCTTGCCGTAGGTGGTGGGCGCCGAACCCCACCGGTCGGCCAGCGTGTCGACCAGCGCGAGGCCGCGGTGGCACTCGTCGTCCTCGGCGGCGGTCAGCAGGGTCGGCGGGGTGCGGCACGCGTCCTCGACGCTGATCCGGACCCGGCCGTCCAGGCGGCGCCGGACGGCGACCCGGATCCGCCGCCCCCCGCAGTGCCGGACACTGTTGCCGACCAGTTCGGAGACCACCAGTTCGGCGTCCTCGACGAGCCCGGCCAGCCCGAGGTGGTCGAGGCGGAGGCGGACGAGCCCCCGGGCGAGCTGCGCCGAACGCTCCTCGCACGGCAGTTCGGCGGCGGCGGGCGGCGCCTGGCGCGTCACGGCGGTCGATGACCTCGCGGCGGTCGTCATGGGCTCGCTCCTGCTCTCCCGGGACGGCGGGGGACGCGGCCCGCCGCCGGTGGGGGGAAACCGGGGCAGGCCGCTGGAAGCCGCCGGATCCAGTCCCTCCAACGGCTCACGTTCAGTCAACTCGTTTACTCCACAGAGGAGAACAGTCCATGCTGTGGACAGGGTTGAACCGGTTGAACACGAGTCGAGGCCGACATGGGACGACGCACGCGTACACCGAACGCCGCTCTCGCCGCGCTGATGCGCGAGGCGGACTGGGGCAACGACCAGCTCGCGCGGGCGGTCCGTAGAACCGGCGCCGAGGCCGGCCTGCGCCTCACCTACGACAAGACCACGGTGTCGCACTGGCTGGCCGGGTCGCGGCCGCGGGCGGAGGTCGCCGGGGTGGTCCGGGAGGCGTTCGCGCGGCGGCTGGGCCGGCCCGTGGCGGCGGAGGAGACCGGTCTCGGCGACCGCGAGGCCAAGGACGCGGTGTCCGGCCTGGTGGCGCTCGGCCGGGCCGACATGGACCCGTCCCGCCGGAGCGTCCTCGCCGCCGGGCTGTACTCGGCGGCGCTCGCCGTGCCCGGCTTCGGCGAGGCCGCGGAGCGGATCGACCGCGCGGCGGCCGGCCGCACCGTGCGGATCGGCGACGGCGAGGTCGCCACCGTCCGGACGATGACCGACCGGCTGGCCGGCATCCTGGACGAGCTCGGAGCGGCGCACGCCCGTCCGATGATGGCGAGTTTCCTGGTGAACAGCGTCGGCCCGTGGCTGCAGGCGGCCGGCAGCGACCGGTCGAAGAGCGAGATGCTCTCCGCCGCGGCCGACCTGACCTACCTGGCCGGCTGGTCCGCGGTCTACGAACTCGCCCAGGGCCTAGGCCAGTCGTACTACGTGCAGGCACTGCGGCTCGCCGACCAGGCCGACGACCACGTCACCTACTGCCGCACGCTGCGCGGCATGTCACTGCAGGCCTCCAGCCTGGGCCACGGCCCGCGCGCCCTGGAGTACGCCGACTCGGCCGCGCAGGCCGCGCCCGCCGCCGGCCCCCGGCTCACCGCCTTCCTGCGCGGCCAGCAGGCACACGGGGCGGCCATGGTGAAGGACCGGCGGCAGGCCTTCACCCGGCTCGCGGAGACCGAGGCCGCGCTCTCCAGGGCCGACGGCCGCAACGACGCCGTCGGCGGCTACGACCTGGCGGCGTACCAGTTCCACCTCTCGCACGTGCTGTACGAACTGGGCGACCTGCCCGGTTCGATCACGGCACTGCAGACCTCCAACCGGGTCCGGCCGCGGACCGAGCGGCAGGGCCGGGTGCACGGCCTCGGCCTGCTGGCCCGCCGCCAGATGGAGTACGGCCACATCGAGGCGGCCACCGCGACCTGGACGTCCTTCCTGGACGACTACGCCGGAATCAGCAGCGTCCGCGGCGACGAGCACTTCGGCGCGCTGCGCAGCGGCCTGCGCCCGCACCTGGGCAACCGGACCGTCGCCCACCTCGACCAGCGGGCCCGCGAGGTGGCCCGGCTGAAGGCCGCCTGAGGCCCGCCCGGCGGCGGATCAGACGCCCAGCAGCTCCGGCAGGTCGGCGACCGAGGCCAGCACGTGCGTCGCGCCGTCGGCGCGCAGTCGCTGCTCCTCGTGGGCGCCGGTCAGGACGCCGGCGACGACGGCGGCGCCGGCCCGGGTACCGGTGAGCATGTCGTAGCCGGTGTCGCCGGCCACCGCGATCTGCCGGACGGAGTCGGTGCCGGTGCGCAGCAGCGCGGTGAGCACCATGTCCGGGTAGGGGCGGCCGCGGCCGGCGTCGGCGGGGCAGAGGGTGAGGTCGGCGACGTCCTGCCAGCCGAGGGCCCGCAGGATGCGGTCCTGGGTGGCGCGGGAGAAGCCGGTGGTCAGGACGGTCGTGAGGCCGGCGCCGCGCAGCCGCCCGATCGCCTCGGCGGCGCCGGGCAGCGCGGTGCAGTGCCCGGCGTCGACGAGGTCGTGGTAGGCGGCCTCGAAGGCTCGGTTGGCCTGCCGGGCGCGGTCCTCGGTGCCGAAGAGGTGACGGAAGACGGAGATCTTGGACTCGCCCATGGTGGCGCGGACGTGGTCGAGCATGCGGGCGTGCTCGTCGCTGCCGTCGGCGACGCCGAGGTCGGCGGCGGCGGCGCGGAAGGCCTGCTCGACGAGGCCGCCGTCGGCGACGGTGGTGCCGGCCATGTCGAGGACGACGAGGCGGATGTCGGTGCTCATGCGGGGTGTTCCTTACAGCTCGGCGAGGTCGGCGGTGGTCTCGGCGATGGCCGGGGAGCAGGTCATGCCGCGGCCGCCGGGCCCGGTGACCAGCCAGACGCCGTCGCGGATCCGCTCGCGGTGGACGACGCGGGCGGTGTCGAGGCACTGGGCGTAGACGCCGGCCCAGCGGCGCCGGATCCGGGGCAGCGGCCGGCCGAGCAGGTCCTCGGCGACGGCGGTGAGGTGCTCGTACGGCTCCTCGACGGTGTCGAAACCGAAGGGCTGCTCGTACTCGTGGGTGTCGCCGATGGTGAGGCCGCCGTCGACGCGCTGGACCATGAGCAGTTGCATGCGGTGCTCGGCGGCGGTCTCGGTCTGCGGCTGGACGGCCCGCAGGGCGTCGAGGGCGGTGCCGGCGTAGGCGGGGTAGTAGCGGAAGCTGTCCCCGTCGGCGACGGAGGTGGTGAGCGGCTCGCCGAGCGGGTCGGTCTGCATCATCTGCAGCCGCACCCGGCGGACGGGGAGCTCGGGGGCGAGTTCGCGGACGAGGCCGCCCGTCCAGGCGCCGGTGCAGAGCACGACGAGGTCGCCGCGGTGCACCCGGCCGTGGTCGTCGCGGACGGCGGAGCTGCCGACGACCTCACGGACCTCCCGCCCGGGCAGGAAGGCGTACCGGCCACTGGCCTCCAGGGCGGCGCGCAGCGCGGGCTGGGCGGTGCGGGGTTCGACGGCGGCGTCCCGAGTGCAGTGCAGGGCGCCGAGGTGGTTGCCGCGCAGGGCCGGGTTGACGGCCCGGGTCTCGGCGGTGTCGAGCAGCCGGTAGCCGCGCTCGGCGGCCTCCTCGCCCTTCACCACCTCTTCGGCGACGGCGAGTTCGGCCTCGGTGCGCAGGGCGGTGAGCGAGCCGTTGGGCCGGAAGTGCAGGCCGGGGACGCGCTCGCCGATCCGCTGCCACAGCTCACGGGCGCGCTGCGCGACGGCGAGCTCCTCCCCCGAGGCCCGCCCGCCGACCCAGACCAGGCCGAAGTTGCGGACGGAGGCACCCCGCGCCTCCGCCTCCCGCTCCAGGTGGACGACCTCGTGACCGCGCTCGACGGCCTGCCAGGCGTGCATGGTGCCGAGCACCCCGGCTCCTACGACGATGACTCTCATGCGGCCAGCCTGGGGCGCCCGGGTGTCCACGGGTCGTCCGGTCGGCGGCCCGCAGATGAACCAGCCGCAAAGTTGTACAGACAAGATGGCCCTGCGGGCCACCGGGGTTCAACGGCGCTGAGCGCCCCCGAGCGTTCGGCCTGCATGTCGATCAGGTCGGACGGAGAGGGCGATGCCTGGTTCATGTCCTCCATGCGGATTTCACCGTCACCGTTGCCGCCCCGCCCGTACCGCCGTCCGGAACCGGGCCGCCCCTAGGACGCCTCGGCGAGGACCCGGAGACGGCCGTCCCGGACCTCGGCGACCTGGTCGGCGGCGGCGAGGTGGGTGCGGTCGTGGGTGACGAGCACGGTGGCGGTGGAGCGTTCACGGGTGAGGGTGGCGAGCAGGTCGACGACGACGGCGCCGCGTTCGTGGTCGAGGGCGCTGGTTGGCTCGTCGACCAGCAGTACCCGCGGCTCGTTCATCAGGGCCCGGGCGATGTTGACGCGCTGTCGCTGGCCGCCGGAGAGCCGGCCGGGGCGGCGGTCGGCGAGGTCGGCGAGGCCGACCGCGTCCAGGAGTTCCAGGGCGCGGGCGCGGGCCGCCCGGGCCGGGCGGCCGGCCAGGTGGGCCATCAGCTGGAGCTGTTCGGCGGCGGTGAGCGAGGGCAGCAGGTTGGGTTGCTGGAAGACGATGCCGATCCGGTCCCGGCGCAGCTGCGCCCGTTCGGCGGCGGTGAGTTCCGCGGTGTCGGTGCCGTCCACGACGACCTGCCCGCTGTCGGGGGTGATCAGGGTGGCGGCGACGGCGAGCAGGCTGGACTTACCGGAGCCGGACGGGCCGACGACCGCGGCGAGGGAGCCGCGCGGCACGTCCATGCCGACCCGGTCGAGGGCGGTGAGGCGGCTGTCGCCGTCGGGGTAGCTGAGGGTGATGTCGGCGAGGCGGAGGCTCATCGGGTGCTCCCCAGGGCGGTCAGCGGGTCGACGGAGGTGATGCGGCGCACCGCGAGGGCGGCGCCGGCGGAGCCGAGCCCGATCATCACGAGGGCGGGCAGCAGCAGGGTGGGCGGGTCGAGGACGAAGGGGACGGTGCCGGCGACGAGGGCGCCGGCCGCGGCGGCGATGCCGCTGCCGAGCGCGGTGCCGAGCACGAGCAGCACGGCGGCCTGGCCGAGCGCGTCGGCGGTGAGGCGGCGGGTGGAGGCGCCGAGTGCTTTGAGGACGGCGATGTCGCCGGTCCGCTGGATCGTCCAGACGGTGAAGAAGGCGCCGATCACCAGGGCGGAGATGGCGAACAGGAAGCCGCGCATCAGCTGCAGCGAGCCGTTCTCGGAGGTGTAGGCGCCGATCGCGGCGAGCGAGTCGGCGCGGCTCAGGGTGCGGGTGCCGAGCCCGGTGTCGGCGGCGGCGAGGTCGGCGCCGGGGCCGGTGCGCAGGGCGACGACGGTGGCGTGCGGGCCGCCGTCGGCCGCGCCGGGGGCGATCCGCTGCCAGTCGTCGAGGGTCGTCCAGACGACCGGGGTGTGGTTGTAGGCGGCGTCCCCGGCGACCGCGGCGACGGTGAGGGCGCGGCGGGCGAGGGTGACGGTGTCACCGACGTGTGCCCCGAGTTCCTCGGCGGCGGTGGTGGAGAGCACGGCGGTGCCGTCCTGGACGGGCTGCGGGGCGAGGCCGGCGGCGGGGCGGCTGCCGAAGGCGGAGACCGCGGTGGAGCGGCTGCCTGCGGCGGCCTTCGCGGTGGTGATGCCGAGCGGTTCGGCGGCGGTGACGCCGGGGGTGCGCGCCCACTCCTGCCAGGTCGGCTCGGGGAGGGCGGAGTCGGCGAAGGAGGGTCTGCGGCCGTCGGCGGGGGCGGCGAAGGCCAGGTGGTCGGCGTTCAGGCCGGTGACGGCGGAGATGTTGCCCCGGGCGAGGCCGGCGGTGAGGCCGGACAGCAGTCCGACCAGCACGGTGATCAGTACGACCACCGCCCCCATCAGGGCGAACCGGCCCTTGGCGAACCGGAGGTCCCTCCAGGCGACGAACATGGCGGCGCGGGCTCCTTCTGCGGTGGTTTCGGTGGACGTCCTCCACTCTCGGCTGCGCGCCTTGCCTTCACATCGCGCCGGGGTTCGATCCTCCGGAATCGAAGGGTGGTGACCGGAATCAACCTTTTGATCGATCGGTCGGCGGGGGGTGGCCCGGTACCGTGGAGGCACCATGAACCCCCGCGCCCTGACCCCCGTGCTGCGTGCCGTCAACTGGTGTCTGCACCTGCTGGTGGCCGGGCTGCTGGCGCTGGCCGCGGCCCGGGCGGTGCACGGCGGCGGGCCGGACGCGCCGCGTGCGGTGCTCGCCGCACTGGCCGCGGGCGCGGTGTACGCGGCGGGCCCGCTCACCCCCGCGGTGGGCCGGCGACGCACGGCCACCGTGCTGTGGCTGACCCTGCTGGGTGCCGCCTGGCTGGCGCTGCTGGCGGTCAGCCGGGACGGCGTGTGGCTGGCCTTCCCGCTGTACTTCGTGCAGCTGCACCTGCTGCCGCGCCGGGCGGGCCTCGCCGCGGTGCTCGTCACCGCACTGGCCGCGGCCGGCGGTTTCGCGCTGCACCAGGGCACGCTGGAGGCCGCCGCCTTCATCGGACCGGTGCTCGGCGCGGCGGTCGCCACCGCGACGGTTCTCGGCTACCAGGCGCTGTACCGGGAGAGCGAGCAGCGGCGCCGGCTGATCGAGGAGCTGCGGGCGACCCGGGCCGACCTGGCCGCGGCCGACCACGCCGCCGGGGTGCTGGCCGAGCGCGAGCGGCTCGCCCGCGAGATCCACGACACGCTGGCGCAGGGCCTCTCCTCGATCCAGCTGCTGCTGCGGGCGGCGGAACGGGCCCTGCCGGCCGATCCGGTGGCCGCCGGGCGGCACGTCCGGGTGGCCCGGGAGGCCGCCCAGGACAACCTGGCGGAGGCCCGCCGGTTCGTCCGCGCGCTGGCCCCGCCGGTGCTGGACGGGCTGCCGCTGGCCGGCGCCCTGGAGCAGCTCTGCGCGACCTCCGCCGACCGGTACGGGCTGCCGGTGCACTTCACGCTCTCCGGCTCCCCGGTGCCGCTGCCCGCCCCGTACGAGCCGGCGCTGGTGCGGGTGGCGCAGTCCGCACTGGCCAACGCCGGCCGGCACGCCGGAGCCCGCCAGGTCGAGGTGACGCTCAGCTACATGGGTGCGGAGGTGGCGCTGGACGTGGTCGACGACGGCTGCGGTTTCGACCCGGCGGCGCTCGTCGAAGGCGGCCCGGCGGGCGGCTTCGGGATCGCCGGGATGCGGCACCGGGTGCACGCCCTCGGCGGCAGCCTGGCAGTGGAGTCCGCGCCGGGCCAGGGCACCGCGGTCGCGGCCCAGCTGCCGCTCCCCGCCCCGTCCCGGGGCGAGGAGCCCGCGGCGGATGCGGAGCCGGGCGCGGACGCGGAGCCGGCGGCGCGCGAGGCCTGCCGGGAGCGGGTGTGACCGCCCCGATCCGGCTGCTGCTGGCGGACGACCACCCGGTGGTGCGGGCCGGGCTGCGCGCCGTCCTGGAGACCGAACCGGACCTGGTGATCGTCGCCGAGGCTGCCACCGCCGAGGAGGCCGTCCGGCTCGCGGCCGAGCACCCGGTCGACGTGGTGCTGATGGACCTGCAGTTCGGCGCCGGGATGAACGGCTCGCAGGCCACCGCGGCGATCACGGCGTGGCCGGGCGCACCGCGGGTGCTCGTGGTGACCACCTACGACAGCGACGCCG
Organism: Streptomyces sp. TLI_235; assembly: GCA_002300355.1. Classification (NCBI taxonomy): domain Bacteria; kingdom Bacillati; phylum Actinomycetota; class Actinomycetes; order Kitasatosporales; family Streptomycetaceae; genus Streptomyces; species Streptomyces sp. TLI_235. The sequence continues at coordinate 2,226,844 of NSGV01000001.1, forward strand.
ACACGCTGAGCGCGATCGAGGCCGGCGCGACCGGCTACCTGTTGAAGGACGCGCCGCCGGCCGAGCTGGCCGCGGCCGTCCGGGACGCGGCGGCGGGCCGCACCGCGCTCGCCCCGGCGGTGGCGGACCGGCTGCTGCACCGGATGCGCACCCCGGCGACGGCGCTCAGCCTGCGCGAGGTCCAGGTGCTGGAGCTGGTCGCACGCGGCCTGGCCAACCTGGAGGTGGCCCGCGAACTGCACATCAGCCAGGCCACCGTGAAGTCCCACCTGGTGCACATCTACGCCAAGCTGGGCGTCGACTCGCGCACCGCCGCCGTGGCGGCCGCCACCGCCCGCGGCCTGATCCGGCGCTGACCCGGAGCGGACCGGTCGCCGGGCACGCTGACGTACGGCGCCCGGGAGCGCGGTCAGGCCGGGACGCCCTCGCCCAGGAACCCGCCGAGCCGCCCGGTGCGGGCCCGCTCCACCAGCGGTGCGGCCCGTCCGGCGGCCGCCGCGAGCAGCGCCCCGGCGAGCAGCCCGACCAGTGCGCCGGCCAGCACGTCGTGCGGGTAGTGCACGCCGACCCAGACCCGGGAGACGCCCATCAGCGCCGCGGCGATCAGGGCGAGCGCGCCGAGCCGGCGGTTCGCCGTCCACAGGGCGGCGGCCGCCGCGAAGGCGATCACCGTGTGGTTGCTGGGGAAGGACCAGTCGCCGGCGGCCGGGCAGCCCTCCAGGGTGGCGCCGACCGCGAGCTGCCGGCACGGCCGGACTTCCGCGACGGCCGATTTGACCACCGTGTCGGCGGCGTACGCGGCGACCACGATCAGCGGTGCGGCCAGCGCCCGGGCCATCACCGCGGGGGCGGCGCCGCGCGCCTGCCACCAGCCGCCCAGCATGAGCAGGGCGAACACGCCGAGCCCGAGGGCCGACCAGTCGGCGATCAGCCGGTCCAGCCAGTGCGGGGCGGTGCCGGCCCAGCCGACCACCCGGGTGTAGAGGCCGCCGTCGATCCCGCTGCCGTCGTAGGCGAGCAGTGCAGGTGTCATCGGCGGACCTCCGGTGCGGCGTGCGGCGGCGCCCCGCGGGACCCCGCAACCGTCTACATAAATGTAGACGGTTGACACGACCGTAGACGACCGCCGGGCCACCCGCCGCCGCACCCGGCCCCGGGGCCCGAACGGGACACCACGCCCCGAACGTCACCATAGATCTGACGTAGCGTCACCAGGCGTACACGGAAGGAACATCCGTGCTCCGCCGCCGCCCGGAAGCCACGCGAACCGGCCATCATGGCCGATCCTGGACGGGAATGATGAGAATTCCGGCTCCCTCGGCATGTCCAGATCGAGCAGCCTTACCCTGTCAGCGGACCGGGGAGACTCAACGACGGGGCGGGGGACGGGAATGCGCAGCACACACCGGGCCTTCCGCGGCCACCGCCCACCGCTCTCCGCCGCCGCCCTCACCACCACCTACGACCTCGTCCTCGGCGACGGCCTGCCCGACCCCGACCTGCCCGGCGCCGCCCCCAGACCCGAGATCACCGACTCCTGGGAGCGGCTGCGCCGCCTCGGGCTCGACCCGGACGCCGGCCGCAACGTCCGCCGGATCGGCGTCGCCGACGTCCAGCACCGGCGCCACCAGTCGCAGCTCGACACCGTCCTGCCGATGCTCCGCACCACCCTGCTGGCCCCCGGCGACGCGCCCGTCCTGCTCGCCGTCACCGACCCCGAGGGCCATCTGCTCTGGCTCGACGGCGCCCGCCACCTGCGCCGCAACGCCGACGGCATCGGCTTCGAGACCGGCGCCCGCTGGACGGAGGACGAGGTCGGCACCAACGGCATCGGCATGGCGCTGCGCACCGAGCGGCCGGTCGCGGTGCACTCCGCCGAGCACTACCTGCGCAGCCACCACGCCTGGACCTGCGTCGCCGCGCCCGTCCGCGACCCGCGCACCGGCCGGCTGCTCGGCATCCTCGACCTCAGCGGCCCCGCCCACCAGGTGCAGCCGCACCTGATGCGGCTCACCGCCACCGCCGCCCGGCTCGCCGAGACCGAACTGCGGGCCGCCCAGCTGGAGTCCCTGCACCGCCTGCGCACCCTCGCCACCGGGCTTCTCGCCCGGGTCAGCGGCCCCGCACTGGTGGTGGACGGCGCCGGCTGGACGGCCGCCGCGGTCGGCGTCCCGCCCGTGCAGCGGCTGCGGCTGCCCGCCGAGGGCTGGGGAAGCCGCCCGGTGGAGTGGCTGCCGACGCTCGGCGAGTGCGCGGTGGAGCCGCTCGGCGGCGGCTGGCTGGTCCGCCCGCTCGGCGCCTCGCCGGCCTCGGTGGCCGAGCAGAGCACCGGCGCCCGCGTCCGGCTCGACCTGCGGCGGCCCGGCCGGCCCGAGCTGCACGTGTCCGGCGGTGCCGGCAGCTGGTCGCACGTGCTGAGCCCGCGGCACGCCGAGGTGCTGCTGCTGCTCGCGGTGCACCGTACCGGGATGAGTGCCGCGCAGCTCGCCGAGGCGCTGTTCGGCGACCCGGCGCGCACCGTCACCGTCCGCGCCGAGCTGTCCCGGCTGCGCCGCTACCTGGGCGCCCTGCTGGACCACCGGCCGTACCGGCTGACCGCCACGGCCGCCGTCTCGGTGGACGGCCCGGCCGAGCCGCTGGACCTGCTGGCGACCTCCTCGGCCCCGGCCGTCCGCGACCTGCGCGCGGCCCTGCACGCCGGCACCGCCCGGCTGCCGGAACCGGCGTAGCGGACCGCCCGGTGCGGCGCGCCGCGGTCAGCCGGTGGCGAGCAGTTCGGCGAGCTCGGCGTCGGTCGGGCCGGCGCCCAGCTCCTCGTCGGCGGAGATCAGCGCGTAGGTGCGGTCCAGCCAGGCCCGGACCCGCGGCCGGGAGGCCTCCAGCATGGCGCTGCCGTGCGGGGAGTCCAGCGCGATGTGCAGCGTGGAGCCGTGACAGGGGCAGTAGGCGGGCCACAGTTTGATGTCGCCCTGTCCGCTGAGCGCGTCCAGCCCGTCGCGCAGCAGCTCGCGCGAGAACACCCAGTCCGCCTCGTCGGGACGGCCCAGGTGGAAGGTGAGCAGCACCTCGCAGGGCCGCTCGGTGTCGTACCGGAACCGGGTACGCACCTCTCCCACCTGGTCGTCGTCGAGCGCTATCCGCAGGGTCATCACCTCGTCCAACACCGCTCGCGCGGTGGTGAATCGGCCCGGGTCGTCGCCCGTGGGGGTGGCGGCGATCGGGTCGGAGGGTACGGACAGCGGGTCGCGCGGCATGACGGTCTCTCCGAGGCGGCTGGGGTTCGCTCCAGCCTGCGGCACGCGGGCGCGCGCGGCAACGGTTGCAAAAGGTTGCAGCGGCCGCGGGAACGGTACGATTGGACGGTGCGTCAGATATCCGCCACAGTACGTCATTACGGTTAACACATCCGTTGCGTTCCGGGTCTGGCGGCGACCGCGGTCACCGCTGGTACATTCGTGCCCTTGTCACTGCGGCCGGGGGCCCGTGACGAGTCCGGGGGCAACGGCATCGGGTGGGGAGGAGGGGAGCCGGTGGCGCTCCGCGAGGACACCGGGCCGGTCCGCACGGCCGTCCGATACGGACGGCACAGCCGGCCCAAGCCGATCGGGGGCAGGTTTCGGCTGCCCACCATCCGCTTCTCGGGCGCGGCGGTGGCCATGTCGACCGTGGTCGGCATCAGCGTCGCGACCACCTGGTTGCTGAACGAGCAGCAGGGCGTCGGGCGTCGACCGGGGATGTCCAACGTCGGCGCCAGCCCGCCGCTGCCCAGCTCGGACGGCCACGGCAGCGCGACCGCCGTCCCCGCCTCGGAGACCCTGCACACCGCGCCCACCGCGCCGGCCCGCAGCTCGCACACCGGCACCGCGCCCGCGCCCGCCTCCGGGCGCCCCTCCACCGCGCCGTCCGGCAGCGCCTCGCCGTCCGCGGGCGCACCGAGCGGCTCGCCCTCGCCGTCGCCGTCCGGCTCCGCCACCACCGGCGCCCCGCCCACCGCACGCCCGGTCGGCCCGGAGCCGCTGCGGCCCACGCCCACCGCGCCGACCGGCACCCCGGGCCCGGGCAAGCCGACCGGCCTCGAACCGCTCTCCGGCCGGGCGAGCGTCGAGCTGATCGGCCCGGCCGGCACCCGGCACACCGTGCTGCTGGAGGTGCGCGAGCCGATGACCGCGCTCCAGGTCGAACTGCGGCTGATGCGCCCCGACGTGCTGCCCGGCACGGTGCCGTCGACCAGCCTGCCCGGCGCGGTCACCACGGTCTCCCAGGAGCACGGCACCCTGGTCTACCGGTACACGCTGCCGGCCGGCCTGGACATCGAGCCCGGCACCTACACCTTCGAGGTGCTGGGCGCCCGGCTGCCCGGCACCGGCCGGCCGTCGGGCACGTCCCAGGAGACCTGGACGGCGTCCGCCTTCGTCCCGCTCGGCCGCGACCCGCACGCGGTCGCCGTCCGCGGCGTCTTCGAGTGGCCGCGCGGCTCCTGACCGTCGCCGTCCGGTGCCCGCCCACCCCGCGCACCGAGGTGCGCGATGCGCGGGCACCGGCCGTCAGGCCCGGTGGGCGAGCGCCCGCCGCAGGTCGTCCAGCTCGTCGGCGAGCACCCGGCGCAGCGTGGGTGTGAGGTCGGTACGGGCCAGGCAGGCCTCGGCGGCCCGGACGGTGCCGGGCAGCGCCAGGCCCGCCGGGAAGAGCGAGAGGCCGAGCGCCTTGGCGACCGCGCCGCCGCGCTCGCCCACCGCCGGGATCTGCTCGAAGTACCGCCGCACGTAGGCCTGCTGGAGGTCCGGACGGCCGGAGCGCCAGAAGCCCTCCGCGGTGGCGGCGAGCAGGTGGTTGGAGAGGCCGTCCGGGGTGAACAGCGCCCGCCAGGCACGCTCCTTGGCGGCCGGGTCGGGCAGTGCGGCCCGGGCCCTGGCGGCGCCCTGCTCGCCGGTGTTGCTGGGGTCGGCGGCGAGTTCCGCGGCGATCCGCTCCTCGTCCACCGCGCCGGCCGCGGCCAGCTGCAGCAGTGCCGACCAGCGCAGGTCGGCGTCGAAGGGCACCCCGCCGGGCAGGTCGCGGCCGTCCAGCCAGCCGGCCAGCTCGGCGAGCCGTTCCTCGCCGGCGGCGGTGGCGACGACGGCGCGCAGCGCGGCGATCCGCAGGCTCTCCCCGGCGTCCGGCCGGGCCAGCAGGGCGCGGGCGGTGTCGCCGAGCAGGGCCAGCGCGGCGGGCCGCTCGGCAGGGCCGAGGTAACGGGCGACGACGTGGTCGGCCGCGAACCTCAGCACCGCCTCGACGATCGTCACCGCCGTCTCGGCGGGCAGGTGGTCGGCGACCAGCCGCAGGTAGCCGGCGGCCGGCAGCTCGGCGGAGCGCACCAGGTCGCGGGCGTGCTCCCAGAGCACCGCGCGGGCCTGCTCGTCCTCGATCCGGGAGAGCGAGGCGCCGACGGTCGCGGCGGAGTGCTCGTCGAGGCGGACCAGCGCCCAGGTGAGGTCGCCGTCGTTGGGCAGCAGCAGGGCCGGGCGGGGCGCGCCGGCGAGCTCCGGCAGCACGGTGCGGCCGCCGGGGGCGACGTCCGCGTCGATCCGCTCGCGCAGCACCACCGCCTCGCCGGCCCGGTCGTACACGCCGACCCGGATCCGGTGCGGGCGGGTGCCGTCGTTGACCAGCACCACGGAGGCGAGGGTGTCGCCCTCGGCCTCGACCTCCAGGCGCAGGGTGTCGACACCGCTGGTGCGCAGCCAGGCCTCGGCCCAGCCGGCCACGTCCCGGTCGGTGGCGGCGCCGAGCGCGGCCAGGAAGTCGGCGAGGTCGGCGTTGCCCCGGCGGTGCTTGGCGAAGTAGGCGTTGAGGCCGGCGAAGAACGCCTCGTCGCCGAGCCAGTGCACCAGCTGGCGCAGCGCGGAGGCGCCCTTAGCGTAGGAGATGCCGTCGAAGTTGACCAGCGCCTCGGCGACCGAGCCCATCGCGGTGGCCGCGACCGGGTGGGTGGAGCCGCGCAGGTCCGCGTCGTAGCCCCAGCCCTTGCGCTTGACCGCGAAGGAGGTCCAGGCGCCGGTGAAGCGGGTGGAGTCGGCGGCCGTCCGGTAGCCGAGCATCTCCGCGAAGGACTCGTTCAGCCACAGGTCGTCCCACCAGGCCATGGTGACCAGGTCGCCGAACCACATGTGCGCCATCTCGTGGCAGACCACCATGGCCCGCATCTCGCGCTGCGGCTCGGTCGGCGCGGAGCGGAACAGCATCTCGTCGCGGAAGACCACGCAGCCCGGGTTCTCCATGGCGCCCCAGTTGAACTCGGGGACGAAAGCCTGGTCGTACTTCCCGAAGGGGTAGCGCTCGTCGAAGAGGCCGTGCAGCCGGTCGAAGGAGGCCCGGGTGACCTCGAAGAGCTCCTCGGCCTCCCGTTCCAGCTCGGCGGCGAGCGAGCGGCGGGCGTACAGGCCGAGCGGGATTCCGTCGTGCTCGGTGCGGACCGCGTGCAGCGGGCCGCCGACCACGGTGACCAGGTAGGTGGAGATCGGGCCGACCGGGGCGACCTGCCAGCGGCCGTCGGGCAGCCGCACGGCGGTGCCGTTGCCGATCACCGTCCAGTCCTCGGGGGCGGTCACGGTGAAGGTGAACGGCGCCTTGAGGTCGGGCTGGTCGAAGCAGGCGAACATCCGCGGTGCCAGGTCGGGGCCGCAGCTGGCGAAGACGTATCCGGCACCGTCGGCCGGGTCGGTGAAGCGGTGCAGGCCCTCGCAGGTGCGCGAGTAGTGCATGTCGGCCTCGACCAGCAGCTCGTTCTCGGCGGCCAGCCCGGGCAGCGCGAGGCGGCCGCCGTCGAGGGCGGCGGGGTCGAGCGGCCGCCCGTTGAGCTCGGCGCGCAGCAGCGCGGCAGGGGCGAGGTCGACGAAGGAGCCGGCCCCGGGCTCGGCGCAGCCGAACCGGATCACGGTGGTGCTGCGGAACAGGCTGTCGCCGCGGGTGAGGTCGAGGTCGACGGAGTACGACCGCACGTCGAGCAGCTGGGCACGGAAGGCGGCCTCGGAACGTTGCAGAGCTGGCATTCCAGCATGCTTTCCCAGCCGGGCGGGCACCACAAGCCTTGTTCTCCGACAGCGGGACGCGGCTGACAGCGGGTCACCCGCGGTCCGGCGGCCGGGGTGCCCTAGGGTGGCCGGGGAGAGCCCCGGACGCCGCGAGCAGCGAGGAGGAGCACCGTGACCACGGTCCTGACCCAGGGCGGCAACGCCCCACTCAACGCCGCCCGGGTGACGGTCGAGGTGACGGCGCCCAAGGCGCTGGACGTCTCCGGCCTGCTGCTGACCGAGGCCGGCAAGGTCCGTTCGGACGACGACTTCGTCTTCTTCAACGCCCCGAACGGGCCCGGGGTGACGCACCGCCCGGCCTCCGCCGGCACGCCGGACGCGATCACCGTGGACACCGCGGCGGTGCCGGCCGGCATCGAGAAGATCGTGGTGACCGCCAGCCTGGACGAGGCCGGGGCGACCTTCGCCGGCACCGAGCCCACCGCCACCGTGCGGGACGCCGGCAGCGGCGAGGTGCTGGTCACCTTCACCCCGCCGCAGCTGAGCAGCGAGACGGCGCTGGTCGTCGTCGAGGTGTACCGCCGCGGCGGCGCGTGGAAGGTCCGTGCGGTGGGCCAGGGCTACGCCAACGGGCTGGCCGGCATCGCCACCGACTTCGGCGTCTCGGTCGAGGATCCGGGGCCGGCCGCGGCCGCCCCGCCGGTGCCCGTGGCGCCGCCCGTCCAGGCGCTGCAGAAGTCGGACGTGCCCCCGCCGCCGGCCGCCCCGCCCGCTCCCCCGGCCGCCGCCCCCTCCGTTCCTTCGATGACCAAGGTGACCTTGGACAAGGGCCGGGTCAGCCTCGCCAAGGGCGGCTCGGTCTCGCTGGAGAAGGGCGGCAAGCCGTTCCTGTCCGCCGTCCGGATGGGCCTCGGCTGGGAGCCGGCCGGGCGCGGCCGCAACGTCGACCTGGACGCCTCGTGCATCGCCTTCGACGCCCAGCGCAAGAAGATCGAGACCGCCTGGTTCATGAAGCTCTCGATCTTCAACGGCGCGATCGCGCACTCCGGTGACAACCTGACCGGCGCCGGCGCCGGCGACGACGAGTCCATCACCGTCCACCTGGACGGCCTGCCGCCCGAGGTGTGCGGCCTGGTCTTCGTCGTCAACTCCTTCTCCGGCCAGAAGTTCACCGACGTCAAGAACGCCTACTGCCGTCTGCTGGACGCCGGCAGCGGCCAGGAGCTGGTCCGCTTCGACCTGACCCACGCCGAGGCGCGCACCGGTGTCGCCATGTGCAAGCTGGTCCGCCAGTTCTCCGGCGAGTGGGTGATGACCGCCCTCGGCGAGTACGTCGACTCCAAGACCGCCCGCGGCATGGTCGACCCGGCCGCCCGGATGCTCTAGGCCCGGGCCCGGAACGACGACGGAGGGGACGGGCGCCCACACGCCCGTCCCCTCCTTGGACCGATCGGCGATCGGGGCGGGCGTCGCGCCGCCGTGGCTCTCGCCTGAGCGGCTGCTCCACCCACCCCCCGATTGCCGGTCGGTCCTGCATCCCCGCGGCAGACGGTGCGATCAGCCGCGGGTGGCCATGGCGCGCAGGAAGAAGGTCAGGTTGGCCGGGCGCTCGGCCAGGCGGCGCATGAAGTAGCCGTACCACTCCTGGCCGTAGGGCAGGTAGACGCGCATGGTGTTGCCCTCCTCCGCGAGGCGCAGCTGCTCCTCGGGGCGGATGCCGAGCAGCATCTGGTACTCGAAGCTGTCGGTGTCGCGCTTGTTCCACTCGGCGAGCTGGCCGGCGATGCGGACCATGCGCGGGTCGTGGCTGGCGATCATCGGGTAGCCCTCGCCGCCCATGAGGATCTTGAGCGCGCGGACGTAGGCGAGGTCGACCTGCTCCTTGCCCTGGAAGGCGACCGACTCGGGCTCCTTGTAGGCGCCCTTGCAGAGGCGGACGCGGGAGCCGGCGTGCGCGAGGTCGCGGCAGTCGGCCTCGGTGCGGCGCAGGTAGGCCTGGAGGACGACGCCGAGCCACGGGAAGTCGGCGCGCAGCTCGCGGGCGATCTCCAGGGTGGAGTCGGTGGTGGTGTGGTCCTCCATGTCGAGGGTCACCGTGGTGCCGGCCGCGGCCGCGGCCTCGCAGATCCGCCGGGCGTTCTCCAGCGCGATCTTCTCGCCGTCCGCCGGGAGGAACTGGCCGACCGCCGAGAGCTTGACCGAGACCTCGGCGTTCGCGGCGAGGCCGGTCTCCTTGAGGGCGGCCAGGAGGTGCTCGTACGCCTCCGCGGTGCCCGCCGCCTGGGTGGCGTCGCGGGTGTCCTCGCCGAGGTGGTCCAGGGTCACCTTGCGGCCGCTGGCCACGAGTTCGGTGGTGGCGTCGATGCCCTGCTGCAGGGTCTCGCCGGCGACGAAGCGCTTGACGATGGCCTGGGTCGGCGGGAACTTCTCGACGACGGTGCGCACCTGCGGGGAGCGGGACGCTGCGAGGAGGGCGGAACGGAGCATCGGTGACTCCTGGGCTTTCTTCCGGAGTGGTGGAGAGGGTGGTGCGGCGGCCCGGGGTGGGGGCCGCCGCACCGGGGTGCGACGGGGTGTCAGCCCATGTGCGGGTAGCGGTAGTCCGTCGGCGGGACGAACGTCTCCTTGATGGAGCGGGTGGACGTCCAGCGCATCAGGTTCTGCTTGGCGCCGGCCTTGTCGTTGGTGCCGGAGGCGCGGCCGCCGCCGAAGGGCTGCTGGCCGACGACGGCGCCGGTCGGCTTGTCGTTGATGTAGAAGTTGCCGGCGGCGTGCCGCAGGACGCCCATGGCGTGCTGCACGGCCTCGCGGTCCTGGGAGATGATCGAGCCGGTCAGGGCGTACGCGGCGACGGACTCCATCTGCGCGAGCATCTCGTCGTACGTGTCGTCCTCGTAGACGTGCACGGCGAGGATCGGGCCGAAGTACTCGTCGCGGAAGTACTCGCTCGCCGGGTCCTGGCAGACCAGGACGGTCGGGCGGACGAAGTAGCCGACCGAGTCGTCGTAGCTGCCGCCGGCCAGGACCTCGACCGTCGGGTCGGCCTTGGCGCGGTCGATGGCGGCCTTGTTCTTGGCGAAGGACCGCTCGTCGATGACGGCGCCCATGAAGTTGGACAGGTCGCTGACGTCGCCCATGGTGAGCCACTCGACCTCGTCGCGGAAGTCGTCCTTGATCTGCGCCCAGAGCGAGGCCGGGACGTAGGCGCGCGACAGGGCGGAGCACTTCTGGCCCTGGAACTCGAAGGCGCCGCGGGTCATCGCGGTCTTCAGCACGGCCTTGTCGGCAGACGGGTGGGCGACCAGGAAGTCCTTGCCGCCGGTCTCGCCGACGATCCGCGGGTAGGTGCGGTAGCCGGCGATGTTGGTGCCGACCTCACGCCACAGGTGCTGGAAGGTCGCGGTGGAGCCGGTGAAGTGGATGCCGGCGAGGGCCGGGTGCTTGAGGGCGACCTCGGAGACGGCCAGACCGTCGCCGGTGACCATGTTGATGACGCCCTTGGGCAGGCCGGCGGCCTCCAGCAGCTGCATCAGGTAGTGCGCGGCGAACTGCTGGGTCGGGGACGGCTTCCAGATCACCACGTTGCCCATCAGCGCGGGCGCGGTCGGCAGGTTGCCGGCGATCGCGGTGAAGTTGAACGGGGTGATCGCGTAGACGAAGCCCTCCAGCGGGCGGTGGTCGCTGCGGTTCCACACGCCGTCCGAGGAGATCGGCTGCTCGGAGATGATCTGCCGGGCGAAGTGCACGTTGAAGCGCAGGAAGTCGACCAGCTCGCAGGGGGTGTCGATCTCGGCCTGCTGGGCGGTCTTGGACTGGCCGAGCATGGTGGCGGCGGCCAGGGTCTCGCGCCAGGGGCCGGCCAGCAGGTCGGCGGCCCGCAGGAAGATCGCGGCGCGGGAGTCGAAGGAGAGCGCCTGCCACGCGGGGGCAGCGGCGAGGGCGGCCTCGACGGCGTCCTGCGCGTCCTCGCGGGTCGCGTTGCGCAGGGTGCCGAGGCGGGCGGCGTGGTTGTGCGGCTGGACGACGTGGATCTCGTCGCCGCCGCCCATCCGGTGCTCGCCGCCGATCGTCATGGTGAGCTGGAGGGGCTCCTGGCCACCCAGCTCCTTCAGCTTGGCCTCCAGGCGGGCCCGTTCCGGGCTGCCGGGGGCGTAGCTGTGGACCGGCTCGTTCACCGGCGCGGGGACCTGGGTCACAGCATCCATGGCGCGCACGCTCTCCTTCTCGTCATGGGTCGGCCGGCGGGGGTCGCACGTCGGCCATGTACACACGCTATGCCGCGGCCGGGGGCCGCTTGATTGGCCAGGCCGCCAAAGTGCGGCCGATACCCTTGTACGTGTGAACAGACCCGCCGACCGGCCGAAGGCCGCCGCCCGATGACCGCAGCCCCCGGCCTGCCGCTGCGGCAGCTGCTGATGTCGCTGGGCGAGCCGCTGGTGGAGCTGCAGGCCGCCCCGGCCGGCCTGGACGTGCCGGTGCGCGACGTGGCGATCCTCGACCCGGAGGAGCCGCCCGCGGCCGGCCCCGGCGAGCTGGTGCTGGCGATCGGGGTGCGCGGCCGGGCCGCGCTGCCGGTGCTGCGCGCGGCCGGCCGGGGCGGGGCCGCCGCGGTCGCCGTCAAGCTCGACGCGGGCGGTGTCCCCGACGCGCTGCGCGAGGCCGCCGCCGAGGCCGGGGTGGCGCTGCTGTCGGTCCGTCCGGAGACCCGCTGGGAGCACCTGGACGGGCTCGCCCGGATGCTGATCGCGGGCCCGAACACCCCGGAGCCCGCCGAGCCGAACGCCGGCGACCTGTTCTCGCTCGCCCAGACGGTGGCCGTGCTGACGCACGGCGTGGTCACCATCGAGGACACCTCCAGCCGGGTGCTCGCCTACTCCCGTTCCTCCGACTCCGACGAGCTGGACGACCTGCGGCGGCTGTCCATCCTCGGCTGGCAGGGCCCGGAGCCGTACCTGTCCAAGCTCCGCGAGTGGGGCGTCTTCCAGCATCTGCGCGGCTCCGACGCGGTGCTCGAGATCGAGGCCCACGCGGACCTCGGCATCCGCCGCCGCCTCGCCATCGGCATCCGGGCCGGCGCCCAGCCGCTGGGCACCATCTGGGTGCAGGAGAGCGGCCGGCCGCTGGCCGAACAGGCCGGGCAGGCGCTGGTCGGCGCCGCCCGGGTGGCGGCCGGGCAGCTGGTCCGGCGGCGCCGCGAGCTGTCCGCGGACGTCCGGCTGACCCGCACCCTGCTGACCGGCCTGCTGGAGGGCTCCACCGGCCCGCAGTCGCTGGCCACCCATCTCGGCCTCGGCCTGCGCCGCCCGGCGACCGTCCTCGCGTACGCCGCCGACTCCGCCGACGACGGCACCGACCTCGAGCTCACCCGGGTCGAGGTGACCGGTCTGATCTCGGTGCACGCCGCGGCACGGCACCGCGGGGCGCTGCTCGCCCCGATCGAGTCCCGGGTGTACGTGCTGCTGCCCGAGCTGCCACCCGCCCTGCCCGCGGCCACCCTGCGCGGCTGGGCCCAGGAGGTCGTCGACGCGGCCCACGAGCACCTCGGGGTGCGGCTGCGGGCGGCGATCGGCTCCACCGTGGACGGGCTCGCCCGGGTGACCGAGTCCCGGGCGCAGGCCGACCGCATCCTGGACGCGATGGTCCGCGGCGGGGTGGCGCACCAGGTCGCGGCACTCGCCGACGTCCAGGCGGAGGTGCTGGTCAGCGAGGTGCTGGCGCTGCTGCTGGAGCACGCCCATCTGCGCGACCCGCGGCTCACCGAGCTGGCCGAGTACGACCGGAAGCACGGCACCCGGCTCGCCGAGTCGGTGCTCGCCTGGCTGGACGCGCTCGGCGAGGTACGGGTCGCCGCGGACGCCCTGCACATCCACCCCAACACCCTGCGCTACCGGGTCCGCCGGGCCGAGCAGCTCACCGGTCTCGACCTCGCCCAGCCGCAGCAGCGGCTGCTGGCGATGCTGCAACTGCGGCTGCCCGCCGAGGACACCTGACGGGCGTCGACGACGGGCAGCGCACAGAGGGTCGGCCGGCTCCCGGTCCGTCCGGGGCCGGGGGCGGTCAGTGGCGGCGCAGGCGGTGCCACGGACCGGTGATGGCGAGCATGATGCCCGGCTCCTGGATGTTGGCGAACAGCGTCTCGCCGTCGGCCGAGAAGGTGACACCGGTGAACTCGCTGTACTCCGGCTTCTCCGCGGTGCCGAGGTTCAGCTCGTTGCGGGCGATCGGGAAGGTCCGGCCCTCGTCCGTCGTGCCGAACAGGTGCTGCTGGCCCTCGCCGTCCTCGGCGATCACCAGGCCGCCGTGCGGGGAGACGGTGATGTTGTCCGGGCCGTCGAAGTTGCCGTTGTCCGCCCAGACGTCCTTGTTGACGCCGAGCAGCACCTTCAGGGTGACGGTGCGGCGGGCCGGGTTGTAGAACCACACCTGGCCGTCGTGCTGCACCGGGCTCTCCTCGCGGGCGTAGCTCGCCACGAAGTAGGTGCCGCCGTCACCCCACCACATGCCCTCCAGCTTGCGGGAGCGGGTGACCTCGCCGTCCTTGAACTGCTTGCGGACGGAGACCGTCTTCGCGTCGCGGTCCGGCACCTTCACCCAGTCCACGCCGTAGGTGGTGCCGATCGTCGTCGCGCGGGACAGGTCGTCGACCAGCTTGCCGTGCGAGTCGAAGCACTTGAAGGCCTCCAGCACACCGGCGTCGTCGGCCAGGGTGCGCAGCTTGCCGCGGCCGTGGTGGAAGCCGGCCGGCGGGGTCCAGCGGTAGAGCAGGCCGTTCGGGCCGGAGGCGTCCTCGGTCAGGTAGACGTGGCCGCGCCGGGGGTCGACCACGACCGCCTCGTGCGGGTAGCGGCCGAACGCCTTGATCGGCTTCGGGTCGCGGTTGGCGTCCTGCTCGTACGGGTCGACCTCGAAGATGTAGCCGTGGTCCTTGGTCATGCCGTTCTGGCCGGCCCGGTCCTCGGTCTCCTCGCCGGACAGCCAGGTGCCCCACGGGGTGGCGCCGCCCGCGCAGTTGGTGGAGGTGCCGGCGATGCCGACCCACTCGCGGACCTGCTTGCCGTGCCTGGCGACCTCGACGACGGTGCAGCCGCCGGCCGCGCCCGGGTCGTAGACGTGGCCCTCCAGCAGCGGCACCGGGTGCGGCCAGCTGCTGCGCTTGCCCTTCAGCTCGTGGTTGTTCACCAGCAGGGTGGCACCGTGCCGGCCGGGGAAGGCCGCCGTGCCGTCGTGGTTGCTGGGCGTCGACTCGCCGGTGACCAGGGTGGTCTTCCCGGTGTAGGTGATGACCCGGTACTTGAACCCCTTGGGCAGGGCCAGGACACCCTCCGGGTCGGAGACCAGCGGGCCGTAGCCGAGTGCGGTGTGCGCACCCTTCTCGGCCGCCGGGGCGTCGCCGCCGAGCGGGGCCGCGATCGCGCCGGGGGCGGTGGCCAGCACCTCGGCGCTGCCGGCGATGAGGACACCGGCCCCGAGCATGGTCGAGCGGTTCACGAAGTCCCGGCGGGACAGCGACATGGCGTCACTCCTGAGGGTGCGAGCTGGGATGGGGCGGGCAACGCGCGCCAGACTCTTCGCGGCGGGTGAACCCGGCATGAATCAGGGGCTGCGGCCGGGTGGTGTTTTGCCGTCCTCATGCGAACCCATGACCTGCTCTTCACCTTCCGTGCCGTCAGGCCCTTCCGGCACGTGCGTCCTTCGTCCACGCCCTCAGCCGCGGCGCAGCAGCCGCCAGTCCTCCCAGGCCTCCAGCCACGCCTGCTCGGCGCCGTCCGCGCCGCCCGGGACGCCGCCCGCCCACAGCCGTTCCCAGGCCCGCTGCGCCGACAGGCTCGGCACCTCGCTCGCGAAGACGGTGTAGCGGACGGACTCCCCGACCGCCGCCTCCCCCTCCGCCGTCCCCACCAGCCAGTCCGTCCGCTGCGCCAGTCTGGTCAGCTGATTGACCATCGCGGAGACCGCCTCGACCGCCTCGTGGCGGCTCTCCGACGCCAGCCGCATCTGCTGCCGCACCGCCGCCTCCCAGCGCTCCGCCCCGGCCTCGCCGCGCAGCCGGCGCGGGATCCGGCCGGCGCGCCGCGAGCACAGCTGCGCCTCCATGGCGATCGCCTCCTGGATGCTGTGCTCGACGACCGCCCGGTGCGCCTCCATTCCGACCGCCGGAGGCAGCTCGCGCTCCTCCACCGGCACGGAGCGTCGCCACTGACGCTCAGACAGTTCACGGGCCAGGGCGGTGCGGCCGCGGACGAAGGGCTCGACGTCCGCGACCCGGCGCAGCTCGACGCCGGCCGGCGGCAGCCCCCGCGCGGTGACGGCGACGGCGACGCCGTCCAGCTGAAGCCGCCCGGCCCACACCGGAGCGCCGACGTCCGCGCCGTCCGGGCCGACCGGCCGGCGGTCCTCGTGGATCTCCACCGGGCAGGGCTCGCCGTCGACGGAGATCCAGCCGCGCAGCGCCCTGGTCAGCCCCGGCCCGTCGCCCTCGTCGATCTCCAACTGGTCGTAGAGGCGGTCGCGTTCGTCCTCGACCAGGTCCTCCGGGTCGGGCAGCGGCCGCCCGGCCGGGTCCGCGGTGAGGTGGGTGCGCACCGAGACGTACGGGCCCTGCGGGCGGCTCCAGTCCCCGGAGCGCAGCTCGACCCAGCGGAGCCGGCCGTCGAGCACCTCGTAGCCCGCCAGACAGTCGCGGCCGCCCGCCGGGCCGGCGGCGTACAGCGGGAAGTCCGCGGCGGCCAGCACCCGCCGGTCGTTCGCCTCGTGTTCGGCGGGCCCGGCGTGCCGGCCCTGCGCTGCCTGCCCGGCCTGCTCGACCGGGGCGGGGTCGGCCGGGGCGTCCTCGGGGCCGTGGGGCCCGATCGGACCCTGTCTCGTCATGCTGGCCGCACCCCCGGTCCTCGCCGCGCCGTCCGCGGCGGCCGCCGGGCGCCGACCCGACCACCGCACCGCGTCCGTCCCACGATACGGGTCGGCCCGCCTGGCAGGCCATCAGGCCGCACGACCCGCCGACCGCACGCGGACCCGGGGCGTTTGTCTGCGGGGCTGCCTACCCTGAGCGGCATGACATCGACCACCGACTCGACCACCGACTTCCCGGCCCGGATCAGCATCGTCACGCTCGGGGTCACCGACCTGGGCCGGTCCACCGCCTTCTACGAGGCGCTCGGCTGGCGCCGTTCGGCCGCGTCCAGCCCGGAGATCGTCTGGTTCCGCACCGCCGACTCGGTCCTCGGGCTCTTCCCCACCGAGGAGCTGGCCGCCGACGCCGGGGTGCCGGCGGCCGGCGAGCCGTCCTTCCGCGGTGTGACGTTGGCCGTCAACCTGGAGTCCCCGGCCAAGGTGGACGCCGCGCTGGCCACCGCCGTCGCCGCCGGCGCCACCGTGGTCAAGCCCCCGGCCGCCACCTCCTGGGGCGGCTACTCCGGCTACTTCGAGGACCCGGACGGCCACCTCTGGGAGCTGGCGCACAACCCCTTCTTCCCCTTCACCGAGGACGGCAGCCTCGACCTGCCGTAGGCCGGGTCGCCCGCCGGGTGCCGTCAGCCGTGGCCATGCTGGGACTTGGCCTTGAAGGCGGCCTTGCGGGCCTCCTTGGCGACCTGGCGGTCGGTGTGGAGTTCGCCGACGGTGTCGAGGACCTGCGCGGTGTAGGGGTGCGGCACCCGCCAGAGCTCGCCGAAGTAGGAGGCCGGGTTGTCGGTCACCGGCAGCGAGGCGACCAGCTCGCGCAGCTGGGCGGCGTCGCCGCGCCCGGCGAGCAGCACCGCGGAGAAGTGGTCGACGGTCCGCCAGAGGGCGACCGACCGCTCGGGGGCGGCGATGTCGTGGCCGTGGACGCGCAGCAGCTCCCGGGCGAGCCCGCCGAGCTCGGGGTCGTCGACGACCTCGGCGAGGGCGGCGTCGCCTTCCTCGCCGAGTCCGGCGAGGGCCGCCGCGGTGTACATCCGCCGCACCGGGCTGTACGCGTCGAGGCCGCGCGAGGCGACGAGGAGTTCCCGGGCGGCGGCGGTCGCCTCGCGGCGGGCCAGCCAGACGTGGATCTCCCGCTCGGGCAGGACGTTCGGGGACTCGGAGAGGCCGCGCAGCAGCGCGGCGGCGTCGCCCTGGGCGAGGTCGCCGATCAGCGGCGCGTCGTAGCCGTCGGCGAGCAGCCACTCGCGGACGCCGTACTGGCCGAGCGGGGTGAGCCGGACGAGGCCGAAGCGGGCGGCGTCCTCATCGGTCGGTTCGGCGCCGGGCTCGGCGGCGGCCTCGGCGCCCTCCTCCGCTTCCTCTTCCTCCTCGAAGAGTTCCGGGTCGATCGGCCGGTGCTCGACCAGGCCGAGCTCGGCCAGGTCGGCGAGCATCGGGTCGAGTTCGACCATGAGGTCGGTGATCTGGCCGAGCATCTCCTCGTCCGGCTCCTCACCCTCGGGGACGACCAGCAGCGCGGCGAGGACGCCGAGCGGCACGGTCTCCTCGCCGGGCTCGGCGAAGGCCGTCAGCTCGTACAGCACCTGCAGCGCCTCGTCGAGCAGCTCGGCGGCGGCCTCGCTGGCCTCCTCGACCTCGGCGAGCCCGCTCTCCACGGCCTCCGTGTCCTCCTCCCCGCCCTCGGGGGCCTCGCCCTCGACGTCGAGCAGGTCGGTGTCGACGGCGAGCTCGCGGACGATGCCGGCCGCGGTGAGCCACAGGTCGAGGACGGTGGACGGGTCGCCGGCCTCGGCGTCGGCCACCTCCTCCATGGGCACGGCGACATGCTCGCCGGCCTGGGTGGTGGCGAGTTCGACCAGATCCAGGTCGCACGCCAGCGACCAGGCACGCAGCACCTCGACCACCGACTCCTCGGGCACCTCGCCCTCCTCCGGGGCGAGGCCGAGCTGCCGGGCGGCCGGCCCGCGGTCGTCCTCCACGAGGTCGCCGAACTCGTCGACGACCCGGTGCGGGGCGGCCCACCGGGCGAGCTTGACCGCCCGGCCGATCAGCGGGACGGCCAGCGCGGCGGCGGCAAGCTCCTCCTCGGGGGCAGCGCGATCGGCGGGACGAGCACCGCGGTGTCGTCGAGGTCCTCGTCGTCCTCGTCGCGGCCGCCTGCCCCGTACAGCTCGGCCAGGTCGTAGTCGGCGGGCAGCAGGCTCTCGGCGGGTGCCGCCTGCCCGGCACCGGCCGAGTGGTCAGGGGTGTTGCGGCGTCGTCCGGCCATCGTTGGCGATCTCCCGTGGTGGCTGTGGTGGGCCCGGGCCGTCGCGTGTCGGCCCATCCACTCAGCGTATCGGGCGGGGCGCCCCGCCGCTGTGCCCGCGCGGCGCGCGCCGTCCGGGGTGTGACGGAAAACAGCGGGTCGCCGGGGGTCCGGGCGGCAAGGCGAGCCCGCCCGGGCGCGTAAACTGCTGCGGGCGCCGCGCACACCCCGCGCCGGCCCCTCGGGCAACGAAGCCCTCCCCCCTCCGCTCCCGACCACGGGTCGGAGGACCCGCACGCACACCGCGCCACCCGGGCTCCGCACCGCGGCCGCCACCCCTGGCCCCGTCGGCCCCGGTGGTGCCCGGCCACAGGAGACCCCTGCCATGGCGGACCTCTCCCCCGCCGGCCCCGGCCTGCGCTCCACGCAGTTTCCCGGGCGCCGACTGTCGGAGGCCCTGCTCTCCCCGGAACTCGCGCCGCGCGCGCAGCTCCGGCTCGCCGCGATCAGCCGCTGGAACGCGCTGCGCGGCATCCGCGTCGGCCTGGTGGCCGGCGCCCTGCTCCTCCTGCTGATCGGCGCCAATCTGGCCACGCCGATCTACCCCGTGCTGCAGCGGCAGCTCGGTCTGACGCCGTTGCACACCACCGTGCTGTTCACGGTGTACGTGTTCGCGCTCGTTCCGGTGCTCGCGGTGGTCGGCCACTGGTCGGACCACCTGGGCCGGCGGGCATTGATCCTGCCGGCGGTGGGCCTGGCCGCGGTCGGCGACCTGATGTTCGCCAACGCAACCGGTTTCGCCCTGCTGGTGGCGGGCCGCGCCGTCCAGGGTGTGGCGGTCGGCCTGTCGACCGGCGCCGCCGGGGCGGCCCTCGGCGACCTGCTGCCGGACCGCCCCTCGCTGGCCGCGAAGCTGACCCTGGCCTGTTCGGCGGGCGGCGTGGCGATCGGCCCGGTGGTCGGGGCGAGCCTGTCCACCGGCGCGCACCCGCTGCTGACGCCCTTCGTGCTGCACGCGCTGGCGCTGCTCGCGCTGTGCGTGCCGCTGGCGGTGGTGCACCCGCGGATGCCCGGCCGGGAGCGCCCGCCGGCCGCGCCGCCGCGCATCACCACGCCGGCCCACCTGCGGCCGCAGCGGCTGCGGCTGCCGCGCCGGGGCCGCCGGACCTTCCTGCTGGCGGCCGGCGCGGGCTTCGTCTCGTACGCGGTGTTCGGGGTGTACCTGTCGCTGGCGCCGGCCTTCGCGGCCCGGCTGCTGCACTCGGACTCGCACCTGACCGGCGCGGTGGTGGCCGCGCTGCTGCTGGGCTCCTCCGCCGCGGCGCAGCTGCTGGTGCCGCCGACCGCCGACCGACCGGTGATCGCGGCGGGTCTTGCCGGTCTGGCGGCGGGCCTGGCGCTGGTGGTGGCCGCGGGCTACTCCGGCACGCCGGCGCTGCTGTTCATCGGCAGTGTGCTGGGCGGGGCCTGCCAGGGTGTGGCGTTCCGGTCGCTGTTCACCTCCGCGGTGGCGGCGATGGACCCGGAGCGCCGGGGCAGCGAGCTGTCCGCGCTGTGGGTGATCGTCTACCTGGGCAGCTCGCTGCCGATCGTGGTGGTCGGCTGGCTGACCCAGCGCTACGGCCTGCTGCCCGCGGTGAGCGGGTTCGCGGCGGTGGCGGCGACGGTCTGCCTGGGGCTGGCGGCGGCCGTGCTGGTGCGGCCGGGCGGGCGCAGCGAGTAGCCGTTGTCGTCGTCGTAGTCCACGAAGGTCCGGGAGATCCCGCCGATCAGGCCGAGCACGAGGAAGACCACGACCAGCGCCTTGGCGCCGCCCGAGAGGATCAGCGGGCGGGTCGCGGAACGGGCTGCCGCCACCGGCGGCAGCCCGTCGTCGCCGAAGAGGCGCTTGGGGTAGGCCGAGGTGAGCATCAGCGCGTAGGCGCTGAAGCGCATCGCGTAGCGCAGGGTCGCGGCGGTCGCGCCGAACAGCGGATCGGGCATCCGGCCGAGGATCAGCGCGATCAGCCAGACGATGAAGGCGACGGCGTACCAGCCGGTGACGACCAGGCCCTGCACGATCGCCGCGGGGATCATCAGGATCAGGCGGAAGAACACGGCGAGCCGGTTCAGTTCGCCGGGCCGCAGTTCCACCCGGACGGGGTAGTCCTCGGGCCGCCACGCGAACGGCGGGTAGTCGTCGACCAGCAGCATGGCGGAGGCCCGCACCCGGGTGTCCCAGGCGACGAAGCCGGAGAGGTACTCCTCGATCGGCTCGGGCAGCCGGCCGATGAACAGGGCGCCGAACCAGCCCACGATGACGGCCGGGATCGCCAGCACCGACAGCACCCACACCACGATGAACTGCGGGATCAGCAGCAGCCAGCGCAACAGGATCGTCCAGCGGCGCTGCTGTGCGGCCTCCGGGACGTCCAGCTCGGGAAGGAATTCCAGCGGCATGCTGCCCTGGGGGACCTGCCAACCGTCCGTCGCCACGCTGTGCTCCCTGACCTCGACCGGTGCGGACGAGGGGATGACATTCCCGGTCCGAACGGTCGCCGACACCTGCCGGGACCCGTACGGCGCAAAGCCGGGGGTGCCGGGTCCGCCGGGGATACGGACGCCGCCCCCGGCCCGGCGAGCGGGACGGGGGCGGCGGAAGGCGTCCGGGCGGGGCTCAGACGTTGAAGCCGAGGGCTCGGAGCTGGTCGCGGCCCTCGTCGGTGATCTTGTCGGGGCCCCACGGCGGCATCCAGACCCAGTTGATCCGCAGGTCCTTGACGAGGCCGTCGGTGGCGGTCTTCGCCTGGTCCTCGATGACGTCGGTCAGCGGGCAGGCCGCCGAGGTGAGCGTCATGTCGACGGTCGCCACGTCGTCCTCGTCGATGTGGAGGCCGTAGATCAGGCCGAGGTTGACCACGTCGATGCCGAGCTCGGGGTCGACGACGTCCATCAGGGCCTCGTGGAGGTCCTCGACGGACACCGTGCCGACGCTGGTGAAGCCCACCATGCCCTCGGTGGCCTCGGCCGTCGGCTCGGCGGCCTGCTCGGCCGGGGTCTCGCTGTCACTCATGGGAGAGTCCGTCCGTTTCAGTCGTTGATGGCGGGCTGCTCGCCCAGGGCCTTGGCGGTGGCGTCCTTCCAGGCCATCCAGCTGAGCAGGGCGCACTTGACCCGGGCCGGGTACTTGGAGACGCCGGCGAACGCGACCGCGTCCTCCAGCACCTCCTCGTCGCCCTCGCCCTGGCCCTTGCTCTGCATCAGTGCCAGGAAGGCCTCCTGGACGGCCTGGGCCTCGCCGACGGTCTTGCCGACCACCAGGTCGTTCAGCACCGAGGCGCTGGCCTGGCTGATCGAGCAGCCCTGCGACTCGTAGCTGACGTCCGCCACGGTGGCGCCGTCGAGCTTCACCCGCAGGGTGATCTCGTCGCCGCAGGTCGGGTTGACGTGGTGGACCTCGGCGTCGCCTGCCCGCAGCCCCTTGCCGTGGGGGTTTCGGTAGTGGTCCAGGATGATCTCCTGGTACATCGAGTCGAGCTTCATCCCGTCACCTCAGGCGAAGAAGTTGCGGACGTGGTGCAGGCCGTCGATCAGCGCATCGACCTCGGCCGGCGCCGAGTACAGGTAGAACGACGCCCTGGTGGTCGCCGGAACTCCGTACCGCAGGCAGACCGGCCGCGCGCAGTGGTGGCCGACGCGCACGGCGATGCCCTGCTCGTCGAGCACCTGGCCGACGTCGTGCGGGTGGATGTCGCCGAGCGTGAAGGAGATCGCGGCACCGCGGTCCACGGCCGTGCGCGGGCCGATGATCCGCAGGTCCGGGACCTCCAGCAGGCGCTCGATCGCGTACTCGGTGATCGCGTGCTCGTGCGCGGCGATCTTCGCCATGCCGATGGCCGACAGGTAGTCGACGGCCGCGCCGAGGCCGACGGCCTGGGCGATCGGCGGGGTGCCGGCCTCGAACTTGTGCGGCGCCGGGGCGTAGGTGGACGAGCCCATCGTGACGGTCTCGATCATCTCGCCGCCGCCCAGGAACGGCGGGAGGTCCTCCAGCAGCTCCTGACGGCCCCACAGCACGCCGATGCCGGTCGGGGCCAGCATCTTGTGGCCGGTGAAGGCGACGAAGTCGGCCTCCAGCGCCTGCACGTCCAGCACCATGTGCGGGGCGGCCTGCGAGGCGTCGATCACGACCAGGGCGCCGACCGACTGGGCCTTGCGGACGATGGTCTCGACCGGGTTGAACGTGCCCAGCAGGTTGGAGACCAGGGTGAAGGAGACCACCTTGGTCTTCTCGGTGATCAGCTCGTCGATGTTCGACAGGTCGAGCCGGCCCTCGTCGGTCAGCCCGAACCACTTCAGCTTCGCGCCGGTGCGCTGCGAGAGCAGCTGCCACGGCACGATGTTGGAGTGGTGCTCCATCTCGGTGATCACGATCTCGGCGTCCGCGTCGACGCGGTAGGGCTCGTCCGCCCAGCCGAGCATGTTGGCGACCAGGTTGAGCGACTCCGAGGCGTTCTTGGTGAAGATCACCTCGTCCCGGCTCGGCGCGTTGACGAAGGCCGCGACCTTGTCGCGGGCGCCCTCGTACAGCGCCGTGGCCTCCTCGGCCAGCACGTGCACACCGCGGTGCACGTTGGCGTTGTGCTGCTCGTAGTACGCGTTCAGCGCCTCCAGCACCTGGCGCGGCTTCTGCGAGGTGGCCGCGTTGTCCAGGTAGACCAGCGGCTTGTCGTCGTGCAGCAGGCGCTGCAGGACGGGGAAGTCCTTGCGGATCGCGTCGGTGTCGAGGAGCCCGGTCAGCGCCGAGCCGGTATGAGTCGTCGTCACTCGGAAGCGCCGCCCTTCACGTAGCTCTCGTAGCCCTCTTCCTCCAGCTTGTCGGCCAGCTCGGCACCGCCGGACTCGACGATGCGACCGGCCGCGAAGACGTGGACGTAGTCGGGCTTGATGTACCGCAGGATGCGGGTGTAGTGGGTGACCAGCAGGGTGCCGACCTCGCCGGTCGAGCGGACCCGGTTGATGCCCTCGGAGACGACGCGCAGCGCGTCGACGTCCAGGCCCGAGTCGGTCTCGTCGAGGATCGCGATCCTCGGCTTGAGGAGCTCCAGCTGGAGGATCTCGTGCCGCTTCTTCTCACCGCCGGAGAAGCCCTCGTTGACGTTGCGCTCGGCGAAGGACGGGTCCATCTGGAGCGCGGCCATGGCCTCCTTGACCTCCTTCACCCAGAGGCGCAGCTTGGGGGCCTCGCCGCGGACGGCGGTGGCGGCGGTGCGCAGGAAGTTGGAGACGGAGACGCCGGGGACCTCGACCGGGTACTGCATGGCCAGGAAGACGCCCGCGCGGGCCCGCTCGTCGACGGACATCGCCAGCACGTCCTCGCCGTCCAGCAGCACCGAGCCGCTGGTCACGGTGTACTTCGGGTGCCCGGCCAGCGAGTAGGCGAGGGTGGACTTGCCGGAGCCGTTGGGGCCCATGATGGCGTGGGTCTCGCCCTGCTTCACGGTCAGGTCGACGCCGCGGAGGATCTCGCGGGGGCCCGACTCGGCCTCGACGGAGACGTGCAGGTCGCGGATTTCAAGCGTTGCCATGTGTACTCAGGACTCCTGGTTGACGGAGACGAGCACATCGTCCCCTTCGATCTTTACGGGGTAGACGGCGACCGGCTTGGTGGCGGGCAGCCCGGACGGCTTGCCGGTGCGCAGGTCGAAGCTCGATCCGTGCAGCCAGCACTCGATCATGCAGTCCTCGACCTCGCCCTCGGACAGCGAGACGTTGGCGTGCGAGCAGGTGTCGTTGACGGCGAACACGCCCTCGTCGGTGCGGACCACCGACACGGCGACACCGTTGAGCTCGACCCGGCGAGGGACGTCCTCGGCCAGGTCGCTCAGCGAGCACGCACGGAGGAAACTCATGCGACCGTCGCTTCCAGCTCGGCCTCGATCTTCTCCATGAGGTGGTCCTGGATCTCGGCGACGCCGATCTGCTGGACGAGCTCGGCGAAGAAGCCGCGGACCACCAGGCGGCGGGCCTCGTCGGCCGGGATGCCGCGGGCCTGCAGGTAGAACAGCTGCTCGTCGTCGAAGCGGCCGGTCGCGGAGGCGTGGCCGGCGCCGACGATCTCGCCGGTCTCGATCTCCAGGTTCGGGATCGAGTCGACCCGGGCGCCGTCGGTGAGCACCAGGTTGCGGTTGTGCTCGTAGGTGTCGGTGCCGACGGCGGCGGCGCGGATCAGCACGTCGCCGACCCAGACCGCGTGCGCGTCCTGGCCCTGCAGGGCGCCCTTGTAGACCACGTTGGAGCGGCAGTGCGGGGTGTCGTGGTCGATGACCAGACGGTGCTCCAGGTGCTGGCCCGCGTCCGCGAAGTACAGGCCGAACAGCTCGGCCTCGCCGCCGGAGGCGGCGTAGACCACCCGCGGGTGGATGCGGACCAGGTCGCCGCCGAAGGTGACCACGACCGACTTGAAGGTGGCGTCGCGGCCGACCAGGGCGGAGTGCTGGGCGGCGTGCACCGCGTCGCGCTCCCAGTCCTGGACGGAGACGAAGGTCAGCTTGGCGCCCTCGCCGACGAGCAGCTCGACGTTGGCGGCGCGGGTGCCGGTGCCGGTGTGGTTGATCACCACGACGGCCTCGGCGAACGGCTTGACGTCGACGACCACGTGGGCGAAGCGGACGCCGCCCTCGCCGTGCACGTCGATCCTCACCGGCTCGGTGAGCACCTGCTCCTTGGGGACGGTGACCACCAGGGCCTGCTCGAAGGCGCTGAACGCCTGGGCGGCGACCCGGTCGACCGGCTTGCCGGCGGCGCCCAGGCGGGCGTCGTCCCGGCCGACGGTCTCGGCGGTGACGCCGTCCGGCAGCGCCAGCTCCAGCTTGTCCTGGCCGGTGGCACCCTCGGCGGCGGTGCCGTCGTGCAGGCCGTTCAGGCGGTGCAGCGGGGTGAACCGCCAGTCCTCCTCGCGCCCGGTCGGCACGGGGAAGTCGTTCACGTCGTAGGACGGCTTGACCGCGACGCGGGCGTCGATCGGCTGCTGCACGGCGGTGCGGCCGGTACCGGGGCCGGCCAGCTGCGCGCCGGTGCCGGCGGTGCCGACCTCGATCGAACCGGCGGTGGTGGCACCGCTAGGGGTGTTGACGTCAGCCATGGCTGTCGTAGTGCTCTCTTCCTGGGATACGGGACGGACGGGGGCGGTGGGGCGTCAGCCGACCGCGCCCTCCATCTGCAGCTCGATCAGCCGGTTGAGCTCCAGCGCGTACTCCATCGGCAGCTCGCGCGCGATCGGCTCGACGAAGCCGCGGACGATCATCGCCATGGCCTCCTGCTCGGTCATGCCGCGGCTCATCAGGTAGAAGAGCTGGTCCTCGCTGACCTTGGAGACCGTCGCCTCGTGGCCCATGGAGACGTCGTCCTCGCGGACGTCGACGTACGGGTAGGTGTCCGAGCGGGAGATCGTGTCGACCAGCAGCGCGTCGCAGAGCACGTTGGACTTGGCGCCGTGCGAGCCCTCGCCGATCTCGATCAGGCCGCGGTACGAGGTGCGGCCGCCGCCGCGGGCCACCGACTTGGAGACGATGGACGACGAGGTGTGCGGCGCCATGTGCACCATCTTGGCGCCCGCGTCCTGGTGCTGGCCCTCGCCGGCGAAGGCGATGGAGAGCGTCTCGCCCTTGGCGTGCTCGCCCATCAGGTAGACCGCCGGGTACTTCATGGTCACCTTGGAGCCGATGTTGCCGTCGACCCACTCCATGGTCGCGCCCTCGTACGCCACGGCGCGCTTGGTGACCAGGTTGTAGACGTTGTTCGACCAGTTCTGGATGGTCGTGTAGCGGCAGCGGCCGCCCTTCTTGACGATGATCTCCACGACCGCGGAGTGCAGCGAGTCGGAGGAGTAGATCGGCGCGGTGCAGCCCTCGACGTAGTGGACGTAGGCGTCCTCGTCGACGATGATCAGCGTCCGCTCGAACTGGCCCATGTTCTCGGTGTTGATCCGGAAGTAGGCCTGCAGCGGGATGTCGACGTGCACGCCCTTCGGCACGTAGATGAACGAGCCGCCCGACCACACGGCGGTGTTCAGCGAGGCGAACTTGTTGTCACCCACCGGGATGACGGTGCCGAAGTACTCCTTGAAGAGCTCCGGGTGCTCGCGCAGCGCCGTGTCGGTGTCCAGGAAGATGACGCCCTGCTGCTCCAGGTCCTCGCGGATCTGGTGGTAGACGACCTCGGACTCGTACTGGGCGGCGACACCGGCGACCAGGCGCTGCTTCTCCGCCTCCGGGATGCCCAGCTTGTCGTACGTCGCCTTGATGTCGGCGGGCAGGTCCTCCCAGGACTCGGCCTGCTTCTCGGTGGAGCGCACGAAGTACTTGATGTTGTCGAAGTCGATGCCCGACAGGTCGGAGCCCCAGGTCGGCATGGGCTTCTTGCCGAAGAGCTTCAGGCCCTTGAGACGCAGGTTGAGCATCCACTCGGACTCGTTCTTCTTCGCCGAGATGTCGCGCACGACCTCCTCGCTGAGACCGCGCTTGGCAACCGCGCCGGCCTCGTCGGAGTCGGCCCAGCCGTACTCGTAGGTGCCCAGGCCTTCGAGCTCGGGGTGTGCGATGTCAGTCATGCGAGGTTCCTCCGCGCGGACGAGCCGTTTCATTGGGGGACGTACCGGCAGTCGGCACGGCACCGGGCGCCCGCTCGGCGGACGACGGTGCGGCACCGGATGCCGGCACATAGGTGGTGCAGACCCCGTCGCCGTGGGCGATCGTGGCCAGCCTTTGCACATGGGTGCCCAGGAGCTGCGAGAAGACCTCGGTCTCGGCCTCGCAGAGCTGCGGGAACTGCTCGGCGATGTGCGCGACCGGGCAGTGGTGCTGGCAGAGCTGGGCTCCCGCGGGGGCCTTGGCGGCGGCCGCGGACGGCACCCGCCGCACCGTGGCAGCGTACCCGTCGGCGCTCAGCGCCTCCGCGAGCGCCTCGGCGCGGTGACCCGCAGCGGCCCGCTCCAGGCTGCTCAGGTACTTCTGGCCCTGCTTGGCGAAACGGGCCCGAGCGAAGGCGGCGACCGCCTCCTCGCCCGCCGTGCCGCCGCCCACCGACTCCGAGATCCAGCGCAGCGCGTCGGCTGCGAGCTGGTCGTACGCCTGGTAGAAGGCGTCCCGGCCGGACTCGGTGAGAGCGAAGACCTTGGCCGGCCGGCCGCGGCCACGGCTGCCGTACACCCGCTGCTCACGGGACTCGACCAGGCCGGCGGCGGCCAGCGAGTCCAGGTGGCGGCGGACGGCGGCCGCGGTCAGCCCGAGGCGGCTGGCCAGGTCGGCGGCGGACGACGGACCGTGGTCCAGGACCGAGCGGGCGACCCGGTCCCGGGTCGCCCGATGGCCCTCCAGCAGGACCTCCGTCGCTGTCGCGGGCACGGCGCAGCCGGGGGCCGTCTCGGCCGCCCCGTCCTGTGCTGAGTGCTCGCGCATGTTTTTCACAACACCATTGTTGCGTAATTCGTTCCGATGGAACAAGCCGTGATCCACGCCTCAGCGGTGTCCTCAATCACGCAGGTAAGCCTTACCTGGCCTGGGGCGGCGGGAGGTCCGGGGCGGTGTCCGGAGCCGGTCGGCAGCCCTCTTACACTCGCCGGTATGCGACTCGAACCCGCCGTAGAGGTGGCCGGGCTGGTCAAGCGCTACGGCGAGAAGACGGCCGTCGACGGCCTCGACCTCACCATGGCCCGCGGCACCGTCACCGCCGTCCTCGGCCCGAACGGCGCCGGCAAGACCACCACGATCGAGATGTGCGAGGGCTACCGCCGGCCCGACGCCGGCACCGTCCGGGTGCTCGGCCTCGACCCGGTCGCCGACGGCGCCGCACTGCGCCCGCGGATCGGCGTGATGCTCCAGTCGGGTGGCGTCTACCCGGGCGCCCGCGCGGTCGAGATGCTGCAGCACACCGCGAAGCTCTACGCCGACCCGCTGGACGTGCCCGGGCTGGTCGAGCGCCTCGGCCTCGGCTCCTGCGGGCGCACCGCCTACCGCCGGCTCTCCGGCGGCCAGCAGCAGCGCCTCGCACTCGCCATGGCCGTGGTCGGCCGCCCCAAACTGGTCTTCCTGGACGAGCCCACGGCCGGCCTCGACCCGCAGGCCCGCCGCGCCACCTGGGAGCTGGTCCGCGAGCTGCGCGCCGACGGGGTGACCGTGGTGGTCACCACCCACCACATGGACGAGGCCGAGCAGCTCGCCGACGAGGTCGTCATCGTCGACCACGGCCGGGTCGTCGCCACCGGCTCTCCCGCCGACCTCTGCCGGGCCGAGGACGGGGTCCGTTTCGGCGCGCCCGGCGGCCTGGACCTCACCGGGCTGCGGGCCGTGCTGCCGGCCGGCGCGGTGGCCGTCGAGGCCGCCCCCGGCGCGTACCGGGTGGACGCCCCGGTCGACCCGCAGCTGCTGGCCGCCGTCACCGCCTGGTGCGCCGAGACCGGTGTGATGCCGGAGGGGCTGGCCGTGCAGCGGCGCAGCCTGGAGGACGTCTTCCTGGAGCTGACCGGACGGGAGCTGCGCTCGTGACCGACTACTCGCCGCGGCCGGGCGCCGCCCCGGTCGGCCGGATGCTGCTGGCGCAGACCGCGCTGGAGACCCGGATGCTGCTGCGCAACGGCGAGCAGCTGCTGCTGACCGTGATCATCCCGACCGTGCTGCTGGTGCTGTTCAGCGCCGTGGACATCGTCGCCGTGGACGGCCCCGGCAAGCGGGTCGACTTCCTGGCGCCCGGCCTGCTGGCGCTCGCGGTGATGTCCACCGCGTTCACCGGGCAGGCGATCGCCACCGGCTTCGAGCGCCGCTACGGCGTGCTGAAGCGGCTCGGCGCGACCCCGCTGCCGCGCTGGGCGCTGCTGACCGCGAAGACCGGCTGCGTGCTGGTGACCGAGGCGCTGCAGGTGGCGCTGCTGACGGTGATCGCGCTGGCGCTGGGCTGGTCGCCGCAGGGCGACCCGCTCGCGGTCGCCGGGCTGCTGGTGCTCGGCACCGCCGCATTCTCGGGCCTCGGCCTGCTGATGGCGGGCACGCTGAAGGCGGAGGCCACGCTGGCTGGCGCGAACCTGGTCTTCGTCCTGCTGCTGCTGGTCGGCGGCGTGGTGGTGCCGCTGTCGCGGTTCCCGGAGGCCGTCCGCCCGGTGCTGGAGCTGCTGCCGATCAGCGCGCTCTCGGACGGGCTGCGCTCGGTGCTGCAGGACGGCGCCGGGGCGCCCTGGTCGGACCTCGGGGTGCTGGCCGTCTGGTCGGTGCTGGGGCTGGGCGCGGCGGCGCGCTTCTTCCGCTGGGAGTGAGCCCCGGCGCGGCGGTGCCCCGTACCCGGCGGGTACGGGGCACCGTCGTGTCCGGGGCCGGGTCAGGCTCGGCGGCGCCGCACGGCGAGGACGATGCCGCCGCCCGCGGCGAGCACCAGGGCGCCGCCGATCGCCAGCGGGATCACGCCGTCGGCGCCGGTGAAGGCGAGGCCGCCGGTGGTGGTACCGCCGGTGGTGGTGGCCGGCGGGGTCGAGGCCGGGGCGGAGCCGGACGGCGTGGGCGACGGGGAGCCGGTGGTGCCCCCGGAGGTGCTGCCGCCGCTGGTGCCGCCGGTCGTCGTGGTGCCGGTGCTGCCGCCGGAGGTGGTGCCCGGGGTGGAGCCGGAGGGGGTGGGCTTCGGGGTGTCGCTGCCGGGCAGGCAGCCCTCGAAGGGGTAGAAGGGGTAGTGGTGGGTCTCGGCGCCGCCGCTGCCCTTGAGCGACTTGGCGATCACGGAGCCGTTGACCGGGCCGCCGGAGCCCAGGTCGAAGGCGGCGTTCGGGGCGAGCACGCTGCCCGGCCAGGCGTTGCCGCTGTTCTTGACCACCTTGGCGGCGGTCGGGAAGTTCCACAGCAGGCGGGCCCGGACGGCGCCGCCGGCGGCGGACTGCGTCTTGTCGTCCAGGACGTACTTCTTCGCGGCCGCGTCCCACAGGAAGAAGCCGCTGGTGTGCGCCGCCGCCTGGTCGTAGGCGTCGCCGGTGACGCTGACGCTGACGACGGTGACCCGCGCCCGCGGGCACGTGCAGGTAGACCTCCTTGGCGCCCTGGAGCTGCGCGGCCGTCAGGACGAAGGCGTCGATGCCGGTGTCGGTGCCGGTGAGGGTCAGGGTGTCGCCGGAGGCCTTGATCGCGGTGCCGGGGGTGGTCTGCTTCGCCAGGTCGGTGGAGACCGCGCGCAGCTTCGCGAACTCGGCGGCGAAGTCGATCGGCGAGGCGCCGTGCACCACCTTGCCGTGGTGGGCCTCGGCGGTGCCGGCGAGGGTGCCGCCGTAGACGCCGTTGCCCTTCATGACCTGGACGCCGCCCCTGATGCCGCCGGCCACGACCAGGGCGTTGCCGCCGGGCAGGGCGGCGACCTGGGCGTCCGTCAGCTCGTTGCCGACCGAGAAGCCGCCGCGGAAGTCGGCGTTGCCGCCGACCGCGACGGCGCCCTCGGCGTCCGGCTAGTGGGTGTCGTCGTCCTCGACGAACTCGCCGTACAGGTTGGCGACACCGAGGCTCCGGCAGCCGTCGCCGGCCGGGGCGGCGTGGGCGGCCGGGACGGCGAGCGCACCGAGGGCGACGGAGCCGCCGAGCGCGAGGGCTGCGGCGGGTCGGGATATGCGCATGGGAGGGGGCTCCGCGGAGAGAGTGGGAGTGATCAGTGCGCACTCTCCCGAGCCGCCGGGGCATTGGTCAAGACCAATGGTCGGCTTGCCGCGATTGCCCGGCTTTCGTCCGTCGGCCGGCGGGCCGCCGGCCGACGGCCCGTCAGTCGCGCGGCGCCGGGTGCCCGAAGGCGCGCGCGCCGACGGCCTTCTTCACCGCGGCGGCGGCGCCGGCCGAGCTGCCCACCCGCCAGTCGGTCTGGTACTTGCTGCCGGGCCAGGTCTTCTGCAGGTCGAACCAGACCAGCCCGATCAGCCCCTCGGTGCCGGCGGCCCCGCCGAAGAGGTCGGCGACCTGCTGCACCTTGCGCGGCCCCTCGGCCACCCCGGTCTCGGTGATCAGCAGCGGCTTGCGGGTGAACTCGCGCACCGTCTTCACCATCGGCGCGAACAGACCGCTCCAGGCGCTGCCGTCCTCGGGGCCGTAGTAGCCGACCATGCCGACCCAGTCCACGTAGGCGTCGCCCGGATAGTAGGGCCGCGGCGCCACCGAGGAGTGCTGGTCGGAGACGTGCGGGGCCCACACCCAGACGACGTTGCCGGCGCCGTGCTCCGTGAACACGTCGTGGACGTGCCGCCAGGCCCGGACGAAGTCGGCCGCGCTGGCCCGCTCCGCACCCCAGGAGTTCCAGCCGCTGTTCATCTCGGGCGCGAAGGCCAGGGCGACCGGTCCGCCGTACTGCGCCACCTTGTCGGCGAATCCCGCCAGGTACTCGTCCTGGCCGCCGTCGGCGATCTCGGTGAGCCTGGTGTCGCCGGGCACCCAGGAGACCAGCGGCACCTGGCCGTTGGCCCAGAGCGCGGCATTGCCGGCCGGGTCGAAGTCGGAACCCCAGACGAGGTAGTACTCCCGCAGGTCCGGCGCGCGGCCGGTCTCGGCGGAGAACCCTGTCACCGCGCCGAGGTCCGCCGGGCCACCCTCGGAGGCGACGCCGAGCATCCGGCCCTTCGGCGTGCGCAGCAGTGCGGCGTCGTAGTGTGCCGCCGGCGAGGCCGACGCGCTCGCGGACGGCGCCTGCGACGCACCGGGGCTCTCGTCCCCGCCGTCGTCGTCGGCGTGGGCGCCCGCCGGAACGGCGTCCGGCACCAGCTGCTCGCTGGAGCACGCCGTCACCAGCAGCAGCGGGAGCAGCAGGGCGGCGAGCGTCCGGACGGCGGCCGCGGGCAGGCCGGGACGGGCTGCGGGAAGTCGTCTGGCCACGGGCCTGTCCGCTCCTGTGAGGGTGTCGGCCGAGCGTTGCGCTCGTCGAGATGCCCCGGCATCCTACGAGGCTGACAGGTCCGCGCCGAAGGCGGCCTCGGGACGTCTCGATACGGTCACAAGGCCACCCCATATAACCGCACATCGGACATTGACACTGATTCAGGTCGGTGCGAGGCACTACGGTCTCGCATGCGGTGCCTGTGCCCGCCCAGCGCCTGATCTGGAAGGGCACGGAGCGCAATGTCCACCCCCTCGCTGCAGACCGACGAACCGATACCGGTCGCGGCCGCCGCCGAAGCCGCGCCCGTCTTCGTCGACCAGTCCGGCGCGCGCGGACGACGTCTGCGCGGCCTGGGCTGGCTGGTCGGCGGCGGCGGCCTGCTGTTCACCGCGGGCATGATCGGCAGCCTCTTCGGAGCGGTGGCCCAGGCCCCTCCGCTCCAGCTCCCGGAGTCCCTGCCGTCGCCGACCGCGGTCGCCTCCCCGTCCCCCTCGCCCTCGCCCACCACGAGCGGCAAGCCGAAGACCTCCGCGAAGCCCACCACCGCGGCACACTCCGGCAGCGCCTCCGCGCGCCCGAGCGGCTCGGCCTCCAAGTCCGCCGGCAAGACGACAGCCTCGCACTCGCCCACCACCCGGACGGCCCCCACCGGCACCAGGCCGACCACCGCCACCGCGAAGCCCGCCCGCTGAGCCGGCGCCCCCGCCCGTCCTCTCCTTTACACCGGCCACAGGAACGCCCATGCCCCGTCCCCAGCACCGCCGGCAGTCCGTCCTCCGGTCACGCAGACTCGCCGCGCCGCCGCTGCGGTTCTTCCTGCCGGTGACCCTGCTGGTCTGCCTGCTCGGCCTCATGGTGCTGCGCGGCATGGCGACCAACGAGGTCTTCCACGACACCCGGACGACGGACGCGCAGGACAGCGACACCGTGCCGCCGGACCTGCTCACCGGCGGCCCGATCATCGACGCCCGCGGCGACCTCAACGACGCGCCGGTCAGCTACCGCATTCCGGACCGCACCATCGTGCTGAGCTTCGACGACGGCCCTGACCCGACCTGGACCCCGAAGCTGCTCGACGAGCTCGCCGAGCGGCACGTGCACGCCAGCTTCTTCATCACCGGCGCCATGGCGGCCCACCACCCGGACCTGGTCCGCCGGATGGTCGCCGAGGGCCACGAGATCGGCCTGCACACCTTCAGCCACCCCGACCTGTCGCTGCAGTCCAAGGCGCGGCTGACCTACGAGCTGAGCCAGACCCAGCTGGCCCTGGCCGGCGTCGCCGGCATCCACAGCTCGCTGTTCCGGCCGCCCTACTCCTCCACCGCCTCCGCCCTGGACGACTGGACCTGGCCGGTGGTGAAGGAGATCGGCTCCCGCGGCTACCTCACCACCTTCATCGACACCGACACCGAGGACTGGCAGCGCCCGGGCGTGCCGGCCATCGTGAACGCCGCCATCCCCAAGAAGGACGGCCAGGGCGCGATGGTGCTGCTGCACGACGCCGGCGGCGACCGCTCGCAGACCGTCGCCGCGGTCGGCCAGCTGATCGACACCCTGAAGGAGCGCGACTACCGCTTCGCCACCATCGGCGAGGCGCTCGGCAGCTCGCCGACCATGGTCAAGGTGCACGGCTACCAGCTGTGGGCCGGCAAGGCGTACATCTGGGCCACCCAGCTCTCGGTCGACCTGCTGCCCTGGCTCATCTCGCTGCTCGCCGTCGTCGGCGGTCTGGTCTTCGCCCGGTTCGCCCTGATGCTCGTCCTCGCCATGCTGCACGTGCGGCGCACCCGCAGGGCGGACTTCAGCTGGGGGCCGCCGGTCACCGAACCGGTTACCGTCCTCGTGCCGGCGTACAACGAGCAGGAGTGCATCGCCAACACCCTGCACTCGCTGACGGCCGGCGAGCACCCGATCGAGGTCATCGTCATCGACGACGGCTCCAGCGACGACACCGCCCAGATCGTGCGGGACCTCGCGCTGCCCGGTGTGCGGCTGATCACCCAGCCGAACAGCGGCAAGCCGCAGGCCCTCAACACCGGCCTGGCGAACGCCTCGAACGAGCTGATCGTGATGATGGACGGCGACACCGTCTTCGAGCCCGCCACCGTCCGCGAGCTCGTCCAGCCCTTCGGCGACCCGACGGTCGGCGCCGTCGCCGGCAACGCCAAGGTCGGCAACCGCGACACCCTGATCGGCGCCTGGCAGCACATCGAGTACGTGATGGGCTTCAACCTGGACCGCCGGATGTACGACGTCCTCAACATCATGCCGACCATCCCCGGTGCGGTCGGCGCCTTCCGCCGCTCCGCCCTGGAGCGGGTCGGCGGCATGAGCGAGGACACCCTCGCCGAGGACACCGACGTCACCATGGCGCTGCTGCGCGACGGCTGGCGCATCGTCTACGCCGAGAAGGCCCGCGCCTGGACGGAGGCCCCGGCGACCATGGGCCAGCTGTGGTCCCAGCGCTACCGCTGGAGCTACGGCACCATGCAGGCGATGTGGAAGCACCGGCACGCGCTGGTGGAACGCGGACCCGGCGGTCGCTTCGGCCGGATCGGCCTGCCGCTCGTCGTCCTCTTCGGCGTCCTCGCACCGCTGCTCGCACCGGTGATCGACCTCTTCCTGCTCTACGGCATCCTGTTCGTCGACGCGCCGAAGACCCTCACCGCCTGGGCCGGCGTGCTCGCCGTCCAGGGCCTTCTCGCCTACTACGCCTTCCGGCTGGACGGCGAGAAGCCCGCCCACCTGATCACCCTGCCGGTCCAACAGATGGTCTACCGGCAGCTCATGTACCTCGTGCTGCTGCAGTCGTCGATCACCGCGCTCACCGGCGGCCGGCTGCGCTGGCAGAAACTGCGGCGCACCGGCGAGGTCTCCGCACCGATCGTGGAGGTCTGACCGTGTCCGAGCCGACCGAGCGGCCCGAGCCCGCCGACAGCTTCTTCACCCCGCGCAAGCGCCCCCAGGCCGCCGAGGGCACCGACCGCCCGGCCTCCGAGGGCCGCCCCGCCGCGCCGCCCGGCACCCCGCCCGGCACCTCCGGCGCGCCCCGCGACCCCGGCACGAACCGCGACGCCCGCGCACCGCGCGACACCGGCGGGCAGGCCCGCCCTGACATGCCGCGCACCGCCGGCGGCCCCGGCCGTCCCGACGCCCCGCACCGGCCGCAGGGCCCGGGTGCGCCGAGCCGGCCGCAGGGCCCGGAAGCAGCGAACCGGCCGCAGGCGCCCGGCAGCGGGTACCGGCCGCAGGGCCCGGAGGCCGACGGCCGACCACCGCACGGCCAGGGGCCCGGCACCGCCGACGCACCACGCCGCCCGCAGGGCCCCGAGGCCCGGGCCCAGCGCCCGCAGACCCCGCCGCAGCGCACCCCGGAACG
This sequence comes from Streptomyces sp. TLI_235, assembly GCA_002300355.1. Taxonomy (NCBI): domain Bacteria; kingdom Bacillati; phylum Actinomycetota; class Actinomycetes; order Kitasatosporales; family Streptomycetaceae; genus Streptomyces; species Streptomyces sp. TLI_235. Next base: position 2,262,248 of record NSGV01000001.1, read on the forward strand.
CCCTGGCGCTCCGGAGCGCCCCCGTGCCGCGGAGCGCCCGGCTCCCGAGGCCCGGAGCGGCTTCTCGCCAGACGAGACCATGGCCCTGCGCGTCCCGCCGCCGCCCGGCGGCCGCAGCGGCCTGCCGTCGCAGCGCCGCTCGTCCGAGGCCACGGCTGCGGGCCGCCCCCAGCCCGGCCCCCAGCGGACCGAGCAGCGCACGGCCGAGCGGCCGTCGTTCGAGAAGCCGTCGTTCGACAGGCCCGCCGCGGCGGAGGACGACTGGACGGAGCGCTCCACGGCCCGGAGCACCGTGCCCCGGCACGAGGAGACCCTCAAGCTCCGCGTCCCGGACGAGCTCGCCGCACTGGCCAAGGCCTTCGACGCCCAGTACGCCCGTCCGCCGGGGGCCCCGGACGAGGAGACGGCCGAGGCCGCCCCCGAGGCGAAGCCGGCCCGCCGCGGTGGCGGCCGCGACCGCTACCTCGACCTGCTGCGCGCCCTGGCGATCATCCGCGTCGTCCTCTACCACCTGTTCGGCTGGGCGTGGATGCCGCTGGTCTTCCCGTCGATGGGCGTGATGTTCGCGCTGGCGGGCTCGCTGATGGCCCGGTCGCTCAGCCGTCCGGCCCTCGGTGTCATCCGCGGGCGTCTGCGCCGGCTGCTGCCGCCGATGTGGCTGTTCGGCGCCATCGCCATCACCGGCATGGTGCTGGACGGCTGGCGTCCCACGCCGCACGCCGAGACCACCTGGTGGGCCGACCTCGCGTTCTGGATCGTGCCGTTCAGCGACCCGCCGTTCGCCCACTCGCTGCACGGCTTCCACGGCGTGCTGGAGTCCACCTGGGGCTCGCCCGCGGTCGAACCGCTCTGGTACCTGCGCGCCTACCTCTGGTTCGTGCTGCTGTCGCCGCTGCTGCGGAAGGCGATCCACCGGTTCGGCTGGCCGGCCGTGCTCGTGCCGCTCGCCGTGTCGGTCACCTTCGCGCTGACCGGTTTCGACGAGGGCGGCCGCTTCTGGGACGTCATCGTCGACATCACCACCTACGGCTCCTGCTGGATGCTCGGCATGGCCCGTCAGGAGGGCCTGATGGAGCGCATTCCGCGGTACGTCATCCCCTCGGTCTCACCGCTGGTGATGGTCGCCGGCCTCTGGTACTTCCTGTCGCTGCCCGAGGAGGAGCCCGGCATCCCGCTCGAGCTGGACGGCGTGCCGACCGCCCAGGCCGTCTGGTCCTTCGGCTGCGTGCTGCTGCTGCTCTACCTGAGCCCGTCCTGGGAGCAGTGGCCCCCCCGACTGGAGCGTTTCAACGGCTTCATCAGCCTGCTCAACTCCCGCGCCGTCACCATCTACCTCTGGCACAACATCACGCTGACCTTCGCCGTCGGCATGATCCAGAAGCTGTGGACGGTGGACCTCGTGGTGGACAACACGCCCTGGCTGATCGACAGCGACTGGTTCGCCCTCACGGCGACCGTCCTGCTGATCACCCTCTGCGTGGCCTCCTTCGGCTGGGTCGAGGACCTGGCCGCCAAGCGCCCGCTGCGGCTCTTCCCCTACCCGCGGCGCCGCCCCGGCGGAAAGCGGCGGGCGGCGGTCTGACGCGGCGGGCCGTCACCCGGCGCTGCCGCGGTGACGGCCCGGCGGTCGGTGATCGGATAAGGGCAATCTAGGATGAAGCGGTGTTCACCCCCACCGCACTCCTCGCCGACCGCTGGCACCCGACGGCCGCGACCGTCCGCCGGGCGGCGCTGTCCGCCCTGGTGATGAGCGTGGTCATCGTGCTCACCGGCGGCGCCGTCCGGCTCACCGCCTCCGGCCTCGGCTGCACCACGTGGCCCCGCTGCACCGGCGAGAGCATCACGCCGACGCCCGAGATGGGCGTCCACGGTGTCATCGAGTTCACCAACCGGATGCTCACCTACGTGCTCTGCGCGGCGATCGCCTGGGCCACCCTGGCCGCCCGCTGCGCCACGCCGTGGCGGCGCTCGCTCACCCGGCTCGGCTGGGCCCAGTTCTGGCTGGTCATGAGCAACGCCGTGATCGGCGGCATCACCGTGCTCACCGGACTGAACCCGTACGTCGTGGCGCTGCACATGGTCGCCGCGATGGGCCTGGTCTGGGTCGCCGTGCTGATGTGGGAGCGCACCAAGGAGGGCGACGGCACGCCCGAGCTCCTGGTGCCCAGGCCGCTGGTGCAGCTCTCGTACGTCCTCGCCGGCGTGGTCGGCCTGCTGGTCACCGCCGGCACCCTGGTCACCGGCGCGGGCCACCACCCCGGCTCCTCCAGCGACGTCTGGCGCATCCCGGTCGACTACGACCGCCTCGCCCAGGCCCACGCCGACCTGGCCTTCCTCTCGGTCGGGCTGACGCTCGCGGCGGTGTTCGTGCTGGCCGCGGTGAAGGCGCCGCGGGCGGCCCGGGCGCGGGTGCGGGACCTGCTCGTCGTGCTGCTGCTGCAGGGCGTCCTGGGCTTCGTCCAGTACTTCACCGACGCCCCGGAGCTCATGGTCGGCCTGCACATGGTGGGCGCCGCCCTCACCTGGGTCGCCGCCCTCCGCGTACCGCTCGCCCTGCGGACCCGCGCCGTCACCGACCAGGCCGCCGTCCCGGCTCAGCTGGTCCCGGCGAGCTGACGCACACGCGGGGCCCAAAACAGGGGCGCGGGGAACTGCGCGAATCGGAAGGCTACGGCGCCGTCTCTTCCGTCTCGCGCAGTTCCCCGCGCCCCTGTCTTTGGTTGCCCCTGAGCGTAGGGAGCGGCCCGTCAGATCTGGATGCCGGCCATGCGCTTCCACTCGTAGGCGCTCGTCTTCACCTTGAGGCCGAGTTCGCCCTCGAAGGTGTCGTGGAGGGTGACGCCGGCCAGCTGGGCGGCGCGCTGCCCGATGGCGTAGGTCGGGGCGACCTGGTCGCCCCACGCGCCGTCCGCGCCGACGAGCACGATCCGGGTGGCGGTGCGGCCGACGTACTCGACGACGCCGTCCGCACTGCCGCCGTGCTCTGCGGCGAAGGCGGTGATGTGCTTGGCGATGCGCTTGGCGCGCCGCTCGGCGCGGGCGTCCTGCGCGGTGGGGGTGGCGGTCTCTGCGCTGGTCATGCCCGCATGCTACCGAGCGGTAGAGACGGTGGCGACGGCGGCACGGTGTGCGGCGGGCCACACCGTCACCACCTCGCCCCCTAGGCTGGCGCAATGACCTTCGATGGCTGGCCGGCCGAGGCGCTCGAGTTCTACGAGCAGCTGGAGGCCGACAACTCCAAGACCTTCTGGGCGGCGCACAAGGACCGCTACGAGCAGTCCGTCCGCGCGCCGATGGCCGACCTGCTGGACGCCCTGGAGGGCGAGTTCGGCCCGGGGAAGATCTTCCGGCCCAACCGCGACGTCCGGTTCAGCGCCGACAAGTCGCCGTACAAGACGCACATCGGCGCCTTCCTGGAGGCGGGCGGCTACATCCAGCTGTCGGCGGACGGCCTGGCCTGCGGCAACGGCATGTACCAGCTCGCCCCGGACCAGCTGACGCGCTACCGGGAGGCGGTCGCGGAGGACGTCACCGGCGCCGAACTGGAGCGGGTGATCGCCGGTGTGGAGGAGGAGGGCCCGTCGGTGGTCGGCCGGGACCCGCTGAAGTCGGCGCCCCGCGGCTACCCCAAGGACCATCCGCGGATCGAACTGCTGCGCAACAAGGGCCTGATCGCCTGGCAGGAGTGGGAGCCCGCGGCGTGGCTGGGCACCGCCGAGGCGTACGAACGGATCACCGGCTTCCTGCGCTCCTCCCGTCCGCTCAAGGACTGGCTGGACGGCCACGTCGGCCCCAGCGAGCTCCCGCCGCGCTGACATCGGCCCGCCCGTACGACACTCACGTCCGCACTCTGGCCGCCCCGCGCGGCCTCTGGTAGACCTGCCGCATGCAGCCCTCCCGAGGTGACGCGAGCACGCCCGACTCCCCCCTCCGCGGCCGCTACGACGCGGTCGTGGTCGGCGGCGGCCACAACGGCCTGGTGGCCGCCGCCTACCTGGCCCGGGCCGGCCGCAGTGTGCTGGTGCTGGAGCGGCTCGGCCGCACCGGCGGTGCGGCGGTCTCCACCGAGGCGTTCCCGGGGGTCGCGGCCCGGCTGTCGCGCTACTCGTACCTGGTGAGCCTGCTGCCGCAGAAGATCGTCGACGAGCTGGGGCTGCGGTTCGCGGTCCGGCGCCGGCGGATCTCCTCGTACACGCCGGCCGTGCGCGGCGGGCGGCCCACCGGGCTGCTGGTGGGCCAGGCGGACCCGGCCCGCACCGCCGACTCGTTCCGCGCCCTGACCGGCTCGGACCGTGAGTACGCGGCCTGGCAGGAGTTCTACGCGGCGACCGGCCGGGTGGCCGAGCGGGTCTTCCCGTCGTTGACCGAGCCGCTGCCGACCCGCGCGGAGCTGCGCCGACGGCTCGACGACCCGGCCGCCTGGGAGGCGCTGTTCGAGCGGCCGATCGGCGAGGCCGTGGAGCGCGCGTTCGCCGACGACCTGGTGCGCGGCGTGGTGCTCACGGACGCCCTGATCGGCACCTTCACCCACGCCCACGACCCGGCGCTGCCGCAGAACCGCTGCTTCCTCTACCACGTGATCGGCGGCGGCACCGGCGACTGGAACGTCCCGGTCGGCGGCATGGGCGCGCTCACCGACGCGCTGACCGACGCGGCCCGGGCGGCGGGCGCCGAGATCCGCACCGGCTGCGAGGTCACCGCGATCGACCCGGGCGCCGCCGGCGGCACCGCCGAGGTCGCCTTCCGGCACGGGGGCCGGGCGCAGCGGGTGGGCGCCGGGACGGTGCTGTGCAACGCGGCCCCGCAGGTGCTCGCCCGGCTGCTCGGCGAGGCGCCGCCGGAGCCCGCCCCGGAGGGCTCCCAGCTGAAGGTGAACATGCTGCTGCGCCGGCTGCCCCGGCTGCGGGACGGTGCGGTCGACCCGCGGGACGCCTTCGCCGGCACCCTGCACCTGGCCGAGTCCTACACCGAGCTGGAGACGGCCTACCGGCAGGCCGCCGAGGGCCGGCTACCGGCGCCGGCGCCGTCCGAGATCTACTGCCACTCGCTGACCGACCCGTCGATCCTCGGGCCGGAGCTCGCCGCGCAGGGCTACCACACGCTGACCCTGTTCGGGGTGCACCAGCCGGCCCGGCTGTTCGCCGAGAACCCGGAGAAGGCCCGGGCGGCGGCGCTGGAGGCGGTGCTCGCCCCGCTGCAGGAGTGCCTGGACGAGCCGCTGGCCGACTGCCTGGCCGTGGACGGCGAGGGCCGGCCCTGCATCGAGGCGAAGAGCCCGCTGGACCTGGAGGCCGACCTCGGCCTGCCCGGCGGCAACATCTTCCACCGGGAACTGGCCTTCCCCTGGGGCGAGGACCCCGCCGACCGCTGGGGTGTGGCCACCGCCCACCCGAACGTGCTGCTCTGCGGCGCCGGCGCCGTCCGGGGCGGCGGCGTCAGCGGCATCCCCGGCCACAACGCGGCGATGGCCGTCCTCGGCCGCTAGCGGTCGGTGGCGGGAACGACGGAGCCCCGGGGCGCAGGCCCCGGGGCTCCGTCGTTCGGCGCGTGGGCCGTCACTTGACGAAGGGGTCCACCGCGATGACCACGAAGAGGAGGGTCAGGTAGGTGATGGACCAGTGGAAGAGGCGCATCTCCTTGAGCTTGGCGCCGACGACCCCGGCCTTGGCGCGGGCGTGCAGGCCGTGCGCCTCCTTCAGCCAGAACGCGCCGAGCAGCACCGCGGAGACGGGGTACAGCCAGCTGGTGTCGCCGAGCGGCCAGAGGGCCAGCGAGACGGCGACCATCACCCAGGAGTAGACGACGATCTGCCGGGCGACGGCCAGGTTGCCCTTGATGACCGGGAGCATCGGCACGCCGGCCTTGACGTAGTCGTCGCGGACCTTCATGGACAGCGGCCAGTAGTGCGGCGGCGTCCAGAAGAAGATCACCAGGAAGAGCACCAGCGCGGACCAGGACAGCGAGTTCGTCACCGCGGCCCAGCCGACGAACACCGGCATGCAGCCGGCGATGCCGCCCCAGACGATGTTCTGGGTCGTACGGCGCTTGAGGCCCAGGGTGTAGACGAAGACGTAGAAGAGCAGTGCGCCGAGGGCCAGCGCCGAGGACAGCGCGTTGACCAGCAGCCCCAGCCAGAGCGTGGAGCCGATCGCGAGCGCGATGCCGAAGACCAGCGCCTCGCGCGGCGACACCATGCCGGTGACGATCGGCCGGCGCTCGGTGCGGGACATCACCGCGTCGATGTCGCGGTCGATGTACATGTTGAGCGCGTTGGCGCCGCCCGCGGAGAGGTATCCGCCGACCACCACCTTGACGACAAGCCACGGGTCGGGTACACCGTGCTGCGCCAGGAACATCACCGGGACGGTGGTGATCAGCAGCAGCTCGATGATCCGCGGCTTTGTCAGTGCGACGAATGCGCCGACACGGGCCCCGAACGGCCGGTGCGCAGGCGTCGCCCCGACCGCCCCGGCAGGGCGGGATTCGACGGCGGTCACGAACACCCCAACTCACGATGAACTTCCACAGGCGTCCCCTGGGCCCGTGGGCTCCGGTGCGTCCGCTCTGCGCGTACCACGCCACCTTAGACGCTCCATATGTCCCGTCCCGCCCCGGGGTGCCCCGGCGAGCCGGAGCCGCACACCCGCGGGTGAATCACCGCAGTTGGCGCACCACGCGGCCGCCCGGCGCGTCTTGCCCCTCGGACGAGCGGACCGTTCGCGTCCGGGTGAGGGTAGGACAGTGGCCGGGGAGCCCTTCGGGAATGCCGATAGCGCCACCCCGGATGCCTCGGCACGCAAGGTGAGGCCCCTTGTGAGCGGTAGGCTCGCACAGAGAAGCGGGATCAACCCTCCGTGACCGGCACCAGCGAACGTCTGGACCACAGCGACGTGGCCGACCCGGTCCCCTTCACGGGGTCACTCTTCACCACCAGGAAGGAGCCCTGAGACAGGGTGAGCACCACGCCGACGAACGCTTTCGAATGGACCGAACTGGACCAGCGGACCGTCGACACGGCCCGCGTCCTCGCGATGGACGCCGTGCAGAAGGTGGGCAACGGACACCCCGGCACCGCGATGTCGCTGGCCCCGGCCGCGTATGTGATCTTCCAGCGCTTCCTGCGGCACGACCCGACCGACCCCGCGTGGGTCGGCCGCGACCGCTTCGTCCTCTCCCCCGGCCACACGTCGCTGACTCTCTACACCCAGCTCTACCTCTCCGGCTACGGCCTGTCACTGGACGACCTGAAGGCCTTCCGGGTCGCCGGCAGCCGTACCCCCGGCCACCCGGAGCACGGCCACACGGCCGGTGTCGAGACCACCACCGGTCCGCTCGGCCAGGGCATCGCCAACGCGGTGGGCATGGCGATGGCCGCCCGCTACGAGCGCGGCCTGTTCGACCCGGAGGCCGCGGCGGGCGAGTCCCCCTTCGACCACACCGTCTGGGCCATCGTCTCCGACGGCGACCTGGAGGAGGGCATCTCCGCCGAGGCGTCCTCGCTGGCCGGCCACCAGAAGCTCGGCAACCTGGTCGCACTGTACGACGACAACCACATCTCCATCGAGGGTGACACCGAGACGGCCTTTTCCGAGGACGTCCTCGCCCGTTACGAGGCGTACGGCTGGCACGTCCAGCGGATCACGCCGAAGTCCGACGGCGACGTCGACGTGCACGCGCTGGCCACCGCGCTCGCGGCCGCCAAGGCGGAGACCGAGCGCCCGTCCATGATCGCGATGCGCACCATCATCGCCTGGCCGGCACCGAACGCCCAGGACACCGCGAAGGCGCACGGCTCCGCGCTCGGCGACGCCGAGATCGCCGCCACCAAGAAGGTCCTCGGCTTCTCGCCGGAGAAGACCTTCGAGGTGACGGAGCAGGTCGTCGAGCACGCCCGCCAGGTCGTGCACCGCGGCAAGGCCGCCCGCGCCCAGTGGGAGGCCACGTTCCACGCGTGGCGCGCCGCCAACCCGGAGCGCGCCGCCGAGTTCGACCGGATCCAGATCGGCGAGCTGCCCGACGGCTGGGAGAAGGCGATCCCGGTCTTCCCCGCCGGCAAGGACGTCGCGACCCGCAAGGCCTCCGGCGACACGCTGAAGGCCGTCGGCAAGCACATCCCGGAGCTGTGGGGCGGTTCGGCGGACCTCGCCGAGTCCAACCTCACCACCATCGACGAGGAGTCGTCCTTCCTCCCGGCGAGCAACCCGCTGAAGACCGCCTCGCCGTACGGCCGGACGATCCACTTCGGCATCCGCGAACACGCCATGGGCGCGATCATGAACGGCATCGCGCTGCACGGCCGCACCCGCATCTACGGCGGCACCTTCCTGGTGTTCTCCGACTACATGCGCCCGGCCGTCCGCCTCGCCGCCCTGATGAAGATCCCCGTCACCTACGTGTGGACGCACGACTCCATCGGCCTCGGCGAGGACGGCCCGACCCACCAGCCGGTCGAGCACCTGGCCGCGCTGCGCGCCATCCCCGGCCTTGCGGTGGTCCGCCCCGGCGACGCCAACGAGACGGCCGTCGTCTGGCGCACCATCCTGGAGCGGCAGACCAGCCACCCCGGGCCGGTCGGCCTGGCGCTCACCCGTCAGGGCGTGCCCACCTACGACCGCGAGGTGTTCGCCTCCGCCGAGGGTGCGGCCAAGGGCGGCTACGTGCTGGCCGAGGCCGAGGGCGCCTCGCCGAAGGTCATCCTGATCGGCACCGGCTCCGAGGTCCAGCTGGCCGTCCAGGCCCGCGCGGCCCTGGAGGCGGACGGCATCCCGACCCGCGTCGTCTCGATGCCGTCGATCGAGTGGTTCAACGAGCAGGACCAGGCGTACCGCGACAGCGTGCTGCCGCCGAACGTCCGTGCCCGGGTCTCGGTCGAGGCGGGCATCGCCCAGGGCTGGCGCGAGCTGGTCGGCGACGCCGGCCGGATCATCAGCCTGGAGCACTTCGGTGCCTCCGCCGACTACAAGGTGCTGTTCCAGGAGTTCGGCCTGACCGCCGACGCCGTGGCCAACGCCGCCCGCGCCTCGCTCCGCACGGTCGAGGCCGTCTCCCGCTGACAGCAGCCCGCCGGGTACTCGGCCGCACACCGGGTACCCGGCCTGTCTGACGACCCCACAGCAGACGTACGAAACACAGAGGATGTAGCACCATGACTGACGCACTGAAGCGCCTCAGCGACGAAGGCGTGGCGATCTGGCTGGACGACCTCAGCCGCGAGCGGCTCAACAGCGGCAACCTGGCCGAGCTGGTGCAGGAGAAGCACGTCGTCGGTGTCACGACCAACCCGACCATCTTCCAGAAGGCGATCGGCTCCGGCAGCGTCGCCTACGACGGCCAGCTGAACGACCTGGCCGTCCGCAAGGTCACCGTGGACGAGGCCGTCCGCATGATCACCACCTCCGACGTGCGCGACGCCGCCGACGTGCTGCGCCCGGTCTACGACGCGTCCAACGGCCGCGACGGCCGGGTCTCCATCGAGGTCGACCCCCGTCTGGCGCACGAGACCGCCGCCACGATCGCCGAGGCCAAGCAGCTGTGGTGGCTGGTGGACCGCCCGAACGTGTTCATCAAGATCCCCGCCACCAAGGCCGGCCTGCCCGCGATCACCGAGGTCATCGGCAAGGGCATCAGCGTCAACGTCACGCTGATCTTCTCCCTCGAGCGGTACCGCGCCGTGATGGACGCCTTCCTGTCCGGCCTGGAGAAGGCCAAGGCCGCCGGCCTCGACCTCTCCCAGATCGAGTCGGTCGCCTCGTTCTTCGTCTCCCGCGTGGACACCGAGATCGACAAGCGCCTCGACAAGATCGGCGGAGACGCCAAGGAGCTCCGCTCCAAGGCCGGCGTGGCCAACGCCCGCCTCGCCTACGAGGCCTACGAGGGGGTCTTCGCCTCGGACCGCTGGAAGGCCCTGGAGGCCGCCGGCGCCAAGGCCCAGCGCCCGCTGTGGGCCTCGACCGGCGTCAAGGACCCGAACCTGCCGGACACCCTGTACGTGACCGAGCTGGTCGCCCCGGGCACCGTCAACACCATGCCCGAGGGCACCCTCGACGCCACCGACGACCACGGCGTGGTCACCGGCGACACCATCACCCCGAACTACGGCGACGCCAAGGCCGTGATGGACGCCGTCGCCGCGGCCGGCGTCGACTACGACGACGTCGTCCAGGTGCTCGAGGACGAGGGCGTCGAGAAGTTCGAGGTCTCCTGGAAGGAACTGCTGGACACGGTCGCGGCCTCGCTCGCCGCGCACGGCGACCAGAACTGACATCACTGCTCACGACCGAAGCGCACGGAGAGCGGAGCCAACACCAGTGAGCAACACCCCTGCTTTTCCCGATGTCGAGGGGGCCGAGGTCGGGCAGGGTGACCCCCTGCAGCCCTCCAACCCGCTGCGCGATCCGGCCGACCGCCGGCTGCCGAGGATCGCCGGGCCGTCCGGCCTGGTGATCTTCGGCGTGACCGGCGATCTGTCGCGCAAGAAGCTGATGCCGGCCGTCTACGACCTCGCCAACCGCGGACTGCTCCCGCCGGGCTTCTCGCTCGTCGGCTTCGCCCGCAGGGAGTGGGAGGACGAGGACTTCGCCCGCGAGGTGCACGACGCGGTCAAGGAGCACGCGCGTACGCCGTTCCGCGAGGAGGTCTGGCAGCAGCTCGCCAAGGGCATGCGGTTCGTCCAGGGCGACTTCGGCGACGACGAGGCCTTCGACACCCTGCGCAAGACCATCGAGGACCTCGACCAGGCCCAGGGCACCGGCGGGAACTTCGCCTTCTACCTCTCGGTGCCGCCGAAGTTCTTCCCCACCGTCGTCCAGCAGCTCAAGAAGCACGGTCTGACCGACCCGCCGAAGGGCTCCTGGCGTCGCGCGGTCATCGAGAAGCCGTTCGGCCACAACCTGGAGAGCGCCCAGGAGCTGAACCGGATCGTCCACGAGGTCTTCCCGCGGGACGAGGTCTTCCGGATCGACCACTACCTCGGCAAGGAGACCGTCCAGAACATCCTGGCGCTCCGCTTCGCCAACCAGATGTTCGAACCGATCTGGAACCGGTCGTACGTCGACCACGTGCAGATCACCATGGCCGAGGACATCGGCATCGGCGGCCGCGCCGGCTACTACGACGGCATCGGCTCGGCCCGCGACGTCATCCAGAACCACCTGCTCCAGCTGATGGCCCTCACCGCCATCGAGGAGCCCGCGTCCTTCCACCCCAAGGCCCTGGTCGCCGAGAAGCTCAAGGTGTTCAGCGCCGTCCGGCTGCCCGCCGACCTCGGCAGCCACACCGTCCGCGGCCAGTACGCGTCCGGCTGGCAGGGCGGCGAGGAGGTCGTCGGCTACCTGGACGAGGACGGCATCGACCCCGACTCCAAGACCGACACCTACGCGGCCCTCAAGCTGGAGATCAACAACCGCCGCTGGGCGGGCGTCCCGTTCTACCTGCGGACGGGCAAGCGCCTCGGCCGCCGCGTGACCGAGATCGCGGTGGTCTTCCAGCGCGCCCCGTACCTGCCGTTCGACTCCTACGCCACCGAGGAGCTGGGGCAGAACGCCCTGGTCATCCGGGTGCAGCCGGACGAGGGCGTCACCGTGCGGTTCGGCTCCAAGGTGCCCGGCACCGCGCTGGAGGTCCGGGACGTCACGATGGACTTCGCCTACGGCGAGTCCTTCACCGAGTCCAGCCCGGAGGCGTACGAGCGGCTCATCCTCGACGTGCTGCTCGGCGACGCCAACCTCTTCCCCCGCCACCAGGAGGTCGAGCTCTCCTGGCAGATCCTCGACCCGGTCGAGCAGTACTGGGACACCCACGGCAAGCCCGCCCAGTACGCGGCCGGGACGTGGGGGCCCATCGAGGCCGACGAGATGCTCGCACGAGACGGCAGGAGCTGGCGCCGGCCATGAAGATCGACCTGACCCACACCACCTCCAGCAGGATCAACGCGGCGCTGATGGACGCCCGCCGGGCCAGCGGCTCCACCGCGGCCGGCATGGTGCTCACCCTGGTGATCGTGACCGACGAGGGCAGCGCGTACGACGCCCTCAAGGCCGCCAACGACGCCTCCCGCGAGCACCCGTCGCGCACCCTGGCGGTCATCAAGCGGGCCGGGCGCTCGCCGCGCGCCCGCGCCGAGACCCGGCTGGACGCCGAGATCCTGGTCGGCAGCGACGCGGGCTCCGGCGAGACGGTCGTCCTGCGCATGCACGGCGAGCTCGCCGCGCACGCCCAGTCGGTCGTCCTGCCGTTGCTGCTGCCGGACGCCCCGGTGGTGGTCTGGTGGCCGGAGAACGCCCCGCTGCACCCGGCCAACGACCCGCTCGGCGCGCTCGCCCAGCGCCGCATCACCGACGCGGTCACCGCCGAGTCCCCGGTCGGCCAGCTCGCCCAGCGGGCCGCCAGCTACACCCCCGGCGACACCGACCTCGCCTGGACCCGCATCACCGGCTGGCGCTCCATGCTGGCCGCCGCCCTCGACCAGCGGCCCACCGCCATCACCGGCGCGGTCGTCGAGGGCGAGTCGTACAACCCCAGCGTCGAGCTGCTCGGCCTGTGGCTGACCAACCGGCTGCGCGTGCCGGTCGAACGGATCGTCACCGGCGGCCCCGGCATCACCGCCGTCCGGCTGCGCACCAAGGAGGGCGAGATCGTCCTCGACCGCCCGGACGGCCTGATGGGCACGCTGTCCATGCCCGGCTCGCCGGACCGGATGGTCGCGCTCAAGCGCCGCGACACCGCGGAGCTCATCGCGGAGGAGCTGCGCCGGCTCGACCCGGACGACATCTACGCGACGGCCGTCCGCACCCCGGTCGACCGGCTGCGCGAGCCGCAGCCCGAGGAGCCCGCCGCCCCGTCGGCCGACGCCGTCCCTGCCGAGGTCGCCGCACCGGCGCGGGTCACCGCCAAGCTGCCGTCCGCCGAGCCGGCGGACACTGCGCCGGCGGACACTGCGCCGGCCGAGGCGGAGCCGGCGACGAAGAAGGCGACCGCCAAGAAGGCCGCCCCGCGCAAGCGGAGCGCCTCGTGACCGCGGCCACCCCGCAGCTGGTGGTCCACCGGGACAAGGAGCTGATGGCGCAGGCCGCGGCGGCCCGGCTGATCACCCGCATCGTGGACGCCCAGTCCGCCCGCGGCACCGCCTCGGTGGTGCTGACGGGCGGGCGGAACGGCAACGCCCTGCTCGCCGCGATCGCCGCCTCCCCGGCGCGCGACGCGGTGGACTGGGCGCGGCTCGACCTCTGGTGGGGCGACGAGCGCTTCGTCCCGGCGGACGACCCGGAGCGCAACGCCGTCCAGGCCCGCGCCGAGCTGCTCGACCGGGTCCCGGTGGACCCGGCCCGGGTGCACGAGATGCCGGCCTCGGACGGCGTGGACGGCTCGGACGTCGAGGCGGCCGCCGACCGGTACGCCGAGGAGCTCGCCAAGGCCGCCGGGCCCGGCGAGCACGCCGGGGTGCCCGCCTTCGACGTGCTGCTGCTCGGCGTCGGCCCGGACACCCACGTCGCCTCGCTCTTCCCGGAGCACCCCGGTGTCCGGGAGGCCGAGCGCACCGTGATCGGCGTCCGCGGGGCGCCGAAGCCGCCGCCCACCCGGATCTCGCTCACCCTCCCGGCGATCCGGGCGGCCCGCGAGGTCTGGCTGCTCGCCGCCGGCGAGGACAAGGCCGGCGCCGTCGCCCTCGCGCTGAGCGGCCCCGGGGAGCTCCAGGCGCCCGCCTCCGGCGCGTACGGCACCGCGCGGACCCTCTGGCTGCTCGACCGCTCCGCGGCGGCCGAGCTTCCGCCCCAGCTGTACCCGCCCGCCTCGGCCTGAGACGGACACGCACGAGGCCCGGCCCCCGCTCGGGGGCCGGGCCTCACGCATGGTGCCGCAGACGCCGGGGCGCCGCGGGGACGGATGCCCCCGCGGCGCCTTTGGCACCGCTCAGATCTCGCCGCGGAGCTTGGCCAGCGCCTCGGCGAGGATCGCCTCGCCGTCCGCGTCGGTGCGGCGCTCGCGCACGTACGCGAGGTGGGTCTTGTACGGCTCGTTGCGGGCCGGGGCCGGGGGATTGTGCTCGTCCTGACCGGCCGGAAACCCGCAGCGCGGACAGTCCCAGGTCTCCGGGATCGCCGCCTCGGCGGCGAAGCTGGGGCGCGTCTCGTGCTTGTTCGCGCACCAGAAGGAGATCCGGTTACGGGGGGCGGACTCGCCGCGCTCCGCCTCGCCCATGGGGCCTGCGCCGACTCTGCTTCCTCGGATGGCGTTGCCACTTGCCACGGTTGGACTCCCTGCGTGCTGGTGCCGCCCGGCCGCGGCAGTGCGGACGGTGGCGAAGTCGTCCTAGTGTAAGCGGCAGTTAAGGCTCTGCCACCACCGCCTGCCGGACCGGCCCCCGACCGGCCAGGACCGGGCCCGGACGGGACGTCAGGTGTTGTACTTGAGCAGCAGGCTCAGCACGATGATGCAGGCGAACCAGGCGATGCCCACGATGATCGTGATGCGGTCCAGGTTCCGCTCGGCCACCGCCGAACCGCCGCCGGTCGACATCGCGCCACCGCCGAACATGTCGGACAGGCCGCCGCCCTTGCCCTTGTGCAGCAGCACCAGGAGGACCATCAGCAGACTGAAGATGATCAGGGCAATCGAGAACCCGAGAACCACGGCGGGACCAACTCTCTCGTATCTTCGGCGAAGGGGCCGGGCCGCGTGAAAGCGGTCCGGCCCCAAAGCCTACGTTGCTGCGGCGGCGTTAGCCTACTGCCTGCTCGCGGTAGCGCACGATCTTGACGAACTCCTCGGCATCCAGCGAGGCGCCGCCGATCAGACCGCCGTCGACGTCCGGCTTGGCCATCAGGCCTGCCGCGCTGGAGGACTTCACCGAACCGCCGTACAGGATGCGGACCTTGCCGGCCAGCTCGGCGTCGTACAGCTCGGCCAGGCGGGCACGGATCGCACCGCAGACCTCCTGCGCGTCCTCCGGGGTCGCCACCTCGCCGGTGCCGATCGCCCAGACCGGCTCGTACGCGACGACGACCGTCTCCGCGTCCGAGGCCGGCACACCCTCCAGCGCGCCGTCCAGCTGCGCCAGGGTGTACTCGACGTGGGTGCCCGCCTTGCGGATGTCCAGCGGCTCGCCGATGCACAGGATCGGGGTGATCCCGCTGCGGTAGGCGGCCTTCACCTTGGCGTTGACGATCTCCTCGTTCTCGCCGTGGTACTGGCGGCGCTCCGAGTGGCCGATCACCGCGAAGGCGCACTTCAGCTTCGACAGCATCGGGCCGGAGATCTCGCCGGTGTAGGCACCGGAGTCGTACTGCGAGATGTCCTGCGAGCCGTACTTGATCTTCAGCTTGTCGCCGTCGACCAGGGTCTGCACCGAGCGGAGGTCGGTGAAGGGGACGAGGACGGCGACCTCGACGGCCTCGTAGTCCTTGTCGGCCAGCGCGAAGGCCAGCTTCTGGGTGTGCTGGATGGCCTCGAGGTGGTTGAGGTTCATCTTCCAGTTGCCCGCCATCAGCGGGAGGCGCTCAGTCATCTTCCTCAGCCTTCCAGGGCGTCGAGTCCGGGGAGGGTCTTGCCCTCCAGGTACTCCAGGCTTGCGCCACCGCCGGTCGAGATGTGCCCGAACTTCGTCTCGTCGAAGCCCAGGATGCGGACGGCCGCGGCGGAGTCGCCGCCGCCGACCACGGTGAACGCGTCGCTGTCGAGCAGCGCCGCGGCGACGGCCTTGGTGCCGTCGGCGAAGGCCGGGTGCTCGAAGACGCCCATGGGGCCGTTCCAGAAGACCGTCGCAGCGTCCGCGATCTTGGATGCGAACAGCTCCCCGGACTTCGGGCCGATGTCCAGACCCAGGGTGTCGGCGGGGATCTTGTCCGCGTCGACGACCCGGCGGTCCTCGACCGGGGCCTTGGTCTTCAGGTCGGGGAAGCCCCCGGAGACCACGGCGTCCACCGGGATCACGAACTCGACGCCGTTCGCCTTCGCGCGCTCGAGGTACTCCAGCACGGTCGGGATCTGGTCCTTCTGCAGCAGCGAGGTGCCGACCTCGTGTCCCTGGGCCGCAAGGAAGGTGAACGCCATGCCGCCGCCGATGAGGATCCGGTCGGCCTTGCCGAGCAGGTTGTCGATCACGCCGACCTTGTCGGAGACCTTCGAACCGCCGAGCACCACCACGTACGGGCGGGCGACCTCCTCGGTGAGGCGCTTGAGCACACCCACCTCGGTCGCGATCAGGTCGCCGACCGCGTGCGGCAGCCGGGCCGGCAGGTCGTACACCGAGGCGTGCTTGCGGTGCACCGCACCGAAGCCGTCGCCCACGTACAGGTCCGCCAGGGCGGCCAGCTCGTCCGCGAAGGCGCCGCGCTCGGCGTCGTCCTTGGCGGTCTCGCCGGCGTTGAAGCGCAGGTTCTCCAGCAGCGTGACCTCGCCGTCGGCCAGGGCGGCGACGGTGGCCTTCGCGCTCTCGCCCACGGTGTCGGTGGCGAAGGCCACCGGGACGCCCAGGATCTCGCCGAGGCGGACGGCCACCGGCGCGAGGGAGAACTGCGGGTCGGGCTCGCCCTTCGGACGGCCCAGGTGGGAGGCGACGACCACCTTGGCGCCGGCCTGCACCAGCTTGGCGATGGTCGGGGCGACGGCACGGATCCGGCCGTCGTCGGTGATCTCGCCGCCGGACAGCGGCACGTTCAGGTCGGCGCGGACGAACACCCGCTGGCCGGCGACCTGGAGGTCTTCGATCGTCTTCACGGTCTTGGGTCTCCCGAGGAGGTGGTGCGTGTCGGCGGCACGGCGGCGGGCCACCAGGAACACGACGGGCGAGGGTTGGAGACGCGAAGCGGGGGCCCGGACGGCCGCAGCCTTCCGGGCCCCGCACCTCACATCACGTCAGCTCCCGCGCAGGGTCAGAGCTGGCCGCCGACGAGCGTCGTCAGGTTGACGAGACGGTTCGAGTAGCCCCACTCGTTGTCGTACCAGCCGAAGATCTTGACCTGGTTGCCCTGGGCCATGGTCATCAGGGAGTCGAAGATCGTGGAGAACGGCGAGTTGACGATGTCGGAGGAGACGATCGGGTCCTCGGTGTACTGCAGGATGCCCTTGAGGTCACCCTCGGCCGCCTTCTGGAAGGCCGCGTTGACCTCCTCGACGGTGACCTCGCGCTCCAGGGTGACGACCAGGTCGGTGATCGAGCCGGTCGGGACGGGCACGCGCAGGGAGGTGCCGTCCAGCTTGCCCTTGAGCTCGGGGAGGACCAGGGCGGTGGCCTTGGCGGCACCGGTCGAGGTCGGGATGATGTTCAGCGACGCGGCACGGGCACGGCGCAGGTCCTTGTGCGGGAAGTCCAGCGTGACCTGGTCGTTGGTGAACGCGTGCACCGTGGTCATCAGACCCTTGACGATGCCGAAGTTCTCGTTCAGCACCTTCGCCAGCGGCGCCACGCAGTTGGTGGTGCAGGAGGCGTTGGAGATGACGGTGTGCTTGGCGGCGTCGTACTTGTCGTCGTTGACACCCATGACGATGGTGACGTCTTCGTCGGTCGCGGGCGCCGAGATGATGACCTTCTTCGCGCCGGCCGTGACGTGCTTCTTTGCAAGCTCGGCCTTGGTGAAGATGCCGGTGGACTCGATGACGATGTCCACGCCCAGCTCGCCCCAGGGGAGGTTGGCCGGGTCGCGCTCGGCGATGACCTTGAAGGTCTTGCCGTCCACGGTGATGCTGTCGGCGGTGTGAGAGACCTCGGACTGCAGGGTGCCGAGGATCGAGTCGTACTTGAGCAGGTGCGCGAGGGTCTTCGTGTCGGTCAGGTCGTTGACACCGACGATGTCGATGTCCGCTCCCTGAGCCTGAACCGCACGGAAGAAGTTGCGGCCGATGCGGCCGAATCCGTTGATGCCTACCCGGATCGTCACGAACCGATCTCCTCTTAGGTACGCCGGACTGAGGATTCCGACGGGGGTTGAAATGGGATGTCCCCGACCACCCATGACCCTACCTCCCAGCGGCTCCGCTGGGCACATCGCCTCTCCGGGCGACCCTTGGCGCACACGGCCTCCGGGCACACGACGGCGCGGGCGGGCAGAGGTGCTCCGTGCACCTCTGCCCGCCCGCGCCGTCCGGCGAAAAAGCCGGTGAACCGCCCGTGTCCGGGGCGGCCGTCCCTAGTTGAGCGCCATCTCGTCGGTCAGGTTGGCCTCCGTGCTGGGCAGGCCCAGTTCGGCGGCCCGCTTGTCGGCCATCGCCAGCAGGCGGCGGATCCGGCCGGCGACCGCGTCCTTGGTGAGCGGCGGGTCGGCGAGCGCGCCGAGCTCCTCCAGCGAGGCCTGCTTGTGCTGCATCCGCAGCTGGCCGGCGGCCGCCAGGTGCTCGGGCACCTCCTCGCCGAGAATTTCCAGCGCGCGCTGCACGCGCGCGCCCGCCGCGACCGCCGCGCGCGCCGACCGGCGCAGATTGGCGTCGTCGAAGTTGGCGAGCCGGTTGGCGGTGGCCCGGACCTCGCGCCGCATCCGGCGCTCCTCCCAGGCGAGCACCGCCTCGTGCGCACCGAGCCGGGTCAACAGGGCCCCGATCGCGTCACCGTCCCGGATGACCACCCGGTCGACGCCGCGCACCTCGCGGGCCTTGGCCGGGATGCCGAGCCGGCGCGCCGCGCCGACCAGGGCGAGCGCCGCCTCCGAACCGGGGCAGGTGATCTCCAGCGAGGAGGACCGGCCGGGCTCGGTGAGCGAACCGTGCGCCAGGAAGGCACCGCGCCAGGCGGCCTCGGCGTCGCAGGTCGCCCCGGACACCACCGCCGGCGGCAGGCCGCGGATGGGCCGGCCGCGGCCGTCCACCAGACCGGTCTGCCGGGCCAGCAGCTCGCCGTCCTTGACCACCCGGACCACGTACCGGCTGCCGCGGCGCAGCCCGCCGGGAGCCATCACCACGAGGTCGGAGGAGTGCCCGAAGATCTCCAGCAGGTCCTTGCGCAGACGCCGGGCCGCGATGGCCGTGTCCAGCTCCGCCTCGATCACGATCCGGCCGCTCACGATGTGCAGACCGCCGGCGAACCGGAGGATCGCCGAGACCTCGGCCTTCCGGCAGCAGGCCCGGGTGACCGGGAGCCGGGAGATTTCGTCCTTCACCGCAGGAGTCATCGCCATGGGCCGATCCTTCCATGTGTCCGGAAAATCCGGTCGTACGCAGCCGCCAGGAGCTCCGGGTCGTGTCGCGGAGTACCGTCCGCGCGGGCGACCCGGCCGAGCACCAGGGCGGCGCCCATCCGCTCGGCGGCCTTCTCCAGTCCGGCCAGGTCGGCGAGGCCGAACGCGCCGCCGGTGACCGCACGCTCGTCGACCAGCACCGCGTCGACGGCGAGGTCGGGCGCGTGGTCGGCGATCACGTCGAGGTGCCGCTGCGGGCTGAAGCCCTCGGTCTCGCCGGGCTGCGGCGCG
This sequence comes from Streptomyces sp. TLI_235, assembly GCA_002300355.1. Lineage (NCBI taxonomy): Bacteria > Bacillati > Actinomycetota > Actinomycetes > Kitasatosporales > Streptomycetaceae > Streptomyces > Streptomyces sp. TLI_235. Next base: position 2,281,642 of record NSGV01000001.1, read on the forward strand.
AGGTTGAGGGTGAGCAGCCGGCGCGCGCGGGTGTCCACCAGCGCGTTGGCGAGCTCGGGCACCAGCAGGTGCGGCAGCACGCTGGTGAACCAGGAGCCGGGGCCGAGCACCACCCAGTCCGCCTCCAGTACGGCGGCGACCGCCTCGGGCACGGCGGGCGGCTCCTCGGGGAGCAGCCGCACCGACTGCACGGTGCCCGGGGTGACGGCGACGCTGGCCTGGCCGCGGACGGCGGTGAGCTCGTGCGGCCGGGCCGGGTCGTGCCCCCGGACCTCGGCCTCGATGTCCAGTGGGACGGCCGACATCGGCAGCACCCGGCCCTGGACGTTGAGCAGCCGGCCGACCCAGTTGAGCGCCTCGACCGGGTCGCGGAGCTTCTCCCACAGGGCGACGATCAGGAGGTTGCCGACGGCGTGGCCGCCGAGGTCGCCGTCCCCGGTGAAGCGCTGCTGGATGACCTCGGACCAGGTGCGGCCCCAGTCGTCGTCGCCGCAGAGCGCGGCCAGCGCCTTGCGCAGGTCACCGGGGGGCAGCACGCCGAGTTCGGCGCGCAGCCGCCCGCTGGAGCCGCCGTCGTCGGCCACGGTGACCACGGCGGTGAGCTCGTTGGTGAGCCGGCGCAGCGCGGACAGCGAGGCGGACAGCCCCTGGCCGCCCCCGAGCGCTGTGATCTTGGGGGCGCCGGGGCGCGACTTCTGGGCAGCCGGACTGCTTCCGGCCGGGGCTCGCTCGCCAGACCTCTGCTGGAACTGCCGTGCTGGCGAGTATCCCGTCACACCGACCCCAATGTTCCTGTCTCGTGCTCCTAGGGCGGGCCGGGGGCCGCCGGCCGGGTCAGCCCCGGACGGTCACTCCCTGCCCATGTCGCGGTGGACGAGCACCGTTTCGACGCCGTCCGCGATCAGACGCCTGGTCAGCCGCTCGGACATGGCGACGCTCCGGTGCTTGCCACCGGTGCAGCCTACGGCAAGAGTCATGTAGCGCTTGCCCTCCCGGCGATACCCTTCGGTCACGATCCGCAGCAGCTCTGCGTAACCGTCCAGGAACTCCTGGGCACCGGGCTGCTTGAAGACGTAGTCGGCGACGTCGCTGTCCGTGCCGGTGTGGGCCCGCAGCTCGGGCACCCAGTGCGGGTTCGGCAGGAAGCGGCAGTCCACCACGAGGTCGGCGTCGACGGGCAGGCCGTACTTGAAGCCGAAGGACATCACGGTGGCGCGCAGCTCGGGCTCGTCGTGGTCGGCGAACTGGGCGTCGAGCTTGGCCCGGAGCTGGTGGACGTTGAGGTTGGAGGTGTCGATCACCAGGTCGGCCTCGCCGCGCAGGTCGCGCAGCAGCTCGCGCTCCTGGGCGATGCCGTCGACGATGCGGCCGTCGCCCTGCAGCGGGTGCGGGCGGCGGACGGACTCGAAGCGGCGGACGAGCGCCTCGTCGGAGGAGTCCAGGAAGACGACGCGCAGTCGTACGCCGCGCTTCTCCAGCTCCTCCAGCGAGGTGAGCAGGTCGTCGAAGAAGCTGCGGCCCCGGACGTCGACCACCGCGCCGATCCGCGGCACCGAGCCCTGGGAGCGGGCGCCGAGGTCCACCATGGTGGGGATCAGCGCGGGCGGCAGGTTGTCCACCACGAACCAGCCCAGGTCCTCCAGGCACTTGGCCGCGGTGCTCCGGCCGGCGCCGGACATGCCGGAGATGATCACCAGCTCCGGTACGTTGTCGCCCACGTCGGACACAGTCACTTCGGTTCCCCGCTCTCGCTGGTTCGCTTCGGAAGAACGCCCCGGGCCCTGCGGTGCTTCCCGGCGCCGCCGGCGAGGGCGGTGCCGGGGGCCGTGCAGCGACGGGCGTCATCGGCCGTCATGGCGTCTCCCGGGGCGCGCCGGCCCCGGCCGGGTCGACGCTGTCATCAATGATCTCGCCGGTGGCGGTGTTCACCGCGGGTGCGGCGGATGGCCGGGAGGCCAACGCCGCCGCAACAGTCTCCGCGGTGCGGCGGCCGATCCCGGGCACCGCGCACAGCTCGTCCACGGTGGCGGCCCGCAGCCGCTTGAGGGAGCCGAAGTGCTTGAGCAGTGCCTGGCGGCGGGTCTCGCCGAGGCCGGGCACCGCGTCCAGCCCACCGGCGGTGAGCCGCTTGGAGCGCTTGGCGCGCTGGTAGGTGATGGCGAAGCGGTGCGCCTCGTCGCGCACGCGCTGCAGCAGGTAGAGGCCCTCGCTGGTGCGCGGCAGGACGACCGGGTCGTCCTGGCCGGGCAGCCAGACCTCCTCCAGGCGCTTGGCGAGGCCGCAGAGCGCGACGTCGTCGATGCCGAGCTCGTCGAGGGCGCGGCGGGCGGCGGCGACCTGCGGCTGGCCGCCGTCGACGACCAGCAGCTGCGGCGGGTAGGCGAAGCGGCGGGGGCGGCCGGTCTCGGGGTCGACCGGGCCGGCGGCGGCCGGGTCGTCGGCGGCCGGGTCGTCGGCGCCGTAGGCGGCCCCGTCGAGGGCACCGTCGACCGTGCCGTCGGCCGTGGTGTCCTCGGGGACGGCCCACTCGCCGGTCTGCTCGCGCTCCTGGAGGTAGCGGCGGAAGCGGCGGCCGATCACCTCGTGCATCGAGCGGACGTCGTCCTGCCCGGCGAAGCCCTTGATCTGGAAGCGCCGGTACTCGCTCTTGCGGGCCAGGCCGTCCTCGAAGACGACCATGGAGGCGACCACGTCCTCGCCCTGCAGGTGGGAGATGTCGAAGCACTCGATGCGCAGCGGGACGGAGTCGAGTTCCAGCGCCTCGGCGATCTCCTGGAGGGCGCGGCTGCGGGTGGTGAGGTCGGAGGCGCGCTTGGTCTTGTGCAGCGCGAGCGCCTGCTGGGCGTTGCGCTGCACGGTGGCCATCAGGTCCTTCTTGTCGCCGCGCTGCGGGACGCGCAGGTCGACCTGGGCGCCGCGCAGACCGGTGAGCCACTCGCGGGCGGGCTCGACCGGCTCCGGCAGGGCGGGGACGAGCACCTCGCGGGGCACTGACTCGGTGCCGGAGCCGTAGAGCTGCTGCAGGGCGTGCTCGACCAGGGAGGCGGTGTCGACGTCCTCGACCCGGTCGGTCACCCAGCCGCGCTGGCCGCGGACCCGGCCGCCGCGGACGTGGAAGATCTGGACGGCGGCCTCCAGCTCGTCCTCGGCGAGGGCGAGCACGTCCGCGTCGGTGCCGTCGGCGAGGACGACCGCGTTCTTCTCCATGGCGCGCTTGAGGGCGCCGATGTCGTCGCGCAGCCGGGCCGCCTTCTCGTACTCCATGGCGGCGGCGGCGTCCTGCATCTGCTGCTCCAGGCGGCGCAGGTACCCGCCGGTGCGGCCGGCCATGAAGTCGCAGAACTCCTCGGCGAGGGCGCGGTGCTCGTCGGCGGAGACCTTGCCGACGCAGGGCGCGGCGCACTTGCCGATGTAGCCGAGCAGGCAGGGGCGGCCGACCTGCTGCGCGCGCTTGAAGACGCCGTTGGAGCAGGTGCGGACGGGGAAGACCCGCAGCAGCAGGTCGACCGTCTCGCGGATGGCCCAGGCGTGGCCGTACGGGCCGAAGTAGCGCACGCCCTTCTTGTGCGCCCCCCGCATGACCTGCACGCGGGGGAACTCCTCGTTGAGGGTGACGGCGAGCTCGGGGTAGCTCTTGTCGTCGCGGTACTTGACGTTGAACCGCGGGTCGAACTCCTTGATCCAGGAGTACTCCAGCTGCAGCGCCTCGACCTCGGTGCCGACCACCGTCCACTCGACGGAGGCGGCGGTGGTGACCATCGTGGCGGTGCGCGGGTGCAGGCCGGCGAGGTCCTGGAAGTACGAGGAGAGGCGGGGGCGCAGGCTCTTCGCCTTGCCGACGTAGATGACCCGGCCGTGCTCGTCGCGGAACCGGTACACCCCGGGTGAGAGCGGGATCGCACCGGGCGCCGGACGGTAGGTGGACGGGTCTGCCATGCCCCTACCGTACCGACTGCCGATGACCGTCCGTGGCCGTTTCCCGGGGTGCTGCCGGGAACCGGTCAGACCGTTGTGACCTGGACGTTGTTGTTGACGACGGCCACCTTGTAGGCGGGCAGCGGCTTGGGGGCCGGGCCGGCCTCGACGGCGCCGTCGGAGATCGAGAACCGGCTGCCGTGGCACGGGCAGTCGATCTGCTTGTCCTTGATCTCGTCGACGATGCAGCCGGCGTGGGTGCACTTGGCGCTGAAGGCCTTGTACTCGCCCGCGGCGGGCTGGGTGACGACGATCTTCTGCTCACGGAAGACCTTGCCGCCGCCGACCGGGATGTCCGCGGCCGGGCCGAGGTCGACCGGGGCGGCAGTCTGCGCCTGGGTGCTGCCGGAGCCGTCCGCGGACCCCGAGCCGGACGAGCCCGGGCCGGAGGAGGACGACGAGGAACAGCCGGAGACCGCGACGGCCCCGCCCGCGGCGAGCACGGCCGCGGCGCCGCAGAGCAGCGTGCGGCGGGAGGCGGCGGGGCCCTGGCCGGGCTCGGCGGTGACGGGCTCGGTGACGGGCGCGGTGACGGCGGGCTCGATCATGCGGGCGGCTCCTCGGACGCTGGTACGGGCGGACCGACCGCAGTTTATGTCTCGAAGCCGAGCATGCCGGTCGGCCGAGCGGTACCGACACACCACCTCCCCGGCCGGCCCGGGGCCGGGGAGGTTCGGTGAGCGTGCGCCTCGCTACTTCTTGGCGGCGGCCCGCTTGCGGGCGGTGCCGGTCGACGCCTTGGCGGCGGTACCCGAGGCCGCCTTGGCGGCGGTGGTGCGGCTGCCGCCGCGCCGGGCGGCGGGGACGGCCGCGTCGGAGACCCCGCCGAGGATGTCCCGCAGGAACTTGCCGGTGTGGCTGGCGGGGACCGCGGCGATCTCCTCCGGGGTGCCCTCGGCGACCACCATGCCGCCGCCGCCGCCGCCCTCGGGGCCCATGTCGACGATCCAGTCGGCGGTCTTGATGACATCGAGGTTGTGCTCGATGACGATCACCGTGTTGCCCTTGTCGACCAGGCCCTCCAGCACCTTGATCAGCTTGCTGATGTCCTCGAAGTGCAGGCCGGTGGTCGGCTCGTCGAGGACGTACACGGTGCGGCCGGTGGAGCGCTTCTGCAGCTCGGAGGCGAGCTTGACGCGCTGGGCCTCGCCGCCGGAGAGGGTCGGCGCGGACTGGCCGAGCCGGACGTAGCCGAGGCCGACGTCGTTGAGGGTGCGCAGGTGGCGGGCGATGGCGGGGACGGCCTCGAAGAAGGCCAGCGCCTCCTCGATCGGCATGTCCAGCACCTCGGCGATGGACTTGCCCTTGTAGTGGACCTCCAGCGTCTCCCGGTTGTAGCGGGCGCCGTGGCAGACCTCGCAGGGGACGTAGACGTCCGGCAGGAAGTTCATCTCGATCTTGATGGTGCCGTCGCCGGAGCAGTTCTCGCAGCGGCCGCCCTTGACGTTGAAGGAGAACCGGCCGGGCAGGTAGCCGCGGACCTTCGCCTCCTGGGTCTCCGCGAAGAGCCGCCGGACGTGGTCGAAGACGCCGGTGTAGGTGGCCGGGTTGGAGCGCGGGGTGCGGCCGATCGGCGACTGGTCGACGTGCACCACCTTGTCGACCAGGTCGGTGCCGGTGATCCGGGTGTGCCGGCCGGGCACGCTGCGGGCGCCGTTCAGCTCGCGTGCCAGGTGGGTGTAGAGGATGTCGTTGACCAGCGTGGACTTGCCGGAGCCGGAGACGCCGGTGACCGAGGTGAAGGTGCCCAGCGGGAAGCCGACCGTGACGTCCTGCAGGTTGTGCTCGCGGGCGCCGTGCACGACGAGCTGGCGCTTCTTGTCGCGCGGGCGGCGGACGGCCGGGGTGGGGATGGACCGCCGGCCGGAGAGGTACTGGCCGGTCAGCGACTCCTCGTTGCCGAGCAGCTCCTTCAGCGAGCCGGAGTGCACCACCCTGCCGCCGTGCTCGCCGGCGCCGGGGCCGATGTCGACGACCCAGTCCGCGGTCTTGATGGTGTCCTCGTCGTGCTCGACGACGATCAGGGTGTTGCCGATGTCGCGCAGCCGCACCAGCGTCTCGATCAGCCGGTGGTTGTCCCGCTGGTGCAGGCCGATGGAGGGCTCGTCGAGGACGTAGAGCACGCCGACCAGGCCGGAGCCGATCTGGGTGGCGAGCCGGATGCGCTGGGCCTCGCCGCCGGAGAGGGTGCCCGCGGCGCGGTTGAGCGAGAGGTAGTCCAGGCCGACGTCGACCAGGAAGCGCAGCCGCTCGTTGACCTCCTTGAGGACCCGCTCGGCGATCTTCTTGTCGCGGGCGCTGAGCTTCATCGCGCCCAGGAACTCGGCGCAGTCGCTGATCGACATCGCGGCGATGTCGGCGATCGACCTGTCCTGGATCGTCACGGCGAGCACCACGGGCTTGAGCCGGGTGCCGTTGCAGGCGGGGCAGTGCACCTCGCGCATGTACCCCTCGAAGCGCTCGCGGCTGGAGTCGCTCTCGGCCTCGGAGTGGCGGCGCTGCACGAACGGCACCGCGCCCTCGAAGGAGGTGGTGTACGAGCGGTCGCGGCCGTAGCGGTTGCGGTACTTGACCTCGACCTGGGTGCGGTGGCCGTACAGCAGGGCCTTGCGGGCCCGGGCGGGCAGCCCGGCCCACGGGATGTCGGTGCGGAAGCCGAGCTCGCCGGCGAGCGCGTCGATCAGGCGCTGGAAGTACTCCTTGGTGTGGCCCTGGGACCACGGGTGGATCGCGCCCTCGTCGAGCGACTTCTCCTCGTCCGGGATCACCAGCTCCGGGTCGACCTCCATCCGGTTGCCGAGGCCGGAGCACTCCGGGCAGGCGCCGAACGGCGAGTTGAAGGAGAAGGAGCGGGGCTCCAGCTCCTCGAAGGAGACGTCGTCGTACGGGCAGTAGAGGTGCTCGGAGTACATCCGCTCGCGCTCGGGGTCGTCCTCCGGGAGGTCGACGAAGTCGAGCACCACCATGCCGCCGGAGAGCTTGAGGGCCGTCTCGACCGAGTCGGTCAGCCGCCGCTTGGCGCTCTCCTTGACCGTCAGGCGGTCGACGACCACCTCGACGGTGTGCTTCTCCTGCTTCTTGAGCGTGGGCGGCTCGGTGAGCTGGACGGTCGCGCCGTCCACCCGGGCGCGGGCGTAGCCCTTGGACTGCAGGTCGGCGAAGAGGTCGACGAACTCGCCCTTGCGCTCGCGCACCACCGGGCTGAGCACCTGGAAGCGGGTGCCCTCGGCGAGCTCCAGCACCCGGTCGACGATGGCCTGCGGGGACTGCCGGGCGATCGGGCGGGAGCAGTGCGGGCAGTGTGGCTTGCCGACCCGGGCGAACAGCAGGCGGAGGTAGTCGTAGACCTCGGTGATGGTGCCGACCGTCGACCGCGGGTTGCGGCTGGTGGACTTCTGGTCGATGGAGACCGCGGGCGAGAGGCCCTCGATGAAGTCCACGTCCGGCTTGTCCATCTGGCCCAGGAACTGCCGGGCGTAGGAGGACAGCGACTCGACGTAGCGGCGCTGGCCCTCGGCGAAGATCGTGTCGAAGGCCAGGGAGGACTTGCCGGACCCGGAGAGGCCGGTGAAGACGATGAGGGAGTCGCGGGGCAGGTCGAGCGAGACGTTCTTGAGGTTGTGCTCGCGAGCACCGCGGACGATCAGGCGGTCGGCCACTGCTTCTGGCGCCTTTCTCCGGGGAGGTGGGCTTCGGGGGCTTGAGGGCCGGCCTCGGACGGTTCCGGGGCGGCTTCGGGGCGGCTTCGGGGCTACGACAGGCGAATCGGTGCGTCCTCGGATCCACCGCGGCCCGGCCCCTGGCGGCACACGGCCGCGTCGGCGGCGACCGCAAGCATGCCCCAGGGAAGGCAACCAGCGGGATGGGCGATTTCTTCCGACTCGGGACTGCCAGCCTATAGCTCAGGCGTTCGAATATCGAGCTTGTCCAGTGGAGACCACCCGAATGAGTGACGCGGTCCCGACACGTTGATCATCAGGACGGGAGAAGCGGCAGCTCGGCGCCCTCGCCGGGCGATAGCGTCGCCGTGACAACGACCGGCGGCCCCCGCGGGAAACGCCGGTCCGCACCACGGCCCACCCGGGAGACCGCCATGACCGACCCCGCGCCCACCGGCACCCCCACCGTCATCCCGTCCGGCGTCACGTCCGAGGAGGCCGCCGCCAGGGCCGCCGAGAGCCTCAAGGCGGTCGCCGGGGCCACCGAGCACCTGCTGCGCACCGTCGCCGAGCTCGATCCGGAGGCCGTCGCCGGGCCCTCCGCACTGCCCGGCTGGACCCGCGGCCACGCGCTGGCCCACCTGGCGCGCAACGCCGACTCGCTGGTCAACCTGCTGGAGACCGCCCGCACCGGGGTCGACATCCCGCAGTACGCGAGCCCGGAGGCCCGCGAGCAGGGCATCCGGGACGGCGCCGGCCGCCCGCTCGACGAGCAGCTCGCCGACCTGCGGCACACCGCCGAGCGGCTCGCCCGCACCGCCGAGAGCCTGCCGGGCGCCGCCTGGACGGTGTCGCTGCGGCACCGCACCGGCTACGTCTTCCCCGCGTACGAGGTGCCGTGGAAGCGGCTGATGGAGGTCGAGTACCACCACGTCGACCTGGACGCCGGGTACACCCCCGCACACTGGCCGGAGGCCTTCGCGGGCGCCGAACTGGCCCGGCTCGCCGCCCGGCTGGACGGCGCCGAGGGCCTGCCCGCCGTCGTGCTCACCGCCGAGGACACCGGCGCCCGGGTGCGGCTCGGCGAGCCGGCCGACCCCGGGACGGCCGGCCCCGAGCTGGCCGTGGAGGGGCCCGTCCGGGCGCTCACGGCCTGGCTCTCCGGCCGCTCCGACGGCGACTGCCTGCAGGTGCACCGGGCCGGCGTGCTCCTGCCCGACCCGCGCACCGCGCTGCCCCCGCTTCCGCCGCTGAACTGAACAGGCGATGATGCAGGTGACGGACTTTCAGCCGGCACCCGGCCCCGCCGCGGTGTCCGGCCACGACGACCGAGGAGCAGTGCGATGACCTACCACGGAGCGGTCAAGGTCGGCGGCCCGCCGGACGTACGGGAGCTCGCCCACCTGATCGTCACCAAGGTGGCGGTCGGCCCGTACGACAACAACGCCTATCTACTGCGCTGCCGCGCCACCGACGAGCAGCTGCTGATCGACGCGGCCGCCGACGCCCCCACCCTGATGGAGACCGTCGGCGACCGTCTGGCCACGGTCGTCACCACCCACCGGCACCACGACCACTGGGCGGCGCTGGCCGAGGTGGTGGCCGCCACCGGCGCCCGGACGGCGGCCGGCCGGATCGACGCCGAGGCCGTCGACGTCCCCACCGAGCTGCTGCTCGACGACGGCGACGTGCTGCGGGTCGGCCAGGTCGAGCTCACCGTCCGCACGCTGGTCGGCCACACCCCCGGCGCGATCGTGCTGATCTACGACGACCCGCAGGGCCACCCGCACGTGTTCACCGGCGACTGCCTCTTCCCCGGCGGCGTCGGCAACACCTGGAAGAACCCGGAGGCCTTCGCCAGCCTCTTCCGCGACGTCAACGAGAAGATCTTCGACGTGCTGCCGGACGAGGCCTGGGTGTACCCCGGCCACGGCAACGACACCACGCTCGGCGCCGAGCGCCCGCACCTCGACGAGTGGCGCGAGCGCGGCTGGTGATCGGCCGGTGAGCCGCCGATGAGTGACGGTGCGCGGCCGGGCCGCGCGGTCGAGGCCGAGCTGAAGGCCGTGGTCCGCGACCCGGCCGCCGTCCGGGCCCGGCTGGACGCGCTGGCCGGCCCCGGCCGGGCCGAGGTGTACCGGGACACCTACTACGACCTGGCGGACGGCCCGCTGGCCCGCGGCGACCGCGAGCTGCGGCTGCGCACCGTCGACGGCCCGGCCGGCACCCGCACCCTGCTGACGTACAAGGACGCCCGCGTCGACCCGGTCTCCGGCGCCAAGCCGGAGGCCGAGACCGCCGTCGCCGACCCCGTCGCGGCCGCCGCCGTGCTGCACGGGCTCGGCTACCGGCCGGTGCTGGCCTTCGAGAAGCACTGCCGCAACCACGCCCTGCGCCGGGCCGGCCGGGAGCTGCTGGCCACCCTGGTCGAGGTCCCGGAGCTCGCCGGGGTCTTCCTGGAGGTGGAGACGGTCTGCGGCGAGGAGGACCTGGCGGGGGCGCTGGCGGCCGTCCGCGCCGTGCTGGCCGAGCTCGGCGTGCCGCCGGCGGACCTCACCGACGAGGCGTACACCGACGCGGTGGCCGCCGCGCGCCGACGCAGCGGCGGGGTGTGACCGGTCCCCGCGGTCGCACCCCGCCGCTGCGGGATCGGGTGGGTCAGACGTCCGCGCCGTCGCGCTCGTCCGCCGCTTCCAGCGCCGCGCGCTCCTGGCGGCGCGAGGCGATCAGGCTGGTGACGGTGGTGACGGCGAGGACCACCACGATGAAGCCCAGCGAGGCGGCGATGCTGATCTCCGGCACGTGCACGCCGCTCTCGTGCAGCGCGTGCAGCACGAGCTTCACGCCGATGAAGCCGAGGATCACCGACAGGCCGTAGGCGAGGTGGACCAGCTTCTTCAGCAGGCCGCCGATCAGGAAGTACAGCTGGCGCAGACCCATCAGCGCGAACGCGTTCGCGGTGAAGACGATGTACGGGTCCTGGGTCAGGCCGAAGATCGCCGGGATGGAGTCCAGCGCGAACAGCACGTCGGTGGTGCCGATCGCCAGCATGACGATCAGCATCGGCGTCATCAGCCGGCGGCCGTTCTCCACGATGAAGAGCTTGGTGCCGTGGTACTTGTCGGTCGCCGGGAAGCGCCGCTCGATCGACTTGAGCAGGCGGTTCTCCTCGAACTCCTCCTCCTCGTCGGAGCGGGCGTCCTGGATGAGCTTCCAGGCCGTCCAGATGAGGAAGGCGCCGAAGATGTAGAACACCCACGAGAAGGTGGAGACCAGGGCCGCGCCGCCGGCGATGAAGACCGCCCGCAGCACCAGCGCGATGATCACGCCGAACATCAGCACGCGCTGCTGGTAGATCCGCGGCACGGCGAACTTGCCCATGATCAGGATGAAGACGAAGAGGTTGTCGACGCTCAGCGACTTCTCGGTGATGTAGCCGGCGAAGAACTCGCTCGCCGGCTGCGATCCGTACTGCTTCCACAGGAAGGCGCCGAAGCCGATCGCCAGGATGATCCAGACGGTCGTCCAGATCCCGGCCTCCTTGATCGAGACCTCGTGCGGTTTGCGGCCGCCGATGAAGAAGTCGGCCATGATCAGGGCGATCAGCACCCCGATCGTGCCGATCCACAGGCTCAGGGAAACGTCCACGTCTGCTCCTCCGGCAGGTAGGCGAACAGGCATCGTCACTGCCGGAGGTCTCCTCCACCCTGCGGCTCACCGAAGGAGCACGCGGGCCGGCACCCCGGGACACCCGATGGGCGGGTGTCCGTGATGACGGGGCTGCCGCTGGGGAGTACTCCCCTCCGCTCTACGCCGAGGCTAACAGAATCCCCAAGACAAGGTAAAGAAGGTAAAGAAACGTCAGGTGCCGGGGCGACCGGGGGTGCTCAACGGGTGCGCCTGGGGTGCGCCACCGGGCTCAGAGGAAGGGCTCGATCGCCGGCAGCATGTCCTGGAAGGTCCTGGCCCGGGCCGGTGCGCCGATCGCCTGCATCGCCCAGCCGCCCTCCGGCTCGCGGTAGACCTTGGCCATGATCTGCCCGGTGTGCCGGCCGCCGGCCGCCAGCTCGTAGCGGGCCAGTTCCTGGCCGGTGGACTCGTCGACCAGCCGGCAGTGCGCGTCCTGCACCTCGGCGAAGCTCTGGCCGGTGTACGAGCTGACGGTGAACACGATCTGGGTGATGTGCGCCGGCACCCGCAGCAGGTCGACCAGGATCACCTCGTCGTCGCCGCCGCGGCCGGCCCCGCCGGTCACGTTGTCCCCGGTGTGCTGCACCGAGCCGTCATTGCTCGCCAGGTGCTGGAAGAACACCACGTCGGAGGGGGTGCGCTCGGCGTACAGCAGGGCCGAGGCGTCCAGGTCGACCTGGCGGCTGCGGCTGCCGAACAGCCCCTTGCGGACGGCGGCCCGCCAGCCGAGGCCCATCCGCACGACCGTCAGCGACTCCCCCGAGCTCTTCTGCAGGCTGACGCTCTGCCCCTTGGCCAGATTCACCGACACGGTGCTTCCCTCTCTCTCCTCAGCCCGGCGGGAGCGGTCCCACCGCGCTCCGACGGAACACCCCGTTGCCGTCCCCCGGCTGAGGCCCCCAGTGCCCTGCGGCCGCACCGCCGCCGCCCGGCCGCATGTCCTGCGGCCGGATTCGAACGACGAACGGTGCCCGCAGGCCAGCCTAGGGCCTGCGGGCACACGTCATGCAGGCCGCTCCCGATGGGAGCGCACCCGGCCGGGCCGGGCTCAGGCCATTCCGGCCTCGCGCATCTGCCGGAGCTCCTTCTTCAGCTCGCCGACCTCGTCGCGCAGCCGCGCCGCCACCTCGAACTGCAGCTCGGCGGCGGCCGCGTGCATCCGGTCGGTGAGGTCCTGGATGAGCTGGGCCAGCTCGGCCGCGGGCAGGCTCTTGGCCGGCTTGCGGTCGGCCCCGAGCGCCGGCACCGGTGTGCGGGTCTTGCCACCCGACCCCCGGTAGCCGGTGGAGAGCAGCTCCTCGGTGTCCACGTCCTCCCGGGCCAGGGTGTCCAGGATGTCGCCGATCTTCTTGCGCAGCGGCTGCGGGTCGATGCCGTTCGCCTCGTTGTACGCCTGCTGCACCACCCGGCGGCGGTTGGTCTCCTCGATCGCCAGCTCCATCGCCGGGGTGATCCGGTCCGCGTACATGTGGACCTGGCCGGAGACGTTGCGCGCCGCACGGCCGATCGTCTGGATCAGCGAGGTGCCCGACCGCAGGAAGCCCTCCTTGTCCGCGTCGAGGATCGCCACCAGCGACACCTCGGGCAGGTCGAGGCCCTCGCGGAGCAGGTTGATGCCGACCAGCACGTCGTACTCGCCGGCCCGCAGCTCGCGCAGCAGCTCGACCCGGCGCAGCGTGTCGATGTCGCTGTGCAGGTACCGGACCCGGATGTCCAGGCCGAGCATGTAGTCGGTGAGATCCTCCGCCATCTTCTTGGTGAGGGTGGTGACCAGGACGCGCTCGTTCCGCTCGACCCGGGTGCGGACCTCGTGCACCAGGTCGTCGATCTGGCCCTCGGTCGGCTTGACGATCACCTCGGGGTCGATCAGGCCGGTCGGGCGGATGATCTGCTCGACGGCGCCGTCACCGCGGGACAGCTCGTACTTGCCGGGGGTCGCCGACAGGTACACCGTCTGCCCGACCCGCCCCAGGAACTCCTCCCACTTCAACGGGCGGTTGTCCATCGCGGACGGCAGCCGGAAGCCGTGGTCGACCAAGGTCCGCTTGCGGGAGGCGTCGCCCTCGTACATCGCGCCGATCTGCGGCACCGTCACGTGCGACTCGTCGATGACCAGGAGGAAGTCCTCCGGGAAGTAGTCGAGCAGGGTGTTCGGCGCGGTGCCGGGCTCGCGGCCGTCGAAGTGCATCGAGTAGTTCTCCACGCCGGAGCAGGTGCCGATCTGGCGGAGCATCTCGATGTCGTAGGTGGTGCGCATGCGCAGCCGCTGGGCCTCCAGCAGCTTGCCCTGCTTCTCCAGCACCGCGAGGCGCTCGCCGAGCTCCTTCTCGATGTCGTTGACGGCGCGCTCCATGCGCTCCGGGCCGGCCACGTAGTGCGAGGCCGGGAAGACGTAGATCGAGTCGTCCTGGCTGATGATCTCGCCGGTCAGCGGGTGCAGCGTGTACAGCGCCTCGATCTCGTCGCCGAACATCTCGATCCGGACGGCGAGCTCCTCGTACACCGGGAAGATCTCGATGGTGTCGCCGCGGACGCGGAAGGTGCCGCGGCTGAAGGCGACGTCGTTGCGGGTGTACTGGATGTCGACGAAGCGGCGCAGCAGCGCGTCGCGGTCGATCTCCTCGCCGACCTTGAGCGGGACCATCCGGTCCACGTACTCCTGCGGGGTGCCGAGACCGTAGATGCAGGAGACCGAGGCGACCACGATCACGTCGCGGCGGGTGAGCAGCGAGTTGGTCGCGGAGTGACGCAGCCGCTCGACCTCCTCGTTGATCGAGGAGTCCTTCTCGATGTAGGTGTCCGTCTGCGGGACGTACGCCTCGGGCTGGTAGTAGTCGTAGTACGAGACGAAGTACTCGACCGCGTTGTTGGGCAGCAGCTCGCGGAACTCGTTGGCGAGCTGGGCGGCCAGCGTCTTGTTCGGCGCCATCACCAGGGTGGGGCGCTGGAGCTTCTCGATCATCCACGCGGTCGTCGCGGACTTGCCGGTGCCGGTGGCGCCGAGCAGGACGACGTCCTTCTCGCCCGCCCGGATCCGGCGCTCCAGCTCGGCAATGGCCGCCGGCTGGTCACCGTTCGGCTGGTAGGGGCTGACGACCTCGAAGGGCGCCACTGACCGCTCGATACTCGTGATGGGTCGCACGGGTCCACCGTACGACCCCCCACCGACAACCGAAGCCGGATCCGCAGCGCATCCGCACCGGGGCCGGCTAGCGGGCGCTGTCGCGGGCGAGGGCGACGAGGCGGGAGACGGCGCGGAGGTACTTCTTGCGGTAGCCGCCGCGGAGCATCTCCTCGGGGAAGACCTGGTCGAAGGGCACGCCGGAGGCGGTGACGGGGAGCTCCCGGTCGTACATGCGGTCGGCGAGGACGACCAGCCGCAGGGCGGTGGACTGGTCGTCGACCGGCCGCACTCCCCGCAGGAAGACGCCGTGGACGTCGTCGAGGAGGGCGCCGTAGCGGCTGGGGTGGACGTTCTTGAGGTGGTCGAGCAGCGCGTCGAAGTCGTCCAGCGAGACGCCGGGGGCGCCGGCCGCGCGGGCGGTGACCTCGTCGTCGGTGTACGGCGGCGGGGCCTCGGGCAGGCCGCGGTGGCGGTAGTCCTGGCCGTCGATGCGGACCGGCCGGAAGTGCGCGGAGAGGCCCTGGATCTCGCGGAGGAAGTCGGCGGCCGCGAAGCGCCCCTCGCCGAGCTTGTCGGGGAGGGTGTTGGAGGTGGCGGCGAGCTTGACGCCGTTCTCGACGAGGCGGCTGAGCAGGGTGGAGACCAGGACGGTGTCGCCCGGGTCGTCGAGTTCGAATTCGTCGATGCAGAGCAGCCGGTGGCCGGAGAGGGTCTCGACGGCCCCCTTGAAGGTGAGTGCGCCGACCAGGTTGGTCAGTTCGACGAAGGTGCCGAAGGCCTTGGGGCCGGGGGTGGCGTGCCAGAGCGAGGCGAGCAGGTGGGTCTTGCCGACGCCGTAGCCGCCGTCGAGGTAGATGCCGGCGGGTGCGGCCGGGGCGGCCGGGCCGCGGCGGAACCAGCTGCGCTTCGGGGCTGCGCCGCTGCCGTTGAGGGAGGCCGCGAACTGCTCCAGGACCTGGACGGCCTCGTACTGGCTGGGCTGGGTGCTGTCCGGGATGTAGCTGCCGAAGCTGACGCCGGCGAACCGCGGCGGCGGGACCATCTCGGCCACCAGGCGCTCGGCGGGGACGACCGGTCGGCGGTCGGTGAGGGCTGTCACGGAGGCCGTCTCGGAAGCGGTCGCGTCGGCGTGGGGGGCTGCGGGCACGGTAGTAGAGGGTACGCCCCGTGGAAGACTCGCAGCCATGCAGCTCTTGATGAATCCGCTCACAGCCGCCGTCGCCGACCCGGCCTCGCTGGAGGCACTGGCCGCCCTGTACGCCTACCCGGCGCAGGTGGCGGAGGGGAGGCCGTGGCTGCGCGGCAACATGGTGTCCAGCCTGGACGGCTCGGCCCGGGTGGCGGGCCTGTCGGAGGGCCTGTCGGGGGTGGCCGACAAGCGGATCTTCGGGGTGCTGCGGGCGCTGGCGGACGTGGTGCTGGTGGGCGCGGAGACGGTCCGCGCGGAGGGGTACCGGCCGGGCCGGGCGCGGAAGGAGTTCGCGGCGGCCCGCGCGGCGGCGGGCCAGGCCCCGGCGCCGGCGATCGCGGTGGTCAGCCGGCGGCTGGCGCTGGACCTGTCGGCGCCGCTGTTCACCGAGCCGCTGGTGCGGACGGTGGTGGTGACCACGGAGGACTCCCCGGCCGAGGCGCGCCGGGCGGTGGCCGAGGTGGCGGACGTGGTGGTGGCCGGCGAGCGGTCGGTGGACCTGGCGGCGGCGGTGGCGGCGCTGGCCGCGCGCGGCTGGACCCGGCAGCTGACGGAGGGCGGCCCGCGGCTGCTGGGCGGGCTGGCGGCGGCGGGTCTGCTGGACGAGCTGTGCCTGTCGCTGGCGCCGCTGCTGACCTCCGGCGACGCGCCGAGGATCGCGCACGGCGCACCGGTCGAGGGGCTGCGGCCGATGCGGCTGGTGTCGCTGATCGAGGAGGGCGGCTTCCTGTTCACCCGCTACGTGCGGGCGGAGGACGGACCGGGCGGGGAGTGACCGCAAGGACTGCCGGGGCCTGAGTGGTACGTGTGCAGCGTGAGGAAAGCTTCCGCCGGGCAAGATGAGGGCAAGCGGACTCGGGGGCCTGCACCGTCGAAGGGACTCACGTGTTCAAGACCGTACTGATGATCGAAAAGGCGCTGTCCGACGCGGACGTCGAGCTGGTCACCACGCTGCACGGCGACGAGAAGGTGTCGTTCGTGGTGCTGATGCAGCCGCGGGGAAAACAGGACGAGCTGTTGAGAGCGCTCGACGACGTCGCACTGGGCCATCTCGACAAGGCGGTGCACGAGCACGACGACGAGTCGGTGCCCACGGTGGCCGAGGAGTCGCTGGAGTACAGCCTGCGCCACCTGCGCGAGGCCGGTGCCGAGGCGACCGGCCGGGTGGTGGAGGAGAACCCGCTCGACGGCCTGCGGAGCGTGGTCGAGGAGCACGGCTCGGACGAGGTGCTGGTGCTGACCTCGCCGCACTTCGTCGAGGAGTTCTTCCACCGGGACTGGGCGTCCCGGGCGCGGCACAAGGTGGGCGTGCCGGTGCTGAAGCTGTTCGCCAGCGACTCCTGAGCCGCCCTCCCCGCCCGCCCTCGGGCGGGCGGGGCCGGCCCGCCGGTGGTGCAGAATCGTCCTTGCGGAACCACCGCGAGGGCGATTCTCGTCCTCCCAGTCCCCGGCTGTACGGAGCATCCCTTGAACGACGCCGCGCACGACCTGCACGCCCCGCACTTCATCGGCATCGGCGGCGCCGGGATGTCCGGACTGGCGAAGATCCTCGCGGTGCGGGGCGCCCAGGTCTCGGGCAGCGACGCGAAGGAGTCGGAGACGGTCCTGGCGCTGCGCGCGCTCGGCGCCACCGTCGCAGTCGGCCACGACGCGGAGAACCTGCCGGCCGGCACCAGCAGCGTGGTGGTCTCCAGCGCGATCCGCGCGGACAACCCGGAGCTCGTGGCGGCCCGGGAGCGCGGGATCTCGATCGTGCACCGCTCCGACGCACTCGCCGCGCTGATGGGCGGCCGCCGGGCGCTGGCCGTCGCGGGCACCCACGGCAAGACCACCACCACCAGCATGCTCGCGGTCAGCCTCGGCGAGCTGGGCCTCGACCCCTCGTACGCGATCGGCGGCGACCTGGACGCGCCGGGCTCCAACGCGCACCACGGCACCGGCGACATCTTCGTCGCGGAGGCGGACGAGAGCGACCGCAGCTTCCACAAGTACGCGCCCGAGGTGGCGATCGTGCTCAACGTGGAACTGGACCACCACGCCAACTACGCCTCGATCGAGGAGATCCACCAGTCCTTCGAGACCTTCGTCGGCCGGATCGTGCCGGGCGGCACCCTGGTGGTCTCCGCCGACCACGAGGGCGCCCGGGAGCTGACCCGCCGGGTGTCCGGCCGGGTGGGCCTGAACGTGGTGACGGTCGGCGCCGCCGAGGACGCCGACGTGCGGGTGCTCTCGGTCGCCGCGCGCGGCATGACCAGTGAGGTCACCGTGGAGCTGGGCGGCGAGGAGCTGTCCTTCACGGTCTCCGTGCCCGGCCGCCACTACGCGCACAACGCGGTCGCCGCGCTGGCCGCCGGTGTGGCGCTCGGTGTGCCCGCCGCGGACCTGGCGAAGGCGCTCGGCAGCTACACCGGCGTGCGCCGCCGGCTGCAGCTCAAGGGCGAGGCCGCCGGGGTGCAGGTGATCGACTCCTACGCGCACCACCCGACGGAGATGGCCGCCGACCTGGACGCGATCCGCGAGGCCGCGGGCGGCGGCCGGGTGCTGGTGGTCTTCCAGCCGCACCTGTTCAGCCGCACCCAGCAGCTCGCCGAGGAGATGGGCGGTGCGCTGGCACTCGCCGACGCCTCGGTGGTGCTCGACATCTACCCGGCCCGCGAGGACCCGATCCCCGGCGTCACCAGCGCCCTGATCGTCGACGCCGCCCGCCGGGCCGGCGCCGACGTCGCCGCGGAGCACGAGTTCGCCGCCGCCCCCGACCGGCTGGCCGCCCTGGCGAAGCCGGGCGACCTGGTGCTGACCATGGGCGCCGGCGACGTGACCAACCTCGGCCCGGAAATTCTCGCCCGCCTCGCGGACGTTGCACCCGGTGCCTGATGGGAGGACTGTCGTGACCCACGAGATCCAGAAGACCGACGCCGAGTGGCGGGCCCAGCTGTCCCCGGAGGAGTACCACGTGCTCCGCGAGGCTGGCACCGAGCGCGCCTTCACCGGCGAGTACACCGACACCAAGACGGTCGGCGTGTACGGCTGCCGGGCCTGCGGGGCCGAGCTCTTCAGCAGTGAGACGAAGTTCGAGAGCCACTGCGGCTGGCCCTCGTACTACGCCCCGCTGGCCGGGGACAGCGTCGAGTACATCCAGGACACGTCCTTCGGGATGCGCCGGGTGGAGGTCCGCTGCGCCAGCTGCGGCAGTCACCTCGGGCACGTCTTCGAGGGCGAGGGCTACGACACCCCGACCGACCAGCGCTACTGCATCAACAGCATCTCGCTGACTCTCCGGCCCGCCGAGTAGGCCAGGGCCCCAGCAGCGCACTCCCGCACGCCCTGTCACCGCGGCGCCACACCGTGCCAGACTGATCATCAGTCGAACGGCACGAGAGGACCACGGTGGCAGGGCGTCGCACTTCCGGAGTACTGGCCATGCTGGCGGAGGCACAGCGCCAACAGCACCGCCGGGAGGAGGCGCAGCGGCGCGCCGACGCCGCCGCGCAGCGGCAGTACGAGCGGGCCCGCCGGGACGCCGAGCGGGCGGCGGCGCAGGGGCAGCGGGAGGCGCTGCGGGCGTACCGGCAGAGCCGGGAGGCGGACGCGGCCCGGCGGACGGCCGAGCTGGAGGATCGGGTCGCGGCGCTGCGCGACACACTCGCCGCGGGCCTGCGCGGGCGGGGCTTCTCCCCCGCCGACCTGGCGGCGCCGGCGGCCGCCTTCGACCCGGGGCAGCTCGGGGTGCCGGTGCCGATGCCGGACCAGTCCTGGTACCTGATACCGCCGCTGACGGGCGCGCAGGCGTTCGACCCGGCGGCCCGCCGGCAGTGGGACGAGCAGGCGGCGCAGGCCCGCGCCCGGTTCGAGCAGGACTGGTACGCGGCGCAGGCCGCCGAACAGCAGCGACTGCGCCAACTCGACGAGTACCGGTCCGAGTTCGATACCTGGCTGGCCTCCCGCCGGCAGCTCGCGGCCAATGCGGCACAGCTGGCGGCGGGGCTCCGGGCGGGCGTGCCGGAGGCGGTCGAGGAGTACTTCGAAACGGCGCTCGGCTGGCGGGACGACTGGCCGGAGGGCTTCCCGCACACGGCGGAGGCGGTCTGGGACGCAGGCGCCCGGCAGCTGGTGGTGGAGTGGCCGCTGCCGGACTTCTCGGTGGTGCCGGCGGTCGCCCGGCACCGGTACGTGAAGACCGACGACCGGGACGCCGAGGTGGCCCGGCCGGTCGGCGAGCGGCGCGCGCTCTACCGGGAGGTCGTGGCGCAGTGCGCGCTACGGGTGCTGGCGGAGGCGTTCCGGGCGGACACCGAGGGCCTGCTCGCCTCGGTGGTGGTGAACGGCGTGGTGGAGGCGGTCGATCCGGCGACCGGGCGGGAGGAGAGCCGCTGCCTGGTGTCGGTGGCCACCGAGCGGGCGGACTTCCTGGCGCTGGACCTGGAGCGGGTCGCCGCGGTGGACTGCCTGGAGGAGGCGCTGCACGGCCGGCTGTCGGCGCGCCCTGACAGGCCGGAGGCCGTCCGGCCGCACGCGACGGGCGCACCGGCCGCGGCGGCGCCGGCGGACGACGAGGGCCCGGACCTGTTCACCATGGACCCGATCGCCTTCGAGGAGCTGATCGCCGAGCTGTTCCGCCGCCGCGGCCTGCGCACCCGGACGACCGCACGCAGCGGCGACGAGGGCGTGGACGTGCTGGCGGAGGACCCGGACCCGATCACCGGCGGGCAGATCGTCATCCAGGCCAAGCGCTACCGGCACACCGTGCCGCCCACGGCCGTCCGCGACCTGGACGCGACGATGGCCCGCTGCGGGGCGAACCGCGGCATCCTCGTCACCACCTCCGGCTTCGGCCCGGGCTCCCGGCGCTGGGTGGAGGGCCGGCCGCTGACGCTGGTGGACGGGCCGATGCTGGTGGCGCTGCTACGCGAACACGGCCTGGCGGGGCGGCTCGGCCCGGCCGACGGGCGGCCGAAGGCCCGGGGCGGCGGTGCCCGCCGACCGGACGCTGAGCCCGCGGTGCTCGGGCCCGGGCAGAACGCGGTACTGCCACCGGGCGCCCTCGACGGCCTGACCGTGCGCTTCTCCTCCGCGGGCGCGGAGGCGGATCTGACGCTGCTGCTGCTCACCGACGAGGGTCTGGTCCGCTCGGACGCGGACTTCGTCTTCTACCACCAGCGCAGCGCGGCCGGCGGGGCGGTGCTGCTCGGCGACAAGTCGGCCGCCGCGGACGGGCGGCGCTCGGAGTCCGCGGTGCTGCGGCCGGCCGGCCTCCCGGCGGACGTCCGGCGGGTCGCGGTCTCCGTCAACATGGACGCCGACGCCGGGCTGAGCTGCGCCCACCTCACGGACGCGGAGCTGCTGCTGCACGCCGAGGACGGCACCGCCTGGTCGTTCCGCCCGCCGTCCGACCCTGCGGTCTCGGCGATGCTGGTCGCCGAGGTGTACCGGCACCGGCCGGCCGGAGGCCCGGAGGTGTGGAAGGTCCGGGCGGTCGGCCAGGGCTGGGCGGACGGCTTGGCCGGGCTGGCCCGCGCCCACGGCGTCGACGTCGGCTGAAGGGCCTCGGAAGGGCATCAGGGGCGCTGGCGCCCTGAGTGAGCTCCCGTGTGCGTCAGCAGTCCAGCTCGCGGCTGTACTTCCATTCGGCGGCGAATCGCCGGTAGCCGAGCCAGTCGTTGACCGCGAGCATCGGGGCGTTGTCGCCGTCGTTGTGGGTGTAGGCGGCGGTGATGCCGGCGGCCCGGGCGCGGTGCAGCGAGTCGGCCTTGGCGAGTTTGGCGAGGCCCCGGCCGCGATGGGCGCGGACGGTGGTGGTGAACGAGGACCAGTAGCGGCCCTCGCCGTCGGTCTGGGCGGCGGAGAAGCCGACCGGTCGGCCGTCGGCGACCACCACGGTGGTGAGCTCGCGGTCGAGGTCGGGCCGGTGCCAGATCTCGTCGAGCCAGGAGGCGTAGCCCTGGTCGGCGAGGTCGATGTCACCGGGCTCGTCCCGGGTGCCCTCGACGTCCACCAGGTAGAGCGGGTGCGGGTCGTCCAGGTAGTCGGCGCCGGTGCGCAGTTCGATGCCGGGCGGGCCGGCCGGCCGCGGCGGCAGCGGGGCGGTGAGGTCGCGTGCGCCGAAGTAGGCGATCCGGCCGCGGGTGTAGCCGTGGGCGGCGGCGAAGGCGTGTGCCGCCGGTTCGTCGTCCACCCAGCAGTGCGCGTGCCGGACGTCCTCGGCGGCGAGCGCCTCCTCGGTGGCGGCCAGCAGGGCGGTGCCGGCGCCGCGGCCTCGGTGCCCGGGGGCGACGTGGACCCGGGCGAAGCCGTGGCCGGGCTCCTCGCTGTCCGGGTAGGCGCCGAACCGGGAGACGCCGAGGAGTTCGCCGTCCGCCTCGGCGAGCAGGGTCCGCAGGTAGGGCTGGGCGGCGGCCTGCCAGGCGACCGCCTCGGGGGTGGTGACAAGATGCGGGCGGCCGGCGCGCAGCGCGGCGCAGGCCGCGGGCGCGTCGTCGGGCCGGAAGGCACGGATCGCGAGCGTCATAGACACGTCACGTTAACGACTCGGCCGCCCCGGCGCCGCCGAATATCGGTCCCTGGGACCGGAGTTGCCCGCCCGGCGGGCGGCGCCGCGGAGAAAGCTCAAGTTCAGCTCTGAGTTCTGCTGCCGGTGGTTGGCAGCCGTGTCCGGCCGGTACACCCTCAGCACGGGAAGACCTGAGCACGGGAAGTGGAGAGGGGGGAGCACGCATGGCGCACTCGACGGAGCCGCCCCGGCTGGGGGTGGGGATCGGCTGGCGGGCGGAGATCGACACCGCGGTCGAGCGGCTGTCCGGCGTGGACTGGGTGGAGGTGGTCGCGGAGAACGTCTGCGCCGGCCACCTGCCCCGCTCGCTGGAGGTGCTGCGCGGGCGCGGCGTGACCGTCGTCCCGCACGGTGTCTCGCTCGGCCTCGGCGGCGCCGAACCGCCGGCCGCGCACCGGCTGGCGCGGCTGGCCGAGGTGGCCGAGGCGCTGGACGCGCCGCTGGTCACCGAGCACCTCGCGTTCGTCCGGGCCAGCGGGATGGAGTCCGGCCACCTGCTGCCGGTGCCGCGCTCGCGGGACGCGCTGCGGGTGGTCGCGGAGAACGTCCGGATCGCCCAGGACCAGCTGCCGGTGCCGCTCGCCCTGGAGAACATCGCGGCGCATCTGCGCTGGCCGGACGACGAGCTGACCGAGGGCGAGTTCCTGGCCGAGCTGGTGGAGCGCACGGGGGTGCGGCTGCTGGTGGACGTCGCCAACCTGCACACCAACCGGGTCAACCTGGGCCTGGACGTCACCGCGGAGCTCGCCCGGCTGCCGCTGGAGGCGCTGGCGTACGTGCACGTCGCGGGCGGCGTGGAGCGGGACGGGGTGTGGCACGACACGCACGCCCACCCGGTCACCGCGCCGGTGCTGGAGGTGCTCGCCGAGCTCTGCGGCCGCGCCGTGCCGCCCGGCGTCCTGCTGGAGCGGGACGACGCCTTCCCGCCGCCGGCCGAACTGGCCGGCGAACTCGACGCGATCCGGGCCGTCCTGGAGCGCGCAACCGCCCGGGAGGAGGTGGCACTCGGTGGCTGAACCCGACGAATACCTCCTGCGCGCGGAGGACGCCGAACTGGCCGTGGCGCGGGCCCGGCTCGCCCGGCGGCAGACCGCGCTGATGGCCGCGCTGGTCGCGGGCGGCCCCGTCCCGGAGGGCTTCGACCCGGCGCAGGTCGCCACCCAGGCCCGCGGGCTGCTCGCCAAGCGGCGGGACACCACCGCCAGGGTCGCACCGGAGCCGGCCCGCATCCTCGGCGCCGACTGGCGGCCGCTGTTCGAGCGGTACGCCCGGCAGGGCCCGCAGCGCGGCGGGTACCGGGCCGACGCCCGGGAGTTCGCCGTCTGGGCGCTGGCCGCCGAGCCGGCCGCGCCCTGGCGGGCGGAGCTGGAGCACTGGCTGCGGCCCGAGGGCGCGCCGCGGCCGTCGAACCCGCTGCGGACGGCCCGGACGGTGCTCGCCCGCACGCTGCCCGACCGCCTGCGCCGCCGCGGCGCGGGCGCCCACGACCGCCCTGTCCCGTCCCGGGGCTGAGGCGGCACCACCCGGGTCCTCGGACCCGTTCGATCCACGGGGGAGACGACGATGTGGAGTACCGAGTTCACTGTGGCCCTCGTCCTGGTGCTGGCCACCGGGGCGGCGGTGAGCGTCACCAACGCGCGGCTGCGCCGGGTGCCGCACCCGCGGGGCCTGTCCGGCCGCGGACTGGAGCTGCTGGAGACGGCCTTCCTGGCCGGCGGCCCGACCCGGGTCGCGGTCACCGCGCTGATCCGGATGCAGCAGGAGGGCCGGGTGATCGTGTCGCGGTCCGGCACGGTCACCGTCACCGACCCGCAGCCGAGGGACGCCGTCGAGGCGGCCCTGATCGAGGCGGCCGGCCCCGGCCGGCAGCAGGACGCGCACGTGCTGCGCCTGGCGGTCGCCCGCAGCGCCGCCGTCCAGGAGATCGGCGACCGGCTGGCGGAGCGCGGTCTGATGCGCCGCCCGGACCGCCACCGGGCCCTGGTGCGGGCCCGCATCGTGTTCGGGCTGGCGCTGCTGGCCACCGTGGCGCTAGGCGTGTTCGCGATGGTGGACTGGGCCGGCCGCAGCTTCGAGGACCGCTACACCGGCGCGCCGCCGGTCCTGCCGTTCGCGATCCTGCTGATCGTCGGCGTGATCTTCCTGGTGGCGACCCGGCCGGACAAGGGCCGGGTCACCCCGGCCGGCCGCCGGCAGCTGTCGATGATGAAGGAGGGCGGCGCCTGGCGGCCGTGGGACGTGGCGGCGCCGGCGGCGGCACTGGCGGTGCTCGGCGCACTGGCCCTGGACGGCACCGAGATCCTGGACGAGGAGACGCGGGCGGCCCTGATGGCCCGGCAGCTCGCCGCCACCTACGCGCTCAACTCGGCGAGCGGCTCCACGGCGGTCTGGTGCGGCTCGTCCTCTGACGGCGGCTCCTCGTCGTCCTGCGGTTCGTCCAGCTGCGGCTCGTCCAGCGGCTCCTGCGGCTCCTCGGGGGGCTCCTGCTCCTCCGGCAGCTCCTGCGGCGGCGGCAGCTCGTGCGGCTCCAGTTGCGGCGGCGGCGGGTGCGGCGGGTCCTGACCCGGCTTGTCACAGTTTCGTATCGCGGGCGGGGCACGTGTTCCCCGCCCGCCCCTGCCGGGGCTAGAACAAGCCCATGTGGGTGCTCCTCCTCATCCCGGCCTGCGCGACTGCCGCGCTCACCTGTCTGCAGCTGGTCCGGGTCGCCACGAGGGCCGACGTCCTCGACGGCCTCGGCCCCTCCCGGCCCTCCGAGGCGGTGGGGATCGGCCTGTACGAGACCGCCTACCTGGCCGGCGGCCCGGCCCGGGTGGTGGAGCTGGCGCTGGTTCTGATGGCCGGCCGCGGCCGGCTGCACCTGGCGCACACCGGCTGGACCACCGTGGTCGACCCGCGTGGCCGCAGCCGGCTGGAGCGGGCGCTGATCGCGCAGATCGGGCCGGAGGGCCAGTGCCGGACGGCGCCGCTGCGGGCCTCGCTGGCGGCGCACCCGACCGTCCGGGAGATCGGCGAGCGCCTTGCCCTGGCCGGGCTGGCGACACCGGAGCGCGTCCGGCGGGACACCTCGCGCGCGGTGCGGCACGTGCGGCAGGCCCTGCTGCTGTGCGTGCTGCTGCTGGCCGCCTCCCTGGCCCTGGCGGCCCCCGGCACCGGGGACGCGGGCGCGGCGATCGCCTGGTTCTCGCTGCCGCTGATCCTCACCTGCGGCACCCTGCTGATGGCCCGGGTGGACGTGCACACCTACACCCGCTTCGCCGCCCCGGCCGGCCTGGAGGTGCTGCGCACGGCCCGGGTGCCGCGCCAGCTCGGCCACACCCGCGACCCGGAGCAGGCGCTGCTCACCGCCGTCGCCATGGTGGGCCCGGCGGCCCTCACCGACGAACGGCTGCGGGCGGCGCTGCGGACCTGAGCCCGCCGCGCCGCCCGTGCCGGTGCGCCGTGCGCGGGCTCAGACCAGGCCGGCGAGCAGCTCGGCGACCGGCTTGCGGCGGCCGGTGAAGAACGGCACCTCCTCGCGGACGTGCAGCCGGGCCCGGGACGGGCGCAGGTCGCGCATCAGGTCGACGATCCGGTGCAGCTCGTCGGCCTCGAAGGCGAGCAGCCACTCGTAGTCGCCGAGGGCGAAGGAGGCGACCGTGTTGGCCCGGACGTCCGGGTAGCCGCGGGCCATCTTGCCGTGCTCGGCGAGCATGGCGCGGCGCTCCTCGTCGGGCAGCAGGTACCACTCGTAGGAGCGGACGAACGGGTAGACGCACACGTAGTCGCGGGCACGCTCGTCGGCGAGGAAGGCCGGGATGTGCGACTTGTTGAACTCGGCCGGGCGGTGCAGCGCCATGTTCGACCAGACCGGCTCCAGGGCGCGGCCGACGGCGGTGCGGCGGAAGCGGTTGTACGCCTCCTGCAGGTCGTCCGAGTTCTCGGCGTGCCACCAGATCATGACGTCGGCGTCGGCGCGCAGGCCGGACACGTCGTAGGTGCCGCGTACGGTGACGTCCTTGGCCGCGAGCTGGGCGAAGAGCTCGTCCACCTCGGCGGCGAGGGCGGCGCGGTCCTCGGGCAGCTCGCCCTTGAGCTTGAACACCGACCACATGGTGTAGCGGATGACCTGGTTGAGGTCGCGGGCCTTCTTCTTCGCGGGCTGCTGCTCAGTGCTCTCAGTCATGTCCTCATTGTCCCTTCCGGGCCGCCGGCGCCGTCCGCCGGGGTCAACAACTCGTTGACGGCGCGGCGGGCGCTGCCGATGCAGGCCGGGATGCCCACGCCGTCGTACGCGGCGCCGCAGACCGCCAGCCGTCCGGCGTCCGCGACCAGCCGGCGGACCCGGGCCATCCGGTCCAGGTGGCCCACCGGGTACTGCGGCAGGCCGGCCCGCCAGCGGGTGACCGCGGTGGCGTAGGGCGTCGCGCGCAGTCCGGCGGCCTGCTCCAGGTCGGCCAGCGAGCGGGCGACGAGCTCCTCGTCCGGCAGGTCGAGGGCGGCCTCCTCGCGGTGCCGGCCGAGCGAGGTGCGCAGCAGGAAGGCGTCGGGGGCGGCGCGGTCCAGCCAGCCCCACTTGTGCGAGGAGAAGGTGGAGGCCTTGATCGAGCGGCCGTCCACCGGCGGCACCAGGAAGCCGCTGCCGTAGGGCAGGGCGGCCGTGTCGGCGCGGTCGAAGGCCATGGTGACCAGGGCCATGCCGGCGTACTCGACGGTGTCCAACTCCGCGGCGGCGGCCGGGACGTCGGCGCGCAGCAGCGCGGCCGCCCGCGGGGCGGGCACGGCCAGCACCACCGCGTCGGCGTGCAGCACCTCGCCGCGGACGGTCACCCGCCAGCCCTCGGCGGTGCGGCGCAGCTCGTCGGCCGGGCTCGCGGTGCGCAGTTCGGCGCCGGCCCGGCGCAGGTGGGCCCCGGCGGCCTCCGGCAGGGTGCCGATCCCGCCGCGGATGCCCTGGAAGACCGGCCCGCCGTCGGGTCGGGCCCGGCCGGTGAGGTCGCGGACGCCCTCGACCAGGCCGCCGCCACCACGGGCGAGCGGCAGCAGCTGCGGGACGGCGGCGCGCAGCGAGATCTCGTCGGCGTGGCCGGCGTAGACGCCGCCGAGCAGCGGTTCGACGAGCCGGTCGACGACCTCGCGGCCGAGCCGGGCCGCGACGTAGGCGCCGATCGGGACGTCCTCGCCGACCTGGATGGGCCGCTCGTGCCGGGCGCGGTCGAGGCCGGCCGCGGTGAGCACCTCGGAGGCGGCCAGCGCGTCGAGGTCGCCGGGCACGCCCATCAGCTGGCCGCCGGGCAGCGGGCGCAGCGCGCCGCGGGTCCAGATCGCGGCCTTCGCCCCGGTGGGCGGCTCCAGCTGCTCGGCCAGGCCGACGGCGCGGGCCAGCTCCACCGCCTCGGGGCGGCGGGCGAGCATCGACTCGGCGCCGAGGTCGACCCGGACGCCGCCGACCTCCCCCGCCATCAGCTTCCCGCCGAAGCGGTCGGACGCCTCCAGCACGGTGACCCGGTACGGGCCGTCGGCCAGGAACACCGCTGCGGCGAGTCCGGCGATGCCGCCGCCGATCACCACGACATGAGGTTCTGCCATGTCCGGCAGTCTCGCACTCCTTACCCGCGGGCCCGGGGCTGCCCCGCTCGCCCCGCACCCCGGCCGGGTCGCCCGGGCTGTCGGCGGCCCGTCAACTCCGGTACGGCGGACGGCCGGTGTACACCGGGACGAGGCCGGACCGTGACCGGTTCGGGATCACCGGGACGGGTCCGGCGGGGCCGATCGCGCGTCCAATGGTGCGACCGGCGCGGACGACCCGCCGGAGCGGACAGGGGAGGACGGACACATGAGGAGCACGGGCAGACGGGTGCTGGCGGGCACCGCGCTGGCGGCGGTCCTACTGCTGAGCGGGTGCGGCGCCGACGGCGGCCGGTCGTCCTCGGACGCGGCGGCGGCGCCCGCCGAGGCGGTGGCACCGAAGGCCGCGCCGACCGCGGGTGGACCTGCGGCCGGCGCCGGTGCGGCGGACCGGCCGGCCGGGCAGCCCACCGCGGCGGCCACCGGCAACCCGTCCGGCGCCCCCGCGGGGAACGCGGCCGACCACCGGTACATCGCCTACTCCGGCCGCCTGGTGCTGGAGCTGAAGGCCGACGACCGGGGCGGCACCGCGGCCGAGATCCGCAGGGCCGCCGCGGACACCGGCGGCTACGTCGGCAGCGAGTC
The DNA here is from genome assembly GCA_002300355.1 of Streptomyces sp. TLI_235. Taxonomy (NCBI): domain Bacteria; kingdom Bacillati; phylum Actinomycetota; class Actinomycetes; order Kitasatosporales; family Streptomycetaceae; genus Streptomyces; species Streptomyces sp. TLI_235. The sequence goes on from NSGV01000001.1 coordinate 2,310,018, forward strand.
GCTCTCCGAGAGCGGCGGCCGGGAGGCCGGACGGCTGGTGCTGCGGGTGCCCTCGGCCCGCTACCAGCAGGCGATGGAGCGGCTGGCCGGCCTCGGCACCGTGCTGACCCGAAGCAGCGACGCGGACGACCTCACCGAGCAGGTGGTCGACACCGAGAGCCGCCTGAAGACCCAGCAGGCGTCGGTGGACCGGGTGCGGGCGCTGCTCGCCGACGCGAAGTCGCTCTCCGAGGTGGTCTCGCTGGAGAGCGAGCTGACCCGCCGGGAGGCGGACCTCGAGTCGCTGAAGCAGCGTCTGCAGGAGCTGGGCTCGCAGACCTCGCTGTCCACCATCACCGTGGAGCTGCGCCGGCCGACGGACGCCCCGCCGGTGGCGGAGAAGCACGAGCGGGGCCTGTGGGCGGCGGTCGGGCACGCCTTCGCCGGCGGCTGGCACGTGCTGCTGGCGGTGGTGCGCGGGCTGCTGGTCGCCCTCGCCGCGCTGGCGCCGTTCCTGGCGGTCCTGGCCCCGGCGGCCTGGCTGCTGCGGCGCGGGCTGAAGCGGCGGGCGGCGTCCCGGCCGGCCCCGCCGGTACCGGCCTGGGCGGTGCCGCGGCAGGCCGGTCCGACGGTGCCGGCGCAGTCGGCCGGGGAGACGCAGGCACCCACGCGGCCGGACGGGGAGTGAGAACGCGGCGGGGCCGGACGAACCGGCCCCGCCCAGGCCGGTCAGCGGGCGCTGGCCTCGTGCACGAAGGCGACCAGGCGGCTCAGCGCGTCCGGGTCCATGGTCGGCATGACGCCGTGTCCGAGGTTGAAGATGTGGCCGCTGTCGCCGAGCGCGGCGGCGGCGTGCAGCACCTCGCGGGCCTTCGTCTCGACGACGTGGGTCGGCGCGTAGAGCACCGCCGGGTCGAGGTTGCCCTGCAGGCCCTTGTCGGGGCCGACCCGGTCGGCGGCGACGTTCAGCGGCACCCGCCAGTCGACGCCGACCACGTCGGCGCCGGCCTGGCCCATCAGACCGAGCAGTTCGCCGGTGCCGACGCCGAAGTGGATCCGCGGCACGCCGTACCCGGCGACCGCCTCGAAGACCTTGCTGCTGCTGGGCATCACCGAGCGGCGGTAGTCGTCCGGGGCGAGCGCGCCGACCCAGGAGTCGAAGAGCTGCACCGCGGAGGCGCCGGCCTCGATCTGGATCTTCAGGAAGGCGGCGGTGATGTCGGCGAGGCGCTCGACCAGGCCCGCCCAGAGCTCGGGCGCGCCGTACATCATGGCCTTGGTCTTCTCGTGGCTCTTCGACGGGCCGCCCTCGACCAGGTAGCTGGCGAGCGTGAACGGGGCGCCGGCGAAGCCGATCAGCGGGGTGGTGCCCAGCTCGTCGACGAGCAGCCCGACCGCCTCGGTGATGTACGGCATGTCGTCCGGCTCCAGCGGGCGCAGCCGCTGGAGGTCCTCGACGGTGCGGATCGGGTCGGCGATCACCGGGCCGACACCGGGCTTGATGTCCACGTCGATGCCGACGGCCCGGAGCGGCACCACGATGTCGCTGAAGAAGATCGCCGCGTCCACCTTGTGCCGGCGCACCGGCTGCAGGGTGATCTCCTTGACCAGCTCGGGCCGCATGCAGGACTCCAGCATGGGGATGCCCTCGCGGACCTTCAGGTACTCCGGCAGCGAGCGGCCCGCCTGCCGCATGAACCAGACCGGCGTGTGCGACACCGGCTCGCGGCGGGCGGCACGCAGGAAGACGGAGTCGTACGCGGCGCCGCGGCGCACGGTGGACTGCGGGTCGGTCTCGGCTGCGGGGCTCGCCGCGGGTGTCTCACTCACGGGTCAAATCTTCGCACGCGCCGTACGCGCGGCGGCTCCGGGCACCTCGTAGGTTCGTCCGAGATGTCCGACCTGCGGTGCTACGGCGCGCCGCACCGACGGAAGTTGCTCGGATTGGGGCCGCGGGCGACCTAGGCTTCCCTCCATGGCAGCGGTCGGCGGACACCCCGCACAAGGTGGCGGAACGGACGAGGAGGCGGCGCCGATCGAGTTCCGCCGTGCGGTCGAGGCGCTCGCGGGCGCCCGGCTCCGGCCCGAGGTGCAGCTCTCCCCCGCGCCGGCGCCCCGCAGGCTGGCACCGTTCGCGTGGGCGGTGACCGCCGCGGTCGAGGTGGACGGCGAGGAGCTCGCGGACGGCCGACTGGTGCTGCTGCACGACCCGGCCGGGCAGTCCGCCTGGAACGGCGACTTCCGGGTTGTCACCATGACCCGCGCCGAGCTGGAGCCCGAGATCGCGGGCGACCCGATGCTCGGCGAGGTCGGCTGGGCCTGGCTGCTGGACGCGCTGCAGGCGCACGGGGCCGGGTACGCGGAGCCGGGTGGCACGGTGACCCGCTGCGCCTCGGACTACTTCGGCGCGCTCGCCGAGCGTCCGGCGTCGACCGAGATCGAGGTGCGGGCGTCCTGGACGCCGGCGGACAAGCGGTTCGAGCGGCACCTGGCGGCCTGGGGCGACCTGCTCTGCATCTGCGCCGGCCTGCCGCCGGCCGCGGGGGCGCCGATGCCGATGCCGGACGCCCCGTCACTCGGCGGCGTGGTGCCGATGCCGGCCCGCCACCGGCCGCGCCCGCACTGAGCCCCGCGCCGAGGCCCCGCTGCGGCCACGTCCGGGGGACGACCGGACTCGTCGTCCGCACTGCCACTCCCAGGGCTGACGGAGTGTGACTTCCGTCCCGGTCTGTGTCAATTACCCGGCAGAAATTGATCATTTCGATCTGATTGCGATCGAATCCGTGCGATTCCAGGGCATGTCGTATCAGTCACCTGCGCGATTTGTCCGTATTGTTACTCACTAGATCGTGATCTTTCGCTAAAGCCGGGCACGGATGATGCCGAAGGTGTCAGTGACCCTTTCCGAACGCGGAACACTCCGACCGCCCCCATCGGGGTTCCGTCCGCCACTCCCCACAGGAGGCCTGGTGTCGGTCCTTCTCGAGCACCCCGCAAACGTGGTCGCGTACCGTCCGACGAAGCCCACCGCCATGGTGGTCATCGCCGACCCGCGCGTCCGAAACACCGTCACCCGGCACCTGTGGGCCCTGGGGGTGCGCGACGTGATCGAGGTCTCCTCGATCGCCGAAGCCCGCCCCCGGGTCGCCACCCCGCGCGACATCTGCATCGCCGACGTGCACCTCCCGGACGGCTCCGGGCTGACCATCCTGGCCGAGACCCGCGCCGCGGGCTGGCCCAACGGCCTCGCGCTCTCCGCGGCCGACGACATCGGAGCGGTCCGCTCCGCGCTCGCCGGCGGCGTCAAGGGCTACGTGGTCACCGGTACCCGCACCAACCTCGCCATGCCCGGCCGCCCCGGCATGCCGCTCGGCGCTGCCCACCTGGCCGGCCGGATGCGCCGACCCGGCATGCCGGGCGTCCCCGGCGCCCCCGGTGCCACGGGAGCCCCCGGAGCCCCCGGCGCGCCGGGCGCCCCCGGGACGCAGCCCACCGCGTACCGGGAGCTGTCCGGCCGCGAGGTCGAGGTGCTGAGGCTGGTGGCGGAGGGCCAGTCCAACAAGGCGATCGGCGTGGCGATGGGCCTGTCCGCACTGACCGTCAAGAGCCACCTCGCGCGGATCGCCCGCAAGCTGGGCACCGGCGACCGGGCCGGCATGGTCGCGGTCGCGCTGCGCACCGGCATCATCCACTGACGCCCGGACCGGCCCGACCCCCGCGCGGGCCGGCTCCGGCGCGACCACCCGGCGGAGGCCCGGAGGAACGTTTCCTCCGGGCCTCCGCCGCGTCCACGGCGCGGGGACCGGCGGGCCACGGGCCGGCGGCATATGTCCGAACGCGGGCTGACCAGTCGGACAACACTCCCGGCCCCGTACACCGTCGTACCCTTGGGGGGTGACCGACGCCGTAGCAGCCATCCCAGAAGAGACAGCCCCGGTCCCGCTCCTCGAACCGCGGGAGGGGCTGCCACCCGTCGTCGCCGACGAGCAGGCGCTCGCCGACACGGTCGCGGCCTTCGCCGCAGGAACGGGCCCGGTCGCCGTCGACGCCGAGCGGGCCTCCGGCTACCGCTACGGCCAGCGGGCCTACCTCATCCAGCTCCGCCGGGCCGGTGCGGGCACCGCGCTGATCGACCCGATCGCCTGCCCCGACCTGCACGCCCTCGGCGAGGCCCTCGCCGACACCGAATGGGTGGTGCACGCCGCCACCCAGGACCTGCCCTGCCTCGCCGAGGTCGGCATGCGCCCGCAGCGCCTGTTCGACACCGAGCTGGCCGGGCGGCTCGCCGGCTTCCCCCGGGTCGGCCTCGGCCCGATGACCGAGAACGTCCTCGGCCTCTCCCTCGCCAAGGAGCACTCGGCCGTCGACTGGTCCACCCGCCCGCTGCCCGAGCCCTGGCTGCGCTACGCCGCTCTGGACGTCGAGGTGCTGGTCGAGCTGCGCGACGCACTCGAGCAGGAGCTGGACGCCCAGGGCAAGCTCGACTGGGCGCTGCAGGAGTTCGCCGCCCTCGCCGCCGCGCCGCTGCCCGCCCCCCGGGTCGACCCCTGGCGGCGCACCTCCCAGCTGCACAAGGTCCGGCGCCGCCGCCAGCTCGCCGCCGTCCGCGAGCTCTGGCAGGCCCGCGACCGGATGGCCCGCGAGCGCGACGTCTCCCCCGGCCGGGTGCTGCCCGACGCCGCCATCGTCAACGCCGCCCTCGCCATGCCCACCAACGCCGCCGGCCTGGTCGCCGTCCAGGGCTTCGGCCCGCGGGTCAACCGGCGCCAGGTCGACCAGTGGCTCGCCGCCCTGCAGCGGGCCCGCGAGGTGCCCGAGGCGCAGCTGCCGGCCGCGGCCGCACCGCACGACGGGCCGCCGCCGCCGCGGGCCTGGGCGGAGAAGGACCCGGTCGCGGCCGCGCGGCTCAGTGCGGCGCGGGCCGCGGTGTCGGCGATCGCCGAGGAGAAGAACCTCCCGGCGGAGAACCTCGTCACGCCGGACCTGGTGCGGAGGGTCTGCTGGGAGCCCCCGGCGGTGGCCGACGCCGAGCACATCGGCGCCGCCCTCCGCCGCCTCGGCGCCCGCCAGTGGCAGACCGACCTGGTCGCCCCGGCCTTCGCCACCGCCTTCGACAAGGCCGCGAGCTAGCGCGCAGACACAGGTCGGGAGAAGCCCGAACAGGGGCGCGTGGGGGCACCTTTCGGCCGATGGCCGGGAGGTGCCCCCACGCGCCCCCGGGTTTTCCGTACCCGCCGGTTCACCGACGTGTCGGGAGACACACCCCGTCCGGGGGGCGTGGCCCCTGGGCAAGGTAGTTACCGGCGGGTAGCATGACTCTGAAGCAGCGCCGCTCCACCCGTGAGCCGTGCGGACTGCGCTTAACGTCATGTCCCCTGGGAGGAGAGCCCCCGTGCCTCGTACCGCGAGGGACGTCGTCTTCGTCGACGGCGTCCGCACCCCGTTCGGCAAGGCAGGCCCGAAGGGCATCTACCACGAGACCCGCGCGGACGACCTGGTCGTCAAGTGCATCCGTGAGCTGGTGCGCCGCAACCCCGAGCTGCCCGTCGAGCGCATCGACGAGGTCGCCATCGCCGCGACCACCCAGATCGGTGACCAGGGCCTGACCATCGGCCGCACCGCCGGCCTGCTCGCCGGTCTGCCCAAGTCCGTCCCGGGCTACGCGATCGACCGCATGTGTGCCGGCGCGATGACCGCCGTCACCACCACCGCGGGCGGCATCGCCTTCGGCGCGTACGACATCGTCATCGCCGGTGGCGTCGAGCACATGGGCCGCCACCCGATGGGCGAGGGCGTGGACCCGAACCCGCGCTTCGTGTCGGAGAAGCTGGTCGACGAGTCCGCCCTGTTCATGGGCATGACCGCCGAGAACCTGCACGACCGCCTGCCGCACATCACCAAGGAGCGCTGCGACGCCTACGCCGTGCGCTCCCAGGAGAAGGCCGCGAAGGCGTACGCCAACGGCGACATCCAGCCGGACCTGGTGCCGATCGCGATCCGCAACACCAACCCCGAGGTCGGCGAGACCGGCTGGGGCCTGGCGACCACGGACGAGCCGATGCGCCCGGGCACCACCATGGAGTCGCTGGCGAACCTCAAGACCCCGTTCCGCCCGCACGGCAACATCACCGCGGGCAACGCGGCCGGCCTGAACGACGGCGCCACCGCCTCGCTGCTGGCCGCCGAGGACGTCGCCGAGGAGCTCGGCCTCCCGATCAAGATGCGCCTGGTCTCCTACGCCTTCGCCGGCGTGGAGCCCGAGGTCATGGGCATCGGCCCCGTCCCGGCGACCGAGAAGGCGCTGGCCAAGGCCGGCCTGACCATCGACGACATCGGCGCCTTCGAGATCAACGAGGCGTTCGCCGTCCAGGTGCTCTCGCTGCTCGACCACTACGGCATCGCCGACGACGACGAGCGCGTCAACCCCTACGGCGGTGCCATCGCCTACGGCCACCCGCTGGCCTCCACCGGCGTGCGCCTGATGACGCAGCTGGCGCGCCGCTTCGAGCAGCGACCCGACGTCCGCTACGGCCTGACCACCATGTGCATCGGCTTCGGCATGGGCGGCACGGTCATCTGGGAGAACCCGCACTTCGAGGGGAACAAGTGACCGTGAGCACCACCGAGCTGCTGAAGCGCGCCGCCGAGCTGTTCCCCGGCGAGGTCGTCACCACCGCGCACGTCCGCCACCTCGACCTGCCCAAGCAGGCCGGCAAGCTGGCGCTGATCACCCTGGACAACGGCTTCGACCACACCAAGCCGACCACCTTCGGCCCGGGCTCCCTCGCGAAGCTCTCCGAGGCGCTGGACCAGGTCGAGGCCGAGGCCGCCGAGGGCAAGGTCGCCGCGGTCGCGATCACCGGAAAGCCGTTCATCTTCGCGGTCGGCGCCGACCTCAAGGGTGTCGAGGTGCTCAAGGAGCACAGCGGCGCGCTGGCCATCGGCAAGGGCGGCCACGACGTCTTCAAGCGGATCGCCGCGCTGCCCGTCCCCTCCTTCGCCTACTACAACGGCGCGGCGATGGGCGGCGGCGTCGAGGTCGGCCTGCACTGCACCTACCGCACCGTGAGCTCCGGCGTCCCGGCGTTCTCGCTGCCGGAGGTCTTCCTGGGCCTCGTCCCGGGCTGGGGCGGCTGCACCATCCTGCCGAACCTGATCGGCCCGGCGAAGGCCGTCAAGGTCATCGTCGAGAACTCGATGAGCCAGAACAAGCAGCTCAAGGGCAAGGAGGTGTTCGAGCTCGGCATCGCGGACGCGATCTTCGAGCCGGCCGACTTCCTGGAGCAGTCGCTGCACTGGACCGCCTCCGTGCTCACCGGCGAGACCGTCGTCGAGCGCGAGGAGATCGACCGCGGCAAGGCCTGGGACGACGCCGTCGCCTGGGGCCGCCTGGTCGCCGACGGCAAGGTGCACGGCGCCGCCCCCGCCGCCTACAAGGCGCTGGACATCATCCAGCAGGTCAAGGACCAGGACCTGCAGGCGGGCTTCGACGCCGAGGACGTGGCCCTGGCCGACCTCATCATGAGCGGCGAGCTGCGCAGCGGCCTGTACGCCTTCAACCTGGTGCAGCGCCGCGCCAAGCGCCCGTTCGGCGCGCCGGACAAGTCGCTGGCCCGCCCGGTCTCCAAGGTCGGCGTCGTCGGCGCGGGCCTGATGGCCTCGCAGCTGGCGCTGCTGTTCGCCCGCCGCCTGGAGGTGCCGGTCGTGCTGACCGACATCGACCAGGAGCGCATCGACAAGGGCGTGGGCTACGTCCACGGCGAGGTCGACAAGCTGCTCGCCAAGGGCCGGATCAACGGCGACAAGGCGAACAAGCTCAAGGGCCTGGTCTCCGGCCACCTCGACAAGGCCGTCGCCTTCGGCGACGCGGACTTCGTCATCGAGGCCGTGTTCGAGGAGATGGGCGTCAAGCAGAACGTCTTCGCCGAGCTGGAGGCCGTGGTCAAGCCGACCACCATCCTGGCGACCAACACCTCCTCGCTGTCGATCACCGAGATGGCCTCGAAGCTGGAGCACCCGGAGCGGGTCGTCGGCTTCCACTTCTTCAACCCGGTCGCGATCCTCCCGCTGCTGGAGATCGTCCGCGCGGAGAAGACCGACGACGCCTCGCTGGCCACCGCCTTCGGTGTCGCCCGGAAGCTCAAGAAGACGGCCGTCCTCACCAAGGACGCCCCGGCGTTCGTGGTGAACCGGATCCTGCTCCGCTTCATGGACGCGATCCAGGGCGCCATCGACGAGGGCACCCCGATCGAGACGGTGGAGAAGGCCGTGCTGCCGCTCGGTCTGCCGATGTCCCCGATCGTGCTGCTGGAGCTGGTCGGCCCGGCCATCGCCCTGCACGTGTCGGAGACCCTGGCCGCCGCCTTCCCGGAGCGGTACACCGTCTCCGAGAACCTCACCAAGCTGGTCAAGGCCGGCAAGCGCGGCTTCTACGTCTGGCAGGACGGCCAGCAGGTCCTCGACCCCGAGGTCCTCGCGCTGCTGTCCTTCGGCGACACCGTGCTGACCGAGGAGCAGGTCCTCGCCCGCGCCCTGGAGGCCGTGGCGCAGGAGATCGGCCTGATGCTGGACGAGGGCGTCGTCGGCGAGGCGCAGGACATCGACCTGTGCATGATCACCGGCGCCGGCTGGCCCTTCCACCTGGGCGGCATCACGCCGTACCTGGACCGCGAGGGCGTCGCGGAGCGCGTGAACGGCAAGCGCTTCCTCGCCCAGGGCGTGGCCTCCGTGCCCGCCTGAGGCCCCTAGCGACGACGAAGGCCCCCCGCCTGGAGGCGGGGGGCCTTCGCGCGTCCCGGGGCCGCGCAGAGGCCGCCACGGCACGGAGGCCGGGCGGCCTGAAGGCCGGCGGGACGGGCTGCTACTTCTTCAGCCGGTAGATGACGGTGTCGCCGGTGACGCCGACCACCTCGTAGTGGGTGTCGAGCATGCTCTCGATCCGGGGGATCAGCAGCGGCTGGTAGGGGGCGGTGCCGGAGTCGTCGACGACGATCTCGGGCAGGCCCTTCGCGGCGAGCTCCTGGTCGAAGGTCTGCCAGGCCTCGCTGACGCTGTACTGCTCGCCGACCTTCTGGCCGTCCTTGCCGCCGCTGAAGTTGGTCAGGAATCCGGCCGTCAGGTAGCGGCTGGCGGGCCTGCGGTCGGCCAGCCAGTACAGCTCGGGGTGCATGCCCCAGACCAGCACGGTGTCCTTCGGGGTGGTCTGCTTGGCGACCGCGGTGGCGACCTCGGTGGTCTGGGTGAGCTTCTGTCCGGGCCAGAACACGGCGAGGCCCCAGAAGAAGGTGCAGGCGACCGCCGAGTAGGTGAGCACCGGACGCCAGCGCACCGCCGAGGTGGAGACCGCGCCGACGCCCAGCAGTACCAGCGGCGGCATCAGCTGCAGGTAGTAGTGGCCGAAGAAGTGGAAGCCGACGCTGACCGCGATCACTGAGGACAGCAGCCACACCCCCAGGTCGGTGGTGGAGCCGTGCTCCTCCCCCGCCCCGGGGACGCTGCGGCGGCCGCGCCGCAGCCACAGCCGGTACCCGATCGGCACCACGAAGCCGAGGCCGGCGGCGAGCAGGATCGCCGAGTTGCCGAGCGCCCGGCCGGTCATCTGAAGCCAGGCCCCGCCGAGCGAGGCGTAGTCGCCGCTGCCGGTGACCACCCAGAACAGGAAGCCCTTGGGCTTGGTGAGGATCAGCGCGACCAGCGCTATCGGCAGCGCGAAGCCGAGGCCGATGGCGCCCAGCACGGGGGGCCATCGCACGCCGCGCCGCCGGGCGTCCTGCAGCAGCATCCACAGCACCGGCAGCAGCACGGCGCCGCCGGTCTGCTTGGTCAGCGAGCAGAGCGCCACCGCGATACCGGCGGCCAGCCAGCGGCGCCGCTCGGCGTACCGGAAGGCGGCCACCATGGCGGGCAGCATGAAGACCTCGAAGGTCGCCGCCTGGGTGTCCTCCGGCGAGAGGCCGATGGACAGCAGCAGGTAGAGCACGCCGGCCGCGCCGCCGGCCCGGTTGCCCCAGCGGCCGCGGGCGATGGAGGCCAGCAGTATCGCGGTGGCGAGGTGGGCGACGATCGCGAGGGTGCGCAGCGGCCAGAGCGAACCGGAGCCGAACAGCGCGAAGCAGGCCTGGTAGAGCCAGGGCAGCAGCGGCGGCTTGCGGTCGACGACGGTGTCGTAGAGCACCCCGCCGTCGGCGAGCATCCGGGCCTGGGTGGCGAGGTAGCCCTCGTCCGGGCTCCACACCGGGCGCAGGAAGGACGGGATGTGGGTGACCACGGCGAGCAGCGCCAGGACCGGCACCAGTCTCGTCCAGTAGCCCGTCCGGACCTGCTCGCGGAGGCGGGCGGTCATGGCGGACGGGCGGCTGGTGGTCGGTGTGGGCACGGGTGACAACCTACCGGGCGCTCCGGCCGGCGGGCGCGTCGGTCCCGGGATCCGCACCGGGGCTCCTGTTCTCGGGCATGCCGCGGCCCCGGGTGCGCGGGCACCCGGGGCCGGGGCGGGGGCGGGCGTCAGGCCTGGACGGGCTGCGCGTCGAGGCGCGCCACCAGGGCGGTCGTCTGCCGGGCGATGTCGGGGGCGGTGAGGCCGATCTCGGCCAGGATCTCCTCGCGCTTGGCATGGTCGAGGAACTCCTGCGGGATGCCGAAGTCGCGCAGCGGCAGGTCGACGTCGGCGTCGCGCAGGGCCTGGGCGATCGCGGAGCCGACGCCGCCGACGCGGCCGTTGTCCTCGACCGTGACGACGACCCGGTGCTCGGCCGCGAGGCCGGGCAGGGCCTTGTCGACCGGCTTGACCCAGCGCGGGTCGACGACGGTGGAGGTGATGCCCTGGGCGTCGAGCAGTTCGGCGACCTCCAGGCAGATCGGGGCCATCGCGCCGACGGAGACGATGAGGACGTCGGCGCGCCGGTCGCCGCCCTGCTCGCCGCTCTCGCGGAGCACGTCCATGCCGCCGACCTTGCCGATCGCGGGGACGGCGGGGCCGACGGTGCCCTTGGAGTAGCGGACGACGGTGGGCGCGTCCGGCACCTCGACGGCCTCGCGGAGCTGGGCCCGGACCTGGTCGGCGTCGCGCGGGGCGGCGAGCCGCAGGCCCGGGACGACCTGGAGGATCGACATGTCCCACATGCCGTTGTGGGAGGCGCCGTCGGTGCCGGTGACGCCGGCCCGGTCGAGGACGAAGGTGACGCCCAGCTTGTGCAGGGCCACGTCCATCAGGACCTGGTCGAAGGCGCGGTTCAGGAAGGTCGCGTAGACGGCGACGACCGGGTGCAGGCCATTGGTGGCGAGGCCCGCGGCGGAGACGGCGGCGTGCTGCTCGGCGATGCCGACGTCGAAGATCCGGTCCGGGTAGGCCTTGGCGAAGGGGGCGAGGCCGACCGGGTGCAGCATCGCGGCGGTGATCGCCACGATGTCCTTGCGCTCGCGGCCGAGGGCGACCATCTCCTCGCCGAAGACGGAGGTCCAGTCCTTGCCGGAGGTCTTCACCGGCAGGCCGGTGTCGGGGTGGATGACGCCGACCGCGTGGAAGCGGTCCTCGTCGTTGTTCTCGGCGGCGTGGTAGCCGCGGCCCTTCTCGGTGATGCAGTGCACGATGACCGGGCCGCCGAAGCCGCGGGCCTTGGCGAGCGCGGACTCCAGCGCGACCAGGTCGTGGCCGTCGATCGGGCCGATGTACTTGAGGCCGAGGTCCTCGAACATGCCCTGCGGGGCGATGAAGTCCTTCAGACCCTTCTTGGCGCCGTGCAGGGTGTCGAACATGGCCTGGCCGACGACGGGCGTGCGCTGCAGCGCGTCCTTGCCCCAGGACAGGAACCGCTCGTAGCCCTGGGTGGTGCGCAGGGTGGAGAGGTGGTTGGCGAGGCCGCCGATGGTCGGGGAGTACGAGCGCTCGTTGTCGTTGACGACGATGACGACCGGCAGGTCCTTGGCGTCGGCGATGTTGTTGAGCGCCTCCCAGGCCATGCCGCCGGTGAGCGCGCCGTCGCCGATGACGGCGACGACCGGGCGGTCCTTGTGGCCCTGGATCTGGTTGGCCTTGGCGAGGCCGTCGGCGTAGCCGAGCACGGTCGAGGCGTGCGAGTTCTCGATGACGTCGTGCTCGGACTCGGCGCGCGAGGGGTAGCCGGAGAGGCCGCCCTTCATCTTGAGCCGGGAGAAGTCCTGGCGGCCGGTGAGCAGCTTGTGCACGTAGCTCTGGTGGCCGGTGTCGAAGAGGATCCGGTCGCGCGGCGAGTCGAAGACCCGGTGCAGGGCGATGGTGAGCTCCACCACGCCCAGGTTCGGGCCGAGGTGGCCGCCGGTCTTCGAGACCTCTTCGACCAGGAACCCGCGGATCTCCTCGGCCAGGTCGGCCAGCTGCGCCGGGGTGAGCCGGTCGAGATCGCGCGGTCCCCTAATGCGGGTCAGCAGGGCCACCCGTTCCTCCTCGTTCACTGTTCCCAGACCTCGGTGTCCGGCCTGGCCGGGCTTCCCCGACTGCAAGAGTCTAATGTCCGGCTGGCGGACACCACGCGGCGCATGGGGGCTCCGCTAGGACATGACGGGGCCCGGCACCCGATCGGTTCGGGTGCCGGGCCTCACACTGCTCCGGGCGTGTCGTCAGCCCCGGCCGCTGGACTTCTGGGTGCGGCGGGAGACGGAGTCGAGCACGACCGCGGCGAGCAGCACCGAGCCGGTGATCATGTACTGGATCGCCTGGTTGACGTGCACCAGGTCGAGGCCGGTGATGATCGACTGGATGACCAGGATGCCGAGCAGGGCGGACCAGGTCTTGCCGCGGCCGCCGAAGAGGCTGGTGCCGCCGATGACGGCCGCCGCGATCGAGTTCATCAGGACGTTGCCGCTGCCGAGCAGCTTGTCGGCGGAGCCCTGCTGGGAGGCGATGAAGAGGCCGCCGAGGGCCGCCATGCCGGCCGAGATCATGAAGACCGAGATCCGCACCCAGGCGACGTTGATGCCGGCCCTGCGGGCCGCCTCGACGCTGCCGCCGACCGCGAAGATCTGCCGACCGTAGGAGGTGCGGCGGAGCACGAAGTCGGTGATGACGACGATCGAGAGGAAGATCACCAGGGGCAGCGGCAGGCCGCGGTCCTGGTTCAGCATGTAGGCGGCGACCAGGCCGATCACCGCGATCACGCCGGTGCGCAGGGCGATCTCGCTCATCGGGCGGGCCGGCAGGCCGGCGTCGCCGCGGCGCTTGGCGTCCAGGAACTGGCCGGCGCCGAAGAGCGCGATGCCGAGGACGGCGAAGCCCCAGGTGAAGGCGACGTCGCCGTCGCCGAGGAAGTAGGTGTCCAGGTTGGCGAGCACACCGTCGTTCAGGACGTTGACGGTGCCCTTGTCGCCGAGGACGTACATCTGCAGGCCGCTCCAGGCGAGCAGGCCGGCCAGGGTGACGACGAAGGCGGGGACGCCGATCTTGGCGAAGAAGAAGCCGTGCAGGGCGCCGATGGCGACCGCGGCGGCGATGGCGATCAGGCAGGCGAGCCACTCGTTGAGGCCGGAGCGCACCGAGAGGACGGCGGCTATCGCCGCGGAGACGCCGGCGACCGAGCCGAGCGACAGGTCGATCTCACCGAGCAGCAGCACGAAGACGATGCCGACGGCGATGAGGCCGGGGCCGGCGATCCACTTGGTGATGTTGGTGAGGTTGTCGGCGTTCAGGAAGTCGCCGGTGATGCCCTGGAAGATGGCGCCGATCAGGATCAGGCCGAGCACGACCGGGACGGAGCCCAGGTCGCCGCTCTTCATCTTGCGCTTGAACTCCTGGAGGTAGCCGGCGAAGCCCGCCTCGCGCACGAGGAGCCGCGGGTCGACCGCGGGCGCGGCCGGGGCGGCCGCCTGCTCCGGGGCCTTCTCCGTGGCGTCGTTGGTGGTCTGGTCGGTGGTCACTTCGCTTCCTCCGCGATACGTGCCTGACGCCGGGTCACGGCGTTCTCGGTGGCGCCGGTGATGGCGGAGATGATCTCCTCGTGCGAGGTGCTGGCCACCTCGAAGACGCCGTTGTTGCGGCCCAGGCGGAGCACCGCGACGGTGTCCGCGACGGCCTTGACGTCGGCCATGTTGTGGCTGATCAGGATGACGCCGAGGCCGCGGTCACGCAGGCGCTCGACCAGGTCGAGGACCTGGGCGGTCTGCTCGACGCCGAGGGCGGCGGTGGGCTCGTCCAGGATGACGATCTTGGGGTCGCCGACCAGGGCGCGGGCGATCGCGACGACCTGGCGCTGACCGCCGGAGAGCGCGGCGATCGGGATGCGGACGCTGGGGATGCGGATCGACAGGGTGTCGAGCAGCTCCTTGGCGCGCTTCTCCATGGCGACCTCGTCGAGCGCGCCGAAGCGGCGCAGCTCGCGGCCGAGGAAGAGGTTGCCGACCACGTCGAGGTTGTCGCAGAGTGCGAGGTCCTGGTAGACGGTGGCGACGCCGAGGGCCTGGGCGTCGTGCGGCCGGTTGATCGAGACCTTGGTGCCCTCCCACTCGATCGCGCCCTCGTCGATGGGGTGCACGCCGGCGATCGTCTTCACCAGCGTCGACTTGCCTGCACCGTTGTCGCCGACCAGGGCGACCACCTCGCCGGCGTGGACCTCCAGATGCACATCGGTGAGCGCCTGGACGGCACCGAAGCGCTTGGAGACACCGCGCAACGCCAGTACGGGTGCGCCTGTCACGTGAACCATCTCCTTCATGCCGCGCCCGCCCCCGGATATGGGCATGACACGGCCTGCCGCGCGCCGACCCGGGCGCGAAGGTTAGTGCGAGAAAGGGGGTGGGCCGGCCGGGGACCTCCGGGGTCCCGCCACGGAGGAAGAGGCCGGCCTCGCCGCAGGGTGGGCGCCCCGGCTCGGGGCGCCCACCCGGGTGGACTTACTGCAGGCCCGCGGTCTTGCAGGCGTCGGCGTAGGTGCCGGTGCAGATGTCGGCGACGGTGTACAGCTTGTCGGCGATCACGGTGTCCTTGATGTTGGCCTTGGTGACGACCTTCGGGTCGAGCAGCTTGGCCGGGATGCCCTTGTCGGTGTCGCTGTCGATGCTGGAGGAGGCGACGGCCTTGACGTCCTTGCCCTGCAGCAGCGCGACGGCGAGCTCGGCGGCCGAGTCGGCCAGCGGCTTGTACGCCTTGTAGATGGTGTACGACTGCTCGCCGGTGACGAGGCGCTGGATGGCGTCGAGGCCCGCGTCCTGGCCGCCGACCGGGACGTTGATGCCCGCGGACTTCAGCTGGGTGATGATCGCGGCGGCCATGCCGTCGTTGGCGGAGTAGACGGCCTGGAAGCCGTCCTTGCCGAGCTGGGTGATCGCGGCGCCGATCTTCTGGCCGGCCACGGTGGGCTTCCACTCACCGGACTGCTCGTAGACGACCTTCTTGACCTTGCCGTCGAGGACCTTGTGCGCACCGGACTTGAACTTGCCGGCGTTCGGGTCGGCGTCGTCACCGTTGATCATGACGATGTTGGACTCGGCGGCCTTGGCGCCCAGGGCGTCCAGCAGGGCCTGGCCCTGCAGCTCGCCGACCTTCTCGTTGTCGAAGGAGACGTAGGCGGAGACCGGGCCGGTGGCCAGACGGTCGTACGCGATGACCTTGACGCCCTTGGCGGCCGCCTCCTTGACCCAGGACTGGGTCGAGGCCGCGTCGAAGGCGTCCAGGATGATGACCTTGACGCCCTGGGCGATCAGGGTGTCGAACTGCTGCTTCTGCTTCGCGGCCGAGCCCTCGGCGTTGCTGTACTTGACGGTGCAGTCGCCGCACAGCTCCTTGACCTTGGCCTCGATGAACGGCTTGTCGAAGGACTCGTAGCGGACGGAGGACGCGTTCTCCGGGAGCAGCAGGCCGATCGACTTGCTGTCGCCGCCCTTGGCGTCGTCCTTCTTGTCACTGCCGGCCTTGCCACAGGCGGCCATGGAGAGGGCCATCGAGACAGCAGCGGTACCGATGACAGCGCGACGCATCATTGCGTTCATGGTGGGGGTGCCTCCCTGACAGAGCCGCAACATTGCGGCGAGGTTGAGTGGAGTCAACCCGGCCCACACCTTGTCGTCAATAAGTAAAACCGCAACTGCGCTGATTCGAACCTTTTCGTTATCTTCCTGAAGGCGAAGCCGAGATCAAACGACCTCGGCCCCGCCCGTCGGCCCAGCTCAGGGCGGCTCCGGACCCGCCCGGAACCCGCTCAGGCGCTGGACGCGGACGCCAATCCGGTATGCCGGATGGCGCCCGATTCGCCCATCTCGCTCATCACCAGCGCCAGCGCGCCGAGCACCTCGGCCCGGCCGCCGAGCGTGCCCGGGACGATCGAGAGCTGCCGTGCCGCGCTCGGGATCGCGTACCGCGCCACCGAGTCCCGGATCGGGGAAAGCACCAGCTCACCGGCCTCGGCGAGCTCGCCGCCGAGGATCACCCGACGGGGATTCAGCAGGTTGCACAGGGTCGCCACACCGGAGCCGATCTGCCGCCCGGCGTCCGCGATGACCCGGCGGCAGCCCAGGTCGCCCTGCTGCGCCAGCTGCACCACCTTGTTCAGCGTCAGCTCGCCGGGGTGGCTCGCGTTCAAGAGGTTGAGCAGGTAGCGGGAGCCGACGAAGGTCTCCAGGCAGCCCCGGTTGCCGCAGCGGCAGACCGGCCCGGCCTCGTCCAGCGTGATGTGCCCGATCTCGCCCGCGGTGCCGCCGGGGCCCCGGTAGATCTGGCCGTTGATGACCAGTCCGGAGCCGACGCCGCTGGCCACCTTGATGTAGGCCAGGTCGCTCAGCCCGCGGCCCGCGCCCCAGACCAACTCGCCCAGCGCGCCCAGGTTGGCGTCGTTGTCCACGTACACCTGCATGCCCAGGCGCTGGGAGAGCTCCCGGCCCGGGTTGACGCCCGTCCAGCCCGGCAGGATCGCGGTCGAGCCGAGCGCACCCGTCTCCACGTCGATCGGGCCCGGCACGCCGAGGCCCACTCCGATCACCTTGTCCGGCCGGAACCCGGCCTGCGTGAGCAGCCGGCCGACCAGCGTCTCGGCCCGGTCGAAGCCCTGCTGCGCCGAC
Source organism: Streptomyces sp. TLI_235 (assembly GCA_002300355.1). Taxonomy (NCBI): domain Bacteria; kingdom Bacillati; phylum Actinomycetota; class Actinomycetes; order Kitasatosporales; family Streptomycetaceae; genus Streptomyces; species Streptomyces sp. TLI_235. Next base: position 2,327,016 of record NSGV01000001.1, read on the forward strand.
ACGTCGGTGTCGATCGGCTCGCTCTCCTCGGCCAGTACCCGGTGCGCCAGATTGCCCACCGCGACCCGCAGATGGGTGTGACCGAAGTCGACGCCGACCACGATCCCGGCGTCCCCGCTGAGTGAGACACTGCGCGCCCGTCTGCCTCCTGAGGAGGTGTCGGCCACCACGACGGTGCCGCTCTCCTTCAGCTCGCGGACGATGTTGGACACCGTTGCCGCCGACAACCCTGTGGACCTGGCGATCTCGGCCTGGGTGAGCGAGCCGGCCATCCGCACGGCCCGCAGCACCCTTTCGAGGTTCGCCCGGTGCAGTGAGGACTGCGATCCCGGCGTGTCCATCGACATGATTCACCCTCCCAGGGCACGGGAACCCGACCGCTCCCGTCCCTGCCGCGCCCTTGCGGCGGAGCTCGTTGTGGCCGGCCGGGCCGTCACCCTGCGGTGTCGAATCCTCAACCGGGCGTTCATCTTCAACTTCTGAACTCTAAGCTCAGCCAAGTCCGCAATACAGAGTCAAGGGCGAAAGCAGATCGTTGCGAAACCTCAGCCGCCGCCCTACGTCGAGTGTCGTAGCCGAACGCCCGGACCGCCCGACAGCCCCGGAAATCGCAGGTCCGCGCGGGGGACGGGCGTGAAAGGATGCCCCCAACCAAGCCTGACAAAGGAGTCCTGCGAGTGCCTGGCACCAACTTGACCCGTGAGGAGGCCCGTACCCGGGCCGCACTCCTGCATGTGGAGTCGTACGACATCGAGCTCGACCTGGGCTCGGCCCCCGAGGGGGGCACCTTCCGGTCCACCACCGTGGTCCGCTTCTCCGCCACCACCCCGGGTGCCGCCACCTTCATCGACCTGGTGGCGCCGAGCGTGTCCGAGATCGTGCTGAACGGCGAGGCGCTGGACCTCGCCGCCTTCGCCGACAGCCGGATCGCGCTTCCCGCCGTCCAGGCCGAGAACGAGCTCCGGGTCGTCGCCGACTGCGCCTACACCAACACGGGCGAGGGCCTGCACCGCTTCGTCGACCCGGTCGACGGCGAGACCTACCTCTACACCCAGTTCGAGGTCCCGGACGCCCGCCGCGTCTTCGCCGCCTTCGAGCAGCCCGACCTCAAGGCGACCTTCCGGTTCACCGTCGCCGCCCCCGCGGGCTGGGTCGTGGTCTCCAACTCCCCCACCCCGGAGCCGGCCGGCGAGGGCGCCACCCGCACCTGGGCCTTCGAGCCCACCCCGCGGATGTCCACCTACGTCACCGCCCTGGTCGCCGGCCCCTACGTGGGTGTCTTCGACGAGTACGCCGCGGGCGACCAGCGGGTGCCGCTCGGCGTCTACTGTCGTCCCTCGCTGCGCGAGTTCCTGGACGCCGAGGCGATCTTCGAGGTCACCAAGCAGGGCTTCGACTACTTCCAGGAGAAGTTCGACTTCGCCTACCCGTTCGCCAAGTACGACCAGCTGTTCGTGCCGGAGTTCAACGCCGGCGCGATGGAGAACGCGGGCGCCGTCACCCTGCGTGACCAGTACGTCTTCCGTTCCAAGGTCACCGACGCCTCCTACGAGATGCGCGCCGCGACCATCCTCCACGAGCTCGCCCACATGTGGTTCGGCGACCTCGTGACCATGGAGTGGTGGAACGACCTCTGGCTGAACGAGTCCTTCGCCACCTTCGCCGAGGCCGTCTGCCAGGCCGAGGCCCCCGGCTCCAAGTGGCCGAACTCCTGGACGACCTTCGCCAACCAGATGAAGACCTGGGCGTACCGGCAGGACCAGCTGCCGTCCACCCACCCGATCATGGCGGAGATCAACGACCTGGAGGACGTCCAGGTCAACTTCGACGGCATCACCTACGCCAAGGGCGCTTCGGTGCTCAAGCAGCTGGTCGCCTACGTCGGCCAGGACGCCTTCTTCAAGGGCGTGCAGGCGTACTTCAAGCGCCACGCCTGGGGCAACACCACCCTCCCCGACCTGCTCGGCGCGCTCGAGGAGGCCAGCGGCCGCGACCTGAGGACCTGGTCCAAGGCCTGGCTGGAGACCGCCGGCATCAACCTGCTCCGCCCCGAGCTGCACATCAACACCGACGGCGACATCGAGTCCTTCGCGATCCTCCAGGAGGCCCCCGCGCTGCCCGCCGGCGCCCGCGGCGAGGCCGTGCTGCGCCCGCACCGGATCGCGATCGGCCTCTACGACCTGGTCGACGACACCCTGGTGCGCACCGACCGGATCGAGCTCGACGTCGACGGCCCGCGCACCGAGGTGCCCGAACTGGTCGGCCGGCACCGCCCCGCCGTCCTGCTGCTCAACGACGACGACCTCTCGTACGCCAAGGTCCGCCTCGACGAGGACTCGCTCGCCGTCGTCACCGAGCACCTCGGCGACTTCACCGACTCGCTGCCGCGCGCCCTGTGCTGGGCCTCCGCCTGGGACATGACCCGTGACGGCGAGCTCGCCACCCGCGACTACCTGTCGCTCGCCCTCTCCGGCCTGCAGCGCGAGTCCGACATCGGCGTCGTCCAGTCCGTGCAGCGCCAGGTCAAGCTCGCCCTGGAGATGTACGCCGACCCGGCCTGGCGCGAGGAGGGCCTGCAGCGCTGGGCCGCCGCCGCCGAGGAGCGGCTGCGCGCCGCCGCCCCCGGCAGCGACCACCAGCTCGCCTGGGCCCGCGCCCTGGCCGCCGCCGCCCGCACCGACGCCCAGCTCGGCCTGCTGGCCGGCCTGCTCGACGGCTCCGAGACGATCGAGGGCCTGGCCGTCGACACCGAGCTGCGGTGGAGCCTGCTGGCCCGCCTGGTCGCCACCGGCCGCGCCGACGACAAGGCCGTGGACGAGGAGCTGGTGCGCGACAACACGTCCTCCGGTCAGGAGCACGCCGCCAGCTGCCGGGCCGCCCGCCCGACCGCCGAGGCCAAGGCCGAGGCGTGGGCCTCCGTGGTGGAGTCCGACAAGCTCACCAACTACGTGCAGGAGGCCGTCATCGGCGGCTTCCAGCAGGCCGACCAGCGTGCGCTGATCGCCCCCTACCGCGAGAAGTACTTCGCCGCGGTCAAGGGCGTCTGGGAGAGCCGCAGCCACGAGATCTCGCAGCAGATCATCGTCGGCCTGTTCCCGGCCTACCAGGTCGAGCAGGCCACCCTGGACGCCACCGACGCCTGGCTGGCCTCCGCCGACCCGGCGCCGGCGCTGCGCCGCCAGGTCGTGGAGTCCCGGGCCGGCGTCGAGCGCGCCCTGAAGGCGCAGGCCGCCGACCGCGCGGCCGGCGAGCGCCGCGCCTGAGCGTGACACCCCCCGTCGGCCGCCCCGGGCACCCGCCCGGGGCGGCCGACGGCCTTCCCGGGCCGGTCAGGCGGTCGGTGCGGCCGGCAGCCGGACGGTGAACACCGTGCGGCCCGGCCGGCTCGACACGTCGACCGTGCCGCCGTGCGCCTGCACCACCGCCTGCACGATCGACAGGCCGAGCCCGGTCGATCCGGTCGAGCGCGACCGCGCCCGGTCGCCGCGGACGAAGCGCTCGAACACCCGGTCGGCGAGTTCCCGCGGAACGCCCGGGCCGGTGTCGGCCACCACGAGGCGGACCTCGTCCCCGGCCTGCTCCAGGGCCAGCTCGACCTCGGTGCCCGCCGGCGTGTGGGTCCGGCCGTTCGCCAGCAGGTTGGCGGCCACCTGGCGCAGCCGATCGGCGTCGCCCCGGACGAGGACCGGCTCCTCCGGCAGCACCAGCCGCCAGCGGTGCTCCGGCCCGGCGGCACGCGCGTCGGCCACCCCGTCCAGGGCGATCCGGGTCAGGTCGACCTCCTGGTCGGCGAGCGGGCGGCCCGCGTCCAGCCGGGCGAGCAGCAGCAGGTCCTCGACGATCGCCCCCATCCGCCCTGCCTCGGCGCCGATCCGCTCCAGCGAGTGCACGACCGGCTCGGGCACCGGCCCGGGGTGGCGCAGCGCCAGCTCGGCGTGGCCGCGGACGGCGGCCACCGGTGTGCGCAGTTCGTGGCTGGCGTCGGCGGCGAAGGTCCGCAGCCGCTCCTCCACCGCGTGCCGGCGCGCCAGGGCGGCACCGACGTGGCCGAGCATCCGGTTGAGCGCCGCGCCCACCCGGCCGACCTCGGTGCCCGGATCGTCGTCGGGGACCCGCTCGGAGAGGTCGACGGCGCCGCTGGCGAGCGGCAGGGTGCTCACCCGCTCGGCGGTGGCCGCCACCCGGTCCAGCGGGCGCAGCGACCAGCGGACCCAGAGCGCGCCCGCGACGCCCGCCGCGGTGACGGCGATCGCGAACACCGTCAGCTCCAGGGTCGTCAGACGCTCCACGGTGTCCTCGGCCTGACGCAGCGGCAGGCCGCTGACCAGCACGTCGCCGTCCCGGCCGGCGACCGCCTGCATGCGGTACGGGCCTTCGAGGCCCGGCAGCCGGACGGTGCGCGCCGGACCACCGACGGGCAGCGCGGCCAGGGCGCGCTGATCGGCCGCGGAGAGGTCGACCCGGTCGTCGGCGTTGGGGCGGTCGGCGTCGTCGGCGTCCCCGTCCACCACCCCGGCCGCAGTGGCCCGGCCGTCCAGCAGCCGGGCGCCGAAGGTGCCGGGGGTCTGCGCCCGGGTGTCGGCACCGCCGCCCTGCCCGGCGTGCTCCAGGCTGGCCGCGTACCGGCCGCCGGTGTCGGCGAGCTGCTGGTCGAGCCGGTCCACCAGGAAGTGCCGCAGGGCCGCGGTGGTGGCGAGGCCGACCGCGGCGCAGGTGACGACCAGCAGCACCAGCAGCCCGGCGATCAGCCGGGCCCGCAGGGTCCGCGGCACGAGCCGCTCCGCCCGTGCGCGCAGGCGGGCCGCCCCGGTCCGGGCGGCCGTCACGGCGTCGCCTTGATCAGGTAGCCGGCGCCGCGCACGGTGTGGATCATCGGTGTCCGGCCGGCGTCGATCTTCTTGCGCAGGTAGCTGATGTACAGCTCGACGACGTGCGCCTGCCCGCCGAAGTCGTAACTCCAGACGGCGTCCAGGATCTGCGCCTTGCTCAGCACCTGCCGGGGGTGGTGCATCAGGTAGGCCAGCAGCGCGTACTCGGTGGGGCTGAGGTCGATCGGCTCGCCGCCGCGGGTGACCTCGCGGGCCGGTTCGTCGAGAACGAGGTCGCCGAGCACCAGGGCGTGGGCGGGCGGCCGCCCGGCGGGTGCGGGCGGTGCCGCCCGCCGCAGCAGCCCGCGCAGCCGGACGACGACCTCGGCCAGGCTGAACGGCTTGGTGACGTAGTCGTCGCCGCCCGCCGCGATCCCGGCGATCCGGTCCTCGACGGCGTCCCGGGCGGTCAGGAAGAGCACCCGGACCTCGGGCTGTGCCGCGTGGATGCGGCGCAGCACCTCCATGCCGTCGAGGTCCGGGAGCATCATGTCGAGCACCACGGCGTGCGGCCGCCAGGCGGTCGCGGTGCGGACGGCGGCCTCACCGGTGGTCTCGCCGACGGCCTGCCAGCCCTCGTAGCGGAGCGCCCCGCACACCACCTCGACCAGGTCGGGCTCGTCGTCGACGACGAGGACGCGCCAGGCCTGCCGGTCGGCGAAGTCGTCCATGGTGCTCCCTCGGTGCGCTGCGGTGGCTCTCATTCTGGCCCGCCGCGATGAGAAAGCGCTGAGATCCCGCGGCGCCGCCCGAACCCTTCCCGACTGCTCCGACCTGCGAAAACATGCCGTTCGGCGACTGTCGGGGCGCCCCGCACTCAGAGGCAACTGAGAGCTTGCGGTGCCATCGTGGGCCCCCTCGGCGGCTCTCACCGCCGGGTTCGAAGGAGGTTCCCGATGGCCACCGCAGCCCCACCGCGGTCCGCCGCCCGGACACACCGGGCGGCCCCGCGCCGTCCGGTCGCCGCCGCGCCCGCCGCCGTGCTCGCGCTGATCGCGGCGGGAGCGCTCGGCGTCACCGCGCTCTGGTGGAAGGACACCGCCTCGGTCGTCGGCGCGGCCGGCTGGCTCACCAACGCGGGCCGGCTCGCCGGACTGCTCGCCGGCTACGCCGCACCCGTGCTGATCCTGCTGATGGCCCGGCTGCCCCCGCTCGAACGGGAGGTCGGCGCAGACCGGCTGGCCCGCTGGCACGCGTTCGGCGGGCGCTGGATGGTGACCATGGTGACCGTCCATGTGCTGACGATCGTCTGGGGGTACGCGCTCACCAACGACCGGGGGGTGGTCGCCGAGGGCGTCGACGTCGTCTTCCACTACCCCGACATGATCAAGGCGACGCTGGGCACGCTCCTGCTGCTGGGCACCGGCGCCGTCTCGGCCCGGGCGGCCCGCCGCCGGCTGTCCTACGAGACCTGGTACTACCTGCACCTGGCCACCTACGTGGCCGTGGCGCTCACGTTCGGCCACCAGCTCGCGACCGGAGCCGACTTCGGCGACCCCAAGGCCAAGGCCCTCTGGTACGCGCTGTACCTGGGCACCGCCGTCCTCGTCGGCTGGTACCGGCTGGCGCGGCCGTGGCTGCTCGACCGCCGGCACCGGCTGCGGGTCGCCGAGGTCCGGCCGGAGGCCCCCGGCGTGGTGTCGCTCTTCCTGACCGGCCACCGGCTGAACGAACTGCGTGCCGATCCCGGGCAGTTCTTCCGGCTGCAGTTCCAGGCGCCCGGGCTGCGCTGGGCCGCCAACCCGTACTCGCTGTCCGCGCCGCCGCACCCGAACTTCCTCCGGTTCACCGTCAAGGACCTCGGCGGGCACAGCGCCGCCGTCGCGGCTCTCCGCCCCGGCATCCGGGTGCGCGCCGAGGGCCCGTACGGTGCGTTCACCGGCCGGCTGCAGCGCGAGCACCGGGTGCTGCTGCTCGGCGCCGGTGTCGGGATCACCCCGCTGCGGGCGCTTTTCGAGACGCTGCCGGGGCGGGTGACGCTGGTGCAGCGGGCCAGCCGGCCCGAGGACCTGATGTTCCGGGAGGAGCTGGCGGAGGTCGCCCGGCGGCGCGGCGGCCGGGTGCACGAGCTGGTCGGCCCGCGCTCCGAGGTCGGCGACCTCGGCACCGCACTCGCCCGGCTCGTCCCCGACCTCGCCGAGCACGAGGTCTACCTGTGCGGGCCGGAGGCGATGGCCGAGGATGCCGTCCGCTCCCTGCGGGCCGCCGGTGTCCGGCCGAACCGCATCCACCGCGAGTCCTTCACCCTCTGATCCCCCGTCCCTCCAGGAGGACCCCATGCGCCGAGCCGTCGTCAGCAGCGCCGCCACCGCGGCCGGAATCGTGCTGCTGCTCTCCCTGAAGCCGCACGACGGGGCCGGGGCCGCCCCGGTCATCAGCTCCGGCGGGACCGGTGGCGCCACCGACACCTCGTCGGGCAGCTCGTCGGGGTCGAGCGGCTCCTCTGGGTCCTCGGGTTCCTCGGGTTCCTCGTCGACCTCGACCAGAACGGTCACCGGCGACGCCGCCAACACCCGCTACGGCCCCGTCCAGGTCAAGGTCACCCTCGACGGGAGCAGGATCACCAACATCGACGTGATCCAGTACCCCTCGAACGACCACCGCGACCAGGAGATCAACAGCTACGCGCTGCCGCTGCTCAACCAGGAGGCGATCGCCGCGCAGAGCGCCCAGATCGACGTGGTCAGCGGCGCGACCTTCACCAGTGACGGCTACACGCAGTCGCTGCAGAGCGCCCTCGACAAGGCCGGGCGGTGAGGCCGTGCTCCGCCGCGCCGAGTCCGTCATGGGCACCGTCTTCTCGATCGCCGTCCGCGACCCCGGCCCGGACATTCCGGCCGTGCTCGACCGGATCGCCGCCCGTCTGCACCGGATCGACGCCGTCTTCTCGACCTACCGGCGGGACAGCGACATCAGCCGCCTCGACCGCGGCGAACTCGCCCTCACCGACTGCGACCCGGAGGTGCCCGCGGTGCTGGCGGCCTGCCGGGAGGTGGCCGCGGAGACCGGCGGACACTTCACCGAGCGGCCCGGCGGCCGGCTCGACCCCAGCGGCTGGGTGAAGGGCTGGGCGGTCGAGGAGGCCGCCCGGATGCTGCGCGCCGCCGGCTCCCGACAGCACCGCGTCAGCGGCGGCGGGGACGTGCAGACCGCGGGCGGCCCGTGGCGGATCGGCGTCGCCCACCCGCTGCGGCCCGGCCGGCTGGCCGCCGTCCTGGGCGGGCACGACCTGGCCGTGGCGACCTCCGGAACCGCCGAACGCGGGGCGCACATCGTCGACCCGCACACCGGCCGCCCGGCGACCGGCCTGGCCTCGCTCACCCTGGTCGGCGCCCCGGGCACCGGCATCGCCCGCACCGACGCCTGGGCGACCGCCGCCTTCGCGATGGGCCCTGCGCGCGCCCTCGCCTGGGCCGCCCGCCGACCCGGCGTCGAGGCACTCGCCGTCCTCCCCGACGGCACCAAACGCTGGACGGACGGCCTCCCCCGGCACCTCCCGCCCGCCGGCCCCGCCGACTGGCACCCCACCGCCCTCACCGCCCCCTGACGAGCGCGGCCGCTGCCGCAGCGCCCCCGGACATGCCGGAGCGCCGCCGGGGCGGGTGCCCCGACGGCGCTCGGACGGCGCTCGGACGGACGGACCTACTTGTTCTTGCCCTTGTTCTTCAGCGAGGGCAGGCAGACCAGGCCGGCGATCAGCAGGAAGAGCGCGATCGGCAGCAGCACGTAGATGCCGACGACCTCGGCGGTGCTGATCCCGGAGCCCGGCTGGTCACCGTCGTCGTGGGTCAGCGCCATCGCGGGCGACGTCATCAGCATCATCAGCGTGGCCGCCGCGGTGACCGCACCGGCGCGCATAGCGTTCCTCTTGTCCACGCTGTCACCGTACCGGCCGCTCACACGGCGCCGCGCGGCGGGGTGGGCCTTCCGGGCCCGGCCGCGAGACCGGCCGCGAGGCCGCCCACCAGGCGGGTGGTGGAGGGGGCCTGCGCCAGTGCGTCGAGGGTGACCGGGTGGCCGTCCCGGTCGGCCACCGGGAGGCGCCAGTTCGGGTACTGGTCCCAGGTGCCGGGGAGGTTCTGCGGGCGCGGGTCGCCGACCGCGTCCGGCAGCCAGACGCCGACCAGCGCCGCCGGGGTGGCGAGCAGGAAGGCGTAGAGGGCCTCCGGGGTCGGCCCGGCGTCCTCCGGGAGCAGGCCGCGGGCGGCGAGGTCGGCGGCCCACTCGGCCAGTTCGGCGCGGGCCGCGTCCTGCTCCTCGCCGAGCGGCCGGGCGAGCAGGCCGAGCCGGTGCCGGAGCTCCACGTGCTCGCCGCTGAGCCGGGCGGCGGTGGGCGGCAGGTCGTGGGTGGTCAGGGTGGCGAGGCAGCCGGCCCGCCAGCGCTCCGGGGCGAGGATCTCCCCCTTGTCCTGCCAGTCCCGCTCGAACCAGAGCACCGAGGTGCCGAGGATGCCGCGGGCGGTCAACTCCTCGCGGACGCCCGGCTCGACGGTGCCCAGGTCCTCGCCGATGACGTACGCGCCGGCCCGGTGCGCCTCCAGCGCCAGCACGCCGAGCATCGCCTCCGCGTCGTACCGGATGTACGCGCCCCGGGTGGGCGGGTGCCCGGCCGGCACCCACCAGAGCCGGAACAGGCCCATCACATGGTCGATCCGCAGCGCCCCGGCGTGCCGCGCCGCGGCCCGCAGCAGCTCGCCGAACGGCTCGTAGCCGGCGGCGGCGAGCGCGTCCGGGCGCCACGGCGGCAGGCCCCAGTCCTGGCCGTGGGCGTTGAAGGCGTCCGGCGGGGCACCGACCGAGATGCCGTCCGCGAGGACGTCCTGCAGCGCCCAGGCGTCGGCGCCGTCCGGGTGCACGCCGACCGCGAGGTCGTGGATCAGGCCGACCGGCATGCCGGCCTCCTCCGCGGCCCGCTGGGCCTGTCCGAGCTGCTCGTCGACCAGCCAGGCCAGCCAGCGGTGGAAGCCGATCCGGTCGGCGAGCTCCGCCTTCGCGGCGGTGACGTGCGGGCTGTCCGGGCGGCGCAGGCCCTTGGGCCAGGTGTGCCGGTTCGGGCCGTGCTCCTCGGCCAGCGCGCACCAGGTGGCGTACCGCTCCAGCCACTCGCCCTCGCGTTCGGTGAAGGCCCGCAGGGCGGCCTCCCGCCCTGCAGTGCGGGGCACCGCGTACAGCGCCTCCAGGGCCTCGCGCTTGAGCGCCCAGACCGCGTCCCGGTCGATCAGGCCGTCGTGGTCGAGGACCTCGGCGCGCAGCCGGGCCGCCCGCTCGGCGTACCCGTCGAGGCCCGCGTAGGCGAACTCCGGGACGGCCTCGATCCGCAGGTGCACCGGGTCGGCGAAGCGGCGCGAGGAGGGACGGTACGGGGACGGGTCGGAGGGGGCGCCGGGCATCCCCGCGTGCAGCGGGTTGATCTGCAGGAAGCCGGCGCCGTGCACGTGCCCGGCCCAGCGGGCGAGGTCGGCCAGGTCGCCGAGGTCGCCCATGCCCCAGGAGCGGTCGGAGAGCACCGAGTACAGCTGGGCGAGGAAGCCCCAGCTGCGGCCGGGCGGCTCGGGCAGCCGCTCCGGGGCGACGATCAGCGCGGCCGAGGCCTCGCGGGGGCCGGCCTTGGCGGTGAGGCGGTGCCGGCCGAGCGGCAGGTCGGCGGGCAGCCAGTGCGAATGCCCCTTCGGCAGGTCCCAGTGGCCGCCGTCCTCCAGCTCGACGGCGAGCTCGGCCTCGGCCGGGACGTCCAGCGCGGTGCGGCGGCCCTGACGGACCACCACCGTCGGCGGCAGCAGCCGGGCGGCGGTCTCCACCCGGTGCCGGTGCAGCTCCGCCCGGGCGGCCTCCGGCGTCGATGCGTCCACCCCGAGCGCGGCCAGCACGGCGATCAGGGTGTCCGAGCCGACCGGGACCGAGCCCCCGCCCGGGTTGTACGTGCTGTCCACCCCGTACGCGTGCGCCAGCGCCACCAGTTCCGGCGGCGGGGGCGGCGCGTCCTCGGCGGGGACCTGCTCCCCGGCAGCCTGGTCACGGTCAAGGTATGCGGCCACTCGCGGCTCCCTGCAGTCGGGACATCACCGAACGCGAACAGGCACAGTCCTACCCGCCGCGACCCCGTGCGACCCCGACCGACACGGCGCCGGGGCGGCGGGGACGGTGCAGATTCGTGTACGGGCGCTGTTCACCGCCCGCTCGACCCCGGGCGGTCCTGCCACCGACCCGGCCGACTTCGCAAATCGGGCATACCTGCCAGCGGCGTTGACACCCGGCCGGTCAGCTGGTGGGCTGGCCCGCTGAGGCGGGTTGGTGCGGCGCTCCGGGTGGCGGGCCCGGTGAGCTGGATGTTCGGGGCGTGGAGGAGGTCCGGTGCAGGCACGGGTGTCGGTGGCCGCCGGGCGGCGGCTGAGGCAGCAGCTGGATCACAGCGCTGCGCTGCGCGAACTCCTGTACCACCCGGCCGCGCTGACGGCGCGCCGGACGGCCGCCCGCACGGCCCGCCAACTGGCGCCCCGCGCCGCGGACCGCTTCATCGCCGACATCAAGGGCACCGAGCCGCTACTCGCCTCCGTCCGCGCCGAGCGGCGCACCCCCGCCGGCCGCCGCCGCAGCGCCCTGCAGCTGGCCGCGACGCTGTCGGCCGCCGCCGTGGTCGGCGGCCTGCTGGCCGGGCCGGCCGCGGTCGCCGCCCCGACGATCGGCGACCGCACGGTCACCAGCGCCCCGGTCACCCCGCTCGGCTCGATCACCGAGCCGCAGGTCTACCCGCGCCCGCAGCAGCTGCAGGCCGGCGGCAGCGCGGTGTCGGTGCCGGACACCGTCGGCCTGGTCGCGCCGCGCCACGCCGACGGCCCCGCGCTGGCCGTCGTCCGGCAGGTGCTGGGCGCCGCCGGCGCCGCCGACATCGTGGAGGCCGACCCGGCCGCCTCCCCCGCCGCCGGCTCGCTGGTGGTGTACGTGGGCGGCCCGCAGGAGGGCGCCGGCGGCGACGCCGACCAGGTGCTGCGCCGGCTGGCCGCGGCCGCCGGGCGGGCCGCCTCCGACGTGTCCGTCGCCGGGCTGCCGGCCGGCGGGTACGTGCTCGCGGCCGGGCAGCTGCCCGCGGCGGGCGGCGGCACGTACGGTGCGGTGGTGCTGGCGGGTGCCGACGCGACCGGCACCTTCTACGCCGCGCAGAGCCTGCGGCAGCTGCTCGCCCCGATCGAGGCCGGCCAGGGCCAGGGCCCGGCCGAGGCCGGCCGGGGCTTCCCCGGGATCGTCCTGCGGGACTGGCCGACCGGCTCGCCCGTCCGCGGCACCGCCGAGTCCTTCTACGGCACCCCGTGGACCACCGCCGAGCGCTTGGAGCAGCTGGACTTCCTCGGCCGCACCAAGCAGAACTTCTTCCTGTACGCGCCCGGCGCCGACCCGTACCGGACCTCCCGCTGGCGCGAGGCGTACCCGCAGGCACAGCAGGAGTCGCTGCGCAGGCTGGCCGAGCGGGCCCGGGACAACCACGTGGTGCTCGGCTACTCGATCGACCCCGGGCAGTCCTTCTGCTACAGCTCGGGCAAGGACGTGGACGCGCTGGTCGCCAAGCTGGACGGGCTGCGCCGGCTCGGCTTCGGCGCCTTCCAGCTGCAGTTCCTGGACGTCAGCTACGACGAGTGGCACTGCCCGGGCGACCGCCGCAGCTACGGCACCGGTCCGGCGGCGGCCGCGAAGGCGCAGGCGGAGCTGGTCGCCCAGGTGCAGCGGCGGCTGATCGCCGCCCACCCGGAGCTGGCGCCGCTGACGGTCGTGCCGACGGAGTACCAGAAGCAGAGCGCGACGCCGTACCGGAAGGCGCTGGCGGCGGCGCTGCCGGCGGGCGTCCAGGTGGTGTGGAGCGGCGGCGCGGTGATCGCGCCGAAGGTGACCGGCGACCAGCTCGCCGAGACGGCGGCGCTGTTCGACCGCCCGCTCGTCACCATGGACAACTACCCGGTGAACGACTCCACGCCGGACCGGCTGTTCCTGGGCGGCTACACCAACCGCGACCCGGCGGTGGCGACCCGTTCGGCGGCGCTGCTGACGGCGGCGATGGCGCAGCCGGTGGCCTCCCGGCTGCCGCTGGCGACCGCCGCCGACTTCGGCTGGAAGCCCGAGGGCTACCGGGCCGCGGACTCGCTGAAGGCCGCGGTGCACGCGATGACCGGCGGCGGCGCCCCCGCCGAGTCGGCGCTGACGGCGCTGGCCGCGAACAGCGCCTCCTCGCCGCTGGACAACCAGGAGTCCGGCTATCTGGCGCCGCTGATGGAGCGTTTCTGGGCGGCGCTGGAGCCGTCCTCGGGCGGTGCCTCGGACCCGGCGGCGCTGCAGGCGGCGGCCGCGCCGCTGCAGGCGGCCTTCACCACCATGGCGGGGGCGCCGCAGTCGCTGGCCGGCGAGGCGGTGGCGCAGGACGCCGGGCCGTGGCTGGTGCGGCTGGCCACCTACGGGCAGGCCGGGCAGGCGGCGGTCGCGATGCTGCTGGCGCAGCGCGGCGGCGACGGCAGCGCGGCCTGGCAGGCCCGGGTGGATCTGCGGCAGCTGCGGGAGCGGCTGGCGCAGGGCTCGGTGACGGTCGGCGCCGGGGTGCTGGACCCGTTCCTGGAGCGGGCGCTGAAGGACGCCGACACCTGGGCCGGTGTGGACGCCGCCGCGGGCACGCCGACCACGACGCTCGGCACGGCGAACGACCACGGCCCGGCGCTGATGACGGACGGCGCCGCGGACACGTTCTACTGGAGCTCCGCCCCGCCGCAGGCCGGGGACGCGATCGGGCTGGATCTCGGCAACGGCCGGCCGCTGGGCCGGGTCACCGTGCTGATGGGTTCCTGGGGCGACGGCCCGGACGCGGCGACCGCCGCCGACGACTACCTGCGCGACGGGGTGCTGGAGTACTCGACGGGCAGCGGCTGGCGGCAGCTGGCGGTGGTGCACGGCCAGAAGAGCGTCTCGGTGACCGCTCCGGCGGGTGTGGTGGCGAAGGCGGTACGGCTGCGCGCCCGGACGGGGCAGAAGACCGCGGTGGCCGTCCGGGAGTTCTCGGTGGCGGCGCCGGACGACACGCCCGCGGTGGTGACCGGCCCGGCCGCGGCGCCGGGCTCCTCGCCGGACGCGGTTTTGGACGGCGACCCGGACACCGCGTTCCGGGCCGCGGACGCCCCGACGGCGGCCTCGGCGCCGCTCACGGTGGAGCTGGGCACGGCCCGGCCGCTGGACCGGGTGACGGTGCTGACCGACCCGACGGTGCAGGCGGTGGCGACGGTCGCGGTGCGCGGCACGGACGGCCTGTGGACGGCGATCGGCACGCTGCACCCGGGCTACAACGAGCTGCCGGCGGGCGGCCGGCCGGCCGACGCGATCCGGCTGGTCTGGGCGCCGGGCTGGCAGCCGCCGGTGGTCAACCAGATCGTGCCCTGGTACGCGGACACCCCGGCGGCGCGCCTCAGCCTGTCGGACGCGACGCTGGACGTGGTGACCGGTCAGGCCGTGCCGCAGGTGACGAAGGCGGTGCTGGAGACGGGCCGCCCGGAGGGCACCAGCGGCGAGCTGAAGGTGGAGGTGCCGGCGGTCGCCAAGGGGCTGACCGTCACCCAGGGCACCGCGGTGGCGGTGCCGCGCGGCGGCCGGGTGGGGGTGCCGCTGCAGGTGGTGGCGGCGGCCGGGACGCCGTCGGGCACCTACCGGCTGCCGGTGACGTTCACCGCGGGCACGCTGACCGTCCGGCAGGACCTGCTGGTGCACGTGGTGCCGCCGGCCGGCGGGCCGGACCTGGCGCGCGCGGCGACCGCCAGTTCCTCGGCGGACGAGACGCCGGCCTTCCCGGCGGCGAACATCAACGACGGCGACCCGCGGAGCCGCTGGTCCTCGCCGGCGACGGACGGTGCCTGGGTGCAGCTGGAGCTGCCGCAGGCGGCGCGGCTGGGCTCGGCGGTGCTGCACTGGCAGGACGCGCACGCGGCCGCGTACAAGGTGCAGACCTCGGCGGACGGGGTGCACTGGACGACGGTGGCGACCGTGGAGGACGGCGCGGGCGGGGTGGAGACGGTGCGCTTCGACGCGCCGGACACGCGGTTCCTGCGGGTGCAGGGCGTGACCCGGGCGACGAAGTACGGCTACTCGCTGTGGGGGGTCGAGCTGTACGCCGTCACCGGCTGAGCAGCAGCTCCACCAGCGCGGTCAGCGAGGTGAGGGCGCCGGGGGTGCGGCCGGTCCGGTCGAGCAGCCGGGCCTGCAGGCCGGCGGCGCGGGGGCCCTCGACGTCCTCGACGGGGTGGTCGCCGACGTGCAGGACGCGGGCGGGCTCTACGCCGAGCCGCTCGGCGGTGAGCAGGTAGATCGCCGGGTCCGGTTTGGAGCGGCCGCAGTCGACGGCGCGGACGACGGCGCTGAAGTACGGGTCGAGGCCCGTCCAGGAGAGTTCGGCGTTGCCGTTGGTGGTCAGCGCGAGCGGCAGCCGGCCGGAGAGCCGGGCGACCACCGCGCCGACCTCGGGGAAGAGCCGGGTGGTGCTGGCGCGGACGGCCATGAAGGCCGTGAACATCCGGTCGGCGAGTTCCGGGCGGTCGGGGGCGCGACGGCGGACGGCCTCGGCGAAGGCGGCCCGGCGCAGTTCGGGCAGGGTGGCGCCGGGCAGGTCGGCGGCGACCTCCTCACGGATCCGCTGCAGCCAGTCGACCGGGACGGGCGGCCCGCCGAGTTCCGCGCCGAGCAGTTCGGCGGCGCGGGCGATCGCCGGCCGGAAGGAGGCGGCGAAGTCCCAGAGGGTGTCGTCGCCGTCGAAGGAGAGGGCGGCGACGTCGGGGCGGTGCGCGGTCGGCACGGTACGGGCTCCCGGGTGGAGGCGGACGGCGGGCCGCCGACGCTCCCGCTGCGGGGTGCGCCGGCGGCCCATGAGGCGTACCGAAGTGTGACGGGCAGGCCCTTGTCTGTCAGGCGGAGAGCGGTTCGGGCTCTCCGCGGCGGGTCGGGTGGGTCCGGACGGCCGGAGCCGGGAGCGCACCCGCGTGGTCGGTATGGTCGTGGTGCTCGTACTCGCGGAACTGGTCGAGGCCGCCGAACGGCTCCAGGTAGGGCCGCCAGCGCGGGTCCTTGATCCCGGTGCCGATGACGCGCCAGGCCAGGCCGCTGGGCGGAGCCGGCTGACGCTTCATGCGCCAGCCGAGTTCGGTGAGGTGCCGGTCGGCCTTGGTGTGGTTGCAGCGGCGGCAGGCCGCCACCACGTTGTCCCACCGGTGCTGGCCGCCCCGGCTGCGCGGAATGACGTGGTCGACGCTGGTCGCGGCGGCCCCGCAGTAGACGCAGCGCCCGTGGTCGCGGGCGAACAGGGCACGGCGGGTGAGCGGGACGGGCCCGCGGAACGGGACCCGCACGAAGCGGGTCAGACGGACGACGGACGGGGCCGTCATGGTGGTGGTGGCGCTGTGCAGTGTGGTTCCGGAGTCCTCCAGGCTGATTGCCTTGTGGTTGAGGACCAGGATGAGGGCGCGCCGGGTGGAGACCACTCCGAGTGGCTCGTACGACGCGTTGAGGACCAGGACATGCGGCACGGATGCCTCCTTGGACGCCTGCGGCGCGTGGCTCGCGCCGGGACGAGCGGGTGATCGCATTTGCGGCGCGATCTCCCCCAGTGTCGCCTTACGCCTTCGTACGGCGCCACCACTCCTGTGTAACGGACCGGATGTGGAATCCGTCATAGGCGGTATGCCCGCGTGCCGGGCGCGCTGCACGCGTCGTCGCCGGTGAGGGGGTGTGTGCGGGGGCGGGGGCGGGCTGACGGGCCGTCCGGGGGCGGGCCCGGGGGCCGCTAGGGTTGGACGGGACGGTCCGCCAGCCGGGCCGTGCCGGCGCCCGCGCCGGCCGTACCCAGCACCACGGAAGGCCCGCACGTGTTCCGGTCCGGTGTCACCGGCCTCCTGGCCGAAGCCACCCCTTCGCCCGCCCAACCCACCCTCGACCTCAAGCTGCCGACCAGCACGGACGACGTGACGGCCTCCACCAAGCAGGCCGCGAGCTGGCTCGACCAGAACTGGCAGAGCTGGGTCGAGGGCGGTGTGCGGATCGTCTTCATCGTGGTCCTCGCGCTGGTGCTGCGCGCGGTCGTCCGCAAGCTGATAACCCAGCTGGTGTCGCGGATGGGCCGGCCCTCGGAGGACGAGGACGAGATGATGGGCCGCCTCGGCGGCCTGCTGGCGAACAGCGGGGTGGTGAACACCGAGCGCCGCCAGCAGCGGTCGGAGGCGATCGGCTCGGTGCTGCGCAGCGTGGCGTCGTTCACCATCCTCGGCACGGCGGCGCTGATGGTGCTGGCGGCGCTCGGGGTGAACCTGGCGCCGCTGCTGGCGAGTGCCGGTGTGGCCGGTGTGGCGATCGGTTTCGGCGCACGGAACCTGGTGACGGACTTCCTGTCCGGGGTCTTCATGATCATGGAGGACCAGTACGGCGTCGGGGACGAGATCGACACCGGGGTGGCCACCGGCACGGTGCTGGAGGTCGGCCTGCGGGTGACCAAGCTGCGCGGTGTGGGCGGCGAGATCTGGTACATCCGCAACGGCGAGGTGAAGCGGATCGCCAACATGAGCCAGGGCTGGGGCACCGCCACGGTGGACGTCCAGGTCGGCTACAAGGAGGACCTCCTCCGGGTCGAGGCGTTGATCACCGAGGCGGCCGAGCAGCTGTCCAAGGAGACCCCGTACGACGAGCTGATCTGGGGCCGGGCCAAGGTGCTGGGCGTGGACTCGGTGGCGACCGACTCGCTGGTGCTGAAGGTCGAGGCGCGGACGACGCCGGGCAAGGCGGCGCAGGTCGCGCGGGCGCTGCGGCAGCGTGTGAAGCAGGCCTTCGACGAGGCCGGGGTGAAGCTCAAGGAGGAGGCGGTGACGGCGTCGGCGACGCCGGCCGCGGCCGTCCCGGTCGCGGAGATCGCGGCGCCCTCGGCGCTGTCGGACCCGCTGTCGCCGCAGTCCGCCGCGGTGAAGCCGATCCCGGCGCAGCCGGTGGAGTAGCCGCCGCCGGCGCCTCGCAGCAGGGCCCCGTTCCCCGGGTGGGAGCGGGGCCCTTCGCGTACCCGGGGTAACGCTTCGACATCAGGTCATTGACACCTGCTCCGGCCGGGATCTACGGTCCTCTCGAAGCAATTGGAAACTTTCCTAACAGTTCACCGTGTCGCCTGCCGGACCCGCGGGTGACCCGGCCCCGCCCGCAGAGGAGGATCGAGCCGTGACCGACACCACCCGACCCCCGCTCGCCGGCACCCCGAGCCTGCTCCGCGCGATCAACGACCGCGCCGCCCTGGAGCTGCTGCTCGCCAACGGCCCGCTCTCCAGAACCCAGATCGGCACCCTGACCGGCCTCTCCAAGCCCACCGCCTCCCAGCTGCTGACCCGGCTGGAGGCCGCCGGGCTGGTCGTCCCGGTCGGCACCACCGCGGGCGGCCCCGGGCCGAACGCGCAGCTGTACCAGGTCAACCCGGCCGCCGGCTACGTCGCCGGACTCGACGTCACCACCAGCCACGTGCGGATCGGCGTCGCCGACATCACCGGCACCACCCTCGCCGAGCACCAGGTCGCCACCCGGGGCTGGTCCGCGGCCGGCACCGTCGAGAAGGTCGGCGAGGCGGTCGCCGAGGCCGTCCGGCAGGCCGGACTCGCCCCCGGCAACCTCCACCAGATCGTCATCGGCGTGCCCGGCGCCCTCGACCCCGCCACCGGCAAGCTCCGCTACGCCTCCCACCTGCCCGGCTGGCACTCCCCCCGGCTGCTCGACGACCTCGGGGCCGCGCTGGGCACCCCGTTCTCGATCGAGAACGACGTCAACCTGGCCGCCATCGCCGAGCAGGCCTTCGGCGCCGCGCACGGCTGCGAGGACTTCGTCCTGCTCTGGGCCGAGGAGGGCATCGGCGCCGCGATCGTCATCGCCGGCCGGCTGCACCGCGGCTTCACCGGCGGCGCCGGCGAGGTCGGCTACATGCCGGTGCCGGGCGCCCCCGTCGTCCGCGACGTGCGGCGGCGCAACTCCGGCGGTTTCCAGGAGCTGGCCGGCGCCGACGCCGTGCTGGAGCTCGCCGCCGCGCACCGGCTCGCCGCGGCCACGGCCGAGGAGGCCGTCGTCCGCGCCCTGGAGACCCCCGGCGACGGCGACGCCTTCCTCGCGGAGCTCGCCGAGCGGATCGCCGTCGGCCTCGCCGTCATCGTCTCCGTCGTCGACCCCGAACTGCTGGTCCTCTCCGGTGGCATCCCCACCGCCGGCGGCGAGCGGCTGCGCGCCCTCGTCCAGGACTCGCTCGCGCTGATCTCCATACCCCGTCCCGAGGTGCGCCGCAGCGCCGTCCCGGGCTCCCCCGTCCTGCACGGCGCGCTCCAGCGCGCCCTGGCCACCGCCCGGGAAGCGGCCTTCACGACCCACTGACCGCTGCCCCCGCCGACCCCGCTGACCCGCCGCCCCCGGCCGGCACCCCCGCCGGCCCCGCACCACCGTCACCACCGCCACGCAACCGTCTCCCGCGCACGGGCCGAGGGGCGATGCCCCCTGCCCGCGTACCCCCAGGAGGACCCGAAGTGCACACCCCGCGCAGAACCCGCCGCACGCTCGCCGCCGCCACCGGCGCCGCCGCCTGCCTCGCCCTGCTCTCCGCCTGCACCGGCACCCCCCAGGGCGGCGCGGACGACGGCTCCGCCGAGGGCAAGGACGTCACCATCACCTTCTGGCACGGCTGGAGCCAGGAGAACGAGACCAAGGCGATCGGCGAGAACATCGCCGCCTTCGAGAAGCTCCACCCCAACATCCACGTCAAGGTGGTCGGCAACATCGCCGACGACAAGAGCGAGCAGGCACTGCGGGCCGGCGGCGCGGACGCCCCCGACGTGGTCTCCTCGTTCACCACCGACAACGTCGGCAAGTTCTGCTCCGCCAAGGTCTGGGCCGACCTCACGCCCTACCTGAGGAAGGACGGTATCGACCCGGCGAAGACCTTCCCGGCCGCGATGCTCTCCTACAGCGGCCACCAGGGCAACCAGTGCTCGCTGCCGCTGCTCGGCGACGCCTACGGCCTCTACTACAACAAGACCGCCTTCGCCGCGGCCGGCATCACCGCCCCGCCGAAGACCTTCGGCGAGTTCGAGGCGGACGCCGTCAAGCTGACCGTCGCCAAGGGCGACGGGTACCAGCAGCTCGGCTTCATGCCGAACTACCACGGCTACGAGTCCACTCCCTCGCACTTCCTCGGCCAGTACGGCGCCGGCTACTTCGGCAAGGACGGCCGGTCCGACATAGCCACCGACCCGAAGGTCGCCGCGATGCTCACCTGGCAGAAGGGCCTGGTCGACAAGCTCGGCGGCTTCGAGAAGCTGGAGAAGTACCGCACCGGCTTCGGCGACGAGTTCAGCGCCAAGAACCCCTTCACCACCGGCCAGGTCGCGATGGCCATCGACGGCGAGTGGCGCACCGCCTCGCTCGCCGAGGACAAGCCCGCCTTCGAGTGGGCCACCGCGCCCTTCCCCGTCCCGGACGACCAGGCCGCCACCTACGGCCGCGGCTACCAGACCGGCACGATCATCGGCATCGCCAACGGCAGCCGCAAGCAGGCCGCCGCCTGGCAGCTCGTCAAGTACCTGACCACCGACACCGACGCGGTCGTCGGTTTCGCCAACGCCATCCACAACGTGCCCAGCACCTTCGCCTCGCTCGACTCCCCCAAGCTCGACGCCGACGCGAACTTCCGCACCTTCCTGGCCATCGCGAAGAACCCGAACTCCTCCACCACGCCCGCCTCGGTCAACGGCGGCGCCTACCAGGTCTCGCTGCAGAACCTCGGCTACGAGTACGAGTCCGGCCGGCTGACCGACCTGAAGGCCGGGCTCGCCGCCACGGCCAAGGAGATCGACACCGCCATCGACCAGGCCAAGTGACGGACCGGCCATGGCACTTCTCGACACATCCCGACCGGCGGCGCTGCGCCGCAAGCGCCGCCGGGAGACGGGCCGCACACTCGCCTTCCTCTCCCCCTGGCTGATCGGCTTCGGGCTGTTCTTCGCCTACCCGCTGATCTCCACCGTGTACTTCTCGTTCATGAAGTACGACGGCTTCACCGCCCCGACCTTCAACGGCCTGAAGAACTGGACCTACCTCTTCCAGCACTACCCGTTCTTCTGGCAGGGCCTGCGCAACACCCTGTGGCTGGTGGTCGTCATGGTCACCCTGCGGGTCGCCTTCGGGCTCGGCGTCGGCGTGCTCATCACCAAGGTGAAGACCGGCGCCGGCCTCTTCCGCACCGCCTTCTACCTGCCCTACCTGGCCCCGCCGGTGGCCGCCACGATGGCCTTCGCCTTCCTGCTCAACCCCGGCACCGGCCCGGTCAACCACCTGCTCGGGGAGCTCGGCCTGCCGCAGCCCGGCTGGTTCACCGACCCCGACTGGTCCAAGCCCGCGCTCACCCTGCTGGCGATGTGGGGCGTCGGCGACCTGATGGTGATCTTCATGGCGGCCCTGCTCGACGTGCCGAAGGAGCAGTACGAGGCCGCCGAACTCGACGGCGCCGGCCCCTGGCAACGGTTCCGCTTCGTCACCCTGCCGAACATCACCCCGATCGTGCTGTTCGCCGTGGTCACCGGGGTGATCCAGACCATGCAGTACTACACGCAGGCGATCGTCGCCGGGAAGGTCGCCAGCGGTGTCATCGGCGGCTCCGGCCAGCAGTTCGAGCCCGGCTACCCGCACGGCTCCACCTGGACCCTGCCGCAGATGGTCTACAACCTGGGCTTCCAGCGCTTCGACACCGGCACCGCCTGCGCCGCCGCCCTCGTCCTGTTCGCGATCTCGACGGCCTTCACCGCCCTGCTGCTGCGGCGCGGCGCCGGCCTGGTGGAGGACTGAGCCATGACGCTCAACCCCGCGCTCCCGCTGCCCGCCGCCGCCCGCACGGCCGCGGCCCGCACCGCACGGCGCCGCGCGGCGCTCGAGTGGGTCGCCGTGCACTCGCTGGCGATCGCCGCCGCGCTGTTCTTCCTGCTGCCCTTCGTCTTCGTCCTGCTCACCTCGGTGATGAGCGACCGCCAGGCGCTCACCTCCGAGCTGTGGCCGACGAGTTGGCACTGGGGGAACTACGCCCAGGTGTGGCGCACCCCCGGCTTCCTCACCTGGTGGCGCAACAGCCTGCTGTACGCGGGCCTCGGCACCCTGCTCACCGTCGTCTCCAGCCTGCCGGTGGCGTACGCGCTCGCCAAGTTCCGCTTCCGCGGCCGCCGGCTCGCCCTGATGGCGGTGGTCTCGATGATGATGCTGCCGCCGCAGGTCACGGTGATCCCGATGTACCTGTTCTGGGCCAAGCAGCTCCACCTGACGGGCTCGCTCTGGCCGCTGGTGGTGCCGATGGCCTTCGGCGACGCCTTCTCGATCTTCCTGCTGCGGCAGTTCCTGCTCACCGTGCCGAACGAGTACCTGGAGGCCGCCCGGATCGACGGCTGCGGCGACGTCCGCACGCTGCTGCGGGTGGTGCTCCCGATGGCCCGGCCGGCCATCGCCGCGGTCGCGCTCTTCCAGTTCTTCTACTGCTGGAACGACTACTTCGGCCCGCAGATCTACGCCAGCGAGAACCCGGGCGCCTGGACGCTCAGTTACGGCCTGGAGTCCTTCAAGGGCGCCCACCACACCGACTGGAACCTCACCATGGCGGCCACCCTGCTGGTGATGGCGCCGGTGATCATCCTCTTCTTCTTCGCACAGAAGGCCTTCATCGAAGGCGTGACACTGACAGGGGTCAAGGGCTGATGTCCGCACTGAAGTTGGCAATCGTCGGCGGCGGTTCCACCTACACGCCCGAGCTGATCGACGGCTTCGCCCGGCTGCGGGACACCCTGCCGATCGGCGAGCTCGTCCTGGTCGACCCCGCCGCCGACCGGCTGGAACTGATCGCCGGCCTCGCCCGGCGGATCTTCGCCAAGCGGGGCCACGACGCCGTCGTCACCACCGCGGCCGACGTCGCCACCGGGGTGCGGGACGCCGACGCCGTCCTGCTGCAGTTGCGGGTCGGCGGCCAGGCCGCCCGCAACGAGGACGAGACGTGGCCGCTGGAGTGCGGCTGCGTCGGCCAGGAGACCACCGGCGCGGGCGGGTTGGCGAAGGCGCTGCGCACCGTCCCGGTGGTGCTGGACATCGCCGAGACGGTCCGCCGGGCCAACCCGGACGCCTGGATCGTCGACTTCACCAACCCGGTCGGCATCGTCACCCGCGCCCTGCAGACCGCCGGCCACAAGGCCGTCGGTCTGTGCAACGTGGCGATCGGCTTCCAGCGGAAGTTCGCCGCGCACCTCGGCGTCGCCCCCGAGCGCGTCCGGCTGGACCACGTCGGCCTCAACCACCTCACCTGGGAGCGCGGCGTCACCCTGCTCGACGCCCCCGGCGCCGACACCGGCCGCGAGGTGCTGCCCGAACTGCTCGCCGGCCACGGCGAGGCGATCGCCGCCGACCTGCACCTGCCGCTCGACGTGATCCGCCGGCTCGGCGTCGTGCCCTCCTACTACCTGCGCTACTTCTACCAGCACGACCTGGTGGTCGAGGAGTTGAAGGAGAAGGGCTCGCGGGCCGCCGAGGTCGCCGCGATCGAGCGGCAGCTGCTGGAGATGTACGCCGACCCGGCGCTCGACAGCAAGCCCGAACTGCTCGGCAGTCGCGGCGGCGCCTTCTACTCGGAGGCCGCCGTCCAGCTGATCGCCGCCCTGCTCGGCACGGACGGCACCACCGGGGTGCAAGTGGTCAACACCCGCAACGACGGCATCCTGCCGTTCCTGCCCGACGACGCGGTGATCGAGGTGCCCGCCGAGGTCGACCCGCGGGGCGTGCGGCCGCTGCCGCAGCGCCCGGTCGAGCCGCTGTACGCGGGCCTGATCGCCGCCGTCACCGCCTACGAGCACCTGGCGCTGGAGGCGGCCCTCAAGGGCGGCCGGGACCGGGTCTTCGACGCCCTGCTCGCCCACCCGCTGGTCGGCCAGCTCGACCTCGCCGACCGCCTCACCGACCGGCTGATCGCCCACAACCGTGCCCACCTCGGCTGGGCGTGACGCGACGATGACCGCCTCGCACCGCCCCGGGGGAAACCGATGAACCGTCAGCCCGACGGGCAGCTCCCCGGCGTCCTCGCCGTCGACGCCGGGAACAGCAAGACCGACGTGGCGCTGGTCGCCGCCGACGGCACGGTGCTCGGCACCGCCCGCGGCGGCGGCTTCCAGCCGCAGCTCGACGGCGCCGACGAGGCCATCGGCGGCCTCGCCCCGCTGGTCGAGCAGGCCGCCGCGCAGGCCGGGCTGAGACCGGGCAGCCCGGTGGCCGCCCATGTCTCGGCCTGCCTCGCCAACGCCGACCTGCCGGTGGAGGAGGAGCGGCTGCTGGCCGCCCTGGAGGCCCGCGGCTGGGGCACCACCAGCGCCGTCGCCAACGACACCTTCGGCCTGCTGCGGGCCGGCACCGACGGCCCGCGCGGGGTCGCCGTGGTCTGCGGCGCCGGCATCAACTGCGTGGGCCTGCTGCCGGACGGGCGCACCGCGCGCTTCCCCGCCCTCGGCCGACTCACCGGCGACTGGGGCGGCGGCGGGGGGCTGGCCGCCGAGGCGATGTGGCACGCCACCCGGTCCGAGGACGGCCGCGGCACGCCGACCGCGCTCGCCGCGGCGATCGGAGCGCACTTCGGGCTGGCCTCCGCGGCCGCGGTCGCCGAGGGGATGCACCTCGGCGAGATCGCGCCGGAGCGGCTGCACGAGATCGTGCGGGTGCTGTTCGCCGCCGCCGAGGCCGGCGACCAGGTCGCGCTCGGCCTGGTGGACCGGCAGGCCGACGAGATCGTCCGCTTCGCCAGCGTCGCGCTGCGGCGGCTCGACCTGCTGGACGAGCCCGTCCCGGTGGTGCTCGGCGGCGGTGTGCTCGCGGCCCGGCTGCCGCTGCTGGTCGACAACGTGACGGCCCGGCTGGCCGCCGCCGCGCCGCTCGCCGAACCGCGGATCGTGGTCGCGCCGCCCGTCCTCGGCGCGGCCCTGCTCGGCCTCGACCGGATCGGCGCCGGCGAGCGGGCGCAGCAGCGGCTCCGGGCCGCGTACGAGCCGGTGCACTCGGCGGCCGCCTGACTGTCAATCGCCCGCTCGCCTCCGGGCCCTCCTGACCCGGCGCCGACACTCTCCCCCATCTGGCGGCCGGGAGGTGCCCCCATGCTCCGTCGCTCCGCTCCCGCGCTCGCCCTCCTTGCCCGGCGCCGGGCAGGAGGGGCCCACCCTTTCGTCACCGGCGGGCCCTTCGGCTCGGGCGGGTGTCGCCCGCTCACGGCTGCCGCCTTCCGAACTCCCGCCGCCGTCCCCGTGGTCCGCACACCGCGGGGGCGGCGGCGGGCCCGTTCCCCGGGCCGGAGAGGTGGCCGTCCGGTTAAGAGCCGGTCAAGAATTCCCGTCCGGGGGTTTGAACGTTGATCGGACGGTCCGACGAACGCTACGCTCCCGGCTTCGTACCGGCGCCCGTCCACGGGGCGCCCACCCGATCCCCAGGGGGAAACGCCAGATGGCGATCCGTAAGTCCACCATGCAGGAGCAGGTCGCCGAGGCGATCGCCGCGATCGAGCCGAACGACCGGCCCGTCGTGACCTTCCACACCGTCACCGGCCCGAGCCCGTGGCTGATGAGCCAGCTCGGCCTGATCGGCCAGCTCTTCGTGAAGTACTACTTCGTCACCCTCACCGAGCGCGTGGTCGTCGTCCACCGCGCCTCGCGGATGAGCAACCGCCCGCAGGAGCTGGTGCACGTGGTGCCGCTGGAGCAGGCGCGCACCCTGATCACCGAGGTCAAGCGGGCCACCATGTGGAGCTCGATGCAGTTCCACTTCCCCGGCGAGGAGAAGCCGACCCGCCTGAACGTCGCCCGCTACTGGCGCACCGAGCTCGACCAGTTCGTGCCCGCGCTGACCGGCGTGCAGATCGCCGGCTGACGCCGCCCGCCGACGCGCCGGAGGCCGGGACCGCGGTGGTCCCGGCCTCCGGCGCGTGTCCGGCGCCCGGCTCAGAGGTGCTCGTCCGCCCAGACGGCGAGGATCTTCGCGCAGGCGTCCACCGACTCGCGCCAGGTGCGGGCGGCGCCGTCGCCGGCCTCGTCGCTGACGTACTTGACCAGCCGCACCGGCACCCCGGCCCGGCGGGCGACGGTGGCGAGCGCGTAGCCCTCCATGTCGACCAGGTCGGCCTGCGCGGCGAGCCGCTCGCGGGCCGCCGGGTCCGAGACGAACAGGTCGCCGGTGGCCAGGGTCGGGCCGACGCCGTCGGTGAGGTCGATCGGGGCGCCGTAGCTGCGGCCGGTCAGCTCGCGCAGCACCGGGGTGTCGATGTCGTGCTGCAGCACCCGGGCGATCTCGTGGGTGGTGCCGGCCAGCCCGGGACGGAGCGCGCCCGCGGTGCCGAGGTTGACCACCTCCGCCGGCCGGGCGCCCTGGGCCAGCACGGTGGCCAGCGCGGCCGTGGAGTTGATCTTGCCGATGCCGGTCAGCAGCACCGGCAGGCGGTCACCGAGGTGGGCCGCCTCCTCCCGGACGGCGACGACGAGCAGCGGGCGGTCCGGGAGGATGGTTCCGAT
This sequence comes from Streptomyces sp. TLI_235, assembly GCA_002300355.1. Classification (NCBI taxonomy): domain Bacteria; kingdom Bacillati; phylum Actinomycetota; class Actinomycetes; order Kitasatosporales; family Streptomycetaceae; genus Streptomyces; species Streptomyces sp. TLI_235. The sequence continues at coordinate 2,353,465 of NSGV01000001.1, forward strand.
CAGACGCATGGCCCCCATGCTAAAGGCCGGTCCGCCGGGACCCGACCGGGCACGGCAACCGGTTCCCGTCACGGCCGGAGCGTGCGGCGGCGCCGGGCGAAGCACGCACGGGCAGGGCGAAGCGCGCACAGAACGTCCGCGTTCGGGTGGATCGGCCCATTGGCGCAAGCTCAAGATCGGCACAACTCACGTGTGACCGTCACATTCGGCGGCCATACTGCTGGCATCGGGGGCCCCGGCATCGGGCGGGGCACAGGGGGAGGGGTGGGGCGGGTGACGAGACCGGCGGTCATCGAGGGGACGGCGCCGCTGTTGTCGCCGGGCGGACGCGGCGCCGCGGCACGACTGCCCGGGCTGCAGGACGCCGGCGAGCGGCTGGCCGAGCTGAGACGGGCGGCCGGCACACCGCCGGGCCGGCTGCGGCTGGCCGGCGCCGCCCTGGTCGCACTGCTGCTGCTGTTCGGGGGGACGGCGGTCTGGCAGGCCGACCAGCGGGCCTCGGCCACCGACCGGGTGGTCGAGCACAGCCAGCCGCTCAGCCGGGACGCGGCGGAGGTCTACCGGTCACTGGCCGACGCCGACACCACCGCGGCGAGCGGCTTCCTGCTCGCCGGCGACGAGCCGGCCGAGCTGCGCAAGCGGTACGAGGACGACCTAGCGACGGCCGCCGAGCTGCTCACCCGGGCGGCCGCCCGGACGGAGGCCAACTCCGAGGCACAGCGCCGGATCGACGAGCTGAACCGGCAACTCCCTCAGTACGCCGGCCTGGTGGAGACCGCTCGGGCGGACAACCGGCTGGGCCTGCCGCTCGGCGGCGCCTATCTGCGGTACGCCTCCGGGCTGATGCAGAACACCATGCTCCCGGCCGCCCAGCAGCTGGTCGCGGCGGAGTCCGGGCGGCTGGACGAGGACTTCGACGCCGCCGGGGCCCTGCCCGCGGCGGCCGTGCTGCTGGGGATCGCGGCGCTGGCCGCACTCGGCGGCTACCAGGTGCTGCTGTTCCGCCGCACCAACCGGGTGTTCAATCCGGGGCTGGTCGCGGCCTCGGCGGCCGTGCTGGCGGCGCTGGGGTGGCTGGTGGTCGGCTCGCTGGTCGCCTCCGGCTCGCTGGCGGCCGGCCGCAGCGGGGGCGCGGAGCCGCTGCGGGTGCTGGGCCAGGCCCGGACGGAGTCGCTGCAGGCGCGGGCCGCGGAGAACCTGAACCTGGTCGCCCGCGGCGCGAGCGACAGCTACGGCAAGCGCTGGCAGACCGTCACCGTGGCGCTCGGCGGGGCGCCCGCCCCGGGCGGCGGCAGGGCCGGCGGCGGCACCCTTGAGCGGGCGGCCGCCCTCGCACCCGCGGGCGAGGCCGGGCACCGGCTGGACGCGGCCCGCAAGCAGTTCGCGCAGTGGGACGCACGGCACGACGCGGCCGCCGCGAGCGACCGGGCAGGCGACTACGAGGCGGCGCTCCGCGCCACCGTGGCGGTGGGCTCGGACGCCACCACGGAGGCGGCCTGGGCCGCGATGGACCGGGAGTTGGCCGCGGCCGGCGCGGCCGAGCAGGCCCGCTTCGGGGCGGAGACCTCCGGGGTGGCCGGCGGGTACGAGGCACTCGCCGCGGGGGCGGTGGTGCTGGCCGTCCTGGCGGCGGTGGGCGTGGTCAGGGGCATCGGCCGCCGACTGGCCGAGTACCGGTGAGGGGGCGGGGGATGACGGTGCGTACGGTGACGGCCCGCGGCATGCGGGCGGGGGTACTCGCCACGGTGGTCGCGGTCGCCGCCGGGCTGCTCGCGGGCGGCCCGGACGGGCGGGCGGCGCAGGGCCCGCCGGTACAGGCGGCCCCGGCGGCGGCCGCGCTCGCGCCCGCCGCGGACTGCGACGTGACGAAGAGCGCGCCGCCCGCGGAGGACCCGAACGGGTCGGCGATCCGGCGGATCAGGCAGCGCGGCTCGCTGGTCGTCGGCGTCGACCAGAACAGCTTCAACTGGGGCTACCGCAACCCGCGCACCGGCCGGATCGAGGGCTTCGACATCGATCTGGCGCACGCGATCGCGGCCTCGGTGCTCGGCGACCCGGAGAAGATCACCTTCAGGACGGTGCCCACCGCCCGCCGGATCGACGCGATCAAGAACGGCGAGGTGGACCTGATCACCCGCACCATGACGATCACCTGCGACCGGCTGAAGGAGGTGGCGTTCTCCGTGCCGTACTTCCGCACCGGCCAGCAGGTCGTGGTGCCCCGCGCGGCGAAGGTGCCGTCGCTGGCCGCCGCGTTCAAGGGGCGGCGGGCGTGTGTCGCCGCGCAGTCCTCCTCCGAGGCGGAGCTCAAGCGGGACGCGCGCGGCACCAGCGCGGTGCGGGTGGTGGAGAACCAGCTGGACTGCCTGGTGCTGATGCAGCTCGGCCAGGTGGACACCACGCTCACCGACGGCGCGCTGGCCGCGGCGCAGGCCGCCCAGGACCCGACGGTGCAGGTGCTCGACGAGTCCATCTCCGACGCCTACATGGGGGTGGCGGTCAACAAGGCCGCGCCCGACCTGGTCGCGTGGGTGAACCAGGTGCTCGCGGAGTACCGCTCCGGCGGGGGGTGGCAGCGCAGCTACGCGCGCTGGCTGGCACCCACCATGGGTGCCTCGACCGCTCCGTACCTGCCGTAGTCTCGTCACCCCGTCACCCGTCGTCCCGTCACCCCGTCATACGAGGCACCGTCAACCGAGGGCGCCGTGCCGCAGCGCGCGGAAGGCGCCGAGGCGGCGCCGGGCGACCGCACCGGAGAGGAAGGACCGTTGGCAGGAACTGCCGGCCCGGCGATGAGCCGGGAGGAGGTGGACCGCGCGCTCGCGCGGCTGGGCGCCGAGCGCGACGCCGTGGAGGCTGCCCTGCTCGACCTGCAGGACCATCCAGGCCGTCGGCTGCTGGAGGGCGCCGCCCTCACCGGGCGGACCCGGGAGCGCTGGTCCGTCGCCGGGCAGGGCCTGTCCGTGCTGTGGACGCTGTTCGACCGCTACTCGGAGGCGCTGGCCTCGGCGCGGGCCGTCCGCTCGCGCCGCAACCGGCCGGGCTCCGCCGAGCTGGCGGAGCTCAGTGAGCTGCTCGGCGGCGCCTCGGTGACGGTCTCCGGCGGGCAGCTGCCGGACGGCGGTGCCCGGTTCGGCGCGCCGGCCCGGCTGGTCGAGCGGGTCAGCCTGGCCGATCTGCTGGAGCGGATGAACGCCTGGTACGCGGCGGTGCTGGAGGTGGCGGCGGCCGCGGACGCGGTCTGGTCGGCGCTGCCCGCCCGGATCGACCTGCTGCTCGCCGAGCTTCACCGGGTGCAGATGTTGGCGCTGTCGGTGGGGGTGCGGCCGGGCGGCCACCCGCTGGCGGACGACCTCGCGGCGCTGGCCGAGGACCTGGCGGCGCAGCGCGCCGAGGTGGTCGCGGACCCGCTGGCGCTGTGGCGGCCGGCCCGGGTGCCGTCCCAGCGGGCGCAGGAGGCGTCGGCGCCCGCGGTGGCGGCCGGCACGGTCGCCGGGGTGGTCGACACCTCGCGCTTCGACCGGGCGGGCCGGGCGCTGGACGACGTCCGGGTGGAGCTGGAGGGGCTGCTGCGGCTGCGCGACGAGTCGCACGAGCGGCTGCAGCAGGTCGGCGATCTGCTGCAGCGCGCCGACGCGACGCTCGCCGAGGCCCGGCGGGCCCGCGGCGAGGTGCTGGCGAAGATCGCCGCGACCGAGGTGCCGGCCGTGCCGGGCCCGGCCTCGGCACTGCGCGAACGGATCGGCCAGGCGGTGGAGCTGCAGCACGGCGGCCAGTGGTACCGGCTGGGTCCGCTGCTGGACGCGCTGGAGGACGCGGCCGCCAAGGAGCTCGCCCGGGCCCGGCACTCGCTGACCGAGGTGGCCCAGCCGCTGGCGGTGCGGGCCGAGCTGCGCGGGCGGCTGGAGGCGTACAGGGCGATGGCGGCCCGGCTCGGGATCACCGAGGATCCGGAGGTCGTCGAGCGGTTCGAGAAGGCGCGCTGGCTGTTGTGGAGCGCGCCGTGCGATCTGCGCGCCGCGGCGGAGGCGGTCGCCCGCTTCCAGCAGGCGGTGCGGCCGGCACCCGCGCTGCCGGCCGGCCCGGGGGCCCCGGGCACGGCCGGTGTCGCGGACGGCGGGAACGGGCAGGACCACCAGGCCCCGGCGGTGCAGGACAGCCGGCCGGCGGGGGACGTTGAGGGGGGCGGCGAATCCGATGGGTGAGGCGTGCACGCGGCCGGAGTGCTCCGGCGGCGGGGTGATCGACGCGGACGGCTACTGCGACGAGTGCGGCCTGGCCGCCGCACCGGCGGGCAGCGGGTCCGCCGGGGCGTCCGGGACGTCCGGGGCGGGTTCCGGAGCAGGTTCGGGGAGGTCCGCGGCGGGGGCCGGGGCGTCCGGGGCGGGGGCGGGCGGCCCGGTGCGCTGCGCCCGGGACTGTCCGGGCACCGTCGACGCGGACGGCTACTGCGACGAGTGCGGGCTGGCCGCCGAGCCGGGCGGGTCGACCGCGCCGTACGTGCCCTCGGCCCGGGTCTCCCCCGACTCCGCCCGGTCCGCCCGGGCGGGGTCCTCCCGGACCGGCTCCGCGCGGACGCTGTCCGGCCGGTCCCGCTCGTACCGCTCGTCCCGGACGGGCGGCGGCCACTCGGTCTCGGTGCGCAGCAGCACCGGCAGCGCCGGCACCGGCCGGCGCGGCAACCTGGGCGCGGGCCTGGTGGCGGTGCCCGCGGTGCCGCGGCCCGACCCGGCGGCCGCCGTGCTGCAGAACCCCGAGGTGCCGGAGCGCAAACGGTTCTGCTCCAAGTGCGACACGCCGGTCGGCCGCGCCAAGGGCGAGGTTCCGGGCCGCCCGGAGGGCTTCTGCACCAAGTGCGGCACGGTCTACTCGTTCACCCCCAAGCTGCGCCGCGGCGACCTGGTCGGCGGCCAGTACGAGGTGGTGGGCTGCCTGGCGCACGGCGGCCTCGGCTGGATCTACCTGGCGATCGACCGCCGGGTCAGCGACAAGTGGGTGGTGCTCAAGGGCCTGTTGGACACCGGTGACGAGGACGCGCTGGCGGTCGCCCTGGCCGAACGCCGCTTCCTCGCCGAGGTGGACCACCCGAACATCGTCCGCATCATCAACTTCGCCGAGCACCCGGACATGCGGACGGGCGCCTCGGACGGCTACATCGTGATGGAGTACGTCGGCGGCAAGTCTCTCAAGGACATCGCCAACGAGCGCCGCACCCCGGACGGCCGGCGCGACCCGCTGCCGGTCGAGCAGGCGATCGCGTACGCGCTGGAGGCGCTGCCCGCGCTCGGCTACCTGCACGCCCGCGGGCTGGTGTACTGCGACTTCAAGATCGACAACGTGATCCAGAGCGAGGACTCGCTCAAGATCATCGACATGGGCGCCGTCCGCCGCTTCGACGACGACGGCCCGATCTACGGCACCGTCGGCTACCAGGCACCCGAGATCGCCACCGACGGACCGTCACCCGCCTCCGACCTCTACACCGTGGCCCGCACCCTGGCCGTGCTCAGCTTCGACTTCCGCGGCTACGACGGCACCCACCGGTACGACCTGCCCGGCCCCGAGGAGGTGCCGCTGCTCGACCGGTACGAGTCGTACTACCGGCTGCTGGTCCGGGCCACCGACCCCGACCCGGCACGCCGCTTCGGCTCCGCCGAGGAGATGGCCGACCAGCTCACCGGCGTCCTGCGCGAGGTGCTCGCGCTGCAGGACGGCCGGCCGCGGCCCGCACTCTCCACCCTGTTCGGACCCGAGGTGCGGGTGGTGGACACCGAACTCGCCACCCAGCCGCTGGACGCGGCCGCCGCCGCACTCGCCCTGCCGGTACCCCGGGTCGACACCGCCGACCCCAACGCCGGCTTCCTCGCCGCACTCGCCGGCACCGCCCCGGGCGAGGCGCTGGCCGCCCTGGCCGCCGCCCCCGCCCCCTCCCCGGAACTCCGGCTGCGGGCCCTGCGCGCCCACCTGGAACTCGGCGACCCGGAGGCCGCCGGCCACGACCTGGAGGCCGTCGAGCAGGACCACCCCGGGGACTGGCGGGTCGTCTGGTACCGCGGCCTCACCGCGCTCGCCGCCGGCCGGACCGAGGCCGCCGCCGAGGCGTTCGACGCGCTCTACGACGCCTTCCCGGGCGAGGCCGCCCCCAAGCTGGCCCTCGCCCTCTGCGCCGAGCTGCTCGGCAACGGTGAGGACGCCGCCGAGTTCTACCGCCTGGTCGCCACCACCGACCGCGGCTACGTCTCCGCCGCCTTCGGGCTGGCCCGGGTCCGCCTCGCGGACGGCGACCGGGCCGGCGCGGTCGCCGCCCTGGAGGCGGTGCCGGACGCCTCCGCGCACCACACCGCCGCCCGGATCGCCGCCGTCCGGGCCCGGCTGCGCGACCGCCCGGCGACCGACCCGCTCGGCCCCGACCTGACCGACTGCTCCACGCAGATCACCGCGCTCGGCCTGGACGTCCGGCGGCGCGAGGAGCTCTCCGTCGAGCTGCTGGACGCCGCCCTCGGCTGGGTCGTCGCGGGCCGCCCGGACGCTGCGGGGAAGGCCGCCGCGGGCACCGCGGACACGGCGTACGAAGTGCTCGGACATCCTGCCGACGAACGGGAACTGCGCTTCGCCCTGGAGCACTCCTACCGGGTGCTGGCACGGTTGTCCGACCGCGCCGAAACAAGGATCGAGATGGTGGAGCGGGCCAACCGGGCCCGCCCACGGACGTGGGTGTGAGCAATGCCGCAGCAGCAGACCGTGTGCCCGAGCTGTGCCGAGCCGCTGGACCCGGACGACGCCTTCTGCGGCGCGTGCGGTCGTAGCACCGCCGGGCCCGCGGCGCCCGCCGAGGCCCGGACGGTGAGCGACCGGCGCGCCCCCGGCAGCACGCTGCCCGACCCGGCCACGGCCGGTCCGGCGGCCGGCGCCTGCGCGCACTGCGGGGCGGCCGGGGTCACCGCCGACGGGTACTGCGAGTCCTGCGGCAAGGCCCAGCCGCGGCCGCGGGACCACCAGGAGCGGGCGATGGCCGGCGTGGCCGGCGTCAGCGACCGCGGCCTGCGCCACCACCGCAACGAGGACGCCTTCACCATCGCCGGCACCTCGCTGCCCGGCGGCCGGCCCGCCGTCGTCGCCGTGGTCTGCGACGGCGTCTCCTCCTCCGCCCGCCCGGACGAGGCCTCCGCGACCGCCGTGGACGCCGCCTCCGAGTCACTGCTCAGCTCGCTCGAGCGCGGCGACGACCCGTCGACCGCGATGCGCCGCGCCATCGCCGACGCGGCCCGGGCGGTCACCGAACTCGCCTACGACGACAAGAGCCGGGCCCGGCCGGGCGACTTCAACGCGCCCGCCTGCACCTACGTCAGCGCGATCTCCGCCGACGGCCTGGTCACCATCGGCTGGGTCGGCGACACCCGGGCGTACTGGATCCCGGACGACCGCGAGTCCGCCGAGCCCTACCGGCTCACCGAGGACGACTCCTGGGCCGCCCGGATGGTCGCCGCCGGGCTGATGGGCGAGGCCGAGGCGTACGCCGACCCGCGGGCGCACGCCATCACCGGCTGGCTCGGCGCGGACGCCGAGGAGCTGCTGCCGCACACCGTCTCGTTCACCCCGCACGTGCCGGGCGTGGTGCTGATCTGCACCGACGGCCTGTGGAACTACGCCGAGGCCGCCACCGACCTCGCCTTCTTCGTCCGGGCCGACGCCCGGACGCAGCCGCTGGCCGCGGCCCGGTCGCTGGTCGACTTCGCGGTCACCGCGGGCGGGCACGACAACATCACCGTCGCCGTGCTGCCGATCACCCCGGGCGACGCCGGACACGAGCCCACCCTGCTCGACCTGCCGGTGCAGCGGCCCGCCGCCGAGGCCTCCCCGGCCCCCGGGGTGGCCGGCGCGGGGCACGACGCCACGCTGCCGGACGGACCGCCCCCGGCGCCGCCCGCTCCGCCTGCGCCGGCTGCCCCGGTCGCACCGCCGATGCCGGCCTTCCCGCCGGCCGCCCCCGCGCCCCTCGACTGATCCCGGCCGCACCGACCGACCGACAACAACCGAGCACGACCGAGCACGACCGGGCACGACCGCCCGCGCCCTGCCGCGCGGGCGCCACCCCACGACGAGCACACCCGACCCGACCGCCCTGCCCGCCCTGCCCGCCCGCCCGCCCGACAGGAGCCCTCAGCCCATGGCAAGTCTGTCCAAGCCGAACGCGCCCCGATTCGACGTCGACATCTTCCAGAACGAGTACCTCGCCGAGGGCGCCCGCGAGGTCAACGCGATCGTCACCGTCACCGCCACCGGCGGCGGCACCTCCGGCGGCCGGCTCGCCACCTCCGGGGACGGCGGCGACGCCGCCGTGGTGATCATGATCGACTGCTCCGGCTCGATGGACTACCCCGCCGCGAAGATGCGCAACGCCCGTGAGGCGACGGCCGCCGCCATCGACACCCTGCGCGACGGCGTCGCCTTCGCCGTGGTCGCCGGCACCCACGAGGCCAAGGAGGTCTACCCGGGCGGCGGCGAGCTGGCGGTCGCCGACCCGTCCACCCGGGCCGCCGCCAAGACCGCGCTGCGCCGGCTGACGCCGATGGGCGGCACCGCGATCGGCACCTGGCTGGCCCTCGCCCACCGGCTGTTCGACAGCCGCCCGGAGCGCTCCATCCGGCACGGCATCCTGCTCACCGACGGGCGGAACGAGCACGAGAAGCCCGCCGAGCTGCAGGCCGTCCTCGACCGGGCCGCCGGCGCCTTCACCGCGGACTGCCGCGGCGTGGGCACCGACTGGGAGGTCGACGAGCTGCGCCGGATCTCCTCGGCGCTGCTCGGCACCGTCGACATCGTCGCCGAGCCCTCCGGTCTGGCGGACGACTTCCGGGCGATGATGTCCACCGCCATGGGCAAGCAGGTGGCGGACGTCGCCCTGCGGATCTGGACCCCGGCCAACGCCGTGGTGAAGTACGTCAAGCAGGTTGCCCCGGCCGTCGAGGACCTCAGCGGCCGCCGCGCCGAGGCCGGCCCGCGGGCCGGCGACTACCCGACCGGTTCCTGGGGCGACGAGAGCCGCGACTACCACGTGTGCGTCGAGGTTCCGGCCGCCTCCGTCGGCGACGAGATGCTGGCCGCCCGGATCAGCCTGGTGCTGCCGCGCGCCGACGGCACCGCCGAGACGCTGTCCCAGGGACTCGTCCGCGCGGTGTGGACCGACGACCTGGCCTCCTCGACCCGGATCAACCAGCAGGTGGCCCACTACACCGGCCAGGCCGAGCTGGCCTCCTCCATTCAGGAGGGCCTCGCCGCCCACCGCGCCGGGGACGTCGACCGGGCCACCGCCAAGCTGGGCGCGGCCGTCCGGCTCGCCCACGCGACCGGCAACGACGGCACGTTCCGCCTCCTGGAGAAGGTGGTCGACGTCGTGGACGCGCGGGAGGGTACGGTTCGATTCCGTAAGAACGTGAGCGAGGCCGACTCGATGACACTCGAGACCCGGTCGACCAAGACCGTGCGAGTGAAGAGATGACCGGCCGACTGCCTGGGCCGGACCTGCTGATGTGGGGGATTTGATGCCGATCTGCCCTAGGGGCCATGAGTCGCAGGCCGAGGACTGGTGCGACTTCTGCGGCTTCCCGATGACTCCGCCGCCCGGTCTGGCCGTCCCGGGCGCCCCGCCGGCCGGCGGCTCGCCCTTCGGCGCGCCCGCCGGTCCCGGCTACCCGCCGCCCCCGCCCGCCTCGGCTCCGCCGGCCCCGCCCGCGGGCGCCGGTGGCGCGCCCGGCTACGGCGGCCGCGGCGGCTACGAGCGGCCGCCGTACGAGCCGTCCGGCCCGGAGGCGGGCTACGACCAGGGCTACGACCCCGGGTACGGGCAGCAGCCCTACGAGGAGCCGGCCCGCGAGCGGCGCGGCGGCCTCGGCGGGCTGTCCATCGGCGGCGGCTCCGCGCACGGACCTGCGCACGGCGGCCCGCCGCACGGGGGGCCGTCGCACGGCGGCTCGCCGGACATCACCGCCGGCCTGGTGACCTGCCCGATCTGCCGCACCCCGCAGACCGGCCGGTACTGCGAGGAGTGCGGCTACGACTACGACCTGTCCGCGCCCCAGCGGCCGCAGGCGCCCACGCCTCCCCCCGTGGCCCCGCCGACGGCTCCGCCGCCCCCGCCCGCCGGGCCCGGCGGCGGCTACGGCTACCCGCCGCCGTCCGGTGCCCCGGCGCCCGCCCCGTCCGGCTACCAGCCGCCCAGCCTGGAGAAGCAGGGCTTCGACCGGCCGGCCCCGGCACCCTTCGCCGAGCCCGACGGCTACGAGCGGACGGGACCGGTCTACGCCGAGCCCACCGGCGGCGACGGCTTCGGGACGTCCTTCCGGCTCGCCCCGCCCGGGCCCGGCCAGCAGGCACCGGGCCACGCCCCGGGCCGGCCCGCGCCCGGCGGGCCCCCGCACGGGCACCCGGGTGCCGGTCCGGCCGTGCCGCCGCCCCCGCCCCCGCCGACCCGCACCCAGTGGATCGCGGTGGTCAGCGCCGACCGGGACTACTTCGCCGACATGATGGTGCGCAGCGGCCCGGACGCGGCGGGGCTGTTCTTCCCGCCGTACTGCCCCGAGCGTCGCATCCCGCTGACCGGCCGCGGCCAGCTGCGGATCGGCCGGCGCAGCCAGCAGCGCGGCACCGTGCCGGAGATCGACCTGTCGGTGCCGCCGGAGGACCCGGGCGCCTCGCACCAGCACGCCATGCTCGCCGAGCAGCCCGACGGCAGCTGGGTGCTGGTGGACCAGGACTCGACCAACGGCACCACCATGAACGGCGGCGCCGAACCGGTGCCGCCGCACACCGCGATCCCGCTGAACGACGGCGACCGGATCCACATCGGCGCCTGGACGACGATCACGCTGCACCGCGCCTGACGGCCCGTCGGGCGGGGCCGGTTCGCCAACCGGCCCCGCCCGACGGTTTTTCCCGGGTCTTGCCTGGTAATCCTCACCGAACGGGCACGAAAACCCCTAGTGTCATGGGACATGACTGCAGCTATAGCCGCCGACGGAATACGGAAGCGGTACGGGGACGTCCAGGCCGTCGACGGTGTGTCACTCACCGTCGAGGCGGGCGAGTTCTACGGGATTCTCGGGCCGAACGGGGCCGGCAAGACCACCACTCTGGAGATCCTGGAAGGGATCCGCGAGCCCGACGAGGGCCGCGTCGAACTGCTGGGGCTGTCACCCTGGCCGCGCAACACCGCACTGCTGCCGCGCATCGGCGTGCAGTTCCAGGCGTCGTCCTTCTTCAACCGGCTGACCGCCCGGGAGACCATCCGCACCTTCGCCTCCTTCTACGGTGTCGGCCCGAAGCGGGCCGACGCGATGCTGGAGAAGGTCGGGCTGGCCGACTCCGCCGGCGTCCAGACCGAGAAGATGTCCGGCGGCCAGGCGCAGCGCCTCTCCATCGCCTGCGCCCTCGTCCACGGACCGGAGTTGGTCTTCCTGGACGAACCGACCACCGGGCTCGACCCGCAGGCCCGCCGCAACCTGTGGGACCTGCTGCGCGACATCAACGCCGAGGGCCGCACCGTCGTCCTCACCACCCACTACCTCGACGAGGCCGAGGTGCTCTGCGACCGGGTCTCGGTGATGGACCACGGCAAGGTCCTCAAGACCGGCGCACCGGCGGCCCTGGTCCGCGAGATCGACGACACCGTCCGGATCAGCGTCGAGTCGGGGCTGCTCGCGGCCGACACCGCCCGCGAGCTGTTCGCCGCGGCCGGCGCCGAACTGGCCGGCCTGGAGGACGACGGCGTCTCGCTGTCCGTCTCCACCCGCGTCCCCGCGCCGGTGCTCTCGGTGCTCGCCGAGCAGAACGCGCTGCGCGGCCTGGAGGTCCGCGGCGCCACCCTGGAGGACGTCTTCCTCCGCCTGACCGGACGGGAGTACCGGGCATGACCGCCACCGCCCCCACCACGACCGACCGCGTGCCGGCCGCCGCCCCGGAGCCCGAGGCGCCGGAGCGCGCCAGCGCCTTCGTCGGGCTCGTCCGGGTCATGCTGCTGGGCTTCGTGCGCGACCGCGGCGCGCTCTTCTTCACCCTGCTCATGCCGCTGATCTTCCTGCTGATGTTCGGCACGCTCTTCAAGAGCGCGGGTGCCCCGCACGTGAAGGTCGCCCAGGTCGGCGCCGTCCAGGTGCTCGACTCCGTGCAGGGCGACGACCGCACGGAACTGGAGAAGGTCCTCACCGTCACCAAGGTCGACGACGAGGCCGCCGCCCTCGAGAAGGTCCGCAAGGGAGACCTCGACGCCCTGGTCGAGCAGGGCGCGAACGGGCAGCTCGTGCTGCGCTACAGCGCCTCGGACACGGTCAAGGCCGGCAGCGTCCGGGCGATCGTCGACAACCTGGTGCAGGCCGCCAATCAGGCCGCCGCCGGCCGCCCGCCGGCGTTCACCCTGGCCGCGATCCAGGTCGAGGACCGGTCGCTCAAGCCGATCCAGTTCCTCACCCCCGGCCTGCTCGGCTGGGCCATCGCCTCCGGCGCCGTCTATGGCGCCTCCTTCACCCTGATCAACTGGCGCACCAAGCGGGTGCTCCGCCGGCTGCGGCTCGCCCCGGTCTCCATCGGCGGGGTGATCGGCGCCCGGGTCGCGGTGAACTGCGTGATCGCCCTCGCCCAGACGGCGATCTTCCTGCTCATCGCCACCACGCCGTTCTTCGGGCTCAAGCTCACCGGCAACTGGTGGCTGATCGTGCCGCTGGTGCTCTGCGCGACCATCGCCTTCATGTCGATCGGCCTGCTCACCGGCGGGCTCGCCAAGACCGAGGAGGCGGCGAACGGCATCAACCAGCTGATCATCCTGCCGATGTCCTTCCTCGGCGGCGCGTTCATCCCGATCGACGGCAGCCCCGGCTGGCTGCAGACCGTCTCCCGGGTCTTCCCGCTGCGCTACCTGGTCACCGCCTCGCAGTCGGTGCTCAGCCGCGGCGGCGGCATCATGGACGCCCTGCCCGCGATGGGCGGACTGCTCGCCTTCTCGGCGGTGCTCTGCCTGATCGCCTGGCGCTTCTTCAACTGGGACGACGTGTAGCCGCCACCGCGCGGCGCCCTGCGGGCGACGGGGGTCGTAGGCCGGAAGACCGGTGTACGGCCCCCGCGGCCGTCTGCGACCATGGTCGGGTGAACGAGACCCGGCAGAACACGCTTCCCGAGGAGACCTTTTTCGACGCGGTCGGCGGCGAGGCCACCTTCCGCCGGCTGGTGCACCGCTTCTACCAGGGCGTCGCGCAGGACGAACTGCTGCGGCCGATGTACCCCGAGGAGGACCTCGGCCCCGCCGAGGAGCGCTTCGCGCTCTTCCTCATGCAGTACTGGGGCGGGCCCCGGACGTACAGCGAGGATCGCGGCCACCCGCGGCTGCGGATGCGGCACGCCCCGTTCCAGGTGGACCGCGCCGCCCACGACGCCTGGCTGCGGCACATGCGCACCGCCCTCGACGAGCTGGACCTGCCCGAGGACGCCGAGCGCCAGCTCTGGGACTACCTGACCTACGCCGCCGCTTCGATGATCAACACCGCGGGCTGAGCGGGGCGGGGCCCCGCTACCGCAGCGGGCTCAGACCCAGGCCCGCGCCCGGCGCGGCGGCGCTGCGCACCGCCACCGAACCGGCCGGCGCGCTCAGCCGCAGCCAACCGCCCGCGCGGTGCACGGTGAGCGGCACGGCGGGCCGCAGGAAGCCGATCACATAGGCCGCGTGCGCGGCGCGCAGCGGCAGCTCGGGAACGGCGCCGAGCGGGCGCGACCAGATCTCGTCGGCCAGCGCGTCCAGCACCTGCCGTGTGCGGTGGTGCTCCGGGACCTCCTCGCTGCGCCGGCGGAACTCCCCGACGGCGGCGGAGACCTCGGGCAGCACCTCGAAGGCCGGCGGTTCGGCGACCAGCCGCCAGCCCGCCCGGGGCGGCAGCAGACCGGCCCACGCCGGGCCGGTGACGGGCGGCGGCACCGTGACCGTGCCGTTCTCCGGGTCGACGGCGTCCAGCAGTTGGCCGGCCGAGACGGTGGCGTCCGTGCCGGCGGTCGGCCCGGACAGCAGGGCGGTGCGGACGGCGATCGCCCCCGCGGTGCCCAGCGGCAGCCGGCCGAAGACCGCCAGCACGCCGCCGGACTCCGCCCCCGGCACGGCCTGCAGCCGGACGGCCGCGGCGCGGTCGAAGCGCAGCAGACGGGACAGGAAGGCGGCGAGGTCGGCCGCCCCGCCGTTCTCGGCGAGGACGAGGCCGGCGGGCCGGTCGGTCACGGGAGTGCTGCTCACGTCGGTGGACACCGCCCGGCTCAGGCGGCGGCCACGGCGGCCGGGACCTCGTCCATGAAGCGGGAGAGGAACTCTCGCTCGACGGGGCTGATCCGGCGCGGCCGGCCCTCGGCCAGGTCGTAGGGGACGACGATGGTGGACGCCTTGACGTAGACCGTCTCGGTGCCGTCGTCCGCGGTGTCCTTGATCTCGTAGGAGACGGTGAGGGATGCGCCGCCGATCTTGGTGACCCAGGTCTCGACGGTCACCGGGGTCGGGCGGTGCACCAGCGGCTTCTTGTACTCGATCTCGTGGCGCGCCACCACCGAGCCGCCCGCGAACTCCCCGGCGCCGGCCTCGGCGGCCTGGGTGAACATGAAGTCGATCCGGGCCTCCTCCAGGTAGCGCAGGAAGACCACGTTGTTGACGTGGCCGAAGGCGTCCATGTCGGACCACCGCAGGGGGCAGGCGTAGATGTGGCGTGCCACGAAGGATCTCCTCAGACTCCGGTCACCCGCGGACGTGCCGCGGGCGGGTGGCCGGACAGGCCGCCCCGAGAGGCAGCCTGCCCGGCCGTTGTTGCGCCGGCGTTGCCGGCGGCTGTCGTCACGTGGACGGTCAGCCGCGGGTCAGCTTCTTGTAGGTGGCGCGGTGCGGGCGAGCGGCGTCCGCGCCGAGCCGCTCGATCTTGTTCTTCTCGTAGGACTCGAAGTTGCCCTCGAACCAGAACCACTTGCTGTCGCCCTCGTAGGCGAGGATGTGGGTGGCGACCCGGTCCAGGAACCAGCGGTCGTGGGAGATGACCACGGCGCAGCCCGGGAAGTCCAGCAGGGCGTTCTCCAGCGAGGAGAGCGTCTCGACGTCCAGGTCGTTGGTGGGCTCGTCGAGGAGCAGCAGGTTGCCGCCCTGCTTGAGGGTGAGCGCCAGGTTCAGGCGGTTGCGCTCACCGCCGGAGAGCACGCCGGCCGGCTTCTGCTGGTCCGGGCCCTTGAAGCCGAACGCGGAGACGTAGGCGCGGGACGGCATCTCGACCTGGCCGACGTTGATCCAGTCGAGGCCGTCGGAGACGACCTCCCACAGGGTCTTCTTCGGGTCGATGTTGGCGCGGTTCTGGTCGACGTAGCTGATCTTGACGGTCTCGCCGACCTTGACGTTGCCGTCGTCCGGGGTCTCCAGGCCCTGCAGCATCTTGAACAGGGTGGTCTTGCCGGCGCCGTTCGGGCCGATGACGCCGACGATGCCGTTGCGCGGCAGGGTGAAGCTCAGGTCCTCGATCAGGAGCTTCTCGCCGAAGCCCTTGGAGAGGTTGCCCACCTCGACGACGACACTGCCCAGGCGCGGGCCCGGCGGGATCTGGATCTCCTCGAAGTCCAGCTTCCGCATCTTGTCGGCCTCGGCCGCCATC
Source organism: Streptomyces sp. TLI_235 (assembly GCA_002300355.1). Lineage (NCBI taxonomy): Bacteria > Bacillati > Actinomycetota > Actinomycetes > Kitasatosporales > Streptomycetaceae > Streptomyces > Streptomyces sp. TLI_235. Next base: position 2,369,115 of record NSGV01000001.1, read on the forward strand.
TCCTCGTACCGGGCGAGACGGGCCTTGGACTTGGCCTGGCGGCCCTTGGCGTTGGAGCGGACCCACTCCAGCTCTTCCTTGAGCCGCTTGGCGCGCTTGGCGTCCTTCTGGCCCTCGACCTTGAGACGGGTCTGCTTGGTCTCCAGGTAGGTGGAGTAGTTGCCCTCGTAGGGGAACGCCCGGCCGCGGTCGAGCTCCAGGATCCACTGGGCGACGTTGTCGAGGAAGTACCGGTCGTGGGTGACCGCGACGACGGTGCCGGCGTACTTGGCGAGGTGCTGCTCCAGCCAGTTCACCGACTCGGCGTCGAGGTGGTTGGTGGGCTCGTCGAGGAGCAGGAGGTCGGGTGCCTCCAGCAGCAGCTTGCAGAGCGCGACGCGGCGCTTCTCGCCACCGGAGAGCTTGGTGACCGGCCAGTCGCCGGGCGGGCAGCCCAGGGCGTCCATGGCCTGCTCCAGCTGGGCGTCGAGGTCCCAGGCGTTGGCGTGGTCCAGGTCCTCCTGGAGCCGGCCCATCTCCTCGAGCAGCGCGTCCGAGTAGTCGGTCGCCATCAGCTCGGCGATCTCGTTGAACCGGTTGAGCTTGCCCTTGATCTCCTTGACGCCGTCCTCGACGTTCTCCAGGACGGTCTTGGACTCGTCGAGCGGGGGCTCCTGAAGGAGCATGCCGACGGTGTACCCGGGAGAGAGGAAGGCGTCACCGTTGGACGGCTGCTCCAGCCCGGCCATCATCTTCAGCACCGTGGACTTACCGGCACCGTTGGGGCCGACGACGCCGATCTTCGCCCCGGGGAGGAAGGAGAGCGTCACGTCGTCAAGGATGACCTTGTCGCCGTGTGCCTTGCGCACCTTGCGCATCGTGTAGATGTATTCCGCCACGTGAGATCGCTCCGGCGTCGTCGGGTGTATCGGGTCTATTCGGCTTGCAGCCTTCCATTGTGCCGCACCGCACGCCCCCTCCCGAACTCCCGCCGGTCACACCGGCCGCCACCTGCCCCGGCCCGCCGGGCGGTCGCCGGGCGCGGGCCGGTCGGACGACAGCCGAAAGGCCCGGCCCCGCCCTCCGGATCGGAGGGCGGGGCCGGGCCCCGGTGTCACGGCCCGGGTGTCACCGCCGCGTGGACGGCGCGCACCCGGTCAGTGGCAGGTCAGGCCGCGGCGCGGCCGTGGCGGCCACGACGGCGCAGGGCGAACACCGCGCCGCCGCCGGCGGCGACGAGCAGGCCCGCGATGCCGGCGATCAGGCCGGTGTGGCTGCCGCCACCGGTGCTGGCCAGGCTGCCGCCGGTGGTCGAGCCGCCGGTGCTGCCGCCGGTGGTCGAGCCGGTGGTGCCACCGGTCGTGCCGCCGGTGGTACCGCCCGTGGTGCTGGTGGTCTTGCAGTCGAGGATGCCCTTGAACTCCTCGTTCAGGTTCGGGCCGCTCACCTTGATGTCGTAGGTGGCGTCCTCGGCGACCGGGACGAGCACGGTCTCGGTCTTGCCGGCACCGACGGTGACGGACTTGCCCGGGGTGATCGTCACGGTGGCCTGCTCGTCACCGCTGTTGGTGACGGTGACCTGGACACCGTTCTTGGTGCAGTCGACCTTGGCGGTGGCCTCCAGCAGCGGGCCCTTGGCCTGCGTCCAGGTGGCCTTCGCCGTCTTGGCGACGCTCAGCTCCTCGGAGCCGGCCAGGATCATGGTCTGGCTGTGCTTCTCCGGGGTGTAGCCGACGCTGAGGAAGACGCGGCCGGTGGGCACGGTGGTGGTGGCGGCCGCCTTGACGGTGGCCGAGCCGGCCGCGGTGCCCGCGGGGACGTCCAGGAACAGCTTGGTGTCCTTGGCGATCGGGCCCTTGAGGTCGCCGACGGCCTTGCCGTCCTTGTCGACCAGCTTGACCTTGCCGCCGGAGGAGTCACCGCTCAGCGACAGCTTGACCTCGTCGGCGCTGCTGTTGAGCGTGAACGGGCCGAGCTTGCTGCCCGACTTGCCGTTGACCGCGGACGGGTCGAGGTCCAGCGACGGCGCCGGCTCGGCCGGCAGGCCGGTGTTCTTGCTGCCCGCCAGGTAGTCGGTGAGCTGCTTGGCCTCGCCGTCGATCGGCGTGGCGGCGGTCTTGTTGTCGGAGAAGCGCCAGATCGCGGCCTGGGTGCCGGCCGCCGCGTCCTCCTTGGTGAACTCGCCCTTGATGCCGACGGCGGTCTTCACCGCGTCGAGGGAGAGCTTCGGGTACGAGTGCTCAAGGATCCAGCGGATCTTGCCCGCTGCCTCGGCCTTGCCCGGGGCGCCGAGCGAGCTGGACGCCCAGTTCGACTCCTGGTACTTGACCGCATCCTTGATCTTGACGCCGTGGTCGATGTCGATGCAGTACGTCTGGATGAGCTTGCCGTCATCCGTCTTCAGGGTGAAAAGACCGCCCTGGATCACGTGGCCGCCACCGGTGTCGACGGCTCCGCTGACCATGGTCGGCTGAATCGTCGCGGTGATGCCCGCGCCGCTGTCGGCCGAGGCCGCACCTGCGGCGACCAGGCCGCTCGCCACGGCAATACCGGACGCGAGCATGACAGTACCTATGCGGGAGACAGCCCGCTTCTGGCTGTGGAACATGAGTGATCCCTCCGGGCCGGGCCCTGCCGATGGCAGCCCGCCCTGCAAAGCGGTGCCCCCTGTGACACCGCTGCACATGTGTGGACCAGACGCATCATATTGAGGGTTGAGACACTTCCCATAGCTGTACTGAACCAGGACAGTTCCGTTGCCGTTTCGTTATCAGGGAGCCGGTGAACCGTTTTGGTTGACGCTTCACCAGATCTCACGGATCGTCATCGCACCGTCCGTGCGGCGCCGCTGTCGGCCCTTCGGGCGGATCCGCTCCGGGCCCGACGGAACTCCGCGACACCCCGGCCCACCGGTCGGCCCGTCAACTGCCGGCCGCGGCACCCGGCGCTCCTGCGACACTCTCGAACACCGGCGCCGGCACCGGCCCGACCCGCGCGGCCGCGCCCGCGGCGGCCCGCTCGGCCACCCGGCGCGCCTCGACCGCCGCGATGATCCACTCCGGCACGGCCTCGCCGATCGGCGCAGGGTCGCCCGGCCGCGAACCGCCCGCCGGGCGCCCCGCCGAACCGGGCGTACCCGAACCGACGTTCTCCTGCTCGGCCCGTGCGCGGACGGCCCATCGGAAGGCGGAGGTACCGCGCGCGAGGTCGTGGCCCACCGAGCGGGCATCGATCTCCACTGCCGTCCGCCGGCGGTCCTCCTCGCCCCACTCCCGGACCCGCAGGCGCCCGCTGACGACCACCGGATCGCCCTTGTTGACCGAACTCACCAGGTTGGTCGCGAGCCACCGCCAGGCAACCACCGTCACCCAGCTCGTCTCGCCGTCCACCCAGTCGCCGGCGCCGCGGTCGAAGCGGCGCTCGGTGGTGGCCATCCGGAAGTTGGCCACCGGCACACCGGCCGGCGTCTGCGCATAGGTGACCGTCGACGCGACATTGCCGACGATCGTCACCAGGGTCTCATTCACGGGAACTCCCCTCGGGCGGAAAATGGCCGAGCCGAATCGCTCGTACCCGCATGCTGCCGCCCCGCCCGAATATCCGGACGATCACCGCGAAATCCTGTGGAAAACCCCGGGGTGTGGAGAACCGGACTCGCTCGACCGAGTGAATATGAACAGGAATTCGAGGTTCCGGGAACTTCCCATCCCGCGAGGTCATGACAACGCTTCTCCCGGTCCTCACCGCCCACCGGGCCTCCAACGGGTGGCCGCAGTCCACTTCCGGCCAGGTCATCCAACCGAAGTAACCCAAATCCGACCCCCACCGCACGGACTCCGGCGCGATTCACACGTCGAATCCATAACAGGTGGGGAGGCAGCCCCGTAACGACTGCACAACGTCCGGCTCCAGATCCCCTCAGACCGCTGCACGTCCGGCCGCCACCTGCGATTATCGGACCGCTCCGCCGAGGCCGACACACCCGACGCGGTGCCGGAAGGCCCGGTGGAGGATGCGGTCACCCTTATCCTGTCCCGGGCGTCCCGTGCCGGACGGGCCGAGGCCGCCCCGCCCACCCCGCCGTACCCCAGGAGCCCCGCGCGGGCGCCGCCCGAACGCCCGCAGGTCCGCCACCGCCCAGGCCGGCACCCTCCGGGCCGCGCCAGTCATGCCCCCATAGCTCAGCGGATAGAGCACCCGCCTTCTAAGCGGTAGGTCGCAGGTTCGAATCCTGCTGGGGGCGCCAGCACACCGGCCGTCCACCCCGCGCGAGCGGCCCAGGCCGAGGACACCACCCCGGGCACGCCCCCCGCACGGCCGCGCCACAGCGGCCGGGAGCACCTCAGCCCGCCGCCAGCCCCGCGAGGTACCCGTCCAGCAGGGCGATCTGGCGCTCCGCCGGGAACTCCCCCGGCGCGAACAGCGCCTGCACGACCAGCCCCAGGACGAAGGCCTGCGCCCCGGCGGCGATCTCCTCGGCCGGCCGCCCGGACGGCAGTTCGCCCAGCCGCTGCGCCTCGGCGGCGAGTTCGGCCATCCGCTCCCGGGAGCGCCGGTAGCGCCCGGCGTGCTCGGCGGACAGGCCGCCGTCCGCCAGCGCCGCGTCCCAGGAGCCCACCCAGATCCGGTTGTCGGCGGCGCTCTCGGCGTCCAGCGGCAGGATGTCCAGCAGGACGGCGCGCAGCATCGCCAGTCCGCCGGCGGGGGCGGCACTCTCGGCGGCGGGCCGCGGCCGGGCCGCCGCCCGCCGGTCCAGCACCTCCAGGGCATGCGCCACCAGGGCGCGTTTGTTGGGGAAGTAGTGCGTGAGCAGCCCGGTGGAGGCGCCCATCTCGGCCGCCACGGCGCGCAGCGTCAGTCCGCCGAAGCCGCGGTCGGCCAGCACCCGCCAGACCGCCTCGGAGACGTCTCGGCGGCGGGCGTCGTGGTCTCCGCGGGCTGGCGTCATGCGCGCTATGGTACCTACCAAACGTTTGTTACGTACCGGCGTGCTGCGGCCGCCGGTCACCGCACCCGACCGGAGGGACGACCGCCGTGTACGCCGTACCGCTCGCCGAGGGCGCCGAGCTCTGTCCGCTCGAACCGTGGCAAGCCGAGGAATTCTTCTCGCACATGGAGCGTGCCCGGGCCAACACCGACCCGTGGATACCGTGGGCCACCCGGTCCACCGATCTCGAATCGGCCCGCGCGACGCTCCAGGGATATGCCGACCGGCAGGCCGCCGACTCCGGGCGGATCTTCGGAATCCGGCTGGACGGCACGCTGGTCGGCGGCGTGATGTTCGTGCACTTCGACGCCGCGGCCGGGGTGTGTGAAATCGGTGCGTGGGCGGAAAAGGCCGGTGAGGGCCGCGGACTGATCAGCGCCGCCGTCCGGCGGCTGATCGACTGGGCGCTCGTCGAGCGCGGGCTGCACAAGGTCGAATGGTGGAACAGCTCCGGCAATGCCCGCAGCCGGGCGGTGGCGCAGCGGATGGGCATGCACCACGACGGCACCATGCGCGAGCACATGCTGTACCGGGGGGTGCGCCAGGACTACGAGGTGTGGTCCGTGCTCGCCCCGGAGTGGCGCGCGGCCGGGGGCGGCCGGGAGCGCGGCTGAGCCTGCCGAAAACCGGATGACACCGCCCGGTCCCCCGGCGGACGATCGACGGCGGGCCGACCTGCCCGTCGGCCCGTCGGCCGCGCCCGCCCCCAGCCCCGAGGAGCCCCTCCGCATGGTTCAGCGCAGCACTGTCCGGCGCAGCATCGTCCCGAGCCTGTTCCCGCCGCCCGGCTATGCGCACACGGCGGTGGTGGAGCCCGGCACCCGCCTGGTGTTCCTGGCCGGCGGGGTGCCGCTGGACGCGGACGGCGAGTTGGTCGGTCCCGGTGACCGGGTGGCGCAGGCACGCCAGGTGCTGGCCAACCTGGAGGAGGCGCTGCGGCACGCCGGCGGCACCCTCGCCGACGTGGTGGCCAGCACGGTGTACGTGGTCTCGGCCGAGCCCGGCCCGCTCTCGGAGGTCTGGGACGTGGTGAACGCCTCCGGCCTGGCCGAGGGCCCGCACACCTCGACGCTGCTCGGAGTGGCCTGCCTCGGCTACACCGGCCAGTTGGTGGAGATCACAGTGACCGCCGTGGTCGGCGGGGACGCCGCTGTGGAAGGGTGAGGGGCGTCCCGACCCGTCCCCGGAGGCAGTGATGGCCCAAGTGCTCGAGACCGGCGTGGCCGGGCTGCGTGCGGAACTCGACGGCCCGGTGGCCACGCTCGTCCTGGACCGGCCGGAGCGGCGCAACGCCATGACGCTGGCGATGTGGCGGGGGCTGCCGGGGGTGCTGGGGCTGATCGCCGCGCGGCCCGAGGTGCGGGCGCTGCTGGTGACCGGCGCGGCGCGGACGTTCTGCGCGGGCGCGGACATCGCCGAACTGGCCGAGGTGTACGGCGATCCGGCGCGTGCCGACGCCTACCACGCGGAGAACGTCGCGGCGGAGGAGGCGCTGGCCGCCTTCCCGCACCCGACGGTGGCGGTGGTGCACGGCGCCTGTGTGGGTGGGGGCTGCCAGTTGGCGGTCGCCTGCGACCTGCGGTTCGCCGCGCACGACGCCCGGTTCGGGATCACCCCGGCGAAACTGGGCGTGGTGTACCCGTCGGTGCCGACCGTGCGGCTGGCTTCGCTGGTGGGGCCGGCCCGGGCCAAGTACCTGCTGTTCTCTGGCGAGTTGGTGGGTGCCGAGCGGGCGGAGCGGTTCGGCCTGGTGGACGAGGTGCTGCCGGCCACCGAACTGGACTCGCGGGCGCGGGAGTTCGCCGCCCTGCTGGCGAAGCGGTCGCCGCAGACGATCGGCGCGGTGAAGGCGGCGCTGTCCGTCCCGCCGCAGGAGGCGGCCGCGGCGTTGGCGCCGTGGGAGCGCAAGTCGCGTGAGGCGCCGGACGTCCGGGAGGGCCTGGCGGCCTTCCTGGAGCGGCGCGAGCCCCGGTTCTGACCGGGGCCGGCGCCGCGGCGCAGGTGCCTCAGCGGATCGGCATCCCGGAGATGGCACGGGAGATGACCAGCCGCTGGATCTCGCTGGTGCCCTCGAAGATGGTGTAGATGGCGCTGTCGCGGTGCATCCGCTCCACCGGGTACTCGCGGGTGAAGCCGTTGCCGCCGAGGATCTGCATGGCCTGCGAGGTGACCCACTTCGCGGTCTCGCCGGCGTACAGCTTGGACATCGAGCCCTCGGCGCTGGTGAACGGCTGGTTGGTGGCGGCCATCCAGGAGGCCCGCCAGACCAGCAGCCGGGCGGCGTCGATCCGGGTCTTCATGTCGGCGAGCTGGAAGGCCACGCCCTGGTTGTCGATGATCGGGCGGCCGAACTGCACGCGTGTCCTGGCGTAGTCGAGCGCGACCTCGTACGCGGCCCGGGCGATGCCGATGGCCTGGGCGCCGACCGCGGGGCGGGACGCCTCGAAGGTGGCCATGGCGGCGTTCTTGCCCTTGGCCGAACCCGAGGCGCCGCCGGCCGCTCGCTCGCGGGCGCGGGCGAGCCGCTCGTCCAGCTTCTCCCTGCCGCCGAGCAGGCAGTGGCCGGGCAGCCGGACGTCGTCGATGACGACCTCGGCGGTGTGCGAGGCGCGGATGCCGTGCTTCTTGAACTTCTGGCCCTGGGAGAGGCCGGGGGTGCCGGGCGGCACGACGAAGGAGGCCTGGCCGCGGGCGCCGAGGGCCGGGTCGACGGTGGCGACGACGACGTGGACGTCGGCGATGCCGCCGTTGGTGGCCCAGGTCTTGGTGCCGTTGAGCACCCACTCGTCCTTGGCCTCGTCGTAGACGGCGCGGGTGCGCAGCGCGGAGACGTCCGAGCCGGCGTCGGGCTCGGAGGAGCAGAAGGCGGCGACCTTGACGTCGTCCGGGGTGCCGAACATCTGCGGCGCCCAGGTGCCGATCTGCTCCTCGGTGCCGTTGGCGAGCACGGCGACGGCGGCCAGGGTGGTGCCGACGATGGACAGGCCGATGCCGGCGTCGCCCCAGAAGAGCTCCTCCATGGCGATCGGGATGCCGATGCCGGAGGGGTCGAAGTACTGCTGGGCGTAGAAGTCGAGGGAGTAGATGCCGACCTTGGCGGCCTCCTGGATGACCGGCCAGGGGGTCTCCTCGCGCTCGTCCCACTCGGCCGCGGCGGGCCGGATCACGTCGGCGGCGAAGCCGTGCAGCCAGTCGCGGACGGCGATCTGGTCCGGTCCGGGGTCCAGGGAGAAGGTGCTCATCGGGAATGCCTCCGCAGGAGCGTGCACGAGGGAAGGAAGGGCGGCGGCGCCGCAGCAGGGTGTTACCTCCGGTAACATCGAGGGAGTCTGCTACTCATTGGTAGCGGATGTCAACGCCCGACCGAGGAGGACACAGCACCGTGTCGACCCCCGCCGCAGCACCGGCCGGCGAACCCCGTCGCGAGCAGCTGCTCAACGCCGCCGACCGGGTCGTCCAGCGCGAGGGCCCCGGCGCCAGCATGAACGCGATCGCCGCCGAGGCGGGCATCACCAAGCCGATCCTCTACCGCCACTTCGGCGACCGGAACGGCCTGATCGCGGCGCTGACCGAGCGTCACACTGCAGGCCTGCTGGCCACCGTGCGCGCCGCGCTGAGCGAACCGCTGGAGCGCCGCGACCAGGTCGAGCACGTCATCGACACCTATCTGGCGGCGATCGAGTCCCGGCCGCAGGTCTACCGGCTGCTCACCCACCCCGAGCCGGGCGACCCGACCGGCGCCGGCAACGCGCTGGCCCCCGCGCTGAAGCAGATCGCCGAGGAGATCACCCGGGCCGTGGAGAGCCAGGTCGACCTGGGCGCCGACGGCCCACTGCTCTCCGAGGCCTGGGGCCGGGCGATCACCGGCATGGTGCTGGCGGCCGGCGACTGGTGGCTGGAGCAGCACCCCTGCCCGCGCCCGCGGATGGTGCAGGCACTGGCCGACCTGCTGTGGGGGCGGCTCGCCGCAGCCGCGGCCCTGCCGCCGGTGGTGGCGCCGCCCGCGCCCGGGCCGGAGGCGGCCGAATCCACACCCTCCGAGGAAACCTGAGCACTACTCACCTCTTGCGGGACCGCGGGCCGACGGCGCATCATCGCGCTCACCGACTCCCCGTGCGAGGTGGCCTGTGCGCGTCCTCCGTACCGCCGCGGCACTGCTCCTGACCGCCGCCGTCCTGCTCGGCGCCGCACCGCCCGCGGCCCCCGCCCAGGACACAGCCCGCGCACCGGCCGGCACCACGATCGCCCCGGACGGCCGGACGCTCTTCACCGACCGGGACGGCCGCGTCCTGCAGCTGCGCGGCTTCAACCTCGACAAGTACGCCGAGGGCGGCGAGGCGGACCTGCGCGACATCGCCGCACGGGGCTTCACCCTGGTGCGGATCGCCGTCTCCTGGACCCGGCTGGAACCGGCCCCCGGCCGCTACGACCACGCCGAACTCGCCCGCGTCCACCGCCTGTTGGACGCCGCCGCCCGGTACGGCCTGCTCGCCGTCGTCGACTTCCACCAGGACGTGTACGGGCCCGCTTTCGGCGGCGGCGACCGCGGCGTCCCGGTCTGGGCGACCCGGGACGACGGGCTGCCCTTCGAGCCCGACCCCGACGACTGGTTCGCCGGCTACTTCCAGCCCGCCGTGCAGGCCGCCTTCCGGCACCTCTACGACGACGCCGACCTGCGCCGCGCCCAGACCGACCTGTACACCACCGTCGCCCGCGAACTGCGCGGCCACCCTGCCCTGTTGGGCTACGACCTGTTCAACGAGCCGTTCGGGCCGATCGACGGCGACCCGGCCGACCCGGCGGTGCTGGCCGCCGCCGCGGCCGCACTCGAACAGGGCCGGCTCGCGGACATGTACCGGCGGCTGATCGGCGCCGTCCGCCGGGTCGACGACCGGTCCTGGCTGTTCGTGGAGCCGACGGTGCTGGTCGGCCAGGGCGCGCCCACCCGGCTGCCGCAGTTCGCCGACCCGCGCCGCGGGCCGGCCCGGATCGGGTACGCGCCGCACTTCTACGACACCGCCGTGGAGGCCGGCCGGGACTGGGACCCGGCCGGCGGCTTCGTCGAGCGGTACACCGAGGCGATCACCGCCTACCCGCGGGCCGGGCGGCTGCCGGTGCTGGTCGGCGAGTGGGGCCCGCCGAGCGCCCGCACCCCCGGCAACGCCCGCCTGGTCGAACGCCAGGTTGCCGCGATGACGGGCTTCGCCGCGGGCTGGACGATGTGGTATTGGTGCCGCGGCGACGGCGGGTACTGCGCGCTCGGCCCGGACGGCCGGCCCGCCCCCGGCGACGGCCCCGCCTTCGGCCCGTACGCCGCCGCGCTCGCCGGGCAGCCGACCGCCGAGTCCTTCGCCGACGGCCGCTACGGGCTGGCGTTCAGCACCGGACGGCGCGGCGCGGCGAGCACGATCACCGTGGCCGCCGACGCCTTCCCGGACGGCTTCCGGGTCCGGGCGCCCGGTGCCCGCGTCGAGATCCGCCGGCCGCACGGCGACCGGGCCGGGACGGTCCGGCTGGAGTACCCCGCCGCCCGCCCCGGCACCCCGGTCACCGTCCTGCTGTCATCTGTGACCGCCGGGGCACCGGCCCGCACCGTGACCACGGACCCTCAGCCCAGGCCGCGGCGGGCCAGCAGCGGGCCGATCTCCGGGTCGCGGCCGACCACCGCACGGAAGCAGTCCAGCGCCGGACGGCTGCCGCCGCGGGCCAGCAGCTCGCGGCGGAACAGCTCGCCGCTCTCCCGCACGCTCCGGCCGTTCGAGGCGAACCACTCGACGGTGTCGGCGTCCAGCACCTCCGACCAGATGTACGCGTAGTACCCGGCGCTGTACTCACCCGCGAAGATGTGGCTGAAGTACGGCGTCCGGTAGCGCGACGGCACGGCGGCCATCGCCAGCCCGGCCCCGGCGAGCGCCCGCGCCTCGAACTCCTCGGCATCCGCGACCTCCGTCCCGGCGGGCAGGGTGTGCCAGGCCCAGTCGATCACGGCCGCGGCAAGGTACTCGACGGTGCGGAACCCCTCCCCGAAGGACTCCGCGGCCGCCATCCGCTCCACCAGCACGGCGGGCAGCGGCTCCCCGGTGGCGTGGTGCCGCGCGTAGTTGGCCAGCACCTCCGGCCGGACCATCCACATCTCGTTCACCTGGGAGGGGAACTCCACGAAGTCCCGCGGCACTTCGGTGCCCGCGAACAGCGGGTAGCGGACGTCCGAGAACAGCCCGTGCAGCGCGTGCCCGAACTCGTGGAAGAGCGTGCGCACCTCGTCCCAGGTGAGCAGCGCCGGCTCGCCCGGTGCGGGCTTGGCGATGTTGAGGTTGTTGACCACCACCGGCCGCTTGCCGAGCAGGTGGGACTGCTGCACCAGCTCGTTCATCCACGCGCCGCCGCGCTTGGAGTCGCGGGCGAAGAAGTCGCCCAGGAACAGGCCGATCGAGCTGCCGTCCTCGTCGAACACCTCGAAGACCCGGGCGTCCGGGTGGTATCCGACCAGCTCGGGCCGCTCCTGCAGCGTCACCCCGTAGACGAGCCGCGCCGCGAAGAACACGCCGTCCTGCAGCACCCGTTCGAGCTCCAGGTACGGGCGCAGCTCGGCGGCGTCCACGTGGTACGAGGACTGCCGGACCCGCTCCGCGTAGTACGCCCAGTCGTGCGCGGCGATCTCGGTCAGGCCGTCCTCGCGGGCGGCGGCGAGCAGTTCGGCGGCCTCCCGCTCGGCGTTCGCCACCGCGGGGGCGGCCAGCCGGGCGAGCATCGCGTCCACCGCGGCGACACTGCCCGCGGTCTCGTCGGCGACCACGTACGCGGCGTGGCTGGGGTGGCCGAGCAGCGCGGCCCGCTCGGCCCGCAGTGCGGCGCTGCGGATCGCCAGCGGTCCGTTGGCGGCGGCAGCCCGGCCGAGCGAGGCCGCCAGCAGCCGCTCGCGCAGCGAGCGGTCGGTGAGCCGGGCGAGTTCCGGCTGGTTGGAGAAGTTCTTCAGGCTGAGCACGTAGCTGCCGTCCCGGCCGAGCGCGCGGCCGTTCTCGGCGGCCGCCGCGACGGCGTCCGCGGAGAGCCCGGCGAGCTGCTCGGCGCTGTCCAGCACGATCGCCCGGGCCCGGGTGTCGTCCATCAGGTTGCGGCGGAAGGCCGTGCCGACGGCGGCCAGTTCGGCGTTGATCTCACGCAGCCGCTGCTGCTCGGCGGGCGGCAGCTCGACGCCGGCCCGGACGAAGGCGGTGTGGTGGCGCTCCAGCAGCCGCAGCGACTCCCGGTCCAGGCCGAGCTCGGAGCGGCGCCGGTACAGCGCGTCGATCCGGGCGAACAGGCCGGCGTCCAGGAGGACGGCGTCCCGGTGCCGGGCGAGCAGCGGGCTGACCTCGGCGTCCAGTTCCTGCAGCCCGGGGCTGCTGTGCGAGTCACCCTGGTTCTCGAAGGCCAGCTTGACCCGCTTCAGCAGCGCACCCGAACGCTCCAGCGCCACCAGGGTGTTGTCGAAGGTCGGCGGCTCCGGGTCGGCCACGATCCCGGCGATCTCGGCCAGCTGCAGCGCCGTGCCGTGCTCGAACGCCGGCAGGTAGTGCTCCTCGCGGATCTCGGCGAAGGGCGGCAGCTCGTGGACCAGGGTGCTGGTCGAGAAGAAGGGGTTGTCGCTCATTCCGTCGACCCTACGCGCTGTCACCAGCGCTGCCTACGGACTCCGGAGGCGGCTTCCGACCGCTGGCGGAACCTCGCCGCGCCGACTCCCGCCCGACGCCCACCCCGCCTCCCACCCCGCCTCCGGCGCCGCGCCGGACGGGCACTGTCGGTGCCGCGCGCTACGGTCGGGAACAGGGCCCCCGGTGCCCGGCCGCAACCGCGCGCCGGGAGCGGCCCGCCCGCGACAGCCCGACGAGAGACGGAAGGAGGACACCGATGGCCCCCCGGTACGCCCTGGTGCCCGACCCGCACGGCGCCGGCGGCCGCCTCCAGCCGCTCGCCGACGACGGCGGGCCGCTCGGCCCGCCCCGGCACGCTCCGGCGCTGGCCGCCGCGGTCGCCGAACTGGAGGCCGCCGGGCAGCCCCGCTGGGTGTTCGCCTCCGCCGACAGCGCCTACGCGCCGCTGCTGCCCGTCCGCCTCGCCCGCAGCCACGACCTGCGGCTCACCGAGCCGCTGCTGCTCGGCCACGAGAGCCGGTTCGGCGAGCCCCGCTCGCTCGGCGCCGCCTGGGCCCGGCTGCGCCGGCTGCCGGTGCCCGCCGACCTCCCGGAGAGCGCCGCCGCCGAGGACGAGCAGGACGGCCTCTTCGCCCCCGACCGGCTGCAACTGCCGCCCGGCACCGACGCGCTGGAGGCCGTGGTGGCCGTCCACGCGGAGCAGCTGCGCCGCACCGCCGCGATCGCCGACCCGGCCGAGCGGCACCGCTTCCGGCTGCTGGCCGCCGCCGAGTCGGCCGGCGGCCTGCTCGCCGCCGAGATGGCCCGCGACGGCCTGCCCTGGCGCAGCGACCTGCACGACCTGCTGCTCACCGAACTCCTCGGCCCCCGCCCGCAGATCCCCGGCGCCCAGCCGCGCCGGCTGGCCGAGCTCGCCGCCGAGCTGCAGCAGGCGCTCGGCGGCCGGCCGTTCAACCCCGACTCGCACGGCCAGGTGCTGCGCGCCTTCGCCGAGCAGGGCGTCCACCTCGGCTCCACCCGCAGCTGGGAGCTTCGCCGGGTCGACCACCCGGCGGCCGAGCTGATGATCCGCTACAAGGAGCTGTCCCGGCTGCACGCCGCGCACGGCTGGGCCTGGCAGGCCGCGTGGGCGCGCGGCGGCCGGTTCCGCCCGGAGTACGTGGTCGGCGGGGTGGTCTCCGGCCGCTGGGCGACCCGCGGCGGCGGCGCCCTGCAGATCCCGCGGATCCTGCGCCGCGCGGTGGTCGCCGACCCGGGCTGGTCGCTGGTGGTCGCCGACGCCGCCCAGCTGGAGCCGCGCGTGCTGGCCGCCCTCTCCCAGGACGAGGGCCTGGCCCGCACCGCCGCCCAGGGCGACCTGTACGAGGCGCTCGCCGCGAGCGCCTTCCACGGCGACCGCGCCAAGGCCAAACTCGGCCTGCTCGGCGCCATGTACGGGCAGACCAGCGGCGACATCGGCCCGCTGCTGGCCACCCTGCGCCGCCGTTACCCCGCCGCGATGGGCTACGTGGAGGCCGCCGCCCGCACCGGCGAGGACGGCGGGGTCGTCCGCTCCCGGCTGGGCCGGGTCTGCCCGCCGCCGTCCGCGGACTGGCTGGACCTGACCGAGGCGCCGGAGACGGCGGGCGAGGCCGGCGGCCGCTCGGCCCGCGCCCGCGGCCGTTTCACCCGCAACTTCGTCATCCAGGCCAGTGCCGCGGACTGGGCGCTCGCCCTGCTCGCCGCGCTGCGCCGCCGGCTGGCCGGGCTCGCCTCCGGGGCGGACCGGCCGCACCTGGTGTTCTTCCAGCACGACGAGGTGGTGGTGCACACCCCGGCCGACCTCGCCGACCGGGTCGCCGCCGAGGTGGCGGAGGCCGCCGAGGAGGCCCGGGTGCTGGTCTTCGGTGACACCCCGGTCCGCTTCCCGATGTCCACGGCGGTGGTCGACTGCTACGCCGACGCCAAGTAGCGCCGCATGGCCGGAGCTTGCCCGCGGCGTCAGAACTTGCGGTGGCCGCGGGCGCCCTCGGCGGCGCGCAGCACCTCGTCCAGCGGTGCCCCGGTGGAGGCCGTGACGGCGGCGGCGACCGCGCCCTCGACGAACGGCGCGTCCGCCAGCACCGCGCCGGGCCGGTCGGTGAGCACCAGCCTGGCGGTGAGGACGGCGCTGCCGAGGTCGGCGAGTACCACGGCCCCCGCGCCGGTGTCGGCCTCGTGGAGGGCCCGGGCCACCTTCTCGTCGCTGGTGCCGAGGCCGCCGTCGGCGCTGCCGGCGGCGAGCGCCACCCGCACCAGCCCGGCGCCGAGTTCGTTCAGCAGTTCGGCGAGCCCGGCGGCCAGCGCCGGGCTGTGTGAGACCAGGACGACGCCCACCGGTGCGGTCATGCCCGCACCCTAGCCAGCGGCCGCCGGGGCGGCCCGCCGCCGTTCCGGCGTGTCGCAGCGCCCGGTCACCGGGGGTGCCGGGCGTAACGTCGGGCGCGGAGAGCCGCGCCCGAGGGAGTGCCGCGTGAAGAAGCTGATCAACAGCCCGGAGACCGTGGTGACGGACGCCCTCGCCGGGCTCGCCGCCGCCCACCCCCAGCTGGCGGTGGACACCGCGGCCCGGGTGGTCCGCCGGGCCCGGCCCGGCGCGGCCGGCAAGGCGGCGCTGGTCTCCGGCGGCGGTTCCGGCCACGAGCCGCTGCACGTCGGCTTCGTCGGGCCCGGCATGCTGGACGCGGCCTGCCCCGGCGAGGTGTTCACCTCGCCGGTGCCCGATCAGGTACTCGCCGCCGCCCGGGCCGTCGACACCGGCGGCGGCGTGCTGTTCGTGGTGAAGAACTACACCGGCGACGTCATGAACTTCGCGCTGGCCGCCGAGCTCGCCGCCGAGGAGGGCATCGAGGTCGCGACCGTCCTGGTCGACGACGACGTGGCCGTGCAGGACTCGACCTTCACTGCCGGCCGCCGCGGCACCGGCGCGACCCTCGTGGTGGAGAAGGCCGCGGGCGCGCTCGCCGAGGAGGGCGCACCACTGGCCGAGGTCGCCGCCCTCGGGCGCCGGGTGAACGCCGCCTCCCGTTCCTTCGCGATCGCGCTGACCGCGGCCACCGTGCCGGCCGTCGGCCGGCCCGGGTTCGACCTGCCCGAGGGCGAGATCGAGGCGGGTGTCGGAATCCACGGCGAGCCGGGCCGACGCCGCGAGCCGCTGCGCCCGGCCCGGGAGCTCGCCGCCGAGGTGGTCGACACCGTCCTCGCCGACCACGGGCTCGCCCCGGGCGACGAGGTGATCGCCCTGGTCAACGGCATGGGCGGTACTCCGCTGCTGGAGCTGTACGTGGTCTTCGGGGAGGTGGCGGCCCGGCTCGCGGACGCCGAGGTGCGGATCGCCCGGAGCCTGGTCGGCAACTACGTCACCAGTCTCGACATGGCGGGCTTCTCGCTGACCCTCACCCGGGCCGACGCCGAGCTGCTGCGGCTCTGGGACGCGCCGGTGGACACCCCCGCCCTGCGCTGGTCCTGACCGGCCCGCGCCCGCCCGACCGCCGCGAGGAGAGCCGCATGGAGCTGGACGCCGCCCGCACCGAGGCGTGGCTGCGCGCCGCGGCCGCCGCCGTCACCGCGCGGGAGGCCGAACTGACGGCGCTGGACACCGCGATCGGCGACGGCGACCACGGCAGCAATCTGCGCCGCGGCTTCACCGCCGTCCTGGCCGGCCTGGACGGGGACGGCGCCGACCGCTCGCCGGGCGGGCTGCTGACGGCGGCCGGCCGCACGCTGATCTCGACGGTCGGCGGCGCCTCGGGCCCGCTCTACGGCAGTGCGCTGCGGGCGGCCGGCCGGGCACTGCCCGGTTCCTCGGCCGGGCCGGGCGAGGTCGCCGCCGCCCTGGCCGAGGCGCTGGCCGCGGTGCGGGCGCTGGGCGGGGCGCGGAGCGGCGACAAGACGATGGTGGACGCCTTCGAACCGGCCGTCGCGGCCTTCGGGGCGGCGGCGGGGCAGGGGCTGCCGGCCGCCGCGCGGGCTGCCGCCGGGGCCGCCGAGCAGGGCGCCCGAGCCACCGTGCCGCTGGTGGCGCGCAAGGGCCGCGCCTCGTACCTGGGGCCGCGCAGCGCGGGCCACCTCGATCCGGGGGCGGCCTCGACGGCGCTGCTGTTCGGCGCGCTGGCCGAGGCCTGCCGGGAGCCGTGACCGAGGCCCCTACCGGGCCGGCCGTGTCAGTGCCCGTGCTGGTGCTGCTGGTGGTGCTGGTGGTCGGGGGGCCGGCTGACGAGCATCAGCAGGGCGTCGTCGCCGAGTTCGCCGCCGGTGTGCACCAGCAGGTCGGCGTAGACCCGGCCGATCGCGGTCTCCAGTTCGGCGGCCGAGCGGGCGGAGCCGCGGACCAGCGGGCCGACCCTGTCCGCGAGCGGGTAGAACTCCCCGGTGCGGTGGTGCCGGGCCTCGACCACGCCGTCGGTGCACAGCACCAGGACGTCCTCGGGGCCGAAGGGCTGCCGGACACTGGTGGGCTCGCCGGTGGCGAGCGGGCCGAGGCCGAGCGGCACCCACGGGTCGGCGGCCTCCAGCACCGCGACGGTGCCGTCGGCGGCGACCCGGATCGGCGGGACGTGGCCGAAGTGCAGCAGCTCCACCGTGCCCGGCGGGCCGAACTCGGCGAACAGGGCGGTGGTGAACTCGCCGTCCGGCACGTGCCGCTCGACGCTGGCCTCGATCCTGGCCGCGACCCGGATGAGTTTGTCCTCGTCGTAGGCGGCCTCGCGGAAGGCGCCGAGCACCACCGCGGCGGTCTGCACCGCGCCGAGGCCCTTGCCGCGGACGTCGCCGACCAGCAGCCGGGTGCCGTGCGGGGTGTCCAGCGCCGAGTACAGGTCTCCGCCGATCCGGGCCTCGTCCGCGGCCGAGACGTACCGGACGGCGAGCCGCAGCGGCCCGACGGTCGGCCCGGGGCGGCGCAGCAGCGCGCGCTGGGCGGCCTCGGCGACGGAGCTGACGGCGGCGAACGCGGCGGCCCGGCGCATGCGGAGTTCGGCGATGTACGCGCTGATCACGGTGAGCGCGACATAGCTGAGCAGGGCGCCGAACAGGAAGCGGCCGTCGTTGAAGGTGGCGACCTGGTCGTAGTTGCTGAGCCAGAGCAGCGACAGGAAGCCGACGCCGCAGACCAGGAGGAGTTCGACGGGGGTGAGCAGCAGCGCGGAGATGGGCGGCACGACGACCATCAGCGGTGCGAGGTAGCGGTCCTGGCCGGTGAAGAAGTCGACCAGCGAGATGACCAGGACGGCGAGCAGCGCCGGGGTGGCGCGGCGGCGGAAGGAGAGGTCCTGGAGGTCGGTCGCCAGCAGGGCGGACTTGCGGCGGGCCGGGGCCAGCCCGGTGGCGTCGCGCGCGGCGGCGCGCTGGACTCGGCTGCTCCGGAACACATACCGAACATATCGGACAGGTGGCTGCATCGCGCCGTTCCCGGCCGCCCGCCGACGGGGTGACAGCCGCGCGCCGCCCGGCACGGTGTGCGCCCGCACGACCACCGCCCGCCGACGCGGTGTACGTTCCGAGATCCACACCACAGCCGATCCACCCCGAAGGAAATACCCCTGGGGGGTATGGTGTTGGCAGAGGCAGGCGCACGGCACCAGGCCGCGCCCCACACCGTCCGGAGGCACCGATGTCCAGCTCCGTCACCTACACCGTCGCCGGCATGAGCTGCGGCCACTGCGAGAAGTCGGTGACCTCCGAGGTGTCCGGCATCCCCGGTGTCACCGAGGTCGCCGCCGACGCCAAGGCCGGCACCGTCACCGTCTCCTCCGCCGCGCCGCTCGACGACGAGCAGGTCCGCGCCGCCGTGGACGAGGCCGGCTACGAGCTCGTCGGCCGCACCGCCTGACACCGCCGCGGGGGCGCGGCCCTTCCCCCGCGCCCCCGATACGCTCGTCGGAGGAGATGAGATGAGCACGACCACGCACGCCACAGGGGACACCGCCCAGCAGCGCGTCGAGCTGTCGATCGGCGGGATGACCTGCGCCTCCTGCGCCGCCCGGATCGAGAAGAAGCTCAACCGGATGGACGGCGTCGAGGCCACCGTCAACTTCGCCACCGAGAAGGCCCGGGTCGACTTCGTCGCGGGCGTCACGGTGGACGACCTGATCGCCACCGTCGAACGCACCGGCTACACCGCCGAACTGCCGCCGCCGCCCGTCCCCGAGCCGGCCGCGGAGCCGGCGGCCGGCGCCGCCCGCGAGGCCGACCCGCTGCGCGATCGGCTGCTGGTCAGCGCCGTGCTGACGGTGCCGGTGGTGCTGCTGTCCATGGTCCCCGCCCTGCAGTTCGACAACTGGCAGTGGCTGGCCTTCGCGCTGACCGGCCCGGTCGTCGTCTACGGCGGCCTGCCGTTCCACCGCGCCGCGTGGACGAACCTCAAGCACGGCGCCGCGACCATGGACACCCTGGTCTCGCTCGGCACCCTCGCCGCCTTCGGCTGGTCGGTGTGGGCGCTGTTCCTCGGCGACGCGGGCATGCCCGGCATGCGGCACGGCTTCACCCTCGCGGTCGGCACCGGCGACGCCTCCTCCACGCTCTACCTGGAGACCGCCGCCGCGGTCACCACCCTGATCCTGCTCGGCCGCTGGCTGGAGGCCCGCTCCAAGCGCCGGGCCGGCGCCGCGCTGCACGCCCTGCTGGACCTCGGCGCGAAGGACGTCGCCGTCCTGCGGGACGGCCGCGAGCAGCGCGTCCCGATCGCACAACTGACCCCCGGCACGCGCTTCGTGGTCCGCCCCGGCGAGAAGATCGCCACCGACGGCACGGTCATCGAGGGCGCCTCCGCCGTCGACGCCTCAATGCTCACCGGCGAGTCCGTCCCGGTCGAGGTCTCGGTCGGCGACACCGTCACCGGCGCCACCGTCAACGCCGGCGGGCGCCTGGTCGTCGAGGCCACCCGGGTCGGCGCGGACACCCAGCTCGCCCGGATGGCCAAGCTGGTCGAGGAGGCGCAGAACGGCAAGGCCGCCGCCCAGCGCCTCGCCGACCGGATCTCCGCCGTCTTCGTCCCCGTGGTCATCCTGATCGCCCTCGGCACCCTGGTGGCCTGGCTGCTGCTCGGCGACGGCCCCACCGAGGCGTTCACCGCCGCGGTCGCCGTCCTGATCATCGCCTGCCCGTGCGCCCTCGGCCTCGCCACCCCGACCGCCCTCATGGTCGGCACCGGCCGCGGCGCCCAGCTCGGCATCCTCATCAAGGGCCCCGAGGTCCTTGAGACCACCCGCCGGGTCGACACCGTCGTCCTCGACAAGACCGGCACCGTCACCACCGGCCGGATGTCCCTGGTCGCCGTGCACACCGCCGACGGCACCGACGAGCGGCAGGCGCTGCGACTGGCCGGCGCCGTGGAGCACGCCTCCGAGCACCCGGTCGCCGCCGCGATCGCCACCGCCGCGGCCGAGCGCGCCGGCCCGCTGCCGCCCGTCGACGACTTCGCCAACGTCCCCGGCCTCGGCGTGCAGGGCACGGTGGAGGGCCGCACCGTCCTCGCCGGCCGCGAGGCCCTGCTCACCGCCCGCTCGCTGCCCCTGCCGCCGGAGCTGGCCGCCGCCCGCACCGCCGCCGAGCAGGCCGGCCGCACCGCCGTCGCGGTCGGCTGGGACGGCTCCGCCCGGGCGCTCCTGGAGATCGCCGACACGGTGAAGCCGACCAGCGCCGCCGCCGTCGCCGACCTGCGGGCCCTGGGCCTGCGCCCGGTGCTGCTCACCGGCGACAACCGGGCCGTCGCCGAGGCCGTCGCCGCCGAGGTCGGCATCCCCGCCGAGGACGTCCTCGCCGAGGTGCTCCCCGAGGACAAGGTCGCCGCGGTGAGGCGGCTGCAGGCCGAGGGCCGTTCCGTCGCCATGGTCGGCGACGGCGTGAACGACGCCGCGGCACTCGCCCAGGCCGACCTCGGCCTCGCCATGGGTACCGGCACCGACGCCGCCATCGAGGCCGGCGACCTCACCCTCGTCCGCGGCGACCTGCGCTCGGCCGGCGACGCCATCCGGCTCGCCCGCCGCACCCTCGGCACCATCAAGGGCAACCTGTTCTGGGCCTTCGCCTACAACGTCGCGGCGATCCCGCTCGCCGCGGCCGGGCTGCTCAACCCGGTGGTGGCCGGCGCCACCATGGCCTTCTCCTCGGTCTTCGTGGTCACCAACAGCCTGCGGCTGCGCCGCTTCGACGCCTCCGCCTGAGCCGTCCGCGGACAGGCCGACGGCCCCGGGCGGTCACCGCCCGGGGCCGTCGCCCGGTGCTCAACGGCCGAGCAGCTCGCCGCCGTTGCAGTGCAGGATCTCGCCGGTGATGAACCCGGCCTCCGAGGACGCCAGGAAGTAGACCGCCGCGGCGACCTCGAAGGGCTCGCCGATCCGGCCGAGCAGCGTGCGCGCGGCCCGGCGGGAGACCTCCGCCTCGTCCAGCCGCGGGCCGAAGAACTCGGTGCCCGACACGGTGCCCGGGGCGACGATGTTCGCGGTGATCCCGGAGGGGCCCAACTGGGCGGCCAGGAAGTGGTTCCAGGCGTGCAGCGAGGCCTTCGCCGCCCCGTACGAGCCGGCGCCGCGCAGCGCCGCGATCGAGCTGACCGTCACCACGCGGCCGGAGCCCGGTGTCAGCCGCTCCCGGATCGACTCGGTGAGCAGCACCACCGTCAGCACATTGCGCTCGAAGTCGCCGCGCCAGCGGGCCAGGACGGCGTGCGGGCCGGCACCGATCACCGTCTCCCGCGAGCCCGCGTTGTTGACCAGGACGTCCACGGTCGCCGGCAGGGCGTCCAGGGCGTGCTCCACCGCGTCCGGGTCCGCGAGGTCGCAGACCAGCGGGGAGACGTTCTCGCCGAGTTCGGCCGCGGCCTGCTCCAGCACCGCGCGCCGGCGCCCGACGATCACCACGCGCTCCCCCGCCTCGGCGAACCGGCGGGCCACCTCGTACCCGATGCCGGTGCCACCACCGGTGACGACGACGTTCCTGGTCATCCGCGCACTCCCTCCCTGCCCCGACGCCCGCAGCAGACGCGTGCGGACGGTCCGTACCGGAATGACGATTCCTATCACGCTGGGTTGCGAAGACTGCGGGGAGGGTGACGCAGCGCGCCGGAAAGCGTGTGATAAGGGACGGACCGCCCGGCGCGGCTCCGGCACCGCGCGCACACGGAGCGTGGAGAGAGGCAAGTCACACTCCGGGAACGTAACTCCCGGACCCCGGATACGTCATACCGTGTGTACTGCGGCGGTTTTCTCCGGCCCGCGGCGGTGTGGCGAACGGCTTCACACCTCCGCACCGGTCGGGCTGCCGCGAACGGGGCTCCGGCGGGCCCCGGTACCGCCGCCGACCGGTTCGGCGGCACAGCGCACGGCGCCGGGGTGCGAGGGTCAGGGACGCTTTGAGCGGCCGTTCCTGGCACGTCGCACCCGGGTGCCGTGCGCCGAACGTCCCGGCGGGCCGAGGGATCCCGGGCCTCCGGTGGAACGCCGAAGGGCCCGGCCGCCCCGAGGGGAGCGACCGGGCCCTTCGCACGAACCGGGTCAGCGGTCGCCGAGCTCCACGTAGTCGCGGATCGCGGTGCCGGTGTAGATCTGCCGCGGACGGCCGATGCGGCTGGTCGGGTCGTTGATCATCTCGTGCCAGTGGGCGATCCAGCCGGGCAGCCGGCCCAGCGCGAACAGCACGGTGAACATGCTGGTCGGGAAGCCCATGGCCCGGTAGATCAGGCCCGTGTAGAAGTCCACGTTCGGGTACAGCTTGCGCGAGACGAAGAAGTCGTCGCTGAGCGCGTGCTCCTCCAGCTTCAGCGCGATGTCGAGCAGCTCGTCGCTCTTGCCGAGCTGGCCGAGCACCTCGTGCGCCAGCAGCTTGACCTGCGCGGCACGCGGGTCGAACGCCTTGTACACGCGGTGGCCGAAGCCCATCAGCTTGACGCCGTCCTCGCGGTTCTTCACCTTGCGGATGAAGGCGTCGACGTCGCCGCCGTCCTTCTGGATCTGCTCGAGCATCTCCAGGACGGCCTGGTTGGCGCCGCCGTGCAGCGGGCCCCACAGCGCCGAGATGCCCGCCGAGATCGAGGCGAACAGGTTGGCGTGGCTGGAGCCGACCAGGCGCACGGTGGACGTCGAGCAGTTCTGCTCGTGGTCCGCGTGCAGGATCAGCAGCTTGTCGAGGGCGTTGACGATGACCGGGTTGATCTCGAAGTCCTCGGCGGGGACGGCGAACGTCATCCGCAGGAAGTTCTCGACGTAGCTCAGGTCGTTGCGCGGGTAGACGAAGGGCTGGCCCATCGCCTTCTTGTACGCGTACGCGGCGATCGTCGGCAGCTTGGCCAGCAGGCGGACGGTCGACATGTGGCGCTGGTCCGCGTCGAACGGGTTGTGGCTCAGCGGGTAGAACGTGGAGAGCGCACCGACCACCGAGGACAGCATCGCCATCGGGTGGGCGTCCCGCGGGAAACCCTGGTAGAAGCGCTTGACGTCCTCGTGCAGCAGGGTGTGCTGGGTGATCTCGTTGGTGAAGGCCGTCAGCTCCTCGGCCTTCGGCAGCTCACCGTTGATCAGCAGGTAGGCGGTCTCGATGAAGTTGCCGCGCTCGGCCAGCTGCTCGATCGGGTAACCGCGGTAGCGCAGGATGCCGTTGTCGCCGTCCACGAAGGTGATCGCGGACTTGTAGGCGGCGGTGTTGCCGAAGCCGTTGTCCAGGGTGACCAGGCCGGTCTGCGGGAGCAGCTTCGAGATGTCGAAGCCGGCGTTGCCCGCAGTGCTCTCGACGACGGGGTACTCGTACTCGCCGTCCTGGTACCGCAGTACTACCGAGTTGTCGCTCACGTCTTCCTCACCGACGAAATGAATCCTCATCCGAGTGCCCTGACGTTCCTACGATCCCCCATCCGGAGGACAGCCGCGCACCCGGGGTGGGCCGAAAAGGGGCCCGCCATACAAAACCTGTCGCCGAAGCCGGTGTGAACCGGACAAGATCGGCACCAGACCAGGTTCCGCCCTAAATCTCTTCACGTCAAGACAACCCGGGACCGTACCGCACCCCCGGCGGATCATCCAATTGCCAGCCGGTGATCCAGCGCAGAGTGCCTCCGACCTGCACTGACGGCCCGCACCGCCTGGCCGATCGCCCTCCGTGACCCCACCAGTACAACCAGTCTCTTCGCCCTCGTCACAGCCGTGTAGAGGAGATTTCTCTGAAGCATCGACCATGCCGATGTAGTGACCGGAATCACCACCGCCGGATACTCGCTCCCCTGCGACCGGTGGATCGTCACCGCGTACGCGTGCGCCAGCTCGTCCAACTCGTCGAAGTCGTACGGCACCTCCTCGTCCTCGTCGGTCCGCACCGTCAGCCGCTGTTCCTCGACACTCAGCTCGACGACCACCCCCACCGTTCCGTTGAACACACCGTTCGCCCCCTTCTCGTAGTTGTTCCGGATCTGCGTCACCTTGTCCCCCACCCGGAACGTCCGCCCGCCGAACCGCCGCTCCGCCAACCCCTCGCGGGCCGGCGTCACCGCCGCCTGCAACAGCGTGTTCAGATTCCCCGCCCCCGCCGGACCCCGGTGCATCGGCGCCAACACCTGCACGTCCCGCCGCGGATCCAGACCGAACCGCTGCGGAATCCGCCGCGCCACCACGTCCACCGTCACCCCCGCCGCCCGCTCCGCGTCCTCCTCCGCGAACAGGAAGAAGTCCGGCAGCCCCTCCGTCACCGGCGGCAGCCCCTCGTTGATCCGGTGCGCGTTCGTCACCACCCCCGACTGCTGCGCCTGCCGGAAGATCCGCGTCAACCGCACCGACGGAACCGGACTCCCCTCCGACAGCATGTCCCGCAGCACCTCGCCTGCCCCCACCGACGGCAACTGGTCCACATCCCCCACGAACAGCAGGTGCGCACCCGGCGCCACCGCCTTCACCAGCTTGTTCGCCAGGATCAGATCCAGCATCGACGCCTCGTCCACCACCACCAGGTCCGCGTCCAGCGGCCGGTCGCGGTCGTACGCCGCCTCCCCGCCCGGCCGCAACTCCAGCAACCGGTGCACCGTCGACGCCTCCGCCCCCGTCAGCTCCGCCAACCGCTTCGCCGCCCGCCCCGTCGGCGCCGCCAGCACCACCTTCGCCCGCTTCGCCAACGCCAGCGTCACGATCGACCGCACCGTGAACGACTTCCCGCAGCCCGGGCCACCCGTTAGCACCGCCACCTTCCGGGTCAGCGCCAGCCTCACCGAATCCCGCTGCTCCGGCGCCAGTTCGGCCCCCGTCTGCCGAGCCAGCCAGCCCAGCGCCGCCTCCCAGTCCACCCCCGCGAACCCCGGCATCCGGTCGCCCTCCGCGTTCAGCAGCCGCAGCAACTGGTTCGACAGCGACACCTCGGCCCGGTGGAACGGCACCAGATACACCGCCGTGATCGGCTCACCGCCCTCGCCCGGCAGCCGCTCCCGGACCACCCCCTCCTCCGCCACCAGCTCGGACAGGCAGTCGATCACCAGCCCCACATCCACCTGCAGCAGCTTCACCCCGTCCGCGATCAGCCGCTCCTCCGGCAGATAGCAGTGCCCCTGGTCGCTGCTCTGCGACAGCGCGTACTGCAGCCCCGCCTTCACCCGCTCCGGCGAGTCGTGCGGAATCCCCACCGCCTGCGCGATCCGGTCCGCCGTCAGGAAGCCGATCCCCCACACGTCCGCCGCCAACCGGTACGGCTCGTTCTTCACCACCCCGATCGACGCGTCGCCGTACTTCTTGAAGATCCGCACCGCCAGCGAGGTCGACACCCCGACCCCCTGCAGGAAGACCATCACCTCCTTGATGGCCTTCTGCTCCTCCCACGCCGCCGCGATCATCTTCGTCCGCTTCGGACCCAGCCCCGGCACCTCGATCAGCCGGCCCGGCTCGTTCTCGATGACCTCCAGCGTGTCCACCCCGAAGGCGTCCACGATCCGCTCCGCGAACCGCGGCCCGATCCCCTTGATCAGCCCCGACCCCAGATACCGCCGGATACCCTGCACCGTCGCCGGCAGCACCGTCGTGTAGTTCTCCACCGTGAACTGCCGCCCGTACTGCGGATGCGACCCCCATCGCCCGTACAACCGCAGCGACTCGCCCGGCTGCGCCCCCAGCAGCGCCCCCACCACCGTCAACAGGTCGTTCCCGCCACGGCCGGTGTCGACCCGGGCCACCGTGTAGCCGGTCTCCTCGTTCGCGTAGGTGATCCGCTCCAGCACGCCCTCCACCTGGGCGAGCTGCCGCGGAGCACCCTGCTGCGGGTCGGCGTGCTGCTGCTGCGGGCCAGTGCGCTGCTGCTGCCCGGTCCGCTGCTGCTCCGTGGTCACGAGGCCCTCCCACTCCTGGCGACGCCCGACACCGGCGACCGTTGTGTCACGCACGGTACCTCCCAACGCGGACAGCCGGGCCCGCCACCGGGGAGAACGCCCCTGCCCGGGGCACTCCACGCTCCGTATACCACCGGGCGGGCCACCCCGCCGGGTGACGGCCCGTCGGACCGGCGTAGGGTCGCCCCATGAGCGACCTCGTCATCCGGCCCGCGACCGACGCCGACCTGCACGCCATCGTCGCGATGCTGGCCGACGACCCGCTCGGCGCCACTCGCGAGTCCCCGGACGACCTGACGCCCTACCGCGAGGCGCTCACCCGGATCACCGCCGACCCCCACCAGCACCTGGTCGTCGCCGAACGCCACGGCCGCACCGTCGGCACCCTGCAACTGACCGTCGTCCCCGGCCTCTCCCGCCGCGGCACCACCCGGACGATCATCGAGGGCGTGCGGATCCACGCCGACGAACGCGGCAGCGGCCTCGGCACCACCATGATCGAATGGGCCGTCGAACGCTCCCGCGAACTCGGCGCCGGCCTCGTCCAGCTCACCTCGGACGCCACCCGCACCGACGCCCACCGCTTCTACGAGCGCCTCGGCTTCACCGCCTCCCACCTCGGCTTCAAGCTCGCGCTCGAGCCCTGACCGCTCCGCACGCACCTCGGCACCACCGTCAGTCGGCCCTGACAGACTCGGCCGATGACCGACGCTCACTCCCCCGTCGCCGCCTACTGGGACGCGGCCGCCGCCACCTTCGACGACGAACCCGACCACGGCCTGCGCAATCCGGCCACCCATGCCGCCTGGGCCGCCCGCCTCCGCAACTGGCTCCCGGACCCGCCGGCCCACGTCCTCGACCTCGGCTGCGGCACCGGATCGCTCTCCCTCCTGCTCGCCCGGCAGGGCCACCGGGTCACCGGGGTCGACCTCGCCCCCCGCATGATCGCCCGAGCCCGCGCCAAGCTGGCCGCCACGGGCCTGCAGGCCACTTTCGCCCTCGGCGACGCCGCCTCCCCGCCCGACCGACCCGGCGGCTACGACGTCCTGCTCACCCGACACCTGGTGTGGACCCTGCCCGACCCGCACGCCGCCCTGCAGCACTGGGTCACCCTGCTCCGCCCCGGCGGCACCCTGCTTCTCGTCGAGGGTCGCTGGAACGAGCCGGACGACACCGCCTCCCCCTACGCCCCCGGCGCCCACCCGCTCCCCTGGGCCGGCGGCGTCCGCTCCCATGTCCTCGCCGAGGCCCTCCGCCCGCACGTCACCTCACTGAGCATCACCCCGCTCAGCGAGGAGGCCGCCCTCT
This sequence comes from Streptomyces sp. TLI_235, assembly GCA_002300355.1. Classification (NCBI taxonomy): domain Bacteria; kingdom Bacillati; phylum Actinomycetota; class Actinomycetes; order Kitasatosporales; family Streptomycetaceae; genus Streptomyces; species Streptomyces sp. TLI_235. Next base: position 2,396,329 of record NSGV01000001.1, read on the forward strand.
GGGGCCGCCCGGTGCCCGACGAGCGATACGCGATGGTCGCCCGCGCCTGAGCCCGTGAACGCGAAAAAGCCCCGCCCGGAACCCGGGCGGGGCTTCTTCAGAAGAATTGTTCGGCGGCGTCCTACTCTCCCACAGGGTCCCCCCTGCAGTACCATCGGCGCTACGAGGCTTAGCTTCCGGGTTCGGAATGTAACCGGGCGTTTCCCTCGCGCTATGACCACCGAAACACTATGAAACTCTTCGAACAACCGACAACGGTCTGTTCGTGGTTTCAGAACCAACACAGTGGACGCGAGCAACTGAGGACAAGCCCTCGGCCTATTAGTACCGGTCAACTCCACCCATTACTGGGCTTCCATATCCGGCCTATCAACCCAGTCGTCTACTGGGAGCCTTACCCTCTCAAGGAGGTGGGAGTGCTCATCTCGAAGCAGGCTTCCCGCTTAGATGCTTTCAGCGGTTATCCCTCCCGAACGTAGCCAACCAGCCATGCCCTTGGCAGGACAACTGGCACACCAGAGGTTCGTCCGTCCCGGTCCTCTCGTACTAGGGACAGCCCTTCTCAACACTCCTACGCGCACAGCGGATAGGGACCGAACTGTCTCACGACGTTCTAAACCCAGCTCGCGTACCGCTTTAATGGGCGAACAGCCCAACCCTTGGGACCTACTCCAGCCCCAGGATGCGACGAGCCGACATCGAGGTGCCAAACCATCCCGTCGATATGGACTCTTGGGGAAGATCAGCCTGTTATCCCCGGGGTACCTTTTATCCGTTGAGCGACGGCGCTTCCACAAGCCACCGCCGGATCACTAGTCCCTACTTTCGTACCTGCTCGACCCGTCAGTCTCACAGTCAAGCTCCCTTGTGCACTTACACTCAACACCTGATTGCCAACCAGGCTGAGGGAACCTTTGGGCGCCTCCGTTACCCTTTAGGAGGCAACCGCCCCAGTTAAACTACCCACCAGACACTGTCCCTGATCCGGATCACGGACCCAGGTTAGACATCCAGCACGACCAGAGTGGTATTTCAACGTCGACTCCACAACAACTGGCGTTGCCGCTTCACAGTCTCCCACCTATCCTACACAAGCCGAACCGAACACCAATATCAAGCTATAGTAAAGGTCCCGGGGTCTTTCCGTCCTGCTGCGCGAAACGAGCATCTTTACTCGTAATGCAATTTCACCGGGCCTGTGGTTGAGACAGTCGAGAAGTCGTTACGCCATTCGTGCAGGTCGGAACTTACCCGACAAGGAATTTCGCTACCTTAGGATGGTTATAGTTACCACCGCCGTTTACTGGCGCTTAAGTTCTCAGCTTCGCCCGACCGAAATCGGACTAACCGGTCCCCTTAACGTTCCAGCACCGGGCAGGCGTCAGTCCGTATACATCGCCTTACGGCTTCGCACGGACCTGTGTTTTTAGTAAACAGTCGCTTCTCGCTGGTCTCTGCGGCCACCCCCAGCTCAGACCGTAAAGATCCTCACCAGGGCTGGCCCCCCTTCTCCCGAAGTTACGGGGGCATTTTGCCGAGTTCCTTAACCACAGTTCACCCGAACGCCTCGGTATTCTCTACCTGACCACCTGAGTCGGTTTGGGGTACGGGCCGCCATGAAACTCGCTAGAGGCTTTTCTCGACAGCATAGGATCATCCACTTCACCACAATCGGCTCGGCATCAGGTCTCAGACTATGTGAACGGCGGATTTGCCTACCGTTCGTCCTACACCCTTACCCCGGGACTACCACCGCCCGGGCTGGACTACCTTCCTGCGTCACCCCATCGCTCACCTAATACCACCTTGGGCCGCCGGCTCCACCACTCCCCTTCACCCGAAGGATCCGGGGCGGCTTCACGGGCTTAGCATCAGAGGGTTCAGCGTTGGCGCTTCAAAGCGGGTACGGGAATATCAACCCGTTGTCCATCGACTACGCCTGTCGGCCTCGCCTTAGGTCCCGACTTACCCTGGGCAGATCAGCTTGACCCAGGAACCCTTGGTCAATCGGCGCAAGAGTTTCCCACTCTTGTATCGCTACTCATGCCTGCATTCTCACTCGTGAACCGTCCACAACTGGATTCCTCCGCTGCTTCACCCGGCACACGACGCTCCCCTACCCATCACAGCGGGCGTTGGCTCTATTGCTGCAATGACACGACTTCGGTGATGTGCTTGAGCCCCGCTACATTGTCGGCGCGGAATCACTTGACCAGTGAGCTATTACGCACTCTTTCAAGGGTGGCTGCTTCTAAGCCAACCTCCTGGTTGTCTCTGCGACTCCACATCCTTTCCCACTTAGCACACGCTTAGGGACCTTAGTCGGTGTTCTGGGCTGTTTCCCTCTCGACCATGGAGCTTATCCCCCACAGTCTCACTGCCGCGCTCTCACTTACCGGCATTCGGAGTTTGGCTAAGGTCAGTAACCCGGTGAGGCCCATCGCCTATCCAGTGCTCTACCTCCGGCAAGAAACACGCGACGCTGCACCTAAATGCATTTCGGGGAGAACCAGCTATCACGGAGTTTGATTGGCCTTTCACCCCTAACCACAGGTCATCCCCCAGGTTTTCAACCCTGGTGGGTTCGGTCCTCCACACGGTCTTACCCGCGCTTCAACCTGCCCATGGCTAGATCACTCCGCTTCGGGTCTTGGGCATGCAACTCAGACGCCCTATTCGGACTCGCTTTCGCTACGGCTACCCCACACGGGTTAACCTCGCTACACACCGCAAACTCGCAGGCTCATTCTTCAAAAGGCACGCAGTCACACCCCAAAGGGGTGCCCCCACGGCTTGTAGGCACACGGTTTCAGGTACTATTTCACTCCGCTCCCGCGGTACTTTTCACCATTCCCTCACGGTACTATCCGCTATCGGTCACCAGGGAATATTTAGGCTTAGCGGGTGGTCCCGCCAGATTCACACGGGATTTCTCGGGCCCCGTGCTACTTGGGAGATGAGCAAGCAAGCCGCTGATGTTTCGTCTACGGGGGTCTTACCCTCTACGCCGGACCTTTCGCATGTCCTTCGACTACACCAACGGTTTCTGACTCGCCGACCGGCCGGCAGACCGATCAAGCTCATTCCCACAACCCCCCGAGCGCAACCCCTGCCGGGTCTCACACGCTCAAGGTTTAGCCTCATCCGGTTTCGCTCGCCACTACTCCCGGAATCACGGTTGTTTTCTCTTCCTGCGGGTACTGAGATGTTTCACTTCCCCGCGTTCCCTCCACACTGCCTATGTGTTCAGCAGCGGGTGACAGCCCATGACGACTGCCGGGTTTCCCCATTCGGACACCCCCGGATCAAAGCTCGGTTGACAGCTCCCCGGGGCCTATCGCGGCCTCCCACGTCCTTCATCGGTTCCTGGTGCCAAGGCATCCACCGTGCGCCCTTAAAAACTTGGCCACAGATGCTCGCGTCCACTGTGCAGTTCTCAAACAACGACCAGACACCCACCCTCGGCAACCCACAAGGGCTGCGTCGCATGGGGCCGGCATCCCAGAAGGAACAATCGTTCCCTCAGGACCCAACAGCGTGCCCGGTACAGGACCATCACCCACCGCGTTCCACGCCGAAGCAGTACTAGCGGAGGCTCATGCCCTGTGCCGAATAGTCAACGTTCCACCCATGAGCAACCGTGCGAGACATTCGCTCGCAGTCGGCCATGTGCTCCTTAGAAAGGAGGTGATCCAGCCGCACCTTCCGGTACGGCTACCTTGTTACGACTTCGTCCCAATCGCTGGTCCCACCTTCGACGGCTCCCTCCCAAGGGTTAGGCCACCGGCTTCGGGTGTTACCGACTTTCGTGACGTGACGGGCGGTGTGTACAAGGCCCGGGAACGTATTCACCGCAGCATGCTGATCTGCGATTACTAGCAACTCCAACTTCATGGGGTCGAGTTGCAGACCCCAATCCGAACTGAGACCGGCTTTTTGGGATTCGCTCCGCCTCGCGGCATCGCAGCCCTTTGTACCGGCCATTGTAGCACGTGTGCAGCCCAAGACATAAGGGGCATGATGATTTGACGTCGTCCCCACCTTCCTCCGAGTTGACCCCGGCAGTCTCCTGTGAGTCCCCGACATTACTCGCTGGCAACACAGAATAAGGGTTGCGCTCGTTGCGGGACTTAACCCAACATCTCACGACACGAGCTGACGACAACCATGCACCACCTGTACACCGACCACAAGGGGGCGCCCATCTCTGGACGTTTCCGGCGTATGTCAAGCCTTGGTAAGGTTCTTCGCGTTGCGTCGAATTAAGCCACATGCTCCGCTGCTTGTGCGGGCCCCCGTCAATTCCTTTGAGTTTTAGCCTTGCGGCCGTACTCCCCAGGCGGGGAACTTAATGCGTTAGCTGCGGCACCGACGACGTGGAATGTCGCCAACACCTAGTTCCCAACGTTTACGGCGTGGACTACCAGGGTATCTAATCCTGTTCGCTCCCCACGCTTTCGCTCCTCAGCGTCAGTAATGGCCCAGAGATCCGCCTTCGCCACCGGTGTTCCTCCTGATATCTGCGCATTTCACCGCTACACCAGGAATTCCGATCTCCCCTACCACACTCTAGCCTGCCCGTATCGAATGCAGACCCGGGGTTAAGCCCCGGGCTTTCACATCCGACGCGACAGGCCGCCTACGAGCTCTTTACGCCCAATAATTCCGGACAACGCTCGCACCCTACGTATTACCGCGGCTGCTGGCACGTAGTTAGCCGGTGCTTCTTCTGCAGGTACCGTCACTTGCGCTTCTTCCCTGCTGAAAGAGGTTTACAACCCGAAGGCCGTCATCCCTCACGCGGCGTCGCTGCATCAGGCTTTCGCCCATTGTGCAATATTCCCCACTGCTGCCTCCCGTAGGAGTCTGGGCCGTGTCTCAGTCCCAGTGTGGCCGGTCGCCCTCTCAGGCCGGCTACCCGTCGTCGCCTTGGTAGGCCATTACCCCACCAACAAGCTGATAGGCCGCGGGCTCATCCTGCACCGCCGGAGCTTTCCACCAACCCCCATGCAGGGGAAGGTCGTATCCGGTATTAGACCCCGTTTCCAGGGCTTGTCCCAGAGTGCAGGGCAGATTGCCCACGTGTTACTCACCCGTTCGCCACTGATCCACCCCGAAGGGCTTCACCGTTCGACTTGCATGTGTTAAGCACGCCGCCAGCGTTCGTCCTGAGCCAGGATCAAACTCTCCGTGAATGATTACTCGGCCATGCTTAATTAAAAGCCGCCGGTTCACACTCGCGTTGAGCGGCACGGCAACCACCGGAATAGGCGGCCCCGCGCACTGCGTCCTCGCTGTGTTATTTCAAAAGGAATCTCCAACCGATCCAAACGGACCGGCCGGGGATGTCAACATATCTGGCGTTGACTTTTGGCACGCTGTTGAGTTCTCAAGGAACGGACACTTCCTTCGGACCGCCTTCCAGCGGACCCTCCGGGCGTTTCGCTCTTTCGTGTTTCCAGCTTATCAGAGGATTTCCGGCCCGTTTCACCGGGCGTTTTCCTTCGACTCGCTTTCGTCGCCCCTCTCGGCGCGACTCCGGAACTGTACGGGCCCCGGGGCTCCACAAGCAAATCGCCTCCACCCGGCGGCGGCCGGGCGGAGGCGAGGTGCTCGGATCAGCGGACCTCGGTGATCTCCGGGCCGCGGGCGAAGGGGTCGAGCGAGGCGCTGTAGCGCTGGTCGCCGCCCTCGGCCGGCGCGCCGTCGGCGACCATCTGCGCGTCCTCGGGGAGCTTCAGCACGATCGGGTCGCGCGGCGCCATCGGCGCCTCGCCCCGCACGACGACGGTCTGCCGGAAGACCTCCTCCAGGATGCCCGCCACCTCGGGCTGGACGGCGGCCTGGCCGGAGATCACACCGCGCAGGAACCAGCGCGGACCGTCGCAGCCGACGAACCGCACCAGCTGGGCGCCCTGGGTGCCGTCGGGCAGCTGAACGGGGACCTGGGCGCGCAGGTGCCAACCGAGCGTGCCCTCCTCCTCCTCGATCAGACCGCCCTGCTGGGTGATGCCGTTGGCGATCTCTTCGCGGACCTCGCCCCAGATGCCCTCCGACTTGGGGGCGGCGAAGGCCTGCAGCTGGATCGCACTGTTGCCGAGGACGAGGGTGGCGGCGACGATCGCGTCACCGGCGACCTCCACGCGCAGCTCCATGCCCTCGACCCCGGGGACCAGCAGACCCCCGAGGTCCACTCGTCCTTCCTCGGGCTTCTCGAGCTCGGAGATGTCCCACGGGCCGTCCGGGCGCGGCGCCGGCGGAAGGCCGACCCGGTCGGCCGGGTCCAGCTCGGTGTCGTTCTCGCTCTCGGCGGAACCTTCGACGTCATCGGCCGTCTCGTCGGCGCTGGTGGCGTCCTCGGCGAGCTGCTCGACAGCGTCCTCGCTCTTGTGGCGACGACGGAACACGGTCACTGTCCTTCCCGGTCCAAGACCGAATCCAAGACCGAAGCGAATACCTGCTCGGCTACTGCGAGACCGCGGGCATGCTAGACCGCGGCGTGGCCGCCGGTCGACCCGAACCCGCCTTCGGCTCGCGCCGACCCGGGCAGCTCGGCCACCTCGTGGAAACTCGCCCGCTCCACCTGCTGGATGACCAGCTGGGCGATGCGGTCTCCTCGACGGAAGCTGACGGCCTCGCGCGGGTCCAGGTTGACGACGATCACCTTGATCTCACCACGGTACCCGGCATCGACCGTCCCCGGGGCGTTCACAAGGGCAACTCCGCAACGAGCTGCGAGGCCCGAACGCGGGTGCACGAACGCCGCGTAACCGTCCGGCAGCGCAATGGCGACGCCGGTGGGGAGGACGACCCGCTCGCCGGGGGCGAGTTCGGCGTCGACGGTGGTGCGGAGGTCGGCGCCGGCGTCGCCGGGGTGCTCGTAGCCGGGGACCGGCAGATCGGGGTCGATCCGCTGGATGAGGACGTCCACCGGCGGACGGGCGGTGCTGGTCACGGGTTCACCTCGAAGGCTCTGGCGCGTTTGAACAGGTCCGGGTCGTCCAAGGCCTTCTTGATGTCCTCGGGACGACCGTGCGTGGTGAAGTGTTCCAGCTTCACCTGGATGAAGAGCGCCTGTGCCCGGATCGCGACCGGTCCGTCGGGGCCGCCGATGCGTCCCTCGGCCGCGCTGTAGACCTTCCGTCCGTGCACGCCGGTCACCCGGGCGTGGATGTGCAGCACGCTGTCCACCGGCACCGGGCGGACGAAGTCGGTCTCCAGCCGGCCGGTCACCGCGGGGGCGTGCAGCAGCCAGTTGAGGGTGCCGAGGGTCTCGTCCATGGCCGTGGTGAGCAGGCCGCCGTGGGCGAGGCCCGGGCCGCCCTGGTGGACCGCGCGCACGGTGAAGGTCGCGTCCACGGTGAGGCCCTCGCCGGCCACCGCGGTCAGCTGCAGGCCGTCGGGCTGCTGCGGGCCGCAGCCGAAGCAGAGGTCGTAGTGGGGTCCGATCGGCGTCCCCGGGGCCGGCGCGCCCGGTGCGCGGGGCGGCAGCACGGCGTCGGCCGGCGGCGTGGTCGGTGTGAGGGCGGCGGGGCGGGGCAGCGGCGTGTCGGCGCTCTGCTGGGCTGCGGCGGGGGCGATGGAACCGGTCACAGCCGCGATGCTACCCGCCAGTAGCAACGGGCGGGAGGGGCGTTGCCCGGGCACCGCCGGGCGGGCGCCCACAATAGGGGGCATGTACGACGAACGCCTCACCGTCCCGCGGTCCTGGTGGCTGCTCCCGCTCGTGACCGGCATCTCGCTCGGCCTCATCCTGCTGCGCTTCAGCGCCCTCGGGGCGCTGATCGGCGTGGTGGTCGGCATCGCCGCCGCGGCGGCCGCGCTCAGCTCCTACGGCTCGGCGCGGATCCGCGTGGTCCAGGGCTCCCTGGTCGCCGGCCAGGCCCGGATCCCGGTGGACGCGCTGGGCGCCGCCGAGGTGCTCAACCCGGCCGAGGCGGTCGCCTGGCGCTCGGTGAAGGCCGACCCGCGGGCCTTCATGCTGCTGCGCAGCTACGTGCCGACGGCGCTGAAGGTCGAGGTCACCGACCCGGTCGACCCGACGCCCTACCTGTACCTGTCGACCCGCTCGCCGCAGAAGCTGGCGGACGCCCTGCAGGGCGCACGCAGGGCCGCCCAGCGCTGAGCCTCCGGCCCGCGCGCCCGCGGGCCGGCCGCGGGCGGCCGCCGGAGGGCCCGGCGGACGTGCCGCAGCGGGCCCTGAACGGAGGAGGGACGGCTCCGCCATGGGCGGACCGTCCCAGTGCTCCTGTGGTCGCAGGCGCCCGACCTGCGGGTGCGGCCCCCCAACGGGGCCCGCGTCTGCTGCCTCCGGCCTTGCTGCCCAGGGCCGGCGGGGTGGCGTGCCGGGCCGACGGTGAGGCGTCGGGCCCGGGCCATTCCGCGCCGTGCTCAGGCGCCGCAGTCCCGGCAGATGGGCTGACCGTTCTTCTCGCTGTAGAGCTGGCTGCGGTGGTGCACCAGGAAGCAGCTCATGCAGGTGAACTCGTCGGCCTGGCGCGGCAGCACCCGGACCGACAGCTCCTCGTTCGAGAGGTCGGCGCCGGGGAGCTCCAGACCCTCGGCCGCGTCGAACTCGTCGATGTCGACCGAACCGGTCGTCTTCTCGTTCCGGCGCGCCTTCAGTTCCTCGATGCTGTCCTCGTTGAGGTCGTCATCGGTCTTGCGTGGGGTGTCGTAGTCCGTAGCCATGTTTTCGCTCTCCCCCTTTGGGTGTGTGCGGTATCTCCAGCGCACGTAACGCGTGGGGGGCCGGTGTTGTGCCCGACCCGAGGCGGAGATTTTGCCTTACTTCAAGCCCCGTTACTCAATCGACACCCAGTTTCGGACCCGTTGGGGTGACCGAACGGGGTTCGAACGCTGCAGCGGGTGGTCGGCTCCGCGGGGTCGAAACCGCCCCAGGGCGACTACCTTGAGTAGCCGCCACCAGGCCGTTCCTTCACCAATTGACCCTGGCCACGGCACATTTGGCGACACATCGACATTTCCGGCCGGGGCGGCGGCGGTCACCGTCCGCCACGGCGCAGAGTAGCGGCGCGATCTCCGCGCGACACCGCGGGAGTGCGGCGAATGGCCCGATGTGAACTTGGTCACATCTCACACCTTTCCGGAGAATCCCGGACATTCCAGGTGTGAGGCGTCGGCCCGTCGACACCCCCGCGGCAGCGGTCCGGTCAGGCCCTGGCGGCGTTCGCGGCCCGTCGGGCGAGCAGCGCGGCCTGCCGCTCGTCGAACTTGGTCGCCTGCGCGTCCAGGCCGTCCAGGAACGCCCCCAGGTGCTCCTGGGCCTGCCGGCCGTCGGCGCCCAGGCCGGTGATCTCCAGGACCTTCAGGTGGCGCAGCACGGGCTGCAGCACGTCGTCGTGGTGGATGCGCAGGTTGTAGACGCCGCCGATGGCGATCTGGGCGGCGGAACGCTCGAAGCCGGGCATGCCGTGGCCGGGCATCCGGAAGTTGGTGACCACCTCGGCGATGGCGTTCATCGCCTCGTCCGGGGCGATCTCCAGGGCGGCCTTCAGCAGGTTCCGGTAGAAGACCATGTGCAGGTTCTCGTCGTTGGCGATCTTCGCCAGCAGCTGGTCGCACAGCGGGTCGCCGGAGTGGTGGCCGGTGTTGCGGTGGGCGATCCGGGTGGCGAGCTCCTGGAAGGCCACGTAGGCCACCGAGTGCAGCATGCTGTGCGAGTTGTCGGACTCGAAGCCCTCCGACATGTGCGCCATCCGGGCCCGCTCCAGGGCCACCGGGTCGACCGCGCGGGTGGCGAGCAGGTAGTCGCGGATGGCTATGCCGTGCCGGCCCTCCTCGGCCGTCCAGCGGTGCACCCAGGTGCCCCAGGCGCCCTCACGGCCGAACATGGTCGCGATCTCGTGGTGGTAGCTGGGGAGGTTGTCCTCGGTCAGCAGGTTGACCACCAGCGAGACCCTCGCCAGCGGGGTGACCTGGGACTGCTCGGGCGCCCACGCCTCGCCGCCGAGCACGCCGTCGAAGTCCCGGCCCTGGCCCCACGGCACGTACTCGTGCGGCATCCACTCCTTGGCGATCTTCAGGTGCCGGTTCAGCTCGTTCTCGACGACCTCTTCGAGGGCCAGGATCAGCTTGGCGTCGGTCCAGGCGGTCGACGCGAGCGGTGCGGTGCGCTGGACGGGTGCGATGGTCACGGCTGGTGCTCCTGTGTGCGGCGTCCGGCGCGTCGGGCGGGATGGGCCGACGGCGGCGGCGCGGACGGTGACGGAACGGGGGACGGGGCTGGCGGCACGAGCGCGGAGGCGGACGCGGAGGCCGTCCGGGTCGACCCACCTACGGCTGCGTAGGTTACGACACCGTAAGTTGTTTCGGCGGCAAAAGACAAGCCGCCCCCTGCCAGCACTTATGTCGTTCTGACACGGCTGGAGGGGGCGGCGGGGGGCGGCGGGGGGCGGCGGGGGGCGGTCGGTGACCGGTCGGTGATCGGTCGGGCACGGAGCGGCGCGCAGCCGCCGGGCACAGCGGCCGGGCGCAGCGGCCGGGCGAGTTCGGCGCCGGGCCCTGCGGGCCTCCGCCGGACCCGGGGAAGGGGCCGGGGAGAGCCGGGAAGGGGGTCTCAGGGCCCGGGGATGCGCACCCGGACGGTCAGGCCGCCACCGGGCCGCGGAGTGGCCTCGATGGTGCCTCCGTGCGCCCGGACCACCGAGCGGACGATGGACAGGCCGAGCCCGACACCCTTGTCGCTGCGGGTGCGGTCGGCGCCCTTGACCCGGCGGAACGGCTCGAAGATGTGCTCCATCTCGTAGCCGGGCACGACCGGGCCGGTGTTGGAGACGACCAGCTCGCCGACGCCGCCCGGGGCGGGCGTGGTGGACATCTCCACCCAGCCGTCCGGCGAGTTGTAGCGGACGGCGTTCTGCAGCAGGTTGAGCGCGATCCGCTCCAGCAGCACGCCGTTGCCGGAGACCGTCACCGGGTTGAGCTCGGAACGCAGCACGACCTCGCGGGTGGAGGCCTCGGGGCGGAGCTGCTCCAGGGCGCGCAGGGCGACCTCGGAGAGTTCGACCGGGCGCCGGTCGGTGATCTCGTTGTCGCTGCGGGCGAGCAGCAGCAGGCCCTCGACGAGCTGCTCGCTGCGCTCGTTGGTGGCGAGCAGGGTCTTGCCGAGCTGCTGGACCTCGGGGGACGCGTCCGGGTCGGCGAGCTGGACCTCCAGCAGGGTCCGGTTGATCGCCAGCGGGGTGCGCAGCTCGTGCGAGGCGTTGGCGACGAACCGGCGCTGGGAGTCGAAGGAGCGGTCGAGCCGGTCCAGCATGTCGTCGAAGGTGTCGGCGAGCTCCTTGAGCTCGTCGTCGGGGCCGTCGAGCTGGATGCGGCGGTGCATGTCGGAGCTGGCGACCTCGCGGGCGGTGCGGGTGATCCGGCCGAGCGGGCGCAGCACCCGGCCGGCCATCGCGTAGCCGGCCGCGAAGGCGATCACGGCGAGGCAGATCAGCGCGGTGAGGGCCTTGCGCAGCAGGGTGTTGAGGGAGTGCTCGGCCTGGAGGTCCTGGTAGTGGTTGAGCCAGGCGGTGAGTTCGGTCTGGCTGCGGATGACGTCGCCGTCGGGGGTGGTGAGGGAGACGCCGGGGCCCAGCCGCAGCGAGGGCAGGGTGGCGTTCTGCATGGCCTCGCGGACGAAGTAGTACATCAGCAGCAGCAGGACGACGCCGGCCATCAGGAACATCCCGCCGTAGAGCAGGGTCAGCCTGATCCGGACGGTGGGGCGCAGCGACAGCCAGGCGAACAGGCCGTCGCCCGGGTGGTAGTGCGTGGCGGTGGCGGTCTCCTGCGCCGCGGTGTGGCCCAGCGGGGTGCGGGCCGGGCGCGACGGGACCGGGCCCGGGCCGCCGGCGGGCGCGCCGGGGGCCCCGCCGGCGGGGGGCGGGGTGGTCATGGCCTGTCCTCTCGGTACTGCGGTGGGGCGGTGCCCCGTCCGGCGGGGCCGGGCGGGGACGGGACGGGGCGGGCGGCCGGTGCCGGCCGGCTCCGCCGGTGCCGGGTCAGATGCGGTAGCCGGAGCCGGGCACGGTGACGATGACCGGCGGGTCGCCGAGCTTGCGGCGGAGCGTCATCACGGTGACCCGGACGACGTTGGTGAAGGGGTCGGTGTGCTCGTCCCAGGCCTTCTCCAGGAGCTGCTCGGCGGAGACGACGGCGCCGCCGGCGCGCATCAGGACCTCCAGGACGGCGAACTCCTTGGGTGCCAGCTGGACGGGCTTGCCCTCGCGGAGCACCTCGCGGCGGCCGGGGTCGAGGCTGATCCCGGCGCGCGCCAGGACGGGCGGCAGCGGGACGGTGGCACGGCGGCCCAGTGCCCGCACCCGGGCGACGAGTTCGCTGAAGGCGAACGGCTTGGGAAGGTAGTCGTCGGCGCCGATCTCCAGGCCCTCGACGCGGTCGCTGATGTCGCCGGAGGCGGTGAGCATGATGACGCGGGTGGCAAGACCCTGCTCGACGACCCGGCGGCACACGTCGTCGCCGTGGACCAGCGGGAGGTCGCGGTCGAGGACGACGACGTCGTAGTCGTTGACGGCGATGCGCTGCAGCGCGGCCTCTCCGTCGTAGACGACGTCGACGGCCATGGCCTCGCGGCGCAGCCCGGTGGCCACGGCCTCGGCGAGCAGCTGCTCGTCCTCGACGACGAGTACCCGCACGGTGGTAGTCCCTTCCCTCGGGCGGCCCCACCGTGCTGTCCGCCCGTGCGGGCCGTGGTGCGCCGGGCGCGGAGCCGTACCCTGCGGCACGGCTCCGACGGTGCCTCCATCCTGCCTGGTCCGCGGGTAAAGCAGCTGTAAGCGGCCGGATCCGGGCCGGTGCGGGCCCTTCCCGGTACGTTGACCTGCGGGGACGTCCGCGGTGGGGCGGCGGCGCGGGAGCGGACCGAAGGTATTCCCTCCGGTTGGACTGTGACACGGGCAACTTTCCGACGGCGGGGAGGTTTCCCCGGCGCGCGGTTGGGGAGGACAAGCTCACACCGCGATCGCGCCGTGCGCGGATCGCACCCACCCGCCGTGTGCTCATCCGCACCGGACCGGGGGATCACGTCATCGGGAGCGGCCGTCGAGCCGTCTCCGCGCTCACCGGGGCCGGCAGTGTCCGACCGTGCGGCGTCCCGTGGCACCGTCCACCGATCCGGGGAGCATGCGGGCCCGTGCCCGTCCGACACAGCAAGGGGGCCGTATGGACGCCTTCACCGCCGGAATCCTGCAGCGCATACAGAACGCCGAGCAGGATCTCCACCGCGCTCTCGAGTCCGGGGACGAGTTCCTGGCCGAGGTCGAGCAGTCCGAGCTGGAGGACCTGCGTCGGCTGGCCGCCGACCACGGCGTCGACCCGGTGCACGAGATGCACCGCTCGGCTGCCTGATCCGGCCGCAGGACCGACACCCGCCCCGCCCCCGCGGGGCACGCAGGACAGCAGCACCACAGCAGCACCACATCGCAGTTCGAATCAGCGAGCCCTGGCACCTCCCGCGTGCCAGGGCCCATTCACTGCCCGGGCGCACCCGGCCGTCAGGCCCGAAGGGCCCGTCACCGTCCCTCGCGGGGTGGTGACGGGCCCTTCGCCGTGTCCGGGCCCCGGTCAGCCGTGCCAGGCGCCGAGGGCGTCCAGGCGGGCCTGGAGCGGCTCGAAGACGCCGGGGGCGGCGGCCACCGCGAGGTCGCCGTCGGCGGGCCGGCCGGGGCGGCCGCCGGCGAGGGCGCCGGCCTCGCGGGCGATCAGCAGGCCGGCCGCCATGTCCCAGGGCTTGAGGCCGCGCTCGTAGAAGGCGTCGAGGCGGCCGGCGGCGAGGTCGCACAGGTCGACGGCGGCGGCGCCGGCCCGGCGGATGTCGCGGACCTCGGGCATCAGCGCGAGCAGCACCTCGGCCTGATGGGCCCGTTCGGCCTGCACGTAGTTGAAGCCGGTGCCGACCAGTGCCTGGCCCCACGGCGGCGCGGGGCGGACGACGAGGGGGCGGCCGTCGAGGTCGGCGCCGCCGCCGCGGACGGCCCGGAAGAGCTCGCCGCGGGCGGGCACCGCGACCACCCCGACGACGGCCTCGCCGTCCACCTCGGCGGCCACGCTGACACCCCAGGAGGGCAGTCCGTACAGGTAGTTGACGGTGCCGTCGAGCGGGTCGACGACCCAGCGGACGCCGCTGCTGCCGGGCCGGTCGGTGCCCTCCTCGCCGAGGTAGCCGTCCTCGGGGCGGCGGGTGGCGATCAGCTCCTGGACCAGCTTCTCGGAGGCGAGGTCCATCTCGGTGACCACGTCGACGGGGCTGCTCTTGGTGGCGGCGACGCCGAGGTCGGCCGGGCGGCCGCGGTGCAGCAGCTCGCCGGCTGCGCGGGCGGCCTCCTCGGCGACGGCGAGCAGTTCGGCCAGCAGCGGATCGGTGGGCGCGGTGCCGGGCACGCGGGTTCCTCCTGGGGTGCGGTCGGAGCGCTGGGTGCGGTCGGATCCTGGGGGGCGGGTCACCGCTGGGCGGCGGCGGGCCGTGGGGCGCGCGGGTTGGGGCAGCAGGCGGCGGCGCACACGTCGTGGCTGGGGCCGAGCGCGCCGAGGGCGCGGCGCTCGACGGCGGCGCCGCGTTCGACGGCGGCCCGCTCCAGGACGAGGTCGCGCACGGCGGCGGCGAACCGCGGGTCGGCGCCGACGGTGGCCGCCCGGGCGACCGGCAGGCCGAGTTCGGCGGCCTTGGCGACGGCCTCGGTGTCGAGGTCGTACTTGACCTCCATGTGGTCGGAGACGAAGCCGATCGGCACCATGACCACGGCGGGGGCGCCGGCGGCGTTCAGCTCCTCCAAGCGGTCGCAGACGTCCGGCTCCAGCCACGGGATGTGCGGGGCGCCGCTGCGGCTCTGGTAGACGAGCTCCCAGGGGCGGTCGGCGGCGCCGGTCGCGGCGGCGACCGCCTCGGCGACCTGCCGGGCGACGTCCAGGTGCTGGGCGACGTAGGCGCCGCCCGGGGTGTCGCGGGCCGGGTCGTCGGGGGCGCCGGAGCTGTCGGCCATCGCGTTCGGGATCGAGTGCGTGGTGAAGACGAGGTGGGCGCCGGGGCGGACCTCCGCGGGCAGCCCGTCGAGGGCGGCGAGGGTCGCGTCGATCATCGGGCCGACGAAGCCGGGGTGGTTGTAGAAGTGCCGCAGCTTGTCGACGCGCAGCGCGGGCAGGCCCTCGCGGGCGAGTTCGGCGAGCGCGTCGGCGAGGTTCTCGCGGTACTGGCGGCAGCCGGAGTAGCCGGCGTAGGCGCTGGTCGCGAGGGTGAGCACCCGGCGGTGGCCGTCGGCGGCGATCTCCCTGAGGGCGTCGACCAGGTAGGGCGCCCAGTTCCGGTTGCCCCAGTAGACCGGCAGGTCGAGGCCGTGGTCGGCGAAGTCCTTGCGCAGCGCGGCGAGCAGCTCGCGGTTCTGCTCGTTGATCGGGCTGACTCCGCCGAACAGGAAGTAGTGCCTGCCCACCTCGGTGAGGCGCTCCTTGGGGATGTCCCGGCCGCGGGTGACGTTCTCCAGGAACGGCACGACGTCCTCGGGCCCCTCCGGGCCGCCGAAGGAGAGCAGCAGCAGCGCGTCGTAGGGGGCGTGATCGGTGGAGGTGCGCGAGTCGGACATGGCTCCGATCCTGCCACCCGGGGGTGTTCCGACGGTGGCGGGCCACCCGTCCGCCGGAAATGTCTTCGCGGGTGGGCGCGGGCTCTTCGTAAGCTGTCCATACGAACGACGTTCCTTACCCACCCCCGCGGAGCACCAGTGCTGTCCAGCTACCGCCAGATATTCGCCGCGCCCGGCAGTCTGGCCTTCTCCTCGAGCGGCTTCGTGTCGCGGCTGCCGATCTCGATGACCGGCATCGGCATCGTGACGATGCTCGCCCAGCTCCGCGGCTCGTTCGGGATCGCCGGCGCGGTCTCGGCCGTCCTCGCGGTGTCCGCGGCGGTGCTCGGCCCGCAGGTCTCACGTCTGGTCGACCGGTACGGGCAGCGGCGTGTCGCGCTGCCCGCCACCGCGGTGACGATGGCCGCCGCGACCGCTCTGCTGGCCTGCGCCCGGCTCGGCGCCCCGGACTGGACGCTGTTCCTCTTCGCGGCCGGCATGGGCGTCATGCCGAGCACCGGGTCGATGGTCCGCGCCCGCTGGGCGCACCTGTACAGCGACCGGCCGGATCGGCTGCACACCGCGTACTCCTTCGAGGCGGTGATGGACGAGGTCTGCTTCATCGTCGGGCCGATCCTCTCGATCGGGCTGGCGACCTCGCTCTTCCCCGAGGCCGGTGTGGCGCTGGCCGGGGTCTTCCTGGTGGTCGGCGTGGTGCTGTTCACCGCGCAGCGCTCCACCGAGCCGCCCGTCCACCCGGCCGCCCACCACGAGGGCGGCTCGGCGATCCGCTCGGCGGGGCTGCAGGTGCTGGTACTGACCTTCGTCGCCACCGGTGCGATCTTCGGCGCGGTCGAGGTCGTCACGGTGGCCTTCGCCAAGGAGCAGGGCCACACCGCGGCCGCCAGCCTGGTGCTCGCCGTCTACGCGCTCGGCTCCTGCCTGGCCGGGGTGGTCTTCGGCGCGTTCAAGCCGCGCGGGTCCATGGCCGGGCGCTTCCTCGGCGGAGTCGGCGCCATGGCGGTCGGCATGCTGCCGCTGGTGCTGGCCGCCTCGCTGCTGGACGGCACGGCCGGCCTGGTCGCCGTGGGCGCCGCCCTGTTCGTCGCCGGGCTGTCCATCTCCCCGACGATGATCACCGCGATGGCGCTGGTGGAACGGCTCGTCCCGGCCGCGAAGCTCACCGAGGGGATGACCTGGACGACCACCGGGCTCGCCCTGGGTGTCGCGCTCGGCTCCTCGGTGGCCGGCTGGGTGGTGGACGCCGCGGGCGCCGCCACCGCCTACTGGGTGCCGGTCGCGGCCGCGCTGTTCGCCGCGGCCGCCGCCCTGCTCGGACTGCCCCGGCTGCGCGGCGGGCTGGCCAGCCCCGAGCCGGAGCCGGTGGACACCCCCGCCGCCCGCTGAACCGCGTCCGAATCGCGGCCGAATCGGGGGCCCACCGGGGACCTTCGGGGCATGGACCGGGGGCAGCCGAGTGACTACGCTCACCCTACCCACTGGTAGTTCGTGAGCAGGAGGCACTCGGCATGCCCCACGGCACCACCACCGGCACCTGGAGCAACTGGGCCGGCAACCAGACCGCCCGGCCCGCCCGGGTGGTCACCCCCGGCTCCGCCGAGGAGATCGCCGACACGGTGCGCGGGGCCGCCGAGCAGGGGCAGCGGGTCAAGGCGATCGGCTCCGGTCACTCCTTCACCGCGATCGCCTCGGCCGGCGACGCCGTGCTGGTCCGCCCGGACGCGCTGACCGCCGTCCGCTCGCTGGACCGCGAGGCCGGCACGGTGACCGTCGAGGCCGGGCTGCCGCTCGCCCGCCTCAACCGGCTGCTCGCCGCCGCCGGGCTCTCGCTGGCCAACATGGGCGACATCGAGGTGCAGACCGTGGCCGGCGCCACCAGCACCGGCACCCACGGCACCGGCCGGGACTCCGGCTCGCTCGCCGCGCAGATCCGCGCGGTGGAGATCGTCCTCGCCGACGGCAGCGTCCAGACCTGCTCCCCGAGCGAGAACCCGGAGCTGTTCCAGGGCGCCCGGCTCGGCCTCGGCGCGCTCGGCGTCGTCAGCGCCCTGACCTTCGCGGTCGAACCGGCCTTCCTGCTGACCGCGCACGAGAAGCCGATGCGCTTCGACGAGGTGCTGGCCGGCTTCGACGACCTGGCCGCGGTCAACGAGCACTTCGAGTTCTACTGGTTCCCGCACACCGACCTGTGCACCACCAAGCGGAACAACCGCAGCCAGGGCCCGGCGGCGCCACTGCCCCGGTTCAAGGCCTGGCTGGACGACGACTTCCTGTCCAACACCGTCTGGGAGGGCGTCTGCCGGGTCGGCCGGCGATTCCCCGCCTCGATCCCGACCATCGCCCAGCTCGCCGGCCGGGCCTGGACGGAGCGCGTCTACACCGACACCGCGTACAAGGTGTTCACCAGCCCGCGCCGGGTGCGCTTCATCGAGATGGAGTACGCGGTGCCGCGGGAGGCCGCCACCACCGTGCTGCGCGAGCTCAAGGCGCTGGTGGAGCGCTCCGACTGGAGGATCAGCTTCCCGGTGGAGGTCCGGGTGGCGCCGGCCGACGACCTGTGGCTGTCCACCGCGAGCGGCCGCGACAGCGTCTACATCGCCGTCCACCTCTACCGGGGCACCGCGGACAGCGGCTACTTCACCGAGGTGGAGCGGCTCATGACGGCCCACCAGGGCCGCCCGCACTGGGGCAAGCTGCACACCCGCGACGCCGGGTACCTGGCCGGTGTGTACCCGCACTTCGGCGATTTCACGGCGCTGCGCGACAAGGTGGACCCGGACCGGATGTTCGCCAACGACTACCTCCGCCGGGTGCTCGGGGACTGACGGGGAGTCGGCAGCAGTTTCCTCGGTCACACGGCGGAGACTCGAACAATTCTGTCGATCCTGCACGGCGCGGGACACAACGGGCGAAATTCTGCTTCCACCCGGTCGATATATGTGAAGATGATCACCGTTCGGCGATCTCGAAGCGCTCAACGGTGTGGCCGCTCTTGAGATTCCGGTGAATCGGGGGAGACTTGAGCGGCGAGCCGCCCCGCTTGGTGCCACGAATGGAGTACTGTTCGTGGGGCCTGAGCCTTCGGCGTTCCTGTTGACTGCCCGTCTGACAGCGGCCTAGGGGCCCGGGGGCGACGTCGACCGGCGACGTGGCGAACAGGCAACCGTGCCACAACGGCGTGCCCGGGTCTAAGCCCGACACGCCGGGTAACTCTGCAAGGTTGTGGCCAGTCGCAGGCGGGCAGGCCACACTCAGTACGGGAGCAGCGACGCAGGTGACGTCGGCAGGCACCACCCGGGAGGTAACCGTGCCCGAACTGCGCGTCGTGGCCGTCAGCAACGACGGCACACGGCTGGTGCTCAAGGCTGCCGACAGCACGGAGTACACCCTCCCCATCGACGAGCGGCTGCGTGCCGCCGTCCGCGGCGACCGGCCGCGCCTCGGCCAGATCGAGATCGAGGTCGAGAGCCACCTGCGGCCCCGCGACATCCAGGCCCGGATACGAGCCGGTGCCTCCGCGGAGGAGGTCGCACAGGCGGCGGGGATCTCCGTCGAACGGGTCCGCCGCTTCGAGGGCCCGGTGCTGGCCGAGCGTGCCTTCATGGCCGAGCGCGCCCGCAAGACCGCGATCCGCCGGCACGGCGAGTCCACCGGGCCGCAGCTCGGCGAGGCCGTCGCCGAGCGGCTCACGCTGCGCGCCGCCGAGAAGGACACCGAGCGGTGGGACTCCTGGCGCCGGGACGACGGCACCTGGGAGGTCATCCTCAACTACCGCGCGGACGGCGAGCACCGGCGTGCCAGCTGGACGTACGACCCGCCGCGGCGGCTGGTCCAGCCGAACGACGACGAGGCGCGCGCCCTGATCGGCGAGAGCGTCGACCGCGACGAGGACTCGGTCTTCCCGTTCATCCCGCGGATCGCCCGGCTCCCTCAGGACCGGCCGGCCCGCGCGATGATCGAACGGCCCTCCGCCGACCGGATCATGTCCGGCCGGGAGGTCCGCGAGGCCCGGGAGGCGACCGCGGAGAACCGCGACTCGCTGACCAGCCTGCTCGACGTGGTGCCCGCCTACCGCGGCGACCTCGCGATCGGCCCCGCGCCGGAGCCGGTCACGGCCGAGGAGCCGGAGGAGGCCGAGGAGCCGGCCGCGCCCGCCGCGAGCGTCGGCGCCGGCTCGGCCTACGCCGACATCCTGATGCCGCGGGCCGTCGCCCCGCACCGGGAGCGGCTGGTCGGCACCACCGACCGGCAGGCCGAGGCCGACGGCGTCCGCCCCGGCCGACGCGCCACCGTGCCCAGCTGGGACGAGATCGTCTTCGGCAGCCGGCGCAAGAAGCAGGAGTAGGCGCAGCGACGGTTCGGGGCGGTCACCCGCGCGGGTGACCGCCCCGAACCGTGTCCGCCGTCAGCCCGGCAGCTCCCTGGTCGCCGCTGGCCGCGCCGGGTCGCCCGACCACTCGCTCCACGACCCCGGGTACAACACTCCGCCGGTCACACCGGCGCTCTCCAGCGCCAGCAGCTCGTGCGCGGCCGTCACCCCCGAGCCGCAGTACACGCCGAACGGCACCGAGCCGTCCGCGCCGAGCGCCGCGAACCTGGCCGACATCTCCGCGGCACTCCGGAACCGGCCGTCCGGACCCAGGTTGTCCGTCGTCGGCGCCGACACCGCACCCGGGATGTGGCCCGCCCGTGGATCGACCGGCTCCACCTCACCGCGGTACCGCTCGCCCGCCCGCGCGTCCAGCAGCACGCCCTTGCGCGCCAGCTCCGCCGCCCCGTCCGCGTCCACCGTCGGCAGCGCACCCGGCGCCGGCGCGAAATCCCCCGCCTCGTCCGCCGGACGCTCCGTCGACAGCGCCAGCCCGGCCGCCCGCCACGCGGCCAGCCCGCCGTCCAGCACCCGCACCTCGCCGTGCCCCGCCCAGCGCAGCAGCCACCACGCACGCGCGGCCGACGTCGCAGGGCCCGCGTCGTACACCACCACGGGACGGGCCGCCGACACCCCGGCCCGGCGCAGCGCCGCCCCCAGCACCGCCGGATCCGGCAGCGGATGGCGGCCGGCCCGGCCGGGCGGCGCGGCCAGCTCGGCGTCCAGGTCGACGTAGTGCGCACCGGGCAGGTGCCCGGCCGCGTACTCCCCGGCACCGGGCGGACCACCCAACTGCCAGCGGACATCGAGCAGAACGGGCGGCCGCGGACCGGCCAGGGCCGCGGCGAGCTCGTCGACGGGAATCAGCGGGGACGTGGAAGTCATACCCGCCATTGTGGCAAGACCGGCGCCCTCCGACGCTCCGTCAGCCCTCGAACGGCAGCACGTCCGGGGAGAGCACCGACGCCCGGGCCGTCGCCGCCGTCAGCCGGCGCCGGTGGTGGCGGCGGCACAGCACCTCGTAGCCGATCTGGTCCTCCGAGACCGCGACGTCCCCGACCACCACCTGCGCACCCTCGACGACCATCACCCCGCCGACCGTCCGCGCGTTGTGAGTCGCCCGCGCCCCGCACCAGCAGAGCGCCTCCACCTGCAGCACCTCGACCCGGTCCGCCAGCTCGATCAGCCGCTGCGACCCGGGGAACAGCCGCGTCCGGAAGTCCGTCGTGATGCCGAACGTGTAGACGTCGATGCCGAGCTCGTCCACCACCCGGGCCAGCTGGTCGATCTGCTCCGCCGAGAAGAACTGCGCCTCGTCGCAGATCAGGTAGTCCGCCTTGCCGCCCGCCGACAGCAGGTGCACCACGTGCGCCTGGAAGTCGAAGTCGTCGGCGACCTCCACCGCGTCCGCGCGGAGCCCCAGCCGACTGGAGATCGTCGCCGTCCCCGCCCGGTCGTGCCTGGTGAAGATGATGCCCTGGCGGCCGCGCGCCGCGTGGTTGTGATCCATCTGCAGCGCCAGCGTCGACTTGCCGCAGTCCATCGTGCCCGAGAAGAACACCAGTTCAGCCATGGGTGGGACAAGGGCCTTTCGATCGGGGGAAGAACGGTGCGGACAGCATCAGGTACGGACGTCGAGCAGCGGCACCAGCTGCTCCACCGCGGTCATCGACCCGTGCAGGCCGACCATCGAGGACTCCCCCGGCTCCTTGCGCGACGCGACCACCGCGATGTCGTCCCGCGCCGCCGCCACCACATCGCCGATCCGCGGCAGCACCCGCTCGTCCACCACCGGACCGAACCAGCCGGCCGCCACCGCCTGCTCCCGCGTCGCCACCCACATCCGGTCGCCCAGGACCTCGCTCCACACCGCGTGGACGTCCGCCGCCGCACCCGGCACCGCGTACACGTGCCGGGCCCGGCCCTCGCCGCCCAGCAGCGCCACCCCCGCGGACAGCTCCCAGTCCTCGTCGAAGTCGACCCGGTCCTCCGGCCCGATGTCGATCATGCCGTGGTCCGCCGTCACGTACAGCGCCGACCGCGGCGGCAACTGCTCCGCCAGCCGCTTCACCAGCCGGTCCACCGTGTTCAGCGTCATCCGCCACTCGTCCGAGTCCACCCCGAACCGGTGCCCCGCCCCGTCCAGCTCGCTCACGTACGTATACACCAGCGCCCGGTCGTGCTCCGCCAGCCAGCTCGCCGCCAGATCCATCCGCTCCTCGCCGGTCGTCCGGCCCAGGAACGTCCCCCCCGACAGCGCCACCTGCGTCAACGGCGTCTGCGCGAACAACGGCGACGACACCTGCGCCGTCGCCACACCCGCCCGCGAAACCCGATCGAACACCGTCGGATGCGGCTGCCACTCCCGCGGCGGCACCGGCGGCACCCACCGCAACTGGTTCATCAGCTCGTTCCGGCCCGGCACCCGCACCGTGTACCCGGCCAGCCCGTGCACCCCCGGCGTCAGCCCCGTCCCCACCGACGCCAACGACGTCGCCGTCGTCGACGGGAACCCCGAGGTGATCGGACTCGCCCCCGCCGACAGCGAGGTCAGAAAGGGCGCGTACTCCGGATGCCGGCGGACCAGCTCCCAGCCCATCCCGTCCACCAGGAACACGCACACCCGGTCCGCCGGCTCCAGGAGCAGCCCGCTCTCGAAGCCGGGCACACCAAGACCCGCCGCCACCGCGGGCAGCAGGTCCGCCAACGAACCGCAGCCGTACGCCGGAGCCGGAGCGTCCGAAGGATCAAGAATCTCGAAAGCGTCGTAACCGAGCATGCGTGACGGCGGCCTCAGACCCGGGTGGCCATCGTCGCCTCGGACAGCGCCCGCGCGAACACCAGCGCCTGTGCGACCGTCTCCGGGCCGTCACCCGCCTCCGACACCCGCAGCGACAGGTCGTCCGCCGTCGCCGAACCCGTGTACCCGTGGTCCGCGTCGCAGTTCGGATCCGAACAGCCGGCTGGCTCCAGATCCAGCCGCTGCACCGCACCCCAGCCGATGGTCAGCACCACCTCGCGCGGCAGCGTCCCCGGCGTGTACGTCTCCGGATTCGCCACCATGCGGCTCACCACGACCGAATTGATCCGGTCCAGGCGGACACACTCGGTCGACGTCGTCGCATACGGCACCGGAGTCGCCGCATCACCGTTCTGCTCGTCCGTGTGGCTCACAACGAAACGCGACGGGGTGAGCACCAGCACCGTCACGTGCCGGCGCACCTCGTTCGCGTCGAATGTCGTCTCCTGGTGCACCAGGTAGGAGCTGATCGGCTCAGGGCCCACCGCGGACTCCACGGCCTCGGACACCAGGGCCGGGTAGTAGCCGCTGCGCTCGATCGCCGACCGCAGGTCCTGCGTGGTGGTGGTACCGGTCTTGGCCATGTCTCCATCCTGGCATGTCCCGCCGACGAAGCGGGCGGCACTGCGCCAAGCTTCCGGACCCGCTTGCCGGGCCCGCCCTGCGGGGGCTGGTCAGCGCCGCCGAGCGGCGCAGCCAAGCAAGGTTACAGGCTGCTCATCGCCCGCGGCCCCAGATCCGTCCGCACCGGCAGCGGCGCGATCCGCACCACCGCCCCCAGCACCGCCAACCCCTGCGGCGCCACCACCACCGGCTCCAGATCCACCGACGCCACCTCCGGCAGATCGTCCACCAGCCGCGACACCCGCAGCAGCAGCTCCTCCAACGCCCCCGTGTCCACCGGATCGGCCCCCCGCCAGCCGAACAGCAGCGGAGCCGCCCGCACCTCCCGGATCAACGCCGCCACGTCCCGGTCCGTCGCCGGCACCAACCGGTGCGCCAGATCACCCAGCAGCTCCGCGGGCGCCCCCGCCAGGCCGAAACTCAGAATCGTGCCCACCGCCGGATCCACCGCCGCACCGATCACCGTGTCCACCCCGCGCGGCGCCAGCTGCTGCACCACCAGCCGCGCCTGCGCCGCCCCGCCCAACAGCGCGTCCAACTCCCGGTGCGCCCGCCGCAGCCCCTCCTCACCGGTCAGGTCCAGCCGCACACTCCCCAGGTCCGGGCGGTGCCGCAGATGGTCCGCCGTCGCCTTCAACGCCACCGGATACCCCAGCCGCTCCGCCGCCCGCACCGCCGACTCCTCGTCCGGCGCCGGCAGCACCGGCCGCACCACGATCCCGTAGCAGCCCAGCAACGCCTCCGCGTCCGCCTCCGGCAGCGTGAACCGGGCACCCCCCGGCTGCGTCCGCGCCGCCACCGCCAGCCGCGTCCCCAGCGCCGCCTCCACCAGGGCCCGCGCCCGCCCCTCGTCGATCCCCTCCAGCTCCGGGATCCGCGCCGTCCGCTCCGCTTCCGCACTCCACCGCCGCCACCCCGCGTAGTGCACGGCGTTCGCCAGCGCACGCACCGCCCGCTCCGGCGCAGGGAACGACGGGATCCGCGCCGCCCGCAGCCGCTCCGCCAGCCCGCCCAACGCCAAGTGCGTCAGCAGCAGCGGCTTGCCCAACTCGCGGGCCCGCACCCCGGCGTCCACCAGCGCCGCCGCGATCTCCGGCTCGTCCTCCGGCTCCGCCGCCCCCCCGCCGTGCACCCCGATCGGCGGGATCGCCACCGCGATCACCGCGTCCACCCCCGGATCACCCAGCGCCGTGTCCAGCGCGATCCGGTAGTTCTCCCCCGTCGCCGCCGTCGTCAGATCCACCGGCGACCGCGGCCGCAGCCCGCTCCCCAGACACGCGTCGTACGTCAACAGACCCAGCGAGTCCGAATTGCCCACCACCGCCACCCGGTCCCCCGCCGGCAGCGGCTGCCCCGCCAGCAGCTCCCCCGTGTCGAACAGATCGGTGATCGTCTCCACCCGGACCACCCCCGCCTGCCGGAACAGGGCGTCCACCGTCGCGTCCTTCAACCGGCTCGACGCCGGCTGCACCGTGTGCCCCGGCGGCAGGCTCCCCGTGTGCCGCGCCCCCTTCACCACCACCACCGGCTTCGACGCCGCCAGCCGCCGCGCGATCCTGGTGAACTTCCGCGGGTTCCCGAACGACTCCATGTACATCAGCACCACCTCGGTGGCGGGGTCCTCCTCCCAGAACTGCAGCATGTCGTTGCCCGACAGGTCCGCCCGGTTCCCCACCGAGGCGAAGGACGACACCCCCAGGCCCCGCCGGTGCGCCGCCTCCAGCAGCGCCACCCCGATCGCCCCCGACTGGCAGAACACCCCGATCGGGCCCCGGGCCGGCAGCACCGGCGCCAGCGAGGCGTTCAGCGGCCGCTCCGGATCGGTCGACACCAGCCCGAACGCGTTCGGGCCGACCACCCGCATCCCCGCCGCGCGCGCCTGCCGCACCAGCGCCCGCTGCCGGTCCCGGCCCTCCGGGCCGGTCTCCGCGTAGCCGGCCGTCACCACCACCAGGCCCTGCACCCCGTGCGCCCCGCAGTCCGCCACCACCCCCGGCACCGCCGCCTCGGGCACCGCCAGCAGCGCCAGGTCCACCGGCCCCGGGATGTCCAGCACCGACCGGTGCACCGCCACCCCGTCCAGCACCGTGCCCGCGGGCGCGCTCCGGTTCACCGCGTACACCTCGCCGTGGAACCCGGCGAGGCTGCGCAGCAGACCCCGTCCCACCGACTGGGGGTTGCGCGACACCCCCACCACCGCCACCGACCGGGGCGTCAGCAGCCGCTGCACCGAGCGGGCCTCCGCGCGGTGCTCGC
This sequence comes from Streptomyces sp. TLI_235, assembly GCA_002300355.1. Lineage (NCBI taxonomy): Bacteria > Bacillati > Actinomycetota > Actinomycetes > Kitasatosporales > Streptomycetaceae > Streptomyces > Streptomyces sp. TLI_235. The sequence goes on from NSGV01000001.1 coordinate 2,421,977, forward strand.
GTCCCCGCATCACCGCCAGCGAGGCGGCCGTCGGCTCCAGGTCGAACTCCAGGTGCACCACGCCGTCGGCGAAGCTGCGGTGCTGGGTGTAGCCGGCGTCGGTGAAGACCTTCACCATCTTGCGGTTCTCCGGCAACACCTCCGCGGTGAACCGGCGGATGCCGCGCTCCTGGGCGACCGCCGCGATGTGCTCCAGCAGCGCCGAGGCGACCCCGCGGCCCTGGTGGGCGTCCTGCACCAGGAAGGCCACCTCGGCGTCCGTGCCGGTGGTCGAGGGGCGGCCCTGCTCGTCGATCCGGTCGTAGCGGACGGTGGCGATGAAGCGGTCCCGCACCACCGCCGCCAGGCCCACCCGGTTCACGTAGTCGTGGTGGGTGAAGCGCCGCACGTCCTTGTCGGACAGCCGCGGGTACGGGGCGAAGAAGCGGAAGTACTTCGACTGGTCGGAGACCTGGCCGTAGAACTCGACCAGGCGATCCGCGTCGGCCGGGGTGATCGGCCGGATCCGGGCCGCGCCGCCGTCGCGCAGCAGGACGTCCGCCTCCCAGTGCTGCGGGTAGCTGTGCTCGTCGGCCTGACCGGTGCGGGGTGAAGTCCCGGAGTCGTCCACAACCGCCAGGTTATCCGGGAGCGGCCGCGGCGAGCCGCATGGCGGGTGCCGCTCCGGCGGGGCCAAGGTGGGAGTGCGGGGTGCCGCACCGTTCCGGACGTGCGGGGACGTGCGACACTGGTCTAGACAACTGGCTCCACCCAGCACCACCGAAAGGCACGTCCCATGGCTGAGCGCCGCGTCACCGTCGGTTGGGCCGAAGGCCTCCACGCCCGTCCCGCCTCCATCTTCGTCCGCGCCGTCACCTCCACGGGCGTGCCCGTCACCATCGCCAAGGACGGCGGCAACCCGGTCAACGCGGGCTCCATGCTCGGCCTGCTCGCCCTCGGCGCGGCCGGCGGCGACACCGTCGTCCTCGCCTCCGAGGCCGACGGCGCCGACCAGGCACTCGACCGCCTCGCCAAGCTCGTCCAGGAGGGACTCGACGAGCTCCCCGCGGGCTGACCGCCGAGCGGACACGACGAAGGGGTGCACCACGGCTCACCGCCGGGTGCACCCTTCTCGTTCTCGTTCTCGGTCGCCGCTAGAACACCGACCAGCCGGTCGCCGTGGTCAGCGCGTCCAGCGCCGCCACCCCCAGCACCGAGTTCCCCGCCGCATCCAGCCCCGGACCCCACACGCACACCGCGCCCCGGCCCGGCAGCACCGCCAGCACGCCCCCGCCCACGCCGCTCTTCCCCGGCAGGCCCACTCGGTAGGCGAACTCCCCCGCCGCGTCGTACGTCCCGCAGGTCAGCAGTACCGCGTTGATCCGCTTCGCCTCGCTCCGGGTCAGCAGCCGCGAACCGTCCACGCGCAGCCCGTGCCGCGCCAGGAACAGCCCCGCCCGCGCGAGGTCCCGGCAGCTCGCCGCGATCGCGCAGTGCGCGTAGTAGTGCGCCAGCACGCTGTCCACCGGGTTCCGCAGATTCCCGTAGCTCGCCATGAAGTGCGCCATCGCCGCGTTCCGGTGGCCGTGCCGCGCCTCCGAGGCCGCGACCGCGTCGTCCGTCGCCACCGCGTCGTTCCCCGACTCCCGCCGCAGGAACTCCCGCACCGCCCCCACCGCGTCACCGGTCAGCTCCAGCAGACGGTCCGTCACCACCAGCGCGCCCGCGTTGATGAACGGATTGCGCGGGATCCCGTGCTCGGTCTCCAGCTGCACCAGCGAATTGAACGGATTCCCGGACGGCTCCCGGCCCACCCCGCGCCACAGCCCCTCGTCGCCCTCCGCGAGCGCCAGCGCCAGCGTGAACAGCTTCGACACCGACTGGATCGAGAACGGCTCCTCCCAGGACCCCACCCCGAACACGCCGCCGTCGACCGTCGCGATCGCCATCCCGAACGCCTCCGGATCGGCCTGCGCCAACGCCGGGATGTAGTCCGCCGGCCGCCCGCGCGCCGGTGCCCCGAGCGCGGTCTCCATCGATTCCCGCAGAAGTCCCTGGTAGTCCACGCGGACATTGTGTCCCCGGCCGCCCGCACCATCCCGCCCGGGTCCGGAATCCGACATTTCGACTTGAGAACAACCACACCATCGGATGATCCGCCGACGAACCGCCGCACTGCGGGCACCGCCGGACAGAGGCTGGCGCCATGACCGGATTCGACCTCGAGAACCCCGACCACGCCTACGTGTTCGGCTTCCTCCAGGCCGACGGGCACCTGCGCCAGGGCCCCGGCAACAAGGGCCGCCTCAGCGTGGAACTCTCCGCCCGCGACGTGGTGCTGCTGGAGGAGTTCCGCCGCATCTGCGCCTGGCCGAGCAGCGTCCGCCACCGCACCCGGTCCACCGACTTCGCCGCCGAGCACACCTCTGCGATCTGGACGGTCTGCGCCCGCGAATTCCGCGAACGGCTGGAGGAGTTGGGTCTGCCCACCGGCCGGAAGTCCTCGAGGGTGGCACCGCCACGGACACCCTTCGCCGAACGGGACTACCTGCGGGGCCTCATCGACGCCGACGGCTCACTGGGACGCACCGGCCAGGACCTGCCGTTCGTCAGCCTGACCACCGCGAGCGAAGCACTGGCGACCTACTTCTGCCGCTACGCCCACGAGCTGACAGGCGCAGTACGCACGGCTCGGCGAAACCGGCGCGACGAGATCTACAACATCCTCGTGACCAGGGAGAACGCCGTTGCGATGGCACAGGACCTCTACCGCCCGAAATGCCTCGCCCTGCCGCGAAAGCTGGCGGCCGCGGCCGACCTGGCGACGTGGACCCGGCCCGACGGGATGCGCAAGGTGCCGCGCCGCCCTTGGACGGCCGACGAGGATGACCTCCTGCTGGCCACCGGGGACGCCAAGGCGGCAGCAACACTCCTCGGCCGGTCCGTCAGTAGCTGCGCCACCCGACAGTGGCGGCTGATGGGACCGAGGAAGGCCAGGGTGCGCTTCCCGCGCACCCCGGCCTGAGCTCAACCCTTCACGCAGACGACCTGCTTGAGGTGGGCGACCACCTCGACCAGGTCGCGCTGCTGGTCCATCACCTTCTCGATGGACTTGTACGCACCGGGGATCTCGTCGACGACGCCCGCGTCCTTGCGGCACTCCACGCCCTTGGTCTGCTCGACCAGGTCGCGCGTGGTGAACCGCTTCTTGGCGGCGGTGCGGCTCATCTTGCGGCCGGCGCCGTGCGAGGCCGAGTTGAACGCGGCGTCGTTGCCGAGACCGCGGACGATGTACGAACCGGTGCCCATCGAACCGGGAATGATCCCGTAGTCGCCGGAGCCGGCCCGGATCGCACCCTTGCGGGTGACCAGCAGGTCGACGCCGTCGTACCGCTCCTCCGCCACGTAGTTGTGGTGGCAGCTGATCATCTGGTCGAAGGCCACCTTCGCCTTCGGGAACTCCCGCCGGACGACGTCCTGGAAGAGCGCCATCATGATCGCGCGGTTGCGCTTCGCGTAGTCCTGCGCCCAGAAGAGGTCCTGGCGGTAGGCGTTCATCTGCGGGGTGTCCGCGATGAACACCGCGAGGTCGCGGTCGATCAGGCCCTGGTTGTGCGGCAGCGAGCGGGCGACGCCCATGTGGTGCTCGGCGAGCTCCTTGCCGATGTTGCGCGATCCGGAGTGCAGCATCAGCCACACGGAACCGGACATATCGATACATACCTCACAGAAGTGATTTCCGCCGCCGAGCGTGCCCATCTGCTGCGCCGCCCGCTCGCGCTTCCAGAGGACCTCGGGCGCGATGCCGTCGAAGCCGTCCCAGAAGCGGTCCCAGCCGCCGGTCGCCAGGCCGTGCAGCTTGCCCGGGTCGACCGGGTCGGTGTGCAGACCGCGGCCGACCGGGATGGCCTGCTCGATCTTGGAGCGGAGCCGGGACAGGTCGTCCGGCAGGTCCTTCGCGGTGAGCGAGGTCTTGACGGCGGTCATTCCGCAGCCGATGTCGACGCCGACCGCCGCCGGGCAGACGGCCCCCTTCATCGCGATCACGGAGCCGACGGTCGCGCCCTTGCCCAGGTGGACGTCGGGCATGACGGCGAGGCCGTGCAGCCACGGGAGCGAGCTGATGTTGCGCAGCTGCTGCATGGCCTGGCCCTCGACGGTGGCCGGGTCGGTCCACATCCGGATGGGCACGCGGATGCCGGGTACCTCGGTGTACGACATGGTGGTTTCGACCTCCACAGGTCGGCTGTTTCCAGCGTAGGACGGGTGCCGCGCGTTGAGTCCCGGTGCGGCTCGGGGAGGTGTGGGGGCCGCGCTCAGGCGGCGGTACAACCGGGGAACGGTCGCGGGGAGCGTCGGTTGTCTCGCTCGACCCGCATGGTGACCGCCTCCTTCCCGGTTGTGTGTGGTGGCCGCGGTGTGCGGCTGCGGGAGTATCTACCCACGCGGGCCGCCGGCGGTGCAATGGATTAAACGCGAGGGCCCGGCGGGGCTGACGCTCCGCCGGGCCCTGGGTGCCACAGGTCAGTTGGCGATCACGGTGACCTCGCCGATGCCGAGGTCGCGGACGCCGTCGCCGATGACGGCGGCGTCACCGACGAGCACGGTGACCAGGCGATCGGGCGGGAAGGCGGCGACGACGGCCTCGGTGGCGGACTCGGTGCCGAGTTCGGCGAGCTGCCGGTAGACGTCGGCCTGGTAGTCGTCGGGCAGGTACTGCTCGACCTGGTCGGCGAGGGTGGCGGCGACCGAGCCGGCCGTCTCGTACTTCAGCGGGGCGACGCCGACGAGGAACTGCACGGCCTCGTCGCGCTCGGCGTCGGTGAGGCCCTCGGCGGCGAGGGTGCGCAGGATCGTCCAGGTGTCGGCGAGGGCCGGGGCGGTGGACGCGGTGTCGACCGAGCCGCTGATGGCGAGCAGGGCGCGACCGGAGCCGTCGGCGGCGGAGCGCAGCGGCTGGGCGAAGGCGCGGACGCCGTAGGTGTAGCCCTTCTCCTCGCGCAGGACGCGGTCGAGGCGGGAGGTGAGGGTGCCGCCGAGGCAGTAGGTGCCGAGGATCTGGGCGGCCCAGGTGGGGTCGTGGCGGTCGGGGCCGATGCGGCCGATGAGGAGTTGGGTCTGGACGGAGCCGGGCCGGTCGACGATGATCACGCGGCCCTTGTCGTCGGCGGTGACGGGGGCGTGGACGGCCTGGTCGGCGGTGTCGGCGGTCCAGGTGCCGAGGGTGCTTTCGAGGAGGGTGGGGAGGTCGGTGCCGGTAAGGTCGCCGACGACGACGGCGGTGGTGGTGCCGGGCCGGACGTGGGCCCGGTAGAAGGCGTCGACGGCGGCGCGGTCGATGGTGCGGACGGTGTCGGCGGTGCCGCTGCGGGGGCGGGAGAGCCGGTCGGTGGCGTCGAAGAGTGCCGCGTAGAGGGCCTTGGCGGCGCGCCGGGCGGGGTTGGCGAGTTCGTGGGTGATCTCGTCGAGGCGGTTGGCGACGAGTCGTTCGATCTCGTCCTCGGGGAGGGCGGGGGCCCGGAGGGCGTCGGCGAGGAGGGTGAGGCCGCGTTCGAGTCGGGAGGCGGGGACTTCGAGGCTGACGCGGATGGCGGGGTGGTCGGCGTGGGCGTCGAGGGTGGCGCCGGCGCGTTCGAGTTCGGCGGCGAATTCCTCGGCGGTGTGGTGCTCGGTGCCTTCGTTGAGGGCGCGGGCGAGGATGTTGGCGACGCCGTCGAGGCCGGTGGGTTCGGCGGCGAGCGGGGCGTCGAGGACGAGGTCGACGGCGACGAGCTGCTGGCCGGGGCGGTGGCAGTGCAGGACGGTGATGCCGTTGCCGAGGGTGAGCCGCTGGGGTGCCGGGAAGGCCCACGGGGTGGGGGTGCCGGCGGCGGGCTGGGGGTGGAAGGTCATCTGGCTGGTCACGCGGCCGTCTCCTGCTCGGTGGTGTCGTCGGCGTCGGGGCCGGTGGTGGTGGGCTCGTAGACGAGGACGGCCCGGTTCTGCGGGTGGAGGCGGGCCGCGGCGACGGTGCGGACTTCTTCGGCGGTGATGTCGAGGACCTTGGGGAGTGCCTCGTTGACGAGGTTGGGGTCGCCGAAGAGGACGGCGTAGCGGCAGAGTTCGTCGGCGCGGCCGGCGACGGTGGTGAGCCGGTCGAGCCATTCGCGCTCGATCTGGGCCTGGGCGCGTTCGAGTTCTTCGGGGTGGGGCCTTCGGTGGCGAAGCGGGCGAGTTCTTCGTCGACGGCGGTGTTGATGGCGTCGATGGTGGCGTCGCCGCTGGTTTTGACGTCGAGCCAGCCGAGGCTGGGGGCGCCGGCGAGGCGGAGGAGGCCGAAGCCGGCGGTGACGGCGGTGCGGTCGCGGCGGACGAGCCGGTTGTAGAGGCGGCTGGATTCGCCGGAGCCGAGGATGGTGAGGGCGAGGTCGGCGGCGTCGGCCTCGCGGGTGCCGTCGTGGGGGAGGCGGTAGGCGGCCATGAGGGCGCGGCTGGGGACGTCCTCCTCGACGAGTTCGCGGAGTTCGCTGCCGATGGTGTCGGGGAGGGTGCCGTCGCGCGGGGGCTGCTTGCCGTTGTGGGCGGGGATGGTGCCGAAGTACTTCTCGACCCAGGCGATGGTCTGCTCGGGGTCGAGGTCGCCGACGATGGAGAGGACGGCGTTGTTGGGGGCGTAGTAGGTGCGGAAGAAGGTGCGGGCGTCTTCGAGGGTGGCGGCGTCGAGGTCGGCCATGGAGCCGATGGGGGTGTGGTGGTAGGGGTGGCCGTCGGGGAAGCTCAGGGCGGTGAGCTTCTCGAAGGCGGTGCCGTAGGGGACGTTGTCGTAGCGCTGGCGGCGTTCGTTCTTGACGACGTCGCGCTGGTTCTCCATGGACGTGTCGTCGAGGGCGTCGAGGAGGGAGCCCATGCGGTCGGCTTCGAGCCAGAGGGCGAGCTCGAGCTGGTGGGCGGGCATGGTCTCGAAGTAGTTGGTGCGTTCGAAGCTCGTGGTGCCGTTGAGGGAGCCGCCGGCGCCCTGGACGAGTTCGAAGTGGCCGTTGTTGGAGACGTTCCGCGAGCCCTGGAACATGAGGTGTTCGAAGAGGTGGGCGAGGCCGGTGCGGCCCTTGACCTCGTGGCGGGAGCCGACGTCGTACCAGAGGCAGACGGCGGTGACCGGGGTGAGGTGGTCCTCGGAGAGCACCACGCGCAGGCCGTTGGCCAGGCGGTGTTCGGTGATGGCGAGGCCTCGGTGGGAGGCGGGGGCCGGCTGGGCCATGCGCTGTGGGTCCTTCCCTGGTGGTTGTGCAGGTCGGGGGCTGTGTGCGTGTCCCCATTGTGGTGCAACGCGCGGGGGGCCGTGATGTGTCCGCGCAGGGGCGGCGTTCGCCAGGGGCGGACGCGGCGGGGTCGGGGCGGCGGGGCGGGCTGCGGGGTGCGGCAGGGCCTGCGGCGGAGTGCTGCGCGGCGGGGGTGGGCGTGGCTGTGGGTGGGAGGGTCCACAATGGGGGGCGCCGTGCCCCCTAGGGTTCGACGCGGTGGCCGGTTTCGGTCGCCGTTCGACAGACGCAAGCCCGACACGCAAGGAGCCCCGCCGCGATGGCCCGCCGCAGTTCGCCCACTCCGCCGCCCGGTGACTTCGAGGAGCGGATTCTCGATGTCGATGTGGTGGACGAGATGCAGGGCTCGTTCCTGGAGTACGCGTATTCGGTGATCTACTCGCGGGCGCTGCCGGACGCACGGGACGGCTTGAAGCCGGTGCACCGGCGGATCCTGTACCAGGCCAACGAGATGGGCCTGCGGCCGGAGCGCGGCCATGTGAAGTGCGCCCGTCTGGTGGGCGAGGTGATGGGCCGGCTGCACCCGCACGGTGATGCGTCGATCTACGACTCCGTGGTGCGCATGGCACAGCCGTTCTCGATGCGGCTGCCGTTGATCGACGGGCACGGGAACTTCGGTTCGCTGGGCAACGACGATCCGCCGGCGGCGATGCGGTACACGGAGTCGCGGCTGACGGCGGCGTCGATGTCGATGGTGGAGTCGATCCACGAGGACACGGTCGACTTCGGTCCGAACTACGACGGCAGTGAGCAGGAGCCGCAGGTTCTGCCGTCGGCGTTCCCGAATCTGCTGGTGAACGGCGCGTCGGGCATCGCGGTGGGTATGGCGACGAACATGCCGCCGCACAATCTGGCGGAGGTGGTGGCGGCCGCCAGGCATCTGATCAAGCACCCGAACGCGGATCTGGACACGCTGATGCGGTTCGTGCCGGGTCCGGACCTGCCGACGGGCGGGCGGATCGTGGGTCTGTCCGGGATCCGGGACGCGTACGCGAACGGCCGGGGGACGTTCAAGATCCGGGCGACGACGACGATCGAGAGTGTGTCGGCGCGCCGCAAGGGGATCGTGGTCACCGAGCTGCCGTACAGCGTGGGCCCGGAGAAGGTGATCGCGAAGATCAAGGATCTGGTCAACGCGAAGAAGCTGCAGGGCATCGCGGACGTCAAGGATCTGACGGACCGTGAGAACGGTCTTCGCCTGGTGATCGAGGTGAAGAACGGGTTCGTGCCGGAGGCGCTGCTGGAGCAGCTGTTCAAGTTGACGCCGATGGAGGAGACCTTCGGTATCAACAATGTGGCGCTGGTGGACGGTCAGCCGTTGACGCTGGGTCTGAAGGAGCTGCTGGAGGTCTATGTCGACCACCGTTTCGAGGTGGTGCGTCGGCGCAGTGACTTCCGGCGGCGCAAGCGTCAGGAGCGGCTGCACCTGGTCGAGGGCCTGCTGGTGGCGCTGGTCGACATCGACGAGGTGATCGCGCTCATCCGGTCGAGCGACAACGCGGCGCAGGCGAAGGAGCGGCTGATCGAGCGCTTCTCGCTGTCGGAGGTGCAGACGGCGTACATCCTGGACACTCCGCTGCGGCGGCTGACCCGGTTCGACCGGGTGGAGCTGGAGGACGAGCAGCGGAAGCTGACGGCGGAGATCGCGGAGCTGACGGAGATCCTGGAGTCGGATTCGCGGCTGCGCAGTGTGGTGTCGTCGGAGCTGGGCGCGGTGTCGAAGCAATTCGGGACGGCGCGTCGGACGGTGCTGCTGGAGGCGGGGGCGGTGCCGAGTGCGGCGCTGTCGGTGCCGCTGGAGGTGGCTGACGATCCGTGCCGGGTGCTGCTGTCGTCGACGGGTCTGCTGGTGCGGACGCCGGACGCCGCGTCGGTGGCGGTGCCGGAGCAGCGGGCGAAGCACGATGTGGTCGTGTCGGCGGTGGCTGCGACGGCGCGGGCGGATGTGGGTGTGGTGACGTCGGCGGGCCGGGTGCTGCGGCTGCCGGTGATCGATCTGCCGCAGTTGCCGCCGGGTGGTGCGTCGTCGCTGGCCGGGGGTGCGGCGGTGTCGGAGTTCCTGCGGCTGGAGGCCGGGGAGCGGGCGCTGGCGTTGACGACCCTGGACGAGTCGTCGCCGGGTCTGGCGCTGGGCACGGTGCAGGGCGTGGTGAAGCGTGTGGTGCCGGAGTGGCCGGCGAACAAGGACGAGTTCGAGGTGATCGCCCTCCGGGAGGGTGACGAGGTCGTCGGCGCGGTGGAGTTGGCGACGGGTGAGGAGGACCTGGTCTTCATCACCTCGGATGCGCAGTTGCTGCGGTATCCGGCGGGTCAGGTGCGGCCGCAGGGTCGTCCGGCCGGCGGTATGGCGGGTGTGAAGGTGTCGGACGGGGCCCGGGTGCTGTCGTTCACGGCGGTGGATCCGGCCGCGGACGCGGTGGTGCTGTCGGTGGCGGCGGCGTCGGGGACGCTGTCGGGCGGTGAGCAGACGACGTGGAAGATGACGCCGTTCGAGCTGTATCCGCGCAAGGGCCGGGCGACGGGCGGTGTGCGCTGCCAGCGGTTCCTGCGGGGCGAGGATGTGCTGGCGTTCGCGTGGGCGGGTGCGGCTCCGGCGCTGGCGGCCGCGGCGAACGGTTCGCCGGTGGAGCTGCCGGAGCGTGATCCGCGCCGGGACGGTTCGGGTTCGCCGGTGACGGCACAGGTCGCGACCGTGGGCGGCCGGATGTAGGGCCGGTTTCGGGTGACGGGGGTGCTGCTGCGGCGGCGCCCCCGTTTCCGTTGGTGCCGGGGGGGGTTCGCGGGGTGGCCGGGGTGGGGGTCGCAGCGCGGCCGGGGAGGGGGTCGCGGGGAGGCCGGGGTGGGGGTCGGCCACCGCGGCGGGCGGGGGTGGCGAGGGTAGGCTTGCCTGGGTGAGCACCTGCGCGACTCTGTCGCTGGAACTGTCCGAGCCGTTGGCCGCGACCGCGGCGACGGCCTCGACCTGGCTGCTGGTGGAGCAGGCCGGGCCGTGGGGGGCGAAGGCGCTGCTGGAGAGCCATCTGGACACCGCGGTGGGGGCGGCGTTGGAGGCGGCCGCGGCGGGGTCGGGGGTGCGGGTGGCGCTGGTGCGCAGCCCGGGTCGTCATGCGGATGCCCGGCCCGACGCACGGCACCAGGTGGTCGTGGCGCACACGGTGCCCGGCCGGTCGTGGGTGCGGCGCTGGTCGGTGGCGGATCCGGCGGAGCTCCTGGGTCTGGATTTCGCGGCGCTGGGGGCGGGGGTGCACGGCGGTCTGGGTGCGGAGCACGGGGGCGGCCCGATCGCGCTGGTGTGCACGAACGGCCGTCGGGACCGGTGTTGTGCGCTGCTGGGGCGGCCGTTGGCGGCGGAGTTGGCGGCGTCGGGTGTGGGCGAGGTGTGGGAGGTGACGCATCTGGGCGGTCACCGTTTCTCGCCGACGATGCTGGTGCTGCCGTTCGGGTACGCGTACGGGCGGTTGTCGGGGGCGGCGGCGAAGGAGGTGCTGGCGTCGACGGCGGCGGGGCACACGGTGCCGGAGTTCTCGCGGGGCCGGTCGTGCTGGGAGCGTCCGGGTCAGGCGGCGGAGCATGCGGTGCGCCTGGCGGTGGGTGAGACGTCGGCGGAGGTGCTGTCGGTGCGTCAGTCGGTGGTGGACGGCGGCTGGTCGGTGGAGGTGTCGCACGTGGACGGCCGGCGCTGGCGGGTGCCGGTGGTGGAGGGGGTGTCGGCGCCGCCGCGTCCGGAGAGTTGCGGGAAGGCGGCGGGGACGCCGTCGCGGATGGTCGCGGGGCCGGTGGAACGGCTGTGACGGCCCCGCGCCCGCTGTCCGGGAGGGCGGGGGGGCCGTCACAGGTCGGGGGTGGGTCAGCCCTTGGCGGCCTTGGTGACGAATTCGGTGGTGTAGGTCTTGGCGAGGTCGATGCTCGCCTCCTTGCCCTTGACGTCGGGGTGGAAGGCGCCGAGGACGGCGAGGACGGTCTTCGGGCCGTCGGCGGGCATGACGCCGTCGGTGGTGAACATGGGCAGGGTGGCCTTGATGGCGGCCGCGTACTGCTCGGCGCCGCCCTGGGCGTAGTCGGCGGGCATCTTCGCGGCGATCTCCTCGGGGCTGTGGGTGTTCATCCACGTGAGGGTCTTGACGAAGGCGTTGGCGAGCTTCTGCACGGTGTCCTTGTTGCTGTTCACCCAGGCGGTGTTCATGTACAGCGCGGACGAGGGGTAGAGGCCGCCGAGGGCGGCCTTGGAGCCCTCGGGGGTGCGCATGTCGTACAGGACGGTGCCGATGTTCTTGGCGAGGATGTTGGCGACGGTGGGGTCGGTGGTCATGCCGGCGTCGATGGAGCCCTGCTGCATGGCGGCGATGAAGGTCTGGCCGGCGCCGACGGCGATGGGGCTGAACTGGCTGGTGTCGACGCCGTTCTTGACGGCGAGGTACTTGGTGAGGAAGTCGGTGGAGGAGCCGATGCTGGTGACGCCGAGCTTGCGGCCCTTGAAGTCGGCGCCGCTCTTGATGGCTCCGGCCTGCTTGGCGGAGACGACCTCGACCTCGCCGGGGGCCTGGGAGAACTGGACGACGGATTCGACGCTCTTGCCCTTGGCCTGAAGGTCGATGGTGTGGTCGTAGAAGCCGACGGCACCCTGGACGTCTCCGGCGAGGAGGGCGGTGGTGGCGTTGACGCCGGCGGGTTCGCTCATCAGCTCGACGTTGACGCCGGCCTCGGCGAAGTAGCCGAGCCGCTGGGTGAGCATGGCGGGCATGTAGATGACCTTGTCGAGGCCGCCGACCATGATCTTGACCTTGGGGCCCTCGACGGTGGGGCCGGCGGGGGCGGCGCCGTTGTGGGAGGTGGAGGCGGCGTCGTTGGCGCAGGCGGTCAGGGGCAGGAGGAGGGCGGCGGCGAGGGCGGCGGCGGCGGTTCTGCGCATGGGTGGGGGCCTTCCTTGGTGCGCGGAGAGGTGAGGGCGGGGGTGTGCCGGGGCGGTACGGGAGGGGCGGGGGTCAGCGGCCGTCGCCGGAGTCGGCGGGCTTCCAGCGGAAGAGCCGCTTCTCGGCGAAGGTCAGCAGGCCCTCGGTGAACAGGGCGACGACGGCGAGGATGGTCATCGCGGCGTAGACGCCGGCGGCGTTGAAGGTGCCCTGGGCGGCGGCGACCATCAGGCCGAGGCCCTTGGTGGCGCCGATGTACTCGCCGACGATGGCGCCGATGAGGGCGAAGCCGAAGCTGACGTGCAGGCTGGTGAAGATCCAGGTGGTGGCGGCGGGGATGACGACCTGCAGGGTGACCTTGCGGTTGTCCGCGCCGAGGATGCGGGCGTTGGCGACGAGGTTGCGGTCGACCTCGCGGGCGCCCTGGAAGGCGTTGAAGAACACCGGGAAGAACACCAGGACGACGGCGGAGGCGACCTTGGAGGCCGGGCCGAGGCCGAACCAGATGAGGAAGATCGGCGCGAGGACGATCCGCGGGATGGCGTTGAGGACCTTGATGTAGGGTCCGAACACGTCGGCGAGGAACCGGATCCGGCCGAGGGCGATGCCGAGCATGACGCCTGCGACGACGCCGATCATCCAGCCGCTGAGCGCCTCGTACAGCGTGTAGCCGATCTGTTCGCCGAGCGATCCCTGGGCGGTGCCGTGGGTGATCCACTGCCAGATCTGCGCCCAGATCTTCGACGGCTGGGAGAAGTTGAACGGGTCGATGACGCCGGTGCGGGCGCAGACCTCCCACAGGCCGAGGAAGGCGGCGAGGACGCCGGCCCGGGCGGCGTAGACGGTGTTGCGGCGGTTGCGGGCGGCGCGTTCGCGGACCTCGCTGCGGGTGGCGGCGGGGGCGGCCTGCGGCACGGCGGCGGGGGCGGTCTCAAGCGGCACGACCCGCTCCTCTCTCACGGGTGATGCGGACTTCCTCGCCGAGGGAGGCCCAGATCTCGCGGTACAGCTCGACGAAGCGGGGCTCCAGGCGGACGGCCTCGACGGTGCGCGGCCGGGGCAGGTCGACGGTGAAGACCTCCTTGACGGTGGCCGGGCCCGCGGTCATGACGACGACCCGGTCGGCGAGGGCGATGGCCTCGTCGAGGTCGTGGGTGACGAAGACGACGGAGGAGCCGGTGCCCGCCCACAGGTCGAGCAGCTGGTCGGACATCAGGGCCCGGGTCTGCACGTCGAGCGCGGAGAACGGCTCGTCCATGAGCAGGATCTTCGGGTCGTTGACGAAGGTCTGGGCGAGGGCGACGCGCTTGCGCATGCCGCCGGACAGCTGGTGCGGGTAGCGGTCCTCGAAGGCGCCGAGGCCGACCCGGGCCAGCCAGTCGCGGGCCCTCTCGCGGGCCTCGTCGGCGGGCACGCCGCGGAAGCGCGGGCCGGCGGTGACGTTGGAGAGCACGGTGCGCCACGGGAAGACGGCGTCCTGCTGGAAGACGAAGCCGACGTGCGGGTTGATCCCGTCGACGTGCTCGCCGTGGACCTTCACCTCGCCCTCGGTGGGCTCCTCCAGACCGCTGACCAGGGTCAGGGTGGTGGACTTGCCGCAGCCGGTGGGGCCGACGACGGCGACGAACTCGCCGGGGGCGACGGTCAGGTCGAGGTCCCGGACGGCGGTGTGCAGGGTGCCGGACGGCGTCCGGAAGCGTTTGGTCGCCCCGGTCAACTCGATCGCCGGGACGGCGCCGGCCTTGTGCGGGCTCACGTGAACCACCTACCTCCTCGGCCGGCGTCGTCGCCGGCTCGGTGCTGTGCTCCGGGACGGTACGAGCGGCGGGGCGGGCGGCGGGAGGCTTGCGGGCTTATCGCGGCTTTGTCGCGTTGAGGGGTGTTCTGCTCGTTTTGCTTCCGCTACAACGGCTCAGCGGGGCTGGCACGAAACACGGGCGAAACGTAGGGTGACCGTCCACCCCGCCCCCGCTGAGCACGGAAGGAGCCCGCGATGAGGCGTCCGCACTGGCCGCGCCGGGTCTTCGCGCAGCTGCTGCTCAGCCAGACCGTGGTGACCGTGGGTGTCACCGCGGTGACGGCGGGCCTGTTCCTCGCCCCGATCAGCCGGGAGCTGGACCGGGACGCGATGCAGCGGGCGCTGTCGATCGCGAAGGTCACCGCCGCCGACGAGTCGCTCGCCCGGGCGGCCGCCGCCCGGGACTCGGCGACCGCGCAGCGCAATGCCGAGCAGATCCGGCTGGCGACCGGGGCGAGCTTCGTGGTGATCACCGACTCGGCGGGGATCCGGCTCTCGCACACGGATCCGGCGCGGATCGGCCAGCGGGTGTCCACCGACCCGGAGCCGGCGCTGCGCGGCGAGTCGGTCACCGCGATCCAGGACGGCACGCTGGGCCGCACCGCCCGCGGCAAGGTGCCGCTGCGGCTCGCGGACGGCCGGATCGTCGGCGAGGTGTCGGTCGGGATCAGCGACGACTCGATCCGCCGCCGGCTGCTGTCGCTGGCGAACGGCATCCTGCTGTGCGCGGGTGCGGGCCTGGCCGCCGGGCTGGCGGCGACGCTGCTGCTCGCCCGCGGGCTGAAGCGGCGCACCCACAACATCGCCGTCGCCGACATCTCCGCGCTGCTGGTGGAGCGGGAGGCGATGCTGCACGGCATCCGCGAGGGCATGGTGGCGGTGGACGGGGCGGGCCGGATCCGGCTGGCCAACGACGAGGCGCTGCGGCTGCTGGCGCTGCCGGAGGACTGCACCGGCCGCACGGTGGACGCGCTGCTGCCGCCGGGCCGGCTGGCGGACGTGCTGACCGGGCGGATCACCGGCACCGACCTGCCCGCGGTGCGGGACGACCGGGTGCTGGTGGTGAACCGGATGGCCACGGCGGACGGCGGCGCCGTCACCACCCTCCGGGACCGCACCGAACTCGAGTCGCTGGTCCGTGAGTTGGACAACACCCGGAGCCTCACCGAGGCGCTGCGGGCGCAGGACCACGAACACGCCAACCGGATGCACACCCTGCTGGGCCTGCTGGAACTCGGCCGGCACGAGCAGGCCGCGGCGTTCATCTCCGAGCAGTCCGGTTCGCACTCGGCGCTGACCGCCCGGATCACCGAGCAGGTGCAGGACCCGCACGTCGGCGCGCTGCTGGCGGGCAAGGCGGCGGTCGCCGCCGAGCGGGGCGTCGACCTGGCGGTCACCGCGGACAGCCACCTGCCGGACGCCGCCGTCGACTCCCGGGCCCTGGTCACCGTGGTCGGCAACCTGGTCGACAACGCGCTGGACGCGATCGGGTCCGGTCCGGGCGCGGTGGACGTGCGGCTGCGGCCGGTCGGCGCGACCCTGCTGGTCGAGGTCGGCGACAGCGGCCCCGGGATCCCCGAGGAGCTGCGGACGCTGGTCTTCGAGGAGGGCTTCACCAGCAAGGACGCCCCGGCGCACCGGCCGCGCGGGCTGGGCCTGGCCCTGGTCGGCCGGGTGGTGGAGCGGTCCGGCGGCCGGCTCGCGGTCGACACCGGCCCGCGCGGCGGCGCCCGGTTCACGGTGGAACTGCCCGAGGCCCTGCACCCGGCGGAGACGGCATGATCGACGTACTGGTGGTGGACGACGACTTCCGGGTCGCCGAGGTGCACGCGGCGTACGTCGCCAAGGTGCCCGGCTTCCGGGTCACCGGGCGGGCGCACAGCGCCGCCGAGGCCCTCGCCAGCCTGGAACGCTCCCCCGTCGACCTGGTGCTGCTCGACCACCACCTGCCGGACGAGACCGGACTGGCACTCGTCCGGCGGCTGCGCGAGGGCGGCATAGGCTGCGACGTCATGATGGTCACCGCCGCGCGGGACGTGACCACAGTGCACGCGGCGATGCAGCACGGCGCACTGCAGTACCTGGTCAAGCCGTTCACCTTCGCGGGGCTGCGGGAGAAGCTCACCGGGTACGCCGAGCTGCGGCACGCCCTGGCCGGGGCGGGCACCCGGGAGGCCGGCCAGGACGAGGTCGACCGGATGTTCTCGGCGCTGCGGAGCGCCGCCTCCCCGGCCGCCCTGCCGAAGGGGCACTCGGCCCCGACCACCGATCTGGTGCTCGGGGCGATGCGGCGCGCCGGGCAGCCGCTGTCCGCCCAGGAGGTGGCGGACGCCACCGGGCTGTCGCGCTCGACCGCGCAGCGGTACCTGAAGCAGCTGGCCCGGGACGGGCGGCTGCGGCTGAGCCTGCGGTACGGCGACACGGGCCGGCCCGAGCACCGGTACGGGCTGGCCGGGCGGTAGCGCGGGCGCCGGGAAGGCGCCCGGCGCGGACGCCGGCCGGGGGCCGGCCGGCGCGGACGGTCTGTCGCGGGGGTGGCCCGCCGCGGCCCGCAGGGTCTCCCATGCCGTTGGCGCGGCGGCCTTCTGACGTTCGGTCATTTGTCGGGCACTCACGGTGGCGATTCTGTCACGGACATGACATAGTCTCCACAGAAACCCGACAAGGCTC
Organism: Streptomyces sp. TLI_235; assembly: GCA_002300355.1. Lineage (NCBI taxonomy): Bacteria > Bacillati > Actinomycetota > Actinomycetes > Kitasatosporales > Streptomycetaceae > Streptomyces > Streptomyces sp. TLI_235. Next base: position 2,438,632 of record NSGV01000001.1, read on the forward strand.
TGATTCAAAGGAGAACGAGAGCCATGATTTCACGTATCGCAGGTCTGGCCGCGACTGTGGCAACGATCAGCACCCTGACCTCGGGCACCGCGGTGGCTGCGCCCCAGCCGGCCTGCCCGCCGTCGATCACCCGGCCGTGCGTCTGGCAGCAGCCGAGCACCGAGGGCGTGGTAGGCGCGGCCCGCCTCGACACGGCCGACCATACCCGGCCGACCCTGCTGCGGGTCGAGGTCCGGATCCAGCGCGCATGGGGCCGCCCCTGGGAGACGGTGGCCAGCTCCACGCTGGTCGCCAGCACCGGAACGCTCTCGCTGACCACCCCGGCCGTCCGCACCGATTACCGCACCATCGTGTGCGCCACCGGCGGCCCGGCCGACACGCCCGACCTGCACAGCACCACCTGTACGGTCTGACGCCGGGTCACCGGCGCCGGGGTGCGGCCTGGGGCGTCCGTGGGGGAGCCCTAGACCGCCCCGGTGCCGGTGAGCGAGCGGACCTCCATCTCCGCGAACCGGCCGGGGTCGGCCGGTTCGCGGGAGGTCACCGTGCCGAGCCAGCCGGCCAGGAAGCCGAGAGGGATCGACACCAGGCCCGGGTTCTCCAGCGGGAACACGTGGAAGTCCGCCCCGGGCAGCACGGCCGTGGGCACGCCGGACACCACCGGCGAGAACAGCACCAGCAGCACCGCGGGCACCAGCCCGCCGTACACCGCCCAGACCGCGCCGCGGGTGGTGAAGCGGCGCCAGAACAGGCTGTACAGCAGGGTCGGCAGGTTCGCGGAGGCGGCCACGGCGAAGGCCAGGCCGACCAGGAAGGCCACGTTCAAGCGCTGCGCGAACAGGCTGAGCACGATCGCCAGCGCGCCGATCGCCACGGCGGACCACCGGGCGGCGGACAGCTCCTGGCGCTCCGTCACCTCCGGCGCGGCCTCGCGCCGCCAGGCCCTGGCGTACAGGTCGTGGGCGAAGGCCGCGGAGGAGGCCAGGGTGAGCCCGGCGACGACGGCCAGGATGGTCGCGAAGGCGATGGCGGAGATCAGCGCGAAGAGCACCACCCCGCGGGTCGTCCCGGTGCCGCCGCCGAGCTCCGCCGCGAGCAGCGGCACGGCGGTGTTCCCGGCCGGATTGGCGCGCCGCACCTCCGCCGTGCCGACCAGGGCCGCGGCGCCGAGGCCCAGCACCACGGCGGTCAGGTAGAAACCGCCGATCAGGCCGATCGCCCAGATCGTGGAACGGCGGGCGGCGCGCGCGGTCGGCACGGTGTAGAAGCGGCAGACGATGTGCGGCAGCCCTGCGGTGCCGAGCACCAGGGCGAGGCCGAGGCTGAGGAAGTCCAGCCGGCTGGTGAGATCGGCCCCGTAGCGCAGCCCGGGCTGAAGGTACGCCTGCCCGGCACCGCTGCGGTCGGCGGCGGCCTGCATCAGCGCGCCGAGGTCGCCGTGGAAGCGGACCAGCACCAGGACGGTCAGCAGCAGCGAACCGGCCACCAGCAGCACGGCCTTGACGATCTGGATCCAGGTGGTGGCCCGCATGCCGCCGACCGTGACATAGACGATCATCAGGGCGCCGACGCCCACGATCGTCCAGCTCTTCGCCGGGCCGTCGCCGGTGCCGAGAAGCAGGGCGACCAGGCTGCCCGCACCGACCATCTGCGCGATCAGGTAGAGCAGCGAGACCGCCAGGCCCGCGGTGCCCGCGGCGGCCCGGACCGGCCGGGCCCGCATCCGCAGCGCCAGGACGTCGGCCAGGGTGTAGCGGCCCGCGTTGCGGACCAGCTCGGCGACCAGCATCAGCACCAGCAGCCAGGCGACCAGGAAGCCGATGCTGTAGAGCACGCCGTCGTAGCCGTACAGCGCGATCAGGCCGGTGACACCGAGGAACGAGGCGGCGGAGAGGTAGTCGCCGGAGAGGGCGAGGCCGTTCTGCAGCGGGCTGAAGCCGCGGCCGCCGGCGTAGAAGTCCTCGGCGGCCCGGCCGCGGCGCCCGGCCCAGAGCGTGATCCCCAGGGTGACCAGCACGACGACGGCGAAGAGCACGACGGCGAGCCCGTGGTGGCCGGACGACGGGCCGGCCTCGGCGAGGGCGGTGCGGCCGGTCACCGGAGCCGGTCCTGGGTGTCCCAGCGCAGCTCCAGGGCGGCCCGGTCGCGGCGGGTGCGCGCGTTGCGGGCGTACAGCCAGGTGATCAGGAAGGTCGAGGCGAACTGGCCGAGCGCGAGCAGCCAGGCGACGTTCAGCGGGCCGGCCAGCTGACGGCGCATCAGCACCGGTGCGGCGGCCTGCGCGACCAGGTACAGCAGGTACCAGCCGAGGAAGGCCAGGGTCGCCGGGAGGACGAACCCCCGGTAGCCGCGGCGGATCCGGTCGAAGTCCTCGCTGGACTGCACCGCCAGGTACACCTCGGCCGCGTCGGATGCACCGGGTACGCCGGGTGCTGTGCCGGGCTCTGTGTCACCGGAACCTGGAGCACCGGGCAGGGGCGCGGCCTGCGTCGGCACCCCGGGTCGCCGCCGGGCGGCGGGGAGGCCCGGCAACCGGCCGGCCCACCAGTCGAAGCTCTGCTGCTGCGCCACGGACGCTCCTGGACGGGGACGCACGCGCGTGCGGCGTCCGGCTCGGCGCCGGAACCGAATCCTCCGGCCGCTGACCCGACCAGAATGGGACGGCCGTCCGCGCCTGCGCCAATCGATGAAGGAACGTTCACCCAAACTGATGAGCGGGGCAGCGGATCACGAACTCCGGGAAATTCCATGCCGATAGGCGTATGCCACGGCCTGCGCCCGGTCCCGCACCGCGGTCTTCGCGAAGAGGTTGTTGATGTGCGTCTTCACCGTGGACGGGCTGACGAACAGCTCGGCCGCGATCTCCGCGTTGGACAGCCCCTCGGCGATCAGCGCCAGCACCTCGGCCTCCCGCGCGGTGAGCCCGTCCGGCAGCCCTGCCGACCCCGGTGACTGCGCCGACACCGGTGGCTGCGGCGGTTTCGGGACCGGTCCGGAGAGGCTCTCCAGCAGCCGCCGCTGCACCTGCGGGGAGAGGCCGGCCGCGCCGGAACGCACGTCCGCGATCGCCCGGGCGATCTCCTCCGCCCCCGCGTCCTTGGTCAGGTAGCCGCGTGCCCCGGCCCGCAGCGCCGGGAAGAGCGAGTCGTCGTCGGCGTAGGTGGTGAGCACCACGACCTCCGTGCCGGGGTGCTCGGACCGGATCCGCCGGGTCGCCTCGACGCCGTCGCACCGCGGCATCCGAAGGTCCATCAGCACCACGTCCGGGGCGTGCTCGGCGACCAGGCGCACCGCCTCCTCGCCGTCGGCGGCCGCGCCCACCACCTCGATCCCCGGCAGCAAGCCCAGCAGCATCACAATGCCCTCGCGCACCACGGTCTGGTCGTCCGCGACGACCACCCTGGTCACCGGCCCCGCGCTCACGCCGGCACCCTCAGCAGCACCCGCCACCCTCCGTCCTCGGGACCGGCCGTGAGCTCCCCGCCGAGCAGTTCGGCGCGCTCTCGCATCCCCAGCAGACCGTACCCGGAACCGCTGTCGGCGAGGCCCTCCGGGGTCGCGCCGCGCGCCGGGCCGGTGTTGCGCACCTCCAGCTCGACGGCGGCCGGCAGATAGGCGAGGCGCACCGTGACCCGGCTGCCCGGGGCGTGCTTGCGCGCGTTGGTCGCGGCCTCCTGCGCGACCCGGCGCACCGCGAGAGCGGCCTCGGCGGGCAGCGGCCGCGGCGCGCCCTCGACGGCCAGCGCGGCCCGCTCACGGTCCGTCAGCTCCGCCAGGAAGTCGCCGACCGGGGTGAGTTCGCCGCGCAGCGCGGACAGCGCCTGCCGGGTCTCCGCCAGGCCCTCCTGCGCCATCCGGCGGGCCGCGACCACCCGCTCGCGGACCTGCGCGCGCTCCGCGCCGCCGTCCAGCATCAGCCGGGCCGCCTCCAGGTGGACGAGCTGCGCGGAGAGGCTGTGCGCCAGCACGTCGTGGATCTCCCGGGCGATCCTGGCCCGCTCGCCGAGCGCCGCGCTCTCCGCCTCGGCCGCCCGCGCCGCCCGCTCCTGCTCCAGCAGCCGGCGCTGGGTGCCGCGCGCCTCGGCGTCCAGCCGCAGCAGATAGCCGAGCAGGCCCAGCCCGGCAGCCGTGGTCAGCCCGGCGACCAGCGGCTCACCGTTCATCAGCGCGTACGAGGCGAGCGCCGCGCCGGCCACCGCCACCCCGGCGGCGAGCGGCAGCCGGACCAGCGCGACGATCCCGAGGCCGGCCCACAGCACCCCGGCCAGGGAGCCCGCGCCGCCGTCGTTCGCCAGCGCCGCGACCAGCAGCAGGCCGGCCGCGCAGGCCAGCGCCGGCCACAGGCGCCGCGCCCTGGCCGAGACGTAGAACCCGGCGAGCAGCGCGGCCGCCTGCGCCATCCAGCCGGCCGCCACGACGGCCGCCCAGCCGGTGAACCGGCCCGAGGAGAAGGTGCCCCAGGCCACCACGGCCAGCAGGACCAGCCGGCCGCCGGTGTTGATCACCTGCCGGGGCCGGGTCGACGGCTCCCGGTACGGGAAACCTCCGGCCGGCCATCGGGTCCAGAACTCCAGCGGCACCTGTGACTCCCCGTTTCCTTCCGTGCGGATCAGAGGGCGACCCCGTCGAACCGCTGCGCCACCCGCAGCTTCAGCACCGCGCCGCGGACCAGCAGCAACCCGGCCAGCGACAGCAGCAGCACCGCGCTGCCCTGGTGCACGTGCAGGGCTCCGCCGAGCACGTACCAGCCGATCCTCAGCACGATCATGCCCGCCCAGGCGGCCAGGGTGGCCCTGGTGCCCTTCGCCCAGACCGTGCCGTCGGCCTCCCCCCACAGCCGGACGGTCCACCCCCAGACGCAGCCCATGGCGAGCACGGTGACCAGCGAGCCGGCCAGGACCGCCACCGCGGCCCCCTCGTGGTCGCGGTCGACCAGCGCCGGGTCGCGCAGCGCGACCACCGCCAGGACCAGCGGCACCAGCCAGAAGCGCCGGTCGGTGTCGACCCGGCGGGCCTTCATCTGGCGGCCGACGACCAGCACGACAACCGCGACGGCGATCAGGACGTTGGCGAGGGCGGACGGGGACGGCATGGCGGGCTCCCGGGAAGAGGCTGGCTGACCTCTCCGACGCTACGGAGCCGGCCGTCCGCACACCTCGGAGCCGGGGTCGAGATCCGGGACGCGGACGCGCCGGGGGTCCTCCACCCGCGGGTGGAGAACCCCGGTGGAGGACCCCCGGCGCGCGGTGGCCTGGCGGCCCGTCAGGCGTCGATGCGCGAGCGGTCCAGCGTCGCCGCGGAGTCCACGATGAACTCCTTGCGCGGCGCCACGTCGTTGCCCATCAGCAGGTCGAAGGTCTTCTCCGCCGCCTCCAGGTCGCCGAGGTTGATCCGGCGCAGGATGCGGTGGCGCGGGTCCATCGTGGTCTCCGCCAGCTGGTCCGCGTCCATCTCACCAAGGCCCTTGTACCGCTGCACGGGGTCCTTCCAGCGCAGCCCCTTGGACTGGAACTCCAGCAGGGTGCGGCGCAGTTCGGCGTCCGAGTAGGTGTAGTGGTACTTGTCCTGGCCGCGCTTGGGGTTGGTGAGCTCGGTCCGGTGCAGCGGCGGCACCGCGGCGAACACCCGGCCCTGCTCGACCATCGGCCGCATGTACCGCTGAAAGAGCGTCAGCAGCAGGCAGCGGATGTGCGAGCCGTCGACATCGGCGTCGGCCATGAAGATGACCCGGCCGTAGCGGGCCTGGTCGATGTCGAAGGTCCGGCCCGAACCGGCCCCTATCACCTGGATGATCGAGGCGCACTCGGCGTTCTTGAGCATGTCGGCCACCGAGGCCTTCTGCACGTTCAGGATCTTGCCGCGGATCGGCAGCAGCGCCTGGAACTCCGAGTTGCGGGCCAGCTTGGCGGTGCCCAGTGCCGAGTCGCCCTCGACGATGAACAGCTCGCTGCGCTCCACGTCGTCGCTGCGGCAGTCGGCGAGCTTGGCCGGCAGCGAGGAGGTCTCCAGCGCGGTCTTCCGGCGCTGCGCCTCCTTGTGCTGGCGGGCGGCGACCCGGGTGCGGGCGGCCGCGACGACCTTCTCCAGGACGGCCCGGGCCTGGACCTTCTCGTCCTTCTTCGCGGAGGTGAGGAAGGCCTTCAGCTCCTTGGCGACCACGGCGGCGACGATCCGGTTGGCCGCCGAGGTGCCGAGCACCTCCTTGGTCTGGCCCTCGAACTGCGGCTCGGCGAGCCGGACGGTGACCACCGCGGTGAGGCCCTCCAGGGCGTCGTCCTTGGTGACGTCGTCCTCGGCGACGCGCAGCAGCTTGGCACCGCGCAGCACCTCGTTGACGGTCTTGGCGAGTGAGCGCTCGAAGCCGGTGACGTGGGTGCCGCCCTTGGGGGTGGCGATGATGTTGACGAAGGAGCGCATGGTGCTGTCGTAGCCGGCGCCCCAGCGCAGCGCGATGTCCACGCCGAGGTGGCGGGTGACCTCGGTCGGGGTCATGTGGCCGAGCTCGTCGAGGACGGGCACGGTCTCCTTGAAGTTGCCCTCACCGTGCAGCCGCAGCACGTCGCAGATCGGCTTGTCGGGGGCGAGGAACTCGCAGAACTCGGCGATGCCGCCGTCGAAGCGGAAGGTCGTCTCGTCGACCCCCTCACTCTCCGTCAGACGCTCGTCACGGACGATGATGGTGAGGCCGGGGACGAGGAAGGCGGTCTGCCGGGCGCGGGCGTGCAGGCTCTCCAGGGAGAGCCGGGCGTCCTTGAGGAAGATCTGCCGGTCGGCCCAGTAGCGGATGCGGGTGCCGGTGCGGCCGCGCGGGGCCTTGCCCTTCTTGGTCAGGCCGCTGGCCGCCTCGAACGGGGCGTCCGGGGAGAGCTCGGTGAAGTGGCCGGGCGTGCCGCGGCGGAAGCTGATCGCGTGGGTGTGGCCGCTGCGGTCGACCTCCACGTCCAGGCGGGCGGAGAGGGCGTTGACCACCGAGGCGCCGACGCCGTGCAGGCCGCCGGAGGCCGCGTAGGAGCCGCCGCCGAACTTGCCGCCGGCGTGCAGCTTGGTCATCACGACCTCGACACCGGAGAGGCCGGTCTTCGGCTCGACGTCGACCGGGATGCCACGGCCGTTGTCGCGGACCTCGACCGAGCCGTCCTCGTGCAGCAGGACCTCGATCCGGTCGCAGAAGCCGCCGAGGGCCTCGTCGACCGAGTTGTCGATGATCTCCCACAGGCAGTGCATCAGGCCGCGACTGTCGGTGGACCCGATGTACATGCCCGGCCGCTTGCGGACGGCCTCCAGGCCCTCGAGGACGAGCAGGTGCCGAGCGGTGTAGTTGGAACCGTCGTCTTTCGCCAGCAGGGCGGACGGCACTGATTCGGCACTCATGCGGCGTTGCACTCCTCAATGAAGTTCTCTGACTCGTCTGCGCGGACGGCCTCTTGCCCCCGACCCGCTCTCACAGGGCGAGACGGCGGGGTGTGGCGCCCGTCGCAGCCTGTACGCGCTGCGCGAACACGACCTTGGCCGGACACCGGTGGCCGGGAGCGCCATCTCCTCCTGCCACCACGGTTCCTGGCGGAGCGTGGCACCGGGGGCAGGCTGCGGAGCTGCTGCGATGCAGGCTACCGGTGCTCGGGACGGGGCTTATGCTCCAACCCAGCAGAGGATTATGCTACGCGGACCTCGGACATCGCCTCGATCGGGCGTTCGAGAAACGCTGTACGCCACGGGAATCGGCACGCATGAACCGCCGGGCCCCGGGGCACGTCCTCATCAACACAGCAGAATCCTCAGAGAAGAAAAGCCACGAGCGGGAACGAAATCGACCTGGTTGGATGTTCATCCTGGTACGACAGCTCGTCGAGCTAGAGAAGAGGCGACGTGACTACTGTTCTGACCCCTGCGAGCCCGCTCACCGCGGCTGACCGCTGCGACCGTTGCGGCGCCCAGGCCTACCTGCGCGTTGTCCTCGCCAGCGGCGGAGAGCTGCTCTTCTGCGCCCACCACGGCCGGAAGTTCGAGCCAGAGCTCAAGAAGATCTCTGTGGAGATACAGGACGAGACGGGCCGTCTAGGCACGACGCCCGCGACGGCCACCGAAGACGAGCGCTGAGCGCGCTCCGACGGCGATCCGGGTCCACCCGAGGCGCGGGGCCGGGCGGCAGGTCGAACGACCTGCCGCCCGGCCCCTTTCGGTATCCGCCGTCGCCATCCGTGAGCGGGCACCCACCGACTGACACCGCGTCGGACGGTGACCGTCAGAGCGCGGAGCGTACATCGTCCGCCACCGCGGCGAGCCGGGTGTAGACCCCCGGGTGGGTCGCCTCAGCGCAGCCCGTGCCCCAGGACACCAGCCCCGCCAGCCGGCCGGCCACCACCAGCGGCCCGCCGCTGTCGCCCTGGCAGGCGTCCCGGCCGCCCTGCTCCGCCCCCGCGCACACCATGACCCGCGGGTCGTACGGGCTGTCCCCGCTCTCCGGGTAGGCGCGCGAGCACACCTCGTCCGCGACCACCGGCACCTCGACCGAGCGCAGCGTGGGCGAGTAGCTGCCGTTCCCCCGGGTGTCGCCCCAGCCGTAGACCCGGGCCGCGGTGCCCACAGCGTACGGCTCGGTCTCGCCCTGGCCGACCATGCCGATCACCGGCCGGCCCGACTGCGGCTCGGCGAGGGTGAGCACCGCCACGTCCCGCAGGTTGTGGACGAAGTCGTACCCGGGGTCGATCCACACGCTGCGCACCGTGACCTCCCGGCCGTCCCGGGTGCGCAGGTCGTCACGGCCGATCACGGCCTGCAGCCCCGGCCGGTCGGCGCGGCGGCCCGTCCGCTCGTCGTAGAAGCAGTGCGCGGCGGTGACCACCTTGGTGGCCGTGACGAGCACGCCGCCGCAGAACTGCCCGGACCGGGAGCCGCCGAACTGCTGCCTGCTGGCGATGGCGACCATCCACGGGTGGTCGGTGGTGGACGAGGCCGAGCCGCCGACGATTCTGCGCTGCGCCTCGGCGGGGCCGGCCGCGCCGAGCACCGCCAGCGAGGCGGGGAGGGAGGCCAGCAGCGCCGCGGCCACCGCGCGGCGGGCTACGGCCGTCCGGCTCGGGTTGCTGCGGAGGTCAAGGCGGCGGGGCCGAAGGGCGTGGGCGTCCAGGGAGGGCACCGGGTCTCCAAGCTGGCTCGACGACAGACAACCGGCACAGCGTAGTCGAGCGGTCACCTTACGTGGCGTCAGCCGGCGCGCAGCCACCCGTACGAGCGATGCCGGCGGCCGGGCGGCTGACGGCCGCCCGGGAACACCGGGTGTCCGGGAACGCCGGGTGTCCGAGAGCGGCGGGTGTCCGGGAACGCCGGGTGTCCGAGAGCGGCGGGTGTCCGGGAACGCCGGGTGTCCGAGAGCGGCGGGTGTCCGGGAACGCCGGGTGTCCGGGAGCGGCGGGTGCCGCGTCCGGGAATGCGGAAGGGGCCCGGAGCGCAGTGCTCCGGGCCCCTTCGGGCAGCTGGATCAGTCCAGGTAGTCGCGCAGGACCTGCGAACGCGACGGGTGGCGCAGCTTCGACATGGTCTTGGACTCGATCTGGCGGATGCGCTCACGGGTGACCCCGTAGACCTTGCCGATCTCGTCCAGCGTCTTCGGCTGACCGTCCGTCAGGCCGAAGCGCATGGAGACGACGCCCGCCTCGCGCTCGGACAGGGTGTCCAGCACGGAGTGCAGCTGCTCCTGGAGCAGGGTGAAGGAGACCGCGTCGGCCGGGACGACCGCCTCGGAGTCCTCGATCAGGTCACCGAACTCGCTGTCGCCGTCCTCGCCGAGCGGGGTGTGCAGCGAGATCGGCTCGCGACCGTACTTCTGGACCTCGATGACCTTCTCGGGGGTCATGTCGAGTTCCTTGGCCAGCTCCTCCGGGGTGGGCTCGCGGCCCAGGTCCTGGAGCATCTGGCGCTGGACGCGGGCCAGCTTGTTGATGACCTCGACCATGTGCACCGGGATGCGGATGGTGCGGGCCTGGTCGGCCATGGCGCGGGTGATCGCCTGCCGGATCCACCAGGTGGCGTAGGTCGAGAACTTGTAGCCCTTGGTGTAGTCGAACTTCTCGACCGCGCGGATCAGACCGAGGTTGCCCTCCTGGATCAGGTCCAGGAAGAGCATGCCGCGGCCGGTGTAGCGCTTGGCCAGCGAGACCACGAGGCGGAGGTTGGCCTCCAGCAGGTGGTTCTTGGCGCGGCGGCCGTCCTCGGCGATGATCTCCAGCTCGCGCTTGAGCTTCGGCGCCAGCTTGTCGGCCTGGCTCAGCTTGTCCTCGGCGAACAGGCCGGCCTCGATGCGCTTGGCGAGCTCGACCTCCTGCTCGGCGTTGAGCAGCGGGACCTTGCCGATCTGCTTGAGATAGTCCTTGACCGGGTCGGCGGTGGCACCGGCGACGGCGACCTGCTGGGCGGGCGCGTCGTCCTCGTCGTCGTCGGAGAGGACGAAGCCCTCCGACTCCTCCTCCGGGGCGTCGCCGGACTCGGTGGCCTTGTCGGCCGGGGCCGCCGCGTCCTCGAGCAGCTCCTCCTCGCCGAGCAGTTCCTCGTCGCCCTTGCCCGCCTTGCCTGCGGCGGTCTTCTTGGCGGCGGTCTTCTTGGCGGGGGCGGCGGTCTTCTTGGCCGCGGCCTTCTTCGCCGGGGCGGCGGCCTTCTTCGCGGCCGGCTTGGCCTCGACGGAGACGGTCTCGACCACCGAGGCCTCGGACACCGACGCCACCACGGCCGCGGCGGCCACGGGGGTCGCCGGCGTGGCCGCGGGTGCGATGCGCACCGGCGGCTTGGCCGGGGCGGCCGGGGTCCGAGTGGTGACCGTCTTGGTCGCTGTGCGCTTGGTGGTGCTCTTGGCCGCAACGCTCTTGCGCTTGGAGCCGGCCGGTTCGGCCGCACTGACCATGAGGTCCACTCCTTCCTCAATCAGCACCTGGTTGAGGCTGCGCATGACGTTCTTCCACTTGGTGACCGGGATCTGGTCCGCCTCGAAGGCCTGACGCACGTCGTCACCGGCAATCTGCCCCTGGGCCTTGCCCCGCTCGATGAGCGCGAGCAGAGCTGCGGACTCGGCGATCTCGGGGGGGAGCGAACGGGATGTGCTGGCCGACACGAACAACCTCTCGGACGATGAGTGGACTCGAACCCGTACCCGACCGTACGAGAGGACGGAAGACGATCACGCACGATCACGTGCGAGGTCGGCTCCGACCGGCTCGGACTTGAGGACGAGGACTGGGTTTGCGGGACGGCAGCAGCGCCGCAGACCAACACAGCATTCTGACATGGTGGTGGTATTCCGGAGCTGCTTCCGCTCCGTACACATCGCTGCCACCCCTCAAGTGTTACGCATCCCGTTCGTGGCGCGGGTCACACCGCCGGCGGAACCTCCGCCGGCCCCTCACCCGCCGGGCGGCACGGCCCTCCGGAGGCCCGGGGGGACGGGTCGGCGGCGGTGGGAGGGGCCGTGCGGCGGCGGGGCCGGAGGGGTCCTGCGGGCGTTGCGCGAAAGCCGTCCGAAGGCTTTTCGGAAACCGTCCGTAGGCCGTCCGCAGGCTGTCCGGGGCGGCTGCGCGAGGCCGGGCTCGTCGCTCGGCCGCGCGCACGGAACTCGGGCACGGACCTCGCGCACGGACCTCGGGCACGGTACCCGCACTCGCGCTCAGCGGCTCGCGCTCAGTGCTCGCGCGGGGCCGGGACGGCGTGCTCGATGTCGGGATGGACGGTGAGCAGCGCCCGGATCGCCGTCTCGGCGGCGGTGCCGTCACCGGTGCCGAGGGCGTCGACCAGGCGCACGTGCAGGCTGATCGCCGCGTCCGAAGGACGCTCGCATGTCGAGCCGGGACCGCCCGAGACCTGCAGGGCACAGGAGACGATGCCGGACAGGTGCTCCAGCATGCGGTTCCCGGCCATCTGCAGCAGCAGGCCGTGCAGCTCGGCGTCGGCCCTGGCGTAGCCGAGCCCGTCACCCTGGGTGGCGGCGTGCGCCATGATCTCGGTCAGCTCGACCAGCCGGTGCTGGACATCCTCGCGGCCGTGGCCGGCGGCGAGTCGGGCGGCCAGCGGCTCGATCGCCCAGCGCAGCTCGAACAGCTCGCGGCGCTGCTCGTCGCGCTGGGGGCCGAAGGCGCGCCACTCGATGATGTCCGGGTCGAGGAGGTTCCAGTCGCTGACCGGGCGGACCCGGGTGCCGACGTTCGGCCGGGCGCTGACCAGGCCCTTGGCCTCCAGCACGCGCAGGGACTCGCGGACGACGGTGCGGGAGACCTCGAACCGCTGGCCGATCTCCTCCGGGACGAGCGGGCGGTCGGCACCGAGGTCACCGGCGACGATCATCTGACCGAGCTGCTGGACCAGCTGGCCGTGCAGGCCGCGGCCGCGGCTGCTGGTGGTCTTGCGGCCGGCCCGGGCGAGGTCGGACTCGGCGCCCTCCCAGCGGGGGGCGGGCGGGACGGGCCGTTCGGCGTAGGGGAAGCGGTCGAGGTCGCCGGCGGCGATCGGGTCGGCCGAACGGGCGGTGGTCGTGGCGGGGTGCGCAAGGGTACTCACACGTTCCTTTGTCGGCGATCGCCCCACCCGGCTTGAGGATTCTCGTGAAAAGCACACGAAAGGGTGATCGTCTGCGGCTGGATCATTGACTTCTTATCAGGCAGACCGTCCACTTCCGATCACTTGGACACCTCCTGTTGCACCTCCGCCGGCCGGCGGAGGACGGATCCTCACAGCTCACGACGCCTGAGCTGGACGGCGACGGCCGCCCCCAGCCCCAGCGCGGGCGGCACCAGCAGCAGCGTGAGCAGCAACGGGAGCGGCAGCTGCAGGACGTCGGCCACGGCCCGCCCGTCGCGGACATGCAGCCGCTCCAGCCCGCTGTGCAGTGGCAGCAGCGTCTCCAGGTCCCGGACGGCAGGCAGCAGGGCAGGCCCACCGGGGCCCGTCCGGCGCAGCAGCAGGCCCGCGAAGAGCTGCCCCGGCACGGCGAGCGCCCCTACCACCACCAGACCGGCCGTCGCCTGCCGCACCAGGGAGGTGGCGACCAGGCCGACCCACGCGGCCAGCACCACCAGGGCGGCGAACAGCCCCAGCGGGCGGGCGGCCGCGGCGGCCGCGCGCACGGCCTCGGCGGTGCGGACCGAGTGGAGTGAGTCGCCGGCCGGGGTCGCGTGCGGGAGAAGTGCGCTGGCGTCCACGCCCGCGGGCAGGGCCAGCCACACCACTGCGGCGTTCACGACGACGACGGCGGCCGTCAGCAGCACTACGGCTGCGGCGAGCACCAGCGACTTGGCCAGCAGCAGCGCCACCCGACGCGACAGCGTGACCCGGGAGGCCGGCAGCCCAGGGTGGACGGCCTCGTGCGCATACGAGAGCGCGCCGAGCAGGCACGCCCCGAGCGCCGCCACCGGCAGCGGCAGGACCGGGACGACGGCGGCGACCGCCCGCAGTGCGGCCGCCGCCGACAGCGGGCCCTCCGGTTGCTGCCGGACCGTGACGCCAGCCACCGCCGCGCCCGCGAGCAGGACGGCGGCCGCGATCAGCCAGGTCGACCGCAGGCCACGCAGGCGCCGTACCTCGTACGACAGCGCGTGGTACGGCAGTGCGTTCACGGGGCCTCGCTCCGGTGGTACTCCCCGTCGGCCGACGGGCGGGAGGGCGGGTTCGGGCCTGCCTCAGGGTCTGTGCCCATGCGGGGGCTACAGCTCCGGTCGGGGAGCAGGTCCGGCTCGGGGCTACGGCTCGGGTCGGGGCTCGGGTGTGTGCCGGGCGCCGTCCGTGCGGGGAGGCCGGGCTCCGGCCGCACGGGCGGGACGGACGGGACGGACGGGACGGACGGGACGGGCGGGACGGGCGGGACCGGGGAGGAGGCGACCACGGGAGGGAGTGGCCTGGTCGGCGGATCCTCCTCGGGTGGCCGGCCGGCCCGGGTGGGCGTGGCCGCGGGCACAGGCGCGAACGGGGACGGTGCTGGCACGGACCGCAGTGGGGCGGTGCGGGAGCCGACGGTCGGGGCTCCGACGGTGGGCAGTCCGCCCGGACGGTGCCGGGCGGTCGTAGGCACGCCGTCCGCACGGGAGGGAGGTGCCGGGGCGTGCGGCATCGGGGTGTGCGGGAACGGGGTGCGGTGCAGCCGGACGACCTCGCCCGAGCGGCCGGAGCCGGCGGGCAGGACGGGGTGCGGCAGCGGCCGTCCGACCGCCCGGTCCGCGAGCTCGTGGAGCAGAATGCCGTGCCGGTGGGCGAGTTCGCCGATCTCGGCGCGGACGAGGCCGCCGACCGCGATGGCCGACCGGCCGTCCGGGCGGACCCGTGCGCCCTGGGCGAGGAGCAGGTCGGCGAGCCGGGCCATCTGCGGGCCGCGGACCACCACCTCGGGACAGAGCCGGGTGCCGCGGAATTCCGCCGCACCCTGATCGGCCGCCTGGCGCCCCCGCACCAGGGTGATCACCCGGTCGGCGAGTGCGCCGGCCTCCTGCGGGGAGCGGGTGGTGAGCAGCACCGTGCCGCCCGCGGCGGCGAAGGAGCGGAGGAAGGAGTGCAGCCACTCGGTGCCACGCGGTGAGAGGCCGGCAGTCGGGGCGTCCAGCAGCAGCGCCCGGGGATCAGCGAGCAGTGCAGTGGCCAGGGCGAGCCGCCGGTTCATGCCCGGGGAGAAGGTGCGCAGCCGGTGGCCGGCGACTCCGGCGAGCCGGGTCTGCTCCAGCAGGTCGTCGGCGCGGCGCGGCGGTACGCCGATCGCGGCGGCGAGCATCCGCAGATGGTCGGCCGCCCTCCGTCCGGGGTGGCCGGGACAGGCGGCTCCGGTGTCCGGCAGCAGGCCGACCAAGGTCTCGGGGCGGTGCAGCCTGCGGTAGGTACGGCCGTCGAACAGGGCCGCGCCGCGGCCGCGTTCGAGTTCGACCATGAGGCGGATCGCAGTGGTCTTGCCTGCGCCCTCGTCGCCGAGCAGGGCGGTGACCGTGCCCGGACGGGTGTCGAAGGTCAGGTCCAGCAGCGCCGGCGGTCCGTTCCGCCGGTGGACCTTGGTCAGTCCGGTGATCTGGATCATCGCTGCCTGCTGCTCCCATGCCTCGGCCGACCGGGTGGCGCCGGCCGTGGGGAGCGCGGCGCTCCGCGTGCCCGCGCCAGCACACTAGGCCCCGGCGGGGAGGAATCCGGGCATTGCGGATGCCAGTGGGGAGCGCGCCTGCCGACCCCACTCGATCAGGTGACGGGATGGGGCTGCTGACCGATCGTCAGTGCGGGTGGCGGAGCGAGGCGTGCAGGCCGGGGTCCCGGCCCTGGGCCTGGATCGTGGGCCCCGTGATCGTGGGTCGGGATCGCGGGTCGGTCAGGCCTCGGGGCGGAGCATCGGCGGGTTGAGGACGGTCGCGCCACCGGCGGTGAACAGTTGGGCGGGGCGGCCACCCTGCCGGGTCGTCGTACCGCCGGACGGGAGCAGGAAGCCGGGGGTGCCGGTGACCTTGCGGTGGAAGTTCCGCGGGTCGAGCACCACGCCCCACACCGCCTCGTAGACGCGGCGCAGCTCCCCGACCGTGAACTCGGGCGGGCAGAAGGCGGTCGCCAGCGAGGAGTACTCGATCTTTGAGCGGGCGCGTTCGACGCCGTCGCCGAGGATCTGGCCGTGGTCGAAGGCCAGCGGAACGCCGTCCGCGGGACCGTCGTTCAGCAGTTCGTGAACGGGGGCCCAGCGGGCGCTGCTGGCGTCGCCGCCAGGACGCGGGGTGGGCAGGTCCGGAGCCAGGACGAGGTGGGCGACGCTGACCACGCGCATGCGTGGGTCCCGCTGCGGGTGCCCGTAGGTCGCGAGCTGCTCCAGGTGCACGCCGGCCGCGGACTGGCCGGGCGCGGACGCCCGGAGGCCGGTCTCCTCCGCGAGTTCGCGGGAGGCGGCCTCGGCGAGGCCCTCGTCCGGGCGCACGAAGCCGCCGGGCAGGGCCCAGTACCCCTGGAACGGCGGCTCGCCCCGTCGGACCAGCAGCGCGCACAGCTCGTGGTCCCGGACCGTCAGAACCACCAGGTCGACGGTGACGGCGAACGGGGGGAAGGCCGACGGGTCATAGCGCGTCATGGCGATGATGATAGTCGTCTCTCTGACGATAAACACAGAGTGCCTACAGACCCGGGCCGGTCGGCCGGCCGGGTGCGGCCCGTTATCGGCCGCGGCACCGCGCCGGAGGAGGGGCCGGTCCGGCGCGGTGCGGGGTTGGGCGGCGCGGTGCGGGGTTGGGCGGCGCGGTGCGGGGTTGGGCGGCGTGGTGTGGCGTGGTGTGGTGCGGCGTTGGGGTGACGGCGGGGTGACGGCCCGACGGGCGCGTCAGCCCGCGCCGAGCTGCAGCTGGGGTGGGGCCTCCTCGACGACGGCCACACCGATCCGGCTGACCCGGGCGGAGAACGGCTCGCCCGCCACCCGCAGTCCGGTGAGCTGCAGTTCGCCCAGCGGCGTGCTGGAGGCGGGGCGCACCACCACCCTGCCGCCGGGCACGTCGGGCCGGATTCCGGCCATCGCCAGCACGAGGTGGACACCGGCCGCCGCGGACAGTGCCGCCGGCCGACAGGCCGCGGGGTGGGGTACCGGCGGGCAGCCCGTCACCCGCTGCTCCCCCGCGTACATCTCGGGCAGCCGGCCGTCGAAGTGCTCGGCAGCACCCAGCAGGCCCTCCAGCAGCAGACCCGCCTCGCGTTCGAAGCCCGCGTCGGCGAGGCCGGCCACGGCGAGCGTTGTCTCGTGCACCCGGACGGCGCCGCTGCGGTGGCCCAGTGGGTTGAACCGGGGTGACTTGGCGCTGAGCGTCCGTAGGCCCCACCCGCAGTCCAGTTCCTGAGCGGTGAGGCGCTGGGCGAGAAGCCTGGTCTGCTCCCGGTCGAGCAGGCCCTCGTGCAGCCTGCCCTCGCGGGAGAGGCCGACGTCGAGCAGGTGCACCAGGGAGGAGGCGACCGCCGGGACCGTCCGGCCGCCGCCGAGCAGGGCCGCCGCGGGTCGGCCGCCCGCCAGGTCGTCGATCCAGAACCGCTCCCGGAAGCGTTCCCGGAGAGCCGCCGCCCAGCTCAGCCACTCGGCCGCGCCGGGCCGGGCGAAGGCCGCGAGCAGTTCCGCGCCGTGCAGGGCCGCACGGTACGCCTGCGCCTGTACCTCGCAGCGGGCCACCGCGGAACGGCTCGACCGATCCTCGGGGGCGCGGCTGAGGTCGACGACGAATCCCTCCGGTCCGTCCGGGCCCTCCGCCACGGAGGCGCGGAGCGCCGCCAGGGCGCGCTCGACCGCCGGCAGGAGCTCTATCACCTCGGCTCTCGGCAGACCCCAACGCCAGGCCTCCGCCAGAACGGTGACGAACAACAGGGTGGTCTCGGTGGCGGTGCAGATCGGCGGCAGTTCGGGACCGCCGTGCCGCATCGGGCCGGGGATCAATCCTTCCTGCGGGCCCACGACCGGGCCGCCGGTCGGCGGCGCGGTGCCTGGACAGGGCTGGCGGCCGGCTTGCTGACGGCGCGCCAGGGCGCGCAGTGTCCCCGCGGCCAGCCGGGTGCCGAACGGCAGTGTCCAGCGGGCGGCCCACAGGGCGTCGGCCGCGGTGAGACCGAACCGCCACGGCGCGCCGGAGGCGGCGTACAGGTCGGTCGGACGGTCCGCGTCGGCGAGCAGCAGGGCGCCCAGCGCATCGAGTGAGGCGGGGACCAGGCGCTGCGCTCGGGCGTCGTCGCTGCGGATCTCCGGCTCGGACCAGGGCAGCGGGACACCCTGGCCGCGTCCCGTGGGCGGGCGGCCCGCGGGCGGGTAGCTCTCCAGGGCGGTCTGCAGATCGACCGACCAGCGTGCGCCCGGCTGCACCTCCAAGTCCCAGCGGAGCACGCCCGCGCCGGCCAGTACGGCGTGCGGGGTGGGCCGCGCCGACACCGTTGCGCTGCGGCCGAGGCCTGCCCAGCGCAGACCGGCCGACTGCACCTGGCTCGGCAGGTCGGCACTGCGCTGACCGGCGGCGATCTCGCCGAGCAGGCCGAGATCGGTGCCGAAGGTGATCTCCAGCGGAAGGCGGGCGGGCCGGCCGCCGGCGTTGCGGACGGTGACCGTTTCCGTCCCGTCCGCATGGCGCAGCCGCTCCACGGTGAGCGCCGGGTCGGGATCGGGGTCGCCGGGGATGCGGACGCTGCCGACGAAGCGGGCCTCGGCGGCCGAGGTGAGCGCGCCTTGGAGGGGCATCGGCTCGATGCCGCCGAGCCGGAGCTCCATGCGGGCCAGGGTGCGGACGCCGGACCGGTAGAAGCCCTGCAGCCCCTGGCCCCGCAGCTGGCCGTCCACGCCGGACGCGGCCATGGCCGGTGCCGCCACGCAGAGGAGCAGGTCGTGCGTGGCGGCGGCGGTCTGTGCGCGGGGCGGTGCCGGCGGCCTGGGCTGGCCGCCGGAAGCGCCGACCGGGCCACCAGTAGGCGGCAGCGGTACCCCGTACGGCGGTGTCCCGGCCCCGTGGGACGGGGTCGGCACGCCGGAGGGCGGCGTGGGAACCCCGTAGGGCTGTGTGGGAACCCCGTACGGCGGGGTCGGGGGGCCCATCGGCGGTCTGCCGCCGGGGTGGCCGACGGCGGGTGTGCGGGTGGCCGCACCAGCAACGGGCGCGCCGTGCCTTGGGGGCGCCGCCGGGGCGGGCGGTGCGGCAGGTGCGGGTGGCGCCGTGGGTCCGGGTGGTCCAGGTGGTGCGGACGGCATGGCGGCGCTCTGCGGTGCCGGGGGCACGGGGAGGGCGCTTGACCGCCCCTGGGGCGGCAGCCCGGTGGGTGGCGCGGAGGGAAGGGGAGGGAGCGGTGGCACCGATGGCTGGGCCGGCATCGGGGAGGCCAAGGGCACCGGCGGCACGGTCGGCGCCGAGGCGGCCGAAGCTGCCGGGGCTGTGCCGGGCGCCGGGGTCGGCGCATCGGCCGGTGGCGGCGGTGCGGCCGGCTCTGGTGGCCTGGAGACGGTCACCGGACTCTCCTCCCCTCGGTCGGCCGGCTGCTGCTGGGCCGGTCGACCGCGAGCATGCTCGTTCGCGGTCTGTGCTGCTCTGCCGGTGCGGCAGGTGGATCGGTGGGAGCAGGTCGGGCCGTGCCGCTTCCGGTGCGGCCGTGTCCGGCGGTGCTCTCTGCCCGGACGGGCCGCCCGTGCGGGCGTGAGCGCACCGGTGGTGGTGCGGTGCGCATCGACTCGGTGCAGGGCCTGCGGGCGGGCAGTGCCGCCCGCGCCCCCTGGGTGAACGTCCTGCACCTGCCACAGGTCACGCCGCCCGGCGCGGCGGCAATGGCGCGCAGGCGAGGTGCGACCCTCCGACCGGCCACGTCGCCCCCATCGACGCTGTCCGGCCCGGCTGCCGACGGCGGCGCGGCCACCTCGATGGCCCTCCCCTATCGGCTCCTGTCCGCCGCCAGGATACGGTGCGGTTCGGCGGCGCCCGCACCCGGAACATGGTTGACGCGCGTCGCATCGCGCCTGCGACCAGCACGTACCGAGGAGCTCCATGTCCACCGTCGGCCGACTGCCCGGAATCGTCACCAGGGACCACGTCTTCCGGGTGCCGCTCGACCACCAGCGGCCGGAGGGCGAGCGCATCGAGGTCTACGCCCGGGAGGTCGTGGCGTCCGGCCGGGAGCACGACGACCTGCCGTGGCTGGTCTACCTGCAGGGCGGGCCGGGCGGCAAGGCCGGGCGGCCGCTGGGACGCGACGACTGGCTGAACCGCGCCCTCGACGACTACCGGGTGCTGCTCCTGGACCAGCGCGGCACCGGACGCTCCACGCCGGCCAATCGGCAGACCCTGGTCCGCCGCGGCGGACCGGCCGAGCAGGCCGACTACCTGGCCCACTTCCGGGCCGACTCGATCGTTCGGGACGCCGAGCTGATCCGCCGTCTGCTGCTCGGCGACGAGGGCAAGTGGAGCCTCCTCGGCCAGAGCTTCGGCGGCTTCTGCACGCTGACCTACCTGTCGCTGGCCCCGGAGGGGCTGCGGGAGGCGTTCGTCACCGGCGGTCTGGCCGGCCTGCGTGCCTCGGCGGACGACGTCTACCGGGCGGCCTACCCGCGAGTGGCGGCGAAGAACGCGGCGCACTACGCCCGCTACCCGCAGGACGTGGCCGCCGTCCGCCGGATCGCGGCGCACCTCACGCAGCGGCCTGCCCAGCTGCCGAGCGGTGGTCTGCTGACCGTGCAGGCCTTCCAGGCACTGGGCCTGATGCTCGGTGGCGGATCGGGCTCGGGCGCGCTGCACTACCTGCTGGAGGAGGCCTGGGTGGAGGGCGAGGACGGCCCTGAGCTGTCCGACACCTTCCTCGCCGGGGCCCAGGCCCAGCTCTCCTTCGCGCAGAACCCGATGTACGCCGTCCTGCACGAGTCGATCTACGGCCAGCGCTCGGTGGACCCGGCGGGCACCGGGTGGGCCGCCGAGCGCGTCCGCAAGGAGTTCCCGGCCTTCGACGCCGAGGCCGCCCTGGGAACGGACGCCCCGGTCCTGCTCACCGGCGAGATGATCTACCCCTGGATGTTCGAGACCGACCCGGCGCTGCAGCCGCTGCGCGAGACGGCGCAGCTGCTCGCGGAGCGCCGCGACTGGCCCGACCTGTACTCCCCCGAGCGGCTGGCCGCCAACGAGGTGCCGGTGTTCGCGGCCGTGTACTTCGACGACATGTACGTGGACACCGCCGACTCGCTGGAGACGGCGCAGGCCGTGGGCAACCTGCGCTTCTGGCTGACCAACGAGTGGGAGCACGACGCGCTCCGGGTGAGCGGCCGAGTGGTGCTCGACCGCCTGGTCCGGATGGCGCGCGGCGAGGCGTAGCGGGGCGACCCTGCCGGGGCGGCGGAGCATCTCAGCAGTCGCCCGGCCGATGAGCGCGCAGTGGGCCGGCCGTACGGTCGTGGACTTGCCGGGCGCCCGGCCCCGGTGTGCCGCGGGTCGGCCCGACCGGGCGAGGCAGCGGCGACCGCGGCCCGGTACCCGCGGGGGTGCCGGGGGCCGCAGGCCGGGGTGCCGAGGCGCCGCCGCGGCCGACCGTGCGGTGATCGCGCAGGGTGGCCCTGCCCGGGGCGGGAGGCCGCCCAGGAGCCCGGCCGCCCTGGCCTCCGCCGTTCGAGTCGCCCTCGCCTTGGCCGCCCTCGTCCGAGCCGCCCGCGCCTTGGCCGCCCTCGTCCAAGCCGCCCGCGCCCTGGCCGGGAGGCGGCTCGCCGACGGCTTCATTCGTCGGCCTGGTGGCCGCGGGGGGCGATTCCGGAGTTCCCCTGCTCTCCGCCGTGGTGGGCCGCGCCGACGGCCCCGCCGCGGGTGCGGCAGGTGCGGGACGAAGGGCCGGCCCATGGGGCGCGAGGTCCCGCCCGACGCCGCCGGAGGTCGCCGTGGGCCGGGAGCCCCGGGGCCGGGCGGCGATGCGGCCGGCGCGCTGCTCACGGACGCTCTCCAGGAGCCGCTCCGGTGCGAGGCCGCCGTTGATCGACTCGTACAGCAGGTGGGCCAGGGTGTAGCGCGAGTCCACCTCCAGCGCCCGCGACAGCATGATCCGGGCGGTGGCGGTGTCGCCGGCGATCCAGGCCGTCCAGGCGAGCAGGGTGAGCGGCGGCGCGGCGAGGTGTTCGAACGGGCTGACGCAGCGCTGGACGAGGAACCGCCACACGCGCTGGGCGACGGCCAGCTCGTCCGGCTCGGCGAACTCGGCTCCGCGGTCGCGGCCCAGCTTGTCCTGCAGGCCGAGCAGCAGCCGGGCGACCCGCTGGGGGTCGACTTCCCGTGCGCCGTCGCGGAACTCGGCCATCACCTCCGCGATGAGGGTACCCGTCCGTTCGACCGCGGCCGCCCGGCCCGAGGCGAGCTCACGGAGGAAGCCTGGCCCGGCCCGTTCGATCTCCTGGCGCTGGATGTCCGCGGTCGGCGGCCCGACCGGGGCCAGCCCGGCCACCATGGACCGCCGGCTGCCACGCGGGGCCAGACCTGCGAAGGCCGCCGCCGCGGCGATCGCGCTCGGCCGGTGGGCCGGTCGGACCGGTGTCCCGGTGGGGTCGCAGCAGCCGGGGCGGCTGCACAGGAAGGACCACCAGCGGCCACCGGAGACGCAGAGCGACTCCTTCACGGCCACCCCGGCCTCACGGAAAGCGGCCGCGAGGCTGTCGGCGAGCGGGCGCAACGACTCGACCGGGCGCGCCGCGCCGCTCGGCGGTGCGCCGCTCTTCGCCTCGGCGGGATCGGCCGGACCGGCGGAATCGGCGGAATCGGCGGAATCGGAAGGATCGACCGGATGTGCGGGCGCGGTGGCACCTGCGGGCTCACCGACACCGACGGGCTCGGTGGGGCCGGCGGGATCCCGTACGAGGTAGAGCAGGACCTGGTCCGGTCGGCGGTCGCGCTTCTCGGAGAGTTCCAGTAGCAGGGCCGCGGTGTCGTGGGCCACCGGCCCCCACTGGGCGGGGTTGTCGGGGAGGTCGACCCGGACCACCCCGCCCTGTTGGAGCGAGGGACCCTGTAGGCCGACGGCGACGATGCTGTCGTCGGGGAAGAACCCCAGCAGGTAGGGCAGCATCTCGGCCATGTCGGCCGGGCCGCGCATCGGCATGGGCAGGAGGGCGGCCGGCCCGCCCGGGAAGGGCGCGGCGGGCGGAGTGCGGTGCTCGTCGTGGTTCATGGCCCGAAGCGTGCCGCCTTTTCTGCCCGCTCCGCACAGCCTGTGGATAACTCCGGATTCCGGATTGTTGCGGGCGGACCACTTCCCGGGAATTTTCGCCGTTCCGGAGGTATTGACCTTCCCGTCAACCGATCTGATGACACGTTATCCACAGGCGCGGCGCCGCATTGGCCCATTGTCGGTCGCACGCGGTATGCATGAAGCCATGGACGAGCGCAGCATCCGCCCCGAATCCGAGCCCACGGCCGTGCCCACCGCGGCGAACTGCTCCGGCGGCACCGGCGGCCCAGGCACGGTCGGCCACGCCGCCGACCGGGCGGGCACGACCGGCGACGGAGGTGTCCTCGGTCAGGACCGCGCCGCAGTCCGAGAGCGGGCCGAGGCCGTGCTGCGCGAGCTCGCCGGGCCGTCCGCCGTGCTGCGAGAGGACCAGTGGCGGGCCATCGAGGCCCTGGTCGTCGACCGCCGCAGGGCACTGGTGGTGCAGCGCACCGGCTGGGGCAAGTCGGCCGTCTACTTCATCGCCACCGCCCTGCTGCGCTCGGGCGGCGCCGGTCCCACCGTGATCGTCTCGCCGCTGCTGGCACTGATGCGCAACCAGGTGGATTCCGCCTCCCGGGCGGGCATCCACGCCCGGACGATCAACTCCGCCAACCCGCAGGAGTGGGACGAGATCCAGGCCGAGGTCGCGGCCGGGGCCGTCGACATCCTGTTGGTCAGCCCGGAGCGGCTGAACAACCCCGACTTCCGCGACCAGGTGCTGCCGAAGCTGGCCGCCTCCACCGGTCTGCTCGTGGTCGACGAGGCGCACTGCATCTCCGACTGGGGCCACGACTTCCGGCCGGACTACCGCCGGCTGCGCACCATGCTGGCCGACCTCGCCCCCGGTGTGCCGGTGCTCGCCACCACGGCGACGGCCAACGCCCGCGTCACCGCCGACGTGGCCGAGCAGTTGGGCACCGGTGCCCCCGAGGGTGCCGACGGCCCGGGTGTCGACCGCACGGCGCTCGTGCTGCGCGGTCCGCTGGACCGGGAGAGTCTCAGCCTCGGTGTGCTCGCACTGCCCGATCCGGCGCACCGCCTGGCGTGGCTGGCCGACCACCTGGCCGAGCTGCCGGGTTCCGGCATCGTCTACACCCTCACTGTGGCCGCGGCGGACGAGGTGACGGCGTTCCTGCGCTCCCGCGGCTACCCGGTGGCCTCGTACTCCGGCCGGACGGAGGACGCCGAACGCCGCAGCGCCGAGGCGGATCTGCTGGCCAACCGGGTCAAGGCCCTGGTGGCGACGTCCGCCCTCGGCATGGGCTTCGACAAGCCAGATCTGGGCTTCGTGGTGCACGTGGGCTCCCCCGGCTCACCGATCGCCTACTACCAGCAGGTCGGGCGGGCCGGCCGCGGAGTCGACCGGGCCGAGGTGCTGCTGCTGCCCGGCCGGGAGGACGAGGCGATCTGGCGGTACTTCGCCTCACTGGGCTTCCCGCCGGAGGAGCAGGTCCGCCGGACGATCGACGCGCTCGCCGAGGCGGG
The DNA here is from genome assembly GCA_002300355.1 of Streptomyces sp. TLI_235. Lineage (NCBI taxonomy): Bacteria > Bacillati > Actinomycetota > Actinomycetes > Kitasatosporales > Streptomycetaceae > Streptomyces > Streptomyces sp. TLI_235. The sequence goes on from NSGV01000001.1 coordinate 2,462,773, forward strand.
CCGCCCGCTGTCCACCGCGGCCCTGGAGGCCCGGGTGGACCTCCGGCGGAACCGGCTGGAGACCATGCTCAAGGTGCTCGACGTCGACGGCGCGGTCCGCAAGGTCCGCGGCGGCTGGGAGGCGACCGGCCAGGCCTGGGCCTACGACGCGCCGCGCTACGCGAAGGTCGCCGCCGCCCGGGAGGCCGAGCAGCAGGCCATGCGGGAGTACGCGGCCTCCGGCGCCTGCCGGATGGAGTTCCTGCGGCGGCAGCTCGACGACCCGGAGGCAGCGCCCTGCGGGCGGTGCGACAACTGCGTCGGCCCCGCCCACGGCCCGGACGTGTCGGCCGAGGCCCTGGCCGCAGCCCGGGCCGCGCTCGGCCGGCCCGGCGTCGAGTTCGAGCCGCGCAGGCTGTGGCCGACCGGGATGGACGCGCTGGGGGTGCAGCTCAAGGGCCGCATTCCCGCCGGGGAACAGGCGGAGACCGGCCGGGCACTCGGTCGGCTCTCCGACATCGGCTGGGGCACCCGGCTGCGCTCCCTGCTCGCCGAGTCGGCGCCGGACGGCCCCGTCCCGCCCGAGGTGGTGGACGCGCTCGTCAGCGTCCTCGCCGACTGGGCGCGCGGCCCCGGCGGCTGGGCCGGGCCGGAGGGCCCGGACGGCGGACGGCTGGCCCGGCCGGTCGGCGTGGTCACGATGTCCTCCTCGACGCGGCCCCAACTGGTGGAGAGCCTCGGCGCGCGGATCGCGACGGTCGGTCGGCTGCCGCTGCTCGGCCGGATCGAGTACGCGGCGGGTCGCCCGCCGCACGGCCCGCGGTCCAACAGCGCCCAGCGGCTGCACTCGCTGGCGGGCACGCTGGTCGTCCCGGAGAAACTGGGCGAGACGCTCGGCTCGGCGGGCGGCCCGGTGCTGCTGGTGGACGACCTGGTCGACTCGGGCTGGACGGTCACGGTCGCCTCCCGGCTGCTGCGGCGCGCCGGCGCGACGGGTGTGCTGCCCCTGGTCCTCGCCCTCCAGGCCTGACCTTCACGCGCGGGCCCACGATCACCGGTCACCGCCTCCTCGGACCGACGAGGAGTACCGTTCACCGCAAGGACACCGAGGGGCAAACCGGACTTCGACCACTCGTCGGACGACCGTCAGGCGAATGGCCGCACCGGAGAGACGGAATATATCCGGCAGAACACTGAATTTCGGGCGGCGGTCGGCATTTCATCATTGCCGCTCAGACCTATCTGACGGGAGAATTGGAGCCGTACCCCACACCTGGTCGCGAGACCCGGTATTCGGCGTACCCACGTCACCGCCGTGCCAGCGGGCCGGAAGGAGGATCGTGATCAACCGCAGAGACCACGGTCAGGATCCTTCCACCGCCAGACGGAGTATCGACCCCAAGGCCTGGTCAGAGGCCGGCGTACCGCTGCTGCGAGCCCCGCGCGACTTCGTCCGCGAGCTGCACCAGCGGCACCTGCCGCAACCGGGCACAACGGTCGTCGCCGTGCTGGACGCCAGGCACCAACTGGTCGCGTCCGCGTCCTTCGCCACCCGGCAGCACCTCACCGACGGGTGGCAGCACCGCAACGCGATCCTGGCACACCTCCGGCAGGTGATCCCGCACGACCTCCGGCTGGCCACCCCCGTCCGCACCGCGGTCCTGCTGCGCTGCCGGGACGGCTCGCCCGAGTGGGTACCCCAGGACGGTGCGTGGATGTGGGCACTGCGCGACGCCGCCGAGCTGCACGGACTGCGCTGCGGCTCGTACATCACGCTGACACCGGCCGGGTGGCACTCGCTCGGGGACGGGCGGCGCGGCCGCAACCCGCACTCCGGATCATGGGCCGACGGGCCGCTGCACACCGTCACCGAGCTGCCTCCCCGCCATGAGCGGAAGCCGGCCCGGCAGACCGGACGGGGGGTCTCCCCCGTCGCGGCGGTGACAGCACTGCGCCCCGCAGCCTCGCACTGACCGCGCCCTCACACGGCACGGCTGTACACGGACCGTTCGCGGTGCCGCCCGCCGGAGAGGCGGGCGGCACCGCGACGGCTCGGACAGCGACGGCTCAGGCCGGAACCGGCCGGTCCGCACCCGGGAACAGCGATGCGACGGCCTCGGTGCCGCCGCAGACCACCAGCAGCGAGCCCGCACGCTCGGCGGCGCGCACCGCGGCACCGGCGATGCGGTTGGAGCCGGAGGCGTTCGCCACCAGCACCACCACGTCTCGGCGGAGCGGACGACCGGTGGCGGCGTCCGCGTAGAACACGTCGCCGGCCTCGGCGAGCTGCGCCCAGTAGCGCTCCTCGCCGAAGGACAGCTCGTGCTGCTGCCACGGGTGGGGCTCGCCGACCGTCAGCACCAGGATGTCGCCGGGAGGGCGGCCGGACTCGAGCAGCTGGTCCACCGTCTCGTCGGCGCACTCGAGTGCGGCCTGCGGACCGGCGGGAACGAGCCGGACGGTGGGGGACGAACGGCGGGGGCCCGCGGCGGGCTTCGGACCGGGGCGCGGCCCCGGGGTGGCGCCGACGGCTCCGGACGAAGCCGGGCGGGGAGGCGCCGGACGGGGCGGCGCGGGCCGCGGACCGGGCACGAGGCCCGAAGCGGCGGGGTTGGCGGAAGGCGTACGGGGGCTGGATGCGTCCGACTTGTGGGGGAAGGGAACGCCGGGGCCCGGGATACTCTCGTGAATCTCCGGCTCCTCGGGGAAGACAGGCATACCCGGATGTCTATCAAATGCCGGTCGGATGCGCACGGGCGCCCCACCTGTTGGGCACCTTACGCGGCCCCGGCGAGCCGTCAGAAAATCAGACGAACCGTCAGAAACCCAGTGAGAGCTGCTCGTCCACGGGTCCCGCGAGGCGGCCGCGCTTGAGGTGGCGCCACTGCGGCAGGGCGTCGAGATAGGCCCAGGACAGCCGGTGCTCCGAGGTCGGCCCGAACTCCTCCAGCGCCGCGCGGTGCACCGGCGATGGGTATCCGGCGTTGTCCTCGAAGCCGTACGCGGGGAGGTCGGCGCCGAGCTCGGCCATCATCCGGTCCCGCTCCACCTTGGCCAGGACGGAGGCGGCGGAGACGCAGACACACGACTGGTCGCCCTTGATCACCGTGCGGACCCGCCACGGGCCGCCGAGGTAGTCGTGCTTGCCGTCGAGGATCACGGCGTCCGGCCGGACCGGAAGCGCCGCCAGGGCGCGCTCGGCGGCCAGGCGCAGTGCGGCGGTCATGCCGAGTTTGTCGCACTCCTGCGGGGAGGCATGACCCAGCGCGTAGGCGGTGACCCAGTCGGCGAGCACCTGGGCGAGCGCCTCGCGGCGCTTCACGGTGAGCAGCTTGGAGTCGGTGAGGCCCTCCGGTGGGCGACGCAGCCCGGTGACGGCGGCGCCGACGGTCACCGGGCCGGCCCAGGCCCCGCGTCCGACCTCGTCGAGCCCGACGACGACGCCGGCTCCGGACCGGCGCAGCGAGCGCTCGACCGAGTGGGTCGGGGGGTCGTAGGGCATGGCTGGTCCATTCGTGTCGCGCCGGCAGCACCAGCCTACGTCCCCGCCGGAACCGCCCCGGACACCCCGGACGCCCAGGACGATCCGGCGCCCCCGCGGACCGTGCGCCCGGGCGCGCACTACCGGGCGCGCACCATCGGCATGAGCACCTGGTCGACGAGCTCGCGGCAGAAGGCGTCGTCCACCACGCCCCCACCGACCTTGGCCCGGTAGAACAGCATCGCGGGGGCCACGTCGGCGACGATCGGGGTGGCCGCGCCGGGGCGGACGTCGCCGCGGCGCTCGCCGCGGCCGAGGATGTCGAGGAGCGCCTCGTTGGCCGGCCGCATCACCCGGTCGTCGAGGAAGTCCTTGAAGGCGACCGCCTGTTCGTGGTCGAGCTCGGCCATCAGGACACGGATGGCGGTGCCCGCGGGCGAGCCCATGATCGCGCCGAACCCGGCCATGAGCTGCACCAACTCGGCGCGGACCGACCCGAGGTCGGGGATGCCCACGGGGGGTGGCAGAGTAGCCCCCAGGGCGTGCACGACCAGATCCGCCTTGGACGTCCAGCGGCGGTAGAGCGCGGCCTTGCCGGTCTGCGCCGCGCCGGCGACGCCCTCCATGGTCAGCCGGGCGAAGCCGCCGGACGTGAGGAGTTCGAGGGTCGCCTCGAAGATCGCGGCCTCCAGGGCGCGGCCCCGCCGCCGGGCCGCGATCGGTGCCGCCGGTCCGCCGGACGGCTCCGGCTCGTCCTCGACCGGCTCGGCGGGCCCCTCCGGGGCGTCCGCGCCGGCCTGCAGCGGTACGGCCCGTGTCACGCCGACGGGGGCCGGTGGCGCGCACCTGGCGACCACCGCGCCCGACGGTCCGACCGACGCCTGACGCCGTACCAACTGATCCATCGTCACCACCCTAGAGAACGCTTGCGTTCACAATCCCCGACCGGATATCGTCCACATGATAGTGAACGACTCCGTTCCTTCACAGTGTCCGTGCGCTGCCATCGGCCGTGCGCGGTCGCACAATCGCGCACGTCACGGGCGCAGTACTCCGGCACCACCCCACGGTGCAGGATCAACAGGGGGCATTTCAGTGGCAATCTCCGACACCGTCGGCACACCGGCACCACCGAAGGCGGGACGCACCCCGCGCAAGGGCATCACCCTCGCCGTCATCGCGGCGACCCAGCTGATGGTCGTGCTGGACGCGACGATCGTGAACATCGCGCTGCCGCACATCAAGAACGACCTCGGCTTCTCCGACACCACCCTCTCCTGGGTGATCAACGCCTACACGCTGGCCTTCGGCGGCCTGCTGCTGCTCGGCGGCCGGCTCGGCGACATCCTCGGCCGGCGCCGGGTCTTCATCGTCGGCACCCTGCTCTTCGGCTTCGCCTCGCTGCTCGGCGGCTTCGCGCAGGACTCGACCATGCTGCTCGCCGCACGCGCCCTGCAGGGCCTCGGCGGCGCCATCTGCTCACCGACGGCCTTCGCACTGATCGCCAGCAACTTCGAGGAGGGCCCCGAACGCAACCGCGCCTTCGGCGTCTTCTCGGCCGTCGCCGGCTCCGGTGCCGCGATCGGCCTGCTGGCCGGCGGTCTGCTCACCGAATACCTCGACTGGCGCTGGGTGTTCTTCGTCAACGTGCCGATCGCCGTGCTCATCGCGATCGCCGCACCGATGTACATCAACGAGTCGGAGCGTACGGACGGGCGGTTCGACCTGCCCGGCGCCCTCACCTCGACGTTCGGTCTGGTCGCCCTGGTCTACGGCTTCATCCGGGCCGCCTCGGACGGCTGGAGCGACGCCCTCACGCTGGGCTCCTTCGCCGCCGGCGTGGTGCTGGTGCTCGCCTTCACGGTCATCGAGCGCCGGACGGCGCAGCCGATCACGCCGCTGCACCTGTTCCGGAACCGCAACCGCACCGGCGGCCTGATCATGATGCTCTGCCTCGCCGCGGCGATGTTCGGCATCTTCTTCTACATCACGATCTTCGCGCAGACGGTCATCCACTACAGCCCGCTCAAGGCCGGTGTGGCGTTCCTGCCGATCAGCGCCGCGATCATCGTGGCCGCCCAGATCGCCTCGGCGTTCCAGGCGAAGCTCGGCCCGAAGGTCTTCATGGCGGGCGGCGCCGCCCTGGTCACGGTCGGCCTCGGCTGGCTGACCCAGCTCAAGGCGGACAGCGGCTATGTGGACGGCATCCTCGGTCCGACGGTGGTGTTCGGCTTCGGCATGGGCCTGATCTTCGTCCCGGTGATGCTGATCGCGGTGTCCGGTGTGCCGAACCACGAGACGGGTGCGGCCTCCGGTCTGCTCAACTCGGTGCAGCAGATCGGCGGCGCGCTGGGCCTGTCGATCCTCACCACGGTGTTCAGCAGCGCGGCCAAGTCCAAGGCCACCGACCTGGTGCCGGGCTTCCTGCAGAGCGCCACTCCCGAGCAGGCGCAGTACTTCCAGAAGACCCACGAGTTCCCGGTGGGCAGTGCCGCCTACAGCGAGACGCTGGCGCACGGCATCGGCCAGGCGTTCATCGTGGGCGCGTCGCTGGCCGTGGTCGCCCTGCTGGTGGCGCTGTTCGTGGTGAAGGCGAAGGCGAGCGACCTGCCGTCGGAGGGGGCGGCCGGCGTGGCGCTCTGACGCACCGTGCGGTGGCGGCGCCTGCCTGCCCTGCCGCCGCACCACGACCCGGTCGGACCGCCCCCGGCACCCCACGCCGAGGGCGGTCGGACCGTCAGTACTCGTAGCCGCCCGAGTACGAGCTTCCCAGGCGGACGCCGATCCTGCCGCAGGAGCCGTTCGCCAGCGGCACCGGGCGGTCCCGCAGGATCTCGCGGGCCCGGGCCTCGGCCAGGCTGGTGGCGTACCAGGGAAGTTGATCGTCGCCGAGGGCCTGGGCGATCTTCTGCAGGGCGCAGATGCGCTGATCCTGCGGCAACCGGTCCAGGGCGGGCACGGCATCGGCGGAGAGGTCCCGGAGGTAGCCGACGTCGATCCTGCCGGTCTGCTCGTAGCGGTGGACGTTCTGCTCGGCGATCATCGCGTCCGGGCTGATCAGACCGAAGACCGCGGTGGTGGCGACGGCGCTCAGCACCACCGCGCGCGGCAGCCACCGGCTGGACGCGAGGATGCCGCCGACGAGCACCAGCAGCAGGACGACGCCCAGCCAGATCTCCACCGTGGCCACCGAGATCCGCAGGCGGGTCAGACCGAAGTTGTCCACGTAGCGGTGCATCCGGTACAGCGCCGAGGCGACCACGACCAGCGTCAGGCTGCAGAGCAGCGCGAGCAGCGTCTTGGCCATGGCCCGGTCGCGCGGGGTGGACCGCGGCGCCCACCGGCCGGCCAGTGCGAGCACGACCAGCACCAGCAGGGTGACGATCAGCAGCTGCCAGAAGCCCTGTCGGGCGTACTCGGCCGGGATCATGCCGGGCTTGCGCATCACCGACTCGTAGCCGCCGACGAAGACCACGGCCTGGACGGCCACGAACGCGCCGAACAGCAGGTTGAGGGCCACCAGCGGCACCGCCCACTCCAGCCGTCCGCGTGCACGGCCCGGCTTGACGGGGAGGCGGTCGAAGCGGCGCGGCCCGGCCGCGGTGTGCGCGGCGGCCAGAGCGACCAGCAGGCCGGCCAGGAAGAGCAGGACCTGCATCGGCAGGTCGTCGGTGTCCACGCTGGGTGCGAGGTCGCCGAGGAGCTCCGCCACCGCGGCGTCGGCGCTGGCGAACAGGGCACCGAAGACCACGAGCAGCGCCAGGGACACGCCTGCGGCCTTGACGATGGACACCACCCGGGCTCTGGCCGGGTACTGCCGGTTGCGCAGCGAGAGGAGGGCCCAGCCGAGGCCGGGGATCAGGTGCGGCCAGATGCCGATCGGGCCGAGCAGCACGCCGGGCCAGCGCTTGCCGCCGTGCAGGGCCAGCGAGCCCGCGCCGGCGGCGGCGAGCAGCGCCAGGACGACCGGCCAGGAGGCCTCCACCAGAGCCGGTACGAGTAGCAGCACCAGGGCGGCGACCGTCCACACGACCGTCCACGGCCGGACCCGGCGTCCTGCGGCGGCAGCGGCCAGTCCGGCGGCGACCGCGCCGATCAGGGCCCACAGCAGCACGTTGACGCCGAGCCCCTCGGTCAGCAGGGCCGCGGCGAGCAGACCGGAGGCCAGGCCGCCGGCCAGCACCCGGAACCCCGGCAGGGCGGGCCGGACGGGCGCCGTCGCGACGATCCACTCCGGGTCCGGCGGCGGTGCGGGCGGCTTCCACACCCCCGGTCCGGCCGGGCCCGCACCGGGCCAGGCGCCGGGCCGAGGACCAGGGACTGGCGGCTGCCGGGACGCCGCACCGCCCGGAGGAGCGAAGCCCGTGCGCGCCCCCGGCATTGCACCACTAGGGGCGGCGACACCGGAACTGGGCACGGCGCCGGCGGCATCGGGTTCGGCGGCTGCGAGCAAGCCGGCCTTCCGGAGTTCGGCACGGGCGCGGCCGGCCGCCACACCTCCATCGCTGCCGTCCGCGGACGAGCCCCCGCCGTCGGTCGTTCCACCTCCGTCGGTCGTTCCACCTCCGCCGGTCGCTCCGCCGCCCACCGAGGAGTCCCGCCCGGCCTCGGTCCCAGCCGACCCCTCCGAGGCCTCCGCCTCGGACCCGGCGGCTGCCCCGGAAGCAACCCCTGCCCCGGCGTCAGCGCCGGCCCCGACATCGGACCCGGCCCCGACGTCGGACCCGACCCCAGCGTCGGCCGCGGGCCGGACCTCGGAGTCCTCCGCGGGCCCCTTCCCGGGCACGGGCGGCGGTGTGCTGTCTGACGGTGTCGACATGAGTCCCCCTCAAGCGTCACTGAACACGCGGCGGCCGGCAGGCGGCCTCGCGACGGTGACCGTGACTCTAGGCCTCCGGGGGCATTTCTGAACAGGTTCAAAAGTGCCGCGGGGCACTTGTGTCGCAGAGTTGTGACACAAGCGCCCCGCGGCGGCCGGCCGGCCCGGAGGTGGGCCGGCCGACGGATCGTCAGTACACGCCGTACAGCGAGTAGACGAGGTTGTCCTTGACGGCGGTTCCGAAGCTGGCGGGCCAGGTGCCGAAGGGCACCACGGTGTTGCTGTAGGCGCCGGAGCCTGCCGGACCGGTCGAGTAGTGCATGTTGTTCACCGTCGAGCTCGTCCCGTTGCTGTTGTAGACGAACCAGTAGCTGGTATTGGGCGCGAGCGTGACGGAGACCGGCAGCGGGTTCCAGGCGTTGGGCGTCAGCGTGCCGGAGCCGGTGGCGGTGACCAGGGTGCCGGGCGAGCCGGCGTTGTCGGTGTAGACGGCCAGCTGGTACTGGTTGTTGGGCGCCGCGCTGACCCCGCCGACGTGCACGCTCAGCGAGGTGAGCGCGACGGCGGTGGAGCCGGTGGTCACCTTGGAGCCGTTGAGGTGGTTCGAGTCGGTGTCGTCGACCAGCGTGCCCACCGCGTTCGACCCGATGGTCTTCGGCGGCGCCCCGGCGGTGGTGAAGGAGACGGACACCGGCGCGGCCAGGGTGTTGCCGGCCAGGTCCTTCACGCCCTGCACGGTGGCGGTGTAACCGGTCGTCAGCGCCAGGTCGGCGCCCGGGGTGAGGACGGCGGTGCTGGTGGCCGCGTCGTAGGAGACGGTGCCGGCGACCGGCGTGCCGCCGGTGGCGGTCTTCAGGGTGAGCGCCGAGGCGGTGACCGTGGCCGGGTCGAGCGGCTCGCTGAAGGAGAACTTCACGGGGGTACCGACCGCGACTCCGGTGGCGCCGGCCACGGGGGTGGTGCCGGTGACGGTGGGCGCGGTGGTGTCCTGCCCGTAGGTCGCGGTGTAGGAGCCGACCGCGCCGTCGAAGAAGGCGTACGCCGTCCCCTTGATCGTCTCGATCCGGTAGGGCACGGCATGGCCCTGCTTGGAGATCCCGGTGAGGGTGCCGGAGGCGGAGTTCACCGGCACCATGGCGCGCAGGCCGCGGGTGCCGCCGGTGATGTCGAAGGTGAGCGAGTTGCCGCTCCAGGCGAGCTTGGAGAAGGCGGAGCCGTTGCGGCCGTCCAGCCAGGTCAGCATCTGCCGGCCGGAGACCACCGGCACCCCGCGGGCCTTGGCCGCCGCGATCACCGCGTCCGAGGCGCTGGAGGCCGCGAAGTCGGTGTGGATGTTGGCCCCGATGGCCGCGTAGTAGCCCTTGGCGCCGTACGCGCCGTCGAGCAGCGTGGTGATGGTGGACGGGTGGGACTGGCCGGACTCGTCGGTGAGCTGGGTGGTGGCCTGGTACTCGTCGATGACGCTGCCGTCGGTGTCGGCGAACTTCATGATCATGCCGGTGCCGTTGAAGTAGCCGGGCCGGTCCTGCACGAAGGAGGACGGATAGTAGTAGTAGTCCATGTCGAGCCGGATGCCGTTGGCCAGCTTGGTCTTGGCCTGGCCGGCCCAGTCGTCCCACTCCACACAGTGGGTGCGGCTGCTGGACGGGTTCGGCAGCGAGCCGTACTTGGCCTTCCAGGCGGTCAGCTGGTCGGTGTAGAACTGCTGCAGGTTGGCCGTGGTGCCCCAGGGCTTGCAGTTGGTGGTGACGTGCACGCCGACCTCGAAGCCCTCGTCGGTGTAGGACTGGGCCTGGGCCGCCGTCATCGGGTCGTCGGTGTAGATGTACGAGGAGCCACGGACGCACTCCCAGTCCGCGACCGAGCAGCCGGCAGGGGACTGCGACACGTAACTGTCCCAGCGTCCGACGGTGCCGCCGATGCCGTGGTCGTCGCCGGTCATCACGACGACCGCCTTGACGTCCCGCGGGAAGTACCAGAACCGCGGCAGCGGCTTCTTCGCCGAGTCCATCAGGGTGATCAGGTTGGACAGCAGCCGCTGCTGCTCGTCGGCGATCGGGATCAGCGCCTTGTCGAGGTTGTTCCAGTTCGGCTGGCCGTTGGTCCCGAAGAACATCTCGGCGGCCTCGTAGCCGTCGGTGGAGTCGCGCTGCTGGCCGGCCCAGGCGATGTTGCCCTGCCGGGTCTGCACGACCGACTTGGCGAGGTCGAAGGTGAAGGCGGCGGCCCGGCCGCTGCCGACGGTCCGCAGGGTGACGGCCGGGTTGCCGCTGGCCGTGGTCGCGTCGTCGTAGAGGGCGGCGACGGTGGTGGCGCCGTTCAGCGTCCAGCGGTCGGCGGTGCCGTGGAAGCCCATGGTGTCGGCGGTGAGGCCGGCGCCGGGGGCGGCCGAGGTGTCGATCTTCAGGTAGGCGTCGGCGAGGGTGCCGGTGGTGGCGGTGAGGCCGAGCAGGCCTGCGAGTTGCTTGTCGGGGCGCATCGCGACCAGCCGTCCGCCGCCGTTGGTCCAGGTGGTGAACATCGACACCTGGGCCGGGGTGAGCGCGGTCTCGCCGAGCAGCACCACGTCGTAGGAGGCGAGCGTCGCCGCGGTGACCGCCGACAGGTCGGTCTGCTTGTAGTAGTTCAGGCCCTCGGCCTTGAGGATCTCGGTGTAGTACGCGGTGTACGGGTTGGCCGCGTTGCCGACCAGCAGGATCGGGCCCTCGGAGCCCGGGCCGCTGCCCGGCGGGGTGGTGCCACCGCCGTCGGGGGTGTAGGTGGCGTAGATCGAGAAGGTGGCGCTCATCGTGCTGCTGGCGCCGAAGGTGGACGGCCAACTGCCGAAGGGGGTGCCGCCGGTGGAGTAGCCGCTGGTGCCGCCGCTGCTGTAGTGCAGGTTGTTGACGGCCGCGCTGCTGCCGTTGCTGTTGTAGGCCAGCCAGTACGCGGTGTTGGCCGTGAGCGTGCCGGCGAGCGGCAGGGTGTTCCAGGCGTTGGCGGTGAGCGTGCCGGAGGCGCTGGAGGCGACCAGTGCGCCCGGCTTGCCCGCGGCGTCGGCGTAGACCGCGACCTGGTACTGGTTGTTCGGCGCGGCGCCGACCGCCCCGACGTGCACGCTGACGCTGCCCAGCGCGCCGCCGCTCGAACCGGTGACGAAGCGCGAGGTGTTCATATAGTTGGAGTCGCCCGAGTCGGTGGCCGAGCCGACCGCCGTGTTGCCGAGGATCGCGGTTCCCGCCGCCCCGGCCGGTGCGGCGGCCAGCACGGCCCCCGCCAGCGCGGCGGCCACCAGGCACGCCAGACGTCTTCTGAACCTCACGCCATCCCCCACACGTCGGACAACCGGACAATCGGCGGAATCGCCGCTACCGGTGTACCGGCTGTTCGGGTTGCGCGTCCTCGAAATCCCCACATTCCCGGTCCATGTCACGGACCGTCAGGAGCCGGGCGCGCGGCGCCTCCGCCGGGAGGGCCCGGTCGCGGGCTCAGCCCTTGACCGAGCCCGCCAGCAGGCCTCGGACGAAGTACCGCTGCAGCGCGAAGAAGACGATCAGCGGCACGATCAGCGACAGGAAGGCACCGGCCGTGAGCAGCTCCCAGCGGCCGCCGAAGGAGCCGGAGAGCTGTGCCAGCCGCACGGTCATCGGGGCGACCTCGGGGGTGCCGCCGGCGAAGGTGAGCGCCACCAGCAGGTCGTTCCATACCCAGAGGAACTGGAAGATCGCGAAGGAGGCCAGCGCCGGGGTGCAGAGCGGCAGCACGATCGACCGGAAGATCTTGAAGTGGGTGGCCCCGTCGACCACCGCCGCCTCCATCACGTCCCGCGGCAGCTGGGCGATGAAGTTGTGCAGCAGGAAGATCGCCAGCGGCATGGCGAACATGGTGTGCGCCAGCCAGACCGGGGCGTAGGTGCCGCTGAGGTCGAAGGCGGGGATGACGGTGACCGAGCCGATGTGCGCCCCGCCGGAGAACAGCTGCAGCAGTGGGATGAGCGCCATCTGCAGCGGCACCACCTGCAGCGCGAAGATCGCGAAGAAGACGATGTCGCTGCCCCGGAACTTCACCCAGGCCAGCCCGTACGCCGCCATCGCGGCCAGCACCAGCGGGAAGACGGTGGCCGGGATGCTGATCGCCAGCGAGTTGACCAGGTACGGCAACAGGCCGCCGCTGACGCCGAAGCCGCCCTCGAAGAGCACCGTGTGGTAGTTCTCCAGGGTCAGGTTCGGGTCGGCGAAGACCTCCCACCAGCCGCTGGTGGCGACGTCCTCCTCCGGGCGGAGCGAGGTGACCAGCAGGCCGATCGTCGGGATCGTCCACAGCACGGTGACCAAGAGCATCAGGAGTGAGGCCAGCGGGTTGCTGAAGACGCGGCGGAGGGCCTTCACCGGGGGCTCGCGGTCCGCCGCTCCCGGCTGCGGGGCCGGGGCGAGCTGCTCGCTCATCGGTGCTCACGCTCCTTGCGCAGCTGGACGATGTTGTAGGCCACCAGCGGGATCACGGCCAGGAAGAGGATCACGGCGAGCGCGCTGCCGCGGCCGACGTTGAACTGCACGAACGACTGCGAGTACATCTCGTTGGCCAGCACCTGGGTGCCGAAGTTGCCGCCGGTCATGGTGCGGACGATGTCGAAGGCCTTCAGTGTGGTGATCATGACGGTGGTCAGCACGACCACCAGCGTGGTGCGGATCATCGGCACCGTGACGTGCCGGAACAGCTGGAAGCCGCGGGCTCCGTCGAGGCGGGCGGCCTCGGTGATCTCGTCCGGGATGGCCTTGATCGCCGCGGAGAGCACCACCATCGCGAAGCCGGTCTGCACCCAGATCATGACGATCATCAGCAGGTAGTTGTTCAGCGGGTGGGAGAGGATCCAGTTCGGCGGGTCGTCCCAGCCGAGGCTGATCGCGATCTGGCTGAGCAGTCCGATCTGCGGCTGCGACGGGTCGCGGTCCTCGTAGACGAACTTCCAGATGATCGAGGCGCCGACCAGGGAGATCGCCATCGGCATGAACAGCAGCGACTTGTAGAGCGCCTGCCCGCGCAGCCGGTCGACCAGCAGGGCCAGCACCAGGCCGGTGCCGGTGGCGACGAGCGGGGCGACCACCAGCCACTGCAGGGTGTTCCACAGCACCTGGTGGATGGAGTCGGTGGTCAGCGCCCAGCCGTAGTTGCTGCCGCCCACCGCCTTGGTGGAGTCGTCGTTGTAGAAGCTCAGGTAGACGGTGCGGATCAGCGGCACCACCAGGCCGACCAGCAGCAGCAGGATCGCCGGCCCGATCATGACGAGGACGGCCAGCGGGCGGGAGAACCGCCCGGTCGCCCGGCCGGCCGCGAAGAAGATCAGCAGCAGCACGCCGAGGAAGCCGGCGACGGCTCCGACGGTGTTGGTGAACTTGATCGTCGCATCCGTCCACGCCGAGTCGGCGAGGTGCACGGCGGTGGCCGTGGGCATGCGGAGGGTCCTTCCTCGGACATGGGGAGGGGCAGCGCGGGCGGGTGGGACCCGCGCTGCCCGGAGGCGGCCGGCGTTACTGCGGCCAGGCCGCGTCGATGTCGGCCGCCACCTTCTGGATGGACTGTCCCTCGGCGAACCACGCCGTGAACGACTTCCACATCTGACCGGAGCCGATGGCGGCCGGCATCAGGTCGGAGGCGTCGAAGCGGAACGTGGCGGCCGGGTCGGTGAGCGCCTCGGCGGACAGCTTGTCGATCGGGTCGGTGTACAGGCTCTTGTCGACGCCCTGGTTGGCGGAGACCCAGCCGGACGAGGTCTTGACCCGGCTGCTCGCCCACCCGCTGCTCGACAGGTAGTTCTGCACCGCCTGCACCTCGGGCCGGTCGGAGAACGCAGCCAGGAACTCGCCGCCGCCCTCGACCGGGCTGCTGACCGTCGGGTTCACGGCCGGCAGGTGGAAGGCGAAGATGTCGCCGTCCGGGCCGATGTTGGTGCTCTTGGGCCACTGCGCCCGGTAGAACGAGGCCTGCTGCAGCATGAAGCACTTGTTGGTGAGGATCGGCGCGCCCGCGTCCTGGAAGGTCGTCGTGGCGATCGACTTCACGTCACCGATGCCCGCGTTGACCCAGGCCGGGTTCTGCATCCAGTCGGCGACCGTCTTCATCGCGCCGGTGATCTTCTCGTCGCTGAACTTGACCTTGTGGCTGACCCACTGGTCGTAGACGTCGCCGCCGTAGCTGCCGAGGACGACCTCCTCCACCCAGTCGGTGGCCGGCCAGCCGGTGGCGGTGCCGGAGGCGATGCCGCCGCACCACGGCTTGGCGCCGCCCGAGGTGGCGATCTTGTTGCTGAGGCCCATCAGGTCGGCCCAGGTCTTCGGGACCTCGTAGCCTGCCTGCCTGAAGGCCTTCGGCGAGTACCAGACCAGCGACTTCATGTTGGCGCTCATCGGCGCCGCATAGAAGGTGCCGTTGACGGAGCCGTAGGTCTTCCAGACCGGGCTCCACTTGTCCTCGTTGGCGACGGTCTGCGCCGGCGGCTTCACGACCTTTCCGGTCTTGACCATCTGGGCGAGCAGGCCGGGCTGCGGGATGATCGCGAAGTCGGGCGCGTTTCCGCCGCTCACCCGGACCGGCAGCTGCGACTCGAAGTCGTTGGAGCCCTCGTACGAGATCTTGATGCCCGTACAAGAACTGAACTCCGCCCAGGACTTCTCCAGCGAGTCCGACTCCGGGCTCAGGATCGAGGCGAACATCGTCACCTTGGTGCCGGAATGGCCGGCATAGGCCTGGTACTTGGCGCAGTCACCGGTGAGCGTGGGCGCCGCCGAGTTGCCGCCGCCGTCCTTGGAGGAGCTGTTCGAACACGCCGCGGCGAGGGCCAGGGCGAGCACGGCGGGGACGGCGAGCAGGCGCCGCCGCATCAGTGTGGTCATCGGCGGGCCTCACAGGCGATCGTGGTGGTGGTCAATGCGCTCCTCCTGGCCAGGGCACCCGAGATGCCGGCGTGGGACAACAACACTGCGCTGTACCGGATGATCGAGCTGTACCCAGCAGTACGCTGGCTTGAAGACGTTAACTCACCGGTCACCGCACGCCAAGGTGCGCGTTCGACCTTCATCGGCCGGTGTCCCGGTCGTAATCCGGCTGTGCTGGACGGCCGGTGGCGCACCGGCCCTCCGCGGCCCGTTCGGACGGTTCAGATCCGGACGGGCAGCTCGCGCAGGCTGTTCACCACCATGGTGGGGTTTCGGCCGCAGCTCCTCCTCGGGCACCGCGAGGGCGAGGTCCGGGAATCGTTCGAACAGCGCGGGCAGTGCGACCGCGGCCTCCAGCCGGGCGAGCGGCGAGCCCGGGCAGACGTGCGGGCCGTGGCCGAAGGAGAGGTGCCGCTCGGCGTCGCGGGTGATGTCGAAGATCTCCGCGGTCACTCCGTGCTGCGCGGGGTCGCGGCCGACGGCGTTGTAGGAGATCAGCACGGCGTCGCCGGCGGGGACGACGGTGTCGCCGACCTCGATGTCCCCGGTGGCGAAGCGGAACAGGAAGTTGCTGGTGGGCGGGGTCCAGCGGAGCGACTCCTCGACCACCGCGGACCAGGGCACCTCGCCCGAACGGGCGAGCGCGAGCTGGTCCGGATGGGTGAGCAGGGCGCGGACCGCGTTGGTGATCAGGTTGACCGTGGTCTCGTGCCCGGCCGCGATGATCACCCGCAGGGTGGCCGAGGCCTCGGCGTCGGTCAGCGCGCCGCCCTCGACGTCGGCCGTCAGCAGGGCGCTGATCAGGTCGTCGCCAGGCTCGGCCCGGCGCAGCGCCACCAGGTCCGCGACGAAGGCGTTCAGCGCCGCGATGGTGGCCGGCACCTCGTCCGGCTTGGTGGTGCTGGAGAAGAACCGCTCGTACAACTCCCGAATGTAGGCGTGGTCGTGCTCGGGCACGCCGAGCAGCCAGCCGATCACCGACATCGGGAGCGGGAAGGCGAAGACGGTCTTCAGGTCGACCACCGGCCCGGCCGCGGCGACCTGGTCGAGCAGCCGGGCGGTGATCTCCTCGATGCGGGGCTTCATGAGCTCGACCCGGCGCGGGGTGAAGGCCTGGGCGACGATCGCGCGCAGCCGGCGGTGCGCGGCGCCGTCGGTGGTGACCATGGACGGGCCGGGGACGGCGAGGCCGATCAGCGGCCAGGTCCTGGGCACCTCGCCGCGCTGGTACGCGGCCCAGTGCGCGGCGTCCTTGACCAGCCGGGCGTCGGTGAGCAGCCGGCGGGCCTCGGCGTGCCGGGTGACCGCCCAGCCGTGGACGCCCATCAGGTCGACCGGCACCACCGGGCCGGCGGCGCGCAGCAGGGCGCCCTCGGCGGCGTTGTCGCGGGCCAGCGGGTCCATGACGAACGGTGTGCCGTCCGCCGGCGGGTTCGGTCCGGTCGCCGGTGCCACGGCGGTCACGGCCGTCACTGTGGTCGCTGCGGTCGGTTCGGTCATCGCTGCCCCTCCTCGGGTCTCGTCACTCCGCCACGTAGCCGGGGGTGAACGCCACCGGCAGGGCCATCAGTCCGCGCACCCACGCCGAGGGGCGCCACACCAGGGCGTTCTCGGACACGGCGAGGCGCAGGTCCGGGAGCCGGTCGAGCAGCACCTCGATCGCGGTGTTGGCGATCACCTCGGCGGCCTCGCGGGCCGGGTAGGGGCAGCCGTGGTCGCCGGCGGAGAAGCTCAGGTAGGCGCGGTTGCCCTCGGCGGGGCGGCCGGTGTCCTGGCGGACGGCGGGGTCGGCGTTGGCGCCGGCGAAGCCGAGCAGCACCATGTCGCCCTTGGCGATCCGCTGGCCGCCGAGGTGGACGTCGCGGGTGGCCCAGCGGCCGGCGAAGATCTGGGTCGGGGTGTCCTCCCAGAGGGCCTCGCCGAGTGCCTGGCCGATGGAGCGGCGACCGCCGGAGAGGGAGGCGGCGAACCTCTCGTCGGTGAGCATCAGCCGCAGCGCGTTGGAGATCCAGTACGCGAGGGGCTGGTGACCGGCGATCAGCAGCACCCGCAGGTCCCGCATGACCTCTTCGTCGTTGAGTCCGGCCTCGTGGGCGAGCAGCCGGGAGGTGACGTCGGCGGCGGGGAGTTCGCGGCGCCGGTGGACGAGGCCGAGCATGACGGTGAGCAGCTGCTGGGCGCCCTCCTGGGCGTCGGCGCCGCCGTCGAGCATGGCGAGCAGGCCGCGGATGAGCACCGGGGCCTCGTCCTCGTCGAGGCCGAACAGCCGGCAGAGCACCAGCAGCGGCACCCGGTGCGCGTAGTCGGCCACCAGGTCGGCCTCACCGCGGCCGGCGAAGCCGTCGATGAGCCGGTCGGCGACCTCCTCGCAGTGGATGCGTAGTTCGTACGGGTCGACGTCGGAGAGGGCGTCGGTGACGGCGGCGGAGCGGCGCTGGTGCTCGGTTCCCTCGGCGTAGAGGATCGAGGGGACGGGCGCCATCATCGGCTTGAGCGGCCAGTCCGCGGGGATGTGCGGCCACTGGTTCCAGCGGGTGGAGTCACGGCCGAAGACCTTGGGCTGGCCGGTGACGAGCTGGAGTTCGCGGTAGCCGATGACCAGCCAGGCGGGGACCCCGCCGGCGAGTTCGACCGGGGCGACCGGGCCGTGGCGGTCGCGCAGTTCCTGGTAGAGGGCGCCGGGGTCGGTCTGGAACCGCGGCCCGTACAGCGGGGCGGCGTCGGCGTGGGCCGGGCAGCCCGGCGGCGGGGTGGTGACGGGCTCGGTCACGGGGTGTCCTCTCCGGAGGCCTCGGCCTCGGCCATGCGGTGCAGGTGGTGGACGAGTTCGATCAGCACCTGCTTGCTCGCCTCGCGGTCCCGTGCGTCGCACTCCACGAGCGGGATGGGGTCGGCGAGGTCGAGGGCGGCCCTCACCTCGGCGAGGGTGTGCTCGGGCGGCCCGAAGTTGTTGCGGGCGACCACGAACGGGGTGCCGTGGTGCTCCAGGCGGTCGATGGCGTACCAGGACTCCTCGAGCCTGCGGGTGTCGACCAGCACCACGGCGCCGAGGGCGCCGCTGAACAGGCGGTCCCACAGGAACCAGAAGCGCTCCTGGCCGGGGGCGCCGAAGAGGTAGAGCACGTTCTCGGCGCCGAGGGTGATCCGGCCGAAGTCGAAGGCGACCGTGGTGGCCCGCTTGCCCTGCACCCCGGTGAGGTCGTCGACGCCCTCGCCGGCCCGGGTCATGGTCTCCTCGGTGTTGAGCGGGCGGATCTCGCTCACCGAGCCGACCAGGGTGGTCTTGCCGACGCCGAAGCCGCCCACCACGACGATCTTCAGACCGTTGGCCGCGGTGCTGGAGAGCGGGGCCCTGCCCGGGGTGAGGGTGTCAGAGCTGTTGGAGACCATGCAGTACCTGCTTCAGCGTGTCGAGGTCGGGCAGCCGTGCCTTGGTCGGGGCGAACCTGGGGTGGCGGGCGGTGATCCGGCCGGCCTCCAGCAGGTCGCCCAGCAGGATCTTCACCACGCTGACCGGGAGGGCGAGTTCGGCGGCGAGCTCGACGACGGCCGTCGGGGTGGCGCACAGCGTGAGGATCCGGGCGTGCTCGGACTGCATGCCGGGCAGCGGCTCCTGCTCGGTGACGATCAGGGTGACCAGGTCGAAGGCGTGCTCCGGCGGCCGGCTGCGGCCGCGGGTCACGGTGTAGAGGCGGTCCGGGTCCTCGTCCCGGCCGGGCAGCGGCGGCGTCACACCCCGGCCTCGATCTCGCGCGGCGGGGCGCTCAGGAACACCCCGATCTGCTCGATCAGCCCGTGCATGTTGTGCCCGACGACGCCGACGTCGGCGTCGTCGTCGGTGACGACCGCGAGGTGGGCGCCCTCACCCGCGGCGACGATGCAGAGGATGCCGCCGTGGAATTCGGTCATCGACTGGCGGACGCCGCCGGCGGCGTCGCCGAACTCGATGGAGGCGCCGTGCGCGAGGCTCTGCATGCCGGAGGCGATCGCGGCGAGCTGGTCGGCCTGGTCGGTGCCGAGGCCGGTGGTGTGGCAGAGCTTCAGGCCGTCGGCGGAGAGCACCAGGGCGTGCCGGGCACCGGGGGTGGCCGTCAGCAGGTTCTCCAGCAGCCAGTCGAGGTCCTGGTCGGTGCTGCTGCTCATCAGGCATCGTCCTTCGAGTGGGCGTCGGGGGACTCGGCCCCTTGCAGGGCCTTGCGGAAGGCGCCGAACCGGGCCGCGGACAGGGCGGCGGCCCGTTCGGACCGCGCCGCCGGGGTGGGCGCGGCCGGTGGGGTCGCCGCCGCCAGGGTCTGGCCGCGGCGGCGCTGCGGCAGGGTCCGGGCGGCGGGCGGGGTGTCGGTGCCGGCCTCGTTGCCGGCCTCGCTGTCGTGGGTGCGGTCCGGGTCCTCGGCACCGGCCGGGGCGACCGCCGGGGCGGGCTCCAGGACGGGGCGGCCGGTGCCGGCCGGGCGGACCGCGGCGGGTGCCGGCGCCGCGTCGTGCGCGGCGGCGAGCGCCCGGGCCAGGGCGGGCGCGGGGTGGCTGATCAGCTGCTCGGGGACGAGCACCACCACGCCGGTGCCGCCGCGGGCGGACGGCCGGAAGGAGATCGAGAGACCGTGCTTGCGGGCCAGCGAGCCGACCACGGCGAGGCCGAGGCGGGTGCCGGCGGAGAGCGCGCTGAGGTCCAACGGCTGGGCGGAGACGGCCTGTTCGGCGCGGCGCAGCCAGCTGTCGCTCAGGCCGAGGCCGCCGTCCTCGACGGTGACGACGAGGCCGGAGTGCGCCTCCTCGACGTAGACGTGCACCTCGGACGGCGGGGCGGAGAAGTTGGCGGCGTTGTCGAGGAGTTCGGCGAGGACGTGCATGACGCCCTCGGCGGCGAACCCGGCGACCGCGGCGGTCGAGGCGTTGTGCAGGCGGACGCGCTGGTAGGCGCCGATCCGGCCGAGCGCGCCGCGCAGGATCGACTCGACGCCGATCGGCTTGGTCCAGCGGCGGCCGGAGCGGGCGCCGGTGAGCACGGCGATGGAGTCCGCCATCCGTCCGACCTGGGCGGTGGCGTGGTCGAGTTCGAGCAGGTCGCCGAGCACGTCCTCGCCGTGCCGGTGCTGCATCTCGCGGAGTTCCGCGTGCATGCTGGTGGCCAGGGCCTGGACGCGGCCGGCGGCGGTGGCGCAGACGGCGAGGGCGGCGGCGCGCTGGCGCTCGCCGCGGCCGACGGCCTCGGCGACGGCCCGCAGCAGGGCGTGGTGGGCCGGCAGGTCGTGGCCGGCGAGGGCGGTGTCGACGGAGGCGCCGGCGCGGAGCCTCGCGACCACCGCGGGCAGCACCTGGTCGCGGAGGGCGGCCAGTTCGGTGCGTTCGCGGACGGCGGCGCTGTGCGCCTCGTGCAGGGTGCCGAGTTCGGCCCGGAGGGCCTGCTCGTCGGCGCGGGCCCGGTCCAGTTCGGTGCGGATCTCGCCGGCCTCGGCCTGGGCGTTGGCGAGGGCGGCACGCAGGGCGCCGGCCGCGGTGTGGGTGGCGGTGAGTTCGGTGTGCAGCGCGCCTGCGGCGGCTCCGGTCTCGGCGAGTTCGCGGCGGACGTCGGCGAGGGTGCGCTCGGCGGCGCGGGCGCGGGTGCCGAGCGTGGCGGCGTACCCGACGAGGCCGCACCAGAGGAGGGCGGCGACGGCGGCGACGCCCGCGACGGCGGCGCGGTGGACGGAGGGGGTGAGGGCGACGGCCGCGGCGGCGGCTCCGGCGCCGAGGACCATCCCGGCGGCGGCGCGGACGGCGGGCCCGCCGTCGGATCCCCGGTACGCCGCCCGGGCGGGGCGCGTGCGAGCTCTCATCTGTCTGATCCTCGTGCGGCGTCGGCGGCGGAGCAGGGAGACCGCGGGACCGGAGACGGGTGCGCCTGGCCGGCCGGCGAGCGTACGGCCGGGCGTGTTCCGCTCATTTGATCGGTACACGCGGTCGCCCGATCATATCCATTCAGCTTTTCGACTCAACGGCCGAGTTGACGCACAGTCGCACAAGGCGACCATCCGCGTCCGCACCACCCGCCGGCCGCCGGGCACAGGGCCCGTGAAGACGTCCGGCGGACCGTTCCGCATTGTGGGAACGGCCCGCCGGAGGGCGCTTGCGGGGGCTCGCAGGTCAGCCGAGGATCGCCTCCACGTCCCGGCGCAGCTTGGCGAAGTCCAGGCCGCGGCCGGACAGCACCTCCGCGCCGGTCCCCTGGCCCTCGCGGATCAGGCCGAGCAGGATGTGGCCGGTGGCGATCTCCTTCTGCTTGAGCCGCAGGGTCTCGCGGAGGGAGAGTTCCAGGGTCTTCCGGGCGCCGGGGGTGAGCCGGCTGTGCTTCCGGTCCCGCTTGCCCTCGGCGGGCCTGCGCTCCAGGGCGCCCTCGCCGAAGGCGGACTCCACGGCCGCCCGGACGGCGTCGAGGTCGACGCCGATCGCGGCCAGCGCACGGCCGTCCACCTCGCCGCCGGCCAGTCGGACCACCTCGGCCCGGGCGGCCTCGTGGTCGAGGCCGTCGGCGGCCAGCAGTGCGGCCACCGGGTCGTCCGGGTCGTGCACGATGCCGAGCAGCAGGTGCTCGGTGCCGACCCGTTCGTGGCCGAGCTCGCGCGCCTCCACCTGGGCCTGGATGACGACGCGGCGCGCGCCGTCCGTGAACCGCTCGAACACGGTCAGCCCTCCCCTCTCGTACCGAAGATCCGCTTGGCGTACTTCTTGTGCACCGCCTGTCGGCTGACCCCGAGGCAGGCGGCGATCTCCTGCCAGGACCAGCCCTGCTCGCGCGCGTTGCCGACCTGGAGGTCCTCCAGCCGGTCGGCCAGGTCCCGCAGCGCCCGGACGGCCCGCAGGCCGATCGCGGGGTCGCGGCTGCTCGCGTCCGCGGCGAGCTGTCTCGTCTCGCTCATGCTGTCAACTTAGGTTGACATCCCGTGCTTGTCAACCCAGGTTGACACGCGGGCGTGCGACGGGACGGACGACACGGCGACTCACACCGACCAGTACGTCCGGTCGTTCGGGTTCCGCTCCCCCTCCCCCGGCACCCGGCGACCGCAGCGCTTGCCCGTCCGCCGCGACCGCGCATAGGCGTCCAGCTCGGCCAGCCAGCGACTCCGGTCCTCCTCCAGCACGGCCAGCGCCCGCAACAGCGCGTCCTCGTCCCGCTGGAACGGCCCCGCCAGCCAGGCCAACCGGTCCAGGGTCCCGTGGAACCCCAGCGGCCGGTACAGCTGCACGCACGACCGCAGCGCCGACACCCTCACCCGCAACGGCAACCTCGAATCCGCCACCCGCCGGGCATGCCATCCGAAACTCATCCGGCATCCACCTCCAGAAAGTTGAGCCTGCGTCACTTTCGTCCAACCGATGACTCGTCAGTAACATGCCAAGGAATGCGTCGGTCGGCCACCCCCGTCCGGCCTCACCCTGCCCTCACCACGTCGAAGGCGAACCCTCTGCATGTCCATACGCTCCCGTGCGCTCCCCGCACTGGCCACCGGCCTGCTGCTCACCGTCACCGGCTGCGCCGCCTCCTCACCCGCCGCCGCACCCGCCGCCGGCCCGGCGGAAGCCGTCGCGGCCGTCACCACCGAGACCGCGCCGGCCCCCGCGGCCGGCGCCCCGAGCAGCACCGAACCCGCCGCCGCGGCGGCCCCGGCCGCCACGGTCGCCGCCCCGGCCGCCTCCGGCAAGCCCGCCGCCGGCACCGGAACCAGCGTCGCCCTCGTCGCCTACGACCCGGCCAACGGCCACGCCACCCTGCGCACCGCAACCCGCGGGAACACCCCCACCCCGAGCGCCACCCGCAGCACCGGCGCCCCGCACACCCCCGGCAGCACGCACAGCCCCAGCACCCCGCCCAGCCCCGGTGCCTCCGCCGGCACCACGGCCGCGCCGGACACCGTCCGCACCGGGCAGCTCATCGCCAGCCCGCCCACCTCCGCCGCACCCCGCGGCGCCCTGGTCGCCGTCACCGGCATCCGGAAGACCGACGGCGACGAGGTCGAGGTCACCACCCGGCCCGCCGAGGTCGCCGAACTGCTCGGCGCCACCGCCACCGAGCAGCACGCCCCGATCGACGTCCACGGCATCCGCGTCCAGCCCCTGGTCAAGGACCTCAAGGTCGGCTTCGCCACCCGCCCCGGCGGCGGCAGCGGCAGCGCCTCCGCCGAACTCTCCCTCGACGCGAGCACCAGCGTCCCGCTGCCCGGCGGCGCCAAGGCCGACCTGGCCGCCGGCATCCGGCTCAACCCCTCCGTCGACTTCTCCTACGACGGCCGCGGCATCCTCAAGGGCGGCATCGAGAAGGCCCGCGTCGGCTTCGGCCTCGGCGCCCACGCCGACTGGAAGGTCGGCGCCACCCTCGCCGGCGCCACCAACCCGCTGCGCGTCCCGCTCGCCAAGCTCAGCGCCAGCCCCGTGCTGACCGTCGCCGGCTTCCCCGTCGTGGTCAACCTCGACCTCACCTGCTACCTGACCGTCGGCGCCGACGGCAAGCTCACCGTCGAGGCCGAACAGGACCTCGACGGCGCCTGGTCCGTGCACGCCGACTACGCCAAGGGCAAGGGCTGGACCACCACCGCCGACCCCGGCACCACCACCGTCGGCCCCGTCCGCGCCAAGCTCAGCGGCAACGCCACCCTGCGCACCGGCCTCACCGCCGAGGCCTCCGTCGGCCTCTACAACACCGTCGGCGTCGCCGTCGGCATCGAGCCCTACCTGCGCACCCAGGTCGCCGGCACCGTCACCCTCGACACCACCGGCAAGCCCCCGCACGTCGAAGGCAGCTGGACCAACACCGCCGGCCTCGACATCAACGGCAGGCTCTACGCCCAGATCAAGATCCTCGGCACTCCCCTCCTCAAGGCCGACCTCCCCCTCCCCGCCTTCCACCGCGAGTGGGCCCTCCCCTCCGTGAGCACCACGCACTGACCCGTGAGCGGCAGGGCCGGACCCCGATCGGGTCCGGCCCTGCCGTTTCACCGCAGGCGGGCGGTGCTCAGACGGCCCTCCGGTAGCGGGTGAGGACGGCGGCGCCGACCTGCTGGACCGATCGGCACTCCAGGTCGACGTGCGGACCCTCGGCCGGGAAGAGGCGGCGGCCGGCGCCGAGGACGGCGGGGAAGGTCAGCAGCCGGTACTCGTCGACCAGGTCCTCGGCCATCAGCCGGTGCACGACGCCGAGGCTGCCGGTGACGACCACGTCGCGCTGCTCGTGCTTGACGGTGTCGACCAGGTCGCCGTCGACGAGGCGGGAGTTCGCCCATGCCGAGGTGTCGGTCAGCGTGCGGGACGCGACGAGCTTCGGCACGGCGTTCATGCGGGCGGCGAACGGGTCGTCGCGGCCCGGCCACAGCCGCGAGAACAGCTGCCAGGTCCGGCGCCCGAGCAGCAGGACCCCCTCGTCCAGTGTGCTTCCCAGCCGGAACTTGTCCCCGGCGACGGCCTCCCTGCCGTACCGGAACGCCCAGCCGCCCAGCGGCGTGCCCCCGGACCCGTCCGGGTCGGACACGACGCCGTCCAGGGTGATGAATTCGATGACGATGACACTCACGACGGGATTCCCTTCGGTTCGGTGTTCACCGGTACGTACCGGCCGCACCGCCCGAACTCATCGCTGCCGCCGGAACTCCTCGGCGGGAATCCGACGCGGCAGGTCGAATCCTTCGAGGACGCGCGGATCCGCGAACACCACGTTGTGCGTCACGCGGCTCCGGGCAACGGTGAAAACCTGCAGGGTGTGCAGAAGGAGTCCACCGCCGGGCTCCGGCGCATAGGCGGCGAGCGCGGGCTGCCCGTTGGCCGTGAGGTGCCGCACACTCCACCCGGTACCGCGCATCCGGAAGACACGTTCGAGGAACAGGCCGTAGTCCCGGCTGCCCCGGTACCACAGCGGCACGGGCGGCATCTCCAGGACGGCGTCCTCGGCCAGCAGCCGCACCAGCGCGGTGACATCGGCCGCCTCGAACGCCCGCACATAGCGCTGGACCACCGCGCGCACCTCGGGATCGTCCGGCTCGCAGACCTGGCCGGCATCGCCCACGCCGGCGAGCGCCGCACGGGCGCGCTGCAACGCACTGTTGACCGCGGCCACCGTGGTCCCCAACTGCCCGGCGACCTCGGCAGCGGAGAACGTCAGCACCTCGCGCAGGACCAGCACCGCGCGCTGGCGTGCCGGCAGGTGCTGCACGGCGGCGACCCACGCAAGTCGGAGGTCGGCCCGCGCCTCCACGTCGAACCGGGCGTCGGGAAACGGCTCCAGCCAGGGGATGTCCGGCGCCGGCACGAGCGGCGCCCCGGGATCGTCGCTCGGCACCCCGAGTCCGGACGGCAACGGCCGTCGCTCGCGCCCCTCCAGCGCCGTCAGGCACACGTTGGTCGCGATCCGGTACAGCCAGGTCCGCACCGAGGCACGCGCCGGGTCGTACCGATCACGGGCCTTCCACGCCCGCAGCAGGGTCTCCTGCACCAGATCCTCGGACTCCTGGAACGAACCCGTCATCCGGTAGCAGAACACCACCAACTCACGCCGGTGCGGCTCGAGTTCCATCCGGTCATCATGCCGCACCACAGCCCCGCCGCGGCCGGTCCGCGAGGGCGCCACGCGGGCGCTTCCGCGGTCCGGACCGACCGTCGATGCGGCTGTCCGCGCGTGCCTATAGAGTCCGCCCGAATCTCGCAGATGACGGCCGAAGGAGTTCCGGTGGCGAGAACCACACCACCCCGACCTGTGGACATCGCGTCCGTGTTCCCGGAGCTGGCTCCGCTGGCACGTCAGGCAGTCCGCCTGCACCCGCGCCCCGGTGAGCCGACTGTTCACGAGAGCTCCGTCGGAGGCCCGCTGCTGTGGCCCGCCGACGAGGAATGGCCGGTCTGCACGAAGGAGCACCACCACTGGGACCTGCCCGTCTCCCTTGATGACGTCCGGCAGCGCAGGGCACTGCTCGAGGCGGCCTGGCTCCGTCCTCGCGCCCCCCGCGAGAACCTCCTCACCCCCGACCAACAGGCCTGTCTCGACAGGCTCCAAGCGGGCCATCAACCACACACCGGCTCGAATGCGCTGCTCCCCGTCGCTCAGCTCTACCTCCGCGACGTACCCGGGCTTTCCGGCCCCGCAGGAGCGGACCTCCTGCAGGTGCTGTGGTGCCCCCTGCATCACGACGACGGGATTCCCGCAGCACACCTGGTCTGGCGGGACTCCGGTCGCGTCGACCAGGTGCTCAGCGATCCACCGGAGCCCGTCGACGTCGAGCACTACGGGCACTACGTTCCCGAGCCGTGCGTCCTGCACCCCGAGGTCGTGACCGAGTACCCGGCGCCGCACGAGCTGCCGGAGGAGCTTGCGGAACGCCTGGTCGAATGGGGACGACAGGCGTGGACGGAGGACGACCCGGAGGAGGAATGGAGCCCGGGCGGCGCCTACTACCAGTACGAGCACGCCGTATCACCGGGATGGAAAGTCGGCGGCTGGGGTCCGTGGAGCTTCTGCGACCCCTGGCCGATGCACTGCGAGATCTGCTACGCCGCGTACCGGCCGCTGCTCACCGTCAGCTCCGGAGAATGGGATGGCGGGAGCGGAAGCTGGATCCCCCTGGAAGACCGGGAAGCCCCCGCGGGCCCGATCGGGCTGCGCAAGCCCTCGGACCCGCCGATGGTCCTGATCGGCCGCGGCTACACCATGCAGATCTACGTCTGCCCCACGTCCTTCGACCACCCGCACCTGGAAAACATGCAGTGAGCCTGCGGCACGTCCCGTCGGTCTTCCCCTGAGGCCTGGAGGAGTTCGCCGGTTCACGGCGCATCACCGTGCCGTGCCGCCGCCCCAAAGGCGTGTGTCCCCTCGAAGCACGTGGGCTTCGAGGGGACACACTTGTCTCAATCACGGCTTCGCCTCACCCCGACGGGCGACGAGGGGACGAAGCTGATGTCAGCTGCAGCCGCTGGTGGAGCCGCAGCCCTCGCAGAGGTAGCAGCTGCCGGCGCGGCGCATCTTGGTGCCGCAGGAGAAGCAGAGCGGCGCGTCGGCGTTCAGGCCCAGCTGGATCTCCACCAGTTCGGTGGAGTTGTGGGCCTGGGCCGGGGCGGCCTGCGGCTTCGCCGGGGCGGGCTCGGTGGCCTTGGGAGCGGCGAGCGGCGCGGACTGGGCGAGGCCCTCCACGTCCACGTCCTCCTCGACGGGCTCGTACGAGCCGGTCTCCAGGTGCCGGGTGCGCTCCTCGACGGAGTGGATGCCGAGCGCGGAGCGGGTCTCGAACGGCAGGAAGTCCAGCGCCAGGCGGCGGAAGATGTAGTCGACGATCGACTGCGCCATCCGCACGTCCGGGTCGTCCGTCAGACCGGCCGGCTCGAAGCGCATGTTGGTGAACTTCGAGACGTAGGTCTCCAGCGGCACGCCGTACTGCAGGCCGACCGAGACGGCGATGGAGAAGGCGTCCATCATGCCCGCGAGGGTCGAGCCCTGCTTGGACATCTTCAGGAAGACCTCGCCCAGGCCGTCGTCCGGGTAGGAGTTGGCCGTCATGTAGCCCTCGGCGCCACCGACGGTGAACGAGGTGGTGATACCCGGGCGGCCCTTCGGCAGGCGCTTGCGGACGGGGCGGTACTCGACGACCTTCTCGACCGCGGCGGGCGCCTCGGCGGCCTTCTCCTCGATCGCCGGGGTCTTGGTCTTCGCCGAGAGCGGCTGGCCGACCTTGCAGTTGTCCCGGTAGATGGCGAGCGCCTTCACGCCGAGCTTCCACGCCTGGAAGTAGATCTCCTCGACGTCCTCGACGGTGGCGTTCTCCGGCATGTTGACCGTCTTGGAGATGGCGCCGGAGATCCACGGCTGGATCGCCGACATCATCCGGACGTGGCCCATCGGCGAGATCGAGCGCTCGCCCATCGCGCAGTCGAAGACCTCGTAGTGGGCGGCCTTCAGGCCGGGGGCGTCGATCACGTTGCCGTGCTCGGCGATGTGGGCGACGACCGCCTCGACCTGCTCGTCCTGGTAGCCGAGGCGCTTGAGGGCGCGCGGCACCGTGCCGTTGACGATCTGCATGGAGCCGCCGCCGACGAGCTTCTTGAACTTGACCAGCGCCAGGTCCGGCTCCACGCCGGTGGTGTCGCAGTCCATCATCAGGCCGATGGTGCCGGTCGGGGCGAGCACCGAGGCCTGCGCGTTGCGGAAGCCGTTCGCGGCGCCGAGGCGGATCACGTCGCCCCAGGTCTCGGTGGCGGCGGCCCACACCGGGGCGTCCAGGTCGTCGACCGCGACGGCGGCGGTGTTGGCGTCGGCGTGCTGCTGCATGACCTGCCGGTGGGCGGCGGCGTTGCGGGCGTAGCCGTCGTACGGGCCGACCACGCCTGCGAGTTCGGCGCCGCGGCGGTAGGCGGTGCCGGTCATCAGCGAGGTGATGGCACCGGCCAGGGCGCGGCCGCCCTCGGAGTCGTAGGCGTGGCCGGTGGCCATCAGCAGGGCGCCGAGGTTGGCGTAGCCGATGCCGAGCTGGCGGTAGGCGCGGGTGGTCTCGCCGATCTTCTCGGTCGGGAAGTCGGCGAAGCAGATGGAGATGTCCATCGCGGTGATGACGAGCTCGACGACCTTGGCGAAGGTCGCGGCGTCGAAGGAGTCGTCGTCGCGGAGGAACTTCATCAGGTTGAGCGAGGCGAGGTTGCAGCTGGAGTTGTCCAGGTGCATGTACTCGG
This sequence comes from Streptomyces sp. TLI_235, assembly GCA_002300355.1. Classification (NCBI taxonomy): domain Bacteria; kingdom Bacillati; phylum Actinomycetota; class Actinomycetes; order Kitasatosporales; family Streptomycetaceae; genus Streptomyces; species Streptomyces sp. TLI_235. Next base: position 2,491,637 of record NSGV01000001.1, read on the forward strand.
AGCAGGGGTTGGACGCGTTGATGCGGCCGGACTCCGGGCAGGTGTGCCAGTGGTTGATGGTCGAGTCGTACTGGATGCCCGGGTCGGCGCAGGCCCAGGCGGCCTCGGCCATCTTGCGGAAGAGCTGCTTGGCGTCGACGGTCTCGATCACCTCGCCGGTCATCCGGGCGCGCAGGCCGAAGGCGGTGCCGTTCTCGACCGCGGTCATGAACTCGTCGGAGACGCGGACCGAGTTGTTGGCGTTCTGGTACTGGACGGAGGTGATGTCGTCGCCGCCCAGGTCCATGTCGAAGCCGGCGTCGCGCAGCGCGCGGATCTTCTCCTCCTCCTTCACCTTGGTCTCGATGAAGGCCTCGACGTCGGGGTGGTCGACATCCAGGACGACCATCTTGGCCGCGCGGCGGGTGGCGCCGCCGGACTTGATGGTGCCGGCGGAGGCGTCGGCGCCGCGCATGAAGGAGACCGGGCCGGAGGCGTTGCCGCCGGAGGAGAGGAGCTCCTTGCTGGAGCGGATCCGGGAGAGGTTGAGGCCGGCGCCGGAACCGCCCTTGAAGATCATGCCTTCTTCCTTGTACCAGTCGAGGATCGACTCCATGGAGTCGTCGACGGCCAGGATGAAGCAGGCGGAGACCTGCTGGGGCTGCTTGGTGCCGACGTTGAACCAGACCGGCGAGTTGAAGCTGAACACCTGGTGGAGGAGGGCGTGGGTCAGCTCGTGCTCGAAGATCTCGGCGTCGTCCGGGGTGGCGAAGTAGCCGTTCTTCTCACCGGCGGCACGGTAGGTGAGCACCACGCGGTCGATGATCTGCTTGAGGCTCCACTCGCGCTGCGGGGTGCCCACGGCGCCGCGGAAGTACTTCGAGGTCACGATGTTGACCGCGTTGACCGACCAGAAGTCGGGGAACTCGACGCCGCGCTGCTCGAAGTTGATCGAGCCGTCACGCCAGTTGGTCATGACGACGTCGCGGCGCCCCCAGGTCACCTCGTCGTAGGGGTGGACGCCAGGAGTGGTGTAGATGCGCTCGATGCGCAGGCCTCCGTCGGGCGCCTTGCCGGCCGCCTTGGTCGCCTTGCCGGACTTCGACCCGCGTGCGGAACCGCTCGTCGTGTCAGTCACTTCTTCTTCCTCCTCCTGGGCAAACGCCCTGGACGCCCCGATGCTTCCGGCTTTCGGGGCACCCGGTGGTTCGCTTCTCCTGGTGTGCGGGCAGCCTCGGACACCGGCCGCTTTCGCACGTTGTGTTGTGTTCTGTACCCGTTGTGCGGGTACGCGCCGGCCGCGGACGGCCGAGCGCTGGGGCCGGCCCGGACTAGGGCGCGGCGGCGGCGGGGGCCGGCACCGCGGTGCCCTCCCCCGGGACGAACGGCTGCTCGGCGCGGAGCTCCGCGATGGCCGCCTCGAAGTCCTCCAGGCCGTCGAAGGCCCGGTAGACGGACGCGAACCTCAGGTACGCGACGACGTCGAGCTCCTTCAGCGGGCCGAGTATGGCCAGGCCGACGTCGTGGGTCGACAGCTCGGCGCTGCCCGAGGCACGCACGCATTCCTCGACGCGCTGGCCGAGCTGGGCGAGCGCGTCCTCGGTGACCGGGCGGCCCTGGCAGGCCTTGCGGACGCCGGAGATCACCTTCTCGCGGGAGAAGGGCTCGGTGACGCCGCTGCGCTTGATCACCATGAGGGTGGCGGTTTCGACCGTGGTGAAACGGCGGCCGCAGTCGGGGCACTGGCGGCGGCGGCGGATGGAACTTCCGTCGTCGCTGGCCCGGCTGTCCACGACCCGGCTGTCAGGATGCCGGCAGAAGGGGCAGTGCACCTGAGGACTCCCTCCCGAACGGCATGACAGCGGACCGGGACACTCTACGCGATGGGCAGGGGTCCACAGCAAGCTCGACCACAACCTGTGGGCCCGACCGGTGAGACTGGCACAAGATCTAGCGCTCGGGGCATTCGCCACGCCGAGCGGATCCGGTTCGTCCGCAGCCGGTTCGGGGCCTGGCCCGGATCGCCTTCCGCAGCCCCTTCCGCCGACCGGGTCGAAATCTCCGGGGCGGGTGAAATAGACTGCTGGAGTCGAACATTTAATCGATGTACACCCAAAGCCTTGATCGAGTCAGCAGACTGCTAAATAATTCACTCGAACGTGTGTTTGGCGCAACCTTTCGATAGGGGCACCAGTTGAGCAGGGCAAGGGAGAAACGCCTGTCCAATGAGGGGCCGCGATGAACACCGTAGAACTCAAGAGCAACTCCATCCCGGTGCAGGAGCGCTCCGCGCGCACCACGGACCAGCAAGGCGTGGACCACAGCATGAGCCGTAGCCAGCCGATCGAGCACGCCGCCGTGCAGGATGCCGTGCTCGGCGCGCCCGTTCCCACCCGCTCCCTGCCCGGCCGCCCGCCCGGCATCCGCACCGACGAGGCCGGCCTGACGGAACGCCAGCGCCGGGTTATCGAGGTCATCCGGGACTCGGTCCAGCGCCGCGGGTACCCGCCCTCCATGCGCGAGATCGGCCAGGCGGTCGGCCTCTCCTCCACCTCCTCCGTCGCCCACCAGCTGATGGCCCTGGAGCGCAAGGGCTTCCTCCGCCGCGACCCGCACCGCCCCCGCGCCTACGAGGTGCGCGGCGTGGAGGTCGCCCGCCCCAACACCGCCGACACCGCCGGCCGTCCCTCGACCTCGTACGTGCCGCTGGTCGGCCGGATCGCCGCCGGCGGCCCGATCCTCGCCGAGCAGACGGTGGAGGACGTCTTCCCGCTGCCGCGTCAGCTGGTCGGCGAGGGCGAGCTCTTCGCGCTCACCGTCCGCGGCGACTCGATGATCGAGGCGGCCATCTGTGACGGCGACTGGGTCACCGTCCGGCGGCAGCCGGTCGCCGAGAACGGCGACATCGTCGCCGCCATGATCGACGGCGAGGCCACCGTCAAGCGCCTCAAGCGCGAGGACGGCAAGATCTGGCTGATGCCGCACAACCCGGCGTACGACCCGATCCCGGGCGACAACGCCACCATTCTCGGCAAGGTCGTCGCCGTCCTGCGGCGCCTCTGACAGGGCGGCGCCCCTGACGGGGCAGACACCGGGGGCGCGGAGAACTGCGCGGGGCACACGGCCCGCGCGGCTCCCCGCGCCCCCTTGTCGTTGCCTCTGCGTCTGTCGTTGCTTCTGCGCGCCCGGCCCCTGTCCGACCTACGTGACCGGCTTGACCGGCGGTGCCGAGGCATCGATCGCCGCGAGCGAGCGGCGGACCTGGTTGCGGTCGGTGGTGTACCAGAAGTTCGGCATGGACGAGCGGAAGAAGCCGCCGTACCGGGCGGTGGCCAGCCGCGGGTCGAGCACCGCGACCACCCCCCGGTCGTCCGCCGCGCGGACCAGCCGGCCCGCGCCCTGAGCCATCAGCAGCGCGGCGTGGGTGGCGGCGACCGCCATGAAGCCGTTCCCGCCGGCCTCCTCCACCGCCTTCTGGCGGGCGCTCATCAGCGGGTCGTCCGGCCGCGGGAAGGGAATGCGGTCCATCACGACCAACTGGCAGGCCGCACCGGGCACGTCGACGCCCTGCCAGAGCGACAGGGTGCCGAACAGGCAGCTCTCGGCGTCCGAGGCGAACGCCTTGATCAGCTCGCCGAGGGTCTCCTCGCCCTGCAGCAGGATGCGGTTGTCCAGCCGCTCGCGCAGGGCCTCGGCGGCGGCCTGCGCAGCCCGCATCGAGGAGAACAGGCCGAGCGTGCGCCCGCCTGCCGCGCCGATGAGCTCGGCGAGCTCGTCCAGCATCGCCGGCCGGTCCGGCTCCCGGCCGGGCGGCGGAAGGTGCTTGGCGACGTAGAGAATGCCCTGCTTGGGGTAGGAGAAGGGCGAGCCGACGTCGATGCCGCGCCACGGCGGCGGGGCGTCCTCGCCGCCCTCGGGCAGCACCTCGCCCTCGGTCCGCTCGTCCGCCAGCCGGCCCTCCACCGGAAGGCCGACCGAGGCGGCGACACCGTTGAAGTCACCGCCCAGCTTGAGGGTGGCCGAGGTGAGCACCACCGAGCGGTCCCGGTAGAGGTTCTCCCGCAGCAGGCCCGAGACGGACAGCGGAGCGACCCGCAGCGAGGCGGCGCCGGCCCCGAAGCGATCGCTGCGCTCGATCCACACCACGTCGTAGGCGGAGTCCTGCAGCAGCCGGTCGGTCGTCTCGTGCAGCGACTCGGCGGAGGCCATGGCCTGCTTGCGGACGGCGTCCTCGTCGGAGAGCGAGCGGTCCCGCGTCTCACCGAGCGAGGTGATGACCTGGCGGGCCGCGTCCCGGATCCCGGCGACGGCGTAGGCGAGGTACTCGGGCAGCTCCTCGACCCGGCCGGGCTGGGCGGTCTCCATCAGCCCGTGGTAGTTCTCCGCGGCGGCCTGCAGGGCGTCCACGGCCTTCTCGTTGGCCAGCTTGGCCGCCCGCCGCACCGCCCGGTTCACGGCATGCACGGTCAGCTCGGCGGTGGCGGCGCCGGTCACCCGGTTCACCAGCTCGTGCGCCTCGTCGACGATCAGCAGGCCGTGCTCGGGCAGCACCGGCGCGCCCTCGATGGCGTCGATCGCCAGCATCGCGTGGTTGGTGACGACGACGTCCGCCAGCTTGGCCCGCTCCCGTGCGGCCTCCGCGAAGCACTCCTGGCCGTAGGGGCACTTGGAGGCGCCCAGGCACTCGGAGGAGCTGACGGACAGCTGCGCCCAGGCCTTGTCGGAGACGCCGGGCGACAGGTCGTCGCGGTCGCCGGTCTCGGTCTCCTCCGCCCAGTCGCGCAGCCGCACGATGTCCTGCCCGAGCTTGCTGCTCGGCCCGCCGAGGACCTCGGCGGCGTCGAACAGGCCCTCGCCCTCGTCCACCGGGGTGCCCTCGTGCACCCGGTGCAGGCACACGTAGTTGGAGCGGCCCTTGAGCATCGCGAAGAGCGGCCGGCGGCGCAGCACGGGGTGCAGGGCGTCGACGGTGCGCGGCAGGTCGCGCTCGACGAGCTGGCGCTGCAGCGCGAGGGTGGCGGTGGCGACGACGACGCGGTCGCCGTGCGCGAGGGCGGGCACCAGGTAGGCGAGGGACTTGCCGGTGCCGGTGCCGGCCTGGACGAGGAGGTGCTCGCCCTCGTCGACCGCGTCGGCGACGGCCTCGGCCATCCTGACCTGGCCGGGGCGCTCGATGCCGCCGACGGCCGTGACGGCGGCGTGCAGCAGCTCGGGGATGCGCGAGCGCGGTACGGGGGCGGGCGTGTCGTCGCCCGGCAGGGGCAGGGATGCGGAGTCGTTCGTCATGACGCCGCCCACCTTATTGCGCGGCGCCGACAATCGGTGCGTGCTGCGGCGGGAACGGCTCGGCCGCCCGCCGGACAGGGCGCCCCGCGCGCCGGGCGGGACTGGCCCCACGCCGGGCGGGCTAGGTCCCGCCCCGAGCCGAAGGGCCCGCCGGTGCCGAAAGCGTGGGCCCCTCCTGCCCGGCGCCGGGCAAGGAGGGCGAGGGAGGGAGCGACGAAGGAGCGACGGAGCATGGGGGCACCTCCCGGCCGCCGGGCTGGGGGAAAGCGTCGGCGCCGGGTCAGGAGGGCCCGGAGGCGAGCGGGCGGGCAAGAGGTGGGGCGAAGCTGGTCCAGGCGGTGCGGTCGGGCAGCGGGTGGAGCTCCTTGCCGGCGACGGCGTTGAGGATGACGGCGGCGCGGTGGGCGCCCAGGCCCAGGTCGGGGGTGCCGACGCCGTGGGTGTGGAGCTCGGCGTTCTGCACGTAGAGGCCGCCGGTGAGCTCGGGGCGGGTGGCGACGCGGTGGTCGAGGTCGACCCGGTAGCGGCCCTGTTCGTCCCAGTCGATGAGTTCGGCGATCGGGTCGAGGGCCTCCGGGCGGGTGGCGCGATAGCCGGTGGCGAGGACCACGGCGTCGGTGCGCAGGATGTGCTCGGCGCCGGAGTCGCTGTGCCGGCAGTGGAGTTCGAGGCCGCCGCAGGGGCCGGTGCGGGCCGCGGTGACGGCGGTGCCGGGCATGATCTCGACCGGGTCGCTGCCGGGCGGGCGGCCGATGGAGCGCTCGTAGAGCAGGTCGTGGATCTCGGCGAGGGTCTCGGCGCTGGCGGCCTTGTGGAGCTGCCACTGGGCGGGCACCAGCCGGTCCCGGACCTCGCGCGGGAGGCTGTGGAAGTAGCGGGTGTAGTCGGGGGTGAAGTGCTCCAGGCCGAGCTTGGAGTACTCCATGGGGGCGAGGGCGCGGGTGCGGCTGAGCCAGCGCAGCCGGGTGCCGTCGTCGGGGCGGTGGCGCAGCAGGTCGAGGAAGACCTCGGCGCCGGACTGGCCGGAGCCGAGGACGGTGATGTCGCGGGCGCCGTCGAGGCTGTCGCGGCGTTCGAGGTAGTCGGCCGAGTGCCAGACCCGGGGGTGGCCGGCGAGGTCGGCGAAGGCGGCGGGGCGGTGCGGGCGGGTGCCGACGCCGAGGACGACGTTGCGGGCGCGGATCTCCTCGCCGCCGGCCTCGGCACGGAAGAGCTGCTCGGTGCCGTCCCAGCGCAGCGTGGTGACGGGGGCGCCGAAGCGGCAGTTGGGCAGCCGGTGGGCGACCCAGCGGCAGTAGTGCGCGTACTCGCGGCGGGAGAGCTGGAAGCGCTCGGCGAAGTAGAAGGGGTAGAGCCGCTCTTGGTGCCGGAGGTAGTTGAGGAAGGACCAGGGGCTGGTGGGGTCGACCAGGGAGACCAGGTCCGCGAGGAAGGGCACCTGCATGCGGGCGCCCTCGACGAGCATCCCGGGGTGCCAGCGGTACTCGGGTTCGGCCTCGCAGAAGAGCGCGGAGACGCCGTCGGCGGCGCCGTGGGCGAGGGCGGCGAGCGAGAGGTTGAAGGGGCCGATGCCGACACCGAGCAGGTCGTACGGTTCGCCGCCGTCCCGGGGTGTCGGAAGGCGGAGGGGGCGGGTGCGGACCATCAGGGCGGCCCGCTTGTCGGGGAGGTCGAGTTCGCCGGCCTGCCGGAAGCCGGCCCGGGCGAGGGCGCGCCGGCAGGCGGTGTTGCGGAGGTCGGGTTCGGCGAGGACGCGGCGGCAGGCCGGGCGGTGGGCGAGGACGTGGTCGGCGAGGGCGGCGAGCAGGACGGCGCCGAGGCCGTGGCCGCGGGCGTCGGGCGGGCCGAGCAGCAGGTGGAGGCCGGTGTCGTGGGGCTCGGCCGGGTAGTGGGCGGCGAGCGGGTCGAGGTCGGCCCGGTAGACCTCCCAGTAGCTCATCGGGGTGCCGTCGAGCAGGCCGAGGCAGGGCAGACTGCGGCCGTCGCCGTCGAGTTGGGCGCGCAGGTGCTGCTCGACGGCGGCGGGCGGGCCGGCGAGGTTCCACCAGCTGTCGACGGCGGGGTCGTTCATCCAGCCGGTGATCAGCGGGAGGTCCTCGGGCAGCCGGACGGGGCGGAGCCGGAACTCCCCGGCGGGGGTGGGCATCGGGCCCCGGCCGGCGATGCCGTCCAGCAGGTGGGCCCGGTCGCGGAGGCCCGCGCCGAGGCCCTCGCCGGGGCGGTCGCCGGAGCCCTCGCCGAGGCGGTCACCGGGGCGGTCGGCGGGCGGGGTCATGCGGCGGCCACCGGGTTGGGGATGTCGACGTAGACGGACTGGGTCTCGACCGGTCCGACGAGTTCGTCGAGGCCGTGCAGCCGGGTGAGCAGGTTGGCCTTGCATCGCAGGGTGGGTGCGGTGAGCAGGTGGCCGGGCAGGGTGGACCCGGTGGCGGCGGCGCGCGGGCCGGCGAGGAAGCGGCGGAGCGCGGCGAGCAGGACGTCCTCGTCGGCGAGGCCTTGCGCGCCGAGGGCGCCGATCAGGCCGAGGACGTGGTTGATGCCGAGGTAGTAGGCGAAGCGCTCGTCGGCGACCCGGTCGGGGACGAAGGTGTCGCTGGCGTCGCCGAGGCCGGGCAGTCGGGCGGTGAGCCGTTCGGCGGCGGAGTCCCGGTAGTAGTAGCCCTGGTTGTCGCGGTAGCGGCCGCCGACCGGCCAGCCGTCCGGGTCGAGCAGGACGACGCTGTTCTGCTGGTGGGCCTCCAGGGCGATGCCGGCGGTGCCGTCGAGCCAGAGGACGGGCAGCACGACGGCGTCCAGGTAGCGCAGGAACCATTCGGCTGCGACGGTGTCGCGGCGGCGGCCGGTGCGGGCGGCGAGGGCCGCCAGGAGGTGGCCGAGCTGCGAATCGAGCCGGTCGGCGGGCTGCTCGGCGAGCAGCCCGGCGAGGCAGTGGGCGCGGTCCTCGGGGCCGAAGGGCTGGCGGCGCAGCACGGTGGACAGGCCGTCGGGGTCGGTGAGCGCCGGGTGGTCGACGCCGATCCAGGCGGGGTCGCGGACGATGTCGAAGCCGGGGTGGGCGGCCTGCCACTCGGCGGCGAGGCCGGCTTCGAGGAGGCGGTGGACCTCGGTGCCGCGGTGGAGTTCCTTGCGGAGGTTCTCCCGACGGGAGTTGGTGATCCGCAGGCCGAGCGAGAGCTTGAGCATCCAGGGGGTGCCGGGGCGCAGGACGGTGCGGACGGAGGAGGTGGGGTGCCAGGGGTCGCCGTGCCGGCCGAGGTCGTGCAGCAGCCCTTGGTCGAGGAGGGCGGCGACGGCGGGGCGCAGCGCGAGTTCGCGGGCCTGCCACGGGTGGAGCGGGAGGGCGGCGGTGCCGGGCGGGAGGAGGGCGGGGTCGCCGAGGAGCCGGGCGGTGATCCGGTCGGCGCTCTGTTCGGCGGCGGAGTCGGCGGCGAGCAGGGAGCGGTCGACGGCGTACCAGTGGAGGCGGAAGGAGCCGTGGAGTTCGGGTGAGTAGGCGCGGCTCTCGGCGGGGCCGAGGCCGTCGCGGCTCTTGGGGGTGGGGTGCAGCGGGTGGCCGAGCAGCAGGGCCTGTTCGGAGCGGAGGAAGGGGGTGTGGCCGGCGGGGTCGGCGGCGGTGCGGCGGTGGGCGAGGATCTCGGCGGTGCGGGCGGCGGAGTCGGCGACCCGGGCGGCGAGGTCGGCGATCCGGCCGGGCTCGGCGGTCCGGCGGCCCGCGTCGATGCCGTCGATGCCGTCGATTCCGTCGGCGGTGCGGGCGAGCAGGGCGGTGGCGGTGACGGCGTCGACGGGGGCTGCGGGGCCGCCGGGCCCGGTGGTGACGGCGGCGGGGCCGAAGCGGTGCCGGCCGCACGGGGACCAGTAGCGGACGGGGGCGGTGAGCCGGGCGGCTCCGCCGAGGACGGGGACGGTGAGGCGGCCGGCGGCGTCGGGGCGGGCGCCGGTCTCGCGGGCCCAGCAGCGCAGGACGGCCTCGGTGGCGGCGTGTTCGGCGGCGGTGGCCGGGTCGGGGTCGAGCAGCGGGTCGTCGGGCTCCGGGACGTGGGCGGGTGCGGTGGGCGTTCGGCGGGCAGCTGGTCCGGGCGGCGCGGCGGGGGTCTGGGCTCCGGTGAGGGCGGTGCTCAAGGCTGCTCCTTGGGTGCGCGCCGTGTGCGGGCGCGGGTGGTCGAACGGGTGCGGCGGGGGACGGCACCCGGAAGGCGACAGGTAAGGGTTACCTACCTGGACCGGTCCACCACAAGATCACCTCACTCGTTATGGTGAATCCTCGCCGATCACTCACCCGTGGGGGTGGTGTGTGCTGACGGTGCGTCCGGGTCACGGTTCGGTGACCTCTTGTCAACCTGCGCGCACCCCGGCGACTTCGGCGGGACCGGTGATGTCAGACTTCACCGGCGGCGATCGGGCCGCAGCGACGTCAGGGGGGACGTAGCCATGGCACGAATCGGGCGTGCGGGGCCGTTGACGGCTCTCGCCGCGGCACTGCTGCTCACCGTTGCGGCCTGCACTCCGGAGGGCGGGGGCACGCCGGAGCCGTCCGGGAGCGCCGCGTCGGCGCGGGCGGGCCGGCTACGGCTGCCCACCGACCTGCCCTCGGGGCTGCTGGCGGGTCTGCCGCGGAGCTGGGACGAGCTGCGCCGCTGGAAGTTCTCGGACTGGGACAACTGGGCGTCCCAGCACGTCTTCCACAACCCGGTGGTGCGCGACCTGTGGAACCCGGACCGGATGGACGCGGCGGCGCCGCAGCAGCCGGCCCCGCCCGCCGCGCCGCCGCCGGCCGGGGACAACGGGACGGAGCCCGATCCGGCGCCGGTCGCGGCCGTCCCGGTGGAGCGCCCGTACACCCGGTACCCGGCCTCGGGGAAGGTGTTCAGCAACGCGCCGGGCGGCGGGATCGGCCAGTGCTCGGCGACGGTGGTGGCCGATCCGGCGCACCCGGGCCGGTCCAACCTGGTCTGGACGGCCGCGCACTGCGTGCACCAGGGCAAGGGCGGCGACTGGTTCAAGAACATCATCTTCGTGCCGGCCTACAACAGTTCGGGGGCGGCGAGCGGCGGGCGCAAGGCGTCGCTGGGCGAGGTCGCGCCGCTCGGGCAGTGGTGGGCGGACAAGGTGGTGACCTCGCCGCTCTGGCCGGTCGAGGGCGGGCACAGCGGGGACGCCGCCAACCAGTACGACTTCGCGGTGCTGCGGGTGCACAACCCGCAGGACGGCTCGAAGTCGCTGGAGGAGGCGATCGGCACCGCGATGCCGGTGTGGTTCGGCGCGCCGCGCGAGCAGCTGCGGATCTCCGCGTGGGGCTATCCGGCGGTCAAGCCGTTCAACGGCCAGGAGCTCGACCGGTGCGACGGCGGGCGGCCGGCCCGGCTGTCCTTCGACGCGGCGCGGCCGGCGATGCTCACCATCGGCTGCACCATGACCGCCGGCGCCAGCGGCGGCGGCTGGTTCGCCCCGATGCCGGACGGCCGGCTCGCGCTGGTGAGCAACACCTCGATCGGCACGGCCGCGCACACCACGCTGAGCGGCCCCTACCTGGAGGGCGTCGCCCAGCAGGCACTCGCCTGGATCGCCCAGAAGTAAGCACCGACGACAGCAAACGGGGACACACACATGGCTTCCACCTTCCGCAGGACCGCAGCCACCGCCGCGGCGGCCGCCCTGCTCACCCTCACCGCGACCGCCTGCGACCCCGAGGGCGGGGCGGGCGCCGACGCGGCCCCGCCGGCCTCCGCCGCGGCCGCCGGCAGCGCCAAGCCCGGACTCGACCTGGGCGAGGCGTTGAAGAACCTGAAGAACTGGACCACGGACGACTGGGCGAAGTGGGCCAAGGCGCACGGCTTCACCGCGGAGAAGCTCAAGGGCTTCTGGGACCAGGCCCGGATGGACAAGGCGCAGGGCATGGAGGCGCAGGACGCCACCCTGCAGTCCGAGAAGACCGCACCGGAGAACGACCCGCAGCCGCCGGCGAAGATCGACGCCAGGCCGCAGCCGCACCCCTACTCCCCCGCCTCCGCGGTACTCGGCAAGATCTTCATGCAGGTGGACGCGGAGACCAGCGCGGTCTGCTCGGGCACCGTGATCAGCGACCCGGCCCACCCCGGCAAGTCCAACCTGGTGTGGACGGCCGCGCACTGCCTGCACGAGGGCAAGGGCGGCACCTGGTTCAAGAAGATGGCCTTCGTGCCCTCGTACAACCGGTCCGGCGTCGCGTCGAAGGGCCACAGCGCGACCTTCGAGCAGGTCGCGCCGTACGGTGCCTGGACGGCGGACTACGCGGTGGTCTCCCCGCAGTGGGCGGAGGAGGGCGGCGAGCGCGGCAGCGCGGCCAGCCAGTACGACTTCGGCATCCTCCGGGTGCACAACGAGGACTCCTCGGACGGCCGCTCGCTGGAGGAGACGGTCGGCAGCTCGGTGCCGGTCTGGTTCGACGCGCCGCGCGCCCAGATAGCCGGCGTCTCCGCGTACGGCTACCCGCAGGGCGCGCCGTTCGACGGCCGGGAGCTGGAGTACTGCGACTCCCGGGTGAAGCCGGCCCGGCTCTCCTTCGACGCCGAGCGGCCGACCATGTACGTGATCGGCTGCACCATGACCGGCGGCTCCAGCGGCGGCGGCTGGTTCGTGGTGCGCGGCGGCAAGCCGTACCTGATCAGCAACAACTCGATCGGCCCGCGTCCGGCGGCCTGGATGGCCGGCCCGACGCTCGGTGCGCAGGCCAAGGCGATGTTCGACTACATGAGCACCATGAAGCGATGAGCATCTCGAAGCGCTGACGGCAGGACGCGGCGGGCCCCGCTCCCGGGAGGGGAGCGGGGCCCACCGCGTCGCTGTGCGGTGCCGTCAGGCCTGGGCCACCACGGCGTAACGCTCCAGCTCGGAGGCCAGCACGGCCGGCACCTTGGCGTGCAGCAGCGTGCCGTCGCCGGTGTGGTCGGTGGAGATCAGCTCGCCCTCCGCGTGCACTCGGGAGACCAGGTCGCCGCGGGTGTAGGGGACGAGGACCTGCACCTCGACGGCCGGGCGGGGCAGCTCGTCGTCGATGAGCTGCAGCAGCTCCTCGATGCCCTGGCCGTTGCGGGCCGACACCACGAGGGCGTGCGGCTCGCGGCGCAGCAGGCGCTGCAGGACGGCCGGGTCGGCCGCGTCGGCCTTGTTGATCACCACGATCTCGGGCACGTCCTGCGCCTCGACCGAGACGATCACCTCGCGGACGGCGGCGAGCTGGGTCTCGGGCTCGGGGTGCGAGCCGTCCACCACGTGCAGGATGAGGTCGGCGTCGGCGACCTCCTCCATGGTGGAGCGGAACGCCTCGACCAGGTGGTGCGGCAGGTGGCGGACGAAGCCGACGGTGTCGGCGAGCGTGTACAGCCGGCCGCTCGGGGTCTGGGCCCGCCGGACGGTCGGGTCCAGGGTGGCGAACAGGGAGTTCTCCACCAGGACGCCGGCGCCGGTGAGCCGGTTGAGCAGGGAGGACTTACCGGCGTTGGTGTAGCCGGCGATGGCCACGGACGGCACCTGGTGGCGCTTGCGCTCCTGGCGCTTGGTGTCGCGGCCCTTCTTCATGTCGGCGATCTCCTTGCGGAGCTTCGCCATCTTCTCGCGGATCCGGCGCCGGTCGGTCTCGATCTTGGTCTCACCGGGACCGCGGGTGGCCATGCCGCCGCCCGAGGAACCGGAGCCACCGCCACCCATCTGCCGGGAGAGCGACTGACCCCAGCCTCGCAGGCGCGGCAGCATGTACTGCATCTGCGCCAGGGAGACCTGGGCCTTGCCCTCACGGGACTTGGCGTGCTGGGCGAAGATGTCGAGGATCAGGGCCGTCCGGTCGACGACCTTGACCTTGACGACGTCCTCGAGGTGGATCAGCTGGCCGGGGGTGAGCTCACCGTCGCAGACGACGGTGTCGGCGCCGGTGGAGGCGACGATGTCGCGCAGCTCCTGGGCCTTGCCGGAACCGATGTAGGTGGCGGCGTCGGGCTTGTCGCGGCGCTGGATCACACCGTCCAGCACCTCGGAGCCGGCCGTCTCGGCGAGTGCGGCGAGCTCGGCCAGCGAGTTCTCGGCCTCCTCGGCCGTGCCGTCCGTCCACACGCCGACGAGCACCACGCGCTCCAGGCGGAGCTGGCGGTACTCGACTTCGGTGACGTCCTGGAGCTCGGTCGACAGGCCGGCCACACGGCGCAGGGCCGCGCGCTCGGATCGGTCGTACTGTTCCCCGTCGAAGTGGTCGAGGTCCTCGTCGATCGCCGCGAGGTCCTCGTCCATCAGGGCACCGGCCCTGAGGTCGGCGAGCCGGCGGGCGGACTCGCTTGTCTGGGTGCGGCTGTCGAACGTGGAGGTCATCTCATCCTTTGCGCTGTCGGGAGGCCGGCACAGACGGACTGCGTCGAGGAGTCTGCCCGGCTGCCGCGCCTTCTACCGTCGCGCGGGACGAGCTACCCCTGCGGACCGCCGACGGCACCGGGGCTACTGCCTCCGGTGAACGCCGCGGACCGGCCGTGCATTCCCCACGATGGTCGCACGCCCCCCTCGGCCGGGTCACCCCCATTTCGCCCCGCGGCGACCTCCGCGGCACCGGTGTGCGGGTCGGTGCCGGCGCCGTCGTGGCCCTCCTCGCGCGGGGCGCCGAGCCGGTAGACGTCGTACACGCCGGGGACGCGGAGCATCGCGCGCATCACCGCGGGCAGTGTCTCGGCGCCGGGCAGTTCGACCGTGTAGCTGTGCCGGACCCGCAGGTCGCGCGGGGGTTCGACGTCGGCGGAGAAGATGCCGACGCCCTCGCCGGAGATGGCGGCGGTGAGGTCGGCGAGCAGCCGGGGGCGGTTCAGCGCCTCGGCCTGCAGGGCGACCCGGTAGCCGTTCGACGGGACGGCGCCGGGGATCCAGGTGAGCCGGAGCGGGCCGCGGCCGTCCTCGCGCATCCGCTCGCCGACCGGGCAGCCGGTGCGGTGCACGGCGACCGCGCCGCCGCGGATCGGGAAGCCGGTCACCGCGTCCGGGGGTACCGGGGTGCAGCAGCGGGCGAGCCGGACGGGTGTGCCGGGCCGGCCGGCCACGGCGACCGGGGTGCGGCCGCGGGCGGCGGCCGGCTGCGGCTGGGGTTGCGGTGGGGGCGCGGGGCGGCCGTCGGCGGGGCCGGTCTCCACCGCCGGGGCGGCGTCCGGGCGGGCCAGCCAGCGTTCGATGGCGAGCCTGGCGGCGGGGGTGCGGGCGTGCTCCAGCCAGGCGGCGGCGGGGCCGGGCGGCTCGCCGGTCGGGGCGGTCAGCACCGCCACCATGTCGCCGTCGCGCAGCACGGTGGAGAGGGTGGCGAGCCGGCCGTTGACCCGGGCGCCGATACATCGGTGGCCGGTCTCCTCGCCGAGCAGGTAGGCGGCGTCCACGCCCGTGGCGCCGACCGGCAGGTGGAGGGTGTCGCCGTCCTCGGTGACGACGGTGATCTCGCCGTCGTCGGCGAGGGTGTCGCGCAGGGTCGACCAGAACGCGTCCGGGTCCGGGGTCTCCTGCTGCCAGGCGAGCAGCCGGCTGAGCCAGCCCGGTCTCGCCGGGTCGGTGCGGTCGAGTTCGTCGCCGCCGGCCGGGCCCGCGGGGGCGGGCCGGTCGGCCGGCTGGTGCGGGTCGCCGAGCGCGACCACGCCGAACTCGGCCACCCGGTGCATCTGCCGGGTGCGGACCAGTACCTCGGCCACCTCGCCGCCGGGCAGCTGCACCGCGGTGTGCAGCGACTGGTAGAGGTTGAACTTGGGGGCCGCCACGAAGTCCTTGAACTCGCCGGGCAGCGGCGTCCAGCAGGTGTGCAGCTCGCCGAGGACGGCGTAGCAGTCCGCGTTCTCCTCGACGACCACGAGCAGCCGGCCGAAGTCGGCGGGCTGCAGCGCCTGCGGCCGCCCGTCCGCTCCGGCCGCGGCGGCCCGCTTGAGCATCACCCGGTGCACCGAGACGCAGTGCTGGGGGCGGACGGTGACCTCGGCGGCGACGCCGGCCTCGGCGAGCTGGCGGGCGAGTGTCTCGGCGAAGGGCTGCAGCAGCTCCTCCGGCCGGGCCTCGTGGGCGGCGACCACGGCCCGCGTCCGGGCGTACTCCTCCGGGTGGAGGGTGGCGAAGACGATGTCCTCGAGCTCGGTCTTGAGCACCTGGATGCCGAGGCGTTCGGCGAGCGGGATGAGCACGTCCCGGGTGACCTTGGCGATCCGTACTCGGCTGGCGGGCTTCATGTGCCGGATGGTGCGCATGTTGTGCAGCCGGTCGGCGAGCTTGATCACCATCACCCGGACGTCGTCGCCGGTGGCGACGAGCATCTTGCGGAAGGTCTCGGCCTCGGCGGCGGCGCCGAAGTCGACCTTCTCCAGTTTGGTGACGCCGTCGACCAGATAGGCCACCTCGGGGCCGAAGTCCGCGGCGACCTGATCGAGCGTCACCTCGGTGTCCTCGACGGTGTCGTGCAGCAGCGAGGCCACCAGGGTGGTGGTCTCCGCGCCGAGTTGGGCGAGGATCATGGTGACGGCGAGCGGGTGCGTGATGTACGGCTCGCCGCTCTTGCGGACCTGGCCGCGATGGCCCTCCTCGGCGAGCCGGTAGGCGCGGGCGAGCAGGGCGAGATCGGCCTGCGGGTGGTGGCGCCGGTGTGCCTGCACGATCGGCTCGATCGCGTCCGGGACGGGGGCGCGGCCGGTGGCGAGCACGGCGGCGCGGCCCGCACGGGTGAGGGCGCCACGGCTCAGCCTGCCGAGCGGCCGCCTGGGGGCGGCGCCGGGCTGAGCGGTCTCGATCGGTCCTGCTTCGATGGCCATCCGCACCTCCGGCAGCGATCACCGGAGCGGCCTCCCGACCCGGTGGTCCATGCTACCGAGGACAACACGATCCGCGACGCAATGCCCCCGGTCCGTGACCAGGATCACCCGATCGGGCGGATTCGCCCGCGACCGAAACGGGAAAACACGGCGCTCCGGCGGGAGCTGACGGGCCGCCGGTCCGATTCGTCCACGGACGAACCGCCGGCCGGAGCGCCCCGACGGGACGTCGGACCGTCGGGGCCGGGGCGCCGGATCAGGCCTCGGCGCGGGCCAGCCAGGCGGGGTCGAGGGTGCCGGAGGCGACGATCTCGGCGGGGCCGGTCATCTCCACCCGGCCGTCCGGGAACTCCTCGATCACCAGGCGGCCGCCGGGCACGTCCACGGTGTGGCGGACGGCCTCGCCGGTGGCCGCCGGGTCGAGCCCGTCGCGGCGGGCGGTGGCGACCGCCACCGCGCAGGCGCCGGTGCCGCAGGAGCGGGTCTCGCCGGAGCCGCGCTCGTGCACCCGCATCGCCACGTGCCGCGGGCCGCGGTCGACCACGAACTCGACGTTCACGCCGTCCGGGTAGACGCCCTCGGGGGCGGTGTGCGGCGCGGAGAAGAGGTCTCCGGCGTCGTCCAGGCCGTCGACGAAGGCGACCGCGTGCGGGTTGCCCATGTTGACGTTGAGGGCGGGCCAGGTCTTCGCGCCGACCGAGACCTCGATGCCGTCCGGGCCGGGGAGCAGGGCGCGGCCCATGTCGACGGTGACCTCGCCGGGAGCGTCCTCGGGGGTGTCGGCGACCCGTGCCTGCCGGACACCGGCGCGGGTGGCGATCGCGATCGGGCCCGGCTTCGCCAGCCCGGACCGGACCAGGTAGTGGGCGAACACCCGCACGCCGTTGCCGCACATCTCGGCGATCGAGCCGTCGGAGTTGCGGTAGTCCATGAACCACTCGGCCTCGCCGGCCAGGTGGGCGGCGGCCGGGTCGGCGGCGGAGCGCACCACCCGCAGCACACCGTCCGCACCGATGCCCGCGCGCCGGTCGCACAGCCGGGCCACGGCGGCCGGGCCGAGGTCGAGGCGGCCGTCCGGGTCGGGGACGATCACGAAGTCGTTCTGCGTGCCGTGGCCCTTGAGGAAGGGGAGGCCGGGCGTGGCGGGTGCGGGAACGGCGGGTGCGGGAGTGGTGGGTGCGCTCACAGAGCCGATGGTACTGATCAGCCGCGCAGGTGGACGACCCGCCAGAGGGCCAGCGCGACGGCCGTGCCCGCGATCAGCGTGTAGGCGACGATCGCCCGCCAGCTCGCCCGGGTGCCGCTGCCGCGCCGGGGCAGCCCCGGCCACTTGTAGCCGGCCCGCCGGGCGGCCATCGCGCCCCAGCCGCCGGAGGCCGCGGTGAGCAGCAGGCCGAGCATGCCGATCATCGAGGAGGCGGCGTCGCCGGAGAAGGCCAGCGGGAAGGCGAACATCAGGGAGCCGAAGGTGGCCATCAGCACGATCGGCAGCAGTTGCCACCAGCGCAGTCTGCGGCGCGGTCTGATCTCGCGCTCGTGCACCACGCCGGGGGCGGCGAGGTCCTCGATGGCGGGCAGCGCGATCGCGTAGGAGGTGGGCACCACGAGCTCCGGCAGCACCTGCCCGGTGCTGGGCCTGAGCTCCTCGGTTTCGGGGCCGGTACCCGTCGACACGCGGCCTCCCCTGACGGATCGACACGAGTTCACGGACTCGTGAACGGTGAAGCCGGCCCGCGCAGGCCGACCCCTGGTACTGACGATGATGGCATGTCCAAGGTTGCCGACAGGGCGTCGCACGGGGTCTCCGGGTGATCCGTGGCCATGACGTGATCCGGCTGTAACCGCCGGTTCGTCGTGCACCTGCCGCTGCGTGCGCAGCTGCACGAACGACATGGCCGGTTTCTGCCCTTCGGGACCCTGCGGGATGCCGCCGCGTCGCCGCCGCGGGTCACCGGACGGCGGCACGAGGGGGGCCGCCGGACACGGCCGCGGGTCAGGCGCCGACCAGCTCCAGCGAGCGGGTCAGGAGGTCGACGGGGTCGGCGCCGGCCGGGCGGTCCAGCCAGTGGATGCGGTCGTCGCGGCGGAACCAGGACTCCTGTCGGCGGGCGAACCGCCGGGTGGCGCGGACGGTCTCGGCGCGGGCCTCGTCCTCGGTGCACTCGCCGGCGAAGAAGGCGAGCACCTGCTGGTAGCCCAGCGCCCGCGAGGCGGTCTTGCCGCCGCGCAGCCCCGCCTTCTCCAACTCCCTTACCTCGTCGAGGAGTCCGGCCTGCCACATGCGGTCGACCCGCAGCTCGATCCGTTCGTCCAGCTCGGGGCGGGGCACCCGGACGCCGATCTGCACGGTGTCGTAGACCGCGGTGTGGCCGGGCAGGTTGGCGGTGAACGGCCGGCCGGTGATCTCGATGACCTCCAGCGCCCGGACGATCCGCCGGCCGTTGCTCGCGAGGATCGCGGCGGCGGCGGCCGGGTCCAGCTCGGCGAGCCGGCGGTGCAGCGCCCCGGAGCCGTTTTCGGCCAGCTCGGTCTCGAGTCGGACGCGCACGGACGGATCGGTGCCGGGGAACTCCATCTCGTCCACGGCGGCCCGCACGTACAGGCCGGAGCCGCCGACCAGGACGGGCGTGCGGCCTGCCGCGAGCAGCCGGTCGATCTCGGCGCGGGCCAGCCGCTGGTACTCGGCGACGCTGGCGGCCTCGGTGACGTCCCAGATGTCCAGCAGGTGGTGCGGAACTCCGCCGCGCTCGGCCCCGGTGAGTTTGGCGGTGCCGATGTCCATGCCCCGGTAGAGCTGCATCGAGTCGGTGTTGACCACCTCGCCGCCGAGGGCCTGGGCGAGGGCAACGGCGAGGTCCGACTTGCCGGCGGCGGTGGCGCCGACCACGGAGACGACGCGGGAGGGGACGGGGCTGGAGCTGCTCACCCGCCCAGTCTCCCAAACCCTGCGGCGGACGTCGCACAGCCGTATCGTTTTGTCCGATTGCGCCCGGTTTGCCGCGGAGAACATCAGGGCACATCCGAGCGTTGGAGGAGATGGGACACCGGCCCGCGGGGTCCGGCCCTCCCACCGGACGAGGAGACCAGCCATGGGACTGAAGGACAGCCTCAAGGTCAAGGCCGACGAGCTCAAGGTCAAGGCGAGCGAACTCACCGGCCGGCACGAGGAGAAGATCGACAACGCCGTCGACAAGACCGGCGAGGCCGTCGACAAGGCGACCAAGCACAAGTACCACGAGAAGATCGAGCACGGCACGGCCAAGGCCAAGCACCTGGTGAACGACTTCGCCACCAAGCCGGGCGAGGGCGGGGCCTCGTGAACCGGCCGGCGCGGGTGCCGGCCGGGGCCCGGGCTCAGCGCCAGGAGGCCACCAGGTAGCCGACGCCGTACGGGGCCTCGTCGTGGAGCAGCCGGCCGCTCAGGCCCGCGCCCTCCGCGGCTCCGGCCAGCACCTGCCAGGGCGCTCGCCCGTCGGCCTGCAGCTCGGCCGAGAGCTGCGGGTCGAGGGCGGCCAGCGCGGCGGTGTCGGCCGTGGCCAGGGCGGCGGCCGCCGCGGCGTCGTACGCCTCGGACCGCTCGTCCCAGTAGCCCGGGGCCTTCACCGAACGGCAGGCGCTGCCGCCGCCCAGCACCAGCAGGCCGACCCGGTCCGCGAGGTCGGCCAGGCCCTTGCCCAGACCGGCCAGGCGGTCGGGGGCGGTGTCTGGGCGGACGGCGCAGGCGTGCGCGGGCAGGTCGGCGCCCGCCTCGGCCAGCAGCCAGGCCCCGACGGTGAGCGAGGGGGCGAGTTCGGGGCCGGACACCTCGGGGGCCGGCAGCCGCACCGCGAGGTCCACCCCGTAGCGGCGCAGCGATCCGGCGCCGCCCTCCGTCCAGACCTGCGCCTTCGGGCCCGTACCGACCAGGACGATCAGCTCCGCGCCCGACCCGAGCAGCTCCCCCACCGCCTCGGCACAGGCGGCCCGCAGCCCGTCCAGCTCGGGCGCGGCACCGGCCGCCACCTCCGGAACGATCAACGGCGGACAGGGGCACACGGCGGCGGCAACCAGCATGTCGATCACTCTAGTCGGCAAGCCCCCGGCGCAGGTCGGGCCGAGCCCGAACACGGGTGTGTGGGGGGCACCCACGAGGTGCCCCCCACGCGTACGGGTCACCCCTCTCGGGGTCTCCCGGACCGTCAGTCGCAGCCGCAGCCCGGTGCGGCCGCCGGGGCGGGTGCCGGGGCGCCGATGGTGGGGATGCCGAGCATCACGCCGGCCGGCTTGGCTGCCGGGGCGGCCTGCCGCTTCTCCCAGGCGTCGCCGGCGCGGGTCCGCCGGACGGCGATCGGGGTGCCCTCCGCGAGGAGGTGGTGCGGGGCGGCGTAGGTGATCTCGACGGTGACCATGTCGCCGGGGCGGACGCCCTCCGCGGGCCGGGTGAAGTGCACCAGCCGGTTGTCCGGGGCGCGGCCGGAGAGCCGGTCCGTCCGGTCGTCCTTCTTGCCCTCGCCCTCCGCGACGAGGATCTCCAGCCGCCGGCCGACCTGCTTCTTGTTCTCCTCCCAGGAGATCTCCTCCTGGAGGGCGATCAGCCGGTCGTAGCGCTCCTGGACGACCGCCTTCGGGATCTGGTCGGCCATCTCGGCGGCCGGGGTACCGGGCCGCTTGGAGTACTGGAAGGTGAAGGCGTTGGCGAAGCGGGCCTCGCGGACGACGTGCAGGGTCTGCTCGAAGTCCTCGTCGGTCTCGCCGGGGAAGCCCACGATGATGTCGGTGGAGATCGCCGCGTCCGGCATGGCCTCGCGGACCTTGCGGATGATGTCGAGGTAGCGGGCCTGCCGGTAGGAGCGCCGCATCGCCTTGAGCACGGTGTCCGAGCCGGACTGCAGCGGCATGTGCAGCTGGTGCATCACGTTCGGGGTCTCGGCCATCGCGGCGATCACGTCGTCGGTGAAGTCCCGCGGGTGGGGCGAGGTGAAGCGGACCCGCTCCAGGCCCTCGATCCCGCCGCAGGCGCGCAGCAGCTTGGAGAAGGCCTCACGGTCGCCCAGGTCGGAGCCGTAGGAGTTGACGTTCTGGCCGAGCAGGGTGACCTCGACGACGCCCTCGGCGACCAGCGCCTCGACCTCGGCGAGGATGTCGCCGGGGCGGCGGTCCTCCTCCTTGCCGCGCAGCGCGGGGACGATGCAGAAGGTGCAGGTGTTGTTGCAGCCCACCGAGATCGCGACCCACGCGGCGTAGGCGGACTCGCGGCGGGTGGGCAGGGTGGAGGGGAAGGTCTCCAGCGACTCGAGGATCTCGACCTGGGCCTGCTCCTCGACCCGGGCCCGCTCGAGGAGGGCGGGGAGGTGACCGATGTTGTGGGTGCCGAAGACGACGTCGACCCAGGGAGCCTTGCGGACGATGGTGTCGCGGTCCTTCTGGGCGAGGCAGCCGCCGACGGCGATCTGCATGCCCCGGTGCTGCTGCTTGACCGGTGCCAGCCGGCCCAGGTTGCCGTACAGCTTGTTGTCGGCGTTCTCGCGGACCGCGCAGGTGTTGAAGACCACCAGGTCCGGATCGGCGTCCTGGCCGGCCTTCGCGTAGCCGGCCTCTTCCAGCAGGCCGGACAGCCGCTCGGAGTCGTGGACGTTCATCTGGCAGCCGTACGTGACGACCTTGTAAGTTCGCAAGCTCTCCTCCATACCCACGACAGCAAGGGTACGGGCAGTGGGACGGCCCTCCCGCCGGGCCGCCGGGCCTGGCAGTATCCCTGCATGGCCCAGTCCTCGATACCTGCCCGGTTCGGTGCCGCCGTGCGCCGCTCCGCCCGCCGCCGGCCGGTGCCGATCGGCCTGGCGCTGCTGCTCGTGGCGGGCGCCCTGACCGGATGGTGGCTGTCCTCCCGTTCGGGGCCCGACTACCCGAAGGGCGAGATCGGCTTCTCGACCGGTGTGCAGCGCGGCGTCTACGACCGCTACGGGCAGCTGCTGCGCGGCTACGTGTCCACCGCGATGCCGGGGGTGCGGATGCGCCTGGACAACTCGCAGGGCTCGGTGGACAACCTGGAGCGGGTGGCGGCCGGGGAGGACGACTTCGCGATCGCGACGGCGGACTCGGTGGCGGGCTTCAACAGCCCGTCCAAGTGGCGGCTGCGGGCGATCGCCCGGCTGTACGACGACTACCTGCAGCTGGTGGTGCCGGCCGACTCGCCGGTGCGGCGGACGGCCGACCTGCGGGGGCTGCGGGTCGGGGTGGGTCAGGAGAAGTCCGGCGTGAACCTGGTCACCCGCAAGCTGCTGGCCGCGGCCGGCCTCGACATCGACAAGGACGTCAAGCCCCGGCTGCTGGGCGTGGGCGACGCCGCCGACCAGCTGCGGGACGGGCAGATCGACGCGTTCTTCTGGTCCGGCGGGCTGCCGACCACGGCGCTCACCGACCTGTCGGAGCGCTTCCGGATCCGGATCGTGCCGCTGGCCGACCTCGCCGAGGCCCTGCACCAACAGGAGGGCGGCGGCACCGACGCGTACCGGGCGGCGACCATCCCGAAGGACGCCTACCCGAAGGCGGAGCCGCCGGGCACCGCGGTGCCCACCGTGGCGGTGCCCAACCTGCTGGTCACCCGGGACGACGTCGACCCCGACCTGGTGCAGGGGGTGACCCGGGCGGTGATCGACAGCCGGGACACCATCGGCTCCCAGGTGCACGCCGCGCAGCTGGTCGACCTGCGCACCGCCGTCTACACCGACCCGCTGCCGCTGCACGAGGGTGCCCGGCGGTACTACACCTCGATCAAGCCCTGAATCGGCAGGCCCCTCCGTCACGACGGGGCGGGCCGGCCGTCAGTCGCGGCGGCGCGGGACGGTCAGCACCACGGTGAGCCCGCCGGGCTCGGCGCGGGCGAAGTCCAGCGAGCCGCCGCCGGCGAGCAGCAGGGTGCGGGCGATGGACAGGCCGAGCCCCGAGCCGTCCACGTTCTGGTGGCGGGGGCTGCGCCAGAAGCGGTCGCCGATCCGGGCGAGCTCCTCGTCGGTGAGGCCGGGGCCGGAGTCGGTCACCGCGACGCTGACCTCGCGCTTGCGCAGCACGGTGTCGACGGCGACCCGGCGGCCGGTGGGCGTGAACTTCAGCGCGTTGTCGAGCACCGCGTCCAGTGCGCTGCCGAAGCCGATCGGGTCGGCCAGGCCGTAGGCGACCGGGGGCCCGTCCCAGGCCAGGTCGATGCCGCGCTGGTCGGCGACCGCGCGCCAGGCGTCGACCCGGGCGAGCACCAGGGCGGTGAGATCGACCGGCTCGGGCTCGGGGCGGGCGTGTTCGGCGGTGGCCAGGCCCAGCAGGTCGTCCAGCACCCGGGCCAGCCGGATGCCCTCCTCGCGGACGGCGCCGACCTCGTCCTGGTGCCCTTCGGGCAGCTCCAGGCCGAGCAGCTCGACCCGCAGCAGCAGCGCCGCGAGCGGGTTGCGCAGCTGGTGGGAGGCGTCGGCGACGAAGGCCCGCTGCTGGTCGATGGCGAGCACCACGTGGTCGGCCATGTCGTTGAAGGACCGGGCGAGCCGGCGCAGCTCCGGCGGGCCGCCGCTGGCGGCGACCCGGGCGTTGAGGCGGCCGGTGGCGATGTCGTGGGTCGCCCGGTCGAGGGTGCGGACGGGCCGCAGCACCCAGCCGGTGAGCCTCAGTGCGAGCAGCACGGCGACGATCATGGCGAGCGCCTCGCCGGCGCCGATCCACAGCCAGCTGTGCAGGACGCGGGCACGCAACGGGCCGGTCGGGGACTCGGTGATCACCACGGCGACTACGTCGCCGTCGCGGACCACCGGCAGGGCGACGGTGATGGTGCGGTCCGGGGTCCACGGCCAGACCTGCGGGGGGTTGTGGCTGCGCCGGCCGTCCAGCGCCTCCTGGAAGGCCTGCGCGCCTGCCCCGCCGGCGGGCACCGTCCAGCTCTCCGGGGCGACGGCGACGGCGCTGCCGTCCCGCTGGAAGATGCCGACCCGGGCGCCGTAGAGGTCGTGGTAGCGGGCGGCCTCCAGGGCCAGGCTGCGCAGCCGCGTGGTGTCGCCGGCGTCGGGCACGGTGCCGCCCTTGACGGCGGTGTCGGAGCCCGCCCGGCCCTGGGTGGGCAGGTCCTGGGCGAAGCGGGCGGCGTCGTCGATCCGGTCGACCACCACCCGGCTCTGCTCAGCCGCGGCGACGGCGGCGGCGAGCGGCAGCCCGAGGGCGGCCAGCACGCAGGCCATCAGCGAGAGCAGGATGCCGAGCAGGCGGTTCTGCACGTCGGGCTCAGCGCTCCGCGGCGTCGGTGTCGGCCGAGCCCTCGGTGGAGGCGGTCGGGGCGGCGTCGGTGCCGTCGGCGGGCTGCTCGGCGATCAGCCGGTAGCCGACCCCGCGGACGGCCTCGACCAGGCCGGGCAGGCCGAGCTTGGTGCGCAGCGAACCGATGTGCACCTCCAGGGTGCGGCCGTTGCCCTCCCAGCCGCTGCGCCAGACCTCGCTGAAGATCTGCTCGCGGCGGTAGACGACGCCGGGGCTCTGCGCGAGCAGGGCCAGCAGGTCGAACTCCTTGCGGGTGAGCGGCACGTCGCGTCCGTGCACGCTGACGCGGCGGCGCTCGCGGTCGATGACGATGCCGCGGGAGGCGAGCGGTCCACCGGACTGCTCGGCCGGCCCTGCGGTGGTGGCGGGCAGGCCGCGGCGGGAGACGGCGTGGATGCGGGCGAGCAGTTCGCCCATGTCGTAGGGCTTGGTGATGTAGTCGTCGGCGCCGAGGTTGAGCCCGTGGATCCGGGAGCGGATGTCGGCCCGCGCGGTGACCATGATCACCGGAATGCCGCTGCCGGCCCTGATCCGGCTGCACACCTCGAAGCCGTCCCGGTCCGGCAGCCCGAGGTCGAGCAGCACCACACGGAACGGTTCGTTGCCGTCGGGTACGAGGGCGTCCAGCGCCTCGTGCCCGCTGCGCGCGTGCTTGACCTGGAAGCCGTGCCGGCCCAGGACAGCGGTGAGCGCGGCGGCGACCCGGTCGTCGTCCTCGACGAGCAGCAGTCGCATCCGGTACCTCCTTTTTCTCCCGTTGCCGCTGTGGCCTGTCCGGCCAGTGTGCCGGGCGGGCGGCCCGACCGGTACGGCCACGCGGTTCGGAGTATTGTGCCGTCCGCCCCGGGTGCGGCGACACCGCCGGCCCGGACGCGACCACGGCGTCCCGCCCCATCGCACCGCACCCGGCCGATCGGCGGGGGCGGCGGCCGCGGGCCGTTACCGAGCCGATATCCGCGCCCGCCGACCCGGCGTTCCCGGGGCCGCGGGCGCGCAGGGTGACCCCCGGCGGCGGTGCGTGGCCTGATCGTGATCCTCAAGTTCCGCTCAGATCGACTGACATGGCATCGTCGGGACTCCTATGGTCGGCCCACCGGGGGCTGCGGGCTCCGCCGGCTCCGGCCTCCGGTACCGACTTGGCACCACTTCGCACCATCAGCACTGCCACCCAAGGGCATTCACCCTGGGTCAGAGACGAGGAGCTACCGCGCGATGACCGAGACCGCTGTCACCGATGCCGCGGCCGCGACCGCTCCGCTGGTGGTGCTGTCCGGGGTCAACAAGCACTTCGGTGCCCTCCACGTCCTGCAGGACATCGACCTGAGCATCCGTCAGGGCGAGGTCGTCGTCCTGATCGGCCCGTCCGGCTCCGGCAAGTCCACGCTGTGCCGGACGATCAACCGGCTGGAGACGATCGACTCGGGCACCATCACCGTCGACGGCCAGCCGCTGCCCGCGGAGGGCAAGGAGCTGGCCCGGCTGCGCGCCGAGGTCGGCATGGTGTTCCAGAGCTTCAACCTGTTCGCGCACAAGACGGTGCTGGAGAACGTCGTCCTCGCCCAGGTGAAGGTGCGCAAGGTACCGCGTGCCACGGCCGAGGCCACCGCCCGCGACCTGCTGGAGCGGGTCGGCGTCGGCGCCCAGGCCGACAAGTACCCGGCGCAGCTCTCCGGCGGCCAGCAGCAGCGCGTGGCGATCGCCCGGGCGCTGGCGATGCGGCCCAAGGTGATGCTCTTCGACGAGCCGACCTCCGCGCTCGACCCGGAGATGGTCACCGAGGTGCTGGAGGTCATGCGCCAACTCGCCGCCGACGGCATGACGATGGTCGTGGTCACGCACGAGATGGGCTTCGCCCGGTCCGCGGCCAACCGGGTGCTGTTCATGGCGGACGGCCGGATCGTCGAGGAGAACACCCCGGACGCGTTCTTCACCGCGCCGCGGACGGATCGCGCGAAGGACTTCCTGTCCAAGATCCTGAGCCACTGAACGCCGAGGCGCCCGCCGGGCGCCGATCGTCGCGGCCGGGCCCGACGGGGTGCCCGGCCGCAGTCACGGAAGGTCCAGCCCCAGCGCCCCGGTCCACCGGTGGCCATTACCGAGGAGAGCCAACCCTCATGAGGACTCGTCGCACCATCGCCGCCGCCCTGTCGGTGCTCGCGCTGACCGCCGTCGCCGCCTGCGGCAAGGAGGGCTCGCCGGCCGGCTCCGACGCCGCCGCGCCGACCCTGCCCACCTACACCGTGAACAAGTCCGTCAACCTGGAGGGTTCGCCGGTCTGGAAGGCGGCCAAGGCCAAGGGCAAGCTCACCATCGGCGCCAAGGCGGACCAGCCGTACCTCGGCTTCGAGGACCTGACCACCAACACCCGCAACGGCTTCGACATCGAGATCGCCAAGATGATCGCCGCCGACCTCGGGTTCTCGCCCGACCAGATCACCTGGAAGACCGTCGTGTCGGCCAACCGCGAGACGGAGATCAAGAGCGGTGGCCTCGACTACTACGTCGGCACCTACAGCATCAACGACAAGCGCAAGGCCGACGTGTCCTTCGCCGGCCCGTACTACATCGCCGGCCAGGACCTGCTGGTGAAGAAGGACAACACCGACATCACCGGCCCGGAGTCGGTCAAGGGCAAGAACATCTGCTCGGTCACCGGCTCCACCTCGGTGAAGCAGATCGAGACGTACGTCGGCGAGGGCAAGAAGGTCGTCCAGTACGACACCTACGCCCAGTGCGTGGAGAAGGTGCTGACCGGCGAGGTCGACGCGGTGACCACCGACGACGCGATCCTCAAGGGCTTCGGCGCCAAGAACGCCGGCAAGCTCAAGGTCGTCGGCAAGACCTTCTCCACCGAGAAGTACGGCGTGGGCCTGAACCACGACGACAAGGTGCTGCGGGACGCCATCAACAACGCGCTGAAGGCCCACCAGGACAACGGCGACTGGAAGAAGGCCTACGACGCGACCCTCGGTCTGTCGGGCGCGGCCGCCCCGGCCGTCCCGGCGCTGGAGCGCTACTGAGTCGGGCGCTGACCGACTGAACCGATACTGAGAGGAGGGCCGCCGGCGTGGGCATACTGTTCGAGGGCGACAACTTCGCGCTCTTCCGCGACGGTTTTCTGCAGACGATCGAGCTGAGCGCGGTGAGCGCACTCTTCGCGCTGCTGCTCGGCACCGTGCTGGCGGCCTTCCGGGTCTCCCCGGTCCCGGCGCTGCGGGTGTTCGGCACCGTGTGGGTGAACACCTTCCGGAACACCCCGCTGACCCTGCTGTTCTTCGCGGCGTTCTTCGCTCTGCCGCGACTGGACGCGCACTTCGACAACTTCACCTTCGCGGTGATCGCGCTGAGCTCGTACACCGGCGCGTTCGTCTGCGAGGTGCTGCGCTCGGGCATCAACACCGTGCCGTTCGGCCAGGCGGAGGCGGCCCGCAGTCTGGGCATGACCTTCGGCCAGACGCTCGGAAGCATCGTGTTCCCGCAGGCGGCCCGCACCGTGCTGCCGCCGATGAGCAGCGTCTTCATCGCCCTGCCCAGGAACTCGGCGATCGCCGGTGCGTTCAACAACTCCGAGCTCTACACCGTGCAGGCGACACTCACCGACAAGGGGTACGCCATCTTCGGGATCTTCTTCTGGGTGGCACTCGCGTACCTTCTGGTCAGCTTCACCGTCGGCGGAGTGTTCCGTCTCCTGGAGACCCGCCTGGCGGTGGTCCGATGAGCACCCGCACCGCCACCGCGACCGTCCTCTACGACGTCCCCGGCCCCAAGACCCGCCTGCGCTACCGCCTGTTCGGCATCGCCTCGCTGCTCGGCATCGCCGGGCTGCTCTGGTACTCGTACGTCAAACTCGCCGACGCCGGGCAGTTCTCGGCCGAGCTGTGGGACCCGTTCCTGTACGCGACCGTCCAGCAGCGCATCCTCGACGGCATGCTGGCCACCCTCAAGGCCTTCGCCCTGGCCGGCGTGTTCTCGATCGTGCTGGGCGGGCTGCTGGCCGCCGGTCGGCTCTCCGACCACCGGCCGGTGCGCGCGGTCTCCACCGCCGTGGTGCAGTTCTTCCGCGCCATGCCGCTGCTCATCATGATCTTCGCGCTGTACCACGGGGTCTTCGCCTCGGAGCCGATGGCGGCCCTCGTCCTCGGACTCACCCTCTACAACGGGGCCGTCCAGGCCGAGATCATCCGCACCGGCATCCTCGCGGTGCCCCGCGGGCAGGGCGAGGCCTCGTACGCGCTGGGTCTGCGCAAGACCCAGACGATGCGGATGATCCTGGTGCCGCAGGCCGTCAAGGCGATGCTCCCGGCCATCATCGGCCAGCTGGTGGTGACCCTCAAGGACACCTCGCTCGGCTTCATCATCACCTACCCCGAGCTGCTCTACGCCGGCAAGCTGATCGCCAGCAACTCGCCCGGGTACCCGTACATCCCGATGATCATCGTGATGAGCACGCTCTACATCGGTCTGTGCCTCGCGCTCACCGCCCTGGCGAAGTGGCTCGAGGCGCGCGGCCGCCGCGGCGCGAACCGGCGCACACCTGCTGCTGCTTGACGGCAACCCTGGTGATCTGTTGCATTGCTGTTCGTGACACCACCTGGGACCACCCGCGCGGCATATTCTGATCCCGCACGCCCGGAGGTCCCCGCGTGGACCCGGTGATCGTCGTCGGGGCCGGGCCGGTCGGTCTGTCGCTCGCCCTGGCCCTGGCCCGGCACGAGGTGCCGAGCATCGTCCTCGACGAGGGCGCCGGCCTCTGCCCGGAGAGCCCCCGTACCGTCGTCCTCGGCCCCGACACCACCGCCCTGCTCGGCCGCCTCGGCTATACCCGGGCAGCCTCCGACGCCGCCCGCTGGGACGCCTTCACCGTCTGGCGCCGCCGTGCCGAGGTGCTGCGCATCCCGCTCGACGGGGAGCCGGTGCTGCACCTCGCGCAGCACCGCCTGCAGCGCGGGCTGCGGGACGCCGTCACCGCCACCCCGCTGATCCAGCTGGTGCCGCTCACCCGGGTCGTCGAACTCGAACAGGACCGGGACGGCGTCAGCGTCCGCACCGCCGGCACCCGGGACGGCGCCTCCACCTGGTGGCGCGGCAGCCACCTGGTCGGCTGCGACGGCGCCCGCTCCACCGTCCGCAAGCTGCTGAAGATCCGCTTCCCGGGCCGGCCCGCGGTCGACCGGCACGCGGTCGCCACCGTCCGGGTCGACCTGCCCTTCGCCGGTGAGGCCCGGCTGCACCGCGAACCGCCGTGGCGCGGCGACCGCGAGGCCTCCGCCCGCCCCCTCCCCGACGGCCTGTGGCGCCTCGACTGGCGGCTGCCGCCCGGTCGGCCCGCCCCCACCGAACCGGTCGACCCGCACGCCACCTGGCCCGGCATCGTCACCGGCGACACCCTGCTCACCCGGGTGAAGTCCGCCCTCACCGGCTGGTGCGGCGAACTCCCCCCGTACGATCTGCTCGCCGCCGCCGACCACACCGCCCAGCAGCGGCTCGCCGCCCGCTTCCGCTCCGGCCGCTGCTTCCTCGCCGGCGACGCCGCCCACCTGCACGGCGCCCTCGGCATGCAGAACCTCGTCGACGGCCTCCGCGACGCCGACAACCTCTCCTGGCGGCTCGCCCTGGCCTGGCACCTTCACGCCGGCGGCCCGCAGCCCGGCGGCGCCCTGCTGGACGGCTACGAGGCCGAACGGCGCGGCGCCGTGGGCGCCCGGCTGCGCGCCGTCGACCAGGCGATGCCGCTGCTGCGCCCGCTGCGCGGCTGGCAGCAGACCAGGCGCTCGCTGTTCACCGGCTCCTTCCGCAAGCACGTCCCGCTGCTGGTGGACGGCCAGCTCGGCACCGGCCGGTTCGGCGGTGCCCCGGCCTACCCGGCCGCCCCGTCCGGGGTGCCGGGTCAGGTGCCCGTTCAGCGCGCGGCGGGCCGCGGCACCTCGCTCACCGAGAGCCTGCCCGCGACCGCCCCCGGCGTGCAGGTCCCGGACGTGCCGGTGGTCACGACCGAGGGCACCGCGGACCGGCTCCGCTCCCGGCTCGGGCTGGGCTTCCTGCTCGTGCTGGTCGCCCCGGGGACGGCCGTCTGGTCGTCCCGGCACTGGCTGGGCGCGGGGATGATGCCGCGGCTCACCGAGGTGGCCGCCGCACTGCCCGTCCCGACCGAGGTGCTGGTCACCGAGGAGTACCCGGGCGCCGAGCCGCACACCGTTCTGCTGATCCGCCCGGACGGGCACCTGGTCGGCAGCACCCAGGGCTGCCGGGCCGAGGAGCTGCGCCGCCTCGCCCACGGCGCGCGCGGCGGTCCCGCCCGGTTGTCCGCGGGCGACGGCCGGAACTCCGGGCCGGCGGCGGAACACGCGGCCGACGATGCCGGCGGACAGGGCGACCGGGAGACTGCGACCCCGGACGGCGCCGGACGGCGCTGACCCACCGTCACCCGGGTCCGGCCCCTGCCGCCGCTGCCGTGCGCGGCGCGTGGGCTCGGCTCAGCGGGCGAACTCGGTGGCCCGGCTCTCGCGGACCACGGTGATCCGTATCTGCCCGGGGTAGGTGAGCTCCTCGCGGACCTGGCGGGCGACCTCCCGGGCGATGGTCTTGGCCCGCAGGTCGTCCACCTTCTCTGGCTGGACCATCACCCGCACCTCGCGCCCGGCCTGCATCGCGAAGACCTTGGAGACGCCGTCGTGCGAGCGGGCGATCTCCTCCAGCCGCTCCAGCCGCCGGACGTAGGCCTCCAGCGACTCGCGGCGCGCACCGGGCCGGCCGCCGGAGCAGGCGTCGGCGGCCTGGGTGAGCACCGCCTCCACCGTCTTCGGCTCGATCTCGCCGTGGTGCGCCTCGATCGCGTGCACCACCTCCACGGACTCGCCGTGCCGGCGGGCGAACTCGGCCCCGATCGCGGCGTGGCTGCCGGGCAGCTCGTGGCTGAGCGCCTTGCCGATGTCGTGCAGCAGCGCGGAACGCTTCACCAGGTCCTGGTCGACGCCGAGTTCGGCCGCCATCATGCCGGCGATGTGCGCCGACTCCACCAGGTGCCCGAGCACGTTCTGCCCGTACGAGGTGCGGTAGCGCAGGGTGCCGAGGGTGCGGACGAGGGCCGGGTCCATGCCGTCGAGCTGGACGGCGAGCAGGGCGTCCTCGCCGGCCCGCACGCAGAGCCGCTCGACCTCGGCGCGGCTTCGCTCGTGGACCTCCTCGATCCGCAGCGGGTTGATCCGGCCGTCGGCGGTGAGCGCCTCCAGGGTCAGCCGGGCGGCCTCCCTGCGGACGGGATCGAAGCAGGAGAGCTGGACGAGTTCCGGGGTGTCGTCGACGATCAGGTTCACACCGGTGACCGCCTCGAAGGCCCGGATGTTGCGGCCCTCGCGGCCGATCACCCGGCCCTTCATGTCCTCGTTCGGCAGTTTGAAGGCGGCCACCACGGTGTCGGCGGTCTGCTCGGCGGCCAGGCGCTGGATCGAGCCGGCGATGATCTCGCGGGCCCGCTGGTCGCCCTCGGTCTTCGCCCGGCGCTCGATCTCCCGGACGGTGACGGCCGCGTCCCGGCGGGCTTCGGCCTCGACCTCGCGGGAGAGCTCCTCGCGGGCCCGCGCGGCGCTCAGCCCGGCGGCGGTCTCCAGGGCGCGGCGGCGTTCGGCCTCCAGCTCGGCGAGGTCGGCCCGGGTGCCGTCCAGTGCGGCGGCGCGGCGGTCGAGTTCGTCCTCCTGGGCGCGCAGCCGGCGCAGCTCCTCGGCCAAGCGCTCCTCGCGGCGGTCGAGTTCGGCACGCAGCTGGGTGGCCTGGGTCTCGGCCCAGCCGCGGGCCCGCTCGGCCTCGCCGACCGCGCGGCGCTGGGCGGCCTGCAGGCGGCGGATCATCAGCCAGGTGAGGGCCAGGACGAGGCAGAGGAGGGCGGTCAGCAACAGCGAGGCGACCGATCCGGTGCCCATCGCGATCCTCATCCCGCTCTCACTCCCCGTCGCTGCGCGCTCTGTCGATGCGGCGGTGAGGGAACTGCCGGGGACCGGGGGTGATACGCGGAACCGACTCCGACCGATCCTGCGCACGGCTGCCCGTAGCGCGATCGAAGTGATCCCTCACTGCTTGCGAGGCTAAGCGCAGGTTACGAAACGGTCAAGATGCGATCGAGAGTTGATGCCGATGACTGATGATCCGTCACCAATCCTCGCCGATGCCTTCACT
This sequence comes from Streptomyces sp. TLI_235, assembly GCA_002300355.1. NCBI lineage: Bacteria > Bacillati > Actinomycetota > Actinomycetes > Kitasatosporales > Streptomycetaceae > Streptomyces > Streptomyces sp. TLI_235. Next base: position 2,524,129 of record NSGV01000001.1, read on the forward strand.
CTCCTCCCCCAGCGCCTCCCGGACGACGCGGAAGGCGAGGCCCTCGGAGTAGCCGCGGCGGGCGAGCATGGCCACCAGTCGGCGGGTGCGGGCCTGCGGCTCCAGACCGCGGGTGGTGCGGAGCCTGCGGTCGACGAGCGCGCGGGCGGCCTCGGCCTCGTCGTCGGAGTCGACCCGGGCCAGGGCCTCCTCGGCGAGGTCGGCGGAGATGCCGCGGGTGCGCAGCTCCTGGGCGAGGGCGCGGCGGGCCAGGCCGCGGCGGCCGTGCCGGGCGTCGACCCAGGCGGCCGCGAAGGCGGCGTCGTCGATCAGCCCGACCTCCTCGAAGCGGGAGAGAACCTCATCGGCGACGTCCTCGGGGATCTCCCGTCTGCGCAGGGCGTCGGCGAGCTGCTTGCGACTGCGGGGGCTGCCGGTGAGCAGGCGCAGGCAGATGTCTCGGGCGCGGCCCGCGGGGTCGGTCTGCTCCTCGGCGCGCCGGATCGGGGCGTCCTCGCCGCGCTCGGCACGCCGGCGGCGTCCGCCGCGACGGTCGGCCGGGTCGCGCCGCTCGGCGTGCTCGGCCCGCTCGCTCCGGGTCGGCCGCGCCGGCCGGACCGACTCGGCGGCGGGCGGTTCGCCCTCCTCCGGGGTGAGCGCGGTGCGCCGCCGCCGCCGACCGGCGGGCAGCGCGGAGGCGGCCCGCAGACCGGGCACCTCGGTGAGGCCGGGCGCGGCGGAGTCGTACGGCTCCTCGGGCCCGGGCGGCTCGTACGTCTCCGGTTCGTCCTCGGGGAGGGCGACGGCGGCGAACCAGTCGGGCGGGCCGGCGTCATCGGGCTCGGCGGCGGGTGCGGCCGAGCCCGATGGGCGGTCGTGGCTGTGCATCGGCGGATCAGGCCTTGGCGGCGGCCGCCGTCTTCTTGGCGGCGGTCTTGGTGGCTGCCGGGGCCGGGGCCTCGGTGGCGGGGGCTGCGGCGGCGTCGGCGGGCTGCTCGGTCTTGGGGCCGATGCCGAGCTTGCCCTTGATCTTCCGCTCGATCTCGTCGGCGAGCTGCGGGTTGTCCCGCAGGAAGTTGCGGGCGTTCTCCTTGCCCTGGCCGAGCTGGTCGCCCTCGTAGGTGTACCAGGCGCCGGACTTGCGGATGAAGCCGTGCTCGACGCCCATGTCGATCAGGCCGCCCTCGCGGCTGATGCCGACGCCGTAGAGGATGTCGAACTCGGCCTGCTTGAACGGGGCCGCGACCTTGTTCTTGACGACCTTGACGCGGGTGCGGTTGCCGACCGCCTCGGTGCCGTCCTTCAGGGTCTCGATCCGGCGGATGTCCAGACGGACGGAGGCGTAGAACTTCAGCGCCCGGCCACCGGTCGTGGTCTCCGGGGAGCCGAACATGACGCCGATCTTCTCGCGGAGCTGGTTGATGAAGACGGCGGTGGTGTTCGACTGGCTCAGCGCGCCGGCGATCTTGCGCAGCGCCTGGCTCATCAGCCGGGCCTGCAGACCGACGTGCGAGTCGCCCATCTCGCCCTCGATCTCGGCGCGCGGGACGAGCGCGGCGACCGAGTCGATGATCACCAGGTCGATCGCGCCGGAGCGGATCAGCATGTCGGTGATCTCCAGCGCCTGCTCGCCGGTGTCCGGCTGGCTGACCAGCAGCGCGTCGGTGTCGACACCGAGCTTCTTCGCGTACTCCGGGTCGAGCGCGTGCTCGGCGTCGACGAAGGCGACGGTGCCGCCGGCCCGCTGCGCGTTCGCGGCGAGGTGCAGCGTCAGGGTCGTCTTGCCGGAGGACTCCGGGCCGTAGATCTCGACCACGCGGCCGCGCGGGATACCGCCGACACCGAGGGCGACGTCCAGCGCCGTGGAGCCGGTCGGGATCACGTCGATGGGCTCGTTGGCCTTCTCGCCGAGGCGCATCACCGAGCCCTTGCCGAACTGCCGCTCGATCTGGGCGAGTGCGGTCTCAAGGGCCTTCTCGCGGTCCGTACCTGCCATGGCTTCCACCCTCGGGTTCTGTGCTGTGCGCTTCATCGTCCTCGACGCTAGCGCGTCCCACCGACAATCGACCCGGATCGGGCTTCGCCTGTGGAAAACTCGCCGTCGACGAGTATAGAGAACATTCGTTCGAATCCCGCGCCGACTCCTACTCCTCTCCGCCGTCCCCGCCCCGACCTGCGGAATCGTCCGAGGATCCGGCCCGCATCATGCGCCGCAGCCGGCGCGCGGCCTGCCTTCTGCGCTCCCGCCGCTCCTTGCGCTCCTCGCCGCGGTCGATCCGCGGATCGGTGGCGACCTCGTAGCGGCGGACGTACGTGCCGACGAAGCCCTGCAGGGTGGCCGCGGCCGGGATGGCGATCAGCGCGCCCACCGCGCCGAGCAGCGCCGCCCCGGCGATCACCGAGCCGAACGCCACCGCCGGGTGGACGTCCACCGTCTTCGCGGTGATCCGCGGGTGCAGCAGGTAGTTCTCGACCTGCTGGTAGACGATGACGAAGCCGAGCACCCACACCGCGTCCACCGGCTGCCCGGTCAGTGCGACCAGCACCGGCAGCGCGCCCGCGATGTAGGTGCCGATGGTCGGCACGAACTGCGACATCACGCCGACCCAGATGCCCAGCGCGGCCGCGTACGGCAGGTCGATGATCTGGAAGACCAGCCAGTGCGCCAGGGTGGAGATCAGCGCGAGCAGCGCCCGCGAGTAGAGGTAGCCGCCGGTCTTGGCGAGCGCGATCTCCCACGCGCGCAGCACCTCGCCCTGCTTGGCCGGCGGCAGCAGCGAGCAGACGGTGCGCCGCACCCGCGGCCCGTCGGCGGTGAAGTAGAAGCTGAACAGGCCGACGGTGAAGATCTGGAACAGTCCGCCGATCACGGTGCTGGAGACGCCCCAGATGTTCCCGGCGGCCTGCTGGGCGTACTTCTCGACGGTGCCGGAGTCCTTGAGCACCCGCCGCTGCAGTTCGTCCAGCGAGAAGTCCTGGTGGAAGGTCCGGTTGATCCAGTCGATCAGGTTCTCCAGCAGGTGCGGCAGTTCGCCGGCGACCCGGGTGACCTGGTCGACCAGCAGGATGCCCAGCGCGGCGAGGAAGCCGCCGATCGCGACCACCGCGGCGATGAACACCAGGAAGGTGCCGAGCCCGCGGCGCACCCCGCGGGCCGCCATCCGGTCGACCGCCGGCTCCATGGCCAGCGAGAGGAAGAAGGCCACCAGCAGCATGACGAAGAGGTTGATCAGCTGGTGGAAGGCCCAGTTGGCGAGCTGGAAGAGGCCGACCAGGACCAGCGCGAGCACCATCGCCCTGGGCAGCCAGCGGGGCATCGCACCGCCGCGCAGTTGGGGTCTGCGGCCGTACCGTTCGTCGCGGGCGGGCCGTCCCTCCGGGGCCCCGGGCACCTGGCTGCTGGGTTCTGGGCTGCTGTCCACCCGCCCAGTCTCGCCCATCGGACGGGAGCCGATCCCGAGGTTTCCGGGCCGCGCCCGGTGCGGCGGGCCGACCCGGCCGATGCGGCGGACCGATGCGGCCGGTGGCGGCGGATCAGCGCAGCCGGGCGGGGACCCCTTGATCGGCGCAGACCGCACGCCAGACGTCCTTGGCCTCCCAGCCGCCGTCCAGCGCCTGGCGCACCGTCCGGTGGCCGAGCCCGCTCATGACGTGGTCCTGTGCGAACGACTCCGCGTACGCCTCGCCGAAGTGCTCGTTCATCCGGTGCCAGAACTCCGTCAGCCTCATGCCCACCAGTATCCCCGAGCCCGCTCCGGACCGGCCGCGCCGGCGGGTGCGGGCACGGCCGCCGGCCCGGGGTCTGCGCTACGGCAGTGCGAGCAGCCCGGCGCCGTAGAACCGCCGGTCCCCGCAGGTGTCGGGGCCGGTCGGGCAGTTGGCGGCGGCGGCCGTCTCCAGTTCCACGGTGATCTGCTCGGCTCCCCAGTCGGGGTGCTCGGCGGCGACCACCGCGACGGCGCCGGTGACGTGCGCGGCGGCCATCGAGGTGCCGGCCAGCGCGGCGTAGCGGTCACCCGGCCAGTCGGAGACGACCGCGCCGTCCACGCCGCCGTCGGGGTCGCCGCCCGGCGCGGCGATGGTGACGCCGCCGTAGTTGGTGTAGCCGGCCGGCACCCCGGCGCGGTCGACGGCGCTGACGGTGACCACGCCGGGCAGTTCGCCGGGCAGCCGGATGCACTCGGTGCCGAGGTAGCGGTCCTGCGCCGGCCCCGAGGTGCGGTCGTTGGGGCTGCGCTGGTCGACCCGGTCGGCGGTGAGGTCCTGGCTGTCGTTGCCGGCCGAGGCCACGACGACGGAGCCGCGCCGCTGCGCGTAGGCGACGGCCCGGGCGACGGCCTCGGTGAGCGCGGCCTGGTCCGGGTCCTCGGGGCAGTTGTACTTCCAGGGGTCCGCGAAGTAGCTGTCGTTGATCGCGCGGGCTCCGTGGTCGGCGGCCCAGAGCATGCCGCAGACGATGTTCTCGGCGTAGTACTGGCCGAGCGGGCCGAGCAGCCGCACGGCGGCGATCCGGACGCCGGGGGCGACCCCGGTGACGCCGCGGCCGTCGCGGGTGGCGCCGACGATGCCGGCGACGTGCGTGCCGTGGCCGCTCTCGGAGACGCCCTCGTCGGGCCGCCAGGCGCCGTACCGGGCGTCCGGCCGGCCGTCGGCGCAGGAGACCGAGGCGCGCGGGTCCACCGCGTCGCGCAGGTCCGGATGGGTGTCGTCGACGCCGGAGTCGAGCACCGCGACGAGCACTCCGCGCAGCGCGGCGGCGGTCGGCGCGGCCGCGGCCCCGGCGCGGTCTGCGGCGGGGGTGCGGAGCAGGGCGGCGGAGTCGGTCGCCGGGTCGGCGGCGCCGATCATGGCGAGGTTCCAGTCGTCCTGCTCGGCGGGGTCGGAGAGGCTGCCCTGGGTGCTGTCGGCGGAGGCGCTCTCCTCGCTGCGACGGAAGTCGGCGCCGCTCAGCGGGCCGGGCGGGCTCGGCACGGTGGCGGTGCGGGTGGCCCCGACGGCTGCTATCCCGGGCCGGTCGCGCAGTCGTTGGGCGAAGCCGCCCTTGGCGTAGGCGAGTACGGCGCCGATCTGCGGGTAGTCCTGGACGACCCGGCCGCCGGCGGCCCTGGACTCGTCGGCGGCGAGCGAGGCGCCCTCGGCGTCCTGCCGCTCGGCGAGCACCAGGTAGCTGAGGTACGCGCGGCCGGAGCCGGAGACGTACGGGACGGCGCCGCCGACGACCAGGGCGACGAGCAGCATGGCCAGCAGCAGCTGGAGGAACCGGCGGCGTCCGCGGGCCGTGCGGCCGGTGGCCGGGGTGCCCGGTTCCATGGCGACCTCCGCTCTCCGTCCCGACCGGGCGCGGGCGGCCCGGGGATGTCTCGGCCGCGGGGCGGGGGCCCGACGGCTGCGAGACACAGAAATGCGACTGAATCATCACCATATGAGTGGAATGTCGGATTCTGCCCGCCGGGCTGCGGCAGACGGACGGCCTGTCGGTGGACCCGCCCTGTCAGTGCCACCGGGCACCATGGGGGCATGGCGCAGCACAGCACCGCGGACGCCCTCGCCGGATTCGCCCCGGCGACCAGGGCCTGGTTCACCGGGGCCTTCAGCGCGCCCACCGCCGCCCAGGCCGAGGCGTGGGCGGCGATCGGCCGGCGGACGGACGTCCTGGTCGTCGCCCCCACCGGTTCCGGCAAGACCCTGGCCGCGTTCCTCTCCGCGCTGGACCGGCTCGCCGTCACCCCGCCGCCGGCCGACCCGAAGCGCCGCTGCCGGGTGCTCTACATCTCGCCGCTGAAGGCCCTCGCGGTGGACGTCGAGCGCAATCTGCGCGCCCCGCTCACCGGCCTGCGCCAGGCCTCCGTCCGGCTCGGCCTGCCCGAGCCGGAGATCGAGGTCGGCATCCGCTCCGGCGACACCCCCGCCGCCGACCGGCGCCGCTTCGCCACCCACCCGCCGGACATCCTCATCACCACCCCCGAGTCGCTGTTCCTGCTGCTCACCTCGGCCGCCCGGGACGCGCTGCGCGGCATCGACACGGTGATCCTCGACGAGGTGCACGCGGTCGCCGGCACCAAGCGCGGCGCCCACCTGGCGCTCAGCCTGGAGCGGCTGGACGCGCTGCTCGACGTGCCCGCCCGCCGGATCGGGCTGTCGGCCACCGTCCGGCCGGTCGAGGAGGTCGCCCGCTTCCTCAGCCCGCAGCGCGGCGCCGTGGTCGTCCAGCCGCCCGCCGCCAAGGAGTTCGACCTGTCCGTGGTCGTCCCCGTCGCCGACCTCGACGACCTGCCCGCCACCGGGGGAGACGACGAACCGTCACGGCAAGCCTCGATCTGGCCGCACGTCGAGGAGCGGATCGTCGACCTCGTCCAGGCGCACCGCTCGACCATCGTCTTCGCCAACTCCCGCCGGCTCGCCGAGCGGCTCTGCAACCGGCTGAACGAGATCGCCCACGAGCGCGCCACCGGCGAGCCGCTGCCGGAGGCGCACGCCCCCGCCCAGCTGATGGGCGGCTCCGGCGCCGCCGGCGGCGCCCCGCCGCTGCTCGCCCGCGCCCACCACGGCTCGGTCTCCAAGGAGCAGCGCTCCCAGGTCGAGGAGGACCTGAAGGCCGGCCGGCTGCCCGCCGTGGTCGCCACCTCCAGCCTGGAGCTCGGCATCGACATGGGCGCCGTCGAGCTGGTCGTCCAGGTCGAGTCGCCGCCCTCGGTCGCCTCCGGGCTGCAGCGCGTCGGCCGGGCCGGCCACCAGGTCGGCGCCGTCTCCACCGGCGTCGTCTTCCCCAAGTACCGCGGCGACCTGGTGCAGTCCGCCGTCGTCACCGAGCGGATGCGCGCCGGCTCGATCGAGGCGCTGCGCGTCCCCCGCAACCCGCTGGACGTCCTCGCCCAGCAGCTGGTCGCGATGGCGGCCCTCGACACCTGGGACGTCGACGAGCTGCTCGGCGTCGTCCGCCGGGCCGCCCCCTTCGCCTCGCTGCCGCAGTCCGCCTTCGACGGCGTGCTCGACATGCTCGCCGGGCGGTACCCGTCCGACGCCTTCGCCGAGCTGCGCCCCCGCCTGGTGTGGGACCGCGTGGCCGGCACCGTCGCCGGCCGGCCGGGCGCCCAGCGGCTCGCCGTCACCTCCGGCGGCACCATTCCCGACCGCGGCCTGTTCGGCGTCTTCATCGCCGGCACCACCGGCGCCGATTCGAAGACGGGCAAGAAGGGCGGCGGCCGGGTCGGGGAGCTCGACGAGGAGATGGTCTACGAGTCCCGGGTCGGCGACGTCTTCACCCTCGGCACCACCTCCTGGCGGATCGAGGACATCACCCACGACAAGGTCCTCGTCACCCCCGCCCCCGGCGTGCCCGGCCGGCTGCCGTTCTGGAAGGGCGACACCCTCGGCCGCCCGCTCGAACTCGGCCGCGCCGTCGGCGCCTTCGTCCGCGAGATCGGCGCGCTCGCCCCCGAGCCCGCCACCGAGCGGCTGAAGGCCGCCGGCCTGGACGACTGGGCGGCCGGCAACCTGCTCACCTACCTCGCCGAGCAGCGCACCGCCTGCGGCCACCTGCCGGACGACCGCACCATCGTGGTCGAGCGCTTCCGCGACGAACTCGGCGACTGGCGGATCGTCGTCCACTCCCCCTTCGGCGCCCAGGTGCACGCCCCCTGGGCACTCGCCCTCGGCGCCCGGCTGCGCGAGAAGCACGGCCTCGACCCGCAGGTCATGCACGCCGACGACGGCATCGTGCTGCGGCTGCCCGACGCCGACCTGCTCGACTTCCCCAGCCCCGACCGGGCGCCCGCCGACGAGGCCCCGGTCGGCGCCGACGCCACGCTCTTCGACAGCACCGAGATCGAGCAGCTGGTCACCGACCAGATCGGCGGCTCCGCGCTGTTCGCCTCCCGCTTCCGCGAGTGCGCCGGCCGCGCCCTGCTGCTGCCCCGCCGCAGCCCCGGCCGCCGCACCCCGCTCTGGCAGCAGCGCCAGCGCGCCTCCCAACTGCTGGAGGTCGCCTCCGAGTACGGCTCCTTCCCGATCGTGCTGGAGGCCGTCCGCGAGTGCTTGCAGGACGTCTTCGACGTACCCGGCCTGGTCGAGCTGATGGGCGACCTGGAGTCCCGCGCCGTCCGCCTGGTCGAGGTCACCACCCCGGAGCCCTCCCCCTTCGCCCGATCGCTGCTCTTCGGCTACGTCGCCCAGTTCCTGTACGAGGGGGACTCCCCGCTCGCCGAGCGCCGGGCCGCCGCGCTCTCCCTCGACTCCCGGCTGCTCTCCGAGCTCCTCGGCCAGGCCGAGCTGCGCGAACTCCTCGACCCGGAGGTCCTCGCCCAGCTCGAGACGGAGCTGCAGCGCCTCACCCCCGAGCGGCGGATCAAGGACGCCGAGGGCGTCGCCGACGCGCTGCGGATGCTCGGCCCGCTCTCCGAGGCCGAACTCACCGCCCGCGGCGCCGAACCGCTCTGGTCCCTGGAGCTGGAGGCCGCCCGCCGCGCCGTCCAGGTCCGGGTCGGCGGCGAGCTCCGCTGGGCCGCGATCGAGGACGCCGGCCGGCTGCGCGACGCCCTCGGCACCCCGCTGCCGGTCGGCGTGCCCGAGGCCTTCACCGAGCCGGTCAAGGACCCGCTCGGCGACCTGCTCGGGCGCTACGCCCGCACCCACGGCCCGTTCACCGCCGCCGAAGCCGCCGCCCGCTTCGGCCTCGGCACCGCCGTGGTCACCGGCACCCTGCACCGGCTCACCGCCGCCGGCCGCCTCGTCCAGGGCGAGTTCCGGCCGGTCGAGGGCCACACCGCCACCGTCGAGTGGTGCGACGCCGAGGTGCTGCGCCGGCTCCGCCGCCGCTCGCTCGCCGCCCTCCGCCAGGAGGTCGAACCGGTACCGCCGCGCGCCCTCGCCGCCTTCCTCCCCCAGTGGCAGCACCTGGCCGGCCACCGGCTGCGCGGCCTCGACGGCCTGTACCGGGTGGTCGAGCAGCTGCAGGGCACCGCCCTGCCCGCCTCCGCGCTGGAGAAGCTCGTCCTCCCGGCCCGGCTGAACGGCTACGCACCGGAGATGCTCAACGAGCTGATGGTCTCCGGCGAGATCGGCTGGGCCGGCGCGGGCGCCCTGCCGGGCAAGGACGGCTGGATCAGCCTGCACCTCGCCGAGAACGCCGACCTGCTGCGTCCCGAGCCGGTGCCGCCCGCCCTCACCCCCGTCCACACGGAGCTGCTGGAGGCCCTCGCAGGCGGGTACGGGCTGCTCTTCCGCCAGCTCGCCGACCGGCAGCCGGACACCCCCGAGACGGCCCTCGTGGACGCCCTCTGGGACCTCGTCTGGGCCGGGTACGTCACCAACGACTCGCTGGCCCCGCTACGCGCCCTGCTCGGCTCCGGCCGCACCGCCGGGTCGACCGCCCACCGCGCGCCGCGCGCGACGCCGCGCGGCCGCTTCGGCGGCGCCGGCCGGGCCTACGGCGCCCGCCGCCCGGGCCCGCCCACCGCGGCCGGCCGCTGGTCGTTGCTGCCCGATCCCGCCGCCGAGGCGACCGCCCGGGCCGCCGCCCGGGCCCAGTGCCTGCTCGACCGGCACGGCATCCTCACCCGCGGCACCGTCGCCGCCGAGCGGGTCCCCGGCGGTTTCGCGGGCGTCTACCGGGTGCTCTCCGCCTTCGAGGAGCGCGGCAAGGCCCGCCGCGGCTACTTCGTCGAGGGCCTGGGCGGCGCCCAGTTCGCCATGGACGGCGCCGCGGACCGGCTGCGCTCGGTCAACGGGCGGCTGGAGCGGGCCGGCGCCCAGGGCTGGACGGCCGGCGGCCCCGGCACCGCCGAGCAGCCCGAGGCCCTGGTGCTGGCCGCCGCCGACCCGGCCAACGCCTACGGCGCCGCCCTGGAGTGGCCCGATCCGCCGGGCGCCTCGGCGGCGAAGAGCAGCGCCCACCGGCCGGGCCGCAAGGCGGGCGCCCTGGTCGTCCTGGTCGACGGCGAGCTGGCGCTGTACGTGGAGCGCGGCGGCAAGTCACTGCTGTCCTGGGCCGACGGCGAGGTCCTGGCGGCGGCCGCGCAGGCGCTGGGCGGCGCGGCCCGCGACGGGGCGCTCGGCAGTGTCACCGTGGAGCGGGCCAACGGGGAGGCCGCCCTCACCTCACCGCTCGGCCGGGTGCTGGAGGCCGCGGGCTTCCATCCCACTCCCCGCGGCTACCGCCTCCGCCCCCAGGACCGCGGCTGACGCGTCAGGCCCTCTCCTTCGGACCTTGCCGCGTTCGGGTCTTGCCGGGCGCCCGACGCCGGGGCCGGGCGCGAGCGGCGGGCCGGGCCGGTGAGCCGGCGGTCGGTGTGGACGGGCAGCAGCCCGAGCCCCCAGCCGCCGGCGGCGAGTATGCCGAGCACCGCGCCGTCGCCGCCCGTGCCGGGGCCGAGCAGCCACCATCCTGTCGCCGCACACAGCAGAACGGCCGGGCCGACCCACCTGAGGTGGGCCGACCCGGCCGCACTGACGAGCATCCGGGCTCGTGCCGTCACGACTCTGCGCACCGGGGCCTCCTTCACTCGCTCCCCTGGTCGGGGAGGGCGAGGTCCGGTCAGGCCGCGACCACGTCCATGGCTGCCGCCTTGGGCACGGTCGTGCCGGCCCGATCGACACCGGGGGCCGGCAGCGGAACCGGTTCGAGGACCGGCCTCAGCAGATCACCCTCCGAGAGGGTGGCCATCGCCGCAAGTTCGGCGAGCGACAGCTCGTCGCTGACCTCGCGCATGACCTCGGACATCCGGACATCGAGCGCGTCGCAGATGGCGGAGAGCAGCTCGGAGGAAGCCTCCTTCTGCCCCCGCTCCACCTCGGAGAGGTAGCCGAGCGAAACCCTGGCGGCTGCCGACACCTCGCGGAGTGTGCGGCCCTGGCGCTGGCGCTGCCGACGCAGCACATCGCCCAGCAGGCGACGGAGCAGGATCATCGGTGCCTCCCTCCTCGGACTGCGGATCGAGATGTCACGACCCCACCGTACCGCCTTGTCCGCATCGCGTGCGGGGACCGTGGTCGTGTTCACTCTGGGCTGCAAGGCTTGTCCCCTCCCGTTCTGTGACCCGCCCGGGCGGCCGCTGCGCGTCCTCCGGGTCCGTGGCGTCGCCGCGCGGCGACGCGGTTGGCTCTGTTCTGCCCGCCCAGGGCCTGTGCTGTAACACGATCCTCCAGCTCGGGCGGCCGATTCGGAGATTTCGGGAAAGCTCAGCGCGACGGACCGTCACTCGCTAGGCGCTCGAGCAGCAGCTCCAGAGCGGCCGCCACGGTCGTGCGACGGATGATTGCACGTGGCCCTGACAACACCCGGGAGTCGGCCCGTGTTCCCGAAGGGCCGGCGAAACCGATGTGCACGGTGCCCACGGGCATCCCGTCCTGCGGCTCCGGTCCGGCCACGCCGGTGGTGGCGAGCCCGTAGGTCGCGCCGAGCAGCGTCCGTACGCCCTCGGCCATCTGGCGGGCCACCACGGGGTGCACGGGGCCGTGGACGGCCAGCAGGCCCTCGTCCACGCCCAGCACGGAGGCCTTCACGTCGGTCGCGTACGCGGTGACGGAGCCTCGGAAGGTGGCGGAGGCGCCCGGGACGTCGACCAGAGCGGCCGCCAGCAGACCGCCCGTCAGCGACTCGGCGACCGCGACGGTGGCGCCGCTGCCGCGCAGCGCGGCGTGCACCCGCTCGGCGAGGCCTTCCCCCGGCGTGCTCATCGGCCGGCGGCCTCCTGCTCGGCGGCCCGCTGCCGGGCGAGGCCCTCGCGGCGCAGCCGGATCGCCTGGCCGACGTAGTCGAGGCCGGTGCCGACGGTGAGCAGCACGGCGGCGCCCATGACCACGGCGCGGGCGGTGGCCAGCGGGCCGGTCAGCACCAGCACGTACATGCCGACGGCGATGCCCTGGGTGAGGGTCTTGAGCTTGCCGCCGCGGCTGGCCGGGATGACCGCGTACCGGATGACCCAGAACCGCATCAGGGTGATGCCGAGTTCGCGGGCGAGGATGACCACGGTGATCCACCAGGGCAGGTCGCCGAGGATCGAGAGGCCGATCAGCGCGGCGCCCATGATCGCCTTGTCGGCGATCGGGTCGGCGATCTTGCCGAAGTCGGTGATCAGGCCCTTGCGGCGGGCGAGCTCGCCGTCGAAGACGTCCGTGATCATGGCGATGGCGAAGGAGGCCCAGGCGACCGAGCGCCACTTGGGGTCGTGGCCGCCGTCCGCGAAGAGCAGCAGCACGAAGACCGGCACCAGCAGCAGGCGGAGCATCGTCAGGATGTTGGCGATGTTCCAGACGCCCGGCTGCTGCGGCGACGGCGCGGCCCCGGGGCGGCCGGGCGGGGCCGCGGTCGGGGCGCCGGGCCCCTTGGTCATGCGTCCGCTCCTGGGGCTGCGTCGCCGACGACCTCGGCGACCAGGTCGACGCCCTCGGTGGCGACCACCACGGCCCGGTAGAACCGGCCGATCTCGGCGTCGTCCGCGCCGAGCAGGGTGGTGAGGCCGTCCGTCTCCGGGGCCTGGTGGGCGGCGCGGCCCTCGACGGTGCCGTCCTCGACGGACTCGACGAGGACCAGGACCTCGCTGCCGATCCGCTCCTCGGCGCGCTGGGCCGTGAGCTCCTCGGCCAGCCGGGAGAGCCGGGCGAGGCGGTCGGCGACGACGTCCTCGGGCAGCTTGCCGTCGAGGGTCGCGGCCTCGGTGCCGTCCTCGTCGGAGTAGCCGAAGACGCCGATCGCGTCGAGGCGGGCGCCGGAGACGAAGCGTTCCAGCTCGGCGAAGTCCTCCTCGGTCTCGCCGGGGAAGCCGACGATGAAGTTGGAGCGGGCGCCGGCCTGCGGGGCCTTGGCCCGGATGCCGCCCAGCAGGTCCAGGAACTGGTCGGTGGAGCCGAAGCGGCGCATCCGCCGCAGAACGGTCGGCGCGGAGTGCTGGAAGGACAGGTCGAAGTAGGGCACGACCTTGTCGATCGAGGTCATGGCGTCGATCAGGCCGGGTCGCATCTCGGCGGGCTGCAGGTAGCTGACCCGGATGCGCTCGATCCCGTCGATCTCGGCGATCTCGGCGAGCAGGGTCTCCAGCAGCCGGATGTCGCCGAGGTCCTTGCCGTACGAGGTGTTGTTCTCGCTGACCAGGACGATCTCCCGGACACCCTCGCCGGCCAGCCAGCGGGCCTCGTTCAGCACGTCGGAGGGGCGGCGCGAGATGAACGAGCCGCGGAAGGCCGGGATGGCGCAGAACGAACATCGGCGGTCGCAGCCGGAGGCCAGCTTGATCGAGGCGACCGGGCTGTCGTCGAGCCGCTTGCGCAGGGTGCGGGGGCCGGACGCCGGGGCGAGGCCCTCGGGGAGGTCCTCGGGGGCGCCGTGGCCGGGCAGTGCGACCTCGGGGGCGGCGGCCTGCCGCTCGACCGGGGAGAGCGGCAGCAGCTTGCGGCGGTCGCGCGGGGTGTGCGCCTCGACGTGGCCGCCGGCGAGGATGGTCTGCAGCCGGCCGGAGATGTCGGTGTAGTCGTCGAAGCCGAGCACGCCGTCCGCCTCGGGCAGCGCCTCGGCGAGCTCCTTGCCGTAGCGCTCGGCCATGCAGCCGACCGCGACGACGGCCTGGGTGCGGCCGTGGCCCTTGAGGTCGTTGGCCTCCAGCAGGGCGTCGACGGAGTCCTTCTTGGCGGCCTCGACGAACCCGCAGGTGTTGACCACGGCGACGTCGGCGTCGGCGGCGTCGTCGACCAGCTGCCAGCCGTCGGCCTCCAGTCGCCCGGCGAGTTCCTCGGAGTCCACCTCGTTGCGGGCGCATCCGAGCGTGACAAGGGCGACAGTACGGCGTTCAGGCATGACGCCAAGATTAACGCGCGGCCCCCGGTGCCGTTCGCCCCGGAGGCCGTGTGTGCCGATCGAAGGCCCCGACTCAGCCTGCCTGCGGGTCTCCCGGGGTGTACGTGACGTGCACCACCTGGCCGTCGGCACCGGCCGGACCGAGGTCCTTGCCGTTGACGTACACGTGCACGGCGCCGGCGTTGCCGAGCACCAGGCTGATCTGCTTGGGGTCGGTGAAGGTCTGGGCCTGGCCGGTCTCCAGGTTGTTGGAGAACAGCGCCTTGCCCTTGCCGTCCTTGGCGGAGACCCAGCTGGTGGCCTTCTCGGCGACGAGCTTCACGGTGACCTTGTCGGCCGGGGCCGCGGCGATCGGGGCGAGGCTCGGCGCGGGCGCAGGGGGCTGGGCGGAGGCGCTGGCCGGGGCGGAGCCGGCGGCGCTGGCCAGCGGGGAGCTGGCGGCACCGGTCGCCGGGGTGTTGGAGTGCCCGCCGAACAGGTTGAAGCCGATCAGGGCGACCACGGCGACGATGGCGACCACCATGGGGGTGGTCCAGTTCGGCCGGCGGTGGTCGTTGACCTTGATCGGGGTGGTGTCGAGGAGCTGGGTCGGACGGCGGTCGGCCGGGGAGCCGCCGTGCGCCGCGTCGTAGCGGGCGACCAGATCGTCGCCGTCGACACCGACGGCGCGGGCCAGGGCGCGGATGTGGCCGCGGGCGTAGAAGTCGCCGCCGCAGCGGGAGAAGTCGTCCTGCTCGATGGCGTGCACGATCGGAACGCGGACGCGGGTGCTCGTGCTCACCTGATCGACGGTCAGGCCGGCGTCGATACGGGCGGTGGTGAGCACACGACCGATGCTCGGGAGGTCTTCGGCAGGCTGGTCGGCCGCCGGCGCCGGCTGCCCCGGTTCGTTCCGGGACGTGCGGGCGGAGGGCCGGCGGCTGCCACGGTCGGGGGACTTGCCGATGGTCACTGGACGCGCCTTTCGAGCGTTGGCCACCTGCTGAGAAAACAGTCTAGGGGCGGGGGTGGAACGAATCTCAAGCGGAATAGGCCCGAACGTGGGCGGCTCGCCGGCCGCGTCTGACGGCAGGTCAGCGCAGGCCGGGCGCACAATTCGTCCCCGCCCCGATAGGGACGCGCCGACTGCTCGGCGCGGTTCCCCCTACTTATCACATTCCTCCGAACGAGTGAGAAGCGGCTCATCCACGGAGTGTCAGCAGGACACCGTCCAACTCGTCCGGCTTCACCAGCACGTCCCGCGCCTTGGAGCCCTCGCTGGGGCCGACGATGCCCCGGGACTCCATCAGGTCCATCAGCCGTCCGGCCTTGGCGAAGCCGACCCGCAGCTTGCGCTGGAGCATCGAGGTCGAGCCGAACTGGGTCGAGACGACCAGCTCGGCGGCCTGGATCAACAGGTCGAGGTCGTCGCCGATCTCCTCGTCGATCTCCTTCTTCGGGCCGCCGCCGACCGTGACGTCGTCCCGGTAGACGGCACCCATCTGGTCCTTGCAGTGCTGGACGATCTTGGCGATCTCCGCCTCGGTGACGAACGCGCCCTGCATGCGGACCGGCTTGGAGGCGCCCATCGGCAGGAAGAGCGCGTCGCCCTTGCCGATCAGCTTCTCCGCGCCGGGCTGGTCGAGGATGACCCGGGAGTCGGCCATCGCCGAGGTGGCGAAGGCCAGCCGGGACGGCACGTTGGCCTTGATCAGGCCGGTCACCACGTCCACCGAGGGCCGCTGGGTGGCGAGCACCAGGTGGATGCCGGCCGCGCGGGCCAGCTGGGTGATCCGGACGACCGAGTCCTCGACGTCCCGCGGCGCGACCATCATCAGGTCGGCCAGCTCGTCGACGATGACCAGCAGGTACGGATAGGGCGTCAGCTCGCGCTCGCTGCCGAGCGGCGGCTTGAGCCTGCCGGAGCGCACGGCGGCGTTGAAGTCGTCGACGTGCCGGAAGCCGAAGGCCGCCAGGTCGTCGTAGCGCATGTCCATCTCGCGCACCACCCACTGGAGGGCCTCGGCGGCCTTCTTCGGGTTGGTGATGATCGGCGTGATCAGGTGCGGGATGCCCTCGTACGCGGTCAGCTCGACGCGCTTGGGGTCGACCAGCACCATCCGCACCTCGTCCGGGGTGGCCCGGGCGAGGACGGAGGTGATCAGGCAGTTGATGCACGAGGACTTGCCCGCGCCGGTGGCGCCGGCGACGAGGATGTGCGGCATCTTCGCGAGGTTGGCCATCACGGTGTGGCCCTCGACGTCCTTGCCCATGCCGACGACCATCGGGTGGTCGTCGTCGGCGGCGGCGCGCGAACGCAGCAGGTCGCCGAGGTTGACCATCTCGCGGTCCCGGTTGGGGATCTCCACGCCGACCGCGGACTTGCCGGGGATCGGCGAGATGATCCGCACGTCCGGGCTGGCGACGGCGTAGGCGATGTTCTTGGCCAGCGCGGTGATCCGCTCGACCTTCACGGCGGGGCCGAGCTCGACCTCGTAGCGGGTGACCGTCGGGCCGCGGGTGAAGCCGGTGACCCGGGCGTCCACCTTGAACTCCGAGAAGACGCCGGTGAGCTGGGCGACCACCTCGTCGTTGAGACGGGATCGGGCCTTCGCCGGGGCGCCGTGCTCCAGCAGGTCGAGCGGCGGCAGCGCGTAGGGGATGTCCCCGGCGAGGGTGAGCTGCTCCATCCGCACCGGCGCCGGGCCGTGGCCCTCGGGCGCGCCCTCCGAGCGGGCTGCGGGCACCGCGGGCTCCTCCGGGGGCGCGGTGTTGTCCTTGACCTGGTGGAGCATGCTGGCGACCGCGGGCGAGCCGGGGACGCCGTACAGCAGGGCGCCGTCGAGGTCCGCGGCGACGCCGGCGGCGAGGTCGCGGGTCTCGTACGGGTCCTTGACGAACATGTCGGGGACGGCGGAGGCGAGTTCCGGGTCGTCGACCTGCTTGCGGCGGCGCCGGCGGCGGGCCGGGGCGGCCTCGTCGTCGATGGTGAAGGGCAGCGCGTCGGGGTCGGCGTCCTCGGGCGGCGCGGTGGAGTGCTCGCGGACACTGCCCGCGGAGCCGTCCGCCGCGGGGCCGCCGGCGAAGGCCGGCTCGACCACGCCGAGCCGCTCGCCGAGCCCGCGCAGCCGCTCGGGGATCTTGTTGACCGGGGTGGCGGTGACCACCAGCAGGCCGAAGAAGGCGATGAGGAGCAGCAGCGGCACCGCGAGCGGCGGGCCGGCGGCGGCCATCATCGGGGTGGAGGCGGCCCAGCCGACGACGCCGCCGGCGGCCCGTATCCGGGACGCCCCGCTGGACATGACGGGCGCTCCGCAGCCGATGTGGACCAGGCCGAGGACGCCGACCACCAGCGCGGACAGCCCGATCAGGATCCGGCCGCTGGCCTCCGGCCCCTCCGGGTGCCGCATCAGCCGCACGGACACGGCGCCGAGCAGGAAGGGCACCAGCACGTCGAGCCGGCCGAACAGGCCGGAGACGACGTTCGTGGCCGCCTCGCCGAGCCAGCCCTGCGGGCTGAACCAGGTGCCGGCGGCGGTGACCAGGGCGAGGGCGAGCAGCAGCAGGGCCACGCCGTCCTTGCGGTGCGCCGGGTCGAGGTTGCGGGCGCCGTGGCCGAAGCCGCGGAAGAGCGCGCCGACGGAGTGCGCGATGCCGAGCCAGACGGCCCGGACGGCGCGGAAGAGTATCGGGCGGGGCGGCGGCGGGGCGGGCGCCGCGGCCTTCCTGGCGGGCGCCTTCTTCGCGGCGGCCTTGCGCGGGGCCGCGGGCGTGGCGGCGGCCCTCTTGGCCGGCGCCTTCTTGGCCGGCCCGGGCTTCGGGTTGCGTGCCTGGCTTCCGGGCGTACGTGTGGCCATGGCACAGCAGCCTACCGGCGGCCGGCAGCCCTGCACATGTGACCGAGGGCGAGCGCGGGGGCGTGTCGCCGACGTGTTGTCACCGTGGGCCGCTCGGCCGGGCGGGTGGTGCCGCCCCGCGGTCGGCGTGCCGTCAGGACGCGCCGGGGCGCAGCGCGTCGAGGGCGCGGCGCAGACCGGCGAGCTTGCGCTCCAGGTGGGCGGCGCCCGCTGCGGCGGCCGTCTCGGAGGAGCCGTCCAGCTGCTTGGTGAGCGCCTCGGCCTGCTCCTCCACCGTCGCCAGCCGGGCGGAGAGCTCTCCGAGCAGGGCGCCGCCGAGGGCCGGGGTCTCGCCGGCCTCCAGCTGCAGGCGGAGCAGCGCGGCCTGCTCCTTGAGCTGGCAGTTCTTCATGTAGAGGTCGACGAAGACGGAGACCTTGGCGCGCAGCACCCACGGGTCGAAGGGCTTGGAGATGTAGTCCACCGCGCCGGCCGCGTAGCCGCGGAAGGTGTGGTGCGGCCCGTGGTTGATCGCGGTCAGGAAGATGATCGGGATGTCGCGGGTCCGCTCGCGGCGCTTGATGTGCGCGGCGGTCTCGAAGCCGTCCATGCCGGGCATCTGGACGTCGAGCAGGATCACGGCGAAGTCGTCGGTGAGCAGCGCCTTGAGCGCCTCCTCGCCGGACGAGGCCCGGACCAGGGTCTGGTCCAGCGCGGAGAGGATGGCCTCCAGCGCGAGCAGGTTCTCCGGCCGATCGTCGACCAGAAGGATCTTCGCCTTCTGCACCAGGACCCGCCCTCCTGCCGGTTGCCTGCCCAGGGCCGGCACCCGCGTGCCGCCCATTACTGACCCGGTCATGCTAGCCGTACCCCCTCGCCCGTCACATCGCTCCCGGCAACTCGGGCCGCCGGAGCCGCCGATCCGGGACGCCGCGTCACCGTTCGGTCACCGTTCGCAACGATTGCGGCACACTACCGGGTTCCCGGTCGGACCCGCCAGTGCGGACCGACCTGCGGACCTGGCGGCTACCCGACCGGCAGCCACTGGCGCATGACCGCCAGCAGATGGTCGGTCTCGACGGGCTTGGTGACGTGGTCGTTGGCGCCCGCCTCCAGGCTCTTCTCGCGGTCCCCCTTCATGGCCTTGGCGGTCAGCGCGACGATCGGCAGGCCCGCGAACTGGGGCATCCGCCGGATCGCCTCGGTGGTCGCGTAGCCGTCCATCTCCGGCATCATGATGTCCATCAGTACCAGGGCGACGTCCTCGTGCTGCTCCAGCACCTCGATGCCCTCGCGGCCGTTCTCGGCGTACAGCACCGTCAGCCCGTACTCCTCCAGCACGCTGGTGAGGGCGAAGACGTTGCGGATGTCATCGTCGACGATCAGCACCCGCTGGCCCTCGAAGCGGCCCTGGAACTGGGCGGCGGCGCCGGGGCGGTCGGCGGCCCGCTCGGGCTGGCGCGGGAACTGCTCGCGCTCGGCTGCGGCCGGCTCCGCCGTGGGGCGGCTCTCCAGGGCCCGGCGGGGGGTGCGGCCCTCCACGGCGCGGCGACGCTCGGCGGCGCCCCGACGGCGCTCCTCGGCCAGTTCGCGCACCTCCTGCGCCCAGTGCTCCGCCGGGTTCTCCCCCACCGGCACCGGCATGCCGACCGGGGTGACGCCGACCGCGGCGCGCACCGCCTGGCCGGTCGCCCGGTCCTGCGGGGCGGCGGCGTCGGGTCCGTCGGCGCGCAGCGGCAGGTACAGCGTGAAGGTGGAGCCGCGGCCGAGTTCGCTCTCGGCGTGGATCTCGCCGCCGAGCAGCCGGGCGATCTCGCGGCTGATCGACAGGCCGAGGCCGGTGCCGCCGTACTTTCGGCTGGTGCCGCCGTCGGCCTGCCGGAACGGCTCGAAGATCTCGCGGAGCTTGTTTCCGGGGATGCCGATACCGGTGTCGGAGACCGAGAAGGCGATCAGCTCCTCGTCCGGGTCGCCGATCGCGTCGGCCTCCAGCAGCTGCTCGCGGACGTGCTGCGGCACCTCACCGTTGGTGACCGGCCGGATCAGCAGGTCGACGGCGCCGGTGTCGGTGAACTTGACCGCGTTGGAGAGCAGGTTGCGCAGGACCTGCTGGAGGCGCTGCTCGTCGGTGTGCAGGGTGACCGGCAGGTCGTCGGAGACCCGGACGGCGAAGTCCAGGCTCTTGTCCTCGGCGAGCGGGCGGAAGGCCGCCTCGACGTAGTCGACCAGCTGGACGAGGGCGATCCGGGCCGGGCGGACGTCCATCTTGCCGGCCTCGACCTTGGACAGGTCGAGGATGTCGTTGATCAGCTGCAGGAGGTCGGATCCTGCGCCGTGGATCGTTTCGGCGAACTCGACCTGCTTGGGCGACAGGTTGCCCTCGTTGTTGTCGGAGAGCAGCTTGGCGAGGATCAGCAGCGAGTTGAGCGGGGTGCGCAGCTCGTGCGACATGTTGGCGAGGAACTCGCTCTTGTAGCGGGAGGCGAGGGCGAGCTGTTCGGCGCGCTCCTCCAGGATCTGCCGGGCCTCCTCGATCTCGCTGTTCTTGATCTCGATGTCGCGGTTCTGCTGGGCGAGCTGCTCGGCCTTCTCCTGGAGCTCTTCGTTGGTGCGCTCCAGCTCCTCCTGGCGGGCCTCCAACTCGGCGGACCGCATGGAGAGTTCAGCGGTGAGCCGCTGCGACTCCAGGAGCAGGCCCTCGGTCTTGGTGTTGACGCTGATGGTGTTGACGGTGACGCCGATCAGGTCGGCGATCTGATTGAGGAAGTCCAGGGCGACGGAGGTGAACGCGCTGAACGAGGCCAGCTCGATGACACCGAGCAGCCTGCCCTCGAACAGCACCGGCAGGACGACGACGTGCGCCGGGGAGGCCTCGCCGAGACCGGAGGCGATCTTCAGGTAGCCGGGAGGGGTGTGGCTGATCACGATCGAGCGGCGCTCGACCGCGACCTGCCCGACCAGGCCCTCGCCGGGCCGGAAGGTGGTCGGCATGGTGCGGCGCTGGTAGCCGTAGCTGCCGATCAGGCGCAGCACGGTGTCGTTCTCGTCGTCGTCCTCGGTGACCAGCTCGGCCGTCCGGCCGGACGGCTGGGCGAGGAAGAAGGCGCCGTGCTGGGCGGAGACGACCGGGGTGAGCTCGGTCATGATGAGCGAGGCGACCGCCTCCAGGTCGCGGCGGCCCTGCAGCAGACCGGACATCCGGGCCAGGTTGGTCTTCAGCCAGTCCTGGTCCTTGTTGGTCCGGGTGGTCTCGCGCAGGTTGGCGATCATCTGGTTGATGTTGTCCTTGAGCTCGTCGAGCTCGCCGGACGCGTCCACGTCGATCCGCGGGGAGAGGTCGCCGCGGGTCACCGCGGTGGCGACCTGGGCGATCGCGCGCACCTGCCTGGTCAGGTTGTTCGCCAGCTCGTTCACCGACTCGGTGAGGTCCTGCCAGCGGCCGGCGACGCCCGGCACCCGGGCCTGGCCGCCGAGCCGGCCGTCGGTGCCCACCTCGCGGGCGACGCGGGTGACCTCGTCGGCGAACGCACCGAGCTGGTCGACCATGGTGTTGATGCTGGTCTTGAGCTCCAGGATCTCGCCGCGCACGTCGACGTCGATCTTCTGCGACAGGTCGCCGCGGGCCACCGCCGTGATGACCAGAGCGATGTTGCGCACCTGGCCGGTGAGGTTGTTGGCCATCAGGTTGACGTTGTCGGTCAGGTCCTTCCAGATGCCGGCCACGCCCGGCACCGAGGCCTGGCCGCCCAGGGTGCCGTCGGTGCCCACCTCGCGGGCCACCCGGGTCACCTCGACGGCGAACGCCGACAGCTGGTCGACCATCGTGTTGAGGGTGCTGGCGAGCGCCTTGACCTCGCCCTGCGCCTCGATGGTGATCTTCTTGGAGAGGTCGCCGCGGGCCACCGCGGAGGCGACCTCGGCGATCGTGCGCACCTGGCTGGTCAGGTTGGACGCCATGAAGTTGACGTTGTCGGTGAGGTCCCGCCAGATGCCGGACACCCCGCGCACCCGGGCCTGGCCGCCGAGGATGCCCTCGGTGCCCACCTCGCGGGCGACGCGGGTCACCTCGTCGGCGAAGGCGGACAGCTGGTCGACCATCGTGTTGACGGTCGTCACCAGCTCGCGGATCTCGCCCTTCGCGTCGACGGTGATCTTCTTGGAGACGTCGCCGCGGGCCACCGCCGTGGTCACCTCGGCGATGTTGCGCACCTGGCTGGTCAGGTTGTTGGCCATCAGGTTGACGCTGTTGGTCAGGTCCTTCCAGGTGCCGGACACCCCCGGCACGCTCGCCTGGCCGCCGAGGATGCCCTCGGTGCCCACGTCCCTGGCGACCCGGGTGACCTCGTCGGCGAACGCGCCGAGCTGGTCGACCATCGTGTTGATGGTGTTCTTCAGCTCCAGGATCTCGCCCCGCGCGTCCACCTGGATCTTCTGCGAGAGGTCGCCCCTGGCGACCGCGGTCGTCACCTGGGCGATGTTGCGCACCTGACTGGTCAGGTTGTTCGCCATCGAGTTGACGTTCTCGGTCAGGTCCTTCCAGACCCCGGCCACACCCGGCACCTGCGCCTGGCCGCCGAGGAGGCCCTCGGTGCCCACCGCGCGGGCCACCCGGGTCACCTGCTCGGCGAACCCGGACAGCTGGTCGACCATCGTGTTGATGGTGTTCTTCAGCTCCAGGATCTCGCCCCGCGCATCGACCTCGATCTTGCGCGACAGGTCACCCTTGGCGACCGCCGTCGTCACCTCCGCGATGTTGCGCACCTGGGCCGTCAGGTTGTTCGCCATGAAGTTCACCGAGTCGGTGAGGTCGCGCCACACGCCGGCCACACCCGGCACCTGCGCCTGACCGCCGAGCCGGCCCTCGGTGCCCACGTCGCGCGCCACCGTCGTCACCTGGGCGGCGAACGAGTTCAGCTGGTCCACCATCGTGTTGACGGTGTTCTTCAGCTCCAGCATCTCGCCGGCCACGTCCACCGTGACCTTCCGCGACAGGTCACCCTTGGCCACCGCCGTCGTCACCTCGGCGATGTTGCGCACCTGGGCCGTCAGCCGGCCGGCCATGGTGTTGACCGAGTCGGCCAGGTCCTTCCAGCTGCCCGAGACGCTGCGCACCCGGGCCTGGCCGCCCAGCTTGCCGTCGGTGCCCACCTCGATCGCCACCCGGGTCACCTCGTCGGTGAACTCCGACAGCTGGTCCACCAGCCCGTTGACGGTGCGGCCCACCTTCAGGAACTCGCCGCGCAGCGGGTAGCTCGCCCCGCTGGTGTGCACCGAGCGCAGCTCCATCCGCTGGTCGAGGTCGCCCTCCGCGATGGACGTCAGCACCCGGCCGACCTCGGCCATCGGCCGGGCCAGGTCGTCGATCAGCGCGTTGCAGTTGTCGATGGCGGCCATCCAGGCGCCCTCGCCGACACCCGTCTCCAGCCGTTCGGAGAGCCGGCCCTCCCGGCCGACCGCCCGCCGCACCCGCGCCAGT
This sequence comes from Streptomyces sp. TLI_235, assembly GCA_002300355.1. Classification (NCBI taxonomy): domain Bacteria; kingdom Bacillati; phylum Actinomycetota; class Actinomycetes; order Kitasatosporales; family Streptomycetaceae; genus Streptomyces; species Streptomyces sp. TLI_235. The sequence goes on from NSGV01000001.1 coordinate 2,547,185, forward strand.
TCACCCGTGAGGTGCTGATTGCGCTCCGCGACCTCGTTGAACACCGCGGCGATCTCCGCCAGCGGCCCGTCCCCCGGGAAGGTGAGCCGCCGCCGGAAGTTGCCGTCGCGCATCGCGGTCAACGCCGCCAGCAGCTTGCGCAGATCGGCCGGCTCGGCGCCGCGGGCGTGCCCCGACCGCCGACCGGGCACACCGCGGGCCCGGTGGCCGGCGCGGTCCGTGTCCCCGGTCGTGGCGATGGCGTCCTTGGTGGCCGAACTCAACGGGGCCCTCCAACATCGTGACTGTCCGGTACCGTTCCAGTACCGCTCGGGCGGATCCGGCAGCCGACCAGGCCACCGGCACCCCTCCCGACCGTACTCGCCGGCCCCGTGCTGCGGACCCCCCAGTCTGTCAGCACCTGCGCCCGGTGTCCGTCCGGTTGCACAGGGTTCACCGCACCCGCACCGAATCCGTGGGCAGAATCACCCTCAGGGACCTGTTTCGGCGCCCGGGCCCCGCGGGGAACGAAGCGGAAAGTAGGGTGGAACGCTGCACCGGGCCCCGTGGCGAACCTCCCGGTATCCCGAACAGTCGGACACCAGAGCAGAGGAGACGTGGGCACGTGGTCACCGCGCGCGCAGCCGCCACCTTCGAACCGGCCGGCCGCTCGGCCGCCGCCGCACGCGGCTTCGTCCGCGATGCGCTGCTCGGTTGGGGCCTGCCCGAGGTCGTCGACGACGCCGTCGTCCTCGTCAGCGAACTCGTCACCAACGCCGTGGTGCACGCCGGCACCGCCGCCGAGGTCGGCTGCGTCCGCGAGGACGCCACCGTCCGCATCGAGGTCACCGACCAGCACCCCGAACGCGGCCTGCCCGCCTTCGCCAACGTCCCCACCGCCTCCGACCGGTACGCCGACCCGGACGGCGAGGGCGGCCGCGGCCTGCTCATGTGCTCCGCCCTCTCGTCCTGTTGGGGCGTCGAGTACGCGGCCGGCCGCAAGACCGTCTGGTTCCGCCTCGCCCTGCCCGAGCACGTCCACGGCACCCGGTACGCGGTGCCGAGCCTGCCCGGCGGCGAACTCCCGGGCACCGACGGGCCGGTGCGCGTCGCCGTCGTCCAACTCGACGACGAGGGCACCGTCCGCGGCTGGAACCCGGACGCCGAGGCGCTCTTCCGGTGCGGCGCCGACCAGACCCTCGGCCGCCCCTGGGCCGACCTCGCCGCCTGGCCGCAGTCCCCCGGCATCGGCCTCGGCCTCGCCGAGACCCTCCGGCTCGCCCGCTGGGAGGGCAGCTTCGGCGTCCGCGCCGGCGACGGCCGGATCGTCGAGGTCTACGGCGTCCAGGTCCGACTCCGCGACGCCCAGGGCGTGCCGTCCACCCTCTGCCTGCTCGTCCAGGAGGGCGACCGCGCCGTCCTGCGCAGCCCCGGCACCACCGCCGAGACGCCCGCCGTGGTCGAACCCCTCGACCTGCTCGTCGGCCCGCTCACCGCCGGCGACCTCGGCGACCTGGACGGACTCCTCCAGCGGATCGTCGACCGCGCCCGCGACCTCCTCGACGCCGACGCCGCCTACCTGCTGCTCACCACCGACGACGACACCGAGTTCGAGGTCCGAGCCGCGACCGGCCTGCCCGGCTCCGGCCGCCGCTACGCCCGGCTGCCGATCGAGGGCGGCGGCGGCCGCTTCGACTCCGCCCGGCTCCCCGCCGTCCACGAGGACCTCTCCGTCCGGCCCTCCGCCGCGCCCCTCCTCAACGGCAGCGGCCTGCGCTCCCTCATCACCGTGCCGCTCAAGGTCGAGGGCCGCCTCACCGGCTCGCTCGGCGTCGCCGCCGGCGCCCCCGCCCGCTACGACAACGAGGACGCGCTGCGCCTCCAGTTCGCCGCCGACCGGATCGCGCTCGCCCTGGAGAGCGCCCGCCTCACCGAACTCGAACAGCTGCGCCGCGGCTCGCTCTCCTTCCTCGTCGAGGCCTCCGACCTGCTCGCCGGCACCCTGGAGCACGAGCAGACCCTCGCCCTGATGGCCCAGATGGCCGTCCCCAAGCTCGCCGCCTGGTGCGCCGTCTACACCACCGGCGAGCAGAACGGCGGCGCCGACCTCGCCTTCCTCCTGCACGAGGACGAGGACCGCATCGACCCGCTGCGCGACATCCTCGACAAGACCCCGCCCCCGGAGGCCGTGCCCGCCGCCGGCGCCCGCTTCTGGAAGGCCCCGGCCGACACCGCCCGCGGCCTCGGCCTCTCCGACACTCCCGCGCTGGCCGGCCTGCTTGGCGAGACCGTCGTCCTGCCGCTCGCCGCCCGCAACCGGGTCATCGGCCTGCTAGTCCTCGGCGTCGGTACCGGGGTGCGCTTCCGCCAGGAGATCCTCGAACTCGCCGAGGACCTCTCCCGCCGCGCCGCGCTCGCCCTCGACAACTCCCGCCTCTACTCCGAGCGCACGGCCACCAGCCAGGCCTTCCAGCGCGCCCTGCTGCCGCCCGAGCTCCCGAAGATCCCCGGCGTCGAGGTCGAGGTCTTCTACCAGGCCGCCGGCGAGGGCAACGAGGTCGGCGGCGACTTCTACGACATCTTCCCGATCCGCGAGGGCACCTACGGCTTCGCCATCGGCGACGTCTGCGGCACCGGGCCGGAGGCCGCGTCCGTCACCGGCCTCGCCCGCAACTCGCTGCGCCTGCTCGCCCGTGAGGGCCTCGACGCACCCCAGGTCCTCGCCCGGCTCAACTCCGCGATCCTCGGCGAGGGCACCCGCAGCCGCTTCCTCACGCTGCTGTACGGGGAGTTGACGCCCCGCCCGGACGGCTCCACCGCGCTCTCCCTGGTCTGCGCCGGCCACCCGCTGCCGCTGCGGCTGCGCACCGACGGGCAGGTCGACCAGGCCGCCTCGCCGCAGCCCCTGCTCGGCGTCATGGACGAACTCGACCTCACCGCCGAGGAGTTGATCCTCGCTCCGGGCGAGGTGCTGCTCTGCGTCACGGACGGCGTCACCGAACGCCGCGAGGGCCGGCGGATGCTCGGCGACGACGGCCTCGCCGAAGTCCTCACCGGCTGCACCGGGTTGACCGCCGGAGCGGTCGCCGCCCGCGTCCAGCGCGCCGTCGAACGGTTCGCGCCGGAGCCGCCCTCGGACGACATGGCGATCCTCACCCTGCGGGTGCCCGAACAGCGCCACGCCTGACGCCGCGGGGCACCGGCGCGTTCGAACCCGTTCACCGCACGGTCGGTAAGCCGCACCACACAGCTGACGACTGCACAAATTGTGCGATTCACAAGGGTACAAGGCGCCAGGACCGGGTACACAGTCATCACCGGGGGATCACCCCGGAGGGGCATCGACCGACGGCCGCACCGCCGGTCCTCATCAGCCGGGAACCGCCCGCACGCACACGTCCGTGCGCCCGCGGCCCGGCATCGCGCAGCACCTCACGCACCTTTCCGTGCATCGCACCGCACCTCTTCGTGCACCTCCGTGCACCGTCACGCACCGCGCTCCCCCATGCCGCGGTGCGCCCCCACAGAACACGCCGCCATCCCGGCACGCAGTGAAAGGAGCCTCCGGTGAGCAACGTCGCTACCGGGGCGGACGCCCGACCCGCAGGAGCCGACGCGGGTCCTCTCGGATACCTGGCCCTCGGACTGACCCTTCTGGCATACGGCCTGCTCTCCACCGGCATCCTCAGCGGTGCCGGGGTCAAGGACGCCGTGTCGCTCACCCACCTGGTCGGCGGCATCGCGCTGTTCGTCGCAGGCCTGTGGCAGCTCCACGTCGGTGAGGGCTTCACCGGCACCGCCTTCACCGGCCTCGGCGCCTTCTGGGCGACCTGGTCGACGGCGGAGGGCGCCGGCAAGAACGCCGCAGGGCTCTTCCTGCTGCTCTGGGCGCTGCTGGCGCTCACCCTCACCCTCGCCAGCTGGAACAGCGGGGGCTGGCTCGGACGCGCCGTCTACGGCCTGTTCACCGTCTCCCTGCTGCTGAGCGCGATCGCCTCGTTCGGCAGCAGCTCCGGCCTCGGCAAGCTCGCCGGCTGGGTCGCCGCCGTCTCCGGCCTCGCGGCCTGGTACTGGGCGACCGCGGCGCTGACCAACAGCGGCTGGGGCCGCGCCGCCCTGCCGGTCAAGTAACCCCCCCGGAACGGGTGGGCCGGACCTCTCCCCCACGGGGCCCGGCCCACCGCCGTGTCCGGACATCGTCCGGCAGCCGTCCGACACCGTTCGGCACCGTCCGGACCTCGCATGACGCGGCCCTGCCGTCCCTCAGCGGACGGCGGGGCTCTGCCGTTCCGGCTCCGGGCGCTCGCCCTCCACCGGCACCCGCACCACACCCGGCACCCCCGACTGGCCCCGCCAGCCCGCCGTCGCGTGCTGCACCAGGTAGACCACCAGCAGCAGCGCCACCGCGACCAGGCCGTCCGCCCAGAAGTGGTTCGCGGTCACCACGACCACCACCACCGTCAGCACCGGGTGCAGCACCACCAGCCAGCGCCACCGGCTCCGCCCCACCACGACCACGGCCACCGCCACGACCACGCACCAGGCCACATGGACCGAGGGCATCGCCGACAACTGGTCCGGGACCACGCCGGCGACCGCGCCGCCGTACACCGACTGCCCGTACTGGACCGCGAGATCGACGAACCCGTTCCCGGGCAGCATCCGCGGCGGGGCGACCGGGATGAACTGGATCAGCAGGCAGGCCGCGGTCGTCGCCACGACCGTCGTCCGCACCCAGGCGTAGTTCTCCCGGTGCTTCAGGAACAGCCACAACAGCAGGACCAGCATCACCCCGAAATGCATGGTGGCGTAGTAGTAGTTCGCCCCCTGGACGAGCCACGGGTGCGGCACCACCGCCCGCTGCCAGGCCGCCTCGTCGGGCAGACCGAACGCCAGCTCGGCGCGGTGGATCCACTCCGCCCGGTCCAGCGCGTGGTCCGTACTCATCACCGACAGATGCCCGACCACCTGCCACAGCGTGAACAGCGCAAGCAGCGTCCCGGCCTCCCGCAGCAGCGCGGCCGGTGTCCGGCGACGGGCCCGCCCGGCGGCGAAGGCCGAGGCGTACAGCGCCGCGGATGCGCCGGCCGAGGCCTGCCAGGTGAGCGTCAGATTCTGCATTGGCGAAGATTAACGCAGAGAAGCCCCCTCCCGAAGGGGAGGGGGCTTCTCTTTGAAAGATTGTTCGGCGGCGTCCTACTCTCCCACAGGGTCCCCCCTGCAGTACCATCGGCGCTACGAGGCTTAGCTTCCGGGTTCGGAATGTAACCGGGCGTTTCCCTCGCGCTATGACCACCGAAACACTATGAAACTCTTCGAACAACCGACAACGGTCTGTTCGTGGTTTCAGAACCAACACAGTGGACGCGAGCAACTGAGGACAAGCCCTCGGCCTATTAGTACCGGTCAACTCCACCCATTACTGGGCTTCCATATCCGGCCTATCAACCCAGTCGTCTACTGGGAGCCTTACCCTCTCAAGGAGGTGGGAGTGCTCATCTCGAAGCAGGCTTCCCGCTTAGATGCTTTCAGCGGTTATCCCTCCCGAACGTAGCCAACCAGCCATGCCCTTGGCAGGACAACTGGCACACCAGAGGTTCGTCCGTCCCGGTCCTCTCGTACTAGGGACAGCCCTTCTCAACACTCCTACGCGCACAGCGGATAGGGACCGAACTGTCTCACGACGTTCTAAACCCAGCTCGCGTACCGCTTTAATGGGCGAACAGCCCAACCCTTGGGACCTACTCCAGCCCCAGGATGCGACGAGCCGACATCGAGGTGCCAAACCATCCCGTCGATATGGACTCTTGGGGAAGATCAGCCTGTTATCCCCGGGGTACCTTTTATCCGTTGAGCGACGGCGCTTCCACAAGCCACCGCCGGATCACTAGTCCCTACTTTCGTACCTGCTCGACCCGTCAGTCTCACAGTCAAGCTCCCTTGTGCACTTACACTCAACACCTGATTGCCAACCAGGCTGAGGGAACCTTTGGGCGCCTCCGTTACCCTTTAGGAGGCAACCGCCCCAGTTAAACTACCCACCAGACACTGTCCCTGATCCGGATCACGGACCCAGGTTAGACATCCAGCACGACCAGAGTGGTATTTCAACGTCGACTCCACAACAACTGGCGTTGCCGCTTCACAGTCTCCCACCTATCCTACACAAGCCGAACCGAACACCAATATCAAGCTATAGTAAAGGTCCCGGGGTCTTTCCGTCCTGCTGCGCGAAACGAGCATCTTTACTCGTAATGCAATTTCACCGGGCCTGTGGTTGAGACAGTCGAGAAGTCGTTACGCCATTCGTGCAGGTCGGAACTTACCCGACAAGGAATTTCGCTACCTTAGGATGGTTATAGTTACCACCGCCGTTTACTGGCGCTTAAGTTCTCAGCTTCGCCCGACCGAAATCGGACTAACCGGTCCCCTTAACGTTCCAGCACCGGGCAGGCGTCAGTCCGTATACATCGCCTTACGGCTTCGCACGGACCTGTGTTTTTAGTAAACAGTCGCTTCTCGCTGGTCTCTGCGGCCACCCCCAGCTCAGACCGTAAAGATCCTCACCAGGGCTGGCCCCCCTTCTCCCGAAGTTACGGGGGCATTTTGCCGAGTTCCTTAACCACAGTTCACCCGAACGCCTCGGTATTCTCTACCTGACCACCTGAGTCGGTTTGGGGTACGGGCCGCCATGAAACTCGCTAGAGGCTTTTCTCGACAGCATAGGATCATCCACTTCACCACAATCGGCTCGGCATCAGGTCTCAGACTATGTGAACGGCGGATTTGCCTACCGTTCGTCCTACACCCTTACCCCGGGACTACCACCGCCCGGGCTGGACTACCTTCCTGCGTCACCCCATCGCTCACCTACTACAGACTTGGACCGGCGGCTCCACCACGTCCCTTCGTCCGAAGACTCCGGGCCGGCTTCACGGCCTTAGCATCACCTGGTTCGACGTTGGCGCTTCAAAGCGGGTACGGGAATATCAACCCGTTGTCCATCGACTACGCCTGTCGGCCTCGCCTTAGGTCCCGACTTACCCTGGGCAGATCAGCTTGACCCAGGAACCCTTGGTCAATCGGCGCAAGAGTTTCCCACTCTTGTATCGCTACTCATGCCTGCATTCTCACTCGTGAACCGTCCACAACTGGATTCCTCCGCTGCTTCACCCGGCACACGACGCTCCCCTACCCATCACAGCGGGCGTTGGCCCTATTGCTGCAATGACACGACTTCGGTGATGTGCTTGAGCCCCGCTACATTGTCGGCGCGGAATCACTTGACCAGTGAGCTATTACGCACTCTTTCAAGGGTGGCTGCTTCTAAGCCAACCTCCTGGTTGTCTCTGCGACTCCACATCCTTTCCCACTTAGCACACGCTTAGGGACCTTAGTCGGTGTTCTGGGCTGTTTCCCTCTCGACCATGGAGCTTATCCCCCACAGTCTCACTGCCGCGCTCTCACTTACCGGCATTCGGAGTTTGGCTAAGGTCAGTAACCCGGTGAGGCCCATCGCCTATCCAGTGCTCTACCTCCGGCAAGAAACACGCGACGCTGCACCTAAATGCATTTCGGGGAGAACCAGCTATCACGGAGTTTGATTGGCCTTTCACCCCTAACCACAGGTCATCCCCCAGGTTTTCAACCCTGGTGGGTTCGGTCCTCCACACGGTCTTACCCGCGCTTCAACCTGCCCATGGCTAGATCACTCCGCTTCGGGTCTTGGGCATGCAACTCAGACGCCCTATTCGGACTCGCTTTCGCTACGGCTACCCCACACGGGTTAACCTCGCTACACACCGCAAACTCGCAGGCTCATTCTTCAAAAGGCACGCAGTCACACCCCAAAGGGGTGCCCCCACGGCTTGTAGGCACACGGTTTCAGGTACTATTTCACTCCGCTCCCGCGGTACTTTTCACCATTCCCTCACGGTACTATCCGCTATCGGTCACCAGGGAATATTTAGGCTTAGCGGGTGGTCCCGCCAGATTCACACGGGATTTCTCGGGCCCCGTGCTACTTGGGAGATGAGCAAGCAAGCCGCTGATGTTTCGTCTACGGGGGTCTTACCCTCTACGCCGGACCTTTCGCATGTCCTTCGACTACACCAACGGTTTCTGACTCGCCGACCGGCCGGCAGACCGATCAAGCTCATTCCCACAACCCCCTGAGCGCAACCCCTGCCGGGTCTCACACGCTCAAGGTTTAGCCTCATCCGGTTTCGCTCGCCACTACTCCCGGAATCACGGTTGTTTTCTCTTCCTGCGGGTACTGAGATGTTTCACTTCCCCGCGTTCCCTCCACACTGCCTATGTGTTCAGCAGCGGGTGACAGCCCATGACGACTGCCGGGTTTCCCCATTCGGACACCCCCGGATCAAAGCTCGGTTGACAGCTCCCCGGGGCCTATCGCGGCCTCCCACGTCCTTCATCGGTTCCTGGTGCCAAGGCATCCACCGTGCGCCCTTAAAAACTTGGCCACAGATGCTCGCGTCCACTGTGCAGTTCTCAAACAACGACCAGACACCCACCCTCGAACCGTCCGAAGACGACCCTCAAGTGGAGCCGGCATCCCAGAAGGAACAATCGTTCCCTCAGGACCCAACAGCGTGCCCGGCACCCGCGACGGTGATCGACGTTCCACGCTCCGAAGAGCAGTACTGGCCATCCCTACCGCGAGTGCCGAATAGTCAACGTTCCACCCATGAGCAACCGTGCGAGACATTCGCTCGCAGTCGGCCATGTGCTCCTTAGAAAGGAGGTGATCCAGCCGCACCTTCCGGTACGGCTACCTTGTTACGACTTCGTCCCAATCGCTGGTCCCACCTTCGACGGCTCCCTCCCAAGGGTTAGGCCACCGGCTTCGGGTGTTACCGACTTTCGTGACGTGACGGGCGGTGTGTACAAGGCCCGGGAACGTATTCACCGCAGCATGCTGATCTGCGATTACTAGCAACTCCAACTTCATGGGGTCGAGTTGCAGACCCCAATCCGAACTGAGACCGGCTTTTTGGGATTCGCTCCGCCTCGCGGCATCGCAGCCCTTTGTACCGGCCATTGTAGCACGTGTGCAGCCCAAGACATAAGGGGCATGATGATTTGACGTCGTCCCCACCTTCCTCCGAGTTGACCCCGGCAGTCTCCTGTGAGTCCCCGACATTACTCGCTGGCAACACAGAATAAGGGTTGCGCTCGTTGCGGGACTTAACCCAACATCTCACGACACGAGCTGACGACAACCATGCACCACCTGTACACCGACCACAAGGGGGCGCCCATCTCTGGACGTTTCCGGCGTATGTCAAGCCTTGGTAAGGTTCTTCGCGTTGCGTCGAATTAAGCCACATGCTCCGCTGCTTGTGCGGGCCCCCGTCAATTCCTTTGAGTTTTAGCCTTGCGGCCGTACTCCCCAGGCGGGGAACTTAATGCGTTAGCTGCGGCACCGACGACGTGGAATGTCGCCAACACCTAGTTCCCAACGTTTACGGCGTGGACTACCAGGGTATCTAATCCTGTTCGCTCCCCACGCTTTCGCTCCTCAGCGTCAGTAATGGCCCAGAAATCCGCCTTCGCCACCGGTGTTCCTCCTGATATCTGCGCATTTCACCGCTACACCAGGAATTCCGATCTCCCCTACCACACTCTAGCCTGCCCGTATCGAATGCAGACCCGGGGTTAAGCCCCGGGCTTTCACATCCGACGCGACAGGCCGCCTACGAGCTCTTTACGCCCAATAATTCCGGACAACGCTCGCACCCTACGTATTACCGCGGCTGCTGGCACGTAGTTAGCCGGTGCTTCTTCTGCAGGTACCGTCACTTGCGCTTCTTCCCTGCTGAAAGAGGTTTACAACCCGAAGGCCGTCATCCCTCACGCGGCGTCGCTGCATCAGGCTTTCGCCCATTGTGCAATATTCCCCACTGCTGCCTCCCGTAGGAGTCTGGGCCGTGTCTCAGTCCCAGTGTGGCCGGTCGCCCTCTCAGGCCGGCTACCCGTCGTCGCCTTGGTAGGCCATTACCCCACCAACAAGCTGATAGGCCGCGGGCCCATCCTGCACCGCCGGAGCTTTCCACCAACCCCCATGCAGAGGAAGGTCGTATCCGGTATTAGACCCCGTTTCCAGGGCTTGTCCCAGAGTGCAGGGCAGATTGCCCACGTGTTACTCACCCGTTCGCCACTGATCCACCCCGAAGGGCTTCACCGTTCGACTTGCATGTGTTAAGCACGCCGCCAGCGTTCGTCCTGAGCCAGGATCAAACTCTCCGTGAATGATTACTCGGCCCTGCTTAATTAAAAGCCGCCGGTTCACACTCGCGTTGAGCGGCACGGCAACCACCGGAATAGGCGGCCCCGCGCACTGCGTCCTCGCTGTGTTATTTCAAAAGGAATCTCCAACCGATCCAAACGGACCGGCCGGGGATGTCAACATATCTGGCGTTGACTTTTGGCACGCTGTTGAGTTCTCAAGGAACGGACACTTCCTTCGGACCGCCTTCCAGCGGACCCTCCGGGCGTTTCGCTCTTTCGTGTTTCCAGCTTATCAGATCCGAGTCAGTGCTCTTCGCCGACTTGCTTTCTTCACCGCTTTGCCGGCCCGACCTGACGGCCTGTCCGACGTTTCAAACCTTAGCCGATCCCCACTCCGAAAAGCGAATCCGGCGCCAGTCCGAACACAATCCCTAAAACGCGCACGCCGAATTCGCACCGGGACGCGACAAGACGCGACCCAGCCCGAGCCGGGAAGTGGTGTTTCAAGGGATTGGCCGCTCCGGGACCGTCCGCGCTGACTGCGTGTCCGGTGCTCCCTGCCGAGCGACCAGTGAACACTACGCCGAACGGGGAGCGGATGCAAACGAACCGGCCGGGCCCTCGGGGGAAAGGGTCCGGCCGGTGTTCGGGGCGGGGTGGCTCAGCTGTTGGTGGGGAATCCGAGGTTGATGCCGCCGTGCGACGGGTCGAGCCAGCGCTGGGTCACGACCTTGCCGCGAGTGAAGAACTGCACGCCGTCGGGGCCGTAGGCGTGGGCGTCGCCGAAGAGCGAGGCCTTCCAGCCGCCGAAGGAGTAGTAGGCGACGGGGACCGGGATCGGCACGTTGATGCCGACCATGCCGACCTCGACCTCGTTCTGGAAGCGCCGGGCCGCGCCGCCGTCGTTGGTGAAGATGGCGGTGCCGTTTCCGTACGGGTTGGCGTTGATGAGGGCCAGGCCCTCCTCGTAGGTGGAGACCCGGACGACGGAGAGGACGGGGCCGAAGATCTCGTCGCTGTAGACGGACATGCCGGGCTTCACGCGGTCGAACAGGGTCGGGCCGAGCCAGAAGCCGTCCGTGGTCGGGGCGCCGTTGACGTCCTCGGCGGCGATCGCGTGCTTGCGGCCGTCGACCGCGAGCACGGCGCCGTCGGCGAGGCCGGACTCGACGTACGAGGTGACCTTGTCGCGGTGCTGGCCGGTGACCAGCGGGCCCATCTCGGAGTCGCCGTTGCAGCCGGGGCCGACCTTCAGGTTGGCGACCCGGGACTTGATCTTCTCGACCAGCTCGTCGCCGATCGGGTCGACCGCGACCAGGACGGAGACCGCCATGCAGCGCTCGCCGGCCGCGCCGAAGCCGGCGTTGACGGCGGCGTCGGCGCTGAGGTCGAGGTCGGCGTCGGGCAGCACCAGCATGTGGTTCTTGGCGCCGCCGAGTGCCTGGACGCGCTTGCCGTAGCGGGTGCCGGTCTCGTAGACGTACCGGGCGATGGGGGTGGAGCCGACGAAGCTGACCGACTTGATGTCGGGGTGCTCCAGCAGGCGGTCCACCGCGGCCTTGTCGCCGTGCACGACGTTGAACACGCCGTCCGGCAGGCCGGCCTCCTTCCACAGCTCGGCCAGGAAGTTGGCGGCGGACGGGTCCTTCTCGGACGGCTTCAGCACGACCGTGTTGCCGGTCGCGATGGCGATCGGGAAGAACCACATCGGCACCATGGCCGGGAAGTTGAACGGCGAGATGATCGCGACCGGGCCGAGCGGCTGGCGGATCGAGTAGACGTCGATGCCAGTGGACGCCTGCTCGGAGAAGCCGCCCTTCGAGAGCTGCGGGATGCCACAGGCGTACTCCACGACCTCCAGGCCGCGGGCGAGCTCGCCGAGCGCGTCCGAGTGCACCTTGCCGTGCTCGGAGACGATGATCGACGCCAGCTCGTCCTTGCGGGCGTTGAACAGCTCGCGGAAGCGGAAGAGCACCTGGGTGCGCTTGGCCACGGACGAACGACGCCACTCGGCGAACGCCGATGCCGCGGCGGCGACGGCCTGGTCGACCTCGGCGATCTCGGCGAAGTCGACCTGGCCCGACACCTGTCCGGTGGCCGGATCGAAGATGTCACCGCGCCGGGGCGCGGCGCCGGCGGTGGCGACGGGGGTGCCACCGATCCAGTGGGTGACGTGCTTGTACGGGCTGGGCTTGCTCAAGGTCGTCTGCCTCCGAAGTCCCGTGCGGTGTGTGGGCCGCCGGTACCTGGTAACGGCGCCGCCCGGCTTCGTCCGGACGACGGGATCACGGGGCTCCCGCGCTCATAATCCAGTCTGCGGACCCGATCGGCCCGCCTCAACGAGCAGCATGACGGGGAACCGAGATTCACCCTTACAGGTCGTCGGACTGCTCCGCCTCGACGTCCTCCAGGTAGGGGTCGTGCAGTCCGTCGTCGTCCTCCCGGACCTCCATCAGGTCGAGCCGGAGGTCCTGGGCCCAGGCCTGCGCCCAGGCCGACCGGGCCGACGCCTCCGGGTGGACGATCGCGGCGGCCGACTCCAGCCGGTCGGCGAGCACCGCGGGCTGGAAGTCCTCGTCGAGCCCGCCCGCCAGGGCGAGCAGTTCCCCCTCCGAGAACGAGCCGGTCAACACGTGGAGGGCGGCGAGGTCCTCGGGGAGGGCGCGGTCGCACAGGCGCAGCACGGCGAGGGCGGCGGCGTCGGGCAGGGCGACCACGGGGACGGGGGCGCCGGGCAGCAGCACGGCGGGGTGCCGCAGGGGTTCCTTGCGGAGTTCGAGGGGGCAGGGTGTTCCGGTGAGCTGGATCTGGCGCGGGGTGCCGGGCTGGATTCCGGCGTGGTGGCCGGCCGCGCGGAAGTGCTCGGCGAGGCCGGCGGCGATGTCGGCGAGGGGCGGTCCCTCGGCGGTGACGAGGACGAGTCCGCCGGAGCGGGTGGCGGGGAGGCCGTGGGCGGAGAGCGCGTCGGGGCCGGCGAGGGCGAGGGCGTACCGGAGGCAGAGCGGCTGGGCCGTCTCCAGCAGTCGGAGGTGCTCGTCGGCGAGAGCGCTTGCGGTCATGGGTCCAGTCTGGCGCGGTTCGGCCTTGGGATGGCGGTGCGCGGGTGGGCCGGTCGCGGGCGGTCGCGGTCGCGGGCGTGGGCGGGCCCGGGTTCACGGGAGGCCGGTGAGGCGGGCGGCGGCGTCGTGGAGGGCGAGTTCCAGTCTGCGGGGGTCGACGAGTCGGCCGGTGCCGTCCGGGGGATCAGCCAGTGCAGGGCGGGGTCGGTTCCGTCCGGATGGGGGACGGTGAGCGCGGTGCCGTGGCCGAGGGTGCGGATGCCGGAGCCGAGCAAGCCGGCGGCGGTGCCGGTGGGGACGAGGAAGGCGACGGTGGCGGCGGTGCGGTCCTGGAGGGCGGGGCCCGGTCCCGGGAGGCGGGCGAGGGAGTCGAGGGCGGCGCGGCCGAAGGGTGCGGGGGTGAGGACGGCGTCCCACTGGCGGCCGGCGGGCAGCGGGGCGGGGCGGGGCGGGGCGGGGCGGCGGCCGGTCCGCTCCCAGGTGCGCAGGAAGGCGCGCGGGTCGGGGGCGGCGGTGGCGAGCCAGGCTGCGGCGGTGCGGGCGGTGGGCGGCATCGGTCTCTCCTGCATGGGCGGGTCGGGGTCGCTCACCGGGGAGAGGGCGGTGGGCGCGGGTTCTTACACGCCTTCGGCCACGGCTTCGGTCACGGCTCGGTCGCGGCCGCTGGACGGCTTCGCGGGCGCATGTCCGTGGGGCGCGCTCCGGGCCGGACGGCCGGTACGCGCCCCACGGACGGGTGCGGATGCGGATGCGGGTGCGGTCAGCTGTCGAAGCCGAGCCCGAGGCGGTCGAGGGTGCGCAGCCAGAGGTTGCGCCGGCCGCCGTGGCGGTCGGCCCGGTCGAGGGACCAGCGGGTGAGTTCGATGCCGGCCCAGCGGACGGGTTCGGGCGGGAAGGGCAGCGGCTTCCTGCGGACCATCTCCAGTTCGGTGCGTTGAGTGCGTTCGCCGGCGAGGAGGTCGAGCATGACCTCGGCTCCGAAGCGGGTGGCGCCGACGCCGAGGCCGGTGAAGCCGGCGGCGTAGGCGACGCGGCCGCGGTGGGCGGTGTCGAAGAAGGCGGAGAAGCGGCTGCAGGTGTCGATGGCGCCGCCCCAGGCGTGGGTGAAGCGGACTCCTTCGAGCTGGGGGAAGGTCTCGAAGAACTGCCGGGAGAGGGTGCGGAAGGTGTCGGGGCGCTGGTCGTGTTCGGCGCGGACCTTGCCGCCGTAGTGGTAGATGGCGTCGTAGCCGCCCCAGAGGATGCGGTTGTCGGCGGAGAGCCGGAAGTAGTGGAACTGGTTGGCGCTGTCGCCGAGGCCCTGGCGGCCGCGCCAGCCGATGGCGGCCATCTGTTCGTCGTTGAGGGGTTCGGTCATGAGCGCGTAGTCGTAGACCGGGACGATGTAGGGGCGGACGCGCTTGAGCAGGGACGGGAAGACGTTGGTGCCAAGGGCGACCCGGCGGGCGAAGACCCGGCCGTAGGGGGTGCGGACGGCCATGCCGGTGCCGTGCTCGGTGAGGGTGAGGGCCTTGGTGCGTTCGTGGATGCGGACGCCCTGGGCGAGGCAGGCGGCCTTGAGTCCCCAGGCGAGTTTGGCTGGGTGGACCATGGCGACGCCCTCGCGGTCCCAGAGGCCGCCGAGGAAGGTGGGCGAGTCGACCTCGCGGCGCACCCCGTCCGCGTCGAGCACGGTGATGTCGAATCCGTGCTCGGCGAGGGCCTCGGCGACCTCGTGGAGTTCGTCGAGCTGGTGGGGCTGGGTGGCGACGTCGATTTCGCCGGTGCGCTCCCACTCGCAGTCGAGGTCGTACTGCTTGAGGGTGTTCTCGATGGCGTCGAGGTTGGCCTGGCCGAGCTCTTCGAGGCGGGTGAGTTCGCCGGGCCAGCGCTGCAGGCCGTTGCCGAAGCCGTGGGTGAGGCTGGCGGCACAGAATCCGCCGTTGCGCCCGGAGGCCGCCCAGCCCACCTCGTTGGCCTCGACGAGGACGACGTCCTGCGAGGGGTCGCGCTCCTTGGCGAGGAGGGCGGTCCAGAGGCCGGTGTAGCCGCCGCCGACCACCAGCAGGTCGCAGGTGGTGTCGCCGACGAGGGCGGGGAGGGCCTCGGGCCGCCCCGGATCCTCCAGCCAGAACGGGGTGGGTTTGACGTCACTGAGCGCACGGGCGGAGTCCATGCCGTATCAGCCGCTTTCTGGTCGTCGTTCGGGCTGTGGTCAGTAGAACGGGGAGGTGGCGTGGTGGGGCATCAGGCGCGCGCCTTCCGGCGGTTGCCGATCCACTGCCCGGTGACGGTGAGGAGGACGGCGGCGACGAACATCGCGGTGCCGATCACGTTCACCTGGACGGGTATGCCGCGCTGGGAGGCGCCCCAGACGAACATCGGGAAGGTGACGGTCGTCGGGCCGGAGTTGAACTGGGTGATGATGAAGTCGTCGAAGGAGAGGGCGAAGCTGAGTAGCGCGCCGGCGGCGATGCCGGGGGCGGCGAGCGGCAGGGTGATCTTGAGGAAGGTCTGCACGGGGGTGGCGTAGAGGTCCTGGGCGGCCTGTTCGAGGCGCGGGTCCATGCTCATGACGCGGGCCTTGACGGCGGTGACCACGAAGCTGAGGCAGAACATGATGTGGGCGATCAGGATCGTGGTGAAGCCGAACGGGATGCGCATGTTGAGGAACAGCGTGCCGAGCGAGGCGGCCATGACGACCTCGGGCATGGCCATCGGCAGGAAGATCAGCCCGGTGGTGGCGGCGCGGCCGCGGAAGCGGTAGCGGGCCAGGGCGAAGGCGACCATGGTGCCGAGGATCGTGGCGCCGGCGGTCGCGGCGAGGGCGAGCTGGAGGCTGAGGGCGAGCGAGCCGCACATGTCGGCGACGCCGCAGGGGTCCGTCCAGGCGGCGGTGGAGAACTCCGCCCACTCGTAGTTGAACTTGCCGGCCGGCTTGTTGAACGAGAAGAGCAGGACGACGAGGTTGGGCAGTACGAGGTAGGCGAGGGCGAGGATGCCCGCGAGGGTGACGAGGTGCCGGCGCAGCCAGCTGAACACACTGCTCATCAGACCAGGTCCTCCGTTCCGGCCTTGCGCATGTAGACCGTCACCACGCCGAGGATCAGGGCCATCAGGATGAAGCTCAGGGCGGCCGCCGTGGGGTAGTCGAGCACGTTGAGGAACTGCTTCTGGATGCCGTTGCCGACCATCTGCTCGCTGGGCGAGCCGAGCAGCTGGGCGTTGATGTAGTCGCCGGAGGCGGGGATGAAGGTGAGCAGGGTGCCCGCGACGACGCCCGGCAGGGAGATCGGGAAGGTCACCTTGCGGAAGGTGGTGAAGGGCTTGGCGTACAGGTCGCCGGCGGCCTCGTGGAGTCGGGGGTCGATCCGCTCCAGTGAGGTGTAGAGCGGGAGGATCATGAACGGCAGGAAGTTGTACGTCAGGCCGCAGACCACGGCGAGCGGGGTGGCGAGGACGCGGTGGCCGGCGGTGACGCCGAGGGCGTCGGTGATGTCGAGGACGTGCAGGGTGTTGAGGGCGCCGACCACGTAGCCGCCGTCGGACAGGATGGTCTTCCAGGCGAGGGTACGGATCAGGAAGCTGGTGAAGAACGGCGCGATCACCAGGATGAGGATGACGTTGCGCCACCGCTTGCTGGCCTTGAAGGCGATCGTGTAGGCGAGCGGGTAGCCGATCGCGAGGCAGAGCACGGTCGCGGTGGCGGCGTATCCGAAGGACCGGACGAAGTGCCACTTGTACTCGGTGAAGGCGTCCCAGTAGGTGGCGAAGTGCCAGGTGACGCGGAAGCCGTCCTCCAGGGAGCCGGTCTGCAGCGAGGTGGAGCCCTGGTAGACCATCGGCACCGCGAAGAAGACCACGAGCCAGGCGATGCCGGGCAGTAGCAGCCAGTACGGGACGAGCTTGCGCCGGGTGCGCGGGGGTGCGGCGGGCGCGGCCTCCTGGAGGGGCGCCGCCTCGGTGGTGGTGGTCACGCGTCCTCCTCCGCGGTGCCGGCGTCGATCGCCTGGGAGGCGTCGAGGGCGAAGGAGTGGGCCGGGTTCCAGTGGACCTGGACGGAGGCGCCGGGGACGATCCGGCTGTCCCGCTCCATGTTCTGCTCGAAGACGGTGATGTCCTGGCCGGTGCCGGTGCGGACGGTGTACTGGGTGGAGACGCCGATGAAGCTGGAGTCGACGACGGTGCCGACGAGGCGGTTGCGGTCCTCCGGGACGTCCGCGGAGGAGTGCGCGATGGTGATCTTCTCCGGGCGGACGCCGAGGTGGAGCTTGCCTGCGTCGCTCGCGCAGCGGGCGCGGGGGACGGCGAGGCGGGTGCCGCCGGCGCTGAGCAGGAGCTCGTCGCCGGAGGTGCCGGTGACCTCGGCGGCTATGAGGTTGGACTGGCCGAGGAAGTTGGCGACGAAGGTGGTGGCGGGGTTCTCGTAGAGGTCGGCGGGGGCGCCGAGTTGTTCGATGCGTCCGGCGTTCATGACCGCGATGGTGTCGGCCATGGTCATGGCCTCTTCCTGGTCGTGGGTGACGTGGACGAAGGTGATGCCGACCTCGGTCTGGATGCGCTTGAGTTCGAGCTGCATCTGACGGCGGAGCTTGAGGTCGAGGGCGCCGAGCGGTTCGTCGAGCAGCAGGACCTGGGGGTGGTTGATGAGGGCGCGGGCGACGGCGACGCGCTGCTGCTGGCCGCCGGAGAGCTGGTGCGGCTTTCGGCGGGCGAGCGGGCCGAGTTCGACCAGCTCCAGCATGTCCTCGACCTGCTTCTTGACGTCCTTCTTGCCGCGCCGGCGCAGGCCGAAGGCGACGTTCTCGTAGATGTCGAGGTGCGGGAAGAGCGCGTAGCTCTGGAAGACGGTGTTGACCGGCCGCTTGTACGGGGGCAGGGCGGTGACGTCCTGGCCGCCGATGAGGACGGTGCCGGTGGTCGGGTCCTCCAGGCCGGCGATCATGCGCAGGGTGGTGGTCTTGCCGCAGCCGGACGCGCCGAGCAGGGCGAAGAAGGAGCCCTGGGGGACGGTCAGGTCGAGCGGGTGGACGGCGGTGGAGCTGCCGTAGGTCTTGCTGATGCCGGTGAGACGGACGTCGCCGCCCGCGGGGGTTGCCGCGGGGCCGGTGGCCTGCGCGGTGGTGGCGGTCGCCTGGTCGGTCATGGTGTGGGGTCCTTCTGTCCGAGGCCGGTGGTCGGGGCGCTGGTCAGGCGCCGATGAGCTTGGAGAACCTGTCCTCGAAGTCGCTCTCCTCGGCCTCGGTGAGGCTGCGGAAGTTGTGGACCTTGGCAGCCATCTCGGGGGTGGGGATGACCAGGGGGTTGGCGGCAGTGTCGGGGTCGAGCTTGGCGAGCTCGGTCTGGGCGCCGGTGACCGGGGAGACGTAGCCGATGCCCGCGGTGAGCTGGGCGGCTATCTCGGGCCGGTAGTAGAAGTCGATGAGGCGTTCGGCGTTCTTCTTGTGCTGGGCGCGGGCCGGGATCAGCATGTTGTCGGTGGAGGCGACGTAGCCGGCCTCCGGGACGACGAACTCGATGTCGGGGTTGTCGGCCTTGAGCTGGATGAGGTCGCCGCCCCAGGCGACGCAGGCCGCGATGTCGCCGGAGGACAGCTCCTGGCCGTAGTCGTTGCCGGTGAACTTGCGGATCTGCTTGCTGTCGACGCCCTTCTGGAGGCGGGCGATCGCGGCGGCGTAGTCGTCGGCGGTGAACCTGGCCGGGTCCTTGCCCATGTCGAGGAGGGTCATGCCGATGGTGTCGCGCATCTCCGACAGGAAGGTGACGCGGCCCTTGAGCTCGGGGTCGTCGAGCAGCTGGGAGACGCTGCTGACGACCTTCCCCTTGGTCGCCTTCTTGTTGTAGGCGATGACGACCTGGATGCCCGCCCACGGGTAGGAGTAGAGGCGGCCCGGGTCCCAGTCGGGGGCGCGGAAGCGGGCCTCCAGGTTGGTGATCGCGGTGGTGATCTCGGACTGGTTGAGCTTCTGCACCCAGCCGAGGCGGATCAGCCGGGCGGCCATCCAGTCGGTGAGGACCATGATGTCGCGCCCGGTGTCCTGGCCGGCGGCGAGCTGCGGCTTGACCTTGCCGAAGAACTCGACGTTGTCGTTGACGTCCTCGGTGTACTTGACCTTGACGCCGGTGGCCGTGGTGAAGGCGTCGAGGGTGGCGTGCTTCTGCTCGTCCTTGGGGTCGACGTCGACGTACAGCGGCCAGTTGGAGAAGTTGACCACCTTGTCGGCGTCGGAGAGGTCCTTCGCGGCGGCGTTCGCGGCCTCGCCGGAGCTGCCGGTCGGGCTCTTCGCCGGCGGGATGCCGCAGGCCGTGAGGGTGCCCGCGCCGGCCGCGAGGGCACCGGCGCGCAGCACCGTCCGGCGGCTGAGGGCGGCGCGGCCGTTGGTGAGACTGCGTTCCCAGGCCTTGCGGACCGGCTCCGGCAGGCCGTCGGTGATCTCGTGGAGCTGCATGCGGGGACACCCTCCTGAAGGGGGCTCGGGCGTGGGGGGCGACGGGGTTATCGGTCCCCGAAGATCGTGCGGTGCCAGTCCTTGCGGGCGACCGCGGTGGTGTCGAACATGACGTGCTTGACCTGCGTGTACTCGTCGAGGGAGTACTGCGACATGTCCTTGCCGTAGCCGGAGGCCTTGTAGCCGCCGTGCGGCATCTCGCTGATGATCGGGATGTGGTCGTTGATCCAGACGCAGCCGGCCGCGATCTCCCGGGTGGCGCGCAGCGAGCGGTGGACGTCGCGGGTCCAGGCGGAGGCGGCCAGGCCGTAGGGGGTGTCGTTGGCGAGCCGCAGGCCCTCCTCGTCACTGTCGAAGGGGAGGACGACGAGGACGGGGCCGAAGATCTCGCCCTGGACGACCTCGCTGTCCTGGGCTGCGCCGGTGATCAGGGTGGGCAGGTGGTAGGCGCCGAGGGTGAGGTCGGTGCCGTCGTGGCCCTTGGCGCCGGTGCTTCCGCCGGTGACGACGGTGGCGCCGTCGCGGCGGGCGCGGTCGACGAAGCCGGCGACCCGGTCGCGGTGGGCGAAGGAGACCAGCGGGCCGAGGTCGGTCTGCGGGTTGCGCGGGTCGCCGAGGCGGACGGCGGCGTACAGCTCGGCGACGCCGGCGACGAAGGCGTCGTAGAGCGGGCGCTGGACGTAGGCGCGGGTGGCGGCGGTGCAGTCCTGGCCGCTGTTGATGAGGGAGGCGGCGACCGCGCCGTGCACGGCGGCCTCCAGGTCGGCGTCGTCGAAGACCACGAACGGGGCCTTGCCGCCGAGTTCGAGGTGGGTGCGCTTGACGGTGGCGGTGGCGAGTTCGGCGACCCGCTGGCCGACGGCGGTGGAGCCGGTGAAGGACACCATCGAGACCGCGGGGTGGGAGACCAGGTGCTCGCCGGCGGTGCGGCCGGCACCGGTGACCACGTTGACGACACCGTCGGGGATCCCGGCCTCGGTGCAGGCGGCGGCGAACATCAGCGAGGTGAGCGGGGTGAGCTCGGCCGGCTTGAGGACGATGGTGTTGCCCGCGGCGATCGCCGGGAGGATCTTCCAGGCGGCCATCTGCAGCGGGTAGTTCCACGGCGAGATCGAGCCGACCACGCCGATCGCCTCGCGGCGCACGTAGGAGGTGTGGTCGCCGGAGTACTCGCCGGCGGCCTTGCCCTCCAGGTTGCGGGCGGCGCCGGCGAAGAAGGCGGTGTTGTCGATGGTGCCGGGGACGTCGAACTCGGTGGAGAGCTTGATCGGCTTGCCGGTCTGCGTGGTCTCGACGTGGGCGAACTCCTCGGCGTGGTCGGCGAGGACGGCGGCCAGCCGGTTGAGCGCCTCGGCGCGGGCGCCGGGCGTGGCGCGGGACCACTCGGGCAGGGCGGTGCGGGCCGCGTCGACGGCGGCGTCGACGTCCGCGGGCGAGGCCAGCACGACCTCCTCCACGGTGCTGCCGTCGGCCGGGTTGACCACCCGGAACCGCTCGTCGCCGCTCCCGGTGACCGTTCGCCCGGCGATGTACTGCGCGCCGGCGCCGAAGTTGGTCAGGTCCATCGTGCTGTCCTCCAAGTACCCGGTGGTTCGGCTTCCGCGCCTGCGGCGGGAACCGCTGCACGCCCATGCTTCCTCGGCGGAGCGGCGATGCCCGTGTGCCGGGGCGTGCAACTGGTCGAGTCGCCGCATAGCAGACGGACGGATCCGAAACGGTGGATCACCGGGATTGCGCGATCCTGACAGGCCCCGTTTTCATCCACAAGGGATTCCGCTGTTGCCGTCTGGTTACGCTGCGGATTCCGCTGCTTCTGCCCGGATTTCGCTACTAGCGACTCGCCCGACCATGCCGTCTCCGGCGAGCGGGTGACAAGGGTCACTCCGGCAGGCCCGGCGGCAAGGGGTTTACAGGCTGCAAGGCTTCGCGGCGGGTGGGCGGGCACCTGGCCGAGGCAAGATTTCCCTGACACCCCTGATCAGCTGGAGGCCCGCGATGCTCCCCACCGTCGCCCGGGTACTGGACCTGGACGTGATGCGGCGCGGACTGCCCCAGGTGGTGGCCGGCGCGGACCACCTGGAACGACCGGTCCGCTGGGTCCACGTGAGCGAGCTGCCCGACGTCGCCGGCGTCCTGCAGGGCGGCGAGCTGGTGCTCACCACCGGCATCGCCCTGCCGGAGCAGCGCGAGGGCCTGGCCCGCTACGTCCACGAGCTCGCCGACGTCGGCGTCGCCGGGCTGGTCGTGGAGTTCGGCCGCCGCTACTTCGACTCGCTGCCGCGGGCCCTGGTGAACGCCGCCGAGCAGCGCGGCCTGCCGCTGGTCGCGCTCCGCCGCGAGCTGCGCTTCGTCGCCGTCACCGAGGCGGTGCACGCCCTGGTGGTCAACGCGCAGCTGGAGCAGCTGCGCACCTCCGAGGCGGTGCACCAGGTCTTCAACGAGCTGGCGGTGGAGGGCGCCGAGCCCGGCGAGGTGGTCCGGCAGGTGGCCCAGCTGGCCGGTGCGCCGGTGGTGCTGGAGAACCTGGCCCACCAGGTGCTGGCGCACGAGAGCGCCGGGCGGCCGGAGGCGGAGCTGCTGGAGGACTGGGAGGCGCGCTCGCGCGGGGTCCGCCCGCCGGGCCGGACCGGGTACGACGCGCGCAGCGGCTGGCTGGTGACGACGGTCGGGGCGCGCGGCCAGGACTGGGGCCGGCTGGTCCTGATCGGCGAGCCGGGCCCGCTGCCGGAGGACACCCCGCACCCGCACGCGATGATGCTGGAGCGCGGCGCGGCGACGCTGGCGCTGAACCGGCTGGTGGTGCGCGACCGGGAGAGCCTGGAGCGGCAGACCCACCGCACGCTGCTGTCCGGCGTCCTCACCCACGCGCTGACGGTCAGTGAGGTCGCCCTGCGGGCGCAGGCGCTGGGTGTGCCGCTGGAGGGCCGGCGGCTGGTGGGCGTGGTGCTGCGGCAGCGCCGCGGGCCGGTGCCGGCCGCGTTGGAGGCGCAGGCGCGGCTGCGGGACTTCACCGAGCTGGCGGCGACGGCGATCCGTACCTGCCGGCTGTCGGCGCTGGTCGGCGCGCTGGACGACGAGGGTGTCGGGATGCTGATCGCGCTCGGCTCGCAGCAGGACGAGCACGCGGCGCTGGAGGCGTTCGCGGCGGCGCTGCGCAAGCTGGTGGCGGACGGTGCCCGGGACGCGTCGGCGCCGCCGCCGGAGCCCGTGGTGGCGGTGGGCTCCTCGGTGGGCTCGGTGCGCGACGCGCGCCGCACCCTGCTGGAGGCGACCCAGGTCGCTGACGCGGCGCTGCACGACGCGCCGGGCGGCCGGGCGGCCGCGTACTACCGGCTGCCGGACGTGCGGCTGCGCGGTCTGCTGCACCTGCTGCGCGACGACGAGCGGCTGCAGACCTACGTGGAGCGGGAGCTGGGCCCGCTGCTGGCGTACGACGCCGAGCACGGCGGCCAGTTGGTGCGGATGCTGCGGATCTACCTGGAGCAGGGCCGCAACAAGTCGGCGGCGGCGGACGCGGCGCACCTGTCCCGGCCGTCGTTCTACGACCGGCTGCACAAGGTGGAGCGGATCCTCGGGGTGGACCTGGACCAGGTGGAGTCCTGCCTGTCGCTGCACGTGGCGCTGCTGGCGCTGGACGCGGTGCGCCGCTGAGCCCGCGCGGTGCCGGAGCGGCCCCGGGGCGGTGTGCCCCGGGGCCGCTGCCGTCGGTGCGTCAGACCGTGTGCGCGTCGGTGAGGGTGAGGACCTCGTCGAGGATCGCGAGGCCGGTCTTGGCCTCCTCCGCGCTGACGGTGCACGGCGGCACCACGTGGAAGCGGTTCATGTTGACGAAGGGCCACAGGCCGCGCTGCTTGCAGGCGGCGGCCAGCTCGGCCATCGGCGCGTTGGCGGGGCCGGCGGCGTTGTAGGGCACCAGCGGTTCGCGGGTCTCGCGGTTCTTCACCAGGTCGAGGGCCCAGAAGACGCCGAGGCCGCGGACCTCGCCGACCGAGGGGTGGCGCTCGGCCAGCTCGCGCAGGCCGGGGCCGATCACCGTCTCGCCGATGTGCTTGGCGTTCTCGATGATGCCCTCGTCCGCCATCGCGTTGATGGTGGCGATGGCGGAGGCGCAGGCCAGCGGGTGGCCGGAGTAGGTGAGGCCGCCGGGGAAGGGCCGCTCGTCGAAGGTGGCGGCGATCTCCGGGTTGATGGCGACGCCGCCGAGCGGGACGTAGCCGGAGTTGACGCCCTTGGCGAAGGTCAGCAGGTCGGGGGTGATGCCCCAGTTGTCGGCGGCGAACCACTCGCCGGTGCGGCCGAAGCCTGCCATCACCTCGTCGAGGATGAAGACGATGCCGTAGCGGTCGCAGATCTCGCGGACGCCCTGCAGGTAGCCGGGCGGCGGGATCAGGATGCCGGCGGTGCCGACGACCGTCTCCAGGATGATCGCGGCGACGGTGGCCGGGCCTTCGAAGGCGATGGTCTGTTCCAGGTGGGCGAGCGCGCGCTCGCACTCCTGCGTCTCGTTCTCGGCGTGGAAGACCGAGCGGTAGGCGTAGGGGCCCCAGAAGTGGACGATGCCGGAGACGCCGGTCTCGTTGGCCCAGCGGCGGGGGTCGCCGGTCAGCGCGATGGCGTTGGCGGTGGCGCCGTGGTACGAGCGGTAGGTGGAGAGCACCTTCTGCCGGCCGGTGTGCAGGCGGGCCATCCGGATGGCGTTCTCGTTGGCCTCGGCGCCGCCGTTGGTGAAGAAGATCTTGTTCAGCTCGCCGGGGGTGCGCTCGGCGATCAGCCGGGCGGCCTCGCTGCGGGGCTCGACGGCGAAGCCGGGCGCGATGGTGCAGAGCCTGGCCGCCTGCTCCTGGATCGCGGCGACGACCTTCGGGTGCTGGTGGCCGATGTTGGTGTTCACCAGCTGGGACGAGAAGTCGAGGTAGCGGTTGCCCTCGTAGTCCCAGAAGTACGAACCCTCGGCGCCGGCCACCGCGAGGGGGTCGATCAGCGCCTGGGCGGACCACGAGTGGAAGACGTGCGCGCGGTCGGCGGCCTTGACGGACCGCCCTGCGGCTGAGTCAGCGGTGGGGATGCTCATGCGGCCAGCCTAGGGAGCGGCGGGCCCGCGAGGCAGTTGCACCATGTCACCCGATCCGCGCGTCGCCGTGACAGGGTGGCAAAGCGCCGGGGGCGCGGGCGGCGGCGCTGTGCGCACGGCCGCCCGCGCCCCCGGCGGGGTTCATCCGGTTCAGATCGCGGTCATGACGTGCTTGACGCGGGTGTAGTCCTCGAAGCCGTACGAGGACAGGTCCTTGCCGTAACCGGACTTCTTGAAGCCGCCGTGCGGCATCTCGGCGACCAGCGGGATGTGGGTGTTGATCCAGACGCAGCCGAAGTCCAGGCGGCGGGACATCCGCATGGCGCGGGCGTGGTCCTTCGTCCAGACGGAGGAGGCGAGGGCGTACTCCACACCGTTGGCGTAGCCGACGGCCTGGTCCTCGTCGCTGAACTTCTGCACGGTGATGACCGGGCCGAAGACCTCGTGCTGGATGATCTCGTCGTCCTGCAGCAGGCCGGAGACGACGGTCGGGGCGTAGAAGTAGCCCTTGTCGCCGACCCGGTGGCCGCCGGCCTCGACCTTGGCGTGCTTCGGCAGGCGCTCGATGAAGCCGGTGACCTGGGCGAGCTGGTTGGCGTTGTTCAGCGGGCCGTAGAGGACGTCCTCGTCGTCGACGCCGCCGGTCTTGGTGTCGGCGGCGGCCTTGGCGAGCGCCTCGACGAAGGCGTCGTGGATCGACTCGTGCACCAGGACGCGGGTGGCGGCGGTGCAGTCCTGGCCGGCGTTGAAGAAGCCGGCGACGGAGATGCCCTCCACGGCCTCGGCGATGTCGGCGTCCTCGAAGACCACGACCGGGGCCTTGCCGCCGAGCTCCAGGTGGACGCGCTTGACGTCCTTGGAGGCGGACTCGGCGACCTGGATGCCGGCGCGGACGGAGCCGGTGATGGAGGCCATCGCCGGGGTCGGGTGCTCGACCATGAGCTTGCCGGTCTCGCGGTCGCCGCAGATGACGTTGAAGACGCCGGCCGGCAGCTCCAGGTCCTTGAGGATGCCGCCGATGATCTCGGCGAGCAGCACGGTGGAGGCCGGGGTGGTGTCGGACGGCTTGAGGACGACGGTGTTGCCGGCGGCGATGGCCGGGGCGAACTTCCAGACCGCCATCATCATCGGGTAGTTCCACGGCGCGACCTGGGCACAGACGCCGACCGGCTCGCGGCGGACGATCGAGGTCATGCCGTCCATGTACTCGCCCGCGGCCTTGCCCTCCAGGAGGCGGGCGGCGCCGGCGAAGAAGCGGATCTGGTCGACCATCGGGCCGATCTCCTCGGAGAGGGTCAGCCCGCGCGGCTTGCCGGTGTTGCGGACCTCGGCGTCGACGATCTCCTCGGCCCGGGCCTCGACCGCATCCGCGATCTTCAGCAGGAGCTTCTGGCGGGTGGACGGCGTGGCGTCGCGCCATACCGGGAACGCCTCGGCGGCGGCGGCCATCGCAGCGTCGACGTCGGTGGCGCCGGAGAGCGGGGAGGTCGCGTACACCTCGCCGGTCGTCGGGTCGATCACGTCCAGCGTGCGGCCGCCCGCCGCATCGACGAACTCGCCGTTGATGTAGTTGCGCAGCGTACGAAGGTCGCTCACGGGTCTCTCCTCGGTCTGGGCCTGCGGCGTTGCAGAATCCGGCGCCAGGGTACCTCCGGCGCACGGCTGGCCGGGTCGGACCGGCCGCGGTCCACTGGGGGTGTGTGCACGCCTTCGCGTGCACATGAGCCAGGCTACCCAAAGACCGACGGTATCGACAGGCTTCCCGCCCGGACGCGACGCAATCCGCATGCAATTCAAGAAACCGCGACGAAATCAGCAACGAAGCGGCTTGCGCGACGCTCGGCGATCGTGCACAGTGGCGACGTGGCCAACCGCGACCGGAACGCCAGCGTTCCCCTCGACGCCGCCTCCAAGGCGATCATCGAACAGCTTCAGGAGGACGGGCGCCGCCCGTACGCCGCCATCGGCAAGGCCGTCGGCCTGTCGGAGGCCGCCGTACGGCAACGCGTCCAGAAGCTGCTCGACCAGGGCGTGATGCAGATCGTCGCCGTCACCGACCCCCTCACCGTCGGGTTCACCCGCCAGGCGATGGTGGGGATCCGGGTGGAGGGCGACATCGAACCGGTCGCCGACGCGCTGGCCGCGCTCGACGAGGTCGACTACGTCGTCTGCACCGCAGGCTCGTTCGACCTGCTGGCCGAGCTGGTGTGCGAGGACGACGAGCACCTGCTCGAAATGATCAACAAGCGCATCCGCGCGCTTCCCGGCGTGCGGAGCACCGAGAGCTTCGTTTATCTGAAGCTCCGGAAACAGACCTACACCTGGGGCACCAGATGACAGCCGACCCGGCGCAGAAGGACCTTTCCAAGACCGCCTACGACCACCTGTGGATGCACTTCACCCGCATGTCGTCGTACGAGAACTCCCCCGTCCCCACCATCGTGCGCGGTGAGGGCACCTACGTCTGGGACGACAAGGGCCGCAAGTACCTCGACGGCCTCGCCGGCCTGTTCGTGGTCCAGGCCGGTCACGGCCGCGAGGAGCTCGCCGAGGCGGCTGCCAGGCAGGCCAAGGAGCTCGCCTTCTTCCCGGTCTGGAGCTACGCCCACCCCAAGGCGGTCGAGCTCGCCGAGCGCCTGGCGAACTACGCCCCGGGCGACCTGAACAAGGTCTTCTTCTCGACCGGCGGCGGCGAGGCGGTCGAGACCGCCTGGAAGCTCGCCAAGCAGTACTTCAAGCTGACCGGCAAGCCGACCAAGTACAAGGTCATCTCCCGGGCCGTCGCATACCACGGCACCCCCCAGGGCGCCCTGTCGATCACCGGCCTGCCGGGCCTGAAGGCCCCGTTCGAGCCGCTGGTCCCGGGCACCCACAAGGCGCCGAACACCAACATCTACCGCGCCCCCGAGTACCTGCAGGGCCCGGACGGCACCGTGGACCCGGAGGCCTACGGCCGCTGGTGCGCCGACCAGGTCGAGCAGGCCATCCTCTTCGAGGGCCCGGAAACCGTCGCCGCCGTCTTCGTCGAGCCGGTGCAGAACGCCGGCGGCTGCTTCCCGCCGCCGCCCGGGTACTTCCAGCGCCTGCGCGAGATCTGCGACCGCCACGACGTCCTGCTGGTCTCGGACGAGGTCATCTGCGCCTTCGGCCGCCTCGGCACCATGTTCGGCGCCGACAAGTTCGGCTACCAGCCCGACATGATCACCTGCGCCAAGGGCATGACCTCGGGCTACTCCCCGATCGGCGCCACGATCATCTCGGACCGCATCGCCGAGCCGTTCTACAAGGGCGACAACACCTTCCTGCACGGCTACACCTTCGGCGGCCACCCGGTGTCCTCCGCGGTGGCGCTGGCCAACCTCGACATCTTCGAGCGCGAGGGCCTCAACCAGCACGTACTCGACAACGAGGCGAACTTCCTCGGCACCCTGAACAAGCTGCGCGACCTGCCGATCGTCGGCGACGTCCGCGGCAACGGCTTCTTCTACGGCATCGAGCTCGTGAAGGACAAGGCCACCAAGGAGTCGTTCAACGACGACGAGGTGGAGCGCGTCCTCTACGGCTTCCTGTCGAAGGCGCTGTTCGACAACGGCCTGTACTGCCGCGCCGACGACCGTGGCGACCCGGTCGTCCAGCTGGCCCCGCCGCTGATCTCCGACCAGTCGACCTTCGACGAGATCGAGCAGATCCTGCGGGTCAGCCTCACCGACGCGTGGGCGAAGATCTGACCTTCCCTCCCACCCTCCGCCCAGGGCGGCCCCGGTCTCCGGGGCCGCCCTGCGGCGTTCGACAAACCTCCGGCCGATCCGACCGCCGGATTCACGGCGATTTGCCCGGGGATGGGCCAGTGTGCCGCAACCGCGCCGCGACCTGTTCGTTCTAATCTGACGACTGTCATATCCCGCCAAGGCACCAGGATGGATCTCCATGTCAGCGGCCCCGCCCGACAACGACGTGTTGTGGGCCCGAGGGATCGTCAAGTCCCACCACGGCACACCGGCCCTGCGCGGGGTCTCGCTCGCCGTCCGGGAGGGCGAGGTGCTCGCCGTCACCGGGCCCCGCGGCTCCGGCAAGAGCACCCTGCTCGGCTGCCTCTCCGCCCAGCTGCCCGTGGACGAGGGCGAGGTCTGGTTCCACAGCTCCCCCGTGCACACCCTCGGCCGCGCCGGCCGTGAGAAGCTCCGCCGCCGGCGCTTCGGCTGGGTCGGATCCGAGCCCCACCTGGTGCCGGAACTGACGGCCCGCGAGAACACGGCCCTGCCGCTGCTGCTCGCCGGCGCCGGCCACCGCGCCGCGTACACCGCCGCCGCCGAGTGGCTCGAACGCCTCGACGTCGCCGACTGCGCGGCCCGCCGCCCGGCCGAGCTGACCCAGGCTCAGCGCCAGCGGATCGCCGTCGCCCGGGCCCTCGCCCCGCTGCCCCCCGTGGTCTTCGCCGACGACCCGGGCGCCCCCCTGCACCGCGAGGAGCAGGACCAGGTACTGCGGATACTCGCCAGCGCGGCCCGCTCGCACGGCCTGACCCTGATCCTGGCCACCCACGACCCGGAGCCGGCCGGCCAGGCCGACCGCACCCTCGTCCTGGTCGACGGCCGGATCACCACCGGGTCCACGGCCTCCGCCGCCTCGACCGCCACCGGCTCCACCGCCAGCGGTTCGACCGCCGTCACGGCTTCGCGCTGAGAGCCGAGAGGACGACGTGTTCCCACTCCGACTGGTCAGGGGCTACCGGGCGCTCGACCTGGGCCGCTGGCTGATCACCGCGACCGCCGCCGCCACCGCGGCCGCCTTCCTGCTCCGCTCGCTCGGCCGTGCCCTCGGCGAACCCTCCGCCACCTCGGTGCCCCGGCTGCTGTGGTGCCTGCCCACCCTCGCCGCGGTCGGCTGGCTCTCCGCCGCCGCGGCCCGCGCGGTGCCCGTCCAGCACCCCGAGCGGATCGCCGGCCTCGCCGCGGCCGGCCTCGGCCCGGTCCGCATCCGACTGCTGATCGCCGTCGAGACCGCCCTCGCCGCCGCCCTCGGCAGCGCACTGGCGCTGCTGTCCTTCCTCGTCCTGCGCAACGACATCGCCGGGCCCGGGCTCGCCGCCGACGTCGGCCTGGGCAGCACACTGCCGGCCGCCGCGCCGATCACCCTGCTCGTCCTCGTCCCGCTCACCGCCGGCTGCGCGGCCGCCGCCGCCGTCCCGCTGACCGACGCCCTGCCCGGCCGCATGGCCGAGCCCCGCGGCACCGGCTTCCACCCCGCGCGGATCGCCGTGCCCACCGGGCTCACCGTCGTCGGCATGGCCCTGGAGCTGTACGGCCTGCGGCCCGGCGCCGAGCAGGACGGCCGCCCGGTCGACCTGCCCGCGCACCTCGGTTCGGTCGGCACCGCCGCCCTCACCGGCTGGGCGTTCACCGCCCTCGGCCTCGCCCTGCTCACCGCGCCGCTGCTCGCGTTCGCCGGACGGGCGCTGGCCCTGCGCCGGCCCGGCCCGGTGCGCCTGCTCGCCGCCCGGTCGCTCACCGCCGAGGCCCGGCCGCTCGCCGGACCGCTCGCCGTACTGGCCCTCGGCACCGCCGTCCTCGTCGCCGCCCTCGGCTACGGGGACGATCCCGACCTGCCGGTCCGGGCGGCCGTGGTGCTGCTCGCCGGCTGCGCGGTCGGCGCGGTGGTCGCCCGGGCACTGGAGATCCGCGCGGCCCGGCGCGAGGTGACGGCGGCGCTCGTCCGGCTCGGCGCCGACGCGCGGACCCTGCGCCGGGCGGTCGCCGTCCGCGCGGCCGCCGCGGCAGCCGTCCTGCTCCTCACCGGCGGCCTGACCGCACTCTTCGCGGCGGCCTGCCTGGTCTGAGGCCGTCCCTCCTCGAACGCCGAAGCGGCGGGCACCCGCGTGGGTGCCCGCCGCTCCTCGCCGTGCGCGTGCGGTGCCGTCAGCCGGCCGCGGCGAGCTGGCCGCAGGCGCCGTCGATCTCCTGGCCGCGGGTGTCGCGGACGGTGGTCGGCACGCCGTGGGCCTGCAGACGGCGGACGAACTCACGCTCGTCCTCCGGGCGGGACGCCGTCCACTTCGAACCCGGCGTCGGGTTCAGCGGGATCAGGTTCACATGGACCCGGCGGTTCTTGATCAGCCGGCCGAGCAGGTCGGCCCGCCACGCCTGGTCGTTGATGTCCTTGATCAGCGCGTACTCGATGGAGATCCGGCGGCCGGACTTGTCCGCGTAGTTCCACGCGGCCTCCAGCACCTCGTCGACCTTCCAACGGGTGTTCACCGGCACCAGCTCGTCGCGCAGCTCGTCGTCGGGGGCGTGCAGCGACAGCGCCAGCCGGCAGCTGAGGCCCTCGTCGGCGAAGCGGTACATGGCCGGCACCAGGCCGACCGTGGAGACGGTGATGCCGCGCTGCGACAGGCCGAAGCCGTCCGGCGCCGGGTCGGTGAGCCGGCGGATCGAGGCCAGCACCCGGTTGTAGTTGGCCAGCGGCTCGCCCATGCCCATGAAGACCACGTTGGACAGCCGGGCCTCGCCGCCGGCCACCGCCCCGCTGCGGAGGTCCCGCATGCCGGAGGCGATCTGCTCGACGATCTCGGCGGTCGACAGGTTGCGGGTCAGGCCCGCCTGGCCGGTCGCGCAGAACGGGCAGTTCATGCCGCAGCCGGCCTGCGAGCTGATGCACATGGTGACCCGGTCCGGGTAGCGCATCAGCACCGACTCGACCAGGGTGCCGTCGAAGAGCTTCCACAGCGTCTTGCGGGTGGCGTCGTCGTCGCAGGAGACGTGCCGGACCACCGACATCAGCTCGGGCAGCAGGCTCTCGGTGAGCTTGCCACGGCTGGCCGCGGGGATGTCCGTCCAGCTCGCCGGGTCGGCGGACAGCCGGCCGAAGTAGTGGTTCGACAGCTGCTTGGCGCGGAACGGCTGCTCGCCCAGCTCGGCGACGGCCTCCTTGCGCTCGGCGGGGCTGAGGTCGGCGAGGTGTCGCGGGGGCTTGGCGCCGCGCGGCGCGACGAAGGTGAGTTCTCCGGGCTTAGGCATGGTTCATCCAGTGTCGCAGATCCAAAGAACTGACCCGTGTCCCACGTGGGCCGGAGCGATCGGCCCTGGCTGTCGTCCGCCATCGTTGGGCGACCTGGCACGGCCCACAGACGGCCCGAGATTCACCGCCCGGGGCCGTTGGCGTTACGGCGGAGAGAACGGCTCCAGGAGAGCGGGCGGAGCAATCGTCAATACCTGTGGATCAGCGGTTGCTCAGCTCAGACGTGGTCGTGCTGCCGAATCGGAGGGGTCACCGGTGTGTTTCCCGTCGGTGTGCGAGCGGGCAGTCGGGTGCCTTCGATGTCGACGTCGGGCAACATGCGGTCGAGCCGGCGAGGGAACCACCAGGCGCGGTGTCCGAGCAGGGCCATGACGGCGGGGACGATCGTCAGGCGGACGACGAAGGCGTCGAAGAGCACGCCGAAGGCGAGCGAGAAGGCGAGCGACTTGATGACGGGGTCGTCGGTGAAGACGAAGCCGCCGAAGACGACCATCATGATCAGTGCGGCGGCGACGACCACGCGTCCGCTCTTGGCCACGCCGTGCGCGACGGCTTCGCCTGCGTTGCCGGTGTGCTCGAAGTGTTCGTGCATGCGGCTGACCAGGAAGACCTCGTAGTCCATGGCGAGCCCGAAGAGCACCCCGACGAGCAGGACCGGCAGGAAGGCCACGACCGGTGCTGTGGCGGCGACCCCCAAGGCATCGCTGAGGTGGCCGTCCTGGAACACCCAGACGGCGAAGCCGAGGCTGGCCGCGGTAGACAGCAGAAAGCCGAGTACGGCCTTGAGCGGGACCAGCAGCGACCGGAACGCGATGGTCAGCAGGACGATGGCCAGGACCGTGATGATGGCGATGAACAGCGGCAGCGCGTCGGCCAGTGACGCATGGCGGCCGCCGCGGCGACCGCCATCATCATCGAGCTCTTCACGGGCACCGAGAAGTTCGACCTTGAACAGGCCATGGCGGCCGCCCTGCGCTTCATCGAGGCGGGCATCGAGTCCCTTCCCCAAGACGCCGGGTAGCACCGCACGTCGGCCCTCCGCACCTCAGGAGTGGTGCACCCCGGGCGGAGTCGGGCGTCGTGGGCGAAACTACGAGCGGTGACCAGCGGTAGGAGGGCCAGGACTCTGGTGACCACCGCCGCCACGGCGGCGCCCTGGGCGGCGAACGCGGTTGCCGTGACGTGTCGGGCGCCTGCGAGCGAGTCCCTTCGTCGGGCCTTTGCCGGGGCCGCTCCGCTGCCTGCAACGAGAGGGGCATGGCGCGCCTAACTCGATGGGGGCACCGGCGCATCACGATGGAGCGGATTGCCGCAACCGTATGGAGCGGGTCGGGCCGGAGGCAGGGCGTCGGGGGCCGGGTGGCGGACTCCAGCGGCCACCATGCGAACCGGCAGGGTCCGCGCGCCTACAGTGGTCAGGTCCATGCCCTGGTGAGAAGGACCGCGATGCCCGATTCCCCCGGCCCGGCGAGTCCTCCGGGAACCAGCCGCAGCACCTCGGCGACCATCCCGCCGAACATCCTGCGCTCCCTCGCGGTGGTCGCCGGCGAGGACGGTGTCGACCTGCGGCCCGTGCTGGCCCGGGTCGGCCTGGACGAGGCCGTGATGCGGTCCGCCGCCCTGCGGGTCTCCTACCGGCAGGGCAGCACCGTCATCCGCCGCGCGCTGGAGCTGACCGGGGACGAACGCCTGGGCCTGCGGGTGGGCTCCGCGCAGCACCTGACCGCGTGGGGACTGCTCGGCTTCGCCCTGATGGCCTGCGACACCCTGCAGCACGCGATCGAGACCGGGGTGAAGTACCAGAACCTGTCGGGAGCGATGATGACGTGGTCGGCCGGGGCCGAGGAGGACGGCTTCGTGCTGCGCGCCGACCTGCCAGACCCCGCCCTGGACCCGGGGGTCGGGGTCTTCCTGACCGAGGAGGCGTTCTCCAGCGTCGTCACGCTGACCCGCCTGATCGTCGGCCCCGCCTTCGCGCCGAGCCGTGTCTCGTTCGTCCATGACAGTCCGCGCGACACCAGCCCTTTCAGTGACCTGTTCGCCTGCCCGGTGGGCTTCGGCGCGGACGGCAACCGCTTCGTCGTCCATCCGACTTGGGCTCGCACCGCGATGCCGGGCCGCGACCCGGTCATTCTCGCCTCGGTGCTGGAGCTGTTGGACGCTCAGGTGGCTGCCCGTCGCGACCAGCAGGAGTTGCTCGAAGTGCTGGAGGTCTCGATCGCGCAGGGCCTCCCGTCGGTGCCGTCCTTCGCCGAGCAGGCGCGTCGGCACGCGGCCAGCGAGCGCACCCTGCGCCGGCGCCTGGCGGACTGCGGCACCACCTACGAGGCGATCGTCGACGGGGTACGACGCGAACGCGTCGAACAGCTGCTGCGGCGCTCGGAACCGACCTTGCGCGATGTCGCGCGCCAGGCCGGTTTCTCCGACGAACGCACCCTTCGTCGCGCCGTGCGCCGCTGGCACGGCATGGCCCCGCTGGAGTTGCGCAGGCAGTTCGAGCGGTCCGAGGAGCCCGGCGGCGTCAGCGGGAGGTGAGCAGGCCGATGGCGGCGGCATGCGCGGCGAACGCGGCGGTTGTCAGGGCGTGGAACACCTCGTGGAAGCCGAACCAGGCCGGTGACGGGTTGGGGCGTTTGCGGGCGTACACGACGCCGCCCGCGCTGTAGAGCAGGCCCCCGGCCAGGACGAGGGCGAGGACAACGCGCCGACCGCTGTGGGCGAAGTCCGGGATGAACAGCAGCACGATCCAGCCGACCGCGAGGTAGACGGGTGCGGAGAGCCACCGAGGGGCGGCGGGCCACAGCCACTGGAGTGCGGTGCCCACTGCCGCCGCGCCCCAGACCGTCCAGAGCAGGTCCCGGCCTGCCGGTGGCGGCAGCAGCAGGACCGCCAGCGGGGTGTAGGTCCCGGCGATGACCAGGAAGATGTTGGCGTGGTCGAGGCGGCGCAGCGCCTCTTCTGCGGCGCGGGTCCATCGGCCGGTGTGGTAGGCGGCACTGGTGGTGAACAGAAGCGTGGCGGTGAGGGTGAAGACCGCGCAGGCGACTCGGCCCCGGTCGTCGGGAGCGGTGGCGGTGAGAGTGAGACCGGCGGCCAGGGCGAGCGGGGCGGTCGCAGCATGCAGGACGCCGCGAAGCCTCGGCCGCTCCTCGACTGGCGCATCCAGCTGTACGGGGTGGGCAAGGTGGTGGGTCATGGTCGGCTTTCAGTGGGTGCGGATCCAGATGGTCTTCTCCCTGGTCCACTGGGCGAAGGCCGCGGCGGATTTCTCCGCACCGCCGAATCCGGACTGCTTCCAACCGCCGAACGGAGTGCTGAGGTCCCCTTCGCTGTAGGCGTTCACGGAGACCACACCGGCCTGAACGTCGCGCGACAGGCGCAGTGCGGTATCGAGGTCGCGGGTCCACACGGAGGCTGCGAGCCCGTACTCGGTGGCGTTGGCCAGGCGGACCGCCTCGGCTTCGGTGGTGAAGGTCTGGACTGTGACGACCGGTCCGAAGAGTTCCTGCGTCAGCACGTCGCTGGCGACGGGGGCTCCGGTGACGATGGTGGGCGGATAGTAGGCGCCGGCGCCGGGCATACCGTCGGGAAGGCCCGCGGTGTGGATGTGCGCGCCGGCCGCGGCGGCGGCATCCACGGCGCCGGCGACCCGGTCTCGGGCGGCGTGGCTGATCAGGGGGCCTATACGGGTCTCCGGTTCGGAGGGGTCGCCGATGACCAGCGACTCGGCGGCGGCGACGAACCGGGCCAGGACCTCTTCGGCGATGTCCCGGTGGATCAGGACGCGCGAGCCGGCCGTACAGTTCTGACCCATCGTCAGGAAGGCGGCCTCGATCATGTTGTCGATGAGCTCGTCGCCGAAGCCGAGCGCGTCGGCCATCAGGATCTGGGGGCTCTTTCCGCCCATCTCCAGCGAGACGCGTTTGAAATTGGTCTGCGCTGCGTCGGTCAGGATACGGCGCCCGACGGCGCTGGAGCCGGTGAAGGACAGCGCCCCTACCAGTGGATCGCGGGCCAGAGCCGTGCCGGCGACCGGCCCGTGACCGGGCAGCACCGTGAGCACACCTTCCGGCAGACCGGCCTCGGTGGCGAGGCGCGCCAGATGAAGCGCCGAGCGCGGTGTCGCCTCGGCCGGCTTGATCAGAAGGCAGTTGCCGGCGGCGAGAGCGGGCCCGACCTTCCAGGCAGCCATGGCCAGCGGGTAGTTCCACGGCAGGATCGCCGCGACCACCCCGACCGGCTCGCGGCTGATCAGCCCGAGGTGGTCCCGGCCGGTGGGGGCGAGACGGCCGAAGAGCTTGTCGGCCGCCTCGGCGAACCAGCGGATCGACTCGATCGCACCGGGCACATCGCCGGTGCGGCACTCGGTGATCGGCTTGCCCGCGTCCTCGCTGTCCAGGCGTGCCAGCGTCTCGGCGTCTCGTTCCATCAGGTCGGCGAGCCGCAGCAGCACCGATGCCCGTCCCCTGGGCGGCCATCGGGACCACGACCCGCTCTCGAAGACCCGCTGGGCACGCTCGGCCGCCTCGGCGACCCGGCGGGCGTTCGCAGCGGGCAGTGCGGCGATCAGCTCTCCGGTCGCCGGATTGGTCACCCGCAGCACCGATTGGTCGGTCGCATCCGTCACGGTCATGCTTCCTCCACGAGTTCCCAATGGCCGTCGACCTGGCGCGCCAGCCCTCGGCTTCGCAGGTCCTCCAGGTAGCGGGCCACGCCGCGCTCGCCTCGCCCGCGGAAGAGCGGGAAGACCTTGGGCAGCAGGTTCGGGGCCAGCATCGCCAGCCGCACCAGAAGAGACTCGCTCGGCTTGGGATAGACCTCCAAGCGGGGCCTGTCCAGCAGACTCACCACTGCGGCCACGACGTCGGCGGGCTGCTGGGGCGGGTCCTGGAACTGCATGGCGTTGCCGCCGTCCACGGCCTCCTGACGGAGCATCCGGGTGTCGGTGGCCGACGGCAGCACCGACCCGGCCAGGATGCCCTTGTCCCGCAGGTCGAGAGCGATGGAGAGCATCGCGCCGCGCAGCCCGAACTTCGAGGCGGTGTAGATCGGCGTCTCGCCCAGCGGGAAGATGCCCCCGAGGGAGACCGTGGTGACCACCCGGGCGTCGCTCGACGCCAGTAGCAGCGGGATGGCGATCCTTGTCGTGATCAGCGGGGAGAGCAGGTTCAGGTCGATCTCCCGTTCGATGCTCTCGATGCTGCGCACGTCGAAGCGTTCGGCGCTGGTCATGCCGACGTTGTTGACCAGGACGTCCAGGCGTCCGTGGGTGGCGGTGACCTGGTCGAACAGCCGCTGAACCGCGGCGCGGTCCAGCAGGTCGCAGTCCATCCCGACGTGCCCGGGGCCGGGGAGGTCACCGGCGACCTGCTTGGCGCGGGCCGCGTCGATGTCGACGACGATGCACCGCGCGCCGCCGACGGCGAACCGGCGGCACAGGGCACTGCCGATCCCGCCCGCACCGCCCGTGACCAGGATGACCTTGTCGCTGAAGTCGTAGCTCATGACTGCACCACCGGCTGGCGGGCCGCAGCCGAGGGCGGGTTGCCATGGGTGCGCCAGCCCATCTGACCGGCCACCTTGGCCAGGTGCTTCACGATGGCCCCGCCGTCCACATAGCCGGTGTGCCGGGGCGAGGCGACGAACTTGAGCCCGCCGGACAGATCCGGACGGTCGTTTCGGATCAGGTCGGCGAAGCGCTGCGCGCTCGGCAGCTTGCGCTGCGTGTCCTGGATGAATCCGGCGATCAGCTGCGCCTGGGTGTCGAAGAGTTGGTAGGCCCCGGAGTTCGTCTCCACGAAGCCGACGCCGAACAGCCCTCGGTGCTCGCGGGAGAACGAGGACAGGTAGAGATCGGGGTGCTGCTCACTGCCGAAGTACTGCTGTGCGACCGGCACCCTGTGCACGTATCCGGTCGCCAGCAGGATGAGGTCGAAGTCGTCGCGGGTGCCGTCGGTGAAGTGCACCGTCCTGCCCTCGGTACGGGCGATCCCCGGCTTGGCCGTGATGTCCCCGTGCTGGAGGTGATGGATCAGCATCGAGTTGATCGCGGGGTGCGTCTCGAACAACTTGTGGTCGGGCTTCTGCAGGCCCAGCCGGCTCGGGTCGCCGTTGATGACGCGAAGGAGAGCACCGAAGATCCGCTGCTCCAACCACATCGGCAGCTTCGGCCCGCTCTGGGCGATCGTGTCCACGGGCCGGCCGAACAGGTGCTTGGGGATGAACCAGTAGCCGCGCCGCATGCTGATCACCGCGTGGTCGGCGGCCCGGGCCGCGTCGCAGGCGATGTCGCAGCCCGAGTTACCGGCCCCGACGACCAGTACGCGCTTTCCCCGCAGCTCGTCCGCGCTGCGGTAACCGACCGTGTGCCGCACCTCACCGGTGAAGCGACCGGGCAGGTCGGGGACGTTGGGATGCCACTGCGAGCCCGTACACACCACGACCTGCCCGTGGACGCTCTGCCGCCCATCGGCCCGCGTCACCGTCCAGCTGCCGTCCGCGTTCTTCCCGATGCTGCGGACCTCGGTGCCGAACTCGATCCGGCCCGTCAGTCCGTACGCGTCGGCGAACGACGTGAGATAGGAGAAGATCTGGCGGTGCGACGGGTAGTCAGCGAAGTTGTCCGGCATCGGCCACCCGCCGAAGCCCGAGAGGGTCTTACTGGAGATGAAGTGGGCCGACTCGTACATCGGACCACCGGGGT
Source organism: Streptomyces sp. TLI_235 (assembly GCA_002300355.1). Classification (NCBI taxonomy): domain Bacteria; kingdom Bacillati; phylum Actinomycetota; class Actinomycetes; order Kitasatosporales; family Streptomycetaceae; genus Streptomyces; species Streptomyces sp. TLI_235. The sequence continues at coordinate 2,585,693 of NSGV01000001.1, forward strand.
TGTCGATGTCCCACAGACCCCCTGGGCCCGTGTGCCGCTCGATGTGCGTGTATGGAATGTTCCGCTCCGCCAGCGCCCGCGCGACCGCCAGTCCAGCAGGTCCCGCTCCGATCACACACGTGTCGTACTGGGTGTCCTCCACGGGTCCGCCTCCCTCTGTCGCGATCTGCCGCCGATGAGGAAAACGTACGTACCCGCCGGTCAGCGCGAACTGGCCCGCGCGGCCACCAGGGGGACCGTAGCGGCCATGCGGTTGGCGTCCCGGGGCTTGCCCTCGCCGCCAGCCGGTCTCGTAGGCGGCATGATCGAAGGACTCGTTGACTGCGTTCAACGCGAGCACCACGCGCTTGACCACCTCCAAGACCTGCTCGTCCGATGGTTCTGCGAGCGCACGAACGTCAGTCTCGAAGTCCTGGAGGACAGCATCCGTGGCGGCCAGGAGCGCCTCCGGAAAGAGGCTCGCCATATGAGCTTGCTCGGGCTCCAGGGTGCCTGCCGCTAGCTCGCGCCTCCTCGGCCGCGCCTTCCCGCCATGTCCTAGACGGTCTGATCATCATGGTCGGACCATCGGCCGACGCCGACACCGCCTCCTCCGGAGGGCGGCAGGTGCTCACCCTGCGTGACCTTTGCAGATGCCGCCGTCGACCGGGCCGGCAATCTCGGCCGCTGGCGACTCCGAAGAACAGCGGTGAGTGCTTCGGTGCGGACTCCACCATGAACCTCAAGATCAACGACTACACACCAACCAGGAGATCGGCGAGGTCGACTTCGTGGAGAACGACGGCTGGACCTACAAGGTCGTCGGCCCGGACCCGGATCTGATCGACGTCGACATCAACGGTGAGCAGACGTTCATCATGGTGACCGTCCAGCCGACCCGAACGACTCCGACCGCCGCTGACTCGCAGCAGTGGACGGCCGTCACCGGTCGATCCGGGCGGGGCCGTCCCATGCCATCGCCAGTCAGGCCTGCAGCCCTGGCCGGGAGATCCAAGGTCCTCTCGCACGGCCCAGCCTCCCCGGCCGGCCATGCAAAGCCAAGTGAGCCGACCACCTGACGGCCCCGACACGGCCCCGGGAACACGAAAGGGCCCTCTCCTGGCGGGAAACCCGCTGGTAGACGGCCCTTTTCACGTGTGCCCGGCACTGTTCTCCGGGCTTGGGCATGGTTCATCCAGTGTCGCCGATGCCGGAACGTCCCCGGCCCGGCGCTGCGGGCGGGCGGAACGCCGCGAGCCCCGGGCTACGGGGCCCGGGGCTCGCGGTGGGACAGGCGGGTGCGACAGATGCGCGGCGCGCGGTGGGACGGGTGCGCGGCGCGGCTCAGCCGCCGACGAAGGCGGTGAGGAGGAGCCAGACCACCGGGGCGGTCGGCAGGAGGGAGTCGAGCCGGTCCATGATGCCGCCGTGGCCCGGCAACAGGGTGCCCATGTCCTTGATGCCCATGTCGCGCTTGATCATGGACTCCGCCAGGTCGCCCAGGGTGGCGGTGACCGCCGCGCAGCCGCCGAGGATCAGCCCCTGCCACCAGGCGCCGTCGTCGATGACGTACTCCATCAGCAGGGCGCCCGCGAGCATCGACAGGCCGATGCCGCCGGCCAGCCCCTCGCGGGTCTTGCCGGGGCTGATGGTCGGGGCGAGCTTGTTGCGGCCGAACTTGTAGCCCACCGCGTAGGCGCCGGTGTCGCTGCAGATGGTGACGACGAGGAAGAGCAGGATGCGCCAGGAGCCGTCGTCCGCGGCCAGCATCAGCGCCACGAAGGTGGCCAGGAACGGGACGTAGAAGGCGGTGAAGACACCGGCCGTTATGTCCCGCAGGTAGTTCTCCGGGGGCCGGCTCATCCGCCAGACGAGCACTGCGAGGCCGGTGAGCGCCAGCACCGCCGCGGCCCACTGCCCGCCCGCCGTGTAACCGACGAGCGGCATCGCCACCGCCCCGGCGATCAGCGGGACCATCGGCACGTGCACGCCCTTGGTCTCCGCCAGGCGGGAGTTCAGCTCCCAGACGCCGACCGCCACGGCTGCGACGACGACCACCAGGAAGAGCGCCTTGACGACGAACAGCGAGGCGATGATCACCGCGCCGAGGGCGACCCCCACGCCTATCGCGGCCGGAAGATTGCGGCCGCCGCGCTGCTTGCGGGGCTGCTGGTCGGGTTGGGCCACGGGTGTCTCCTGCGCGGGGGGCATGGTCCGATTCTGTGCCGCAGTGCCCCTTCGGTACACCACAGGCTGCTGCGAGTGACCCGTTCGGGGCCGACGGGGACCGCCGGTACGAGGGTCACCCGCAGCAGAGAACTCGGTGGCAAGCGTTTCGGTTCCGCCCCGGAGGCCCTGGGCGTCTGGGGCGTCGTTCATCAGACTTCGAGGAGCTCGGCTTCCTTGTGCTTCAGCAGCTCGTCGATCTGGGCCACGTAGCGGGCCGTGGTGTCGTCGAGCTCCTTCTCGCCGCGGCGGCCCTCGTCCTCGCCGACCTCGCCGTCCTTGACGAGCTTGTCGATGCCGTCCTTGGCCTTGCGGCGGATGGAGCGGATCGAGACCTTGGCGTCCTCGCCCTTGCTGCGCGCGACCTTGATGTACTCCTTGCGGCGCTCCTCGGTGAGCTGCGGGAACACCACGCGGATGATGGAGCCGTCGTTGGACGGGTTGACGCCGAGGTCCGAGTCGCGGATCGCGGTCTCGATGTTGCGCAGCGCGCTCTTGTCGAACGGCGTGATGACGGCCATCCGCGGCTCCGGCACGGAGAACGACGCGAGCTGGTTGATCGGCGTCAGGGCGCCGTAGTAGTCCGCGACGATCTTGTTGAACATCGCCGGGTGGGCACGGCCGGTCCGGATGGCGGCGAAGTCGTCCTTGGCGACGGCGACGGCCTTCTCCATCTTCTCCTCGGCCTCGAGGAGGGTCTCTTCGATCACTGTCTGCTCCCTGTCCGGTTCATCTGCTGTAGTCCCGTACCGGTGCCCCGGACGGCTGATTGCTGCTCAGGGCCGGGCGGAGTCCTGGCTGATGAGTGTGCCGATCTTCTCACCCTTCACCGCCCGGGCGATATTGCCCTCGGCCAGCAGCTCGAAGACCAGGATCGGCAGGTCGTTGTCCTTGCACAGGGTGATGGCCGTCAGGTCCGCCACCTTGAGGTCGCGGGCGATCACCTCGGTGTAGTCCAGCGAGTCGAACCGGACCGCCGCCGGATTGGTCCGCGGGTCGGCGTCGTAGACACCGTCGACACCGTTCTTGCCCATCAGCAGCACCTCGGCGTGGATCTCCAGAGCGCGCTGCACGGCCGTCGTGTCGGTGGAGAAGTAGGGCATGCCCATACCGGCACCGAAGATCACCACACGGCCCTTCTCCAGGTGCCGCACCGCGCGCAGCGGCAGGTAGGGCTCGGCGACCTGGCCCATGGTGATGGCGGTCTGGACGCGGGTCTCGATGCCTTCCTTGATCAGGAAGTCCTGCAGTGCCAGGCAGTTCATCACCGTGCCGAGCATGCCCATGTAGTCCGAGCGGGCCCGGTCCATCCCGCGGACCTGCAGCTCGGCGCCGCGGAAGAAGTTGCCGCCGCCGATCACCACGGCCACCTCGGTGCCGGCGCGGACGACGGTGGCGATCTCGCGGGCGATCGCGTGCACCACGTCCGGGTCCACGCCGAGGCCGCCGCCGCCGGCGAAGGCCTCACCCGACAGCTTGAGCAGCACCCGGCGGCGCGAACCGTCCTGCGTGTCCCGGCCGGTCTCCAGCGTCTCCTGCATGGGCTTCTCCTTCTCCACCTGCGGAATCGCAGGGCTGCATGTGCTGCTCACAACGCCGGGAGTGCGGTGCCCGGCTCTGTGCGTACGCGCTGGGCGCGTACACGCGAGGAGGCCACTGCCGCGGGAACCGGTACGGTGTCCTGCACGGCAATGGCCTCCTCGTCGTTCATGGTGCCGACGCGCCCCCCGAGGGGTGCTGGAGAGCCCGATCGGCGCGTTCCGGGCCGCTGTCGCGGCGCGGGGCGCTTCCTACCTTAGGCCGGAAGCGCCGCGGAACGGATTTCAGGCGCCGACGCGGAAGCGGACGAAGCGCTTGAGGGCGACGCCGTTCTCCTCGAGAACCTTGGCGACGGTCTTCTTGTTGTCCTTGGCGAACGCCTGCTCCAGCACGGCGTTCTCCTTGACGAAGCCGGTCACGCGGCCCTCGACGATCTTCGGCAGGGCAGCCTCGGGCTTGCCCTCCTCGCGAGCGGTGGCCTCGGCGACGCGGCGCTCGTTCTCCAGGTCCTCGGCCGGGATCTCCTCGCGGGAGAGGTACTTCGGCGCGAAGGCGGCGATGTGCTGCGCGACGTCCTTGGCGACCTCGGCGTTCTCCTTGTCGAGCTCGACGAGGACACCGATGGTGGGCGGGAGGTCCGGGTCGGACTTGTGCATGTAGACGCCGACGAAGCCGTCACCGTCGAACTGGGCGAAGCGACGGAAGACGATCTTCTCGCCCAGGGTCGCGTTGGCCTCGTCCACGTACTGCTGGACGGTCTGGCCGGCGGCGATCTCGGAGGCCAGGGCGGCCTCGAGGTCGGCCGGGGAGGTGGCGGCGACGTGCGCGGCGATCGCGTTGGCGACCTCGACGAACTTGCCACCCTTCGCGACGAAGTCGGTCTCGCAGTTGAGCTCGACCAGGACGCCCGCCTTGTTGCCCTCGGCGATCAGGGAGGCGACGGCGCCGTTGGAGGCGTCACGGCCCTCGCGCTTGGCAACGCCCTTCTGGCCCTTGATGCGCAGGAGCTCAACGGCCTTCTGGACGTCGCCCTCGGCCTCGTCCAGGGCCTTCTTGCAGTCCATCATGCCGGCGCCGGTGAGCTCACGGAGCTTCTTGACGTCCGCGGCGGTGAAGTTCGCCATGGTGTGATCTCTTCTCGCGTCTCGCGTGTCTGCGTGGAGTGGTGCGCGGGGCGGTGGTTCGGCCCTCGCACGGGAGAGAGGGGCACCTACCGGTGTCGTACCCGGCGGGTGCCCCTCACCCTTGGTACGTCAGGCCTGCTCGGCCTCGGCGGCCGGAGCCTCGGCAGCGGGAGCCTCGTCGGCCGGCGCCTCGGTGGCCGCAGCCTCGGCAGCGGGAGCCTCGTCGGCCGGGGCCTCCGCGGCGGGGGCCTCGGCGGCCTTCTGGCCCTCGAGGATGTCCTTCTCCCAGGCAGCCAGCGGCTGGTCGGCACCCGGCTCGGCCTTGGTGTCGCCCTTGGCGACACCGGCACGGGACTTCAGGCCCTCGGCGACGGCGTCGGCGATCACACGGGTCAGCAGGGTGACGGAGCGGATCGCGTCGTCGTTGCCCGGGATCTTGTAGTCGACCTCGTCCGGGTCGCAGTTGGTGTCGAGGATCGCGACGACCGGGATGTTGAGCTTCCGGGCCTCGCCGACCGCGATGTGCTCCTTCTTGGTGTCCACGATCCAGACAGCGCTGGGAACGCGCTGCATGTCGCGGATACCGCCGAGGGTCTTCTCCAGCTTGTCGTACTCACGCTGGAGGACCAGGAGCTCCTTCTTGGTGAGGCCGGAGCCGGCCACATCCGTGAAGTCGATCTCGCCGAGCTCCTTGAGGCGCTGCAGACGCTTGTAGACGGTCGAGAAGTTGGTCAGCATGCCGCCGAGCCAGCGCTGGTTCACGTAGGGCATGCCCACGCGGGTGGCCTGCTCGGCGATGGCCTCCTGGGCCTGCTTCTTCGTGCCGACGAAGAGGATGCTGCCGCCGTGGGCAACGGTCTCCTTGACGAACTCGAAGGCGCGGTCGATGTAGTTCAGCGACTGCAGGAGGTCGATGATGTAGATGCCGTTGCGCTCCGTGAAGATGAAGCGCTTCATCTTCGGGTTCCAACGACGGGTCTGGTGACCGAAGTGGACGCCGCTCTCCAGCAGCTCCCGCATCGTGACGACGGCCATAGCCGTGCTCCTCAGGTTTTGCGCCCGGCGCGCCGCTCCGCGAGGAAGCGGGGAACCGGGTCTCTCGGTTGTGTCCGCAGCGGCCGGGTGACCGCCACGCCTGACGCCCCGGACGTGCCAAGCCGCCGCGGCCTGGACGGCACTGGGCCGGCAGGCTCGGCGGACCGAGCGGCACTCGCACCGGGCGGAGACCCGGCCGGAGCCCTCACGGGGCGGCCGCTCCACCAGTGGCGGGGCGTGCGAAGTCGACCCGGTGGACCCGGGTCGCGTGTGAAGTGTACGGGAAGGCCCCAGTTGCGGGCGACTCCGGCGGTCGGGGGGACCGGTCCGGGCAGGGGTGAACGGGGATCAGTTCAGCCGGGGGTGGGACGGCGTTCATTCCCGGACCGCTACCGCTCCCCCGGCGCTACGGAGTTGTTCACCCTCGCGGGTGACACCGGTTGTCCACAGGGCGGGGTTGTCCACAGGGGTCGGTGCGGGGAGCACCGTGTCGGCGGACGGCGGCGAGCCTTGCCGGCATGAGCCGTCCGATCACTTCGCCGCACCGGTTGTCCTGGCTGACCCTCTCCGCCTGGTTGCTCGGGTCCGCCCGTCTGCTCCGGTTCTTCCGTCCGGCCCGGTCGGTTCCGGGGACTTCTCCGGGGGTCGGGTCTCCGGCCGCTCGGACCCGACCGCCGTGGGGTGCCCGGCCGGGTCCGCTGCTTCCGCTGCCTCCCACGCCTGACCGTGGGAGCGGGCTGCTGCTCGCCCTGATGCTGGCCGGCACGGTCGCGCTGATGCTCCCGGCGCCGCGTGCCGGAGCCGACACGCGGCAGGCCAGCCCGTTCGGCCGATCCGGGATCGTCCGGGTCGCCGATGCACGCCCCTCCCAGGAAGGGCAGCGCCTGCCGGTCGGGGCGGGCGGCGAGGCGGTGAAGGGTCCCGGCCGGGCCTGGCCGGTCGGGGGGCCGGGCGGCTTGGTGCGGCGCTTCGAACCGCCCGCCGCGCGCTGGGCGGCCGGGCACCGGGGTGTCGACATGACCGCCTCCGTGGGCACTCCGGTGCGCGCCGCAGCTCCCGGCGTCGTCTCGTTCGCCGGATCGGTGGCCGGGCGTCCGGTGGTGACGGTGACCCACCCCGCGTCGGGAAACCCTCCGTTGCGGACCACCTACCTGCCGGTCGAGGGCTCCGTCGGGACTGGCACCGCGGTCGCCGCCGGAGACATCATCGGCACGGTTGCCGACAGCGGTCACCACTGCCCGGGCGGGAACTGCCTGCACTGGGGCCTGCTGCGGGGCCCGCGCTACCTCGACCCACTCGCCCTGCTCGGCGCCGGCCGGGTCCGCCTGCTTCCACTCCGCCGGAGCGGCGGCGATGACGGCACACATGCGGCGGGTACGGGCCTGAGCCGCCGTCCGCTCGGCACCGTCCGGCAATCGGCGGCCGGAGACGGCCGGACGACCGGCATCGAGGAGCACTCGGGAACCGGCTCCGGAGCCCGCCTACCCGCGGTCGGAGGCCGCCAGTCCGTCCAGGGCCAGGGCGACCGCCGCCTCGGCGATCGCAACGGCCTCCTCGGGTGTGGCACGCTCCGCCTGCCGCGAGGCCGAGTCGACCACCCCCTGCAGCAGCACGGCGGCGAGGCGGGGATTCGCGTGGCCGAGCTCCCCCAGGGCCTCGACGACCAGCGCGACCAGGCTGCTGTGCGTCGCCCGGATCCGGTCGCGCGCGGCCTCGTCCAGCTCCACCTCGGAGATCGCCGTCACCGCGAGGTGCCGAGGGTCGGCCGCCAGGTGCAGCTGGCCGCGGATGTACGCCTCCAACCGGTCCCGAGCGCTGTCGCACACAGCCATACCGGCCTCGATCTCGGCGGCCCACAGCGGAAGGTCGACGGCGCAGAGCTCCTCGACCACCGCCGCACGGGAGCGGAAGTACTCGTACACGGAAGACCGGGCCAGACCGGTCCGGGTGGCGAGGGCCGCGAAGGTCAGTGCCTCCCGGCCGCCCTCGGCGAGCAGCGAGCGGGCGGCGTCCAGGAGGGCGGCCCGCTGCAACTGGCGATGCTCGGCCACCGTGGCGGCCCTGATCTTCGGCACCCCCCTACTCTACGGAGCCTTACAGCCCTGCCGGCCGCCCACCACGCAAGCCACCGGCGCACGGCGCGGCCCGCACGCCGACGCCCGACCGCGCAGCCCGCCCGGCGGCTGCCGGTCCGGCTGTCCTGTCCGCCCTGTCCGCCCTGTCCGCCCTGTCTGCCCTGTTCGCCCGGGCAGCCCGGCCGGCCTGGCCAGGTGCCCAGGAAGCCCTTCATCGAGCAGGGCGGCCTGCCGTTTCGGGCGAGCGGGTCAGCGGACGTCGGAGAGCTTGGCGCGGAGCTGCAGCACCGATTTGGTGTGGATCTGACTGACCCTGCTCTCGGTGACCCCCAGCACCTGGCCGATCTCCGCCAGGGTGAGGCCCTCGTAGTAGTAGAGCGTCACCACTGTCTTCTCCCGTTCGGGCAGGGTGCTGACCGCGGTGGCGAGCAGGCGGCGGAGTTCGCGGTCCTCGGCGATCTCGACCGGGTTGTCCGCGCCGGTGTCCTCCAGGGTGTCCATCAGAGTGAGGGCGTCGCCGCTCTCCCCGATCGGGTGGATCAGTTCGTCGAGGGCCATCACATTGGCGAGGGACAGCTGGCTGAAGATCGCGTGCAGGTCCTCCAGCGTGATGCCCATCTCAGCCGCCACCTCGGGTTCGTGCGGCGTTCTCCGCAGCCGGGCCTCCAACGTGGCGTACGTCCGCTCGACGGTCTTGGCCTTCTGCCGGACCGACCGGGGGATCCAGTCGAGCGCGCGGAGTTCATCGATGATCGCCCCGCGGATCCGGCTGATCGCGTAGGTCTCGAACTTGATCGCGCGGTCGATGTCGAACTTCTCGATCGCGTCGATCAGCCCGAACACACCGGAGGACACGAAGTCGGCCTGCTCCACGTTCGCCGGCAGGCCGACGCCGACCCGACCGGCCACGTACTTGACCAGAGGCGAGTAGTGCAGGATCAACTGCTCCCGGAGCCGCGGGTCCCCCGACTCCTTGTACGAGCGCCAGAGCATCTCCAGGGCGCTGCGTTCGCTGGGGACTTTCGCGGTGCGGCCCGGCGATGACTGCGGCCCGAGCCGTCCGGACGGTGACGCCGCGGGCTGCGCGGTCGTCCGGGTGGAAGGCCGCGCCGCAGGTGGGACGGACGGCACGGACGTCCTGGCGGCAGGCGTCTCCGACGTGGAGGCCGGGAGGTCAGGGTGGGGCGCGGCGGAGGCCGCGGCGTCCGGATCGGCCGGGCGGCGCTGGGCTGGCTCCGGGCGGACGTCCTCCACCTGGCCGGGTTCCGACGCGGCCGTCTGTGGCTGCGTCGGACGGACGGTTGCTCCGACGGGTGAGCCCTCGTGGGCCTGTTCCGGCCCGAGCGGCTCCGGGTGGGCGGGCCCCCTGGGCGCCACCGGGCGTCCGACGGTCTCGACGCCGTCGGGCACCCGCTCGTGTCCGCCTCCGCCGCCGATGGTCCGGGGTGCCGGGGTTGGCTTCACGGGCCCCGGTAGTCGGCGTGCGGCCGTGCGATCGCCGCTCCCGGTACCGCCGGCACCGTCGGATCCCGCTCGGCGGGCGGTCAGCCAACGTCGTTCCCCGCCCGGCGAGGACGGTGCGTTGCGGGCCGGCGGAGGCTGGTCCGCCCTGGCATGGACGCGGGTGTCGCTCGGCTCGACCTCGTACGGGTCCGTACCGCGCAGGCCACGCCGGGCCGGTCTGCCTCCGCTGTCCCCGTCTGCGCCGCCGCCTGCCGCCCGCCCCTCGGCGCGTCCGGGATCGGGACGTGCAGGCTCGGGTCGTCCAGGTTCTGCGTGTCCGGGCTCTGCGTGTCCGGGCTCGGGACGCTGCAGGCGGGCCGTACCTCGGTGCGCCTCCTCCGAGCGGTCGTCGCGTTCCCGTCCGTACGGCGGCGATCCGCAGGCCGTTTCCGGGGGCACCGGTCGTCCGGTCGAGCGCGCATGCTCGGCGGGCATGGCGGCCGGGGCAGCCGGGGCTGTCTGCGGCCGAGCGGCCGCCGGAGGGGCGGACGGCGCGCCCGATGCCGCGGCGGGCGGGCTCATCGGGGCGCGCGGCACGGGCGGTTGCGCCGGAGTGTGCGGGGCGACGGGCGCTGCGGGGGCCGCGGGTGACGCCAGGCCGGGTCGCGGGGTCGGCGCGGGCGGAACTGCGGCACCGCGGGTCTCCTGCTGGCCCGGCGAGAGCGGCCGACTTGCCGCTCGGTTCGGGCCGAGCGACCGGCCGGGGTTCACCAGCACCGGCCCCTGCGGTCCGAGGTCCGCCGTGGGGCGGGCCCCGGCCCCAGCCCTGCCCGCAGACCGGGCGTCACCGGTCACCCTGTGTCCCGGAATGTTTGTGGGCATGCGTTGGTCTGCGCCGTTCTGCCGAGTCATGTGCTGATAGGGAAGCCACAAAGGAGCGTAGCGTGACCACGTCGCTGCGGTGTGCTACCGCCACTCGGTCGTCCCCCGATCCGGTGGCCCACCCGGCGCGTGCCCGCGACGCGCGCCGGGGCGTGTCGTGACCTTCAGCGACGCCGAACCAGCCGCCAGTGCGCGCCGAATCGCTCGACATAGCCGAGCGACACCAGCTCGTACAGATGCTGCAGCACGGCGTCCGGAGAAAGTCCCGCCTCCCGGGCGAGTCGGTCGACCGGTGCGCCCTCCACCCCGGCGGGGACGGCTTCGAGTACGCGTGCCACCGACGGCTCCAGCAGGTCCCTCGGCAGAACCGGACCTGACCTGGCTGGAGCGAGGTCGTCGCCGATCGCCCCGATGAGTTCGGCGATCTCGGCGGCGTCGGTCACCAGCGTGGCGCCGCCGCTGCGGATGAGTGCGTGCACGCCTGCGGACAGCGCTGAGGTGACCGGGCCGGCGACACCCATGGTGTGCCGATTGAGATCGCGGGCCCGGCGTGCGGTGCTGAGGGCCCCGCTGCGGACGGCCGCCTCGACGACGACTGTGCCGCGGGTGAGCGCCGCTATGACGCGGTTCCGCAGGACGAACCGGAAGCGGTTGGGATGGGCGCCGGGCGGCAGTTCGCTGACCAGCAGCCCCTGCTGGGAGATCCGGCGGATCAGCTCGGTGTTGCCGGGCGGGTAGCTCATGTCGACGCCGCAGGCGAGGACGCCGACCGTGGCTCCGCCGACGGCGAGGGTGCCGCGGTGCGCCGCCGCGTCGATCCCGTAGGCGGCTCCGGACACCACCACCCAGCCGCGTTCGGCCAGTTGGGCGGCGATCTCACCGGCGACATGCGCACCGTAGGCGGTGCACGCCCGGGAGCCGACCATGGCAACGGACCGCAGCGCCAGCAGGCGGAGCGAGCCGGTGCCACGCACCCAGAGACCGACCGGCCGCCCCTCGCGGAGATCGTCCAACTGGCTGGGCCATTCGGCGTCGCCCGGAATGATGAACCGTCCGCCGTGGCGGTCGACGAGTCGGAGGTCCGCCAGGGGGTCGAGCGCCGTACAGCGGGCCCGGTAGTCGGCGACCCGGCCCGGATCGAGGCCGAGCGACTGCGGGTCCGCCCTGCCCCGGACGGCGTTGATCACCGTGGTGGCGCCGAGTTCGGCGAGCCAGCGGCCCATCACGGCGTCACCCGGCTCGATCAGCCGGGTGAGGGCGGCCCTGGCCAGGCGCTCCGGTGAGGGCGCCGGGGGCCCGCCGGGTGGGGGAACCTGCGCCGGGCCGGCCGAAGGGCGTCCGACCGGCCGGGGGTCGGTGTCGAGCGCGAGGTGCGACCCGCAGTCGGCTGCCCCACCGCCGGTGCGCGTTGCGGTGTTGACGCTGGTGCTGTCCATGCTGCTCTCCTGGGTGTGAGCGGGGTACGGCGTGCCGTGTCGCGGGTGGCGTTCCTCGGCGCGCACCGTCACAGATCGTGGGTGTGGTCCAGGTCGGTGTCGCGCGGGAGTCGCGGCCGCTCGGCCATCGGGCCGCGGTGGACACCGGTCCGCAGGGCGAGGGCGGTTCTGACGTCGGACCGCGCCGGCCGTTCGCGGCCGGCCAGGTCGGCGATGGTCCAGGCCACCCGCAGGACCCGGTCGAGTCCGCGGGCCGTCAGCAGCCCCCGCTCCAGGTCCCGTTCGGCGTCGGTCAGTGCGTCGGGCTGCAACCGCCAGCGTGTCCGCAGTTCGTGGCCCGGCACCTCGCCATTGGTGCGCCACGGGGTCTCGGCCAGCCGGGCGGCCGCGCGGTGGCGGGCGGCCAGGACGCGGGAGGCCACGACGGCGGTGGACTCGGCCGCGCTGTCGCGGGTCATCAGTTCCGCCCGGGAGACCGAAGACACCTGGACCTGGAGATCGACCCGGTCCAGCAGAGGTCCGGAGAGTCTCGCCTGGTACCGGTTGACCATCGTCGGTGTGCACTCGCAGCCCTCGCCGCGGATCGAGTGGCGCCCGCAGGGGCACGGGTTGGCCGCGAGGCAGAGCAGGAAGCGGGCGGGCAGCCGCATGGAGCCGGCCGCGCGGGCGATCATCACCTCGCCCGACTCCAGCGGCTGCCGCAGGGCGTCGAGGACGCGGACCGGGAACTCCGGCGCCTCGTCCAGGAAGAGCACCCCCCGGTGCGCCAGGGAGACGGCGCCGGGTCTCGGCATCCCGCTGCCGCCGCCGACGATGGCGGGCATCGTCGTCGAGTGGTGCGGCGCGCAGTAGGGCGGGCTGTCGACGAGCGGCCGGTTCGGTGGCAGCAGCCCGGCGACGGAATGCACGGCGGTGACCTCCAGCGCCTCCTTCTCGGTGAGCGGCGGGAGCAGGGCGGGCAGGCGCTCGGCCAGCATGGTCTTGCCAGCGCCGGGCGGGCCCTTGAGGTAGAGGTGGTGCCCGCCGGCTGCGGCGATCTCCAGGGCGTGCCGGGCCTCGTACTGGCCCGCGACATCGGCGAGGTCCGGCCGGACGGCGCGTGCGGACGAGATGTCGCGGATGCCGATACCGGGCAGCAGCAGGCCGGCCAGCAGTGGGTCCGGGCGGCCGGCCAGGATCTCCGGCTCGTCGTCGGGCGGCGTGGCGTCGGTGAGCAGTGCGACGAGTTGGCGCAGGCTCCGGACGCCCAGCACGGAGATGCCCGGGACGAGGGAGGCCTCCGCCGCGGTCTGCTCCGCCACGACGACCTGGCGGTACCCGGCGTCGGCGGCCGCCAGCACGGACGGCAGCACACCCCGGACGGGCCGCACCCGGCCGTCCAGCCCGAGTTCGCCGATGATGAGCAGTTCGGCGATCGCTGCGGGGTCGATCCGGTCCGCCGCCGCGAGTACGGCGCAGGCGACGGCCAGGGCAATGCATGAAGGGGGATGCTTCTCATGTCGGCGGGTCACCGCAGACAAACGGCCCAGTAAGGGGACTTGGACCTCCCCTCACCGGGCCTCACCGAACTCACCTGATATCAGCAGGGAGCCCAGCTGTGCGACAGCTTCTCATCCTCGCCCGCCGTACCGCCAGCACCACCAAGGCCGCCGTCCGGTCCGTGATCACCCCGGGCCGCCTCTTCACCACCAACGAGCCGGCCCTGCACATCCCCCCGGTCGGCCTGTTCGAGGCCGACGAGATCCCGCCCGCCGAGGACATCGACGCCGCCGCCCGTGAGTTCAACCGGGCCGCGGACCAGGCCCGCGCCGCCGACCGCGGCAAGCGCGCCGCCCGCAAGATCCTCGACCGGCTCCCCGTCGGCACCTACGGCGCGTGGAGCGTCGAGCGGGTCCCGTCCGGCCGGCAGACCGCGGACCTCGACAAGATCCGGAAGATCTTCAAGGAGCACGGCCTCGGCCCGGTGCCGATGAAGACCGCCGCCCCCTCCCTGAAGGTCACCCGCGTCGAGACCCTCGCCCCCGCGGCCGACGGCGTCGTGAAGGCGGTCGCGGCATGAGCGCCACCTTGAGCCCGACCGTGAGCGTCCTGGTCTCTGCAGCCGCGCTGCACGTGTTCCTCGCCCAGCACCCCGAAGCCGCCGAGCTGCCGATCGAGTGGTCGTTCCGCGCGAGGGACGGCATCACCGGCTACATGCCCGCTGGCACGCCCGACGTCGCCCAGGCCGCTGACCTGATCGCCGGGCTGCTCGGCGCGGAGGTCGCCGGCAACGAGCACACCTCGAAGGACGGCAGCCGGACCCTGTTCCGGTACTTCACGACTGGGCTGAACGGGGTGCCGTTCTTCTTCAGCGGGCACGCCGCGGTGGGCGGTGCGTGATGGCGAAGCCGTCGAACGTCCACCGCCCGACCGAGGCCGCCGCAATCGGCCGCCTCCGCCCCGGCCGCCCCGCGTTCCTCCCCCACCTGTACGAGCACCTCGCGGTGACCGTCCGCCGGCACGACCAGCACGGCGCCCGCCTCATCCGCTACCAGCTGCTGCGGGCGATGGCCGGCGGGAAGGTCGGCGAGGCATGAACGCCCGCCGTCGGATCCTGCCGGACCACACCACCGGCCCGCTGCACCTGACCATGGCCCGCTACGGCCTGAACGCCGAGGACCCGTGTGACGTCCTGGTCGCCGCGCTGCTGCAGCTGGCCGCCCGGGTCGAGCGCCGGACCGCACCGTGGGACAAGGCGAGCGAGCAGCCCACCTCCAGCGCCTACCGGCTGGCCGCCGGCCGACGGGAGATCTACCTCGACGTCGACGTCCGCGAGGCCGACCCGCTGTGGCGGTGGACGCGGTGACCGCCTGTGAGTCGTGCGGGTGCTGACGAACCGGCCGCGATGGCCGCGAACGCGAGTGGTGACCCGATCTGCGGGGACTGCGCGCTGACGTTCGCGGACCTGGACGACGCCGTGGAGTGGGCGGCCCACGCCTACCGCTGACCGGCCAGCCGCCGGGCCGGGGCCCGAACTCCTACTCACCTGTACCAGTTCGGGCCCCTCCCAGAGATCACGATGACCCCTTGCCGCGGCCACGCCATGCCCGCGCCGCTCTCCCTCTGCCTGCGAAGGAGCACCCTCGTGCCCAGCATCCGCATCGTCGCCGACGCCGCCCACGCCGTCCGGGGCCTGGCGGTCGACTACCTCTGGTGGACGCACCACAAGGCCCTCGGCGTCACCGCCGCGGCCGGGATCGTCACCCTCGCCACCGACCAGCCAATCCTCCACCGCACCGCGGTGATCGTTGCTATCGCCGTCCTCGCCGCCGCCGACATGGCCTCCTGGGCCTTCGCCCGGCACCTCGACCAGCAGCCGCGCTACGTGCCGCCGGTGGTCCTGGAGGAACTCGCCGACGGCATGCGGCGGGCCGCCGCCGACCTCGTCGCGGAGGACGGCCAGGCGCTGGCCCTGCTCCACGACGGCCGGCTTCTCGACCCGTACGTGCTGGTCCAGTACGCCGACGTCCTCGACAGCCTCCGTCGGACGACCGCGGTCTGACGGCCGTACAGCGCGCCCCCGGCTACTCAGGCCAGCGCCGGTCCGCGACCGAGGCGCGCACCACCCGGCACCACCCCGGTACCGGACCCACCAGAGAGGAGCCCCCATGGGCCTGTTCAGCCGCAGCAGCGACTCCAGCCGCGCGTCCCGTCCCACCATCTCCGAGCTCGCCGACGCCATGACGACCGACAGCGGCCCCGACCCGGTCGAGTTCGGCCGCGCCATCGCCGCCCTCATTGGCGACGCCAAGCCGAAGCCGCCCACCTACCACCGCAGCGCCATCCCAGACGGCGACGAGGAGGACTGATCGCCGTACGGCGCCGCGCAGCACCCGCAACCCGCGGGGTCTGTGCGGTAGCCGCAGGCACTCAGACACCGCCCGCCGCCCCGACCACCACGAGGGAGACCCCCGTGACCGCCCTGCCCGACACCCGCGAACTCGTCCTCGGCGTCCTGACCCGCCTGCGCCTCCTCACCCCCGTCATCGCCGTGCTCTGGCTGCTCGGCATCGACCTCGGCGCCGGCCTCCGCCTCCTCCTCGTCCCCGCCGTCCTCCTGGTCCTCGCCCTCGACACCGTCGGCGGCGGCCACCCGACCGCCAGCACCTCGTTCCGAGTCCGCCCCGGCGGGCCCCAGTGAGCACCGTCGACGAGCGGCGGGCCCGCGTCATCGCCCGCGCCTGCTACCAGCACGCCGCCAAGCGCACCGGCGACATCGCCACCATGCGCGCCGCCGCCATCGAGCTGAACACCACCTACGACACCGAACGCCAGCCGAGCACCACTGACCAGGAAGGAACCGACCAGTGAGCGGCTCCAACTTCTACGAGGAGCGTCGCAAGGACCGGCGCATGGAGGCCGAGCTCCGTCTCCAGGCCGAGCAGGCCGCCGCCGAGCGGAAGGCCGCTGCAGCCGAGAGGGCCGCCGACCAGGACCGCAAAGACAAGGCCGCCGACCAGGCGCGCCGCAAGCGCGAGCAGGCCGACCGGGCCCAGCGCGCCGCCGAACGCCGCGCCGCAGTGAAGACCTGGCTGCTGACCGAGACCGTCACCGTGTTCCTGCTCGGCTTCATCGCGGTCGCCGTCGTCTCCGCCTTCCACGGCCAGTACGGGGCGCTCACCCACATGGGCATCAGCCCGATGTGGGCCGCGCTGATCGGCGCCGCGATCGAGTCCGCGACCTGGGTCACCACCCTGCTCGGCGACGAGGACGCCAAGAAGGGCCGGCCAACCGGGCCGATGCGCACCGCGATGTGGACGTTCGCCGCGATCGCCGCCAGCTTCAACCTGGTCGACGGCCTCAACTCGGCGCACCCGCAGCAGGGCTTCGCCCTCGCGTTCCTCACCCCGGCCGCGGTCTACATGTGGGACGCGAGGCAGCGCCGCCGACATGGCATCAAGCTCCGCACGAAGGCCGAGCGCGCCGAGGAGAAGGACCGCCGCCGCCACGAGAAGACCCGGAAGGCCAAGCACCCTGAGCTGTGGAAGACCGCGGCGCTGATCCTCGCGGACGCCGAGCACGGCAAGGTGACCTTCGAGGAGGCCTGGGCGGTCGCGCGGGAGATCCACCGCGGCACCCGCGAGGCCGGCCTGACCCCGGAGCTGGTGACGCTCCGCGCGGAGTCGAAGGCGCGCATGGCGGACGCCCTTGCCCTGGAGACCGGCGCCGAGCCGATGTTCCCTGACACCGTCCCGGCCGACTGGACGACGGCCTACGGGGACACGTTCGGCACCGTGTACCGCAGCCCTCTGAGTGGCCCTCAGGACGGCGGCAAGGACACCGATGGCACTGTTCTCCCTCGCCCTTCCGGCGGCCCGCCCGAGGGCCCTGGAGCCCTTGGGCGTAAAGGGCAGCAGCCGGTTCCGAAGGGCGGTCGGAAGACGCCGCAGAAGCCCCTCGACCCGAAGCACATCGAGCAGATCCGGAAGCTCGCCGAAGCCCTCGGCGGCGTCGACAAGCTGTCCGCCCGGAACGTCCGCGAGGCGATCGGCGGCGGCGCCACCGAGTACGCCATCCGGCTCCGCGACGCGGTGAAGAACCAGCTGCCCGAGTAGGCCTCGCCGCGCACATTCCGTAACCGATTCCGTAGCGCCGCGGGCGGGGCGAGCCACCCCGAAGGGAAGAGCACCCCGCCCCGGCACCCCCATGCCTCATGACCTGAAGGGAACCACCGTGATCGTCGTCCTGGTCGGAAGCGCCGTCGCTGGCGTGATCCTCCTGAGGTCGGGCGCCCCGAAGGGCACCGCCTTCACCTTCCTCGCCCTCGGCGCCTCCCTCATGTCCCTCGACGCCCCGCACGGCTGGATGTTGGACGCCTCCGCGTGGGCCGAACACACCATCGCCGGCTGGATGAGCTGACCGATCCGCAGCGCCGCCCCCGTGCCGCCCTCCCCAGGGGCGGCACCCCCTCTCCCACACCGACGATCTCCTGCCTGCGCAGCCCCCGTGAAGGAGCACCAGCCATGTCCGAGCACACCATCGGCCCCACCCCCGGCCCCGCCGACGATGACGACCAGTCCGTCTACGCCGCCGACCTGCAGGCGGCCTTCACCCCCGAGGTCCTCGCCGACCTGGAGGCCGCCATGCGCGGCCTGGAGGGCGACCAGCCGGCCACCGGCACCACCGTGATCCCGAAGCCCGCCGCCCCTGTCCTCGACATGACCAAGGCCCCTACCCCCGCGGAGCCCGCCCGGGTGATCGAGCCGACGCCCGACGAGATCGTCCTCGGCGGCGAGCAGTACGGCATCACCCTCCGCGAGGACCCCGAGGGCGACCTCCCCTTCGTCCCCCTGTGGGTCCGCTCCGCCGGCGGCTGGAAGTTCCGCACCCGAGTCGCCCGCGTCCAGGCCCGCCGCGCGGTGCGCCGCTGGCTCGCCCGGCAGCGCACCACCCGCGGCCACGGCGCCCAGTTCCGCCGGGGCCTGCGCATCACCACCGAGTGGGTCGGCGGCCTGGAGGGCGCCAACATGGACGCCGCCCGCACCCAGGCGTACATGGCCGCCCGCGAGTCCCGGCAGCTCGCCCGCGCCGCCCGCTTCAAGGCCATGCCCTCGACGAAGGCCAAGGCCCGGGCGGAGGCCGACCGGGCGCAGACCGCCGCCATCGCCGCCGCGAACACGTACAAGCGCGCCAAGGCCGACCGCACCCGCGCCCGCCTCACCCGCGGCACCATCGCCTACGGCCCAGCCGTCGCCGCCCTCGGCTACGGCTACGTCGCCGGCGGCCTGCCCGGTCTCGGTGCAGCCGCATCCGCCACGTTCGCCGGCGGCGCGTTCGTCGGCCGCCGCCCCGACTACGCGGACGAGTCGTGGGGCGGGGAGTTCGAGTACCTCGGCGATGGCGTCCCGCTGACCGAGCCGTTGCTGAACCGGGTGTTCGTCGCCGCGAAGGTCATCGCCGAGAACGAGACACTGCGCATGGTCACCCCGTGCATGAGTGAGCGGGACGGCGCCGCGTGGCTGGCGATGTTCGACCTGCCGCCGGGCATCACCGTCCGCAAGGCCCTGGCCGCCTCCGAGGCCCTGGCGTCCGCGTTCGGTGTCGAGGTCGCCCAGCTCGACATGGCCAAGGCCGGCCGCGCCGGGCGGATCGACCTGCGGGTTGCGAACGAGCTGCCGTTCACCGGCACCCCGGAGCGCGGTCCGCTGCTCGCCCACGAAGGCCCGGTGAACTTCTGGGAGAAGGTGCCGATGGCCACCAGCGTGCGCGGCCTGCCGGTGCTGATCTCGTGGGTGGAGCGCTCCGGCCTGCTCGGAGGCGAGCCCGGCGCCGGCAAGTCCGCCGCGGCGAACAACGTGCTCCTGGCCGCCGCGCTCGACCCGCGGGTGATCCTTTGGCTCGCGGACGGCAAGGGCGGCGGCGACCTGGAGCCGTTCGACGCCATCGCAACCGAGACCGAGCCCGACGGCGACCCGGAGGCCATGCTCGCCATGCTCCGCCGCCTCAAGCAGGAGATGGCCAAGCGGTACGCCTTCCTCAAGAGCATCGGCAAGCGGAAGGTCACCGAGGAGCTCGCCAACAAGTACCCGCAGCAGCTGCGTCAGCTCCTCTTCTACGTCGACGAGCTGATGAGCTACCTGACGGATGACGAGAAGCTCGGAAAGCAGATCGCAAAGATGATCCGGCTCATCGTCTCCAAGGGCCGCGCCGCCGGGATCATCACCATCGCCGCCACCCAGAAGCCCGGATCCGACGTCGTCCCCACCTCGCTGCGCGACATCCTGTCCATCCGGTTCGCGTTGCGCTGCCTTACCCCGCAGGCCTCGGACACCATTTTGGGCCAGGGCGCGGCGGCGGCTGGCTACAACGCGAAGGCGATCGAGGCGGAGATGCGGGGCGCCGGCTACCTGTGGGCGGAGGGCTCAAACCCGCTCCTGGTCCGTGCGCACTTCTACAAGGACGAGGAGGTGACGGCGCTGCTGGAGCGTGCCCACGCCCTGCGCGAGGCGGCCGGCACCCTGCCGTCCGGGGAGATGCCGCTCCCGGCCCGGCTGCGCGGACTCGGCACCGCCGAGGGCAACGCGCTCGCGGTCCTGGTCGAGGCATTCGAGGAGTACGACCGGGCCCGCACCACCGAGGACGGCGAGGAGCAGGCCGAGGACCCCACGGAGTGGCTGCCCACCGCCTACCTGGTCGAGGCCCTCACCAAGGCCGGCATCGCCCTGACGGAGAAGGCGCTCGGCGACCTGGTCCGCCGGAGTGCCGAGCAGGCCAAGCGCCGCGACTGGGAGGGCCGGAAGACGAGCGGCTACCCGGTGGAGGCGATCATGACCGCCGCCTCTAAGGCCCTCGCACCGGCCGCCTGACCCTGTCCCGACCCTGTCGGCCGCCCTGTTCATCCCGGAATGTCCGTGGCCGGGGCGGCCGGCATCCCTGTCCCACCACCCGCTGACCCTGTCCGCGCTGGCCAGGGTCAGCCGGGGTCCGGACAGGATCACTCGATGCTCTGACCAGCACCGATGCCAGCCCGGACACGGTCCGGACAGGTTCAAAGACAGGTACAAACCTACCCAAACCGATGACCGCCCGGAGGCAGCCGTGACCGCCCGCACGACCACCCAGCCCACCGCCACCTACCCCTACGCCCCCGTCCCGGCGGCCGTGCAGCCGTACGTCATCACCGACGCCTCCGGCCGTCAGGTCGTCCTCGCCACCAGCCAGCCGGTTGCCCTGCAGCACCAGGCCGCCGCCCCGGCCACTGCCGACGACGAGCCGCTCGTCCCCGCCTGGGCGCTACGGCTGTCCGCCCGGTTGCTGCTCGGCACCGGCACCCTCGGCGCCGTCTCCCTCGGCCTGTGGGGCGCATCCCTCGCCTTCACCGCGCTCGCCGCCGCACTCGCCGAGCTCCTCCACCTCGCGCTGACCGTCCTCGCGATCGTCGGCGGCACCGCCGCGGCCGTCGCCATCCTGCGCCTGGTCCTCGCACACCCCGGCAGCCGACCCGCCGCCATCAAGAAGGCCTCCCCCGCGCCGCAGATCATCCAGAACGCGAACGGCATGTTCGCCAAGATCGTCAACAAGTGGTGACCGGCATGAACCCCCTCACCAAGGAACTCAACCTCACCCCCGGCGCCCTCTCCGACGACCGGCCGCTCGCCTGCCCCGCCTGCGACAGTGACCTGCAGCTCACCCTGATCACCACCCTGCCGCCCGTGGAGACCTGGCCGGCCTGGCTGCTCTGCCGCGGCTGCGGGCACGGCGAGGACACCCAGCTCGCCACCAACGGCATGGTCGAGGCCGCCATCACCGCCTCCAGACCCGGCCCCGCCTTCGCCGTCGAGTGGCGCGAGCGCACCCTCGCTGGCGTCCGCGAACCCGACCTCGACGAGCAACTCCTGGAAGTCGCCGAGTGGGCGGTCGAGGAAGGCAAGAAGGAGGCGAAGAAGCGCATCCGCCAGGTCAAGGCCGCTCCCGGCCGCCTCGCCCGGCGCCTACGCCGAACGGCCACCGCCAAGACCAAGGAGGCCGGACGCAACGCCCTCGCCGCCACTGGGCAGGCCGCGGAGAAGGTGACCACCCGCCCGGCCGCAGCCCTGTACGGCGCCGCCTGGGCTGCCCGCGGCGTCCACCCGGACAACGCGCCGGCGCCCGAGCGGAAGAAGCGCGCCAAGAAGCCGGAGCGGACCCCGCCATGGTCCGCCTATCGCAAGGCCCTCGGCATCGGACCGACCTGGTCCGGCCGCGGCAAGTGCCTGGTCTGCAACGGCACCGGCCGCATCGCCCACCCCACACTGACCATCCCGTGCAAGAGCTGCCGCTGATCACCGGACAGAGCATCAGACAGTCAGGAAGAGTGCCCACATGAGCGACGAATCCGTCACAGCGGGCGCAAGCTGGAGCATCATGGACCGCACCCTCGAACTCCTGGCCGTGCACTGCGGGACCGTGGCGTACGAGGAACCGGGCGGCTGGGAGTGCGCCAGCTGCGGCGACTTCACCGAGTCGCGGAACATCCCGGGATGGGCGGAGGGACGCGCGGCACTGGCAGCCCGCCGTAGCAGCGACGGAGGATGACGTCAGCCCAGCGACGCCGAGAACCGCCCCATCCTCGCGTCCTCAGCCTCAATCGTGATCTTCCCTCGGTGCGACACCTCCACCTGGAAGAACTTCGTCCCGGCGGGAACATCCGGCACCGACACCGAGAACTGGCACGCCGCCCCGCTCCGCACGCCAGTACCTAGACGGCCCTTCGCCACAACCTCGCCGCTGGCGTTGTACACGGTCACCGGTGTGCCCTCGCCAATGTCGTTGTACCCACCGCGCCCCGAACACGGTCCGTCCCCGAGGCTGACCTGATTGAGCGTCAAGGCTCCCATCAGGGTGAACGGTTCTGCCGACGGTGACGGGGAAGAACTGGCCGCTGCGGTGACCGGGGCGTCGTCGGCAACGTTCCACCACAGGCCGACAGCCCCGGCTCCGAAGGCAATCCCCGCCACACCCGTCGCGAGCGGTAGCAGCCACGGCCGCTTCCTCGTTCGATCGACCGCGGGTGAGTCACTGTCGGGTGCAAGATCGGCGGGGGCCGAGGCCATCGTGTCATCGGACATGCCCGGCAGCATCCCAGCGCCGCACAGGGCAGGCAGGGTAGTCGCCGAATCGTGATCCCACTCCAAACAGCAGAAAAGCCCCAAGCCGGCATCACGCCAGGCTCGGGGCCTTCACTGTTGCGCCGCCCGGGACACGACTTGGGAGAGGCACCCGGGCGGCAGTCTCACCTTGGCACGCACCGCGCCTTGCACGCCACGACCGCGTACCCGAGCCGGCCGCCTCCGAGCAGCAGATAAGCATGCCCTGCCGGCGCCAACTCCACCTCCGAGCCGCCGCACACCACGCAGGCCCGGCCGTGCACCTGGGCGTCGTTCATCAGCAGCTGCTGCAGACCGCCGACGGGCGGCTGCCACTCGTACCAGTTCGATCCGCGGACATGCCGCAGCGCCCGCGAGAGCAGCCCGGCGTCAACCAGGGCACCGGGCTGGTCCGGGTCCGGCGGCGCCAGCCAGTACGGACCGGGCGGGCCGACCTTCGTCGGGCCCGGCACCGCGACGAAGCAGGCCGCCTGCAGGTGCCGCACCGGAGCGCCGTCGTCGACGTCCAGCACCGAGCCGGCCGCAACGAGAAAGTACAGGCGCGGGTACCGGTCGACGCACCAGATGACCGGGCCGGGCTGTCGACCGGTGCGGGCGTCCAACACGGACAAGGCGGCGATCCCTACGTGCTGAGCTACGGCAACGGCGTCCCAGTGCACCCCGGCCGGGACGACAGCCACCGTGTCGTCCTCGGGCAGCCAGGCGGGCAGGTGCGGGCGGTCGGTGCCGGCGGCGTGCATCGAGGTCTCCTGACTCGTGGGGTCAGAAGGATGATCGGCACCGCCGCAGGTGCGAACTCATACACAGCTCTTACAGGCCGAGCCAGCTCGCGTAGGCGGTCACGGCGTCCGACGGCGAGCGCTGCACCCGGAGCACGCCGGTCAGCGTCTCGCGGACGACGAAGCTGTGCCGGGCCTGCTGAGCAGCGAGCTGCCGGGCGGCCAGCAGGCTCTGAAAGGCGGCCTGAGCTTTGCCCGTCCACAGCTGCGCGCGGGCCACCTCGGCGTGGTGGTGGGCGGCACGGGAGGCAGGCCAGCTGGCCGGGACGCGGATGCCTCGGGCGACCTCCAAGGCCTCGCCGTACAGGTTCTGGTCGATCAGTGCCGACGCCTCGTGGACGCGGACGTTGGTCGGGCCGAAGCTCAGCCACAGCAGGTCGGGAACTTCGCCGGTGCCCTCGGCGATGCGATCAGCCTCGGCAATGCGGTCGCGCACGGTGTCCCGGTCCTGGGCGCGGGCAGCGATGACAGCCGCCGCCAGGTGGACCTGTCCCGTTACGGCGTCCCGGGTGACCCCGGGGTCGGCCTGGTCGGCGGTGCGGTGGGCGAGCTCGGCGATCCGCAGCCCAGTCTTGTACTGGCCAGCCCGCAGAGCAGACAGCGACCTGTTGTACAGCCCGACCGCGGCCAGCGGCGCGTCCGACGCATGCTCGGCAGCCCAGCCCAGTCGACCGAGGGCGATCGTCGCGAGGTCGGGGAAGCCCAACTTGGACGCGACGTCGTATGCGCTCCGGTACGAGCTCGCGAGGACCTGCCAGGCCCGGCGCTCCCCGGTGCTGTGCGCGGCCGTCGTCGCCTCGGTGATGACCGCGGGAAGCTCAGCCGCGGCGGCCCGGAGGTCAGTCGCGCGGATCAGCCTGCAGACCCGTTCAGCGTGCGCGTCCAGCTCCGCGAGCGGCCGGGGCCGGACGTCCGGGTCAGCGCCGAGGTCGAACAGGTCGAGGGCCTCGCGCAGGGGCTGGACCAGGCTGTCGAGCTGGTCTCGCCGCAGCTGCTCCAGGTAGGGCTGTCCGGTCAGGTCGGTGACCGGCACGGACAGGGCGCGGGCGATCGCGGCGAGCACGGTCGGGCTGGCCTGCCGGCGGCCCTGTTCGATCATCGAGACGTGGGCCAGTGAGACCTGCGCGGCGGCGGCCAGGCCGGCCTGCGTGGTGTGCCGCAGCTTTCGGATGCGGGCCATCCGGGTGCCCACGGTCTCTTCGGAGAACTCCTGCGGCATGGCTGCTCCCGACGCAGATCAGACGACGGGTCAGACGCTACGCCCGGAGGGTTCACCTGGTGGCCGCTTTCTGCGGCTTGCCACCTGCCAGGGGCGCCGGGTTGCATGGGCGGCATGTCCGCTCCCGTGCTGTACCTGCTCGGCTCCGCCGCCCCGCCTGTCCTGGACGCTGCGAAGGCCGTCCGCCTTGGCCAGGAGCTCGGCTGGGACGTGGTGCTCGGCCTGACCCCGACGGCGGCGGACTGGCTGCGCGAGGACCTGGCCGAGCTGGAGAAGCTGACCGGGCACCCGGTGAAGCACCGGTACCGGCGTCCCGGCGACGCGGACCCGCTGCCGCCAGCCGACACGATCCTGTTCGCCCCGGCGACGCTGAACTCGATCAACTGCCTGGCGCTCGGGATTACCGGATCATGGGCGGTGGGCTTCGCGGCCGAGGCGATCGGCAAGCGGATCCCGATGGCTGTGATGCCCTGCACGAACACCGCGCTGACCGCGCACCCTCAGTTCGACCGGTCCGTGGAAGCGATGCGGGGCGCTGGCGTCCACGTTCTGCTCGGTGAGGGCTTCTATGTACCGAACGAGCCAGGCCAGGGCAATCCAGCGAAATATCCATGGTTGGCTGCACTGCAATCGCTCACGAAGCCGGTACAGCTCGCCCACGGTGGGACACCCTGTCGGTGATGCCCGACGCTGGCCGCCTCTGCAGCAACATCTCGCCGCGCCCGACCGGGCATCCCTGGCGTCTGGGTGGCGCCTGTTGCTGCTGTCCCCGGCCGAGTTTGAGTGCCTCCGCTTAGCACCGAGACGCGAAACCGGATGCCGTGCCTGGTTTGGCATTGCGAATGCCGCTACAGAGCGTGATGCCAGTTGGGCGGGTCGCGATCACCGCCGCCTGATTCTATTGTCGAACCAGGGAGGCCTCGCGAAGGTCGGTGATCCACATGTCCCTGCCTTCACCGGAAGCATTGGGCAGCACCTTCTACTGGTTATACCGGCACGGGGCATGGCTCGCGTTGGGCTTGATCATCATATTCGCGGTGTACTGGGGGGAGGCCGGCTGGTCGAACGCGTGGGACACCCTTGCGGGGAATACGTCTCCGCGCAATCGGCCGTACCCCTGGTGCAGCTGGCCGCTGGCCGTTGCCGGCTGGCTGGTTGTGCCCGCATTCGTTGGTGGTGTGGTGGGCTATGCGATCGGCAAGCAGGCTGAGACTGACACCCACGACGACCTCGACATGGCCGAGATCGAGGACCTGCAGGAGCAGCGGGTCCGCGCAGTGTACGGAGAAGCCCCAGACCCACCGGCTGAGGCCGGAGGGGATCTGAACCGAGGCGGAGCGACTAGCCGACTTGTCATGCCGGCGATCATCGGGGCTGCCGCTGGCTATGTGGCTGGCAGGCGAGTAGTCACGTCGAGACTTTCGGTGGCCGACTACATCGACAAGCGGGTCACACGCCTACTCTTGCAGCTCGGGAGGGGTCGCCATGGTGACGTCCCTTGATCAGCTTCATGACCGCGGCGGCGACGATGCCGATTTCTCGATGATCTTCATCATCGTTCACCACGGAAATAAAAAATGGGCAAGCGCTTGCTGGAAGGACCAAGTGAACGAGATCCTTAGTCGTGCCCACGAGGTCCGGCAGCGACCATTCCTCCAGCGAGGGGTGTATGCAGAACGGAGAGCCCAGGCGACGCTCTTGGCCTGGACAGCCCATGGAAAGTGCTGCGCCCCTAACCACCTGGGACGAGGGGAAGTGACATGAAAACCGACGAGCAGTACCTGCGCGAACTGATCATCTCGGGTGCGCCGTCCGACGCTAACCCGGCGGTGGTCGAGAAGTACGCGGCAGAGGTCGCCGAAGAGGTGCTCCGGGCCGAGGAAGAGGGCAAGCCTGTCGGGCCGGCCATCTACAAGGTCGCGGAGCACTACCCCGAGCTTCGCCGCCCGGAAGAAACGCCGCGTGACCTGCGTGAACGACTGGAGGATCGACCCCAAGAACGCGCACGGTAATCGGCGCGTTGCACCACCCCGTCCGAGCCGCAGCATGTGGGGGATGACTCGCGGACGGGTCGGTGGCACGTTCAGCGCCCCCAGCAACCGCCGGGCAGCAGAGGTCGCCGCGCGGGTGACCGGAGCACACGTGTGCCCCGCCGTGAGCAGCACGGCGGGGCACAGTCATGTCAGGTGGCGGGACCGGTGACGCTGGCCCGGTCCTCGGGGTGCGGGTAGTACAGCTGGGTCGTCGCCGTGTCAGGGTGCTCGCGGAACGCAGCGTTCTCCAGCGCCGTCCTGGCCTTGCGCAGGGCACCCAGGGCCTTCTCGATCTCGCGGGCGGGTTCGGCTTCAGGTCCGGTCTTCGGGTAGGCGCTGCCGAGTTGGACCTTGCGGTGGACAAGTTCGTCGTGGATGCCGGCGAGGGCGCGGCCGAGTTCGGCGTGCTGGTCGGCGGTGAGGCGGGGCTTAGCCACTGGGGCGGCTCCTTGCGGTCGGGGTTTGAGGTAGAGCAGGTAGACCAGCTTGCGGGCCGTCTCGTCGGACGGCGGGCCGATCAGCTCGAAGAGGTCGATGCCGCGGGGTGGGGGTTGCTGGGGTTCCACGCGGCAAGGGTGTTGGATCCTTCGCAGGCCACGGGTGGTGACGGCCCACTGTTCACCCGGGAGGGGGATGCCTACACCCCCGAGGCGTCGTGCGCCGTTCTGAGGCGCCTTTCAGGGCCGGGTTGGACCGGAGGCGGCCGGGGACTGCGAGACGGTTCTAGCCCAACCCCGCCCGGCTTCCCGGGGCATCGCAGCGGCGAGCCTCGGCCTGCCACTCGCGGTGCTCCCTCGCCCGCTGCGCCTTCTTGCCCCGCGACCGGTCAGGGCAGTCCGGGCTGGCCGGGCGCCCACACTTCGGGCACCACGGCCTTGACCACGCGCCAAGCATCCGGGCCATCGGCCGCCGTCCTCGATCGTAGGTGTGCACCACCGTCAGTGGTTGCGGCCGCAGTGACCACGCCACGGGCATCGCGGCGGGGCTGGGGCTTCGTATCGCGTCGCTACAGTGCGGGCGGCTGCTGGGCCGGATCCACGGGCGGCGGGGCTGGTGCGGGGGCCTGCCGGAGCATCTTGGTCACCGTCGTCGCGGCCGCACTGATGTCGCCCGGATCGCTTTTGCGCAGGACGAACATCTTCGTCAGGGCCAGGAGCACGGGCCCGAGAACGATGGCCATCGGCCAGTAGTGATCGTTCACGCCGAACCAAATGGCGCCCCCGATACTCGTCAGGCTGACGACCGCGCCGGCCGCAACGCCCACCAAGTGCTGCACATGAGCGTTCGCCGCCTTCTTCTGTCGCTCCTGCAGCTTCGCGAGCTCCAGCTCGTGCCGCCGCTCGGCCTCACGAAGAGCCATGACCTCCAACTCGTGCTTGCGCTCGTCCTGCTTAGCGGCACGACGGGCCTCGCGGACGAGCTGCTTCTCCATGGAGTCGAGCACGGCGACCAGTTTCGGCGTCGGCACGTCTGCCCACTCGCGGGCAATCTTGTGCGCCACCTCGAACTGTGCCGCCCCGAGGGACATCTCGGCCTCAGTCACGACGCCCACTCCCTGTTCCTACCGGGGTGCTCGGCTCCCCGTCGCTACTTGTCCCACCGGGTCCCGGCGGTCCTTCTGTTTCGGGGAATGCACTCGACGGCGGAGGCCCGATCCGGAGGAAGATCTCCGCGATGCCGCCGCTGATCGTGCTGGCCGCGGCATCGGTTTCCTCGTCCGTAAAGGACCCCCCGGCGGACTGGCCGTCGGCGTTTGAGGCCGCCAGAAGACGCGCGATGGCCCTGTCTACGCTTTGGTCCTGCGCCTCCCGCACCCCGTCGGTCAGAAAGCGCAGGCGCTCCACGGCCGCCAGGAGCTCCGGCTTGGAGAAGACCCCGGCGCGCGACTCGGTCTCGTCGGCCGCCGTCCAGGCGTCTTCAGCAGGGCGCACGGCGTCGGCCGGCTGCGGAAGTGGAATGGTGAGCCACACTCGCCCGTCAGGCCGATCCAGGGGAAGGAATTCCTTCACCAGCAGGGTGAGGTGGCGCGCCTCGGGATCAACATTCGCAATGACGAATCGAGCCTGTCGCTCGCCCCTAGGCACAGCGATCCGCGGCCCCGAGTTGTCCATGGGCTCCCGCATTGCAGTGCCTGCTGAGGCCGCATCGACCGCGGCCACGATCTCGTTCGGCCTAGTCCCCACGATCGCGACATGGCCCAGGTCGGCGTCGGCCCAGAGGAAGGTGCCATCAACCTCGTCGCCGACCTCCCACGCTAGGGTTTGTCTCCGCAACACCCTGAGATTGGGCACGTGAGCAACCGGAACACCGTTTGCCAGGTATAACACTGGGAGCTCCGCGCCAACGGGCGGCACATCCCCAGAGGGCAAGACGTGAACGGCTACTCTCTCTCCTGACGGAAGTCTGACAATGGGAGAGCGCCCATTCCGTTCGACGACCACTCCGGTTGCTGCAGGCCCCCGCGACGGCCCTCTTCGGTCCCTCCGTGGCACTGCCCACCCCCTCCTGACGGTCAGTCAGTCCGGTTGAAGTATAGGCAGCCCTTTCAGCCCGCTGGTTCGCGTCGATGAAGCGGGCCGCACCCTGCGGGTCCTGAAGGCGGCGCGGCATGCGCCGGCGTACGCCGTCGTGCCGGGGGCCACCTCCCGCCGCTTCAGCACACTCAACTTCGCATTAACCCGCTCGGCCGAAACCCTTGCCGGGGGCGTTGCGCTGCGTGCAACGCCGCCGGCGGGACAGCGATCGTCACTGTCGGCCTGGACCGGTTCCTCGCCGCGATCCAGTCCGCCTCGCCAGCCCACGCCGAAGGTTCCCTATACCAAACGCTCCCTTGGTATAACTGGAGTGTGGATGAAGCCCCGATCAGCCCGAAGCGGCGCCGTCGCCGCACACTTGACCGTCCGGCAGATACAGCGGTCGCCTACGTCCGTGTCAGCACGGAGGAGCAGGCCGCCTCCGGCGCCGGCCTCGAAGGACAGCGCGCCGCGATCGAGGCCTACGCAGCCTCCCGCGGCTGGACCGTCACCGCCTGGTGCTCCGACGAAGGCGTGTCCGGTGCCAGCGCTCCCGAGGACCGCCCGCAGCTGCGCGCCGCCCTCCAGGCACTCCGCGACGGACACGCCTCGGTGCTGCTGTTCCACCGCGTCGACCGGCTCGCCCGCAAGACCGCTGACCTCTTGGCGCTGCGCGACGCCGCCGAGGCCGACGGCTGGTCGCTGTCAGCCGCGGACGGCTCCGTCGACCTGACCACGCCGCACGGCCGGACGATGTTCACCATGCAGGGCGCGTTCGCCGAGCTGGAGCGCGACCTCATCCGGGCCCGCACCCGGGACGCTCTGGCGGCGCTGAAAGCGCGCGGGGTGCGGCTCGGTCGGCCCTCGACGCTGCCGGTGGAGGTAGTGGCGAGGATCGTGGGCGAGCATGTGTCGGGCGCTGGCTGGTCGGCTATCGCGGCGAAGCTGAACGCGGACCAGGTGCCGACTGCGCAGGGCGGGAAGCAGTGGTGGCCGGCCACCGTGCGGAAGGTCGTAGCCGGGCAGGACGCCGCGGCTTACCTCGCGGCTTGAGCCTGGGCATACAGAAGGCCCCGGGCTTCACGCCCGGGGCCCTGCTGTTGCTCTGTCAGGCCGCGCTGCCTGGCCCGTCCGGGTCGTAGCCAGCTGCCAATGCGGCCCTCTGCGCCCAGTTGGGCGCGGGAGGGATCGACCGGCGACGCGCCGCACGGAGCTCCTGCGAGCGGGCCGCCAGCGACTCGGCGCGCTGCTCCTCGCTGTCCGCTCCCCCGGCCTCACCTCGGCGGCCTACGCGGGCCGCCAGCAGCTCAGCCCACAACTCCTGGCCCGACTGCCCGGCCCCGGCCTGAGCGGCGCTCACAGCACACCGCCCTGGACGTTCTCGGCCGCGTGCCGCAGCTGCTGCCGCGCCGCCGACAGGCGCTGCCAGCCCGGGTGCTCCCGCAGCCCGCGTCCGTCGAGGTTCAGGTTCAGGACCGGACGGCCCGGCTGCACCCGCCGCGCGAGGGCGATCGCGTGCTGGGCCTCCTCAAGCTGCGCGCCCGCCTCCCGGATCGCGGCCTGCGCGTTGGCGAGGGCCCGGATGTAGGCGGCGCCGGCGGAGTCGGCGATGGCCGTGCCGGACGCGGCGGTGAGTTCCGCCAGGGCGTTGACGGCCTGGTCGACTTCGGCGCGGGCCGCGTCGGCGGCAGCGGCCTCGGCCTTGGAGCCGCGGGCCAGGTCTGCGGCCTGCTGCGCTTCCCGTTCGGCGCCGAGCGCCTGGGCGACCGTGGCGAATGCGTCGGCGACCGGGGCGGGCAGGTGCTCGGGGCGGAGCACGATGTGGCTCGGCGGGCTGAGGCGGCGGGTGATGACGAGGTCGACGATGCCGGCCTGCTGGGTGGTGGTGGTCACTGGGTCTCCTCGGGGGTGGGGTCGGTCATGTCGTTTCGCAGCTCGGTGAGCTGACGGTCGTTGTGGGTGCGGACCTGGGCGATGGCCGCGGCCACTTCCCGCTCGGCCCTGCGCCGCTCGCCCGGCGTTGCCAGCCGGTGCTCGTCCAGCGGAGGCGCCGGATAGCCGAACCGCTGCTTGGCGCGGATCACCATCTCGGTGATCTCCGGCAGCGGCCGGGTGCCCATCGCGCATGCCAGGCCGTGATACAGGCAGTACGGGGCGCTGGCCTTCCCACGGGACCGAAGGTCAAGTGGCACGGCGGGCCTCCCGTTCGCGCCGGTTCTGCGCGTAGCGGCGGGCGATCTGCTCCCGCTTCTCCGCGTTCCGGGCCTCGGTCTCTGCGATCAGCTGCCGCAGCTCGGCCAGCTTTGCCTTCTGCTTCTTCGGGTCGGGCGGCTCGTGCCGGTCGGTGTACCAGGCGGCCAGGGCCTTCTCCGGGTCGGGCTCGGGTTCGCCGCGGGCCGCACGGACCATCTGCGCGATCAGCCGGTCCTGTTCGGTGGGCTCGGGCGGGTCGACGGGCCAGCGGGCGCCCATCTGGCAGGCGGTGCCGTGCCAGCGGCAGAACGCCTGGGTGCGGGGGCGGAGGTCAAGCGGCATCGAGGCCTCCCTGTTCGACTTGGATGACTACGGCGGCCGGGACGGCGAGTCCGAGGAGCCTGACGCGGTCGCGTTCGCAGGCGAGGATCGCGTTGAGGATCTTGAGTTCTTGGGTGAGGTTGCCGTCGGCCTGGGCTTGGGCTTGCAGCTGGTGGAGGCGCTGGAGAACGCCGTCGAGGCGGTGTTCCACGGTGGTGCGGAGTTGTTCGCTGGTTTCGGCGCCGAGGTCTTGGAGGGCGTCGCGGAGGCGGCGTGCGGCGGTGGAGCGTCCCACGTCAAGGTCCATGGCGATGGTGCGGATGCCGTGGCCGTCTCGGCGGAGTTCGAGGGCGCGGGCTTGTTGGAGGAGTCGGGTGTGGTGGCCGGGTCCGGCTGCCATGGGTCCCTCCTTGGGGGTTGGTGGGGGTGGCCGCCGGTGGAGGGGTTCCGGCCGCCGGCGATCTCGGGTTAGGGGCGGTGTTCGGTGATGGGCGGGAGGTTGCGCAGGTCGTTGATGCCGGCGGCGAGGAACTTGGCGCGCTTGCGGTCGTCGCTGTCGGGGAGGCCTCGGGTGTTCATCTCCCACGGCCGCTCACCGGTGGCGACCTGGCGGGCAGCGAGGAGGTTGGCGGCGTGTTCGGCGGCGTGCTGTGCGGCGGCGAGGTGGTCGTGGATGTCGGCGACGGCGAGTCGGAGTTGGGCGTCGAGGTGGGCGGTCCAGTGGTGGGCTTCGTTGTTGGCGAGGGTGCGGGCGGTGTTGAAGGCGGTGTCGGCGGTGGCCTGGAGGTCGGCGAGCTGCTTCTTGGGGGTGTT
The DNA here is from genome assembly GCA_002300355.1 of Streptomyces sp. TLI_235. Taxonomy (NCBI): domain Bacteria; kingdom Bacillati; phylum Actinomycetota; class Actinomycetes; order Kitasatosporales; family Streptomycetaceae; genus Streptomyces; species Streptomyces sp. TLI_235. The sequence goes on from NSGV01000001.1 coordinate 2,617,928, forward strand.
GGTGCGGCGGGCGGTGTCGAGGGTGGTCTTGGTTTCGGCGGCGGCCTGGAGGGCGGTGTCGAGGGCGGGGTGGGTGGTGCCGTCGGGGAGTTCGATGGTCTGGCCGGCGGGGCCGTGGATGGTGGGCATGGGGTCTCCGGTGGGTTAGGCCGCGGTGGCGGCGGGGGTGGTGTTGCTCCAGTGCTGGAGTCGTTGGGTGTGGCGGTGCGCGAGGCCGGCGGTTCTGGTGGCTGTGCGGGCGGCGCGTTTGGCTTTGCGGCTGGTGCGTTTGTTGGCCGCGGCGGTGATCTGTTGGCGGATGCGTTCGTCGGCGGCGGCGCGGAGGGCTTCGGGGTCGGGGGTGGCCATGGTGTTCTCCTATGTGCCAGGCAGAGGAGCGGCGTGTGCCGGGTTACCCGGCACGGCGTATCTGCTGGTCAGCGGCGTGTGGGCTGCCTCTGTGCCGGGTGTGCCGGGCGATTTCGCATTGCGGCACTAACTATGTGAAAGGGTTCTTTGTCCTCTCACGCGTGAGACTTTTCAAAAGAACCCGGCACACCCGGCACACCCCGGATCACCTGCATGAATGCGGTCAGCCATACCCGGCACAGACCCGGCACACTGCCCGGCACACCCGGCTCACGGCGCTTCCTCCCGCTCCTGAGAGGACATCAGGCGCACCCCGACGTACGTCGGCACCTGGACCCCCGCGTCGCGCCGCTTGGACCGGCGCAGGCCAGGGATGGCTGCGAGCAGGTTGCGGCCGAAGGTCTCCTTCGTGCCCTTCCTGTCGCGGCCGGACAGGTCGCACCAGTCCTTCCACGTCTCGAAGAGGAGTTCCGTGGCGACCTGCTCGTCGGGGCCGACGATGCAGCGCTCTTTGAGGAACGTCTTGATCGGCGAGACGGCCGCTGCGAGCATGGCGACGGCCTCGGCAGACGATGCAGGCTCGACAAACCTGCCCCGCTCGGTCAGCCGCGCGAGCCCTTCCAACGACCAGTTGAAGATGCCGGGCAACTCACGCTTGATGTCTCGGTCGAGCGTGGTGTCTTCCATGCCGAGGAACGAGTTGGTCATCGTCAGCACGATGAGCCGCGAGGCGATGGCCCCGGAGGCGTCTGCGAAGGCAGGCAGCTCGTTGCTAAGCAGCATGAACCGAGCGGGGATCTTCCCGTTCCACGGCTCCTTGTGCTTCCGGTCGACCGTGATGGTGTCGTCGCCAGAGATCAACAGGAGGCGTTCGACGATCGTCTCGGCGCCCTGCCGGGGCAGCCGGCCGTCCGCCACGATGGCGAGGGACTTGCCGATGAGGTCCGCCAGCCCGAAGTTGGTGGTCAGGCTCGACATCGTGGGGCCGGTCATGTTGGCCTTGCCGATCAGGTCGGTGAGCGTCCGCGCGATGGTGCCCTTGCCGGACCTCGGCGGCCCGATGATGAGCACCATCTTCTGCAGGTCGTTCCGACCAGACAGGACATAGCCGAAGAACTCCTGCAGGGCAGCGATGGCGTCCGGATCGTTCGGCCAGAGCGACTGGAGAAAGCCGAGCCATCGTTCCGGCTGCTTGGCTTCGGGCTCATAGTCGAATGGAACAGACACCCTGTTGAAGTACGCCGGGGTGAGGGGGTTCAGCGTCCGCGTTTCGACGTTCAGCAGCCCGTTGCGGCAGGCGATGACCTGGGTGTGCTCGCCCTCTCGGTCGGGAGCTGCGAGCCAGCTGGGCATCTCCACGTCCAAGGGGAGGTGCGTGATGGCGGCGATGGCCTCGATGAGGTTGGCGACCTTGCCCCTTGTAGGAGCCCAGTCCATCTCCTTCTTGGCCCCGGTCTTGTCGATGGCGACGTACCGAGCGAATTCGAGGCGAGGGTAGAGGTCCGCGCGGATCGCAGCGTCGTCGATCTCCACCCAGTGCGGGCCTACCCAGCGCATCCAAGTGCCGCGCCAACTGCGGAGCGTCGGCAGGCCATGAAACTGCCAGTCGCCTTCCAGGACGCGGGCAACAGCCATGGGGTTGGCGGGGCTTGGCAGGGTCGCTGGCAACTCGCTCAGCACGTTGCCCGAGTCCTCGATGCTGTACTGCTCCTCGTCAGCGTTCACGCCCGTACTGATGGTCGACAGGTAGCCGAAGATCGGATCGACGCGGGGCTCGGGGATGGTCATGCCGCACCCGCCATCGGCTCGTCAGCGGGCACGTCGACCTGCCGCCCGTCGACCAGGTGACGCCGCCAGCCGGGCCGGCCGGGGATGGCGATCGGCGGCCAGCCCGCGGACGCCCGCACCGTGTGCGCGTGGGCGGCCTGCCTAGCCTGCCGTTCGGTGGACCGCTCGACGGCGGTCGGCTTGTTGGCCCAGGAGCGGACGTCGGACACGAGGATTTTCCACTCGGCTTCGTCGGCGGCGTCCCACTCGGCATACAGGGCGACCCGCAGGGTCTCGCCGACGGCGATGTCCTGCTCGGTGTCCCGGACGATCTGCTCGGGCAGGCCGGCCTTGGCCTTCCGCCAGTCGCTGGCGGCGCGCAGGAGAGCTTCAGCGCGCTGCGGATCCTTGGCGCCGAGGCGGAGCCACTCGGGGCTGCCGTACCCCGGGGCGTTCCCGTCGTGTGTGCTGGCGAGGGCAGCGAGCTGCTGAGCTTCCCACCGTTCGGCGGCGGCGTGGGCGGTGCGGGCGGCCTGGACCTCGGGCTCGGTCTTCCCGGTCAGGGCGGCCTCCTTGGCGATGGAGAGCGTCACCGGTTCACCGCCCGGGCGAGGGCGTCGCGGATGTGTGCGACGCCTTCGGGGGTGTCGCCGATGACTTCGATGCCGCTGGCTCGGGCGACGATGGCGGCGAGCTGGTGGGCGGTGAGCTGGTCGATGCGGTCGGCGCCGCCGATGTCGACCTGGGCCTGGCAGCCGTCGGGGATGGGCCTCATGCCGCCGTACTCCTGGTCGGAGTTGGGGAGCATGGCGAATCCCCAGCTCTGGGTGAGTCGGATCCGGACGGTGCCGGTGACGTGCTTGGGGAGCGGGTGCACGGTGGCTGGCCCTCCAGGCCTGTGCCGGCGGGCGGTGCCCGGTGCGGCGTGGTTGTCGCGCAAGGGTGTCTCCATGCGGTGGGGCCGGGGCGGGTGGAGGGGTCCCGCCCCGGCGGGGTTGTCAGGCCTGGTTGCGGTGCTGCTGGGTGCGCTGGAGGTGGCGGGCGAGGATGCCGAGGCGGAGCGCGAACGTCTCCAGGTCGGCGGCCAAGGCGAGGGCCTCGTCGGGGTTGAGCTCGGCGGCCTCGCCGCCCCAGCCGACGGCGATGATCGGCTCGGCGTGCTCGTCGTAGTCGGCCCAGCGGGCGAGCTGTGCGTCGATGACGGCCGTGCTGCCGAGGCCGCGGGGGGCGGGGACGGCGGTGCTGGGGCCGCGGTGGTCGACGTGCTCGCCCTGCTCAACGCAGTTGTGGTTGAGCTCGGGGCACTGGCCGCCGAGGAGGGTGACGCCGTCGGGGGCGATGTGCGGGGCGCGGGCCTGGGCTATGGCGGCGGGGAGGCGGCCGAAGGTGTCGAGGTTGATGCGCGCGATTCGGTGCTGCATAGTTGTCCTCGTCTTCTACTCGTTCGCCCGGCACTGACTTCCTACGGCCGGCCGGGCTTCGGGTACGGCCCCGGCCTTCTGGTCGGGGCCTTTTGCGTTGGTGTCAGGCGGTGTTGCGGCTCGGCATCGCGGTGAAGATGGAGCGGAGCAGCGCCCGCTGGCGGGGGCCGAGGGGCGGGGCGGCGTCGACCAGGGCCTTGATCCGCTGCCAGTACTCGACCTGGGCGATGTCGCCAGCTTCTTCGGCCTTGACGATCTGCAGGTCTTCGTAGGTCGGCGGGTCACTGGGGATGTGACGGCCGGTCACGCGGCGCTCGCCAGGTAATCGCCGGCCATCCAGGCGTCGACGTCGCGTCGGCGGTAGCGGACCCGCCCGCCCTTGCCAGGCGACAGCTTCGTGAAACGGGGGCCCGTGCCACGCCACCGCTTGTCCTTCAGCGTGGAGACGGTCAGCTTCGTGATCCTCGCGACTTCCGCCGGCGTCAGCAGCTCGTCGGGATCGAGTGCGCGCGCTGCGTGCACAGTCATGGATACCTCCAAGAATCGCAGCGATGGCTGCGATAGTTAGAGAGTACGGGACTGTCAGTGGCGATCGCAAGGTCTCGCATGGGATGCTGCGAAAATGACAGCGAATCCGACAGGTGATGCAGCTCGGCAGGGCTGGGGACCGACTAGTCGGCAGGTGGCGGCGAACCTGCTGAGGCTCCGCAATGCCCGCGGACTATCCACGACCCAGCTCGCTGCCGCGCTTAAGAGCCTCGGCCAGCCCGTGCCTGCCACGGGGATCACGCGGGTCGAGAAAGGGGAGCGCCGAGTCGACACTGACGACCTGGTGGCGCTTGCCCTCGCGCTGAACGTGTCGCCAGCCGCGTTGCTACTGCCAGCTGACTGGAGCGACGCAGGGGTGAAGCTGGCGGAGAACTTTGAAACGTCGACGCGCGTCGCCTGGCTGTGGGTTGAGGGCCGCGCGCCAGCCTCGTCTTTCGGCACGGAAAGCGAGGTGCATGTTGTCGAGGATGACGACGACAAGGAAGCCGAGTACTGGCGGCAGCGGGAAGAGTTCGAGGCGCTCACGCACCCGCCGCAGCGACGCCGGGCGGCCCGCCACTCCGCTACGCGCGCGGCAAGGCAGGTAACTGACTCGATCGATCAGCTCGTGATCGCAGCCAACGCGAAGGACAAGACGGCCGCGACGAAGGAACTGAAGGCGGCCAAGCTGCGGATGCGACAGCTGGAGGCTGAGCTGCTGCGGATGGAGCTCGACCTTGAGGCCGAAGACGAGTGATCGGACAACGAAGGCCCGGCGTGGGTAGCTCCCCGCGCCGGGCCTTGTACGTATCCGCCGGCTGTCAGGCCGGCGGCTTCCACGTGACGTCGATCGTGTCGGGGTCGAAGTACGACGTATCGACCCCCGGCCGATACCCCTTGGGCCGACCACGCTTGGACCTGTTGATCACGATCGACATGACTGCCTCCACCGCCTGCCGCCGGCGGTCCAGGTGCAGCGTCGGCCAGAGCTCCGCCATCGCGGCCGCATCGCCGAGCGGCAGCGCCACGAGCACACTCGACGACGCACGCCCCGCCATCTGAGCAGTCAGCGTGTTCAGCCGCTGCCTGGTGATCGCGGTTGCATCGAGCATCTGCTGGCGGGTGATCAGGTCCTGCGCGTAATCGGCGGCGATGCTGTCCAGCTTGGTACGCAGGTTCGCGGCCTGGCGCGCCAGGTCCTCGTGCGGCTCACCCATCTCCACCGACTTCAGGTGCAGTTCAGCGGCGTTCGGCCGAGACAGCCGGGCGACGACCAGGTCGGTGATGTACTTGTCCAGCTGGTGGGAGTCCCGGACTACATGGTTCGGGTCATCCGTGCACCGGTAGGCCGGCAGAGTCTTGCGGCCGAGCTTTTGTGCTTTGGTGTTGCCCCCGACGCCCTTGGAGCTGCCGCGGACCGGGGCGCCGCACCAGCAGTGCGCGAGCCTGGTGAGGAGCCACACGCGGCCGTTGCCGGTGGTGGTGCGCCGAGCGGGGTTCTCCAGCACGGCCTTGGAGGCGCGCCACGTCTCCTCGTCGACGATCGGCGGCCAGCTGGCCTGCCCGGCGATCTCAGACTTCTTCTTGCCGTCCGGGCCGACCGCACTCACTTCGAGGAGGCCGGCGTTGCGGGGGCGAAGAAGGAGCTTGCGCAGTTCCTCGGCCTTCCATTCGCGGCTCTCGGGTTCGCCTCGGGTGCCGTCGGCCTGGCGGAAGCGCCGCGGGACGGTGCGGACGCCGGACTCGGCCCAGGTGCGGCAGATCGAGCGGAGGGATTCGCCGTCGACGATGGCGAGGGTGGCCTGCTCGACGAACCACGCCTCGCTGCCCTGCTCGTTCACTGCCGGGGTGCCGCAGGCCTGGCAGGCCCGGTCGTCGCCGAAGCCTTCCTTGGAGCCGCAGGAGGGGCACAGGATGCTGCGGGGGGTCACGCCGTCGGATTCGTAGCCGAAGGGGCGCGGGCCGCCCCTGTACGCGCCCTTGGCGGCCGCGGCGTCTTTGGCCGCCTTCACTCGCTCGATGAGGTGGGCAACCTCGTGCTTGCTGACGGAGGCCTGGATCTCGGCGGTCATGATCCCGGAGGCGGTCGAGAGGTCGATGATGCCGGCCTTGCAGGTGCGGATCATGACGTTGCGCTCTTGGACGGCCTTGACCAGGTCTTCGAGGTCGGGGAGGCGCCGGTACAGGCGGTCGGTGTGCCATGCGAGGACTGCGTCGACTTGGCCGGTGCGAATGCCCTGGAGGAGCATCCGGTAGCCGGGACGGGGCTTGCCGGCATAGGCCGAGATGTCGTTGTCGGTGTGGACGTCGACGACGGTCCAGCCGAGCTCCTTCGCGAGGGCCCGGCAGTCGGCCTCCTGGCGTTGGACGTTCGCGGCCCGGCCGGTGGGGTCGCTGCTGAGTCGGCAGTAGATCGCTGCCCGGACCTGGGCGGGCTCGGCTGTGTCGGTCATGTCGCACAGCGTACGCTTAAAAGCGCCCAGAATGAATGCTTGACAGGTCGAATCCGCTGCCGCTCTTCGGCACGGAGGCCGGGCTGAGGCCGACGGTGAGCTTGCGCTGCGGCCAGCTCTCGCCGCTGTTGACGACAGCCGCGCGGACCCGGTCCCGCGCCTCGGAGAGGGCCTTGTCGGGCAGGCCGACCAGGGTGAAGGCGGCCACACCGGGTTCGAGGTCGGCCTGGACCTCGACCACCACGCCTTCGACGCCGACGAGCGCAACCGAGCAGGTACGGGCGAAGGCCATCTCAGACCGCCCCTCGGACGTGCTCGACCCGGGCTGCTCCCTTGGCCCGGTTAATGACGGCCACCAGGTCGATGCGGACTCCGCCGGGCGGCGGTGGTGTCGGCGGATCCGCGGGGTGCGGCGCCCCGCCCCGGGTGTCCGACGAGGGCGGCGCGCCGCCCTTCGCGGCAGCCCGCTTCCGGGCCGGGCCCTTGCCCGATGCGGCCTGTTTCGAGGTCCGCTTCCTCGGCCCCTCCTCGCCCTGGCTCCCGCCGCTTGTGCCCTCGCCGCTCGTGCTCTCCCGCGGTGCCGTCTCCGACCAGTGGGGCTGCGGGGCCGGCCCGTCCGCCGACCGGATCGAAGCTGCGGCCGCCGGCACGGGGATGCCTGTGCTCCCGGACAGACAGGTCACACGTTCGGCGAGCAGTTCGAAATAGGTGGGCCAGCGTTCCGCCAGCCAGCGCTCGGCGAGTCTTCGCAGTCGGTCTGCCTTCGACCGGTCGATGCCTTCGGTGGGTTGCTGGAACGCGTTCTCCGAACGCGTCTTGACCTCGCAGATCGCGAGGGTGTCACCGTCCAGCGCGACGATGTCGAGTTCACCCTCGGCGCATCGCCAGTTGCGTTCGAGGATGTGCAGGCCTTCGTGGGCGAGCCTGCGGGCGGCCACTTCTTCGCCGTAGCGGCCGAGACCGTTGTTGGGACTCTGCACGGCTATCACCTCCGTGGCACGGAGATTGCCGTGAGGGCGAAGGTGCAGGCGGCGCGGCGTCGGATCCTGTGGACAACCCGGGCCTGTGGATAACCCGCGTCCCTCTCAGGAGTGGCTTTCCGGAGCCGGTCTGGACATGCGGATGCAGGCCCGTCCATGCTCGGTGCTCCGGACGCGGCGTCGATCGCTCCCGGTGGCCTTCGCTGTCAGCTCCCGGCCGATGGCTGCCGACGTCGACTGCCGGCGCCGGGCGGCGCCTCGGTCAGTTGCCGAACGAGGCGTCGTCGGACGGCAGCTCCAGGTCGCTCTTCGCCAGCTCCTCGATGTTGACGTCCTTGAAGGTCAGGACCCGCACCTTGCGGACGAATCTGGCCGGCCGGTACATGTCCCAGACCCACGCATCCGCCATCGACACCTCGAAGAACACCTCGCCCTGCACCGAGTGGACCTGCAGGTCGTAGTCGTTCGTGAGGTAGAACCGTCGCTCGGTCTCGATCACGAATTTGAAGAGCCCGACGACGTCCCGGTACTCCCGGTAGAGCTTGAGCTCCATCTCGGTCTCGTACTTCTCGAGATCTTCGGCACTCATCCAGGCGTCCCCTCACTCGTCACGTCCACCCCATTGTGGACCACCGCACCCACCGTCAAAGCCGTACCGGCGGGACTGGCGGGCCATCCGTGACCAGCTGTTCGACCAGTTCGGCCAGGCCCGCAGGGTAGACCGTCTCCGCGGTGTCGCGGAGCTCCTGGACGGTCCACCAGCGGGCGGCGAGCAGCCGGGCGTGCTCCTCGCCGCCCACACCCGCCGTTCCCGCAGAACCACCAGCACCGCCGCCCGCGCCCACCGTTCCCGTAAAACCGCCGGCACCGCCGGCACTCACGCCGGCCGCACCGTCGACACCCACGAGCCCGAAGCTGTCGGGCTCGGCCACGGTCCGGGCCAGATGGAACCACTGCTCCTGCTCGTAGTCCTGCCCCTGAAAGGAGAACGACACGGTGCCGTACGCCACCACCGGCCCCAGTTCCACGTCGGCTGACCCGAGCTCTTCGGCCAGCTCGCGCAGCGCCGCCTCCCGGACGCTCTCGCCAGGTTCCAGCCCGCCTCCCGGGGTGATCCACCAGATGGTCTCCGGGACGGCCGGGTCGAGCCCCCGGAGCAGCAGCACGCGGTCGTCGCGGTCGAGCAGCAGGACGCGGGCGGCACGCCGGCGCAGGACGGCCACGGCACTCACTTCCTCGTCCCACGGCCCGCCGCGGCGGCGGGCGACCTCGGCGGCAACAACCTCGGCAGCAGGCACCTCAGCGGCGGGAACGTCGGCGTACCCACTGGCCCAACGAGACTGCCCATCCGGCGGCCCCGGCGGCGAGGACGAGGACGGCACCGCCCACCGCGGCGTAGCCGGCGGGAACGAGCAGGCCGCGCTGCGAGGCGGTGGGCCCCTTCACCTCGTCGAAGGCGGGGGTCCGCGGTACGGCGGCGATCCTGGCCGACGGCCAGACGATGCCCTCGACCCGGCCGACGACGTCGGTCGCGGCCACGGTACCGCTCGCCACGTCGAGGTGGCTGCGCGAGTCGAGCGAGTTCGACCGGGAGTCGCCGAGCAGGAAGAGCCGGCCCTCGGGGACGGTGATGCGGTACCCCTCGCCGGGGCCGAGGTGGTCGTCGGTGTAGGGCTCGTCGACGGCGACGCCGTTCACGGTGAGGCGGCCGTCGGAGCCGCAGCAGGCAACGGTGTCTCCGCCCACGGCGACGACCCGCTTGACCATGGTCGCGCCGCCCCACAGCGGCTCGCTGAAGACGACGATGTCGCCGCGGCCGACCGACGCCCCGTCGGCCCGGTGGGCGAGGACGGTGTCACCGACCTGCAGGGTGGGCGACATCGAGGTGCTCGGGATGCGGTAGGGCCGGTACTGGAGGGCGATCAGGCCGAAGCCACCCACCAGCATCGCGAAGCCGACGGCGATGGCCACACCCTGGAGGACCGAGGCGACGCTCCGCCGGGGCCGGCGGGCCGCCGGTGCCGCGACCGGGCGGTCCGTGACACTGCCACTGCTCATCGCGGTCGCGCCTTCCTGGTCGGTGCGGGCCCGTCCGGCTCGCTCCTGCTCGGTCCGCGCCTGCGGTACGGACGGTGCACCGCGCTCCGGAGAACCGGCGAGCCACGGCACGTCCGAGCAGATTACTCGTCGGTACCGCGGCTCGCGCAAGAGTCGGCGGTGGATCGGCGGCCACCGGTTCCCCAGGACAGGCAGTCGGTTTCCCGGGACCGGCCGCCCGTTCACCGGGACCGGCCGCCGGTTCCGCAGAACAGGCCGCCCGCTCACCAGGGTGGGCCGCCCGCTTGCCGGTCCAGCCCGGGTGGGCCGTTCACGCCCTCCGGCCGAACGGCCTTCGCCGTGCGTCCGTCAGTGACGGCGCCGGCGCAGCCACCAGACCGCCGGCACGGCGGCCGCGGCCCCCGCCATCGGCGGGAGCAGGGGTGCGGAGGCGGAGAGCCCCTTCTGGTCGAAGGTGTCCGGCACCGGCAGGGTGGCCCAGTCGCCGATCGGCCAGGCGACGACGAAGGCGCGGCCGACGACGTTCTTCACCGGCACCGTGCCGCCACCGGGCTGGTCCTGGTGGTAGCGGGAGTCCAGCGAGTCGCCGCGGTGGTCGCCCATGACCCAGATCCGCCCGTCCGGGACCTTCACCGGGCCGAACGGCTTCTCGCCGCAGGGGGTGTTGCCCGGGTACAGGTAGGGCTCGTCGAGCGCGATGCCGTTCACCTTGACCGGTCCGCTGCCCTGGCACTCGACGGTGTCGCCGCCGACCGCGATGACCCGCTTGATGAGGTCCTTCTCGTTGGAGGACGGCATCAGGCCGATGAAGCTGAACACGTTCTGGATGCCGCGCACGAAGGCGTTGCTGTTCTGCTGCGTCGGCTCGTCGTTCAGCCAGCCGCCCGGGTCGTGGAAGACCACGACCTCGCCGCGTTCCGGCTCGGATCCGAACCAGGGGGTCAGCTTGTCGACCAGGACGCGGTCGCCGATCTTCAGCGTCTGCTCCATCGATCCCGAGGGGATCGAGAACGCCTGGACGAAGAAGGTCTTGATCACCAGCGCCAGGATCAGCGCGATGCCGATCAGGATCGGCAGTTCCTTCCAGAACGACCGCTGCCGCTGCGGCCGCGTCCCGGTCTCGTCGGAACTGTCCTGCGCGGTGTCGTTCTCCTCCGCGGCCTCACTCACCACGTCCTCCGCGTCGTTCGGGGCACCGACGAGCCTACCGCCGGCGGCGGCCGCCGTGCCCGCGTCGGCGGGCTGCACGGCCTGTGCGGACTGGGCCGACCGGACCGCGCGGCTACCCGGGCCCTCGGGCTCCGGGGCGCCCGAGCGGGCACCGACCACCAGATCCCCCACGACATCTCCTCCCTGCTGTGCGGACGCCCGCGCGCCCGCGCTCATCAGTGCCGCACAGCGGGCACCACGCTCCGTAACCGACCGTCGACCCGCATCAGCCTGCCCGCCGAGGGCACGTCTACACCGGTGAGACCCGAGAACCCGGGAAGGCCACGAGACCATGCGCCGAGCAGTCCAGCACTTCTCTATCACTCCGGATCGACCCGTCCGTGCTCCCACACGGCAGGCCGATCCATCAACCGGACCGGCCTGCGCGCCCGGGCCCGGTCGACCTCCGCCTGACGGCGAACGGAAGGACGCCCAACACACCCATAACGAGCGAGGGTTCCGCAGGAGTCGGCGGAAGGCCGACCAATCCGGTCGGCGGAGGCAGCGCGGCCGCCGAGCCCGGCGCCGCCCGGGACGCCGACCCCTGGACTGCCCCGGCCGCCGATCCGGCCCGGATCGAGGAGAGTGACGACGGAACGTCGAGTTGACCGAGCCTCGGCAGCGGCCAGGCGATGAGGACGGCGCGCCCGACGACGTTGCTCACCGGGATGGTGCCGTTGCCCGGGTTGTTCATGTGGAAGCGGGAGTCCGCCGAGAGGTCGCGGTGGTCGCCCATCACCCAGAGCCGACCTGCGGGCACGCTGACCTTGAACGGCTGCCGGGAGGGCACGTTGCCCGGCGCCAGGTAGGGCTCGTCCACCGGGGTGCCGTTGACGCTCACGCGGCCCTTGGCGTCGCAGCACTCCACGGTGTCGCCGGCGACGCCGATGACCCGCTTGATCAGGTCGTGCTCGTTGTCGGAGGGCAGCAGGCCGACAGAGGAGAAGACGTGCTTGACCTTCTTCACCACCGGCCCGTCGTCGGACGACCCGCGGTCGGTCTCCAGCCAACCGCCCGGGTCGCGGAAGACCACGACCTCGCCGCGGCCCGGCTCGTTGCCGAACCACGGGGTCAGCTTGTCGACCAGGACGCGGTCGCCGATCTGGATGGTCTCCTCCATCGACCCCGAGGGGATGACGAAGACCTGGACGAAGAACGTCTTCAGCACGAGGGCGATCACCAGCGCGACGACCACCACGAGCGGTATCTCGCGCAGCAGCGAACGCCGCCGGCGGCGGGCGGCGCGCTGCGCGGTCCGGCGCCGCTCGGCGCGGCCGCGTATCGGGGTGGTCGAGCGTGCTTCCTCGGGCTCCGCCTCGACCGTCCTGCCCCTACCTCTGGTCCCCATGGCCACCAGTCCCCCCTGTTGCCGCGAACGCCTCCGGCCGGTCGAGCGAGGTCAGGCGACCGAACGGGAAGACCACCCAGTCGGCGCGGCCGATCACCTTGGACTCCGGCACGAAGCCGCCGCCCGGTTCGCCGAGGTGGTCGCGCGAGTCACGGGAGTCACCGCGGTGGTCCCCCATCACCCAGAGCCGGCCGCTCGGCACCACCACGTCGAAGGGGACGCGCGACGGTGCGTCCCCGGGCGCCAGGTAGGCGCTCTCGTCCAGCGGCACACCGTTCACCCTGAGCCGGCCGTCCGAGCCGCAGCAGGTCACCCGGTCCCCGCCGACCCCGATCACCCGCTTCACGAACACCGAGTCGCCGCCCGGGGCGAGCCCCAGGCGGTCGAGCAGCCGGCGCCCGGCGGAGGGCTCGGCCGCGTACGGCAGGAAGGAGCCCGTGCCGTCGAAGACGACGACGTCACCGCGCCGGACGTGCCCGCCGAAGGCGTACACGAGTTCATTGGCCACCACCCGGTCACCGGGCCGGAGGGTGTTCTCCATCGAGCCGGAGGGCACGGCGAACGGCCGCGCCACGAACGCGTTCACCACGAGCAGGAGCAGCAGGCACGTCCCGCCGATCAGCAGGAGGTCGCGCCCCCAGCCCCTGCCCGGGCCGTCCGCGGCCTCGGGCGCCGCCCCCACGGTGACGCCGTCGTCCACGGCCGAGTCATCGTGCACCGCGCTACCGTCCCCCGGGGCGCCGTGCACCGAGCCACCGTCATCCGCGGCACCGTCCGGCGGAGCACCCTCCACCGGCCGACCGGCATCCGCCGGGCCTGCGGAAACGACCACGGACCGCGCCAGCAGGTCCGCACCCGTGGGTGCGGACCTGCCGTCGCGGTCCGTGGAAGGTTCGTGCGTGGTCATCGGGCTGAGCTTATCTCCCAGGCCTGAAAGGCCAAGGCCTGCGACCCGGGAGGAAGGGCCCGACCCGAGACTCCGTGCCCCGGCGAGCCGGGGCGACGGATCACCTGTCGCGCTTCTCCTTGATCTTCGCGGCCTTGCCGCGCAGGTCACGGAGGTAGTACAGCTTGGCGCGGCGAACGGCACCGCGGGTCACGACCTCGATCTTCTCGACGACCGGGGTGTGCACCGGGAAGGTGCGCTCCACGCCGACGTTGAAGCTGACCTTGCGGACGGTGAAGGTCTCACCGATGCCGGCGCCGTGGCGACGGATGACGACGCCCTGGAAGACCTGGACGCGGGAGCGGTTGCCCTCGATGACGCGGACGTGAACCTTGAGGGTGTCACCCGGACGGAAGGACGGGACGTCGGTACGCAGCGAGGCCGCGTCGACAGCAGCGAGCTTGTTGCTCATGATGCTCTCCATCGCAGACGCCACAGGCCGCCCACGGAAGTTCGTGAAGAAGGATGGTGCTGCGGGCCGCATCGGCTGGCGGTGAGCCCCCTGTGGCGGGCGCATCGGGCCACGTAGCGACCCCGAGGGGACGCCCAGCGACAGACAACAGTCGCCTATTCTTCCACAGCATCCGCCGTGGGCCGAAATCGGCCGGCCGCCTCGTCCCAGACCAGGCCGAGCAGGTTGAGCGCCTCGCGCTCCTTCTTGTCGAAGGCGCCGAGCTGCCAGCGGGCCACCAGGTCCGGCCGGTTGGCGAGGGTCCGGGCGAAGGCCTGCTCCCTGCGCCACCGCGCGATCTTCCCGTGGTGGCCGCTGAGCAGCACCTCCGGCACCTCGCGGCCGCGCCACTCGGCGGGCTTGGTGTAGACGGGGCCCTCCAGCAGGTCGGCCATGGCGCCGGGGGCGAAGGAGTCGTCCCGGTGGGACTCGGCGTTGCCGAGCACCCCGGGCAGCAGCCGGGCAATGGCCTCGACCATCACCAGGACGGCGACCTCGCCGCCCGCCAGCACGTAGTCGCCGATGGACGCCTCCACCACCGGCATGCGGGTGGCGGCCTCCTCGATGACCCGGCGGTCGATGCCCTCGTACCGGGCCGGGGCGAAGGCGAGCCAGGAGCGGCCTGCCAGTTCCTGTGCGAGTTCCTGGGTGAACGGGCGTCCGCTCGGGGTGGGGACGACCAGGGTCGGCACCTCGCCCTCCGGCCCCTGGGCGAGCACCGCGTCCAGGGCGGCACCCCACGGCTCGGGCTTCATCACCATGCCGGGCCCGCCGCCGTACGGGGTGTCGTCGACCGTGCGGTGGACGTCGGTGGTCCAGCCGCGCAGGTCGTGCAGGTGCACGTCCAGCTGGCCGCGGGCGCGGGCCTTGCCGACCAGGGAGACGTTCAGCGGCTCCAGGTACTCGGGGAAGATCGTGACGACGTCGATCCGCATCTCACTCACGCCCGGTACCGCCCGCAGAGCCGTCGCCGGCGTCGCCGTCACGCGCGGAGCCGTCGCCGCCGTTCCCGACCTCCGTCTCAGCACCGACACCACCGACACCACCGGCATCACCTGCCTCCGGCGCCAGCGGCTCGATCAGCCCGGCCGGCGGCGTGATGACGGCGCGCTGGTTCTCCAGGTCGATGGTGGGGACGATCTGCTCGACGAAGGGCACCAGCACCTCGGTGCCGTCCGGCCTGGTGACGGTCAGCAGGTCCTGGTAGGGCAGGTGGAGGACCTCGGAGAGCTCGCCCACGACGGTGCCGTCGGCCAGCACCACGTCCAGGCCGATCAGCTGGTGGTCGTAGTACTCGTCCGGGTCCTCGGGGGTCTCCTCCGGGTCGACCTCGGCGATCAGCATGGTGCCGCGCAGCGCCTCGGCGGCGTTGCGGTCCTTGACGCCGGCGAAGCGGAGCAGCAGCCGGCCGCTGTGAACCCGGCCGGACTCGATGGTCAGCGGGCCGGTGGAGGCGGGGTCGGTGAGAAGGACGGCGCCCGGCCCGAGCCGGAGTTCGGGTTCGTCGGTGCGGACTTCGACACTGACGTCGCCCCTGATGCCGTGGGCACGGCCGATCCGGCCGACGACGAGCTGCACGGTGATCGTTCTCCTGGGGTGTTGCCGCGCTCCACGGCGCGTTCCTGGCTGGGCTGGCGGGCCGGGCTGCGGCCGAACGCCAGAAGGGCCGGCCGGGACGACGTGCGTCCCGGCCGGCCCCTGGTACCGACGATGACCTGACGGCTCCGCGTCAGCGGATGCTGTCCACGTCGACGAGGTCGACCCGGACGTTCCGGCCGCCGAGCGCACCCACCACGGTACGCAGTGCGCGGGCCGTACGACCCCCGCGGCCGATCACCTTGCCGAGGTCGTCGGGGTGCACCCGGACCTCGATGGTGTTGCCCCGGCGCAGGTTGCGCGAGCGCACCTGCACCTCGTCGGGGTGCTCGACGATGCCCTTCACCAGGTGGTCCAGGGCTTCCTCGATCATGCTCAGGCCTCGGTGGAGGCGGCCTCGGCGTCAGCCTCGGCCTTGTCCGCCTTCTTCGCCTTCGGGGTGATGGCAACACCGGTGGTGCTGTCCTCGAAGCCCGCGACGGCCTTGGCGAACAGGTGCGAGAAGTCCTCGACCTTGGGCTCGGCGACCTTCAGCGGCTCCGGCGCCGGCAGGCCCTTGAACTTCTGCCAGTCACCGGTGAGCTTCAGGATGGCGAGGACCGGCTCGGTCGGCTGGGCGCCGACGGACAGCCAGTACTGGGCGCGGTCGCCGTCGACCTCGATCTTCGAGGGGTTGTAGGTCGGCTGGTAGATGCCGATCTCCTCGATCGCGCGGCCGTCACGCTTGGTGCGGGAGTCGGCGACGACGATGCGGTAGTGCGGGGAGCGAATCTTGCCGAGACGCTTCAGCTTGATCTTGACTGCCACGGGAGTGGGTTCTCCTGGTGTTGACGTGGGTGAGCGGCCGCTGTCACTGCGTGGGGTTGCGGCGACCGGCCGTTCAAGGGACACGCCAGCCGTAGGAGAGAGGGGTCCTGCCCGGCTGCCGAGTACTCAGCTGTCCATTCTGCCACAGTCGGGCCTGACGCCCGAACCGGCCCGCTCGGGGCCGCGGCCCACCGGAGGGCCGGACGCACCGCGAAGTTCGGGAACACGGCACGGAGCCCCGGCAGCGTTCCACCGGGGGCGGTGCACGACGACGAGGGCAGAACGACCGAACGGCACGGACGCCCGAACGGCAAGGAGGTCCGCACGGGCAAGGACGCCTGCGCGGGCGGGAACGACTGCGCGGGCGGGGACCGCACAGGCGGCGACAGCACGCGGACCGGCCCGACCGAGGGCCCCCGCCCCCGGTAGAGCCGAGCACAGCGAACTGTCGCGAAGGAGGTGTCACCGGCGGCGCACGTCCGCCGGCCGGTACTCAGCCGGTCCCCGGGGGGCCGACCGGTGCCGGAGGGAAATCAGCCGATCTTGAACGGCTGCTGGCAGGCACCGCACACGATGGACGCCTGCGCGAGCACGGAGGGGACGACCCGGACGTTCCGCCCGCAGCCGCACACCGCCTTGACGCGCACGCCGCCGCCGGACGAGCCGTGCCGCGCCGCGGGGCCGCGGAAGGCCCGGTGGCTGCCCTCGCCCGCGACGGCGAGCTGGTGCGCCCCGAGCGCGCGGTCCAGCCGCTCGATGGTCTCGGCGTACCTGTCCTGCGTCTCCTTGAGCATGGTCACCTGGGAGAAGCCGCTGCTGGCGTGCGGCTCGACCGGGTGGGCCAGCCCGAGTTCGGAGGCGAGCATCAGGAAGCGCCGGTTGTGGTAGCGACCGGCCCGCGAGGTGTCGCGGATCTCCCGCGCGGCGGCCAGTCCGTGGGCGGCTTCGTGCAGCAGACGCTCGAAACCGAGCCGGGTGCCGCACGCCGAGGAGGACTCGCCGATCAGCGCCTCGGGCGAGGCCAGGTCGGGGAGGTCCTGATGATGGGCCTGGATGTCGCTCCAGGCGGCGGCCAGTTCGGCCGCGAGGACGAGAGGCTGTGTCGTGCTCACGCTGGACCAACGATGGAGAGAGGGCCGATGTTCCGCGAGTTCCCGTTCACCGGGAATTCCCAGCATTCTCTCAGGAATGCGTGGCCGCACCTGAATTGCGTTGTTCTGACCTGACGCAAGACCAACCCCCTGCATCTGTGGACCCGCCGATTCTCGACGGGCTCTCGGCTATCACCCGGGGAACGCGCATGCCGCCCCAAGGAGGACGGCCCGCAGCCCGGTCGAAATTGACAGGGCCACGGGCCGTATACCGTACCGCTTGTTTCGCACCGCCGGGAGTTGACCGGCGAGTAGCATCGACGAGCAGTGTGCAAACCGTGGTTAACAATCCGCTGAATCGGCATCGAATTGCAACCGAGAGGCGCCCGGAAGGGCTTCGGTTTGTTCCGGTCCGCGCCCGGGATCGCTCGTGCACTCCACGATCGTTGACTCCCGGGCGCGAACAGTTGTCCGTAGGCGGTGCTCAGTAGGCGCGGGCGACGATGGCGATGTTCCCGGCCTGGTCGTCGGCCTCCGGCACGGAGCCGTCGGCGGCGACGATGCAGCGCACCGAGACGCCCTGCTCGGCCAGCTTGGCCTCGCCCTCCGGGCCGAGGTCGGCCCAGGAGATCCGGCCCCAGCCGGTGGCCGCGGCCTCGACGGCCTCCTCGATGCTCGCGACGTCGACCGTCCGGGCCTCGCGGCGCTCGCGGGACTGGCGGAGCAGCAGCGCCTGGTCCTCCTCCAGGATGCCGGGCACGATCGCGGCCAGGCCGTCCACCGAGACCGGCTCCTTGCCGCCGGCGATCCGGCGGACCAGCATCGCGGTGCCGTTCTCCAGGTCGCGCGGGCCGACCTCGATGCGCAGCGGGACGCCCTTGAGCTCCCAGTCGACGGCGCGGCGGCCGAACGGGGTGTCGGTGCGGTCGTCGACCACGACGCGGACACCGACGGCCTCCAGGGCGGCGCCGATCTCGCGGACCTTGGCGAGCACCGCGTCATCGCCCTTGATCGCCAGCACGACGGCCTGGACGGCGGCGAGGCGCGGCGGCACCCGCAGGCCGCTGTCGTCGCCGTGGGACATGATCAGGCCGCCGACCATGCGGGTGGAGACGCCCCAGGAGGTCTGCCAGACGTGCTCGCGCTCGGCACCCTGCAGCTGGTACGTGGTGTTGAACGCCTTGGCGAAGTTCTGGCCGAGCTCGTGGCTGGTGCCCATCTGCAGGGCCTTGCCGTCGCCCATCATGCCTTCGAGGGTGAGGGTGTTGATGGCGCCGGCGAAGCGCTCGCGGGCGGTCTTGCGGCCGAGCACCACGTCGATGCCGAGCACGTTGGTCATGAAGTCGCCGTACACCTCGGTGTGGATGCGCGAGGCGTAGGCGCGGGCGTCCTCGTAGGTGGCGTGGGCGGTGTGGCCCTCCTGCCAGAGGAACTCGGTGGTGCGCAGGAAGACGCGCGGGCGGAGCTCCCAGCGGACGACGTTGGCCCACTGGTTGATCAGCAGCGGCAGGTCGCGGTGGCTCTGGACCCACTTGGAGAAGTACTCGTTGATGATCGTCTCGGAGGTGGGACGGACGACGACCGGCTCCTCCAGCTCCTTGCCGCCGCCGTGGGTCACCACCGCGAGCTCAGGGGCGAAGCCCTCGACGTGCTCCGCCTCCTTGGTCAGGTAGGACTGCGGGATGAACATCGGGAAGTAGGCGTTCTGTGCGCCGGCCTTCTTGATGCGGGCGTCCATCTCCTGCTGCATCCGCTCCCACAGGCTGTACCCGTACGGTCGGATGACCATGGTGCCGCGCACCGGACCGTTGTCGGCCAGCTCGGCCTTGTTGATCAGGTCCTGGTACCAGCGGGGGAAGTCTTCCGACTGGGGGGTGAGTACGGGTGTCTTGGCCATGGGGCAGATGGTACGGGGATCGGGGTGCCGATCGTGAATCCGTTTCACCAGCGCACTGCGGGGGCGCACGCCTCGGCGCACGGACACTCCCTGCACACCTCTGGACGGCAGCGCCCGACCGCTGTTCGCTGGGAGGCGGGGCGGGACACGACCGGGGGGAGCCGGAGCATCGGACGCACACACCGAATGGGAGGCCGCGATGGCTTCAGCGCAGGTGACCGCCACGACCGCGCAGCGCCCGCACGCGGGCGGCGGAGCGGGGTCGCACGGTCGGGCGCGTGACTGGGCGGAGATCCAGGAGCGGATGCTGGTGCCGCTCTACCAGGCGGTATACCGGCGGTTGGAGGTCGGGCCGGCGACCAGCCTGCTCGGTCTCGGCTGCCGCTCGGGGCTCGCCCTGCTGCTCGCCGCGGACCGCGGCGCGCAGGTCGCCGGACTGGAGCCGGAGGCGGAGCTGCGCGAACTCGCGGAGGGCCGGCGGCTGCGGGTGGCGGGTGTCGGCGGCATCGACCGGTCGGGCCAACCCGTCCCCCGCTCGGCGTATTCGCTGGTCACTGTTTTCGAGGAGCTCGCCTACGTGGCGGATCCCGCCGTCCTGGTGCTGGAGGCGGCGACGCTCACCCTGCAGGGCGGGCACGTGGTGCTGGCCGGCTGGGGGCCGCCGGAGCGGTGCGAGAGCGCGAGCGTGCTGGAGGTGGCCCGGCGCCGCTCGGCCCGGGTCCCCGCCCGCGACCCGTTCGCGCTGAGCGCCCCCGGCGCACTGGAGGAGCTGTGCGCCGGCGTGGGGCTCCGGCCCGCCGGCAGCGGCCGGGTCAGCTGCCCCTTCGCCTACCCGGACCTCGACAGCGCCGTCCGCGGCATGCTCTCGACCGGCCTGTACGGGGGCGCGATCGAGGAGTGGGGGCCGGCGCTGGTGACCAAGGAGCTGGAGGAGGCGCTGCACCCCTTCGTTCAGGCGGACGCCTCGGTGCGGATGGCCAACGTGTTCCGGTACGTGGTGGCCGAGCAGCCGCGCTGATCCGTTGCGGCCCGGGGCGGGCGCCGCCGCCCCGGGCCCGGCGCGCGGTGGCTCCCCGCCCGGCCGCGGTTCAGCGGTCGAGCGGGGTCCACTCCTCGGCGGTCAGCGCGTACCGCTCGTGGTCGCGCCAGGCGCCGGAGAGGAACAGCATCCGCGGGGTGAAGCCCTCGTGCCGGAAGCCGAGCCGCTCGGCCAGGGCGACGGAGCGGACGTTGTCGGGCTGCACATTGATCTCCAGCCGGTGCAGGCCGAGCCCGCCGCGCTCGCCCGGGGCGAAGCAGCGGTCGACCACCAGCCGCATGCCCTCGGTCATCCGCCCGGTGCCCGCGTAGGGCAGGTAGGAGTCGTAGCCGAGGGCGCCGTTGCAGAAGCGGCCCATCACGATGTTGGCCACGTTGCACTTGCCGACGAGCCCGCCGCTGGCGACGTCCTCGATCAGGAAGGTGCGCAGGCCGGGGCCCTGACGGTCCAGCAGCTCGGCGAGGCCGTCCGGCTCCACCGGGTTCCAGCGCCCTATGTGGTCGGCCGAGCGCCGCACCGCCTCGGCGTACGGGGCCACGTCGTCCGGTCGGGGTTCCCTGATCCTCACTCGCACACCACCATCATCGGCCATGGGTGCGGGCGGGCGCCGGACGGGTCGTTCGCACAGCGCGGCAGGCATCCGGAAAACGCCGCCGGCCCGCCGCCCCGGGCGAGGGGGCGGCGGGCCGGCGGGCCGGCGGGCGGGGACCGTCAGAGCAGGTCCTTGAACTCCTTGGGCAGTTCGAAGTCGGCCGGGCCCTTGCCCGCGCCGAGGCCGAAGGCGCCGCCCGGGGCGGCCTGCTGCGGGCCCTGGCCGCCGGCCCCGAGGGCGCGGCGCTCGGCGGCGGCCGCCTCCTCCTGGGCCCGCTTCAGCGGGTTGCCGGACTTGCGCTTGCCCTTGGCGGCCGGGGCCTTCTTGGCGGACTTCTTGCCGCCGCCGCCCATGCCGGGGATGCCCGGCATGCCGGGGATGCCCTTGCCGGAGGCCATGGCGGACATCATCTTGCGGGCCTCGAAGAACCGCTCGACGAGGTTGTTGACCTCGCCGACCTGGACGCCCGAGCCCTTGGCGATGCGCAGCCGGCGCGAGCCGTTGATCATCTTCGGGTCGGTGCGCTCGGCGGGGGTCATCGACTTGATGATCGCGCCGACGCGGTTGACGTCCTTGTCGTCGATGTTGTTGATCTGGTCGCGGATCTGACCCATGCCGGGCAGCATGCCGAGCAGCTTGGAGATCGAGCCCATCTTCTGGACCTGCTCCAGCTGCGACAGGAAGTCGTCGAGCGTGAAGTCCTTGCCGCCGCCCTGGAGCTTGGAGGCCATCTTCTCGGCCTCGGCCTGCGAGAAGGTCTGCTCGGCCTTCTCGATGAGCGACAGCATGTCGCCCATGCCGAGGATGCGCGAGGCCATCCGGTCCGGGTGGAAGGCGTCGAAGTCGTCGACCTTCTCGCCGTTGGAGGCGAACATGATCTGGCGGCCGGTCACGTGGGCGACCGAGAGGGCGGCGCCGCCGCGGGCGTCGCCGTCGAGCTTGGAGAGCACGACGCCGGTGAAGTCGACGCCCTCCAGGAAGGCCTGCGCGGTGGTGACCGCGTCCTGGCCGACCATCGCGTCGACGACGAACAGGACCTCGTCGGGCTGGACGGCGGCCCGGATGTCGGCGGCCTGCTGCATCATCTCGGCGTCGATGCCGAGGCGGCCGGCGGTGTCGACGATGACGACGTCGTACTGCTTCTGCTTGGCGTACTCGATCGAGTCGCGGGCGACCTTGACCGGGTCGCCGACGCCGTTGCCCGGCTCGGGGCCGTAGAAGGCCACGCCGGCCCGCTCGGCGACGACGCCGAGCTGGTTGACCGCGTTGGGGCGCTGGAGGTCGCAGGCGACCAGCAGGGGGGTGTGCTTCTGGCTCTTGAGCCAGTGGCCGAGCTTTCCGGCGAGGGTGGTCTTACCGGCACCCTGCAGACCGGCCAGCATGATCACGGTCGGGCCGGTCTTGGCGTACCGCAGGCGGCGGGTCTCGCCACCGAGGATGCTGATGAGCTCCTCGTTGACGATCTTGATGATCTGCTGCGCCGGGTTCAGCGCGCCGGAAACCTCCGCGCCGAGGGCGCGGTCCTTGACCTGCTTGATGAAGGCCCGCACCACCGGCAGCGCGACATCCGCCTCCAGCAGCGCGATCCGGATCTCGCGGGCGGTGGCGTCGATGTCCGCCTCGCTGAGGCGGCCCTTGCCCCGGAGGTTCTTGAACGTCGCTGCGAGGCGGTCGGAGAGAGTGTCGAACACGTCGGTCGCGGGTCCCTTGCGGCATCGGTATGGGTACTGTCGTCGCCCCCCAGGGTATCGGGCCGCCCGGCGAACGGTCTCCACCCCGGTCGTCCGGCGGCCGCACACGCGCCCCGGCCGCCGGCCGCGGGCTCAGCCGAGGGCCTCCTGGACCGCTCTGGCCACCTGCGTCGCACGCGCCGCGGCCAGCGGCAGGCCCTCGGCGTCGGTGACGTAGAAGGCGTCCACCGCGTCCGCGCCGAGCGTGGAGACGTACGCGGCGCGCACCCGGACCCCGGCCGCGTCCAGGGCCCGGCCGATCCGGTGCAGCAGGCCGGGCGCGTCGTGCGCGCGGACCTCCAGGATGGTGGCGCTGGTGGACGCGCCGGGGGCCACCGAGACGACCGGCGGCGGGGCGGCGATGCCGCGCCGCCGGGGTGCGGCGGCGTCGCGCTCGGCGAGCTTGCGGGCGACGTCCAGCGAGCCGTCCAGGGCCCGGCGCAGGTCGGCGCGGAGCCGGGCCGCCTCCGGCAGTTCGCCGTACTCGGCGGCGACCGTCCAGGAGAGCAGCAGCACCGGGCCGGCACCGATCGGGTCGAGCTCGCGCAGCGAGGCGGAGCGGACGGTGAGCCGGTGCAGGGCGAGGACGCCCGCGACCGTGCCGAGCAGGCCGGGCCGGTCCGGGATGGCCAGGGTGAGCTCGACGCCCATCGGCTCGGTGCCGGTGGTGTCCTGCTCGGTGTGGGCGTGCAGCGAGAGCGCGGGCGCACCGGTGCGGGCGGCCTCCACGGCGAGCCGCTCCTCCTCGGCGGTGGGGTCGCCGGCCGGCGGGTGGCTGACGCCGCCGGCCAGCCGGGCGGCCGCCCGGGCGACCAGGTTGCCGACCAGCGAGGCGCGCCAGCTGCTCCAGGCGGCCGGGCCGGTGGCGGTGGCGTCGGCCTCGGTCAGGGCGTGCAGCAGCTCCAGGTGCGGCAGGGTGCCGACGACCTTGGTGATGGCGTCGACGGTGGCCGGGTCGTCCGGGTCCCGGCGGGTGGCGGTGTCGACCAGGGTGAGGTGGTGGCGGACCAGCAGGGCGAGGGTGTCGGTGTCGTTCTTGTCGAAGCCCATCCGGGCGGCGACGTCGCGGACGATGACCTCGCCGGCCTCCGAATGGTCGCCGGGCCAGCCCTTGCCGATGTCGTGCAGCAGGGCGGCGACCAGCAGCAGGTCGGGGCGGGCCACCCGGCGGGTCATCGCGGCGGCCCGCACCGCGGTCTCGATCAGGTGCCGGTCGACCGTCCAGCGGTGCACGGCGTTGCGCTGCGGGCGGCAGCGCACCCGCTCCCAGTCGGGCAGCAGCCGGGTGATCAGCCCCTCCGCCTCCAGGGCCTCCCAGACCGGCAGACAGGCCTCGCCGGCGCCGAGCAGGGTGATCAGCTGCTCGCGGGCCTCGTCCGGCCAGGGCACCGGCAGCGGCTTGGTCTCGGCGGCCAGCCGCCGGACGGTGGCGTACGCGACGGTGAGACCGGCCTGGGCGGCCGCGGCGGCGGCACGCAGCGGCAGGACCGGGTCCTGGGCGGGGCGGGCGCCCTGGGCGAGCACGGCCTCGCCGTCCTGCTCGACGACGCCCTCGGCGAGCGGGCGGCGGTCCACGACCCCCTTGGCGACGGCGCCCGCGCCGCGGCCGGTGCCGCTGAACGGGAAGGCGATCCGGGAGAGCCGGCGGCC
The DNA here is from genome assembly GCA_002300355.1 of Streptomyces sp. TLI_235. NCBI lineage: Bacteria > Bacillati > Actinomycetota > Actinomycetes > Kitasatosporales > Streptomycetaceae > Streptomyces > Streptomyces sp. TLI_235. The sequence goes on from NSGV01000001.1 coordinate 2,641,839, forward strand.
GCGGCCGCTGCGGGCGGCGAGCACCCGCTCGACGGCGCGCCAGGTGACGTCGGAGGCGTAGGTGATGGTTCGGGCCGCCTCGTAGACCTGTCGGAGCAGGGTGTCGGCGTCGAGGACGCCGAGCCGGGCGGCGACCTGGTCCTGGTCCTGCAGGCTGAGCCGCTCGGTGGCGCGGCCGGTGGTGAGGTGCAGGGCGTCGCGGACGTCGGCGAGCCGGGCGGCGGCGGCCTCCAGGCCGTCGCGAGGCGCGTCGGCGAGCCAGGTGGCGGCGACGGCGTTGAGGGCGACGACGTCCCGCAGGCCGCCGCGGGCCTCCTTGAGGTCGGGTTCGAGGAGGAAGGAGAGCTCGCCGTGGCGTTCGGCGCGCTCGGCGGAGAGCTGCTGGAGTTCGGGCAGCCGGGCGGCGGCGCCGGCCCGCCAGTCGGCGAGCAGGGTGGAGCGCAGCGAGGCGGTGAGGGCGGCGTCGCCGGCGAGGTGGCGGGCGTCCAGCAGGCCGAGCTGGGCCTTGAGGTCCTCCGCTGCGACGGCGCGGGCCTCGTCGAGGGTGCGCACCGAGTGGTCGAGGGCGGCGCCGGAGTCCCAGACCGGGTACCAGATCCGCTCGGGCAACCGGGGGTCGATCGGGCCCTCGTGGAGCAGCAGGACGTCGAGGTCGCTGCGCGGGGAGAGCTCGCCGCGGCCGTAGCCGCCGACGGCGACCAGGGCGGTGCCGGCGGGGGCGCCGGCGTCCCGGTAGAGCCCGGTGAGCCAGCCGTCGGTGAGCCGGGCGAGCGCGGTGCGGCGGGCGGCCCCGCCGAGACCGGGGTCGGCGAGCAGCCGGGTGCGCGCGGCGCCGTGGTCGTCCGGGCGGGCCGGGTCGGAGGGGTGGGCTTCGGTCGTCGTCACGTCAAAGTTCCCATCCGTGGGGCGGGGGCCGGATACGCCTCCGGCGGACCTGCCGGTGGGCAGGTCCGCCATGAGCGTGTGGTGCTGATGCTAGAGCGCGTCGGGGCCGCGCTCGCCGGTGCGGACGCGCACCGCCGTGTCGACCGGGACGGCCCAGACCTTGCCGTCACCGATCTTGCCGGTGCGGGCGGCCTTGACCACGACGTCGATCAGCTGCTCGGCGTCGTCGTCCTCGACGAGGATCTCGATGCGGACCTTGGGCACCAGGTCGACGGTGTACTCCGCACCCCGGTAGACCTCGGTGTGGCCGCGCTGCCGGCCGTAGCCGCTGGCCTCTGTGACGGTCAGGCCGTGGACGCCGAAGGCCTGCAGGGCCTCCTTCACGTCGTCCAGGCGGTGCGGCTTGATGACTGCGGTGATGAGCTTCATCAGGCGTCGACCTCGGCCTTCGTGGCGGCGGTGGCGGGGGTGGCGGAGACGGCCCGGGCGAGGCTGGCGCCGACCGCGGTGAAGTCGTAGGCGGACTCGGCGTGCTCCGCCTGGTCGATGCCGGAGACCTCGACGTCCTCGGAGACCCGGAAGCCGACCGTCTTGTGGATGGCGAGGCCCAGGACGTAGGTGACGACGAAGGAGTACACGGCGACCGCGACCACGCCGAGCGCCTGCTTGCCGAGCTGGTCGAAGCCGCCGCCGTAGAAGAGACCCTTGGCGGTCTGGCCGACGTGGCCGGTGGCGAAGAAGCCGATCAGCAGGGAGCCGATGACACCGCCGACGAGGTGGACACCGACCACGTCGAGCGAGTCGTCGAAGCCGAGCTTGTACTTGAGGCTGATCGCGGCGGCGCAGGCGACACCGGCGATGATGCCGATCGCGATGGCCCCGAGCGGGGAGACCGAGCCACAGGCGGGGGTGATGGCGACCAGGCCGGCGACCGCACCGGAGGCGGCACCGAGGGTGGTGAAGGCGCCGTGCTTGATCTTCTCGTAGGCGAGCCAGCCGAGGACGGCGGCGGCGGTGGCGACCTGGGTGTTCATGAACGCCATGCCCGCCACGCCGTTGGCGGCGAGCGCCGAGCCGGCGTTGAAGCCGAACCAGCCGAACCACAGCAGGCCGGAGCCGAGCATCACCAGCGGGAGGCTGTGCGGACGCATCGGGTCCTTCTTGAAGCCGATGCGCTTGCCGAGCACCAGGGCGAGGGCGAGGCCCGCGACACCGGCGTTGATGTGGACGGCGGTACCACCGGCGAAGTCGATGACGCCGTTACGGTCGCCGAGCCAGCCGCCGTTGCCCTTGTCGAAGGCGAACACCCAGTGCGCGACCGGGAAGTAGACGACGGTGACCCAGAGCGCCACGAACAGCGACCAGGCCGCGAACTTGGCGCGGTCGGCGATGGCGCCGCTGATGAGGGCCGGGGTGATGATGGCGAACATCAGCTGGAAGGCCGCGAACCCGGTGACCGGGATGGTGCCGCTGAGGTCGTTCAGCCCGATGCCGCGGAAACCCAGGAAGTCCAGGTTGCCGATCAGGCCGGCGCCGGCGTCCGGTCCGAAGGCGAGGCTGTAGCCGTAGAGGACCCATAGGACGCTGACGATCGCGAGCGTAATGAAGCTCATGACCAGCATGTTGAGGGTGCTCTTGACCCTGACCATGCCTCCGTAGAAGAAGGCCAGGCCCGGTGTCATCAACATGACCAGGGCCGCACAGATGAACACAAAGGCGGTATCGCCCGCGCTGAAGCCGTCCGGCATCGGCGTCTCCTCGTGAATGGAAGCCGCTCCACACCCGGGATCCCTGTCCCGTTCCACCCGGGGTGTCGGCGATGTGAAGGAGAGTGCCGAAGGCTGATTTCGGCCGATGCGGCTCGATGTTTCGCCCCCGTGACGCAACCAACGGGGGCGTTACGAGCACGTGAACCACGGCCGTGCCATGACAGATCTGCGTTACCGTTCCGCCGCTCGGTACAGCGGGTACGGGAGGGTTCACCGACCGTGGAGGCCCGGGGGCGAAGGGCGGGGGAGCCCGTACGGATACGTAGCCGCACGGACCCCCACGGTCGGGGTCGGGGGCGAGGATGGCCGAAAGCGGCCCCTCGCGGGCGGTGGTCAGACCGCCGAGGCGAACTCCGGGATGTCCTGCACCACGCGCTCGGCCAGCCGGGCGACCTCGGGCACGCCCTTGTACTGGCGGTTGGCGGCCTCGGTGGTCTTGCGCACGCGGGTGTTGAGCCGCTCCGAGCGGACCTTGGTGGCGATGTCGACGGCCTGCTCGGCCATCACCGCCGCCTGCTCCGGCTCGTTCTGCAGCAGGTGGACGCTGGCCATGCCGATCAGATTGAACGCGTAGCTGCGGACGTGCTCGCCGTCCTGCCGGAACAGGTCGACGGCGCGCTCCATCACCGGGGCGGACATCGAGGCGTACAGCTGGCTGCGGCTGGAGTGGTAGGCCAGGTCGCGGAACGAGTGCGCGTTCTCCGCGTTGAGCTCGGCCTCGGAGAAGAACCGGAGCCAGTTCGGGTCGGCGTCCCCGGCGCGGCAGTCGCTGAAGGTGTCCTCGGCGAGCCGGGCGGCCCGGGCGCAGCGGTTGACCTCGCCGATGGTGGAGTAGGCGCGGGCCTCCATCGCGTACAGCAGCGCCTGCTGGCGGGGGGTGGCGGTGTCGCGGCTGCCGTACTGGGCGAGGTGGATGAGCTCCAGTGCGTCCTCGCCGCGGTTGAGGTGGATCATCTGGCGGCTCATGTCGGTCAGGATGAGGGCGCCGAACGGGCGGTCCCCAGCTTCCTTGGCGGCATGGAGGGCCAACACGTAGTACTTCTGCGCGCTGGGGTGCATGCCGACGTCGTAGGACATCCAGCCGGCCAGGTGGGCGAGTTCGGCGGTGAGCCGGAACAGCCGCTTGGTGGTGGGCTCGGGGTAGGACTCCTGGAGGAGGTCGGTGACCTCGTGGAGCTGGCCGACCACGGCCTTGCGGCGCAGGCCGCCGCCGTTCTGCGCGTCCCACTGGCGGAACATCACCGTGGTCTGCTCGAGGAGTTGGAGCTCGGGCTCGGAGAGCCGGCCGGTGTAGGGCTCGCCGCCGTTGGCGGCGGTGAGGATCGGGGTCGGCGCGCCGCCGGGGCCGGGGGTGAGCCAGCGCTGCATGGGCTCGATGAGGGCGGCGCCGGCGGTCAGGGCGAGCGAGGTGCCCAGGAAGCCGCGGCGGTTGAGCATCAGGTCGCTGCGCGAGTACTCGCTGATCAGCTGGACGGTCTGGTCGCCGCTCCACGGCAGGTCGACGCCGCCGCCGACGGTGGAGACCGGGACGGCGGTGCGCAGGCCGAGCTCCTCGATCGAGACCACCGAGCCGAAGCGCTCGGAGAACAGCTCGGACAAGATCTTCGGGATGGGCTCGCGCGGTTGCTCGCCGTCGAGCCAGCGGCGCACCCGGGAGGTGTCGGTGCTGACGTGGTGGGCGCCGATCTGGCGGGCCCTGCGGTTGACCTGACGCGCCAACTCGCCCTTGGACCAGCCGCTTCGGGCGAACCACGACGTCAGCTTCTCGTTCGGTTGCTTCTCTCCCATGGGAACGCCCCATCCCGCCCGGCCCCGCACTGGGCCCCGCTCGTGGTGCCCGATCGGTTCGGGCGCTTGCTCGACGTACCGTGCCTGCTCGACTGCCGAGGAGGCGGACCCTCGTACTGTGGACGGTCCGCTGTGCTCCGTGTGCCGAACGTAACGTGATTTCCGCCATCCGGGGGAGCACCGCCGAGGAAACGCCACCCTTCGCCACCCCTGGGAGTGAACAAAGAGTGGCCGGGTCGCGCTTCACTGGTAGCCGGTTCGCAGTGACCCCGGCACACGCCCGACGGATGGCTCCCGCCCTGGGGGCGGATCAACTGCCGTCGATGCTACCGGTTTTGACGGATCGCCAGAGGACGGAGGAACCCTCGTGCGACAGCGACCTCCCGGTATCCGCAGCTCCGGGGCCCGCCGGCTGCTGGAACGCGCGACACGAATCGGAGCGCGTCCGACAGCGCGCGCCGCCGGTGCACCACCCGCACCGCGCGTGACTGCCGACGCACCGTCACAGTCCCGTAACCACCGGCATCCAGAACCTGTTGGGGGAGGCATGGACAACCTGTTCGGCGAACTCCGGCTGCGGCACCTGCGGCTGGCGCCGCGCGGCACCCTGCGGCGCACCCGGGCCACCGCCCTCCGGGCGGCCGGCGAGTACACCGCCCGCCTCGGCTGGACGGTCGTCGCGGGTGCGGCCCGCGCCCACCGCTCCCCCGCCGTCTGCGACTGCGCCGCCGCGCACTGCGCCGCCCCCGGCCTGCACTCCGCGGCCGGCCCGAAGGCCGCCCCCGGCACCCCGGCGGACGAACTGCCCGCGCTGCTGGCCGCGGACGCGCCGGTGCTGCTGCCGGCCGGGCTGCACTTCGACGTCCTGGACGTTCCGGAGCAGCCGGGCCTGCAGGCGCTCGTCCGGCTGGAGCGGATGGGCACCCAGGTCGGGCCGGTGCTCGCCTCGCCGGCCGGGCGGCTGATGTTCTTCGTGGCGCCCGGCACCGCGCGCCGGCTGCCCGAACTGCTGTACCGGATGGGCTGGGACGACGCCTCGCTGGACCTGGTCTGCCACGGCGCCGGGTCGTACGTGGCCGCACCGCCGACGGTGCTCGGCGGGCTCGGCCCGATGCGCTGGGTGCGCCGCCCGACCCGGGAGAGCGCGGCCTGTCCGCCGGAGGCCCGGCTGCTGCTCGGCACCCTGGCGTACGCCTGCCACCGCGGGCGGGCTCGCGCGTGCGAGCCGGCCTGGCCGGCCGCCTGAGGGCCGGACGACACAGCGGCGGGCCGCCGCCCCGGGGTTCGGGGCGGCGGCCCGCCGCTGTGCTGTCCGCCGGTGCGGGTCAGTCGCCGATCAGGGCGTCCACGAAGGCGGCCGGCTCGAACGGCGCCAGGTCGTCGGCGCCCTCGCCGAGGCCGACCAGCTTGACCGGCACACCGAGTTCGCGCTGGACGGAGACGACGATGCCGCCCTTGGCGGTGCCGTCGAGCTTGGTCAGCACGATGCCGGTGATGTCGACGACCTCGGCGAACACCCGGGCCTGGACGAGGCCGTTCTGGCCGGTGGTGGCGTCCAGGACGAGCAGCACCTCGTCGACCGGGCCGTGCTTCTCGACGACCCGCTTGACCTTGCCGAGCTCGTCCATCAGGCCGGTCTTGGTGTGGAGCCGGCCGGCGGTGTCGACGAGGACGGTGTCGACGCCCTCGGCGATGCCCTCCTTGACGGCGTCGAAGGCGACCGAGGCTGGGTCGCCGCCCTCGGGCCCGCGGACGGTGTGCGCGCCGACCCGCTCGCCCCAGGTCTGCAGCTGGTCGGCGGCGGCGGCACGGAAGGTGTCGGCGGCGCCGAGCACCACCCGGCGGCCGTCGGCGACGAGCACCCGGGCGAGCTTGCCGGTGGTGGTGGTCTTGCCGACGCCGTTCACGCCGACGACCAGGACGACCGCGGGGCCCTCCTCGTGCTTGGTGGAGTGGACGGTGCGGTCGGCGTCCGGCCCGATCAGGGCGACGAGCTCCTCGTGCAGCAGGCCGCGCAGCTCGGCCGGGGTACGGGTGCCGAGCACCTTGACCCGGGTACGGAGGCTGTCGACCAGCTCCTGGGTCGCGGCGACACCGATGTCCGCGGTGAGCAGGATCTCCTCGATCTCCTCCCAGGTGTCCTCGTCGAGGCGGTCCCGGGAGAGCAGGGTGAGCAGGCCCTTGCCGAGCGCGTTCTGCGAGCGGGAGAGCCGGGAGCGCAGCCGGACGAGCCGGCCCGCGGTGGGTTCGGGTACCTCGATCGCCGGCGGGGCCGCGGCCTCCGCCGGGGCCTCCTCCGGAGCTGTGGGGGCCTCGGGGGCCTCGGGGAGGGGCACCTCCTCTATGGTCTGGACGGGCGCCTCGGTGGGCGCGGCGGACTCCTCGCCGACCTGCGGCTCGCGCGGCGGCGTGATGACGGGTGCCTCGGGCTTGGGAGGCAGCGGCTTGCGTCGTCTGCCGTTGACGACGAGACCCGCGATCGCGCCGACGGCGACCACGGCGATGATGACGGCAAGGATCACGTATTCCATAACCCCCCCAGTATCAGCGACGCCCCCGTGCCGCCGGGAGTAGCCGGGCGGCGTGGCTCGCTCACCGTCCGTGCGGACGCCGGGCGGGCGGCGCTCAGCGGGCGGGCACCGGGGTCCGCTTCTCCTTGTGCTCTTCCCGGAGCCGCTGGCTGATCACCTGGGAGATGCCGTCGCCCTTCATGGTCACGCCGTACAGGGCGTCGGCGGACTCCATGGTGAGCTTCTGGTGGGTGATGACGATCAGCTGGGAGCTCTCCCGGAGCTCCTCCATGATGGCGATCAGCCTGCGCAGGTTGGTCTCGTCGAGCGCCGCCTCGACCTCGTCCATCACGTAGAAGGGGCTGGGTCGCGCCTTGAAGATGGAGACCAGCAAAGCGACGGCGGTGAGCGAGCGCTCGCCGCCGGAGAGCAGCGACAGCCGCTTGACCTTCTTGCCGGGCGGGCGGGCCTCGACCTCGACGCCGGTGGTCAGCATGGAGTCGGGGTCGGTGAGCACCAGCCGGCCCTCGCCGCCGGGGAAGAGCCGGGAGAAGACCCCTTCGAACTGGGCGGCCGTGTCCTGGAACGCGGCGCTGAAGAGCTGCTCGACGCGGGCGTCGACGTCGCGGACGATCTCCATCAGGTCGCGCCGGCTCTTCTTGAGGTCGTCGAGCTGCTCGCCGAGGAAGCGGTGCCGTTCCTCCAGGGCGGCGAACTCCTCCAGTGCCAGCGGGTTGACCTTGCCGAGCTGCTGGTAGGCGCGTTCGGCGGCCTTCAGCCGCTTCTCCTGCTCGGCCCGGTCGTAGGGGCGGGGCTCCCCGGGCTCCTGGCCCTCCTCCGGCGCGGGCGGCGGGACGGGCTTGTCGGGGCCGTAGCCGTCGATCAGTTCCTGCCCGCCGATGCCGAACTCCTCCAGCGCGCGGGCCTCCAACTGCTCGATGCGCAGCCGCTTCTCGGCCCGCAGCACCTCGTCGCGGTGGCCGGTGTCGACCAGCCGGTCGAGTTCGGCCTTGAGTTCGCGGCCGTGCTCGCGGGCGGTACGCAGCTCGCCCTCGCGTCCGGTGCGGTCCTGTTCGACGGCGGTGCGTTCGGCGTCCGCGGCGGCGAGCGAGCCCTCGACGGCGGCGAGCAGGGCCCGGGCGCCGGCGGCGACGGCGGTGGCGACCTCGGCCTCGTGCCGGGCGCGGGCGCGGCGGTGGGCGGCGCGGGCGCGGGCCTCGCGTTCGGCGGCGGCGGCGCGGTCGAGCTGGTCGGCGCGGCCGGCGAGGGAGCGGACGCGCTCCTCGTGGGTGCGGACGGCGAGCCGGGCCTCCATCTCGGCCTGGCGGGCGGCGGTTCCGGCGGCGGCGAGGCGGTCGCGTTCGGCGGTGTCGGGTTCGTCCTCGCCGGCGGCGTCGAGCTCCTCGGCGGCCTCGAGCCGGGCGGCGAGTTCCTCGGCGGCCTCCTCGGCCTCGGCCAGGCCCTGTTCGGCGCGGTCGGCGGCGGCGGCGAGGCGGTCGGCCTCGTCGGCGGCGGCTCGGGCCTGTCCGGCGGACCGGCCGAGTGCGCCCGCGAGTTGGGACCGTTCCTTCTCGGCGCGGCGCCGGGCTGCCGCCAATTCGTCCTGGGCGAGGGCGAGTTCGCGGCGCCTTTCGGCGGCGGTGGCCAGCTCCTCGGCCAACTGCTCGCACTGGGCGTCGAGTTCGTCGATCCGGCGGGCCGCGTCGGCGACCTGGGCCTGGGTCTCCAGCAGGCTGGGCGCACCGGCGGCACCGCCCTGGGCCCAGCCGCCGGCGAGCAGGTCGCCGTCGGCGGTGACGGCGGTGAGCGCGGGGTGCCGGGCGATCAGGCCGCGGGCGGCGGCGAGGTCGGCGACGACGGCGGTGCGGGCGAGCAGGGTGTCGACGGCGGGTCGCAGGCCCGCGGGGGCGTCCACCAGGTCGGCGGCCCAGCGGGCGCCGCCGGGGAGGTCGGGGCGTTCGGCCGCGGGCGGGGCGGGGGCGTCGGCGATGAGCAGGGCGGCGCGGCCGGCGTCCTGCTTGCGGAGCAGCAGGAGCGCCTCGGCGGCGGTGTCCGGTCCGTCGACGGCGACGGCCTCGGCGGCGGCGCCGAGTGCGGCGGCGAGCGCGGTCTCGTGTCCGCGGTGCACGGTGAGCAGTTCGGCGGCGCCGCCGAGCACGCCGTCGGGCCGGTCGGCGGCGGTGAGCAGGGTGCCGCTGCCGTCCTTGCGGCGCAGGCCCAGGGAGAGGGCCTCGTGGCGGGCGGTCAGGCCGGCCCGTTCGCGTTCGGCGGCCGCGGCGGCGTCCCGGGCGGCGGTGAGGGTGCGTTCGGCCCGGTGCAGGTCGGCGCGGGCCTGCTCGTGGGCGCGTTCCTGGTCGTCGTCGGCGGTGGCGAGGCCGTCGGACTCCTCCTGGAGCTGCCGGTACTCCTGCTCGGCGGTCCCGGCGCGCTGCGCGGCCTCGGCGGCGGCCTCGGTGAGCCGGCCGATCTCGGCGCGGGCGGCGGCGGCCCTGGAGCGGGCCGCTGCGGCCTGGCCCTGCATCCGGGCGAGGCCCTCGCGGCGGTCGGCGATGGCGCGGGCGGCGCTCTTGAGCCGGGCCTCCTCGGCGGCGAGGGAGCGTTCGAGGTCGCCGCGGGTCTCGACGGCCTCGGCGAGCGCGTACTGCGCCTCCTCCAGGGCCTCGGCGAGGGCGGCCTCCTCCTCCCGGATCCGGGCGGCCTCGGCGGCGAGCTCCTCGGGGTCTCGGCCGCGCCGTTCCTCGCCCTGGGCACCGGCCTGGGCGTGCCGCACCCTGGCCTCGGCGAGGCCGATGGTGCCGCGGGTGCGCTCGACGAGCGAGGAGAGCCGGTACCAGGTCTGCCGGACGGCCTCCAGGCGCGGCCCGAGCTGTTCGACCTGCGCCTCCAGGACGGCCTCGCGCTGGACGGCGGCGGCGAGCTGCTGCTCGACGGTGGTGCGGCGCAGCCGCAGGGCGAGTTCGTCGGCGATCTCGGCCTCGACGGCGCGGCGCAGGGCGAGCAGGTCGTCGGCGAGCAGGCGCAGCCGGGCGTCGCGCAGTTCGGCCTGGATGCCGGCGGCGCGGCGGGCGATCCTGGCCTGCCGGCCGAGCGGGCCGAGCTGGCGGCGGAGTTCCGCGACGAGGTCCTGGACGCGGTTGAGGTTGCCCTGCATCGCGTCGAGCTTCCGCAGCGCCTTCTCCTTGCGCTTGCGGTGCTTGAGGACGCCGGCGGCCTCCTCGATGAAGGCGCGGCGGCCCATCGGGTCGGCCTGCAGGACGGAGTCGAGCCGGCCCTGGCCGACGATGACGTGCATCTCGCGGCCGATGCCGGAGTCGGAGAGCAGCTCCTGGATGTCGAGCAGCCGGCAGACGGTGCCGTTGAGCGCGTACTCGCTGCCGCCGTTGCGGAACATCGTCCGGGTGATGGTGACTTCGGAGTAGTCGATGGGCAGCGCGCCGTCGGTGTTGTCGATGGTGAGGCTGACCTCGGCGCGGCCGAGCGGGGCGCGGCCGCCCGCGCCGGCGAAGATGACGTCCTCCATCTTGCCGCCGCGCAGCGACTTGGCGCCCTGTTCGCCCATCACCCAGGAGAGCGCGTCGACGACGTTGGACTTGCCGGAGCCGTTCGGGCCGACCACACAGGTGATGCCGGGTTCGAAGCGCAGGGTCGTGGCCGAGGCGAACGACTTGAACCCGCGCAGCGTCAGACTCTTCAGGTGCACCCGTCCGACCTCCTCGCCAGCGTGCGGCGCTGTGCTGGCGACTGTATCCGGCCGGTGCGGGACAACGGTGTCAGGAGACGGTTTGACCGCGTTGTGGCATGGGCAGCATTGGCGCGGGGGAGGGCTCCGGAGACGACGAAGGGACGCCACGCTGGACGTCCCTTGCAGGCTGCGATCCCTTTCGGGATGCTCAGTGCACCGACGGCGTCGATCGATCGGATCGGGGAGGATCAGGTGAGCGCAGGCTCCCGGTGATCCATGTCGATGCTGGTGAGCAGCGAGTGCTCGTCGGCGACGGCGGCGAGAGCGTCGTTCTCCGTCTGGAGCCGGAGGAGTTCGGCCTCCAGATCCTGAACACGCTGCTGCAGTCGTCGCATCTCGGAGAGCATTCGCGGGTCGGGGCCGCCGACGTACCCGAGAAGCGCCTTTGCCATGATGTATGGTCCTCCACGCTGAGTGACCGAACCGTTTTGCGGTACTGGTCTAGGGGGAAGGGGTGCGCACTCCCCGTCGACCCGGAGGTGCTGGCTGGGCACTCCAGAACGGCCGCAGTGAGCTGGGCACACGACGGCACGGCCCTGCCGGGTAAACGCGGACTGGTGCGCGGGCTTCCAGCGTCTCACCAAAGACGGTACGGGTCAACACGATCACCGCACGCTACCGCGCCCCTCTCACCTGCATGGCGGAGCGATCACACCACGGGGCGGGGCGAGCCACCGGAGCCGGTGGATCACTGCTGGTGCGGAGTCAACCACGAGTCCGCCCGAATGGCAACCGGATGACAACCGGGATGACACCGACAGCCGCCGGCGGGTCTCTCCATCCCTCCGGCAGCTGCGGCGTGCTAGCGGATCGCGAATCCGTCGTACCCGTCCCCGGTCGCGGTCCAGATCTCGGTGACCCCGCTGACCTGGCCCGGAGTCTCCGGGCCGCGCAGCAGGACGAGAAGTTCCTCGCAGTCGGCGTGCAGTCCTTCGGCCACGACCTGCACCCGGCCGTCGCCGAGGTTCACGGCGTACCCGGTCAGTCCGATCTCCAGGGCGCGGGCCCTGGTCCACCACCGGAAGCCGACCTCCTGGACCCGGCCGCGGACCCAGGCGGTGACCCGGACCGGCCGGACACCGTCGTGCCCCAGCGTGTGATGGCCGTAACTGTCGTGACCGTGCATGCCACGACCATAGTGCGCCCCCGGACGGCCGGTGCGAAGCGGCTTCACCGCACCCGCACGGCACCTTCGCGAGCCCCCGGAGGCCTTCGCGAGTCGCTCGAAGTGGTGAGCGATCCTCGGCGGGGCGGTTTCACCCGACCGGCCGTACGGGCACCCGGCCGCCGACCCGTGCACCCGCAGCGACACCCGGCCGGCGGGGCGGTTCAGAAGCCGCCGCCGAAGTCCCCTCCCCCGCCGAAGTCGCCGCCCCCGCCGCCGCCGTCGAAGCCGCCGAAGTCGTTCTGGTCGAAGTCGGCGCCGGAGTACTCGCCGCCGTCGGGTCCGCCCTGGTAGCCGTCGGCCGCCCAGGCGCTGCCGGGCGAGGCCAGCACCGAGCCCAGCACGGTGCCCGCCACCAGGCCGGGCAGCATGCCCGAGCCGAAGTAGCCGCCGGCCCACGGGCTGTAGGCGGGCCCGGCGTTCCAGTAGGGCTCGCGGCCGTGCTCGGTCGGCACGGTGCGGACGTCCGGTTCCAGGCCGGCGCGGAGCCTGGCGCCGTCCTGCGCGCAGACCGGGACGCTGCGCGGCGACCCGCCGGCCGGCGCCCAGTCGGCGTCCTCCACGGACGGCCCGTGCCGCGGGTCGAAGAAGCAGGGCGGACGCCGCTCGGGCAGCGGCCGCTTCTCCCGCCGGGCCTCCAGCACGGCCAGCGAGAACCGGCCGTCCTCCAGGGCCTCGGTGACGGGGCGGACGTCCGCCGGCCCGGCGGCCGCGTCCATCCGCTGCTTGGCCTGCTCGTACGCGTCCAGGGCCCGGGTGTAGTCGGCGCGCTGCTCGTCGTCGGCGTCCGCCGCCCGCGGGTCGAAGTCCAGCCGGTCGAGTTCCTCGCCGAAGGCGGTGATGTCCTCGTCGACGACGGTGCGCAGCTGGGCGAGCTCGGCCCGGCGCTGCTCATCCTTGCGCCGCTTGGCCCGCCGGAAGAGCAGGAAGACACCGGTGCCGGCCAGCGCCAGCACCACGAGCGGCACGACGATCGCGGCGGTGCTCACCCCGCCGGAGGCGACGCCGTGGCCGCGGGTCTGCGGGGCCGCCTGGTCGACGAAGTCGTTCAGGGCGGCGTTGATGTCGTTCGGGTGGTCGCGGAAGGCGGCGCCGGCGATCCGGTCGGCGGAGGCCGGGGGCAGTGCCTGCCGGTCCGAGAACGCCTTGAACTGCTCGCCGCGCCAGATCGCGTACACCCCGACGATGCCGACCTCGGTGCGCAGGTCCCGGGCGACGGTGGCCGCGGGGTACTGGTCGGTCGCCGGGACGACCGCGACGAAGATCGGCTTGTCGGTGTCGGCGATCTTCCGGGTGAGGTCGGCGGCCTGGGCCTGCGAGAAGCGGCCGGTCATCGACGGGTCGACGTAGACCTTGCCCTGCTTGAGGGCGGCCGCGGCGTCGGGGACGCCCGCCGCGGCGGCGGCCGGGGCGAGGAGCAGCAGCACGCCGGTCAGCAGCGCGGTGAGCGCGACCGCCGGGCGGTGCAGGAGGGTTCTCATACCTCCGACGCTACCGCTCGGGCGGAGCGCACCCCTCCTGTGGTCGCACGGCGGCCGGCCGGGTCTGCTCCCCCGGTCGGATCCCTCCCCCGCCGACCGGCCGGAACACCCGGCCGTGGGACCGAAGGGACCCGCGGACCCGGCATAGTGGTGCCTGCCAGTCCGCTCATGATCGGAGCCCCAGTGTTCATCGGTCTCGTCACCGCCGTCGCGGCCTCCGCGTGCTACGGCACCGGCTCCGTCCTGCAGGCGCTCGGCGCCCGCCGCTCGGCGCGCGAGGAGGCGGCCCGGTCCGAGGGCGGGGTGGCACTGACCGAGCACGGCGGGCCGAGCCTCTCCTCGACCGCGAAGGCCGCCGTGACCTGGGAGTTCATCCTCGGCACGGTGCTGGACTTCATCGGCTTCGGACTCGGTGCGCTGGCCGCCCGGCTGCTGCCGCTGTTCCTGTCGCAGACGATCATCAGCGCCAACCTGGTGATCACCGCGCTGCTCAGCGTCAAGCTGCTGGGGCTGCGGCTGAAGCAGCTGGAGTGGGTGTCGATCGGCGTTCTCTGCGGGGCCCTGGTGATGCTCGCGGTGGCGGCCGGGCCGGAAGGCGGCCACGTGGTGGACCGCGCGGTGCACTGGTGGCTGCTGGCGGTGACGGTGGCGCTGATCGCCGGCGGCAGCCTGCTGGTCCGCCGGCTGGGCCGCAGCGGGGCGATCGTGGCGGGTCTGCTGTCCGGCCTCGGGTTCGGCGCGCTCGGCATCGGCGTGCGGATCCTGGACGGCGTCGACCCCTTCGACCTGGTGGCGCTGGTCTCGGACCCGGCGCTCTACACCATCCTGGTCGGCGGCCTCGGCGGGATGTACCTGCACACGGTCGCGCTGCAGGTCGGCTCGGTGAACGGGGCGACCGCCGCGCTGGTGGTCGGCGAGACGGTGGTGCCGGGCGCGGTCGGCGTGATCTGGCTGGGCGACTCCTCGCGCGACGGCCTGGGCTGGATGGCCGCGATCGGCTTCGTCCTGGCCGTGGTCAGCGCGGTCGGCGTCGCCTGGTTCGGCGAGGACGAGGGCGCCCTCCACGGCGTCGAACCCCAGCAGCCCCAGCTCGCCGAACACTGAGCATCGAGGGCAACCCTCTCAGGGGCGGGTGGCGGCACCTCCCGGCCGAAGGCTGGGGCAGAGCTGCGCAACGCGGGAGTGGGCCACCGTACGGATCAGGGGTCAGCGCAATCGGCCCATCCCCCCGGACTGCGCAGTTCCCCGCGCCCCTGAGGGGATTGCCCCACCCGCGCCCGAGGTGCTGCCCTCCGCCCGAAGGGAACTACCGCTGCCGGGGCACCGGCTGGCAGCGGGGGCAGTAGTAGCTGGAGCGGTTCATCCACGCGGCGCGGCGGATCGGGGTGCCGCAGCGGTGGCAGGGCGCGCCCTCGCGCCCGTACGCGTCGAGGTCGCGGGCGAAGTAGCCGCTCTCGCCGTTCACGTTGACGTAGAGGCTGTCGAAGGTGGTGCCGCCGACGGCGAGTGCCGCGTTCATCACGTCCCGGGCGTGGCCGAGGAGTTCGGCGGCGCGGGGGCGGGTGATGCCGGCGGTGGGCCGGTCGTAGTGGAGTCTGGCGCGCCAGAGCGACTCGTCGGCGTAGATGTTTCCGACGCCGCTGATCAGGGTCTGGTCGAGCAGGGCGCGCTTGACGGTCGTCCGCCGGGCCCGCAGCGCGGTGACGAACGCGCCGTCGTCGAAGCGTTCGTCGAGCGGGTCGCGGGCGATGTGGGCGAGCGAGACGGGGGTGGCCTCGGGGTCGCCGTCCTCGGCCTCCTCGACGGCGAGGCCGCCGAAGGTCCGCTGGTCGACGAAGCGCAGGTCGCGGCCGCCGTCGGTGAAGCGGAAGCGCACCCGCAGGTGGGTCTCGTCGGGGGTGGACGGGTCCTGGACGAGCAGCTGGCCGCTCATGCCGAGGTGGCCGACCATCGAGTGGCCGGTGCCCGGGAGCGGGATCCAGAGGTACTTGCCGCGGCGGTGGGCCGTGCCGAAGGTGGTGCCGGCGAGGCGGGCGGCGAAGTCCTCGCCGCCCGCGGTGTGCCGGCGCACCGACCGCGGGTGGAGGACCTGCACCTCGGCGACCGTGCGGCCGGCCGTCCAGCGGGCTAGGCCGCGCCGGACGACCTCGACCTCGGGGAGCTCGGGCATGCGGGCCGCCTCAGCCGGTGGAGTCGGGCTTGCTCTCGGCGTACTTGGCCTTGATGGCCCGCCAGGCGCTCTCGGCGGCCTTCTGTTCGGCCTCCTTCTTCGAGCGGCCGGTGCCGTGCCCGAAGTCCTGGCCGGCGACGCGGGCTGCGGCGTCGAAGGTCTTCTCGTGGTCGGGGCCGGACTCGGCCACCACGTACTCCGGCACGCCGATGCCGACGGCGGCGGTGAGCTCCTGGAGGCTGGTCTTCCAGTCCAGGCCGGCGCCGAGCTGCGAGGACTCCTCGATCAGCGGGTCGAACAGCCGGTGGACGAACTCGGTCGCGGCGTCCAGGCCGCGGTCGAGGTAGACGGCGCCGATCACGGCCTCGACGGTGTCGGCGAGGATCGACGACTTGTCGCGGCCGCCGGTGCCCTCCTCGCCCTTGCCGAGGCGGATGAAGGTTCCGAGGTCCAGGCCGCGGCCGACCTCGGCGAGCGCGCGGGAGTTGACCACCGCGGCGCGGAGTTTGGCGAGCGTGCCCTCGGCGACCTCCGGGTGGAGGCGGTAGAGGGTGTCGGTCACCACCAGGCCCAGCACCGAGTCGCCGAGGAACTCCAGGCGCTCATTGGTGGGCAGCCCGCCGTTCTCGTACGCGTACGAGCGGTGGGTGAGGGCGCGTACCAGAAGGGCGCGCTCGAGCTCGTACCCGAGGCGCCCTTCCAGGACGTCGTATTCGGTCGAGGCCGGACCGCCGCCCTTGCCCCCGTTCGAAGGGCCCGGCTTGCGGGAGGAGTTGCCGTCCGACATCGATCCGTGCACCCCGCCGATCAGACCGAGAGGACCTGGCGACGGTTGTACGTGCCGCAGCTCGGGCACGCGATGTGGCCGAGCTTCGGCTCGTGGCAGCGGTCGCACGCCACGAGGGCCGGAACGACGGCCTTCCAGTTGGAACGGCGGTGGCGCGTGTTGCTGCGCGACATCTTCCGCTTCGGAACAGCCACGGCTACTTCTCCTGGTTCTCGGCGAGACCCTCACGGGTGTCGCTGTTCTTGTTCTCGTCACCCTCGTCGCCGGGGGCGGCGGAGAGTCCCTGCAGAGCCGCCCACCGGGGGTCGACGGCGTCGTGGTGGTGGTCAGGGTCGTCGCTCAGGCGTGCCCCGCACTCGGGGCAGAGGCCCAGGCAGTCGTCCTGGCACACCGGCTGCAGCGGCAGTGCGAGCACCACCGCGTCACGCAGCACCGGCTGGAGGTCGAAGAAGTCGCCCTCAAGTCGGTAAGTCTCGTCCTCCGAGTCCTCGTCGAGGTTCTCGGCCCCGGCCGTCCGGGCGCGGTGGCGCTCGTCGGACTCCGGGTAGTAGTAGAGCTCCTGGAAGGAGACCTCCAGGTCCTCCTCCATCGGCTCCAGGCAGCGCACGCACTCGCCCTCGACGTGCGTCTCGGCGGTGCCGGTGACCAGCACGCCCTCGACGACCGACTCCAGGCGGAGCTCCAGGGAGATCCCGTCCTTCTCCGGCACCCCGATGACGTCCGCGATGCCCAGGCCCGCGGGGGCCTCCAGGGTCCGCGACACGGTGCGCATCGAGCCGGGGCGACGACCGAGCTCGTGCGTGTCGAACACGAGGGGGTCGCGGTGGTCGAGGCGGTTCAAGGTGTCCTGACTTCCTGGGGGGCGGTGCGCATCCCTGCGTTCCGCGGATCCTTCTTCGGGGGTGTGCGTGACCGGTGTGCGGGCACGCGACGGGGCCGGTGCGAACAGGCCGGAGTGGTCAGACTACCGGAGACTCGGGCCAGGCCCAAAGTCGGTGCCCGACCCGCCTCCGGTCAGCGGCCGCCGAGCTCCCGCAGCCGACTCATGTCGATCATGCTGGTGTCGAAGAAGCTCGTCTCGTCCAGCCCGGCCTGCTGCTGGTGCGGCAGCTGGGCCTGCGGCTGCTGCTCCTGGTAGCCGTACTGGCCGTACGGGTCCGCCTGGTAGCCCTGCTGCTGGTAGTAGCCGTCCGCCATGCCGTCCTGGCCCTGGTAGGCCACGGCGGGCTGCTGGTAGCCGTACTGGTTGCCGTACGGGTCGACCTGGCCGCCCGTGGCGGGGTCGTAGCCGCCGCCGTAGACGTCGGCGTACTGCGGGGCGCCCTGCGCGGCGTACGGGTCCTCGCCCGGCGCCTGCCAGCCGGCCGCGGCGGGCGTCTGGTCCGGCCAGGCCTGCTGCTGCGGCACCTCCTCGCGGTACCAGGGCTGCTCCTCGCCCTCGGGCGCGAAGCCGGCGGCGACCGCCTCGGCGCGGTCCTTGAGCTGCTGGGCCTCGTCGGCGGCGGCGAGGTAGGCGCCGAGCTCGTCGATCGGGGCCTTGCCGAGCAGCTTGTCCCGGCCCTTGCCGACCGCCTCCAGGGTGGCGCCGAGCACCGCCTCCAGGGTCGCGAGCTTGGCGTCGACGTACTCGTCGGCCTCCGGGCTCGGGCTGACCCGCGGCTCGAACTCCTCGCCGTCCTCACCGAGCTCGGCCTCGGGCTCGTAGACGCCCGCGCCGCGCAGCTTCTGCCGGCCGCGGCCGACCGCGCCGAGCGTCTTGGTGAGCACCACCTCGAAGTTGGCGAGCTTGGAGTCGACGTAGTCGTCGGCCTCGGCGCGCTTGGCCTCCACCTCGGCCCGGGCCTCGGCGAGGATGCGGTCCGCCTCGGCCTGGGCGCGCAGCACGACCTCGGTGTCGGAGATCAGCGAGCCGCGCTCGTCGTGCGCACCCCGGATGATCTGGTCGGCCTGGGCCTGCGCGTCCGCCACCATCTGCTGGTGGTCGGCGACCACCGACTGGGCCTGGGCGAGCTCGGCGGGCATCGCGGCCTTCAGGTCGCGGAGCATGCCGACCAGCTCGGCCCGGTTGACCACGCACGACGCCGACATCGGCATGGCGCGGGCGTTCTCCACCGACGCGACGATCTCGTCCAGTTGCTGCTGCACGTCCACGGGCGCTTCTGTCTTTCCGTGTGCCGCCACAGGTGCTGGCGGAGGCAGGGCCCGTGGCACAACGACGCCGCGGGGCGGGAGTAGAGACTGTACGGCCACAGGGGGCGCGGCTCACAACATCCGGCGCGGCCGGGCCGTGCGGCGGGCCGCACGGCGTGACGCTTCGCCAGGAATGTCCGTTTCAGCCCTGGCGCTCGGCGATCCGCTCGACCAGTCGGCCGTGCACCACCGCGGGCAGCAGGTGCGAGACGTCGCCGCCGAGCGAGGCCACCTCCTTGACCAGCGTGGAGGAGAGGAAGCTGTACGTCGGCGAGGTCGGCACGAAGAGCGTCTCGACACCGGTGAGCCCGTGGTTCATCTGGGCCATCTGCAGCTCGTAGTCGAAGTCGCTGACCGCGCGCAGGCCCTTGATGATGGCCGGGATGCCGCGGTCCCGGCAGAAGTCGACCAGCAGGCCGTTGTGCGACTCGACCGTGACGTTGCCGAGCTTGGCGGTGGTCTCCTCGATGAGCCCGATGCGCTCCTCGATGGTGAACATGCCCTGCTTGTTCTTGTTGATCAGGACGGCGACATGGACCACGTCGTAGAGCCGGGAGGCCCGCTCGATGATGTCGAGGTGTCCGTTGGTGATGGGGTCGAAGGACCCCGGACAGACGGCGCGGCGCATGTCGTGTGCTCCCTTGTGGGGTAACCGGTGCTACGAGTGTCGATCGGCCTCGTCGGCGGCGCGACCGTACCAGAGGGTGCCCTCGCCGTACCTGCGCGAGCGCAGCGCTTCGAAGCCCTCCGGCCAGCCGAACTCACCTCCGCGGGTGCTGCGTTCCACGGTGACCAGAACGTCCTCCGCGATCCAGCCCCCGGCACGGAGTGTGATCAGCATCTCCCGTACCTCGTCGTCCGTCACCGCGTAGGGCGGGTCCAGGAACACCAGGTCGTACGGGACGGCCGGGGCCGGCCCGGCGATCACCCGCTCGGCCCTGTCGGCGCGCACCTCGGCGCCCGGCAGGCCCAGGGAGCGCACGTTCTCCCTGATCACCCGGGCCGCGCTCGTGTCGGACTCCACCAACAGCACGTGCTCCGCGCCGCGGGACAGCGCCTCCAGGCCGACCGCCCCCGACCCGCCGAACAGGTCGAGCATCCGCGCCCCGTGCACGGTGCCGCGCAGCGCCTCCAGTGTGGAGAACATCGCCTCCCGCGCCTTGTCCGAGGTGGGTCGGGTGTTCCGGCCGGGCGGTACGGCCAGCCGGCGGCCGCCGGCGGTGCCGGCGATGACGCGGGTCATGGGGTGCGCGGTCCTCTCGTGCCTGTCGCTGCGGTCGCCCGCCGGTGGGCCGGCGGGGCTCCCCCATTCAAGCGCGCCGCGCCGCCCCGTGCGTCACGCGGCCCGCTCGGCCCCGCGTCGGCCCGCTCCGTCACGCGTCGATCGG
Source organism: Streptomyces sp. TLI_235 (assembly GCA_002300355.1). Taxonomy (NCBI): domain Bacteria; kingdom Bacillati; phylum Actinomycetota; class Actinomycetes; order Kitasatosporales; family Streptomycetaceae; genus Streptomyces; species Streptomyces sp. TLI_235. The sequence goes on from NSGV01000001.1 coordinate 2,661,714, forward strand.
CCCCGCGTCGATCGGCCCCCGCGTCACTCGGCGGGCGCTGCCGGGCCCGGCAGCGCGGGCGCGGCGAACCGCGGCAGGGAGAGGCAGCCGCCCGGCGGGCAGTGCTCCGGGCGGCGCGGGTCGTGGCCGAGCTCGCGGAGCCTGGTCCGGACGGAGTCCGGCGTCAGGCCGTAGCGGGCGGCGATCCGGGCGATCGTCTCGCCGTCGTGGAAGCGGCGGACCAGCCCCTCCTCGTTCCGCGGCACCCGTGCGGCGCCGCGGCCCGGGCGGAGCTCGCGGAGCACGTCGCGGCCGGGGATCGGCGCAGCGGTGTCCGCGACCGTCGCCAGGGCCCGGTCGAGCGCGACGCGCAGGCCGGCGAGATCCTCCACCGGGAGCCGGAGCCGGCCGGAGGCGACCGGGACGGCGGGCGCGCCCTCGCGCCGGCCGGCCAGTGTGAGGGTGACCTCGCGGTCGTCCTCGCTCGCCAGCTCGATCCGGAAGACCTTGTCGCCGAACGGAAGCTCGTCGATATGACGGAATGCCATGGAGAACCCCCCGGGTGTCGCGCCGGGCGAGCAGGTTGGGAGTGTGCCCGAACAGCCCCATCCTCCCTCCGGGCACTGACAGTCCGGGGGCCGCGCGGTCCGGGGGCCGCGGCGGGGCGTGCCGAACGGGCGCGGACCCGTCAGCCCTTCTCGAGGTACTCGGCGCGGTCCTCGTCGAGGAGGCTCTCCAGTGCGGTCCGCAGGTCCGGGTGGGCGGCGAGGTCCGGGTCGGCGGCGACCAGGCGGGTGGCCTCCTCGCGGGCGGTCGCGATGATCTCCTCGTCCGCGAGGACGCTGAGCACCTTCAGCGAGGACTTCACACCCGACTGCGCCTGCCCGAGCACGTCGCCCTCGCGGCGCTGCTCCAGGTCGATCCGGGACAGCTCGAAGCCGTCCAGCGTGCCGGCGACGGCGTCGAGCCGGGCCCGGGCCGCACTGGCCGCCGGCATGTCGGTGACCAGCAGGCACAGGCCGGCCGCGCTGCCGCGCCCGACCCGGCCGCGCAGCTGGTGCAACTGCGAGACGCCGAAGCGGTCGGCGTCCATGATGACCATGACGGTGGAGTTGGGGACGTTGACGCCGACCTCGATCACCGTGGTGGCGACGAGCACGTCCACCTGCCCGGCCGCGAAGCGCTTCATGACGTCGTCCTTGGCGTCCGGGGCCAGCCGGCCGTGCAGGATCTCGATCCGCAGGCCGGCGAGCGGCCCCCTGGCGAGCATCTCGGCCGTCTCGACGACGGAGAGCGGCGGCCGGCGGTCGTCGCCCGCCGCACCGACGTCCTCCAGGTCCTCGTCCGCGGACTTCCGCTTCTTCCGCGGTTCCTCGGGCTCGTCGCCGATCCGCGGGCAGACCACGTACGCCTGGTGACCCTTGCCGACCTCCTCGCGGACCCGCTCCCAGGTACGGGCGAGGAAGTTGGGCTTCTCGACGGCGGGCACGACATGGCTGGTGATCGGCGAGCGGCCGGCCGGAAGCTGGTCGAGGACGGAGGTCTCCAGGTCTCCGAAGACCGTCATGGCGACGGTGCGCGGGATCGGGGTGGCCGTCATGACGAGCAGGTGCGGCGGACGCTCGCCCTTGGCGCGCAGCGCGTCCCGCTGCTCGACGCCGAAGCGGTGCTGCTCGTCGACGACGACCAGGCCGAGGTCCTGGAACTGCACCTTGTCCTCGATCAGGGCGTGCGTGCCGACGGTGATCCCGGCGTCGCCGCAGGCCATGTCGAGCATCGCCTGGCGGCGGGCCGGCACGCCCATGGAGCCGGTGAGCAGGACGACCTTGGTGCCGAGGTCGGACCCGCCGAGCATGCCGCCCTCGGCGAGGTCGCCCATCATCTCCACGACGGAACGGTGGTGTTGCTGGGCGAGCACCTCGGTGGGCGCGAGCATCACGGCCTGGCCGCCCGCGTCGACCACGCCGAGCATGGCGCGCAGCGCGACCAGGGTCTTGCCGGAGCCGACCTCGCCCTGCAGCAGCCGGTGCATCGGGTGCTCGCTCGCGAGGTCGTCGAAGATCTCGGCGCAGACCTTCTGCTGGCCGTCCGTCAGCCGGAAGGGCAGCCGGGCGTCGAAGGCGTCGAGCAGCCCGTCGGCGCGGCGGTGCCGGGCGGTGGCGGGCAGCGCGGAGTCGGCGGCGCGGCGCCGGGCGAGGGCGACCTGGAGGACGAAGGCCTCGTCCCAGCGCAGCCGGTCCTGGGCGCGTTCGCGGTCGGCCTGGGTGCGCGGGCGGTGGACGAGTTCGAGGGCCTCGGGCAGCGGGATCAGCCCGTGGGCGGCGCGCAGTTCGGCGGGCAGCGGTTCGCCGACCTCGGCCAGGTGCGTGTCCAGGGCGACCTCGACGCACTTGACCAGCTTCCAGCTGGGCATCTGGGCGCTGGCCGGGTAGACCGGGATGAGCCGGCCGGCGAAGGCCCTGGCCGTGCCGGAGTCGGCGTCCTCGTCGAGCAGTTGGTAGTCCGGCGAGGCGAGCTGGCGGGTGCGGTTGAACAGGCCGACCTTGCCGGCGAACAGGCCCTGGGCGCCGGTGCGGAGGTCCTTCTGGCGCCAGCCCTGGTTGAAGAAGACCAGGGTGAGCCGGCTGCGCCCGTCGGTGACGATCACCTCCAGCCGGTCGCCCTTGCGGCCGCGGAACGGGATCAGGGTGACCTTCTCGATCCGGGCGAGGACGGTGACGTGCTCGTCGACCTCCAGCTCGTCGAGGCTGGTGAGCTGGCCGCGCTCGACGTACCGGCGCGGGTAGTGGTGCAGCAGGTCGCCGACCGTGCGCAGCTTGAGGGAGTCGGCGAGGACCTTGGCGGTGCGGTCGCCGACCAGCTTGGTCAGTGGTTCATCGAGAGCGCCCATCACGCCCTATTGGACACCACGGCGGCGACAGTGCGGACTACTCCACCCCGATGAGCAGCAGCGCGGCCTCCTGGCCGCCGTGGTAGACGACGGTGTCGACCTCGGGCCGCTGCCGGCGGGCGTGGGCGACGAGGTCCTCGGCGAGGTGCCCGGGGGCATCGGCGCCGAGGACGAGGGTGACGAGTTCGCCGCCGGCGGCGAGCATCCGGTCGAGCAGCGTGCCGGCGGTCTCGGCGGTGTCGGTGCCGATGACGGCGACGTCGCCGTCGATCAGGCCGAGCACGTCGCCGGCCTGGCAGACGCCCGCCATCGTCCAGGACTCGCCCTCGGCGACGGCGAGTTCGGCATGCCGGGTGGCGCCGGCCGCGGAGGTCATGGCGACGACGTCCTCGTCGAAGCGACGGCCGGGGTCGTGCACGGCGAGGGCGGCGAGCCCCTGCACCGGGGAGCGGGTGGGCAGGACGGCGATCCGCAGGCCCTCCTCGCGCAGCTGGTCGGCGGCGGCCCCGGCGGCGGCGCGCAGCTCGGGGTCGTTGAGCAGCACGATGACCTCGCGGGCGGCGCAGCGCCGGACGGCGTCGGCGAGTTCGGCGCTGACCGGCGGGCGGTCCGGGTCGGCGTGCAGCACGGCGGAGCCGGCCTGTTCGCAGAGGTCGGCGAGGCCGTGGCCGCTGACGACGCTGAGCACGGCGCGGGCGGGTGCGGAGGTCTCGGGGCCGCTGCCGGTCGCGCCGGCCCGGGCGGCGGCCTCGGCGAAGTGGGTGATCCGGATCCGGTAGGGCCGGCCGGCCTCGACGCCGGCCTCGACGGCCGCTCCGGCGTCGTCGACGTGCACGTGGACGTTCCACAGGCCGTCGCCGCCGCCGACGACCAGGGAGTCGCCGAGGGCGGCGAGCCGGGTGCGCAGCGCGGGCATGGCCTCCTCGTCGGCGTCCAGCAGGTAGATGACCTCGAAGGCGGGGTGGCCGGGCAGCCGGGCGTGGCCCTCGCAGCTGTCGTGGGGGACGGGGACGGGCCGGAAGGTCTCGTGGCGCAGGGCCATCGGGCCCATCGGGGTGTGGCCGAGGACGGTGTCGGCGAGCGCGCCGAGGACGGCGACCAGGCCGCGGCCGCCGGCGTCGACCACGCCGGCCTCGGCGAGGACGTCGAGCTGCTCGGGGGTGTGCTGGAGGGCGGTGCGGGCCGCGGCGCAGGCGGTGCGGGCGGTGTCGGCGAGGCTGCCGTCCTCGGCGGCGGCGGCCCGGGCGGCCTCGGCGGCGACGGTGAGCAGGGTGCCCTCGACCGGGTCGGCGACGGCCTGGTAGGCGGCCTCGGCGGCGCGCGGCAGGGCGCGGCGCAGGGCGGTGGCGTCGCCGCCGCCGGCCAGGCCCTCGGCGAGGCCGCGCAGCCACTGGGCGAGGATCACGCCGGAGTTCCCGCGGGCTCCGATGAGGGCGCCGCGGGCCATCGCGGCGGTGACCGGGCCGAGGCCGTCACCGGCGGCGGCCGGGTCGTCCGGGGCGGCCTCGGCCGCCTCGGTGGCGGCCTCGACGGTGAGGTAGAGGTTGGTGCCGGTGTCGCCGTCCGGGACGGGGTAGACGTTGAGTGCGTCGATCTCCTCCCGGGCCTGGCCGAGGGCGGTCAGCGCCAGGCGGCACCAGGTGCGGACGGCCGTGGCGTCGAGCGTGTCCAGCACCAGGTCTCCTCCGGGTGAACGCCACGGGAACGCGGACCGGCGCGCTGGCGGCCGGCGGCGGTGGCTGTGGGGCGATGCTGGCAGGTTATCGGGGCCGGGCGGGGGCGTCGCGGCCGGGAGCGTCCGGCGCCCGCGTGCCGACCGGGCGCGATCATCGGCGCCGACATGGTAGTTTCGTACCTCGGGAGCAGGCGATGTATGCTCTTCCGGTTGCCTGGAACAACCCGGGCTCACCCCTTGATCCGATTCGCTCCACGTGCGTGGTGCCGGTGGGTTCAGCCGGGGTTTTCGAACGTAACTGATCTGAAGTCTTGGAGTGACTCCTGTGGCTGCCAACTGCGACGTCTGCGGCAAGGGGCCGGGCTTCGGCAACAGCATCTCCCACTCGCACCGCCGTACCCCCCGTCGTTGGAACCCCAACATTCAGACGGTGCGCGCTGTGATTGGGCGGACGCCGAAGCGGCTCAACGTCTGCACCTCGTGCATCAAGGCCGGTAAGGTCTCGCGCTGACGCGCAGACCGGTACGCCGGTCCTCCGGACAGCCGATCCACCCTCGGGTGGGTCGGCTTTCCTGCGTTTCCTGCCGCTAGTGCCGGTGTCGCCCTGTCCTGCCCGGCCGGGCGGATCCGCGGGGGCCGGTGCCGGCCCCCGCGTGCGTTCCAAGGTCAGCCGCGGATGCGCCAGGCGTGGTCGACCGGGCCGATCCCGGCGCCGAGCGCGAAGCCGGCAGCGATCGCGCCGGTGACGTACTCCTTGGCGGCGCCGACGGCCTCGGGCATGGCGCTGCCCTTGGCGAGTTCGGCGGCGATCGCGCTGGCCAGGGTGCAGCCGGTGCCGTGGGTGTGCCGGTTGTCGTAGCGGGGCGCGCGGTACCAGTGGCGCTCGCCGTCGGCGCCGGCCAGCAGGTCGACGGCCTCGCCGGCCAGGTGGCCGCCCTTGATCAGGGCCCAGCGCGGGCCGAGGGCGAGCACGGCCTCGGCGGCGGCGGGCAGGTCCTTCTCGTCCTCGACGACCACCCCGGTGAGCTGCGCCACCTCGTGCAGGTTGGGGGTGGCGAGGGTGGCGAGCGGCAGCAGGCGCTCGCGGACGGTGGCGACGGCCTCGGCGGCGAGCAGCGCGTCCCCGTGCTTGGAGACGCCGACCGGGTCGACCACGACCGGCGCGCCGACGCCGGCGAGGAGCTCGGAGACGGTCTCGACCAGCTCGACCGAGGCGAGCATGCCGGTCTTCACCGCCTGGACGCCGATGTCGTCGACCACGCTGCGGAACTGTGCCCGGACGGCCTCCGCGGGCAGCTCCCAGTAGCCCTGGACGCCCAGCGAGTTCTGCGCGGTGACGGCGGTGATCACGCTCATGCCGTGCACGCCGAGCGCGAGCATCGCCTTGAGGTCGGCCTGGATGCCGGCGCCGCCGCCGCTGTCCGACCCGGCCACGGTGAGTACACGGGGCGGGGCGGCGGAGCCGGCGGCGGGCAGCGGGGACTGATCAGTCGAAACCATGCCCGACAACCTACCGGGGCGGCTCAGAGCACCGCCTCCGACTCCAGCCAGCGGTCCTCGGGCACCGTCCTCAGCTCGCGGACGCCGTCGGCGATGGGCAGCAGCTCCACCTCGGTGCCGCGCAGCGCGGTGAAGTGCCCGAAGGCGCCCTTGTGGACGGCCTCGACGGCGTGCCAGCCGAACCGGGTGGCGAGCGCCCGGTCCCGCGCGGTCGGGCAGCCGCCGCGCTGGGTGTGGCCGAGGATCACCGGCCGGGCCTCGGTGCCGAGGATCCCCTCCAGCTCGCGGGCCAGCTTGTTGCCGATCCCGCCGAACGTCTGGTGGCCGTACTGGTCGAGGCCGCCGTGGTCGAAGCGGAGCGTGCCGGGTGCCGGCCGGGCGCCCTCGGCGACGGCGATGATGGCGAACTTCTTGCCGCGCCGGAACCGCTCCTCGACCATCCGCGCGACGGCCTCGATGTCGAAGGGTTTCTCCGGGATGAGGATGCCGTGCGCGCCGCCGGCCATGCCCGCGGTGAGGGTGATCCAGCCGGTGTGCCGTCCCATCAGCTCCACCACCATCACCCGCTGGTGCGACTCGGCGGTGGTCTTCAGCCGGTCGATCGCCTCGGTGGCGACGTGCACGGCGGTGTCGAAGCCGAAGGTGACGTCGGTGGCGTCGATGTCGTTGTCGATGGTCTTGGGCACGCCGACCACGGGCAGCCCGGCGTCGCTGAACATGCCGGCGGCGGTCAGCGTGCCCTCGCCGCCGATGGTGATCAGGGCGTCGATGTCGAGGTGTGCCGCGAGCTCCCGGCATTCCCGGACGGCCCGTTCGATCCGGTCCCGGTGGACGCGCGCGGAGCCGAGGATGGTGCCGCCGAGGGTGAGCAGACCGGTCACGTCGTCGTGCGAGACCGGCCGGGCCCGGCCCTCGATCAGGCCGAGGAAGCCGTCCTCGATGCCGAGGATCTCGTCGCCGTGCACATCGGTGCCGCGGTGCACGATCGAGCGGATGACCGCGTTGAGGCCGGGGCAGTCGCCGCCGCTGGTGAGGACGCCGATACGCATGGTGGCCTGGTCTCCCTGGGGCGGGCGGCCCCGAGTCGGTACGGTCCGGGCCGGTCGGCGCCGGGCGGCCGGGCCGGACGGGTCGGCCGCCCCGGCACCACCGAAAGACTACGCGCAGCAACCCGTCCGGACGGCCCCACCGCGCCCGGCCCGCAGTCACCCGTTCGGGGTCACTCGGCCGCGAAGTGGTCCCAGCCGCCGACCCGCTCCCAGGGGGCGCCGTCCACGGTCACCCGGCCGGAGCGGCCGGGGCGGACGGCGCGCACGACCTCGCCGACCACCCGCCAGCGGGCGGGCAGCTGCACGCTCTTGGGGAAGGTCGCCACGATGGCGTGGTCCTCGCCGCCGGAGAGCACCCACAGCAGCGGGTCGACGCCCACCGCCTGCCCGATGTCGGCCATCTGCGCGGGGACGTCGAAGTCGGCGGCACGCAGGTCGATGTCCACCCCGCTGGCGGCGGCCACGTGCCCGAGGTCGGCCACCAGGCCGTCGCTGACGTCGACCATCGAGGTGGCGCCGAGGTCGGCCGCGGCCGGGCCGGCGTGGTACGGCGGTTCGGGGCGGCGGTGCGCCTCGACGAACGCCCGCGGCGAGCGGAAGCCGCGCTGGAGGACGGTGAGCCCGGCCGCGGACCAGCCCAGCCAGCCGGCGACGGCGACGACGTCGCCGACCTGCGCGCCGGAGCGCAGCACCGGGCGGCGGCCCTGCAGGTCGCCGAGGGCCGTGATGGCGAGGGTGACCGCGTCGCCGCGCACCACGTCGCCGCCGACGACGGCGGCGCCGGCCACCGTGCACTCGTCGCGCAGCCCGTCCATCAGCTCGGTGGCCCAGGTGGCGGGCAGGTCGGCCGGGGCGACGAAGCCCAGCAGGATGGCGGTGGGCACGGCCCCCATCGCGGCCACGTCGGCGAGGTTCTGCGCGGCCGACTTGCGGCCCACGTCGTAGGCGGTGGACCAGTCCCGGCGGAAGTGCCGGCCCTCGATCAGCACGTCGGTGGTGGCCACCACCCGGCCGTCGGGGGCCTTCACCACGGCCGCGTCGTCCCCGGGGCCGAGGTCGACGGCCGGTGTCGGCGTGAGCCGGGCGGTGAGCTCCCTGATGAGTCCGAACTCGCCGAGCTCGCCCACGGTCCCCTGCATCTGCCGTCCTCTCAACTCGACTGGAGCGGTCGTCGCGCCCCCCGCGCGCAGCGTACGCCCTCGGGGCGTGCAGAAGTCTCCCCTCCCCGGGGAGGGGCGCGGTAGCGTGGTGATCAGACTGCGGCCAGCCCACCCCTCAGCCGCCTGGAGGTCTCCCGTGGTACAGGCGTACATCCTGATCCAGACCGAGGTGGGCAAGGCCACCGCGGTCGCCGAGTCCATCGCGAAGATCCAAGGCGTCGTCCAGGCCGAGGACGTCACCGGCCCGTACGACGTGATCGTGCGCGCCGAGGCCGAGTCCATCGACGACCTGGGTCGGCTGGTGGTCGCCCAGGTGCAGCAGATCGACGGCATCACGCGCACGCTGACCTGTCCGGTGGTCCGCCTGTAGGCGCGGCTACCATCGGCGGGTGGCCTCCTCCCGTCCCCTCGCCTCGCTGCCCGCCCCCGTCCGCTGGCTCGCGCCGCCCGCGGCGCTGCTGGGGTGCGTCCTGCTGCTGGCCGGCAACGGCGGCGGTGACGAGGTCGCGCCGCCGGCGCCGCTGGGCGCCGTGGCGGGCTACTGCGCGGCGCTCGACCGGGCGCTGCCGCAGACCGTGCAGGGGCACGCCCGTCGGGACCCGTCCCCCGCGTCGCCGTACACCGCGGCCTGGGCGAGCTCCCCGCGCACGGTGCTGCGCTGCGGCGTCGAGCGCCCCTCGTACCTCGACGACGACCCGCTGGGGACGGCCCCCGAGGTGAACGGGGTGCAGTGGGGGCTCTCCCCCGACGGCAAGGGCGGGTACCGCTTCGTCACCACGCTGCGCAAGGCGTACGTCGAGGTGCTGGTGCCCAAGGGCGCCTTCCCGAACTACGCGGACCCGCTGCCGGTGATCTCCGACGCGGTGAAGGCCGCGGTCCCCGAGGGTCTCTGAGGCCGGACCGGGCACGCCGAGGGGCGCGGGGCCGGACCGCACGGGCCGGCTCCCACGCCCCGGGAGGGTGTTACCGCAGGCCGGTGGAGCGGCGCAGCGCGGCCTGCAGCAGACGGTCGATCAGCTCCGGGTAGGGCACCCCGCTGGCCTCCCACATCTTCGGGTAGGCCGAGATGGGGGTGAAGCCGGGCATGGTGTTGATCTCGTTGACGATCCAGCTGCCGTCGTCCAGCAGGAAGAAGTCGACCCGGGCGAGGCCCTCGCAGCCGAGCGCCTCGAAGGCCGCGACGGCCTGGCGGCGGATCTCGGCGGTCTCCTCGGCGGTGAGCTTCGCCGGGATCTCGACGTCCGAGGAGTCGATGTACTTGGCCTCGAAGTCGTAGAACTCGAAGTCGCCGCCGACGAGGATCTCGGCGGGCACGCTGGCGCGCGGGCCGTCCTCGAACTCCAGGACGGCGCACTCGATCTCGCGGCCCTCGACGCCCCGCTCGACGATGACCTTGGGGTCGTGGCTGCGGGCCTGCTCGATCGCGGCGTCGAGGTCGGCGAGGTCCTTGACCTTGCTGATGCCGATGGACGAGCCGGCCCGGCAGGGCTTCACGAACAGCGGCAGGCCGAGCGCGGCGATCCGCTCGCGGGCGGCGGCGCGGCCCTCCTCGGTCTCCCACTCGCGCGGGCGGACGACCGTCCAGTCGCCGACGCCGATGCCGTGCGAGGCCAGCACGCGCTTGGTGAACTCCTTGTCCATGCCGACCGCGCTGGCCAGCACGCCGGAGCCGACGAAGGGCACCCCGGAGAGCTCCAACAGGCCCTGCAGCGTGCCGTCCTCGCCCCACGGGCCGTGCAGCAGCGGCAGCACCACGTCGACCTCGCCGAGCGCCTTCGGGGTGCTCCCGGGCTCGCTGAGGACGACCTCGCGGCTGCCCGGTGACACCGGCAGCGCGACCTGGCCCTCGACGTTCTCGGCGACCTGGGAGACGTCGGGCAGCTCGCCGTCGGTGATGGCCATCCTGGCCGGCTCGTCGCCGACCAGTGCCCAGCGGCCCTCGTGGGTGATGCCGATGGGCAGCACCTCGTACTTGCTCCGGTCGATCGCCTTGAGCACGCTGCCGGCCGTGACGACCGAGATCGCGTGCTCGGAGCTGCGGCCGCCGAAGACGATCGCGACCCGGGCCTTGGCACCGGGCTGGTTCGGGGAGGTCTGTTCGATGCTCATATCGGACGTGAGACTACCGTGCGAAACCCGCGGTTCCGGTCACCGTCGCTCCGGCTTCGCCGAGCGCGCCATGAGTCCGGCGAGCACCTCTTGGGTGGGGCGGCCGTTGTGCACCACGTCCACCACGGCCTGCACGAGCGGCATGTCGACGCCGTTGCGCCGGGCCAGGTCGAGCACCGACTCGCAGGACTTCACGCCCTCCGCGGTCTGCTTGGTCGCCGCGACCGTCTCCTCCAGGGTCATGCCCCGGCCGAGGTTCATGCCGAAGGTGTTGTTGCGCGACAGCGGCGAGGAGCAGGTGGCGACCAGGTCGCCCATGCCGGCGAGGCCCGCGAAGGTGTGCGCGTCCGCGCCGAGCGCGAGGCCGAGCCGGGTCGTCTCGGCGAGGCCCCGGGTGATCAGGGTGGCCTTGGTGTTGTCGCCCAGGCCCATGCCGGCGGCCATGCCGACGGCCAGGCCGATCACGTTCTTCACCGCGCCGCCGAGCTCGCAGCCGACCACGTCGGTGTTGGTGTAGGGCCGGAAGTAGGGGGTGTGGCAGGCCTTCTGGAAGCGCTGGGCGACCGCCTCGTCGGTGCAGGCGACCACGCTGGCCGCGGGCTGCCGGCGGGCGATCTCCATCGCCAGGTTGGGGCCGGAGACCACCGCGACGCGCTCCGGGCCGACCCCGGCGACCTCCCGGATGACCTCGCTCATCCGCTCGGCGGTGCCGAGTTCGATGCCCTTCATCAGACTGACCAGGACGGTCTGCGGCTCGATCAGCGGCGCCCAGCCGGCCAGATTGGCGCGCAGCGTCTGCGAGGGCACCGCGAGCACCGCGAAGTCGGCGCCGGCGAGGGCCTCGGCGGCGTCGGCGGTGGCCCGCACCGCGTCCGGCAGGCGGATGCCCGGCAGGTAGTCCGGGTTCTCGTGGGTGCGGTCGATCGTCTCGACGAGCTCCTTGCGGCGCCCCCAGAGCACGACCTCGCAGCCGGCGTCGGCGAGCACCATCGCGAAGGCGGTGCCCCAGGAACCGGTGCCGAAGACGGCGCAGCGGGTCACGCGGCACCGCCCTTGCGGGCCCGGTCGCCCTTGGCGGCCGCGGCGGCGGCGCGCTCGCGTGCGGCCTTGCGCATGTCGTAGCGCTCGGCCGGGGCCTGCTCGCCGCGGATCCCCTCCAGGACGGCGGTGATGGCCGCCATGATGTCCGCGGTGGCGTCCCTGAGCACCTGGGCGGTGAGCTCCTGGCCCTGGTACTTGCTCAGGTCGACCGGCGGGCCGGCGGCGACCCTCACCGTGTGCCGCGGGAAGAGGTGGTACTTGCCCTTACCGCCGCGGCCGTACGGCGGGATGATCTCGTGGGCGCCCCAGTGGGCCACCGGGATCACCGGCGCGCCGGTCATCAGCGCGACGCGGGCGGCGCCGCTCTTGCCGGTCATCGGCCACAGGTCCGGATCCCGGGTGAGCGTGCCCTCCGGGTAGAACTGCACGCACTGGCCGCCGTTGATGGCGTCGATGGCGGCGCGGAACGCCTCGGCGGCGTCGGTGGACTCCCGGAACACCGGGATCTGGCCGGTCTTGCGCAGCATGAAGCCGATGAACGGCACCGAGAACAGCTGGGACTTGCCGAGTATCCGCGGCGGGCGGCCGCTGTTGTACTGCCAGTGCGCGTAGAAAACCGGGTCGATGACCGAGTTGTGGTTGACGGCCGCGATGAAGCCGCCCTCCTTCGGCAGGTTCTCCCAGCCGCTCCATTCGGTCTTCGCCAGCGCGTTGGTCACCGGCTTCACGAGGACCGCCGCGAAGCGGTACCAGATCCCGTAGTCGGCGTTGCCGAACCTGGCGTACGAGCGGCGGGCCACCCAGCTCCTCCTCATCCGGTGCGGCACGTGGGGTGCCGCGGTCCTCGATCGCCGCCCGGTGTGCCCGGTCGGGGCCTCGGCGCGGGACCCCGTGCGCCGTTTCGCTGCCGCGCACCGACGGGGGTGTGACCTGCTGCTCTCCACCGGCCGGACGGCCGGGAGGGCCCGGGGCGCCGACCAGTCTCACCCGTGGGCGGACCGGCTGTCGAGCAGCCGCCCTGGGCAGGCCCCGGGGGAGTGACCAAACGCACGCGAATCGCGGCCGCTGGCCCGGGCCCGGGAGCCGACGCCACAATGGCGCCGATGACCGAGGACACCGTACGCCCCGCCGGCGGTCCGCCGCTGCCACCGGCCCGCGCCCTGTGGTCGCTGGTGCTGCCGGTGAAGCCGCCCGCAGTGGCCAAGAGCCGGCTGGAGCCGTTCGCCGGGCCGCACCGGCCGCGGCTGGCACTGGCCTTCGCGCTGGACACCGTCCGGGCCGCACTGGCCTGCCAGGCGGTGGCCCGGGTACTGGTGGTGACCCGGGACGCCGGTGCTGCCGCGCAACTCGCTCGCCTCGGCGCGCTCGTGGTGCCGGACGAGCCCGGCGGCGGCCTCAACGCCGCCCTGGCGCACGGCGCCGCGCGCGCCGCGGCGCTCGCGCCGCACGCCCCGGTGGCCGCGCTCTCCGCCGACCTGCCGGCCCTGCGGCCGGCCGAACTCGCCCGTGTGCTGGCCGCGGTGCCGCCCGGCGGCCGGGCCTTCCTCGCGGACGCACCGGGCCTCGGCACCACGCTGCTGGCCGCACCGCGCGGGGCGGAGCTGCGGCCCGCCTTCGGGGACGGCTCGCGGCTGCGGCACGCCCTGGGCGGGGCACGGGAGCTGGAGTTGGCGGACGTCGCCTCGGTGCGGCGGGACGTGGACACCGGGGCGGATCTGCGCGAGGCGCTGGCCCTCGGTGTGGGGCCGCGGACGGCCGCCGCGGCGGCCTCGCTGGTGTGACCGCTCGCTATGCTGTCGACCATGCAGGCCACCGCGTTCACCTTCGACCCCGGCACCCGGGCGGGCTCCGTGCTGCTCGACGACGGCACGCAGGTGCCCTTCGACGCCGCGGCCTTCGACGCCGGCGGCCTCAGGCTGCTGCGGCCCGGCCAGCGGGTGCGGATCCGCACCGAGGGCGAGGGTGCCGGGCGCCGGGTGGTCTTCGTGACGCTGCAGACCTTCCCCGACCCGGGCGCCGAGGGCTGACGGCCGCTGCCGGACCTCCCGCCGGAACACCCCGCCGGGGTCCCCGCACGGGAGAAGCACCCGCACGCGAAAGAAAAGAGCTGCGTCGGCCCGCTTCCGAAATCCCGGATCTGCGGGCCGCCGCAGCTCTCGCCGTGGTCTGACCGGCCGTCGCCCGAAGGGCCGACAGAGCCTACTTGGCGGCGGTCTTGCGCGCGGTGGTCTTGCGCGTCGTGGTCTTCTTCGCCGGGGCGGTCTTCTTGGCCGTCGCGGTGGTCTTCTTGGCGGCGGCGGTGGTGGTGGTCTTCTTGGCCGCCGCGGCCGCGGTCTTCGCGGGAGCCGCCTTCTTGGCCGTCGCGGTGGTCTTCTTCGCCGCCGCGGTGGTCTTGGCCGGAGCCGCCTTCTTGGCCGTCGCGGTGGTCTTCTTCGCCGCCGCGGTGGTGCGGGTGGTGGTGGTGGTCTTCTTCGCGGCCGTCTTCTTGGTGGCCGCGGCTGCGGTGCCGGCGGCGGCCGCGACGCGCTTGGTGGCAGCGCGCTTGGCGGCGGCCGTGGTGGCACCGCTCTTGCCCGGGGTGAGCGAGCCCTTGGGGGCCTTCTTGACCGAGGGGCCTTCCTTCGGCAGCTTCTTGGAGCCGCTGACGAGGTCCTTGAAGCCCTGGCCGGGGCGGAAACGCGGGACCGAGGTCTTCTTGACCTTGACGCGCTCACCGGTCTGCGGGTTGCGGGCGAAGCGCGCGGAGCGCTCCACCTTTTCGAAGGTGCCGAAGCCGGTGACCGAGACGCGGTCACCCGCCACGACGGCACGCACCATGGTGTCGAGCACTGCGTCGACGGCCTCTGCGGCAGCCTTGCGACCGCCCAGCTGCTCGGCCACCGCTTCGACAAGCTGAGCCTTGTTCACGTCTTCCCCTTCGGAAACGGGCGCCGGATGATGAATCCATCCGTTCATTTCGCACGTTAGGTATGTATCTGCGGACTTTCAATTACCAAACGCGTGAATCACCCTAGTGTCGCAATGGATTTGCGCGTTCGCGACCTCAGCCGAGCGGTGGGCGCCCCGCGTCGAGGTCCTGCACAAAGCGACTCAACCGCCGGGCCGCCCCCGGGAGATCGCGCTTGGCGGTCTCCGTGACGATCAGCAGTTGACGGGTGAGAGCGGTCTTTGCTTCCGCTGACACGTTCAGCGCAGATACGCGAGCGTGGGCTTGCTTCAACCGCTCGGCCACAAGCGCGTAGAGCGCTGCGACTTCCGGGTCGTCCGGTTCCTCAGCAGGTGAGGACTGGTCGTCCGTCCGGCCGTCAATTCGACCGCCGGCTGCACCGCCGTCCGCCTCCGGGTGCGCGGGATCGCCGCCCGCGTACGGAGGTTCGTTGTGCCGGTGCATGCAACGATTGTGCCATCTGTTGTGATGTGCCCTGCGCAAGGGGGCTCTTGGGCAAATGCCGGGCCCTGTTCCGAGTGGGTGTCAGACCCGAACTCGGACTCGAACTCCGGCCCGTCCGGACGGCTGCGGCGAAGGGCTCCGGAGCCCGAACGGCGGATGGCCCGCCCCCCGAGGGGAGGCGGGCCATCCGGCGTACGCGGGAGATGTCGGCGGTCAGGCCACCGGCAGCGTGCGCGGCTTGAACGAGGGGCGGGTCGCTTCGAAGGCGGCGATGTCGGCCTCGTTCTGCAGCGTGATGCTGATGTCGTCCAGCCCGTTCAGCAGGCGCCAGCGGACGTTGTCGTCGAGCTCGAAGGAGGCCGTGACGCCCTCCGCCCGGACCTCCCGGGCCTCCAGGTCGACGGTGATCTCGGCGGCCGGGTCGGCCTCGACGAGCTCCCAGAGCCGCTCGACGGTCTCCTGCGGGAGGACGACCGTCAGCAGGCCGTTCTTCAGCGAGTTGCCGCGGAAGATGTCGGCGAAGCGGGAGGAGATCACCGCCTGGAAGCCGTAGTTCTGCAGCGCCCAGACGGCGTGCTCGCGGGACGAGCCGGTGCCGAACTCCGGGCCGGCCACCAGCACGCTGGCGCCCTGCCGCTCCGGGCGGTTGAGGACGAAGGACTCGTCCTTGCGCCAGGCCTCGAACAGGCCGTCCTCGAAGCCCGACCGGGTGACCTTCTTCAGCCAGTGCGCCGGGATGATCTGGTCGGTGTCCACGTTGGAGCGGCGCAGCGGGACGGCGCGGCCGGTGTGGGTGGTGAACTTCTCCATGGCTCAGGCCTCCACGGCGACGGGGTCGGACAGGTCTGCGGGCGAGGCCAGCCGGCCCAGCACGGCGGTCGCGGCGGCGACCTGCGGCGACACCAGGTGGGTGCGGCCGCCCTTGCCCTGGCGGCCCTCGAAGTTGCGGTTCGAGGTCGAAGCGCAGCGCTCTCCGGGGGCCAGCTGGTCCGGGTTCATGCCGAGGCACATCGAGCAGCCCGCGTGGCGCCATTCGGCACCGGCCGCGGTGAAGACCTTGTCCAGGCCCTCCTCGACGGCCTGCAGGGCGACCCGGACCGAGCCGGGGACGACCAGCATCCGCACGCCGTCGGCGACCTGGCGGCCGTCGAGGATGTCGGCGGCGGCGCGCAGGTCCTCGATCCGGCCGTTGGTGCAGGAGCCGACGAAGACGGCGTCGACGGAGACCTCGCGCAGCGGGGTGCCGGCCTCCAGGCCCATGTACTTCAGGGCGTTCTCGGCGGCGATGCGCTCCTGTGGGTCCTCGAAGGAGGCCGGGTCCGGCACGTTGGCGCCGAGCGGGGCGCCCTGGCCCGGGTTGGTGCCCCAGGTGACGAACGGGGTCAGCGAGTTGGCGTCGATGAAGACCTCGGCGTCGAAGACCGCGTCCTCGTCGGTGGCGAGGGTGCGCCAGTACGCGACGGCGGCGTCCCAGTCCTCGCCCTGCGGCGCGTGCGGGCGGCCTTCGAGGTACGCGAAGGTGGTGTCGTCGGGGGCGATCATGCCGGCCCGGGCGCCCGCCTCGATGGACATGTTGCAGATGGTCATCCGGGCCTCCATGGAGAGGCTGCGGATGGCGGAGCCGCGGTACTCCAGGACGTAGCCCTGGCCGCCACCGGTGCCGATCTTGGTGATGATGGCCAGGATCAGGTCCTTGGCGGTGACGCCGTCGGGGAGTTCGCCCTCGACGGTGATGGCCATGGTCTTGAACGGGGCCAGCGGCAGCGTCTGGGTGGCCAGCACGTGCTCGACCTGGCTGGTGCCGATGCCGAACGCCAGCGCGCCGAAGGCGCCGTGGGTGGAGGTGTGGGAGTCGCCGCAGACCACGGTCGTACCGGGCTGGGTCAGGCCGAGCTGCGGGCCGACCACGTGCACGACGCCCTGCTCGACGTCGCCCAGCGAGTGGATGCGCACGCCGAACTCGGCGGCGTTCTTGCGCAGCGTCTCCAACTGGATCTTGGAGACGGGGTCGGCGATCGGCTTGTCGATGTCCAGGGTCGGGGTGTTGTGGTCCTCGGTCGCGATCGTCAGATCGGTCCGGCGGACCTTGCGGCCGGCCAGCCGGAGACCGTCGAAGGCCTGCGGGCTGGTGACCTCGTGCAGCAGGTGCAGGTCGATGAAGAGGAGGTCGGGCTCGCCCTCGGCGCGCCGGACGACGTGGTCGTCCCAGACCTTCTCTGCGAGTGTCCGTCCCATCGCTTTCCCTCCAGCCGGCCGCATTGCCGGCCTTCTCGTGTCGTCGGGGTCTGTTCCCGAGCCGCCCTGGTGAGGCTCGCTGCGGAGTCGCGACCTGCACGCCGGATCGCCTGTCCAGGATGTGGACGCTTTGGTGAGGGTCCATCCTGGGTGTCTCCCGGGCTGCTGCCTCAAGAGTGGCGCTTTTCTCGGAAGATTGAACTTGCGTCTCGCCCACTGAGACTGCAGTATCGAGACATGGACAACACTAGCGGCGTCGGCGTTCTCGACAAGGCCGCTCTGGTGCTGAGCGCACTGGAGTCGGGCCCCGCCACGTTGGCGGGGCTGGTCGCCGCCACCGGTCTGGCGCGGCCCACGGCCCACCGACTCGCCGTCGCACTCGAACACCACCGCCTGGTCACCAGGGACATGCAGGGCCGGTTCATCCTCGGCCCCCGACTCGCCGAGCTCTCCGCCGCGGCGGGCGAGGACCGCCTCCTCGCCACCGCCGGGCCGGTGCTCACGCACCTGCGCGACGTCACCGGCGAGAGCGCCCAGCTGTACCGCCGCCAGGGCGAGATGCGCATCTGCGTCGCCGCCGCCGAGCGGCTCTCCGGTCTGCGGGACACCGTTCCGGTCGGCTCCACCCTGCCGATGAAGGCCGGCTCCGCCGCCCAGGTCCTGCTGGCCTGGGAGGAGCCGGAGCGCCTGCACCGCGGCCTGCAGGGCGCCCGCTTCACCGCGACGGCGCTCAGCGGCGTGCGGCGCCGCGGCTGGGCCCAGTCGATCGGCGAGCGCGAGCCGGGTGTCGCGTCCGTCTCCGCGCCCGTCCGCGGCCCCTCCAACCGCGTCGTGGCCGCCGTCTCGGTGTCCGGCCCGATCGAGCGGCTGACCCGCCACCCGGGCCGGCTGCACGCCCAGGCGATCATCGAGGCCGCCAACCGCCTCACCGAGGCGCTCCGCCGCGGCTGAGCGGCACACAGCCGAAAGGGCCCGCTCCGCGATGTGCGGAGCGGGCCCTTTCGGCTGGCGACGGAAAATGCCGGCTGGAAACGGAAAACGCCGGGAGAATCCGGAAAAACAAAAAAGCCCCGGTCACCCGGAGCTTATTGGCTGGGGTACCAGGACTCGAACCTAGACTAAATGAACCAGAATCACTCGTGCTGCCAATTACACCATACCCCAAAAGTACCCCCGACCGGATTCGAACCGGCGCTACCGCCTTGAGAGGGCGGCGTGCTAGGCCGCTACACAACGGGGGCCCGCACCACCGAGGTGGTGCTGAGTACCCCCGACCGGATTCGAACCGGCGCTACCGCCTTGAGAGGGCGGCGTGCTAGGCCGCTACACAACGGGGGCATACTCATTCACTGTGCAATTTTCGAAGAAACTGCGTACCCCCGACCGGATTCGAACCGGCGCTACCGCCTTGAGAGGGCGGCGTGCTAGGCCGCTACACAACGGGGGCTTGCACTACTGCTGTACTGCGCTGGGGTACCAGGACTCGAACCTAGACTAACTGAACCAGAATCAGTCGTGCTGCCAATTACACCATACCCCACCAGAGTTCAACCCCTGCGGGGTCTTCCTCGGTGTCTCGCGCCTCCCTGCCCGGGCGGCGCAGAAAGAACATTACCCGACGCCAGGCCCGGCTCCAAAATCGATAACCGCAGGCAGGGTGCCGGGCGCCTGCGGCCCTGGTCAGCGCACCGGGGCCGCAGGCGGGCGGCGCGGCCTCAGGAGGCCGGCCCGGCCTCCAGAGCGGCCGTCAAGCGACGCAGCGTCTCGGGGCGGCCCAGCAGCTCCATCGACTCGAACAGCGGCGGGGAGACCCGCCGGCCGGTCACGGCGACCCGCAGCGGGGTGAAGGCGAACTTCGGCTTGATCCCGAGGCCGTTCACCAGCGCCTCGCGCAGCGCGGCCTGGATCGCGTCCGGGGTGAAGTCCGCGAGCTCCCCCAGGGCCTTGACCGAGGCCTCCAGCACCGGGCGGGCGTCGGCACCGAGCGCCTTGGCGGCGTCGTCCGGGTCGACGGCGAAGTCCGCCGGGTCGACGAAGAGGAAGCCGGCCATGGACACGATCTCGCCTAGGACGACCATCCGCTCCTGGGTGAGCGGGGCGACCTTCGCCAGCAGGTCGAGCTGGTGCGCGGTGGGCTCGGCCGGCAGCAGGCCGGCCCCCTGCAGGTACGGCACCAGCCGGGCGACGAAGTCCGCCGGGTCGAGGGCGCGCAGGTGCTCGGCGTTGATCGCCTCGGCCTTCTTCAGGTCGAAGCGGGCCGGGTTGGCGTTGACGTCGGCGATGTCGAAGGCCTCGACCATCTCCGCCATGGAGAAGCGGTCCCGGTCCTCGGCGAGCGACCAGCCCAGCAGCGCCAGGTAGTTGAGCAGCCCCTCGGGCAGGAAGCCGCGCTCGCGGTAGAGGTTGAGCGAGGCCTGCGGGTCGCGCTTGGAGAGCTTCTTGTTGCCCTCGCCCATCACGTACGGCAGGTGGCCGAAGCGCGGGGTGGCGCCGCTGCCGACGCCGATGTCGGCGAGCGCCGCGTAGAGGGCGATCTGGCGCGGCGTCGAGGAGAGCAGGTCCTCGCCGCGCAGCACGTGAGTGATGCCCATCAGGGCGTCGTCGACCGGGTTGACCAGGGTGTAGAGCGGGGCGCCGTTGGCCCGGACGATGCCGTAGTCGGGCACGTCCTTGGGGTCGAAGACGATCTGGCCGCGCACCAGGTCGTCGAAGGCGAGCGGGGTGTCCGGCATCCGGAAGCGGAGGATCGGCGTGCGGCCCTCCAGCCGGTACACGGCGATCTGGTCCTCGGTCAGCTCCCGGCAGTGGCCGTCGTAGCCGGACGGCTTCCCGGCGGCGCGGGCGGCCTCGCGTCGGGAGTCGAGCTCCTCGGTGGAGCAGTAGCAGTGGTAGGCGTGGCCGCCCTCGTGCAGCCGGCGCGCCACGTCGGCGTAGACGTCCATCCGCTGCGACTGCCGGTACGGCGCGTGCGGGCCGCCGACCTCCGGGCCCTCGTCCCAGTCGAAGCCCAGCCAGCGCATCGCGTCGAGCAGCTGGTTGTAGGAGTCCTCGGAGTCGCGGGCCGCGTCGGTGTCCTCGATCCGGAAGACCAGGGTGCCGCCGTGGTGGCGGGCGAAGGCCCAGTTGAAGAGGGCGGTGCGGACCAGCCCGACGTGCGGGTTGCCGGTCGGGGACGGGCAGAAGCGGACCCGGATGTCCGGGCCCGAGGCGGAGTCAGCCACGCTTGATCACCTTGTTGGCGAGAGTGCCGATGCCTTCGACGGAGACGGCGACCTCGTCGCCGACGGCCAGGGGACCGACGCCCGCGGGGGTGCCGGTCAGGACGACGTCGCCCGGCAGGAGCGTCATCGCCTCGGAGATGTGCGCGATCAGTTCGGGGATCGAACGCACCATCAGGGAGGTGCGGCCGGTCTGCCGCAGCTCGCCGTTGACGGTGCAGGTGATCGCCAGGTCCGACGGGTCCAGCTCGGTCTCGATCCACGGACCGAGCGGGCAGGAGGTGTCGAAGCCCTTTGCGCGGGCCCACTGGCCCTCGCGCTGCTGGACGTCGCGCGCGGTGACGTCGTTGGCGCAGGTGTAGCCGAAGATCACCTCGGGCACGCGGTCCACCGGGACCTCGCGGCACATCCGGCCGATCACCACGGCCAGCTCCGCCTCGTGCTGCACGTCCGAGGAGAACGGCGGGTAGGCGATGGCCTCGGTCGGGCCGACGACCGCGGTGGAGGGCTTGAAGAAGGTCAGCGGGACGTCCGGGACCTCGTTGCCGAGCTCCGCGGCGTGCGCAGCGTAGTTGCGGCCGACCGCGACGATCTTGTTGGGCAGCATCGGCGCCAGCAGCCGGACGTCCTGCATCCGGTAGCTCTCGCCGGTGAGCTGCGGCGGCCCGAAGGGGTGGCCGGCCAGCGCGTGCACCACCAGGGAATCAGGTTGGGCGGCATCGCCCTCGACGACGCCGAAGGAGACGCTGCCCGCGGCAGGGCTCCCTTCCCGGACGGAAAACCTGGCGATACGCACCCTGCAGCCTCTCGGTCGGTGACCTGCTCGATCATTCCCAGGCTATCGCGCAGGGCGCCGCCGGCCCGGTGGGCGCGGGGCCGCGGGGCGCCCGGGGCGCGCGAAGGGGCGCCGACCGCGGCGGTCGGCGCCCCTTTTCGCGTGCGCGTTCTCGAGTGCGCGTCTTCGACTGCGTGCGCGCTCAGTCCTGCGACAGGCGCGGCGCGGGCGCCACCATCAGCTGGGTGCGGCGCGGGTTGGCGGTGCTGCCGGGCAGCTCGGAGGTGTACTCACGCGGCTGCTGGGAGGCGACCGCGCCGGGGAGCTGGGCGAAGTCCTCGACGGAGGCCAGCGTGGTCCGACGCGGGTTGGCCGTGGCCCGGTTGTCGAGCGTGGACATCGGGGCCTTCGTCGGCTGGGACATGGGCGGGACACCTTGGTTTCACGAGGGGACTTTTGGAGGGGTGCGGGCCCGGGAAGGCTCTCCGCGGCCCCGCCCAGGGTAAGGATCTCCTGTCACAGGAGCCGTGACCAAAGCTACACATTAACCTGTGACTTTGGTCACAATTGCCAAGCCGGTGGCGACTTTTTGGGCATTCGGGACGCTTCGTGAATTCCGACATAGCACCCATTTCGGACATTGGTTGCACATGTCCGGGCTCCGGCCAGTCGGCCGAAGGGTGCTGCGTGTCCGAAAAGAGCCGTATTACCGGCGCGTAACCGCACAGACCGTGAGAGCCTGCGCGCGGTCGGTAGCTCAGGACACCGAGTCATAACGGCCCTTGTTGGACTTCTCGCGCTGTGCTGGAATGCCACGGAAAAACTCGACACCGTCCCCCTCCGCGCCAGCGGGGAGGGGCGCCCGGTCCAGAGGTTGCGACGCCAGTGCAGGGACGTTTCAAGAGGGGCAGCGGCGCCGCGGGTGACCCGGAGTCGCGCGAGCCAGTGGCCGGCCCACACCAGGCAGTGCCCACCGCAGGCCAGGCCGACAGGCCGGCCGGCGGCACCGCCGAGCCGGCCGACGACACGATCACGGACGGCCACGACACGGACGGAAGGCAATCCGGCCGGTCGCGGCTGCGCAGCACGCTCAACTACCGCCGGGCGACCGGCCTCAACAGATTCGCGCTGCGCAACTGGCGCATCCGTACGCGCCTGATCGCGCTGCTGCTGCTCCCCGTGATGGTCGCGCTCGTCCTCGGCGGCCTGCGTGTGCAGACCTCGATGGAGAACTCCCGCCAGCTCGCCCAGATGACCGACCTCGCGGACCTGGCCCGTCGGGCGACCGCGCTGGCCGACGCCCTGGAGACCGAGCGCGACATCAGCGCCGGCCCGCTGACGGCCAAGCCGAACGAGCGGCAGGACCCGGACGTCCAGGACGCGCAGAAGAACACCGACCAGCTGAGCAAGGCCTTCGCCACCAGTGCCGACAAGTTCGACGAGCTCGACCTCGCCGGTGGAAAGGCGCTGCTGCTGCAGGTCCGCAAGGACCTCAACCAGCTGTCGGAGGCGCGCGGCTCCGCGTACACCAACATCGACAACATTCAGGCCACCGTCCTGAACTACGACGTGATCATCAAGGGTCTCATCGGCATCACCGAGGAGATCGCGATCGCGTCGAACTCGACCGAGCTGATCAAGATCACCCGGGCGCTCAGCCAGTTCGCGCTGTCCAAGGAGAACGCGTCCATGCAGCGCGCGCTGATCTCCGCCGCGCTGGCCCGCCCCGGCAAGGCCGACCTCTCCCCCTCGGACGAGACCTTCGGTATCCGCCTCCAGGTCTCCGAGGAGAGCGCGCTCGCGAACTTCACCGCCATCTACGGTGACGAAGAGGCCCGCAAGAAGCGCTCCAGCCTGAGCTTCAACCAGACGATCGCGGACACCGACCGGTACACCCAGCAGGTGCTGAACACCAACGGCATCCGGCAGACCGACCCGCGCACCTACACCGACTGGTACGACGCCGCCAGCGTCAAGATCAACGCCGAGCAGCGGATCGAGACCCAGCTACTCGAGGACCTCGACGGCAAGGCCCAGAAGCTGCAGTCCGACGCCGACACCGAGGCGCTGGTCAACGCCGCGCTGATCGCCGTCGTCCTCATCGTCGCCATCGCCGGCGCCGCGATCGTGGCCCGCTCGATGGTGCGCTCGCTGACCCGTCTGCAGACCGCGGCCGAGGACGTCGCCGAGCGGCGACTGCCCGAGCTGGTCAAGACCCTCTCCGAGAGCGACCCGCACGACGTCGACGTCACCGTCGAACCCGTCGGCGTCGACTCGGCGGACGAGATCGGCCACGTGGCCTCCGCGTTCGACATGGTGCACCGCGAGGCCGTCCGCCTCGCCGCCGAGCAGGCCCTGCTGCGAGGCAACATCAACGCGATGTTCACCAACCTGTCGCGCCGCAGCCAGGGCCTCATCCAGCGCCAGCTGTCGCTCATCTCCGAGCTGGAGAGCCGCGAGGCCGACCCGGACCAGCTGGCCAGCCTCTTCAAGCTGGACCACCTGGCGACCCGTATGCGCCGCAACGGTGAGAACCTCCTCGTCCTCGCCGGTGAGGACCCGGGCCGTCGCTGGACCCGCCCCGTCCCGCTGGTCGACGTGCTCCGCGCCGCCGCCTCCGAGGTGGAGCAGTACGAGCGCATCGAACTCGCCGCGGTGCCGTCGACCGAGGTCGCCGGCCGCGTCGTCAACGACCTCGTCCACCTCCTCGCCGAGCTGCTCGAGAACGCGACCTCGTTCTCCAGCCCGCAGACCCGCGTCCGGGTCACCGGCCACGCGCTGCCCGACGGCCGCGTGCTGGTCGAGATCCACGACACCGGCATCGGCCTCAGCCCGGACGACCTCGCGGACATCAACGAGCGCCTCGCGAGCCCGCCCACCGTCGACGTCTCCGTCTCCCGCCGCATGGGCCTCTTCGTGGTCGGCCGCCTGTCCCTGCGACACGGCATCCGCATCCAGCTGCGCCCCAGCGACTCCGGCGGCACCACCGCGCTCGTCATGCTCCCGGTGGACGTCACCAACTCCGCCGGCCGCCCCGGCCAGCGTCCCGGTGGCGGTGCCCACCAGGGCGGCAAGTCCGGCCGCGGCCTCGGCCCGACCCCGCGTCAGCAGGGCCGTGCCAGTGCCGCCGAGGCGCTGGCCGGCCGGGCCGCCGCCGCGCTCGGCCAGGCGCCGGCCGGTGCTCCGGCCCGTCCGCAGCTCGGCCAGGGCCCGCAGGGCGGTGCGCCCCAGCAGCCGCAGGGCGGCCGTCCGGGCGGCGGCCTGCCGACCCGCGAGGTCGGCCAGGCGCTCAACGAGACCCCCGCGCCCCAGCACAACCAGCCCCAGCAGGGTCAGCAGGCCCCGCAGGGTCTGCTGGGCCAGGCCCGGCGGGTGCCGGGCGCGTCCGGCGCCCCCGGTGTCCAGGGCGGACCCGGTGGTCCGGGTGCCCAGGGCGGCCTGCCGCGCCGCGGCCCGGGCCCGGAGCAGGGCCCCGGCGGCCGTGCCCCGATGCCCGAGCGTCCGCGCCCGGAGTCCGGTCGGCCCGGCCAGGGCGGCCGTCCGGCGGGTCCCGGTCCGCAGGGCCAGCAGCGCCCGCAGGCGCCGCTGCCGCAGGCCGGCCCGGCCGAGCCGAACGCGGTCGAGTCCACGGTGCAGTTCGGCCGGCCGCGCTTCGAGGCCAGCGACATCGACCCGCGCGACCCGCTGGGCCTCGGCCTGGTGGAGCCGGTGCTGCCGGACCCGTCGCAGCAGCCCGGCGGCCAGCCGTTCGGGCAGCAGGTGCCGCAGCAGCAGCCCCAGCAGCAGCCGATGGCGCTGCCGACCGGCCCCGGTCCGGAGGACACCCAGCAGTGGTTCCGCCCGGAGGACGGCGGCCAGGCCTCGCAGCAGCAGGCCCGCCCGCGCCCGCCGCAGTACCAGCCGCAGCGTCCCGGCACCACGGCGCCGGAACTCCCGCAGCAGCAGGCCCCGCAGGCTCCGCGCCGGCAGCAGGCCCCGCAGGGTCCCCGTCAGCAGCAGGCTCCGCAGCAGCAGCGCCCGCAGGCGCCGCAGCAGCCGGCCGGCCCGCAGGGCGGCCCGCAGCGTCCGGGCCCGCAGGGCGCGCCGCAGCGGCCCGGTCCGCAGGGTGAGCCGCGCCTCCGCGAGGCCCCGGACGCCCCGTGGCGTCCGTCGGCCAACGACGAGCGCTGGCGCCGTGCCGAGCAGGTGCGCGAGCCCTCGACCAGCGGTCTGACCACTTCGGGTCTGCCGCGCCGTACCCCGCAGGCCAACCTGGTCTCCGGCACCGCCGAGTCGGCGCCGCTGACCGGCCCGCAGGTCTCGCGCAGCCCGGAGGAGGTGCGCGGCCGGCTCACCAACCTGCGCCGCGGCATCCAGCAGGGCCGCCAGGCAGGTCAGGGCCAGAACACCTCCGGCCGCCAGCAGCAGGGCTTCGACGGCTTCGGCCAGAACCACCAGGAGCGTTGAGTTGAGTCAGATGAGCCAGGCCGCACAGAACCTGAACTGGCTGATCACCAATTTCGTGGACAACACCCCCGGGGTGTCGCACACGGTGGTGGTCTCCGCCGACGGTCTCCTGCTGTGCATGTCCGAGGGCTTCCCCCGGGACCGCGCCGACCAGCTCGCCGCCGTCGCCTCCGGTCTCACCTCGCTGACCTCCGGCGCCAGCCGGATCTTCGAGGGCGGCGACGTCAACCAGACCGTCGTCGAGATGGAGCGCGGTTTCCTCTTCCTCATGGCGGTCAGTGACGGCTCCGCCCTCGCCGTCCTCGCCGCCCCCGACTCCGACATCGGCCTGGTCGGCTACGAGATGGCACTTCTCGTCGACCGCGCCGGCGCCGTCCTCACCCCCGCCCTCCGGGCAGAACTGCAGGGCAGCCTGCTGCACTGAATTCCCGACCCCCGAAATGCGCCCGGCCCGCCCGGCCGGGCGCACCGACCATCGGCCGCCCCCGGGTGGCCGACCGCCTCAGCCGGCACCGTCCGGCTGGAACCCCGCTGCGAACGGCGGCAGCACGAGGAGGACCTATGACCCCGCCCCCGACACCGGCCGGCTCGTACGGCAACGGGTACGGCAGTGGCTACGGCGGCCAGCAGGCCGGCGGCTACGGTGGGCAGCAGCAGTCCGGCGGCTACGAGCAGCAGCCGCTCGTCCGTCCGTACGCGATGACCGGCGGCCGCACCCGGCCGCGGTACCAGCTGGCGATCGAGGCGCTGATCTCGACCACCGGCTCGGCCGAGCGCTCCGGCGGTCTGCTGCCGGAGCACGCCCGGATCGTCGGACTCTGCCGCGAGGTCAAGTCCGTCGCGGAGATCTCGGCCCTGGCCGGTGTCCCGCTCGGTGTCGCCCGTATTCTCGTCGCCGACCTGGCCGAGGCCGGCCTGGTCACCATCCACCAGCCCGCTGCTGCGGGCGAGTCCGGCGGTGCGCCTGACGTCACGCTGCTCGAAAGGGTCCTCAGTGGACTTCGCAAGCTCTAACGCGGCCGCCCCCAGCCGCGCCACCACCTCCGCGAAGATCGTCGTCGCCGGCGGCTTCGGAGTCGGCAAGACCACCCTCGTCGGCGCCGTCTCCGAGATCAACCCCCTGCGCACCGAAGCCGTCATGACCAGCGCCAGCGCCGGCATCGACGACCTCAGCCACGTCTCCGGCAAGACCACCACCACGGTCGCCATGGACTTCGGCCGCATCACCCTCGACGAAGACCTGATCCTCTACCTGTTCGGCACCCCCGGCCAGGACCGCTTCTGGTTCATGTGGGACGACCTCGTCCGCGGCGCCATCGGCGCCGTCGTCCTCGTCGACACCCGCCGCCTCGCCGACTGCTTCCCCGCACTCGACTACTTCGAGAACTCCGGGCTCCCCTTCGTCGTCGCCCTCAACGGCTTCGACGGACACCAGCCCCACACCCCCGACGAGGTCCGCGAAGCACTCCAACTCGGACCCGACACCCCCATCATCACCCTCGACGCCCGACGCCGGGACAGCGCCAAGAGCGCCCTCATCACCCTCGTCGAGCACGCCCTCCTGGCCCGCCTCCGCTAGGGACAGGAACCCAGGACGATGATGCCGCGCGCCCGCTCCGGTGCCCTGACGGGCACGGGAGCGGGCGCGCGTTTCTCCGTCCATAACAGTTCGGTAGGCATTTCGAGATCAACAGCGACACAGCGTGAGGATTTCGATCCACTGTGCACTGTCGACCTTTCGTTTGGTCCCAAACTGCCCCCAAATGTCCGATTTGTTCAGCGCGTCTCGGGCACGGAGAGCTGTTTGTCCCGCATCCCTGCACGTGCTGAAATTCCAGCTACCCCGTAGTCACCCCATATGGCAGTTCCACCCAGCAGCGGGCTGCGGCCGGCGGGGGTAGCCGCTGGATTGATTCATGGCCGCACCATCGGCCGAGAGGTTGTTGTCGAGTGAGGCGTAAGCAGCCAGACACCCCGCAGCGGCGGTCCGAGCCCCGCCAGAACGAGTCGGGACCCGGCGGTCAGGCACCGGCCGGCTTCTCCGCGTTCACGGCGGCCGAGGACCGACCGCAGCCGCGCGGCACCGCCGCGCCGCCGCCCCAGATACTCAGCGGCCCGGGCAATCGCCCGGGCAGCGCCCCGGGGCCGGCCGGCAGGCCGGGCTCCGGCGAGTCGGGTGACGACGGCGGCGGCCGGTACGAGTTCCTGGCCCCCCGGAACTGGCGCGTGCCGACCCGACTGATCGCCATTCTGCTCGTGCCGGTCATCATCGGCCTGGTCTTCGGCGGCCTGCGCGTCAACACCTCGCTGGACGACTTCCACAAGGCCGACCGCGCGGTGAAGACCGCGAAGCTCGCGCACGCCGCGACCGACCTCGCGGACGCCCTGGAGAACGAGCGCGACCTCTCGATCGTGCCGCTCCTGACCGGCTCCGACCCGCAGGGCCGGCTCGGTGAGCTCCGCAAGAAGACCGACGACTCCCTCAAGGCGTACAACACGGCCTACGGCAAGATCTCCGACGACGAGACGCTCAAGCGCCGCGACGCGGCCTTCCAGCAGCTCGTCGTCTTCCTCCCGCACCTGCGCGAGAACGCCTACAAGCCGGAGCTGCTCGCCTCCGCCACCCAGGCCGCCTACTCGGTGATGTTCGCCCCGCTGCTGGCCATCGACAACTCCGTCGGCTTCGGCAGCTCCAGCGTCACCAGCAAGGGCCGCGCGATCTACGCCATGTCGCTGGCCAAGGCCTCCGCCTCGACCCAGCGTGCGCTGATGATCAACCTGCTCGCCGGCATCGCCCAGGGCACCGTCAGCCGGTACGAGAACCAGGAACTGATCATCTCGCTCCTGGTGGCGAGCAAGCTCGAGACCACCGCCATCAGCGAGTTCTCCACCGGCTCCACCGCCGACGACGCCAAGGTCTTCGCGGACGCCCTGGTCGCCCAGGCCGCGGCCGACCAGCGCGCCCCGCTGCGGATGCCCGACAACCAGACCATCCCGACCGTCAACGGCCTGATGAACATCGGCCTGGCCTACTCCGACGCCGCCATGCGCGGCCAGCAGGACGGCAAGGACGCGGCGGAGAAGCTCTTCGAGAACGCGAAGAACGCCGGTCTGACCGTCCAGAACTGGAACCAGGCCTCCGCCGGTCACATGAACGCCCTGCGCGCCACGGAATCCGCGCTGCTGAACGAGGTCGTCGGCGACGCGCAGAACATCAAGGACCGCGCCCAGACCGACGCCTTCCTCAACTCCGGCATCGTGATCGCCGCACTGGCGCTCGCCGGTCTGCTCACCGGCTTCATCGCCCGCTCGATGATCCTCGGTATGCGCACCCTGAACACCGCCGCGCTGGACATCGCCAACCACCGTCTGCCCGACCTGGTCGAGAAGCTCTCCAAGACCGACCCGGACCGGGTCGACACCTCGGTCGAGCCGATCCCGCTGCGCGGCAAGGACGAGATCGGCGAGGTCGCCCGAGCCTTCGACCAGGTCCACGCGCAGGCGGTGTCGCTCGCCGCCGAGCAGGCCCTGCTCCGAGGCAACCTGAACGCGATCTTCTCCAACCTGTCGCGCCGCAGCCAGAGCCTGATCCAGCGCCAGCTGGCGCTGATCACCGACCTGGAGAACAACGAGGCCGACCCGGACCAGCTGGAGAACCTCTTCAAGCTGGACCACCTGGCGACCCGTATGCGCCGCAACGGTGAGAACCTCCTCGTCCTCGCGGGCGAGGAGCCCGGCCGCCGCTGGAACACCCCCGTCCCGCTGGTCGACGTGCTCCGCGCCGCCGCCTCCGAGGTGGAGCAGTACGAGCGCGTCGAACTCTCCGGCATCCCGGAGGCCGAGGTCGTCGGCGCCGCGGTGACCGACCTCGTCCACCTGCTCGCCGAGCTGCTGGAGAACGCCACCACGTTCTCCAGCCCGCAGACCCGGGTCCTGGTCAACGCCACCCGTCTGCCGGACGGCCGCGTCCTGGTCGAGATCCACGACAAGGGCATCGGCCTCACCGCCGACGACTTCGCGGAGATCAACGAGAAGCTGGCCGAGCCGCCCACGGTCGACGCCACCATCTCCCGCCGCATGGGCCTCTTCGTGGTCGGCCGGCTGTCCCAGCGGCACGACATCCGCGTGCAGCTGCGCCCGTCCGGCGAGTCCGCCGGCACCACCTCGCTGGTCATGCTCCCGGTGGGCCTGACCCAGATGAACGCCGCGCCGGAGCCGGAAGAGCAGTTCACCGTCTCCCGGATCTTCTCCGAGCAGGAGCCCACCCAGGCCTGGCAGGAGGACTGGAGCCAGCGCAGCGCCGCCGAGCTCGGCTTCGACGACCACCTGACCGGTGCCGGCGCCGGCGGCTTCAGCCCCGCGCTGGAGTCCATGCAGCGCACGCAGCGCCGCCGCGCCGCCGCGCTGGAGCCCGGCAGCCCGGACGACGTCATCGACGCCGAGGCGATCGAGACGACCGAGGGCCCGTACGCCGACGAGTACCAGCCCCAGGGCTACGACCAGGCCGGCTACCAGGACCAGGGCTACGCCCAGGACCAGTACGGCCAGGACGGCTACGACCAGTACCAGGGCCAGTACGAGCAGGGCGGCTACCAGGAGCAGCAGCCCTACGGCGGCCAGGACCAGTACGGCCAGGACGGCTACGACCAGTACCAGGGCCAGTACGACCGGGGCGGCTACCAGGGCATCCCGCAGCAGCAGGGCCCCCAGGAGGACGCCTACCAGCCGTACGGCTACGGCGAGGCCGACCGGCCCGCCGGGCACCCGTACGGGGCCGAGGAGCCGCCTGCGCTGCCCCCGGCGCCCGCGTCCGGCGGCGGCCTGCCGCAGCGGCGCCCGGGCCAGCAGCTGGCCGGCGGTGGCGCCGGTGGCGGCGGCGGTGCCGCTGCCTTCGGCGGCGGCGAGGAGAAGCCGAACTGGTTCACCGGTGCCAAGGACACCTCCGACTCCGAGGAGAACCGCGGCCACGACGTGTCCGCGCTCGGCGGCTACGGCCCGACCGGCCCGACCACGTCGAGCGCCTGGCAGTCCGCCAACGACGGCGGCTGGCAGCGGGCCGAGCAGGTCCGCGAGCCCTCGACCAGCGGCACCACCCAGGCGGGTCTGCCGCGCCGGGTGCCCAAGCAGAACCTCGTGCCCGGCAACGCCAAGCCGACTCCGCAGGAAGGCCCGCAGGTCTCCCGCAACCCGGAGGAGGTGCGCGGCCGGCTCACCAACCTGCGCCGCGGCGTCGAGCAGGGACGCAGCGCCGGCGGTGACCCGGGGGCCACCGGCAGCTTCCGCTTCGACCCGAACCAGGGTCGCGGCAGCAACCAGAACAGCAGCACCGATCTCTTCGGCGGCTCGAACCACCAGGAGCGTTGAGTTGAGTCAGATGAGCCAGGCCGCACAGAACCTGAACTGGCTGATCACCAATTTCGTGGACAACACCCCCGGGGTGTCGCACACGGTGGTGGTCTCCGCCGACGGTCTCCTGCTGTGCATGTCCGAGGGCTTCCCCCGGGACCGCGCCGACCAGCTCGCCGCCGTCGCCTCCGGTCTCACCTCGCTGACCTCCGGCGCCAGCCGGATCTTCGAGGGCGGCGACGTCAACCAGACCGTCGTCGAGATGGAGCGCGGTTTCCTCTTCCTCATGGCGGTCAGTGACGGCTCCGCCCTCGCCGTCCTCGCCGCCCCCGACTCCGACATCGGCCTGGTCGGCTACGAGATGGCACTTCTCGTCGACCGCGCCGGCGCCGTCCTCACCCCCGCCCTCCGGGCAGAACTGCAGGGCAGCCTGCTGCACTGACGGTTCGTCGGATACCGTCCTGGTATTCGAAAGACCTCATTGCCCGTCCCCGAGTCCTCCGGCACCCGCCGGCGGACTCGGGTTCGGGCGTTGTACGGCCTTCGCACCACCGGCCCGGACACCTCCCGTGTCCGGGCCAGCACCGCACCGCCGCACCTTGTGAGGAGAGGAACCGTGACACCGCCAGACGACCGCAGCGGTCAGTACGGCGTCCCGTACCCCGGTACCGGCCATGACGCGTTCGGAGCCCCCGGCGTCGGCCACGGACAGCCGTACCAGCAGCAGTACGCCGCGCCCGCGGGCCAGCAGCAGTACTTCACCCAGCCCTACGGCGACCAGCAGCCCTACGGCGTCCCGCCGCAGCAGCCGGAGCAGGGGCGCTACGGGGCCGACGCCGGGTACCAGGACTACCCCGGCCCGGAACCGTTCCCTGAACAGGCACCGCAGGAACCCGGCCACGTGGAGGAGCTGGAGGACGACTCCGACTCCGGGCCCCTGATCCGCCCGTTCGCGATGACCGGCGGCCGCACCCGGCCGCGCTACGAGCTGGCGATCGAGGCCCTGGTCTCCGCCAGTGTCGAACCGGCCCGCCTGGCCTCGCTGCTGCCCGAGCACCAGCGGATCTGCACGCTCTGCACGGACGTCAAGTCCGTCGCCGAGGTCTCCGCGCTGCTCGGACTCCCGCTCGGTGTCGCCCGGATCCTCGTCGCCGACCTGGCCGAGGCCGGCCTGGTCACGATCCACCAGCCCGCTGCCGGCGGCGAATCCGGCAACCAGCCCGACGTCACGCTGCTCGAAAGGGTCCTCAGTGGACTTCGCAAGCTCTAACGCGGCCGCCCCCAGCCGCGCCACCACCTCCGCGAAGATCGTCGTCGCCGGCGGCTTCGGAGTCGGCAAGACCACCCTCGTCGGCGCCGTCTCCGAGATCAACCCCCTGCGCACC
This sequence comes from Streptomyces sp. TLI_235, assembly GCA_002300355.1. Classification (NCBI taxonomy): domain Bacteria; kingdom Bacillati; phylum Actinomycetota; class Actinomycetes; order Kitasatosporales; family Streptomycetaceae; genus Streptomyces; species Streptomyces sp. TLI_235. The sequence goes on from NSGV01000001.1 coordinate 2,693,913, forward strand.
GAAGCCGTCATGACCAGCGCCAGCGCCGGCATCGACGACCTCAGCCACGTCTCCGGCAAGACCACCACCACGGTCGCCATGGACTTCGGCCGCATCACCCTCGACGAAGACCTGATCCTCTACCTGTTCGGCACCCCCGGCCAGGACCGCTTCTGGTTCATGTGGGACGACCTCGTCCGCGGCGCCATCGGCGCCGTCGTCCTCGTCGACACCCGCCGCCTCGCCGACTGCTTCCCCGCACTCGACTACTTCGAGAACTCCGGGCTCCCCTTCGTCGTCGCCCTCAACGGCTTCGACGGACACCAGCCCCACACCCCCGACGAGGTCCGCGAAGCACTCCAACTCGGACCCGACACCCCCATCATCACCCTCGACGCCCGACGCCGGGACAGCGCCAAGAGCGCCCTCATCACCCTCGTCGAGCACGCCCTCCTGGCCCGCCTCCGCTAGGAACGGGGCACGGACAGGCCGGACACCCCGGAGGGGGCGCGGAACACCGCGCCCCCTCCGGCGTTTTCACGCCCCCTTGTGCTTCGACCGCCCCCGGCGTCCCGGGAGGCTCGGTCCTACTGGTCCGTCCCGTCCGTCTCGGCCGCCTGGTCCGTCTGGTCCGGCACCAGGCCGGCCCGCAGCAGCCCGTAGGTGTAGGCGTCCTCCAGGGCGTGCCAGGAGGCCGCGATGACGTTGTCGGCCACCCCGACGGTGGACCAGGAGGCCACCCCGTCCCCGGACTCCACCAGCACCCGGGTCTTGGAGCCGGTGCCGTGCTCGCCCTCCAGGATGCGGACCTTGTAGTCCACCAGCTCCAGCTTGGCGAGCTGAGGGTAGATCCGCTCCAGCGCGGTGCGCAGCGCCCTGTCCAGCGCGTCGACCGGGCCGTTGCCCTCACCGGTGGCGATCCTGCGCTCGCCCTTGGCCCACAGCTTCACCGTGGCCTCGTTCCCCGGGGTGCCGTCGGCGCGCTGCTCGCTGATGGTCCGCCAGGACTCCAGCGCGAAGAAGCGCTCGCGGCGGCCGCGCACCTCGTCGCGGAGCAGCAGCTCGAAGGAGGCGTCGGCGGCCTCGTAGGTGTAGCCCTGGTTCTCCTGCTCCTTGACCTTGGCGACCACCCGGCCGACCAGGTCGCGGTCCTCGGAGAGGTCGTAGCCGAGCTCCTTGCCCTTGAGCTCCACGGAGGCCCGGCCGGCCATGTCGGAGACCAGCATCCGCATGGTGTTGCCGACCAGCTCCGGGTCGATGTGCTGGTAGAGGTCCGGGTCCACCTTGATCGCGGAGGCGTGCAGGCCCGCCTTGTGCGCGAACGCCGAGAAGCCCACGTAGGGCTGGTGGGTGGAGGGTGCCAGGTTGACCACCTCGGCGATGGCGTGCGAGATCCGGGTCATCTCGGCCAGCCGGCCCTCGGGGAGGACTCGGCGGCCGTACTTGATCTCCAGCGCGCCGACCACCGGGAAGAGGTTGGCGTTGCCGACCCGCTCGCCGTAGCCGTTGGCGGTGCACTGCACGTGGGTCGCGCCGGCGTCCACCGCGGCGAGGGTGTTGGCGACCGCACAGCCGGTGTCGTCCTGGGCGTGGATGCCGAGCCGGGCGCCGGTCCTCGCGAGCACCTCGGCGACGATCTCGCGGACGCCGGAGGGCAGCATGCCGCCGTTGGTGTCGCAGAGCACCACCACGTCGGCGCCGGCCCGGTGCGCGGTGGAGACCACCGCGAGGGCGTACTCCGGGTTGGCCTTGTAGCCGTCGAAGAAGTGCTCGCAGTCGATGAACACCCGGCGGCCCTGGGCGCGGAGGTGCTCGACGCTGTCGCGGACCATCTCCAGGTTCTCGTCCAGGGTGGTGCGCAGGGCCAGCTCCACGTGGCGGTCGTGCGACTTGGCGACCAGGGTCACCACCGGGGCGCCGGAGTTGACCAAGGCAGCGAGCTGCGGGTCGTCCGCCGCGCGGCCGCCGGCCCGGCGGGTCGCGCCGAAGGCGACCAACTGGGCGTTCTTCAGGTCAAGTTCGGCCGCGGCACGGGCGAAGAACTCGGTGTCGCGGGGGTTGGCGCCGGGCCAGCCGCCCTCGATGAAGCCGACGCCGAACTCGTCCAGGTGCCGGGCGATGGTCAGCTTGTCCGCGACGGTGAGGTTGATGCCCTCGCGCTGGGCGCCGTCGCGCAGCGTCGTGTCGAAGACGTGGAAGCTGTCGTTGGGGTGGCTGCTGGCCTCGGTCATGGCCCTGGGTTCTCCGTTCGGTGGAGTACTGCTGTTGCCGGTGGTGGATCCGGCTCCACTGTCCAGCATCCCGCGCGCTCCCCGGTGTCTCCGAGCTCCTTGTGGGGGCCGGGGCCGGTCGGGGGCAAAACAAAAGACCCCTCGCGGGTGCGAGAGGTCTGCGCGCGGGTCTGGACGCTCGTGGTCGCTCCGCAACGGGGTGGTGCGGGGCGGTCACTGCGGACCGGCGCGCCTGCTGCTAATGATCAGCGAAAGCGAGGACACGCTGCCAGTCTGGCACACCGCCCGCATTCCGGCCCGCACCATCCGCATCGCGAGACACCGCTGGTCCGGCGATGGGCGGGGGCGAGACCAGGGACGCATGGTCCGGGCTTGCCCGACGCGTACGGCCATGTGAGATCAGGGGCGCGTGGGGGCACTCCCCCAGCCTTCGGCCGGGAGGTGTCCTCACGCGCCCCTCTTGTGGTGCACCGCTCCCGAAAGATCAGACGATCTTGTGGAGCCACTTGTGGGTGTCGGGGGCCTGGCCGCCCTGGATGGCGAGGAGGGCCTTGCGGAGCTCCATGGTGGTCGGGCCGGGCTCACCCTTGCCGACCGTCCAGTCGCCGCGGGCGGACTTCACCGACCCGACCGGGGTGATGACGGCGGCGGTACCGCAGGCGAACACCTCGGTGAGGGTGCCGTCGGCGTTGCCCTGCTTCCACTCGTCGGTGGAGATCCGCCGCTCCTCGACCGCGTAGCCGAGGTCGGAGGCGAGCTGCAGCAGCGAGTCGCGGGTGATGCCGGGCAGCAGGGCGCCGGAGAGCTCGGGGGTGACGATCTTCGCGTCCTCGCCCTCGCCGAAGACGAAGTAGAGGTTCATGCCGCCCATCTCCTCGATCCACCGGTGCTCGGCGGCGTCGAGCCAGACGACCTGGTCGCAGCCCTTCTCGGCGGCCTGGGCCTGGGCGATCAGCGAGGCGGCGTAGTTGCCCGCGCACTTCGCGGCGCCGGTGCCGCCCGGAGCCGCGCGGACGTACTCCTCGGAGAGCCAGACGGAGACCGGCTTGATGCCGCCGGGGAAGTAGGCGCCGGCCGGCGAGGCGATGATCATGAAGAGGTAGGAGTTGGCCGGGCGGACGCCCAGGCCGACCTCGGTGGCGAACATGAACGGCCGCAGGTAGAGGCTCTGCTCGGGCTGGTTCGGCACCCAGGCCTGCTCCTGCTGGACGAGCAGCTCGACGGCCTCGACGAAGGTCACGATCGGCAGCTCGGGCATGGCGAGGCGGCGGGCGGAGGCCTGGAAGCGGGCGGCGTTGGCCTCCGGGCGGAAGGTGGCGATGGAGCCGTCGGCCTGCCGGTAGGCCTTGAGGCCCTCGAAGATCGACTGGCCGTAGTGCAGCGTCATGTTGGCCGGGTCGATCTCCAACGGCGCGTACGGGGTGAGCTGGGCGTCGTGCCAGCCGAGGCCTTCCGTCCACCGGATGGTGACCATGTGGTCGGTGAAGATCCGGCCGAAGCCGGGGTTGGCCAGCCGGGCCTCGCGCTCCGCGTCGGACAGCGGGTGCGCGGAGGGCTTGAGCTCGAACGTGATGGGCGCCTGGGTGGGCGTACTCATGACTGTCTGTCCTTCACCGTGGGGTTGGTCCGGGCCGCCTCCGCCGGTGAGAGAACGCACGACGGCACGGCCCACTGTCGATACTCGCATCCAGAGGGCCGTGCCGAACAGCCGGTCGGCTGCTGTGCTGTGCGGGTTCGGGCCCTCGGGCCGGAACCGTGCTGCTGGTTCCGGCCGCTCAGCCGGATACTCGGGCGGCGATCGCGTCGCCGACCTCGGAGGTGGAGCGGGCGCCGGTGCGCTCGGCCAGGTCGGCCGTGACGGCGGCCTCGACCCGGGCGGCCTCCTCGGTGTAGCCGAGGTGCTCCAGCAGCATGGCGACGGACAGCACGGTGGCGGTCGGGTCGGCCTTGCCCTGGCCGGCGATGTCGGGGGCGGAGCCGTGGACGGGCTCGAACATCGACGGGAACGCGCCGGTGGGGTTGATGTTGCCGGAGGCGGCCAGGCCGATGCCGCCGGTGACGGCCGCGGCGAGGTCGGTCAGGATGTCGCCGAAGAGGTTGTCGGTGACGATCACGTCGAAGCGCTCGGGCTGGGTGACGAAGAAGATGGTCGCCGCGTCGACGTGCAGGTAGTCGGTGGTGACCTCGGGGAACTCCCGGCCGACCTCCTGGAAGATCCGCGTCCACAGGTGGCCGGCGTGGACCAGCACGTTGTTCTTGTGGACGAGGGTGAGCTTCTTGCGCGGGCGGGCCTGGGCGCGGCGGTAGGCGTCGCGGACGACCCGCTCGATGCCGAAGGCGGTGTTGAGGCTGACCTCGGTCGCCACCTCCTGCTCGGTGCCGGCGCGCAGGGTGCCGCCGTTGCCGACGTACGGGCCCTCGGTGCCCTCGCGGACGACCACGAAGTCGATGTCGGGGTCGCCGGCCAGCGGGGACTTCACGCCGGGGAAGAGCTTGCCCGGGCGGAGGTTGATGTGGTGGTCGAAGGCGAAGCGCAGCTTGAGCAGCAGGCCGCGCTCCAGCACGCCGGACGGGACGCTCGGGTCGCCGATCGCACCGAGCAGGATCGCGTCGCGGTCCTTGAGCTCCTCCAGCACGGCGTCCGGCAGGGTCTCGCCGGTGCGGTGGTAGAGACGGGCACCGAGGTCGTACTCGGTGGTCTCCAGCTTCACGTCGGCGGGCAGGGCGGCGCTGAGCACCTTCAGGCCTTCGGCCACCACTTCCTGGCCGATGCCGTCACCGGGGATCACTGCGAGACGAAGGCTGCGAGACATGCTCAGGACCCTACTCCGCGTCCCAGCCACTGACATCTTGTGTCCAGTATCCGGACATTCGGGGACGGCGCGGCGGCAAAGGGGGGTACGGAGCCGTACCGGACCCCTCCGTTAAAATCCGACAGATCTGCACGGGGAATTCACGGGGGAAAGCACCATGGGGGGAAGGATCGGCAGACGCCGCGCGCTCTGGCTGGCCGGTGGCGCGCTCGCTCTGCCCGCCGTCGGCTGCGGGGCCTGGCTGGGGGTTCGGGAGGATCGGCGGCCCGCACCGGAGCCGTCCGGGCCGACCCGGGTGGCCGGTGCCGCACATCACAGCATCACACAGTCGTTCGTGCACGTCATCGCGCATCCGGACGACAATCTCTACTTCATGAATCCGGATCTCGACCATGCGCTCGCCTCCGGCGCCGCCTGCGTCACGGTCTGCCTCACCGACGGCGAGTCGGACGGCCGGAACGTGCTGCACTCCGAACTCGGCCGGGTCACCCGGGCCGACCGGCCGGCCTACACCCGGGCCCGGATCAACGGACTGACCGCCGCCCTCGCCCTGCTCGCCACCGGCGACGAGAGCAGCCCGTGGGACGTGTCGCTGGTCAGCTACCTGGACGGCCGCACGGTCGAGCAGCACACCCTGCGGGCCGCCCCGCAGGTCCAGCTGATCCTGCTCGCCCTGGTCGAGGCCCGCTCGGTCAGCCTTGCGCGCGCCGAGAGCCTGCGCGGCCTGTGGCTCGGCGAGACCGACACCCTGGACATCCTGCCGCCGGTCCGCAGCGGGCTGCCCCCGGGCGCCGGCTACAGCCGCGAGCAGCTGATCGCCACCCTGCACGCGGTCCTCGACCACTTCCGTCCGACCGTGGTCCGCACGCTGGACCCGAACCCGGACCACTCCCCCAAGCCGTCGAAGGACCCGCACGGCGGCCACGTCTACCTGGACCACCAGGACCACACCTACTCGGCGTACTTCGCGCAGGCCGCGCTGGCCCGGCACTGGGCCGGCGAGCAGGCCCGGAACGGCACCGTCGAGCACTACCTCGGCTATGTGAACGCCGCCCTGCCGCACAACCTCGACCAGGCCGCCGTCGGCCGCAAGGTGCTGGCCCTCAACAGCTACGGCTGGGCCGACAACCGCCGCTGCGGCGACCCGGCCGGCTGCGGCGACCGCAAGGTCGGGGCGGGCGCGCTGCGCAACGGCTGGGCGCAGTCCACCCGCTACCGCGCCCCCGGCAGCGGTGCCTGGCTGGTGTCGCTCGCCGACGGCCGGCTGGCCGCGTTCGGCCTGCTGAACGGCTCGGCGGTGCAGTGGACGCAGTCGAAGCGCGGCTGGGCCGGCCCGCGCCGGATCGCCGGCACCGGGCTGGAGGGCCAGCTGCAGGCCTTCCGGCAGAGTGACGGGCTGATACGCCTGCTCGGGGTGCGCACCCTCCTCCGGTACGCCGCCGCCGAGCACAGACGCGAGATCGTCACCGCCGTACAGACCGGGCCGGAGTCCTTCGGCCCGTGGCAGAGCCTGGGCGCGCCGGACGGCGGGGACCCGGTGCGGTCGATGGAGTTCGGCTACCCGATCGGCCTGGCCCTGTCGGACGGCACCGTGCAGGTCGCCGCCCGCACCTGGGGCGGCACCCTCGCCGTCGGCACTCCGGACGGCCCGTGGACGGCGCTGACGCTGCCGCCGCACGCCGGCGGGCCCGTCCAGGACGGCCTGGGCGCGGTCGTCGACGGCTACGGCAACACGCACCTGTTCGCGCCCGGCCCGCGCACCGTCGTGCACTGGGCCTCGGACGAGCCCGGCGGCCCGCTGCGGCCGGCGGCGCCGACCGGTCTGCCGGTGCCGGCCGGCCCGGTCACCGCGGAGCTCGGCGAGGAGGGCGCGCTGCGGGTGCGCTTCCGGGAGCCGAGGAGCGCCCGGGTGCTCACCGCTGAGCGGGCGCCCGGCTCCGAGGCGTGGAAGGTGGTCGCCGAGTCGACGCCGCCCGGCGGATTCGGACGGGTCGCCACCGTGGCCGGTGCGCTGGCCGTCCGCGACGACCGCGGCCGCACCGCACTGCGCGCCGCCGGCCGGGACTGGCAGCACGACGGCCCGCTGCTGGTCCACACCCCCGCCCTGACCGCCGACGGGGACGGCCGGGTGGTGGCCGCCGCGATCGGCTGCGACGGCCACCTCTACACCGCCCGCCAGCCGGTGCCGGGCGCCCCCTTCGGCGCCTGGAGCCAGGCGGGCTGAGCCGTTGCCTATGCTCGGTGGGCACCCCCCGCGTCCCGGCCGGCCGCCGCATGCCCGCCGGCCGGCCCCGTACGACCCCTTCGGCCCGCCCGGGCCAGGCAGGAGCACCCCGCAGTGAGCCAGCAGACGGCCCCGACCCGCTCGCGCGGCCGCGAGGCGACGGCCCCGGACCAGGCCGCGGCGCCGGCAGCCGGACGCGCCCCCGGCCGCGAGGCGGCCGCCGCCCTGCTCGCCGCCGTGCTGTCCATGGCGGCGTTCTGCCTGGCCGCGGCGGTGCGCGGGACGTACCCGTTCGGCGCCCGGTCGCGGGCGGTGAACGACCTCGGCAACCAGTTCGTGCCGTTCCACGCCCACCTGTGGGACCTGGTGCACGGCCGGGGCGGCGGCGACCTGCTGTTCAACTGGAACAGCGGTTACGGCTCGCCCTTCCTGGGGGACTTCGTCACCTACCTGACGAACCCGTTCTCCTGGCTGGTCGGGCTCTTCCCCCGGGACGCCGTCAACCTCCCCGTGTTCCTCGTCACCCTGCTGAGCATCGGCCTCGGCTCCGCCACGATGACGGTGCTGCTCGGCCGCCTGGTGCCGGGCAACCCGTGGCCGCGCGCGCTGCTCGCGGTCGGCTACGGGCTCTGCGCCTGGGTGCTGAACGACGGCTCGCCCGATCCGATGTGGATGTGGGGCCTGGTCTCGCTGCCGTCGATCGGCCTGGCCTGCGACTGGTGCCTGCGCGGCCGCCGCTGGGCGCTCGGCACGCTGCTGGTCGCCGTCGCCTGGGCGGGCAACTTCTACACCGCGGCGATGGCGACCATCGCCGCCGGCCTGGTGCTGCTGCTGCGTCTCGCGCTGGCCGGCACCCCGTGGCGGGAGCGGCTGCACGCGGCCGGCCGGGCGGCCGGGATGCTCACCGTCGGGGTGCTGCTGGCGGCGCCGGCGACGACGGTCTCGCTGAAGGCCAGCAAGGCCTCGCAGCCGGCCCCGCCCGCGACCTACGAGGGCGCGCCGGGCCTCACCGGCTACCTGGCGCAGCTGCTGCCCGGCGGGCGCTCGGACCACTCGGTGCCGAACCTGTTCGTCGGCATGCTCGGCCTGCTGCTGGTGGCCTCGCTTCCGTTCAACCGGAAGGTCCGCCCGGCCGAGCGGATCGGCTGGTACGTCCTGCTGGTGCTGGTCGGGGCGAGCTTCGTCTGGGAGCCGACCATCCTGCTGTGGCACGGGCTGGCGATCCCCAACGGCAGCCCGTACCGGGCGTCGTTCGTGCTGAGCGGGCTGCTGGTGATGGCGGCCTGGGCCTCGCTCGCCCGGCGGCCGGACGTGCGGGCGCTGCTGGGCGGCGCCGGGCTGGTCGCCCTGCTGGCGCTGGCCGGGCACGGGCAGAGCTCGGTCCGCTGGTCGACCTGGATCGAGGTCGGGGCGGGCGGCGCCCTGCTGCTGGGTGCGCTGCTGGCGCTCGCGCGGTGGCGCACGCGCCCGCTCGTACGCCGGTCGGCGGGCGCGGTGCTGGTGCTCACCGTCTTCGCCGGGGCGGTGCACACCGCGGCCGCGGTGACCGAGATCCGCGACCGGCTGCCGTTCTACCAGCCGCGCACCACGATGTCCGCGCAGTCGCTGGCCGCCGCCGGGGCGCTGCGCGCGGAGGACGACTGGCCGCACAGCCGCACCGACCCGGGCCCGCACGAGTTCGCCAACAACGACCCGCTGCTGCTGGGCGGCCAGGGCGGCTCGTACTACAGCAGCTACCTGCCCGCGGTGACCGCCGGGATGCTGCAGGGGCTCGGCGCCGGCTGGTACATCCAGGGGCGGCACACCCTCAGTCCGGCCGACCCGGTCGGGCGGGCGCTGTTCGGTGTCACCACGTACCTGGACTCCACCGGCGGCCAGGGCGGCTTCGCGGTGAAGCACGCCCCGGCGGCTCCGCTGGTCACCCTGCACCCGACGGCGGCCCCGGACACCCGCTCGGTGTGGAGCCGCCAGGAGTCGCTGCTCGGCGCCCGGGTGTACGAGACCCCGGCCCCCGAGTGGACGGCGGGGCCGCGGCCGGTCCGTTCCGCGGGCGGCTGGCGCGTCCCGGCGACGCCGAAGGGCGGCACCTGGACGACCTTCACCGCCGCCTGCACCCCCGGGCGCACCGCCTACCTGTACGCGCCGTGGCTGGGCGGCACGGTGATGGGCGCGGGCGGCAAGTACACCAGTTGGGGCAAGCAGCCGATGACCGCGATGCCGATCCGCGAGCTCGGTCCGGTGCCCGCCGACGGGCGGGTGACCGTCCAGCTGCGGGCTGCGGTCGGGGCGGAGATCCCCGAGCTGCCGCTCGGCTGCCTGGACCGCGCCGCGCTGGACTCCGCGCTGCACGGCCTGCGCGGGGCGACGGAGGTCACCGCGGGCGGGCACACGCTCACCGCCGCGCTGCCGGCCGGCTCCACCGGCACCGCGCTGATCTCGGTGCCGGCCGTGGACGGCTGGCGCTGCTCGGTGGACGGCGGTCCGGCGAGGGCCCCCCGGTCGGTGCTCGGCATGATGGGCGTCGACCTGGGCACGGGCGCCTCCGAGGTCTCCTGCGGCTACCGCCCGCCGGGTCTGCTGCCGGGTCTGGCGGCGAGCGGAGCGGCCGCGGCGGTGCTGCTGGGCGTGGTGCTGCTCACGCGGCTGCGGCGCCGGAACGGCCGGGCGGCCGACGGCGGACCGGTACCATCTGTGTGAAATCAGACAGGCAGGGTTGAGGGGTCCGTGCTTTCGGCCGCCGACTGCGTCGAGGCCGGAGGTGGACTGGTGCGGCTGTCCGTGGTGGTGCCCTGTTACAACGAGGAGGCGGTGGTCGAGCTCTTCGACACCGCGATCCGCGCAAGCCTGGACGCCCTGCCCGTCGAGTACGAGCTCTGCTACGTCGACGACGGCAGCGCGGACGGCACCCTGGAGCGGCTGCGCAAGATCGCCGCGGAGTACCCCGACACCACCCGCTACGTCTCCTTCAGCCGGAACTTCGGCAAGGAGGCGGGCATGCTCGCCGGCCTGCGCGAGGCGACCGGTGACGCGGTGGTCCTGATGGACGCCGACCTGCAGCACCCGCCGGAGCTGATCGAGCGGATGCTGGAGCTGTACGACCGCGGCCACGACCAGGTGATCGCGCGCCGCACCCGGGAGGGCGACCGCCCCGTCCGCTCGGCGGTCAGCCGGCTCTACTACCGGCTCGTCAACCGCTGGGTGGACGTCGAACTCCAGGACGGCGTCGGCGACTTCCGTCTGCTGTCACGGGCGGCGGTGGACGCGCTGCTGTCGCTGCCGGAGTACAACCGGTTCTCCAAGGGCCTGTTCTCCTGGATCGGCTTCGACACCGTCACCTTCGACTACGAGAACGTGGCCCGCGAGGCCGGCGAGACCAAGTGGCGGTTCGGCGCCCTGCTCAACTACGGCATGGACGGCCTGATCTCGTTCAACAACCGGCCGCTGCGGATCGCCATCTACCTGGGCCTGGCGCTGGTCGGCGTGGCGGCGCTGTACGCGGCGTGGATCACCGGCGTGGCCCTGGTGGACGGCGTGGACTCCCCCGGCTACGTCACCCTGATCGTGGCCATCGTGGGTCTGGGCGGCCTGCAGATGGTGATGCTCGGTCTGATCGGCGAGTACATCGGCCGGATCTACTACGAGACCAAGCGGCGACCGCACTTCCTGGTCAAGGAGACCAATGTGCCGCGGGCCGCGTTCCGCGCCGAGAGCCACCGCGCCGGGGAGACGGTGTGAGGCAGCAGCTGTGGCAGGTCGTCAGGTTCGGCCTGGTCGGTGTCGTCAACACGGGCACCTTCTACCTGCTGTACCTGGCGTTCCATCCGTACCTGCCGTACTTCGCGGCGTTCAGCGCGGCGTTCTTCCTGAGCATGGTCGGCTCGTTCTTCCTGAACACGTACTTCACCTACCGCACCCGGCCGACCTGGCGGAAGTTCCTGCTCTTCCCGCTGCCGAACATCACCAACTACCTGGTGCAGAGCGGCGGGGTGTTCGCGCTGGTGGAGTGGGTGCGGGTGGACGACCGGATCGCGCCGCTGCTGGCTGCGGCGGTCGCGATCCCGATCACCTTCGTGCTGTCGCGGATGGTGCTGACGGGGCGGGGCCCGGGCCCCGCCGCCGGGTCAGCGCAGGGTGACGACCTCGGCCCGGCGCCCGTCCGGGTTGAGGTGGTGGAGCAGTAGCAGCCGGGCCGCACCGTCCGCCCGGGCCACCCGCAGGACGCTGCCCGGGTGTTCCGGAACGACGAGGGCGGCCGGGCCGTCGGTGCCGTCGCGGACGTCCAGTGCGGGGTGCAGCACGTCCAGGGCCAGGGCCGGCCGGCCGCCGGTGAGGCCGATCGCGCCGAGCGCGTCCTGCTCGCTCGGCGCGCCCGGCAGCGCCTGGCCCGTCCACAGCGCGTAGTGGACGGTGCTCGCGCCGGGCCTCAGCCCCGGCAGCGCGGAGAGCCGGACGGGCAGCACCAGCGCGTCGCCGTCGAGCAGGCCGGTGTCGGTGTCGCCCCAGCGGGCGTTCAGCGGCTGGACGTCCAACTCCTTGCCGGTGCGGGCGTCCCGGGTGCGGGCCACCAGGACGTCGCTGCCGCGCAGCCGGTCGGCGGCGACGATCGCGTCCGTCCTGCCGTCGCCGTCGGTGTCCAGCGAGGCGCGCACCCCGAACATGCCGACCGGGCTCGCGGCCGGGCCCCACAGTGCGGCGGCCAGGTAGAGGGTGCCCTCGGCGAGCGGGTCGCCGTGCGCCGGGGCGTCGCTGGCCGCGCCCGCGTACCGCAGGTTGGCGGCGCGCTCGCCGGGCCGCTCCACGCAGATGTCGTCCGCGTCGCCGCCGTCCGCGCAGTCCGGCCAGCGGGCGGCGTCGCCGCCGAACACGAAGGCGCTGAGCAGGCCGACGCCGTCGGTGGTCGAGGCGGCCGAGCCGGCCAGCGCGAGCATGGTCGCGCCGGCCCGGCCTGCGGCGAGCTGCGGCCCGGCGGTGTACTGCGAGGCGGCCCGGGGGGCGGCGAACAGCGGCACCCGCAGCTGCGGCACCTCGGCGCCGACCGGGGTCAGCAGCAGCCGGCCGGAGAGCTCGCCGCGGTAGCTGCGGGCACGGCCGGCCTGGACGAGGTCGAGGGTCGGGTCGGGGGCGCGGTCGAGGCTGCCCGGCACCCGCAGGATGACGGTGACCCGGGCGGTGCCGCCGGGGTCGACGGTGACCTGCGCCGGGCTGAGCCCGAAGGAGGCGCCGGGCAGCTCGGTCGCGGCGGCGTAGCCGGTGGTGTAGGTGAGCGGGGCGTCGCCGTGGTTGCGGATCTCCACCTGGCGTTCGAGCGCGAGGGGCCCGGTGACCTCGACCGGGCCGAAGGAGAGGCCGACCGCGCCGTCGACCGCGCCCTCGCCCGCCGCGTAGGCGACCGCCGGGGTGGTGACGGCGCCGTCCACCCGGGCCCGGCCGGCGCCGGTGCGCTCCGGGCCGTGCACGGGGCTGGCCGGGTCGGCGGCGAGCCGGGTGTCGACGGCGGTGTTCATCAGCGCGGCCTTGATCTCGGCGACCGGCCAGTCGGGGTGGGCGGCCCGGACGAGGGCGGCGAGGCCGGAGGCGTGCGGGGCGGCCATGGAGGTGCCGTCCTCGCGCATGCCGCCGCTGCCACTGCCGGCCTTGGCCGACCAGATTGTCTCGCCGGGGGCCGCGAGGTCGGGCTTGACGATGCCCGGCTCCCCGATGCCGCGGGAGGTGAACGGGGTGAGGGTGTCGGTGCGCTCCGGCCGGTCCTGGGAGACCGCGCCGTGCAGGGTGTTGCCGGGGGCGGCCAGCTGCACCCGGACGGGGCCGTCGGCCATCGCCGCGGTGAGCCGCTCGGCGTCGCTGCGGGCCAGCAGGACGGCGGGGATCCGGTCGTCGCCGGCGATCTCGGCGAGCGACTCGCCGTCCGCGGCGAACAGCGTGCCGACCGCGCCGGCGTCGGCGGCGTGGTCGGCGCGCAGGGCGGAGCCGCAGGCCCGGTCGGCGTCCTTGCTGCGCCAGCCGAGGACGGCGATCCTGCCCTTGAGCCGGGCGGCGTCGGCCGCACTGAAGGCGGTGCAGCCGTCCTCCTGGTCGGCGGGCCGCGCGAGGTCGGCGGTGACGTCCCGGGTGGACCAGCCGGTGTACTCGGCGCTCCAGTGGCCGGGGACGACGCCCGCGGCCGACTCGGGGGCGAGCACCCGGATGCCGTCCCCGTCCCCGTGCGCGTCGACGGAGGCGGCGACGGTGAGCACCCGGGCGGCGGTGCCGGGGCTGCCGCCGATCCCGTACAGGTCGCCCTCGTTGCCGGCCGAGGCGACCACCACGGTGCCCAGCGCGGAGAGCCGGTCGGCGGCCAGCGAGTCGGCGTCGTCGGGGCTGCCGAAGGCGCTGCCGAGCGAGAGGTTGACCACGTCGAGTCGGTCGGAGAGGTCGCCGTCGCCGTTCGGGTCGGCGGCCAGGTCGAAGGCCTGGGCGAGCTGGTCGGTGGAGCCGTCGCAGCCGAAGACGCGCAGCGCGTACAGGGCGGCGCCGGGGGCGGCGCCGGGGCCGACGGCGAACGCGGCCGGGTCGAGGCCGGCCCGGTAGGGGCCGCGGTAGGGCTTGCCGTCCTTGGTGACGCCGAGGCCGGCGGCGGTGCCGGCGACATGGGTGCCGTGGCCGTTGGCGGCGCAGTCGATCGGGTTGGCGTCCGGGTGCGGGACGGGCTGGTGGTGCGGGGAGGACGGGTCCGGGTTGTAGTCGTCGCCGACCAGGTCGCGGCCGCCGATCACCTTGGCGTTCGGGAAGAGCGCGGCCGGGGCGGGCTCGGCGCCGTCGACGGCGGCGAACGCCTCGGGGGTGCCGGGGCCGCCGAAGTCGGCGTGGGTGTAGTCGATGCCGGAGTCGACGATGCCGATCCGCACGCCGGCGCCGGTGTTGCCGCTCGGCCCGGACCAGACGTCGGGGGCGCCGGTCAGTGGGACGGAGTGGGCGTTGGCCCGCCGCTTGAGGGTCACCGGGTGGACGGCGCGCACCCCGGGCAGCGCGGCGAGGGCCGGCAGCGCGCCGGCAGGCACGGTGACGGCGACGCCGCTGAGCAGTGTCCGGGTGCGGTAGACCACCTTGGCCCCGGGGACGGCCCGGCGGACGCCGTCCGCCAGCCGGTCGACGGCCTGCGCGGCGCGGGCCCGCTGTTCGGCGCCGGCCGCGGCCGCGGCGGCCCGGACGGCGTCCGGGGAGCGCCGCTGCCGCCGGGCGTCGGTGGCGGCCCGCTGCCAGGCGGGCGCCACGGCCTCGGTGCCGAGTTCGAGCAGGACGGTCACCGGGCGGCCGGGCGGGGTGGGGGCCCGCCCAGCCTCGGGTGAGGCCCAGGCAGCGGGGGCGGCGAAGGTGACGAGGGCGAGCGCGAGAGCTGCGGACGTACGCACGGGAGCGGTCTCCCCGGCAGGGGTGGCCTGATCGTGCGGCCGCCCGCACCGCGCGGACGTCGATCCCCCTCCAGACGCCCCAAATTAGGATCATCGCGCCGGGTGGGGCGAGCCGTTTCGCTCGTCGGGGCCGACTGTGCACTCGACTGGGTGACGGTGCGTCAGTCTTTCGGCCCAATCGGGCGTCAGCCCAGGTGGTGGCCCGTCACCCCGCCGTTGTCGCGGCGGTCCAGGGAGCGCTGCAGGGCGTCGGCGGCGAAGCGCGGCGTCTGCTCGGTGCGCCGGCGGCGGCGCGGGGCACGGGGGGCGGGGGCGGTGGGGGCGGGGGCGGTGTGGGGCATACCGGCTCCTTGGTGCGTGCGCCCGCAACAGGGCGCGAAGAACGGGGGAGGGTGGGTACGCCGGGCAGGGATCGCCTGCCGATGCGCGTACAGGCCCACACGGGCCGACACCCTGGGCTTGCAGGGGTGGCTCACCGTATGGCCCTTTCACGGTACGACGCCGGGCCCGGGATGTCTGCACGAATAGTTGGATTTCCTAGTATCTGAGACGCGAACGCCGGCTAACACGGTGTCCGGGCCCCGGAAAACGCCTGGGCCCGGACCGCCGTGGCGGTCCGGGCCCAGGTCACAGCCTTGACGGAGGCTCAGCCGAGGTTCACCGCGCGGGCGAACTTGGCGCCGATCTCCGCGGCGATGGCGTTCAGCACGTCCTGCGAGATCTCGCTGTCGACGGTGATCGAGGCGAGCGCTCCGGAGCCGTCCCGGGCGACCTGCATGCCGGCGATGTTGATGCCGGCGTCGCCGAGGATGCGGCCGAGGGTGCCGACCACGCCGGGGCGGTCCTCGTAGGTGAAGAAGGCCATGTGGTCGGTGAGCGCCACGTCCACGTCGAAGCCGTCGACGCCGACGATCTTCTGGGTCTGCTTCGGACCGGAGAGCGTGCCCGAGATGGCCACCTCCTCGCCGTTGGCCAGGGTGCCGCGGACGGTGATGACGTTGCGGTGCTCGGGCGACTCGCTGGAGGTCGTCAGCCGGACCTCCACACCGCGCTCCTGCGCGAACAGCGGGGCGTTGACGTAGGACACCGTCTCCGCCACCACGTCCTCGAACACACCCTTCAGGGCGGAGAGTTCGAGCACCTTGACGTCGTGCTGGGTGATCTCGCCGCGGACCTCGACGTCGAGACGGACGGCCACCTCGCCGGCCAGAGCGGTGAAGATCCGGCCGAGCTTCTCGGCGAGCGGCAGGCCCGGGCGGACGTCCTCGGCGATGACGCCGCCCTGGACGTTGACCGCGTCCGGCACCAGTTCGCCGGCGAGCGCGAGGCGCACCGACCTGGCGACGGCGATGCCGGCCTTCTCCTGGGCCTCGTCGGTGGAGGCGCCCAGGTGCGGGGTGGCGACCACGTTGTCGAAGGCGAACAGCGGCGAGTCGGTGCACGGCTCCTTGGCGTACACGTCCAGGCCGGCGCCGGCCACCCGGCCGTCGCGCAGGGCGCTCGCGAGCGCGGCCTCGTCGACGATGCCGCCGCGGGCGGCGTTGACGATCCGCACGGTCGGCTTGACCTTGTGCAGCGCCTCGTCGCCGATCAGGCCGATCGTCTCGGGGGTCTTCGGGAGGTGGACGGTGATGAAGTCCGACACCTCCAGCAGCTCCTCCAGCGAGACCAGCTTGACGCCCATCTGGGCCGCGCGGGCGGCCTGGATGTAGGGGTCGTACGCGACGATCTTCATGCCGAAGGCCGACATGCGCTGCGCGACCAGGACACCGATGCGGCCGAGGCCGACGACGCCGAGCACCTTCTCGGAGAGCTCGACGCCGGTGTACTTGTTGCGCTTCCACTCGCCCTGCTTGAGCGCGGCGTTGGCCGGCGCGATGTGCCGGGCGCTGGCGATCAGCAGACCGCAGGCGAGCTCGGCGGCGGTGACGATGTTGGAGGTCGGCGCGTTCACGACCATCACGCCGGCCTTGGTGGCGGCGGAGACGTCGACGTTGTCCAGGCCGACACCGGCGCGGGCGACGACCTTCAGCCGCTTCGCCGCGGTCAGCGCCTCCGCGTCCACCTTGGTGGCGGAGCGGATGAGGATCGCGTCCACGTCCGTGATGGCGGTCAGCAGCTCGGTGCGGTCCGCGCCGTTGCAGTGGCGGATCTCGAAGTCGGGGCCAAGGGCGTCGACGGTGGCGGGCGACAGCTCTTCGGCGATGAGTACTACGGATTTGCTCACGACAGTGTGTCCTTAACTGTCCGGTTCGCCCCGGCACGAAGGTGGCGTGACCAGCGGGGGAAAGTGGCATGCCGCGTAGCTAGACGCACGACGCTGTGGGCCTGACGCGCACTCGGAAGTGTATCGGCGGGCTAATGGCCGGGCTGCTCCCGTCCGGAGAAATCACCCGGACGGGAACAGCCGGCTTGTACAAGGGGGGATGGCCCCCCGGAGGTGCTTACGCCTCCTCGTCGACCCAGCTCATCAGCTTGCGCAGCTTCTTGCCGGTGGTCTCCAGCAGGTGGTCGGCGTCGGCGTTCTTGTACTCGTTGTACTTCGGCAGGCCGGCCTTGTACTCGGCGATCCAGGTGTTGGCGAAGGTGCCGTCCTGGATCTCCGTGAGGACCTTCTTCATCTCGGCCTTGGTGTCGGCGGTGATGATGCGGGGGCCGGTCACGTAGTCGCCCCACTCGGCGGTCTCGGAGACCGACCAGCGCATCTTCTCCAGGCCGCCCTCGTACATCAGGTCGACGATGAGCTTCAGCTCGTGCAGGCACTCGAAGTAGGCGATCTCCGGCTGGTAGCCGGCCTCGACCAGGGTCTCGAAACCGGCCTTGACCAGGGCGGCGGTGCCACCGCAGAGGACGGCCTGCTCACCGAACAGGTCGGTCTCGGTCTCCTCGGTGAAGGTGGTCTTGATGACGCCGGCCTTGGTGCCGCCGATGCCCTTGGCGTAGGACAGGGCCAGCGCGAAGCCGTTGCCGGTGGCGTCCTGCTCGACGGCCACGATGCACGGGACGCCGCGGCCCTCCTCGTACTGGCGGCGGACCAGGTGGCCCGGGCCCTTCGGGGCGACCATGCAGACGTCGACGTCCGCCGGGGGCTTGATGAAGCCGAAGCGGATGTTCAGGCCGTGGCCGAAGAACAGGGCGTCGCCCGCCTTCAGGTTCGGCGCGATGGACTCCTCGTAGACGTCGGCCTGGATCGGGTCCGGCACGAGGATCATGATGACGTCGGCCTCGGCGGCGGCCTCGGCCGGAGTCACGACGCGCAGGCCGGCCTCCTCCGCGACGGCCTTGGACTTCGAGCCCTCCTTCAGGCCGACCCGGACGTCCACGCCCGAGTCGCGCAGCGACAGCGCGTGGGCGTGGCCCTGGCTGCCGTAGCCGATCACCGCGACCTTGCGGCCCTGGATGATGGACAGGTCGGCGTCGTCTTCGTAGAACAGCTCGGCCACGGGGGCACATCTCCTTGCAGTGATGGTGATGCCGGGTGGTGCGTTCTCCACCGTAGGTGACCCGGCGGGGGTTCGGGGGCGGTGCTTCAGGGGGTGAGACAGCCCTGCTACGCGCTGCGGTCGAGGGCGCGCAGCGAGCGGTCGGTGATCGATCGGGCGCCCCGCCCGATGGCCACCAGACCGGACTGCACGAGCTCCTTGACGCCGTACGGCTCCAGCATGCGCAGCATGGCCTCCAGCTTGTCGGAGCTGCCGGTGGCCTCGATGGTCACCGCGTCCGGCGAGACGTCGACCGTCTTGGCGCGGAAGAGCTGGACGATCTCGACGATCTGCGAGCGGGACTCGGCGTCCGCGCGGACCTTGACCAGGACCAGCTCGCGCTGGACGGCCTGGCTCTGGTCGAGCTCGACGATCTTTATCACGTTGACCAGCTTGTTGAGCTGCTTGGTCACCTGCTCCAGCGGCAGGTCCTCGACGTTGACCACGATGGTCATCCGGGAGATGTCCGGGTGCTCGGTCGGGCCGACGGCGAGGGAGTCGATGTTGAAGCCCCGACGGGAGAACAGCGAGGCGATCCGGGCGAGGACGCCGGGCTTGTTCTCGACCAGGACGGAGAGGGTGTGCTTGGACATGGTGGTCATGGACTCTCTATCGGTTGGTCGGGGCCGTCAGTCGAGGTCGTCGCCGAAGTCGGGGCGGACGCCCCGGGCGAACAGGATCTCGTCGTTGCTGGTGCCGGCGGCCACCATCGGCCAGACCATGGCGTCCTGGTGGACGATGAAGTCGATGACGACCGGGCGGTCGTTGATCTCCATCGCCTGCTTGATCACGGCGTCGAGGTCCTCCGGGCGCTCGCAGCGCAGTCCGACGCAGCCCATCGCCTCGGAGAGCAGCACGAAGTCCGGGATCCGGGTGCCCTGGGCCGGCGGCTCCTTGCCGTCGTGCTCCGGGCCGGCGTGCAGCACGGTGTTGGAGTAGCGCTGGTTGTAGAACAGCGTCTGCCACTGGCGGACCATGCCGAGCGAGCCGTTGTTGATGACCGCGACCTTGATCGGGATGTTGTTCAGGGCGCAGGTGACGAGCTCCTGATTGGTCATCTGGAAGCAGCCGTCGCCGTCGATCGCCCAGACCGCGGTGTCGGGCTTGCCGGCCTTGGCGCCCATGGCGGCCGGGACGGCGTAGCCCATGGTGCCCGCGCCGCCGGAGTTGAGCCAGGTGGCCGGCTTCTCGAACCGGATGAACTGACTGGCCCACATCTGGTGCTGGCCGACGCCGGCCGCGTAGATGGCGTCCGGGCCGACCAACTGGCCGATCCGCTCGATGACCTGCTGGGGGGACAGCTCGCCGGCGGGGGCGGGCTCGTAGCCGAGCGGGTAGGTGCGCTTCCACTCGTCGAGCTTGGCCCACCAGTCCGCGTAGTCGCCCTTGTGGCCGGCGTCGTACTCGGCCTGGACGGCGACGATCAGGTCGGCGATGACCTCGCGGGCGTCGCCGACGATCGGGACGTCGGCGGGGCGGTTCTTGCCGATCTCGGCGGGGTCGATGTCGGCGTGCACGACCTTGGCGTTGGGGGCGAAGCTGTCCAGCCTGCCGGTGACGCGGTCGTCGAAGCGGGCGCCGAGGGTGAACAGCAGGTCGGCCTTCTGCAGGGCGGTGACGGCCGGCACCGAGCCGTGCATGCCGGGCATGCCCAGGTGCTGCGGGTGGCTGTCGGGGAAGACGCCGATCGCCATCAGGGTGGTGACGACCGGGGCGCCGGTCAGCTCGGCGAGGATGCGCAGCTCGGAGCTGGCGCTGGCCTTGAGCACGCCGCCGCCGACGTAGAGCACCGGCCGCTTGGCGTTGACCAGCATCCGCGCGGCCTCGCGGATCTGCTTGGCGTGCGGCTTGGTGACCGGGCGGTAGCCGGGCAGCGAGGTCTCGACCGGCCAGCGGAAGGTGGTGGTGGCCTGCAGGGCGTCCTTGGCGACGTCGACGAGGACCGGGCCGGGGCGGCCGGTGGCGGCGATGTGGAAGGCCTCGGCGATGACCCGGGGGATCTCGGCCGGGTCGGTCACCAGGAAGTTGTGCTTGGTGATCGGCATGGTGATGCCGCAGATGTCCGCCTCCTGGAAGGCGTCGGTGCCGATCGCCTTGGAGGCGACCTGGCCGGTGATCGCGACGATCGGGACGGAGTCCATGTAGGCGTCGGCGATCGGGGTGACCAGGTTGGTGGCGCCGGGGCCGGAGGTGGCCATGCAGACGCCGACGCGGCCGGTGGCCTGCGCGTAGCCGGTGGCCGCATGGCCGGCGCCCTGCTCGTGGCGGACCAGGATGTGGCGGACCTTGGTGGAGTCCATCAGCGGGTCGTACGCCGGGAGGATCGCGCCACCGGGGATACCGAAGACGGTGTCGGCCCCTACGGCCTCGAGGGAGCGGATGAGCGACTGCGCTCCGGTCATCGTCTCGACGGTGGTCTGCTGACCCGGAGCGTGGGCTGCCGGGGTGTCCCCGCGGCGGGGGGATGCGGCGTGCTCAGTCATCTGCCTGTCTCTTCTCGGGTTCTGCCGGCCCGGGCAGTTGAGGGTCCTGCCGTGCGTCGGACCGGTAAGCCGGCTCTGCCCCAATCGTCCCGATTTACGGCGCTTGGGGCCAGTGGTCTTGCAGGGGTGGAACAGTTCGCGTGCAACAAAAAACCCCTCGTGCCCAGGGCATGCGAGGGGTGGCGCGTCGGCCTGTCTGGAGTGGAGCGCAAGGGCCCACTCAGCCGACGCGCCCGCCAAGTACGAGAATTCGGGTGCGCATGGCACCGACCATCCTCCCCCGCAGCAGGGGGTGTCAAGCTGGTGGGACGGAGGTCTCACCATGCGGACCCCCGGACGGACCCCCCACGGCGTGGCGTTCCGGCAGGTCGGAGGGGGTGTGCCGGGGAACCGCCCGGCCCTGGGCCGCCTCCGCGCGGCCACCCGGTCGGACGTCCGCGGCGAGGTGCGGGCGGCGCCCCGCCGACGGCCCGGCCGGCCGCGGCACCGGGTAGGAGCGGCGGGCCAGCGCCCGGCGCAGCCGCGGCTCGTCCAGCGGCGGGGCGAAGGCCGGGCCCTGGGCCTGCCGGCAGCCCAGCTCCTGCAGCACGGCGACCTGCCGGGGGTGGTCCACGCCCTCGGCGGCGGTCACCAGGCCGAGGTCCCGGCCGAGCCGCAGCGCGTGCCCGACCAGGGCCCGGGCGAGGGCCGAGTCGGCGACCTCCTGGACGAGGCTGCGGTCGAGCCCGAGGGTGTCCAGCGGCAGCCGGGCGAGCGCGCCGAGCGAACCGCCGCCCGCGCCGAAGCCGCCGACCGCGGTGGACACGCCGAGCCGGCGGAGCGCGGCGAGCCGCCGGGCCACCTCCTCGGCGGTGCGGTCCGGGCCGGTTCTGGCCAGCTCGACCACCAGCTGGTCGGCGGGCAGGCCGGTCTCGCGCAGGACGCCGGCCACCGTCTCGTACAGACCGGGGGCGCAGATCCGCTCGGCGGTGAGTCGGATCCTGACGGGGACCGAGCCGGCCCGGTCGCGGCGGCGGGCAGCGGCGGCGGCGACCGCCTCCTGGAGCAGCCAGCGGGCGAAGCGGGCGGCCGCGTCGCCGTGCTCGGCGGTGCGCAGGAACTCGGACGGGGTGAGCAGCCGCCCCTGGGCGGAGCGCCAGCGGGGCTGGGCGTCGACGCCGACCACCACGCCGGTGGCGAGGTCCACGACGGGCTGGTGGAGCAGGGTGAAGCCGCCCTCGCGAACGGCGGTGCGCAGCCGGGCCTCCAGCTCGCTGCGGCGCTCGACCTCGGCCCGCATGCCGGGCCGGTAGAGCACCACCCGGCCCTTGCCCTGGGACTTGGCGCGGTACATCGCGAGGTCGGCGTTGCGCATCAGCTCGTCGGTGGCGGCCTTCGGGTCGACGCCCCGGGCCGCCCGGTCGGAGCCCTGCTCGGGGCCCTGCTCGGAGTGCCGGCCGGGTGCCTGGTCGGAGCGCTGGTCGGAGTCTCGATAGGGGCGGCGGTCGGGGGCGGCGAAGGCGATGCCGATGCTGGCGGCGACGCCGAGTTCGACCCCGCCGATCCAGTAGGGCTCGGAGAGCGCGGCACGGACCCGCTCGGCGAGGTCGCGGACCCGGTCCGGGCCGAGCCGGCCGCGGACCAGCACCGCGAACTCGTCGCCGCCGAAGCGGGCCACGGTGTCCCCGGCCCGCACCGCGCGGCGCAGCCGGCCGGCCGCCTGGACGAGCAGTTCGTCGCCGGCCTGGTGGCCGACGCTGTCGTTGACCGCCTTGAAGCCGTCCAGGTCGAGGAAGAGGACGGCGACGCCGTCCCGGTCGCCGGCGCGCCGGCCGCCGTCCTCGGCGCCGCCTCCGCCGAGGGCCGCGACGAGCCGCTGGACGAACAGCGCCCGGTTGGGCAGGTCGGTGAGCGGGTCGTGGAAGGCGTTGTGCTGGAGCTGGGCCTGGAGGGCGACCCGTTCGGTGACGTCGCGGCTGTTGAGGATGAGCCCGTCGCGGTGCCGGTTGAGGGTGGACTCCACGTGCAGCCACTCGCCGGTGCCGGAGCGGATGCGGCACTCGACCCGGGCGGAGGGCTCGGTGCTCTCGGCGAGGCCGGGCAGGTGGCCGCGGGCAAGGAAGCGGCGGACATCGCGGAGCACCCGCCCGACGTCGTCGGGGTGCACCAGGTCGAGCAGGTTGCCGCCGACGAGTTCCTCCGGGTCCCGGGAGTAGACGCCGAGGGCGGCGGGGCTGACGTAGGAGAGCACGCCGTCGGCGGCGGCGATCATGATGACGTCGCTGGAGCCCTGGACCAGGGAGCGGAAGTGCGCCTCCTTGTGGGCGAGCTCCTGGGCGAGGGAGAGGTTGTCGAGCAGCATCACGCCCTGCCGGACGATCAGGGCGAGGCCGACCGTGCAGGCGGCGGCGAGCACCACCCGGTCGACCGGGTGGTCGTCGCCGAGGGCGTTGTTGAGGATGCCGGCGGTGCATACGGCGGCCGCGGCGTACGGGGTGAGGGCGCTGAAGGTGGAGGCGACCCGGCGACGGGGCACACCGCCCGCGGAGGGGTGCTCGCGGGAGGAGCGGCGGGCGTCCGGGGACCACGGCGCCCAGGCGAGCAGCAGGCTGCCGGCGAACCAGCCGGCGTCGAGCAGTTCGCCCGAGTGGTAGCTGCTGCGCAGCTCCGGCGAGGTGAACAGGGCGTCGCAGACCACGGTCACGGCGAGGGCGAGCATCGCGGTGTGGACGGCGGCCCGGTTGCCGTCCCGCCGCCGGAAGCGCAGGCCGACGACCAGGCTGACCAGCAGGATGTCCATCACCGGGTAGGCGAGGGCGAGCGCGACCTCCATCGGGTCGCCGGACTGGCCCTGGGCGGTGCGGCCGAGGGCGAGGCTCCAGCTGAGGGTGAACAGCGAGCCGGCGACCAGCCAGCCGTCGAGAAGCAGGCAGAACCAGCCGGCCGGGGTGCGGGGGCGCTGGGCCAGCACCAGCAGGCCGGTGATGGCGAGCGGGGCGAAGAGCAGGAAGGCGTAGTCGGCGGGCGAGTCCTGCGGCACTGGGGTCTCCAGCACCACCTCGTACCAGCCCCAGGCGCCGTTGCCGAAGGCCACCACGGCGGAGGCGAGGCCGAAGAGCAGCCAGGCCGAGCGGGCGGGGCCGCCGCCGCGGAGGCTGTGCGCGAGGCAGGAGAGGGCGGCCGCGGCCGCGGCCGCGGCGAGGCCGAAGTCACCCATGACGAGGGAGACCTCGCGGGAGCCACCCCAGCCGACGGCGGCGCCGGTGGTGTATCCGGCGCAGAGCAGGGTGAGCAGGGCGGCCGGGACGCCGATGCGGCCGGTGTACCCGGCGCGGCGGCGGCACGGGGCGTTCTCCGTGGACGGCGTGGACGGCGTGGCCGGCGTGGCCGGCGTGGCCGGCGTGGCCGGCGTGGGCGGCGTGGGCGGCGTGGGCGGCGTGGGCGGCGCAGACGCTGCGGACTCGGCGGGCGCTGCGGTCGTGGCTGTGGCGGGGGTCGCGGCGGGCAGCACCGCATCGGTGGAGTTCACTCGACATCTCCCCCTCCGGCCCGGGGCTCGTCCGCTCCCGGACCTCGGCTGTGCGGCGGCGCGGCTCGCGATCTGACGCCTCGTCAACATCATGTCGCGGGGGGCCCGTTCCGCCGTGCCGTACCGGTGTTCCCACGCGGGACACTACACCACTGCCGTCACGCAACGGCACGTGCATTCAACTTAGAGTAATGAGCGGCGGGGCTGCGGAGGCGCTGGTCCAGTCCTTCCCGCGGGTGTCGGCGGCGCACTGCCGAGAGGCGCGCGCTTGCTTGCGCCCCTCGCGCCCCCCGTTCGGCTCAAGCGGCCGTCAGACGGCGCTCTGGGCCTCGAAGAGCCGCAGCCGGTGGGCGACCGCCGCCGCCTCGCCGCGGCCGCTCACCCCGAGCTTGGCGAGGATGTTGGAGACGTGCACGCTGGCGGTCTTCGGCGAGATGTACAGCTCCTCGGCGATCTGCCGGTTCGTGCGGCCCAGGGTGAGCAGCCGCAGGACGTCCCGCTCGCGCGGGGTGAGGCCGAGCGCGGGCTCCTCGGCGGCCGGCTCGTCGGCGCGGCGGCCGGGCGTGCTCTCCGCGGTCAGCCGGGCGCGCTCGGCCAGGTGTGCGGCCTCCTCCTGCAGGAAGCGGTCGCCGCTGGCGCGGGCCGTGTCGGCGGCCTCCTTGAGCAGCACGCGGGCCTCGTCCCGGCCGCCCGCCGCGGCCGCGCTCTCGGCGGCCCGCAGCAGGGCCAGCGCCAGCGGGCCCGGCAGGCCGACCGGCCGCAGCTCGGCAATCGCGGCGGCCCAGTGCTCGCGGGGGTCCTCGCCGCGGGCCCGGGCGAGTTCGCCGTCCAGCAGCCGGGCCCAGGCCCGGTGCAGCGGGACGAGCGGGTCGAGCCGGGCGGCGGTCTCGGCGATCCGCCGCAGCACGACCGGCCGGCCGAGGTCGGCGGCGGGCAGGCCGCGCGAGTCGGCCTCCGCGCCGGCGCCGTGCGCGAGCAGCGGCAGCAGCAGCGCCTCGTGGCCGGCCGTGAGCTCGATGTCGAGCACGGCGAGCAGCTCGGCCCGGGCGTCGAGCGGCCGGCCCTGCCGGGTGTGGATCCGGACGGCCAGCATCGCGGACGGCAGGACGTTCTGCGGCTGGCGGGCGAGGTCGGCGGCGCGGGCCCGGCGGTTGAGCTCGGCGGCCCGGTCCAGGTCGCCCGCGAGGAAGCGCAGCTCGCCGCGGAGCCGGTCGAGGAACTCGTGGTACGGGTCGAGCGGCGGCCCGTACTCCCAGGAGTCCAGGGTCGCGGCTGCCTCGGCGCAGCGGCCGAGGGCGGTGAGCGCCTCCACCAGGTTGCCGGTGAGGCAGCCGCCGGCGGTGCCGAGCAGCCCGGTGCTCCCGGCCACCTGGAGGCCTTCGCGGGAGCACTCCAGGGCCTCCTCGGAGCGGCCGAGGCTCTGCAGCATGCAGGACAGGTTGTTGAGGCCGCGGCAGAGCACGTCGGCGGTGCCCAGTTCGCGGGCACGCTCGATGGCGTCCCGCAGCAGGGCGATCGCGCGGTCCGGCTCGCCGAACTCGCCGTAGAGGCCGGCGAGGGTGATCCGGGCGTGCTGCTCGACCGCGTCGGCGCCGACCCGGCGGGCGATGTCGGCGGCCTGCTCGGCGACGGCCATGTGCTCCCGGCCGGGGTTGCCGAGCATGCCCTGGGCGGCGTCCATGGCGAGCACCTCGGCCTGCACGGCGGACGGCCCGAGTCCGGAGACCAGCCGGTAGGCGTACTGGATCTCGCCGCCGTCGGGCCGCTCCAGGTGGCCGCAGGTCTTGGCGAGCTGCACCCGGAACCAGGCGGCGCGGGCCGGGTCGGTGTCCTCGTCGAGCCGTGCGAGGGCCTGCTTGACGAGGCCGATCGCGCGGTCCCAGTCGCCGCTGCGGCGGGCCGCGACGACCGCCTCGGCCAGCACGTCGACGAGTTGCAGGCCGGCGCAGTCCTGCTCGTGCCGGTCGCCGGCGCAGCCGCAGGAGGGGTAGGTCTCGGCCCGGTCGTGGGGGCGGACGGGCGTGCTGCGGACGGTCTCCGGCACCTCGTCCCAGAGTTCGAGGACGCGCTCCAGCATGCGCAGCTGCTCGGCGAAGGCGTTGCGGCGGTGGGCCTGCAGGGCCGCGTCCAGGGCGGTGGGCAGCGCCCGGTCCGGTTCGTGCGCGTGGTACCAGTAGTCGGCCAGCCGGGCGTCGAGCGCCTCGCCTCGGACGAGGCCGGGCTCGGCCGCCAGGACGGCGGCGAAGCGGCGGTTGATGCGGTGCCGCTCGCCGGGCAGCAGGTCGTCGGAGACCGCCTCGCGGACGAGGGCGTGCCGGAAGCAGTAGCCGTCGCCGTCGGTGTCGGGCCGCAGCACGCCGGCGCCGACGGCGGTGCGCAGCGCCTCGATGAGCGCCTCCTCGGGGTCGTCGAGGACGGCGGCGAGCAGGTCGTGCTCGACCCTGGTGCCGCCCTCGGCGGCGAGCCGCAGCACCTGCTGGGCCTCGTCGGGCAGGGTCTCCACGCGGACGAGCAGGATGTCGCGGAGGCTGTCGGGGATGCCGACGGTGCATCCCTCCCGCTGGGCGGCGGCGAGCTGCTCGACGAAGAACGGGTTGCCCTCTGCCCGCCGGTGGATGCGGTCGACCAGGACCCGGTCGGGGGTCGGGGTGCCGAGGATGCCGGCCAGCTGGGCGGCGGTCTCGGCGGGGCCGAAGCGCTCCAGGTCGATCCGCCGGACGGTGCGCAGCCGCTCGAGTTCGGCGAGGTAGGGCCGGAGCGGGTGGCGCCGGTGCAGGTCGTCGCTGCGGTAGGTGGCGACCACGAGCACCCGGGCGCGGTGCAGGGTGCGGATCAGGTAGGCGAGCAGGTCCCGGGTGGAGCGGTCGGACCAGTGCAGGTCCTCGACCACCAGGACGAGGGTGCGGTCCTCGGCGAGGCGCTCGACCAGGCGCGCGGTGTGGTCGAACAGCCGGGCGCGGCCGAACTCGTCGTTGGGGCCGGCGTCGGCCTCGCCGAACTCGGGCATCAGGCGGGCCAGGTGCCCCTCCATACCGGCCGCTGCCTCTTCGAAGGCCGGGCCGAGCTCGCTGTGCAGCCGGCGCAGGGCGGTGGCCAGCGGGCCGTAGGGCAGGCCCTCGGCGCCGACCTCCAGGCAGCCGCCGACGGCGGCGACGGCCGGTGCGGCGACGCCGTGCAGGAACTCCTCGACGAGCCGGGTCTTGCCGATGCCGGCCTCGCCGCCGACCAGCACGGCCCGGGGTTCGCCCGCGGCGGCGCGGGCCAGCGCGGCATGGAGGAACTCGCTCTCGCGGCCGCGGCCGACCATGACAGGGCTGACCGAAATCTGCTCCATGCTGGCGAGCATGGCACAGGATTCGGACACGAACTGAGATGCGGTCCCAGGGAGTGGACGGCCGAGAGGGAGGACGCCACGGGCGTCCTCCCCGGTCGGCTCCGCGGCGCCGCGGGCCATCAGCATCCGGCCGGTCCGGCGGTGCGCAGCGGCGCCGCCGGGGCGTGCCGCAGGCTCCGGGCGAACCGGCGCAGTCTGCCGGCCTGCGGTCCGCCGGCCCGTGCGGCCTCGTGGGCCAGCCGCTCCAGTCCGGCCCGGTGCTCGAGTTCCCGCTGGCGCTGCAGGAAGAGCTCGTACTCCATCACGGCGGTTCACCTCGTTCTGTCCCGGTCCTCCGTGGTTCTGCTACCGAGACTCCGCCGTGAGGGGTGGGGGGCACATCGGGAGGCTGCCGGATCTTCCGGGGGCGGCGGGCTCAGACGCCGGGTGCCGGGGACGGAGAAGGCCCGTGCCCGCCCCCTTAGTCGGGGCGGGCACGGGCCTGCTGCCGGTCTGAGGTACCTCAGAGCGGACGGCGGGGGCCTCAGGCGCCGAGGCGCTCCAGGATGAGGTCCTTGGCGCGGGCGGCGTCGGCCTGGCCGCGGGTGGCCTTCATGACGGCGCCGACCAGGGCTCCGACGGCCTGCACCTTGCCGTCGCGGATCTTCGCGGCGACGTCCGGGTTGTCAGCGATCGCCTGGTCGACGGCGGCGCCGAGCGCGGAGTCGTCGGAGACCACGGCGAGGCCGCGCTTCTCGACGACCTCGTCCGGCTCGCCCTCGCCGGCCAGCACGCCCTCGATGACCTGGCGGGCGAGCTTGTCGTTGAGCTTGCCCTCGGCGACCAGCGCGCAGACCCGGGCGACCTGGGCCGGGGTGATCGGCTGCTCGGAGAGCTCGGTGCCGGCCTCGTTGGCGCGGCGGGCGAGCTCGCCCAGCCACCACTTGCGGGCCTGGTCGGCGGGGGCGCCGGCGGCCACGGTCTCCAGGATCGGCTCGACCGCGCCGGCGTTCAGCACGGCCTGCATGTCCTGGTCGGACAGGCCCCACTCGGCCTGCAGCCGGGCCCGGCGGACGCGGGGCAGCTCGGGCAGCGAGGCCCGCAGCTCCTCGACCCACTCCCGGGAGGGGGCGATCGGCACCAGGTCGGGCTCGGGGAAGTAGCGGTAGTCCTCCGCCTCCTCCTTGATCCGGCCCGAGGTGGTGCTGCCGTTGTCCTCGTGGAAGTGACGGGTCTCCTGGACGATGGTGCCGCCGTCGGCGAGGACGGTGGCGTGCCGCTGGATCTCGAACCGGGCGGCCCGCTCGACGCTGCGCAGCGAGTTGACGTTCTTGGTCTCGCTGCGGGTGCCGAACTTCTCCCGGCCGATCGGGCGCAGCGACAGGTTGACGTCGCAGCGCATCTGGCCCTTGTCCATCCGGGCCTCGGAGACGCCGAGGGTGCGGATGAGCTCGCGCAGCTCGGTGACGTAGGCCTTGGCGACCTCGGGGGCGCGGGCGCCGGCGCCGACGATCGGCTTGGTGACGATCTCGATCAGCGGGATGCCGGCCCGGTTGTAGTCGAGCAGCGAGTACTCGGCGCCGTGGATGCGGCCGGTGGCACCGCCGATGTGGGTCGACTTGCCGGTGTCCTCCTCCATGTGGGCGCGCTCGATGTCCACGCGGAAGACCTCGCCGTCCTCCAGCTGCACGTCGAGGTAGCCGTTGAAGGCGATCGGCTCGTCGTACTGGGAGGTCTGGAAGTTCTTCGGCATGTCCGGGTAGAAGTAGTTCTTCCGGGCGAACCGGCACCACTCGGCGATCTCGCAGTTGAGGGCGAGGCCGATGCGGATCGCCGACTCCACGCCGACCGCGTTGACGACCGGCAGCGAGCCGGGCAGGCCGAGGCAGGTGGGGCAGGTCTGCGTGTTGGGCTCGGCACCGAGTTCGGTCGAGCACCCGCAGAACATCTTGGTCCTGGTACCCAGCTCGACGTGGACCTCAAGGCCCATCACCGGGTCGTACGAGGCCAGCGCGTCCTCGTAGGAGACCAGACTGATGACGCTCACAGCGTTTCCTTCACTTCTTCTTCGAGGTCCGTCAGCCGAGCAGCACGTCGTCGTCGCCGAGCTGGCGGAGCTCGCGGACGAGGAGCGCGGTGCCGGTGATCAGGGCGGCGGCGCCGACCAGGGCGTTGATCAGCTTGAGCGTGTCGTTGTCGGTCCTGGCCTTCTTGACGTCCTTGTAGATGGTGATCGCCCCGAACGCGCTGGTGCCGATGGACAGCCACAGGCCGGGCTTCGAGTGCTTGAAGCCCTTGGCCTTCTCGATCCTGCTCACAGTGCCGGTGCCTCCTCCAGCAGGGAGTGTCCCCACTTCTCGATGAGAGCGGCCTCGACGGCGCCGCCCACGCGGTACAGGCGGTCGTCCGCCATCGCGGGGGCGATGATCTGCAGGCCGACCGGGAGATTGTCCTCCGGGGCCAGGCCGCAGGGCAGCGACATGGCCGCGTTGCCCGCCAGGTTCGACGGGATGGTGCACAGATCTGCCAGGTACATCGCCATCGGGTCGTCGGCGCGCTCGCCGATCGGGAAGGCGGTGGTCGGCGTGGTCGGGGAGACCAGCACGTCGACCCCGGCGAAGGCGGCGTCGAAGTCGCGCGAGATGAGCGTGCGGACCTTCTGCGCCGAGCCGTAGTAGGCGTCGTAGTAGCCCGAGGAGAGGGCGTAGGTGCCGAGCATGATGCGGCGCTTCACCTCGGGGCCGAAGCCGGCCTCGCGGGTGAGGGCGGTGACCTCCTCGGCGCCGCGGCTGCCGTCGTCGCCGACGCGCAGACCGTAGCGCATGGCGTCGAAGCGGGCCAGGTTGGAGGAGGCCTCGCTGGGCGCGATCAGGTAGTACGCGGGCAGCGCCAGGGTGAACGACGGGCAGGAGACCTCGACGACCTCGGCACCGAGCTCGCGGAGCAGTTCCACGGACTCGTTGAAGCGCTGCATCACGCCGGCCTGGTAGCCCTCGCCGGCGAACTCCTTGACGACGCCGATCCGCATGCCGCGGATGTCGCGCATCCGGGCGGCCTCGACGACGGCCGGCACCGGCGCGTCGATGGAGGTGGAGTCCAGCGGGTCGTAGCCGGCGATGGCCTCGTGCAGCAGGGCCGCGTCCAGCACGGTGCGGGCGCAGGGGCCGCCCTGGTCGAGCGAGGAGGAGAAGGCGACCAGGCCGTAGCGGGAGACCGCGCCGTAGGTCGGCTTCACGCCGACGGTGCCGGTGACGGCGCCGGGCTGGCGGATCGAGCCGCCGGTGTCGGTGCCGATGGCCAGCGGGGCCTCGAAGGCGGCCAGCGCGGCCGCGGAGCCGCCGCCGGAGCCGCCGGGGATCCGGGTGAGGTCCCACGGGTTGCCGGTCGGGCCGTAGGCGGAGTTCTCGGTGGAGGAGCCCATCGCGAACTCGTCCATGTTGGTCTTGCCGAGGATGACCACGCCCGCGTCCTTCAGACGGGACGTCAGGGTGGCGTCGTACGGCGGGATCCAGCCTTCGAGGATCTTCGAGCCGCAGGTGGTCGGGACGCCGTTCGTGGTGAAGACGTCCTTGAGCGCGAGCGGGACGCCGGCCAGCGGGCCGAGCTCCTCGCCGCGGGCACGCCTGTCGTCGACCGCGCGGGCGGCCTTCAGCGCGCCCTCGGTGTCGACGTGCAGGAAGGCGTTGACCTTCTTGTCGACGGCGTTGATGCGGTCCAGGTGGGCCTGGGCGACCTCGACGGCCGACACCTCGCCCTTGGCGACCGCGGCGGCGGTCTCCGCCGCGGTGAACTTGATCAGTTCGGTCATCGCTCAGTCCTCCCCGAGGATCTGGGGCACACGGAAACGCTGCTCCTCGGAGGCCGGGGCGCCGGACAGCGCCTGCTCCGGGGCGAGCGACGGCCGCACCTCGTCGGCGCGCATGACGTTGGTCAGCGGCAGCGGGTGGGAGGTCGGCGGGACGTCCTGTCCGGCGACCTCGGAAACGCGGGCGACCGCGCCGATGATCACGTCGAGCTGCTCGGCGAAGTGGTCCAGCTCTTCGGCCTGCAACTCGAGACGCGACAGCCGAGCGAGGTGGGCGACCTCCTCGCGCGTGATGCCAGGCATGCAGCGATCCTCAGGTTCGGGTTCGGGTGAGACCGGGGGCTTGCCCGTCCTCTTGGTCTAGGGACACATCCTATGGCGCGCACGGCCGGGCCCCGCGACGCACGGGCCCGGGCGCACCGCGAGAAGCCGTGCGCCCCCGTTCCGCGAGCGGGCGACGACCGGCTCCGCCCCGAGCCGAAGGGCCCGCCGGTACCGAAAGGGAGGCGGGAGGGAGCGACGAAGGAGCGAGGGAGCAACAACCGTCGGTGCCGGGTCAGGAGGGCCCGGAGGCGAGCGGGCGACACCCGCCCGGAGGCGAGCGGGCGACGACCAGCCCGTCAGAGAGCCATCGAGGACGCGTCGGTGGGCTCGTCGGCCCCGCCGTTCAGGCGGTCGAGGTCGATGGTCTCGGCCGGGGACGGCGTCTCGGTCGGCACCGGCGCGCCGAACTCCTTGAGCTCCACCCGGCCGCTCTCCTCGCCGCCGGCGCGCTCCATCCGCAGCGGGTACGGCCGGCCCCGGGTGGCCACGGTGAGGGTGCTGGTGCCGCCCTCGGCGGTCCCGGTGACGGTGACCGCGGGGGTGCCGTCCACGGTGACCGGTTTCCCGACCGCCAGGGCGGCCGGGGTCTGCTCGGCGAGGGTGCTGCCCAGGGCGTCCAGGTCGCAGACGGTGCCGATCTCGGAGAAGTCGGTGTTGTCGGTGGTGGTCTTCAGGTACTTCTCGCCGACCAGCTGCTCGGCGGCGGCCCCGCCGTGGGCGCGCCAGAACACCTCGTCCGGCTTGACCCACAGCTGGGTGCCCAGCTTGACCAGGCGGAACGTTCCCTGGCCGCTGAGGCCCATGGTGCCCGCGCAGTTGCCGGCGGTGTCGGCGGAGAGGTCGAAGGTGACGGTCTGCCCCTGGCTGCTGCCGCGGCCGGTGATCCGCACCGATCCGGCCTCCTTGAGCGCCGCCACCGAGCGCTGCACGATCTCCTGGGCGGGCAGCGCCGCCACGCCGTTCTCCGGCTCCGCGGAGGCCGCCGACGCGGCGGTGGAGGACCGGGCCGCGGTGGCGCCGCCGGAGCCGGGGGCCGCGCCCGGCGCCCCTCCCCCGGCGCCGGCGCAGGCCGCGGCGCCGGTCAGCAGGACGAGCCCGGCCAGGACGGCGGCCGTCCGCTGCTCGCTCACGGCTCTCTCCTTCGACGGTCCGGTGTGTGCTCAGAGGGTCACACTCAACCGGAACCACCGCATCCGCAACAAGGGCCGCCTGCGAAGGAACCCGCACCGCCCCGCCACCGCGGGCCCGGCAGGATCGCCCCGCCGCCCCGTCGGGGCCGAGGCCGCCGCCCGCCGCCGGGCGGGCTACTGCTGGGTCGTCGGGGCGGGCAGCGGCGTCGTGGGCGCGGGCAGCTCGGCCTGGGCCGCGACGGTGGGCAGCGAGCGGGGCTGCGGGACGGGCGGGGCCAGCGGCTGCTGCTGCGGCGCGAGCCGCTCGACCCGGGCGGTGCCGGTCTGCCGGACCATCAGCCAGGCGGTGGCCTGGTCGGCGGGCAGCGCCGCGGAGACCAGCCAGCCCTGGACGGCGTCCACGCCCATGCTGTGCAGCCGCTCCCAGGTCTCGTCGTCCTCGACGCCCTCGGCGACGACGGTCAGCCCCAGCGAGTGCGCGAGCTCGACGGAGCAGCGGACCACCGCGGCGTCGTGGTCGTCGGCGACCATCCGGGAGACGAACGAGCGGTCGATCTTCAGCTCGCCCACCGGAAGGCTGCGCAGCCGGGCCATCGAGGAGTGCCCGGTGCCGAAGTCGTCCAGGGACATGCCGACGCCGTAGCGGCGCAGTTCGGCCAGGGTGTCGGCGGCGCGCCGGGAGTCGTCGAGCAGCAGCCGCTCGGTGATCTCCAGCTGGAGGGCGTGCGCGGGCACCCGGTGCCGGGTGAGGTGGCCGGCGACCCGGGTGGCGAAGCCCGGGTTGAGGACGTCCCGCGGGGAGACGTTGACGGCGACCGGCACCTGAAGGCCCTGGTCGCGCCAGGCGGCGAGCTGGCCGACCGCCGCCTCCAGCACGTAGTCGGTGAGCCGCGGCATCAGGCCGCTGGACTCGGCGAGGCCGATGAACTCGTCCGGGGGGACGCGGCCCTGGCCGGGCCGCTCCCAGCGCAGCAGCGCCTCCAGGCCGACCACCCGGCCGTCGAAGGCGACCTTCGGCTGGTAGTGCAGCTGCACCTCGCCGGTCTCCAGGGCGCGCCGCAGGTCGCCGAGCAGGCCGATCCGGTACGGGGTGTCGGTGTCCTGGGCCTCGTGGTAGACCTCGACGCCGCTGCGGCCGCGCTGGGCGTGGCCCATGGCGACGTCGGCGCGGCGCAGAAGCGATTCGGCGTCCCGGGCGTGCGCCGGATAGACGCAGACGCCCGCGCTGGCCTCCAGGACGAGCAGCAGGCCGTCCAGCCGGATCGGGGCGGCCAGTTCGGCGATCAGCGCCTTGGCGATCCGCTCCAGGGTCTCCGGGCGGCCGACGCCGGGCAGCAGGACGGCGAACTCGTCGCCGCCCATCCGGGCGACCACGGGTCGGCCGCCGCGGTGCAGCGGGGTGGGCAGCGCCGCGGCCACCTCGTCGGTGTGGTCGGGCGCGGTCGACTGCCGGGAGTGGCCGGTGCGCAGCGCCCGGTGGAGCCGGCGGGCGATGTGCACCAGCAGCCGGTCGCCGGCGGTGTGGCCGAGCGCGTCGTTGAGCGACCGGAAACGGTCGAGGTCGAGCAGCACGACGCCGACGCTGTAGGCCTCCTCGCCGTCGTGCCGGGCGATGGCGTCCTGGGCGGCGAGGAGCAGGGCCTGACGGTTCGGCAGGTCGGTGAGCGGGTCGGTGAGCTGGTCGCGCGCCCGGTCCCGGGCTATCCGCCAGGCGGCGACCAGCACCGCGAGCGGGACGGCGAACAGCGGCAGCAGCTCCGGTTCGTACCGGTAGACCAGCACGGCCAGCGGGATGAGCGGCGCGGCCCCGGCCAGCAGCACGCCGAGCAGCAGGACCGCTCCTGCCACCCCCTGCGGCGGGCGTGTGGGCGCACCGCCGGTCGTACGATCCATATGCCCTGTCCTCCGTCGGGCCCGCCCCGTCAGGCCGCCTTACGGTGAGGCACCGTGCGGTGCCGGTGGACGTCAGGTATCGGGGCGCCCCACGAGCGGCGGCCGAAGCCGCCGCCACTCACCCCTGCTGACACTCTGTTGCGCCAAGGGTAAGCCGGAGTCCGCCGACAGGGCGGACTTTCGGACAACCCTGGGCGCGCCACCGGCAGACCGATGCCGGACAGTGACACAATGCCCGATTTCCGACCGGTACACCCCGTGACGCGGTGTCAGGACGATAACAGGATCGGGCCGTCAGCCCTCGACGGGCTCCTCGGCCGCCGGCGCGGACTCGTCCGCCGTGTCCAGGCCGAGGTGGGCCCGGGCGGCGTCGGCGCCCCGCTCCAGCAGGACGGCGAACCCGGCGTCGTCCAGGACGGGCACGCCCAGCTGGACGGCCTTGTCGTACTTGGAACCGGGGTTGTCGCCGACCACCACGAAGTGCGTCTTCTTGGAGACCGAGCCGGTCACCTTGGCGCCGCGCGAGGTCAGCGCCTCCTTGGCGCCGTCCCGGGTGTGGCCGGCGAGGGTGCCGGTGACCACCACCGTCAGGCCCTCCAGCGGCCGCTCGCCCTCCTCCTCGGTGCCGGCCTCGGTGAACCGCACACCGGCGGCCCGCCACTTCTCCAGGATCTCCCGGTGCCACTCCTCGGCGTGCCACTCCTTGACGGCGCGGGCGATGATCGGGCCGACGCCCTCGGCGGCGGCCAGTTCCTCCTCGGTGGCGTCGAAGATCCGGTCCAGGTCGCGGAACTCGCGGGCCAGCGCCTGGGCGGCGACCGGGCCGACATGGCGGATCGACAGGCCGTTCAGGTACCGCCACAGCGGGCGGTCGGTGGCCGCGGCGAGGTTCTCCAGCAGGGCGGCGAGCGACTTCTTCGGCTCGCCCTTGGTGGTGGCGAAGAAGGTCACCACCTTCTCCTTGCCGGTGCGGTCGTCCGGCTTGGGCATGCCGGTCTTGGGGTCGCGCACCAGCACCTTGATCGGTAGCAGCTGGGCCTCGGACAGGCCGAAGATGTCCCCCTCGTTCTTGACAGGCGGCTCGGCGGGCTCCAGCGGCTGGGTGAGCGCGGTGGCGGCGACATAGCCGAGGCCCTCGATGTCCAGCGACTCGCGGCCGCCGAGGTACGCCAGGCGCTCGCGCACCTGGGCGGGGCAGTACCGGGCGTTGGGGCAGCGCAGGTCGATGTCGCCCTCGGACATCGGGCGCAGTTCGGTGCCGCACTCGTGGCAGTGCGTCGGCATCACGAACTCCTGCTCGGTGCCGTCCCGCAGGTCCTCGACCGGGCCGAGGATCTCCGGGATGACGTCGCCGGCCTTGCGCAGCACCACGGTGTCGCCGAGCAGCACGCCCTTGGCCTTGACGACCTGCTGGTTGTGCAGGGTGGCGTACTGCACCATCGAGCCGGCCACCTTCACCGGCTCGGCCAGCACCGCGTACGGGGTGGCCCGGCCGGTGCGGCCGATGCCGACCTTGATGCTGGCCAGCTTGGCCGTGACCTCCTCCGGCGGGTACTTCCAGGCGATCGCCCAGCGCGGGGACTTCGAGGTGGCACCGAGCCGGCCCTGCAGGGCGATCTCGTCGACCTTGACGACCACGCCGTCGATCTCGTGCTCGACGGAGTGCCGCTGCTCGCCGTACTGCTTGACGAAGGCGCGGACCTCGTCGAGGGTGCCGACCACCCGGTTGTGCCGGGCGGTGGGCAGGCCCCACGCGCGCAGCAGGTCGTAGGCGTGCGACTGGCAGTCGATGTCGAAGCCGACCCGGGCGCCGATGCCGTGCACCACCATGTGCAGCGGTCGGGAGGCGGTGACGTGCGGGTCCTTCTGGCGGAGCGAGCCGGCCGCGGCGTTCCGCGGGTTCATGAACAGCCGGATCAGCGCGTGCGGACGCCGGCCCTCCTTGGCACGCTCCTCGTTCTCCTGCCGGCGGCGCTCGTTCTCGGCGGCGAACGAGGCGTTCAGCGCCTCGAAGGCCTCGGTCGGGAAGTACACCTCGCCGCGGATCTCGACCAGCTCGGGGATGTCGTCGCCCTGCAGCTGGTGCGGGATCTCCTTGATGGTGCGGACGTTGGGGGTGATGTCCTCGCCGACCCGGCCGTCGCCGCGGGTGGCGGCCTGGACGAGCCGGCCGTTCTCGTAGGTGAGGTTGACGGCCAGGCCGTCCACCTTCAGCTCGCACAGGTAGTGGTAGTCGACGCCGTCGAGTTCGCGGGCGACGCGCTCGGCCCAGGCGGCGAGCTCCTCGTCGTCCATCGCGTTGTCGAGGCTGAGCAGGCGCTCCCGGTGCTCCACCGACGCGAACAGCTCGGTGACCGCGCCGCCCACCTTCTGGGTGGGCGACTCGGGGGTGCGCAGCACCGGGTGTCCGGCCTCGATCGCCTCCAACTCGCGCATCAGGACGTCGAACTCGGCGTCGCTGACGACCGGCGCGTCCTGCTCGTAGTAGCGGACGCGGTGGTCCTCGATCTCGGCCGCCAGCTCCGCGTGCCGCCTCCGGACCTCCGCGGGAACGTCCTCCCAGCCCTCGACCGCCGCCACCGTGCGCCTCCTACCGTCTCACTCCGGGTTGTCCACCAGGCTCTGTGCCGCCCTGACGCTGTGCGACAGCGCCCGGCGCGCGTACGCGGGGGACGCCCCCGCCAGCCCGCAGGTCGGTGTCACGACCACGCGCCGGGCCAGCAGCTCCGGGCCCAGGCCGAGCCGCTTCCACAGCGTCCTGACACCCTGGACACTACCGGCCGGGTCGGACACCGCCCGGTCGGTGGAGGGCACGACACCGGCGAGGATCACCGTGCCCGCCTCGACGGCCTCGCCGAGGTCGTCGTCCTCACGCTCCGTCAGCAGCGAGAAGTCCAGCGACACTCCGGCAACGCCGGCCCGGCGCAGCAGCGGCAGCGGCACGCCGGGGGCGCAGCTGTGCACGACGACGGGGACGTCCAGGGCGCGGATCACCGAACGCAGCGCCTCCTCGGCGACCTGGCGGTCCACCGAGCGCAGCCGCTGGAAGCCGCTGGCGGTCTTCACCTCGCCGGCCAGCACGGCGGGCAGCGAGGGCTCGTCCAGTTGGAGCACCGGCTGTGCGCCGGGCATCCGGCGGCGGACGTCCGCGAGGTGGCGGCGCAGGCCCTCGGTGAGCGACTCGGCGATGTCCCGGCAGGCGCCGGGGTCGGCCAGTGCCTTCTCGCCGTGCCTGAGCTCGATCGAGGCGGCGAGGGTCCACGGGCCGACGGCCTGCAGCTTGAGCGGGCCCCGGTAGTCCTGGGTGAACTCCTCCAGGGCGTCCAGGTCCTCGCCGAGCCAGGAGTGGGCGCGCCGGGTGTCGCGGCCGGGGCGGTCGGCGAACCGCCAGCCGCTCGGCTCGACCTGCGCGAACAACTCGGTCAGCAGGCCGGCCCCGCGGCCGATCATGTCGGCGCCGGGCCCGCGGGCCGGCAGCTCCGGCAGGTGGGGCAGCCGCTCCAGGGCGCCGACCGCCGTCCGGGCCGCCTCGCGGGCGTCGGTGCCGGGCATCGACCCGACACCCGCGGCGGCGCCGGACAGCTCGGGGAAGGGGAATTCAGTGCTCACACCGCCCGAGCCTAGTCAGCCCGGGCGACCCCTGCGGCTACCGGCCCGGGCGGACGGTGATCTCGGTGAGTTCGGCGTCCCGCGGGAGGTCGATCGCGGTGAGGATCGCGGTGGCGACCGACTCGGGGGCGATCCACTGCGCGGGGTCGTACTCGCGGCCCTCCTGGCGGTGCACCTTCTCCTGCATCGCGGTGGCGGTGCGGCCCGGGTACACGGTGGTGACCCGGACGCCGTTGCCGTGCTCCTCGGCGCGCAGCGCGTCGGCGAGCGCCCGGACGGCGAACTTGCTGGCCGCGTAGGCGCTCCAGTCGGCGTCCGCGCGCAGCCCGGCGCCGGAGTTGACGAAGACCACGTGGCCGCGGGCGAGTCGCAGCGACGGCAGCAGCAGCCGGGTGATCTCGGCGGGCGCGACCGCGTTGACGTTCAGCTGCTCCTGCCAGGCCTTGACCGGGAGGTCGCCGACCCGACCGAGCTCGACCACGCCGGCGATGTGCAGCAGCGAGTCGAGTTCGACGGGCAGGCTCTGGTGGCCGAACGCCCAGGAGAGCTTCGCCGGGTCGGCGAGGTCGCCGACCAGGGTGGCGGCGCCGGGGTGGCGCCCGCGCAGCTCGGCGGCGCGCCGGGCGTCGCGGGCCAGCAGCAGGACGTCCTCGCCGCGGGCGAGCAGCTTCTCGGCGACGACGGCGCCGATGCCGGAGCCTGCGCCGGTGATCAGGTGGGTTCCCATGGGGGCGGTCCTATCGGCCGAGGCGGTCGAGGGCGGCGAAGGCCTCGGCCGGGGTGGTGGCGAACACGACGAGCTCGTCCAGCGGACGCGGCAGGAAGCCCTCGGTCTCCATCCGCTCCAGCTGGGTGCGCAGGCCCGCGTAGAAGCCCTCGGTGTCGAGGAACACCACCGGCTTGTCGTGCAGCGCGTGCTTCTTGAGCTCCAGCACCTCGGTGACCTCGTCCAGGGTGCCGAGCCCGCCGACCAGGACGACCACGGCGTCCGCCCGCTCCAGCAGCTGGGCCTTGCGGACGGCCAGGTCGGGTGCGGTGACGAGCTCGTCCGCGCCCTCGTAGGCCTTGTGCGCGAGCAGTTCGACGGAGATGCCGACGAGCCGGCCGCCGGACTCCTTCACGCCGTCGGCCAGCAGGCCCATCAGGCCGGCGTGCGAACCGCCCCAGACCAGGGTGTGGCCGCGCTCGCCGAGCAGCCGGGCGAACTCGGCGGCGGGTGCGGTGTAGCGCTCGTCGAGCGAGTACGCGGAGCAGAAGACGGTGATGTTCATAGGGCCCCAGGTCTACCACGGGCGGACGATCGGCTTCACCGTGATTCCGGCCGCCGGGCCGCGCCCGGGCGGCGCTCAGACGGTGACGGGGCGGCGCTCGGTGGTGGCGATGGTCGCCGAGCCGACCACCCGGGTGCCGTCGTAGAGCACCACGGCCTGGCCGGGGGCGATGCCGCGGGCCGGGGCGTCCAGTCGGACGCGCAGCACCTCGCCGTCGAGCTCGGCGGTGACGGGCACCTCCTCGCCGTGGGCGCGCAGCTGCGCGGTGTACCGGCCCTCCCCCGCTGCGGGCTCGCCGCACCAGCGCGGCTTGACGGCGGTCAGCGCCAGCACGTCCAGGCCCTCGGCCGGGCCGACCGTGACGGTGTTGGTCACCGGCGAGATGTCCAGCACGTACCGCGGCTTGCCGTCCGCGGCGGGGCGGCCGATCCGCAGGCCCTTGCGCTGGCCGATGGTGAAGCCGTACGCGCCCTCGTGCTCGCCCAGCTTGGTGCCGTCGGTGTCCACGATGTCGCCGGTGGCGGTGCCGAGGTGCTTGGCCAGGAAGCCCTGGGTGTCGCCGTCGGCGATGAAGCAGATGTCGTGGCTGTCCGGCTTCTTCGCCACGGCCAGCCCGCGGCGCTCGGCCTCCAGCCGGATCTCGTCCTTGGTGGTGTCGCCGAGCGGGAACAGCGAGTGTGCCAGCTGGTCGGCGTCCAGCACCCCGAGGACGTACGACTGGTCCTTCGCGGCGTCCACCGCGCGGTGCAGCTCGCGGCCGCCCTGGGGGAGGTCGACGATCCGGGCGTAGTGGCCGGTGCAGACCGCGTCGAAGCCGAGGGCGACCGCCTTGTCCAGCAGTGCGGCGAACTTGATCTTCTCGTTGCAGCGCAGGCAGGGGTTGGGGGTGCGGCCCGCCGCGTACTCGGCGACGAAGTCGTCGATGACGT
Source organism: Streptomyces sp. TLI_235 (assembly GCA_002300355.1). Taxonomy (NCBI): domain Bacteria; kingdom Bacillati; phylum Actinomycetota; class Actinomycetes; order Kitasatosporales; family Streptomycetaceae; genus Streptomyces; species Streptomyces sp. TLI_235. The sequence goes on from NSGV01000001.1 coordinate 2,734,295, forward strand.
CCTCGCGGAAGCGCTCGGCGAGGTCCCAGACGTAGAACGGGATGCCGATGACGTCCGCGGCACGGCGGGCGTCGCGGGAGTCCTCGATGGTGCAGCAGCCGCGGGCGCCGGTCCGGAACGACTGCGGGTTCGACGACAGCGCCAGGTGCACGCCGGTCACGTCGTGGCCGGCCTCGGCCGCACGGGCCGCGGCGACGGCGGAGTCCACACCGCCGGACATGGCGGCGAGCACACGGAGGCGGGGGGCGTTCGGGACACCGGCGAAGTCACTCATGATGCCCCAAGCGTACGGGGTCACCCGGGCGCAACTCGGAGGTGCAGCACATCGGGGGCGCGTGGGGGCACCTCCCTGACGTGCCTCCCCCGGAGGGAACGCTCAGCGACGCGCCGTGGCCAGCCCCGCGTTGCGGGCGCGCTCCACCGCCGGGGTGATGGCCTCGGTGAGGGCGGCGACGTCCTCGCGGGTGGAGGTGTGTCCGAGCGAGAAGCGCAGGCTGGCGCGGGCGAGGAGCGGGTCGGCGCCCATGGCGAGCAGGACGTGGCTGGGCTGCGGGACGCCGGCCGAACAGGCGGAGCCGGTCGAACATTCGACGCCCCGGGCGTCGAGCAGCATGAGCAGGGCGTCGCCCTCGCAGCCCGGGAAGGAGAAGTGGGCGTTGGCGGGGAGTCGTCCGGCCGGGTCGGGGTCGCCGTTGAGGACGGCGTCGGGCACGGCCGCGGTGACGGCGGCGAGGAGTTCGTCGCGGAGGGCGCCGACGCCGGTGGCGAACTCGGTGCGCCGTTCGACGGCGAGGGCGGCCGCGGCGGCGAAGCCGGCCGCGGCGGGCACGTCGAGGGTGCCGGAGCGGACGTCGCGTTCCTGGCCGCCGCCGTGCAGCAGCGGGACGGGGGCTGCGTTGCGGGCGAGCAGCAGGGCGCCGACGCCGTAGGGGCCACCGATCTTGTGTCCGGTGACGGTGAGCGCGGTGAGCCCGGAGTCGGCGAAGGAGACCGGGACCTGGCCGAGCGCCTGGACCGCGTCGGCGTGCATGGGGATGTCGAACTCGCGCGCGATCGCGGCGAGTTCGAGGACGGGCTGGAGGGTGCCGACCTCGTTGTTGGCCCACATGACGGTGATCAGGGCGACGTCGGCGGGGTTGCGCCCGATCGCCTCGCGCAGCGCGTCCGGGTGGACCCGCCCGTGGTGGTCGACGGGCAGGTAGTCGACCTCGGCGCCCTCGTGCTCGGAGAGCCAGTGGACGGCGTCGAGGACGGCGTGGTGCTCGACGGGGCTGCACAGGATGCGGCGGCGGGCCGGGTCGGCGTCGCGGCGGGCCCAGTAGAGGCCCTTGACGGCGAGGTTGTCCGACTCGGTGCCGCCGCCGGTGAGGACGATCTCGCTGGGGCGGGCGCCGAGGGACTCGGCGAGGGACTCGCGGGACTCCTCGACCACCCGGCGGGCGCGGCGGCCGGCCGCGTGCAGCGAGGAGGCGTTGCCCGTGACGCCGAGGTGGGCGGTCATGGCGGCGACCGCCTCGGGCAGCATCGGCGTGGTGGCCGCGTGGTCGAGGTATGGCATGGCGGCTCCCAGTGTAGGGGCCGTCACCGGGTGCGCCGGGCGGGAGGTCGGTCGGGGTCACGATTTGGCCATTGCAGGGTGTGCAACGCGCCGTTAGCCTCCTGGCTCACTGCCGCGTGTTGAGGGGTGGACGGATGTCGCAGACGGTGGACCGGGCGCTGACGATCCTCGCCTCGCTCGGCGAGGGCCCTGCCTCGTTGGAGCAGGCGGCGGCCCGGATCGGCGTGCACAAGTCGACGGCGCTGCGGCTGCTGCGGACCCTCCAGGAGCACGGCTTCGTGCACCGCCAGCCGGACCACCGCTACCGCCTGGGCGGACGGCTGTTCGGGCTGGCGCAGCAGGCGCTGGAGTGCATCGACATCCGGCAGGTCGCCGCGCCGTACCTGGCCTCGCTGTGCGAGCGGTACGGGCACACGGTGCAGCTGGCGGTGCTGGAGGACGGTTCGGTGCTGTACCTGGACCGGGTGGAGGGCCGGTACCCGGCCCCGCCGAGCGGGGCGCCGGAGGCGGCCGGCCGGATCGGCACCCGGGTTCCGGCGGCGGCCGGCCCGGCCGGGAAGGTGCTGCTGGCCGATCTGCCGGAGGAGCAGCTGACGGCCTTTCTGGAGGACCTGGACGGCGGGCCGGGCGCGGCGCCGGCCGAGGGGCTGCGGGCGGAGCTGGCGGCGGTGCGGCGGCGGGGCTGGGCGGCGGGCCAGGGCGGGTACCGGGAGTCGGTGGACTGCCTGGCCGCGCCGATCGTGGGCGCCGAGGGCCGGTCGATCGCGGTGTGCACGATCTCCGCGCCGGCCCGGCTCGCGCCGGAGGCGGATCTGAGCAAGCTGCTGCCGGAGCTGCTGTGCACGGCGGAGGCGATCTCGCTGGCGTACGGCGGTTCGCCTACTCCTCGCTGGTGCGAGAATCGTTGCGGTGCCAGGCACGTGGAGCGCGCCAGCCGTACTTGAGCGCGAGCATCCGGATGGCGAAGGCGCTGAGTGCGGCGGCGGTGGCGTTGAGCGGGGAGAGCCGGTCGCCGGCGATGAGCAGGGCGACGACGGTGGCGCCGACCAGGGCGGGCACGGCGTAGATCTCGCGGTCCCAGCGCAGCAGGGAGGGCGGTTCGAGGGCGAGCAGGTCGCGGATGACGCCGCCGCCGGCGGCGGTGAGCATGCCGAGGGCGACGGAGGCGACGAAGCCGAGGCCGTAGTCGTGGGCCTTGATGGTGCCGGTGACGCAGAACAGTCCGAGGCCGGCGGCGTCCAGGGTCTGCACGGCGGTGTTGATCCGCTCGACCTGCGGGTGCAGGAAGAAGACGACGAGCCCGGCGGCGAGCGGGGTGGAGAAGTAGCCGAGGTTGCTGAAGGCCGCCACCGGGGTGGCCCCGATGACCAGGTCGCGCATGATGCCGCCGCCGAGGGCGGTCGCCTCGGCGAGGACGCAGATGCCGAAGATGTCCATGTTCTTGCGGACGGCCAGCAGGCCGCCGGACAGGGCGAAGACGAAGATGCCGACCAGGTCCAGGGCCTGCTGCAGCGCCGAGGGGAAGATTTGCGAACTCACCGCCCCATCCTCCCTGGTCGGATTGTCCGATCTTGCACCACCCTGGGGGGCGCACGCCCGGTCGGCGGATCACCGGGCGTCGGGGCGCACGCGTGCCGTCCGGCGCGGGAACGCCGACGGCGGGGTGCACCTCCGGCCGCTCGGCGCGGATCGCGACACCCCGCCGTCGGGCGGTGACGGCCCGTCGGACGGGCCGGCGCGTCAGGCGAAGGACTCCTGCGGGGCCGGCCCGCCGAGGGCGTTGAGCCGCTCCGGCATCGCCAGCGTGGTCATCCGCCGCCAGCCGACGGCCCGCTCGTAGAGGTAGACGGCGTGGATCCCGGCCGCGAGCGCCGCGGACTTGGCGCGCGGCCAGCGCAGGATCGCGCCCATGTGCGCCATCACGGCGAGGCTGACGTCGCGATAGGTGCGGATCTCGGCGCGGGCGCTCTCCTGCAGGGTGTCCAGGATCGCCCGGCCGTGGCCCTGGGCGGCGAGGCGGAGCAGCTCCTCGTGGCAGAAGGCGAGGTGGTTGTCCTCGTCGCTGGAGATCATCCGGACCGCGCGGCCGACCACCGGGTGGTCGCCGAACACCTTCTTCAGCAGCTGCATCTGCTCGGCGGCGCGCTGCTCGGTGACCCGGCTGTGCGCGAGGTAGGTGATGACGTCCTGCTCGGTGAGCGGCTCGTCGCGGCGCAGCCGGGTGTGGGCGAGGCCGATGCCCTGGCGCTCCAGCATCATCGTGTAGTCGGTGTCGTCGGGGACGTCGACCGGCGTCAGTCCGCGCTTGTGCAGCAGGGCGTTGAAGATCCGCCCGTGCTTGTCCTCGTCCGCGCCGTGCCGGGCGATCTTCGGGGCGAGGACCTGGTCGGTGACCAGCGAGGAGATCCGCCCGTTCTCCCAGCCGCCCTGGTCCTCGCCCTTGGCGGCGATGCTGCAGAACAGCCGGAACGAGTCGTCGTTGTCGTGGATCTCCTGGAACAGGCTGCGTGCGGAGAGCATCAGGCCCACCTCCCCCGGGCGCCCGGGCAGGCGCCGTTGTCGATCGGATCCGAACACCGTCAGTGAACGCAGCCTCCGCGGCACCCGCAACAGCAGGCCGGGCGGCACTGGTCCGGACGAAGGACCCGGCGCCGCCCGGAGCCGGTCAGCCGCGGGTGCCGGTGGCGACGAGGGCGGCGACGGGCAGGCCGTCGGCGGTGTACGGAGCGGCCAGGCGCAGGTACTCGGCGCGGATCCGCGCCACCTCCTCGGCCGGGCGGCCCTCGATCAGGGCGGCGGTGAGCACGGTGCCGCCGAGGACGTGCCGCCACCAGGCGGCCGGGTCCACCCGGTGCCGCCAGCGGGCCCGCTCGACGCGCACGCCGGTGAAGCCGGCCGCGCCGAGCAGCGCGCCGAGGCCCTCCGGGGAGGCGTACCGGGTGAAGGGGGCGCCGGGCAGCCCGGTCGGGGCCGGGCCGCCGACCGCGCGGACGGCGTCGAAGACCAGGCCCTGCGCCCGGTTGGCGGCGAGCGCGTCCCAGCAGGAGAGGGCGAGCCGGCCGCCGGGGGCGAGCACCCGGTGGAGGTCGGCCGCGGCGGCCGGCGGGTCGGGCACGTGGTTGATCACGAAGGCGCCGACCACGGCGTCGAACCGGCCGTCCGGGTACGGGAGTCCGGGCAGCGCGGCCTGTTCGACCCGGGCGCCGGGCAGCGCCGCGGAGGCGGCCCGGACCATCTCCGGGACGGCGTCGGTGGCGGTCACCTCGGCGCCGCGCTCCAGCGCCAGGGCGGCGAGCCGGCCGGTGCCGCAGCCGACCTCCAGCAGCCGGGTGCCCGGGGCGGCGCCGACCGCGTCGAGCAGGGCGGGGTGCACCCCCGCGGTCATCGCGCCGAAGCCCTCGCCGTAGGTGGTGCTGCGGGCGGCCCAGCCGCGCCGTTCGAAGGCGGCGAAGTCCGCCGCGTCGCCGCCGCTCACTGGACGCAGAACTCGTTGCCCTCGGGGTCGGCCAGGGTGACGTGCCGGCTGCCGGGCTCGTCGATCCGGGCGAGCACGGTGGCGCCGAGGGCGACCAGCCGGTCCACCTCGGCCTCGCGGCGCTCGGGCCCGGCGTGCAGGTCGAGGTGGAGCCGGTTCTTGACGGTCTTGGGCTCGGGGACGGCCTGGAAGAGCAGCCGCCGGCCGTGGCCGATGCCGGTGTCCGGGTCGAACGGGTCGTCGGGGTGGCGGACGGCGGCCATCGTCCTGAAGGCCTTGCGGCCGTCGACCTCGGTCCAGGCCTCGGCGGGCAGCACCCGCTGGCCGATCAGCCGCTCCACCAGCACGCTGTTGTCCTCGACGAGGTAGCCGAGGGCTTCGCTCCAGAACGCGGTCTGCCGGTGCGGGTCCGCGCAGTCCACGACGATCTTCCAGTCGAGAGTCATGCAACCGGTTATAGTGGTTACATGGACGACGCCGCAACCGGACTCGTGCTGCGCTCCCCCGAAGGCACCGCCTACCGCTTCGACCCGGGCGCGCTCTGCCTGGAGCTGCTGCCCACCGGCGGGCCCGGCGCCTACGCCCGCTACGAGGTGCTGCACCGGCCGGCCGACCTCGCGGACTGGATCGACGCCTGCCGGCTGGACACCGGCGAGGTCGCGGTCGGCCCGGCGGACGTGGCCGCCGCACGGGAGCTGCGCGACGCACTCTGGCGGCTCACCGAGGCCCGGGCGGACGGTGCCCCGGGCGCGCCCGGGGACTACGAGGCCGTCAACCGGGCCGCCGCCGCGCCCCCGCCCGTCCCCCGGATCGGCCCGGACGGGCGGCGCGCCGCCCCCGCGCCCACCACCGCCACCGCGGTGCTCTCCGCCGTGGCCCGGGACGCCGTCGCACTGTTCACCGGCCCGTACGCGGACCGGATCCGGGCCTGCGTGGCCCACGACTGCCAGTTGCACTTCGTCGACACCTCGCGGCCCGGCCGACGGCGCTGGTGTTCGATGGAACGCTGCGGAAACCGCCAGAAGGTCCGGGCGCTGCGCGCCCGGCAGGCCGACGCAGGAGGCGCCTGATGCCCACCGGACTCACCCGCGACGCCGGCTGGCAGATGGGCGTCTCGCGCACCCTGCCGCTCCCGCCCGAGGAGCTCTGGCGGCTCGTCACCTCACCCGAGGGCACGGCGCTCTGGCTCGGCGAGGGCGCCCACCCGCTCGGCGGGCCCGGCACCGGGTACGCGACGGCGGACGGCACGACCGGCGAGGTGCGCAGCCACCACCCGGGATCCCGGCTGCGGCTCACCTGGCGGCCGCCCGGGCGCGCCGCCGACACCGTGCTGCAGCTGACCGTCTCCCCTGCGCCGCGCGGCGCGGTGCTCCGCTTCCACCAGGAGCGGCTCCTCGACGCCGAGGAGCGGGAGCGGCAGCGGGCGCACTGGGCCACGGTGATCGGAGCCCTGGCACGGCTCGGCCCGGGTGCCTGAGGCAGGCACCCGGGCCGGGCGGTGGACCGTGCGGGTCAGCGGTGGTCGAAGGTCCGCTGGGCGTGGATGCCCGGCTTCGTCAGACCGATCTGCTGGTCCCCGTCGTTCTCCGGGAAGTGGCAGGCCACCTGGTGGCCCGACCGCGCCGCGACCAGCGGCGGCTCCTGGGTGGCGCAGACGTCCTGCGCCTTCCAGCAGCGGGTGCGGAAGCGGCAGCCGCTCGGCGGGTTGAGCGGCGAGGGCACGTCACCGGTGAGCAGGATGCGCTCGCGGCGCTCCTTGCGGCGCGGGTCCGGCGTCGGCACGGCGGACATCAGCGCGTTGGTGTACGGGTGCATGGGCGCGCTGTACAGCGAGTCCCGGTCCGCGATCTCGACGATCTTGCCGAGGTACATCACCGCGACGCGGTCCGACACGTGCCGGACGACCGACAGGTCGTGCGCGATGATCAGGTAGGTCAGGCCCAGCTCGTTCTGCAGGTCGTCCAGCAGGTTGACCACCTGCGCCTGGATCGACACGTCCAGCGCGGAGACCGGCTCGTCCGCGACGATCATCTTCGGCTTGAGGGCCAGCGCGCGGGCGATGCCGATGCGCTGGCGCTGGCCGCCGGAGAACTCGTGCGGGTAGCGGTTGTAGTGCTCCGGGCTCAGACCGCAGAGCTCCAGCAGCTCCTGGACGGCCTTCTTGACGCCGCCCTCGGTCGCCACCTTCTGCAGCCGGAACGGCGCGCCGACGATGGTGCCGACGGTGTGCCGCGGGTTCAGCGACGAGTACGGGTCCTGGAAGATCATCTGGATGTCCCGGCGCAGCGGGCGCATCGCCGAGACCCCGAGGTGCGTGATGTCGTGGCCCTCGAACTCGATCTTTCCACCGGTCGGCTCGTCCAGGCGGGTCACCAGGCGGCCCATGGTGGACTTGCCGCAGCCGGACTCGCCGACCACGCCGAGGGTCTCGCCGGCCCTGACCTCGAAGTCGAGGCCGTCCACGGCGCGCACGGCGCCGGCCTGGCGGCGCAGCAGCCCCTTGGTGATCGGGAAGTGCTTGGTCAGCCCGGTCACCTTGAGCAGGGGCTGACGGTCGGAGGCGGGCGCGGGTGCGGGGATCGCCGCCGTCTTCGAGTCCGTCATCGGTTGTCTCCTGAGTGTGGTACTGGCGGCCGGGTCACAGCCGGGGCGCGATCTCTTCGGCGAAGATCCGCTGCCGTTCGGCGATCGGCAGGTGGCAGGCCGCGAGGTGCCGGGGGGCGGCCTCGGCCAGCACGGGCACCTCGGAGGAGGAGCGCCCGCCGGTCAGCTCGGCGTACGGGCAGCGCGGGTGGAAGGCGCAGCCGGACGGCACGTTGATCAGGCTCGGCGGGGTGCCCTTGACCGGGATCAGCCGGTCCTGGAGCTCCCGGTCGAGCCGGGGCATCGAGCCGAGCAGACCCCAGGTGTAGGGGTGCTCGGGCGCCTCGAAGAGAGACGCGGCGGGGCCGCGCTCGACGGACTTGCCGCCGTACATCACCAGGATGTCGTCGGCGAGTTCGGCCACCACGCCGAGGTCGTGCGTGATGATGATGACCGCCGAGCCGAACTCCTTCTGCAGGTCCCGGATGAGGTCCAGGATCTGCGCCTGGACGGTGACGTCCAGGGCGGTGGTGGGCTCGTCGGCGATCAGCAGCGACGGGTCGTTGACCAGCGCCATCGCGATCATGGCGCGCTGGCGCATGCCGCCGGAGAACTCGTGCGGGTAGGCGTCCACCCGCTTGTCCGGCTGCGGGATGCCGACCCGGTCGAGCATCTCGATGGCGCGGGTGCGCGCCTGCTTCTTGCTGGCGCCCGGGTGGTGCGCCCGGTAGCCCTCGATGATCTGCGCGCCGACCGAGTAGTACGGGTGCATCGCGGTCAGCGGGTCCTGGAAGATCATCGCCATCTTCTGGCCGCGGAGCTTGCGGACCCGCTCGGGGTCGGCGGCGACGAGCTCCTCGCCGTCCAGCCAGACCTCGCCGGTGATCCGCGGGGCGCCGCGCTTGGTGCCCATGCGGTGCAGGCCCATGATCGACAGTGAGGTGACGGACTTCCCGGAGCCGGACTCGCCGACGATGCCGAGGGTCTTGCCCTTCTCCAGGTCGAAGGTCAGGCCGTCGACCGACTTGACCAGTCCGTCCTCGGTGGGGAAGTGCACCCGCAGGTCGCGCACCGAGAGGTAGGCGGAGGGCTTGGTGGTGTTCAGGGTCTTGCTCATGCCAGCCTCACCCGAGGATCGACAACGGCGTACAGCACGTCAACCATCAGGTTGGCGATGATGATGAAGAAGCCGGCGAAGAGCGTGACACCCATGATCACCGGAAGGTCGCTGGAGCTGACCGCGGAGACCGCCTCGTAGCCGAGCCCACGGAAGTTGAAGGTCGACTCGGTGAGCACCGCGCCGCCGATCAGGGCTCCCAGGTCCATGCCGAAGACGGTGAGGATCGGGGTGAGGGTGGAGCGCATGGCGTGCTTGCCGATGACCGTCCGCTCGCCGAGGCCCTTGGCCCGGGCGGTGCGGATGTAGTCCTCGCCGAGCACCTCGAGCAGGGTGGCACGGGTGAGGCGGGCGTAGGTCGCGGCGTAGAGGAACGCCAGGGTGACCCACGGCAGCACCAGGTTCTGGAACCACGCGACCGGGTCGTCGCCCAGGTTCACGTAGTCGTGCGGGAACCAGCCGAGCTGGTACACGAAGATCGCGCTGGCGAGCATGCCGGTGAAGTAGATCGGCAGCGAGACGCCGGCCAGGGCGGTCGTCATGGTGAAGCGGTCGAGCAGGGTGCGGCGGCGCAGGGCGGAGACGACACCGGTCGCGGTGCCGAACACCAGCCACAGGGTGGCCGCGCCCGCGGCGAGCGAGGCGGTGACGCCCAGCCGGTCGAGCAGGACGGGCCACACCTCCTGCTCGGTCTTGAAGGAGTAACCGAAGCACGGCGCGGAGCAGTGGGTGATGTCCACGCCGGTGCTGTAGTCGCGCCCGACGAACAGGCCCTTCAGGAACAGGAAGTACTGCTCGACGATGGACTTATCGAGGCCCATCTTGTGTCGGATACCCTCGACGGCCACCTTGTCGGCGATCTTGCCGACGTAGAGCAGCGCGGGGTCGGTCCCGGTCAGTTTCGGCACCATGAAGAAGATGCCGAAGGTGACCGCGGAGACCACCAGCAGCATGGCGACGACATTGACGAGCCGTCGGATGAGATATACGAGCACTGCGGTCGGCCCCGCCCCCGGGCCGGCCGCGTCCCTGTGGGGACGCCGGCCGACCCGGGCGGAGCCTTCACCTGCCCTTCGGACTAGCTGTGCGAACTACGGGTGCGGGCGGGGCAGGTCACTTGCCGTCGGAGACGCCCAGGGCCTGGAAGTCGACCTCACCGAACGCGTCGTTGATGAAGACGTTGGTCAGGCGCGGGTTGCGGTAGTTGAGGGCCTTGTCAGCCACGATCGGCAGCCACACCGCGGTGTCGACGACCTTGTGGTTGATCTGCTTGTAGAGCTCGGCGGCCTTGGCCGGGTCCGTCTGGGCGGCGGCCTCGTCGAAGAGCTTGTCGATCGCCGGGTCCGAGGTCTCCGGGTAGTTGCTGTTGCCGTTCTTGGTGATGAAGCGGCTGTCCATCAGGGGCTGCATGTAGCCCGCGCCGTTCGGGTAGTCGGCGCCCCAGCCGGCCACGATCAGGCCGTAGCCCTTCTGGTGGACGACGTCCGGCGCACCGGCGACGGAGGCGAGCAGCTTGCCGTCGTACTGGTCGACGTTGACGGTGACGTTGATGGCCTTGAGGGCGGTCTGCAGCGCGACGGCCGAGTTGACCTCCTTGGCCTTGTTGCCACGGACGGCGATCGTGGTGGTGAAGCCGTCCGCCTTGCCGCACTCCTTGAGCTCGGCCTTGGCCTTCTCCAGGTCCGGCTTGCCCTTGGTCAGACCGAACGGGTCGTAGTCGTCCGAGCCGAGGATGTTCGGGGGCAGCATGTTGCCGTAGGTGGAGCCGGCGACCGAACCGCCGCGGGCGGTCTGCAGCGCGGTGGTGTCGGCCGCGAACAGCACGGCCTTGCGGCAGTGGATGTTGTCGAAGGGCGCGACCTTCTGGTTCAGCGCGATGAAGCGAATGAAGCCGTTGTACGGGTCGTCCGTGTTGGCCTTCAGCTTCTCGTCCTGCAGGACCTTGACCTGGGCGGCCTGGGAGAGACCGGTCTGGCCGAAGTCGATGTCGACGGAGCCGGCCAGCAGGCGGGCGTCCATGTCGTCGGCGTTGGAGGTGACGGTCAGCTTGACGCTGTCCGGCAGCGCCTTGCGGAACGGGTCGGTGGCCGGGTCCCAGTTCTCGTTGCGGACGAGCTCGTAGCCCTTGCCCGGCTCGACCTTGGCGAACTTGTAGGGGCCGGAGGAGACCGGCTTGTCGCCGTACTTCGCGCCGGTGTCCAGCTTCTGCGGGACGGGCGAGGCCGAGCCCATCGCGAGCAGGAACGGGAAGGACGAGTCCGGCTTCGCCAGCTTGAAGACGATGGTGGTGTCGGTCGGGGTCTCGACCGACTTCAGACCCAGCTTGTTGGGGTCGGTGTCGGTGTAGGGACCCTTGTAGTCCTGGCCCTGGTCCAGGGACTGGATCAGGTAGGTCGGGCCACCGGAGACGACGTCCTGCGCGAAGATGCGCTCGATGCCGTACTTGATGTCCTTCGAGGTGATCGGCGAGCCGTCCTCGAACTTCAGACCCTGCTTCAGGTGGAAGGTGTAGGTCTTGCCGTCGGAGGACACGGCCGGCTGGTTCGCCGCGAGGTCCGGAACGAGCTTGAGGCCGTCCTTGCCCGGCTTGCCGTCGAAGGCCAGGAGGGTGCGGGCGTAGTAGCGCTCGAAGTTCCACACCGAGGCGTAGTAGGCGCGGCCCGGGTCGAGGGAGTCGACGTCGGTGCTCGTCCAGAGGTTGAGCGTGCCGCCCTTCTTGTCGGAGGGGTTCAGCACCTTGTCAACGGCGGCGTTGAAGCCACTGGCCGAGGTCTTGCCCGCGCTGTCGCTCGTGCCACCGCCCTTGGTGCCGCCGCAGGCCGCGGTGGTCAGGGCGAGCGCAGCCACGAGGGAGGCTGCGGCAAGTGTCCTGTTGCGCTTCATGGGTACGGAGTCCTCCTGGTGATGTGCGGGCACGAACGGTCCGCCGGGGTGGGCAGGCTGAGAGGGACCTGCCTGGTCTGTGGGGGGGAGGGAGGGCTAGTTGCCCTTGGGGTCGAGCGCGTCCCGGAGGCCGTCGCCGAACAGGTTGAACGCGAGCACCGTGACGAAGATCGCGAGACCGGGGACGACCATGTAGGTCGGGTCGGCCTGGTAGATCCGGGTCGCCTCGGAGAGCATCTGGCCCCAGGACGGCGTCGGCGGCTTCACGCCCGCGCCCAGGAAGCTGAGCGCCGCCTCGCTGAGGATGTTGGTGGGGATGATCAGCGTCGTGTAGACGAGGATCGGCGCGACCAGGTTCGGCAGCAGCTCACGGAAGAGGATGTGGATGCTGCCGGCGCCGAGGCTGCGGGCGGCGTCCACGAACTCCCGCTCGCGCAGCGAGAGGGCCTGGCCGCGGACGATGCGGCCGATGTACGGCCAGCCGAAGAAGCCGATGACCAGTACCAGGATGCCCATGCGCAGGGCGGTGCCGCCGAGGCCCAGCAGCGAGTTCGGCATCACCGAGACGAGCGCGATGGAGAACAGCAGCTGCGGGAAGGCCAGCAGGACGTCCATCACCCGGCTGATCGCCGCGTCGACCCAGCCGCCGAAGTAGCCGGCCGCGGCGCCGAGCACCACGCCGATCACCACGGAGACGGCGGCGGCCAGGAAGGCCACGGTGAGCGAGATCTGGGCGCCGTAGAGGATCCGGCTGAAGACGTCGCGGCCGAAGGTCGGGTCGACGCCGAGCAGGAAGTCACCGCTCATGCCGCCGTACGCGCCCCTGGGGAGGCCGAGGTCCGGGTTGATCTGGTCCGGGTGGGGCTCGTCGACCGGGTGGCCGAACAGTGCCGTCAGCACCGGCGCGAAGATCGCGGCGAGGATCAGCAGCAGCACCACGGTGCCGCCCGCGAGGGCGACCTTGTCGCGCTTGAGCCGGTCCCAGGCGATCCGGCCCGGCGAGCGGCCCTGAATGCGCTTGGCCGGTGCGGCAGTTACTGCCTCCGGCCGGGCGGAGCCGGTGGTCTCGGTGGGTGTGGTCATGAGTCAGTTCGTTCCCCTCGCCGACGGTGGCCGGCCCACGGCCCGGTCCGGCGGGGCGACCCGGGCCCGATCAGGGCCCGGACCCCGGACGGTCCGGAATTCGCGACAGGTGCGGTGCAGAGCGGTGCGGTGGTTCCGTACGCCGGTGCGGCGGTGCAGAGTTCGTTTTCGAGGTACCGGAGCCTGCCGTCCGACACGGGGCCGGGGCGACGGTTCGCGGCATTTGCGGGGGTACTGCGGGTCCTACGTGGTGCCGGGGTGCGCGGCATGCACATCGCGCGGTTCGGCGGACCAGGGCGCGATCACCTTTGTGGGGGTCTGCTCGCGCACTGCGTTGGGCAGCACTCTCTGTCATCGGAGCGACGTTCCGCCAGAGGGGGCAACCGAAGGATGCCTAACTGTGATCTGCCGGCATGCAGGCCTGCGCGGCCCCGAATACGGCTCTTCACACGGCTGAAACAAGCCTGTCAAGACGGGTACTGACGGAAGCCCGCCAACGGCGGGAAACCGCCATCACCTGGGCATGACCCGCCACTGGCGGATCATCGCCACCCGATTGTGCAAAAAGGAGGAAAAAAGGAGTTGATCAACGGCCGGGGTAGCCGGGCCAGGGCTGCTGGGGCCAGGGCTGCTGCCCCGGCGCCGACTGCGGAGAGTAACCAAAAGCCGGGTAGGGGGCCGTGCCCTGCGGACGCCCGTACTGGGTGTCGCGGTCGAAGAACGGGCGGGCGTTCGCCCGCATCCACATCGCCACCGGGTCGAACTCGTCGGCCAGCGCGACCGTCGACACCGCCAGCCCCTCCGGGGCCAGCTGGGCGGCCCGCTGCACCAGGGCGCGGGCGGCCTCCACCGACGGCGGCGAGGTGTCGTACAGGTCCAGGCCGACCGCCAGGTACGCCTCGCCCAGCGCGGGCTGCACCCAGGCCTGGCGGAGCGAGCGCAGCGGGCGGATCTGCGCCGCCTGCTGCTCCAGCAGGCCGTAGAACTGCGGCGCGTTCAGCCGGGGCTCGGAGATCCGCAGCGGCCCGGCCGGCAGCCGGTCCAGGCCCACCGCGATGCGTCTCAGGTCCGCCCACGGGATGCCGACGCCGCCGCCCGGTGCGTGCGGATTCAGCCACAGGCCCCAGCGGGTGCGGAACAGCGCGGCGGCGATCTCGGCGCCGGAGATGACCTCGTGGGCGCGGGCCCAGCCGCTGGCGGCGAGCTGCTCGGCGGAGGTGACGGCGGGGGCGTAGCCGTGCCCGCCGATGTCCATGTTCCCGTACTGGGCGTCCGGGCTGCCGGGGGTGCCGTGCCAGAGCAGCATCCAGACCTGCCCCTGGGCGAGCGCCCGCAGCAGGTCCTCGTAGGCGTCGTAGCGCTCCGGGGCGACCGCGCCGAGGGCGCGCTCGATGGCGCCCGGGTCACCGACCGGCCGTGCCACGGGGGCCTGGCCCCACGGGCCGGGCCCACCGCCTGCCGCTGCCGCGCTCATGCGCCCGCCTCGCTCCGCTCGCTCACGTCGCCGTGCCCCGTCTTGTTCCGTCTTCCGCCGCTCGTGCCCACTGCCGGGCAGCACCCTATTGCGCGCGGCCGACAGGCGTCATGCCGGATACCCCTCGCCGCGCCGCTCGGCGCGTCCCCCGCCGGCCCGCGCGGGCGGGCCGCCCCGGCGGGAGGTCACGCCCGGACGTAGAACGGGGCCACGCGGGACAGCAGCCACTCCACGACGGGGTCGTCGGCCAGGTCCAGCAGCACCAGGTGGACGCCCCACGGCGGCGGCGCGGTTCCGAGCGCCCGGCCGAGGGCCTCGTTGACCTGCGTCGGATCGGCCGGCCAGGCCGGGTCGAGCTGCACGCCGACGTACAGCTGCGGGGCGTCCGCCTCCACCCGGGCGAGTGCCCGACGGGCCGTCAGGACGCCGGGCAGTCGGGCGAGTTCGGCGGTGGCCGCGGCGAGGAAGGCGTACGGCTCCTGGTGCGGCTCGGGCTCACGCAGCGCGACCGCGGCGCCCTCGGAGACGGCCTCGCCGTGCACCCGGTCGCCCTGCGGGCCGCGGCGCAGTTCGCCGACGCCCTCCGGCGGCACCGGGATGCCCACCGGCGCCTCCGGGTTGACGGCGATGCCGATGCCCAGCGGCAGGCCGCGGGCGAACTCCCACACCGGGGCGACGGCGAAGGCCATGCCGGGGGCGTGCTGCAGGAACTGCTCCTGCGAGGAGAACACCGGCACGTACGGCGCGCCGGCGAGTTCGATGGTCGGCAGGTCCAGCGAGGTGCCCTGCGGGTCGGCGCCGGCCGGCAGCGGGATCCACACCTGGCTGCGGGCGAGCACCTCGATCACCCGCGGCGTGGCGCCGGGGTCGCCGAGCGCGGCGGTGAGCACCTGCTCCAGTTCGTTGGCCGGCCAGTTGCCGCCCTCCGGCGGCGTGCCGGGTGCGGCCCACGCCTGTGCCTCGCCCGCCGGATACCCCATGTACCGCCCCTTCGCTCGTCCCCTGTACAGAGCCTAGCGGGCCGCCCCCTCTCCCATCAGGCCCGGCGGCATGCCATGATGAGCGCGCTCGACCCTCCGACAAGTTCATACTGGCCGCTCGAACCCGCGCGGGAGAGTCCGGAACGCCCCCAGGGGCGAGGCCGGCGCCGAAGGAGCAAGTCCTCCCCGGAATCTCTCAGGCACCCATACCGCACGGGCGAGGCACATCTGGAAAGTGGACACGGCCGCGCCGTGCGCCCACCCACGGTGCAAGCCGCCATCCTTGGGGTGGCGGTGAAGCTCTCAGGTTGTTGACGACAGACGGGGAGACTCCACCAGCCCACCCTGCCCGTTTCCGGGCGGGAGGGTCGCCCATGCGTCTGCCTGCAGCCAAGGAGTCCTGCCGTCATGTCCCTCCGCCTCACCGCGCTCGACGCGCTGCACCGCTCGCTCGGTGCCACCATGACCGACTTCGCCGGCTGGGACATGCCGCTGCGCTACGGCAGCGAGCGCGAGGAGCACCTCGCCGTCCGCACGAAGGCGGGTCTGTTCGACCTCTCGCACATGGGCGAGATCACCGTCTCCGGCCCGCAGGCCGGCGAGATGCTGGACCACGCGCTGGTCGGCTTCATCTCGGCGCTGGGCGTGCTGCGCGCCCGCTACACGATGATCTGCCGCGAGGACGGCGGCATCCTCGACGACCTGATCGTCTACCGCACCGCGGAGGACGAGTACATGGTGGTCGCCAACGCCTCCAACGCCCAGGTCGTGCTGGACGCGCTGACCGAGCGCGCCGCAGGCTTCGACGCGGTCGTCCGCGACGACCGCGACGCCTACGCGCTGATCGCCGTCCAGGGACCGGAGGCCAACGGCATCCTCGCCTCCCTCACCGACGCCGACCTGCCCGGCCTGAAGTACTACGCGCTGCTGCCCGCCACCGTCGCCGGCCGGCAGGTCTGGCTGGCCCGCACCGGCTACACCGGCGAGGACGGCTTCGAGGTCTTCTGCGCCCCGGCCGACGCCGAGCACCTGTGGCAGGCGCTGACCGAGGCCGGCGCGGACAAGGGCCTGGTGCCCTGCGGCCTGTCCTGCCGCGACACGCTGCGCCTGGAGGCGGGCATGCCGCTCTACGGCCACGAGCTGTCCACCGACCTGACCCCGTTCGACGCCGGCCTCGGCCGGGTGGTCCGCTTCGACAAGACCACCAACGAGGGCGCCTTCGTCGGCCGCAAGGCGCTGGAGCAGGCGGCCGCCGAGGCCGAGTCCGCGCCGCCGCGCAAGCTGGTCGGCCTGGTGTCCGAGGGCAAGCGGGTGCCGCGCGCCGAGTACGCGGTGGTCGACGCCGAGGGCAACCCGATCGGCCGGATCACCTCGGGCGCGCCCTCCCCCACCCTCGGGAAGCCGATCGCCATCGCCTACCTGGACGCGGCGCACGCCGAGCCGGGCACCGCCGTCGCGGTCGACGTGCGCGGCAAGGCCGAGCCGGTCGAGGTCGTGGCGCTGCCGTTCTACAAGCGCGTCCGCTGAACGTCCCAGAATCCTCTTCTCACGCCCTTTTCCCAGCGGTCCGCTCAGCGGACGGCCGCGCCCCTCTCTCTTGCGATCCTGGAGAATGACGCCATGAGCAACCCCACGCACCTGCACTACACCAAGGAGCACGAGTGGCTGACCGCCGCCGAGGACGGGGTGTCGACGGTCGGCATCACCGCGCACGCGGCCGACGCCCTCGGTGACATCGTCTACGTCCAGCTCCCGGAGGTCGGTGACACCGTCACCGCCGGTGAGACCTGTGGCGAGCTCGAGTCCACCAAGTCGGTCAGCGACCTGTTCTCGCCCGTCACCGGCGAGGTCGTGGAGGTCAACCAGGCCGTCCTCGACGACAACGCGCTGGTGAACAGCTCCCCGTTCGAGGATGGCTGGCTGTTCAAGGTCCGCGTCGAGGCGACCGACGAGCTGCTCGACGCCGAGGCGTACACCGCGTTCATCGGCGGCTGACCGCCCGCTCCTCGGGGCGGCCGCAGCGCTGCGGCCGCCCCGCCCCAGCCCTTCGCTCGACGGGGAGACCCCACCTCATGACGGTTCTGAACCAGTCCCTGCACGCGCTCGACCCGGAGATCGCGGCCGCGGTCGACGCCGAGCTGCACCGCCAGCAGACCACCCTCGAAATGATCGCCTCCGAGAACTTCGCCCCGGTGGCGGTCATGGAGGCCCAGGGTTCGGTCCTGACCAACAAGTACGCCGAGGGCTACCCCGGCAAGCGCTACTACGGCGGCTGCGAGCACGTCGACGTCGCCGAGCAGATCGCCATCGACCGGGTGAAGGCGCTGTTCGGGGCCGAGCACGCCAACGTGCAGCCGCACTCCGGCGCGCAGGCGAACGCCGCGGCGATGTTCGCGCTGATCCAGCCGGGTGACACCATCCTGGGCCTGAGCCTGGCGCACGGCGGCCACCTCACCCACGGCATGAAGATCAACTTCTCCGGCAAGCTCTACAACGTGGCCGCGTACCACGTGGACGAGAAGACCGGCCAGGTCGACATGGCCGAGGTCGAGCGCCTCGCCAAGGAGCACCAGCCCAAGCTGATCATCGCCGGCTGGTCCGCCTACCCGCGCCAGCTGGACTTCGCCGAGTTCCGCCGCATCGCGGACGAGGTCGGCGCCCTGCTCATGGTCGACATGGCGCACTTCGCCGGTCTGGTCGCCGCGGGCCTGCACCCCTCGCCGGTGCCGTTCGCGGACGTGGTCACCACCACCACGCACAAGACCCTGGGCGGCCCGCGCGGCGGCGTCATCCTCTGCAAGGAGCAGTGGGCCAAGAAGATCAACTCTGCGGTCTTCCCCGGCCAGCAGGGCGGCCCGCTGGAGCACGTGATCGCCGCCAAGGCCGTGGCCTTCAAGGTCGCCGCCTCGGAGGAGTTCAAGGACCGCCAGCGCCGCACCCTGGAGGGCGCGAAGATCCTCGCCGAGCGCCTGCTCCGCCAGGACACCGTGGACGCCGGCGTCTCCGTGCTCTCCGGCGGCACCGACGTGCACCTCGTCCTGGTGGACCTGCGCAACAGCGAGCTCAACGGCCAGGACGCCGAGGACCGCCTGCACGAGGTCGGCATCACGGTCAACCGCAACGCCGTCCCGAACGACCCGCGCCCGCCGATGGTCACCTCCGGCCTGCGCATCGGCACCCCGGCGCTGGCCACCCGCGGCTTCCTGGCGGACGACTTCCGCGAGGTCGCCGACGTCATCGCCGAGGCCCTGCTGCCGGGCTTCGACGAGGCCAAGGCCACCGCGCTCAAGGCCCGGGTGACCGCGCTCGCCGCGAAGTACCCGCTCTACCCCGAGCTGTGACCCGCACCCCGCGGTAAGCAGTTCGTCCCCCGGTGACCGGCCTCACCCCGGCCGGACGCCAGGAATTCCGGGGCACCGCGCACACTGGACAGTGCGCGCGGTGCCCCGTCCCGTGTCACCCCGCAAGTCCTTCCACGAGACCAGACAAGGACGTCCCCCGTGGCCATCAGCGTCTTCGACCTCTTCTCCATCGGCATCGGGCCCTCCAGCTCGCACACCGTGGGCCCGATGCGCGCGGCCCGGATGTTCGCCCGCCGCCTGCACTCCGAGGGGCTGCTGACCCGCACCGCCTCCGTCCGGGCCGAACTGTTCGGATCGCTCGGCGCCACCGGCCACGGCCACGGCACCCCCAAGGCCGTCCTGCTCGGCCTGGAGGGCAACTCCCCGCGCACCGTGGACGTCGACCAGGCCGACCTCGACGTCGAGCGCATCCACCGCGAGAAGCGGCTGCGGCTGCTCGCCCAGGACAAGGACGTCCAGCACGAGATCGCCTTCGACCCGGCCGCCCAGCTGGTGCTGCACCGCCGCCGGTCGCTGCCGTACCACGCCAACGGCATGACCCTCGCCGCCTACGACGAGACCGGCGCCCCCGTCCTGGAGAAGACCTACTACTCGGTCGGCGGCGGCTTCGTCGTCGACGAGGACGCGATAGGCGCCGACCGGGTCAAGCCGGACGACACCGTGCTGCGCTACCCCTTCCGCACCGGCGAGGAGCTGCTGCGGCTCACCCGCGAGACCGGCCTGTCCATCTCCGGCCTGATGCTGGAGAACGAGAAGGCCTGGCGCAGCGAGGCCGAGATCCGGACCGGGCTGCTGGAGATCTGGCACGTCATGCAGGAGTGCGTGGCGGCCGGCATGGGCCGCGAGGGCATCCTGCCCGGCGGGCTCAAGGTGCGCCGCCGGGCCGCGTCCGGCGCCCGGGCGCTGCGCGCCGAGGGCATCGGCCCGGCCAACGCGATGGAGTGGGTGACCCTCTACGCGATGGCGGTGAACGAGGAGAACGCCTCCGGCCGCCGGGTGGTCACCGCGCCCACCAACGGCGCCGCGGGCATCGTCCCGGCCGTGTTGCACTACTACCTGAACTTCGTGCCGGGCGCGGACGACGAGGGCATCGTGCGGTTCCTGCTGGCGGCCGGTGCGATCGGCATGCTCTTCAAGGAGAACGCCTCCATCTCCGGCGCCGAGGTCGGCTGCCAGGGCGAGGTCGGCTCGGCCTGCTCGATGGCGGCGGGCGGCCTGGCCGAGGTGCTCGGCGGCAGCCCCGAGCAGGTGGAGAACGCCGCGGAGATCGGCATCGAGCACAACCTCGGCCTCACCTGCGACCCGGTCGGCGGTCTGGTCCAGATCCCCTGCATCGAGCGGAACGGCATGGCCTCCGTGAAGGCCGTCACCGCGGCCCGGATGGCGCTGCGCGGCGACGGCCGGCACCACGTCTCCCTCGACAAGGCGATCAAGACCATGAAGGAGACGGGCGCCGACATGAAGATCAAGTACAAGGAGACCTCGCGCGGCGGCCTCGCGGTCAACGTCATCGAGTGCTGACGGGGGCCACGGCTCGACCGCGACTCGCGGCAAGCATTCAGAGGTCGCCGAGTTGAACAACGGAGCCTTCGAAGGTTACGGGCGCTCTGCACCTTTGGATCGATTTGTCCAGACCGGTCCCGTCATGCGAGAGTAGAGGCATTCCACGGCCTCCACCGACCCGGTTCGGCCGTTCCACCGCGGGCGCGCACCCCCTTGGCCGCGCGGTGACGCGCACGGGCCCCCGACACCGCACACCGAGCGGACACGGGGGCCCTGCTCGATTCCGGGACCGGGCGGGCTCAGGCGGCGCGCTCGCGGACCCGCAGCTCGCACCAGACGGACTTGCCGCGCGGCAGCAGGTCGGCGCCCCAGCGGTCCGACACCGCGTCCACCAGCACCAGCCCGTGGCCGTTCTCCGCGCCGCCGCGCTCGGCCGCCACGATCATGCAGGGCAGCGCCCGCGAGGAGTCCCGGACCTCGATCCGCACCCAGCCCTGGCGGCGGCCCATCCGCAGGCCGACGGTGCGCCCCCCGGCGTGCCGGACGGCGTTGGCGACCAGCTCGCCGGCCAGCAGCTCGCCGGACTCCTGCGCCTGCGCCAGCTCCCAGGAACGGAGCACGGCGGCCACCAGGCGGCGGGCGATCCCGGCGGACTCGGGGCGCGACGGCAGCCGGACCTCCTCCTCGGCCGCCGGGTCGCGCAGCAGCTCGAAGGCCGCCTGCTCCAGCTCGCGCGGAGTGAGCCGTTCCAGGGCCGCGAGCGCAAGGCCGCGGCCGTCCGACGCATCGTCACCGGCCGTGCCGAGCACCCGATTCGACGCCTCGCCAGACTCACGCCATCCCGCCATGGCGCCCATCATTGCGGAACGCATGCGGGCGCGCACGGACAATGAGCAAACGATCAGGGCGTCCGGACATATGACAGCGGCACGCCTGCGGGCCTACCAGGCGGTCCAGGCCAGGTTCCAGCCGCTCAGGCCGTTCTCCCCGGAGACGTGCTCGCCCCTGGAATTCACCACGGTGACGACGTCGCCGATCATTGACGCGTTGTAGAAGCGGCCGGCGTCGGTGCCGTCGCTGCCGTAGCGGGTGTCGGCGATGCCGATGCAGCCGTGGCTGGCGTTGGAGCGGCCCATCGCGCCGAGGGCCCAGGAATTGCCGTGCACGTAGGTGCCGGTGTCGGTGAGCCGCATCGCGTGCGGCACGTCGTCCAGATCGTACTCGTCGCCGGCCTTGACGCCGCTGACGCCCTGCGAGGACATCCTCGTCCGGCGGGCCATCTCCTCGATCACCATGGTGCCGTTCCAGCTGTCGAAGCCGGGCTTGCCCGCGGTGAACTTGAGGGTGTCGACCGTCTTCCCGTTCTCCACCACGGTCATCCGGTGGGTGGCGACGTCCGCGGTGCTCACCCGGGAGCGGCCGACCGTGAAGTGCTCGTCGCGGTCGGTGTCGCCGTACACGCCGGGGGCCAGCTCGGCGCTCTTCAGCCGGTACCTGACGGTCACCGCGGTGCCGGGCTTCCAGAACTCGGCCGGCCGGAAGTCGACCCGGTCGTCACCGAACCAGTGCGGCTTCACCGCGGTGCCGTCGGAGGTCTCGAAGACGACGGCCTTCTCGAGCTCGGCCCGGTTCTCCACCGCCTTCTTGAAGTGCAGCGAGACGATCATGCCGACGCCGTAGGTCTGCCGGTCCTCGGTGTTGTCCCAGGAGCCGATCTTCTTCGCCGGGGTGAGCGTGGTGAAGCCGCTCTCGGCGGTGGTCACCCCGCCGGCCGGGTCGGCGGCCTGCGCCGTCACCCGGTACTGCTCGGAGACGGCCAGCGCGGCGCCGGGCGTCCAGCTCAGTCCGTCCGCGGCGAGGGTGCCGGGCACCTCCCGGCCGTCCCGGCCGGTCACCTTGACGGCCGTCAGCTTCCCGCCGAACGCGGTGACCTTGACCGCGCCGGACGGCTTGACGTCCACGGCGCCGTTCTTCGGCTCGATGCCCACCACCGCCGCCGGCACGGCGGGCTTCGCCTTCGCCGCCGTGGTACCCGCCCCCGGGGCCGCGGCCCCCGGCGCCGCCCCGGTCGAACTGCAGGCCGCCGCCGCAAGGACCAGCACTCCCCCGAGCGCCCCCGCCGTCAGACCTCTGCGCACCGACGCCATGTCGGCCCCCCTCCGTACCGCCGCGCACTCCCCGGCGCGGCACCCACCCCTTACACGCTCCGGGAGGGGCCCGGGTTTCGGCCCGCGGGGCGACGATCCGGTCACGAAGCCGCAACGGCCCGACCGCTCACGGGGAGCGGCCGGGCCGTCGGCGGAGTGCCGGGAGGGCTGTGGGTCGACCGGGCGGTCTACCAGGCGCTCCAGGAGAGCGTCCAGCCGCTGAGGCCGTTGTCCGGGGAGACCGTGCGGCCCTTGGAGTTGACGATCTTCACTACGTCGCCGACCAGCGAGCTGTTGAAGAAGGTGCCGGCCGAGGAGGACTCGCTGCCGCCCTTGACGTCGCGCAGGCCGACGCAGCCGTGGCTGGCGTTGGACTTGCCGAAGGCGTTGCCCCAGTAGTTGCCGTGCAGGTAGGTGCCCGTGGTGGTGAGGCGCATCGCGTGCGGCACGTCCGGGACGTCGTACTCGTCGCCCTTGACGTTGGCCACGGTGGCCGAGTTCATCCGGGTCACCTTCTCCTTGCTGGAGATGACCATGGTGCCGTTCCAGGACGGGTTCTGGTCGTTGCCCGCGGTGATCGGGATGCTCTTGGCGGAGCCGTCGCCGCTCGCCACCGTCATCATGTGCTTCGCGGCGTCGACCGTGCTGACCTGGTAGCGGCCGATGGTGAACGGCTCGTCGCGGTCGATGTCCCCGTAGATGCCGGGGGCGACCTCGACGCTCTTCAGCCGGTACTTGACGGTCACCTTGGTGCCGGGCTTCCAGTACTCCGCCGGGCGGAAGTCCAGGCGGCGGGAGCCGAACCAGTGGCCCTTGACCGCGGTGCCGTTGCTGGTCTCGAAGGTGATGCCCTTGACGACGGCGTCCTTGTTCTTGACGTCCTTGTTGAAGGAGACCGAGACGATCATGCCGACGCCGTAGGTGGCGTTGTCGGCGATGTTGTCGTTGGTGCTGACCTTCTTCGCCGGCGTCAGCGTGGTGAAGCCGGAGGAGATCGCGGCCGGCAGGCCCGCGTCGTCCTTGGCCTGCGCGTTGACGGTGTAGGCCATGCCCGGCTGGAGCCCGGCGCTCGGCTTCCAGCTGAGGCCGTCGGCGGCGATGGCGCCCTCGACCGGCTTGTCGTTCTTGTCCTTCACCTCGACGGAGGTGAGCTTGCCGCTCGCCACCGTCACCGTCAGCCCGTTCAGGGCGACGTCGGTGGCGCCGTCCTTGGCGCTGACGCCGAGCACCGCGGCGGAGGTCTTCGGCGCAGCCTGCGTGGTCGAGTCGCCGGAGGCGCCCGCCGCGTTCGCGGCCGGGCCGCCGGAACCCCCCGAGCCCCCCGAGCCGCCGTCGTTGCAGGCGGCGGTGAACAGCAGCACGCCGCCCATGGCCAGCGCCACGGCCGCGGTGCGGGCGGTACGACCGGTGCGGCCGGACGCGGCCGCACCTCTGACTATCGCGGCCTCGGCCGCCTGAACCGGCTTCACTCGGTTGCTCCCCTCCCGGTATCCACGGTGAATACACGTGCCCCCGCCCGGGTCGGTTTCACCGGGTTCGGACTTCTTCCGCGCGGCACCGGCGCGGAACGATCCCGGGCCTGCGCGGCACGCAAGGATAACTGCCCCGGATGAGTGAATCTTCCGCAGGAGGGGGGTGCCGGTTCGGTGAAGCGCGGCACGCGGTCAGTGCGCCGCCGGACCCAGCGCACTGCCCTTCAGCCAGGCCGCCCAGGGCATGTTCCAGCCGTTCAGGCCGTTGGACGGCTGGACCACCGCGCCGGTGTCGCCGCGCACCTCCAGCACGTCGCCGACCAGGGTGTGCTCGAAGAGCCAGCCGGCCGGGGAGTCGGCGTCGCCGCCCTGCCGATCGGCGATCCCGATGCAGCCGTGGCTGGTGTTGGCCTTGCCGAACACCGCCTCGTCCGCCCAGTAGTTGCCGTGCACGAAGGTGCCGGAGTCGGTCAGCCGCATCGCGTGCGGGACGTCCTTGATGTCGTACTCGTCGCCGAGGCCGACCGTCCGGGCGTTCATCCGGGTCTCCTCGAACTTCTCCGAGACCACCAGGACACCCCGGTAGGTGGGGTGTTGCGGCCCGCCCGCGGTGACCTTCAGGGTGCGCACCGGCTCGCCGTCCTCGCGTACCGTCAGGGTGCTGCTCGCCAGGTCGACGGTGGAGATCCGGGCCCGACCGACGGTGAAGGCCACCTCCTTGGCCTGGGTGCCGTACTCGCCGGGCGCCAGTTCCACGTCCTTCAGCCGCAGGCTGACGGTGACCCGGGTGCCCGGCGCCCAGTAGGACTGCGGCCGGACGTCGAGGCGCCGGTTGCCGAACCAGTGCGCGGCGAGCGGCACCGGCGGGTCGGCCGCCACCTCGACCGCCCGCTCGGCCGCCGCACGGTCCGCGACCGGCCGGGTGAAGCGCAGCGAGACCGGCATGCCCACCCCGACCAGCGCGCCGTCCTCCGGTGTGACGAAGGCGGCCACGGTGTGCGCCGGACCGGCCGTCACGAAGCCGGAGTGGTGGTCGGCGCGCAGCCCGTCCGCGTCCTGGGCGACCGCGTCGACGGTGTACGGGGTGGCCGGGGAGAGCTGCTCCTCCGGCGTCCAGCGGGTGCCGTCGGGGGCGGTCCGGCCGGGCACCGCCACCCCGCGGTCGTCCGCCAGACGCACCGACAGCAGCCGCCCCCCGGCGACGGTGACGGCCACCTCGGCGTCGGAGTGCACCTCCTGGGCTCCGTCGGCGGGCATTGCCGCGATCACCGCGCGGGAGATCCGCGGCCGGCCCACCGGGCCGCCGTCGCCGCCCGGCACCGGACCGCCGGTGCACCCGGCCAGCAGCGCGAGCCCCGCCGCGGCCGCCCGCACCGTCCAGCGCCGTGCCACCGCCAGCATGAGGTCCCCTTGTCGTCCGCCCGTGCGCCGTCGCGCCCAGGGCGCCCGGCACCCGGTCAAACGAGGCCGCGGGGCGCCGGACACGAGCCGGCGCGCCACCCGGCGGTCGCCCTGCCGTTCACCCAGCGTCACAACACGATCGGCCACGTGACACCTGCGCAGGATCAGGGAACAACTGGAGAGCGGGTACGGGACCCCCGCGCAGGGAGGGTGCGGCGATGACGGCGTGGCAGGAGCTGGCACGGAGCACGCGCCGGGAGAGCGGCCGCCCACCCGCGGCCGGGCCCGGACGCACCCCCGCCCCGCAGCCGGCGCCGCCCGCCGAACCGTGGCCGGGTAGCTGGCAGCCGCTCGGCGCCCGCTTCCGCACCGCCCCGGACGGCGGCTGCGGCACCAACTTCGCGCTCTGGGCGGCCGGCGCCGAGGCCGTCGACCTCTGCCTGTTCGCCGAGGACGGCACCGAGACCCGGCACCGGCTCACCGAGCAGACCTTCCAGACCTGGCACGGCTACCTGCCCGGCGTGCTGCCCGGCACCCGCTACGGCTACCGGGTGCACGGCCGCTGGGACCCGTGGACGGGCGCCCGCTGGAACCCGGCCAAGCTGCTCCTCGACCCGTACGCGCGGGCGATCGACGGCGACTTCACCAGCCACGACGCCACCTGCACCGCCGTCCGCGGCTGGCCCGAGCCGGACGTCGCCGACACCGTCCGCGACAACCGGGACTCGGCGCCGTACGTGCCCAAGGCCGTCGTCGTGCACGACGACGACGACTGGTACGACGACCAGCGGCCGAAGACCCCGTGGGCCGAGACCGTGCTGTACGAGGTGCACGTGCGCGGCTTCACGATGAGCCACCCGGACGTGCCGCCGGAGCTGCGCGGCACCTACGCGGGCCTCGCCCACCCGGCGGCGATCGCCCACCTGACCCGGCTCGGCGTCACCGCGGTGGAGCTGCTGCCCGTCCACCACCACGTCAGCGAGGACCACCTGCAGGCCCGCGGCCTGACCAACTACTGGGGCTACAACACGCTCGGCTTCTTCGCCCCGCACGCCGGCTACTCCGCCGCCGGCAGCCGCGGCGGCCAGGTCGGCGAGTTCAAGCGGATGGTGCGGGCGCTGCACGCGGCCGGCATCGAGGTGATCCTCGACGTGGTCTACAACCACACCGCCGAGTCCGGGGTGATGGGCCCTGCGCTGTCGCTGCGCGGCATCGACAACGGCGGCTACTACCGGCTGGACCGCAGCCGCCGCGGCTACGCCGACTACACCGGATGCGGCAACACCCTGGACACCCGGCAGCCGCAGGTGGTCCGGCTGATCACCGACTCGCTGCGGTACTGGGTCGGCGAGATGGGCGTGGACGGCTTCCGCTTCGACCTGGCCGCCGCGCTGGCCCGCGGCAGCGACGGGGTGGAGATGCACCACCCCTTCCTCGCCGCGGTCTCCCAGGACCCGGTGCTCAGCCGGGTCAAGCTGATCGCCGAACCGTGGGACGTCGGGCCGGGCGGCTACCAGGTCGGCGGCTTCCCGCCGCTGTGGGCCGAGTGGAACGACAAGTACCGCGACACCGTCCGCGACTTCTGGCGCGGCGCCAGACCGGACGTCCGGGAGCTCGGCTACCGGCTCTCCGGCTCCTCCGACCTCTACCAGCGCGGCGGCCGGCGCCCGTACGCCTCGGTCAACTTCGTCACCGCGCACGACGGCTTCACCCTGCGCGACCTGGTCTCCTACAACCGCAAGCACAACGAGGCCAACGGCGAGCAGAACCGGGACGGCACCGACGACAACCGGTCCTGGAACCACGGCGCGGAGGGCGAGACGGACGACCAGGCGGTGCGCGCGCTGCGCGGCCGCCAGCTGCGCAACCTGCTCGCCACCCTGCTGCTCTCCAGCGGCGTGCCGATGCTCACCGCCGGCGACGAACTCGGCCGCACCCAGCACGGCAACAACAACGCCTACTGCCAGGACAACGGGACGAGCTGGCTGGACTGGTCGCTGCTGGCCGACCCCGAGTGGGCCTCGCTCACCGACCTGGTCGCCCGGCTGGTCCGGCTGCGCCGCGCCCACCCGGTGCTGCGCCAGCGGGCGTTCTTCTCCGGCCGGGAGACGGTGCCCGGCGGCCAGCGCGACCTGGCCTGGTTCACCCCGCGCGGCGAGCAGATGACCGAGGCGGACTGGTTCGCGCCGACCGCCGTGCTCGGCATGCTGCTCTCCGGCAGCGCGATGGCCGAGCGCGACCAGCGGGGCCGGCCGCTGTCCGACGACAGCTTCCTGCTGCTCGTGAACGCCGGGGCCGAGCCCGTCCCGTTCGCGCTGCCCGGCGCGCCCTGGGCGGACTCCTACGAGACGGAGGTGGACACCGCGGCCCCGGCGGACGGGCCGGGGCCGCACCACCCGGCGCCGGGCAGCGTGCTGCTGGGCGGGCGCTCGCTGCAGCTGCTGCGGGCGCCCGCGCGGACTGAACGGGCCTGAACGGGCCTCAGATCTTGTCGGCCACGATCAGCAGGTAGTGGAAGCTGCCCTCCTTGTAGGCGGTCAGGAACGGGTCCTCGATGCCGGTCGCCACCGAGGACTCGGCCCGCAGCTCCCAGTACGGGATCGTGTCGGCGGTCAGGTCGACCACGTTGATCGGCACCAGGTTGTTGGCGGCCAGCGCCTTGAAGTACTGGCTGCGCGGGTGGATGTTGCAGGTGTAGTGCTCGTCGATCCGGCTGACCGCCTTGGAGCGCAGGCCCATGACGTCGTTGGAGCAGCCGGTGATGCAGACGTAGCGGCCGCCGGGCACCAGCACCCGGGAGAACTCGGCGAAGGCCTCGACGAGGTCGACGTACATGGTCGTCTCGTTGGTCCACACCGCCCGGCGGGAGGCGGTCTCCAGGCCGGTGTCGAGCATGTTGCGGAAGTGGAAGCGGACCTTGTCGGCCACGCCGCGGCTCCGGGCCTGCTCGTTGGCGAAGTCGACCTGGTACTCGGAGATGGAGACGCCGTCGACCTCGCAGCCGAAGCGCCGGTTGGCCATGATGCTGCTGCCGCCGCGTCCGGAGCCGGCGTCCAGCAGCCGGTCGGCCGGCGCGACCGCGCCCAGGTGGTCGAGGAGCACATCGGCCTGGGCGGTCTCCAGGCGGTGCAGCTCCGCGATGATCCGCTCGTCGCGGGTGTCCTCCGGGCCCGCCAGCACCGAGGGGTCGTACGCGCCGAGGCCGTAGTGGTGGTGGTAGAGGTCGTCGATCTCGCCGAGCCGCAGGTTGACCGGATCCCGCTCGGCGTTCCAGTAGTTGGCGACCGACCGCTGGAAGGCCGTGCGCAGGACGTTGGGCGGGGTGGTGGTGGTCATGGCTGAGCTCCTTGTCGTAGGGGTTGGGTGGTGGTCGGGGGTCAGGCCGTCCGGTAGCGGGCGCTGCCGGCGTGCCACTCGCGGTTTCCGCCGACCCACGCCCAGGTGCCGGCCAGGTAGCGGCGCAGTTCGGGGGAGCCGACGAGGGAGAGCGCGGCGGCCTCGGCCTCGAAGGTGTGCATGAGTTCGTCGTGGAGCTGGACGCTGATCTCCACCGCCTCGTCGAGGGAGCACTGCTCCTCGGTGGCGATCAGCATGGGCAGGCTGAAGTCCGAGGGATCTTCCTTGCCCATCGAGTAGAGGTCGTTCATCAGCACCGTGGCGGTGCCCGCCAGGTTGACGGCGCGCCGCACCCGCGGGTCGGCGAACTCGGCCTGCGGCAGCTCGTACCCGGCGATCGCGTCGACCAGGACCATGCACGGGACGAAGCTGTTCTCGTGCCGGTGCATCAGGTACTCCCAAACCGGCGGGCGGTGGCCGGTGGTGTGCCACATGCCTTCCTGGTTGTACGCGACGAACATGATCGCCAGCTCGTGGCGGAGCCGTCGGACCTGTGTGGTGGTGGCGTGCGCGGCGAGGTCGTCCAGCGAGGAGCGCAGCCCCATCGCGACCGGGTCCCTGCGGACGACCTCCTCCAGCTGCGGCGCGTAGCGCAGCGGGAGCTGGGCCTGGTCGATCACCGAGTGGCAGATCGCCAGCCGCCGGCCGATCAGGTCGTGCCGGGGCTCCTCGACCTCGCCGTCCACGATGTGGTCGTCCACCGCCCATTCGGCCAGCCCGCACTTGGCCGCGGCGAGCAGCCGGTCCGGGTCGTCCGTCTCGGGGTGGGCGAGCATCATGAGGCGGCCGAAGTTCGCCGAGCGGACCATGTCGAGCCGGCCCGGGTAGATGCCGACCTCCTCGGCCCACTCCACCAGCCGCCCGTTGACCAGGTCGCCGAGCGCCGGGTCGTCCCGCAGGGCGGGCGGGCAGTAGAGGGCCGGGGCCGCGCCGTGCTCGCGCCGCGCGCCGGGCGGTGCCCCGGCCACCGCGTCGACGCCCCCGCCGGACGCGGCCGGCCGGACGGGGGACGCCGGCCGAAAGAACCGTGCGGCGGCCGTGCCGAGGCCGGTGGGGCCGGGGCTGTACCAGGTGAGCGCGGCCGGCGCGGGGCGCTCCGCGCCGGCCAGCACGGCGGCCGCCAGGCCCGCCGGCGGGTGGGTGGCCCGGGCGTCGGGGGCCCGGGTGAGCGGTGATGCCATGTCAGCCGTCCTTCGGTCGCGGACTGCGGGGAGGCCTTCAGTCGAGCGGCCGGTTGACCTCGACGTTCTCGAGCAGTCCGAGCGCGTCCGGGACGAGCACGGCCGCCGAGTAGTAGGTGCTGACCAGGTAGGAGATGACGGCCTTGTCGTCGATGCCCATGAAGCGGACGTTGAGGCCGGGCTCGTACTCGTCGGGCAGGCCGGTCTGGTTGAGGCCGATCACGCCCTGGTCCGCCTCGCCGACGCGCATCGCGATGATCGAGGTGGTGTGGCCGTCGGTGACCGGGATCTTGCCGCAGGGCAGGATCGGCACGCCGCGCCAGGCCGGCAGGTGGTGGCCGCCGACGTCGACGGTGCCGAAGTACAGGCCGCGCCGGTTGCACTCGCGGCCGAAGGCGGCGATCGCCCGCGGGTGGGCGAACAGGTGCGTGGTCCGGCGCCGCATGCTGAGCAGCTCGTCCAGGTCGTCCGGGGTGGGCGGGCCGGAGTGGGTCTGGATCCGCTGGTCGTAGTCGGTGTTGTTGAGCAGGCCGAACTCGGGGTTGTTGACGAGCTCGTGCTCCTGGCGCTCGCGCAGCGCCTCGATGGTCAGCCGGAGCTGCTGCTCCGTCTGGTTCATCGGCTTGTTGTAGAGGTCGGCGACCCGGCTGTGCACCCGCAGGACCGTCTGCGCCACGGAGAGCTCGTACTCGCGGGGCGCGAGCTCGTAGTCGACGAAGGTGGCGGGCAGCGTGTGCTCGCCGACGTGGCCGGCGGACATCGCGATCGCGGCCTCGCCGTGGCTGTTCTGCGGCCGGTGCCCGTTGCCGGACAGGCCCTGCACGTGGTCGTGCAGCTGCCGGTACTCGGCGGCGACCAGCTGGTACGCCTGGTGCGGCAGGGCCAGCACGGTGACGGAGGTGGCCGCCTTGGCGGTGAACTCCCAGTCGCCGTCCGGCCCGGCGAGAACGTGGCCGCCGAAGGAGGCGCCGTCGGCGAGCACGCCGAGGACGGTCTCCTCGCCGTACTTGCCGGCGCCGATCTGCTCGACCCGGCCGTGCGCGATCAGGAAGACGTGGTCGGCGGGCCGGCCGCGCTCGACGATGACCTGGCCGGGCTCGAACTCCTGCTGGACGAAGCGGCCGGCCAGCGCGCCGAGTGCGGTCGGGTCCTCGAAGCCGCGCAGCAGCGGCAGCTCGCCGAGCTCGGCGGGGACGACCTGGACCCGCGAGCCGGTCTTCACGAAGGTCAGCCGGCCGTCGCCGACGGCGTAGCTGAGCCTCCGGTTGACCCGGTAGGTACCGCCGGACACCTGGACCCAGGGCAGCGACTTCAGCAGCCAGCGGGAGCTGATCTCCTGCATCTGCGGCCGGGACTTGGTGGTGGTGGCGAGGTTGCGGGCCGCCGCCGTGCTCAGACTGAGCTGGATCTGGTCCTGCGTGCCGGCCGGCTGGGGCGCCGGCTGTGCCTCGACCGTCATGGGACACCTCTCGAACGTCATGGGGGGCCGCCTGGGCAGGTCGACGGCCACTCTCCGCACACGGATCACATCGGATGGCGACACCCGGACGGCCGAGGCGCGCGGACGCCGCGCGGACGCCGGGTGCACTCGGATGGCCGCACGCCCCCTCCGCACCTCCCGCGCTGCGGACTCCCCCGCCGACCACGGCCGGAACCCGACGTCAGGCGTGAAAAACCGGATGAGAAATGACCGGGCAGCGCCTACCCTCGGCCGCGATGTCCACGAACCAAGCCCCCACCGGCCCCCGACGGTCCACCGTGCGCTCGCTGCTGCGCCTGTGGCCGTACGCCCGGGTCGCCCGCTGGCGAATCGCCGGATCGGTCGCCGCCGCGCTCACCGCCTCGGCCAGCGTGCTCGCCGTCCCGGTGGTGCTCCGCCGGATCGTCGACGGCCCGATCGCCGACCACGACACGGCCGCGCTCTGGCCGCTCGCCGGGCTGCTCCTGCTGCTCGGCCTCGCCGAGGCCGG
Organism: Streptomyces sp. TLI_235; assembly: GCA_002300355.1. NCBI lineage: Bacteria > Bacillati > Actinomycetota > Actinomycetes > Kitasatosporales > Streptomycetaceae > Streptomyces > Streptomyces sp. TLI_235. The sequence goes on from NSGV01000001.1 coordinate 2,765,880, forward strand.
GCTGTTCGGCGTGCGCCGGGTGATCGTGGCCCGCCCGCTGGCCCGGGTCGAGGCGACCATGCGCGGCGACCTGTACGCCAAGCTGCAGCGGCTGCCGATCTCCTTCCACGACCGGTGGCCCTCCGGGCAGCTGCTCAGCCGGGCCACCTCCGACATGTTCACCATGCGGCTGTTCCTGGCCTTCCCGCTGGTCTTCCTGATCGTCAACACCACGGTCTTCCTGATCGGCACCGGCCTGATGTTCGCCCTGGACTGGCGGCTCGCACTGATCGCGCTGATCCCGATGGGGCCGCTGACCTGGCTGACCCACCACTTCGAGCGGGGCTACTCGGGAGCCGCCCGCAGGGCCCAGGACCAGAACGGCGACCTCGCCACCGTGGTGGAGGAGTCGGTGCTGGGCATCCGCATCCTCAAGGCCTTCGGCCGGCACCGCACCATGGCCGAGCGCTTCGGCGAGCAGTCCCGCTCGCTGCGCGACACCGAGCTCGGCAAGGCCGGGATGCTGGCCGACCTGTGGGCGGTCATCGTCGGCCTGCCGGAGCTCGCGCTCGGCGCGGCGCTCGCGGTGGGCGCCGTCCTGGTCGCCCACGACGAGATGTCCACGGGCACCCTGGTGGCCTTCCTCTCCACGGCGCTGGCCCTGCGCTGGCCGGTGGAGTCGCTCGGCTGGCTGGTGGCGTACGCCAACGAGGCCGCCACCGCCACCGACCGGTTCTACGAGGTGATGGACGAACCCGAGCCCTCTGACGCCCCGCACGGCCCGCGGCCCGGCCCCATGTCCACCGCCGCGCCCACCGCCGTGCCCGCCCTCGTACCCGCAGCCGGCGAGCAGGGCATCCGGCTCTCCGGGGTGCGCTTCCGCTACCCCGACGCCCCAGCGGACAGCCCCGACCTGCTGGACGGGGTCGACCTACACATCCGCCCCGGCGAGACGATGGCCCTGGTCGGCGCGACCGGCAGCGGCAAGACCACGCTCACCTCGCTGCTCCCCCGGCTGTACGAGGCCACCGGCGGCACCATCGCGCTGGACGGCCGGGACGTCCGCACGATCCCCCGGGCCGAACTGCGCGAGCTGGTCGCGGTCGCCTTCGAGGAGCCGACGCTGTTCTCCGCCTCGGTCGCCGAGAACGTGCTGATGGGCGCGCCGGCCGCCGGGCCCGAGCAGCTGGCCGCCGCCCTCGACACCGCCCAGGCGCACTTCGTCGACCGGCTGCCCGGCGGCACCGCCACCCAGGTCGGCGAGCAGGGCCTCAGCCTCTCCGGCGGCCAGCGCCAGCGGCTGGCGCTGGCCCGCGCGGTCGTCGGCGACCCCCGCTTCCTGGTGCTGGACGACCCGCTCTCCGCCCTCGACGTGCACACCGAGGCACTGGTCGAACAGGCGCTGCGGCGCGTGCTGGAGGGCACCACCGCCCTGGTGGTGGCGCACCGCCCGAGCACGGTGCTGCTGGCCGACCGGGTGGCCGTGCTGCACGAGGGCCGGATCACCGCCGTCGGCACCCACCACGAACTGCTGCAGCGCTCCGCCGTCTACCGCGAGCTGATGACGGGCGAGCCCGCCCCCGTACCGGAAGGGATCCCCGCCCGATGAGCACCACCGCGGTCGACGCCGCCGAGGACCTGGCCGAGGAACTCCCGCAGCCCGTCGAGGACGACGAGGACATCCCCGTCCCCCGGGCGCCGCCCGCCGGCTGCTCGCCGAACTGCTCGGCCCGCACCGCCGCCGGATCGCACTGGCGATGCTGGTGATCCTCGTCCAGCAGGCCGCACTGCAGGCCGGGCCGCTGCTGGTCGCCCTCGCCATGGACCGCGGCATCCCGGCGCTGCGCGAGCACGACAGCGGCCCGCTGATCGCGGTGATCGCGGCCTACCTGGGCTGCGGCGCGCTGAGCACCGTCCTGCAGCGCGCCTTCATCCGGTTCAGCGCCCGGATCAACCAGGACGTGCTGCTGCACCTGCGCGGCCGGATCTTCCGGCACGCCCAGCGGCTCAGCCTGGACTTCCACGAGCGGTACACCTCCGGCCGGATCATCTCCCGCGCCACCAGCGACGTGGACGCCCTGCGCGAGCTGCTCGCCGAGGGCCTGCAGGAGCTGCTCTCGGTCGTCCTCTCGGTGTTCTGGATCTCGCTGGTGCTGATGGTGATGGACTGGCGGCTCGGCCTGCTGTCGCTGCTGTCCTTCCTGCCGATGTACCTCAGCGTCCGCTCCTTCCGACGGCGCTCGCTGCGCGTCTACCGGCGCTCGCGGTCGGCGGTGGCCGCGGTGATCGTCCGGTTCACCGAGACCATGAACGGCATCCGCCCGGTGCAGGCCTTCCGCCGGGAGCGGGCCAACGACGAGGCCTTCGGCACGGTCAACCACCAGTACGCGGGCACCACCGCGGACGGCCTGCTGGAGATGGCCCGGTACGTGGCGGTCTCCCGGACGATCGCCAACGTGTGGATCACCGGCGTGGTGGTGGCCGGCGCCCTGCTGGTCTCCGACGGCTCGGTGGAGCTCGGCGTGCTCACCGCCTTCGTGCTCTACCTGCGCCGTCTCTACGAGCCGCTCGACCAGCTGGCGATGTTCCTCAACAGCTACCAGTCGGCGGCCGCTGCACTGGAGAAGATCGCCGGTCTGCTGGCGCACGAGCCCTCGGTGCCGGAGCCGGCCGTGCCGGCGCCGCTGCCGGAGCACCCGGTGAAGGGCCGCACGGTCTCCTTCGACGGCGTCCGCTTCGCCTACCGCACGGGCAAGGAGGTGCTGCCCCCCTTCGACCTGGTGCTCCCGGCCGGGCAGACCACCGCCGTGGTCGGCGCGACCGGCGCCGGCAAGTCCACCCTGGCCAAGCTGCTCGCCCGGTTCTACGACCCGACCGACGGCCGGGTCGCGCTGGACGGCGTCGACCTGCGCGACCTGTCCGGCGAGGAGCTGCGGCGCAACGTCGTGATGGTGACCCAGGAGTCCTTCCTGTTCTCCGGCACGGTCGCCGAGAACATCGCGATCGGCCGGCCCGGCGCGACCCGCGCCGAGGTCGAGCAGGCGGCCAGGGACATCGGCGCGTACGAGTTCGTCGCCGCGCTGCCGGACGGCTTCGACACCGACGTCCGCAAGCGGGGCGGCCGGATCTCGGCCGGCCAGCGGCAGCTGGTGGCCTTCGCCCGGGCACTGCTGGCCGACCCGGCCGTGCTGATCCTGGACGAGGCGACCAGCTCGCTGGACGTGCCCGGTGAGCAGGCCGTGCAGCGGGCCATGCGGACGGTCCTGGCGGGCCGCACCGCGGTGGTCATCGCGCACCGGCTCTCCACGGTCGAGATCGCCGACCGGGTGCTGGTCATGGACCAGGGCCGGATCGTCGAGGACGGCCGCCCGGCCGACCTGATCGGCGGCCGCGGCCGCTTCGCCGACCTCCACCGCGCCTGGCGCGACAGCCTGGTCTGAGATGACCGCCACCAGGGGCGCGTGGGGACACCTCCCCCCTCGCCCCTCAGTGGTTGCCCCGAAGAGGCCCGAGCGCCGCATCCGGCTTACGCAGTTCCTGTGCCTCCTGTGGATGCCCCTGCGCGTCCGTCTAGCCAGGTGACTAAGCGCTTGCTTAGAATCCGGTGGAGCCCTGTGCCGCGCCGCTGCGGCACGGCCGCCAGCGACAGGAGCCCGCCATGTCCGCAGTCAACCGCCAGATCCGACTCGCCGCCCGGCCGCAGGGCGAGGTGAAGCCCACCGACTGGGAGCACGCCGACACCCCGGCCGCCGAGCCCGGCGAGGGCGAGTTCGCCGGCCGTACCCGCTTCGTCTCGCTGGACCCGGCGATGCGCGGCTGGCTGGACGACCGCCCCTCCTACCTCCCCCCGGTGGGCCTCGGCGAGGTCATGCGGGCCGGCACGGTGGTCGAGGTGACCGCCTCCAACCACCCCACGTACCGGGTCGGCGACCACGTGGTCGGCACCTTCGGCGTCCAGGAGCACGTGGTCTCCGACGGCCGCGGCACCCTCCGGGTCGACCCGGCCGCCGCCCCGCTCTCCACCTACCTCGGCGCGCTCGGCATGCCGGGCATGACCGCCTACTTCGGCCTGCTGGAGGTCGGCGCGCTCAAGGACGGCGAGACGGTCGTGGTCTCCGGCGCCGCGGGCGCGGTCGGCACCATCGTCGGCCAGATCGCCAAGGTGAAGGGCTGCCGGGTGGTGGGCATCGCCGGCGGCCCCGACAAGTGCGCCCTGCTCACCGAGGAGCTGGGCTTCGACGCCGCGATCGACTACCGCACCGAGGACGTCCGGGCCGCTCTGCGCACCCACTGCCCGGACGGCATCGACGTCTACTTCGACAACGTCGGCGGTCCGATCCTGGACGCCGCGCTGACCCGCCTGGCCATGCACGCCCGGGTGGTGGTGTGCGGCGCGATCAGCCAGTACAACGCCGAGTCCAAGGTCGAGGGCCCGTCCAACTACCTGTCGCTGCTGGTCCGCCGGGCCCGGATGGAGGGCTTCGTGGTGTTCGACTACGCCGCCCGCTACAAGGACGCCGCCACCGAGATGGCCGGCTGGATCGCCGAGGGCCGGCTCAAGGTCAAGGAGCACATCGTCCGCGGCACCGTCGACGACTTCCCCGCGACGCTGCAGATGCTCTTCCGCGGCGAGAACGTCGGCAAGCTCGTGCTGGAGCTGGTGTGACGACACCGCCTCCCCCGCGCGACTGGGCGTCCTTCCAGTACGAGATCTATCTGAACGGCCTGATCAGCGGCAGCGTGCCGCGGCTGCCCGCCGACCTCTCCCGGCTGGAGCGGCTGGCCGAGCACCGGCTCGGCCCGGGCCCGTTCGGCTACGTCGCGGGCAGCGCCGGCACCGGCGCCACCGAGCGGGCCAACCGGGCCGCCCTCGACGCGCACCGGATCGTGCCCCGGATGCTGCGCGACGTCTCCTCGCGCGACCTGCGCACCGAGCTGTTCGGCCGCACCCTGCCCGCACCGCTGGCGCTGGCCCCGGTCGGGGTGCTGTCGATCCTGCACCCGGACGCCGAGCCGGCGGCGGCCCGGGCGGCGGCCGGGGAGGGCGTGCCGTTCGTGCTGTCCTCCGCCTCCAGCACCCCGATGGAGGAGGTCGCCGCCGCGATGGGCGACGGCGAGCGCTGGTTCCAGCTCTACTGGTCCAAGGACCGCGAGGTCACCCGCTCGTTCCTCGGCCGGGCGAAGGCCGCGGGCTTCACCGCGATGTTCGTCACCCTGGACACCCCGCTGCTCGCCTGGCGACCGCGCGACCTCGACCAGGCCTACCTGCCGTTCCTGCACGGTGTCGGCACCGCGAACTACTTCACCGACCCGGCCTTCCTCGCCGGGCTGGCCAAGCCACCGCACGAGGACCCGAACGCGGCCATCCTGCGCTTCGTCTCGCTCTTCGCCGACCCCGGCAAGACCTGGCCCGACCTCGCCTGGCTGCGCGAGCACTGGGACGGCCCGATCGTGCTCAAGGGCATCCTGCACCCGGACGACGCCCGGGCCGCCGTCGAGGCCGGCATGGACGGCGTGGTGGTCTCCAACCACGGCGGCCGCCAGGTCAACGGGTCGATCGGCGCCGCCGAGGCGCTGCCCGCCGTGGCGGCCGCGGTCGGCGACCGGGTCCCGGTGCTCTTCGACAGCGGCATCCGGACGGGCGACGACGTCTTCAAGGCGCTCGCCCTGGGCGCGAGCGCGGCGCTGCTCGGCCGCCCGTACGCCTACGGGCTGGGCCTGGACGGCCAGGCCGGGGTGACGCACGTGATCCGCTCGCTGCTCGCCGAGTTCGAGCTGACACTGGCCCTCTCCGGGCACCGCACCCCGGGCTCGTTGGACGCCTCCGCGCTCGCCTGACCGACCGCACGCGCCGGGTGCCGGGCGGGGCCCTCCTCGGCCCGCCCGGCACCCGGCCGTCCTTCGTCAGCGCAGCACGCCGGCGTCCATCCCGCCCGACTCGACCGGCGCCGCGACCAGCCCCGGCTCGGCCGGCGAGGCCAGCAGCCGGTGCGTCGGCAGCACCCGCACCGTGTAACCGAACGGGCCGGTGCGGTCCAGCTCCAGCGAGCCCTCGTAGCGGTGGCGGCCCTCCAGGTCCGGCCCGCCGGCCGGCTTCAGGGCGAGCACCGCGGCGTCCGAGATCCGGTCGGACTCGTCCACCCGCCCGGCCACCACCTGGACCTCCACGTCGACCGGCTCCAGCGCGCCGAGCGAGACCTGCACCCGCAGCTCCAGCGCCGAGCCCAGCTCCTGCGCCTCGCGACAGCCCTCCGCCTCGACGTGCTCGACCCGGACGGCGGGCCAGGCCTCGCGGACCCGGCCCTTCCAGGCGGCCAGTTCGCGGGCGCCCGCATGGTCGGTGCCGCCGCTCCCTGCGGCCAGTGCGCGGTGTGCGTCCGCCGCGGGGGCGTACAGCCGCTCGACGTAGTCGCGCACCATCCGGCCCGCCAGCACCTTGGGCCCGAGGGTCACCAGGGTGTGCCGGACCATGGCGATCCAGCGGTGCGGCAGACCGTCGGCGCCGCGGTCGTAGAACCGGGCGGCGACCTGGTGCTCGATCAGGTCGTAGAGCGCGGCGGCCTCGATGTCGTCGCGCCGCTCGGCCTCCGGGCTGTCCGGGTCGACCCGCTCGGGGCCGGAGACGTCCGCTGTGGGGATCGCCCAGCCGTTGCGGCCGTCGTACCACTCGTCCCACCAGCCGTCCAGGATGGACAGGTTGAGGCAGCCGTTCAGGGCGGCCTTCATCCCGGAGGTGCCACAGGCCTCCAGCGGGCGGAGCGGGTTGTTCAGCCAGACGTCGCAGCCCGGGTAGAGGTGCTTGGCCATGGCCATGTCGTAGTCCGGCAGGAAGACGATCCGGTGCCGCACCGCTGGGTCGTCGGCGAAGGCCACCAGCTGCTGGATGAGCCGCTTGCCGCCGTCGTCGGCCGGGTGCGCCTTGCCCGCGACCACGATCTGCACCGGGCGCTGCGGGTCCAGCAGCAGGGCCCGCAGCCGGGCCCGGTCCCGCAGCATCAGCGTCAGCCGCTTGTACGACGGGACGCGGCGGGCGAAGCCGATGGTGAGCACGTCCGGGTCGAGCACGCCGGAGGTCCAGCCGAGCTCGGCGTCGCCGGCGCCGCGCTGGCGCCAGGAGATCCGCAGCCGTCGGCGGGCCTCCTCGACCAGCTGGGCGCGCAGGGTGCGGCGGACGTCCCAGATCTCCTCGTCGCCGATCCGTTCGATGCCCGTCCAGCGGCGGGCCTCGCCGGTGGTGATGGCCTCCTCGGCGCGCTCTGCGCCGAGCTGGCCGGCGCCGAGCCGGACGACGGCCGGGTCGATCCAGGTCGGCGCGTGGACGCCGTTGGTGATCGAGCCGATCGGCACCTCGGCCGAGTCGAAGCCCGGCCAGAGCCCGTTGAACATCGACCGGCTGACCTCGCCGTGCAGGGTGGAGACGCCGTTGGCCCGCTGGGCCAGCCGCAGGCCCATGGCGGCCATGTTGAACAGCTTCGGGTCGCCGCCCTGCCAGCTCTCCGCGCCGAGCGCCAGCACCCGGTCCGCCGGGACGCCGGCCAGTGCCGCGTCGCCGCCGAAGTGACGGGCGACCAGGTCGCGGTCGAAGCGGTCGATGCCTGCCGGGACGGGCGTGTGGGTGGTGAACACCGTACCGGCCCGGACGGCCTCCAGCGCGGCGACGAAGTCCAGCCCTCGGCCACCCTGTTCGACCGGGGCGACCAGCTCGCGGATGCGCTCCACACCGAGGAAGCCGGCGTGGCCCTCGTTGGTGTGGAAGACCTCCGGCGCGCGGTGGCCGGTGAGCCGGCAGTAGGTGCGCACCGCGCGGACGCCGCCGATGCCGAGCAGCATCTCCTGCAGCAGCCGGTGCTCGCTGCCGCCGCCGTAGAGCCGGTCCGTCACGTCACGGTCGGCCGGGGCGTTGGACTCGATGTCGGAGTCGAGCAGCAGCAGCGGGACGCGGCCGACCTGGGCCTTCCAGATCCGCGCGCCGAGGGTGCGGCCGGCCGGCAGGGCGAGGTCGACGCGGCAGGGGCTGCCGTCCTCCTCGCGGAGCAGGCTGACGGCGAGTTCGTCCGGGTCGAGCAGCGGGTAGCGCTCCTGCTGCCAGCCGTCCCGGTCGAGCGACTGCCGGAAGTAGCCGTGCCGGTAGAAGAGGCCCACGCCGACGATCGGCACCCCTAGGTCGCTGGCGGCCTTGAGGTGGTCGCCGGCCAGGATGCCGAGGCCGCCGGAGTACTGGGGCAGCGCGGCGGCGATCCCGAACTCCGGGGAGAAGTAGGCGATCGCCTCCGGCAGCGGGCCGCCGGCGGCCGCCGGTGCCGACTGGTACCAGCGCGGGCCGGCGAGATAGTCCCTCAGGTCGTCGTGCAGGTCGCCCAACCGGCGCAGGAAGCGGCGGTCGGCCGCGAGCGCGGCGAGCCGGGCGGCCGGCACCTCGCCGAGCAGCCGGACCGGATCCTCCCCCACGGCCGCCCAGACCTCGGGATCGACGGAGCGGAACAGCTCCCTCGTCTCGGGGTGCCAGGACCAGCGGAGGTTGAGCGCGAGCTCGTGCAGCGGCTGGAGTTGTTCGGGCAGGACGGTGCGGACGGTGAATCTGCGGATTGCCTTCACAACGTGAAGCCTAGAGCCTCGGGGCCGCCTGAACGGGTGTCAGCGGGCGTATTGCACACCCGTTCGGCGTATTGGTGAGATCGCAATCGGCGCAGTACTGCGAATGGGGGGCGCACGGGGCGCACGCGGCCGGAAAGGCGCGCCCCTGGCGCATGAATTTCCCGCAACGGCCGCGTTTCCACTGGCCGATATGCCCCTGCATACCGTCCGAAATCGCGCGATTACCGGCCCGTAGGTCTTGCCGGTGGTGCGAGGATGCAGAAAGGTCGTTGGTGCGGCAGGGAGTGCAGGCCGGAAGGCGCCCCCCTGCTGTCCCATGTCCGGAACATGCCCTGCTGACGAGCCCTCACCCTCCATCGCCCATTCGGCCGCTGCCGCTGCTCCTCGGCGTGTCCTCACACCTCTCCCGATCGTTTTTCGGGTGGGTCGGGTCGCTCCTGGGCGCGCCCCTCAGGGCGCGCGCCGGGACGCACGCGCCTTGCGGGGTGGGCCGCGCCTGCCAGGCGGTCGGGGTCACCGGGCCCGCCGGCACGGCACCGTTCCGAACGCACGGCCACCCCACCCCACAGTCCTCCCGGTTACTCCTCGCGGCACGCACCGGCCGCCGGGAGCCGCCGCCGATTCGGGCAGGAGTTTGGCATGCAGGGCGACACGCGGGATCAGTCCACCGCGACCACGGAGGGTCCCGACACACCGCCGACCACGGAGCCGCCGCTGCCGGCCCCGCGCGCCGCCCGCAGCACCGCACCGGCCGCCCCCGCGGCCAAGCGGACTGCGGCCCGCAGGACCACCACCACGACCGTGGCGACCGCCGCGAAGAAGGCTCCGGCCAAGAAGGCCGCCACGAAGACCGCGGCCGCCACGACCGCGGCCACCAAGAAGACGGCGGCCACGAAGACGGCGGCCAAGAAGGCCACCGCCCGCAAGAGCACCCCCCGCAAGACAGAGAGCGACACCGTGATCGGCCGCATCCCCGTCCTGGACGTCACCCCACTCGTCGACTCCGGGCGGCGCCCGGCCAAGGCGGTGGTCGGCGAGAGTTTCCAGGTCACCGCCACCGTCTTCCGCGAGGGCCACGACGCGGTGAACGCCAATGTGGTGCTCCGCGACCCGCGCGGCCGCAGCGGCCCGTGGACGCCGATGCGCGAACTCGCCCCCGGCACCGACCGCTGGGGCGCGCACGTCGCCCCGACCGCGCCCGGCCGCTGGTCCTACCTGGTGGAGGCGTGGAGCGACCCGGTCGCCACCTGGCGGAAGACCGCCGCCGTGAAGCTCCCGGCCGGCATCGACACCGCGCTCGTCCTGGAGGAGGGCGCCCAACTGCTGGAGCGGGCCGCCGGCGGGGTGCCGAAGAAGGAGGGCCGGGCGCACGTGCTGGCCGCGGTGGACGCGCTGCGCGACCCCGGGCTGCCCCCGCTGAGCCGCTACGCGGCCGCGCTCGCGCCCGAGGTGCTCGCCCTGCTGGAGCGCTACCCGCTGCGCGAACTGGTCAGCGCCAGCCGCCCGCTGCCGCTCCAGGTGGACCGTCAGCGGGCGCTGTACGGCGCCTGGTACGAGTTCTTCCCGCGCTCCGAGGGCGCCGTCGTCGACCCCTCCGGGGTCCGGCCGCCGGTCTCCGGGACGCTGCGCACCGCCGCCGAGCGGCTGCCCGCGGTCGCCGCGATGGGCTTCGACGTGGTCTACCTGCCGCCCGTTCACCCGATCGGCCGTGCCTTCCGCAAGGGCCCCGACAACAGCCTGACGGCCGGTCCGCACGACGTCGGCTCGCCCTGGGCGATCGGCTCGCCGGAGGGCGGCCACGACGCGGTCCACCCGGACCTCGGCACCCTGGAGGACTTCGACCGCTTCGTCGCCGAGGCCGAGTCGCTCGGCCTGGAGATCGCGCTCGACTTCGCCCTGCAGTGCTCGCCCGACCACCCCTGGGTCAACAAGCACCCGGAGTGGTTCTCCCACCGCCTCGACGGCACCGTCGCCTACGCCGAGAACCCGCCGAAGAAGTACCAGGACATCTACCCGATCAACTTCGACCAGGACTTCGAGGGCCTGGTCAAGGAGACGATTCGTGTCCTGCGTTTCTGGATGAGCCACGGGGTGCGGATCTTCCGCGTCGACAATCCGCACACCAAGCCGGTGGTGTTCTGGGAGAAGGTGCTCGGCGACATCGCCCGCACCGACCCGGACGTGATCTTCCTGGCCGAGGCGTTCACCCGCCCGGCGATGATGCACACCCTCGGGAAGATCGGATTCCACCAGTCGTACACCTATTTCACCTGGCGCAACACCAAGGGTGAACTGACCGAGTACCTCACCGAACTCACCGGTGAGGCGGCCGCCTACATGCGGCCCAACTTCTTCGCCAACACCCCGGACATCCTGCACGAGTACCTCCAGCACGGCGGCCCGGCCGCGTTCGCGATCCGCGCCGTGCTCGCCGCGACCCTCGCCCCGAGCTACGGGATCTACGCGGGGTACGAGCACTACGAGAACGAGCCCGTCCACCCCGGGTCCGAGGAGTACACGCGCTCGGAGAAGTACGAGCTGCGCCCGCGCGACTGGGGCCGCCAGGACACCCTCGCGCCGCTCCTCACCGCCCTCAACCGGCTCCGCCGCCGGCACCCCGCCCTCCAGCAGCTGCGCGACCTGCGCTTCCACCCCACGGACAACGACCAGGTCATCGCGTACTCCAAGCGGGCGACCAGCGAGGACGGCATCGAGGACCACGTGATCACCGTGGTGAACCTGGACCCGCACCGCGTACAGGAGGCGACCGTGACCCTGGACACGGACCTGCCGCTGGCGGTGCACGACGAGCTCACCGGCGCCACCTACCACTGGGGCCGCCACAACTACGTCCGGCTCGACCCATCCACCGAGCCGGCCCACCTCCTCACCGTCCGGAGGCACCCTCAGTGACAGTCAACGAGCCCGTTCCCGACACCTTCGCCGAAACGCCGGCCAGGGACCGCGACCCGGAGTGGTTCAAACGCGCGGTCTTCTACGAGGTCCTGGTCCGTTCCTTCCAGGACAGCAACGGCGACGGCGTCGGTGACCTCAAGGGGCTCACCTCGAAGCTCGACTACCTGCAGTGGCTGGGGGTCGACTGCCTCTGGCTGCCGCCCTTCTTCGCCTCCCCGCTGCGGGACGGCGGGTACGACGTGGCCGACTACAAGTCGGTCCTCCCGGAGTTCGGCGACCTCGCCGACTTCGTGGAGTTCGTCGACGCCGCGCACGCCCGCGGCATGCGGGTGATCATCGACTTCGTGGTCAACCACACCAGCGACCAGCACCCGTGGTTCCAGGCGTCCCGCAACGACCCGGACGGGCCGTACGGCGACTTCTACATGTGGGCCGACGACGACAAGCAGTACCCCGACGCCCGCATCATCTTCATCGACACCGAGACCTCCAACTGGACGTACGACCCGGTCCGCAAGCAGTACTTCTGGCACCGGTTCTTCTCCCACCAGCCGGACCTCAACTACGACAACCCGCGGGTGCAGGAGGAGGTGATCGCGGCCCTGAGGTTCTGGCTGGACCTCGGCATCGACGGGTTCCGGCTGGACGCGGTCCCCTACCTGTACGCCCGGGAGGGCACCAACTGCGAGAACCTGCCGGAGACCCACGAGTTCCTCAGGCGGCTCCGCAAGGAGATCGACGCGGACTACCCGGACACGGTGCTGCTGGCCGAGGCCAACCAGTGGCCCGAGGACGTCGTCGACTACTTCGGGGACTTCGCCTCCGGCGGCGACGAGTGCCACATGGCGTTCCACTTCCCGGTGATGCCGCGGATCTTCATGGCGGTCCGCCGGGAGTCCCGCTACCCGGTCTCCGAGGTCCTCGCCAAGACGCCGGAGATCCCCTCCGGCTGCCAGTGGGGCATCTTCCTGCGCAACCACGACGAGCTGACCCTGGAGATGGTCACCGACGAGGAGCGCGACTACATGTACGCGGAGTACGCGAAGGACCCGCGGATGCGGGCCAACGTGGGCATCCGCCGGCGGCTCGCGCCGCTGCTGGAGAACGACCGCAACCAGATCGAACTCTTCACCGCCCTGCTGCTCTCGCTGCCCGGCTCGCCCGTGCTGTACTACGGCGACGAGATCGGCATGGGCGACAACATCTGGCTCGGCGACCGGGACGGCGTCCGCACCCCGATGCAGTGGACGCCGGACCGCAACGCGGGTTTCTCCTCCGCCGACCCGGGCAGGCTCAGTCTGCCGCCCATCATGGACCCGGTGTACGGCTTTCAAGTGACCAACGTCGAAGCGCAGCAAAGCAGTTCGAGCTCTCTGCTGCACTGGACGCGTCGCATGATCGAAATCCGCAAGCTCAATCCTGCGTTCGGCCTCGGCAGCTACACCGAGCTGCCCTCCAGCAACCCCGCGGTGCTGGCCTTCGTGCGCGAGTACGAGGGAGACCTGGTCATGTGCGTGAACAACTTCTCGCGGTTCGCGCAGCCGACCGAACTGGACCTGCGGCGGTACGGGGGGCGGTACCCGGTCGAGCTGATCGGCGGCGTGCGCTTCCCGTCCATCGGTGAGTGGCCCTATTTGCTCACACTCGCCGGGCACGGCTTCTACTGGTTCCAGCTGAGGAAGCCAGGAATCAAGTAGCGGCGGCCGCCCGGCGCCCGAAGTAACGATCCACCAGGTCCGAGGCGACCACCCTGCGGGGCGCGAGAGTCACCACCCCCGCGCCCCGCAGGGGTCTTCGCACCACCGCGTACGGAGAACAGCCCAACGGCCACCCACACTATGGCGTGACACCCGAGCCCAGCTCGCGTGCCTCCGCCGCCGCGCCGCCGAAATCCGGAAGACTGACAGGCCCGGTGACGACCTCGGGCAGCCGGCCCGCTTCCGGGGAAAGGGAGTCATGTCCGAAACCTCCCGTTCTCAAGCCCATGTGCACCGCGACCTACCCGACGGCGCCCCCGGGCCCGTCGGCACGCGCGGGACCACGGGGCGGAGAACCACCGCCGGGGTCAGTGAACTCGTGGGAGCCGCCCTGCCGCTGATCGCCGACTGGCTCCCCACCCAGCGCTGGTACGCCGGGAAGGGGCGCCCGATCAGCGGGCTCACCCCGGTGGTGGGCACCCCCTTGCAGGTCGGCGACCCGACCCTGCTGCACCTGCTGCTGCGGGTGGAGCACGGCACCGGGGCGGCCGCCCAGGGCGACATCTACCAGCTGCTGCTCGGCATCCGTTCGAGCGAGCCGTCCGGGATCGGCCCGGGCGCCGTCCTGGGGCGACTGGCCGGCGGCGGACCGCACGACGGCGCGATGCTCTACGACGCGGTGCACGACCCGGAGCTGACCGGCCGGCTGCTGGAGCACCTGGCCACCGGCGACCGGTTCGGCGCGCTCTCCTTCCGGCGCACTCCGGGCCCCGGCCTGCCGAGCAACCTGCCCGGCCGGGCCTCCACGGCCGAGCAGTCCAACAGCTCGGTGATCTACGGAACCTCCTTCATCCTGAAGCTGTTCCGCCGGATCAGCCCGGGCACCAACCCGGACCTCGAACTCTCGCTGGCGCTCTCCCGGGCCGGCTCCACCCGCATCCCGCGGGTCGCCGCCTGGTTCGAGTCCCGGCTGGAGCGATCGGAACCGGCCACACTCGGCCTGCTCCAGCGCTACCTCCCGGACGCCGAGGACGGCTGGGAGCTCGCCCTCGACCAGGTGGCGCGGCTCAAGGGCGACCCGTCGCCGGGCAACTTCGCGGTCGAGGCGCACCGGCTCGGCCGGGCCACCGCCGAGGTGCACCGGGTGCTGTCCCGCTCGATGCCCACCGCCCGCCTCGACCGGGCGGAGACCGGCCGGCTGGCCTGCGCGATGGCCGACCGGCTGGACAGCGCGGTCGCCGCGGTGCCCGGTCTGCTGCGCTACCGCTCGGCGCTGCGCGCGGCGTTCCAGCAGCTCACCGCGGACCACCTGGAGGGCCTGCCGGTCCAGCGGATCCACGGCGACCTGCACCTCGGCCAGGCCATGCGCACCCCGCACGGCTGGGTGCTGCTGGACTTCGAGGGCGAGCCCGCGAAGCCGCTGGCCGAGCGCCGGCTGCCACAGCCCGCGCTGCGCGACGTGGCGGCGATGCTGCGCTCCTTCGACTACGCGGCCGCGCACCTGCTCGCCGGGGCCCCGGGCCCCGACCCGGAGCTGGCCCACCTCGCGAACGCCTGGGCGGCCCGCAACCGCACGGCGTACTGCGCGGGGTACACGGCGGGCGGCGGGATGGACCCGGCGACCGCACCGGAGCTGCTGCGCGCCCTGGAGATCGACAAGGCGGTGTACGAGGTCGTGTACGAGGCCCGGCACCGTCCGAGCTGGCTGCCGATCCCGCTGGCCGCCATCAACCGTCTGGCCCTGACCGTCTGACGCCCCCAACACGCCACCAGGAGGACCCGACGTGACACCGCTCGGCCCCACGCCAGAAAGCTCCACCACCGCCCTGCCCGCCACCTTCCGGGCGGGCGCCGGCACGTCCGCGCCCGCCCGCCGGGCCCGGGCTGCCAAGCGGCGCGAGCCCGTGGCGCCGCCGCGGTCCGGCCCGCCGACCTCCGCTCCGCTGCGGCTTCCGGAGGCGCCGCTGCCGCCCGCCGAGGTGGACCGGCTGGTCTCCGGCGTGCACCACGACCCGCACGCCCTGCTCGGCGCGCACGCCACCCTGGAGGGCACCGCGATCCGGGTGCTGCGCCCGTTCGCGGAGCGGGTCTTGGTGGTGACGGAGCACGGCCCGGCGGAGCTGACCCACCAGCAGTCCGGTCTGTTCACCGGGCTGCTGGTGGGCCGCGAGTTCCCGGCGTACCGGCTGGAGGTGACCTACCCGGGTGGCGCACCGCTGGAGCAGGAGGACGGCTACCGGGCGGCGCCCACCCTCGGCGAGCTCGACCTGCACCTGATCTCGGAGGGCCGGCACGAGCAGCTGTGGCAGGCGCTCGGCAGCCACGTCCGCGAGGTCGGCGGGGTGGCCGGCACCTCCTTCGCGGTCTGGGCGCCGAACGCGGTCGGGGTCCGGCTGGTCGGCGACTTCAACCACTGGGACGGCACCGGCCACCCGATGCGCTCGCTCGGCTCCTCGGGCATCTGGGAGCTGTTCGTCCCCGGCCTCGCCGAGGGCGCCACCTACAAGTACGAGATCCGCACCCGGCAGGGCTGGGTGCTGCAGAAGGCCGACCCGCTGGCCCGCGCCGCCCAGTGCCCGCCGGAGACCGCGTCGGTCGTGCACACCTCCGACTTCACCTGGGGCGACGCCGACTGGATGGCCCGGCGGGCCGGGACCGTGCACCACAAGGCGCCGATGTCGGTCTACGAGCTCCACCTGGCCTCCTGGCGGCCGGACCTGACGAGCTACCGCGAGATCGCCGAGGAGCTGCCCGGCTACCTCGCGGGCCTCGGCTTCACCCACGTCGAGTTCATGCCGGTGATGGAGCACCCGTTCGGCGGCTCCTGGGGCTACCAGGTCACCGGCTTCTACGCGCCGACCGCCCGGCTCGGCGGCCCGGACGACTTCAAGTACCTGGTGGACGCGCTGCACCGGGCCGGCATCGGCGTGATCGTCGACTGGGTGCCCGCGCACTTCCCGAAGGACGACTTCGGCCTGGCCCGTTTCGACGGCGAGCCGCTGTACGAGCCGGCCGACCCGCTGCGGGCCGAGCACCCGGACTGGGGCACCCTGGAGTTCGACTACGGCCGCACCGAGGTGCGGAACTTCCTGGTCGCCAACGCGGTGTACTGGTGCGAGGAGTTCCACGTCGACGGCCTGCGGGTGGACGCCGTCGCCTCGATGCTCTACCTCGACTACTCCCGCGAGGGCGGCGCCTGGTCGCCGAACGTCTTCGGCGGCCGGGAGAACCTCGACGCCGCCTCGTTCCTTCAGGAAATGAACGCGACGGTGTACCGCCGCTGCCCCGGCGTGCTCACCATCGCCGAGGAGTCGACCGCGTGGGACGGCGTCACCCGCCCCACCGACAGCGGCGGCCTCGGCTTCGGTCTGAAGTGGAACATGGGCTGGATGCACGACTCGCTGGTGTACATGTCCAAGGAGCCGGTGCACCGGAAGTACCACCACAACGAGATGACCTTCTCGATGGTGTACGCCTATTCCGAGAACTACATCCTGCCGATCTCGCACGACGAGGTGGTGCACGGCAAGCAGGCGCTGGTCGCCAAGATGCCCGGCGACTGGTGGCAGCAGCGGGCCAACCACCGGGCGTACCTGGGCTTCATGTGGGCCCACCCGGGCAAGCAACTGCTCTTCATGGGCCAGGAGTTCGCGCAGGGCGCCGAGTGGGACCACGAGCACGGCCCGCAGTGGTGGGTGCTCGCGGACGACTGGCCGGCCGCGGCGGACCACCTCGGCGTCCGGCGGCTGGTCGGCGAGCTCAACCGCACCTACCGCGCCACCCCGGCGCTCTGGGAGCAGGACACCGTCCCGGCCGGCTTCCGCTGGCTGGACGGCGGCGCCGCCGACGACAACGTGCTCTCCTTCGTCCGGTACGCCGTCGACGGCACCCCGCTGATCGCGGTCTGCAACTTCTCCCCGGTGGTCCGGCACGGCTTCCGGGTCGGCCTGCCGAAGCTGCCCGGCGGCGACCAGCTGTGGGAGGAGGCGCTGAACACCGACGCCGAGGAGTACGGCGGCAGCGGCATCGGCAACTCCCACCCCGTCAAGGCCGAGGCCACCGCCTGGAACGGCCAGGACCGCAGCGCCGAGCTGGTTCTCCCGCCGCTCTCCACCCTCTGGCTCCGCCCGGCCTGACGGCTCCGTCACCGGTACCGAGGCCCCGGGGCGCCGCCCCGGGGCCTTCGTGTGCCCGTCCCGGGCCGACCACGTGGGACCACTTGTGCCCGGGTAAGGTCGACAGTGACCGCTTCCCGGACGGCAGGACGGAGTGAGCCGCGTGGCGCGCAGCGTGTACGTGACCGGCATCGACCGGGGGGACGGCCGGCAGGCCGTCGAACTCGGGGTCATGGAACTGCTGGCCCGCCAGGTGGACACGGTCGGCGTCTTCCGGCCGCTGGTGCACGCGGAGGACGGCGAGAAGGGCTCCGACCACGTCGTCGAGCTGCTGCGCTCCCGCTACCGGGTCGAGCTCCCGGCGGACGACCTGTACGGCCTCGGCTACGAGGAGGCGGCCGCCCTGCAGGCCGCGCACGGCCAGGACGAACTGGTGTCGGTGCTGGTCGACCGGTTCCGGGCGGTGGAGCGGCGCTGCCAGGCGGTGCTGGTGCTGGGCACCGACTTCGCGGGCACCAACATCCCGGACGAGCTGGCCTTCAACGCCCGGCTCGCCAACGAGTTCGGCGCCTGGGTGCTGCCGGTGGTCGGCGGCCAGGACGAGGACCCGCAGGCGGTGGTGGCGGAGGTCCGCAACGCCCACCGGGCCTACACCGACCTCGGCTGCTCGGCCCTGGCGATGATCGCCAACCGGGTCGCGCCCGCGGCGAAGCAGCGGATCCTGCGGACGCTCGGCGAGAAGCTTCCGGTGCCGGTGTACGTGATCCCCGAGGAGCCCTCGCTGTCGGCGCCGACCGTGGCACAGCTGGTCGAGGCGACCGGCGCCGAGGTGCTGCTGGGCGACGCCGCCGGTCTGGCCCGGGACGTGCGCTCCTTCGTCTTCGGCGGCGCGATGCTGCCGACCTTCCTCACCGCGCTGACCGAGGGCGCCCTGGTGGTGACCCCGGGCGACCGGGCGGACCTGCTGATCGGTGCACTGGCCGCGCACGCGGCGGGGGCGCCGCCGATCGCCGGGGTGCTGCTCACCCTGGGGCAGCACCCGGGGGCGAACGTGCTGGCGCTGGCGGCCCGGCTGGCGCCCGGGACGCCGGTCGCGATGGTGCCGGAGGGCAGCTGGCTGACCGCGGCCGCGCTCACCCATCTGGAGGGCCGGATCGGCCCGGACGGCCACCGCAAGGCGGAGACCGCCCTCGGCCTGTTCGAACTCCACGTGGACACCGTGGAGTTGACCAAGCGGATCGAGCTGTCGCGGTCCGAGCGGGTGACCCCGATGATGTTCGAGCACGCGCTGCTGGAGCGGGCCCGCGCCGAGCGCCGGCACATCGTGCTGCCGGAGGGCACCGAGGAGCGGGTGCTGCGGGCCGCCGAGGTGCTGCTGCGCCGCAACATCTGCGACCTGACCCTGCTGGGCGAGCCGGACGCGGTGCAGCGGCGGGCGGCCTCGCTGGGTCTGGAGCTGCCGCACCCGGAGGAGGCCGCGGACCGGGCCCGGCTGCGGATCGTCGACCCGGCGACCAGCCCGCTGCGCGAGGGCTTCGCCGAGCTGTACGCGAGGGCGCGGGCGCACAAGGGCATGACCCTGGAGCGCGCCCTGGACGTGGTCACCGACGTGTCGTACTTCGGCACCCTGATGGTGCAGGAGGGCATTGCCGACGGCATGGTGTCCGGCGCGGTGCACTCGACCGCGGCGACCATCCGGCCGGCCTTCGAGGTGATCAAGACCGCGCCGGGTGCGGCGATCGTCTCCTCGGTGTTCTTCATGTGCCTGGCCGACCGGGTGCTGGTGTACGGCGACTGCGCGGTGAACCCGGATCCGGACGCCCGGCAGCTGGCCGACATCGCCGTGCAGTCCGCGGAGACCGCCGCGCAGTTCGGGGTGGAGCCGCGGGTCGCGATGCTGTCGTACTCGACCGGCACCTCGGGTTCGGGCGCGGACGTGGACAAGGTGCGGGAGGCGACCGCGATCCTCCGCCGCGAGCGGCCGGACCTCCTGGTCGAGGGCCCGATCCAGTACGACGCGGCGGTGGACCCGCACGTCGCGGCGACCAAGCTGCCGGGCTCGGCGGTGGCCGGCCGGGCCACCGTGCTGGTCTTCCCGGACCTCAACACCGGCAACAACACCTACAAGGCGGTGCAGCGCTCGGCTGGCGCGGTGGCGGTCGGCCCGGTGCTGCAGGGCCTGCGCAAGCCGGTGAACGACCTGTCCCGCGGCGCGCTCGTCGAGGACATCGTCAACACGGTCGCGATCACCGCCATCCAGTCGCAGCGTCCCGTCGAAGGAGCCGAGCAGTGACCGAAGGAACGCTGGTCCTCGTCCTGAACGCGGGGTCCTCCTCCGTGAAGTACCAGCTCATCGACATGCTGGACGGCTCCCGTCCGGCCGCCGGGCTGGTGGAGCGGATCGGCGAGGCGAACGGGCGGCTGGTGCACACGCCGGCCGCCGGGGAGCGGCGCGAGCGGCTGCGGGTGTTCGCCGACCACGCCGAGGCGCTCGCCGCGGTCGCGGAGGAGCTCGCCGCGGACGGCCTGGGGCTGGACTCCCCTGACCTGGCCGCGATCGGCCACCGGGTGGTGCACGGCGGTCAGCGGTTCGCGGCGCCGACGCTGATCGACGACGAGGTGGTGGCGGAGATCCGCCGGCTGATCCCGGTGGCGCCGCTGCACAACCCGGCGAACATCATGGGCATCGAGGTGGCCCGCGCGCTCCGGCCGGACCTGCCGCAGGTCGCCGTCTTCGACACCGCCTTCCACACCACGGTGCCGGAGGCCGCCGCCCGGTACGCGATCGACCGGAAGACGGCCGAGCAGCACCGGGTGCGGCGGTACGGCTTCCACGGCACCTCGCACCAGTACGTCTCCCGGGCGGCGGCCCGGCTGCTCGGCCGCGACCCGGTGGAGCTGAACGTGATCGTGCTGCACCTCGGCAACGGGGCCTCGGCCTCGGCGGTGACCGGCGGGGTCTGCGTGGAGACGTCGATGGGCCTGACCCCGCTGGAGGGCCTGGTCATGGGCACCCGCTCGGGCGACGCGGATCCGGGCCTGGTCTTCCACCTGCACCGGGTGGGCGGCCTGACGATCGATGAGATCGACGACCTGCTGAACCGTC
Organism: Streptomyces sp. TLI_235; assembly: GCA_002300355.1. Lineage (NCBI taxonomy): Bacteria > Bacillati > Actinomycetota > Actinomycetes > Kitasatosporales > Streptomycetaceae > Streptomyces > Streptomyces sp. TLI_235. Next base: position 2,786,288 of record NSGV01000001.1, read on the forward strand.
GCAGCGGTCTGATCGGGCTGTGCGGGGACAACGACATGCGCGAGGTGCTGCGCCGGGCCGAGGAGGGCGACGAGGACGCGCAGCTCGCCTTCGACGTGTACGTGCACCGGCTGCGCAAGTACATCGGGGCGTACTACGCGGTGCTGGGGCGGGTGGACGCGGTGGTGTTCACCGCCGGGGTGGGCGAGAACGCGGCGCCCGTCCGGGCGGCGGCCTGCGCGGGGCTGTCGGCGCTGGGCATCGAGGTGGACCCGGCGCTGAACGCGGTCCGCTCGGGTGCGGCGCGGGTGATCTCGCCGGAGCACGCGCGGGTGACGGTGGCGGTGGTGCCCACCGACGAGGAGCTGGAGATCGCCCGCCAGGCCTTCGCGCTGGTGCACGACGACATTTGAGATGACATCCCGTCAGCGTCCCACCCTTCGGGATGGTTCGTTGACGATTTCTCCCGATTCGGGCGCCATGCACCGATAAACCGAACGGATAGACTGACGGATATGCGCCGAGCGAAAATTGTCTGCACCCTGGGTCCGGCGACGGACTCCTACGAACAGCTGAAGGCCATCGTCGAAGCGGGCATGAACGTCGCCCGACTCAACATGAGCCACGGCTCCCACGCGGAGCACGAGGAGCGGTACCGCAAGGTCCGCCAGGTGTCCGAGGACACCGGCCGCACCATCGGTGTGCTGGCCGACCTGCAGGGCCCGAAGATCCGGCTGGCCACCTTCGCCAACGGACCGGTGACCGTCGACAACGGCGACACCTTCACGATCACCACCGAGGATGTGCCCGGGGACCAGCACATCTGCGGCACCACCTACAAGGGCCTGCCCGGCGACGTGAAGCCCGGCGACCCGATCCTGATCAACGACGGCGTCATCGCCCTGGAGGTCGTCAGCGTCGACGGCCCGCGGGTGAAGACCGTGGTGGTCGAGGGCGGCGTGCTCTCGAACAACAAGGGCATCAACCTGCCCGGCGCGGCCGTCAACGTGCCCGCCCTCTCCGAGAAGGACAAGGACGACCTGCGGTTCGCCCTCCAGCTGGGCGTCGACATGGTCGCGCTGTCCTTCGTGCGCAACGCGGCCGACATCGACGACGTCCACAAGGTGATGGACGAGATCGGCATCCGCGTCCCGGTCATCGCGAAGATCGAGAAGCCGCAGGCCGTCGAGGCCATGGAGGAGATCGTCCTCGCCTTCGACGCGATCATGGTGGCCCGCGGCGACCTGGCCGTCGAGTACCCGCTGGAGCGGGTGCCGCTGGTGCAGAAGCAGCTGATCACCCTGGCCCGCCGCAACGCCAAGCCGGTGATCGTCGCCACCCAGATGATGGAGTCGATGATCCACGCATCGCGGCCGACCCGCGCCGAGGTGTCCGACGTCGCCAACGCCATCCTGGACGGCACCGACGCGGTCATGCTGTCCGCGGAGTCCAGCGTCGGCAAGTACCCGGTCGAGACGGTCAGGACCATGAGCCGGATCGCCGAGAAGGCCGAGGAGGAACTGCTCTCGCAGGGCCTCCAGCCGCTGAACCCGGGCCGCAAGCCGCGCACCCAGGGCGGCTCGATCGCCCGTGCCGCGTGCGAGCTCGGCGACTTCCTGAACGGCAAGGCCCTGGTCGCGTTCACCAAGTCCGGTGACACCGCCCGCCGCCTGTCCCGCTACCGCTCGCCGATCCCGGTGATCGCGTTCACCCCGGACGCCGCCACCCGCAACCAGCTCTCGCTCAGCTGGGGCGTCGAGGCGTACGTGACCGAGCAGGTCGAGACCACCGACGAGATGGTGCAGCAGGTCGACCGCGAGCTGCTGCGCCTGAACCGCCTCGCCGGGGGCGACACCGTGATCGTCACCGCCGGTTCGCCCCCCGGCGTCCCCGGCAACACCAACATGGTCCAGGTCCACCACCTGGGCAGCCGCGACGGCCACTGACACCCGGCGCACACCGCCCGCGGGGCGGCCCTCTCCGACGAGGAGGGGGCCGCCCCGCGGGCGTTCCGGGCGGCCGGGGTCGTGGCAGGTGTCGGCGGAGGCGCGGTCGGCGCGGCCGGGGGAACGCCGACGGCCCGGCCGGAGGAGTCCGGCCGGGCCGTGCGGGTGCGGTGCGGTGCGGTGCGGCGGCTCAGCCGTCGTACGGCTGGTCGTCGTTGAACAGGTGCATACCCGGGATCTTCAGGGTGCCGCCGAACTGGCCGGCCTGGACGGCCTTGGCCTTGTCCAGGGTGATGTCCAGCGGGATGGGCACGCTGCCGATCAGGTCCCAGAGCCACTTGGGCAGGGTGTCCGGGGTGAGGGTGATCTCGCCCAGGTCGATCGGGATGGGCAGGCCGTAGATCGCCGAGAGGTGGCCGGAGAGGCTCTCCACGTACATGGTGATCGGGCCGTTGCGCATGGTCGAGGTGGTGCCGGGCGCGGCCTGCACGTGGAAGGTCTTGCCCTTCACCTCGATCGTCGACATGTCGAGATCGCCGATGTCCACCGAGGCGGTGGTGAACTTCAGGACGCGCTTGCTGCCGGTCGGCGTCTTCACGTCGTACACGCCGTTGAAGACCGAGCCGTGCAGGGCGAGCTTGCTGGAGTGCAGCGTCCAGTTCTGCTCGGGCACCACGTCGCCCTTCGGCGCCGCCTTGGCCTTCTCCTTGCTGGTGTCGACCAGGCAGTTCGGGCCGGTGGCCGAGGGCGAGGGGGTGGCGGACGGGCTCGCCGGGGCGGCCGCGGAGCTGCCGGCCGTGGTCGGCGCGCTCGGCGAGGCGGTGGCCCGCGGCACGACGGTGGCGCTCGTGGTCACCGTCGGGTGCGCGGTCGGGGCCGGGGTGGTCGCCGGCTTGCCGGTCGCGCTCGGGGTCGGCGTGGGCGTCGGCGTGGACCCGCCCGGGTGGAAGATCCCGTCCAGGATGTCGCCGATCAGGTCGTGCGAGCCGGCCGCGCCGGCGGTCGGCGTGGCCGAGGCGCTCGGAGCGGGCTGTGCGGCCTGGGGCTGCGCGGCGACGTCGGGCTTGGCCGCGGTGGCCGTGGCGGTCGGGACGGGCAGCTTCACCGCCGACGGCGAGGCCGTCGGGGCGGGCTTCTTGGTGGCCGGCGCCTTGACGGTCGCGGTCGGCGCGGGCAGGACCTTGATCTCGCTCTTGGGGACGGGCGTCTCCTCGAGCACGGTGTCCGGCGCGCTGGCGCACGGCTTGTCCGACTGGGTGTCGGCCACGGCGAGCGTGGTCGGCGTGTAGGCGGCGCCGACCAGCATGGCGGTCGGCACGGCGGCGATCGCCATGACCCGGCCGCGGATCCGCCTGCGGACGCTCGTCCGCGGAGCGGCGTGGCGCGGCCCGGGCACGGACGCGGCGGTGGAATCGTCCCGGTCGGTCACCGCGGCTCCTGCGGATCTGCGGCGGGCGCGGCGCTGTCGGCCGCCTCCGCAGGGGTCTGCTGGGCCGGCAGCAGCGGCTGGGTGGTCTCCGCCGGGGCCTCGGCTGCGTACTCGGCCGTGGCCGCCTCGGCGGCGCCCTCATCGGCGGACAGGTCCGCCGCGGCGGCCGGCTTGAGCGGCGCCCAGGCCATCAGCAGGCCGCCGGCCATCAGGCCGAGGACCAGGCCGAAGCCGAAGCCGCCCAGGTTGGAGACCGGGATCGAGATGAGCGCGAGCAGCGTGGTCGCCACGCCGCAGAAGATCCGCACCAGCGGCTGGAACCACGCGGTCAGGCCGAGGCAGATCATCAGGACACCGATGATCAGCGAGCCGGCGCCCGCGGTGGTGGCCATCGACACGGTCATGCCGCTGAGGTTGAGCTTGGCGTACGGGAAGTACAGGATGGGCAGGCCGGCGATCATGGCCAGCAGGCCGCCCCAGAAGGGCCGCGTGCGGCGCCAGTTGCGGAACCGCAGCCGCAGGTTGATGCCGCCGTCGTGCTCGGGCCACGCCTGGGCAGTTGCGCTGGACACGATGCAACTCCTCGATGGTTCGCTGCGAGGTGGAGAGAACTCCTGAGCGGCGGCCGGGAGGGGCTGCTGCCCCACCCCGGCCGCGGGAGATCCGTCGGGACGGCGCGCCGTGCGGCGCACCGTCAGACGAGGATCAGTAGCACTCCTTGCCGTTGCCGTCGTCACCGACGTACAGCTTCAGGTCCAGGCCGTTCAGCTTGAAGGTGCCGGCCGAGGTGGCCCACGCGGTCTGCTTCACGTTGGTCAGGTGCGCGTGGGGCGCGGCCTGCGCGAAGCCCAGCGCGCCGGACGGCTTGCCGGTGCCGAGCGCGCTCTTCCAGTTGGCGGTGGCCGTGCCCTTGAGGGTGGAGGCGTCCTGGCCGATGTTGATGTCGGTGAACTCGGCGTCGGCGCTCAGCTGGTCGAGGTCGATCAGCAGGTTCTTCGCGCTGACCTGCTTGTTGACGTCGTCGCTCTTGCCGGCCTCGAGGCGCAGCGTCACCTTCGGCAGCTTCAGGCCGAGCAGCGAGGGCTCGCTGACCACGGACTGGCACATGCCCTTGATGGTGGCGGAGTCGAAGGCCGAGATGGCCACCGCGTGCGGCGTGCCGTTGGTCTCGACGTCGAAGGAGCCGAACTGGGCGAAGTTGTCACCCTGCAGGTCTTCGGCGCTGACCTTGAACTTCTGGCCGGAGACGTTGAACGAGGCGGCGAGCGCGTTGTTGGCAAGAGCCACGCCGATCGCCGCGGTGGCGGCGATGCCCGGCACCATGGCGATGCCGAAACGCTTCCAGCTGGTCTTGCCGAAAGTCTGGGACATGCGTGTGTCCTCCTTCTAGGACGTACATCTCCGGCCGTGTCCGGTGCGTCCCGCACCGGCCTCGGCCTGGGATGGGAGAGAGCTACGTCCTCGGTAGCGGAGAGCGCCAGCGCGTCGTGGGCCGACGGGCATGGCGATCACCCCCGAGCGACAACCGGCGACCGCACGGCTGCGCGGTCGCAGAAAGGACAGGAACCGCGTGTGGGATCTGCGGCTACCCCCCTGCCCTCCAACCGCCGACCGGGGTCGGCGGTTACCCGATGGGGATTCCCTTGACGGGACCGGGCGTGGCCGATCGTGCTGGAATCCCGGGCTGAGCACAAGGGGTCGATTACTGACGGGTAATCCAACAAGAGATGCCGTTGATCATGGAATCGAAGGTTCAGTCACCCTCCGTGACATTCACTCCGGAGGGCGCTTCCGCAATCCGCAGGAAACGCGGCTGAAACACCTCGGCCGGTCACCAAATGTGACCGGCCGAACCGTGTTGTCAAGATTTGATTAAGCTCTACGAAATCTCCTGGAATGTCGCCAAATCCCCAGCGACACCGCAGGTCACACGCCGTGCCACCGACCCTGCGCCGAGCCGCCGCACGGGGCCCGGCGCACCGCCGTCAGAACAGCACCCGGGCCAGCGCGCCGCGCGCCGCGACGACCCGCGGATCGTCCGGGCCGATCACCTCGAAGAGCTCCAGCAGCCGCAACCGGGCGGTGTCCCGGTCCTCGCCTGCCGTCCGGCCGACGGTGTCGACCAGCCGCCCGAAGGCGTCCTCGACATGCCCGCCCACCAGGTCCAGGTCGGCCGCGCGCAGCTGCGCCTCGACGTCCTTCGGGGCGCCGGCGGCCGCCGCCCGCACCTGCTGGGCGTCCATGCCCTCGACCCGCTGCAGCAGCTGGGCCTGGGCCAGGCCCAGCCTGGCCTCGGTGTTGCCGGGCTGGTCGACCAGCACGTTCCGGTACGCCTGGACGGCGCCGCCCAGGTCGCCGCGGTCCAGCGCGTCGTGCGCGGCCTCCAGCGCCGGGTCGGACGGCACCCGCGGGGCCTGGGCCGCGCCCTCGCCGCCGGCCGCGCCCTCGGCCAGGCCGGTGATGCCGAAGCGCTGCTCGGCGACGGCGATCAGCTGGTCCAGGATCTTGCGGACGTTGGCCTCGTTCTCGGCGCCCTGGAACAGCGGGACGAGCTGGCCCGCCACCACCGCCATCACGGCCGGGATGCCCTGGATGCCGAACTGCTGGGCGATCAGCTGGTTGGCGTCGACATCGATCTTGGCGAGCACGATCCGGCCGGCGTACTCCTCGGCCAGGCGCTCCAGGATCGGACTGAGCTGCTTGCACGGGCCGCACCACTCGGCCCAGAAGTCGACCACCACGGGGACCTCGGTCGAGCGCTGCACGACCTCGGTCTCGAAGGTGTCCTCGGTGACGTCGAGGACCAACTGGTAGGGCGCGGGTGCGGTGTCGCCGCCGGCCGCGGCCTGGCGGGCCCGCTCGGCCCGGGCCTGCTCGGCCTTCTGGGCCGCCTCGCCGGCCGCCTTGACCGCGGCGAGGTCGACCGCTCCGCGCAGGGCGGCGCTGTTGAGACGCGAATTCCGTGACTGCATGGCACCATCCTCCCCCGTCCGCACGGGTGACGGGCGCCAACCGGCCGGAAACATCGCCGAGCCGTCGCGCCTGCGCCACCCGCCCGTGCGACGGGGGCCGCCTCCCGGTGTAGCCCGCTGCCGGCGCGAATCCCCATTCGCGCCCCGCTCCGGCCCGATCCCATGGGCACGGCGCGTGGTTGCCGCTCTTTCGCTACGAGTCGTAGCGTATCTGCATCCCGGGCCCGTCCCGCAAGACCCCCTCGGCGCTCCGGGACGTGACCTGCCCCACTTTCGGCGGGTCGGTAGGTGCTGACCGGGACCTTCGGTCGCTACCGTTGCCCGAACGACCAAGTTACCCACCAGTACATCAGCTAGGAGGCTCGGTGGCCCCCACCACCCAGCAGCCGGCTGCTCCGGACGGAACCGCCCTCCCCCGCGGCAAGGGCCGTCCCCGCAGCGCTGCCGCCGACCGGGCGATCCTCGATGCGACCCGCGAAGCCCTCGCCGAACTCGGCTGGGGCGGCCTGACCATGGGCGACGTCGCCACCCGCGCAGGCGTCGCCAAGACCACCCTCTACCGGCGCTGGCCGTCCAAGAACGAACTCGTCGTGGATGCCGTCGCCAGCCTCTTCGACGAACTGGAGATGGCCGACCTGGGCAGCCTGCGGGCGGACATCGCCGCGACCGTCGCCCAGTTCGCCGACCTGCTCGCCCGGCCCGAGTCGCAGGCCGCCCTGATGGCGCTCTTCGCCGAGGGCAGCCGGGACCCGCTGCTGCGGCGGCGCATCCGGGAGCGGATCGTCGACCCGCAGAAGCACCTGGTGCGGACCGGGCGGGCCAACGCCCAGGCCCGCGGGGAGCTCCGCTCGGACCAGGACGAGGCCTCGGCCTGCGAGGAGATCGACCTCGTCTTCGACATGATCGCGGGCGCCGTCGAACACCGCCTCCTGGTCGCCGGCGAGCCCATCACCCCGCGCTGGCTCGACCGCTTCACCACGCTCATGCTCAGCGCACTCGTCGGCCTCGACGGCTGACACAGGACCCGCTCAGGCGCACCACGAGCAGGGGCGCGGGGTACTGCGCGAGTCGGAAGGCACACCGTGCCCTCCCGCTCCGCGCAGTACCCCGCGCCCCTGGTGGTTACCCTCTGCGTTCGCCCCTAGAAGGCCGCGGTCTCGCGGTAGATGCCCCACTCGTCGCGCAGGGCGTTGCAGATCTCACCGAGGGTCGCCTCGGCGCGGACGGCCTGCAGCATCGGCGGGATCATGTTCTCGCCGGAGCGGGCGGCGGCCAGCATGGCCTCCAGGCCGGCCTTGACGGCGGCCTCGTCCCGCGCCGCCTTCCGCGCCGCGAGCACCCGCACCTGCTCCCGCTCCACCTCGTGGCTGACCCGCAGGATCTCCAGTTCAGGGGTGACGGACTTCGGGTGGCAGTTGACGCCGACGACCCGCTTCTCGTCCTTCTCCAGGGACCGCTGGTACTGGAAGGCGGCCTCGGCGATCTCGCCGGTGAACCAGCCCTCCTCGATGCCCCGCAGGATGCCGGAGGTGATCGGGCCGATCTCGTGGGCCTCGTTGCCCTTGTCGAGGATCCGCTGGAAGATCGCCTCGGCCTGGGCCTCGATCCGGTCGGTGAGCGCCTCCACGTACCAGGAGCCGCCGAGCGGGTCGGCGACGTTGGCGACGCCGGTCTCCTCCATCAGCACCTGCTGGGTCCGCAGGGCGATCTCCGCCGCCTGCGCGGAGGGCAGCGCGAGGGTCTCGTCGAGGGCGTTGGTGTGCAGGGAGTTGGTGCCGCCGAGGACGGCGGAGAGCGCCTCGACGGCGGTGCGCACCACGTTGTTGTAGGGCTGCTGGGCGGTGAGCGAGACGCCGGCGGTCTGGGTGTGGAAGCGCAGCCACTGGGCCTTGTCGGTCTTGGCGCCGAAGCGGTCGCGCATCCAGCGGGCCCAGATGCGGCGGGCGGCGCGGAACTTGGCGATCTCCTCGAAGAAGTCGAGGTGGGCGTCGAAGAAGAAGGACAGGCCGGGGGCGAAGACGTCCACGTCCAGGCCGCGGGAGAGGCCGAGCTCGACGTACGCGAAGCCGTCGGCGAGGGTGTAGGCCAGCTCCTGGGCGGCCGTGGCCCCGGCCTCGCGGATGTGGTAGCCGGAGACGGAGAGCGGCTTGTAGGCGGGGATGCCCTGCGCGCAGTACTCCATCAGGTCGCCGATCAGGCGCAGGTGCGGCTCGGGGGCGAAGAGCCACTCCTTCTGCGCGATGTACTCCTTGAAGATGTCCGTCTGCAGGGTGCCGTTGAGCACGGCGGGGTCGACGCCCTGGCGCTCGGCGGCGACGAGGTACATGCAGAAGATCGGGACGGCCGGGCCGCTGATCGTCATCGAGGTCGTGACGTCGCCGAGCGGGATGCTGTCGAAGAGGACGTCCATGTCGGCGGCGGAGTCGATGGCGACGCCGCAGTGGCCGACCTCGCCGAGCGACTTGGCGTCGTCGGAGTCGTAGCCCATGAGGGTCGGCATGTCGAAGGCGACGGAGAGGCCGCCGCCGCCGGCCTCCAGGATCATCCGGTAGCGCTCGTTGGTCTGCTGGGCGTTGCCGAAGCCGGCGAACTGGCGGATGGTCCAGGTGCGGCCGCGGTAGCCGGTGGCGTGCAGGCCGCGGGTGTAGGGGTACTCGCCGGGCCAGCCGATCCGTTCGAAGCCCTCGACGGGCTGACCGGCGGGCGGGCCGTAGACGGGCTCGACCTCGTCACCGGACAGGGTGGTGAAGTCGGCGTCGCGCTTGCGGGCCTTGTCGTACCGCTGCTGCCAGCGCAGGCGGCCGGCCTCGATCTCCTCGGCGTCCATCGACTACGAGCTCCACTCCGTGCGGCCGCCGCGGTCGGGCGGGCGGCGATTGCTAGGACGTCCTACTAATTTACTCGGACGTCCTACTATCTGTCGACGGCACGCCGTCCGGGAAGTCGACCCGCCGGACCGGGAACGCCGAAGCCCCTCCCCGGGGCGGGAAGGGGCTTCGGGTCGCAGAGGCGGGCGGGGCTCACACGGAGACCGGCTCCGGGGCCTCGATCAGCGGGGCGACGTCGCGGGAGACCTTGCGCTCCACGAAGAAGACGGCGGTCGGGATCGTGCCGGCCAGCAGCACCCAGGCGAGCCTGCCCATCGGCCACTTCGCCTTGGTGCCCAGGTCGAAGGCGAGCACCAGGTAGACCACGTACAGCCAGCCGTGCGCGATGCCGACGGCGCTGGTGAAGCCGCTCGCGCCCGAGATGTCCAGCACGTACTTGGCGATCACGCCGGCGGTCAGCAGGATCAGCAGGACGCCGGTGATGTACGCCAGCGCCCGGTATCGGGTCAGCACGCTCTGCTTCATACCGACGAGGGTAACCGCAGGCGACGGCCGCTCCGGCCGCACCCCCGCCGGACGCACCGGCCGCGTCAGGCCCCGCCGCCCTCGCCGGGCGGGGCGAAGTCGCCGGCCGCCACCCGCAGCGGGCGGAACAGGTCGAACACCTGCTGGCAGTGGTCGGCGTCGTAGCCCTCCAGGCCGAAGTCGATGGCCATGAGTTCGCGGGTGGCCTGCTCGACCACCTCGCGGCCGCGGTCGGTGATCGCGGCGAGGACGCCGCGGCCGTCGGCGGGGTTGGGCCGACGGGCGACCAGGCCGTCCCGCTCCAGGCGGTCGACGGTGTTGGTGACGCTCGTGGGGTGCACCATGAGCCGCTCGCCGATCTTGGAGAGCGGCAGCTGGCCGGTCCGGCTGAAGGTGAGCAGCACCAGGGCCTCGTACCGGGCGAACGTGAGGCCGTAGGGCTTCACCACGGCGTCCACCCGGGACAGCAGGATCTGGTGGGCGCGCATCACCGAGGTGATCGCCGCCATGGACGGGACGGCGCCCCAACGGCGGGTCCACAGTTCGTCGGCGCGGGCGATCGGGTCGAAGTCGAGGGCGAGGGGCTTGGGCACACCCCCACCGTACCGGCGTGTCGGGGAGCGGGTACCAGGTGTCCACGATGGTGGACAAGGGCCGGTTCTGGCGGGATCACGCCAAGCGCTTTCTGGTCCGTACCAGGACTTCGGACGGCCGAAATGCGCCCGCAACGTTCAGGAACAGCGCGGTAGTTGGCGCCGGAACGCGATCATACGGGTTTCGTCCGCATGGAAACGACCGATCGGACGGGCGAATTGGGCGCTTCAGGCGCTTTGCGGGCTCGCGTCCGTATGGCGAGTGGTGGCCAACTCCCTTCACAGACCTGTCATTTCACGAACTGCATTGTCATGCTTCTGGCCAGCTTCGTTCGCCCCCGTCGGGCCCCCACCCTTCCGACGGGCGTCGTCAGACCGCACGGAGCTGCACGTCCGCGCCCGTTCCGCCCCAGCAGGCACTAACCCCGGTGCCCCGGAGCGAGGCGCAACCGCGCACACGCGGTTGATCCGGAAGGAACCCGTACGTGAAGCGAAAGCTGACAGTCGGAGCCGTTCTCTCTGCGTCGGCGGTCCTCGCCAGTGCCATCCAGGTCAGCGCCGGTATCGCGCAGGCCTCGCCGGCCCCGGTCGCCCATGTCGCACCCGGCCAGCAGCGCGCCGCGCTCATCGCGCAGGCCGGCACCGAGGCCCCCGCCGCGGCCCGCGCCCTCGGCCTCTCCGGCCAGGAGCAGCTCGTCGTCAAGGACGCGGTCGTCGACGCCGACGGCACCCGGCACGTGCGCTACGAGCGCACCTTCGCCGGCCTGCCCGTCCTCGGCGGCGACCTGGTCGTCCACCAGGACGCCAAGGGCTCGGTGAAGTCCGTCGACCGCGCCGTCCAGGGCTCCGTCGCCCCCGCCTCGCTCACCCCGAAGCTCTCCGCCGCCCAGGCCGCCGCCAAGGCGCACGGCGCGGTGGCCGCCACCGTCGGTGTCGCGAAGGACGCCGACGAGGCCGCGCTGACCTCGGTCGCGGCGCCCGCGAACGGCAAGCTCGTCGTCTGGGCCGCCTCCGGCAAGCCCCGCCTCGCTTATCAGACCACGGTCGAGGGCCTGCGCGCCGACGGCACCCCGAGCCGCCAGCTGCTGGTCACCGACGCCGCGAGCGGCGAGGTCCTGTCCAGCCACGAGCAGGTGCAGACCGCCAACGCGGCCGGCACCGGCCAGGGCGTGTTCGTCGGCTCCGTGGCGCTGACCACCAACTACACGGGCTCGACCTACCAGCTGAAGGACGCCACCCGCGGCGGCCAGTACACGACCACGCTGAACAACAAGACCAACGGCTCCGGCACCCTGCTGACCGACGCGGACAACGCGTGGGGCACCGGCCTGGTCTCCAGCAGCCAGTCCGCCGCCGTGGACGCCCAGTACGGCGCCGCCGCCACCTGGGACTTCTACAAGAACACCTTCGGCCGCCTCGGCATCAAGAACAACGGCGTCGGCGCCTACAGCCGGGTCCACTACGGCCGGAACTACGTCAACGCGTTCTGGGACGACTCCTGCTTCTGCATGACGTACGGCGACGGTGCGAGCAACACCCACCCGCTGACCGAGCTGGACGTGGCCGGCCACGAGATGAGCCACGGCGTCACCGCCAACACCGCCGGCCTGAACTACTCGGGCGAGTCCGGCGGCCTCAACGAGGCCACCTCGGACATCTTCGGCACCGGCGTGGAGTTCTACGCCAACCTCGCCTCCGACAAGCCGGACTACCTCATCGGCGAGCTCATCAACATCAACGGCGACGGCACCCCGCTGCGCTACATGGACAAGCCCTCCAAGGACGGCGGCTCCGCCGACTCCTGGTCCTCGGGCGTGGGCAGCCTCGACGTCCACTACTCCTCCGGCGTCGGCAACCACTTCTTCTACCTGCTGGCCGAGGGCAGCGGCGCGAAGACCATCAACGGCGTCAGCTACAACAGCCCGACCTCCAACGGCTCCACCGTCACCGGCATCGGCCGCGACAAGGCGCTGCAGGTCTGGTACCGGGCGCTGAGCGTCTACATGACCTCCACCACCAACTACAAGGGCGCGCGCACCGCGACCCTGAACGCCGCCACCGACCTGTACGGCGCCACCTCCACCGAGTACGCCCAGGTTGCCGCTGCCTGGGCCGCGGTGAACGTCAACTGACGCACCGCGGTTGAGGACGCAGCAGCCGGGCCCTCCGGAGGGGAGGCCCGGCTGCTGCCCCATGTCCGGGCCCGGGAGGTCCGTGACAGAAATGCGCCAACTCTTGTCGTACACCTGTCATTTGACGACCAGTCTTGTCATGCTTCCTTCCAGCCCCGTGCGGCGCCCGATCGGCCACCCCAACCGGTCCGGTGCCGCATGACCGCACGGAGCAGCACGTCAGCGCTCGTTCCGCCCCAGTCGGCGCCGGACCCGGTGCCCCGGAGCGACGCGCGACCGCGCACACGCGGTTGATCCGGAAGGAACCCGTACGTGAAGCGAAAGCTCGCCCTCGGCGCCGTCCTCTCCACCTCTGCCCTGCTCGCCGGCGCGATCCAGGTCGCCGCGGGCGCCCAGGCCGCCCCCGCCCCCGCGGCCGCGCAGCAGCGGGCCGCGCTCCTCGCCCAGGCCGGCGCCGACGCCCCCGCCGCGGCCCGCGCCCTCGGCCTCACCGGCCAGGAGCAGCTCGTCGCCAAGGACGCGGTGGTGGACGCCGACGGCAACCGCCACCTGCGTTTCGACCGCACCTTCGGCGGCCTGCCGGTGATCGGCGGCGACCTGGTCGTCCACCAGGACGCCAAGGGCTCGGTGAAGTCCGTCGACCGCGCCGTCCAGGGCTCCGTCGCCCCCGCCTCGCTCACCCCGAAGCTCTCCGCCGCCCAGGCCGCCGCCACCGCGCACGGCGCGGTCGCCGCCACCGTCGGGAAGTCGGCGGACGCGGACGAGCCGGCGCTGACCTCGGTCGGCGCGGCCGGCGCCGCCGACCTGGTGGTGTGGGCCGCCTCCGGCAGCCCGCGGCTCGCCTACCGGACGACCGTCGAGGGCATGCGCGCCGACGGCACCCCGAGCAACCGGGTGGTCGTCACCGACGCCGCGACCGGCGCGGTGCTCTCCTCCGACGAGCAGATCCGCACCTCCAACGCGACGGGCAGCGGCAAGGGCGTCTTCGTCGGCTCGGTCACCCTGACCACCAACTACACCGGCTCGACGTACCAGCTGAAGGACAACACCCGCGGCGGCCAGTACACCGTCGACAAGAACGGGACGCTGTACACGGACGCCGACAACGTGTGGGGCAACGGCAGCGCCTCCAACGGGCAGTCCGCCGCGGTGGACGCGCAGTACGGCGCGGCCGCCACCTGGGACTTCTACAAGTCGACCTTCAACCGCCTCGGCATCAAGAACAACGGCGTCGGCGCCTACAGCAAGGTCCACTACGGCACCAACTACGTCAACGCGTTCTGGAGCGACAGCTGCTTCTGCATGACGTACGGCGACGGGTCGGGCAACACCCACCCGCTGACCGCGATCGACGTGGCCGGCCACGAGATGACGCACGGCGTGACCTCCGCCACGGCGGGCCTCAACTACTCGGGCGAGTCCGGCGGCCTGAACGAGGCCACCAGCGACATCTTCGGCACCATGGTCGAGTTCTACGCCAACCTGCCCGTCGACACCCCGGACTACCTGATCGGCGAGCGGCTCAACCTGAACGGCAACGGCACCCCGCTGCGCTACATGGACAAGCCCTCCAAGGACGGCGCCTCGGCGGACTACTGGTCCTCCACGGTCGGCAACAAGGACGTCCACTACTCCTCGGGTGTCGCCAACCACTTCTTCTACCTGCTGTCCGAGGGCAGCGGCGCGAAGACGATCAACGGGGTCAGCTACAACAGCCCGACCTCCAACGGCGCGAAGATCACCGGCATCGGCCGGGCCAAGGCGGCGCAGATCTGGTACCGCGCGCTGACCGTCTACATGACCTCCACCACCAACTACAAGGCGGCGCGCACCGCGACGCTCAACGCGGCCAAGGACCTCTACGGCTCCACCTCCACCGAGTACAAGGCGGTGGGCGCGGCCTGGAGCGCGGTCAACGTCAACTGACGGCTCCCGCACACGGCGACGGCCGGGCTCCCCTCGCGGGGCCCGGCCGTCGGGTGCGTTCGGGGCGGTCAGGCCGCGGCGACTGCCGCCGGCACCTCGCCGCGCTCCTCCTTGGCGAGCATCCGCTCGGCGAAGAAGCCGCCGGTCGGCAGCACCGACAGCACGAACAGCACGATGCCGCGCTTGGCGTCCCAACGCTGCTGCTGCCAGGCCAGGGCGAGGAAGACCACGTACAGCACGAACAGCCCGCCGTGGATCGCGCCCATCACCGGCACCGCGTTGAAGTCGGTGGTCCGCTTGAGCACCGAGCAGACGAGCAGCAGCAGGAAGGACAGGCCCTCCGGGCCGGACACGAGTCGCAGGCGGTGGACGGCGGGGCTGGTCTTCACGGGTCACCTCGGGAGGGGTCGGCGAGTGAGCTCGTGAACGCGATCACAAGCCTCGTTCATTATCACCGACCGAACACCCGCATCCCGGCCGGGGTGGCAGATGCCACAGCCGTCGGCCCTATCCTGCTGCGGCACGGCCCGACGACCGGGCCGACCGACCACGGGGGTGGAGATGTTCCGCATCGACTGGAACCGACGGACCTGCTCGCGGCGCGGGCACATCACCTACGCGCCCGACGAGGCCGAGCTGCGCGGCCGGCTGCACGCGCCCACCGCACTCGGCGAGGCCTGGCGCTGCCTGCGCTGCGGGGACTTCGCGCTCGGCGCGCCGCACGGCTCCGGACCGGCCGACGAGGCCCCGCTGGTGCCGCGCGGCAAGGCGCTGCGCGACCTGTTCATCCTGCGCTTCCTCGCCGTCGAGCGGGCGCTGCGCGGCCTGCTGATCCTGGTCGTCGCCTGGGGCGTGTGGAAGTTCTCCAACAGCCAGGACGCGGTGCGCCGGATCTTCGACGAGAACCTCTCGGTGTTCCGCCCGGTGACCGACCACTTCCACTGGGATCTGGAGCACTCGCCGATCGTCGACACCATCCGCAAGACGTTCGAGTACAAGCACGGCACGCTGCTGGTGGTCGCCGCCGCACTGGTGCTGTACGCGCTGATCGAGATCGTGGAGGCGGCCGGCCTCTGGGTGGGCGCCCGCTGGGCGGAGTACCTGACGGTGGTGGCGACCGCGGCCTTCCTGCCACTGGAGGTGTACGAACTCACCGAGCACGTCAGTGCGCTGAAGATCGGCACGCTGGTGCTGAACATCCTCGCGGTGCTGTGGATCATGCTTTCGAAGCGGCTGTTCGGCCTGCGCGGCGGTGTGGTCGCCTTCGAGGCGGAGCGCCACTCGGCCTCGCTGCTGGAGGTGGAGGTCGCCGCGGGCACCGCGCCGGGCCGGCCCGCCCCGGCCGCCTGACCCCGTGTGATTTGTCGCAGCTCGGTACCAGTGACCCGCGCCCTCTCCCGGGTGGCGGGCCGCTGCCGCTACATTCGCCCGGTGGCACAGTTTCGACTTCAGGGTTCCAAGGTGCTCGCCGTCGACATGGCGGGCGACTCGGTCAAGGCCCGCAACGGCACCATGGTCGCCTACACAGGGCAGATGAATTTCAAGAAGATGTCCGGCGGCGGTGACGGCCTGCGCGGCATGGTCACCCGTCGGCTGACGGGTGAGCAGATGGAGGTCATGGAGGTGAAGGGGCAGGGCACCTGCTACTTCGCCGACCGGGCCACCGAGGTCAACCTGGTGCGACTGAACGGCGAGACGCTGTACGTCGAATCGGAGAACCTGCTCTGCACCGAGGCCACGCTGCACACCGGCACGAGCTTCACCGGTCTGAACGGCATGGCCTCCGGCAACGGCCTGTTCACCACCAAGGTCGAGGGCCACGGCTGGGCGGCGCTCACGTCCAAGGGCCCGGCGATAATCCTGCGGGTCTCGCAGGGCATGCCGCTGCGGGTCGACCCGGGCGCGTACGTGGCGCACACCGGCAACCTCAACCGCAGCCTGAAGTCGGGGGCCGGCTGGACGACGATCATCGGCGAGGGCGGCGGCGAGGCCATGCAGGTCGAGTTCGCCGGCGACGGCCTGGTGTACGTGCAGCCGTCCGAGAAGATGACCTTCGGGGGCGACGTCTGATGCCGTTCACCAAGATCAACAACAAGATGGTCGAGGCGAAGATCATGCCCGGCCAGCGGGTCTTCAGCCAGCGCGGCTCGATGCTCGCCTACACCGGCGAGGTCTCCTTCACACCCAACGTGATGGGCGGCCAGGGCGGTGTGATGTCGATGATCGGGCGCCGGGTGGCCAACGAGGACACCCCGCTGATGACCGTCGAGGGCCAGGGCAGCGTGATGTTCGGCCACGGCGGCCACAACATCCACGTGATCGAGCTCACCGGCGACACCCTCTACGTGGAGGCCGACCGGCTGCTCGCCTTCGACGGGACGCTCCAGCAGTCGACGATGTTCATGGGCCAGCAGGGCGGCGTGATGGGCATGGTCCGCGGCCAGGTGACCGGGCAGGGCCTGTTCACCACCAAGCTCGACGGCCAGGGCTCGGTCGCGGTGATGGCGCACGGCGGCGTGTTCGAGCTGCCGATCGGCCCCGGCCAGCCGGTGCACGTCGACCCGCAGGCGTACGTGGCCCACCGCGGCCAGGTGACCAACAAGCTGTCCACCGCCCTGGGCTGGCGCGACATGGTCGGCCGCGGCTCCGGCGAGGCGTTCCAGCTGGAGCTGTCCGGCCACGGAGTGGTGTACGTGCAGGCGAGCGAGGAGAAGCTCTGATGTCCTACCCGCCGCAGCAGCCCTACGGCCAGCCGTACGGCCAGCCCCAGCCCGGCCAGCCCTACCAGCAGCCCGGCCAGCCGTACCCGCCGCAGCAGCCCGGCTACCAGCAGGCCTACCAGCCGACCCAGGCCGGCCAGCCGTACCCGCCGCAGGGCCAGCCCTACCCGGCCCCGCCGCAGGGCAACTTCGGCGCCCCGCTGCCGCAGAACGGCGGCGAGGGCCCGGTCGTGCACGACGTGAACAGCCTGCCGGTCAACGACAACGTCAACCCGTACGCCTTCTCGGTCGACCTGAACGGCGCCTACTACCTGCAGAAGGGCAAGATGATCGCCTACTACGGCGACATGCGCTTCTCGGGCATCGGACGCGGCGTCATCGACCAGATGCTGGAGCGGAACTTCAACTCCCCGCTGCACGCGTCCGACTGGGTCGTCGCCGAGGGCCGCGGCAAGCTGCTGCTCGCCGACCGGGCCTTCGACCTCAACTCCTACGACCTGGAGAACGGCAACCTCACCGTCCGCTCCGGCAACCTGCTGGCCTTCGAGCCCTCGCTGAAGCTCAAGCAGTCGATCATCCCGGGCTTCCTCACCCTGATCGGCACCGGCAAGTTCGTGGCCGCCTCCAACGGCCCCGTCCACTTCGTCGAGCCGCCCATCCGGGTGGACCCGCAGGCGCTGGTCGGCTGGGCGGACTGCCCCGCTCCCTGCCACCATTACGATCACGGGTACATGCACGGTCTGATCGGCGGGCTCCGCCACCTGACCGGGCTCGGCGGGGCCTCCGGCGAGGAGCACCAGTTCGAGTTCATCGGGGCCGGGCAGGTCCTGCTGCAGTCCACCGAGACCCTGATGGCCGAGCGCTCGGTCGGCGTGGTGCACGCCGAGGCCGGTGTGCCCGGCAGCGGGGTGCCGCACCAGCCCGGCGCGGGCGCGCACGGCGGCGGGCAGCAGCTGCCCAACGTCAACATCCCGGGCCTGGGCAACCTCGGCGACCTCGGCCGGAGGTTCGGCCTCTGACCCGGTGAGCGCGGCGCGGCTGGATTCGTAAACTTGTACAACATTTAACAAGCACGGCTATGCTGGGGTCATGGACACGCACGTCACCGACGCCCCCGCCGTCTCCTCCTCGGCCACCGCGGAGGAGACGCCGTGGCTGAGCACCCGCGAGCAGCAGTTCTGGCGCGCCCACCTGGAGGTGAGCAAGCTGCTCGAGTACCAGCTCGGCCGCGAACTCCAGCCGCACAACCTCGCCATCAACGACTACGAGATCCTCGTGGTCCTCTCCGAGGCGCCCGAGCGCCGGATGCGGATGACCGACCTCGCGACCGCCACGCTGCAGTCGAAGAGCCGGCTCTCCCACCAGATCACCCGGATGGAGAGCGCCGGGATGGTCCTGCGGCAGGAGTGTCCGGGCGACCGCCGCGGCCTCTACGCCCACCTCACCGA
The DNA here is from genome assembly GCA_002300355.1 of Streptomyces sp. TLI_235. Taxonomy (NCBI): domain Bacteria; kingdom Bacillati; phylum Actinomycetota; class Actinomycetes; order Kitasatosporales; family Streptomycetaceae; genus Streptomyces; species Streptomyces sp. TLI_235. The sequence goes on from NSGV01000001.1 coordinate 2,804,786, forward strand.
CCTCGGCTGGGAGACCCTGCAGAAGGTCGCGCCGGACCACGTCCGCAGCGTCCGCGCCCACTTCGTCGACCGCTTCACCCCGGAGCAGATCGACGCCCTCTACGAGGCCCTCGCCCCGGTCGCCGACCACCTCCGCGCCCTCCGCGGCCGCGCCTGATCAAGCCGAAGGGGCGCCGGGAGGTGCCCCGGCGCCCCTGTGCGGGTGTGCCCTACCGGCTGGTCAGGCCGGCGACGAGGTGGTCGGCGGCGGTGTAGGGGTCGAGGCCGCCGGCGCTGACCTGTTCGGCGAGGCCGACCAGGTGGCGGTCGCCGTGCAGGTCGCCGATCCGGGAGCGCAGGGCGGCCAGCGCGATCGCCTCGATCTCCTGGGCGGCCCGCCGGGTCCGCCGGGCGGCGAGCTCCCCGGTCTCGGCCAGCCAGGCCCGGTGCTTCTCCAGGGCGTCGACGACCTCGTCGACGCCCTCGTTGCGTGCGGCGACGGTCTTGACGATCGGCGGCCGCCAGTCCCCCGGCCCGCGGGCCTCGCCGAGGCCGAGCATGTGGTTGAGCTCGCGGGCGGTGGCGTCGGCGCCGTCCCGGTCTGCCTTGTTGACGACGAACAGGTCGCCGATCTCGAGGATGCCGGCCTTGGCGGCCTGGATGCCGTCGCCCATGCCAGGGGCGAGCAGGACGACGGTGGTGTCGGCCTGGGCGGCGACCTCGACCTCGGACTGGCCGACACCGACGGTCTCCACCAGGATCACGTCGCAGCCGGCGCCGTCCAGCACCCGCAGGGCCTGCGGGGCGGACCAGGAGAGCCCGCCGAGGTGGCCGCGGGTGGCCATCGAACGGATGAACACCTCGGGGTCGGTGGCGTGGTCCTGCATCCGGACCCGGTCGCCGAGCAGGGCGCCGCCGGAGAACGGCGAGGACGGGTCGACCGCCAGCACGCCGACCCGCTTGCCGAGCCGGCGGTAGGCGGAGACCAGCGCGGACGTCGAGGTGGACTTGCCGACACCGGGTGATCCGGTCAGACCGACGGTGTAGGCGTTGCCGGTGTACGGGGCGAGGGCCGCCATGGCCTCGCGGAGCTGGGGGGCGGCGTTCTCCACCAGGGAGATCAGCCGGGCCACGGCCCTCGGGCGTCCGGCGCGGGCCTGTTCGACCAGCGTCGCCACATCGACCATGAGAGTTCTTCTCCTCGATCAGAAGCGGGGGCGCACGGCGTGGGTTCTCCACACCGTGCGCCCCCGACGGTAACGCCGAACGGTCAGCCCCGGGCCGGGACCTTGATGATCAGGGCGTCGCCCTGGCCGCCGCCGCCGCAGAGCGCGGCCGCGCCGGTGCCGCCGCCGCGGCGCTGCAGCTCCAGGGCCAGGTGCAGGACGAGGCGGGCGCCGGACATGCCGATCGGGTGGCCGAGGGCGATCGCGCCGCCGTTGACGTTGACCTTCTCGTCGGTGACGCCGAGGTCCTTCATCGACTGGTGGGCGACGGCCGCGAAGGCCTCGTTGATCTCGATCAGGTCGAGGTCGGCGACGGTCAGGCCCTCCTTGCCGAGGGCGTGCGCGATCGCGTTGGACGGCTGCGACTGCAGCGAGTTGTCCGGACCGGCGACGTTGCCGTGGGCGCCGATCTCGGCGATCCAGGCCAGGCCCAGCTCCTCGGCCTTGGCCTTGCTCATCACGACGACGGCGGCGGCGCCGTCGGAGATCTGCGAGGCGGAGCCGGCGGTGATGGTGCCGTCCTTGGTGAAGGCCGGGCGCAGCTTGCCGAGGGTCTCGGCGGTGGTCTCGCCGCGGATGCCCTCGTCCTGGCTGAAGAGGACCGGCTCGCCCTTGCGCTGCGGGATCTCGACCGGGACGATCTCGGCGTCGAAGAGGCCGTTCTTCTGGGCGGCGGCGGCGCGCTGGTGGGAGGCCGCGGCGATGGCGTCCTGCACGTCGCGGGCGATGCCGAGGCGGGTGTTGTGCTTCTCGGTGGACTCGCCCATCGGGATGTTCTCGTAGGCGTCGGTGAGGCCGTCGTAGGCCATCGCGTCGAGCATCTCGATCGCGCCGTACTTGAAGCCCTCGCGGGACTTCGGCAGCAGGTGCGGGGCGTTGGTCATGGACTCCTGGCCGCCGGCGACGACGACGTCGAACTCGCCGGCGCGGATCAGCTGGTCGGCCAGGGCGATGGCGTCCAGGCCGGAGAGGCAGACCTTGTTGATGGTCAGCGCCGGGACGTTCATCGGGATGCCGGCCTTGACGGCGGCCTGGCGGGCCGGGATCTGGCCGGCGCCGGCCTGCAGCACCTGCCCCATGATCACGTACTGGACCTGGTCGCCGGTGATGCCCGAGCGCTCCAGGGCGGCCTTGATGGCGATGCCGCCGAGGTCGGCGCCGGAGAAGCCCTTCAGCGAGCCGAGCAACCGGCCCATAGGAGTGCGTGCACCTGCGACGATCACAGAAGTAGTCATGAGACGAGCCCCTTCGCGCGTCGGGCATGAGGGTGTGGGGATGCGGCTCAATGTACTGACCTGTAACCCGTGCGTCACCGGCGCCGGGGTGTGATCAGTGGCACTGTCACCCTCCAGTCAACACCGTGTCACGGCGGGCCGGGTGACATTCCCGGGGCGGCGCCGCGGCGGGCGGCGACTGTGAGCAGGCTCGCACCCTCGGTGGTGGCCAAGGCTCCGCCGGATGCGCTGCACTGGTGCCACCCTCGTCGACCGCCACCCATGGAGGCCCCCGCCGTGCTGACCCGAATCGACCACATCGGCATCGCCTGCTTCGACCTCGACAAGACGGTCGAGTTCTACCGCGCGACCTACGGCTTCGAGGTGTTCCACAGCGAGGTCAACGAGGAGCAGGGCGTCCGCGAGGCGATGCTCAAGATCAACGACACCGGTGACGGCGGCGCATCGTTCCTGCAGCTGCTGGAGCCGACCCGCGAGGACTCGACGGTCGCCAAGTGGCTGGCCAAGAACGGCGAGGGCGTGCACCACATCGCCTTCGGCACCGCGGACGTGGACGGCGACGCCGCGGACATCCGGGCCAAGGGCGTCCGGGTGCTGTACGACGAGCCTCGGATCGGTTCGATGGGCTCGCGGATCACCTTCCTGCACCCGAAGGACTGCGGCGGCGTGCTGACCGAGCTGGTGACCTCGGCCACCACCGGGCACTCGGAGCACTGAACCGGGGCCGGACCGGCGGAAACGGAGGGGGTCGTACCGCAACGGCCCCCTTCCCGACCCGCCGGTAACCTCGGAAAACCTCCACTCGGCCATTCCGCTGCAAGCCGGGCACACTACAATGCCCGGGTGCGCCAGAACTCCGGCAAGGACGGCGAGGAGCACGGCCGAAGGCGGGAACGGACGGGGAGACCCGGAAGAGCCCGCCGCAGGGGAGTCCACTGAGCGGGCACGGCTGAACAGTCGCAGGTCGGATCTGTCACCATTCTCCACTAGGCAAGAGTTCGCCCAGGAGTCCACCCGGACGGGGGACGCGGCAGTGCCGCGCGCCACCGACCCCAGGCCTCCGACCGCGGCAGGTGCTGCGGCTGCAAGGACCAGCCGGTCCGGCCCCCGGGCAGGGATGGGGCGTCGGCACGGCCGTGTCGAGGACGCGACCAGGAGATGGATGGGACCGCGGAGTGCGGGGCAACGACCGCTACGAGGTTGAGGATCACCTCTCCCAGTTCGAGGCCGAGATGGAACGGACTCGCAAGGAGCGGGACAAGACCGTCCAGCATGCAGAGGACCTCGCCTACCAGGTGGAGGTGCTCCGGGCCAAGCTGCACGAGGCCCGCCGGCAGCTGGCGCAGCCGCGCGCCTTCGACTCCGTCACCGGCCAGGCCGAGCAGCTCCTGCGCACCGCCGAGATGCAGGCCGAGCAGCTGCGCGCCGATGCGGAGCGCCAGCTCCGCGAGTCCCAGGCGGCCACCCAGCGGCTGATGGCCGAGGCCGCCGAGCGCACCGCCCGCCTCGAGGCGGAGTTCAGCGCCCGCCGCCACCAGCTGGAGGAGGAGCTCTCCGAGTTCCGCCGCTCCGCCGAGCGCCACGTCAAGGAGAACGTCTCCTGGGCCGAGCAGACCCGGGCCGGCACCGAGCACGAGGCCCAGCGCCTGCTGCAGGAGGCCCGGATCGAGGCCGAGCGGATGATGGCCGCCGCCCGCGCCGAGGCCACCGCGCTCGCCGACCAGGCCCGCGCCCAGACCGCCGCCGACGTGGACGCCGCCCGCGGCGAGGCCCAGGCCGCCGCCGAGGCCGCCCTGCAGCGCGCCCAGACCGACGCCGAGCGCCTGCTGCGCGCCGCCTCCGAGCAGGCCCAGCAGGCCAGCGCCCAGGCCGAGGAGCTCCGCGGCACCGCCGCCAACGCGGCCCAGCAGCAGCTCGCCGAGGCGCACGCCGCCGCCGAGCGCCGGCTCGCCGCCGCCCAGGCCGAGATCGGCGGGCTCAAGCGGCAGGCCCTGGAGGACCAGGAGCGCGCCGAGGCCGCACTGGCCCGTGCCCAGGCGGAGATAGAACGGCTCCGCGCCGAGGCCATGGCCGAGGCCGAGCGGGCCCGCCAGGAGGCCGCCGACCAGCTGGCCGCCGCCCGCGACGCCGCCGAGCGGCTGCAGGTCGAGGCCGCGGCCGCCGTCGAGCAGCGGGCCGCCGCCGGCGAGGCCGCCAGCGAGCAGCGCTCCCTCACCGCGAAGGCCGAGATCGCCAAGATGGTGGCCGCCGCCACCAAGGAGGCGGACATCATCAAGGCCTCCGCCGCGACCGCGCGGGCGGAGGCGGACGCCGCCAAGGCCGCCGCCGCGGAGGAGAGCGAGCGGCTGCGCGCCACCGCCGAGTCCGTCGCCGGCCAGCTGAGGGCCGAGGCCGAGGCCGAGATCGCCGACCTGCGGGCCGAGGCCGAGGGCGAGGTCGCCGCACTGCGCGCCGAGGCTGCGGCCGCCGCGCAGGCCATGCGCGCCGAGGCCGAGGAGCGCGGCCGCGCCGACGGGGCGAAGGACGCCGCCGTCCACCTCGCCAAGGCCGCCCGCAGCGCCGAGGAGGTGCTCGCGCGGGCCACCCGGGACGCCGCCACCACCCGCGAGGAGGCCGCCGCCGAGGCCGACCGGCTGCGCACCGAGGCCGCCGCCGAGGCCGACCGGCTGCGCGACCAGGCGATGGCCGCCGTCGAGGAGGCGCAGAACGCCGCCCTCGACGACGCCGCGTCGATCCGCGAGCAGATGGAGCGGATGCACGAGGAGGCCGCCCGGCTCCGCGCCGAGGCGGAGGAGCTGCGCGCCCAGGCCGCCGCCGAGGCGGACCGGGTCCGCGGCGACGCCCGCCGCCAGGCCGTCGTGCAGATCGAGGAATCCGCCAAGAGCGCCGAGGAGCTGCTCACCCGGGCCAAGAAGGACGCGGACGAGCTGCGTGCCGGCGCCGCCGGCGAGACCGAGCGGCTGCGCAACGAGGCCAAGGACCAGGCCCTCGCCACCCAGGGCCGCGCCGAGCAGACGCTCGCCCGGGCCCGGACGGAGGCCGAGAAGCTCCTCGACGCCGCCGACCGGGAGGGCAAGGAGGCGCTGGCCGCGGCCCGCGCCGAGGCCGCCGACAACCGCACCACCGCCGAGCGGGAGACCGCCGAGCTCCGCCGCGCGGCCGCCGAGGACGTCCGGCGGATGCGCGCCGACGCCGAGGAGGCCGCACAGGCCCGCCGGGCGGAGGCCGAGGAGGCCGCCGAGGCCGTCCGCGGCGAGGCCGCCGCCGAGGCCGAGCGGCTCCGCGAGGAGGCCGCCGCCGACGCGGAGTCCGTCCGCACCGGGGCCGAGGCCGCGGCGGAGGCGCTGCGCGCCGAGACCGACGAGTGGACGAACAGCGAGCGGGCCGCCGCCGAGGCCGACGCCGCCGCGCTGCGCGAGGAGAGCCGCCGCGAGCGCGAGGCCGCCTCCGAGGGGCTGCGCCGCGAGCAGGAGGAGACCACCGAGCAGTTGGCCGCCGCCCGCTCCGCGCGGGAGGCCGCCGAACGCGAGGCCGCCGAGCTGACCATCCGCACGGCGGCCGAGACCGCCGCCGTGCGGGACGCCGCCGAGGCCGAGGCCCGGCAGCTGCGCACCGAGGCCGCGGAGGCGCTCGGCGCCGCCCGTGAGCAGGCCGCCACCCTGGCCGCCGAGGCCGCCGAGGAGCTGGAGAAGGCCCGGACGGAGGCGGAGGAGACGCTCCGCAAGGCCCGGGCGGACGCCGAGGCGCTCACCACCGGGGCCGAGGAGGAGGCCGCCGCCGTCCGCGGGTCGGTGGCCGGGCTGCACGAGACCGCGTCCCGGCAGATCGCCGACCTGCGCTCCGCCGCCGAGCGCGAGAGCGCGGAGCTGCGCGCGACGGCGGAGCGGGAGACGGCCGAGCTGCGCGAGCGGATCGCCGCCGAGCTGGCCGCCGACCGGGAGGCAGTCGCCGCCGAGATCGAGCGGCAGCGCGCCGAGGCCGAGGCCGAGCGCACCGCCGCCGCCGAGTTCGCCGAGCAGCGTCGCACCGAGGCCGAGGCCGAGGCCCGCCGTGCGCTCGCCGAGGCCGAGGAGCTGGCCACCGCCGCGGTCGCGGAGGCCGAGGAGTTCTCCGCGGCGCTGCGCGCCGAGGCGGAGGAGTACGCGCTGGCCACCCGCCGGCTGGCGGACGACTACGACGCGTCCACCCGCAGCCGGACGGACGCGTACGACATCGAGCTCCGGGAGGCCGCCGAGCAGTTCGACCGGTCGACCCGGGAGCAGGCGACCTCGGTGCTGGAGAAGGCGTTCGCGGACGCCGAGCAGCTGGGCGAGGAGGCGCACACCACGGCGCTGGCGACCACCACGGCCGCCGAGGAGCAGGCCGACGCGATGGTGGCGGCCGCCCGCAAGGAGGCCGAGCGGCTGGTCGCGGCCGGCGAGGCGGCCGGGCAGGCCGAGGTCGAGCGGGCCAGGTCGGACGCGGACGCGCTGCTGTCCGAGGCCCGCCGGGACTCGACGGCGATCCGCGAGCGCGCCGAGGAGCTGCGCGAGCGCACCGACGCCGAGATCGAGGCGCTGCACGAGCGGGCCCGCAAGGAGAACGCGCAGGCCATGAAGTCGGCCGGCGAGCGGGTGGACACGCTGGTGACGGCCGCCCAGGAGCAGCTGACCGAGGCGGAGGACCAGGCCGTCGCGACGGTCGCCGAGGCCGAGGAGCGGGCGGCGAAGCTGGTCGCGGCCGCCGAGGAGCGGGCCGCCGAGCTCACCTCGGAGGCGTCCGCGGAGGCGAGCAAGGTCCGGATCGCGGCCGTCCGCAAGGCGGAGGGCCTGCTCAAGGGCGCCGAGCAGAAGCTCGCCGACTCCACCGACCGGGCCGAGAGGCTCATCGAGAAGGCCGAGGCCAAGCTCACCGGTGCCGAGGAGGAGGCCGCCGCGAAGATCGAGGCGGCCGCCGAGGAGGCCGAGAAGCGGCTGCGGAAGGCGGACGAGTCCGCGGCCGAGCAGCTGCGGCTGGCCGAGGAGGAGGCCGAGCGGGTGCTCGCCGAGGCCCGGTCCGAGGCGAAGCGGAACACCGACGAGGGCAAGCGCGAGCTCGACGAGCTGGTGCGGCGCCGCAAGGACATCAACACCGAGATCTCCAGGGTGCAGGACGTACTGTCCGCGCTGGAGGCGTTCGAGGCACCGTCGCCGGTGCAGCAGGCCAACGGGGGAAGCACCAAGAAGGAAGGGGCGCCCCGGGCCGGGGCCGGTGTCGGCGCCCAGCGGTCGGGAGGCAATCGCCCCGGAAGCCCGCCACCCGATTGAGCGGACATTGTCCGTGACTCATCGGCATTTCGCCGATGACACTCCGATAACGTGTCAGGATTCCCTCAACCATCTCAGCGGTCTGACGACAGGAAGCCTTAATCCCCATGAGCGACAGTCACTCCCCCCACGGCTTCGACCTGGTGCGCCGTGGGTACGAGCGCGCCCAGGTCGACGAGCGGATCACCAAGCTGGTGGCCGACCGGGACAGCGCGCTGGCCCGCATCGGTGCGCTGGAGAAGCGCATCGAGGAACTGCACCTGGAGACACAGACCGCCCAGGCCGCGGTGACGGAGGCGGAGCCCTCGTACGCCGGTCTCGGCGCCCGGGTGGAGAAGATCCTCCGCCTCGCCGAGGAGGAGGCGAAGGACCTGCGCGACGAGGCGCACCGCGCCGCCGAGCAGCACCGCGAGCTGGCCGAGGCCGCCGCGCAGCAGGTCCGCACCGAGGCGGAGAACTACGCGAAGGACCGCAAGGCCAAGGCCGAGGACGAGGGCCTGCGGATCGTCGACAAGGCGAAGAGCGACTCCGCGCAGCTGCGGGCCGAGGCCAACAAGGACGCGCAGAACAAGCGCGAGGAGGCGGACGCCCTCTTCGAGGAGACCCGCACCAAGGCCGCGCAGGCCGCCCTGGAGTTCGAGACCAACCTGGCGAAGCGCCGCGAGCAGTCCGAGCGCGACCTGGCGGCCCGCCAGGCGAAGGCGGAGAAGCGCCTCGCCGAGATCGAGCACCGCGCCGAGCAGCTCCGTCTGGAGGCGGAGAAGCTGCGCACCGACGCCGAGCGCCGCGCCCGCCAGACGGTGGAGACCGCGCAGCGCCAGGCCGAGGACATCGTGGCCGACGCCAACGCCAAGGCCGACCGCGTCCGCAGCGAGTCCGAGCGCGAGCTGGCGGCGCTGACCAACCGCCGCGACTCGATCAACGCGCAGCTGACCAACGTCCGCGAGATGCTGGCGACGCTGACCGGTGCGGCGGTGGCCGCGGCCGGTTCGCCGTCCGACGACGGCCTGGGTGTGCCGGCCCAGCAGTCGCGCTGACACACCGGATGTGAGACCGGCCCCCGCCCACCCGGGCGGGGGCCGGTCTGCTGTTCACGCGATGGTCGACGGTCCGTCAGTCCGAATCCGCGCGCGGGTCGGCGCCCGGGCGGGAGGCTGATCGGCCATGCGACTCACCCGTACCACCGTCCTCGCGGTGGCCGCCCTGGCCCTGATCGCCCCTGTCACCGCCACGGCCACGGCCTCGGCCGCGGAGGTGCCCGCGCCGCGGCACGACGGCGCCTGGACGTACCGCTCCCCCGCGCCGATCGGCGGCGGGCTGGCCCTCGGCGGCTTCAGCGACCTGTTCCCGGCCGACTCCTCGGGCCGGGAGTTCTGGACGGTCACCGACCGCGGCCCGAACGCCGACGCCCCGTCGGACACCGACAAGATCTTCCTGAAGCCCGACTACACCCCGCAGATCCTGCGCATACGGCTCACCCGCGGCGGCGGCATCGAGATCGTCCGCCGCATCCCGCTGCGCGTCCCGCACGGGCAGACCGACCCGGTCACCCACAGCCGCTTCCTGACCGGTCTGCCGCCGGCGGCGCTGACCGCCGAGCGCCCGGTCGACCCGGCGGGCAACGTGCTGCCGAACGACCCGTACGGCCTCGACAGCGAGGGCCTGGTGCGGCTGCCGGACGGCTCGTTCTGGATCAGCAGCGAGTACGGCTCCAGCCTGCTGCACTTCTCCGCGGCCGGTGTCCTGGACACGGTGCTGGTGCTGGCCGGCTCGGCGTACACCGCGCCGGGTGTGCGGGTGCTGCCGGTCCTGCCCGCCGTCGAGGCCAAGCAGAAGAACAACAAGGGCCTGGAGGGCCTGACCGTCTCCGCGGACGGCCGCACCCTGTACGCGGCGCAGCAGACCCAGCTGTCCAACCCGGACTCCAAGGCGGCGAAGAAGTCGCCGGTGCAGCGGGTGCTGCGGATCGATGTGTCGCGCACTCCGCGGCTGACCGGCGAGTTCGCGTTCGCCCGGGAGGCGGACAGCGCCACCGACGGCGGCTGGGCGACCTCGGCGATCGTCTGGCTGGGCCCGGACCGGCTGCTGGTGGAGGAGCGGGACGCGCTGCGCCCGACGGTGCACACCCGGCTGTTCGAGGTGGACTTCCGGTCGGCGACCGATCTGCACGGCAGCCGCTGGGACGACCCGGCGACCGTGCTGGCGCTGGAGCTGGATCCGTCCGCGGTGGTGCTGGGCGCCAAGCGGCTGGTCTTCGACGCGGCGTCGGCGCAGCTGGCCAACGGCAAGATCGAGGGTGTCGCGGTGCTGCCGGCGCGGCGCGGCGCGGTCGAGCTGTTCCTGGTCGGGGACAACGACTTCGGCGTGGACTCGGTGAAGGACGGCGCGGTGGTGCCGAACAACGCGCCCACCCGGGTGGACCGCTACACCCTGCCGGCCGGCGCGGTGTCCCTGTCGCGGCGCTGAGTCGCGGGCCGGGGCGGGTGCACGGCGCCCGCCCCGGCGGCCGTGCCGGTGTCAGCCGCGGACGCGGCGGAGCAGGGCGCGGGCGGCGGCGTTGAAGGTCTCGGGTGCCTCCAGCGGGCTGAGGTGGCCGACCGCGGGGATGACGGTGAGTTCGGCGTCGGGCAGGGCCTCGGCCATGAGCCGGGCCTCGGCGAGCGGGGTCACGGTGTCGGCCTCGCCGACGATGACGGCGGCGGGGACGCGGACGCCGCGCAGCACCTCCAGCGAGTCGCCGCGGGCGGCCATGGCGCGCTGGGCCCAGGCGACGGCGCGCGGCGGGGCCTCGGCGATCATGGCACGGACGTGGGCGGTCAGCGCCGGGTCGGTGGCGGGGCCGAGCAGGCCGTCCTCGATCTTCTCGTCGGCGAGGATCTGCACGCTGTCCCGGGCCTCGACGGCGCGGGCGATCCGCTCGCGGTTGGCGCGGGCCTGGTCGGTGTCGGGGGTGGCCTTGGTGTCGGCGAGCAGCAGGCCGGCGAGCCGGTCGCCGTGCCGACGTGCGAAGGCCATCGCCACGTACCCGCCCATGGAGAGGCCGCCGATGACGGCGCGGTCCAGTCCGGCCTCGTCCAGCAGGCGGGCGAGGTCGTCGGCCACGGTGTCCAGCGAGGGCTCGTCCTGGCCCAGCGGCGCGCTGCCGAAGCCGCGCTGGTCGGGGACGATCACCCGGGCGGCCTCGCCGGCCGGGCCGGGCAGCCGCTCCAGCTGGCAGGCCCACATCCGGGCGGAGAGCGGGAAGGCGTGCAGCAGGACGATCGGGGTCCCGGTGCCGTTCTCGGGCGCGGCCGGCGCGCTGGGGAGGCTCATACAGCCACCGTATTGCGGCTCGCCGAGCGGACACAGCCATCGCAACCGTATGTCCCTTTTGTCATAGCCTGACGAGGACTGAGGGAGCAGACATGATCGAGCTGCACGAGCTGACGAAACGCTACGGCGACACACTGGCCGTGGACGGGCTGAGCTTCGCGGTCCCGCGCGGCGTGGTCACCGGCTTCCTCGGACCGAACGGCGCCGGCAAGTCCACCACGATGCGGATGGTCCTCGACCTGGACCGGCCCACGGCGGGCCGGGTCACCCTGGACGGCCGACGGTACGGGCAGCTCGCCGAGCCGCTCAGCTACATCGGCGCGCTGCTGGAGGCGAAGGCAGTCCACCCGGGCCGCACCGCCCGCGACCACCTGCTGTGGATGGCGCAGAGCAACCGGATCCCCGCCCGCCGGGTCGACGAGGTGCTGGAGCTGGTCGGCCTGAGCGCGGTGGCCCGCAAGCGGGCCCGCGGGTTCTCGCTCGGCATGAGCCAGCGGCTCGGCATCGCCTCGGCGCTGCTCGGCAACCCGGAGATCCTGATGTTCGACGAACCGGTGAACGGTCTCGACCCGGAGGGCATCGTCTGGATCCGCACCCTGATGAAGGGCCTGGCCTCGGAGGGCCGCACGGTGTTCGTCTCCTCGCACCTGATGAGCGAGATGGCGCTGACCGCGGACCACCTGGTGGTGATCGGCCGGGGCCGGCTGCTGGCCGACCTGCCGATGGCCGACTTCATCAAGCAGAACTCCCGCTCGGCGGTACGGGTGCGCACCCCGCAGCCCGAACTGCTGCTGGACGCCCTGCAGCGGGCCGGCCTGCACGCGGAGCCGGGCCCGGACGGCTCGTACGAGGTCCCGGACGGCGACCTGGCCTTCCTCGGCGAACTCGCCGCCGACCACCGGATCACCCTGCACGAGCTCAGCCCCCAGCAGGCCTCCCTGGAGGAGGCGTTCATGCAGATGACCTCGGAGTCGGTCGAGTACCACGCCGGCTCCGCGGGCCGGGTCGGTCCGGCCCCGGCCGCGCTGCCCGAGCCCGCGTGGGGCTCCGGCTGGCAGGCCCGCGGCAAGCAGAAGCAGAAGGAGAACTGAGATGGCCGCGTTCCCCGCGATCCTGCAGTCCGAGTGGACGAAGCTGCGCACCGTCCGCTCCACGGTGTGGACGCTCGGGCTCGCCTTCGTGGTCACCTTGGGCCTGGGCGCGCTGATCTGCACCCTGGCCAACAACAACTTCGCGGACTTCGCCCCGAGGAACGCCCCGTTCGACGCGACCGGCACCGCCTTCGCGGGGATCATCCTCGGCGAGATCGCCATGGTGGTCTTCGGGGTGCTGGCGGTCGGCAACGAGTACAGCAGCGGCATGATCCGGATGTCGCTGGCGGCGGTGCCGCAGCGGGTGACGCTGCTGCTGGGCAAGGCCGCGGTGATCGCCCTGGCCGCGTTCGCGGTGTCGGTGGCGACGGTCTTCGTCACCTTCTTCACCGGTCAGGCGCTGCTCGGCGGGCACAGCACCTCGCTGACCGAACCCCACGTGCTGCGCGCGGTGTTCGGCGCGGCCGGCTACCTGACGATGATCTGTCTGTTCTCGGCCGGGGTCACCGCTATGCTGCACAACCAGACGCTCGCGCTGGGCGTCCTGGTGCCGTTCTTCTTCCTGCTGTCGCCGATCCTCGGCGCGGTGCCGAAGGTGAAGACGGTGGCCCACTACTTCCCCGACTACGCGGGCCAGCGGATGCTGCTGGTGTACCAGGAGCACGGGCAGCCCTTCGGGCCCGGCGCGGGGTTCCTGATCTGCCTCGCCTGGACGCTGGCGGCGCTGGCCGGCGGGGCGCTGGTGCTGCGCAGCCGGGACGCCTGAGCGGGCGTCAGGGGGCCTCTGGGGCCCCGGGGAGGGTCGGGCGGCCGGGGCTCAGTACCGGGGGGCGCTGCGGCCGCGCAGGATGCCTGCGCCGCGGCGCTCCCGGGCACCCCAGCAGGCGCGGTGCCAGTGCCGGCGGTCGTCCACGCCCGAGCCGTGGTCCGGCCAGGCGACGACGTGGCCGACCCCGGGCGGGATCTCCTGGTCGCAGCCCGGGCAGCGGTAGTGGCGGCCCTGGGTGCCGGCGACGGTCTGCACGACCCAGTCCTCGCCGCGGTAGCTCTCGACGCGGCGCAGTGAGCCGCCGAACGGGGCCGCCGGGGCGTCCTCGCGGGGGGCGGAACTCTTCTCTCGATTGCGACGCGGCGACACGCCGAACCACCTCTCGGCCGGGCACGGGAACACCTCCAGGGTACGGGCCGCCGTACCGTCGGCCGTGCCACTATCACGACATCTGCGCGCTCTCCGGCGTTTTGGGTGAGATCCACCCGATCTCCTGGGAAATTGGTGAATCAGCGTGCCTTTGGCACATGACATCGGCTACTCACGTGGTGAGACAGCGGGGTTCGCAGTCCCTGCGCACCCCCGAGGAGGCACCCGATGACCAAGACCAGCCAGCGGCCCGAGACCGACCAGTACTCCGGCGCCGGCGGCGCGTCCGCCCCCGGGGCGGCCCTGCTGCCCCGCCCGACGGCCACCGACCGGATCGGTGTGGGCGCGTTCCTGTTGTCCGCGCAGTTCCCCGGACAGGGCCACGGCGAGGTGCTGGCGCGCACGGTGGACGCGGCCGTCGCCGCGGAGCGGGCCGGCCTGGACGCGGTCTGGCTGGCGGAGCACCACTTCGTGCCGTACGGCGTCTGCCCGGACGCGGCGACGATGGCCGGCCTCCTGCTGGGCCGCACCCGCCGGATCGGCGTCGGCACGGCGGTCAGCGTGCTGTCCACGGCGCACCCGGTGGCGCTCGGCGAGCGGGCGGCGATGCTGCACCTGGTCTCCGGCGGCCGGTTCACGCTCGGGGTGGGCCGTGGCGGCCCGTGGATCGACCTGGACGTGTTCGGCACCGGCGTGGACGCCTACGAGTCGGGCTTCCCGGAGCGGCTGGACCTGCTGCTGCGCTGGCTGCAGGGCACCCGGGTCGGCGCGGACGGGCCGCAGTTCTCCTTCCCGGAGGTCGCGGTGGTGCCGCGGGCCGCCGAGCCGCTCCGCCCGGCCGGGCTGGCCGACTGGCTCGGCCTCGGCGGTCCCGAGGCGGAGGCCGACCCGCTGCGGAACTTCCCCCGGCAGCGCCAGGAGACTGGCGGCAGAGCGCCGTCCGGCCCGCCGGTGGTGGTGGCCTGCACCTCGCCGACCGGGGTGCGCACGGCGGCCGAGCGGGGCCTGCCGATGCTGCTCGGGATGCACTCCGGCGACGAGGACAAGCAGCAGATGCTCGCCGCCTACCGGGACGCCTGGCGGGCCTGCGGGCGCGGCGAGGAGCAGCTGGCACGGGTCGAGCGGGAGCACGTCGCGGCGGGCGTGGTGCAGGTGGCCGACCGGACGACGGCGGCCCGGGCGAGCCTGCTGCGGTCGATGCCGGGCTGGTTCGAGTACGGGCTCGGCGCGCACCGCACGGTCGACGGGCGGGAGCGCCGGATGCGCGACCCGCGCGCGTACACCGAGCTGCTGTGCGACCTGCACGCCGTGGGCACGCCCCGGCAGTGCGCGGACCGGCTGCTGGCGACCGCCGAGCGCACCGGGATCCGCCGCTTCGCGCTGCTCGCCGAGGGCTCGGGCGACCGCGAGGAGACGCTGCACAACATCGCCCGGCTCGGCTCGGAGGTCCTCCCCGAACTGGGCTGAGGCGGGCGCGGAGCGGCCGAGGGGCCGGCCGGGCGTCCGGCCGGCCCCTCGGCCGGTGTCAGCAGTCGCGCAGCTCGGGCGACTGGTTGAGCAGCTGGGCCCGGACGGACGTGAAGCGCCGGTAGCGCTCCTCGTTCGCCTCGGACGGGGTGAAGACCGCCACCCGGTGGCAGTTCTGGAACGCCAACTGCACACCGAAGTGCCGCTGGAGGGCGCCCCGGATCGCGTCGCTGGCCATCGCGCGCAGCAGCTGGCCGCGGGCCTGCTCGCT
Organism: Streptomyces sp. TLI_235; assembly: GCA_002300355.1. NCBI lineage: Bacteria > Bacillati > Actinomycetota > Actinomycetes > Kitasatosporales > Streptomycetaceae > Streptomyces > Streptomyces sp. TLI_235. The sequence goes on from NSGV01000001.1 coordinate 2,819,790, forward strand.
GGGCGGCGGGACGTGGTTGTCGGCGAAGTCGGTGCCGTCGACCTTGGTCTGGGCGACCAGCGAGCTGATCAGCTCCCAGGCGTACGGGAGGGAGGTGCGGACGCAGTCGACGAACTCCCTCTCGTCGACCTCGCCTCTCTCGGCCTTCTCGAGCAGGGCCGGTGAGACGTCGAGCGACATTGGGTTCTCCTCTCGCGGTCCACCGCGGCGCGGCCCGCCGGGGTGGTCTTGCGGTTGGTGCGGTCGTGCTCGGTGGTGCAGCCGTGCTCGATCAATGCGCGGTCGTGCACGGTCGTGCTCGGTGGTGCACGGTCGTGCTGGGTGGTGCGGTCGTGCTCGGTTCGTGCGCGCGCGGACGTGCCGCCACCGCCGCCGATCTGACGACCGACCGGGGTGACGAACAGTCAGTCCGAGCCCGGGGAGCCGGAACGGGCGCCGCGGACCGGTGGTGACGCTGGTGACGGTGGACGGTGGCACCCGGGCGCACCACCGCCGCGCGGGCGTACGCCGGCGCGACAGCGTGCGGTCGCGCGAGACGACGGACGCTCACACCAGGGTGACAGGCGATCGCTCAGTGCGACGAGCTAATACGTCGAATACCACCGGAATCGGTGCCGCAGCTGCCAGATTGGCCGGATCGTGTCGCAGCGTTCATCGCCAGTCTCCATCCCCGTGGGGCGGCGACCGCCGGGCGGCGCCGGGCGGAGGCCGCGTGCACGGCGTGTGACCGTGCGGACACCATGGTTCGCCGGATGTGCGATTTCTTCACCCCGTCGTCGCGGAATCGCATCAACTGGCCCCAGTGGGCTAGCGTGGTCGACCGTGCGTCTCGTAATTGCCCGCTGCTCCGTCGACTATGCCGGACGGCTCTCCGCCCACCTCCCGTCCGCCACCCGCCTCATCCTGGTGAAGGCCGACGGGAGCGTCAGCATCCACGCCGACGACCGCGCCTACAAGCCGCTCAACTGGATGTCGCCGCCCTGCACGCTCAAGGAGGCGGACGACACCTGGACGGTGGTCAACAAGGCCGGCGAGAAACTGATCATCACGCTGGAAGAGGTCCTGCACGACTCCTCGCACGACCTCGGCGTCGACCCCGGTCTGGTGAAGGACGGTGTCGAGGCGCACCTGCAGGAGCTGCTCGCCGACCGCATGGAGGTGCTCGGCTCCGGCTGGTCGCTGATCCGACGCGAGTACCCGACCGCGATCGGCCCGGTGGACATCCTCTGCCGCGACGGGGACGGTGCCACCGTCGCCGTCGAGATCAAGCGCCGTGGCGAGATCGACGGTGTCGAGCAGCTCACCCGCTACCTCGAACTCCTGAACCGGGACCCGCTGCTGGCGCCGGTCAAGGGCGTGTTCGCCGCCCAGGAGATCAAGCCGCAGGCCCGCGTGCTCGCCACCGACCGCGGCATCGGCTGCGTCGTCCTGGACTACGACGAGCTGCGCGGCATCGACGACGACAAGCTCAAGCTGTTCTGACCGCCGCCGGGCACCCACCCGGGTGCCCTCGGCGGCAGCACCCCTCAGGGCGAAGCGCTGCCCGAGGGGCTATCGGTCGGCGACGGGCTGGCGGTGGGGCTCGGGGACGAGCTGGTCGGCGGCGGCGAGGTCGTCGTGCTGGTTCCGGTGCTCGGCGTCCTGCTGGTCTGGCCCGGGGCGGGCGCGGTGGTCCTCGTCGCGGTCGGCTTCCGGGTGCCGGTGGTGCTCGCCGAGGCGGACGGCGACTCGGAGCCGGAGGCCGACGCCGAAGGGCTCTCGGTCGGGCTGCCGCTCGGCGCGGGGTCGGGGTGCCGCTGCCGGTGGCCGCCGGCAGGCCGTCCGCCGGGGTGCTGTCGTCCACCGAGCTGCCGGGCAGGGTACGGCCGGTGCCCGCGGAGTCCTCGCCGCCGGCGTTGAGCCCGATCGCGGTGCCGAGGACGCCCAGGGCCACCACGGCCGCCGCGGCGGCGATGGCCGCGCGCTTGGCGTCGGTGCCCTTCCTCGCCGCGGCGAGCCGCCAAGGTGCCTTCGCGATGGCCCTGATGACGGGCCGCCGGCCGACCGCCGGGAGCTCCTCGCCGGCCGGCAGCTGCCGGCTCTCGGACTTCAACAGGTCCAGCATCCGCCGGCCGGCGGCGCCGGAGCGCGGGTCCCCGAACGCGGCACGCAGCGCGACCGCCGACTCCAGTTCGGCCAGCGCCCGCTGGTCCGAGTGCACGCACAGCGCGAGCACCCCGAGCTCGTGGTGGAACCAGGCCTCCTCGGCGGTGGCGCGCAGCACCCGGGCCGCCTCCAGGCCGAGCTTGAGGACGCGCTCCCAGGCCCCCCAGCGCAGCGAGAGGGCGAGCGCCGGGGCGGCGGCCCGGGCGAGCCGCAGCGCGGCCTCCGGGCGGTCCGCGGCCCGGTCCGCGAGCAGCGCGCCGACCAGGACCTCCGCCTCGGCGGCGATCTGCTCGGTGGTGACCGAGCCGTGCCCGACCCACCAGGAGAAGTGCTCGGCGGCGCCGTAGGCCACCGTGCCCGGGTCGAACCGCCCGGCGAGCAGCTCCGGGACGCCGGTGGTGAGCCGGTGGTGGCCGCCGACCGACACCGCGAGCCCGGCGTCGACGAGCTCGCGCAGCGCGCTCTCGCCGAGGCCGACGTCGATCAGGGCGGGCAGGTGCGGGGCGGTCGGGCACTCACCGCCGAGCGCCAGCGAGAGCCGGAGCACGGCCTGCGCGGACTCGCTGAGCCCCTCGGCGAGCCGGACGGCGGGCGCCGCGCTCTCCGCCACCGTCGGCAGCGGGACGGTGCGGCGCAGCTCGCCCTCCAGGACGGCCGGGTCGTCCGGCTCCTCGATGTCCTTGACCAGGCCGAAGACGTTGTTGCGGTCCTCCTGCGCGGCGACCAGGGTGTCCACCGAGAGGTCACGCTGGCGCAGCAGGGCGGCGGCCTGGACGAAGCGCAGCGGCAGGCCCTCCGACTCGAACCAGAGGTCGACGGCCCATGCCCGCTCGGTCTCGTCGAGCTGACGACCCGCCAGGCGGGCGGCGAGGGCCAGGCAGGCGGACTTGGCGAGGCCGGCGACCGGGTGGTCCTCCAGCCGGAGGCCGGGCGGCAGCAGCGGGCTGCCGGGCGGCACGGTGACCAGGAAGGCGCAGTCCGGTGCGGCATCGATGAGTTCGGCGAGCTCCTCGTCGTCGACGTCCAGGTCGTCGATCACGACGACGGCGCCCACCTGGGCGAGCGCCGCGGTCAGGGCGCGTCGGTCCGGCCGGTAGCCGGGGGCGTGGTGGGTGGCGGCGAAGAGGTCCTGCAGCAGGTCGGCGCCGGTGCGGTGGTGGCCGCTCAGCCGGACGACGCCGTCGGGGGCGACACCGGCCGCGGCATCGGCGACGGCGGCGAGCAGGGAGCTGCGGCCGGAGCCGGACTGGCCGACCAGGCGCACGGAGCGCCCCTCGGAGACCATCGCGACGAGCCGGGCGACGTCGTCCTCGCGGTCGAGCAGCGGCAGGTCGGCGGTGGTGCCCATGGCGAGCGGGCCGACGGCGGGGCTGGGGCCGAGTTCGCGGCGGTCCTGGCGGCGCTCGCGGACGCGGCGGGGCTCCGGACGCCAGCCGTCGGGGCAGGGGCGGGCCTCGGAGCCGTCCGGGCCGCCGATCGCCAGCAGGAGGTCTCCGGAGACGACCTCGCCGGTGCGGGGGCGCACGCCTTCCTGCCCGAAATCACCGGTCGGCTGTCCCACGTTCGCGCTCCGCCCATGGTCGGCCGCCGGGCTTGTGCCGGACGGCGTCGGACCGACCGCACAGCGGGTCGTCGCCCGCGCGGCCGTGCTTGTGAGCGCAGACTTTTCCACACTCGCCGCGCGCAGCACAGACCGGTACCCCGAAGTAACCCCTGGGGGCGGCCGGACGCGGACGGTTCGGACGCGGCCGGTCAGGCGGTGGGCAGGGCCAGCGGGCCGGTGGGGAGGCCGCCCAGGGCGGGCAGCGAGGTGCCGTAGGCGTCCGGGACGGTGCCCTCGACGGCGAGGATGCGGTGCAGCCGGGTGGCGACCAGCAGGCGCTGCAGCTGGGCGGGGACGTGCCGCAGGACGAGGCGGCGGCCGATCCGGCCGGCCCGCCGGTGGGTGCCCATGATGACGCCGAGGCCGGTCGCGTCCCAGAACTCCAGCCGGCCGAGGTCCAGCACGAGGTCGCCCTTGCCGCCGTCGACGGCGGCGTGCAGGACGGCACGGGCGTCGGCGGCGCTGCGCACGTCCAGCCGGCCCTCGATGGCCAGGCCGCTGTGGTCGCCGGTGATGCGCACGCTCTCCTCCTCCGCTCGCCGTTCGGGTGTTCCGGGGCCCGGGCCGGCCGGGCGTCCGTGACGCCGCGCACCGGGGGCCGCGCCGGTCTCCCCCTCGTCTGACGGTCAACCAACTCCGCAGGTTGCTCCCCTTCGGCGGAGTCCGAGCCAACTTCACCCGTCCGAGGGAATATACGCAGGAACTCCCCATACCTACGCTCGATTACCGCCCAAATCACCCGTCTGCGGCAGCATCGTGAGCAAACTCACCCGCGCGGGTGCGCCGTTGTGAGGGCCGGGTCACACGGGGGGCGGACAATGCGGCCCGGCCCGTGCGGTCAGTCCTCGTACGGGTAGAAGCCGCGGCCCGTCTTGCGGCCGAGGTCGCCGGCGGTGACCATGCGGGCCATGACCTCCGGGGCGGCGAACTTCTCGTCCTGGGTCTCGGCGTAGATGTTGCGGGCCGCGTTGACCAGGATGTCGACGCCGGTGAGGTCGGCGGTCTGCAGCGGGCCCATCGGGTGGCCGAAGCCGAGCCGGCAGGCGGTGTCGATGTCCTCGGCGGTGGCGACGCCCGACTCGTACAGCCGGGCGGCCTCGACGACCAGGGCGGTGATCAGTCGGGTGGTGATGAAGCCGGCGACGTCGCGGTTGACGACGACGACCTCCTTGCCGACGCCCTCGGCGAAGGCGCGGGCCGCGGCCAGCGTGGCGTCGCTGGTCTTGTAGCCGCGCACCAGCTCGACCAGGCGCATCAGCGGCACCGGCGAGAAGAAGTGCACGCCGACGACGCTCTCCGGGCGGGAGGTGGCGGCGGCGATCCGGGTGATCGGGATGGCCGAGGTGTTGGAGGCCAGCACGGCGCCCTCCTTGGCGATCTTGTCGAGCTCGCGGAAGACGCCCTCCTTGACGTCCAGCTGCTCGAAGACCGCCTCGACGATGATGTCGGCGTCCGCGACCGCACCCAGGTCCGTGGTGGTGGTGATCCGGCCGAGCGCGGCCTGGGCCTCCTCGGCCGTCATCCGGCCCTTGCCCACGAACTTCTCGTACGAGGAGCGGATGCCGTCCAGCCCGCGCTGCAGTGCGGCCTCGGTGACGTCCCGCAGCACCACCGGGTGCCCGGCCTGCGCCGAGACCTGGGCGATGCCGGCCCCCATCAGGCCGGCGCCGATCACGGCGATCCGCTGGGTGGGTGCACTGCTCATGGCTGGGTCTCCCGCGTCCTGGTACGCACCCGTCGGCGGCAGGGGCCGGAGGCGCTGGGCCGAGCGCGACCGAGGACGGGGTCTCCCCCCGGAGCCGCGCCGCTCACGGCCCGTGACTCTAATGCCCACGGGCGCCGAACGGTGAGAATGTGAGGTGTGATCTGTACCCGACGGCTGAAGGGTTTCGCGCGATGACCGGGGTGCACCCGCTGCTGGGCCTGCTGATCGGGCTGGGCCTGGTCGCGGTGCTGGTCCTGCTGCTGCGATGGACGTACGGGCGGGGCCGCTCGCTGGTGGCCCGCCGGCCGCACACCGGCAACCCGGACGAGTACGGGCTGCTGGTGAGCGTCGCCGCCCCGGCCGACCCCGACGAGGCCCGGCGGATGTCGGAGCTGCTCGCCGCCGAGGGCGTGCGGCACACCCTGGTGGAGACCAGCGCCGGCCCGCGGCTCATGGTGTGGCCGGACGACTCCGCGAAGGCCAGGCAGGCGCTGGACCGCCGCTGACGTCCCGTCACCGGCCGGCCCGGGGCGCCGCTCAGTCGGCGGGCAGGATGCCCAGCTCCTGGGCCAGCACGGCGGCCTGCACCCGGCTGCGCAGCGCGAGCTTGGCGAGGATCCGGCTGACATGGGTCTTGGTGGTGCCCTCGGCCGTGCCGAGCCGTTCGGCGATCTGGGCGTTGGACAGCCCGGCGCCGAGGCAGGCCAGCACCTCGCGCTCGCGGCCGGTCAGCTCCGCGACGGCGGCCCTCGCCCCGGCGGTGTCCCGGCGGCCGGGCCGGGCGAAGGCGGAGATCAGCCGGCGGGTCACCGAGGGGGCGAGCATGCCGTCGCCGCGCGCGACCGTACGGATGCCGTCGATCAGGCCCTCCGCGTCCACGTCCTTGAGCAGGAAGCCGGCCGCGCCGGCCCGCAGCGCGCCGTAGACGTAGTCGTCGAGGTCGAAGGTGGTCAACACCAGGACCTGGGCCGCCTCGGCCGTGACCACCTGCCGGGTGGCCTCCACACCGTCCAGGCGGGGCATCTGAATGTCCATCAGCACCACGTCGGGGCGCAGCTCCAGGGCGAGCCGGACGGCCTCCTCGCCGTCCGCGGCCTCGCCGACCACCTCGATGTCAGGCTCGGCGCGCAGGATCATCACCAGCGCGGCCCGCACGGCCGCCTGGTCCTCCGCCACCAGTACCCGGATGGTCATCCGTCCGCCCCCCTCGCCTCGCGCGGCAGCACCGCCCGCACCTGCCACCGGCCGTCCAGCGGCCCCGCCTCGAAGTCCCCGCCGAGCAGTTGGGCGCGCTCCCCCATGCCGACCAGCCCGGCGCCGGCACCGTGCAGCGCCCGCCCGGCGCCCTCACGGTACGGGCTGTCCACGGCGATCACCACGTCGTCCGCCCGGTAGTCCACCCGCAGCCGGACGGTGCCGGGCGCCGCGTGCTTGACCGCGTTGGTCAGCGACTCCTGGACGATCCGGTACGCGGCCAACTCCAGCGGGGCGGGCAGCTCGCCGGGCTCCCCCTCCTCGGCGGCCTCGAAGGCCAGGCCCGCGTCCAGGCCGGCCGCCCTGGCCCGCGCCAGCAGCGCGTCCAGTGCGGCGAGCCGCGGCGCCGCGTACGACTCATCGCCGCCCATGCCGCCCCCGCCGCCCCCGCCGCCGCCGGAGAGCGGGCCCGGCTGGGCGCCCCGGCGGAGCAGGCCGATCATGCGGCGCATCTCGGCCAGCCCCTGGACGCTGTTCTCCCGGATGACGGCCAGTGCGGCGACCACCGGGTCCTCCGCCGGGCGGTCCTGGCGGCGGGCGGCGGACTGCGCGCCGGTCGCGTGGATGGCGATCGCCGACAGGTGGTTGGCGATCACGTCGTGCAGTTCCCGGGCCATCCGGGCGCGTTCGGCGGTGACCGCGGCCCGGCGGTCCAGCTCGGCGAGCAGGGCGGTCTGCTCGGCGCGCAGCCGCTCCGCCTCCGCCCGGTCCTGGTGGCGACGGAGCAGGTCGGCCGTCCAGACCGGAGTGAGGAAGATCAGCCCGCAGAAGCCCGTGACCAGCAGGGCGTTCGGCACCCCGGTGTACAGCAGGGTCAGGCTGGAGAGCACCAGGGTGGTGGCGCCGCCGGTCAGCTGGAGCACCTTCGCCATCCGCGGCGGGCCGTAGAGCACCGCCGCGTACAGCAGGTCGGTGTACATCACCACCGTTGCGAGCACCGACCCGGCGAAGATGCCGCCGGCGAACACCAGGCCGCCGAGCGAGGCCGTCCAGATGGTGCGGGTGCGCCGGAGGAGCTCCAGCGCGGCCATCGCGAGCAGCGGCAGGGCGGCCAGCCAGCGCGGCACGCTGTCGCTGTTGTCGTAGGCGCCGAAGGCGATCAGCACCAGACCGCCGAGCAGCCCGGCGAGGGCGATCGCGGCGTCCTGCCGGCGCGGGGTGAGGGTCACGGCACCATCCCACCATCCGCCGCCCGCACCCGGGCCGACCTGCGGGAGGAACCCGCCGTACATCGAAGGTCTCACCCGGGTTCGCCCGCGGCGACGACGCGCGGGCGGGGCGCTCAGGGGCAGCCTGGGCGGCATGGTTTCCCTGATCGTCGCCGGCGAGGTCGGCTTCTGGGTGGTGCTCGCGGCCGGCCTCGGCCTCCGGTACGGGCTGCGGCTGCGCCGGGTCGGCGCAGCCCTGCTGGTGCTGCTGCCGGTGGTCGACCTGGTGATCCTCGCCGCGACCGTGGCGGACCTGCGGGGCGGCGCGGTGGCGGACTGGACGCACGGCCTGGCCGCGAGCTACGTCGGCTTCTCGGTGGCGTACGGCCACTACCTGGTGCGGTGGGCGGACGGCCACGCCGCCCACCGGCTGGCCGGCGGGCCGAAGCCGGCCGGGCCACCGAAGTACGGCGCGGCCAGGGCCGCGCACGAGTGGCGGATGTTCGCCCGCACGCTGGTGGCCTCGGCGCTGACCGTCGCGCTGATCGCGGCCGTCCAGTGGCTGGTCGGCGACGGCGCGCGCACCGCGGGCCTGGACTCCTGGTACCCGCGGATGGCCCTGGTGGCCGGGATCAACCTGGCGGTCGCCGCGAGCTACACCGTCTTCCCGAAGCGCGAGCCGCAGGCAACGCCGGACCGCCGCCCCTGAAGCCCTCTCAGCGGTTCTCGCCCGGCACCCACAGGACGTCGCCGACCTCCTTGTTGGCCGCGCGGGCCAGGATGAACAGCAGGTCGGACAGCCGGTTGAGGTACTTCGCGGTGAGCGGGTTCACGGTGTCCCCGTGCACCTCGATCGCGGCCCAGGTGGAACGCTCGGCGCGCCGCACCACGGTGCAGGCCAGGTGCAGGTGCGCGGCCCCGGCGGTGCCCCCGGGCAGGATGAAGCTGCGGAGCTTCTCCAGCCCCGCCAGGTAGTGGTCGCAGTCGGCTTCCAGCTTGTCGATGTACCCCTGCTCGACCCGCAGCGGCGGGTACTCGGGGTTCTCCGCGACGGGCGTGGCGAGGTCGGCGCCGACGTCGAAGAGGTCGTTCTGGATCCGGGTCAGCACCGCGGAGACGTCGGCCGGCAGGCTGCCGGCGGCGATGGCCACACCGATCGCGGCGTTGGCCTCGTTGGTGTCCGCGTACGCGATCAGCCGCGGGTCGGTCTTGGTGGTGCGGCTCATGTCGCCGAGGGCGGTCGTGCCGTCGTCGCCGGTGCGGGTGTAGATGCGCGTCAGGTTCACCATGGCGGCAGCCTAGCGCCGCCGGGAGGCGCATGTTAGGGGATGTTAACCGGGTCACGCGAGGTCGTGCGGCGTTGACCCTCCCCCACCCCCCAGGTCCGTCGCTACGCGACGTTGACCCTCTGCCCGGGCGGGGCGGCCTCCAGCCAGGCGAGGAAACCGGTCAGGGCGTCCTCGCTCATGGCGAGCTCCAGCGGGGAGCCTTCGTGCAGACACCGCAGCACCACCGAGCCGGAGAGCAGGGCGAGCTCCTCCTGACCCTCCGGATAGCGCCGGCCGAGCACCTCGATCTCGGTGCGCGGCAGGACGCGGCGCGGCCGCGGCGCGTACGAGAAGACCCGGAACCACTCGATGGAGTCGCCGCTGTACCTCCCGATACCGAAAACCCACCCCTTGCCGTCGGTCGGGGCGACCGGGGCCGGGGTGGGCTGTCCGTTCTCGTCGAGGTCGGGCTGCGTCGACGCGTCGGAGGGCATTTTGAGTCGGAGACTGCAGTCGAACGTGCCGCCTACTCGCTGGATGACGCGGCGGCGTACCGCGAACGCCATCAGTCCGACCACGGCGGCGGCGACGATTGCCGCGCACACCACAAGGGCGAGGACCATGCTCACCGACCTCCTCGCTCCTGCGTTCCCCGTGACGACCGTGTCACCGGCCGCCCTGTCCTACCAACTGATACGACAGTCCCGGGGTCACGCTTCCGCGTCCCCGGGACCGTCGGTCGACCCCGCGATCAGGGTCTGGTGCTCAGGCGTGGGCCTTGATGCCGCGCGCCGCCACCAGGCGGACCTCGGCGCGGCGCTCGGCGTGCGCGTCCAGCTCCGACTGGGCGCTCTCCAGCGCGCGCTCGGCACGGGCGATGTCGATCTCGTCCGCCAGCTCGGCCACCTCGGCGAGGATGGAGAGCTTGTTGTCGGCGAAGGAGATGAAGCCGCCGTGCACGGCGGCGAGGACCGTCCCGCCGTCGGTGGTGCGGATGGTGACCGGACCGCTCTCCAGCACGCTCAGCACCGGGGTGTGACCGGGCATGATGCCGGTGTCACCGGAGGCCGTACGGGCGACAACGATGGTGGCCGCACCGGACCACACCTTGCGGTCGGCTGCGACCAGCTCGACGTGCAGCTCAGCCAACGTGGGCTCCTAGGCTCTTGAAACCGCCGATTACTCGATGGTTTCGGTAAGAATAACGGGCCCGCACCCCTGTCATGAAACCAGGGACACGGAGATGACCGGGATCACAGCCGCTGTGCGCCGTGAGGGGTGGCCCCCGGAAGACGGGGACCACCCCTCACGGTCACTCGGCCGTCACGTCGGCCTGATTACTTCTTCGCCAGCTCGGCAGCGTTCTTCTCGAGGTCCTCGATGCCACCGCACATGAAGAAGGCCTGCTCCGGGACGGAGTCGTACTTGCCGTCCGCGATCGCGTTGAAGGCCTCGATGGTCTCCGACAGCGGAACGGTCGAGCCGTCGACGCCGGTGAACTGCTTCGCCACGTAGGTGTTCTGCGAGAGGAAGCGCTCGATACGGCGGGCGCGGTGGACGGTGATCTTGTCCTCCTCGCTCAGCTCGTCGATACCGAGGATCGCGATGATGTCCTGGAGGTCCTTGTACTTCTGCAGGATGCCCTTGACGCGGATGGCCGTGTCGTAGTGGTCCTGCGCGATGTAGCGCGGGTCCAGGATGCGGGACGTCGAGTCCAGCGGGTCGACCGCCGGGTAGATGCCCTTCTCCGAGATCGGGCGCGACAGAACGGTGGTCGCGTCCAGGTGGGCGAAGGTGGTCGCCGGCGCCGGGTCGGTCAGGTCGTCCGCGGGGACGTAGATCGCCTGCATCGAGGTGATCGAGTGACCGCGGGTCGAGGTGATGCGCTCCTGCAGGAGGCCCATCTCGTCGGCCAGGTTCGGCTGGTAGCCCACCGCGGAGGGCATACGGCCGAGCAGGGTCGACACCTCGGAACCGGCCTGGGTGAACCGGAAGATGTTGTCGATGAAGAGGAGCACGTCCTGCTTCTCGACGTCGCGGAAGTACTCCGCCATGGTCAGCGCGGAGAGCGCGACGCGCAGACGGGTGCCCGGCGGCTCGTCCATCTGGCCGAAGACCAGCGCGGTCTTGTCCAGAACGCCCGAGTCGACCATCTCGTGGATGAGGTCGTTGCCCTCACGGGTGCGCTCACCGACACCGGCGAAGACCGACACACCACCGAAGTTCTCGGCGACGCGGTAGATCATCTCCTGGATGAGGACGGTCTTACCGACACCGGCACCACCGAACAGACCGATCTTGCCACCGGTCACGTACGGGGTGAGCAGGTCGATGACCTTGATGCCGGTCTCGAACATCTCGGTCTTGGACTCGAGGTCCGCGAAGTTCGGCGCCTTGCGGTGGATCGGCCAGCGGGTCGTCACCTGGGCGTTGAACTCGTCCTTGTCGACGTTCAGCACCTCACCGAGGGCGTTGAAGACCTTGCCCTTGGTGATCTGGCCGACGGGGACGGAGATGGCCTCGCCGAGGTCGGTCACGGTCGCGCCGCGGACCAGGCCGTCGGTCGGCTGCATCGAGATGCCGCGGACCAGGCCGTCGCCGAGGTGCTGGGCGACCTCGAGGGTGAGGGTCTTCTTGCCCGTGCCGTCGGGGTTGTCCACCTCGACGTGCAGGGCGTTGAACATGTCCGGAATCGCGTCGACGGGGAACTCCACGTCGACGACCGGGCCGATGACCCGGGCGACGCGGCCCGTGGCCAGTCCGGCGCCCGTCGGCTCAACAGTGGTGGTCATACTCATTCGCTCCCGCGGCTGGCGTCAGCGAGCGCGTTGGCGCCACCGACAATCTCGCTGATTTCCTGGGTGATCTCGGCCTGACGGGCCGAGTTGGCAAGCCGCGTGAGCGACTTGATGAGCTCTCCCGCGTTGTCGGTCGCGCTCTTCATCGCGCGCCGACGGGCGGCGTGCTCCGAAGCGGCCGACTGCAGCAGCGCGTTGTAGATCCGGCTCTCGACGTACCGCGGCAGCAGCGCGTCGAGGACGCCCTCCGCCGACGGCTCGAAGTCGTACAGCGGGAAGATCTCGTGCTTGGCCTTGGACTCGTCGCTGAGCTCGACCTCGTCCAGCTTCAGCGGCAGCAGGCGCGCGTCCACCGCGGTCTGCGTCAGCATCGACTCGAACTTGGTGGAGACCAGGTGGAGCTCGTCCACGCCGCCGGTCTCCGCGATGAACGCCTCGATGAGGTCGCTCGCCACGGCCTTGGCGTCACCGTAGGTCGGCTTGTCGGAGAAGCCCGTCCACGACCCCGCAACCGTGAGGTTGCGGAAGTTGTAGTACGAGACGCCCTTGCGACCGACGATGTACGTCACCACGTCCTTGCCCTCGGCGCGGAGCTTCGCGGCGAGCGCGACAGCCTGCTTGATGGCGTTGGTCGAGTAGCCGCCGGCCAGGCCGCGGTCCGCCGTGATCAGCAGGACGGCGGCCGTGGTGGCCTGCGGGTTCTCCGTGGTGAGCGGGTGCTTGGCGTTGGACCGGGTGGCCACCGCCGTCACCGCCCTGGTGAGCTCATCGGCGTACGGAGTGGAGGCGGCCACCGCGCGCTGCGCCTTGACGATGCGCGACGCGGAGATCATCTCCATCGCCTTGGTGATCTTCTTCGTCGCGGTGACAGAGCGGATCCGGCGCTTGTAGACCCGAAGCTGTGCTCCCATGGGTCGTTACGTCCTTTCCCTCGTTACCGGACTCAGGCCCGCTCGGACAGGAGCTTGCCGTCAGCCGTGGTGAAGCCCTGCTTGAAGCCCTCGATCGCGCTGGTCAGAGCGTCGATCGTGCCGTCCTCGAGCTTCGAGGTCTCGACGATGCCGGCGAGGATGCCCTTGTGCTCCAAGCGCAGGTGGTCCAGGAACTCGCGCTCGAAGCGGCGGATCTCGGCGACCGGGACATCGTCCAGCTTGCCGGTGGTGCCGGCCCAGATGGAGACGACCTGCTCCTCGACCGGGAACGGCTGGTACTGGCCCTGCTTCAGCAGCTCGACCATGCGCGCACCGCGCTCCAGCTGGGCCTTGGAGGCCGGGTCCAGGTCGGAACCGAAGGCGGCGAACGCCTCCAGCTCGCGGTACTGGGCCAGGTCCAGGCGCAGGCGGCCGGCGACCGACTTCATGGCCTTGATCTGGGCGGAGCCACCGACGCGGGAGACCGAGATACCGACGTTCACGGCCGGGCGGATGCCGGCGTTGAACAGGTCGGACTCCAGGAAGCACTGGCCGTCGGTGATGGAGATGACGTTGGTCGGGATGTACGCCGAGACGTCGTTGGCTTTGGTCTCGATGATTGGCAGACCGGTCATCGAGCCGGCGCCCAGCTCGTCGGAGAGCTTGGCGCAGCGCTCCAGCAGGCGGGAGTGCAGGTAGAAGACGTCACCCGGGTACGCCTCGCGGCCCGGCGGGCGGCGCAGCAGCAGGGAGACGGAGCGGTAGGCCTCGGCCTGCTTCGACAGGTCGTCGAAGATGATCAGGACGTGCTTGCCGTCGTACATCCACTCCTGGCCGATGGCGGAGCCGGTGTACGGGGCCAGGTACTTGAAGCCGGCCGGGTCGGACGCGGGAGCGGCCACGATGGTGGTGTACTCCAGCGCGCCGGCCTCCTCCAGGGCGCCGCGGACGGACGCGATGGTGGAGCCCTTCTGGCCGATGGCGACGTAGATGCAGCGGACCTGCTTCTTCGGGTCGCCGGAGCGCCAGTTGTCACGCTGGTTGATGATCGTGTCGATCGCGACCGCGGTCTTGCCGGTCTGGCGGTCGCCGATGATCAGCTGGCGCTGGCCGCGGCCGATCGGGGTCATCGCGTCGATGGCCTTGATGCCGGTCTGCATCGGCTCGTGGACCGACTTGCGGACCATGACGCCGGGGGCCTGCAGCTCCAGGGCGCGGCGGCCGGTGGAGGCGATCTCGCCCAGGCCGTCGATCGGGTTGCCCAGCGGGTCCACGACACGGCCGAGGTAGCCCTCGCCGACCGGTACGGAGAGGACCTCGCCGGTGCGCTGCACCGTCTGGCCCTCCTCGATGCCCGAGAACTCACCGAGGATGACGACACCGATCTCGCGGGTGTCGAGGTTCAGCGCGAGGCCGAGGGTGCCGTCCTCGAACTTCAGCAGCTCGTTGGCCATGACCGAGGGAAGACCCTCGACCTTGGCGATACCGTCCATGGCCTCGGTGACCGTGCCGACCTCTTCACGCGAGGCGGCGTCCGGCTGGTACGACTGGACAAAGTCGGCCAGCGCGTCCCGGATCTCCTCCGGACGGATCGTAAGCTCCGCCATCAGGCTTCCCTGCTCTCCTAGTTTGCGATCCTCGGCCCGCCATTGAGGGCCGCAAGTGCTCGACTCTCGGCCGGGTCGGGTGAACCGGCCGTACGTTTTGCCGGTCCACTCGGTGTGAACCGACGCCCGACCGAGGGTCGGATGATGCTCTTCTTCGGTCAGCCTTCGAGGCCCTGGCGAGCGGCTTCGAGCCGGCTCGCGACCGTGCCGTCGATGACCTCGTCGCCGATCTGCACCTTCACGCCGCCGGCGACCTCGGGGTCGACGTCGATGTTCAGGTGGACCTGCTTGCCGTACAGGCCGGCCAGGGCCGCGGCGAGCCGCTCCTTCTGCCGGTCCGACAGCGGCACGGCGCTGGTGACCAGGGCCACCACGCGGCCGCGACGGGCGGCGGCGAGCTTGGAGTAGGACTCGAGGCCCTGCTCCAGGCTACGGCCACGCGGGGCGGTGACCAGGGAGACGACCAGGCGGACGGTGCCCGGGTTGGCGCGGCCACCGAGCAGCTTCTTGACCAGGGCCGCCTTGGCGGCGGCGTCGGCCTTCGGCTCGGTCAGCGCGGCGCGCAGCTCGTGCGAGCCCGCGACGACCCGGCCGAACCGGAACAGCTCGTCCTCGACGTCGTCCAGCGCGCCGGTCTTGTCGGCGGCGATGACCTCGGCGTACGCCGAGAGGTCCTCCACCGCGTCGACCAGGTCGCGCGCGGCGGACCAGCGGGACCGGACGAGACCGGAGACCAGGTCGACGGTCTCACCGGAGACCTGGCCCGCCAGCAGCGTGCCCACGAACCGGGCCTTGTCCTGGCCCGACCGCGAGGGGTCGGTCAGCACGCGGCGCAGCGAGACCTCACGGTCCAGCAGGGCCGTGACGGCGGTGAGCTCCTCGGCGAGCTTGGCCGTGTCCACCGAGGTGTTGTCGGTCAGGCTCTCGAGGTTCTCCCGGCCGGCGGCCAGGGCCTCGCGGCTGGCGCCGATCACTTGGCACCCGCCGAGCTGGCGGCCTTGGCCTCGAGCTCGTCGAGGAAGCGGTCGATCACGCCGCTCTGCCGCGCGTGGTCCTCGAGGGACTCACCCACGATGCGGGAGGCCAGCTGGGAGGCCAGCGAGCCCACGTCCTGGCGCAGGGCGGTGGTCGCCTGCTTCTTGTCGGCCTCGATCTGGGCGTGACCGGCGGCGACGATGGCCTCGCGCTGACGCTGGCCCTCCTCGCGCATCTCGGCGACCAGGGCAGCGCCCTGCTCACGGGCATGCTCGGTGATCCGAGCGGCCTCGTGGCGCGCCTCGGCGAGCTCGGCGCGGTACTGCTCCAGCAGGACCTGGGCCTCGGCCTGAGCAGCCTCCGCACGCTCCATGCCGCCCTCGATGGCGTCACGACGCTCCTGCAGCACCTTCTCGATGCTGGGGAGCAGCTTCTTGCCGAGGAAGCCGAAGACGATGAAGAAGCAGAGCAGGCCGATGATGACCTCGGGCCATGCAGGGAGGAGCGGGTTCATCTGCTCCTCTGCTGCAAGGGTGACCACGCGGTTCATATCTGAACCTTTCGTCGAAAAGGGCTACCGGTGTGCCGGAATTACTTGCCGAACACGAACGGCATGACGATGCCGATGAGCGCGAGCGCCTCGGTCAGCGCGAAGCCGATGAACATGTTGGAGCGGATCAGGCCGGCAGCCTCGGGCTGACGGGCCATCGCCTGCACGCCGTTACCGAAGATCAGACCGACACCGATGCCGGGGCCGATCGCGGCGAGGCCGTAGCCGACGGAAGCGATGGAACCGGTGACCTCAGCGAGAGCGGACATCTCAGCTAATCCTTTGCGGGATGGAGTACCGGTGGGTGTTGGCCACCGGGAGTTCGGGGGCGCAGCCTGGGGCTGCGGTGCTCAGTGCGCCTCTTCGAGGGCACCGGCGATGTAGCTGCTGGCGAGCATCACGAAGATGTAGGCCTGCAGGAACTGGACCAGCAGCTCGAAGGCGGTGAGGCCGACGGCCACCACGAAGGAGGCGCTGCCGTAGAGGGCGCCGAGGCTCGGGCTGAGCAGGTACCAGGAGGCGACCGAGAACATGACGATCAGCAGGTGGCCGGCGAACATGTTCGCGAAGGCTCGGACCGCCAGGGTGAACGGGCGGACGAAGATGTTCGAGAAGAACTCGATCGGCACCAGGATGAACATGACCCAGCCGGGGATGCCGGACGGCCAGCAGAGGTTCTTCAGACCGCCGACGAAGCCGTGCTTCTGGAAGGTCAGACCCATGTAGGTGAGCCACACGACGAGCGCGAGGCCGGCCGGGTAGGCGATACGCGCCGTCACCGGGAACTGGGCGAACGGGATGATGGACATGATGTTCATCACCCAGACGAAGAAGAACATCGAGACCAGCATCGGGACGTACTTCTCGCCCTTTTTGCCGATGGTCTCCAGCACGATGCTGCGCTTGACGAAGTCGTAGCCGATCTCGCCGACGAGCTGGAGCTTGCCGGGGAGCAGCTTCGGCTTGGCGAAGGCGGCCCAGAAGAAGCCGACCACCAGCAGGGCCACGATGATCGACAGGAGCATCGGCTTGGTGAAGTCGACGCTGCCGATGGAGAAGATCGGCTTGAAGTCGAACTCGTTCAGGCCAGGAGCGGGGAACCCGCAGCCAGCGTCACTGAAGTGGCAACTGCCAGAGGCGAGCAGCGCGGATTCAGTACCCACCACGGACTCCTTCGTCATGACGCATGGTTACGGCAACCTCGGTGTGTCGGCGCGGCCTGGGGCCACGGAGCGGCACTGGAACTTGTTGGATTTCTCGCGGACCCTGCGCGGCGCGTATCCCTGCCGCGGGATCTTCGAAGACTTCGGGGAGTCGGGGGGCGATCCGTCCGATGATCGGAGAGACCCGGCCGCATCTCGTACTCCGCCGTTGGGACGGACGATAGCAGTCCGTCAGGAGGGCATAAACACCGCCCCCCTCGCGAGGGGGACAGCCCGCCCCACTCACGGTTGACGCCCCGATTTGGGCTTGTCGTCCCGGGATTCGGGGTCGACGTAGTAGATCTTCGCCTTCATCGCGCCGCGCACCTGGAAGCCCGTCCAGATCAGCGCGCAGCCGAGCAGCGTGAAGCCGAACACCTTGGTGTCGAAGAGAGTGGTGTGCTTGAACACCGCCAGGACGACCGCGACCAGCAGGATCTGCGTCGTGTAGACGAGCAGCGCGGCTGCCATGAGGATCTGCGGGTTGTTCCTGGTGAGCCGGTCGAGTGCGACCTGGCCGAAGCTGAAGAACGCCATCACCAGCAGCGTTGCGAAGACTGCGCCGATCAATCCCTTGACCCCCACGACAGCGGTGGCGATCACAGCGGCAATCAGGCCGGCGACCGCAGTGGGGATTGCGGCGCCTCGGATGATCCGGGCGTCGTGGGACGGCATGTCGGCAACTCCGGCGGCATGTCGGCAACGGGGGACTGGCATATGGGTGTGCGCGGCGGGGGGACGCCGCACCGGGAACCACGGCCGCAGGCCGGCCGCTCGACGGCGAGCCCGCCCAGAAGACCGACCGGGGGCGGAGGTGCTCCACCCGTCTGGTCTTTCGGCGTGTTCTCGGTACTCGTGAACGGTATCACAAACTATTTGATGAGAGCTTTACCATGAACGTGTGGCACCTGTCACACCGATGGCCCAAGGGTGCCGCCGTACGGGTGAAGCATGTTGACGGCCGATCAGCTGCATCGGGGGCGCCGTTCGGGGCGCCCGTCGAGGCGCCGGACGCCCCCCACGGCAGGCGCTCCTCCGGCCCGGTCAGCTCTTGGAGCGGCTGCGCGGGCCGAGGGCGGTGGCGCCGCTGCCGATCCGGCTCAGCAGTGCCTTGTCCTTGGCGGAGAGCTCGGCCATCGCCGGGGTCTCGGCGGGCGCCTCGGTGCCCTCCGCCGCGGCGGTGAGGGCCTCCGCGGCGGCGGCGGGGCCGGCCACCGGCTCCTCGGCCCGGGACTTGCGGTAGCGGGGCGGCACGATGGCCTGCACGGCCCGCGGCGCGTGCGGGCGGAAGCGCGGCATCAGCAGCACCACCAGGCCGACCAGGCAGAGCCCGGCGAACGCCAGGACGACCGTGCGGCCGGTGTTGGCCACCGAGAAGGCCACCGTGCCGAAGGCGATCAGCGCGGCCCAGAAGTACATGATCAGCACGGCCCGGCTGTGCGAGTGGCCGACCAGCAGCAGGCGGTGGTGCAGGTGCTGCTTGTCGGCGGCGAACGGCGACCGGCCGGCCCACGTGCGGCGGACGACGGCGAGCAGCAGGTCGGCCAGCGGCAGGGCGATGACGGTCAGCGGCAGCAGCAGCGGGATGTAGATCGGCACCAGGGCGTGCACCGTGGCGGTCTGCGAGCCCGTCCGGGCGCCGATCAGGTCGGGGTCGACGCGGCCGGTGATGGAGATCGCGGCGACGGCCAGCATCAGGCCGAGCATCATCGAGCCGGAGTCGCCCATGAAGATCCGGGCGGGGTGCAGGTTGTGCGGCAGGAAGCCCAGGCACATGCCGATCAGCACGGCGCTGAACAGCACGGCGGGGGCGGCGTCGTTGACCCCGTAGCCGATCCAGAGCCGGTACGAGTAGAGGAAGAACGCCATGGCGGCGATGCAGACCATGCCGGCCGCCAGGCCGTCCAGGCCGTCGATGAAGTTCACCGCGTTGACCATGACGACGACCAGCGCGACCGAGATGATCATGCCCTGGGTTGGGGTGACGGCGACCGGGCCCACGCCGGGCACCGGGATCGAGATGACCGTCACGCCCTGCCAGACCATGACGCCGGCGGCGATCATCTGGCCGCCCAGCTTCACCAGGGCGTCCACGCCCCACTTGTCGTCGAGGACGCCGAGGATCCACATGATCCCGGCGCCGGAGAGCAGCGCCCTGACGTCCGCGCTCTGGATGAACAGCCGCCCGATGTTCGTCAGTTGGGAGGCGACCAGGAGGCCCGCGCAGAGCCCGCCGAACATCGCGATGCCGCCGAGCCGCGGCGTGGGCTCGCGGTGCACGTCCCGTGCCCGGACGGCCGGCATCGCACCGGCCGCGATCGCGAACTTCCGCACCGGGCCGACCAGCAGGTACGTGACGGCCGCGGTGACGAAGAGCACCAGGAGATACTCACGCACCACTGGCCTCCTGCATCACGGTCCGACGGATGAGTACGGAGCGTACTCCCGGGAGGGTTCGGGGTTCGAGGTGCGTCGCCACCCTCACACCTTATTGAGTCGGACGAGCCGAACGTGCACCGCGGTTCTCCTCCGGCCGCCGCGACCGCCCGGGCTCTCAGCCGCGGCCCGCGAACACCCGGGCGAGCTCGCGCACCCGGTCGGTGATCCGGGCCTGCGGGCCGCCGCGCAGCAGCTCGCCGATCAGGTGGCCGACCTCGCCGAGCTCGGCCGGCCCCATGCCCTGGGCGGCCGCCGCGCCGGTGCCCAGCCGGATGCCGGAGGCCTCGGCGGCAGGCGCCGGGTCGAAGGGCAGCGCGCACTTGCCGAGCATCAGCCCGGCCCCGGCACAGCGCCGCTCGGCCTCGATGCCGCTCAGGCCGAGCGGGCTGACGTCGGCGGTGACCAGGTGGGTGTCGGTGCCCCCGGTCATCGGCCGGACGTCGTGCTCGGCGAGTGCGCCGGCGAGCGCCCGGGCGCCGTCGACGGCCCGGCGGGCGTACACGGCGAAGGCCTCGCCTGCGGCCTCGGCGAAGGCGACGGCCTTGCCGGCCACCTCGTTCATCGCCGCGCCGCCCTGGGTGAACGGGAAGACCGCCCGGTCGATCCGGTCGGCGAGTTCCACGGTGGACAGCAGCAGGCCGCCGCGGGGCCCGCGGAGCAGCTTGTGGGTGGCGGCGACGGTGACGTCCGCGAAGGGCACCGGGGAGGGGGCCAGGCCCGCCGCGACGAGTCCGGTGGTCTGGGCGGCGGAGGCGATCAGGTAGGCGTCGACCTCGTCGGCGACGGCCCGGAAGCCCGCCCAGTCGACGTGCCGGGGGTAGGAGATGCCGCCGGCGATGATCGCCTTCGGGCGGTGTCGGAGGGCGAGCTCGCGGACCTGGTCCAGGTCGATCCTGCCGTCCTCCTCGCGCACCCCGTAGCCGACGAAGTCGAACCAGCGGCCGGAGAAGTTGGCCCGCGAGCCGCAGCTGAGGTGGCCGCCGTGCTCCAGCGACATGGCGAGCACCGTGTCGCCGGGCCGCAGCAGTGCCGCGTACGCCGCGAGCATCGCCGAAGTCGCCGACCTGGGCTGGACGTTGGCGTGCGGGGCGGCGAACAGCTGGCGGGCCCGGTCGACCGCCAGCAGCTCGGCGGTGTCGGCCAGCGCGCAGCCGGTGTGGTGGCGGCGGCCCGGGTAGCCCTCGGCGTACTTGTCGATCAGCGGGCTGCCCAGCGCGGCCAGGACGGCGGGGCTGGTGATGTTCTCGCCGGCCAGCAGCTGCAGGCTCTCCGACCGCCGTTCGGCCTCCGCGGAGAGCAGGTCGGCCAGCAGCGGGTCGGCCCGGCGGAGTGCCTCCGAGGCCTCCCAGTGGGGCCCGACGGCGGTGGGGGCGTCGGTCTCGGTCGGGCCGTGCACGGTGGGGGTGACGGACATGGCGCAGCTCCCGGGAAGCGGCGGGTGGGTCCCTCCAGCGTAGGTCGGGGCCGTCGGGGCGGCCCGTCTGCGCGCGGGCGCGTTCCGCCGTCGGGGACGGGCCGCTGCCCGCTGCCGGGGGAAGGCACCGGGTGGGCACACAGCGTCCACGGTTTCTCCACCCGATCCCCTGAAATCCCCCATCGGCGGCGTGCGCCGTGCGGGGCCCGCGGCCGGCCGGGCACGCCCGGGCCGGGGCCGCGCGCCCCGGCCGCGGCGGCTCAGGGCCGGCCGTGCACCCCGGTGAGGGCGGTGACGACCGGGTCGAGGGCGTCGAATATCTCCTCGCCGCAGTTGCGGAACATGCCGATCGGCGCGCCGTACGGGTCGTCGACCTCGTCGGACTCCGGGGAGGAGGCCAGCAGCCAGCCGCGCAGCGCGGCGGCGGCCCGCACCAGGGCGCGGGCCCGTTCGGGCAGCTGGGCACCGCCGCGCGGATCGGGCAGCGTGCCGGGGTCGATCCGGCGCACCAGCCGGGTGAACTCCTTGAGCGTGAAGGTGCGCAGGCCGGCCGCGTGGCCCATGGATATCACCTGGGCGCGGTGGTCGAGGGTGGCGGTGAGCACCAGGTCGGCATCGATGACGTGCTCGTCGAGCAGCTCGCGGCCGGCGAACCCCGCACTGTCGACGCCGTACTCGCCGAGCACGGTGGCGGCGTGCGCCTCCATCGGGGCGCCCTCGTGGCCCCAGGTGCCGGCGCTCTCCACCACGAAGCGGTGGGAGGCGGCGCCGAGCCGGGCGGCCAGCTCGTGCCGGGTGAGCCGCTCGGCGATCGGCGAGCGGCACACGTTCCCGGTGCAGACGAAGAGGATCCGGAAGGCGTCGACCGGCCGCGGCGCGGGCGCCCGGTAGGGGCGGCCGCGAACCGGGCCGGGCCGGGGCCCGCGGCGTACAGGGACGCAGCGGTCAACTGCCGGCCTCCAGGTCCGGGACGACCTCCCTCAGCTGCTCGACGCTGATCGCGCCCGCGCGCAGCACGACGGGGGTCTTGCCGGTGACGTCGACGATGGTGGAGGCCGTGGCGTGGTCCGCGCGGCCGCCGTCCAGGTACACCGAGATCGCGTCGCCGAGCTGGCCCTGGGCCTCGTCGCAGGTCGCGGGCGAGGGGCCGCCGGTCTTGTTGGCGCTGGAGACGGCGAGCGGGCCGGTGCTGTTGAGCAGCTCCAGGGCGACGGGGTGCAGCGGCATCCGGACGGCGACGGTGCCGCGGGTGTCGCCGAGGTCCCAGCGCAGCGACGGCTGGTGCCGGGCGACGAGGGTCAGCCCGCCCGGCCAGAAGGCGTCGACGAGCTCCCAGGCCTGCTCGGAGAAGTCGGTGACCAGGCCGTGCAGGGTGGTCGGCGAGCCGACGAGCACCGGGGAGGGCATGTTGCGGCCGCGGCCCTTGGCGCCCAGCAGGGCGCCCACGGCCTCCGGCGAGAAGGCGTCGGCGCCGACGCCGTACAGCGTGTCCGTCGGCAGCACCACGAGCTCGCCCCGGCGGATCGCCGAAGCGGCCTCGCGCAGCCCGGTGGCGCGGTCCCCGGTATCGGCACAGTCGTAGCGGCGGCTCATCGGTGCGGTCCCCTTCCGAAGTTCACGGCGAAGTCAAGAAGTCACAGAGCGGCGCGGGCGGGCCGCGCCGGGCCGGTCACGGCGTCGCCCGGCGGGCGGTGGTGAAGCGGGGCCGGCCGTTGAGGTCGCGGTGGTCGGCGGCGTCCGTCCACCCGGCCTCCTCGTTGAAGATCCAGGGCACCTGTCCGCCCTGGGTGTCGGCGTGCTCGACGACCACCGCGCCGCCGGGGCGCAGCAGCCGGGCGGCGACCCGCTCGATGCCGCGGATGGTGTCGAGGCCGTCCTCGCCGGAGAACAGCGACATCTGCGGGTCGTGGTCGCGGGCCTCGGGCGCGACGTACTCCCACTCGGTGAGCGGGATGTACGGCGGGTTGCTGATGACGAGGTCGAAGCGGCCGTCCCAGCCGCGGTCGTCCGCGAAGGCGAGCGTGGCGTCGCCCTCGTGCAGGTGGACCCTGGCCCGGTCGGGGCTGGTCGCGATGTTGCGCCGGGTGTAGGCGAGCGCGCCCTCGTCCAGCTCGAAGGCGTGGACGGTGGAGCGGGGCAGTTCCTGGGCGAGGGCGAGCGCGATGGCGCCCGAGCCGGTGCACAGGTCGACCACCAGCGGCTCGGCGACGTCCATGTCGCGGACGGCGTCTATGGCCCACTCGACGACGGTCTCGGTCTCCGGCCGGGGCACGAAGACGCCCGGGCCGACCTCGAGCTCGAGGTAGCGGAAGAAGGCGCGGCCGGTGATGTGCTGCAGCGGCTCACGGGCCTCCCGGCGGGAGACCGCCTCCCAGTACCGGGCGTCGAAGTCGGCGTCGGGCACGGTGTGCAGTTGGCTGCGCTTGACGCCGTGGACGTGCGCGGCGAGTTCCTCCGCGTCGAAGCGCGGCGACGGCACCCCGGCCGCGGCCAACCGCTGGGTGGCCTGCGCCACCTCGGCGAGCAGCAGGTTCATCCGACCACACCTCTGACTTCTCGGGCTTCGGGCCCGGTTCTCAGTTCTCCTGGGCGGCGGCCAGCTTGGCCGCCGCGTCGGCGTCCACGCAGGACTGGATCACCGCGTTGAGGTCGCCGTCCAGCACCTGGTCCAGGTTGTAGGACTTGAAGCCGGTGCGGTGGTCGGAGATGCGGTTCTCCGGGAAGTTGTAGGTCCGGATGCGCTCGGAGCGGTCGACGGTGCGGACCTGGCTGCGGCGGGCGTCGGAGGCCTCCCGCTCGGCCTCCTCCTGGGCCGCCGCCAGCAGGCGCGAGCGCAGGATGCGCATCGCCTGCTCCTTGTTCTGCAGCTGGCTCTTCTCGTTCTGGCAGGAGGCCACGATACCGGTCGGCAGGTGGGTGATCCGGACGGCCGAGTCGGTGGTGTTGACGGACTGGCCGCCGGGGCCGGACGAGCGGTAGACGTCGATCCGCAGGTCGTTGGCGTGGATCTCCACCTCGACCTCCTCGGCCTCCGGGGTGACCAGCACGCCGGCCGCGGAGGTGTGGATGCGGCCCTGCGACTCGGTGGCCGGGACGCGCTGCACGCGGTGCACGCCGCCCTCGTACTTCAGCCGGGCCCAGACGCCCTGACCGGGCTCGGTGGAGCCCCTGGTCTTCACGGCGACCGAGACGTCCTTGTAGCCGCCGAGGTCGGACTCGTTGGCGTCGATGATCTCGGTCTTCCAGCCCACCCGCTCGGCGAAGCGGAGGTACATCCGGAGCAGGTCGCCGGCGAACAGCGCGGACTCCTCGCCGCCCTCGCCCGCCTTGACCTCCAGGATGATGTCCTTGTCGTCGTTGGGGTCGCGCGGGACGAGCAGCAGCCGCAGCTCCTCGGTGAGCTCCTCGCGGCGGGCCTCGGCCGTCTTCGCCTCGGCGAGGAACTCCGGGTCCTCGGCGGCCAGCTCGCGGGCGGCCTCGATGTCCTCGCCGGTCTGCTTCCAGGCGCGGTAGGTGCGGGTGATCGGGGTCAGCTCCGCGTAGCGCTTGGCCAGCTTGCGGGCGTTCGCCTGGTCGGCGTGGACGGACGGATCGGCCAGCCTCGTCTCGAGGTCGGCGTGCTCGACGAGGAGCTCTTCGACTGCCTCGAACATGGGGTGGCCTACTTCCGGTCAGTACCGATGGGGCGGGGGGTGGTCCGGCCGCCGCGCGGCGCGGCGGACCGGGGAGATGCGAACGGCGCCGGCCCGACACCCCCGTGAATGCACGGGGGCGCCGAGACCGGCGCCGTGGAAGCGCTAGGCCTTGCCGCCGCTGAGCTTCTTGCCGAAGCGGGCCTCGAAGCGGGCCACGCGGCCACCGGTGTCCATGATCTTCTGCTTGCCGGTGTAGAACGGGTGGCACGCCGAGCAGACCTCGGCGCGGATCTCGCCGCTGGTCTCGGTCGAGCGGGTGGTGAACTCGTTACCGCAGGTGCAGGTCACCTTGGTCACGACGTACTCGGGGTGAACGTTGGCCTTCAAGGGTCTCTCCTAGGTTTCGGGAGGGCACCGGGTCGGCGGCAGGCAGCCGCGCGTGAACCGGGACCGACGGACCAGTGTGCCAGCACCGGCCGCCTCTTCCCAAACCGGGAGGCGGCCCGGACTATTCCCGGCCGGCCACGGCCGGCGTGCGGGTCGCGGTGCTCCGCGCCGAGGGGCTCGGGGTGCTGTCGGCCGGGTTGGACGGCTGGATGCTCACCACGGACTGCGGGACGGTGCCGTCGACCGCCAGGGCGGCCCACAGCTGGGCGGCCTGGGGCGTGCGCGGGACGACCCGGTTGGGGTCGCTGGGCGCGCTCACCACCGGCAGGGTCACCATGGTCATCTGGTCCGGCCCGATGCCCTTGAGGGTGTTGGCGAGGCCGACCAGGGCGCTGACCGAGGCGAGGTCGGAGTCGGTGGTCATCGACCTGGTGAGCTTGTCGGCGATCGACCACAGGTGGGCCGGGTTGGAGGTGAGCCCGAGCGAGCCGACCTGCTTCATGATCGACTTCACCATCTGCTGCTGCAGCTCGATCCGGCCGAGGTCGCTGCCGTTGCCGACGCCGTGCCGGGTCCGGACGAAGGCCAGCGCCTGGGCGCCGCTCAGGTGGTGGCTGCCGGCCGCCAGGTGCAGTCCGCTGTCCTGGTCGGAGATGTCGACGGTGGTGGTGACGTCCACCCCGCCGATGGCGTCGATCAGGCCCGCGAAGCCGGCGAAGTCCACCTCGACGAAGTGGTCCATCCGCAGCCCGGTGAGCTGCTCGGTCGTCTTCACCGCGCAGGCCGGGCCGCCGACCTCGTACGCGGAGTTGAACATGGCGCTGCGCAGGGTCGGGGTGGCGGTGCCGTCCGGGGCGGTGCAGGCCGGGCGGGCGACCAGGGTGTCGCGCGGAATGCTGATCACCGAGGCGGCGGTGTGCTCGCGGTTGACGTGCACCACCATCGCGGTGTCCGAGCGGGCGGTGTCGCCGACCGCGCCGCCGGCCAGCGAGTGGTTGGCGCCGGCCCGGGAGTCCGAACCGAGCAGCAGGATGTTGAAGGCGCCGCCCACCGAGGCGGGCGGACGACCGGGGCCGAGCTGGGTGTCGATGTCGACGCTGCGGATGTTGCCGTTGAGCTTCCAGTACGCGTAGCCGGCCGCACCCGCACCCACCAGCAGCAGCCCGATCGCGGAGAACACCGCGATGCGCAGCACCTTGCGGCGTCTGCTTCGAGGCTCACTCCGATCGGACATCTCCTCCCCTTTCTGCTCGAACGGGGCTTTTCGAGCATAAGGGAATCCGTCCTCCGCCGATCGGCGGAGGGCTGCGGCCCCGGGCGGTCTCCGCGGCCCGGGCCCGACGCAGGCCCCACGGAGAAGGGCGAGGCCCCCACCGCGGATGCGGTGCGGGGCCTCGCCCTGCGGCGCGAGCCGGATCAGTCGCCGGAACCGGGGGTGGTCTTGGCGATCTGCATCAGGAACTCGGCGTTGCTCTTGGTCTGCTTCATCTTGTCCAGGAGCAGCTCGATGGCCTGCTGCGAGTCGAGCGCGTGCAGCACCCGGCGGAGCTTCCAGGTGACCGCCAGCTCCTCCTTGCCGAGCAGGATCTCCTCCTTGCGGGTGGAGGACGCGTCGACGTCCACCGCCGGGAAGATCCGCTTGTCGGAGAGCTTGCGGTCGAGCTTGAGCTCCATGTTGCCGGTGCCCTTGAACTCCTCGAAGACGACCTCGTCGGCACGGGAGCCGGTCTCCACCAGGGCGGTGGCGAGGATCGTCAGCGAGCCGCCGTTCTCGATGTTGCGCGCGGCGCCGAAGAACTTCTTCGGCGGGTAGAGCGCGGTCGAGTCGACACCACCGGACAGGATGCGGCCGGAGGCGGGCGCCGCCAGGTTGTAGGCGCGGCCCAGGCGGGTGATCGAGTCCAGCAGGATCACCACGTCGTGGCCCAGCTCCACCAGGCGCTTGGCACGCTCGATGGCGAGCTCGGCGACGGTGGTGTGGTCCTCGGCCGGACGGTCGAAGGTCGAGGAGATGACCTCGCCCTTGACCGACCGCTGCATGTCGGTGACCTCTTCGGGACGCTCGTCGACGAGGACGACCATCAGGTGGCACTCGGGGTTGTTGTGGGTGATCGCGTTGGCGATCGCCTGCATGATCATCGTCTTGCCGGTCTTCGGCGGGGCGACGATCAGACCGCGCTGGCCCTTGCCGATCGGCGACACGAGGTCGATGATCCGGGTCGTCAGCACGCCCGGGTCGGTCTCCAGGCGCAGCCGCTCCTGCGGGTACAGCGGGGTCAGCTTGCCGAACTCGGGGCGGTTGCGGGAACCGTCCGGGTCCGTGCCGTTGACCGAGTCGAGGCGGACCATCGCGTTGAACTTCTCGCGGCGCTCGCCGTCGCGGGGCTGGCGCACCGCACCGGTGATGGCGTCGCCCTTGCGCAGGCCGTGCTTGCGCACCTGGGCGAGCGAGACGTAGACGTCGTTCTGCCCCGGCAGGTAGCCGGAGGTGCGGACGAACGCGTAGTTGTCGAGGATGTCGAGGATGCCCGCGACCGGGATGAGGACGTCGTCCTCGCCGATCTGCGGCTCGGGGGCGCTGCCCTCGAAGCCCTCGCGGCGGCCGCCACGGCCCCGGCGGTCGCGGTAACGGCCGCGCCGGCCCCGGCGGCCGTCGCCGAACTCGTCGTCGTCGTAGCCGCCGGCCTGCTGCTGCCCGGCGGGCTGGCCCTGGCGCGCGGCCGGGCCGTCCTGCTGGGTGCCGGTCTGCGGCTGGCCCTGGCGGTCGGCCCGGTCGCGGTCGCGGCGATTGCGGCGGTCGCGGCGGGACTCGCGGGACTCGCTGTCCTGGCCGTCGGCGGCCTCGGTGCGCTCGCCGCCCTCGCGGCGGTCGCGCCGGTCACGGCGGTCGCGGCGCTCGGTGCGGGCCGCCTCGCCCTCGACGGGGCGCTGCTCGGCGGTCCGGGTCTCGGCCTTGGCCTCGGCGACCACGGTGCCGGCCGGCTCGGCGGCGACCTCGGCGACCGGGGCACCGGCCGCGGAGGTGGCGCGGCGGCGGGTGCGCTCGGCACGGGCCGGGGCGGCCTCCGCAGCGGCCTGGACCGGGATCTCGATCTGGGTCTGCGGCTGCTCCGCGGCAGCGGCTGCGGCGGCGGCGCGGGTGCGGCGGGCCGGCTTCTCCTCGGCGGCCTTGGCGGCGGGCGCCTCCTCGGCGGGGGCGGCGGCAGCCGCCTTGGTGGCGGTGCGCTTGGCGGCCGGAGCGGGCGCGGCGGCGCCGGCGAGCAGCGGGTCGCCGCCGCTCTTCTCCTTGATGGCCTCGATGAGCTGGCTCTTGCGCATCCGTCCGGTACCGCTGATACCGAGGCCCGTGGCGAGCTTCTGCAGCTCGGCAAGGACCAGGCCGTCGAGGCCTGCGGCGGCGCTGCGACGGCGCCTGGCCGGGGCCGCGGGGGCGGCGGCTGCGTCCGACGCGTCGGCGTCCGGGCGCGCGCCCATCAGATCGGTGGTGTCGCTCACTAAGGGTCCTTCCCTGGAGCGGACGTCGGCCTGTCTGGCACGGCGACCGGTTGTGCTGTCCTGACCAACGCCGAATCACGCTGGTCCGAGGCGGTTGTCCCCCCGAAAGGACCAGCCGATCGGGTGGACGCTGCGAATGTGCGGTGCACTGTGGTGCGAAGTGGCGCGGTGGGCCGGTCTCGTGCCGGCCTCGCTGCCTGTGGTTCCCGGGCCCCCGTCGCGTGGCGGTACCTCGGGCTCCGCCCGCCCGTGCCTCAGTGCGGAGGCCGCGGATGGGAGTCAGGTGCCGTCACGGCTTCGGGATGCGCCGCAGTCGCGCAGGCAGGCTGCGTACGCGCTGTGGTGGGCTCCCGGAAAATCGTGGTCCCGTCCTTCCGGACCCTGCAGGTGCGGACGGTGCCAACCTTAAGGGGCGGGATCGGGACGTGGCGCACCGAGCCCCGGAGGGTGTCTGGTGCAGCAATGAGGTTAACACTACCGACCCCCTGACACATTCCCCAGCCCTGTTCTTGTCAATCGTTTCCGTCCCCGCGGGTGTGGCCGCGTTCGTTGTCGGCTCAGACGTCGAGCGGCAGGACGCACGCACCGGTACGGTCCAACTCCAGCCGGTGGGCGGCGAACTCGGGCCCGCCGAGGCCGAGCACCTTCTCCGCGGAGGCCTCGTCGGTGAGCGCCAGCACGGTGGGGCCCGCGCCGGAGATCACGGCCGGCACGCCGTGCGCACGCAGCGCGCCCACCAGCGCGGCGCTGTCGGGCATCGCGGAGGCGCGGTAGTCCTGGTGGAGGCGGTCCTCGGTGGCGGTGAGCAGCAGCTCGGGGCGGCGGGTGAGGGCCTCGACGAGCAGCGCGGCGCGGCCGGCGTTGACGGCGGCGTCGGCGAGCGGGACGGTCTTCGGCAGCAGGCCTCGGGCGGTCTCGGTGAGCACCTCGTTCGCGGGCACGAAGACCACCGGGACGACCTGCTCGGAGGGGTCGAGCACGATGGTGCGGGCGCCGTCCTCGGCCGTCCAGGCCACCGTGAAGTTGCCGCGCAGGCAGGCGGCGACGTTGTCCGGGTGGCCCTCCAGCTCGGAGGCGAGCGCGAGCAGGGCGTCGTCGTCGAGCGCGTTCGCCCCGCCGATGGTGACGGCGCGGGCGGCGACGATGCCGGCGCAGATGGCGGCGGAGGAAGAGCCGAGGCCGCGGCCGTGCGGTATGCGGTTGGCGCAGACGACCTCGAGGCCGCGCGGCTGGCCGCCGAGGCGCTCGAAGGCGGCCCGCATGGAGCGGACGACGAGGTGGCGCTCGTCGCGCGGCAGGCTGTCGGAACCCTCGCCGGCGATGTCGACCGAGAGGCCGGAGTCGGCGACGCGGACGACGATGTCGTCGTAGAGACCCAGGGCGAGTCCGAAGGCGTCGAAGCCGGGGCCGAGGTTGGCGCTGGTCGCGGGGACCCGGACCCGGACGGCGGCGGCACGGAACGCAGGACCGGCCATGCGGTGGACTCTCCTGGGGAGTGAGGGCTGCCCGAAGGGATGGGGCCAGCGGTGGTACGGCCGCGGGGCCACTGGACTCCAGGGACCCGGCGGTGCGGGAAATTGCGCGTCCATGCGCGTCCCGACGGAACCAGCCTATCGAAGACAGGTTCCACAGCGGTACACCCTGCTCGGCACCGATCGGCCGTGTTGCCCTTTGTGGCCGGAAACGATGCGGAATTGAGCGGGGAAATCAGTGCGGAATCAACACGTACGTGTCATCGGCGGACGGCCGCGGGCCGACCCCCGAAAGGGTCGGCCCGGGTCGTGCGGGTCGGCTGAGCCACCGTCAGTCGAGCAGGCCGAGGCGGCGCGCGGCGGACTCGGCGTCGACCGGGACGATCTCCGGGCGCTGCGGGGCGCCGGCCACCGCCCAGTCCGGGTCCTTCAGGCCGTTGCCGGTGACGGTGCAGACGATCCGCTGGCCCGGATCGACCAGCCCGGCCTCGGCCTTGGCCAGCAGGCCGGCCACGCCGGACGCCGAGGAGGGCTCCACGAAGACACCCTCCTGCGAGGCCAACAGCCGGTAAGCGGAGAGGATCTGACGGTCGGTCACCTTGTCGATGAGGCCGCCGGACTCGTCGCGCGCGGCGATCGCGTACTCCCACGAGGCCGGGTTGCCGATCCGGATCGCGGTGGCGATGGTCTGCGGGGAGCGGACGGGGGCGCCGTCGACGATCGGGGCCGAACCGGCCGCCTGGAAGCCCCACATCCGCGGGGTGCGGGTGGCCAGGCCGTCCGCGGCGTACTCCCGGTACCCCTTCCAGTACGCGGTGATGTTGCCCGCGTTGCCGACCGGCAGGATGTGGATGTCGGGGGCGTCGCCGAGCATGTCGACGATCTCGAAGGCGGCGGTCTTCTGACCCTCGATCCGCACCGGGTTCACCGAATTGACCAGCGCCACCGGGTACTTCTCGGACAGCTCGCGGGCCAGCGTGAGGCAGTCGTCGAAGTTGCCGTCCACCTGCAGGATGTGCGCGCCGTGGATGATGGCCTGGCCCATCTTGCCGAGGGCGATCTTGCCCTGCGGGACGAGCACCGCCGGCACCATGCCGGCCCGCACCGCGTAGGCGGCGGCGGAGGCCGAGGTGTTGCCGGTGGAGGCGCAGATGACGGCCTGGGCGCCGTCCTCCTTCGCCTTGGAGATGGCCATCGTCATGCCGCGGTCCTTGAAGGACCCGGTGGGGTTGGCGCCCTCGACCTTGAGGTACACGTCGCAGCCGGTGCGCTCGGAGAGCACCTGGGCGGGGACGAGCGGCGTGCCGCCCTCCAGCAGGGTCACCACGGGCGTGGCCGCGGTGACCGGAAGCCGGTCGCGGTACTCCTCGATGAGGCCCCGCCACTGGTGGGTGCGGGCGCCGCTCACTCTGCTCTCGGCGATGGCGTTCATGTCGATTACTCCCCTTCGACCCGCATGATGCTGGCCACGTCGCGCACGCTGTCCAGCGCGCGGAGCTTGTCGACCGTCGCCGACAGGGCGGCGTCGGTGGCGCGGTGGGTGACCACGACGAGCGACGCGTCGCCGTCGCGGCCCTGCTGGCGCACGGTGTCGATGGAGACGCCGTGCTCGGCGAAGACGGACGCGACCTGGGCGAGCACGCCCGCGCGGTCGTCGACGTCCAGGCTGACGTGGTAGCGGGTGACGACCTCGTCCATCGGCTTGGCCGGCAGGCGGGTGTACACCGAGTCGCCCGGGCCGGTGGCACCGGCCAGTTTGTTGCGGCAGACCGCGACCAGGTCGCCGAGGACGGCGGAGGCGGTCGGCGAACCGCCGGCGCCCGGGCCGTAGAACATCAGCCGGCCGGCCGCCTCGGACTCCACGAACACCGCGTTGTACGCCTCGCGGACGGAGGCCAGCGGGTGCGACAGCGGGATCATCGCCGGGTGGACGCGGGCGGTGACGGACTCGCCGTCCGCGGCGCGCTCGCAGATCGCCAGCAGTTTGACCACGCAGCCCATCTGCTGGGCGGAGGCGATGTCCGCGGCGGTCACCTCGGTGATGCCCTCGCGGTAGACCTCGGCCGCGGTGACCCGGGTGTGGAAGGCGATGCCGGCCAGGATCGCGGCCTTGGCGGCGGCGTCGAAGCCCTCGACGTCCGCGGTCGGGTCGGCCTCGGCGTAACCCAGCGCGGTGGCCTCCTCCAGCGCCTCGGAGTACCCGGCGCCGGTGGTGTCCATCTTGTCGAGGATGAAGTTGGTGGTGCCGTTGACGATGCCCAGCACCCGGTTGACCTTGTCGCCGGCCAGCGACTCGCGCAGCGGGCGGATCAGCGGGATCGCGCCGGCGACCGCGGCCTCGTAGTAGAGGTCGACGCCGGCCGCGGCGGCCTTCTCGTGCAGCTCGGCGCCGTCCTGGGCGAGCAGCGCCTTGTTGGCGGAGACCACCGAGG
The DNA here is from genome assembly GCA_002300355.1 of Streptomyces sp. TLI_235. Lineage (NCBI taxonomy): Bacteria > Bacillati > Actinomycetota > Actinomycetes > Kitasatosporales > Streptomycetaceae > Streptomyces > Streptomyces sp. TLI_235. The sequence continues at coordinate 2,852,230 of NSGV01000001.1, forward strand.
CGCCGTTGGCGAAGGCCGACAGGATGTGCTGCCTGGACGGCTCGATGCCGCCCACCACCTCGACCACCACGTCGATGTCGCCCCGGTTGACCAGGGCCTCCGCGTCGGTGGTGATCAGGTGCTCGGGCACCCCGGGCCGAACCCGGCCGGCCCGGCGGACGGCGATCCCGGCGAGTTCGACCGGCGCGCCGATCCGCGCGGCGAGGTCGTCGGCCGTCGTCGTCATGATGCGCGCCACCTCGGAGCCCACCACACCACAGCCCAGCAACGCCACCTTCAGCGGGCGCGTACGCATCATCCGACTCCGCTCTGCATTCTCGGTCTCCGCCGGGCAATTCCGGATGCCCGACGGTATTCGGTCTCTACCAGTCTCCGGGACTTTCCGCACAGATCTACGCCCGGTCCATGATTTGAGACAAGGATTTCGTCAGCCGATATCAAGACGCAGGAGATCCTCCTCCGTCTCGCGCCTGACGATCACCCGGGCCGCACCGTCCAGGACGGCGACCACGGGGGGCTTGAGGGCGTGGTTGTAGTTGCTGGCCATCGACCGGCAGTACGCTCCGGTGGCCGGCACCGCGATCAGGTCGCCCGCGGCCAGGTCGGCCGGGAGGAAGGCGTCCCGGACCACGATGTCGCCGGACTCGCAGTGCTTGCCCACCACGCGGACCAGCATCGGCTCGGCCTCGCTGGTGCGCGAGACCAGCGCCACCGAGTACTCGGCGTCGTACAGCGCGGTGCGGATGTTGTCCGACATGCCGCCGTCCACGCTGACGTAGGTGCGCAGGCCCTCCAGCGGCTTCACCGTGCCCACCTCGTACAGGGTGAACGCGGTCGGGCCGACGATCGCGCGGCCCGGCTCCACCGACAGCCGGGGCGCGGCCAGGTTCGCGGCGGCGCACTCGCGGCGGACGATCTCGGTCAGCGAGGCGGCGATCTCGGCGGGCTCCCGCGGGTCGTCGTCGCTGGTGTACGCGATGCCGAGGCCGCCGCCCAGGTCGATCTCGGGCAGTTCGACGCCGTGCTCGTCGCGGATCTCGGCCAGCAGGCCGACCACCCGGCGGGCCGCGACCTCGAAACCGGCGGTGTCGAAGATCTGCGAGCCGATGTGCGAGTGGATGCCGCGCAGCTCCAGCGCCTCCGGGTGCGCGAGCACCCGCCGGACGGCCTCCGCGGCCGAACCGCCGTTCAGCGACAGGCCGAACTTCTGGTCCTCGTGCGCGGTGGCGATGAACTCGTGGGTGTGCGCCTCGACGCCGACCGTGATCCGGATCAGCACCCGCTGGCGGACGCCCTGCCGCTCGGCCACCCCGGCCAGCCGCTCGATCTCCTCGTAGGAGTCGACGACGATGTGGCCGACCCCGGCCTTCACCGCCTGCTCGAGCTCGAGCACCGACTTGTTGTTGCCGTGCAGCGCCAGCCGCTCCCCCGGCATGCCGGCGGCGAGTGCCACGGCGAGCTCGCCGCCGCTGCACACGTCGAGGTTGAGGCCCTCCTCGTGCAGCCAGCGGACGACCGCCTTGGAGAGGAAGGCCTTGCCGGCGTAGTAGACGTCCGCGTCCGCCCCGAAGGCGTCCCGCCAGGCCCGGGCCCGGGCCCGGAAGTCCGCCTCGTCCATCAGGTACGCGGGGGTGCCGAACTCGGCCGCCAGCGCCTTCACGTCGAGGCCGCCGACGGTCACCACGCCGTCCTCGTCGCGGCTGACGGTCCTCGACCACACCTTGGGGTCGAGCGCGTTCAGGTCGGCCGGCGGCGCCTGGTAGTGGCCCTCGGTCAGCACGTCGCCGTGCCGGGGGCCTGCGGGGTGTGCGGAGCGGCTCATGTCTGGCTACTTCCTTGGCTTATGGCGAGGGGCGGCGAACGGTCTCCGTCGACCGTCCGCCGCCCCCGCTGTGCGCATGGGGCTGGTGCTTACATCCGCTCGGGGGCGGAGACGCCGAGCAGCGTCAGGCCGTTGGCGAGCACCGTGCGCGTCGCCTCGACCAGCCAGAGGCGCGCACGGTGCGTGTCCGTGAGCTCCTCGTCGCCCTTCGGCAGGAACATGCAGTTCTCGTACAGGCGGTGGTATTTGCCCGCGAGGTCCTCCAGGTAGCGCGCGACCCGGTGCGGCTCGCGCAGCTCACCGGCCGTGGCGATGACCCGCGGGAACTCGCCCAGCGCGCCGAGCATGTCGCTCTCCCACTGGGTGGCGAGCAGCTCGGGCCTGAACGCCTCGGCCGAGCCCTTGTCGACGCCGAGCTCGGCGGCCTTGCGCGCGACGCCGCACATCCGGGTGTGCGCGTACTGCACGTAGAAGACCGGGTTCTCGTTCGACTGGCTGGTGACCAGGTCGATGTCGATGGTGATGGTGGAGTCGGTGGAGGAACGCGCCAGCATGTACCGCGCCGCGTCCACGCCGATCCAGTCCACGACGTCGTCGATGGTGATGATGTTGCCGGCGCGCTTGGAGAGGCGGACCTCCTGGCCGTCGCGCAGCATCTTCACGAACTGGCCGATCCGGACCTCGATGTTGCGGTCCATGTCGTCGCCGGCGCAGGCCGCGATGGCCTTGAGCCGGTTGACGTAGCCGTGGTGGTCGGCGCCGAGCATGTAGACCGAGACCTCGGAACCGCGGTCCCGCTTGCTCAGGTAGTAGGCGGCGTCGGCGGCGAAGTAGGTGGTCTCGCCGTCGGCCTTGACCAGGACCCGGTCCTTGTCGTCGCCGAAGTCCGTGGTGCGCAGCCAGATGGCGCCGTCCTGATCGAAGACGTGGCCCTGCTCGCGCAGCCGGTCGATGGCCTGCTCGACGGCACCCGAGTCGTGCAGCGACTTCTCCGAGAACCAGGTCTCGAAGTGCACCCCGAACTCGTCCATCGACCGCTTGATCTCGGCGACCATGAGTTTGAGGCCCTCGGCGCGGAAGACCTCGAGCTGCTCGTCCTCGGGCAGGTCGAGCACGCCGGGCACGCCGTCGGTGATCGCCTTGGCGATGTCGGCGATGTACTCGCCGACATAGCCGTCCTCGGGGACGGGCTTGCCGTTGGCGACGGCCTGCAGCGACCGGGCGAACTTGGTGATCTGCACGCCGGCGTCGTTGAGGTAGTACTCGGTGGTGACGTCGGCACCGGTGGCGCGCAGGACACGGGCCAGCGAGTCGCCGACGGCCGCCCAGCGGACGCCGCCGATGTGGATCGGGCCGGTCGGGTTGGCCGACACGAACTCCAGGTTGATCTTCAGGCCCTTGAGGGCCTCGTTCCGGCCGTACGCCTGGCCGGCCTCGACCACCGTGCGGGCCAGCAGGCCCTGGGCGGCGGCGTCGAGGGTGATGTTCAGGAAGCCCGGACCGGCGATGTCGACCTTCGCGACGCCGGTGGTCTCTCGCAGGCGGGCGGCCAGCAGTTCCGCAACGGCTCGCGGCGGCATACCGGCCGGCTTCGCGAGCTGGAGGGCCACGTTGGTGGCGTAGTCGCCGTGGTCCCTGTTCTTGGGCCGCTCGACCGTCACGTGCTCGGGCACGGCGACGGCCAGCTCGCCCGCCTCGACGGCGGCGCTCACTGCGGCCTGGACTGCCTGGGAAAGCTCTGCGGGTGTCACGACGCCAAGCGTAGGCGAGACGGGGTGTGCGTCCGCCACTCGGTTTACCCGTTGAGACGCGTTGCACCAGGGAGCGGGACCGTCAAGCCCGATCTGTTCGCCGAGAGCGGAATACGGCGGAGCGCTCGGAACGCTCGCCGCCCCCGAAGGCGTAGCCGGGGACGCGACCGCCGCCGCCCCCCTCGGGCCGGCCGGGACGCATCAGCCGGCGCACCAGCTCGACCAGGTCCGCCGGGTCGAAGGGCTTCGCGAGGTAGCCGTCCACACCCACGGACTCCCCGCGGTCGAGGTCGGCGGGGGTGCAGGCGCTGACTATCGCGATCGGCAGGGCGCGGGTCTCCGGCGCGGCGCGCAGCCGGGCCGCCGTCCGCAGACCGTCGAGGCGCGGCATCACCACGTCCAGCGTCACCACGTCGGGGCGCACCCGGCGGACGACCTCCAGGCACTCGGCGCCGTCGGCGGCGGTGACCACCTCGAATCCCTCGAGCTCGAGGTTCACTCTGATCAGCTGGCGGATCACCTCGCTGTCGTCCACCACGAGGACCCGCCCGGACGTTCCCGGCACATCACCGAGGGTAGCCGCGTGCCCACCCCGCCGTCCGGCCTTTCCCGACTTCGACCCCCCTGGCGACCCGGCGACGCCTCCCCGAAACGCATGCACGGATCACCCTGCGGGCCTGGTAGTGTTCTCCACGTCGCAGCAAGCGACGGCCGAAAGGCCCCCGTAGCTCAGGGGATAGAGCACCGCCCTCCGGAGGCGGGTGCGTAGGTTCGAATCCTACCGGGGGCACTTCCCAGCAAGTGCATGTACGAGGCCTGGATCCACTGGATCCGGGCCTTCGTCGTTCTGTCCGGGCCCACAGCGAACCGGATGACGGGCCGTCAGGCACACTGGGCCCGCACCGTGGTTCGCGCAGCGAGGGGGAGACGGCGTGCGGTATGCCGACGGGCCGAGCGCCCGGTCCGAGGTCCGTGTCGAGGCGGCCGTGTCGCGGGTCTGGGAGTTGGTGACCGACATCGGTCTGCCCGCCCGGCTGAGCCCGGAACTGCAGCGCGTCGAATGGCTCGACGGTGCCACCGCGCCGGCGCCGGGCGCGCGCTTCGCGGGCCACAACCGGCACCCGGTCGCGGGCGACTGGCGGACCGTCTCGCAGATCGTCGACTTCGAGGACGGGCGCGTCCTCGGCTGGGCCGTCATGGATGCGGACGGCCGGTTCGGGGAGCCCGTTCAGGACCCGTCCGGCCGGCTGGCCACCTGGCGGTTCGAGCTGGAGCCCGCGCCGGGCGGCACCCTGCTCCGGCACTCCGTCCGGATCGGGCCGGGCCGCTCCGGCATCAGCCCCTGGATCGAGCGCATGCCGGACCGGGAGGAACAACTGGTCGCCGGCCGCCTCGACGAACTGCGTGCCGGTATCGAGGCCACCCTCCACGGCATCAAGTCGCTCGCCGAGGAGGCCGCCGAGCCCGGCCGGCCCGGCTGAGGACCGCCCTTGCGGCGGGGCGCAGCGTGCACCGGTTAACCAGGGGCGCGATCGGCGCGCGGCCACTACGCTCCACCCGCCGATCGAAGGAGGCGGGGGCATGACCGGTCACGGGCAGCTACCGAATGTGACGGACGAACGGCTGTGCTGGCTGGCCGTCCGTGAGGAGCTCAGGAAGAAGGCCCACAAGGTGGGCCTGTTCGGCTGGATCACCGCGCTGGTTGCGGGTGCGGTCGGCGGTCGCAGCGGCACGGCGGCACGGACCGCCGCCGGGACGGCCGGTGACATGCGGCGGGACGAGGCCTCGGGCCGGATGGCCGACTACGCGTTCGCGGTCGACGACGCGGCGGGCACCCTCGGCGCCGACGAACGCCGGCACCTGCGCGCGACCGGCGAGGTCCCGGCCTGGTTCCTGGCCGATGTCGAGCGCCGGGTCGCCGAGATCCGCGCGGCGAAGTAGCCCCCTGGCAGGTCACCGACGGGGCGGACGGGGAGGCGTTGCCGTGGGACGGGGTGGGCAGCCGGGAGGAGCCGGCGGTGTTCGTCCGCGGGTTGTCCGCGGAGTTCCGCGAGCGCGGGGAGGAGTGGGAGAACGCCGCGCTGGGCGACTTCCTGGACACGTCGGCCTCCTGTGTCGAGGACTCCCCCCGGCTGGTACCCGAACGTCGGGCGGACGATGCCGGAGGGCGGCGACCGGGCGTTTCGCGCGGGTGTTGGACTCCGCCACCGTCTACGAGTGAGGCGGGGTCAGGCCGGGTGGTGGCGGCGGGCGCGGTGCTTGACGAGCAGGGCGAGGGCGAAGACCTCGGCGGCGCCGCAGAGGACGGCGGCCCAGGCGGGGAGCAGCAGGACGCCGGGGACGAGCAGGACGGCGGTCAGCACGAGGCAGGGGACGTACCAGCCGAGGACGGCGCGGGCGGGGTCGCCGTAGCGCAGGGCGATGGCCGCGTTGGTGGTGTAGAAGCCGAGCACACCGGCGCAGAGCGCCCAGTCCGCGCCGGCCGGCAGTCGGTGGACGGGTTCGGCGACGGCGGTGCCGAGGGCGGCGGCGAGCAGGGTGACCGCGACCACCAGGAAGTAGGGCAGGTACATCACGGTGTCGCGGATGACCCGGTGGGCGTCACCGGCCTGGGCTCGGCCGAGCCCGCGGGCGGCCTCGGTGGTGCCCCAGACGAAGAAGACCGCCGCGAGTTCGGCCACCAGCAGGAAGGCTGCGAGGGCCGCGGCCCCGGAGGCGGCGGTGAGGTGGTCGGCGAAGGTCGCGACGACGGTGAAGACGCTCTCGCCGAGGACGATCACCACGAACAGCGTGATCCGCTCGACCAGGTGCTCCACCGAGAGCTGGGCGTAGAGCGCGGCGCCGTACTCGCTGCGGACGGCGAGCAGCACCACCTCCAGGGCGATCGCGATCCCCCAGAGGACGAACCGCCAGCCGTCCGGGACGAGTGCGGAGACCGCCCAGAGCGCGGCCGGGACGAGGCAGTAGGTGACGGGGCGCCACAGCGGCAGTGCGGTCTCCCGGCGCAGCGCGGGCCGCAGCCACACCAGGAAGCAGACGACCCGCACCCAGGCCGCGCCGAGCGCGTAGAGCCAGGCGTGGCCGCCGAGGCCGTCGGGGGCGGCGGCGGCCATCACGCCGAGGCCGGGCATGGCGGCGATCAGCATGGGCTGGCTGAGCGACCGGTCGATGTCCCGGCCGGAGATGTTGACGGTGGTCATCAGGTTCACCCAGGCCCACCAGGCCGGGAAGAAGAGCACCAGGAACCTGCCGAACTCGGCGCCGCCCGGGTCGCCGTGCAGGCCGCGGGCGAGGATCGCCACGGTCACCACGAAGACCAGGTCGAAGAAGAGCTCGAACCAGTCCGCCCGGCGCTCCTCGGAGTCGGCGGCGGCGGGTCCGGCGTCGGCGGCGGTCACGGTGTTCGGCACCTCCGTTGTCCAGGTGCCGGGAGTGTACGGGGCAAACGGCGCACGGAATCGGGAACGCGCCCCCGGCGCACGCGGTGCGCGGTCGAATGCACCCGGTTCAGCGAGCGGCGTCACTCTCCGGGGTGATCTCTGCGGACACCCCGATCTCGTAGACCAGCCGGCTCCGCTCGGCGGCGAGGACGATGTCGGCGGTCTCCACCGGCAGGCCCCCGGCCCAGTGGGTGCGCTCGATGGAGAGCACGGTGGCGCCGAGCGCCACCCCCAGCGGGCCGGACTCGGCCTCCAGCACCGGGCGTGCGGTGACGTCCTCGGTGACCCTGGTGACGGTCACGCCGATCCGGGCCATCCGCTCGACCACGCCGAGCCCGGCCAGCGAACCGAACTCCGGCCGTGCGACCTCGGTGCCGCCGGTCAGCGCGAGCGGCTCCCAGCTGGTGGACAGCTGGGCGGGCTGGTCGGCGGCGAGGAAGGCGTACCGGGTCTGCATGATCGGGTCGCCCTCGGTGATCCGCAGGCGCAGCGCCAGGGTGCTGGTCGCCCAGGTCTTCTGGGAGTCGTGCGTCCAGCGCGGGACACCGCCGGGGGTGTGGCCCCCGAAGGGGCTGCCGGCCGCGTCGTAGCGCCCGCGGGGAATCCGGGCGGGCGCCGGACGGCGGCGGACGTAGGTGCCGGAGCCGGGGCGGCCCTCGGTCAGGCCCTCGGCGTTGAGCACCCGCAGCGCCTGCCGGACGGGCTGCTCGGAGAGCCCGTGCTCGCGGCACAGGTCGGCGATGCTCGGCATCCGCGCGTCGGGTCGGTGCTCGCCGGAGTGGATCCGCGAGCGCAGCACGTCGGCCAGTCGCAGATAGGCCGGTCGCCCCAACTCGCCCACGTCAACCCCCGTCTCACGGTTTCTCGGATCAGCTTGACAACGCCGTACCCGAGCTTTCAAGCTCGCATTCAAGCATGACTGTATGTAGTCACACGGCTGCGGACAGATTATCGGAGGGGTGCAGCAGCATGATGTGGATCGCCCGATTCCCCGGCGTGCCCGAGTCCGTGCGGGACGCGCGGCGCATGGTCCGCGAGGCTCTCGAACCGCTGGCGCAGGCCGAGGACGCGGTCCTGATCGTCTCCGAGCTGGTGACCAACGCGGTGGTGCACAGCCGCTCCGGGGCCGGCGGCTTCCTGTGGGTGGAGATCCGGCGCGGGCACGGGGCGGTCCGCGTCGCGGTCACCGACGAGGGCACCTCGGACGGCGACCCGGCGCACCGGCCCGCCGACGGGGGCGACTTCGGCCGTGGCCTGAGGATCGTGAACGCGCTGGCCGAGCACTGGGGCGCCACCGGCGAGGCCAACGGGCGGCGCACCGTCTGGGCGGAGCTGGCGCCCGCCCGGATGGACGGCGCACGGGCCGTCCGGCAGCAGGGCCACCCCTCCCCCGCCGCCGAGGACGCCCCGGCGGAGCACGGCCGTGTGCCCGCCCACCGAGCCGCCGGGGCCGTCGCGCGGGTGAACGCGCAGGCCGTCGCGCAGGTGAATGCGCAGGCCGTCGCCGTCCCGGCGGCGCTGCGCCCCGGCTCGCGGTGCTGCCGGCTGTGCGGTGCGCCCCTCCCGCCGCGTCAGGGGGCCGCGGTGACGGCCCGGCGGTAGAGCGCGATCATGGTGTGGTCGAAGTACGAGCTGTACGAGATGTCGGCGGTGTCGCCGCCCTCCTGGTAGCCGCCGATGACGCCGACGACCTCGCCGGTGCGGGTGCTGATCCAGGGGCCGCCGCTGGTGCCGCCCGGGTAGCCGGGGCAGTCGATCCGGCGCTGGGTGGCGGACTGCCGGGTGGTGGTGTCGGTGCACAGCAGCGGCGCCTCGGCGCGTGCCGGGTAGCCGTAGAGGCGGACCTGCGAGGTGAACGGGTCGTCCATGCCGAGGGCGTTGCCGCCGACCACGTCCTCGACCCGGTGGCCGTCGGCGGCGGGGGCGACCCGCAGGATGGCGTAGTCGGCGTCCTCGTCGCGGTCCCCGGTCCAGGCGTCGGGGGCGTAGATCGCGGTGACCTGCCAGGTGCCGTACGGGGCGCTGCCGTCGCGGTAGCCGGGCACGAAGCTGAGGCCGTCGGTACTTCCGACGCAGTGGGCGGCGGTCAGGACGAGGTCGCGGGTCGGGCTCTGCAGCACGCTGGCCGAGCAGAAGTGGTGCCCGGGCCCGATGGTGCCGCCGAACAGGGCGCCGACCCGGGCGGAGGCCCGGTCGGCGGGCGCGGTGGCGGTGGTGCCGAGGGCTGCCGCCACGGCGGGCGGGTCGGCGGAGACGGTGGCCGAGGCGGTGGCGGGCGAGCTGCCGAGGACGTGGGCGGCGGCGAGCAGTCCCGCGGTGGCGAGGGCCGCCGCCGGGGTGGCGAACAGCGGCCGGAGCCGGCGGCGGGGCGTGCGGGGGCTGCTCATCGGCGAACTCCTCCTGGCCGGGGGTGTCGGCTCCACTCTGGGCCGCCGGGCTGTGAGCCGGGTGATCCAGAGGTGGGAATGCGGTGAGAGATCCGTACACGATCCCGCCCCGGCCCCGGAGGAGTCCAGGGCCGGGGCGGCGTGTCGCCGAGTCGGTGGCGGGCCCGGTCAGTGCGGTTCGGCCGCGGGGCGGGCGGTGGCCGGGGCCGGTTCGGCCGCTGCCGGGTGCGCCTCGCCGGGTGCCGGCCTGTGGTTGATCATCAGGAAGGCGATGAGGGCGGCCGCCAGCAGGATTCCCATCGCGACCCAGGTCGCGATCGCGTAGCCGTGCACGGCGCCCTCTCTGAGGACGAGCGGATCGGCGGCGTTCCGGGTGGCCAGCCAGGTGGCGGTGGCGCTGGCGGCGATGGTGTTGAGCAGTGCGACGCCGACCGAGCCGCCGACCTGCTGGGCGCTGTTGATGATGGCCGACGCGGCGCCGGTCTCGTTCGGTGCGACGCCGAGGGTGGCCAGGCTCATGGAGGGCATGAAGACCAGGCCCATGCCGAGGCCGAGCAGGAGTTCGGCGGGCAGCACCATGGTCGCGTAGGGGCTGTCCACCTTCATCTGGGTCAGCCAGGCCATGCCGGCGGCGGCGAGCAGCAGGCCGGGGACGACCAGCATCCGGGAGGGGATCCGGGTCATCAGGTTGGCCGCGATGCCGGTCGCGCTGATGACGATCGCGCCGGTCATCGGCAGGAAGGAGACGCCGGCCATGACCGGCGAGAAGCCCTTGACCGCCTGCATGTAGTAGGTCAGGAAGAGGAACAGACCGAACATGCCGATCATGGCCATCCCGACCGAGATGGCGCCACCGCCGCGGTTGCGGTTCGCGACGAGGTGCAGCGGCAGCAGCGGGTGGTCGGTGCGGCGTTCGAAGAGCACGAAGACGAAGAGCAGCGCGGCGCCGAGGCAGAGGGAGCCCAGCACCAGCCAGTCGCCCCAGCCGCGGGAGACGGCCTCGGAGGTACCGAAGACGATCAGGAGCAGGCCGCTGCAGCCGAGCACGGCGCCCGGCAGGTCGAGCCTGACCCGGCGGTGCTTGGCTATGTGGTCGTGCTGGAGAAGGACGTAGGCGCCGAGCGCGGCACCGATGGCGATCGGGATGTTGACGAACAGGCACCAGCGCCAGTTCAGGTACTCGGTGAGCAGTCCGCCCATGATCAGGCCGATCGCGGCGCCGCCGCCGGCGAGGGCGCCGAAGATGCCGAAGGCGGTGGCGCGCTCCTTCGGATCGGAGAAGGTGTTGGACAGCAGCGACAGGGCCGAGGGTGCGAGGAGTGCGCCGAAGGCGCCCTGCAGGGCGCGGGCACCGAAGAGCATCCAGGGCTCGGTGGCGAATCCGCCGATGGCGGAGGCCAGCGCGAAGCCGAGCAGGCCGATGGTGAAGGTGCGTTTGCGGCCGAAGAGGTCGCCGATCCGGCCGCCGAGGAGGAGCAGGCCGCCGAAGGCCAGGGTGTAGGCCGTGATGACCCACTGTCTGTTGCCGTCGGATATGCCCAGGTCCTTCTGGGCGGAGGGCAGGGCGATGTTCACGATGGTCGCGTCGAGGACGATCATCAGCTGGGCGATGGCGATGACTGCCAGGGCCCACCAGCGGCGGGGGTCGACCGCCTGCTCGTCCTGTGCGTGCTGGAGGGACACCGTGGGCCGCCTTCCGGAGGGGGATGTGGGAAGGGCGCACGCAGCGCTCCTCCCAGGGAATCTCTCGGGATGGCGAGGGGCAAGGATTTTTGTCAGTAAATGTACGAATTGGGACTAAAGTCCTAAACCTTCGACCGTCCTGCGGCCGAGGCCGGGTCGCACCGGGGGCGGGACCGGGTCGCACCGGCCCGCGGCGGCGGGCCGGTGCAACCGGTGCGGCTCAGAGCGCGGACAGTTCGGCGACCAGGTCGTCGAGGCCGAGCGAGCCCTGGGAGAGCGCGGCCATGTGCCAGGCCTTGAGGTCGAACTCCTCGCCGCGGGCCTCGGCGGCGGCGCGGGCGGCGGCGCGGCCGGTCAGCCAGGCGCGCTCGCCCAGCTTGTAGCCGATGGCCTGGCCGGGCATGCCGAGGTAGCGGACGAGCTCGCTGTCCAGGAAGTCGGCGGACAGGCCGCAGTACCGGCCGAAGAACTCCCGGGCGTCGTCGGGCAGCATGGCCTCGCCCGGCTTGAACGGGGAGTCCGCCGGGAAGTCCAGGCCGGCGTGCATGCCGATGTCGACGATGACCCGCAGCACGCGCATCATCTGCGCGTTGAGGTAGCCGAGCCGGTGGCCGGGGTCGGTGAGGTACCCGAGCTCGTCCATCAGGCGCTCGGCGTACAGCGCCCAGCCCTCCAGGTTGGCGCTGACGCTGCCCAGGGTGACCTGGTAGGTGGAGAGCCGATCGGCGAGGTGGGTCCACTGCGCCAGCTGCAGGTGGTGGCCGGGGACGCCCTCGTGGTACCAGGTCGAGACGAGGTCCCAGACCGGGAAGGACTCGCGGCCGAGGGTCGGCAGCCAGGTCCGGCCGGGGCGGGAGAAGTCGAGCGAGGGCTGGGTGTAGTAGGGCGCGGCGGCGCTGCCGACCGGGGCGATCCGGGACTCGACCTTGAGCAGCGGCTCGGCGAGGTCGAAGTGGGTGCCCTGGAGGTCGGCGATGGCGCCGTCCATCAGGCCCTGGAGGTAGTCGCGGGCGTTCTCCTCGCCCTTGATGGCCGGGCCGTCGGTCTCCAGCCAGCGCATCGCCTCCATGGGGGTGGCGCCGGGCAGCACCTTCTCCGCCTCGGCGCGCATCTGGGCGTCCAGGTCGTGGAACTGCTCCCATGCCCAGGCGTAGGCCTCGTCGAGGTCGAGCGAGGCGCCCGTCCAGTAGCGGACCCAGCGGGTGTAGCGCTCGCGGCCGACGGTGTCCGGGGTGTCGGCCGCGGCCGGGCCGTACACGTCGCGGAGCCAGTCGCGCAACGCGGCCAGCGCCTCGGAGGCGGCGACGGCGGTGGCGGTCAGCCCCTCGCGGAGCGACTCGGGGGCGTCCTGCACGAAGCCGCCGAACCAGCCGCCGGGGACGTCGCCCTCCAGCCACTCGCCGATCTGGCCGACCACGGTGGCGACCTGGCGGGGACCGGACAGCAGGTCGCGCTCGATGCCCTCGGCGAGGGTGGCGCGGTACTGGTCGAGGGCCGCGGGCACCCGGGCGAGCCGACGGCCGATCAGCTCCCACTGCTGCTCGGTCTCGGTCGGCATGAGGGTGAACACCTCGCGCACGTCGTGCACCGGCGAGCCGAGGTTGCGCACCGCGCGGTACTCCTCGCCCGCGTCGTGCAGGGCGAGTTCGGCGTCGAGGCGCTCGCGGAGCAGGCGCGCACAGCGCCGCTCGGCCTCGTCGTCGGCGGCGCCGGCGGCCTCGGCGGCGTCGAGTTCGGCAAGGGTGGTGCGGGCGAGGTCGGCGAGCGCCGCGCGTCCGGCCGGGGAGAGGTCGGTGATGCGGTCGTCGTCCGGGTTGAGGCCGAGGTAGACCGCGGTCAGCGGGTCGAGGTCGGCGAGGGCGTGGACATAGGCGTCGGCGATACGGCGTGGGGTGGTGCCGTCGACAGCTGATGTGATCGGTTCTTGGACCATCCGGCCATCCTGTCGCAGCATTCGGCGATTTCAAGACCCTTTCGGTACGGGCTCGCACGATTGACGGACGGTCTGCCGGGTACCGCGTGGACCGGGCGACGTACCGCGTCACCGGGTGTGTACGGGCCTGCGCCCAGGGTGCCGGGCCGGCAGTCGGCGGACCGGGCCCGCCGGGGACGGGCGAAGGGCGGCGGCGCTGCGGGAACGGGCAGTGCGGGCGCTCCCGGTCGCGGGGCCGAAGCCCTAGGCTGGCGGCCATGGCAGCCAGATCAGCGACCCCGCCCGCCGTCCCCGCCGACACCCCGGCCGGCGAAGGCCGCGCGGACGCCCCTGCCGGCGATCGGCCGCGCCGGGCCGGGTACCGGCGGCTGCCGGTGGAGCAGCGCCGGGAGCAGCTGATCTCGGTGGCGCTGGAGCTGTTCAGCTCGCGGCCCCCGGAGGAGGTCGGGCTGGACGAGGTGGCGCAGGCGGCCGGCGCCTCCCGGCCGCTGGTGTACCGCTACTTCGCGGGCGGCAAGCAGCAGTTGTACGAGGCGGCGCTGCGCAGCGCCGCCGAGGAGCTGAGCCGTCGGTTCGCGGTGAGCGGCACGGGCTCGCCCATGGAGCAGTTGGCGGGCGTCCTGGACGGCTACTTCGCGTTCGTCGCGGAGCACGCGGCGGGCTACGGGGCGCTGCTGCGCGGCGGTTCGGTGGTGGAGACGGCGCGGACCTCGGCGATCGTGGACGAGGTGCGCCGGGTGGCGCTGAAGCGGACGCTGCGCCACCTCGGGGTGCGCTCGGCGGGTCCGCGGCTGACCCTGCTGGTGCGCTCGTGGATCTCGGTGGTGGAGGCGTCCGCGCTGAGCTGGCTGGACGAGGGCCGGCAGATCCCGCCGGCGTCGCTGCGGGACTGGCTGGTGGACGAGTTCGTGGCGATGGGCGCCGCCGCGGCGGCGCACGACCGGCAGACCGCCCGGATGCTGGCGGGCATGCTGGCGCTGGAGCCGGCGGACGGGCCCGCGGCGGCCCTGGTGACGCGGCTGCGGACGCTGCTGCCACAGGAGTTGGGGACACGGGGAGCCGGCACCGCCTAGCGGCGCGGGCCCGGGGCACCCTGGGGCGCGCGGGGGAGAGCTCCACGCGCCGCCGGGTGGACGGCCCTATGCACTGCCGAGCACCTGGCGCTGGCGGCCGAGGCCGCCGACCTCCAGTTCGACGACGTCTCCGGGCTGCAGGAAGGACGCGTCGGGGTGGCCGAGGGTGACTCCGGCCGGGGTGCCGGTGACGACCACGTCGCCGGGTTCCAGCACCATGAAGCGGCTGAGGTAGCGGACGGTCTCCAGTACCGGGAAGATCATGTCGGCGGTGCTGCCGTCCTGCCGGAGGCCGCCGTTGACCCAGAGCCTGAGCGGGAGGTTCTGCGGGTCGCCGACCTCGTCGGCGGTGACCAGCCAGGGCCCGAGCGGGGTGAAGGTCTCGGCGGACTTGCCCTTGTCCCACTGGCCGCCGCGCTCGTGCTGGAAGGCCCGCTCGGTGACGTCGTTGGCGGCGGTGTAGCCGGCGATCACGGCCGCGGCCTCCGCGTCGCTCTCCAGGTAGCGGGCGGTGCGGCCGATCACCACGGCGAGTTCGGCCTCGTAGTCGGTCTTCTCGGCGCCGCGCGGGATGAGCACGGTGTCGTTCGGGCCGACCACGGTGTTGCTGGGTTTGAGGAAGACCACCGGCTCGGCCGGGATCGCGGCGCCGGCCTCGACGGCGTGGTCGCGGTAGTTGAGGCCGATGCCGACCACCTTGCCGGGGCGGGCGACGGGGGCGCCGATCCGCCGGCCGTCGAGCTCGATCGGGGGCAGCGCGCCGGAGGCCGCCTCGGCGGCAAGCGCGGCCGCGGCCGCCGCGTCGAGGCCGGCGAGGAAGGCTCCGTCGATGTCCCGGGTGCGCCCGGAGAGGTCGTACGCGGTGCCGTCGGGGCCGAGGACCGCGGGGCGCTCGGCGCCCGCGGGGCCGACTCGGAGGAGCTTCACTGGCCGTCACCACCTGGTTCGTCGGATCTCGACGGGGAGCCCGAACGCCTCGCCGCCCTGTACATCCGAGGTATATCAATGCCCTGACCTGCGAACCAGTGAGCTCCTTTCGGCGAATTCCTATCAATTCGCACAAGTCGTGGAGGGCCGGAATCGGGTGGCCGTACGGTTGACAGACCGCTCCCCCGGCCCTCGGCCCCTCGCGCGGGATCAGGTCTCGCGCTCCGGCCGGTACTCCTCCTCCGCCACCCCGAAGGTCCAGGCGACGCCGGCCCGGGCGGTGCGGGTCGACGGGGGCACCCGCAGCCAGTACGTGCGGAAGGTGCCGTCCGGCTCCGCGGTGGAGTTGACCACCTCGACCATCACCACCGGCTCGTCGTCCGGCAGGACGATCCGCCAGAGCACGCCCGTCCCGTCCCGGTGCAGCGGCTCGGCGCCGGATTCGGCGAGGTACCGGTCGTAGCCGTAGTGCTCCAGCATGACGCGGCGCAGTTCGGCGTTCTCCTCGGCGCGGATGCGTTCCGGGGTGAGGCCGCCGAGGCCGCCGAGGAAGTCGGCGGGCACCGGCATGCCGCGCCAGGCGTACAGCGCGGTGCCGTCCGCCCAGGCGAGCGCCGGGCCGTCGGCGCGGTCGAGCCGCCCGGCCTCGTCGCGGTGCAGCTCGACGGGCCGCTCTGCGATCAGTGCCACCCGCTCGTACGGCCACCACCAGCCGGTCTGCCGGGCGGCGTCGGCGAGCGGGGCGAGCCCCTCGGACTCGTCGGCGGCGTCGAAGGCGGCCAGCCAGGGCGCGTCGTGCTGGCCGAGGACGGCGTCGAGCAGGGCCAGCCGGACGGCGGCGCGGGCGGCGCGGGTCCGGTCGCGGACCTCGGTGCCGTCGTCGGGTCCGGCCTCCGGGGCGAGTTCGTCCAGCACCGCGCCGCGGATCCGACCGGCCAGCGTCTGGGTCTGCGTCCACAGCTCGCCGCCGGTGAGCGCCCACAGCTCGGCCCAGCCGGGGGCGCCGAGCCGGGCGTGCACCCGGGCCCGGGCCCGCTCCCAGGGGCGGGTGCGCACCGCCTCACGGACGCCCACCGCGCCCTCGGCACGCAGCGCGAGCGCGGCCCGGACGGCGGCGAGCGGCGAGTCGAACCAGCGCACCTCGGCGGGCTCGGGCAGGCCGGCGGCCCGGTAGGCGGCGCGCACCGCCCGCTCGGCCGTAACGCGGTCGGCCGGGCCGGTGGCGGCCGCGGCGGCCCGCCAGCGGGCGGTCGCCCCGGCGGGGGCGGTGGGCTGCAGGGTGTCGGTCATCGTGCTGTCCTTCCTCGTCCCGTCCGTGTTCAGTCCGCCACGACGCGCACGGCGCCGGGCACGTACTCGCGCTGCCGCACCACCCGGTACCAGCCCTTGGGCAGCGGGATCGCGGCGTGCTCCTCGTGCACCACCCGGCCGCCCTCGGGCAGGTGCAGCCAGGCGGTGCCGAACGGGCCGGCGTCCCGCCGCAGCGTGCCCGGCCCGACCACCGCGTGGGCGTGCCCGGTCACCTCGCCGAGTGCCAGCACCAGCCGCCCGCGGGCGTCCCGCGGCAGCGCCGGCAGATCGGCCACCACGCGCGGCACCGCGTCCTCCTCGACCGGCACGATCAGCACGTCGCCCTGGCGGTACATCCGACCCTCCCCTGCTCCGGGCCGACGGGGTGCCGGCCGCAACGAGGGGAAAGCTAGGGCCGGGCTCTGACAGCGCGTCGGCGGGCGGCCCCCAGGCCCGCTCTTTCGGTTCCTGCCGGGCCCGCGACGCCAGGGCACGCACCTCCCTGCGTTGTCGTCGGTCGCCTGTACACCGCATGGGCTCCCTCCTCCGCCTTGCGATGCACGCACCCTGACGCCGCGCGCTGATCCGACAAGATCCGAAAGAGAGGGCCTCGCGCCGGGCTGTCGCACCGGCCTGGTAGACAGATCCCGGCCGACCGGACGTCTCCCAGGAGCAGCGCATGGCGATCAGCAAGCACATCGAGGAGTTCGGCGGGCTGCCCGTCGTCGACGTCCTCGCCGCCCTGGAGGACGGCCGTGAGCTGCCCGCCGCCGACGCCGCGGCCTGGCGGATCGCGCTGGAGTACGACGACGACAAGACCTTCGCCGAGGTCTGGCAGCGCTTCCTCGACGCCGTCGACACCGCGCAGGTCACCACCGTCGTGATCGGCAACTGGTCGCAGGAGGAGCCGGAGCCGCTCGCCGGGCCGCTCGCCGAGATCACCGGCGCCGCCGGCCGGCTGCCCGCACTGCGCGCCCTGTTCGTGGGTGAGATCACCTTCGAGGAGTGCGAGATCTCCTGGCTGCAGATGTGCGACATCACCCCGCTCTTCGAGGCCTTCCCACGGCTGGAGGAGCTCGTCGTGCGCGGTGCGGGCCAGGACTGGGACGGCAACGGCGGGCTGGAGATCACCCCGCTGCGGCACGAGCACCTGCGGCGGCTGCGGCTGGAGGCCGGCGGCCTGCCCGGCGGCGTCGTCCGGTCCGTCGCCGCCTGTGACTTCCCCGCGCTGGAGAGCCTGGAGCTGTGGCTGGGCGTCGAGAACTACGGCGGCGACTGGACGCTCGACGACCTCGCGCCCTTCCTCGCCGGCACCCGGCTGCCCGCGCTGCGCCGGCTCGGCCTGCAGAACACCACCCGGCAGGACGAGATCTGCGCCCGCGCCGCGCAGGCCCCGGTGGTGGCCCGGCTGGAGCACCTCGCGCTCTCCATGGGCGCGCTCACCGACGAGGGCGCCGCCGCCCTGCTGGACGGCCAGCCGCTCACCCACCTCGCCACCCTCGACCTGCACCACCACTACCTCACCGAGGAGATGCAGCAGCGGCTGCGCCAGGCCCTGCCGGGCGTCGACGTCGACCTGTCCGACGCCCAGAAGTGGGACGACAACTGGCGCTACGTCGCCGTCTCCGAGTGACCCGGACAGGCAGGAACCCCCGATGAGCAGGACCTTTCACGGGCTTCCCGTGTGCAGCGTGCTGACCGCCCTGGACGGCGGCGAGGAGCTGCCCGCCGCCCAGGCGGCCGCCTGGCGGATCGGCCTCGGCTACCGGTACGGCGGCAAGACGGAGTTCGCGGAGGCCTGGCAGCGCTTCCTGGACGCCGTCGACACCACGCGGGTGCGCGCACTCGTCCTCGGCGCCTGGTGGGCCGGCGACTACGACGGCCTGGCCGGCCCGCTCGACCTGATCATCGACAGCGCCGACCGGCTGCCCGCGCTGGAGGCGCTCTTCATCGGCGACGTCCACGCGGAGGAGTGCGAGATCTCCTGGCTGGAGATGTGCGACATCACCCCGGTGTTCGAGTCCTTCCCGCGGCTGACCGACCTCGCCGTGCGCGGCGGCAACGGCCTGCGGCTGCGGCCGGTCGGCCACGAGCGCCTCCGGTCACTCGCCTTCGAGTCCGGCGGCCTGCCGGCCCGGGTGGTGCGCGCGGTCGGCGAGTGCGACTTCCCCGCGCTGGAGGAGCTCGACCTGTGGCTCGGCGTCGACGAGTACGGCGGCGACCACACCCTGGAGGACATCGCGCCGCTGCTCACCGCCACCCGGCTGCCCGCGCTGCGCAGCCTCGGCCTGCAGAACAGCGAGTACCAGGACGACATCGCCGCCGCCGTCGCGCAGGCCCCGGTCGTGGCACGGCTGGAGCACCTCGCCCTCGGCATGGGCGTGCTGACCGACGAGGGCGCCGCCGCCCTGCTGGACGGCCAGCCGCTCACCCACCTCGCCACCCTCGACCTGCACCACCACTACCTCACCGAGGAGATGCAGCAGCGGGTCGCCGAGGCGCTGGCCGGCGTCGAGGTCGACCTGTCCGACGCGGAGGACGAGGAGGACGAGGAGGACCGCTACGTCGCGGTCTCCGAGTAGCCCATGACCGACCGGATCACCGTCCTCGGCAACCCCGGCCACCGCCGCGTCGCGCTGTTCGCGGCGGCCGCGCGGGCCGCCGGGCTGCCCGAGCCCGCCGTGCTGCCCTGGCTGGACGTGCTGCGCGGCGGGTACGCGCTGCCGCCCGGCACCGTGCTGCGGATCGACTCCCCCGGCGAGGACGAGGCGGTCGACGCGCTGCTCCGCGGGCCGGCCCTCGGCGCCGGGTACGCGCCGACCCGGGTCGAGGGCGGCGCCGCCTGGTACGCCGGGATGTGCGCCGCACTGCGCGGACTCGCCGCCCGGCCCGGGGTGCGCCTGCTCGGCGACCCGGACGAGATCGCGGTGATGTTCGACAAGCGGCTGGCCCACCGGCGGCTGGCCGCAGCCGCCGTCCCGGTGCCGGCCGCGCTCGACGGGCCGGCGCCCGGCGGCTGGGCCGAGCTGACGGAACGGCTGGCGGCCGCCCGGATGCGCCGGGTGTTCCTCAAGCCGGTGCACGGCTCGTCCGCCTCCGGCGTGGTGGCCCTGGAGTTCGGGCCGCACGGCCAGGTGCAGGCCACCACCTCCGCCGAGCTCGCCCCGGACGGCCTGCACAACTCGCTGCGGGTGCGCCGCTACCGCACCGCGGCGGAGGTCGCCGCCCTGGTCGACGCGCTCGCCCCGGACGGCCTGCACGTCGAGCAGTGGGTGCCGAAGGCCTCCCAGGGCGGCCGCTCGGCCGACCTGCGGGTGGTCGTGGTGGCCGGCCGGGCCACCCACGCGGTGGTGCGGACCAGCAGCCGGCCGATGACCAACCTGCACCTCGGCGGCGCCCGTGGCGACCTGGACCTCGCCCGGGAGGCCGCCGGCCCGGCCTGGCCGCGGCTGCTGGAGACCGCCGAGCGGGCCGCGGCCTGCTTCCCGAACTCCCCCATGGTCGGCGTGGACGTGCTGCCCACGGCCGGCTGGCGGGGCGTCGTGGTCGGCGAGGTCAACGCCTTCGGCGACCTGCTGCCCGGCCTCACCGGCCTGCCCGGCGGCCCCGCCGAGGGCCTGGACACCTACGGCGCCCAGATCGCCGCCCTGCTGCACCCCGGGCACCCGCAGGGGCCCGCTCGCACCACCCGGACGGACACCCCCCGATGACCCACCAGATCCCCGACATGCCCCCTCAGATTCCCGACATGACGGCGGTGGTCGGCAGCCACGACCTGCTGCTCGTCACCCTGGACACGCTGCGCCTGGACGTCGCGCAGGAGCTGGCCGCGGCCGGCCGCATCCCGCACCTGGCGGCCCACCTGCCCGGCGGGCGGTGGGAGGTGCGGCACACCCCCGGCAGCTTCACCTACGCGGCGCACCAGGCGATGCTGGCCGGGTTCCTGCCCACCCCGGCGAGCCCGGACGGCCCGCACCCGCGGCTGTTCGCGGCCCGCTTCGCGGGCTCGGAGACGACCGAGCCGCGCACCTGGGTCTTCGACACCCCGGACCTGCCCTCGGCGCTGGCCGCCGCCGGGTACCGAACGGTCTGCATCGGCGGGGTCGGTTTCTTCAACAAGCAGGGCCCGCTGGGCTCGGTGCTGCCCGGGCTGTTCCAGGAGTCGTACTGGGCGCCGGAGATGGGCGTGCCCTCGCCCACCTCCTTCGAGTCGCAGGTGGCCCGGGCCGAGCAGGTCTGCACCGAACAGCCGGACGGGCAGCCGCTGTTCCTCTTCGTGAACGTCTCCGCGCTGCACCAGCCGAACTGGTTCCACCTGCCCGGGGCGACCCGCGAGAACGGCGACACCCGGGAGAGCCACGCCGCCGCACTGGAGTACGTGGACGCGCACATCGGCCGGCTGTTCGCCGCTATGAGCCGCCGGCGCCCGTGCTTCGCGATCGTCTGCTCCGACCACGGCACCTGCTACGGCGAGGACGGCTACGTCGGCCACCGGATCGGCCACCCGGTGGTGTGGACCGTCCCGTACGCGCACTTCACCCTGCCCGCCGCCGAGGAGGCCGCACGATGACCACGGCGACCACCGCGGCGGCCGAATCCCCCTACCGGGCCTACGTCTACGCCTACCCGCACAAGACCGCCTACCGGCCGCTGCCCGGCCGGCCGGCGCTGCGCGAGTTCTGGGCGGGCGAGCCGCAGCACGCGCTCTCGCTCTACCTGCACATCCCGTTCTGCGAGGTGCGCTGCGGCTTCTGCAACCTCTTCACCCGGATCGGCAGCCCCGAGGGCCTGACCACCGCCTACCTGGACGCGCTGGAGCGGCAGGCCGCTGCCGTCCGGGACGCGCTCGACGCGGACGCCCGGTTCGCGCTGGCGGCCTTCGGCGGCGGCACCCCGACCTACCTGACCGCGGCCGAGCTGGAGCGGCTCTGCGACATCGCCGAGCTGCGGATGGGCGCCGACCTGCGGGCGGTTCCCCTCTCGGTGGAGGCCTCCCCCGACACCGCGACCGCGGACCGGCTGGCGGTGCTCGCCGAACGCGGCACCACCCGGCTCAGCCTCGGGGTGCAGTCCTTCCTCGACGAGGAGGCCCGCTCGGCCGTCCGCCCGCAGAAGCGCGCGGCGGTGGAGGCGGCGCTCGGCCGGGTCCGGGACGCGGGCATCCCGGTGCTCAACATCGACCTGATCTACGGCATCGACGGCCAGACCGAGGCCAGTTGGCTCGCCTCACTGGACGCCGCGCTGGCCTGGCGGCCGGAGGAGCTGTACCTGTACCCGCTGTACGTCCGGCCGCTGACCGGCCTCGGCCGGCGCGCGCAGGACGGGCCGTCGCCGGAGTGGGACGCGCAGCGGCTCGCGCTCTACCGCGCCGGCCGGGACCACCTGCTGGCCGCCGGCTACGAGCAGGTGTCGATGCGGATGTTCCGGCGGACGGGCGCGGCCACCGCGAGCGCCGGCGAGTACGCCTGCCAGACCGACGGCATGGTCGGGCTGGGCTGCGGTGCCCGCTCGTACACCTCCGCGCTGCACTACTCCTTCGACTACGCGGTGGACGCCCGCGAGGTGCGCGGCATCATCGACGACTACGTCGCCGCCGAGGACTTCACCCGGGCCGAGGTCGGCCGGGCGATGGACGCCGAGGAGTCGCGCCGCCGCCACCTGCTGCAGTCGCTGCTGCAGGCCGACGGACTCGAACTCGCCGACTACCGGGGCCGGTTCGGCACCCTGCCGGCCGAGGACTTCGGCGCCGAGCTGGCCGCCTTCGAGGCGCGCGGCTGGCTGGCCGGGGCGCCGGGCCGGCTGCTGCTCTCCCCGGAGGGCCTGGCCCACTCGGACGCGGTCGGCCCGATGCTGTTCTCGCCCGCGGTGCGGGCCGCGATGGACGCCTACGAGGCGAAGTGACCGTCGACCTGGGGCTGCCGGGCCCGCGCCCGGCCGAGACGCCGCTGGACCTCACGCTGCTCTACCGCGGGCCGCTGGCCTCCTGCGACTACGACTGCCCGTACTGCCCGTTCGCCAAGCGGCGGGACACCCCGGAGCGGCTGCGGGCGGACCGTGCCGCGCTGGAGCGGTTCACCGCATGGGCGGCGGCGCAGACCGGCGACACCCTGTCGGTGCTGTTCACCCCGTGGGGCGAGGGCCTGGTGCGCTCCTGGTACCGGCGGGCGCTGGTGGAGCTCTCGCACCTGCCGCACGTGCGCCGGGTGGCGATCCAGACCAACCTCAGCTGCCGGACGGACTGGCTGGCCGAGACCGACCGCGACACCGTGGCGCTCTGGGTGACCTACCACCCGGGGCAGGTCGACCGCGGGCGCTTCCTGGCGAAGGTCCGCGAGCTGGCGGGGCTCGGGGTGCGGCACAGTGTCGGCATCGTCGGCGAGCCCGAACACCTGGACGCGGCACGGCGGTTGCGCGCAGACCTGCCCGCCTCGACCTACCTCTGGGTGAACGCGGCGGACGGCCGCAGCTACACCGACGGGCAGGCCGCCGCCTGGGCGGAGGTCGACCCGCTGTTCGGCTGGAGCCGCGAGGCCGCACCCGAGCGGCGGCCGGCCCTGCCGCACCGGCGAGTCGGTGGTCTCGGTGGACGGCGACGGCACGGTGCGCCGCTGCCACTTCGTCCGCCCGCCGCTCGGCAATCTGTACGACGGCTCCTACCGGGCCGGTCTGCTGCCGCGGCCGTGTCCGCTGCCGGTGTGCGACTGCCACATCGGCTATGTGCACCTGGAGAGCCTGCCGCTGTACGACGTCTTCGCGGGCGGCGTCCTGGAGCGCGTCCCGCACGGCTGGTGACCGCCGCCGTGCGGGACGCGCCCGTCGGCGGTCAGCCGGTCTTCGGCAGGCCGGGCGGGTTGATCTCGGAGGTCTGCACGGCCTCGTCGTCCAGCCCCCAGCGCTTCAGCACCTGCCCGTAGGTGCCGTTCTTGATGATCTCGTTGACGGCCGCGTTCACGGCCTTGACCAGGCCGTTGTCCTTCCTGGTGGTGGCGGCGATCTTGCCGAGGACGTCCGCGCCGCCGCCGGAGTAGGTGCCGATCACCTCGGTCTCACCGGTCTGCGCGGCGTGGAAGGCCTCGGTCGGGTTGGGGCCCAGCCAGGCGTCGATCCGGCCGGAGGAGAGCGCCAGGTAGTAGTCGGAGGAGTTCTGGTAGTACTTGATGTCGACCGGCTTGAGGCCCGCCTTGACGTTCTGTTCGTTCCAGGCGATGAGCAGCTTCTCCTGGTTGGTGCCCGAGGAGGTGCCGATGGTGTGCCCGGCGACGTCCTTCGGCCCGGTGACCCGCCAGCTGCCGCCCTTCCTCGCCTCGAAGCCGAGGATGTCCAGCCGGTAGGTGGCGAAGTCGTACTTCTCCTTGCGGGCCTCGGTGACGGTGATGTTGGTGATGCCGAGGTCGTACTTGCCGCTGTCGAGGCCGACGAAGACGTTCTCCCAGGAGACCGGGTTGAGTTCGACCTTCAGGCCGAGGACGTTGCCGATCAGGTGGGCGAGGTCGGGCTCGACGCCGATGACGGTCCTGTCGTCGGTGGCGTGGAAGTCGAGCGGTGGGACGGTCCCCAGGGAGTCGACCACCTGCAGGGTGCCTCTTCGGCGGATCTCCTCCGGGACGAGGGCGGCGATCGCGTCCACCTTGGGCGTGGTGACCCGGTTCTGGTCCGGTGTCAGGTTGACGGTGACGCCGTTGGGGGCGGTGCCGGCCTTCGCCCCGGCGAGGTCCGTGGAGGCGCCGGTGGAGGCGGAGCCGCAGGCGGTCAGGACGAGGGCGGCGACAGCGGCGGCGAGGGTGCGGCGGGTCAGGGACACGGTGGGGCTCCTGTTCGGGTGTTCGAGGGCCGTTCAGAGGACCTTGGAGAGGAAGGCGCGGGTGCGCTCGTGCTGCGGGTGGTCGAGGACGGCCGCCGGCGGGCCCTGTTCGACGACCACGCCGCCGTCCATGAAGACGACGGTGTCGGCGACCTCGCGGGCGAAGCCGATCTCGTGGGTGACGACGATCATGGTGGTGCCGGCCGCGGCGAGGTCCCGGATGACGTCCAGCACCTCGCCGACCAGCTCGGGGTCGAGCGCGGAGGTGGGCTCGTCGAAGAGCAGCACCTTGGGTTCCAGGGCGAGCGCCCGGGCGATCGCGACCCGCTGCTGCTGGCCGCCGGAGAGCCGGCGCGGGTACTCGTCGGCCTTGTCGGCGAGGCCGACCCTGCCGAGGAGCTCCAGGGCGGTGGCCCGGGCCTCGGCCTTCGTCCGGCCGAGGGCGCTCACCGGCGCCTCGGTGAGGTTCTCCAGCACGGTGAGGTGCGGGAAGAGGTTGAAGTTCTGGAAGACGAAGCCGAGCCGGGTGCGCTGGCGCAGCACCTCGCGCTCCTTCAGCTCGTACAGCCGGCCGCCGGAGCGGCGGTAGCCGATGAGTTCGCCGTCGACGGCGACGGTGCCGCGGTCCAGCTTCTCCAGGTGGTTGATGGCGCGCAGCAGGGTGGACTTGCCGGAGCCGGACGGGCCGAGCACGACGGTGACGGAGCCGGGGGCGACCTGCAGGTCGACGCCGCGCAGCACCTCCAGCCGCCCGAAGCTCTTGTGGACGCCGCGGACGTCCACCATGGCGGTCGCGGTCATCGCAGGCCTCCGGAGGGGCTGAGCCGGGTCTCGGTGATCCGGCGGACGAGGGCCCGGGCCCGTTGCAGCGGGCCGGGCGGCGGGGTGCGGTCGGTGCCGCGGGCGAAGTACCGCTCGACCCGGTGCTGGCCGATCGACAGCAGGGTGGTGAGCAGCACGTACCAGGCGGTGGCGACCATGAGCAGCGGGACGACCCGGCCGGTGCGGCCGTAGACCACCTGGACCTGGTAGAAGAGCTCGCCGATGGCCATCACGTAGACCACCGAGGTCGCCTTGAAGAGCGAGACGATCTCGTTGGCGGCGTTCGGCAGGATGCCGCGCATGGCCTGCGGCAGGACGATCCGGCGGGCCTGCCGGAGCCGGGGGATGCCGAGCGCGGCGGCGGCCTCCAGCTGACCGGTGTCGACGGCGATCACCCCGGCGCGGATGATCTCGGCGGCGTAGGCGGCCTGGTGGAGTGCGAGGCCGAGGACGGCGGCGCCGAGCGCGCCGAGCGCGTGCACGGTGTCGAACTCCCAGAGCACCGGGCCGAACGGGATGCCGAGGCCGAACCGCCGGTACAGGTAGGAGAGGTTGAACCAGAAGACCAGCTGGACGATGAGCGGGATCGAGCGGAACGCCCAGATGTACGTCCAGCCGATGGTCTGCAGGATCGCGCTGCGGGAGAGCCGCAGCGCGGCCACTGCGGCGCCCAGGGCGAAGCCCAGCAGGGTCGCCCAGAAGGTGAGTTGGAGGGTGGTGCCGACGGCCCTGAGGATGGTGTCGGTGGCGAAGTGGGCCCGGAAGGTGGGCCAGTCCCAGCCGGGGTTGGTGGCCAGGCCGTGCAGGAACTGCGCGACCAGGACGAGGGCGGCGGCGCCGGCCGCCCAGCGCCAGGGGTGCCGGGCGGGGACGACCGGGAGGTCGGTGCCGCCGGGCGGCCCGGTGGTGGGCCCGGCGGTCTGCTCGGGCGCGGTGGTGGTCATGGCGGGATTCCTCTGCGGGGCGGACACGGGATCACGGGTGCTCGGGCGGGCTGATCTGCGAGGCGGTGACGGCGGAGTCCTCGGTGCCCCACTTCTGCAGGATCCGGGCGTAGGTGCCGTCCTTGATCAGCTGGTTGACGGCGCCCTGGAAGGCCGGGGTGAGCGGTGAGCCCTTCCTGAAGGCGAAGCCGACGTCGAGGCGGTGGAACTCGCCGAGGAAGCGGGTGCCGGCGGCGGGCTGGGCGGCCTGGTGGCGCAGGCCGTTGATGGTGGACATCACCACGTCGATCCGGCCCTGCTGCAGCCCGGTGAGGACGGCGCCGTTGTCGGAGAACGCCCGGACCTCGTAGGGCTTGCGGCCGGCGTCGGCGCAGACGTTCTTCCTGGCATCGAGGGTGGTCTCGAAGGTGGTGCCGGCGCCGGTGCCGATGGTGAGGCCGCAGAGCTGGACGAGGTCGGTGACCTGCTGCAACCGGGTGTCGTCCTTGCGGACGGCGAAGCCCTGGCCGTCGTCGATGTAGGTGACGAAGTCGATGGTCTTCAGCCGGGCGGTGGTGACGCCGAAGTTGCCGGTGCCGACGTCGTACTTGCCGCTGCCCAGGGCGGGCAGGATGGTCTCGAAGGCGGCGTCCTCGCGCCGCACGGTGACGCCGAGGACCTTGCCGACGGCGTCGGCGATGTCGACGTCCAGGCCGGCCGGGGACTTCTTCGCCGGGTCGGGGTAGAAGGCGCTCGGCGGGGTGCCGACGGCGCCGCCGAGCCGGAGGGTGCCGGACTTCCGGACGTCCTCGGGCAGCAGGGCGGCGACCGCGTCGACCTTCCGCACCCCGGAGACCACGTCGTGGGAGGCGGCCGCCACGGCGGAGGCCCCGGCGGCGGGTGCGGCGGGCACCGGATCCGCGCCGCAGCCGGCCAGCAGGAACGCGGCGAGGGCGGCGGCTGCGGCGGCGGGTGTGCGTCTCACGGGGCGAGGTCCTTCCTCGGGTCGGGGGCCGCCGGCCGGCGGTCCGTCAGGTGCTTCTCGAAGGGCAGCGGGTGCAGGGCGCCCGGCGGTGCGTCGAGGTCGAACAGCGGGGTGTAGCCGGCCGCCAGGTACAGCTGCCGGGCCTCCGGCTGGCGCGATCCGGTGGTGAGGAAGATCCGCCGGTGGCCCTCGGCCGCGGCTGCCTGCTCCAGTTCGGCGAGGACCCGCCGGGCGAGGCCGCGGCGGCGGTGCGCCGAGTGCGTCCACATCCGTTTGACCTCGGCGGTGCAGGGGTCGGTGTGCCGGCGGTAGGCGCCGCCGGCGACCGGCTCGCCGTGGTCCAGCAGGAGGAGCAGCAGGCCGCCGGGCGGGGCGAACTCCTCGGGTGTGTACCTGGCCATCTCCGCGTGGCCGCCGGGGCCGTAGCGGGTGACGTACTCGTGGGTGAGTTCGCGCACCAGGGGTTCGGCGAGCCGGTCGTCCAGCCGGGCGGTGCGGACCTCGACGGCGGGGCTCACGCCTGGGCCGCGACCAGCTGCTGCCGGTCGCGCTCCTTCGCCGCGGCCTCGGCGGCGGCCTTCTCGGCGTCCCGCTTGGCGACCTCCTGGCGGACGATCGGGATGACGTACCGGCCGAAGTCGATCGCGTCGTCGACGTGGTCGTAGCCGCGCGCGGAGATGATGTCCACGCCCAGGTCGTAGTAGTCGAGCAGGGCCTCGGCGACCGTCTCCGGGGTGCCGACCAGGGCGTTGGAGTTGCCGGCGCCGCCGGTGGCGGCGGCGGTGGGCGTCCACAGCGCGCGGTCGTAGCGCTCGCCGGCCTCGGCGATCGCGATCAGCCGCTGCGAGCCGGTGTTCTCCGGGGTGTCCGCGGACCGGCGCCGTACCAGGTCGCCGCCGGCCCGCCGGGCCTTGATCGCGCCGACCGTGCGGTGCGCCTTCTCCCAGGCGAGTTCCTCGGTGGCGGCGACGATCGGCCGGAAGGCGACCTGGATCCGCGGGGTGTCGGTGCGTCCGGCGGCGCGGGCGGCCTGCCGGACCTTCTCGATCTGCTCGGCGGTGCGGGCCAGCGGTTCGCCCCACAGGCAGAAGATGTCGGCCTCGGCCCCGCCGGCCGCGTACGCCGCCTCGGAGGAACCGCCGAAGGAGACGCCCGGCCGGGGCTGCTGGACGGGGAAGACGTCGGAGACGAAGTCCTCGAAGCGGTAGTGGGTGCCGTGGTGGTCGAAGGGCTCGCGGGAGGTCCAGGCCTTCTTCACGATGCCGATGTACTCGCGGGTGCGCTCGTAGCGCTCGTCCTTGGTGAGGTAGTCGCCCTCGCGGCGCTGCTCGTGGTCGTTGCCGCCGGTGATGAAGTGCACGGTGAGCCGGCCGTCGCTGATCCGGTCGAGGGTGGCGAAGGTCTTCGCGGCGAAGGTCGGGTAGGAGACGTTGGGCCGGTGCGCGAGCAGGATCTGCAGCCGGTCCAGCTTCGAGGCGAGGAAGGCGGCCGCCGCGGCGGGCTCCGGGGAGCCGGCGCCGTACGCGAACAGCACGCGGTCCCAGCCGTTGTCCTCGTGGGCGCGGGCCAGCCGCAGCGTGTAGTCGCGATCGAAGGCGGCGGTGGTGCGGGGCGTGGTCTCCGAGCCGTCGCCGGTGGCGGCGATGCCGAGGAACTCGACGGGCATGGTGGGTCCTCTCCTGGGGTGCGTGCGGGCACGGCGGGGCACGCGCGCCGACCGGCGCGCGGCGGGGCCGCCCGGCGGGGCGGGGCGCGGGGAACGTGACTGCGGGAACCGTGACTGCGCGGAACGGGGGCGCGGGAAACGGGGTGCGCGACGGACGCCGACGGTGCGTCAGCGGGAGCGGGTGCGCGGGGAGGTGACGGCAGCGTGCCTGGCGGTCCGCGGGAGCGGACGGGGAGCCGGCCCCGTGCGGCGGGGCGGACGAGGGAGTGCCGCCCGGAGGGACGACGGGCCGGTCAGACGGCCTGCTGCCGGGTCAGCCGCAACACGCCGCGGACCACACCCGACCGAAGTCGATGTGGCCGCGCGTGACCAGGGGCTGCTCGGCGTTCATGCGGCAAGTTGAGCAGTGAACCGTGGAGTTCGTCAACCACCGTCCGGATGTGGGACGCGCCGGCGCCTCTTGACAGCCGTCCTTCGGGCACGCGTACGATCGATCCCGAGCGAGGTGCCAGGAGCCGGTCGAAGTCCCGCCGGTTCCCGCCGTGTTGAGGGACACGGCGTGCGTGACGGACCAGCAGATCCCTGCCCGCGTCCGCCCCTGGAGTCCCCATGGCCACGTCGCACGACGTCCTGCCCGCCGCCCTCGCACCACCGCCTGCCGAGGCCGCCCTCCCGATCGTCCCGCGCCGCCGGCCGGGCCGTGCCGTCGCCGCCGTCCTGGCCCTGATCGCCGTCGGCCTGCTGCTGGGCACCGTCGCCCGCAACCGCGCCTTCCAGTGGGACGTGGTCGGCCGGTACCTCACCTCGACCGCGATCCTCGACGGACTGGTGCTGACGCTGTGGCTGACCGCCGCCGTCATGGCGCTCGGCTTCGCCCTCGGCACCCTGCTCGCGGCGGCGCGGCTCTCCGGCAACCCGGTGCTCTCCGCGCTGAGCTGGGGGTACGTCTGGGTGTTCCGGGCCGCGCCGCTCCTCGTCCAGCTGCTGTTCTGGTTCAACATCGGCGCGCTCTACCCGCGGCTCTCGCTGGGCGTCCCGTACGGGCCCGAGCTGTTCGGCGTGCGGACGGTGGACCTGCTCGGGCCGACGGCGACCGCGGTCGTCGGCCTCACCCTGCACGAGGCCGCGTTCGCCGCCGAGGTCGTCCGGGCCGGCATCCTCTCCGTCGACCAGGGACAGCTGGAGGCCGCCCAGTCGCTGGGCCTGCGCCGCACGCGGGTGGTGCGCCGCATCGTGCTGCCGCAGGCGATGCGCTCGATCGTGCCGACCGCCGGCAACATGCTGGTCGGCGCCCTCAAGGGCACCAGCATCGTCAGCGTGCTCGCCGTGCACGACCTGCTGTTCTCCGCCCAGCTGATCTACAACCGGACCTACCAGGTGATCCCGCTGCTGCTGGTCGCCACCCTCTGGTACATGGCGGTGACCAGCGTGCTCTCGGCCGGCCAGTACTACCTGGAGCGGTACTTCGCCCGCGGTACGAGCCGCGGCGCCCTGCCGCCGACGCCGCCCGCCCGGCTGCGCGCCGCGCTCGCCGCACTCGCCTCCCCGCGCCGGCGGGAGGCGGTCCGATGAGCACCCTGGTGATCGTCGGCGCCGGCCCGCGCGGCACCGGGCTGCTGGAGCGGATCGCCGCCAACGCGCCCGAACTCCTGCCAGCGGACCGGCCGTTGCACATCCACCTGGTCGACCCGCACCCGCCCGGCGGGGGCCGGATCTGGCGCCGCGAGCAGTCCGCGCTGCTGCGGATGAACTCGATGGCCGAGGACGTCACCATGTTCACCGACGAGCGGTCGACCCTCACCGGGCCCGTCCGGCCCGGGCCCTCGCTCGCCGAATGGGCCGCCCGACCGGAGGCGTACCCGCCGTACCTGCCGCCGGCGGACCCGGCGCTCGCCGAGGAGTTGCGCACCCTCGCCGCCACCGACTTCCCGACCCGGCGGGCCCAGAGCGCCTACCTGGACTGGGCGTTCCGGCGAGCGGTGGCCGAACTGCCCCCACACGTCACCGTCACCGTGCACCGGGACACCGCGCACGCGCTCACCGGCCCGGCCGACGGCCCGCAGACCGTCCGGCTCTCCGGCCGCGACCTCACCGCCGACCGGGTGGTGCTCGCCCTCGGCCACCTGGACTCGGCGCCGGAGCCGCGGCACCACCCGAACGCCGCCTTCGCCGCCCGGCACGGCCGCTTCCACCTGCCGCCCGCGTACTCCGCCGACGCCGACCTCTCCCCGGTGCGCCCCGGCGAGCACGTCGTCCTGCGCGGCATGGGGCTGGCCGCCGTCGACCTGGTCTCGCTGCTCACCGAGGGCCGCGGCGGGCGCTTCGAACCGGCCCCGGACGGGCTGCGCTACCGGCCGTCCGGCCGCGAACCGGTGATCCACCTCGGCTCCCGGCGCGGCGTGCCCTACCACTCCAAGACCCACTACCGGCTGCAGGGCCCGCCCGCCCCGCTGCCGCGCCACTTCGGCCCGGCGGCGGTCGACGCCCTGACCGCCCGGCCCGGGCCGCTCGAACTGCGGCGCGACGTCTGGCCGCTGATGGCCAAGGAGATCGGCTTCGGCTACTACCACGAGCTGTTCCACGCCCACCCGGACCGCACGACGCTGCCGTGGGAGGAGTTCCTGGCGGCGTACGACACGGTCGACTGGTACGGCGCGGCGCGGGCGGAACTCGTCGCCGCGGCCGTGCCCGACCCGGCCGACCGGCTCGACTTCGAGCACCTCGACCGGCCGCTGACCGGCCTGCGCCTGCCCGACGGGGAGGCGCTGCAGCGGCACCTGCGGGCCTACGTCCGGGCCGACGCCGACCGCCGCGCCGATCCCGCGCACAGCGCCGACCTCGGCGCCTTCCTCGCCCTGCTCTCGCTCTACGGCCAGCTGCCGCGGCTGGTCGCCTCCGGCCGGCTGACCGCCCGCTCGGTCGCCGAGGACCTCGACGGCTGGTGGACGGGGTTCTTCAGCCACCTCGCCTCCGGGCCGCCCGGATTCCGGCTGCGGCAGCTGCTGGCACTCTCCGAGGCCGGCGTGGTGCGCTTCCTCGGCGCCGACACCGAGGTCGTCCCGGACGAGAGCGACGGCACCTTCGTGGCCGGCAGCCCCACCGTGCCCGGGCACCGCGTCCGCGCCACCGCGCTGATCGAGGCCTACCTGCCGCGGCACGCGCCGGAACGCACCGCCGACCCGGTGCTGCGGGAGCTGCTGCGGGCCGGCCGGATCCGCGAGGAGGTGCTCGCAGGCCCCGACCGCACCCACCGCTCGGGGCTGATCGAGGTCGCGCCCGACGGCCGGATCGTGGACCCGGCCCTGGACGGCACCCCGCACCCGCGGCGGCTCGCCCTCGGCCCGCACACCAACGCCCGCAGCTACGCGGCCTTCGCCCGGCCGCGGACCGACGCCCCGGCCTTCCGGCAGAACGACGCCACGGCCAGGGCCCTGTTGCATTCCCTCGCCGCGGACGCCGAACCGGATACCGAGCCGAACGCCGGACGGGACCGGACCGGCGAGGCTCGGGCCGACGAGGATCAGGCCGGGGCGAGCATCAGCGCGGTGGCCTGCTCCGCCGTCATCTCCTCCGGCACGGCCGCCAGCCGGCCGGCGAGGCTGCGGTGGCCGGTGGCCCGCTCCAGCTCGGTGAGGTAGGCGTCCGCCTCCTGGTCGGAGCCGAAGTCCCAGACCAGCAGCCGGTGCACCATCGCCACCGCCGCGACCGGGTGCAGTCCGGCGCCGCCGAGCGCCCGCCGCCACTGCGGCACCAGCCGGCCCAGCGAGCACCGGGCCTCGCCGACCAGCGGATGCGCCGGGCCGAGGTGGTGCTGCACCGCCGGGATCAGCTCCAGCAGCATGCCGGCGGCCGACACCACGTCCCCGGTCAGCGCGACGGCGTGCGCCAGCCGGGCCTGCGAGGTCAGCGCCCGCGCGTCGTACGGGCCGAGCGCCTGCACCAGGACCGGCTGCACCTCGCGCAGCAGGTGCAGCGCGCCGTACGGGTCGCCGGCCTCGCCGAGCGCCCCGGCGTGCTCCAGCCGGACCTCCAGGGTGTCCGGATCGCCCGGGCCCAGCGCCTGCGCGGCGTCCGCGGCGACCTGGCCGAGCAGATGGACGGCGCCCGCGGGGTCGCCCGCGGCGCACCGCAGGCCACCGAGCTGCCGCCAGGCCGCCAGGGTGTCCCGGTCGTACCGGCCGAGCAGCGCCGTCATCTCACGGGCCACCGAGTCCAGCAGGTGCACGGCCCCGTCCGGGGTCGGCGCCTCGTCCGCCCGGTCCCGCAACCGGACCAGCAACTCCCTCACTGTGGACGGCACTTCAGTACTGCCTGCGGCCGGGGCGGCCGGACCGGCGGGCGCCGGAGGGGCATCCACCGGTGCGGGACCGAAGCCGGGCGGGCCCGCGGGCGGGGGCGGGCTCCCGGCCGGTGCCACCGGCGCGGGGACGGGGACTGCGGCGGGGACGGGCACCGCACCGGCGGGCGGCTGCACCGGCGGCGCACCCGCCGCCGGATCCACGGTCGACGGCCCGAAGCCCTGCGGCACGGAAGGTTCGACCACGGTCGCGACCGGCGGTGCGACCGCACCCGCCGGTGCGGGCGGGAATCCGGCGGTCGGCCCGGCGTCCGGCTGCGCGCGCCCGGCCTTCGCCAGGCGGATCCCCGCCGGTGCCGGTGCCGCCGGCGCGGGCAGCACGTAGTCCTGCGCGGGTTCGGTGGCGGGCGCGGGCAGGGCCCAGCCGTCGGCCGGCAGTGCGTCCGCGGGCGGCGCGGCGACCCCGGGGGCCTGTGCCGGGACGGCGGGGTCGGCGGACTCCTCGATGGGCGGCATCCTCGGTCCTCGTTCGCTGCGGTCGTCGACGGTGGACGCGGGCCATCCTCCCATCGACCGGGACCGCGCGGGTCCGTCCGGCGGGCGCAGTGCAAGGATGGATGCGGGCCGCGGCGAGGATGCCGCCGCCCTGGTGGAGGAGGTCCCCGTCATGGCCAAGCAGGCCCCGCAGAGCGATCCGGTGCAGGACGCGCCGCAGATTTCCGCGCCGAAGCACGCGGCGGCCGGCATCCCGGCCGTGCTGCACAGCCTGCGGATGGCGGGCGAGCAGATGGGTGCCCGCCGCACGCTGGCGGTGCTGCGCAAGGTGAACCAGCCGGACGGCTTCGACTGCCCCGGCTGCGCCTGGCCCGAGCCGGGCAAGACGCACACCGCGGAGTTCTGCGAGAACGGCGCCAAGGCGGTCGCCGAGGAGGCCACCGAGCGCCGGATCACCGCCGAGTTCTTCGCCGCGCACCCGGTGTCGGAGCTGGCGCAGCGCTCCGGGTACTGGCTGGGCCAGCAGGGCCGGCTGACCGAACCGATGCTGCTCGACGAGGGCTCCGACCACTACGTGCCGGTCTCCTGGGATCGTGCCTTCGAGATCGTGGCACAGGAGCTGCGCGCCCTGGACACCCCGGACGGCGCCGCCTTCTACACCTCGGGCCGCACCGGCAACGAGGCCGCGTTCGCGTACCAGCTCTTCGCCCGCCGGCTGGGCACCAACAACCTGCCGGACTGCTCCAACATGTGTCACGAGTCGTCGGGTTCGGCGCTCACCGAGACGTTGGGCGTGGGCAAGGGCAGTGTCTCGCTGAAGGACCTCTACCAGGCCGACCTGATCATCGTGGCCGGGCAGAACCCCGGAACCAACCATCCGCGGATGCTGTCCGCGCTGGAGCGGGCCAAGCGGGCCGGGGCGACGATCGTCTCGGTCAACCCGCTGCCGGAGGCCGGGCTGGAGCGGTTCAAGAACCCGCAGAACGCCCGCGGCCTGGCCGCGAACGGCACCAAGCTGACCGACCTCTTCCTGCAGATCCGGCTGGGCGGCGACCTGGCGCTGTTCCGGGCGCTGAACCAGCTGGTACTGGCTGCCGAGGGCGGTACGGACGAGGCGTTCATCGCCGAACACTGCCACGGCTTCGAGGAGTTCGCGGCCGAGGCGAGGTCCACCGACCGGGCCGAGGTGCTGGCGGCGACCGGCCTGCCCTGGGAGCAGATCGAGGAGCTGGCCCGGCTGGTGCTGGCCTCGAAGAAGATCATCGTCTGCTGGGCGATGGGCCTGACCCAGCACCGGCACGCCGTTCCGACCATCCGTGAGGTCGTCAACTTCCTTCTGCTGCGCGGCAATGTCGGCCGCCCGGGGGCGGGCGTGTGCCCGGTCCGCGGTCACAGCAATGTGCAGGGCGACCGGACGATGGGCATCTTCGAGCGGCCGAGCGCGGCCTTCCTGGACGCGCTGGGCCGGGAGTTCGACTTCGAGCCGCCGCGCGAGCACGGCCTGGACTCGGTGGACACCATCAGGGCGATGCGCGACGGCCGGGTGAAGGTGTTCTTCGCGATGGGCGGCAACTTCGTCGCCGCGATGCCGGACACCGAGGTCACCGAGGCCGCGATGCGCCGCTGCCGGCTGACGGTGCACGTCTCGACGAAGCTCAACCGCTCGCACGTGGTGACCGGCGCCCGGGCGCTGATCCTGCCGACGCTCGGCCGCACCGACCGGGACTGGACCGCGGCTGGCGCCCAGTTCGTCTCGGTCGAGGACTCGATGGGCATGGTGCACTCCTCGCGCGGCGGGCTGCGGCCGCCGTCCGAGAGCCTGCTCTCCGAGGTGGCGATCGTCTGCCGGCTGGCCCGGGCCGCGCTGGGCCCGGCGGACCCGACGCCGTGGGAGGACTTCGCCGTCGACTACGACACCGTGCGCGACCGGATCTCCCGGGTGGTGCCCGGCTTCGCGGACTTCAACGAGAAGGTGCGCCGCCCCGGAGGCTTCGCCCTGCCGCACGGGCCGCGCGACAGCCGGACCTTCCCGACCGCGACGGGGAAGGCCAACTTCACGGTCAACCCGCTGACCGCGCCCGAGGTGCCGCAGGGCCGGCTGCTGCTGCAGACGCTGCGCTCGCACGACCAGTACAACACCACGATCTACGGCCTGGACGACCGCTACCGCGGCATCACCGGCGGCCGCCGGGTGGTGCTGGTGAACCCGGCCGACGCCGAGGAACTGGGCCTGGCCGACGGCCTGTACGTCGACCTGGTGGGCGAGTGGAAGGACGGCGTGGAGCGGCGGGCCCCGCACTTCCGGGTGGTGCACTACCCGGTGGCCCGGGGCGGCGCGGCCGCGTACTACCCGGAGACCAACGTGCTGGTGCCGCTGGACTCGACGGCGGAGATCAGCAACACGCCGACCTCCAAGGCGGTCGTGGTCCGCTTCGAGCCGGACAGCGGGGCGCCGGCCGCGGGCTGAGGTCCGCCCCGCGTGCGGGACGCCCGTCGGCCGGGCGCCCCGCACGCCGTGTCGGAGCGTACGGGGCGGGAGCGCGCCGGTCCGGAACGCGCCCGTTGAGCGCGCCGGTTCAGAGCGCGCTGGGCGAGGCGGAGGCCGGGGCGGAGGCGGAGCGGGAGGCGGCCTCGGTGGCGGTGGGCGAGGGGCTGCCGGCGCCGGGGGTGCCGCTGCCGCTGGGCGTGCCGGACCCGCTCGGGGTGCCCGAGCCGGACGGCGTCCCGGACCCGGTGGGCGTGCCCGAGCCGGACGGGGTGCCGGTGCCGGACGGCGTGCCGGTGCTCGGCGGCGGGGTCTGGTTGCCGGGGGCGGGGTTGCTCGGCCGCGGCGGCACCGTGGTGGGCTTCGACGGGGCGATCCTGGGCGGACCGACGGTGACCTGCGGCACCTTCCACCCGCCGCCCTTGTCGTCGGCGCCGGCGTCCGGGTCGGGGCGGACGGCGCCGAGGATCGGCATGGCGCCGATCTTGGAGACCTTGACCACGTCGCCGGTGTGCGGGGCCTGCACGATGAGGCCGCCGCCGATGTACATCCCGATGTGGGTCGCGCCGCCGAAGTACACCACCAGGTCGCCGGGGCGGATCTGGTTCAGCGGGACGTGCTTGAGCTGGGCCCACTGCTCCTGGCTGGTGCGCGGGATCGGCTTGCCGGCGTTCAGCCAGGCCTGCGAGGTGAGGCCGGAGCAGTCGAAGACGTCCGGGCCGGCGCCGCCCCAGACGTAGTCCTTGCCGAGCTGCTTGAGCGCCCAGGCGACCGCCCTGCGGCCGGCCTCGGACGGGGTGCGCTCGCCCTTGCCGAGGGCGCCGGAGGCGAGGAAGGCGAGCTGGGCCTCGTCCGCCTGGCGGCGCTCCAGCTCCTCCAGCTCGCTGCGCTGGGCGCCGGTCAGCGAGCCGACCATGTCCTCGACGGCGGCGAGCCGCTTGGCGACGTCGGCCTTGGCGGCCTCCTGCTGGGTGGCGAGCGCGGTGGCCTGGACGAGCGACTGCTCGGCCTGGGCCTGCAGCTCGACCAGGGTGGCGCGGTCCGCCTTGAGGCGGTCCAGGAAGGCCTTCTGCGAGCGGCCGGCGGCGTCCAGCAGCTGGGCGATGACGACGGCCTGGTACGGGTTCTCGGCGAGCATGAAGTCGGCGAGGTCGGAGGCCCGGCCGCTGCGGTACTGGGCGGCGGCGAGCTGGGCGGCGATGTCCACGCCCGCGTTCACCGCGGCCTGCTGGGAGGCGACCCTGGCGCGGAGGTCGGCGACCTGCTGCTGCTGCGCGGCCTGCCGGGCGGCGGCGGCGTTGTACTGCTCGGTGGCGGCCTCGGCCTCCTGGTAGAGCTGGTGCAGCCGGTCGAGCATCGGGCCGAGGGTGGTCTTGGCGTCGGCCAGCGGGTCGGCGCCGGCGGCGACGGTGATCGTCGGGGTGGGCTCCGGCGCGGCGTACGCGGCGGTGGCCAGCGGCAACGACAGCGCGGCGGCGGCGAGCACCGCGCCGCAGCGCATGGCCGCCCGCACCCACGGTCGGACACCGTTCTCCGTACGCTGCCCAGCCGACATCGGCCGTCCTCCCCCAGTCCAGCGCCGCCCGGGCCGGGGCCCGGTGATCTCTCCGGAGAATCCTGCCATGTGACCGGCAGGTAACGGCAGGGGGCCTGTGGTCCGTCCGGTGAATTCTCAGCGAGTCCTCACCCGAGGTGCCCCCGGGCGGTCCTGCCGGGGTGTGAGGCAAGTCTCAACAAACCCCCACCAAGCCGGACCCAAACGGACACAACGGCCGTACAGAGCCTTACCTTCCACACTTTCACAACCTCTGCGCAACCCCCGATCCACCATCGGAACCACGATTCCCGATGCTGTTCATCTTCCGTTCACCCGGGATCCCTACGGTCTCGCCTGACAGCAGCGTCAGTCCGACAACTACGACGATTGTTTGGTTATGGAACACATCACGTTCCTGGTGGCCGTTGTGATCATCACGGCGCTCGCCTTCGACTTCACCAACGGGTTCCACGACACCGCCAATGCGATGGCCACCTCCATCGCGACGGGAGCCCTCAAGCCCAAGGTCGCGGTCACCATCGCCGCCGTCCTCAACTTCGCCGGAGCCTTCCTCTCCGTGAAGGTGGCCACCACCATCTCCGGCGGCATCGTCACCGAGAAGACCGGCCTCCAGCCGTCGATCATCTTCGCCGCCCTGGTCGGAGCGATCCTCTGGAACCTGCTGACCTGGCTGCGGGGCCTGCCCTCCAGCTCGTCGCACGCGCTCTACGGCGGCCTGATCGGCGCCACCGTGGTCGGTGTCGGCATGCACGGCGTCAACTTCGACGTCGTCGCCACCAAGATCCTGATCCCGGCGGTGGCCTCCCCGCTGGTGGCCGGTCTGGCCGCCTGGGGCGCCACCAAGCTCGCCTACCTGATCACCCGGGGCGGCCGCGAGGAGACCACCGAGAAGGGCTTCCGGCGCGGCCAGATGTTCACCTCCTCGCTGATCTCGCTGGCTCACGGCACCAACGACGCGCAGAAGACCATGGGCATCATCACCCTGACCCTGGTCTCCGCCGGCGCCCTCAAGCCCGGCGCGCTGCCCCCGACCTGGGTCATCGTCAGCGCCGGCGCCGCCATCGCGCTCGGCACCTACATGGGCGGCTGGCGCATCATCCGCTCGATGGGCAAGGGCCTGACCGAGATCCGCCCCCGCCAGGGCCTGGCCACCGAGACGGCCGCCGCCACGGTCATCCTCACCTCGACCCACATGGGCTACGGCCTCTCCACCACCCAGGTCTGCTCCGGCGGCATCATGGGCGCCGGCCTCGGCGGCCCCAAGGGCGAGCTGCGCTGGAGCCTGGTCCGCCGCATGATCTACACCTGGGGCCTGACCCTGCCCGCCGCCGCCACGGTGGCCGGTCTCGCGGCCTTCGTCGCGGACCAGGGCACCTGGGGCGTGGCACTGGTCGGCGCGGCGCTGGTCGCCGGCTCCACCGCCATGTGGATCATCTCCCGCCGCCAGCCGGTCACCGCCGGCAACGTCAACGACGTCCAGGAGGTCGAGATCCCGGCGCAGGCCACCCCGACCCCCGCCACCACCACCGTCGCGGCCTGAGCAGCCCAAACAGTCAGAGAGGACGGGGAGCCATGCACATCAAGTGGGACGCCCTCGCGCAGACCGCGGGCCTCAGCTTCGCCATCACGGTCGCGGTGGTCGCGGCCTTCTCCCTCGGCATCCTGGCGCTGTCGCGCCGCGAGGCCGCGCAGGACGCCGTCCGGTCCGGGATCCCGGGTGCCGGCAGCGGCAACCTGGCCCTGGCCGGCGCCGCGCTGAGCTTCAGCGTCTGCGCCTCGGTGGTCTTCTACGGGATCACCCTGATCGCCGGGCGCTGAGCCGGCGGCCGCACGCACGACGGAAGGGCCCGCGGGGTACGTACCCCGCGGGCCCTTCCGCGTGCCCGGGACGGGCGATCCGGCTCAGTCCTCGACGAGCGCCGGAGTGCGCGCCGCCGGGGTGTCCATGGTGGTGCGCAGCGGGGTCTCCCGGATGAAGAGCACGACCAGGAAGGCGAGCAGCGCGAACGGCGCGGCCAGCAGGAAGACGATGCCGACGCCGTGGCCGAAGGCGTCCGTCACCAGCGGGACGATCGGGGCGGGCAGCCGGTCCAGGTCGGGGATCTCGCCGCCGCCGAGCGCGGCGCCGGTCGGGTGGATGCCCGCCCTGGCGAGGTTGTCGGCGAGGTAGCCCGCGACCCGGTCGGCCATCAGCGCGCCGAGCGCGGAGACGCCGACCGCGCCGCCCATGGTGCGGAAGAAGGTGACGACGGAGCTGGCCGAGCCGAGTTCCTCGCGCGGCACGGTGTTCTGCACCGCGAGGACGAGGTTCTGCATGGTCAGGCCGAGGCCGACGCCGGCCACCGCCATGTAGAGGGCGAGCAGGCCGTACGCGGTGTCGGCGCGGGCGGTGCCGAGCAGCCCGAAGCCGACGGCGAGCAGCAGGGTGCCGGCCAAGAGGAAGCCCTTCCAGCGGCCGTAGCGGGTGATCAGCTTGCCGGCCACGGTGGAGGAGACGGCGAGGCCGAGGATCATCGGCAGGGTGAGCAGGCCGGCCATGGTGGGCGACTTGTCCTTGGCCAGCTGGAAGTACTGGCTGAGGAAGGTCGTGGCGCCGTACATGCCGACGCCGACCAGGACGCTGGCGATCGCGGAGAGCGTCACCGTGCGGTGGCGGAAGAGGTGGAGCGGGATGACCGGTTCGGCGGCGCGGCGCTCGGCAGCGACGAAGAGCACGGCGAGCACGGCGGTGCCGGCCAGCATCGCGGCGGACTGCCAGGACGCCCAGTCGTAGTTCTTTCCGGCCAGGCTGACCCAGATCATCAGCAGGCTGGCCGCGGCGGTGACCAGCAGCGCGCCGGCGTAGTCGATCCGGACCTTGCGGCGCGGGGCGACCGGCAGCCGCAGGGTGCGCTGCAGCACGGCGATCGCCAGCAGCGAGAACGGGATGCCGACGTAGAAGCACCAACGCCAGCCGAGCCAGTCGGTGTCCACGATGACACCGCCGATCAGCGGGCCGCCGATGGTGGCCAGCGCGAAGACCGCGCCGAAGTAGCCGCTGTACCGGCCGCGCTCGCGGGGCGGGACCATCGCGGCGAGGCAGATCTGGGCGAGCGCGGTGACGCCGCCGGCGCCGATGCCCTGCAGCACGCGGCAGGCGATCAGCTCGCCGGTGTTCTGTGAGAGGCCGGCCAGCGCGGAGGACAGGATGTAGATCACCAGGGCGATCTGCACCAGCAGCTTCTTGCTGACCAGGTCGGAGAGCTTGCCCCAGACGGGGGTGGAGGCGGTGAGCGAGAGCAGGGTGGCGGTGATCACCCAGGTGTAGGCGGACTCGCCGCCGTGCAGGTCGTTGAGGATCGTGGGCAGGGCGTTGGAGACGACGGTCGAGGAGAGCACGGCCACGAAGAGGCCGAGGAGCAGGCCTGACAGCGCTTCCAGGACTTGCCGGTGCGTCATGGGGGTCGTCGGGGTCATCGAGGTCCTTCAGCGTGAATTTTCGTTGCCTAAAGCAACCGTAAGCCGAATGGTTGCGTAGGGCAACTTTCCTCAAGCGCAAGTAAAGCCCGGCCCCGCCGGAGCGCGACGGGACCGGGCTGCGCACGAAGGGCCTCAGGCCGGGGCGGACTCCTCGGCCCGCATGGACTCGGCGGCCAGCTCGTTGAAGCGGCGCAGCAGTTCGGCGAAGCGCTCCACGTCCTCCTCGGCCCAGGCCGACATCAGCTCGCGGAAGCGGTCCATCCGGGCGTCCCGGGCCTTCAGGTAGCGGGCGGCGCCGTCCGCGGTGAGCGACACCAGTGAGGAACGGCGGTCCAGCGGGTCGACCACACGGCGGACCAGCCCCAGCTCCTCCAGGTGCTTCACCTGCCGGCTGATCGTGGCCTTGCCGATCCCGAAGTGCAGTCCGATGTCGGTCAGCCGCACCCGGCCGGACTCCTCCACGTACGCCAGCAGCGCGTACGCCGCGGCCTCCAGCTCCGGATGCACCCGCCGCGCCATCTCCGCGGCGCGGGCCCGCCCGCGCCGGAAGAGCAGCGCCACCTCCCGCTCGACCGCGCGGAACGCCTGGTCGGCCGACTCCTGGTCACTCATGGCGCCAGTATCCCGTAGGCCGCGCCTCCGTCCCCGCACAACTACTTCATGTTATGAAGCATCCGTTTCACCCCTTTTGTTCGCCCCGACAGTCAGGAGGTGGCCGATGGCCGGCCCGCACCCCGGGTTCCTCACCGAGGTCAAGGACGCGGTCACCCCGCGCGCCTTCCTGCTCGTGGTCGGGGTGCTACTGCTCCAACTCGGCTTCACCGCCGGCTACGTCGGCGCCCTGCACGACCCGAGCCCGCATCAGCTCTCCATCGCCGTGGTCGGCCCCGCCCAGTCCGTCCTGGAGTTCACCTCGGCACTGAAGGCCGTCCCCGACGAGGCCGTCCGGCCCAGCACCGCGCCGGACCGGGAGAGCGCCGTCCAGCTGATCAAGGACCAGCAGCTGTACGCCGCCTGGCTGGTCGACCCCACCGGCACCCGGGACACCCTGCTGGTGGCCACCGCTCGCGGACCGGCCGCGGCGACCGCCGCCGAACGGATCGTCGGCTCGCTGGAGTCCGCCCGGCAGCGGACCGTCGGCACCGAGGACGTCGTCCCGCTCGCCCCCGGCGACGCCGAGGGCCTCTCCTCCTTCTACGTGGTGGTCGGCTGGTGCGTCGGCGGCTACCTGGTGGCCTCGATCCTGGGCATCAGCGCCGGCTCCCGGCCCGCCAACAGCGACCGGGCCGTGCTGCGGCTCGGCACGCTCTTCCTCTACTCCGTCGCGGCCGGCCTCGGCGGGGCACTGATCACCGGGCCGATCCTGGACGCCCTCCCCGGCTCCGTCCGGCCCCTCTGGGGACTCGGCACCCTGGTGGTCTTCGCGGTCGGGGCCTTCACCATGGCGATGCAGTGCCTCTTCGGGGTGGTCGGGATCGGCATCGCCGTGCTGATCTTCGTGGTCCTCGGCAACCCGGGCGCGGGCGGGGTCTATCCGCCGCCGCTGCTGCCGCCCTTCTGGCGGGCGATCGGTTCCTGGATCCCGAACGGCGCCGGTACCGACGCCGCCCGCTCGATCGCCTACCTCGGCGGCACCGCCCTCACCCCGCCCTTCCTCGTCCTGGCCGCCTGGGCCGTCGCCGGTGTCGCCATCACCCTCCTCGCCGCCGACCGCAGCATCGGCACCCAGGGCGCGAGAATGGCGCAATCCTGGTAGGCGCACTTCGCGTACCCGGCGATGCCCTCAGGGGCGCGGGGAACTGCGCAATTCGAATCCGGCGAACCGTCTGCATGTGGCGAACCGACATCAAGGGCCCCTCGGCCCGTCCTCAGGCCTCCGCGGCGGCGAAGCGGCCCGGGTCGGCGACGACCGCGCGGACGACGCCGATCGCCGCACCGAGCAGCGGCCCGCGGCGCCCCAGCCGCGAGGCCGTGAGCCAGTCGTCGTGCCAGGCCCGTACGGTGACCCGGCCCGCGAGTTCGGCCCGCATGGCGGGCAGCAGCCATTCGGCCAGTTCCGCGTAGCCGCCGCCGAGCACGAGCGACGCGGGGTCGAGCAGGTTGACCGCGCCGGCCGCCGCCACGCCCAGCGCGGAACCGGCCGCCTCCAGTGCGGCGCACACGGCCGGGTCCCCGTCGGCGGCCCGGCGGGCGAGCAGGGCGACCCAGTCGCCGCCGACGTCGGCGAGGCCGGCTGCGCGCAGGACGGCGGCCTCCCCCGCGTACTGCTCCAGGCAGCCGCCGGCCCCGCACGGGCAGCGCGGCCCGTCCGGATGGACGGGGACGTGGCCGATCTCGCCGGCGTAGCCGCGGGCCCCGCGCAGCAGGCGGCCGTCCACCACCAGGGCGGCGCCGATGCCGGCCTCGGCGGAGAGGTGCAGGAAGTCGTCGGGGCCCTCCCCGAGCCAGAGTTCGGCGAGGCCGCCGAGGTTGGCCTCGTTGTCGACGTCGATGGGCAGTTCGGCGAGGGCGTCGGCGTCCGTCTCGCGCAGGGCGCGGCGCAGTTCGGCGGCGAGCGGCAGGTCGGACCAGCCGAGGTTGGGGGCGCGTTCGACGACGCCTTCGGCGGCGCCGACCAGGCCGGGCACGGCGACGGCGAGGCCGGCCGGGACGAGTCCGCAGGAGTCGGCGACCTCGCGGAGCAGGGCGGCGAGGTCGCGCAGGACGGCGTCGGCGGGGCGGTTGCGGTTGGTGACGTCCTGGCGCAGCCAGCCGCGGACCTCGCCGCGGAGATCGACCACGCAGGCGGCGAGGTGTTCGACACCGATCTCGCCGCCGAGGCCGGCGGGGCCCTGGGGGTCGAGGGCGAGGGCGGTGCCGGGCCGGCCGACCTTGCCGCTGGACACGGCGGGGCCGCATTCGGCGACGAGGCCGGCCGTGGCGAGTTCGTCGACCAGGGAGGAGACGGCCGCCCGGGTGAGGCCGGTGGCGGCGGCGACCTCGGCGCGGGAGCGCGGTCCGGCCGCGAACTCGCCGAGGACGAGGGCCAGGTTGGCCCGGCGCATGCCCTGCTGGCTCGCAGGGCGGGCCCGTCTGACGTCCGTGTCCCGCATCCCCTCGTCACCTCTCGTTCGACGACCGAACACCCGGTCGACCGGTTGCAGGGTATCCGCGCCCGCCCACGGTGCTCGCGCGGCACTCGGAGCCGGGCCGGCCACGGCGTCGGCCGCCCCGCCGCCACGGCCGCCGTCCGCCGGGCCCGACTCCCGTGCGGCACCGGCCCGGGCCGTGGCGGGCATCGTCGCACGCCGGGTGCCGCCGCACCTGTCAGGCGCCGAGCAGCGGCGCTCCGGCGGCGAGCACCGCGGCGATCCTGGCGGTCGCCGCCTCGTCCTTGGCGACCGGCTCCAGGACGGGCCCGGCGGTGGTGCCCCAGCGGCGGGCGACCTCGGCCGGGTGCTCCCCGGTGAGCAGACCGGCGGCCTGGGCGGCGGCGCCGAGGGCGACCAGTTCGCCGGCGGCGGGCACCTGGACGGCGCGGCCGGACAGCCGGCGGACGGTGTCCTGCCAGGCGCGGCCGCGGGCGCCGCCGCCGATCAGCAGCAGCGGTTCCTCGCCGGCCTGCTCGCCGCCGGCCGCGAGCGCCAGGTCGAGGGCGGCGAGCAGCGCGTACGCGGCGCCGTCGTAGGCGGCCTGGAGCAGCTGGCCGGGGGTGGTGTCGTGCCGCAGGCCGTGGACGAGTCCGGCGGCGTGCGGCAGCGCGGG
This sequence comes from Streptomyces sp. TLI_235, assembly GCA_002300355.1. Classification (NCBI taxonomy): domain Bacteria; kingdom Bacillati; phylum Actinomycetota; class Actinomycetes; order Kitasatosporales; family Streptomycetaceae; genus Streptomyces; species Streptomyces sp. TLI_235. The sequence goes on from NSGV01000001.1 coordinate 2,896,771, forward strand.
GGTGCGTTCGCCGTCGAGGAACGGCAGGACGACGGCCTCGCCGCCGGGTTGGACGGCCTGCCGGTCGAGGCCGAGCAGGGTGGCGATCCGGTCGACCGCGAGGGTGCAGTTGAGGGTGCAGGCGAGCGGCAGCCAGTCGCCGTGGGCGGCGGCGAAGCCGGCCACCGTGCCGCTCGGGTCGGCGGGCCGGCCGCGGGTCACCGCGTAGACGGTGCCCGAGGTGCCGAGCGAGAGGGCGGGCCGCCCGTACGCGGCGCCGGTGCCGCCGCCGAGGCCGAGTCCGAGGGCGGCGGCCGCGTTGTCGCCGGCGCCGAGGGCGACGGGGATGCCGGGGCGCAGTCCGCCGAAGGAGCCGCGGGTCTCGCCGGCCGCGGTGCCGGGCTCGGCGAGCGGCGGCAGCAGGGCGGGGTCGAGGCCGACGAGGTCGAGGATGCCGGTGTCCCAGCCGTCCTCGCCCCACCAGCCGGTGCCGGAGGCGTCGCTGCGCTCGGCGACGGGCCGGCCGGTGAGCCGCTCGGTGAGGTACTCGTGCGGCAGCCGGACGGCGGCGACCCGGCCGGTGAGGCCGCGCTCGCGCAGCCAGTCCCACTTGGTGACGGTGAACGAGGCGTTGGGGACGCTGCCGGTGCGCCGGGCCCAGGCCTCACGGCCGAGCTCGTCCGTGAGGGCCGCGGCCCGGCCGGCCGAGCGGGTGTCGTTCCAGAGCAGCGCGGGGTGCACCGGGTCGCCCGCCGTGTCCAGGGCGACCAGGCCGTGCTGCTGTCCGCCGATCGCGACGGCCTCGGCGCGCCCGGCGCAGCCGGTGCCCTCGATGGCGTCCTGCAGCGCCTGCCACCACTGCCGGGGGTCGCTCTCCCGGGCGCCCCCCGTGCCGGTGACGGTGTGCGCGGCGCGGCCCTCGCCGAGCACCTCGCCGGTGGCCGTGTCCACCGCGAGTGCCTTGGTGGACTGGGTGGAGCTGTCCACCCCGATGACGATCCCTGCCATGTGCTGCTCTCCGTCCGCCGCGCCGGGACTTCCCTTCCGTGCCTGGGGATATTAGTTTGTTTTCTGCCCTGACGAATAGACCCCTGGAGTTCCGCCATGCCCTCCCCCACCCCCGCGGACAAGTTCACCTTCGGCCTGTGGACCGTCGGCTGGCAGGGCCGCGACCCCTTCGGCGACGCCACCCGCCCCGCCCTCGACCCGGTGGAGACGGTGCACCGGCTGGCCGGTCTCGGCGCCCACGGCGTGACCTTCCACGACGACGACCTGATCCCGTTCGGCTCCTCGGACGCCGAGCGCGACGCGATCGTCAAGCGCTTCCGGACGGCCCTGGACGCCACCGGTCTCAAGGTCCCGATGGCCACCACCAACCTCTTCACGCACCCGGTCTTCAAGGACGGCGCGTTCACCGCCAACGACCGCGACGTCCGCCGGTACGCGCTGCGCAAGACGATCCGCAACATCGACCTCGCGGTGGAGCTGGGCGCGACCACCTACGTCGCCTGGGGCGGCCGCGAGGGCGCCGAGCACGGCGCGTCCAAGGACGTCCGGGTCGCGCTGGACCGCCTGAAGGAGGCCTTCGACCTGCTCGGCGAGTACGTCGAGGAGCAGGGCTACGACCTGCGCTTCGCCATCGAGCCCAAGCCGAACGAGCCGCGCGGCGACATCCTGCTGCCGACCGTCGGCCACGCCCTCGCGTTCATCGGGAGCCTGGAGCGCCCGGAGCGGGTCGGCGTCAACCCGGAGGTCGGGCACGAGCAGATGGCCGGGCTGAACTTCGCGCACGGCATCGCGCAGGCGCTGTGGCACGGCAAGCTCTTCCACATCGACCTGAACGGCCAGTCCGGCATCAAGTACGACCAGGACCTGCGCTTCGGCGCCGGCGACCTGCGCAGCGCCTTCTGGCTGGTGGATCTGCTGGAGTCGGCGGGCTACGACGGCCCGCGGCACTTCGACTTCAAGCCGCCGCGCACCGAGGACTTCGAGGGCGTGTGGGCTTCGGCCGCCGCCTGCATGAGCAACTACCTGATGCTCAAGGAGAAGGCGCTGGCGTTCCGGGCCGACCCGGCGGTGCAGGAGGCCCTGCGTGCGGCCCGCCTGGACGAGCTCGCCCGGCCGACCGCCGAGGACGGCCTGGCGGGGCTGCTCGCCGACCGCGCCGCCTTCGAGGAGTTCGACGTGGAGTCGGCGGCCGCCCGCGGCATGGCCTTCGAGCAGCTCGACCAGCTCGCCATGGAGCACCTGCTCGGGGTCCGCTGACCCGATCGGCCCGGTTCGCACGAACCGGGGCCGGGCCCGCACCGGTTCCCCGGCGGGCGGCTTCCGCCGCCGCCCGCCGGGGTCTCACACCCGCTCGGGTTCGAGGTCCTCGGCGGAGGAGCCGGCCGGACCGGTGCGGGTGAAGACCCAGCGGTTCATCGCCCAGAAGCGGAAGATCATGGCCAGGAAGGTGCCGATGATCATGCCGCTGAGGAAGTCGGCGATCTCCTGGGTGAGCGGGGTGACGTCCGGCTCGCGCAGGTCCAGCACGTACCGGGAGAGGATCAGCGGCAGGTCGTTGACGACCACCGCGAGCGCGCTGACCGCGAAGAAGAGGATCGCCTCGCGGTGCCGGCCGTTCGCCCGGAACGACCACTGGCGGTTCAGTACATAGGAGACGACGGTGGCGACCACCGTCGCGATGGTGAGCGCCACCACCGGCTTGTGCTGCAGCACGGTGAACTTCAGCCCGAGGTCGATCACGGTCGTCAGCACGAAGCACGTTCCGCCCACCAGCAGGAACTTCACCAGCTTGCGGTGCTGAACCAGGAACGGCTTGTACCGCTCCGGGATCCGGGCCAGCGCGCGTTGTGTAGGGGACGGCATTTCGGAAGTGTCGCACGGCCGGGTTTCCGCCGCGTACTCACCGCGTCCGCGCGAGGTAACCGTACGGGCGTGCCGCGACGACGGGGCGCGGGGTGCCGCTCGGCACCCCGCGCCCCGCCCTGCCGCCCGTCAGGCGGCCACCAGCACCTCCGCCGGCTCCAGGGCCAGCGTCAGGACCTCACGGACGTCGGCGACGGCGTGCACGGTGAGCCGCTCCAGCACCTCGGCGGGCACATCGTCCAGGTCGGCCTCGTTGCGCCGCGGGATGATCACCGTGGTGACCCCGGCGCGGTCGGCGGCGAGCAGCTTCTGCTTGACGCCTCCGATCGGCAGCACCCGCCCGGTCAGCGAGACCTCCCCGGTCATCGCCACGTCCGTCCGCACCTTGCGCCCGGAGAGCAGCGAGGCCAGCGCGGTGGTCATGGTGATGCCGGCGCTCGGACCGTCCTTGGGGACGGCGCCGGCCGGGACGTGCAGGTGGATGCCGCGCTCCCGCAGCCCGGTGACGGGCAGTTCGAGTTCGGCGCCGCGCGAGCGGAGGTAGGAGAGCGCGATGTGCGCGGACTCCTTCATCACGTCGCCGAGCTGCCCGGTGAGGGTGAGGCCGGTGGAGCCGGTCTCGGCGTCGGCGAGCGAGGCCTCGATGTAGAGGACGTCGCCGCCCGCGCCGGTGACCGCGAGGCCGGTGGCGACGCCGGGGACGGCGGTGCGCCGCTCGGCGGGCTCCTGGGCGGACTCGGGGGTGTGGTGCGGGCGCCCGATCAGGGCCCGCAGGTCGTCGGCGCCGATCTCGGCGGGCAGCGCGCGCTCGCCGAGCTCGCTCTGCGCGGCGACCTTCCGCAGGATGCGGGCGATCGACCGCTCCAGGTTCCGCACGCCCGCCTCGCGGGTGTACTCGCCGGCGAGCCTGCGCAGCGCGCTCTCGTCGACGGCCACCTCGTCGGCCTTGAGGCCGGCCTTCTCCAGCTGGCGGGGCAGCAGGTGGTCGCGGGCGATGACGACCTTCTCGTCCTCGGTGTAGCCGTCGAGGCGGACGAGCTCCATCCGGTCGAGCAGCGGCTCGGGGATGGCCTCCAGCACGTTGGCGGTGGCGAGGAAGACCACGTCGGAGAGGTCGAGCTCGACCTCCAGGTAGTGGTCGCGGAACGTGTGGTTCTGCGCCGGGTCGAGGACTTCGAGCAGGGCGGCGGCCGGGTCCCCGCGGTAGTCGGAGCCGACCTTGTCGATCTCGTCGAGCAGGACGACCGGGTTCATCGAGCCGGCCTCCTTGATCGCACGGACGATCCGGCCGGGCAGCGCGCCGACGTAGGTGCGCCGGTGGCCGCGGATCTCGGCCTCGTCGCGGACGCCGCCGAGCGCGACCCGGACGAAGGAACGGCCCATGGCCCGGGCGACGGACTCGCCGAGCGAGGTCTTGCCGACGCCGGGCGGCCCCACGAGCGCGAGCACGGCGCCGCCGCGGCGGCCGCCGATCAGGCCCAGCCCCTGGTCGGCGCGGCGCTTGCGGACGGCCAGGTACTCGACGATCCGGTCCTTCACGTCGGCGAGGCCGGCGTGGTCGGCGTCCAGCACGGCGCGGGCGCCGGCGATGTCGTAGGCGTCGGTGGAGCGCTCGTTCCACGGCAGTTCGAGGACGGTGTCCAGCCAGGTGCGGATCCAGGAGCCCTCGGGCGACTGGTCGGAGCTGCGCTCCAGCTTGTCGACCTCCTTGAGGGCCGCCTCGCGGACCTTCTCGGGCAGGTCGGCGGCCTCCACCCGGGCCCGGTAGTCGTCCTCCTCGGAGGCGGACTCGCCGTTCAGCTCGGCGAGCTCCTTGCGGACGGCCTCCAACTGGCGGCGGAGCAGGAACTCCTTCTGCTGCTTGGCGACCCCTTCTTCCACGTCCTTGCGGATGGTGTCGTTGACCTCCTCCTCGGCGAGGTGGTCGCGCAGCAGGGTGAGGGCGTACTCCAGACGGGCGAGCCGGTCGGCCTCCAGCAGCACCTTGAGCTTCTGCTCGGCGGTGGCGAAGGGGGCGTAGCCGATGTTGTCGGCGAGCTCGCCGACGTCGTCGATGGCGGCGACCCGGTCGACGATCTGCCAGGCGCCGCGCTTGCGCAGCCACTGGGTGGAGAGCGCCTTGTACTCCTTGGCCAGCTCGGCGGCACGGCCGGCCACCGCGGTGCCTTCGGAGGACTCCCGGAAGGGGGTGGTCTCGACCCAGAGGGCGGCGCCGGGGCCGGTGGTGCCGGCGCCGATGCGCACCCGGCGGACGGCGCGGACGAGCGCGGCCGGGTCGCCGTCGGCGAGGCGGCCGACCTGTTCGACGGTGGCGAGGGTGCCGGCGGCCGCGTACGAGCCGTCGAGGCGCGGCACCAGCAGCACCTGGGGCTTGCCCGTGCCGGTCGCCGCAGCCCGGGCGGCCTCGACGGCGGCGCGGACCTCGGCGTCGGACAGGTCGAGCGGGACGACCATGCCCGGGAGCACCACCTCGTCGTCGAGCGGCAGCACGGGCAGGGTGAGCGGAACGGACGTCGACGCCATGATCTCTCCCCAGTCAGCGAACTTGAGCTGACCTGACTAAGGATTGGCGGGTCGCGAATGTTCCCCCGGCCTCGTTCGCTCTGAGCGATCGCCGACCGGGGACGGGAAAGGGCAGGTCAGGCCCGTGCGGGCAGCGCCGCCGGAGCCGTCCGGCGGCGGAGCGGGCGCCGCGGGCCGCGGCGCAGCGGCAGCCAGAGGGCGATGCCGATCAGCAGGGCGACCGGGTGGCCGATACCGGTGACGACATCGGTGCCGTCGAGGTACTGCTCGCCGATCAGGGCGGCGGCGGCGCCGAGGGCGAGGGCGCGGCCGGCCGGCGACAGCAGGCCGGCGAGGGCGCCGAGGCTGGCGAGGACGCCGTAGCTGACTCCGATGTCGAGGTCGCCGAGGGCGTCGACGGGCAGCCCGCGGGCGGCGACGGCGGCCAGGACGACGGACTGGGAGACCAGGGTGGCGCCGACGTGCCCGGCGGCGAAGACCCCGGCGGCCCTCCGGGCGCCGACCCGGCGCTCCAGCGGGGCGACGGTCAGCAGGAAGGCCCAGAGATAAGGGGTCCAGACCGGGCCGGCCACCCAGAGTCCACTGGCGGCGAGGGCGAGCACGGGGTGGTGCGCGAGGTTGTGAACATCGGTCGAGGAGAGCGCCTGCAGGTGGTGCACCAGTTGCGGGTCGCCGAACCGGGCGAAGAGCGTGGTGCCGAGCAGCAGGGCGAGGTAGCCGAGTGCGAAGGGGTTGCGGCGGGGCGTGGGCAGCACGCCGCGCCGACTGCGGAGCAGGCCGCGGATCCGGCCGCGGCGTGCCGCGGTACTGCCGGTACTGCTCGCCGCCATGGGCCCTCCGTCCGCCGGACTCCCGTCACCCGCCCCCGTGTTCAACGCGTCGAGGGCGTGCGGAGATCCGCACGGACGGTGCCCGCGGAGACACCGGCGGCCCTTGTCGTGACCACGATACGTTCCGAGGCTGGGAGCCCGCTGGGGAAGAGCTGTGAAGAATGCTTGAGCTTCTGCGCAACGGCTGCGCCCCTTGGTCCGTACCTGCCCTCCGTTCACGGAGCAGCAGCACGAAAGTAAGGGGTGAACACCGCTTGCGGTTGCATACAGATCGTTACAGCTGGGATTTTCGACGGGTAAGGTATCGCCCCGTGCCCGGTCCCGACGGGGATCGGCATCGATCCTTGGCCCGGATGTGTCCGGGCCACCTGCCGGAATGACCCCGGTGTCCGTACTCTGCGTGGAGTGCGGGCCGGGTGTGCAGACCGCACACGGCGTATCCACGCCGCGCAGGGGCCGTCGGCGGAACGGCTCCCCGCCGACGCGGCAGGCCGGGCACAGCCCACAACGGACCGAGACGACTACGACGCGGCGCCGCCACCCCCACAGGTGACCGGCCCGCAGCCCTGGGGGCGGTGGCGTGACCGTGACAGAAATTCAGCAAGAGACCGGTAGCAGCCCGGTAGGTACGCAGCGGCGAGTGCTGGTGGTGGAGGACGAACCGACCATCGCGGAGTCCATCGCGGCCCGCCTGGGCGCGGAGGGGTTCAAGGTCGCCGTGGCGCACGACGGCCCCGGCGCGGTGGACGGCTTCCACACCTGGCAGCCCGACCTGGTGGTGCTCGACATCATGCTGCCGGGCTTCGACGGCCTGGAGGTGTGCCGCCGGATCCAGGCGCAGCGCCCGGTGCCGGTGCTCATGCTCACCGCGCGGGACGACGAGACGGACCTGCTGGTCGGCCTCGGCGTCGGCGCGGACGACTACATGACCAAGCCGTTCTCCATGCGCGAGCTGGCGGCCCGGGTCAACGTGCTGCTGCGCCGCGTGGAGCGCGCCCAGCAGGCGGCCAGGACGCCGGCGCTCGGCTCGCTGCGCTTCGGCGAGCTGGAGATCGACCACGTGCAGCGCCGGGTCCGGCTGGGCTCGGGCGACGTGCACCTGACGCCGACCGAGTTCGACCTGCTGGCCTGCCTGGCCGCGCAGCCGCGCGCGGTGCTCACCCGCGAGCAGCTGCTCGCGGAGGTCTGGGACTGGACGGACGCCTCGGGCACCCGCACGGTCGACAGCCACGTCAAGGCGCTGCGCCGGAAGATCGGCGCCAGCTGGATCCGCACGGTGCACGGCGTCGGGTACGCCCTGGAGGCACCCCTTTCCTGAGCGGGCACGCCGAGGGCTGGGCCGCCGGGGGGCCCACGCCTTCAGTCGACGCGCCGCTCCGACCGCAGGGGCACGATGACCTTTCCACAGCAACGCAAAGGGGACGCCGCGGAGCGTCCCGGCCCCGGCCTGGCCGGCCGGGCCGCCCGCCGGGTGTGGGCCGACATGCGGCCGTTCGACCCGGTGCGGTCCATCAAGGGCAAGCTCGCCCTGCTGGTGATCGTCTCCGTCTGCCTGGCCACCGGGATGGTGGTCGTGGCGATCCGGTCCGAGACGCAGATCCGGATCATCATGATCTTCTCGATGATCGCGTCGCTGCTGTTCATGCAGTTCCTCGCGCACGGGCTGACCGCCCCGCTGCGCGCGATGACCGCCGCGGCCCGGGCGATGGCCCGCGGCGACTACAGCGCCCGGGTGGACACCTCCTCCCGGGACGAGATCGGCGAGCTCGCCGACTCCTTCAACCGCATGGCGGCCGATCTGGAGGCCGCCGACCGGCACCGCCGTGAGCTGATCGCCAATGTCTCGCACGAACTGCGCACGCCCATCGCCGCGCTTCGGGCCGTCCTGGAGAACGTGGTGGACGGCGTCGTCCAGCCCGAGCCCAAGACGCTGGGCGCCGCGCTGGAGCAGACCGAGCGGCTGGGCCGGCTGATCACCCACCTGCTGGACCTCTCCAAGCTCGACGACGGCGTGGTGCCGCTGGACACCCGCCCCTTCGAGGTGCGGCCGTTCCTGGACGGCGTGCTGCGCGGGGTGACGGTGGACGGCGCCACCGCGGGCGGCGCCTACGGGCGCCGCGGGGACGTGCAGCTCAGCCTGGACGTCCGGCCGGACGGCCTGGCCGCGGTCGCCGACGAGGAGCGGCTGCACCAGGTGGTGGCCAACCTGGTCGACAACGCGTGCAAGCACTCGCCGCCCGGCGGCACGGTGACCGTGCGGGCCCGGCCCGGCGAGCACAGCGGCGGACTGCTGCTGCAGGTCGAGGACCAGGGCCCGGGCATCCCGCTGCAGGACCGCGAGCGGGTCTTCGAGCGCTTCGGCCGCAGCGGCAGCGCGACCGCGCAGGGCCCCGGCAGCGACGGCGGAACCGGCCTCGGGCTGGCCATCGCGCGCTGGGCGGTGGACCTCCACGGCGGCGAGATCCGGGTGGCCGAAAGCGATCGGGGCTGCCGCATCGAGGTCGTGCTGCCCGGCGAGGCACCCGTCCCCACCGGCTGACACGCCCGTACCCGAACGTTGTCACACAACTGGGACACAAGGGGCCGGTCCGGCGTCGGACCGGCCCCTCACTGCTGCCAAGTGTCCATATTGTCAGCTTTTATGGGGATAATGGAGCGAACCGAACGTGTCCAGGTACCCTCGTTCACCGGTTTGTAACGCGCACAACCGGCCAAAATACGGACGTTCACTGTGATCTGGGCGACGCCTGGCCAGGGGGGACTGCGCGATCACTGGTCGGAGGCGTAGCCTTAATCCCCGCTGTCCACCATCCCAAAAGGAAGCGGAAGAGGGCGGTTGCCCCGATGTCGCCACACCCTGAAACCCCCAGCTCGGCAAGCACCACTGGCTTCGGCCCCAATGAGTGGCTCGTCGACGAGATCTACCAGCAGTACCTCCAGGACCCGAACTCGGTTGACCGAGCCTGGTGGGACTTTTTCGCCGACTACAAGCCCGGTACCGAGGTGACTCCAGTGACCCAGGCTGCAACCCAGGTCGGCCCCACGCCGACCCCCGTTGCTGCTCCCGCTGCCCCTGCCGCTGCTCCGGCGCCCGCTGCACCGGCCGCGCCGGTCCAGCCGGCCGCGCCGCTCGCGGCAGCCCCTGCCGCGCCGCCCGCGCCGAAGGCCGCAGCTCCGGCTGCGCCCGCGCCGGCCGCCCAGGGAACCGAGCTGGTCCAGTTGCGGGGTCCGGCGAAGGCGGTCGCGTCGAACATGGACGCCTCGCTGGAGGTGCCGACCGCGACGTCGGTGCGGGCCGTTCCGGCCAAGCTGCTGATCGACAACCGCATCGTCATCAACAACCACCTGCAGCGGGCCCGTGGTGGCAAGGTCTCCTTCACGCACCTGATCGGCTACGCGCTCGTCCAGGCCGTGAAGGCCTCGCCGGGCATGAACCACAGCTACAAGGTCGAGGACGGCAAGGCCTACCTGGTCAAGCCCGAGCACGTGAACCTGGGCCTGGCGATCGACCTGGTGAAGCCGAACGGCGACCGCCAGCTCGTCGTCGCCGCGATCAAGAAGGCCGAGACCCTCGACTTCTTCGGTTTCTGGCAGGCCTACGAGGACATCGTCCGCCGGGCCCGCGCCAACAAGCTGACCATGGACGACTTCACCGGGGTCACCGTCTCGCTGACCAACCCCGGCGGCATCGGCACCGTCCACTCCGTGCCCCGCCTGATGCAGAACCAGGGCACCATCGTCGGCGTCGGCGCCATGGAGTACCCGGCCGAGTTCCAGGGCTCCTCCCCCGACACCCTCGCCCGCCTCGGCGTCTCCAAGATCATGACGCTGACCTCGACCTACGACCACCGGGTCATCCAGGGCGCGGCCTCCGGCGAGTTCCTGCGCACCATCCACCAGCTCCTGCTGGGCGAGCACGGCTTCTACGACGAGGTCTTCGAGTCGCTGCGCATCCCCTACGAGCCCGTCCGCTGGGCGACCGACGTCGCCGCGACCCACGACGACGAGGTCAACAAGACCGCCCGCGTCATGGAGCTCATCCACGCCTACCGCGTGCGCGGCCACCTGATGGCCGACACCGACCCGCTGGAGTACAAGCAGCGCAAGCACCCCGACCTCGACGTCGTCCAGCACGGACTCACCCTCTGGGACCTCGAGCGCGAATTCGCCGTCGGCGGCTTCGGCGGCCAGAAGATGATGAAGCTCCGCGACATCCTCGGCCTGCTGCGCAACACCTACTGCCGCACCGTCGGCATCGAGTACATGCACATCCAGGACCCCAAGCAGCGCAAGTGGCTGCAGGAACGCCTGGAGAAGCCCTACACCAAGCCCGAACGCGAAGAGCAGCTGCGCATCCTGCGCCGCCTCAACTCCGCCGAGGCCTTCGAAACGTTCCTGCAGACCAAGTACGTGGGCCAGAAGCGCTTCTCGCTGGAGGGCGGCGAGTCCCTCATCCCGCTGCTCGACGCGACGATCGACGCCGCCGCCGAGCACCGCCTGGACGAGGCCGTCATCGGCATGGCCCACCGCGGCCGCCTCAACGTGCTGGCCAACATCGTCGGCAAGCCCTACGGCCGGATCTTCGGCGAGTTCGAGGGCAACCTCGACCCGAAGTCCATGCACGGCTCCGGCGACGTCAAGTACCACCTGGGCGCCGAGGGCACCTTCACCGGCCTGGACGGCGAGACCATCAAGGTGTCGCTGGCCGCGAACCCCTCCCACCTGGAGGCCGTGGACCCGGTCGTCGAGGGCATCGCCCGTGCCAAGCAGGACATCCTGGACCAGGGCGGCACCACCTTCCCGGTGCTGCCGATCCAGATCCACGGCGACGCGGCCTTCGCCGGCCAGGGCGTCGTCGCGGAGACCCTCAACATGTCGCAGCTGCGCGGCTACCGCACCGGCGGCACGATCCACCTGGTGGTCAACAACCAGGTCGGCTTCACCGCCGCCCCGGCGTCGTCCCGCTCGTCGATGTACTGCACCGACGTGGCGCGGATGATCGAGGCGCCGATCTTCCACGTGAACGGCGACGACCCGGAGGCCGTGGTCCGCGTCGCGCGACTCGCCTTCGAGTTCCGGCAGGAGTTCCACAAGGACGTCGTCATCGACCTCATCTGCTACCGCCGCCGCGGTCACAACGAGGCCGACAACCCGTCCTTCACCCAGCCGCTGATGTACGACCTGATCGACAAGAAGCGCTCGGTCCGCAAGCTCTACACCGAGGGCCTGATCGGTCGCGGCGACATCACCATGGAAGAGGCCGAGCAGGCCCTGCAGGACTTCCAGGGCCAGCTGGAGAAGGTCTTCGCCGAGGTCCGCGAGGCCGCCGGCGCGCCCGCTCCGGCCTCCAACGGCAAGCCGGTCGCGGACTTCCCGGTGAACATCCAGACCGGTATCTCCGAGGAGATGGTGAAGCGGATCGCCGCCTCGCAGGTGAACCTGCCGGAGTGGCTGACCGTCCACCCGCGTCTGCTGCCCCAGCTGCAGCGCCGCGCCGGCTCCGTCGAGGACAACACCATCGACTGGGCCATGGGCGAGACCCTCGCCATCGGCTCCCTGCTGATGGAGGGCCACCCCGTCCGCCTCGCCGGCCAGGACAGCCGCCGCGGCACCTTCGGCCAGCGCCACGCCGTCCTCATCGACCGCAACACCGGCGAGGACTACACCCCGCTGCTCTACCTCACCGAGGACCAGGCCCGCTTCACCGTCTACGACAGCCTGCTGTCCGAGTACGCGGCGATGGGCTTCGAGTACGGCTACTCCCTCACCCGGCCCAACGCGCTGGTCATGTGGGAGGCGCAGTTCGGCGACTTCGTCAACGGCGCACAGACCATGGTCGACGAGTACATCGCCTCCGCCGAGCAGAAGTGGGGCCAGCACTCCGGCGTCACCCTGCTCCTGCCGCACGGCTTCGAGGGCCAGGGCCCGGACCACTCGTCCGCCCGCCCGGAGCGCTTCCTGCAGCTCTGCGCGCAGAACAACATGACGGTCGCGATGCCCACCTCGCCGTCGAACTACTTCCACCTGCTCCGCTGGCAGGCGCACAACCCACACCACAAGCCGCTCATCGTCTTCACCCCGAAGTCGATGCTGCGTCTGAAGGCCGCGGCGTCGGCCGCCGCCGAGTTCACGTCCGGCTCGTTCCGGCCGGTGATCGGCGACAGCACGGTGGACCCGGCGCAGGTCCGCAAGGTCGTCATCACCTCCGGCAAGTTCTACTACGACCTGGAGGCGGCCCGCACCGAGCGCGGCGTCACCGACACCGCCATCGTCCGGGTCGAGCGGCTCTACCCGCTGCCGATCTCCGAGCTGCAGGAGGAACTGGGCCGCTACGGCGACAACGTCCAGTTCATCTGGGCCCAGGAGGAGCCGGCCAACCAGGGCGCCTGGCCGTTCATCGCCATGAACCTGGTCGACCACCTCCAGGTCGTCATCGGCCGCAACGCCAACGGCGCCCGCCTGCGCCGCGTCGCCCGCCCGGCCTCCTCGGCCCCCGCCGTCGGCTCGGCCAAGCGCCACGCCGCCGAGCAGCAGGCGATCGTGGACGAGGTGTTCGCGATCTGACGCAGGGTCCGCAGGACCTCCGGGAGCCCCGGTACCGCCCGCTGGCGGTACCGGGGCTCCCGGCTTTCCGCGTCTCGACCGGGTAACCGACCGGCGCCCCCTCACCACGACGGATCGTCAGCTCGCTACCGTATGGGGCGTCATGCCGCACCTCAGGGGGAGCCGACCATGTCCGAGCAGTTGCCACCCGTCTTCCAGCCGCTGCAGCCGGAGGATCCAAGGGAGGTCGGTGGCTACCGGGTCTTCGCGCGGCTCGGCGCGGGCGGCATGGGCCGGGTCTACCTCTCGTACACGCCGGGCGGGCGGCCGGTCGCGCTGAAGGTGGTGCGCGCGGAGTTCGCCGAGGACGGCGAGTTCCGGCGGCGCTTCGCGCAGGAGGTCGCCAACGCCCAGCGCATCCACGGGCTCTACACCGCGCAGGTGATCGACTCCGGCCCGGACGCCGTGGCGCCCTGGCTGGTCACCGCGTACGTGCCCGGCCCCTCGTTGCAGCAGGTGATCCGCGAGCACGGCGCGCTGCCGACCCGTACCGTGCTGCTGCTGATCGGCGGCATCGCCGAGGCGCTGCAGGCGATCCACAGCGTCCAGGTGGTGCACCGGGACCTCAAGCCGGCCAATGTGCTGGTCGCCGAGGACGGCCCACGGGTGATCGACTTCGGTATCGCCCGGGCCGCGGACGCCACCGCGCTCACCGGCACCGGCTACCGGATCGGCTCGCCGGCCTTCATGTCGCCCGAGCAGGCGCAGGGCGCACCGGTCACCGCGGCCACCGACGTCTTCGCGCTGGGCGCCCTGGCGGCGTACGCGGCCGGCGGCACCCCGCCGTTCGGCGAGGGCCCGGACACCGCGGTGCTCTACCGGGTGGTGCACGAGGAGCCCGACCTGGCGACCGTCCCGGCCGACCTGCGGGAGCTGCTGGTCCGCTGCCTGGCCAAGGACCCGGCACAGCGTCCGACACCGGCCGAGATCATCGAGGCCGCCCGCAGCCATCCCGCGGTCGGCGGCCAGCTGCGGTTCGCCGACGACTGGCTGCCCGCCCAGGTGAACACCGAGATCACCCGCCGCTCCGACCTGCCGCGAACCCCGCCGACCCCGCTGCCGGCCGCAGTGCCGCCGATGCCGACCGTTCCGGCGACCGCGCCGTCGATTGCGCCGTCGATCGGTGTCCCGGCCGCCCCGCCGAGCGCCCCGCCGGTGGCGCCCTTCGCGTCGCCGCAGTACCCGGCTCCGCAGTACCCCGCGCCACAGGTCGGCGCGGTGTCGCCGCCGCTGGGCGCGTTCGGGCCGCCGCAGCCGGCCGGTGTCCCGACCGTGCCGGTCGCGGCCGGCCCGCAGGCCGCGACCGCACCCGTCCGACGGGGTGTCTCCTGGAAGACCCTGCTGGCCGTCGCCGCGGCGACGGCCGTGGTGGGCACGGGTGCCGGTGTGGCGCTGACCTCCGGGGGCGGCGGCACCACCCGGACCAACTCGGGCACCGGCGCGCAGACGGCGCAGACCGCCGGCCCGGCGGGCACGCGGCCGGCCGGGCAGGCGACGGCCGGCGGATCGCAGGACTCGGCCGCCCCGACGGCCAAGGGCGGCGCCACCGCAAAGCCGTCGAGCGGGTACACCCCGGTCTACACCGACCAGGTGCTCTCCAGCCCCGACTACACGTACGTCTTCGACCTGACGACCGGCAAGGTGGTGTCCTCCTCGACCAATCCGGCCTGGGTGCTGGAGCCGAGCTACGGCCACTTCAACTGGTCGAGCGGCTCGGACGCCTTCCTGGCCGCGGAGAACCACCTGACCCCGGCCGAGTGCGCCGCGGGGATCGAGCAGCAGCCGGTGTCCGACGTGAAGTACGACGCGCTGCCGGCCGGCGGGCTGTTCTGCCTGCGCAACCGGGGGAACGGCGGCATCGTCGTGGTCAAGGCGGTCGAGCAGGGCAGCACCAGCAACTCGGCGGCGAAGGTCTCGATCAGCTACTGGCGCCGCAACGGCTGACCGGCCGCGACTATCCTGACGGGGTCACACCCCACCGGACCGGAGCACAGCGTGTACTTCACCGACCGAGGCATCGAGGAGCTGGAGAGCCGTCGCGGCGACGAGGAGGTCACCTTCGAGTGGCTGGCCGAGCGGCTGCGCGAGTTCGTCGACCTCAACCCGGACTTCGAGATCCCGGTCGAGCGGCTGGCCACCTGGCTGGCCCGGCTCGACGACGAGGACGAGGACTGATCCGCGGCACCGCACGCGAGACACGCGAAGGGCCCGGAAGGCACCCGCCTTCCGGGCCCTTCGCGTGTCTCGGGGGGCACGTCCCCCGGGGCGGACCTAGGGGTCGCGTCGGGGTCGGGTCGGGGTTGACTTCCCCCATTCGCGATATATCGTGTTAATCAAGTCGACGCGATACATCGCGAACGGGAGGACGGGGAATCATGAGCGAGTGGACGGTCGAAGGACCCGAGAAGATCACCATCGACGAGCCGGTCAGCAGCCTGCACGTCCGGATCATCGGGGGTGCCGTCAACGTCGTGGCCGCCGACGGCCCGGCCCGCCTGGAGGTCACCGAGCTGGAGGGCGAGCCCCTGCAGGTCGACCTCAAGGACGGTGTGCTCACCGTGGCGTACAAGGACCTCGACTGGAGCGAGCTCTCCGAGACCGTGAAGTCCCTGCAGTCCGTCAAGGCCTTCCTCGGCTCGCTGCGCCGCAAGCGCCGTGTCGTCGTCTCGCTCGCGGTGCCGGCCGGCACCGAGGTCAGGCTCGGCACCGCCTCCGCGGACACCACCGTCTCCGGCATCGCCGGACCGGTCACCGTGCACGGCGCGAGCGGTGCCGCCACCCTGGTGGGCCTCTCCGGCCGGATCCAGGCCAACACCGTCTCCGGCGACGTGGACGCCCAGTCGGTCTCCGGCGAACTGCGCGTCAACACCGTCTCCGGGCAGCTCACCGTGGTCGCCGGCACCGCCGACAAGGTGCAGGCCAAGACCGTCAGCGGCGCGGTCACCCTCGACCTCGACGTGCAGACGCCCACCGACATCACCGTCGCCACGGTCAGCGGCCCGGTCGGTGTCCGGCTGCCCGCGGTCGCCGACGCCAAGGTCGAGGCGGGCACCACCACCGGTGACGTCACCTCCACCTTCGCCGAGCTGACGGTGGCCGGCAGCTGGGGCGCCAAGCGGCTCGCCGGCCAGCTCGGCAGCGGCACCGGCCGGCTCCAGGTCACCACCGTCTCCGGCGCGATCACCGTCCTGCACCGTCCGGAGGACGAGGACGCGCCGCCCGCCAAGGAGCTCACCACCGGCCCCGGCCCCGACCTCACCAAGGAGGCCTGAGCGATGTCCCCCGTCTTCGGCCACGGCCGGCTCCGGCTCTACCTGCTCAAGCTGCTCGACGAGTCCCCCCGGCACGGCTACGAGGTGATCCGCCTGCTGGAGGAGCGCTTCCAGGGCCTGTACGCGCCCTCCGCCGGCACCGTCTACCCGCGGCTCGCCAAGCTGGAGCAGGAGGGCCTGGTCACCCACAGCACCGAGGGCGGCCGCAAGGTCTACCGGCTGACGGACGCGGGCCGCACCGAGCTGGCCGCCCGTCAGGACGAGCTAGCCGAGCTGGAGGTGGAGATCCGCGACTCCGTCGCCCAGCTCGCCGGCGCGATCCGCGAGGACGTCCGGGACACCGCCAAGGACCTGCGCGAGGAGCTCTGGGGCGCCGCCCGCAAGGCCCCCCGCCCGGAGACCGCCGGCGACCCGTGGGCCGGCCCCTGGGGGGACAGGGATGCCTGGCAGCGCGCCAAGGAGGAGTACGAGCGGTTCAAGACCCAGGCCAAGGACCAGGCCAAACGCGCCAAGGAGCAGGAGCGCGCGGCCAAGGCCAAGGCCAAGGCCGCCGAGGCGGAGGCCCGCAAGCTGCGCGAGCAGTCCAAGGCCGCCCGCAGCGCCACCCAGCAGGAGGCGCTGCGGATCAAGCGCCGGGTCGAGGAGCAGGTCCGCGAGCACGCCTCGCGCGGCGACTGGTCCACCGGCCTCGCCGAGGGCCTGGCCGAGCTCACCCGCAGCCTCGGCGGGCTCGCCGACGCCGCCCGCTGGGGCCACCCGGCGCCCACCGAGGACGTCCGGATCACCCGGATCGACCTCGACAAGGACGGCGGGGACGACGGGGGCGACGCCGCCGCGGCCGAGGACCTGCCCGACTGGGCGCGCACCGATCCGGCCGGCGACCCGGCCCGCGAGCTGGGGCGCCTGCTCGACCGCTTCCGCGACCACGTCCGGGACGCCGCCCGCGACGGCGGGGTGACCCCCGATCAGCTGACGAGGGCCCAGTCGGCCCTGGCCGCGGCGGCCCGGCGCCTGCTCGGCTGAGCGAGCGGTGCCCCCCCTGCGGCGCGGCGGGGGGACACCGCTGTCCACCGGCGAAACCCCCTTGCACAGGTGTGCGAGCGATGTGAAATGATCCGCACGCGGACCAGGCCGAAGCGCGGCTTCACGCGCGCTCCCGCGTCGCCGTCGACGTGCGACAGCACACCGTCTCCGCCCTTGGGGGGCACCATCAACAAGCGCACTGCGGCTCTTGCCGCGACCAGTCTGCTCGGCGCACTGGCGCTGCCGACCGGCGCGAGCGCCGCGCCCACCGACCTCTGGGTCGACAACGGCGCCGGGGCGCACTGCGCCGACAGCGGCACCGGGACGGAGGCCGCGCCGTACTGCACCGTCCAGGCTGCCGCCGACGCCGCACTGCCCGGCCAGACCGTCCACGTCGCCGGCAACGACTACCCGGAGCCGGTGAGGATCACCCGCTCCGGCACGGCCGGTGCACCGATCCGGTTCGTCGGCGGCAAGGACGCGCCGAGCCCGGACGGGACCTACGCCAAGGTCGGCGGCGCCTTCGGCGGGTCGGGCGTGCCCCACGCGCTCGTCGTCGAGGGGGCGCACCACGTCGAGTTCACCGGCTTCTCGTTCGACTACGCCAACGAGGAGGCGGTGCTGGTCAAGGACTCCTCCGACATCACCCTGATGCGCGGCGAGGTCTGGTCGACCCGGGCCGCCGGCGTCCGCGTGACCGGGGACTCCTCCCGGGTCACGGTCGGCCGGTTCCGGTTCTCGTACGTCAGCGGACCGCTGATCCAGCTCGACCAGGGCGTCAACGACTCGGTGGTGACCACCAACGAGCTCTCCCCGGGCAGCAGCGCGGCCGTCAGCGCCACCGGCGCCACCGGCACCGTGGTGGTCTCCAACACCGTCAACACCAACTGCCACGACGGCATCGTGCTCGCCGGGGCGTCGACCGGTGCGGTGGTCGAGAACAACGTGGTCGACACCGGGTCCACCGCCGACTACCCGACGAAGCCGTGCCAGGCCGGCGCCTCCGCCACCGGCATCACGGTCGCGGCCGAGGCGGCCGCCGGGACGGAGGTCGACTACAACGTCGTCAGCCCGACCAGCGGCAAGCCGGCCTACCTGTGGGCGGGCACGCCGTACACCGCCCGGCCAGCCTTCACCACCGCCACCGGGCAGGGCGCGCACGACGCGGTCGCCGACCCGACCGTTCCGTGGGACGGCTCCAAGCCGCAGCTCGGCCCGACGATCGACTCCGCCGACGTGAACGCGCCCGGCATGCTGGACGTCGACCTCGGCGGCCGCCCGGCCAAGGACGACCCGGTGGTCGCGGACACCGGCACCGGCTTCCGCGACCGCGGCGCCTG
This sequence comes from Streptomyces sp. TLI_235, assembly GCA_002300355.1. Lineage (NCBI taxonomy): Bacteria > Bacillati > Actinomycetota > Actinomycetes > Kitasatosporales > Streptomycetaceae > Streptomyces > Streptomyces sp. TLI_235. The sequence goes on from NSGV01000001.1 coordinate 2,915,212, forward strand.
GGAGTTCGCGAACTTCGGCAGCGTCTACACGCCGACCGGGCCGACCCGCGTGCTGGACACCCGGAAGGCCCTGGGCGCCCCCGGGGCGCCGGTCGCCTCCGGTCACTCGATCGACCTCGACCTGGCCGGGGTGGCCGGCGTCCCCGCCGAGGGCGTCACCGCGGTGACGCTGAACGTGACCGTCACGGCACCCACCACCTCGGGCTTCCTGACGGTGTACCCGCACGGCCAGGAGCGCCCCACCGCGTCCAACCTCAACTGGACCACCGGGCAGACCGTCGCCAACCTGGTCACCGTCCCGGTCGTCGACGGCAGGGCCACCTTCTTCGCGGGCGGCGGCCCGGGCACGGTCGAGGTGATCGCCGACCTGGCCGGCTACCACAGCACCAAGGGCAGCGTCTTCACCGCCGCCGGTCCCACCCGCCTGCTGGACACCCGCCAGGCCGTCGGTGCCCCCAAGGCGCGCGTCCCGCAGAGCGGCTCGATCGACCTGCAGGTCGCGGGCGTCAAGGGTGTCCCGGCGACGGGAGTCACCGCGGTGACCATGAACGTGACCGTCACCGCGCCGAACGACAACGGCTTCCTGACGGTGTACCCGCACGGCCAGGAGCGCCCCACCGCGTCCAACCTCAACTGGACCACCGGGCAGACCGTCGCCAACCTGGTCACCGTCCCGGTCGTCGACGGCAAGGTCACCTTCTTCGCGGGCGGCGGCGGTGGCAGTGTCGACGTGGTGGCCGACCTGGCCGGCTACTACTCGGCCGAGGGCTACACCACCTACAACCCGACGGGCCCCTGGCGGACGATGGACACCCGCCAGGACCGGTACGACGGCAACGGCACCAAGCGGCCGGCCGGGCCCGTCCCGGCGGGCGGCAGCATCACCCTCGACTTCGGCGAGTCCCGGGCCCGGATCGTCACCCTCAACGTGACGGTCACCCAGCCCACGGCCAACGGCTTCCTGACCGCCTACCCGAGCGGCACCGCCCGTCCGCTGGCGTCCAACCTGAACTGGACGCCCGGCCGGACCGTCCCGAACCAGGTCGTCGTGCCGGTCGGCGCCGACGGCAAGGTCGTGCTGTACAACGGCAGCAGCGGCGGCGCGGACATGGTCGTCGACTGGTTCGGTTACCAGACCTGGTGACCTGACAGTGCCCTGAGGCCCCGGCGGACGACGTCCGCCGGGGCCTTCGCACGTGTCAGGGCGTCAGCACGATCTTGCCGAAGACGTCGCCCTTGGCGAGCCGGGCGAAGCCGTCGCGGGCCTCGGTGAGCGGCAGCACGGAGTCGATCACCGGCCGAACCCCGGCGTTGGCGCAGAGCGCGAGCAGACCGGCGAGCTCCTCCTTGGTGCCCATGGTGGAGCCGACCACCTTGAGTTCCAGGAAGAAGATCCGGTTCAGTTCGGCGGCCTTCGGGTTCGGGCCGGAGGTGGCGCCGGAGATGACGATGGTTCCGCCGGGGCGCAGCGACTTCACCGAGTGCGACCACGTGGCGGCGCCGACGGTCTCCATGACGGCGTCCACCCGCTCGGGCAGCCGGGCGCCGCTCTCGAAGGCGGCGTCCGCACCGAGCTCGACGGCGCGGGCCCGCTTGGCCTCGTCCCGGCCGGTGACCCAGACCCGCAGGCCGGCGGCCTTGGCGAGGACGACCAGTGCGGTGGAGACGCCGCCGCCGGCGCCCTGGACGAGGACGGTGTCGCCGGGCTTGACGCCGGCGTTGGTGAAGAGCATCCGGTAGGCCGTCAGCCACGCGGTGGGCAGGCAGGCGGCCTGTTCGAAGGTGAGCTCGGCGGGCTTGGGCAGCAGGTTCCAGGTCGGGACGGCGACCTTGGTGGCGAAGGTGCCCTGGTAGCGCTCGGTGAGGATGGAGCGCGGCTCGTTCGGGCCGACCCCGTGGCCGCTCTGGCCGACGACGGAGTGGATGACGACCTCGTTGCCGTGCTCGTCGACGCCGGCGGCGTCGCAGCCGAGGATCATCGGTAGGCGCTCGGCGGGCAGGCCGACGCCGCGCAGCGACCAGAGGTCGTGGTGGTTGAGAGTGGCGGCCCTGACGGTGACGACGCTCCAGCCCTCGCGGGCCTCGGGCTCCGGGAGTTCGCCCAACTCCAGTGCGCTCAGCGGGTCGTCCTGGTCGATGCGGGCGGCGTAGGCAGCGAACATGGTTCGGACGATATCGGCGCGGGCCGGGCGGCCGGTACCACGCAACGGTGTGACCTGCACTACCGGGGGAACGCACCGGGGGCGCGTGGAGGCCGGTGCCTCCGCGCGCCCCCTGGGTGTCCGGCCCGGGCGACGGGCCGTCAGGCGCGGGCGACGGGCCGTCAGGCGCGGGCGACGGGCCGTCAGGCGCGGGCGACGCCCTCGGCGCGGGCGGCCTCGGCGACGGCCTTGGAGACCGCCGGCGTGACCCGCTCGTCGAACGGCGACGGGATGACCTTCTGCGGGGTCAGCTCGTCGGCGACCACGGCGGCGAGCGCCTTGGCGGCGGCGAGCTTCATGCCCTCGGTGATCCGGGTGGCCCGGACCTGCAGGGCGCCGGCGAAGATGCCGGGGAAGGCCAGCACGTTGTTGATCTGGTTCGGGAAGTCGCTGCGGCCGGTGGCGACGACCGCCGCGTACTTGTGCGCGACCTCGGGGTGGATCTCCGGGTTCGGGTTGGCCATGGCGAAGACGAAGCAGCCCTCGGCCATGGTCGCGACGACGTCCTCGGGCACGGTGCCGCCGGAGACGCCGATGAAGACGTCGGCGCCGGCCAGCGCGTCGGCCAGCGAGCCCTTGATCCCGGTGCGGTTGGTCAGCGCGGCGATCTCGGCCTTGACGTCGGTGAGGTCGCCGCGGCCCTCGTAGACGACGCCGCGGCGGTCACAGACGGCGACGTCGCCGATGCCGGCGGCGAGCAGCATCTTGGCGATGGCGATGCCGGCGGCACCGGCGCCGGAGATGACGGCGCGCAGGGCGCCGATCTCCCGGCCGGTCACCTTGGCGGCGTTCCACAGGGCGGCGGTGGTGACGATCGCGGTGCCGTGCTGGTCGTCGTGGAAGACCGGGATGTCCAGGGCGTCCTGCAGCCGGCGCTCGATCTCGAAGCAGCGCGGGGCGGAGATGTCCTCCAGGTTGACGCCGCCGAAGGACGGGGCCAGCCGGACGACGGTCTCGACGATCTCGTCCACCTCGGTGCAGGCGAGCGCGATCGGGACGGCGTCGACGCCGCCGAACTGCTTGAAGAGGATCGCCTTGCCCTCCATGACGGGCAGCGAGGCCTCGGGGCCGATGTCGCCGAGGCCGAGCACGGCGGTGCCGTCGGTGACGACGGCGACGGTGTTGGACTTCCAGGTGTAGTCGTTGACCAGCTCGGGCTGCTCGGCGATCGCGGTGCAGACCCGGGCGACACCGGGGGTGTAGGCGAGGGACAGATCGTCCGCGTCGCGCACTGGAACCGTGGCCCGGACCTCCATCTTGCCGCCGCGGTGCAGCGCGAAGACGGCGTCGACCGGATCGTCGGTGTCCTGGGTGTTGGGGTGGATGATCTCCGCTGCCACGTTGACCTCTTCGTCAATGATCAGCGAGGACGCTCGGACCGACGGTCGTTCGGCACCGGGGCCGCCGCCGGAGGGACGGCGACGCCGGGTACGCGAGGCGTACCCGGAGTCCGGGGTCGGGGCGCGGCCGTCGGGCGACGCCCTCGATTGAGGGTTTTGGGTGTTCTGCGCTGTGGTTCCGGCTCGTGCCCGGGCGCATCCGCATCAGGACGGACAATGACGCACACCGGTCGAGCCTAGGCCGGACGAAGGCGCCGCACCTGTGCCTTTTCGTCCTCGTCGTGCGCCGTTCACCGCACGGCGGCCCTTGACACCGCCGGGATTCCGGTGGAATCCAACGGCCCTGGCCGACGTGCGGCGGGACGGTACACGCACCCGCAGGAGTGAACGCAGACACGGAGGGGAGCTGGTGCCTCGGCTACGGAGTCGGCGTCGTCGACTTCCGGTCCTGCGCACCCCGGATCCGCCCCGCTCGATTGTGAGCAGCGGAATCCGACGGTCTGCCTTCGTTCGTCGGGGGTTACCCGATACCAGATTCTGACATACCCGCGACCTGGGACAGGAGGGTGGGATGGCAGGATCACATTTCCCACACCGACATCCGGACGCTTCCGTTCCGCTCGCGGACGGTACCTTCCCAGCAGCGCCCACCCTCGCCTGCACCACCGCTCCCACAGGAGGACCCAACGCATGCACGCCTTCGCGCCCCGTCCCGCCCGCACCCTCGCCGCGGGGGCGGCGCTCGTCGCGGGAACCCTGTTGCTGACCGCGTGCGGCAGCTCCGGTTCGGCCAAGACCAGTGAGGACGACCTGCACGCCCGGCTGCCGGAGAGCGTCAAGTCCAAGGGGGTCCTGAAGATCGCCTCCGACCTGAACTACGCGCCGGTGGAGTTCAAGGCCTCGGACGGCTCCCCGGTCGGCATCGACCCGGACATCGCGACGGAGCTCGGCAAGCAGCTCGGCGTGAAGGTGGAGTTCACCGACACCGCGTTCGACAAGCTGATACCTGGCCTGCAGGCCGGCGAGTTCGACCTGGCGATGTCGGCGATGACGGACAACCGGCAGCGCCGGGAGGGCACCGACGACAACGGCAAGGTGGTGAACCCCGGCGTCGACTTCGTCGACTACTTCATTGCCGGCACCCAGATGCTCGTCCCCAAGGACAACCCGGAGAAGATCGGCAAGCTGGACGACCTGTGCGGCCACACCGTGGCGCTGCAGCGCGGCACCACCCAGGCCGCGATCGTCGAGCGGCAGGTCGGCGCCTGCACCCGGGCGCACAAGCCGCTGACGGTGAAGCTGTTCGACAACGACAGCCAGGCGCTCGCCGAGCTGGCCGCCGGCCACGCCGACGCCGACCTGAACGACTACCCGGTGGCCGCGTACGTCGCCGCGAAGGGCGGCCCGAACGGCGCCAAGTTCGACGTGGCCGGAGCCCAGCTTCAGCCGTCACCGTACGGAATCGCGGTCGACAAGAAGAACACCGAGCTGCGCGACGTCCTGGTGAAGGCGCTGAACCAGATGATCCGGGACGGCTCCTACGAGAACATCCTGCAGAAGTGGGGGGTCGCCGCCGGCGCGGTGCAGAACGCCGTGGTCAACGGCGGCTTCTGAGTCGGGACGCTCCGGCCGGGTTTCCCGGCCGGACGCCACCAAGTCTGCATACTTATACGCAGGGTGACAGGGGGTCGGAATTCGTCCGGATAGCGGACAAGAAGGCCCCCCGTTATCCGATTTTGATCTGAATAGGGGCCCGTTCACCGTCCGTGAGTGGCAGGATTCCACCCAACTCGGATCGAACACGCCTCCCCCCGGAGGTGCCCCTCTCTGCGAGGCGGTCCGACGTGCGCTCACCTCGGCGGAGGGTGGCGACATGCACGGCTTGAATTCTCGAACAAGTGAACGACCGGCCCGGGGCGGCACGACGCAGTGCAGCCGACGGCCGGGCGACCGCCACCCCCCGGCGGAGCGCTCCGCTCGTCTCTCCCCCAGGAGGAGATCCCCCTCATGACCGCTCGCACCCTGCGCCCCCGTCTCGTCGCCGCCGGCGCCGCCCTCGCGGCCGGCACCCTGTTCCTCACCGCCTGCAGCTCGTCGAGCAGCTCCGGCTCGGGTGCCGCGAGCCCGACGAGCGCCGTCAAGGCCGCGTCGGCCGACCCGTCGCTCGCCGCCCTCGTGCCGGCCGACGTGAAGTCCGGCGGCAAGCTCGTCGTCGCCACCGACGCCTCCTACGCCCCGAACGAGTTCAAGGACGACAAGGGCGCCATCGTCGGCATGGACGTCGACCTGGCCAAGGCCATCGCAGCGAAGCTGGGGCTGACCGCGGACGTCCAGAACGCCGACTTCACCTCGATCATCCCGGGTATCGCGGCCAAGAAGTACCAGCTCGGCATGAGCTCCTTCTCGGACACCAAGGAGCGGGAGCAGACCGTCGACATGGTCACCTACTTCACGGCCGGCTCCGCCATCGCCGTGAAGAAGGGCAACCCGGACAAGATCGACGCCAAGGACCTCTGCGGCAAGAAGGTCGCCGTCCAGACCGGCACCACCCAGGCCGACGAGATCAAGGACGTCCGCAGCCCCGACTGCGTCAAGGCCGGCAAGCCCCCGATCCCGGGTGACGGCGACAAGTTCTCGCTGCAGACGGACGTCACCCAGGCCCTGGTGGCCGGCCGCGACCAGGTCATGATGGCCGACTCCCCGGTCGTCGACTACGCGCTGAAGCAGACCAACGGGCAGCTGGAGAAGATCGGCGACACCTACGACAGCGCCCCCTACGGCATCGTCATCGCCAAGGGCTCGGACCTGAGCAAGGCCGTCCAGGGCGCCGTCCAGTCCCTGATCGCCGACGGCACGTACAAGCAGATCCTCGACAAGTGGGGTGTCTCGGCGGGCGCGATCACCACGTCCGAGATCAACGCCGCCAAGAGCTGACGTTCCGCTACCAACCCCCTGAGGCTACTCAACGTGAACCCTATCGATCAGGGGCCGGTGAAGACGGGACGGCCTGAGACCATCAAGGCCGTCCCGGTCCGCCACCCCGGACGCTGGGCCGGAGCCGTCGTCGTCGCACTCCTCGCGGCGATGCTGATCCACGCCCTGGTGACCAACCCGGCCTTCCAGTGGTCGGTCGTCAGCGACACCCTCTTCAACGACCAGATCCTGCACGGCCTGCTCGTCACCCTCGAACTGACCGCCCTCGCGATGGTCATGGGCGTGGTCGGCGGCATCATCCTCGCGGTGATGCGGCTCTCGCCGAACCCGCTGCTGTCCGGAGTGGCCTGGGTCTACATCTGGGTCTTCCGCGGCACCCCCGTGCTGGTGCAGCTGGTCTTCTGGAACTTCCTCGCCGCGATCTGGCCGAACCTGTCGATCGGCATCCCGTTCGGCCCGGAGTTCGTCTCAGGCTCGACCAACACCCTGATCCCGGTCTTCGTCGCCGCGCTGCTGGGCCTCGGCCTCAACGAGGCGGCCTACATGGCCGAGATCGTCCGCGGCGGTCTGCAGTCGGTGAGCGAGGGCCAGACCGAGGCCGCGCACGCCCTCGGCATGAGCCGGTTCCAGACGATGAAGCGGATCGTCCTCCCGCAGGCGATGCGGGTGATCATCCCGCCGACCGGCAACGAGACCATCTCGATGCTGAAGACCTCGTCCCTGGCGAGCGTCATCGCCCTGGAAGAGCTCTACCAGGCCGGCCACAACATCTTCTCCCGCACGTTCCAGACCATCCCGGTCCTGATCGCGGTCAGCATCTGGTACCTGGTCCTGACCTCGATCCTCACCGTCGGTCAGTACTACATCGAGCGGCACTACGCCCGCGGCGCCAACCGCACCCTGCCGCCGACCCCGCTGCAGCGCCTGCGGGGCATGTTCACCGGCCGCCGCAAGCCGGCCACCACGCACGACGTCGTCCCGGGTCTGGAAGGAGGCGGTCACCTGTGAGCGATCTGGCGAAGACCCCCGCCGACGCGACCCGCGCGATGGTCCGGGCGGAGCGCGTGCACAAGTCCTACGGCCTGGTCGAGGTGCTCAAGGGCATCGACCTGGAGGTCAAGACGGGCGAGGTGTTCGTGCTGGTCGGCCCGTCCGGCTCCGGCAAGTCCACCTTCCTGCGCTGCATCAACCACCTGGAGAAGATCAACGCCGGCCGGCTCTACGTCGACGGCGACCTGGTCGGCTACCGGCAGAAGGGCGAGAGGCTCTACGAGCTGAAGGACAGCGAGGTGGCGCGCCAGCGGCGCGACATCGGCATGGTCTTCCAGCACTTCAACCTCTTCCCGCACATGACGGCGCTCGAGAACGTCGTCGAGGCCCCGATGCAGGTCAAGGGCGAGACCAAGTCCGCCGCCAAGGAGCGGGGCCTGGCCCTGCTGGAGCGGGTCGGCCTGGCCGGCAAGGCCGGCAGCTACCCGTCCCAGCTCTCCGGCGGCCAGCAGCAGCGCGTCGCGATCGCCCGCGCGCTCGCCATGCAGCCCAAGCTGATGCTGTTCGACGAGCCCACCTCGGCTCTCGACCCCGAGCTGGTCGGCGAGGTCCTCGACGTCATGCGCGGCCTCGCCGAGGAGGGCATGACCATGGTCGTGGTCACCCACGAGATGGGCTTCGCCCGCGAGGTCGGCGACGCGCTGGTCTTCATGGACGCCGGCGTGGTCGTCGAGTCCGGCGACCCGCGCGAGGTGCTCTCCAACCCGCAGCACGAGCGGACCAAGCTGTTCCTGTCCAAGGTGCTCTGACCCCGGCTCCGCAGGACGCCCGCCGCCCCCGAGGGCGGCGGGCGTCTTCGCGTCCGGGCTCCCAGGTAATACCCTTGGGGCAGCTTGCCCGTTACCGGCCCTGGAGGACCATCCGTGGAGCTCGCCTCGTACGCCGACTACGCCGTCCGGCTGGTCAACACCGAGGAGCCGGAGCGCGGCCGGGACGCGCTCACCTCGGTGGACGCCGTCCGCGGCCTGTTCGGGACGGCCGGCCGGGCCGCCGCCCTCGCCGACGAGGCCGACCTGCCCCGGCTGCGGGCCGTCCGCACCCGGCTGCGCGGCGTCTTCGAGGCGGCCGCCGAGGGCGACGAGATCCGGGCCGTCGACCTGCTCAACAGCCTCATGGTCGAGTACCCGGTCAGCCCGCTGGTCTCCGGCCACGACTACCTCGACGAGGCCGGGCGGCCGCGCTGGCACCTGCACCTGGCCGACAACGCGGCCACCGCCACCGCCAACTACACCGCCGTGGCCTGCATGGGCCTGGCCATCCACCTCACCGAGCTCGGCGCCGACCGGCTGGGCATCTGCCAGGCCGCGCCCTGCCGCAACGCCTACCTCGACACCTCGACCAACCGCTCGCGCCGCTACTGTTCCGACCGCTGCGCGACCCGGGCCAACGTCGCCGCGTACCGCGCCCGCAAGCGCGAGGAGGCGGCCCGCGCCGCCCTCGCAGCCCGCGACTGAGGCCCGGGGGCAGGCGGGCAGCCGATCTCCCTCCGCTCTACGGCTCGGCGTCCAGCGGGCCCGGGTCCAACGGGCGATGCACGCCGAAGCGCTCCGCGAGCGCCGGAAGGCGCCCCAGCACCGCGCCGTTCAGCGCCCGTTCCAGACCGCGCGCCGGCGCCAGCCAGGCCGGGCTCGGCCGCAGCCTCAGCAGCACCCGGCCGAGCACCAGCTCGGCCGGCACCGGCCCGTACTCCCGGCTGTCCGAGGTCACCAGCGGGTTGTCGGAGAGCAGCCACCAGCCGCCGGCGCGGCGCCCGACCGCCCGCTTCACCACCAGCAGGTCCTGCCGCAGCGGATGGCGCACCACCACCACGGCCCCCGCCCGGATCCGGGCCCCGTACCGGACGAGCACCCGGTCGCCGTCGCGCAGCGTGGGCCGCATCGAAGGACCCGCCACGTCGATCACCCCGAGCGGCAGCGGTCCGCCGCCGCCCGGCTCCTGCTCCTCGGCCATCCGCCTCTCCCCTGCCCGCGCGTCGCTGTCCAGTCTCCAGCATGGCGGCACGCCCGGCGCCCGCCCGATATCGACCGGTTGTGCCTCCGCCTTTTGCCCTAGGCACCCGGGCCAACCGCGAATCGGCGGGGACGGCGGGGTAATCTCGCTCGCGGGAAGACGATCTAAGGAAGGACTCCCATGTTCTCTCGTCTGTTTGCTCCGCGAGCCACCGCGCACGCCCACTGCGACCTGCCCTGCGGCGTGTACGACCCGGCCCAGGCCCGTATCGAGGCCGAGTCCGTGAAGGCCACTCAGGAGAAGTACCAGGCCAACGAGGACCCGCACTTCCGTGCGCGCGCCATCGTCATCAAGGAGGAGCGCGCCGAGCTGGTCAAGCACCACCTCTCCGTGCTGCACACCGACTACTTCAAGGCCCCGCACTTCGAGGCCTACCCGCAGCTGCACGACCTGTTCAACAAGGCCGGCAAGGCCGCCTCGGCCGCCAAGGCGTCCACGGACCCGGCCACCGGCCAGGCCCTGCTCGACCTGATCGCCGAGATCGACCGCATCTTCTGGGAGACCAAGAAGGCCGCCTGATCACACGTCAGTAACCCGGGGCCCGGCCGCGCACACCGCGGTCGGGCCCCCGGCGTGTCCGCCCCTTCGGCAGGTCGCCCGGCGGCCGTCGGCGTAGGCTCGTGGCACGGGCCGGGCCGCCCCGGCCGGTCCGCCGCCCCGAGCGAGGGAGGCCGCGATGCGCACCACGGCGGCACCCGGGCGCCGGCAGCCCCGGCGGGCCACCCGCCCCAGGTCCGGCTCGCCGACCGGGCCCAGGTCGGGGCCACCGCTCCGCGCGACGGCGCCGGAGGATCCGCAGGTCGGAGCGGGTGTCCGGAATTAACCTTTCCGCCCGGCCGGTCCGTCCGAGTACCCTCGCCGTATGATCCGCACCGCCCTGGCCACCGACGTCCCCGTCATCCACGCCATGATCCGCGAGCTCGCCGAGTACGAGCGGGCACCGCACGAGGCGCGGGCGACGCAGGAGCAGCTGCGCGACGCGCTGTTCGGCGAGCACCCGGCGGTGTTCGGGCTGATCGCCGAGGACGACGCCACCGGCGAGCCGGTCGGCTTCGCCCTGTGGTTCCGCAACTTCTCCACCTGGCGCGGCACCCACGGGATCTACCTGGAGGACCTGTACGTCCGGCCCGCCTCCCGGGGCGGCGGCCACGGCAGGGCGCTGCTGGCGGAGCTGGCACGGATCTGTGTGGAGCGCGGATACTCCCGGCTGGAGTGGTCGGTGCTCGACTGGAACGAGCCGTCGATCGGCTTCTACAAGTCCCTGGGCGCGGTGCCGATGGACGAATGGACGGTGTTCCGGCTGACCGACGACGCGTTGGCCGAGCTGGGCGCCCCGGCGGGGCGGTGACCTGCCGTCCGTCGCCCGTTCCCGTGATCGTGGTCGGAGATCGCGACATCGGCCCTCCGATAGCGGTAACGTCTCGGGCGGATGCGCAGCGTTCCGGCCCTCCCGGGTGGGTATGAACCGGTACGTACCGCACCACCCCTCGGACGAGTTGGGGCGAAGCAGTTGAGCGAAGCAAGAGGAAGTGCCGCGGCCGTCCGGCCGCAAGCACCGCGCGTCACCCAGGAGGTGAGGGTGTCCCAGATCGACGGTGAGCCCGACGTGAAGGACTTCGTGGAGGTCCGGCTGCCCGCGGCGGGGGCCTACCTCTCGGTGCTGCGAACAGCGACGGCGGGCCTGGCGGCCCGCTTGGACTTCACCCTGGACGAGATCGAGGACCTCCGCATCGCGGTGGACGAGGCCTGCGCCATCCTGCTCCAACAGGCGGTGCCGGGTTCGGTCCTGAGCTGCGAGTTCCGGCTGGTCGGAGACTCGCTCAAGGTGACGGTGTCGGCGCCGACGACCGACGGCCGCGCCCCCGAGCGGGACACCTTCGCCTGGACGGTGCTCTCCGCGCTGGCCGGCGAGGTGGACTCGTCCGTGGGCGAGGACAACACCGTCAGCATCAGCCTGCACAAGAAGCGCGGCGGGTCTCCTGCCCAGCCGTAGCGCCGTGCGCCTCGGGCCGTACGCGCAGGTGCCGCCCGGCGGGGCCGGCGTCCCGCGCGTGCGGCTCCCCCGTACCGCAGTCCGCTGCGGTACAGCCAGTGAGAAGTGCTCCCGGAACGGAACGGGTGATCGCCGTGAGTGATCTGGACCGCACAGGGGCCCCGGCGGTGCCGGCGGCCACCGCAGACGTGGCCGTACCGCCCCAGGCGAGCGCTGCCCGCATCGCCGACGCCTCCCCGACCGACGACGCGTACCCGAAGGACGCCCAGCGGATGACCCAGCCGACCGATCCGACACCGGAGCAGCCCGCCGCGGCGGACGCGCCCGCGGCGGAGGAGGTGCCGTCCGCCGTGACCGCGGTGCGCGGTGCGGTGCCCGCGCAGGGCCACCGCTCGGCGGCGCCGGACCGCGAGGCCGCCCGGGCGCTGTTCGTGCGGCTGGCCGGGCTGCCGGAGGGCTCGCCGGAGCGGGTGGAGATCCGCAACCAGCTGGTACGGATGCACATCCCGCTGGTGGAGCACCTGGCCCGGCGCTTCCGCAACCGCGGCGAGCCGCTGGACGACCTGACCCAGGTCGCCACCATCGGCCTGATCAAGTCGGTGGACCGCTTCGACCACGAGCGCGGGGTGGAGTTCTCCACCTATGCGACGCCGACCATCGTGGGCGAGATCAAGCGGCACTTCCGTGACAAGGGCTGGGCGGTCCGGGTGCCGCGCCGGCTGCAGGAGCTCCGGCTGTCGCTGACCACGGCGACGAGCGAGCTCTCGCAGCGGCACGGGCGCTCCCCCACCGTGCACGAGCTGGCCGAGCACCTCGGGATCTCCGAGGAGGACGTGCTGGAGGGCCTGGAGTCCGCCAACGCGTACTCCACGCTCTCGCTGGACGTGCCGGATAGCGACGACGAGTCGCCCGCCGTGGCGGACACTCTCGGCGCGACCGACGAGGCGCTGGAGGGCGTCGAGTACCGGGAGTCGCTGAAGCCGCTGCTCGCCCAGCTGCCGCCGCGCGAGCAGAAGATCCTGGTGCTGCGGTTCTTCCGCAACATGACGCAGTCGCAGATCGCGGCCGAGGTGGGCATCTCGCAGATGCACGTCTCGCGGCTGCTCGCACGCACGCTGGCCCAGCTGCGGGAGAAGCTCCTCGTCGAGGAGTGAGGCCCGGCGCCGGGGCACGGGCCCGGACACGGCTGAGGGGCGCGGTCTGCACCGCGCCCCTCAGCCGTGTCCGGGCCCGTGCGTCAGTCGCGCTCGCCGTAGAGGGCGGTGGTGACCTTCGGGTTCAGCAGCGAGACGATGCCGGCCAGGCCGAGCAGGCCGACGGCCACCGCGGCGACCCGGACGGCGCCGCCGCCCTGCCACATGTAGTAGGCGACCGGCAGGCAGATCGAGTTGGTGAGCACCGCGGGGCTGCGACCCCAGCGGCGCAGCCGCAGCAGTGCCCGGCCGGCCAGCAGCGGGAAGAGGCCCATCAGCAGCAGCACGGCGGCGCCGGCGGCGCTGCGGCCGGCCGCGGCCTGGTCGCCGGCGAGGGAGGAGACGACGTCGTAGAGGCCCCATCCGGCCAGCGCGGCGCCCTCCAGGAGGGTGATCGCGGCACCCGCAAGCAGGGGGGCCGGGCGGGCCCCGGCGGGGCTCGGAGCGGGCTCCTGGCCGGGGGCGGGGGCGGGCGAGGTGCGGGCGGTCTTCGCGGTCACTCCAGCAGGGTAACCGTCGCTCCTCCCGTACCGACCCGTAGGCTGGCGTTCATGCGCGCTCTCCTGGTCGTGAACCCGATGGCGACCACCACCAGTGGCCGCACCCGCGATGTGCTGATCCACGCCCTGCGCAGCGACCTCAAGCTGGAGGTCGCGCAGACCCAGTACCGGGGGCACGCGGGGGACCTGGCGCGGGCCGCCGTCGACGACGGCGGGGTGGACCTGGTGGTGGCCCTCGGTGGGGACGGCACGGTCAACGAGGTGGTGAACGGGCTGCTCGCCCACGGCCCGTCCGATCGGGTGCCGCGGCTGGCGGTGGTGCCGGGTGGGTCGACCAATGTCTTCGCCCGCGCGCTGGGGCTGCCGAACGACCCGGTGGAGGCGACGGGTGCGTTGCTGGACGCGCTGGCCGTGCGGCGGGAGCGCGCCATCGGCCTGGGCAAGGCCTTCTCGGAGGGGCAGCCGGACCGCTGGTTCACCTTCACCGCGGGGCTGGGCTTCGACGCCGGCGTGGTCGGGCGCGTGGAGGAGCAGCGGCGGGCGGGGCGGCGCTCCACGCACGCCCTCTACGTCAACCAGGCGCTCCGGCACTACGTCACCGAGCGTGAGCATCGCCGGAACGGCCCCATCACCCTGGAGATCAGCGGGCAGGAGCCGGTGCCGGGGCTGGTGCTGTCGATAGTCAGCAACACCTCGCCGTGGACCTATCTGGGGGGCCGGCCGGTCCTCCCTTCGCCGTCCGCGTCCTTCGAGACGCACCTTGACATCTTCGGCATCACTCGAATGACGGCGTTCGGCACGGCTCGAACGGTCCGTCAGATTCTGCGGTCGCACACCCCTGCGGACGGCGCCGTGGCGGCCTCCGGACCGACCGGGAAGCACACCGTCTCCTATCACGACGTCCGGCACTTCACCTTGGTTTCACAGGAACCGGCCCCGTTTCAGGTGGACGGGGACCACCTTGGAGACAGGAGTCGCGTCAGTTTCACAGGCGTTCGGCGGGCACTGCGTGTGATTGTGTGACCGGAAGGGGGTCCCGCCCTTCTTCTCGAACGCGCTAGCCCCCTTCACCCCATGGAAGTACGGGCTGTGAGCTATGCGACACCGAAGAATCAAAAATTCCTTGCCGAAGGGGGTTGTATCCGGGCCGCAGGTTTGCGAACCTCTACATGGCGATCGGGACGGGCCGCAGCGGGACACGCGGAACTCCCTCGAATCGCCCGAACCCCACCCCAGCACAGACCACCCGGGCCCAATGGGCTTTTGGTCCCTTTTGCTGTTGCGGGATTCGTGAAAGCGTTCACATTCACAAGCCGTCGATTGTGTCGGCCGGGCCATCGCCCGCCGACCGGAGGAGTTGGACGACCATGGACTGGCGCCACCGCGCTGTCTGCCGCGAAGAGGACCCGGAGCTGTTCTTCCCGATCGGGAACACCGGTCCTGCTCTGCTGCAGATCGAGGAAGCCAAGGCCGTGTGCCGCCGCTGTCCCGTCATGGACCAGTGCCTGCAGTGGGCGCTCGAGACCGGCCAGGACGCCGGCGTCTGGGGCGGTATGAGCGAGGACGAGCGTCGTGCGATGAAGCGCCGCGCCGCCCGCAACCGCGCCCGCACCGCCTGACACGCCGCCAGCAACACCTGATCAACCCATGATCAAAGGCCCTGTCTCCCAGTGTTCCCAGGGCCTTCCGCACGATGGGTCGCGCACCACGGCGCGACCCGGACGACGCCGAGCCGCCAGGGGCCTTGATACTGCTCACTGAGAGCAATATCGTGGACCTGGGCCGTTCACCGTGTGCAACACACGGGAGGACGCGTCGCACCCACAGAGCCCCCGTTCCGGCCGACTCCCCCCGACGGCCGGAACGGGTTGAGAGGCCCTGCCGACCCACCCCCCCCGGTCGGCAGGGCCTTGTGGCGTTTTTCGGCCCGGTGCCGCTACTTCACCGGGATCTCCAGGATCACCTTGGTGCCGCCGTCCGGAGCCTTGACCATGTCGAAGGTGCCGCCGAGTTCGCCGGTGAGCAGGGTGCGGACGATCTGCAGGCCGAGGTTGCCGGCCTGCTGCGGGTCGAAGCCCTCGGGCATGCCGCGGCCGTCGTCCTGGACGGTGATCAGCAGGAACTCCTCCGGCTTGGCGCCGCCGTTCCAGCTGTCGGACCAGCCCTTGCCGGTCGCCGGGGCCCGCCCGCGCAGCGCGCTGACCTCCAGGTTGCCCGCCGCCTTCGGGCCGAAGGCGTGTTCCAGGGCGTTCTGCAGCAGTTCGGTGAGGATCATCGCGAGCGGGGTGGCGATCTCGGCGCTCAGGATGCCGAAGCTGCCGGTGCGCTTGGTGCCGACCAGTCCGTCCTGGGAGAGCTCCATCACCATGGCGAGCACCCGGTCCGCGATCTCGTCGAAGGCCACCTGCTCGTCGAGCGTCTGCGAGAGCGTCTCGTGGACGATGGCGATCGAGCCGACCCGGCGCACCGCCTCGTCCAGGGCGGCCCGGCCTGCGTCCGAGTCCATCCGGCGGGACTGCAGCCGCAGCAGTGCGGCGACCGTCTGCAGGTTGTTCTTCACCCGGTGGTGGATCTCCCGGATGGTGGCGTCCTTGGTCATCAGCTCGCGGTCGCGCCGCCGCAGTTCGGTGACGTCGCGGCAGAGGACGAGCGAGCCGGTGAGGGTGCCCTTGGGCTTGAGCGGGATGGAGCGGATGATGACCACCCCGCCCTGGGCCTCGACCTCGGTCTGCCGCGGGGCCCAGCCGCTGGCCATCTTCACCAGCGCCTCGTGCACCGCGGAGCGCGAGGGGGGCGCCAACTCGGCGGTGGCACGGCCGAGATGACTGCCGACCAGGTCGGTGGTGAGGCCGATCCGGTGGTAGGCGGAGAGCGCGTTGGGGCTGGCGTAGGTGACGACGCCGTCGGCGTCGAGCCTGATCAGGCCGTCGCCGACCCGCGGCGCCGTGTCCATGTCGGTCTGCTCGGCCGGGTACGGGAACGTTCCTGCAGCGATCATCTGGGCGAGGTCGGAGGCGCTCTGCAGGTAGGTGAGCTCCAGCCGGCTGGGGGTGCGGACGGTCAGCAGGTTGGTGTTGCGGGCGATCACGCCCAGCACCCGGCCCTCCCGGCGGACGGGGATGGACTCGACCCGGACGGGCACCTCCTCGCGCCACTCCGGGTCGCCCTCGCGCACGATCCGGCCCTCGTCGTAGGCGGCGTCCAGCAGTGGCCGGCGGCCGCGCGGCACCAGGTGGCCGACCATGTCGTCCTGGTAGGAGGTCGGCCCGGTGTTCGGCCGCATCTGGGCCACCGAGACGTACCGGATGCCGTCCCAGGTGGGGATCCACAGCACCAGGTCGGCGAAGGAGAGGTCGGAGAGCAGCTGCCACTCCGAGACCAGCAGGTGCAGCCACTCCACGTCGGCACCGGTGAGGGTGGTGTGGCGGCGGACGAGTTCGTTCAGCGAGGGCACAGGGCGAGCCTAACGAAAACGGCCCCGCGGGACCTTCCCGCAGTTGTCCAGACCAATCCCGGCGGCCCCCTGGACAACCGCAATTGGTCTAGTCCACAATGGGAAACGCACCAAGGAGAGGCCCCCGCGCACACTGCCCTGACCGCGCGAGGCCGCTCCTCGATCGGCGCACCGGTGGCCCGGGAGTCCCGCACAACTCCCGGCCACACCGGCCGCCGACGACAGCTCCGGGCTGCGGTGCCGCACGGGTTGAGGGTCCTGTGTCGGCGCCGTGGCCCGTAGTGCTTTCCAGATGCTCGTGTGTCCGGTGCCTCGTGTATCCGGGTGCCTTGCGCATCTCGGGGCAGCAGAAGGGGCGTGTGGCGGCACCTCCCGGCTTCGGCCGGGGGTGCCGCCACACGCCCCTTCGTCGCGTTCCCGGCGTCAGTGGGTCTCGGTGACCTTGGCCAGGGCGCGCGGCGCGTCCGGGTCCTGGCCGCGGGCGATGGTCACCTCGTAGGCGAGCAGCTGCAGCGGCAGGATCTCCAGGATCGGCTGCACCTCCTCGGGCACGCCGGCCGGCAGCGCGAAGCCGGCGGAGGCCGCCTCCACCTGGGACTGCTGGCCGACGACGACGAGGTCGGCGCCGCGGCCGCGCAGCCGGTCGAGGACCGGCTGGAGCGCCTCGCCGCCCTTGCCGTCCGGGACGATGGCGATGACCGGGGAGACGTTGTCCACCATGGCCAGCGGGCCGTGCAGCAGGTCGGCACCGGAGAACGGCGAGGCCGGGATGTAGGTGGTCTCCATGAGCTTCAGCGCCGCCTCGCGGGCGGTCGGGTAGCCGTAGCCGCGCGAGGTGATGACCAGGCGCTGGGCGAAGCGGTAGCGCTCGGCGAGGGCCTTGACCTCGGCCTGGCGCTCCAGGATGCCGGCGGCCAGGGCCGGCAGCTCCTTGGCGGCCGAGCCGTCGCCGCCGCGCAGGCCCTCGACGAACAGGTACAGCGCGAGGAGCTCGGCGGTGTAGGTCTTGGTGGCGGGCAGCGCCTTCTCGGGGCCGGCCAGCACGTCGATGTGGAACTCGGAGACCTCGGCCAGCGGGGAGCTCGCGTTGTTGGTCACCGCGAGGGTGATGGCACCGGCCTCGCGGGCGGCCTTGGTGGAGGCCACCAGGTCGGGCGAGCCGCCGGACTGGCTGACCGTGACGACCAGGCAGTCGGTGAGGTCGGGCCTGGCGCCGTAGGCGGTTGTGGTGGACATCGAGGTGAGGCCGGCGGGCTTGCCGAGCAGGACCTCGATCAGGTACTTCGCGTACAGCGCCGCGTTGTCGGAGGTGCCGCGGGCGGTCAGCAGCACGAAGCGCGGGTTGCGGGCGGCGATCTCGCCGGCGATCTCGCGGATCTTGGGGGCGCCCTCGTCGAGGATGCGCTGCAGGACGGCCGGCTGCTCGGCCATCTCCGCCGCCATGATCCTGCCGGGGACGGTCTGCGGGTCGGACATCGGTGTGCCTCCGTTGAGATGGTTCTGCCCCGCGGCGGGCGCCTGCCCGGCGGGGTCCTCACGGCGGCGAGTCCGCACACTCGCTGCAAGGGTGTCTGCCGCTCGATCCTACGGTGTCCGGGCTCCGGAGCGAACTCCGGAACCCGGCCCGGCGGCTCAGGACGGGTTGTTGATCAGCTCGTCGATCCGGGCGTCGGCGGCCTTGGTCGCGGCCGCCACCGAGGTGCCCTGGAAGATGTCGTTCAGCATGTCCACGAGGACGTTCTGCTTCTCGATCGCGGACCAGCCGGGCGCGACCGGGGTGAACCAGGCGTCCGGGACGGCGTTGGCGGCGGCCGCGGTGGCCGGCTTGTTCTTCAGCGGGGCGAGCTGGGTGAGGTTGTTCGGCAGGGTGTCCTTGTCGGCGAGCACCTGCTGCGACTTGGCGCTGGTGAACATCCGGACCCAGTCCTTGGCGAGGTCCTGGACCTGCGACTTGGCGGTGACCGCCAGGTCCGAGCCGCCGATGAAGGAGGGCAGCGGCTTGCCGTTCGGGCCGGGCATGCCGGCGACCTTGACGACGTCCTTGAGCTTGGGGTCGCCGGAGAGCGGCTCCAGCGCGGAGGCGGCCTCCCAGCCGTTGCCGTAGAGCATCGCGGTGCGGTGCTTGCCGAGCACGGCGGCCTGGTCGAGCTCGTTCTCCGCCAGGTCGCCGTGGTTGTACCGCTTCACCAGGTCGACGAAGTGCTGGACGCCCTGCCGGGACTTCTCGTCGCTGAGGGTGCCGTGCCAGCGGCCGCCGTCGTCGAAGCGGGCGATCGCGCCGCCGTACGCGGCGACGTAGGACATCGCGGCGTACCAGTAGGGGCCGGGCAGGTAGAGGGGCGAGAAGCCCTTCGTGCCGCGGTTCTGCGCCTGGATCCGGTCAAGGGCGGAGAGCAGCTCGTCCTCGGTGGCCGGGACGGTGGCGCTGCCGGTGGCCTGCTGGAACATCGCCGAGTTGTAGATGGCGACGCGGGCGCCGGCGTAGTACGGCACGCAGAAGAGCTTGTCCTGGTAGGTGCAGGTGTTGACCAGGCCGCGGATCCAGGTCTGGTTGTTGTCGAAGGTCGTGCGGTCCACCGGGGCGAGCGAGCCGTTGAGGATGTACTTCATCGTCTCGGTGTTGCCGAGTTCGACCACGTCGGGGACGCGCTCGGTCTGCAGCGCCGCGTCCAGGTTGGCGATCTTGTCCTTCCAGGCCTGGTACCGCAGCCGGAGCTCGACCTTCGGGTACTTGGCGGCGAACTCGTCGTTCACCTGCTGCACCAGCTCGGGCCAGTTGGTCTGGGCCTCGCCCATCAGCCAGACGGTCATGGTGCCGGTGGCGGCGGCCGCGGAGGCGGCCTGGTCCTGGCCGGGGCCCTTTCCGCTGCCGCAGCCCACCGCAGTGGCCAGCAGGGCCGCCATACCGATCGCCGCCGTCAACTGCCGCTTCACGCTTCCTCCGGAGGGTCGGGGAAGGTCTGCGTATTGGTACAGACCAGTTCGCCGAGACTGGACCAGACCAATGGCCGAGTCAACGGCGCACGGGGGGCTACGCACCAGTCGTTGCAGAGCCGTTGTCATGCGAACACACAGGGTGAGCACACACTCACCACACGCTCCATTAGGGCCTGCTTAAGGTCCACTTGAGGGCGGGTTAGGCCCCCGGACGGATCGTTCGCCATCTATGACTGTTCATGAGGCATTCGCCCGATTTCCCCGCCGGGATGGTCCAGTCCAAGGCCCGCGGACCACCAGATGCGCACGGCTGTGTCAAGCGTTGATAACGGTGTGACCCGAGCCCTCGCGAACCCTTGACGGTGTTCTTTGGTACGTGCCAATCTCCAGGGCAGTTGGTCTACACCAATGGTCTACTCCACCAGGCCGGTTGCCGCTCCACCCCTGCTGTTCCCCCTCGCAATCACCGGTGACATTCCCCCCGGCACGACGCTTCAGGGCCACGCCCCCACAGCCCGGTGCCACACCTTGCTCATCCCTCTGGAGGATGGTTTGAACCGCAAGCTCGCCGCCGTGGCCGCCATTGCCACCGTTCTCGTCGCGTCCGCCTGCTCCTCGTCCGGGTCCTCCGGCGACGCCAAGCAGGCCACCCTCAGCAAGGACGGCAAGGGCAAGAAGATCACGGTCTGGCTGATGGACGACGCCCAGAAGGGCTGGCCGTCGGTCGTCGAGGCTGCCAAGAAGCAGTTCAAGGAGGAGACCGGCGCCGACGTCGACATCCAGTGGCAGACCTGGACCAACTACACCACCAAGCTCGACACCGCCCTCCTCTCCGGCAACGCCCCCGAGGTCATCGAGCTCGGCAACACCCAGACCGCCAAGTACATCGAGGCCGGCTCCTTCGTCGACCTGACCGGCGTGAAGTCCCAGTTCGAGAACTCGGACAAGTACCTGGACTCGCTGGCCGCCTCGGGCCAGACCCCGGACGGCTCCAAGACCTACGCCCTCCCGTACTACGCCGGCGCCCGCGTCCTGATCTACCGCAAGGACCTGTTCGCCGCGGCCGGTGTCGCCAACCCGCCCACCACCCTGGCCGAGCTGAAGGACGCCCTCACCAAGGTGAAGGCCGCCAACGCCTCCGTGCCGAACTTCTCCGCCCTGTACCTGCCGGGCCAGAACTGGTACACCGCCGCCTCCTTCGGCGCCGGCACCTTCGGCGTGAAGAACATCGTCGCCAAGAGCGCCGGCGACAAGTGGACCGGCACCCTGACCGACCCGAAGTTCGTCGAGGGCGTCAAGGTCTGGAACGACCTGCAGAAGCAGTTCTCGGTCGGCGGCACCACCACCGACGAGGCCACCCAGGACGCCCTGATGGCCAAGGGCAACATCGCCGCCATCGTCGGCAACGGCTGGGAGCTCGGCTCCGTCGCCGACCCGAAGACCGGCGACCCGTCGCTCAAGGACAAGCTCGGCAGCATCGCCCTCCCGGGTGTCGCGGCCGGCCAGCCCACCCCCGCCTTCCTCGGCGGCTCCGACCTGGCCGTCCCGGCCAAGTCCGCCAACCCGGGCCTGGGCGCGACCTTCCTGCAGATCTTCACCAACACCAAGCAGCAGACCGAGCTGGCGAAGTTCGCGATCCCGAACGCCAAGAACCTGGTCGCCGCCTACAAGGCCGCCGCGCCGGCCAACAAGGCGACCGGTGACGCCGCCGAGGGCCAGACCTGGTTCATCCCGAACTCGCCGATGTGGTCCGGCGCCGACGAGACCGCGCTGAAGAACGCCTTCGGCGCGATCGCGGCCGGCGGCGACCCGGCCGCCGAGCTCAAGAAGGTCGAGGAGACCGTCCTCAAGGACCTGAACGGCTGACGAAGCGTGCAGGGGGTGGGCAGTCCGTGCGAGAGCGCGGACTGCCCACCCGCGCAGGTACCGATCAGTTCCGCGGGCCGGGAAGGACCCTGATGAGCGTGACAACGAACGAAACGCCGGTGGCGGTCGAGGAGACCGCGGCCGCCGTGGCCCCGCCGCCGCGCAGGCGCGGCTTCCTCGCGGGCGGCCACTACATCCCGTACACCATGATCCTGCCGGCCGTCGCGGCCCTGGTGGGCGTTCTGGCGTATCCGCTGTACCAGCTGTTCGACCTGTCGTTCCAGAACATCAACCGGTACTCGTACCTGGTCAACCCGGCACTGGCGAAGCACATCGGGTTCGAGGGCTACAGCAAGGTTCTCGGCGACGACCAGTTCTGGGAGGTCGTGCTCCGCTCGGTCTACTTCACCGTGGAGCTGGTCGTCCTCTCGATGGTGCTGGGCATGCTCTTCGCCCTGCTGCTCAACCGGGTCTCCGGCTGGGTGAGGGTCGTCTGCATCACTGTGATGATGTTCGTCTGGGCCATCCCCGCGCTCGTCACCGGCACCATCTTCCGCTGGCTGTTCGCCTCCAACGGCGGTGTCGTCGACTACATCGGCTACCTGTTCACCGGCGACGAGAAGACCAAGCACTACGACTGGTTCGCCGACCCCACCGTCGGCCTGTACGTGGTCGGCGCCGCGGTCATCGTCTGGGGCGCGCTGCCCTTCCTGGTGCTCGGCCTGAACGCCGCCCTCACCCAGGTGCCCAAGGAGCTGATGGAGGCCGCCAAGCTGGACGGCGCCAGCAACCTGCAGGCCTTCCGGCACGTGGTGATCCCGGTCATCAAGCCGTTCCTGATGATCAGCACCGCGCTCAGCTTCATCTGGGACTTCCAGGTCTTCGCGCAGATCTTCTCGCTGCGCAACACCTCGCCCGAGCCCGAGTACTGGACGATCGGCACCTACCTGTACCAGAAGGGCATCGTCGCCTCGAAGTACAGCGACAGCTCGGTGATCTCGATCGCCATGATCGTCCTCATGCTGGCGGTGCTCGTCTTCTACATCCGCCAGATGCTCAAGATCGGAGCCCAGGACCGATGACCACCGTCGACACCACGGCCACCACGGCCGCCGCGCCGAAGGTCCGGGCCAAGGTCCGCGCCACCGGCCAGAACCCGGTGATGACCTGGGTCTGGAACACCCTCGGCCTCGGCTTCGCGGTGGTGATGGGCTTCCCGATCTACTGGATGGTCATCACCACCTTCAAGACCAACAAGGACCTGATCGCCAAGGACCCGACGTTCTGGCCGCAGGCGTTCTCCTTCGACAGCTACAAGACCATCTTCGACGACAAGGAGTTCCTGCCGGGGCTCCAGAACACCGTCGTCATCACGCTCGGCGCGGTCGTGCTCGGCCTGGCCGTCGGCTTCCTGGCCGCAGTCGCCGTCGCCCGGTTCGGCTTCCGCGGCCGCAACTTCTTCATCGTCACCATGCTGGTGGTCCAGATGGTGCCGCTGCTGGCGATCATCGTCCCGCTCTTCGTGGTCATGAACAAGGCCGGCATGACCGGCACGCTCTTCGGCGTGATGCTGGCCTACCTGGTCTTCACCGTGCCCTACGTGGTGTGGACGCTGCGCTCGTTCATCGTGAACATCCCGGCCGAGCTCGACGAGGCCGCCATGGTCGACGGCTGCACCCAGTGGGGCGCCTTCTTCCGGGTCATCCTGCCGCTCACCCTGCCCGGCCTGATCACCACCGGCGTGTACAGCTGGATCCAGGCGTGGAACGAGTTCATCGTCGCCAACACGCTGCTCTCCACCGGCGGTCAGAAGACCTCGATGATCTGGCTGACCTTCTACGCCACCACCCCCACCCGCGGCGCCGACTACGGCTCGCAGATGGCCGGCGCCCTGCTGGTCTCGCTGCCCGTGATCGTGCTCTTCGTGATCTTCCAGAAGAAGGTGTCGGCGGGCCTGACCGCCGGTGCGGTCAAGGGCTGACCCCGCCCCTCCCCCCGCACCCCTGCTCCCCACCCACCCAGGGAAGGAACCATGGCGACTCCCGGTACGGAAAGCGTCGAACTGCTCACGGACGCCGGCGCGGTGCTCCAGCCGGGCTTCACCGGACTCACCGCCCCCGAGTGGCTGCGCCGCAGACTGGGCTCGGGCGAGCTGGGCGGCGTCGCGCTGTTCGGCCGCAACATCCGTACCCCGCAGCAGGTCGCCGCGCTGACCGCCGAGATGTACGCGCTCAACCCGGACCTGCTGATCGCCACCGACGAGGAGGGCGGCGACGTCACCCGGCTGGAGGTCGCCAGCGGCTCCTCCTACCCCGGCAACCTGGCGCTCGGCGAGGTCGACGACACCGACCTCACCGAGCGGGTCGCCCGCTCGATCGGCCTCGACCTCTCCTCGGTGGGCATCAACCTCGACTACGCCCCCGACGCGGACGTCAACTCCAACCCCGACAACCCGGTGATCGGCGTCCGCTCCTTCGGTGCCGACGGCGACCTCGCCGCCCGGCACACCGCCGCCTGGGTCCGCGGCCTGCAGTCCGCCGGCGTGGCCGCCTGCGCCAAGCACTTCCCCGGCCACGGCGACACCTCCGGCGACTCCCACCTCGGGCTGCCGCGGATCGACCTCAGCTCGGAGCAGGTGCAGGAGCACCTCAAGCCGTTCCGCGCCGCCATCGCGGCCGGCGTGAAGTCGATCATGACGGCGCACATCCTCTTCCCCGCGTACGACGCGCAGTTGCCCGCCACCATGTCGCAGGAGATCCTCACCGGCCTGCTCCGCGGGGAGCTCGGCTACACCGGCCTGATCGTCACCGACGGCATCGAGATGGGCGCCATCTCCGGCACCCACGGCGTCGCCGCCGGCTCGGTCCGCGCCGTCGCGGCCGGCGCCGACACCATCTGCGTCGGCGGCGGCCTGCAGGACGAGGCGGCCTTCGTCTACCTGCGCGACGCCCTGGTCTGGGCCGTCCGCGAGGGCCGGCTCTCCGCCGAGCGGCTGCACGAGGCCGCCGAGCGGAACCGGGCCGTCGCCCGCTGGTCCGCCGCCGAGCGGGCCGCCCTGGCCGGCACCCACGGCGAGGTCGGCATCGGCCTGGCCGCCGCCCGCCGCGCGCTGCGCATCCACGGCGACCTGCGCCCGCTGGAGGGTGTGCCGCACGTGGTGGAGTTCTCCCCCGGTGCCAACATCGCGGTCGGCGACCAGACCCCGTGGGGCGTCTCCGGCCCGCTCACCGAGCTCGTCCCCGGCACCACGCACACCCGGGTCGGCGCCCCCGCCACCCGGATCGAGGGCTCCGGCCTGCTGCACGTGGCGGTCGCCGCCGAGGGCGCGGACGTCGACGTGCGGCCGCTGCTCGGCGCCGCGGTCAACCGCCCGCTGGTGATCGTCGTCCGCGACGTCCACCGGCACCCGTGGATGCTGCGCGCCGCGCTCGCGATGACCGCCGCCCGCCCCGACGCGGTGGTCGTGGAGATCGGGACGGCGCACGGCCTGGCCGAGAGCTTCGGCGGCCGCGGCACGACCGTCCTCGCCACCCACGGCGGGGCCCGGGTCTGCGGTGTGGCCGCCGCCGAGGCGCTGGCCGGGCTGGTGCTGGGCGCGGCGTCCGTCTGACGGACCCGGTGTCCGCCGGGCGCGCGAGCGTCCGGCGGCCTTCCCTGCCCGGGCCCCGACGGGCCCCGGGCCGAACCGGGGGCGGCGTCCGGCCGAACCGGGCACCGCGGGAGCTCACACTCGGCGGCCCCCGCGTGCGACCATGTGCTGATACAACGACGGAGGAGCCGGTGACGGCGGCAGGGCGAGGAGTGAGAGCGGCCATGAGCGGCGACAGAGGCACGGCGGCCCTCCCGGAGGGCACCACGGTGCCGGCGCAGTCCACGGCAGCCACCGGTACGGCCGCGCGGGTGCCCAAGTACTACGGGCTCAAGCGCCACCTGCTGCAGCTGACCGAGACCCAGCCGGCCGGCACCCCGGTGCCGCCGGAGCGGGCGCTGGCGGCCCAGTTCGACACCTCGCGCACCACCGTCCGGCAGGCCCTGCAGGAGCTGGTCGTCGAGGGCCGGCTGGAGCGCATCCAGGGCAAGGGCACCTTCGTCGCCAAGCCCAAGGTCGCCCAGGCGCTGCAGCTCACCTCGTACACCGAGGACATGCGCGCCCAGGGCCTGGAGCCGACCTCCCGGCTGATCGAGGTCGGCTACATCAGCGCCGACGAGCGGCTCGCCCCGCTGCTGGACATCAAGCCCGGCAGCCGGGTGCTGCGGATCGAGCGCCTGCGCCTGGCCAACGGCGACCCGATGGCGATCGAGGTGGCACACCTGTCCGCCAAGCGCTTCCCGGCGCTGCGCCGCAACCTGGTCAAGCACAACTCGCTCTACACCGCGCTGCGCGAGGTGTACGGGGTCACCGTGGCCGAGGCCGAGGAGACCATCGAGACCACCCTCGCCAACCCGCGCGAGGCCGGGCTGCTCGGCTCCGACCTGGGCCTGCCGATGCTCCAGCTCTCCCGGCACTCCTTCGACGCGGAGGGCGCCCCGGTGGAGTGGGTGCGCTCGATCTACCGCGGCGACCGGTACAAGTTCATCACCCGCCTGCAGCGGCCCGAGCAGCCGCCGGCCTGAGCGCCTCCCACCCGCTCGTGACGGCCTGGTCCGGTCGGCTCCCCGCCGACCGGATCAGGCCTTTTCTGCGCGGACCGGTGACACAGGTCACGTCCGTGCCCTACATTTCGCTCCCGTACTGACTGCCGATCACCAAGGGTGCTGCTCGGCGGGCGCACGGGGGAAGCTCCGGGCGCTGCGGCGCCGACGAGGTGAGCCCACTTCAGCCGGAGCCGCGACATGTCGTCAGAAGTGCAACCCCCCACCGCGGACGGGGCTGCCGAGCCCCTCCCCGCCGTCACCCCGGCCCGTGTGCTGGCCGGATTCTGCCTCGCCGTACCGATCGTGGCGACGCTCTGGGTGTCCTCGTACACCAAGGCGGAGCCCGAGCTCGGCGGGATGCCGTTCTTCTACTGGTACCAGCTGCTGTGGGTGCCGGTCTCGGCACTGTTCACGGTCGGCGCCTACCTGCTGATCAAGCGCGACGAGAAGGCCCGCAAGGCCGCCCGGGGCGGTGAGGCGTGATGCACACCGGCGTCAACGTCACCGCACTGACCGTCTTCCTGCTGTTCTTCGCGCTGGTCACCGTGATGGGCTTCCTGGCCTCCCGGTGGCGGCGCGCCGAAGACTCCCTGCACCTGCACGAGTGGGGCCTGGGCGGCCGCAGCTTCGGCACCTGGGTGACCTGGTTCCTGCTGGGCGGCGACCTCTACACCGCCTACACCTTCGTCGCTGTGCCGGCGGCGATCTACGGCACCGGTGCGGCGGGCTTCTTCGCCGTGCCGTACACGATCATCGCCTACCCGCTGGTGTTCCTGTTCCTGCCGCGGCTCTGGTCGGTCTCCCGGGTGCACGGGTACGTCACCCCGGCCGACTTCGTGCGCGGCCGGTACGGCTCCAAGTCGCTGTCGCTGGTGGTGGCGCTCACCGGCATCCTCGCGACCATGCCGTACATCGCGCTGCAGCTGGTCGGCATCCAGGCGGTGCTGGACGTGCTGGGCGTCGGCGGCTCGGGCAACTGGTTCATGAAGGACCTGCCGCTGTTCCTGGCCTTCGCGGTGCTCGCGGCCTACACCTACTCCTCGGGCCTGCGGGCCCCGGCGCTGATCGCCTTCGTCAAGGACACCCTGGTCTACATCGTGATCATCGTCGCGGTGATCTACATCCCGATGCGGCTCGGCGGGTACGGCCACATCTTCGACGCGGCCGCGCAGAAGTTCTCCACCGTCAACCCGGCCACCGGTAAGCCCAGCGGCTCGCTGGTGCTCGGCCCGAACGCGCACTGGACGTACGCCACGCTGGCCCTCGGCTCGGCGCTGGCGCTCTTCATGTACCCGCACTCGGTGACTGGCGTGCTGGCCTCCAAGTCGCGGAACACGGTGCGCCGCAACATGGCGATCATGCCGGCGTACTCGCTGATGCTCGGCCTGCTCGCGCTGCTGGGCTTCATGGCGATCGCGGCCGGCGTAGGCAAGGGTGTGAAGGGCTTCAACGCGCAGCTCTCGGTGCCGCAGCTGTTCGAGAACATGTTCCCGGACTGGTTCACCGGCGTCGCCTTCGCCGCGAT
Source organism: Streptomyces sp. TLI_235 (assembly GCA_002300355.1). Classification (NCBI taxonomy): domain Bacteria; kingdom Bacillati; phylum Actinomycetota; class Actinomycetes; order Kitasatosporales; family Streptomycetaceae; genus Streptomyces; species Streptomyces sp. TLI_235. The sequence continues at coordinate 2,942,850 of NSGV01000001.1, forward strand.
CGGCATCGGCGCCCTGGTGCCCGCCGCGATCATGTCGATCGCCGCGGCGAACCTCTTCACCCGCAACATCTACAAGGAGTTCCTCAAGCCCGACGCCACGCCGGCGGACGAGACCCGGATCGCCAAGATCGCCTCGCTGCTGGTGAAGGTCGGCGCGCTGGCCTTCGTCCTGGCGATGGACAAGCAGTTCGCGATCAACCTGCAGCTGCTCGGCGGCCTGTGGATCCTGCAGACCTTCGTCACCGTCGTCGGCGGCCTGTTCACCCGGTGGTTCCACCGCTGGGCGCTGCTGGCCGGCTGGGCGGCCGGCATGGCCTACGGCACCTGGAAGGCCTACGGGATCTCCTCACCGGCCACCAAGCACTTCGGCGGCAACACCGCGGAGATCCCGTTCATCGGCGAGATCGGCTTCATCGGCCTCACCGCCTTCGTGCTGAACCTCGCGGTCGCGGTGGTGCTCACCCTCGTCTTCAAGGCCGTCAAGGCCCCGGAGGGCGTGGACGAGACCAGCAGCACCGACTACTCCGCCGAAGCCGGCGACGAGGCCGTCACCGAGGCCCCGCAGCCCGCAGCGGCGCACTGAGGCGAGGGGCGCACAGCGCCTGACATCGTGCGCCCTGTGCTCGCGCCGCCACCACCGTCAACACTGGTGGTGGCGGCGCGATCATCGTGTCCGGGCGCGGCTCCCCACGGGCGCGCCCTCCCCCACCACCCAGGGGCGCCGCCGCGCTAGGCGCAGCGCGAGACACCGAGACGGGGAGACGGGCGATGGCAGAGGCCGACACCATCCTGAACGGGTACCGCACCGAACGCGAGGGCGGCGGCCGGCCGCTGCCCTCCGTGCTGATCGCCACCCGGCACGGCGAGTCCGTCGCCAACGTCGAGTTCCGGCTGGCCGAGGAGACGGGTGCGCTGACCGTCCCGATCAGCAGCCGTGACGCCGACATCCCACTCTCGCTGCACGGCCAGGCGCAGGCCCAGGCGCTGGGGCGCTGGTGGGCCGGCCTGCCCGCCGCGGACCGGCCGCGCGCGGTGTGGTGCTCCCCGTACGTGCGGACGGCCGAGACGGCGCGGATCGCCCTCGCGCAGGCCTCCGGGCTGGGGGCGGTGCCGGTGGGGGTGCCGGTGCGGTACGACGAGCGGCTGCGGGACAGAGAGCTCGGCGTGCTGGAGATGCTGACCCGGGCCGCCATCGACAAGGAGCACCCGGCGGAGGCCGCCCGGCGCAGGCGGATGGGCGAGCTGTACTACCGGCCGCCGGGCGGGGAGTCCTGGCTGGACGTGGCGCTGCGGGTGCGGGGAGTGCTGCGGGACCTCTGCGAGGAGGAGCGGGGCCGGCCGGTGCTGGTGGTCGCGCACGACTGCACGGTGCTGATGCTGCGGCACGTCCTGGACCGCCTCACCGAGCCGCAGTTGCTCGCCCTGGAGCCCGTCCGCAACTGCTCGACGAGTCTGTGGCGGGCCGCCGACGACCGGCTCCGCCCCGACTTCTGGAACACCACCGGCCACCTGCCGGGCGGCGGGGCCGGGTAGCCGGCCCGGGGAGCCGGCCTGACGGGCCGGGGCGCCGGCCTGACGGGCCGCGGGCCTCAGCGCAGCAGGCGGCGCTCCTTGGCGACCGCGACGGCGCCGGCCCGGGTGTCGACGCCGAGCTTGTCGTAGATGCGGCCGAGATGGTTCTTGACGGTGGCCTCGCTGATGAACAGGGCGCGGGCGATCTCCCGGTTGCCGAGGCCCTCGGAGAGCCGGCCGAGGATCTCCTGCTCGCGGTCGGTGAGCCGGGGCGCCGGGGCGCGCATCTGGGCCATCACCCGGCTGGCGACCGGCGGCGAGAGCACCGTGCGGCCGGCGGCCGCCGCGTGCACGGCGGCGAACAGCTCCTCCGGGCGCTCGGCCTTCAGCAGGTAGCCGGTGGCGCCGGCGTCGATGGCGCGGGTGATGTCGGCGTCGGTGTCGTAGGTGGTGAGGACGAGGACGTGCGGGCCGCCCCCGGCCGCGGTGATCCGCCGGGTGGCCTCGACACCGTCGATGCCGCTGCCCAGCTGGAGGTCCATGAGGACCACCTGCGGCCGGAGCCGCTCGGCGAGCGCGACGGCCTCCTCGCCGCTGCCGGCCTCGCCGACCACGTCGATGTCGCCGGCGCTGGCGAGCAGCGCGAGCAGGCCCGCCCGGACGACCGCGTGGTCGTCGCAGACGAGCAGCCGAACCGGCGGGTTCATCCCGGCCTCCCGGTGTGCAGGGGTACGGCGGCGGAGAGCACGGTGCCCTCCCCCGGGGTGCTCTCGACGGTGAGGGTGCCGCCGAGCTGGCGGAGCCTGGCCCGTATGGCGGGCAGTCCGTGGCCGCGGGCGGCGGTGAGCCCGGTGGTGTCCGGGGGCAGGCCGCGGCCGTTGTCCGCGATGTCGAGGACGGCCTGGTCGCCCAGGTAGGAGAGGGTGAGGGCGGCGGCCGTGGCCCGGGCGTGCTCGCGGACGTTGGCGAGGGCGCCCTGGGCGATCCGCAGCAGGGCGGCCTGGGTGGCGGGCGGCAGCGGCACGGGGGTGCCGTCGAGGTGGAAGCGGACCGGCAGGCCGGTCTCGGTGCTCTCACGGTCGGCGAGGGCCCGCAGGGCGCGGTCGAGGCCGCCGCCGTCGGCGAGTTCGGCGGGGGCGAGGTCGTGGACGAAGCGGCGGGCCTCGGCGAGGTTGCGGCCGGTGACGGCGGCGGCGCTGCGGACGTGGCGGCGGGCGGTGTCCGGGTCGGTGTCCCACGTGCGGTCGGCGGCCTGGAGGAGCATCTGCTGGCTGGACAGGCCCTGGGCGAGGGTGTCGTGGATCTCCATGGCGAGGCGCTCGCGCTCCGCCAGGGTGCCCTCGCGGCGCTCGGTGGAGGCGAGGTCTCGGCGGGTGCGGACCAGGTCGTCGACGAGGGCCCGCTGCCGGGCGGTCTGCCGCCGCATGGTGAGGAAGACGGCGGTCGCGAGGGCCGCAACGGTGGGCGGGAGGATCAGCACGGTGGCGTCGGCCGGGCCGGGCAGCCGGGCCTGGCCGACGGTGACCAGCGCGGTGAGCGCGGCGACCAGCGGGAGGGCCGCCCGGGTGGGCAGGGTGCGCAGCGCGGTGTAGACGAGCGGGACGGCGCACCAGGCGAAGCTGGGGGCCAGCAGGACGAGGACCACCCAGAGCGCGACGACCAGGGCGAGGGCGCCGGCGGCGGTCCGGCTGCGGCGGGTACCGGGCCGGGGCCCATCGGGTCGGTCGGGTCGGTCGGGTCGGTCGGGTCGGTCGGGTCGGTCCGGTCCGTTCGCGGCGGTGTCCTGGTGGACGGTGTCCCAGCCCGCGGTGTCCCGGCCCGCGGTGTTCTCGCGGGGCGGGGCGAGCAGGCGGGAGCCCGTGAGCTGGGCGGCGGCGAGGGCGGTGGAGAGACCGATCACCTAGGGGGTGGCGGGGCTGTCGGGGTGGTGCGTGAGGTAGCGGCCGAGCGATCCGGCGAGCAGCAGCAGGAAGGCGGCGTCGAGGACGAGGGCGAGGCGGCGCTCGTCGGTGTCGGCGTCGGTCCGCTGCGGCGGTCGCACGTGTGTCTCCGTTTCTGCCGCGGGTCCGCGGCCGGCGCGGGATACAGCGGGATACAGGTGTCGCGGGATGCGGGATGCGGGCGCCGGCCGGTCCGTGGTTCGGATTCTGGCCGGTCGGCCGCTGCCGCGCATCGGCCGACCGGTTGACCCCGGTGTCCTCCATCATGCCTGCGCAGGCGAGCCGGAACGCCGACGCCGGGGAGGGGGCGGGGCCCGGAGGATCGAGGTGGAGTCCGAGCCGCAGGGGCCGGACCGGTGAAGCGCCGAGGAGTCGCAATGAAGAAGACGTCGATGCGGGCACGGATACTGGGCGGCGCCGTGGCGGTGGCCGCGCTGGGTGCGGGCACCGTCGGCGCGGTGGCGGCGAGCGCGGAGACCTCCGGTTCGGCCGGTGCTCCCGCGGCGGTCCGCGCCGAGGCCGGCGGCAAGGACATGGTGTCCTCCTCGCACCTGTCGGTGGACGCCGCGACCAGGGCGGCGCTGGCGGCGATCGACGCGGCCGGCCAGGGCGGCTACAAGGTCTCGGTCGCCGTGGTCGACCGGAACGGCAACACGATCGTCGCGCTGCGCGGTGACGGCGCCGGCCCGCGGTCGCCGGAGTCGGCGGAGCGCAAGGCCTTCACGGCGGTGTCCTGGAACGCCCCGACCTCGGAGCTGGCGAAGCGCCTGGCGCAGACCCCGAACCTCAAGGACATCCCGGGCACGCTGTTCCTGGGCGGCGGCGCCCCGGTGCAGGTCAAGGGCGTGCCGGTGGCGGCGGTCGGTGTCGCGGGCGCCCCGAGCGGCGACCTGGACGAGCAGTTCGCGCAGGCGGGTGTCGCGGCGCTCGGCCGGTAGCGGGCCGCCCGTCCTCCCCTCCCGGCGACGGCGGGAGGGGAGTCCCCCGCCGCGCCCCGAGCCCCGCCGCCGCTACACCCCCGCCGCCGCGATCTCGGGGCTGGCGAAGGCGCGGCGGTAGGCCTGCGGGGTGGTGCCGAGGCGGCGGGCGAAGTGGTGGCGGAGGGTGGCGGCGTTCCCGAAGCCGCAGCGGGCGGCGACGGCGTCGATCGGCTCGGCGGTGCCTTCGAGGAGCCGCTGGGCGAGCAGCAGGCGCTGGCCGGTGAGCCAGCGGTGCGGAGTGGTGCCGGTCTCCTGCTGGAAGCGGCGGGCGAAGGTGCGCGGGGACATGTGGGCGAGGGCGGCGAGCCGTTCGACGGTGGCCTCCTCGTCGAGGTGGTGGCGCATCCAGTCCAGGACGGGGGCGAGCGAGTCGACGCCGGGTTCGGGCAGCGGGCGGTTGACGAACTGGGCCTGGCCGCCGTCCCGGTGCGGGGCGACGACCATCCGGCGGGCGATGCCGCGGGCGACCTCGGCGCCCTGGACCTTGCGGACGAGGTGCAGGCAGGCGTCGATCCCGGAGGCGGTGCCGGCGGAGGTGATGACCGGGTCGTCGTCGACGTAGAGCACGTCGGGTTCGACGGTGGTGAGCGGGAAGCGCCGAGCCATTTCGGCGGCGTGCTTCCAGTGGGTGGTGGAGCGGCGGCCGTCGAGCAGTCCCGCGGCGCCGAGCAGGAAGCTGCCGCTGCAGATGGACAGCGCGCGGGCGCCTCCCTCGACGGCCGCGCGGAGGGCGGCGAGGAGGGCGGGCGGGTACTCGTCGCGCAGACCGGTCGCGGTGAGGATCACCAGGTCGGACCCGGCGAGGCGTTCGGGCCCGTACGGGACGTCCACGGTGAAGCCTGCGTGGGTGCGCTTGGGGCCGGGCGTGTCGGAGGCGAGCGCGAACTCGTAGACGGGTAGGCCCTCTTCGCTGCGGTCGAGGCCGAACACCTCGCAGGCGACCCCGAGTTCGAAGGGGTGGACGTCCTCCAGGACGACGGCGACCACATTCTTCAGCATGGCTCCAGGATGCCGTTGGCAGTAATTCGATGCAAGAGGGCATTCCTGCCACTCGTTCGGGCGGCGGCCGGCCGGGAGAGTGGTGCCATGACTTCCACCGTGTTCGAGAACGCCGCCGTCCTGTCCGTCGTCATCGGTGTGTTCGCCCTGGTCGGGGCCGTGGTCGGCCGGGAGCGCGACCGCACCGGCCGGCACGGCCGCGACAACTGGCACCGCCCCGGCGGCTATCCCCCCGACCCGTCCGTGCCCGACCGACTGCACCCCCCGACCGCCGGGGCCACCGCGGCGGAGGGCAGACTGGACGGATGGACGTCGTCATCCGCCGCGCCCGCGAACGGGACCTCGACCCGGCTGGCGAACTCTCGGTCGAGGTCTTCGTCGGCGACGGCTTCAGCCTCGCCGACGGGCCGTACGCCGGGCTCCTCCGTGACGCCCGCCGCCGCAACGAGGAGGCCGAACTCCTCGTCGCCGTCGACGCCCGGGACGAGCATGTGCTCGGCTGCGTGACGTTCGCGGTCGGCGGTTCGGCCTGGGCCGACATCTCGCAGCCGGACGAGGGCGAGATCCGGATGCTGGCCGTCGGCCGGGCCGCCCGCGGCCGCGGCGTCGGCGCCGCCCTGGTGCGGGCCGCGATGGACCGCAGCCGCGAACTCGGCCTGGCCGGCATGGCGTTCTCCACCCGGCCGGAGATGACGGACGCCCACCGGGTGTACGAACGGCTTGGCTTCCGCCGGGCGCCCGAGCGGGACTGGGCCCCCCTGCCCGGCCTCGACCTGATGGTCTACGCCCTGACCTTCTGACAGATCTCTTTCGGACCTGGCCTAGGCTGTACCGCATGGGGATGCAATGGGCCGGACGGCAGCGACTGTTGGTGGCGGCCTTGGCCTTCGTGATCTCGCTGGTGGCGACCGTGGTGGCAGGCGTCTTCACGCGGTCCTCCTCGTCCGCCTCGGCCGAGACACCGATCGCCGTGCCCTCCCCCACGGCACCGCAGAACGGCAAGCAGCTCCGCATCGGCCTCGCGTTCGGGGACACCCTGACCTGGAAGTCGGACCAGGACCTGGCGATCGGCCTGGACGACGCGGTGGAGCTGGGCGCGACCTGGATCCGGGTCGACCTGTCCTGGAACAACATCCAGCCGGACAGCCCGAAGAGCTACCTGTGGCAGCGCTTCGACCGGGTCGTGAAGGCCGCCCACGCGCGCAAGCTGGAGGTACTGCCCACCATCGGCTACACCCCGGGCTGGGCCCGCACGGCCGGCTGCACCGACGACCCGTCCTGCCCGCCGGCGAAGCCGGACGTGTTCGCCGCCTTCGCCCGGGACGCCGCACAGCGGTACGCCCCGATGGGCATCCACGTCTGGGAGATCTGGAACGAGCCGAACATCCCGTTCTGGGCCCCCAAGCCCGACGCGGCCGCCTACACCCGGCTCCTCACCGTCACGTCCAAGGCGCTGCGCGGGGCCGACCCGAAGGCGTACCTGCTGCTGGGCGGCCTGGCGGCGGTGTCCACCGACCCGTCGGCGGGGCACATCTCGCACACCGAGTTCCTGGAGCAGGTCTGCAGGCTCGGCGGCAACAAGCTGGTGGACGCGCTGAGCTACCACCCCTACACCTATCCCCATCTGCCGAGTGCCAAGACGGAGTTCGGCACGGCGATGGAGGAGATCAGCAGCGCGAAGGACAACCTGGTCGCGGTGCTCGACAAGTACGGCACTCCGAACATGCCGATCTGGATCACCGAGACCGGCGCACCCACCAACGGCCCGGGCGGCGCCGCGGACGGGCGGACGATCCCGCCGAACGCCTCGCACGTGACCGAGGGCTTCCAGGCCGACATCGCCAGCGACACGATCCCCGCCGCGGCCGCCAACCCGCACGTCACCGCGGTGTTCTGGTTCGCCGAGCAGGACGCCGGCACGGCCAAGGACAAGAAGCGGCGTTCGCTGTTCTACGGCCTCCGCCGCTACGACGGTTCGCGCAAGCCCGCCTTCCAGGCGTTCAAGGACGCGGCCGCCGCCTACTACCGCCGCCCGCAGCCGCAGTAGCGGCCCGCGGCGCGCGCCCGCGTCAGCCGCGGAACAGGTCGAGGTGGCGTGCTGTCAGTCGCCGCCAGTCGTAGTGCTCCTCGGCGCGGAGCCGACCCGCTGCCCCCATCCGGTCGGCGAGCGCGCCGTCGTCGAGCAGGCGGCGGCAGGCGGCCGCGAGCGCGTCCGGATCGCCGGGCGGGACGAGCAGGCCGGTCTCTCCGTCGGCGACCACCCCCGGCACGCCGCCGACCGCGGATCCGATCACCGGTGTGCCGCAGGCCATCGCCTCGACCAGCACCATCCCGAAGGACTCGGCCTCGGTGCGGGACGGCAGGACGACGACGGCCGCGGTGCGCACCGCCTCGACCAGGTCCTGCCCCGTCAGTTCGCCTGCGGCCTCCACCCGGTCGGCGATGCCGAGGCGGCCGGCCAGCGCCAGATGGTCCGGTACGGCGTCGCCGCCGCCGATCAGGCGCAGCCGCGCGGTGTCCGGGCCGGCCGGGCGGGCCAGGGCGTGCAGCAGCACGTCCACGCCCTTCCATGCCGAGGTGCGGTCCATCCGGCCGACGTACAGGACGGTGCGGGGGCGGGTCGAGGGCGGTGGGCCCGGGGTGAACCGGTCGAGGTCGACGCCGGGGCTGATCTCGACGGCGTGGGGCAGGCCGGAGGCCAGCGAGACCGGGGAGACCGCGACGAGTGCCGCAGCCCGGCGGAACACCCGGGGCAGCACATGCGTCTCGTAGAGGCCGATCAGGCGGTCGGCGGCGCCGCTGCCGGGCTCGCCCTTGAGCATCGAGCCCGCGTGGTACGTCAGCACGGTGTGCCGCCGGCCGGCGACGGCGACCGCGAGGTCGGCCAGACCGGGCACCGGGCTGTGCGCGTTGACCACGGCGGCGCCGGTGCGGCGCAGCCAGCGCCTCAACTGCAGTGGCCAGAGCGGGCTCAGCGGGGTGTTGGAGAGCCGGAGCCAGGCGCCGAGGCGGACGATCCGGACGCCGTTCTCGACGGTGTCGGTGGTGCGCAGCCCGTCGGACCGGGTGGTGATGACGACCGGCCGCAGCTCCGGGTCGTCGGCGAGGGCGCGGGCGAGGCGTGCGGTGTAGTTCTCCACGCCGCCGATCTTGGGCGGGTAGTAGGGCGTGACGACGGCCACCGTCCGCGGGCCGGCCGCGGGCACGCGGTCGCGGGCCGGCATCAGGCCGACACCTGTGGCTGGGCCACTGCCCGGGCCGTGTCCTGGGCGGTGGCCGGCAGGAGGGCCCGGAGCATCGCGGGGAACTCCTCGGCGCGGGCGACGTAGCCGGGGACGCGGTCGCGGAGCAGCGCGCGGTACTCCTCGGCGCCGGGGCCGAGCAGCGGCCCGACCAGCGTCCACAGGCGGTCCGCGGTCACCTCCTCGATCGGCACCACCTTCGCGGAGAGGCCGAGTTCGGCCATGATGCCGGCGGTCTTGTGCTCGTAGCCGATGGCCACGCACGGGACGCCGCTGGTGAGCGCGAAGATCACCGAGTGGAAGCGGGTGCCGACGAGCAGCGAGCATTCGCCGTAGAGGGAGCGCAGTTCGCGGTAGTCGACGCGTTCGTCGAGCTGCAGCGGCGGCGTGGTGCAGTGGGCGGCGATCCGGCGTTCGACGAGGATGTCGTCGTCGCCGAGGTAGCCGGTGCTGACCTGGGGGATCAGGACGACCCGGTGGCCGGCGGCCTGGATCCGGTCCACGACCTCGGCGAGGGCCCGCTCGTAGCCGTCCTGGGCGGCCGGCTCCAGCCAGCGCCGGGCGGTGAGCCCGACCAGCGGCTGCCCGGGGTCGGTGTCGAGACGGGCCCGCCAGTCGGGCTGCGCCTCGGGGGCGTAGGCGAAGCCGGAGTCGACGGCCCGGCCGATCCGGTCCGCGGGCAGGCCGCACTCCTCCAGTATCGCCGCGCTGAGGGCCTCACGGGCCAGCACGAGCGGCGAGCGGCGCAGCGCGCGCCGGACGAGCCGCCGCTGGAGGCGGGCGGGGAACGGGCCGAAGGACTGCGGCGCGAACACCACCGGCACCCCGGCGCGCTGGGCGAGGAAGGCGGGGAGGAGGACGAAGAAGACGTTCTGGTGCCCGTTCAGACCGGGGCGGGCGTTGAGGTAGCCGCCGCCCATGGAGACGACCAGGTCGGCCCGGGAGACCGCGTCGGCCTCGCGGCGGGCCTCCGCAGGGAGCAGGCGCAGCAGTGTGCGGCCGGCGGGCCTGGGCAGCAGCAGGGCGAGGACGGCGAGCGGTGCGACGAGGAGCTTGCGCAGGACGCGGCGCAGCAACGAGACCTCGCCGTCGGCGACCCAGCGGCGGATCGACCCGATGTTCTCGACGCCCTCGAAGTCGGGGTGGACGGCGGCGTCCTCCATACCGGCGATGACCGTCCGGGCGTGCGGGAAGGCCTCCCGGACGTGCCGCAGGCAGACGGAGAGCAGGGCTGCGTCCCCGGCGTTGCCGCGGACGTAGGCGTTGACGACGACGATCCTCATCGGCGGTGTTCCTCGGGTCGGACGGTGCGGGAGTGCTGCGGGGGGACGGCGTGCGCAGATGCACCCGTCCCGGGCTGCGGGTGGTGAGGCGGGGCGGAGTGCGGCGGGGCCGCATACGGCCCAGCGGGGTACGGAGGGGAGGGGTACGGAGGGGAGGGGTACGGAGGGGCAGGGTGCGACGGAGCGGGGTACGGCGCGACGGGGTGGGGAGCGGCGGGGTACGGCGACGCGGGTACGGGTCGTTCGGGTGTGCGTCGGGCGGAGGTGCGTCGGGCGAGCAGGGCGGCGGTCGCGTAGAGCCCGGAGAGCAGGTTGCCGACGCCCCAGGCGAGGCCCACCCAGATCAGTCCGCGCGGCGCCCAGAACGCGGTGAGGCCGATGGTCACCGCGGCGAAGAGGACGTTGCTGAGGATCAGGTGGGTCATGCTGCGGGCGGCCTTGAGGCCGAAGCTGGCCCAGGTGTTGAGGGCCACCGCGAGGGCGCAGAGCGCGAGCACGGTGAGCAGGCCGCTGCTGCGGGCGGCGTAGGAGGGGCCGAAGATCCTGAGCAGCAGGGTGCTGCCGGCGGCGACGGCGATGACGGCGGGCACCTGGACGGCGGCGATGATCCGGGCGGAGCGGCGCAGCAGTTCACCGAAGCGGGACTCGTCCGAGGAGACCTCGGCGAACAGGGCCTCGCCGACGGCCCCGGACACGGCGTGCAGCATGCCTGCGATCTGGAAGGCGACGTAGTAGTAGCCGGCTGCGGCGGTGCCGAGACGTTCCAGCACGATCAGCGGGACGATCATCAGCGGCAGCAGGTTGAGCAGGCTGGAGGTGTAGCTGGCTGCGGAGTAGCCGAGTTGCTCGCGCAGGCGGGTGCCCCGGGTGCGGAAGTCGAACCGGTAGCCGATCCGGCGGTGCATCAGGAGCAGGGAGGCGAGGACGGCGACGAGGTAGCCGCCGCCGGTGGAGGCGACGACACCGAACGGGCCGAGGGCGACCAGGGCGACCGGCAGGGCGAGCTTGGCGAGGCCCTGGATCAGGCCGTCGACCAGCACGTTGAGCTGTGGCAGGCGGGCGCTGACGAAGACCGAGTCGGTCAGGGCGTTGACCGCCGCGCAGACGCAGAACAGGACGAAGGCGCCGGCCTGCAGCAGGTCGCCTCGGACGAACAGCAGCTTGGGCCCGTACAGCGGCAGGCCCGCCAGGTAGACCAGTGCGGCGGCGCCGGACACAATCGCCACCAGGGCGATCGCCTGGGTGATCTGCCCGTTGCGGGCGGGTGCCGGTGCCGGGAAGCGGACGAGGGTGCTGTTCAGGCCGAACATGCTGAGGTAGGCGAGCAGCGAGGTCGCCGAGATCAGCGAGGTCGCCAGGCCGACCTGCTCGGGGGTGTAGAAGCGGGCGACGACGACCCAGAACAGGAAGCCGAGCCCGGCGGTGGTGACGGAGGACGCGAGCAGGAAGAAGGAGCTGCGGTACACCTGGTCCGGCGGCCGGGCGTGCCGGCCCCGGTGCCTAGCCACGGGGAGGTGCGCCGGGTCTGCGACGCGGGGTGCCGGTGATCATGCGTGGGCCTGCTCGTGCTGAACGTGCTCGTGCCCGTCGCGGCCCCGGTAGTGCTCGGTCAATGCGGTGGTGTGCCGGTGCCAGGAGAAGGCGTCGGCGGCGTACTGCCGGGAGTAGCCGCCCATCCGGGCGCGCAGGGCGGGGTCTGCGGCGAGTTCGGCGAGGGCGTCGCCCAGCTGCCCGGGGTCGCGGGGCAGCAGGCGGACACTGCTGCGGTCGAGCCGGTAAGGCGCGTACCCGGGGTCGTCCGTGGTGATCACGGGCAGGCCGGAGGCCATGGCTTCTTGGACGGTGAGCGGGAAGCCCTCGGCGGTGGACGGCAGGACGAAGAGGTCGCAGGCACGGTAGGCGTCGGCGAGGTCCTCGGGCGACAGGGTTCCGAGGCCGTGCACGCCGGGGCGGCCGGCGAGGGCCCGGACGTCACCGTCGCCGGCGAAGACCAGGTCGTAGCCGTCCTCGGGGCGGTGTGCGGCGAGCAGCAGGTCGTGGCCCTTCTTGGGCACGAGGCGGCCGGCGAAGAGGGCGAGCACGCGGTCCTGCGGCAGGCCGAGGCGGGTGCGGGCGGCGGCCCGCTCGCCGGGCGCGGCGGCCGGGCGGAAGAGCGCGGTGTCGACGCCGTTGGCGAGGTGGCGCAGCCGGTCCGGGCGGGCCCCGCCGCGGACGGCGAAGTCGGCGACGGAGGCGTTCAGGGTGATCACGCGGCGGGCGCGGCGCAGCAGGGCGCGGCCGGCGACGGCGTACACGGCGTGCTGGACGGCGCGGACCAGCGCGGAGGGGTGGGCGACCAGGGCGACGTGCTGGGTGAGGACGTGCGGGGTCCGGGTGAGCACGGCGGCCAGTCCGGCGGCCCAGGAGGTGAGGTAGAGGCAGTCGTGGACGTGCACCACGTCGGCCCGCCGGGCGTGCCGGAGCGCGGCGGTGAGCACGCGGGGCGACAGCACCGGGAAGGGCACGCCGGCCCGTTCGGCGCCGTTCCAGGCGGCGATCCGCACCACGCGGACGCCGTCCTCGTCGCGGACGCTGCTGCGGTCGGCGCTGGTCAGCACGGTGACCTCGGCGCCGGCGGCGGCCAGGTGGCGGGCCTCCTGGCGGGCGACGTTCTCGATGCCGCCGAGGTGCGGCGGGTAGTAGTGGCTGACCATCAGCACGCGCGGCGGCCGCTCGGGTGTGCTCATCGGTAGATCACGGCTCCTTCACTGCTGTAGATCCGGTTCTTGGTCGTGCTCAGCAGTGCCGTCGGATACTTGTAGGTGACGAGGTCTCCACGGTAGAAGACGGTCACCTCGCCCTTGCGCACGGTGGTGGCGCCCAGCAGCACGTACGAGTTGGGGCGTATGACGACGGGTTGGACGTCGGCCTGGGCGGGGCCGGTGATCAGGGTCTGCAGCCGGCTGAAGGTGTAGCGGTCCGTCTGCAGCACCTGCCGCTTGTCGGTGGCGATCTGCTTCTCCAGCCAGTAGACGGCCATCTGTTCCTCGACGTGCGGGTAGTAGATGTCGAAGGAGCGGCCGGCGTTGCTGAGCTGGAGCTGGGCGGGGTAGCCGCCGAGGAGTTTGGGGACGACACCGGTCAGGTCGAGGAACAGCGCGAGGGTGAGTGCACAGGCGACCGGGACGGTCCGGCGGCCGGCCCAGCGCAGCAGCCACAGGGTGCCCGCGGCGAGGAACGGCGCGTAGAAGAACAGGCCCTGTTGGAAGGCGCGGAGCACGCTGTAGTCCACGGACAGCTGGGGCAGCAGGGTGAACAGCGCGACCATGGCGAGGGCGCCGACGGTCAGGGTGACCTGATCGCGCAGCGGCCGGAAGGAACGGCGCCGGGCACGCAGCACGGCGGCGAAACCGACCAGCACCAGGACCTGCAGCATCAGCGCGGCTCCCTGGCGGAGTGCGCCGTTGAGGCCGGTGACGCTGAGTCCGGCGGTGTCGAGGGCACGGCCGAGCGGAGTGAGCGGCATGTCGGCCTGCGGCACCGCGACCGTCCGGTAGCCCTCGACGGCCTGCAGCGGGAAGTAGTCGCCGACGGCGCGCTTGGCGTCGGTGGCGGCGACCGTCTCGGCGCGGAACTCGTCGAGACGCTGCTGCGGGCCGGCCTTCGCGCCGCCGAACAGACTGTACGCGGTGTCGGAGGAGCCGCCCTTGCCCTGGCCCGGGTGCAGGACCTCCTGGACGACGATGCCGAGGGTGGACTTGAGCTGCACGCTGGTGTGGGTGACCGGCCCGGCCCAGACGACCGCCAGTACCGCGGGGACGAGCACCAGCCACCAGGTGATCAGGGTGCCCGTTCCGGCGACCCGGCTGCGGCGCCGCAGCCGGGTCCGGCCACGGGAGGCGGCGAGCCGCCACAGCAGTTCGACGGCGTACCCGACGGCGAGGGTCGCCACCACCACGTAGGTGGTCGAGTAGTGCGAGAGCACGCAGCCGACGAGCAGCGCGAGGACGGCCACGCGGCGGGCCCGCATCGGCCGGCCCGTGTCGGTGAGCACGGCCATGGCGCAGCCCAGCAGCAGGAAGGCGATCTCCTGCCGGCCGAGGAAGGTCATGTCGGTGAAGAAGGTCGGGAACAGCATGAAGTAGACGGCCGACAGCAGCGCGACGAACTGGGGCGCGACGTTGCGCACCGCGCGGTGGACGAGCACCGGGGTCAGCGCGAACAGCAGTGGCAGGACGACCTTGAAGACGTAGATCCCGGGGATGGCGGTGAGCCGGGCGACGGACACCGGGAGGAGGGTGATGCTGAGACAGGCGTTGTAGGCGTCGGGGTACAGCTCGACGTTCCAGTACGAGCCGCCGAGGGCGAGCCGGAAGTACTCGTACTCGCGCTGGATGTCGTGGCCGGCGATGCCCCAGCCGCGCAGCGAGTTCAGCAGCAGCAGGGCGGCGGCCGCCACGTACAGGCCGCCCTCCAGCAGCGGCACGGGGTAGCGGCGTCGGCGGACCATCAGTAGCAGCAGGAGGGCGGCGACGGCGACTAGGGCGATGGTGCTGACGGTGCCGCTGAGCCCGTTGTTCAGCCGGATCGGGCCTGCCACGGAGAGCACCAGGGTCAGGGCGCCGAGGCCGGCCAGGGTCGCCGTGCCGGCGGGCAGGCCGAAGCGGCGGGCGGGCGGCGGCGCCTCGGGCAGGAAGGCGCCGAGGACGGCGACGACCATGGCGCTCGCCCCGGCGAGGTTGGCGCGGGTGAGCGGTTCGTCGATGCCGAACGGCGGCAGCAGGGTGTTGACGGCGAGGGCGACGAGGAGGTCGGTGACGACGGCGAGGCCCACGGCGACCATCAGGGCAGCGTCCCGGGTGGACACCGCCTTGGCGGCGGTGCCGCGCCAGAGTGCCACGGGTGCGCCGATCAGCAGCCACAGCCCGGCCGCGGTGAGCACGGCGCCCGGAACACCGGGCAGGGTCTCGACCACGCAGGCCACGGCGCTTCCCAGCATCACCGCGGAGCGGCCCCGCAGGAGGGTGCGCGCGTTCACAGCCCGACCTCCTCGTAGACCCCTTCGACCCGGGTGGCGACGTTCTCCCAGGCGTACGCCCGCGCCGCTTTCGCGCTCCGCTCGGACAACCGCAGCCGCAGCGCCGGGTCGGCGGCGAGCCGGTCGATCGCCGCGGCGAGCGCCGCGGGCTCGGGTGCCGACAGCAGGCCGACGCCGTCGAGGAGTTCGCGGCTGCCCGGGACGTCGGTCGCGAGCACGGGGAGCGCCGCGGCCATGGCCTCCAGGGCGACCAGCGGCATGCCCTCCCGGTCGGAGGGCAGGACGAGGGCGTCGGCACCGGCGTAGGCGGCGACGAGGTCCGTTCCGAGCAGCCCGCCGGCGAACTCGACCGAGGACAGCCCGAGGCGCCGGGCCTGTTCCTCCAGACGGGGCCGGAGTTCGCCGTCGCCGACGATCCTCAGCCGCACCGGACGGCCAGCCAGGGCCAATGCGTCGAGCAGCCGCGCGACGTTCTTCTGGGCGCTGAGCCGGCCGACGTACAGCAGGTGGAGCGGCCGGTCAGCGGGCTGCCGGACGGGCATGAAGTACTGGCCCCCGACACCGTTGGGGACGACGAAGACCCGCTCGGCGGGCACCCGATAGGTGTCCCGGAGGAAGGCGGCCTGTTCCTCGGTCAGCGCGATCACGGCGGCTGCGGCCCGCATCACCCGGGCCAGCACGTGCTTCTTGTACGCGGGCAGCAGCCGGCCCAGCCGGCCGGAGGCGTCGACGTCGAGGTGGAAGTGGAGCACGAAGCGCTGCCGGCGCAGACGTGCGGCGGCGGCGACGAGTTCGGGCATCAGGGCGTGCGCGCAGTGCAGGTGCAGCACGGCGCCGCGGGGCGCGCGCAGCAGCGAGAACGGCAATCCGGGGGCCAGCGCCGTGTGGGCGACCTCGACGGCGCGGTGGCGACGGACGGCGACCGGGCCCGCGGCGTGCCGCGGCGCTCCCCCGGCGCCCAGCGCGGTGGTGACCACGCGGACGTCGTGGCGGCGCGCCAGTTGGCCGGAGAGGTTCTCCACCACCCGTTCGAGACCGCCCAGGTGGGGCGGGTAGTACGGGGTGACCTGCAGGATCGTACGCATCGGTGTTCCAGGGCGTCGGCTCGTCAGGGGTGTGTGCAGCGCCTCAGCCATGGGTGGTCTGGGACTTCCCGAATCGGAAGTACAGGCTCTGCGGATGCCCCACCAGGGCGACCCGGACGAGGGCGACGTCGGCGTTGGTCTGCAGCTTGGCGACCAGGGGCACGGGTGCGCCGTAGCGGGGGGTGACGGCGGTGGTCGAGGTGGCGAGGACCTGCCCGGACGGCGACTCCAGGGTGACGCGCACCTGGTAGCCCTCGGAGCCCTCGCCGTGGTCGGTGACCGCGATCGGGACGACCACGGTGGAGCCCTCGAAGCCGGGGGTGGCGGTGAAGAACAGCTCGGCGTAGGTCCGGGGGCGCTCGGTGAAGGAGTCGAGCAGCACCTCGCGGGTGACGGGCACCGTCCACAGCTCCCACCCGGCGACTGCCGCCGCGAGCAGGCCGGCGAGGACGGCGACCGGCCGGGAGCGAAGCAGCGGGCCGCGGTCGGCGGAGGCACGGCGGCGGCGCCCGCGGACGCCCCGGTCCGCGTCCTCGGCGGACACGGCGTCGCCGGACGTGCCCTCCTCCGCCTCCCCCTCGACGGACGTCTCCTCGGCGAGCGCCCGGTCGGCGGACGCCGGACCGCCGAGGTCGTCCGCGGTGGGCGCGTCCTCGTTCGGGGCGCGCCCGGACCTCCTGCTCACACCGCCTCGATGCGTTCGTTGCGCGGCTTCTGGGCGGGGATGCGGGCCTGCCGGCGGGCTGCGACGGGGACGGGCTGCGGACCGTCGCCGCGGCGGAACCGGTGGTTGAAGAGCTGACGGAGGTTCGCCACACCGTCCGGCAGGGCGTTCAGCTTCACCTCGCCGCCGCGGGTGCGGTACTCGATCGGCACCTCCATGAAGCGGTAGCCGGCCGTGGTCGCGGCGTTCTTGATCTCCTGCGAGAACGCCATGCCGCGGGAGCGCACGTCCAGGCCGTCCCAGATGTACCGCCGGAAGATCCACATGCCGGACTGGGAGTCCCGCAGGCCGTTGCGGAAGAGCGTGCGGCTGAGCACGCTGAGGGCGTGGTTGGCGACGAAGTGCGACGCCTTCATGGCCCGGCGGTTGCGCCGGTGGAGACGATCGGTCGTCAGGAACTCGACCTCGTGCTCGACCAGAGTGCGCAACAGATCGGGCAGCGCGTCGAACGGATACGTGCAGTCCGCGTCACCGGTGGCGATCACATCACCGGTGGCCACGTCGAACCCGGCGAGGTAGGCGTTGCCGTAACCGCGCTCGGGCTGCGAGACGACCCGCGCGCCGAGGGCGGTGGCGACCGCCGCGGTGTCGTCCGTCGAGGCGTTGTCGACGACGACGATCTCGGTGCGCCAGCCGGCGTCCGCCAGCTCCGCCACCGGTACCGTGCTCATCACCGCCGGAAGGTTCGACGCCTCGTTGAGCGCGGGAATCACGATGGACAGAGTGTTCACGCTCTATTCCCCCTGGAAAGCAACTGCGTGCCCGCCCCAGGCTGCGCGGCCGGTCAGGGGTCGGGTGTCGGACGAACCTTTCCGGGGTTCCGGTGGGCGCGTTCGCACATCTCCGAAACCAATGTGCCCCGCCCCGGCCGGAATGCCGCCGTCCCCGTTCGCTCGGGCGTCATCTTTTCACACGCGAATCGCCGGTGACACCACGGCAGGTGTGAGCGAGGGCACCACCCGTGGCAGTGCCCTCGCGAACGGACGGCCGATCAGCCGCCGACGAGCCAGGATCCGGCGGGCTTGGCGCTCAGGCCGGTGCCGCCGGTCTTGAGGCTTGCGACCTGCTGGGGGTTCAGCGGCTCGTCCCAGACGAGGACCCGGCCGATCACGCCGGCCCAGCTGCCGCCCCATATGCCGTGGTGGCGGCTGCGGCCCAGCTGCAGCGGGCCGGGGCCGGCCCAGATGCCGCCGTTCAGCTTCGCGGTGGCGGCCTGGGCGCCGTTCACGTAGAGCGTGATGCTCTTCTGGCCCGCGTCGTACACGCCGGTGAGCAGCGCCCACTGACCCACCGTCGGCACGGTGTCCGGAGCCACCGCCTGCACGACCGTGCCGTCGGCGCCGCCGTCGGCGGTCTGCACCCGGAACACCCAGGCCTTCTTGCCGTTGGCGTCGTCACGGGCCAGGTCGAAGGAGTACGAGATGCCGTCGCCCTCGCTGATCGCGGTGCGGGAGCCGCCCGGCGCCTCGTTGTAGACCCAGGCCGAGATCGAGAAGCTCTTGGTGACGTCGACGACCTGGTTCGCCGACTGGGCGAAGGAGTTGCCGTTGCTCCGCAGGCGCAGCGCGTAGCCGCCCTGGACCTCACTGACCTGGGCGTCCGGGCCCATCGCTATGTTCGACTGGCCGGACTTGTCCGCCAGCAGCTCCGGCTGGCCGGGCACGGTGGGCGAGTTGGCAGCCGCGGAGGCCGCCCCGGACCCGGACGGGCGCGGCGAGGCGGAGGCGCTCGCCGAGGGGCCGGCCTGCGGGTCGCCCTTGTGCACGCCGTTCATCACCACCAGGCCGACCGCGCCGCCGAGCACGCAGGCACCGGCCACGATCGCACCGGTCCAGATCAGCTTCTTCCGGCGCGAGCTGGCCTCGTGCTGGCTGGCGAGCGCCTCCCAGTCGGGCTCGGAGGACGCCGCGGGCGGCTGGAACTGCCACTGCTGCTGCGGCGCGGCCTGTGACGGGAATCCGGGCGCGGCGCCGAAGCCGGCCTGCGGCGGGAAGGGCTGGCCGGCAGGGGCCTGGGATGCCTGCTCCGAGGGGTCCGCCGACCCCTCCTGGGACTCGGGCCGACCGGTCCAACCGGGCGGTGCACCCGTTCCGTCACTCATGGCCAGAGATCGTAGGCCATGGGCCCCGGCCAGGTCTCGGGTGGTGACCATTCCGTGAGCACGCCGCGTGGGCGAGGGGCGGATCGGATGTGCGCGATGCGTCCGGGGAGCCTCCCGAGCCACGGACGCGACACGCAGCGTGCACAAGATATGGGGGTACTTCAGGGAGACACCACAACATGTATGCTCACTCTCGCTGTCGACGCAGGGGAACCCGGTGTGAGTCCGGGACTGCCCCGCAACGGTGAGCAGGCCCGTGAACGCCCGGGCCCGCGCAGTCCGAGGGCCTGCCGACGGTGTGCCACAGGCTTCCCCGCAGATGCCATGAAGCACAGCTGTACGTCCGGGCCTCGCGGGTGGGCCGGGTTACGACGCACTCCCCGACGAGGTCGGGTGTGCCCGTCTCCCCTGCCACACGCATGCCCTGACGCTCCCCCGGCCCTCGGCCCGGGGGTGTCCGAAGCGTCCGCTGCCGCCACAGGAGAGAGTGCGCCTTGACCGTCGCTGCCTCAGTCACCCTGCCCTCCCAGGGATCCGCCGACAACGACCGGCCCGACCCCGGTGCCGCGCTGCTTCGGCTGCTCACCGACCGCAGCACCGACCTCCCCCAGGTGGACCCCGGCCACGTCGCCGCCGCCGCGCTGCGCGGCCGCCACGCCGGTTCGGACTTCGCCGAGCTGCGCGGGCTGGCCGTGGAGGCCGCCGCGTCGATGATCGCCGAGGACCCGCAGTACTCGAAGCTCGCCGCCCGGCTGCTCGCGCTGGAGATCAGCGACGAGGCGGTCTCCCAGGGCGCGGTCTCCTTCGCCGCCTCGATCGCCGTCGGCCACGCCGAGGGCCTGATCGGCGACACCACCGCCGAGTTCGTGGCCAAGCACGCGGCCGCCTTCGACGCGCTGGTCGACCTGCAGGGCGACGACCGTTTCGAGTACTTCGGCCTGCGGACCGTGCAGTCCCGCTACCTGCTGCGCCACCCGATCACCCGCAAGGTGGTCGAGACCCCGCAGTACTTCCTGCTCCGCGTGGCGGCGGGCCTCGCGGTCGGCGACTCCGAGCAGTCGGTGGCCGAGGTCGCCGAGCTGTACCGGCTGATGAGCCGTCTGGAGTACCTGACCTCCTCTCCGACGCTGTTCAACTCCGGCACCAAGCACCCGCAGATGTCCTCCTGCTACCTGCTGGACTCGCCGCTGGACAACCTGGACTCGATCTACAACCGCTACGCGCAGATCGCCCGGCTGTCCAAGCACGCCGGCGGCATCGGCCTGTCCTACTCGCGCATCCGTTCGCGCGGCAGCCTGATCCGCGGCACCAACGGCCAGTCCAACGGCATCGTGCCGTTCCTGCGGACCCTGGACTCCTCGGTCGCCGCGGTCAACCAGGGCGGCCGCCGCAAGGGCGCCGCCTGCGTGTACCTGGAGACCTGGCACGCCGACATCGAGGAGTTCCTGGAGCTCCGCGACAACACCGGTGAGGAGGCCCGGCGCACCCACAACCTCAACCTGGCGCACTGGATCCCGGACGAGTTCATGCGCCGGGTGAACGCCAACGAGGACTGGTCGCTGTTCTCCCCGGCCGACGTCCCCGAGCTGGTCGACCTGTGGGGCGCCGACTTCGACGAGGCGTACCGCAAGGCCGAGCAGGCCGGCAAGGCCGTGCGCACGATCCCCGCGCAGACCCTGTACGCCCGGATGATGCGCACCCTGGCGCAGACCGGCAACGGCTGGATGACCTTCAAGGACGCCTCCAACCGGGCCGCCAACCAGACCGCCCTGCCGGGCCGCACGGTGCACTCCTCCAACCTGTGCACCGAGATCCTGGAGGTCACCGACGACTCGGAGACCGCGGTCTGCAACCTCGGCTCGGTCAACCTGGGCGCCCACGTGGCGGACGGCGCCACCGCCGCCGACCTGCTGAACGCCATGGACTGGGACCGCCTGGACGCCACCGTGCGCACCGCGGTGACCTTCCTGGACCGGGTCATCGACATCAACTTCTACCCGACCACCGAGGCCGGCACCTCCAACTCCCGCTGGCGGCCGGTGGGTCTGGGCATCATGGGCCTGCAGGACGTCTTCTTCAAGCTGCGGATCGACTTCGACTCCGCCGAGGCGGCGGCCCTCTCCACCCTGATCTCCGAGCGCATCATGCTCACCGCGTACGAGCGCTCCGCCGACCTGGCCGAGCAGTTCGGCCGCCACGAGGCGTACGGCGAGACCCGCGCGGCCCGCGGCGAGCTGCACATCGACCACTTCGCCTCGGCCGCTCCGCAGTGGGCGGCGCGCTGGGAGGCGCTGCGCGCCCGGATCGCCGAGACCGGGTTGCGCAACTCGCTGCTGCTGGCGATCGCCCCGACCGCGACCATCGCCTCGATCGCCGGCGTGTACGAGTGCATCGAGCCGCAGGTGTCCAACCTGTTCAAGCGCGAGACGCTCTCCGGCGAGTTCCTCCAGGTCAACCCGTACCTGGTGCGCGAGCTCAAGGAGCTCGGCGTCTGGGACCAGCAGACCCGGGACGCGCTGCGCGAGACCAACGGCTCGGTGCAGGACCTCAACTGGCTGCCCGCCGAGGTCCGTTCGCTGTACCGCACGGCCTGGGAGCTGCCCCAGCGCGCGCTGATCGACCTGGCCGCGGCCCGCATGCCGTACATCGACCAGAGCCAGTCGCTGAACCTCTTCATGGCGGCGCCGACCATCGGCAAGCTCAGCTCGATGTACGCGTACGCGTGGAAGGTCGGCCTGAAGACCACGTACTACCTGCGGTCGCGCCCGGCCACCCGCATCGCGCAGGCCGCCACCGGCGCCCGCGCCGCCACCGCCGTGCCGGTGCCCGCCCCGACCATGAGCCAGGAGGAGCAGGACGCCATCGCCTGCTCCCTGGAGAACCCCGAGTCCTGCGAGGCCTGCCAGTGAGCACCCCGACCGACGCCGACCGTCAGAAGATGCTGCTCGACCCGGGCTTCGAGCTGACGCTGCGCCCGATGCGGTACCCGTCGTTCTACGACCGCTACCGGGACGCGATCAAGAACACCTGGACGGTCGAGGAGGTGGACCTGCACTCCGACGTCGCCGACCTCGCCAAGCTCAGCGAGGGCGAGCGGCACATGATCGGCCGGCTGGTCGCCTTCTTCGCGACCGGTGACTCGATCGTCGCCAACAACGTGGTGCTGAGCCTCTACAAGCACATCAACTCCCCCGAGGCCCGGCTCTACCTGTCCCGGCAGCTGTTCGAGGAGGCCGTGCACGTCCAGTTCTACCTGACGCTGCTCGACACCTACCTGCCCGACCCGGACGACCGCGCGGCGGCCTTCGCGGCGGTGGAGAACATCCCCTCCATCCACCAGAAGGCGCAGTTCTGCTTCAAGTACATGAACGCCGTCGACCACATCGACTCGCTGCAGACCAAGGCGGACCGCCGTGCGTTCCTGCTGAACCTGATCTGCTTCGCAGCCTGCGTCGAGGGCCTGTTCTTCTACGGCGCCTTCGCGTACGTGTACTGGTTCCGCAGCCGCGGCCTGCTGCACGGCCTGGCGACCGGCACCAACTGGGTGTTCCGCGACGAGTCCATGCACATGGACTTCGCCATGTCGGTGGTCGACACCGTCCGCGACGAGGAGCCCGACCTCTTCGACGACGAGATGGCCAAGCAGGTCACCGAGATGCTGGAGGAGGCCGTCGAGGCCGAGCTCCAGTTCGCCCAGGACCTGTGCGGCGACGGCCTGCCCGGCATGAACACCGCGTCGATGCGCCAGTACCTGGAGGCCGTCGCCGACCAGCGCCTGGCCCGCCTCGGCATGCCGATCCGCTACGGGTCCACCAACCCGTTCGGTTTCATGGAGCTGCAGAACGTCCAGGAGCTGACCAACTTCTTCGAGCGCCGGGTCTCCGCGTACCAGGTCGCCGTCGAGGGCTCGGTCTCCTTCGACGACGACTTCTAGGCCTCCCTCCAAGCCGCCGAGAACGGCCGAAGGGCCGCACCCGGGTCTCCGGGTGCGGCCCTTCGGCGTTCGGCCGCCGACCTGCCGTCAGTCGTTCGACACCGTCGCGTACTTGGGCGTGCCCTCGGCCATCTGCCGCAGGGCGTCCTTGCGGTCGCGCTTGGAGAGCCGGTCGATGTACAGGTAGCCGTACAGGTGGTCGGTCTCGTGCTGCAGGCAGCGGGCGAAGAAACCGGTGCCCTCGACCCGGACCGGGTTGCCGTCCTTGTCCTGGCCGGTCACCGCGGCGTAGTCGGGGCGGGCCAGCTCCATGTACGCGGTCGGCACGGAGAGGCAGCCCTCCGGCGAGTCGTCCAGCGCCCGCCGGCCGGCCGGGAGCTCCTCCAGCACCGGGTTGACGACGTGCCCGACGTGCCGCACACCCTCGTCGTCCGGGCAGTCGTAGACGAAGACCTTGAGGTCGACGCCGATCTGGTTCGCGGCCAGG
Source organism: Streptomyces sp. TLI_235 (assembly GCA_002300355.1). Classification (NCBI taxonomy): domain Bacteria; kingdom Bacillati; phylum Actinomycetota; class Actinomycetes; order Kitasatosporales; family Streptomycetaceae; genus Streptomyces; species Streptomyces sp. TLI_235. The sequence continues at coordinate 2,966,154 of NSGV01000001.1, forward strand.
CCGACCCCCTCGGCGGCGTACATCGAGACGAACATGTCGTCGATGAGCGCGGAGAGTTCACCGTCGAAGGAGGTCACGGTGGCGACCTCGCGGTGCAGCACCGGGTTGCCGAACACGGTGATCGGGCGGGCGGTGCCCTTCGAGACGTCGGGCAGCTCGCCGACGATCTTCTGCGGCGTCTCGTCCTGCTCGGGGTGCTCGTGCTCGTGCTCGTCGGCCATCGCTGGTTTCCGCTCCGTGGTTCCGTCCAGGTGTACCGCTCAAGGGTACGGCCCCGGCCTCCGGCGAGGTCCGCTCAGCCGCCCCGAGCCGAAGGGCCCGCCGGTGCCGAAAAGGAGAAGCGCGGGAGTGACCCCGCCCCGAGCCGAAGGGCCCGCCGGTGCCGAAAGGGAGAAGCGCGGGAGCGAAGCGACGGAGCGCCGACCGTCGGCACCGGGTCAGGAGGGCCCGGAGGCGAGCGGGCGACAACACAGCGAGCGGGCGACAGAGCGGCTCAGCAGACCTCTTCGAGGTCCCGGTAGGCCCGGGTGGCGGGGGAGGCGGCCACCCAGCGGTCGAGCAGGGTGCGCACCAGGGAGGCGGGCGCGGCGATGCCGCACTCGCGCTCGGCGAGCCAGGAGGTGCCCGCGCTGCCCTGGCTGAGGTGGCTGAGGTGGCCGGGGTGCGTGGGGTCGCCGTCGTCGTGCGGGTCGTGGTGCGCGGTGTGGCCGTCGTCGATCGCCATCCGGCTCTCCGAGCAGGCCCGACAGAGCAGCCGCACCGAGCTCGTCCAGTCCTCGGCGGCGTACCCGGCGTCGGCGACCATGCGCTCCAGGGCGTCCCGGTCGCCCGCGGTGGCGGCCTGCAGCAGCACCACGAAGGTCGGTACCGGCGAGGGCGCCCACAGCTCGATTTCGTCGAAGACGGGGTAGGCGACGCCGTCGGCGACCCGCTCGCCGTGCGGGGCGCCGTCGTGCAGCACGACCTCGCCCCAGCGACGGCCGGAGGACGGCAGCGGGATGGACAGCACCTCGATCCGGGCCGGGTCGAGCCGGCGGCCCCAGACCACCTCGGACTCGCCGTCCGGGGAGAGCCGCACCGGGGTGGTGCCGAGGTCGAGGTCGACGGGCCCGTCGGATGGTGCACCGGGCCCGCCGGGGAGTCTCAGCCCGTACGCCTGCCAGGCCCGGCGGGCGAGCGGCCAGTCCTGCAGGGCGGTGGCGGTGATGCCGAGGTTCCACCAGTCGGGCGCGCCGGTCTCGCGGTCGAGCAGGGCGACGGCGCGCAGCCCGGCGGTGCGGGCCTGCTCCCAGTCGCGGCGGAACTTGTGCAGGAGGGCGAGGTTGAACCAGGAGTCGGAGAGCCAGGGCTCCAGGTCGGCGGCCATGACCAGCAGCGCGCCGGCGTCCTCGAAGCGGCCGTCGCCGATGAGCGTGAAGGCACGGTCGGTCGTCTGCCGCCAGGTGGCCGACGGCCGGTGCCGTGCGCGGTGGAAGATCCTCACGTTCCGTCCCTGCCGTTGTCGTCCGCCAGTTCTCAGCACCTGCTCCGAGGCCGGCTGCTGCAACGGGAACGATCCGGTGTGCCGGGTGGCCCCGCATCCGGTGTTCCACGCTACGACCGCATCCAACCACGCCTTCGGCGGCCCGCGCTCCCCGCGCAGCGGTTCAGGCCGGTTCGCGGCCCTGGGCGCCCACTCTGGCCAACGCGTCGACCACGGCGGGGTCGTACACGCGGCCGCGCTCCAGGCGCAGCCGTTCCAGGGCGGCGAGGCCCGCGGTGGCCTCGGACAGGCCGCGGCCGCGGGCCTCGGTGCGCAGGTCGTCGTGGGCGTTGGCGACCCGGATGATGCGGGCGGCGAGCGGCAGGGTGCGGTCGGCGGCCCCGCCCGGCAGCCGGCAGGGGTCGGCGAGCCGGGCGACCTGCTCGCCGACCCGGCGGGGGACGCCGGTGCGGCGGATGACCTCGCTGCCGAGGCGGGCGATCCGCTGCTGTTCGGTGGCGGGCAGCAGGGCGGTGGCGCCGCCGGGGACGGGTTCGACGAGGGAGAGCTGGCCGATGTCGTGCATCAGGGCGGCGTACTCCAGAAGGGCGAGGTCCCGGGTCCCGAGCCCGAGTTCGCGCCCCAGCGCGCACGCCGTGTCGGCGACCCGGCGCGCATGCCCCGGTGGGGTGTAGCCGGCGACCTCGGTGGCCCGGGCGAGCGCCTCGATGGTCTGGCCGGTGGTGGCGCGGATCTCCGCGGCCCGCCGGAAGGAGGCCTGGGCGAGCAGCAGCGGGGTGCAGAAGAGCGGCAGCGCCCACAGGCCGACCTCGCCGGCCAGCAGGCTGACCAACATGCCGGTGGCGACGATGGCCGAGCCGATGCCGAGCAGGGAGCGCAGCTCGTCCTCCAGGGCGGCGGCGAACCGCAGTCCGGCCCGGGCCCGGTGCAGGACGGCGGCGAGGACGGCGTCGCAGAGCGCGGTCAGGGCCGCGACGCCGGTCAGCAGGGCGCCGTAGGCCGGTCCGGAGAACGGGTCGCGGTCGAGCAGGCCGCTGCTGTACACGGGCTGGAAGAGCAGGGCGGCGAAGGCCGTGGTGAGGAGCCGCCGGGCGGCGGTGTCGGCCCGGACCGTGTCGACCAGCGCGGTGTCGGTGCGGCCGGATTCGGTACGGCCGGATTCGGTGCGGCGGGCTCGGGCGGCAGGTAGCGCGAGCGGGAGCAGCCCGGCGAGGGTGCCGAGGCCGGTGACGGCGACGACCTGCAGAATGCCGTGGCCGGTGGGGGTGGAGTGGAGCGGTCCGAGCAGGGCGTAGGCGAGTGCGACGGCGCTGCCGAGCGGGGCCTGCTCGCGGTCGCCGGGGAGCGGGATCCGGGCCCGTTCGCCGCCCGCGACGACGGCGCCGAAGGCGAGTGCGACCTTCGGCTGGGTGAGGCCGTGCAGGGCGAGGTGCAGCAGGGCGGCGGCGAGGAGCAGGGCGGCGGCGGCGTGGACGGCGGACGGCCGGAGGAGGGGGCCGTGCCGGCGGGGTCTCACGGAGCGCCGCCGGCGCTGATCCGGCCGCCCGGCCCGGGCACCCGGCGAGCCGGCTCGGGGACGCCGAGCGGGATGTCGGGCACCTCGCCGTCCCAGCCGCCGGGCGGCGGCGGTTCGGGCTGCCAGCCGTGCCGGTCGACGGCGGAGACAAGGGCGGTGACCATCGCCGGGTCGAACTGGCTGCCGGCGCAGCGCTGGAGTTCGGCGACGGCCTCGGCGACCGGGCGTCCGCGCCGGTAGGAGCGGGTGGAGGTCATCGAGTCGAAGGCGTCGGCGACGGAGATGATCCGGGCGAACTCGGGGATGCGGTCGCCGGCGAGGCCGGCCGGGTAGCCGCGGCCGTCGAGGCGTTCGTGGTGGTGCAGGATGCCTTCACGGGCCTCGCCGAGGAAGGCGAGGTCACGGACGAGTTCGTGGCCGAAGACGGGGTGGATCTCGACGGCGCGCCGCTCGGCCTCGGTGAGCGGGCCGTTGCGGCGGAGCAGTTCGGTGGCGACGCCGAGCTTGCCGACGTCGTGCAGGGTGCCGGCGAAGTGCAGGGTGCGGATGCGCTCCTCGGCCATGCCGAGCTGGCGGGCCATCAGGACGGCGGCGCGGCCGACCCGTTCGCTGTGGCCGCGGGTGTAGGCGTCCTTGATCTCGACGGCCTGGACGAGGGCGCGGACGGTGGCCTGGTGGGCGTTGACCTCGCGGTGGCCCTGGGCGAACATCCAGGCGGAGATGGAGAGCGGCAGCAGGGCGAGGACGGCGGCGAACGCGCCGTACGGGCCCTGCCAGAGGACGGCGACCATCAGGCCACCGGCGCCCTGGACGAGGGCGGGCAGGACGACGGCACCGGCGGCCCGGGCGAGGTCGGCGGGGTGGGCGCCGCGGGCCGGGCGGGCGGTGTCCAGCTGCCGCATCACTCCGACCAGGGATGCGTTGACCAGGCAGAACACGGCGACGGCGGCCATCGCGCCGAGTGCGGCGGTCGGGAAGTGCGCACCCAGGAGCAGGTGCGGGCCGCCGAGCAGGCGGTAGACGGCGGCCGCGGCGAAGGCGGCGACGGCCAGTTGGGCGGCGTTCCAGAGCCGGCGCAGCCGGCGCGGTCTCGGGACGTGGGCGGTGAGCGCGCCGGGGACGGCGACCAGCGCGGCGGCGGCGGGCGGCAGCAGCAGGACGCCGGCGAAGAGCACCGGGAAGAAGCCGCGGCCGGGCAGGGCCCGGGCGGCCTCGCGGGTCTCCCGGGGCGGGCGGCGCAGCAGGCGGCGGCCGAGCCGGGCGCAGGGGGTGGGGAGGCCGACGGCGAGCGATTCGGCGCAGGTGTGCAGGAAGGCGAGGAGGCCGAGGCGGGGCCAGTCGACCGGTCCGCCGAGCGGGCCGCGGACGCCGGTGGCGAGCGGGAGCAGGCAGCAGAGGGCTCCGGCCATGATGACGGCGGCGGCGTACCGGGCCGCGGCGCCGGTGAGGGTGCCCCCCTCGCTTTCGCTGGCGATGTCAGCCTCCCCCGCCGTGCCCGGCCCGTCCCGTTCCGCGAGCCAGTGAGGAGAATAGGCCCCGGTTCGCGGGACAGGGCGCACGATCGCGCAATGACGCTGCCGACACCGCGTCAGCTCACCCGTACGAGTGAAACGATCCAATGGTGGGGACGACTTGAGGCCATGTCGCCCGGGGCGCGGCCGCGAGAGCGCTTCCCGAAGGCTTCCTTAAGAGAGGCCCAAGCCTCGCGCAGGGCCCTTGACCCGCGCAGTGGTCCAGTCCATTTTGGGGATGACCCCGTCCGGAAGGGGCCGGCCGCCGCGGTGGCCGCTGTGCTCCACGGCATCGTGCGCGGATGCCGCCCGTCCTGTGCCCGGCGCCGCCCGATACCTCCCGGGCGGCGGTCCCCCCATGCCCCGGAGAGGTCCCATGGAACGTGCCCAGCTCCACACCCCCACACCCGGTCGACACCGCCGCCGACGCGGTACCGTCGCCGCGGCCGCCCTCGCCGCGCTCGGTCTGGCCGCCGCCGGTGCGGCCGCCGCACTGAGCGGCGGCGACGCCCTGGCCTCCACGACCGCGGCGGCCGGCCTCGGCAGCAACTGGTACGCCTCGGCCCCGTACCTGATGCCGGAGGACAACTCGCCGCCGGACCCGGCCGCGGTGATGGACGCCACCGGCCAGAAGGCCTTCCAACTGGCCTTCATCCTCGACTCGGGCGGCTGCAACCCGGCCTGGGGCGGCACCTCCTCGATCGACACCGACACCACGATGCCCGCGGTGATCCAGAAGATCCGGGCGAAGGGCGGTGACGTCTCCGTCTCGGTCGGCGGCTACGGCGGCAACAAGCTCGGCCAGGGCTGCGGTACCCCGGAGGCGACCGCGGCCGGCTATCAGAAGGTCATCACCAAGTACCAGTTGAAGGCGATCGACTTCGACCTGGAGGAGCCGGAGTACGAGAACACGGCGGCGATCCACAACGAGATCGGCGCGGCGCGGATCCTCCAGAAGAACAACCCCGGCCTCTACATCTCGATCACCACCGCCGGCACCAACGCGGGCACCGGCTGGTTCGGGACGCAGATGCTGAACGAGGCCAAGTCGCAGGGCTTCACGCCCAACAACTACTCGATCATGCCGTTCGACGGCGGCTTCAACGGCGCCGCCGCCCAGACGGACGCGCTGGTGAAGTTCAACAACATCCTGCAGACCACCTTCGGCTGGGACGAGGCGACCGCCTACGCCCACGAGGGCGTCTCGCTGATGAACGGCCGCACGGACGCCGCCGAGTACTTCCGGCAGGCCGACTTCCAGACGGTGCTGGACTTCGCGACCGCGCACAAACTGGCCCGCTACACCTACTGGTCCGTCAACCGGGACCGCCAGTGCGCCGGCACGGTCGACCCGGGCCTGTCCGGTTCGTGCTCCAGCGTGGCCCAGAACGACTGGGACTTCACCAAGTTCACGGTGAAGTTCGCCGGGGCGACCCCGCCCACCACCCCGCCGACCAGCACCCCGCCGACCAGCACCCCGCCGACCAGTTCCTCGCCGACCGCACCGGGCGGCACGTGCACGGACCCGGCGTGGAGCGCCACGACCACGTACGTCGCGAACAACAAGGTCTCGTACCAGGGCCACAAGTACCACGCCAAGTGGTGGACCCTGAACGAGGTGCCGACCGCCAGCGGCCAGTGGGGCGTCTGGGCCGACGACGGCCCGTGCTGACACCCGCCGCACCACCGCGGTGACGGACGGGCCGGCCACCGGGGGTACCCCGGTGGCCGGCCCCTGCCGCGTCCGGACTACTACTCGGCGGTGACCGCCGCGGCGCCGTGCCCGGCCGCCGGCTCGGCCGACACCTGCGCGGCCCGCTGGCCGGCCCGGATGGAGTCGATCCTGGCGAGCACCTTGGTGCGCAGGTCGGCCGGGGTGTCGTCACAGCCGCAGGAACGCTTGATCAGCGCCTTGATGGCCTGCTCCAGCCCGTACTTCTCCAGGCAGGGCGAGCACTCCTCGAAGTGCACCCGCAGTTTGACGCAGTCACCCTCGGCCATCTCGTTGTCGAGGAATTCGTAGAGGTGGTCGAGCACCTCGCCGCACTCGGTGTCGTGCGGATCGCCGCAGCTCATGAGCCCGCGCCCTTCGCTTCCTGCCCTGCGCCGCTGCCCGCCGGGACGAGTCCGCGCTCACGGGCGTAGTCCTCCAGCATGCCGCGCAACTGGCGGCGGCCACGGTGCAGGCGGGACATCACCGTACCGATGGGTGTACCCATGATGTCCGCGATCTCCTTGTAGGCAAAGCCCTCGACGTCCGCCAGATACACGGCGATCCGGAATTCCTCGGGGATCGCCTGCAGGGCGTCCTTGACGTCGCTGTCCGGCAGGTGGTCCAGCGCCTGGGCCTCCGCCGAGCGCAGGCCCGTCGACATGTGCGACTCGGCCCTGGCCAGCTGCCAGTCCTCGATCTCCTCGGCCGCGGTGCGCTGGGGCTCGCGCTGCTTCTTGCGGTACGAGTTGATGAACGTGTTGGTGAGGATGCGGTAGAGCCACGCCTTGAGGTTGGTGCCCTCACGGAACTGGTGGAACGACGCGTACGCCTTCGCGAACGCCTCCTGGAGCAGGTCCTCCGCGTCCGCCGGATTGCGGGTCATCCGCAGGGCGGCCGAGTACATCGGGTCGAGGAACGCCAGGGCGTCGCGCTCGAACCGCTCGCGGCGCGTGTCCTCGCTCTCGTCCGCGGACACCCGGAAGGTGTCCTCACCGATCGCCTCGGCCAGCTCGTCACCGGTGAGCGTCCTGCCCTCGGGCAGGCTCTCACCCGGCACGGCCTCGTCCTCGGTCCCGACGACCGGACCCACCTCCTCGGAGCTGCGGGGCCCGCCCACCGCGGGCTGACCCGAAATGGAGGATATCCGGCCCACCGGCTTCTCGCCCGCGACAATCCATTCCGACCAGTCGGGCACGAGGGCGCCGTGCGCCGCGCGCTCCTCCGGCCGCTCGGGGCACGCGATCGAACCCATGGACGCTGCCTTTCACCGGGACTCTGCTGACGGTCCTCACAACCGCGTGCCGCCGCCGCGCATTCCCGCGGGGGCTCACCCCTTCGAAGGAACCGCTCCGAGCCAGTCCGCGACCGCCGCGACCAGCCCGGCCAGCGTCTCCTCCTGACCGACCGGCGCCCGCTTGGGCACCGCGAAGCCGTGGCTGCCGTACGGCACCTCCACCAGCCGGTGGCCCTCCGGCAGAACGGGGAACTCCTCCGGTGTGCCGAAGGTGTCCGCTCCGCCCTGCACCACCAGGGTGGGCAGGCAGGTGGTCAGCAGCTCCTCGGCCCGGCTCTTCTCCGGCTTGCCCGGCGGGTGCAGCGGGAAGGCCAGCGCCAGCACGGCGACAGCGCCGGAGGCCAGGCCCGTCCGGCAGGCCACCCGGGCACCGGCGCTGCGGCCGCCCACGACCAGCGGCAGCCCCTCCGCGGCGAGCGCGGCCGCCACCGGCAGCCAGGCCTGGTCCAGGGTCTTCGGCGCCGGACCGAGCCGCTTGCCGGCCACCCGCCACGGCTGTTCCACCAGCGCCACCGAGACACCGCCGGCAGGCAGCGCGGCGGCCAGCGCCTGCAGGTCGCGCGCCTCCACCCCGCCCCCGGCGCCGTGCCCCAGCGCGAGCAGCACCCGGGGGTGCTCGGCCGCGTGCACCGTCACCCGCGCGTCGCCGACCGGGGTCGGCACCAGCTTCTGCATGGGGCGAGCCTAGGGCGTCGGGGCGGCCCTGCCGGGCAGGCCCGGGCCAGAACAGCTCGGAACGGCCCGGAACAGCTCAGAACAGCGTGGTGCGGTCCTCGTCGGTGAGCTCGCGGAGGAGTTCCGGCCCGTTGTTGCGGATGTTGCCGACCGCGGCCCCCACCGGGCGGACCGTGAGCGCGCCCGGGGCCGGGGGCACCAGCAGGCCGCGCAGTGCGTCCGGGTCGTCCAGCCCGGGGTCGAGCCAGGCGTCGAAGGAGCCGGCGTCGAGGAAGAGCGGCATCCGCTCGTGGATCGGGGCGAGCATCGGCTCGGCCTCGGTGGTGACCACCGTGCAGGTCACCCGCCAGGCCTCGGGGTGGTCGGCGGGCAGCGAGCGGTCCCGCCAGAACTCGTAGAGGCCGGCCAGCGCGAGCAGGCCGCCGTCCGCGCGGGAGACGAAGTACGGCTGCCGGGGCGGCCGGTCCGGGCCGGCCGGCACGGTCTGCCACTCGTAGTAGCCGTCCACCGGGATCAGGCAGCGGCGGGAGGCGAAGGCCTGGCGGTAGGCGGGCTTCTCGTGCACGGTGTCGGCCCGGGCGTTGATCATCCTGACCGCGGTCTCCGGCGACTTCGCCCAGGCCGGGATCAGGCCCCAGCGCAGCACCCGCAGCTGCCGCACCGGCCGGCGCTGCCCCTTGGGCGGGCGGTCGAGCACCGCGTAGGCCGGGGAGGTGGGCGCCACGTTCCAGCTGGGGGCGATCGTCTCGGCCGGGTCCCACTGCTCGACGCCGAACACCTCGACGATGTCCTCGGGCTTGCTGCTGGAGGCGAAACGGCCGCACATGGGGGCCAGCTTGCCACGGGGCTCCGGCCGCCCGGGGCGGGATCCCTGCAGCCGGACGGCGGCCCCGGGACCGACCGGGGACCGACCCGGGACGAACCGCACCGAACCGACCGCTACCGCCGCGGCGTCCTGGCATGGGAGGCTGCCGGACCGGCAGGACCACGGGAGGCGGGACGAGCATGGAGATCGCGGACGTCTGGCAGCGGGTGGCGGGCACCCAGCCCGACCCGCCGGGCTGGCTGGTGCTCACGACCGCGGCGCTGGCCCTGCTGGCGATCCTGCCGTCACCGGTGTGGCGGGTCAGCCGGACGGTGGTGACCATCGCGCACGAGGGCGGCCACGGGGTCGCGGCCCTGCTGACCCGGCGGCGGCTCTCCGGTATCCGGCTGCACTCCGACACCTCGGGCCTGACCATCTCCTCCGGCCGCCCGACCGGCCCCGGGATGATCCTCACCGCCGCGGCCGGCTACATCGCGCCCTCGCTGCTCGGCTTCGGCGGCGCCGCGCTGCTCGCCGACGGCCGGATCACCGCGCTGCTGTGGATCTCGATCCTGCTGCTGGCCGGGATGCTGGTGATGATCCGCAACGCCTTCGGCCTGCTCGCGGTGGTGCTCACCGGCGCGCTCTTCCTGGTGGTGTCCTGGTACGGCGGCATCCAGGTGCAGGCCGCCTTCGCCTACCTCGGGGTGTGGTTCCTGCTGCTGGCCGGGGTCCGGCCGGTGATCGAGCTGCAGGGCAAGCGGCGCTCCGGCGGGGCGCCGGACTCGGACGCCGACCAGCTGGCCCGGCTCACCGGGGTGAGCGCGGTGCTGTGGGTGGCGCTGTTCCTGGTGGTGTCGCTGGCCTGCCTGCTGGGCGGGGCGAGCTGGCTGCTGCACTGGAAGCAGTGAGCCGCCGGTGACGGTGGGTGGGCACACCGTCCGCACGGAATCACCGCACACCCCCCGTCCGCCATGCGAATGCGCACCGGGGCGTTGCCGGGCGGCCCCCTAGACTTGGCGCATGACCGATGCCCTGTGGCCCGCCCCCGTCGCCACCGCAGCCGTGGACGCGACCGTCACCATCCCCGGCTCCAAGTCGGCGACCAACCGCGCGCTGGTGCTGGCCGCGCTCGCCGACGGCCCCGGCTGGGTGCGTCGGCCGCTGCGCAGCCGCGACTCCCAGCTGATGGCGGACGGCCTGCGGGCGCTCGGCGTGACCGTCGAGGAGACGGTGAACGCGGCCAGCGGCGGCACGGGCGGCGGCGAGGCCTGGCGGGTCATCCCGGCGCCGCAGCTGCTCGGCCCGGCCCGGGTCGACGTGGGCAACGCCGGCACGGTCATGCGCTTCCTGCCCCCGCTCGCGGCACTCGCCGACGGCCCGGTCCACTTCGACGGCGACCCGCGCTGCTACGAGCGGCCCCAGCACGGCGTGATCGACGCGCTGCGCACCCTCGGCGCGCGGATCGACGACGGCGGCCGCGGCGGCTTCCCGCTGACGGTGCACGGCACCGGCGCGGTGGACGGCGGCACGGTCGACGTGGACGCCTCCTCGTCCTCGCAGTTCATCTCCGCCCTGCTGCTCTCCGGCGCCCGCTACAACAACGGCGTGGAGATCCGGAACATCGGCGAGACGGTGCCCTCGCTGCCGCACATCCGGATGACGGTGGACATGGTCCGCAAGGCCGGCGGGCAGGTCGACGCCCCCGAGGACGGCGGTGAGAAGGACGTCTGGCGGGTCACCCCGGGCGCGCTGATCGGCCGCGACCTGGTGGTGGAGCCGGACCTCTCGAACGCGGCGCCGTTCTTCGCCGCGGCACTGGTCACCGGCGGCCGGGTCACCGTCCGGGACTGGCCGAGGCACACCTACCAGCCGGGCGACCAGCTGCGCGAGATCTACACGCGGATGGGCGGCACCTGCCGGTTCACCGACGAGGGCCTGGAGTTCACCGGCACCGGCCGGATCCGCGGCATCGAGGCGGACCTGCACGACGTCGGCGAGCTCACCCCGGTGATCGCCGCGGTGGCCGCGCTCGCGGACTCCGAGTCCCACCTGTACGGCATCGCCCACCTGCGGCTGCACGAGACGGACCGGCTGGCCGCGCTCGCCAAGGAGATCAACGACCTGGGCGGCGACGTGTCGGAGACCGAGGACGGCCTGCGGATCCGGCCGCGTCCGCTGCGCGGCGGCGTGTTCCACACCTACGAGGACCACCGGCTGGCGACCGCCGCCGCGGTGATCGGCCTCGCGGTGGAGGGCGTCCGGGTGGAGAACGTGGCGACCACCGCCAAGACCCTGCCGGACTTCCCGCAGATGTGGGCCGACCTCCTCGGCCAGGGCTGACGGGGGCAGAGCAGCATGCGCCGCTACGGCAAGGACGCCGACGAGGACGACATCCGCAGCCGCCCCGCCCGGCGGGGCTCCCGGCCCCGCACCCGGATCCGGCCCAAGCACGACGACGCCGCCGAGGCGATGATCCTCACCATCGACCGCGGGCGGCTGACCTGCCTGGTCGACGCCGGGACGAAGAAGGAGCGCGAGGTCGTCGCCATGAAGGCCCGCGAACTGGGCCGCAAGGGCGTCGTCGTCGGCGACCTGGTCGACGTGGTCGGCGACCTGTCCGGGGAGCCGGACACGCTGGCCCGGATCGTCCGGGTCGCCGAGCGCACCTCGGTGCTGCGGCGCACCGCGGACGACGACGACCCGTACGAGCGGATCGTGGTCGCCAACGCCGAGCAGCTGGCCATCGTCACCGCGCTGGCCGACCCGGAGCCGCGGCCGCGGCTGATCGACCGCTGCCTGGTGGCGGCGTACGACGCCGGGATGGAGCCGCTGCTGGTGCTCACCAAGTCCGACCTGGCGCCGGCCGAGCCGCTGCTGGAGGCGTACGCGCCGCTGGGCATCTCCTACGTGGTGACCCGGCGGGACGAGCTGGAGACGGCCGGCGCGGAGGCGGTGCGCGAGCACCTGCGCGGCCGCTCCACGGTGTTCATCGGGCACTCCGGCGTCGGCAAGACCACGCTGGTCAACGCGCTGGTGCCGGAGCGGCAGCGGAGCACCGGGCGCGTCAACGCGGTGACCGGCCGGGGCCGGCACACCACCGTCTCGGCGCTGGCGCTGCGGCTGCCGCCGCCGCCCGGCGCCAAGCCGGGCTCGAAGAAGGCGCTCGACCCGGGCTGGGTGATCGACACCCCGGGCTTCCGCTCCTTCGGCCTGTCGCACATCGACCCGTCCCGGGTCATCCTCGCCTTCCCGGACCTGGAGCCGGGCACGGCGGACTGCCCGCGCGCCTGCAGCCACGACGAGCCCGACTGCGCGCTGGACGCCTGGGTCGCGGCCGGCCACGCCGAGGCCGCCCGGCTGTACTCGCTGCGCCGGCTGCTCGACAGCCGCGAGGCCCACGAGGGCGACTGACCGCCACTGCGGGGACGGCGGCCCGTCCGAGGTGTCGGACGGGCCGGGTCCGGTGATCATAAGAGCGTGGGAGACGCTAGTACGGACACTCCGAGGGGCAAGGGAGTCAGCCCGATGGCATGGGCCTTGGTGATCCTCGCCGGTCTGCTGGAGACCGGCTTCGCGATCAACCTCAAACTGAGCCACGGCTTCACCCGGCTCTGGCCCACCATCAGCTTCTGCGCGTTCGCGCTGGGCAGCTTCGGCCTGCTGACGCTCTCGCTCAAGTCACTGCCGGTCGGCTCGGCGTACGCGGTCTGGACGGGCATCGGCGCGGCCGGAACCGCGGTGTACGGCATGGTCTTCCTCGAAGAGTCCAGCAGTGTGCTGAAACTGGTCTCGATCTCCCTGGTGATCGCGGGCGTGGTGGGCCTTCAGCTGAGCGGCTCCGGGCACTGATCCGCACGCCGGTTCGGTCCGCTGTGCGAGCCGCGCCGACCGATCCGGCCTCGGGTCGCTAGGGTTCGGGCATGGCCGACTATCACGACGACCTCCGACTCGCCCATGTCCTCGCCGACTCGGCCGACTCGGTCACCATGGAGCGCTTCAAGGCGCTGGACCTCAAGGTCGAGACCAAGCCGGACCTCACCCCGGTCAGCGACGCCGACAAGGCCGCCGAGGAGCTGGTGCGCAGCGTGCTGCAGCGGGCCCGCCCGCGCGACGCCGTGATGGGCGAGGAGTACGGCCTGCAGGGCTCCGGCCCGCGGCGCTGGGTGGTCGACCCGATCGACGGCACCAAGAACTACGTCCGCGGCGTTCCGGTCTGGGCGACCCTGATCGCCCTGCTGGAGGAGGGCATCGACGGCGAGCTTCAGCCGGTGGTGGGCATCGTCTCCGCGCCGGCGCTGAACCGCCGCTGGTGGGCGGCGCGCAGTCTGGGCGCGTACGCGGGCCGCAGCCTGGCCAAGGCGACGCGGATCCACGTCTCCGAGGTGGCCCGGGTCGAGGACGCCTCGTTCTCGTACTCCTCGCTGACCGGCTGGGAGGAGCGCGGCCGGCTGGACCCGTTCCTGGACCTCACCCGGACCTGCTGGCGCACCCGGGCGTACGGCGACTTCTGGTCCTACATGATGGTCGCCGAGGGCTCGGCGGACATCGCGGCGGAGCCGGAGCTGAGCCTGTGGGACATGGCGGCGCCGTGCATCGTGGTGCAGGAGGCGGGCGGCCGGTTCACCGGCCTGGACGGCGTGGACGGGCCGAACGGCGCCGACGCGGTGGCCACCAACGGGCTGCTGCACGCGGAGACGCTGCGCCGCCTCAGCGTGTGAGCGACGGCTGACGGCCCGTCCGACGGGCGTGTTTCGGCGGGTGGTCGGCGAGGTTGCCGACCACCCGCCGCACGTTCCGGGCGGCGCTGAGGGCGCGGCAACTCCCTTGCAACAGAAGGGCCCTAGGCTCGACCGGGCAAGCGGCCGGTACCCGGTACCGCGCCTCCGTTCCCCGTGCGCCCACCCCGCCGGGCCACTGCCGAGGGGGACTCCCCACGTGCGTACGCTCCGCAGCATCCGCCACCGGCTCGCCCTGCTGCTCGCCCTGCCGACCGGCGCCCTGGTGATCCTGGGTGCGATCGGCACCGCCGACCGGGCCGGGCGGTTCGCCGACGCCGGCCGGACGGGCGACCGGGTGGCCCTGGTGGTCGCCACCGAGGAGTTCGTCCACCAGCTCCAGCGCGAGCGCGGCCTCACCGCGGGCCTGCTCGGCGGCGAGACGTCCTTCCGGGCGCAGCTCGGCCCGCAGCGGGAGGCCGCCGACCAGGCCCGCCGGGAGCTCGACCGGCGCCTCGCCGACGATCCGCCCGGCGCGGAGCAGGTGCGCGGGGCGCTCGGCGGGCTGGGCACCCTCGCCCGGCTGCGCGGCCGGGCCGACACCGGTGCCGCCACCCGCACGGAGGCGCTGGAGTTCTTCACCGGCGCCGTCACCGCGCTGAACACGGCCGCGTTCGCCGACCGGGACGGCACCGGCGACCGGCGGCTGGCCGACGCGCTCGCCACCCTGCGGTCGCTCGGCGAGGCCACCGAGGCCACCGCGCTGGAGCGCGGAACGCTCAACGGGGTGCTGGCCGCCGGCTCCTTCCGGAACGGCGAGTACCCGGCGTTCGTCCGGATCACCGCGGTGCGGGCGGCCGCGCTCGCCGGCGTGCCGCGCACCGCGTCCCCCGCCCGCGCCGCCGCCCTGGACGCGGTGCTGCGCGGCCCGGACGCGGTCACCGTCGCCGGAATGGAGCAGCAGGCCCTGGACGGCTGGGCGGCGGACCGGCTGCCGGTGCGCGCGGACGCCTGGTGGCGGGCCGCGTCGGCGCTGGTCGACGGTCTGTACGAGGTGCAGTCGCAGGCCGCGGCGGACAGCCGGACCCGCGCGGACGAGCTGCGGTCGCAGGCGCTGCGCGGGCTGCTGGTGAACGCCGGGCTGGCGCTCGCCGCGGCGGTCGGGGCGGCGCTGCTGGGCCTGCTGGCGACCCGGTCGATCACCCGGCCGGTGGCGGCGCTGGCCGGGGAGGCCGAGGAACTCGCCGACCGGGTGCTGCCGGAGGCGGTGGAGCGGGCGCAGGCGGGTGGCACGGCGGGCGCGCCCGGCTCGACCGCGGCGGCGGGCACCGCGGAGCTGGAGGTGCTCGGGGCCGCACTGGACCGGGTGGCCGGGACGGCGCTGCGGCTGGCCGTCGAACAGTCGGTGCTGCGCCGGAACACGGCGGAGTCGCTGGCCGGCCTGGGGCGGCGCAACCAGGCGCTGGTGACCCGCCAGCTGGGGCTGCTGTCGACGCTGGAGAGCGGCGAGCACGATCCGGCGGCGCTGGCCAACCTGTTCGAACTCGACCACCTGGCGACCCGGATGCGGCGGAACGCGGAGAGCCTGCTGGTGCTGGTCGGCGAGGCGAGCCCGCGCCGCTGGCCGCAGCCGGTGGCGCTGGGCGACGTGGTGCGCTCGGCGCTGGGCGAGGTGGAGGACTACCGCCGGGTGGTGCTGCGGCGGGTGGACGGGGCGCTGGTGGACGGCGGTGCGGTCGCCGAGCTGGCGCACCTGCTGGCCGAGCTGATCGAGAACGCGCTGGCCGCGTCGCCGCCCGACACCGATGTGGAGGTCTTCACCCGGGTGGGGCCGGACGGCTGCCTGGTCGCGGTGGTGGACCGCGGGCCGGGCATGGACGAGGCGGCGCTGGACCGGGCGAACGCCCGGCTGGCGGGCCGGGAGAGCTTCCTGCTGGGCGAGGGCGGCCTGCTCGGGCACTACGTGGTGGGCCGGCTGGCGGAGCGGCTGGGCGCGGTCGTGCGCCTCGCGCCGGCGCCGGTGCACGGGGTGACGGCGACGGTGGCGCTGCCCCCGGCGCTGCTGGTGTCCGCGCCGCGGCAGGTGGCGGGCGGGGTGCGGGCGTGACGGGCTTCGAGGAGGGCGGGGCCGGCGAGGTGGTCCGCCCGTTCGTGATCACCGCGGGGCGCACCCGGCCGGTGCGGGACGAGCTGCGGGTCGAGACGCTGGTGACGGCGCCGCCCGCCGCGCTGGCGGCGCCGCTGGGCTTCGAGCGGCACCGGATCGTCGAGCTGTGCCAGTACCCGAGGTCGGTGGCGGAGCTGGCGGCGCTGCTGCCGGTGCCGCTCGGGGTGGCCCGGGTGCTGGTCGCGGACCTGGCCGCGGAGCGGTACGTGCGGGTGCACGAGCGGGCGGCGGAGGACGTGTCGGTGGCGCTGCTGGAGCGGATCCGGGACGGGCTGCTGCGGCTGTAGCCGGGAGAGTGGTGCGGGCGCCGGGTGCGCCGCTGCGCTCCCGGGGCCCGCGGTCTCAGGCCGTCACTTCTGCTTGCGCAGCTCGCGGACGGCGTCCTCCAGGCGGCGGCCGTAGTCGGCGTCGGCCCGGCGGAAGTTCTCGATCGCCCGCTCGACGATGTCGTCGCGGTCGGCGGAGACCTTGGCGATGAAGCCGGAGAGGTTCTCGATCAGACGCTGCTGCTCGCCGGCGTCCATCAGCCGGTAGAGGTTGCCGGCCTGCACGAAGTCGTCGTCCTCGGCGTGCGAGGGTGCCTCGTGGTTGCCGGTGGCGCCGGTGACCGGGACGGCGGACCAGAGCGGGCGGCCGGTCTGGACGGGGCCGCCGAAGCTGTTCGGCTCGTAGTTCTTCCGGCGGCCGTGGCGGCCGTCGTAGAGGTGGCCGTCGCGGCCGTTGGTGAAGGCCTCGGTGGCGTGCGGGCGGTTCACCGGCAGGTGGTCGGCGTTGATGCCGACGCGGTAGCGGTGGGCGTCCGCGTAGGCGAACAGGCGGCCCTGCAGCATCTTGTCCGGGGAGGGGCCGATGCCGGGGACGAAGTGCGCCGGGGAGAAGACCGACTGCTCGACCTCGGCGAAGATGTTGTCGGGGTTGCGGTTGAGCTCCAGGGTGCCGATCTCGATCGGCGGGTAGTCCGCGTGCGGCCAGACCTTGGTCAGGCCGAACGGGTTGAAGCGGTAGTTCGCGGCGTCGGCGGCGGGCATGATCTGCACCTGCACCGTCCAGGTCGGGAACTCGCCGCGCTCGATGGCCTCGCGCAGGTCGCGCTGGTGGCTGTCCGGGTCCTCGCCGGCGAGCGTGTTGGCCTCGGCCTGGGTGAGGTTCTTGATGCCCTGGTCGGTCTTGAAGTGGTACTTCACCCAGAAGTACTCGCCTGCCTCGTTCTGCCACTGGTAGGTGTGCGAGCCGTAGCCGTTGAGGTGGCGGTAGGACGCGGGGATGCCGCGGTCGCCGAACAGCCAGGTGACCTGGTGGGTGGACTCGGGCGACAGGCCCCAGAAGTCCCAGACGTTGTCGGCCTCCTGCGAGCCGCTGTACGGGTCGCGCTTCTGGGTGTGGATGAAGTCGGGGAACTTGATGGCGTCCTTGATGAAGAACACCGGGGTGTTGTTGCCGACCAGGTCGTAGTTGCCGTCCTCGGTGTAGAACTTCAGCGCGAAGCCGCGCGGGTCGCGCACCGCGTCGGCCGCGCCGAGGTTGCCGGCCACCGTGGAGAAGCGGAGGAAGGTCTCGGTCTGCTTGCCGACCTCGGAGAGGAACGTCGCCCGGGTCCAGGCCGTGACGTCCGCGGTCACCGTGAAGGTGCCGTAGGCGCCGGCGCCGCGGGCGTGCACCACGCGCTCCGGGATGCGCTCGCGGTTGAAGTGGGCGAGCTTCTCGAACAGCAGCTGGTCCTGGATCAGCGCCGGGCCGCCGATGCCGGCCGTCTCGGTGTTCTGGTTGTCGGCCACCGGCGCCCCGGACTCGGTGGTGAGGGTGGGCCGCAGCTCGTCCTGGCTGGTCATGGGGAGGGTCCTTCGCGTCGTCCGGTCGTATCGAGCCGATCCTAACTTGGACTTTGTCCAAGTCAACACTGGCCCTAACCCGAGACCTGTCCTACCCTGAGTTCATGAGTGACCTGTTGGAACGACTCCGCGGACGCGCCTGGCGGCTGACCGCGCAGCGCCGCGTGGTCGCGGAGGTCCTCGACGGCGACCACGTTCACCTCACGGCGGACCAGGTGCACGCCCGCGCGGTGGCGAGACTCCCCGAGATCTCCAGAGCCACCGTCTACAACACGCTCGGCGAACTGGTCTCGCTCGGCGAGGTGCTGGAGGTCTCCACCGACGGCCGCGCCAAGCGGTACGACCCCAACGCGCACCGGGCCCACCAGCACCTGGTCTGCTCCGGCTGCGGCGCCATCCGCGACGTCCTGCCGGAGGGCGACCCGACGGCCGCCCTCCCCGCCGACGAGCGCTTCGGCTTCACCGTGACCGGAGCCGAGATCACCTACCGCGGACTCTGCCCGGACTGCGCCGGCCCCTGACGCCCGAGGCGCTCTATGCGCTGAGTTCCGCGCTCAGCGCGCCGAGCAGCCGGGCCGCGCGCTCCGCCACCTCGGCCGGGCCGGACTCCGCGGCCCGCCGGCACCAGTTCTCCGCCTGCACCGGCTCGCCGCGCCTCAGCGCCAGCAGGGCCAGGCGCAGCGCGGCACGCCCGTGCCCCGCGTCGGCGGCTCTGGTGTACCAGAGCATGGCCTCGTTCTCGCTGTCCTGCCGCGCCAGCAGCAGGCCGAGGTTGAAGGCGGCGCTGCGGCTGCCCGCCTCGGCCGCCCGCCGGTACCAGTGCTCGGCGGTCTGCAGTTCGCCGCGTTCGGCGGCCCGCACGCCCATCCGCACCTGGGCTCTGCGGTGGTCGGCCTCGGCCGCCACCGTGTACCAGTGCTCGATCTCGGCGTCCGCGTCGCCGCGCCGCTCCAGCACCGCGGCCAGCCGGAAGGCGCCCTCGGCGGAGCCGCCCGCGGCGGCCTGCCGGTAGCGCTCCAGCGCCCCGGCCGCGTGGCCGCGCTGCTCGTGCACCACGGCGAGCTGGAGTGCGGCCTCGCCGTGTCCCTCGGCGGCGGCCCGCGCGTACCACTCGTGGGCCTGCGGCAGTTCGCCCCGGCCGGCGTGCAGCACGCCCAGGTTGAAGGCGCCGTCGACGCTGCCCGCCTCGGCGGCCTTGGAGAACCAGGGCTCGGCGCCGGACTCGTCGCCGCGCTGCAGCAGCACCACGGCGAGCGCGTTGCACGCCTCCCGGTGGCCTGCGTACGCGGCCTTGCGGTACCACTGCTCGGCCTGGGTCTCGCGGCCCGTGCCGGCGCAGAGCAGGCCGAGGTTGAAGGCGCCGTTGTGGTCGCCCGCGTCCAGTGCGGCGCGGTACCAGCGCTCGGCCTCGGCGGCCTCGCCGCGGCCGGCGTGCAGGGCGCCGAGCGCGTTGGCGGCGTTGCCGTCGCCGGCCTCGGCGGCCTCCTGCCACCACTCGGCGGCGGCCCCGAGGTCGCCGGCGTCGCGCAGCAGGAAGCCGAGCGCGCAGGCCGCCCGGGGCTCGCCGTTCTGCGCGGACTGCCGGTACCAGCGGGCCGCCTCGTCGAGTTCGCCGCGCTCCTCCAGCAGCACGCCGAGCCGCAGTGCGGCGCGCGCGTGGCTGCGTGCGGCGGCGGTGCGGTACCAGGTCTCGGCGGTCTCCTTGTCGCCGGCGGCCTCGCGCATCCGGGCGAGCCGGTAGGCGGCCTCCCGGTGGCCGGCGTCGGCGGACACCTTGAACCAGCGCTCGGCGCGGACGTCGCGCCGATGCTCCATCAGATCGCCCAGGGCGTACGCCCCGAGCGGGTGGCCGTGCTCGGCTGCGAAGTGCAGCCAGTACTCGGCGGCCTCCTCCTCGCCCTGGTCGCGCAGCTGGAGGCCGAGCGCGTGGGCGGCCGGCGCGGAGCCGGCCACGGCGGCCTGCCGCCACCACTGGGCGGCCTCGGCGCGGTGGCCGCGCTGGTGCAGCAGCACGCCGAGGTTGTTGGCCGCGGCACGGAGCCCGGCCGCGGCGGCGGCGCGCAGATACGGCTCGGCGTCCTCCAGGTCGCCGCGGCGCAGCAGCATCGCGCCGAGCTGGCTGGCGGCACCGGGGTCGCCGGCGTCGGCGGCGGACCGGTGACGGCCCTCCAGGGCGGCCTGCTCGCGGGCCGCGAGGGCGCTCTCGAAGCTGGCGGCGTCCTCCGGTTCACCGGCGGGCTCGTCGTCGGCGGCCGGGTAGCGGCCGACGGCGTCGACGAGCTGCTGCGCGGAGATCCGGACGAGGCTCTCGGGGCCGTAGCTGCGCTGCGCGGGCAGGCCCTGCTGGGTGTCTTCCGCGGACTGCGCCCATGCGTCGGTGTCGGCCTCGACGTGCGCCTCCCGCACGGCGGCCGGCTCGGGCCTCGCGCCCGTGTCGTTCCTACCGATCAGCTTCATGCCGGCTCCCGCTCCCCCAGAGTGCTGCGGCATCCTCCGGGGGCGCCGGTGGCGGCGGCCTCCCTCCCCTGCCGGCCCGAAAGGGTGTCGGTCCGAAAAGGAGTCAACAGCCGTTCCGCGTCCCCCATGTGTTCCATCGTCGCATCACCCGGAACCCGCGTACACCTGCCCCGGACCACGTCTGGCGGAGCGGGCCGAAGCCTGCGGGATTGCTTCGGCGCTTTGTCGATTTCCCGACACTCGGGCCGCACAAACCCCGGCAGCGGCGGCGGGGCCGGCCGAGTCGATACTACCGGAGCCGGGCCGCTCTTGATCGGAAAATGCCAAGGCCCGGAGGACCAGATTGTCTCTGGCGGCCTCCGGGCCCTGATCTTCAGTAGCGGGGACAGGATTTGAACCTGCGACCTCTGGGTTATGAGCCCAGCGAGCTACCGAGCTGCTCCACCCCGCGTCGTTGAAACAACCATAGCATGGACGCGGGGTGGACCAACAATCGGTTCTCGCAGCTCAGGGCGTGCCGGAGGGCGACGCCGAGGCCGAGGGGGACGGCGCGGCGGAGGGCGCCGGGGCGCCGGCCGGCTGTGCCTTGGCGGCCCGGTCCAGCGCCTCCTGGAGTGCCTTCTGCGCCTGCCCGTACGCCGCCCAGTCGCCGTTCTTCAGGGCGGTCTGACCGTCGGTGAAGGCCTTCTGGGCGTCCTGGAGGGCCTTCTGCAGGTCGGGGTTGCCGCCCGTGCCCGGAGTACCGGGGGTGGGCGTGGTGGGTGTGCTCGGCGTGGCGGGGGCGGTCGGGGTGGCCGTCACGCCGCCGGACGCGCCCGGCAGTACGGCGGCGAGCGCCTTGGCCAGGTTGTCCTCCAGGGCGACCTTGTCCCCGTACACCGCCAGCACCTTCTGCATCACGGGTGCCTTGGCGCCGCGGCCGAGCAGGTACACCGGCTCGATGTTGAGCAGGCCGCCGCCGACCGGCAGGGTCAGCAGGTTGCCGTACTCGATGTCCGAGTCGCTGCCGGTCTTCAGCAGGGTGAGCTGGTTGGCCACCGCCTTCTCGGAGTTGAACTTCGCCTGGGTCAGCTTCGGCCCGAGCGCGCCCGATCCGCCGGGGATCTTCAGGACGCGGATCTTGCCGTAGTCCGGGCCCGGGTCGGCGGTGACGGCCATGAACGCCGCCAGGTTGTCGCGGCCGCTCGGCACGAAGCTGCTGGAGAGCGAGAAGCTCGCCGAGGAGGCGCCGGGCATCTTCAGCGTCAGGTAGTACGGCGGCTGGACCTCACCGGTGTTGGTGGTGGGGTCGACCGGCACCTGCCAGATGTCCGTGCCGTTGAAGAAGGAGTCGGCGTCGGTCATGTGGTACTGACCGAGCAGGTCGCGCTGCACCTTGAACAGGTCCTGCGGGTAGCGCAGGTGGGGCACCAGCGCGGCGGGGATAGCGGAACGGGCCTTGACCGTGCCGGGGAAGGCCTTCATCCAGGTCTTCAGCACCGGGTCGTTCTCGTCCCACTGGTACAGCGTCACCTCGCCGGTGTACGCGTCGACCGTGGCCTTCACCGAGTTGCGGATGTAGTTGACCGTGTTGACCGCGGTCAGGGTGCGGCCGCGCTGGTCGGTCAGCGAGTCCTTGGTGGACTCGCCCAGGGTGGTCTTGGAGGAGAACGGGTAGCCGTCCGAGGTGGTGTAGCCGTCCAGCACCCAGACCAGCTTGCCGTCCTGCACCACCGGGTACGGGTCGGCGTCGATCGACAGCCACGGGGCGACCTTCTCCACCCGCTCCTTGGGCGTGCGGTCGTAGATCACCCGGGCGCCGTCGGTGATCGCCCCCGAGTAGAGGATCTGCGGCTCGGCGAACTTCAGCGCGTACGCGGCCCGGGTCAGCGGGCTGTCCAACGAGACGCCGCTGCCGCCGTCGTAGGTGAAGTTCTGGTCGGCGCCGCTCTCGGAGGTGTAGTCGATCTCCTGGTTGGAGCCGCCGACGATGGAGTACGTCCGGGTCTTCTCGCCGTAGTACACCCGCTGGCGGTAGTCGCCGAAGGTGCCGTCGGTGGGCAGGCCGGACTGGGTGTAGACCGGGTTGCCGTTGCCGTCGACCTGGTTGCCCTTGGCGGCGACGACGCCGTAGCCGTGGGTGTACTTGAAGTGGTCGTTGATCCAGTTCCGCTGCTGGACACCGCTCAGGTCGAGCTCGCGCACGCCGAGCACGGTGTCCTGGTTGCCGTACCGGTCGACGTCCAGCGTCCGCGGGAAGGCGTAGTACTTGCGCAGCGCCTCGTTCTGCTGGAACGTCGGCGCGACCACGTTCGGGTCCAGCAGGCGGATGTCCGCGATCGTCTGCGGGTCCGGCGCGGGGGCGCCCTGCTTGGCACCCTCCTTCGGGTCGTACTGCTGGGTCTCGGCGCCCGCGATGCCGTAGGCGGTGCGGGTCGCGTCGATGTTCTTCTGGATGTACGGCGTCTCCTTGGCCTGCTCGTTCGGCTTGACCTGGAACTGCTGCACGATCGCCGGGTACACCCCGCCGATCAGCACCGCGGAGAGGGCCATCAGCCCGAAGCCGATCAGTGCCGGCGCCCAGGTGCGGCGGATCGGCGTCAGGAAGAAGAGCAGTGCGCAGATGACGGCGACGAAGAACAGGATGGTCTTGGCCGGCAGGAAGGCGTTGGCGTCCACGTAGCGCAGACCCGTCCAGCCGTCCACGCCCTTGTAGGCGCCGGACTTGACCGCCAGGCCGTACCGGTCCAGCCAGTAGGCGACGGCCTTCAGCAGCACGAACACGCCGAGCAGCACCGCGAGGTGGCCCTGTGCGCCGCGGCTGGCGCGGCGGCCCGGCCCCTGCAGGCGCAGGCCGCCGTACAGGTAGTGCACCAGGACGGAGGCCATCAGCGAGACGATCACCGCGCTGAAGGCGAAGCCCAGCAGGAACTCGTACCAGGGCAGGTCGAAGGCGTAGAAGGCGACGTCCCGGTGGAACTGAGGGTCCTTCACCCCGAACGGCGTCCGGTTGGTCCACAGCAGCCAGGTGCGCCACTGCCCGGAGGCCGCGGCGCCGGCCACCAGGCCGACCAGCAGGGCGACCGCGAGCAGCAGCCACTTCTTGAACGGCGCGACGCCCGCCCGGTAGCGGTCCAGGCTCTGCTGCTCGACCGACATCGCGGCCAGCGGCGGCCGCAGCCGGTGCGCCAGCCAGACGTTGAACCCGACCACCACGGCCATCAGCAGGCCGAACACGGCGAACAGGCCGGCCTTCGTCCGCAGCTGGGTGGTGAAGACCGTGGTGTAGTCGACCGATTTGAACCACAGCCAGTCCGTCCAGAAGCCGGACACCAGCGCGAACAGCAGGAACAGCACGGCGAGCACACCGGCGGTCAGCAGCAGAACCCGGGTGCGGCGCGAGGGCGGGCCGACTCTGGCGCGGAAGCCCGGCTCCGGGCGGTCCGGCATCTGGAAAACCAAGGTGGCACCTCTGCTGTGTCGTCGGCGTGGTCGGATCGGTCCTCAGTGCAACTTAGACCGTCTTCACCTGAGTTCCCGCCGGGCCGGTCGGCGGACCTCCCGAGACCCGACCGTTACCGGGCCCGGCGGGGCCGCCGGGGGCCGT
This sequence comes from Streptomyces sp. TLI_235, assembly GCA_002300355.1. Lineage (NCBI taxonomy): Bacteria > Bacillati > Actinomycetota > Actinomycetes > Kitasatosporales > Streptomycetaceae > Streptomyces > Streptomyces sp. TLI_235. Next base: position 2,989,909 of record NSGV01000001.1, read on the forward strand.
GGGCATGTGAGGATTGGGACATGTCCGATGCACCCCTCACGCCCGCCGACGGCCTGCCGCCGGCCGCGTCCCCGCTGACCCGCGCCGCCCTGGAGATCGACGAGTACGCGGCCACGCTCGGCTGGGACCTCCCGGCCCGGCTGTTCGCGCTGGTCGACACCGCCGCGCTGCGCAAGGCCGACCCGAAGCTGGCCCGCCAGCTCGGTCTGGCCGACGACGAGGCCACCGGGCTGACCCCGGTCGAGCAGGAGGAGCTGCCGGCCGGCGCCGAGTTGGACAAGTTCCTCGGCACCATCGCCTGGCCGGACCAGGTGGTCGGCTGCGCGCTGGTGGTCGAGCGGCTGATGCTGCCGCCCGGTGCCGAGCAGTCCCGCCCGAAGAACGCCACCGACAAGGAGATCGCCGACTGGGTGGCCGGCCACCCGCAGCGCCAGGAGGTGCGGATCACCGCCGCCGTGCTGCGCGACGGCTCCCGGGAGATCGCCCTGCGGCTGCGCGAGAAGGACGTCGCCCGCGAGGTGCTGACCGGCCCCGACCTGGTGCCGGGGCTGACCGAGGCCCTGCTGGCCACCTTCGCCTGAGGTCCTCCGGGGCCCTGGGCGTCACCGGGGCTCCGGGGCTCTGGGCTACTTCGGGCAGGACGGCAGGTCCGCGGCCCGGCCGGCACGGATCTGGTCCATCGCCTTCAGCGCGCCGTTCAGGCTCTCCACCTTGACCAGGGTCAGCCCGCCCGGGGTGCCCTTGACCGCCTCGGAGCAGTTCTCGGCCGGCGTCATGAAGTACTCGGCGCCCTTGTCCCGGGCCGCGATCAGCTTCATCTGGATGCCGCCGATCGGGCCGACCTCGCCGTTGTCGCTGATGGTGCCGGTGCCGGCGACGAACTTCCCGCCGGTGAGGTCGCCGGGCGTCAGCTTGTCGACGATGCCGAGCGAGAACATCAGGCCGGCGCTGGGGCCGCCGACGTCCTGCAGGCCGATGTCGATGGTGAACGGGTAGGTGTGGTCCGTCCCCGGCAGGATGCCGACGATGGCCCGCCCGTCGGTGGCCTTGGCGGTGGTGACGGCGACCTTCTTCTCGGCGGCCGTACTGCCGGTGCCGTTCGTACCGCCGCTGCCGCTCGTGACGGTGTGCGGGACGACCGTGAACTCCACCGTCTCGCCGGGCTTGTGCTTGGTGACCAGCGCGGCCACCTGGTCCTTGGCGGTCACCGCGGTGCCGTCCACCGCGACGATCCGGTCGCCGGCGTGCAGCTTGCCCTCGGAGGGCCCGCCTGCCACCACTGAGGAGACCACGATCTGGGTGCCGACCGGGATGCCGAGCTGCTTGAGCGCCGCCGTCTTGGCGCTGTCCTCGGAGGAGGCGAACTGCTCGGCGTTCTCCTGCTGGGCCTCCTTGTCCGTCTGGCCCTTCGGGTAGACGTTGTCGTGCGGCACCACGAGGACGTCCTTGCGCAGCCAGCCGATCACCGCAGAGACCAGGCTCGGCTCGTACTTGGCGCCGGTGACCTGGACCGTCGTCATGTTGAGGTGGCCGCTCGTCGGGTACGTCTCGTGGCCGCTGATCGCGATCACCGGCACCGAGCCGCCCGACTTCTTCTCCTGCTCACCGAGGGTGTTGTAGGTCGGGCCCGGACTCATCTCGGTGTACGGCACCCGCATCAGCACGGAGGCGCAGAGCAGGCCTATGAGCAGCAGGGTGGCGGCGAGCATCGTCGCGGAGCGGCGTGGCATGGATCGACAGTACGGGACGTCGGCGGCCCGGCGCTGCCCGGCCCGGGGGCTCAGCCGCGCGGGGACTCGCCGGAACCGGCGGTGGAGCGCTCCATGGCGGCGCGGAAGCGCTCGTGCTCGGCGAGCGAGGCCGGATCACCGGTGGCGCGGGGGGTGCGGGCCGCCCAGCCCGCCCAGACCATGGCGGCCAGTGCGGCGGCGACGGGGATGATCAACCAGGCGAGCGCAGCCATGTTCGTTCTCCCAGCTCGTCGTGTCTATCAGCAGATTAACCGTCCGCGCAGACAACAGTGCGGGCACCGTCCGGGTTACGGTCGCGGTTCACCCGCAGCGGGTTTGTGACGCGTCCGTGGCAGGGCTCCGGCGGGGGCCTCCGCACACCGCGGACGGGGCCCCTCGGGGTCCGGCGGAAGACAGGACGGGCGGGACGGACGGGGCTGGCGAACGGGCTACGGCGGGGGTCAGCAGGTGCCCGCGCCGACCCACTCCTCCTGGCCGTCGCTGAAGACCTGGTGCTTCCAGATCGGCACCTGGTGCTTGAGGTCGTCGATCAGCCGGCGGGCCGCCGCGAAGGCGTCGCCGCGGTGGGCGCAGGAGACGGCGACGACGACCGCCTTGTCGGTGATCTCCAGCCGGCCGACCCGGTGCACCGCCGCCAGCGCCTTCACCGGGAAGTCGGCGACGATCTTCTCGGCGATCCGCCGCATCTCCGCCTCGGCGGTCGGGTGTGCACTGTACTCCAGCGCCGAGACGGACTTGCCGCCGTCGTGGTCGCGGACCGTCCCCACGAAGACCGTGGTGCCGCCGGCCGCGTCGTCGCCGACCGCCTCGTACACCTCGTCCAGCGAGAGCGGGGTGTCCCGGATGGCGAGCAGGCGGATCGGGTCGTGGTTCTCGGACATGGTCACCATGATTCCCCATGACAGGTGGCGCTCGGCAAGTGGTTCCGTATCACGATTGCACCATTCCGCATACCGGAACAGTGCCCGGTGTGGGCCGCCTAGAACCGTCTGCGCTTGCGGGCGCGGCGGACCAGGGCGGCCGTGCCCACCAGGGCGACGGTGGCGCCGGCGGCGCCCAGGCTGGTGGCGGCCTCCTTGCCGCCGAGCCGGCGGCCGGCCACCGCGTGCTTGCCGGAGACCTGGGCGAGGAGCTCGGCGAGCACCTCCTCGTTGCCGTACTCCGGCCGCCAGCCGGCCTCGTGCAGCCTGCTGCCGGAGACCACCCAGGGGTACATGGTGTAGGCGAGGTCGCCGGCCGGGGCCGGGGTCAGGCCGAGGCGGTGCAGCCGGGCCGCGGTGCCGAGGGCCAGCGAGGCGGGCAGCTCCATGCGGCGGATGCCGGAGAGCTCCTCCACGTCCTCCTGCTCCAGCCAGCCGTCGCAGCCGACGGTGACCTCGCCCTCGACCAGGCCGAGCGCCGCGTACTCCAGCGCCGAGGCGAGGTCGTCGACGTGGCAGAACTGCCAGCAGGGCCGCGAGCCGGCCACCACCAGCAGCCGGGGCGCCTCGAAGTGCCGGGTCAGCACGGTGTCGATGCCGGGGCCGACCACCACCGCCGGGCGGAGCACGGTGATCTGCAGGCCCGGGTGGGCGCGCGGGGCGCGGCGGGCGAGCCGCTCGATCTCCAGCAGGTCGCCGACCAGCGAGGCCTCCTCGGTGGCCCGCAGCTCGGAGTCCTCGGCGAGCGGCACCTCGTTGTCCGGCAGCGCGCCGTAGACCATCGCCGAGGTGCAGAGCACCACCCGGGAGACGCCGGCCGCCGCGGCGGCGGTCACCACGGTCTGCGCGCCCCGCACGTTGTACGCGCTCCGGGCACGCGGGTCGGTCTCCATGCCGAGGTCCATCGCGAGGTGGACGACCACGTCGACCCCGGCCAGGCGCTCCGCCACGGCCGGGTCGCGGACGTCGAGGATCCGCCACTGCACACCCGGCACCTCGCCGCGCCGGTCGTCGATGGCGAGCACCCGGCGGACCCCGGGGGACCCGACCAGCCGGGCCGCGACCCGCTCGCCGAGCACGCCGGCCGCCCCGGTGACGGCCACGGTCAGTGGCCTGCCGCCGTAGGCTGGAGACGGCGAACCCGCGGCGGCAGCGGTGTCGTCCTCACCTCCGGTCAGCCCAGAGCGAACGTCCGAAGGCGGGGAACTCACCGGCCATCCTCCACGGTTAGCTTAAGTGCGTACGTACGAGTGTCACGTAGCGTCCATCCTGCCCGAGGCAAGGGCCCGGCGGGCGCATCCGGCGCCATCGGGCCGCGAGACCATGGACACGTCCCGCCTCCGCGGGCACACGAATTCCCCGCCACATCCCGCGTGACGGCCGAGCAGATCTGAGGACCCCGTGAGCGACCTCCCCTTCGGATTCGGTGTCCCGCCCGAGGAGCCCGAGGACGGCAAGGACAAGAAGGACGACCAGGGCAACGCCGCCGAGGGCAAGGGCGGTCAGGGCGAGACCCCTCAGCAGCCTTTCGGTTTCGGCGCGGGCAACCCGCTCGGCGCGCTGTTCGGTATGGGCGGCGCGGGGGGCGACAACCCCTTCGGCGCGATGATGGGCAACCTCAACCCCAACGACCTCGGTGCCGCCTTCCAGCAGCTCGGCCAGATGCTGTCCTTCGACGGCGGCCCGGTGAACTGGGAGCTGGCGCAGAACATCGCCCGGCAGACGGTGGTCGCCGAGCCCGCCGAGGGCCGCAGCAAGGACCGCTCGGTCGGCGCGGCCGAGCGCACCGCGGTCGTCGAGGCCGTCCGCCTCGCCGAGCTGTGGCTGGACGCGGCCACCGAGTTCCCGTCCGGCTCGTCCACCGCCGTGGCGTGGAGCCGCGCCGAGTGGATCGAGGCGACCCTGCCGGTCTGGAAGGACCTCGTCGACCCGGTCGCCGAGCGGGTCGGCAACGCCATGGGCGGCGTGCTGCCGCCGGAGATGCAGGCCATGGCCGGTCCGCTGATGGGCGTGATGCGCTCGATGGGCGGCGCCATGTTCGGCACCCAGATCGGGCAGGCGCTGGGCGCGCTCGCCGCCGAGGTGGTCGGCTCCACCGACGTCGGCTTGCCGCTCGCCCCGGCCGGCAAGGCCGCGCTGCTGCCGCAGAACATCGCCGAGTTCGGCGAGGGCCTGAGCGTGCCCGCCGACGAGGTGCGGCTCTACCTGGCCCTGCGCGAGGCGGCCCACCAGCGGCTGTTCGCCCACGTGCCGTGGCTGCGGGCGCACCTGTTCGGCGCGGTCGAGGCGTACGCGCGCGGCATCAAGGTCGACACCTCCCGGATGGAGGAGCTGGTAGGCCAGCTCGACCCGACCAACCCGGAGGCCCTGCAGGAGGCGCTGGCCGGCGGCCTGCTGCAGCCCGAGGACACCCCCGAGCAGAAGGCCGCGCTGGCCCGGCTGGAGACGGCGCTGGCACTGGTCGAGGGCTGGGTGGACGCGGTCGTGCACGCCGCGGCCCAGCCGCACCTGCCGCAGGCCGCGGCGCTCCGCGAGACGCTGCGCCGTCGCCGGGCCACCGGCGGTCCGGCGGAGCAGACCTTCGCCACCCTGGTCGGCCTGGAGCTGCGCCCGCGCCGGCTGCGGGACGCCTCCCGGCTGTGGGCCTCGCTCGCCGACGCCCGCGGCATCGAGGGCCGCGACGCGCTCTGGGAGCACCCGGACATGCTGCCGACCGCCGCCGACCTGGACGACCCGGACGGCTTCGTGCACCGCCAGGAGGAGGGCGGCATCGACTTCGACGCCCTCGACAAGCTGCTCGGCGACGCCGCCCGCGGCGAGAGCACCGGGAAGGCCGACAGCGGCGACACAACCGAGCACCCCGACAGCGCCGAGGGCACCGACGGCGGCGCGGACAAGGACGGCGGCAAGTGAGCGACGCCCTGCACCGGGACGCCGTCCGCACCCTGCAGGACTGGAAGTCCGCCGATCCCGGCCAGGACCGGCTGCGGCTCGACTACCTCGACCACCTCGCCGCCCGCCCCGACGGGATGATGCGCGCCTGCATGCCCGCCCACATCACCGCCAGCGCGGTGGTGGTGGACCCGGCCGCCGGGCGGGTGCTGCTGACCCTGCACCCCAAGGTCGGCCGGTGGCTGCAGATGGGCGGCCACTGTGAGCCGGGCGACGGCACGCTCGCGGACGCGGCGCTGCGCGAGGCCGTCGAGGAGTCCGGCATCGCGGGCCTGGCGCTGCTCACCGGCGTCGACGGGCAGCCGGTGCCGGTCAAGCTCGACCGCCACCAGGTCCGTTGCGCCGGCAAGGAGCTCCCGGAGAACACCCACCTGGACGTGCAGTACGTGGCGGTCGCCCCGCCCGGCGCGCAGGAGCTGATCAGCGAGGAGTCGCTGGACCTGCGCTGGTTCGGCTACGACGAGCTGCCCGAGCTGACGGACGGTTCGGTGCGGACCTTGGTCGGGCTCGCCCGCGCCCTGGTCTGAGCCGTCCGCACGGCCCGCTCCCGCACACGCGCGGAGGCGGGCCGTCGGCCTGCCGGGGGCGATTCAGCCGCGCGGCACCCGCTGCGGCGGCAGCAGCTCGCTGGGCTGCACGATCACGAACCCGCTGCCGGTGAAGGCCAGCTCCCAGCCCTCGGTCGCGGTGCCGCGCCGGCGCCAGGCCTCGGTGTTGGTGCTCTGCGCCTGCAGCTGCACCTCCAGCCCCGAGGACCAGCCGACGACCGCATCGGCGTCGCCGTAGACGTAGCGGCCGGGCTCCACCGGCATCACCAGCGGGCGGCCCGAGGTCATCAGCACCAGGCCGCCGGTGCCGGACACCTCCAGGCAGCGGCTGCCGACGCCGGCGATCCGGTCGCCGTTCTCGATCGCCACGGTGTGCCAGTCCAGGGTGGTGTCCAGGGCCAGCACGTAGCTGTTGGTGACCACCAGGCGCTCCTGGTTCAGCTGCAGCACGTGCAGGTGCTGGGCCAGGTTGGCGAGGTAGACCGTGCCGGTGCCGGAGCAGAGCATCAGGTCGAGCACGCCGGCGTCGCGGCGCCGGTTGGCGCCCTGCCGGCCGTTGCCGCTGCCGCCGCGGCGGCTGTTGCCGGAGGGCGACGTCCAGCCGGTGAAGTCCACCCGGCCGACGTGCGCGACCATGGCGCCGCTGCGGGCGAGCACCTCGGACCGGCCGTCCAGGGTGACCCGCAGCAGCTGCGGGTTCTGCAGCGCGAAGCGGTCGGTGCCGGTGCCGGCGGTGTGCGCCAGGAGGGGGCTCTGCACGGAGGGGCTCCTCGAACTCGGTTCTCAGCCGCGGATCTTGAGGCGGTCGGCGGTGTCCTCGCTGGGCTGTACGACGACGAAGCCGTGGCCCCGGAAGCCGAGTTGCAGCGCCTCACCGCTGCCGCGGCCGATCAGCGAGCCGACCTTGACCGTCCGGCGGGTGCGCACCTCGAGGCCGGTGGTCCAGGCGACCAGCGCGTCCGGGTCGACGAAGGTCTCGGTGTCCGCGCAGTCCAGCACCACGGGCACGCCGCGGGAGGTGACGGAGAGCCAGCCGCTGCCGGTCACCGTGACGTTGTAGAGGCCGGTGCCGGCCAGCAGCACGGGACCGCGGACCTTCTCCACCGAGCAGGCGAGGGTGGCGTCCATGGCCAGCAGGTGCGAGCCGTTGACCGACAGCGACTCCTCGGCGAGCTGCAGGTTGAGCACGTCGGCGCCCATGTCGGCGAGGTAGAGCACGCCGTCACCGGTCCACTGCAGCAGCGGGCTGCGCTCGCCGGACGCCCACTCGCCGAGCGCCCGCCGCAGCGACTGCGGCACCGGCTCGTACTGCAGGAAGCCCTCGTAGGCCACCATCGCGCCGGCCTTGGCGTAGACGTCGGCCCCGGTCGTCAGCGCCACCCGGCACATGGCCGTGCCGTGGTTGCTCATCCGCACCCCGGTGTCGGCGGCGCCGTACACGTCGAGCCCGCCGCCGGAGAGGAACTGCGCCTCCATGAATCCTCCTGGACCTCAGACCTCGAACGGCTGGACAACGACGAAGTTCCCCGGCGCACCGCGGAACTGGAGGCTGTACGACTCCGCTGCGTGGCCCGCGTACGCGGAGCGGCGGATCCGCACCGGCGCGGTGGTGATCACCTGCGAGCCGCGCGACCAGGCCACCAACGCCTGCACGTCCACGTACGTCTCCGGGGTGGGGGTGACCGGCAGCACCACCGGGACGCCGTTGGTCTTCACCACCACCGTCCCGTGGCCGCTGAACTGCAGGGTGAAGAAGCCGCCGTTGGGCAGGCCCTCGCCCTCGATCCGGCGCACCTCGTGCTCCAGGCCGGCCTCGAAGGCCAGCACCCGGTCCGAGCCGACGCAGAAGGAGTCGCCCTCCAGCCGCACCACGTGCAGGTCGCAGGCCTCGTCGGCGAGGAACACCTGGCCCTCGCCGGTGATCCGCATCAGCTTCAGCTGCTGGCCCGTCAGATTGCCGACCAGCTTGCGCAGCATGCCGGAACTCTCGTGCGCGAAGTCGGCCTTGCCCTGGTAGGCGACCATGCTGCCCTGCAGGGCCAGCACGTCGCGGCCCTTCGTCAGGTTCACCCGGACGAGCTTGTCGTTCTGCTTCACCCAGTCCGGGCTCGCCGCGGGCTCGGCGCACTTCGTCAGCTCGGCGTACTTGGTCAGCGAGATCCGCACCCCGGCGGGCTGCGGCGCGCCGTAGGACTGCAGACCGCCGTAGGGCTGCGGCGGCGCGGGAGGCTGCGGCGGTACGGCGGGAGCGGCCGGCGGGAGCGCGGCCCCGGGCGGGACCGGCACGGCGAGCAGGGTGGCGTCCGGGAACGGCTGCGGGGCCGTCGGGGCCGCGGTGGGGACGGGGACGGCGAGCAGGGTGGCGTCCGGGGCCTGCTGCGGCGCGGGGACGACCGGGGGCGCGGGGACGACCGGGGGCGCGGCCGCGGGGGCGGCGGGCTCCGTGGGCTCGTCCTCCAGGGCCTCGCCGCCGAAGTTCTCCAGCAGCGCGCGCAGGCCGCCGTCGAAGCCCTGCCCGACCGCGGCGAACCGCCACTCGCCGCCCCGGCGGTAGACGTCCGCCAGCATCACGGCCCGCTCGGTGGAGAACTCGGCGCCGGTGAAGCTGTAGCGGCCGACCTCGGTGCCGCCGGCCACGATCCGCACATGGCCGGAGGCCACCTGGGACATCTGCCCGTCGCCGTCGATGGTGGCGGTGAGGGCGAGCTTGTGGACGGCCTCCGGGACGGCGGGCAGCGCCACCGCGAAGGACTCCGAGTCGCCGTCCTGCGCGCCCAGCAGCCGGATCGACCGCTCGGGGCTGGCGGGCTGGTTGAAGAAGACGAAGTAGCGGTCGTCGCTGAGCCGTTCGTCGGCGTCCAGGCCGAAGCAGCTGATGTCGAAGCTCAACCCCGGCGCCGCGATGTGCACCCCGAGGTAGAGCTCGGTGCTCGCGGTCAGCTCACTGATCCGGACGCGGGACGCCTTGGCGAGTTCCCTGGACATGGCGCGGACCGGCCCCCTCCCGTGCGGCTGCTGATCCCCGAGACCATATCCCAGCGGCCCGCCCCGGCAGCAGCCCCGACCACCGCGGTTCTGCGCGGCCGCGTGGGCTCAGTCGCAGTCGCCGTCCTCGCCGCCGGCCGGCCCCCCGTCGCCGGCCGTTGCACCCCCGCCGGTGCCGGGCGGGTGCGGCAGCCGGCCCGCCGCGGCCACGCCCTCCAGGTAACCGCGGGCCCGCTCGGTGCGCGGGTAGGCCTCCAGCAGCGCCCAGAACCGCGGCCCGTGGTCGGCCACCAGCAGATGGGCCAGCTCGTGCAGCAGCACGTAGTCGACCACGTAGCCGGGCATGCCCTGCAGCCGGTGGGAGAGCCGGACGGTCCGCTCGGCGGGCGTGCAGGACCCCCAGCGGGAGTTCTGATTGGTGACCCAGCGGACGGCGCGGGGCACCGCCCGGCCGCCGAGGTACGTCTCGGAGAGCTCGCGGGCCCGGGCCTCCAGTGCGTCGTCCCCGAGGGTGCGGCGGCTCTCCTGGCGGGCGAGCCGCTGGAGCATCTGGGACACCCAGCGCTGCTCCTCGGCCTTCGACATCCGGGCCGGGATCAGCACGATCGTCCGGTCGCCCTCCCGGTAGGCGGAGACGGTGCGGCTGCGCCGGGCACTGCGGCGGACCTCGATCGTCGGGCTGTCGGCCGCCGAGGGGTCGGCCGCCGGGGGTTCCGTCTGTTGTGCGCGCCCACGCGCAGCGGTCGCCGCGGCACCGTACTCGGAGGCGACCCGGGTACGCCGGCGCGGCGACGGGTCTCGGGTGTCCGGTTCGGCCGCCATGACACCCGACGTTACCCGGCTGCTCCGACAGATCGCCGCCGCCGGGGCCGCGGGACGGGTGCAGGGGTCGCGCACGTCGGGCGAACGAAAGTTGTCCACAGGGTGCACGCACAGATGGTCGGACAATGCGACCGGGCCTGTGGACAACGTGTTTCCCCTGCCGGTCGGGGCTCGGGCATCCTGCCGTCACCCCGGTCGGCGCAGGCCCGTTCCGAGGACCGCACCCGCACCCCCACCTGCCTACTTGCAGGTGGCGTCCGCACCGGAGTGACGCCCATGCGCCCGATGCTCAAGCCCGGACTCGCCCGCCTCCGCCGGGACGAGATGACCCTCCAGTTCGGCACCGTCCGCCGGCACGCCCGGCTGGTCGAGCAGGCCGACGCCGTCGTGGCCGCCTTCCTGGATCTCGTCGACGGCACCCGCGACACCGCCGAGCTGCTCGCCGCCGGCGAACGGCTCGGCCTCGACGCCGACTTCTCCCGGGCCCTGCTCGACTCGCTGGCCCACGGCGAGCTGCTGGACGACGCCGGGGCCCTCCAGCGCGCCCTGGAGGGCTTCCCGCAGCCCCAGCGGGAGCTGCTGGGGCCGGACGCCGCCGGGCTCTCCCTCGTCCACCCCGAGCCCGGCGAGGCCGCCGAGGTGCTGGCCGCCCGCCGCCGGGCCCGGGTGGAGGTGCGGGGCGCCGGGCGGGTCGGCGCGGCCGTGGCCGCCGTCCTGGCGGCGGGCGGGGTCGGCGGCGTCACGGTGGCCGACGGCGGCCGGGTCGACCCCGGGGACTGCTCACCCGCCGGGCTGCCGCCCACCGACGTCGGACGGCTGCGCAGCACGGCCTCCCGGGAGGCCGTGCTGCGGGCCGCCGGGGCCGCCCCGGCCGACCGCCACCGGCCCGCCCCGGTGGCCGCCGGGCCGCCCGCGCTGGTCGTCCTCGCGCCGCGGGACGGCGCCGGCGCCTGGACGGGCGGCACCGTCGAGGCGCACGAGCTGGCCCGGGCCGGCGTGCCGCACCTGTACGTGGGCGTGCTGGAGCACCTGGGTGTGGTCGGGCCGCTGGTGGTGCCCGGCGCCTCGGCCTGCGGCGGCTGCGCCGCGCTCACCAGGAGCGACGAGGACGAGGGCTGGCCCGGGCTGCTGGCCCAGCTGGAGGGCGCCGGCCCCGGCCGGGCCCGCACGCCCGCCTGCGACAGCGCGCTCGCCACCGCCGTCGCCGGGCTGGCCGCGCTGCACGCGCAGCTCTACCTGGACGGGGTGCTGCCGCCGAGCGTGGACGGGTGGTGCGAGGTGTCCGCCGCGGACGGCATGGTGCGGCGGCTGAGGTTGCCCGCCCATCCGGCCTGCGGCTGCCTGTGGCCGGGCGGCCGCCCGGCGCTGCCGGTCCCGGGCGCGGGCGCCTGCTCCGGGGCCGGACGGGGGCGCGGGTGAGCGGCCGCGCTGCGGTCGGCGAGGCCGGCGCGTCCGCAACCTGCCGCACCGCAACCCGCCCTGTCGCAGCCCGCCCTGTCGCAACCCGGCGTGCCACCGTCGCCCGGCCGCGGTTCTCCGATCGTCCGCCGCTCTCGCCCGCCCCTCGATCGGATGATCCTCGGTCGTCCGGTGTTGACCGCGGGCCACCGGGTGCCTCGCCCTGGCGGGTGAACGCCCTCGGCGGGCGGTCGGGCGGCGGCCTCCAGGGGGCCGACAGGGTGAACCGCACGGCGTGCGCCCCTCCCTCCGGTTGCGCGCCCGAATGCCAGTCCGGATGATTCGCCGGATACGGGGTGGCGAGCGGGCACAATGGCGTGGTGACCACTGCCCGGCGGCAGGCCGTGTCCGGCGCAACCCGCGCCGGGCCGTCCCCGCGGGCGCGATCCGACTGGGAGGCCCCGGGTGAGCGATCTTCCGCGCAAGGCCGTGACGCGAACCGCACGGCTGGCGGCGCTGCCGCTCGGCTTCGCCACGCGTGCCACGCTCGGGCTGGGCAAGCGGCTGGGCGGCCGCCCGGCCGAGGAGGTCACCGCCGAACTGCAGCAACGCACCGCCGAGCAGCTCTTCTCGACGCTCGGTCAGCTCAAGGGCGGCGCGATGAAGTTCGGCCAGGCGCTGTCGGTCTTCGAGTCGGCATTGCCCGAGGACGTGGCCGGCCCCTACCGGGCCGCGCTGACGAAGCTTCAGGACTCGGCCCCGGCGATGCCGTCGGCCACCGTGCACCGGGTGATGGCGGAGCAGATCGGCCCGGACTGGCGGGAGCGGTTCCGCAGCTTCGACGACCGGCCGGCCGCCGCCGCGTCCATCGGACAGGTGCACCGCGCGGTCTGGCACGACGGGCGGGCGGTCGCCGTCAAGGTGCAGTACCCGGGCGCGGGAGACGCCCTGCTCAGTGATCTCGGCCAGCTGGCCCGGCTCGCCCGGGTGCTGGGCCCGCTGATCCCGGGGATGGACATGAAGCCGCTGATCGCCGAGCTGCGGGCCCGGGTCGCGGAGGAGCTGGACTACGGCCTGGAGGCGCAGGCCCAGCAGGCGCACGCGGCGGAGTTCGCGGACGACCCGGACATCGCCGTGCCGCAGGTGGTCGACCGGTCCGGGCAGGTGCTGGTCACGGAGTGGATGGACGGCACGCCGCTGGCCCGGGTGATCGCCTCGGGTTCCACGGCCGAGCGGGACCGGGCCGGCCAGTTGCTGGCCCGCTTCCTGTTCGCCGGCCCGACCCGCACCGGTCTGCTGCACGCGGATCCGCACCCGGGCAACTTCCGTCTGCTGGGCGACGGCGGGCCGGTGGAGGAGTGGCGGCTCGGCGTCCTGGACTTCGGCACGGTGGACCGGCTGCCCGGCGGGCTTCCGGATCCGATCGGCGCCTCGCTGCGGCTCGCCTTGGCCGGGGAGGCCGGCGCGGTTTACGACCTGCTCCGCCAGGAGGGCTTCGTCCGGCCCACCATCTCGCTCGACCCGGACGCGGTGCTGGACTACCTGCTGCCGATCATCGAGCCCACCCGGGTGGAGGAGTTCACCTTCACCCGGGACTGGATGCGCGCCCAGGCCGCCCGGATCGCCGATCCCCGCTCGCCCGCCTACAACCTGGGCAAGCAGCTGAACCTGCCGCCGTCGTACCTGCTCATCCACCGGGTGACGCTGAGCACCATCGGCGTGCTCTGCCAGCTGGGGGCGACGGTCCGGCTGCACGAGGAGCTGACCGCCTGGCTGCCCGGTTTCGCCGAGCAGGAGCTGCCGGAGAGGTCCTAGCACCGACGCGGACGCCGGCTCGGACACCGACGCCGACGCGGACGCAGATACGGACACGGACGCAGACACGGCGAAGGCCGCCCCCTTCCGCAGGGGGGCGGCCTTTCGTTTCGTTCTGCTGCTCTGCCTGGTCACTGAGCGGGCCGCGCCGACCCGGGATCGGGGGTCTCGGGGCGGTGGTGGCGGCCCGTCACATCAGGGCGGTGGCAAGCGCCCTGCGGGCGCGCAGCGAGGCACGCTCGGCCTTCCGCCGGAGGCGGACGGCACGTGCGACGCGCGCGCCGAGGCGTTGGCGCTCCGCCTCGCGGATGCGTTCCTGCATATGGGCTCGGGCCAGGGATTCCTGGAGGAGATGCATGTCGAAGTTCCTGTTCCGGATTCGAAGTTCGGCGTTCTGCTCGAAGCGGGCGGTCTGATCGGCGACGGGGGTCATGTGGTGGTCCTGCTCGTGGTGCGTGCTCGGGAAGGGGCGGTGGGCTCGGGCATCGGCCTTGGCGGCGGCGATGCGTACGGATCGGCGCAGGGCGCTGTCCTGCGGGGGCTGCTCTCCCCGTCGGACTCCTGCGGTTCCGTGACCGGAGGACATGTGGGCGCTGATCACGCCATGACCTCGGTCTTGCGCGGGCGACCACGCGGCCGCTTGCGGGCCACGACCACGCCCTGGACGAAGAGCTCGCCGCCCCAGACGCCCCACGGCTCGCGGCGCTCGAGCGCACCGGCCAGACACGCCTCCTTCACCGGGCAGGTGCCGCAGAGCGACTTGGCGTACTCGACGTCCGCCGGCGTCTCGGCGAAGAAGACCTCCGGGTCGAAGGCCCGGCACGGGATGGTGGCGCCGAGGGCGTCGGCCGCGTCGAGCGAGTTGAGCTGCTGCATCAGGGAAACCTCCGGGGGGTCGGCCTGGTCGGCCTTGGTGAACTTGTCTGTCGGTACGGACGGGAGGGGCGGTGTGATGACCGTGGACACTTCTTCCTCGTCTTTTCTCAGTGGTTCCGGTCCAGCCGGCTGGTGGGGCCGGACCGGAGGCCCCGAAGGACCTGGGTTTGTCTTGACGTACCGGACAAAACAGAAGGGCCGCGGATCCCGGTGGTGACGGGTTCCGCGGCCCTGGAGACCGACCTGAGGCTGACTCAGGTTCGTTCGCTCCAGGGTTCTGGGCCGCGGAAGGCCCACATCCGGATGGCCTCGTCACCCTTGTGGGCGGCCTGGGCCTGGTTGATCAGCTGCTCGTCCTGCTTCTTGGCGGCTCCGGCACCGGAGTCGCACGCATAGCCGCCATGCATGGCTGCCACTGCTGCTGCCTTCGGTGCCTGGGTCGGTCGCTCGTCGCGCAGCTCGAAGCCGCCGCCGAAGATCGCCCAGTCACGGGACAGACCCGTCTCGCGGGAATCGGCGCCGCCGAGGCCAGTGAAGCCGGAGCCACTGACAACAGAGACATCGGTGCCCTGGAGACCCAGCCCGTTGTCGGCCAGCACGACCACGCCGCGCAGACGCGAGACGTCGGTCGAGGTGCCGCGGGTGCCGAACATCGACGAGGCGCTCGCGGGCATGGCGAAAACGGTCTGGCCAGTCACTTTGGTGATCATCGTCGTGGTTTCCACTGTCTTCGCCTCCTCTCGGCGTCTCGCGGTGCCCAGTCCCCCGGGCCCCGGTGTTCGGATGTTGGTCGGTCCAGCTGGTGGTGCTGCAAAGCTATGGTGTTCGCGACCGGCAGGCCCTGACGGACCCGGCCGTGCTCGAACGGCACGCGGAAGGTGGCCTTCCACGGCCTTGCGATCTCGTCCCCTTGACCGCTCCGGCAGGCTATTGCGCGCGGTGTACGGGGCGCAAACTATTTTTCCGGCGAGTTCCGGAGTGATCTCCACGAGCGGCTCAGGCCGGCTCGGTCGGCTCCCCCACAAGCCCGTCCGCCGCCTCGTCACCGGCTGCGTCCTCTGGCTCTTCCCCCGCGCACAACGAGAGCACAGCAGCACCGTACTTGTCCAGTTTCATGGCCCCAACCCCGGAGATCCGGGACAGTTCGCGCTCGTCCGCCGGGACGTCCTCGGCGATGGCCATCAGGGTGGCGTCGGTGAACACCACGTACGCCGGTGCACCCTGCTTCTTCGCCTGGGCGGCCCGCCAGGCGCGCAGCCGCTCGTACAGCGCCTCGTCCATCGAGGAGGGGCAGCCCTCGCAGCGGCGCAGCTTGCGCTCGACCGCCTCGGTGAGGGTGCGGCCGCAGACCCGGCAGAGGACCGGGCCGCGCGGAGCCCGGCGGGAGGCCGCGCGGGCCTCGCCGTGCTCGACTCCGCCGCGGCCGCCGCGGGAACCGGCCCGGGCCGTGCCGGAGCCGGGCCGCAGGCCGTCCAGGAAGCGGGTGGGCCGGCGGCTCGCCCGGCCGCCGGGGGAGCGCGAGAGCGCCCAGGAGAGCACAAGGTGCTGGCGCGCGCGGGTCACGCCGACGTAGAGCAGCCGGCGCTCCTCCTCGATCTGCTCGTCGGTCTTGGCGTAGATGATCGGCAGGGTGCCCTCACTGAGGCCGACGAGGAAGACGGCGTCCCACTCCAGGCCCTTGGCGGCGTGCAGCGAGGCCAGGGTGACGCCCTCGACGGCGGGGGCGTGCTGGGCGGCGGCGCGGGCGTCGAGCTCGGCCACGTAGGCGGCGAGGTCGGCGCTCTCCCCCGCCCGGCGGCGGCCGGCCTCGAACTCCTCGGCGAGCCGGACGATGGCGGCCAGCGACTCCCAGCGCTCGCGCACCGAGCCGGATCCGGCCGGCGCGGTCGGGGTGAAGCCGCGGGTGGCGAGCACCGCACGGACCTGGCCGGCCAGGTCGGGCTCGTCCGAGGTCAGCGGGTCGGAGGCGGCCCGGGCGGCGCCCTTGAGCAGCACCCCGGCCTCGCGTACCTCGGGCCGCTCGAAGAACCGCTCGGCGCCCTTCAGCTGGTACGGCAGGCCGAGGTCGGCGAGGGCCTGCTCGTAGACCTCCGACTGGCCGTTGGTGCGGAACAGCACGGCGATCTCGCTGGCCCGCACCCCGCTGTCCAGCAGCTTGCGGATGCGGTGCGCGGTGGACTCCGCCTCGGTCGGCTCGTCCGGGTACTCGGCGTACTCCGGGTCGGGCCCGGCCTCGCGCTGCGAGACCAGCTCCAGCCGGTGCTGGGCGGCCTGGCCGCGGGCCTGGGCGAGCAGCCCGTTGGCGAGGTGCACCACCTGCGGGCTGGAGCGGTAGTCGCGCACCAGCTTGACCACGGTGGCGTCCGGGTGCCGGGTGCGGAAGTGCAGCAGGTACTCGGGAGTGGCGCCGGTGAAGGAGTAGATCGTCTGGCTGGCGTCGCCGACCACGCAGAGGCTGGCCCCGCCGGCCGTCCACTGGTCCAACAGCCGCTGCTGGAGCGGCGAGACGTCCTGGTACTCGTCGACGGTGATGTGCCGGTACTGGGCGCGGACCCGCTCGGCGATCTCCGGCCGGTCCTCCAGGATGGCGGCGGTCAGCAGCAGCACGTCCTCGAAGTCGATCACGCCGCGGTCGCGCTTGGTCTGCTCGTAGGTGGCGTAGACGCGGGCGATCTCGGCCGGGTCTCGCGGGGCGTCGCGGCCGGTCTTGGCGACGGCGGCCGGGTAGTCGTCCGGCACGATCTGGGTGACCTTGCACCACTCGATCTCGCCGGTCAGGTCGCGCAGCTCGGTGCGCTGGACCCGCAGGCCGGTGCGGGCGGCGGCCTCGGCGACCAGCTGCACCTTGCGCTCCAGCAGCCGCGGCACCTCGCCGCCGACCGCGCGCGGCCAGAAGTACTGGAGCTGGCGCAGCGCCGCCGAGTGGAAGGTGCGGGCCTGCACGCCGTCCGCGCCGAGCTGGCGCAGCCGGCCGCGCATCTCTCCCGCGGCGCGGGCGGTGAAGGTGACGGCGAGGACCTGCTGCGGCTGGTAGACGCCGCTGCGCACCCCGTAGGCGATCCGGTGGGTGATGGCCCGGGTCTTGCCGGTGCCGGCGCCGGCGAGGACGCAGACGGGGCCGGTGAGGGCGGTGGCGACGGCGCGCTGCTCGGGGTCGAGCCCGGCGAGCACCGCGTCGGCACCGGCGGGGGCGCCGCCGTGGTTGTCGTACGGGTCGTACGGGCCGGGCATGCCCGAGAGCTCTTCCTGCATGGCTACCATCCTCTCAGCCCGGCGGGCGGTGCGGACCGGACCGCACATCCTGGCAGTCGGCGGTGACAGCGGCCCGGTTCTCCACAGGCCGGCGCCGCACGGCCGGCCTGTGCGGTACGACGATCGGCCCGCCGCCAGGCGTGTGGTGTTCCGCACGCGCCCGGCGTGTGCGGAATGACGGCTGCGCGCCGGGCGTTGGGACCGTCGACCGTACGCCCCCCTCCGAAGGAGCACGCCGCCATGTCCGGCACCGTCACGATGTACAGCACGACCTGGTGCGGCTACTGCAACCGCCTCAAGAGCCAGCTTGAGCGCGAGGGCATCGCCTACTCCGAGATCAACATCGAGCTGGACCCGGCCTCGGCGAGCTTCGTGGAGTCCGTGAACAACGGCAACCAGACCGTGCCGACCGTGCTGGTGGCGCCGAAGAGCGGCGGCGAGCAGGTCGTGATGACCAACCCGAGCCTGCGCCAGGTGCAGGCGGCGCTGGCCGGCTGACGGCCCGTCGCACGCAGCAGGTCTGCTGTGCGCTGTCGGCCCCGGCGGAGGTCTCCGCCGGGGCCGACAGCGTTGCAGGCTGTTCCGGACTGTTCCGGGCGGCCCGACCGACCCTCAGGAGACCCCGGCGGTCACCCGGGCGGATGTGTCGGAACCGGCCGGGGCCGTCCCGAGTCCGTAGAGCAATCGGCAGCGGTCGGCGGCGTAGCGGGTCTCGACCACCCGGACGGGGCCGCGGGTGTCGCTGGTGACCCGGGTCTGCACCAGCAGCGGCACCCCGGGGCCGACCTCGAACCAGGCGGCCTCCTCCGGGCCGGGCATCCGGGCCACCAGGCGGTCGGCCGCCGCGGCCTCCCGGCGTCCGATGGCGGCGATCACCGTCTCGTCGCCGCCGGGCACCGGCTCCGGCTCCATCAGCGGCGTCCCGGCGGCCAGGCCGGCCCGGTAGTGGCTCTCCTCGATCGAGTAGGGCTCGCGGTCGGTGAGCCTCAGCTGCCGGCGGACGACCACCGCCTCTCCCGGCAGCATCCCGAGCAGCTCGGCGATGTCGGCCCGGGCACGCACCACCAGCATCTCGAAGTCGCAGGTCAGCCGGCGCCCGACGGCCTCGGCCTCGGCGGCGTAGACCTCGGAGGGGGCGGCCAGGCAGTCCTCCGGGCCGGCGGTCTGCGGCGGCGGCCCGAACGCCCGGTGGTCCAGCATCGGCTGCTGCTTCAGGTAGGTGCCCTTGCCCTGGAGGCGGACCAGCCGCCCTTCGTTGACCAGGACGTCGACCGCGAGGCGCACGGTGTTGCGGGCGACGCCGTAGTGGTGCTCCAACTCGGTCTCGACGGGCAGCTGCGCCCCGCCCTGCCACTCACCGGACTCGATCCGGCGGCGCAGGTCGGCCGCGAGGCGCTGGTACTTGGGAGCGGGCACTCCGGCTCGGGGGATCGTCACACCGGTGAATGTAGTCAGCCGGGTTCCTGCATTTCAGGAAAACGGCCCAAGAACGCAGCCTGCGGGTTTGGGGCGGGCGCGAACAGCGCATTCGGGCGCACTCCACCGCAGGTGAGCGCCGGTCCGAACGACATCGGTCGTATTCGCCCCGGGTTTCGGGCAGTGTTCGGCCAGGAATCGTCACCGGCCCGGACCTGATTCGGCGCCGCACCACCGCACGGGCGGCCGGTCAGAGAAAGCCGCAGTCGGAGAAAGGGGCGGACGACGCAAAAAGGGGCGTGCGGACAATGTCCGCACGCCCCTTTTTCGGGAATCGTTCCCGCCGGTCCGTCGCTACCAGCGGGCCGCGGCCGGCAGCGGTTCGCCGTACCAGAGCTCGACCAGGTGCCGGGCGATCGAGATCCCGGACGGCGGCAGGATCTCGCCCGCCGCCATGCCCGCGGCCAGTTCCTCGCGGGAGAACCAGCGGGCCTCGGCGAGTTCCTCGCCGTCCACCGTGATGGCGGTGCCGGCCGGGTCGGCCTTGCCCAGGAAGCCCAGCATCAGGCTGGACGGGAAGGGCCAGGGCTGGCTCGCCACGTACTCGACGTCGCGGACCCTGACACCGGCCTCCTCCTGGACCTCGCGGGCGACCGCCTGCTCGATCGACTCGCCGGGCTCGACGAAGCCGGCCAGGGTGGACCAGCGGCCCTCCGGCCAGATCGCCTGGCGGCCGAGCAGGCAGCGGTCCTCCTCGTCGGTGATCAGCATGATCACCGCAGGGTCGGTGCGCGGGTAGTGCTCGGCGGCGCAGGAGGTGCACCGGCGGACGTGCCCGGCGCCGGCCTTCTCGGTGCGGTGGCCGCAGCGCGAGCAGAAGCTGTGCAGCCGGTGCCAGTGCTCCAGGGCGACGGCGTGCACCAGCAGTCCGGCGTCCCGGTCGGACAGCGCGGCGCCGACCTCGCGCAGCCCGGCGGGGCGGGCGTCGCCGTCCAGTCGGCCAGGCAGGCTCTCGCCGGCGATCGCGAAGTAGGAGACGCCGTCCTCGTCGGTGCCGAGGTAGAACCGGTCACCGCTGTCCGGCGCCTCGAAGGAGGGCAGCAGGACGAGCTCGGTGCCCAGCTCGGTGTCGACCACGAAGGCCTCACCGCCGGCGATCGGCAGCACCTTGGTGGTCGGGTGGCTCCAGGCCGCGGCCAGCCACGGCTCGTCGAACCGGTGGTGCGCGGCCCGGTCCACCCCGGCTCGGGCCAGGGCGAGGTGCCTGGTGTCAGACGCGCTGTTCAACTCGGTCCATCCCCGTTCGAAGTCGCATCTTCCGATTCGTCGTCACCCGGCTCACCGCCAGGTCTCGGCGAGGTCGCCCCACAGGTACGCCGAGGTCTCGACGCCCTTGCGCAGCAGGTCCAGCTCGACCTTCTCGTTGACGGAGTGCCAGCCGTCCGAGGGCACCGAGATGCCCAGGAACAGCACCGGCGCCCCGAGCACGTCCTGCAGGTCGGCGGCCGGCCCGGAGCCGCCCTCCCGGGTGAAGAGGATCTTCTGCTCGAAGGCCCGGCCCATCGCCCGGGTCACCGACTGCAGCGCCGGGTGGTCCAGCGGCGTCAGGCAGGGGCGGGTCGCGCCGGGGAAGACGATCTCGTGCCGGACGCCCTCCGGCACCTGCTCGGCCACCCAGGAACGGATCGCCTCCTGGATCTTCTCCACCTCCTGTCCGGCGACCAGCCGGAAGGACAGCTTGAGGTGCGCCTCGGCGGGCACGATGGTCTTGCCGCCGGGGCCGGTGTAGCCGCCCCAGACGCCGTTGACCTCGGCGGTCGGGCGGGCCCAGATCCGCTCCAGGGTGGAGTAGCCGGCCTCGCCCCGGGTGCCGTACGACTTGGCCACCCGCAGCCACTGCGCCTCGTCGAAGGGCAGCTCGGCGATGAGCGCGCGCTCGCGGTCCGTCAGCTCGACCACGCCGTCGTAGAAGCCGGGCACGGCCACCCTGCGGTCGGCGTCGTGCAGGGCGGCGGCCAGCGAGGCGGCGACCTCCGCCGGGTTGGGCACGGCGCCGCCGAAGGAGCCGGAGTGGATGTCGGTGTCCGGGCCGAAGAAGTCGATCTGGCAGTCCGCCAGGCCGCGCATGCCGGTGCAGACGGTCGGCGTGGACTCGGCCCACATGCCGGTGTCCGAGATGATCACCACGTCGGCGGCGAGCCGCTCGGCCTCGCGGCGGACCAGGTCGGCGAAGTGCGGCGAGCCGGACTCCTCCTCACCCTCGATCAGCAGCTTGAGGTTGACCGCCGGGGCGGTGCGGCCGGTGGCGGCGAGGTGGGCGCGCACCCCGAGGGTGTGGAAGAAGACCTGGCCCTTGTCGTCCGCGGCGCCGCGGGCGAACAGCCGCCGGCCGACCACGGTCGGGGTGAACGGCTCGGTCTCCCAGCCGTCCTCCTTCGCCGCGGGCTGCACGTCGTGGTGCCCGTAGACCAGGACGGTCGGCGCGGACGCGTCCCCGGAGGGCCACTCGGCGAACACCGCGGGCAGCCCGTCGGTCTCCCACACCTCGGCCACCGGGAAGCCCGTGGTGCGCAGCGCCCCGGCCAGCCACTCGGCCGATCGGCGGACGTCGCCGGCCCGTTCCGGGTCGGCGGAGACGGAGGGGATGCTCAGCCAGTCGGAGAGTTCCCGCAGGAAGGCGGGCTCGTGCTCGTCGATGTAGGAGCGGACGACGCTGTCCGGGGTTTTCGTCATACGGACGACTTTAGTTCGCCCGGACGGGTGTGTGCTCCGCCCGACCGCCGCGGGCGCCCGTAACCTCGGTCACCTCCCGCGCCGGACGGGGCGGGAGGTGACCGGGGCGGGGGCCGTCAGGCCGCGCGGCGGGCGAGCATCAGCCGGGACCGGGTGAACAGCATCGCCAGCAGGACGGCCAGCATCGGCAGTCCGACCAGGGTGATCGCGAGGTCCGTCCACGGGAAGGCGATCACCGCCTCGGCGGGCTTGGTCATCCCGTACGAGGAGTCGTACACGGCGGACGCCTCCATCTTGCGCAGCGCGACCGCCGGGACGACGCCGCAGAGCGTGCCGAGCACCGTGCCCATCGCGGCGATCACACCGCACTGGAAGCCGGACAGCCGGCGCCGGATGCCGCCGGTCGCGCCGACCGCGGCCAGCGTGGACAGGTCCCGCTGCGAGTCGGCGGCGGCCAGGCCGGTCGCGATGCCGGCCGCGCCGAGGGCGACCAGTCCGGCGAACCCGGTCAGGGCGAGGCCGGTCAGGGTCTGCTGCGAACGGTAGCCGCGCTCGACCGTGACGCTCGCGCCGTCGTCCAGCTTGGCCACCGCGGCCGAGGCCTTCTGCTCGGCGCCGTCGGAGGGCGCCGCGGCCGGGCGCCAGACGCTGCCGGCCGGGCGGGTGCTCAGGCCGAGCTTCTTGGCGGTCTGCGGGCTGACCAGCGCCTGGGCGGCGGCCGTCTCGGGCTTGACGTAGACGGCGTCGACCGTGACGTGGCGCACGGCGGGCTTGCCGGTCGGGGCGGTGTTGAGGACGTCCTCGTTGTTCTGCGTCAGCTCCACGGTCATGTCGAGGGTGATCTTCCCGTCCTTGACGAGCTTGGAGTCGAAGACCACCGCCTTGCCCGCGGCGAGCGCCTGCTCGACGGCCGGGTCGTTCACCCCGAACATGTTGCGCAGCACGGTGGCGTCGCCGGCCGCGACGTAGCCGGCCAGGCTGCCGTAGATCGGGTCCTCGGCGCAGCGCGGGTCCTCGCGGTTGATCCGGCGGATCTCGGCCCCGTCCATGGCGACGGTGTCGACGTCCGGGTCCCGGGTGGGGCAGCGGAGCTCCTTGGGGACGGAGACCTCGACCCAGCCGCAGCCCGTCTGCCGGCAGTTCGTGCCGTACTCGGTGGCCATCGGGTCGGCGCGCGGGCCGAGGTCGGGGACGGCCCGTTCCACGGCGGCCTGGAGTGCCGACAGGTCGTTCGGCCGGAACTGCGGTCCCTGATCCGCCGCCAGCCGGACGGAGCCGGCAGGCAGTTCGGCCCGGTACTGCTGCCGCTGCTCCAGGTCGGAGCTGGCGGTGTAGATGCCGACCGCGACGGAGCCGGCGACCGCGGCCATCACGGCGGCGACCGCGGGGGCGGTGCGGCCGCGGTGGCGCACCGCGTCGCGCAGCGCGAGGCGGGGGCTGAGCGGCAGCTGCCGACCGAGCCGGCCGAACAGGCCGACCAGCATCGGGGTGCAGGCGATCATGCCGAGTTCGGCGAGCGCCGAGCCGCCGAGCACGCCGAGGGTGCGGCCGGTGTTGCCGGTGAAGCCGCCGAGCAGGGCGAGCGCGGCGCCGCCGGCGACCGTCACCAGGCCGATCACGGCGAGCCGGCGGCTCGGGGGCCTGACCGAGCCGCGGCCGGTGAGTGCCTCGACGACGTCGGTGCGGGCGGCCTGGAAGGCCGGGACGACCGCCGCCAGCAGGCCGGTGACCAGGCCGATCAGGGCGATGCAGAGCAGGTCGAGCGGCTGCAGGTCGAGGTGGCCGAAGCGCTGTCCGGCGGCCTCCTCGGCCCACGGGCGGAGCACCGCGACGAGGACGGTGGCGAAGACCACGCCGACGACGGCGCCGGCCACGCCGAGCACCAGGCCGCCGCCGAGCACCACGGCCCGGATGTGCGAGCGGTCGCCGCCGCCGGCCGCGAGCAGGCCGAGCTGGCGGCGCGAGCGCCGGGCGCCGACCGCGAAGGCGGGGCCGGCGAGCAGGACGATCTCCAGCAGCGCCATGCCGACGACGGTGCCGACGACGACCAGGGCGACCGAGTCGACACCCCCGTAGCCGTGCTGGTCCATGTCGACGTAGTAGGGCACCTGGGCGCGGGGCGGCGGGTCCATGAGCACGGTGCGGGAGGCCAGCCCGAGGCCGTACTTGTTGAGCTCCAGCACCTTCGGCCAGTCGAGGACGGCGCCCTGCGGCAGCCGCACGAGCCACTTCTCGCCGCCGAAGCGGTTCTCGTGGTCGTCGCCGCGGTTGGCGGCGCGCAGCGGGGCGACGAGTTCGCCGGGGCGGCCGACGAGGGTGACGGCACTCAGCTCTCCGGGGTACTCGGCGACCGCGGTGATGAGGAACGGGGTGCCGTCCAGGCCGTGCAGCACGGTGCGGTCGCCGAGGTGCAGCCCGGACTTGTCGAGGAAGGCCCGGGTGGCGGCGATCTCGTGCGCGGAGCCGGGGGCCCGGCCCTCGACGACGTTCAGCTTGCCGCGCCAGAGCGGGTCGGTGAGGTCGGCCTCGGTGGTGTCGACGCCGAGTCGGCCCTCCTTACTGGTGGCCGAGGCGTGTTCGCTCATGGGCACGGGGACCAGCACGGTGCCGGCCGGCAGCAGCTCCTTGGCGAGCGCCGCGGGTTCCGTCTTCGCGCTGCGGATCTGCTCGGCGGTGGGCTTCTTGCCCTCCTCCGGCGGGGCACCCCAGCCGCCCTCCTCGGTGTTCGGCGGCTGGAGCACGATCGTGCCGCGGCCGTACGAGGAGAGCAGCCCGTCGGCCGAGCCCATCAGGCGGACGGCCTGCTCGCGGGGCTCCAGTTCGCCGCTGCGGTAGACCACGTCCGCGCCGGCCACGCCGAGCACCGGCAGGGCGATCATGGCGAGCACCAGGGCGCTGCGGCCCTTGGCCCGCATGGCGTCGCGACGGGCTATCCGCAGGGCGGCACGCCAGGAACGGAGGCTCACTCGCCGGGCCCCTTCATGCTGTTGGTGGCCGCGGTGACCAGCAGGCTGGCCGCGTCGCGGCTGACGCTCTGGTCGACCAGGCGGCCGTCCCGCAGGAAGACCACCCGGTCCGCCCAGGCGGCGTGCCGGGCCTCGTGGGTGACCATCATGGCGGCGGCGCCGGCGTCGCAGCGGGCGCGCAGGACGGCCAGGACGGCCTCGCCGGTGGTGGAGTCGAGGGCGCCGGTGGGCTCGTCGGCGAGGACGAGGCGGCGGTCGCCGATCAGCGCGCGGGCGATGGCGACGCGCTGCTGCTGGCCGCCGGACATGTCGTCGGGGAAGCGGTCGGCGAGCTCGGGGATGCCGAGCTCCTCCAGGGCGGCGAGCGCCTCGCGGCGGGCGGCGCGGCCGGAGACGCCGTCGAGCTCGCGCGGGAGGGCGATGTTCTCGGCCGCGGTGAGCGCCGGGATCAGGTTGTAGTCCTGGAAGACGTAGCCGACCGAGCGGCGGCGGACCTGGGCCTGCTGCTTGCGGGACAGCTCGCCGAGCACGTTGCCCTCGACCAGGACCCGGCCGGAGGTGGGGCTGTCGAGCCCGCCGGCCAGCGTCAGCAGGGTGGACTTGCCGGAGCCGGAGGGGCCCATCACGGCGACCAGCTCGCCGGGGTGGACGACGAGTTCGACGGCGCGCAGCGCGTGCACCTCGGCGGCGCCGTGGCCGTGCACGCGGCTGACCTGGTCGAGGTGCAGCACGGGCGGCCGCGGTTCGGTGTGAGTGGTGCTCATGCTTCCCCCTGCTGTGGGTGGGTCAGATGCGGGACCGCCGGCGCGGCCGGTCGGTCGGGGCGGCGGTCGGCGCGGACGCCGGGGCGGATGCCGGGGCGGACCGGGCGGCGTGCTGGGAGAGCCTGCTCTCGCAGTGGTCGAGCCAGCGGATCTCGGCCTCGGTCTGGAAGATCAGCTGCTCCAGGACGAGCAGCCAGGCGAGGTCGCTCTGCTGCTCGCCGGCGGTGAGCGCCTGGCCCTTCAGCCGGGTGTAGTCCTGCAGCGCCTTCATGCTGTGCCGGCGCTGGGCCTGCACCACGGCCTGGACGTCGACACCGGGCACGCCGACGGCCATCGCCAGCTTGATCGCGAGCTCGTCGCGGGGCGGATTGGTCCGGGGCACCGGGGTGTCGAACCATTGGCGCAGTTCCGAGCGTCCTGCCTCGGTGACGGCGTAGAAGAGGTGGCCCTCGTCGTCCTCGCCGGCGGACTCCACGAGCCCGTCGCGTTCCAGCCGCCCCAGCGTGGTGTACACCTGGCCGACGTTCAGCGGCCAGGTGGCGCCGGTGCGGGCCTCGAACTCGGAGCGCAGCTGGTAGCCGTACCGGGGGCCCTGGTCGAGGAGGGCGAGGAGACCATGACGGATCGACATACCGAGTATGTATACCCGGTATGCTCCGCAGCCTCAAGCCCCGCCGCCCCGGACCCGGCAGCGGGTACGGTCGGTGATGTGAGCCAGCTGCGCATCGCCACCTTCAACCTGCTCCACGGTCAGCCGCTCGCCGCGGACGGGGCGCCGCTGCCCTACCCGGCCGAGCCCGCCGCACCGCTCGGCGACGCGATCGCCGAGCTCGACGCGGACGTCCTCGCCCTCCAGGAGGTCGACCGCCACCAGGAGCGGTCCGGCTTGGTCGACCAGGCCGCGGTCGCCGCCAAGGCGATGGGAGCCGCGGACTGGCGGTTCGCCGCCGCCCTGCACGGCCGCCCGGCGCCACTGGCCGGCTGGCTGCACGACCCGGCGATGACCTCGCTGCAGGTCTACGGCCCCGCCGAGGTGGACACCGCCACCGGCCTGCCCTCCTACGGCACCGCCCTGCTGACCCGGCTTCCGGTCCGGCACTGGCGGGCCCGCCGGTTCGCCCCGGCCCCGTTCGGACTGCCGCTGCGGGTGGCCGGCCGGCGCGGCCTGACCCCTGTACCGGACGAGCCGCGGGCCGCGGTGGCCGCCGTGCTCGAAGGCCGGCACGGCCCGTTCACCGTGGTCGCCGCACACCTGTCGTTCGTGCCCGGCTGGAACGTCGCGCAGCTCGCCGCGATCCGCCGCTGGATCGCCGACCTGCCGGGGCCGTACCTGGTGCTCGGCGACTTCAACCTGATCGGCGCCGTCCCGCGGACGGTGCTCGGCGGGGCGGCCGCCCTCGACCGCAGCACCGCCCGGGAGCGGATCAGGACGGCCCGGGCCGCCCGCCGCACAAGGCTCACCCAGGACGGCGGACGCCGCCGCCGGGTCCGCGAGCCCCGCCCCCGCCCGCAGGGCTGGTACGACCTGGCCCGCACGCCCACGTACCCCTCGCACAAGCCCGCCGTGCAGTTCGACCACGTCCTGGCCGTCGGAGTCCCCCGCTCCGCCGTCGGCCCGACCGCCGCCCCGCACACCGCCGTCTCCGACCACCGCCCCCTCATCGTCGAGGTCGACCTGTAGGGGCGACCACTCGCCCCCCGAGTGCCGCCCCTGCGCCTAGGAAGTCCGCCCGGTGCCCTTGGCGAGCACGGGGCGGCCGCCCTGGACGGGGAGGTGCGGGCCGACCGGCTCGTACTGGAGGAGCAGCATCGCCGCGTCGTCGCCGAGCTTGTGGCCGACGTGCCGCACCACGTCCTGGTGCAGGTTGCGCAGCACCTCGACCGGACAGCCGGTGGCGCAGTGCGGCAGCCGGTCGGTGAGCGGGTAGAAGGCGCCGCCGCCGTCCCGGGCCTCGATCACGCCGTCCGTGTAGAGCAGCACCCGGTCGCCGGGCCGCAGCGGCAGCCGCTGCACGGGCGGCCGGACGTCCGCCGGGTCGAGCACGCCGAGCGGCGGGACGGGCTCGGCCGGCTCCAGCAGCGCGACCTCTTCGCCGGCGCGCAGCAGGACGGGCGGGGGGTGCCCGCAGTTGACGACCTCGGCGCCGCCGTCCGAGCGGATGCCGATCAGCACGAGGGTGACGAACTCCTCCTCGATGCCGGGGTGGTCGTTCTCGTGCAGGGCGCGGTCCAGGCTGACGGCCAGCCAGCCGGCCACCCGGTCCAGCGAGGCCTCCTGGTGGGCGGCCTCGCGGAAGGCGCCGAGCACCGCGGCGGCGGTCTCCACGGCGGCCAGCCCCTTGCCGCGGACGTCGCCGACGACGGCCCGCACCCCGTGCCGGGTGTTGACCACCTCGTAGAGGTCGCCGCCGATCGAGACGTGCGCGTGGGCGGCCGCGTAGTGCACCGCGGCGCGGACGCTGCCGACCCGGTCGGGGACGGGCCGCAGCAGCACCCGGCGGGCGATCTCGGCCACCAGCTGGGCCTCCGCCAGGGCCAGCTCCTGGCGGAGTCTCAGCGTGGCGGAGACCCAGCCGATGCCGGCGACCAGGGCGATCGCGAAGACGGTGGCGCTGTGCACCGACTCGCCGAGGACCTCGTTGTAGGTGGCCATCAGGAAGGCGGCCAGCTCGGTCAGCACCCCGATGAGCAGCGGGTACCAGGTGCGCCGGCTGACCACGGCGGCCAGTGCCGGGACGGCGGTGAGCGCGGGCTCGACCGTCACCTCGGTGTTGCTGAAGAAGTCCAGGGAGACCACCAGCGCCATGCCGATGAACGGCAGCGCCAGTGCGGTTCTCGGCCAGGTGCCCGTCACCGTGCCTGGGTCAGCCCCCGGGGTGGGCCCCGCGAGCCGGTCTCTGATCCATCCGGTCGCGCTCAACGTCGGTCTCTCCAGCAGAAGGTGGCCGGTGCCAGGGGACACCTGCGGTGATGACGGAGGGTCAGGGGGTTGTGGCCCCCCATGCGGCCGGAGTACGGGGTTGACCGGTTACCGACCCCACAATAGGCGCGAAAAGTGCACAGTGCACAGATTTCGCACGATCCCGTGACGGCTTGAATGCTCTGCGTGACTCATTCTTCACTATTCCCGATCAGGAGCCTGGTCAACTCTTTTCGGTCAGGAAGTCCTGCGGGTCTGACGATCCGGCCGCTGCGGACGTACAGGAACGCCGCACTGACCTGCTCGGGCTCGACGCCCATCCGCTCGGCCCAGGCCAGCCGGTAGATGGCGAGCTGCAGCGGGTCCGCGGTCTCCTCCCGGTGGGTCTTCCAGTCGACCACCTCGTAGCGCCACGGGTGCGGTGACCCTGAGCCACCGTCACGCTCCCGGTAGACCGCGTCGATCCGGCCGCGCACCACGCGCCCCGCCAGCAGCAGCTGAAACGGCGCCTCGATCCGGTACGGCGCCCGCCCCGCGTACGGGCTGCGCAGGAAGGCCTCCTTGAGCCGGGCGAGGTCGCGCTCGTCCTCGACGCCGTCGTCGTCGGTGCCGGGCAGCGCGTCCGGCTCCAGGAGCAGCAGTTCCTCCGTCTCGAACCGGGACTGCACCCAGCTGTGGAAGCGCGTGCCGCGGCGGGCGGCCGGCTGCGGCGGGCGCGGCATCGGGCGGGCCAGCTCCCGGGCGAAGCCGTCCGGGTCGGCGGCCAGCCGCATCACCTGCGAGGCCGAGAGCGAGGCCGGCAGCGGCACGTCGCGCACGGAGCGCCGGGCCCGCGCCAACTCGCCGAGCAGGGCGTCCAGGTCGCGGTCCCAGGAGGCGACCAGCCGGGCGTCCTCGGGGGCCATCTCCTCAGGATCGGCCGGCGGCGCCCCGGCCAGTCGGTGCCGCACCACCTCGGCGACCCGGCGGCGGGCCCGCTGGGCGGCGGCGTCCAGCGGCAGCGGCCAGGGCGTGTCCACCGAGCGGTTCAGCGCCGGGTTCTCCGCCTCGGGCAGCGGCTCCTCGGCCCACACCTCGACCTCGCCGTTGCCGGGGCGCGCGCAGTGCTCGGACAGCTCGACCAGGAACTCGGACGGGCCGCGGCGGCGCTTCTGACTCGGCCCCCACCAGTGGCCGGAGGCCAGCAGCAGCTCCCGGGGGCGGGTGAACGCCACGTACCCGAGCCGCAGCTCCTCCACCGCGGAGTGCCGGGCCATCTCCTTCTTGAACAGGCCCATGCCCTTGGCCGTCCACGGTGGGTCGCCGGGCAGGGTGTCGGCGTCGCCGCGCAGCGCGTGCGGCAGCACCCGGCGGGTGCTCGTCCACCGCTCCCGGCCCTGGCCGGACGGGAAGCCGCCCTTCACCAGGCCGGGCACCGCCACCACGTCCCACTCCAGGCCCTTGGACTTGTGCGCGGTCAGCACCTTGACGGTGTCCTCGCCGCCGGGCAGCCCGGCGTCCAGGCCCCGCTCGTACTCCTGCGCCGCCCGCAGGAAGGCCAGGAAGGCGGAGAGCCCCGGGTCGCCGTCCAGGTCGGCGAAGCCCGCCGCGATGTCGAGGAAGCCGTGCAGCGTCTCCCGGCGGCGGGCGGCCAGCGCGTGCGGCGAGGCCGACAGCTCGACCTCCAGGCCGGTCACCGCCAGCACCCGGTGCAGCACGTCCATCAGCGGCTCGGCCAGCGCCCGCCGCAGCTCGCGGACCTCCCGCGCCAGCCGGGCGAAGCGCACCCGGGCGTCCGCCGAGAACGGCAGCTCGTCGGGCTGCTCGGCCTCCAGGAAGGTCTCCAGGGCGTCGGCCAGCGACACCACCTCGGTCGGGTCGGTGCCCGCGACCGCCGCCGCCAGCGCGTCGCCCTGCATCCGCTCGGTGCGCACCAGGTCGGCGGCCCGGCGACCCAGCAGCGCGAGATCGCGCGGGCCGATCCGCCAGCGCGGGCCGATCAGCAGCCGCACCAGCGCGGCGTTCGCCGTCGGGTCCTGCAGCACCTCGCAGACCGCCACCAGGTCCGCCACCTCCGGCAGTTGCAGCAGGCCGCCGAGGCCCACCACCTCCACCGGCACCTCGCGGGCCACCAGCGCCGCGTGCACGTCGGGGAAGGCCGCACCGCCGCGGCAGAGCACCGCGATCCGGCCCGGCGCCGTCCCGGTGCGCACCAGGTGTGCGATCCGGTCGGCCAGCCAGTCGATCTCCTCGGCGTGGGTCGGCAGCAGGGCGCAGCGCACGAAGCCGTCCGCCTCCGCGCCCGGTGCCGGACGCAGCGCCTCCACGCCCTCGTGCATGGCCCGCAGGTCGGCCGCCAGGTGGTTGGCGAAGGCCAGCAGGCGGCCGCCGCTGCGCCGGTTCTCGCTCAGCGCGTAGCGCGCCGACGGGGTGCCGTCCTCCCGGGGGAAGTGCGCCGGGAAGTCGTCCAGGTTGGC
This sequence comes from Streptomyces sp. TLI_235, assembly GCA_002300355.1. Classification (NCBI taxonomy): domain Bacteria; kingdom Bacillati; phylum Actinomycetota; class Actinomycetes; order Kitasatosporales; family Streptomycetaceae; genus Streptomyces; species Streptomyces sp. TLI_235. The sequence goes on from NSGV01000001.1 coordinate 3,020,483, forward strand.
CACCGAGGCGCCGCGCCAGCCGTAGATCGCCTGGCAGGGGTCGCCGACCGCGGTCACCGGGTGGCCGCTGTCGCCGCCGTCCGCACCGAACAGGCCGGCCAGCATCAGCCGCTGCGCCACCGAGGTGTCCTGGTACTCGTCGAGCAGCACCACCTGGAACTGCTCGCGCAGCAGCCGGCCCACCTCGGGGCGTTCCTGAGCCAGCCGGGCCGAGGCGGCTATCTGGTCGCCGAAGTCCATCAGGCCGCCGGCCTGCTTGCGCCGCCGGTACTCCTCCACCAGGTGCAGCAGCTCCTGGCGGGCCCGGGCGGCCTTCGGGACGGCCCGCAGGTCGTCGTTGGTCAGCTTCGCCGTCGCCAGGCCGTCCAGCAGCGCCTCGTCCCAGCGGCGCAGCCGCTCGGGCTCCACGAGGTGCTCGGCGAGTTCGGAGTCCAGCCCGATCAGGTCGGCGACGAGGGTGGAGAAGGTGCCGGTCAGCGCCGGGAACGGGCCGCGGGCCGACCGCAGCACCTTCGCCGCCAGCTGGAAGCGGGTGGCGTCGGCGAGCAGCCGGACGTCCGGCTCGATGCCCAGGCGCAGGCCGTGCTCCTTCAGCAGCCGGCCGGCGAAGGCGTGGTACGTGGAGATCTCGGGCTCGCCGAGGGACTCGGTGTCGTCGGGGTCGAGGACGCGGGCGCGGAGGAGGGCGGTGCGGACGCGCTCCGCGAGCTCGCCCGCCGCCTTGTTGGTGAAGGTCAGACCGAGGACCTGCTCCGGCGCCACCGCCCCCGAGCCGACCAGCCACACCACCCGGGCCGCCATCACCGTCGTCTTGCCGGAGCCGGCGCCGGCCACGATCACGGCGGGCTCCAGCGGGGCACCGATGGCCTGCATCTGCTCGGCATTGAACGGAATGCCGAGCAGCTCCTTCAACTGTTCGGGGTCATCGAGCACGGAACGCACCCCCCAACGCTAACCGGCCCCGCGGACATACCCCCCACGGGCGGGTGGGGCACCCGAGTGGTCGGCCCTCTACTCGATCAGCTGGCGGCCGTCGCGTTGGGCGGTGCAGCTGCCGCGGAAGGTGCAGCGGGTGCAGCCGTCGCCCTGGGTGGGGACGAAGCGTTCGGCGAGGACGCGGCCGGCGGCGTCCGCGAGCAGGTCCTCGATCCAGGGCTCGCCGTCGGGCGGGGCCTGCTGCTGGATCTTGGGAGCCTCCTTGTCGGTCTTCCCGGGTTCGCGGAGGTGGACGAGTTCGGCCCCGCCGGAGGCGATCCCCGTCGGGACGCCCGGCAGCCCGTCGAGCGCGCCGTTGCGGACGGCGAGCTGGTAGACGGCGAGCTGCTTGTGCTCGGGGAGGGACTTCTCGGTGGGGATCTGCTTGCCGGTCTTGAAGTCGACGACGTAGGCGCGGCCGACCGCGTCCTGCTCGATCCGGTCCATGGACCCGCGGATGCGGACGGCGACGCCGCCGACGGTGAGGGTGAGGTCGAAGCCGTGCTCGGTGGCGACGGTGGTGCGGCCGCGTTCGAGGACGTGCCAGTGCAGGAAGCGTTCGAGGGCGGCGCGGGCCTCGGTCTTCTCCTGGTGGGACTTCCAGGGGGCGTCGAAGGCGAGGGCGTCCCAGACGGTGTCGAGGCGTTCCATGAGGACGGCGAGGTCGGCGGGGGTGCGGCCGGAGCCGACCTCGTCGGCGAGGGCGTGCAGGACGTTGCCGAAGCCCTGGGCGGCGCTGGCGGTGCCGGCGGCCCGGACGTCCTTGTCGAGGAACCACTGGAGGGCGCAGCTGTCGAGCTGTTCGAGGCCGCTGCCGGAGAGACGGACGGGCGTGTCCGGGGAGCGCAGCGGTTCGGGGGCGGCGGTCTGGTCGTGCAGGCCCCACCAGCGGTCGGGGTGGGCGGCGGGGACGAGCGGGGCGCCGTCCTCGTCGGCGGCCTCGGCGAGGCGGGCGAGCCGCTCGGCGGCGGCGCGGCGCAGTGCGGGCGAGCGGGCCGGGTCGACGGTGACGGCGCGGAGCTCGGCGACCAGGGCGGCGACGGCGAGCGGGCGGCGCGGACGGTGGGTGACGTCGGCGACGGTCACCTGCGGGGTGCGGGAGCGGACCTTGCCGGTCTGCGGGTCGAGCTCCTCGCGGTAGAGCTCGCGCAGGAAGCGGGAGGGTTCGTCGCCGTCCTCGGCGGGCGCCTTGACGGCGGTGACGATCAGCCGGTCCTTGGCGCGGGTGGCGGCGGTGTAGAAGAGGCGGCGTTCCTCGCCGAGGAGGGCGGCCGGGGAGAGCGGTTCGGCGAGGCCGTCGCGGCCGATCCGGTCGGCCTCCAGCAGGGAGCCGCGGCGGCGCAGGTCGGGCCAGAGGCCCTCCTGGACGCCGGCGACGACGACCAGGCGCCACTCCAGCCCCTTGGAGCGGTGAGCGGTCATCAGCCGGACGGCCTCGGGGCGGACGGTGCGCACCGTGAGGGTGTCGGCCGCGATGTCCTGGGCCTCCAGCTCGGCGAGGAACTCGAGGGCGCTGCGGTGGCCGGCGGCCTGCTCCTCGGCGCGGGCAGCGGTCTCGAAGAGGGCGCAGAGCGCGTCGAGGTCGCGGTCGGCGTTGCGGGCGGCGGCGCCGCCGCGCAGGGCGGCGCGCTCCAGGCGTTCGCGCCAGCGGCGGCTGCCGTCCCAGAGTGCCCAGAGGGCGTCCTCGGCGCTGCCGCCGCCGGCGAGCAGTTCGCGGACCTTGCGGAGCAGGACGCCGAGGTCGCGGGCGCGGCGGGCGTACGCCGGGTCCATGGCGACGAGGCGCTCGGGTTCGGCGAGGGCCTCGCGGATCAGTTCCTCGGCGGGCCGGACGGCGCTCTGCCCGCCGCTGCCGCGCAGGGCGGCGCGTTCCTCCTCACGCAGGGCGCGGCCGAGCCGGCGCAGGTCGGAGCCGTCGAGACCGCCGAGCGGGCCGGTGAGCAGGGTGTGCGCGAGGTCGGGGGTGAGCCGGTCGAGGGGTTCGGCGCAGGTCCGCAGGGCGAGCAGCAGTGGGGTGACGGCGGGTTCCTCGCGCAGCGGCAGGTCGTCGCCGTCGATCTCCAGCGGGACGCCGGCCGCGGACAGTGCCCGCCGGACACCGGGGATGGAGCGGGCACCGGCCCGGACGAGGACGGCCATCTCGCCCCAGGGCACGCCGTCCTCCAGGTGGGCGCGGCGCAGCAGGTCGGCGATCGAGTCGAGCTCGGTGCCGGGGGTCGGGTAGGTGTACACCTCGACCCGGCCGCCCTCGCGGGAGGGCAGCAGGGCCCGGTGCTGGGCGAGCTTCTCGGCGGGCAGCCGGCCCATCGGCATCCGGCGGGCGAGTTCCCGGGTGGCGGCGAGCAGGACGGCGCCGGAGCGGCGGGATACCCGCAGCACCTTGACCTCGGCGGGCCGGCCGTCGGCCTGCCGGAAGGTCTGCGGGAAGTCGAGGATGCCGTTGATGTCGGCGCCGCGGAAGGCGTAGATCGACTGGTCGGGGTCGCCGACCGCGACGAGGTCGCGTCCGCCGCCGGCGAGCCGGCGCAGCAGCCGGACCTGGGAGGGGTCGGTGTCCTGGTACTCGTCGACGAAGACCACGTCGTAGCGGCGGGCGAGCTGCTCGGCGGCCTCGGGGCGTTCGGCGAGCAGCACGGCGCGGTGCACCAGCTCGGCGTAGTCGAGGACGCCGCGCAGGTCGAGGACGTCGAGGTAGTCGGCGAGGAAGTGGGCGGCGGCGGCCCAGTCGGGCCGCTGGACGCCCTCGGCGAAGCGGGCCAGTTCGGCCTCGCCGAGGCCGAGCTCGCGGCTGCGGGCGAGCACGGCGCGGACCTCGTCGGCGAAGCCGCGGGTGGTGAGGCAGGCGCGCAGGTCGAGCGGCCAGGAGATGCGGCCGGTGCCGTCGCGGGCGTCCTCGGCGCCGCCGGCGAGCAGCTCGCGGACCATGACGTCCTGCTCGGGGCCGGAGAGCAGGCGCAGCGGCTCGGCGGCGTCCTCCTGCTCCTGGTGCTCGCGGAGCAGGGCGTAGCAGAAGGAGTGGAAGGTGGTGGCCTGCGGTGCGGCGCCGGCGGCGCCGATCCGGGCGGTCATCCGGTCGCGGAGCTCCATGGCCGCCTTGCGGCTGAAGGTGAGGACGAGGATCCGCTCGGGGTCGGTGCCGGCCGCGATCCGCCGGGCGACCGCCTCGACGAGGGTGGTGGTCTTGCCGGTGCCGGGGCCGGCGAGGACCAGCAGCGGCCCGCCGGCATGCTCGGCCACCGCGCGCTGGAACGTGTCCAGGACGGGCGGGGCGGGCTGTGCGAGCGGGCTGCGCACCAGGCGGAAGGGGGAGGTCACTGCTGTCCAGGCGGTTGTGCGGCGGTCGTGCGGTCGTACGGGGTGCGGCGGCCGGACAAGGGCCGCCGGGCGGTGTCGGGGTGGGAGTGTCCGCACCGAGCCTACGATCCTGCACCGACAACCCCGGCCCGCGCACCCCTTTCGCGGAACGGCCCGGCCGGGCGGGCGGTCCGGTCAGGCGCCGTCCCAGCGGGCCCGCCGCAGGTCGACCCGCGGTTCGCCGCCGACCTCGCGCAGCGGGGTGCCCTCGGCCCGGTACTCGGGCAGCGCGCGGTGCTCGTGGCCGGGCAGCGGCCGGCCGTCGGCACGGATCACCCGCCACCAGGGGACTCCGCCGCCGTACAGTGACATGACCCGGCCGACCTGGCGCGGGCCGCCCTGGCCGAGGTACTCGGCGACGTCGCCGTACGTCATGACCCGGCCGGGCGGGATGCGCTCGGTGAGGTCGAGCACGGCCTCGGCGAAGGGCGGCAGCGCACCGTCGTCGGGCCCGGTGTCGGAACTGGTGTCGGAGTGCTGCGGCATTTCTCCCCATCCGGTCGATTCCTGGGCCCCGTGCGGGCGGTCCGCCGCGCCCGATCGGGCCCCTGTCCCACACGAGGAGCCGCGGCATGGCAGCATCTTCGGGGCAGAACGTGGGTGATACGAGGACAAGCCAGATGACGGGGACGGCAGACGTGAACGTGGACAAGGGCTCCGACGAGTCCGCCACCGACCGGTCTGCGGGCCCCGAACCCGAACCGCCGACAGTCTCCCCGCAGCGGCAGGCACCGGGCAAGGACGGGAACCCGCACGACGACCCCGCACCGGAGGCCGACGCCCCCGCGCCCGACGAGCCGACCGGCGAGCACCTGGCGGTGGACGAACCGCTGCTCGCGGCCCGCGCCCACCGGCCGTCCGACCTGCTGCACTTCCTGGCGGGCGTGCTCGGCATCATCGCGGTCTTCGTGCTCGCCCAGGTCGCCGTGTCGACGACCACCGGCATCGAGACGGACATCTCCTCCAATGCCGACAAGGTGCCCGGCATGCTGTCCACGATCGCGGCGCTGGGCTCCAGCGTGGCGGTACTGGCGGTGCCGCTGGCCTTCGCGGTGGAGCGGCTGATCAAGCGGGACGGCCTGCGGGTCGCCGACGGTGTCCTCGCCTCGGTGCTGGCCTACGGCGTCTCGCTGGGCATCGACTGGTGGGTCGCGGCGGGCGCGCCGCAGGCGATCCGGGACGCCCTGACCCAGCCGCCGCCCGGCGGCGGCGACACGCTCACCGACCCGGTGCACGGCTACCTGGCGCCGGTGATCGCCTACATGACGGCCGTCGGCATGTCGAGCCGCCCGCGCTGGCGGGTGGCGCTGTGGGTGGTGGTCGTCCTCAGCGGCGCCACCGAGCTGATCAGCGGCTACACCACGCCGCTGTCGCTGCTGCTCACGGTGCTGATCGGCTGGTCGGTGGCGTACGGCACGCTGTACGCGATCGGCTCGCCGAACATCCGGCCCACCGGCAAGCACCTGATGATCGGGCTGCGCAAGGTCGGCTTCACCCCGTCCGGCGCGCACCGCGCCCCCGACGCCCCGGGCGAGACCCGCCGCTACCTCGTCACCCAGTACAAGGGCCCGCTGCTGGACGTCCACATCATCGACCGCGAGCAGCAGGCCTCCGGCTTCTTCTACCGGGCCTGGCGGCGGATAAGGCTGCGCTCGGTGGCGGTGCGCCGCAGCCCGCAGTCGCTGCGGCAGGCGCTGGAGCAGGAGGCGCTGATCGCTTACGCGGCCGCCGCCTCCGGGGCCCGCGCCCCGCAGCTGGTGGCGACCTCCGAGCTCGGCCCGGACGCCGCGATCCTGGTCTACGAGAACGTGGCCGGCCGCACCCTCGACGAGCTCGCCGACGACGAGATCACCGACGACCTGATGGCCTCGCTCTGGGAGTCGGTCGCCGCCCTGCACGAGCGCCGCATCGCGCACCGCCGGCTCACCGGCGAGTCGCTGCTGGTCGTCGACGAGAAGACCGGCTGTCTGGTGAACCTCTCCGGCGGCGACATCGCGGCGGGCGACCTGACGTTGCGCATCGACATCGCCCAGCTGCTCACCACCTTCGCGCTGCGGCTCGGCCCGGAGCGCTCGGTGGACATCGCCAACCGGGTGCTGGGCGCCGACCGGGTGGCCTCCGCGCTGCCGCTGCTGCAGCCGGTCGGCCTGAGCCGCTCCACCCGGATCGACCTGCAGCGGATGACCAAGGAGCGCAAGGCGGCCGCCCAGGCCCTGGCGCTGGAGCAGGTGGCCGCCGGCGAACGCACCCAGGAGCAGGCCGAGGAGGACATCGCGGCGGCCGGCGAGGACCTGCTGAGCCGGATCCGCCGGCAGATCCTGCAGATCGCCCCGGAGGCGCCGCTCGCCCCGGCCAAGCTGGAACGGCTCAAGCCGAAGACCCTGATCATGGTCATCGCGCTGACCTTCGCCGCCTACCTGGCGCTGACCACCATCCAGCCGGGCCAGCTCAAGCTCTCCCAGATGGACTGGGGCTGGGCCGCCGTGGCCCTCACGGCCGCGGCCGCGACGTACGGCGCCGCGGCGATGAGCCTCACCGGCTTCGTCCCGGAGAAACTGCCGTTCGGGCGGACGGTCGCCGCCCAGCTCGCCGGCTCCTTCGTGAAGCTGGTCGCGCCGGCCGCGATCGGCGGCATCGCGCTCAACACCCGCTACCTGCAGAAGACCGGCATCCGCTCCGGCCAGGCGGTCGCCAGCGTCGGCGCCTCGCAGCTGGCCGGCCTCGCCGGGCACCTGCTCCTGCTGTTCAGCTTCGGCCTGATCACCGGGACGCAGAAGAACGGTGACCTCGGCGCCTCCCGCGCGGTGATCATCGGCGTGCTGTCGGCCGCGGTGCTGGCCCTGGTGGTGGCGGCGGTGGCACCGCTGCGCCGCTTCGTGGTGACCCGGGTCCGCTCGCTGTTCTTCGGCGTCGTCCCGCGGATGCTCGACCTGATGCAGACACCGAGCAAGCTGGTCACCGGCTTCGGCGGCATCCTGCTCCTGACGCTCTCCTTCACCGCCTGCCTGTACGCCTCGGTGCGGGCCTTCGGCGGCGAGATGAGCTACTCGGCGGTGGCGGTGGTCTTCCTGACCGCGAACGCGGCCGGTTCGGCGATCCCCACCCCGGGCGGCATCGGCCCGGTCGAGATCGCCCTGATCGGTGCGCTGACGGTCGGCAACGTGCCGCCCTCCGCGGCCACCCCCGCGGTGTTCCTCTACCGTCTGCTGACCTTCTGGCTGCCGGTGCTGCCCGGCTGGATCTCCTACAACGTGCTGCAGCGCAGGAACGCGCTCTGAGGCCGCACACACCGACGGAAGGGCCCGCCCGGCAGTACGCCGGGCGGGCCCTTCCGTCGGTGTGCTCGCTCGGGACTAGTAGATCGGCTTCTCGGGCTCGATCTGGTTGACCCAGCCGATCACGCCGCCGCCCAGGTGGACGGCGTCGGCGAAGCCCGCCGACTTGAGAACGGCGAGCACCTCGGCCGAGCGGACGCCCGTCTTGCAGTGCAGCACGATCTTCTTGTCCTGCGGCATCCGCTCCAGCGCGGTGCCCATCAGGAACTCGCCCTTGGGGATCAGCGTCGCGCCGGGGATGCTGACGATCTCGTACTCGTTGGGCTCGCGGACGTCGACCAGGAAGATGTTCTCCTCGTCGTCCAGCCACTCCTTGAGCTGCTTCGAGGTGATGGTGGAGCCCGCGGCCGCGGCCTGGGCCTCCTCCGACACGACGCCGCAGAAGGCCTCGTAGTCGATCAGCTCGGTGACGGTCGGGTTGTCGCCGCACAGCGCGCAGTTCGGGTCCTTGCGGACCTTGACCGAGCGGTACTGCATCTCCAGGGCGTCGTAGATCATCAGGCGGCCGACCAGCGGCTCGCCGACACCGGCGAGCAGCTTGATGGCCTCGGTGACCTGGATCGAGCCGATCGAGGCGCAGAGCACGCCCAGCACGCCGCCCTCGGCGCAGGAGGGCACCATGCCCGGCGGCGGGGCCTCCGGGTACAGGCAGCGGTAGCAGGGGCCGTGCTCGGCCCAGAAGACGCTGGCCTGGCCGTCGAACCGGTAGATCGAGCCCCAGACGTACGGCTTGCCGAGCAGCACCGCGGCGTCGTTCACCAGGTAGCGGGTGGCGAAGTTGTCGGTGCCGTCCACGATCAGGTCGTAGCCGGAGAAGATCTCCATGACGTTGGAGTTGTCGAGCCGGTCCTCGTGGAGGATCACGTCGACGTAGGGGTTGATCTCCTTGACGGAGTCGCGGGCGGACTCGGCCTTGGAGCGGCCCACGTCGGACTGGCCGTGGATGATCTGGCGCTGCAGGTTCGACTCGTCCACCGTGTCGAACTCGACGATGCCGAGCGTGCCGACGCCGGCCGCGGCCAGGTACATCAGGGCGGGCGAGCCCAGGCCGCCCGCGCCGACACAGAGCACCTTCGCGTTCTTCAGCCGCTTCTGCCCGTCCATGCCCACGTCGGGGATGATCAGGTGGCGGGAGTACCGGCGGACCTCGTCGACGGTGAGCTCGGCGGCCGGCTCGACCAGGGGTGGCAGCGACACGGGGACTCCGATGGTCGTCAGTTCGTAGGGCTTTGCTGTGCCAACAGTGTCACGCGCCACCGGTATTCCGAGACAGCAGGTCCGTCATGTGAGATGGCCGACACCGGATGCCGAGATCGTCAGGCGATCGCACGTCGCCGCTGGTCACACGGCATCCGGGGCCTTTCGGACGGATCAGACCCGGCAAGCGGTTTCGAGCCAGACGTCACCCAGGGACTCCTCCAGCGGCACCTGCGTCCGCCATCCGAGACGGTCACGGGCGGTCCTGACGTCCGCCTGGCGCCACGGCACGGGCTCCGGAAGCGGCCTCGGCTCGCCCGCCCGGTGGTGCTCCCCGCCCTGGCTCGGCACCAGCGCGGGGCGGCCGTCCTCGGCCACGATCCCCTCGAAACCCGAGGCCCGGACGAGCAGGTGCGCCGCGTCCCGGGCGCGCACCGCGTGCCCGCTGCCGATGTTGATCACGCCGGTGGCGGCCGACACCGCGGCCGCCTGGACGGCCCGGGCGACGTCCCGCACATCGACGAAATCCCGGTATCCGGACAGGTCCGGCATCCGCACCTGCAGCTCGTCGTGGACCAGCGCCCGCCGCAGCCCGTCCGCCAGCCGTCCGAACAGCGAGGCCGGCGGAGCACCCGGACCGACCACGTCGAAGACCCGCAGCACCGCGGCGTCCAGCCCGGAGGCCAGCACCAGCTCGGTGCCGGCCAGCTTGGACACCCCGTACGGGCCGACCGGCCGGGGCTCGGTGCCCTCGCCGATCGGCGCGCCGGGCTGCATCGGCCCGTACTCGGCGGCCGAGCCGATGTGCACCAGCCGGGCGGGCTCCCGGCTGCGCCGGATCGCCTCGCAGACGGTGGCCACCGCCAGCGTGTTGGCGCGGATCAGCGTCCGCGAGCTGCCGTAGGTGGCGCCCGCACAGTTGATCACCACCTGCGGGGCGACCGCGTCCAGGAACCGGGACAGCGCGCCGGGGCTGCCCGCGGTCAGGTCGAAGCGGATGTCGGCCGAGTCCCGCCGGCCGAGCACGGCGACCTGGAGGTCGGGCTCGACGAGCAGGCGGTCGGCGACCCGGCGGCCGATGAAGCCGTCGGCGCCCAGCAGCAGCACCCTCATCGGGGGTGTCCTTCCACGAGGCCCGGCCGCAGAAGGCCGGGCGGGACTACGGAATGCGTACGGATGGCGAGCGGGCGGGCCCGGTCAGTCCCCCGGCGGGCCGCCGCCGGACTCCGCTCGGCAGGCCCGAGGGCTGCCGAGGAGCAGCCAGGTGTACGGCGCCAGCACCGCGGCGGCCGCGGCGCAGAGCACCAGGTGCACGCCCGGAGCGGCGGTCGGCAGCAGCGACAGCACGGCGCCGACGGCAGCCGGGCCGGCCACCGCGACGGTCGTCCGACCGCCGCGCAGCAACACCGCCGCGAGCAGCAGCAGCACCGCGAGCACGGCCTGCACCGGCCCGGCGGCGGCCGGCACGTCCCCGGCGGCGGGCAGCGCGGCGGCGGCCAGGCCGGCCGCGACGAACTGCGCGCCGACCGCGACCGGCAGCAGCGGCCGCATCCGGGCCCGGTACTCGGCCTCGGTCGGGGCGGTGGCCAGGTGCCGCCGGCCGGCGTCCCGCAGCCGCCGGGAGGCCAGGTCGGCGGCGCCCGCGGCGAGGGCGAGGACGGTGGCCGGGCCGAGGCCGCCCGCCGCGGCGGGGGCGATCAGCAGGCCCGCGGCGAGCCCGTAGCCGGCCCGGGCCGTCGGGGCGGCCGCCGGCGCGGCCAGGGTGAGCCAGCCGACCGCGAGCAGCGCGGCCGGGACGGCCGCGACCGGGCCGACCACCTGGGCCAGCCAGGGGACGGCGGCCAGCAGCCCGGCGGCCGGGAGGTGCAGGGCGGCGGTGCCGAGCGCGCGGGCGGTGTCCGGGCCCCAGGGCGCCGCGGGCGCGGCCGGGGAGGGCGGCTCCGGGCGGCGCTCCACCCGGGCGTACAGCTCCTCGGCGAGCGAGAAGACGTCGGTGTGCCGGTAGCGGGCCGCCGCGGTGTCGGAGAGCCCCGCGTCCTCCAGCCCGGCGGCGATGTCCAGCGGGTCGACGGCCTGCTCGCAGAGCCGCCGGTGGTCGGCCATCAGCGCCCGGACGGGGTCGCCGGACGGTGCCGGGGCGCGGCCGGGCCGGCTCACCGGCTCGCCTCCGCGAGTGCACCGGGTGCGGCCCGGCCGTCGTCCGGGGCGGGCCCGTCCTGTGGGTGTGGGTCCGGGTCGCCGGCGGTCGGCGCGGCCGGGGTCTCGCGGCTGGTCTGGGGGGCGGGCACCGGCGCACCGGCGACCCAGTACTCGGCGGGGCGGGCGAAGGGTCGCATCCGCTCGGCCGCGGCCGGGAAGGCCGGCCAGCGGGAGACCAGCTCCAGGTAGATCTCGCGGAAGGCGGCGGCCTCCGGCTCCAGGGCGAAGCGCTCCTGGGCGCGCAGCCGGCCGGCCAGCCCGAGCCGGCCGCGCCGCTCCTCGTCGGTGAGCAGGGCGAGGCAGGCGTCGGCCAGCGCACGCGGGCTGCGCGGCGGGACGACCAGCCCGGCCGGGCCGACCACCTCGGGGACGACCCCGACCTCGGTGGCGATCACCGCGCGGCCGCTGAGCATCGCGTCGGCGAGCAGCCGCGGGCTGCGCTGGGAGAGCGCGGTGAAGACGACGGCGCTGCCGGCCGCCCAGGCGTCGGTGGTGGCGGGCGGACGGCCGGCGAAGTCGACGGCCGCGTCGATGCCGAGCTTGCGGGCGATGGACCGGCAGTGCGCCAGGTAGCCGGGGGCGGCCTCCTCGCCGTACATCCGCAGCCGGGCGGCGGGGAGTTCGGCGCGCACCCGGGCGAAGGCGTGCAGCATCAGCTCCGGGTCGCGGCCGGGCTCCAGCGCGCCCGCCCACACCAGGGTGGGTCGCTCGGGCTCGGCCCCGGCCGGCGGCCGGCCCGACTCGGGGGCGGACTCGTGGACGACCCGGATGTGCTCCGGGGCGGCGCCGCAGCGCTCCTGCCAGCGCCGGTCGTAGCCGCTGCCGGGGGTGAGCACCGCGGCCTGCCGGTACGTCTCGGCGGTGAGCTGCCGGAAGAAGGCCAGCAGCAGGGCGCGCACCGGCCAGCGGTAGGGGGCGGTGCGGTAGCCGCGGTACTGCTCGCGCAGGTGCAGGCCGTGCTCGGTGAGCACGAAGGGCACGCCGTGCACGTGCTTGGCGACCAGGGCGGGCAGCACGGCCGGGCCGCCGCCGGCGACGTGGCAGAGGTCGGCGGAGCCGAGGCCGCTCGGGCCGGTGCCGTACCAGGGGGCGGAGAGCGGGCGGAGCAGCTGCTCCAGCAGGTCGCCGGCGACCAGGACGTCGCGGACCAGCGGCTGGCCGGCGGCGGTCTCGGCGCCGGGCGCCCGCCAGACCCGCTCCAGGGTGCGGTGGGCCTGGCCCGAGGCGAGGAAGGCGGGCAGCGCGCCGTCCTCCCGGGCGAGTTCGGCGAGGCGGTACAACGCGGGCCCGAAGCGGACGCGCTCGGCGGGGCGGACGAGCGAGCGGACGAGGTCCTCGTAGGCGGATCCGTAGGCACGGCGGCGGTGCGCGGTGGGCCGCCCGCCGCCCGGGCGGCGGCCCCATATCGGCAGCTCGTGGACGGCGAGCAGGCCGCGCGGAGGCACGCCGGCGAAGTCGCCGCCGCCTCCGGAGCCGAGCAGGTAGAGCTGGAACTCGTGCTCGGCCAGCGCGCCGGCGAGTCGGCCGCACCAGCCGCCTCCCGTGCGCTGGGCGACGGAGAGGTTGCCCTCGGTGAGCAGAGCGATGCGCACGACGACCTCCGGAGCGGTGCGATGGACCTGGATGGGACGCCGACGGGACAGGGAGCCTGATCACCCGGTGACAGCACTGCTCGGAAAGCCGGCGACGGCACCCGCCGCACGGCCGGTACGGGCCGTTCTGGGCCCCGGTGCCGGTTGCCACTCCCCCACACCTGTTCGGTCGGACAGCACGAAGGTAGAGCGGATCGCCGACAACTCCTGGAGCGCCCGCCGCCATGCCACCTGATCGAGTGAAAGGCCGTGACCTGCCGCCGCCCGCCGCGTTGTGCGGGGCGTTCGGGGCCGTCGCGTGCGCCCGCGCGCGACGTCGTCCGCGGTCCGGTCCTACGAGGTCGGGGCCTCCGGTCAGGCCTCGACGAGCAGCTCCCGGACGGCCCGGGCGACCTGCTTGGGGTGCTCCATCATCGCGACGTGCCCGGAGTCGGGCAGCACCAGCAGTCGGGCGTCGGGGAAGGCCTCGCAGGCCCGCTTCGCGGAGCGGTAGGAGACGAGCTTGTCCTTCAGCCCGTACACCAGCAGGACGGGCGCCCGGACGTGTGCGGCCTGCCGCCAGAGCGCCTGGTCGCCGCGCTCGGTGTAGGCGGAGACGATGCCGCGGGCCGAGCCGATGCTGGCCTGCAGCGCGTACGGCAGCCCGAGCCGGCGGCGGTACTCGGCGACGGCGCGGTCCCGGCGGTCGGCGGGGATGCCGTCGACGTCGGCGTAGACCAGCCGCAGCAGTTCCTCGGTGGCCTGCTCGGCGTTCGTGCCGCGGGTGGCGGCCCGGCGGCGCAGCAGCGCGGGCACGCCGGGGACGGCGAGCGCGGCGGTCGGCCAGGCACTGACCTGCGGCGGCAGTTCGGGCAGCGCCGGGGAGATCAGGGTGAGACTGCGGACCAGGTCGGGGCGGAGGGCGGCGAGGCGGACGGAGACGGCGCCGCCGAGCGAGTTGCCGAACAGGTGGACGGGGCCGCGGCCGGACTTCTCCAGGTAGCCGATCACCGCGCGGACGTGGCCGTTGAGGGTGAGGTTGCCGTCCTGCGGCGGCGCGGACCAGCCGAAGCCGGGGAGGTCGATCGCCTCGCCGGCGACCTCGCCGGCGAGCTCGGCCATGAGGTCGGTCCAGTTGTCCGCAGAGCCGCCGAGGCCGTGCACGAAGAGCGCGGGCGGCAGGCCGTCCGCCTCCGCGGGGACGCGCGGCCCGACCGCGAGCACCGCACCCGGGACCTCGACCGTGCGGTGGGGACCGGGATCGCTCTGCACCTGCTGATCAGCGCTCATGAGGCACGATCGTAGTGAGCCGGGGTGCCGTTTCCCCAGTGCCCGGGCCCGTCTCACCCTGTGGACCGGGCGTACGCGGGTCGTATTGTGGGCTCCCGACAAGCGGGTTTCTGCGCTTTACTCGGCTTTCCCAGGCGCAGATCCGGTTACCGAAAAGTAGACTCGGGGCCTGCCGGAGACGCCCAGATCGTGAAGTGAGGACCGCCGTGACGGCCATCCAGGAGGCGCAGGAGCGTCCGCGCGGTGCCCGACTGCCGCGAAGCGCCCGCCGTGAACAGCTGCTCGGAGCCGCTCAGGAGGTGTTCGTCGCGCAGGGCTACCACGCCGCTGCGATGGACGACATCGCCGACCGCGCGGGGGTCAGCAAGCCGGTGCTGTACCAGCACTTCCCCGGCAAGCTGGAGCTCTACCTCGCGCTGCTGGACAAGCACTGCGACGCGCTCGTCGACGCCACCCGCCAGGCCCTCGAGGCGACCACCGACAACAAGCACCGCGTCGCCGCGACCATGGAGGCGTACTTCCACTACGTCTCCAGCGAGTCGGGCGCGTTCCGGCTGGTCTTCGAGTCGGACCTGACGAACGAGCCGGCCGTCCGCGAGCGGGTGGAGCGCGCCTCCGACCTGAGCGCGACGCTGGTCAGCAAGGTGATCGCCGAGGACACCGACCTGCCGGAGGCCGAGTCCAAGCTGCTGGCCGCGGGCGTCTGCGGGCTGGCCCAGATCACCGCGCGCTACTGGCTCTCGCAGGGCCGGGAGATCCCGCGCGACGAGGCCGTCCGGCTGGTGGCCAGCCTGGCCTGGCGCGGGCTGAAGGGCTTCCCGATGCACGCCGCCGACGGCGAGCGCCCGGCGGCCGGCGAGTAGCGATCGCCGCACCTTCGCCGCATGGCACGGCCGGTGCTCTAAGGTGAAGCCGTACGGCGCGGCGACCTCGGACGAGAGTTCGAACAATGCGCGTGGATGGCTGCAACCCGGAGGGACGGAACCCGTGGAGGTCAAGATCGGCGTGCAGAACGCGCCCCGAGAGATCGTTCTCGAGAGCCCGCAGACTGCCGACGAGGTCGAGGGTGCCGTCGCCAAGGCGCTGGAGGGCACCTCCAAGCTGCTGGTGCTGGCCGACGAGCACGGCCGCCGCATCATCGTCCCGGCCGAGCGCCTGGCGTACGTGGAGATCGGCGAGCCCGCGGTCCGCAAGGTCGGTTTCGGCACGCTCTGACCCGAGACACCGCCCGCAGGGCGACCGGCGCCCCGTCCTCCCCGTGAGGGCGGGGCGCCGCGGTGTTCCCGGGGCCCACCGGGCGTCCGGCGGGCCGGGGCCGAGCGGGGGAGTTCACCCGCCGAGCGCGTACGCACCGGCCGCCCCGGGTATGGGCCCGGGCGAGGCACGCGCCGTACGACCCGGGAGGCCGCCCCGTGCTGGTGGAGACCATCGCCTACACGCTCATCGGCCTGGCCGTGGGGGTCGGCGCGCTGGCCCTGTTTCCCGCGTACTTCCCGGCCGCCCGCAGCCTGACCGTCTCCACCGCCGTGGTCGCGGCGCTGCTCTCCGGGCTGGTCTCGCGCTACGCGCTGAACGAGCAGGCGCCGGGCGCCTCCCTGGCGCTCAGCGCGATCTGCTCGGCGCTGCTGGTCTCGGTGCTGGCCCGGCCCGACCTGCTCGACCGCTCGGGCGGCCACCGCCCCCGCCGGCACCGGCCGGCCTGAAGGCGCCGCCGGCCCCGGACGGGGGACGACGGCGACGGCGACAGTGGCGGCGGCTAGGAGGCGAGGCCGAGGGCCGCCATCCGACGGGTGTGGGCCTCGGTGATGCGGGTGAACATCTTGCCGACCTCGACCAGGTCGAAGCCCTGGACGCCAGACCCGCCGACCAGCAGGTTGGAGAGCGCGTCGCGCTCCGCCACCACCCGCTGGGCCTGGCTGAGCGCCTCGCCCATCAGCCGGCGGCCCCACAGCGCGAGGCGGCCGCCGACCCGCGGGTCCTCCTCGATGGCCTGCCGCACCCGATCCACGGCGAACTCGGCGTGCCCGGTGTCGGCCATCACCTTCAGCACCAGCTCGCGGGTGTCGTCGTCCAGCCGGACGGCCACCTCGCGGTAGAAGTCGGTGGCGATCGAGTCGCCCACGTACGCCTTGACCAGGCCCTCCAGCCAGTCGGACGGCGCCGTCAGCCGGTGGAAGGCCTCCAGCGGCTCCACGAACGGGGTCATCACCTCGGTCGGGTCCGCCCCGACCTCGGCCAGCCGGTCGTGCAGCTGCTGGTAGTGCTGGAACTCCGCGGACGCCATCCGGGCCAGCGCGGCCTTGTCGACCAGGCCGGGCGCGAACTTCGCGTCCTCCGCCAGCCGCTCGAACGCGCTCAGTTCGCCGTAGGCCAGTGCGCCGAGCAGGTCGAGCACCGCGGCCCGGTAGCCCGGGTCGGCCGAGCAGGCCGCCCAGTCGCCGATCGAGGTGACATCGCCAGATTCCTGAGACTCCATGGCTCGCCACCCTAGCCGGGCCGGTCGGGAACGGAGTAAGGCGCGTCACGTGTTCGAGTGGTCGCGCCCCTGTATGGTGGTAGTGAGGCCTGGTGTGATCGCGCGGCCCGCCACTGGTGGCAGGCCGCGCAGACGTGCACAGCACAGACATCGCACGGACACCGCATCCGGCCCTCACGTACGCGGATGCCCGGTCGGAGACCCGATCGGCTCCGACCTTGGCCCGGACTTCGGGCCCAGGCACCGCATCAGTGGCCGAGCGAGGGCCGCCGCGGACCGCGCCGCCCGGCGCAGGTCCCGCGCCAGCCCCTCACGGGAATCCTCCCCGGCGCCGCCGACGACGCCCCGCGACGGGGCGCCCGCCAGCCGCCCAGGGGCGGGCGCGGTTGTGCGTCCCGACGCAGTCGCAGGGCCGAAGGCCCCGAACGCGCGACGGGCCGCCCGCTGCACCTGACTCGCTCTCGGCCCCCACCATGGAAGAGGCAGCACCCTGTCCACCACCGAGACCCCCAAGACCACTTTCCGGGATCTGGGCATCCTTCCGGAGACCGCCGAGGCCCTTGAGTCCGTCGGTATCGTCCACCCCTTCCCGATCCAGGAGATGACCCTGCCGGTCGCGCTGACCGGCCACGACGTCATCGGCCAGGCCAAGACCGGCACCGGCAAGACCCTCGGCTTCGGCCTCCCCCTCATCGAGCGGGTGGTCGTGCGCGCCGACGTGGACGCCGGCCGCGCCACCGAGGACGACCTCTCCGAGAGCCCGCAGGCGCTCATCGTGGTGCCCACCCGCGAGCTCTGCACCCAGGTCACCAACGACCTGCAGACCGCCGGCAAGGTCCGCGACGTCCGCGTCCTCGCGGTCTACGGCGGCCGCGCCTACGAGCCGCAGGTCGAGGCGCTGCAGAAGGGCGTCGACATCGTCGTCGGCACCCCGGGCCGCCTGCTCGACCTGGCCGGCCAGCGCAAGCTGGACCTCTCCAAGGTCCGCTCGCTGGTCCTCGACGAGGCCGACGAGATGCTCGACCTGGGCTTCCTCCCGGACGTCGAGAAGATCATCACCATGCTGCCCGCCAAGCGGCAGACCCTGCTCTTCTCGGCCACCATGCCGGGCCAGGTCATCAGCCTCGCCCGCCGCTACATGAGCCAGCCGACGCACATCCGGGCCGCCGCGCCGGACGACACCGGCGCCACCGTCGCCAACATCGAGCAGCACATCTTCCGTGCGCACTCGCTCGACAAGGTGGAGCTGGTCTCGCGGATCCTGCAGGCCGACGGCCGCGGGCTGGCGATGATCTTCTGCCGGACCAAGCGCACCGCCGCCGACGTCGCCGAGCAGCTCACTAAGCGCGGCTTCGCGGCGGGCGCCGTCCACGGCGACCTCGGCCAGGGCGCCCGCGAGCAGGCCCTGCGGGCCTTCCGCAACGGCAAGGTCGACGTGCTGGTCTGCACCGACGTCGCGGCCCGCGGCATCGACGTCGAGGGCGTCACCCACGTGATCAACTACCAGTGCACCGACGACGAGAAGACCTACCTGCACCGCATCGGCCGCACCGGCCGGGCCGGCGCCTCCGGCACCGCGGTCACCCTGGTCGACTGGGACGACATCCCGCGCTGGCAGCTGATCAACAAGGCGCTGGACCTGCCGTTCAACGAGCCGGAGGAGACCTACTCCACCTCGGCCCACCTGTACGAGCTGCTCCGGATCGCCCCGGGCACCAAGGGTGTCCTGCCGCGCTCCGAGCGCACCCGCGCCGGCCTGGACGCGGAGGAGGTCGAGGACCTCGGCGAGACCGGCGGACGCGGCTCCCGCGGCCGCGGCGGCCGTTCGGCGGCCCCCGCCGCCCCGGCCGCCGAGCCGGCCGAGAAGCCGGCCCGCCGCAACCGTGAGCGCCGCCGCACCCGCGGCGGTGCGAGCGCGGCGGAGGCCGCCACCGCCGAGGCCGTGGCTCCCGCCGCACCCGCCGCCAACGTCGAGGGGGAGGGCGATGCGGCTCCGCGTCGCCGTCGCCGTCGCACCCGCGGCGCAGCCGATGACGCTGCCGCTCCGGTGCAGGCCGCGGGCGCCGTCGCCGTCGCGGTGGAGGCCCCGGCCGAGCCGGCGGCCGCCGAGACCGTGCCGGCGCCGCGCCGGCGGACCCGCACCGCGGCCGCCAAGCCGGCCGCCGAGGCCGCCGAGGTCGCCGAGGCTCCGGCCGCCGAGGTCGTCGCGACCACGCCGGCCCCGCGGCGACGGACCCGCAAGGCCGCCGCCACCGCCCCCGAGGCGGGTGCGGAGACCGCTGCCCCCGAGGCGGCCGCGGACGGCGAGGCGGCTCCGCGTCGCCGGACCCGCGCCCGGCGCCCGGCGGCCACCGCCGAGGCCGTCCAGGAGAGCTGAGACACCCCGCACCGGAGGGCGGGCCCGCACGATCGGGCCCGCCCTCCGGCATGCCCGGGCGCGGCTCCCCACCCCGGGGCTGCCCGCCCCCTGCGGGCCTGTTCTCCTGGCGGGGGTCGGGCGCCCTAAGCTCGGAGGACGAATCCACTTGCGCCGTCTGGAGCCCTTCGCGATGAGCACTCCGCAGTTCCTGACCCTGCCCGGCTGTGCCCGTGCGCTGCGGTTGGAGACCGCGCGCGGCGTGTTCGCCGCGCTGCTGGCCGAGCCGGCGGGGGCGGTGCGGGGCACGGCCCTGCTGGTGCCCGGGTTCACCGGCAGCAAGGAGGACTTCATCGCGCTGCTGGAGCCGCTGGCGGCGGCCGGCTGGCGGGTGGCGGCGGTCGACCAGCGCGGCCAGCACGAGACGGGCGGCCCGGCCGACCCGGAGGCGTACCGGATCGGGGAGCTGGCCCGGGACGTGCGGGCGCTGTCGGCGGTGCTGGCCGACCGCGGGCCGCTGCACCTGCTCGGCCATTCGTTCGGCGGGCAGGTGGTGCGGGAGGCCGTGCTGGACGTCCGCGGGCGGCTGCCCTGGCAGTCGCTGACCCTGCTGTCCTCCGGGCCCGGCGCCATCGACCCGGCCGAGGCGGCCCGCACCAAGCTGTTGCTGGACGTGCTGCCGGCGATGGACCTGGAGGCGATCTGGCAGGTCATGAAGCAGATGGAGGAGGGCAGCGGGGCCGGTCCCGCGCCGCGGCCGGAGATCGCCGAGTTCCTGCACCGCCGGTGGGTGTCGAACGTGCCGCAGGCGCTGGCCGCGATGGGCGAGCACCTGGTGGCGGCGCCGGACCGGGTCGCCGAGCTCGCCGCGGTGCCGCTGCCGGTCCAGGTGGTGTCGGGTGTGCGCGACTACGCCTGGCCGGTCGAGGAGCAGGCCGCGATGGCCCGGCGCCTGGGCGCCCCGTACACCGCAGTGCCGGACGCCGGGCACTCCCCCAACGCCGAGCAGCCCGCCGCGACGGCCGCCGCGCTGGCCGCCTTCTGGGCCTGACCTCGCCCTTCCGGGCCTGACCCCGCCGTGCCCGCCCGGCCCGGCGGGTAAAGCACGGGACAAAATTCTTTAGCTCGGGTAATATTTGACTCTGTCCGGGAATCGTTGCGCCACGAGCCCCGTTGCCCTTCACGGCGGTAAGCGCCGAAACCAGGACTTTACGGACGGGCAACCGGTAGGAATCAGCGGTGCTGCACTGTGGACCCATGAGGCACTGTCGCCTCGGTCGCGCAGGCCGCACGGCGCGCGAGGGGGGACCATGCGAGCAGCAGCAGCCGGACGACAGACCCAGCAGGAGCCGGCCGACGACCCCGTGGTCGGCGGCCTGCCGCAGCCGCCGCGCCCCACGGGGCGAGGAAGGGAGAGGCCCATGCGTTTCGAGATCCTCCGACTGGACGACGCCTCCGGTGTCGCCACCGACCGACTGATCGTGGACGCCGACACCGTCGGCCAGTACGTGAAGGATGCCGCCGCGACCGGCGAGCGCCTGTACATCCGGCCGTGCAAGAACGTGTGAGCGGCGGCGGACCGGCCCCCGCCGGGTCCGACGCCCCGAGATCGCACTGACGCCCCGTCATCCCGAGTGTGGACGACGGGGCGTCAGTGCGTCCCCGTGGCACCCGGTGCGACCAGGGTGGTGTTTGCCGCCGCCCGGGACGGGACATTTCCCAACGGGGCCGCACAGCCCCGACGCGAGGCACCCCGTACGGGTGATCGTCCTTGACGCGGCGGTCCGGAGGGAGGAGCGTTGTCGGCTATGAGGGGCGAGCCCAGCTGCCCGAGGTGCGCCGGTCGGGTCCGCGCCCCCGGTCTCTTCTCCGACACCTGGCAGTGCGACCAGCACGGTGCGGTCCACCCGATGCAGCCGGTGCTGCCGCCCAGCGTCGAAGCCCTGAACGTCGCCGTGGCCCGCTCGCAGGTCCCGGTCTGGCTGCCGTGGCCGCTGCCGGTCGGCTGGCTGTTCACCGGGATCGCGCACGTCGGTGACGACCTCTCGGGCGCCCGGGCGACGGCCGTCGCCTGCGCCGGCCCGGCCCCGCTCGGCGGGTTCGGCGAGCTGGTCCTCGTCGCGGAGGAGCTGGGGGTCGGCCTCGGCGCCCGCTACGCCGGGCTGGACGGCCCCGACCCCGGCGAGACCGTCTCGCTGTACAAGCCGGCCGACGCCAAGCTGATGGCGGCCGGCCGCCCGACACCGATGTTCCACGTGCCCGACGCGCCGGTCGATCGCGCGGTGTACGTCGGCGAGGCCCGCGGGCTCTGGCTCTGGGCGGTCGCCTGGCCCGAGCAGTCGGCACTGCTGATGCACGACGAGCTCGTCCTCACCGACCTCCGGGACGCCGGCGCGGAGCTCGGCCTGCTGCCCTGCGGCGCGCTGACCCCCCGCCTGCTGGGCTGAGCCGCCCCGGCCGCCCCTGCCACGGGCGGTTTACCGCCCGGGCCCCGGCGGCCGGGGCGGGCGCACTAGGCTGGGCCGGGCCAGCACCAGCCCCGCCCGGCCCCTGGAGCCTCTCCCGTGCGCATCGACCTGCACGCCCACAGCAACGCCTCCGACGGCACCGACAGCCCGGCCGAGCTGGTCGCTGCGGCCGTCGCGGCCGGGCTGGACGTGGTCGCCCTGACCGACCACGACACGGTGGCCGGGCACGCCGAGGCGGCCGAGGCCGTCCGCGGCACCGGCCTGACGCTGGTGCCGGGCGCCGAACTCTCCTGCCACGTCGACGGCATCAGCATGCATCTGCTGGCGTACCTCTTCGACCCGGCGGAGCCTGCCTTCGCCGCCGAGCGGGAGCTGGTCCGCACGGACCGGTTCAGGCGCGGCCGGGCGATCGTGGAGCGCTGCCGCGAGCTGGGCGCGCCGATCAGCTGGGAGCAGGTCGAGCGGATCGCCGGGTCCGGCTCGGTGGGCCGCCCGCACATCGCCAGCGCCCTGGTCGAGGCGGGCGTGGTGGCCACGGTCTCCGACGCCTTCACCGCCGAGTGGCTGGCCAACGGCGGCCGGGCGGACGTCCGCAAGCACGAGACGGACCCGGTCACCGCCGTCCGGCTGGTGCGGGCGGCGGGCGGCGTCCCGGTGTTCGCGCACCCGGGCGCGGTCAAGCGCGGCCGCACCGTCTCCGACCGGGTGATCGCCGATCTGGCGGCGGCCGGCCTCGGCGGCCTGGAGGTCGACCACACCGACCACGACGAGCCGACCCGGGACCACCTGCGCGGCCTGGCCGCCGAACTGGGCCTGTTCACCACCGGCTCCTCGGACTACCACGGGCACCGCAAGACCGTCCGGCTGGGCGAGTACACCACCGACCCGGCCGCGTACGAGCGGTTGCTCGGCCAGGCGACCGGCGCGGCACCGATCAAGGGCTGACCCCGCCCGCGATCGGATCGGCGACCCTCGGCAGGCGCGCCGCGACGGCACGGAACGGTCCACAAACGGACAATTCACCCATGGACGCCAGGGTGTTCGGGTCGCTGTTCGTGACCCTGTTCGTGATCATGGACCCGCCGGGCACCATCCCGATCTTCCTGGCGCTCACCTCGGGGCGGACGCACCGGGTGCAGCGGCGGATGGCCTGGCAGGCGGCGCTGGTCGCGCTCGGGGTGATCACCTGCTTCGGACTGTTCGGCCAGCAGATCCTCGACTACCTGCACGTGTCGATCCCCGCGCTGCAGGTGTCCGGCGGCATCCTGCTGCTGCTCATCGCGCTGGACCTGCTGACCGGCAAGATCGAGGAGCCGACCCAGACCAAGGACGTCAACGTGGCGCTCGTGCCGCTGGGGACACCGCTGCTGGCCGGCCCGGGCGCGATCGTCGCGGTGATCCTCGCGGTGCAGACGGCGGACCGCGCCGCACAGTACGCGGCGGTGTGGGCGGCCATCGCGGCGATCCACGTGGTGCTCTGGCTGACGATGCGGTTCTCGCTGGTGATCATCCGCATCATCAAGGACGGCGGTGTGGTTCTCATCACACGCCTGTCCGGCC
Source organism: Streptomyces sp. TLI_235 (assembly GCA_002300355.1). Taxonomy (NCBI): domain Bacteria; kingdom Bacillati; phylum Actinomycetota; class Actinomycetes; order Kitasatosporales; family Streptomycetaceae; genus Streptomyces; species Streptomyces sp. TLI_235. Next base: position 3,043,264 of record NSGV01000001.1, read on the forward strand.
TGCTGCTGTCGGCGATCGCGGTGCAGCTGGTCGCGAACGGCGTCTTCGCCTTCATCGCCTCCTACACCTGACCGCCCGTCGGCCGGGCCCCGGTCAGTCCAGCGGGACGCCCCGGCGGTTCGGGTCGCGCAGGTCGGTGCCGTACCGCAGCCAGCGCTCCTCGAGCGCGGCGGCGCCCTGCACCCGCTTGTGCGCGGCCTCGTTCGGGGTCATCGGGAGCAGCGGCAGGAAGCGCACCGGCTCGGCCGGTTCGGCGAGTTCGACGTCCTCGACCAGGCCGCCCGGTTCGGCCACCAGGACGGAGGTGAAGGGTGCGCCCTCCCACAGCGGGGAGCCGAGGTCGAGCGAGCCGCCGGGGGCCACCACCAGGCCTTCGACCTGCGGCGTCGCGGCGAAAGTGGCGAGCGCGCGGAGCACGTCGTCGCGCCCTTCGCGGACGGTGAGCACCAACTCGGCGCGGGGCCCGCGCACCGGGTCGGCGACCGCCGCGGTGGGGTCGGCCATCGGGCTCACGGCCATGCCGAGGGTGGCGTAGCGGACGAGTCCGTCGGCGTCCGGGCCGAAGCGCAGCACCTCGATCCGCTCGGTGCCGAGGAAGGTGACCGAGGCCCGGCCGCTGCTCTCGCCGAAGGTGGTGAGCAGGCGCGCCTCGACAGCTGCCAGCACGGCCGCGCGGGTGAGTTCCGCGGAGCCGCCGGAGGAGTCGGAGAAGTCGCCGAACAGCGGGAAGTCGTGGGCCATGCACGCGACCTTAGCGCCCGGGGAGTTGTCGGTTCGCGCACACCCCGGCGGCGGCACGCCGACAACTGTTAGTGTGGGGGGCTGGCTACCGGGGATGCTGATTCTCGGGGCCGCGGCATGAAGGAGGTGGTTGCGGTGGATACCAGCCGACCATGCAGTACCGGCAGCTCTGCCCGGCCTGTCCTTCTCCGCCGCACCCACCCCTGACGAGGTAGTTGAGGCGGCGTCACACCCGGCCGGGAGAGCACCTTCCCGGGAGCCGAGGCGCCCAAACCGAACTCTCGCCGATTCGCGGCGGATTCTTGGTGAGCGCCGGCGCGGCCCGGGACGTCCATCGGTGTTCCTCGCCGTCGCACCACGGCCGTCACCGCCTGCCGTGCGGCGGTTCCTGCCTCAGGAGCCTGCCATGTCGATGATCAACAACCTGCGTGCGGCCGTTCGTCCGCACCGCCGCCGCGACACCTCCTTCGACGCCCTCCGCCCGGGCCACGCCCCGTCGGCCGTGGTCGACTGCGCCGTCTACCAGGGCGGCAAGCGGGTCGGCGAGAGCTGCAGCCCGCGCGAGGCCGTGGCGCGGGTCAAGCTGTGCCGCCAGCAGGACACCGGGTCGTTCAGCTGGATCGGTCTGCACGAGCCCACCGAGGCCGAGTTCGAGGGCATCGCGCAGCGCTTCGGCCTGCACCCGCTGGCCGTCGAGGACGCGGTGCACGCGCACCAGCGGCCCAAGGTCGAGCGGTACGACGACGTGCTGTTCGCGGTCTTCAAGACGATCCGCTACGTCGAGCACGACCAGCTCACCCCGACCAGTGAGGTCGTGGAGACGGGCGAGCTCATGGTCTTCGTCGGCCAGGACTTCGTCATCACCGTCCGGCACGGCGGCCACGGTTCGCTGAAGGAGCTGCGGCGCCGGCTGGAGGGCGACGCCGATGGTGCCGGTCTGCTGGCCAAGGGTCCGTCCGCGGTGCTGCACGCGATCGCCGACCACGTGGTCGACAACTACCTGCTGGTCGCGGACCGGCTGCAGAACGACGTCGACGAGGTGGAGTTCGACGTCTTCACGGCCAAGGCCGGCCGCGGCGCCGATGTCGGCCGGGTGTACCAGCTCAAGCGCGAGGTGCTGGAGTTCAAGCGGGCGGTGGCGCCGCTGCTGCGTCCGATGCAGCTGCTCTCCGAGCCGATCCAGCGGCTGATCGACCCGGACATCCAGAAGTACTTCCGGGACGTCGCCGACCACCTGGCCCGGGTCACCGAGCAGGTGCACGGCTTCGACGAGCTGCTGAACTCGCTGCTCCAGGCCAACCTGGCGCAGGTGTCGGTGGCGCAGAACGAGGACATGCGCAAGATCACCGCATGGGCGGCGATCTTCGCGGTGCCGACCATGATCACCGGCATCTACGGCATGAACTTCGACTACATGCCGGAGCTGCACCACAAGTACGGCTATCCGATGGTGCTGGGCAGCGTCGTGGTGATCTGCATCGCCATGTACCGCGGGTTCCGGCGCAACGGGTGGCTCTGACGCCCGGTCGGACCGGGGCGTCCCGGCCCGTGGTCAGCCGCGCCCGTCGCGGCCGCCCCGGGCGACCAGCACCAGCCCCAGCAGGATCAGGCCGACCGCCGGGTACGCGGCCACCGGCGGCCACTGGCCGAGCCAGACGGCCGCGATCAGGGCCGCGCCCGGGGTCTCCAGCAGGATCGCCGTCGAGGTGACCGAGGGGCCCAGGGTGCGGACGACCCGGTTGCTCAGCGAGTGGCCGAGCAGCTGGGCGGCCATCATCAGCAGCACGATCTGCCACCAGACCCCGGCCGGCCAGCCCGAGAGCGGGGTGCCGGCCACCAGGCAGACGCCGAGCAGGGCGATCGCCGTGGTGGTGTAGCAGACCAGGGTGTAGGCGGTGGTGCTGACGGTCCGCCGGACCTCGGCGCCGAGCAGCACGTAGCCCGCGGCGGCGGCGCCCGCGCCGAGCGCCAGCGCGTCGCCGAGCAGCGCCCGCGGGGAGAGCGACAGGTCGACGCCGGTGAGCACCAGCACGCCCGCGAAGGCGACCGCCACACCGATCCGCACCAGCCGCGGCGCCCGCTCGCCCATCAGCCGCAGCAGCAGGATGGTCCACAGCGGGGTGGTGGTGACCAGCGCGGTCGCCGAGGCCACCGAGGTCATCCGCAGGCTGGGCATCCAGAGCGCGAAGTGCACGGCCAGCAGCACGCCGGCGGCGACGGCGAGCAGCAGCGCCCGCCGGCCGATGCCGCGCAGCTCGGTGCGATGCCGCAGCAGCGCGTACGGGCCGAGGACGCCGACCGACATGAAGTTGCGCCAGAAGGCGATGGCCAGCGGCGGGGCGGCGGTGGCGCTGATCAGCGGGGCGGAGAGCGAGATGCCGGCGATCGAGACGGCGAGCAGCATCAGGTCCAGCCGCGGCAGCGCGGGCCGGCCCGGGGCGGGGGCGGGACAGAGCTCCGCGGGGGCGGGACGGAGCTCCGCGGGGGCGGCGGTGGCGGCGGGCCGGGCGGACACGGTTCTCCTTCGAACGGACGGGTGCGACCGTCCTACCGTAAGGCCTCAAATGCCGTCATGGCGCTGTCGTTCCGGGGGATGGGACGAACCGCCGAGCGGCCTCGGGCCGACGGCCCGGCAGGCCGTACGCTGTGGCCATGGAGCGTACGACGACCCCTGCCGAGGACTTCCTGGACCGCGCCCTGCTGGAGGAGGCGGCGAAGAAGTCCGGCCTGCTCTGGGTCCGCCCGGAGGGCCTGCCGCACGGCCGGGCGCTCTGGCACGCCTGGCACGACGGCGCCGTGGTGGTGGTCGGTGACGGCGGCGAGCAGCCGCTGCACGGCCTGACGGCCGGGGCCCGCGCCGAGGTGACCGTCCGCAGCAAGGACAAGGGGGGCCGGCTCACCGGCTGGCTCGCCGCCGTCACCGAGCTCGCCCCGCACAGCGAGGCCTGGCAGGGCGCTGTCGAGGAGCTCCGGTCCAAGCGCCTCAACGCCCCCGACACCGACACCATCGACGACCGCTGGGCCCGCGAGTGCCGGGTGCTCCGGCTGGAGCCCACCGGCCCTCTCACCGAGCGCCCCGGCACCATGCCGGACGGCTCGCACGCCGCCGTGCCGCTGCCGACCGGCGCCACCACCCGCCGCCCGATCCCGGCCGGCCTGCCCAAGCTGCTGCTGGGCCGCCGCAAGGGCTGACACCCCACATGACAACCCGCTGACACCCCGCCGCCGGCCCGTCGGCGGCCCGGCCGGAACGGCCTGCCGCCGGGCCCGTCTGACGCGCCGGGCGGCGGCGGGCCACCGGCGGGCTCCGGTCGACTCCCCCGGGTAGCCTTGGCGCCGGAGGACGCGCCGGACCCAGCCGTGCGGGCGACGGCGCGACCGGCCGCCGGCGGTGCCGCGGCCGCACCGTCACCAGCATCGCCCGCGCCCCGCGGGCCCGTCCGGAGAGAGGGAGCCGATGGCAGGCGCAGGCAGCCGGGTCTTCATCTCGCACCTCTCCGGCCTCCCGGTGTTCGACCCCAACGGCGACCAGGTGGGCCGGGTCCGCGACGTGGTCGTCTCGCTGCGGATCGGCGGCCGCCCGCCCCGGGTGCTCGGCCTGGTCGTCGAGGTGATCGGCCGCCGCCGGATCTTCCTGCCGATGACCCGGGTGACCAGCCTGGAGTCCGGCCAGGTGCTCGCCACCGGTGTCATCAACCTGCGCCGCTTCGAGCAGCGCCCTTCCGAGACCCTCGTCCTCGCCGAGCTGCTCGACCGCACCGTCGTCCGGACGAAGACCGACGAGGAGGTCACCGTCCTGGACGTCGCCATGGTGCAGGCCCGTCTGCGCGAGTGGGAGGTCCGCAAGGTCTTCGTTCAGGTCGGCCGGGTCGGCCGGCTGCGCAAGGCCCGCGGTGAGACCCTCACCCTCGACTGGTCGGAGCTCACCGGCTTCTCCCTCGCCGAGGAGGGCCAGGGCGCGGCCAACCTGCTCGCCACCTTCGAGCAGCTCCGCCCGGCCGACCTCGCCAACGTCATGCACCACCTGTCGGCGAAGCGCCGCGCCGAGGTGGCCGCCGCCCTCGACGACGACCGGCTCGCCGACGTCCTGGAGGAGCTGCCCGAGGACGACCAGATCGAGATCATCGGCAAGCTCAAGGAGGAGCGCGCGGCCGACGTCCTGGAGGCGATGGACCCGGACGACGCCGCCGACCTGCTCTCCGACCTCCCCGAGGAGGACGCCGAACGGCTGCTGCGCCTGATGGAGCCGGAGGACGCCGCGTCGGTGCGCCGCCTCCTCTCCTACGAGGAGGACACCGCCGGCGGCCTGATGACCACCGAGCCGATCGTGCTGGAGCCGGACGCCACCGTCGCCGAGGCCCTCGCCCGGGTGCGGATCGCCGAGAACAAGCCCGCCCTGGCCGCGCAGGTCTACGTCTGCCGCCCGCCCAATGAGACGCCGACCGGCAAGTACCTGGGCACCGTGCACTTCCAGCGGCTGCTGCGCGAACCCCCGTTCACCCTGGTCGGCTCGCTGGTCGACGACGACCTCGACCCGCTGCCGCCGGACACCCCGCTGCCGTTGGTCACCAGCTACCTCGCCGCCTACAACCTGGTCGCCGCGCCGGTCGTCGACGAGGCCGACCACCTGGTGGGCGCCGTCACCGTGGACGACGTGCTGGACCACCTGCTGCCCGAGGACTGGCGCGAGGCGTCCCTGCACGCGGCCGAGAGCGAGACCGTCCATGGATGACCGCAAGAGCCGCCGCGACGACAGCCCCCGCCAGCGCATCCAGGGCGAGCTGCGGGAGCTGCGGCAGCTGCGCGAGCTCCGGGCCCGCGAGGGCGTCCGCCCGCAGCGGCCCGAGGGCGGCACCGGACGCAGCCGGCTCGACCAGCCGCGCACCGGCCGGCGCGGCCTCATCCCGATGCCGACCTACGACCCGGAGGCCTTCGGCAAGCTCTCCGAGCGGATCGCCCGCTTCCTCGGCACCGGGCGCTTCATCGTCTGGATGTCCGTCGTCATCGTCGCCTGGGTGGTCTGGAACACGCTGCTGCCGTCGGCCGTCCGCTTCGACGAGTACCCCTTCATCTTCCTCACCCTGATGCTCTCGCTGCAGGCCTCGTACGCGGCGCCGCTGATCCTGCTCGCGCAGAACCGCCAGGACGACCGGGACCGCGTCAACATGGAGCAGGACCGCGCCCGCAGCGACCGGAACATCGCCGACACCGAGTACCTGACCCGCGAGGTCGCGGCGCTGCGGCAGGGCCTCGGCGAGGTCGCCACCCGGGACTTCGTGCGCTCCGAGCTGATGGCGCTGCTCAAGGAGCTGGACGACCGGCGGGAGAGCCGCGACCTGGTGTGAGCCCGGTCCGCCGGGGCCCTTCGGGCGGCGGTGACCTCGTGTGACGGGCGGCACGCTACCGGCGAGTCGGGGGCCGCTCCCGGCGCCGTACCATCAAGGCATGGCCAACGAGACCGAGATTGCCGCAGGCGTGACGGAGGAGTCCGTCCGCAAGGCGCTGGCGACCGTCCACGACCCGGAGATCAACCGCCCGATCACCGAGATCGGCATGGTGAAATCCGTCGAGATCACCGAGGGCGGCGCCGTGAAGGTCGGCGTGTACCTCACCGTCTCGGGCTGTCCCATGCGCGAGACGATCACCAACCGGGTCACCGAGGCCGTCGCCAAGGTGCCGGGCGTCACCGGTGTCGAGGTCGAGCTCGACGTGATGAGCGACGAGCAGCGCAAGGAGCTCTCGCAGCTGCTGCGCGGCGGTGCGCCCGAGCGCGAGATCCCGTTCGCCAAGCCGGGCACGCTGACCCGGGTCTACGCGGTCGCCTCCGGCAAGGGCGGCGTCGGCAAGTCCTCGGTGACCGTGAACCTGGCGGCCGCGATGGCCGCCGACGGCCTCAAGGTCGCCGTCGTGGACGCCGACATCTACGGCCACAGCATCCCCCGGATGCTGGGCGTCGAGGGCCGGCCCACCCAGGTCCAGGACATGATCATGCCGCCGTCGGCGAACGGCGTGAAGGTCATCTCGATCGGCATGTTCACCCCGGGCAACGCCCCGGTGGTGTGGCGCGGCCCGATGCTGCACCGCGCCCTGCAGCAGTTCCTCGCGGACGTGTACTGGGGCGACCTGGACGTCCTGCTGCTGGACCTGCCGCCCGGCACCGGCGACATCGCGATCTCGGTCGCCCAGCTGGTGCCCAACGCCGAGATCCTCATCGTCACCACCCCGCAGATGGCCGCCGCCGAGGTCGCCGAGCGGGCCGGCACCATCGCCCTGCAGACCCACCAGAAGATCGTCGGCGTCATCGAGAACATGTCGGGCATGCCCTGCCCGCACTGCGACGAGATGATCGACGTCTTCGGCACCGGCGGCGGCCAGACCGTCGCGGACGCGCTCACCCGCAGCGTCGGCGCGACCGTGCCGGTGCTCGGCTCGATCCCGATCGACGTCCGCCTCCGCGAGGGCGGCGACGACGGCCGGCCGGTCGTCCTCTCGAACCCGGAGTCCCCGGCCGGCGCCGCCCTGCGCTCCGTCGCCGGCAAGCTCGGCGGCCGCCAGCGCGGCCTGTCCGGCCTCTCCCTCGGGCTCACCCCGAAGAACAAGTTCTGATCACAGCCACAACGCCGCGAAGGGGCGCGTGGGGAGACCTCCCCACGCGCCCCTTCGCGCTTGCCGTGCTCAGCGGCCGTTGTAGACGGTGAGGTCGGGGACGGTGGTGAAGCCGACCCCGTAGGCGCTGATGCCGCGGCCGTAGGCGCCGAGCAGGACGCCCGGGGCCTCTCCGGCCAGCACCCAGCCGTACTCGGACTCGCGGTAGCGGAAGGGCTGCGGGAGGCCGTTCACCGGCAGGGTGAGCGCGGACCAGCCCGGGCCCTCCAGGTCGTCGGCGAGGTCCCAGGCGAGGGCGGTCTGCTGGTCGAGCCAGTCCTGGCGGAGCGAGCGGTCGAGCTGGCCCGGTGGCACGGTGGAGATCAGGCCGGAGCCGGCCACCCAGGCGGCCGAGGAGGCGGAGGTCGCCTCCAGCATGCCGGTGTTGTCGGCGCTGCGGCGGCCGGGGCGGCGGGCGACGGTCACCACGACGGCGAAGCGCCCGGCCTCCCGGGACTCGTACGGTCTGGCGGGCTCGTCGCCGTGGCCGAGCGAGCCGTAGTCGGTGCCGGCACCCTGCCCGGCGCGGCCCGCGCCGGCCGGGGACAGCCAGCGGCGGCCCGTCCAGCCCTCGTCGAGCCCGTACCAGGGGAAGTCCGCCTCCAGGTAGGGCGCCAGCGGGTCGGCGGGCCCGGCCTGTGCCCCCACCACGGGCGCCGTCCGCCCGCCCGGGGCGACCGTGTCGCCCACTCGGCTCGTCACGTCCATCGCCGGCCTCCTCCATGCACCTGTGTTCTGCGGCGGCGTTCCATGGTGGCGCACCGGGCGCGCCGCCGCGGGGCGGTCGGGCCGCCGACACGTCGTGGCGTGACCGACGGCACAACGCAACTGCCGTGCGGTCAACCTGAACACCATAGCGGCGCGGACGCCGACGCCCCGCCCGGCGAATCTGCCCGGGCGGGGCGCTGGGGGTGTGCGGCGGCGCTCGGCCGCGTCAGGTGGCGTCCAGGTCGAACGGCGGGCGCTCACCGGCCGCGAGCGGCGCACCCGTCTCGGCGGGCGCGCTCTTGTTGAGGTCGGCCGCGCCGGCGACCCGCCGCGGCGGCTCGTCGTTGAGGGCGGACTTGAAGTCGAGGCCGTCCTTGAGCTCCTTGAAGCCCAGCGGGTCCTCGTTGCCGCCCATCAGCTGCTTGCGGACGAAGGTCTTCGGGTGCAGGTCGGTGAACTCGAAGTCCTGGAACTCCGGGCCCAGCTCGCTGCGGATGTCGTCCTTGGCACTGTCCGCGAAGGACCGCACCTTGCGGATGAAGCCCATGGTGTCCTGGATCAGCTTCGGCAGCTTGTCCGGCCCGAAGATCACGATGGCCATGACGGCCAGCGCAACGACCTCCAGTGGGCCTATGTCACTGAACACGTATGCTCCCAGCTCCTGATGGACCGACCCGACGAGCTCGGCGGCAGCCGTCGCCACCAGGGTAATGGCCGCCGGCCGGTCTGTGACCCCACCACCTGCGGAATGCGGTCCAGACCACCCGACGGCCGCGTGCGTGCGCCCTAACGGAGCAGGTTGTGCGGGCCGAGCCGCGTCACATCGGAGCCGGCCGAGCCGGCCGAGTCGGGCTGCGGGAGCTGGCCGGGCGGCACCGGGGCCAGCGCCGGGACCATCGGGAAGTCGGCCGGCAGCTGGGCGGTGAGCGGGACGGCGGCGCCGCCGGGGTTGCTCACCGGACTGACCCGGCTGCCGTGCTGCTCCTCGCCGCCGACGGCCGAGGGGCCGCCCACGCCGCCCAGGGTGACCGCGGCCACCGAGAAGGCGCCGGCGGCGGCGAACACGAAGCGGCGGCCGAACGGTGTCGACCCCGGCCGGGCCGCGGCCGCGGCGGGCTCGGGCAGCATGCCCGGGCGGCCGCCGGAGGGCTGCACCGCCCGGCGCCCGCGGGGCTCGGTCAGACTGCGCAGCGCGGCGGCCGGGCGGGCCGCGGAGGGCACCAGGGAGAGCCGGTTGCCCGGCATCGACAGCAGCGGGCGGCCGGCCCGCGGGTCGACCCCGGGGATCGGGCTCTGTGCGCCGAGCGCGCCCGAGCCGAAGGAGGCGCCGGCGCCGCGGCCGAAGGAGCCGCCGGTGAGCCGGCTGCCGCCGAACGTGCCGGGGGAGGCCGGTACGGACGTGCCCGCGCCGGGGCCGTCGCCGTTCTCGTCCTCGGGCAGGGCTGCGACCGCGAGCAGCCGGGCCATCAGCATCGAGGAGGGGCCGGGGGTGTCGGTGCGGGTCAGCAGGTGCTTGACCGCGCGGCCCTCGTCGGCCTCGGCGAGGCACTCGGGGCAGGTCGCGAGGTGGGCCTGGACGCGCTCGCGGGAGTCGTGGCCGAGTTCGCCGTCGAGGTAGGCGGAGAGGCGGTCGCCGAGATGGTGCTCCTCCGCGGGCTCGGCGGGGCGCACCGCGACGGCCCGCGGCGCGGCGGGCTCGGCGACGGACCGCTCGGCCGGCTCGGCAGGGGCCTGCGGGTGGTCTGCACGGCGGCCGAGCTGGGCCCAGGAGGGGCCGCGGCGGGACCGGCCGGTCGGCTCCGGGCCGCTCTGGTGGGCGCCGGCGTTCACGAGCCCCTCCGGTCCGGCCCGGCGGCGGGGCCTGTGTCGACGCCGACCGGGACGGGCTCGGCGGAGCCGCCACGGCGGACGCGGCCGGGGGCGCCGCCCGGCGCGCGGTGCTTGAGGGCGGCACGCAGGTGCGAGCGGCCGCGGTGGATCCGGCTGCGGACCGTGCCGAGCTTGACCCCGAGGGTGGCGGCGATCTCCTCGTAGGAGAGGCCCTCGATGTCGCACAGCACGACGGCGGCGCGGAACTCGGGGGCGAGGGTGTCGAGCGCCTGCTGGACGTCGGCGTCGAAGTGGGTGTCGCTGAAGTGCTGGGCCGGGCTGGGCTCGCGGCTGGGCAGGCGCTCGGCGGCGTCCTCGGCGAGGGCGTCGAAGCGGATCCGCTGGCGGCGGCGCACCATGTCCAGGAACAGATTGGTGGTGATGCGGTGCAGCCAGCCCTCGAAGGTGCCGGGGGTGTAGGTGGAGAGCGAGCGGAAGACCCGGACGAAGACCTCCTGCGTGAGGTCCTCGGCGTCGTGCTGATTTCCCGTCAGCCGGTAGGCCAGGCGGTAGACGCGGGCGCTGTGCGCCTCGACGATCTCCTCCCAGGTCGGCGGCGTCCAGCTCTGCGCGTCGGGGCCCTCGGCGAAGGTCGCGAGCGCGGCCGGCTCGGCCGCGGCCCCGGCCGCCTCGGTGGTTGCGTCCTGGGGGGTGTGCGCGGGCTGGTTCATCACGGGCTTCGGCGTACGGGCCGACGAGGTGCCGCGGGGATACCGCCGCACAGGGACGTCGCCCTCGGCCACACCTCCTCGGTCGGCTCTTCTGCCCAGCAGGGCCACCACCATATCCACCTCGCCCGTCAGATCCGGATAAAGTGCGCGGCTCCCTCCCTCCGGCCGCCCGGCGGGCGGCGGCGGAAGGCGTCGTGCGTACCCCGATCGCCAAGTCCTGTTCCCATCAACGGCCCGCCGCCGAACGCGGTTCCCGGTCGGCCAGTAATCTGTGGCTGAAAAATGTCGACATCGGGTCGGCATCAGGCGCTCCGGAGAGGCAGCCATCACCGAGTTCGGGCCCGAGCGGGCGGCTCTCGCCGACACCTACGTCGGCGAGGACGCGGTGCTGACCTACGCCCGGGCCCAGTCCGCGCGGGCCGGAATACGCGCGATCGGGCCGAGCGGCGGCGCCTTCCTGCGGCTGCTGGCGGCGGCGCTGGACGCCAAGTCGGTCGCCGAGATCGGCACCGGCACCGGCGTCTCGGGGGTCTACCTGCTGCGCGGGATGCGGCCGGACGGCGTGCTGACGACCGTCGACACCGAGCCGGTGCGCCAGCAGTGCGCGCGGGAGGCCTATCTGGCCGCCGGGTTCGCCCCCAACCGGGCGCGCTTCATCCCGGGCCGGGCGCTCGACGTACTGCCCCGGCTCGCGGACGGCCAGTACGACCTGGTGTTCTGCGACGGCGACCCGGCCGAGTCCCGCGCCTACCTCGCAGAATCGTTGCGGCTGCTGCGGCCGGGCGGGATCGTCTGCTTCGAGGGGGTGTTCCAGGAGGGCCGGCTGGCCGAGCCCGACCAGGACGACCCGCAGACCCACGCGGTGCGCGAGCTCGTCCGGGACGTCCGGGAGAGCGACCGGCTGCTGCCCGCGCTGATGCCCGTCTCCGACGGGCTGCTCTGCGCCGTCAAGCGCTGACAGGGCGTCCGGCGGGCGGCCTCGGCGGCCGGTCCCTGAGCGCCGGGCGGCGGCGTGTCGGGGCATGGCACAGGGCCCGGATTCTGTCGCGAATCCGGGCCCTGTCGGCATCTCCAGGAGATGAGGTGAGCACCCGCTGCGGTCAGCCGCAGGCCTTCTTCAGGGCCTCGCCCAGGGCGTCCGCCTCATCGGGCGTCAGCTCCACCACCAGGCGACCGCCGCCCTCGAGCGGAACTCGCATGATGATGCCCCGCCCCTCTTTGGTGACCTCGAGCGGGCCGTCACCCGTCCGCGGCTTCATGGCCGCCATGCTCGTTCCCCTTCCTGCAACCGCTCAGCTACGTACCGGAGGTCCGTCCACCGCCGGTATCGAACGCATTGATCGGAAGCCATTATCCCGCATCCCGCCCCCCGATGACCAACATCACTCTCCGCGCAACCGTGCCCGCACCCGCCCAAACCGGCCGATCACCTGCCGAAAGCCCCATTCCGCCGCGGCCCGGCACGACATTCGAAGGTGCGGTACCTCACACTCCCCAGCCGGCCCCGCGCTCCGTCATGCTGAGTCCGTGGCCGCGGCCACGAGCCGCGGCACCGCCGTGCCACCCACCACGACCAGGGGAGCCCTCACCCGATGTCCGACTCCGTGCTGTACGAGCTCGACGGCGGCCTGGCCGTCATCACCATCAACCGCCCGGACGCGATGAACGCGCTCGACACGGCGACCAAGGTGGCGCTGCGCGACACCGTCACCGAGGCCGCGAACGACCCGGCGGTGCGGGCCGTGCTGCTGACCGGTGCGGGCGACCGGGCGTTCTGCGTCGGGCAGGACCTGAAGGAGCACCTGGGGCTGCTGAAGCGTGCCGAGGAGACCGGCGAGGGGGCGCTGAAGACGGTCGCCGAGCACTACAACCCGCTGCTGCGGGCGCTCGCCGGGATGGCCAAGCCGACGGTGGCCGCGGTGAACGGCGTGGCGGCCGGCGCGGGCGCCGGGTTGGCCTTCGCCTGCGACTTCCGGATCGTCGCCGACACGGCCGGCTTCAACACCTCCTTCGTCGGGGTCGCGCTGACCGCCGACTCGGGCGTCTCCTGGACGCTGCCGCGGCTGGTCGGCCACGCCCGGGCCACCGAGCTGCTGATGGTGCCGCGGACGGTGAAGTCCGACGAGGCGCTCGGCCTCGGGCTCGCCACCCGGGTCGTCCCGACCGCCGAACTCGCCGCCACCGCGCGGGCCTTCGCGGCCGAGCTGGCCGCCGGCCCGACGGTCGCCTACGCCGCCGTCAAGGAGTCGCTGGCGTACGGCGCCTCGCACTCCTTCGCCGAGCTGCTGGAGAAGGAGGACGAGCTGCAGACCCGGGCCGGCGCCAGCGAGGACCACCGGATCGCCGTCCGGGCCTTCGTCGCCAAGGAGAAGCCGGACTACGTCGGGCGCTGACCCGCGGCCGCCCCGCGCGCGTGACAGTCCGCCAGGTGGTCGTCTACCAGCCCGCAGGCCTGCATCAGCGCGTAGGCGGTGGTCGGGCCGACGAAGCGGAAGCCGTGCTTCTTGAGCTCCTTGGCCAGCGCGGTGGACTCCGGGGTCACGGCCGGCACCTCGTCGAGCGTGCGGGGCGCCGGCCGGCCCGGGTCCGCGGCGAACCGCCAGACCAGTTCGTCCAGGCCGCCGGCCAGGTCGAGGGCGGCCCGGGCGTTGGCCACGGTCGCCTCGATCTTGGCCCGGTTGCGGATGATGCCGGTGTCCTGCAGCAGCCGCTGGGTGTCGGCCGGGCCGTAGCCCGCCACCGCGGCGATGTCGAAGCCAGCGAACGCCGCCCGGAAGCCCTCCCGGCGGCGCAGGATGGTGATCCAGGACAGCCCGGACTGGAAGGCCTCCAGGCTGATCCGCTCGAACAGGGCGGCGTCGCCGTGCACCGGGCGGCCCCACTCGGTGTCGTGGTAGACGCGGTAGTCGTCCGTCGACTCGCCCCAGCCGCAGCGCAGCAGGCCGTCCGGGCCGAGGACGGCGCCGGTCACGACTGCTCCCCGCCGGACTTCTTGAAGAAGTCCGCGCGCGGGTCGACCGGCTTCCCCTCCGTGTTCCCGTCCTCCGCGGCGCCCTGCTCGGCGCCCTGCTCTGCGGCCGGCGCGGGCGCGTCAGCGGGCGCGGGCGCGGGGGCCGGGGTGCCGGGCTCGACCACCGCGGCGAACGCCTCCAGGCCCGGCAGCGGCTCGTCCTGCGGCTGCCCGGGGGCGAGCTCCACGGCACCGCGCACCACGGCGGCGGCCTCCAGCTCGGCGATCCGGGTGTCGCGCAGCGTGAGCTCCGCGCCGAGCCGGTCGAGCACGTTGTCGACCTCGTCCATGCGGTAGCCGCGCAGCGCCATCGGCAGCCGCAGCTCGTCCACGTCGTGCCGGCCCAGCGGCCGGTCCTGCGGCAGCCGGGCGGCGATCCGGTCGGGCAGCGCCTCCGGAAGCGTGCCGCCGCCACCGAGCGCCACCAGCGCCGCACCGCCGACCACCACGGCCATCGCCGCCACGATCACCCAGAACACGAGCCGCCTCCGTCAGTCCCCGGCCCGCCTCCGGCAATGGTGGGATCATGGTCCCCGGACAGGCCGGGGCCCATCATTGCACCCGGGCGAGCTGTGGAGGAGATTCCGGTGGCACTGCGCCTTGGCCCGCGTGAGTTCGGCGACGACGAGCTGGTGATCATGGCGATCGTCAACCGCACCCCGGACTCCTTCTTCGACCGCGGTGCCACCTTCGCCGACGAGGCCGCCTTCGCCGCCGCCGACCGCGCGATGGCCGAGGGTGCGGCGATCCTCGACATCGGCGGGGTGAAGGCCGGCCCGGGCGAGGAGGTCACCGTCGAGGAGGAGCTGCGCCGCACCGTGCCGTTCGTCGCCGAGCTGCGCAAGCGCCACCCGGAGGCGGTGATCAGCGTCGACACCTGGCGGCACGAGGTCGGCGAGGCGGTCTGCGAGGTCGGCGCCGACCTGCTGAACGACGCCTGGGGCGGCGTCGACCCGAAGCTCGCCGAGGTCGCCGCCCGGTACGACGCCGGGCTGGTCTGCACGCACGCCGGCGGCGCCGAGCCGCGCACCCGGCCGCACCGGGTCGGCTACGCGGACGTGATGGCCGACATCCTGGAGGTGACCGTGGGCCTCGCCGAGCGGGCGGTGGAGCTCGGGGTGCGGCGGGACGCGGTGCTCATCGACCCGGGCCACGACTTCGGCAAGAACACCCGGCACTCGTTGGAGGCCACCCGGCGGCTGCCGGAGATGACGGCCACCGGCTTCCCGGTGCTCGTCTCGCTCTCCAACAAGGACTTCGTCGGGGAGACCCTGGACCGGCCAGTGGACGAGCGGCTGCTGGGCACCCTGGCCACCACCGCCGTCTCGGCCTGGCTGGGTGCGCAGGTGTACCGGGTGCACCAGGTCGCCGAGACCCGCCAGGTGCTGGACATGGTCGCCTCGATCCGCGGCACCCGGCCCCCGGCGGTCGCCCGCCGGGGGCTCGCCTGACGGCTCCAAGTCAGATCCGGTCGCCGTTCGACCGGGTCTCCGCCGCGAGGATCTTCAGCACGTCCTCGACCTCGTCCACCACATGGAAGAGGTCGAGGTCCTGCGGGGAGGCCTTGCCCTCGGCGATCAGGGTGTTCTTCAGCCAGTCGACCAGGCCGCCCCAGTACGCGGTGCCGAAGAGGATCACCGGGAAGCGGGTGACCTTGCGGGTCTGCACCAGGGTGAGCGCCTCGAACAGCTCGTCCAGGGTGCCGAGGCCGCCGGGCAGGACGACGAAGCCCTGCGCGTACTTCACGAACATCGTCTTGCGGACGAAGAAGTAGCGGAAGTTCAGGCCCAGGTCGACGAACTCGTTGAGGCCCTGCTCGAAGGGCAGCTCGATGCCGAGCCCGACCGAGAGGCCGCCGGCCTCGGAGGCGCCCCGGTTGGCGGCCTCCATGGCGCCGGGGCCGCCGCCGGTGATGACGGCGTAGCCGGCCTCGGCGAGCGCCCGGCCGATGGCCACGCCGGTCGCGTACTCCGTGGAGTCGACCGGGGTCCGGGCGGAGCCGAAGACGCTGATGGCGGCCGGGAGTTCGGCGAGCGCACCGAAGCCCTCGACGAACTCCGAGGTGATCCGCAGCACCCGCCACGGGTCGGTGTGCAGCCAGTCGGTGGGGCCGGTGGTGTCCAGCAGACGCTGGTCGGTGGTGCTGGTGCCGACCTGGTCGCGGCGGAGCAGCACCGGGCCCTTCTGCTTCTCGGGCCAGGGCTTCTTGGGTGCGGGCGCGTCGACTTCTTCGGGTCCGTGCCCGTAGTGCTTTACGTCTCCAGTGCCTGTCATGACGAAACCCTACGCCCGCCGTCCGCCGAATTCGGCGAACGGCGGGTGGCGACAGCGTGGACGTCAGGAAGCCGTCAGCCAGGCCGCCAGGCGCTCCTCGACCTCGGCGATCGCGCTGAGCGAGCAGTGCTCGTCGCGCTTGTGCGCGAGGTTCGGGTCGCCCGGTCCGTAGTTGACGGCGGGCACGCCGAGCGCGCTGAAGCGGGCGACGTCCGTCCAACCGAACTTGGCCCGGGCCTCGCCGCCGACGGCCGCCAGGAAGGCCCGCGCGGCGGGCCGGTCGAGGCCGGGCAGCGCGCCGGGGGCGCTGTCGGTGACGCGCAGCTCGAAGCCGGCGAAGACCTCGCGGACGTGGTCGGCCGCCTGCTGCTCGCTGCGGTCCGGCGCGTAGCGGAAGTTGACCTGGACGGTGCATTCGTCGGGGATGACGTTGCCGGCCACGCCGCCGTCGATCCGGGTGGCGTTGAGGCCCTCGCGGTACTCCAGGCCGTCGATCAGCACCCGCCGCGGCTCGTACGCGGAGAGCCGGCGCAGCACCTCGACGGCCTTGTGGATGGCGTTGTCGCCGAGCCAGCTGCGGGCCGAGTGGGCGCGGGTGCCGGTGAGCACGATCTCGGCGCGCAGGGTGCCCTGGCAGCCGCCCTCGACGACCGCGCCGCTGGGCTCCATGAGGACCGCGAAGTCGGCGGCGAGCCAGTCGGGGTGCTCCGTGGCGAGGTGGCCGAGGCCGTTGCGGGAGGCCTCGATCTCCTCGCAGTCGTAGAAGACGAAGGTGAGGTCGTGGTTCGGATCGGTGAGGGTGGCGGCGAGCCGCAGCTGCACGGCGACGCCGGACTTCATGTCGGAGGTGCCGCAGCCGTACAGCAGGTCGCCCTCCGCCCGGGAGGGGAGGTTGTCGGCGATCGGCACGGTGTCCAGGTGGCCGGCGAGCAGGACCCGTTCGGCCCGGCCGAGGTTCGTCCGGGCGACGACGTTGTTGCCGTGGCGGTCGACCGTCAGGTGCGGCAGGGCCCGCAGCGCGTTCTCGACGGCGTCGGCGAGCGCCTGCTCGTCGCCGCTGACGGACGGGAAGTCGACCAGCTGCGCGGTCAGCGTGCCGCCGTCGAGGGACAGGTCGAGGGGCGTGTTCGGGCTGCTCATGGTGGTTTAGCGTATCGGTGCCGCGGCCCGCGCCGGCGGGCGGCGCAACCGCCCGGGGCCGGTCGGCCGTCGGAGTGGGTACGGTGTGCGCACAGCGAGCGAGAGGGGCAGCGGTGGCCGATGTGGCGGAGGGCGGGGCGGACGGTTCCACGGCGTCGGGGCGGCGTCGGCGGCGGCCGCGGCTGCTGCGCCGGCTGCTGATCGGTCTGGTGGCCGTGGCGCTGGTCGCGGGCCTGGTGCTGTACCTCAACCGGGACCGGCTGATCGTGCCGCCCGAGGGGTGCCGGATCAGCACCGCGGCGGGCAGTGGAACGCTCGACCTGGCGCAGGCCGCCAACGCCTCGACGATCGCCGCGGTGGCGATGTCCCGCGGCCTGCCGGAGCGGGCGGTGACGATCGCGCTGGCCACCGCGATGCAGGAGTCCAAGATCCACAATCTGGACGGCGGCGACCGGGACTCGGTCGGCCTGTTCCAGCAGCGGCCGTCCCAGGGCTGGGGCACCGCCGAGCAGATCAAGGACCCGGTGTACGCCACCAACAAGTTCCTGGACGGCCTGGTGAAGGTGCCCGGGTACGCCCGGATGCCGCTGACCGACGCCGCGCAGCAGGTACAGAAGAGCGGCTACCCGCAGGCGTACGCCAAGCACGAGTCGAACGCGATGCTGGTGACCTCGGCGCTGACCGGCCGCGAGGCGGCCTCGCTCGACTGCGTGGTGCACGACCTCGCGGAGCCGGCCGCCGCGGTCTCCGCCTCCGGCTCTCCGTCGCCCTCGGCGTCGCCGTCCGCCGGCCGCCGCCCGGCGGACGTCGGCGAGCGGGTCCGCAGGGAGTTCGGGCGGATGGTGTCGGTGGCCGCCGCGCCCAAGGCGCCCAAGGACGCGCGGACGGTGCTGGCGCTCGGCCCGCAGGCCTCGGCCTCGACCGACTCCGGCCCGGAGGGGCAGCGGCAGTCCGGCTGGGCGGTGGCCCAGTGGGCGGTGGCGCACGCGCAGGAGCTGGGCATCGGCGCGGTCGCCTTCGACGACCGGGTGTGGCGCTTCGACCACCCCACGGAGGGCTGGCAGACGAAGGACGCGGCGGCCCCGGCCGGCCAGGTTCTGGTCACTCTCGGTGCGCCGTGAGCACGGTGACGGCGTGTTGACGAACCTGTGAGCGGGCGTCGACCCGGCGGGTGACAGCGGTCAACCGGCGTGGACCCACCACGGCCCCGGGAGGGGCCGTGGCGCCGGGCCGCCCGGAGCATCACCGAACCCCGACACGACAAGGGAAGTGACGGTTCTTCACTCACTCCCGCGGGTGATCGTCCACCCGGTGCGCCGCAAAGCCGATCGTCCGATCTTTGCCTGCCCTTTACCTTGACCGGGCGAAACCTTCCCGACTCCTGAGCGGTATTCACGTCGTCCGCCCGACGGACGGCCCTGTCCTCTCGTCTTAGGAGCACCATGTCCCACCCCCTCACGCGCCGGATCGCCCAGGCCGCACTGCTCGTCGCGGCCGGCGCGACGCCCCTGATCGCGGCCGGCTCCGCCTCGGCCGCCGACCTGGTGCCGCAGGGGACCGACCTGGGGTCCGGCCTCACCCAGCTCGACTCCCCCTCCGGCACCGTGCAGGGCGCCGCCCACGAGCTCGGCCAGTCCGCGGGTGCCACCGGCGCCGCCACGGTCGCCACCGGTGTCCCGGCTGCGGGCGACGCCGCCGGCCACACCGTCGCCTCCGCGCTGCCGGACGCCGACAAGGCGCTCGGCCCGGTGAGCAACACCGCCGGCAAGACCACCGCCGCCACCGGCGCGCTGACCACGGTGGCCGGCCGGGTGGCGCCCGCGCTGATCGACCGGGCCGGCCCGGCGGTCGCCGAGAAGGTGCTGCCCTCGGTGCCCGGCACCCGCAGCGCCCGCGCCGGCTCCCCGCTCGGCACCGTCACCGGCGCCCTGCCCACCAGCGGCCTGCCGGTCGGCACGGTGACCAGCGCGCTGCCCACCGGCGGCATCCCGCAGGCGCTGCCCGGCGCGGACACCCTCGGCACCCTGACCGGCTCCCCGGCCGCGTCCAACCGCCTGGGCGGCGTGCCCTCGCTCGGCTCCAACCCGACCGACCTGCTGGGCGGCGTGCTCGGCGGTACCCCGCTGGGCGGCCTGCTCGGCGGGATCGGCGGCGGCGGCATCGGCGGCTGACCGCACCACCCACCGAATGCCGAATGGCCGGCCCCCGAGCGGGGGCCGGCCATTCGTCCGTCGGTCGCCGGCGTCAGCCGCCGAGCCGGGCCACCGCGGCCCGGACCCGCTCGTCGGTGGCGGTGAACGCCACCCGCACGTGCCGCTCGCCGGCCGGCCCGTAGAAGTCGCCGGGCGCCACCAGGATGCCGAGCTCCGCGAGCTCCGCCACCGTCTCCCAGCACGGCCGGCCCTGGGTCGCCCACAGGTAGAGGCTGGCCTCCGAGTGCTCGATGGTGAAGCCGGACGCCTCCAGGGCGCCGCGCAGCGCCGCGCGCCGGGCCGCGTAGCGGGCCCGCTGCTCGGCCACG
Organism: Streptomyces sp. TLI_235; assembly: GCA_002300355.1. Lineage (NCBI taxonomy): Bacteria > Bacillati > Actinomycetota > Actinomycetes > Kitasatosporales > Streptomycetaceae > Streptomyces > Streptomyces sp. TLI_235. The sequence goes on from NSGV01000001.1 coordinate 3,062,843, forward strand.
TGGGCGTCGTCCGCCAGGGCGGCGACGGTGGCGGCCTGCACCGGGGCGGGCACGATCATGCCGCCGTGCTTGCGGATCTCCAGCAGCTCGGCGACGACGATCTCGTCGCCGGCCACGAAGGAGGCCCGGTAGCCGGCCAGGTTGGACCGCTTGGAGAGCGAGTGGACGGCCAGCAGGCCCTCGTGCGAGCCGCCGCAGACGTCCGGGCGGAGCACCGAGACCGGCTCGGCCTCCCAGCCGAGTTCCAGGTAGCACTCGTCGCTGACCAGCAGCACGCCGTGCCGGCGGGCCCAGGCGACCGCGCGGCGCAGCTCGTCCGCGGTGAGCACCCGGCCGGTCGGGTTGGACGGCGAGTTCAGCCAGAGCAGCCGGACCCGGGAGCCGTCGAGCTCGTCGACGTCGTCGTAGGCCACCGGCTCGGCGCCGCAGAGCCGGGCACCCACCTCGTACGTCGGATAGGCCAGCCGCGGGTAGGCGACCTGGTCGCCGGGGCCGAGGCCGAGCTGGCCGGGCAGCCAGGCCACCAGCTCCTTGGAGCCGATGGTCGGCAGGACGGCCTTCGGGCCGATCTCCGCGCCGCAGCGGCGGTTCAGCCAGCCGGCGACCGCCTCGCGCAGCTCCAGCGGGCCCCAGACGGTCGGATAGCCCGGGGTGTCGGTGCTGGCGGCCAGCGCCTTCTGGATCACCTCGGGCACCGGGTCGACCGGGGTGCCCACGGAGAAGTCGCACAGCCCGTCCGGGTGTGCGAGCGCGGTCCGCTTGTACGGCTCCAGCCGGTCCCACGGGAAGACCGGAAGAAGCTCGGATACGCGGCGCGCCGCCCCCGGGTGTCCCGGGAACGGCGCGCGCGCGGTGTGATGGGTGCTCACGACTCAGTTGTCACCGATCAGTGTCGTCAGTGGTCGGCGTTCTGCGGCGGCAGGGCCGCGATGAACGGGTGGTCCTTCTCGATCAGGCCGAGCTTCGAGGCACCACCGGGCGAGCCGAGGTCGTCGAAGAACTCGACGTTCGCCTTGTAGTAGTCCTTCCACTCCTCGGGAGTGTCGTCCTCGTAGAAGATCGCCTCGACCGGGCAGACCGGCTCACAGGCGCCGCAGTCGACACACTCATCCGGGTGGATGTAGAGGGAACGCTCGCCCTCGTAGATGCAGTCAACCGGGCACTCTTCGATGCACGCCTTGTCCTTGACGTCGACACAAGGCTGCGCGATGACGTAGGTCACGCTGTCGTTCCTCCTCGGAAGGGCTGGCGGCCCAAACTGTTTGCTTGCGTGCGCGGGTGAGCGCGGCGTCGTCGATGCCCGCCCCTAGTATCGCGGGTCGGAGACCGCAAATGCACAGGAGGTGCCCTCGATGGCGGACAGAGCCCCCGCGACCGGCCGTCCGGAGGTCCGCTTGGACCGCTCTGACGTGGGACGACGGGTGTCCGTGCGACGGATCGCGGAGCTGGTCGACGGGCGGCCGGTGTTCCGCGATGTGATCGGGGTGCTCGCATCCTGGGACGATAACGGCCTCACCGTGGTGCCCCGCAGCGGCGATCCGGTGGTCTTCCCCGAGGACCTGCTGGTCGCGGGCAAGCCGGTGCCGCAGTTCCCGGCCCGCCGCGCGCCGCTTCCCGGGGCCGGCCCGGTGGAGCTGCAGCGGGTGGCCGCCCGCGGCTGGCCCGCCGTCGAGCAGGAGCCGCTCGGCGGCTGGGTGCTGCGCGCCTCCGCCGGCTTCACCCGTCGGGCCAACTCCGTCCAGGCGCTCGGCGACCCCGGCCGGCCGCTCGGCCAGGCGCTGGAGGAGGTCCGCGACTGGTACGCGGCGCGCTCGCTGCCCGCGTACGTCGAGGTGATCGAGCCCGGCTCGCCCGCCGACCTGGCCGCCGAACTCGCCCGGCTCGGTGCCGGACAGGCCAAGACGCTGTTCCGCACCGCCCCGCTGGCCCCGCTCGCCCGGGCCGCCGCCGAGTCGCACGGCCGGGTCCGGCTGGCCCGGACGGCGGACGCCCGCTGGATGTCCCGCTACCGGCGGGTGAGCGCCGACACCGCGGTCGAGCGCGCCGCCGCCGAGGTGCTGCACGGCGGGCCCTCGGTCTGGTTCGCCACCGTCCCGGACCCGGCCGGCGGCGCCCCGCAGGCGATCGGCCGGGTGGCCGTCGACGGGCCGTGGGCGGGCTTCTCCGCGATCGAGGTCGACCCCTCGGCCCGCCGCTCGGGGCTCGGCACGGCGGTGATGGCCGTGCTCGCGGCCCGGGCCGCCGAGGAGGGGGCGACCGGTGCGTACCTGCAGGTCGAAGCCGAGAACGGCGGCGCGATCGCCCTCTACGACCGGCTGGGCTTCACCACAAGTCACACTTACCACTACGCCCGTCTCCCCGAGCGGTAGCGTTCACCCCGCCACCTCTGTACCGACGAAGGCTGCTGTGACCGAGCAGAGCAGATCCCGCTTCCGCGCCGAGGCCCGGGCCGAACGCCCCGATCCCGTGCTGCTGTGCCTGCTGGCGGCCGCGGAGCACCCCTTCGGCACGCCCGGCGAGCCGGCGCCCACCCTGGACGAGCTGCTGGCCGGCTGCAAGGCCGCACTGGACCGGCACGCCGCCGCCGTGCGGCAGGCGGTGGCCGAACGGCAACCCGCAGGTCCGGAGGAGACCGCGGCGCTGCTCGCCGCGGTGCTCGGCGGCCGCGAGCGGTTCCACGGCCGCAAGGCGGACTACCGGCGGCTGGAGTCCTCGCTGCTGCCCGAGGTGCTGCGCCGCCGCCGCGGCCTGCCGATCACGCTCTCGCTGGTGTGGATCGGCGTGGCCGCCCGGGCCGGCCTGACCGTGCACGGCATCGCCCTGCCGGGCCACTTCATCGTCGCGGTCGGCGGCCCGGCCGGCGGGAACGACTACGTCCTCGCCGACCCGTTCCACGGCGGCCGGCTGCTCGACCTCGACGACGCGGCGCAGCTGGTGACCGCCGCCGGGCACCCCTTCTCCCCCGAACTCCTCACCCCGGCACAGCCGCTGGACATCGTGCTGCGGGTGCTCGGGAACATCCGGGCCTGGGCGGCGGACCGCCCCGAGCACGCCCGCACCCAGCTGTGGGCCGCCGAACTGGCCCTGCTACTGCCCCGCCATCCGGCGCAGCTGCGCCTGGAGCGCGCCGAACTCCTCGTCCGTACCGGCGACTTCCTGGCCGGGGCGCGCGAGATGGACGAGTACGCGCGGATCCTGGACGCCTTCGACCCGGAGGCCGCGGCGAAGGCCCGGCAGGACGCCCGGGCGGCCCGGCACCGGCTCAACTGAGGCCGGACGGGCGGGCGTTCACCCCCGGCGCGGGCGGGCGTTCACAGCCAGCCCTTCTCCTTCGCGACCCGGACCGCCTCGGCGCGGTTGCGGGCGCCGGTCTTCTGGATCGCCATCGAGAGGTAGTTGCGGACGGTGCCCTCGGACAGGTGCAGCCGCCGGGCGATGTCCGCGTTGACGGAGCCGTCGGCCGCGGCCGCCAGGACGTCCAGTTCGCGCCCGGTCAGCGGGTTGGCGCCCTCGGCGAGCGCGGCGGCGGCCAGCGTCGGGTCGATCACCCGCTCGCCGCGCAGCACCCGGCGGATCGCCTCGGCCAGCTCGGCCGCGGGCGCGTCCTTGACCAGGAAGGCGTCCGCCCCGGACTCCATGGCCCGCCGCAGGTAGCCCGGCCGGCCGAAGGTGGTGGCGATGACCACCTTGGTGTCCGGGCGGCGCCGGCGCAGCTCCCCGGCCGCCTCGATGCCGGTCATCCCCGGCATCTCGATGTCCAGCACGGCCACCTCCACGTCGTGGGCGACGGCCGCGTCCACGACCTCGTCCCCCCGCCCGACCTGGGCGACCACGTCGATGTCCCCTTCGAGGCCCAGCAGGGCGGCGAGAGCCTCCCGCACCATCCCCTGGTCCTCGGCCAGCAGCACGCGAATCATTCGCGCACACTATCGGTCGCGGCCGCCGCCGGGACGGCCCGCAGCGGGACGAGGGCACGCAGCCGGAAGCCGCGGCCGTGCGGGCCGGGGCCGGTCGCCAGCCGGCCGCCGACCAGGGCGAGGCGCTCCCCGAGGCCGGACAGGCCGTTGCCGGGGGCGGACTTGCCGGGGCCGCGGCCGTTGTCGGTGACCTCCAGCACGGCGTAGCGGCGGCCGTCGTCCTCCCAGCTCTCGTCCATGGCGACGGTGCAGACGGTGGCGCCGGTGCCGTGCCGGACGATGTTGGTGACCGCCTCGCGCAGCGCCCAGGCGAGCACGCCGGCCTCCTCGCCGTCCAGGCCGGGGCGGGCGTCGGTGAGGCCGGGGGCGGCCTCCAGGGTGATCCGGGCGGTGGTGAGGGCGGTGCGGGCGGCGGCGAGCTCGACCGGCAGGGTGGGCCGGCGGAAGCCGCTGACCGCCTCCCGGACGTCGACCAGCGACTGCCGGGCGACGCTCTCGATGTCGGCGACCTGGCTGCGGGCCTGGTCGTGCTTGCCGGCGTCGAAGAAGCGCCCGGCGAGCTCGCTCTTGATCGTGATCAGGGAGAGCGAGTGGCCGAGCAGGTCGTGCAGGTCGCGGGCGAGCCGCAGCCGTTCCTCGGAGGCGGCGAGGTGGGCCACGGCGGCCCGGGCCTCGCGCAGTTCCTGCATGGTGGTGATCAGCCGCTGCAGGCCGGTCATCGCGAGCCCGGAGAGGAAGCAGGGCACCACGATCGCGACCAGGGTGTCCCTGTCGGCGTGCGCCAGCAGGCCGACCAGCAGGGCCAGCACCGTCGCCGCGCCGACCCCGGCCACGCTGAACCGGGTCGGCAGCACCACCGCGAGGCAGACCGAGGCGTAGGTGAACAGGGTCAGCCAGGCCTCCCCCAGGACGAAGGGGGTGACGAGGGACAGCGCCACCATCACGGCGACCAGTGCGTAGTGCCCGCGCCAGGTGCCCGACCGGGTCGACCGGAAGGCCACCAGCGAGAGGTAGCAGGCGAGGTAGACGCCGAGCGCCACCCAGCCGAACACCGTGGCCGCGGTGGAGTGGTGGCCGTCCGCGAGGTCCTTCACCGGATAGACCAGGTAGATCGCCCACAGCGACATCCAGCAGAGCTTCACCAGCAGCTGGCGGCGGCTCTCCACCTTCGCCCCGGGGATGTTCCGGAAGGAGACGGCGGGCTCCGCCGGGGTGGTGCGTGCGTCCTGGTCGACCATGTCGGCCATCATGCCGCCCGGGTGTCCCGGCGGTACAGGACGGCCGCCGCCGTGACGAACAGGGCCAGGAAGACGGCCATCCCGGCGACCGCGACGGTGTCGAGGCCCTGGCCGGGCTGCACGAACGCGGCCAGCCGGTTGTACAGGTAGACGGGGTCGAAGCGGGCGAAGGCCTTCAGCGAGTCGCCGACCGGGAACCAGGTGCCGCCGAACAGCGCCATCAGCATGTAGACGATCATCACGATCGGCTGCACAGCGTCCGGCGGCGCGGCGTAGCCGAGCGCCACCCCGAGCGCGGCGAAGACGAAGCTGCCGAGCCAGAGCACCGCCGCGAGGCCGAGCCAGCTGCCGGCGGAGAGCTGCACGCCCTCCACCGCGCCGATCGCGAAGACCACCAGGATCGCCGGCAGCGTGGTCACCGCGCAGGCGGCGATCTTGCCGACCGTGTAGGCCCGGCCGGGCAGCGCGGTCAGCCGCAGCTGCCGCACCCAGCCGCTGCGGCGCTCCAGCGAGATCCGCTGCGCCGAGCCGGTCAGCACCGCGCCGACCGCGCCGAAGGTGGCCATCGACACCATGAAGTAGGACTTCGCCGGGACGCCGCCGGCCACGTCGCCGCCGCTGTAGGCGCTGATGAAGAAGACGTACAGCAGGGCCGGGTAGAGCACCGTGAACATCAGGTACCGCTTGTTGCGCAGGGTGCGCAGGATCTCCAGCCGGATCAGGGTGGTCATCGCGCGATCTCCTCGGCGGGCGCCGCGGCCGACTCCTGGAGGGCGGCCTGCTCGGTGATGGTCAGGAAGGCCTGTTCCAGGCCGAGGCCGGTGACCTCCAGGCCGCGTGGGTACAGCCCGGCGCGGTAGAGGGCGGCCACGCAGGCGTCCGCGTCGGTGGCGCGGATCCGCACGGTGCGCACGCCGCCCGGCCGGCCGCCGAGTTCGAGTCCGGCGACGCCGGGCAGGGCGCGCAGCGCGGCCTCGTCGGCCTCGCCGTCGCCGGGGTGGAGTTCGAAGCCGACCCGGCGGGCGCCGGCCCTGGCCTTGATCTCGGCGGAGGTGCCGTCGGCGATCAGCCGGCCCTTGTGGAGCACCAGGACCCGGTCGGCGACCGAGTCCGCCTCCTCCAGGTAGTGGGTGGCGAAGAGCACGGTGCGGCCGGCCGCGGCCTGGGCCCGCATGGTGGCCCAGAAGGCCTGCCGGACGGAGACGTCCATGCCGGTGGTGGGCTCGTCGAGGACGATCAGGTCGTTGGCGCCGGCCACCGCGAGGGCGAAGCGGACGCGCTGTTCCTGGCCGCCGGAGAGTTTGTCGACCCGGCGGTCGGCGATCTCGGTGATGCCGGCCTCGGCGAGCACGTCGTCCACCGCGTGCCCGCGGGGGTGGATGCTGCAGGCGAGGGCCACCAGTTCGCGGACCTTGACCTCGGTCATCAGGCCGCCGCTCTGCAGCATGGCGCCGACCCGGCCGGCCTCGATCGCGGCCCGCGGGGGCCCGCCGAAGAGTTCGACGCTGCCGGTGTCCGGTTCGCGCAGGCCGAGCAGCAGGTCGAGGCTGCTGGACTTGCCCGCGCCGTTCGGCCCGAGCAGCGCGACCGTCTCGCCCGGCCGCAGGACGAGGTCCAGCCCGTCCACCGCCGTGACGCGGCCGTACCGCTTGCCGACGTTCCGGAAGGCCGCGACCTCCCCCGTACCCGTACCCATCGCCCAGTGTCCCTCCGACGCCCTTTCGCTGACCTCTCCAGGCTCGCGCGCAGGGGGGTGCCGGCGGCAGTGCGGGCCGTCGTGTCCTCGGCATGACGGATGTCATGCCGAGGACACGGGCGGGATCACCGGGTGGGATCAGAGCCCGAGCGAGCGCTTCAGGAAGTCGACCTGGAGCAGCAGCAGGTTCTCGGCGACCTGCTCCTGCGGGGTCATGTGGGTGACCCCGGAGAGCGGCAGCACGGTGTGCGGCCGGCCGGCGGCCAGCAGCGCGGAGGACAGCCGGAGGGTGTGCGCGGCGACGACGTTGTCGTCGGCCAGGCCGTGCACGATCATCAGCGGCCGCTCCAGCTTCGGCGCGTCCGCGGTCAGCGAGTTGGCGTCGTACACCTCGGGGTGCTCGTCGGGGTGGCCGAGGTAGCGCTCGGTGTAGTGCGTGTCGTAGAGCCGCCAGTCGGTGACGGGCGCGCCCGCGACGGCGGCGTGGAAGACGTCGGGGCGGCGCAGCACGGCGAGGGCGGACAGGTAGCCACCGTAGGACCAGCCGCGGATCGCGACCCGGCCGAGGTCGAGCGGGAACTCCTCGGCGAGCGCGTGCAGGGCGTGCACCTGGTCGTCCAGGGTGACCCCGGCGAAGTCGTGCCGGACGGCCTTCTCCCAGGCGGGGCTGCGCCCGGGGGTGCCGCGGCCGTCCGCGACGACCACGGCGAAGCCCTGGTCGGCGAACCACTGGGAGGTCAGGTGCGGGTTGTGCGCCCGGACGACGCGCTGGCCGTGCGGGCCGCCGTACGGGTCCATCAGGACGGGCAGCAGGCCGTCGCGGTCGCGGTCGTACCCGGTGGGCAGCAGGACGGCGGCGGGGATGCGGCGCTCGCCGGCGAAGCGGAAGGCGGGGCGGGCGGTGAGCAGCGGGGTCTCGGCGTGCGAGGCGACGGTGGCGACGGGCTCGCCGTCCCGCAGTACCTGCACCAGGGTGCCGGGCCGGTCCGGCGAGGCGGTGGAGAGCACGGTGGTACCGCCGGCGTGGACGGCCGCGGCCGCGCCGTCCGTCTCGGGGCCGAACGGGGTGATGCCGTCGGCGCCGGCCCGGAAGAGGCCGGTCCAGCCCGGCGGGCGGCCGCTGCCGGCCGCCCCCTCGGAGGCGCTGAACAGCACCCCGTCGGCGGTGATCGCGAAGACCGAACGGACGTGCAGGGAATCGTCGGTGACGGGCTTTTCGTCGATCAGCAGGGCGCGGGAGCCGCCGGCGTCGGAGATCCGGACCAGCCTGCCGTCCGGGGTCCAGGCGGGGACGCCGTCGAAGAGCTCCAGCCAGGCGGCGTCCTTCTCCTCGACGAGCGGCGCGGTGCTGCCGTCGGTGGTGTCGACGGTGCGGATCTGCTGGTGGCGCTGGTCGCGGGCCTGGACGAGCAGCAGCGGGGCGCCGCCGGCCGACCAGTGCACCCGGGCCAGGTAGGGGTGGGCGGAGCGGTCCCAGACGACCTCGGTGCGGGTGCCGTCCAGGTCGATCAGCCAGAGCCCGACCTCGGCGTTGGGGGTGCCGGCGGCCGGGTAGGCGACCTCGGCGGGGGCGGTGGCGGGGTTGGCCGGGTCGGCGATCCACCAGCGCCGGACGGGGGTGTCGTCGACCCGGGCGACCAGCAGCCGGCGGCTGTCCGGCGACCACCAGAAGCCGCGGTCGCGGCCCATCTCCTCCTGGGCGGCGAACTCGGCCTGGCCCCAGGTCACGCCGTCGCCGTCGGGCTCGGCGAGGGCCCGGTCGCCGCCACCGTCGGTGCGGGTGACGCGCAGCGCGCCGGCGGTGGTGGCGTAGGCGACGTGGCTGCCGTCGGGGGCCGGCCGCGGGTCAAGCAGCGGCCCCTCGGCGGGCAGTTCGCGGGCGGTGCCGGCGGCGAGGTCGGCGGCGAAGAGCCGGCCGGAGAGGGCGAAGGCCGCGAGCGCGCCGGCCGCGTCCAGGGCGTGGCCGACGATGCCGGCGGAGCCCTCGCGGCTGCGCTCGCGGCGGGCCTTCTCGGCGGCGGAGAGGTGTTCCTCGCCCCCGCCGAGCAGGACGGCCGGGTCGGCCGCGATCCGCTCCTCGCCGGTGGCGGGGTCGAGGGTCCAGAGCTTGTTGGCACGGTCCCGGCCGGAGCCGGAGCGCAGGAAGACGACCCGTCCGCCGTCGGGTGCGACGGCGAAGGAGCGGGGGGCGCCGACGGTGTAGCGCAGGGTCCGCGCGTACTGCCGGGGGAAGGTGTCCGCGGGGTTCTCGGTGGTCATGGCTCCCGACCCTACGGCCTGCCCGTACCGGTGATCACTCGTTCGGAGCAGCCGCCGACAACGGCTCCCGAGGGGCCGACTGACCGTGTCCCACCGGCTGTTCGGCCGTCCGGAGCACCCTCGCGCCACCGTTCGACGCCTCACGGTACGTAATACCGGGGTCACCGATCGGGTATGTGTTGCTCATCGCGATACGGAGCCGGACCGTCCCGTTCCTTCCCGGTTCCGGATCGAGAGCCCGTCCCGCACGACCCGCCGCCCGCCCAGGGCGGCGCACCCGAGAAGGGGTGTGAGCCGTCATGGCTTTGTCCGTCTCCGCAGCCGTGCTGATGCTGGTCATCGTGGTGGTCCTGGTCCGCCGATCCGGCCTGAAACTGGCGCACGCGATCATCTGCGCACTCCTCGGCTTCTACCTCGCCTCCACCTCGATCGCACCGTCGATCCAGGAGGTCACCAGCAACGTGGCAGGGATGATCAATGGCCTGAAGCTCTGACGGACCACCGGTCGCCGGTGTCGCGTCAGGCGACCCTTGCCCCTCAAGGAGCGGCCCGAGGCGCCCGGCCGCGACGGGGCGAAGGTCGCCTGACGCGGCACTAGGCTGGCGGCCATGACCGCAGCCTCCGACCGCCCGCCACGCCGCCTGCTCCTGGTGCACGCGCACCCCGACGACGAGTCGATCGGCAACGGAGCCACCATGGCGCGGTACACCGCCGAGGGTGCCGGGGTCACGCTGGTGACCTGCACCCTCGGCGAGGGCGGTGAGGTGATCCCGCCCGAGTTGGCCCGTCTGACGGCCGATCGGGAGGACACCCTGGGCGACCACAGGATCGGCGAGCTGACCGCCGCGATGCGCGCGGTCGGCGTCGCCGATGTCCGCTTTCTCGGCGGCCCGGGCCGCTACCGCGACTCCGGGATGATGGGCGTCGCCGACAACGACCGGCCCGGCTGCTTCTGGCAGGCCGACGTGGACGAGGCCGCCGACCACCTGGTCGCGGTCGTCCGCGAGGTCCGGCCGCAGGTGCTCGTCACCTACGACGAGAACGGCGGCTACGGCCACCCCGACCACATCCAGGCGCACCGGGTGGCCCTGCGGGCGTACGAGCTGGCGGCCGACCCGGCGCACCGCCCGGAGCTGGGCGCGGCCTGGCGGATCGCCAAGGTGTACTACAACCGGATGCCGCGCTCGGTGATCGAGCAGGGCTTGAAGGAGACGGCCGCCGCCGCGGTCTTCCCCGGCACCGCCGCCCCCGGCGACGTGCCCGGCGTGGTGGACGACGCGGTGGTGACGGCCGTCCTGGACGGGCGGGCGTACGCCGGGTCGAAGGCGGCCGCGATGCGGGCGCACGCCACTCAGATCACCGTGGCCGGCGAGTACTTCGCGCTCAGCAACGACCTGGGGCAGCCGCTGATGGCCACCGAGTACTACCAGCTGGCGCACGGCGAGCCGGGCGGGCCGCTGCCGGAGACGGACCTCTTCGCGGGGGTGGCGCTGTGAAGCCCCAGCACGCCCTCCTGGGCATCCGGTCCCAGCGGCTGGCCGAGCCGTTGCCGCCGCGCGGCTTCCGGGTGGCCGCCTACGTCGTGCTCTTCCTCGTGGGGGCCGCGGTCTCGTTGTGCGGAGCGTTCGTGCAGGCTCTGTGGCCGCCGTTCGGCGTGCTGCTGGCGCTGGGCGCGACCGGCGGGGTCTTCTACGGCGGGCTGCGGCTGACCGGGACGAAGCTCGGCGCGGGCATCCCGCTGGCCGGCTGGTTCGCCGTGCTGATGGTGATGATGGCGCCCCGCCCGGAGGGCGACTTCGTCCTGGCGGCCGGGCTGACCTCGTATCTCTACCTGTTCGCCGGCGCGGTCGCCGGCGTGGTCTGTGCGACGCTGCCGACCCGGACGGCCTTGGGCCTCGGGGCGGTCGGCGGCGATCGGCAACGTCCCGTCAAGGACCCACACGCATAGCCCGATAGCGGAATTATCGGACATATCGGGTTCTTTCCGTTCCGGGCCGTCGCCTGGCGCTTCCCAGTATGGTGGTGCCGGTGCGGGTGCCTCCGGTCCTACGACCGGGGACGACAGCCCCGGATGCCTCGGACGCAGGGCGGGAGGGTACCTTCAGCCCAGTCGCGTGGCGGCGGCGCCGTCTCAGCCAACACGTGAAGAAGCTGGTGTCGGAGGGCCGTCCGGTCCGCAGCGCGGTGCCGCACCGCACGCGGGAGGACGTCCCACAACCCGCGGCCGCCGCCCGTAGGCGCGGCCGCGAACCCGGAGCAGAGCAGCATTGAGCAGCCGCGAATCTGACAGCGCGTACCCGCCGCCCCGCGGGGCCAACCCCGGCCGCCGCAGCGCGGACGGGGCGGACGCCTACCCCTCCGGCACCCCGCCGTACGGCACCGGTCTGCCGGGCGCCGCCGCGTTCGCGCACGGCCGCAGCGACGACCCCTTCGGCACGGCGACCCAGGGCGCCGGCATCGGCGTCCCGGACGCACCCGTCGACGACGCCCCCAAGACCGAGACCACCCTGACCACCCGGGTGCGGATCAACATCCCCGGATCCCGGCCGATCCCGCCGGTCGTGGTGCGCAGCCCCGTCAAGAACGAGGAGCCCCCGGCCGAGCCGGGCGCGCCCCGGCACCGCTCCGAGGGCCCCGGCTCGCCGGTCCTCGGCGTGATGGACACCGGCACCACCACCGCGCCGCCGAACCTGCCGCCGGAGTGGCAGGAAGGCCCGGGCGGCGGCCAGGGCGCCCCCGCCGGCGGCCAGGGCCGCTCCGACGGCACCAGCGAGTCGGAGTCGACCGGCGCCTGGTTCCGGCCCCGGCAGAAGACCGCCGGGCCCGCCCCCGTCGCGGCGGGCACCCCGGGCGCGGCCCAGCAGGCAGGTCAGCAGGCCGCTGCCCAGGCCGGCCCGCAGTCCGCCCCGGGCGCTCCGCAGACCGCTCCTCGGACCTCCCCGCAGGGCGGGCCGCGGGTGGCAGCCCCCGGTCCGCGCAGCCCGATGCCCGGCGAGCAGCGGCCCGCGCCGCGGCCGACCGGCGCCCCGGCCTCGCCGTTCGCCGGCGGGCCCGAGGGTGCGCCGCCGGACCCGTTCGCCGCACCGCCGCAGGGCCGCCCGGAGGGCGGCGCCGGCCCGCGCCCGACCGGCCGCTTCGCCGCCGACCCGTTCGCCGCACCGCCGCAGGGCGTGCCGGGGGCCGCCGACCCGTTCGGCACGGCCGCGCCGGCGCCGGAGAACCCCTTCCACACCGGCCCGGCCGACCCGTTCGCCGCGGGTCGCGCGGCCGGCGCGCCGCAGCCGGAGCCCGAGGACACCCAGATCGGCGGTTTCGAGCCGATCCGTGACGAGCCCCGCCAGGGCGACTCGATACCCGGCATGCCGACCGCCAACCTGTTCGGCTCGGCGCCGCCGGCCGCCGCACCCTTCGCCCCGGGCGCCCCCGCCGGGCCCTTCGCCCCGCCGACCCGTTCGCCCCGGCGGACCCGTTCGCGCGCGGCGCGGCCCAGGCCGCCGCCGACCCGTTCGCCGATCCGTTCGGCACGGCGCCCCGGCAGGGCGACCCGTTCGGCGGCCCCTTCGCCGGCCCCGGCCCCTCGCAGGCCCGTGCCGCCGCGGAGCCGGCCCCCGAGCCCGCCCCGAAGCCGGAGCCCCCGAAGACCGATTCCCCGAAGGCGGAGCCGGCCGCGCCGGCCGCCAAGAAGCGCGGCAAGTCGCGCAAGCTGGCCGGCTACGCCGTCGGCGGTCTGCTCTTCGCCGGCGCCGCCGCGTACGGCACCGGCCTGATGCTCAACCAGGCGGACATCCCCAAGGGCACCACCGTGCTCGGCACCGACATCGGCGGCGACACCCGCGACCAGGCGGTGAGCGCCCTCGACGAGTCGGTGGCCAAGACCGGCAAGGAGCCGATCAAGCTGAAGCTGGGCGGCCAGGCGCTGACCCTCGACCCGGCCACCGCCGGTCTGAGCTTCGACACCACCGCCACCGTGGACGGGCTGACCAAGCACAGCTACAACCCGGTCGAGGTGATCGGCTCGCTGGCGGGCGGTACCAAGGCGGTCGCGCCCGAGGTCAAGGTCGACCGGTCGAAGCTCAAGGCGGCGCTGGACGAGCTGGCCGCGAAGTCCGGTCAGGGCCTCAAGGAGGGCTTCGTCCGCTTCACCGAGACCGGCCAGGCCGAGGTCGTGGCCGGCAAGCCCGGGCAGGGCCTGGACTCCGCGGCCGCCGCGGAGCAGGTCGAGCAGGCCTACCGCAACCGCGCGGCCGGCCAGCCGGAGGGCGAGGTCGCGCTGACGCTGACCGCGGCCCAGCCGAAGGTCGGTGAGGACGTGCTCAAAGCGGCCGCCGTCGAGCTCGGCAAGCAGGTCCTCAACGGCAATGTGACGCTCAAGGCCGGCGCCAGGAAGTGGGACTTCGGCAAGCTCACCGCGAGCAGGGCGCTGACCCTCGCCCCGGACGCCTCCGGCAAGGTCGTCCTCACCTGGGACCTGGACAAGCTGGACGCCGCGCTGAACGGCGTCTTCGACAAGGCCAAGACCCGCAAGAACGGGGCGCTCGTCGCGATCACCCCGCAGGACGTCGCGGACGGCATCGCCACCGTGATCGGCAAGACCGGCAAGGACCGCGTCTTCACCTTCCCCGCCTGACGCCGCCGGCGCACCGTCCGAGGACGGTCGAGCACCGCACCGAGGCCGGTACCCGCAGGGTGCCGGCCTCGGTGCTTCCCGCCCCGGACCAGCCGCGCAGCACCTCCACCGCCCGGCCGGGGAAGATCGCCTGACGCTCCGTCGACTCATGGCCATTTCTGGCGAATCGTCGCCATTGGCGTTCCATAACCGGACATAACATCAGATCCTGCGCTTGGTTTGGAAACCGGCCGCGAAGTGCAGTCGAACGCCTGCGAAACGCCCGCGACCTGGGCATTTTTCCGAAGAACCGATGGTTGAAACTCACTCTGGCCGAAGGATCGCCTCCGGCGTTACCAATCTTTGATACAACGCCGGTCGACAAGCATTCGCCATGTTCAGCAAGATGTGGCACGAGCCGTTCCACAGCGGTAGCACAAGTTCCGATCAACCATCCGACATCGAGATGCGCCCCGGACGACCTGTACCGATGCCGACGACCTCTGGCATCGCGATCGGCAGGGTCTTTGCGCGGTCGGTGAACGCGGGACCGCACGAGGGGGAGAACCACCTTGGGTCGTTACATGCTTCGCAAGCTGACCAATTACCTGATTATGGTCACGCTTGCGGCGTCTCTCTCCTACATCGTCGCGGGGCTGAGTCTCCATCCCCAGGCGAACTACGAGGGACGCAACCCTCCCCTGGCGAAGAGCACCATCAGCAAGACGCTCGACGACGTCAACATGAACCCCGACAGGCCCATCCTGGAGCGCTTCGGCACCTGGGCGAACGGCGTCGTCCACGGCGACCTGGGCAAGACCATCGACGGCTCCCCCGTCAACGACGAGGTCGGCCGCCGCATCGGCGTCTCGACCCGTCTCCTGCTGCTGGCCACCCTGATCGGCTCGGCCGGCGGCGTCGCGATGGGCGCGCTCGGCGCGGTGAAGCAGTACAAGCTCTTCGACCGCGTCACCACCGTCGGCTCGTTCTTCGTCCTCGCGATGCCGACGTTCGTCCTCGGTCTGTTCCTGAAGATCTCCTCGATCAACTTCCTCGGCGCGGGCACGATCCACTTCACCGGTGAGACCGACCCCGAGTTCGCCGGCCGCTGGGACTTCGCGGCGCTCGCCAACCGCGCCGAGCACATGCTGCTGCCCGGGCTCACCCTGATCCTCATTCAGGTCGCGCTCTACAGCCGGTACCAGCGCAGCACCATGCTCGACGTGCTCGGCAGCGACTTCCTCCGCACCGCCCGCGCCAAGGGCCTGCGCCGCCGCACGGCCCTGGTGAAGCACGGCCTGCGGACCGCCGTCCTGCCGGTCGTCCCGCTGCTGGTCTTCAACATCGTGCTGCTGTTCGTCGGCGCCACCTTCACCGAGAAGACCTTCGGCTGGCACGGCATGGGCGAGATGCTCGTCAACTCGATCACACGCAACGACGTGAACTCGACCGCGGCAGGCGCGCTGTTCACCGCAGTCCTGGTGCTCATCGCCGGCCTCCTCTCCGAACTCGCCTACGCGGCGCTCGATCCGCGCGTCCGGGTGCGCTGACACCCCGTCCGCAACGACCGACCACCGACGAAGAGGAAGAACCGATGAGCGTCAACCCGTCCGCTGCGAAGCCCTCGGCCAAGCGATCCGGCCGCGCCCGGCTGACCGTCCGCCGCTTTGCCCGCAACCGCCTGGCCCTGGTGGGCCTGGGCATCATCGTCCTGCTGTTCCTGGCGGCCTACATCGGCCCGCTGGTGGACAAGTACGACTACACCTTCCACGACTACATGGCCTTCACCGCGCCGCCCGGCGGCGACCACTGGTGGGGCACCAACCAGGGCGGCCAGGACCTGTTCGCGCTGACCATGCGCGGACTCCAGAAGTCCCTGGTGATCGGCCTGCTGGTCGGTGTGATCTCCACCCTGGTGGCGGCCGCCGTCGGCTCCTTCGCCGCCTACTACGGCGGCTGGGTCGACCGGCTCCTGATGTGGGGCGTCGACCTGCTGCTGGTCCTGCCCAGCTTCCTGATCATCGCCGTGCTCTCGCCGGCGTTCCGCTCGGCCAGCTGGCTGGTGTTCGTCGTCCTGCTCGCCGCCTTCAGCTGGATGATCACCGGACGTGTCGTCCGCAGCATGACCCTGACGCTGAAGGACCGCGAGTTCGTCAAGGCCGCCAAGTACATGGGCGTCCCCGGCCCGGTCATCGTGTTCCGGCACATCCTGCCGAACATGGCCTCGCTGCTGATCATCGACTCGGTGATCCAGGTCGGCGCGGCGGTCATCGGCGAGAGCGGCCTCTCCTTCTTCGGCTTCGGTGTGCAACCGCCGGACGTGTCGCTCGGCACGATCATCGCGGAGAACACCACCAACGCGCCGACCTTCCCGTGGCTGTTCTACTTCCCCGCCGGCTGCCTGGTGCTGATCGGCCTCGCGGTCTCCTTCGTCGGTGACGGCCTGCGCGACGCCTTCGACCCCAACGCCTCCGGTGCGAAGGCCCGCCGCAAGCCGGCCAAGGCCGCGGGCGCCGAAGCCCCCGCCGGCCAGGTGCCCGGCCAGATCCAGGGCCCGAACACCTCGTCCGACGTGCTGAGCGCCCCGTGAGCGCCGCATCCGACTCCGCGCAGCACCCGGCCAGCACCCGTAGCAAGGAAGGACTCCGACCGGTGAGCGACATCCGGCTGGACAAGACCGCAGCGCCCGTCCTCGAGGTGCGCGACCTGCACGTGTCGTTCCCGAGCGAGGCCGGCGAGGTCCGCGCGGTGCGCGGCGTCTCGTACTCGGTGCGGCCGGGCGAGGTGCTGGGCATCGTCGGCGAGTCCGGCTCCGGCAAGTCCGTGTCCTCGATGGCCGTCCTCGGCCTGCTGCCCGACACCGCCGCGATCAGCGGCTCCGTCCGGCTCGGCGGCCGCGAGCTGCTCGGCCTGTCGGACGCCGAGCTCTCGGGCATCCGCGGCAAGGACATCGGTATGGTCTTCCAGGACCCGCTGTCCGCCCTCACCCCGGTCTACAGCGTCGGTACGCAGATCGTCGAGGCGCTGCGGATCCACCAGAACATGTCGAAGGACAAGGCCCGGGCGCGGGCGATCGAGCTGCTCGACGTGGTCGGCATCCCCGACCCGAAGCGCCGCGTGGACAACTTCCCGCACGAGTTCTCCGGCGGTATGCGCCAGCGCGCGATGATCGCCATGGCGATCGCCAACGACCCCAAGGTGATCATCGCCGACGAACCGACCACCGCGCTCGACGTGACCATCCAGGCGCAGGTGCTGGAGGTCCTGAAGACCGCTCAGGACGTCACCGGCGCCGCGATCGTGATGATCACTCACGACCTCGGCGTGATCGCCGGCTTCGCCGACCGCGTCCAGGTGATGTACGCGGGCAAGCCGGTGGAGACCGGCAGCGTGGACGAGGTCTACTACGAGCCGCGGATGCCGTACACCATCGGCCTGCTCGGCTCCATCCCGCGGCTCGACGAGAGCGAGCGCCGCGCGCTCACCCCGATCGAGGGCAACCCGCCGTCGATGGTCGCGCTGCCGAAGGGCTGCCCGTTCCAGGCGCGCTGCCCGATCGCCGTCGACCGCTGCTCCGAGACGGAGCCGCAGCTCGAGATCCGGGCCGGCAGCAGCCACCCGACCGCGTGCCACCGCAGCTCCGACCTCGCCGGCGAGCTGGACCCTGCCACGATCTTCCCGCTGCCGGAGGTCCCCACCCCCCACGCGCTGGAGTCCCGTCCGCGCGAGGACCGCACCTCGGTGCTGTCGGTGGACGGGCTGGTCAAGCACTTCCCGGTCACCCACGGCGCGGTGGTCAAGCGCAAGGTGGGCGTGGTCCGCGCGGTGGACGGCATCTCGCTGGACATCCGCGAGGGCGAGACGCTGGGCCTGGTCGGCGAGTCCGGCTGCGGCAAGTCGACCACCCTGCTGGAGATCCTCGACCTCCCGAGCGACCAGACCGGCACGGTGACCGTGCTCGGCCGCGACGTGAAGAGCCTCAAGCGGGCCGACCGCAAGGCGCTCCGCCGTGACATGCAGATCGTCTTCCAGGACCCGATGGCGGCCCTGGACTCGCGGATGCCGATCGGCGACATCCTGGCCGAGCCGCTGAAGACGCACGGCTGGGACCGGGACCGGATCAACGCCCGCGTGCCGGAGCTGCTGTCCCTGGTGGGCCTGGACCCGGACCACGCGGACCGCTACCCGCAGGAGTTCTCCGGCGGTCAGCGCCAGCGCATCTCCATCGCCCGCGCCCTGGCGCTGGAGCCCAAGCTGGTCGTCCTGGACGAGCCGGTGTCCGCCCTGGACGTCTCCATCCAGGCCGGCGTGCTCAACCTGCTGGACGAGCTGAAGTCCCGCCTGGGCCTGAGCTACCTGTTCGTCGCGCACGACCTCTCCGTGGTCCGCCACATCGCCGACCGGATCGCCGTGATGTACCTCGGCCGGATCGTCGAGCAGGGCACCACCGACGAGATCTTCGCGGCTCCCTCGCACCCGTACACCCAGGCCCTGCTGTCGGCCGTTCCGGTGCCCGACCCGCAGCGTGAGCGCGAGCGGTCCCGGATCCTGCTCTCCGGCGATCTCCCCAGCCCGTCGGACGTTCCGAGCGGCTGCCGGTTCCGCAACCGCTGCCCGAAGTTCCTCACCCTGTCCGACACGGATCAGGCGCGCTGCCGGGACGAGGACCCGGGCGACAGCCGCCTCGGGACCGACCACGTGGCCGCGTGCCACTTCGCCGCCCCGCTGGAAGTGGTCTGACAGACCGGCCCCATCCGGACCGGGCACCCCACGACCCACCCCGTTCGGCCGCAGTCCCAGCGCCACCCGCTCCGGCGGGTCCGCTGATCACTATCACCGTTAACCACAACCAACAGGGGAATCCCTTGAAGCAGAACCGGATCCCGGTCGCGCTGGTCGCTTCCATCGCTGCCGCGTCGCTCTCCCTCACCGCCTGCTCCAGCAGCGGCAAGTCCGACGACAAGGCCGCGCCCCCGAAGGCCGACGCGCCGAAGATGACCCAGCGGGCCATCAACGAGAAGCCGCGCACCGATCTGAAGCAGGGCGGCAGCCTCAACTGGGCCATCGACCAGCTCTCCAGCCAGTGGAACCCCCTGGAGGCCGACGGCAACGAGACGTCGACCACCGACGTCGTCAAGGCCGTCATGCCGACCTTCTGGCGTTCGGACGCCGGTGGCGCCCAGACGGTGAACAAGGACTACCTGGTCGACGCCAAGTCGGAGACCAAGGACGGCAAGCAGGTCGTCACCTGGACCCTCAACCCCAAGGCCAAGTGGTCGGACGGCACCCCGATCACCTGGAAGGACATCGAGGCCAACTGGAAGTCCCAGAACGGCAGCAACACCGCGTTCAAGGCCACCTCGACCACCGGCTTCGACCAGATCGAGTCGATCGTCAAGGGCGCCGACGACTACCAGGCGATCGCCACCTTCAAGACCCCGTTCTCGGAGTGGCAGGCGCTGTTCAACAACGCCGCCAACGCGCCGCTCTTCCCGGCCTCGCAGATCTCCACCCCGGAGCTGTTCAACACCAGCTACGTGGACAAGATCCCGGTCACCGCCGGCCCGTTCAAGCTGGACAAGATCGACCAGACCGCCAAGACGGTCACCGTCGTCGCCGACCCCAACTGGTGGGGCAACAAGCCGCTCCTGGACAAGATCGTCTACAAGGCGATGGACACCAACGCCATGCCGCAGGCGTTCCAGAACGGTGAGATCGACTTCTACAACAACGGCCCGGACGCGTCCGGCTTCAAGCAGATCCAGGCCACCCCGGACGGTGAGGTCCGCGAGGCCGGCGGCCCGAACTTCCGCCACTTCATGCTCAACGGCAAGAGCCCGATGCTGACCGACCCCAAGGTCCGCCAGGCCATCTTCCAGGGCATCGACCGCGCGACCATCGGCAAGTCGGACCTGAACGGCCTCGGCTGGCCGGCCGAGCCGATGAACAACCACTTCCTGGTGCCGAACCAGAACGGCTACAAGGACAACTCCAACGGTCTGAGCACCTTCAACCCCGAGGTTGCCAAGAAGACCCTGGACGAGGCCGGCTGGAAGCTGGACGGCGACGTCCGCAAGAAGGACGGCAAGGAGCTCGCCCTCAAGTTCGTGATCCCGGCCGGCGTGACCGTGGCCACGAACGAGGGCTCCATGCTGACCCAGATGATGAAGCAGATCGGCGTGAAGATCACCGTCTTCACCGCCCCGTCGAACGAGTTCTTCGACAAGTACATCTACAAGTACGACTTCGACATGACCGCGTTCTCGCTGATCGGCACGCCGTTCCCGGCCAGCAGCTCGACCGCGAACTTCAAGACCGACGGTGGCGCCAACTACAGCCAGGTCGGCAGCCCGGAGCTCGACAAGGCGATGGCCGACGCGGCCGCCGCCCCGACCACCGAGGCCGCCATGGAGGCGATCAACCGCGCCGACGGTGAGGCCTGGAAGGTCGCCGGTCTGATCACGCTGTACCAGCGCCCCGCCATCTTCGGTGTGAAGAAGGCCGTGGCCAACCTCGGTGCCCCGGGTCTCTCGGACTACATCTACGAGGACATCGGCTTCACCAAGTGATGACGCGCCGGTCGCACTGACCGGCCACACCCCCGTGGGCGGGCACTCCGGTGCCCGCCCACGGTCGTTCCCGCCCGCCGCTACCCGGTCTCGCGCTCCGAGGCGAAGTGGCACGCGGACTCGTGCGCGGCGTGGCCCTCCAGCCAGGGGCGGACGGTGAGCAGCGGGATCTCCACCGCGCACTTCTCCTGGGCCTTCCAGCAGCGGGTGCGGAAGCGGCAACCGGACGGCGGGTTGGCGGGCGAGGGCACGTCGCCGGTCAGCACGATCCGGTCGCGGTCCTCGCGGGCGGCCGGGTCCGGCACCGGCACCGCGGAGAGCAGCGCCTGGGTGTACGGGTGGGTGGCGTGCTCGTAGATCTGCTCGTCCGAGCCGATCTCGACCATCTTGCCGAGGTACATCACGCCGACCCGGTCGGAGATGTGCCGGACGATGGACAGGTCGTGCGCGATGAACATGTACGACAGGTTGAAGTCGTTCTGGAGCTGTTCCAGCAGGTTGATCACCTGGGCCTGGACGGAGACGTCGAGCGCGGAGACCGGCTCGTCGCAGATGATCACCTCGGGCTTGAGCGCGAGGCCGCGGGCGATGCCGATGCGCTGGCGCTGGCCGCCGGAGAACTGGTGCGGGTACCGGTTGATGTACTCCGGGTTCAGGCCGACCACGTCCAGCAGGTCCTCCACCGCCTTGCGGCGGTCGCCCTTCGGCGCGACCTCCGGGTGGATCTCGAAGGGCTCGCCGATGATGTCGCCGACCGTCATCCGCGGGTTCAGCGAGGTGTACGGGTCCTGGAACACCATCTGGATGTTGCGGCGGACGTGGTGGAGCGCGGTGCCCTTGAGGTGGGAGATCTCCTCGCCCTTGAACCGGACGGAGCCGCTGGTGGCGGGTTCCAGGTTCATCAGCACCTTGGCGAGGGTCGACTTGCCGCAGCCGGACTCGCCGACGATGCCCAGGGTCTCGCCCTGCATCAGGTCGAAGGAGATGCCGTCGACGGCCTTCACCGCGCCGACCTGCTTCTTGACGATGATGCCCCGGGTCAGCGGGAAGTACTTGACCAGGTCCCTGACCTGCAGGATCGGCTCACCGCGGGGCACCTCCCGGGCGAAGGCGGCGTCCTCGGGCACGGCGTCCACCGTTCCCGCCCCGTCAGACGTCATGGAGGGTCTCCTTCCAGAAGAAGCATGCGCTGCCCCGCCCGGCGAGGTGCGCGCCGTCGTCGTCGGTGACGTCGAACAGCTCGGGCTCCTCCCGGCGGCAGATGTCCTGGGCCCGCGGGCAGCGCGGGTTGAACGCGCAGCCGGCGGGGATCCGCAGCAGGTTGGGCGGCAGGCCCTTGATGGCGTAGAGCTCCTGGCCCTTCTGGTCCAGGCGCGGGATGGAGTCGAGCAGGCCGCGGCTGTAGGGGTGGGCGGGGCTCTTGTAGAGCTGGTCGACGGGGGCGGTCTCGACGATCCGGCCGGCGTACATGACGGCGATCTTGTCGGCCACGTCGGCGACCACGCCGAGGTCGTGGGTGATCAGGATCAGGCCCATGTTGTACTCGGCCTGGAGCTCCGCCAGCAGGTCCATCACCTGGGCCTGGACGGTGACGTCCAGGGCGGTGGTGGGCTCGTCCGCGATGATCAGATCGGGTTCCAGAGCCAGCGCCATGGCGATCATGATGCGCTGGCGCATGCCGCCGGAGAACTGGTGCGGGTAGTCGTCGACGCGTTCCTTGGCGGCCGGGATGCGCACGCGCTCCATCAGCTCGACGGCCTTGGCCCTGGCCTCCTTGCGGGAGGAGCCGCGGTGCACGCGGTACATCTCGCCGAGCTGGGTGCCGACGCTGTGGACGGGGTTCAGGGCGGACAGCGCGTCCTGGAAGATCATCGCCATCTGCTCGCCGCGGATCTTCCGGCGCTCCTCGGCGCCGAGCTTGAGCAGGTCGCGGCCCTTGAAGACGATCTCACCGCCGGTGACGAAGCCGGGCGGGCTGTCCAGGATGCCCATGATCGCCTGGGCGGTGACGGACTTGCCGGAGCCGGACTCGCCCAGGACGGCGAGGGTCTCGCCGGCGGCGACGGAGTAGTCCACCCCGTTCACCGCCTTGGCGACGCCGTCCCGGGTGCGGAACTCGACCTGCAGGCCGCGCACGTCGAGCAGTTCGTCGCCGGGCGCACCGCCGCTGGACGCGCGGGAGTCGATCAGGATGGCGCCGTCGTCGTCGCTGTTGCCGCTGTTCATGGTTGGTGGAGGCCCCTCTCAGCGCAGCTTCGGGTCGAGTGCGTCGCGGACGGCGTCGCCGAGCATGATGAACGCGAGGACGGTGATGCTCAGCGCCCCGGCCGGGTAGAGCAGCATGTGCGGCGCGTTGCGGAAGGTCGCCGAGGCCGAGGAGATGTCGATGCCCCAGGAGACGGTGGGCGGTTTGAGGCCGACGCCGAGGAAGCTCAGGGTGGCCTCCAGGGCGATGTAGGTGCCGAGCGCGATGGTGGCCACGACGATGATCGGGGCGACCGCGTTGGGCAGGATGTGCCGGAGCATCAGCCGGGAGTTGTTCGCGCCGAGTGCCCTGGCCGCGGTGACGTAGTCCTGCTGTTTGGCGGTGATCACGGCGCCTCGGCCGATGCGGGCGATCTGCGGCCAGCCCAGCACCACGATGAAGGCGACGACGATCCAGATCGACCGGCTGGGGATGACCGACAGGAAGACCAGGCCGCCGAGCAGGATCGGGATGCCGAAGAAGATGTCCGCGACCCGGGAGATGACCGAGTCGGACCAGCCGCCGAGGAAGCCGGCCAGGCCGCCGAGCGTGGTGCCGACCAGGGCGGCGCCCACGGTCGCGCAGACGCCGACCGTGATGGAGGCGCGGGCGCCGTAGACCGTGCGGGCGTAGACGTCGCAGCCCTGCCCGTCGAAGCCGAAGGGGTGGCCGGACTCGGCGCCCTGCTCTGCCTTCGAGAGGTCGCACTTCAGCGGGTCGGTGGAGGTGAACAGCCCGGGCCAGATCGCCATCACGACCAGGAAGATGATGAGCAGTCCGGAGATGATGAAGATCGGGTTGCGGCGCAGGTCCCGCCAGGCGTCCTGCCACAGGCTGCGCGGCTTGACGCGGTCGTCGGCGGCGGCGATCTCCGGTTCGTCGGCGAGTCGCTCGTTCTTGATTAAAGTCTGCGCTTCCATGGTGCCGAGGTCGAAGGTGCGGCTCTCGACGGCGCTCTGGATCTCCTCTTCCTCGGTGCCGGCGTCCGCGAGCGGGTCCGCCTTGTTGTACTTCTCCTGGTCAGGCATAACGGATCCTCGGGTCCAGGACCGCGTAGAGCAGGTCGACGAGCAGGTTGGCCGCCAGGTAGATGATGATCAGGATGGTCACGAAGCCGACGACCGTGGCCGTGTTCTGGCGGACGATGCCCTGGTAGAGGTAGTAGCCCACGCCATGGATGTTGAAGATCCGCTCGGTGACCAGCGCGCCGCCCATGAGCGCGCCGAGGTCGGCGCCGAGGAAGGTGACGACCGGGATGAGCGAGTTCCGCAGCAGGTGGTTGAGCACGACCCGGCGGCGGGGCAGACCCTTTGCCACCGCGGTGCGCACGAAGTCGGCCCGGGAGTTCTCGGCGACGGTGGTTCGGGTGAGGCGGGCGACGTAGGCGAGCGAGACGGAGGCGAGCACGATGCCCGGCAGCAGCAGCGATTCGAGGCTGAGGTCCTCGCCGGCCGTGGCGGGCAGGATGCCCCACTGCACGCCGACCAGGTACTGGAGCACGTAGCCGGTGACGAAGGTGGGGATGGAGATGACGATCAGGGTGAAGATCAGCACCGAGTTGTCCGACCAGCCACCGCGGCGCAGGCCGCTGATGAGGCCGAAGCCGACGCCGAAGATCACCTCGATGGTGAACGCCACCGCGGTCAGCTTGATCGTCGCCGGGTAGGCGGTGGCGAGCAGCGAGGTGACCGACTGGCCGTTGAACGTGGTGCCGAAGTCCCAGCGGAACAGGTTGCCCATGTAGATCAGGTACTGGAGCCACAGCGGCTCGTCGAGGTTGTACTGCTCGCGGATCTGCTGGGCGACGACCGGGTCGGGGGCCCGGTCGCCGAACAGCGCGTTCACCGGGTCGCCGAGCGCGTGGACCATCACGAAGATGAGGAAGGTGCTCCCGAGGAACACCGGGATCATCTGGAGCAGGCGTCGGATGACGTAGCGTCCCATGCGAACCTCCAGGGGGCCGCCGGAAGGGCGGCACCGGGGCCCGGTGGCCCCGGCGGCCGCTGCCGACTACTTGACGGTGATCTGGTCGTAGACCGGGACGCTGAACGGGTCGAGCAGGACGTTGTCGACGCGGGAGGACCAGCCGACGGTGCCGTTCTGGTACCAGAGCGGGATCGTGGGCAGGTCGGTGGCGAGCAGCTTCTCGCCGTCCTGGAACTGGCCGACCGCGGCGGACTTGTCCGGGTTGGCGTTGGCCTGGTTCACCAGGGAGTCGAACTGCGGGTTGCTGTAGCCGGAGTCGTTCGACGAGGCGCCGGTGGTGTAGACGGGCTGCAGGAAGTTCTGGATCAGCGGGTAGTCCATCTGCCAGCCGGTGCGGAACGGGCCGGTCATCTTCTTGCTGCTGACCTGGTTGCGGAAGTCGGCGAAGGTGCCGACCGGGTTGCCGACGCAGGCGCTGGTGTTGCCGAGGGCGTTGTTGATGCTGTTGCAGACGGCGTCGACCCACTCCTTGTGCGGGCCGTCGGCGTTGTAGGAGATGGTGAGCTGGCCGCCGGGGATGCCGCCGCCCTCCTGGACGAGCTGCTTGGCCATGGTCGGGTTGTAGGTGCAGGCCTGGCCGCAGATGCCTTCCTTGAAGCCGCCCGCGGCGCCGAGCACCGGCGAGGTCCAGTCGCTGGCGGGGGTGCGGGTGTTGTTGAAGACAACCTTGGTGATGGTGGGCCGGTCGATCGCCATGGCGAGGCCGAGGCGGACCTTCTGGGCACCGGGGGTGTTCCACTGCGGCTGGTAAAGCGGGAACCCGATCGTCTGGATGATGCCGGCCGGGGTGCTGAGGAAGCGCCCGTTGAGGTCGGTCTCGACGGTCTTCAGGGCACTGTTGGGCAGGCCGTTGTCGACGTCGAGGTTGCCGGCCTGGAGGTCGGCGTAGGCGGCGTTGGTGTCGGTGTAGACCTTGAGGTCGATGCCGCCGTTCTTCGGCTTGTCCGCGCCGGTGTAGCCGGTGAACGGCCGGAGCTCCATCTTCGCGCTCTTGGTCCACGAGCTGACCTCGTACGGGCCGTTGCCGATCGGCTTGTTGAGGTAGGCCGCGTGGTCGGAGAAGAAGGCCGCCGGGAGCGGGACGAACGCCGAGTAGCCGAGGGTGGCGGGCCAGGTGGAGAACTTCTGGGTGAGCGCCACGGTGAAGGTGTTGTCGTCGACGACCTTGAGGCCGGACAGGGTCTGGGCGGTCGGGTTGCCGGAGGTCGGCGCGACCTGGTCGTAGCCCTGGATGTACGAGAAGAAGCTGCTGTTCAGCTGCTTGTTCGTGGAGAGGGCGCCGTAGTTCCAGGCGTCCACGTAGGACTTGGCGGTCACCGTGGTGCCGTCGCTGAACTTCCAGCCGGGCTTGATCTTGACGGTCCAGTTCTGCTGGTCGTCCGAGGTGATCGACTCGGCGTTGGCGTTGCTCGGCTCGCTGGTCTTCGGGTCGTACTGGACCAGGCCCGTGAAGATCATGTCGATCACGGCGCCGCCGTTGACTTCGTTGGTGTTCGCGGGCTCGAGCGGGTTCTGCGGGTCGCCCCACCAGGCGGTCACGATGCCGCCGGTGCCTCCGCTGGCGCCGCTGCCTCCGCCTCCGCCCCCACTGCTGCCGCAGCCGGTGGCCACCAGGACCACGCTCGTCGCGACGACCACGGCCCAGCGCACTCTGGTCGCTGCAGGCATGAGGCTTCCTCCTCTGGGTGTATGACGCATCACACCCCATCGAAGGATCGGGTCACCGGCGGCGCGAGTTGAATACGGCCGGATGGGTGCCGAACGCGCCGCAGGCCCGTGGCGCGTTCGCACCACGGGCCCGCGAAGGGTCGCCCGGACGGTCAGGAGGCCGCGGCGGCCACCTCGCGCACGGCGGCGAAGTGGCAGGCCGAGGCGTGCTTGGCCGGGCCCTCGCCGATCTCCGGGACGGCGAGCAGCGGCAGCTCGGTGCTGCAGCGCTCCTCGGCCTTCCAGCAGCGGGTGCGGAAGCGGCAGCCGGACGGCGGGTTCGCCGGCGAGGGGATGTCACCGGAGAGGATGATCCGCTCGCGGCCCTCCCGGCCCGTCGGGTCGGGCACCGGCACCGCGGAGAGCAGCGCCTGGGTGTACGGGTGGGTGGCGTGCTCGTAGATCTCCTCGTCCGAGCCGATCTCGACCATCTTGCCGAGGTACATCACGCCGACCCGGTCGGAGATGTGCCGGACGATGGACAGGTCGTGGGCGATGAACATGTAGGAGAGCTCGAAGTCCTTCTGGAGCTGCTCCAGCAGGTTGATCACCTGGGCCTGGACGGAGACGTCGAGCGCGGAGACCGGCTCGTCGCAGATGATCACCTCGGGCTTGAGCGCGAGGCCGCGGGCGATGCCGATGCGCTGGCGCTGGCCGCCGGAGAACTGGTGCGGGTACCGGTTGATGTACTCCGGGTTCAGGCCGACCACGTCCAGCAGGTCCTGCACCGCCTTGCGGCGGTCGCCCTTCGGCGCGACCTCGGGGTGGATCTCGAAGGGCTCGCCGATGATGTCGCCGACCGTCATCCGCGGGTTCAGCGAGGTGTACGGGTCCTGGAACACCATCTGGATGTTACGGCGGACCGCCTTGAGGGCGGCGCCGGACAGCTTGGAGATGTCCTCGCCCTTGTACAGCACCTGGCCGGAGGTGGCCCGCTCCAGGTTCATCAGCACCTTGGCGAGGGTCGACTTGCCGCAGCCGGACTCGCCGACGATGCCCAGGGTCTCGCCCTTGCGCAGGGCGAAGGAGATGCCGTCGACGGCCTTGACCGCACCGACCTGCTTCTTGAAGAGGATGCCCTGGTTGAGCGGGTAGTGCTTGACCAGGTCCCTGACCTCCAGGATGGGCTCAGCCATGGAGGGTCTCCTTCCAGAGGTGGCAGGCGCTGCGGCGGCCGGCGAGCTCGGCGCCGTCCTTGTCGAGCACCTGGTGCAGCGCCGGGGTCTCGGTGCGGCACAGGTCGGTGACCGACTCGCAGCGCGGGTTGAACGCGCAGCCGGACGGCACCCGGTAGAGGTTGGGCGGCAGGCCCTTGATCGCGTACAGGTCCTCGCCCTTCTGGTCCAGTCGCGGGATCGACCGGAGCAGGCCCTTGGTGTAGGGGTGGGCGGGGTTCTTGTACAGCTCGTGGACGGGGGCGGTCTCGACGATCCGGCCGGCGTACATGACGGCGATCTTGTCGGCCACGTCGGCGACCACGCCGAGGTCGTGGGTGATCAGGATCAGGCCCATGTTGTACTCGGCCTGGAGCTCCGCCAGCAGGTCCATCACCTGGGCCTGGACGGTGACGTCCAGGGCGGTGGTGGGCTCGTCCGCGATGATCAGGTCGGGCTGCAGGGCCAGCGCCATGGCGATCATGATGCGCTGGCGCATGCCGCCCGAGAACTGGTGCGGGTAGTCGTCGACGCGCTGGGCGGCGGCGGGAATGCGCACCCGGTCCATCAGCTCGATGGCCTTGGCCTTGGCCTCCTTCTTGGAGGCGCCCTCGTGCACCCGGAACATCTCGCCGAGCTGGTAGCCCACCGAGAGCACGGGGTTGAGCGAGGACAGGGCGTCCTGGAAGATCATCGCGATCTTGCGGCCGCGGATCCTCCGGCGCTCCTCGTTGGACATCTTCAGCATGTCCTGGCCGCGGTAGAGGATCTCGCCGGCGGTGACCCGGCCGGGGGGCATGTCGAGGATGCCCATGATCGTCTGCGCGGTGACGGACTTGCCGGAGCCGGACTCGCCGAGGACGGCGAGGGTCTCACCGGCGGCGACCGAGTAGTTGACGCCGTTGACGGCCTTGGCGACGCCGTCCCGGGTCTTGAACTCGACGTGCAGGTCGCGGACCTCCAGCAGCGGGGTGCCGGGGGTGAGCCGATCGGCCGGCTCGGCCTTCTCGATGACGGTGGTCATGGTGCTCTCCGCCTCTCTCAGCGCAGCTTCGGGTCGAGGGCGTCGCGGACCGCGTCGCCGAGCATGATGAAGGCCAGCACGGTGAGGCTCAGCATGCCCGCGGGGAAGAACAGCGCGAACGGTGCGGTGCGGATCACCTTCTGGGCCGAGTTGATGTCGATGCCCCAGGAGATGGTCGGGTCCTGCAGGCCGATGCCGAGGAAGCTCAGCGTGGCCTCGGTGGCGATGTAGCCGCCCAGCGCGATGGTGGCGACCACGATCACCGGGGCGATGGCGTTCGGCAGGATGTGCTTGAACAGGATCCGGCCGGTGCCGGCGCCGAGCGCCTTGGCGGCCGTCACGTAGTCGGCCTGCTTCACGGTGATCACCGAGCCGCGCATGACGCGGGTCATCTGCGTCCAGCCGAGCGCGATCAGCGCGAAGACGACGCTCCACACGGTGCGCGAGGTGAAGGCGTTCAGGATGACCAGGGCGCCCAGCAGCAGCGGGATGCCGAAGAAGATGTCGGTGACCCGGGAGACCAGGGTGTCGACCCAGCCGCCGAAGTAGCCGGCGATCATGCCGGTGAGTCCGCCGAGGATCGTCACACCGGCGGTGACGCAGATGCCGACCACGACCGAGGCCCGGGCGCCGTAGAGGACGCGGGCGTAGATCGAGCGGCCCTGGCCGTCGTAGCCGAACCAGTCGGCCTGGAAGAGGTGGCTGTAGTTCGGCGGGCTCAGGTAGTGGTTGCGCAGGTCGCCGGCGCGCGGGTCGACCGAGGTGAACAGGCCGGGCGCGATCGCGATGGCGATCAGCAGCAGGATGAGCAGCGCGGAGACGATGAAGATCGGCCGGCGGCGCAGGTCGTGCCAGGCGTCGAGGCCGAGGCTGCGGGCCTTCTCCGGCTTGGGCTCGGCGGCCGACTCGGCGCGCTGGGCCGGGATCTCGGAGTTCTTCTTCTCGATCAGGTCAGGCATACCGGATCCTCGGGTCCAGGACCGCGTACAGCAGGTCGACGATCAGGCTCGCGGCGAGGTAGACGAGCACCAGCACGACGACGAAGCCGGAGACGGTGGCGCCTTCCTTCAGGTTGATCGCGTGGTAGAGCTCGAAGCCGACGCCCTTGACGTTGAAGATGCCCTCGGTGACGATCGCGCCGCCCATCAGGGCGCCGAGGTCGGTGCCGAGGAAGGTGACCACCGGGATGAGCGAGTTGCGCAGCAGGTGGGTTCCGATGACGCGGCGGCGCGGCAGGCCCTTGGCGATCGCGGTGCGCATGTAGTCGGACTTGATGTTCTCGACGATCGAGGTCCGGGTCAGGCGCGCGACGTAGGCCAGCGACAGGGAGCCCAGCACCACGGCGGGCAGCACGAGCTGACCCATGTTCATGGAGTCCTGGACGGTCGGGGTGACCCACTTGAGCTGGGTGGCGAAGACGTTCTGGAACACGAAGCCCAGCACCGGCACGGGGATCGAGATGAGCAGCAGCGTGAGCATCAGGGTGCTCTTGTCGAAGGCCTTGCCGCGGCGCAGGCCGGCGAACAGACCGATCGTCACGCCGAGGACCAGCTCGATGGCGAAGGCCAGCAACGCCAGGCGGATCGTCACCGGGAACGCCGCGGTGATCTTGTCGATCACCTTGCGGTGGTCCATCGCGGTGCCGAAGTCTCCGGTGAGGAGGTTGCCCAGGTAGTCGAAGTACTGCTGGACGAGGGGCTTGTCCAGGCCCATCTCGTGCTTGAACGCCGCGACCTGGGCGGGGTCGGGAGCCTTGTCGCCCCACATCGCGGCGACCGGGTCGCCCGGCAGGACGTGCACCATGAAGAAGATCAGGGTGACCGTTCCCAGGAAGACCGGGATCATTTGGAGCAGTCGCCTCGCGACAAATCGCCCCATCGTGCCTCCATCCAATGCTCTGACGGACTGTCGTCCGGTTCAGAGGTCCATGGGCCTGCGCACGCCCGCCCGGCGCCGGTGGGCCGGGGCGGCCCGCGGGCAGGGCGACGGCGGCCGGTGCCATCCACCCGGTCGGGGTGGGCCGGGCACCGGCCGCGTCGGTCCGAGCCGTGCGGTGCCGGCTCGGATTACTTCTGCTTGACCTCGACCTGGGTGAAGACCGGGTCGCCGAACGAGTCGAACTTCACGTTCTGGACGTTGTTCGAGTAGCCCGAGTTGGTCTTGTAGTACCAGAGCGGGATGGCCGGCATGTCCTTGGCCAGCTGGGCCTCGGCCTGCTGGTACAGCTCGGCGGTCTTCTCGACGGTGGTGGCCTTGTCCGCCTCGGCGGCCAGCTTGTCGAAGTCCGGGCTGGAGTAGCCGGCGTCGTTGGCCGCGGCACCGGTGCCGTAGACGTCGCGCAGGAAGTTGGCGTTCAGCGGGTAGTCCTGCACCCAGCCGGTACGCATCATCGACTGGACCTTCTTGTTCTTGATCAGGTCCCGCGAGGTCTTGAAGTCCGGCTTCGGGTCGCCGAGGCACTCCACGCCGGTGGACTGGCGGATGGAGTTGCAGACCGCGTCCACCCACTCCTTGTGGCCGCCGTCGGAGTTGTAGACGACGGTGATCTTGTTGCCCGGGACGCCGCCGCCGGCCTGGATCAGCTGCTTGGCCTTGGCCGGGTCGAACGTGCAGAACTCGCCGCAGGCGCCGGCCTTGTATCCCATCGCACCGGGGGCGACCCAGCCGTCGGCGGGCTGGCGCGAGCCGTTGAGGACGGTCTTGGTGATGGTGTCGCGGTCGATCGCCATCGACAGGCCCTGGCGGACCTTGGCCTTGTCGACACCGGCCCAGTCGCCCTGGTAGAGCGCGAAGCTGATGTTCTGGATGGCGCCCTGGGCCTGGTCGACGGCGCGGTCGCCGAGGTCGCTCTTGTAGGAGGCGAGGTTGCTCGGGTCGACCTGGTCGAGCACGTCCAGGTTGTCGGAGACCAGGTCCTTGTAGGCGGCGTCGGCCTGGGTGTAGTTCTTGAAGACGATGCCGCCGTTCTTCGCCTTGTCGACGCCGGCGTACTTGTCGTAGGCGGCGACGGTGATCGCCTTGTTGTGCTCCCACGAGACGAACTTGTAGGGGCCGTTGCCGATCGGCGACTGGCCGTACTTCGCCGGGTCGGTGAAGAAGGCCTTCGGGAGCGGCGAGAAGGCGTTGTAGCCGAGCTTGTACTGGAAGTACGAGACCGGGCCGGTCAGCTCGATGGTGAAGTGGGTGTCGTCCACGACCTTGAGGCCGGACATCGTGGCCGCGGTCGGGTCGCCCTTCTCCGGGTGGACGGCGTCGTAGCCGGCGATGTCGGAGAACCAGTCGGAGTTGATCTGGCCGTTCTTGGTGTTGGCGGACCAGTTCCAGGAGTCCACGAAGGACTGCGCGGTGACGGGCGTGCCGTCGTGGAAGGTCCAGCCGCTCTTCAGCGTGACGGTGTAGTGCTGGGCGTCGGTGGTCTCGATCTTGTCGGCGACCTGGTTGCGCAGCTTGCCGGTGGCGGGGTCGTAGTCGACCAGGCCCTTGAAGAGCTGCTTGATGACGCGGCCGCCCTGGTTCTCCATGGCGTTGGCCGGCTGGAGCGGGTTCTGCGGCTCGGCGCTCTGGTAGCTGAAGGTGCCCTGGGCGTTGACCGCGCCGTCGGACGAGCCACCGCCGGACGTACCGCTGCTGCTGCAGGCGGTCGCGGCGAGGGCGACCGCGACGGCTGCGACGACCCACTTGGCCTGGCTTGCACCGCGCATGGGTGTGCCTCCTGAATCCGTGTTGCAAACGTGGAGAGCACCGCACTTGCGGTGGACGGCTTGGGCGCCGGAACCGGACGGTGCTTCCTCGCCCGAGGTTCGGCGCGCACCCCTGCGCGTGACCCGTGACCCGAGCTCGACTGTCCCACTATCGGACACCGGGAGATACGGATCCGACCATTACGGATCTCAATTTGGTCACATGCGCGACGAATTGGTTTCACAAACTGGACATTGCGGGCATACCCAACTGCACCAAACGGACAGTTGTCATGAATGACGGTCGGTCACGCACGATTACCGGGCTCGTCCGTCTCACCGGATTCCGAACGCCGTCCGGCCCCCGGGACCCGAAAAACCGGCCGGCTCCCACCCTCGGGGGGTGGGAGCCGGCCGGTGTCCGCGGCTACGCCGCGTCAGCCTTCTTCGGGGCGGGTCAGCCCTTCTTGGCGCGCGACGCGGTGCGGCCGCGCTCCTTGGCGTCCAGGACGACCTTGCGGATGCGCACGGTCTCCGGGGTCACCTCGATGCACTCGTCCTCGCGGCAGAACTCCAGCGACTGCTCCAGCGAGAGCTTGCGCGGCGGGACGATCGACTCGGCGACGTCGGCGTTCGACGACCGCATGTTGGTGAGCTTCTTCTCCTTGGTGATGTTGACGTCCATGTCGTCGGAGCGGGAGTTCTCACCGACGATCATGCCCTCGTACACCTCGGTGCCCGGCTCGCAGAACAGCACGCCGCGCTCCTGCAGGTTGGTCATCGCGAACGCGGTGACCACGCCGGAGCGGTCGGCGACCAGCGAGCCGTTGTTGCGGGTGGTCAGCGCGCCGAACCACGGCTCGTAGCCCTCGTGGATCGAGTGCGCGATGCCGGTGCCGCGGGTGGAGGTCAGGAACTCCGTCCGGAAGCCGATCAGGCCTCGGGAGGGCACGACGAACTCCATCCGGACCCAGCCGGAGCCGTGGTTGGACATGTTGTCCATCCGGCCCTTGCGGACGCCCATGAGCTGCGTGACGGCGCCCATGTGCTCCTCGGGGACGTCCACGGTCAGACGCTCGACCGGCTCGTGGGTCTTGCCGTTGATCTCGCGGGTGACGACCTGCGGCTTGCCGACGGTCAGCTCGAAGCCCTCGCGGCGCATGGTCTCGATGAGGATGGCCAGCGCCAGCTCGCCGCGGCCCTGCACCTCCCAGGCGTCCGGGCGCTCGGTGTCGAGGACGCGGAGCGACACGTTGCCGATGAGCTCGCGGTCGAGGCGGTCCTTCACCTGGCGGGCGGTCACCTTGCGGTCGACCTTGGCGCCGGACTTGGCGTCCGCGCCCTTGCCGGAGCCGCCCTTGCCGACCAGCGGCGAGGTGTTGGTGCCGATGGTCATCGAGATGGCCGGCTCGTCGACGGTGATCAGCGGCAGGGCGATCGGGTTCTCGGTGTCGGCGAGGGTCTCGCCGATCATGATCTCGGAGATGCCGGCGACAGCGCAGATGTCGCCCGGGCCGGCCACCTCGGCCGGCTTGCGGGTGAGCGCCTCGGTCATCAGCAGCTCGGAGATGCGGACGTTCTGGATCGAGCCGTCGCGCTTGATCCAGGCCACGGTCTGGCCCTTGCGCAGCTCGCCCTGCTCGACGCGGAGCAGCGCGATGCGGCCGAGGAAGTTGTCGGCGTCCAGGTTGGTGACGTGGGCCTGCAGCGGGGCGTTCTCGTCGAAGACCGGGGCCGGGACGTGCTCCAGGATGGTGGAGAAGAACGGCTCCAGGCTGGTGGAGTCGGCCGGCACCGTGCCGTTCTCCGGCTTGGTCAGCGAGGCGACGCCGTCACGGGCACAGGCGTAGACGATCGGGAACTCGATCTGGTCCTCGTCCGCGTCCAGGTCGAGGAAGAGGTCGTAGGTCTCGTTGATGACCTCGTCGATCCGGGCGTCCGGGCGGTCCGTCTTGTTGATGCAGAGGATGACGGGGAGCCGCGCGGTGAGCGCCTTGCGGAGCACGAAGCGGGTCTGCGGCAGCGGACCCTCGGAGGCGTCGACGAGGAGGACGACCGCGTCGACCATCGACAGACCGCGCTCGACCTCGCCACCGAAGTCGGCGTGGCCCGGGGTGTCGATGATGTTGATGGTGATCGGGACGCCGCCGTCCTTCGGGTGGTACTTGACGGCGGTGTTCTTCGCGAGAATGGTGATGCCCTTCTCGCGCTCCAGGTCGTTGGAGTCCATCATGCGGTCGTCGAGATGCTGGTGGGCGGCGAAGGCGCCGGCCTGCTTCAGCATGGCGTCGACCAGGGTGGTCTTGCCGTGGTCGACGTGGGCGACGATGGCGACGTTGCGGATGTCGTTGCGCGTGGGCATGCGGAGCGGATTCTCCCGGTTTCGTGGGTTTCGGCGCCCGGCTGCGTGACGCCGACTTGCGATCCCTGTCGATCGCGGCCGCCCGTTCCGCCTGCTACTACCGGTCCACCCGCCGGGCACACCATGCCACGGCTACCCCCATGGTACGGGGAAGCCCCCGCAAGGGCCGAAACGGCCGGTGGCACCGCGTGCAAGATCACATCGCGGCGCGGACCGGCCGTACCCGTCCCACCCCCTCCGCGGTCAGCCCTGCCGGAAGCCGACGTCCTGGTAGCGCGGGGTGGTGAAGCCGTACGCGCCGGCACCCGCGACCCCGTCGCGGACGGCGACCAGGTCGGGGCGGCGGTAGAGCGGGACGACGTCGGCGAGCTGCCAGAGCCGGGCGTCGGCCTGCTGCAGCAGGCCCTGCCGGGCCGCCGGGTCGAGTTCGCCGACGGCCCGGTCCAGCAGCTGGTCGATCTCGGCGGTGCCGCCGCCGCCGAAGTTGCGGCCGACCACGGGCAGGCCGTCCGGGCCGGGCTGCGGCTTGGCGTACAGCGGCCGGGTGTCGGACGGGTAGGCGCTGGCGGGCCAGGAGAAGAGGGCGAGGTCGAAGTCGCCCTTGGCGAGGTGGTCGGTGACGAAGGTGTCGGCCGGGACGGGCCGGGCGGTGACCGCGATGCCGGCGGCGGCCAGGTCGGCGGCGAGCGCGTCGGCGGTGCGGCGGGCGGTGGTGGAGCCGTCCGGGATGAGCAGGCCGAGGGCGAGCTTCTTGCCGTCCTTGCTGCGGGTGCCGTCCGAGGAGGTCCAGCCTGCCCGGTCGAGCAGGGTGCCGGCGGCGGCCGTGCCGAGTGCCTTGCTGTTGTCGCGGTAGCCGTCCTGGCCGGCCACCAGCAGGTGGTTGCCGAGCGGGACGGCGCCGAGGCCGAGTGGGCCGAGCGCGGCGGTGGCGGTCTTCTGCCGGTCGACGGCGCGGGCGACGGCCTGCCGGACGGCCTGGTCGGTGAGCGGGCCCTTCGTCGCGTTCAGGGTGAGCTGGGTGAAGGCGGCGGCGGGCGCCCGGTGCAGGGTGAGGCCGGGCAGTGTCTCGGCCCGGTGCAGGGCGTGCGCGGAGGCCTCGACCATCGCGGCGGCGTCCGGCGGGGCGGCAGCCGTGGTGCCGTCCGGGACGGCCCGGTCGACGGACGCGGTGACGGCGGCGACGTCGAGCTCGCCCTTGGCCAGCGCGTCGAGCCGGCCGGGCGCGGGCACGGCCAGGAAGTCGATCTCCTGGGCCTTCGCCGGGTCGCCCCACCAGCGCGGGTTGCGGGTGAGCACGGCGCGGCCGCCGTCCTTGTCCCAGCCGGTCAGTGCGAACGGGCCGGCCGAGGTGCGGAAGCCGCCGTCGAGGGGTTGGTTGAAGGC
The DNA here is from genome assembly GCA_002300355.1 of Streptomyces sp. TLI_235. Classification (NCBI taxonomy): domain Bacteria; kingdom Bacillati; phylum Actinomycetota; class Actinomycetes; order Kitasatosporales; family Streptomycetaceae; genus Streptomyces; species Streptomyces sp. TLI_235. Next base: position 3,098,669 of record NSGV01000001.1, read on the forward strand.
GTCCGCGGTGGCCGTCCGGGCGGCCGGGTACAGCGGGGAGAAGAGCGAGCGCCAGTCCGCGTAGGGCTGCTTGAAGACGACCTTGATCTCGTGCGGGCCGCTGCCCTGGGCGACCGAGGCGATGGCGTCGTAGCCGGCCGGCCGGTCACTGCGGAAGGCCGGGTCGGCGCCGGACAGCGCCTTCCACTGGGCGGTGAAGTCGGCGGCCGACAGCGGCGAGCCGTCGCTCCACACCGCGGCCGGGTTGAGCCGGTAGGTGACGGTCTGCGGGCTGCGGCCGGCCGGGGTGGACTCGGTGCCGGCCAGGTAGTCCGGGTCGGGGGCGGCGCGGCCGCGGTCGTCCAGCCGGAACAGCGCGGGCAGCAGGGCGCGGGCGATCAGCTCGGAGTCGGCGCCCGCCTCCGGCTGGTAGACGTTCAGGGTCGCCGGGACGGCGTCGACCGCCCAGCGGACGGTGCCGCCGTCGCGGGTGTGCGCGCGGTCGGCGGCGGTGACGTCGGAGGCCGCGGGGCCGTCCGAGGAGCCGCCGGTGCAGCCGGCGAGGCCGGCTGCCAGGCAGAGGGCGGCGGCCGCGGCGGCGGCCCGGTCGGCGGCTCGGCTGGCGCGCATGCGCTCCTCCGTCGGGGTGTCGGCCGGCCCGAGGAATCCGGGAGTGCACCCACTGAAAGGCCAACGGACGCGACCGGCCGCGACGACACGTCGCCCGGGCGGACAGATCCACCCGGGCGGCGTAGGCGGCGGGGTCAGAGCGTCAGTTCGAACCAGACGATCTTGCCGTTGGGGGTGCGCCGGCTGCCCCAGCGCTCGGCGAGCAGGCTGACCAGCTGCAGGCCGCGGCCGCCCTCGTCGGTCTCCTGGGCGCGCCGCTGCCGGGGCTGCGCGTAGCCGTCGTCCCAGACCTCGCAGAGGACCGTGCGATCGCGCATCAGGCGCAGCCGGATCTCGCCCCGGCCGTGCCGGAGCGCGTTGGTGACCAGCTCGCTGACCAGCAGCTCGGTGGTGTCGACCAACTCGTCCAGGCCGCGGTTGATCAGCCAGTCGCAGGACCGCTCGCGGGCCTTGCCGACCGAGGTGGGCTCGGCGGGCAGCTTCCAGTCGCCGACCGATTCGGCCGGCAGCGCCTGGACCTTGGCCATCAGCAGGGCGATGTCGTCCTCGCCGTGGTGCGGGATGAGTTCGTCCAGCACCTCGTCGCAGAGCTGCTCCAGGTGCTGGGAGCCGTGGGTGAGCGCGGCCCGGAACGCCCGCAGGCCCTCGTCCAGCTGGTGCTTGCGGGACTCCACCAGGCCGTCGGTGTAGAGGCCGAGCACCGCGCCGTCCGGCAGGGTGAGGGTGACCTCCTCGAAGGGCTCGCCGCCGACGCCGAGCGGCAGGCCGGGCGGGACGTCGAGCATCCGGGCCGGCTCGCCGGGGCTGAGCAGCGCGGGCGGCAGGTGGCCGGCGCTGGCGAAGGTGCAGCGCTGGGTGACGGCGTCGTACACGGCGTAGACGCAGGTCGCGAGGTAGACCTCGGAGCCGCCCTCGCCGAACGGGCCGCCCGAGGGGTCGTCGGCGCCGAGGCCGCGGGCGATCTCGTCGAGGGCGCCGAGCACCTCGGCCGGGTCGAGGTCGAGCATCGCGAGGGTGCGGACGGCGGTGCGCAGCTGGCCCATCGCCACGGCGGCGCGCAGGCCGCGGCCCATGACGTCGCCGATGACCAGGGCGGTGCGGCTGCCGGGCAGCGGGATGACGTCGAACCAGTCGCCGCCGACCTCGGTGTTGTTGTTGCTGGGCAGGTAGCGGCGGGCGATCTCCAGTCCGGTGGCCGCCGGGTTGCCCGGGGGCAGCAGGCTGCGCTGGAGGATCAGGGCGCGCTCGTGCTCCCTGCGGTAGAGCCGGGCGTTGTCGACGCAGACCGCGGCGCGGGAGACCAGCTCCTCGGCGATGGCGACGTCTCTCGCGTCGAAGGGCTCGGAGCCGATCGCCCGGGACAGCTGGACGAGGCCGAGCACCTGGTCGCGGGCGACCAGCGGGACGACCAGGGTGGAGCGCAGCAGCGGGTCGGGCCCGGGTTGCGGGACGACGCTGCGGCCGGTGCGCAGTGCGCGGGCGTGCGGGGAGCGCGGCGGGTAGCAGAGGGTGCCGCCGGCCTCGGCGACCGGGACGGCGCCGATGCCCTCGCCGAGGACGGAGGAGGCGCCGCCGACGACGCTGGAGACGGCGACCCGGCGCAGTTCGCCGGAGCCGTCGATCAGGCCGGGGCCGGCGGCCAGCGGGCCGGAGTCGCCGGAGAGCAGCGCGGTGTAGAGGTCGACGGTGGCGACGTCGCAGAACTGCGGGACGATCACGTCCAGGAGTTCCTTGGCGGTGGTCTCCAGGTCGAGGGTGGAGCCGATGTGGGTGCTGGCCTCGTTGAGCAGGGCGAGGCTGCGGCGGACGCCGGCGGCCTCACGTTCGGCGACGTGCCGGCTGGTGACGTCCTGCACCTGGCCGGCCACGCCCATGGGGACGCCACCGGGGCCGTTGAGCCGGAACAGGGCGGCGGACCAGCGGCGGCGGCCGTCGCGGGTGCCGGCGGCGGGGACGCCGCCGCTGAAGCGCAGGTCGAGGATCGGCTCGCCGCCCTCCAGCACCTTGCGCAGGGCGACGAGCAGCCGCTCGGCCTCGCCGGGGGCGAAGAGTTCGGTGGGTGCGAGGCCGGGGAGTTCCTCGGCGGCGCGGCCGACGCAGGCGGCGAAGGCCCGGTTGACGCGCTGCAGCCGCAGGTCGGGGCCGAAGAGGAAGAAGCCGGTGGGGGTCTGGCCGAAGACCGCCTCGGTGGCGGCGAGTCCGGCCTCGACGCCGCGCAGCCGGCCGACGTCGACGGCGAGACAGGTGGCGCCGGCGGCGGGGCCGCCGTCGACGGGCATCAGGTAGAGCTCGGCGAGGCCCTCGCTGCCGGTGGCGGTGTCCCGGTAGGGGGTGGTGCCGGCCCACTCCTCGCCGGCGAGGACGCGCTCCAGGCGGGCCCGGCCGCGCTGCCAGTGCTCGCGCGGGACGAGGGTGGTGATGGGGTCGGAGCCCAGGGCGTCGGCCGTGGGTACGCCGAAGAACTCGGCGGCCCGGCCGCTCCAGTGGCTGATCCGGCCGTCGGGGCCGATCGCGAAGGTGGCGACCCGTAGGTAGCCGTAGATCGACCCTGGTTCGCCGTGCCCCCGACCTGCGGCGTCGCCGCGCGGGGCGACGTCCTCGTCGTCGGGTGCGCCGGGCTGTCCGGGCACGGCGGCATGACCGCTGCTGCTCGGCGCCTGCGGCGCCGGAATGCTGTTCAACGGACCGACCCCTCCAACCAGTGCCCATCCGGATGTCGAGAAGACCGAGTATTCATCATCCGGGTGCGAGCGCACACGCCCCCGAGCATCACAACATCGAATCGGGGGAGGCCCGCGCGGTGCTCCTTACCCGGCCGTCGCTGTTCGAACCGGCCTGGTCTGCACGGATCGGGCGGTTCGGTCAAGAGCTGGGTCGGACATGGCTGCGTCGTGCACGGATCTGGCAGGATCGCCCTGCCGTGTGTCTCGAAAACGCCTATGGATTCGGGCATTTCATCACATGACACTTCATCAGCGCCAGCTCGTGCGGGCAGCTCTCCCCGGGTGTTCCGCAGCACGTCGCGCGGTGGACGGCGGCGGTCGGCCCTGCGGCCGCCGGCCCGGCTCCGCGGCGCCCCGAAATCGGAAAAGTCGGACTTTATCCGTCCGTCTGCCGGACGGCGCCGCCACCGTCCGCGGCCGGGCGCCTGCGCTGCGCACGGCGACCCGAGGTGGCCGGACTACTGCTCGCTGTAGTCGCCCTCGGGATCGTCCGGGTTGAGCTCGAACCAGACGACCTTGCCCATGCCCTCGGCCCTGGCGCCCCAGCGCAGGGCGAGCCGGCGGACGAGCTCCAGGCCGCGGCCGCCCTCGTCGGCCTCGGCGGCGTGCCGCTCGCGGGGCGGATCGGGCAGCGGGTCGCTGATCTCCACCAGCAGCATCTCGCCGAGGGTCAACCGGACCCCGATCGGGGCGCTGGCGTACCGGACGGAGTTCGTGACCAGCTCGCTCACCAGCAGCTCGGCGGTGTCGGTGAGGTGCTCGGCGCCCCACTCGGCGAGAGTGCCGCGCACCAGCCGGCGGGCCCGGGAGACGGCGGTCGGCTCGGCGGGCAGGGTCCAGCCGGCGGTCGGGGTGCCGGCCTCGCCGTGGCTGAGCCGGGCCAGCAGCAGGGCGACGTCGTCGGGCTCACGGCCCTGCTCCATGGTGTCGAGCACGGCCTCGCAGGCCTGCTCGATGGAGGCGTAGGGCTGCTCCAGCACGCTGATCAGCCGGCCGAGGCCGACGTCGAGGTCCTTGTCCCGGGATTCCACCAGCCCGTCGGTGCACAGGGCGAGCAGGGCGCCCTCGGCGACGTCCATCTCGACCGATTCGAAGGGCACGCCGCCGACGCCGAGCGGGGCGCCGGAGGGCAGGTCGAGCACCTGGCCGACGCCGCCGGGCAGCGGGCCGCCGGCGGTCGGGGCGGGACCGTCGCCGTCCTTGGGCACCACCAGCACCGGCGGGATGTGGCCGGCCTTGGTGACGGTCAGCCGCCGCCGGACGGGGTCGAAGACCGCGTACACACAGGTCGCCAGCAGGGCCTCGTCGGGGCCCTGGGCGAGGTCGTCGGCCAGCTCGTGGACGTGCCGCAGCAGGGTGTCCGGCGGCAGGTCGAGGGCGGCGAGCACCCGGACGGCGGTGCGCAGCCGGCCCATGGTGGCGGCGGCCCGCAGGCCGTGGCCCATGACGTCGCCGACCACCAGCGCGGTGCGGTCGCCGGGCAGCGGGATGACGTCGAACCAGTCGCCGCCGACCTCGGTGCCGCTGCTGCCGGGGACGTAGCGGTAGGCGACCTCGACGCCGGTGGGCTGCGGCACCTGCTGCGGCAGCAGGGTGCGCTGCAGGGTGAGCGCGGCGGTGCGCTCCCGGGCGTAGAGGCGGGCGTTGTCGAGGGAGCTGCCCGCCCGGTCGGCGAGTTCGACGGCGAAGGCCAGGTCGTCGCGGTCGAAGCCCTCCCGGTAGCCGGCCCGGCTGACCACCAGCAGGCCGATGACGATGCCGCGGGCGCGCAGCGGGACGACCAGCCGGGAGTGCACGCCGAGTTCGTGGGCGGCCTGGGCCTTGGGGTCGCCGGGGTAGCTGAGGTCCTCGGACTCCTCCTTGCCGCTGAGGAGCTCCGGGATGCCGGTGCGCAGCACGCGGCCGAAGGCGGACTCCTCGGTGAAGGTGATCCGGGCGCCGCGGCGGAGCATGACCTCGACCTCGGGGCCGTCCTGGACGGAGGCGGTGCCGAGCTGCAGCAGCGAGGTGCGGCGGTCGTGGCCGTGGCGGGGCAGGTCGTCGCCGTGCGCGACGGCCTGCAGCAGGATCACGGCGGAGTAGTCGGCGAGCCGGGGCACCACGGCGCCGGCGAGTTCCTGGGCGATCCGGGAGGCGTCGAGGAGGTCGCCGATCCGGGAGCCGAACTCGTTGAGCAGGGAGAGCCGGCGGCGGGCGTGCTCGACCTTGGAGACGGCCCGGTAGCGCTCGGTGACGTCCATGACGGTGCCGGAGATGCCGAGGACCCGGCCGGCCCGGTCGGTCATCCGGCTGTAGGAGATCGAGCGGAAGCCGGAGCGGGCGGTGACGGGGGCGGCGAGGGTGACGTCGATGACCGGTTCGCCGGTGGCGAGGACCTGGCGCTGGATGGCGGTGATCTCGTCGGCGGCCCGCTCGGGGAGGGTCTCGCCGGTGGTGCGGCCGACGTGCTCCTCCATCGGGACGCCGTTCATCTCGGCGAGGGTGCGGTTGACGGCGGTGTAGCGCAGTTCGGTGTCGAGGACGGCGATGCCGAGCGGGGACTGCTCGAACAGCGCGTCGCGGACGGCGAGGTCGCGCTCCACGGCGGCGACGGTGCGGGCGTCGGCGAGCGTGACCTGCAGGAAGGGTGTGCCGTCGCCGTCGACGAGCAGTGAGATCCGCACCTCGACGGGGACGTTCACGCCCTCCCGGTCGGAGAGCCGGGTGATGCCGTGCCAGCTGCCGATCCGCAGGGTCTCCTGGATGGCCTGCCGGGCCTGGGCGACGAGCTCCTCGTCGCCGATCAGCTGGTCGATCCGGCGGCCGACCAGGAGTTCGCTGGGCCAGCCGAGCATGTCCTCGGCGGCGGGGCTCCAGAGCACCACCCGGCTGGAGGTGTCGAGGATGGCGATGGCGACCTTGACGACGTCGAAGAGGCTGCCGCGGGCCGGTTCGGCGATCTTGGCGCCGGGGGCGGGGGTGCCGGGGAAGGGCAGGATCGGGCGGCCGCGAGGCGAGGCGGAGGGCGGGATGTCGCGGGGCTGCGGGCGTTGCTGGGCCTGCTCGGCGGGGCCGGTGCGGCCGCCGCGGCGCAGCCGGGCGCGGGCGGCGGCGCTGCCGGCCGAAGCGCCGGTGGCGCGGCCGGACAGGCCGGGGGCGGCCGTGCGCTGCGATCCGCGCCGGGGGAGGCGTCGGACCCGCCGCTCTCCCCCGCCGTTTCCCGTGCTCGACACCGACGGCGCCTCCGGCTCGTGGGCTGGGCACCGCGGCCGGGGCCGGGTGCGGAGGGGTCGGCGGGGCGCCGCCGCGCCCCGCCGGTCCCGATGAATTCTGCCGAACTGTGACATACCCCATGCAATGGGTTGATATCCCGGCAAGCGGGTCGTCTTTTCCGATTCGGCCGCGATCCGGCGGCGCCGGTTCGGCTGCGTGGAGCAATCGGCGACGGGCCCGTGCGGGGTCCGCCCCGCGCAGGGTGAGTACCCGGCCCGGGGGCGGCTCAGCCGCGAGCGGGCTCAGCCGCGAGCGGGCTCAGCCGTCGGCGAGCAGGGCGGCGACGTGCGGGAGGACCTCGCGGTCGTGGGCGAGCCATTCGACGTCGTCGAGCTCGCCGGCGCCGAGCCAGCGGACCTCGGAGTGGTCGGCCAGCGGGCGGGGTTCGCCGGAGAGCAGTTCGGCGGCCCATATCCGCAGCTCCAGGCCGGGCCGGACGGGCCAGCCGCCGGGCAGCGGGTGGAGGGCGCGGACGCGGACGCCGAGTTCCTCGGCGAGTTCGCGCTCCAGGGCCTGCGCCTGGGTCTCGCCGGGCTCGGCCTTGCCGCCGGGGAACTCCCAGTAGCCGGCCGTCTCGGGGGGTGCGCTGCGGCGGGCGGCGAGTACCCGGCCCTGGTGCACCAGGGCGCCGCCGACCACGTACCGGACCTCGGCGCCCGGCTGCGGGGCGCGGGGCCCGACCGCCTCGACCCAGTACAGCTGCTTGTGGCCGCGGGCCTCGAACTCGGCGGCGAGTGCCTCCGCCTCGGCACGGCCCAGCCCGGTGGCGACGAGGAAGCGGTTGCCGTTGTCGTCCTGCCGCATCACCCGGTGATCGTCCATGGCGCCACGGTAACGGGCCCGGCCCGGTGGGGGACAGGCCTGACCCGTGCGCCGACGGTAGGCCCGGATTGCTACCGGCCGGTACGGCGGCGGTTAACTCCCGGTAAGACCGTGCGGGTACCGACCACCCCGACCGGTGCGGCTCACCGGCGGGCCAGCACCTCGCCGTGCAGCACGGCGAACCAGGCGTCCGGGTCGGCGGCCCAGCGGCGCCAGCCGTCGGCGATCCGGGCCAGGTCGTCGGTGTCGGCCAGGCCCTCGGCGAGGGCGGTGGCGGCCGTGGCGGACTTCTCGGTGCGCTCGGCCCAGGTCCCGCCCCACCACTGCCGGCGCCCGGGGTCGGCGAAGGTCCAGCTGCTGGAGGTCGCGGTGACGTCGGTGAAGCCGGCCGCCCTCGCCCAGGCGGCCAGCCGGCGGCCGGCATCGGGCTCGCCGCCGTTGGCCCGGGCGATCCGCCGGTACAGCGCCGACCACTCGGCGAGTTCGGGGAGTTCGGGGTACCAGGCCATCGCCGCGTAATCGGCGTCCCGGACGGCGACCACACCGCCGGGGGCGGTGACCCGGCGCATCTCGCGCAGCGCGGCCACCGGGTCGGCGAGGTGTTGGAGCACCTGGTGGGCGTGCACCACGTCGAACGCGCCGTCGGCGTACGGCAGCCGGTGCACGTCGGCGACCTCGAACTGCACGGTGGTCAGACCGCGTTCGGCGGCGTGCGCGGCGGCCTGGGCGAGCACCTCGGCGGAGGTGTCGACGGCGACCGTCCGGCCTTCGGGGCCGAGCCGCTCGGCGAGGTCGGCGGTGATCGTGCCGGGCCCGCAGCCGACGTCCAGCAGTCGCTGCCCCGGCCGGAGTTCGGGCAGCAGGTAGGCCGCGGAGTCGGCGGCGGTGCGGCTGCGGTGCGAGCGCAGCACGGCCTCCTGGTGGCCGTGGGTGTAGGCGGCCCGACGGTTCGTCATGTTCGGTTCCCTCTCGGCTCCTCACGATGCCGCCGAGCGTAGACCCGTCTCGCTTGACGAGAAATATCGTCCCACTATTCAAGATGATGGAGCGTCGACATGGCCACCCGAAGGGCCGTGCGGCGACAATCGGACCATGGGAAAGACGTACGAACGCATCGACGGCCGGCTGCGCGCCTTCATCGCGAGCCAGCCGGTCTTCTTCACCGCCACGGCGCCGCTGGCCGGCGACGGGCACGTCAACCTGTCCCCCAAGGGCCGGGCCGGCACGCTCGTCGTCCTGGACGAACTCACCCTGGCCTACCTGGACTTCGGCGGCAGCACCGCGGAGACCCTCGCCCACCTGCGGGAGAACGGCCGGATCACCCTGATGTGGTGCTCCTTCGACGGGCCGCCGACCGTGGTGCGGGTGCACGGCCGCGGCGAGGCGGTGTTCCGCGACGACCCGCGCTTCGCCGGCCTGATCGGGCACTTCGACCCCGCGGCGGACGGCTCCGGGCTGCGCGCGGTGGTGCTGGTGCACGCCGAACGGGTCAGTGACTCCTGCGGGTTCGCCGTGCCGTTCATGGACTACCGGGGCGACCGCGACCTGCACGCCCAGTACTTCGACCGGAAGACCGACGAGGAGTTCGCCACCTACTGCGAGGGCAAGGAGCTCGTCGGCACCAGCCTCGACGGCCTGCCCGCACTGCCGCTGCCGCTGCCGCCGCGGGCCCGCTGAGGCCCCCGGCGGCAGCCCGCCGGGTCAGTTCGGGGTGAACCAGGTGGTGCGGGACTTCTTCCACTCCGGGTGGGTGAGGTCCTTGGCCTCGGTGCCGTCGTCGTACAGGTCGGCGGCGCCGTCGTCGGTGATCAGCTGGGCGCGGGCGCCGGGCACGGTGAGGTCCGGCACGTCCACCACGGCCTCCCAGGCGCCGGCGTCGGTGGTCGGCAGGTCGCGCAGCTTCACCGGGGCGTCGGTGGCCACGCCCGTCCAGCTGTAGAGCGCGTACGGGCCGGAGTTGTCGTCCGCGGCCCAGGAGCCGGCCACGATCAGGTACTGGTCCGCGGCGTTCTTGCGGATGTCGCGGACGGACAGCCCGCCCAGGTCCAGGGTGATCGGGGTGCCGAACGCGGCGTGCACCGAGCCGCCGGGCAGCTGGTTGTAGTCGGTGGCCGGCACCAGCAGCGCCTTGCCGCCGTTCGCCGGCGGCACCAAAGGCGCACGGAAGGCGACGTACGCGGTGGTGGTGCTACCCGACGCGAACTCCAGGCCCTCGACGTTGAAGCCGTCGATCTGCTTCGGGACCTGGCCGGAGGCGGCGCCCGCGGCGAAGCCGAGGCGGTTGCCGTCCTCGCCGTTGCCGAGCGAGCCCGTCCAGTAGATCGTGTTGCCGACCCGGGCCCCCCCTCGATGCCGATCTCCTTGGAGACGCCCAGCGAGGAGGAGAAGTCCCAGGTGCGCACGGGCGCGCGTACGTCACCGCGGAGGCCGGGGCGGCGGCGACGGGGACGGAGGCGAGCACGAACGCCGCCGCGGCGAGCGCGAGCGAACGGTGACCGGACACGGGTGGTGGGCCCTTCGTCGGGGGGTGATCGAGAACCGGACCGGGGTGGGGCGCATGCGCGAACGACGGCCGTACGGCACCGGGCCGGACGGCGAACGGCACGCTCGAAATCCGTACGCAGGATGCCGTGGACACGGCCGGACTCCGCGCGGGCGGGCGGTGACCGTACGGTGGAGCCGCAGCCGAAAGATCGGAGACCCCCGTGCCACCCCGCCCGTACGTCCTGCTGAGCGCCGCCGTCTCGGTGGACGGCCACCTCGACGACGCGTCACCGGAGCGGCTGCTGCTCTCCAACCCGGCCGACTTCGACCGGGTGGACGAGGTCCGGGCCGGCTGCGACGCGCTGCTGGTCGGCGGCACCACGCTGCGCCGCGACAACCCCCGACTGCTCGTCAACTCACCCGAACGCCGGGCCGCCCGGGTCGCGGCCGGGCGGCCCGCGTACCCCCTCAAGGTCACCCTCACGGCGAGCGGCGGCCTCTCCCCCGGGCTCAACTTCTGGCACACCGGCGGCGCCAAGGCCGTCTACACCACCGACGCCGCCGCGCCGGCCCTGCGCACCGCCCTCGACGGGCTCGCCGAGGTCGTCGCCCTCGGCGGCACCGTCCGCCTCGGCGACCTGCTCGACGACCTCGGGGCGCGCGGGGTGCGGCGGCTGATGGTGGAGGGCGGCGGCAGCATCCACACCCAGTTCCTCGCCGAGGGCCTGGCCGACGAGCTCCAGCTGGCGCTCGCCCCGCTGCTGGTCGGGCAGGCCGACGCGCCCCGCTTCCTCGGCCCGGCCGCCTACCCCGGTGGGCCCACCCGGCGGATGCGGCTGCTGGAGGCACGTACGGTGGGCGACGTCGTCCTGCTCCGCTACGCTCCGAAGGAGACCGCCCCGTGAACCGCGACGAGCCGTCCGGCGACCACCCGCCCGGCACCGACCTGTACTGGCTCGCGCGTGCCGTGGAGCTCTCGCGCCGGTGCCCGCCCTCCGAGACGGCCTTCTCGGTCGGCGCGGTGGTCGTCGGTGCGGACGGCGAGGTGCTCGCCGAGGGCTTCAGCCGCGAGGTCGACGCGCACAACCACGCCGAGGAGGCCGCCCTCGCCAAGCTGCCGGCCGGCGACCCCCGGCTGCGCACCGCCACCGTCTACAGCTCGCTGGAGCCGTGCGGGCAGCGCGCCTCGCGGCCGCGGACCTGCGCCCAGCTGATCATCGCGGCCGGGGTGCCGCGGGTGGTGGTCGCCTGGCGCGAGCCGGACCTGTTCGTGCAGGCCTGCCAGGGCACCGCGCTGCTGGAGGCGGCCGGGGTGGAGGTCGTCGAACTGCCGGAGCTGGCCGGGCCGGCCCGCGCGGTCAACGCGCACCTGCTCGACGGCTGACCCGGTTCCCCGATGCTTTTGTATCCTGGAGAGACAAACACGTCGTCCCGAGGAGCCAGCTGCATGCCCGTCACGCTCACCGCCCGCGCCCTGCTCCTCGACATGGACGGCACCCTGGTCAACTCGGACGCGGTCGTCGAGCGGTGCTGGCGCCGCTGGGCGGCCCGGCACGGCCTGGACGGCGACGCCGTCATGCACGTCGTGCACGGCCGCCAGGGACACCTGACCATGGCCGTGCTGCTGCCCGACCGGCCCGTCGAGATCAACCTCGCCGAGAACCGGCAGTTGCTCGCCGAGGAGACCGCCGACACCTACGGCGTCGTCCCGATCCCCGGCGCGGCCGCCTTCCTCGCCGCCCTGCGGGGCCGGCCGCACGCCCTCGTCACCTCCGCCGACGAGCCACTCGCCCGCGCCCGGATGGGCGCCGCCGAGCTGCCGCTGCCGGAGACCCTGGTCACCGCCGGCTCGGTCGGCGCCAGCAAGCCCGACCCGGAGGGCTTCCTCAAGGGCGCCGCCGCGCTCGGCTTCGCGCCCGCCGACTGCCTGGCCTTCGAGGACTCCGAGGCCGGCATCACCGCCGCGCTCGCCGCCGGCATGCCGGTGGTCGGCATCGGCCGGCGGGCGCTGCCGCACCCCGCGACCGTGCACGCCGAGGACCTGGAGCAGGTCGCGGTGGCCCCGCAGGCGGACGGCTCGCTGCGGATCACCGTCGGCTGAGGCCGGCCCCACGCCGGGGAAGACGTCGCCACTCTCCCGGCACGTCACCTCCCGCCCCGTCACCGCGCCGTGGACGGCGGCCAGTTCCCCGGGGTGGGCGCCGTCCGGCACCGCGGTGATCGGCCTCGCGGCGCCGCCGCCGGCCCTCGGCGGCTCCCGCCGGGTAGGCCCCGCCCTCGCGACGTACCGTGGAGGGAGGCCGGTCGGGGATCGTCGGCTCCCCGCTTCGTGCCCGGGCCGGCCCAGGGGGTCGGCACGGTCAGGAGCTTCTGTCATGGGCACCAAGACGATCGAGGAACTGGCGGGCACCGTTCACGGGAGTGTGGTCGGGCCCGGCGACGAGGAGTACGACGAGGCCCGCAGGGTCTACAACGCGATGATCGACCGAAGGCCGGCCGTGGTGGTGCGCTGCGCCAACGCCGGCGACGTGATGGCGGCGGTCGACCACGCCCGGAGCAGCGGCATGCCGCTGGCCACCCGCGGCGGTTCGCACAGCGTCCCCGGCTACGGCACCTGCGACGGCGGCGTGGTCGCCGACCTCACGGGCATGCGCGGTGTCCGGGTCGACCCCGTCCGCCGCACCGCCCGGGTCGACGGCGGCGCCACCCTCGGCGACCTCAACGCGGCCGCATACGCCTTCGGACTCGCCGTCACCGGCGGGATCGTCTCCACCACCGGCGTCGGCGGCCTCACCCTCGGCGGCGGATTCGGCTACCTCGCCCGCAAGTTGGGGCTGACCTGCGACAACCTGCTGTCCGCGGACGTGGTCACCGCCGACGGCCGACTGCGGGTCGTCAACGAGAAGGAGGAGCCGGACCTCTTCTGGGCCCTGCGCGGCGGCAGCGGCAACTTCGGCGTCGTCACCTCCTTCGAGTTCGCGCTGAGCCCGGTCAAGGACATATTCGGCGGCCCGATGCTCTTCGAACTGGAGCACGCCGAGGCCATCCTGAAGCGCTACCGCGAGTACATCGAGGAGGCCCCGGAGGAGCTCGGCATCTTCCCCGGATTCCAGATCGCCCCGCCGCTGCCGTTCATCCCGGAGGACCGGCACGGCGACACCTTCGCGATCGTCGTGGCCTGCTGGGCGGGCCCGATGGAGGAGGCCGAGGCGGCGATCCGGCCACTGCGCGAGATCGCGCCGCGGGTCGCGGAGATGGTCGGCCCGATGCCCTACCCGGCACTCAACAGCGCCTTCGACCCGCTGGTGCCGCCGGGCCTGCAGCACTACTGGAAGGGCGTCTTCTCGACCGAGCTCACCGACGACGCGATCGCCGCCCACCTGGAGCACGGGCCGAAGGTGCCGAGCATGAACTCCACCATGCACATCTACTCGATCAACGGGGCCTGCCACCGCGTGCCCCCGGAGGCGACCGCCTTCGCCCACCGCGAGGCCACCTTCGCCACCGTGATCGCCGGCATGTGGCCCGACCCCGCCGAGAACGAGGCCAACACCGCCTGGGTGCGCGACTACTACGCCGCGGTCGCCCCGCACTCCGAGGCCGGCGGCTACGTCAACTTCATGGCCGACGACGACCAGCACCGCGCCGCCGACAACTACGGCGGCAGCTACGCCCGGCTGGTGGAGGTCAAGCGGGCCTACGACCCCGGCAACCTGTTCCGGGTCAACCACAACATCAAGCCGTAGCGCCCGTCTCAGCCGAAGACCGCGCCGGCGAGCCGCAGGATCACCGGGGTCTCGGCACCGTCCAGGCCGGTCGGGTTGAGCGAGTACACCACCGTCCGGGAGAGGTCCCGGGTGGCGAACACCCCACTCGTCCAGCCCGGCCGGGAACCGGTCTTGCCCCAGATCTCGACGCCACCGACCGTCGTCCGCTCCAGACCCATGCTCATGCAGGCGCGGCCCGCGGCCGGCCCGGTCTCGCAGTGGCTGCTGTGGTGGGTCGGCACGTCCGGGACGGCGAACAGCGCCTCCTGCTGGGCGGGTGGCAGCAGACGGCCGCGGAACAGCGCGGTGATGAAGCGGTCCAGGTCGGGGGCGCTGGAGATCAGCCCGCCCTCCGCCCACGGCCAGGGGCTCTGCTCGGTCACGTCCACCCGGCGCACCGTGCCGTCCGGGCCCGGGACGGTCAGCCGCGGGCGGGCGGCCGGGTGCGCCAGCGCCGGGTCGTCCACTGCCGGCACCGAGGTGTCGTGCAGGCCGAGCGGGCGGATGATCCGCCGCTGCACCTCCTGGGCGTAGCCGTGCCCGGTGACCTTCTCGACCAGCAGTCCCGCCACGAAGGTGTTCATGCCGTTGTACTGCTGCGCGGTGCCGGGCGGGAAGGACATCGCCTGGCCGTCCATGGTGGCCACCACGCGCTCCGGCGTCCAGGACTCGAAGCGGTGGTCGACGAACCACGCGGCGGTGCCGTCCCCCCACGGGCCGTCCGCCCCGTTCGGCAGGCCGCTGGTGTGGTTGAGCAGCTGCCCCACGAGGATCGGCGGGAAGGACGCCGGCAACAGGCCGGGCAGGTAGTGCTGGACGGGGGCGCCGAGGTCGAGGCGGTGCTCGGCGGCGAGCTGGAGGACCACGGTCGCGGTGAAGACCTTGGAGATCGAGCCGATCCGGAACCGCCCGTCCGCGTCCGGCGCCCGCCCGGTGGCCGGATCGCCGACCCCGCCGACCGCGTCCAGCCGGCCCGCGCGGCCGGACACCCGCACGAGCGCCCCGGACACCTCGGCGGTCGGTAGCCCGGCGAGCACGTCGCGGACGGCCGCCCGGTCCAGTGGCGGCACCCGGTCGGCCTCCCGCACCGCGGCCGCGGGCCCGGGCACGGCGGACGCGGGCCCGGCCGCCGTCCCCACCGCCAGCGCGGCGAGCACCGCCCCGGCGGCGGCAACGGCGGTCCAACGAGTACGGCGCACAACAGCGGTCACGGCGGCATCCCCTGACGTTTCGTCACGATCGGCCGGACTGCCCGGCCCCGCACAGGAGTCTCGCGGGATCCGCCCGCCGAACCATCCGGGACGACCCCCCACCCGCCCCCGATCCCGCACCCGGGACAACCCCGACCCGGGCCGCCCGCCACCTCGGGGCCGCACCGGGCCGCGGACCGCTACCGTGAAACCATGACCGCACTGCCCGACTGGATGCGCCCGCCGCGCGCGGAGGGCTGGTTCGCGGAGGACCTGGACCGCCTCCCCGAGGCACCGCGCCACACCGAGCTGATCGACGGAGCACTCGTCTTCATGACGTCCCCGCAGCGGTCGTGGCACGGCCGCCTCGTCACCGGCCTCACGCTGGCGCTCATGGCCCAGGTGCCGGACGGCGTCGAGGTGGAACGGGAGATGACCATCCGCCTCGACGCCCGCAACCGTCCGGAGCCCGACCTGCTGCTGACCTCGGCCCCGTACGACCCGGACCGCACCTGGTACTCCCCGGAGGACGTGCTGCTCGTCGTCGAGGTCGTCTCACCGGAGTCCGCGCATCGCGACCGGACGGTCAAGCTGCGCAAGTACGCCGAGGCCGGGATCCGGCACTACTGGTGCGTCGAGGACGAGGACGGGGCCCCTGCGGTGCACGTCTACGAGCTCGACGCACCGACGGGCTCGTACGCGCCGGCCGGGATCTTCCGCCGAGCGCTGCGGCTCTCCCTACCGGTCGAGATCGACCTGGACCTGGACGGCCTCGTGCCGGGCCGCGCCGACTGAGCCGCCGGGGACGGCGGAGGGCCGGGTCCGCCGGACCCGGCCCTCTGCCGTGCGCTGTCGCCGCCCGCGCATCACACGTTGAAGCGGAACTCCACCACGTCGCCGTCCTGCATGACGTAGTCCTTGCCCTCGATGCGGGCCTTGCCCTTGGCGCGGGCCTCGGCGATCGAGCCGGTTTCGACCAGGTCGCCGAAGGAGATGACCTCGGCCTTGATGAAGCCCTTCTGGAAGTCGGTGTGGATGACACCGGCGGCCTCGGGGGCGGTGGCACCCTTCTTGATCGTCCAGGCCCGGGTCTCCTTGGGGCCGGCGGTCAGGTAGGTCTGCAGGCCGAGGGTCTCGAAGCCGACCCGGGCGAGGGTGGCGAGGCCGGGCTCGTCCTGGCCCATGGACTGGAGCAGCTCCAGGGCCTCGTCGTCGTCGAGCTCGATCAGCTCGGACTCGATCTTGGCGTTGAGGAAGATCGCCTCGGCGGGGGCGACCAGCTCGCGCTGGGCGTTCTTGAAGTCCTCGTCGGCGAGCTCGTCCTCGTCCACGTTGAAGACGTAGAGGAACGGCTTGGCGGTGAGCAGGTGCAGCTCGCGGATCGGGTGGGTGTCGAAGCTCGCCTCGAAGAGGGTCTTGCCGGTCTCGAGGATCGCCTTGGCGGCCTCGGCGGCGGCCAGCACGGCCGCGGTGTCCTTCTTGAGGCGCGCCTCCTTCTGCAGGCGCGGCAGGGCCTTCTCGACCGTCTGCAGGTCGGCGAGGATCAGCTCGGTGTGGATGGTCTCGATGTCGTCCTTGGGCGAGACCTTGCCGTCGACGTGCACCACGTCGGGGTCGGTGAAGGCGCGGACGACCTGGCAGATGGCGTCCGACTCGCGGATGTTGGCGAGGAACTTGTTGCCCAGGCCCTCGCCCTCGCTCGCGCCGCGGACGATGCCGGCGATGTCGACGAAGTCGACGGTGGCCGGGAGGATGCGCTGCGAGCCGAAGATCTCGGCGAGCTTGGCCAGCCGGGTGTCGGGGACGCCGACGACGCCCACGTTGGGCTCGATGGTGGCGAACGGGTAGTTGGCCGCCAGCACGTCGTTCTTGGTCAGGGCGTTGAACAGGGTCGACTTGCCGACGTTCGGCAGGCCGACGATTCCGATCGTGAGCGACATGAAGCGATGTCCCGTGGGCTTGGAGGGCGTGGAGCGGCCGGAGGCGACCGATCCCCCAGTCTACGGGGCGCGCTCAGGCCGTCCGGTCGGGCTCCAGGAACTCCAGCCGGTTGCCGAGCGCGTCGACGCTGTGGAAGCGGCGGTACCCGGGGAGGTCGCCGTCCCACCGGACGGGGTGGCCGTGCTCCGCGAGCCGGGCGGCGAGGGCGTCCAGGCCGTCCACCAGGATGCCCGGGTGCGCCTTGGCGGACGGCGTGAATTCGGCGACCACGCCGAGGTGCACCTCCACGCCCCCGCCACGGAACCAGCAGCCGCCGCGCGCCGCCAGCACCGGCGGCTTCTCGATCTCGGTCATGCCGAGCACTCCGGCCCAGAACGCCCGGCAGGCCGGCTCCGCCCCGGCTGGCATGTCCAGCTGCACGTGGTGCAGCCGCTCGAAGCCGAATTCCGCCATGACCCCCGCCCCCTCCGTCCGAATGCGAACCGTGTTCGATCACGGGCGACGCTACTCTGGCGCGGACACGCCCGGGCGGGAATTCCTGCATTACACACTGTGGCGATGATCTGACCGTACGTTGGGTGAGTGGAGCAGCAGAGCATCCGTACCCAGCCCCCCGGGCCCCGGCGGCGGCCGTCGGCCGGCGGTACCGACCGGGCCGCCGTTCCGAGCCCCGCCGCGCCCGCCGACTCCCGGTTGCGGTCGGCCTCCGGCGGCGCGCCGGTGCGCCGTCCGCGTCTGCCGTGGGCGGGCCGCGGCCCGGGCCGGACAGGTCGTCCGGCGCGGCTGACGGCGGTGGGCACCGGTGTCGCCGCGGTCGCCGGGACCTTGCTGGTCGCCTGGGTGGACCGGATGCTCTTCGGCGGCCTGGGCGTGCTGTTCGGCCTGGGCTACCTGCTGGTCTGCTTCCAGCTGGCCGTCCGGGTGCGCTACCCGGACCTGCCGGCGGCGCCGATCGCCGGGCCGATCGCGTTCGCGCTGGCGCTGGCACTGCTGCAGCCCGCGGCCCCGTCCGGGGCGACCGGACGGGTGGTGGCGCTGGCGAGCGGCCTGGCGGTGCGCGCGGGCTGGCTCTTCACCGGGACGGGCCTGGCGGCCGCGATCGTGGCGGCCCGGTTCGTGGCACAGCGCCGGATCCGCCGCACCCGCTAGCCGTCCGGCCCGAACCGGACCTGGCCTGCGCGGACCGAACGGGACGGGCGCTAGCCGGCCTTGGCGGCGGCCATCGCGGCGCCGACGATGCCGGCGTCGTTGCGCAGCTCGGCGGGGACGATCTCGGCGTCGCGGTCCCTGAGCAGCGGCAGGAACCTGTCGTGCTTGCGGCTGACCCCGCCGCCGATGATCACCAGTTGCGGCGAGAAGAGCATCTCGACCAGGTCCAGGTACTCGTCGACGCGCGGGGCCCACTCGGCCCAGCTCAGCCCGTGGCGCTCCCGGGCGGCCGAGGAGGCGCGCCGCTCGGCGTCCTTGCCGCGCATCTCCAGGTGGCCGAGCTCGGTGTTGGGGACGAGGGTGCCGTCCACGAAGAGCGCGCTGCCGATACCGGTGCCGAAGGTGAGCAGCAGGACGGTGCCGCCCCGGCCGCGGCCGGCGCCGTGGGTGACCTCGGCGACGCCGGCGGCGTCGGCGTCGTTGAGGACGGTGGCGGGCAGGTCGAGGGCCTCGCGGAAGAGCCCCTCGGCGTCCATGCCGATCCAGTCCTTGTCGACGTTGGCGGCGGTGCGGGTGCGGCCGGCGACCACCACGCCGGGGAAGGTGAGGCCGACCGGGCCCTGGTGGCCGAAGTGCCGGACGACCTCGACGACCGCCTCGACCACCGCGTTCGGCGAGGACGGCCGCGGGGTGAGGACCTTGAACCGCTCCTCGGCGAGGCGGCCGTCCGCCAGGTCGACCGGTGCGCCCTTGATCCCCGAGCCGCCGATGTCCACGCCGAATACCGTCGTCATCCCGCCGTGCCTCCTGTGTGCGTACCGTTTCCGAGCGCGGCCCGGGGTTGTCCACAGCCTGTGCACAACCACGGCCTGCGCACCAACCTACGGGCGCGGGGTCTGCCCCGCCCGCCGTGCCGTCCGCTCTGGTACCCGGTGGCGGGCAGCACGAAGCCCGAGCGCCCGCGGTGTGCGGGGCCCGGGCTCGGCGGGGTCGGTCAGAGCTTGCCGGCGGCCTCGGAGCGCAGGTCGCGGCGGAGCTCCTTGGGCAGCGAGAACTGCAGGTGCTCCTCGGCGGTCTTGACGGTCTCGACGTCGGCGTAGCCGCGCGCGGCGAGGAATTCCAGGACGCCGTCGACGAGGATCTCGGGCACCGAGGCGCCGCTGGTCAGGCCGACGGTGGTGACGCCCTCCAGCCAGGCCTCGTCGATCTCCTGGGCGAAGTCGACCAGGTGCGCGGCCTTGGCGCCGTACTCCAGGCCGACCTCGACCAGGCGGACGGAGTTGGAGGAGTTCTTGGAGCCGACCACGATCAGCAGGTCGGCCTCGGGCGCGAGCTGCTTCACGGCGACCTGGCGGTTCTGCGTCGCGTAGCAGATGTCATCGCTGGGCGGGCTGACCAGCAGCGGGAAGCGCTTCTGCAGCTCGCCGACGGTGGCCATGGTCTCGTCCACCGAGAGGGTGGTCTGGGAGAGCCAGACGACCTTGGACTCGTCGCGGACCTGCACGCCCGCGACGTCCTCGGCGCCGTCCACCAGGTGGATGCGGTCCGGGGCCTCGCCCATGGTGCCGATGACCTCCTCGTGGCCCTCGTGGCCGACGAGCAGGATGTCGTAGTCCTCCTCGGCGAAGCGCACGGCCTCCTTGTGCACCTTGGTCACCAGGGGGCAGGTGGCGTCGATCGTGGCGAGCTTGCCTGCCTTGGCCTCGTCGTGGACGGACGGCGCGACGCCGTGCGCCGAGAAGACCACGATCGAGCCCTCGGGCACCTCCTCCGTCTCGTCGACGAAGACGGCGCCCTTCTTCTCGAGGGTCTGCACGACGTACTTGTTGTGGACGATCTGCTTGCGGACGTAGATCGGGGCCCCGTACTGCTCCAGGGCCTTCTCCACGGCGATGACGGCGCGGTCGACACCCGCGCAGTAGCCCCGGGGGGCGGCGAGCAGGACGCGGCGCTGTGCAGTGGTGGACATGGCTCCATCGTACGGGCGCCCCGCCGCCGCGCCCGACGCGCAGGGGGCCCGAGGTGCGCCACCGGGCGGAAGGGACGGGCCGCGCCGTCACCGTGCGGCGCTAGCCTCGTGGGCATGGCGAACAGCAGCTCCCCCGAGGCGCCCGTCCCGGTCGGCAAGGTGTCGGCGATGATCGGCGGTTGGATCGACCGGCTGGGCGAGGTCTGGGTGGAGGGGCAGATCGCGCAGCTGAACCGGCGGCCGGGCGCGGGGATGGTGTTCCTGACGCTGCGCGACGCCGAGCGGGACGTGTCGCTCACCGTGACCTGCTTCCGTTCGGTCTTCGAACAGGTGGCGGAGGCCGTGCAGGAGGGCTCGCGGATCATCGTCCACGCCAGGCCGGAGTGGTACACCGCCCGCGGCACGCTCTCGCTGCGGGCCTCGGAGATCCGGCTGGTGGGCCTGGGCGAGCTGCTGGCCCGGCTGGAGCAGCTGAAGCGGAAGCTGGGCGCGGAGGGACTGTTCGACCCGGAGCGCAAGCGGCCGCTGCCGTTCCTGCCGCACTGCGTGGGCCTGGTGACGGGCCGCGGCTCGGCGGCCGAGCGGGACGTGCTGGAGAACGCCCGGCGGCGCTGGCCGGCCGTCCGGTTCGAGGTGCGCAACGTGCTGGTGCAGGGCCCGAACGCGGCTGCGCAGGTCGCGGCGGCCGTGCGGGAGCTGGACGAGCACCCGGACGTGGACGTCATCGTGGTGGCCCGTGGCGGCGGCAGCGTGGAGGACCTGCTGCCGTTCTCCTCCGAGGACCTGGTGCGCACGGTGGCGGCGGCCCGGACGCCGGTGGTCAGCGCGATCGGGCACGAGCCGGACCAGCCGCTGCTGGACTGGGTGGCCGACTTCCGGGCGTCGACGCCGACCGACGCGGCGAAGCGGGTGGTGCCGGACGTCGGCGAGGAGCTCGCCCGGGTACGCCAGCTGCGCGACCGCGCCCGGCGGTCCGTGGTGGGCCGGGTCGAGCGGGAGCTGCACGGGCTGGAGGGGGTGCGCAGCCGTCCGGTGCTGGCGGCGCCGCACCGTCTGGTGGCGGACCGGGCAGCGGAGGTGACGGCACTGGTGGAGCGGTCGCGGCGGGTGCTGGGGCACCGGCTGGACCACGCGCAGACGGACCTCGGGCATGCGCTCGCCCGGGTGGTGTCGCTCTCCCCGCTGGCGACCCTGCAGCGCGGCTACGCGGTGCTGCAGCGGGCGGACGGGGCGGTGGTGACGGACCCGGAGCAGGTGTCGGCCGGCGAGGAGCTGCACGCCCGGGTGGCGGGCGGCGGCTTCGGGGTGACGGTCGCGCCGGAGTGAGTGCCCGGGTGGGCGCCGGCCTCACTCGGCCGGGGCGCGGACCTGCGGGGGCCTCAGGTGCGGGGGCGTCAGGTGGGGCGGCCGCGCGTGCGGCGGCGGGCTCATGCTCTCCTGCACCAGGGCGTTCCACTCGCGGCTGAGGTCGGCGAGTTCGGCCTGGGCCCGGTCGGCCGCCTCGTGGGCGTGCCGCAGTTCGCGGTGGACGGCCTCCAGCAGGCGCAGCAGGGCGTCGGCGCCCAGCTGCCGGCCGTCGGCGAACGGCGGTCCGGCGACGATCGGCGCGACCGTCGGCGCCGCGGGCGGCCGGACGGCCGGCGGCCGCACGGCGGGTGGCGGTATCTCGGGCGGCGCGGCGGGCGGCAGGGCCTGGGCGGCCGCGCGGGCGGCGACGAGCTCGGCCTGGCGGGCCGTTCTGGCCTCGGTCTCGCGCAGGAAGCGCCTGGTCCTGGCGAGCGCGAACTCGGTGGTGGAGAGGGCTGCCACGGCCAGGCAGCCGAGGAACGGGATCCAGCGGGTGTCGTAGGTGCCGGCGACGATCAGGGCTGTTCCGCCGACCGCGCCCACTGCTCTGAGCGCGTCGGCCGCCACCGGAGAGAATCTCGGCATTTCTGGCCTCACCTCTGCATGTGCACTGCCCCTCCCCCGCGGTTCTCGTCCGGCGGAAAAGAACCGCGCTCGCTTTCCTGCTGCAGGCTGATCGCCTGGGCGATGGAGGCGAGAAGGAATTTCCGGATCATGGGGTGGGTGACACCCCAGGCGTCCAACGCTCCCTCAGGGGTGATGGGTGAGCGTACTCCCTGGGAGAGATCGTTTGCGGATTCCTCGGAAATCACTCCGCCGCGCACCAGCAGCTCGTGCAGGTCGAGGTGGACGACCTGCGCGATTCTCTGGAATTGGGAGGGGCGGGGAAGGGTCTCCCCGCGCAGCATGCGTCCGACCGCGGAGGCGCTCATACCGGTGTCCCGCGCCAGGGCGAGCCGGCCTCCGGCGCCGGGGGTGAGGTCGTATCCCGCACGCCGGGCGGCATCGTGGACGACGGCACCGAATCGTTGGGCGGGGGTGGTCTCCGCGGCGGTGTCCTCTGTCGGCTGCATGGCGCGCAAGGTTAGCGCGTGTCATGTCCCAGATGCATCGACTTGCATGCGTGCAATCCAGTGACGATCAGTCAGGTCTTGCCAAATCAGGGCCGCGGCGCGATGAACTGACGGAATTTCGGAAACGCTTGCACGCATGCATGCCCCCTCGTATCGTTGCGACACCTGCTCTCCGGGAGGTCCGGTATGGATGGGACGCTGCGTGGAACGCCGCGTGGAACACCGCACCTGATCGAGGCCGCCAAGGCCGGCGACCGTGACGCCTGGGCGGAGTTGTACCGCCGTTATCGGGGGCCGGTGCTGGCCTTCCTGACGCGGCGCACCGGGAATCGCGCACTCGCCGAGGACCTGACCCAGGACACGTTCGTCCGCGCAATGGCGTGCATTGACGGCTACCGCTGGACTGGCAAGGACATGGGCGCGTGGATATTCACCATCGCCCGGAACATCATGTTCGACCACGACAAACGGCGGGCCACCCGCAGCGAGTCGACGGTGGCCGCGGTCGCGGATTCCGACGCGGGAATCTGCGTCGAGGACCTCGTCCTGTCCCTCGTCGAGGCGGAGCGCGTTTTCGCCGCCCTCGCCACATTGACCGAGCACCAGCGGACGGCGCTCACCCTGCGCTACTGGGACGACCTCAGTTCGCGGGAGGTGGCGGACGCGATCGGCATCCGGGTGGGCGCCGTGAAGACCCTCACCTACCGGGCCCGCAGCAGCCTGCGCCGCACCCTCGCGACGGGAGCCGCGGAGCGCTGCGCCGCGGCGGACCGCTGCACGTCCGGCGAACGCCGCCCGGTGTCCGCCCGCCGGCCGCTCAGTCCGCGATGAGGCGTTGCCGGGAGAGCGGCCGTGCGTGCTCGCCGAAGCCGAGGCTGCGGTAGAGCTCCTCGCCGTCGTCGGTGGCGTGCAGGTCGATCCGGGTCACCCGGCGCGCGTCGAACCAGCCGATGAGCGCCTCGGTGCAGGCCCGGGCGTAGCCGCGGCGGCGCCGGCCGGGGTCGGTGCAGATGTTGAAGACGAAGCCGAACCGCCCGTCCGGGTGGCCGGGCGCCGGCAGCCGCTCCTCCAGGGTGCCGACCGCGCAGGCCGCCAGCCGGCCCGCGCACTCCGGGTCGTCCACCACGTAGGCCTGCAGGGTGCGCCGGTCGGCCGGGGCGGCGAGGCGCTCGCGGAGCAGCCGCTCGGCGGTCCGCCGCCACGGCCCGTCGGGGCCGGGGTCGCCGGGCTCCCCGGGGCCGCCGCCGGGCCGGGCGGCCATCGCCGCGAACATCAGCGCGCGCAGCCGGACGAGTTCGGGGGCGTCCTCCACCACGGCCTCGCGCACGGCGATCCGCCGGTTCGTCGTCATGGCCCGGGAGGCTAACCGGACCGGGCCCCGGGGCACACCGGGTTTTGTCGTCCGCAGCGCCTACGCTGGCGGCATGGCAGATCAGCAGCAGGGCGGCCCGGCGACGGCGGGCGCGGGGCGGGCGGTCCGGAGCGCGGCCGGCGACGACGAGGCGCTCGGGTACGAGCAGGCCAGGGACGCGCTGCTGGAGGTCGTCCGGCAGCTGGAGACCGGCGGCACCTCGCTGGAGGAGTCGCTGGCGCTGTGGGAGCGCGGCGAGCAGTTGGCCAAGGTCTGCCAGCGCTGGCTGGACGGCGCGCGGGCCCGGCTGGACGCGGCGCTGGCCGCCGAGGAGTCCGCCGCCGGCGAGTGACCCGGGGCGCCGGCCGGGCCGGGGCGCGGGGTGACGGGTGCCGCACCGAGGAGCTGTGACGTGGCTCACGCACGGTTGCGGAATAGTTTAAGTTTCACCTAATGTTGGAGCCGGATGAACGGTCCTCCCGGCCGTCCCGACCGCTTTCCCGTCTTCCGCACGAGGTGGATTCCGCAATGACTCTGGCACTCGACGCCGCCGCACAGGACCTGCTCTTCCGCGAGGCCCGTACCGCCAACACCTTCGCCGACGAGCCGGTCAGCGACGAGCAGGTCCGGGCGATCTACGACCTCGTCAAGTTCGGCCCCACCGCCTTCAACCAGCAGCCGCTGCGCATCGTGCTGGTCCGCACCGACGAGGGACGCGAGCGCCTGCTCCAGCACATGGCCGAGGGCAACCGCGCCAAGACCGCCACCGCCCCGCTGGTCGCCATCCTCGCCCAGGACAACGAGTTCCACGAGGAGCTGCCGACCCAGCTGCCGCACTTCCCGCAGGCGAAGGACATGTTCTTCTCCGAGCGCCCCGTCCGCGAGGCCTCGGCCACGCTGAACGGCGCCCTGCAGGCCGCCTACTTCATCATCGGCGTGCGCGCCGCCGGCCTGGCCGCCGGCCCGATGACCGGCTTCGACGCCACGGGCCTGAACAAGGAGTTCTTCGCGGACGGCGACCACTCGGTGCTGGCCGTGGTCAACATCGGCAAGCCGGGCGAGGACGCCTGGTTCCCGCGCTCCCCGCGCCTGGAGTACGACGAGGTCGTCACCACCGTCTGATCCGGTCCGGCATGTCGGAGGCCCCCGCGGTTCCACCGCGGGGGCCTCCGTCGTGTCCGGGGCCGGGCGCTACTTCAGCGCGCCGGCGAGCTGCGCCAGCTCCTCGTACGAGGCGGAGCCGGTGACGACCGTGGTGGCGGTGCCGGCCGCGGAGGCCAGGCCGCGGTACGAGGTGCCCTGGAAGCGCTGCCAGTCCTGGCCGGCCACCGAGGCGCTGCCGTCCGGCTTGCCGCCCGGCACCACGGTGCCGATCACGTCGTCGCGGGTGCCGTTGGACTGCTCGACCGCGGCGTACTGGCCGGACGGCGTCACGAAGCCCAGGTGCCAGACCGCGTTGCCCCGGCCGTCCTTGCGGTACTCGACCGAGGTCGCCCGCCACTGGCCGGAGAGCCCCTGCGGGCCCAGCAGCGGGTAGGGCGCGGCGCGCTTGGCCGAGGCCAGCGCGGACCGGTAGTCGACGACGTGCACGCCGTCGCCGCCCTCGTGCGGGATGAAGAGGTACCCGGAGAAGCCCACGACACCGACCGCCAGCATCGACAGGACCATGTCCCGTACCGTCTGCCGGCCTCTCTTGCTGCTGCTGCCTGCCACCCGTCCATGGTGGACCATCCCCCTCCGGCTCCCGACCACCGGGTACCCCGCCGACGGGTGAAGCCGGACGAACCGGCGCAGACCGGCTGGTCGCGCCGGGTGCGCCACAGACACCCGCCTGGGCGCCGGATACGATCGCAGCAACCCTCACCACGGCGTTCCGACCTGGCAGTAGTCGGGCGCTCACTGGCCGTCGCGTACAGAGAGGTAACGACGATGACCACGCAGTACCCGCACCACCTCCCCAGCTCGCTCGAGGTCGCCCCGGAGGCCCCGGACCGCAACCTCGCCCTGGAACTCGTCCGTGTCACCGAGGCCGCCGCGATGGCGGCCGGCCGCTGGGTCGGCCGCGGCGACAAGAACGGTGCCGACGGCGCCGCCGTGAAGGCCATGCGCACCCTCGTCTCCACCGTCTCGATGAACGGCGTCGTCGTCATCGGCGAGGGCGAGAAGGACGAGGCCCCGATGCTGTACAACGGCGAGCGGGTCGGCGACGGCACCGGCGCCGAGTGCGACGTCGCCGTGGACCCGGTCGACGGCACCACGCTGACCGCCAAGGGCATGCACAACGCGGTCGCCGTCCTCGCGGTCGCCGACCGCGGCACCATGTTCGACCCCAGCGCCGTCTTCTACATGGACAAGCTGGTCTGCGGCCCGGAGGCCGCCGACTTCGTCGACATCACCGCCCCGGCGGCCGTCAACATCCGCCGGGTCGCCAAGGCCAAGGGCATCGCCGTCGAGGACGTCACCGTCGTCGTGCTGGACCGCCCCCGCCACGACGGCCTGGTCAAGGAGATCCGCGAGGCCGGCGCCCGGATCAAGTTCATCTCCGACGGCGACGTGGCCGGCGCCATCATGGCCGCCCGCGAGGGCACCGGCGTCGACCTGCTGATGGGCGTCGGCGGCACCCCCGAGGGCATCATCGCGGCCTGCGCGATGAAGTGCATGGGCGGTGTCATCCAGGGCCGGCTGTGGCCGAAGGACGAGGCGGAGCGGCAGAAGGCGCTGGACGCCGGCCACGACCTCGACCGTGTCCTCAGCACCGACGACCTGGTGTCCGGCGAGAACGTCTTCTTCGTCGCCACCGGCATCACCGACGGCGAGCTGCTGCGCGGCGTCCACTACCGCCAGGAGACCGCCACCACCAGCTCGCTGGTGATGCGCTCCAAGAGCGGCACGATCCGGCGCATCGACTCCACCCACCGGCTGTCCAAGCTGCGGGCCTACAGCGCCATCGACTTCGACCGCGCCAACTGACGCGGTCCGTCGCGACGGCGGCCCCGGGCACACCGCCCGGGGCCGCCGTCGCGCGTCAGCCGGCTATCCGGCCCGACGGCACCCGGTGCGCCTCGCGCAGCTCGGCCTCGCGGCGGCGCCGCCGGGCCAGCACCACCCGCCGCTCGGCGGCCGTCAGACCGCCCCACACCCCGTACGGCTCGGGCATCGCCAGCGCGTGCTCGCGGCACTCCAACAGCACGGGGCACCGGGCACAGACCTGCTTGGCCTGCTCCTCACGCGCGAGCCTGGCCGCCGTCGGCTCCTTGGACGGCGCGAAGAACAGCCCGGCCTCGTCGCGACGGCAGGCCGCCCCGGTGTGCCACGGGTTGTCCTCCAGCGGGTCCACAGGGGCCGCCGCCGCCACCGGACTGCGGCGGACGGCGGCGGAGCCGGTGACGCTGGACTCGATGGGATGCAGCACGGCAACTCCTGACGCGGTTCGAGACTCGGGGAAGCTCGTCCCTGCCCGACTGCCCCGTGCCCACCCGTCGCGGCGCCGCCGCCCTACGGGATCACAGCCGTAACAAGAACCGATGTGCGTGGGGAACTACCCCCTCGCCCTCCGATTCATGCACACCGCACGCAACCGACTACTCCCTGCACTTGACGCAACGGCGAGTGCCCCCAACTGAGTTGGCCCGGACCGCCGGGCCGCGCCACGGCCGCCGGGCCGCCGGGTCAGAGGTCGAGCTGCTTGCGCGCCCACTCCCGCAGCTTCTTGCCGCGGCGCGGCTTCGCCTCGCAGCCGCCGAACACCGCCGCGCCCTTCACTCGCACCACCGGCGCGTACGGGTCGGCCGCGGTCTGCTCGCGCACCGAGAAGCCGCCGAAGATGCCCACGCCGCCACCGTGCAGGCTGACGTTCTCCGGCACCTTGATGTCCACCCCGCCGAAGATCGCGGTCACCTCGATGACCACCTCCGGCGACTCGAAGACCGCGTCCGTGAGGTCGATCTCCACCCCGCCGAAGACCGCCACGGCCTTCAGGTGCGGGCCGACCCGCCAGCGGCCCTTGCGCTCGGCGCCGCCGAAGACCGCCACCATGGTCGGCGCCTCGTGGCGGGCGGGCGGCAGCGGCGCGCGCTTCGGCTGGAGCGGCGGCTTCTCCATCGACAGCGGGGCGCCGGTCGCGGCCGGCAGGTCCCGGGTCAGCGGGACGAGGTCCCCGAAGGTCTTCGCGGCGTACGCGGCCTCGATCCGCTCCGAGTGCTCCTCCACCGTCAGCCGGCCCTCGGCGTACGCGTCGCGCAGCAGGTCGGCGACCCGCTCGCGGTCCGCGTCCGAGCACCGGAGGTCGGCCTCGGCGACCGGCGCGGCGACCGCGGGCTGCGCCTGCGGGACGGGGGCCGGCTCCTGCTTGGTCATGGGTACGGGCTGCTGCCCCTGGTCGTCCGGCGACGGCGAAGTGTCCACCCGCAAAGCCTAGCCACCGGGACCCTGCCGAACGAGAGTTCGGCCGAGAAAGGCGTGAGCCCCGTCACGCAGGCTCACCTGCGCTCCGCCCCCGCGCCGCCTGCACCTACATTGGAGGGTGCTTCGCAGACGCAGCCGACCCGCTTAAGGATCTCCCCCCATGGCCACCCCGGAATTCGAGTACCGCGACCTCCTCCCGACCGGTGCCGACCCCACGCCGTACCGGAAGCTCACCTCCGAGGGCGTCTCCACCTTCGAGGCCGACGGCCGCACCTTCCTCAAGGTCGAGCCGGAGGCGCTGCGGCTGCTCACCGCCGAGGCGATGCACGACATCTCGCACTACCTGCGCCCGGCCCACCTCGCCCAGCTGCGCCGCATCCTGGACGACCCGGAGGCCAGCCCGAACGACCGCTTCGTCGCGCTCGACCTGCTGAAGAACGTCAACATCTCGGCCGGCGGCATCCTCCCGATGTGCCAGGACACCGGCACCGCGATCGTCATGGGCAAGCGCGGCCAGAACGTGCTCACCGCCGGCCAGGACGAGGCCGCGATCGCCCGCGGCGTGTACGACGCGTACACCGAGCTGAACCTGCGCTACTCGCAGATGGCGCCGGTCACCATGTGGGACGAGAGGAACACCGGCAACAACCTGCCGGCCCAGATCGAGCTGTACGCCACCGACGGCGGCGCCTACAAGTTCCTCTTCATGGCCAAGGGCGGCGGCTCCGCCAACAAGTCGTACCTGTACCAGGAGACCAAGGCGATCCTCAACGAGTCGTCGATGCTCTCCTTCCTGGAGCAGAAGATCCGCTCGCTGGGCACCGCAGCCTGCCCGCCGTACCACCTGGCGATCGTGGTCGGCGGCACCAGCGCCGAGTTCGCGCTCAAGACCGCCAAGTACGCCTCCGCGC
The DNA here is from genome assembly GCA_002300355.1 of Streptomyces sp. TLI_235. Classification (NCBI taxonomy): domain Bacteria; kingdom Bacillati; phylum Actinomycetota; class Actinomycetes; order Kitasatosporales; family Streptomycetaceae; genus Streptomyces; species Streptomyces sp. TLI_235. Next base: position 3,127,661 of record NSGV01000001.1, read on the forward strand.
ACTACCTCGACAACCTGCCGACCTCCGGCGACGCGAAGACCGGGCACGGCTTCCGCGACCTGGAGCTGGAGCAGAAGGTCTTCGAGCTCACCCAGAAGATCGGCATCGGCGCGCAGTTCGGCGGCAAGTACTTCTGCCACGACGTCCGCGTGATCCGGCTGCCGCGCCACGGCGCCTCGCTGCCGGTCGCGATGGCCGTCTCCTGCTCCGCCGACCGCCAGGCGCTCGGCAAGATCACCGCCGAGGGCGTCTTCCTGGAGCAGCTGGAGACGGACCCGGCGAAGTACCTGCCGGACACCACCGACGAGCACCTCGACGACGAGGTCGTCCGGGTCGACCTCAACCAGCCGATGGCCGACATCCGGGCCCAGCTGGCCAAGTACCCGGTGAAGACCCGCCTGTCGCTCAGCGGCACGCTGGTCGTCGCCCGCGACATCGCCCACGCCAAGATCAAGGAGCGCCTCGACCGCGGCGAGGGCATGCCCCAGTACATGAAGGACCACCCGGTGTACTACGCCGGCCCGGCCAAGACCCCCGAGGGCTACGCCTCCGGCTCCTTCGGCCCGACCACCGCCGGCCGGATGGACTCCTACGTCGACCAGTTCCAGGCCGCCGGCGGCTCCATGGTCATGCTCGCCAAGGGCAACCGCTCCAAGCAGGTCACCAAGGCCTGCGCCGAGCACGGCGGCTTCTACCTCGGCTCGATCGGCGGCCCGGCCGCGCGGCTCGCGCAGGACTGCATCAAGAAGGTCGAGGTGCTGGAGTACCCCGAGCTCGGCATGGAGGCAGTCTGGCGCATCGAGGTCGAGGACTTCCCGGCGTTCATCGTCGTCGACGACAAGGGCAACGACTTCTTCGCCGAGGTCACGGACGGCCCGCTGATCACCAGCCTGCGGGTCCGCTCCGCGGAGTAGGCGCACAACGGCGCGCGCCCCGGTCCGCAGGGACCGGGGCGCGCGCTTGGCGTGCTTCCGTTCAGGGGCAGTTGCCGATCGAGCCCATCGGCTCGTAGATCTCGTCGGACTTCGGGTCGCCCTCCGGCGCCTGCTCGTCGGCCTTCGGCTCGGGCTCCTCGGCGAGGACGTCCAGCACGTGCTGGATGGCGTTCGGGTCCACCGGGGCGGCGGTGTGCTCGGCGGGGGCGGCCTCGGCGACCGGCTCGGTCGTGGTGGTGGTCTCGTCGGCCATGGGTGCGCCGCCTTTCTGGTCATCAGATCTCAGCGCCCCGACCGGATCGTCCTGGGCGCCAGCCCAGTATCGTAGGGGTCGTTAAATGTCTTATAAACGTCCCGTCCTGCGGATGGTTCACGGATGTTTGCGCGCTTCCTCATAAGCTGACGCCCCGCCGATCGGGCGGGAGATGCGGCAGGGAACCACCGACATACGCCTTCGGGGGAGGACATGGAGCTTCACGGGACGGCCACGGCCGACGCGCTGCGCTTCCAGGTGCTCGGCCCTGTCCAGGCCTGGCGCGGCGAGGAGCAGCTGGCGCTCGGCTCGCCGCAGCAGCAGGCGGTGCTCGCCGCGCTGCTGCTCAACCAGGGACGGCCGGTCACCACCGACGACCTGGTGGACGGCATCTGGGGCGACCGTACCCCGCCGCAGGCCGTGGCGGCTCTGCGCACGTACGTCTCCCGTCTGCGGTCGGTCATCGAGCCCAACCGGGAGGTGCGCAAGCCGGCCGAGATCCTGGTCTCGGTCAGTGACGGCTACGCGCTGCGGATCCCGGACGAATCCCTCGACCTCGGCTCGTTCGAGCGCCGGGTGGCCGAGGCCGCCGGAGCCCGGGCCGAGGGCGACTTCCGCACCTCCCACGAGGCGCTGCTGGCGGCGCTCGCCCTCTGGCGCGGCAGACCGCTGCCGGGCGTGCCCGGACCGTACGCGGAGACGCAGCGGGCCCGGCTCTCCGAACGGCAGATCGCCGTGGCCGAGGAGCGCTGCGCCGTCGCCCTGGAGGTCGGCCTGCATGCCGAGGTGGTCTCCGAACTGAGCACGCTCGCCGCGGCGCACCCGCTGCGCGAGCGACTGCGCGAGCTGCTCATGCTGGCGTTGTACCGCTGCGGCCGGCAGGCCGAGTCGCTGGGCGTGTACGCCGACACCCGCAAGCTGCTCATCGAGGAGCTCGGCGTGGAGCCCGGCAGCGGGCTCGCCGCCATGCACGGCCGGATCCTGGCCGGCGACCCCGCCCTGGTGCCGTCCGTGGCGGCCTCCGCGCGGCCCGAGGCCGAGGAGCTGCAGACCTTCGTACCGCCTGCTCAACTGCCCGCCGACGTATCGGACTTCAGCGGCCGCAGCAAACTGGTCAACGAGCTGCGGGACGTGCTGCGCGGCGGATCGGGCCAGGCCGTGGTGGTCACCTCGCTGGCCGGTATCGGCGGCGTCGGCAAGACCACGCTGGCCGTGCACGTCGCCCACGGCCTGCGCCCGGACTTCCCGGACGGCCAGCTCTACGTGGACCTCCGCGGGGCGGGTGCGACGCCGGCGGATCCGGCGGTGGTGCTGGGCGACTTCCTGCACGCGCTCGGCACGGCCGACGCCCCGGACTCGCTCGACCAGCGCGCCGCGCTCTACCGCTCAGTGCTCGCCGACAAGCGGATGCTCATCCTGCTGGACAACGCCAGGGATGCCCGGCAGTTGATGCCGCTGATCCCCGGTGTCTCGGGCAACGCGGTCATGGTGACCAGCCGCTCGCGGCTGGCCGAGATCCCCGGCGCGCACCTGGTGGACATCGAGGAGCTGACCCCGGACGAGGCGCTGGCCCTGTTCTCGGCCATCGTCGGCATCGAGCGGGTGGCCGCCGAGCCCGACGCGGCACTGGCCGTGGTGACGGCCTGCGGCTTCCTGCCCCTCGCAGTGCGGATCGCCGCCGCCCGGCTGGCCAGCCGCCCGCGCTGGAGCGTCTCCGACCTGGCCCGTCGGTTAGCCGACCAACGCAACCGCCTTCAGGAACTCCAGCTCGGCAACCTCGCGGTGGAGACCACCATCGGCCTCGGCTACGCGCAGCTGCTCCCGGCGGAGGCGCGGGCGTTCCGCCTGCTGTCCGTCGTGGACTCTCCCGACCTTCCGCTGCCCGCCGTCGCCGCGCTGCTCGGCACGGGCGAGCAGGAGGCCGAGGACCTGGCCGAGGCGCTGGTCGAGGCCAACATGCTGGAGTGCTTCACGCCCGGCCGGTACCGCTACCACGACCTGCTCCGGCTGTTCGCGCAGCGGCAGAACCAGAAGCTCGGCGACGCCGACGAGCAGCGGGCCGCCAGGCTGCGGCTGCTCGACCTGCTGCTGGCGACGATGCAGAACGCGGCGCATGTCATCGAACCCGACGATGTGCTCGCGGAGCTGCTCCACGAGCCGGCCTCGGCGGGCCTCCGGCTGAGCGACAGCGAGACCGCGCGCGCCTGGATCAGGTCCGAGGTGGCCCTGCTGCTCGGCAGTGTCGAGGCCGTGGTCCGGGAGCCGATGGAACTGCTGCACCCGGCGCTCGACCTGGTGCTCATTCTGCGGGCACTGGTCGAGGACCCGACCCTCGGCCCGCGGATCCGGGCCGCCCTCCTGGCTGCCGCCGACAACGCGCAGCGCCACGACGACACCGCCACCCTGGCCCGGGTCCGGTACGCGGTCGGGCATCTGCACCAGATGGCCGGCGAACTCGCGGAGGCCGAGGGCTCGCTTCGGCAGAGTCTTGCCCTCCTGCCCGCGGACGATGCGACACAGCTGCGCAGTTCGGCTGCGAACGAGCTGGCCATCGTCCTGATCCAGGCCGGCCGCCCGGCCGAGGCCCTGCCGTTCTACGAGCAGGCGCTCGGGATCAGCCGCGTGCTGGGTGCGTCGATCGGCGAGGCCCGGCTGCTGGCGAACATGGCACGGGCGTACGTGGGGCTGGACCGGCACCAGGAGGCGGTCGAGTCCGCCCGGCAGGCCGTGGCGGCCGCCCGAGCCTCGGGCAACACCCCGTGCCTGGCCGACACGCTGTACCAGCTGGGCGTGGTGCTGCGGGCGACCGGTTCGACGGCCGAGGCGGCGGAGCAGCTGCGGGAGGCGCACCAGCTGTACCAGTCGCAGCAGTACCGCTTCTGGGAGGGCTACTCACTGGCCCGGCTGGCGGCCTGTCTGGTCGGCGAGGCGCGGCACGCGGAGGCCGCCGCGGCGGCCGGGGAGTCGCTGTTCATCGCGCAGGAGGTCGACGCCGCCTACTGTCAGGGCCTGGCGAACGCGGCGCTGGGCGAGGCGCTCCTGGAGTTGGGGCAGCCCGCGCGCGGGCTGGCCTGCCTCCAGGAGGCGCACTCGATCTTCGACCGGCTCGGTGTGCCCGAGGCCCTTCCCGTTCGGGACCTCATCGCGGTGCAGGAGCACACCGAGCCCTTCTCTCCCCCCGCGCCGTAGGCCGTCCGTCCCCCGACGGGCGGCCCTCCCCCTTGGGAGCGCCGGCGTTCCCGCAGCCCCCCGGCTGCGGGAACGCTTTGACGCTTCCCCGGCGCTGAGACCACTCTGGCAGGCGCCGATTGACGTTCGATAAACGCCTGCGTTGACGACGTTTTCGCAGGTCGGAGTGGGTTTCCGGCGCGCGGCGTCAAGTGCACCACCCCGCTCCGCTCCGGTCTGCCCCCGCGGCCCCGGCCCGTTTCGTCCGAAACCCGGCCAACTGCGGCCGACTGCGGCGAGTTGGCCGGAAAGGGGCCCCACGGCACAGTGATCACGCTTATCCTCGAAGGCCAGCAGACACATCGACAAACCGACGCGGGGGCGGACGCTGTGGCGGGCCCGACCCGCCGGGGAGCCAGGTGGAGAGGTGCCCAGGGCGTGACAACCGGACAGATCTCGGACCCAGCGCACGCCGACCACCGGCGCCGCTCCGAACGGGCCCTGCAGGCGGTCGCCTTCGACGCGATCGGCCCGCGCTACGACGAGGTCTTCCGGGACCGCACCGGCCAGACCGCCTGCGGCGACTGGCTGCTGAACGAACTCGCGACCGGCGCACGGGTGCTGGACGTGGGCTGCGGCACCGGCGAGCCGACCGCCCGGCAACTCGCCGACGGCGGGCTGCGGGTGACCGGCATCGACCTCTCGGACGGAATGCTGGCGGCCGCCCGCCGCGCCGTCCCGGAGGCCGAGCTGCACCGGATGGACATGTTCGACCTGGCGACCCCGCGGGCCGCCGCGGCCTGGGGCGTGCCGGGGCTCGGCCCGGACGCGGCCGGCACCTTCGCCGCGGCCACCGTGTTCTTCTCGCTGGTGCTGCTGCCCCGCGCGGAGATCGCCACGGTGCTGGGCCGCATCCGCACCCTGCTGCGCCCGGGCGGGCTGCTGGCGCTCGGCATGGTCGAGGCCGACCTCGACGACGCGCCGCTGCCGTTCCTCGGCCGTGAGCTGCGGATCAGCGGCTACCTGCGCGAGGAGCTGACCCAGACGCTGGCCGCGGCCGGGTTCGAGGTCGAGGCCTGCGTCGGCCACCCGTACGCCCCCGCGTCGACCGCGCTGCCGCCGGAGGAACAGCTCTTCCTGCGCTGTCGGCGCACCACCTGAGACCAGCAGGCCCGACCACCCTCGACATCTCAAGAACGGGCAGCCCGTGCGCGACCACTCCTCGCCCCAGGCAGGGCGGCCGACCGCCGCCGTGCCACTGGTGGGCGCCCAGCGCTCCGCACCACGCCGGGACGACCGGCCCGGCCTCGCCGAGCGGCTCGGGTACCTGGACGCGGCGACCCGGCGGATCCACGGCTCGCTCGACCTCCGCACCACGCTGCGCGACCTGGGCCGCTCGCTCGTCCCGGCGCTGGCCGACGCCGCCGTGGTGCACCTGCGCGACCCGCTGGGCACGGTGGAACGGGACCCGGGGCCGCCCACGGCACTGCGCCTGCACCACGGCCACGGCACCCGGCTGGGCCGCCGCTCCCGGCTCTGCCGGCCCGCCCCCGACGGCCCGCTGGCCCGGATGCTGGCGGGCCCTGCCCCGTACGGGCCGGCGGTGCTCGGCACCCCGTCCGCGGACGGGCTGCGCCCGCTGCTCACCGAGCTGTACGGCGCCCGCACCCTCGGCCGGCTCGCCGCGGGCACCGCGCTGCTGCTCCTGCCGCTGCGCGGGCGCAAGGCGGTGCTCGGCCTGCTGCTGCTGATCCGCCGGCCGGGCAAGGCCGGTCCGGCCCGCTTCGAGCCCGCCGACACCGCGATGGCCCGCCACCTGGCCACCCAGGCCGGCCTCGCCGTGGACACCGCCCTGCGCTACGCCCGCGAGTTCGAGACCGCCCGCGAACTGCAGCGCCGGATGCTGCCCGCGCACCTGCCGCAGCCGCACGGGGTGCGGCTCGCCCACCGCTACCTGCCCGGCGAGCGCGGTGCCCAGGTCGGCGGCGACTGGTACGACTCGGTGGAACTCCCCGGCAACCGGGTCGCGTTGATCGTCGGCGACGTGATGGGCCACTCGCTGACCTCGGCCGCCGTGATGGGCCAGCTGCGCACCAGCGCGCAGACCCTGGCCGGCCTCGACCTGCCGCCGCACGAGGTCCTCTACCACCTGGACGAGCAGGCCCAGCACCTCGGCGCCGAACAGCACCTGGCCACCTGCGTGTACGCGGTCTACGACCCGATCGCCAACCGGGTGGTGCTGTCCAACGCCGGCCACGTGCCGCCGGTGCTGATCCGCCCGGACGGCACGGCCGAACTGCTCGACCTGCCGCCGGGCGCCCCGATCGGCGTCGGCGGCGTCGACTTCACCTCCACCGAGCTGCCGGCGCCGCCGGGTTCGGCCCTGCTGCTGTTCACCGACGGCCTGGTCGAGAGCCGGCGCCGCTCGCTGGCGACCGGCCTGGAGCAGCTGCGCGCCCGGCTGGCCTCCGCCCACCGGCACTCGCCCGAGCACGTCTGCCAGGAGGCGCTGCGGGTGCTGCCGCCCGGTGAGCGCGCCGACGACATCGCGCTGCTCGCCGCCGCCTTCGACGGCATCCCGGCCGAGGACGTCTCCTACTGGTACCTGCAGCCCCGGCACGAGACGCCCGGCCGGGCCCGCCGCCTCGCCGCCCACGCGCTGCGCCGCTGGGGGCTGGAGGAGCTGTCCGAGACCACCGAGCTGATGGTCAGCGAGCTGGTCACCAACGCGATCCGGCACGCCACCCGGCCGGTGACGCTCCGCCTGGTGCGGACCTCCCGGCTGCGCTGCGAGGTCGGCGACGACAGCCCGGCCCTGCCGCGGGCCCGCCGGGCCGGGCCGGACGACGAGCACGGCCGCGGCCTGCAGATAGTCGCCCGGTGCGCGGACGACTGGGGTGCCACCCGGCTCGGCGCCGGCAAGATCGTCTGGTTCGAGCAACGCCTGCCGACCTGCTGCCGGGCCGTCCCCGCGGGTGTCTAGAGCGGGCCTAGGTCGTGCCGAACTCCGGCTCCGCCGCGACGAGTTCGTGGAGGGCGGCGGCGAGCTCGGGGCCGAGGACGGCCTCGGCCAGGGGTGGGGTGCGGCGCAGTGCGAGGACGGTGCGCAGCACGTCGGCGTGGTGCAGCAGCCGCAGCGAGTCCAGGTACTCGCGCCGGTCGGCGGTGCGGCCGGCGGCGCCGGCCGCGCGCCAGGCGGCGAGCAGCGACTTGACCACGGTGAACATCATCCGGCGGCCGCGGACCAGTTCGGCGCGGGCGTTGAGCCCGAAGACGTCGATGGTGGCCTCGCCCTTGACGGTGAGCGGGTCGTAGGCGCCGGACTCCAGGTAGAGCACCAGGTGTTCGGCCGGGTCCTCGCGGGCCGGGTCGACCAGCAGGTGCTCGCCGGTGACGGGGTCGCAGGGGAAGCGGTCGCGTTTCTGGTTGCTGTTGCAGTGGGCGCAGGCGAGCAGGTGGTTCTGCCAGTCGAAGGTGCGCAGCGGGTCGCGGGCGATCGGCTCGAAGTGGTCGATGTCGGTGCCGAGGTTGTCCCCGCAGTACATGCAGCGCTCCAGGCCGGGTGCCATCCGCCGGAGCATGACGCGCAGTTGGGCCTTGGGTTGGCGGGCGGTGCGCCAGGCGGCGCGGCCGGCCGCGGTGGTCGGCCCGGCGGTGCGGATGGCGGCGGTGCGGCGGGCGAGTTCGGCGGCGAGGGCGGGGCCGAGCGGCGGCCGCTGCAGCGGGATCACGGCTGGTCGCCCAGCAGCCGGGCGGCGAGTTCGTCCGCGCGGGCGCCGAGGGAGCTGTTGAGTTTGGCGCCGAGGCGGCGGTAGGCGTCGAGTTCGGCGCTGGTGGCGCGGCCGGTGTAGAGCTTGCGCTCCAGCCGGATCAGCAGGCGGCGTTCGGCCTCGGCGGTGGCGGAGTAGGCGCTGGGCAGGCCGAAGAGTTCGGAGAGCGCGGTGTCGTCGCCGCTGCCGTAGAGGACGCGCTGGTGCAGGTCCTCGTCGAGGACGCGGGGTGCCGCCGGTTCGCCGGGGGCGGCGAGGCGGACGAGGGTGCCGGGGTCGGCGGCCTGGCAGACGTACGGGCTGTGGGCGGCGACCAGGAACTGCATCTGGGGGAAGCGGGTGGTGAGCCAGCCGCCGATCTGCTGCTGCCGCACGGGGTGGAGGTGCAGGTCGACGTCGTCGATGAGGGCGATGCCGGGGCGGGGCACGGTGGTGGCGCCGTCGGCGGGTTCGGTGCGGGCGTCGCCGGCGAGGGCGCAGACGATCGCGGCGAGGACGGCGGTGCCGCTGCCGAGTGCGGTGAGCGGCCGGGCAGGACCGTCCGGCGGGGCGACCAGGGCGCGGGCCGGGTCGGTGACCCGCCAGCCGTCGGGGAGCGGGCCTTCGTCGAGCAGGGCGGCGGCGGCCGGGGTGAGGGCGGCGGGCGGGGTGCGGTCGGCGCCGAGGTGGAGGGCGCGGGTGCGGGCCTGCCGCTCGGCCCCGCCGGTGCTGCTCCAGTGGGCGAGGCCGGGCAGGTCGACGGTGCCGGGGGCGCCGCCGGCCGGGGGCGGGCTGTCGGGGGCGCCGAGGGTGCGGGCGAGGGCCTGCAGCAGGGTGGTCTTGCCGGAGCCGTTCGGCCCGGCGAGGACCGTCCAGCCGGGGCCGGGGTCGACGGTGAGGTCGGCCGCCCTGGGACCGTCGAAACACCCGAGGCCGGTCACCTTGATCCGCGAGACGTACACGCGCCCACCCCCTTCGATCGGATCTTCGAGGGAGGTATGCCCAGCGGGCCGCGCGGCGATACCGGGACCGGACCGCCGGGACCGGTGGGCGGGACTACTGGTCGACGATGCGGACGGGCAGGTCGCGCAGGACGTCCTTCAGGGCGGCGGCGAAGCGGTCGTACTCCGCGCTGCGGGCGGAGCCGGGGCGGGTGGCGAGGCCGATCCGGCGGCCGGGGGCGGGGGCGGCGAAGCGGGCGGCGGCGAGCCGGTCGGAGCGGCCGGCCTCCACGTCGAGGGCGGTGGCCGGCAGCAGGGTGGTGCCGAGCCCGCCGGCGACCAGCTGGACGAGGGTGGAGAGCCCGGCGATCCGGGTGGTGCCGGCGGCCGCGTCGGCGCCGACCTCGCGGCAGATGTCGAGGGCCTGGTCGCGCAGGCAGTGGCCCTCTTCGAGCAGCAGCACGTCGAGGTCGAGCAGGACGTCCCGCGGGACGCCGGTGCGGCCGGCGAGTTCGTGCCCGGGCGGGGTGACCAGGACGAAGTCCTCGTCGAAGAGCGGGATGTCCCGGGTGGGTGCGGCGCCGCCGGCGGGCAGCGCGAGCAGCAGGACGTCGAGCCGTCCGGCGGCGAGCCCCTCCAGCAGCAAGGGGGTGCGCTCCTCGTGGACGTGCAGTTCCAGCTCGGGGTAGCTGTCGCGGACCAGCCGCAGCACGGCGGGCAGCAGGTACGGCGCGACGGTGGGGATCACGCCGAGGTGCAGCGGTCCGGTGAACGGCCGGCGGGCGGCCTCGACCGCCTCGGTGAGGGAGTGCAGGGAGCCGAGGACGCGGCGCGCGTGCTCGGCGACGCGCTCGCCCAGCGGGGTGATGATGACGCGGCGGGTCGTACGCTCGACGAGCTGGGCGCCGAGGGTCTCCTCCAGCGCGGCGACGGCGCCGGACAGTGCGGGCTGGCTGGTGCCGCTGGCCGCGGCGGCCTCGCGGAAGTGCCGGTGCTCGGCGACGGCGACGAAGGCGCGGAGCTGGGCGACGCTCGGGGTGCGGGCCTTGCTGTGGTGCGGGGCAGTACTGATAGCTCTCTCCGATCAGATACGACGAGTCTAGCTATTTCCCCGATCAGTCCTTGGTGTGCGAGGGTGGATGACGTCCGAATGCGTCGAACCATAGGCAATTCGGGCACTTTCCCTCATATCCCAATCCAGGAGTAGCGAACGTGCTCACGATCGGTGACAAGTTCCCCGAGTTCGACCTCAACGCCTGTGTCGACCTCGACGCCGCGAACGCCTTCGCCGAGATCAACCACAAGACCTACGAGGGCAAGTGGAAGATCGTCTTCTTCTGGCCGATGGACTTCACCTTCGTCTGCCCCACCGAGATCGCCGCGTTCGGCAAGCTGAACGAGGAGTTCACCGACCGCGACGCGCAGATCCTCGGCGTCTCCGGTGACTCCGAGTACGTCCACCACGCCTGGCGCAAGGACCACAAGGACCTCCGCGACCTGCCGTTCCCGATGCTGGCCGACGTCAAGCACGACCTGATGCGCGCCTGCGGCGTCGAGGCCGCCGACGGCACCGCCCAGCGCGCGGTGTTCATCGTCGACCCGAACAACGAGATCCAGTTCGTCATGGTGACCGCCGGCTCCGTCGGCCGTAACCCCAAGGAGGTCCTGCGGGTGCTGGACGCCCTGCAGACCGACGAGCTGTGCCCGTGCAACTGGACCAAGGGCGAGGACACTCTCGACGCCCAGGCCCTGCTGGCGGGCTGACCCATGGCCCTCGACGACCTCAAGGCCGCCCTGCCGGACTACGCCAAGGACCTCAAGCTCAACCTGAGCGCGGTCATCGGCAACTCGGACCTGCCCGAGCAGCAGCTCTGGGGCACCGTGCTGGCCTGCGCGATGGCCACCCGGTCCGCCGCCGTGCTGCGCGAGCTGGAGCCCGAGGCGAAGGCGAACCTCAAGCCGGAGGCGTACAACGCCGCCAAGGGCGCCGCCGCCGTCATGGGTATGAACAACGTCTACTACCGGACGCTGCACCTGCTCTCCGACAAGGAGTACGGCAGCATGCGGGCGGGCCTGCGGATGAACATCATCGGCACCCCGGGCGTCGAGAAGGCCGACTTCGAGCTGTGGTGCTTCGCGGTCTCCGCGATCAACGGCTGCGGCCAGTGCCTGGACTCGCACGAGGCCGTGCTGAAGAAGGCCGGCGTGGAGCGCGAGGTCGTCCAGGCGTCGATCAAGATCGCCTCGGTGATCCAGGCGGTCGCCGCGACCCTCGACTCCGAGGCCGCCATCGCCTCGATCTGAGGCACCGGGCACACCACGAGGGGTGCGTGGGGGCACCTCCCGGCGAAGGCTGGGAGACGCCCCCACGCACCCCTGTCGGTGCTCCCCGAGCGTTCGGTCCGCTACTTCTGGCGGGCGTTCTCGAGGGCTTCGAAAACCTCCAGGCCGGCGGCGTTGCGGCGGCGGAGGTGGGAGACGACGGTGTTGGTCACGGCGATGAGCGGGACGGCCACGATGGCGCCGCCGATGCCGCCGACGATCGAGCCGGCGGCCACGCCGAGCACCACGCCGAGCGGGTGCACGGCCACCGCGCGGCCGAGGATCAGCGGCTGCAGCAGGTGCCCCTCGATCTGCTGGACGGCGATCAGCACCACCAGCACCATCAGTGCGGTGAACGGCCCCACCGTGACGAGGGCGATCAGCACCGCGATGGTGCCGGTCACCAGGGCGCCGACCAACGGCACGAAGGCACCGAGGAAGATGATCACCGCGAGCGGCATCGCCATCGGCACGCCGAGCAGCTGGATGCCGATGCCGATGCAGAGCGCGTCGATGAACGCGACGAAGACGGTGCCGCGCACGTAGGCGGTGAGGGTGGCCCAGGCCTTGGGTCCGGCGCCGGCCATCGCGTAGCGGGAGTGCCGGGGCAGGCACCTGAGCGCCCAGGACCAGATCCGGGCGCCGTCGTACAGCAGGAAGAACGTGGTGAAGGCGGCGAGGACGACGCCGGTGAGCACCTCGACGGCGATGGTGACGCCGGTGAAGCCGGCCGAGGTGATCTGCTCGGAGTTGCTGCCGATGGCGGTGGAGATCTGCCGGGCGAAGTCGTTGATCTGCTGCTGCGTCAGGTGCAGCGGGCCGGTGACGAGCCACTCGCGGAGCTGGTTGACACCGTCCTGGACCTTGCCGGTGACCGATTCGAGGTTGCTGGTCACCTGCCAGACCACGAACCAGCCGACCAGGCCGATACCGGCGATGCCGCTGAGGAAGGTGCCGGCGGCGGCCAGCGAGCGGGGCACGCCGGCCCGCTTCAGCCAGGAGACGGTGGGCTCCAGCAGCGCGGAGATCAGCAGGGCGGCGAGGACCGCGAAGGCGACCAGCCGCAGCATGTCGACGACCCGGAAGACCACGTAGAGGGCGACACCGAGCAGCAGCAGCCGCCAGGTGGACTCGGCGGCGACCCGCAGGCCCCACGGCACCGCCTCGACCGGGGTGGCCGGGCGCCCGGGGTGGTGGACCTCGCGGGTGATCGGCGGCAGCCGCTCGGGTTCGGCCTGCCGCGGCAGCGGCAGGTGGCCGTCGGCGCCCTCGCCGGCGGCGCTGTCGGCCTGGGCGGCGGCGCGGCGCCGGCGTTCCAGTGCCGCCCACACCCCGGCGGCGACCGCGCCGGTCCTGGCGAGCGCCTTGAGCACCTTGCGGTCCCGCGCCCCGTCCGCTCTCTCCGCTGCCACGTCCGCGTCCCTCCCCGTTCGTTCCGTCCGCCCGACGGTACCCGCCCGGGGTGGCCGCGGTCCCGGCCGCCCTGGAGCCCGTTCGGTGCGCAGAAGGTGACGAATCAACGCGAAGCGGATGGTTTCGGACGTCATCGAGCGGGGAGGAGCCTGGACAACGGACCATCTGCCGGCGGACCGGCCGGTGCCGGAGGTCCAGGACCCGCTCCGGCGCCCCGCGTCCGCATCGAGCCGCACCGCCCGTGAGCGCCCTGGTCAGCGCCGCCCGGGCGGCGCGGCCCGTCCCCGGACATGCGGAAGGCCCCCGACCTGAGCGGTCGGGGGCCTTCGACGCGCGGCTGTGCGCGGCAGGATCAGTACCAGTGGTGGGACTGCCAGAACGACCAGGCGCCGCAGGGGCTGCCGTAGCGGCTGTTCATGTAGTTGAGGCCCCACTTGATCTGGGTCGCCGGGTTGGTGCGCCAGTCGGCACCGACCGTGGCCATCTTCGAACCCGGCAGTGCCTGCACCAGGCCGTACGCACCGGAGGACGCGTTGGTGGCGGTGTAGTCCCAGCCGCTCTCGCGCTTCACGATCTCGCTGAAGCAGGAGAACTGGCTGGCGTCGCCGATGATCTGGGCGGCCATCGCCTGGACCGAGCCGGCCGGGACTGCCGCGAGGGCGGTCCGCGCGGCGGCGCGGTTGGCGGCCTCTTCGTCGGCCTTGCGCTTCGCCTCTTCGGCGGCCTTGGCGGCCTTCTCCGCGTCGGCCTTGGCCTGCGCGTCGGCGGCGGCCTTCTGGCGCGCGGCCTCCTCGGCGGCCTTCTTGGCGGCCGCGTCGGCGGACACCTGCTGGGCGCTCGCCTGGCGGGCGAAGTTGTCGCTGATGGTCTGCGCCTGGGCACCGGAGGGCACGTCGGCGAGCAGCGTGGCGCTCGCGACATCGACCGTCTGTGCGGTCGTGCCCTCGCTGCCCGAGGCCGCGCCCACGACCGCACCGACAGCGGTGACGGCGGTGGCGGAGGCCACAGCAACTCCCCGGACCGAGATCCGAGTCACATGGTTTCCTTCCGGCGGCGACCGCGCGTGACCGTACGGACGCAACATGCCCCTTGCCGCTCGCCTCCGTCGGTGCTGGTCACGGGAGACACTGGCCCGGCCGCCGGGCCGAGCGGACTCGGAACGGCGTGGTGAACGGGCGGCGTACGGCTCATCGGTGTTCAGTTGTGTGCCCGCCGACCGGAGTTGCCGGGCGTGATTCTGCCGTACGCGGGGCCTGACAGAACCCTCACCATGCCGCACCGGGACGTGTCTACGCAATTCCCGGTTGCGTGGCGGATCTCACAATCTTTGCGAGCTGGGCTTTTGCCCGAAAGGTCGTCGACGACCCGTCCGATCCGATGACAGGGCGAGGGGCCTGCCGGTATGCGGCAGGCCCCCTGACGGTCATTCATGCGGATTTGTCCGTATTTGCCCCTACGGCTGAACGTCCTCCAGCATCTCGGTGACGAGGGCGGCGATCGGCGAGCGCTCGGATCGGGTCAGCGTGATGTGGGCGAACAGCGGATGCCCCTTCAGCTTCTCCACCACCGCGACCACGCCGTCGTAGCGGCCGACCCGCAGGTTGTCGCGCTGGGCGACGTCGTGGGTGAGGACCACCCGCGAGCCCTGGCCGATCCGGGACAGCACCGTCAGCAGGACGTTCCGCTCCAGGGACTGCGCCTCGTCCACGATCACGAAGGCGTCGTGCAGCGAGCGGCCGCGGATGTGGGTGAGCGGCAGGACCTCCAGCATCCCGCGGGAGATCACCTCCTCGATCACGTCCGGGGTGGTGACCGCCGAGAGGGTGTCGAAGACCGCCTGCGCCCAGGGGCTCATCTTCTCGGCCTCGCTGCCCGGCAGGTAGCCGAGCTCCTGGCCGCCGACCGCGTACAGCGGGCGGAACACCATCACCTTGCGGTGCTGCTGCCGCTCCAGCACGGCCTCCAGGCCGGCGCAGAGCGCCAGCGCGGACTTGCCGGTGCCGGCCCGGCCGCCCATGGAGACGATGCCGACCTCGGGGTCGAGCAGCAGGTCGAGGGCGACCCGCTGCTCGGCGCTGCGGCCGCGCAGGCCGAACGCCTCGCGGTCGCCGCGCACCAGGCGCACCCGGCCGTCGTGGGTGACCCGGCCCAGCGCCCGGCCGCGCTCCGACTGCAGGACGAGACCGGTGTGCACCGGGAGTTCGGCGGCGCCGTCGATCTCCACCGCGGCGTCGTGCGGCGCGCCGAACAGCGCGTCGACCTGGTCGCCGGGGACGTGGAGGTCCGTCATGCCCGTCCAGCCGGAGGTGATGGCGAGCTCGGCCCGGTACTCCTCGGCGAGCAGGCCGACCGAGCTGGCCTTGATCCGCAGAGGGAGGTCCTTGGAGACGACCGTGACGTCGTACCCCTCGGCCTGCAGGTTGCGGGCGACCGCCAGGATGCGGGTGTCCGCCTCGCCGCCCCCGGCCCGGTAGCCGGCCGGCAGGATCGACGGGTCGGAGTGGTTCAGCTCGACCCGGATGGTGCCGCCGAACTCGCCGACCGGGATCGGCTCGTCGAGGCGGCCGTGGCGGACGCGGTAGTCGTCGAGGAGGCGGAGCGCCTGGCGGGCGAAGTAGCCCAGCTCCGGGTGGTGCCGCTTGGCCTCCAGCTCGGTGACCACGACCACCGGCAGGACGACCTCGTGCTCCTCGAAGCGGCCCATGGCGAGCGGGTCCGCCAGGAGCACGCTGGTGTCGAGAACGTACGTGCGCCGGTCTGGTGTCCGGCGGCTCTTGGAACTGACCACTAGGCCTCCAGAGCGGATGACCCAGCGTCACCCGCGGCTCACCGGTCCCCGCGACCCCGGTGGCCGGGGTACCGGTCTGACCGGTATATGCCCCAGCGGGGCTCCGTGCATACACCTGGGCGCGAACCCGGGGATCACAACTGGTGAACGTTTTGGGGCCTTGACCGGCGGGTATGCGCGACTGACCGGGCGTCAGCGCCTGCCGTGCAGGGGCTGCCGCGCAGGTGTCAGAGCCCCATCCGCCGGTTGCGCAGCTGGTAGTCGCGCAGCGCCCGCAGGAAGTCGACCTTGCGGAAGGCCGGCCAGTACGCCTCGCAGAAGTAGAACTCGCTGTGGGCGCTCTGCCAGAGCAGGAAGCCGGAGAGCCGCTGCTCGCCCGAGGTGCGGATGACCAGGTCGGGGTCGGGCTGGCCCTTGGTGTAGAGGTGCTCGGCGATGTGCTCGACGTCGAGGATCTCGGCCAGCTGCTCGATCGAGGTGCCGCGGTCGGCGTGCTCCTGGAGCAGCGAGCGGACGGCGTCGGCGATCTCGTGGCGGCCGCCGTAGCCGACCGCGACGTTGACGGTGACGCCCTCGATGTGCGCGGTGTCGTGGGCGGCCTCCTTGAGCACCTGGGAGGTGCGCGGGGGCAGCAGGTCGAGCGCGCCGACCGGGTTGACCCGCCAGCGCCGGGCCTCGGCGAGGCCGCGGACGGCGTCCTCGATGATGCCGAGCAGCGGGACGAGCTCCTCGGCGGGCCGGGAGAGGTTGTCGGTGGAGAGCATCCACAGCGTGACGACCTTGACGTGCGTCTCGTCGCACCAGCCGAGGAACTCGCTGATCTTGTCGGCGCCGCGCTGGTGGCCCTGGGCGGTGGTGCCGCCGGTGGCGCGCGCCCAGCGGCGGTTGCCGTCGAGGATCACGCCGATGTGCCGCGGGGTGTTGTCGAGGTGGACCTCGACCCGGCGGCCGTACAGGCGGTAGGCGTTGTCCAGCAGGGTGCGCAGACCCGGCGTGCGCTCGACCACATCGCGCAGACCCATGTTCCTCGGCCCCTCCGTGCTCGTTCGCCGCTCGCCGTCCCGGTGCGGAATCCCTCGCGCAGCCTACTCCGGCCGTGTGCGCGGAGGTAAAGCCGCAGGTACCGATGGGGTCACGGCTTCGTCCCCGGTGCGTGCCGGGGGCGGAAGGACCGCTCGGACACGATCAGGTCTCTGCTTCCTTAAGTCAGCCGTAAGACGGCGTAAAGCGGCTGCCGGGTCCTTGACGCCCGGCATTGGTCTAGTCCAGCTTGTGAGCGAGGGCACACCGGAGCACTTCCCGCACCTCCGCGGCCCCAGCCGTCCCTCCCCCACGCGGAGCCGCCGCGCCCCCCACCGCGGCGGCTCCCCCGCCTTCCTTCAGGAGCCCGCCCATGGCCCGTCACCTCGCGCAGCCGTCCCACCGGCGGCGCCGCCTCTCGCTCCCGGTCGCGGTCGCGGCCGGCACCACCGCCCTCGCGCTGGCCGGCGCCGGCCTGGCACTGACCGCAGGCGGCGCCGGCGCGGCCGTCGGCAACCTGGTCACCAACGGCGGCTTCGAGGCCGGCAACCTGTCCGGCTGGACCTGCACCGGCACCGTGAGCGCCGTCGGCTCGCCGGTGCACGCGGGCTCGTACGCGCTGAGCGCCGCGCCGAGCAGCTCCGACACCGCCGAGTGCACCCAGACCGTGAGCGTGCTGCCGAACACCAGCTACACGCTGGCCGGTTTCGTGCAGGGCCCGTACGTCTACCTCGGCGCCCGCGGCACCGGCTCGACCGACCCGTCGACCTGGTCCAGCCTCAGCAGCTGGAACCAGCTGTCCACCACCTTCACCACCGGCGCGAGCACCAACAGCATCACGCTCTACGTGCACGGCTGGTACGGCCAGGGCGCCTACAACGCGGACGACATCACGCTGACCGGCCCGGGCGGCACCGCCACCCCGACCACCACCCCGACCTCCGCGAAGCCGAGCACCTCCGCCTCCGCCTCGCCGACCTCGTCGCCGACGTCCTCGCCGACCAGCTCGCCGACCTCCAGCCCGACGTCCAGCCCGACCTCGACGCCGACGCCGCCGAACGGCAACCTGCCCAAGCACGCGCTGACCGGCTACTGGCAGAACTTCGACAACGGCGCCCCGGTGCAGAAGCTGCGCGACGTGCAGAGCGCGTACGACATCATCGCGGTCTCCTTCGCGGACGCGACCGGCACGCCCGGCGCGATCAGCTTCACCCTCGACCCGGCGCTCGCCTCCAAGCTCGGCGGCTACACCGCCGCCGACTTCAAGGCGGACATCGCCGCCAAGCACGCGGCCGGCAAGCGCGTCGTCCTCTCGGTCGGCGGCCAGAACGGCGCGATCAGCGTGGCCAACGCGACCGCGGCGAACAACTTCGCCAACACCGCCTACGCGCTGGTCCAGCAGTACGGCTTCGACGGCGTCGACATCGACCTGGAGAACGGCGTCGACCCGACGTACATGTCGCAGGCACTGCACACCCTGCAGTCCAAGGTCGGCGCGAACTTCATCCTGACCATGGCCCCGGAGACCATCGGGATGTACAGCACCTCCGGTGCGTACTTCCAGCTGGCGCTCAACACCAAGGACATCCTGACCGTCGTCAACACCCAGTTCTACAACTCGGGCGGCATGAACGGCTGCGACGGCAAGGTCTACACCCAGGGCACGATCGACTTCATCACCGCCCAGGTCTGCACCCACATCCAGGGCGGCCTGCGGCCGGACCAGGTCGGCATCGGCGTCCCGGCGTCCAGCCAGGCGGCGGGCGGCGGCTACGTCAACTCCACCGTGGTCAACAACGCGCTGGACTGCCTGGCCACCGGCACCCACTGCGGCAGCTTCGTCCCGCCGGCGAAGTGGCCGACCATCCGCGGTGCGATGACCTGGTCCACCAACTGGGACCTCAAGAACGGCAACGACTTCTCCACCAACGTGGGCGCCCACGCCCACGCGATGCCGTAACCCGCACGGGGCGCGCCGCCTCCTGAGGGTGGGGGCCGGTGCGTCGCTCAGGAGCCCGCCGTACCGCTGGGGTACGGCGGGCTCCGCCCATGTCCGGCGCCCGGGCCGTCAGGCGGCGGCCAGCACCGCGACCAGGGCGCCGAGCAGCAGCGGCGGCCCGAACGGCAGGGCGTCGCCGCGGCCGGCCCGGCGGGTCGCCAGCAGCACCATCCCCCAGACGCCGCCCAACAGGAAGGCCGCGAACACCCCGCCCGCCACCGCGCTCCAGCCGTACAGGCCGAGCACCGCCCCGAGGCTCGGCGCCAGCTTGGCGTCGCCGAGGCCGATCGGCAGCAGCAGCGCCAGGGCTCCGTACAGCAGGCCGAGCGCGGCGGCGGCCAGCACGCAGCGCAGCAGCACCTGCGGCCGGTGGTCGGCGAGCGGCAGCAGCACCGCGGTGCCGGCGAACAGCGGCAGGGTCAGCGCGTCCGGCAGTCGCAGCACGGCCGCGTCGACGAAGCCGAGCACCACCCCGAACAGACCCACCCAGCAGAACAGCGGCGCCGACCCGGCGTCCGCCGCCGCGCCCAGTGCGGCGCCGACCGCGGCCGCCACCGCCTCGACCGCGCCCGGCCGCGGCCCGGCCGCCGTCTCCCCGCACCCGGGACAGCGACCGCCGGGCCATCTCCTCCACCGCCCCGCCGGGCAGCACGTGTGCGGCGGCTCGCCGTACGGCACGGCGTGGCGCACCGCGGCGGCACGCAGCAGCGGTGCGGCGGCCAGTCCCAGCAGTGCGCCGGCCCACGGCCCGATCATCACGGCCTCCCCCTCGTCGGTCGTCCCGATCCTGGCGCGATCCTCGCGCAGGCCGCGCGTCCTGTGGCGTGGAACACGTGATGATCCGCGTAACGGCGCCGTAAAGTAGTCAGGCATGCAGGTCATCCAGTCCAGCAAGCTCGCCAATGTCTGTTACGACATCCGCGGCCCGGTCCTCGACGAGGCGATGCGGCTGGAGGACCAGGGCCACCGCATCCTCAAGCTCAACACCGGCAATCCGGCGGCCTTCGGCTTCGAGGCTCCGCCGGAGATCCTCCAGGACATCCTGAAGAACCTCTCCTCCGCGCACGGCTACGGCGACTCCAAGGGCCTGCTCTCCGCCCGCCGGGCCGTGGTGATGCACTACGAGGAGCGCGGCCTGCACGGGCTGACCGTCGAGGACGTCTTCCTCGGCAACGGCGTGTCCGAGCTCATCCAGCTGGCGATGACCGCGCTGCTCGACGACGGCGACGAGGTGCTCGTCCCGGCCCCGGACTACCCGCTCTGGACGGCCTCCGTCTCGCTGGCCGGCGGCACCGCCGTGCACTACCGCTGCGACGAGCAGTCCGAGTGGTACCCGGACCTCGCCGACATCGAGGCCAAGGTCACCGACCGGACCAGGGCCATCGTGGTGATCAACCCCAACAACCCCACCGGCGCGGTGTACCCGCGCGAGGTGCTGGAGGGGATCGTCGAGATCGCCCGCCGGAACAAGCTGGTGGTCTACGCGGACGAGATCTACGACAAGATCCTCTACGACGACGCCGAGCACGTGCCGCTGGCCACCCTCGCGCCGGACCTCTTCTGCGTCACCTTCAACGGCATGTCCAAGTCCTACCGGGTGGCGGGGTTCCGATCCGGCTGGATGGTGCTCTCCGGCGAGCGGCACCGCGCTGCCAGCTACATCGAGGGGCTCACCGTGCTCGCCTCGATGCGGCTGTGCGCCAACATGCCGGCGCAGCACGCGGTGGCCGCGGCGCTCGGCGGCCGGCAGTCGATCAAGGACCTGCTGCTGCCGGGCGGGCGGCTGCTGGAGTCGCGGGACACCGCGTACCGGCTGCTGAACGAGATCCCGGGCATCAGCTGTGTGAAGCCGAAGGGCGCGCTGTACGCGTTCCCGCGGCTGGACCCGCAGGTGTACAAGGTCAAGGACGACGCGCAGATGGTGCTCGACCTGCTGCGGGCCCAGCGGATCCTGATCGTCCAGGGCACCGGCTTCAACTGGCCCGACCCGGACCACTTCCGGCTGGTCACGCTGCCCCGCGCCGAGGACATCGCCGACGCCGTCACCCGCATCGGCGAGTTCCTCAGCGGCTACGCCCAGCCGTAGGGCGAACGTTCGGGCACGCCACAAGGGGCGCGGGGAATCCCCGCGCCCCTTGTGTGCGTCAGCGGTCGAGCAGCGCCGCCCCCCGGTGAGGAGGAGGGGCGGCGCTCCCTCAAACCCGGGCTTGTCAGCCCAGGCGCTTCACCAGCGCGCGGTACTCGTCCCAGAGCTCGGTCGGCGTGTGCTCGCCGTACAGCTCCAGGTGGGACGGGACCAGCGCGGCCTCCTGGCGCCAGATGTCGGCGTCCACGGAGAACAGCAGGTCGAGATCGGCCTGCGGGATGTCGAGGCCGCCGAGGTCGAAGTCGTCGACCTCCGGCAGCACGCCGATCGGGGTCTCGACGCCCTTGCCGGTGCCCTCCAGCCGCTCGACGATCCACTTGAGCACGCGGCTGTTCTCGCCGAAGCCCGGCCAGATGAACTTGCCGTCGCTGTTCTTGCGGAACCAGTTGACGTAGTAGATCTTCGGGAGCTTCGAGGCGTCGGCCTGGGCGCCGATCTTCAGCCAGTGGGCGAAGTAGTCGCCCATGTTGTAGCCGCAGAACGGCAGCATCGCGAACGGGTCGCGGCGCAGCTCGCCGACGGTGCCCTCCTGCGCGGCGGTCTTCTCGGAGGCGATGTTGGCGCCGAGGAAGACGCCGTGCTGCCAGTCGAAGGACTCGGTGACCAGCGGGACGGCGGTGGCGCGGCGGCCGCCGAAGAGGATGGCCGAGATCGGGACGCCGGCCTGGTCCTCCCACTCGGGCGCGATGGTCGGGCACTGCGCGGCCGGGACGGCGAACCGGGCGTTGGGGTGGGCGGCGGGGGTGCCGGACTCCGGCGTCCAGTCGTTGCCGCGCCAGTCGGTGAGGTGCGCCGGGGGCTGCTCGGTGAGGCCCTCCCACCACACGTCGCCGTCGTCGGTGAGGGCGACGTTGGTGAAGACGGTGTTGCCCCAGAGGGTGTCGATGGCGTTGGCGTTGGTGTCGACGCCGGTGCCGGGGGCGACGCCGAAGAAGCCGGCCTCGGGGTTGATGGCGTAGAGACGGCCGTCGGCGCCGAAGCGCATCCAGGCGATGTCGTCGCCGATCGTCTCGACCTTCCAGCCCGGGATGGTGGGCTGGAGCATGGCGAGGTTGGTCTTGCCGCAGGCGGACGGGAAGGCCGCCGCGATGTACTTGGCCTCACCGCTGGGCGGGGTGAGCTTGAGGACGAGCATGTGCTCGGCCAGCCAGCCCTCGTCGCGGGCCATGGTGGAGGCGATGCGCAGCGCGTAGCACTTCTTGCCGAGCAGGGCGTTGCCGCCGTAGCCGGAGCCGAAGGACCAGATCTCGCGGGTCTCCGGGAAGTGCGAGATGTACTTGGTGGAGTTGCAGGGCCACGGCACGTCGGCCTCGCCCGCGGCGAGCGGGGCGCCGACGGTGTGCACGGCCTTGACGAACTCGCCGTCCTCGCCGAGCTGGTCGATCACGGCCTGGCCCATGCGGGTCATGACGCGCATGGAGACGGCGACGTACGCGGAGTCGGTGATCTCGACGCCGTACGCGGCCAGCGGGGAGCCGACCGGGCCCATGGAGAAGGGCACGACGTACATCGTGCGGCCCTTCATCGAGCCGCGGAAGAGGCCGTTCTCGCCCGCGAAGACCGCCCGCATCTCGGCCGGGGCCTTCCAGTTGTTGGTCGGGCCCGCGTCCTCCTCCTTCTCGGAGCAGATGTAGGTGCGGTCCTCGACCCGGGCGACGTCGGTCGGGTCGGACGCGGCGTAGAACGAGTTGGGGCGCTTCTCGTCGTTGAGCTTCTTGAAGGTGCCCTGGGCGACCAGCAGCTCGGCGAGGCGGTGGTACTCGGCCTCGGAGCCGTCGCACCACTCAATGCGGTCGGGCTGGGTCAGTTCGGCGATCTCGGCGACCCAGTCCAGCAGGCGCTGGTGGCGGGTGGGCGCGGACTCGGCGAGCGCAGACTTCAGAGGCGACACGTTCGCTCCGTTTCACACCATCTCGGCCAGGAGACGGCATCGCGGGGGTTTGAGGGTGATTACACGGTAGCCCTGAGGAGCAGGGCCTTTTGGGCCACTTCGTAGTACGGTCTGAATTTCTTACGCCTCTGCGTCCAGGAAAGAACCGGCGAAGGGTCGATTTCGGCCGCACCGGCGTCGACACTGAGACCTGGGTAACACTCCAAAATGTCCAAAAGTGATGACCGCCACTGACTACTTGGCAGTAACCTACGGTTCCGTAAGATGTCGCGCATGACTGCTGCGGACCTCACTGCGGACCTCGCCTGCGCCGGCGAGTCCCTGAAGCCCAAGTGGCGCGGCTGGCTGCATGCCGGCATGTTCCCCGCCTCGGTGGCGGCCGGGATCGTCCTGATCTGCCTGGCCGACTCGGCGACCGCCACGGCCGCCTGCGCGATCTACTCGGTGACCGCCTGGCTGCTGTTCGGGGTGAGCGCGGTCTACCACCGCTTCACCTGGGGCCCGCGCGGCGAGGCGATCCTGCGCCGGCTCGACCACGCCAACATCTTCCTGATCATCGCGGGCACCTACACCCCGTTCACCATCCTGCTGCTGGACGGGGCCGCGCAGCAGGCACTGCTCTGGGCGGTCTGGGGCGGAGCGCTGCTCGGCATCGCGTTCCGGGTGTTCTGGGTGGGCGCGCCGCGCTGGCTCTACACCCCGGTCTACCTGGCGCTCGGCTGGGCCGCGGCCTTCTTCCTGCCGGACTTCCTGCGCACCGGCGGCGCCGCCGTACTCACCCTGATGATCGTCGGCGGCGGCCTCTACAGCCTTGGCGGCGTGGTCTACGGCCTGAAGCGGCCGAACCCCTCACCCCGCTGGTTCGGCTTCCACGAGGTCTTCCACGCCTTCACCCTCGGCGCGTTCATCGTCCAGTACGTCGGCGTCTCACTGGTCGCTTACCGCGCGGCCGGCTGAGGAGGCCCGCAGCTCCAGGCGTTCCTGGGCCCGGCGGCAGCGCTCGCAGTGCGCCGCGCCGGGCCCTTCGCCGGTCGGCCGGGGGTGCGCCTTGGCCCGGAACCGCCGGGCCACATGGGCCATCACCAGCAGCGTCTCGACCGCGGCCACGATCCAGACCGCCCTCGGCCCGCCGGCCAGGTAGCCCGCGATCACGGCCAGCGCGGCCGACACCGCCACCACCGCACCCCAGAACTGTGCGCTCCGCAGCGCCATCGGCTCGCCTCCCGCCAGGTGACAGATCGTCAGATACCTCCTCGCCTACGGTGACATGCTCAGCGCCCCCGGAGGAGAACTCCGGATCAACAGTGCGTCAACACCTCGTGCCGAGCGGATGCTCCGTCTCCGAAACATCCCCGCGGACGGCCCCCGCCGGCCGGGCCCCGGAAAGCCGACGGGCGGCCCGGCCGGTCCTGGGACCGGCCGGGCCGCCCCGGGGGCGCACCCTCGGACGGGCTACCGCCGGGCGCCGCGCCGGCGGACGGCCAGCCCCGCCCCTACCAGCGCGGTGACCGCGAGCGCAGCGCCCGCCGCCACCGCAGGTCCGCGCGGGGACGGCTCCGCGGCGGCGCCCTGCTCCGCCGCCCAGCCGCCGCCCGTGCCGGCCCGGTCGTAGGCCGAGCCGGGCAGCCGGTCGCCGTACCGCGCGTGCACCAGCCGCTGGTAGTCGGCGAGCGTGGTGCCTCCCGGTCCGACCGAGCGGCGGGCGTCCTCGTCGAGCGGCAGCACCCGGCCGCTGCGCAGCACGTACCAGGCGTCGATCTGCGGCTCGCGGAAGGCGGTGCCGCCACCGGTGGCCGCGGCCTGCGCGGGGTAGTCGGTCTCGTCGCTGCCGGAGGCGATGTTGACCACCCGCCAGCCGCCGCCGTCGTGGACCGTCCACACCGACGCGGTGCGGCCGTCCGCGGCGACCGCCTTGCCGGCGACGAGCTCCACCCGGGCGACCGGGGCTCCGGCCGTGCCGGCGACGAAGCCCTCGTTGAGGCTGTAGACGGCGACGGCCCCGCCGACCAGGGCCGGGGCGGCCTGCGCCGCGGCCCTCGCCTCCTCGGCCGGGGAGAGTCCGGCCGCGAAGGACTGCCTGCCCTCGCGGGCGAAGAACCGGCCGATCCGGTCGAGTGCGGCGGGCGAACCGGCGGCCGCACCGGCCGCGGACAGCTCGGCCGGGGCGATCGGCGCCGGGGCCGCCGGGCCGTCCGCGGCCGAGGCGAGCGGCGCGGCCGCGAGGCCGGCGGAGCCGGCGAGGAGGAGGGCGGCGAGGTGTCTCGGATATCTGGTCACGGCTGTCTCCTCACGCGCCGATCCGGTACAGGGAGTGGGTCCAGCCGAAGCTGCTGTTGCTCGTGTAGTAGCGGTAGTCCGCCCAGTTGTAGCGGTAGTTGGACGGCCAGGGGTCGCCCCAGTAGACCCAGTTGCTGCCGGCGTCGTAGCCGTAGAGGACGTGCATGTGGCCGCCGCCGGAGGACCACTGGATGCGGGTCTCCACCGGGCGCCCGGCATCGATCTCGCCCTGGACGGTGGCGTAGCCGAGGTAGCCGCTCACATAGCGGCCGGGGGCGATGCCGATCCGCCGGAAGGCGTTCTGGACGTCGCCGAGGGTGGCCTGGCTGTTCGGGCAGGCGGAGTCGACGGCGCGGCCGAACGCCAGGTTGCAGAACTGGTTCTGGCTGTAGCCGTAGCCGTAGAAGGCCGCGACGGTGTTGCCGCTCGCCGCCCAGCACCAGTTGGACTGCTGCTGTTGCTGCATGGTGATGCCGAGGGTGCGGGCCGCGGACAGGCCGGCGGCGGGCGCGGTTCCGGGTGCGGCAGCGGGTGCGGCGGCGGGTGCGGAGGTCCGGACGGGGGCGGCCTGCGCCGGGGAGGCGGCGGCCGCCGTGAGGGCGGGGGCGAGGACGCCGAGCACGAGTGCGGCGACCGCACGGCGCAGGCGTCCCGGCCCCGGGGGAAGGGGAGTTGACGGCATGGGGTTCCTCCTGCGGTGGGGCGTAGGAAGAGGTGTGGGGGCGCGTCCGGACGCGGTGCCAAGAGCATCGGGCGCCGCCCGGCCGCGGTCAACGCGCGGCCCGGCGGCGGAGGACGGAGTGTGAACGCCCGCCCTCCGGATGTGAACGCGGCCCGCCCGCCACGTCCGTACCTGATGACACGGCGGGCACCGGGTGTGAATATTCACCGCAGCCTCGGAGGTGGTCATGCAGCCGACCGTCCAGCCGGATCTCGCCGCCGTGCTCCGCACCGGCCCGTTCCATCTCGCCCTGCGCACCGCCATCGCCGCCCGCGGCCTCGCCCTGCAGCGGGTCCAGGAGCGCCTCGCCCGGCGCGGGGTCCGGGTCGGGGTCACCAGCCTCAGCTACTGGCAGCAGGGCCGGCGGCGGCCCGAACGCCCGGAGTCGCTGCGGGCGGTCGCCGCGCTGGAGGCGGTGCTCGACCTGCCGGAGCACTCGCTGACCCGGCTGCTCGGCCCGATCCGGGCGCCGGCCGGGCCCACCGGGCCGGCCAGCCTGCCGTACCGCGACCTGATCCGGCCGAGAAGCGCCGTCGACGGGCTGATCGAGGCGATCGCCGGCCCGCCCGACTCCGGGCTGCACACCGTGGTGCACATCGAGCGGATCCGCATCGACGCCCGGCGCCGGCTGGCCCGGCGGGACTCCCAGCACGCGCTGCGCGCCCACCGCGACGGGGTGGACCGCTACCTCGCCATCCACCAGGGCGACCCCGGCGCGGACCCGCGCCGGGTGGTCCTGCGCGCCGAGGAGAACTGCCGGCCCGGCCGGATCCGCCGCGACCCGGCGGCCGGCCTGCTGGTCGCCGAGCTGCTGCTGGACCGCCGGCTGCGCGCCGGTGAGACGCACCTGCTCGGCTACGGCTTCGACGACGCGCCGACCGCGACACCGAGCTGCGAGTACGTCCGCGGTTTCAACGCGGGCGCCGGCCAGTACGTCCTGCAGATCACCTTCCACCCGGCGGCGCTGCCCGTCCGCTGCCACCGGTTCGCCGTCCGCACACCGGGCGAGCAGCCGTACGAGACGGAGGAGCTGACCCTGGACGGGCACCACGGCGTGCACCTGGTGGCGACCGGGCTGCCGCCCGGGCTGCTCGGCATCGGCTGGGCCTGGGACTGACCGGACGTCAGCCCGCGGTGAACTCCAGCGTCAGGTGGTCGACCACCGCCCGGTACCCGAGCTTCTGGTAGATCGAGTTGCTGACCGGGTTGGTCAGGTCGGTGAAGAGCACCACCTCGGCCGCGCCGGCCGCCAGCGCGTGCGCCGAGGCGGCGGCGACGACACCGCTCGCGTAGCGGCGCCCGCGCAGGTCGACGGGGGTGAAGACCGGGCCGATCCGGGACATCCCGGCGACCACGGGGCTGGCGCCGGCGAAGGAGACCGGGCAGCCGCCGTCCTCCCAGACGTGCAGGCTGCCGGCGGCGATCCGGCGGTCGACATAGGCGCCGTGGTCGACCGGCCGCCTCTCGCCGATCTCGGCCATGAAGGCGGCCGACCACGCGACGAGCTGCTCCCGGTCGGCACGCCGCGCGGGCCGGGCGGCACCGGCGGGCACCGGGGAGGGGGCTTCCAGCCGGGCCAGCCGGTAGAGCCGCTCGTCCATGGCGCTCTCGGCCCGGACGGCCCCCTCGGCGGCGGGCGGCCAGGCGGCGGCGAAGGCCAGGGCGGCCGCCCGCTCGCCGCCCGCCCCGGCCACGGGCCCGCGCCGGGCGTGCAGCAGCACGGCGAGTTCGGCCGCCGCGGCGGCGGACATCCGGCCGAGCCGCACCGGGAACGGCGGCGTGTGCGCGAAGGCGCCCTCGACCGGGCCGCCCGGCGCGGCCCGCCAGTGGCCGAACGCCGGGTCCGAGTCACCGAAGGCGTGCGGACCGTTCTTGGCGAGCCAGTCGAGCAGCGTGAGCAGCACGGTGTTCTCGGCCGGGTGTGCGGCGAGGAAGCCGCCGGCCTCGGAGAGGAAGGCGTCCGGGTCGTTCGTCAGCGTCCAGGTCATGCCCCATCCTGGCGCCGCGCACAACCCGTGCGCCTCCGAATTACCGCAGCCGCTCGGCGAGTTCGGCGGCGTCCGCGGTGGGCGCGTCGCAGCTGAAGTGCCGGCAGACGTACGCGGCGGGGCGCCCGCCGAGCAGTGGCCGGTCGGCGAGCAGCGGGACCTCCTTGCCGCCCGGCTCGCCCACCGCGACGACCGCGCCGGGCGCGGTGGCGAGCAGCGCGGTGCGGTGCAGCTCGGCGGTGGCCGGGTCGCCGGCCGGGCCGACCACGGCGACCTCCCGCGGGCCGTCGAGCAGCGCCTCGGCGACGGCGAGGCCCCAGCCGATGAAGCGGGGCGCCCGGCTGCCGAGTGCGCCGACGACGCCGAGCGCCCGCTCGGCCGCGGTGCGGTGGCGCTCGGAGCCGGTGTAGGCGGCGTGGGCGAGGAGAGCGCCGGCGGCGGCCGTCCACCCGGAGGGGGTGGCGTTGTCGGTCGGGTCCTGCGGGCGGCGGATGAGCTCCTCAGCGTCGTCCGCGGTGTCGTAGAGGGCGCCCGACGCGGCGTCGGTGAAGTGGGCGAGGACGGTGTCGAGGAGGCCGCCGGCCAGGTCGAGCCACTCGGCCTCGCCGGTGACGGCGTACAGGGCGAGGAAGCCCTCGGCGGTGTCGGCGTAGTCCTCCAGGACGCCGGCGTTGGCGCCGGCCCGGCCGTCCCGGGAGGTGCGCAGCAGGCGTCCGTCGGCGGTGAGGTGGACGGCGAGCAGCAGGTCGGCGGCGCGTTCCGCGGCCTCGACCAGGTCGGGGCGGTCCAGCAGGGCCCCGGTCTCGGCGAGGGCGGCGATGGCGAGGCCGTTCCAGGCGGCGACGACCTTGTCGTCCCGGGCGGGGGCGGGCCGTTCGGCGCGGGCCTCGAAGAGGCGGGTGCGGATCCGCTCGTACGCCTCGGGGTCGGCGGGGTCGCGGAGCAGCTGGAGGACCGAGCTGCCGTGCTCGAAGGTGCCGGTGACCTCGAAGAGTTCGGCGGCGAGGGCGGCGTCCTCGGGGCCGAGCACGCCGGCGAGCTGCTCCGGGGTCCAGGCGTAGTAGGCGCCCTCGGCGGACGTGCCGGTGGCCGGGTCGAGCGAGTCGGCGTCCAGGGCGGAGGCGAAGCCGCCCTCGGGGGTGCGCAGCTCGCGCAGCAGGAAGTCGGCGGTGTCCAGGGCGGTGCGGCGGGCCCGGGCGTCGCCGGTGGCGCGCCACAGGTGGAGGTAGGTGCGGAGCAGCAGCGCGTTGTCGTAGAGCATCTTCTCGAAGTGCGGCACGACCCAGTCGGCGTCCACCGAGTAGCGGGCGAAGCCGCCGCCGAGCTGGTCGTACAGGCCGCCGCGGGACATCGCGTCGCAGGTGCGCACGGCCATCTCCAGGGCGGCGGCGGAGCCGGTGCGGGCGTGGTGGCGCAGCAGCCACTCCACCGTCATGGACGGCGGGAACTTGGGGGCGCCGCCGAAGCCGCCGCGGCGCTCGTCGTAGCCGCGGGCGAGTTCGATCAGGGCGGCGTGCAGGTCGGCCTCGCCGGGGGCGGGCAGCACGCCGGCGCCCGCGCCGTAGACCCGGGCGCGTTCCTGCAGGTCGGCGCGGATCCGGCCGGCGACCTCGCCGACCTCGTCGCGGCGGTCGCGCCAGGCGGCGGTGACTCCCTCCAGGACCTGCCGGAAGCCGGGCATGCCGTGCCGGGGCTCGGGCGGGAAGTAGGTGCCGAAGTAGAACGGCTCCTTGTCCGGGGTCAGGAAGACCGTCATCGGCCAGCCGCCCTGGCCGGTGGCGGCCTGGACGGCCTCCATGTAGACGGCGTCGACGTCGGGCCGCTCCTCGCGGTCGACCTTGACGGCGACGTAGTGCTCGTTGGCGTAGGCGGCGACCGTCTCGTCCTCGAACGACTCGTGCGCCATCACGTGGCACCAGTGGCATGCCGCGTACCCGACCGACAGCAGCACCGGGACCTGCCGCCGCTCGGCCTCGGCGAAGGCCTCGGGGCCCCAGGGCCACCAGTCGACCGGGTTGTCGGCGTGCTGGAGGAGGTACGGCGAGGTCGCGTCCGCGAGACGGTTCGGCATGGGCCCATCCTTCCGCATCGCCGCGGGGGTGGCACAGTGCCGCGTCGTGGAACGACGAATGATCGACGGCAGCGGCCGGTACGCCGAGCAGCGCCCCGTGCGACTACTCCTTGGGGGTCTCCGGCTCCTCGACGAAGTCGATCTTCTTGAAGCGGCTGTTCATGGACTTCAGCAGGAACCAGGTGGCGATGCCGAGGGCCGCGAAGACGACGAAGCCGAGCAGGCCCGGGGTGACCTTGTTCTGGTCCAGGGCGAGGTCGGCGGCGAGGTGGGTGAGGTTCACGGGGGTGCTCATCTCTCCATGGTGGCCCGGCCCTACACGGGCCGGGCCACCGGGGTGGCGCAGGGGGTGCGCGTTACTTGCGCAGGCCCGCGAACAGGTCGTTCTCGGGCAGGTCGGTGTCGACGTGGGAGCGGACCAGCTCGTAGTCCTCGGTGGGCCACACCTCTCGCTGGACGTCCAGCGGGACGCGGAACCACGGTCCGTCCGGGTCGATCTGGGTGGCGTGCGCGATCAGCGCCTTGTCGCGGATCTCGAAGAAGTCGTCGCAGACCACGCGGGTGGTGATCTCGCGCTCCTTGCGGCCGCTCTTCTCCCAGCCGGCGATCCACTCGCCGTACGGGGAGTCGTGCCCGTTCTCGCTGAGGTAGGCGTGCAGGGCGCGGATGCGGCCCATCGGGAAGCCGTGGTTGTAGTACAGCTTCTGCGGCTGCCAGGGCTCGCCGGCCTCCGGGTAGGCCTCCGGGTCGCCGGCGGCGTCGAAGGCCACCATGGTGATCTTGTGGGTCATGATGTGGTCCGGGTGCGGGTACCCGCCGTTCTCGTCGTACGTGGTGATCACGTGCGGGCGGAACTCGCGGATCAGCTTCACCAGGGTGCCGGCCGCGGTGTCCACGTCCTCCAGGGCGAAGCAGCCCTCGGGGAGCGGCGGCAGCGGGTCGCCCTCGGGCAGCCCGGAGTCGACGTAGCCCAGCCAGGCCTGGTCGACGCCGAGGATCTCCCGGGCGGCGTCCATCTCCTTGCGGCGCACCTCGTGGATGTTCTCCTCCACCCAGGCGTCGCCCTGCAGCTTCGGATTGAGGATCGACCCCCGTTCGCCACCTGTGCAGGTGGCCACCAGCACGTCCACCCCCTGGGAGACGTACATCGCCATGGTGGCGGCGCCCTTGCTGGACTCGTCGTCCGGGTGCGCGTGCACCGCCATCAGTCGCAACTGCTCGCTCAACGCCTGGTTTCCTTCCAGGTATGTCCGGTTCGTCGGGTCGGCTCCCCCGCCGACTCCGGCGCGGACGTGCCCCTTCTATAGTGACGGACTGAGGAGCCGCTCCATTCCCGCTTCCGCCCGAGCGCGCCTCGTCGAAAGGACCGAGCCGGACATGGACCCCAGCCGTACGACCGCAGCCCCGCCGGAGGGCCGGTACAGCCGACGCTCCGACGCCGAGGCGGACCGTCGGCTGCGGATCGCCGCCGTGGTCTGCGGCGTGCTGTTCCTCGGCGTGGTGGCCTGGCTGGGCACCTCGTACATCCTGCGCGAGAGCGTGATCAGCGGTACGGTGCCGTCCTTCGAGGCGGTGTCCGACCACGAGATGCAGCTGCAGCTGTCGGTGCGCAAGGAAACGGGCACCGCGGGTGTCTGCACGGTACGGTCGATGGCGGCGGACAAGTCCGTGGTCGGCCAGTACGACTTCCCGGTGCCGGCCGAGGGCAGCACCTGGTCGCAGGTGGTGACGCTGCGCACCACCGGCCGCGGGGTGACCGCCGAGCTGCTGGGCTGCACGCCGCGCCGCTGAGCCGTCACCCGTCGGCGTGTGGGTGTTTCCCCTTTGCACATCTCCCCCTTCCGGGCGCATATTCGAGCGTATGGGCGGGCATCCCGTACGGAGTTGCCGCAGGGCCCTGCGGCAACCGGCCGGCGCCAATGCCCGCGAGCGCCCCTCCCACCGGGAGGCGGAAATTGTTAGGCTCGTGGTTTCGCCCCTTCCGAGCCCCAGTGCACGGGAGCGGGCGTTGCTTTGTAGTTACGACCGACAACATCTGCATCTGCTGACGATCAACCCTCAGCACAGCCCAGTACCGACGAGGAGCACCTGTGACCCAGACCAGCGAAGACGTGACCTGGCTCACTCAGTCCGGCTACGATCAGCTCAAGGCCGAGCTGGAGCACCTGACCGGTCCCTGGCGCAGCGAGATCGCCCAGAAGATCGAGGCGGCGCGCGAGGAGGGTGACCTCAAGGAGAACGCCGGCTACCACGCGGCCAAGGAGGAGCAGGGCAAGTACGAGGCCCGCATCCGCCAGCTCACCCAGCTGCTGGAGCGCGCCAAGGTCGGCGAGGCCCCCGCGGACTCCGGCATCGTCGCCCCGGGCATGGTGGTGACCGTCGCCTTCGACGGCGACGAGGACGACACCATGCGCTTCCTGCTCGGCTCCCGTGAGGTCGCCGGCGACGACCTGGACATCTACTCGCCGCAGTCGCCGCTGGGCCGCGCCATCAACGGCAAGAAGGTCGGCGAGGACGCCACCTACGAGCTGCCGAACGGCAAGCAGGCCGGCGTGAAGATCATCGAGGCCAAGCCGCACGCCGGCTGAGCCCGCGCACGCCACGAGGGGCGGCCCCGGCATCGCGCCGGGGCCGCCCCTCTGCTGTGTCCGCCCGCGGGTCAGCCGGCAGCGGAGCGGTACTTGCGGACCGACAGCCAGGAGAACACGGCCGTGATCACCAGCGACCAGACGATCGACACCGGCACGGCGTGCTGCATCGGCCAGGCGTCGTCGACCGGGCCGACCTGGTTGCCGAACAGGTCGCGGCAGGCCTGGACGGTCGCCGAGAACGGGTTCCAGTAGGCGATGGGCTGGAGCCAGTCCGGCATCGAGCTGATCGGCACGAAGGCGTTGGAGATGAAGGTCAGCGGGAACAGCCAGATCAGGCCGGCCGAGGTGGCAGCCTCGGGGCTGCGGACCGACAGGCCGATCAGCGCGCCGATCCAGGAGAAGGCGTAGCCCAGCAGGAGCAGCAGCCCGAACGCGCCGAGGGCCTCCCAGAAGCCCTCGTGGATGCGCCAGCCGACCAGCAGCGCGACCAGGGCGAGCACCAGCAGGATGAAGGCGGTCTGCACCAGGTCGGCGAGGGTCCGGCCGACCAGGACGGCCGAGCGGGTCATCGGCAGCGAGCGGAAGCGGTCGACCAGGCCCTTGGTCATGTCCTCCGCGATGCCGGCCGAGGCGCCGGCGACCGCGAAGGTGACGGTCTGCGCGAAGATGCCGGCCATCAGGAACTGGATGTAGGCGTCCTGGCTGGCCTGGGTGCCCGGGATCTGGATCGCGCCGCCCATCACGTACGAGAAGAGCAGCACGAACATCACCGGCTGCATCAGCCCGAAGACCACGATCTCCGGGATGCGGAGCATCCGGCGCAGGTTGCGGCGGGCGATGACCCAGGAGTCGTGCAGGATCGCGGCGACGCCGGCGCGCTGGCGCGGCACGGCCCGGCCGATGGCGTGCTCGGTGGTGGTGGTCGCCATCTCAGCTCTCCTTCCCGTGGCCGCGGCGGCCCCTGGGCTGCCGCTGCCCGTCGCCGTTCTCCTCGGCCTCGGTGGCGTGGCCGGTGAGCGACAGGAAGACGTCGTCGAGGGTGGGGCGGCGCAGGCCGATGTCGTCGATCTCGATCGACCGGGTGTCGAGCTCCCGGATGACGTCGGCGAGCACCTTGGAGCCGCCGCTGACCGGGACGGTGATCCGCCGGGTGTTGCGCTCCACGGCCGGCTCGCCCCTGGCGTACGGGGTGAGCGCGGCGAGGGCCTCGGCGACCTCGTCCTTGCGGTGCACGACGAGTTCGATCCGCTCGCCGCCGATCTGCGCCTTGAGTTCGTCGGCGGTGCCGCGGGCGATCACCCGGCCGTGGTCGACCACCGCGATGTCGTGGGCGAGGCGGTCGGCCTCCTCCAGGTACTGGGTGGTGAGGAGCAGGGTGGTGCCTTGGTCGACGAGGGTCTCGATGACCTCCCACAGGGCGAGGCGGTTGCGCGGGTCGAGGCCGGTGGTCGGCTCGTCGAGGAACATCACCGGCGGGCGGACGACCAGCGCGGCGGCGAGGTCGAGGCGGCGGCGCATGCCGCCGGAGTAGGTCTTGGCGGTGCGGTCTGCGGCCTCGGAGAGGTTGAACCACTCCAGCAGCTCCCGTGCGCGGGCCTTCGCGTCGCGGGCGCTCATCTGGTAGAGCTCGCCGACCATCTGGAGGTTCTCGCGGCCGGTGAGGTACTCGTCGACCGCGGCGTACTGGCCGGAGAGGCCGATCAGGCTGCGGACCCGGTTGGGGTGGGCGAGCACGTCCACGCCGGCCACCGCGGCACGGCCGGAGTCGGGGCGGAGCAGGGTGGTGAGCACCCGCACGGTGGTGGTCTTGCCCGCGCCGTTGGGGCCGAGCAGGCCCAGCACGGTGCCCTCGGGGACGTCCAGGCTGACGCCGTCGAGGGCGCGGACGTCACCGAAGGTCTTGACCAGGTTCTCGGCTTGGATGGCTGGCGCCATGGCCTGCCTCATCTCCTGTTTGTCCGGTATGTCGTCTGATCGTCACACAGGAGCCCGGCCGGGCAGATCCCGAATCTCGCGATGTATCGCGAGAGAATGGCAGCTTGCGATATATCGCGTCAAGGGTCGGGGGGCGCGCGTCCCCGCGCGCGCCGGCCGGTCCTACTGGGAAACCACGTACCCCGCGGCGCGCAGCTCACCGGTCACCACCGCGCAGTGTTCCGGCCCCTTGGTCTCCAGGTGCAGGTCCACCTCGACCTCGGCCAGCCCCAGCCGGGGGTCGATCCGCACGTGCGCCACGTCCAGCACATTGGCGTCCACCCTGGTGAGCACCGCCAGCAGGTCGGCCAGCGACCCCGGCCGGTCCGCCAGCCGCACCCGCAGCGAGAGGTAGCGGCCGGCCGCCGCCAGGCCGTGCCGCAACACCCGCATCATCAGCTGCGGGTCGATGTTGCCGCCGGACAGCACCGCCACCACCGGGCCCTCGAAGGACTCCGGCTGCTCCAGCAGGGCCGCGATCGGGCTCGCCCCGGCCGGTTCCACGACGAGCTTGAGCCGCTCCAGGCCGACCAGCAGCGCCCGCGACAGCGCGTCCTCGGAGACCGTGCGGACCCCGTCGGCCAGCGTGTTCACCACCTCGAAGGGGATGTCGCCGGGTCGGCCCACCATGATCCCGTCCGCCATCGTGCCGATCCGGGGCAGCGTCACCGGGTGCCCGGCCGCCAGCGAGGGCGGGTACGCGGCGGCGCCCGCCGCCTGCACCCCGACCACCCGCACGTCCGGCCGCAGCGGCTTCACGGCCGCCGCGATCCCGGCGATCAGCCCGCCGCCGCCCACCCCGACCAGGATGGTGCGCGCCTCCGGGCACTGCTCCAGGATCTCCAGGCCCACCGTGGCCTGGCCGGTCACCACGTCCCAGTGGTCGAAGGGGTGGATGAACACCGCGCCGGTCGCCTCCGACCAGCGCTGCGCCGCCCGCAGCGCCTCGTCCACGGTGGCGCCGTGCAGCCGCACCTGGGCGCCGTAGTCGCGGGTCGCCGCCACCTTGGGCAGCGGGGCCCCGGTCGGCATGAAGACGGTGGCGGGCACGCCGAGCAGCGAGGCGGCCAGTGCCACACCCTGGGCGTGGTTTCCGGCGCTGGCGGCGACCACTCCGCCGGCCTTCTGCACCGGGGTCAGCCCGGCGATCCGCACGTAGGCGCCGCGCAGCTTGAACGAGCCGGTGCGCTGCAGGTTCTCGCACTTGAGGTGGACGGGCGAGCCCACCAGCGCGGACAGGTACCGGCTGCTCTCCATCGGCGTCACCCGGGCGATCCCGGCCAGCATCTTCTGGGCGCCGCGGACGTCGTCGAGGGTGATCGGCCAGCTCTGCATGCCGATCAGCGTACGGCCGCGGGCAGCCCCCGACCGGCAGCGCCGGACAGCGCCGGGCCTGTTCCCGGGTCGGGCCGGCGCGCGTACGCTGCTGGCTCCGAGCACCCGTACCGCTTCTGGAACGTGAGCCGCGATGACGACCCCCTCGCCCCCGGCCGCCCCCGGCAACGACCCCCTCCACACCCAACTCCACTACCAGGTGGCGGTGTTCGCCCGACGGCTGGAGCAGGCCCGGCACGGCGCGGTCGGCTCGCTGGACCGCGCCGCCTACCTGCTGCTGGACGAGCTGCAGCGGCACGGCCCGGCCAGCGTGAAGACCCTCGCGGAGGCGCTCGGCGTCGACTCCTCCACCGTCACCCGGCAGGCCGCGCCGCTCGTCGAGGCGGACCTGGTCGGCCGGGTCCCGTACCCGGCCGACCGGCGTGCCGTACATCTCGCGCTGACCCCGCTCGGCGGCCGGAGGCTCGCCGAAGTCCGGGCCGGGCGCGAGGAGTTGATGCGCCGCCTGACGGCGGACTGGCCCACCGACGAGCAGCGGGCCTTCTGCGCCCTGCTGGCCCGCTTCAACGACTCACTGGAGTCGTACTCGGCGGGCCTGCGGCCCTGACCGGGCCGCCGCCGGGACTCAGCCCAGCGCCTGCCGCAGGTCGGCGAGCAGGTCCTCGACCGACTCGATGCCGACCGAGATCCGCACCAGGTCGGCCGGCACCTCCAGCGCCGAACCCACCACCGAGGCGTGCGTCATCCGGCCCGGGTGCTCGATCAGCGACTCCACGCCGCCCAGCGACTCGCCGAGGGTGAACAGCTGCGCCCGGTTGCAGACCTCGACCGCCGCCTCCTCGCCGCCGTGCACGCGGAAGGAGACCATGCCGCCGAAGGCCTTCATCTGCTTCGCGGCGATGTCGTGGCCGGGGTGCTCGGGCAGACCCGGGTACAGCACCTGGCTGACCTTCGGGTGGCCGGCCAGCAGCTCGGCGACCTTCTCGGCGTTGGCGCTGTGCCGGTCCATCCGGACACCCAGCGTCTTGATGCCGCGCAGCACCAGCCAGGCGTCGAACGGGCCGGAGACGGCGCCCATCGCGTTCTGGTGGTAGGCAACCTCCTCGCCGAGGCCGGCGTCCGCCAGCACCAGCGCGCCGCCGACGACGTCGGAGTGGCCGCCCATGTACTTGGTGGTGGAGTGCACCACGGCGTCCGCGCCGAGCGCGATCGGCTGCTGCAGGTACGGGCTGGCGAAGGTGTTGTCCACCACCAGCAGCGCACCGGCGCCGTGCGCCACCTCGGCGAGCGCGGTCAGGTCGGTGATGCCCAGCAGCGGGTTGGAGGGCGTCTCCACCCACACCGCGCGGGTGTTCGGGCGCAGCTGGGCGCGGACGTCCGCCAGGTCCTGGGTGTTGGCGACGGAGAACTCCACGCCCCACCGGGTCAGGACCTTCGCGAACAGCCGGAACGTCCCGCCGTAGGCGTCGTTCGGGATCACGATGTGGTCGCCCGGCTTGAGGATCGTGCGCAGCAGGGTGTCCTCGGCGGCGAGGCCGGAGGCGAAGGCGAGGCCGCGGGCGCCGCCCTCCAGTGCCGCGAGGCACTCCTCGAGCGCGGTTCTGGTCGGGTTGGCGGAACGGCTGTACTCGTACCCGCCCCGCAGGCCGCC
Organism: Streptomyces sp. TLI_235; assembly: GCA_002300355.1. NCBI lineage: Bacteria > Bacillati > Actinomycetota > Actinomycetes > Kitasatosporales > Streptomycetaceae > Streptomyces > Streptomyces sp. TLI_235. Next base: position 3,164,894 of record NSGV01000001.1, read on the forward strand.
CACCCCGTCCTGCTTGTACGTGGACACCTGGTAGATCGGCGTGACGACGGCCCCGGTCTGGGGGTCTGCTTCCTGACCCGCGTGGATGGCGAGGGTCTCGAAGCCCTGGGGAAGCTGGTGCTCGGTCATGCCCTGAGCCTAGTCCGCGGGGGCGTACCCGCACGGGCTGAGCGTGTGCCCCGTGCGGCGGGGCGGACCGGGCGGCCCCTGCGAGGCCCGGGCGGGCGCCGGTGACGGCGGCCCGGCGCACCCGGCCCGGCCTGCGAAATCCCTTCGCCTGCGGCCAGTCCGGCCGCTACGATCGCGCGTCCGCACACCCGATCGAGACATCCGATCGCCGTCCCCGGGGGGAACCGAACCGTGGGCACGACCCCGCAACCCGCCGCCGCCAGTACCGCAGGGCGCGCCGCCCTGGCCGTCGCCCTGCTGGCCGGCTTCTACCTGCTCGCCGCCGCCATCGTGCTCGGCCTGCTCGGCCTCGACATCGCGCTGTACTCCGGTCTCGGCCAGGTCAGCGCCGGTCTGCTGAAGATCTGGGCGCTCACCGCCGTGGTCGCCTACCCGGTGCTGCGGGTGGTCTTCCTGACCCGCCGTCCGCGCGGCGAGGCCGACGGCGGACTGCCCGTCACCCGCGAGCAGCAGCCCGGGCTGTGGGCCCGCGTCGACCGGATCGCCGAGCTCACCGGGGTCCGCGGCCCCGCCGAGATCCGCCTCGTGCCCGATGTCAACGCCGGCGTCCGCGAGGACACCCGGCTGCTCGGCCTGATCCCCGGCAGGCGCCACCTGGTGATCGGCGCCCCGTTGCTGATCGGCCTCACCGAGGACGAGCTCGACTCCGTCCTCGCGCACGAGTTCGGCCACTACAGCAACCGCGACGTCCGGCTGGCCGGCGTCACCGTCGCCGGGCGCAGCGCGATCCTGCACACCATCGGCACCCTCCACCAGCGGGCCGACCGGCACCAGGCCCAGCAGGCCGCGGAGATCGCCGCGAAGGACGCCCGGCGGCTCGCCAAGGGCAGGACGGCCTCCGGCGAGGAGGCCGGCGGCGGCGTCCAGCGCGCCCTGGCCAAGGTCTTCACCCTGTACGCCAAGCTCTACTTCCGGGTCTCCGAGGCGGTGAGCCGCCGTCAGGAGTACGCCGCCGACCGGACGGCCGCGGCCATCGCCGGCCGGTCCGCCACCGCCGCCGCACTGCGCCGCATCCCCGCCCTGGACGCCGCCCAGGGCTTCTACCTGGACCGCTACGCCACCCTCGGCTGGGACGCCGGCGCGCTGCCGCTGCCCGGCCAGTTCTACGGCGGCCTCGCCCACCTGCTCGCCGACCCGAAGCGCCGCCGCGAGCTCGACGAGCTCGGCCTGCCCGAGACCGAGGCCGACCCCTACGACTCGCACCCGCCGATCGACCGGCGGATCGCCGCCGTCGAGGCCCTGCCCGAGGACGGCCGCACCACCGGCGAGGGCGGGCCCGCCCTCGCCCTGCTGCGCGACCCCGAGCTCACCCTGGCCGCCCTGGAGGCCGCCACCCTCGTCCCCGAGGCCGCGGCCAAGCAGCGCCTCGACTGGCCGGAGCTCCTGCAGGCCGCCGGCCTGGCCGGGGCCCGCGAGGCCGCCGGGCCGGTCCGCCGGGCCCTCGCCGACAGCGGTCTGCCGCCCACCCTGGACGCCCTGCTCGACGCCGTCGACGCGGGCCGCGGCTTCGACCTCGCCGCCCGGCTGCCGCGCAGCGAGCAGTCCGCCGCCGCGACGGGCCGGGCCGCCCGCGAGTTCCTGCGCCCGGTGCTGCGCACCGCGCTCTCCCGGACGGCCGTGGTCGCCCTCGCCGAGGCCGGCCTCGCACGCTGGGAGTTCTCCTGGTCCGAGCCGGCCGAACTGCGGCTGCCCGGCGGCCGGGAGGACGAGCTGCCCGCCGCGCTGGACGCCGCCGTCACCGACACCCCGGACACCGGCCCGCTGCGCGCCCTGCTCGCCGGGGCCGGCCTGGCGCCGTCCGTGCCCGCCGCCTCCGCCGACCCGCTGCGGAAGTAGCCCCTCTCCCCACCCGTGACCCCCGCCGATCCGACCGCAAGGACCGCCCCCGCCCCATGGCCCGCCTCATCCTGCTGATCCCCGTACTGATCTTCGTCCTCGCCAAGCTGGTCACCTGGTTCGCCAACCGGCGCACCGCCGAGCTGAACCGGAAGATCGCCGACGCCCGCAGCGGCGCCGCTCACCTCGACCCGACCGCCTTCGGGCTGCCCGCCCGGGCCGACCTCGACGCCTCCCGCAGCACCGCCCCGGACGCATCGGACGAGGCCGCCGAGCGCGCCGCGGCCGCCGCCGAGACCGGGGACTGGCGGCCGTTCGCCGCCCACCTCGCGGAGGCCGGCGACGACCACGAGCTGCGGCACCTGCGCATCCGCGACCTCGCCGAACGCGCCGCCGAGGAGGACGGCTGGCTGCGGGCCTGGCGCGCCGAGCAGCCGGACTCCCCGGACGCCGCGATCGTCCACGCCACCGCCCTGGTCGGCCTCGCCTGGAACGTCCGCAGCTCACTGCGGGCCTCGGAGGTCAGCCGCGAGCAGTTCGCCTCCTTCCACCGGATCCTGGGCGAGGCCGAGGAGGCCTTCGACCGGGCCGCCGAACTCGCCCCCGAGGACCCGGCTCCTTGGGCCGAACGGATCCCGGTCGCGATGGGCCTCGGCTGGAGCCACGAGCGGTTCGACGCGGTGTGGCAGGAGGTCGTGCGCCGCTCGCCGCACCTCTTCACCGCGCACCTCAACGCCCTGCAGTACTGGTGTGCCAAGTGGCGCGGCTCGCACGAGCTGATGACGGACTTCGCCGGGCGCGCCGCCGCCTCGGCGCCCCCGGAGAGCCTGCTCGCCGGCCTGCCGCTGCTCGCGGTGCACGAGCTGGAGATCACCCAGGACACCTACGCGGCCTGGCGCACGCCCGAGGCCCGGGCCGCCGCGGACCGGCTGCTCGCCGCCCTGGAGACGGTGCCCGCCGACGACCACCGCGTCCCCCGGATGCGGCACCTGCTCGCCTACGCGCTCACCTTCGACGAGCGGTACGCCGAGGCCGTCGAGCAGTTCCGGCTGGCCGGCCGGTACATCGGCTGCCAGCCGTGGTCCTACAGCAGCGACCGGGTCGCCCGGTTCTGCGAGGTCCGCAACCGCGCCCTGGTCGGCTGGGAGAAGGCCGGCCGCCCCACCGCGCCGGACCGCTCCGCCACAGCGCGCGCCGCCGGCAGCACTGTCGGCGGCACTGTCGGCAGCGGCTGACAGGATGCCCGGGTGCCCAACGCCCGTACCCAGGTCCGCCCCGGCTTCCGGGGCGACTTCGAGATCCATCTGACCGTCGCGCCGCCGCAGGCCCGGGCGCTCGCCGCCTGGGCCGCGGAGCACGGCCTCAAGGTCGTCGACATCGAGCTGTCCCGCGGGGCCGTCCCACGGCAGCCGATGCTCACCCTCACCACCGCCGGCACCCTCGCCGAGGCCCGGTCGCTCGCCGACCGGACGGCCTCGGCGGCGGGCGCCGCCGGGTTCGACGTCCTGCGCACCAAGATCGAGGCGGCGCCCTGGACGGACGGCGTCCCCGCCGACGACGAGCGGGCCCGGGCGCTCGGCCCGGCCTTCTACTTCGAACACCACGTCAAGCTGCTGCTGGACGAGGACCCCGGGCCCGCGCTGGCCGCCCTCGCCGAGCGGCACGACGCCCACCTCTCCCGCAACGCCCGCCGCACCCGGCCCGACGGGCAGCTCGAATGGTTCGTCACCCAGCGCTGCCGCCTGGTCGGCAGCGCCACCGCCGGCCGCCGGCTCGACGCCCTGCTCGCCGCCCTGGACGGCCACCGGATCGCCTCCGTGGAGCGCGAGTTCGCCGTCCTCGACACCACCGAGGCACTGGACGCCGGCTGGATCACCGAGACCGCCGCCCCGGCCGCCCCGGCCGCCGACGAAAGGACCACCCGATGACCGGATCCTGGCAGAACCTCGGCTACGGCCCCTGGAGCGAACAGCTCAGCCTGCCCCACGCGGCACCCACCGACACCGAACTCGCCGGCCTCGAACTCCCGCGCTCGATCCGGCCGGTGGCCGGCGATGGCGTCGTCCAGCGGCCGGTCTTCGACCCCTCGCTGCTCGGCTACGTCAAGGCGATGCGGGCCGGCGACCCGGAGTTCGCCGACCCCGCCGCCGGTGCCCGCTGGTACGCCGCCCGGCGCGAGGCCCTCGACACCGTGCTCGCCGCCGTCGCCGCCTCCCCCTGGGCGGACCACCTCGTGCTGCGCGGCTCCGTGCTGCTCACCGCCTGGTACGGCGCGGCCGCCCGCGAGCCCGGCGACCTCGACTTCGTCGTCACCCCCGCCGACTGGGAGCTCGACGACCCGCGCACCGACGGCCTCCTCACCGGGCTGGCGGCCGCCGCCGAGTCGCTCTCCGGCGGTGTCCGGCTGCATGCCGACCGGGCCGTCCACGACGAGATCTGGACGTACGACCGCGTCCCCGGACGGCGCCTCGTCCTGCCGTGGACGGCCGACGGCCTGCCCGAGGGCACCGTCCAGCTCGACTTCGTCTTCACCGAACCGCTGCCCGCCGAGCCCGTCCGCACCGCCGTCCCCCGGCTCGCCGGCACCGGCGCACCCGCCGAGCTGCGCACCGCCGACCGCGAACTCTCGCTCGCCTGGAAGATCGTCTGGCTGGTCACCGACGGCTTCGCCCAGGGCAAGGACCTCTACGACGCCGTGCTGCTCGCCGAGTCCGTCCCGCTCCGCTACGAGCTGCTCCGCGACGTCTTCCTCGGCACGGGCGACCAGTGGTGGGGCACCCGGGCGGTCGTCGCCGAGGACATCGCCGAGCCGCTGGAGTGCGTCGAGTGGGACGAGTTCCGCAAGGAGCACCCGCAGGTCGGCACCGCCGAGGAGTACGCCGCGCGGCTGCTCGCCGCCCTCGCCCCCACCTTCGGCGGGCGCAGCGATGACGAACTCCTTACGGCCTGGACCCGGACGGAATCCGACGGCACCGGCCCGCGTTGAACCCACCGCACACCCGACCCGCCGGACACCTGGAGCAGGCCTTGCTGTTCAACCGCCACAAGAGCGCTCTCGTCACCGCCGACCAGGCGCTGCCCGGCCGCACCACACCGCCGTTCACCCTCACCGACCTGCACACCGTCCTCGGCACCCCGCTCGCCGGCCCCTACCCGGAGGGCCTGGTGACCGCCGACTTCGGCCTCGGCTGCTTCTGGGGCGCGGAGCGCGCCTTCTGGCAGCTCCGGGGCGTCTGGACGACCCTGGTCGGCTACCAGGGCGGGCACACCGAGAACCCGACCTACGAGGAGGTCTGCAGCGGCCTCACCGGGCACACCGAGGCCGTCCGCGTCGTCTACGACCCGGCCCGGATCTCCTACGAGACGCTGCTGAAGACCTTCTGGGAGGCCCACGACCCGACCCAGGGCTTCCGCCAGGGCAACGACGTCGGCACCCAGTACCGCTCCGCGGTCTACACCCACTCCCCCGCCCAGCAGGCCGCCGCCGAGGCCTCCCGCGGCGCCTTCCAGCCCGAGCTCACCGCCCTCGGCTTCGGCCCGATCACCACCGAGATCGCCCCCGCCGGCCCGTTCTACGCCGCCGAGCCCTACCACCAGCAGTACCTCTCCGAGGCCAAGAACCCCAACGGCTACTGCGGCCTCGGCGGCACCGGCGCCTCCTGCCCGATCGGCGTGGCCCGGACGAGCGACTGAGCAGGCGGCCGTGACAGCCCAGGCGCTGTACCGGGCGATGCTGCGCGAGGGCGTCGCAGCGCGGCTGCGGGCGCTCGGCTGGAAGGGGTCCGGGCTGCGTTTCGAGCTCCCGGACCCGAACGCCTGGGTGCAGCTGGGGTTCCAGTCGTCCCGCTTCAACTCGGCCGAGTCGCTTGACTTCACGGTCAACATCTCGGTGATCGACCGCCGGGCCTGGGAGGCCTACCAGGCCGACCGGCCCGAACTCCCGGCCCGGCCCAACCCGGTCGTCTACTACGACCGCCGCTTCGAACCGGTACGCATCGGCTACCTGCTCGCCGACCGCCGGGACACCTGGTGGCACATCACCACCGGTCAACCCGGCGACGCCGTCGATCGGACCGCCGACGGCGTGGTCGCGGCGGTGGCCGACCAGGCCATGCCCGAGATCCGCCGCCGTATCGCCGCCATCTGATCCTGCCCACCGGGGCCGACGGACGCCTGTCCGTCGGCCCTTCGGCCTTCTCGGGCGCGGACCCGGCGGCGCTACGGGAGCGATACGGGGGCGCTACGGCGGGGCGGCAGCATCGTCGGTGCGGGGCGAGGAGGACGGACCGGCGGGACGCCGGCGAGGTCGAGCCGCACCGCTTGCCCGTACCGACCGACACCGGCCGACCCCGTCCTGGACGGGTGCGGCCATACGATTGGAGTGGAACGTGCACCAGCGTCTCAAGCGGACCGCCACCCGGGCCGGCGTCATGGCCGCCGTCGCGGCGGCTGCCGTCACCGTCATGCCGACCGCCGCGCACGCTGCGTCCTACAACGGCGCCTGCGGCTCCGGCTACGGCGTCATCGACTCGGACTCCGTGTCCGGCGGCACCGTCTTCCTGACGTACAACAGCTCCACCGGCAAGAACTGCGTGGTGACCGTCCGCAACAGCCCCGGCTCCGCGCAGCACATGGCGGCGCGGGTCTCCAAGGCCGGCGCGCCGTGGATCTCGGACGAGGGCAACTTCACCACGTACGCGGGCCCGGTCTACGTCTACGCCAAGGGGTCCTGTGTGGACTGGGGCGGCGAGATCCTCAACTCGTACGCCTACCACTACAGCGAGCACTGCGACTGAGTCGCCCCCTGAACGCGTGTGCCGGCGGGAGCTGCCTCCCGCCGGCACATGCGGCTGTGCGGCCGCCCGGCGGCACGGCGCGGCGCGGTGTGCTGCTCCACCGCTCCCGGCCCACCGGCCCCACCCGGTGCGGCCGGCCGCCGTCCGCCCGGGCGGCCGCACGGCACCACCCGCGCGGACGCGGCGTCAGACCGCGCTGCCGGCCTTCCAGGTGGCCCAGTCCATGTTCCAGCCGTTGAGGCCGTTGGCGGGGTCGACCGACCGGTCGCCGGAGTTCACCACTTCGACGACGTCGCCGACCAGGGAGTCCTTGAAGAACGTGGCGCCGTCGGTCTGCGGATCTCCGGCGCCCTTGACGTCCCGCAGGGCGATGCAGCCGTGGCTGAGGTTCTGCTCGCCGAAGGCGCTCTCCGGCGACCAGTAGTTGCCGTGGATGAAGGTGCCGGAGCTGGTGAGGCGCTGGGCGTGCGGAACGTCGGGGATGTTGTACTCGTCGCCGAGGCCGACGGTCTGGGAGTCCATCTTGGTCTGCAGGTACTGCTCGGAGATGACGAGCCTGCCGCCCCAGGTCCGGGTGGCGGGGGCGCCGCCGATGATCGGGTAGGTGCCGGTGACCACGCCGTCGGTGGTGACGGTGAGGGTGTCGGCGGAGAGGTCGGCGACGCTGGTGCGGCTGCGGCCGACGGCGAAGGCGACGTCCTTGGACTGGGTGCCGTAGACGCCCTTGGCGCCCTCGACGTCCTTGAGCCGCAGGCTGAGGGTGACGACGGTGCCCTTGGCCCAGTACTCCTGCGGCCGGAAGTCGAGCCGGGTGCTGGAGAACCAGTGGCCGACGATCTCGACCCCGGGCCGGGCGGTGACGGTGATCGCCTCCTGGACGGCCCTGCGGTCGGTGATCGGCCGGCTGAAGTTGATCGAGACGGGCATGCCGACGCCGACGGTGGCGCCGTTCTCCGGGGTGAAGTGGCCGACGAAGGTGCTGGCGGGGGCGGCGGTGGCGAACGCCGCGTGCACGTCGGTCTCCAGGGCGTCCTGGTCGGTGGCGACGGCGGCGACGGTGTAGCGGGTGCCGCTGCTGAGCGGGGTGGTGGAGGCCCAGCCGAGCCCGTCGGCGGTGAGGGTGCCGGCGACCGCCCGGCCCCTGTCGTCGGTGGCGGTGACGGAGGTGAGGGTGCCCCCGGTGACGGCGACCTTGATCGGCCGGGTGAAGGGGGCCGCGGTGGCGCCGTTGGCGGGGGTCACGGTTATTCGTGCGGCCGAGGTCTTCGGGGTGTCGGCGCCCTTGGTGGTGGGCCCGCCGGAGGCGTTCCCGGCCGCGCCGCCGCTGCTGCCGCCGGTGTCGCCGTTGCAGGCCGCGACGAGCAGGGCGGGTGCGGCGAGCAGGCCGCCCAGGACGCCGCGCCGGGTCCAGTTGCTGCTCCCCGGCTGCTGGCTCTCGGGTGCCGTCACGTGGTTCTCCCTGCTTCTCGGCCGGCGCGGTCGGGCGCCCGGTACGGATCGTGAGCACGGCACAACGGGGCGAATACACCCGTTCGGCGCACATGCTTCAGACCGTACGAGAGTACTTGTCATACCTCCATATCGGACAAAAGGCCCGGTCCGGAAGGGTCCGGACCGGGCCTTGCCGCCGCGCGACGGTGCCGCGCGGGCGTGGCGAGGGCGCGACGAGGGCTACTCGACGCTGTACTCGTCCCAGCTCTCCTCGTCCGGGTCGAAGTCGGTGTGCGCCGACTCCCAGGTGGCCGAGGTCAGCTCGATGCCGGGGACATCGCCGAGCAGCGCGACCGGGTCGATGAAGTGGGCGAGCGAGCCGGACGGGTCCACCTCGATGGCCTCGACGGACTGGGCGCGCTCCTCGTCGTCGAGGTACTCGTCGTTCTCGACCTGGGCGAGGGCGGCGGCCTTGAGGGCCTGCTCGTCGGTGATCTCGGCGATGAGTTCGATCTTGAGCCGTACGTAACGCGGTTCGTCCTGCGCGGGCAGGTCAGTGCTGGTCATGGCGGCGAGCCTAGGTCAGCCGACGGACGGACCCAAACCGTGCCGGGCCCGGCGGCGCGAGGAGGCGGGTGCGGGAACACGGAGAGGGCCGGCCCCCAGAGGCTGGGGACCGGCCCTCCCGTCTCCGCCGACGCTCCCCCACCCGGGAGCCGCGGAGACGCGCCTTTCGGCGCGATGGGTGCCGCGGGGGTCGCCGCACCCTGTGGATCGGTCGGAACCGAACAGGGGCGGGACGACGGCAACCCCCGCGGGCGGGACACGGAGGGCCGGGTCAGGGCCGACCGACGTGTCCGTGGTGACTGCGGGACCGGGGAGCCGCTCCCGACCTCCGCTGCCACCATGCTCGGCGTCTTGCCGTTGACCAATACGATGCACGACCGTTGTTAACGGGCTGATGCGCCGAGGTGACGTCGGTGTACCAACAGGTGAGACGACGCCCTTTCACCCGATCGGCCCGCCGGGCCCGGTGACCGCGGATCAGCGGCCCGAGGCCGGTGGCCCGCCGCCCGCGGCCCGGGGTCGGCGGTCCTGGGTCAGTGGCCGGCCCGGCTGGTGAGGAAGGCCAGCAGGTCCTGGCGGGTGACGATGCCCTGCGGCTTGCCCTCGACGAGCACGACCACGGCGTCGGCCTTCTCCAGCACCGTCATCAGGTTGGTCACCGACTCGCCGGAGCCGACCACCGGCAGCGGCTTGGACATCACCTTGTCCAGGGTGTCGGTCAGCGTGATCTTCTGCGCGAAGAGGCCCTCCAGCAGCTCCCGCTCGACGATCGAGCCGATCACCTCGCCGGCCATGACGTCCGGGTGGCCGGCGCCGGGCGACACGATCGGCATCTGGGAGACGCCGAAGTCCCGCAGCACCTGGACGGCCTCGGCGACGGTCTCGTTGGGGTGCATGTGGACGAACTGCGGGATGCCCTCGTGCTCGAGGGCGTCCTTGCGGGCCAGCACCTCGCCGATGTGCGCCTCGTCGGTCGCGGTGGGCAGGAAGCCGTAGTCGGCCATCCAGTCGTCGTTGAAGATCTTGGAGAGGTAGCCGCGGCCGCCGTCCGGCAGCAGCACGACGACCACGTCGTCCGGGCCGAGCCGCTTGGCGACCTCCAGAGCGGCGACCACGGCCATGCCGCAGGAGCCGCCGACCAGCAGGCCCTCCTCCTTGGCGAGGCGACGGGTCATCTGGAAGGAGTCCTTGTCGGACACGGCCACGATCTCGTCCGCGACGGTGCGGTCGTAGGCGGTGGGCCAGAAGTCCTCGCCGACGCCCTCGACCAGGTACGGGCGGCCGGTGCCGCCGGAGTACACCGAGCCCTCCGGGTCGGCGCCGACCACCTGGACCTTGCCGCCGGAGACGTCCTTCAGGTAGCGGCCGGTGCCGGAGATGGTGCCGCCGGTGCCGACGCCCGCGACGAAGTGGGTGATCCTGCCGTCGGTCTGCTCCCACAGCTCCGGGCCGGTGGAGTGGTAGTGCGAGGCCGGGTTGTCCGGGTTGGAGTACTGGTCCGGCTTCCAGGCGTTCGGGGTCTCGCGGACCAGCCGGTCGGAGACGTTGTAGTAGGAGTCCGGGTGCTCGGGGGCGACGGCGGTCGGGCAGACCACGACCTCGGCGCCGTAGGCGCGCAGCGTGTTGATCTTGTCAGTGGACACCTTGTCCGGGCAGACGAAGATGCACTTGTAGCCCTTCTGCTGGGCCACGATCGCCAGGCCGACGCCGGTGTTGCCGGAGGTGGGCTCGACGATGGTGCCGCCGGGCTTGAGCGCGCCCGAGGCCTCCGCGGCCTCGACCATGCGCAGCGCGATCCGGTCCTTCACGCTGCCGCCCGGGTTGAAGTACTCGACCTTGGCCAGCACGGTGGCGGTGATCCCCTCGGTGACCTGGTTGAGCTTCACCAGGGGCGTGTTGCCGACCAGCTCGATGATCGAATTGCTGTACCGCACGGGGGTCCTCCCGATAGTGGCGCGTGTGACTGTGGGTGTCTAAAGGGTATGGCCACGGATGGCCGACGGCCGCCGATAGCGGCGCTGTCCGGACGGGTACTACGGGGTTACGAGGACTCTGGAAGACCGCACAAGGGGGTGCAGGATGCCAGGGGCACAGGCGTCGAGGGCAAGGGTGGCCCGCCGTATCGCGACGGCGGCCGCGTACGGCGGCGGCGGGATCGGACTGCTGGGTGTGGGGCTGGCCGGGTTGCTGCTGACCGAGAGCAGGCTGGCGGTCCGGGCGATCGGGCTGCTGGAGGGCGATCCGCCGCGTGCCGACGGCATCTACGGCGACGCGTTCACCGACTCCGGGGCGATCGCCCCGGCCTCGGACGAGCCGCCCCTGGTGCTGGCCTTCCTCGGCGACTCGACCGCGGCGGGGCTGGGCGTGAACCGCGGCCGGGAGACGCCGGGCGCGCTGCTGGCCTCGGGCCTGGCCTCGGTGGCCGAGCGGCGGGTGCGGCTGGTGAACGTGGCCAGGTCGGGGGCGCGCTCGGCGGACCTGGTCGACCAGGCGGCGCTGGCCGTGCCGCACCGTCCCGCGCTCGCGGTGATCATGATCGGCGCCAACGACGTGACCCGGCACAGCCCGGCGGCGCAGTGCGTGCGGCATCTGGGCGACGCGGTGCGCATCCTGCGGTCGACCGGCTGCGAGGTGGTGGTCGGCACCTGCCCGGATCTGGGCACGATCAAGCCGGTGCGGCCGCCGCTGCGCTGGGTGGCCCGGCGGCTGAGCCGGCAGCTGGCCGCCGCGCAGACCATCGCGGTGGTCGAGGCGGGCGGGCGGACGGTGTCGCTGGGTTCGCTGCTGGGCCCGGAGTTCGCGACCCGGCCGGAGCTGTTCGCGGCCGACCGCTACCACCCGTCGGCGCAGGGCTACGCGACCGCGGCGATGGCGATGCTGCCCTCCCTGTGTGCGGCGGTGGACCTGTGGCCCGCGGAGGAGGACGCGGCGGTCGAGGCGCCGGCGGCGCAGGCGGTGCTGCCGGTCGAGGTGGCGGCGGCGGCCGCGGCGGGCCGCTCGGGCACCGAGGTCGCGGCGGCCGGCAGCGAGCCGGCGGCCCGGCGCTGGGCGCTGATGCGGCACCGGCTGCGGCTGGGTCTGCCGGGCACGCCGGTGCCCGAGGCCGCGTCAGCCAGCTCACACCCGGGACCGGGTGACGCCGGGGCTACTAAGCGGTAATTTTCCTCCCGAGTGTCATTGGAGGCAGACTTGCGGCCTCAAGTGAATACTCGCTAGCCGGTCACTCAGCGAGGAGCCCACCATGCCCGAAGCCGTCATCGTCAGCGCCGCCCGTTCGCCGATCGGCCGGGCCTTCAAGGGCTCGCTGAAGGACGTCCGGCCGGACGACCTCACCTCCCAGATCATCGGCGCCGCGCTCGCCAGGGTGCCGGAGCTCGACCCGCGGCAGATCGACGACCTGATGCTCGGCTGCGGCCTGCCCGGCGGCGAGCAGGGCCACAACCTCGGCCGGATCGTCGCGGTGCAGATGGGCATGGACTACCTGCCCGGCACCACGATCACCCGCTACTGCGCCTCCTCGCTGCAGACCACCCGCATGGCACTGCACGCGATCAAGGCCGGCGAGGGCGACATCTTCATCTCGGCCGGCGTCGAGACCGTCTCCCGCAGCATCAACGGCACCTCCGACGGCATGCCGAACACCCCCAACCCGCTCTTCGACGAGGCACAGGCCCGCACCGCCAAGCGCGCCGCCGAGGGCGGCGGCGAGTGGCACGACCCGCGCGAGGACGGCCTGCTCCCCGACGCCTACGTCGCGATGGGCCAGACCGCGGAGAACCTGGCCGCGCTCAAGGGCATCACCCGCGCCGATCAGGACGAGTTCGGCGTCCGCTCCCAGAACCTCGCCGAGCAGGCCATCGCGGCCGGCTTCTGGCAGCGCGAGATCGTCCCGATCACCACCCCGGACGGCACCGTCGTCTCGCAGGACGACGGCCCGCGCGCCGGCGTCACCCTGGACGCCGTCTCCGGCCTCAAGCCGGTCTTCCGCCCCGACGGCACCGTGACCGCCGGCAACTGCTGCCCGCTGAACGACGGCGCCGCCGCCCTGGTGATCATGTCCGACACCAAGGCCCGCGAGCTCGGCATCACCCCGCTCGCCCGGGTCGTCTCCACCGGCGTCAGCGGCCTCTCCCCCGAGATCATGGGCTACGGCCCGGTCGAGGCCACCAAGCAGGCCCTCGCCCGCGCCGGCATGTCGATCAACGACATCGACCTGGTCGAGATCAACGAGGCCTTCGCCGCCCAGGTGATCCCCTCCTACCGCGACCTCGGCATCGACATCGACCGCCTGAACGTCAACGGCGGCGCCATCGCCGTCGGCCACCCCTTCGGCATGACGGGCGCCCGCATCACCACCACCCTGATCAACTCCCTGCAGTGGCACGACAAGCAGTTCGGCCTGGAGACCATGTGCGTCGGCGGCGGCCAGGGCATGGCCATGGTCATCGAGCGGCTGAGCTGAGCTGAACACGAGCGACACGCCGTACGCGGCACAGGGAACCACCCGTTCGGAGTGACACTCCGTAATTGAGGGCCGGATCACACGCGAAACGTGGTCCGGCCCTCGATTTTTCATTTCCGGGCCGTTTCGTCGACGGAGCGGAATGGCTCGACTCCGCTCCGTCGACAGGTAGTACCTAACAATTTGGGGACAAGGGCGGAAGTTCCCTATAAATGGGACATCCACCACTGCAGTAACGGCCTCGCATGCGGCAATGTGGACGTGCAACCCCGTTCCACTCCTCGCAAGGAGTACATTCCGTGAGCGTCGTCTACATCTCTCTGCTGCTGATCCTGATCGTCGTCGCCTCCGTCGTGCTGCTCCAGCTCCGGGCGCTCTCGCGCCGGTTGGAGGAGCAGCGGACCGCCTCCGCCGGAACCGCCCTCGACGAGGCGGCGATACGCCGGGCGGTCACCGAGGCGCTCGCGGCGGACCGGGAGCGGGAGATCACCGAGGCCCGGGCCTTCTGGGCCGAGCAGGAGGCGCGCGCCGCGGAGGACGCCCCGATGTTCGAGGGTCCCTTCCTGAGTGTCGGGGAGGAATGGCCGCTGTTCTTCCCGCGGCCGACCGGCCCGGAGAGCGCCGCGGACAACGGCACGATGGACCCGGGATTCGGCGAGGCGCTGCGGAGCGCGCTGGAGGACATCATCAACGAGGGCGGCCCGGAGGGGGGCGTGCTCCCCGGCCACCCGTCGCAGGGCGGCACCCCGGTGCCGGCCGAGGCCGGTTCCGACGTCCGCGCCCGCCGCGAGGCCGACCTGATCGCTACCGGCCTGGAGGCCGGCCTGCTGGACGCCGAGGTCGAGGCCGAGCCGGCCGTCGCCCCGGACCCGCGCCGTCACCCCTCGCACCCCGACTTCGTGCCGAGCCAGACCCCGTCCCGGGAGTGGACGGACACCCGGCTCGCCGCGCTGGCCGACGAGAAGATCGCCCTCACCGACGTCCGTCCCGGCCCGCTGGGCACCCTGGACGTGTACGCCTTCGCCGACGGCACCACGCTGTGCGTGGCTCCCGGCGACCGCGAGGCGGCCTACCGCCTGGTCGACGCCGTCTCGGCCGGCGAGGACGTCCGGCTGCTCGGCGGGTCCCGGTTCTCCGGCTCCTACTCGCTGACCTTCTCCACCGACGACGACGCGGTGTACGTGCTGGCCGACCGGGTGGTCGCGAGCATCTGAACCGTCCGACGCGTCACCGGCCGAGGGCCGGTCGGGCAACCTCGTGGGGTTGCCCGACCGGCCCTCGGCCGTTCGCGTCTCAGGCGGTGAGGCGCTCGGTCTCCCGGACGGCGGCCAGCGCGGCGGCGACGGCCTCCGGCCGGCCCTGTGCGGCGAGCACCAGGTCGTGTCCGGCCACGGAGAGCTGGTCGCCGACCGCGAACGGGCCGGCGTCCGGTACCTCGTGCGGCGGCTCGCCCTCCAGTTCCAGGGCGGCCGAGGCCAGGCTGCGGGCCAGCGCCAGCCCGGCCCTCGCCCGGGACGGGTGGCCGGGCACCGCGGCGAGCAGCCGGCTCTGCGGCATCGAACGGAACCGGTCCGCGAGGCGGTCGACGGCGTCGACCAGGTCGGCGGCGGACGGCAGGGGGGCTTCGGACATGCAGCGAGGGTATCGGGCCCGGACAGGCCGAAGCCCCCGGGAGCGGGGCTCTCGGGGGCTTCGGTGCGGGTCCGGGACGAGGTCAGTCGTCGCCGCGGAGGATGGCGATCAGGCGCAGCATCTCCAGGTAGATCCAGACCAGGGAGAGGGTGAGGCCGAAGGCGGCGCGCCAGGCCTCCTGCTGCGGGGCGCCGCCGCGGATCGCGTTCTCGATCTCGGCGAAGTCCAGCGAGAGGAAGAACGCGCCGAGGGCGATGCCGATCAGGCCGACCGCGATGCCGAGCGGTCCGGAGCGCAGGCCGAAGTCGGCGCCGAACATCGAGGCGATCATGTTGACCAGCAGCAGGCCGAGGAAGCCCATCGCGATGGCCAGGCCGATCCGGGTGTACCGGGGGGTGACCCGGATCCGGCCGCTCTTGTAGGCGATCAGCATGGCGCCGAAGACCACCGCGGTGCCGAGCACGGCCTGGACGGCGATGCCGGGCCAGATCGTGTTGAAGACCTTGGTGATCGCGCCGAGGAAGAAGCCCTCCAGGGCGGCGTAGGCGAGGATCAGCGGCGGGCTGACGCTGCGCTTGAAGGTGATGACGAGGCCGACCACGAACGCGGCCAGGGCGGCGCCGGCGGCGAAGCCGTAGCCCTCGTCGGGCAGCGCGAACCACGCGAGGGCGCCGAACGCGACCAGGGTGAGCAGCGTGAGCGTCGTCCGGGCGACCACGTCGTCCATGGTCATCCGGCCGGTCTGCAGCGGGCCCGCGGACGGGGCCTGGTACATCTCGACCAGCTGGTCGTCCGTCAGCTGGGTGCCGTCGGCGCGCGCGTACGGGTTGGCGCCGTAGGGGTTGGCCGCGTAGGGGTTGTTGGCGTACGGGTCGCCGGCCTGGGGCGGCCGGGTGGCGTCGAACCCCGCGTATCCGGTGTCGCGGGTGAAGGACCCCTCCCGCGAGAAGACCGGGTTGCTGCTTCTCATCTCATTCCCTCCGGGGCGGCGCGACGCTGCCCACGGCACCAGAGTAATGGTTTGGCAAAGGAATGCGCGTACGCCGTGAGGAGGATCTCCTCCGGCGCCACAGTGGCGCTGGTGCCCGGGGCCGGACTCGAACCGGCACGGCCTCGCGGCCAAGCAGTTTTAAGCTGCCCGTGTCTGCGTTCCACCACCCGGGCGTGAACCGCGCGCCCGTGTGCGGGCTGCCCCTGAGCCTAGTCGCCCGGGTCCCGGTTTCGCATGTTCCACGGGCCGGAAGTTGTCATGTTTCCTTGCCATCTGACGAACAGTCCGTGATTCGGCCACCTGCCCGGCGATATCCGGCCAGCCGCCGTTCTCAGGGTCGGTGTCATACCGCAGGAGGAGGGCGGGAGTTCCGGATACGCCTGGCGACGGTCGCCGCAACCGTTCGCCGGAGCGACGGATCCCGTGATCACGCACGGGAGGATCGAGTAGACCAGCCGTACCCTCCCCGACAGGAGTTCCCGTGACCACGACGACCGCACCCGCCGTCCGCACCGGCCAGGCGGCCGCCCGAGCCAACGGGCTGAGCAAGGTCTACGGGGAGGGCGAGACCCGCGTGGTCGCCCTCGACAGCGTGAGCGTGGCCTTCGCGCGGGGCGAGTTCACCGCGATCATGGGCCCGTCCGGCTCCGGCAAGTCGACCCTGATGCACTGCATGGCCGGGCTGGACACGGTCTCCTCGGGTTCCGCCACGATCGGCGAGACCGAGCTGGTCGGGCTGCGGGACAAGCAGCTCACCAAGCTCCGCCGGGACAAGATCGGGTTCGTCTTCCAGGCCTTCAACCTGCTGCCCACGCTGACCGCGCTGGAGAACATCACCCTGCCGATGGACATCGCGGGCACCAAGGTCGACCGGCCGTGGCTGGACCGCGTGGTCGACACGGTCGGCCTCTCCGGCCGGCTCACCCACCGCCCGTCGCAGCTCTCCGGCGGCCAGCAGCAGCGGGTGGCCTGCGCCCGCGCGCTGGCCTCCAAGCCGGAGATCATCTTCGCCGACGAGCCCACCGGCAACCTCGACTCCCGCTCCGGCGCGGAGATCCTCTCCTTCCTGCGCAACTCGGTGCGCGAACTCGGTCAGACCGTCGTCATGGTGACGCACGACCCGGTCGCCGCCTCGTACGCCGACCGGGTGGTGTTCCTCGCCGACGGCCGGATCGTCGACGAGCTGACCGCCCCCACCGCCGACTCCGTCCTGGACCGCATGCGCCGCTTCGACGCCAAGGGCCGTACCAGCTGACACGACGTCCGCCGCCCGCCCGCACCCACACCTCCAGGACTCACACACCCATGTACCGCACCGCACTGCGCAATGTGCTGGCCCACAAGGGCCGACTGCTGATGACGGCGCTCGCCGTCCTGCTGGGCACGGCCTTCGTGGCCGGCACCATGGTCTTCTCCGACACGCTCGGCGAGGGCATGAAGAACAGCCTCTCCAAGAGCTACTCGGACGTCTCCGTCCTGGTCACCGACACGGTCGCGGACTCCCCCTTCCGTGCCAAGGACCGGAGCGGCCCGAACCAGGGCAAGCTCACCGACGACACCGTCGCGAAGATCGCCGCGCTGCCGGGCACCGAGCGGGCCCGCGGCACCGTCGGCGGCTTCGTCGGCGTGGCCGACCGCAAGGGCGACCTGATCGGCCAGGGCTGGGCCTCCCGGGGCGGCAACTTCGCCCCGGACGCCTCCGGCAAGGACTCCCGCTACCCGATGGTCGAGGGCCGGGGCCCGCAGGCCGAGCGGGAGATCGCGCTCGACCGCCGCACCGCCGAGAAGGGCGGCTTCCACGTCGGCGACACCGTCCGGATCGCCTCCACCGGCCCCGCCAGCGAGCGCACCCTGGTCGGCGTCTTCACCACCGACGACCCCGAGATCGAGTCGGGCGGTACGCTGACCCTCTTCGACCGGGCCACCGCGCAGCAGCTGCTGCTCGCGCCCGGCCAGTACAGCACCATCACGGTCACCGCGAAGCCCGGCACCTCGCAGAACGAGCTGCTGCAGAAGATCACCGCCGTGCTGCCCGGTAACGGCCAGATGCAGGCCGAGACCGGCCAGGAGCTGACCGACCGCCAGACGAAGATGATCGCCGACGGCACCACCGGCATGAAGACCGCCCTGCTCGCCTTCGCCGGGATCTCGCTCTTCGTCGGCATCTTCATCATCGCCAACACCTTCACCATGCTGGTCGCCCAGCGCACCCGTGAGCTGGCCCTGCTGCGCGCGGTCGGCGCCGGCCGCGGCCAGGTGACCCGCTCGGTGCTGATCGAGGCGCTGCTGATCGGCCTCGTCGCCTCGGCGGCCGGCCTCGCCACCGGCATCGGGATCGGCGCCGGCATGCGCGCGGTGCTCGACGCGCTGGACGCCGGCCTGCCGGCCGGCCCGCTCGTCGTGGCCCCCGCCACCGTCGTGGTCTCCCTGGTGGTCGGTGTCGTGGTGACGACGCTCTCCGCGCTGCTGCCCGCCGTCCGCGCCTCGCGGATCGCCCCGGTCGCGGCGATGAGCAGCGGCGACCAGCCCGCCGCGCCGAAGAGCCTGATCGTCCGGAACGTCATCGGCGGTCTGATCGCCGCGGGCGGCCTGGGCCTGGTGGCCGTCGGCGCCGCGGCCGGCGACTCCTCCGGCCGGATCCCGGTCGCGGCCGGCGCGGGCCTCGCCCTGATCGGCATCTTCATCCTGCTGCCGCTGCTGTCCCGTCCGGTGATCGCGCTGGTCGGCCCGCTGCTGCGGGCGACCGCGGGCACCGCCGGCCGGCTGGCCCAGCAGAACGCGGTGCGCAACCCGCGCCGCACCGCCGCCACCGCGGCCGCGCTCACCATCGGCCTGGCCCTGGTCAGCTCGCTGACGGTGCTGGGCGCCTCGGTCGGCGACGCCGTCGACCGCTCGGTCACCAGCAGCATGACGGCGGACTACAGCATCAAGACCGCCAACGGCATCTCGCCGGACCCGAAGCTGGCCGCCGTGGTCGCCAAGGTCCCCGGGGTGTCCGCGGTCAGCCCGATGTCGGACGTCTACTGGAAGCTGGGCTCCACCGAGCGCGCGATCAGCGGTGTCGACGCCGACGCGGTCGACAAGGTGGTCGCCCTCACGCTGGACAGCGGCTCCACGGCCGCGCTGAAGCAGGGACAGATCCTCGTCCAGGCGGAGACCGCGAAGAGCAACAACCTGTCGGTCGGCTCGACCCTGCCGGTCGAGTACCCGGACGGCGGCACCGCCCAGGTCACCGTCGGCGGCGTGTTCCAGAAGAACGAGCTGCTCTCGCCGGTCGTGATGGCCAACACCGAGGTCTTCAAGCACACCGAGGACCCGTACGTCACCCAGATCCTGGTGAAGACCGCGGACGGCCCGACCGATGCCCTGCGCAAGGCCATCAAGGACGCCACCGGCAGCAACCCGGTGATCGACGTGAAGACCAAGCAGGACATCCGGGACGAGTACAGCAAGATCATCACCTTCATGCTGAACCTGATGTACGGCCTGCTGGCGATGTCCGTGCTGGTGGCGGTGCTCGGCGTGGTGAACACGCTGGCGATGTCCGTCTTCGAGCGCAAGCGGGAGATCGGCATGCTGCGCGCCATCGGCCTGGACCGACGCGGCGTCAAGCGGATGGTCCGGCTGGAGTCGGTGGTCATCTCGATGTTCGGCGCGGTGATCGGCGTGCTGCTCGGCTGCTTTCTGGCCTGGGCGGTCAACGGCACCCTGGAGTCCAGCATGCCGGGGCTCGGCACGGTCGTCCCGTACGGCAAGCTGCTGGTCTTCCTGGCGCTGGCCGGGCTGGTGGGCATGGTGGCGGCGATCTGGCCGGCCCGCCGGGCCTCCCGCCTGGACATCCTGGGCGCCATCAAGACCGACTGACGCACCGCCCGTCCACAGGGCCCCCGGCACCCTCCCGGTGCCGGGGCCCTCGCCGTTCCCGCAGGACACCGGAGCACACGGCACAGGACACGGATCAGGACACGACGAAGGCCCCTGCCCGGTTACGGCAGGGGCCTTCGGTCACTTCTGTACTCCGCCCGACTCGCACGGCCGGCTGAGCACCACGGAGGTCGTGGTCCGGCGACGTTGCCGGGCGGAGGGCCTCCGACTCATCCCCGGCCTGCTCGCGCCGGGGCCACAGTCGCTTACTTGCTGGTGGCCAGCTCCTTCTCGACGGCCGGCTTCGCCTGGGCCGGAATCGGCTTGGCGGGGCCGGCGGCCTCCTGGAACGCCTCGAACGGCTTCTCCATCTCGGCGAGGCCGACGGTCTCGCGCTTGAGGAACATCGCCAGCGTCCAGTCGGTGAAGACGCGGACCTTGCGGTTCATGGTCGGCACCCGGCTGCCGTGGTACAGACGGTGGAACCACCAGGCCGGACGGCCCTTCAGCTTGTACTTGCCGAAGAGGATCGCCACACCCTTGTGCAGGCCGAGGCCGGCGACCGCACCGAGGTTCTTGTGCTTGTACTCCTTCTGCGGGAAGCCCCGCATGCCGGAGACCACGTTGTCGGCGAGGACGAGCGCCTGACGCACCGCGTGCTGGGCGTTCGGCGGGCACCAGGCGCCCTCGCCGACGGCGAGGTCCGGCACCTGGGCGTTGTCGCCGGCGGACCAGACGTAGTCGAAGCCCTGCACCTGGAGGGTGGGCGCGGTGTCCACGTGGCCGCGGGGGCCGAGCGGGAGGCCGAAGTTGGCCAGCACCGGGTTCGGCTTGACGCCGGCCGTCCAGACGATGGTGGAGGCGTCGGCCTCGACACCGTTCTTCAGGACGACGTGCTGGTCGACGCAGGAGTCCATCGAGGTCTCGATGTAGATCTCGATGTTGCGCTCTTCGAGCTTCTCCTTGGTCCACAGACCGAGGTCCGGGCCCATCTCGGGGAGGATGCGGTTGGCCGCCTCGACGAGGATGAAGCGCATGTCGTCGCGGCTGACGGTCTTGTAGATCTTCGCCGCGTCGCGCGCCATGTCCTCGATCTCGGCGATCGTCTCGACACCGGCGAACCCGCCGCCCACGACCACGAAGGTCAGGGCCTTGCGGCGGATGTCCGCGTCCGCGGTCGACTCGGCCTTGTCGAGCTGCGCCATGACGTGGTTGCGGAGGCTGATCGCCTCCTCGACCGTCTTCATGCCGATGCCGTGCTCCGCGAGACCCGGGATCGGGAAGGTGCGGGAGACCGAGCCGGTGGCCACGACCAGGTAGTCGAAGGGCAGCTCGTAGGCGTCGCCGGCCGCGGGCTGGATCGTGGCGACCTTGCGGGCGTGGTCCACGCCGGTGACCGCACCGGTGAGCACCTCCGCCTTCTTGAGGGCGCTGCGCAGCGGTGCGACGAGGTTGCGAGGCGCGACGTTGCCGCCGGCCGCCTCGGGAAGGAAGGGCAGGTACGTCATGTAGGACCGCGGGTCGACGACCGTGACGGTCGCCTCCCCGTAGCGCATCTTCTTGAGGATGCGCATCGCGGCATACAGGCCGACGTAACCACCGCCGACAATGAGGATGCGAGGACGCTCCGTGGTGCTCATATCGGAAAGTATCCACCCCCATCTGACGGGCACTTCGTGAGGCCCGTCACAAGCCTCTGGACACCCCCTGCTACACTGCGCGCCCGCATTTCGAGGGCGTGGCCGTCCGCTCACGCGTCGACGG
The DNA here is from genome assembly GCA_002300355.1 of Streptomyces sp. TLI_235. Taxonomy (NCBI): domain Bacteria; kingdom Bacillati; phylum Actinomycetota; class Actinomycetes; order Kitasatosporales; family Streptomycetaceae; genus Streptomyces; species Streptomyces sp. TLI_235. Next base: position 3,186,426 of record NSGV01000001.1, read on the forward strand.
GGGGTTGGGTGAGCCCGGGGGCGGTCATGGCCGCGCTGAGCAGCAACGATCCCGGTGACACCCGAGTTCCCGAGCGGAATTTCGAATCCATCGGCCATCGGTAAGCCCTGCCTGCGATCCGCTGGCTGAACACGGAGGGCGACCTTCGGTCCCACATAACGGACGGAGCGGACACCGGGGTGCATCGATCAGGCGGTCGGCCATGTGAAGAAATTCACGAAGGTTCTCGCGACACACCGCCCGGCAGGCGGCCCGGGGCGCCGCGGAGGCGCGCCGGGGCCGCTCGGGTAAGCCCCTCAGCAGGTCAGCGGGCGATACTCCAGGCGATGCCGTCGAGGATGTCGTGCTCGCTGACGACCACCTCGGCGGCGCCGGTGCGCTCCATGATCTCCAGCAGGACCAGGGCGCCGGCCGCGATGACGTCGGCCCGGCCGGGGTGCATCACCGGGATCGCCAGGCGCTCGGCGTGGGTGGCGTGCAGCAGCCGCCCGGCGGTCTCCCGGACCTGCGCCACGCTCAGCCGGGCGTGGTGGATCTTCGCGGAGTCGTACTCCGGGAGGTCGAGGGCGATACCGGCCACCGTGGTGACGGTGCCGGCCAGGCCGACCAGGGTGGCCGCCTCGTTGAGCGGCACCGTCTCGGCGGCGGTGTCCAGCGCGGCCAGGATGTCGGCCTTGGCACGGGCGATCTGATCGTCCGTCGGCAGCTCGGCGCCGCCGAAGTGCCGCTCGGTCATCCGGACGCAGCCGATGTCCACCGAGCGGGCGGCCTGCACCTCCTCGCCGCCGAGCACGAACTCGGTGGAGCCGCCGCCCAGGTCGAAGACCAGGTACGGGGGCTTGAGGGAGCCGCCGGTGAGCTCCTTGGTGGCACCGGTGAAGGAGAGCCGGGCCTCCTCGTCGCCGCTGACCACCTCGGGGACGACACCGAGGATGCCGCGCACGCCCTCGGTGAACTCGGCGGCGTTCTCGGCGTCCCGGGAGGCGCTGGTGGCGACGAAGCGGATCCGCTCCGGGCCCACGCCGTGCGCCGTGATGATCTCCGCGTACTCGCGGCAGGCGGCGAACGTGCGCTCCAGGGCGTCCGGGTGGAGCCGGCCGGTGGAGTCGACGCCCTGGCCGAGCCGGTTGATGACCATCCGGCGGTCGAGGTCGGTGATCTCCCCGGTGGCCGGGTCGAGGTCGGCGATCAGCAGCCGGATCGAGTTGGTGCCGCAGTCGATCGCGGCGACCCGGGTGGCGGTCACTGGCCCTCCTCCTCTTCGCGGGCGCGCTTGGCCGCGCGCTCGGCGGTCTTCTGCTCCTTGGCCGCGATGACCGCGGCGTGGTCCTGCTCCTTGGCGCGGTTGCGGGCGACCCGCTCACCGGCCGCCTCGACCTCGGCCGGGGAGACGCACGGGCCCTTGGCCCACCAGTCCTCCAGCATGCCGATCGCCTCGTCGCCGAACGGGTTGACGCCCGGGCCGGCGGCCAGCGAGTGGCCGACCAGCACGTGCAGGCACTTCACCCGGTCGGGCATCCCGCCGGCGCTCGGGAAGCCCTCCAGCACCTCGATGGCGTCGCGGCGGGCGATGTAGTCCTCGTGAGCGGCCCGGTACGCGGCGGCGAGCTCCGGGTCCTCGGCGAGGCGGGCGCTCTGATCCTTCATCACACCGTCGGCCTCCAGGGTGCCGATCAGCGAGGCCGCCTTGGGGCAGGTCAGGTAGTACAGCGTGGGGAAGGGCGTGCCGTCGGGCAGCCGGGGTGCCGTCTCGACCACGTCGGGGTTGCCGCAGGGGCAGCGGTGGGCCACCCCGCGCAGCCCGCGCGGAACCCGGCCGAGCTGGGCGGCGATGGCGGCCATGTCGGCGTCCGGCACGGCGCCGTCGGGGGTGGTGGCAGGGTGCTGTTCAGAGGTCATGGCGTGGCGTCTTCGTGAGGAGCGGGCGTCGAGTCGGCCAGGTCGACCGATTCGAGGACGGTGGTGTACCAGGGCTTGGCCGCCCGGACCGGGCCGGTGGGCAGCGCGCCGGCGGAGGCCGGGCCGGGGGGCGCGGACGGGTCGACCGAGACGAACGGGGTCTCACCGGGCATCGCGAAGTGCAGCCGCTCGCGGGCCTGCGCCTTCACGTACTCCGGGTCCTGCCAGCGGGCCTTCGCCCGCCGGAGCTCCTCGACCTGCTGCCGGGCGTGCTCCGCCCGGGCCCGCTGGTCGGCGATCTCCGAGCGCTGCGTCAGGAACTGCCGGGTGGGGTAGGCCAGTATCGCCACCAGCGAGCACAGGACGAGCACGAGCACGGTCGCGCGGCTGGTGAAGCGTGGCCGCCCCGCCAGTCCCGGGATCTTCCACATCGCTCGTACCCCTCCTGCTCGCGCCGGTGCCCCGGCCCCCACCCTACGGGGTGGTTGCCGGGGCACCGGTCCAGCGGCCGTGTGTCAGCCCGCGGGTGTCAGCCCTCGTACTTGTACCGGGGGAAGGCACCGCGGCCGGCGTACTCGGCGGCGTCGTCGAGGATCTCCTCGATGCGCAGCAGCTGGTTGTACTTGGCGACGCGCTCGGAGCGGGCCGGGGCGCCGGTCTTGATCTGGCCGCAGTTGGTGGCGACGGCGAGGTCGGCGATGGTGACGTCCTCGGTCTCGCCGGAGCGGTGCGACATCATGCAGCGGTAGCCGTTGCGCTGGGCCAGCTCGACGGCGTCCAGGGTCTCGGTGAGCGAGCCGATCTGGTTCACCTTCACCAGCAGCGCGTTGGCGGTGCCGGTCTCGATGCCGCGGCGCAGGCGCTCCGGGTTGGTGACGAACAGGTCGTCGCCGACCAGCTGGACCTTGTCGCCCAGCTTGTCGGTCATGGCCTTCCAGCCGTCCCAGTCGGACTCGTCCAGCGGGTCCTCGATGGAGACCAGCGGGTACGCGGCGACCAGCTCGGCGTAGTAGTCGATGAGCTCGGCGGAGGAGATCGCCTTGCCCTCGAAGGTGTAGGCGCCGTCGTTGTGGAACTCGGAGGAGGCGACGTCCAGGGCGAGCGCGACGTCCTTGCCCGGGGTGTAGCCGGCCTTCTTGATGGCCTCGACGATCAGGTCGAGGGCCTCGCGGTTGGAGTCCAGGTTCGGCGCGAAGCCGCCCTCGTCGCCGAGGCCGGTGGACAGGCCGCGCTCCTTCAGCACGCCCTTGAGCGTGTGGTAGACCTCGACGCCCCAGCGGACGGCCTCGGAGAAGGACTCCGCGCCGATCGGGGCGATCATGAACTCCTGGATGTCGACGTTGGAGTCCGCGTGCGAGCCGCCGTTGAGGATGTTCATCATCGGGACGGGCAGGACGTGCGCGTTCGGGCCGCCCAGGTAGCGGAACAGCGGCAGGTCGCTGGCCTCGGAGGCGGCGTGCGCGACGGCGAGGGAGACGCCGAGGATCGCGTTGGCGCCGAGCGAGGACTTGTCCGGGGTGGCGTCCAGGTCGAGCATGGCCTGGTCGATCAGGCGCTGCTCGGTGGCGTCGTAGCCGACCAGCTCGGGGCCGATCTGCTCGATGACGGCGAGGACGGCCTTCTCCACACCCTTGCCGAAGTAGCGGTTCTTGTCGCCGTCGCGAAGCTCCAGGGCCTCGAAGGCACCGGTGGAGGCACCGGACGGAACAGCGGCACGACCGGTGCTGCCGTCGTCGAGGCCGACCTCGACCTCGACCGTGGGGTTACCGCGGGAGTCGAGGATTTCGCGGGCTACGACGACATCAATGGACGGCACGAGGCATCTCCTAGCGGAAGCGGATGAGGGTCGTTACGACCAGAGCCTAACCGCACGGGCCCGCCGGGCCGTGCCACGCACGGCCCTGTCTCACCGTGTGACCGGTCTACTCGTCGGTAGTTCACCTGAAGGACCACGGAACCGGCCGCCCGCCCGCGGGTGCCGCCCCACGGGCGGACGGTCCGTTCGTACCGTGCCGGTCCGTCAGGCCAGCCGCAGTTGCTGGCCGGGCAGGATCAGGTCCGGATCGGCCCCGACGACCTCCCGGTTGTTCGCGTACAGCTGGTCCCAGCCGCCGGGAAGTTCGAGCGCGGCGGCGATGCCGGACAGCGTGTCGCCCTCGCGCACGGTGTACGGCTCGCGGCCGAGCGCGGGCACCGGGACGGCCTGCAGGGTGCGGCCGCCCTCGCCGGCAGCCGCACCGTCGTCCGGCTCGGCCGGTTCGGTCGGAACGGGGGGCAGATGGCGCTCGTAGATCTCCTTGTGCGCCGTCCAGTACCACTGGTCGCCCTTCTGGTACCAGTACACGCCGGAGTCGGCGTCGAAGCCGCCGCGGCCCGGGAACTTCGGCGACGGCGCGCCCTGCCCGGTACTACTGCGGGTCTCGCCGGTACTCCCCGCGGAGGCGCGGGTCAGGCCGGCGCGTTTGGAACACACCGGCCACGCGCCGGGGCCCTGGGTGGCCAGCACCTTCTCGGCGACGGCGATCTGCTGACTCTTGCTCGCCTGGTGGGCGAGTGGTGCGTACCGGGCGCCGCCGAACCCCTTCCAGGTACGGGCGGTGAACTGCAGCCCGCCGTAGAAGCCGTTGCCGGTGTTGATCTTCCAGTTGCCGCCGCTCTCGCACTGGGCGACCTTCTCCCAGATCGAGACCGGGGCGGCATGGGCTCCGCCCGCGGTGAGCAGCGGCATGGCGAGGCCGACACCCGCGACACCCGCGACGGCGACCGCCTTCTCGGCGGTCGTCCTGCGGCGGTGGCGGCCAGGTCCGGTGAAGAGCATGGGTTTTCCCTCTCCGAACGCCTGCGAGGTGAGCTGTCGGGTTCGGACCGGGAGGCTTGGCCCGGCCGCGGCCGCAGGAGGGGCCCTGCTGACGCGGCTTCACCCCTAGCCGTGGGGACGGCGACGAACGTGGTTCCCCCGCCCCTGTCCTTGGTCTCGGTCGTGAGGCCCGGGTGCGGCGGACAGGATTCGGCGTTGCCGCACGCGGGGTCCGCGGCTGCGGACTGTTCGGGAGAGTAAGCAGATCGAACGGACGATCACAAGCTCATCTCGCTGATATCACGCGGGAATTACGGAGAGCTGATTATCGTCCACGAACGATGCCGGTATTTCCTGATTGATGAGTGTTCAGATCCGATCACTCCCGATCGGCGCGACACACCGTCAGACCGGGTCGCACCGCCCGGACGGCCCCGCCGCGGTCTCCGGGGTGAAGGCGACCGGGAGCTCGCGCAGGCCGCGCATGATGAGGCCGCCGCGCCAGCGCAGGTCGGCGGGGTCGGCGTCCAGGGCGAGATCGGGGAGGCGGGTCAACAGGGTGGCCAGGGCCGCGCGGCCCTCAAGCCGGGCCAGCGGGGCGCCGATGCAGTAGTGGATGCCGTGACCGAAGCCCAGGTGCGGGTTGTCGGTGCGGGCGAGGTCCAGGGTGTTCTCGTCGGCGAACCGGGCCGGGTCGCGGTCGGCGGCCGCCAGCACCACCAGCACCGGGTCGCCGACCGGGATGTCCACCCCGCCGATCGCCAGCGGACGGGTGGCGAACCGCCACGTGGCGAGCTCCACCGGTCCGTCGTACCGCAGCAGCTCCTCGATCCCGGTCTCCAGCAGGCCGCCCTCGCCACGGGCCAGCGACTCCTGCAGCAGCGCCCGCTGGCCGGGGTTGCGCAGCAGCGCGTACAGGCCGTTGCCGATCAGGTTGACGGTGGTCTCGAACCCGGCGAACAGCAGGATGAAGGCCATCGCGGCGGCCTCGTTCTCGGTCAGGTGCTCGCCGTGGTCGCTGGCCCGGATCAGCCCGGAGATCAGGTCGTCGCCGAGGTCGGCCCGCTTGCGGTGGATCAGCTCGGCCAGGTAGGTCCGCATCCGCTTCACGGCCCGGCCGACGCCGCCCCGCTGGCCGCCCTGATGCCCGGGTTTTGTGTGTCGCAGCATCATCCCGGCCCAGTCCCGGAAGTCGTCCTGGTCCTCCGGCGGCACGCCCAGCAGGTCGCAGATCGCGTAGATCGGCAGCGGGAAGGCGAACTCGTGGATCAGGTCGGCGGTACCCCGCTCGGCGAAGGAGTCGATCAGCCGGTCGGTGAGCTGCTGCACCCGCGGCTCGAACTCCGCCACCCGGCGCGGGGTGAACGCCTTGGACACCAGCCGCCGCAGCCGGGTGTGGTCCGGCGGGTCGATGTTCAGCAGGTGCGTCATCAGGTCGGCCTGCCGCTCCCCCGGGATGCCCACCCGGCCGGAGCGGTGCGCCTGCTCGCTGTGGTGCACCGGGTTCTTGGAGAGCCGGGAGTCGGCGAGCGCCTGCCGGGCGTCCGCGTACCGGGTGACCAGCCAGGCCTCCACCCCGCTCGGCAGCGTGGTGCGGTGCACCGGCGCGTGCTCGCGCAACCAGGCGTACGCGGGGTACGGGTCGGCGGCGAACTCCCAGGTGAAGAGTTCCGGCTGGTCGGGGCGGGAGGTGTCCGGCATGCCCCGACGGTATCCGCTGCGGGCCACCCGATCGGGGGTGCCCGCGGCACGGCCGGATCCGATCGGCCCGAACGGGCGTGAGCCTGGTCACCTGGGGGGTAATCCCTGTTGCGGGGGGTCGCGAGGTGCCTACGATCCTCCGATAGCCGTGGAGGGCGGACGTGCGGAGCCGCCCACGGGGTGTCGTGCTCAGAGAGGAGCAGGCCGTGCGAGTAGCCGGGGCAGTGGTGGTCATCGCCGTACTCAGCGGGGGCGAGGGGGCCGATCTGGCCCGCCGCTTCGCCGCCGCGGGTGCCGCGGGCATGCTCGTCGCCGACCTGCGCCCGGGTGTCGCGGAGGACCTCGCGGCCGAGCTCGACCGCCCCGGCTGCCCGGTCGTCGGCGTGAGCGGCGACGTCCACCAGCCCAGCGACGTCGCCGCCCTGGTCGACACCGCGACCAAGCACCTCGGCCGGATCGACCTGTTCGCGGTGGCCGGCCCGCACGGCGAGCGGATCGTCTCCTTCGCCGACCTGCCCGACCACCTCGCCCCGCTGGCCGAGCTGCTCGAACTGGTCGGCGAGGCGATCAGCGAGGTCGTCCCGCCGCAGCGTCAGCCCGACAGCCCCTCGGCCGTCCGCACCGCCGTCCGGTAGCGGCGCGCGGCACCGCGCAGCGCCGCGTCGACGTCCACCCCGGCGTCATAGGCGCGCTGCGCCACGGCCAGCAGCAGCTCGCCGGCGCTCTGCGCGGTCAGCTCGTCCGGCAGCTCGTACGGGGAGTCCGGCACGGCGGTGAAGCCGGCCCGGCGCACCCGCGAGACCAGCTTGGCCGCGTACGCCAGTGCGGGCAGCCCCGACGGCACCCCGTCCAGCACCGAGTCGCGCTGCTTCTCCGCGGCCTTCAGCTGCTCCCAGTTGGCCTCGACCTGCGCGGAGCCGGCGGCCTCCACGTCGCCGAAGACGTGCGGGTGGCGGTACATCAGCTTCTCGACGATGTCGCCGGCCACGTCGTCGACGGAGAACGGGTCCTCCGGGTGCTCCTCGGCGATCCGGGCGTGGAAGAAGACCTGCAACAGGACGTCCCCGAGCTCCTCGCGGAGCGTCTCCCGGTCGCCTTCCTCGATCGCCTCGACGAGTTCGTACGCCTCCTCGACCAGGTACTTCACCAGCGACTCGTGGGTCTGCTCGGCGTCCCAGGGGCAGCCGCCGGGCGAGCGCAGCCGGTCCATCACCGAGGCCAGGTCGAGCAGCCGTGCGCCCGGCAGGTCGTACGAGCCGGGCAGCAGCTCGATCTCGGGGGCGGTGCCGGCCTCCTCGACGGCGAGGCGGGCCAGTGCGTCGGTGAGTCCCGGGTCGCCGTCCGGGCTGCCCAGCCAGACCACCGGGGCGGCCCCGGCCAGCAGGCGGGCCAGCGCCGGCGCGGACGTCCGCTCGATGATCTCCGCCTCCACGCCGGCCTGCCGCAGGGCGGGCAGCTGCGGGTGCCCGGGGTCGCCGGCCAGCACCCGGCCGGCCGAGCGCAGGGCCTCCCAGGCCGGCCAGGACAGCAGGCCGGGGGCGACCCGGTGGGTGGTGGTCAGCAGGATCAGCTTCGGAGTCTCCACACCCCGAACCTACCGCCCCGCGGTACCGGCCCTGCGCGGCCCGACCAGGGCTGGCGGCCGTGCGGTCAGGAGGCGGGCGCCCGCTGCGGCAGCCAGTCGGTGGCGGCGTCGACCAGGGCGATCTTCTGCGGGTCCCAGCGGCCGTAGCGGGGGTTGACCTCGACCTTGAGTGCCCGGCCGGCCTCGGCGAGGGCCTTGCGCACCACGGCGTCGCCCTGCTCGGTGCGGGCGTCCTGGCCGGCCGCGGCGGCGATCTTCCGGATGCCGATCTGCTGCCGGTAGAAGACGGGGACGTCCTCGGCGGCCACGCCCTGACGGAGCAGCAGCTGCCGCTCCAGGGCGGCGTCCCCGCCGAGCAGCTGGGCGTCGTTCCGCCGGGCCTCGGCGATCTCCCCCTGGGTGACGGACAGGCCGCGGTCGGCGAGGGCGCGGGCGATCACCCGGTCGAGGACGAGTTCGGCGACCGTCCGCCGGACCAGGCCGGCCTGCTCGGTGCCGGTGCCGCCCGGGGCGGCCGCGGCGGTGGCGTCCCGCAGCGCGCTCACCTTGGCCTGCACCTCGGCGATCGGGATCCGCTCGTCGCCGACCACCGCCGCCGCTCCCTGGTGGGCCGGGGAGCCGCCGCACGCGGTCAGCACGGCGGCCGCGAGCAGGATCCCGGCGGCCGTCCTGGCCGGGCGGAGGGCGGAGCTGGTGCGGATCACGTGGGGCCTCCCGTGCGGTGGGTGGGGCTATGGCGTCCGGTGGTTCTCCTGACTGGAGTGAACAATAGGGAGCCGCCCGCGGCTTGCCCAGACCCCCGCCGACGGGCCCCGCGCCCGGGGCCCGTCCGGCCTCAGCCCCCGGCGGCGTACGGGTTGCCGGGCACCGGGGTCGGCGGCGGTGTGGCCGGGGCGAACAGCCGCGGGTCGGGCCGGGAGGTTCCGGCGGGCGGGGTGGCGGCGGGCGGCCGCACCGGGGTGCCGCCGGGCAGCGGGGTGGCGGTGCGCAGCCCGCCGATCCGGTCGAGCAGGGCGCGCAGCCGGCGGACGTCGGCGTGGTGCGGGCCGCGGCGGCGCTCGGTGTCCAGCAGGAGTTCGAGCAGGGTGTGCCAGGCGCCGTCGTGGTCGCCGGCGGCGGTGAGCAGCCGGCCGGTGCGCTCGCGGACCTCCAGGGCCTGGTCGGAGTCGGGCGGCAGTGCGGCGGTGAGCCCGCGGTACTCGGCGAGCGCCTCGGTGGTGCGGCCGAGGCGCTCCAGGCATTCGGCGGCGCGCTGGCGGTGGTCGAGCGTCGCGGGGTCGTAGGGGCCGCGTTCGGCGGCGGTGGCGGCGGCGAGCAGCCGGTACTCGGCGAGGGCCTCCCGGGCGCGGCCCTCCTCCAGCAGGGTGCGGGCGTGGATGGTCCGGACGGTCTGCAGCAGCGGGGCGCCGTCGCCGAGCGCGGCGGCGATCCGGGGCAGCAGCCGGGCGGCGAGGTCGACCACCTCGGCATGCCGGCGGGCGGCGACCAGGTCGGAGAGCCGGGCGCAGGCCGCGGTGAGTTCCTCGTCCGGTTCGGCGGCGCGCGGTGCGACGGCCGCGATCAGTACCGGGGCGGGGTCGGCCGGGGGTGCGGGGGCCGGCAGCGGCAGCCGCAGCCGCGCGGCGGCCGGGGCGGCGGCGCGCGCGGGGAGCGGCTGGTGCGGGTGGCGGTAGGGGCGGGCGGGGTCGGGCAGCGGGCCGTACGGCGGCTGGGGTTCGGCGGCCGGGGCGGGCAGCAGCGGCAGCAGCGCCGCGTACACCTGCTGGGCGTCGGCGGGGCGGTCGGCGGGCTGTTTGGCGAGCAGGTCGAGGACCAGCCGTTCCAGGGCGGGCGGGGCGTCCGGGCGCAGCTCGCGCAGCGGGGGCGGTGGCTCGTCGACGTGCCGGCGGAGCACGCCGAGCGCGGTGGGGGCGGTGAACGGGGCGTCGCCGGTGAGCATCTCGTGCAGTAGGCAGCCGAGGGCGTAGAGGTCGCTGCGCGGGTCGACACCGGCGGCGAGGGCCTGTTCGGGAGCCATGTAGGCGGGGCTGCCGATCGGGGTGCCGGTGAGGGTGAGCCGGGTGGCGTCCGGGTCGAGGGCGGTGGCGATGCCGAGGTCGAGCAGGACGGTCCGCCCGTCCGGACGGATCATCACATTGCTGGGCTTCAGATCCCGGTGGACGACCGGGACGGCGTGCACGACGGCGAGCGCGGAGCAGAGCTGGGCGGCCGCGGCGGCCGCGCGGTCGACGGTCAGCGGGCCGTCCTCGGCGAGCAGGTCGGCGAGGCTGACGCCGGGCACCCGCTGCATGACGAGGTACAGCTCGCCGCTGTCGGTGCCGGCGTCGAAGACGGTGACCAGGCCCGGGTGGTCGAGGGCGGCGCTGATCCGGCTCTCGCGCAGGAAGCGGCGGCGCAGTTCGTCACCGCGGCTGCGGGTGGCGTCCTCGGGTGCGAGCAGGTCGGTGCGGAGCAGCTTGACCGCGACCCGGCGGTCGAGCCGCTGGTCGTGGCCGGCCCAGACCTGGCCCATGCCGCCGTGCCCGATCTTCTCGGTGAGCCGGTAGCGGCCGTCGACGACCCGGGCGCCGGTCACGGGCGGCCGTCCCCGGCCTGACGGCGCAGCAGTTCACCGAGCTGCTGCAGGTCGTCGCCGCCGGGGGCGGCCCGCACGGTGGGGGTGTGCGGGGCGGACGGCTGCGGCTGCGGGGCCTGCGCCTGCGGGTGGACCTGCGGCTGCGGCTGGGCGTACGGCTGGGGCTGGGGCTGCTGGTAGCCGGGGGCCGGGGCGGGCACGGCGAGCATGGGCGCGGGCGGGGTATGGGCGCCGGGCGGGTACGCCGTCGGCAGGTAGAGGCCCTGCGGCGGCCAGGGGGCGGCGGGCCGGCCGCGGTTCCAGATCGAGGCGCTGTCCATGATCAGGAAGTGGGCGGGTGCCACGATCCAGAGCACGATCGCGGTCAGGCCGGTGACGTCCGCGTACCAGGTGCCGGTGGTCTCCTTGGGCGAGAGCCCGAGGACGACGTACATGGTGAGCTGGACGAGGCCGAAGACCACCGCGCCGATCACGTCCGCCGCCCGACGGCGGCGCGCCGCGAGCAGGACCGACGGCGCCATGCCGAGCAGACCGAAGGTCAGCAGCGGCATCAGGCAGACGAGAATCCTGTGGAGCAGGCTGAACGGGCCGCCGGCGGTGGGGCCGGGCTGCCCGTACAGGGGGCCGGACATGCGCGCTCCTGTGCGGGGTCGAGGGTGTGTCGCACACCGTACCGTCACACCGGCCGGGCGAGCAGAGCCTTTCCGCCCGTGGCGCCCGACGCCCGTCGGATCCGCCGCTCCTACCGCTCCGTCAGGCCGCCGGCGGCGAGGCCGTCGGTGAGCCCCCGGGCGAGTTCGCGGCCGAGCGCGGCGGCCCGGTCGAGGGCGGCCTCGAAGTCGGCGATCCGGCGGAAGGCCGCGCCGAGCTCGCGCTGGCGCGCGGGCGGGACCCGGGGCAGTTCGACCCGGCGGACGTCCAGCCGGGTGGTGGTGGAGGCGTAGCTGCTGGCCCGGCGGGCGCTGCCGGTGGCGCGCAGCACGCCGGCCAGGAAGTCCGGGTCGAGCTGGGCCGGGTCGGGGCGCAGCAGGTGCAGGCGGGGGCCGAGGGCGACGCCGTCCAGCGGGCCGCCGGCCCGCACCACGCGGGCGGTGCCGCCGCCGAGGGCGGGGACGAGGACGTCGCCGGGGCGGGTGGTGAGCGGGGCGTCGGCGGCGGCCGCGGTGGCGCCGGGGGCGGCGCCGGCGAGCAGGTCCTGGTCGGTGAGGACGGGGATGTCCGACGGTCCGTCACCGGTCGCGCGGATCGGGACGCCCTGGCCGCTGGAGTGCACCTCCAGCGCCCCCGCGCGGGCGAGTTCGCCGACGGTCACCAGCGGCGGCTCGGCGGTCGACGGGCTGTCGGCGACGGCGGGCAGGGCGCCCGCCGGGTCGGCCGGGCCGGCGAGCAGCTCACCGAGCCGGGCCTGCAGGTGGTGCAGGGCGGCGGCCCCGCCGTCGGGGGCGGCGGCGGGCAGGTGGCGGGCCGGGGAGAGGTCGGTCTCGTCGTCGAGCAGGTCGAGGGCGGGCACCGCGCGGTGGACTCCGGGGCGGTCGGCGGGCAACGGTGCGCCCTCGCGGGCAGCGGTGTCGAAGGCCTGCCAGGTGTCGAGGACGGTGCGGTGCAGGGCAGGCCAGTCGATCCGGTCGCGGCCGCCCTCGGCCGCGGGGTGCGCCGCGGCGGCGTCGAGCAGCAGGACCCGGCGGAAGTCGTCGCCGTGGCGGGGGCCGCGCAGCAGCCACAGGTGCAGCGGGACGCCGTACGGCGGGGCGGTTCCGGCGGGCAGCGCGACGACGGCGCGCAGCGCGCCGGAGCGGACGAGTTCGGCCCGGATCCGGCGGCCGGCCCGGCGCGAGGCGACGGTGGGCGGCAGCAGCAGGGCGGCGAGGCCGCCGGGGCGGGTGTGCGCCAGGCAGTGCAGCACCCAGGCGAGTTCGGACTCCCCGCGCGGCGGGACGAGGCCGCCGGGCCAGCGGGAGTCGTACTGGAGCTCGTCGTGGCCCCAGTCCCGCTCGTTGTAGGGCGGCTGGCAGAGCACGGTGTCGGCCGCGAGGCCGGCGTGGGCGTCGGCGCGCAGCGAGTCGCCGGTGCGCAGGTCGAGGGCGAGCGGGGCGGGGGTGCCGGGCGGGGTGTGCAGGGCGAGCCTGAGCAGGGCGAGGGCGGTGTGCACCGGGTCGAGGTCCTGCCCGTGCCGGGCGGCTGCCGGGCCTGCGGCGAGCAGCAGGGCGCCGAGGCCGCACGCAGGGTCCAGGACGGTACCCCCGGTACCCCCGGCGCCGCCGGGGCCGGCCAGGTCGGCGAGGAGGGCGGCGGCCTCGGGCGGGGTGGCGGCGCCGGGCCGGGCGACGGCCTCGGCGTGCCGGGCGAGCAGCTGCTCGAAGGCGCCGGCCGGGCCGTGCTCCTCGACGAGTCGTACCAGCAGGCGGGCGAGGTCGAGGTAGGTGGCGCCGGCGAGCCGGGGCAGGGCGAGCCGGGCGGCCCCGTCGGGGCCGAGGACGGAGGCCGCGGTCTGCTGCAGCAGGCGGGGCAGTGCGGTGGCGAGCCGGGTGTCGGGCTCCTCGCGCAGGGCGTCCCAGCCGGCCGGGTCGCGGTGCAGCTGGAGCAGGAGGGCGCCGGCGGCGAGGAGCGGGGCGGCGGGGTGGCCGTCGGGGTCGCGGAGGGTCTCCAGCTGACGGCGGACGCGTTCCAGCAGCGGCAGTTCGGCGATCTTTCCCTGGTCGCGGAGCCAGCGCTCGACCTCGTCGAGGCGGAAGGTCGGGCTGGTGTCGGTACCGCCGGCGGGCTGCGGGAAGTCGACGTGGCGGCGGCGCCAGTTGCTGACGGCGGCCCGTCCGACGCCGGCCAGGCGGGCGATCTCGACGGCGGTCACCTCGGGACGGTCCGGCATCGGGGGCTCCTCGGTCGGGCGGCGGCGGGGCGGGTCGCGGGGGTGTTCTCCTGCGGTCCGCGGCGCGTGTGACCGCCCAGCATAGCCATGGGCGCCCCAGCCCCGTTCACACGTGAACAGTGGCGTTTCATGAATCACCGTTGACAGTGTTCACAGTCCATGGTGTGATCTGGTCATCGCCGAAACGGCCCGATGCCGCGGCGAATCCACCTGCCACCTTGGGGAGTTCACGTCATGACCCGCAGCACCGTCCGCCGCTCCGCCGCCGTCCTGCTCGCCGCCTCCCTGGTCGCCCTCGGCGCCACCGCCTGCAACACCGGCGCGTCCTCCGTCTCCACCGAGGCGAAGAAGCCGGCCTCCGGCGCGCCCGCCTCCGCCGCCGGCACGGCCGGTACCGCCAAGCAGGGCGCCGCCGCCCCCGCCAAGGTCGGCGACACCATCGCGCTGAAGGGCTTCGAGAAGACCACCACCGCCGACGTCACCGTGGTCAAGGTCGTCGACAACGCCGAGGGCGAGGACGAGTTCAGCAAGCCGGCCGACGGCAAGCGCTTCGTCGCCGTCCAGTTCCGGATCAAGGCCATCGGCAAGGCCTACAGCGACGCCCCCGCCAACAGCGCCAAGCTGCTGGACGCCCAGGGCCAGTCCTTCTCCACCAGCTTCTACGACACCAAGGCCGGCCAGGGCTTCTCCGGCTCCGTGAACATCGCCCCCGGCGAGAGCGGCCTCGGCTTCCTGACCTTCGAGGTGCCCAAGGACGCCGTGCTCGACAAGGTCCAGTTCACCCTCGACAGCGGCATGGCCGACCAGACCGGCCAGTGGAAGCTCTCCTGACCTGCGTCGCTCCACGTGGAACGAGTGGAACAAAAAGGGCGGCCTCGGGCACAGGGCCCGAGACCGCCGATCGGATCCGGGGGCGCTACCGCTTCGCGCCCGCCAGGTCGTCGAACATGGTGGTGAGGAACTCCGTGCTCCAGGCCAGGAGTTCACGGCCGAGCAGCGGCTTTCCGCCGATCCGTCCGCCGCTCACCGGGCGGGGCACGAGCAGCTGCGAGGTGGCCGCCTTGATCTGGGTGCGCGGGTAGAGGCGGTTGAGTCGCAGCTGCTGGGACTCGCGGAGCTCCACCGGGCCGAAGCGGACGAAGTTGCCCTGCAGGGTGATGTCGGCGACGCCGCAGCGCCGGGAGTACAGCCGGAGGCCCGCCACCATCAGCAGGTTCTCCACCGGCTCGGGCAGCTTGCCGTAGCGGTCGGTGAGCTCCTCCCGGACATGGGCGATGTCCTCCTCGGAGTTGACCGCGGCGATCGAGCGGTAGGCCTGCAGGCGCAGCCGCTCGCCGGGCGCGTAGTCGTGCGGCACGTGGGCGTCGACCGGCAGCTCGATCTTCACCTCCAGCGGCTCCTCCTCCGGCTCGCCGCCGCCCTCCAGCGACTCGCGGAACTCGGCCACCGCCTCGCCGACCATCCGCATGTAGAGGTCGAAGCCGACCCCGGCGATGTGGCCGGACTGCTCGCCGCCGAGCAGGTTGCCGGCGCCACGGATCTCCAGGTCCTTCATGGCGACGTACATGCCGGCGCCCATCTCGGTGTGCTGGGCGATGGTGGCGAGGCGCTCGTGCGCCGTCTCGGTGAGCGGCTTCTCCGGCGGGTACAGCATGTAGGCGTAGCCGCGTTCGCGGCCGCGGCCGACCCGGCCGCGCAGCTGGTGCAGCTGGGAGAGGCCGAAGGTGTCGCCGCGTTCGACGATCAGGGTGTTGGCGTTGGAGATGTCGATGCCGGACTCCACGATCGTCGTGGACACCAGGACGTCGAACTCCTTCTCCCAGAAGTCGACGACGACCTTCTCCAGGTGGGTCTCGCCCATCTGGCCGTGCGCGGTGGCGACCCGGGCCTCGGGCACGAGCTCCTTCAGCCGGGCGGCCGCCTTGTCGATCGACTCGACCCGGTTGTGGATGTAGAACACCTGGCCCTCGCGCAGGAGTTCGCGGCGGACGGCGGCGGCGATCTGCTTCTCGTCGTACGGGCCGACGAAGGTCAGCACCGGGTGCCGCTCCTCCGGCGGGGTGGTGATGGTGGACATCTCGCGGATGCCGGTGACGGCCATCTCCAGGGTGCGCGGGATCGGCGTCGCCGACATGGTCAGCACGTCGACGTTGGCCCGCAGCTTCTTCAGCTGCTCCTTGTGCTCGACGCCGAAGCGCTGCTCCTCGTCGACGATGACCAGGCCGAGGTCCTTGAAGCGGGTCTCCGCGGAGAACAGCCGGTGGGTGCCGATGACCACGTCCACCGAGCCTTCGAACAGGCCCTCCAGGACGGCCTTCGCCTCGCTGTCGGTCTGGAAGCGGGAGAGCGCCTTCACGTTGACCGGGAAGTTGGCGTACCGCTCGGCGAAGGTGGAGAAGTGCTGCTGGACGAGGAGCGTGGTGGGCACCAGCACGGCGACCTGCTTGCCGTCCTGCACCGCCTTGAAGGCGGCCCGCACCGCGATCTCGGTCTTGCCGTAGCCGACGTCGCCGCAGATCAGCCGGTCCATCGGGACGGACTTCTCCATGTCCCCCTTGACCTCGCCGATGGTGGTGAGCTGGTCCGGGGTCTCCGCGTACGGGAAGGCGTCCTCCAGCTCGCGCTGCCACGGGGTGTCCGGGCCGAAGGCGTGGCCCGGGGCGGCCATCCGCGCCGAGTACAGCTTGATCAGGTCGGCGGCGATCTCCTTGACCGCCTTCCTCGCCCGCTGCTTGGTCTTCGCCCAGTCCGCGCCGCCGAGCCGGTGCAGGGTGGGCGCCTCGCCGCCGACGTACTTGGTGACCTGGTCGAGCTGGTCGGACGGCACGAAAAGCCGGTCGCCGGGGTGACCGCGCTTGGCCGGCGCGTACTCCAGCACCAGGTACTCGCGGGTGGCGCCCTGCACGGTGCGCTGCACCATCTCGACGTACTTGCCGACGCCGTGCTGCTCGTGCACCACGTAGTCGCCGGCCGCCAGGGCCAGCGGGTCGATGGCGTTGCGGCGCCGGGACGGCATCCGCCGCATGTCCTTGGTGGAGGACTTCTGGCCGGACAGGTCGGTCTCGGTGACGACGGTGAGCTTCAGCGCCTCGTCGACGAAGCCGTGCTCGATCGAGCCGCAGGAGACGTACACGACGTCCCGGGTCGGCGCCTCGGCGAGGTCGGCGACCAGGCGGGCGGGGATGCCCTCGCCGGTGAGCACCTCGGCCAGCCGGGAGGCCGGGCCGTGGCCCTCCGTCACCATGACGACCCGCCAGTCGGCGTTCAGCCGCTCCTTGGCGTCGGCGATGGCCCGGGCGGTGTCACCGCGGTACGCCTCCACGGCGTGCATGCCGAGCGTCAGGGTGTCGGCGTCGCCGCGCCAATCGGCGGCTCCGCCGCGGGCGAGGATGCCGCTGACCGTGGAGTCGCTGGTCGCGAACGGGCTCACCGACCACCAGGGCAGCCCGATCTCCGCCGCGTGCTCGCGGACGTCCGCCAGCGACCACAGCGAGGCCGCCGAGACGTCGATCTCCTCGATGTCGATCGGCCGGTCGCCGCCGGCCGCCGCGGCCACCCAGGACGCCTGCAGGAACTCCTGGCTGGTCGCGACCAGGTCGGCCGCCCGGGTGCGGACCCGCTCCGGGTCGCAGACCACCGCGATCGAGCCCTTCGGCAGCACGTCCAGCAGCAGCTCCATGTCGTCCACCAGGACGGGGGCCAGCGACTCCATGCCCTCGACCGCGATGCCCTCGGCGATCCTGTCCAGGATCTCGGCCAGCCCGGGCTGCCGGCCGGCCAGCTCGGCGGCCCGCGCCCGCACCTCGTCGGTGAGCAGCAGCTCCCGGCAGGGCGGCGCCCACAGGCCGTGCTCGGCGATCTCGAGCGAGCGCTGGTCGGCCACCTTGAAGTAGCGGATCTCCTCGACGTCGTCGCCCCAGAACTCCACCCGCAGCGGGTGCTCCTCGGTCGGCGGGAAGACGTCCAGGATGCCGCCGCGCACCGCGAACTCGCCGCGCTTCTCGACCAGTTCGACCCGGGCGTAGGCGGCCGCGGCCAGCCGGCGGGCGACCTCGTCCAGGTCGTGCTGCTCGCCGCGCTGGAGGGCCACCGGCTCCAGCTCGGCCAGGCCCTTCACCTGCGGCTGCAGCACCGAGCGGACGGGGGCGACGACCACCTGCACCGGGCCGGCCGTGAGGTCGTCGGCCCGCGGGTGGACGATCCGGCGCAGCACCGCGAGGCGGCGGCCCACGGTGTCCGAGCGCGGGGAGAGCCGCTCGTGCGGCAGGGTCTCCCAGGCCGGGAACTCGGCGACCGCGTCCGGGGGCAGCAGCGAGCGCAGGCTCGCCGCCAGGTCCTCGGCCTCCCGGCCGGTGGCGGTGACGGCCAGCACCGGGCGGCCGCGCTCGCCGGCCTTCGCCGCGAGCGACCGGGCCAGGGCGGCGATCGCGAAGGGCCGTGCGGCCGGTGGTCCCACCAGATCGAGGTGCTGCCTGTGGCCCGTGGCCGCCGCTTCGATCGCCTCGGCGAGGGCGGCGTCCCGTACGACGACATCGAGCAGTCCGGACAGGCTCATGCTTCTTGGCTCCACGGCTGGAGTGGCCCGACGCCGAGCGGTCGGCCGGGCAACGCGAACGGCCCGGAACGCGGAACGCCCCGGGGGTGTCCAGCCTACGCCGCGCCGCACCCGGACACCCCGCACACCGGCCGGGGTGGACGGCGCACAGCAGGGCAGAACGTCAAGAACTCGACATACTCCTGTCACTGCCCGTCCATGGACGCCGCGCAGGATGGTTCACGTGCCCGCCGCACCCAACCGTGGGGGATGGCTGCAGCGGCGCCGTCGCAGCCCGATGGGGGTCGGGAGTGCGAAGGCCGGACGGCCCTGGGTGGGGGCGGCCGGCAGTTGTGGAGGCCCGGGCCGCCCCTCACGGGGTGGCCCGGGCCTCGCCCTTTCCCGCGTTTGGGCGAAGCCGCCCGCGCACGGGCGCGCTCTCCGTACCCTCGTGTGAAGAAGGTGTGGGTCCGCCCCGCAGAGGGTGTGCGCACCGCCGCGATGGAGGGGGTACTTCGTCATGCGCGTGGTCATCGCAGGGCAGGGCTACGTCGGGCTGCCGCTGGCCGTCCGGGCCGCCGAGGTGGGGCACACGGTGGTCGGGTACGACGTCGACGAGCGGCGCATCAAGCGGCTCGCGGTCGGCGAGTCCTATGTCGAGGACATCCCCGGCGAGCGGCTGCGGCCGCTGCTCGACAACGGCGCCTACCTGCCCTCGGCCGAACCCTCCGACGTGGCCGCGTTCGACATCGCGGTGATCACCGTGCCGACCCCGCTACGGGACGGCGCCCCCGACCTGTCGTACATCGAGGCCTCCGCCCGGCTGCTCGCCCGGCACCTGCGGCCCGGGGCGACCGTCGTCCTGGAGTCCACCACCTACCCGGGGACGACCGAGGAGCTGCTCGCCCCGCTGCTGGAGGAGGGCTCCGGGCTGCGGGCCGGCGCCGACTTCCACCTCGGCTACTCCCCGGAGCGGATCGACCCCGGCAACCCGCAGTGGAAGCTGGAGAACACCCCGAAGGTCGTCTCCGGCACCACGGCGGAGGGCCTGGCCGCGGTCGACGCCTTCTACGGGCAGCTGGTGGAGCGCACCGTGCCGGTCTCCTCCTGCAAGGAGGCCGAGCTGACCAAGCTGCTGGAGAACACCTTCCGGCACGTGAACATCGCCCTGGTCAACGAGCTGGCGATGTTCGCCCACGACCTCGGCATCGACGTGTGGGAGGCCATCGACGCGGCCTCCACCAAGCCCTTCGGCTACCTGCGCTTCACCCCGGGCCCGGGGGTCGGCGGGCACTGCCTGCCGATCGACCCGTCGTACCTGTCCTGGCGGGTGGAGCGGACCCTCGGCCGCTCCTTCCGCTTCGTCGAGCTGGCGAACGACGTCAACAGCCACATGCCCGACTACGTGGTGCGGCGGCTGACCGAGGCGCTCAACGAGCGCCGCCGCTCGGTGAACGGCTCCCGGGTGCTCGTCCTCGGCCTGGCCTACAAGAAGAACACCGGCGACGCCCGGGAGACCCCGGCGGCCCGGGTCGTCGAGCTGCTGACCCGGATGGGCGCCGAGGTCCGCGCCGCCGACCCGCACGTGGTGGCCGGCGTCCACGTCGCCGAGCCCACGATCCCCGGCCAGCGCACCGCCGCGCCCGACCACGAGGGCGACCCGCTGGCCGCCGTGCGCCGCGTCGAGGCCACGCCCGAGGAGCTGGCCGCCGCCGACGCCGTGGTGCTGCTGGCCGACCACGACGAGTTCGACTACACGGAGATCACCGAGCACGCCCGGTACGTCCTGGACTGCCGGCGCAGGCTGACGGGCGCCGCCGTCGAGGTGCTCTGACCGGGCCGGGCGGGTCGGTCAGCCGCGGCGGGTGACGCGGTTGGGCCGGGTGTCGTGGTCGATGCCGTCGTCCACGATGACGATCTTGGGGACGATCTTCGGCTCGGCCTCGGGCTCCTCGCCGGCCTCCGCCGGGGCCGGGGCCTCGGCGGGCGCGTCCGCCGCGGGCACGTCCTCGGCCGGCGTGTCCTCGGCGGCCGGGGCGGCGGGGGCGTCCAGCGGCTTCTTCAGCAGCAGGTCGAGCGTCAGCTCGGGCTCGTTCGCCTCCTTGGCCGCGGCCTCCAGGGCGGCCGGGCGGCTGCCCGGCTCGATCCGGCCGAGAGCGGTGCCGGTGAGCTCGGCGAGGGTCGTCTTGACGGTGTCGAGGCGCTCCTGCATCTCGGCGTGCCGGCCGGCGAAGTCCTCCTGGTCGCGCTCGCTGTTGGCGCGGATGTTCTCGGCCTTGCGGCGGGCGGCGGAGAGCAGGTCCTCGGAGCGCTTCTGGGCGGCGCCCTCGATGGTGCGGATCTCCGCGAGGATGTCCTCGCGGTGCTGCTCGGCCTCCCGCAGCCGGCGCTCCGCACCGGCGGTGATCTTGGCCTCCTCGGCGTCCGCCCGGGCCTCGGCCTCGGCGAACATCTCGTCGGAGCGGCGCCGCAGCTCGGCCAGCTTGGCCTCGGCGCGCTCCTCGGCCTCGGCGGCGGCGACCCGGGTGCGGGCGGCGTCCGCGGTGGCGGTGTCGCGGGTGGTCCGGGCGTCCTGCTCGGCGGCCGCGACGAGCGCGTCCGCCTCGGCGCGGCTGCGGTCCTCGGTGCCGCGGGCGGCCTGCTCGGCCTCGCCGCGGACGGTCGCGGAGTGGGTCTCGGCGGCGCGGGCTGCGGCCCGGCCTGCCTGCTCGGCGTCCGCCTCGGCCTGCGCGGCGTCCCGCCCGGCGTTGTCCCGGACAGCGGCCGCCTCGTTCTCGGCGATCAGCATGAGGGCGCCCGCCTGGGCGCTGAGCCGTCCGTAGTCGGGCTCGGGCGCGTCCTCCCTGACCTGGCGGATCTCGGCGAGCCGCTTCTCCATCTCCCGCAGACCGGCCCCGAGCACGCTGAGCCGCTCCCAGGCCTCGTCGCGGTCGGCGGTCAACGCCCGGAGGGTCGCGTCGACCTGCTCCATGGCGTAGCCGCGCCGGGCCACCGTGAAGCCGTGCTGGGAGACGGCGTCGCTCATCGGCTCTTCCCCTTGTGCTGTGGGTGTGCATCTGTTCGCGGACGCCCCAGAGGGCGCCCACTTGACCTATTTTGCGCAGGTACGGTCGAAAGCCCAACAAGGCGAGGCCGGGGGCGGGACCGTCCGGCCCGCCCCCGTCCGCTACATCAGGCCGTCCCAGAGCTGCTCCAGGAGCACCGCCCACCAGCCCTCGGGGGTGTGCAGCGCCGCCGGGTCGACCGCCAGCAGCTGGGCCTGCAGGTCGGCCGTCCAGCGACCGGCCTGCTCGGGCGTCAGCCCGTACCGGAGCCGCCACATCCGGCCGAGGACGGCGAGGCTGCGGACGAACTCCGGCACGCCGGTGTTGACGAAGCGCGGCGGCTCGCCGGTTCCCTCCAGGTCGACCGCGACCACCGCGGCGGTGCCGTACTGGACGCACAGCTGCCGACCGTAGTCGTTGCCGAGCACCAGGTAGCCGCCGAAGTCCGGGCCGGCCGGGCGGCCGCGCTCGGCGGCCAGCTCGGCCAGCGTCGGGATCGGCCGGCCCTCCTGCGCCTGCGCCCAGAAGAACGGCGGGAACTCGCGCGGCAGGCCCGCCCACATCAGCGTCTGCGCGACCGGCTCGGGCACGCCCTGCCGCGAGACGGCGCGCTGCTCGAAACGGAACACCGATGCGCCGAACGCCTGCCCGAGCTCCGCCGCGAGCTGCTGCGGGGCGATCGGCGGCAGCTGCGGGACGGTCCCGGGCGGGGGCAGCGGCGCGGCCACCGGGCGGGGCCGCCGGGGGGCGGCGGCCAGCTGGTGCAGCTGGTCGAGGTGGTCGAACAGCATCGCCATACCGGCCTGCCGGGCCTGCCGGTCCCGGCCGTACGGGACGGTGTGGGTGATCCGCACGTTCGGCCAGGAGGACTTGACCATCCGGGCGCAGTAGCCGCCGGGCAGGTCGCACAGCTCCAGCTCGGTGTGGAACTCCAGCACCTGGTCCGGCGGCACGCCGAGGCGGCGCATCTCCTGCAGTGCCTTCCACTCCGGGTGCGGGGTGCCGGGCTCGCTGGCCATCACCAGCGACTGCTCGGAGCCGTCCGGACGGCGGTAGCTGATCACGGCCTGGGTGCCCGGGCCGATGGTCGGCACACCCGCGGCGGGCGGCGGCACCGGCGCGGCCTGCGGGGCCGGGGCGGGCGGCGCGGGCACGGCCGGCGGGGCGCCCGCCGGGCCGGTGCCCGGGTAGCCGTAGCCGGGCGGCGGCGGGCCGGGGACGGGGGCCATGCCGACCGGCGGCGGAGGCATCGCCGGGCCGGGCGCGGGCGCACCGGCGCCGGGGCCGCCGGGCAGGTCGACGGCGTGCGCCAGCTGGGTGGCGGCGTGCGCCACCCCGGCGTCCGGGGCGGCCGGTGCGGGGGAGGCCGGGCCGCCGCCGGCGGCGAGCGAGGCCGGGGCGGGCGGCGGCGGGACGGACGGGGCCGAACGGCCGGAGCCGGCGGCGGCCGGGCCGGTGCCACCACGCAGCTCGCCCGGCGGGGGCGGCGGCGGGACGGACGGCGCGGAACGGCCGGAGCCGGCGGCGGCCGGGCCGGTGCCACCACGCAGCTCGCCCGGCGGGGGCGGCGGCGGCACGGACGGGCCGGAGCGGCCGAGCTGGACGCCCTGCGGCGGGGTACCGGGGGCGCCGGGCAGACCCATCAGCCCGGGCGGGCCGTCGGTGGCCAGCATCGTCGGGGCGTACTCCACGCCCGGGCCGGACGCACCCGGGCCGGACGGGCCGGGGCCGGGCAGCGGGGGTACCGAGTCCGGGGTGGCGAGCATGGTCGGGGCGTGCTCGACGGAGACCGGCGGCACCGGCGTGCCACCCGAGGGCGTTCCGGGGCCGGAGAAGGGCGGTGCGGCGGTCGGCGGCGCCGGGGGCACGGCCGGCGGCGCCGCAGGCGGCGGGCCCGCCGGGAAGAGCTCCGGCATCGGGACGGTGGCGTTCGGCGGCAGCGCCGAGCCGACCGGCATCGGGACGGTGAGCCCCTCCGAGCCTGCGGCACCGGCCGGCATGGGCACGGTCAGGCCCTCCGAGCCCGGGGCGCCGACCGGACCCGCCGGGGCGGCCTGCCGCGGCGGGAAGGCGTCCTGGCGCGAGGGCGGGGCGAGCATGGTGGGCGCGTCGCCGGCTGGCCGGTCGGAGGCGGGCGGCATGGTCTGCACGGCCGGAGCGGGCTCCGACGCGGCGGGCGCCGGCGTCGCGGCGGCAGGTTCGCCCAACCGGGCGTTCTCGGCGGCGATCGCGGCCGCGCCGGCCTCCTGCAGCCACTGCGGCGGGCTGAGCAGGAAGGAGGTCGCCTCGACCGCGCCGGGCACCGGCCGCGCCGCGCCCGCCGGGTTGGGCTCCGCCCGCCCGCCGTACGCCTCCTCGAACTGGCGGACCACCTCGTTGACCGGCAGCGGCGGCCAGAGCGTGCTGGCCCCGCTGTCGCGGGCGATCACCAGCCGCACCGCGCTGCTCTCCGAGGGATCGCCCTCGGCCTCCTCCACGGCCCAGCAGACGAAGCCCAGGTCGAATTCCCGCACCCGCACCTCGCGCTGCCGGGAGCGCGGTACGCCGGCGTTGATCCAGTCCTCGGCGATCTCCTGCGCCTGCGCGTACGTCACCACGCCCGGCTCACCCCTCCGTTGCTCAGTTCACCGGGACGGCCCGGGCGAACCCGCCGTCCACCATCAGCTCCGCGACCGTCTCCAGCTCCGGCGGACTGCCTGCCAGTCGGAGCAGGAACGCGTCGAAGCTCTCCCCGCAGGGCAGCAGCAGCCGCGCCACCCTCTCCTCCGGCGGCTCGGCGCCGCCGCTGTCGCGCGCGTCGTCGTACGGGCAGAACCAGACCGAGCCGGTCCGCTCTCCGCGCACCTTGGTCGCGAGCAGACCGCCCTGGACGTAGGCGATGCCCAGGTAGTCCTTGGTGAGGTGGTCGCGCAGACACTTGTTGGCGTACACCAGGTCGTGCACGCCGTACTCCTCACTCAGCGTCAGGAACGGCTGGTCGAGGAGGATTCCGTACTCGGCGTCCAGGGCGACGCCGGCCGGGCCGCGGCCGCCGGCGATCTTCAGGAAGCTCCGGTAGGCGCCCGGCAGCGGGTGGCCGAGCCGCTGCTCGGCGCGCTGCACCAGGTCCTCGGAGACGGCCACCGGGTCGCTGCCGTCCTTCGCCAGCGGGAAGTGCACCGGCCGGTGCTCCTGGAGCGGCCGGGTCCCGCGGCGGGCGTGGTCGGCGGACGAGCGGGCGAGGCCGCCGTGGTGCCGCAGCAGGGCCTTGACCTCGACCGGGACGAGCTCCATCCGGCGCCAGCCGGGCGCGGCCCGGCCGACCGCGTGGTGCCAGGTCCAGCCGGGCGGGGTCGCGACGGCGGTCTCCAGGTCCGCCCAGAGCCCGTGGCCCTGGGTGAACAGCGCGGCGTTGGCGGACACGTAGTCGGTGAGCCGAAGTTCGTCCACGCCGAATCCGTCCGGCGGGTCGGCGACCTCGGCGGCCGCGGCGGCGTACGGGCCGAAGTCCGGCAAGCCGTACTCGTCCACGCGGACACCGGCCGGGTGCTTCTCGGCCCGGATCGGGTCCGGGAACTGCACCATCTGGCCCGCGTACGCCGAGTTGGGCGCGGCGGCGGCGCCGGGCCGACCTGTCGTCATCAGGGCTCCCCCACTGGCTCTGCACTGTTGCGGGCACCAGCGTAGGGGAAGGGACACCCCTGGAGACCAGGGGCGTCACTCCCGTTCCGGGCCGGGGGCCGCCGGGAGCCCGGCCCGGGCGGTCAGCGGCGCACCGCCTTGGCCAGCACCTCCGCGACCCGGGCCTGCTGGTCCTCGGTGATCTGCGGGAAGAGCGGCAGGGTGAGCAGCTCGGCGGCCGCCCGTTCGGCGACCGGGAAGGCGCCCTCGCCGTGGCCGAGGCCGCGGAAGGCGGGCTGCAGGTGGACCGGCACCGGGTAGTGCACGCCGGCGCCGATCCCGGCCGCCTGCAGGTCGGCGAGGACGGCGTCGCGGCCGCGCGCCACCCGGACGGCGTACAGGTGCCAGACGTGCTCGTTGCCGGGCAGGGTGCGCGGCAGGGTGATGCCCTCGACGCCGGCGAGCAGTGCGTCGTAGCGGGCGGCGGCGGCCCGGCGGGCCACGTTCCAGGCGGGCAGCCGGCGCAGCTTGGCGCGGAGCACGACGGCCTGCAGGGTGTCCATCCGGGAGTTGAAGCCGAACCGCTCGTGGACGTACTTGCGGCCGGAACCGTGGTCGCCGATCAGCCGGACGGCGGCGGCGAGTCCGTCGTCGTCGGTGACGACCGCGCCGGCGTCGCCGTAGGCGCCGAGGTTCTTGCCGGGGTAGAAGCTGGTGGCGGCGATCCGGCCCCAGGAGCCGGAGACCCGGCCGTCCTGCCGGGCGCCCTGGGACTGGGCGCCGTCCTCGACCACCGGCCGGTCCCCGGCGATCTCCAGCAGCGGGGCCATGGGGGCGAGTTGGCCGTTGAGGTGGACGGGCAGCAGCACGGCGGCGCCGGGCAGGGCGTCGGCGGCGGCGGCCGGGTCGATCAGCAGGTGGTCGGGGTCGACGTCGACCAGGACGGGCCGCAGGCCGGCCCGGACGACCGCCTCGGCGGTGGCGACGAAGGTGTTGGCGGGCAGCACGGCGCCCGCGCCGTCCGGCAGGTCGAGGGCGCGCAGGGCGAGTTCGAGGGCGTCGGTGCCGTTGGCCGTGCCGACCGCGTGCCGCACCCCGGAGAAGGCGGCGTACTCGGTCTCGAAGGCGGCCACGTCGGGGCCCTTGATGTAGGCGCCGCTCGCCAGGACGGCGTCGAAGCCCGCGCGCACCTCCTCGGCGACCTCGGCGTGGGCGGCGAGCAGGTCGACGAGCGGGATGTCGGTCATGGGATACGCCCCTCGGCGGGTTCGGTGGACAGTGCGGGCACGGCCACGGGGTCGGTCGGCAGTGCGGGCCCGGATGCGCCGGGCGCGGGTTCGACGCGCAGCGGCAGGCTGCCGCCGGAGAGGCAGGCGCCGGTCTCGGCACTCCACCGCCAGTGGTGGCGGGGGCACTCGACGACGCCGTCGGCGATCACGGCGTGGCCGAGGTCCTCGCCGGCGTGCGGGCACCAGCGCTGCAGCCGCAGGCCGTCGCGCTGGATGGTCTCGTCGGAGGCGGTCCGCTCGCGGACCAGCCGGCGGGTCTGCGCGGGCTGGTGGCCGTAGCGCAGCAGGGAGAGCAGGGTGACGTCGAAGACGTCGGGGTCGCGGTGCAGGCCGAGGCGCATGGAGAGCAGTGCCTCCTCCCAGCCGGCCCGGCCGTCGAGGACGGCGCGCAGGGCGCGCGGCGGGACGCGGATGGTGTAGGCCGGGTCGACCGGCTCGTCCTCCAGCTCGACCCGGGCGGCGAGGTCGCCGAGGGCGATCCGCCAGGCCTCGCCGCCGGCCTCCAGGGCGAGCCGGCCGCGGTAGTCGGCGAGCAGCGGGCGGTTGAGCCGCCGGAGCCGGTCGAAGTGCGCGTCGACCTCCTGGGCGGTGGGCGGGGCGGCCTCGCCGCGGTGGTAGGCCTGCCACTCCTCGCGGCGGCGCTCGCGGTAGTCGGCGAGGTAGCCGGCCGGGTCGGTGTGCCAGCGGCCGGGCGTGGCCGGGGGCACCTCCCGGCCGTCGGGCCGGGGGAGGGCGTCGACGGTGTCGCCGGGGGCGGTGCGGACGACCTTGGTGCCGGGGCAGGCGGCGGCGAAGTGCGCGGCGACGTCCTCCCAGTGCGGGAAGATCGTCCGCTCGCGGTCGTTGAACCGGTCGAGCTCCGGGTCGAGGAAGCAGGCCGGTCCGGCGGAGGGCAGGTAGCGGCGGGCGCCGGTGAGCCGGACCTTGCGGACCAGGCTGTCCATCAGGTCGGCGCGGACGGCGGCGGTCTTGGCGGCCATCGAGGCCGGAGGGTAGTCGTAGGCGTTGGGGTACCACATGGCGCCGGAGTACTGGGCGGCCAGCAGGTCGACGCCGCCGGGCAGGTCGGAGAGCGGCGGGTTGCAGTCGTTGAGGTCGAGGAAGCGGAGCTCCCCGAGGTCCAGCAGCAGGCCGCTGTCCTCCTTGTGGCTGGTGTCGAGCAGCATGGTGGCGGTGGCGTCGGGCCCGAGCCGGTGGGTCTCCAGGTGGCCGAGCGCCACCTGCCGGGTGAAGCCGAGGGCGGCGAGCCGGCGCTGCAGCGAGCGGGTGCGGTAGGCGGGCACCAGCACGGTGGTGTCCTTGGGCAGGAGCGCCAGCAGCCGCTCGTCGAGGTGGTCCTCGTGGGTGTGCGAGATGTAGAGGTGGTCCCAGGGGCCGGCCAGGACCTCGGGCAGCAGGTGCCGGTTGTCGGGGTACGGGAACCAGGCGTCCAGGAACGCCGGGTGGAACCACGGGTCGATCAGCAGCCGCAGGCCGACGTGCTCGACCGCGAAACCGGCGTGCCCGAGGTGCCTGATCGACGTCACCCGGTGGCCTCCCGGAGGGCCGCGACGACGCGGTCCTGCTGCTCCTCGGTGAAGGTGTGGAAGAGCGGCAGGATCAGCGAGCGGTGGGTGATCAGCTCGGTGGCGGGCAGCGGGACGCGCGCGCTGCCCTTGTACGGGGCCTCCAGGTGGGCGGCCATGATGCCGCGGCGGGCGGAGACGCCGGCGGCGGCGAGCCGGGCGAGCACCTCGGTGCGGTCGGGGGCGCCGTCGGGCAGCAGCAGCCAGCAGGCCTGGTAGTTGCCGGTGCCGTGGGCGGGGTCGGCGACCAGGCCGTCGGCGAGCGGCCCGAGCAGGGTGCGGTAGCGCTCGGCGAGGGCGCGCCGGCGGGCCACCATGGCGGGCAGCTTGCCGAGTTGGACCAGACCGACGGCGGCCTGGATGTCGGTCATCCGGTGGTTGAAGCCGATCTCGTCGTAGGTCTCGACGACGGCGGCACCGCCGGCGGCGCCGTGCCGGTCGGCGGCGGACACGCTCATCCCGTGTTCGCGCAGCCGGCGCAGCCGGGCGGCGAGTTCGGCGTCGTGGCAGGTGACCATGCCGCCCTCGCCGGTGGTGAGCAGCTTGCGCGGGTGGAAGGA
Source organism: Streptomyces sp. TLI_235 (assembly GCA_002300355.1). NCBI lineage: Bacteria > Bacillati > Actinomycetota > Actinomycetes > Kitasatosporales > Streptomycetaceae > Streptomyces > Streptomyces sp. TLI_235. The sequence continues at coordinate 3,214,441 of NSGV01000001.1, forward strand.
GTAGACGGCGATCTCGGCGCCGGCTCCGACCGGGCGTCCCCGGTAGGTGGAGCCCGCCCCGCAGGCGGCGTCCTCGACGACGGTGGCACCGCGCGGTTCGACCAGGGCACGGATCGCGTCGAGGTCGACCGGGACGCCGCCCTGGTCGACGGCGATCACGGCCCTGGTCCGGTCGGTGAGCACGGCGGCGACGGTCTCGGGGGTGAGGTTGCCGGTCGCCGGGTCGACGTCCGCGAAGACCGGGACGGCGCCGACGTAGGTGACGGCGTTGGCGGTGGCGATGAAGGAGAGCGAGGGCACCACGACCTCGTCGCCGGGGCCGACGCCGGCGCCGATCATGGCGAGGTGCAGGGCGGTGGTGCAGGACGAGACGGCGACGGCGTGCGGGACGCCGAGGTGCTCGGCGAAGGCCCGCTCGAAGGCGGCCACCCGGGGGCCCTGGGCCACCCAGCCGGAGCGGACGGCCTCGGCGGCGGCCTCGGCCTCCTCCTCGCCGAGCCACGGCACCATGACGGGGATGCCGGCCACGGGAGTACTGGACACGGGGGTGCTCCGAACTGCTCGCGGGTCGGTCGGGGTCACTGCTCGCGCCACCAGGCGACGAGCCGGCGCAGGCCCTCGTCGAGGCCGAGGCCGGGCTTCCAGCCGAGGTCCCGCTCGGCGGCGGAGATGTCGGCGAGCCGGCGGACCACGCCGCCGGCGGTGCCGCGGGCGGGGCCGTGCTCGACGTCGAGGTCGGTGCGGTCCATGGCGGCGAGCAGGGCGTCGGCGAGGCCGCGCAGCGAGACCTCGCTCGCGGAGGCGATGTTGTAGACCCGGTCGGTGACGGGGGCCTCGGCGGCGAGCAGGTTGGCCCGGGCGATGTCCTCGGTGTAGACGAAGTCCATGGTCTGGGTGCCGTCGCCGAAGATCAGCGGGGGCTGTCCGCCGGCGATCCGCTCCATCCAGCGGATGAAGACCTCGGTGTACTTGCCGTGGACGTCCATCCGGGGCCCGTACACGTTGAAGTAGCGCAGCGCGACGTAGTCCAGGCCGGTCATGGCGTGGAAGCTGCGCAGCATGCCCTCGTTGAAGGCCTTGGCGGCGCCGTAGAAGGTGTCGTTGTTGTAGGGGTGCTGGGTCTCCGGCGTCGGGAAGGTGTCGGCGAGGCCGTACACGGACGCGGTGGAGGAGGCGATCAGCTTGCGCACGCCCTTCTCGGCGGCGGCCTCGACGACGTCGAAGGTGCCGTCGACCATGATCTCCAGGGCGAGCCGGGGTTCGGCGGCGCACTGGGTGATCCGGATCGCGGCGAGGTGGAAGAGCAGGTCGGTGTCGTCGCCGAGGAGTTCGCGCAGCAGGGCGCGGTCGCGGATGTCGCCGTCGACGACCCGCAGCTGTCCGGGGGCGGCGAGTTCGCGGGCCCGGGCGAGGTTCTCGGTGCGGCCGCGGACGAAGTTGTCGAGCACGACGACCTCGCGGGCGCCGGCCCCGATCAGCTGGTCGACGACGGTGGAGCCGATGGTGCCGGCGCCTCCGGTGACCAGGCAGCGGGAGCCGGGGACGGGGACTGCGTTCATCGGGCGGCGGCCCTCTCCTGTGCGGGGTTCTGCGGTGCGGTGACGAGTTCGACGTCGGTGGCCGGCCCGACGGGCACGGTGGCGCCGCCGAGTTCGAGGCTGCGGGAGGCGGCGTGCAGCAGCCGCAGGACCCGCAGGCCGGAGCGGCCGTCGGTGAGCGGGGCCCGGCCCTCGGTGACGGCGGCGGCGAACTCGGCCATCACGTTGCGCAGCGCCTCCTGTTCGACCAGCGCGGGGGCGACCATGTCGCCGACCCGGTAGGAGATCAGGGCGCGGTGCCGAATGGCGTCGGTGAGCTCGTCGGGCGGGGTGAGGTCGACGCCGCGGTCGTGGATCGCCAGCCGGGCCTGCGGGTTGAGGTCGTCCCAGACCAGGGTGCGACGGGAGCCGCCGATCAGGGTGGTGCGGACCTTGGTCGGGGAGAGCCAGTTGACGTGGCAGTGGGCGAGCGCGCCGTTGCTGAGCCGGACGGTGAGGTAGGCGACGCAGGCGCGGCCGGTGCCGAGCGGGTCGGCGCCCTGGGCGCTGACGCCGACCGGTTCGACGCCGGGCGGCAGGACGAAGTCGAGGATGGAGAGGTCGTGCGGGGCGAGGTCCCACAGCACGTCGACGTCGGGCTGGACGAGGCCGAGGTTGATCCGCACCGAGTCGAAGAACTGGATGTCGCCGATCTCGCCGCCGTGCACCAGCTCACGGATCCGCCGGACGACCGGGGTGTAGCAGAACGTGTGGTCGCACATCAGCACCAGGCCCCGGTTTTCAGCGAGTTCGCACAATTCGGCGGCCTCGTCGGCGGTGGTCGTGATGGGCTTCTCGACCAGTACGTGGCGGCCGGCCTCCAGCGCGGCCCGCACCAGTGTGTAGTGGGCGGCGGCGGGGGTGGCGATGGCAACGGCCTCGACCCGGTCGTCGGCGAGGACTTCGTCGAAGGAGGTGGTGGCGCGGACGGTGCTGTACTCGCCGAGCACCCTGCGGGAGCGCTCCTCGTCCAGGTCGCACAGCCAGTGCAGCCGCAGGGCGGCCGTCTGCTGCGCGTTGCGGACGAGGTTGGGGCCCCAGTACCCGGCGCCGACCACGGCCAGCCCGATCCGGCAGCCGGGCTCGGACCCGGCCGCACCTGGCGTGGGGATGTGCTCGCCGGGCGCCTCGTGCGCCTCCTGCGCCGGCGCGTGCCCCGGCCCGTGCTGCGTCGACATCGACAAGACCCCCCTTGTCCGGTGCCGGAGCGTCACCGCCCCGGATGCACCCCGCGTCCGTGCGACGGCCCGGGTCGGATCACCACCGCCGGCCCTGCGGCCGACGGCGCCCCACGGTGTGCCCAGGTGGCCCCGCCGCTGGAACGGTACCGGCCGCCGTACGCCCCCGGGGGCCGAATGCGCAAACCCGCGGCGCGCCGTGACGGCCTTCGCAACGCTCCGTACACCCCGGGTCCGCGGCGCCGCGAAGGGTTTGACAGTCTTGAGGCCCACAATGAGGGACGGGCGGGCGTCAACCGCCCGTCGGCCCGCCGGCCCGGCTCCCGACCGGGCAGGGGCCGGGTGGAACGCGAACGAGGAGAACCATGGCAGCGAGCCCGTCGGCCGAGCGGGAGCCGGCCGTCGCCGAGCAGCCGGCCGTCCCGCGGCTGCTGCACCTGCGGGACAGCGTGCTGCCCGCGGTGGCGGCGGCGCTCTCGCTGAAGAACGGCGAGGTCCACACGCTGGCCGGTGACAAGGCCGACCTCGCCCCGCTGCTGCACCCGCTGGTCGGGGACTTCCTCGCCGGCCTGCCGATCGAGCACCGCGAGCGGTTCACCGGCCGCTGCCCGGAGGCGGTGCTGCTCTCCCAGTACCTCACCACGGTGGACGGGGCACGCTCCAAGCGCGCCGCGCGCAAGCCGCTGACCCTGCACGACGCCCGCAAGGCGCTGAAGGGCGCGCGGCTGACCACCCTGCGCATCCGCGAGGAGGGCGACCCGGCGCACGGTACGCACGCGCCGCCGTGCCGCTCCTGCGCGGCTCTGCTGGACCACATGAACGTCGCGAGCGTCGCCGTCGGGCCCACCACCCGCTGACGCCCGCCGTCTCTGTCCCCGAACCACGGAGCAGACCCTGAACGCGACCACCGTACGAACCCAACCGCGCTTCCCGGCCGACGTGGCCGCCGCCCTCAAGCAGGCCGGCTGGCACCCCGGACGCTGGGAGATCCGCCAGGCCGAGGCCTGGGCGGACGTGCTCGCCGTGCACGGCGGGCCCCTGGACACCCCGCACTCCGTCTTCCCCGCCGCCGTCGAGGCCTGGGCCGAGTTCGGCGGGCTGGCCTTCGACCTGGACGGGGCCGGCCGGGCGCTGGCCCGTACGCCCTTCCTGCTCGACCCGCGCTGCGGCCTGCACCTGCCGCGCACCCTGGCCGACCTCGGGCGGGCGCTCGACACCCGGCTCGCCCCGCTCGGCGAGGAGCGGTTCGGGCAGGCGGTGCTCGCCATCGACGAGCTCGGCCGGGTCTACAGCCTGGACCACACCGGCGAGTGGTACCTCGGCGCGACCGTCGACCAGGCGCTCGCCACCCTCGTCATGGGCCTCGCCCCGGAGCGGCTGCGCGCCGGCGCCTGACCCGGCCGCACCGACCGTTTCCCCCGCACCGGCTGACGGATCGTCGGCCGGTGCGTCCGGCCCGCGACCGTTCGTGCGCGGCCGCCCCGCTTTCGCCCGAACCCCTCCCGCCCCGCCCGCCCCGGGTCCACACTGTGTGGCAATTCCGAGGAGAAGACCGGGAGGAATCGCGATGAGCGCCCCCACCGCCGCCGCGGCCCGCACCGAAGACCGCCCTGTCCCCGAGCCCGCCGCCGAGCCCGCCGCCGAGCGGCAACCGCTCTTCGACCACGCCAAGTTCGCGGCGGTCGCGCTGGTGGTGTGCGCGCACACCTGGATGCCGCTGGTCGGCGCGGACCGGGCGATCGCCGCCGCGGTGCTCACCGTGGCGGCCTTCGCGATGCCGCTGTTCGTCACGCTGTGCGGCTGGTTCGCCCGGCCGCGGCCCGGCCGGCCGGCGGTGGACGGCCGCCGCCTGGTGACCGGTGTCGCGGTGCCCTACCTGGCCTTCCAGGTGCTGTACAACGTGGTCGGTATGGTGCTGGAGCGGCGGTTCGCCCCGTTCTCGCTGCTGGAACCGCGCTGGCTGACCTGGTTCCTGCTGTCGCTGTTCGTCTGGCGGCTGACGGTGCCGCTGTGGACGGCGCTGCGGCATCCGCTGGTGGTGGCCCTGCTGATCGCGGCCGGCTCCGGTGCCGTCCGGGTGCTGCCCGCCGAGCTGGCGCTCGGGCGCACCCTCGCCTTCCTGCCGTGGTTCGTGCTCGGCCTGGTGCTACGCCCGCACCACCTCGCCGCCCTGCGGCGCCCGGCAGTCCGCCGCTGGGCGCCGGCGGCGCTGGCGGCGGTCTTCGCGGCGCTCTGGCTGGCCTCGCCGAAGCTGCTCAACCCGGGCTGGGTGGAGTACACGGACAGCGCGGCGCAGCTGCACGTGTCCTACCCCGTCTGGTTGGCCGTCCGGGCGGCGCTCGGCGTGCTGTCGCTGGTCGCCGCGGCGGCCTTCCTCGCCCTGCTACCCGAGGGACGGACCCGCTGGACGGGGCTGGGTGCGGCCTCGCTCCACGTCTACCTGCTGCACGGCCTGCCGCTGAAGCTCGTCCAGGTGTCCGGGATCTACCACGCACGGGTGCTGCACCACGCCTGGACGGCGCTGCCCGTGCTGGGCGCCCTCGCCCTGGCCCTGGCGGTGGCCCTGGCCCTGCCGCCCGCGGTCCGCCTCTTCACCCCCCTGGTCAGGCCGAAACTCGCCGACCGCCTGCTGAGTGCCCCCAGCGCCCCCTGAAACGGCCTCTTCCTCAGGCGAGCCGCTCCGACGGCACCGCCAGGCGTGAGGGCAGCACGGCCTCCACCCGGAAGCCGCCGTCCGGTTCGGGGCCGGCGTCGAAGGTGCCGCCGAGGGCGACGACCCGCTCGCGCATGCCGACCAGCCCGTTGCCGCCGCTCGGCAGCCGGACGGGTTCGGCGCCGCCCGGGCAGTCGTTGACCACGGCCACCCGGACGCCGTTCGGCACGAAGGCCAGCAGCACCGACACCCGGGCCCCGCCGGCGTGCTTGTGCGCGTTGGTCAGGCCCTCCTGGACGACGCGGTAGGCGGTCTGCTCGGCGTCGCCGCGGTACGGCCGGCGCTCGCCGCTGACGGTCAGCGAGACCGCCATCCCGGCGGCCCGGGACTGCTCGACCAGGCCGGACACCTCGGTCAGGCCGTCCGCGATCTCGACCGCCGCGGCCGGCTCGGACATCCGCAGCACGCCGAGGATCTCGCGCAGCTCGTCCAGGGCCTGCCGGCCGACCTCGCCCATCAGCCGTGCGCTGGCCTGCGCCTTGTCCGGGTCCTTGGTGATGATCCGCTCCAGTGCGCCGGCGTGCACCACCATCAGGCTGACCCGGTGCGCGACCACGTCGTGCATCTCGCGGGCGATCCGGGTGCGCTCCTCCAGGCGGGCGCGCCGGGCCCGTTCGCTGGCCTGCTCGGCGAGCAGGTCGAGTTCGGCCTCCAGGCCGAGCGCCCGGTCCTTGAGCGACTCGACCAGCCGGCGGCGGGCGCCCACGTAGAGGCCGGTGACCACCGGCGGCACGGTCAGGCCGACCGCCACCAGACCGGCCAGCACGACGAACACCCAGGTCGGCGGGGTGTCCTCGGCGGGCACCTGGGAGGGCGCGAGCATGTACACGAGCGCCATGCCGAAGGTCTCGGCCAGGGCGATCGCGGACAGCGCCACCACCCGGCGCCGCCGCGAGGGCCACTCCCACGTCGCGGCCAGCGTGTAGAGCGACACGACCAGCAGCACGATGCCGAACAGCCCGGGTACGAAGACCAGCGCGACCAGCACCGGTACGGCCGGCCAGCGCCGCCGCACCACCAAGGTCGCCCCGGCGAGTGCCCCCAGCACCGCCGAGACCACCGCGGCCGGCACACCGAGGTGCAGCCGGTCCCCCACCATGCCGTACGCCCCCGCGGCGCACTCCAGGCCGGCCAGGCCGGCCAGCCCCACATCCAGCAGCGCACTGCGGCGCCGGGGCCACCACCCCAGGGTGTGGACCGGCCCGCCCCCCTCCGGCGACTTGCTCATGGGGGACAGCGTAAGGCCGCCCCCGGGGCCCTCCCCAGCGAGTTACGCGACACCCCGCGGGAGCGGCGTGCTGTCCGGCATCCGGCCACTTCTCGGACGCGGCACCCGGTGCCACCTATGCTGTTCGGGTCGGACAGCGCGGTCCGCACACATCGCCGTTACAAAGGTGATGAGAGCCGTTGCCGAACCCCACCACCACAGGGAGAAAGCCGTGACCGCTCCGGTCCCCGCCTCGGCGGACAACCCGTCCGCGACCGCCGGCCCCGACGCCGACAACGCCGCCCTGCGCGCGGACATCCGTCGCCTCGGCGACCTGCTCGGCGAGACGCTGGTCCGGCAGGAGGGCCCCGAGCTGCTGGGCCTGGTGGAGCAGGTCCGCCTGCTCAGCCGCACCGACGGTGAGGCCACCGCCGAGCTGCTCGCCGGGATCGACCTGGAGACCGCAGGCAAGCTGGTCCGCGCCTTCTCCACGTACTTCCACCTCGCCAACGTGACCGAGCAGGTGCACCGCGGCCGTGAGTTCGCCACCCGCCGGGCCCGCGAGGGCTCGCTGCTCGCGCAGACCGCGGACCAGCTCGCCGAGGCCGACCCGAAGCACCTCCAGGACACCCTGGCCCACCTGGCCGTCCGGCCGGTGTTCACCGCGCACCCCACCGAGGCCGCCCGCCGCAGCGTCCTCAACAAGCTGCGCCGGATCGGCGAGCTGCTGGAGCGCATCCACCGCGAGCACATCGCCTCCGGCCTGTCCGAGGCCGACCCCGTCCGGCACTCCTCGGCGAAGCGCCAGGCCGACCGCCGGCTCGCCGAGGTCATCGACCTGCTCTGGCAGACCGACGAGCTGCGGATCGCCCGCCCGGAGCCGACCGACGAGGCCCGCAACGCCGTCTACTACCTGGACGAGCTGTACCGCGAGGCCGTCCCGGCGGTGCTGGAGGAGCTGCACGAGGAGCTCGCCCGGGTCGGTCTGACCCTGCCCGACGGGGTGCGCCCGCTGACCTTCGGCACCTGGATCGGCGGCGACCGCGACGGCAACCCGAACGTGACCCCGCAGGTCACCTGGGACGTCCTCAACCTGCAGCACGAGTACGGCATCAAGGACGCCCTCGCCACCGTCGACGACCTGCGCAACTCGCTCTCCACCTCGGTCCGGCTGGCCGGGGCGAGCGAGGAGCTGCTGGCCTCGTTGGACGCCGACCTCAAGGCGCTGCCCGAGCTGAGCCCGCGCTACAAGCGGATGAACGCCGAGGAGCCGTACCGGCTGAAGGCCACCTGTGTGCGCCTCAAGCTGGAGAACACCCGCGACCGGCTGGCCGCCGGCACCCCGCACGTCGAGGGCCGGGACTACGTCGGCACCCGGGAGCTGGTCGCCGACCTGCGGCTGATCCAGGACTCGCTGCGCGCCCACCGCGGCGAGCTGATCGCGGACGGCCGCCTCGCCCGGGCGATCCGCACCGTCGAGGCATTCGGCCTGCAGCTGGCCACCATGGACGTCCGCGAGCACGCCGAGGCCCACCACCACGCGCTCGGCCAGCTCTTCGACCGGCTCGGCGAGGAGGCCTGGCGCTACGCCGACATGCCGCGCGAGTACCGGCAGCGGCTGCTCGCCAAGGAGCTGCGCTCGCGCCGCCCGCTGGCGCCCGTCCCGGCGCCGCTGGACGCGGCCGGCGCCAAGACCCTCGGTGTCTTCAACACCATCCGCGAGGGCTTCGACCGGTTCGGCGACGAGATCGTCGAGTCGTACATCATCTCGATGTGCCAGGGCGCGGACGACGTGTTCGCCGCCGCCGTGCTGGCCCGCGAGGCCGGTCTGATCGACCTGCACGCCGGTATCGCCAAGATCGGCATCGTGCCGCTGCTGGAGACCACCGACGAGCTCCAGCAGGCCGACCGGATCCTCGACGAGATGCTCTCCGACCCGTCGTACCGGCTGCTGGTGTCGCTGCGCGGCGACATCCAGGAGGTCATGCTCGGGTACTCGGACTCCTCCAAGTTCGGCGGCATCACCACTTCACAGTGGGAGATCCACCGGGCCCAGCGGCGGCTGCGCGACGTCGCGCACCGCTACGGCATCCGGCTGCGGCTCTTCCACGGCCGCGGCGGCACCGTCGGCCGCGGCGGCGGCCCCTCGCACGAGGCGATCCTCGCCCAGCCGTGGGGCACCCTGGAGGGCGAGATCAAGGTGACCGAGCAGGGCGAGGTCATCTCCGACAAGTACCTGCTGCCGTCGCTGGCCCGGGAGAACCTCGAACTCACCGTCTCCGCGACGCTCGCCGCCTCGGCGCTGCACACCGCCCCGCGCCAGGCCCCGGAGGAGCTGGCCCGCTGGGACGCCGCGATGGACCACGTCTCGGAGGCCGCGCACACCGCCTACCGGGCCCTGGTCGAGCAGGAGGACCTGCCGAAGTACTTCTTCGCGGCCACCCCGGTCGACCAGCTGGCCTCGCTGCACCTGGGCTCCCGCCCGTCCCGCCGCCCCGACTCGGGCGCCGGCCTGGACGGCCTGCGGGCCATCCCGTGGGTGTTCGGCTGGACGCAGTCCCGGCAGATCGTCCCCGGCTGGTACGGCGTCGGCTCGGGCCTGGCCGCCGCCCGCGAGGCGGGCCTCGGCGGCGTGCTGGACGAGATGTACGGCCAGTGGCACTTCTTCCGCAACTTCCTGTCCAACGTCGCCATGACGCTGGCCAAGACCGACCTGCGGATCGCCCGCCACTACGTCGAGCAGCTGGTGCCCGCCGATCTGCACCACGTCTTCGACCAGATCACCACCGAGCACCAGCGGACCCTGCGCGAGGTGCTCCGGCTCACCGGCGAGGACGAACTCCTCGACCACAACCCGGTGCTGAAGCAGACCTTCGCGGTCCGCGACGCCTATCTCGACCCGATCTCGTACCTGCAGGTGGCGCTGCTGCGCCGGCAGCGCGACGAGGCCACCAAGGGCCTGACCGAGGACCCGCTGCGGGCGCGCGCCCTGCTGCTGACGGTCAACGGCATCGCGGCGGGCCTGCGCAACACCGGCTGACCCGTCCAGGACGCCGAAGGGCCGGCCCCCTCCGCGGGGGCCGGCCCGTTGCTCTTCCGGCGGTCCGGACGGGGTGTCAGTCCGCCGTCCGGTCGGCGCGCCTGCGCCGTACCCAGGTCGCCGCGCCGCCCGCGACCACGACCAGGCCGCCGGCCACCGCGTACAGGCCGGCCGAGCCGCCGACCGAGCCGCTGACCGGCGGGACCATCTGGGCCGCGGCGGGCTCGGGCTCGGGGCCCGCCGTCGCGTCCGCGGCCGCCGCGGCCGGGGCGACGGCCCCGGTGGCGGCCAGGCAGAACGCCGCGCCGCCGACCATCCGCGCCACCCGGTACGACCGAATCACGTCCCTTACCCCCAGATCGAACCCCTCAACCCCTTCGTACGGGACAGACCGTATCCGATGGAGTGCTTCGATCTGACCGGGATTCAGGTCTCAGCGCCCAAGCGTTGCAGGACCGTTGTGTACCGTCAGGAGTTGTAGGAACTCTGTGCCCGCTCCAGGCCCTCGGAGACGAGAGCCTCCACGGCGTCCGCAGCTCGGTCCACGAACCAGTCGAGTTCCTTGCGCTCCGCGGCGGAGAAGTCCTTCAGCACGAAGTCCGCGACCTCCATCCGGCCGGGCGGGCGGCCGATGCCGCACCGCACCCGGTGGTACTCCGGGCCGAGCGACTTGGTGATGGACTTCAGCCCGTTGTGGCCGTTGTCGCCGCCGCCGCACTTCAGGCGCAGCGCCGCGTAGTCGACGTCGAGTTCGTCGTGCACCGCCACGAGCGCGGAGACCGGCGCCTTGTAGAAGTCGCGCAGCGCGGTCGTCGGCCCGCCGGAGAGGTTCATGAACGTCATGGGCTTGGCGAGCACCACCCGCTGCCCGGCCAGCCGGCCCTCGGCGACCTGCGCCCGGCTCTTGTGCGCCTTGAACTTCGCGCCCATCCGCTGCGCCAGCAGATCGACCACCATGAAGCCGATGTTGTGCCGGTTGCGGGCGTAGCCCTCGCCGGGGTTGCCCAGGCCCACCACCAGCCAGGGGCCCGTGTACTCGTCCGCCACCGCGCTCATCACCGATCTCTGCTCGCCCAGTTCCTGCGGATCCATTATCCGCGGCGCCGGCGCCCCCGGCCGGGGCGGGGTCTCGCGGGCCCGTGGCGGCGTACCGTCGGCCCTGACGCCGAACGCCGCCGAGAGCCGAGGGACCGCCCGTGACCGCACCGACCGCCGCCGGCCTGGCCGCCGAGCTCACCGCGGAGCTGGAGGGCGCCGTGGTGCCCGGCCGCGCCGAGCAGGAGAAGGCGTACCTGAAGAGTTCGCTGCGTCACCTCGGGGTGCCGCAGCCGGCGATGCGGGCGGCGGTGCGCGGCCTGCTCCGCCGGCACCCGGAGCTGGACCGGCCGACGGTGCTGGCGCTGGTGGAGGAGCTGTGGGCGCCGCCCGTCCACGAGTCGCGCAGCTGCGCGGCGCTGCTGCTGGAGGCGCGGGCGCAGCTGCTCGTGCCGGCCGACACGGCGCTGCTGGAGCGGATGCTGGAGCAGTGCGGCACCTGGGCGCACGTGGATCTGATCGCGCCGAAGGCGGCCGGGCCGCTGCTGCTGCGGTACCCGGAGACGGCGGCGGCGCTGCTGCGCTGGAGCCGCCGGGAGGAGCTGTGGGTGCGGCGGGGCGGGGTGCTGGGGCATCTGCCGGCGCTGCGTTCGCCGGAGCACTTCCCGGTCTTCTTCGGGGACTTCGGGCGGCTGGCGGATCCGCTGCTGACGGATCCGCGGTTCTTCGTGCGCAAGGCGCTGGGCTGGTCGCTGCGGGAGGGCGCGAGGCACCACCCGGAGGAGGTCTGCGACTGGCTGGCCGGGCGGCTGCCGCGGGTCTCCGGGCTGACGCTGCGGGAGGCGCTGAGGCCGGTGCCGCAGGACGTCCGGCTGCGGCTGCTGCCTGGGCAGGTGTGAGCGGCGCCCGGGAACGCCGCCGCCCCGGCCGCTCCCGGTGACGGGAGCGGCCGGGGCGGCGGAAGCGGGGATCCGGCGGGATCAGGCCTCGACGGCCTCGGCCTCGGCGGCCTCCTCCTCGGTGGCCTCGGGGGCCTGGGCGCCGATGACCTGCAGCACGACGGTGTCGGCCTCGACGGCGAGGGTGGTGCCCTTCGGCAGGACGATGTCGCCGGCGGTGATGGAGGCGCCGGCCTCCAGGCCCTCGACGGAGACGGTGACCGACTCGGGCAGGTGGGTGGCCTCGGCCTCGATCGGCAGGGCGTTCAGCACGTTCTCGATCAGGTTGCCGCCGGGGGCCAGCTCGCCCTCGGTGTGGACCGGGATCTCGACGGTGACCTTCTCGCCGCGCTTCACGAGGAGCAGGTCGACGTGCTCGATGCTGCGCTTGATGGCCTCGCGCTGGACGGCCTTCGGCAGCACGTACTCGTCCTTGCCGTCGATCGGCACGACCAGCAGGGCGTTCGGGGTCTTGAGGGCCATCATCAGGTCGTGGCCGGGCAGGTTCAGGTGGACCGGCGCGTGGCCGTGGCCGTAGACGACACCGGGGACGAAGCCGGCGCGGCGGGCGCGACGGGCCGCGCCCTTGCCGAACTCGGTGCGGGACTCGGCGGCAAGGCGGATCTCGGACACGACTGCACTCCTCGGGAAGAAAGACTGGCGCGGGTGCAGGAACGACAAAAACCGCCGGGCCACACCCTCAAGTACCTTGGGGGTCGCTCGGCGGCAGACGACTACTGGAAGCAGCGCGTCGATCACGGTTGCGGTGCCCGTACGGGCACACGGCATCCCTCGCCGAGCAGTCCCACGAGTCTAACCGCTGGCCGCGTCAACCGTGAAATCGGCCCCCGCACGCGGCGCGTGCGGGGGCCGGGTGTCCGTGCGGACGGTCAGTGCACGCCCTCGAAGAGGCTGGTCACCGAGCCGTCCTCGAAGACCTCCCGGATCGCGGCGGCGATCGAGGGGGCGATCGAGAGGGTGGTCACCTTGTCCAGCTGCAGCTGCTGCGGGGTGGGCAGGGTGTTGGTGAAGACGAACTCGCTGACCCGCGAGTTCTTCAGGCGGTCCGCGGCCGGGCCGGAGAGCACGCCGTGGGTGGCGGCGACGATGACGTCGGCCGCGCCGTTCGCGTAGAGCGCGTCGGCGGCGGCGCAGATGGTGCCCGCGGTGTCGATCATGTCGTCGACCAGGACGCAGACCCGGTCCTTGACGTCCCCGACCACCTCGGCGGAGAGGATGGTGTTGGCCTGCGACATGTCGCGCCGCTTGTGGATGATCGCCAGCGGGGCGCCCAGGCGGTCGCACCACTGGTCGGCGACCTTCACCCGGCCGGCGTCCGGCGAGACGATGGTGAGCTTGTCGCGGTCGACGCGCCCGCCCACGTAGTCGGCCAGCATCGGCAGCGCGAACAGGTGGTCCACCGGGCCGTCGAAGAAGCCCTGGATCTGCGCGGTGTGCAGGTCGACGGCCATCAGGCGGTCGGCGCCGGCCTGGCGGAGCAGGTCGGCGACCAGGCGGGCCGAGATGGGCTCGCGGCCGAGGTGCTTCTTGTCCTGGCGGGCGTAGCCGTAGAACGGCAGGATCGCCGTGATGCTCCGCGCGGACGCCCGCTTCAGCGCGTCGATCATGATGAGCTGTTCCATGATCCACTGGTTGATCGGAGCCGTGTGGCTCTGGATCACGAAGCAGTCCGCGCCACGTGCCGAATCCAGGAAGCGGACGTAGATCTCGCCGTTCGCAAAGTCGAGGGCCTTGGTGGGAACGAGTTCGGTACCGAGCTCCCGGGCCACCTCCCCCGCCAGCTCGGGGTGGGCACGGCCGGAGAAGAGCTTGAGCTTCTTCTCACCCGACGTCGTGATCCCGCTCACTGCACCGTCTCCTCGTATTGCTGCCGCACATGGACCCGCCACGGCGTGCCCGGGCAGCGGTGCTCGGGACGTCGGTCGGCGGGGGATTAGGGGTACGCCGAGACGAGGACGGTCAGCCCAATGGCGCACGCATGTACTCCAGGTTACGCGGTGCGCCGCAAACCGTCCGCCCCGGGATCACATCCCAAGATCCCCCGCAGCGACTCAGGCCTCGCCGGCCGCTGCCGCCTCGGCCTTCGCTGCGGCCTCGGTCTTCGCGGCGGCCTCGGCCGCGGCGGTGCCGGGGCGCTTGCGGGCGACCCAGCCGGCGATGTTGCGCTGCTGCGCCCGGGCGACGCCGAGCGAGCCGGCCGGCACGTCCTGGTAGATCACCGAGCCGGCCGCCGTGTAGGCGCCGTCACCGACGGTCACCGGGGCGATGAACATGTTGTCCGAGCCGGTGCGGCAGTGCGCCCCGATCACGGTGCGGTGCTTGTTGACGCCGTCGTAGTTGACGGTGACGGAGGCCGCGCCGACGTTGCTGCCCTCGCCGATGGTGGCGTCGCCGATGTAGGAGAGGTGCGGCACCTTGGCGCCCTCGCCGAGCTCGGAGTTCTTGATCTCGACGTAGGTGCCGGCCTTGGCCTTGCGGGCGAGCTTCGCGCCCGGGCGCAGGTAGGCGTACGGGCCGACCGAGGCGGACTCGCCGACCTCGGCCTCGATCACCGTGGCGTTGCTCACAGTGGCGCCGGCGCCGATCACGCTGTCGGTGACGGTGGAGTTCGGGCCGACGGTGCAGCCCTCGCCGAGGTGGGTGGTGCCCTGCAGCTGGGTGCCGGGCAGGACGACCGCGTCCGGCTCGTAGCTCACCTGGACGTCGAACCAGGTGGAGAGGGGGTCGACCACGGTGACGCCGGCGCGCATGGCGCCGTCCAGCAGCCGGTCGTTGAGCATCCGGCGGGCCTCGGCGAGCTGCACCCGGTCGTTGATCCCGAGGATGTCGCGGAAGTCGTCGGCGACGACGGCGCCGACCCGGTGGCCCCCGGTGCGCAGGATCTCCAGGGTGTCGGTGAGGTACTCCTCGCCCTGGACGTTGTCGGTGGTGAGCCGGCCGAGCGCCTCGGCGAGCAGCTTGGCGTCGAAGGCGAACACCCCGGAGTTGATCTCGGAGACGGCGCGCTGCGCCTCGGTGGCGTCCTTGTGCTCGACGATCGCGGCGACCGCGCCCTGGTCGTCGCGGAGGATCCGGCCGTAGCCGTTCGCGTCCGGGACGACGGCGGTCAGCACGGTGACGCCGTTGCCCTGCTCGGTGTGGGCCTCGGCGAGGGCGCGCAGGGTGGCGCCGGTGAGCAGCGGGGCGTCGCCGGTGGTGACGAGCACGGTGCCGTCGAGGTCGGTGCCGTCGGCGGTGAGCGCGTCGAGGGCGGTGCGGACGGCGTGGCCCGTGCCGTTCTGCTGCTCCTGGACGGCGGTGCGCACGCCGGCGTAGTGCGTCTCCAGGTGGGCGGTGACCAGCTCGCGCAGGTGGCCGACGACCACGACGAGGTGCGCCGGTTCGAGCTCCTGCGCGGCGGCGACGGCGTGGCCGACCAGGGACCGTCCGCAGATCTCGTGCAGCACCTTCGGGAGCCGGTTGGACTTCATCCGCGTGCCCCCACCGGCGGCGAGCACGATCACGGCAGCGGTCTTCTTGGCAGTCACGCGGAGAGCTCCTCGGTTGTTCTGAGGGAGGGTCGGGCGCGCCTGCCGGACGGCTCGGGGCTGTGTGCGGAGCTCCCGGAGGAGGATTCGAACCCCCATAAGCTGGACCAAAACCAGCTGTCCTGCCCTTAGACGATCCGGGACGGATGCCGTGCACGGGTGACGCGCCGCCGGACGTCGGCGGGCAATGCAGGGCTAAGAGTACGGGCTGTGCCGCTCCGCATCCACCACCCTCCGGAGTCCCGCCGGTGCGACACGTCTTCCCTTCGGATGCCCGGTTACCTACGATGCCGTAAGTTACGGATACGTAGGTACCGCTACCTCCCTGAGGACGCCCCCATGACCATGCAGGCCGGTGCAGCCCCCACCATGGCGGCGGAGAAGCCCCCCGCCCAGGTCTCCGCGACCCTCGGCGGGGAGAAACAGGGAGTGGCCGAGCGGATCACCCTCGGCCTGTTCATCGGCATCCCGTTCCTGGCCCTGCTGGCCGCGGTGCCGGTGGCCTGGGGCTGGGGCCTCGGCTGGACGGACATGGCGATCGCGACCGTCATGTACTTCCTGACCTGCCACGGCATCACGATCGGCTTCCACCGCTACTTCACGCACGGCGCCTTCAAGGCGAACCGACCGCTCCGGCTGGCGCTGGCGGTGGCCGGCAGCCTGGCCGTGGAGGGGCCCCTGGTGCGCTGGGTGGCCGACCACCGCAAGCACCACCGGTTCAGCGACAAGGACGGCGACCCGCACTCGCCCTGGCGGTACGGCGAGAGCGTGCCGGCGCTGATGAAGGGCCTGTACTGGGCGCACCTGGGCTGGCTCTTCGACGAGGAGCAGACCCCGCAGCACAAGTACGCGCCGGACCTGGTGGCCGATCCGGCCATACGGCGGATCTCCCGGCTGTTCTGGCTCTGGACGGCGCTGTCGATGCTGATCCCGCCGCTGGTCGGCGGCCTGGTCTCGATGTCCTGGCAGGGGGCGCTCTCCGCCTTCTTCTGGGGCTCGCTGGTCCGGATCGCGCTGCTGCACCACGTGACGTGGTCGATCAACTCGATCTGCCACGCGGTCGGCGAGCGGCCGTTCAAGTCCCGCGACCGGTCCGGCAACGTGTGGTGGCTGGCCGTGCTGTCCTGCGGCGAGTCCTGGCACAACCTGCACCACGCCGACCCGACCAGCGCCCGGCACGGCGTGCTGCGCGGCCAGGTGGACTCCTCGGCCCGGCTGATCCGCTGGTTCGAGCAGGCGGGCTGGGCGAGCGACGTCCGCTGGCCGGGGGCCGAGCGGATCAATGCCCGCCGCGTCGTATGACCCGCCCGCTGCAGCATGATGTAGGGGTGAACGGGAGCAACGCAGACACCGCGGACGGCCATCAGCACGCACCGAGCGGGGACGGCGGCGCGGTGGGCCGCACCCGCTCCACCCCCGCGGCGCGCGGCGGCCGGTCGGGCGGCCGGGTCCGGATGACCGGCAAGCAGCGCCGCGAGCAGCTGCTGGAGATCGGCCGGTCGGTGTTCGCGGAGCGCGGCTACGACGGCACCTCGGTGGAGGAGATCGCCGAGCGGGCGGGCGTGTCCAAGCCGGTGGTCTACGAGCACTTCGGCGGCAAGGAGGGGCTGTACGCGGTCGTCGTCGACCGCGAGATGCAGCTGCTGCTGGACATGGTGACCGGGGCGCTGACCGGCGGGCACTCCCGGGAGCTGCTGGAGCAGGCGGCGTTCGCGCTGATGGACTACATCGACACCTCGACCGACGGTTTCAAGATCCTCGTGCGGGACTCCCCGGTCGCGCAGTCGACCGGCAGCTTCGCCTCGCTGATCAGCGACATCGCCACCCAGGTCGAGGACATCCTGGGGCTGGAGTTCAAATCCCGGGGCTTCGACCCCAGGCTGGCACCGATGTACTCGCAGATGCTGGTCGGGATGGTCGCGCTCACCGGCCAGTGGTGGCTGGAGGTGCGCAAGCCGCAGAAGTCCGAAGTGGCCGCCCATCTGGTGAATCTGGCGTGGCACGGCCTGGAGGGCCTGGAGCGGCATCCGAAGCTGGTGGGCGAACGGCAGGCGTGACGGCACCGAGGTGGTCGCGTGGCGGTCTTCATTCTGGCAGTGGGGGCGGCCTGCTGCCTCGGCCTGGGCTTCGTGCTGCAGCAGCACGCCGCCCAGCGGGCGCCCAAGAGCGACCTGCTGCACTGGCGGCTGCTGCTCGACCTGGCGCGGATGCCGGACTGGCTGATCGGCCTGGGCTTCATGATCGCCGGCCTGGTGCTGAGCGCGGTCGCGCTGAGCCAGGGCGAGGTGGCGCTGGTCGAGCCGCTGCTCGCCACCAACCTGGTCTTCGCCATGCTGATGGCGCGCCGGCTCACCGGGACGAGGCTCGGCCGCTCCGGCTGGGCCGGGGTGGCGCTGATCGCCCTCGGGGTGGCCTCCTTCATCGTGGCGGGCCACCCGCAGGGCGGCGGCGCGGAGGCCGGCCCGCTGCGCTTCTGGCTGGTGGTCGGGATCGTCACCGGGCTGGCCGTGCTGCTGGTGACCGTCGCCAAGCACATGCCGCTGTTCGAGGAGGCGACCATGCTGGCGCTCGCCGCGGGGCTGCTCTACGGCCTGCAGGACGCCCTGACCCGGATGACCACCGAGCGGCTGGACGAGCACGGCATCGGCGCGGTGGTGCGCAGCTGGCAGCCGTACGCGGTCGTGGTGATCGGTGTGGTGGGGCTGCTGCTGGTGCAGTCGGCCTTCGAGGCGGCGCCGCTGCGGATGTCGCTGCCGGCGCTGACCGCGGCCCAGCCGCTGACCGGGATCGCCTGCGCGGTGGGCTTCCTCGGTGACCGGCTGCGGGTGACGCCGGTCGCGGTGGCCTTCCAGGTGATCGGACTGCTGGCGGTGGTGGGCGGCGTGGTGCTGCTCGGACGCCATCCGGCGATGCCGGGCCACCACCACTTCCACAAGTGACCGCGGGCCGTCGAGCGCGCCCGGCGGCTCAGCGGCGCCGGGCGACGGCGAAGATCCGGCGGAACGGGAAGACCGTGCCGTGCTCCCGCTCCGGGTAGGCCTCGCGCAGCAGCGCGCCGTAGGCGGCCAGGAACTCCTCCCGGTCGGCCGGGTCGGCGAGCCGGGAGAGGACGGGCCGCAGCGCCGTGCCCTTGACCCACTGGAGCACCGGGTCGGGGCCGGTGAGCAGGGTGAGGTAGGTGGTCTCCCAGACGTCGGCGGTGCAGTCGGCGCCGAGCAGGGTGTGCAGGTAGTCGGCGGGGTCGTGGACGCCGGCCCGCTGGGCCCCGGTGCCGAGGGCGTCCCGCCAGCGGGCGCTGCCGCGGAGGTCGGCGAGCAGGGCGTGGCTGGGGGCGTCGAAGTTGCCGGGCACCTGGAAGGCGAGGACGCCGCCGGGCTTGAGGGCGGCCGCCCAGCGGGCGACCAGGGGCAGGTGGTCCGGCCCGGTGGCGCCGTCGGGGTTGAGCCACTGCAGGGTGGCGTTGGAGACGATGGCGTCGGGGGCGGCGTCGGCCGGGTCCCAGCTGCGGGCGTCGGCGAGCCGGTAGGCGGCGCGGGGCTCGCCGGTGGCACGGGCGGTGGCGAGCATCTCCGGGGAGTCGTCGATGCCGGTGAGGTGGGCGTCGGGCCAGCGCTCGCGCAGGACGGCGGTGGAGTTGCCGGGGCCGCAGCCGATGTCGAGGACGACCGGGGCGGCGGGCAGGGCGGGCATCCGGGCGACGAGTTCGTGCAGCGGGCGGGTGCGTTCGTCGGCGAAGCGGAGGTACTGCGCGGGGTCCCAACCGGTGGCGGACATGACGGCTCCCAAGTATCTCGACATCAAGATATCCAGTCGAGAGACTGCGCGTGAAAACTCTCGATGTCAAGAGACTTCACATCGACACATCCCCCGATACACTGATCGTCATGGAGGACGAGGTCGACCGTCTGGTCGCAGCATGGCGCCGTGAGCGCCCCGACCTCGACGTGGAACCGCTCGAGGTGCTCAGCCGGGTCAGTCGACTCGCCCGGCACCTCGACCGCGCCCGCCGCACCGCCTTCGCCGAGCACGGTCTGGAGCCCTGGGAGTTCGACGTGCTGACGGCGCTGCGCCGGGCCGGCACGCCCTACCAGCTCTCCCCCGGCCAGCTGCTCACCCAGACCCTGGTCACCTCCGGCACCATGACCAACCGGATCGACCGGCTCACCGGCAAGGGCCTCGTCCGCCGCCTGCCCGACCCGGACGACCGGCGCGGCGTCCTCGTCCGGCTCACCGACGACGGCCGCGACAAGGCCGACCAGGCGCTCGCCGGCCTGCTCGCCCACGAGCGCGAGCTCCTCGCCCAGCTCAGCTCCGGGCAGCAGGGTGAACTCGCCGCCCTGCTGCGCTGCCTCGTCGCCCCCTTCGACCAGGCCGGCTGAGCCGCCCGCTCAGAAGCCGTCCGGGTACGGGGAGGCCAGTGCAGGCACCGGCACGACCTCGGGCGTCCGGTAGCCCGGCAGCAGCTCCGCCAGCCGCTCGCGCACCTCGGCGTCCACGTTTCCCCGGGCCGCCTCGTACAGCCCGGTCAGCCCGCCCGCCAGGTCCTCCGGGCCGCCGCCGCCCGCCACCGTGGCGAAGATCCGGCCGTGCTCGGTCGGCAGCCGCTCCTCGCCCTCCGAGAACAGTGCCTCGTTGAGCTTCTCGCCCGCCCGCAGGCCGGTGTAGCGGATCTCCACCTCCTCGGCGCCGAGCTGCACCTGCCGGGCGAAGTTGTGCACCAGGTCGACGATCCGGACCGGCTCGCCCATGTCCAGGACGAAGACCTCGCCGCCCTCCGCCATCCGCCCGGCCTCCAGCACCAGGCCGACGGCCTCCTCGATGGTCATGAAGAACCGGGTCACGTCCGGGTGGGTGATGGTCACCGGGCCGCCGCTGCGCAGCTGCTCCGCCAGCACCGAGAGCAGCGAGCCCCGCGAGCCCAGCACGTTGCCGAAGCGCACCGCCGAGAACACCCCGGTGCCCAGGTTCCGGGCGTCGCGGGCGTTCGCCTGGACGATCAGCTCGGCCAGCCGCTTGCTCGCCCCCAGCACCGAGGTCGGATCGGCCGCCTTGTCGGTGGAGATCAGCACGAACCGCTCCACGCCGGTGGCCAGCGCCGCCTCCACCAGGTGGTCCGTGCCCAGGACGTTCGACTTGACCGCCTCGCTCGGATGCCGTTCCAGCAGCGGCAGGTGCTTGTGCGCCGCCGCGTGGAAGACCACCTCGGGCCGCAGGTCGCGGAAGATCTGCTGGATCCGCGGCCGGTCCCGGATGTCGGCGATCACCAGCGAGTCGTCGGTGAGCAGCGCCTCGCCCCAGATGTCCAACTGCAGCCGGTGCAGGTTCGACTCGTCGTGGTCCAGCATGTACAGCTCGGACGGGCCGAAGGCGTGCACCTGGCGGCAGAGCTCGCTGCCGATCGAACCGCCCGCGCCCGTCACCAGCACCCGGCGGCCCTCGATCACCGCCCGCACGTCCGCCGAGACCACGTGGACCTCGTGACGGCCGATCAGCTTGTTGACGTCCAGGCTGCGCAGGTCCGAGCCGACCACCTCGCGGCGCAGCGCCGACAGGAAGGACGGCAGGTAGCGGACGGCCACCCCGGCCGCGGCCGCCGCCGTCGCCAGCGCCCGTACCTGCTGGTGCGGCAGCCCCGGGATCGCCAGCACCACCACCTGCGCGCGGTGGGTCACCGCCAGCGGCGTCAGCTCCGCCAGCGGGCCCAGCACCGGCACCCCGTCCACGGCGGTGCCCGCCTTGCCCGGGTCGTCGTCCAGGACGCCGACCGGGGCGAGTCCGAACTCCGGGGTCCGGAGCAGGTCGCGGACCAGCGCCGACCCGGCGGAGCCACCGCCGATCACCAGGGTGCGCAGGCCCGGCGGCTCGGCGGCCACCCCTGCGGCGGCAACGGACTGTGCATCGGGACGGGCGGCAGTGCTGTTCGGCGACATCTGTCCTCCGGTCTCCCTGACCTGACGGAGTCGGTACCTGGGTGTGGCGACGGGCCGATCCCCCGCCCGGCGCGGGCGCGAGGAAACGATTCAGCCGACGCCCGGGCCTGCGTTCGAGGCGACGGTCGGCGGATGCGGTGGCGGAGCCGAGGCGGGCGGGGGCAGCGGCTCGGAGGGCGTGATCCCCGCCCGGCGGGCCACCGCGACGGCCGCGAGGGTGGAGTGCACCCCCAACTTGCCGAGGACGTTCTGCATATGGGTGCGGACGGTGTGCGGGGAGAGGTACAGCCGCTCGGCGACGGCCTGCCGGCCGAGACCGGCGACCATGCAGCGCAGCACCTCCTCCTCCCGCGGGGTCAGTGTGCCGACGAGGCGCTCGCTCTCCGTCCGGTCCCGCCGCGCGCTGGTCAACTCCCGTACCACGCCGGTCAGCAGGGCCGGCGGCAGATGCGTCTCGTCACGCAGCACACCGCGGACGACGGCCAGCAGCCGCCCCAGCGAGCTCTCCTTGGCGACCCAGCCCGAGGCACCCGCCTGCAGCGCGCGGACCGCGCGGCGCGGGTCGTCGCCGGTCGCGAGCACCACCGCGCGCAGCGCGGGATGAGCACGGCAGATCCGGCCCACCAGGGCGATCCCGTCGCCGGCCGACAGACCGGGGGGCGCCTCGCGGCGCGGCATCGGCACCACGGCGACCGGGGGGCGGCCGCGGGCCCTGGGCGGCAGCGGGCGGCCGGGCGCAGGGGTCAGGTCGGCGTCCACCAGGGCGATGTCGTACGGGCGGCCCTCGGCGGCGGCGCGCTCCAGCGCGCGTTCGGCCGCGGCCGAACTGCCGGCCGCGCCGACCTCGATCTCGGACTCGGCGGCGAGCGCCGCGGCCAGTGCCTCGGCGAAGATGCGGTGGTCGTCGACCACCAGGACGCGAATACGTCCCATCGTTCGTCCCCCCTGCTCCGGCGCCGACCCCCACCGGTACCGGACTCAGCGTACGGGAGGGGCACGAGAAGGGTGGGGGATTGGTGAAGTTTCTTCATCCCCTGGTGATTTGACCTTCGCGCAGCAACCACGACCGCACGTCGGGGCAGCGGCACAACCACGAGGGGGTGCCCTGGGCGCCCCTCGGTGACTGTCCGTCAGCTGATGCGGTGGGCGCCGGGGGCGGGGATCGCGGTGAAGGTGCGGGGGGCGGCGTAGCCGGCGTCGGTGAAGGCGCTGGTGACGGCGGCGGCGACGGTGTCGAGGGTGTCGGCGGCGGTCAGGGCGATGACGGAGCCGCCGAATCCGCCGCCGGTCATCCGGGCGCCGAGCGCGCCGGCCGCGACGGCGGTCTCCACGGCGAGGTCGGTCTCGGGGCAGGAGACGCGGTAGTCGTCGCGGAGCGAGGCGTGTCCGGCGGTGAGGATCGGCCCGAGGGCGGCGAGGTCGCCGAGGTCGAGGTGGGCGATCGCCTGCTGGACGCGGGCGTTCTCGGTGACCACGTGCCGGACCAGCGGCCGCAGTTCCGTGGGCAGCCGGTCGAGGGCGGCGTCCAGGCCCGCCGGGTCGAGGTCCCGCAGGGCGGGCAGGCCGAGGAGTGCGGCGGCGCGTTCGCAGCCGGCCCGCAGCTCGGCGTAGGCGCCGTCGGCGAGGTCGTGCTTGACCCGGGTGTCGACGACCAGGAGCCGCAGGCCGGCCCCGGCGAGGTCGAGCGGGACCTGCCGCTGGGCGAGGTCGCGGGTGTCGAGGAGGAGGGCGTTGCCCTCGGTGCAGCAGACCGAGGCCATCTGGTCCATGATCCCGCAGGGGACGCCGACGAACTCGTTCTCGGCGCGCTGGGCGAGCCGGGCGAGCGCCGGGCGGTCGAGGCCGAGGCCGTGCAGGTCGTTGTAGGCCGCGGCGACGACGCACTCGACGGCGGCCGAGGAGGAGAGGCCCGCCCCGGTCGGCACGTCGCTGTCGATGTCGATGTCGGCGCCGCCGACCCGGTACCCGGCCGCGCGCAGCGTCCACACCACGGCGGCCGGGTACTTGGCCCAGCCGTCCACACTGCCGGGGACGAGGTCGGCGACCCGGAGCTCCACGGTGCCGCCGCCGGTCTGCTCGCTGTGCAGGCGGAGCAGGCCGTCGGTGCGGAGCCTGACGGCGGCGCGGGCGGCCTGCGGCAGGGCCACGGGCAGCACGAAGCCGTCGTTGTAGTCGGTGTGTTCGCCGATCAGGTTGACCCGGCCGGGTGCCGCCCAGACCCCTGCCGGGGCGGCGCCGTCGTGGACGGACTGGAAACCGGTCATCAGGCTCGCTTCTCCAGGGTGAAGGCCCAGGCGTCGGCGACGATGTCGTCGAGTTCGGGGCGGCGGGGCTGCCAGCCGAGCGCCTCGTGGGCGCGGGCGGCGGAGGCGACCAGGACGGCCGGGTCGCCGGGGCGGCGCTCGGAGACGACGACGGGGATCTCGCGGCCGGTCACGCGCTTGACCGACTCGATGACCTCGCGGACGGAGAAGCCGTTGCCGTTGCCGAGGTTGCAGATCAGGTGCTCGCCGGGCTTGGCGGCGTCGAGGGCGAGCAGGTGGGCCTCGGCGAGGTCGGCGACGTGGATGTAGTCGCGGATGCAGGTGCCGTCCGGGGTCGGGTAGTCGTCGCCGAAGACGGAGATGTGCGGGCGCTGGCCGAGGGCGGCCTGGAAGACCAGCGGGATGAGGTGCGACTCGGGGTCGTGGCGCTCGCCGTAGGAGCCGTACGCGCCGGCGACGTTGAAGTAGCGGAGCGACACCGCGGCCAGGCCGTGGGCGACCGCCTCACTGGTGATCAGGTGGTCCACGGCGAGCTTGGTGGCGCCGTAGGTGTTGGTCGGCGAGGTGCGCGCGGTCTCCGCGATCGGGACGACCTCGGGCTCGCCGTACACGGCGGCGGTGGAGGAGAAGACGAGCTTGCGGACGCCGGCCTTGCGCATCGCGGAGATCAGCTCCAGCGAGCCGGCCACGTTGTTGCGCCAGTACTTCTCCGGGTCGGCGACGGACTCGCCGACCTGCGAGGAGGCGGCGAAGTGCAGGACGCCGTCGAAGGAGCCGTCGAGCACGTCGGCGGCGTCCTGGATCCGGCCGCGGACGAACTCGACGCCGGCCGGGACGCCCTCGGCGAAGCCGGTGGACAGGTCGTCGAGCACGGTGACCTGGTGGCCCGCCTCCAGCAGGTGGGCGGCGACCACACTGCCGACGTAGCCGGCGCCACCCGTGACCAGGTACTTACTCATGATGCGACCTCCCGCAGGCGCTGTGCCGCCCGCTCGGGCGACACATCGTTGACGAACGCGTCCATGCCGGACTCGACGCCGGCAAGGAACTTGAGCTTGCCCACCGTACGACGAATCGTGAACAGCTCCAGATGCAGCGCCAGCTCCTCGCCGTCGAGGGCGGGCGCCTGGTGCCAGGCCGCGATGTACGGCGTCGGCTGGGCCTGCTCATTGTGCCCGGGCTCGATGAACAGCCGGTCGAAGCGGCGCAGAAGTTCCAGGTAGACGCCGGGGAACTCGGCGCGCTCGGCCTCGGTGAGCCGGGTGAGGTCGGGCACCCGGCGGTTCGGGTACAGGTGCACCTCGTAGGGCCAGCGGGCGGCGAAGGGGACGAAGGCCGTCCAGTGCTCGCCGGCCAGCACCACCCGGACGGGGTCGGCGCGTTCGGCGGCGAGCAGGTCCTCGAAGAGGTTGCGGCCGGTGCGGGCCCGGTGCTCGGCGGCCCGTTCCAGGGCGCGGGCGGTCCGCGGGGGGACGAACGGGAAGGCGTAGATCTGCCCGTGCGGGTGGGCGAGGGTGACGCCGATCTCGGCGCCGCGGTTCTCGAAGCAGTAGACCTGGCGGACGTCGGGCAGCGCGGACAGGTCCGCCGTCCGGTCCGTCCAGGCGTCGAGGACGAGGCGGGCCTGCTGCTCGCTCAGGTCGGCGAAGGAGAGCGCGTGGTCGGCGGTGAAGCAGACCACCTCGCAGCGGCCGGTGCCGGGGGCCCGCTCGGCGACCGGGTGCCCGGGGCCCGCGGCGTGGTCGGCGGCGGCGGCCAGTGATGGGAAGCGGTTCTCGAAGACCGCGACCTGGTAGTCGGGGGCCGGGATCTCACTGAGCCGTCCATCGCGGGACGGGCAGAGCGGGCACTCGTCGGCCGGCGGGTGGTAGGTGCGGCCCTGCCGGTGGGCGGCGACGGTCACCCAGTCGCCGGTGACCGGGTCCCGGCGGATCTCGGAGAGGCTCGCGGCGGGCTCCAGCGGACGCAGGTCGACGGAGTCCCGCAGGACGGAGTCGTCCGCGTCGAAGTACAGGAGCTCGCGGCCGTCCGCGAGCTTGGTGACGGTCTTCTTCACGGTGAACTGCTCCGATCTCCTCGCTCTCCAACATATTCAAACATGTCCGACCACAAGTCAACAGATGGACGGGGCGGGAGGGACTCAGGCGGACCGGTCGACCCGGTCGAGCAGTCCGGTCCGGGCGGCCACCGCCGCCGCCTCCAGCCGGGACCGGGCGCCGAGCTTCACCAGCACCCGCTGCACATGGGTCCTGGCGGTGCTGGAGGCGATGCCCATGCCGGCCGCGATGGCCGCGGTGTCCTCACCCTCGGCGATCCGCGCCAGCACCTGCGCCTCGCGCCGGGTCAGCAGCCGCAGCAGCCGCACGGCGTCGTCGTCCGGCTCGGCGGCGGGCCGCAGCAGCGCCTCGAACGCGCCCTGCAGCACCTCGACGGCGACCGCCGCCTCCCCTGCCCGGACCCGGGCGACCGCCCGCTCGACGACCTCGATCCGCTCGTCGCTGCGCACATAGCCGGCCGCCCCGGCGGCGAAGGCGGCCGCCACCCGGCCGGGGTCGCCGACCGGGCCGAGCACGACGACGGCCACCTCGGGCCGCTCGGCCCGCAGCCACCGGAGCGGGGCGAAGAGGTCCTCGCCCCCGGCCGGTTCGGCCAGGCCCAGCAGGCAGACCTCGGGCCGACGCCCGGCGACCAGGCCGCCGACCGCGGCGGCGGGGGCGCCCACCCCGAGGACGCGGTGTCCGCGCAGCCTGAGCGCGGCGGCCAGCGCCTCGGCCAGCAGGCGGTGGTCGTCGACGATCACGAGCCGAACGCCCACGGCGCCCTCCCCCAGTCCCCCGTGCCGGCCGCCGGGCGCCTCGGCATCCGGCGCGACGCTTGACGCACCATCACAGCGCATCCCCGGCGACTCCGCCAGGCCGCCCCCGGGGCACCTCGCCCGAATTCGAACCGCATCGGAAAACGCCGAAGGCCCTCGCCTTGCGGCGAGGGCCTTCGTACTCTCTGGAGCCCCCATGCGGAATCGAACCGCAGACCTTCTCCTTACCATGGAGACGCTCTACCGACTGAGCTATAGGGGCTTGTTCTCGGTGCGTTCCCGGTGTTCCCCGCGAACGAGGAAGACATTACAGGGTCCGCGACCGGAAAGGGAAATCGGTCGCGGCCGTCCCGATCTGCCCCGCAGGCTCAGACCTGCGGCGCGCAGGCGCCGTCGTGCGCCTGGTCGAAGCGCTCGCGCGCCGCGACCACCTGGCCGGCGTACGACTCCACCCAGTCGCCGAGCGGGGCGATCCGCTCGGCCAGCGTGCGGCCGAGCGGCAGCAGCTCGTAGACGACCCGCGGCGGGGTCTCCGGGTGGACGGTCCGCAGCACCAGCCCGTCCCGTTCGAGGGCGCGCAGGGACTGGGTGAGCATCTTGCGACTGACCCCGCCGACCGAGCGCTGGAGTTCGGAGAACCGCTGCTCGCCGCAGGTGTGCAGGCTCAGCACGAGCAGCAGTGACCACTTGTCGGCGAGCTCCGCGAAGACGTCCCGGCTGGGGCAGACGGCCGCGAAGATGTCGAACCCCTGATCGCCCTCGGGACAGGACGCGGGGCTCTCGGTCTGCTGGTCGGCGGTCTGCTGCGGGGTGGCCATGCCGCAAGGGTAGCGCCGACGGTCTCCAATCGGGAGTTGGTAACCAGTGGAGACCTGGTCTACATTAGAGACCGCCAAGCCCGGCCGGCCCGTCCGCCCGGCCAGGCCCCCGTCCGCCCTCTTCGAGGAGTCACTCCGCATGACGACCGCCATCCGTCCCACCGTCGCCATCGCCTACCACTCCGGCTTCGGCCACACGGCCGTCCTGGCCGAGGCCGTCGCCCGCGGTGCCGCCGCGGCCGGCGCCGACACCGTGCAGATCGCCGTGGACACCATCACCGAGGAGCAGTGGACTCAGCTGGACGCCGCCGACGCGATCGTCTTCGGTTCGCCGACCTACATGGGCACCGCCTCCGGCGCCTTCCACACCTTCGCCGAGGCCACCTCCAAGCGCTGGTTCGGCCAGACCTGGAAGGACAAGCTGGCCGCGGGCTTCACCAACTCCGCCTCCAAGAGCGGCGACAAGCTGCACACCCTGCAGTTCTTCACGGTGCTCGCCGCCCAGCACGGCATGCAGTGGGTGAACCTCGGCCTGCACCCGGGCTGGAACTCCACCACCGCCTCCGAGAACGACCTCAACCGCCTCGGCCTGTTCCTGGGCGCCGGCGCCCAGACCAACAACGACCAGGGCCCTGAGGGCGTCCACAAGGCCGACATCGCCACCGCCGAGCACCTCGGCGACCGGGTCGCCCGGCAGACCGCGATCACCCTGGCCGGCCGCGCCGCGCTGGCCGCCTGACACCCCGCCACCCCGCACGGCGCCGTCACCGGCCGGTCGCCGCACCTCCGTCCAGCACGGGGGTGCGGCGGTCGGCCGCCGCCAGTTCCGCCCCGCGGGTCTCCGGCAGGCCGAGCAGGCACAGCACCGACACCCCGCCGAGCGCCGCCAGGTACCAGCCGACCGGCACCGCCGTGCCGTACGCCGCGGTCAGCCGGGTCGCCACCAGCGGCGCCGTCGCCCCGCCCACCACCCCGGCCAGGTTGTACGTCAGCGCCGCCCCCGTGTAGCGCACCCGGGTCGGGAACAGCTCCGGGAGGTACGCGGCGACCGGCCCGAGCATCGCGCCGAGCACCGCCATCGCCCCCAGCAGGGCGAGCCCGATCCAGGCCGTCCGGCCGGTCTCCAGCAGCGGGAACAGCACCGCCGACCAGCCCGCCGCGAGGGTGGTCGCGGCCATCAGGGTGCGCCGCCGGCCGAACCGGTCGCTCGCCCGCGCGCCCAGCACCACCGTGCCGCCCTTCAGCACCGCGCCGGCCAGCAGCAGCCCGAGCACCAGGGTCCGCCCGACCCCGAGGTCCGCGGTCGCGTGCGCCAGCGCGTACGTGGTGGTCAGGTAGAACAGCGCGTACCCGGACATCACCGCGCCCGCGCCGAGCAGCACCGGGCGGCCGTGCCGGGACAGCACCTCGGCCACCGGCACCCGGGGCCGCCGCCGCTCCGCCCGGAACAGCGGGCTCTCCACCACCCGCAGCCGGACGAAGAGCCCGATCGCCACCAGCACCAGCGACGCCACGAACGGCACCCGCCAGCCCCAGGCGAGGAACGCCGCCTCGTCCAGCACGCCGCCCAGCACCAGGAACACCGCCGTGGCGAGGAAGAACCCGGCGCACGGCCCGAGTTGCAGCAGCCCGCCGTACCGGCCGCGGCGACCCGCCGGGGCGTGCTCCGCCACCAGCAGCGCCGCCCCGCCCCACTCACCGCCCAGCCCCAGGCCCTGGCAGAAGCGCAGCACGGTGAGCAGCACCGGCGCCCAGGCGCCCCAGCGCCCGTAGTCGGGCAGCAATCCCACCGCCGCGGTGGACAGGCCCATCAGCAGCAGCGACACCACGAGGGTCGCGCGCCGGCCGAGCCGGTCGCCGAAGTGCCCGAAGGCGACGGCGCCCAGTGGGCGGGCGACGAACGCCACCGCGTAGACCGAGAAGGCCGCCAACAGTCCGCCGGCCGCGCCGAGTCCGGGAAAGAACACCCGGCCGAACACCAGCGCGGCGGCGGTGCCGTAGATGAAGAAGTCGTAGAACTCGACGGCGGTGCCGAGGAGGGCGGCGGAGGCCGCCCGGCGCAGCGCCGGCGAGGGTGCCGAGGGGATGTCATGTGCCATGCCGTCAGCCTGGCAAGGCGCTGACCTGCGCGGACAGCGGGCACACGGGTGATTCGGCAGCGAACGGCCGGACGGGAGCCGGGGTGGTGCGCCGTCCCGGGTACGGCGGTATGGTGGCCGCCTCCGGATCCGAAAGGGCGCACGTGGCCGACGTGTTCGACAAGAACGGTGTGTTCGACAAGCTCTTCGCGGTGCTGTGCCTCGCGCTCAACCTGCTGCTGCTCGACCTGGGCGTCACCCAGTACCGGCACGGCGGCTCGGCCGCCTGGGCGCTCTTCGCCGCGGCGCTGCTCCTGGCCTCGGGCTGGGAGACGGCCCGCCGGTTCCGCCCGCGCCGCTGAGGGCCCGCTACTGACGGGTGCCGAGGGGCGCCCGGCTGCGGACGCCCCTCGGCCGATTCCTAGACCTGCTCGGCGAGTTCGAGCCAGGCCATCTCCAGCTCCTCCTTCTCGTCGCGGACCTTGCGCAGCTGCGCGTCCAGTTCCGCGACCTTGGAGAAGTTGGCGGCGTGCTCGGCGAGTTGGGCGTGCAGCTTGGACTCCTGGTCGTCCAGCTTGGCGATCTGCCGCTCCAGCTTCTGCATCTCCTTCTTCGCCAGCCGGGTGTCGGCGGCGGGCTTCGCCGGCGCGGCCGGGGCCACCACGGCGGCGGGGGCGGTCGCCTCGACCATCCGGGCGCGGCGCTCCAGGTACTCGTCGATGCCGTTCGGCAGCATCCGCATCCGCCGGTCGCCGAGCAGCGCGTAGACGGTGTCGGTGGTCCGCTCGATGAAGAACCGGTCGTGGCTGATCACGATCATCGAACCGGGCCAGCCGTCGAGGACGTCCTCCAGCTGGTTGAGGGTCTCGATGTCGAGGTCGTTGGTGGGCTCGTCGAGGAAGAGCACGTTCGGCTCGTCCATCAGCAGCCGCAGCAGCTGGAGGCGGCGGCGCTCGCCGCCGGACAGGTCACCGACCGGCGTCCACTGCTTGTCCTTGCCGAAGCCGAACTGCTCGCAGAGCTGACCGGCGCTCATCTCCCGGCCCTTGCCGAGGTCGACCCGGCCGCGGACCTGCTCGACGGCCTGCAGCACCCGGGTGGCCGGGTCCAGTTCGGCGACCTCCTGGGAGAGGTACGCCAGACGCACCGTCTTGCCGACCTTGATCACACCGCCGGACGGCTGCACGTCGCCCTCGGTGGCGTACGCGGCCTGCATGGCCCGCAGCAGCGAGGTCTTGCCGGCGCCGTTGACGCCGAGCAGGCCGATCCGGTCACCGGGGCCGAGCTGCCAGGTGACGTGGTCCAGCAGGTGCTTGGGGCCGGCCTTGATGCTCACGCCCTCCAGGTCGAAGACGGTGCGGCCGAGGCGGGCGTTGGCGAACTTCATGAGCTCGCTCTTGTCGCGCGGTTCCGGCACGTCCGCGATCAGCGCGTTGGCCGCCTCGATCCGGTAGCGCGGCTTGGAGGTGCGGGCGGGCGCGCCGCGGCGCAGCCAGGCCAGCTCCTTGCGGGCCAGGTTCTGCCGCTTCTGCTCCTCGGTCGCCTCGATCCGGGAACGCTCGGCGCGGGCGAAGACGTAGTCGGAGTAGCCGCCCTCGTACTCGCGGACCTCACCGCGCTGCACGTCCCACATCCGGGTGCAGACCTGGTCCAGGAACCAGCGGTCGTGGGTGACGCAGACCAGCGCCGACCGGCGGTTCTGCAGGTGGCGGGCGAGCCAGGCGATGCCCTCGACGTCGAGGTGGTTGGTGGGCTCGTCCAGGACGATCAGGTCGGGCTCGCCGAGCAGCAGCTTGGCCAGCGCGATCCGGCGGCGCTCACCGCCGGAGAGCGGGCCGATCACGGTGTCCAGGCCGTCCGCGAAGCCCGGCAGGTCGAGCCCGCCGAACAGGCCCTCGATGATGTCGCGGATCCGGGCGTCGCCGAGCCACTCGTGGTCGGCCCGGTCGGCGATCACCTCGTGCCGGATGGTGGCCTTCGGGTCGAGGGAGTCGTGCTGGGTGAGGACGGCCATCTGCAGCCCGCCGGAGTGGGTGATCCGCCCGCTGTCCGGCTCCTCCAGCTTGGCGAGCATCCGGATCAGGGTGGTCTTGCCGTCGCCGTTGCGCCCGACGACGCCGATCCGGTCCCCCTCGCTGACGCCGAGGCTCACCCCGTCCATCAGGGCACGGGTGCCGTACACCTTGGTGACGGACTCGATGGTGGCGAGGTTGACGGCCACTGCTGCTGCGCTCCTGGGAGAGGGTCGAGAGAGGTCTCCGACCACCCAGCCTAGTGGGCACCCGGAAGCCGCCCGGCCCGCTGCTCCGACGCGGTACCGTGCGAGATGTCGCAGCAGCGAACCGGAGAGCGGGAGGTGTGCGGTGACGGCAGTGGAGGACCGGCCGCAGATGCTGGCCGAGGAGTTCGAGCGCATCGCCGTGGCGGCCGAGCGCGAGGGTGTGCGGATGGAGTTCATCCACGGGCGGATGGGGGTCAAGGCAGTGCCCGACGGCGACCACGACGAGATCATCCGCTGGGTGATGGAGCAGTGCATGCAGCAGCGCCCCGATCTCTGGCTGTACCCCGAACGTGGACTGCGGGTGGGGACCTACCGCAAGGGTCACGCCAAGCCCGACGGGGTGCTGTCTCCAAAGGGGAGTTTCGCGGGCCAGGGCGAGTGGGCCTCGGCCGACCGGGCCGTGATGGTGGTCGAGGTGACCTCCTACGACACCGACACCGACCGCCGCGACCGGGACGAGAAACCGCGCGCCTACGCGGAGACCGGCATCCCGGTCTACCTGCTGGTCGATCGGGACAGCTGCGAGGTGCTGGTCTTCAGCGAGCCCGAGGACGGCCAGTACGTGAGCCTGGTCCGGCGGCCTTTCGGCAAGACCGTCGTGCTGCCCGACCCGGTCGGGATCAGCCTGGAGACCGAGCCGTTCAAGGCCTGGGTGCGCTGACCTCCGCGCCCCGGACCGGGCCGTGGGTGGCGTGGGCCGCCCGGCAGGTGCCGGAGGCGGTGAGGGCGGCGGCGATCGCGGTGGCGGCGTCGGCGTCCTTGGCGAGGAAGGCGCAGGTCGGGCCGGACCCGGAGACCAGGGCGCCGATCGCGCCGGCCTCGGTGCCAGCGGCCAGGGTGTCGGCGAGCGAGGGCCGCAGCGCCAGGGCCGCTGCCTGCAGGTCGTTGGTGAGGGCGGCGGCGAGGGCCACCGGGTCGCCGGAGGCGAGGGCGGCGAGCAGCGCCGGGTCGGCGTCCGGGGTGGGGACGTCGGCCGCCGAGGAGCCAGTGCCGGCCTCCTCGCGGAGCCGGTCGCACTCACGGAAGACGGCCGGGGTGGAGAGCCCGCCGTCGGCGACCGCGAACACCCAGTGGAAGGTGCCGGCGACCGGCAGGGCGTCCAGGATCTCGCCGCGGCCGCGGCCCAGCGCGACGCCGCCGAGCAGGGCGAACGGCACGTCGGAGCCGAGTTCGGCGGCGAGGTCCAGCAGGGTGTCGAACGGGGTGTCCAGGCCCCACAGGGCGTCACAGGCAACGAGGGCGGCGGCGCCGTCCGCGCTGCCGCCGGCCATCCCGCCGGCCACCGGGATGGCCTTGGCGATGTGCAGGTGGACGCCCGGGTCGCCGAGGCCGTGGTGCGCGGCCAGCAGCCGGGCGGCACGGGCGGCGAGGTTGGTGTCGTCCAGCGGGACGGAGGCCGCGTCGGGGCCGGTGCAGGAGAGCGTGACACCCTCGCCGGGGGTGGCGGTGACCTCGTCGAACAGGCCGACGGCGAAGAAGACGTTGGCCAGGTCGTGGAAGCCGTCGGCGCGCAGGCCGCCGACCCCGAGCTGGACGTTGACCTTGGCGGGGACGCGAACCGTGATCATTTCTGGGCCTCGGGCTTGTGCTCGGCGATGGCGGCGAACTGTTCCACCGTCAGCATCTCGCCGCGCAGCTTGTGGTCGATCCCGGCGGCGGCCAGCGCCTGTTCGGCGCCGGCCGGCGAGCCGGCCCAGCCGGCCAGGGCGGCCCGCAGGGTCTTGCGGCGCTGCGCGAACGCGGCGTCGACGACGGCGAACACCTCCGCGCGGGAGGCGGTGGTCTTCGGCGGGTCGCGGCGGATCAGCGACACCAGGCCGGAGTCGACGTTCGGCGCGGGCCAGAAGACGCTGCGGCCGATCGCGCCGGCCCGCTTCACCTCGGCGTACCAGTTGGCCTTCACCGAGGGCACGCCGTACACCTTGTTGCCGGGCTTGGCGGCGAGCCGGTCGGCGACCTCGCTCTGCACCATGACGAGGGTGCGCTCGATGCTCGGGAAGGTCTGCAGCATGTGCAGCAGCACCGGCACGGCGACGTTGTAGGGCAGGTTGGCGACCAGTGCGGTCGGCGCCGGGCCGGGGAGCTCGGTGACCTCCATGGCGTCGGAGAGCACCAGGTCGAAGTCCTTCGCCTTCTCCGGCATCCGGGAGGCGACGGTGGCGGGGAGGTGCTGGGCGAGCAGCGGGTCGATCTCGACCGCGGTGACGTGCGCGGCGACCTCCAGCAGGGCCAGGGTGAGCGAGCCGAGCCCCGGGCCGACCTCGACCACGCTGTCCTCGGCGGTCACCCCGCCCGCGCGGACGATCCGGCGCACGGTGTTGCCGTCGATGACGAAGTTCTGGCCGCGCTGCTTGGTCGGCTTCACGCCGAAGGCGGCCGCCAGCTCGCGGATGTCGGCCGCGCCGAGCAGGTGGTGGTCGGCGGCGGGTGCGGGATCGGTGCTGCTCACCCCGCAAGGATACGGGCGCCGCGGCGGCTCAGAGTTCGACGACCTGCTTGAGGTCGATCTCCACCGGGAACGGCACCGCCGTGACCAGCAGTCCTTCGTGGACGGCGACCGGCAGGTAGACGCCCTGCTCCTCGTCCAGCCGGAACTCGTGGACGACCGGCAGGCCGTCGTCGGAGCGCTCGACCCGCCAGTAGGAGGGGACTTTCTTCTCGGCGTACTGGCCCGGCTTGCGGAACCGGTCGTTCGCCCGGGTGCCGTGCGACACGACCTCCACCATCAGCACTACGGCCTCCGGCGGAAGGCACTCCAGTTCGAAGACGTCGATGCCGGTCTTGTCGAAGACCACAACGTCCGGCTTGGTGGTGTTCTCCGGGTCGAGCAGGACACGGCGCTCGACATTGGCCGCATACGGCGCGACCCGTGCGCTGCGCAGAGCCGAGTAGAGCTCGTCACGCACCTGGTCGTGCCACTGGTTCGTCTGCCCCCGCACCATGATGATTCCGTCCACCAGATCCCATTCGAACGGCAGATCGAGGTCCTTGACCTGCTCGTACGTCCACTCCTGGGACATCGGGTGGTTCCAGTCGATCGGCTCGGCGGTCATCGCCACCTCCCTCACTGCAGTCATGCTAACCAGCATGGGGGTGGCGCGAGGGTGCAGAAGCGTTCCGCCGGATTGCGACCTTCGTTCGATCCTCAGTACCCGAAGGCGCGGGCGGTGTTGTCGGCGATCGCGGTGGCCATCTCGTCCTCCCCGATGCCCCGGTGCGCGGCCATGGCGCGGAGGGTGACCGGGATCAGGTAGGGAGCGTTGGGGCGGCCGCGGAAGGGGTGCGGGGTGAGGAAGGGGGCGTCCGTCTCGATCAGGACGCGGTCGAGCGGGGTCACCGCCAGGGCCTCGCGCAGGGCGTGGTTGGCCTTGTAGGTGACCGGGCCGGCGAAGGACAGATACCAGCCGTGCTCGGCGCAGACCTTGGCCATCTCGGTGTCGCCGGAGTAGCAGTGGAAGACGGTGCGTTCGGGCGCGCCCTCCTCCAGCAGCAGGGCGATGACGTCCTCGTGGGCGTCCCGGTCGTGGATGACCAGGGCCTTGCCGTGCCGCTTGGCGATCTCGATGTGGCGGCGGAAGGACTCCTTCTGGATGTCCACGCCCTCGGGGCCGGTGCGGAAGTAGTCGAGGCCGGTCTCGCCGACCGCCTTGACGTGCGGCAGGGCGGCGAGCGCGTCGATCTCGGCGAGTGCCTGGTCGAGGGCGGCGGCGCCGCCCGGGGCCCGGTGCTGCCCGGACCAGCCGTCCGGGTCGCCGAGGAAGATCCGCGGCGCCTCGTTGGGGTGCAGGGCGACGGCCGCGTGCACGGCCTCGAACTCGGCGGCGAGCGATGCCGCCCAGCGCGAGCCGCGCACGTCGCAGCCGACCTGGACGACGGTGGTCACCCCGACCGAGGCGGCCTTCGCGAGGCCCTCGGCGGGGGTGCCGTTCTGCATGTCCAGGTGGGTGTGCGAGTCGGCCACCGCCACGGCCAGGGGTTCCGGCAGCGGCGGTGGGGTCGACCGGTCGTCGTCCTTCTTGGCCATCAGGAGGCGGGCTTCTCTTCCAGGCGGGGGAACAGGATGTCGCCCTTGGTGACGGTGGCGCCGGCGGGCAGCCGGCCCCAGTCGGCGACGGTGGCGATGGTCTGGTCGGCGAGCGCGCCGAGCGAGTCCTGGGCGCCGAGCGACTCCCACAGCTTGTCGGAGGCGGTCGGCATCACCGGGTTGAGCAGGACGGCGGTGGCGCGCAGCGCCTCGGCCGCGGTGTAGAGGATGGTGGCGAGGCGCGCCTGGCCCTCCTCGGACGTGTCCTTGGCGACCTTCCAGGGCTCCTGCTCGGTGAGGTAGCCGTTGACCAGCTTGACGAACTCGAAGATCGCCGCGATGCCGCCGGCGAAGTCCAGCTCCTCGCCGATCTTCCGGTCGGCCTCGGCGGCGGCCCTGGCCAGGCCGTCGACGACCGCCTGCTCGGCCGGGCCGGCGGCGGTGGCCGCGGGCAGCGCGCCCTCGAAGTACTTGCCGACCATGGCGGCGACCCGGGAGGCCAGGTTGCCGAAGTCGTTGGCGAGCTCGGAGGTGTACCGCGCGGTGAAGTCCTCCCAGGAGAACGAACCGTCGGTGCCGAACGGGATCGCCCGCAGGAAGTAGTAGCGGTAGGCGTCCACGCCGAAGTGCGAGGTGAGGTCGGTGGGCGAGATGCCGGTCAGGTTGGACTTGGACATCTTCTCGCCGCCGACCATCAGCCAGCCGTTGGCGACGACCCGCTTGGGCAGCGGCAGGCCCGCGGCCATCAGCATGGCCGGCCAGATGACCGCGTGGAAGCGGAGGATGTCCTTGCCGACCAGGTGGACGGAGGCCGGCCACAGCTCGGCGAAGCGCTCCGGGTCGGCGCCGTAGCCGGCCGCGGTGATGTAGTTCTGCAGCGCGTCGACCCAGACGTAGAGGACGTGCTTCTCGTCCCAGGGCAGCGGTACGCCCCAGTTGAAGGTGGAGCGGGAGATCGAGAGGTCCTGCAGGCCCTGCTCGACGAAGCGCAGCACCTCGTTGCGGGCCGAGGCCGGGGCGATGAAGTCCGGGTTGGCCGCGTAGAAGTCCAGCAGCTTGGGGCCGTAGGCGGAGAGCCGGAAGAAGTAGTTCTCCTCCTCGAGCCACTCGACCGGGCGCTTGTGGATCGGGCAGAGCTTCTCGTCCTCGGTGGCGCCGGGGAGCAGTTCGCCCGGGAGCTTGTACTCCTCGCAGCCGACGCAGTACGGGCCGGAGTAGCCGCCCTTGTAGATCTCGCCCTTGTCGTGGAGGTCCTGGACGAACTCCTGCACGCGGTCGGTGTGCCGCTGCTGGGTCGTCCGGATGAAGTCGTCGTTGGCGATGTTCAGGTGCTGCCAGAGCGGCTTCCAGGCCTCCTCGACCAGCTTGTCGCACCACTCCTGCGGGGTGACGCCGTTGGCCTCGGCGGTCCGCAGGATCTTCTGGCCGTGCTCGTCGGTACCGGTGAGGTACCAGACGTTCTCGCCGCGCTGGCGGTGCCAGCGGGTGAGGACGTCGCCCGCGACCGTGGTGTACGCGTGGCCCAGGTGCGGGCGGTCGTTCACGTAGTAGATCGGGGTGGTGACGTAGTACGCCGAGCGCGTGGCCTCGGTGGTGGTGTGGTCTTCAGTGGCCGCCATGCCACCGAATCTTAGTCGCGTGGGGAACCGCCCTCGACCGATTACCGGCCCGGGGCGGCCCCGCGCGGCGCCCGTGCCGGGCCGACGCGGCGGTCCGCGGCTGCCCGGGCGGGTCGGGTCTCAGTCGGCGCGGTGGCCGAAGAAGCCGAACCAGCGGCGGCGCTGCCCGGCGGGCACCGTCTCCTTCGGCCCGGCGGGCACCGTCTCCTTCGACTCTTCGGGCTCGGCGTGGGTGGGGTAACCGGGGGCGTGGTGGACCTGGCCCTCGGCGCCGGCGACCCGGCCCTCGCGCATGATCCGGACCTTGTGGCCTCCGCAGCCCGGGCAGGTGGGCTCGCGCAGCGGCGAGGGCACCCGGACGCCGTTCGCCTTGTACTCGAAGACGATGCGGCCCCCCCGGTCCACGTGGTGCTCGATGTCGTACGCCTGCTCCCAGCCGTAGCCGCAGCTCAGGCACGCGAAGGAGTACGCCTCCCGAACGATCTCCATCTTCGGGGGCCGCCGGGTGGTCAGTCCGACGCCGCTGGGCGCTTCGCCAGTCAGAGGGCTACCGATCGTCTCGCTCATAGCCGTCTCCCAGGTGCCCGCCGGACGGTCGTCCGGCTCGGGTCTTCCATCTCGGACAATGCCCGCGCGGGCCGGTTTCCCACCCGACTTGTCAAGTCTTGGACGTGCGTTGGGAAGACCTGTACGCAGCCGGTGAAACGCGGGCACTGCCGGGGTGCTTCCCTCCACGGTACGCGCGGCACCCCCGGGGAGCACGCCTGGTCAGCCCGCGTTCTTCGCGGCCACCACGGCGTCGAAGACGTCGCGCTTGGGCAGGCCGAGCTCGGCGGCGACGGCCGCGATGGCCTCCTTGCGGCGCTCGCCGGCCTCCTCCCGGACGGCCACCCGGCGGGCGAGCTCGGCGGGCCCGACGGCCTCCGGCGCGGCCGGCGGGGCGCCGGCCACCACGACGGTGATCTCGCCCCGGACGCCGTCGGCGGCCCAGGCGGCCAGCTCGGCGAGCGGGCCGCGGCGGACCTCCTCGTAGGTCTTGGTGAGTTCCCGGCAGACCGCGCCGGGGCGGTCGCCGCCGAAGGCCTCGGCCATCGCGGCGAGGGTCTCGGCGATCCGGTGCGGGGCCTCGAAGAAGACCATGGTGCGCGGTTCGGCGGCGACGGTCGCGAGCTGGCGGGCCCGGTCGCCGGCCTTGCGCGGCAGGAAGCCCTCGAAGGTGAAGCGGTCGACCGGCAGCCCGGAGAGGGCGAGCGCGGTGAGCACCGCGGAGGGCCCGGGCACCGCGGTGACCCGGATGCCGGCCGCGACGGCCGCGTCGACCAGCCGGTAGCCGGGGTCGGAGACCGAGGGCATGCCGGCGTCGGTGACCAGCAGCACCCGGGCGCCGCCGCGCAGCGCCTCGACCAGTTCGGGGGTGCGGGCCACCTCGTTGCCCTCGAAGTAGGAGACCACCCGGCCGGTCGGGGCGACGCCGAGCGCCTGGGTCAGCCGGCGCAGCCGCCGGGTGTCCTCCGCCGCGATGACGTCGGCGTCGGCGAGCTCGGTGAGCAGCCGGGGCGGGGCGTCGCTCACGTCGCCGATGGGGGTTCCTGCCAGCACGAGTACACCTGTCACGGGCACCATCCTCCCAGGGCCGGGGCGGTGGCGGTGCGGCCGGGCGAACGGTGACGAACCGGGCAGGTTCGCGGGGAGCTTCGGAGGGGCCCTCCTCCTTCCGGTGGAGCGCCCCTACGATGTGGCGCGTGAGCGGCGACACGTCATCCGAGGCGCCTGGGGGCGCGGACCACACCGACCAGGGCGGCGTGGCGCTGCTGAGCGCGTCCACCGCGGCGCCCGGCGGCGCACCCGCGGTTCCGGGCGTGCCCGGGCCGCGCGGGCCGGAGCCGGAGCCCGAGCGCCCGTTCTGGCAGCGGCGGCTGGAGCGCGTGGGCTACCGCGCGGCGGAGCCGGTGCCGGTGGCGGAGCGGCTGGTGCCGCCGATGCCGGACGGCCCCGGGGTGACCCCGGCGGTGGTGCCGCCCTCGCCGGTGCTGCTGCAGCTGGGGCTGCGCCTGCCGGACGGGCTGTGGTCGTGGCTGTGCCGCTGGTCGGGCTGGATCGGCCCGGTGGCGGTGGCGGTCTTCGGCGGCCTGCTGCGGATGTGGCACCTGGGCACGCCGAAGGCGCTGATCTTCGACGAGACGTACTACGCCAAGGACGCGTACTCGCTCTGGCGGGGCGGCTACGAGACCAGCTGGGCGGACGACGCCAACAACCTGATCACCGCCGGGCACCCGACGGTGCCGTACCGGGTGGACCCGGCGTACATCGTCCATCCGCCGGTCGGGAAGTGGATCATCGGCCTGGGCGAGCAGGTCTTCGGGATGGACCCGGTCGGCTGGCGGTTCATGACGGCGGTGCTGGGCACCCTGTCGATCCTGATGATCGCCCGGATCGGCCGGCGGCTGTTCCGCTCGACGCTGCTGGGCTGTGTCGCGGGGCTGCTGCTGGCGGTCGACGGGCTGCACTTCGTGATGAGCCGTACGGCGCTGCTCGACCTGGTGGTGATGTTCTGGTTCGTGGCCGCGTTCGGCTTCCTGCTGCTGGACCGCGACCGCACCCGGGGCATCGTGGCGCGCCGGCTGGAGAGCGGTGCGGGCGCGGACTGGCTGTTCCTGGGCTGGCGCCCGTACCGGCTGGCGGCGGGCGTGTCGCTGGGCCTGATGACCGCGACGAAGTGGAGCGGCCTGTACGCGCTGCTGGCCTTCGCGGTGATGAGCGTGCTGTGGGACGCCTCGGCCCGCCGGGCGGCGGGCGCCCGGCAGTGGTGGCTGTGGGGCCTGTTCGACGCGGTGGTGGCGCTGCCGCTGCTGTTCGCGGTGACCGTCGGGGTGTACCTGGTCTCCTGGACGGGCTGGTTCCTCAGCAGCACCGTGCCCGGCAAGGGCGGCTACGGCCGGGACTGGGCGGAGCACCGGGCCGGCCTGTCGCCGGACCACGTGCTGGGGCTGCCGCTGCCGCAGGTCGACCTGAGCTGGGTGCCGGCCGGGCTGCGCAGCCTGTGGCACTACCACGCCACCATGTACGACTTCCACGTCCACCTGACGAGCCCGCACACCTACCAGTCGAACCCGTGGAGCTGGCTGCTGCTGGGTCGGCCGGTCTCCTTCTTCTACGAGTCCCCGAAGGCCGGGCAGGCGGGCTGCACCGCCGCCGAGTGCGCCCGCGAGGTGCTGGGCATCGGCACCCCGGTGCTGTGGTGGGCGGGGATCGCGGCGCTGGCGTACTGCCTGTACCGCTGGGCGCTGCGGCGGGACTGGCGGGCCGGGGCGGTGCTCTGCGGGCTGGCCGCGGGCTACCTGCCGTGGTTCGGGTACCAGCAGCGGACGATCTTCTTCTTCTACGCGGTCGCCTTCGTCCCGTTCCTCGTGCTGGCGGTGACCATGACGATCGGCGCGCTGATCGGCCCGGCGGGGGCCGGACGGGACCGCCGGCTGGTCGGCGGCGCGGCGGCGGGTCTGCTCGTTTTCGCGGTCATGTGGAACTTTCTGTACTTCCACCCGCTGTATACGGGAGAGACGATCCCGATGGACGACTGGCGTGCCCGGATGTGGTTCACCAGCTGGATCTGACCGCCGCCCGGCGGCAACGGATGTGTCACATGTGACCACCGTGTCGCGGGTGCACGCACGTTCGGTGTTCTACCGTGGTGCGGTCGGCCGTCGGGCTATACCCATGGGGGGACACCGTGCACAAGGGCGTGAAGATCGGCATCGGCACCGTCTGTGTCGCGATGCTGGCCGTCGGGGGGTACGGGGCGTACAACATCGCCTCGGCGCTGACCGGCGACGACAAGCCGAAGGGGCCGCGGACGGTCGTGGCCGGCTCGCCGACCGAGCAGCAGGCCGCAGAGGCCGCCAAGGCCTTCCTGGCGGCCTGGTCCAAGGGCGACCTGGAGGCGGCCGGTGCCGAGACCGACCGGCCGGACACCGCCGACGCCGCACTCGTGGC
The DNA here is from genome assembly GCA_002300355.1 of Streptomyces sp. TLI_235. Taxonomy (NCBI): domain Bacteria; kingdom Bacillati; phylum Actinomycetota; class Actinomycetes; order Kitasatosporales; family Streptomycetaceae; genus Streptomyces; species Streptomyces sp. TLI_235. The sequence continues at coordinate 3,255,496 of NSGV01000001.1, forward strand.
CTTCCGGACCAAGCTGAAACCGAGCGCGATCACGCTGACCGCGGGCGGCCCGACCGCCGCCCCGGCGGGCGCGCCCTCGCCGCAGTCGGCCAACGCGGCCAAGGCGGTCATGCTGTCCTTCTCCGCCAAGGTCGAGTTCGCGGGCTCCGCCAAGGCCTGGACGTACGACGGCGTGCTGCCGATGGTGAAGATGAGCGACGGCAAGGCCGCCGTGCAGTGGAGCTCCACGGTGGTGCACCCGCACCTCGGCGTGGGCAGGACGATCGACGTGAAGCCGGTCTTCGCGCAGGCCGCGCAGGTCACCGACCGCAAGGGCCGTTCGCTCGCCGCCTTCCCCTCGCTGACCGGGCTGCTGGACGTCTTCAAGCAGGGCACCTCCGGCGACCCGGCGGACGCCGGCAGCGGCGTGGTGATCTCGGACGACTCGGGGAAGGCCAAGCCCGAGCAGCTCTTCGTGATCACCGAGCCCAAGCCGGTGCCCTCACTGCGGCTCACCCTGGACGCCCAGCTGCAGCAGGCCGCCGAGGAGGCGGTGAAGGAGCAGTCCAAGGGCGGCGCGCACAAGGCCTCGCTGGTCGCGATCGAGCCGAGCACCGGCAACGTCCTGGCCTTCGCGAACGCCCCGACGGGCGGCCAGAACCGGGCCTTCGCCGGCGGCACCGCGCCCGGCTCCACGATGAAGGTGCTCACCGGTGCGGCCCTGCTGGAGGCCGGGGTCACCCCGCAGACCCCGATCGCCTGCCCGTCCAACACCACGGCCGGCGGCCAGCCGGTGGCGAACGACTTCCCCGAGGCCCACCCGGAGTACACCTTCCGGCAGGACTTCGCGCAGTCCTGCAACACCGCCTTCATCAACGCGGGCAACGACAGGCTGAAGGCCGACAGTCTGCCCAAGATCGCCAAGGAGGTCTTCGGTCTGGGGCTGGTCTGGCACACCGGCCTGCCGGCCTTCGACACCGACATCCCGGTGCCGTCCAACATCAACGGCGCGCTTCCCGAGTTCATCGGCCAGGGCAAGATCCGCACCAACTCGCTGGCGATGGCCTCCGTCTCGGCCACCGTCCAGAACGGCACCTTCCACCAGCCCGTACTGGTGCCGGGCAAGAGCGACATCGCCAAGGCCTCCCGGAACCTCGACCCGAAGGTGCTGTCCGACCTGCGCTCGCTGATGCGGGCGGTGGTGACGGAGGGCACCGCCCGCACGCCGATGGCCGGGATCAGCGACGTCTACGCCAAGACCGGCACAGCCGAGGTCGACGGCAAGGAGACCAACGCCTGGTTCACCGCCTACCGCGGCAACCTCGCGGTGGCCGCCGAGGTCGAGGGCGGCGGCCACGGCGCGCAGGCGGCCGCGCCGGCCGCCGCGAAGCTGCTGCGGATCGGCAACGGCTGATCCGCCGGGCGGTCAGCCTTGGCCGTGGACGGCGGCGACGTTGTCCACGGCCGGGTGCGCCCGCCCGGCCGGCCCGGCGGCGAGGGCCGTGAGGACGTTCTCGGTGACCCGGCGCACCAGGTCGCCGGTCCGGGCGTCCATGCCGTGGTTCCCGTGCCCGCCGGGGCCCTGCGCGTCCAGGGCCTCGACCCAGCGCATGGTGCCGCTGGCGAACACCCCGGCACCGCCGGGCAGCGTCCACCAGGCGGTGTCGGCCCAGGAGCGGCGGCCGTCGCAGACCACCGGGGAGTGCGCGACGATCTCGATCGGCCGCGGGGTGGGGAAGGCGGTGTTCACCCGGTCGTACTCGACACCGACCAGGTGCGGGAAGGAGTCGCCGGCCTTCGCCCCGGTGCCGGCGAACAGCCAGTGGTCGGGCGCGGTGACCACGTAGGGGGCGTCCACCGGGTAGCCGTCGTAGATCACCCCGAGCAGCGAGCTCTCCGGGTCGGCGTCCGGTGCGGCCCGGAAGTCGTTGGTGGCGGGGTGCCCCGCGCGGCGGCCCGGGTCCTCCTGCCAGGCGCCCTTGTAGCAGACCACCGTCCGGTCCGGGCCGAGGCCGGAGGGCTCGTAGCGGACCCGCCGGAAGCAGCAGTTGGCGCCGAGCACCGCCAGGTTGGTGCCGGCGTCCCGGGCCGCCGCGACGTGGGCGCGCTGCTCCGGCGACCAGTACTCGTCGTGGCCGAGCGAGAGGACGGCGTGCGCACCGCGCAGCAGCTGCGGGTCGCGGGCCAGGTCGACGGTGGTGGTGTACGCCAGCGGCAGGCCGAGCCGCTCGGCGAGGGCGATCAGCGGCGCCTCGTAGACCAGGAACAGCCCGGCGCCGTCGGCGTAGCGGTAGGGGCGGTCGAAGGTCACCTGCAGCGAGCGGGTGGCCAGGCCCCCGGTGGGGCCGTTGTAGAGGTTGTGGCCGCCCCACTCGTTGTAGGCCTGCCAGGTGGTGACCGCGTTGACCACCACCGTCCGCCCGGCGGTGGCGCGGGAGCGGACGGTGATCGGGACGAACCGCTGGGCGGAGCCGTCCCCGGTGTCCAGCCGGAGCAGGTAGCTGCCCTCGGGCCAGCCGCGGGTCTGCACGGTGGCGGTGCGCCGCCAGCCGGTGCGGACCATGCGGGTCGCGGGGTCCACCGACGGGTCGGCCTGCCGGGTGCCGGGCAGGAGGTCCGACTTCCAGACCAGCCGGGCGCGGGCGCCGCCGTACCAGCCCGTCCGGTAGGCGCGGACCCGGAAGGTGGGCACGGTGGTCGAGACGTGGAGGCCGAACGGCTCCCCCGGCAGCACGCTCACCCGGTCGGCGAAGCCCTCGATCGCCTCGGGCGAGCCGGGCCGGGTGACCCTCCAGTCCCGGTCCCCGGGCAGCGCGTTCTCGGCCGCGGTGGCGGAGGGCGCGGGGCGGGCGGCCGAGGACCGCTGGGCGTCGGCCGAGGGCCCGTGCGGGGCCGCCGGGGCGCAGCCGCCGGCGGCACCGGCCGCGGCGGCCGCACCGACCGCAAGTCCGAGGAATCGCCGGCGGTCGGTGCCCGCCGTGCCGTCGCTGTGCGCCATCCGCCGCCCTCCCTGGCTGCCGACCGTCCCGGCACGAGTCTTGTGGATCATCGTGGCGCACGGCGCGGGACGCGCCGGAGGGCGGGGTCAGACCTGGACGAGTCCGCTGCGCGGGGGCAGTACGGCCGGCTCGGGTTGCCGCCAGGTCAGCGAGCGGGAGGCCAGCCGTGGCCAGATCACCAGCACGGCCGGCAGCGCCAGGTAGCCGAACCGCCCGGCCGGGGCGAGCACGAACGCTATCGCCAGGCCGGCCGCCAGCAGGTCGCAGGCGGCGACCGCCGAGGTCGGCGGGTAGGCCAGCAGCCAGAGCGCCACGGCGAGGCCGCCGAGGCAGAGCAGGGTGAGCGAGATGGTGTGCCCGGTCGGGCCGAGGCCGGCCAGCACCTTGCCGGGCAGCGGGCTGCCGGCCGGGGTCTGCACGGCGGCCAGGCCGAGCGGGAAGCGGACCACCTGCTCGCGCATCTCCCGGCCGTCGAGCAGTGCGAAGGGCAGCACCACCGCCACCGCGGCGCCGACCGCGATCGCCGCGGCCCGGGCGGCCGGCAGCCGGCCGTAGAGCCGCCAGATCAGCAGGGCGGCCACCGGCAGGGCCGGCCAGGCCGTCCACTTGAGGGTGCAGGCGAGGGCCAGTACGACGCCGGCGCCGGCGGCGCGGCCGCGGGCGGCGAGGGCCATCGCCAGGCAGCAGACGCCGATCAGCGGCAGGTCGACGCCGCCGACCGCGAGGGCGAGGCCGATCAGCGGGGAGGCGGTGAGCACGGCGAGCGGCAGCAGCGGGGCGCGGTCGCGGGCGGGGCGCAGCAGCCACCAGCTGCCGAGCATGCAGCCGAGGAAGGTCAGCGCGAACCAGATCCGGGCGTCGCCGAGCAGCTGGGTGACCGGCCCGGCGCTGCCGAGCACCGCCCGCGGCAGACCGAACAGCACCATGGCGGGCAGGTAGGGGTTGTAGTCGGCGGCCCGGACGGGGGCGGCCAGGTAGGGGTCGCCGGAGCTCAGCAGCAGGTGGGCGGAGCGTTCGACGACCATCACCTCGGACTGGTGGCGGCCGTGCACCGCGAGCAGGACGAGGGGCAGCAGCACCGCGCCGACCAGGGCCACCGAGGCGGCGGCGCGCGGGGCGATCCGCCGGGGCAGTACCGCGCAGAGCAGTCCGGCGAGGCCGTACGCGGGCGCGGCGAGGGTCCCCCAGAAGACCTGGTTGGGCAGGTCGGAGACGAGCGGGAAGGCGCCGGCCCAGCCGGCCGCGACGGCGCAGCCGAGCAGCTGGACGCCGCGGTGACCGGCGAGTCGGCGGGCGGCCGGCCCGCTGTCGGAGCGGGGGCGGGGCACCCGGGCGGCGGGCACGGGCCCGGCGCCGGGGACGGCGGGGCGCCGGCGCGCACGGCGCTCGGGCTCGGGCCGGTCGGGCATCCGGGGGCTCACCATGGCAGAGAGGGTATGGGCTGGGCGGGTCGCTGTCCCGGCGCCCCGACGGTTGATGGTGTGCGTCCTGCCACAACGGGGGCAGGCCGCCGGTGCCGCAGGGGCGGGCCGAGCCGGTGTGCGGGCCGGTCGGAGGGTGTGTCGGCCGGTCGGGGCCGGCCGGGCGGGGCGGGCCGGGGCGGCGGCGGATCAGTCGCCGTTCAGCACGGCCTGCAGGACCGAACGGGCGATGGGCGCGGCCAGGGCGCCGCCGGTGACGTCGGTGGCCTCGCTGTCGGCGACCACCACGGCCACCGCGACCGGGGGCACGCCGCCGGAGTCCGCCGGGCGGGCCCAGGCGATGAACCAGGCGAAGGGGGTGCCTCCGTTGCCGGTGCCGTGCTGGGCGGTGCCGGTCTTGCCGCCGACGACGGCGCCGGGGATCCGCGCCCTGCTGCCGGTGCCCTCCTCGACCACGTCGACCATGAGCTGCTGGACCTTCGCGGCGACGGAGGCGCTCACCGCCTGCCGGTAGAGCTGCGGGTGCATCAGCTGGACGACGGTGCCGTCGCTGCGCGTCAGTTTGTCCACAAGCTGTGGACGCATGACCGTGCCGTTGTTGGCGATCCCGGCGGCGACCGTCGCCATGACCAGCGGGGTGGCGGCGGTGTCGTACTGGCCGATGGAGGAGAGCGCGACCTGGGAGGTGTTCATCCGGGTGTCGAAGTTGGAGCGGGCGGCGCGGACGGGGACGTCCAGTGCGGCGTCGTTGAAGCCGAAGGCCTCGGCGGTGGACGCCATCCGCTGCAGCCCGACCTGGGTGCCGAGCCAGCCCATGGTGCTGTTGCACGAGTTCACCATCGCTTCGTCCAGCGAGAGGCCGGCCTCGTCGCAGGCCCGGCTGTCGTTGACGAGTTCGGTCGTGGTGCCCTGCATGACGTAGGGGTAGGGGGCGCCGGTCGGGGCGTGGACGTCCCTGACCTCGCCGGAGGCGAGTGCGGCGGCCGCGGTGACCACCTTGAAGGTGGAGCCCGGCGGGTAGATCTGGCGCAGTGCCCGGTTGAGCATCGGCTGGTCGGTGTCGGCACGCAGCCGGGTCCAGGCCTCGCGGTCGGCGGCCGAGGAGCCGGCGAAGCTGCCCGGGTCGTAGGAGGGGGTGCTGGCGAGGGCGAGGATGCGGCCGGTGGCGGGTTCGATCGCGACGACGGCGCCCTGCTGGCGGCCTAGGCCGCGCAGCGCGGCCTGCTGGGCGGCCGGGTCGATGGTGGTGTGGACGTCGCCGCCGGGGTTCTGCCGGCGGGCGACGGCGTCCCACACGGCCCAGCCTGAGAGGCGGTCGTCGGCACCGGAGAGCAGGTCGTCGTAGATGCCCTCCAGCTGGGTGGTGCCGTAGACCTGGGAGGCGTAGCCGGTGACGGCCGCCCAGGCGGTGCCGTCGGTGTAGGTGCGCCGGTAGTCGTAGCGGCCGCCGGTGGGGGTGGAGCCGGTGACGGGCTCGCCGGCCACCAGGATGTTGCCGCGCGGCTGGTCGTAGCGCTCGATGGTGAGCCGCTGGTTGGCCTTGTTGTGGTCGTAGGCGTCGGCCTGGAAGATCTGCACCCGGGTGGCCTGGGCGGCGAGGGCGACGATCAGCAGCAGGCAGAAGGTGCCGGCCCGACGGCCGGTGGTGGAGATGCCGGGGCGGGCGGCGGAGTCGCCGCGGGTGATCACGGGCGGGCCTCCGGGCGTGGGCGGCGGGCGGTGTCGCTCATCCGCACCAGCAGGGCGACGATGATCCAGTTGGTGACGACGGAGGATCCGCCCTGGGCGACGAAGGGCAGCGTCATGCCGGTGAGCGGGATGAGCGCGAGGACGCCGCCGGCCACCACGAAGACCTGCAGGCCGACGATGGCGGCCAGGCCGATCGCCAGCAGCCGGCCGAACGGGTCGCGCAGGGCGAGGCCGGTGGCGAAGCCGCGGGAGACCAGCAGGGCGTAGAGCAGCAGGACGGCGGTCAGCCCGGTCAGGCCGAGTTCCTCGCCGACGGTGGCGAGGATGAAGTCGGACTTGGCGGCGAAGCCGATCAGGATGGAGTGGCCGAGGCCGAGGCCGGCGCCGAGCAGGCCGCCCCAGGCGAAGGCGAACAGCGACTGGGCGATCTGGTTGGGGCCCTGTCCGGCGGCGATCGAGCCGAGCGGGTCCAGCCAGTCGGTGACCCGGCTGTGCACGTGCGGGGAGAGCCAGCCGACGCCGGCCGCGCCGACCGCGGCCAGGAAGAGGCCGATGGCGATCCAGCCGCTGCGGGCGGTGGCCACGTACAGCATGATCACGAACAGGCCGAAGAACAGCAGCGAGGTGCCGAGGTCGGTCTCCAGCACGAGGACGCCGACGAAGGCAGCCCAGACCACCAGCACCGGGCCGAGCACCCGGCCGCGGGGCAGCTGGAAGCGCCAGATCCGGCGGCCGGTCAGGGCGAGCGCGTCCCGGTGCGCGGCGAGGTAGGCGGCGAAGAACACCGCGAGCAGGATCTTGGCGAACTCGCCGGGCTGGATGGAGAAGGCGCCGACGGTGACCCAGATCCGGGAGCCGTAGACCGGCGGGAAGAACACCGGCAGCACCAGGAGCACCAGCGCGGCCAGCGCGCAGATGTAGGCGTACCGCTGGAGCACCCGGTGGTCGCGCAGCACCACGACGGCGGCGAGGAAGAGCGCCACCCCGATCGCCGACCAGAGCAGCTGGGTCGGGGCGGCGGCGGAGCCCGGGGTGGCCCGGTCCAGGCGGTAGATGACGACCAGTCCGATGCCGTTCAGCAGCACCGCGATCGGCAGCAGCAGCGGGTCCGCGTACCGGGCCCGCCAGCGCACCGCGCCGTGCGCGACCAGGGCGAGCGCGCCGAGCGCCGCCCCGTAGGAGGCGGCGTCGGGCGGCGGCCGGCCGTCGATGTTGGCGCCGACCTCGATGTAGCCGAACACCGCGATCAGCACGGCGCCGACGACCAGCAGCAGTTCGGTGGTGCGGCGGGTCGGGGGCGCGGTGGCGGCGGTGGGAGGTGCGGCCGCCGGGGTGGTGGGTGTGGCCACGGCCGGTCCTTGCGAGCGGGGCGGTGGGCGGCCGCCCCGGGTGGGCGGCCGCGGCGGGCTCACGCGTCGCTGTGCGCCTTCGCCGCCTTGAGGGCCTCGACGAGGTGTTCCTCCTGGTCCGCGCTGAGCGAGGTCTGCAGGATCTCGCCGCCGTACTGGGCGAGCGCGGGCACGACCTTGTCGGCGGTGGCGGAGCGGACCAGCAGGAAGAGGGCTGCGGAGCCGGGCTCCATCTTCTGGCCGACCTGGCGCATGAAGTTGTCGTCGACGCCGGTGTCGGTGGCGGCGCCGACGGCCGCGCCGGTCGCGCCGCCGATCGCCGCGCCGAGGAAGGGCATGAAGAAGAGCAGGCCGATGACGCCGCCCCACAGGGCGCCGGAGGCGGCGCCGATGCCGGTGGTGCTGACGGCCTGGTGCAGCTTGACCTTGCCGTCCGGGCGGCGCTCGACGACGACGATGTCCTCCAGGTCGATCAGCTTCTGCTTCTGCAGACCGATGGCGGTGTCGCGGACCTGCTGGGCGGTGGCCACGTCGGGGTAGGCGATCGCAAAGAGGTTGCTCACGCGCGGGTTCCTTCCAGTCCTCGAGCGTGCGGAACCGGTGCCGCGCCGCTGCTGGTGCTCGCAGCCTAACGAGGATTTGCCATATTTATGCCGGATCGTGGCGGTGTGTCCGATTTTTGGCACCGCTGTGCTGCCGGCCGGGCTCACTCCGCGCGGCGCACCGCCAGCTCCCCGGCCGCGGCCACCGCCGCCACCGCGAGCAGCACGGCGGCGAGCATCGCTGGCAGCACCGCCCCGGCCAGGTCGAGGTCGCCGTGCTCGGCGGCCCGGACCAGCGCCTTCACCACGACGTGGGCCGGCGCCCAGGGCGCCAGCAGCACCAGCACCACTGCGCCCAGCGCCGCCAGGATCCCGAACGGGCCGGAGGGCAGCACCGGGCGGTTGCACAGCGCACCGACGGCCAGCCCCAGCAGCACGCAGGCCACGGTGGCCGCCAGACCGCCGGCCAGCGCCGAGCCCGCCCCGGCCTTGGAGGTGCCGCCGGTGGCGAGCACCGCCGCCGCCCCGGCGGCCGCGAGGACGGTGGCGGCCAGCAGCGCGGCCAGCAGGTCGGCCCGGTGCACCCGGCGGGCGCCGGCCGCCGCCACCCGGCAGGCCCGGGCCGCGGCCGGCTCCGCGGTGACCGCGCAGCGCACCAGCCAGGCGGTGACGGGCAGCAGCAGTCCGGCGCTCCAGGCGTGGCCGCCGAGCGGGTCGTCCCCGCCGGACAGGCCGAGCACCATCAGCACGCCGTAGCAGAGCGCGGGCGGCACCAGCCGGTGGGAGCGCAGCAGCAGCTCCAGTTGGTACCGGATCAGGGCGGTCACCTTGCCTCCTCCGGAACGGCCCGAGCGGCCTCGTCGGCTGTCCCCTCCGGGACGGTCCCCTCCGGGACGGCCCCCTCCGGGACGGTGGCGAGGCTGCGCACGTGCACGGCGCCGCCGCCGGAGAGCAGGGCGCGCAGCAGCGCGTCCGAGTGGGCCCCGGCGACCTCCAGCCGGACGGCGCCGTCGGCGAGGCCGGTCCGGCGGGGTGCGCCGGGCAACCGCGCGGGCAGCGGGGCCGGGCTCTCGACCTCGATCCGCACGGTCGGGCCGCCGGGTCGGGCCGCCGGCACCGGCAGCAGGGCGCCGGCCGCGACCTCGTACGTTGCGGTGGTGAGCCCGGCGAGCCGGGTCGGGTCGTGGTCGACGAAGAGCACCCGGCCGCCGCGGGCGGCGAGGTCGGCTGCCGCCTCGTCGAGCCGGGCGCGGGCGGCGGGGTCGAGGCCGGTCCAGGCCTCGTCGAGCACCAGCAGGTCGGCCTCGGCGAGCAGCGCCTGGGCGACGGCGACCTTCTGGCAGGTGCCCTTGGAGAGTTGGGCGAGCGGGGTGCCGGCCCGGTCGGCGATGCCGAAGGCGTCCAGCCAGTGCTCGGCCCGGCGGTCGGCCACCGCCCCGTCCAGGCCGCAGATCCGGCCGGTGTGCCGCAGGTAGCCGCGGGCGTCGAAGGGCAGCGCGGGCGGGAAGCGCTCGGGCACGTAGGCGCGGCGGGCGGGCAGCTCGGCGGTGCCCTCGGTCGGGCGCTCCACGCCGGCGGCGATCCGCAGCAGGGTGGACTTGCCGCTGCCGTTCGGGCCGCCGATCCGCACCAGCGCGCCCGGGTCGACGGCGAGCGCCACCCCGCGCAGGATCCACGGCTCGCGCCGGCCGTACCGCCGCCCCACCCCGTCGAGTCGCATGCGCCCCCTCCCTCCGCGGAAGCCTAGACGGTGGCCCGGGCAGCGGGGCCGATCCGCACAATCCCCCTTGGTTCGCACAGGCCCTGCACATTGGGAGAACCAAACTGATGATCCATAGGATGCGCGCGTGACGACTATCGGACGACGAACGGCGACCCGCGCGGCGGGGCTGCTGTCAGCACTGGCGATATCCGCCGGCATGCTGCTCGGCACCCTCCCGGCGTACGCCGACGAACCAAGCGGCTCCACGGCCGCCACCACCGAGGCGCCCAAGGTCGACCTCGTCCTCGACGTCAGCGGCTCGATGCGGGCCACCGACATCGAGGGCAGGAGCCGGATCTCGGTGGCCCAGCAGTCCATCGGCGAGGTCATCGACGCGCTGCCGGCGGAGACCGAGTTCGGCATCCGCACGCTGGGTGCGACCTACCCGGGCACCGACAAGGCGGAGGGCTGCAAGGACACCAAGCAGCTGTACCCGGTGGGGAGGACGAACAAGGTGGAGGCCAAGACGGCCGTCGCCACCCTGCGTCCGACCGGCTGGACGCCGATCGGCCTGGCGCTGCGCGGCGCCGCCCAGGACCTCGGCAACGGCCCGACGACCCGCCGGGTGGTGCTGATCACCGACGGCGAGGACTCCTGTGCCCCGCCGGACCCGTGCGAGGTGGCCCGTGAACTGGCCTCGCAGGGCATCAACCTGGTGGTCGACACGCTGGGCCTCGCCCACGACGACAAGACCCGCCAGCAGCTGCTGTGCATCGCCAACGCGACGGGCGGCACCTACACCGACGTGCGGACGAAGGACCAGCTCACCGAGAAGGTGAAGCAGTTGGTCGACCGGGCCGGCGAGACGTACCGGGTGACACCCGCCAAGGTCGCCGGCACCGACACCTGCCCGGACGCGCCGGTGCTGCGGCCCGGCGTCTACAGCGACCGGGAGAAGTTCTCCGAGCACCGCGTCTACCGGGTGCCGGTGAAGGCGGGCGAGGAGCTGCGCGCCTCGGTCAGCGTCACGCCGGACCGGGCGGTCGCCCGCGACTACGGCGTGCTGCTGCTGGCCACCGACACAAGCGGCCAGGAGCTGGTGCGCGGCACCGACGCGGGCAGCGGCCGCACCGACGTCGCCTCCACCGGCGTGCGCTGGTCGGCGCCGGCCGCGGACGAGGACGCCACACCGTCGCCGTCCGGGTCGCCGTCCGGCAAGGGCGCCGCCGAGCACGTGGTCTGCCTGGTCGTCAGCAACTCCTTCGCCGCGCAGGCGGGCGTGCAGGCCGCGCCGGGCCTGCCGGTCGAGCTGACCGTGGACGTCGCCAAGGCGTCCCCCGCGCCGGACGGCCCGGCCATGGGTCTCGGCCGCGGCTGGATCCTGCTGCTGGTGCTGACCCTCGCGGGCCTGCTCGCCGGCCTGGTCTTCGGCTGGCTGGCGCGCTGGCGGATCGCTGTCTGGCGGGAGAACTGACGATGCGTGTTCCGATGATGCGTTCCCTGACGAGGCGTACGGCCTTCGCCCGTGCCGCGGCCGTGCTGCCGCTGGGCCTCGGCGCCCTGCTGGCGGCGGCTCCGTCGGCCGCGGCGGCCTCCCCGTCGCCCGCGCCGTCCGGCTCGGCCGCCGCCGCCCCGGTGACCACCGCCGGGACGACCTTCCTGACCGCGACGCCGCTGCCCGCCGGCAAGGCGGCCGTGGTGTCCGCCTCCACCGGCGACTACCTGTACTGGGCATTCGCCGCCTCCGAGGGCCGGACCGACACCGTGCACGTGACGGTGACGCTGCCGCCGTCCGCCGACCGGCACGGCACGCAGACCTGGTCGGTGGAGCTGTTCGACGGCCTGCGGCGCCGGCAGTCCTGCACCGCCGGCCCGCAGAACGCCACCGCGGACACCGCCACCGCGTCGGTGTCGATGAGCTGCACGCTGCGGCAGATCCGCTCCTGGGCCGAGCCGTGGTCCGGCGACCCGCTGCCGGGCACCTACTACGTGCGGCTCTCGGTCGCGGACGTCCCGCAGCAGGATCTCGGCCTCGCGGCCCAGGTGCAGCTGCACGTCGCCGGCAAGGGCGGGGCGGACGACGCCCAGCCGGAGGGCGGCGAGCTGAAGGCGCCACTGGTGCCGCCGGTCAACGCGGGCTCCACCGCGGCACCTGGCGCCGCGACGGCCACCCCGAGCGCCAAGCCCTCGGCCTCCGCCTCGGCGGCCGTCGGCACGGTGGAGGTGGCGGCGCCCGGCGAGCCGGAGTCGCACTGGTACACCGGCCTGTTCTCGGGCTGGAACACCCGCTGGTACTGGACGGTCGCGGGCGGCACGCTGGCCGCGCTGGCCGGTGTCTGGGGCTACACCCTCACCCGCCACCCGCGCGGGCGCCGGCCCGCCGGTCCGGCCCCGGTGCCGCCGCAGGCCACCGCACCGCAGCACCCGCAGTACCGCAGCTGACCCGTCCGGGTCAGCAGGGCCGAAGGGCCCGGCCGGAGCGACCGCAGGTCGTCCCGGCCGGGCCCTTCGGCGTTCCCGTGCGCCGGTCAGCCCACCGCGACGGGCACCGGGCCCGCGGCCGCTGCGGCCGGTGAGGCGGGTGAGGCGGGTTCGGCGGGTTCGGCGGGTTCGAGGTCGCGGACGGCGGCGACCAGCGGGGCGAGCTCGGGGCGCCGCCCGGCCGCGTCCAGGGCCTCGCGCAGCGCGTGGTCGTTGGTGGGGCGGGCCTGCTCCAGCAGGGCCAGCCCGGCGTCGGTGACGTTGGTGTAGATGCCGCGGCGGTCGGTCGGGCAGAGGTAGCGGGCGAGCAGGCCGCGGTCCTCCAGCCGGGTGACCAGCCGGGTGGTGGCGCTCTGGCTGAGCACGACGGCGTCCGCGAGCTGGGTCATCCGGAAGTGCCCGCCCTCCTCGTCGTGCTGCGCGCTGAGCACGTCCAGGACGGAGAACTCGCGCACGCTCAGGCCGTGCTCCGCCTGGAGGGCGCGCTCGATGTGCGCCTCGATCCGGCCGTGCAGGGCGGAGAGTGCGCACCAGCCGTGGGCCAGGCCCGGTTCGGGTCGCGTCATGGGACCACTGCTCCCTTCGCTGCGGTGTCACCCCAGGATAGTCCAAATCCGAGATAGACCGCGTTTGCAACTATCGGCGTGTGCAATTAATGTCGAAGCCCGTAAGACCTGTACGCAACCACTGGGAAGGCCACCCATGCCTCTCGCACTCCTGGCGCTCGCCATCGGCGCCTTCGGCATCGGCACCACGGAATTCGTGGTCATGGGACTGCTACCGCAGGTGGCCCAGGACTTCGGCGTCTCCGTCCCCACCGCCGGCCTGCTCACCACCGGCTACGCCCTCGGCGTGGTGGCCGGCGCCCCGCTGCTCGCCGCCCTCGGCACCCGGGTCAGCCGCAAGCGGATGCTCACGCTGCTGATGGGCCTGTTCGTCGCGGGCAACCTGCTGACCGCCCTCGCTCCCGCCTTCGGCCTGGTGCTCGCCGGCCGGATCACCGCCTCACTCGCCCACGGCGCCTTCTTCGGCATCGGCTCGATCGTCGCGGCCGGCCTCGTCGCCCCCGCGCGCAAGGCCGGGGCGATCGCCATGATGTTCACCGGCCTGACCGTCGCCAACGTGGTCGGCGTGCCGCTCGGCACCCTGGTCGGCCAGCAGGTCGGCTGGCGGGTCACCTTCCTGCTGGTCGCCGCGCTCGGCGTGGCCGGGCTGGCGGGCATCGCCGCCCTCGTCCCGGCCGACCCGCGGCCCGGCACCGACGGCACCGGACGGCCCGGGATCCGGCGCGAGCTGGCCGCCTTCCGCAACGTCCAGGTCGTGCTCGCGATGCTGATGACGGTGCTGGGCTTCGGCGGCGTCTTCGCCGCGGTGACCTACATCGCGCCGATGATGACCGAGGCCGCCGGCTACGCCGAGTCCTCCGTCACCTGGCTGCTCGTCCTGTTCGGGCTCGGCATGGTCGTCGGCAACCTGGTCGGCGGCAGGTACGCGGACCGCCGGCTGATGCCGATGCTCATCACCACGCTCGGCGCGCTGGCCGTCGTCCTCGCGCTGTTCTCCTTCACGGCGCACGACAGGGTGCTGGCCGCGGTCACCGTGCCGCTGATCGGCGCGCTCGGCTTCGCCACCGTCCCGCCGCTGCAGAAGCGCGTCCTCGACCGGACCGCCGACGCCCCCACCCTGGCCTCCGCCGTGAACATCGGCGCCTTCAACCTCGGCAACGCGCTGGCCGCCTGGCTCGGCGGCGCCGTCCTCTCGGCCGGCCTCGGCGCCACCGCCCCCAACTGGGTGGGCGCTCTGATGGCCGCCGGCGCCCTCGGTCTCGCCGTCCTCTCCGCCGGGCTGGACCGCCGGCCGGCACCGGTGCCGACCGTGACCGCCGACACCGCGCCCGCCGTGCGGGTACCCGTCCACCACTGACCGACCGTCCGATCCCCCGCACTACGAACACCGCAGCACCGAACCGAACCGGAGTACCGATGAACCCGCTGACCACCGCCGACGCCGACCGCCTGATCGCCGCCGCCCACCGGGCCGCCGAGGCCGAGGGCGTCCGGATCTCCGCCACCGTGCTGGACGCCGGGGGCCACCTGCTGGCCTTCCGCCGCGACGACCGAGCCGTCCTGATCGCCGGCGAGACCAGCACCCGCAAGGCCTACACGGCCCTCCAGCTGGACACCCCCACCGCCGACCTGGTCGATGCCGTCCGGCCCGGCGGCCCCTTCCACACCCTGCCCACCGCGCTGGACCGCCCGCTGCTCTTCCTCGCCGGCGGCATCCCGCTGCACCGCGACGGACGGCTCGTCGGCGCCCTCGGCATCGGCGGCGGCGCACCCGCCCAGGACCACGGCTTCGCCCGAGCCGCCGCGGCCGAGTCCGACCTCGGCTGACGTCCACTCAGTTCGGGTACGGCCCCGGACAGCAGAAATCCCGTCCGGTCGACGACCGGACGGGATTTCGCCGGGCCTCCGGCCGCCGGGCTCCGGTCGGCTACGGCCCCCGCGGTTGCCGTACCGCACTGCTGTACGGCGGCCCGCTCAGTGCGGAACCCGGGGTTCAGTGGTCGTTGAGGAAGGTGTGTTCGCTTCCGAGATGCCCCCACGCTCGGGCCCAGCCAGATCGAGACGGCGATGCTGATGTTCTCCGGAAGGTCGTAAATGCCGCCGTCCGAAGCACTGACGGTCTTGCACGATCCGAGCCCGCCCGTGGCCTCGATGATGTAGCGGGAGTTGTACTGGCCGGAGCTGCTCTGGGTCCAGACCTGGACCCAGAGGGCCATTCAGTCGGCTGCCGAGTCGCAGACGGAGACGACGTCGCCGTGCTCCTCGACGTAGACCGTGCCGCCGTGGGCGGAGTCCACGGCGGTGCACGTGTGGTCCCAGCTGCCGCCGGGCGGGTCGACAGCCGCCGATGCCGACGTCGCGGTGGCGAGCGCCCCGCCGGCAAGGAGAACGGTGGCTGCGGTTAAGGCCGCGATCCTGTGACGCATCATGCGATCCTCCCTAGGGCTCGCTCGGACGGCGAGCTCCAGCGAGCCCAAGCAGATGGCTGCCACGGGTCGGTGAGGGCGAGTGGACCTTTGCATTGCCTTGACTGCACGCGCACAAATCACCCGCGCAACCCGGGCTGCCGTGACGGCGCGTCAGCGGATCGCGGCGCAGCTCCTCCGGCAGATCGTGGCCGAAGCGCCCGGGCTCCCGGAGCAGGCGCTGCACTCCACTGCCGCACGAACGCTCAAAGGCCCTCCCGGGTAATCCCGGAAGGGCCTTTGACATTGGGTGGAGCTGAGGGGATTCGAACCCCTGACCCCCTCGATGCGAACGAGGTGCGCTACCGGACTGCGCCACAGCCCCAACGAGAAAGAACTCTATCACCTCTGCGGACCGGCCCGTGACCATTGCGGCCACGGCCCCGACGTGCGGCGCCCCGCCCTCCGCGGGGCGGAGGGCGGGGCGCTCGGGGATCACTCGTTGGCCGCTCGGGCCCGCGGCGCGAAGTCCGCCTCGGGTGGCGCGGCGGCCTCCGCGTACTGGTCGAACAGCGGGGTCCGGCGGGACTCGGCCGGGCGGCCGGAGTCCCGAACGCCGGGGGCGCCGAGGTCGAGGCCGCGGGTGACCCGGGGGGCGACCGGCGCGGTGACGTAGGTCGGCAGCGGGACGGGCACCGGCTCCCAGGAGTCGGCCCCGGCCGGCCCCCGCTCGCGCATCCCGTCCACCCACTCCTCGTGGTCGGTGGCCTCGACCAGGGCGGTCGCCGAGGTGGCGGCCTCGGACAGGCCGTGCGCCGGCGCCTCGGCGGCGAGCCGAAGGTGCGGCCGGGCAGGCCCGTCCGCGACGGGCGCTCCGTCGTGCCGGACGGACTCCGGGGCGAGCTGCGCGGAGAACTGCGCGGCGGCCTGCGGCTCAGCCCGGTCGGCGCGCTCCCGCCGCTGCTCCCGGTCCCGCTCGCGGGCGCGCAGCCGCTCGGCGGCCTGCGCGGCGCGGGCCCGGTCGATCTTGACCTCGTACCGCTGGCGTTCCAGTCGGCGCAGGTGGCCGATGTAGAAGGTCAGCAGCGCGGCGGGCACGGCGGGCACCCAGATGAAGGCGATGCCGGAGACGGCCGCGACCACCGCACCGAGCGCGAAGGCCACGAAGAGCAGGGTGACCATGCGGCGGCGCCGGGCGAGCAGCCGGGCGCGGCGCTGCGCGGTCGGCCGGTGCGGCCGGTCCGCCGGGATCTCTGCGCCGGAGACCTGGATCTCGGGCGCGTCCGGGGTTGCCGCGGGCTCCGGGGCCGCCGGCACCGGCTCGGCCGGGGCGTCCTCGGCGACCGCGGGCGCGACAGGGGCGGACGGGTCGCCGGGGGCGTCGTCCTGGACGGGGGCGGGGTGCCCGCCGGTGGGTTCGTCGGTGAGAGACCTCGATGCGCGCCGCTCCAGCGCCGACCGGCCGGCCAGCAGGCGGATCGCGGTACTGAAGCGTTCCGTCGGACGCGACTCGTTGAGCTCGTCCTGCCTGCGGAGCCACATCGGCACCAGATAGGCGGCCCAGGCTCCCACGATGACCGCGTAGATAAGGCCGCTACTGCTCACGATTCACACGGTACGGGGGCGCGGTAAGGCCTGGCAGCAATTTGGCGCGGCGTGTCGTGTGATCAAGCTGATTCTCCGACTATTTTGCCGGTGTTTGCCACCACTCGACCCGGCCCCCGATGCCAGATCGATATCTATTTCGAACAAATATTCAATTCATTCAGGAGCGCGCGCTCCTGACGGCACGCCAGCGCTCCACCATGCCCTCCGGCACCTCCTCGGCGGTGAGGGCGTAGACGAGGTGGTCGCGCCAGTCGCCGTCGATGTGCAGATACCGGGGCCGCATTCCCTCCTCGCGGAAGCCGAGTTTCTCGACCACCCGCCGGCTCGGCCGGTTCTCCGGCCGAATGCACACCTCGATCCGGTGCAGTCCGAGCGTGCGGAAACAGTGGTCGACCGAGAGCGCGACCGCGGTCGGCATGATGCCGTGCCCGGCCGCCTGCTCGTCGATCCAGTAGCCGACGTTGGCGGAGCACATCGACCCCCAGGTGATGCCGCCGACGGTGAGCTGGCCGACCAGCCGCCCCCGGTGCAGCACCACGAAGGGCAGCATCCGCCCGGCCGCCGCCTCGCCGCGCAGGTAGCGGACCATCTGCCGGTAGCTCGGCCGGGCGACGCCGCCGCGGCCCGCCGGCGGCGGGGGCACGGTCGCCTCCCAGCGCCGCAGCCAGTCCCGGTTGCGGCGGCTGACCTCCTGCCAGGCGCGCTGGTCGCGGACCCGGATCGGGCGCAGCGTCACCTCGCCCTCGGTCAGCTCGACCGGCCAGCCGGCGCTCAGCTCGTGCTCCGCGTGCTGCTGTCCGGCCGCGGGTGGTCGCCGCCGCGGAGCTGGTCGACGGCGTGGGCGAGCAGCGGTTGGAGGACGGCCAGGCCGTCCTTGACGCCGCCGGTGGAGCCGGGCAGGTTGACGATCAGGGTGCGTCCGGCGAGGCCGGCGAGGCCGCGGGAGAGCGCCGCGGTGGGCACCTTGTTGCGTCCCTGCGCGCGGATCGCCTCGGCGATGCCGGGGATCTGGCGGTCGATCACCCGGGCGGTCATCTCGGGCGTGAGGTCCATCGGCGAGATGCCGGTGCCGCCGGTGGTGAGGACGACGTCGTAGCCGGCCGCGACGGCCTCCCGCAGGACGGCCTCGACGGGCTCGCCGTCGGGCACCACGCGGGGGCCGTCGACGGTGAAGCCCATCCGGCCGAGGCCCTCGGCGAGCAGCGGTCCGCCCCGGTCCTCGTAGACGCCGGCGGAGGCGCGGTTGGAGACGGTGACGGCGAGTGCCCGCATGCCGCCCTCGGCGGCGGTCACCGGGCCTCCTCGCGGGCCCAGTCGCCGCTCTTGCCGCCGGTCTTGGTGAGCACCCGGACGTCGGTGATCGCGGCGGCCTTGTCGACCGCCTTGACCATGTCGACGACGGTCAGCCCGGCGACCGCGACGGCGGTCAGCGCCTCCATCTCGACGCCGGTGCGGTCGGCCGTCCGCACGGTGGCGGTGATCTCGACGGCCTCGTCGGTGACGGCCAGGTCGACGGTGACGCCGGAGATGGCGATCGGGTGGCAGAGCGGGATCAGCTCGGGGGTCTTCTTGGCGCCCATGATCCCGGCGATCCGTGCGACGGCGAGGGCGTCGCCCTTGGGGACGCCCTCCCCGCGGAGCAGTTCGACCACCCGCGGGGCGACGACGACCCGTCCGGCCGCGACGGCGGTGCGGACGGTGGTGGCCTTCTCGGAGACGTCCACCATGCGGGCGGCGCCGGTGTCGTCGACGTGCGTGAGGCGGTCGCCGGGGGGTGTCTCGGTCACGGGGGCTCCAGTGGCGCGGGTCGAATACCGCGCTACCGTACAACCCCCGTGCCGTCAGTCCGTGAGAAGGACCACGTCGACGCGGCTGCCGGCCGGCAGCGCGGTGGTGTCCTCGGGGACGGTGATCAGACAGTCGGCCTGCGCGAGGGCGCCGACCAGGTGCGAGGACGCGCCGCCGACCGGGGTGACGGTGCCGTCGGCGCCGTACCGGCCGCGCAGGAACTGCCGCCGCCCGGCGGGCGACCGGAGCTCCGCGGTGCAGACCGCACCGACCACCGGCCGGTGCACGTCGGGGGCGCCGAGCATGGTGCGGATCAGCGGCCGGACGAACAGCTCGAAGGAGATGTACGCGCTGACCGGGTTGCCGGGCAGGGCGAGCAGCGGGACGCCGTCCTTGCCGAGCCGGCCGAAGCCCTGCGGCTTTCCGGGCTGCATGCGCAGCCGCCGGAAGTCGACGCCGCCGAGGTCCTCGCCGCCGGGCAGCGGCTGGAGGGCCTCCTTGACGACGTCGTAGGCGCCGACGCTGACCCCGCCGCTGGTGACGATCAGGTCGGCGTCGGCGAGCTGCTCCTGCAGCACCCCGCGGAGCACGGCCGGGTCGTCGGGCACGCCGCCGATCCGGACGGCCTCGGCGCCGGCGGCGCGGGCGGCCGCGGTGAGGGTGAAGCTGTTGGAGTCGGAGATCCGGCCGGGGCCGATCGGCTCGCCGGGCTGGACGAGTTCGCTGCCGGTGGAGAGCACCGCGACCCGGGGCCTGCGGTGGACGGCAGCGGTGGCCCGGCCGATCGCGGCGAGCAGGCCGAGCTGGGCGGGGCCGAGCAGGGTGCCGGCGGCGAGCACCGTCGTGCCGGCGGTGATGTCGCTGCCGCGGCGGCGGATGTGGGCGCCGGCCTCGACCGGGCGGAGCACCTGGACGGTCTCGTCGGGGGCGGCCGGGGCCATCGCGTCGGCGGGCCGGCCGGTGCCGGTGCCGCCGTCGGTCCACTCGACCGGGGCGACGGCGTCGGCGCCGGGCGGCACGGGCGCGCCGGTCATGATCCGGGCGGCCTGGCCGGGGCCGACCTCGGGGAGCTCGGCGGCGCCGGCCGCGATGTCGCCGACCACGGCGAGGGCGACCGGCGCGGTGTCCGCGGCGCGCAGCGCGTAGCCGTCCATCGAGCTGTTGTCGAAGGGCGGCAGGTCGACGGCGGCGGTGACGTCGGCGGCGAGCCGGCGGCCGAGGGCGTCGAGCAGGTCCACCTCGACCGGCTGCAGCGGGGCGGCCCCGGCGAGGACGTCGGCGAGGTGCTCGTCGACGGTCCACATCCGGGGGGCGACCGGGGCCCCGGCGTCCTCGCAGCAGGGGTCGTTGCTGCCGTGCGCGGGGCCCGCGGTCATCGCCTCACTCGCCTTCGTGATGGGTCAGCTGTGCATCTCGGTGGCGACGAACTGCCGGAGCCAGTCCCGGAACTCGGGGCCGAGGTCCTCGCGCTCGCACGCCAGTCGGACGATAGCGCGAAGGTAGTCGGCGCGGTCGCCGGTGTCGTAGCGGCGGCCCTTGAAGAGCACGCCGTGGACGGGGCCGCCGCCGGCCTCGTCGCGGCCGGCGAGTTCGCGCAGCGCGTCGGTGAGCTGGATCTCGCCGCCGCGGCCGGGCGGGGTCTTGCTGAGCACCTCGAAGACGGCGGGGTCGAGGATGTAACGGCCGATCACCGCGTAGTTGGACGGGGCGTCCTCGGTGTCGGGCTTCTCGACCAGGTCGGTGATCCGGAAGACGTCGTCGCCGAAGCCGTTCGGCTTGACGGCGGCGCAGCCGTAGAGGTGGATCTGCGCGGGGTCGACCTCCATGAGGGCGACGACGGAGCCGCCGAGCTCCTGCTGGACCTCGATCATGCGGGAGAGCAGCGGGTCGCGCGGGTCGATCAGGTCGTCGCCGAGGAGGACGGCGAAGGGCTGGCCGGCGACGTGCTGCTCGGCGACGAGGACGGCGTGCCCGAGGCCCTTGGGGTCGCCCTGCCGGACGTAGTGCATGTTGGCGAGCTGCACGGACTCCTGGACGCGGCGCAACCGGTCGTGGTCGCCCTTGCGGGTGAGCAGCTCCTCCAGCTCGTAGGCGCGGTCGAAGTGGTCCTCCAGCGCGCGCTTGTTGCGGCCGGTCACCATCAGTATGTCGGACAGGCCGGCGGCGGCGGCCTCCTCGACGACGTACTGGATGGCCGGCTTGTCGACCACCGGCAGCATCTCCTTGGGCGTCGCCTTGGTCGCCGGGAGGAAGCGGGTCCCCAGGCCTGCAGCGGGCACGACGGCCTTGGTGACGGGGGTGCGGGCGTGCGTCTTCGTCATGCGTCGACCTTACTGAGGCGTTTCAGCGCCCTGTGAGAGCGAGGTGAGTCGGGTGTTAAACCCCGTCCCGAGCAGCGGCCGTGGCGGCAGCGGCCGCAGCGGTGCGGGCCTGGCCGACGGAGGTGAGGGTGGCCTCGCTGCCGGCACAAGCCGACAGACTACCCGGGATTTCCACGGCCCCCGTCGGCCCGTCGGGCCGCCTGCCGGGCTGCACTGCAGGTGCGGCGGATACCTGCGCGGGCGCTGCGGCGGGGACGGTCTCCACCGGGGCGCCGCGCCAGCAGTCGCCGCCGGCCCTGCGGGCCTCGGCGAGGGCCCGGTCGGCGGCCCTCAGCAGCAGTGCGGCGTGGGATCCGTCGCGCGGCAGGACGGCGATGCCGACGGCGGCGGTGAGGCCGTTGCCGCGGGCGGTCGCGGGGGCACCGTCGGGGTCGGCCGATCGGGTGGCGCGGGCGGCCGGGCCGCTGCCGGACCAGTCCAGCAGCCGGTGCCGGCGGACGGTCCAGCAGAGCCGCTCGGCGACCTGGACGGCGCCCTCGGCCCCGGTGTCGGGCAGCAGGACGAGGAACTCCTCGCCGCCGTAGCGGCCGAGGGTGTCGGAGCGGCGGATCTCGACGGCGAGGCGCTGCGCGAGGTCGCGCAGGACTGCGCCGGCGCGGCTGCGGCCGTGCTCGGCGACGACCGCGTCGAATCCGGCGATCTCCAGCATGAGCAGGGCGAGCGGGCGCTTCTCGTCGGCGGTCTCGGCCCGGCGGGCGCGTTCGATCTCCTTGTCGAGGGTGATCTGCAGGTGGCGGTAGTTCCACACCCCGGTGAGCGGGTCGCAGGAGGCGGTGCGCTGCAGCTCGTCGCGCTCCTGCCGGAGTTCGGCGACGGTGCCCTGCAGGGCCGCCTCGCGCTCGGCCGCCGCGGCCGCCGCCCGGCGCATCCGGGCGCCGAGCAGCCCGGCGCCGGCCAGCGCGGGGGCGCTGAGCGCCGCGAGGGCCTGGACCAGGAGCGGGGTGGACATGTGGCGCCTTCCGCATGTCAGGCTCTGGGCACCGATCGGTGCCGAGCTGTGGGGAACCCTTGACTGCCAATCCATTGCACAACGACAAGGCCGCGCTGAGGTCACGCCTGCTGGCGGACCGCCGTGCGCTGTCACCCGCTCGGCGGGCATCGGCGGCCGAGCGGCTGGCCGTGCACGCCGCGGCGCTGGCCGAGCCGGGGTGGACGGCGGCCGCGTACGTGTCGGTCGGCGGGGAGCCGGGCACCGGGCCGCTGCTGGACGCGCTGGCGGCCCGCGGGGTGCGGGTCCTGCTGCCGGTGCTGCTGCCGGACAACGACCTGGACTGGGCGGAGTACGCCGGCCGTGACGCGCTGGCGCCGGCCTCCCGGGGCCTGCTGGAGCCGGTCGGCCGGCGGCTGGGGCCGGACGCGGTGTGCGGGGCGCGGCTGGTGCTGCTGCCGGGCCTGGCGGTGGACCGCCGGGGAGTGCGGCTGGGCCGCGGCGGCGGCAGCTACGACCGGGTGCTGGCCCGGTTGGCGGCGGCCGGGGCGCGACCGCTGCTGGCGACGCTGCTGTACGAGGAGGAGCTGCTGCCCGAGGTTCCGGGCGAGGCCCACGACCTGCCGGTGGACGCGGCGGTGACGCCCTCAGGGGTGCACCGCTTCCGCGGGGGCGCCGCCGGCTGAGCGGCGCCCCCGCGGCGGGTCAGCCGTTGGTGAGCGTCATGGTGTGCTGGGTCGCCTTGGTGACGGCGTCCGGCGAGTACGCCCAGGGCAGCAGTTCGCCCTTGGCCCACAGCTCGGTCTGGTCGTTGTAGTTGCTGTGGAAGGCGTGGCCGGAGGCGCCGCCGACGTTGATCCAGCGGGAGGCGTCGAAGTCGCTGAGGTCGACGACCATCCGCATCGAGGGCATCCAGTCCACCTGGTAGCCGGCGGCGGCGTTCCAGCCAGCCGCGTTGACCGCGGCGCTGCCGCCGGAGAGCCGGTAGGGGCCGCGGTTCAGCAGCCGGTGCACGAAGCCCGAGGCGAGCGAGGAGTCGTCGCTGCCGAGCGTCGTCTCCTTGAGCGTCAGGGTGTGCAGACGGCCCCAGCTCCAGGAGGAGACGGACTTGCCGAGGTAGGCGGTGAGGTCCTGGCGGGCGTTCTTCATCGCCTGGGCGAGCAGGTTGTTCATGCCGTGCTGCTGCAGGTGGTCGGAGTCGATGTAGTCCCACCACTGGCTGTCGGGCCGGGTGAGCATGGTGCGCACCACCTCCGTCCAGCGGTCGCCGCCGTCCGGCTGGGCCTGGTCGGGCTTGCGGGTACCGCACTCGGTGACCGGCTTGGTGCCGCCGTTGACCGCGTCGTCGGGCAGCGTGGCGTTGGCCTTCTGACGGACCAGGAGGCAGTCCCCCTCGGCGCGCAGCGAGGCCGGCAGCTTCTGCCCGAAGGCGAGGGTGAGCAGCGCGCGCCAGACGCCGTTGTAGTAGGCGGCGGCCGCGGAGTCGGCGTCCTGGTGGTAGTTCCAGTCCTTGAGCAGGTCCTGGGCCTCGCGGACGTACGGGTCGCTGATCTTCACCTTGAGCAGCAGCGGGACGAGGGTCTTGGCCATCACGCTGGTGTTGTCCAGCTGCATGGCCTGCATGTCGTCCGGCGAGATCTTGCCGCCGTTCTTCAGGCGGCCCTCGATCTGGTCGGTGATCTCCTTGGCGCGGGTGCCGTACTCCCAGTCGGTGGTGATGGTGTACGGGTAGCCGGTGTCGACCACGGCCTGGTTGGCGGTGACGATGTAGCCGGCGGCCGGGTTGTAGCTGTAGGGCAGCGACTTGAAGGGGATCGGGTCCTTCTTCCAGTCGTAGGCGGAGTCCCAGCCGGGGGCGGGGTAGCGGCCGTCGCCCTTGCCGCGGGCGGGGATGACGCCCGGGGTCTGGTAGCCGATGTTGCCCTTGGTGTCGGCGTAGATCAGGTTCTGGGCCGGGACGGCGAAGTCGGCGGCGGCCTGCTGGAAGGTCTTCCAGTCGGCGGCGCGGTCGAGCGCGAAGACGGCGTCCATGGTCTTGCCGGGGGTGAGGGCCGTCCACTGGAGGGCGACGCCGTAGCCGGTGGCGCGGTCCGGGGCGGCGTTGCCGGCCGGGGCGTAGCTGCCGACCTTCTGCTGCTCGGAGGACTGGTCGGAGATCAGCGGGCCGTTGGCGGTGGTGCGGACGGTGATGGTGCGGTCCTCGCCGCCGGCGACCTTGATGGTCTCCTTGCGGGTCTGGAACTTCACCTCCTTGCCGTCGCGCAGGTAGGTGTCCGGGCCGGTGACCTTCTCCAGGTAGAGGTCGGTGACGTCGGCGCCGAGGTTGGTGAAGCCCCAGGCGATGTCCTTGTTGTGGCCGATGACCACGCCTGGCATCCCGGCGAAGGTGAAGCCGGCGGTGTCGAAGCCGCACTTGGGGCCGACGGTGCGGCAGTGCAGGCCCATCTGGTACCAGACGGACGGCATGCCGGGGCCGAGGTGCGGGTCGTTGGCGAGCAGCGGCTTGCCGGTGGTGGTGTGGCTGCCGGCGACGACCCAGGAGTTGGAGCCGATGCCCTGGCCCTGCGGGCCGAGCAGCTGCGGCACGGCGGCCATCCGGTCGGCGACGTTCTGGATCACGGCCTGGGTGGCGGCGCGGCTCTGGGTGGTGGTGCCGGTGACGGCGCCGGCCGCCCCGGTGGTGCCGGTCGCGGTGCTGCCGTCGGCGGGCCGGTAGCTGCCGTCGGCGGCGAGCTTGCCGGTCTTGACGATGGTGCCGTTCCGCTCGAAGGGGTAGCCCGGGTAGAGCTGGTCGATCTCGGTCTGCTGGAAGTTCTGGGCGAGCAGCGCGCGGTCGATCTCGTCCTGCCGGTTGCCGGAGAGGTTCCAGGCCATCGCTTTGAGCCAGGCGACGGAGTCGACCGGGGTCCACTCCTCCGGCCTGTAGTTGCTGTTCACGGCGCCGAGCAGGGCGTACTCGAGGGAGGCCCCGGCCCCGCCGGAGTGCTCGGCGATCCAGGCGTTCACGCCGTCCGCGTAGGCCTGCAGGTACTTCTTGGTGTCGGCGGACAGGACGGTGTCGTACTCCTGCTGCGCGACCTGGTGCCAGCCCATGGTGCGCAGGAAGGCGTCGGTCTCGACCTGGCCGGAACCGAACATCTCGGACAGCCTGCCGGAGGTGATGTGCCGTCGGACGTCCATCTCCCAGAACCGGTCCTGCGCCTGGACGAAGCCCTGGGCGCGGAAGAGGTCCTCGGAGGTGTCGGCGTAGAGCTGGGGCACGCCCTTGCCGTCGCGCTTCACGTCGACCGGCGCGCTCATCCCGGAGACCCGGACGGTGCCGGTCAGCTCGGGGAAGGAGGCGCGCACGGTGTGGACCGCCCAGTAGCCGCCCCCGCCCAGCCCGGCGATCAGCACCACGGCCAGCACGATCACGATCAGACGGGCGCGCCGGAACTTCTTCGAGCGGGGCATCTGGGTCCTTGACTGGGGGTGGTGGCCGTGACAGCTCACCACATTAGGTCGGCTCAGGTGGCGGACGTGCACCGGGGACGCCCACGGTTGGATCAGAGGGGACGATACCCCGGAGGGATGACCGGAAGGGAAGGCCGAGGGGCCTCGATCAAAGATCAAGTAAAATGTTAGACTGAGTAACGACTCATAAGCCCCTCCTGCCGCAGAGGTGCCCCTGCGTGACCGTCGACCACCTGAACGCGTTCCTGCTCGAGTTCTCCGTGATCCTCCTGGTCGCGGTGGTCGCCGTGCGCATCTCCACCCGCTCCGGGCTGCCCAGCCTCCTCATCTACCTCGGCATCGGCATCGCCCTCGGCCACAACGGCCTCGGCCTGGCCTTCGACAACGTCGCCCTGGCCCAGGTGCTCGGCTACGCGGCCCTGGTCGTGATCCTCGCCGAGGGCGGCCTGAAGACCAGCTGGCGGGCGATCCGCCCGGTCATGCCGGCCGCCACGGTACTGGCCACCGTCGGCGTCGCGGTCAGCGTGGTCGTCACCGCGGCGGGCGCGCACTGGCTGGTCGGCCTGGACTGGCGAACGTCGCTGCTGCTCGGCGCCATCGTCTCGTCCACCGACGCCGCCGCGGTCTTCTCCGTGCTGCGCACGGTGCCGCTGCCGCGCCGGCTCACCGGCCTGCTGGAGGCCGAGTCCGGCTTCAACGACGCCCCGGTGGTCATCCTGGTCGTCGCCTTCGCCACCACCGGCCCGCTCGATCCCTGGTACGTGCTGGTCGGCACCATCCTCGGCGAGCTCGCCGTCGGCGCGGCGGTCGGCTTCGCGGTCGGCCGGGTCGGCGCCTGGGCGGTCAAGCACGTCGCCCTGCCCTCCTCCGGCCTCTACCCGATCGCGGTGATGGCGCTGACGGTGCTGGCGTACGCGGGCGCCTCGCTGCTGCACGGCTCCGGCTTCCTCGCCGTCTACACCGCGGCGGTGATCCTCGGGAACTCCAAGCTGCCGCACGGCCCGGCCGTCCGCGGCTTCGCCGACGGCCTCGCGTGGATCGGCCAGATCGGCATGTTCGTGGTGCTCGGCCTGCTGGTCACCCCCAGCGAGATGGGCTCGGCGATCGTCCCGGCCCTGGTCAGCGGCGCGGTCCTGGTCTTCCTCGCCCGGCCCGCCTCGGTGCTGCTCTCGCTCACGCCCTTCCGGCTGCCGTGGCGGGAGCAGGCCCTGCTCAGCTGGGCCGGTCTGCGCGGCGCGGTGCCGATCGTGCTCGCCACCATCCCGATGGTGGCGGCCGCCCCGCGGGCCCAGGAGGTCTTCAACATCGTCTTCGTGCTGGTCGTGGTGTTCACCCTGCTGCAGGGGCCGACCCTGCCGCCGGTCGCCCGCGGTCTGCGGATCGGCGAGGGCGACCTGGGCCAGGACCTCGGCATCGAGTCCGCGCCGTTGGAGAAGCTGCACGGCCACCTGCTCTCCGTCTCGCTCTCCCCGGAATCGCGGATGTCCGGCGTCGAGGTGGGCGAGCTGCGACTGCCCAAGGGGGCCGCGGTCACCCTGGTCGTCCGGGAGGGCAGCAGCTTCGTACCGGAGCGGACCACGATCCTGCGGGCCGGCGACGAGCTGCTCGTCGTCACCACCGAGGAGGTCGGCGAGGCCGCCGAGCGCAGGCTCCGCGCGGTCGACCACGGCGGCAAGCTGGCGGGCTGGCTGCGCGGGCACTGAGGGCGGCGGGTGTGACCTGCCTTGCATCGGCAGCCCCATGGGGCACAACTGCCATATAATCGATTGATACGTAAGATCTACAGCTAGAAAAACACGCAACTTCTGCCTGATGCAGAGTTGGCGCGACCGCTCGGCGGCCGCGGTCCGCAGCACCCCTGCCTGAAGCCGGCGCACGTACCACCCCACAGCCGGCGGGACCCGGTATCTACCCCGGTCGACGCGCGAGAGGACGACTCTCGGCGCCGTCGGGGCCCACCCGTTCCCCGGCGCGCTACCAGGCAGCAGGAAGGACCGACCGTGACGGCCCGCCGAACGGTCGACGACACCCTGTCCGCCGGCACGCCCACGCCCGCCGGCCCCGACACCGCACCCGCCCGGGTGGGGTACGCGGCACTGCTGCGGACCCCCGGCGCCTGGACGTTCCTGGTCCCCGCCTTCGCCGCCCGGCTGCCCTACGCCATGCTGAGCCTGGGCATCGTGCTGCTCGTCCTGGACACCCACGGCTCGTACGGCACCGCCGGCGCGGTGGCCGCCGTCTCCGCCGTCGCCCAGGCCGTGATCGGCCCGCAGACCGGACGGCTCGCCGACCGCTACGGCCAGGCCGCGGTGCTACTGCCCAGCGTCGCCGTGCACGCCGTGTCGGTGGCCGCGCTGATCGGCCTGGCACTGGGCCACGCCCCGGCCTGGGCGCTCTTCGCGGCCGCCGCCCCCGCGGGCGCCTCGGTGCCGCAGATCGGCGCCATGGTCCGGGCTCGCTGGGTCTCCCGGCTGTCGGACTCCCCGGCCACGTTGAACACCGCGTTCGCCTTCGAGTCGGTCACCGACGAGTTCACCTTCGTGGTCGGCCCGGTGCTGGCCACCGCCATCGCCACCACGGTCACGCCGTCCGCCGCGCTGATCGCCGAGGCCGCGCTGACCGTCGCCGGCGGCCTCGCCTTCGCCGCGCAGCGCCGCACCGCGCCGGTCCGCCACCCGCGCACCGCCGACGGCCGCGGGCCGTCCGCACTGTCCTCCCCCGGCGTCCGACTGCTGGCCGGCGCCTTCCTCGGGGTGGGCACCGTCTTCGGCGCCATGCAGGTCTCGGTGACCGCCTTCGCCGAGTCGGTCGGCCGCGGCGGGGCCAGCGGCACCGTCTACGGCGTCTTCGCGGGCGGCTCGATGCTCGCCGGCGTGCTCTACGGCCTGATCGCCTGGCGCCGGTCGGCCCGCAGCCGGATGCTCGGCTGCTACGCCCTGCTGGTGCTCGGCTGCTCGACCCTGTGGGCGATGCCGAACCTGACGGCGCTCTCGGTGGCCGGCCTGTTCTGCGGCCTGGCCATCGCGCCCACCCTGATCACCGGCTACACCCTGGTCGAGACGCTCGTCGCGGACGGCGCCAAGACCGAGGCCTTCACCTGGCTGACCGGCGCCATCGGCCTCGGCCTCGCGGTCGGCTCCACCGCCGCCGGGCGGCTCATCGACACGCACGGCCCGTCCGCCGGGTTCCTGGTGCCGCTGGTCGGCGCGGGGCTCGGCCTGGTCGCGCTGATCGCCCTGCGCGGGCTGCTGGTCGCCCCGCGGCCCGCCGCGGAGGCCGTCGCCACGTCGGCCGACCGGCCGGGTGCGGACGGCACCGACACGGCCCGGCCCGTCACCGGGACGGCCCGGCCCGGCGCCGACGGCGTCGGTCCGCGGCAGCTCGTCGGTGCGGGGAGCGGGCGCTGAGGCCCGTGCCGCGGCGGCCCGGGTCCATCTCACACCCGGCATCGCTGGACTGTTCCAGCGGAATACCGCATCATTGACGATCGTTAGCACTCATCAGGCGAGAGTGCCAGGAGGAAGCAAGTGCCCACGTACCAGTACCAGTGCACCGAGTGCGGCAGCGGCCTGGAGGCGGTGCAGAAGTTCACCGACGAGGCGCTGACCACGTGCCCCGACTGCCAGGGAAAGCTCCGCAAGGTCTTCTCGGCCGTGGGCGTCGTGTTCAAGGGCTCGGGCTTCTACCGCACCGACAGCCGGTCCTCCTCCAGCAGCTCGGTGAGCTCGTCGAACTCGTCGTCGGGCTCGTCCACCGGCTCGTCGTCCTCGACGCCGGCCGCCGCGTCCACCGGCTCGACGGCGTCGGCACCGGCCGCCGGCTGAGTCCTCGCATCGCGGTCTGAGCATCGCGGTCTGAGCATCGCGGTCTGAGCACCGCGGTCTGAGCATCGCGGTCGTCGGATCGCAGTCCGGGCATCGTGCAGGGGCCCGGTGCCGCCCGCTCCGTTCTCGGCGCGGGCGGCACCGGGCCCTTTGCGCGTCCACGCCGGGGCTCTGTCCACGGGGCCGGGACGATCGGGCCGACATTCTCCGGTGATTTCCGGCATCGCGGGATGCCGCTTCCTTCGTCCGGGTGAAGCGGGTTTTCCACAGCCCGGGCTTTTCCACAGGAAGGCGGCGGGCAATTCCCGATGGGCCGTGGTCCGCGCATTCTGGTGCCCGCGGGCCCGGCCGGGTCCGCGGACCGCCGACCGGAGGCCGCCGACACCGTGACCACCCAGTTCGCTCCCCCGCCGCCGTGCTCCGTCCCGCCCCGCCGGAGCGTGCCCGACTTCCCGCCGATCCGCCGCGGCTCCGGTGGGCGCCACCGGCTGCAGCAGGCGGTGCGGCACCGCCCGGGGGTGCTCGCCGCGGGGCTCATCGCCGCCGCGACCGCACTGGCCGCAGGCCCGCTCCGGCCCGGTCCGCCGCCGGTGGCCGCGGCGTCCACGACGGCCACCGAGCCGGGGGCCGCGTCCCGTTGCACGGGCGCCGCGCCGCCCTTGCACTGATGCGCGACCCACGGTGATGCACATGAACCGGCGTGCCGAATTCCCGGACCGCCGATCCGCTCTGGTGTCGTTGCGGGATGAAGGGCTTCAAGGAATTCGCGCTCCGCGGAAACGTCATCGATCTCGCGGTCGCCGTGGTGATCGGTGCGGCCTTCACGAACGTCATCAATGCGTTCGTGAAAGGCGTCATCAACCCGATCGTCGGCCTGTTCGGCACCAAGGACCTGGCGTCCTACCGGTCCTGCCTCAAGGGCCCGTGCACGCTCGCCCCGAACGGGACGGTGTCCTCCGGGATCTACATCCACTGGGGCGAGGTGCTCAGCGCGGTCGTCCAGTTCCTGATCACGGCCGCGGTGGTCTCTTCGTCTTCATCCTGCCGATGCTGCACTTCATGGCGAAGCGCAAGACCGCACAGGAGGAGGTCCTGGAGACAGGAGGAGGTCCTGGAGGCGGAGGCCCAGGAGGTCGTCCTGCTCACCGAGATCCGCGACGCCCTGGTGCGCCGGGGCTGACCGCGCAGATGTCCTCGGGGCGGCGCCTAATCCCCGTGGTGCGGCGGCCGCTGGCTCAGGTACCAGTCGAGCCCACGCGCGGGGCTACCGCCGGGGCGCTCGCCCCAGCCCAGGTCGGTGTCGTCGCCGGTCTGCCGGTCCAGCGGATCGCCGAACACCAGCCGCGCTGCGGACGGCGCCTGCGGGGCCGGCTTCCCGTCCTGCCGCGCGTCGTTCTCGCCGGCCGGCTCTTCGCCCCGCCCGCCGGCCTGCTGCTCGTTCATCGTCCTGCCTCCAGCTCTCTCGCTCCCCAGCGTAGGGGCTTCCGGACGGCCGCCGGCCCCGGTCCGGGACACCGCCCGGACCGGGGCCGCAGTGGACCGCCGGGGCCCGTACCCGCCGATCGGTCAGGCGGCCTCGAAGCCCGCATGGTCGGCGATCTTCTTCAGCTCGGCCAGCGCGTGCTTCTCGATCTGGCGGATCCGCTCGCGGGTGAGCCCGTGCTGCTTGCCGACCTCGGTCAGCGTCCGCTCCCGGCCGTCCTCCATGCCGTACCGGGACCGGATGATCGACGCCGTCCGGTCGTCCAGCCGCCCGATCAGGTCGTCCAGCTCCTCGCGGCGGAGCATGACCATCACGGCGTCCTCCGGCGAGACCGCGCCGGTGTCCTCGACCAGGTCGCCGAACTGGGTCTCGCCCTCGTCGTCGACCGACATGTTCAGGCTCACCGGGTCGCGCGCCCAGTCGAGCACGTCCTTGATCCGCTCCTCCGTGGTGTCCAGCTCGGCCGCGATCTCGGCCGGGTCGGCCTCACGGCCGAGCTCCTTGGACTTCTCGCGCTGGACCCGGCGGATCCGCCCGAGCTCCTCCACCAGGTGCACGGGCAGCCGGATGGTGCGCGACTGGTCGGCGATCGACCGGGTGATCGCCTGCCGGATCCACCACGTCGCGTAGGTGGAGAACTTGAAGCCCTTGGCGTAGTCGAACTTCTCGACCGCCCGGACGAGGCCCGCGTTGCCCTCCTGGATGAGGTCCAGCAGGGGCAGGCCGCTGCGCGGGTAGCGGCGGGCCACCGCGACGACCAGCCGGAGGTTGGACCTGATGAAGACGTCCTTGGCCCGCTCCGCGTCCTCGGC
Source organism: Streptomyces sp. TLI_235 (assembly GCA_002300355.1). Classification (NCBI taxonomy): domain Bacteria; kingdom Bacillati; phylum Actinomycetota; class Actinomycetes; order Kitasatosporales; family Streptomycetaceae; genus Streptomyces; species Streptomyces sp. TLI_235. The sequence continues at coordinate 3,286,906 of NSGV01000001.1, forward strand.
TATCGCCTCCAGTTCCTCGCGCGTCACACCCTCGGGCAGCGCGCCATCGTCCAGCAGGTGCTGGGCGTACACACCGGCCTCGATGCGCAGGGAGAGTTGGACCTCTTCGGCGGCGTCGAGCAGCGGCGTCCTGGCGATCTCGTCGAGGTACATGCCGACGAGATCGCGGTCTGCCTCAAGGTTGGTCGGCCGGGCCGAGCGAGTCCGGGCGGCCCTGTCGCGAACGACGGCACGAGTGGCCATGCTTGCTCCCTTGCTGAAGTGCCGGGTCTGGCGGCGCGGCTCGCGCGGGGCTGCGCTGCTCATACAGATGCGGGCCTCCTGGAGGCTCACACGTAACGATCCAACGCGCAGAAATGGGACAACATTCCCAACTCATTCAGATTTTCGCGCCTCATGCAGTATCCTGCCGGATTTCACCCCGACGGTCGGCTCTCCGTCACCACCGGCCCACAGCGCGCGACGGGCGCGGGCGTCTCCACCCCTTTCAACGAACGACACCTCCCGATCGCACCTTCTCCGCACAAAAGATGCCGAATCGCGATCGCGCCGGGTCCGCTCCGCACACCGCCACTGGGAAGGTGTCAGCCATGCACCCGTCCGCCGCTCCCGCCGCCCGTCGGCTCGTCGCCCGACACGCCCTGTGGGCGCTCGGTGGCACGCTGCTGTTCGGCGCGCTGCTCGGGCTGGTGGCGAGCGACTGGGGCCCGCTGATCCGGTTCGACGAGCACTGGATCGACTCCCTCCACGGCTATGCCCGCCGCCACACGGCGTGGACGGCGTCGATGCAGACGCTCGGCGACATCACCGGCACGGCCACCATGCGTGCACTGCTGCTCGGTGCCGCGGTCTGGCTGTGGGCGATCAGGGCCCGCACGCTCGCCTCCTGGGCTGCCGTCCAGGCCGCCCTCGGCTGGGCACTGGCGATCGGCCTCGCGAACGCCGTCGGCCGGGCCCGCCCGCACTTCGCCGACCCGGTCGCGCACGCCGACGGCCCGGCCTTCCCCTCCGGGCACGCGATGGCCTCGGGGATCACCTGCGCCGCCCTGGTGGCCCTGGTCTGGCCGCTGGCCGGGCGGGCCGGCCGGATCTGGGCGGGGTGCGCCGCGGGGGTCGCCGTCCTGGCGGTCGGCTGGAGCCGGATCGCCGTGGGGGTGCACTGGCCGAGCGACGTCCTGGGCGGGTGGCTCGCCGCCGCCGCCCTGCTCGGCTGGGTGACGGTCGTCGTGGAGCTGTGGCGGCCCGGCGCCCTCGCCCGGGACTTCCGCCGGGTCGACCACCGGACCAGGCCGCGCGTGCAGCGCGTCCTCGCCCGAGGCACACCACCGCCGGGCCGCGACGACGACGGGCTCGACGGCGACGGGCTCGACGGCGACGGCAACGACGAGCGCGACCGCGACAGTGACGGCGACCGCGGCGAGGGCGGCCCGGCCGACCGCCGCCGGGGCCGCCGGGGCGGCTCCGGCGCGGACGGGCCGGACACCGGGGGCGGGGACGACGACCCGGAGGACGGCGACGGCCGGTCCGCTCCCGGCGCCGCCCCGCGGTGGCAGACGAGGCGCGTGTCCACCACCGACGCCGCCGACATGCAGTGAGAAAGCTCACACGGTCGGGCGCCGCCCCCACGGTGAGGGGACACCGATGACGGTCGATCACTCCGAACGGATTGCAGCCGGCGCCGACATAACCGGACATAAGCCCGCAATCCATAACCCTTCGCGCCACAGCGCCCTTCCGGCCCCCGATATCCTCCGTGGACGCAGGGCTGCCGCCCGGGACACCGGCCTCCCCAGGGAGTGCCGCGGTTTGGCAGACTGCTCCGGTTGGGTGCACCTGTGCGGAGGCCCCACAGCCCCACCGCCCAGGCACCGAGTGACGGGGGTCCGATGACCATGAACACCACGGGTGAGTCCCCCGACTCGTACGCGCACCCGGACCCGCCGACCATGGCCCTGCGCAAGATCCCGGCGCAGCCGCCGGAGGCCGGGCGCGCCGGCGACCCGGCGCAGGCCGGACACCCCGGCGCGGTCCCGCAGCCCGGTGTCCCCGCCCAGCCCGGTACGCCGCCGCAGGCGCCCGCCACCGTGCCTGCGCAGCGCCAGGGCGAGGCCCCGGCCGCGCCGGCGGCCTCGGTCGGCCGCAGCGGGCTGATCATGGCTCTCGGCACGCTCTCCTCGCGTGCCCTCGGCTTCGTCCGCAGTGCGATGATCGTCGCCGCGCTCGGTGCCGCCGGCCTCGGCGACTCCTTCAACGTCGCCAACTCGCTGCCCAACGTCGTCTACATGATGCTCATGGGCGGCGTGCTGGCCTCCGTCTTCGTCCCGGAGCTGGTGCACGCCGCCCAGACGCACAAGGACGGCGGCGTCGCCTACACCGACCGGCTGCTCACGCTCTGCGGCACGATCCTGGTCGTGCTGACGGTCGGCGCGTGGCTGCTGGCCCCGTGGATCGTCGACCTCTACTCGAACTTCGACGGTGCGCAGCGCGACCTGACGATCGCCTTCGCCCGGTACTGCCTGCCGCAGATCCTCTTCTACGGCGTCTTCACCCTGCTCGGCCAGGTGCTCAACTCGCGCGACCGCTTCGGCGCGATGATGTGGACGCCGGTGCTGAACAACGTGGTGGCGATCGCCGTCTTCGGCCTCTACATCGTGGTCGGCAACGGCGCGGACAAGGCCGAGCAGATGACCTCGGGCCAGACGATGCTGCTGGGCCTCGGCAGCACGCTCGGCATCGTCGTCCAGGCCGTCGGCCTGCTGCCCTCGCTGCGCTCCTCGGGCTTCCGCTTCCGGCCCCGGTTCGACTGGCGCGGTGCCGGCCTGACCAAGCCGATCCGGGCCGCGAGCTGGGCGCTGCTGCTCGTCGTGGTCACCCAGCTGTCCTTCGCCGTGATCAGCCGGCTGAGCACGGGCGCCGGCGTCCGCGCGGCGAAGGAGGGCCTGGAGATGGGCCTCGGCAACTTCGCCTACACCAACGCCTATCAGCTGTTCGTCGTCCCGCAGGGCGTCATCACCATCTCGCTGGTGACGGCGCTGCTGCCGGGCATGTCCAGGGCCGCGACCCGGGGCGAGCTGACGAAGATCGGTTCGGACCTGGCGGGCATGCTGCGCTCCTCGGCCGCGATGATCGTCACGGCGACCGTGCTGTTCGTCGCGCTCGCGCCGCAGATCGCCGACATCGCCTACGGGCACGGCAAGGTCACCGCGGCGGACTCCTGGGTGATCGCCCAGGCGCTGATCGCCTTCGCGATCGGTCTGCCGGCCTTCTGCGCCCAGTACGCCCTCTCCCGCGGTTTCTACGCGATGGGCGACGCCAAGACCCCGTTCTGGCTGACGGTGGTGTCGACCTCGGTCAACTCCGGGCTGTCCGCGATGGCGTACTGGCTGCTGGGCCCGCGCTGGATCATCATCGGCATGGCCGGTGCGCAGAGCATCGCCTGCCTGGTCGGTGTCGGCCTGACCGGCTGGGCGCTGGGCCGCCGGCTGCGCAAGCCCGTGCCGGCCGCCGCCGTCACGGCCCCGGCCGCTACGGACGCGACGATGGTGCTGGGCCTGCGCCGCGGCGGCAAGCCGCGCAGCGGTCTCGACGGCGGCTCGGTGATCGCGCTGCACCTGGCCGTCACGGCGGCCTGCCTGCCGGGCGCCGCAGCCGCGGTATGGCTGGCGGGCCGGATCACCGACGCCACCGGCGGCGGCATGCTGAGCAGCGTCGTGGGCCTGGCGGCGGGTTCGCTGGCCGTCCTGGTCTCGCTGTTCGTGCTGGCGCGTCCGCTCGGCGCGGGCTCGGCCGTGGCGCCGTTCGCCCGCAAGCTACGCATCCCGTACCCGGAGCCGGCCGCCGCCAACGGCAACGGCAAGCACCGCCGCTGAGGCGCCGAGCGGTGAGGCGCCGAGCGGTGAGGCGCCGAGCGGTGAGGCGCCGAGCGGTGAGGCGCCGAGCGTGAGGACGGGCCGGGTCGAGAGCTGACGGCCCGCCCGTCGGCGTGCCGCCGCTGCCTGTTCGGCGCAGCGGGGTTCGCCCCACCGGGTGGCCGACCGTTGCGCCGCGTCCCGCCGGTCCGTTGGAACAGGACGGACCCCGGTGGATGGTGAACGTCCCACCGGGTGCTAGCTTCGCGTCGCTCTCCGTGTGACGGCGCACCGGCGAAATGCCGCCGAGTGCCCGCGCGGCGGGCTCCAGATGGGTTCCGGTCCCCCCACGACCGGTACGGGCACGGGAAGGTCCGCAGACTCCGTTGACTGCCACACACAGAGCCGAGCGCGAGAGCGGCGGCGCCGCGCACAGACGCAAGCACCGGCTGCGGATACCGCTGGCGATCACCGCCGCGGTGGCCGCCTCCGCCACCGGCCTCGCCCTGCTGGCCGGGGCCGGTACGACGCCGGCCGCAGCGACCGCGGGCGCCGATGTCCTGCAGCGCCAGTTCGCCGACGCGGCCGCCGAGTTCAAGGTGCCGGCGAGCGTCCTGCTGGCGCTCTCGTACCAGCAGACCCGCTGGGAGTCGCACCACGGCGAGCCGAGCACCACGGGCAACTTCAGCGTGATGGGCCTGACGCAGGTCGACCCGGCGGCGGTGGCCAAGGCGATCGACGCCGGTCCCGGTCCCGAGGTGGACGGTCGGGGCGACGACGCCCCGGTGCGCAAGGACGCGCCGCCGGTCCAGGTCGAGGACACCCCGGCGCTGCACACCCTGGACCGCGCGGCGAAGCTCATCGACAAGCCGGCGGACAAGCTGAAGACGGATCCGCTGCAGAGCATCCGCGGCGCGGCCGCTCTGCTGGTGAAGTACCAGAAGGACGCCGGCCGGCCGCTGTCGAGCGACCCGGCGGCCTGGTTCACGGCGGTCTCCCGCTTCAGCGAGTCCCCTGCCGGGCAGGGCGGCGACGACTTCGCCGACCGGGTGCTCGGCACCGTCAAGGTCGGCGCCTCCCGGCTCACCTCGGACGGCCAGCTGGTCACCCTGGCCCCGGCCCCGGCCGTGACCGCGGGCGACTCGGCCGCGCTGCGGCTCAGCTCGGCCGACGGGCAGACGTCCGTTCCGGTCGCTCCGCCGGTGGCCAAGCGCCCGGCCGGCAAGCCCGCCAAGCCGGGCAAGTCCACGGGCAAGTCCTCCGGCAAGGGCACGGCGACGCCGGGCTCCGGCACGGCGGGCGGGGGCACCGCCTCCCGCGGCGCCACCACCGGCTCCCGCACCACCCTGGCGTCGTACAGCGGTGTTCAGGCGTCCGGCCTGCCCGCCTCGGGTGCGCTCACCGCGGACGCGCCCGGCCCGGTGGAGTGCCCGGCCGGTCTCGGCTGCGACTTCCAGCCCGCGGCGTACGCGCTCACCAACGCCTCGGACCCGACGTCCTTCGGCAACTACACGATCGCGAACCGCCCGGCCGACGGCCAGCGGATCGACTACATCGTCATCCACGACACCGAGGGCGGCTTCGCGGGCTCGATCGCGACCTTCCAGAAGCCGACCACGCAGGCCAGCGCGCACTACATCGTGCGGTCCTCGGACGGCCACGTCACGCAGCTGGTGAACACCAAGAACGTCGCGTGGCACGCCGGCAACAAGACGCTCAACATGCACAGCATCGGCATCGAGCACGAGGGCTACGCCTTCCCGGCGAACAACGCGACCTGGTACTCGGAGCAGCTGTACCAGTCCTCGGCCTCGCTGACCCGCTACCTGGCGGACCGCTTCGGCGTGCCGCTGGACAGGCAGCACATCATCGGCCACGACGACGTGCCCGGCCCGCGCCAGCAGGACATCGCCGGCATGCACTGGGACCCGGGCACGTTCTGGGACTGGAACCACTACATGGACCTGGTCGGCGCGCCCGTCCGGGCCAGCACCGGTGGTCCGATCCTGGTCGGCGGCAAGGTCACCATCGCCCCGGCCTTCGACTCCACCAACATGCCCCCGGTGGACAACACCTCGGCCCGCCCGGAGAACTTCGTCTACCTGCGGACCTCGCCGAGCGACAGCGCGCCGCTGATCGGCGGCGGCACCACCCAGGCCGCCAGCTGGAAGGCCAAGGCCGTCGCCGGCACCAGCTACGTGGTCGCGGACCAGCAGGGCGACTGGACGGCGATCTGGTACGGCAGCGTCAAGGGCTGGTTCTACAACCCGAACGGCCAGAGCGCCGCGGCGGACAACCGCGCCGGGCAGACCGTGCTCGTCCCGAAGGCCGGCCAGTCGTCGATCCCGGTGTACGGGCGGGCGTACCCCGAGCGCGCCGCGTACACGCCGTACCCGGCCATCGCCGCGATCTTCGACTCGGGCAACCTCGCCCCGGTGGCCTACACGGCGACGATCCCGGCCGGCCAGGCGTACCTGGCGGCGGCCGACCAGCCAGTGTACGGCGACTACTACTACGCGCAGAACATCAACGGTGACGCGCCGAACGACCGCACCCTGGTGGTCGGCAACGACACCTACTACCCGATCCGGTACAACCACCGGCTCGCGTTCCTGAAGTCGACCGACGTCGACGCGGTCACCGCGACCACGCCCGCGCCGGGCGGCTACACGCCGGTCACGCCGACGCGCCTGCTGGACACCCGGTCCGGCCTCGGCGCGGCCAAGGCCAAGGTCGGCCCCGGCGGCACCGTTCCGCTGCAGGTCACCGGCGGCTCCACCGGTGTCCCGGCAAGTGCCACCGCGGTGATCCTCAACGTGACGGCGGTCGCGCCGAGCGCGGGCAGCTTCGTCACGGTGTACCCGGACGGCCAGCCGCGGCCGGTCGCGTCCAACCTCAACTTCACCGCCGGTCAGACCGTCCCGAACCTCGTGGTGGTGCCGGTCGTCAACGGCCGGGTCAACCTCTACAACCGGGCCGGCAGTGTGGACCTGCTCGCCGACGTGTCGGGCTACTACGCGCCGGACGGCGGGGCGAAGCTCACCACCATGACGCCGACCCGCCTGCTCGACACCCGTAACGCCACCGGTGCCGCGCAGGCCCCGGTCGGCCCGGGCGGCACGCTCGACCTGACGCTGACCGGTGTCCCGGCGGACGCCACCGGCGTGGTGCTGAACGTGACGGCCACCGGCCCCACCGCGGACAGCTTCGTCACCGTCTACCCGACCGGCAGTGCGCTGCCCGTGGTGTCGAACCTGAACTTCCGTACGGGGCAGACCATCCCGAACCAGGTGATCGTCCCGATAGCCGACGGCAAGGTCAGCCTCTACAACCGGGCCGGCAACGTCGACCTGGTCGCCGACATCACCGGCTACTACTCGCCGGGCGGCGCAGCGAAGTTCACCAGCACCGGCCCGAGCCGCCTGCTGGACACCCGGACCGGCACCGGAACGGCGACCGGCAAGGCGGCACGCCTCGGCCAGGACTCGACGCTGACGCTCACCGTGGCCGGACGGGCCGGTCTGCCGACCACCGGTGTGACGGCGGTCGTCCTCAACGTCACCGCCGTGCAGCCCTCCGCGGGCGGCTACCTGACCGTCTTCCCGGCGGGCACCGAGCGTCCGGGTGTCTCCAACCTCAACTTCACCGCGGGCCAGGTGATCCCCAACCTGGTGGTCGTCCCGGTGCAGGACGGCAAGGTCTCCTTCTACAACCGGTTCGGCAGCGTCGACCTGGTGGCCGACATCACCGGCTACTACACCGGCTGATCGCCGGGGTCGGACGACAGAACGGCCGTGGCCCGGCCCCCGCAGTGGGGGCCGGGCCACGGCCGTTCGCTGTGCCCGGTCAGTGGGCGTAGTAGCCGTTGACGTCGGCGATCACGTCCACGTTCGCCACGCTGCCGTTGTAGAGGGCGATCTGGCCGGCCTCGTCGGTGGCGACCACGGCGGCGTTCGGAATCGTCTGGTCCTTGACCCAGTTGAGGTTGGAGACCGTCGGACGGGCGCTGCCGTTGGGGTGGATCGTCAGGAAGCCGGCGGCCGCCGTGTTGGTCACGGTGACGTTCATGGAGACCGCGGTGCCGCCCTCGATGGCCCGCAGGTTCAGCGTCTGCCGTCCGCCGATGGGCGCGGCCGGCTTCCACTCCCCGACGCCGCTGGCGAACCACGGCTGGCGGGTGTCGATCACCCGGGTGGGCACCGAGGCGTGGAACATGTCGCCGCCGGAGGCCGTGTAATAGCCCGCGAGGTCGGCGATCACCTGGACGGTGCCCTTGCCGCCGCCGCTGTACAGCGAGACCTTGCCGTCCTTCACCGGCACGGTGACCAGGTTCGGGATGGTCTGCCCGGCACTCCAGTTGATGTTGGAGGTGGTCGGGCGGGTGTCGCCGTGCGGATAGACGGTCAGGTAGCCGGGCCCGGTGGGCTCGGTGACCGTGACGTTGAGCGTCACCGCGCGGACGTCCGCCGGCAGGCCGGGAAGCTGGAGGTCCAGCGTCGAGTCCGCCGCCAGCGGTGCCTTCGGGGCGCCGATCGCGCTGCGGGTGTCCAGGAGGCGCTCGGGGTTCATCGGGGTGAAGCCGCTGCCCTGGGTGGAGAAGTAGCCGAACAGGTCGGCCACCACGTGCACCGTGCCCGCGCTGCCGTTGTAGAAGGCGACCTTGCCGTCCTTGACCTGAACGGTCACCAGGTTGGCGATCGTCAGACCCGACGTCCAGTTGAGGCTGGAGGCGGTCGGACGGGCTTCTCCGTGCGGGTAGACGGTCAGGAAGCCGGGACCGGTGGGCGCGGTGACGGTGACGTTCATGGTCATCGCGGTCACGCCGTCCGCCGGAACGCCGTTGAGGCCGGTGACGGGCAGTTCGACGGTGCCTCCGGGTGCCACGGCCGTGGTGCTCCCGACGCCGACCGCGCTGCGGGTGTCGAGCAGCCGGACCGGGCCGGTCGGGGTGTACCGGGTACCGAAGTTCGTCAGCTCGGTGGCACCGCGGTCGCGGCGGCCGGAGCCGGTACCGGTGTCGGGTGCCCACGGGTCGTCGACCGCGCGGGTTCCACCCATGTCGGTGTCCTGCATGCCGGGCGCGTTCTCGTCGGCCGAGTCGACCAGCGGCGAATCGAGCTGGCCGGAGTCACCCGTCCAGTTGTGCATCTCGACGGAACCGATGACGTCGTGGTCGCCCTGGTCGGAGGCGGCGGCGAAGGCCTTGACGTCGTCGTAGGCGGTGCCCTTCCAGTCGTAGGCAGGGCTGCCGTCCTGGGCGTCGAAGGCGTTGTAGGCGACCTTGGCGCCCTCGGCCGCCTCTGCGGCCACCCGCAGCCCGACGAACGTGGACGCCTCCGAGCAGAGCGGGTTGAGGTGGTTGTCCGCGTCGGCGGTCGACAGCACGTTGTTCTCGACCACCGCTCCGGTGGCGGCACCCGTGAGCTGGACGGCGTCGTTGCAGTGCGCCGCCAGCGTGTTGCCGACGATCACGGTGCCGGGCGCGCCGTTCACGACCACGGCCGGGTTGGAGCTCGTCGAGACGGAGTTGGCGGAGATGACCGTGCCCGTGACACCGGGCCCGACCTCGACCAGCCCGCCGAGACCCGGGACACGGTTGCGGAGCAGCGACACCCCGGACGCGGCACCGGAGATCCGGACCGCCGGGTTGCCCGGCACCGGGCTGCCGCTGAGCGTGTTGTCGGAGACGGTGACGTCGGACGCACCGTTCACCAGCACGGCACCGTTGTTGCCGAGCAGGTCCAGGTTCTTGAGGCGCACGTGCTGGACGCCGGAGAGCGTGAAGGCGTGCGGCAGCTGGCCGAAGGACTGGCCGACCGTCGAGGTCTCGCCGTAGGGCGCGGTCGGGCCGCCGACACCGAGGAAGGTGATCGGCGCCTCGGCGGTCCCCGAGCGGGTGAGATTCACGTGCTCGGGGTAGTTGCCCTTGGCGATGCTCACGGTCTGGCCGGGCTGGACCTTCGCCGCGGCCGCGGCGACCGTGCAGAACGGCTGGGCCGCGGTGCCCTGGCCGGAGTTCGAGCAGTGCGCCCCGGACGCGTTGTTGACGTAGAGGGTGCCGGACGCGGCCGACGCCCCGGTGGCGCCGACCGCCGGGAGTCCGGCCGCGCCGATGATCGCGGCGCCCGTCAGGATGCCAAGTCGTGTTCTGATGATGCCCCCCAAGGGCTCAACGAAGTGTGCGAAGCGGGCCGGAGCACAGAACAAGCGCTCGAACGAACCGCGTGCGGATCATTCCACACCGCTCCGAACCCCGACCAGGGAGTATCCGCACACACCGCCCGCCGCTCCCAAGGCTCCTGCGCCGACGAATCACCCACCCCGGACAAACCGGAAGAGCCGCACCCACATGTGGGTCACGACGCCCCGACCTGCTCTCCTCCACGACGACGAAAGGGCCGGCTTCCGAGGATCGTCCTCGTGAGCCGGCCCCGGAGAGCTGCGGTGATGTGCCCCAGGCAGGATTCGAACCTGCGACACCGGCTTTAGGAGAGCCGTGCTCTATCCCCTGAGCTACTGAGGCGGGGCCTGCCGAGTGCCTACGCGGGGGCGGGCGGTGTTTCGGCCGACGGCAGACAGACTAGCGGATACGACGCTCGGCGATCGTGTGCGGCGGTAGGTCCCGGGGGCGGGGACCGGCTGTTCCTGGTCGGCCGTGATGTCCGGGTTGACAGCTGATGGATGGATACGTACAGATCATCCGACGGGAAGGCGCCGGGCCGGTACCGGGCCTGGTCGCGGCTGGCGGCGGTCTGGAACGGGATGGTGGTCTGCCCGCCCGTCTCCTCTTACCTGCCGGCCGGGGTCCGCCTGCGACAGGTCTTCGTCCGGGAGAGCACGGCGGCCGCGCACGTCCTCTTCGCGGTCGAGTGTCCGGTCCCGGCCGCCTGCGTCGGTGACGAGAGGCGCGTCTGGGTCGTTACATCGGCACGGGCGACGATCCGTACGAGCGGCTCTCGGCCGGACAGGCCCGGGCCCTCCGGGCCGCGTTCGTCCCGGCCGAGGTCCGGCACAGTCCCGGGCTGACGGTGTCGCTGCTGGTCCGCCGCCCGGCGGCCGAGGCGGCACCCGGGCCGGGCCATCCGTGCCCTGCTGCCGATCGAAAGGCTGTGCCGTGACTGCCCCTGAGGAGACCACCTTCGCCGATCTCGGCAGGGTGCTGGTGATCATCCCGACCTACAACGAGGCCGAGAACATCGAGCGGATCGTCTCCCGCGTCCGCACCGCGGTCCCCGAGGTCCACATCCTGGTCGCCGATGACAACAGCCCGGACGGCACCGGCACGATCGCCGACAAGCTCGCCGCCGACGACGACCACGTCCGCGTCCTGCACCGCAAGGGCAAGGAGGGCCTGGGCGCCGCCTACCTCGCCGGGTTCCGCTGGGGCATCGACGAGGGCTACACCGTCCTCGTCGAGATGGACGCCGACGGCTCCCACCAGCCCGAGGAACTGCCCCGCCTGCTCACCGCCCTGCGCGGCGCCGACCTCGTCCTCGGCTCCCGCTGGGTCCCCGGCGGCAAGGTCGTCAACTGGCCCAAGTCCCGCCTGCTGCTCTCCCGCGGCGGCTCCACCTACTCCCGCCTGATGCTCGACGTCCCGATCCGCGACGTCACCGGCGGCTACCGCGCCTTCCGCAAGGAGACCCTCGAAGGCCTCGGCATGGACGAGGTCGCCTCCGCCGGCTACTGCTTCCAGGTCGACCTCGCCTGGCGCGCCGTCAAGGCCGGCTTCAAGGTCGCCGAGGTCCCGATCACCTTCGTCGAGCGCGAGCACGGCGCCTCCAAGATGAGCCGCAACATCGTCGTCGAGGCCCTCTGGCGGGTCACCGCCTGGGGCATCACCTCCCGCCTCGACAAGATCACGCACACCGTCACCGGCAGGAACACCAGCGGGAGCAGGGGCGCGACCACGGGCGGGAGCGGGACGAGTTAGCCGGACGGCGGCCGGCGCGGGGTGCGGGGCGCCACCGCCGGGGCGAGCATGGGGCTGGGTCGCACGCAGTGCACGCTCGCGGAGGGAGCCGGTGTGGCAGGGTCGCAGCAGCCGGGGATGCGGGCCAGGGCGGCCGGAACGGCCCGTTCGCTCAGGCTGATGCCCGACCGCGTGCCGCTGATCGGCCGGGCGCTGCACCAGGTCCTCCGGGTGAACCTGCTGGACTGTGCCACCCGGATGGCCGCACAGGCCTTCCTCAGTGCGCTGCCCGCGCTGATGGCGCTGGCGGTGTTCGCCCCGGCCGCGATCAAGGAGGGCGTGGTCACCTCGCTGCGCGAGCAGCTCGGGTTGAAGGGCGCCGCCCAGCAGCAGGTCGCGGCCTTCCTGTCGACCGGACACGACGACGACGTCTCGCAGAGCTTCGGTGCGGTGGGCGTGATCGTGACCCTGCTGTCCGCCACCGCGCTGAGCCGCGCCGTGCAGCGGGTCTGCGAGCGCTGCTGGGAACTGCCGAAGGCGTCCGGGCGGATCACCGCCTGGCGGTGGCTGACCTGGCTGCTGGTGTGGCTGGTGGTGCTGGTCTTCCAGCACCAGTTGCACGACGGTTTCGGCGCGGGCCTGTGGCTGGGCATTCCACTGACCCTCCTGATGGACTCCGCGCTCTGGTGGTGGACCCAGCACCTGCTGCTCGCCGGACGGGTCCCGTGGCGCCCGCTGCTGCCGGGCGCGCTGCTGTGCGGGGCGGCGGTGGTGGGGGTGAGCGCGGCGGCCGCGGTGTACCTGCCCCGGGCGGTGTCGCAGAGCATCAGCCGGTTCGGCCCGTACGGCGTGGTGTTCACGCTGCTGTCCTGGCTGATCGTGATGTTCACCGCGGTGACCTTCACGATCGCGCTGGGCCGGGTGCTGTCGCAGGAGCCTGCCGTGGCGGCACTGCTGGGCATCGAACCGACGACGCCGGCTGCACCGGACACGCCGGCCGCACCGGGCGACGCCGCCGCGGCGCCGAAGACCGTCCAGGACGACGCGGGCAGCGGGGGCGGAACGGGCCCGGAGACGTCGGAGCCGCGGAACGGCGGCGGGGGTTCCGCGCGGGGCCCCGCACCCGGGTGAGACCGGGGGCGCGAGCCCGGACCGGGATGTGGGAAGGCCCCGCCGTTGCCGCCTTTCGGGGCGGGAACGGCGGGGCCTTCGCCCGTCCTGCGGGTGTCAGAGGATGCGGGTCAGCCGCGACAGGATGGACGGCGGCGCCAGGTCGCCCTGCAGGGTGACAGGCACCTCGATCCGGCCCGCGCCCTCACCGGCGGACAGGGTGCCGACCTGGGTGCCGGCCTTCACGGCGTGGCCGAGCTTGGTGGCGTCCAGGGTCAGCTTGGCGGTGATGCCCGACCAGCCAGCGACGGTGAGGTCCTTGGCGGCGACGATCGGCACCGAGCCGCCGAGGCCGTCCTCGACCCGGCCGACGACCTGGCCCTGCTTGGCCAGCGTCTGGCCTTCGAGGCCGTTCTGCACCGACTTGATGATCTTCAGGCTGGGCGCCTGGGCGACCTTGGCGAGGTCCACGCCGGCGACCGCCGGCTGCCGCAGGGTCACGCCGATGATGGTCCGCTTGGTGCCGCCGATCTCCTTGACCGCGGCCCACATCAGCGCCGACTGGGCCGCGGTGGAGGAGCCGGTCTTCACGCCGATGACGCTGCCGCGCTCGGTGAAGACCAGGTCGTTCGTGTTCGGGATGCGGACGTTGTTGTACCGCATCTCGGGCTCCGCGACGATCTGCCGGAACACGTCGTCCTTCATGGCCTGCTCGGCGAGCTTGAGCTGGTCGGTGGCGGTGCTCTTGGTGTCGTCGTTGTAGCCGGCCGGGTCGGCGTAGGTGGTGTTGGTCATGCCGAGCTTGGCGGCCTCTGCGTTCATCTTCGCGATGAACGCCTCCTCCGAGCCCGCGTCCCAACGGGCCAGCAGGCGGGCGACGTTGTTGGCCGAGGGCAGCATCAGCAGCTCCAGCGCCTGGTACTGGCTGAGCTGCTGGCCCTCGGTCAGCTGGGCGCGCGACTGGTCCTTGAGGATGGACTCCTGGGCGGCCGCCTTGTCGACGGTGATGCTCGGGCCGCTCTCGCCCTTCTTGAGCGGGTGCGCCTTGAGGACCAGGTAGGCGTTCATCACCTTGGTGACACTGGCGATGGAGACGGGCGTCTGCTCGCCGGAGGTGCCGACCGTTCCGACCCCGATCACCGCGGCCGCGGACTGGCCCTTGGCCGGCCAGTCGACCGCGAGCTTCTCGCCCTGGAAGGTGTACTCGGTCGGCAGGCCGAGCTTGGTCTCCGGATCCGGGAGCGGGCGCAGCAGCTGCGCGACCGCCACCACGCCGAGCACGAAGGCGATGAACAGCGCCCAGATCGCGGTCCGCTTGGCGGCGCGGCGCAGCGGGCTGGCCGGGCGGGCGCTGAGGGTGGCGAGCACCTCCATCGCCTCGATGGTGTTGTCCGGCGACGGGAGCGGGGCCGGCGGCACCGGCACGGGCAGCGGAGGCGGCGGGGGCGGGGTGGGCCGGGACTCCGGGCGCGGCGGGGCGGCGTCGGGGGCGTTGCCGCCGACGGGCTTGCGGGTGTCCTTGAGGGCGGCGCCGGCCACCTCGCGGCTGTCGCGCATGGCGAGTCGCGGGTCGGTGGACTTCGCTGAGGCCTTGTCCGGGTCCTCGGCGGGGGAGGCGGCCGGGGAGGCGGCCGGGGCACCGGTGGCGGGCGTGCGGACCTCGGGGGGCAGCCGCAGGGCGCGCGTGGCGTTGTCGACGGGCAGCCGCAGCGCCCGGGTGGCGTTGTCGGCGGGGGCGTCGGCCGCGCTGTCGGACCCGGTGCCGGCGGCGGGCTTCTCGGGCCCAACGCTCTTGTCCGGCCCAACGTTCTTGTCCGGCCCGGCGTTCTTGTCCGGCCCAACGTTCTTGTCCGGCCCGGCGTTCTTGTCCGGCCCGGCGTTCTTGTCCGGTGCGCTCTTGTCGGCATCGTCGGGCTTGGGTGCCACCGGCTTGTCCGCGGCGGACTTGTCGTCCGTGCCGGCGCGGTCGGCCGGCGCCGACGGGGCCTCGGCGGCCTTGCGGACCTCCGGCGGCAGACGGAGCGCGGTGGTGGCGTCCGGGGCGGGCTCGGCGGCGGTCTTGCCGAACGATCCTGCGGGGACCCGCAGCATCGTGGTCCTGTCGCTCGGCTGCTGGTCGCCGGCCTCGGCCTCGGCCGGCTCCGCGGCTTCGGCGGGCTCGGCGGGCTCGGCTGCAGGGGCGGCGGCCTTGCGGACCTCCGGCGGCAGGCGCAGGGCGGTCGTGGCGTTGTCCGCGGGCAGCCGGAGGGCGGCGGTGGCCTTGTCCGAAGCGCCGAGGCGGAGGTGGACGGTCGCGCCGCCCGCGCCGGCGGCGACCGCCACGGCCTCCTCGGCGTCCTCGGCGTCCTCGTCGCGGTCCTCGGCAGTGACCTCGTCGCTGCCCTCGTCCGTGTCCGGGGCAGCACCGGCGGCGTCCGCTGCCGCATCGGCGCCGTCGGAAGCGCCGTCGGAAGCTGCATCGGCGGCGGCATCAGCAGCGGTGTCGGTCGCGTCGTCGGTCTCGGCGGTGTCCGCCGGCTCGGTGCGGTCCGCGGGTGCGGAGGTCTCCGCGGGTTCGGCGGTACGCGCCGATGCGGTGTCCTCCTTCGTCGCCGAACCCTCGGCCGCCCCGTCGCGCCGCCCTGTGTCGGGGGACTCGCCCACTGACCCTCTCCTCCTCGTCCGCCCGGCGGACCGGCTGCCCGCCCGGGCCGGCGGGCCGTGGGCCGCGCCGATCCTTCATTTTTTCCTACGGGTTCTCGTCCCGTCGGGATGTCTGTACAGTCTCCGCCACCGGCGGCGCGTCAAGCGCGTACACCCCGCCCGACCGGCCCTTTTTTCTGCCCGTCCGGTCCCGTCCCCGGCTCAGACGCCGGGCCGGGGAGACCGGTTCCAGCCTGCCGTGCCAAGGTCACGATTCGGAGGCGTACTCGACAAGCCTGTGTGAGAGGCGTCACGCTGTCTCTCATCCACGCGGGGAGGCTTGGATGGGCAGGAGCCGCAGAACAATTCCCGAGGAGCTGTTGCTGCTCGCACTGGACCCGACCACGGGTACCACTGCGCAGCCCCAGACCCTCGACCTCGGACTCGCCGGGGCGCAGCTGGTCGAGCTGTCCCTGGCCGGACGCATCGCCCCGGACGGGGACCGGATCGCCGTGGTTCTCGCACGGCCGACCGGTGATCCGACCCTCGACCACGCCTTGGAGCTGCTGCGACGGCGCGGCAGTGCGGTCCGGGCGTCGCACTGGATCGGCGGGCCCCGGCTGGGCCTGCGGCAGACGTACCTGGCGCACCTGGAGCGGTGCGGCATGGTGACGGCTGTGGCGGGCCAGGTGTGCGGGGTGCTTCCGACGACGCGGTACCAGGCGTCGGACGACTGCACCAATTCCGCGATCAAGCAGCGCCTGGACACCGCGATCCGCACGGGCGTGCCGCCGGACCCACGGACGGCCGCGCTGGCCGCGCTGGCGCACGCGGTGGGTCTGGGCAAGCACCTCTATCCGGGCAACGAGGGCAGGTCCTCGCGGTCCCGGCTGCGGGACCTGATCCGCTACGACCCGCTCGGCGGGATGGTGGCGCACGCGGTGATGGACGTGCAGAACGGTCTGCCGGTCCAGCAGAACCGCAGTGCGGCTCCGGTGGCGGCGAGGCCGGCCGCGGGCGGCCGTCCGGTCGCCACCCGGGTGGGCGCGCGTTGATCGGCGCGCTCCGTAACTGAGTACGTGAGGGCGGCCCGCCCGGCAGGAAGACTGCCGGGCGGGCCGCCCTTCTGTGTCACCTGTGCCGTGGGGGGCGTTCGGCGCGCCGCGGCGGGGTAGGAGTGCGGACACCGCGCGTCGGCGGGCTTTTACCGCGCGGGACGACCAAGTGCAAGGCATGCCATCCCGATTACACACTTTTCCGATGATCTGTTCTAGTCCGCTGGGAGGATTCCCCGGCACGGAGCAGACACAAGATGGCATGCTCTCCACGTCAGGGGGGGTTGGTACCAATTTCCACACTGTTCCGAGGTGCAGCGCTGTCGTCTGCGCCAGAGGTCCGGCCGGAGGTCGATGTGTCCGCCAGCGTCAATCCCACCGTGCGCCGACGCAGGCTCGGCGCCGAACTCCGGCGCCTGCGCGAGCTCAAGGGCATGACCGCCGAGGAGGTGGCCGGCCGCCTGATGGTCTCCCAGTCGAAGATCAGCCGACTGGAGAACGGCCGGCGCAGCATCAGCCAGCGGGACGTCAGAGATCTCTGCGACGTGTACGAGGTGGCCGACGAGCGGGTCCGCGCCGGGCTGATGGAGATGGCCCGCGAGTCCCGCCAGCGCGGCTGGTGGCACGAGTTCGGCGACATCCCGTACAGCGTCTACATCGGCCTGGAGGCGGAGGCCTCCTCGATCCGCGCGTACGAGTCCTCCTTCGTGCCGGGCCTGCTGCAGACCCGGGAGTACGCGGAGGCCGTGGTGGCCGGCACGTTCCCGGACTACGACGGCCAGGCGGTGCAGCGCCGGGTCGAGGTCCGGATGAAGCGCCAGCTGCGGATAGACGGCGACAGCGAGGACCGGCTCGGCAGTCTCTGGGTCGTCATAGACGAGGCGGTGCTGCGCCGCGAGGTCGGGAGCAAGGCCGTGATGGCGGACCAGCTCTGCCAGTTGCTGACACTCAGCGAGCAGCCGTACATCAACCTGCAGGTGATTCCGTTCAGCCACGGGGCCCACCCGGGCATGAGCGGGACATTCTCCCTGATGGAGTTCCCCGAGTCTGCCGATTCGACTGTTGTCTACTTCGAAGGGGTGACGAGCGATCTCTACCTGGAGAAGGAGGCCGACGTGCGCCGCTATACCAATCTTTACGACCACCTGCGGGCCGCGGCGCTCAGTGTCGCGGACAGTCGGTCACTGATGCACACCATTGCAGAGGGGTTCAGGTAATGACCACCACGTCCACGACCAATCTGACCTGGCGCAAGAGCAGCCACAGCGGCGGCAACGGCGCCTGCGTGGAGATCGCCGTCCCGGATACCCGCACGATCGCGGTGCGGGACTCCAAGGACCCGGAGGGCCCCCGACTGCAGTTCTCGAACGCCGCCTGGTCCGCCTTCACGACGGCCGTCGCGGCGGGCGCCTTCGGCGAGCTCTGACCCGGCAGAACGGTACGACGCGCTGCCCGGCGGCCCTCAGCCGACCGGGTAGCGCTCGGCCCAGCCCGGCGTGCCGTGCAGCTCGGGCCCGTGCAGGAGCTCCAGCGCGAAGTCGTCCGCCAGCTCCAGGATCGTGCCACGCCCCTCCAGCTCCGCCACCAGATCGGCGGGCAGCGCCGTCTCCCCGTGCAGCGCGCCCAGCAGGTTCCCGCAGATCGACCCGGTGGAGTCGCTGTCGCCGGAGTGGTTGACCGCGAGCAGCAGGCCGGTCCGCACGTCCTCCGCGACCAGCGCGCAGTAGACGCCGATGGCCAGCGCCTCCTCGGCGACCCAGCCCTCCCCGAGCGCCTCGACCCGCTCCGCGGAGGGCTCGCCGGCCCGGACGGCGTCGAGTGCGCCGCGCAGGGCCGCCGTGGTCTCCTCGTGCGAGGGCCGCTCGGAGAGCAGCGCCAGGGCGAGGTGCACGCCCTCCTCGGGGGTGCCGCCGCGGGCCACCGCGTGGACGATCACCGCGAAGGCGCCGGCCGCCAGGTAGCCGGTGGGGTGGCCGTGCGTCAGGACGGAGCACTCCACGGCGAGCTGGAAGACCAGGCCCGGGTCCCAGGCGGTCAGCAGCCCGAACGGCGCTGCCCGCATCACCGTCCCGCAGCCCTTGGAGTGCGGGTTGCGGGGCGCGTCCACGGTGCCGAGGCGGTTCGCGTCCGGCCCGGAGAGCCCGGTGAGGCAGGCCTGGCCGGGTGCCCGCTGGGCGTACAGCCACTCCTGCCGGCCGAGCCAGCCGAGGTCGGGCCGGCGCTCGTCCGGGCCCCAGTCCTGCTGGGTGGCGTGCCACCGCAGGTAGGCCTTGTGCACGTCGGTCGGCGGGTGCCAGGTGCCGGTGTCCCGGCCGATGTGTGCGCGGATCAGGCCGTCCAGGGTGAACAGGCTCATCTGGGTGTCGTCGGTGACCGCGCCGCGCCGCCCGTAGGCGGGCACGTAGCCGGTGACGCCGAGCGGGCCGTGCGCGGAGCGGATCTTCTCCAGCGGGTCGAACTCGATCCCGGCGCCGAGCGCGTCGCCGATCGCCCCGCCGAGCAGACAGCCCCGCACCCGGCTGCGGAAGTCCTGCTGCTGCGCGCGCGACCACAGGGGCATCACGGGTCTTCTGCCTTTCGTCCGGGGCGACCAGGAGCCTGCACTGTATTCGAAGAGCCGTACGGGGCGGCGTCGGGGTCGCGGACCTGCACCTCTCGCGCACACGCCCCGGCGGGACCGTGCGGACTCCGCCTCCGGGCCGATCCGACCCTGAGTCCTCCTCAGGGTCGGGTGCGACGACGGTCGTACCCGGATCCAGCTCTGCGGAGCGATGCCGCGGCGGCCCGCGGCGTCTCTAATGGAGAGGACAGACAGAGCGACGACTCGGAGGGGATGGACGAGATGGCGGAGCAGGAGCAGGGGGCGCCGTACCGGTCGGGCCGCAGGACGCTGGTGCGGGTGGCTGTTCCGGTGGCGGTGGTGGCGGCGGTGGCCGCGGGCGTCGGCCTGGTGCCGGCGCTGGCGAGCGACTCCGGCCCCGACCTGCCGTCGGTGACGGCGGAACAGCTGGTGGCGAAGGCGCTGGGCTCGGACACCCAGGCGCTGTCCGGAACGGTGCAGGTGAAGGCCGACCTCGGGGTGCCGTCGCAGCTGCTCGGCGCCGCCGGCGGGCTGGGCGCGCAGGGCCGGGGCGGCTCGGGCGGGCACCGCGGCTCCGAGGGCGGTGCCCAGCCGCAGGCGAAGCTCGCGGAGCTGCTCGCCGGCCAGCACACCCTGCAGGTCGCGGTGGACGGGCCGGACCGGCAGCGGATCGGCCTGGTGGAGGACCTCGCCGGCTACGAGCTGGTGCACAACGGCACGGACGTCTGGGCGTGGGACAGCTCCTCCAACGAGGCGGTGCACCTGACGGGCCCGCAGACCGCGATCGGGAAGACGCCGGGTCTGCCGGCGGCGGGCGCGGTGACCCCGCAGGACGCGGCGAAGCAGTTCCTGGCCTTCGCCTCGGGCAGCACGACGGTGGCGGTGGACGGCACGACCACGGTCGCCGGCCGGAACGCCTACCGGCTGACGCTGACCCCGAAGGGGCAGGGTTCGACGATCGCGCGGGTGCGGATCGCGGTGGACGCGGAGCACGGGGTGCCGCTGGCGGTGCAGGCGACGGCCGCGTCCGGCGGCCCGGTGCTGGACGTGCACTACAGCAAGGTGTCCTTCGACCGGCCCGCCGCCTCGGTGTTCGCGTTCACCCCGCCGAAGGGCGCGAAGGTGACGGAGCAGAAGGCGGACGACGCGGGCAGGGGTGCCGCCGGGCACGAAACGCCGAACGGGAAGCCGAACGGGAAGGCGCCCGCCGGCGGCCGGCCGGACGTGCAGCTGACGGGCGAGGGCTGGACGACCGTGGTGTCGCTCCGGCTGCCGGCGGGCGAGCTGTCCGGGCAGGGCGGTCAGGGGGCCGAGGGCGGGCCGCAGGGCGCACTGTCCCTGGTGAAGGCGTTCGGCAAGCCGGTGGGCGGCGGCACGCTGATCGGCACGAAGGTGGTGAACGTGCTGGTGACGGACGACGGCCGGGTGTTCGCCGGCGCTGTGACGCTGCCGTTGCTGCAGCACGCGGCCGGGGTGAAGTAGTGGCCGGCGCTCCGCCGGTGGAGCGGTCGGGGGGCCGGGCCTTCGCGGGTCCGGCCCCCGCCGGGTCCGAGGAGGTGATCCGCACCAGCGGTCTGACCAAGCGGTTCGGCGACCGCACGGCGGTGGACGGGCTGGACCTGGTGGTACCGCGCGGCAGCGTGTTCGGCTTCCTCGGCCCGAACGGCTCGGGCAAGACGACGACGATCCGTATGCTGATGGGCCTGATCGCGCCGTCCGCCGGGTCGGCGGCGGTGCTGGGCGCACCGATGCCGCAGTCGGTCGGGGTCGTGCTGCCGCGGGTGGGGGCGCTGATCGAGGGGCCGGCGCTGTACGGATTCCTGTCCGGGCGGGCCAATCTGGCCCGGTTCGACGCGGCCGATCCGACCGCCGACCCGCGGACGCGGGAGCGGCGGGTGGCGGCGGCGCTGGACCGGGTGGGCCTGTCGGCGGCGGCCGGCCGGAAGGCCCGCGGGTACTCGCTGGGCATGAAGCAGCGGCTCGGCCTGGCGGCGGCGCTGCTGCGGCCGCGGGAGCTGCTGGTGCTGGACGAGCCGACCAACGGCCTGGATCCGCAGGGCATGCGGGAGATCCGGTCGCTGGTGCGGGAGCTGGCAGCGGACGGCACGACGGTGTTCCTCTCCTCGCACCTGCTGGACGAGATCGAGCAGGTCTGCACGCACGCGGCGGTGATGTCGCGGGGCCGGCTGGTGGTGCAGGGCACGGTGCCGGAGCTGGCCGCCAGGGCGCAGGGCCGGCTGGTGGTGCGGACGGCGGACGGCGAGGAGGCGGCCCGGGTGCTGAAGGAGCACGGGGTGACGGATCTGCAGGTGGCGGCCGGGGTGGTGGACGGGCTGCCGCCGGACGGCGAGGAGGCGCTGCCGGCGCTGTGCGCGGCGCTGGTCGGCGCGGGGGTGCGGGTGCGCGGCTTCGCGGTGGAGCGCGGCACGTTGGAGGACGCCTTCGTGGCACTGACCGGGGAGGGCTTCGATGTCGCGGGCTGAGGCGGTGCCGCGGGGCTCGGCGGCTCCCGCCCGGGCGGGGGCGGCCGGGTACGCCGCGCTGTTCACCAGTGAGCTGGCGCTGGTCTTCCGCCGGGCGCGGACGATGGCGATGCTGGGCATCCTGGCCGCGCTGCCGGTGCTGATCGGTGTCGTGGTGCGGGTGCAGACCGGGGGCAGCCGCGGCGAGGGGCCGGCGTTCATCGCCCAGGTGACCCAGAACGGGCTCTTCCTGGTCTTCACGGCCTTGGCCGTCACGTTGCCCGTCTTCCTGCCGATGACGGTGGGCGTGGTGGCGGGGGACGCGATCGCCGGTGAGGCGGCCACGGGCACGCTGCGCTATCTGTTGGTCGCCCCGGCGGGGCGGTCGCGGCTGCTGGCGGCGAAGTTCTCCGCGGCGATGGCGTTCTGCGTGGCGGCCACCGGTGTGGTGGCGGTCTCGGCGCTGGTGACGGGGGCGGCGCTGTTCCCGCTGGGCGAGGTGACGCTGCTGTCGGGGGACTCGATCGGGGTCGGCGCGGCGCTGCTGCGGGCGGTGCTGGTGGCCGGGGTTGTCGCGCTGTCACTGGCCGGGCTGGTGGCGATCGGCCTGTTCGTGTCGACGCTGACGGGCAGTGGGATCGCCGCGATGGCGACCACCGTGGTGCTGGTGATCACGGTGCAGATCCTGGACAGCTTCCCGCAGCTGCACGCGGTGCAGCCGTTCCTGTTCACGCACCGCTGGCTGAGCTTCTCCGACCTGCTGCGGAACCCGATGCACTGGGACGACGTGCTGCAGAACCTGGGGCTGCAGGCGGTGTACGCGGGGGTGTTCGGCTCGGCGGCGTGGGCGCGCTTCACCAGTCGGGACATCACCGTCTGAGCCGTCCGCCGAAGCGTCCGGGGCCGGGCGGCCGGTCAGCGGACCGGCAGCATCCGGGAGGCGGCGGCCGCGCAGGCGAGCAGCGGCAGCTGGGCGGGGGCGATCAGGAAGAGCGGCGACCACTCGGGGCAGACCAGCCGGACGCCGGCGGTCAGGCCGTACAGCCGGGCCCGGTGGGAGCCCTTGAGGTCGACCCGGTCGAGCCGGTACGGGCCGTCGAGGGTTATCGCCGGGCGGCCGTGGCGCTGCCACTCGATGCGCACCGTGCCGCCGCTGGGGGCGCCGGTGAGCAGCAGGTCGCCGCTCTCGGCGGCGTCGAGTTCACGGCGGACGGCGGGCAGGCGCAGGGCGGCGCCGCGGGCGAGGAGGTCGTCGGCGGCGTCGCGCAGCGACTGGGCCGCGCGGCCGGGGCCGGTGGCGACACGGCGGAACGGCCGGGCGAGCTGCCCTGTGAGTTGACCCGTGAGGTGGACCATCACAACCCTCCTGTGGCCGTGCGGGCGCCCGCGCAGAACGGGGTTTCCGTCGGCCGGCGGCGGTGGCACCCCGGACGTTAGCAGTCCGAGACCTGGGTTGAGGAGATCCGGCGGGGACTTCTTCACAACGGGATTCCCGGTGCGAACGGCCCCCGCGCGGAGCGCGTTCGGGTGGTCTCAGCGGGTGACGGCGGAGGCGGTTCCGGGGGCCGCGGGGGCGGTGTCCGGCCGCTCGGCGGAGGCGGCCGCGGCGGCCGCGGCGAGGGCGGCGCGGTCCGTCCGGACGCGGCGCACCGCGTCGTAGGTGAGGACGGCGAGGGCGGCCCAGACGAGGGAGAAGCCGGCCCAGCGGGCGGGCGGCATCGACTCGTGGAAGACGGTGATGCCGATGAGGAACTGGAAGACCGGCGCCAGGTACTGGAGCAGGCCGAGGGTGGTCAGCGGGACGCGGACGGCGGCGGCGCCGAAGCACAGCAGCGGGATGGCGGTGATGAGGCCGCTGAGCATGAGCAGCCCGGAGTGCGCCCAGGCGGAGCTGTCGCCGGCGGCGTGGCCGAGGCTGCCCTCGCCGCGGATCTGCAGCCAGATCAGGAAGCCGAGAGCGAAGGGGAACATGACGGCGCTCTCGAGGGCGAAGCCCTCCTGGCCGCCGAGGGCGACCTTCTTCTTGAGCAGGCCGTAGGTGGCGAAGCTGAGCGCGAGGGTGAGGGCGATCCAGGGCAGCCGGCCGTAGCCGGCGGTGAGGACGGCGACGGCGAGGACGCCGATGCCGACGGCGACCCACTGGGCGCGGCGGAGGCGTTCGCGGAGCAGCAGCACGCCGAAGGCGATGGTGACGAGCGGGTTGATGAAGTAGCCGAGGCTGGTCTCGACGACGTGGCCGGAGTTGACGCCCCAGATGTAGACGCCCCAGTTGACGGAGATCACGGCGGCGGCGAGGGCGACGAGGGCGAGTCGGCGGGGCTGGGCGAGCAGCGGGCGGATCCATGCCCAGCGGCGCTGGACGAGCAGCATCAGAGCGACGGCGACGAGGGACCAGACCATCCGGTTGGCGAGGATGTCGACGGCTCCGGCCGGTTCCAGCAGCGGCCAGAAGAGCGGGAAGAGGCCCCACATGCCGTAGGCGGCGGCGCCGTACCAGAATCCGCGGCCGGTCTCGTGGTCGTCTCTCATGCCGCTCTGCCTCTCGCGCGCGCCGGTGCCGGATCGACGGTAGCGGCGGAAGGCAAGGATGTCACGCCCGTATCCAGATTTTGGTCATGACAGTTGCCTCATGCACCCGATGCGCGGCCCGATCCGCCGGTCGGCCCGTCGCTCGGCCCGCCGTCCGGCGCACGGTCGAGCGCGGCCAGCCCGTCGAGCACGCGCGCCAGGCCGAAGGCGTAGGCGTGGGCCGCGCTGGAGGCGGCGCCGTGGGCCTCGCCGGCCGCGGTGCCGATCCGGGCGGCGGTGGGGAAGCGCTCCGGGTCGAAGACCTTGGCGAGCAGGTCGGCGTTGCCTGCCCACCACTGCTCGTCGCTCATCGCGCTCTCCTGCTCGGCGGCCCGTTCGTCGGCGGCGGCCCGGGCGCAGCTCTGCACGAAGCCGAGGACGAAGGAGAGGGCGGCGTCGGTCTCGACGTCGCCGAGGCCGAGCCCCTCGAGGGCGCGCAGCTCGTACTCGTACTTGGCCATCAGGCCGGGGCCGAGCGGGGGGCGGCCGGTGGCGACCTCGGCGACCCAGGGGTGGGCGGCGTACAGGGCGGCGTTGTCGTCGGCGACGGCGGCGGCCCGGGCCCGCCAGCCGCCGTCGGCGGGGGTGCGGCGGGGCATCGCGGCGTAGACGGTGTCGAGCATCAGGTCGAGCAGTTCGGCCTTGCCCGGCACGTAGGTGTAGAGCGCCATCGGGGACAGGCCGAGCCGTTGGGCGACGGCGCGCATGGTGACGGCGCCGACGCCCTCGGCGTCGGCGAGGCCGATCGCGGCGGCGGCGATCTCCGGCACCGTCCTGGCCTGCCGGGGGCCGCGGCGGCCGGACGGGACGCCGCCCCCGCCCCAGAGCAGCGCGAGGGTGCGCGCCGGGTCGCCTGCACTGCTGCGGTCGGTCACCATGGCCGGAATTCTTCCACCGCCAATCTCCGTACTGTGTACAGTGTACTTAGTACGGAGATGAGGAGGCGCATGACCGAGTTCGACCGACAGCTGCAGCGGCTGACCGACCTGGGCTACCCCGCCCTGGCCGGCCTGCCCGAGGACGACTTCACCGCCATGCTCGAACCGCTGCGCGCGGCGGCCGGCCCCGTCGCGCCGCCCGACGGCGGCGGGGTCCCGTTCGTGCTGGTGGTGACCCGGGAGCTGGTGCCGATCGAGCGGACGGTGCCGCTGACCGCGCTGGCCGGCCGCAGCCGCCCCGGGATCGTGGACCGGCACTACCCCGAGGGCGACCTCGCCCGGTTCACCCCGACCGTGCCGCTGCCGGGCGGCCGGGCCTACCTGCTGCGGGACGTCGACCGCGGCGAGGAGTTCTGCGGCGCCGTCCCCCGGGACGCGCTGGCCGCCGTCGCCGAGCGCGGCCGCACCCCGCTGACGATCGAGGAGGGCGTCGCCGTGGTCACCCAGTACCCGGAGCTGCTCGCCACCAACAGGTGCTTCTCGCTCGGCGCATCGCGCTGCGGGGACCGCCGGGTACCCGCGCTGTGGATCAGCGGGGGCGCGCCCAAGCTCGGCTGGTGCTGGGAGGGCAATCCGCACAGCTGGCTCGGCATGGCCTCGGCAGGCGACCGGGCCTGAACTCAGCCGCGTCCCGCCGACGGCACGGCCTGCGCCGCCGGCGGGACGGGCAGCGTCGCCCGGGCCGACCGCCGCCCCGCGGCCCGCAGGAAGAGGCCGAATGAGGCCGCACCGAGCACCGCCGCCGCACAGATGAACCAGCCCAGCCCCGCCAGGTCGCCCTGCGGCAGCCGGCTGGACAGGAAGATCCCGACCGAGGCCGCCGACAGTTGCAGCGCGCCCATCAGCCCGGAGGCCGCACCGGCCGTGGAGCGGAAGTTCGTCACGCCCGCGCTCATCGACAGCGGCAGCAGGAAGCCGTTGCCGAGGGTCAGCACCGGCATGAAGGCGAGCACCAGCAGGTTCCACGGGTAGCCGACCCCGGTCAGGCCCAGCACCAGTACCAGCAGCGATCCGAGCACGAAGAACCGGTGGCCGCGCCAGAGCAGCGGGTCCACCGCCCGGGTGCGCACCAGCCGCCGCGACCACAGGTTGCCCAGCACGTAGGAGACGGACACCGTGATGTAGCAGTAGCTGGTGGCGGTGGTGGACAGCCCCATCCGCTCGAAGATCAGCGGTGAGGCCGCCAGGTAGCCGAAGTAGCCGCCGTACGCCACGCACAGGTTGCCGGTGTACGCCCAGAACAGCGGCTCCCGGGCCAGCCGCGGGTAGGCGCGCAGGGTGGCGCCGAGGCGCTTGGCCCGGCGCTCCGCGGGCAGGCTCTCCGGCACCGCCGCGACCACCGCGACCAGGGTGGCCAGGCCGATCACCGCGGTCGCCACGAACGGCGCCCGCCAGCTGACGTACTCGGTCAGGTAGCCGCCGACCAGCGGCGCGACCGACGGGGAGACACCCACGATCGGCATGATCGTGGTGAACACCCGGGCGGCGTCCTTCTCCTCGTACAGGTCGCCGATCACCGCCCGGCCGACCACCATGCCGGCGCCCGCGCCGAGCGCCTGCAGCAGCCGGCCCGCGGTGAACAGCACCACGCCGGTGGAGGCCGCGCAGAGCAGTGAGGCCGCGGTGAACAGGGCGAGCCCGGCGACGATCACCGGCCGGCGCCCCCAGCGGTCGGAGAGCGGGCCGTACAGCGCCTGGGCGACCGCGATGCCGATCACGAAGGCGCTGAACGTCCACTGCACCGAGGCGACCGAGGTGCCGAGGGCGTGCGCGGCCACCGGGATGCCGGGCAGGTTGATGTCGGAGGCGAACAGGCCGCTCGCGCTGAGCGATACCAGGACGGCGAGCAGCAGGCCGCGCGCGGGCGCGGCCTGGCGGGCCGACGGTTGACCGGTCGTCATCGGGACGGGCTCCCTTCGGGGGTGAGCATGAGGGCCGGGACGTCACGGGTGACCTCGCGGATCCGCTCGTCGGTCAGGCCGAAGTCGGTGAACCACGAACGGGTGAGCTCCAGCCAGCTGTCGATGTCGGGCTGGGAGGGCTGGCCGAGGTCGGAGCTGTACAGCGCCCGGGGCAGCGCGGTGACCACCTTGCGGACGTCCTCCTCGTCCTGGTAGCCGAGCAGGCGGGTGAGCGCGGTCTGCTCGGTGTAGACCATCGGGGCCTCGGCCAGCTCGACCAGCTGCTCGTAGCGCAGCCCGGTCAGCGGGTTGGCGGGCTGGTTGAGCATCAGCGCGGGGATACCGGTGTCCACCGCGGCGTCGACCAGTCGGCGGACCTCCTCCGCCGAGGCGTGCCCGGTGGAGACCACGAAGTCCAGGTCGCGGGCCATCCGCAGGATCTCCAGCACCGCCGGCTTCAGCCGGCCCTGCTCGTCGGAGACGGTGAGCGGGGCGATGCCGTGGTCCGCCAGGTGCGGGTGGCAGGGCCGCCGGACGAGGGTGCTGCGGTGGCTGCGGCCGGTCACCGTCGGCAGGTGGACGACCAGGCGCACCCCGGTGCCCTCGCCGTGCCGGTACACCGCGCCGAGGACGGCCTGCGGGTCGAGGCCGCCCGCGGTGCTGTTGAGCACCAGCGAGCCGGAGACCGGCAGGCCCATGGCGCGCAGTTCGCGGCTCTGCGCGACCGTGCAGCCGAGGTGGTTCTTCAGCACCACCCAGCCGCCGTGCCAGGCGTAGCGCCTGGCGGCCCGCAGGGCGGTGTGCCGGCGCAGGTAGGCGTCCGGGTCGGCGTGGTAGTGGACGTCGACGAAGGCCGCGGCGGACGGCCCTGCCTCAGTGGCCTGCATCGGCGACCGCCTCCTCGGCCGCGCGGGTGCCGTGCGCGTCCTCCCAGGGCCGGTCGTAGCGGAAGGCGGCCCGGGCCTCGTCCAGCCGGGAGCCGCCGGCGACGGCGGCCCGGATCCGGGCCTCCGTGCGCTCCACGTTCTCGGCGCGGGCGACCACCTCGGCCAGCCGGGCGCGCGGCACCACGAGGGCGCCGTTGTCGTCGGCGAAGACCAGGTCGCCGGGGGCGACGGCCGTGCCGCCGACGGTCAGCTCCACCTGGGTGCGGTCCAGTTGCATCCGGTTCTTGCCGCTGACCATGGTGACGCCGGTGCTGAACAGCGGGTACCCGGCCGCCCGGATCTCGCGGACGTCGCGGGCGCTGCCGTGCAGCACGGTGCCGCGCACACCGGCGGCCTGCGCCACCCCGGTGAGCAGCGAGCCCCAGCTGGTGCAGTCGGTGCTGCCGGCGTTGTCGACCACGACGACCGAGCCGGCCGGGACCTCGTCGAGGTAGTCGGCGGCGTTCCGGAAGCCGGTGGCCTCGCCGACCGGCCGGTAGCGGACGGTCCAGGCCGGTCCGAAGGCGACCGCGCCGGGCACCCGGGCGGCGACGCCGGGCAGCACCCCGGTGATGCCGAGGCTGTCGAGGGCGTCGGAGAGCGCCGCGGTGTCCAGCAGGGCGAGCCGGGCGGCGAGCTCGGGGGCGAGCGCGTGCGGCTCGCCGACGGTGCCGGCGGTGCCGGCCGGGACGGTCTCGGTCGGACGGTGGTCAGCGGTGGGCATCGGCGGTCTCCCCGGTCAGGGCGCGCAGCACGCTCCAGGCGATGAACTCGGCTGCGCAGTCGGATACTTCGGGCCCACGGCGGGGCACGGTGAGGGTGTGGCTGCGGACGGCGCCGGCCCGGGTGACGGTGCACCGCATGTCCAGCGATCCGGTCCACTCCCCGGGTGCGGGCTGCGGGCCCTCGGCCCGGGCCCGGACCTCGACCGGCTCGCCCGCCGGGTCGGCGAGCCGGGCCAGCAGCCGTTCGGCCGCGCCGCCGCTCAGGGTGTCGTCCAGCTTGAGGGCGAACCCGGGTGCGGCGGCGGCGAGTTCCTCGGCGGCCGTCAGGCCGCGGCGGCTCACCACGTAGCCGGCGAGCAGCGCCTCGACCTCCTCGGCCGCGGCGGCCGGGGCCTCCGGCGGGAGGGTGATGTCGAGGTACGGGTAGTGCCAGCGGTAGCCGGCGGTGCGGCCGGGCAGGTGGGCGGTGAGCACCCGGTCGACGCCGGCGGCGACGTCCGCCTCGATCAGGCCGAGGGTGCGCCAGCGGGCGCGTTCGGCGGCGGGCGCCGCGGGGAAGTCCCGGTCGAGCAGGGTGCGCAGCATCGGCAGGCACTCCTTGGGCGGCCCGGGGAGCATCACCACGCGGGTGCGGCCGAGGCGGGTCACCGAGCCCCAGGCGGTGCCGTCGGGGTTGGGCAGCAGGGTGCTGTCCTGCGGGAAGAGCGCCTGCCGCTCGTTGTCGGCGTGCACGGTGAGGCCGAAGCGCCGCAGCCGCTCGGTGACGGCCTGCCAGGCCTCCTCGCGGTGCTCCAGCGGGAGGCCTAGCGCCTGGGCGACGCCCTGCCGGGTGCGGTCGTCGGAGGTGGGGCCGAGTCCGCCGACCACCAGCAGCAGGTCGCCGCCGAGGAGTTCGCGGACGGCGCCGGTGATCTCGGCCAGGCCGTCGCCGACAGTGCGCCGGGCGGTGGTGCGCAGGCCGTGGGCGGCGGCCAGCTTGGCGGCCTCGGCGCCGTTGGTGTCGACGACGTCGCCGTTCAGCAGTTCCTCGCCGACGGTGAGGATCGCCGCGGTCGGCTGCGGGGCGGGCGCGGCGAGGGCGCGCAGGATCGCGTCGGCGCTCTCCCGGGTGCCGGCGGTGCCGCCGAGGTCGTAGGTGAGCGTCTCGCCGCGGCGCAGTACCTCGCGGACGGCACGCGGGATCTCCCGGGCGGCCTCGTCCAGGCCGAGGTGCTCCAGCATCAGGGCGATGGTGAGGGCGGTGGCGGCGGGGTTGGCGCGGTCCCGTCCGGCGAGGTGGGGGGCACTGCCGTGGACGGGTTCGAAATAGCTGCCGTGCTCGCCGATGTTGCCGCTGGGGGCGAGGCCGAGTCCGCCCATGACGCCGCCGCCGAGGTCGGAGAGGATGTCGCCGAACATGTTCTCGGCGACGATCACGCCGAACCGTTCGGGGCGGCGCACCATCCAGAGCGCGACGGCGTCGACGTTGTGCACCTCGGCCTCGATCTCCGGGTACTCGGCGGCGACGCGTTCGAGGATCTCCCGGGCGAAGTCGCCGCTGTGGCGGAGCACGTTCGGCTTGTCGGCCCAGGTGAGCCGGGTGTGGCCGTGCCGGCGGGCGTGGTCGAAGGCGAACCGGAGCAGCCGTTCGATGCCGTGGCGGGTCGTCAGGCGCAGCGAGACGGCGGTGCCGTCGGGGCCGGAGGCGGTGGCGTTGGGGTGGTCGGCGACGTGCCGGCGCAGCGGTTCGGGGACGCCGGCGCCGGCGTGGTCGTAGCCGGCGTAGAGGCCCTCGGTGTTCTCCCGGATCACCGTGAACCGGTAGGGCAGGCCGCGGCCGAGGTGGTTCTCGACCGGCCGGATGTTGGCGAACAGGCCGAGTCGCTGGCGCAGTTGGATGACCGGGGAGACGTAGGCGGGCGGGTCGGCGCGCAGGTGGTCGGCGAGTTCGGCGCGGGCCTCGCGCAGTGGCTTGCTGGTGATCGCGCCGAGCAGGCAGGTGTCGGTGCGGTCGATGAGGTCCCAGGTGCGTCGGGGGACGGGGTCGCCCTCCTCGCGCCAGCACTCCCAGCCGATGTCGCCGTGGATCAGTTCGACGGGGGCGCCGACCGTGTCGAGGACGGGCAGGACGGCCTCGACGACCTCGCGGCCGATGCCGTCGCCGGGCAGGACGGCGATCTTCTTGACGTTGCTCACGCTGCCAGTTCCTCCAGGAACCGTCCGACGGCGGCGGCCGTGAACGGCGGGTTGTCGGCTTGGGGTCGCATGCCGGCGCCGGGCACCGGGGTGCTGTGCCGGTGCGGCGGGCGCGGCGGGACGCCGTGTCGGCCGGTGACGAGTTGGGAGTGCTCGCCGTACAGGTGGAGCAGGGGACCGTCGAGCCGGGGTTCGGCGGCGCCGAGGTCGAGTCCGCGCAGCAGTGGCAGGCCGCGGGCGAGGCGGGTGCTGCCGGGCGAGGCGGGTGCGGGGACGGGGGTGGTGCGGGGCGGTTCGCCGGCGCCGGTGGCGGGGGCGACGCGGTGCTCCAGCAGGGCGAGCGCCGCGTCGAGGTCGCCGGCTGCGGCGAGCGCGGAGATCGCGCCGAGCCGCTCGTCGAGCTCGGCGTCGGCGCGCATCGGGGCGGAGATCAGCAGCGCCGGGGTGCCGCGGAAGGCGGGCCGGGCCAGCAGGTCGAGCGCGGTGGCGCCGCCGAGGGCGGCGCCGGCGATCAGGTCGGGCCGTCCGTCCGCGGCGAGTTCGGCCGCCCAGTGGTCGGCGGCGGCCGTGAAGTCGGGCCGGTCGGCGGAGAGTGTGTCGTACACCGTCACCCGGTAGCCGGCCGCGGTGAGCAGGCCGGTGACCGGCCCGAGGAACGCGCCGCCGTCCCACACCGGCATGGCCGGTGCGAGGACTGCGGCGCGCTTCGGGCCGTCACCGACCGTGCGACGTGCGTCGGTCACGCGGCCGCCCTTGCGTTCCTGGCGAGTTCGGTCGCGGAGTCGAACAGGGCGCCGATGCCGTCACCGCGCAGCCGGGCGCGGTGCTCGACCGTGAGGTCGAACCAGCCGAGCAGCAGGTCGGGCAGCGGCAGTTCGGGGCTGGCCTCGGGGATCTCGCGGCGGAGCTTCTCGGCGAGGGCGAGCGCGGAGCCGAGGTCGTAGCGGGCGGTGCCGTGCTGCCGGATCAGGTAGGCGAGCCACTGCTCGGTGATCAGGTTGCCGGGGCCCTTGCCCATGCCGAGGACCGAGGAGTCGATCCAGGTGGCGCCGGCCTCGGTCGCGGCGATCGCGTTGGCGAGGGCGAGGCCGAGGTTGTTGTGCGCGTGCAGGCCGATCTCGCAGTCGACGACGTGACCGACGGCGGTGACCAGGCGGTGGGTGTCGGCGGGCAGCAGGCTGCCGTTGGAGTCGGCCAGGTAGACCACGTCCGCGCCGAGTTCGGCGGCGTCGGCGGCGACGTGCACGAGCTGCCGCCGGGAGTGGTGGGTGACCCGGGTGAGGTTGATCGCGGTGGTGAAGCCGAGCTGCTTGGCGCGGGCCAGGGTGGCGAGCGCGGGTGCCGGCGCGGAGGCGTCGGCGCAGATGCGCAGCAGTCTGGCGCCCGCCTCGTGGACGGCGGCGAGGTCGTCGTCGTCGGTGTTGTGCGGGTGGAGGATGACGCAGACCCGGTCGGGGCCTATCGCGTCGGCGGCGGCGCGGATGAACGCGTCGTCCCCCCGGCCGGTGAGACCGATGTCCGGGATCGGTTTGAAGGAGCCGTTCCGGTAGGCGATCTCGATCCATTCGACGCCGGCCTCGGCGCTGGTCCGCGCGTGGTCGAGCGCGTAGCCGAGTGGGAAGTCGAAGTTGTTGCGGTATCCGCCGTCACGGAGTGTGACGTCGATGTTCGTGAGCACCTGTCTCCTTGGTGGCGTACATGATGCCCATCCCCCTGCGGGATGTGCGGTCCCTCTGGGAAACCACCCCACCACCGGCAGTGACCGCGATCAACGGCCATTCCTCACACGAACCGATCGTCCGGATCAATCGATGGCGGCGCCGGGGGCCGGCTCGGCGAGCTGGTCGCGGACGTCGGCGCAGGCGGCGGCGAGCCGCTCGACCCGGCGGGCGGGCAGGCCGGGGCGCAGGGCCAGGGAGACCGGGACGGAGAGCGGCGAGCCGTCGAACTCGCGCCAGACCACCCGGCGGGAGAGTCCGGCCTCGGCGTTGCTGGCGTAGAGCACCGTCCAGGAGTCGGCGCTGAGCGCGATCTCGGCGAGGGTGTCGTGCTGGGTGGTGAAGGGCCGGCCGAGGACGGGCCGGAACCCGGCGGTGGCGCAGGCGGAGAGCAGCAGGTCGACCAGGGCGGGGTTGAGGTCGCGGGGGACGATCCGCAGCGGGAGGTCGCGCAGGGCGTCCAGCGGGACGGCCTGCCGCCCGGCGAGCGGGTGGGCGGCGGGCAGGACGGCGACCAGGCGGTCGGAGAACAGCGGCAGGACGCGCAGGCCCGGGATGGAGACGGCGCCGCGGACGACGGCGCCGTCGAGTTCGCCGGTGCGGACCTGGCGGATCCGCTGCGGGCCCGCGAGGTTGCGGAACTGGACCCGCAGGTCGGGGTCGTGGGCCATCAGCGAGTCGAGGAAGAGGTCGAGCCGGCTGCCGAGGCTGCTGCCGGTGCCCAGGCGCAGGGTCTCCTCGGCGGGGCCGGTGAGGCTTCGGGCCTCGGCGGCGAGCGAATCGAGGGCGACCAGGACGGCGCGGGCGCGCGGGAGGATGCGGTGGCCGGCCGGGGAGAGTTCGACCGATCGGCTGGTGCGCACGAAGAGGTCGTGGCCGAGTTCCCGTTCGAGCCGGCGGAGCTGCTGGCTGAGGGTGGACTGCGCGATGTGCTGGCGCTGCGCCGCGCGGCCGAAGTGCAGCTCCTCGGCGACCGATACGAAGTACTGCAGCTGCCTGATCTCCATGTCCGCCCCCGTGCCGAAAACATTCCTGCCGATCTGAAATGTAACGGACAGACATGCCGATCGGAGGCTACAAGGCAGATGGAGCAGCAGTTTCCAAAGCATCGGCCAGGATCAGGCAATGATTCGGCCAAGCCGGGGACAGCGCGGGCCCCGGGGGCGTACCTCCGGGGCCCGCGCGGGAGCGGTCAGACCACCGTCCAGGTGTCCTGGCCGGTGAGCAGGGCGCCGAGGTCGCCGCGGCCGCGGTCGGCGGTGGCCCGCTCCAGCTGCTCGGCCATCAGGTCGTCGTAGACCGGCCGCTCGACCGAGCGGAGCACCCCGATCGGGGTGTGGTGCAGGGTGTCGGCGTCGGCGAGCCGGGTCAGCGCGAAGGCGGTGGCGGGGCTGGCAGCGTGCGCATCGTGGACGAGCACCCCGGCCTCGTTGGCCGGTGTGACGGTGTCGACGTGGAGCTCGCCGTCCGGGCCGCGGAAGACGCCCTGGTCGGCCCCGAAGAGCATCGGACGACCGTGTTCGAGGCGGATCAGCGCCTCGTCGCGGGTGCCGGGCTCCTTGAGGACCTCGAAGGCGCCGTCGTTGAAGATGTTGCAGTTCTGGTAGATCTCCACCAGCGCGGTGCCCTGGTGCTCGGCGGCCGCCCGCAGCACGGACTGCAGGTGCTGCCGGTCGGAGTCGATGGTGCGGGCGACGAAGGTGGCCTCGGCGCCGAGCGCCAGCGAGAGCGGGTTGAACGGCGCGTCCAGGGAGCCCATCGGGGTGGACTTGGTGATCTTCCCGACCTCGCTGGTGGGCGAGTACTGGCCCTTGGTGAGGCCGTAGATCCGGTTGTTGAACAGCAGGATCTTCAGGTCGACGTTGCGCCGCAGGGCGTGGATCAGGTGGTTGCCGCCGATCGAGAGCGCGTCGCCGTCGCCGGTGACCACCCAGACGCTGAGGTCGCGCCGGGAGCTGGCGAGGCCGGTCGCGATCGCCGGGGCACGGCCGTGGATGGAGTGCATCCCGTAGGTGTTCATGTAGTACGGGAAGCGGGAGGAGCAGCCGATGCCGGAGACGAAGACGGTGTTCTCCCGGCGGATGCCGAGCTCCGGCATGAAGGCCTGGACGGCGGCGAGGATCGCGTAGTCGCCGCAGCCGGGGCACCAGCGGACCTCCTGGTCGGTCTTGAAGTCCTTGGCGCTCTGCGGGCCGTCGGCCTTGGGCACCAGGGAGAGCGAGCGGAATTCGGTCATCGCTGGTCCTCCGCGTCGAGGGTGCCGATCGCCGCGTGCAGCACATCGGCCAACTGGGCGGCCTTGAAAGGAAGTCCGCGGACCTGGTTGTAGGACTGGGCGTCCACGAGGTACTTGGCCCGCAGCAGCAGGGCGAGCTGGCCGAGGTTCATCTCGGGGACGATGACCTTCTCGTAACCGCGCAGCACCTGGCCGAGGTTGGCCGGGAAGGGGTTGAGGTGGCGCAGGTGGGCCTGGGCGACGCGGCCGCCGTCGGCACGGACCCGGCGCACGGCGGCGGTGATCGGCCCGTAGGTGGAGCCCCAGCCCAGCACCAGGACGCGGGCCCGGCCGCCCGGGTCGTCGACGGCGACGGGGGGCACCTCGATGCCGTCGATCTTGGCCTGCCGGGTGCGGACCATGAAGTCGTGGTTGGCCGGGTCGTAGGAGATGTTGCCGGTGCCGTCCTGCTTCTCGATGCCGCCGATCCGGTGCTCCAGGCCGGGGGTGCCGGGCACCGCCCAGGGGCGGGCCAGGGTCTGCGGGTCGCGCTTGTACGGCCAGAAGGCGCGGCTGCCGTCGGGCAGCTCGTGGTTCGGCTCGGTGGCGAAGTCGACGGTCAGGTCGGGCAGTTCGTCGACGGCGGGGATGCGCCACGGTTCGGAGCCGTTGGCGAGGTAGCCGTCGGAGAGCAGGAAGACCGGGGTGCGGTAGGTCAGCGCGATCCGCGCCGCCTCCAGGGCGGCGGTGAAGCACTCGGCGGGGGTGGCGGGCGCGACGACCGGCACCGGGGCCTCGCCGTTGCGGCCGAACATGGCCTGCAGCAGGTCGGCCTGCTCGGTCTTGGTGGGCAGGCCGGTGGACGGGCCGCCGCGCTGGATGTCCACGACCAGCAGCGGCAGTTCGAGCGAGACGGCGAGGCCGATGGTCTCCGACTTGAGGGCGACGCCGGGGCCGGAGGTGGTGGTGACGCCGAGCGCGCCGCCGAAGGCCGCACCGAGGGCGGCGCCGATGCCGGCGATCTCGTCCTCGGCCTGGAAGGTGCGCACGCCGAAGTTCTTGTGCTTCGACAGCTCGTGCAGGATGTCGGAGGCCGGGGTGATCGGGTACGAGCCGAGGAAGAGCGGCAGCCCTGAGCGCTCGGCCGCGGCGATCAGGCCGTAGGAGAGCGCCAGGTTGCCGGAGATGTTGCGGTAGGTGCCGGACGGCAGCGCGGCCGGGGCGATCTCGTAGGAGACCGCGAAGTCCTCGGTGGTCTCGCCGAAGTTCCAGCCAGCCCGGAAGGCCAGGATGTTGGCCTCGGCGATGTCGGGCCGCTTCGCGAACTTCTGCCGCAGGAAGGTCTCGGTGCCGCCGGTCGGCCGGTGGTACATCCAGGAGAGCAGGCCGAGCGCGAACATGTTCTTGGCGCGTTCGGCGTCCTTGCGGGCCAGGCCGCTCTCCTTGAGCGCCTCCAGCGTCAGGCTGGTCAGCGGCACCTTGTGCAGTCGGAAGGCGTCCAGCGAGCCGTCGCCCAGCGGGTCGGCGGCGTAGCCGACCTTCGCCAGGGCCCGCTTGGTGAACTCGTCGGTGTTGACGATGATCTCGGCACCGTGCGGCACGTCCGGCAGGTTGGCCTTCAGCGCGGCCGGGTTCATCGCCACCAGCACGTTGGGGGCGTCGCCCGGGGTCAGGATGTCGTGGTCGGCGAAGTGCAGCTGGAAGCTGGACACGCCCGGCAGGGTGCCGGCGGGTGCCCGGATCTCGGCCGGGAAGTTCGGCAGGGTGGAGAGGTCGTTGCCGAAGGACGCCGTCTCCGAGGTGAAGCGGTCCCCGGTGAGCTGCATGCCGTCGCCGGAGTCCCCGGCGAAGCGGATGATCACCCGGTCGAGCGTGCGGGTGGGCTTGACCGGACGCCCCTGCCTGGCCGACGGAGGCGCCGAGCCGGCCCGGCCCTCGCTCCCGTCCGAGCCGTCCACTGCCTCTGACTGATCGACCTGACTGGTCACTGCCGCGGACCTCCTCGTGGGCGCCAGCCGCGGGCGTGAGCCGTGTGCCCCGTCCGCCTGGTGCACCACTCGCATCCTAAGGCGGACGGGGATCACTCGACCGGAACTCGGGCACGTGGAGTCGCTCGATGCGCCAACTCCGATCGGACGGCGACCGGAGGGTGGGCCGATACGGTCAGGAGTTCAGGTAGGTGAGCACCGCCAGCACCCGGCGGTGGTCCTCGGGGCTCTGGCCGAGGCCGAGCTTGAGGAAGATGTTGCTGACGTGCTTCTCCACCGCGCCGTCCGAGACCACCAGCTGCCGGGCGATCGCCGCGTTGGTGCGGCCCTCGGCCATCAGCCCGAGCACCTCGCGCTCGCGCGGTGTGAGACCCGCCAGGACGTCTCCGCGGCGGCTGCGGCTGAGCAGCTGCTGGACCACCTCCGGGTCGAGCGCGGTGCCCCCGCCGGCCACCCGGACGACCGCGTCCACGAACTCGCGGACGTCGGCGACCCGGTCCTTCAGCAGATAGCCCACCCCCCGGGTGGAGCCGGCCAGCAGCTCGCCGGCGTACCGCTCCTCCACGAACTGCGAGAACACCAGCACACCCAGCCCCGGGTACCGGCCGCGCAGGGCGACGCAGGCGCGCACGCCCTCGTCGGTGTGGCTGGGCGGCATCCGGACGTCGGCGACCACCACGTCCGGCAGCTCGCCGGCCTCGGCCAGCTCGTGGACGGTCTTCAGCAGCGCCTCGCCGTCGCCGACCCCGGCGACCACCTCCAGGCCCCGATCGATCAGCAGCCTGGTGAGGCCCTCCCGCAGGAGGACGGAGTCCTCGGCGATCACGACGCGCAGCATTGACGAGCCCCCTTCGACGGCGGGCCGCCCCCGTGACAGGCCCGGTCTCACCCCAAAGTCACATGGTACGGATCGCGACCGCGTCGCAGAGGCCCTGCAGGGCCGCCTTGGCCGGGCACTCCGGCAGCGGGGCGAGCAGGGCGCGGGCCTCCTCGGCGTACCGCAGGGTCTCCCGGCGGGCCCGCTCCAGCGCCGGGTGGCGGCGCAGCAGGCGCAGCGCCTCGGCGTGCAGCTCGTCGTCCTCGGCGAGGTCGCCCTCCAGCAGCTCGCGCAGCCGCAGGTCGGCGGGGTCGTCCTGGTCCACCGGGGTCTGCCGGAGCAGCAGCACGGGCAGGGTGGGGACGCCCTCGCGCAGGTCGGTGCCGGGGGTCTTGCCGGACTCGTGGCCGTCGCTGGCGACGTCGAGGACGTCGTCGGCGAGCTGGAAGGCGGTGCCCATGCGCTCGCCGTACTGGGTGAGGATGTCGACCACCCACGGCTCGGCGCCGGCCATCAGGGCGCCGAAGCGGCAGGAGACGGCGACCAGCGAGCCGGTCTTGCCGGAGATGACGTCCAGGTAGTGCTGGAGCGGGTCGTCGGCCGGACGGGGCCCTGCGGTCTCCAGGATCTGGCCGGTGACCAGGCGCTCGAAGGCGTCGGCCTGGATCCGGACGGCCTCCGGGCCGAGGTCGGCGAGGACCTGCGAGGCGCGGGAGAAGAGGAAGTCGCCGGTGAGGATGGCGACCGAGTTGTCCCAGCGGGAGTTCGCGCTCTGGGCGCCGCGCCGCACCGGGGCCTCGTCCATGACGTCGTCGTGGTACAGCGTGGCGAGGTGGGTGAGCTCGACGACGACGGCGGCCGGCACCACGCCGGGCGCGTACGGGTCGCCGAACTGGGCGGCGAGCATGACCAGCAGTGGGCGGAACCGCTTGCCGCCGGCCTCGATGAGGTGGCTGGCGGTGACGGTGATGAACGGAACCTCGCTCTTCACCGCCTCGACGAGCGCGGTTTCGACCGCGTCCATCCCCGTCTGGACGTCACGGGTCAGATCGCGGTCCTGCACGCTCAGCCCGAAGGGCCCCACGACGGTCACGAAGACCACTCCTGTCCCTGGTCGTTCCCAGCGGCCTGGTCCCCCCGGTCGCCGCCTCGATGCGTACTGCTGCACGCACTAGGCAGCGTATCCGGTCACGAGTGGATCACTGCACGGGCATGTCCCCAACCAGCGCGTCGGCGCGGTGCGGCACCCGCCCGGGGCCCGGGAAGCACCCGGCCCCCGCCGGTCGGCGGGGGCCGGGCAGCGGGCCCGTGCGGCCTAGCGGACGAAGAGCGAGGCCTTCGACGCCAGGTCGAGGAAGTACTGCGGCAGCAGGCCGAGGCCCAGCGTGACCAGCACGCCGACGCCGATGGCGGTGGCGGTGAGCGGGCTGGGCACGGCCACCGAGGGGCCCTGCGGCTGCGGGTCGGAGAAGAACATCAGCACGATGACGCGGATGTAGAAGAACGCCGCGACGGCCGAGCTGAGCACACCGACGATCACCAGCGGGGTCGCGCCGCCGGCCGCCGCGGCCTGGAAGACCGCGAACTTCCCGGTGAAGCCGCTGGTCAGCGGGATGCCGGCGAAGGCCAGCAGGAACAGCGCGAAGACCGCCGCCAGCAGCGGCGAGCGCCGGCCGAGGCCGGCCCAGTTGGAGAGGTGGGTGGCCTCGCCCTTGGAGTCGCGCACCAGGGTGACCACGGCGAACGCGCCGAGCGTCACGAAGGAGTAGGCGAGCAGGTAGAAGAGGACGGCGCTCAGGCCCTGCCGGTTGGTGGCGATCACGCCGGTGAGGATGAAGCCGGCGTGGGCGATCGAGGAGTAGGCGAGCAGCCGCTTCACGTCCTGCTGGGTGACGGCGAGGATCGCGCCGACCACCATGGTGAGGATCGCCACACCCCACATGACGGGCCGCCAGTCCCACTTCAGGCCGGGGAAGGCCACGTAGAAGAGGCGGAGGAAGGCACCGAACGCGGCGGTCTTGGTCGCCGCGGCCATGAAGCCGGTGACCGGGGTCGGCGCGCCCTGGTAGACGTCCGGGGTCCAGGCGTGGAACGGCACGGCGCCTACCTTGAAGAGCAGGCCGACGGCGAGCATGGCCAGGCCGATCAGCAGCAGCGCGTCGTTCTGGGTGGTGACGGCGAGCGCCGGGGTGACCGGGGCGACCCCGGAGACCACGTCGGCGATGTCGCCGAGCTGGACGCTGCCCGCGTAGCCGTACAGCAGCGCGGTGCCGAACAGGAAGAACGCCGAGGCGAAGGCACCGAGCAGGAAGTACTTGAGCGCCGCCTCCTGGGAGAGCAGCCGGCGCCGCCGGGCGAGCCCGCACAGCAGGTAGAGCGGGAGCGAGAGCACCTCCAGCGCCACGAACATGGTCAGCAGGTCGTTGGCGGCGGGGAAGAGCAGCATGCCGCCGACGGCGAACAGGGTGAGCGGGAAGACCTCGGTGGTGGTGAAGCCGGCCCGGATGGCCTCGCGCTCCTGGTCGCCGCCGGGGACGGACGCGCCCTGGGCGGTGAAGGAGTCGACGCCGTGCCCGTTCAGGCGCGGCTCCAGCCGGCGCTCCGCGTAGGTGAGGACGGCGAGGACCGCGGTGAGCAGGATGACGCCCTGCAGGAAGAGCGCCGGACCGTCGATGGCGACCGAGCCCATGGCGAGCAGGCCGGCGTCGGTGGTGGCGTAGCCCTGCGCGGCGAGCACGACGACCGCGGTGAAGGCGCCGCCGAGACCGAGCAGGGAGATCCCGATCTGGGCGCCGTAGCGGGCCCGGCGCGGCAGGAAGGCCTCGGCGAGGATGCCCACGACCGCGGCACCGAAGACGATCAGCATCGGGGAGAGCTGGCCGTACTCGATGTGCGGGGCGGGGATGCTCGCGCTGTTGCCGCCCGCGGCGGCGAGCCACTGGGTGGGGCTCATTCGTGCTCACCTCCGTTGGTGGCGGCGACCGGGTGGGCCGGTGCCGGGTCGGTCGAGTGGACCTGGGAGAGCGTGGCGTCGACGGCCGGGTTCACCATGTCGGTGAGCGGCTTCGGGTACACGCCGAGCAGCAGGGTGAGCGCCACCAGCGGTGCCACCACGGCGAGTTCGCGGACCTTGAGGTCCTCCATGCCCTCCATCCGCGGCTTCACCGGGCCGGTCATGGTGCGCTGGTACAGCAGCAGGGCGTACAGCGCGGCCAGCACGATGCCGAAGGTGGCGGCGATGCCGATCGCCGGGTACCGGCTGAAGGTGCCGACCAGCACCAGGAACTCGCTGACGAACGGCGCCAGGCCGGGCAGCGACAGGGTGGCCAGACCGCCGATCAGGAAGGTGCCGGCGAGCACCGGGGCGACCTTCTGCACGCCGCCGTAGTCGGCGATCAGCCGGGAGCCGCGGCGGGAGATCAGGAAGCCCGCGACGAGCATCCACGCGGCGGTGGAGATGCCGTGGTTGACCATGTAGAGGGTGGCGCCGCTCTGGCCCTGGCTGGTCAGCGCGAAGATGCCCATGATGATGAAGCCGAAGTGCGAGATGGAGGCGTAGGCGACCAGCCGCTTGATGTCCTTCTGGCCGATCGCCACCAGGGCGCCGTAGACGATGCCGATCAGCGCGAGCACCAGGATCGCCGGGGCGAAGGTCTTGGAGGCGTCCGGGAAGAGGCCGAGGCAGTACCGCAGCATCGCGAAGGTGCCGACCTTGTCGACGACCGCGGTGATGAGGACGGCCGTTCCGGCGGTGGACTCGCCCATCGCGTTCGGCAGCCAGGTGTGCAGCGGCCAGAGCGGGGCCTTCACCGCGAAGGCGAAGAAGAAGCCGAGGAAGAGCACCTTCTCGGCGGCCGGGTCGATCACCAGCTTGCCGTCGGCGATCGCGGAGGTGAGCGTCGGCAGGTCGAAGGTGGCGAGGTCCTGGTCGGCGGCGATGACGTACAGCCCGATCACCGCGGCCAGCATGACCAGGCCGCCGAGCAGGTTGTACAGCAGGAACTTCACCGCGGCGTAGGACCGCTGCCGGCCCGCGTCCGGGCCGCCCGCCCGGTCGCCGAAGCCGCCGATCAGGAAGTACATCGGGATCAGCATGGCTTCGAAGAACACGTAGAACACGAAGACGTCGGTGGCCAGGAAGGACACCAGCACCATCGCCTCGACCGCGAGGATCAGGGCGAAGAAGCCCTGGGTGCGGCGCTTGGCCTCGAAGGTGCCCTCGGGGGCGGGGGCCGGGTCCGCGTCGTGCCAGGAGGCGAGCAGCACCAGCGGCACCAGCACCGCGGTGAGCAGCGCCAGCACGGCG
The DNA here is from genome assembly GCA_002300355.1 of Streptomyces sp. TLI_235. Lineage (NCBI taxonomy): Bacteria > Bacillati > Actinomycetota > Actinomycetes > Kitasatosporales > Streptomycetaceae > Streptomyces > Streptomyces sp. TLI_235. The sequence continues at coordinate 3,328,773 of NSGV01000001.1, forward strand.
CCGATGCCGTCCACGCCGAGCGAGAAGCTGATGCCGAAGGAGCGGATCCAGCTGTGGGACTCGGTCAGCTGGTAGCGCGGGCCGCCCGGATCGAACCGGGCGGCGACGACGGCGGTCAGCGCCAGGGTGGCCGCGGAGACGGCCAGTGCCACGGCCTTGGTGGTACGCCGGCGGGCCTCGCTGTTGCCCGCCGGCAGTGCGGCGGTGACCACCGCTCCGGCGGCGGGCACGGCGCAGGTCGCGGTCAGCAGGTAGCTCATGGCCGGCCTCCCCGCAGAGCCTCAGCTGTCATGGTGTGACCTTCCATCAGACCGACCTCATGAGCAGGGTGGTGGCGACCAGCACGAGCGTGCCGCCGAACATGGAGAGCGCGTACGTGCGGACGAAGCCCGTCTGCATCCTGCGCATGCGTCCGGAGACGCCGCCGATGGTGGCGGCGAGGCCGTTGACGAAGCCGTCGAGGCCGCGGCTGTCGAACCAGACCAGGGTCGCGGCGAGCGCCGAGCCGGGGCGGACCAGGACGGCGTGGTTGAAGTCGTCCTGGAGCAGGTCGCGGCGGGCGGCCCGGGTGAGCGCGGAGCCCACCGGCGGGGTGACCGGGACGCGGGTGCGGCCGTACATCGTGTAGGCCAGGGCGACACCGGCCAGCATGCAGACGGTGGTGAGCGCGGTGACCGCGGCCGCCGGGATCGGCGGGTGGCCCTCCTCGAAGCCGGTGACCGGCTCCAGCCACTTCAGGAAGGCGTCGCCGTACGTGAACAGCGCGCCGGCGAAGACCGAGCCGACCGCGAGGACCACCATCGGCAGCGTCATGACCTTCGGGGACTCGTGCGGGTGCGGCTCCTCGCCGGTCTCCGGGTCCGGCTGCCAGCGCTTCTCACCGAAGAAGGTCAGCATCATCACGCGGGTCATGTAGAACGCGGTGACGGCCGCGCCGATCAGGGCGCACAGGCCGAGGATCCAGCCCTCGGCGCCGCCCTTGGAGAACGCCGCCTCGATGATCTTGTCCTTGGAGAAGAAGCCGGACAGGCCGGGGAAGCCGATGATCGCCAGGTAGCCGAGGCCGAAGGTGGCGAAGGTGACCGGCATGTACTTGCGCAGGCCGCCGTAGTGCCGCATGTTCACCTCGTCGTTCATGCCGTGCATGACCGATCCGGCGCCGAGGAAGAGCCCGGCCTTGAAGAAGCCGTGGGTCACCAGGTGCATGATCGCGAAGACGTAGCCGATCGGGCCGAGGCCGGCCGCCAGCACCATGTAGCCGATCTGCGACATGGTCGAGCCGGCCAGCGCCTTCTTGATGTCGTCCTTTGCGCAACCGACGATCGCACCGAAGAGCAGGGTGACGGTGCCGACCACGACCACCGCGGTCTGTGCGTCCGGCGCCAGGTCGAAGATCGCCGAGGATCGGGTGATCAGGTAGACGCCGGCGGTCACCATGGTCGCCGCGTGGATGAGCGCGGAGACCGGGGTCGGGCCCTCCATCGCGTCCCCGAGCCAGGACTGCAGCGGCACCTGGGCGGACTTGCCGCAGGCGGCCAGCAGCAGCATCAGCGCGATCGCCGTCAACCTGCCCTCGCTCGCGTCGTCCGCCGCCCCGAAGACCGGGCCGAAGGCGAAGGAGCCGAACTCCACGAACATCAGCATGATCGCGATCGACAGGCCCAGGTCGCCGACCCGGTTGACGATGAACGCCTTCTTGGCGGCCGTCGCGGCGCTCGGCTTGTGCTGCCAGAAGCCGATCAGCAGGTACGAGGCGAGGCCCACGCCCTCCCAGCCGACGTACAGCAGCAGGTAGTTGTCGGCCAGCACCAGCAGCAGCATCGCCGCCAGGAACAGGTTGAGGTAGCCGAAGAAGCGGCGGCGGCGCTCGTCGTGGGCCATGTAGCCCACCGAGTACACGTGGATCAGTGTGCCGACACCGGTGATCAGCAGGACGAAGGTCATGGACAACTGGTCCAGCTGGAAGGCGACATCGGCCTGGAAGCCGTTCACCGGGACCCAGCTGTACAGGAATTCGCGGACCGGCCGTTCCTCCGTGGGCCGTCCGAGCATCTGGGAGAAGAGGACCAGGCCGAGGCCGAAGGAGCCGGCGGCGGCCAGGGTGCCGAGCCAGTGGCCGAACCGGTCGAGCGCGCGCCCGCCGAGCAGCAGCAGGGCGGCGCCGGCCAGCGGGACCCCGACCAGCAGCGGAATGAGTGAGTTCACCGTGGGCCCTCCGCCTTACAGCTTCATCAGGTTGCTGTCGTCGACCGAGGCGGTGTGCCTGGTCCGGAAGATGCTCACGATGATGGCGAGGCCGACCACGACCTCGGCCGCCGCGACCACCATGGTGAAGAACGCGATGATCTGGCCGTCCAGGTTGCCGTGCATCCGGGAGAAGGTGACCAGGGCCAGGTTCGAGGCGTTGAGCATCAGCTCGACGCACATGAACAGCACGATCGCGTTCCGCCGGATCAACACACCGGACGCGCCGATGGTGAACAACAGGGCGGAGAGATAGAGGTAGTTGACGGGGTTCACGCCTCGTCCTCCTTCTTCGTCTCCTTCGTCGGCACCGTCTCCAGCGCGGCGCGCCGGCCCGGGGCGACGGGGCGGGCGGAGGACTCGCGGCCCAGCCACTCGGCGGTGGACTCCTCCAGCTCCGCCATCCGCTGCAGCATCTCCTGGCTGACGTCGCGGACCTGGCCGCGCTCGCGCAGGGTGCCCATCACCGAGTCCTCGGCGACGGTGCCGTCCGGCAGCAGGCCCGGGACGTCGACCGCGTTGTGCCGGGCGTACACGCCGGGGGCGGGCAGCGGCGGCACCTGCAGGTTGTCCTGGACGCGCTGGGCGGCCAGCTCGCGCTGGGTCCTCGGCTTCCGCACGTACTCGCGGTGGGTCAGCACCATGGCGCCGATCGCCGCGGTGATCAGCAGCGCGCCGGTCACCTCGAAGGCCCACACGTACTTGGTGAAGATCAGCCGGGCCAGGCCCTGCACATTGCCCTCGGCGTTGGCCTCGGACAGGCCGGAGAAGTCGCGCAGCTTCGCGTTGGCGAGGCCTGCGATCAGCAGCACGCCGAAGCCGAGCCCGCAGAGCACCGCGGCGAACCGCTGGCCCTTCAGCTGCTCCTTCAGCGAGTCCGCGCTGGTGACGCCGACCAGCATCACCACGAACAGGAAGAGCATCATGATCGCGCCGGTGTAGACGACGATCTGCACCACGCCCAGGAACACCGCCCCCTGGGCCATGTAGCAGACCGCCAGCGACAGCATCGTCGCCGCCAGGCAGATCGCGCTGTGCACCGCCTTGCGCATCAGCAGCATGCCGAGCGCGCCGCCGACCGCGATCACCGCGAGAACCCAGAACTGGACGGCCTCTCCGGTGGAGGTCATGGCTGCACCTCCTTGTCGTGCTGGTGCCGCTCCTGCTGCACGGTGCCGGGCGCGGCCTGGGTGATCTCGCCCCGGTAGTAGGCCTGTTCGTCGGCCCCCGGGTAGTAGGCGTGCGGGCTGTCGACCATCCCCTCGGAGAGGCCGACCAGCAGTTGCTCCTTGGTGAAGATCAGGTCGGCCCGGGAGGAGTCCGCGAGCTCGTACTCGTTGGTCATGGTGAGCGCCCGGGTCGGGCAGGCCTCGATGCACAGCCCGCACAGGATGCAGCGGGCGTAGTTGATCTGGTACACCGCGCCGTAGCGCTCGCCGGGCGAGTAGCGCTCCTCGTCCCGGTTGTCGGCGCCCTCGACGTAGATGGCGTCGGCCGGGCAGGCCCAGGCGCACAGCTCGCAGCCGATGCACTTCTCCAGGCCGTCCGGGTGCCGGTTCAGCTGGTGGCGGCCGTGGAAGCGCGGAGCGGTGGGCTTCTTCTGCTCCGGGTACTGCTCGGTGAGCCGCTTCTTGAACATGGCCTTGAAGGTCACGCCGAAGCCGGCGGCCGGGCCGAGGATCGACGGCTTGGCCGTCGTGTCGTGTCCCGGGGTGTCGTCCGATGACATGTCGGCTCAGCTCCCTTCGGAATGGTCGGCCCCGTTGAGGGCGTCCTGGAGTTGCGGGGCGCGGCTGCGCCGGCGGGGCACCGGCGGCAGCTCCTGGCCGGGCAGCGGCGGCACCGGGTAACCCCCGGCCAACGGGTCGAAGGCGGCGGGCGGGGCGGGCTCGGCCGCGCCGGGCTTCTTCCGCAGCAGGTCCCAGACCAGTGCGAGCAGCAGCACCGCGGCGATCGGCGCGCCGACGTAGAGCACCACCTCGGCGAAGTCGTAGCCCTCGTTGCGCAGGGCGCGGACGCTGGCCACCATCACCAGCCAGACCAGCGAGACCGGGATGAGGATCTTCCAGCCGAGCTTCATGAACTGGTCGTAGCGCAGCCGGGGCAGCGTGCCGCGGAGCCAGATGAAGAAGAAGAGCAGCAACTGGATCTTGACGATGATCCAGAGCATCGGCCACCAGCCGTGGTTGGCGCCCTCCCAGAAGGCCGAGATCGGCCAGGGGGCCCGCCAGCCGCCCAGGAAGAGGGTGGAGGCGACGGCCGAGACGGTCACCATGTTGACGTACTCGGCGAGCATGAACATCGCGAACTTCAGCGAGGAGTACTCGGTGTTGAAGCCGCCGACCAGCTCGCCCTCGGCCTCCGGGAGGTCGAACGGCGCCCGGTTGGTCTCGCCGACCATCGCGATGATGTAGACGATGAACGAGACCGGTAGCAGCACCGCGAACCAGGTCGGCTGCTGGGAGGCGACGATCTCCGAGGTGGACATCGAGCCCGAGTAGATGAAGACCGCCGCGAAGGACAGGCCCATCGCGATCTCGTAGCTGATCATCTGGGCGGAGGAGCGGATGCCGCCGAGCAGCGGGTAGGTCGAGCCGGAGGACCAGCCGGCCAGCACGATGCCGTAGATGCCGACGGAAGCGGTCGCCAGGATGTAGAGCAGGGCGATCGGCAGGTCGGTGAGCTGCAGCGGGGTGCGGGTGCCGAAGATCGACACCTGGTCGTCGGCCGGGCCGAAGGGGATCACCGCGAAGGCCATGAACGCCGGGATCGCGCTGACGATCGGGGCGAGGATGTAGACCGCCTTGTCGGCCCCGGTGACGACCAGGTCCTCCTTGAGGGCCAGCTTCACGCCGTCGGCGAGCGACTGCAGCATGCCCCAGGGGCCGTGCCGGTTGGGGCCGATCCGCAGCTGCATCCAGGCGACGACCTTGCGCTCCCACACGATGGCGATCAGCACCGTGAGGACGAGGAAGGCGAAGACGAAGACCGCCTTGAGCAGCACCAGCCACCAGGGGTCGCGGCCGAAGAAGCCGAGCGTGTCGTAGGCGGCGAGCATCTGGGGGGCAGCGAGGGTTCGCATCACGCCTCCTGTGCCGGTGCGATGGTGACCAGGTGGCCGACGGTGGTGCCGAGCGTGCGGTGCGCGCCGCCCGGCGTGGAGTTGAGGGGCAGCCAGACCGTGCGGTCCGGCATGTCCTCGGTGATCTCCAGCGGCAGGACGACCGAGCCGGCCGGACCGGTGACCCGCAGCGCCGCCGCGGCGCCGATCTCGGCGGCGGTGCCCGCGGAGAGCCGGGCGACCACCGGGTGCCGGGTGCCGGCAAGGTGCTCGTCGCCGTCCTGGAGGCTGCCGTTGTCGAGCAGCATCCGGTGGCCGGCGAGGACCGCCTGGCCGGTGGCCGGCCGGGGCAGCGGCGCGGGGTGCGCGGTGGGGGCGGCCGGCCGGTCGCCCGGCCACGGGGTGAAGCGGTCGAGCTCGCGGCGGGCGGCGGTGACGTCCGGCAGGCCGAGCGGCCGGCCGAGGGCGTCGGCCAGCATGTGCAGCACCCGCACGTCCGAGTGCAGATGGCGCCGCATCAGCTGGTCGGCCTTGAGCGCGGGCTCGAACAGCCGGACCCTGCCCTCCCAGTCGAGGAAGGTGCCGGCCTTCTCGGCGACCGCGGCGACCGGCAGCACCACGTCGGCGTGCGCGGTGACGGCGGAGGGCCGCAGCTCCAGCGAGACCACGAAGGCGGCCCGGGCGAGCGCCTCCTCGGCGAGCGCCGGGTCGGCGAGGTCCTCGACGCCGACTCCGCCGACCACGAGCGCGTCCAGGTCGCCGGCCGCGGTGGCGGCGAGGATCTGGTCGGTGTCGCGGCCGAGCCGGGACGGCAGGTCGGGCACGCCCCAGGCGGCGGCGGCCTCGGCGCGGGCGGCGAGCACGGTGACCGGGCGGCCGCCGGGCAGCAGGCCGGGCAGTGCGCCGGCCTCGACGGCGCCGCGCTCGCCGGCCCTGCGCGGGATCCAGGCGAGGGTGGCGCCGGTGGCGTGGGCGAGCCGCAGGGCGGCGGTGAGGCCGCCGGCGACGGCGGCCAGCCGCTCGCCGACCAGGATCACCGCGCCGGGCGAGCGCAGCGCGTCGGAGGCCCGGCCGGCGTCGTCGGCGAGCACCTCGTCGCCGGCTAGGGCGGCCAGCCACTCGGCCTCGGTGCCGGGGGCCGCGGGCAGCAGCGAGCCGCGGAGCTTGGTGAGGCCGCGGGTGGCGTGCGAGGCGATCGCGTAGACCCGCTGGCCCTTGTCACGGACGGCCTTGCGCAGCCGCAGGAAGACGATCGGCGACTCCTCCTCCGGCTCCAGGCCGGCGAGTAGCACGGCCGGGGCGTCCTCCAGCTGCCGGTAGGTGACGCCGGCGCCGTCCAGGTCGGTGCCGCGGCCGGCGACGGCGGCGGCCAGGAAGTCCGCCTCCTCGCCGCTGTGCGGGCGGGCCCGGAAGTCGACGTCGTTGGTGCCGAGCACCAGGCGGGCGAACTTGGCGTAGCCGTAGGCGTCCTCGACGGTGACCCGGCCGCCGGCGAGTACGCCGGTGCGGGCGCCGCGCAGCCCCTCGGCGGCGCGGGCGAGCGCCTCGGGCCAGGAGGAGGGGGCGAGTTCGCCGTCCGCGCCGCGGACCAGCGGGGTGGCGATGCGGTCGCGCTGCTGGGCGTAGCGGAAGGCGAAGCGGCCCTTGTCGCAGCTCCACTCCTCGTTGACCTCGGGGTCCTCGCCGGCGAGGCGGCGCAGCACCTTGCCGCGGCGGTGGTCGGTGCGCATCGAGCAGCCGGCGGAGCAGTGCTCGCAGACGCTGGGCGAGGAGACCAGGTCGAAGGGGCGGGAGCGGAAGCGGTAGGCGGCGGAGGTGAGCGCGCCGACCGGGCAGATCTGGATGGTGTTGCCGGAGAAGTAGGAGTGGAAGTCGTCGCCCTCGCCGGTGCCGACCTGCTGGAGGGCGCCGCGTTCGAGGAGGTCGATGAAGGGGTCTCCGGCGATCTGCTGGGAGAACCGGGTGCAGCGGGCGCAGAGCACGCAGCGCTCCCGGTCGAGCAGGACCTGGGTGGAGATCGGGACGGGCTTGGGGTAGGTGCGCTTGACGCCGTCGAAGCGGGTGTCTGCGTCGCCGGTGGACATCGCCTGGTTCTGCAGCGGGCACTCGCCGCCCTTGTCGCAGACCGGGCAGTCCAGCGGGTGGTTGATGAGCAGCAGCTCCATGACGCCGCGCTGGGCCTTCTCGGCGACCGGGGAGCTGAGCTGCGTGCGCACGACCATGCCTTCGGCGACCGGGATGGTGCAGGAGGCGACGGGCTTGCGCTGGCCCTCGATCTCGACGATGCACTGGCGACAGGCGCCCGCCGGGTCCAGCAGCGGGTGGTCGCAGAAGCGCGGGATCTGGGTGCCGATCTGCTCGGCGGCGCGGATGACCAGGGTGCCCTTGGGCACCTGGACCTCGACGCCGTCGATGGTGAGCGTGACGAGGTCGGTGGCCGTGGTGTCTGTGACGGTCACGCGTGCACCTCCCTCTCCGTGGCGGACTCGTGGGCGTGGGGCCGGCCTGCCCAGACGGTGGAGGCGGCGGGGTCGAGCGGGCAGCGCCGCTCGGTGAGGTGCTGCTCGTACTCCTCGCGGAAGTACTGCAGCGAGGAGACGATCGGGCTGGCGGCGCCGTCGCCGAGGGCGCAGAACGACTTGCCGTTGATGTTGTCGGCGATGTCGAGGAGCTTCTCCAGGTCGCCGCTCTCGCCCTGGCCCGCCTCGATCCGCTTGAGCAGCTGGACGAGCCAGTAGGTGCCCTCGCGGCAGGGGGTGCACTTGCCGCAGGACTCGTGGGCGTAGAACTCCGTCCAGCGGGTGACGGCGCGGACCACGCAGGTGGTCTCGTCGAAGACCTGGAGGGCCTTGGTGCCGAGCATGGAGCCGGCGGCGCCGACGCCCTCGTAGTCGAGCGGGACGTCGAGGTGCTGGTCGGTGAACATCGGTGTGGAGGAGCCGCCCGGGGTCCAGAACTTGAGGCGGTGGCCGGCCCGGATGCCGCCGCTGATCTCCAGCAGCTGGCGCAGGGTGATGCCGAGCGGGGCCTCGTACTGGCCGGGGTTGGTGACGTGCCCGGACAGCGAGTAGAGGGTGAAGCCGGGGGACTTCTCGGTGCCGAGTCCCTTGAACCACTCCTTGCCGCGGCTGAGGATCGGCGGCACGGAGGCGATCGACTCGACGTTGTTCACCACGGTCGGGCAGGCGTAGAGGCCGGCGATAGCGGGGAACGGCGGGCGGAGCCGGGGCTGGCCGCGGCGGCCCTCCAGGGAGTCGAGGAGGGCGGTCTCCTCGCCGCAGATGTAGGCGCCGGCGCCGGCGTGCACGGTGATGTCGAGGTCGATGCCGGAGCCGAGGATGTCCTTGCCGAGGTAGCCGGCCTCGTAGGCCTCGGCGACGGCGGCCTGCAGCCGGCGGAGCACCGGGACGACCTCGCCGCGCAGGTAGATGAAGGCGTGGTTACAGCGGATCGCGTAGGAGGCGATCACCATGCCCTCGATGAGGGAGTGCGGGTTGGCGAAGAGCAGCGGGATGTCCTTGCAGGTGCCCGGCTCGGACTCGTCCGCGTTGACGACGAGGTAGTGCGGCTTGCCGTCGTTCTGCGGGATGAACTGCCACTTCATGCCGGTGGGGAAGCCGGCGCCGCCGCGGCCGCGCAGGCCGGAGTCCTTGACGAGGGCGATGACCTCGTCGGGCGGCATGGTGAGGGCGCTGCGCAGGCCGGCGTAGCCGTCGTGACGGAGGTAGGTCTCCAGCGTCCAGGGACGGTCGTCGTCCCAGCTGGCGGAGAGGACCGGCGTCAGGAGCTTCTCGGCCGGTTCGGCGGAGGTCATCACGCTTCGGTCCCTTCGTGCCGGGGGGCGACCACCTTGGTGCCCGCGGTGCCGGGGAGCGCCTCGCCCTTGGCGAGCTTGAGGCCCGCAAGGGAGGGGGTGCCGCCGGCGCCGGACTCGTCGACGGCGCCGGGGCGCTCGTCGGGGAAGCCGGCGAGGATGCGCGCGGTCTCCTTGAAGGAGCAGAGCTTGGCGCCGCGGGTGGGGCGGACCTCCCGGCCGGCGCGCAGGTCGTCGACGAGCTGCTTGGCGCTCTCGGGGGTCTGGTTGTCGAAGAACTCCCAGTTGACCATCACCACGGGGGCGTAGTCGCAGGCGGCGTTGCACTCGATGTGCTCGATGGAGATCGCGCCGTCGTCGGTGGTCCGGTTGTTCTCGATGCCGAGGTGCTGCTTGAGCTCGTCGAAGATCTGGTCGCCGCCGAGGACGGCGCACAGGGTGTTGGTGCAGACGCCGACGTGGTAGTCGCCGGCGGGCCGGCGGCGGTACATGGTGTAGAAGGTCGCGACCGCGGTGACCTCTGCGGTGGTGAGGTCGAGTTGTTCGGCGCAGAAGCGGATGCCGGTCGGGGTGACGCAGCCGTCCTCGGCCTGCACCAGGTGGAGCAGCGGGAGCAGGGCGGAGCGGGCGACCGGGTAGCGGCCGATCAGTTCGCGGGCGTCGGCGGCGAGCCGCTCGTGGACGTCCTGCGGGTACGGCTTGGCCGGCAGTGCCGGCAGTCCGAGTTCGACGTTGGTCACCGGTCCACGCCTCCCATCACCGGGTCGATCCCGGCCACCGCGACGATGACGTCGGCGACCTGGCCGCCCTCGCACATCGCCGCCATCGTCTGCAGGTTGGTGAACGAGGGGTCGCGGAAGTGGACCCGGTAGGGCCGGGTGCCTCCGTCGCTGACCACGTGCACCCCGAGTTCGCCCTTGGCCGACTCGACGGCCGAGTAGGCCTGGCCGACGGGCACCCGGAAGCCCTCGGTGACCAGCTTGAAGTGGTGGATCAGGGCCTCCATGGAGGTGCCCATGATCTTCCGGATGTGGTCGAGGGAGTTGCCCATGCCGTCGGGGCCGACGGCGAGTTGGGCGGGCCAGGCGATCTTCTTGTCGCCGACCATGACCGGGCCGGGCTTCAGCCGGTCGAGGCACTGCTCGACGATCCGCAGGGACTGCTTCATCTCCTCCAGCCGGATCAGGAAGCGGCCGTAGGAGTCGGCGGTGTCGGCGGTGGCGACCTCGAAGTCGTAGTCCTCGTAGCCGCAGTAGGGGTCGGTCTTGCGCAGGTCGTGCGGCAGGCCGGTGGCGCGCAGGATCGGGCCGGTGGCGCCGAGGGCGAGGCAGCCGGCCAGGTCGAGGTGGCCGACGTCGACCAGGCGGGCCTTGAAGACCGGGTTGGTGGTGGCGAGTTTGTCGTACTCGTGCATCCGGGAGCGGAACAGCTGGACCGCTTCGCGGATCTTGTCGACGGCGCCGGGCGGGAGGTCCTGGGCGAGGCCGCCGGGGCGGACGTAGGCGTGGTTCATCCGCAGACCGGTGACCAGCTCGAAGACGTCCAGGATGAGTTCGCGGTCGCGGAAGCCGTAGATCATCAGGGTGGTGGAGCCGATCTCCATGCCGCCGGTGGCGAGTGCCACGAGGTGCGAGGAGATGCGGTTGAGCTCCATCATGAGAACGCGGACCACGGTGGCGCGCTCGGGGACGTCGGCGGTGATGCCGAGCAGCTTCTCGACGGCGAGGCAGTAGGCGGTCTCGTTGAACAGCGGCGTCAGGTAGTCCATGCGGGTCACGAAGGTGGTGCCCTGGACCCAGTTCCGGAACTCCATGTTCTTCTCGATGCCGGTGTGGAGGTAGCCGATGCCGCAGCGGGCCTCCGTCACCGTCTCGCCGTCGATCTCCAGGATGAGCCGGAGCACGCCGTGGGTGGACGGGTGCTGCGGGCCCATGTTGACGATGATCCGCTCGTCGTCGGCGCGGGCGACGGCGTCGACGACCTCGCCCCAGTCGCCGCCGGTGACGGTGAAGACGCGCCCCTCGGTGGTCTCGCGGGCACCGGCCTCTTCGTAGTGGTGAGTGGTCATCAGCTGTACGACCTCCGCTGGTCGGGCGCCGGGATCTGGGCACCCTTGTACTCGACGGGGATGCCGCCGAGCGGGTAGTCCTTGCGCTGCGGGTGGCCCAGCCAGTCGTCCGGCATCATGATCCGGGTGAGGGCGGGGTGGCCGTCGAAGACCAGGCCGAAGAAGTCGTAGGTCTCGCGCTCGTGCCAGTCGTTGGTCGGGTAGACGCTGACGACGGAGGGGACGTGCGGGTCGGTGTCCGGCGCGGTGACCTCCAGCCGGATCAGCCGGGTGTGGGTGATCGACCGCAGGTGGTAGACGGCGTGCAGCTCACGGCCCTTGTCGGCCGGGTAGTGGACGCCGCTCACACCGAGGCAGAGCTCGAAGCGGAGCGCCGGGTCGTCGCGCAGCGTGCGGACGGCCTTCAGCAGGTGCTCGCGGGCGACGTGGAAGGTGAGTTCGTCGCGGTCGACGACGGTCTTCTCGATCACCGCGGCGACGTCGAGGCCCTGCTCCTCCAGGGCGCCCTCGAACTCGTCGGCGACCTCGTCGAACCAGCCGCCGTAGGGGCGGGTGCTCGCGGGCGGGAGGGCGACCGGGCTGTTGAGGCCGCCGAAGCCGGAGGTGTCGCCGGTGCCCTGGGCGCCGAACATGCCCTGGCGGCTGCCGATCACCTCGACCGGGATCTCCTTGCGGGTGGCGGGTACGCCGTTCTGCTCGGTCATCGCAGCAGCCCCCGCATCTCGCTGACCGGCGTGGCCTGCAGGGCGATCTGCTCGGCCTGCTCCTCGGCGCGGCGGCGGTTCACGCCGAGCTTCTCGTGCTGGATCTTGTCGTGCAGCTTGAGGATCGCGTCCAACAGCATCTCCGGGCGGGGCGGACAGCCCGGCAGGTAGATGTCGACGGGGACGATGTGGTCCACGCCCTGGACGATCGCGTAGTTGTTGAACATGCCCCCGGAGGAGGCGCAGACGCCCATCGAGATGACCCACTTCGGGTTCGGCATCTGGTCGTAGACCTGCCGCAGCACCGGTGCCATCTTCTGGCTCACCCGGCCGGCCACGATCATCAGGTCGGCCTGCCGCGGGGAGCCGCGGAACACCTCCATGCCGAACCGGGCCAGGTCGTAGCGGCCGGCGCCGGTCGTCATCATCTCGATCGCGCAGCAGGCCAGGCCGAAGGTGGCGGGGAAGAGCGACGCCTTCCGCACCCACCCAGCGGCGGCCTCCACGCTGGTGAGCAGAAAGCCGCTCGGCAGCTTCTCCTCGATACCCATCAGATCCCTCTCAATGCCCTCAAGTCCGGTGGCTTGTCCGCCCGTTCACAAAGTCAGCGGTCAGTCCCACTCCAGACCGCCGCGGCGCCAGACATAGGCGTACGCAACGAAGACGGTGGCGATGAACAGGAGCATCTCGACCAGCCCGAAGATCCCGAGGGCGTCGAAGCTGACCGCCCAGGGGTAGAGGAAGACGATCTCGATGTCGAAGACGATGAAGAGCATCGCCGTCAGGTAGTACTTGATCGGGAACCGCCCGCCGCCCAGCGGCTGCGGGGTCGGCTCGATGCCGCACTCGTACGCCTCCAACTTGGCCCGGTTGTAGCGCTTCGGGCCGGTGAGCGAGGCCATCACGACGGAGCCGACCGCGAACGCCGCCGCGATGGCACCGAGTACGAGGATCGGCGCGTAGGCATTCATAGCCCCCGCTCCCTCCGTCCAGTCGTCCTTGACTGCAGATAGGAACTGCCGGGTCACGCCGGGGTGATCCGGTGATCCGGACCGTGAGATCAACCCCATGTGAGGCAGTTCACAAAGCCTGGATCGAGCGCATCTTATGCCCGTCGGCTTGTGATCTGCGACACGCGGTTCGGAACGATCTTTGTGATCTACGCCACCTGACAAACGACCCCCAAGGGGATCAAGCCGCGGCTCAACCACCCATTGAACGCAAATGGTCACAAACAGTCGCATTCACTTCTGAAGCGACTGGTCAGAGGCTTGCGCCTATATCAATCATGCGGCGGCCGGAGCAAATTTCTGAGCACTCTGTCAGACGTGATATAGGCACCTCACCCACCCGAGTGCGGCACCGGTGCGATCGATTGACCTTTCTTTCACAAGCTCACGAACGGCACCCCGCCGCCGCGGCGCGGTACCCGTTCAGCGGCTGGCCGCGCGGCCCCCGGCCCGCGAACCTTGATCCATGCCTCTCCCCCGCTACGGCGTGGCCGCCGGCACCTTCCTCGACTTCACCCGCGACCCCTCGCACGACTTCGGCCACTGGTACCACGGCCACCTCACCCTCGCGACGCCCGAAGGCCCGCACCACGCGGCGCTGGACGTGGACTCGCCGAGCGACAACGGGGTCGCCTACCGGGTGGTGGACGGCCTCACCACCGCCGACATCGCCGCCGTCCGCGCCCTGCCGGACGGCTTCCACCCGCTGGCCTCCACCCCCTCCTCCGGCGCGCTCGACTACGTGCGCAGCCCGATGCTGCAGGACGTCACCTGGGTCGCCGCGGTCGCCGCGCTGATCCGCCGGCTGCGGCTGCTGCTGGCCCGCCCGGCCGTCGGCGCGGCCGCCTTCGGCCCCGACCTCGCCGACCGGCTGGCCGGGCTGCTGCCCGTCCGGGCCTTCCCGTGGGTGCCCAGCGACGGCGACAACGCGCTCGACGTGCTGCAGCCGTACCTGCACGCCGCGAGCCGGATCTACGTCTTCGGCCAACGCTTCGACACCGGGCTCGGCGTGCACGACGTCCACCTCAACCAGGGCGACCCGTACGGCAGCCCGTGGTGGGACGACAACGGGCCCTGGCAGGACGGCGCGGTGGTCTGCGAGCACCCCACCGGGTCGGTGGCGGTCTGGCAGATCAAGTTCGACACCCAGGTCCTCACCACGGACGACGCCGGCCATCCCCGCTGCCGCCCTGACGCGCGGCGGCCGGGCTGCCGTACGGTGGAGGACCGCCCCGTCCTCCGTCGCCGAGGAGCCGCCCGCATGGATACCAGCAACTGGGAGAGCATCGACCGCCTGGTGGGCTGGCTGGACGGCGCGAGCGTGCTGCCCGTCGGCGAGGAACGGCTGCTGCGGCTGCTCAAGCTCTCCGAGGAGGTCGGCGAGGTCGGACAGGCGGTGATCGGCGCCACCGGGCAGAACCCGCGCAAGGGCGTCACGCACAGCTGGCAGGACGTCCAGGAGGAGCTGTGCGACGTCGTGGTGAGCGCCCTGGTCGCCCTGCGCACGCTCGCCCCCGACGCCCGGGCGGTGTTCGAGCAGCGGCTGGCCCGGATCGAGGCCCGCTCACTGGCCGCCCGCCGGGAGAACCAGGGCAACCCGTGAGGGGCGCGGGGGCCTCAGGTCACTGGTTCCCGGTGAGCCGGAACGAGGCCCGGCCGAAGCCCACCTGGTCGCCCGGGCCGACCCGGACGGGGCCGGTCACCCGGCGGCCGTTGACGAAGGTGCCGTTGGCCGAGCCGAGGTCGTGCAGCACCCAGCCGCCGTCCTGGTAGCGCAGTTCGGCATGGGTGCGGGAGACGGTCGAGTCGGAGAGCCGCAGCCCGCTGCCGTGGTTGCGGCCGATCCGCAGCGGCTCCGGGCCCGGCTGCGGCAGACCGAGCTCGGGCAGCTGCTGGTTGTGCCAGGTGCGGCGCAGCCGCACGTGGAAGGCGGAGACGCCGCCGACGGCGCGCAGCACGAGGCGGCCGACCGGGCCGCCGTTGGGCAGCCCGGAGAGCGCCTCGTCGATCTCCGCGCGGGTGCGGGCGACGAGGACGAGCTCCATCCGCCGCATGAAGGTGTCGTGGGACAGCCGCCCGTTGCCGACTCCGTCGCGCAGCGCTCCGAGCGCCCGCTCGCGGTCGGCCTCGGACGGCCGGGCCACCTCTGCCCCGAACTCTGCTGACGCCATGGAGGAATTGTCCGGCCAGCCCAACTTCCCTGTCCAGCGGCGGTGCGCGGACGGCCCGTCAGGCCCGCGGGGCCACCTTGGTGAGGCCGTTGATGATGCGGTCCATCGCGTCGCCGCCCTGCGGGTCGGTCAGGTTGGCGAGCAGCTTCAGCAGGAACTTCATCAGGATCGGGTGGGTGAGGCCGCGTTCGGCCGCGGTCTGCATGATCTTCGGGTTGCCGAGCAGCTTCACGAAGACCCGGCCCATCGAGTAGTAGCCGCCGTAGACGTCCTTGAGGATCTGCGGGTAGCGCTGCAGGGCGCGCTCGCGACCGGCGTCGGTGACCCGGGCCAGCGCCTGGACGATGACGCCCGCGGCGATCTGGCCGGACTCCATGGCGTAGGCGATGCCCTCGCCGTTGAACGGGTTGACCATGCCGGCGGCGTCGCCGACCAGCAGCAGGCCGCGGGTGTAGTGCGGCTGCCGGTTGAAGGCCATCGGCAGGGCGGCACCGCGGATCGGGTCGGTCATGTTCTCCGGGGTGTAGCCCCACTCCTCGGGCATGCTCGCGCACCAGCTCTTCAGCACCTCGCGCCAGTTGAGGTCGCCGAAGGAGGGCGAGGAGTCGAGGATGCCGAGGCCGACGTTGGAGGTGCCGTCGCCCATGCCGAAGATCCAGCCGTAGCCGGGCAGCAGCTTGCGCTGGCCGTGCCGGGTGTCCCAGAGCTCCAGCCAGGACTCCAGGTAGTCGTCGTCGTGCCGGGGCGAGGTGAAGTACGTCCGGTAGGCGACGCCCATCGGGCGGTCCTCGCGCCGGTGCAGGCCCATGGCGACCGACAGCCGGGTGGAGTTGCCGTCCGCGGCGACGACCAGCGGGGCGCTGAAGACGACCGGGCGCTTCTCGTCACCGAGCTTGGCGGTGACGCCGGTGATCCGGCCGGTGCGCTCGTCCAGCACCGGGCCGGTGACGTTGCAGTTCTCGTACAGCCGGGCGCCGGCCTTGGAGGCCTGACGGGCCAGCAGCTCGTCGAAGTCGGCGCGCTTGCGGACGAGCCCGTAGTCCGGGAAGGCGGACAGCTCCGGCCAGTCGAGCTCCAGGCGGACGCCGCCGCCGATGATCCGCAGGCCCTTGTTGTGCAGCCAGCCGTTCTCGGTGGAGACGTCGATGCCCATGTCGACGAGCTGCTTGGTGGCGCGCGGGGTCAGGCCGTCGCCGCAGACCTTCTCCCGCGGGAACTCGGTCTTCTCCAGCAGCAGGACGTCCAGCCCGGCCTGGGCCAGGTAGTACGCCGTGGTGGCGCCGGCCGGGCCCGCGCCGACCACGATGACGTCGGCGGTGCTCTCGACGGTACCGCTCAGGTCGATGGCGGTGTCGGACACGGGGCACACTCCTGCGCTGGAACGGCGGACGGCTGACTGCGATGAGTCTAGCCAGCGCTTATGCGCGGAACCCCCGGTGCAGGGCCACGATGCCGCCGGTGAGGTTGCGCCAGGCGACCTTCGCCCAGCCGGCCTGCTGCAGCTTGGCGGCGAGCTCGGGCTGGTCGGGCCAGGAGCGGATGGACTCGGCGAGGTACACGTAGGCGTCCGGGTTGCTGCTGACCGCGGAGGCGACCGGCGGCAGGGCGCGCATCAGGTACTCGGTGTAGACGGTGCGGAAGGGCGTCCAGGTCGGCGTGGAGAACTCGCAGATGACGACCTTTCCGCCAGGCTTGGTGACCCGGTGCATCTCGCGCAGCGCGGCGTCGGTGTCCTGCACGTTGCGCAGCGCGAAGGAGATGGTGACGGCGTCGAAGGTGGCGTCGGCGAAGGGCAGCTTCGTGGCGTCGCCCGCGGTCATCGCCAGCTCCGGGTGGCGCTGCTTGCCCTCGGCGAGCATGCCGGTGGAGAAGTCGCAGGGCACCACCTTGGCGCCGGCCTCGGCGAACGGCAGCGAGGAGGTGCCGGTGCCGGCCCCCAGGTCGAGGACCAGCTGGCCGGGCTCGGCCGCGACCGCGTCGGCGACCGCCCGCCGCCAGGCGCGGGCCTGACCGAGGGAGAGCACGTCGTTGGTGCGGTCGTACTTGGCCGCGACGTCGTCGAACATGGCGGCGACTTCGTGGGGCTGCTTGTCCAGGGAGGCTCGGGTCACGCCCCCATTGTTCACCCTCGGCCGGGCAGCGCGGGACACGGGTGCGCCCCGGGGTGGCGCACCCCGCCGGCGGCCGGATGCTTCGCGGCGGAACGGCCCGGCGCGGGCGGCCGGGACACGCTTTCAGGGCCGGGCGCGGCGGCCGCCTCTGCGCCGGCGGCGGGAGCGCTTGCCGTGGGTGAGCGCCGGCATGCCCTCGGCGGCCAGCACGACGGTGGTGCGGGCCCGGGCGCGCTCGGTGCGGGCCGGGAGGGTGCGGCGGTGGCGCAGGATGCGGACCAGGCACAGGCCTAGGAAGAGCAGGGCGATCGGCACGCTGGTGCGGGCCAGGGTGATGCCGACGGGCTGGGGGTAGCGGTTGCCGCAGACCCGGACGGCGGCCGGGTCGTCGGCGGCGTGCTCCAGGCAGAGGGTGTCGCCGAGCCTGGTGCTCTCGGGCAGCCAGAGGTCGGCGGCGGTGAGGCTGCGGCCCTCGGCGGTGTAGCGGACCTCGCTGTAGCTGCCGCTGCCGCCGGGGAGCTGGGTGACGGTGCCCTGGACGCGGACCGGGTTGGCGGTGATCCGGTCGGCCTGGTCGGCCTGCCGCCAGCCGAGCAGGCACATGCCGAGGGCGAGCACGGCGCTCAGCACGGCCCCGAGGTACCAGCCACGGCCCAGCCGGGGGGCTGGCTGGCGGGGGGCGGTGGCGGGTCGCATCGGTCCTGTCCTGGCGGCCGGGGCCCGGTCGGGGGCCCGGTGGTGAGGGGCGCCCTCAAGGCGGCGCCTGAGGGGCTGTCCGGGATCGTAGCCGCTGGCGGGGCCTCAGGTCACGGCAGGATGTGTGCGGTTTGTACGACCTTTGCCGGTCCGGACGGTGTGCGGGTGCGCGGAACGTGCGCGAGGGGGCGTCAGCGGCCGCGGTAGAGCAGCCGCCCGCCGAGCACGGTGGCCAGGCAGCAGCTCGCGCCGGACCGTTCCAGTTCGGCGGCCGAGGCGGCCGCGAAGACGGCGAAGTCCGCCGGGCCGCCGACCCGCAGCGGGCGGTGCACGGCCTCGGCGAGGGTGCGGCCGGCGAGCGGGTCGAGGCCGCCGTCGGCGCCGTCGCCGGGGACGGCGGTCAGCCCGGAGCGGGCCACCGCCGTACGGACGGCCGGGTGTTCGAAGGGGCC
Source organism: Streptomyces sp. TLI_235 (assembly GCA_002300355.1). Lineage (NCBI taxonomy): Bacteria > Bacillati > Actinomycetota > Actinomycetes > Kitasatosporales > Streptomycetaceae > Streptomyces > Streptomyces sp. TLI_235. The sequence goes on from NSGV01000001.1 coordinate 3,347,104, forward strand.
GGCGACCGCGGTGGTGCCGTGGCCGAGCATCCGCTGCAGGCCGCGCCGGGCGGAGCCGCCGCGCCGTTCGTCCGGCACGTCGAGGACGAGCGGCTGCTCGCCGAGGTCCTCGCGCGGGTCGGGGTGGTAGCGCCGCTCCAGCTGGCAGGCCCCGTACGGGTTGAGCAGGCCGGGGGCGAGCAGGCCGGGCCACTCGCGCAGCCGGGCGGCGGTGCCTGGCCGGGCGGCGTACCGGCCGAGCCAGGCGACCCGGTCGCCGTCGACGAGCACCGCGCCGTCCGCGAGCGCCGGGGCCGCGGCGTCGGCCGGGTCGGCGAGCAGCAGGGCGGCGCGGTGCAGGGTCAGCATCAGTTCGTCGAGAGGATCTTCAGCTCGGGGTGGGCGGTGCCGCCCTCGATCGCGGTGGAGGCGATGTGCGAGGCGACCCGCGGGTCGACCGGGTCGTTCGCCGGGTCGTCGAGGACGCGCAGGTGCTGGTAGGTGGTGGAGCGCTGCGCGGGGGTGCGTCCGGCCGCCCGGATGAGGTGGATCAGCTCGGTGAGGTTGGAGCGGTGCTTGGCGCCGGCCGCGGAGACGACGTTCTCCTCCAGCATCACGGAGCCGAGGTCGTCGGCGCCGTAGTGCAGCGAGAGCTGGCCGGCCTCCTTGCCGGTGGTGAGCCAGGAGCCCTGGATGTGGGCGACGTTGTCGAGGAAGAGCCGGGCGACGGCGATCATCCGCAGGTACTCGAAGACGGTGGCCTGGGTGCGGCCCTTGAGGTGGTTGTTCTGCGGCTGGTAGGTGTACGGGATGAAGGCGCGGAAGCCGCCGGTGCGGTCCTGCACGTCGCGGATCATCCGCAGGTGCTCGATCCGCTCGGCGTTGGTCTCGCCGGTGCCCATGAGCATGGTGGAGGTGGACTCCACACCGAGGCCGTGCGCGATCTCCATGATCTCCAGCCAGCGCTCGCCGGACTCCTTGAGCGGGGCGATCGCCTTGCGCGGCCGCTCGGGCAGCAGTTCGGCGCCGGCGCCGGCGAAGGAGTCCAGGCCGGCGCGGTGGATCCGGGTGACGGCCTCCTCCACGGAGACCCCGGAGATCCGGGCCATGTGCTCGACCTCGGAGGCACCCAGCGAGTGGATGACCAGCTGCGGGAACTCGGACTTGATGGCGGAGAAGGCCCGCTCGTAGTACTCCACGCCGTAGTCGGGGTGGTGGCCGCCCTGGAACATGATCTGGGTGCCGCCCAGCTCGACCGTCTCCGCGCAGCGGCGCAGGATCTCGTCGAGGTCGCGCGACCAGCCCTTGTCGCTCTTCGGCGGGACGTAGAACGCGCAGAACTTGCAGGCCGTCACACAGACGTTGGTGTAGTTGATGTTCCGTTCGATGATGTACGTGGCGATGTGCTCGACGCCGGCGTAGCGGCGGCGGCGCACCGCGTCGGCGGCCGAGCCGAGGGCGTGCAGCGGCGCGGAGCGGTACAGCTCCAGCGCCTCCTCGGGGGTGATCCGACCGCCGGCGGCCGCACGGTCGAGAACGGCCTGCAGGTCGGCGGCGGCGGGGGAGTCGAGGGTCTGCTCGGACACCTGGCGGGCCTACTTTCTTTCCAACGGCGGGCTGTCCGACGGCGGTGCCGGAGGGGCGGCGGGGCGCCCCCGGCCCGGAGGACACGGCGGGACCGAACCAGCCTACGCCAGCCGTTTTCGGCGCCCGGTCACCCCTGCTTGGCCAGGTCCCCGGAGGGGTCCATGCCGAGCGCCTCGCCGCTGACCTGCAGGTGCAGCGCACCCTGCCCGCTCGGGGTGTAGGTCTGCTTCTCGGGATCGCCGGTGCACCGCGGGTCGCTGCCGACCGGGCGCTCCTGCAGCTCGATCCGGTCGGCGCCGGCGGTGAGCAGGGTGAGTTCGCCGCGGCAGACGGTGTCGCTGAAGGCGGAGGCGTTGCTGGTCCGGCCGACGACCTCGCCGACCCGGCCCTTGGTGAACTCGACCCGGAAGGTGCTGGGCAGGCCGCCGAGGCGGGTGACGATGGTGCCCTGCCAGCTGCCGAGGTAGCCGGCCGGGAGGCTGCCGGAGCCGCTCGCCGCGGGCGTCGCGGACGAGGGCGTCGCGGACGAGGGTGCCGAGGAGCCGGCGGCCGACGGCCCGGGGGTGTTGTTGCCGTCCGGGCCGGCGGGTCTACCGGTGGCGGCGTCGTGGCTGCCGCCGTTCGCCTCGCCGGAGTCGTGCAGGGCGAACCAGAGGCCGCCGCCGGCGGCGGCGAGCAGCGCCAGTACGGCGAGCGGGGCGGTCCAACGGCGGCGCGGCCGGCGGACGGCGGGCCGGTCGAGCTCGGTCGGGGTGCGGTCGTGCGGCACTCCGACGGGTGTCGCGGGCCCTGCGGGTGCCGGCCCTGCCGGTGCGGGCCCTGCGGGTGCGGGCGGGACGGGAACGGCCGGCGGGTCGTGCGCCTCCGGGTCGTGTGCCTCCAGGTCGAGCAGTCCGACGGCGCTGCGGGCGACGGCGGCGGAGACGGCGGACGGCAGCCAGTCGCCGGAGGCGGGGGAGGCGCCGGGGGCCAGCAGGGCGCGCAGCGCGGCCGGGGTGGGCCGGTCGGCGGCGTGCTTGGCGAGGCAGGCGCGGACGGCCTCGTACAGCGGGCCGGTGAGCCCGTCCAGGTCGGGCTCCTCGTGCAGCACCCGGTAGAGCAGCACGGCGGCGCTGACGCCCTCGCCGAAGGGGGCGGTGCCGGTGGCGGCGAAGGCGAGGACGGCGCCGAGCGAGAAGACGTCCCCGGCGGGCCCGGCGGCTTCGCCCGCGGCCTGTTCGGGCGAGAGGTAGCCGGGCGAGCCGACCACGTAGCCGGAGCGGGTGAGGGCGGTCGCGGCGTCCAGGGCGCGGGCGATGCCGAAGTCGATCAGACGCGGCCCGTCGAGGGCGAGCAGCACGTTGGAGGGTTTGACGTCGCGGTGCACCAGGCCGAGCCCGTGCACCTGTTCCAGGGCCTCCGCGAGGGCGGCGCCGAGGGTGTGCACGGCCTGCACGGGCAGCGGTCCGTGCCGCCGGACGGCGGCGTCCAGCGAGGGACCGGCCACGTAGCCGCTGGCCACCCAGGGGTGGTCGCCCTCGGTGTCGGCGTCCAGCACCGGGGCCGTCCAGCGGCCGCCGACCAGCCTCGCGGCGGCGACCTCCTGGCGGAACCTGGCCCGGAACTCGGGGTCGTCGGCGAGTTCGTCGCGCACCACCTTGACCGCGACGGTGCGGCCGCCGGCCGTGCGGCCCAGGTAGACCCGCCCCATGCCGCCGGCGCCGAGGCGGCCGAGCAGCCGGTACGCACCGACCCTGGCCGGGTCCGCAGCACCCAGTGGTTCCATCGCCCCCGCCTCCCGTCCGCCCGATGCGCCCCGCCGGACAGTACCAACCCGGGCGCCCGCACGCCGGTGTTACCCGGCCGCGGGCACGGACACGGACTCCAGCAGGCGCACCGTCACATCCGGGGCGAACCCGCTGTCGTGGGCGACCCGGCGGGCGAACTCGGCGATGCCGGCGAGCTGGCGGCCGCCGAGCGAGTAGTCGAGGGCCTCGGTGAAGTAGCGCTCCAGCAGCGGCGCGTCGAAGGACTCCCAGCGGGCGGCCTGCTCGGCGACCTTGGCGGCCTCGGTGAGCGAGAGGTCGCGGGACTCCAGGAAGGCGCGGTGCACGGCCGCGGTCGTCCCCGGGGAGCGCTCGAGGTAGTCGCGGCGGGCGGCCCAGACGGCGAAGACGAAGGGCAGGCCCGTCCAGTCCTTCCACATGGCGCCGAGGTCGTGCACGGCGAGGCCCTGGCTGGGGGCCTGCTGCAGGGAGGCGCGCAGGGCGGGGTCGCCGATGAGGACGGCGGCGTCGGCGCGGGCGAGCATCGCGTCGAGGTCGGGCGGGCAGGAGAAGTAGTCGGGCCGGACGCCCTCGCGCTCCTCCAGCAGGAGGCGGGCGAGCCGGACGGAGGTGCGGCTGGTGGAGCCGAGGGCGACGGGGCGGCCGTCGAGGTCGGCGAGCGGCACCTTGCTGACGATCACGCAGGACATCACCGGGCCGTCGCTGCCGACCGCGATGTCCGGCAGGACGACGAGGTCCTCGGCGTGCCGCAGGTACTCCACGCAGGTGATCGGGCCGATGTCCAGGTCGCCGGCGACCAGCCGGTCGCTGAGCTTCTCGGGGGTGTCCCGGGTGAGGTCGAGGTCGAGCAGGTTGCCGGTCCGCGCGAGCCCCCAGTAGAGGGGCAAACAGTTGAGGAACTGAATGTGCCCGACCCGGGGCCTTACCGCCGCCGAGCTGCCCGCTTCGCTACCGGTCACCGTGCTCTCCCTCTGATGTTCGTACTCTCCCCGCAGCGTATGCCTGCCGGTTCCGGCTCCCGACACCAGGCGGGCGACACACCGGCGCGCCCTCCGTTCACCCCTGGTCGGGGCCGCTCCACCGTGCTAACGTCTCTTCCAGTTGCAGTTTGATTTCCCTTGCAGTACTTGAAGCCTGCGGAGCATGTAACCGCGGGCTTTTCGTAGTTTTTCAGCAGTTTCAGCGCAATTGAGCATTGATTGAGCACTGTGCGAAAAACTCCGGAGCTTCCCGGAGGCAGGGCGATCAGCGCAGCGGACCGGATGTCACACGGTGTGGCCTCCAATACGTCCCTCGCAAGGAGAACGGCATGGCTCAGGGAACCGTCAAGTGGTTCAACGCTGAGAAGGGCTTCGGCTTCATCGCCCAGGAGGGCGGCGGCCCCGACGTCTTCGTCCACTACTCCGCCATCAACTCGAGCGGCTTCCGCTCGCTGGAGGAGAACCAGGCGGTCACCTTCGACGTCACCCAGGGCCCGAAGGGCCCGCAGGCGGAGAACGTCACCGCTGTCTGACGATCCTCTTTTGATGATCTGATCGCTCAGGACCTCCGGGTCCGCCGGCGGCCACCGGCCGTCTCACGAGCACGAAGAGCAGTACCAAGGGGGCCTGCCACGGCTGTGGCGGGCCCCCTGCCTGTTTCCCGCCGAACGCCGGCCCCGGGGAGCGGGCCTCCCCGGGGCTCCGGACACCCGGGCGGGCACGCGGCGGGCACCCGGAAGGAGCACTGCTCCATCAGCCTTCCCCCCATCGCTCGATCGGGTGATCCTCGCCACCCCGCCGCGGCCGTTGTCCATTCGTGACCGGACGAGTCGCCCGGGTGCGAAACTGCCGGAGCCCTTCGCGCGTCTAACGAGGGGAATACGGCGAAGGGGTATGGCAGTGAAGCGGGCGGCAGGCAGGGTCGTGGCGGCGGCGGTACTCGGTGGGGCACTGGTGCTGACCACCGCGTGCAGCAGCAGCGGCGGGGGTTCGTCGGCGGGCCCCGACAAGCAGGCGGATCAGAAGAAGTCGCAGGCCGTCGTGAGCATCGAGCCGGCCAACGGCGCCACCAAGGTGAAGCCGACCGCGCTCAAGATCGCGGTGGCGAACGGCAAGCTCACCACCGTCAAGGTGACCGGCAAGGACGGCAAGGAGGTCCCGGGCACGATCACCCCGGACGGCCTCGGCTGGACGCCCTCGCAGAACCTCGCCGTCTCCACCGAGTACAAGGTGAGCGCCCAGGCCGCCGACGCCTCCGGGGTGGCGGCCACCGCGGAGAGCAGCTTCACCACGCTGACGCCCACCAAGGGCGCGAGCCCCTACGACAACATCGCGGACGGGCAGACCTACGGCGTCGGCATGATCGTCTCGCTGAACTTCAAGAAGGGCGTCGAGAACAAGGCCGCGGTCGAGAAGGCCGTCACCTTCGAGGCGTCCGACGGCAGCGTGGTCAAGCCGCACTGGTTCGGCAACACCCGGGTGGATTTCCGGCCGGAGCAGTTCTGGAAGCCGCAGACCAAGGTCAGCGTGCACTACCGGCTGAAGAGCGTCGAGACCGCCCCGGACGTGTACGGCGAGGTCGACAGCGACCAGAGCTTCACCATCGGCCGCTCCCGGGTCAGCGTCGCGGACGCCTCCACCCACCAGATGGTGGTCAAGGAGGACGGCAAGCCGGACGCCACCATCCCGATCAGCGCCGGCGCCAGCTCGCCCGCCTCCCAGAACACCTTCAACGGCACGATGGTGGTCATGGCGAAGGAGGGGACGACCGTCATGGACTCCTCCACCGTCGTCAACCACCAGGGCCCGGCCTACAAGGTCGAGATGCCGCACGCCCTGCGCCTCACCCCGACCGGCACCTACGTGCACGGCAAGTACGCCCCCGGGGTCTTCGGCCACACCAACACCAGCCACGGCTGCATCGGTCTGGAGGACACCTCCGCGAAGGACGGCTCGCCGGGCTCCTCCGCGGGCGTGTTCTACGACGCCGCGATCGTCGGCGACCCGGTCACCGTGCAGAACTCGGTCGGCCAGCAGGTGAAGCCGGACAACGGTCTGAGCGGCTGGAACATCTCCTGGGACAAGTGGTGACCCGCTGACCCGAACGCCGTCGGGGCGTCCGTCCGGAGGGGGGATCCGGACGGGCGCCCCGACGGCTTTTCAGGAGCCGTCCAGGGGTCAGGAGCGGTCCCGGGGCGGCGTCACCAGGCGGACGGCGCGGGCGGGGCCACCACCGGCGGGCGGTTGTCGCAGGTGATGGTGTTGGGCAGCTCCCACGGGGCGAGCCAGGCGCCGGTGGTGCCGCCGCCGTCGTTGCCGCCGAGGTCGGTCACCGAGAACTCCGAACCGGCCGGGGTGAAGTGGAAGGTGCCGCAGTTGTTGACGCCGACCGCGCCGACGTTGCGGGCGTCCACGTTCTCGAAGTCCGCGGAGCCGGCCGCGCGGGCGCTGAGCACCGAGGTGCCGGTGCCGTCCACCCGGATGTCCTTGAAGTGCAGGCCGGTCACCTTGTAGAGGTCCTTCACCGGCCAGTCGGCGACCACCATCACCGCGTTGTAGGTGCTGTCGAGGAAGTGGTCCCCGGTCACCCGGACGTCCGCGGCGATGTCCTTCTCCAGCGCGTAGAACCAGATCGCGCCGAGGCCGATGTTCCAGTTCAGCTCGTGGGTGCCGGAGCGGACGGTGGTGTTGTCGGTGATCCACAGGTGGCCGGTGAACGGCTCGGCGCCGAAGCGGGAGCCGAGGTGGATCGCGCTGCCCTCGCGGACGGGGTCCGCGACCAGGTTGCGGGAAACGGTGTTGTCGCCGCCGCCGTAGATCGCGATGCCGTTGGCCAGCACCGGCGATTGCACGGTGTTGTGGTCGAAGGTGTTGCGGGCGTCCGCGGTCTTCTCCGACCACATGGCGAGGCCGTCGTCGCCGGTGTTGCGGACGAGGTTGTGGGAGACCACCGAGTCGGTGACGCCGGTGTGGAAGTTCAGGCCGTCGGCGATCTGGTCGGTGATCACATTGCGGGTGACCTCGAGGTTCTTCATCGGGCCGTCGAACCAGAGGCCCACCTTGGTGTGGTGGATGTACAGGCCCTCGACGGTGGAGTCGCTCATCGCGCCGCCGACGCCGTTCACCTGGTCGGTGTCGATCCGCTCGCGGACGTCGCCCTCGATCGCGAAGCCGGACAGGTGGACGTTGCGGCTGCCGCCCGCGGCGGCGTCCTTGCCGTAGAAGCCGACGCCGGTGTGCACCGAGCCGTCCGGGGCCGGGGTGGCGAGGTCCACCTCGTGGCCCTTGACGACGGTGTACCAGCTGCCGGCGCCCTCGATCGTCACGTCGTCGACCACGATGTGCCGGTTGACCTGGAAGATGCCCGGCGGCAGGTAGACCGGCAGGTGCGTGCGGCGGGCGAAGGCGATCGCCCGGTCGATGGCGTCCGCGGAGTCGCGGCGGCCGGTCGGGTCGGCGCCGAAGGCCAGCACGTCGGCGGCTGCGAGGTTCAGGTGCGGGGCGCCGACGAGCTCGGAGTCGAGCAGGTCGACCACCGTCCAGGCGGCCTTGCTGCCGGCCGGGACGGTCAGCCGGACGGTGTCGCCGGCCTTGTGGGTGCGGCCGAGCAGCAGGCGCTGCTCGTCGTAGAAGTGGCTGGGCCGGAACGGCTTGGCGATCTCCGGCGCCGGGGTGGTGGCGCTCGGCACGCAGGAGCACTCGGTGATCCACCAGTCGGGGTGCAGCAGCCCGGCCTGCGGGTCGTTGCTGAACGGGTACTGGTTGTAGAGCCAGGAGTACTGCGAGGTCAGCGTCATGGTGCTGCGGTTGCGGCCGTTCACCGTGACGTCGAGCGGCGCGGTGATGCCGCCGCCGTTCGGGGCGTCCGGGATGCTGTAGCGCACGGTGATCGCGTTCGCCGCCGCGGGCAGGGTGAACTCGACGTACTGACCGGGCGTCAGCTTCACCGCGGAGCGGCCGGAGGCCTCCGAGGGCAGGGTGTAGGCGGTGCGGTCCGGGCCGATCACGGCGCCGTTGCTCCGGGCGTTCTCCGCCTCCTGCTCGGCCATTCCGAGGTCGGCGCCGCGGCCGGCGAGCAGGGCGGGTGCCAGTCCCGCCCGCGTCACGACGGCCCCGGTGTCGGCGGCGGCCGGGCCGGCGTAGCCCACCGTGACCGCGGTCACCGCCGCCAGCACCGCCGCGGTCCGTCGCTGCGGCACGCCGGCCCGGCGTGCCGCAGCTCCTCTGATGCTCCGTGACATCGCTTGCTCGTTTCTCTCGGGTGGTGGCGGCCCAAGGCGCCCGCCGCGGAGCGTAGGGCGCCCGCGCGCCACCCCACAAGAGCTGTGCAAGCTATTTTCGAAGATCTGTTGATTTGATGCAGACTTGATTATTGATTCTTGCGTGCCGGCGGGAGTGTGGGCGGCTGACCCGGGAACGGCCCAGGGCCCCTCCCCGGGTACGGGAAGGGGCCCTGGACGGGTCGGTCGGGCGTCAGGCCGCGGCGGGCTCGGCCTCCCGGGCCGGGCCGTCGGCCGGAGCCGCGGCGGGCTCGGCCAGCAGGTCACCGGTCGGGTGGTCGTACGCGGCACGGTCCAGCGTCTTCTCCCGGGCCGAGACCAGGATCGGCACCACGGCCTGACCGGCCACGTTGGTGGCGGTGCGGACCATGTCGAGGATCGGGTCGATGGCGAGCAGCAGGCCCACGCCCTCCAGCGGCAGGCCGACGGTGGACAGGGTGAGCGTCAGCATGACGATCGCGCCGGTGAGGCCGGCGGTCGCGGCCGAGCCGATCACCGAGACGAAGGCGATCAGCAGGTAGTCGCCGATGCCCAGGTGGATGCCGTACACCTGCGCCACGAAGATCGCGGCGAGCGAGGGGTAGATCGCGGCGCAGCCGTCCATCTTGGTGGTCGCCCCGAACGGGACGGCGAACGAGGCGTACTCGCTCGGCACGCCGAGGCGCTCGGTGACGCGGCGGGTGACCGGCAGAGTGCCCACCGAGGAGCGGGAGACGAAGGCCAGCTGGATGGCCGGCCAGGCGCCGCGGAAGAAGTGCACCGGGTTGAGGCCGCCGGCAAAGCGCAGCAGCAGCGGGTAGACCGCGAACAGCACGATCGCGCAGCCGATGTAGACGTCGGCGGCGAGCGTGGCGAACGGGGCGAGCAGGTCCCAGCCGTACTTGGCGACGGACTTGCCGATCAGGCCGAGGGTGCCGAGCGGGGCGAGTCTGATGACCCACCAGAGCGCGGTCTGGGTGAGGTCGAGGACGGACTCGGCGAGCCGGCGGACGGGCTCGGCCTTCTCGCCGATCTTCAGCACGGCGGCGCCGGTGACGATGCCGAGGAAGACGATCTGGAGGACGTTCACCTCGACGAACGCGGTGGCGATGTTGGTCGGGATGATGCCGGTCAGGAAGTCGACCCAGCTGCCGGCCTCCTCCGGAGCCTTGAGCCCCTCGGTGGAGAGGTCGGCGCCGCGGCCGGGGTCGGTGAGCAGGCCGAGGCCGAGGCCGACCGCGACCGCGATCAGCGAGGTGGCGAGGAACCAGAGCAGGGTGCGGACGGCGAGCCGGGCGGCGTTGGCGACGTTCCGCAGGTTGGCGACGCTGACCACGATCGCGGTGAACACCAACGGGGGGACGGCCAGCTTCAGCAGCTGGACGAAGGTCTTGCCGACGGTGTCGAGGGTGGTGGTGAGCCAGGCGATGTCGCCGGCGCGGGCGATCCAGCCGAGCAGCAGGCCGAGGACGAGGCCGCCGGCGATCTGCGCCCAGAAGGGCGTGCGGCGGACTGCGGACAGGGGTCCGGGCATGGGGATGCGACTCCGGGGGTCGGGGGCCGAACGGGGCCGGGCGTGGTCGAACGGAGGAGCTCGGACACGGCGGCACGCGCGGGGCCCGTCCGGGCGGGGGCCGCGGAAGGACCGTCAGGAGAGGCGTGCCGCCCCGGTACAGCCGCAGGCGCGGCAGGCGCGCGGGCCGGTCACGGCCCGCGGCGGGCAGGCGCAGCGGCGGGCGGGCGTCGTGCCCGTCCAGGCCTTGAATGCTGCGTCTGCGGAGGTCATGGCCGGAACGTTAGCAGTAAACATTTGAGATGTTCAAAGTATTGGTTTGAGCTATGGCCGCGAACCAGCCAGGCGCCGCAGCGGCCGGCGCGGGCGCGGATTGACCGGGGGTGACGGTTATACGTATAACTTCAGGTATGGGCTACCTCGCGCTGCTCCGCGCCCCGCACGTCACCCGGCTGCTCCTCGGCACCCTGCTCGGCCGGCTCCCGGCCGGCATGACCGGCCTGGTGATCGCCCTCGCGCTGCGCGAGGCCGGGGCACCGTATAGCCGGATCGGCCTGGCCACCGCCGCCTACGCGGTCTCCGCCGCCGTCGGCGGACCGGCCCTCGGACGGCTCGTCGACCGCACCGGCCAGCCGCGGGTGCTGCTCAGCACCGCCGTCGTCGCCGGCCTCGGCTACACCCTGCTCGCCGTCGCCCCCGGCTCCGCGATCGCCGCCCCCGCCGGCGCCGCCCTGGCCGGCCTCGCCATGCCGCCGCTCGAACCCTGCCTGCGGGCACTGTGGCCCTCCGTGGTGAAGGAGGAGCAGCTCGACACCGCGTACGCCTTCGACTCCGCCTCCCAGCAGATCCTCTACGTCGCCGGGCCGCTCGCGGTGGCCGGCATCGCCGCGGGCTTCGGCCCGCCCACAGCCCTGTGGACGGCGGCCGCGCTCGGGCTGCTCGGCTCGCTGGTCGTCGCCACCGCCGCGCCCGCCCGGGCCTGGCGGGCACCGGCGCGGTCCGCCTCCGCCGGACTGCTCGGGCCGCTGCGCTCGCCCGGTCTCGTCCTGCTGCTGATCGGCCTGGCCGGCGCCGGCTGGACGGTCGGCGCCCAGAGCGTGCTCTTCATCGCCTACGCCGAGCAGCACCCCGACGCACTGCCCGGCGGGGCCGGACTGATGCTCGCGCTGGCCGCGCTCGGCGGGCTGCTCGGCGCGCTCGGCTACGGCGCCGTCCGCTGGCGCAGCACCACCGCGACCCGCACCTGGGTGATCGCACTGCTGATGGCCGCCTCCTACCTGCCGCTGATCGCCCTGCCGGGGCCGTACGCGATGGCCGCGCTCTCGTTCCTCTCCGGCATCGGACTGGCGCCGCTGCTGGCGGCCGCCTTCGTGCTGATCGCGGAGCTGGCGCCCACCGGGACGGTCACCGAGGCCTTCGCCTGGCTGATCACGCTGTTCGCGACCGGGAACGCTGCGGGGTACGCGGTCTCCGGGATGCTGGTCGAGGGCTCGCTGTTCCGGGTGGCGGTGGCCGCGGCGGCCGGGATCGGGGTGGGCGGGGCGCTGCTGTTCGCCTGCCGCGGGTGGTTCCGGCCGGCGGCCGAGGCCGCGGCGGCGAAGCCGGCGGCACTGGCGGCCTGACGGCGGGGGCCGCGCGCCACCGGAGGGTGCGGCCCGGTTCGCCCGCGGGCCCTGCCCGGGCCCTGTACGGCGCCCGCTCCGCCGCGGTCAGACCGGGCGGGTGGAGGCGCGGGTGACCAGGGTGGTGGGGAGAGGCGGGACGGGGGTGACCGGGTCGCCGGCGAGGAGGGCGGCGAGGGCGGTGACGCCGGTGCGGCCGAGCTCTTCGCCGGGGAGGTCGACGGTGGTGAGCGGCGGGACGAGCAGACCGGCGACCGGGATGTTGTCGATGCCGACCACCGAGACGTCGTCGGGGATCCGCAGTCCGAGTTCGGCGGCGGCCTGGTAGAGACCGGAGGCGACCACGTCGTCGTCGCAGATCACCGCGGCGGGCCGGTCGGGCCGCGCCAGCAGGGTGCGGGCGACGGCGCGGGCGGCCTCGGCGCCCTCGTTCAGGCTGACGCCGAGTTCGACGACCTCCAGGTCCGCGGTGGCGGCCTCGAAGCCGGCCTGGCGGGTGCGGAAGGTGTGCGCGGAGAGGGTGGAGCGCAGGTGGCCGATCCGGCGGTGGCCGCCGGCGGCGAGGTGCTCGACGGCGGCGCGCATGCCCGCCGCGACGTCGAGTTCGACGGTGGGGCGGCCGGGGTTGCGGGCCGGGTCGGCGTCGAGGAACACCGCCGGGGTGTCGGTGGGGAGCTCGCCGAGCTGGCTGTCGTCGGGCGAGCAGATCAGCAGCCCGTCGAAGCGGCCGGCGGTGGCGGCCTCGGCGAGGGTGGCGCCGTCCCAGCCGGAGGAGACGACGACGGCGAGGCCGCGCCGGTGCGCCTCCTCGTGGACGCCGGACAGCACCCGGCCGAAGAATGGGCCGAGCAGGTTGGGCACGGCGAGCATCACCATGCCGCTGCGGCCGAGCCGCAGCTGGCGGCCGGCGGCCTGCGGCTGGTAGCCGAGGGTGCGGGCGGCCTCCCGGACGCGCTCCCGGGTGGCGTCGGAGACGCGGTGGCCGCCGGCGCCGGAGAAGACCAGCGAGACGGTGGCCTGGGAGACGCCGGCCAGCCGGGCCACGTCGCGCCCGGTGGGGCGGCGCGGCGGCGCGGGCTCGGCCAAGGTCAGTCCTGCTGGGGGGCGGCCTGGGCGGCGTCGACGGCCGCGTCCTCCTCGGCGTTCTGGGCGGCGATCCGCTGCGAGGTGCGGGCGCGCAGCCCGCCGACCGTGCCGGCGATCTGCTCGGACATGGCGTCGCGCTGCTTGCTCAGCACGACGTAGCTGACCGGGGCGGAGACCAGCAGGGCGAGCAGGATCAGGAAGACCACGCCGCTGCTGCCGGCGACCGGGATGACGCCGAAGTGCCCGAGCAGCATGGCGAGGAGCAGGCAGCCGAGGAAGATACTCGCCCGCAGGGAGGTGTAGCGGAGCGTGGCGTGCGACTTGCGGCTGCTCACGGGTGGCGTCCTTCACGGCTGGGGTACGACGGGCGGCGCTCGGCCGGGCCGCCCGGGGCGGCCCACTCCGGGTGCCGGTCTCCCAGTGAAGCATGCCGGACGGCACCGCCCGCACGGGGTCAGGCGATGTCGTCGCGGAGGTCCAGCCACATGGTGACGTCGTCGCGGTCGTCGCCGGGCCCGACCCGGATCGCGCGGGGCACCCGGCCCACTTCCGTCCAGCCGCAGCGGCCGTAGAACTTCTCCAGGCCGAGGCCGCCGCGCAGGGTGAGGCGGAGGCTGTCGAGGCCCCAGGCGCGGGCGGTGCGCTCGGCCTCGGCGAGCAGCTCGGCGCCGTGGCCGCGGCCCTGCAGGTCGGGGTGGACCATGATCCGCTTGAGCACTCGCCAGTGCTCCATGAGGTCGAAGCGCATGGAGGCGAAGAAGAGGGCTGCGGCGAGCCGTCCGGTGCCGGCCTCGCGGCCGATCAGCAGCCGGTCCGGACCGGCCGGGCCGAGGCCGGCGAACTGCTCCTCGGCAGTGGGCAGCACCTGTTCCGCGGTGACCGGCGGGACGAAGCCGACCGCACCGCCGGCGTTGCTGACGTCCGTCCACAGCGCCACGATCTCGGCGCGCAGGCCGGGGGTGGGGTCGGGGTCCAGCGTGAAGACCAGTGTCATAGCCGAAGAGGCTATCCGCTCCTTACGACACCGCTCCCTTAGGGCACCCGTCCGCGCCGTGTCGCCGGCCGGACGCCCGCCCACCTGGACGCCCGCCCGGCCGGCCCGCTGCTCAGGCGGCCGCCGCGGCCGGGGCGGTGCCCGTCCGGTCGCCGCCGCGCAGCGCAAGGCAGAGCAGGACGGCCACTGCGCACAGCGCGCCCGCCGTGTACCAGGCGAGGTCGTAGTCGCCGAAGCGGTCGCGGACCACACCGGCCAGTCCGGCGACCACGGCGGCGCCGATCTGGTGGGCGGCGAGCACCCAGCCGAAGACGATCGGCGCGTCGGCCCCGAAGTGGCGGCGGCAGAGCGCGACGGTGGGCGGCACGGTGGCGACCCAGTCCAGCCCGTAGAAGATCACGAAGGCGAGGATCGGGGGCTGCAGGGAGTGGCCGAACAGCTGCGGCAGGAAGAGCAGGGAGAGTCCGCGCAGACCGTAGTAGACGACCAGCAGGCGCCGGGAGTCGAAGCGGTCGGTGAACCAGCCGCTGGCGATGGTGCCCGCCACGTCGAAGACGCCGACCAGGGCGAGCAGGCTCGCGCCGGTGGTGACGGGCATGCCGTGGTCGTGCGCGGCCGGGATGAAGTGGGTGCCGACCAGGCCCGCGGTGGTGGCGCCGCAGATCGCGAAGGAGCCGGCCAGCAGCCAGAACGCCCTCGTCCGGGCGGCCTCCCGCAGCACCCGCATCGAGCGGGCCAGGGCACTGCCGTCGGTGGCCGGGGCGGGCGGCTGCTCGGTGGCCCCGTACGGCAGCAGGCCGATGTCGGCGGGGCGCTCGCGCATCAGCAGCAGGACGGGGACGGCGACGGCGGTGGCCGAGAGCGAGACCACGACGACCGCGGTGCGCCAGCCGTGGTGCTCGACCAGGGCGGCGAGCAGCGGCATGAAGACCAGGTTGCCGGCGGCGCCGGCGGCGGTCAGCACGCCGGTGACCAGGCCCTGCCGGGCCTGGAACCAGCGTCCGGTGACGGTGGTGGCGAAGGCGCCGGCCATCGATCCGCTGCCCAGGCCGACCAGCACGCCCCAGCAGAGGATGAGCTGCCAGCTCTCGGTCATGAGGACGGTGAGCCCGGCGCCGGTGGCGATGGTGAGCAGGGCGCTGACCACGACGAGCCGGATGCCGAAGCGGTCCATCAGCGCGGCGGCGAACGGCGCGGTCAGCCCGTACAGCGTGAGGTTGACCGAGACGGCGCTGCCGATGGTGGCGTGCGACCAGCCGAACTCGCCGTTCAGGGCGTCCATCATCAGGCCGGGTGCGGAGCGGAAGCCGGCCGAGCCCAGCAGGACGACCAGGGCGACGCCGGCCACCACCCAGGCGTAGTGGAGGCGGGGGGTGCGGGTGTCGGCGGGGGGTGCGGGTCTGCGGGTGGTCAGTTCGGTCACCGGTCGAGTGTCCCGGGGCGGCTCGGCAGCGGACGAGTGGCCTGACTGCCAGCTTTCGTAAGGATCGGGCCATGGCCCGCGTCCGGCCGCTCCGGGCTCACCGGGGGGCCACCTGCCGCAGGTCACGGATCGGCCGGACGAGCAGCAGCGTGGCGACCACCAGCACCGCGACCGCGGCGCCCGCGAACAGCACCGCCCGCGGGCCGAAGGCCTCGGAGGCGGGGCCGGCCAGGGCGGACCCGACCGGCGCCATGCACACCGAGCCGGCCACCTCGTAGGCGTGGATCCGGTTCAGCACCTCGGCCGGCACCTGGGTCTGCACGTTGGTGGCCCACATGACGCCCCAGAAGGTGGCCCCGACACCGGTGACCAGGAAGCACACCGCGAGGACCGGGACGGGCAGCCCGAGGGCGATGCCGAGCGGCGTGAGCGGGAAGGCCAGCATGGCCAGCGCCCCGCCGCGCAGCGGGTACTGCGGCCGGATCCGGATGCCCAGCAGCCCACCGAGCACGGTGCCGGCCCCGAACACCGCGTTGAGCACGCCGTACGTCGTGGAGCCGTGCTCGGGGACGATCAGGCCGGCGGCGACCGGCAGCAGCGGGCCGAAGCAGAGCGCACTGTAGAAGAACCAGATCACGATGACGCCCCACATCCAGGTGCGGGAGCGGAACTCGTGCCAGCCGTCGACCAGGTTCCGCCAGAGGCTGTCGCCGGCCGGCGGCGCCGGGGTCGGCCCGAGCCGCAGCGCGAGCAGGCAGCAGGCGCTCAGGGCGTAGGCGAACGCGGCGAGCACCATGACCCAGCCGGTGGCGGCGGCGCCCGCGAGCAGGCCCGCCACCGCCGGGCCGAGCAGCACGGTGAGCGCCTCGGAGGTGCGCAGCACGCCGTTGGCGCCGTGCACGTCGCGGGCGGTCCGCGGGACGGTGGAGGCGGCGCCGGGCTGGAACATCGCGGCGGCGGTGCCGGCGAGGGCGAGCAGCGCGTACAGCTGCCAGAGGCGGTCGACGCCGGTGAAGAAGAGCCAGGCCATCAGCACCCGGGTGACGAGGTTGACCAGGTCGGCGGTGATCATCAGGCGGCGGGCGGTGAAGCGGTCGGCGAGCACGCCGCCGACCAGCACCAGGCCCGCGAAGGGAGCCATCAGGAAGGCCATCGCGTAGCCGACGCTGCCCAGCGGGTGGCCCGCGCCGATCAGGCCGGCCGCGACGGCGACCGGGAGCATGGCGTCGCTGAGCAGGCCGGAGCTGCGGGCGGTGAAGTAGAGCCGGAAGTTGCGGGTCCAGATGGCGGGGCCGGCGGCGGGTTCGACGACGGTGCCGGCCGGGGCGGGCGCGGGTCTCAGTTCGGGCACAGCCACAGTTTTGGTCCAGACCACTTCCGCAGGCCAGGGGTTTGCGGGTCACAATGTGGAACCGCCCGCGGGAAGGGAGATCGGGATGACGGAGGCCGCGCGGCCGCACCGGGTCGCGGTGCTGGCGCTGGACCGGGTGATCGCTTTCGAACTGGCCGTCCCGGCACGGATCTTCGAGTCGGCGAAGGGTCCGGACGGCACGCCGCTGTACCAGGTGGCCACCTGCACCGTGGACGGCGGACCGGTCGCCACCAGCACGGACTTCCGCATCGTGGTCGGCCACGGCCCCGAACTCCTCGCCGAGGCCGACACGGTGGTGGTCCCGGCGCAGAAGGACGGCGCGGACGACGTGGTCGCGGGTGTGCTCGACCCGCGGATCACCGCCGCGCTCGCGATGGTCCGCCCCGGCACCCGGCTGGTGTCGATCTGCACCGGCGCCTTCGTCCTGGCGGCGGCCGGCCTGCTGGACGGCCGCCCGGCCACCACGCACTGGGCGTACACCGAGCGCTTCGCCCGGATGTTCCCGCAGGTGCGGCTGGACCCGGACGTGCTCTTCACCGACGACGGCGACGTGCTGACCTCCGGCGGGGTCGCCGCCGGGGTGGACCTCTGCCTGCACCTGGTGCGGCGGGACCACGGCAGCGCGGTCGCCAACGCGGTGGCCCGGACCTGCCTGGTGCCGCCGTGGCGGGAGGGCGGGCAGAAGCAGTACGTCGAGGCGCGCGGGCCCGTGCCGCCGCCGGGCGGGGCGGGCACCGCTGCCGTCCGGGCGTGGGCGCTGGAGCACCTGGACCGGCCGCTGCCGCTCGGCGAGCTGGCCACCCGGGCGGGCATGAGCGTGCGGACCTTCACCCGGCGGTTCCGCGAGGAGACCGGGAGCAGTCCGGGCGAGTGGCTTGCGCTGCAGCGCACCGAGCTGGCCCGGCAGCTGCTGGAGGAGACCGACCTGTCGGTGGACCAGGTGGCCCGGCGGGCCGGTTTCGGCACCGCGGCCTCGCTGCGGCTGCACCTGCGCGGGCGGCTGGACGTCGCCCCGAGCGCCTACCGGCGGACCTTCCGCACCACCGAGCCGGTGCCGCGCCACTCGTCGGACGGTGCCCCGCCGCGCACGCCCCGAGCACGGCACGCCGGGACACCGTCCGAGCGGACGCGCGAGCCCTGAACCCGCGCGCCTGCGCTCCGCACTCGCCGAGGAGGCCTGCGGGCGGTCGGCAGCCGGTCCCCCTGATGTGCTGGCACCACCCGGGCTTCCCCTCGGCGTCCCCTCGCGACGGAGAGCTGCACCCAAGAGTGATCAGTCGGATACGTCACGTCAATGGCTTGTCGGAAATTCGGCAAGGTTGCGGCGCATCGGCCGGAACCGGGAGCACGGCCGGGCCGGGCCGGACGACCCGCGCGCCCCGGGCGCACCGGGGACGCCCGGCGGGCCACGCGGCCGGTCGAGTGCGGGGCGGGTCCCGCTCGGTGCGGGCTGCCGCGCGGCCGGCCGGGGGCGTCAGAGCTGCCAGGCGAGTTCGTCGAGGACGGGCACCGCGGCCGGGACGGGGGCCTGCACGGCCGGGTCGATCTCGCACCAGACCCGCTTGCCGGAGCCCTCCGGGTACCAGCCCCAGCGCACGCAGAGCAGTTCGACCAGTTCCAGGCCTCGGCCGCTGGTCGCGTCCCGGCCGGCGTGGCGGGGGGCGGGCGCGCTGCGGCTGGCGTCGGCGACCTCGACCCGGACCGTCGATGAGACGACGTCAGGCGACGCGGTGTCGGCCACCGGCATGCTGAGTCTCAGGACGGCGGGACAGCCGGTGTGCACCACGGCGTTGGTGACGAGTTCGGAGACGACGAGCACCAGGGTCTCGGCGATCGGCGCGTCGGGGTCGAGCCCGCACCCCTGAAGCCTGGTCCGTACCCACCGGCGCGCCCTGCCGACCTCCGCCGGGTCCGCCTGGACCGCCAGCTGCACCTGAAGTACCTGCACCGCTCCACCACCCGCACTCGGTAATCGGCCACCCACACCCTGCCGCCCGGCCCGGGCGGCAGCGCCTTCATCACACCGGTCGGCCGGCCGCGCTCGGCCGGTCTGCCTGGTCGGATTACCCATGGCTTCGACACGAATACGCCTCAGGATGATTCGACCGGGTGGTCGCAGCAAGCGCTTCGGGCATATTCCAGCGATCGGGGGACAGCTCGGTGCATACTGTCCCGCTCACCCTGACGAGCGTCGTACCGATGATCGTCCGGCCGGGGTCGGGGGCTGTGCACGAGCACAACGACGGTACCGCCACAACGGCCGAACGGGGGGCCCGCCACGAGCGAACCACCCTTGCCACATCTGTCCGAACCCGCCGTCGCCGCCGGGGTACCGGAAGGATCTGACGGGGTGAAACTTCCCGCCCCCTCATTTCCGCATTTCACCCGGCGCCCCGGCGCACTTGGATACCGTGGTCGCAGGCATGGCCCGCCGGCCGTCCGCCGGGAGGATCGCGGGGTCGGCGACACGCCGGGGAGAGCGGGGAGGGACACCCTCGTGAGCAGAGAGCGCGGGACGGCATGAGCAGCTCCGACGAACGACTCGCGCTCCGCCTCGTCCGCGGCGAGGAGACCGCGCTCGGCGAGCTCTACGACCGGTTCGCGCCGCTCGTGCACGGCCTCGCACTGTGCGTCCTCGACGACCAGGACGCCGCCGAGCAGCTCACCCGCGACGTCTTCGCCCAGGTCTGGTCGGAGCCGGGCCACTGGCACCCCGGGCAGGGCACCCTGCGGTCCTGGCTGGGTACGCTCACGCACCGCCGCGCGGTGGAGCGGCTGCGCGAGGGGTGCGGAGACGAGCGGGAGATCGACGCCCGGTCCGCCTCCGCGCTCGCCCACCACGCCGTCGCCTCGCTGCCCGACCCGCTCCGCGAGACCATCGCCCCCGGCCACCACGACGGCCGCACCTACCGGGACACCGCCCGCCGGCTCGGCATCAGCGACTCCGCGGCCAAGCACCGGATGCGCCTCGGCCTGCAGCTGGTGGCCGGCGAACTGGCCGGCGCCCGCCGCCGCCCCGAACCCCTCCCGGCAGCCGGACGGCCGGGGCCGTGACGGCCCCCGGGCGGCACGAGGCGCTGCGCTCCCTGCTGGGGGCGTGGGCGCTCGGCGCCTGCCCGCGCGAGGAGGCCGCCGAGGTCGACCGGCACCTCGGCGAGTGCGAGGAGTGCGCCGAGGAGGCGGCCCGGCTCGGCGGGGCCGCCGCCGAGCTCACCCCCGACGAGCCGCTCGACCTCTCCGCCGCACTGCGCCGCCAGGTGCTCGACTGGTGCCTGAGCCGCCGTCCGCCCGAGCTGCCGGTACCGGCCTGGGCCGGCCCGTACGCCGCGGAGAGCGCCAAGCTTGACGCGCTGCTGCGCGACCTCGGCCCGGCCGAGTGGCTGGAGGTCGCCGAGCTGCCCTGGCACGGCGGGGTGCAGCGCTGGCGGCCGGCCGAGGTGGTCTGCCACCTGACCGCGGTGGACGGCTACCTGGCCCGCACGGTCGGCCTGCCCGACCCGCTGGGCGGCGCCCGCCCGCCGGTGGTCGGCCGGCGGCCGCCGGCGCCCCGGACGCCGGAGCGGGGCGGCCCGGCCGACGTCCTGGGCCGCACCCTGGCACTGATCACCGCGGCCGGCGGGGACGACCCCGAGCAGGTGCGCCGGCGCTGGCGGCGGCAGAGCCACGCGCTGCTGCGGTCCGCCGCGGCCGGCGGCGTCGACGGCGGTGCGCCGGTCGACTACGGCTTCGCCGTGCTGCCGCTGCGCGACGCCTTCCTGGACCGCGCCTTCGAATGCTGGATCCACGGCGACGACATCGCCCGCGCGGTGGACTACCCCTATCCGCCGCCCGCCCCGGCGCACCTGCACCGGCTGATCGACCTCGGGGCGCGGATACTCCCCCGGCTGTTCGCCGCGCACCGCGCGCAGCACGGCCCCTCCGGGTCCCCGGGGCGGGCGCTGCGGCTGGTGATCGACGGCCCGGCCGCCGGCGAGTGGCTGATCCCGTTGGACGGGCCGGGCGGCCTCGCCGAGCCGGTCGCCGAGATGGCGCTGGACGGGCTGGAGTTCTGCTACCTGGCGGCCGCGCACCGCGACCCGGACCTGATCCCGGTCGGCCGGGAGGGCGACCGGGAGGCGATCCGGCAGGTGCTGCACGCGCTGCCGCTGCTCTCCCGCCCCTGAGGTCCCCGCCGGGCTCCCGGGCGCGGCCGGAGACGGCCCGGGCTCAGGCGAAGACGACCGTGCGGTTGCCGTTGAGCAGCACCCGCCGCTCGCTGTGCCACTTGACGGCGCGGGCGAGCGCCTGGCACTCGACGTCCCGGCCGATCGCGACCAGCTGCTCAGGCGTGACGTCGTGGGTCACCCGGGCCACCTCCTGCTCGATGATCGGGCCCTCGTCGAGGTCGGCGGTGACGTAGTGCGCGGTGGCGCCGATGAGCTTCACACCGCGGGTGTGTGCCTGGTGGTAGGGCTTGGCGCCCTTGAAGCTCGGCAGGAAGGAGTGGTGGATGTTGATCACGCGGCCGGAGAGCTCCTTGCAGAGGTCGTCCGAGAGCACCTGCATGTAGCGGGCGAGCACCACCAGGTCCACGCTCTCCTCGGCGACCAGGTCGAGCAGCCGGCGCTCGGCCTCGGCCTTGGTCTCCACGGTGACCGGGATGTGGTGGAAGGGGATGCCGTAGGACTCCGTCAGCTCGCGGAAGTCGGTGTGGTTGGAGACCACCGCGGCGATCTCCACCGGCAGGGCGCCGATCCGGGTGCGGAAGAGCAGGTCGTTCAGGCAGTGGCCGAACTTCGACACCATGAGCACGACACGCATCCGCTCGGCGGTCGAGTGGATGTGCCAGTCCATGTGGAAGGAGGCGCCGACGGCGGCGAAGCTGGCCCGCAGCTTCTCCGCGGTGACCGGCCCGGCCGCGGAGAAGTGCACGCGCATGAAGAACAGCCCGCTGTCGGCGTCGCCGAACTGCTGGCTGTCGATGATGTTGCAGCCGGTCATGAAGAGGTAGCTGGAGACCGCGTGCACGATGCCCTGCTTGTCCGGGCAGGACAGCGTGAGGACGTACTGGGCGCCGGCCTTCTGCTCTTCCACGTGCGGTTTCCTTCACTCGTTCACGACACGACGGCCAAGCGTGTCACATCCCGGACGCGCGGCGCGCCGCTGACCGGACTGCGGGACGCGGCCGCGCGCCGGGGTCGCCGGGTCAGGCCGCCTGCGTCATGATGCGCAGCACCTCCAGGGTGCGCGGCGGGGTGTCCGGGTCGTCACCGTCGTTGACGGCGAACAGGACGTGGGCCTCCCGGGCGGCCACGACCGCCTCGGGCCAGAGCGGGTGGCCCAGGTAGGCGGCGGCCGGGGCGTCGGCGCCGACCTGGTGCAGCACCCGCAGCACCCGCAGCACCGCGGCGTCCAGCGCGGCGGCCTCGGCCGCGTCCCGGACGACGGTGCCGATGTACTTCGCGGCGGGCCAGCGGTCCAGCCAGCTGTCCTCGACGAGGCGGTAGACGGCGTCCGTGACGTCGCCGTAGCCGTCCAGGCCGGCCAGCCAGGCGTGCTGCTGGAAGGACGGGTCGGAGAGCATGTGGAGCGCCGAGCGGATCCGGGCCCGCCAGCGCCACCAGGGGAGATCGTTGAGCGGCATGCGGCCCATCGTGCTGGAGCGGCGGCCGCCGCGAGAAGAGGTGTTGGCGGACCGATACGAAGAATCTGTGGAGTCGGACATCGTGCTCCGATCGTACGTGTCGCCACCGACCGCCGTTCTACACGCGTCACCCCCCGGAGTTCCGCCCGCGTTGGCCTTCTGTTCGCTTTTCGTCCCTCTCACGGTGCCCGGCCAGGTCAAGGCTTGATTTCGGCCGAATAACAGAGCGGCCGAGTGTGTGGACCCGGGAGGGGAGAGTCACCATGTGGCGGAACGGATCGCCCGACGACCATCGCACCGCCGGCCGGCCCAGCGCCGGCCTCCGCCGGCACCACCGCAGAGCAGGTGTCCTGGCCGCCGCGGCAGCCCTGGTCCCCGCGATCTTCGCCACGTCGGCCTGCGGGGGCCCGGCCGACGCCGCCTCAGCCTCCAGCGACCTGACCGTGATGACCTGGGCGCCGTCCGACACCGGATCGGCCGACCGGCCCGGCATGACCGCGCTCGCCGAGGCGGTCGGCCGCGAGATCAACGCCAAGGGCGGTCTGCACGGCCGGCAGCTGCGCGTGCTGACCTGCAACGAGCACAACACCGCGGAGGGGGTCACCGCCTGCGCCCGGCAGGCCGTCGACGCCCACGCCGTCGCCGTGGTCGGCTCCTACAGCCAGTACGGCAGCAGCTTCGTGTCGACCCTGGAGCAGGCCGGCATCCCCTACCTGGGCGGCTACGGCCTGTCGACGCCGGAGTTCAGCAGCCCGTTCTCCTACCCGGTGGCCGGCGGCACGCCCGCGCTGATCGCCGGCAGCGGCCGCCAGCTGGTCGAGGCGGGCTGCAAGACCGTCGCGCTGATCCGCCCGGACACCCGGGCCGGCGACACCCTGGTCGGCTACCTGGACGCAGCGCTGCGCCCGGCCGGGATCAGGCTGACCGACGTCAAGGCGCCGGAGCGGTCCAACGACTACACGCCGATCGCCCAGAAGGCCATCGGCGACGACAGGAACGGCAACTGCATCACCGTCGCGCTCGGCCCCGAGCCGACCGCCAACCTGCTCGACCCGTTCCGCCGGCTCGGCCCCAAGCACACCGCGCTCGCCTCGGTGATCGGCAGCTTCCAGCAGTCCGTGGTGGACTCCACCGGCGGCGACGGCGGCCCGCTCGGCGGCGCCTACGCCACCGGCTGGTTCCCGCCCGAGTCCTCCCCCGTGTGGGACGCGCTGCGCGGCACCGTCCGCACCTACGGCAGCGGCGTCACCGCGATCGACGTCGCCGACCCGGGCGTGCAGACCACCTGGGTCGCCTACGAGGTGCTGCGCGCCGCGGCCTCCCGGGTGGACGCGGGCAAGCCGCTCACCGCCAAGACCCTGCGCGGCGTCCTGGACAGCGGCGACCCGATCGAGACCAACGGCGCCACCCCGCCGCTCAGCTGGGGCATGACCAGCATGCTCGCCAGCGCGGACTCGCCGCGGCTGGTGAACACCTCGGTCACCTTCCAGCACGTGCAGGGCGGCCGGCTGATCGAACAGCGCAAGGGCTTCGTCGACGTCCGCTGGGTGCTCGCCGGCGGCAAGGCCCCGTCGTGACGGCCCCCTGACGGCCTTTCGACGGCCCTCTGACGACACGCACAGCGCGCGAGGGGCGGACGGGATGAGATCCCGTCCGCCCCTCGCGCGCTGTGCGGCCCCGGGGGGCCTCAGAGCTCCGTCTTGTCCTTGGTCGGCAGCCCGGCCTGGCCCGCGATCGCGTTCCACAGCGAGGACGCCTTCTCCTTCGCCCCGGTCGCCGTGCCGCTGGCCTCGGTGGCCGCCTTCAGGTGCGGGTTGTTCTTGATCGCCGCCGGGTCGCAGCCGGCCACGGCGTCGCCCGCCCAGCCCGCGTACTCGGTGTCCGCGGTGGCCGAGGCCTGCCAGGCCTTCTGCAGCTGCGAGGTCAGCTCGGTGCCGCCGGTCAGCTTGTCCACCTTGAGCGCGCCGAGCTTGGTCAGCAGGCCCTGCCGCTGGGTCGCCGCGCCGGCGAGCGCCGCCTGCGACTCCGGCAGCTTCTCGCACTTGCCGACCGCGGCCACCGCGCCGACCACCGCCTGCCGGCTGGCACTGGCGGTGCCGAGCAGGTCGGACAGCGCCTTCGCCTGCTCCTTGGCCTCCGGGGTCATCCCCCCGGTGCCGGCCGTGGCCGGAGCGCCGCTGGACGCCTTGGCCACCGGAGTCGAGCCGGTGCCGGACGGCGTGTCGTCGCCGCCGCTCATCAGCACCGCGACCAGGATGCCCGCGGCCGCGCAGCCGGCGATCACCCCGCCGATGATCATCTGGTTCGACGGCCGGCCCGAGCCGGAGCCCGCCCGGCGGCCCTGGTCGGCGTAGCCGGTCGGGGCGCTCGGCGCGGCCGTCGGTGCGGCCGGGAAGGACTGGCCGCCGAAGGTCTGCTGGGCGCCGTAGCCGGGCTGCGGCACGGCCTGCTGCTGGGCCTCGGCCGGGAAGCCGCCGCCGAAGGCCTGCTGCCCGCCGTACGACTGCTGCTGCCCGCCGAAGGCCTGCTGGCCGCCGTAGGACTGCCCGCCGTAGCCGGGCTGACCGGGCATCGGCTGACCCGGCGTCTGCGGGACGCCGCCGGCCGACGGGTCGGTCGTCGGGTACGGCGGCAGGTACTGCGTCTCCGGCGCGTGCTCGACCGGCGCGGCCTGCTGCATGGCGCCCGGCTGGGCGGCACCGGGTGGCGGCCCCCAGTACTCGGGGCCGCCCTGGCCCTGCACCGGTGGCGCGGCCTGCGGCACCGGCTGCTGGACGGGCGGCGCCTGCTGTGCGGGCACGCCCGACTGACCCTGCTCCCCTCCGGACTCCGGCCTGAACAGATCGTCCAAGTTGAAGTCGCTGGAGGAATGGGAGTGGGAGAAGCGGCGCTGGCTCAACGCGATTCCTCACCTGTGCCGCGCGCACGCTGACGGCGGACCACAACTGCTCGACGACCTGGGTAACGCTGCATAGCACGCCCACGCTACCCCGTCACCTGCACGGGTGACTACGCAGGGAGGGCGTTCCTCACCTGCTCCTCACGAAGCGGGCCGTCCCCGACTCAGGCCGCCTCCCCCGCCAGCCGGGCATGGAACTCCCGGACGACCCGGTGCTCGCGGTACGGCTCGAGCCGGCTGCGGAAGTCGTGCAGGTACTCCACACCTCGGTTCGACCGCAGACCGCTCAGCAGCCGCACGGCCTGCGCGCCCGTCTCGCAGGCCCGCTCCACCTCGCGCTGCTGCAACTGCGCCGTCGCGAGCAGGACGAGGTCCACCGCGCGCCGGCGCACCCGGCTCACCGGGTGCAGTTCCAGCGCGGTCCGGGCGTACGCCTCCGCCTTCGCGCCCTGCTCGAGGTCGCGGTGGCAGTGCGCGAGCTCGTCGGCGAGGTAGGCCTCGTCGAAGTGGACGATCCAGTCGGGGTCGTCCGCCGGGTTGCGGTGCGTCATCGCCTCCTGCGCCTTGGCCGCCACCGCCTCGCACGACCGGGCGTCGCCGAGCAGGGCGTGGCCGCGCGCCTCGGCGGCGTAGAACATCGCCATCGCGGTCGGGGTGGCGACCGCGCGGGCGCCCTCCTGGGCGGCCCTGGCCAGCTGGGCGATCTCCCGCGGGTTGCCGAGGGTGGCCGCCAGGTGGCTCATCGAGGCGGCGAGCACGTAGCCGCCGTAGCCGCGGTCGTCGGCCGCCTGGGCCAGCCGCAGCGCCTGGATGTAGTACCGCTGGGCGAGCCCCGGCTGGCCGGTGTCGACCGCCATGTAGCCGGCCAGCTCGGTCAGCCGGGCGACGGCGGCGAAGAGCTGACGCCCCGTCTCGTCCCGGTAGCCGCCGGAGAGCAGGTTGGAGACCACGCTGTTCAGGTAGTGCACCACCACCGGGCGGACGTGGCCGCTGCCGAAGCGGTGGTCCAGCTCGACCAGCATCTGGGTGGTGGCCCGGACGGCGGCGACGTCGGTCGGGCCGACCCGGGTGGCGCCGGCCCGGGCGACCACCGCGTCCGGCGGGGTGATCAGCCAGTCCCGGCTGGGCTCGACCAGGGCGGAGGCGGCCACGGCGGCGCCGGCCAGGAAGTCGCGGCGGCCCACGTCGCTGCGCCACAGCTCGCAGACCTGCTCCAGCGCGGCGTTCAGGTTGGGGGCGAACTGCAGGCCCACCGCGGAGCTGAGCCCCTTGCCGTCGGCCATGCCGATCTCGTCCACCGTGACGCCGCGGCCCAGCTTGCGGCCGAGCGCCTCGGCGATCACCGCGGGGGCCTGGCCGCGCGGCTGCTGGCCGCGGAGCCAGCGGGCCACCGAGGTCTTGTCGTAGCGAAGGTCCAGGCCGTGCTCCGCGCCGCAGAGATTGACCCGGCGGGCCAGTCCCGCGTTCGAGCAGCCCGCTTCTTGGATCAGTTGCTGCAAGCGCTCGTTGGGCTCTCGTGCGACGAGTGGTCTCGCGGCCATGGACTTCGCCTCCCCAACGCCCCCGGCCCTGACCGGGGGGCGACGATTCTGCTGGTGCCTGCGCCGGCGGCGGGGCGCGACCTGCCCCGGCCGGGAACCCGGCGACACCAGCGGAATACCCAGGGTGACGTATCCACTCCCCCCGCGCCCTGCTGAATGCCCCCGTGCGCCCCCATTGCGCCCGTTACCGCCCCCGAAATTCCGGTGGGCGCGGCGGGCGACTCACCGTCGAGAGTGACATCGGAGGCGGCCGGCTGACCACCCCCCGTCCGGCCGTAACCGCCTTCACGCACGGTAGTTGAGCAGCACGTGGACAACAGCCCAGGAGCCCGTGAGCAGGGTCTGCCCCCGCTCCTCATCGAAGCCGTCAGTTACGCGGAGGACCGCCACTGGGAGGTCGTCCCCGGCACATGGCTGGTCGACGGCGACGGACCGGCGCACTGCTCGTGCGGCGCCCTCCGGTGTGCGCTGCCCGGCGCGCACCCGGCGGAGGAGGACTGGCGGCGCAGGGCCAGCGCGGGCCCGGGTGTGGTGCGCCGCTGGTGGACGGAGCGGCCGGAGGCCTCGATCCTGCTGCCAACCGGCAGCTCCTTCGACGTGCTGGACGTCCCGGAGGTGGCGGGCTGCCTGGCGCTCGCCCGGATGGAACGGATGGGGCTGCAGCTCGGCCCGGTGGTGGCCGTCCCGACGGCGGCCGGGCAGACCGGCCGCCGACTGCACTTCCTGGTGCTGCCCGGGGTGGCCGCCAAGCTGCCCGAGGTGCTCAGCAAGCTGGGCTGGGCGCCCGGCCGCCTCGACCTGGTGGGGCGCGGCGAGGGCGACTTCGTGGTGGCCCCGCCGTCCCGGGTCGGCCCCTACAGCTTCGCCCAGTGGGCCAGGCCGCCGTCCGCGATCAACCGCTGGCTGCCGGACGCCGCCGAGTTGATCAACCCGCTCGCGTACGCCTGCGGCCGGGAGGCCGCGCAGCCGCCCCGGCCCCAGCAGCTGCCGGTCGCGGCAGCCGTCCGCTGAACGGGGCCTGACGGGATTTCACCCGTCCGCCGATCGCCGCCCTGCTCCTATCGGGTGAGGGCGGGAACCGCGCGACACCCTCGCGCGCATCCGGCGGGCCCCGCCCCTCACAGGGGGCGGGGCCCGCCTGACGCTTTCACGCCCTGAGGCATCGGTGTACCCGCTGGTCAGAACGGCAAGCCCGCTCGTTCGGGTGACAACTCTCAAGGATTGGAAGGATCTGCCGAGGGGACAAATTCGGCGGGGAGCAAGCACGACGGCAGCACGAGAGGGGGCACGGACCCGGGGGACCGGGAGGGGCGTTCGGTCGGGGAAGCCGGACGCGGGGAAGGGGGGCTCGGGGCTGCGGCACCGTCCCGGCTCGGGGTGGCCGGTGCCGCAGCGCAGGGGGACAGGGAGGGAGCAGGGAGGGGTCAGGGAGGGAACCGAGGGGGACGGGTGGGGCACAGCAGGGGCCCGGTGCCGGGGAGCACCGGGCCCCTGTCGTGGTGAGGGACGGTGAGGAACGTGCTGAGGAGCGGAGGGCACACCGAAGCTCGGCCCGGCGGCGGGCGTGCCTTCCGGGTCGCGAACCGAGGCCGCGGCGGTGCCGGGGCCCGGGCGGTGCCTAGACCTGAGCGACGAAGACGTGCGCGGCGATGTCCTTGCCGAGCTCGGCCGCGCTCTCGCCGGCACCGACCACGACGCCGCCGGCGGCCGGGGCGACCTGCACGGTGGCGCCCGGACGGACTCCGGCCCGGCGCAGCGTCCGCATCAGCTCCTCGTCGGTCTGGATCGGCTCGCCGATCCGGCGGACGACCACGCTGGAGCTGCCGGCGCCGGCCACCGAGTCGAGGGTGAGCAGGGCCGCGTCGAAGCCCTCGCCCTCGGCCTTGGTGTCGCCGAGCTCGTCCAGACCGGGGATCGGGTTGCCGTACGGGGACTGGGTGGGGTGGCCGAGCATGGCGAGCACCTTGCGCTCGACCGTCTCGCTCATCACGTGCTCCCAGCGACAGGCCTCCTCGTGGACCTGCTCCCACTCCAGGCCGATCACGTCGACCAGCAGGCACTCGGCGATCCGGTGCTTGCGCATGACCCGGACGGCGAGCCTTCGTCCCTCCTCCGTGAGCTCCAGGTGGCGGTCGCCCGCAACGCGGAGGAGGCCGTCACGCTCCATCCGCCCGACGGTCTGGCTGACCGTGGGGCCGCTCTGCTCCAGGCGCTCCGCGATGCGGGCGCGCATCGGCGTGATGCCCTCCTCCTCGAGTTCGAGGATGGTGCGGAGGTACATCTCCGTGGTGTCGATCAGGCCAGACATCGCCGCTGGTCTCCGTTCTTCGGTGTCCTCACCGCCAATTCTGGCGTACTGCGGTGTCAACAGGGGCGGGTCGTGGTACATGCCCGGGTCTTTTCATCGCTGTTGACAGCAGGACGCCGCAGGCAGCACCGTGCTCGCCGTATCTTCCTCCATGAGCGGTCTGGACCACCGGGCCCCGCACAGATTCGGAGATTTCGATGACCGACCTGGTCGGGCAGTACTTCGACGCCGCCGTGGCCCATCTGGAGCGGGTCCGCCGGGAGGAGGCGGAGTCGATCGCGGCGGCCGCCGGGCTGCTCGCCGACGCGGTCGCGGAGGGTCGCCGGATCTTCGCCTTCGGCGCCGGGCACTCCTCGCTCGCCGCCCAGGACGTGGTGTACCGGGCGGGCGGGCTGGTGGTGATCAACCTGCTGGACGTCCCCGGGATGACCGGGGTGAACGTGATGCCGGCGCCGCTCGGCAGCGCGCTGGAGCGGGTGTCCGGGCTGGCCACCGCCACGCTCGACCTGACCCCGGCGGGCCCGGGCGACCTGCTCTTCCTGATCTCGCTCTCCGGGCGCCAGGTGATGCCGGTCGAGCTGGCCCGGCACGCCCGGGGGCGCGGCATGAAGGTGATCGGGGTGACCTCGCTGGCCTATCCCGGGGCGGTCACCTCCAACCACCCGTCCGGGACGTACCTCAAGGACAACTGCGACGTGGTGCTGGACAACAAGATCGCGGTCGGCGACGGCGAGCTGTCCTGCCCGGGGGCGGAGACCACCTTCGGCCCGGTCTCCACGATCGTGACCAGCGCGCTGATGCAGGCCGTCGTGGTCTCGGCGGTCGGCCGGCTGACCGAGCGCGGGATCACCCCGCCGCTGTTCCGCTCCGGCAACGTGGACGGCGGCACCGAGTGGAACGCCAAGGTCATGGCGGACAACCGGGAGCGGATCCACTACGCCTTCTGACGGACCGTCGTCCGCCCCCGCGGCGGGCCGGGTGCGGCTTCTGTCCGAACTGTGCCTGTCCGCGCGGGACGGTCCGCACCCATACTGGCCGTTCCCCAGGCGTACCGCGCCACCGCGCGGGGCAGAACAGCTGCTGCTGGGGGCTGCTGGGGTTCGAGCGACGGTGGGGGGCCGATATGACGACGGGGCCGGCACGTTCGATCGGCTGGGTGCGCGAGGAGGACCTGCTGCCCGAGCTGTTCTGGGCCGCCGACTCCTCCTCGCTGCAGGGCCAGCGCCGGGCCGTACTGCTCTCCCGCTGGGAGCTGGTGCTGCTGGTCGCCGCCGCCGCGACGGGCTCCGCGGACGGCATGGCGTGGGCGTGGGTGGCGGCCTTCGCGTACCTCTGCACGGTGCTGATGGCCGCACTGGTGAGCGTGCAGAACCCGCAGGGCCTCTGGTACGAGGGCCGGGCCGTCGCCGAGTCGGTGAAGACGCTCTCCTGGAAGTACGCGGTGCGGGCCGACTCCTACCGGCCGCCGCCGAAGAAGCTGCCGGACGCCGAGCGGCTGTACGCGATCCAGCTGAACGGCATCCTCGGCGAGTTCGAGACCGACCGGGTGATCCCGCAGATGGCCCGGGTCCGCGCGGAGCTGGAGACCTGGCGGGGGCCGGCCAGGCACCCGCAGATCACCGAGAAGATGGAGCAGCTGCGCGGACAGCCGCTCACCGTGCGCCGCGACATCTACCTGCGCGAGCGGGTGCACGCCCAGCGCATCTGGTACCAGAACAAGGCGCGGCAGTGCGCCAACGCCGGCCGCCGGGCCGGGCGGCTGGGGATCGCGCTGCCGCTGCTCGGTCTGGTGCTGGCGGTGCTGCGGGCGCTCGGCTGGTTCACCTACGACGCGCTGGGCACGGTCTCCGCGGTGGCCGCGTCGGTGGCCGCCTGGTCCCAGCTGCGGCAGTACCGGCCGCAGGCGGCCGCCTATTCGCTCGCGGCGTCCGAACTCGTCCTGGTGGAGCGTCAGCTGGACCAGCTGCGGCCGGACTCCGAGGACGCCGAGGAGACCTGGGCGCGGCTCGCCCGGGACGCCGAGGACGCAATCTCCCGGGAGCACACCACCTGGCAGGCCCGCCGCGAGGTGCGCAGCCTCGACGTCCCCAACTGACCTGGAGGAACCGCGTGGTACGACGACTGGTCGAGGCCGCAGGGGGACGGAGGCTGGCGGTCGAGACCACCGGCGACCCGTACGGGAAGCCGGTGTTCCTGCTGCACGGCACACCGGGCAGCAGAGTGGGGCCGATGCCGCGCAGCAGCGTGCTGGCCCGGCTCGGCGTCCGGCTGCTCTCCTTCGACCGGCCGGGGTACGGCGGGTCGACCCGGCTGCCAGGCCGCCAGGTGGCCGCGGCGGCCGACGACGTGGTGGCGATCGCGGACGCGTTCGGGCTGGACGGCTTCGCCGTCCTCGGCCGGTCCGGCGGCGGGCCGCATGCGCTGGCCTGCGCGGCGCTGCTGCCGGAGCGGGTCGCCAGGGTGGCGGCGCTGGTGAGCCTGGCGCCGCGGCACGCCGAGGGGCTGGACTGGTACGGCGGGATGACGCACTCCAATGTCCGGGAGTACACGGACGTGGAACGGGGCGAGGAGCACTTCGCCGACACCTTCCGCTTCCGGTCCGGCCTGATCCGGGACAACCCGCACGCGCTGATCAACGACCTGGTGCCGGAACTGCCGCCGACCGACCGGGCGCTGGTGTCCGACGCGGGGATCCGGCGGATGCTGCTGGCGACCTACCAGGAGGCGTTCCGGTACGGCGCGGACGGCTGGATCGACGACGTGCTGGCGTTCACCGCGCCCTGGGGGTTCGAGGTGTCGTCGATCCGGGTGCCGACCCGGCTGTGGCACGGTGCGGACGACCAGTTCTCGCCGGTGGACCACTCCCGCTGGCTGGCCGACCACATTCCGGGCGCCGACCTCTACCTGGAGCCGGGGGCGGCGCACTTCGGCGCGCTCAAGGTCATGACGGAGGCGCTGCAGTGGGCTGCGGCGGGCTGACCCGGGTGGGCGGTTCGGCTCCGGCGAGGACGGCGAGCACGTTGTCCACCGCCAGGTCTCCCATGGCCTGACGGGTGCGGACGGTGGCGCTGCCGAGGTGCGGGGCGAGCACCGCGCGCTCCTGGGCGAGCAGCGCGGCGGGGACGGCCGGCTCCTGCTCGAAGTTGTCCACGGCTGCGGCGAACAGGTGACCGGAGGCGAGGGCGGCGGCCACCGCCTCCTCGTCGACGACACCCGCGGTCATGCTGACCAGGACGGCTCCGGCGGGCATCAGGGCGATCCTCTCGGCGTCGACCAGGTGGCGGGTGCCGGCGGTCAGCGGGGCGGTCACCACCAGCACCGGGGACGTGGCGAGCAGTTCGTCGAGCGGCAGGTGGCGGGCGCCCTGCTCGCGGTCGGCCGGGAGCCGGTTGCGGTTGTGGTAGCTCACCGGCATGCCGAAGCCGGCGGCGCGGCGGGCGACGGCCTGCCCGATCCGGCCCATGCCGAGGATGCCGAGCGGGGTGCCGGAGAGCTCCACGCCGAGCATGAAGGTCGGTGCCCAGGCCCAGGGCCGGCCGGAGCGGAGCAGCCGCTCGCCCTCGCCGAGCCGGCGGCCGGCGGCGAGCAGCAGGGCCCAGGCCATGTCCGCGGTGGCCTCGGTGAGCACGCCGGGGGTATTGGAGACGGCGACGCCGCGGGCCGCGCAGGCGGCGTGGTCGATGTTGTGGGTGCCGACCGCGTGGTTGGCGACCAGCGCCAGGGCGGGGCCGGCCGCGGCGAGGAGCTCGGTGTCGACGGTGTCGTCGAGGGTGGTGAGCAGCGCGGTGCAGCCGGCCGCGGCGGCGAGGAGTTCGGCGCGCGGCAGCGGTGCCTCGCTGTCGTGGTGCACGACCTCGCAGGCGGCGGCGAGCCGTTCCAGTACGCCGGGGGCGAGCCGGCGGGTGACGAGGACCCTGGGCGCGGTGGTGTCGGTCATCAGGCCCGCAGGCTACACCGCCGCCGGCCCCCGCCCCGGGGACCGGCCGGGGGCGGGGGCCGGGGCGGGGGCCGGCGGCTCAGAGCGGCTGGGGTTCGAGGTCGCGGTTGATCCGCTGCCAGCCGCGGGCGGAGACGATCGTCGGGTGGTCGTCGCCGAACAGCTCGACCAGGGCGGTGATGGCCTGCCGGCGCATGGCATCCGCCTCGTCCTGGCGGCCGGCGGAGCGCAGGGTGATGGCCAGGTTGAGCCAGCACACCACGGCGTCCGGGTGGCCGGGGCCGTAGCGGTTGTGCAGCCCGGCGTAGGCGGCGCGGCCGAGTTCCTCGGCCTTGGCGAGCTGGTGGTCGTCGGCGTAGGCGTTGGCGAGGTTGATGGTGGCGTTGAGGGTGTACGGGTGGTCGGGGTCGAGGGAGTGGGCGAGTCCGGCGACGGCCTCCTCGTTGTGCCGGATGGCGCCGGTGACGTCGCCGCTGCCGCGGAGGTAGATGGCGAGGTTGTTCTGGCAGACGGCGGTGAAGGGGTGCTGGTCGCCGTGCAGGCGCCGGTAGCCCTCGTAGGCGGCGGCGGCGATGTCGCGGGCGGTCTCCTTGTCGCCGGCGGCGCTGTGGTCGGCGGCCAGGTTGAGGCGGCAGGCGAGGGCGTCCGCGTTGTCCGGGCCGTACCGGTCGACGTACCGCTCGTAGGTCTGCTCGGTGAGCCGGCGGGCCTCGCGGACCTCGCCGGCGCGGCGGAGCGAGACGGCGAGGGACTTGGCGTTGCGGAGGTTCTCCGGGGCGTCGGGCTGGAGGATCTCGTCGAGGCTCTCGGTGACCTCGCGGAGCAGTTCGGCCGAGCCCTTGTAGTCGCCCATCTCGCGCAGGTCGCGGGCCAGGTTGGACTTGCTGGAGAGGGTGTACGGGTGGCGCGGGCCGAGGACGGCCGCCCGCCGGTCGAAGGTCTCCTGATCGAGGTCCCGGGCGAGCTGGGAGTTGCCGACGAGCCGGTGGTCGATGGCGAGGTTGTTGGCGACGGACAGGGTGCGCGGGTTGTCGTCGCCGAACAGGTCGCGGAACTGGTTGTAGGTGTCGATGTCCAGGATCAGCGCCTCCTGGAACCGGCCGAGGTTGCGCAGGTCGGCTCCGAGCGAGCCCGCGGTCATCAGGGTGAAGGCGTTGTGGTCGCCGAGGAGTTCCTTCTGCCCGGCGAGGGTGGCCCGGTCCAGTTCCAGCGCCTCGCTGTACGCGCCCTGGGAGCGGAGCACGTTGGCGAGCTGGAAGTTGAGGCTGAGCATCTGGCGGCGCAGGAAGCGTCGTTCGGCGGCGTTGGTCTCGGCGGCGTAGCGGTCGGCCCAGGTGACGTCGAGGGAGCGGGCGAGGCTCATGGCGCGTTCGAGGTCGACGCGCTTCCACAGGTAGCGGACGCGGTCGATGAGCAGTTCCCGGGTCTCGCGCTCGTCGCAGTCCTGGGCGCGGGACGGTGTGAGGTGGGGCCAGATCTTCTCGAAGGCGGGCCAGTTGCCGGGGTCGTCGGTGTCGCCCAGGGAGGGGCGCGCGTTCACCAGGATGCGGTGCACGTCGTGCATCGCGTCCTGCTGCTCGGTGGGGGTCATGCCGCTGCGGACGACGGCCTGGACGAGCCGGTGCACCTGGAAGCTGTTGCTGGCTGCGTCGGTCTTGGCGAGGGCGTACCGGCTGACGGCCTGGATGACCTTGCCGAGCATGAAGCTGTCGGTGAGCTCCTCGTCGTAGGGGGCGAGGGCGCGGGTCATCTGCTCGTTGTAGAAGAGCGTGAGGGAGATCGGCTCGGGGGCGAAGAAGGCGCAGAGCTGGAGGAGGCGGACGGCGGCCGGGGACTGCTCGCGCAGCCGGGCGATGGAGACGTTCCAGGTGGCGCCGACCGGGGTCGGGTAGTCGACCGGGGTGTCGCCGGCGGCGAGCGCCTTGGTGGCCTCGGCCTGCAGCTGGGCCACGTAGGTGTCGACGGGGGTGCGGGTGGTCTCCAGCCAGGCGGCGGCGACCTCGACGGCGAGCGGCAGGTCGCCGACGGCCTCGGCGACCCGGTCGGCGTCCTGACGGGTGAGTCCGCGGACCCGGCGGCGCAGGTGGTCGATGCTCTCGCCGCGGGTGAAGACGTCCACGCCGAGCACTCCGGCCTGTCCGGACCAGCCCTGGTTGCGGGAGGTGATGAGGATGTGGCCCGTGCCGCCGGGGAAGTACCGGCGGACCTCGGAGGGTTCGTCGGCGTTGTCGAAGATCAGCAGCCAGCGTGAGGTCGGGGTGCCGCGGCGCAGTGCCTCGCGGGCGGACTCGGCGGCCTCGTTGACGCTCTCGCCGACCCGCAGACCGAGTCGGTCGGCGAGTTCGGCGAGGTCGAGGACGACGGACTCGGGCTGCTCGGCGTCGATCCACCAGACCAGGTCGTAGTGCGACATGAAGCGGTGGGCGTACTCCAGCGCGACCTGGGTCTTGCCGACGCCGCCGAGCCCGTACAGGGTCTGCGGGGTGGGCAGTACGGCGGTGGGCCCGCCGACGAGCTGTTCGCGCAGGTCGTCGAGGACCTTGGCGCGCCCGGTGAAGGAGGGGTTGCGCTGCGGCACCGACCAGTACGTGGGGCGGGTGCCGGGGAAGCGCGGACTGCCCGGGCTGCGCTCGGTGGGCACCGGGTCGGTGTGGCCGAGGGCGCGCAGCAGGGTGAGGGCGGCCTGGGTCTCGTCGCGGCCGACCAGGTCGACGGGGTTGCGGTTGTTGAACGGCGCGGTGAGCCGGACGTCGCCCACGCGGACGGGGATCACCTGGCGGCGGGTGCCGGCCGGGTCGCCGCCGACGGCGCGCTCCCACAGGGCCTGGGCCTGCGGCGAGACGAGGTAGGCCGAGGAGAGCACGGCGACGGTGCGGTAGGCGGCGTCGATGCCCTGCTCGGTGGAGGCCCGCGGGTCGGCGCCGACCCCGAGATCGCGGGAGACCACCCGGAAGCCGGCGTCGGTGAGCACGGAGGCGATCCAGTCCGCCCAGACCCGGTCCTCGGGCACGAAGCTCAGGTAGAGGTCGGCGGGGGCGGTGGGCCGACGCCGGATGAAGGCGTCGAGGTTGCGCAGTCGCTCCAGTTCGTCCATCGGCGGCAGGGTGGTGATGCGGTCCCGGGTGAGGACGGCGGTGAGCCGCTCGCAGGCGGAGAGCAGGGAGGCAGGCTGGCCGGGCGCGTCACCGAACGGGGCGAGGATCTCCTCGTAGGAGTAGAACGGCCGGTAGGGGATCTCCACCGAGGCCCAGTACTGGGCGAGTTCGGGTTCGGCGAGGCCGGAGGGCAGGCCGGAGAAGCGGATCCGGGCGTGCGCACGGCCGGCGTCGGCCTTCTCCTTCTCGTTCTCGTCGATGCGCATCGGGACGGGCAGGATGCGGATGCCGCGGTCGGCGTAGCGGCCGTTGACGGTGTGGGCGATCCGGGCGGCGCCGTCGATGCTCTGGTCGCTGAGGGTGAAGCAGACGACCAGGTCGTCGGGCATCTCGACGGTGCAGATGTCGGCGGTGTCGGTGAGGCCGGTGCGGCTGTCGATCAGGACGTAGTCGTAGTGGTGCTTCATGTCCTGGCGCAGCGACTGCAGGAACCGCTGCCCGTCGTAGCGCTCGTAGAAGTCGTCCCAGTCGATCCGGTTGGCGGAGTAGTCCCGGTTGACCTGGCCGGCCGGGACGTAGTCGAGGCCGCCGCTGCCGGGGAAACGCCAGCGGAGCGAGATGGCGTGCGGGTGGATCCGGGCGAAGTCCTCGTGCCAGTCGAGGGCGCGCTCCGTGGGGCGGCGGGCCTCGTCGTAGTAGTCGGCGAAGAGGTCCATCATGCCGGTGGTGCCGTCGACGGCCGCCTGGTCGAGGAAGGGGTGGAAGAACCGGCCGAGGCCGGGCGCCTCCAGGTCCCAGTCGACGGTGAGCACCCGGAAGCCGTTGGCGGCGAGGATCCAGGCGGTGTTGGCGAGCGCCATGGTCCGGCCGGTGCCGCCCTTGTACGAGTAGAACGTGATGATCCGCCCCTGACGGTCCTCGTCCGAGCGGCTCTCGGCCTCCGGCTCCGGCCCGAAGCGGCGGCCCGCCGTGGCGGCCCACGTCTGCCTGTCGGTCATGGCTGTCCTCCCCCAGGCGCGGCCCTTACGGTGCCTCCGCCGTCCTCGTCGTCCCCTGGCGTGTCGAGCGGCACGGTGCGGGACGGCCGCTGTCCGGTGTCGAAGTCGGCCCGCAGGCTCGGTCTGCGCTGGGCCGGCAGGTGCTGGATCTTGGGTCCGTCCCGGCGTTCGAAACCCTGGTTGGCGCGGATCACCGCCCACTCCATCTCGCCGCGGAAGGCCTCCAGGCTGCCGGGGGCGGAGGATCCGCCGCCCCGCAGGGTGGGCCGCCGGGAACGGGCGGAGCGCAGCACGTCGTCGCTGAGGCGGGTGAGTTCCTCGTCGTGGGCGGCGCACTCCTCGTCCTCGGTGTTCCACGGTTCGAGGGTGGTGACCCAGGCCGGATGGCGCTGGTCCAGCCGGCGCACGGCCTCCCGGCGGCGGCCGTCGTAGAGGGCCCACCGGTCGATCAGCACGATGCCGGGGGCGGTGGGCTCGGCCCCGCCGAGCATGGCCGGCGCCTCGGTCTCGAACTCGTGGACGGTGGCCTGGAATCCCATGCTGCGGGCGACGTCGACGGCGTCCTCGGCGAGCGGCCTGCGGGACTCCGGCCGGTAGGGCTGCCAGTCGGTGCGGCGCGCGCCGTAGTAGTCGGCGCTGCGGCCCGGCGGCTGTTCGCCGCGGCGGTAGGAGTAGACGGAGATGCGCAGGGTGTTGCCGGGCGGCTCGGTGCCGGTGAAGGCGCTCGGCTGTTCCTCGAACCTGGCCGGGCGGGCGACCGGGATGATGGTCCGCTCGGCGACCTCGACGATGCGCTGGGCGAGCCGGTGGACGGCGAGTTCGTACTGGGACCGGTACGCGGTGAGCTTCATCAGCGCGTACAGGCCCTCGGCGGCGTAGTCGGGCCCGAAACTGCCGTGGTTGAACTGGAGTTCACTGGCGCAGCGGGGCAGCGTGTAGTGGTCCATGGCGACCCAGAGGACCGGGACGATGCCACTGGTCACCTCGCCGTCCTGCCATCTCTGGTAGACCGGGCGCTGGCTGAAGGAGTGCCACTCCTGGCCGCAGGCATGGCTCTTGAAGTAGCGGGGCGAGTAGAGCGGGACGAAGACCCGGCACGACGCGAGTTCGCGGGCGAGGCGGTCGGCCCAGAACTGCCCCTGGTGCATGGACTGGTCCATGAATCCGACCGGTACGCCCTCGGGGACGTCGGTCAGTTCGGTGATCGCCTCGCACAGGTCGTCGTAGAGTCTGGCCACCCAGTGGTTGGGGTCGCCCGCCTTGCCGGTGGCACGCGGGGTGTGGGCGTAGCTGAGGAAGAAGTACGGCCGCGCAGCATCCTTCCCCCATCCCCCCGGGCTGTTCACACGCGCCTCCCCCGAGACCGTCCGCAACCTGACCCCCAGGCGGGATCAGTCTAGGAAGGTGACCTTCCCCGAAGGAATAGGGCCGCAACGCCCGGAGGGCTCCCAACTCTCGCCCGCAGGGCGGTCGAGCCACCGCGCGGCCCCGTCCACGGCCTCGGCGATCGGCATCAGGACACAGTCCGCGTCGCCGAAATGGCCTTTCACCAGGCCTTTGAGAGTGGGGGTGATCTCCGCCGCCATCCGGTCGAAGTGGGCGGTGTCCACGCGGGGCGCATAGAAGTGTTTCCACCGTGCACGACCACCCCTCCCGAGGACGACGGTGGAGTAGCGTTGCATCGTCCGGCCGGGCTGCCGGTACTCGGCCAGATGGAACACCGTGCAGCAGGTCCACGGCACGCCGATCATGAGGACCCTGGCCCCGGCCTTGTACAGCCGGTTCAGCGGCGAGTGCTCACCGAGGTGGCTCTCGTACCGGTGGTCGGCCGTCAGCTCCCTCGCCATCGGGCCCACGGCGGTGAAGGACGTCTGCGGGTGGCGGCTGCGCACCGCCCCCGGCAGCAGCCGGATCTCCTCGGAGACCCGGCCCATGGTGGGCGAGGCCGGCGTGCTGTTCCGGTCGAAGGGTGGCATGCGGTCGAGGAAACGGAGCCGTTCGGCGCTTGAGAGGCCTGCCGTGGCCTCCTTGTGCAGCCGGGACGTCCGCGAGTTCTCCGGGGTCGCGGTGTAGGCGACCAGCGTTCCCTCGGGGCCGAGCGCGTCCTGCAGGGCGGTGACGATGGTCCGTGCGCGGTCCTCGACCGGCCCGACCGCCCGCGCGGAGGACTGGACGAGCAGGATCTCCCCCCGCTCGACTCCGAGCGCGCGCAGATGGCCCGTCAGCTCAGCTCGGGTGTACAACCCGTCCTCCAGCCGCTGTGGCGAATCGATGGCCGAGCCTATCGGGATCCGGGGCGGGTGGCTGCACGCCGAACGGAACTGTCCATCGGTGGTCGTGCCCCCGGTCAGGGACTTCATCCGGCGCACACCGAAGTGTCATGCGGAGGAAAGAAGGGGGAAAACCAACCGATCGGCTCAATGGTCGGATGGTCTCCCCGGACCGGTGTCCTCCAGTTCGGCCACCGCCTCCCGCACCCAACGGGTGTAGGGGTCTCGGGGCCGAGCGCGCTGCGGACGGCGGGTAGCCCCCGGAACCAACGCTGCCCTGTCGTCAGGTCCTGCCCGGGGCTGCGGCCCGGGCCTCCCAGGCGGCCCGGGCCGCGGCCGCCTCGGCGCGTGCGGCGGCCTCGATGGAGCGGCCGACCGGTACGTCCAGCCACGGCCGGACGGCGTTGCCCATGCCCTCGGCGAAGCGCTCGCCGAGCTTGGTGAGGGACCCGGAGGCGGCCAGGGTGTCGACCGCGGCGGCGGTGTGCGAGCGCCAGAGGGCGAACTGGAGGCGGGCCCGGTCGGCGGCCGTACCGGCCAGCCCGTCGTAGGTCCGCACCCGGGTGCCCCAGAACTCGGTCACCGCGAGGTGCGCGTAGGTGCCTTGCAGCAGGCCTTCCAGCGGACGGGGGTCGGGCCGCCAGGGGGCGTGGTAGAGCCGGTCGTCCGCCGGGTCGAAGAGCTCCTGCCGGTCGAGCACGGCACCCAGCTTGACGTGCTGGAACTCGTGGACGAGCAGCAGCGCCAGGATCGGCGCGGTGGCCGGGCGTGCGATGCCGACGGCGCCGAAGGCCTGCCGGGCGGCGGCGCTGACGTCGCGGCCGTCGGGGCCGGGCCGCAGCGGGGTGACGGTGCCGAGGCCGGCGGCGAGGCCGGGCGCGTACGTGGGCAGGTCGCGGCCGACGAGTTCCCAGGCCTCCCGCAGCGCGCCCGTCCAGCCGAGCAGTTCCTCGTCGGAGAGCCGTTCGGCGACCGGCCACTGGTGGCTGTCGCGCTGCGGGTCGGTGTCCTCCAGGGCGAGCGTCCAGCCGGGCAGGACGACCCGGCGGACGGGCTGCCAGGCGCCGCCGGCCGGGGTGTCCCAGCCGACGGTCGCGTTGCGGACGGTGAAGCCCTCGGCGGTGCCGGTGAGCCGGGCCTCGCCGGCACCGCCGACGATCAGTCGGCCCAGCGTGGGCAGGTGCACGGCGCCGCCGCGGACGGGGACCGGGAGGTCGACCTCGACACGGGCGCGCAGCGCGGCGGCGGCGGCCAGCTCGGCGAGGCCGCCGAGGTCGGCGCCGCGTTCGCCGCGCAGGCAGCGGGCGGCCCAGGCGCGCGCATACGGGTGGCCCAGGACGGCGTCCAGGGCGTGCGGGGCGCGGCCGTCGAGCTCGGCGAGCAGCTGCCAGGCGTCGGGGCGGCCCTCGGCGAGGGCGGCGAGCATCCGCCGGGTGAGCCCGAGCTGGGCCGCGGCGAGGGCGGTGACGGTGGCGCGGTCGCCGTACCCCGCGGCCAGTTGGTCGAACTGGTCGTCCGTCAGGTCCGGCTCGACGGGTGCGGCCTGGGCGGGCACGGTGGCGGCCGGACCGATCCGGTCACGGACGGTGGTGATGAGCTGCATCAGGTCTCCGCAGAAGACCGAGGGATTGGCGAAGCCGCTGCCGGTGCGGTAGCGGTGGGCGTAGAGGCCGCCGCCGCACGAGCGGACGACGGGGCAGGCCCGGCACTGCTCGGCCAGCCCGGCCAGCCCGGACTGCCGTTCGCGCATGCCGGGGTGGTCGGCGACCTGGTCGAGGGTGTGCTCGAACACGGTGAAGCCGGTGGCCGGGGCGCCGTCGTAGGCGGTCTTGAGGCTGTCGGCCTGCTCGAAACCGCCGTCGGTCTCGACGACGACGAGGTCGGCGGGGTCGAGTCCGAGGGACTCGGTGAGGCTGGAGCGTCC
This sequence comes from Streptomyces sp. TLI_235, assembly GCA_002300355.1. Classification (NCBI taxonomy): domain Bacteria; kingdom Bacillati; phylum Actinomycetota; class Actinomycetes; order Kitasatosporales; family Streptomycetaceae; genus Streptomyces; species Streptomyces sp. TLI_235. Next base: position 3,388,280 of record NSGV01000001.1, read on the forward strand.
GCGCAGGGTGCGGTGGACGGAGTCGAAGGTCCGCACCGGCACGGGCCGCCCGTCGGCGCTCCACCGCTGGTGGACGGCGAGCAGCCAGTCCGCGTACGGGTGTGCGCCGAGGCGCTCCGGCCTGGGCGGGGGGCTGTCCCAGGTGGCGTGCGGGAGCAGGAAGTCGATCCGCGGCGGTTCCAGGGCGACGAGCGCCTCGTAGACCGCGATCGGGTCGTTCTCGACATCGATGGTGCAGAGCAGTCCGGCGTAGAGGTGCCGGTATTCGGGGCGGCGCAGCAGGTCGAGGGCGGCGAGGACCTTGGCGTGGCTGGAGCGGCCGTCGGCGAAGCGCCGGTGGCGGTCGTTGGCGGCCCGGTCGCCGTCGAGGGAGACCCCGACCTTGATGCCGTACTCGGCGAAGAGATCGAGAAACGCGGTGCTCAGGAGCACCGCGTTGGTGTGGATGCGCAGGTCGAGGGCACAGCCGGGCGGCAGCGCCCGGTGCAGTTCCTCGGCGGCTCGGCGAAGCAGTGCCGGACCGGCGAGCAGGGGTTCCCCGCCGTGCAGCACGACGTGCACGGCGGGCAGGGCATGGGCGCGAGCGTGTTCGGCGATGCGTTCGGCCGTCCTGGTGAGGACGGCCTCCGGAACGGCCCGAGGCTTGCCACGCCAACTGGTGTCGGCGTGCTCGTAGACGTAGCAGTGGTCGCAGGAAAGATCGCAACGGCTGTGCATCTTGAGCACGAACTGCGAGAACGGCACCACCGGCGCGGCAGCCGCGTCGTGCGGGCCGCCGGACTCTCCCACCCCTGTCAGATGGACGAGTTGAACGCGGCGACGGCCACCTGGCCGTTCTCCGCACCGGGCAGCGCGCGGTGCAGCTGCGCGGTCAGTTCGTCCGTTCCCAGAGCGGCGAGCGCGGCAAGAGAAGGCCGTGTGACGGCTTCCTCGGCGGGTGCGTCGTCGACAGGCCGGGTGGCGAGTGCAGCGACCATGGGAAGTCTCGATTCTGCGAGGTCAAAGCGCCAATGGGGGAAACGCCGTACGGGACGCGCCCCGACCGTTCCGGCAGGGAAGAACCTCCTGTCCGGCCCCGGGCCCGCGGCCCGACCCCATTATGCCGCGAGTTTGACGCAGTTTCAGCGTTTCTCTTGCTCCGAATCGGGTATCCCAATCGTTTGGGTTAGCCCGGATACGACAGCATGCCCGATCAGGGGCACAGGCGCTCGACGGTCCAGCCGCCCTCGGCGTCCGCCACGAAGATCAGGCGGTCATGGAGGCGGTTCTCGCGGCCCTGCCAGAACTCGACGGCCTCCGGGACGACCCGGTAGCCGCCCCAGAACGGAGGCACGGGCACGCCCTCGCCCTCGGGGTAGCGGGCGGCGAGGTCGGCGTAGCGCTGTTCGAGGATCTCGCGGCCGGCCACCGGGCTGGACTGCTCGCTGGCCCAGGCTCCGAGCTGGGAGCCGTGCGGGCGGGTGCGGAAGTAGGCGGCGGTCTCGTCCCGGCCGACCTTCTCGACGCGGCCGGAGACGATCACCTGGCGGGCCAGCTCGATCCACGGGAAGAGCAGCGAGGCCTGCGGGTTGACGGCGAGTTCGGCGCCCTTGCGCGAGCCGTAGTTGGTGAAGAAGACGAAGCCGCGGAGGTCGTAGCCCTTGAGCAGGACGGTGCGCGAGCTGGGCCGGCCGGCGGCGTCCGCGGTGGAGAGCACCATGGCGTTGGGTTCGGCCACACCCGCTTCCTCGGCCTCGTGGAACCACGTGGTGAACTGCGTCACCGGGTCGGCGGCCAGATCGCCCTCGGCGAGCCCCTCGTGCTGGTAGTGCTTGCGCATGACGGCGAGGTCCGGGCCCGGCCGGGGTTCGATCGGCGTCGTCAGGGCAGTCGGGGGGCGTTCCGCGGTAGGCACGGCAACATCATCCCGTACGACAAGCGTTGCGGGCTGCTACGTCCCGGCAAACCCCGGGGGGAGTTAAGGTGTCACGCCACCGCTTGGCCGACCGCCGACCCGGGAACGTCCGGTATGGGTCGGTTTCCTGCCGGGTGTCCGCCGATGATGCCGGATGCCGGAGCGGTCGGGCGTCGCTTTGGGGGAAACATCACCGTCGTGGTGTATGGCGCAATGCACGCCGTGCCTGCCAGGCTGACACCGAGTGCCAACCACCCATGGTCACCCCGGCCCGTCGCACCACTCGCCGCGGCGAGCCGGATCGGATCACTGAAGGAGCCGTCTGATGTCCGACTTCGTACCCGGGCTCGAAGGTGTCGTCGCCTTCGAGAGCGAGATCGCCGAACCCGACCGTGAAGGCGGCGCCCTGCGCTACCGCGGTGTGGACATCGACGACCTGGTGGGCCACGTCTCCTTCGGCCACGTGTGGGGCCTGCTGGTCGACGGCAAGTTCAACCCCGGTCTGCCCGCCGCCGAGCCCTTCCCGATTCCGGTGCACTCCGGCGACATCCGGGTGGACGTGCAGTCCGCCCTCGCCATGCTCGCCCCGGTCTGGGGTCTCAAGCCGCTGCTCGACATCTCCGCCGAGCAGGCCCGCGACGACCTCGCCCGGGCCGCGGTGATGGCGCTGTCCTACGTCGCGCAGTCCGCGCGCGGCCAGGGCCTGCCGATGGTCCCGCAGCGCGAGATCGACAAGGCCGAGACGGTCGTCGAGCGGTTCATGATCCGCTGGCGCGGCGAGCCGGACCCGCGCCACGTGAAGGCCGTCGACGCCTACTGGACGTCCGCCGCCGAGCACGGCATGAACGCCTCCACCTTCACCGCCCGGGTCATCGCCTCCACCGGCGCCGACGTCGCGGCCGCGCTCTCCGGCGCGGTCGGCGCGATGTCCGGCCCGCTGCACGGCGGTGCGCCGTCCCGCGTGCTCGGCATGATCGAGGAGATCGAGCGCACCGGTGACGCGGCGGGCTACGTCAAGAAGGCGCTGGACAAGGGCGAGCGCCTGATGGGCTTCGGCCACCGCGTGTACCGCGCCGAGGACCCGCGCGCCCGCGTGCTGCGCCGCACCGCCAAGGAGCTCGGCGCCCCGCGCTTCGAGATCGCCGAGGCGCTGGAGAAGGCCGCGCTGGAGGAGCTGCACAACCGCCGCCCCGACCGCGTGCTCGCCACCAACGTGGAGTTCTGGGCCGCGATCATGCTGGACTTCGCCGAGGTCCCGGCGCACATGTTCACCTCGATGTTCACCTGTGCCCGGACGGCCGGCTGGTCGGCGCACATCCTGGAGCAGAAGCGGACCGGTCGCCTCGTGCGCCCCTCCGCGCGCTACGTCGGCCCGGGCCCGCGCAGCCCGCGCGAGGTCGAGGGCTACGACTCGATCGCGCACTGACGCACAGCTCTTTCGGGCGGGTCCGGGCGTGCCCGGACCCGCCCGGACCGTGCGGGGATCACATCTCAGCGGGCGGACGTCCGCCCCCGTACGGCCCTCCGGGGCAGTAGGCTGCCGCCGTGGCCCAGATCCAGATCCCCGCTGACATCAAGCCCGCCGACGGCCGCTTCGGCTGCGGCCCGTCCAAGGTGCGCCCCGAGGCCCTGAGTGCCCTCGCCGCCACCGGAACCTCCCTGCTGGGTACCTCCCACCGCCAGGCCCCGGTCAAGAACGTGGTCAAGCGCGTGCGCGAGGGCGTGAGCAGCCTCTTCTCCCTTCCCGAGGGGTACGAGGTGGTGCTCGGCAACGGCGGCTCCACCGCCTTCTGGGACATCGCCGCCTTCGGTCTGGTGCGCGAGAAGTCCCAGCACCTGAACTTCGGCGAGTTCTCGTCCAAGTTCGCCTCCTCCGTGAAGGCCGCGCCGTGGCTGGCCGAGCCGTCCGTGATCAAGACCGAGCCGGGCACCCACCCGCTGCCGGTCGCCGAGGCGGGCGTGGACGTCTACGCGCTCACCCACAACGAGACCTCCACCGGTGTCGCCATGCCGATCCGCCGCCCCGAGGGCGCGGACGCGGGCTCGCTGGTGCTGGTCGACGCCACCTCGGGCGCCGGCGGCCTGCCGGTCGACATCACCGAGACGGACGTCTACTACTTCGCCCCGCAGAAGTCCTTCGCCAGCGAGGGCGGCCTGTGGCTGGCGACCTTCTCGCCGGCGGCCCTGGAGCGCGCCGCGGAGATCGCCGGCTCCGGCCGCTACATCCCGCCGTTCTTCGACCTGCCGACGGCGATCGACAACTCGTCGAAGGACCAGACGTACAACACCCCGTCGATCGGCACGCTCTTCCTGCTCGCCGAGCAGCTGGACTGGCTGAACGGCAACGGCGGCCTGGAGTGGGCGGTGGCCCGCACCGCGGAGTCCTCCTCGATCCTGTACTCCTGGGCCGAGAAGTCCTCCTTCGCGCAGCCCTTCGTGGCCAGGGCCGAGGAGCGTTCGCAGGTCGTCGGCACCGTCGACTTCGACGACTCGATCGACGCCGCCGCGATCGCCAAGGCGCTGCGCGCCAACGGCATCGTGGACACCGAGCCCTACCGCAAGCTGGGCCGCAACCAGCTGCGGATCGCGATGTTCCCGGCGATCGACCCGGCGGACGTCCAGGCGCTGACGGCGTGCATCGACTACGTGGTGGACCAGCTCTGACGGCTGCGGACGCACCGAAGGGCCACCGCCTGCGGGCGGTGGCCCTTCGCCGTTCGGTGCCGGGTGTTCGGTACCGGTCCGGTCACTTCCGCACGAGCGCGCTGACGATCACCACCACGAGCAGCAGCACCAGCGCGCCGGTCACGATCCGCATGCGAGTCTTCGGGTCCACGCTTCGAGGTTAGTCGGTCGCCGGCAGGGCCTCGGCACTGGCCCGTGGCGGCCGGTCGCCGCGCTGCTCGCGCTCCCGGAAGACGGAGGGCGCGACCCCGACCCGGCGGGTGAACAGCCGGGTGAAGTACGCCGGGTCCTCGTAGCCGACCCGGCGGGCCACCGCCGCCACCGGCAGCTCCCCCGCGGCGAGCAGCAGCTTCGCCTCACTGAGCCGCACTGCCAGCAGGTACTCCTTCGGCCCGGTCTCGCCCACGGCCCGCACGGCGCGGCGCAGCCCGGCCACGGACAGGCCGGCCCGGCGGGCGTGCTCCGCGACCGAGTGCGGCAGGAAGGCGTCCCGGCGCAGTGCCTCCAGCACGGTGCCGCCGCGCGGGTCCAGGTCGGCCCGCTGCCGGTGCAGTTCGAGGAGCAGCTCGTGCACCGCGGCCGCGGCCTCGGTGTCCACCAGGGGGCCGCCGCGACGGCAGGCGCCGGCGATCCGGGCGATCACCCGCTGGGCGCGGTCGGCGTCGAGCAGCGGCACCACCTCCTCGTCCGGGAGGAGGCCGAGTTCGGTGTAGCCGGCCAGGCCGGGGCCGGTGAAGTCGACGAAGGACTCGGACCAGCCGTCCGCGTCGTCCGGGGCGTAGTGGTGCGGCACGCCGGGGCGCAGCCAGACCACCGCGGGGGCGGCCACCGGGCGGCGGGCGCCGTCCGGTGCGGCGTACCAGCCGCGGCCGGCGGTGACGACGACGGCCACCCAGCGGTCCAGGGTGCGCGGCCCGACCACGGGCAGCCTCCCGCGCTGCATGCCGACGCCCAGGCAGGCGAGCCCGGTGGCCAGCTGGGCCGGGCCGGGTGTCAGGTAGTGCCACCACCGCTGCACGGCTCACCTCCGGGGACGACAGTCCAACACCTGCCCGGGTTTTGTCCATGGCCGGGGCGGCGCCGTCTGTGCAGGCTGGGGGCATGCTGACCTACGACTCCGCGGGCTTCCGGCTGGACGGGCGCCCGCTGCGCATCCTGTCCGGCGCCGTGCACTACTTCCGCACCCGTCCCGAGCAGTGGCCGGCCCGGCTGGCCGCCGTCCGGGCGATGGGCCTGAACACCGTCGAGACGTACGTGGCGTGGAACGTGCACGAGCCGGCGCCGGGCCGGTTCGAGCGGACGGAGGAGCTCGGCGCCTTCCTCGACGAGGCGGCGCGGCAGGGCCTGTGGGCGATCGTCCGGCCCGGCCCGTACATCTGCGCGGAGTGGGACAACGGCGGGCTGCCCGGCTGGCTGACCGCCCGGGTGGGGCGGCGGGCCCGGACCTCGGACCCGGAGTACCTGTCGGCCGTGGACGCCTTCCTGGATGCCGTGCTGCCCGCCGTGGCGGCCCGGCAGGTCGACCGGGGCGGGAACGTGCTGATGGTGCAGGTGGAGAACGAGTACGGCTCCTTCGGCAGCGACGCCGGCTATCTGCGGCACCTGGCGGACGGCCTGCTGCGGCGCGGGGTGACCGTCCCGCTGTTCACCTCGGACGGGCCGGAGGACCACATGCTGACCGGCGGGACACTGCCCGGGGTCCTCGCCACGGTGAACTTCGGCTCGGCGCCGGAGGAGGGCTTCGCGGTGCTCCGCCGGCACCGCCCCGAGGACCCGCCGTTCTGCATGGAGTTCTGGAACGGCTGGTTCGACCACTGGGGCAGGCCGCACCACACCCGCGACCCGGAGGACGCCGCCGACACCCTGCGCCGCATCCTGGCGGCCGGGGCCTCGGTCAACCTCTACATGGCGCACGGCGGCACCAACTTCGGCACCGGCGCGGGCGCCAACCACGCCGACCCGCCGTTCAACTCCACCGCCTGGACGCATTCGCCGTACCAGCCGGTGACCACCTCCTACGACTACGACGCCCCGCTGGACGAGCGGGGCGCGCCGACCGCCAAGTTCGCGCTGTTCCGGGAGGTGCTGGCCGAGTTCGCCGCGGCGCGGCCCGAGGAGGCGCGCTTCCTCGACGACCGGGAGGCGGCACTCCCGGAGCTGCCGCCGGTGCTGCAGGCGCCGGCGGTGGGGCTCACCGAGTCGGCTGCCCTGCCGTTCGGCCCGGCGGTGGACGCGCCGGTGCCGCCGCTCTTCGAGGAGCTCGGGCTGGAGCACGGCCTGGTCCGGTACACCGCGCAGGTCCCGGACGGGCGGCCGGAGCTGCCGCTCACCGTCGAGGGCCTGCGGGACCGGGCGGTGCTCCGGGTGGACGGGGTGCGGGTGGCCGAGCTGGAACGCGGGGTCGCGCAGCCGGAGCTCGCGCTGCCCGGCGGGGTGGCGGTGGAGCTGCTGGTGGAGTCGCTCGGCCGGGTCAACTACGGCCCGCTGGTGGGCGAGACCAAGGGCGTCGACGGCGTCCGGCACGAACGGCAGTACCTGCACCGGTGGCGGGCCGAGGCGCTCCGCCTCGACCCGCTGCCCGCGGCGGAGTTCGGGCCCGCGCCGCAGGACCGTTCGGGGACCGGGGAGCGGCTCGTCCGGGGTGTGCTGGAGCTGGAGGCCACCGGGGACGCCTTCCTCGCGGTGCCCGGCGGCGTGCGCGGGTACCTGTGGGTGAACGGCTTCCTGCTGGGCCGCTACGACGCCCGGGGCCCGCAGGCGACGCTGTACTGCCCGCAGCCGCTGCTCCGCCCTGGCCGCAACGAGATCACCGTCCTGGAACTCGCGGACGCCCACCCCCAGAAGGTCGAACTCCGCCCCGGCCCGGACCTGGGCTGAGCCGGACGGCGAGCCCGGGGGCGTTCGCCACGCGCTCAGCCGGCCTCCCAGCGGGCGAGGGGCCAGGTGGCGAGGGTGCGGTAGCGGGACGGGCCGAAGCCGGTTTCGCTGAGCATCAGGTGGAACTCGCCGGCCTCCCACTCCATGCCGCGGAAGCCGTCCAACCCGGTGGCGAGGTGCTGCAGCTCGGCGGCGGCCACCCGCTGCTCGGCCCGGCGGCGGCCTCGGCTCGACCCGGCGCGGGCCAGCGTGAGGTGCGGGTGGAAGCCGTACTGGTCGGTCTCGACGCCGACCTCGCCGACCGCGCCGCGGACGGCCTCGGCGAGCCGCCGCAGGGCCCACACCTCGCCGTCCACGCCGGCCCAGAGCACCCGGTCGCCGAAGGTGCCGCAGCCGGCCAGCCGCAGCCGGTGGGCGCCGTGCTCGCCGGCCGTCCGGGCCAGTGCGGCCTCCAGCCCGGGCAGCTCGGTGACCGGCACCTCGCCGAGGAAGGCGAGGGTGAGGTGCCAGCCCTCGGTCCCGCTCCAGCGCAGCCGGTCCGCACCGGGCTGTTCCCGGACGGCGGCCGCGGCGTCGACCAGTTCCTGCAAAGCCTCGCTCGGCGGGTTGACCGCCACAAAGAGCCTCATGGCCCCATCTTCCCCGCAGGCCCCCTTCCGCCGGGCGGGATCCACGACTAGAACGATCCGTATGAAGATCAGAACAGGAGGCCCCGGGGACGCGGCCGACACCCTTGCCCTGCTCGACGCCGCCGTCGCCTGGCTGGCCTCGCACGGGCGGACCGGCCAGTGGGGCGACAAGCCGTGGACCGGCCGCCCGGCCGCGGTGGAACGGATCCACCGCTACGCGGGCGACTACCTGCTGCGCGCCGCCGAGGACACGGAGGGCCGCACCGTCGGCGTCTGCGTACTGGCGGAGGAGCCGCCGGACTACGCCACCCCGGCCGGCGAGCGGGAGCTGTACGTGCGGCTGCTGGTCACCGACCGGGAGCGGTCGGGTTCCGGGATCGGCGCGGCCCTGGTCGCCGACGCGGTGGAGCAGGCCCGTTCGCGCGGCATCGGCCTGCTCCGGGTGGACTGCTACGCGGGCGACGACCGCAAGCTGGTCGCCCAGTACGAGCGGCTCGGCTTCACCCCGACCGAGGCCTTCGAGGCGGCCCAGCCGAGCGGGCCGTGGCCGGGGCAGATCCTGGCGATCCGCCTGTGATGCCTGTGACGTCTGTGCCGCCTGTGACGCCTATGAGCCCGTGACGAAGGCCCGGCCGATGCCCCGCGGGCACCGGCCGGGCCCGGTCTCAGCAGGCGGTGGCCAGGGCCTTCTTCGGCAGGGTGCGCGGAACCACCGCGACCACCCGACGGCCCGCACCCGGGTGCAGGTCGACCCGGACCTTGAGGTCGGCGGCGCGGGCCAGCACCACGGCGACCACCGCGGCGGCGGCCGCCGACACCAGGCCGCAGGCGAGCAGGCCGAGCCGCGGCCCGTACGCGGCGGTGACCCAGCCGACCAGCGGGGCGCCGATCGGGGTGCCGCCGGTGAAGACCAGCACCAGCAGGCCCATCACTCGGCCGCGGACGGCAGGATCGGTGCCCAGCTGGAGCGCGGCGTTGACCGAGGTGTTGAAGGTCAGGCCGAAGACACCGATCAGCGTCAGCAGGGCCGCGAAGGTCCAGTAGCCGGGTGCGAAGGCGGCCAGGACCTCCAGGATGCCGAAGGCCACGGCGGCGCCGACCAGCCTGCGCAGCCGGGGCGCGCCGCGCCTCGCGGCCAGCAGCGCGCCGGCCAGCGAGCCGACCGCCATCGCCGTGTTGAGCAGGCCGTACTCGCCCGCTCCGACCTTGAAGGTGTCGTAGGCGAAGCCGGAGAGCAGGGTCGGGAAGTTGAAGCCGAAGGTGCCGATGAACCCGGCCAGCACCATCGGCCACAGCAGCTCCGGCCGCTCGCGGACGTAGCGCAGGCCCTCGCGGAGCTGGCCGCGCTGCCGGGCGACCGGTGCGACGGGACGCAGTTCGCTCTCGCGCATCGCCAGCAGGCCGCCGAGCACGGCGGCGAAGGACAGCGCGTTGACCGCGAAGGCCCAGCCGCTGCCGACCGCGGCGATCAGCAGGCCGGCGACGGCCGGGCCGACCAGGCGGGCGGTCTGGAAGTTGGCGGCGTTCAGGCTGACCGCGTTGGCGAGGTCCTTGGCGGGCACCATCTCGCTCACGAAGGCCTGCCGGGTCGGGTTGTCGACGACGGTGACCAGACCGAGCAGCAGCGCGAAGACGTACACGTAGCCGGCCGTCACGACGCCGGTCACGGTGAGCACGGCGAGGGCGGCGGCCAGGAGGCCCATCGCGCCCTGGGTGGCGAGCAGCAGCCGGCGCTTGGGCAGCCGGTCGGCGAGCACGCCGCCCCACAGGCCCAGCAGCAGCATCGGCAGGAACTGCATGGCGGTGGTCACGCCGACCGCGAAGGGGCTGCCGGTGAGGCTCAGCACCAGCCAGTCCTGGGCGATGCGCTGCATCCAGGTGCCGGTGTTGGAGACGACCTGGCCGGCGAAGAAGTAGCGGTAGTTGCGGATCCGCAGGGAGGAGAACATTCCTCCGGGCCGGGTGAAGCGGGCCCCGGTGGGGCCGTCCCCCGCCCGTGGTGCGGCGGGGTCGGACGCGGCGGGGGTGACCGCCGCGGGGCGTTCGTCGGGGTCGTCGTCGCCGGTGCCGGGCAGGCCCACGGGGGCGGGCGCCTGGCTCTCGGCGGTGGCAGCGCGGTCGGCTGCGGGTTCTGCGGTGAGGTCGTCGGTACGGGTGGCGGCGGCGCTGGCTGCGGCCGGCGGTGTCAAGGTGGTCTCCCCTCGGGGCGCGGCGACGGGCAGGTACGTCGCTGCGCGGCTGGTGTCACTGATGTGTCCTGCGGTGATGCGGTACTCCTTCGTTCGGGCCGTGGGATGTCGTGCGTGGCAGCCGTGGCTGTCAGAGGTGCGCGAGTTTGTAGAGGGCCGGTGCCGCCGCGCGGACCAGCGCCCACTCCTCCTCGCTCAGCCCCTCGGCCAGTTCGGCCAGCCAGGCGTTCCGCCGCCGGCGACTCTCCATGAGGATCGTCTCCGCCTGCTCGGTGCTGCTGACGACCACCTGACGGCGGTCGTCCGGGTGCGGCTCGCGCCGCACCAGCCCCTTCTCCTCCAGCATCGCGATGATCCGCGTCATGGACGGCGGCTGGACGTGCTCGCGCCGGGCGAGCTCGCCGGGTGTCGCACTGCCGCAGCGGGCCAGGGTGCCGAGCACCCCCATTTCGGTGGGGCTCAGCGACTCCTCGACCCGCTGGTTTCTCAGCCGGCGGGCGAGGCGCATCGTGGACGATCGCAGCTGGCTGACGGCTGCGAGGTCGTCCTCGGACATCTCGGGCATGGTCATTAGACTACGTCATTACCCTCGCTAAGGAAAATCCTTTACGGCCGCCCACGGCCGGCCTCCCGCCAGGGTGCGGAGACGGGCGGGACATCGTGTCGATCTCCGGTGACAAGATCTTGCGCCAAACGTGAAGTACCGCTACTGACCTGCGAGTTCACTGAATCTCCCGGCGTTGCCCACGAGCGGAGCGGGTCGCTAGGGTTCGGCTTGTCAGGAACACAGCACGCCGGCACTGTGCACCCCTACTCCGCCCCCGGGAGTCCTCTTGGGTCACATCCACCACGCTGTCTACGGCTGGGTGACACCGGCGTTCTCGTACCTCGTCGCATGTCTGGGCGCCCTGGTGGCGCTCCGCAGCACCCGCTGGGCCCTGCTCACCGAGGGGCGCTCGCGGCGCAACTGGCTGCTGCTCGGCACGATCTCTCTCGGCGGCGGCATCTGGAGCATGCACTTCGTCGCCATGCTCGGCTTCGCCGTCAGCGGCGTCGAGATCCACTACAACGTGCCGCTGACCCTGGTCAGCCTGCTCGTGGCGATCGGCTTCGTCGGCATCGGCATCTTCACCGTGGGCCACAGCTCGAACCGGCGCAGCGCCCTGCTCATCGGCGGCGTCGCCACCGGGCTCGGGGTGGCCGCCATGCACTACCTGGGCATGGCCGCGATGCGGTTGCCCGGCCGGATCGGCTACGACCACGTCCTGGTCGGCGCCTCGGTCGGGATCGCCGTCCTCGCCGCGACCGCCGCGCTCTGGGCGGCGCTCAACATCCAGGGCACCGCGGCGGTGCTGGCCGCCTCCCCGGTGATGGGCGTGGCGGTGTGCGCCATGCACTACACCGGGATGATGGCCGTCTCGGTGCACCTCTCGGACAGCGAGCGCACGCCACCCGGCCCGGTGGCGCTGCAGTTCGTCTTTCCGCTTGCGGTCGGCTTCGGCACGTACGTCTTCATCAGTGCGCTGGCCTTCGCGGTGGCGCCGAGCAAGCAGCGTCCGGTGGTCACCGGCCGGGCCGCACCGCTGCCGCCGAAGCCGGCGGCGCGTCGCGCCCCGGACGACTGGCCGCAGTGGCCGCTGCACGGCACCCCGCGGGAGACGGACCTGTTCTCCCCGGGCGCCGGTTACAACGGGCAGGCCGGCCGGACCGGTCAAGGCGCCCAGAGTGGTCGGCGGCGGGCCCGCCCGGCGCCGTCCGCCCCGGTGAGCGGCCGGATCGTGCCCGCCTGGTCGGGTCCGCAGCCCGACGGGCAGCCGCAGCACTGAGACGGCCGCGAGGGCCGCACACGACGACGGGCCGGTCCGCCACGGGGGCGGACCGGCCCGCTGCCGTTCTGCGGGTCAGCCGCGGAGGTGCTCCGGGGTCGCGGTCGGGCAGACCTTGTGCACGAAGTCGCGGCGCAGCCGGTGGTAGGGCTCGTCCGGGGCGGTGAAGTTGCGCCGCATGTGCGTCAGTTCCTCGGCGCGGTAGGCGGCGAGCGGCTTGGCGGCCTCGTCGGCGGCCCGGCGGCGCTTCTTCTCCAGCAGCCGGGTGCCCAGCTCGGGCGAGTCGGCGAGCGCGGCCGCCTCCCGCTCCACCCAGCGGCGGAACTCGGCGGCGCTGCCCCGGCGCACCCGGTCGACCAGGCCGACCGACTCGGCCTCCTGCGGGCCGACCGGCAGCGCGGCGGTGGTGAGCCGGCGGGCGGTCTCCTCGCCGACCCGGCGGGGCAGGGTGTACGTCCAGTACTCGGAGCCGTACAGGCCCATCAGCCGGTAGTGCGGGTTGAGCACGGCGGAGGAGCGGCACCAGACCTCGTCGGCGGCGACGGCCAGCATCAGGCCGCCGGCGGCGGCGTTGCCGGCCAGCGCGGAGACGGTGAGCTTGTCGGTGGTGGTGAGGATCGCCTCGACGAGGTCGTCCATGGCGTTGATGTTCTGCCAGGACTCCTCGGCGGGGTCGGCGGCCGCCTCGATGGTGTTGAGGTGGATGCCGTTGGAGTAGAAGTCCCGGGCCGGGCCGAGCACCAGCACCGAGGTGGGCCGGGTGCAGGCCTCCCGGTAGGCGGCGAGCAGCCGCCGGCACTGCCCGGTGTTCATGGCACCGCCGGGGAAGGCGAACTCCAGGTACCCGACCCCGGCGTCCTCGCGGTAGCGCAGCTGGGAGTACGTGCTGCGCCGGGCCGCCTCCCAGGGGGTGACGGGCGCCTCGGGGACGCCGTCGAGGAGGTCGCCGAGCACCTGGTCGGCGGGCAGCTTGAAGGTGGCCGGGCCGCCGGGGGTGCGGCGCGGGCGCAGTTGCGGGATCCACACGGCGCCGTCGGTGGTGGCCCGGCAGATCGCACCCTCACGGGTGGCGAGGACGGCGCCGGGGGCGCCGCGCAGGCGGTCCTCGGGGTGGCCGCCGTGCAGGAAGTACTCGCGGCCGTACAGCTCGTCGAGCACGCCGGGCTGGGAGTCGCCGGAGCGCAGCTTGCGCAGCACGGTGGCGGTGTCGTCGGCGGCCCAGTCGATCCGCCGGTACTCCTGGGCGTGGTACGGGCGGAGCGTGCCGCGGACGTCCCAGCGGGAGTAGTCGAGCGGCTCGGGTTCGAACCAGCCGCTGTCGTAGCGCTCGACGGCGAGCAGCACGGCCTCCAGGGCGGCGTCGGCGACCTCGGTGCGGTACGCCTCGCTCTTGCCGCAGGCGGGCAGGGTGAAGGGGACGGAGGCCCAGATCGGGCCGGCGTCCATCTCGGCGACGGCCTGGAGCACCGTCACGCCCCACTCCTCGGCGCCCTGGTGGATGGCCCAGTCGAGGGAGGAAGGCCCACGGTCGCCCTTGGGGCCGGGGTGGACGATGAGGACGGGGTGTCCGCGCCAGACGTCCTCGGGCACGGCCCGGGTGAGCATCGGCGCGAGGACGAGGTCGGGTTCGAAGCGGCCGACGGCGGCGCGGACGGGCTCGTCCCCGAGGGCGAGTTCGACGGCCACGGTGTGGCCGCGGTCGCGCAGCTCGGTGTGGACACGCTGGGTGAGGCTGTTGAACGCGCTGGCGACCAGCAGGATGCGCAAGGTGGCCCTCCGACGACATGTCACGGTGGTGGGGGAGTCCCGACCGGTCGGCTCCGGATGCCGCAGATGCCTACCCGGGAGCGCGGCCGGCCTCACCGGGTACGGGCGCAGGGGTACGGGCGGGCCGGCCGGGGTCCGGCCATCCAAGCATGGTCATGGACACGCAAGTTGCCAGATCGGGGCGTGTTGACGGCCCCTGCACAACACCCGCCCGGAACACGCGCCCCCTCCGTCGAATGGACGCCGGATCGCCACCCGTACGCCCCCTCGCGCGCCGGTCCGCTCCCCCTCCTGGAGCACACCCGGGAACGCCGACGGGCCCTCCCCCGGCATCCGGGGAAGGGCCCGCAGGGCGGCGGCGGTCAGAGCAGGCCGAGCGCCGGCATCAGGTAGTAGAAGGCGAACACCGCGGACACCGCGTACATCGCCGCGGGCACCTCGCGGCCCCGGCCGGCGGCCAGGCGCAGCACGCAGAAGGCGATGAAGCCCATGCCGAGGCCGTTGGTGATCGAGTAGGTGAACGGCATCAGGACGATGGTCAGGAAGGCCGGGATCGCGATGGTGTGATCGGCCCAGTCGATGTCCTTGATCGAGTTGGCCAGGATCAGGAAGCCGACCGCGACCAGCGCCGGGGTGGCGGCCTGCGCCGGGACCATGGTGGCCACCGGGGTGAGGAAGAGCGCCAGCAGGAACAGCGCGCCGGTGACGATCGAGGCGAAGCCCGTCCGGGCGCCCTCGCCGACGCCCGCGGTGGACTCCACGTAGCAGGTGTTGGCGGAGCAGGAGGTGGCGCCGCCGGCAGCGGTGGCGATGCCGTCCACCAGGAGGATCTTGTTGATGCCCGGCAGGTCGCCCTTCTCGTCGAGCAGGTGCGCCTCGTCGGCGACGCCGAGGATGGTGCCCATCGCGTCGAAGAAGCAGGACATCAGCACGGTGAAGACGAAGAGCGCACCGGTCAGCGCGCCGGCGTGGTGGAACCCGCCGAACAGGCTGACCTTGCCGATCAGGCCGAAGTCCGGCGCGGCCACCGGGCTGCCGGGCCAGGTCGGGACGGTCAGGCCCCAGCCCTGGCCGAGGCCGACGACCTGCTCGATCACCAGGGCGACGGCGGTGGCGGCGACGATGCCGATCAGGATCGCGCCGGGCACCTTGCGGACCAGCAGGACGAGGGTGAGCAGCAGGCCGAGCACGAAGACCAGCACGGGCCAGCCGAGCAGGTGGCCGTTGCCGCCGAGCTGCAGCGGGACGGTGGTGTGCGCGGCGTCCGGTATCCGGCTGACGAAGCCGGCGTCGACGAGGCCGATCAGGGCGATGAACAGGCCGATGCCGATCGCGATGGCCTTGCGCAGGCCGAGCGGCACGGCGTTCATCACGCGCTCGCGCAGACCGGTGGCGACCAGCAGCAGGATCGCGAAGCCGGCCAGCACGACCATGCCCATCGCCTCGGCCCAGGTCATCCGCGGGGCGAGCTGGAGGGCGACGATGCTGTTGACGCCGAGGCCTGCCGCGAGGGCGATCGGCACGTTGCCGATGACGCCCATCAGCAGCGTGGTGAGGCCGGCGGTGAGCGCGGTGGCGGTGACGAGCTGACCGCTGTCGAGGTGCGCGCCGGTCATGTCCGTGGCGTTGGCCAGGATGATCGGGTTCAGCACCAGGATGTAGGCCATGGTGAAGAAGGTGGCGACGCCGCCGCGGATCTCCCGGGGCAGCGTGGAGCCGCGCTCGGTGATCCTGAAGAAGCGGTCGAGCGCACCCGCGGGGGGCCGGGGTGCGGCGGTGGGCGCGGAGGTCGCGTCGAGCACGGACGTCGACTGGGCCTGCGGAGACATGCGGGGGTCCTCGTCGGGTGGGGGCACGGGAGGAGGGACCTGGGGCGGCGCTGACCTGGTCCGCCGGCGGCCTCGCCACGGTCGGGGATGACGCGCGTAGCAGCAACCGGAAGCCCCAGTATGTGTTTTCGCTCGTTCGCACGCCATCTTCGCGCGTAGAAAAAGGCCCTTACCGACAGCTCCCTACGAAACCGGTCGCACCGAGCCCGGTGCACCTGCCCCGGCGGTCGTCCGCCCCCGTACCCTAGGGGCCATGCCCAAGACCGCGCTGCGCCCCTCGCCCCCGCCCCTGGAGGCCAACGACGTCGCCATCGTCGGCGGTGGCACGGTGCTGTGGTTCGTCGCCTTCGTCGCCCTGCTGCCCTTCAAGGGCAGCCTGGAGGCCCACGGTCACGGCACCTGGCCGTGGATCTGCCTCTCCGGCGGCCTGCTCGGGCTGATCGGCCTCTGGTACTGCCGCTCCCGCCGGGACGCCATCCGCCGCGCCCGGGCCGCCGAGGCGGGCTCCGAGGCCGGAACGGCCGCCGAGAGCCCCGAGGGCCCCGCCACTCGTCTGGACTGACCGCTCCTCGGCGGAGCGGCACCCGCCCAGGGCCCCACCTAGAGTCGGTCCCATGACGCATCCCGCGGAGGGCACGGCCGAGTCAGGACACCCGGGGCCGCCAGGGCGTCGGGGCGGACTGACGGCGGCCGAGGTCGCCGAGCGGGTCGCCCGCGGCCAGGTCAACGACGTTCCGGTGCGCTCCAGCCGCTCCGTCCGCGAGATCGTCCGGGCCAACGTCTTCACCCGCTTCAACGCGATCATCGGCGTGATGTTCGCCATCATCCTGGTGGTCGGCCCGATCCAGGACGGCCTGTTCGGCCTGGTCATCGTGGCCAACACCGCGATCGGCATCGTCCAGGAGCTGCGCGCCAAGCGCACCCTCGACAGCCTCGCGCTGATCGGCGAGGCCAGGCCGCAGGTCCGCCGGGACGGCGCCGCCGCCTCCGTGCCCATCGCCGCCGTCGTGCTCGACGACACCGTGCTGCTCGGCACCGGCGACAAGGTCGTCGTGGACGGCTCCGTCACCGAGGCGGACGGTCTGGAGATCGACGAGTCGCTGCTCACCGGCGAGCCCGACTCGGTGCTGAAGCGCCCCGGCGACCAGGTGATGTCCGGCAGCTTCGTGGTGGCCGGCTCCGGGGCGTTCACCGCCACCAAGGTCGGCCGGCAGGCCTACGCCGCCCGGCTCGCCGAGGAGGCCACCAAGTTCACCCTCGTCCGCTCCGAGCTGCGCAGCGGCATCGACGAGATCCTCAAGTTCATCACCTGGCTGCTGGTGCCCACCGCACTCGGCCTGATCATCAGCCAGCTCGCGGTGGAGCGCAACGACTGGCAGGAGGCCGTCCGCCGGATGGTGGCCGGCATCGTGCCGATGGTGCCCGAGGGCCTGGTGCTGCTGACCTCGGTCGCCTTCGCGATCGGTGTGATCCGCCTCGGCCGCCGCAAGTGCCTCGTGCAGGAGCTGCCCGCGATCGAGGGCCTCGCCCGGGTCGACACCGTCTGCCTGGACAAGACCGGCACCCTCACCGAGGGCGGCATGGACCTGCTGGAGCTGCGACCGCTCGCCGACGGCCGGGCCGAGCACGGCGGGCCCGAGGCCCTCCAGGAAGCCCTCGGCGCGCTCGGCGGTGCGGACGCCCGGCCGAACCCCTCCATGCAGGCCGTGATCGACGCCTTCGGCCCGCCGCCGGACGGCCGCTGGCGGGTGGTCGAGTCGGTGCCCTTCTCCTCCGCCCGCAAGTGGAGCGCGGCCCGGCTCGCCGAGCCGCGGGGCGGCGAGGGCAGCTGGCTGCTCGGCGCCCCGACGTGCTGCTGCCCGCCGGGCATCCCGCGCTGGCCGAGGCCGACGCGCTCGGCGCGCGCGGGCTGCGGGTGCTGCTGCTCGGCCGCTCCCCGCTGCCGCTCGACGACCCCGACCCGGCCGCCGGGCTGGACCCGCTCGCCCTGGTGGTGCTCCAGCAGCGGCTGCGCTCGGACGCCGCCGACACCCTGCGCTACTTCGAGCGCCAGCAGGTCCGGGCCAAGGTGATCTCCGGCGACGCCGCGGTCGCGGTCGGCGCGGTCGCCTCCCACCTCGGCCTGCCCGGTGCCGGGGAGCCGGTGGACGCCCGCACCCTCCCCCACGACGACCCGGCCGCCTTCGCCGACGCCGCCGACGCCACCTCGGTGTTCGGCCGGGTCACCCCGCAGCAGAAGCGCGACCTGGTCGGCGCCCTGCAGTCCCGCGGACACACCGTGGCGATGACCGGCGACGGCGTCAACGACGTGCTGGCCCTCAAGGACGCCGACATCGGCGTCGCCATGGGCACCGGCAGCGACGCGACCCGCGCGGTCGCCCAGATCGTGCTGCTCGACGACTCCTTCGCCACCCTGCCCTCGGTGGTCGCCGAGGGGCGCCGGGTGATCGGCAACATCGAACGGGTCGCCAACCTCTTCCTGGTGAAGACCGTCTACTCGGTGCTGCTCGCACTGCTGGTGGTCTTCACCCACGTGCCGTACCCGTTCCTGCCGAGGCACTCCACCGTGCTGTCCACCCTGACGATCGGCGTGCCGGCCTTCTTCCTCGCGCTCGCGCCCAACAACGAGCGGGCCAGGACGGGCTTCGTCCGGCGGGTGCTGCGCTTCGCCGTGCCCGGCGGGGTGATCGCCGGCACGGCCACCTTCACCGCGTACATGCTGGCGCGGGCGAACAACGGCACCGACCTGAAGGCGGACACCAGCGTGGCGACGCTGACGCTCTTCCTGGTCGCGATGTGGGTGCTGGCGATCGTCGCCCGGCCGTACTCCTGGTGGCGGATCCTGCTGATCGCGGCGATGGGCGGGGCGTTCGCCCTGGTGCTGATGGTGCCCTGGCTGTCCGACTTCTTCCAGCTCGAACTGGCCGGGGTGCGCGACCCGTGGATCGGGGTGCTGATCGCCGGGATCGCGGGCGTGCTGCTGGAGATCAGCTGGCGGATGATCGTGCTCCGCTCCGAGCCCGCCGAGAACGACGCCGACTAGGCCCCGGGACCGGGGCCGCGGTGCGGCGGGCCCGGTCCCGGTCCCGGGCCGGTCAGGACTCGTAGTCGCGGGCGGCCAGCAGCTCGTAGGCGCGGTCCGGCTCGGCCAGCGCGGCGAGGATCTCGAAGCGCCGGTGCCACTGGCCGACCGACCAGGCGAGGCCGGCCGCCAGGCCCTCCGGGGTGGCCGCGTGCAGCAGGCCCGGCACCGGCGGCACCTCGAACTCGTCGTCCTCGTCGCCCGCCTCGGCCTCCTCCGGGGCGTACGGCACCTCCGGGGTGCCGGCGGCGGTGTCCCAGCGCCAGTCGACGTGCGCCTCCTCGCCGTCCGGGCCGACCACCAGCAGTTCCTCGTGCTCCTCGTACGCGGCCGGGCAGCCCGGCAGCAGGTCGCGGACCACGGCCGGCACCCGGTGCAGCACGCCGTCGGAGAGCACCCGGCCGCCCGCCACCTCGCTGGCCAGCGACACGTGCAGCCGCTCGGCGAGCGCCACGGCCAGCTCGGGGGCGACCGGCAGCACCGGGTGGTCGTGCAGCAGCTCGACCAGGTCCGGGGCGTCGGCGACGACGGCCCGCGACGCGTCCACGACCACCGTGGTGTCGGGGCGGCGGCCGGTCTCCTGGTCCAGCGGGGCGAGCGCCCGGACGACGTCCAGCGGCTCGACCCGCTCGGCCGGCAGCGCGGCCAGCTGGGTGTGGATGCCGTGCAGCTGGCGGTGGGTCACCTCGGAGGCGTCGTCCACCAGGCGGTCCAGCAGCTCCTCCGGGCCGTGCGGCTCGGCCAGCAGCGCGGCCAGCGTGGTCCGCACCCCGAGGGCGTGCAGGAACTGGTCGTCGAGGTCGGTGCGGGCCTCGTCGTACAGGCCGCGCAGCAGCGGGTCGGCGCCGGCCGCGCGCAGGCCGGCCGGCTCGCGGCCGTCCAGCACCGGATGGTCGCGCAGCCACCAGGCGGTGTACGGCGGCAGGTCGACGTAGCGGCCGTCCGGCAGCAGGGTGCGCACCGGGTTCACCACCGCGTCCCGGTACGGCGGGCGGGCGAGCACCGCCAGCGCCTGCGGCCAGGCCGCGTCGTCGACGAGGTCGAGGTCGCGGACGGCGAGCAGTTCGGCGGCGACCGGCGGCACGCCGATCTCCCCGCTGTCGTCGGCGTGCAGCGCCTCCAGGGTGTCCTCGCACCACTCGGCGAGGCCGTCCGGGGCCTCGTCGACCAGCCCGGTGGGGGCGCCGCCCGCGGCCCGGTCGGCGGGGACGGTCGGGTCGAGCCGCTCCAGGTCGTCCGGGTCCAGCACCACGTCCTCGGCGCGGACCAGCACGAAGCCGGCCAGCGCGCCGGCCGCGGCCAGCACCTGCGGCCCCCAGCGCTCCAGGAGGTCCTCGTCGACGTACGCGGCGTCGCCGTCCCGGGCCAGCTCGGCCAGCGGCGAGTCCGGGATGATCAGCTCGCCGGCCCGGGTCAGCTCGCCCTCGTCGTCCGGCAGCGCCAGCCGGGCCAGCCACGGGTGGTCGCCCGGGCCCGCCTCGGCGGCCTTCACCAGGGCGAGCACCGCGTCCGCGAGGTCGATCGCGGCGTCGAAGTCGTCCTCGCCGACCTCCAGCGAGCGGGCGACCGCCGCCCGCACCTCCGGGGTGTCCAGCACCCCCGCCGGGGTCGCCGTCACGGCGCCGAGCTTGGCCAGCAGCGGGTGGGCGGCTTCCGGGTGGGCGAGCCGCAGGTCGAGCAGGCCGAGTGCCTCCGTCAGCGAGTCCGGGTAGCCCTCGTAGCCGGTCCAGTCCTCGGGGTCGGAGGGCAGCAGCACCCGGCGCGGGCCGGTGACCGTCCGGCCGTCGGCCAGCGGCACCGGCAGCGCGCCCAGCGCCTCCGGGTCGGCGCCGCCCAGCGCCGCGTACAGGTTGCGCCACCAGGCGGGCTCGCGCTCCAGGCCGCCGAGCTGGTCGACCACCTCGGCCAGCGGCACCCGCCGGACGTCCAGCGCGCGCAGCTCCGGGCGGCGCTCCAGGCCGGCCGGCAGCAGCCCCGGGAAGATCGGCGCCAGCGCGGCCACCACCGAGCTGTCGGCGCCCTCCAGCAGCGTCGCGTCGCGCGGCCGCAGGGCCGGGGTGCCCTCCTCGACCGGGCCGGGGTGCGGCAGGAACGCCGTGCCGGGCAGCCGGCCCAGGATCGCGGCGCGCAGCGCGTTGTCCAGCGCGCCGTCGCCGAGCCGGCCCGGCACCAGGGAGAGCGAGCCGAGGTCGGCGCCGCGGGCCTTCAGCAGCTCGGCGTATGCGTCGGCGGCGCGCTCGGTGAGGAAGTCGGTGAGCGGGCCGGGGGCGACGTGCCGGCGGGTGGAGTCCAGCGGGTAGCCCGCGATCAGCAGCGCGGGCACGCCCAGCGGCTCGTCGCTCGGCGTCGGCGCGTGCACCACCGCGGTGGTCCGCAGCGGCTGCGGCACCCCGGTGTCGGAGACCGGGACGGCCCAGGTCACCGACCAGTACGGGCGGGCGCGCTCCTCGGTGGTGCGGTCGGCCAGCAGGCCGGCCGAGACGGTGCCCTCGGCGCCGACGGTCTGCCAGACGGTGGCGCGGTCGCCGTCGGTGATGGTGACGGTGGTGATGCCGTCCGGGCGCGGGGCGTCCGCGGAACGGGTCAGGGTCCGGACGCCTTCCGGCGTCTCCACCACGACCTCGGCCAGCCCGGGCAGGGTCAGCAGCAGCGCGTCGTCGATCTCGGCCAGCAGACGGCGGGTCAGGTCCTCGGCGGCGGCGTCCCGCAGCGGCAGCACCACCACCGTGTCGTAGCCGTCCGGGGCCGACCCCTCCGCGGGGAAGGGCAGGCGCAGCAGCGGCACGTGGCCCTCGCGGCGGCGGAGCTCCTCGCCCAGCTGCGGGCGGGCGGCGGCCAGCGCGAACGCCTCCGACAGCGACCAGCGGACGGCGCCGTGCGAGGAGACCACGGCGGGCTCGTCGGTGACCGTGAGCACGGCCGAGAAGCCGACGCCGAACCGGCCGACGGCCCGTGCGTCCTCGGGGCGCTTGGCGGAGGCGCGGAGGGTGGAGAGGGACTCCACCGCGGTGGCGTCCAGCGGGGCGCCGGTGTTGGCTGCGGCCAGCACGCCGTCCCGGAGGATCAGCCGCAGCCGGCCGGGGGCGGTGCCGTTGCGGGCGGCGGCGTCGGCGGCGTTCTGGGCGAGCTCGACGATCAGCCGGTCGCGGTAGCCGCCGAGGGCGAGCTCCTCCTCGGCGTTGGCGTCCTCCCGGAACCGTGCCGGGGCGGCCGTCCACGCGTCCAGGACACGGTGGCGCAGGCCCGCCGTGTCGAAGACGTCCGCCGCCTGCCCGTCCGTACCGCCGATGATCCGAGGCTCCACTGGCCCTGCCGCCTTCCGCCGTTCGCACCCTGCGTACGGTCCGCATTCTCCCCTGCCGGGGGGACAGCTCCGACCGCCCCCGTGGGGGTGCCCCCTCAGGAGTGGCCGAGCTCCTCGGTGGGGGCGTCGGGTTCGACGGAGCCGCCGGCGCGGTCGGGGTGGAGGGTGAGGGGCTCGACCACGGTCTCGTCGAGGATCAGTTCGGAGGGGGTGGGCGGAGCGGGCAGCACGGCCGCCTCGGAGTGGCCGCCGCAGCCGTAGCCGAAGGCCACGACCTGGCCGTCGGCGGGGCCGAACTCGTTGCCGCAGACGCCGAACGCCTGCCCCAGCGAGCCGCCGATCGGGATCAGGAAGCCGCAGGTGTCGCAGTTCGCCGGGGCGGCCTGCGCCATCGGCGTCTGCGGGCCGAAGGAGGTCTCCCAGCGCTCGGCGGCGAGGTGGAGGCCGAGCCGGGAGAGCACCCGCGGCCGGGCGAGGCCGAGTTCCTCGGCGACGGCGCCGATCCGGGCGCGGGCCGGCGCGGGCTGGATGTGCGGGTCGGTGAGGACGACGTCCTCCTCCGTGGCCTCGCTCATGGCGGAGTTGGGGGCGGGCTCGTCCTCGCCGCTCCAGCCGGGCTCCAGCCGCACGTCGTCGGCGCCGGTGGGCAGCAGGTCGCCGGGGCCCATGTCGCCGGGGCGCAGACGCTCGCTCCACGGCACCCACTGCGGGGCCAGCACGGCGTCGTCCCCGGGCAGCAGGACGGCCTCGTCGAGGGTGACGTTCTTCGCGCGCGGGGCGCGGGCCACGGTGACCGCCCAGTGCCAGCCGCGGTAGGCGGCGTCGAGGCACTCGAAGGTGTGGGTGACCACGCGGTCGGCGTCGGCGCGGGCGCCGAGGTGGGATCCGACGATCTCCGGTCCGACCATCTCGACGGCGGCCTGGCGGGCGAGTTCGACGGCCTCGGCGCAGAGACGGTCGGGGGTACGGCTTCGCATCGCAGCGCTCACGGCGTCGATTCTCTCCCAGTCCTGTTGTCCGGCGGCGGTCCCGCGCACGGCCGGGGGCCGTCCGGGGGCGGTGCCCCGCCCGCCGAGGGCTGTACAAGGGGCACTTCTTATTCTGCGCGACCGGGTCCGTGCCCGGCACCAACCGCGCCGCCCCGCCCGGTCCGTCCCAGACCCCGTGCGCGCGTAGTGCAGGCTACCCGTCGGTCGGGGCCCCGGCACAGTCCGGGGCGGCGCGCGGCGCCGGTGGAACGCATGCGCGGTCAACAGTCGTACGGCGACCCATTCTCGGGCAGGATGGCGTATGTGGCGGACGAGACCCCCTCGCAGCACGGCGTGGACGCTCCGCAGCCGGAGGGTTCCTCGGGGGTGAGCGCTGGGCCGCCGCAGGAGTCGGCGGGCGGTGTCGGGTCGGCCGACGGGTCGGTGCCGCCGAAGGCGGGGAAGCCCCGGAGCGCGCTGGTACGGGGGGCATCCGCGGCGGGCGTGCGGACCGGCCGGGTGGTGCACGGCACGGGCCGGCGGATCCGCCGGGCGACGTCCGCGGAGGGGGCCGGAGAGTCGGGGCTCGCGAAGCTGATCGAGCTGCACGCGCTGAACTCCTTCGGCGACATGCTCATCACGATCGCACTGGCCTCCACCATCTTCTTCTCGGTGCCGACCGGGGAGGCCCGCGGCCGGGTGGCGCTCTACCTGCTGATCACCATGGCGCCGTTCGCCCTGCTGGCCCCGGTGATCGGCCCGCTGCTGGACCGGCTGCCGCACGGCCGCCGGTCGGCGATGGCGATGTCGATGCTGGCCCGCGCGGTGCTGGCGTGGACGATGGCCGGTTCGATCAGCGGCGGGGGGATCGCGCTCTATCCGGAGGCGCTGGGCGTGCTGGTGGCGTCCAAGGCGTACGGGGTGGTGCGCAGCGTGGTGGTGCCGCGGCTGCTGCCGCCGCAGTTGTCGCTGGTGAAGGCGAACTCGCGGGTGACGCTGGCCGGTCTGCTGGCGACGATGGTGGCGGCCGGGGTGGGCGGGCTGCTGCACCTGGCCGGGCCGGGATGGCCGCTGCGCGGGGCGTTCCTGGTGTTCGTGATCGGCACGCTGATGGCGTTTCACCTGCCGCACAAGGTGGACTCGGCGAAGGGCGAGCAGCGTGCGGTGCTGCACGCGGAGGGGCACGGCGCGCGCTCGTCGAAGGCGATCCTGCGGACGGTGGGCCCGTCGGTGATCCTGGCGCTGCGCGGGGTGTCCTCGCTGCGGTGGCTGGTGGGCTTCCTGGTGATGTTCCTGGCGTTCCTGATCCGCAAGGAGCCGGTGAGCGGGGTGCCGGAGACGGCGGCGCTGGGGATCGTGGCCGCGGCGGCGGGGGTGGGCAACGCGCTGGGGTCGGTGTTCGGCTCGTTGCTGAAGACCCGCGGGTCGGAGGCGACGGTGGCGGCGATGCTGCTGCTGGCGGCGATGGCGACGGCCGCGGCGGCGATCTGGTACAGCCTGTTGACGATGGCGGTGGTGGCGGCGGCCTCGGGCATGGCGGCCTCGCTGGGCAAGCTGGCGCTGGACGCGGTGATCCAGCGGGACGTGCCGGAGGCGGTGCGGACGTCTGCCTTCGCGCGGTCCGAGACGGTCCTTCAGCTGTGCTGGGTGGCGGGCGGCGTGGTCGGCATCTCGCTGCCGCTGAACCCGACGCTCGGCCTGGCGCTGGCGGCGGCGGTGATGACGGTGGCGCTGCTGTGGACGCTGCGGTCGCTGTTCAAGGTGGGCCTGCGCGGGTCGGCCGCTCGGCCACGGGTGGCATAGCCGCGGCGACTCGGCGACCCCCGCATCGCGTGATCGCGAAAGCCCGGTAGCCTCTTGCCCATGAGCCTCAGCACCCGTGCAATCGCCGCCATCGGCGCCGTGGTCGTGATCGGCGCCGGCACGGTCGGCGGTTCCATCGCGTACGCCAGTAACAAGGGCAAGCCCGCCGAGCACGTCGCGACCCTGACGGTCGGCCGTTCGTCGATCACGTCCGCGCCGTTCTGCTACAACGACGGCAAGGCGCTGGCGCAGGACGTCCTCGCCAAGTGCCAGGTGGACGCGAAGAAGGCCCGTGAGGCCGGCAAGCTGCCGACGACCGACGTGCAGGCCAGCGACCGGGTCGGCGTGGGCGTTCCGCCGTCGGTCGCGGACACCGGCTGGTTCGCCTTCACGGACGGCGGCGCGCAGGGCCAGACCCCGCTCGCGCAGGACACCCGCGGCACCACCTGGTCCGGCTCGGTGGCGGCCTCGCAGCTGCTGAACTCCTCGGGCGACACCACGGTGACGGTCGTCGAGGCCGACCAGAAGAGCCAGGAGATCCTGGCCGTCTGGTTCTTCGACATGAAGACCCAGGACTGACCCGACCGGCGATGAGCCTTCGGTACGACGACGAGCAGTCCGGCCCCGGCGCCGGGCTGCTCGTCGTCGTCGCCGTGCAGGCCGAGGCGGACGCGGTGCTGCGCGGACTCGGCGGCGACGGCGGCGCACTGGCGCTGCCGGGCGGCGGTCTGCGGCACGGCGGGCGGCCCGCGGGCGTGCCGGTGGACGTGCTGGCGGGCGGGGTCGGCCCGGCCGCGGTGGCCGCGGCGACGGCGGCGGCCCTGGCCTCCCGGCGGTACCGGCTGACGGTGTCGGCCGGCATCGCGGGCGGCTTCGCCCCGCACGCGCCGGTCGGCGCGACGGTGGTGGCCTCGGAGATCGTGGCGGCCGACCTCGGCGCCGAGACCCCGGACGGCTTCCGGGACGTCTCCGCACTGGGCTTCGGCAGTGTCCGGCACCGGCCCGCGCCGGGTGCGGTCGGCCTGGCCGCGAAGGCCCTGGACGCGGTGGCCGGCCCGGTGCTGACCGTCTCCACGGTGACCGGCAGCGCCGAGCGCGCCGCCGAGCTGGCGTCCCGTCATCCGGGTGCGGCCGCGGAGGCGATGGAGGGCTTCGGCGTGGCCGAGGCGGCCGCCCGGTTCGGCGTGGCCGCCCTCGAGATCAGGACCGTGTCCAACCCCGTCGGCCCGCGCGACCGCGCGGCCTGGCGGATCGGCGAGGCGCTCGCGGCCCTGGAGCGGGCCTTCGCGGCGCTGCCGTACCCCGAACTGCTCCAGGAGACCGCCGATGGCTGAGCCGCTACGGGTCGCGTACTCGCCGTGCCCGAACGACACCTTCGTCTTCCACGCCTGGGCGCACGGCCTGGTGCCCGGCGCGGACGCGCCCGAGGTGCTGTTCGCCGACATCGACCTCACCAACGGCATGGCCGAGCGCGGCGAGCTCGACCTGCTGAAGATCAGCTACGGGCAGCTGCCCTGGGTGCTGGACGAGTACGCGCTGCTGCCCTGCGGCGGGGCGCTCGGCCGCGGCTGCGGCCCGCTGGTGCTGACCAGGAAGCCGGGCACCGACCTGGCCGGCGGCACGGTGGCGGTGCCGAGCGAGCGCTCGACGGCCTACCTGCTGTTCCGGCTGTGGGCGGCGAAGGCGGTGCCGGGCGGCTTCGGGAAGATCGTCGTGATGCCGTTCCACGAGATCATGCCCGCCGTGCGGGACGGCCTGGTCGACGCCGGCCTGGTGATCCACGAGGCCCGTTTCACGTACCACCGGTACGGGCTGCACAGCCTCGCCGACATGGGTGAGGCCTGGGAGCGGGAGACCGGGCTGCCGATCCCGCTCGGCGCGATCGTCGCCCTCCGCTCGCTGGGGGCGGACCGGCTGAAGGAGCTCGCCGACACCCTGCGGGCCTCCGTCCGGGCCGCCTGGGACGCCCCGGAGGCCTCCCGGGAGTACGTGCTGGCGCACGCGCAGGAGATGGACCCGGCCGTCGCCGACCAGCACATCGGCCTGTACGTCAACGCGTTCACCGAGGACCTCGGTGCGGAGGGGTACGCGGCGGTCGAGACGCTGCTCACCCGGGCCGCCGCGGAGGGGCTGGTGCCCTCGGTCGACCCGGGTGCGCTGCGTTTCTGAGCTCCTGACGCCCTCGTCGGGCGGTGCGGTCAGACGTCGAACTGGTCCGCGACCGCCCGGAGCAGCACGGCGAGCTTCTGGCCGGCCGGCTTGGCGGGGTAGCGGCCGCGCTGCAGGCCCGGCAGGACGTCGTCCAGCGTGGTGATCAGATCCTGCACGATCGGTGCCATGTCGTCGGGGCTGCGGCGCTGCGCTGCGGCGACCGACGGCAGGGCGTCGAGCAGCGTCACACCCATCGCCTGGTCGCCGCGGTGGCCCGCGACGATCCCGAACTCGACGCGCTGGCCCGGCCGCAGCGTGGTGACCCCGGCGGGCAGCGCCTTGGTGTGGACGAAGACGTCGCCCCCGTCGTCGCGCGACAGGAAGCCGAATCCCTTCGTCTCGTTGAACCACTTGACCTGGCCGGTGGGCATCTCGAACTGTCCTCGATGTGGGTGTGGGCGGGCCGGCTGTGACCGGACCCGTCGGGTGGACCGCGAGCCGACACCCTACGCGGGTGATCGGCGACTCTCAGCGGATTAATGATCCCTCAGCCGCTCACTCCCGAGCGGCACGTCCGGACGGGGGCCTGGCACGGCACGGACGCGGCGCGGCGCAGTCCACAGGCAGACACCCCCTCGGCGAAGCGGGGTACTCGATCACCCCGTGCGAGGGCTGCATACCCGGCCGGGCCCGCGGTCGAAACTTTGGGTCCCCGGGGAACTGCGGGCAGTGACGGACGGCACGTCGCGGCAGGTCCCCCGGCCCACCGACCGGGGCCGGCCACGGCCTAGGCTGGCGGTCATGGCTCTCACCGTCGGCTTCGACCTCGACATGACGCTGCTGGACACCCGCCCCGGGATCAAGGCCACCTACGACGCGCTCGCCGCCGAGACCGGCACCTGGATCGACAGCGACCTCGCGGTCAGCCGGCTCGGGCCCCCGCTGCTGCAGGAGCTCGCGCACTGGTTCCCGGCCGAGCGGCTGGACGTGATCGCGGACCGGTACCGGGTGATGTACCGGGAGTACGCGCTGCCGGCGACCCTGCTGCTGCCCGGCGCCCGGGAGGCGGTCGCCGCCGTGCGCGCCCGGGGCGGGCGGGTCGCGGTGATCACCGGCAAGTACGAGCCGAACGCCCGGCTGCACCTGGAGCACTTCGACCTGGAGGCGGACGTCCTGGTCGGGGACCTGTGGGCGGAGACCAAGGGCGACGCGCTGCGCGAGCACGGCGCCGGCGTCTACGTCGGGGACCATCTCGGCGACATCCGCGGCGCCCGGGCGGCGGGTGCCGTCGCGGTCGCCGTGGCCACCGGGCCGTACAGCGCCGGCGAACTGCGCGAGGCGGGCGCGGACGTCGTCCTGGACGACCTCACGGCCTTCCCCGGCTGGCTCGCCGACGCCCTGTAGCGGCCCCGTCTGCCCCTGGGCCGCCGTCAGCCCCGGGCGCGGCGGCGCTCGGCGCGGGCGGTGGCCAGGAGTCCGGCCAGGGACAGCAGGAAGCCGAGCGGCATCAGCATGCAGATCCAGTACGCCGCGCTGGGCAGCCTGGTCAGGTCGAAGAACAGCGGGACGAAGGTGACCAGGGTCGCGACCGCGCCGACGGCGAAGACGATCGCCCCGGCGCGGACCAGGGCGTCACCACGGTCGGCGGACTGCTTGCTCACAACGGGCTCCTCACGGCACGGACCCCGTCATTCTCCCAGCAAATCGGCCCCCGCCGTTCGGCGGGGGCCGATTCAGCCTGCGCGCCGAGTCCTCCCAGAAATCTCCCAGCGATCCTTGAAACTGAGAGCGGAACCGGGGTAACGGGGGAGCAGAGAGATGGGACTCACCAGCCACAAAGTGCTGGCGCTGTCCGCCCTGGTGGCGGTGGCGGCGATCGCGGGCACGGTCTGGCTGTGGCCCCGCCTGGCCGAGCGGACCTGGACGGCGGTGCTGGCCCGGCTCGGCACGATCGTCGGCACGCAGCTCGCGGTGATGTGCACGATCGGTCTGCTCGCCAACAACTACTTCGCGTTCTACAGCAGCTGGGACGACCTGCTGGGCACCGGCGACCAGGGGCCGGTGACGATCCAGAACCGGCTGGAGGGCCGGGAACACGGTGTGCAGCGGCTCTCGGGGGAGAACGTCCGCGGCACCAACACCGTCGGCCGGGACGCGGCCCAGGTCGGCCGGCTGGAGCGGATCCGGATCCCCGGGGCGACCACCGGGCTGTCCACGGACGGCTACGTGTACCTGCCGCCGCAGTACTTCCAGCCGGAGTACCAGGACAAGCGCTTCCCCGCCGCGATCGCCATCACCGGCTTCCCCGGCGATGCCAAGAACCTGATCACCAAGCTGAACTACCCCGCCACCGAACTGCAGCTGATCCGGGACGGCAAGATGAAGCCGACCGTCCTGGTGCTGATGCGGCCCTCGCCGGCGATGCCGCGGGACACCGAGTGCGAGGACGTGCCGGGCGGTCCGAAGGCGGCGACCTACTTCAGCACCGACGTGCCGGCCGCGATCCGGGCCGCGTACCGGGTGGCCCAGGGCCCCGGCAGCTGGGGTGCGATCGGCAACTCCACCGGCGGGTACTGCGCGCTCAAGCTGGCGCTGCGCAGCCCGGACGTGTTCTCCGCGGCGGTCTCGCTCTCCGGCTACTACAGGGCGGCCGAGGACGCCACGACCGGCGACCTGTTCGGCGGCGACGGGCGGCGCCGCGAGGACGCCGACCTGACCTGGCGGCTCACCCACCTGCCCCGCCCTGCGGTGTCGCTGCTGGTCGGCGGCAGCCGCGAGGGCGACGGCGACTACTTCGGCAACACCGAGAAGTTCGTCGCGGCGGCCAAGGGCGGGCAGACGAAGGTCTCCTCGATCACGCTGGCGACCGGCGGCCACAACTTCAACACCTGGTCGCGGATGCTGCCGGCCTCACTGGGCTGGCTGGGCGAACACCTCGCCGACCCGCGCTGACGTGTGCCGCCGCCGGGTGACGGCTCCTCAGAAGAATCGGGCATTTCGTCCATAATCGGACGGAGATGCCCGACTTCCGGGAGGTCCCGATGCCCAACCGGCCGACCCGCCGGGCGGTCCTGACCGCGATCGCCGCAGGCGCCGGCGCCGCCCTGGCCGGATGCACCGGTCCGCAGATCCGCGGCGGCGCGCCGGCCGCGACCGACGCCGAGGGCACGGCGAGCGGCAGCCCCAGCCCGCGGCCCACCCCCAGCACCACGGTGACCGCCGCGAACGGCCCGGTCACCGTGCCCGGCGGCCCCGTCCGGGTGGTGGTGCTCGGCACCCCGGAGCTGGACTCCGCGATGACCCTCGGCATCACCCCGGTCGGTGCCACCCGCTCCGCCCTCGACCCCGGCCTCCCGGACTACTGGCCGGCCTCACGGCTCGCCGAGATCGCCTACGTCGGCGACACCGGCACCCCCGACCCGGAGCGGATCCGGGCGGTGCAGCCGCAGGTCGTCCTCGGCAGCCAGTCCCGCGACAGCGCCCACCTGGACGAGCTGCGGCAGATCGCGCCGACCGTGTTCAGCCGCACCCCGGGCCAGCCCTGGAAGGACAACTTCCAGCTGCACGCGCAGACCCTCGGCCGCCAGGAGCAGGCCGCTGCCGTCACCGCCGAGTACCGGCGGCACACCGAGCGGGCCACCCGAGCGATCCGGGACGCCGGCTCGGGCGGCCGCCGGATCAGCCTGCTGCGCTTCGTCGAGGGCCCGCTGCCCGGCATCCGCACCTACGGGCGGCAGAGCTGGCCGGGGAGCGTCCTCGCCGATGTCGGCCTCGGGCGACCGGACGTGCAGAACACCGACCAGGACGAGATCGACCTGCCCCTCGACCAGCTGGCCCGCGCCGACGCCGACTTCCTCTTCTACGCCACCTACGGCGACCCGGAGCGGGCCGGGACCACGGCGGTGCTGCGCAGCCCGGCCTGGTTCGCGCTGGGCGCCGTCCGGGCGCACCGCGCCTTCCCGGTGGAGGACGGGCTGTGGTTCCAGGGCACCGGCTACACCGGCGCCAATCTGGTCCTCGGCGAGCTGCAGCGCTTCCTCGGCGGCTGACCCTGCGGCCCCGCGCGGCCCTGCGGGTGCCGGTCAGTCGGCCTTGCGGCGGCGCAGGGTCACCGTGAGGACGGCGAGCGCGGTGAGGACCGCGGCGGCCCGCAGCACACCGGGGGCGGCCGTCCAGACCGCGTGGTTCATCGCCGCGCCCTCGGCCAGCGGCTGCCCCCAGCGCCCCTTGGTGCGGCCCCAGTACCAGGCGGCGGAGCCGAACAGGGTGGCCAGCGGGATGCCGAGCACCAGGGTCTTGCGGGTGAGGTCGGAGAGCTGCCGGGACAGGTAGGCCGCGCCCCAGCCGAGCAGCATCGCCAGCAGCTGGCCGGTGACGGCGCCGGCCAGCAGCGCGGCCGCGGCGAGGAGCAGCAGCGGGGAGGGGCGGCGGCCGGCGAGCGGGCTGGCGGGCTTGGCCCTGGCGGCCTTGGGGTCGGCCCCGGCGGCTCCGCCGCCCTCCGCGGCATCGCCCTTGGCCTTGGCCTTGCGGCCCTTGCGGCCCTTGCGTCCATTCGCCGGTTCGGGCCGGGCGGGTGCCTCGGGGGCCGGGGCGTCCGCGGCCGGGGCCTCGGCGCGCTGCGCGGGCAGGTCGGCGACCGGCTGACCGAGCAGGTCGAGGCCGTCGTGGTACTCCACCACCTCCCAGCCGGGGAGGTTGAGGGTGCCACCGGGCCCGGCGGGCAGCGGGCCGTCCGTCGGGGCCGGGCTCCTCGGCGGGGTGCGCGGGGGCTCCGCGGCGGGCGCCGCCGGGCTCTGCGGGGCGTACACGCTCTGCTCGTCGGCCGGGGTGTCGTCGGCAGCCGGGCGCGGCGGGCCGATCACCCGCCAGGGCTGCTCGGATCGCCACCACTCGCCGCCGGCCGCCCGGCCGCCCTGTCCGGCGCCGTCCGCCGCTCCGCCCGCCCCGTCGTCCGCCATCGCCCGCACCCCTGCTCGCTCACCGGCCCGCCCACCGCTGACGGTACCGACTGGCGTGCCGCGCACGCGAGAGGCGCCGCCGTCGCCGGGCGCGGGACGACGGCGGGGCACGTGCGGGGCGCCGGTGGAGCGGGCGCGGTGGAAGGGATGCGGCGACCGGTCGCCGTCCGGCACTGGGCCCCGGCAACCCGGGCCGACTAACCTGGGTCGGATGACCACCCAGCAGAGCGGACCGTCCCGCGCCCGGGCCGCCGCACCCCGCACGCTCGCCGAGGAGCTCCGCGCCCGCAGCGACGAGGCCCTCACCGGGCTGCTGCGCGCGCGACCCGACCTGCTGAACCCGGTGCCGGGGGACCTGACCCAGCTGTCCGCGCGGCTCTCCAGCCGGGCCTCGGCGCTGCGTGCCCTGGAGCGGCTCGACCGGTTCACCCTGCAGGTCGCCGAAGCGCTGGCCGCCGCGCCGGACGGCAGCAGCGACACCGTCGTCCGCAATCTGCTGGCCGGCCCGGCCCGGGTGAAACCGCACCCGCGGGCCGAGCCGGTGGACCGGGCCGCGGTCACCGCCGCGCTGCCCGGGGCGCTGGAGACACTGCGGGTCAGGGCCCTGCTGTGGGGCCCGGAGTCGGGGCTGCGGCTGGTGCTGGCCGTCCGGGAGGCACTGGCGCCGAGCGCGGCCAACCCGGGCCGGACGGGCCTCGGCCCCACCGTGGCGGAGGCCACCGTCGGGATGTCCCCGGCCCGGCTGCAGGAGCTGCTGGCCGGGGCCGGGCTGCCCGCCACCCCCGACCCGGTGACCGCGGTGGCCGCCCTGGCCGACCTGTTCACCGACCGCAAGCGGTGCGCGGCACTGCTGGAGCAGGCGCCGCCGCCGGCGCTCGCCCTGCTGGACCGGCTGGTCTGGGGTCCGCCGACCGGCACCCTGCCGGACGCCGCCCGCCCGGTCACCGCCGAGCAGGCGCACACCCCGCTGGAGTGGCTGCTCGCCCGCGGCCTGCTGCTGCCGTCCGGGCCGGGCTCGGTGGTGCTGCCGCGCGAGCTCGCCCTGCACCTGCGCGGCGGGCGCAGCCACCGCGCCGTGGAGCCGGCGCGGCCGGCCCTGGGGGCCGTCGCCGAGCGGGACCGCGCCACGGCGGACGCCACCGCGGCGGGCCAGGCCTACACCGCGGTGCGCACGGTCGAGGAGCTGCTGGAGGGCTGGGGGCTGCAGCCGCCGCCCACCCTGCGGGCGGGTGGCGTCGGCGTCCGCGACCTGAAGCGGGCGGCGCTGGCGCTGGACTGCTCCGAGCCGATCGCCGCGTTCTGGCTGGAACTCGCCTACGGCGCCGGCCTGCTCGCCCCGGACGGCGACGCGGACGAGCACTGGGCGCCGACCCCGGCGTACGACGGCTGGCTGCAGGACACCGTCGCCGAGCGGTGGACCGTGCTGGCCGCGAGCTGGCTCGCCGCGACCCGGGTGGCCGCGCTGACCGGCAGCCCGGACGCCAAGGGCAGGCCGCGGGCCGCGCTCGGCCCGGAGCTGGACCGCACGCTCACGCCGTCCGTCCGCCGGGCGGTGCTGGGGCTGCTGGCCGAGCTGCCGCCGGGCGGCACGGCCGGGGCCGAGGAACTGCTGCCGGTGCTGCGCTGGCAGCGGCCGCTGCGCGGCGGGGCGACCGGGCCGGACGGCCGCGACCTGCGCGAGCACCTCACCGACTGGACGCTGCAGGAGGCGGAGCTGCTCGGGGTCACCGGCCGGGGCGCGCTCTCCTCGGCCGCCCGGGAGCTGCTGGCGGGCGGCGACCCGGTGCCCGCGCTCGACCCGCTGCTGCCGCAGCCGCTGGACCACGTCATCCTGCAGCCGGACCTGACGGCGATCGCGCCGGGCCCGCTGCTCACCCCGCTCTCCCAGGCGCTGGCGCTCTGCGCGGACATCGAGTCCAAGGGCGGGGCGACGGTGTACCGGTTCACCGCGGAGTCCGTCCGGCGGGCACTGGACGCCGGACGGACCGCCTCCGACCTGCACGCCTTCCTGGCGCAGCACTCGCGGACGCCGGTGCCGCAGCCGCTCACCTACCTGATCGACGACGTGGCGCGGCGGCACGGTGTGCTGCGGGTCGGGGCGGCCTCCTCGTACCTGCGCTGCGACGATCCCTCGCTGCTGAACGAGGTGCTGGCGGACCGCCGGGGCGCGGAGCTGCGGCTGCGGCTGCTGGCGCCGACGGTGCTGGCCGCGCAGGCGCCGCCGGACACGCTGCTCTCGGTGCTGCGGGCGATGGGCTACGCGCCGGCCGCGGAGTCCGCCGAGGGCGATGTGCTGATCACCCGGCCGGACAGCCGGCGCACGCCGCCGCGCAGCGCGCCCAAACCGGTGCCGGACGGGCCGCCGCGCCCGGACGGCGCGCTGCTCGGCGCGGCGGTGAAGGCGATCCGGGCCGGCGACCGGGCGGCCACCGCCGTCCGCCGGGAGACGGTGGCCGGGCCGGCCGCGCACCTGCCGCAGTCCGGCCCGGCCCGCACCGACCTGCGGCAGCTGCCGCGCACCGCGGCCGCCGACACGCTGGCCGCGCTGCAGACCGCGGTACTGCTCGGCGAGCGGATGTGGATCGGCTACATCAACGCCGAGGGCGTCGCCTCGCAACGGGTGGTCGACCCGGTGAAGGTCGAGGGCGGCTTCGTCACCGCGTACGACCACCACGCGGACGAGGTGCGCACCTTCGCCCTGCACCGGATCACCGGGGTGGCCGAGGTCGACGAGCCGGCCTGAGGGGCGCCGGGTGGCGGGATCAGTGGCCCTGCGCGGCCTTGGCGTCCTGCTCGGCCTTCTGCTGCTTGGCCTGCTCGACGAAGGACTGCGGGTCCGGGATCTTGGGCTGCACCCCGGTCAGCAGGCCGGTCGCGGTGAAGGCGGTGGCGCCGAGCAGGCCGCCCGGGTGGCTGATGTCGGCGACCTGGTCGAGCCCGGGCTCGGCGGCCTGGGCGGGGCTCGCGCCGAGGACGGTGGCGAAGGCCGCGCCGGAGAGGGCTAGGCCGGCGAGGAGGCGGTTCGGCTTGTTCATGCCCTGCCCAACGAGGCCGACCCCGCCCGGTCACCCGGAACCGCCCGGGTGCGGGACACTGGAAAGTCTGCGACACGACACACGGAGGGGTTGCCCGCGTGAACGACGGACCGCTGATCGTCCAGAGCGACAAGACGCTGCTGCTGGAGATCGACCACCCGAGAGCGGCGGACTGCCGGCGGGTGATCGCCCCGTTCGCCGAGCTGGAGCGCGCCCCCGAGCACGTGCACACCTACCGGGTGACACCGCTCGGCCTGTGGAACGCCCGGGCGGCCGGCCATGACGCCGAGCAGGTGGTGGACGCCCTGGTCAGCCACTCGCGCTACCCGGTGCCGCACGCCCTGCTGGTGGACATCGCCGACACCATGGCCCGCTACGGCCGGCTGCAGCTGCAGAAGCACCCGGTGCACGGGCTGGTCCTGTCCACCACCGACCGGCCGGTGCTGGAGGAGGTGCTCCGCTCCAAGAAGATCGCCCCGCTGGTCGGCGCCCGGATCGACCCGGACACCGTGGTGGTGCACCCCTCGGAGCGCGGCCAGATCAAGCAGGCGCTGCTGAAGCTCGGCTGGCCCGCCGAGGACCACGCCGGCTACGTGGACGGCGAGGCCCACCCGATCGACCTGCACGAGGACGGCTGGCAGCTGCGCCCGTACCAGAAGCAGGCGGTCGAGGGCTTCTGGCACGGCGGCAGCGGTGTGGTGGTGCTGCCCTGCGGCGCGGGCAAGACGCTGGTCGGCGCGGCGGCGATGGCGGAGGCCAAGTCGACCACGCTGATCCTGGTGACCAACACGGTCTCGGCCCGGCAGTGGAAGCACGAGCTGGTGAAGCGCACCTCGCTGACCGAGGACGAGATCGGCGAGTACAGCGGCACCCGCAAGGAGATCCGCCCGGTCACCATCGCCACCTACCAGGTGATGACGACCCGCCGGAAGGGCGTCTACCCGCACCTGGAGCTGTTCGACGCCCGCAACTGGGGCCTGGTGGTGTACGACGAGGTGCACCTGCTGCCGGCCCCGGTCTTCAAGTTCACCGCGGACCTGCAGGCCCGTCGCCGGCTCGGCCTGACGGCGACCCTGGTGCGCGAGGACGGCCGCGAGGGTGACGTGTTCTCGCTGATCGGCCCCAAGCGGTTCGACGCGCCGTGGAAGGAGATCGAGGCGCAGGGCTACATCGCGCCCGCGGACTGCGTGGAGGTGCGGGTGACGCTCTCCGACTCGGAGCGGCTGGCGTACGCGACCGCCGAGCCGGAGGAGCGGTACCGGTTCTGCTCCACCACGGCGACCAAGCGGCGGGTGGTGGAGTCGCTGGTCCGCAAGCACGAGAAGGACCAGACGCTGATCATCGGCCAGTACATCGACCAGCTGGACGAGCTGGGCGAGGTGCTCGAAGCCCCGGTGATCAAGGGCGAGACGACCAACGCCCAGCGCGAGAAGCTGTTCGACGCGTTCCGGAACAAGGAGATCTCCGTGCTGGTGGTCTCCAAGGTGGCGAACTTCTCGATCGACCTGCCGGAGGCCACCGTGGCCATCCAGGTGTCGGGGACGTTCGGCTCCCGCCAGGAGGAGGCGCAGCGGCTCGGCCGGGTGCTGCGGCCCAAGGCGGACGGGCACATGGCCCACTTCTACTCGGTGGTCGCGCGGGACACCGTGGACCAGGACTTCGCGGCGCACCGGCAGCGCTTCCTGGCCGAGCAGGGCTACGCGTACCGGATCGTCGACGCGGACGACATCTGAGCGGACGGCATCCGGGCGGTCGCCCCTGGGCGAGGGGCGGCGGGCCTGGTCAGTAGGAGACGCCGTCGCGGCCGAGGAAGACGACGCGGGCGGCGGTGTCGAGCATGATGCCGACGTTGCGGACGGCCTTCGCCACCGGGCTGCGGTGGCGGGGGCCGGCCGGGGCGGTGCGGTCGGCGGACGGGCGGTCGGCGGCGTGGCGGGTTCTCTCTCTCATGCCTCCACCGTAGGTTTTCGGCCATCCGAGCGCATCGGCCCGAAGTCCGTTTGCGCGGGCCGCGGGTGTCGTCCTCAAGGCGTAGGGCGACCCCGAGGTTCGGGGGTGGCGACCCCGAGACCGCCACCGGACCGGAAGTGTGCGAAATGATTGGTGCCGCCGCGGGGAGCGGTCTATGATCGCCGGTCTGCCCCCTCCCGAACCGTGGTGCCCCGTCGTGCGGCAGCCGGGGGAGGTCCGGCCGGTCGGCAACCGGCCGGTGTCCTTCTGCCGTGGCCCAAACGATGAGTCCGCTGCCCCCGTACGGCCCGCCGTACGGGCGGGGCAGCCGGGAAGGTTCGCCGTGCACTCCCCCACCACCGACGCCGCCGACACGGATCCGCTGCAGCGCGAGCGGGACCACCTGGCCTCCTCGCGCGCCGCGCTGCGCGCCATGCGCGAGGACGTCGAGTCGCTGGACCTCCGCGACGTGACCGGCACCTGGGTGTCGGCCGCCGTCCTGCACAACCAGATCCAGCAGCGGATCGCCGCACTGGCCGACCTGGCGCACACCCCGCTGTTCTTCGGCCGCCTGGACTACCTGCACGCGATCAGCGAGGAGCTCGCCGAGGGCGGCACCGGCGAGCAGTTCTACATCGGCCGCCGGCACGTCCACGACGCCGACGGCGACCCGATGGTGATCGACTGGCGGGCGCCGGTCTCGCAGCCGTTCTACCGGGCCAGCCGCAAGGACCCGATGGACGTCGAACGGCGCCGCCGGTTCGGCTACACGGCGGGCGAGCTGACGGCGTACGAGGACGAGCACCTGACCGACCCGGCCGAGGACGACACCCGTTCGGCGCTCCTCGCGGCGGAGATCGAGAAGCCGCGCGTCGGTCCGATGCGCGACATCGTCGCCACCATCCAGCCCGAGCAGGACGAGATCGTCCGGGCCGACATCACGGGCACGGTCTGCGTCCAGGGCGCCCCGGGCACCGGGAAGACCGCCGTCGGCCTGCACCGCGTCGCCTACCTGCTGTACGCGCACCGGGAGCGGCTGGCCCGCACCGGCACGCTGGTGATCGGCCCGAACAGCTCCTTCCTGCAGTACATCGAGCAGGTGCTGCCCGCGCTCGGCGAGCTGGACGTCGCCCAGGCGACCGTGCAGCAGCTGGTGGGACACGTCGAGGTGCGCGGCGAGGACTCCGCCGAGGCGGCGCTGGTGAAGGGCGACGCCCGGATGGCGGAGGTGCTGCGCCGGGCGGTGCGCTCGGGTGTCACGCTGCCCGCCGAACCGTGCGTGGTCGTCCGCGGCGCCCGGCGCTGGCGGGTGCCGGTGCACGAACTCACCGAGATCATCGAGGAGTTGCAGGGCCGGGAGATCCGCTACGGGGCCGCGAGGGAGGCGCTTCCGCAGCGGATCGCGCACGCCGTCCTGGTGAAGATGGAGCAGTCCGGTGAGGCGCCGGACGACCGGGTGCAGGACGCGGTGGCCCGCAACGCGGCGGTCAAGGCGGCGGTCAAGGAGTGCTGGCCGCCGGTCGACCCGGTGAAGCTGGTGCACCGGCTGCTGTCGGACGCGGAGTTCCTCGCGCAGTGCGCGGACGGCGTGCTGACCGAGGAGGAGCAGCGGGCCGTCCGCTGGGAGAAGCCGGCCCGCTCGCCGAGGACCGCCCGCTGGTCTGCGGCGGACGCGGTCCTGGTGGACGAGGCCGCCGACCTGGTGCAGCGCACCGCCTCGCTCGGCCACGTGGTGCTCGACGAGGCCCAGGACCTGTCGCCGATGCAGTACCGCGCGGTGGGCCGCCGCTGCTCGACCGGCTCGGCGACCGTCCTCGGCGACCTCGCCCAGGGCACCACCCCGTGGGCGACCGCCGGCTGGACGGAGGCGCTGTACCACCTGGGCAAGCCGGGTGCGCACATCGAGGAGCTCACCCAGGGCTTCCGGGTGCCGGAGGAGGTCATCGCGTACGCTTCGCGGCTGCTGCCCGCCATCGCGCCCGGGCTGGCCCCCGCCACCTCCGTCCGCGACGCGCCCGGCTCGCTGACGGTCCGCCGGGTCGACGGCGACCAGGTCGCCGAGGTGGTGGCGGCCTGCCGGGCGGCGCTCGGCCACGAGGGCTCGACCGGCCTGATCGCCGCGGACTCCCGCATCCCGCTGTTCGCGGAGGCGCTGGCCGCGGCCGGCCTGTCCTTCGTCGAGCCCGGTACCGAGACCACCGCCGAGTCCCGGCTGACCCTGGTGCCCGCCTCACTGGCCAAGGGCCTCGAGTACGACTACGTGGTGCTGGACGAGCCCGCCGACGTGGTGGCCGGCGAACCCGACGAGCGGACCGGGCTGCGCCGGCTGTACGTCGCCCTCACCCGG
The DNA here is from genome assembly GCA_002300355.1 of Streptomyces sp. TLI_235. Taxonomy (NCBI): domain Bacteria; kingdom Bacillati; phylum Actinomycetota; class Actinomycetes; order Kitasatosporales; family Streptomycetaceae; genus Streptomyces; species Streptomyces sp. TLI_235. The sequence continues at coordinate 3,427,574 of NSGV01000001.1, forward strand.
GCGGTCTCCGGGCTCTACGTCCTGCACTCGGCGCCGCTGCCGGACCAGCTCGGCTGAGCGGCGCCCGGCCGCCCCGGCCCGGGCGGATCACCGCCGCGGAGCCGGGGTGTCAGGCGTCGGCCAGGGCACGCCAGGAGGCGACCTTGGCGGGGTCGACCGGGGTGGACCAGCCGTCCACGCGGGCGGCGCCGCCGATGTGGAAGGCGTCGAAGCCGGCTGCCTTGAGCCCGGGCATGTGCTCGGCCCGCAGGCCGCCGCCGACCAGGATGCGCTGGGTGTAGCCGGATTCGCCGCCCTTGGCGAGTTCGCCCTCCAGGACGCCCTGGCCGGCGTCGACCCCGGCCGGGGCGCCGGAGGTGAGGAAGGTGTCCAGTCCTGGCAGGGCGGCGACCGCGGCACGGACACCGGCCCGGTCGGCGCTGTGGTCGAGCGCGCGGTGGAAGGTCCACGGGCAGCCGGCCACGGCCTCGGCGACGGCCGCGGTGGCCGTGAGGTCGGCCTCGCCCTGCGGGTCGAGGAAGCCGAAGACGAACTCCTCGGCGCCCTCGGCGCGCAGCGCGGCCGTCCGGGCGAGCAGGTCGTCCAGGTCGCCGGGGGTGAAGCCGTCGCGGATGCGCAGCATCACCCGCAGCGGCAGGGCGACCGCGGCCCGGATCTCGGCGAAGCCGGCCACCGACGGGGTGAGCCCGTCGGCGGCCATGTCGGTGACCAGCTCGAGCCGGTCGGCGCCGCCGGACTCGGCGGCCCGGGCGTCCTGGGCGGTCAGCGCGATGACTTCGACAATTGGTCTAGACATATGCGTACCCTGCCATACGGGGGGCCCGCTGGGCGAGCCCCCCTCCCCGATCGGTCAGCCGACGGCCGGGGGCAGCTCCGCGGAACGGCCGCGGCGGATCAGCAGGGCCACGGACGCGACAAAGCCCACGGCGGCGACGAGCACCAGCACCGACGCCTGCAGATCGCCGAACATCAGGTACATCCGTCCCAGGTTCTCGCCGACCATCCCCGGCAGCAGTGCCAGGACGACGGCGACCGGCAGGTGGTGGCCGCGGGCGGCGGCCGCCAGCCCGAGCGCCATCAGCCCCGCGGAGACCAGCGGCACCACGAGGAACATCTCCGAGCTGCCGTGCATAAACAGGCCGGAGCCGGAGTACAGCACCAGTGCGCCGACGGCGAGGGCCGCGGCACCGAAGCCGCGTCGGGCGGACGCCCGGGGCAGCAGATCGGGCGGCGCGGCCAGCACGAAGACGGACCAGATCAGCGGCGGCAGGAGGGTCGACCCGAGCCACACGACCGCGCCGAAGGAGAACCCGGGGAAGGCCGGACTCAGCATCTGGGCGATCCGGAGGTACGCCACGCCGAGCGCGCCCAACACGGCCGGCAGCACGAGGAGCCGGGCGAGTGTCCACCGTCCGGCGAGCCCTGCGACGGCGGCCGCGAACTGCCCGGCGGCGATGAGCACGAACAGCAGCATCTGGGTGTCGAGCCCGTGCCGCCACGGATTGCTCAGCACGGGCAGCAGCAGGTCGGGCAGCGCCGTCCCGGCCCCCGCCGCCAGGACCAGCGGTGCGGCGACGGCCAGCAACCGCCCGCCGGGTGCGGCCGAGGTGAGCCCGGTCCGCAGCCGCAGACCGTACCCGGCTATGCCGGCCAGCTCACGGGCGGCGGCGAGGCGTCCGGCGCCGGCCGTGGTGTCGGCATAGACGGCGGCGAGCTCCGGGCCGCGGTCGGCGCGGTAGGCCGCCGGATACAGCCGCATCGCGGCGGTGAACAGTCGTGTCGTCATGCGAAGGCCCCCCTGACCCTCGGGTCCGTCTTCGGGCGGGCGTTCGGGCGGGCGGCCGCCATCCGGCGCTCCGCCTCGGCGGCCACGGCCCGCAACCGCTCGGACTCGGCGGCCAGCACCTCCCGGCCGGCGCCGGTGAGCGCATAGCTGCGGCGGGCCCGGCCGTCGACCACCTCCTCACGCTCGACCTCGATCAGCCCCTGCTGCAGCAGGCGGTCGAGGGCGCCGTACAGGGTGCCGGTGCGCATCCGGACCCGGCCGCCGGAGATCGCGGCGACCTCCTGGATCAGCGCGTACCCGTGTCGCGGGGCGTCCGCGAGCGCGGTGAGCAGGAGCAGCGTGGGCTCCTGCATGCTTCGTTCCGTCATGTCGACTACATATACCGGTCACCGACCTATGGTGTCCGGCGAACCGGCGGAATCGGGCCGGGCGCAGAATGGGTGTCATGACCGATGCGCTGCTGGACCGTTGGAACGAACTGCTGCGCCGCTGCGGGGCGGCGGCAGACCCGGAGCCGTACGGGCGGGACCTGCTGGCCCGGTGGTCCGAGCCGCAGCGGCGGTACCACACGGTGGCGCACCTGACCGCCGTGCTCGACCACGTGGACGCGCTGGCCGGACGGGCCGAGAACGTCGACGCGGTGCGGCTGGCCGCCTGGTTCCACGACGCGGTCTACCGCCCGGACCGCTCGGAGAACGAGGAACGCAGCGCCCAACTCGCCGTCCGGGCACTGCGCGAGGCCGGACTGGCCGAGCAACTGGTCGACGAGACCGCTCGACTGGTGCGGCTGACGGCGGGTCACGGCTGCGAGAGCGGCGACCGCAACGGCGAGGTGCTCTGCGACGCGGACCTCGCGATCCTCGGCACCGACCCGGACCGGTACGCGGCGTACACGGCGGCCGTGCGCGAGGAGTACGGCTTCGTCCCGGAAGAGGCCTTCCGGGCCGGGCGGGCGGCGATCCTGCGGCAGCTGCTGGAACTGCCCGCGCTCTACCGCACACCGGAGGCGCTGGCCCGGTTCGACGCCGCCGCCCGGGCCAACCTCGCGGCGGAGCTCAGGAGCCTGGAGAGCTGACCTTGCGGCGGCGCAGGCCGGCGGCGGTGAGCCGGGCGACCAGCTCCTTGCTGCCGACCGGCCGGGCGCCGAGGGCCACGGCCCGCTCGTACCAGTCGGCCGGTATGTCGTAGTGGTCGCGCTCGAAGCCGCGGGCGGGCGCGCCCAGCTCCGCGGCGAAGGCGTGCAGTTCCTCGTAGCTGACGTCGCTGACCAGGTGCGACCAGAACTTCCCGTGGCCGGGCCAGCTGGGCGGGTCGACGAGGATCACGACAGCTCTCCGACCGGGGCCACCACCGCGCCGCGCTTGCCGCACACCCAGTGCGGGTCGGGGCCGAGTTCCGGCTCCACGCTGAGCGCGTGCGGATCGTCCTCGGCCGCGCAGTCGGCGCACAGCGGCCAGCGCCCGTACGCCTCCAGCAGCGCGTCCTGCACGTCCTGGGCGACCAGCCCTAGCACGAACTCGGTGCCGTCCGGCCACTGCTCCAGCCACCACCGCCGGTGCGTCACGGCGTCCTCCACCAGCGACACCACCGAGGCGTCCGCCACGTCCCGGGCGGTCAGGTCGGCGAGGATCAGCGCACGGGCGCCGTGCAGGGCGGCTTCGATCTCAGAACTGGCCATCCGCCCATTCTCCCGCAGGTCACTTGGCGGCCGGGAACCCTTCCGTCCTCAGCTCGATCGCGAACGGCGCGGGCAGCGCGACCGGCTGCCCGAAGGGCGTGCGGACACCCCGCTGGTACCGCCCCTGGTCCGGCTCGGAGAACAGCGTGACCGTCGGCCCCTCCTCGTCGAAGCGGTCGACCAGCAGGAAGATCGGGACGGGCGCGTGGCCGTACGCCCAGAGCTTCTTGGTGCGGTCGAGCCGGGCGGTCCGCTTCGAGGTGATCTCCACGGCCATCAGCAACGCAGCCGCGTCGATCGACGCCTCCTGTGCCACCAGGCGCGCATCGTCCACCACCACCAGGTCGGGAACGTACAGCTTCTCCAGCGGGACGATCTCCGTGCCCAGGGTCTGGTAGACGCCCACCTCGGGCGGCAGACACGCGAGCAGCGCCCGGTGCACCTTTCCGGCAATCACGTTGTGGCCCACGTTGGGCGGCGGCACCAAGCGGATCTCCCCCTCGTCGATCTCCGCGCGCCAACCCTCGGGGACGTCCAGCTCCAGCCAGGTGTTCAGCAAGTAGTCCCACTGACGCCCCGGCTCGACCGGCATCGCAGTCACCGCCGACCTCCTGTCTCCCGTTCGACGCTCGCGGTTGTCACAGTACGGACCGTCCGAGGTGCCCCATTCCGTCATGGGCTCAGCGTCCCACGACCGAGTGACCCGCGCGGGAATGCCGCGAGGGCGGCCTCCCCGTGTGGGGAGACCGCCCTCGCAGAGCGTTCCTGGTCCGCTGATCCTCGGGAGGATCAGAAGTCCATGTCACCGCCCGGCATGCCGCCGCCGGCGGCCGCGGAGGCCTTCTCCGGCTTGTCGGCGATGACGGCCTCGGTGGTGAGGAAGAGCGCCGCGATGGAGGCGGCGTTCTGCAGCGCGGAGCGGGTGACCTTGGCCGGGTCGATGATGCCCGCGGCGATGAGGTCGACGTACTCGTTGGTCGCGGCGTTCAGGCCGTGGCCGGCGGGGAGGTTGCGCACCTTCTCCACCACGACGCCGCCCTCGAGGCCGGCGTTGGTCGCGATCTGCTTGATCGGGGCCTCGAGCGCCACGCGGACGATGTTGGCACCGGTGGCCTCGTCGCCCTCGAGCTCCAGCTTGTCGAACGCGACACCGGCCTGCAGCAGCGCGACGCCACCACCGGCGACGATGCCCTCCTCGACGGCGGCCTTCGCGTTGCGGACGGCGTCCTCGATGCGGTGCTTGCGCTCCTTGAGCTCGACCTCGGTGGCCGCGCCGGCCTTGATGACGGCCACGCCGCCGGCCAGCTTGGCGAGGCGCTCCTGGAGCTTCTCGCGGTCGTAGTCCGAGTCGCTGTTCTCGATCTCGGCGCGGATCTGGTTCACGCGGCCGGCGACCTGGTCGCTGTCGCCGCCACCGTCGACGATGGTGGTCTCGTCCTTGGTGATGACCACCTTGCGGGCGGTGCCCAGCAGGTCGAGGCCCGCGTTCTCCAGCTTGAGGCCGACCTCCTCGGAGATGACGGTGCCGCCGGTGAGGATGGCGATGTCGCCGAGCATGGCCTTGCGGCGGTCGCCGAAGCCCGGGGCCTTGACGGCGACGGACTTGAAGGTGCCGCGGATCTTGTTCACGACCAGGGTCGACAGGGCCTCGCCCTCGACGTCCTCGGCGATGATGACGAGCGGCTTGCCGCTCTGCATGACCTTCTCCAGCAGCGGGAGCAGGTCCTTGACCGAGGAGATCTTGGAGTTGGCGATGAGGATGTACGGGTCCTCGAAGCTGGTCTCCATGCGCTCCAGGTCGGTGGCGAAGTACGCGGAGATGTAGCCCTTGTCGAAGCGCATGCCCTCGGTGAGCTCGAGCTCCAGACCGAAGGTGTTGCTCTCCTCGACGGTGATGACGCCTTCCTTGCCGACCTTGTCCATGGCCTCGGCGATGAGCTCGCCGATCTGGGTGTCGGCGGCCGAGATGGAGGCGGTGGAGGCGATCTGCTCCTTGGTCTCCACGTCCTTGGCCTGGGCGAGCAGCTGGTCGGAGACGGCCGAGACGGCCTTCTCGATGCCGCGCTTCAGGGCCATCGGGTTGGCGCCGGCGGCGACGTTGCGCAGACCCTCGCGGACGAGCGCCTGGGCGAGCACGGTGGCGGTGGTGGTGCCGTCACCCGCGACGTCGTCGGTCTTCTTGGCGACCTCCTTGACGAGCTCCGCACCGATCTTCTCGTACGGGTCCTCGAGCTCGATCTCCTTGGCGATGGAGACACCGTCGTTGGTGATCGTGGGGGCGCCCCACTTCTTCTCAAGGACGACGTTGCGGCCCTTGGGGCCGAGCGTGACCTTGACGGCGTCGGCAAGCTGGTTCATGCCGCGCTCAAGGCCGCGGCGAGCTTCCTCATCAAAAGCGATGATCTTGGCCATCTGAAGTGGTCCTCCGGGACACGGTCGACTGCTCGGACCAGAGGTGCCCGCGACGGACGGCCCTGTGAGCGGGGGTCCTTTCCCCTACCGCTCGACGAGGCCTCACCGACCCGGTCCGCTTGTCACTCTCAAGCTGTGAGTGCTAACGCCAATGATTAGCACTCACAGGTGGCGAGTGCAAGCCCGATCGCCGTGTCCCGGCGGAACGGCCGCACCGGTTCCGGACATGACGCAGGCCCGTACGACGTGTCGTACGGGCCTGGCGCGAAGAAAGTCGCCGACCAGCTCGTGACGAGCCGAGGGCTCCGCAGGTCGAAGGTCAGCCCGCAGCGGCGCGAACCATGTCCGCCTGCGGCCCCTTCTGCCCCTGGGAGATCTCGAACTCGACCCGCTGGCCCTCCTCGAGGGTGCGGTAGCCGTCCATCTGGATCGCGCTGTAGTGGACGAACACGTCCGCACCACCGTCGACCGCGATGAAGCCGTAGCCCTTCTCCGCGTTGAACCACTTGACGGTGCCCTGAGCCATTCCGAACTCCCCTTGTGCTGTGCTGGCCATTCACGGGTCCGCAGTCTTTGCGGGCCCAGGTCCGGTGGGCCGGCCCGAGGGAACCCCCCCTGGGCACAGCCGTGCACGCCGCAGACCACCGCCCGGGGCCCCGGTACGGGCCCGACGGACGGGTGAATGCGTCGACCGCGGCTGAATGTATCCGGACAGGTGCCCTGTGCAACAGGGTCAACTTCGGGGAAATCCCGGGCTGCGCCAAGGGATATGACGGGATGAAAGTGCCCGATCTCGGCATTTCACGCCGGACATAACGGGCAGAAAACGACATATTGCCGCAGGAATTCTGACACTTGCCTGACAGGTTCGCTCCCGTGCCGTCCGCTTCCCGTCTCAGCGGGCGGACGTGGCCGACGATCGGCGCCAGAGCCTTGCGCACACGATCCAGCCGCCCGGGCCGGGGTGCGCCGTTCCTGGTATTACCGCTGATCAGAATGGGCGGCGCGGAGGGGAGCGCTGCCACCGCCCCGAACTCTACTCCCCGTCAGGCGGTGCTTTTTCCACCCGACACGGCGAGAGCCGCCGCCGGACCGGAAAATAGGATTCCGGTCCCGGCGGCGGCTCGCCGCGGGCAGGGGGCGGGGCTCAGCAGCCGCCGGCCACCGCGGGGATGATCGACACCGTGGCGCCGTCCTTGATCGCCGTCTCCAGGCCCTCGGCGAAGCGCACGTCGTCGTCGTTCACGTAGACGTTGACGAAGCGGCGGAGCTTGCCGGCGTCGTCCAGGATGCGGGCGGAGATGCCGGTGTGGTTCTGCTCCAGGTCGGCCACGACGGCGGCCAGGGTGTCGCCCTCGGCGGTCACCTCGGCCGCACCGCCGGTGTAGGTGCGCAGGATGGTCGGGATGCGGACGGTGGCGCTCATGGGCGTGCTCCTTGGCGGAAGGGGTTGGCTGCTCAGGCGAGGCCGGCGGCGCGGAAGGACTCCAGCGTCGGGCGGATGGTGGCGGTCAGGCCGGAGTCGGCGACCGCGTCGAGGGTCTTCAGGCCGTCGCCGGTGTTGATGGCCACGGTCTCCTTCGACGGGTCCAGCTGCCCGGTCTCGACCAGCTTCTTGAGGACGCCGACGGTCACGCCGCCGGCGGTCTCGGCGAAGATGCCCTCGGTGCGCGCCAGCAGCTTGATGGCGGCCACCACCTCGGCGTCGGTGACGTCCTCGACCGCACCGCCGGTGCGGCGGGCGATGTCGAGCACGTACGGGCCGTCGGCCGGGTTGCCGATCGCCAGGGACTTGGCGATGGTCTGCGGCTTGACCGGGCGGATCACGTCGTGGCCGGCCTTGAAGGCGGCGGAGACCGGGGAGCAGCCCTCGGCCTGGGCGCCGAAGATCTTGTACGGGCGGTCCTCGACCAGGCCGAGCTTGATCAGTTCCTGCAGGCCCTTGTCGATCTTGGTGAGCTGCGAGCCGGAGGCGATCGGGATCACGATCTGCTCGGGCAGCCGCCAGCCGAGCTGCTCGCAGATCTCGAAGGCCAGCGTCTTGGAACCCTCGCCGTAGTACGGGCGGAGGTTGACGTTGACGAAGCCCCAGCCCTCGCCGGCCGGGTCGCCGATCAGCTCGGAGCAGAAGCGGTTCACGTCGTCGTAGTTGCCGTCGATGCCGATCAGGGCGCCGCCGTACACGCCGGCCATGACGATCTTGCCCTGCTCCAGGTCGTGCGGGATGAACACGCAGGACTTGAAGCCGGCCCGGGCGGCGGCCGCGCCGACCGCGCCGGCCAGGTTGCCGGTGGAGGAGCAGGACAGGGTGGTGAAGTCGAAGGCGCGGGCGGCCTCGATGGCGCAGGCGACCACGCGGTCCTTGAAGGAGTGCGTCGGGTTGCCGGAGTCGTCCTTGACGTGCAGCTGGGCGGTGAAGCCGAGCTCACGGCCCAGGTTGTCGGCCTTGACCAGCGGGGTCCAGCCCGGGTTGAGGTTGGGCTTGCCGGCCACGTCGGCGGGCACCGGCAGCAGCGGGGCGTAGCGCCAGATGCTGGCCGGGCCGGCCTCGATGCGCTTGCGGAGTTCGGCGGCGTCGTAGCCGGAGTAGTCGTACGCGATCTCCAGCGGGCCGAAGCACTCGAGGCACGCGAAGCTCGGGCCGAGCGGGAAGCGGGTGCCGCACTCGCGACAGGAAAGGGCTGCGGCCGGACCGAGGTCGACGGTGGCAGCGGGTGCAGGGGTAGCGGTAGCCATGCTGGCGGAGGCCTCTCTCCTCATCTTCCCCGTGGCGCGGTTGCGCCACAGGCCGGAATTGGCACCTGTCCCGCGGGGGCCTGCGACCGCCACGCGAGAAGGTTGCCGGGACGTCGACGGGCCGTTCCCTCAGTCCCTCTGGATGAGCTCTGTGAAGTTGTGTGTTGTGCGCTGCGGCGACCCCGGCGTGCGAAGGCGCGACCGCAGTACGAAGACTGTATCCGAAGGCACCGGCGCCGAAAGGCGGCGTCCGATCCGCGAGATGGAAGTTACGAGGAGCGAGACCGTGACCGAGCAGCCCCGTCCCGACGTGCTCCCCGAGGTCGCGTCCTGGCTGCGTCGCCGCTCCTGGGCGGCGGCCGACTACCCGGTGGAGCGGCTGCTCGCCGCCAAGCGGGCGGCGGGGAGCGCGGGAACGGTCAGCGTGGTGCTGCCCGCCCTCGACGAGGAGCCCACCGTCGGAGAGATCGTCGCCACCGTCCGCACCGAGCTGATGGAGCGTCACCCGCTGGTCGACGAGCTGGTCGTGGTGGACTCGGGCTCGGTCGACCGGACGGCCGAGATCGCCCGGGCGGCCGGCGCCCGAGTGGTGCACCGCGACGACCTCCTGCCCCGACTGCCGGCCGCCCCCGGCAAGGGCGAGGTGCTCTGGCGGTCGCTGCTGGCCACCTCCGGCGCGGTGGTCTGCTTCGTCGACGCGGACCTGCGCGAGTTCGACCCGGCCTTCGTCACCGGGATCGTCGGGCCGCTGCTCACCGACCCCGGGCTGCAGCTGGTCAAGGCGATGTACGACCGGCCGCTGGAGACCGCGGGCGCGGTGGTACCGGCCGGCGGCGGTCGGGTGACCGAGCTGGTCGCCCGCCCGTTGATCAACCTGCACTGGCCGCAGCTGGCCGGCTTCGTCCAGCCGCTCGGCGGCGAGTACGCGGCCCGCCGCTCGCTGCTGGAGCGGCTGCCCTTCCCGACCGGGTACGGGGTGGAGCTCGGGCTGCTGGTGGACGCCCTGGAGACGGTCGGACTGGACGCGCTGGCCCAGGTCGACGTCGGGGTCCGGCACCACCGCCACCAGGACGGGCAGGCGCTCGGGCGGATGGCCGCCACGATCTACCGCACCGCCCTGGAGCGGCTGGACCGCACCCACCGGCTGAAGGCCGGCGAGGACCTGGTGCACCCGCTGCTCACCCAGTTCAGCCGCGATCCGGGCACCCGCGGCTTCACCGCGCACACCCACGAGGTGACCGCCCTGGAGCGGCCGCCGATGCGCACCGTGCCCGAGTACCGGGAGCGCTGAGCGGCGCCCGCCGCGGCCGCCGGATGGTTTGCCGCGGCGGTCGCGCGGCAAGCTAGGGGATATGGCCGATCTCGCGTTCGAACGCACGCAGCAGTCCGGCGCCGCCCCCGTCCTGGTGGCCTCGAACCGCGGCCCGGTGTCCTTCAGCAGCGGGGACGACGGCACGCTCACCCTGAAGAGAGGCGGCGGCGGCCTGGTGTCCGGGCTCTCCGCGATCGCCGACCCCTCGGCGGTCTGGGTCTGCGCCGCCCTCGGCGACGCCGACCGGCAGGCCGCCCGGCAGGCCCCGGACGGGCGGCTCGACCTGGCCGGCCACGACGTCGGCGGACAGGCCGTCCGGATGCTGGACATCGAGCCCGGCACCTTCGCCCGCGCCTACAACGGCATCGCCAACTCCACCCTGTGGTTCGTCCACCACCTGCTGTACGACACGCCGGTCAGCCCGGTCTTCGACGACCGGTTCCGGCGCGAGTGGGAGTCCTACACCGCGTACAACACCGCCTTCGCCGAGGCGCTGGCCGCCGAGGCCGCCCCGGGCGCCGCCGTCCTGGTGCAGGACTACCACCTGTCGCTCGCCCCGGCGCTGCTCCGCGCGCTCCGGCCGGACCTGCGGATCGGGCACTTCTCGCACACCCCGTGGGCGCCGCCGGAGTACTACCGGCTGCTGCCCGACGACGTCGCCGCCGAGGTGCTCGCCGGCATCCTGGGCGCCGACCGGGCCGGCTTCCTCACCGAACGGTGGGCGCTCGCCTTCGCCGACTGCTGCGAGGCGGTGCTCGGCGCCACCGTGGACCGCGCGGCCCGCACCGTCACCCACGACGGGCGCACCACGCGCCTGGGCGTGCACGGGCTCGGCGCCGACGCCGACTTCCTGCGCGAGCGCGCGCACCGGCCGGACGTGGACGCCCGGCTGGCGGCGCTCCGCGAGGCGGTGGGCGACCGGCGGACGATCGTCCGGGTCGACCGCACCGAACTCAGCAAGAACATCGTCCGCGGCCTGCTCGCCTACCGGCACCTGCTGCGCAGCCGGCCCGAGTGGCTGGAGCGGGTCGTCCACATCGCCTTCGCCTACCCCTCCCGGCACGACCTGCCGGAGTACCGCGAGTACACGGCGGCGGTGCAGCGGATCGCCCGGGAGATCACCGACGAGTTCGCCACGGCCGACTGGCAGCCGCTGATCCTGCACGTCAACGACGACTTCCCGCGGTCGCTGGCGGCCTACCGGCTGGCCGACGTGGCGCTGGTCAACCCGATCCGGGACGGCATGAACCTGGTCGCCAAGGAGGTCCCGGTGGTCTCCGACGCGGGCTGCGCCCTGGTGCTCTCCCGCGAGGCGGGCGCGTACGCGGAACTCGCCGAGGACGCGATCACGGTCAACCCGTACGACGTGATCGCCACCGCGGACGCGCTGCACCGGGCGCTGACCATGCCTGCGGAGGAGCGCGCCGACCGCACCAAGCGGCTCACCGCAGCGGCCACCGCGCTACCTCCGCAGCAGTGGTTCCTCGACCAGCTCAACGCCCTCGGCTGACACCCGAGGCACATGGGTGACCACTCAGGGGCGCTACCTCTCAGCGCCCAGTTCCTCGGCGAGGGCCGCGAGCAGGTCCACCAGGCCGGCCGGGCCCGGGACGACGAGGTCCGCCCGGTCGGCCAGTTCGCGCACCGGCGCCTCGCCGGTGGTCGGGCCGCTGCAGACGAGCAGGCCGGGCAGGCCCTCGCCGCGGCGATTCTCGACGGCGGCGAAGGCGGCCAGGTCACCGAGGTCGTCGCCGGCGTAGAGCACCGTGCGGGCGGACCGCTCGGCGAGGAAGGCCTCCAGGGCGCCGCCCTTGTCGACGCCGGGCGGGCGCAGCTCCAGCACGAACCGGCCGGGTTCGACGACGAGCCCGTGCTCGGCGGCGAAGGCGGCCAGCGGGGCGCGCAGCCGGTCCATGGCGGGCTGCGGTTCGGCGGTACGGCGGGTGTGCACGGCGAGCGCGCGGCCCTTGTCCTCCGTCCAGGTGCCCTCGGGGGCGCCCTCGCGGGCCAGCAGGGCGGGCAGTGCGGCGCGGGCGGCGGCGACGCCGGGCGGCGGCTCGGGGGCGGTGAGCGCCCCGGTGTGCGCGTCCCAGCGCTCGGCGCCGTACTGGCCGAGCACGGTCAGGTGCTCCAGCCCCGGGACACCGTCGAAGCCGCCGAAGGCGACCGCGTCCGCCGCGGGGCGGCCGGTGACCACGGCCACCGCGCCGACCCGGGGGGCCAGCGCGGCCAGCACGACGGCGGCCTCGGGGTGTGCGCGGGCGGTGGTCGGATCGGCGACGATCGGGGCCAGCGTCCCGTCGAAGTCGAGGGCCACCACGGCCTCGCCGGGTGCGGCCAGCAGCGCCGCCAGACCGTCCCGCCCGGCGGCCGTGCTCGGTGTGAACTGCTCAGGAATGCCCATGTCCGGGACGGTACCCAGGCTCGGGCGCCGGACACCGTCAGCGCTCGGCGCGCCGCCGCTCACGGATCCGGCGCAGCCGGTTGACCAGCACCGGGTCGGCGGCGAGCGCCTCCGGATTGTCCAGCAGTGCGTTGAGCAGCTGGTAGTAGCGGGTCGCGGAGACGTCCAGCTCGGCGCGGATCGCCCGCTCCTTGGCGCCGGCGGTGCGCCAGGGCCGGGCCTCCAGGGCGAGCACCGCGCGGTCCCGCTCGGTCAGGGGGGCCATCGTCCACCTCCTCTTACGAGGTGTCATTCTGCCCGGCCGGTGCGACACACTCTGCCGTCCCCGTCCGGTGGCCCGGCCCGGCTAGCGTCGTGGCATGACCTTCGCCGTGCACATCCCCGACGCCGAGCTGGAACCCGATCCGCTCGACCCCGACCAGATCGTCGCCGGTTCGCCCGAGGTGACCGGCAAGGTGCTGTGGTCCTCGCCGGACGGCCGGCAGCTGCGCGGCCTGTGGCAGATCACCCCGGGCACGGTGACCGACACCGAGGCGGACGAGCTGTTCGTGGTGGTGAGCGGCCGGGCCACCATCGAGGTCGAGGGCGGCCCGGTCCTGGAGGTCGGCCCGGGCGACGCGGCCGTCCTGCACGCCGGCGACCGGACGACCTGGACGGTGCACGAGACCCTGCGCAAGGCGTACGCGATCACGCTGCCCTGAGCCGTCCCGTGCTCAGCGCCGGCTGCGGCCCGCCTCGGTGGCGGCGGCGGTCTGCAGGGCGGCGAGCGCGTCGTTGCCGTCGCGCTTCACCGCGGCGCCGATCTGCTGCTTCACCAGGCCGCTGACCTTGTCCCAGGACGGGTCGCCGTAGGGGTAGAAGTTGGCGGTCGGCAGGGCGTTGAGGAATTCGGCGAGGTCGCGGTGGCGGCCGCTGCCGGTCATCTCGGTGCGGGTCTCCTGGGTGACCGGCAGCAGGTTGTACTGCTCGTCGAAGGCGAGCTGGTTGTCGGGGCGGTAGAGGAAGCCGAGGAACTTCTTGATCTCGGTGCGGTGGCCGTTGGCCTTGAAGGCCATCATCCAGTCGGCGACGCCGAAGGTGGCGGGCTTGACCGAGGAGTCCTTGCGCGGGATCGCCGCCGTGCCGTAGTCGATCTTCGCGGCGGTGGCCTTGGCGACCAGGCCGGGGTGGCCGTTGAGCATCGCGACCTTGCCCGCCGCGAAGTCGCTGAAGGCGGTCTTGCGGTCGGTCGCGGCCGGGTCGGCGTAGGTGAGGTGCTTGTCGACCAGGTTGGTGCGCAGCCAGGCGAAGGTGGCCCGGTTCTGCGGGGAGTCGAAGGTGTAGTTGCCGGCGTTGTCGGCGAGGCCGCCGCCCCCGCCCATGGCCCAGATCATGGATTCGGCCTGGGCCTCCTCCGGGCCGAGCGGCAGCGCGTACGGGGTGACCCCGGGCACCTTGGCCCTGATGAGTTCGGCGTCCTTGCGCAGTTCGTCCCAGGTGGTGGGCGGGGCGGTGATGCCGGCCTTGGCGAAGACCGCCTTGTTGTAGAAGAAGACCCGGGTCGAGGCGACGAACGGGATGCCGTACTGGCTGCCGAGGACCTGGCCAGCACGTGAGAAGGCGTCGATCATGCCGGCCTGGGTGTCGATGGAGAGGACCTCGGTGGCCGGGTAGAGCCGGTCGGCGGCGACCTGGTCGGCGAAGCCGCCGGTCTGCACGAGGTCGGGGGTGTGGCCGGAGGCGATCAGCTGGGCGACCCGCTTGTCGATGTCGTTCCAGCTCTGCAGGTCGAATTCGACCTTGACGCCGGGGTTGGCCTCCTCGAAGCGGTGGATCACGTCGTCCCAGAAGTGCGAGGTGCTGTTGACCTCGTTGTCGCCGTAGTCGGCGGCGACCAGGCGCAGGGTGACGTCTCCGCCGCCGTCGCCGGAGCCGAGGGTGCTGCAGCCGGTGGCGAGGACGAGGGCGAGTGCGGGCAGCAGGGTGCGACAGGAGCGGAGCGGGTTCGTGCGGGTGAGGGTGTTCACGCGGGACCGCCTTCGGAAGGGGAAGCTGCGCCACCCTCCCAAGCGCCCGCCAGTGTGGTCCAGACCTGTTCGCGCGGTAGTTATCGAAGTGTCAGACCTCGTTGCACCGGCTGCAATCGGAACCGGGCAGATCCGGGCATTCCGCGTGGCGGTTCAGACGGCGATCACCTGGACGCCGGCCTCCGTGAACGCCCGCGTCAGCTCCTCGTCGGCCGCGGAGTCGGTGACCAGGGTGTCGATCGCGTCCAGGCCGCAGATCCGGGCGAAGGCGCGGCGGCCCAGCTTGGAGGAGTCGGCGGCGACGACCACCCGGCGGGCGCGCTCGGCGAGCAGCCGGTTCACCCCGGCCTCGCCCTCGTGGTGGGCGGTCGCGCCGTGCTCGACGTCGATCGCGTCCACGCCGAGCACCGTGACGTCCAGCGCGAGTTCGCCCAGCAGCAGGCCGGCCAGCGGGCCGATCAGCTCGTAGGACTGCGGGCGGGCGACACCGCCGGTGACCACGATCTTCACCTGCGGACGGACCGTCAGCTCGTTGGCGATGTTGAGGGCGTTGGTGACCACGGTGAGGCCCTGCCCGCCGCCCTCTGCGGGCTCGGTCAGGTCGGGCCGGACGGCGAGCGCCCGGGCGACCTCGGTGGTGGTGGTGCCGCCGTTGAGGCCGACCACCTCGCCGGGCGCGACCAGGCCGGCGACCGCGGCGCCGATGCGCTGCTTGGCGTCGGCGTGCCGGGCGGTCTTGTAGCGCAGCGGCAGGTCGTAGGAGACGTGGTGGGCGACGGCGCCGCCACGGGTGCGGGTGACCATCTGCTGGCGGGCCAGCTGGTCCAGGTCGCGACGGATGGTCGCGGCGGAGACCTGCAGGGCCTCGGCGGCCTCCTCGACCTCCAGCCGACCATGCTCGGCCAGCAGCTCCAGCAGTGCGTTCCACCGCTCGTACCTGGACACCGCGCGCCCGCCCTCCCGACCGGATCCGACCGCTGCGCGCACCTGCGCGAAGCCTGCACAGCTTTGCACACCGGCGCGGCGCCGCGCCCGGGCGAAGGCCGGATTTCGGCGACGCACCGGAGACACCGTTGCGCATTGCTGCGCGAAAGGGCTATAAATCAATCATCTTCACGCAGTTCCGGTCCGTTCCGGCGCATCAGCCCGAGGAGCCGCTCCATGCCCCAGCCATCCCTCACCGCCGAGGAGCTGGCCACCCAGCCCGCCGACTGGCGCACGGCGGCGGCCCTGGCCGCCGAGTCGCCCGCCGCCCTGCCGCAGCACGGGGAGCGGGTGGCCGTCGTCGGCTGCGGCACGTCCTGGTTCATGGCCCAGGCGTTCGCCGCCCTGCGGGAGGCCGGCGGCCACGGCGAGACCGACGCCTTCGCCGCCTCCGAGTTCCCGCACGAGCGCCGCTACGACCGGGTGCTGGCGATCAGCCGCTCGGGCACCACCACCGAGGTGCTGGACCTGCTGCGACAGGCGAAGGCGCCGACCACGGCGATCACCGCGGACGTCTCGCAGCCGATCACCGGGGTCGCCGGGGCGGTGGTCGACCTCGGCTTCGCGGACGAGCGGTCGGTGGTGCAGACCCGCTTCGCGACCACGACGCTCGCCCTGCTCCGCGCCCACCTGGAGAACGAGGGCGCCCTGCCGCCCGGCGTCCGGACGGTGGCCCGGGCCGCCGACGACGCGCTCGCCGCGGTGGAGGCCGCGCCGCCGCCGGAGCTCGTCGGCAGCGAGCAGTTCTCCTTCCTCGGCACCGGCTGGACGGCTGGCCTGGCCCAGGAGGCCGCGCTCAAGATGCGTGAGGCCTCGCTGTCCTGGACGGAGGCCTACCCGGCGATGGAGTACCGGCACGGGCCGATCAGCATCGCCGCCCCCGGCCGCGCGGTGGTCGTCCTCGGCGACCTCCCGGAAGGCCTGGCCGCGCAGGTCGGGGCGACCGGCGCCCTGCTGGTGGCCGGTTCCGGCGCGGACGGCATCGACCCGCTGGCCGACCTCGTCCGGGCACAGCGTCTGGCGCTGGCGATCGCCGAGGCCCGCGGGCTGGACCCGGACCGGCCCCGGAACCTGACCCGGTCGGTGGTACTGGCCCCGGACGGGGCATGAGAAAGGGAGAAGGCCGGGAAGGAGCAAACCTCCCAGCTGCGGCGCAATGGCGACAAACGTCACCGCCATGGACCAGACCAATCACGCAACTGGACTAGACCTCTCGGACCGGCTCAAGGGAGACTGTCCCCCGTGAAGCACGTCATCGCACTCGATGTGGGCGGCACCGGCATGAAAGCCGCGCTGCTCGCCCAGGACGGCTCCGTGCTGCTCGAAGCACGCCGCCCGACCGGGCGGGAGCACGGCACGGACGCCGTCGTCGCCACCATCCTCGACTTCGCCGCCGAACTGGCGGACGAGGGCCGCACCCGTCTCGGGAGCGCTCCCGTCGCCGCCGGCGTCGCGGTGCCGGGGACGATCGACGAGAAGAACGGGATCGCGGTCTTCTCCGCCAACCTCGGCTGGCGCGACCTGCCGCTGCGCAAGCTCCTCGGCGAGCGCCTCGGCGGGCTGCCGGTCGCCCTCGGCCACGACGTCCGCTCCGGCGGGCTGGCCGAGGGACGGATCGGCGCCGGCCGCGGCGTGGACCGCTTCCTGTTCGTCGCGCTGGGCACCGGCATCGCCGGCGCCATCGGCATCGGCGGTCGGATCGAGGCGGGCGCGCACGGCTACGGCGGCGAGATCGGCCACGTGGTGGTCCGCCCCGGCGGACCGCTCTGCGGCTGCGGCGCCCGCGGCTGCCTGGAGACCCTGGCCTCGGCCTCCGCGGTCTCCCGGGCCTGGGCCGAGGCCTGCGGCGACCCGGACGCGGACGCGGCGGCCTGCGCGGCCGCCGTCGAGACCGGCGACCCGCGGGCGGCGGAGGTGTGGCAGGTCGCGGTGGACGCCCTCGCGGACGGCATCGTGCTGGCCCAGAGCCTGCTCGACCCGTCCACGGTGATCGTCGGCGGCGGGCTGGCCGAGGCCGGTGACACGCTCTTCACACCGCTGCGTACGGCGGTCTCCGAACGGCTGACCTTCCAGATGCCCCCCGTGGTCGTCCCGGCCATGCTCAGAGACACCGCCGCTTCCCTGGGCGCGGGTCTGCTCGCCTGGGATCTGCTCTCCACGGAGGTGACCGCGTGACCGCGGACCGCATTGCACTGGCCGGCGCCCGACTCGTCCTGCCGGGCGGCGTCGTCGAGAACGGCCGGCTCACCGTCGACGGCCCGCGCATCGCGGCCCTCGGCGGCGAGCCGGAGCTCTCCGACCTCGACCTCACCGGGTACACGGTCGTCCCCGGTTTCGTCGACCTGCACGTGCACGGCGGCGGCGGCGCCTCGTACGCCGCCGGCGACGCCGAGCAGGCGCTGGTCGCGGCCCGCACCCACCGGGCGCACGGCACCACCACCACGGTCGCCTCGACCGTCACCGGCGAGATCGACGAGGTCTGCCGGCAGGCGGCCGTCCTCTCCGAGCTGGTCGAGGACGGCGTGCTGGCCGGCGTGCACTTCGAGGGCCCGTTCATCTCGCCGGGCCGCTGCGGCGCGCACGACCCCGCCCTGCTGCGCGACCCCGACCCGGCGGTCGTCCGCAAGGTGGTGGACGCCGCCCGCGGCACCGCCCGCATGGTCACCCTCGCCCCCGAGCTCCCGGGCGGCCTGGAGTCCGTGCGGATGCTCGCGGACCTCGGCGTGATCGCCGCGGTCGGCCACACCGACTCCGACTACGCCAAGACCCTGGAGGCCATCGAGGCCGGCGCGACCGTCGCCACCCACCTGTTCAACGCGATGCCCGCCATCGGCCACCGCGCCCCCGGTCCGATCGTCGCCCTGCTGGAGGACGAGCGGGTCACCGTCGAACTGATCAACGACGGCGTCCACCTGCACCCCTCGGTGCTGGACCTCGCCTACGGCACCGCCGGCTCCGGCCGGGTCGCGCTGATCACCGACGCGATGGGCGCGGCCGGCATGGGCGACGGCCTCTACCCGCTCGGCCCGCTGGAGGTCCGGGTGGAGAACGGTGTCGCGCGGCTGGTCGAGGGCGGCTCCATCGCCGGCTCCACCCTCACCCTCGACGTGGCGTTCCGGCGCTCCGTCACCGTCAACGGCCTGAGCCTGAACCAGGCCGTCGAGTCCCTGTCCGCCGTCCCGGCCCGCCTGCTCGGCCTGTCGGACACCGTCGGGTCGCTGGAGACGGGCAAGTACGCCGACCTCGTCGTCCTCGACTCCCTCACGTACGACCTCGTCGCGGTGATGCGCCGCGGCGAGTGGATCACCGGCGCGGACCGCCTCGCCAGGACCGTCTCGGTCTGACCCCGTCCCACCGGGGGTGAGTGGCGGCACCGCGTCCCGTCACTCACCCCTGGGGGACAGCCATGCCCATTGCCGCCACCGCCGACCTGCTCGCCGCAGCGACGGCCGACCGCCGCGGTCTGCCCGCCTTCAACGTGATCACCCTGGAGCACGCCGAGGCGGTCGCCGCCGGGGCCGAACAGGCCGGCACCGCCGCCGTGCTGCAGATCAGTCAGAACGCCGTCCGCTACCACGGCCGGCTGCTGCCGCTCGCCCGCGCCTGCGCCGAGATCGCCGCCGCCGCCGGGGTGCCGCTCTCGCTCCACCTCGACCACGTCGAGGACCTCGACCTGCTGCACGCCGCACCGGCGGCCGGATTCTCCTCCGCGATGTACGACGCCTCCCGGCTGCCGCACGA
This sequence comes from Streptomyces sp. TLI_235, assembly GCA_002300355.1. Lineage (NCBI taxonomy): Bacteria > Bacillati > Actinomycetota > Actinomycetes > Kitasatosporales > Streptomycetaceae > Streptomyces > Streptomyces sp. TLI_235. Next base: position 3,446,633 of record NSGV01000001.1, read on the forward strand.
CGACAACGTCAAGTCGACCGCGCAGGCCGCCTCCTGGGCGCACCGGCACGGGCTGCACCTGGAGGCCGAGCTCGGCCGGATCGGCGGCAAGGAGGGCGAGCCGCCGCTCTCCCCGCACGCCCCGGGCGCCCGCACCGACCCGGCGGAGGCGGAGCGGTACGTCGCGGACACCGGGGTGGACGCGCTCGCCGTCGCGGTCGGCAGCTCGCACGCGATGACCACCCGCACCGCCGCCCTGGACCACGACCTGATCGCCCGGCTGGCCGCGGCGGTGCCCGTTCCGCTGGTCCTGCACGGCAGTTCGGGGGTGCCGGACGGCCAGCTCGCGGCCGGTATCGCGGCCGGCCTGGTGAAGGTCAACATCGGGACGGCGCTCAACACCGCCTTCACCCCGACGGTCCGCCGGCACCTGGCCGGGGACGAGCGGGTCACCGACCCGCGCCGCTACCTCGCCGAGGGGCGCGCGGCGATGACCGCCGCGGTCGCCCGCCTCGCCGCCGTGGTCAGCTCTTCGGGTAGTCGCTGACCGACATGTCGGTCAGCGCGACCTGGTCGAGCAGGATGCTGCCGCCGCCGGCCGGGATGGTCACCGTCAGGGTGTTCGTCCCGGCCACCAGCTGCGGCCATATGTTCGTGCTGTACCAGGCGCGGTCCGCGTCGGCGTTGCCCTTGGAGTAGTTCTTGAAGGTCACCCCGCCGGGGTGCTCCTTGCCGTTGACGGTGACCTGTGCCGGCGTGTCCGAGCCGGTGTTGTTGAAGTGCAGCCAGAACTTGGCCTGCCCGGCCTGCTGGGCGACCACCGTCCAGGTCACCGTGGATCCGCCCTGCAGCGTCAGATAGCTGCCGTCCGCGGAGACCGCGCCCTTCACGCTGCTCGCGGCCGGGGCGTTCTGCGCCTGCAGCTTGGAGGCGTCGGAGACCGGCTTGCTGTCGAGCGTCGGAGTCGCCGACGCGGAGGACGAGGCCGGGGCGCCGGTCGAGGCCTGCGCGGAGGCCGCGGTCGGGTTCGGCCCGGCCTTGTCCTTCTTGCCCGGGTCCCCGGTCGAGAGCGCGATGCCCGCGCCGATCGCCACCGCTGCGATCACCGCGATCGCGCCGATGACCGCGCCCTTGCCGCGCCCGGAGGTCTCCCGCTCCTCGCCCGCCTGCGGGCGGGAGCGCTCGGCGTACCGGCTCTGCTGCGGCGGCAGCGGCACCGGCGTGGTCTGCTGCCCCTGGCCGTACGACTGCTGCGGCGGGTAGGGCTGCTGCTGCTGGGCGCGCGCGGCCTGCTGGCCGTACTGCGCCCGGCCGACCTCCATCGGGCGGCTGTACGAGCTGCGCGGCTGGCTGGGCGCGGCCGAGCCGTCGGCGGGGCGGTAGAGGTAGGCGAACGGGTCGTCTTCGCCCGCGCCCTCGGGCGCGCCGTTGCTGCCGTCCGTGGTCACGGTGCTCACTCCCCGGGCAGATGATGGACGCTCGTACCAGCGGAACCCTACCTGCCGGGGCCGACCACAGGGAAAGCCGATCAGCGCACCTGTTACCCGGCGCGACGGTGGGAACGCTCCCCGCGCGCTCCCCTCACGGAACCTCCACGCGCCCGCTTCTCGTCGTACATCCGCTCGTCGGCGGCGTGCAGCACCTCCTCGATCGACATGCCGCAACCCGCCCAGCCGATGCCCAGGCTGACGCCGACCCGCATCGCGCGGTTGTCTATCCGCATCGGCGGGATGATCGCGTTGCGCAGCCGCCCGGCGAGGTCCTTCGCCTCCTCGCGGCCGATGCCGTCGGCGAGCACCACGAACTCGTCGCCGCCGAGCCGGGCCACCGTGTCGCCCTCCCGGACGGCCTGCTGCAGCCGGCGGGCGACCTCGATCAGCACCGCGTCGCCCGCGTTGTGGCCGAACCGGTCGTTGATGGACTTGAAGCCGTCCAGGTCGCAGAAGAGCACCGCCAGGCCCTTGTCCGGCATGCCGGGCCCGCGGTGGGCGCCGGTCCACGGCTCCGGGCCGTCCGGCGGCTCCGCGGGCACCACGGTGTGCAGGTGCGCCGGGTCGTGGTCGAAGCGGCTCAGCACCTCGCCCGCGGCGAAGGCCTCCAGGTCGCGGTCGAAGGCCGGGTCGGAGGAGCCGTAGCCGTGCGTCAGCGCGGTCGGGCCGCCCGGGCCGTCGAACGCGGTGTGCGCGCTGTACGAGAACCCGGGGTGGGCGAAGGCCGGGCCGTGGTCGTGCGCGGTGGGCGGCAGGCTGCACAGCCGGCGGCCGAGGCGGGTGCGCAGCTCGGCGCCGTTCGGCAGGCCGGTCAGCGCGTCGTGGCTGGCCCGGTGCGCCAGCTGCAGCTCGTGCCGCTTGCGGTCCTCGATGTCCTCGACGTGGGTGAGCAGGAAGCTCGGGCCCTCGCCGGCGTCCGCCACCACCGAGTTGCGCAGGCAGACCCACTGGTAGCCGCCGTCCCGGCGGGAGAGCCGCAGCTCGGCCCGGCCGCCCTCGGCGCTGGTGCGGTGCAGCAGGGCGAGGTCCTCGGGGTGGACGAGGTCGGCGAAGCTCTGCCGGCGCAGGGTCGCCCGCGGCCGTCCGAGCAGCCGGCAGAGCGCGTCGTTGACCCGGGTGAGCTGGCCGCGGGCGGCGCCGTGCAGCTCGGTGATGGCCATCCCGCTGGGCGCGTACTCGAAGGCCTGACGGAAGCTCTCCTCGCTGGCCCGCAGCGCCTGCTGCTCCTTCTCCAGGCGGGCCAGCGCGCGTTGCATCTCGGCGCGCAGCCGGGCGTTGCCTATCGCGATGGAGGCCTGCAGGGAGAACATCTCCAGCGCCTCGCGGGTCCAGGCGCCGGGCCGTTTGCCGCCGCGCGGCCGGTCGACCGAGAGCACGCCGAGCAGGTCGCCGCCGGCGCTGTACATCGGGGCGAACAGGAAGTCCCGCGGGTGCCAATCGTTGGCGTAGGTCGGCAGCGGGCCGTCGCCCGTCCAGGTCGGCACGTCGGTGCCGATCGCCCAGCCCCGGTCGTAGGGCAGGAAGCGCAGCGTGCCCCAGTGGTCGCTGACGCTGAGCATGCGGTCCCAGGACTCGCGGGAGCCGACCTGGCCGAGCAGCACCGCCGGGCCGCCCACCCCGCTCTCCTCGAGCTCCCAGACCGCCGCCACCACCAGGTCGCCGTCGGGCCGGACGAGGCTCACCGCGGCCGCGTCGAACCCGAGCCCGTGCACGGCGCCCTCCACCACGGCCTGCAGGGTGCCGGCCAGGCTGCGGGCAGCGTTGAGGTCCGCCACGACCCGGTGCAAGGTGCGGAGGGTCGCGAGGCGGACGTAGGGCTCCGACTCGGCTTCCATGCGGGGGCTCCCCGGCTGCTTCGGATTGGCGGTGATGGTTATCGTCCGATTGCCAGAAGAACTGAATCACAGCGAGCACAGCGATAGGCACGCTCGGTCAGCAATAGGCCGCCACTTGTGACTCAAATCACACCACTTGCCCGTGCCCCGGCGCCGCCGGGCGGTCGCATACCGGGACGAACCGTGACATCGCCCCGCAGCCCGACCGCCCGTACCGGCCCGCGGTCCTACGACCAGGGCCCGATTCCGCTCCGCACGGGCGCGGACTACCGTGCGGTACGTGCACACCTCCTCGCAGCCCTCGCCCACCCGTACGGCCGGCCCCGACGAATTCCGGGCCGCCCTCTCCCAGCTCGCCTCGGGCGTGGCCCTGGTGACCGCCAACGACCCGGAGGACGGCGAGGACGCGGGCATGACGGCGACCTCGTTCCTGTCGGTGTCGCTGGAGCCGCCGCTGGTGCTGATCTCGGTCCGCGAGGACTCCCGGATGGACGACGTGCTCACCCGTGCCGAGACCTGGGCGGTGTCCGTGCTCGCGGAGGAGCAGCGCACCGCCGCCTCCCGGTTCGCCATGAAGGGCCGGCTCAGCGACCGGCTGCTCTTCGCCGACACCCCGCACCGCCGCGGGGAGCACAGCGGTGCACCGCTGGTCGAGGGCGCTCTGGCGACCGTGGAGTGCCGCACCGAGCAGCGCGTTCCCGCCGGCGACCACGTCCTGGTGGTCGGCCGGGTGCTGGAGGCACGGGTCGAGCAGCCCGGCGCGAAGCCGCTGCTCTACTTCCGCGGCGACTACCGCAGGCTCGGCTGACGGCACCGCCGGCCGCCGGCGCGGCGTCAGTCCGCCGGGCGGACCCGGCCCCGGCCCTGCTTCAGCTGCGCGCGGTGGCGCTTGTGCTCCAGTCGGCGCTCGACCATGCCGCGGGTCGGCCTGGTCGCCCGGCGGGCCTTCGGCGGCGGGGCGGTGGCCTCGCCGAGCAGCGCGGCCAGCCGCGCCGCGGCGGTCTCCCGGTTGCGCCACTGCGAGCGGTGCTCGGAGGCCCGGACGACCAGCACCCGGCCGTCCACCAGTCGGTGGGCGAGGCGCTCCAGGGCGCGCTCCTTCCACACCGGGGGCAGGGCCGCCGACGCCGCGAGGTCGTAGCGCAGCTCGACCTGGGTGTCGGAGGTGTTCACGTGCTGGCCGCCGGGGCCGGAGGAACGCGAGAAGCGCCAGACGAGCTCGGCGTCGGGGACGACCACCGACCCCCGTACGCGGATGGGCTCGGACATGCGTCCATCATCCCGCCCCGCCCGGCCCCGGGTCACGCGGTTATCGGCGAGAACCCCGGCGGCAGCACCCGTTGGCAGCCCGGTGGGCGGCACCTCGGGGGTGCGTCCCGCGCGCTTGAGAGAATGGCGTCGTGATCGAGCTCGGGTACTCCCTGTCCAACCGCTTCCCCGACCCGCCGCAGACGGACTACCGGCAGGCCCCTGTGCGGAGCCTGCGGCACGACCTGTTCTGCGGCGACGTCTACCTGGAGGTGGACGGCGAAGCCGTCGAGACGCGCTGGGGCTGGGTGCCGGTGCTCGACTTCGCGTGGGCGCTGTGCGACATCGCCGAGCAGGTGGACCTGGACCCGCAGGGCAGCCGCGCCGCGGCCGTGCAGACCGCCGACCTGGACTTCACCCAGAACACCGAGCTGCTCCGGTTCGCCCGCCGCTTCGGCTGGGTGGAGATCACCGCGACCTGGCTGCGGGACGCCGAGCCGCTGGTCGTCCGGCACGCCGACTTCCGCCGCGAGGCCCGCGACTTCCTGCAGGACGTGCTGGCCGATCTGACGGACCTGCACGAGGGCCTCGCCGACAATCCGAACATCTGGACCGTGCAGGGCCGTTTCCCCCGGGTCTGACCGGCGCCCGGCCACCCCCGCGCGCCCGCGGCACGCCGCCACGCGTCGGTTCGTACGAGAAATTCGGCCGGGCCTGGAACCATGGCCCCCGCGAGCAGCGTTCTTCCGAACAAAAGCGACCGAAGGGACACACACACCATGCCCGTGAGCCTCTCCAAGGGTGGCAACGTCTCGCTGACCAAGGAGGCCCCCGGCCTGAGCGCCGTCACCGTCGGCCTCGGTTGGGACATCCGCACCACCACCGGTGCGGAGTTCGACCTCGACGCCAGCGCGATCGTGCTGAACAACGACGGCAAGGTGTATTCCGACCGTCACTTCGTCTTCTTCAACAACACCAGCACCCCGGACAACTCGGTCGTCCACACCGGCGACAACCGGACGGGCGAGGGCGCCGGCGACGACGAGCAGATCAACGTGAACCTGGCCGCCCTGCCGGCCGACGTCACCCGGATCACCTTCCCGGTCTCCATCTACGACGCGGTCACCCGCGGCCAGAGCTTCGGCCAGGTCCGCAACGCCTACATCCGCGTACTCAACGCGGCCGGCGGCGCCGAGATCGCCCGCTACGACCTGTCCGAGGACGCCGCCACCGAGACGGCCATGATCTTCGGCGAGCTGTACCGCAGCGGCGCGGAGTGGAAGTTCCGCGCCATCGGCCAGGGCTACGCCTCGGGCCTGGTCGGCATCGCACAGGACTTCGGCGTCAACGTCTGACGCACCGGCAGTCACCGGGCCGTCAACGTACGGTGCTCCACGAACGGGCGATGCCCGGGAACCGTCGGGTTCCCGGGCATCGCCCGTTCGACGTTCTCCGGCGCCCCGTCAGGAGCGGCCCGCCCGCAGCTCGGGGAGCTGCAGCATCTCGGTGTCCTCGTGCGGCGTCAGGTCGACCACCTCGGGGCGGCCGTGCTCGGCCTCCTCCGCCGGGGCGGCCGGCGCCTGCTCGGCCTGCTGCGGCCGGTCGGCCGGGGCGGAGTAGCGCACGCTCTCGGCGAGCGCCTCGTCGCCCACCACGTCGGCCAGGTCGCCGACGGCGGGCGCCGGGGCGGCCGCGCGGAGCGCTGCGGCGGTGGCGGGCCGGCCGAAGAAGCTGAATCCCGCGCCCCGGCCGACGGCCCGGACGCGCGCGGACGGCACGACGGTGCCCGTCCGCGGCCGCACGGCGGGCGGCGCGGTGAGCGGCTGCGGGGCGGTGGACGGCCGGTCGACGGCCGTCCCCACGACCGTGACGGGCTCGGCCGCCGGGGCCTGCGGCCGGGCGACCGGCACCGGCTGCGGCATCCGCGGCCGGAGGGCCAGCTGGGCCCGCGCCTCGCCCTCCTGGCGGCGCTCCTCCGCCTCGGTGCCGAGGCGCTCCAGGTGGCGCAGGGCGGCGGCGGCCCGCACGTACGCGGCCGGGCTGGCCGGGTGCTTCGGGCGGGCGGCCTCCCGGGCGCGCTTGGCCGCCTCGGCCTCGCGCATCGCCTGCTCGGCGACCATCACGGCACGCTCGCGCAGCAGGCGGGCGATCTCGGTCTCGGCCTTGGCGAGCCGGGACTTCTCGGCGGTCAGCCGCCGGCCGAAGCGGGTGGCCCGCTCCTCGGCGACCTCGGCCGCGTACTCGGCCTCGGCGAGCTGCTCCTCGAAGCGCTCCTCCAGGCGCAGCCGCCTGGTCGCGGCGAGCTGCAGGGCACCGCGGGCGGCACGGTCGCGCTGGCGCAGCAGGAGGCCGAGCCCGACGGCCGCGACCACGGCGGCGACGCCGACCGAACGTGCCACCACCGGATCGGGTGTGGCCACCAGTGCGGCCACGGCGGCGAGCACGAGCACCCCGATGGCGGCGGGTGGCACGTAGCGGCCGAGGACGGAGGAATGACGGTGGCGTCCACGAGACATGCCAAGAAACTAGCGTGCGAATCGGGGCCCTGTCAGCCTCGCCACTCATTCGGCTCTTGACAGGTCGTCGGAAATACCGGGCGCTTCACACCGGTCACGGGCCGTTACCATGACGGGCGTCCGTCCGACCGTTGAGCGAGGCGCCCGTGTCCCCCGGCTTCCGTGTTCACCCAGGCGAGTTGACCGCCGCCGGGCAGGCCGCCCGGCAGACCGCCGAACGACTGCGCGCCGACGCCCGGGCGGTGCTCCGGCCGACCGACGCCGCGGTGGCGGCACTGCCCGGCTGGCGGACGGCCGCCGCGCTGCGGGACTGCGCGGAGGCCTGGCACCGGCTGTTCGAGCGGCTGGCGGACGACCTCGGCACGATCGGCGCCGACCTGGTGCGGACGGCCGAGGGCTACACCGCCGCCGACGAGTCCGTCCGGCGCAGCCTCACCGCGGCGGGCTGAGGTGGACGCCGCCGCCCTGGCCGCCGCCCGCCCGGCCGAACTGCCCGCCGTCGCGGCGGCGTACGGCGCCCTGATCGCCGCGCTGGACGGCCACCACGACGCCTGGGCCGGGCAGACCGCGGGCCGGGTGCACGGCTCCGGCTGGCAGGGCCGCGCGGCCGAGCTGGCGGGCGCCGCGGTCGACCGGGCCACCGGCCGGCTGCAGGCCGCGTGGATGGAGCTGACGATCGTCCAGGAGACGCTGCGTCAGGCCGCGGAGGCGTTCGGGGTGGCGCAGGCCGCGCTGTCCGCCGATCCGGCCGGCGCGCTCGCCGCGGCGGAGCGGGCCGACACGGCGGCCGCCGAGCGGCTGGCGGCGCTGGCCGCGGCCGCCCGGGACGGCAGGGCGCTGACCCCGGCCGCGACGATGGCGGGCCTGGGTCGGCTGGCCGACCCTCGGGAGCCGCTGAACGCCGCGCTGCGGGCGCTGCTGCCGCCGCCGGGGGCCGGGCCGCTGCAGGTGGCCGCCTGGTGGCGTGGCCTGGCCCCGGGCGCCCGGGAGGCGCTGTTGCAGGGGCGGCCGGAGCTGGTGGGCGCCCTGGACGGACTGCCGGCCCGCGACCGGGACCGGGCCAACCGGCTGCAGCTCTCCCGCCTGCTGGAGCACCCGGACGTGCTGCCCGGCCCTGTGCGGGAGGGCCTGCGGGCGGTGGCCGCCCGGCTGGCCGAGGGCGACCCGGCGGGCGGTCCGCTCCTGCTGCTCGCGCTGGGCGCCGAGGGGCAGGGCCGGGCGGTGCTCTCGTACGGCGACCCGGACACCGCGGACGACGTGGCGGTGTACGTGCCGGGCTTCGGCACCGCGCTGGCCAACGCGGGCCGCGGGGACGCCGAACGGGCCGAGCGGATCCGCACGGCCGCGGCCGGCTGCGGGGCCGGCCGGACGACGGCGGCGATGGTGTGGCTGGGGTACGACGCCCCGCCGAACGAGGGGCTGAGCCTGCGCTCGGCCGAGGTGGCGGGCGACGGCCGGGCCCGGGCCGGCGCGGAGGACCTGAACCGCTTCCTGGGCGGGCTGCGGGCCGCCCGGCCCGCGAGCCCGGCGCACGTCACCGCGGTCGGGCACAGCTACGGCTCGCTGGTGGTGGGGCTCGCCGCCCGGCAGGACGGCGCCGGGATGGACGACGTGGTGCTGGTGGGCAGCCCGGGCGTCGGGGTGGACCGGGCCGACGGGCTGAAGGTGGGCGGCGACCACGTGTACGTCGGGGTGGCCGAGCACGACCCGGTCGGCCGGCTCCCGGCCGGCACGGCGGTGGCCGGGGGCATGCTGCTGGGTGGTCCTGCCGCGGCCCTGGCCGCCCAGGCGGCCGGCCCGGACCGGCTGTGGTTCGGCCGCGACCCGGCGGACGAGGGCTTCGGCGCGCACCGCTTCGAGGTGGCGCCCGGCGATCCGGAGCACGCCTTCGCGAGTCACTCCGCCTATTTCGACGTGACACCGGACGGCCCGTCCGCCTCCCTGGCGAACATCGGCCGGGTGGTCGCGGGCCACGGCCCCGAGACCACCCCGGCCCCGCACCGCTGAGCCGGGCACCGGGCCCGCCCCACCCTCGTCAGCGGGGTGAGGGCTCCACCGGGTGGCTGGGGCCGTTGTGGTCCTCGGGCAGCTTGCAGATGTGCTGCAGCCAGAGCGCGGCGGCCATCACCGCGGCGCCGGCGAGCACGGCGAAGCCGGCGGTGACGGCCTGCGACTTGCGGGCCGCGATGTCGAGCTGCTCCAGCAGGTAGACCCCGGTGCCGGCGTAGATGCCGGTGACCACCGCGGCGACCAGGGCGCTGGCCTGGGCGAGCACCAGGGCCCGGGCGGCGTGCAGCGGGTCCACACCCTTGGCGTCGGGCCGCCGCTCGCGGACCGCCTTGAGCCGGGAGCGCAGCGAGATCGCGGTGGCGAGCAGCACGACGGCGACCGCCGCGAGCACCAGTGGTGCCGCGGCCGGCACGCCGGGCAGGCTGCCGAGCGATCCCCAGAGCTTGGCCCCGGACCAGGACAGCACGCCCGCCACGGCGGTGATGCCGAGCAGCAGGCGGAGACGGATCGGCTTCACGCGGACGATGTCCTTCCCGGCGGAGGCGACGGACTGCTGTCCCTGACGGACCGTCGCGGTGCGGCGGTGCCTGCCCACCGTACCGGGCCCTCGCACGCCACCTGTACGGACGGCCCGGCGGCCGGGGAAGTTCCCCGGCCGCCGGGCCGTCCGGCCGGGGTCACTCCGGCAGGCGCAGCTGCAGGTCGGCGCGGCGGCGGACGCCCTGGGCGTCCTCGCCGCCGAGGCCCTTGAGGAGGTCGGCGACGGGGCCGTGGCCGGGTACCTCGGCCGCCGGGTCGGCGTCGAGCCAGGGGGCGAGCACGAAGGCACGCTCGTGGGCGCGCGGGTGCGGCAGGATCAGCTCCGGGTCCTCGCTGAGGACGCCCTCCACGGCGAGGATGTCGACGTCGAGGGTGCGCGGGCCCCAGCGGACCTCGCGGACCCGCCCGAAGGCGTCCTCGACGGCGTTGCCGCGCTCCAGCAGGGACTGGGCGGGCAGCGTGGTGCGGAGCAGCACCACGGCGTTGAAGTAGGACGGCTGGTCGGCAGGGCCTCCGACGGCGTCCGTCTCGAAGACGCCGGACACGGAGGTGACCTTGATGCCGGGGGTGTCGGCGAGCGCGTCGACGGCGCCCTGCAGGGTCTCCAGCCGGTTGCCGAGGTTGGCGCCGAGCGCGATCGCGGCGTGGCGGACGGTCTGCAGGGTGGAGTCGGCACTGTCCACCCGGCGCTCCAGGTCGAACGTGGTCGGCGAGGCGGTCGGGTCGCTGGTGCTCATCGGGTTCCCTCTGCGGCTCGGGGGCGACGCGGCCGGCACGTCATGCGCGGCCCCGGTGAATGGTGACGGTCACATCGTCGAACGGGACGGTGATCGGGGCGTCCGGCTTGTGCACGGTGACCTCGACCTCCTGGACGGGCTCGTGCTTGAGGCACTGGTCGGCGATGCGCTGGGCGAGCGTCTCGATCAGGTCGACGGGGTCGCCGGCGATCACCGCGGTGACCTCCTCGGCGATCACGCCGTAGTGGGCGGTCTTGGTGAGATCGTCGCCCGCCGCGGCCGGCCGGGTGTCCAGGAAGAGCACGAGGTCGACGACGAAGGTCTGGCCCTCGATGCGCTCCCGTTCGAAGACGCCGTGGTGGCCGCGGGCACGCAGGCCCCGCAGGGTGACGCGGTCCAGCAAACGAATCACTGCTCCCAGGAAGACGGCCCCGACCGAGGGCAGGGCGAAGGCGGGCACCGTCGCCCGCCATCCCTCGAATCTACCTCCGGGTGCCCGCGGTCCAGACCGTCTACCCGGCAGGGCGGGGCGTCACGCGCGCCGGATCGGCGATTGACGTGAACGTTTCGTGCCGTTCCGGCGGCGGGGCGGGGCCGTCCTCCCCGGTCAGTCCTCGTCCTCGTCGTCTCCGCTGGTCAGTACGGGTGAGCCGTGGTGGGACCAGATCCGCCAGCCGTCCTGGGTGCGGCGGAAGAGGTTGGTCGAGACGACCTTGCCGCCGACCAGCGGGCCGAGTTCGCCCTCCTCCTCGGCCTCGCCGCCGGAGAGGATGTTCTCGGTGCAGGTGACAAGGGCCACATCGCCCTGCACCTCGCACTCGACGTCGGTCAGGAAGAACTGGATGTACTCGGTGTTGGCCATGATCAGCATGTACGAGCGGGTGACCTGGGCCCGCCCGCGCAGCACCGGCCAGCCCGGGTGGACGCAGACCACGCCGCTCTTGTCGTCTGCGTCCCCGGCGCCCAGCCAGATGGCTTCGACGGCCTCCAGGTCGCCGTTCTCCAGCGCCTCGTAGAGCGCATGGTTCGCCGCGAGTACGGCCTCGCGGTCCACTTCCAGGGCTGCCGCCCGGTCACCGCCGCTCATCGCGCCGCCTCCGCTCGGCGGGCCTGCCTCGCCCTCGTCCCGCACTGTGCCTCCTGCCGGGCTTCTGCCACGCCTACCCCCTTCGGGCGGCCTGCTGCCAGGCCGCGACCACTCGTACGGCGTCCGCCGTGCCGGCCACGTCGTGCACCCGGACGGCCCAGGCGCCGGCCCTGGCCGAGAGCACCGAGATCGCCGCCGTGGCGTCGTCCCGCTGCCTGGCCGGGCGCAGCTCCCCGGATTCCGGGTTGGCGAGCAGCGTACCCAGGAAGCGCTTGCGCGAAGCGGCGACGAGGACGGGGCGGCCGAGCGCGATGAGCGCGTCGAGCCGGCCGAGCAGGGCCCAGTTGTGCTCGCTGGTCTTGGCGAAGCCGAGTCCGGGGTCGAGGACGAGCTGATCCTCCTTGACGCCGGCGGCGAGCAGGGCGGCCACCCGGGCGGTGAGTTCGGCGGTGACGTCGGCGACCACGTCGTCGTAGACGGCTAGGGAGTCCATGTCGGCGGACTGGCCGCGCCAGTGCATGACCACGAAGGGCGCGCCGGTGGCGGCCACCACCTCGGCCATCGCCTGGTCGGCGAGGCCGCCGGAGACGTCGTTGACCAGCCGGGCGCCGGCCTCGACGGCGGCCGCGGCGACGCTCGCCCGCATGGTGTCCACGGAGACCACCGCGCCGGCGGCGGCGAGTTCGCGGACCACCGGGACGACCCGGCGCAGCTCCTCGGCCTCGGTGACCCGCTGGGCGCCGGGCCGGGTGGACTCGCCGCCGACGTCGATCAGGTCGGCGCCCTGCGCGGTCAGCCGCAGGCCGTGCGCCACCGCGGCGGCCGGATCGAGCCACAGGCCGCCGTCGGAGAAGGAGTCGGGGGTGACGTTGACCACCCCCATCACGGCGCAGCGGTCGAGGGTCGGGAGGCCGGGCAGCGGGTTGTCCATGGGGCCATTATCGAGCCACCCGGCGGAGGCGGGACCGACCACCGGGGCGGCCGCACGAACGCCCGCGGCGGGCACCGGGGAGCCGGTGCCCGCCGCGGGCGGTGGAGCGGGCGAGTGCCCGGGCGGGTACGCCGCGGGCGGTCAGGCCGCCTCGGTGACCGCGGCCAGCCGGGCCTGGTCGGGCTCGGGCATCAGGCCCTGCCGCTGCCTGGGGCGGCCCAGCCGGGGCATGCCGAGGGTGATGAAGGCCTCGGCCTGCATCGCCGCGAAGCCGATCCGCGGGAGGTCGCGGGTCTGCTTGTAGACGAGGAAGCGGGGCTCCCACATCGGCTGGAACTTGGCGTTGAACTTGTAGAGCGACTCGATCTGGAACCAGCGGGAGAGGAACACCAGCAGTCCGCGCCAGGCGCGCAGCACCGGGCCTGCGCCGATCCGCTCGCCGCGGGCGAGGGCGGAGCGGAACATCGCGAAGTTCAGCGAGACCCGCTTGACGCCCATCGCGGGCACGGCCTGCAGGGCGGCGACGATGAGCAGCTCATTGAGGCCGGGGTCGGCCTCGCGGTCGCGGCGCATCAGCTCCAGGGAGATGCCGTCCGGGCCCCAGGGGACGAAGTGCAGCACCGCCTTGAGGTCGCTGCCGGGCGGGCCGGCCGGCTCGCCCTCCTCCGCGGCCTTGTGGGCGGTGACGACGACGCACCGGTCGTCGGTGGGGTCGCCGAAGCGGCCGAGCGCCATGGAGAAGCCGCGCTCGGTGTCGGTGCCGCGCCAGCGGGAGGCGGCGTCGGCGATCACCCGGCGCTCCTCCAGGCTCAGGTCGCCGACCCGGCGGACCTGGCAGGAGTAGCCGTTGCGCTCGATCCGCTTGACCATCTGGCGGACGTTGCGCATGGCACGGCCGGCGAGCGAGAAGGTGGCGGTGTCGACGATCGCCTCGTCGCCCAGCTCCAGCGCGTCCAGGCCCGCCTCGCGGGTCCAGACCTCGCCGCCGACCTCGCTGCAGCCCATCACCGCGGGCACCCAGGCGTGCTCGCGGGCCTCCGCCATGAAGACCTTGATCGCGCCGGGCCAGGCCTCGACGTCGCCGACCGGGTCGCCGGAGGCGAGCATCACGCCGGAGACCACCCGGTAGGAGATGGCGGCCTTGCCGGAGGGAGAGAAGAGCACGCTCTTGTCGCGGCGGAGCGCGAAGTAGCCGAGCGAGTCCCGGGTGCCGTGCCGGGCGAGCAGCTCGCGGACCTTCACCTCGTCCTCGACGGTGAGCTCCGGCTCGGGCTTCTCCGGGCGCAGCGCCAGGTAGGCGGTGGTGAACGCGGTCAGCAGGCCGAGCGCGCCGAGCGAATAGGCGACCAGGTCGGAGATCCGGTCGGAGCCGTAGCGGATCGGTCCGTCGAAGCCGAAGAGGCCGTAGACCGTCTCCTGCAGGCGCTGGGCCATCGACGGGTCGCCGAGCTCCGACTTCGGGTGGACGCTCACGATCAGCAGGCCGAGCAGGACGCTGAAGGCGCCCATCACGACGAGGTTGGCGGCCGCGCGCCAGCGGGTGCGCGGGTCGGCCTTGGCGTAGAACTCGCGGCGGTGGATCAGGATGACCGCGAACAGCACCAGCGAGATCACGGCCGGGCCGGTCTGGTGCCAGCGCAGCAGGTGCAGGGCGGCACCCACCGGCAGCAGGACGACGACGGCGCGCCAGGCCCGCCGCTTGCGGCGGCGCAGCGCGTGGGCGAGCAGCACCAGCAGGACGCCGACCATGAGCGTGCCGGCCGCGGCGAGCGTGGTGGTCGCGCCCGGCAGCTGCCCGGCGAAGGTGTGCATCCGGGTATGGCGCAGTTTCGGGAAGACGGCGCTGCAGATGTCGAGCAGGCCGATCAGGAGGCAGGCGTAGCCCACCACGCCCGGAAGCCAGGCGCGGGGGACGGCCGCGGCCTGGGTGCGCAGCGTCTGCAGCCCGCCCTTGCGGGGCTGCTCGGTCGACGGCTCAACGGACACGGGAACGCTCATGGAAGTTCAGCGTAGGGGCTGATCCGGCTCGTCCTGTCACTCCGAAGTAGGAGTTGTGATGGACCTTCATGACTATTCCTTGATCGAGCAAACCGCTGGTCAAGGAGGGCCCTCCGGCGGGCAGGCCGGGCGGGCGCCTCCCGGGCCGAGGGAAGCCTGGGGACGGGTGGTGACCGTCCTCGCCGGGCCGGTGTGGGACCGGGGGGCCGGGCGGACGGTCGCGGGTGACGGCACGCAGCGGCCGTCGCGTCAGGGACGGTGGTTCACGCACTGCACTCGGTGGACGCCGCATTCTAGGGCCTCGGTTGCACCCGGACGAGCACCTGTGACGGGGGCGGAATCCGACGCCCGGTCAGGCTAGCCCCGGTGGCCCGGGGCCGTGGGCGAACGGACGATGAACCCTGGCCCCACCCCCGCCCGACGGAAGGCGCGCCATGGAACTGACCAGCAGGTCGCTGGTGTACTCGCTGATCGCGACGGCGGCCGTGGCCCTGGTCGCCACCCTCTGGCTGTGGCCCCGGCTGGCCCGCCAGCGGCCGCTGCCGATGCTGGGGCGCCTCGGCCTGCTGACGGTGGTTCAGGTCTCGGTGCTGGGCGCGATGGCGCTGGCGGTGAACAACTCGTACAGCTTCTACACCTCGTGGAACGACCTGCTGCACCCGGGTGGGGCGGCGCTGGCGCTGACCAGCTCGGAGCAGGCCAAGGGCGCGGCGCCGGACTCCCAGAAGCTGGTCGAGCCGAGCTCCGAGGGCGGGCTGGAGACGGTGAAGGACGTGCTGCCCGCCGGCAAGCCGGAGGAGGTGGGGCGGGTCGACTCGGTGAAGGTGACGGGCAGCGAGTCCGGGCTGTCCGACCAGGTCTTCGTCTACCTGCCGCCGGAGTACTTCATCCCCAAGTACGCACGCGAACGGTTCCCGGTGATGCTGGCCATCGGCGGCTACCCGGGGCCTTCGCTGCACCTGGTGGAGGGCCTGCGGGTGCCGCAGACGGTGTCGGAGCTGGAGAAGGCCGGCCGGATGTCCCCCTCGATCGTGGTGATGGCCCGGCCGACGGTGGCGCCGCCGCGGAACACCGAGTGCGTGGACGTGCCCGGCGGGCCCCACTCGGAGACCTGGTTCTCCAAGGACATCCCGACCGCGATCAGGTCCGCCTACCGGGCGAGCCACTCCTCCGCCTCCTGGGGGGTGTTCGGGTACTCCACAGGGGGGAGCTGCGCCCTCCGGATGGCGATGCGCAATCCGGACGCCTTCCCGAACGCGGCCGCACTGCACGCGGACTACCAGGTGCCGAACGACCGCTGGACGGACGGCGACCTCTTCCACGGCGACGCGCAGGCCGCCTCGCAGTCGGACCTGAACTGGCGGCTGAAGAACCTGCCGGCCCCGCACGCGGCGCTGCTGGTGGTCAGCACCAGGACCGAGGACAACTACCAGGCGACCCAGCAGTTCCTGGCCTCGGCCCAGCAGGTCGCGGCGAACAACCCGGACTTCGCCGTGGACTCGCTCTTCCTGGACGACGGCGGGCACAGCTTCGAGACCTGGCGGCGGGAGCTGCCGGCGGCGCTGGAGTGGATGAGCGACCACCTGGCCCCGCCGCCGGACCGCGAGCCGCGGCAGTAGCGGGAGCGTCCTGACACGCGTCCGGCGGGCCGGTTCTCCACCGGCCCGCCGGACGCGGGCGTGCTGCGTGCTGCGTGCTGCGTGCTGCGTGCTGCGTGCTGCGTGCTGCGCCGGGCCGCTACCTCGCGGCGATCAGGCTCATCGCCTCGGCGCGGGTGGCCGGGTCGCGCAGCTGGCCGCGGACGGCCGAGGTGATGGTCTTGGCGCCGGGCTTGCGGATGCCGCGCATCGACATGCACATGTGCTCGCACTCGATGACGACGATCGCGCCGCGCGGCTCCAGGATGCGCATCAGGGCGTCGGCGACCTGGCTGGTCAGCCGCTCCTGGACCTGGGGGCGGCGGGCGTAGACGTCGACCAGCCGGGCGAGCTTCGACAGCCCGGTGATCTTGCCGGTGGTGGCCGGGATGTAGCCGACGTGCGCGACACCGCGGAACGGCACCAGGTGGTGCTCGCAGGTCGAGAACACCTCGATGTCCTTCACCAGCACCATCTCGTCGTGGCCGATGTCGAAGGTGGTGGTGAGCACGTCCTCGGGCTCCTGCCACAGCCCCGCGAATATCTCCTGGTAGGCGCGGGCCACGCGGGCCGGCGTCTCCAGCAGGCCCTCGCGGTCCGGGTCCTCGCCGACGGCGATGAGCAGCTCGCGCACCGCGTTCTCGGCACGCTTCTGGTCGAAGTGCCCGATGGCGGGCTCGCCCTCGAGGGTCACCGGGTCGATCATGCGGGCCTCACTTGCCTCATTGCCAGTAGAAGTCGGTCGTCGGGCAGGGCCCGGCAGCACGAATGCCGCGCCTCCAGGGTACAAACCCCGGTGGCGCGGCATTCATTCCGTACGGGCGGCCGCTCAGCTCTCGGTGGTGCCCTCGGCGGGCGGCAGCTTCATGACGTCCACCGGGGTGGCCTCGTGGGAGGAGGCGACGCCGTTGGTCAGCGCCAGCTCCTTCGGGGACTGCACCGGCGGGCGGGTGGAGGGGGTGCGGCGGGAGGAGCCCGTCCACGCCGGGCGGGCGGGGCGCTTCACGATCGTGGAGAAGACCTCGGCGATCTGCTCCTTGTTCAGCGTCTCCTTCTCCAGCAGCTCCAGCACCAGGTTGTCGAGCACGTCGCGGTTCTCGACCAGGATCTCCCAGGCCTCGTTGTGCGCGTTCTCGATGAGCTTCTTGACCTCCTCGTCCACCAGCCCGGCGACCTCCTCGGAGTAGTCGCGCTGGTGGGCCATCTCGCGGCCCAGGAACGGCTCGGAGTCGCCCGAGCCGAACTTGATCGCGCCGAGGCGCTCGCTCATGCCGTACTGGGTGACCATCGCGCGGGCGGTGGCGGTGGCCTTCTCGATGTCGTTCGAGGCGCCGGTGGTCGGGTCGTGGAAGACCAGCTCCTCCGCCGCGCGGCCGCCCATCATGTAGGCGAGCTGGTCGAGCATCTCGTTGCGGGTGGTGGAGTACTTGTCCTCGTCCGGCAGGACCATGGTGTAGCCGAGCGCGCGGCCGCGGGACAGGATCGTGATCTTGTGCACCGGGTCGGCGTTGGGAGAGGCCGCCGCGACCAGGGCGTGGCCGCCCTCGTGGTACGCGGTGATCTTCTTCTCGCGGTCCGACATGATCCGGGTGCGCTTCTGCGGGCCGGCCACGACGCGGTCGATCGCCTCGTCCAGGACGAAGTTGTCGATCAGCTTCTTGTCGGACCGGGCCGTCAGCAGGGCGGCCTCGTTGAGGACGTTGCTGAGGTCGGCGCCGGTGAAGCCGGGGGTGCGCTTGGCGACGGCCGAGAGGTCGACGTCGGGCGCGATCGGCTTGCCCTTCTGGTGCACCTTGAGGATGTCCAGGCGGCCCTGGAGGTCGGGGCGCTCGACGGCGATCTGCCGGTCGAAGCGGCCCGGGCGCAGCAGCGCCGGGTCCAGGATGTCCGGGCGGTTGGTGGCGGCGATCAGGATCACGCCGCCCTTGACGTCGAAGCCGTCCATCTCGACGAGCAGCTGGTTCAGCGTCTGCTCGCGCTCGTCGTGGCCGCCGCCGAGGCCCGCACCGCGGTGCCGGCCGACGGCGTCGATCTCGTCGACGAAGATGATCGCCGGGGCGTTCGCCTTGGCCTGCTCGAACAGGTCGCGCACCCGGGAGGCGCCGACGCCGACGAACATCTCGACGAAGTCGGAACCGGAGATGGAGTAGAACGGCACGCCGGCCTCGCCGGCCACGGCGCGGGCCAGCAGGGTCTTGCCGGTGCCGGGCGGGCCGTAGAGCAGCACGCCCTTGGGGATCTTGGCGCCCACGGCCTGGAACTTCGACGGCTCCTGCAGGAACTCCTTGATCTCCTGGAGCTCCTCCACCGCCTCGTCCGCGCCGGCCACGTCCGAGAACGTGGTCTTCGGGGTGTCCTTGGTGAGCAGCTTGGCCTTGGACTTGCCGAACTGCATGACCCGGGAGCCGCCGCCCTGCATCTGGTTCATCAGGAAGAGGAAGACCAGGACGATGATGACGATCGGCAGCATCGACAGCAGGAGGCTGACGAAGGTCGACTGCCGCTCCGGGGTGACGGTGTAGTTGTTGGGCAGCTGGCCGCTCTTGAACGACTGCTGCAGCGTGTCGGCGATGCTGTTCGCCTGGCCGTCCGAGACGTACGACGCCTGGAACTTGCTGCCGCCGGGGGCCTTGCCGTTGGCCTTGGCCGGCAGCTGCTGGCCGTCCTTCAGCTCGATCTTGATGAGGTTCGAGTCACCGGTGGTGAGCTGCGCCTGCTTGACCTGGTTGTTGTTGATCGCCGCAATGACCTGGCCTGTGTCCGCCGTCTTGTAGCCGCTCGAGTCCGAGACGACCTGCATCAAAACGATGACGGCGAGGACGGCCAGCACGATCCACATGATCGGCGCACGGAAGTATCGCTTGACGTCCATCCATGCGGGGCGTTGCCGCCCCGTCCCTCCTGCCACTCGACGGCGCTGCGCGGCCTGGGCCGCGGCGCATCCGGTATCTGCTCATGAGAAGAGCGGTTCATTGGACCGTACCGCAGTACCACCCGCCCGCGGCGGGAGCACGACGGCACGACGTATTTTCCTACCTCGGCACAACGGGTGGGAACGGTGTGCTGTTCCCACCCGTCGCCCGGACGGTGTCAGCCGCCGTAGACGTGCGGCGCCAGGGTGCCGATGAACGGCAGGTTGCGCAGCTTCTCGGCGTAGTCGAGGCCGTAGCCGACCACGAACTCGTTGGGGATGTCGAAGCCGACGTACTTGACGTCGATCTCCACCTTGGCGGCGTCCGGCTTGCGCAGCAGGGTGCACACCTCGAGCGAGGCGGGCCGGCGCGAGCCGAGGTTGCCGAGCAGCCAGGACAGCGTCAGACCGGAGTCGATGATGTCCTCGACGATCAGCACGTCCTTGCCGGCGATGTCGGTGTCGAGGTCCTTGAGGATCCGCACCACGCCGGAGGACTTGGTGCCCATCCCGTACGACGAGACGGCCATCCAGTCCATGGTCACCTGGGAGTGCAGCACCCGGGCGAGGTCGGCCATCACCATGACGGCGCCCTTGAGCACGCCGACCAGCAGCAGGTCCCGCCCGGCGTAGTCCCGGTCGATCCGCTCGGCCAGCTCAAGCAGCTTGGCGTCGATCTCGTCCTTGCTGATGAGCACCTTCGCCAGGTCGGCGCCCATGTCGTTCTGATCCACCGGGGATACGTCCTCAAACGTTCGGGGTCTGTGTCGGCGGCGGCTCTGCGACCGGTTTGCCGCTAGTCGCTCTGTCGCCGAAACACCAGCGTGCCACACCTGCGGCTCGCTTCGACCCCCCCGGGTAGGTGCAGCGGCCCCTGGCCGCGCCAGCCGGTCACGAGGAGGTCGACGCTCTCCAGGTGCCGGGCGAAAAGGTCGCCGGCGGGGCAGCCCGCACGCAGCGCGGCCCTGCGCAGCACCCGGCGGCGGACGGCCGGGGGCAGTTCGGCGAGCCGGCCGACGTCGAGGGCGCCTTCGGCCGTTCGGAGGTCGCGCTCGGCGAGGGCGGCCCACTGGTCTAGGGCGTCGGCGTCGTCGCGGAACAGGCGGGCGGTGCGGGCGAGCGCCTCGACCACGCCGCCGCCGAGGTGCTTCTCCAGCACCGGCAGCACCTCGTGGCGGACCCGGGCGCGGGTGTAGGCCGGGTCGGAGTTGTGCGGGTCGTCCCAGACCGGGATGGACTGCGCCGAGCAGGCCTGGCGGGTGGCGGCGCGGTCGAGTTCGAGCAGCGGGCGGCGGTAGCGGCCCTTCTGGGCGGGCATGCCGGCCAGCGAGCGGGCTCCGGAGCCACGGGCGAGGCCCAGCAGGACGGTCTCGGCCTGGTCGTCGCGGGTGTGGCCGAGCAGGACGGCGAGTGCGCCGAGCCGGTCGGCGGCGTCGTCGAGGGCGGCGTAGCGGGCGTCCCGGGCGGCGTTCTCCGGGCCGCCGCCCCGGCCGACCTGGACGGGGATCGCCTCGACCGGATCGAGGCCGAGCTCGCGCAGCCGGACGGCGACCTGCTCGGCCCGTTCGGTGGAGCCGGGCTGGAGGCCGTGGTCGACGGTGACGGCGCCCACCCGCAGGCCGAGCTTGGGCGCCTCGAAGGCGGTGGCGGTGGCCAGGGCCATGGAGTCGGCGCCGCCGCTGACGGCCACCAGGACGAGCGGGGAGCCGGGGGCGGCGGGGGTGCGCGGCAGCCCGGAGGGATGGCGGCGGGCGTTGCCGATCAGGGCGGTGGCGCCGGCCGGGACGAGCGCGGCGGCGGCGGGCCGGCTCTGCGGCGCGCGGACCGGGGCGGCGACGGGGACGCCCGCCTCGGCCGCGAGGTCGGCGAGGGTACGGCGGACGGCGAGGCGTATCGCCGCGACGGCAGGGTGAGGGCCCACGGGGTGCACTCCTTGACGGAGACGGGGAGGGACGGCGGCCGGCCCGGGCGGCGGGGCGGGGAACCTCGCACGCTCACGGTCACCGGGCGCTCACAGATGGTCGCAGAAAGCGGCCCGCTGCCAGGCCGTGCACGCCAGCGCCGGGTCAACGGTCCCACGTACGGGTGAATGGAAAAACGTTCATTCGCCCGTTGTCCGCCCGGCTGGGGCAGGTGTGCGGGCGCCTCGGCGGGCCCCGGACGCCCTCAGCGGGCCACCCGGGCGACCCAGGCGGCCGGGTCGTGGATCTCCTCCTTGGTGGGCAGGGTGTTCGGCGACGTCCAGACCCGGTTGAACCCGGCCATGCCGACCCGGTCGACCACGCCGCGGACGAAGACCGCGCCGTCCTGGTACTGGCGCAGTTTGGCGTCCATCCCGAGCAGCCGGCGCAGCACCACGTCGAGCCGGCTCGCGCCGCGGTCGCGGCGGCGCTGGAACTTCTCCCGGATCTCGGCGACGCTCGGCACCACGGCCGGCCCGACGCCGTCCATCACCACGTCGGCGTGGCCCTCCAGCAGTGACATCACCGCGGTCAGCCGGCCGAGCACCTCGCGCTGGCCGGGCGACTGGACGGCCTCCAGCAGGGTCTGCGGGCCGGAGCCGTCACCACGGCCGCCGAGGCCGGGGAAGCCGTCCGCGACGACCTCGCGGGCCCGCTCCAGCAGCGCGCCCGGGTCGATGTCGGTCTGCGCCAGGAAGGACTGCACCTCGGACTGGATGTGGTCGCGCAGCCAGGGCACCGCGCTGAACTGGGTGCGGTGGGTCTCCTCGTGCAGGCAGACCCAGAGCCGGAAGTCGTGCGGGTCCACGTCGAGCTCCCGCTCGACCTGGACGATGTTCGGCGCCACCAGCAGCAGCCGCCCCGGGCCGGGCGGCTCGGGGCCGCGGCGCGGCTTGTCGAAGAGCCCGGCGGGGCTGTCCGGCGCGGGCGGCAGCTCGGCCGGGGCGAAGGTCTCGTACTGGCCGAGCACCTTGGTGGAGAGGAAGGCCAGCAGCGCGCCGACCTCGATGCCGGTGGCCTTCTCGCCGATGCTGCCGAACACCTGGGCGCCGGCACCCTCGCCACGGCGGGCCTGCAGGCGGTCGACCAGCGGCTGGACGATGGTGCGGAAGCCCGCCACGTTGGCGCGCACCCAGCCGGACCGGTCCACCACCAGCACCGGGGTGGCCTCGGCGTCGGACAGCCGGGCGGGCTGCAGCCCGGTGTAGCCGCGCACGTGCTCCTCGGCCTCCAGGGCGTGCCGGCGCAGTTCGGCGACGACCTTCACGGCCTCCTCGCGGGTCACCTCCGGTCCCGGCCTGGCCAGCCGGGTGGCGGTCGCGACCGCGAGGTTCCAGTCCACCATTCCTGCTCCGCCGCTCGCGCTCGTCATGCCCTCACCGTACGTGCTCCGGGGCGGCGGAGGGAGGGAACCTGCCGGGCCGCGGCGCCGGGGCTCCACGGCGGGCGGATCAGCGGCAGCCGCAGGCCGCGATCCGGGCGACGATCCGGTCCACCGCGGCGCGGGCGTCGCCCGCGCCGGACCGGCTCATCAGCGCGAAGACCAGCACCCGGCCGTCCGCGTCGACGACCGTGCCGGCCAGCGTGACCACGCCGGAGAGCGTGCCGGTCTTGGCCCGGACGATGCCGGCCGCCTCGGCGGCGCCGGAGCGGGCGCCGTAGCGGTTGACCAGGGTGCCGGTGAAGCCGGCGACCGGCAGGCCGGTGAGCACCGGGCGCAGCTCCGGGTGGTCCGACGCGGCGGCGCGGGCGAGCAGTTCGGTGAGGGTGATCGGCGGGATCAGGTTGGTCTTGCTGAGGCCGCTGCCGTCGGCGAGCGCCACGCCCGCGGTCGGCACGCCGAGTGCGGTGAGCGCCTGCAGGGTGGCCGCGGAGGCGCCCTCGAAGCTCGCCGGGCGGTGCGCGGCGATGGCGACCTGCCGGGCGACGGCCTCGGCGAGGGTGTTGTCGGAGGTGGTGAGCAGCCGCTCGACGAGCCGGGGGACGGTGGGCGAGCGGACGGCGGCGAGGACGGCCGCGCCGGCCGGGGCGGTGGTCTGCGCGGGGGTGCCGTCCACGGTGACGCCCTCGGCGCGCAGCCGGTCGGCGAAGGCCGCGGCGGCCTGCCCGGCGGGGTCGTAGACCCGGGCGGGGGCCTCGTCGGGGGACTTCGGGTCGACCCGGCCCTCGTCGACCATCAGCGGGGTGACGGCGGCGATGTTCATGGCGTCGTGCTCGGGGTGCAGCAGCGGGCCGGTGTAGAGCGAGGTGTCGTAGCCGAGCCGGACGGTCGTGGTGCCGGCGGCCTTGAGCGCGGCGGCGGTGCGGGCGGCGAGGTCGGCGAGCGAGGCGGGGGCGGTGTCCGCGTCGACCGGCTGGCCGCCGACCCGGATCTGGTCGGCGGGCAGCACGGTGAGGGTCGGGTCGCCGCCGCCGACCAGGGTGATGCTGCCGGGGGAGCTGCCGCGGACGACGGTCGTGCTGATCCGCGTGGTCGGCGGTATCAGCGAGAGCGCGGCGACGGAGGTGGCGAGCTTGGTGGTGGAGGCGGGGGTGGCCGGGGTGTTCTCGCCGGAGCCGAGCAGCAGCCTGCCGGTGGCGGCGTCGGCGACCGCCCAGTTGAGGGTGCCGAGGGCGCCGTCGTGGACGGCGGCGCCGAGCGAGCGCTGTATGCCCTCGCCGGTGGGCACGCCGGCGGCGTCCGCGACGGCGGCGAGCACCGGGCCCTTCACCGGGACGCTGCGCGGGCGCCGGGCCGTGCCCTGGCCGGGCCCGGCGTCGTTTTTCTTGTCGGTCCTGTCGTCGCCGCCGCCGCCGCGGCGGGCGCCGTCCGCGCCGTCGCCCGAGCGGTGGCGGTCCTGCCGGCCGGCGGCGGGGCCGGGATCGGCCGCCGCGGTGGGGACGGTGAGCGGTCCGGCGACCGCGAGCACCGTCGCGGCGGCCCCGGCGGCGACCGCCCTGCGGCCCCTCCACACCCGTGCACGCGCGTTCACCGACCGGCCCCTTTCCCGAGCACTACCTGCCGTGCGAGACACTGGATTCTGTCAGTTTCTACCTTGGAGGAACCTTGGAGTTCGACGTCCTGATCGAGATCCCGAAGGGCTCGCGCAACAAGTACGAGGTCGACCACGAGACCGGCCGGCTCCGTCTCGACCGGATGCTCTTCACCTCGACCCGCTACCCGGCCGACTACGGCTACGTCGAGGGCACGCTCGGCGAGGACGGCGACCCGCTGGACGCGCTGGTCATCCTGGACGAGCCGACCTTCCCGGGCTGCCTGATCAAGTGCCGCGCCATCGGCATGTTCCACATGACCGACGAGGCCGGCGGCGACGACAAGCTGCTCTGCGTCCCGGCGACCGACCCGCGCTGGGAGCACCTGCGGGACATCCACCACGTCTCGGAGTTCGACCGCCTGGAGATCCAGCACTTCTTCGAGGTCTACAAGGACCTGGAGCCCGGCAAGTCGGTCGAGGGCGCCAACTGGGTCGGCCGCGTCGAGGCCGAGGCCGAGATCGAGGCGTCGATCAAGCGCCTGGAGGAGACGGGCGGCCACTGAGCCGTCCCTCCCCTCGGTTCTCCGAGGTGACGAGGGCCGGGGCGAGCAGCTGTGCTCGCCCCGGCCCTCGTGCGTTCGCGGGTCAGTCCGCGTCGTCCAGCCGGAAGCCGACCTTGAGCCCGACCTGGTAGTGCTCGATCCGGCCGTCCACGAGGTGTCCGCGGACCTGGGTCACCTCGAACCAGTCCAGGTTCCGCAGCGTCCTGGAGGCCCGCTCGATGCCGTTGCGGATCGCGTTGTCGATGCCCTCGGAAGAGGAGCCGACGATCTCGGTGACTCGGTAGACGTGGTCGGTCATGGCGCATCTCCCAGCAGTGGGTGACGAGGAACGGTGTGCGGGCCCTCGTCCACCGTGCCGCAGGACGCCGCGACCCGCGCGCCGAGCCGCCCCCGGGCGACCGCCCGGGGGACACACGGGGCACACCCGGGCCCCCGTCCCTGGCGCGCCGGGATCAGAACGCGGCGCGCACCTCGCCGACCACCGCGCCGCCGCCGTGCAGCGGCTCGGCGCCGATCCGGCCCAGCACCTCGTGCTCGACGCCGAGGCGGCGCAGCGCGGCGGCGAGCACCGGTCCTCGGGCCCGCTCGGCGCCGTCGTCGATCTTGAAGGCGAGCGCCCGGCCGTCGGCCAGCGCGACCACCTGGACGGCCTCGGCGCCCATCTTGGACAGCGCGCCGGGCACCGCCCGCATCAGCCAGGTGTCGGCGCGGCGGGTGCCGGCCACGTACTCCGGGTGGGCGCGCATCGCGTCGGCGACGCGGCGCTGCGGGCTGCCGGGCTCGGCGAGCACCAGGGAGCGGTAGCCGCGGGCCAGGCCGGTCAGCGAGACGGCGAGCAGCGGGGCGCCGCAGCCGTCGGTGCCGATGTGCGTGGCGCTCTCACCGGTGGCCTCCTCCAGGGCCTCGCGGGCAAGCACCTGGATCGGGTGGGCGGCGTCGAGGTAGCCGGCGGTGTCCCAGCCGTTGGCGGCGCTGGCGGCGAGCCAGCCGGCGTGCTTGCCGGAGCAGTCCATGAGGATCGGGGCGGCGGCTCCGCCGGAGCGCAGCAGCAGCTCGGCCTCGACCCGGTCGAGCGGGAGGTCCGCGGGGGTGCGCAGGGCGTCCTCGGTGAGGCCGGCGGCGGCGAGGATCGCGCGGACGGCGTCGCGGTGGAAGTCCTCCGCGGAGTGGCTGGAGGCGGCCAGGGCGAGCGCGGCGCCGTCGAGGGCGAGGCCGGCCCGGAGGGTGGCCACCGCCTGGAAGGGCTTGGCGGTGGAGCGCGGGAAGACCGGTGCGTCCGGTGCGCCGAGCGCGTACTCGACCGTGCCGTCGGCGGCGAGCAGCACCAGGGAGCCGCGGTGGCGGCCCTCGGTGAAGCCGGAGCGTATGACCTCGGCGAGGGCGGGCAGGGCGGACAGCGGCATGGAGTACTCCTGACGGCGGTTGCACTGGGTGAGGGTGGCCCGGCCGCCGCCCGCTCCTCAGCCCCCCGTGAGCAGGTCGTCGACCCGTGCTTCCCCTTCACGGTACCTGCGGGTGATTTCGGCACTGCAGTCGTCCGCCGTCCGCTGCAGCAGCTGGCGGCGGCCGGAGACCTCACGCTCGTGCCGGGTGAGCCGCTCGACGGCGGCCAGCAGGGCGGAGGTGGGGTGCGCCGCGAGGTCGGCGAGCCGGACGTCGCCCATCAGCGTGTCGGCCTCCCGCTGGTACTGCTCGCCGCGCGGAGGCCCGAGCGTGACGTGCCGGGCCGGGCGGCGGACGGAGGAGGGCAGGTCGGCCAGGATCGCCGGCAGCCGGTCGACCAGGTCGGCAGGGGCGGGCGGGGCGAGGTCGTGCGGCACCCGGCGGCGGGCGAGCTCGGCCCGCAGGATGTCCATCCGGCCCTGCAGCAGACGGCGGAGGTACGAGAGGTCGGCCTCCTGTTCCTGTGCGTCGCGCCGCAGCGTCCGTAGCTGGTCGAGGCCCAGCCCGCCGATGTCGCTCGCGTCCATCCACCACCTGCCGTTGTTCCTGCGTCCGGGGCCGGTGCGGCCCGTACGTGAGCACGCCCGGCAGCCCCCGGGGAGTTCCCGGCGGGGGCCGG
This sequence comes from Streptomyces sp. TLI_235, assembly GCA_002300355.1. Taxonomy (NCBI): domain Bacteria; kingdom Bacillati; phylum Actinomycetota; class Actinomycetes; order Kitasatosporales; family Streptomycetaceae; genus Streptomyces; species Streptomyces sp. TLI_235. The sequence continues at coordinate 3,473,113 of NSGV01000001.1, forward strand.
TGCCACCCGCTCGGGCTATCGGCGGCCCGCGCCGTGGCCGGTGCGGCCGGGCCGTGCGCGGGCGGCCGTCGACAGCGTCCCACCCCGGTGGGCGGCCGCGCACCGCCCGGCACCCGAACGGCCCCCCTGGCGAACCGCCATGGCTGGTACGACAATTGGCGGCTGCGCGCTGACCTGCGCCGACCTCGGCGCACGCGCGCGCCACCCGGCGCACGCCGATGCGCCGCGCGCCTCCGGCAGAATGGCGGCATGCGAGCAGTGGTGCAGCGGGTGTCGGAGGCGGCCGTCCGGGTGGACGGCGAGTGCGTGGGCGCGTTCGAGGGGCCCGGGCTGTGCGTCCTGGTCGGCGCGACGCACGAGGACACCCCGGCGAAGGCGGCCCAGCTGGCCCGCAAGCTGTGGACGCTGCGGCTCTTCCCCGGCACGCCGGAGCTGTCCTGCGAGGAGCTGGGCGCGCCGCTGCTGGTGATCAGTCAGTTCACGCTGTACGGCGACGCACGCAAGGGCCGCCGGCCCACCTGGAACGCCGCGGCGCCCGGCCCGGTCGCCGAGCCGCTGGTGGACGCGGTGGTGGCCGAGCTGCGGGCGCTGGGCGCCAAGGTGGAGACCGGGCGGTTCGGCGCCGACATGAAGGTGTCCCTGGTGAACGACGGCCCGTTCACCGTGCTGCTGGAGGTCTGACCCCCGGCGGCTACTGCGGGACGATCACGTCCTGGGTGCCGGGCACGCCGTCGGCGAGCAGCACGGCGTCGACCGGGACGTTCCGCTTCACCAGCGCCATGGCGATCGGCCCGAGCTCCCAGTGGCGGGCCGAGGAGGTCACGAAGCCGAGCGGCCGCCCGTCCTCGCCGTCCGAGGCGAGCCGGACCTGGGCGCCGTGCGGCGGCAGCTTCTCCTCGGTGCCGTCCAGGTGCAGGAAGACCAACCGGCGCGGCGGGCGGCCGAGGTTGTGCACCCGGGCGACCGTCTCCTGGCCGCGGTAGCAGCCCTTCTGCAGGTGGACGGCGGTGGCCAGCCAGTCGACCTCGTGCGGGATGGTGCGGTGGTCGGTCTCGAAGCCGAGCCGCGGGCGGTGGCCCTCGATCCGGAGCGCCTCGTACGCCCAGACGCCGGCCGCGGGCCCGTAACCGGCCGTCAGCTTCTCCAGCTCGGCCCGCGGGAGGAACAGGTCGCGGCCGTAGGGGAGTTCGCGGACGGCGGCGGCGCCGTCGGCCGAGGCGGCGGAGCCGGCCGGCAGGTGCACCACGGCGTAGTCGGCGGTCGCGTCGGCGATCTCCACCCGGTAGAAGAACTTCATGCTCTCCAGGTAGCCGAGCAGCGCGGGCACGGTGCCGGGCTCGACGTGCGCCCAGGTGGTCGCGCCGTCGTCGACCAGGAAGAGGGCGTGCTCGACGTGCCCGTGCGGGGAGAGGATCAGGGCGTCCGTCGCCTGCTGCGGGGGCAGCGCGCTGACGTGCTGGGTGAGCAGCAGGTGCAGCCAGGAGAGCCGGTCGGGGCCGCTGACGGTGACCACACCGCGGTGCGACAGGTCGACGAAGCCGCGGCCGGCGGCGAGCTCGCGCTGTTCGCGGAAGAGGTCGCCGTAGTGGGCGGCGACACCCTCGTCGGGTCCCTCGGCGGGGACGGCGCCGGGCAGGGCGAGCAGCGGGCTCTTGGTTCCGGTCATACCGGCCAGCTTACGACTGCGCGCCGGCCCGCTTTTCGGTGCAGTCGGCGCAGCGGCCGAAGATCGCGAAGTGCTTGAGGTCGGTGTCGAAGCCGTGCTCGGCGCGCAGGCTCTCGATCAGCGGGGCGGCGATCGCGGTGTCGGTCTCGGTGACCTTGTCGCAGTCCCGGCAGACCAGGTGCAGATGGGTGTGGCGGCCGGCCAGGTGGTAGGTCGGGGCGCCGTGGCCGAGGTGGGCGTGCGAGACCAGGCCGAGCTCCTCCAGCAGCTCCAGCGTCCGGTAGACGGTGGAGATGTTGACCCCGCTGGCGGTCTTGCGGACGTGCCCGAGGATCTCGTCCGGGGTGGCGTGGTCCAGCACATCGACCGCCTCCAGGACGAGCTGGCGCTGCGGGGTCAGCCGGTAGCCGCGCTGCCGCAGGTCGCTCTTCCAGTCGGTGGGGGTTTCGGTGTTCGCCACGGTAGGTCCCTGCCCGGTTCGAGGTGATGGGACAAGTGTAGGGACCGACCGCGGGTCGGTCCCTACGTCGTGCGGCCCTGCGGCCCGGCCGGACGGACCCGGCGGGCGGTCAGCGGAAGAACGCGATGCCGTCGTCCGGCAGGTCGTTGATGTCCTGGATCAGCTTCGCCGGGCTGAGCACCTTCTTGAGCTGCGCGGACATGTACGGCCGGAGCGGAACCTCGGGGCGGCCTTCTCGCCGACCCAGAGGAGCTCCTCCTTGACCATGCCGAAGAGGCGCTTGCCGCCGGAGTAGGCCGGCGCGCCCTCGATCCGGGCGACCGCGTCGGTGGCGAGGTCGATCTGCGGCTTGCCGTCGTGCAGCTTGCCGTACCAGATCTCGACCGTGCCGTCGTCGCGGACGGACGAGACCTCGATCTCGCGCTCGCCCGAGGTGCCCTGCGCATTGGTGGTGATCCGCCAGAAGGCGTGCTCGTTCTCCAGCGGACGGACCTTCTCGCCCTGCTCGTCCAGCACCCAGGTGCGGGAGCGGAACTCGAGGAACGGGCGGCCGTCGTGCCGGAAGACGACTTCCTGGCCGAAGTTGCACTTCTCGGTGCCCGGGAAGTCGTAGACGCCGGCGCCCTCCCACGTGCCGAGGAGGAAGGCCAGCGGGACGACGTCACGGTGGAGGTCGGAGGGGATCTCGATCATTTTCCTGCTGCTGTCGTCGGGGTCTGCTCACCCCAACGTTACGGCAGTTCCGGCCGCCTCAGCGCAGTTCGGGCCGCGTCAGCGCTGGCCCTGGTAGAGCTTCATCACCGAGAAGATGGCGAACCAGGTGATCAGGACGGCCATCAGCGCGAGCAGGGCGTCGAAGAAGATTTCCAGACCGGACACGAGGCGCTCCATTGCGGGCGGGCGGGCAGATGATGAACGACGCCCGAGTCTATCGGCCGCCCCCCGCCGGGTCTCGGTGAGCCCCGCCACGCCGTCGCTACGCTGTCGCCATGTCGAAGAAGCTGGTCATCAAGGTCACGGCCGGGGCGGACGCGCCGGAGCGCTGCTCGCAGGCCTTCACGGTGGCGGCGGTCGCGGTCGCCAGTGGTGTCGAGGTGTCGCTCTGGCTGACCGGGGAGTCGTCCTGGTTCGCGCTGCCGGGGCGGGCGGCCGAGTTCGAGCTGCCGCACGCCGCCCCGCTGCCCGACCTGCTGGAGTCGGTCCTGGCGGCCGGCACGGTGACCCTGTGCACCCAGTGCGCGGCGCGCCGGGGCATCGAGGAGAAGGACACCGTCGAGGGCGTCCGGATCGCGGGCGCCCAGGTCTTCCTGAGCGAGATCATGGCGGACGGGGCGCAGGCCCTCGTCTACTGACGGGTCCGCTATCCGCGGGGCTCGTGGTCGGGGTGGTCCCGGTCGTGGCCGGGGCGGTTCCAGCCGGGGTCGTCCCAGCGCGGGTCGTTCCACCAGTCGTCGTCCGGGTCCCGCTTGTTGGCGAAGACGGCCGCGAGCGGGGGGATGACCATGGCCAGGACGCACATTCCGATCGCCGCCGGGACGGACCAGAAGCGCACCACTCCCCACGCCAGGACGAACAGCCCGAGACAGACGCCCATCATGACGAAGTAGCGGACGTGCCGCTGGTGTGCCTGCACGTCTCCAGGGTATGGCCGAGGCCCCCTGCACGGCAGGGGGCCTCGGCACCGGTCCTCGGAGGTCAGACCGCGATCGCGACCTCGGTGAACTCGCCCTGGGCGGCGACGACCTGGCGGTCGACGGTCGCCCCCGGCACCAGTGCACGCAGCGTCCACTTGCCCGGACGGGCGAAGAAGCGGAACTGCCCGGTGGCCGAGGTGGGCACCTCGGCGGTGAACTCGCCGCCCTCGTCGAGCAGTCGGACGTAGCCGTTGACCGGCTCGCCGTCTCGGGTCACCGAACCCTGGATGATCGTCTCACTCGCCACGTCTACTCCTGCCAGGTCCGGGCCGCCGGCCTTCGCACCGCACATGTCTTGTGTTCCCTTCCTACGGTTCGAGCCGGGGGCTCAGTTGGAGCCGAGCTCGATCGGCACGCCGACGAGGCTGCCGTACTCGGTCCAGGAGCCGTCGTAGTTCTTCACGTTCGGCTGGTCGAGCAGCTCGTGCAGGACGAACCAGGTGAGCGCGGAGCGCTCGCCGATCCGGCAGTAGGCGATGGTGTCCTTGGCCAGGTCCACGCCCTCCTCCTGGTAGAGCGCGCGGAGCTCGTCGTCGCTCTTGAAGGTGCCGTCGTCGTTGGCGTTCTTGGCCCACGGGATGTTCTTCGCGGACGGGACGTGGCCCGGGCGCTGCGACTGCTCCTGCGGGAGGTGCGCCGGGGCGAGCAGCTTGCCGGAGAACTCGTCGGGCGAGCGCACGTCGACCAGGTTGAGGTTGCCGATCGCGTCGATCACGTCGTCGCGGAAGGCGCGGATCGAGCTGTCGACGGCCTGGGCCGTGTAGGCGGTGGCGGCGCGCTCGGGCACCTCGACGACCAGCTCGCGGGAGTCCAGCTCCCACTTCTTGCGGCCGCCGTCCAGCAGCCGGACGTCGCCGTGGCCGTACAGCTTGAAGTACCAGTAGGCGTACGAGGCGAACCAGTTGTTGTTGCCGCCGTAGAGCACCACGGTCTGGTCGTTGGCGATGCCCTTGGCGCTGAGCAGCGCCTCGAAGCCGGCCTGGTCGATGAAGTCGCGGCGCACCGGGTCCTGGAGGTCCTTCTTCCAGTCGATGCGGACGGCGTTGCGGATGTGGTTCTTCTCGTAGGCGGAGGTGTCCTCGTCGACCTCGACGATGACGACCTTCGGGTCGTCCAGGCGGGCCTGGACCCAGTCGGCGTCGACCAGGACGTCGCTGCGGCTCATGGTGATGTCTCCATCCGGGGGCGGTTTGCGGAAGGCTGCTGGGGGTCGCTCGCGGGCCCGGTTCCGAATAGGCGTCCACGATTCGGACACCACAGGTCATGGGCCTGTCGTGCGGTTCGAGTCAGGGGGGCCGGAGGCCGTCGGCCCGCGGAACGGGCCCTCGCGGCGGCCGGCCTGCGCGGTGGGCGGGCCTGACGGGCTGGTCAGAGCTGCCCGGTCAGCGCATTCGACACAGGCAGGTGGACACGCGGCACAGGTCTACCGCCCGCCGCTTCGTGAGATCCGCCTGTCGCTTCATGACGACGATGCTAGGGACACCGCACGCCTGCTGTCATCAGTGTGTCAAATAATGAGACCGAACGGCCCGAATACTGAGATTTGCCGATTTACCGCCGCCCCGGCCAGCACGAATGCCGCTCCGGCGCGGTCGCGGGACGGCGGGGGACGGCGGTGCGGGGACCGATGCTGGACAGCCCGTCTCGCACTTCGGGACGGCTGCGGGGGTGGGCCGGGGTGGGCGGGACGGCGGGAACGCGGCCCGGTCAGCCGATCAGGCGGACGTTCTCGCCCCGGAAGGTGAGCTGGAGGCCGTCCGGCTGCGGCACGGCGCCGGCGAGGTTCAGCCCCGCGGGCAGCTCGGTGAGGGTGAAGCTGCGGGCGCCCAGCTTCCCGGCCAGGGCGCCGTTCAGCACCGAGGCCATCCCGGTCAGCTTGAAGCCGTCCGCGGTGATGGTGTTGCCCGAGCTGTGCACGTCGCCCTGGCCTATCGAGACGCCCATCAGCGAGGCCTTGATCCTGCCGGGCCCGGCGTACGAGAGCTCCAGGCGGTCCGCGCCCGGCACCCCGGACTGCGGCGCCGCCAGCCGGGCCGCGTCGGCGTAGCTGATCAGCCCGGTGCCGCTGCCGTGCCGGACGGTGGCGCTGCGGTAGCCGTCGCCCACCGCCACGCCCGACAGCTGCGCGCTGAAGGAGCGCAGGGCGACCTGCTCGCTGCCGTTGCCGACCGTCATGCCCTCGCCGGAGAGCCGGACGTCGTCGAACTCCCTGGCGAGGGCCTGGGTGAGGAAGGGGAAGCCGTCGATGTGCACGGTCGGCCGCTCGGCCATCCGGCCGCTGCCGGCCAGCTTGTCGGCGGCCTCGTCCTCGGCGACGCCCGCGGCCACCCGGTCCGCCCCGACGAGCAGGCCGGCCAGGGCCGCCAGGCCGATGGTCGCCTTCAGCCAGCCGCGCATCTTCTCTCCCCGATGATCGCTCCGAGTCGTCGTGCCGTTCGGAGTGCTACGACGATCGGCCGACCCCTGTGGTTCCTGGGCGCCGGGCCCGCTCAGCCGCCGGCGAAGGGCGGCAGCACCTCCACGGTGCCGCCCTCGGTCAGCGGCACCTCCGCCCGGTCGCGGGCGCCGACCTGCTCGCCGTCGACCAGGAAGGAGCAGTGTCCGAGCACCTGGAGCAGCCGCGGCCGGTCGGCGTGCCGGTCGTGCACCGCGGCCAGCGCCTCGGCGAGCGTGGCGGCCTCGTACGGCTCCTCGGCGGTGCCCGCCTCGGCCTTGGCGGCGGCCCAGAAGCGGATCGTGCCGGTCACCCGAGCGGCGGTCGGGGTCACTCCCCGGGGTGAAGCAGCGGCGGTGGTGCCCATGGCAAGCCCTCCTCGTCGTCCCTCGCCCGGTGCAGCGGCCCGGCTCCGTCCGCCGGCCCGCCCACGCCAAAGGTGTACACGTACGGTGCGGCCGGTGCTGCACCCATGATGGACCGGGCGCCCACCGGGACGTCAACGCCGCAGCCCGGACCGGAGGACCGCGGCCCTCCGGATCGGCCGGGGGCGCACACGGCGTGATCCAGCACTCGCCGCGCGCCCCTCCCGGAGCGGGGTGTGGTCGGCTATTCTCGAGGCGTAAGGGATCCGGGCAGAGTCGCCCCCGGGTCCTTTTGTGCTTTCAGGACGCCAGTACGGACGTTCTTGCGAACGGCGCCCCACCCGCGCCGGAGGCGGGAACACCCCGGGGACAGCGGCACAACGGAGTGCCCGCGGCCCGACGGGGCGTCAGGACCGGCGCCGGGCCACGCCCGGCGCGGGAGCAGACCGGAAGGTTCGCGGATGGGCAGGGCAGGAACGGTACGCCAGGGGTTGCGGGACTCCTGCCGTGCGCCCCGCTGTGCCGTGCGCACCGGCGAATCCACCGGAGCTCCCACCGGACGCCCTACGAGCGCCTCCTCCACCTTCAACGCCTCCGCGCCCGCCGGCCCCCGCCGCAGGCGCGGTGCGACCGCGACGACCCGGAAAGGGGACTACCGGGTATGAGTTCTCTCCTCCTGTTGACCAACGCTCTGCAACCGTCCGCCGAGGTACTGCCCGCGCTCGGCCTGCTCCTGCACAACGTCCGGGTCGCCCCGGCCGAGGGTTCGGCCCTGGTCGACACCCCCAGCGCCGACGTGATCCTGGTCGACGGACGGCGCGACCTGCCGCAGATCCGCAGCCTCTGCCAGCTGCTGCGGTCGACCGGCATCGGCTGCCCGCTGGTGCTGATCGTCACCGAGGGCGGCCTGGCCGCGGTGACGGCCGAGTGGGGCATCGACGACGTCCTGCTCGACACCGCCGGCCCGGCCGAGGTCGAGGCCCGGATCCGGCTCGCCATGGGCCGCCTGCAGGTCACCGCCGACGACTCCCCGATGGAGATCCGCAACGGCGACCTGTCGGTGGACGAGGCCACCTACTCCGCCAAGCTCAAGGGCCGGGTGCTGGACCTCACCTTCAAGGAGTTCGAGCTGCTCAAGTACCTCGCGCAGCACCCCGGCCGGGTCTTCACCCGGGCGCAGCTGCTGCAGGAGGTCTGGGGCTACGACTACTTCGGCGGCACCCGCACGGTCGACGTCCACGTCCGCCGGCTGCGGGCCAAGCTCGGCGTCGAGCACGAGCAGCTGATCGGCACCGTGCGCAACGTCGGCTACCGGTTCGTCGTCCCGGAGAAGCCGGACAAGGGCGAGCGGCCCGGCACCGAGCAGCGCGCCGCAGCCGTCCAGGAGGTCTGAGCCCGGGCGGCGGCCGGCCAGGTCCGGCCGCCGCCCGCGCGCGATCCGCCCGGCTTGTCCGGGAAGAGGCGATAACACCCGCCCGCGGCCGGCAGGTAACTCTCCGGTACGTGAGACTCCTCCTACCGTCCACCTGCCACCCGCGTAGACTCCCTCCGTGGCCAAGGTGACGCGCGACGATGTAGCCCGACTGGCTGGGACCTCGACCGCGGTCGTCAGCTACGTGATCAACAACGGACCCCGCCCGGTCGCCCCGGCGACCCGCGAGAAGGTCCTCGCGGCGATCGAGCAGCTCGGCTACCGGCCGAACAGCGTCGCCCAGGCGATGGCCTCGCGCCGCACCAACCTGATCGGGATGGTCGTTCCCGACGCCCGGCAGCCCTTCTTCGCGGAGATGGCGCACGCGGTGGAACGCGCCGCCTCCGAGCGCGGCAAGCTCGTCCTGATCGGCAACTCCGACTACGTGGACGACCGCGAGGTGCACTACGTGCGGGCCTTCCTCGGCATGCGGGTGGCCGGCCTGATCCTGGTCAGCCAGGGCCCCTCGCAGCGGGCCGCCGAGGAGTTCGCCGCGATGGAGGGCGCCAAGGTCGTCCTGCTGCACCGCCGGCCCGAGGCGATCGACGACGTCGCCGTCGTCACCGACGACGTCGGCGGCTCCGAGCTCGCCGTCCGCCACCTGCTGGAGGTGCACGGCCACCCGTACGTGGTCTGCTTCGGCGGCCCGGTGGAGTCCCCCGCGCCCGGCGACCCGGTCATCGACCACGTCGAGGGCTGGCAGCGCGCCATGGCCGCGCACGGCCTGCCGGCCGAGCCGCACCTGGTCGACGCACCGTTCCACCGGTACGGCGCCTACGAGGTGGCGGTCGAGCTGCTGCGCTCCCCGAACCGCCCGCCGGCCATCTTCTGCTCCACCGACGACCAGGCGATCGGCGTGCTGCGGGCCGCCCGCGAGGTGGGCCTGCGGGTGCCGGAGGATCTCGCCGTGGCCGGGTTCGACGACGTGCCCGAGGCGGCCCTCGCCGACCCGCCGCTCACCACCGTCGCCTCCGACCGGGACGCGATGGCCCGCGCCGCCGTGGACCTGGTGCTGGACGACTCGCTGATGGTGCCCGGTTCGGACACCGAGCGGGTCCGCAAATTCGAATCGCGCCTGGTCGTCCGGCGTTCCTGCGGCTGCACCGGCCAGGAGCCCGCGCCGGTGGCCTGACCAGGCTTTATGAGAACCTGACGGGCTTCTCGGAGCGTTCTGAGCGCGTTCTCATCAAACGTTCATCCGGCGGGCGGAGCGTGGTCGTCATGAGCGACCCGTACCGCAGCAGCGAGGACCCGTACCGCACCGCCGACGGCCACCTGGTGTGGCCCGCCGAGCACCCGGCCCGGCCGGCCCACGAGCCGACCGCGCACCCGGCCGCCGGCACCGGACCGACCGGCCACGCCGCGGACGGCGGGCAGCTCCCGCCGCCGTACTCCGCCGCCTCGGCGGAGCCCCCCGAGCCGCCCGTCCCGCCCGAGGGCACGGCCGGCACGGCCGGCTCCGGCGGGCACGCCCGGCGGAGCTTCCTGCGCAGCCGGCTCGCCCTGGCCGCGGCCGTCGCCGCCGCGGCCGCGGTGCTCGGCGGAGTGGCCGGCGGCGTGGTCACCAGGGCCGGGGACGGCACGTCGGTCGCAGCGAGCACCCTGGTCAGCCCGGTCGCCGCCAAGTCCGACGGCACCGCCGACGTCACCGCCATCGCCGGCGCGGTCTCCCCCAGCGTCGTCCAGATCACCGTGCAGGACGGCAGCGGCACCGCCACCGGCACCGGCGTCGTGCTCACCGCCAAGGGCCAGATCCTCACCAACTACCACGTGATAGCGGGCGCGGTGGACGGGGGGCGGATGACCGTCACCTTCCACGACGGCAGCACCGCCGAGGCCACCGTCACCGGCACCGACAAGTCCCTGGACGTCGCCGTGATCACCGCCATCGGCGTCAGCGGGCTCACCCCCGCCGTGCTCGGCGACTCCTCCGGCGTGCGGATCGGCGACCCGGTCGTCGCCATCGGCAACCCCGAGGGCCTCACCGGCACCGTCACCTCCGGCATCATCAGCGCCGAGAACCGCGAGGTCACCGTCCAGCTCGACGAGGGCACCACCCGCGGCAACGGCGGCTTCGGATTCCCGCAACTGCCCGGCCTGCAGGGCGGCACCGGCTCCAACGGCTCCGGCAGTTCCGGCAGCTCCGGCGGCTCCGCCACCTACAAGGCGCTGCAGACCGACGCAGCGCTCAACCCCGGCAACTCCGGCGGCCCGCTGATCAACGCCAACGGCCAGGTCATCGGCATCAACTCGGCGATGTACTCGGCGAGCGGCTCCAACTCCACGGCCGACTCCAGCAACGCAGGCAGCGTCGGCCTCGGCTTCGCCATCCCCATCGACACCGTCAAGCAGGTGCTCTCGGCGATGCAGTCCGGCCAGAACCTGTGACCGCGCTCCTCCCGCACCCGGGCACCTCCCGCAGGACAATGGCAGCACCCCCACCGCCCCGCCCCCACGAGAGCCAGAAAGGGCCCCAGCCCATGACTCCCCCCGCCGACGACCGCACCCCTGCCGAGACCGCCGGCTCCGGCCCCGCGCGGCTCCTCGTGGTCGACGACGAACCCGCCCTGCGGGACGCCCTGGAGAGCAGCCTCGCCTTCGAGGGCTACGAGGTCACCACCGCCACCGACGGCTTCGAGGCCCTGGAGGCCGTCGAACGCGACCGGCCCGACCTGGTGCTGCTCGACATCATGATGCCGCGGATGGACGGCCTCACCGCCGTCCGCCGGATGCGCTCGCGCGGCGACACCGCGCCGGTGCTCATGCTCACCGCCCGCGACGCCGTCGGCGACCGCGTCACCGGCCTCGACGTCGGCGCCGACGACTACCTCGCCAAGCCCTTCGAACTCGACGAACTGCTCGCCCGGGTCCGCGCCCTGCTCCGCCGCAGCGCCCTCGCCAGCGAGGCGGCCGCCCGCGCGGCGGCCGCCGAGGACGACGGCGAGGTGCTCTCCTTCGCCGACCTGCGGATGAACACCGCCACCCGCGAGGTCACCCGCGAGGGCCGGCCGATCGAACTCACCCGCACGGAGTTCATGCTGCTGGAGATGTTCCTCTCGCACCCGCGGCAGGTCCTGACCCGCGAGCAGATCCTCAAGGCCGTCTGGGGCTTCGACTTCGAGCCGTCCTCCAACTCGCTCGACGTGTACGTGATGTACCTGCGGCGCAAGACCGAGCAGGGCGGCATGCCCCGGCTCATCCAGACCGTGCGCGGCGTGGGCTACGCGCTGCGGCCCGCCAGCGGCGCGGCGGCGTGAAGACGGCCGGCCGGCTGACGGGGTGGTTCCGCGGGCGCTCGCTGCGGAGCAGGCTGGCCATGCTCACCGCCGCCGCGGTCGCGGTGGCGATCGCGCTGTCGGCCCTGGCGTGCTGGTTCTTCGTCAAGGATCAGCTGTACCACCAGGTCCGCACCAACCTGGCCGGGGCGCCGTACGACTTCCGGACCATCGCCAACGGCCAGTTGGCCGGCGACACACTCCAGAGCTGCGGCACCACGCCCCAGCAGGCGCTGACCAAGTCGCTCGCCGCCAACACGCTGTTCGCCGCCACCCACCCCAACCGGAGCGGGCCGGACCACGGCGGGCCGAACCGCTGGGACAACCAGCTGGTGACCTCCGCCGGAACGGTCTGTCTGCCGCTCGGGGCCACCAAGGCCATCGAGACCGACCCCGCCGACCGGTCGATCCTGACCGAGGCGGACAACACGGCCCACTACCGGGACGGCGCGTTCGTCGGAGGCAAACCGGCCATGGTGCGGGTGACCAAGGTCTACCTCGTGCCGTCCCAGGAACCCGCGATCATGCTGACCGCGCAGGACGTCTCCGCCGTCGAGAACTCACTGCAGCGGCTCGGCCTCATCCTCGTCGGCGTGGCCTCGGTCGGCGTGGTCGGAGCGGGGTTCATCGGCCGGATCGTGGCGCGGTCGGCGCTCAAGCCGGTGGACCAGTTGACGGACGCGGTGGAGCACATCGCGCGGACGGAGGAGGTCGGGACGACCATCCCCGTCAACGGGAGCGACGAGATCGCGCGGCTGTCGACCTCGTTCAACTCGATGTCCACCGCGCTGCTCAACTCCCGCGAGCGGCAGACCCGGCTGATCGCCGATGCCGGACACGAACTGCGCACCCCGCTGACCTCGCTGCGGACCAACGTCGATCTGCTGATCCGCAGCGACGAGACGGGCCGGCCGCTGCCGCCGGCCACCCGCAGCCGGCTGCTCGGCAACATGAAGGCGCAGATGCAGGAGCTGACGCTGCTGATCGGCGATCTCCTGCAGCTGTCCCGGCCGGACTCCCCGAAGCCGGGTCAGAACCTGGCCGTGGTGGCCCTGCACGAGATCGCCGGGCGGGCCGTGGAGCGGGCCCGGCTGCGCGGCCCGGGGCTGGAGTTCCGGGTGGCGGTGCACCCCTGGTACGTGCACGGGGACGCGGCGGCGCTGGAGCGGGCGGTGATCAACCTGCTGGACAACGCGGTGAAGTACAGCCCGCCGGGCGGTCCGGTCGAGGTGGCGCTGGCGGACGGCCGCCTGACCGTCCGGGACCACGGGCCGGGCATCCCGCAGGACGAGCTGCCGTACGTCTTCGACCGGTTCTGGCGCTCGCCGTCCTCGCGGCAGCTGCCCGGTTCGGGGCTGGGGCTGTCGATCGTGGCGCAGACCGTCCGGGACGCCGGGGGCGAGGTGACGCTGGGCCCGGCCGTGGACGGCGGCCCGGGGGCACTGGCCACCCTGCGACTGCCCGGGCAGCCGGACTGGCCGGAGTAGCCCTCCGCGGGCCCCGGGAGATGGCGGAGGGCGGGACACCCCCTCAGGTGTCCCGCCCTCCGCGTCCTGTGCGACGGTGCGTCAGTCCTTGTCGGTGCCGTCGCCGACCAGGGCGATGCGGTCGCGGGCCGGCGGGGCCAGCGGCGCGGCGGCCGTGCCGGTGGCGGTCAGGTAGGCGTTGAACAGCTCCAGGTCGGACGGGCCGACGAGGGTGTTGGTGCCCGAGGTGAAGGCCGGGAAGCCGTCACCGCCGCCCGCCAGGAACTCGTTGGCTGCGACCCGGTAGGAGGCGGCCGGGTCGATCGCGGTGCCGTTGAGCTTGACCGAGGGGACGACCACGCGGCCGGCACCGGTCTTGGTCATGTCCAGGGTGTAGGTGAAGCCCTTGGAGACCTGCAGGATCTTCGGCGCGGCGTCGTTCGGGCCGCTGACCTGCTGCTGCAGCAGCTGGATGATCTGGGCGCCGGTCAGCGTCTTGACCTGCATCATGTTGGTGAACGGCTGGACGGTGAACGCCTCGCCGTAGGTCACCACGCCATCGCCCTCGGCGGCGGACGCCTTGTAGACCAGGTCCGAGCGGATGCCGCCGGGGTTCATGAAGGCGATCTGGGCGCCGCCCTTGTCGGCGGGCGCCATGCCGGCCAGCTGGGCGTCGGCGATGACGTCACCGAGCGGCTTCTCCAGGTCGGCGGAGCCGCGGCCGTTGATGTCGGCGGAGATGTGGCCGATCGGACGGTTGGCGATCGGCGCCGCCATCTTGTTGTACGTGTCGATCAGCTTGGTCATGTCCGGCGCCTTGGCCACGGTGCGGCGCACCACGTGGTTGGCGGCGGTGACCGACGGGCGGACGATCGCGCCGCTGCGCTTGTCGATCTGCAGGTTGATCTCGGTGTACAGGCGGCCGAAGGAGGCGGCGCTGGTGACCGAGCGCGGCACGCCGTTCTTGTCCGGGATGGCGCAGGCGTACGCGTTGTGGGTGTGACCGGTGACGATCGCGCCGACCGCGGGGTCGATGTTCTTCGCGATGTCGACGATCGGGCCGGAGACGCCGGAGCCGCCCGCGCCGCAGTCGAAGTTGTAGGTGGTGGAGGCCGGGTAGCCGCCCTCGTGGATCAGGGCCACGATCGCGTTCACGCCCTTGCGCTTCAGCACGGCCGTGTACTTGTTGATCGTCTCGACCTCGTCGCCGAACTTGAGGCCCTTGACGCCCGCGGCGGTGACGATGTTCGGCGTGCCCTCCAGGGTGACGCCGATGAAGCCGACCTTCTCGCCGTGCACCTCGGTGATCCAGTACGGGTCGAGGATCGGGCGGCCGGTCTTCTCGTTGGTGACGTTGGCGGCCAGGTACTGGAAGTCGGCGCCCTTGAACTTGCGGCCCTTGGTGTAGCAGCCGTCGGTCGGGTGGCAGCCGCCGTCCTGCAGGCGCAGCAGCTCCTTGGCGCCCTCGTCGAACTCGTGGTTGCCCACGCTGGTGACGTCGAGGCCGAGCTTGTTCATCGCCTCGACGGTCGGCTCGTCGTGGAACAGGCCGGAGAGCAGGGGGCTCGCGCCGACGATGTCGCCGGCGGCCACGGTCAGCGTGTTCCGGTGGCCCTTGCGGGCCTCGCGCAGTGCGGTGGCCAGGTACTCGACACCGCCGGCCGGGGTGGAGACCACCTGGCCGGTCGCCGGGTCGACCTCCTTGATGGTGCCGGAGGACCCGGCCGGGGGCTCCAGGTTGCCGTGGAAGTCGTTGATGGCGAGGAGCTGGAGGTCCTCGACCTTCGGCTTGTGGTGGCCGTGCGCCTCGGCGACGCTCGGCACGAGCAGCGTGCCGAGCAGGCCCGCGGCCGCGGCCGCGGCGAGCGCCGTGCGGCGGTATCTGCCGGTCTGACCGGATGTGGACATGAGGGTACCCCGTACCGTCTGGGGCCCGGCAGACGCCGGGGCCATCGTGGCATGACGGGTGAAGCCTAGGGTCAACGCGCGTAGCTGTCAGGTCCTCTGACGTAACGAGAGGGTTTCCGCCAGCTGACATGATGTCGAGCAACGACCTCCGGGAGCGCCGTGGCGCCGCCGGGGGTCGTTGTCGCGGGGGTCGTGTTCGCGGGGTCGTGCTGGTGGAGTCGTTGTCGCCCGGACTCCGCCGCTCAGATCATCGGTTCGGCGGCCAGTTGCTGTTCGGCCCGCTGGCGCTCGGCGACGGCGTCCTCGGTCATCGCCCGGTCGGTGTAGACGAGCGGGCGCTCCGACTCGGTGATGATGTGCTTGACCACCTGGACGTTGCCGTTGACGTCCCACACCGCGATACCGGGCGACAGGGTGGGGATGATCTCCACCGCCCACCGGGGCAGGCCGAGCACCCGGCCGGTGGCTCTCGCCTCCTCGGCCTTCTGCATGTAGATGGTGCGGGTGGACGCCATCTTGAGGATCGCCGAGGCCTCCTTGGCGGCCGCGCCGTCCACCACGTCCGAGAGGTGGTGGACCACCGCCACGAAGGAGAGTCCCAGGCGGCGGCCGAACTTCAGCAGCCGCTGGAAGAGCTGGGCCACGAAGGGGCTGTTGATGATGTGCCAGGCCTCTTCGACCAGGAAGATCCGCTTCACCCGGTCCGGCCGCAGCCAGGTGTGCTCCAGCCAGACACCGACGATCGCCATCAGGATCGGCATCGCGATGGAGTTCCGGTCGATGTGCGACAGGTCGAAGACGATCAGCGGCGCGTCCAGGTCGATACCGGCCGTGGTCGGGCCGTCGAACATGCCGCGCAGGTCGCCGTCGACCAGCCGGTCCAGCACCAGGGCCACGTCCAGGCCCCAGGACTGCACATCGTCGACGGCCACCCCGAGCGACTCCAGCGAGGAGAGTTCGGGGTTGCGCAGGGTGGTGATGATGTCGTCCAGCACGGGCTGGCGGTCCTTCACCGTGGCGTACACGTGGGCGTGCGCCGCCTTCAGCGCGAAGCCGGCCCGCTCCTCCAGGCCCCGCCCCATCGCCACCTCGATGATGGTGCGCAGCAGCGACAGCTGCCCGGTGGTGGTGATCGACGGGTCCAGCGGGTTGAGCTTCACCCCGCCGTCCCGGGCCGCCATCGGATCGAGCCGGATGGACTTTATGCCCAGCGCGTTGGCGATCAGGTTCCACTCGCCGACGCCGTCCTCGCCCTGCGCGTCCAGCACCACCACCTGCCGGTCGCGGAAGCGCAGCTGGCGCAGCACGTACGTCTTCTCCAGCGCCGACTTGCCGTTGCCGGACTCGCCGAGCACCAGCCAGTGCGGGGCCGGCAGCTGCTGGCCGTACAGCTGGAACGGGTCGTAGACGTAGCCCTTGCCGCTGTACACCTCGCGGCCGATGATCACGCCCGAGTCGCCGAGGCCCGGCGCGGCCGTCGGCAGGTAGACCGCCTGGGCCTGCCCGGTCGAGGTGCGGACGGGCAGCCGGGTGGTCTCCACCTTGCCGAACATCAGGCTGGTGAAGGCGTCGGTCAGGTTGCCGATCACGGGGTCCCCTCCCTCAGCGGCGGATGCCGGTCGCGAACGGCAGCGTGTTGACGAACGCCCGGTGGTGCTCGCGGTCGCACCACTCCAGCTTGAGGTAGCTCTTGCCGGCCGAGGCGCGGATGGTCCGCTTGTCGCGGGCCAGCGCCTCGGGGGTGCGGGCGGAGACCGTGATGTAGCCGACCAGGTTGACGCCGGCCGCGCCGGAGGCGAGGTCGTCGCCCCGCTGGTCGACCCGGCCGGTGTGGGCCAGGTCGCGCGGGTCGACGGTGCGGTTCATCTTGGCGGCGCGGCTGGCCTCCGCCTCGTCGTTGGTCTTCTCGGTGAGCATCCGCTCGATGGCGACGTCGGTCGGCTCCAGGTCCATCGTGACGGCGACCGTGCGGATCACGTCCGGGGTGTGCACCAGCAGCGGCGCCAGGAAGTTGACGCCGACCGGGGTCAGCGGCCACTCCTTGACCCAGGCGGTGGCGTGGCACCACGGCTCCCGGGTCGCCGACTCGCGGGTCTTCGCCTGCAGGAGCTGCGGGTGCGTGGCGTCCAGCTCGGCCGGCCAGGCGTTGCGCCGGCTCATCGCCTGGATGTGGTCGATCGGGTGGTCCGGGTCGTACATCGAGTGCACCAGCGAGGCCAGCCGGGCCTGGCCCAGCGGCTGCCGGACCCGGATGTCCGCCTCGGCCAGCCGCGCGCAGATGTCCGTCAGCTCACGGGCCATCACCGTCGCCAGGCCTTCGTCGTCGCGCTGCCGCCGGCCGTCGGCCGTCCGCCCCATGGCGTGCGCCTCGGCCGCCAGGTCCCGGGTGTAGTGCATGCAGGCCACCAGGTACGCCCGGTGCTGCTCGGAGGAGGTCGACACCATCGACTGCAGCTGGTCGTACGACTCCTTGAGCCAGCGCGGCGCCTCGTCGTCGCCGCGGCGCTCCACGTCCTTGGCGTGCGCGTCCGGGTCGGCGGGCAGCGTCCGGGCCAGTATCTGGAGCCGGGTCACGAAGCCGTCGCCGTTCGCCACGTGCTTGAGCAGCGTGCCGAACCGGTCGACCAGCGTCTCCTGGTCCTCCGAGTCGCGCAGGCCGACGCCCGGGCCCTCGATCTCGATCGCGGCGGTGACGGTGCGGCGCTCCAGGTGCATCAGCACCCCGACCTCGTCCGGCCCGAACGGCGCGGACAGCCAGCGCAGCCGGCCCACGCCCGGCGGCGGGCCGACCTCCACCTCGCGCCCGTCGAGGCGCGTCCCGGCGTCGATCACCTCGGACTTCCACACCGCCCGCCCGGAGCGCACCGTCCGCCGGTACGTGCGGTTGATCTCCACCCACTTGTAGAAGGTGCGGCGGCGGTACGGCACGTACACGGCCATGATCGCCAGCAGCGGGAGGCCGACCAGGCCGGCGATCCGCAGCGGCAGGATCGGCATCAGCAGACCCCACATCATGCCGAGGAAGGCGCCGAAGATGATCAGCACGATCTCGCCGGACTCGCGGTTGCGCCCGATCGGCGCGTTCGGCCGCGACTTGCCGATGAGGTAGGTGCGACGCTGGTGCGCGTACGGCTGGGCGTACTGGGCGCCGAACTGGCCGAGCTGATCGCTGCTCACCCGTCACCCTCCCTTCGTGGGGTTGTTGATCGGGGCGGGGGGCTGGGCGGGCGGCGCGGAAGCGCGGCCGGCGTGCGCGGCGATGCCCGGAGCGACTCCGCCGCCACCGGAGCCGGAGGAGGCGTTGGCCGCCTGCGGGCCGCCGCGCGAGCCGTGCGCGGAGATGCCCTGCTTCACCAGGTTCGCCGGACCGTTGATCATCGCCGAACCGGCCGAGACGGCACTCGCCCTGGCCCGGCGCACCTGCTGCAGCTCGTCGCCGAAGCCCGGCACGAAGCGGTAGACGGCAGCGCTGGAGAAGATCGACAGGAAGAGGATCGCCAGACCGGACAGCACCCGGGCGAAGTCGTCGCTCGCCCCGGCCCCGGTGGCGACCGCGCCGGCCAGGCCCAGGATGACCACGATGATCGGCTTGGCGAGGTCGACCGCCAGCATCAGGCCGGCCCAGCGGCGGACGTGCTTCCACAACTGCTTGTCGACCAGGCCCGCGTACACGGCGGTGCCGAGCAGCGCACCCACGTACAGCATCGCGGCCCGGATCAGCAGCTCGATCCAGAGCACGGCCGCGGCCAGCACCGCCACCAGCGAGACGATGATCAGGATCAGCGGACCGCCGCCGAGGGAGCCCTTCTCCAGGGTGTCCGCGAAGCCGCCCAGGTAGGTGCCGGTGTCCGACTTGGTGCCGGCCGCGATCGCCGCGGTCAGCCCGTCCGTCGCCGAGACCACCGTGTAGAGGATCAGCGGGGTGAACGCCGAGGCGATCACCGTCAGCCAGAGGAAGCCGATCGCCTCCGAGAAGGCCTGCGCCAGCGGCGCACCGCGCACCGCCCGCTTGGTCACCGCCAGCAGCCACAGCACCAGCGTGATCACCGTCGAACCGGCGAACACCACCGCGTACTGCTGCAGGAAGGCGGCGTTGGTGAAGTCCACCTGCGTCGTGCCGTCGATCGCCCCGCCCAGCTTGCGCACCACCCACGCGGCAGCCTGCGCACACCCCTTGGCAAGCGACCCGAGCGGGTCGGTGGCTGCCCCGACGCCTTCGGTCCCGGGAATGACGGTGCTGTTGGGCGGGGGACACAGCTTGTTGCCGCCCAACCAGTCCGCACCGCCCTGCCCGGTGCAGGTCGAGGCCGACGGCGACGGCGACGGCGACGGCGACGGGTCGGCGAACACCCGTTGTGCGGTGATCAGCGCGGTCGCCTGCAGGACCGCGAGTGCGCCGCCCAGCGCGCCGGCCCTCCGGACGAGGGATCTGGTCGAGCCGTCACCGCGCATAGCGGAAGCCTCCGAACCTCTGGACTGCGTCAGTGATCTGCTGGGCCGTGGCCGCCTGCTGATCACCCGGAACGGGGGCAGGGCCCGAAGCCCGGTCGAAGTCGGTCACCTTCCAGTCGCTGCCGTTCCAGCGCATGGTGACGGTGAGGGTGTACCAGTCCTGGGAGACCGGCCTGGTCGAGCCGTCACCGGCCAGCCCGTGCAGCCCCGTGCACCACACCTCGACCTTCGTCGCCGTGTCGGCGTAGTTGGCGGTGCGGGTACCGACGGGGATGGTGCGGCTGACGAATGTGAGGCCCTTGGGGGCCTCACCCTGGGCGTCGAGGCCGAAGCGGCCGTTGTTCTCGGCGGTGAAGGCGGCGTCGAGCCGCTGCTGGAGCTGGGCGGCGACGGTGGGGTCGGAGACGGTGTCGACGACGGTGTGGCGGCTGGTGGTCTGGAACATCTCCGCGGAGCCGAGGGCGGTCGCGTAGTTGGCGGCGGCCGACTGGGCACCCTGGTCGGTGTGCGGAAAGCCGTTGGCGATGCCGTTGTCGGTGGTGTCGACGGGCTTGGTCCCGCTCGGGGCGGTGGCGGCCGAGCCGGCCTGGGCGCCGTCCCCCGAGCCGGAGGTGGCGTTGCCGCTGCCGGTGGGGCCGGGGTCGGGTTTGCCGCGGTTGGCGATGGAGACCGCGATCACCAGCAGGGTGACCACGAGCAGGACGGTCAGCAGGGTCCGGACCGGACGTGGCTGACGTGCGGTCATCTGGTGGGGCTGTTCGGCGACCGGCAGCCGCGTCCGGGTGTGCGGCTGGTCGTCGGACAACGGCACGGCGGCCCTCCTGGTGCGGGGAGCCCCGCGGGGCCCCGGTGACGCGAACACGACTGTGCCGGCAGAGACGCATGGCCGCCCCGCCGGGATGACTATCCGATCCGTACGATCGTCAGATCGCCATGCCATAGACAATGGTGAACAGGGTGCCCAGCGATCCGATGATGAACACGCCGGTCAGTCCCGCGATGATCAGTCCCTTGCCCTGCTCGGCACTGAACGTGTCGCGCATGGCCGTGGCGCCGATGCGCTGCTTGGCGGCCCCCCAGACCGCGATGGCGAGGCAGGCCAGGATTGCGACCGCCATCACGACCTCGACCATCACCCGCGCCTCGGAGCCGAGGGTGGCGAACGGCCCCCAGTCCGGGGCGATGCCGCCGATGATGGTGTCGATGTTGGCCTTCTTGGGTGGGTCCTCGGCCAGGTAGCCGACCACCTTGCTGTCCACGCTGCTCAGGTTCATTCCATCTCACCGCCCGATCAGGCAAATTCAAGGCCCCGGAACACGGCGCGCGAAGGGGCAGGACCTATTCTTGGCCAGATCTGATGTCGACTTGGCTATATCTCGCGGATTGGTCGTGAGTCATGGGACACGTACGACAGGATGTCCACCGTACGAAGGATACCGCTCACTCTTCGTATCTGTGTTGATTGCGCTGAGCAACGCCTTCCGGGACAATCGCAACTGACGCCACGTCGGGATGGTGCTGATGGTACTCCGCAGAGCGGGCGCGGCCGCTGCCGCCGCAGCGGTGGTGACGGTCGGTTTCGTCGGCCTGATCACCGTCGGGACCTTCGCCGCCAGCGGCACGCCCCGGTCGAACACCAACCACCTCGGTATCTCCTCGGGCACGGTCCCGGCCGCCTACCGCCCGCTGATCGAGAAGTGGGGCACCCTCTGCCCCGAGATCTCTCCTCCGATGCTCGCGGCGCAGCTGTACCAGGAGAGCGGATTCGACCCGACCGCCAAGAGTCCGGCCAAGGCGTACGGGATGGCGCAGTTCCTGGAGGGCACCTGGGCCAGTTACGGGGTGGACGCCAACGGGGACGGCCGGCGCGACATCTGGGACCCGGCGGACGCCATCGCCTCGGCCGCGACCTACGACTGCGCGCTCGCCAAGGACGTCTCCACCGTGCCCGGCGACCGGCAGGCGAACATGCTCGCCGCCTACAACGCCGGGCCGTACGCGGTGATAAAGGCGGGCGGTGTCCCCGGCTACCGGGAGACCCAGGGCTATGTGAAGAACATCCAGTCGCTGGCCAGGAGCTTCACCGCGCCGGCCCCGCAGACCGCGATCGGTCTCTCCCAGCAGGCGGCCGGCGCCATCTACTTCGCGCAGACCAAGCTCGGCACGCCGTACCTGTGGGGCGGCGAGGGCCTGCCCTCGCAGCAGGGGCGGTTCGACTGCTCGGGTCTGACCCAGGCCGCGTTCGCGAGCGTCGGCATCACCCTGCCCCGGGTGGCCAACGACCAGTGGTACGCCGGCGAGCACCCCTCCCGGGACCAACTCCGCCCGGGTGACCTGGTGTTCTTCGCGAACGACCTGAGCGATCCGCGGTCCATCCACCACGTCGGGATCTACGTCGGCGGCGGGTACATGATCGACGCCCCGCACACCGGCGCGGTGATCCGCTACGACACCATCAACCAGCGGGACTACATCGGTGCCACCCGGGTCACGCCGGACGGTGCCGCGGCTCTGCCGGTCCGGAACGCCGACGGTACGATCAGCGGCGGCCAGGGCCCGGCACAGAGCTGAGCCGCCGGCCCGCCCCGGGTGTGGGCGGGCGGTGGACGGTGGGTCAATTTTCCGTGACGAGCGGTCTCCGTGGAACCCTGTGCCCTGCTCAGGACGTTGTTGCTCCGTACCGGACCTGTTCCGGGGGTGCGACCGCGGTGCGCCGACCCGGCGTGCCGGACACGAGAGAGAGGTGCGGCGTGTCGACGCTGCTCGCCGACACGGGCAACCCGGACCTGGGCCTGCTCCGCGCGATCAACGGCCTGGCCGTCTCGGCCCCGGGCTGGCTGGACTCCGCGGTCTCGTGGGTCGGCGAGTACGGCATCCTGCTGGGCCTGGTCGCGGTCTGCCTGGTCGCCTGGCTGCAGGCGCGCAGGCGGCCGGACGCCCCGGTGGCGGTGGCCGGCCTGCTCTGGGCCCCGCTGGCGGTGGCGATCGCGGAGCTGGCCAACCTGCCGATCTCGGCGATCGTGGACCGGCCGCGTCCCTTCGTGGACCACCCCGAGCTGGAGGTCCTGGTGGAGGGCAAGGAGGGCACCCTCTCCTTCGTGAGTGACCACTCGGCGATGTCGATGGGCATCGCGGTCGCCCTGCTGCTGGTGAACCGCCGGCTCGGCCTGGTCGCGGGCGGGCTCGCGCTGGTGCAGGGCTTCTGCCGGATGTACATGGGTGTGCACTACCCGACGGACGTGATCGGCGGCTTCGCGCTGGCCACCGCGGTGGTGCTGCTGCTGGCGCCACTGGCGATGGCGGTGCTGGTGCCGTTCTGCCACGCGCTCACCAGGACGGCCGCCGCGCCGCTGGTGGTCGCCCGCCGGCGGGACGCGGGCGGTGCCGGCGCCGGGGGCGGCCGCAGCCGCCGGCGGCGGGAGCCGGCCGCGGCCGAGCAGCAGGCGCCCGAGTCCGACCTGGCCGCCTGAGCGAAGGCCGCCGCGGGCCGGTCAGGGCCGGCCGCCGCGCTCGTGCTCGTCGGCGTCCCGCCGGGCGCGGTCGCGGGAGCGCCGCCCCGGGGCGAACCAGCCGCAGCTGCAGCTGGCGAAGCAGAAGGATCCGCGTTCTTCGAGGGCCACCCGGTGGGCGGCGAGCGGAATGGACGCGGACTCCGCCGGGACGTCGCTGGACACGTGTTTCACGGTAACGCGCCGCGCGGGGGCGCGCGGACGATTCCGTACGCCGGGACGGCCGTAACCCGTGCGGCTCGGGCTCGTTGGGCCCGGAAGAGCTCTGCCCATCCGGGGTGGCTGCTTGCCGGGCATCGGGGCCCGAGGGGGTTGTGTCGATCGTGAAGAAGCTGAAGCACGTCCGTACCGCCGCGGCGGTGGCGCTGCTGGCCGCCGCTCTGTCCGCCTGTGCCGGCGGCGGCGCCGAGCCGCAGGGCGGCTCCGCGGACGTGCTCTCCGCCGACCCGCTGACGGCGGTGCGCTCCGCGGCCGACATCACCGGCCGGACGGGCTCCGCCCGGACCAGCACCGAGCTGGTCACCGAGTCCGCGGACAAGAAGGCCGTGTTCAAGGGCACCGGCGGCTACGACTACGTGAAGCGGATCGGCACGCTGGAGATCGACGTGCCGCCCGGGGCCGCCACCACCGGCACGATCAAGGAGATCCTCCTGCCGGGCACGGTCTACCTACAGAACAGCGGGGCGAAGGTGCCGGCCGGCAAGTGGGTCCGGCTGGACGTCCGCCAGCTCCCCGACGGCAATCTGGTCAGCAGTGGCGCCACCGACCCGTCGAGCGCCGCCGGCGCGCTGCGCGGGGCGGAGACGGCCGAGCTGGTCGGCACCGAGACGGCCGACGGCACCGAGCTCAAGCACTACAAGGGCACCCTGGACCTCGCCAAGGCCGCCGAGGCCACCGGCGGGCGGGGGGCGGACGGCCTGCGGATGGCCGCGCAGACCTTCACGGTGAAGCAGGTGCCGTACGAGGTGTGGCTGGACGCCCAGGGGCGGGTGCACAAGGTGGTGGAGACCTTCGCCTTCGCGGGGGTGGCCGGCTCCAAGGAGTCGAAGGACCAGGTGAAGGTGGTCTCGACCACTTCGCTGGCCGATTTCGGCGCCCCGGTGCAGGCGGCCGAGCCGGCCACCACCGACATCTACTCACCGAAGGCCTCGGCGCCCGCGAAGTGACGGGCCTAGTGCCTGTGGCCGAAGAGATGACCCGTCCGTGCCATACGGCGGGGCCGTGCTCCTGCCTACCCTGGAGGACGGGGTACCCGCCGTCCTGGCCGGGAGGCGGCGCTGGAGGGGTGGTGCAGGTGGCATCCTCGGAGGGCCGCGCGGGCGGCCACGACAAGACCGCGCTCGACGAGATCGAGCTGGCCGGCGAGCTCATGATCGCCGCATCGACCAGTTCCGACGAGAAACTGGCCACCGAGCAGATCGACCGGGTGCTGCTCGACCGGGTGTCGGCCGCCGTGTCGGGTCAGGACGGCGCCGGGCGGGCGGCCGCGGCGGGCTGACCGCTGGCCGCCGCCCGGGCGCCGCATCCCGCCGCGCGGGCGCGCGTTGACCGGTGCTCAGACCGGCGCTCGGACCGGTGTTCAGGTGCGCAGCAGCCGGGAGATGGCCGCGGTGGCCTCGGCGACCTTGCCGTCGAGTTCGGCGCCGCCCTGCTCGGCGGCGGCGGCCACGCAGTGCCGCAGGTGCTCCTCCAGGAGGGAGAGCGCGAAGGACTGCAGCGCCTTGGTGCCGGCGGAGACCTGGGTGAGGATGTCGATGCAGTAGACGTCCTCGTCGACCATGCGCTGCAGGCCGCGGATCTGGCCCTCGATCCGGCGGAGCCGCTTGAGGTGCTCGTTCTTCTGGGCGCTGTAGCCGTGCGGGCCGTGCGGCCGGGCGGCGCCCGCCTGGGCGGTGATGTCGTCGCCGTCGGCCGCGGTGTCGGGGGTGCCGGTCGCGGTCGCCGTGTCGGGGGTGCTGGTGTCCTCGGTGCGCGTCTGAATCGTGGTCATCCGGCCCGCCTCTGTCTCCCTGCTCGCCGTCCCTGGACCTCCAGTGTCCAACACGGTGGCTGTCCTGCATGTTCCGCCGTCCGGGCGTCAGCTCGGATCTCCCCGTGCACGGCAGGAGCAAACCGGCTGTGGTTCCGCCAGACTGGGGAACCGCGTCAACACCCCGTTTGCACTCCCGGGACGGCGAACGCCTAGAGTCGTTCAGTCCCTACCCCGCACATCGGAGATTTCCGTGCGTTTTAGCCTGACCCCGAAGGAGACGAGCTTCTACG
Source organism: Streptomyces sp. TLI_235 (assembly GCA_002300355.1). Taxonomy (NCBI): domain Bacteria; kingdom Bacillati; phylum Actinomycetota; class Actinomycetes; order Kitasatosporales; family Streptomycetaceae; genus Streptomyces; species Streptomyces sp. TLI_235. The sequence continues at coordinate 3,498,075 of NSGV01000001.1, forward strand.
ACATGTTCGCCGCCGCGGCGGAGAACCTCGTCGTCGGGTCGAAGCTCCTGCTGGAACTGCTGGGATCAGACGTGTCGGCCCGCGCGGAGATCGTCGAGCGCATGCGCGCCGCCGAGCACGCGGGCGACGACACCACCCATGCGATCTTCCACCAGCTGAACTCCTCCTTCATCACGCCCTTCGACCGCGAGGACATCTACAGCCTCGCCGGGTCGCTGGACGACATCATGGACTTCATGGAGGAGGCGGTCGACCTGGTCGTCCTCTACGACATCGAGTCCCTGCCGAAGGGTGTCGAGCAGCAGATCGAGGTGCTGGCCCGGGCCGCCGAGCTGACCGCCGCGGCGATGCCGAACCTGCGGTCGATGCAGAACCTCACCGAGTACTGGATCGAGATCAACCGGTTGGAGAACCAGGCCGACCAGATCCACCGCAAGCTGCTGGCCCACCTGTTCTCCGGCCAGTACGACGCGATCGAGGTGCTCAAGCTGAAGCAGGTCGTCGACGTCCTGGAAGAGGCTGCCGACGCCTTCGAGCACGTGGCGAACACGGTGGAGACCATCGCGGTCAAGGAGTCCTGACCTCCGTGGATACGGCAGCACTGATCGCCGTCCTCGGCGTGGCCTTCTTCTTCACCTACACCAACGGCTTCCACGACTCCGCGAACGCGATCGCCACCTCGGTCTCGACCCGGGCACTGACCCCGCGGGCGGCCCTGGCGATGGCCGCGGTCATGAACCTTGCGGGCGCCTTCCTCGGTTCGGGGGTGGCGAAGACGGTGTCCAGCGGCATCATCGAGACGCCCTCGGGCAGCCAGGGTATGGCGATCCTCTTCGCCGCGCTGGTGGGCGCGATCACCTGGAACCTGACCACCTGGTACTTCGGCCTTCCGTCCTCCTCCTCGCACGCGCTGTTCGGCGGCCTGGTGGGTGCGGCGCTGGCCGGCGGCACGGGGGTGATCTGGAGCGGCGTGGTCGACAAGATCATCATCCCGATGGTGGTCTCGCCGGTGGTCGGCCTGATCGGCGGCTTCCTGGTGATGCTGGCGATCCTGTGGGTCTTCCGCAGGGCCAACCCGCACCGCGCCAAGCGCAACTTCCGGGTGGCGCAGACCGCCTCGGCCGCCGCCATGGCCCTGGCCCACGGCCTGCAGGACGCCCAGAAGACCATGGGCATCGTGGTGATGGCGCTCACCATCTCCGGCCACCAGACCGGCAGCGACATCCCGATCTGGGTGAAGGTCTCCTGCGCGACGATGCTGTCGCTGGGCACCTACGCGGGCGGCTGGCGGATCATGCGGACCCTCGGCCGGAAGATCATCGAGCTCGACCCGCCGCAGGGCTTCGCCGCCGAGGCCACCGCGTCGAGCGTCATGTACATCACCTCGTTCGTCTACGCGGCGCCGATCTCCACCACGCATGTGATCACCTCGGCGATCATGGGTGTGGGTGCCACCAAGCGGATCCGCGCGGTCCGCTGGGGTGTCGCCAAGAACATCGTGATGGGCTGGTTCATCACCATGCCGGCCGCCGCCCTGGTGGCCGCGGCGATGTACGGCATCGTGGATCTGCTCTTCCTCTGACCGGCGGGCAACCGCCCCGCGCAGGCCGCCCGGAAAGGGTGCAGGGCCCGCCCCCACATCACGGGGGCGGGCCCTGCGTACTTCGCGGCGGCACCGCCATGCAGCACCGCGAAGTAGTCGGTGGGGCTCCGGGGAGCCCGGCTCGGTCAGCCGAAGCGGCCGGAGATGTAGTCCTCGGTCGCCTGGACGGACGGGTTGGAGAAGATCCGCTGGGTGTCGTCCAGCTCGATCAGCTTGCCCGGCTGGCCGACGCCGGCCAGGTTGAAGAAGGCGGTGCGGTCCGAGACGCGGGCCGCCTGCTGCATGTTGTGGGTCACGATGACGATCGTGTACTGGGACTTCAGCTCGCCGATCAGGTCCTCGATGGCGAGGGTGGAGATCGGGTCGAGCGCGGAGCAGGGCTCGTCCATCAGCAGGACCTGGGGCTCGACCGCGATGGCGCGGGCGATGCACAGGCGCTGCTGCTGGCCGCCGGAGAGGCCGGCGCCGGGCTTGTTGAGCCGGTCCTTGACCTCGTTCCAGAGGTTGGCGCCCTTGAGGGACTTCTCCGCGACGCCGTCCAGCACGGACTTCTTCCGCACGCCGGCGAGCTTGAGGCCGGCCACCACGTTGTCGTAGATCGACATGGTCGGGAAGGGGTTCGGCCGCTGGAACACCATGCCGATCGAGCGGCGCACGGCGACCGGGTCGATGTTGGTGGCGTACAGGTTCTCGTCGTCGAGCATCACCTTGCCCTCGACGCGGGCGCCAGGGATGACCTCGTGCATGCGGTTGAGGGTCCGCAGGAAGGTGGACTTGCCGCAGCCGGACGGGCCGATGAAGGCCGTCACGGAGCGGGGCTCGATGGTCATCGAGATGTCCTCGATGGCGCGGGTGGCTCCGTAGTAGGCGGACAGTCCGCTGACGTCGATGCGCTTGGCCATGATCTTTCGTCTTCTCTCGCCCGCGGCAGCGCCGCTAATGAATTCTGCTCGTACGTCAGTCGGGTCAGTGTCCGCCCTTGGGCGAGCGCCAGCGTGCGATGCCCCGCGCGATGAGGTTGAGCCCCATCACGAAGAAGATCAGCACCAGCGCGGCGCCCCAGGCGCGGGCGTAGCCGAAGTCGTTGTTGACCATCGAGTACTGCTGCCAGATGTAGAGCGGCAGCGACTGCTGCGGTCCGTTGAACGGGTCGCCGTTGATGGCGTCTGCACCGAAGACCAGCATCATGACCGGCGCGGTCTCGCCGGTGATGCGGGCGACGGCCAGCATCACACCGGTGGTGATGCCGCCGATCGCGGTCGGCAGCACGATCCGGATGATGGTCTTCCACTTCGGCACGCCGAGGGCGTACGAGGCCTCCCGCAGCTCGTTCGGGACGAGGCGGAGCATCTCCTCGGTGGAGCGCACGACGACCGGCATCATCAGGATGGCCAGCGCGAGACTGCCGGAGAAGCCCGAGTAGTCGAACCCGAGCATGATGTTCCAGAGCGAGAGGATGAACAGACCGGCGACGATCGACGGAACACCCGTCATGACGTCGACGAAGAAGGTGACCCATTTGGCGAGCTGGCCGCGACCGTACTCGACGAGGTAGACGGCGGTCAGCAGACCGATCGGGGCCGCGATCAGGGTGGCCAGCAGGACCTGCTCCAGGGTGCCGATCAGCGCGTGGTAGATGCCGCCGCCGGGGCCGGAGGAGATCACGTTCTTCATGGAGTGGGTGAGGAAGTTGGCGTCCAGCACTTCCAGGCCCTGCTGCACGGTGTAGAAGGTCAGCGCGGCCAGCGGCACGACGGCCAGGATGAACGCGACCCAGACCACCGCGGTGGCGAGCCGGTCCTTGGCCTGGCGGCGGCCCTCGACGCGGGCGGAGAGCGAGTAGCTCAGCACCACGAAGAGCGCGGCGGCGATCAGACCCCACTGCAGGTGGCTGGCGAGTCCGGCGCCGGCGCCGATGGCGCAGCCGAGACCGATGGAGAGGGCGGCGACGCCGGCCGGCGCCCACTTCGGGAGGCGGGCGGTGGTGAGGCTGCGGCGCAGCTGCGGAGCCGAGTCCGCAATAATGGTCGCGGTGCTCATGCGTTGGCCCCCGAGTACTCCTTGCGGCGCGCGATGATCAGTCGGGCGGCGCCGTTCACCAGCAGGGTGATCACGAAGAGGACCAGGCCGGAGGCCATGAGGGCGTCACGGCCGAACGGCTGGGCCTCGTTGAACTTGAGCGCGATGTTCTGCGCGAAGGTGCCGCCGCCGGGGTCCAGGACGTGCAGCGAGAGCACGCTGTTGGCGGAGAGCACGATGGCGACCGCGATGGTCTCGCCGAGGGCGCGGCCGAGGCCGAGCATCGAGGCGGAGATGATGCCGGGGCGGCCGAAGGGCAGCACCGCGGTGCGGACCATCTCCCAGCGGGTGGCACCGAGGGCGAGGGCCGCCTCCTCGTGCATCCGCGGGACCTGCCGGAAGACCTCGCGGCTGACCGCGGTGATGATCGGCAGGACCATGATCGCCAGCAGGATGCCGACGGTGAACAGGTTGCGCGGGGTGACGCCGGGCTGGGTCTGGTCGAAGACGTAGGTCCAGCCGAGGTACTGGTCCATCCACGCGGTCATGCCGTCCATGTGCGGGACGAGGAACAGCACGCCCCACAGGCCGTAGACGATGCTGGGCACCGCGGCGAGCAGGTCGACCAGGTAGGCGAAGGGCTGCGCGATGCGGCGCGGCGCGTAGTGCGAGATGAACAGCGCGATGCCGACGGCGACCGGCACGGCGATCACCATGGCGATCACGGCGCTGACGATGGTGCCGAAGGCGAGGACGGCGATACCGAAGACCGGCTTGGGCGCGTCCGGGTTCCACTCGAAGGTGGTGAGGAAGTTGCCCTCGTCCTTGGACAGCGCGATGCCCGAGCGGTAGGCGAGGAAGCCTGCGATCGCGGCCATGATGACCAGCAGCAGGATGCCCGACCCTCGGGAGAGGTTGAAGAAGATGCTGTCGCCGAGCCGGCTGTCGCTCCGGCTGCGGCGGGCCCTGCCCCGTGTGGCGGCAGGGGGGGATGAAGTCATGATCGTCTACTCCGGTCTGACGGTGCTGCCCCCGTGGGGGACGGCACCTGGCGGCGGTGCCCCGGACGTGTGGTGCGTGGGTGGTGCTTCCGGCGGGGCGGCCCGTCCCCCCTTGAGGGCCGCCCCGCCGGTGCTGGGTCAGGCCAGGGTCGGGATGACGGCCTGAACCTTGGAGGCCAGCTCCTTCGGCAGCGGGACGTAGCCCTTGGCGCCGATGGCCTGCTGGCCGGCGTCGCTGATGGTGTAGGTGAGGAAGGACTTCAGGGTGTCGAGGCTCTCGGCCTTGTTGCCCTTGTCGCAGACGATCTCGTAGGTGACCAGGACGATCGGGTAGGCGCCCTCGTCCTTGGTCGCGTAGTCGAGGCTCAGGGCCAGGTCGCTGCCGGTGCCGGCGATCTTCGCCTTGGCGAAGGTGGTGGCGGCGTTCTCGGCGGTGGCCTCGACCGGCTTGGCGGCGCCCGTGTTGATGGCGGCGCTCTTCAGGCTGTTGGTCTGGGCGTAGGAGAGCTCGACGTAGCTGATCGAGTTCTTGACCTGCTTGACCTGCGCGGAGACGCCGGCCGAGCCGTTGGCGGACTGGCCGCCCTTGCCCGCCCAGGTCTTGCTGGCCGGGTAGGTCCAGGCGCCGTTGGAGGCCTTGGCCAGGTAGCCGGTCAGGTTCGCGGTGGTGCCGGAGTCGTCCGAGCGGTGGATGGCCTGGATCGGCGCGTCCGGCAGGGTGACACCCGGGTTGAGGGCGGCGATCGCCGGGTCGTTCCACTTGGTGATCTGCGAGTCGAAGATCTTGGCGACGGTCTGGCCGTCGAGGACGAGCTTGTCGACGTTCTCGACGTTGAAGACGATCGAGATCAGGCCGCCGACCATCGGCAGGTTGACGCCCTGGCCGCCGGTGCAGACCTGCTTCGAGGCGTCGACCTCGGCCGGCTTGAGGGCCGAGTCGGAGCCGGCGAAGGCGACCTTGCCCTGGTTGAACTGCTGCACACCGGCGCCGGAGCCGCCACCGCCGTAGGTGATGGTGGAGCCGGAGCAGGCGGAGCCGAAGGCGGCCTTCCACACGTCGACCGCGTTGGTCTGGGCGGTCGAACCCGCACCCAGCAGCTGGCCGCCCTTGCCGCAGGCGATCTGCGCGGCCGGGGCCGCGCCGGAGGCCGCAGCGCTGCTGCCCGTGCTGCTGGTCGAGTTGTCGTCCGTACCGCAGGCCGCGAGCGACAGCGAGCCGACGAGCGCCATGGCACCGATGGCGAGGGCCTTGGAGCCGTTTCGCTGGAGCTTCACTGGGTGTCCCTTTCTGAGGCATAACCCTGCGCCGGGGTGAGCTCGTCGATGGCTCGATCAGCGCGGGTTTCGCTGTGGTCCGGGGCCCGTTCGGCCCTCCGGTGGCACCGAAGGTAGGCCGGGCAGGTGACGCGTCAGGCGGTCGCAAATGAACGGATGGTGAACCTCGAACGGCTGGCAGGAAACCGACCTCGGTAGTAACGGTTGCGTCACGGTGAGGGCGCGGTGAGATCACCTTGGGCGACCCCGCTGACCTGCGGCGGGGCGGTGGGAACACCCTACGTCGGGAGGCGCCTGGATCAGGCGCGCGCGCCGTCCAGCATGTCCAGCAGCGCATCCACCAGCGCGCGGTCCCGGATGTGGGTGAGCCGTGATTTCGCTTTCTTCGGGGGCAGCCATTCCAGCCGGTCGACCTCCCGCCCGGGGGTGAACGAACCGCCGGTCGGCACCGCGGCCCAGTACCGCACCTCCTTGGGCCGGCCTTCGACCAGGTAGTGCTGCGCGGGCAGCTCCGGGCCGAGGACGCAGTGCATCCCGGTCTCCTCGCGCAGTTCGCGCAGCGCCGCCGCCTGCCAGCCCTCGCCGGGTTCGAGCTTGCCCTTGGGCAGGCTCCAGTCGTCGTACTTCGGCCGGTGGATCACCGCGATCCGCGGCTTCTTCAGGCCGCTGCCGTCCTTCTTCGGCCCTCCGGGCACCCACAGCACCCCGCCGGCCGCCAGCACGGTCGGCCCGTAGCCGGGTGCCGCGGCCCGGCGGGCCGGCGCGCCGCCGCCCCTGGTCCGCCGGGCGAGCCGGTCTCGGAAGGGGTTGGCGGCGCGCTGCTGCGCTGCGGTCAGGCGGTCGCCCATTCATGCCATCCATGGTGCGGGAGCTTCGGCCACTGGTGGCCGAAGGCGTACCGGGCCGCCTCCACCTCCAGTCGCTGATCAGCATGCACCACTCCGAGCACGTACGCGGTCGCCGGCGTGATCCTCGGCGTGCGGGCCGCGGTCGAGGCGGTGGCGGCGGCGTCGGAGGCGTCGCGGTGGCGGTCGAGGACCTCGTCCAGCCGGTCGAGCTCCGCGGTGGGCACCGCGCACACCTCCAGGGCGTACCGGGCACGCTTCACCAGCACCCGGACCCGGTGCCAGGGCTCGTCGTCCGCGGCGAGCAGCGCGTCGGCGTCCGCGACGGGGGAGGCGCCGCGGGCCGCGGGCAGCACCGCGAGCCGGTGCAGACCGTCCCCGCCGTACGGCTGGACGGCGCGGGCCAGCGGCAGCCGCTCCGTCCCGGCGGCGAGCGCGCCGAGCGCCGCGGCGGCCTGCCGGGTCAGCACGCTGCCGTCCCGCCCGGCGGTCGCGTCCAGCAGCGGCACCTCGCCGCTCAGCAGGGTCATCCGGTCGGCCAGCGCGTGCAGCCGGGCCGTCCGCAGCTCCTGCAGCAGGGCGGTGTGCGCCCGGGTGCGGGCGAGGGTGAGCTGGCGCTCCAGGAGGGCGCGGGCCTTGGGCGCGCCGGCGTGGCCGGCGAGCATGCCGGGCGTGTCGGCGCCGGTGTCGCTGAGCGAGTCCAGCGCGGCGAGCAGCCGGGAGGAGCGGCGCCGGTAACCCGGCTCGCGGCCGAGCAGGTCGAGCAGCCAGGCCAGCTCGGTCCGCAGCTCGCCGGCCCAGCCGGACTCGAAGGCGGCCTCGAAGGTGTGCAGGGCGCCGCCGATCCGCCGGACGGCGCGCAGGAGGTCGTCCGCACCCGCCGCCGAGGCCGGGAGCGAGCCCGGTCTCGACCCGGCCTCGCCCACCGCCTGCGGCAGCGCGCGCAGGAACGCGCCGGCCTGGGTCGTGAGGTAGCCGGAGAGGACTTCCCCCGCGGACGCGCTCGGCGCCGCCGGGGCCGTCATCGGCGAATCGGTCATGACAAGGACTCCCCCATGTGGTCGTCCCGGGCCGCCGCGGCCGCCGTCCCGGCCACCGCCGGAACCGGGGGCACGGGCGGCGGCCCGGACAGTGGTCAGCGGCCCGCGGACACGTTCCGGTGGCGCTTGCGCGAGGCGATGAACAGATCCTGGACGTGCTGCAGCGGCCTGCCTTCCGCGTCGGCCGAGTGCCGCGTCCAGCTCCCGTCGGCGCCGAGGTGCCAGGACTCGGTCTCGTCGGAGACCCCGAGGTCGAGCAGCCCGGACAGCTCCGCCCGGTGCGCCGGGTCGGAGACCCGCACCAGCGCCTCGATCCGGCGGTCCAGGTTGCGGTGCATCATGTCCGCGCTGCCGAACCACACCTCGGGCTCGCCCCCGTTGCCGAACACGAAGATCCGCGAGTGCTCCAGGAACCGGCCGAGCACGCTGCGCACCCGGACGTTCTCGCTCAGCCCGGCGACGCCGGGGCGGATCGCGCAGATGCCGCGCACCCACACCTCCACCGGCACGCCGGCCTGCGAGGCCCGGTACAGCGCGTCGATCACCGTCTCGTCGACGATCGAGTTGACCTTGATCTTCACGTACGCCGGCCGGCCGGCCCGGTGGTGCGCGATCTCCCCGTGGATCCGCGAGACCAGGCCGTCCCGCAGGCCGCGCGGCGCGGTCAGCAGGCGGCGGTAGGACTCGCGGCGCGAGTACCCGGACAGCCGGTTGAAGAGGTCCGAGAGGTCGGCGCCGACCTGCGGGTCGGCGGTCAGCAGGCCGAGGTCCTCGTAGAGCCGGGCGGTCTTCGGGTGGTAGTTGCCGGTGCCGACGTGCGCGTAGCGGCGGAGCATCTCGCCCTCCTGCCGCACGACCAGCGACAGCTTGCAGTGCGTCTTCAGCCCGATCAGGCCGTAGACCACGTGGCAGCCGGACTCCTCCAGCTTGCGGGCCCACTTGATGTTGGCCTGCTCGTCGAAGCGGGCCTTGATCTCCACCAGGACCAGCACCTGCTTGCCGGACTCGGCCGCGTCGATCAGCGCGTCGACGATCGGCGAGTCACCGGAGGTCCGGTACAGCGTCTGCTTGATCGCCAGCACGTGCGGGTCGGCCGCCGCCTGCTCCAGGAAGGCCTGCACCGAGGTCGAGAAGCTGTCGTACGGGTGGTGCAGCAGCACGTCCCGCTCGCGCATCGCGGCGAAGATGTCCGGCTGGGACGCCGACTCCACGTCGGTCAGCCCGCGCGCGGTGCCCGCCACGAACTTCGGGTACTTCAGCTCCGGCCGGTCGAGGTCGGCGATCCCGAACAGCCCGGTGAGGTCCAGCGGCCCCGGCAGCGGGAACACCTCGGCCTCGGTGACGTTCAGCTCGCGCACCAGCAGGTCGAGGATGTACGGGTCGATCGACTCCTCGACCTCCAGGCGGACCGGCGGACCGAAGCGCCGCCGCATGAGCTCCTTCTCCAGCGCCTTGAGGATGTTCTCGGCGTCGTCCTCCTCGACCTCCAGGTCCTCGTTCCGGGTGACCCGGAAGGCGTGGTGCGCGAGCACCTCCATGCCCGGGAAGAGCTCCTCGAGGTGCGCGCCCATGACGTCCTCCAGCGGCACGTACCGCTGCGGGGACGCCTCCAGGAAGCGGGAGAGCGACTGCGGGACCTTCACCCGGGCGAAGTGCTTGTGCCCGGAGACCGGGTTCCGCACGACGACCGCCAGGTTGAGGCTCAGCCCCGATATGTACGGGAAGGGGTGCGCCGGGTCGACGGCCAGCGGGGTCAGCACCGGGAAGATCTGCTGCCGGAACAGCGTGTGCAGCCGGGCCTGCTCCTTCTCCGCGAGCTCCGGCCAGCGCACCACCTCGATGCCCTCGGCGGCCAGGTCGGGCAGCACCTCGTGCTGGAAGGACGCCGCGTGCCGGGCCATCAGCTCGCGCGCGCGCCGCCAGATCAGGTCCAGCACCTCGCGGGGCTGCAGGCCGGACGCGCTGCGGGTGGCCACGCCGGTCGCGATCCGCCGCTTGAGGCCGGCCACCCGGACCATGAAGAACTCGTCCAGGTTGCTGGCGAAGATCGCCAGGAACTTGGCCCGCTCCAGCAGCGGGATGTCCGGGTCCTCGGCGAGCTCCAGGACCCGCTCGTTGAACGCGAGCCAGCTGCGCTCCCGGTCGAGGAACCGGCCCTCCGGCAGTGCCCCGAACTCGGTCTCGATGTCCGCCAGCGCGGAGTGGACGCCGCCCGTGGAGCTGGCCGTCGCCGACCGGGGCGCCACCCGCACGGCGCCCGGCTCGTCGGCGACCGGGGCACCGAGCGCGGTGGTGATGGCGGTCGGCAGCGCGGCGGCAACGGCCGGGGCCACGGCCGCGCCGGCGCTGCGGGCCGCCGCGGCCTGCGGACGGGCGTCACCCGCCGCCGGGCCGGTCGCCTTCGGTACCCGGGTACGGCTCTTGGACGCCTGCTTGGAGCCCGCACCCGTGGCGGCGCCGGAGGCCGCACCGGACGAGGCGGAGACGGGGCCAGGGATGGTCATCGGTGCCAGCTCCTCATGCAGGGCGAAGTCCCGGGCGCACGTACCGCGGTCGTCTGCCAGCTCGCGGCGGCGTACGTGTGCGTGGCGTACGCAGCGTCATCGTCCCGCCACTCCAGTGCCCACCCGCCGGGAGCGGCCGGGTGGAGCTGGGCCGGTCGGCGGGCGGAGCGGGGACGAGGCACTACGGGCGTCATCCTGTGATCTTCGCGGCGTCAATTGAATCCACGGTAAACACCGGATGGCCAGGAGGAAAGCTGAGTCGGTCACCCCTGTGGGGTCGAACCACCGGCCTTGCTCCCCGCCTGGATGCGGTACATCAGGTCCACCTCGTGGACGGTGAAGCCCAATCGTTCATATACCCGCACAGCGGCCGGATTGTCAGCGTCCACATAGAGAAGGACGGCCGGCACCCCGCGCTCGCGGATCAGGTGCCGCAGACCGGCGGCGGTGAGCGCCCGACCCAGCCCGCTGCCCTGCTCACCGGGGGCCACTCCGACCACGTACACCTCGCCCAGGCCGTCGGGGTGCACCTTCGTCCAGTGGAAGCCGACGAGCTCGCCGCCACGGACCGCCAGGAAGAAGCCCGTCGGGTCGAACCAGGGCTCGGCCAGCCGGTCGGCGAGGTCCGCCTCCGTCCACGCACCCTGCTCGGGGTGGTGCGCGAAGGCCAGCGCGTTCAGCCGCAGCCAGGCGGCGTCGTCCTCGCCCGGGCGGAAGGTTCGGAGCTCGACACCTTCCGGCAGCACCGGCTCCGGCACGTCGCCGCCCGCCGGCCGGCGCATCTGCCTCAGCTCGCGGACCAGCTCACCCCCGTGCCGCTCCGCCAGACGGGCGGCACCCGGGTGGCCGCCGTGCGCCCAGCAGTCCACCGCCTTCGCGGGCGGGACCTCCGCCAGCAGGGCCTCGGCCAGCCGGCCGCCGAGGCCACGCCTCCGCACCTCGGGGTGGACGGCGAGTTCGGCGGTCGCGAAACCGCCGTCACCCGCCGACTCAAGCTGCGCGTACCCGGCCGGGCGGCCGCCGAGTGTCTGCAGCAGGTGCCGCACACCCGGCCGTCCTTCGCCCTCGCGGAGCCGCAGCCGGCCCGCCTCCGACACCGCCTCCCTGCCGTCGTCGACGGCGGCCGCCGTCAGGACGGCCCGCGCGATGAACAGTTCCTCGGCGGTCAGCTCGGACACGGCACGGATGCTTTCGCCTGCGGGCGGCGTCGGGGTGGTCTCCATACTGCGACCCTACGTCGCGATCACCCACCGACCGCACAGAACTCCTAAACGCAAAGAAGCCCCGCCCGGAACCCGGGCGGGGCTTCTTCAGAAGAATTGTTCGGCGGCGTCCTACTCTCCCACAGGGTCCCCCCTGCAGTACCATCGGCGCTACGAGGCTTAGCTTCCGGGTTCGGAATGTAACCGGGCGTTTCCCTCGCGCTATGACCACCGAAACACTATGAAACTCTTCGAACAACCGACAACGGTCTGTTCGTGGTTTCAGAACCAACACAGTGGACGCGAGCAACTGAGGACAAGCCCTCGGCCTATTAGTACCGGTCAACTCCACCCATTACTGGGCTTCCATATCCGGCCTATCAACCCAGTCGTCTACTGGGAGCCTTACCCTCTCAAGGAGGTGGGAGTGCTCATCTCGAAGCAGGCTTCCCGCTTAGATGCTTTCAGCGGTTATCCCTCCCGAACGTAGCCAACCAGCCATGCCCTTGGCAGGACAACTGGCACACCAGAGGTTCGTCCGTCCCGGTCCTCTCGTACTAGGGACAGCCCTTCTCAACACTCCTACGCGCACAGCGGATAGGGACCGAACTGTCTCACGACGTTCTAAACCCAGCTCGCGTACCGCTTTAATGGGCGAACAGCCCAACCCTTGGGACCTACTCCAGCCCCAGGATGCGACGAGCCGACATCGAGGTGCCAAACCATCCCGTCGATATGGACTCTTGGGGAAGATCAGCCTGTTATCCCCGGGGTACCTTTTATCCGTTGAGCGACGGCGCTTCCACAAGCCACCGCCGGATCACTAGTCCCTACTTTCGTACCTGCTCGACCCGTCAGTCTCACAGTCAAGCTCCCTTGTGCACTTACACTCAACACCTGATTGCCAACCAGGCTGAGGGAACCTTTGGGCGCCTCCGTTACCCTTTAGGAGGCAACCGCCCCAGTTAAACTACCCACCAGACACTGTCCCTGATCCGGATCACGGACCCAGGTTAGACATCCAGCACGACCAGAGTGGTATTTCAACGTCGACTCCACAACAACTGGCGTTGCCGCTTCACAGTCTCCCACCTATCCTACACAAGCCGAACCGAACACCAATATCAAGCTATAGTAAAGGTCCCGGGGTCTTTCCGTCCTGCTGCGCGAAACGAGCATCTTTACTCGTAATGCAATTTCACCGGGCCTGTGGTTGAGACAGTCGAGAAGTCGTTACGCCATTCGTGCAGGTCGGAACTTACCCGACAAGGAATTTCGCTACCTTAGGATGGTTATAGTTACCACCGCCGTTTACTGGCGCTTAAGTTCTCAGCTTCGCCCGACCGAAATCGGACTAACCGGTCCCCTTAACGTTCCAGCACCGGGCAGGCGTCAGTCCGTATACATCGCCTTACGGCTTCGCACGGACCTGTGTTTTTAGTAAACAGTCGCTTCTCGCTGGTCTCTGCGGCCACCCCCAGCTCAGACCGTAAAGATCCTCACCAGGGCTGGCCCCCCTTCTCCCGAAGTTACGGGGGCATTTTGCCGAGTTCCTTAACCACAGTTCACCCGAACGCCTCGGTATTCTCTACCTGACCACCTGAGTCGGTTTGGGGTACGGGCCGCCATGAAACTCGCTAGAGGCTTTTCTCGACAGCATAGGATCATCCACTTCACCACAATCGGCTCGGCATCAGGTCTCAGACTATGTGAACGGCGGATTTGCCTACCGTTCGTCCTACACCCTTACCCCGGGACTACCACCGCCCGGGCTGGACTACCTTCCTGCGTCACCCCATCGCTCACCTACTACAGACTTGGACCGGCGGCTCCACCACGTCCCTTCGTCCGAAGACTCCGGGCCGGCTTCACGGCCTTAGCATCACCTGGTTCGACGTTGGCGCTTCAAAGCGGGTACGGGAATATCAACCCGTTGTCCATCGACTACGCCTGTCGGCCTCGCCTTAGGTCCCGACTTACCCTGGGCAGATCAGCTTGACCCAGGAACCCTTGGTCAATCGGCGCAAGAGTTTCCCACTCTTGTATCGCTACTCATGCCTGCATTCTCACTCGTGAACCGTCCACAACTGGATTCCTCCGCTGCTTCACCCGGCACACGACGCTCCCCTACCCATCACAGCGGGCGTTGGCCCTATTGCTGCAATGACACGACTTCGGTGATGTGCTTGAGCCCCGCTACATTGTCGGCGCGGAATCACTTGACCAGTGAGCTATTACGCACTCTTTCAAGGGTGGCTGCTTCTAAGCCAACCTCCTGGTTGTCTCTGCGACTCCACATCCTTTCCCACTTAGCACACGCTTAGGGACCTTAGTCGGTGTTCTGGGCTGTTTCCCTCTCGACCATGGAGCTTATCCCCCACAGTCTCACTGCCGCGCTCTCACTTACCGGCATTCGGAGTTTGGCTAAGGTCAGTAACCCGGTGAGGCCCATCGCCTATCCAGTGCTCTACCTCCGGCAAGAAACACGCGACGCTGCACCTAAATGCATTTCGGGGAGAACCAGCTATCACGGAGTTTGATTGGCCTTTCACCCCTAACCACAGGTCATCCCCCAGGTTTTCAACCCTGGTGGGTTCGGTCCTCCACACGGTCTTACCCGCGCTTCAACCTGCCCATGGCTAGATCACTCCGCTTCGGGTCTTGGGCATGCAACTCAGACGCCCTATTCGGACTCGCTTTCGCTACGGCTACCCCACACGGGTTAACCTCGCTACACACCGCAAACTCGCAGGCTCATTCTTCAAAAGGCACGCAGTCACACCCCAAAGGGGTGCCCCCACGGCTTGTAGGCACACGGTTTCAGGTACTATTTCACTCCGCTCCCGCGGTACTTTTCACCATTCCCTCACGGTACTATCCGCTATCGGTCACCAGGGAATATTTAGGCTTAGCGGGTGGTCCCGCCAGATTCACACGGGATTTCTCGGGCCCCGTGCTACTTGGGAGATGAGCAAGCAAGCCGCTGATGTTTCGTCTACGGGGGTCTTACCCTCTACGCCGGACCTTTCGCATGTCCTTCGACTACACCAACGGTTTCTGACTCGCCGACCGGCCGGCAGACCGATCAAGCTCATTCCCACAACCCCAACATGGCAACCCCTGCCGGGTCTCACACCATGCTGGTTTAGCCTCATCCGGTTTCGCTCGCCACTACTCCCGGAATCACGGTTGTTTTCTCTTCCTGCGGGTACTGAGATGTTTCACTTCCCCGCGTTCCCTCCACACTGCCTATGTGTTCAGCAGCGGGTGACAGCCCATGACGACTGCCGGGTTTCCCCATTCGGACACCCCCGGATCAAAGCTCGGTTGACAGCTCCCCGGGGCCTATCGCGGCCTCCCACGTCCTTCATCGGTTCCTGGTGCCAAGGCATCCACCGTGCGCCCTTAAAAACTTGGCCACAGATGCTCGCGTCCACTGTGCAGTTCTCAAACAACGACCAGACACCCACCCTCGAACCGTCCGAAGACGACCCTCAAGTGGAGCCGGCATCCCAGAAGGAACAATCGTTCCCTCAGGACCCAACAGCGTGCCCGGCACCCGCGACGGTGATCGACGTTCCACGCTCCGAAGAGCAGTACTGGCCATCCCTACCGCGAGTGCCGAATAGTCAACGTTCCACCCATGAGCAACCGTGCGAGACATTCGCTCGCAGTCGGCCATGCGCTCCTTAGAAAGGAGGTGATCCAGCCGCACCTTCCGGTACGGCTACCTTGTTACGACTTCGTCCCAATCGCTGGTCCCACCTTCGACGGCTCCCTCCCAAGGGTTAGGCCACCGGCTTCGGGTGTTACCGACTTTCGTGACGTGACGGGCGGTGTGTACAAGGCCCGGGAACGTATTCACCGCAGCATGCTGATCTGCGATTACTAGCAACTCCAACTTCATGGGGTCGAGTTGCAGACCCCAATCCGAACTGAGACCGGCTTTTTGGGATTCGCTCCGCCTCGCGGCATCGCAGCCCTTTGTACCGGCCATTGTAGCACGTGTGCAGCCCAAGACATAAGGGGCATGATGATTTGACGTCGTCCCCACCTTCCTCCGAGTTGACCCCGGCAGTCTCCTGTGAGTCCCCGACATTACTCGCTGGCAACACAGAATAAGGGTTGCGCTCGTTGCGGGACTTAACCCAACATCTCACGACACGAGCTGACGACAACCATGCACCACCTGTACACCGACCACAAGGGGGCGCCCATCTCTGGACGTTTCCGGCGTATGTCAAGCCTTGGTAAGGTTCTTCGCGTTGCGTCGAATTAAGCCACATGCTCCGCTGCTTGTGCGGGCCCCCGTCAATTCCTTTGAGTTTTAGCCTTGCGGCCGTACTCCCCAGGCGGGGAACTTAATGCGTTAGCTGCGGCACCGACGACGTGGAATGTCGCCAACACCTAGTTCCCAACGTTTACGGCGTGGACTACCAGGGTATCTAATCCTGTTCGCTCCCCACGCTTTCGCTCCTCAGCGTCAGTAATGGCCCAGAGATCCGCCTTCGCCACCGGTGTTCCTCCTGATATCTGCGCATTTCACCGCTACACCAGGAATTCCGATCTCCCCTACCACACTCTAGCCTGCCCGTATCGAATGCAGACCCGGGGTTAAGCCCCGGGCTTTCACATCCGACGCGACAGGCCGCCTACGAGCTCTTTACGCCCAATAATTCCGGACAACGCTCGCACCCTACGTATTACCGCGGCTGCTGGCACGTAGTTAGCCGGTGCTTCTTCTGCAGGTACCGTCACTTGCGCTTCTTCCCTGCTGAAAGAGGTTTACAACCCGAAGGCCGTCATCCCTCACGCGGCGTCGCTGCATCAGGCTTTCGCCCATTGTGCAATATTCCCCACTGCTGCCTCCCGTAGGAGTCTGGGCCGTGTCTCAGTCCCAGTGTGGCCGGTCGCCCTCTCAGGCCGGCTACCCGTCGTCGCCTTGGTAGGCCATTACCCCACCAACAAGCTGATAGGCCGCGGGCTCATCCTGCACCGCCGGAGCTTTCCACCAACCCCCATGCAGAGGAAGGTCGTATCCGGTATTAGACCCCGTTTCCAGGGCTTGTCCCAGAGTGCAGGGCAGATTGCCCACGTGTTACTCACCCGTTCGCCACTGATCCACCCCGAAGGGCTTCACCGTTCGACTTGCATGTGTTAAGCACGCCGCCAGCGTTCGTCCTGAGCCAGGATCAAACTCTCCGTGAATGATTACTCGGCCCTGCTTAATTAAAAGCCGCCGGTTCACACTCGCGTTGAGCGGCACGGCAACCACCGGAATAGGCGGCCCCGCGCACTGCGTCCTCGCTGTGTTATTTCAAAAGGAATCTCCAACCGATCCAAACGGACCGGCCGGGGATGTCAACATATCTGGCGTTGACTTTTGGCACGCTGTTGAGTTCTCAAGGAACGGACACTTCCTTCGGACCGCCTTCCAGCGGACCCTCCGGGCGTTTCGCTCTTTCGTGTTTCCAGCTTATCAGACCCGAGTCAGTACTCTTCGCCGACTTGCTTTCTTCACCGCTTTGCCGGCCCGACCTGGCGGCCTGTCCGACGTTTCAAACCTTAGCCGATCCCCGCTCCGAAAAGCGAATCGGCCTCGATCCGAATGCAATTCCTATAAACAGGCACGCCGAATCTGCACAGGGACGCGACAAGGCGCGCCCCGGTGAGGACCGGAAAGTGGTGTTTCAAGGGATTGGCTGCCTCGGGACCGTCCGTGCAGACCGCGCGTCCGGTGCTCCCTGACAGGCAACTCGGAGAACTTTACACATCCGACCCCTCAGGTTCAAGTGGCAGCTGGAAGGCCAGCACCGCGACGTCATCGTCGTGCTCCGCGGTGACGCCCATGGCCCGGAGCAGGCGGGCGCAGACCACCTCGGGACCGCCGACCGCGCCGGCGAGGGTGCGGGCGAGCAGGTCCAGGCCGTGGTCGATGTCCTCGTCCCGGCGCTCGACCAATCCGTCGGTGTAGAGGACACCGGTGGTGCCGGGCAGCAGCTTGAGGGTGTGCGAGACATGGCTGCCGCCGCCGGTCCCGAGGGGCGGGCCGTTCTGCTCCTCGCCCTGGAGGACGCTGCCGTCCGGGCAGCGCAGCAGCAGCGGGAGGTGGCCGGCAGAGGCGTACTCGAGGGTGCCGGGTGCCGGGTCCCACACTGCGTAGGTGCAGGTGGCGATCTGGTTGGCGTCGATCTCCATGGCGAGGCCGTCGAGGAGACCCATCACCTCGTGCGGGGGCAGGTCGAGCCGGGCGTAGGCGCGGACGGCGGTGCGCAGCTGGCCCATGACGGCGGCGGCGCGCAGGCCGCGTCCCATGACGTCGCCGATGACCAGGGCGGTGCGGCCGGCGCCGAGGCGGATGACGTCGTACCAGTCGCCGCCGACCGCGGCGTCGGCGCCGCCGGGCTGGTAGGTGGCGGCGACGCGGAGGTCGGCGGGCTGTTCGAGCTTCTGCGGGAGGAGGCTGCGCTGGAGGGTGACGGCGGCTTCGCGCTGGCGGCGTTCGGCGTCGCGGACCCGGGTGGCGGCCTGGACCTGGTCGGTGACCTCGGCTGCGTAGATGAGGAGGCCGGCGGGCGGTCGCGGTCCGGGTTGGAGGCCGGCGGTGCCGTGCGGCGGGTCGGCGGGGGCGAGCGGGACGCAGGAGACGTTGTAGTAGCGGCTGCCGGCGGGGCCGAGGATGCAGCGGGCCTTGACGCTGCGGGGGCGGCCGCCGCGCAGGGCCTGGTCCATGAGGGGGAGGACGCCGAGGGCGCCGAGTTCGGGGAGGCCGTCGGCGGCGGGCAGGCCGGCGGTCCGCTCGCCGAAGAGCTCGCGGTAGGCGTTGTTGGCGTACCCGAGCTGGTGGAGCGGGCCGTAGGTGACCGCGACGGGGGCGGGGAGCCGGTCCAGGACGCCGTGGAGGTCGTAGAGCTCGTGGATCTCGCGGTGGTCGAGGGCGGCGGCCGCGGTGGCTGGGTCGCGGGGGCCGGGGAGGGGCAGGGATTCGGTGGACGTCGAGGACGGGGCGGTGCGCCGCGGGGCTCCGGTGAGCCGGGCGCTCCAGCGCATGAGGTTCAACGTCGGCCGCTTCCTCGGTGTGGGGGCTGATCGGTTATCTGAGTGGTCATCACATGATGTGCTCGGGGCAGCACGGGCCGTGATGATCGGCTGGGCAGATCCTGTCAGGCGGAGGTGTCGTTTCGGAAGTCGTATCGCCGGTCCGGCGCATTCGCTACAGACCGGCGTACGCGGGGCGCTAGGGGCGTTCCGGGAACCCCGACTCGAACTCCGCGCGCGGGTGCTCGACGGTGCCGAGGGAGACGACCTCGCGGCTGAAGAGCCCGCCGAGCACCCAGTCGGTGAAGACCCGGACCCGGCGGTCGAGGCTGGGCAGTCGCCGCAGGTGGCGGGCGCGGTGCAGCCACCAGGCGCGGCGGCCGGTGAGCCGGCCGCGCCGGGTGTGGGCGACGCCGCGGCCGAGTCCGAGCGAGGTGGAGCAGTGGATGCGCTCGGGCCGGTAGGGGGTGGGGGTCCGGCGTTCCAGGTCGGCGAGCAGGTTGTCGGCGAGGAGCCGGGCCTGGGCGAGCGCGTGCTCGGCGTTGGGGGCGCACAGCGCGTCGTCGGCCGCCGGGTCCGGGACGGCCGCGCAGTCGCCGGCGGCCCAGGCGCCGGCCAGCGGGACGCCGCCGGGGCCGCGGACCTGGAGGGTGGGCAGGCAGCGGACCCGCCCGGTGAGGTCGAGCGGGAGGTCGGTGTCGCGGAGCAGCGGGGCCGGGCGGACGCCGGCCGTCCAGACGAGGGTGCGGGCGGCGAAGCGGCTGCCGTCGGAGAGGACCATGACCCGGTCGGCGGCCGATTCCAGGGTGGTGCCGAGGCGGACGTCGATGCTGCGTTCGCGCAGTTCGGCGAGGGTGTGGGCGGCGAGGTCGGCGCTCTCGCGGGGCAGGATCCGCTCGGTGGCCTCGGCCAGGACCCAGCGCAGGTCCTCGGAGGTGAGGTTGTGGTAGCCGCGGACGGCGTAGCGGGCCATGTCCTCGAGTTCGGCGAGGGCGCCGACGCCCGCGTAGCCGGCTCCGACGAACAGGAAGGTGAGGGCGGCCTGGCGGAGTTCGGGGTCGCGGGTGGAGGAGGCGAGGTCGAGCTGTTCGAGGACGTGGTTGCGGAGGGCGACCGCCTCGCCGACGGAGGCGAAGCCGAGTCCGTGGTCGGCGAGGCCGGGGACGGGGTCGGTGCGGGAGACCGAGCCGGGGGTCAGGACCAGGTGGTCGTAGGACAGTTCGACGGGCTGGGCGGTGCCGCCGCGGGGGACGGTGTCAACCTGGGCGGTCCGGCCGGCGTGGTCGATCCGGGTGATCCGTGCGGTGAGCACCCGGCAGTGCGGCAGGACACGGCGCAGCGGCACGACGACGTGGCGCGGGTCGATGCTGCCTGCGGCGACCTCGGCGAGCAGCGGGTGGTAGGTGAGGTACGGCTGGGGCTCGACCACGGTGATCTCGGCGTCCCCGGTGCGCAGCCGGGGGACGAGGGCCTGTTGCAGGGTGAGAGCCGCGGCCATGCCGGCGCATCCGCCGCCGACGATGAGAATCCTGATGGGGCACCCCCTGCCGTCCGTGGGCCGTGTGACCTGATTCACGTCCCGCCGGGACGCCCTCCAATGAGGCAATGCGGCGGGTGTGTTTGTCCACAGGGCGAACGGGATCGGGTGGGTCGGATGTGGTGGAGGTGGTCGGGTGGGGCGCGTGGTGCGGTGTCGGGCGGGTGGCCGGCGGTGGCGAGAGGTCCGCTTCTGCCACGAACTCGCCTGAACTATGGTCGGATTGTGTCCCGTCAAGGTCGGGGTCGATCGACCCGGCGGCCGACTGGCCGGCGGGGAAGTGGGGAAGTGTTAGTCCGCACCTGTGTGGCTGCGGACGGCTTGGGGCCGCACCGGGGGGTGCGGCCGGTTCGGGCGGGCACCGACGGTGTCCGCGGGGGAGGGTTGAAGTGACGGATCAGGAGCGTCTGGCCGGCGGCGTGGTGTCGCCGGTGCACGGACGGGGCGGGGCGGGCCACGGCGTGGTGCCGGAGCAGCGCGGTCCTGCCGGGGCGGAGCTGCTCTCGGCAGGGCCGGGGGCCGGGCGGCCCGGACGGTTGCGGGTGGACGCGCGGCGCAATCTGGAGAGTGTGCTGCGGGCGGCCCGTCAGGTGTTCGGCGAGCTCGGGTACGACGCGCCGATGGAGGAGGTGGCGCGGCGGGCCGGCGTGGGTGTCGGCACGGTGTACCGGCGCTTCCCCAGCAAGGAGGTGCTGGTCCGGCGGATCGCCGCGGAGGAGGTCGCCTGGCTGACGGCGCAGGCCCGTGAGTCGCTGTACGGCGGGGGTGCGGCCTGGGAGTCGCTGGCCGGCTTCCTGGGCCGGGCGGTCGCCTCGGGTGCGGGGCGGCTGCTGCCGCCGGAGGCGTTCCGGTACGCGGCGGAGCTGGGCCGGGTGCCCGAGCAGCGCGGGGCGGAGGCCGAACCGGAGCTGCCCGGTGCCGCCGGGGCGGGTGCGGCGGACGCCGATCCGCGGCTGCTGCTGCAGTTGGTGGCGGCGCTGGTGGCGCGGGCGGCCGCGGCGGGCGAACTGCGGCCGGGGGTGACGGTGTCGGACGTGGTGCTGGTGCTGACGGCCGCCGTGCCGGTGCATGCGCTCACGGCGGGTGCGGGCGACGAGGAACCGACGGACGGTCAACTCGGCGATGCACCGGCGCAGCGGCTGCTGCAGATCCTGCTGCAGGGTCTACAGGCGGTCTGAGCACGGCGGTTGGGCGTGGCGGGGCGTGCCGGTGGCTGCTCGTACGAGTGGTCGCGGCAGGTCCGGCTACCGGCCGGCGCTGTGCTATGCAATCCTTTGCCCGTGCTTGGAGCCATTGTCCCGTTGCGCGCCGTTCCTGCAGCTCGCTGCGGCCGCGCGATCGCCGGTGCCGTGGCCGCGCCCCCGATGTCGTCGTGCGCGGCGGCGGTGGCGGTCGCCCGGGGGCGGCGGTGAGCGCCGAGGAGCGCCCGGAGCCGGCGGCCGGGGGCGGTCCGTCCGGCCAGGTGCCGGACCAGGCGGGTGCGCCGTTGAGGGAGTCGCTGGTCGGCCGGGTACCCGGTCAGGCCGCGGCCGGCCAGGGTGGTGTGACACCGGAGGCCTTCATCGGCGAGGAGCCCCCGGTGCGGGCCGTGGTGCCCGCTCCGGCCGTTCCGGTGGACGGTGAACGTCCGCCGTCGGACGCCGAGTTGACGGCGCAGGTGCGGGCCGGGGACGACGCCGCGTACGAGGAGATCTACCGCCGGCACGCGGAGGCGGTGCGTCGGTATGCGCGGAGCTGCTGCCGGGACAGCTTCACCGCGGAGGACCTGGCGGGCGAGGTGTTCGCCCGGACGCTGCAGGCGCTGAAGGCGGGCCGCGGGCCGGAGTTCGCGGTCCGTGCCTACCTGCTGACGGCGGTGCGGAACGTGGCGACGGCGTGGGCGCGTACCGAGCGGCGCGAGCAACTGGTCGACGACTTCGGTTCGTTCACGCAGGGTGCGGCGGGTTCGTCGATCGAGTACGACCTGGCGGATCCGGGTGCGGACGCCTGGGCGATGGCGCTGGCCGACCAGCGGATGGTGATGCGGGCGTACGCCGGGCTCCCGGAGGACGACCGGGTGGTGCTGTGGCACACCGAGGTCGAGCGGGAGTCGCCGAAGGCGGTCGCGGTGATGCTCGGCAAGACGGCGAATGCGACGGCGGTGCAGGCGCACCGGGCGCGGGACCGGCTGGCCGCGGCGTTCCTGCAGGCACATGTGTCGGGCAGCCAGGAGCAGGGGTGCACGGCGTTCGCGAACCGGCTCGGCGCGTACGCCCGGGGGTCGCTCCGCAAGCGGGCCTCGGCGGAGGTGGGCCGGCATGTGCAGGGGTGCGACCGCTGCACGGCGGCCTGTGTGGAGTTGGCGGACATCAACCACAGCCTGCGGGCGGTGCTGCCCGGCGGTGTGCTGCTGTGGGTCGGCACCGGGGCGTTCGCGAAGGCGGCCGCGGCCGGTGCGGTGCTCGGTGGTGCCGCCGTGGCGGGTGCTGCGGGTGCGGCGGTGGCCGGCGGTGCGGCCTCTGCGGGGGCGGCGTCGGCCGGGGCGGCGGGCGGCACTGCGGCGGGCGGCACTGCGGCGGGCGGTTCGGGCGGGGCGGTCGGAGCTGCGGCCGGTGAGGGACTGGGGGTGGCGGCGAAGGTCGGGATCGCGGCGAGTGTGGCACTGGCCGCCGTGGCGGTGGCGGCCTGGGCGTTGAGCGGGCCGGCGGACCCGGTGCCGGAGGTGGCGCCCCGGGCGGCCGCGGTGTCGCCGCGGACTCCGCTCCCTGCGCCGGCGGTGCCGAGCCCGTCGGAGAGTCCGTCGGCGGAGCCGCTGCCGCCGCGCCGGTCGCCGTCGGCGGCGCCGGTCGTCCCGCCGTCGCCGACCGTGTCGCGGTCGGCGGAGCCGCCGTCCCCGGTGCGGACGCCGGAGCCGTCGAGCCCGGCGCCCGAGCCGCCGTCGCCGGAGCCGACGCCGAGTCCGACGCCCACGGCGTCGCCGGCGCCGACCCCGTTCTGGTTGGACGATCTGCCGTTCGCCGGTCAGGGGCGGCGGTCTGCGCAGGCCGAGGGCCGGCCGAGCATCCGGCGCGGCGGCGGAGCGCTGGCGCGGCGCCCGGCGCTGTGGATGGCCGGGCAGTGGTACCGGCATGCGCTGACCGTGCACGTGCCGTCCCGGGTGGCGGTGGACCTGAACCGCAGCTGCACCGCGTTCGACGCGGTGGTGGGCCCGGACGACCTCACGGTGGGGCGCGGGAGTGCGGTGTTCGCCGTGCTGGGCGAGGACGGCTCGGTGCTGTGGCGGTCCGGCCCGGTGCGGGCGGGCAGCCGGCCGGTGCGGGTGCACGCGCCGCTGACGGGCCGGAGCTCGATCACGCTGGTCGCCGAGCGGTCCGACGGCGGCTGGGCGCTGCTCGACGTCGCGGACTGGGCGGACGCCCGGCTCACCTGCTGACGGCGGGCCGGGCGTCGGGGGTGTGCCGTGCTCAGACGGCGCAGCTGCCGTCGGCGCAGGGCTCCGCGCCGGCGGCCGCGGAGCCGGGGGCGGGGACGAGGGCGCCGGTCTCCTCGGCGACCTGCTCCAGGACGCGCAGGAAGGTGTCGGCCTCCTGGCCGCCCTGGACGGCCCAGCGGCCCTCGAAGACGAAGGTCGGCACGGCGGTGATGCCGAGCGTGCGGGCCCGGTCGAGCTGGGCGCGGACCTCGTCGGCGCCCTCCTCGCCGGCCAGGTAGGCGGTGACGCGCTCACCGTCCAGGCCGGCGGCGACGGCGATCCCGGTGAGGCTCGCCCGGTCGCCGATGTCGACGCCGTCGGTGAAGTGCGCCTTGAGCAGCTGCTCCTTGAGGTCGGCCTGGACGGCGGCGCCGTACTCGGTCTCGGCGAGGTGCAGCAGGCGGTGGCCGAGGAAGGTGTTGGCGTGCAGGGCGGTGTCGAAGTCGTAGGTGATGCCCTCGGCGCGGCCGAGCTCGGTGACCCGGGCGTCCATCGCGACGGACTGCGGGCCGTAGCGCTCGGCGAGCCAGGCGCGGTGCGGGCTCGCCTGCTCGGGGGCGTCGGGCACCAGCTGGTAGGGCCGGTAGACCACCTCGACGCCGTCCTTGCCGGTGAAGCGGTCCAGCGCCTGCTCGAAGCGACGCTTGCCGATGTAGCACCAGGGGCAGGCGATGTCGGAGTAGATCTCGACCTTCATGGGGGTGCGGCTCCTGTTCGGGGGCGTGCGGCGGCGGCCGGGCGGCGGGTGCGGAGTCCGGCCACCAGGTTGAACGGTCAACCGTCGGCTCCGCATTCCCCGCGGATCAGCCGTCGCGCGAGGCCAGGGCGGTGCGCGGCAGGGCGAGGCAGAGCGCGCCGGTGGCCGCGAACACCCCGACCACCCAGGGCAGCACCGCCGTCATCGCCGGGCCGAGGCCCTCGCCGGCGTGCTGGAAGAAGAGCGTGGCGAGGGTCGCCACACCGAGCGCGCCGCCGAACTGCTGCGCGGTGGAGAAGATCCCGGACGCGCCGCCGGCGAGGTCCGCGGGCACGGCCGAGAGCACCACGTTGACCAGCGGCACCACCAGGAAGCCCAGGCCCGCACCGGCCACCAGCAGCCCCGGCACGAGCGGCCAGGCGCCGGTGTGCGCGGCGGCCGCCCCGGAGACGGCGTGCCCGATCCAGGCGCAACCGGCGGCCAGCAGCACCGCGCCGGCCAGCAGCACCAGCCGCCCGTACCGGACGGCGAGGCCGTCGGCGACCGGCGCGGTGAGGAAGCCGCCGATCGAGAAGGCGGCGGTGACCAGGCCGGCCTGCATCGGGGTGTAGCCCTGGCCGCCCTGCAGCCAGATCGCGAAGACCAGGAAGAAGCCCTGCATGGCGACCGAGAACAGCAGCTGCACCAGCAGGCCGACCGAGAACGACTTCAGCCGGAACGCCCGGGCGGGCAGCAGCGGCACGGTGCCACCGCGCCGACGCGACTGGGCGAGGGCCAGGCCGGCCACGGCGAGCACGCCGGCGGCCAGGCAGAGCCAGCCCCAGAGCGGCCAGCCGTTGCCGCGTCCCTGGACCAGCGGCAGCACCACGGCGACCAGTCCGCCCGCCAGCACCAGGCTGCCCGCCAGGTCGGGCCGGGCGGCCGAGCGCTCCCGGTCGGCGGGCACCAGGGCGGCGCCCGCGGCGAGGCACACCACGGCGATCGGTACGTTCACCAGGAAGACGGACCGCCAGCCCAGGCCGAACAGGTCGGCGTCGGTCAGCACACCGCCCAGCAGCAGGCCGATGCCGGAGGCGAAGCCCGCGACCGCGCCGTACATGCCGAAGGCGGCACCGCGCTCCTTGCCGTGGAACAGCGTCCGGAACGAGCCCATCACCTGCGGGGTGAGCACGGCGGCGGCCACACCCTGCACCGCGCGGGCGGCGATCAGCTGGCCCGGCCCCTGGGCGAGACCGCAGGCGAGGCTGGCCAGGCCGAAGGCGGCGGTGCCGGCCAGGAAGAGCGCCTTCCGCCCGTACCGGTCGCCGAGGTGGCCGGCCACCACCAGGGTGGCGGCGAAGCCGAGCAGGTAGGCGGAGACCAGCCACTGCAGGTCGGCCTCGGAGGCGTGCAGGTCCCGGCCGACGGACGGGATCGCGACGTTCACGATGGTCACGTCCAGCAGGTCCATCAGTGCGGCGGTCATCATCACGGCCGCGGCGGCCCAGCGGCGGGGGTGCGGCGCGGTCGGCGGGCTGTCGGCCGTGGGTGCCAGTGCGGTCATCTCTCCTGCCCTCCAGGAGTTCGGGCGCAGGGCCGGGGCGCGGGGTGCCTGCGCGAGTTATTTCGTTCGCCCGAACGAAAGACTTGCGCAGGGGCAGGCTCGGCCACAAGCCTTTCGTTCGGTCTAACTAAATATTCGCCCCAACGAAAGACTCCGCTAGGCTGGAGCCATGGCCGAGCGACAGCCCCTGACCTCCACGGACCGCCCCGCTCCCGGCGCCGACCACGACCGCGACGTGGTGCTGGCCCGGATCTACGAGGCGGGCCGTGAGTCGAGCGCGGTGACGGTGATGTTCCACTCCGCGATCGCCGAGAAGGCCGGGCTGGGTGCCACCGAGTCGAAGACCCTGGACCTGCTCCAGCGCAGCGGCCCGCTCACCGCGAAGGAGCTCGCCGAGCGGTCCGGCCTGGCGCCGGCCTCGGTCACGGGCCTGGTCGACCGGTTGGAGCGCAAGGGTTTCGTCCGCCGGGTGCAGCACCCGACCGACCGGCGCCGCGTCCTGGTGGAGCACCGCCCCGAGGCGCTCGGCCGGCTGGCCGCCCTGTTCGAGGACTGGGGACGCGAGGTCGGCGAGCTCTGCGACGGGTTCAGCACCGAGGAGCTGGAGGTCGTCCTGCGCTTCCTGACCGGCAGCACGGCCCGGCAGCGCGCCGCGGCCGCCCGACTGACGGACTGACACGGACCGGCGGCTCCACGGCCCCACCGCGCCACGGCTCCACGGCTCCACAAAACCGGCAATGGGGCAGCGGGGCAGCAAGGCCGCCGACCGTGCCCGGGACGAGCCGCTCAGCCCGCCGGCGGAGCGGGCACCACCAGCACCGGACAGTTGGCGTGGTGGACGACGGCGGTACTCACCGAGCCCAGCAGCAGCCGGGTGAAGCCGCCGTTGCCGCGGGTGCCGATGACCAGGGTGTGCCGGCCCGCGGAGGCCGCGAGCAGCACCTCGATGACGCTGCCGAGTACCACGTGCAGTGAGAGTTCCCCGCCGTACGGCCGGGTGCGGGCCGCCTGGACGGTGTCCACCGCGCGGCGCAGCCCGTCCGCCATGCTGCCGGCCAGCAGTTCGATGCTCGGCTGGACGAGTTCGACCATGCCGGGCGGGTAGCCGGCCGGCGAGGGGTTGACGACGGCCAGCACCTGGAGCGGCAGGCCGAACAGCTCGGCCTCGGTCATCGCCCGGTCCAGCGCCCAGAGCGAGCCGTCGGAGCCGTCGCAGGCGGCCAGGATGCCGGGCCGGGCCGCCGAGGGCGGCTCGTCGAGCACGGGGAGGGGGACCATCGCGGCAGCCACCCGGTCATGATGCCGGGTCAGCCGCGCTCCGGACGCGACGGACGCGCCGGACTCTCCGGTGCGCCGGCTCCGGCGATCCGGCGCCGGCGATCCGAGGCCTCGCCGGGGGCTCAGGCCGGCCGGGCCAGTGCCTTCCGTTCGACCGGCGGCAGGCCGGTCCAGCAGGAGCCGTGCCGGCGGGCGGCGACCCGGCGGAGCCAGAGTTCGGTGGCGACCAGGTCGGCCAGGCCGGCCAGGGTGTCGGGCGGCAGGTCGCGGCCGGGTTCTGCGGCGGCGGCGAGGGTGTGCCGGACGGCTGCCGGGTCGATCAGCCCGGCGTCGCCGAGCAGCGGGTGGTGGAAGAGTTCCGCGAGGCCGTCGGCGGCGAGGCGCAGCCCGGTGCGGGCCTCGCCGGCGCGGTCGGGTCGGGGGGTGCGGCCCCAGTCGGCGGGCAGGTCGGTGCGTCCGGCGCCGGTGAGGACGGAGCGCAGCAGGGCGGGCCGGGCACCGGGCTGCAGCCGGGTGTCGTCGGGGAGCAGCCGGGCGGCGCGGACGACCTGGTTGTCGAGGAAGGGCGCGTGCAGGCGCTGGCCGCGCTGTTCGGCGGCCTGGACGAGGGTGCGGTAGGCGGTGGCGTGCCGGTGCAGGGCGAGCCGGGCGCGGCGGGCGCCGGGGTGTTCGGCGGGGACGGGGCCGCGGGCGGCGATCCGCAGCCGCTGGGCGACGGTGGTGAGGGCCTCGTCGGAGAGCCAGCGGGCTGCGGGGCCGGGGACGGTCCAGGCGAGGTCGGCGGCGGAGCTGGCGCCTGCGGTGCCGGCCGGTTCGGCGAAGTGGCGGACGGTCAGGCGGACCGCGAGGTCGTCGAGGGCGTCCGCGTAGTCGGCGCGGGCGAGCCGGTGGGCGGCGCGGACCACGGTGACCGGGGTGCGGACGGTGCCGGTGAGGGCGCCGGCGGTGACGCGGTCGGCGCCAGCCAGTGCGGCGACGGGGGCGAGGAGTTCGCGGGCGCGGCCGGCCCGGACGAGGTCGGCGAGGCGGGCGGGATGGCCGTCCAGGACCTGGCGGGCGCCGTAGCCGGTGAGGTGGTCGGCGCCGCCGGCGCTGAAGCGGGCGGAGAGCCGGGCCGCGGCCGTGAGGGCGGGCCCGGGTTCGTCGGTGAGGGGCCCGTCGAGCGGGTCGTCGGCGAGGCCGCTGTAGGGGAGCCCGGGCGGGACGACGATGTGGCGCAGCCTCGGGGCGTCGACGGCCAGCGCGAGGCGGTCGGTGTCGCCGTGGGTGACGGCGGTGAGGGCCTCGCCCGGTTCCCCGGCGGATTCGGACGCGGGCCGGCGGGCCCAGGAGCCCTTGACGGCGCCGCTGCGCGGGGGTGCGGCGGCCGGGCGGACGGGGGTGCGGCCGGCGCTCGGGCCGGGGGCGAGCGGGACGGCGGCGGCGAGCAGGGCGACGGTGGCGGAGGCGGTGCCGTAGGAGAGGTCGGCGCCGAGCCGGGGCCGGTCCGGGGTCTCGCCGTGCGGGTCGGCCGCGGTGGCGGGGATGCGGACCCGGCAGCGGACGGCCTCCAGCAGGGCGCGGGTGAGTTCGCGGACGGCGGGGGCGTCCTCCCGGCGGCCGGGGCCGGGCTCCGCTTCGTACCCGGCGAGGTAGGGGCGGCCGCCGCGGATGCCGAGGGAGTGGCCGGGCGGGACGCGCAGCACGCCGGCGTACGGGGTGCCGTGGCCGAGGGCCTCGGGGGACTCGGGGCAGGCGAGCAGGGCGGCGAGGTGGCCGGTGTCGACCGGTGCGCCGATCAGGTCGGCGAGCGGGAGGGCCGCGGTGGCGTAGGCGGTGCCGCCGCGCCAGGGGGTGTGGAAGACGGGCTGGGCGCCGGCCAGGTCGGTGAGCAGCACGGTGGAGCGGGTGCCGGTGCGCAGGACGGCGGTGTAGCTGCCGGGCCAGCCGGTGAGGTGGCGGACGGCGCCGCCGCGGGCGGCGGCGAGGCCTGCGGCGAGTTCGGCGTCGGTGGCGCCGCAGCGGCCGACGACGGCGAGCCGGGTGGTGGCGGGGGTGTCCTCGGGTTCGGGGTGGTCGGGCCGGGGCGGTCCGGCGGTGACCACGGGGTCGGTGCCGGGGCGCAGGGTGACGAGCCGGATCTCGTCAGGCCGCCAGTCACCGACCGCCCAGAGCGGGTTGGGGCCGCTCCACAGCAGGGTGCCGGCCAGCGGGCGGACGCCGTTCGGGGAGGGGCCGCCCGCGCCGTGGGGCTCTCCGCTCCAGCCGGTGAGCCACCGCATCGCGCCTCCGCCTGACGAGGGGTCGGGCGCACGGGGTGTCCGTAAGGGCGGTGCGCCACAGGAGACATCGTGCCACCGGTTGTGCGGCGTGTGACCCGAGTTGCAGCAGTGGATCACGCCGGGCGCACGGCGGCACGGGCACGGGCCTTCGACTGCAGGGCCTTAGGCGGCCTGGCGTTCGACGGCCGGGCCGTCGGCGGCGCGGGGCTTTATGCGGCAGCGGATGTCCGACGGCAGCGGGCCTCGACCGAGTGCCGAGTGCCGGATGCCGGGTGATCGGCGCGCTCGGCCGGCGGACGGGCCGGCCGAGCGGTGGGGTGCCCCGCGGGCGGACCGGGCCGCCCCCTCCGCAGCCCGGGCCGCCCCCAGTCGCCTTGTGGCATGGACATCGCCGAATGGCCGAAAGGCGTCGCACTGCCCGGGAGGGCATCCGCATGCCCTCCCGGACCACCGCTGCCCGCGGGGATGGCGGCAGCGGTCTCCCCCGGCCCGCCGGGTCCTCGACGGCGGGCCGATCCACGGGGTCCAGCGAATCGCCCACCTGCCGCTGCGGCCAGGGGGCACGGGCGGGCGCACATCGGCACGGGACCGGAGCACGGGAGTCCGGGACGGGGCACGGCGGAGCGGCGGGTTCCGCCGCCGGGGCGGCCGGACCGTCGCCGACAGGCCGTTGGGGCGCGCGATCCCGCCATCCGGAATGCGGCCTCTTAACCCTCGGAACCCGTCCGACTACGCTAGGTGCAGTGGATGGTCGCAATACGCGCGCCATCCTCCGCGCAGGACCTCGCCAGGGGGTGCCACCGCCACCATGACCGCCAGTTCACGAGGGCCGAACGAACGGCTCGGCGCACTCCTGTCCCTCGCGCAGATCAGCAACGCGGGCCTGGCCCGCCGGGTCAACGACCTCGGCGCGCAGCGCGGCCTGACGCTCCGCTACGACAAGACCTCGGTGGCGCGGTGGGTCACCAAGGGCATGGTGCCGCAGCGGCCGGTGCCGCACCTGATCGCGACCGCGCTCGGCAGCAAGCTGGGCCGGCCGGTGCCGCTGGAGGAGATCGGGCTGGGCGACACCCAGCCGACCCCGGAGCTGGGGCTGGAGTTCCCGCGCGAGGTGCCGGAGGCGGTGCGGTCCGCCACCGAGCTGTGGCGGGTCGACCTGGACCTGCGGCGCGGCCCGGGCGGCGGCCGCTGGAGCGACAGCCTGGCCGGCACCTTCTCGGTCTCCGCGTACGCGACGCCGGTCTCCCGCTGGCTGATCACGCCGGCGGACGGCTCGGTGGCGCGCGAGGCCGCGGCTCCGGACCGCTCCGGCCACCGGGTCGGCCACTCGGACGCGGCGAAGCTGCGCGAGGCCGCCCAGGAGGCCCGCCGCTGGGACTCCAAGTACGGCGGCGGGGACTGGCGTTCGTCGATGGTGCCGGAGTGCCTGCGGGTGGAGGCGGCGCCGCTGCTGCTCGGCTCGTACACCGACGCGGTGGGCCGGGCGCTGTTCGGCGCGACGGCCGAACTGACCCGGCTGGCCGGGTGGATGGCCTTCGACACCGGGCAGCACGAGGCGGCGCAGCGGTACTACATCCAGGCGCTGCGCCTGGCCCGGGCGGCCGGCGACGTGCCGCTCGGCGGGTACGTGCTGGCGTCGATGAGCCTGCAGGCGGTGTACCGGAACTTCCCCGAGGAGGCGGTGGACCTCGCGCAGGCCGCGCTGGAGCGCAACCGGGGGCTGGCGACGGCCCGGACGATGAGCTTCTTCCACCTGGTGGAGGCCAGGGCGCAGGCCAGAGCGGGCAATGCGGCGGCCTGTGCGACGGCGCTGGTGGCGGCGGAGGGGGCGCTGGACCGCGCCCGGGCCGGCGACGCCGACCCGACCTGGATCGACTTCTACACCTACGACCGGCTGGCGGCGGACGCCGCGGAGTGCTTCCGCGACCTCGGGATGCCGTCCAAGGTGCGGCAGTTCACCCGGGAGGCGCTGGCCCGCCCGACCGAGGGCTATGTGCGCTCGCACGCGCTGCGGTTGGTGGTGTCGGCGATGGCCGAGGCGGAGGCGGGCGACCTGGACGCGGCGGTGGCGGTCGGGGAGCGCGCGGTGGAGGTGGCCGGGCGGATCTCCTCGCAGCGCAGCCGGGAGTACGTGCTCGAGCTGCTGCGCCGCCTGGAGCCCTACCAGGACGAGCGCCGGGTACGGGAGTTGACCGAGCGGGCGCGGCTGGTGCTGGCCGGCTCGCCCTGACGCCGCCGCGGATATTCGGGTGCGCACCCGGTGGCCCGCTGGCTAACGTCTTCCTTGTCCAGGTGCGCAGGCAGGGGTTACTTCCACTGTTAATGGGCGGGTCGCGGGTTCGAGTCCCGCCATCGGCTTCGGGCCGGTGTAGCTCAGTCGGTAGAGCAGCACACGTCACCTCCGCCGCTTCGGTTCTCTGGACACCTACATGTGCATACGACTGCCACCTCCCGGTGCGCAGGACCGGTTACTTCCTCCAAGAAATGAGCCGGCACCCACTTTTGATCTCGGGAGGCACCGCGCCGGGGCGTCCGGTGCGCAGGCGGGGGTTACTTCATTGGGATCAGGGGGTCCCGGGTTCGAGTCCCGGACGGCCGTGCGCGAGCGCGGCCGGTGGCTCAGCCGGTAGAGCACCTGAATTGTCACCTCCGCCGTGGCCGGCCCGCGTGGCCGGCACGATCTCGGACGCCCTGGCTCGGCATGCCTCCCCGCAGGGGGAATCCACCATGTCTCGCTTCAACCTCCGCCGTGCGCGGACCGGCCCGACCTCGCCCGTGACCACGACCGGGCAGCGCACCGTCAACCACGCGGGCGGCGCCGGCTTCGTGCGGGACGAGAAGTCCGAGCTGTTCCTGCTCGCCGTCGCCAACCTGGTCGGCCAGGACACCTACTACGAGCGCGGCGGCGCCCGCGACGACCGGTACACCGCCCTGGTCCGCTCCCTCGCGGTGAGCGACCCGGAGTGGACGCTCGGCCTGCTGCGCTGGCTGCGGGACGGCGCCGCGATGCGCACCGCCTCGCTGGTCGGCGCCGCCGAGTTCACCCGCGCCCGGCTCGACGCGAAGGCGCCCGGGTACTCCCGCCAGGCCGTCGACGCGGTGCTGCAGCGCCCCGACGAGCCCGGCGAACTGCTCGCGTACTGGACGTCCCGGTACGGGCGGGCGCTGCCGAAGCCGATCAAGCGGGGTGTCGCCGACGCCGCGCGCCGGCTGTACAACGGCCGCGCGCTGCTCAAGTACGACACCGTCTCCAAGGGCTTCCGCTTCGGCGACGTCCTGGAGCTGACGCACCCCGCGCCGCACCCCGGCAAGCCGTGGCAGGGCGAGCTGTTCCGGTACGCGCTGGACCGCCGGCACCGCCCGGACGAGGCCGTGCCGCCGGCCGGCGACGCACTGCTGGCGGCCCACCGCGAGCTGACGGTGCTGCCGGTCGAGCAGCGCCGCGCCGTGGTGACCGGCCCGGGCGGCGCCGAGCGGCTGGCCGCGGCCGGCATGACCTGGGAGGCGCTGGCCGGCTGGCTGCAGGGTCCGCTGGACGCGGCGGTCTGGGAGGCGATCGTCCCGTCGATGGGCCCGATGGCGCTGGTGCGCAACCTGCGCAACTTCGACCAGGCGGGGGTGTCCGACGCGGTGGCCGAGCGGGTCGCCCGGCGGATCTCCGACCCCGGCGAGGTGCAGCGTTCCCGGCAGTTCCCGTTCCGCTACCTGGCCGCGTACCGGCACGCGCCCTCGCCGCGCTGGGGCCACGCGCTGGAGACGGCGCTCGGCCACTCGCTGGCCAACGTCCCGGTGCTGCCCGGCCGCACGCTCGTCCTGGTCGACCGCTCCGGCTCGATGTTCGACCGGCCGAGCGCGCAGACGCAGCTCAACCGGGCGGACTCGGCGGCGGTCTTCGGCACGGCGCTCGCACTGCGGGCCGCCGACGCGGACCTGGTCGAGTTCGGCACCGGCAGCCACCGGATCACGCTGCGGCGCGGCGAGTCGGTGCTGAAGGTGCTGGACCGCTTCGGCAGCCTCGGCGGCACCGAGACGGCCAAGGCGGTGCAGAGGCACTACCGCGGTCACGACCGGGTCGTGATCGTCACCGACGAACAGGCGTACGGCGGTTGGCAGGGCGACGCGCTCGCCGCGGTCCCGGCGCAGGTCCCGGTGTACACCTGGAACCTGGCCGGCTACCGGGCGGGCCACGCGCCCTCCGGCGGCGCCCGGCGGCACACCTTCGGCGGCCTGACCGACGCCGCCTTCCGACTGATCCCCCTGCTGGAGGCCGGCCACGACGCCCACTGGCCGTGGGAGCAGCAGTAGGGCCCGTCCGGGGCGACCGGTGAGGGGCGCGTGGGGGCACGTCCCGGTCGAAGGCCGGGGGTTGCCTCCACGCGCCCCCGGCTGCTTCCTCGGGCTGCCCGCGCCGTGGCACGATCGCTGCGGCGGGGGCAGCCGAGCGAAGGGGCCGAGGTGCGCTACGACGTCGACGTACTGGTGGTGGGGGGCGGCATCGTCGGGCTGTCCACGGCGTACGCGCTGACCCGGGCGCAGCCCGGGCTGCGGGTCGCCGTGCTGGAGAAGGAGCAGGATCTCGCCGCGCACCAGACCGGCCGCAACAGCGGGGTGATCCACAGCGGCGTGTACTACCGGCCGGGCTCGCTGAAGGCCCGGTACGCGACCGGCGGTGCCGCCGAGATGGTGGAGTTCTGCCGGGAGCAGGGCATCGCGCACGAGGTCACCGGCAAGCTGATCGTCGCCACCTCGGCGGACGAGCTGCCGCGGCTGGCCGCGCTCGCCGAGCGGGGCCGGGCCAACGGCATCCCGGTGGCGGAGCTGGACGCGGCGGGCATCGCCGCCCACGAGCCAGAGGTGTGCGGCGTCGCCGGGCTGCACGTCGGCACGACCGGCATCTGCGACTTCCCGGCGGTGGCCCGCCGGTACGCGCGGCTCGCCGAGGAGAAGGGCGCGGTGCTGCACACCGGTACCGAGCTGCGCGCGGTGGCCCGCCGTACCGACGGCGTGACCGTGCAGACGTCGGCGGGGGAGCTGCGCTGCGGGGTGCTGGTGAACTGCGCGGGCCTGCACAGCGACCGGGTGGCCCGGATGGCCGGGGACGACCCGGGGGTGCGGATCGTCCCGTTCCGCGGCGAGTACTACGAGCTGGCCGAGCACCGGCGCGGGCTGGTCCGCGGACTGGTCTACCCGGTGCCGGACCCGGCCTTCCCGTTCCTGGGCGTGCACCTCACCCGCGGGATCCACGGGGACGTGCACGTCGGCCCGAACGCGGTGCCCGCGCTGGCCCGCGAGGGCTACGACTGGCGCACGGTCCGGCCGGGCGACCTCGCCGGGACGGCGCTCTTCCCCGGCACGTGGCGGATCGTCCGCCGGCACTGGCGGTACGAACTGGGCGAGCTGCACCGCTCGCTGTCCCGCAAGGCGTTCACCGCCGCGGTGCAGCGGCTGCTGCCCGCCGTCGCCGCCGAGGACCTGGTGCCCGCGGCGGCCGGGGTGCGGGCCCAGGCGGTGGCCCGGGACGGCTCGCTGCTGGACGACTTCGCCTTCGCCGGCTTCGACCCGGACGACCCGGCCTCGGCGCGGCGTACCGTCCACGTGCTGAACGCGCCCTCGCCGGCCGCCACCGCCTCGCTGCCGATCGGCCGGGAGGTGGCCCGCCGGGCGCTCGCCGCGCTGGAGGCCGGCGGCTGAGCGGTCGGCGCCGGGCGCGGTGCGGGGCGGCGGCGGTGAGACGCGGGCCACGCCGGGCGGCCGGCGGATCCTCGTAGACTGGGGCGATTGTGACTGCCACCGCCCCCAGCCCCGAGCTGTCCCCGTCCGCCCGGCTCTCCGCCGCCCCGGCCGCGTACCCGGCGCCGATGTACCCGCACAAGGCCACCGAGGCCCAGCACCGGGAGCGCCGCATCCGCAGCTTCCAGCCGCGCCGCGGCCGGATGACCAACGCCCAGGCCGACGCCCTGGACCGGCTGTGGGAGCAGTACGGCCTGGCGATCGACGGCACCCCGCTCGACCTGACGGCCCTCTTCGGCGACCTGCCGGTCACCCTGGAGATCGGCTTCGGCATGGGCGAGACCACCGCCGCGATGGCCGCCGCCGACTCCTCGACCGGCATCCTCGCCGCGGATGTGCACACGCCCGGCCACGGCAATCTGCTGCAGATGCTGGAGCGCAGCGGTTCGAGCAATGTCCGGCTCGCCGCCGGCGACGCGGTGATCCTGCTGCGCGACATGCTTCCGGACGCCTCGCTGGCCGGCCTGCGGGTCTACTTCGCGGACCCGTGGCCGAAGCCCAAGCACCACAAGCGGCGCCTCGTCCAGCCGCACTTCCTGGAGCTGGTGCTGCCGAAGCTCGCCCCCGGCGCCCTGGTGCACTGCGCCACCGACTGGGAGCACTACGCGGAGCAGATGCTGGACGTGCTCGACGCCTCGCCCGAGCTGGAGAACCTGCACCCCGAGGGTGACGGCAGCGGCTGGCTGGAGCCCGAGCAGCGCCCGGCCGGCAGCGTGCCCGGCTACGCGCCCCGGCCGGACTGGCGGCCGTTCACGAAGTTCGAGCGGGCGGGCCTGGCCAAGGGGCACGTCGTGCACGACCTGCTCTTCCGGCGCCGCTGAGCCATCGGCCGACCCCCGCCACATCCCGGTGGCGACTCTGCGCCACCGGGAGCTGACATGCCGTCACCCCGAGTGATCCGGGGTATACGGATTGTCCCGGGGGCTCCCCCTGCGCCGGAGGCGTCGCCTACGCTTTCCGGGTGAGCCGTCCGCCCAGCGGCAGCCCGTCCCCCCGCACCACGGCCCGCACTGCCGCCGACGAACCGCCCGCGACCCCCGCCGGCACCCGGACCATCCCGGGGCCCCGGGCCGGCGCGGTCCGCCGCCTGCTGCCGCTCTGGACGCGGCTGGAGGCCCTGCACCGCTCGCTGCACTACCCGGCGCTGTCCTCCTCGCTGGCGGCGTTCGCGCTGGCCGGCAGCGGGGTACTGATCCTTCACCTGGTGCAGCGGCAGACGGGCACCACCGGCCTGCTCGTCGGGCTGGGGCTCGCCCTGCTGCCGCTGCCCTTCGTGCTCGGCTCGCTGGCCTGGCTCAACCAGACCGCCCGGGTGCCGCTGCGGCACACCCTGTTCTGTCTGGCCTGGGGCGCCTGCGCGGCCACCACGGTGGCCCTGCTCGCCAACGGCTGGGCCAGCGACTTCCTGGTCGCCCACCAGGGCAGCAGCCGCGGCGAGACGCTCGGCGCCGAGGTCGCCACCCCGCTGATCGAGGAGCTCTGCAAGGGCGCCGCGATCCTCCTCCTGCTGCTGCCCGTCCGGCGGCGGCCCAGCTGCCGGCAGGACCACAGCTGCGCGCTGCTCGCCGACGCGCCCGGGCAGGGCGGGCCGGCGCCCGCCGTCCCCGGCCCGCGCCGGCCGCGGGCCGCGCTGCCCCGGATTCGGCCGCACCTGCGGCCGCTGCCGTACTTCCGCCCGCCGATCCTGCTCGCCCCCGGCAGCCGGACCCACCCCCGGGCCCGGTCCAGCCCGCGGACGCTGGCCGCGGGGCTCGTCCTCGGCGCGATCACCGCCTGCGGCTTCGCCTTCACCGAGAACGCCCTCTACCTGGGCCGCGCCTTCACCGACGACCAGCAGTCCCGGCTGGACTCCATCGGCTTCGGCGAGCCGCCGACGCTGCGCGACTTCGACTCCACGGTGCACACCTTCGTGCTGCGGGCCCTGCTGTCGCCGTTCGCGCACCCGCTGTTCACCGCGCTCACCGGCCTCGGGGTGGCGATCACCCTGACCACCGGGCGCCGCTGGCTCTCCCGGCTCGCCGCGCCGGTCGGCATGGCCGCGGCGGTCGGCCTGCACGGGGTGTGGAACGCGGCCGCCGGGCTGGGGACGGACGGCTTCCTGCTGATCTACGGGCTGGTCATGGTGCCCGCCTTCGCCACCCTGGTCTGCCTGGCGGTCTGGGCCCGCGCCCGGCGCTCCCGACAGCCGGCCCGCCCACCGCTGGAGGCGTGACCGGCACCCCTGCGGGGAATGGATTTCCCTTCCGTGCGTCCGTCACGTAGTGTTGGGTTCACCGACGCGGGGTGGAGCAGCTCGGTAGCTCGCTGGGCTCATAACCCAGAGGTCGCAGGTTCAAATCCTGTCCCCGCTACTCAGTAGCGCGAAGGCCCGGCAGATCATCTGCCGGGCCTTCGTCGTGTCCGGTGCCGTTTCTGGTGTCGTGCCCGAGGCCCGCCGGCCGCCGATCCGGGTACTGGCGGTACCCGGAAAATCCGTTGCCCTCCTCCGGAGCGCGTGCCTAAGGTGGCCGCACACTGAAAGGAGGTGATCCTGAGTTGAGTACCACCAGGATGCGTGAGGTGGCTGCTCGCTAGAGCCGCCCCTGCCTGTGCAGTGTGTGGGGCCTGACGGCCTCCGGCGGCAGGCGCAGACCCAAGCAGTCACCCGGCCCGCGGGCTCACCGGTACATCCCCGGTGCCTCGGCCGCCGGTCCCTCGCGGACCGGCGGCGGGGAAGCAGCCCGCGGGCCGTCTGCATGTCCGGGCCCGGTGCGGGCGCCCTCCCGGCCGGTGCGGCGACCTCCCGGAGTGACCGGGCGGTCCGCTACAGTCACTGCGGACCACAGGGGACCGGGGTGGGGGGTGGCTCGGGGTGGAGCTGGAGCGCGGTGGACAGCCGGTGCCGGCGGTACGGATCGGGCTGGCCGGGGTGGTCGGCGCCGGGCTGGTCGGCCTGGTGCTGCACGCGCTGGCGAGCGAGCACGGGATGCGGGCGCTCGGCGGCGGCCTGGTGGTTGCGGCGACCTTCGCGGTCGGCGGTGGCCTGCTCGGCTTTCTCTTCGGCATCCCCAAGCTGCTGACCAGCGGCGCGGCGGCCCACCCGGACGACCAGGCGGCGACTTCCACCGCGAGCTACGCGCCCAACACCAACCTGGAGCAGGTCTCCGACTGGCTGACCAAGATCCTGCTCGGCGCCGGCCTCACCCAGATCGGCACCCTGCCGCGGCGGCTGCGCGAGCTCGGCGAGGCCCTCGCCCCCGCGGTCGGCGGCGGCCCGGGCGCGGCCGGTTTCGCGGCGGCGCTCTCGGTGTACTTCACCGTCCTCGGCTTCCTCTCGGGCTGGCTGGTGACCCGGCTGCTGCTCGCCCGGGCGCTCTCCGCCGCCGACCGGCAGACCCTCGCCGACTCGGTGAACCAGACGGTGCTGGCCGCCGAGTCACTGAACTTCGCCCCGCGGCAGGTGCGGAACCTCTTCGAGACCGGTGTCGAGGGCCTGCGGGTGCAGGCGCTCGCCCTGCTGCAGGGCAAGCCGGATCCGGAGAACCTGGACCTCGTCGTCTCGGCGATCGACCGGCACCTGTCGCCCTTCGAGCTCCTGCAGGCCCTGCTCGCCGCCAAGGCGATGCTGGACCGGCCGGAGCCGACCGCGGAACAGCGGGCGGCGCTGCGCGCGGCGGTCGCCTACAAGATCCGCAACACCCGGAACGTGCCGCCCTACTCGCGGCGGCGGGCGGTCGCGGAGGAGGTGCTGCGCAAGGTGCCCGCCCCCGGCGGGCAGGCCCAGGAGGGCGAGGGCGGCGGTGACGCCCGTCCGGAGGGCGCCGAGGTGCCGCCGATCCCGGCTCAGGTGCGGGCGCCGGAGGAGCCGGCCGCCCCCTGACGGCGGCGGGCGGCCCGCAGCCGCAGCACCCGGCGGTCCAGCCCCTCGGCCCGCAGCACGGTGATCCTGCTGGTGACGCCGTGCCGGCCGAGCGCGGCGCGGAGCCCGTCGAGGTGGGGGCAGCGCCGGCCGGCGCCGTCGTGCAGCGGGTGCACGCGAACCTCGCCGGCCGGGTCGGTCACCCGCACGAGTTCGAGCAGGGCGGCCAGCTGCTCGTCCGGGCCGAACCGCTCGGGGTAGGCGAACAGCAGGTACGAGCTGAGGGTGAGTGCGAAGGTGCCGTCGGCGAACGGCAGACGGGGTAACTCGGCCGCCACGTAGCGGTCGGGGTGGGCGGCGCGGTCGGCCGCGAAGAGTGCCCGGGCCCGGTCCCAGCTGCGCAGGTACTTGTCGTACCGCAGGTGGCGGGCCGCCGGATACCGGCCGGGGGTGCTGCGCATCTGGACGGCCATCGCGTCCCGCCCGGCGCGGGCGAGCCCGGCGAGCACGGCCGGCGGGGCGGCGTACAGCGGGTCGGCGGCGACCACCCGGCAGCCGAGCGCGCGGGCCTCGGCGGCGAGCCCGGCGGCGCCGCCGGGGCAGTCCAGCAGCGGGCCGGGCAGGTCGCGCAGCGCGGCCCGGCTGAGGCCGAAGAACGCGCAGTACTCGTCGAGCGGACGGGACGTCACCAGCACGGCGGCTCCCTCACGGACGGGCGGTGCCGGGGCACGGTACGGGCTCATCGGACCACGGCCCGCGGCGGCCCGCATCCGGGCGTCCGGGGCCGCGGACGCCCGGAGGGGGAGGGGTGTCCGGTGCCGCTCAGCGGGCGCCGAGCAGGCCGCGGACGGCGAGCCGGTTGACCCCGGTGAGCCCGCGGACCAGCAGCGGGGTGAGCAGCACCAGGGCGATGCCCACCGCCGAGACGCCGGCGATCTGCGCGGGCGAGGTGATGTAGTACTCGTGGTGCCGGCCGGCGTCGGTGGTGAACTCGAACACCCGGTAGCCGGGCCAGTCGGTGTACCGGGCGAACACCCAGTGGTAGAGCGGGTACAGCGCGACCACCCAGCCGGTGACCAGGAAGGTCACGGTGAGGGCGAAGCTCAGCACCGCCCAGGGGAACATCAGCACCTGGTGCAGCACCGCCCGCCAGCCGGCGCCGTCGGCCAGCCGGGCGGTGACGGTGCCCCAGAAGCCGGGGCGCTTCGGGCGGACCGGCTCCGGCGCGGCGACGGGCGTGCCGAGCAGGACGCGGGCGCGGTGGCGCTCCAGCGAGCCGAAGCCGCGCGCCAGCACCAGCAGCAGGGCCAGCACCGGCAGGCCGAGCGCGGTGACCAGCAGGCCGAGGCCGGCCGAGAAGAGCGTCACCGCGACGGTGAATGCGGCGATCGCGACCGGCAGGCCGGTCAGCACGAAGCCGATCTCGCGGTAGGTGGCGGCCGCGAACGGCGCCCGCAGGAAGCCGGGCCGCCGGGCGGCGGGCACGTCGGACCGATACGGTGCGGTGGTCGGGTTCAGCGGTGCGGTGGTCATCTGGGGCCCCTCGGTGTCCGTCTGGAGTGACGGTTCCACGGTGCCGGAGCCGGACGCCCGGGGTAATCCGGCCCACCGGCGGGTCAGGGGTGGGGCTGTCCCCACCCGTCCCCTGCGGCGGGCCGTACCCACTCGTC
Organism: Streptomyces sp. TLI_235; assembly: GCA_002300355.1. NCBI lineage: Bacteria > Bacillati > Actinomycetota > Actinomycetes > Kitasatosporales > Streptomycetaceae > Streptomyces > Streptomyces sp. TLI_235. The sequence continues at coordinate 3,538,667 of NSGV01000001.1, forward strand.
CTCCAGCAGGGAGAACAGCAGGGAGTCGTGCCAGGCTCCGCGCAGCAGCTGGTCGTGCCGGATCCGGCCCTCCTGCCGGAAGCCGGCCCGGGCGAGCACCCGCGCCGAGGCGGTGTTCGCCGGGTCGACCCGGGCCGCGAGCCGGTGCAGGCCGAGCGTCCCGAAGGCGAATCCGCAGAGCAGCGCGGTGATCTCGCCGGCGTAGCCGTGGCCCCAGGTGTCCCGGCGCAGCGCACAGCCCAGCGAGGCTGCGCGGTGCCCTTCGAGGCCGAGGACGGCGCTGCCGATCGGCAGGGCCTCCTCCCCCTCCTCGCGCAGGGTCACGGCGAGCCGGTAGACGGTGCGCGGGTCCTGCTCGGCCTCGTCGAGGTACAGCTCGATCTGGTCGGCGCACTCCTCCTCGTCGCGCGGCTCGAAGGGCAGGTACCGGGCGGCCTCCGGGTCGCCGAACACGGCGAACAGGGCGTGGACGTCCTCGGGGGCGAGCCGGAACTCGCGGATCGCCAGGCGCGGGCCGGCCAACCGGACCTGGCGCACCGTCCGGACCTGTTCGGGTGTCATGGCCGCCGACCCTACCCCGGGCCTGACCCCGCGGGCCCCGGATGCCGCGCCGCGGGCCCCGCACCGGTTACGGTACCGGCGTGAACGACGAAGACCTGCAGCTCATCCCCCGTACCCGCGCCGAGGAGCTGCTCGACTGGGCGGACGCCCAGGGCCTGCCCACGGTGCCGGAGGAAGCGGCCCGGCAGGTGCTGGCGCTGCTGGAGCTGAGCGGCGCGCCGCTGCACGACGGCTGGCCCGAACTGGGCTCGGCGGTACTGGAACAACTGCTGCACGAGCGGCTCCACCTGTACGTGCAGCCGGACGGCGACCCCGGCGCGTACGGCGCGGCCGTGCGGCTGCTCATCGACCACCAGCGGGCGGTTCGCCGGCTGAACGCCAAACGGCAGGAACGGCTGCACGCGGAGGCGGACTGGCAGGGCGAGCTGCTGGGGACGCTGCTGCGGCAGCCGCAGCTGCTCACCTGGCCCCGGCTCTACACCCTGCTGCTGCGCGCGGACGGGGTGGACACCGCGGACACCGACGCCGTCCGGGCCTGGCTGGACGGCTTCCGCGCGCTGGAGCCCGCGGACCGGACGGCGGCGTACGCGGCGCTGGTCGACGCCGGCGCGCTGGACCCGATGTCCGGGGCCGACGCCGCCCTCGGCTGGGGCGAGGCGCACCTGCTGTCGATCGGGATGGCGACCGACGGCGCGCGGCGGCTGCTGGAGTACGGGCTGATGCAGCGCAGCTACCGCAACCTGGCGGCGCTGACCGCGCTCGGCGAGCCGATGCCGTATGAGCTGCGGGGCGAGTTCGAGGACTTCGAGCAGGTGGTGGCGGACGTCGCACTCTGGCTGTGCGGGCAGTGGACCGTCCCGGGGCTGCCCGCCCTGCTGGTGGCCGACTACCCGGACCTGGCCCCCGAACCGGGCACCGCCGAACTGGAGGCGTACGCCGCGGCCCGCCAGGAACCGGAAGGGGACGCCCACGTGTAGGGGCGCTTCGATGAGTGCCTAGGGCTGGACGCCGTGGGAGCGGAGCCAGCTCAGGGGGTCGACGGGGGCGCCGCCGGCGGGGCGGACCTCCAGGTGGAGGCGGGGGGTGGTGACGCTGCCGGTGGCGCCGACCGCGCCGAGGACGGTGCCGCGCTCGACCGGGCCGTCGGTGACGGCGAGCCGGTTGAGGTGGCAGTACCAGATCTCGGTGCCGTCGGGCAGGGTCTCGACGATCCGGTAGCCGTAGGAGCCGGCCCAGCCGGCCGAGGTGACGGTGCCGTTGCCGACGGCGGTGACCGGGGTGCCGGTGGCGGCCTGGAAGTCGAGGCCGGTGTGCAGGTGGGCCCAGTGGCCGGTGGGGCCGTACTGGGCGCCGAGGGTGTAGCCGGTGGTCGGCAGGGCGAGCGCGGTGGCGTCCACCGCGGCCTGGGCGGCGCGGCGCGCCGCGGCCTCCTGGGCGGCGGCGAGGCGGGCGGCCTCGTCGGCGGCGGTGCGGTGGTCGGCCTGCTGCTGGATCCGGGCGGCGAGGGCGAGGCCCGGGTCGGCGGCGTCGGCCGCCTGGTCGGGGGCGGTCACCGCGGGTTCGGCGGCGGCGGCCGGGCCGGCTGCGGCCGCGGTCATGCCGGCGGCGCCGAGGGTGGCGGCCATGGTGGCGGTGACGCCGAGCAGCGGGCTGCCGCTCCTGGTCTGGCGGGGTACCCGGTGGCGGGCCTGGTCGGCCTGGTCCCAGGGGTGGTCGAGGAGCTGGGTGGCTGCGGCGGTGGGGTCCGCCGAGTGCGTCGACGCCACGGGGCGCACTCCTTTCCTTCCCTCTCGCCGACCGGGTTAGCTGACGGGTTCGGAGCAGGAAGGTCTCCTACGGCTGGGCCACCGGCCCTGCCGATTCACCCCAAGGAACGTGGTTCCCCGGTTCCCGGGGCCACCGGCGAAGGCAGACCGCGGGATTGAGCGACACGCGCACGGTGCCGTGTCGGTACGGCGTTGCCGACCGCGCTGCGTTATCAAACGTTAATGCCGTGCCCGCCTTGATTCCAAGCGTCTGCGGAGGTGGATTCGTAAGGGCTGCGGGCGAAATGGGCGATTTGCCATGGATTGCGAAACGGCCTCTGACGGAGGGTGATCGGACACTCCGGAGTGAGTATCCGTACTCATGCAAGCCCGCCGCGGCTCCGGGACCCTGCAGAGCATGAGCGCACCGATGCAGCCCCGCACCACGGCCGCGTACTACGTGCAGGCCGTCCTGTCCTTCGCCCTCGCCACCGCCGCCCTGGCGATCGGGATCGTCCGCCTCCCGGTGGACGCCTGGATGCGCGCCTTCCTGGCGGTCGCCCTGCTGTACGTGATCACGTCGTCGTTCACGCTGGCCAAGGTGGTCCGCGACCGCCAGGACGCCGGCGACCTGGTCTCCCGGGTCGACCAGGCCAGGCTGGAGAAGCTGCTGGCCGAGCACGACCCGTTCCGGACGGAGGGACTCTGACCGGTCGCGGCGGTCAGCTGCCGGAGGCGGCGGCGCGGGCCCGCTTGGCGGCGAAGGTCTCGCCGCCGGCGGCCCAGTTCTCGGCCGGGACCTCCTCGACGACCACCCAGACGTTGGCCGGGTCCATTCCGGTGGCCCGGGCGTAGGCGGCGGTGAGCTCGCGGGCGATCTCGGCGCGCTGCTCCTCGGTGCGGCCGGCCAGCTGCTTGACGGTGATGAAGGGCATGACGCCTCCGGTCTCTCGACTCTCGGCCCGGTCTCGGTCCGGCGGCACGGTACCGCAGGCCGCACCCGCCTCCTTGACAGCTATGGCTATTAGCCATAGCTTTATGGCTACGGGCAATCAGCCGCGTCAGCGAGGCCAAGGAGGCCGGCCGTGAACGACACCCAGCACGCCCCGCAGACCCGTCACCTGGACGTTCCCGGCGGCCGGCTGGCGTACGACGACACGGAGCGGGGTGCCGGCGTCCCGGTCGTCCTGCTGCCCGGGATGCTCGACCTGCGGGCGGCCTACCGGCACGTGCACCCGCTGCTCACCGCCGCCGGGCACCGGGTGGTCACCATGGACCTGCGCGGCATGGGCGAGTCCTCGACCGCGTGGGACGACTACTCGCCGACCGCGATCGCCGGCGACGTCCGCGCCCTGCTCGACCACCTGGGCATCGCACGCGCCGTCCTGGTCGGCAGCTCGTACACCGGCGCCACCGTGGTGCGGGTCGCCGCGGACGCGCCGGAGCGGGTCGCCGGGATCGTCCTGATCGACGCCTTCTTCGAGAACTTCCCGCCCACCCTGCTGCAGAGGGCCATGGTCGGCCTGCTCGGCCCGGCCGTCACGTGGTTCCCGGCGCTGTGGGGCGCAGCGCAGAAGCTCTACTTCCCGACCGCACGGCCGGCCGACTTCGACGAGTACCGGGCCCGGCTGGTCGCCTCGCTCAAGCGGCCGGGCCGCCGCGGGGCGATCCGCGGCTACGTCCGTGGCGACTCCGCGCCGACCGGCTGGGGCGCCGGCGTGACCTGCCCCGCGCTGGTCGTGATGGGCAGCCGCGACCCCGACTTCCCCGACCCGGCCGCGCTCGCCGAGCGGCAGGCCGAGGCGCTGCGCGGACGTAAGGTGATCATCGAGGGCGGCGGCCACTACCCGATGGCCGGTTACCCGCAGGCCACCGCCGACGCCCTGCTGCCCTTCCTGACCGAAGTGAACGAGGTCGCCTGATGCCCAGGGCCGGTCTGACCCCCGCCGCCGTCGTCGACCACGCGCTCGGGCTGCTCGACGAGCAGGGCCCGGAGGCCCTCACCCTGGCCGCCGTGGCCGGCCGGGCCGGCGTGGCCACCCCCTCGCTCTACAAGCACGTCTCCGGCGGGCTTGGCGAGCTGCGCGGGCTGATCGCCGTCCGGGTGACCGGCGAGCTGACCGAGCGGTTGTCGGGCGCGGTGCTCGGCCGCGGCGGGGACGAGGCGCTCGCCGCGCTGATCGACGCCTACGTCGACTACGCGGTGCGCCATCCTCACCGGTACGCGGCGTTGCCGCAGGCCCCGCAGGACGACCCGGAGCTGACCGCGGCGGCCGGCCGGCTGGTCGAGGTGATCCTGGCGGTGCTGCGGGGGTACGGCCTGACCGGCTCCGAGCTGGTCCACGCGGCCCGGACGGTCCGCGCCGCGGCGCACGGCTTCGCCTCGCTGAGCACCGCCGGCGGCTTCCGGCTCGCCGAGGACCCGGCGACCACCCGGCAGCGGCTGACCGGGGTGCTGGTGGCGGGTCTGCGCGACTGGCCGCGCTGAACGACCGTGACCCGGCGGCGTCCCGCGCGTTGTGCAGGGCATGAAGAAGCGCAGCATGCTCGCCTTTGCCTCGCTCGCCGTCGGCGTCGTCGCCTCGCTGACCGCTCCGAGCGCCCACGCCGACGGGTCGCAGCACCGCACCGGAGACGGCCGGACGGTCACCGGCACCGAGCTCCCGGACTCCGCGGCCGAGCTGCCGGTCGAGGACGCCGACCTCGCCTGAGCCCGGGCGGCCGCCGCCGCCCGCCCCCACCTCCACGGGCCCGTGCCGACCGGCGCGGGCCTCGGTGCTGTCCGGGGCCGCCGGGACCGGGGTTGACGCGGGGCGGGTCGGCGGCGGAAGGTGCTGGGGCACCCCGCCCCTCGCACCAGGACCTCGCCATGGACACCGTCACCGACCGCCTCCGCAGCAATCTCACCGGCCAGCCGCTGCTGGCGACCCTGGGGGTGGAGATCGTCGAGCTGGCCCGCGGCCGGGTGGTGCTCGACCTGCCGGTGCGGCCCGGGGTGACCCAGCAGAACGGTTTCGTGCACGCCGGCGCGATATCCACGCTCGCCGACGCGGCGGCCGGGGCGGCCGCGCTCTCCCTGATGCCCGCGGGCAAGGACGTGCTCAGCGTGGAGTTCAAGCTCAACCTGCTGAGCCCCGGGGTGGGTGAGCGGCTGCGGGCCACCGGCACGGTCGTCCGCAGCGGGCGCACCATCACCGTCGTGGGTGCGGAGGTCCGTTCGGTCAGCGGTGGCATCCCCGGCAAGGAGGTCGCGCTGCTCCAGGGCACGATGATCGCCGTGGAGCACACCCGGTGAACGCCGGCGCGGGGGACGGCCGGGGCGGGTTCCGGGACAGCTCTGTCACCGAATCCGGACGGCGGAGGCCGTCGGACGGGGTAGGCCGGGTGGTGGAGGACGGTGCGCGGCAGCCCGGCGGCGCCCGGCAGGGACACGGAGGACGTGGAGAGATGACGAAGACGGCCAGAAGCACCGCGCCCGCCACCGGACTCATCCCCGGGCAGCGCCCGCCGGTCGAGCCGCCGGTCGAGCCGGCCGCCGACGCACCGCCGGCCGGCGGGCTCGCCGCGCTGCGCCGGGCCTTCGCGGTCGCCCGCGGCCTGTGCACCCTGCGGCCGGTGCCGGCGCGGGTCCAGGAGCCGTACGGGGAAGTGGACGGCCAGTGACGGATTGACGCGTCGTCATGCCGAAATCCGGCTTTTTGACGCGTTCAAATCATCAATCTGGTGATCTGTTCACACATACGTAGGATCATCATCCTAGAATTCGCCGCGTGACGATGTCTCAGTGGTGCGCAGCGGCAGCCGTTGTCCTCGCCGTCCCCGCGGTTCTGACCGCCGCGAGGTACCGGGCCGTCACCCGCACCCTGCGCCGCCGGCTCGACGATCAGCAGCACGAACTCGACTCCCTGCGCGGCCGGTTGGCGGGCGAGCTGGCTCGGCGCAGCGCCGAGAGCGCCGCCGTCCAGCGCGAGCAGGAGCTCACCGCCGGCACCCAGCGCGCCTTCCTCAGCGTCGCCCGCCGCATCCTGGTGATGGCCCACGACCAGCAGGCCGGGCTGGACGAGATGGAGCGCACCCACGACGACCCCGTCCTGCTGGAGGGGCTGCTCAAGGCCGATCACGCCGCGGCCCAACAGGCCAGGCTGGCACAGACCCTGGCGGTGCTCTGCGGCGCGCGGGCCGGCCGCCACTGGCCCGAGCCGGTCGCGCTGGAGGACGTGGTGCGGGGCGCGCAGTCGCGCATCCTGCCGTTCCAGCGGGTGGTGGTGCGCAGCCGGCTGGAGACCGCGGTGGTCGGTGCCGCCGCCGAGGCGCTGATCCACGCGGTGGCCGAGCTGCTGGACAACGCGACCCGCTACTCCCCGCCCAGCACCCAGGTGTTCGTCACGCTGATGCCGGTGCACAACGGTGCGGTGATCGAGATCGACGACGCCGGTGTCGGCATGCCCGAGGGCGCGGTGGAGAAGGCCGCCACCGCGCTGAGCGGCGGCGGCGGGCTGGAGGTGTCCCGGCTGGGCGAGGTGCCGCAGCTGGGCCTCGCCGCGGTCGGGCGGCTGGCCGAGCAGTACGGCTTCCGGGTCACGCTCAGTTCGGCGCCCTCGCCGTACGGCGGCGTCCGGGTGGTCGTCCTGCTGCCCAACGCGCTGCTCACCGAGCCGCTGCCGCACTCGCCGGTCGCGGCCGTCCCCGCGGCGCCGGCCGCCGCACCCGTCCCGACCGCGCCCGCACCGGCCGTCCGGGCCGCGGTCGCGCCCGCCGAGGAACGGCCCGCCGCCCCGGCCGAACCGGCGGCGCCGGAGGCGCCCGCCCCCGGCACCCTGCCGCGCCGTACCAACCGCCGCCGGCCCGCCGCTGCGGCCGGGCGGCACGCCGCCGGGCAGCCCGCTGCCGGCGGCGCCGTGCCGCCCCGCTCGGCCCGGGAGGCGCAGGCCTTCATGGCGCTCTTCCAGGCCGGCACCGCCAGCGGACGCTCGGCCACCGGCCTCGCCCGCAGTGACCGTCAGGACCAGCACGACCAGCAGGACCGGCACGATCCGCAGAACCCGCAGCACCAGCAGGACCAGCAGCACGGCACTCCGGCCACGCCCACCCCCGGGCCGACCGGGACGCTTCCGACTTCCCCCCAACACCCCCTGCGCGCAGGAGAGTTCTATGACCACCAACCCTGACCTCGGCTGGCTTCTCGCGGACATCGTCTCCGTGCCGGAGGTACGGCACGCCGTCGTGGTGTCCAACGACGGCCTGGAGATCGGCCGCAGTGCCAAGATCGGCCGGGACGACGCCGAACGGCTCGCCGCCGCCTGCTCCGGGCTGCAGTCACTGGCCCGAGGCGTGGCGCAGGGCTTCGGAGGGCCCGGCAGCGCGACCCGGCAGATCGTCGTCGAGTACGGCGGCGGCTACCTGTTCATCGTCGCGGCGGGCGCCGGCGCGCACCTCGCGGTGGTCACCGGCGAGGCGGTCGACGCCGGCCTGGTGGCCTATCAGATGCAGGTGCTGGTCGAGCGGATCGGCACCCACCTGACCAGTCCGCCCCGGATCGAGCAGGCGGCCGGGGACGCGCGGTGAGCGGCCCGGTCCGGCCGTACGTGATCACGGGCGGCCGGAGCCGGCCCAGCCGGAACGTCCTCGCGCTGGAGAGCCTGGTCTCCACCGTGCGCGGGGCCGACACCGGCGAGGCCGAGCTCAACCGGGAACACCAGCGCATCCTGGCGCTCTGCGGGCAGTTGCTCGCGATCGCCGAGATCGCCGCCCATCTGCGCCTGCCGCTCAGCGTGGTGAAGGTGCTGGTCGGCGATCTGTGGGACCTCGGCGCCGTCCAGGTCCTGCCCCCGGCGACGGCCGTCCACCGGTCGCCGGACGTCCCGCAGGCCGAGCGCCTGCCCACCGCGCTCCTCGAGGAGGTACTCGTTGGCCTCCGCCAACTCCGCTGAGCCGTCCTATCTGCCGTCCACCGTGCAGGGCGCCGTCAAGGTCCTCGTCACCGGGCCGTTCGGGGTCGGCAAGACCACCCTGGTCGGCTCGCTCAGCGAGATCGCGCCGCTGCGCACGGAGGAGACCATGACCGCGGCCGGCGTCGGCATCGACGACCTCACCGGCCGGACCGGCAAGACCACCACCACCGTCGCCCTGGACTTCGGCCGGATCACGCTCAGCCCGAAGCTCGCGCTCTACCTCTTCGGCACCCCCGGCCAGCAGCGCTTCTGGCCGCTGTGGGAGGACCTCTCACGTGGCGCCCTCGGTGCGATCGCCCTGGTGGACACCCGCCGGATCGGCGAGAGCTTCGACGTGCTCGGCCAGTTGGAGGAGCAGGGCATCCCGTTCGCGGTCGCGGTCAACGTCTTCCCGGACACCGTGCGCCACTCCGACGAGGAGCTGCGCGCGGCGCTCGACCTGCTGCCCGACGTACCGATCCTGCACTGCGACGCCCGCGACCGGCAGGGCGCGTACGACGTGCTGATCGACTTCGTCGCCCACCTGCACGCCACGGCCGTACTGGAGCTCCAGCCATGACCACCCCCCTGCCGGAGACCGGGCCGCCGCCCGGCTGCCCGATGCACCGGGCCGGCGGCCGTCCCGCCGCGCTGTACGGCCCGGCGGTCGCCGCCGACCCGCACGGCCTGTATGCCCGGCTCCGCGAGCAGCACGGGCCGGTCGCCCCGATCGAGCTGGAGCCGGGCGTCGAGGCCTGGCTCGTCCTCGGCTACCCCGAGCTGCTCGAACTCACCCGCAACGAGGCCTTGTTCTCCAAGGACTCGCGGCGCTGGCGGGTCGCCCGGGAGGGCCGGTTGGCCGCCGACTCGCGGCTGCTGCCGATGACCGCCTGGCGGCCCACCCTGCTCAACCTGGACGGCGCCGAGCACCAGCGGCTGCGCTCCGCGGTCGCCGACACCCTGGCCCGGATCGACCACCGGCAGCTGCGCACCACCACCGAGGCCGCGGCCAACGCCCTGATCGACAGCTGGGGCCCGGACGGCACCGCCGACCTGATCGCCCAGTACGCGCGCCGGCTGCCGCTGCTGGTCTTCACCCAGCTGCTCGGCCTGCCCACCGAGGCCGGCCCCCATCTGATCGAGCTGATCAGCCACTTCGTGGACAGCAGCGAGAAGTCGGTACGGGCGAACGCCGAGTTCCAGGCGATCCTGGTCGACCTGGTGCGGCGCCGCCGCGAGCAGCCCGGCGCCGACCTGACCTCCTGGCTGCTGGCGCACCAGGCGGGGCTGAGCGACGAGGAGGCGGTGCACCACCTGGTGGTGATCCTCGTCGCGGGCAACGAGACCACCATCAACTGGACCGGGAACGCGCTGCGGCTGCTGCTGACCGACCGCCGGTTCCGCTCCACCCTGACCGGCGGCCGGCTGAGCGTCTCCGACGCGCTGGACGAGGTGCTGTGGCGCGACCCGCCGACGCAGAACTTCCCCGGCCGGTGGGCGACCGGCGACACCGTGCTGGGCGGCCAGTACATCAGCGCCGGCGACATGCTGGTGCTGGGCCTGGCCGGGGCCAACGCGGACCCGGGCGTGCACGGTCCGGACGGCATCGGCGGCAACCGGGCCCATCTGGCCTGGGGCGCCGGGCGGCACGTCTGCCCCGCCCAGCACCCCGCCCGGCTGATCGTCGAGACCGCCGTCGAGACCCTGCTGCACCGGCTGCCCGACCTCCAGCTCGCGGTGCCGGCCGCCGATCTGACGTGGCGTCCGTCGCCCTGGTCGCGTGCCCTGGTCGATCTGCCCGTGCTGTACAGCGCGTTCACCCCGCCCCGCCCCGCCGCCGCGTCCGAAAGGCCCGCATGGACACCGCCGCCCGTCCCGCTCCCGTCAGACTCGACCCCTTCGGACGCGACCAGCACACCGAGAACGCCAGGCTCCGGGAGGCCGGCCCGGCGGTCCTGGTGGAACTCCCTGGCGGGGTGGTGGTCTGGGCGATAACCCACCACGACACCCTGCAGGATCTGCTCTCCGACCCCCGGGTCGGCAAGAACGCGCAGCTGTGGACCACCTTCCGGGAGGGGCGGCTGCCCGAGGGCTGGCCGCTGCTCAACTTCGTGACGGTGCCCGGCATGATCACCGCGGACGGCGCGGACCACCGGCGGCTGCGCGGCCTGGTCACCCAGGCGTTCACCCCGCGCCGGATCGCCGAGCTCGCCCCGGCGATCGAGGCCCGCACCGAGCTGCTGCTGGACGGACTGGCCGATCTGAAGGGCGAGTTCGACCTGCGCGAGCACTTCGCCTACCCGCTGCCGATGCAGGTGATCGGCGAGCTCCTCGGCCTGGACGTGCGGCAGCAGGACGAGCTGCACGAACTCTCCAACACCCTGGTCTCCAGCTCCGCGACCCCGCAGGCCGCGATCGCCGCGCAGCAGGGCCTGTTCGCCCTGCTCGGCTCGGTGATCGCGGCGAAGCGGGCGAACCCCGGCGACGACCTCACCTCCGACCTGATCGCCGCCCGCGAGGAGGGCGACCGGCTCTCCGAGCAGGAGCTGGTCGGAACCCTGCTGCTGATGCTGGTGGCCGGCCACGAGACCACGCTGAACCTGATCACCAACGCGGTGCGGGCGCTGCTCGCGCACCCGGACCAGCTGCGGCTGGTGCTGGACGGCGGGGCCACCTGGTCGGCGGTGGTCGAGGAGACGCTGCGGTACGACTCGCCGGTGGGCCAGTTCCCGCTGCGCTACGCCGCCGAGGACATCGAGGTCGGCGGGGTGGTGATCCGGGCGGGCGAGGCGCTGCTGGCCTCGTACGCGGCCGCCGGCCGGGACGGCGGGCACCACCCGGAGGCGGACCGGTTCGACATCACCCGGGCGTCCTCCCGGCACCTGTCGTTCGGGCACGGCCCGCACTTCTGCCTGGGGGCCGGGCTGGCCCGGCTGGAGGCGGAGACCGCGCTGCGCGGGCTGTTCGGCCGCTACCCGACGCTGGCCACCGTGGACGGGCCCGCCCCCGAGCCGATCGCGTCCTTCGTCTCCAACAGCGTCCGGACGCTGCCGGTGCGGATCGGCTGACGACGCCGCGTCGGCGGCCCGGCCCGGTGCGACACCGGGCCGGGCCGCCGGTCAGGCCGGGGTGATCCGGCCGTGGACCAGCCGGACGAGGGCGGCGTGCACGTCGTCCAGGCTGCGCTCGGGCTGGAAGGCCAGCCAGTCCAGGGCGACCACCAGCACCATCCCGAAGAGCGCCGACGCGATCAGCTGGGTGTCCAGGTCCTCCGCGAGCAGGTCGTCCCGGACGGCCTCGTCGAGCACCCCGGCGACGACGGCGACGGCGCTGTCGCGCATCATCCGCAGCGACTCGTGCCAGGCGCGGTTGGTGCGCCAGGTCTCCGCGACGAACAGCTGCGCGAAGGACGGGTAGGCGGCGATGAAGACCAGGCCGGCCCGGATCATCGCGTCCACGCCCTCCAGCGGCGCTCTGCCCTCGGCGGCCTGCCGGAGCGAGTCGGTGAGCAGCCCGGTGCCGTGCTTGAGCAGGCCCTCGAAGAGCTCGGTCTTGCTGGCGAAGTTGTAGTAGACGGTGCCCTTGGCCACCTGGGCCCGCTCGGCGATCTCGTCGACGGTGGTGGCGGAGAAGCCCTTTTCGGCGATGAGGATGACGGCGGCCTCGTACAGCTTCTGCCGGGTCGCGCTGCGGCGTTGGCTCATGGCGGTGCTTCCGGGTGGGTGGGGGATGACTGGGCTGGGTGGGTGGGGGACGACGGCTGGGCGGGGTGGGTGGGGAACGACGGCTGGGCGGGGTGGGTGGGGAACGAATCGGTCCGGGCGCGCGGATCGTACCGCGCGCCCGGACCGGATTCGCCGCGGTGTCAGAGCGAGAGCTCGGGGTGCAGCCGGGAGAGCGTCCAGACCTGGCGGCGGCGGGCGGTCAGCACGGTGAGGGCGAGTGCGCCGGCCCAGAAGGCGGCGAGCACGGCGCTGCCCGTCCAGACGGCGGTGAGGTCGCCGCCGCTGATCAGCCTGCGCAGTCCGGCGACCACGTAGGTCATCGGCAGGAACGGGTGGATCGCGTTGAAGAAGCCGGGGCTGGACTCCACCGGGTAGGTGCCGCCCGCCGAGGTGAGCTGCAGCATCAGCAGGGCGAGCGCCAGCAGCCGGCCGGCCGGGCCGAAGCGGGCGTTGATCCACTGCATCAGGGCGGTGAAGCAGACCACGGTGAGGGCGAGGTAGCCGATCAGTCCGGCCGTCCGCTCGGCCTCCAGTCCGAGGCCCCAGTGCAGCACGGCGAGCAGCGCGGCGGCCTGGGCGAGGCCGATCGCGGCGGCGGGCAGCCAGCCGGCCAGTGCGACCCGCCAGGACGGCGCGTTCCCGGCGAGGGCGCGCGGGCCGAGCGGGCGCATCAGCATGTAGGTGACCATGGCACCGACCCAGAGGGCGAGCGGCATGAAGTACGGGGCGAAGCCGGTGCCGTAGTTGGGCGCCTTGTTGAGCTCCTGGCGGGCGAGGGCGACGGGGTCGCTCATCGCGGTGGTGCGGGCCGCGCGCTGCCCGTCGGTGTAGTCGGGGATCTTGCCGGCGCCGTCCTGCAGGCCGGCGGTGAGGCGGCTGCTGCCGTCGGCGAGGGTGCCGAGGCCGTCGTCGAGCCGGGCGGCGCCGTCGGCGAGCTGCCCGGTGGCGCTGTCCAGGGCGGTCATGCCGGTGGAGAGCCGGTAGATGCCGCCGGAGAGGCGGTGGGCGCCGTCGTCGAGGCGGCCGAGGCCGCTGTCGAGGCTGCGGATGCCGGTGAGGGCGGTCGCGGTGCCCTGCTTGAGCCGGGCGGCGCCGTCGGCGACCTGGTGGGCGCCGTCGTCGAGCCGGTGGAGGTCGGCGACCTTGGCGTCGAACTCGGCGGCGAGGTCGGTGTCGGCGAGCTTGCGGGCGAGCTTCTCGACCTCGTCGGCGTGGGCGGCGAGTTCGTCCAGCGCGGGCGTCGCCTCGCGGACCAGCGCGTCGGCGCGTTCGGCGGCGGTGACCAGGCGGTGGCCGATGTCGGAGAGCTCGGCCTCCGTCCGGCAGTCGGCGGCGTCGTGGCCGGGGGCGGGCGAGCCGCCGGGGCAGTGCCGGGCGTACGAGGCGTCGATCCGGGCGGACAGGGTGCGGGCGTCGGCGAGGACGGCCGAGGAGCGGCCGGGCAGGTCCTTCAGGTCGGTGGAGAGCTTGTCGGCGGCGTCGGCGGTGAGCCGGGCGGCGGTGCGGATCTCCTCGGGGTAGGTGTGCAGCAGCGGGGAGATCTTGCGGGCCAGCGGGTCGACCTGGTCGGTGAGCCGGCGGGTGCCGTCGGCGACCTGCTGGGCTCCGGTGGTGAGCTTGGCGAGGTTGTCGTCGATCCGGGCGATGCCGTCGTCGAGGCTGCTGCTGCCCTGCTTGGCCTTGTCGAGGCCGGCGGCGAGATCGGTGGCGCCGCTGCGGGCGTCGCGGCCGCCGGCGGCGAGCTGCTCGGTGCCGTCCTTGGCACGGGCGGTGCCGTCGGCGAGCTGCGCCGAGCCGTCGTGGGCCTGGTTCGCGCCGGCGGTGAGGCGGGCGGCGCCGTCGGCGGCCTCCCGGGTGCGGTCGTGCAGGTCGGAGAAGCCGAGGAAGATCTTGTCGTAGAACGCGGCGGAGGCCTTGGCGCTGGCCGCGGCCCGGACCTCGCTGAAGACCGTCCGGGAGATCGATCCGACGATGTAGTTGTTGGAGTCGTTGGTGCGCACCTGCAGGGTGCCGCGCTCGGGGTGGTCGCCGTTGCTGCTGGCGATGCCGGCGCTGAAGCCGGCGGGGATGGTGAGGGTGAGGTAGTAGCGGCCGGTGGTGAGGCCCTTCTCGGCGTCGGCGGCGGTGGTGTCCTGCCAGCCGAAGGTGTGGCTCTGCCGGAGTTTGGCCGCGAGGTCGCGTCCGGCGTCGACCCGGCCGCCCTCGACGGTGACGGCGCGGTCCTCGTTGACGAGGGCGACCGGCAGTTTGTCGAGACGGCCGTACGGGTCCCAGAACGACCAGAGGTAGAGCGCGCCGTAGAGCAGCGGGAGCAGCAGCAGGGCGGCCATCGCGGCGCGCGGCAGCCGGCCGCGGGAGAAGCGGCCGAACTCCAGGCGGGCCAGGCTAAGCGCGCGCATCGGCGGCCTCCTCCTCGGGTGCCGCGGCGGTCTCCGCGGGGTTTTCGGCGGGAACGGTGCGCGCGGTCAGGTCGGCGAGGCCGGCGGCGCGTCCGGCGTCGGTGGTGGTGGCGAGCACGGTGGTGCCGCGGTCGGCGATGTCGCGCAGCAGCTGCCAGGCGGCGCGGCGGCCGGCGTCGTCGAGGCGGTCGTCGATGTCGTCGGCGCACAGCAGCCGGGGCGCACCGATCAGCGCGAGCGCGGTGGAGAGCCGGAGCCGGTCGAGGGCGCCGAGTTCCCGGGCGGGGGTGTGCAGCCCGTCGGGCAGGGCCGCCGGGTCGAGTCCGGCGGCGGCGAGCGCGTCGGCGGCCCGCCGGTCGGTGCCACGGCGCACCAGCGGCGCGAACGGACGGCCGTGCAGGTGGAGTTGCTCGCGCAGGTGGGCGGCGACGCTGAGCGCCGGGTCGGGCTCGTTGACGCCGGGGACGGGGCCGAGGGCGGCGATCCGGCGGACCCTGGCGGCCTGCCGGGGCAGGTCGAGGCCGTCGACCGTGACGGTGCCGCCGGTGGGGCGCATCCGGCCGGCGAGGGTCAGCAGCAGGGAGGTACGGCCGGTGCCGGCCTCGCCCTCCAGCGCGACCAGGACGCCGGGTGGCGCCTCGAATCCGACGTCCCGATAGACCCAGCCCCGTGCGCCGCGCAGTGACAGTGCCTCGGCGCGGACGGCGGCCCCGGTGGTGTTCCGGTCGACCATGGCGCCCCTCCCCCGTTTTTGAACTGACCAGTCAGTTCAAATATAGGGGCGCCGTCGGGCCGGTCCGTGCCGAACCGGGCCCGACGGACTGTGAGATGGCTTACGGCCGGTGCTGCATCAGCCCGTTGACCTCGCCGTAGGTCAGCGAGGTGGCCAACCCGCCGTAGCCGCCGGTGCGGTAGAGCTCGTCGGCGGCGTCCCGCAGCGTGCCGTACGCGGCCAGCGCGGCCGCCGGACCGAAGCTGATCCGGGCCACCCCGGCGGCGGCCAGCTCGGCGACCGACGGGGCACCGGGCCCGGCCAGCACGTTGAGCGGAGCGGGGACGGCCGCGGCCAGCGCCTCGACCACGGCGAGGTCGCGCACCCCGGGGACGAAGATGCCGCTCGCCCCGACGGCCAGGTACTCCTTGGCCCGGCGGACGGCCTCCTCCAGCCGGTCCTCGGGCTCGCCGAGGCCGAGCAGGAACACGTCGGTGCGGGCGTTGATCCACAGCGGCACCCCGGCGGCGTCGGCAGCGGCTCGGGCCGCCGCCACCCGCTCAACGTGCTCGGCCACCGGACGGGTGCCGTCCTCCAGGTTCACGCCGACCGCGCCGACCGCGAGCGCGGCCGCGACGGTCTCGCCGACCTCCGCCGGGGTCGCGCCGTAGCCGCTCTCCAGGTCGGCGGTGACCGGCAGGTCGACCGCCCGGGCCACCCGGGCGGTCAGGGCCACCGCGTCCTCCCGGGCCAGGCCCTCGCCGTCGGGCACGCCCAGCGTCCAGGAGGCGCTGGCACTGGCGGTGGCGATCGCCGGGGCGCCGGCGGCGGCCACCAGCCGGGCGCCGACGGCGTCCCAGACGTTCGCCAGGACGAGCGGGTCGCCCGGGCGGTGGAGGTCGCGGAGGCGTTCGGCCCTGCGGAGCTGCTGAGTGTCGGTCATGGGAACCAGCCTGTCGGATCGTCGGGGCACCGGTCCGGCGGATTTCGGACACGTACGCCGGGCGCGCGGCCGGGCCGGGCGCCCGGCCGGGGCGGTGGCAGGGGCGGTGGCAGGGGGCGGCTCAGGCCTGCTTCGGGGCCGGGCTCAGCCGGGAGGCGATGGCGATCCGGTTCCACGAGTTGATCGCGATGATCAGGGCGATCAGCTGGGCCAGCTCCTGCTGCTCGAACTGCTTGGCGGCCTCGTCGTAGACGGCGTCCGGCACGTGTCCCTGGTTGACCAGGGTGACCGCCTCCGTCAGGGCGAGAGCAGCCCGCTCACGGGCGGTGTACCAGGGGGCCTCGCGCCAGGCCGGCAGGGTGGCGAGCCGGTGCTCCTGCTCGCCGCCCTTGCGGGCGTCGGTGGTGTGCATGTCGAGGCAGAACGCGCAGCCGTTGATCGCCGAGGCGTGGATCTTGACCAGCTCGGCCAGCGCGGGCTCGATGCCGGCCCGGGCGGCGCGGTCCAGCTCGATCATCGCGCGGTAGAAGCCGGCGGCCTGCTCGGGCAGGGAGATCCGCTGGACGGGGGCGGGGACGTAGGCGGTGTCGTTCGTCGTCATGCGCTCCACCGTAGGAGCGAAGTGGCCCGCAGGTGTGGTTCATTGGCGGTATGGAATCCTGGGCCACTTTCGGCGGCGACCTGCACCTCGACCTGACCGCGGGGCGCTCCCGCGGCCTCGGGCTGCGGGCCGCCCTGGAGGACGCGCTGCGCGAGGCCGTCCGCACCGGGCGGCTGCCCCGGGGCACCCGGCTGCCGTCCTCCCGCGAGCTCGCCCGGGACCTGGGCATCGCCCGGAACACCGTCGCCGAGGCGTACGCCCAGCTCGCCGCCGAGGGCTGGCTGGCCTCCCGGCAGGGCTCGGGGACGGTGGTGGCGGACCGCGGCACCCCCTCGGTGCCCGCCCTCGCGGCCCTCGCGCCGCGCACGCCCGCCGTCCGCCACGACCTGATGCCGGGCCGCCCGGACGTCTCGCGCTTCCCGCGGTCCGCCTGGCTGGCGGCCGCCCGCCGGGCCCTGGCCACCGCCCCGCACGAGGCCTTCGGCTACACCGACCCGCGCGGCCGGATCGAACTGCGCCGCGCCCTGGCCGGCTACCTCGCCCGGGTCCGCGGCGTGCGGACCGATCCGGAGCGGCTGCTGGTCTGCGCCGGCTACACCCAGGGCCTCGGCCTGCTCTGCGAGGTGCTGCGCGAACAGGGCGTGGGCACGGTCGCGGTGGAGGAGTACGGGCTGCCGCCCCAGCTGGAGGTGCTGACCGCCAAGGGCCTGGCCACCGCGGCCCTGCCGCTGGACGCCGACGGCGCCCGGACCGACCTGCTGTCCGGCACCGGCGCGGGGGCCGCGGTGCTCACCCCGGCGCACCAGTTCCCCACCGGGGTCCCGCTGCGGGCCGCCCGCCGGGCCGCGGCGGTCGCCTGGGCGCGGGAGAGCGGCGGGCTGGTGGTGGAGGACGACTACGACGGGGAGTTCCGCTACGACCGGCAGCCGGTCGGCGCGATGCAGGCGCTCGACCCGGAGCGGGTGGTGTACGCGGGCACCGTGAGCAAGAGCCTGGCGCCGGGGCTGCGGATCGGCTGGCTGGCCCTGCCGGCCGCCCTGGTCGGCCCGGTGGCCCGCCGGAAGGAACTGGCGGACGGCCAGTCCGGGGTGACGAACCAGCTGACCCTCGCCGAACTGATCACCTCCGGCGCCTACGACCGGCACGTCCGGCGCAGCCGGCTGCAGTACCGTCGGCGGCGCGACCGGCTGGTGGCGGTGCTGGCGGAACGGGCGCCGGAGGTCCGGGTCACCGGCATCGCGGCCGGGCTCCACGCGGTGCTGGAGCTGCCGCCCGGCTCACTGGACGAGGAGGAGCTGCGCCGCCAGGCCGGCTGGCTGGGGCTGGCGCTGAACACCCTGGGCTGGTGCCGGACCCCGTCCGCGGGCCCGGAGCCGGAGCGCCCGCCGTCCCTGGTGATCGGCTACGGCACCCCGCCGGACCGGGCCTTCGAGCCCGCCCTGGACGCGCTCTGCACGCTGATCCGGCTCTGAGCCGAGGGGCTGGCCGGTCGTCAGCCGTTCTTCCGGGAGCCGATCTCGAAGAGCAGGATCACGAAGCCGGCGAAGACGTGGGTGGCGACCATGTAGATCGCGGCGCGGATCAGCACCCGCCGGTCGGTGCGGCGGCCGGCGTCGGTGGTGGTGGTGGGCTTGCTCATGTCCGTCCTCCTGTGGGTGTGATCGGTCAGATCCGGGGTGCGTCGCCGAGGCAGAGTTCGCCGCCGGGGCTCTGCAGCAGGGTGTGCAGGAAGAGCAGTTCGACCCCGTCGGGGGTGTCGGCGGCGATGCAGTGCGGGGTGAGCGAGTCGAAGTGCGCCGAGTCGCCCTCGTCGAGGAGGTGGACCGCCTCGCCGAGCGTGAGCCGCAGCCGCCCGCGCAGCACGTAGAGCCACTCCTCGCCGGGGTGCACCCGGACGACGGCGTCCTGCACGCTCGGCGGCACCTGGACGCGCAGCGCCTGCATCGCGCGGCCGGGGGCGCCGGCCCGCCGGTAGCCCCAGCCGCCGGCCCTGCCGGGCTCGATGGCGCCGCCGCGGACCACCGGGTCGGGCTCTCCGGGCTGCTCACCGAGCAGCCCGGAGACGGAGGTGCCGTAGGCGCGGGCGAGACCGAGCAGGACGGGCAGCGAGGGCTGCCGCCGCCCGGTCTCAAGCCGCGACAGATAGGCTGGGGAGAGGCCGACCCGGGCGGCCGCGCCCTCCAGGGTCAGCCGCCCGGCCAGCCGGTGCTCGCGCAGTCGCGGGCCGAGGCCCGCGACCTCCTGGTCGTCCGTCATGCGACCAGTCCACACCCGCCGTGCCTGCCGGGCAAGAAATTTGCCTCAGAGGCAAACCGCCGGCGGTCTCAGCCTGCCAGGGCCGGCTCGCCCTCCTGCCGCACGGACTCCTCCTGCCCGGTGTTCTCCTGCCCGTCGGGCTGCGGGCGGCGCTTCGGCAGCGCCCCCATCAGCAGGAACACCAGCAGCAGGCCGCCCGCCACCCACCAGAGCGACGCGGCGAACGCGGCCGTGAACGCCCGGCCGTCGGCGAGTTCGGCCGGCGCCGCCCCGTCGACCACGCCGAAGAACGCCACCGAGGTCAGGCCGAGGCCGAGCGCCACGCCCAGCTGGTTCACCGTGTTGATCAGCCCGGAGGCCGAGCCGGCGTGCTCGCGCGGCACCTCGGAGAGCACCGCGTCCGTCAGCGGAGCCACGATCAGGCCCATGCCGGCGCCCATGACCACCAGCGGCGCCGCCATCTGCCAGGGGGTGATGCCGGTGCCGAGCCACTCGGCGAGGCCGAGGTAGAGCCCGGTGCCCGCCGCCATGATCAGCGCGCCCGCCCGCAGCACCGCGCGGCCGTACCGCGGCACCAGCTTCTGCACGGAGAGCCCGGCGGCGGTGGAGACCGCCAGCGAGAACGGCAGCCCGGTGAGCCCGGCCTTCAGCGGGCTCCAGCCGAGGCCGAGCTGCATGTAGAGCGTCCAGGCCAGGAAGAACACGCCGCAGGCGGTGCCGTGGCCGAGCTGGACGCCGATCCCGGCGGCGAAACTGCGCACCCGGAACAGCGAGAGCTCGACCAGCGGCGAGCCGTCCCGGCGGGACTTGGCCCGCTCGTGACGGACGAACAGCGCCAGCACGGCGATCCCGCCCGCCATCACGGCGTACCCCCACAGCGGCCAGCCGAGCTCACGGCCCTGGGTCAGCGGGTACAGCACCATCAGCAGACCCGCGCTGGCCAGCGCCACGCCGGCCAGGTCCAGCCGGAGCGCCTGCGGGGCCTTCGACTCGTCGATGAAGATCCGGCCGAGCAGCAGTCCGGCCACGCCGACGGGCAGGTTGACCAGGAAGATCGGCCGCCAGCCGAGGCCCGCGACGTCCCACTCGGTGAGCAGCGCGCCCAGCAGCGGGCCGGTCACCGCACCGAGGCCCACCATGGCGCCGAACAGGCCGAAGACCTTGCCGCGCTCCTCCGCGGGGAATCCCGCGTGGATGATCGCCAGCACCTGGGGCACCATCAGCGCACCCGCCGCGCCCTGCAGCACCCGCGCGGCGACCAGCATGTCCGGCCCGGTCGCGAAGCCGCAGAGGGCCGAGGCGGCGGTGAAGCCGGCGATGCCCAGCAGGAAGAGCCGCTTGCGGCCGTGGATGTCGCCGAGCCGGCCGCCGGTGATCAGACCGACCGCGAAGGCCAGCGCGTAGCCCGCGCTGATCCACTGCAGCGCGCTGAACGAGGCGCCGGTCTCCTCCCGGATGCTCGGCATGGCGATGTTGACGATGGTGACGTCCACCAGGTCCATCAGACTGGCCGTCATCACCACGGCCAGTGCGATCCAGCGCCTGCGGTCGGAACGTTCGGGGGCCATGGCCGCTCCTCGGGGAGGTCGTCGGGAGTCATCGGGAACGCTTCCGACGCTAGGGCCCGATTAGGCCGGATCCTGTCCGCAATGTGCGCCAGACTCGGGGGCATGACCGACACCCCGGCCCGGCTGCTGGCCCTGCTCTCCCTGCTGCAGACCCCGCGCGAATGGCCCGGCGGCGAACTCGCCGACCGCCTGGACGTCAGCCCGCGCACCGTCCGCCGGGACATCGAGCGGCTGCGCGACCTCGGCTACCCCGTGCAGGCCACCCGCGGGCCGGTCGGCGGGTACCGGCTGGTCGCCGGCACCGCGATGCCCCCGCTGCTGCTCGACGACGAGGAGGCGGTGGCCATCGCGGTGGGCCTGCGGACGGCCGCCGGGCACGCCGTCGACGGGATCGAGGAGGCGTCCGTCCGGGCGCTGGCCAAGCTCGTCCAGGTGCTGCCGTCGCGGCTGCGGCACCGGGTCTCCGCGCTGGACACCGCGACCGTCCCGATGCTGCCCGGGGACGGGCCCCGGATCGACCCCGAGGACCTGGCCCTCCTCGCCTCCGCCGTCGCCGCCCGGGAACAGGTCCGCTTCGACTACCGGGCCCGCGACGGCGCCCGGACCCGCCGCCGGGTCGAACCGCACCGCCTGGTCTCGGCCGGCCGCCGCTGGTACCTCGTCGCCCACGACACCGACCGGGACGACTGGCGGCTGTTCCGCGTCGACCGGATCGCCGACCCGCAGCGGACCGGGCTGCGCTGCGCCCCGCGCGAGCTGCCGGCCGAGGACGCCGCCGCCTTCGTCGCCGCCCGGCTCGCCGGACCGTCCCGCTCGTACCGCGCGGTGGCCACCCTGCACCTGCCGGCCGACGAGGCCGCCCGCCGGCTCGGCCCGTCCGCGGGCACCCTGGAGCCGCTCGACGAGCAGCGCTGCCGCCTGCACAGCCGAGCCGACCCGCTGGAGTGGCTGGCCGTCCGACTGATCACCCTGGGCTGCGAGTTCGAGGTCCACGAACCCCCCGAGCTCGCCGACCACCTGCGCACCCTGGCCGGCCGCGCCGCCCGCGCGGCCGGCTGACACCGAGGTGCCCGTCCGCGCCTTCGGGCCGACCGCCCGACCGCGCTACGGCCGCGGGATGTTGCGCAGGTTCGACCGGGCGAGGTCGATCATCCGGCCGACGCCGCCGGAGAGCACGGTGCGGCCGGCGGCGAGGGCGAAGCCGCGGAGCTGGGCGGCGGTGATCTTCGGCGGGATGGAGAGGGCGTTGGGGTCGGTGACCACGTCGACGAGTGCGGGGCCGGGGCGTTCGAGGCTCTCGGCGAGCACCTCGCGGAGCTTGGCCGGATCGGTGACCCGCTTGGCGGGGATGCCGGCGGCCCGGGCGATCGCCGCGTAGTCGACGTCCCCGTTGTCGATCTCCCACTCGGGGTAGCCGCTGACCAGCATCTCCAGCTTGATCATGCCGAGCGCGCCGTTGTTGAAGACGACGGTCTTGACCGGCAGCCGGTGCTTGGCGACGGTGAGCAGTTCACCGAGCAGCATGCCGAGCCCGCCGTCGCCCGACATCGAGATCACCTGCCGCCCGGGGAAGGCCAGTTGGGCGCCGATGGCGTGCGGCAGGGCGTTCGCCATGGAGCCGTGCAGGAAGGAGCCGATCACCCGGCGGCGGCCGTTGGGGGTGAGGTAGCGGGCCGCCCAGACGTTGCACATGCCGGTGTCGACGGTGAAGACGGCGTCGTCGGCGGCGACGTCGTCGAGCACCGAGGCCACGTACTCGGGGTGGATCGGGGTGTGCTTCTCGATGTCCCGGGTGTAGGCGCCGACGACGGTCTCCAGGGCCTTGGCGTGCCGCTCCAGCATGGTGTCGAGGAAGCCGCGGTCGCCGCGCCGGGCGAGCAGCGGCAGGACGGCCCGCAGGGTGGCGGAGACGTCGCCGTGCACGGCGAGTTCGAGCGGGACGCGCCGCCCGAGCCGGGTGGCGTCGTGGTCGACCTGGATCACCCGGCGGGTCGGCAGGAAGGAGTCGTACGGGAAGTCGGTGCCCAGCAGCAGCACCAACTCGGCCTCGTGCAGCGCCTCGTGGCAGGCGCCGTAGCCGAGCAGCCCGCTCATGCCGACGTCGTACGGGTTGTCGTACTGGATGAACTCCTTGCCGCGCAGCGAGTGTCCGACCGGGGCCTGCAGGGTGTCGGCGAGCTTCATCACCTCCTCGTGCGCGTCGCGGGTGCCGGCGCCGCAGAAGAGCGTGACGGTGGCGGCCGACTCCAGGGCGAGGGCGAGTGCCTGGACCTGGCCCCAGGGCGGTGCGGCGACGGCCTGTTCGGTCAGGAAGTGCGAGCTGCCGGTGGGGCCTGCGGCGGGCAGGGCGGCGACGTCGCCGGGGAAGGCGAGCACGGCGACGCCGCGCGCACCGAGCGCGTGCTGGACGGCGACCCGCAGCAGCCGCGGCATCTGGCCGGGGGTGGAGACCATCTCGCAGAAGGTGCTGCAGTCGGTGAACACCCGCTCGGGGTGGGTCTCCTGGAAGAAGCCGGTGCCGATCTGCCCGGACGGGATGTGCGAGGCGAGGGCCAGCACCGGCACACCGCTGCGCTGGGCGTCGTAGAGGCCCTGGATGAGGTGGGTGTTGCCAGGGCCGCAGGAGCCGGCGCAGACCGCGAGCCGGCCGGTGAGTCCGGCCTCGGCGGCGGCCGCGAAGGCACCGGCCTCCTCGTTGCGGACGTGCACCCAGGAGATCCCCTCGGCGCGGCGGATCGCGTCGACCACAGGGTTGAGGCTGTCGCCGACCACGCCGTAGACCCGCTCGACGCCGGCCTGCCGGAGCACCTCGACCATCTGTTCGGCCACACTGCCCACGGTTCCGCCCTTCCGTCGCCGGTCACAGGTCGCCACCACCCTGCGACGGCGGCCTGCGGCGGGCACCCGGTCGGCGGCGAACGGGTGACCGCCCGGCGTCACTCCGCGGGCAGGTGCTCGATCGGCTGGGTGTGCACGCCGGCCTGCGGGTGCCGCCGGGCAGGTTCGCGGCCGGGCGGCTGGATGCACCGCTCCGGCGGTGCATCGGCGACGACGGTCGGCCGGTGCACCGGCGAACCCGACTTCACCTCCAGCACCTCGCCGTCGTGCTGCACCTGGATGCTCTGCCCGCGCTTCAGCGTGTACCTGGTGGTGGCGTGGGTGATCTCGACCCGCAGCAGGCTGTCGCGGACCCGCAGCGCGAACGAGAGCCGGCGCAGCCCGGAGGGCAGCCGGGGCCGGAAGAAGAGCCGGCCGCCGCGGTCGCGCAGGCCGCCGAAGCCGGCCACCAGGGCGATGCAGGCCCCGGCGAGGGAGGCCATGTGCAGCCCGTCGCGGGTGTTGCCGCCGAGGTCGTGCAGGTCCATCAGGGCGGCTTCGGCGGTGTAGTCGTAGGCGAGGTCGAGCTGGCCGACCTCGGCCGCGATGACCGCCTGGGTGCAGGCGGACAGCGAGGAGTCCCGGACGGTGAGGCGCTCGTAGTAGGCGAAGTTGCGGGCCTTCTGCTCGTCGGTGAAGGCGTCGCCGCGGACCTGCATGGCGAGCACCAGGTCGGCCTGCTTGACGACCTGCTTCCGGTACAGGTCGAAGTAGGGGTAGTGCAGCAGCAGCGGGTAGTTCTCGGCCGGGGTGTTCTCGAAGTCCCACTGCTGGTGGTCGGTGAAGCCGTCGGCCTGCGGGTGGACGCCGAGGTTCTCGTCGTAGGGGATGAACATCGCGGAGGCGGCGTCCCGCCAGGCGGCCGCCTCCTCGGTGTCGACGCCGAGCGCGGCGGCCTCCAGCGGGTGCCGGGTGGCGGCCTCGGCGGCGGCGCGCAGGTTGGTCTGCGCCATGAGGTTGGTGAAGACGTTGTTGTCGGCGACGGCGCTGTACTCGTCCGGGCCGGTGACGCCCTCGATGCGGAACCGGCCGGCCGGGTCGTGGTGGCCGAGCGAGCGCCACATCCGGGCGGTCTCGACGAGCAGTTCCAGGCCCCAGGTGCGCTCGAACTCGACGTCGGCGGTGGCGTGCACGTAGCGGACCACCGCGGCGGCGATGTCCGCTCCGATGTGGAAGGCGGCGGTGCCGGCCGGCCAGTAGCCGGAGCACTCCTCGCCGCGGATCGTCCGCCACGGGAAGACCGCGCCGGCCAGGCCGAGCTGGGCGGCGCGCTCGCGGGCCATCGGCAGGGTGGTGTGCCGCCAGCGCAGCGCCTGGTCGACGGCGGAGGGCAGGCAGTAGGTGAGCACCGGCAGGACGAAGGTCTCGGTGTCCCAGAAGCTGTGGCCGTCGTAGCCGGGGCCGGTGAGGCCCTTGGCCGGGATGGCCCGCTCCTCGCTGCGGGCGCCCGCCTGCAGCACGTGGAACAGGGCGAAGCGGACGGCCTGCTGCAGTTCGACGTCGCCCTCGACCTCGATGTCGCTGCCGCCCCAGAAGTCGGCGAGGAAGCCCTTCTGCTCGGCGACGAGCCCGTCCCAGCCGGTGTAGCGGGCGGCCGTCAGCGCGGCCTCCACCTGGTCGCGGACGGCGGGCAGCGAGCGGGTCGCCGACCAGCCGTACGCGACGAACTTGACCAGCCGCAGCTTCTCGCCGGCCTGCAGGACGGTGGTGACGCTGATCCGGCCCTGCTGCTCGGTGGCCTCGGCGGTGGCCTCGAAGCGCTTGGGCCCCTCGATGATGTGGTCCATGCCGGCGGCGACCCGCAGACCGCTGTAGCGGGTGCGGTGCACCAGGACGGCCTTGGTGCCGGTCGCCTCGTGCGCCTCGGCGACCAGCGGTGCCTCCAGCACGGCGGCGGCCCGCGGGTCGCGCTCGCCGTCCGGCAGCTGCTCGTTGGCGACCAGTTCGGACTGGAGCACGATCCGGACGGGGCCGTCGACGGCCTCGACCGTGTAGTCGAAGGCGGCGACGGCGCGCTGGGTGAGCGAGACCAGGCGGGCGGAGGAGACCTTGACGGTCCGTCCGGCGGGGGAGGTCCACTCGGCGGTCCGGTGCAGCACGCCGTCCCGGAAGTCGAGGCTCCGCTGGTGCTGGTGCAGGTCGCCGTAGCGCAGGTCGAAGGGCTCGTCGTCGACCAGCAGCCGGATGATCTTGCCGTTGGTGACGTTGATGACGCTCTGCCCGGACTCCGGGTAGCCGTAGCCGCTCTCCGCGTAGGGCAGCGGGCGCAGCTCGAAGACGCCGTTGAGGTAGGTGCCGGGCAGGCCGTGCGGTTCGCCCTCGTCGAGGTTGGCGCGCAGTCCGATGTGGCCGTTGGAGAGGGCGAAGACGGACTCGGCGCGGGCCAGGCCGGCCAGGTCGAGGCCGTGCTCGACCACGCCCCACGGGTCGACGGTGAAGGTGTCCTGGCTGGTCACCACTCCTCCCCGGGCGCGTCGGGGAGGAGGTCGGCGAGGTCGCGGACGACGATGTCGGCGCCGTGCGCGCGCAGTTCCCCGGCCTGGCCGACCCGGTCGACGCCGACCACGGTGCCGAAACCGCCGGCCCGGCCGGAGGCGACGCCGGCCAGCGCGTCCTCGAAGACGGCGGCGTGCTCGGGTGTGGTGCCGAGGGCCCGGGCGGCGGCGAGGTAGGTGTCGGGCGCGGGCTTGCCGGCCAGGTGGTCGCGGTGGGCGGTGACGCCGTCGACCACCACGTCGAAGAGGCCGTCGATGCCGGCGGCCCGCAGCACGTCCCGGCAGTTGGCGCTGGAGGAGACCACGGCGCGCGGCAGGCCGAGTTCGCGCAGCCGGTGCAGGTAGGCGACGGAGCCGGGGTAGGGCTCGACGCCCTGCTCGCGGATCATCCGCAGCACGGTGTCGTTCTTGGCCCGGCTGAGGCCCCGGAGGGTGCGGGTGCCGGGGGCGTCCTGCTCGTCGCCCTCGGACAGGTGGACGCCGCGGGACTCCAGGAAGGCCCGGGTGCCGTCGAGCCGGGGCCGGCCGTCGACGTACTCGTCGTAGTCGGCGACCGGGTCGAAGGGTACGAAGGGTGCGCCGGTGCGGTGCGCCTCGGCGCGCAGGAAGGTGTCGAACATGTCCTTCCAGGCGGCGGCGTGCACGGTCGCGGTCTGCGTCAGCACGCCGTCGAGGTCGAACAGGAAGGCGTGGATGTCGTCCGGAAGCCCCAGCATGGCTGCAAGTCTTGCCGGTGCGGTCGCGGATATGCCGCCCATTCGCGCCCGGCGTGTTGGGACGGCGCGGGCGGGCGGCACACCGGCGGTCGGCGGTCGGCGCGGCTCAGGGGACGGTGATCACCGCGAAGGCGGCGCCCTGCGGGTCGGCGACCAGGGCGGAGCGGCCGGCCGGGCCGTCGGACGGCGGGGCGAGGACCGTACCGCCGGCCTTCACCAGGGCGTCGACGGTGCTGTCGGTGTCGTCGACGGCGAACCAGACCCGCCAGTGCGAGGGGGTGCCGGGCGGGTCGTCCTGCAGGCCGACGACGCCGCCGACGGCCCGGCCGTCGACGTGGATGCCGTGGTACCCGGGCATGCCCTCCATCGCGGCGGTCTCCACCCCGAACGCGGAGCGGAGGAAGGCGGAGGCGGCGTCGACGTCGCTGGTGTGCAGGTCGTTCCAGGTCAGCGCGCCGGGCTCGTTGACCACCTGGGCGCCGAAGAACTCGCCGGGCTGCCAGACCCCGAAGACGGCGCCGGTCGGGTCGCTGGCGACCAGCATCCGGCCGACGTTGCCGACGTCCACGGCCGGCATCAGGGTGGTGCCGCCGGCGGCGTTGACCGCGGCGAGGGTGGCGTCGGCGTCGTCGGAGGCCAGGTAGGTCGTCCAGACGACAGGCGGCAGCGGCTCGCCCTCGGGGGCCATCTGCGGGGCGATCCCGGCCACCGGGCGGCCGTTCAGCGAGCAGATCGCGTAGCCGCCGAACTCGGCCGGGCCGACCTCGCCCTGCCAGCCGAACAGGTCGCGGTAGAAGTCGAGGGCGGCCTGCTGGTCCTTGGCCATCAGGTCGACCCAGCAGGGGGTGCCGGGCCGATAGCGGGTGGTTACCTCGGGCATCGTGCCTCCCTGGGAGCGGGTCCGGCCCCGTGCCGCACGGGGCCACCCTCCCGCCCACCCTTCCCGGTGCCGCCGCGCCCCGCCACCGGAGCGGGGTGCGGCGGCTCCGGGGCCGGTCAGCGGCCGCGCCGCAGCGGGTTGATGACGCCGAACGCGCCGGTCAGCGTGGACGGGTCGACGAAGGAGCCGCCCGGGCCGTGGGTGCGCCGGAGGTTCTCGGCGAGGCCGGAGAAGGACGGGTCGACGGCGGCCCGGTAGGCGGCGAGCATGTTGACCCGCTCCGGGGTGGAGAGTTCGCGCTCGGCGCGCAGCCCGTGGCTGCGGGAGAGGTGGTACATGCCCTCCACGGTGTAGCCGGCGTCGAGCCAGGCATGCCAGAGCGCGTCGCGGTCGTCCTCCTGGCCGGCGAAGTGGTGCACGGCGCGCGGCCGGCGGCCCGCAGCGGCTGGAGCCGCTGGTGGCCCGGGGCGTCCTCTCACTGGCCGAACTCGCCCTCGCCGCGGACCGCTGGAACCGATTCCGGTCGGACCCGGACGCCTGGGTGATGCTGCTCGGCCTCACCACCGCCGCGACCGCACCCGCGGAGCGCGGACCGCGGACCGCCCGTTGAGGGCCCCGCAGCGGATGAACCCCAACCTGAAGATCTTCATCACGATCTTCTGCTACATCAGCGCCGTGGCCGGCCTGGTCACCGCGGTCATGGACGCCAGCCACAAGCCCTCGCAGACCACCGACGCCGTCATCGCCGGCGTGCTCGGGGTGGCCTTCCTGCTCGGCGGCATCGCCCCGACCCGCAAGCCGCGCTACTGACCGGGCCCGGGGGCCGGGGCAGCCGTGCCCCGGCCACCCGTCCCGGCCGTTCGTCCCCGCACCTGGACGAATGACTGACCCGGCATCAGATCGGGAACCGGTTCCACCTCGGTGGAGTCAGTGGTGAACGGTACGTTCCTCGTGCGGCCCCGGGCCGCACCGGAACACCGCCGACCCGGGCACCGACAGCAGGTGCGGGCGGCCACCTCGACCAGGAGAACCATGAAGGCCATATTCCGGAAGGCGCGTATCGCCACTTCCGTCCTCGCCGCCGCGGCCGCCGTCGGCCTGCTGACCGCCCCGGCCGCCCAGGCCGCGCCGGCCGGTGTCGCCAACCCCGACTTCGAGGTCGGCGCGAGCGGGTGGAACACGTTCTCGGTTCCGTTCGGCACCGATCTGATCAACAACTCCTCGGCGCACCCCGCGCACTCCGGCGCCTGGAAGGCCGAACTCGGCGGCCACGGCCGGGCGGGCATGGACCGGATCTCCCAGCAGGTGACCGTCCCGGCCTTCCGGGTGCCGGTGCTCACCTTCTGGCTGCGCATCGACGCGCCGACCCCGGCCACCTTCGGCTACCACGAGCTCACCGTGGAGGCCACCGCGCCGGACGGCACCCCTTACACCCTCGTCACCCGCACCAACAAGGACAGCAGCGGCGCGTACGAGAAGGTGACCGTCACCCTGCCGAGCGCGTTCTACTCGTCCACCGAGCAGCACACCGTGCTCTCCTTCTTCTCGGTCGACGACAGCGCGAACCGGGTGCCGTTCCTGATCGACGACGTCTCGATGGCCTACCAGATCAAGATCTACCGGCCGATCTTCCCGCCGTTCGCCAAGCTCTGACGCCGCGTTCGTTCCGGCCCGCCGCCACGGGTCGGGACGGCGGGCCGCGGACGGGGCAGGATGCCCCTGTACCCGCCGCACGCACCACCGCCGACCGCACCGGGGAGTCCAGGGTGACCGAGCAGCACCGGCCGTTCCTCTACGTCGTCGTCTGCGCCGCCGGCATCGCGGCCGACGTCGGCACCCTGATCACCGCCGCCCGGAACGAGGGCTGGGGCGTCGGCGTCATCGCCACCCCCAACGCCCTCGGCTTCATCGACCGGGAGGCGGTGGAGGCGCGGACCGGGCACCCCGTCCGGTCGGCCTGGCGCACCCCGGGCAGCCCGCAGCCGCTGCCCTGGGCAGACGCGATCGCGGTCGCCCCCGCCACCTTCAACACCGTCAACAAGTGGGCCGCCGGCATCTCCGACACCCTCGCCCTCGGCATCCTCTGCGAGGCCCACGGCCTCGGCACCCCCACCGCCGTCCAGCCGTACGTCAACGCCGCCCAGGCCGCCCACCCCGCCTACGCCGCCGCTCTCGACCGGCTACGCGGCATGGGCGTGCTGATCGGCGACGCCGTCCCCCACCCCGCGCGCACCGAGGCCGGCCGCGCGGACTACCGCTGGTCGGCCGTCCTCGACCTGCTGCGCCCGGTCCTCACCGCGGCCCGCGGCGGCGCCTGAGCCACGAAACACCGAAGTCCGGCACCGCGTCTCGCCGGTGCCGGACTTCGCCGAACAAGTGGGCCGCCAGGGGCTCGAACCCTGAACCTACGGATTAAAAGTCCGCAGCTCTGCCAATTGAGCTAGCGGCCCGCCGGCGGGCGCGACCATGCTGGTACAGCGCTCGCCGGGGCAGATCCTACCCGGTGATCCCCCGGGGGCCGCCAGGGGATTGTGCGCCGCGCCGGGGCTCGAACCGGTGCACGGACGCCGGTCAGGCCGCCGCGGCCAGGTGGACGGCCCGGACGCGGCGCAGCCAGGCCTCGGCCGGGGCCTCGTCGGGCCTCTCCGGCAGCACGCCGGGACGGTCGAACCGGTCCTCCGCCGCGGCCAGCAGCCCGGCTGCCTCGTCGGGTCGTTCGGCGTAGCGCTCGCCGAGGGCGCGGACCCGCTCGGGGTCGGCGAGCCGGACGACGATCTCGCCGGTCTCGTGCAGGGCGAGGCCCTGCTCGACCAGCCGGACGAGGTGCCGGGCGTGCTTGGCGGCCCTGGCCCGCGCGGCGGGATCGGCGGTGTCCCGGGTCATCAGTTTCCTGAACTGCTGGGTGGCGTAGCCGAGGTAGGAGCGGCGGACGGCGTGCCCGCTGAGGAAGGACCGCCGGATGCCGACGAGTTCCTCGCCCAGCGGGGTGCGCACCTCGTACAGGTCCTCCGGCAGCCAGGCGAGTTCGGAGGCGGTGGGGTTGCAGCTCAGCGCGAGCCGGCACCACTTGGCGGCCTCGTGCAGGGTGCGGTCGGGCGCGGTGGTGACGTGCGACTCGGCGGGCCGGTGCAGGCCGTGGAAGTCGACGGTGGGGGCGGCGAACAGGCCGAGCCGGTCGATGTCCGAGCCGGCGTGGGCCAGGCCGTAGGCGGTGGAGCCGACGATGCCGGCGAGCAGGACGTGCACGGGCGTCTCCGTCCGTCGGGGGGTCGGGAGGTCCGGGGAACCCGGAAGGGGGCCGGACCGGCAGTCTGCCGTGCGGTCTCGGTTGAGCGCGACCGAATTGTCGGTAGGTCGCTCCGCCCGCCCGCCGCGCGGCGCGCCGATACTGGGCGCATGGCGAACGGGCTGATCGACAGCGAGGTCCCGGCGGCGAGGCTCAGGGCCTGGTGGGCGCACCGGCAGTGGCTGGAGGGCGGGCCCGGCGGGGCGCACGCGGGCGCCTCCGCGGCCGAGGTGCTGGCCGCGACCGGCTGGGCCCGTTCGGTGGGCGGCGCGGCACCGTACCTGGGCCTGTTCGCCCGGGCCGGCCTGCACCGGGAGGCGGTGGACGCCGCGGTGGCCGGGCTGGAGGTGCACGAGCTGCCGTCCGCCCGCGGCTGCACCTACGTGCTGCCGGCGCAGGACTTCGCGCTGGGCCTGGCCGCGGGAGCCGGTGTCCCGGAGAGCGAGATCGCCTCGGCGGTGAAGCACCTCGGCGTCACCCGGGACGAGATCGAGAAGCTGTGCCTCACGATCGGCCATCTCCTCGCGCCGGACGCTCCGTTGGAGCCTGCGGCGATCCGCGAGGCGGCGGGCGGGGCCGTCCGGTCGCTCGGCGACGCGGGCCGAAAGCGCGGGGTGTCGACCACGCTGCCGCTGGCGCTGGGTCTGCTGCAGGCCCGCGGCCAGGCCCGCCGGGTTCCGGTCAACGGCCGCCTGGACCAACAGCGTTACGGCTACGTGCGGTGGGACCAGCCGGTGCGGGGCTCGGCCGCGGAGCTCGCCGAGCGCTACCTCGCCTGGGCCGCGCCGGCGGCCGTCCGGCACCTGCGGTGGTTCACCGGCTTCACCGCGGCGACCGCCAAGGCCGCACTGGCGCCGCTCGACCTGGTGACCCTGCCCGGCACCGATCTGCTGCTGCCGGCGGCCCTGGTGGACGAGTTCGAGTCCTTCGAGCCGCCCGCCGAGCCCTCGTACGCGCTGCTCGCCGGGATCGACGGCGTCCACCTGCTGCACCGGGACCTGCCGCGGCTGCTGGACCCGGCCGACGCCGGGCGGACACTGCCGGCCGGGCGGGCCGGGCGCAGCTTCGGCACCGAGGCCGACCCGCAGAGCCATGTCGTGGTGGACCGCGGCCGGATCGTCGGGCTCTGGGAGTACGACCCGGAGCAGCGCGAGATCGTGCACCAGCTGTACGTGCCGATGGACGCGGCGCTGCGCGAGGCGATCGACCGCACCGAGGCGTTCGTCCGCGAGGAGCTCGGCGACGCCCGCGGGTTCAGCCTGGACTCGCCGAAGAGCCGGGCGCCCAGGATCGAGGCGCTGCGCGCGGCCGCGGGCTGACGCCCGCTACAGCTCGGTCGGGATGTACTCGAAGGTGGCGGCCCCGGGCACGCCGCGGGCGAGGCCGGCGGCCAGCGCGGGCGGCACCGCGGCGTACACCCCGGGCTCCAGCGGAACGTCGGGGTAGACGAGCCGTTCCTGCACCGGCGTGGTCGCGAAGCGGGCGTCCATGCCCGGCCGGTTGCCGCGCGGGTCGATCCGCACCCACTCCGGCCGCCCGGGCAGGCGGACGGCCGCC
Organism: Streptomyces sp. TLI_235; assembly: GCA_002300355.1. NCBI lineage: Bacteria > Bacillati > Actinomycetota > Actinomycetes > Kitasatosporales > Streptomycetaceae > Streptomyces > Streptomyces sp. TLI_235. The sequence goes on from NSGV01000001.1 coordinate 3,570,918, forward strand.
AGGCCGTGCAGCCGCTCCACCCGCTGGTAGCACAGGCCGGCCGGGATGCCCTCGGCACGCAGCAGGGCCACCAGCAGGTGGGCCTTGCCGTGGCAGACGGCGTCGCCCGCGGCGAGCACGTCGGAGGCGCGGACGGCGGCGCTCCACCGGTCCACGTCGTAGGAGTGCGCCACCTGGTCGCGGACGTACTCGTACAGGGCGCGTGCCGTCTCCTCCGCGCTCGCCCCGCGCAGTTCGCGGGCGAGCGCCCGGATCGCGGGGTGCCGGTGGTCGATCAGGGCGTCCGCGGCCAGGAAGGCCGCGTCGTCGGTGCGGGCGGCGGTGTCCGGCTCGGCGGCGGGCTGCGCGGTCATGGACCCATGTTCTCGGGCCCACACACCGGCCGTCCCGGATTTCCACACTGTGGACACGGCAGGGTCGGATACGGTCGGGCCATGAGCGACGACGTCCTTGTGGTCACCGGCGGCGGACGCGGGATCGGGGCCGCCACCGCCAGGCTGGCGGCGGCCCGCGGCCACCGGGTCTGCATCAACTACCTCAACGACAGCGTCTCGGCCCAGGCCGTGGTGGACGGCATCCGTGCCCAGGGCGGCACCGCGATCGCCGTCCGGGCGGACGTCAGCCGGGCCGAGGGCGCGCGGCGGCTGTTCGAGACGGTGGACGAGCGGCTCGGCACGCTCACCGCCCTGGTGAACAACGCCGGCACGCTGGAGAAGCAGTGCCGCCTCGACGCGTTGGACGAGGACCGGCTGGCCCGGATCTGGGCGGCGAACATCACCGGCCCGTTCCTGTGCGCGGGCGAGGCGGTGCGCCGGATGTCCACCCGCTACGGCGGGCGCGGCGGGGCGATCGTCAACGTGTCCTCGGCGGCCTCCCGGCTGGGCTCGCCCAACGAGTACGTGGACTACGCCGCGTCCAAGGGCGCGCTGGACTCGATGACCCGCGGGCTGGCCCTGGAGGTCGCCGGCGAGGGCATCCGGGTCAACGCCGTCCGGCCGGGCCTGATCCACACGGACATCCATGCGCTGGGCGGCGAGCCGGGCCGGGTCGACCGGGTCGCTCCCGGGCTGCCGATGGGCCGCGGGGGACGGCCGGAGGAGGTCGCCGAGGGCATCCTCTTCCTGCTCTCGCCCGCCTCCTCGTACACCACCGGGGCCTTCCTGGACCTCGCCGGCGGGCGCTGACCCGCACGGCGGGGCGAGTCGGGCGATCCGGGCCGAGTGGCGCGGCCGGGCGGCCTACCGTTGGCCCCATGACCGAGAGCGAGTTCGACTCCGCCGTCGACACCGACGCCGCTGTTACCGCCACCACCGTGTCCTCGGGGACGGCCGCCGCCGACGGCGGGGCCCCCGCCGGTGTCCCCGACCGCCTCGACTACCAACGGTCCCGGCCGCACCCGGCCGTCCCGGACGTGCCCAACTTCCGGGACGCCGGGGTGGGCGCCGTCCGCCCCGGCGTGCTGTTCCGCTCCGGCACCCTCGCCCTGCTCACCCCGCAGGGCGCCCAGGCGCTGAAGGCGCTCGGCATCCGGGTCGTGGTCGACCTGCGCACCGCGAGCGAGCGCAGCCGCTGGCCGGACGAGCGGCACGGCCTGGACTACCTGGACCACCACCTGCCGCTGCTGCCGGACCGGGCGGAGACCGGCGTCGAGTGGCCCTCCGGGGCGCTCCCGGTCTACCTGTTCATGGCCGAGACCGGCGGGTACGCGATCGCCGGGACGGTCCGCCGGCTCGCCGCGCCGGACGGTACACCCGCGATCGTCCACTGCGCCGTCGGCAAGGACCGCACCGGGCTGACCGTCGCCGTGCTGCACCACCTCGCGGGGCTCTCCGAGGACGAGATCGTCGCGGACTTCCTCCGCTCCAACGTGCACCTCGGCCTGGATCGCGGGCCCGTGCCCTACCTGGACGAGAACGGCGAGGAGCAACTCTCCCACCCGGTGGAGGCGGAGAACCTGCTCGCCGCCCTAACCCGGATGCGCGAACTGCACGGCTCGATCGAGGGCTACCTGCTCGCCCACGGCGTCACCGAGGAGGAACTCGCGGCGCTGCGCGCCAGGTTGGTCTGACCGGGCGGCGCCGGCTCAGCCGCGGCCGAGCCGGTGCCGCTCCTCCCAACCGAAGGCGCCCGCCATCAGGACGGCGATCGCACCGAGTTGGACCAGCGCGGCGGTGCGGGTGCCCAACGGGACGGTCGCCGCCACCAGTGCCGCCGCCACCAGGCGGGGCAGCAGCGGGCGCAGCCCGAAGACGTTCCGGATCCCGGTGTTGGCGACCAGGAAGAGCGCCGGACCGGCGGCCAGCACGGCGGCCTGGCCGGTGGGCAGGGCGGCGGTCGGGTGGGCGACGGCCGACTCGGCGCCGGCCGCGAAGAGGATCACCGCGAGCAGCAGCGCGTAGTGGCCGAGGTTGTGGACGCGGATCGCGATGCGGTTGCGCCGGTCGTCGTCCAGCAGCGTCATCACGGCGACCGCCCGCTCGTCGTCGTCGTGCCCGAAGTAGGCCCACCACAGGCCGACGCAGACCGCGAGCGCGCAGACCGCCGCACCGACCGGCCCCGGGGTGAGCTCCGGATGGCCCGCGGCCCCGGCGCCCAGGGCGACCACCGACTCGCCGAAGGCCACGATCACCACCAGCCCGTGCCGCTCCACGAAGTGGTCCGCCCGCAGGTGGAACTGCGGCAGGTCGACCAGGTACGGGTTGGCGATCTGCAACGCCAGCGAGGCCGTCCACAGGGCGAGTTGGACCGTGCCCTGCAGGTATCCGCCGACCACCACCAGGGCCGCGATGGCCAGGTTCAGCCCGCCCATCCGCAGCACCGGCCCGCGGGCGACCCCGGTGGTGGCGAACATCCCGGTGTGCACGGCGATCACCAGCAGGTACGCCCAGCCGAAGGCGGCCCCGCTGCCCTCGAAGGCGTGCGGCACCGCGAGCGAGACCACCAGGAACCCGGTCATGCCGAGCAGCAGGAAGGCCCGCCGGGGGTGGGTGGACGGCGACAGCGCGTTGGTCAGCCAGATGAACGCGTCGTACATCCACCAGATCACCGCGAGCATCACGAGGACCCGCACCAGCCCGCCGGGGGTGAGGTGGTGGACCAGGCTGGCGGTCAGCTGGGTGATGGTGAAGACGAAGACGAGGTCGAAGAAGAGCTCCAGCGGGCCGACCCGCAGTTCGGTCTCGCCCTGGAGTTCGGTCTCGCCCTGGGCGGCGGTGCTCCCGGTGGCAGTGGTCACGGCCGCGAGTATGGATCAACTCGGCCGCCGCCGGGCGGCTTTTCGGGCCGATCGGGCGCCGGATCGCGGGGTGCGGCCCCTCCCCGGGCCGGCCCGGGGGCGCGGGTTATGGTCGAGGGACTGGTCCCCGGACGGAGGAGTACGGCAATGGCGGGTGTCCCGAGCACGGCGGTGGCGGCGGCCGGGCTGATCGGCGGGTACGGCACGGCGCGGTGGACCGGGCGCCGTGAGCTCGGCGGGGCGGTGCTCGCCGCCGCCGGGGCCACCGCGGCCGTCCAGTGGCACCGCCAGGCGGGCCCGGCCACCGCCGCGGCGCTGACCGGCCTGTACGTCGCGGCGTTCGGCGGCTCACACCCGCTGGCGAAGAAGATCGGCGCCTGGCCGTCCGTCCTCGCCGTGACCGGCGTGGTCGCCGCCGCCTCCGTGCTGGCCACCCGCCGCGGCGCCTGAATCCCGCACGCGGCCGGCTCGGGCGGCCCCGGTAGCTCGGGCGGCTCAGGCGGCCGGGAAGCGCTTCTCGAAGGCCGCCCGGTTCGCCGACACCGGCGAGCGGTCCCAGACCGCGAAGACCACCTTGGTGAAGGCACCGCCGCGGGCGTCCAGGGCGGAGGCGAAGGCGTCCGCCACCACCGCCGGGTCGTTGCGGAACACCCCGCAGCCCCAGGCCCCCAGGACCAGCTCGCGGACGCCGTGCCGGGCCGCCACGGCGAGCACCCGCCCGGCCCGCTCGGCGAGCACCCCGGCGACGTCCACCGGCCGGCCAGCGGAACGCAGCGCCAGCTGGCCGGCGTTGGGCGCGGGCGAGGTGAGGAACGACAGCGGGTAGGGCTCCGCCAGCAGCCCGCCCGGCCCACGGATCACCGGGACGGCGGGCGACCAGATCACCCGGTGGCTGTACCGCAGGTCGTCGGAGGCCCGGTGCGCCGCGTAGTAGTCGGGGGCCTCCAGCAGGCAGCGGTACAGCAGCGCACTGCGGCAGAGGTCCTCCTCCTGGGCCTTGGCACCGCGCAGGTAGCCGCCGCCCGGGTTGCGCGCCGAGGCGAAGTTCAGCACCGCGACGTGCTCGCCGCCCTCCGCCGCCAGCCGCGCACCGGCCTGGATGCTGCCCTCCGCCGTGACCTCGACCGCCCCCGTGAAGGGCCCCGCCCCGGGGCCGGGCACCTCGTCCGGCCCGTACGAGACCGTCCCCGCCCGGGCCGCGGCCAGCATCGACCCGATATCCACCGCCGCAACCCCGTGCGCCCGGTAGCTCCCCCGCTCGGCGATCTCCTCGTTCTCGACCGCCACCTGATGCATTCGACTCATGACGACGACGCTACGCGCCGCACCGTCCCGCCCGCCACCGATTATTCTCACTCCGAGAACAACGGCCGGAATTGTGTCCGGGCGAGAACGCGGACGGGCCCGCCCCACCGAAGTGGAGCGGGCCCGCCGTCGTACCGGACTCAGCCGAACACACCGACCCGGTCGACGATCACGTGCACCGGTCCCGCGCCTCCGTTGAACAGGCTGACCTTGCCGTCGGCGCCGACCGGCACCACGACCTGGTTGGCCACCACCTGGTCCTTGACCCAGTTCAGGTTGGACGCGGTGGGCCGCGGTGCGCCCGACGGCCAGGCCGTCAGGTAGCCGTCCGACGCGGGGTTCGCCACGGTCACGTTGAGCACGACCGCCTTCGCCCCGGCCGCCGGGGTTCCCGAGAGGTCGATCTGGAGCAGCCCCTGCGGGGCGACCGGCGCGCCGGAGCCCTGCCGGGTGTCGGTCAGACGGACGGGGCCCGCGCTGAGGTAGAGCGAACCGGAGGCCGCGCCGCTGTAGTACCCGGCCACATCGGCGACCAGGTGGGTGCCGCCCGGCCCGCCGTTGAACAGGCTGACCGTGCCGTCCGCGCCGAGCGGGACGACCACCATGTTGGCCGTGGTCTGCTGGGCCGCCCAGTTGAGGTTGGACGCCACCGGGCGGGCGGTACCGGTCGGCCAGGCCGTCAGGAAGCCCGGGGAGGCCGTCCCGGTGACCGTCACGTTGAGGGCGACGGCCGAGGCGCCCGCGGCCGGGACCCCGCCGCGGCCGGCGACCTGGAGCCGCACGGTCTCGCCGCCCGCCACCGCGGCCGTCCCCGGACGGCCGTTGCCCGTGCGGGTGTCCAGCAGCCGCTCGGGACCGACCGGCGTGAATGCGGAGCCCGGCACGGTCTTCGTGTGGTAGCCGAGGACGTCGGCGACCAGCTGGGCCGAGCCGGAGCTGCCCACGTACAGGCTGACCCTGCCGTCCGCGCCGAGCGGCACGGTGACCAGGTTCGGCACGGTCCGTCCGGCCGTCCAGTTCAGCGAGGACGCGGTGGGCCGGGCCTGGCCGGCCGGCCAGGCCGTCAGGAACCCGGGCCCCGCCGGGTCCGTGACGGTGACGTTCAGCACCACCGACTCGGCCCCGCCGGCCGGGACGCCGCCACGGCCGGCGACCTGCAGGTCGACCGTCTGGCCGCCCGGGACCGGCCCGTTGCCGGCACGCCCCAGCGCGGACCGGGTGTCGAGCAGCCGGGCGGGCTGCAGCGGGTTGAAGGCCGCTCCCGTCCCGCCGGCGGGCTCGGCCGGGCCGCAGGTGCCGTTGGTGCAGGTGGCGGTGACCCGGTAGTCGACCGAGGTGTCGCCGGGGCGCAGCGAGAGCACCAGCAGCGCGGTGGGCCCGGCCCCGTACGGGACGTTGCAGTCGGTGTAGAAGCCCTCGCTGCCCTGGAAGTCGATGCAGTAGTCGGCACCGTCCGTGCCGTACAGGTGCGCCTTGGGCGCGGCCGTGCCCTGCGGGGCGTAGGCGCCGGTGATCCGGAACCGGTCGAACTGCTTGACCGGCACGGAGGCGCAGACCGCGGCCCGGTCCCGGGTCAGGGTGCCGGTCAGCGGGCCGAAGCCGGTGGCGGCCGTCGGGGTGCGCAGGCACTCGGACGGGAACCCGTCGGCGGTGGAGAGCCGCCAGGTGTCCAGCCGGTACTCGACGGGCGTCCCGGTGTAGTCGTACGCGGTGAGGACGGCCTGGTAGCCGGCCGAACCGCTCACCAGGCACTCCCGGTTGACCACGGAGCAGACCGTACGTCCGGTTGCGTCGGTCACCACCAGCAGCACCTTGCCGGGGCTGTTGCCGGTGGAGATCGACAGCCGGTCGCCGGCCGCCGCCGGGATCCTCGCGCAGTTCGCGGCGAGGGCGGCGGTGAGCCGGCCCTGCAGCGGGGCGCCGCCGACCGTCGTCGAGCTCACGCCGGTGCACGGCGCGGTGCCGGTGATGTCGCGGCGGACGACCTCGAAGTCGTGCTCGGTGCCGTCGCCGATCAGCAGCACCGTGTACGCCTTGCCCGTCGCGAAGGAGCAGGTCGTGGTCGAGGAGCTGAACGCGTAGCTCTGGCAGACCTGCGTGCCCGCCGGGTCGTACACGTGGAACTCGCCGGGCAGCACCTGGGGCGCCGTGGCGGGCTTCGGGTTGTAGTCGTAGTCCAGCTGCTCGGAGGCGGCGTGGCCGTTCGCCGGAACGGCAAGGCAGCGGACGGGCGCCGTGGCGGTCAGCTTGACCGCGGTGCCTGGCTTGCCGTCGTACCGGTCCGCGGGGAAGGCCGCGCAACCGGCCGGGGAGTCCGTCCGGGCTACGGTGATCGCGTAGTGGCCGGCAGCCCCGGCGGAGACCAGCTGGCGGAACGGCGCGGTGCCGGTCAGCGAGCAGGTGCTGCTCCGGTACTGCGTCTGGCACTGCTGGACGCCGGCGGCGTCGACGATCGTCTGGGTGGGCGGGTTGATCAGGTTGTCGCCGTTCGGGGCGAGCAGGGCGAGCACGGCCCCCTTGGGGCTGGGCAGGGTGTGGCAGTTGTACTGGCCGTCACCGGTCAGGTCGCCCTCGGCCCGGGCACCGGTCAGGCCGGCGTCGTTGCCCGACACGCAGCCCCTGGTCTCGCCGGGCGCGTGGAGGACCAGCTTCGACTCCCCGGTGTACGGGTCGTGCGGGGCGCCGAACAGGGCGGTGTAGGAGCCGGCGGCCGGAAGGTCGCAGACCGGGCCCCCGGTGCAGACCCGGGTGCCGTCCCGCTTGTAGACGGTCACCTGGGCGTTGTCCGCCGCGTGCAGGAGGTGCAGGCCTGCCGTGGTCGCGTCCAGGGTGCGGCAGCGGACGGTCGAGCCGGCGGGTGCCGTCCCGTACGGCTGCGAGGCCTCGGTGGGGCAGCCAACCGGGTCGTTCAGCCGGCGGATCTGGAGGGCGTAGTCGCCGGTGGCGCCGTTCATGCCCGTGGTGAGCATGCGGTACGGCCCCGAGCCGGGCAGCACGCAGCCGTCCTGCGAGTAGTCGCGGACGCAGATCGCCTTGCCGGTGGCGTCGGTGATGCTGTTCCAGCTGTTCTCGCCGATGATCCGCTCGCCGGACGCGGCCCGGAACGGCGAGCAGTCGATCTGCAGCCGGGAGCGGACGCTCCCGGTGACGGCCGGCCGGTCGAAGCCGGTGTCGACCTGCTCCGCGCAGCCGGTGGTGGCGGCCAGGTCGAAGACGGCGACCTGGTAGCGGGTCGGGTCGGCGTAGCCGCTGGGCTCGACCAGCAGGTGGTAGCTGCCGGCCTTCGGGACACTGCAGCGGGTGAGGCTCTCGTAGCCGTTGCAGACCTGGTTGGCGGCGTTGTCGTACAGCGCCCAGTGGACGTCCGGCGGGTTGCCGTAGCCGTCGTCGTTGACCACCCGGACACCGAGCAGCCCGGCCGCAGCGGTGACGGTGTGACAGGTCGCTGCGTACTGGGGGACGGAGCCGTCGGCGTGCGCCGGGTCGGTGTCGCCGAAGACGGCGGTCTTCAGTTCGGGGCAGCCCTGCGGGTCGCTCAACCGGGTCATCCGCAGGGTGTACTGCGCCTCGTCGGCGTACAGCTCGGAGAACCGCGCGGTGTACGGGCCGGTGCCGGTCAGGGTGCAGGTGGTGGCGTAGTTCGGGCCGGGCAGGCAGACCGCGGTGCCGTCCCGGTCGCCGATGACGGCCCCGACCTGGCCCGGGTAGTTGCCCTGGCTCGGCCCGGTCACCCGCAGCACCGTGCCGGAGGGGAGGTCGAACCGGTAGCAGTCACCGGTGGAGCCGTCGGCGAGGTGGCCGGACCGGGCCGGGTCGGCGAACGAGAAGGCCACCGCGGGCAGGTCGGTGCAGGCACCGGAGAGCCGCGAGTCGACCGCGACGGTGTAGGCCGACGTGCCCCAGTCCGCCGTCACCTTCAGCGTGTACGTGCCGGCCACGTCGGCCGTGCAGAGGAGCGGCCCGGTGGTCTGGGTGGTGCACTGCACCGCCTCGCCGTCCGCGGTGGACAGCGCGGTGTTGACCGAGGCGGAGGCGTTCGGGTCCTTGCGCAGCGTCAGCAGGACCGTGTCGCCGGGCTTCTGGGTGGTCAGCGTGTAGGTGTGCGTCTGGCCACCGGTGATACCGGGACAGGCCGTCGGTGTGCCGAACACCAGGCCGCCGCCGCAGGACGCGGTGTCCTTCGGGGCCTCGGCACCGGTGCGCGGCGTGGAGTGCCCGGTGCTCTTCGGCGCGCCGGCCGACGGCGACCCGGACGGGCGGGCGGCGGGCACGGAGGTGGCGGGCGCCGGCGTGCCGGGCGTCGCGGCAGGAGCGGACGCGGCGGCGGACGGGCTCGCCGCGGCGGTCGGCGGCGCGCTGGGCGCGGGCGTCGCGGCGAAGGCGCCGGTGGCCGGCGCGAGCACCGAGAAGGCCACCGCGGGCGCGGCCACGAGCGTGGTGAACCACCGGCCGGAAAAGCGGGACAGGGGTCTCCGTCTCCTCCGGCCGGGCATGGATCTGTCGTACACAGAACCCCCCGGACGTGCACCGCCTACGCCGGCTCACCCTCCGGCGGCTGGGTGGTGCGTATGAGTATTCGATGAAAAGCCGTCGGAGGCTACCACCCCGGCGCGACGGCGGTTCGACCTTTTCTTCGCACACCCCGCTTCGCCCCGCGCGGCCTCCGGAAAACGCGGACGGGCCCGCCCCACCGAAGTGGAGCGGGCCCGTACCGGAGCCTGTCGGGGCGTCAGTTCTTCCAGCGCGGCTTGCGGTCGTCGCGGTTGAAGCCGCCACGCTCGCCACGGTCACGGTCACCGAAGGAACGGCCACCACGGTCGTCACGGCCGAAGCCCTGCGGGCGGCCACCGGAGCGGTGGTCGTCGCGGCGGGCGAACGGACGGTTGTTGCCCCGGTCGCGGTCACCGAAGGCCGGGCGGTCGCCGAAGGAGCGGGCCGGACGGTCACCGAAGGGACGGCCACCACGGTCGTCGCGGTTGAAGCCACCGCGCTCGCCACGGTCACGGTCACCGAAGGAACGGCCACCACGGTCGTCACGGTTGAAGCCGCCACGCTCGCCACGGTCACGGTCACCGAAGGGACGGCCACCACGGTCGTCGCGGTTGAAGCCGCCACGCTCGCCACGGTCTCGGTCACCGAAGGAACGGCCACCACGGTCGTCGCGGTTGAAGGGACGGCCACCACGGTCGTCGCGGTTGAAGCCACCGCGCTCGCCACGGTCACGGTCACCGAAGGAACGGCCACCACGGTCGTCACGGTCACGGTCGCGGCCGAAGGACGGACGCTCGCGGTCACGGCCGAAGGAGGGCCGCTCGCGGTCGCGGTCGCGGTTGAACGCGGGGCGCTCGGTGCGCGCCTCGCGGTAGGACGGGGCGCGGTCGGCCTCGGCCGCCGGGGCCGGGATCTCGACGGCGGGCGCCTCGGCGGCGACGACGGTCTCGCCGGCCTCCTCGGCGGGCTCGTCCTCGATGCCCAGGGCGGCCCGCTCGCGCGCCGCGCGGGCGGTGAGACGGTCGGCCTCCTCACGCAGCTCGGTGGCGCGGCGCTGCGCGCGCTCCAGCTGGCGGGTCATGTCGGCGACCTCGCGCTCGGCGGCACCGGCGATGCCGGCGGCGGACTCGGCCTGCACCTCGACGAGCGAGCGGGCGCCGGTGATCCGGGCCACCTCGGCGTCGAAGGCGTGGTCGAGGATGTGGCGGGAGGCGTCGACGCCGGCGTCCTCCATCAGGCGGAAGACGGTGCGGCGCTGGTGCGGCAGCACCAGGGTGACGACGGTGCCGGAGCGGCCGGCGCGGGCGGTGCGGCCCGAGCGGTGCAGGTAGTCCTTGTGGTCGCCGGCCGGGTCGACGTTCAGCACCAGGTCGATGCCGTCGACGTGGATGCCGCGGGCGGCGACGTCGGTGGCGACGACGACGTTGACGTAGCCGTCCTTGAAGTCGCCGAGGACGCGGGTACGGGCGCCCTGGGTCATGCCGCCGTGCAGGGCGTCCGCCTTCACGCCGGCCTCGACCAGCTGCTCGGCGACGCGGTCGGCGCCCATCTGGGTGCGGACGAAGATGATGGTGCGGCCCTTGCGGGCGGCGATCGCGTTGGTGATCGGCGCCTTGTCCTTGGGCTTCACCACGAGGATGTGGTGGGTCATGGTGGTGACGGCGCCGGCGGACGGGTCGACCTCGTGGGTGACCGGGTTGTTCAGGTACCGCTTGACCAGGGTGTCGATCTCGTTCTCCAGGGTGGCGGAGAACAGCAGGCGCTGGCCGCCGGCCGGCACCAGGTCGAGGATCTCGGTGACCTCGGGCAGGAAGCCCATGTCGGCCATCTGGTCGGCCTCGTCGAGGACGGCGATGCGGACGTCGTCCATCTTGGCGGAGCCGCGGTTGATCAGGTCGCGCAGGCGGCCCGGGGTGGCGACGAGGACGTCGACGCCGCGCTCCAGGGCGTAGATCTGGTTGGACATCGAGGTGCCGCCGCAGACCACCTTGAGCTTGAGGCCGAGCACCGAGCCGAAGGGCTCCAGGGCGTCGGCGACCTGCATGGCGAGCTCGCGGGTCGGCACCAGGATCAGGCCGCGGGGGTGCTTGGCGCGGGTGCGCTCGCCGTCGGCGAGGCGGGTCAGCAGCGGCAGGCCGAAGCTGAGGGTCTTGCCGGAGCCGGTGCGGCCGCGGCCCAGCACGTCCTTGCCGGCCAGGGCGTCCGGGATGGTCGCGGCCTGGATCGGGAACGGCGTGGTGACGTCGCGCTTGGCGAGGGCGCGGACGACCTCGTCCGGCAGGCCCAGGTCACCGAAGGTGAGGGTGGGCTCGTCGACCGCGGTGTCGGTGTCCGCGGCGTCGGTGTCGGTGTTCGCCTCGGCGGGCTCGACGGTGTCGAGCAGCTCGGCGGTGTCGGTGGTGTCGGCGGCGTCGAGACCGTTCGCGGGCATGGCGAAGCGGGCGTCGTCAACGAGAGACATGCAAAACCTTCCGGAAGTGGCACGCGCCAAAGTCCGGGGTTCTGTTACACAACCGCCTCTATGCGGTCAGCCACGGATCGCCGGAACGCGCCAAGGGCGCCATTTCAGAGAATCAGGGCGCCAGTCAAATGAATCAAACGAACGATCTACCACCATAGAGGAGCCTGGGGATCAGAGGCAAACCTGCTGGCCAGACCCTCAATGATCGGCCGACCCACTACCCGAACCCGAGGAACCGGGGAGGCTCGGCAGTGGATCGGGGTCGGAGGGGCCGGCCGTCGCGCTGCCGGTGGGCTCCGGGGCGGGTGTCGCCGAGGGGGTGACGCCGGTCGGACCGGGGGTCGGCGGATGCGGCGGCGGGGTCTCCACGCTCCGGTTGGCCGGCAGCGAGGCGGACGGCACCGGGCTCGACTCGGCGGAGGCCGACGGCCCACCGCCCGGGCCGCTCGGGGCCGCCGAACCGGACGGCTTCGCCCCGGACCGCGCGGCAGCGGCCGGCAGCACCCCGCCGTGCGAGCCGTGCCCGCCGCCCGTGGAGCGCGCGCCGGGCGCCCCGGAGTCACCCGGCGGGTCGCCCTGCCCGGCCTGCCGGTCGCTGCCCTGCAGCTCGGCCGAGCCCGACCCCACGGCCATGCAGCCGCTGAGCCCCAGCCCGGCGAGCGCCGCCATCGCGACGCTTGCCACCGCGCGCCGACGCCTCGCCCCGCCCGGCCACACACCGGCCGTCACCCCGGCCATCACCCCAGCCATCTCCCGAGCCACCTCTCGCGCCGCCCACCCGGGCCCACCGCCCTCCGGTGCCCAACGCGCGGCAGGGCCCGCCGGACACGGGCGCGCCCCCGTTCGGGGCACCGCCCGGTCCACCCGCCCGTGGGGACGGGCGCCGGAGACCGGCCGGGGCCTTCAGCCCCAGAACGCGTGCGCCAGCGCCGTCCCCGCGTACGCGGCGCCGAGACCCGCCAGAACGCTGCCCCCGACGTTCGCCAGCGCCAGGAACCCGGCTCCGCTCTGCGCCAGCCGCAGCGTCTCGTACGAGAACGTGGAGTACGTGGTCAGCGCCCCGCACAGGCCGGTGCCGATCAGCAGCTGGAGGTCGGAGGAGGCAGCGCCGGCCGCCGCGGCGGCGGTGAGCAGCCCGAGCACCAGGCAGCCGGAGACGTTCACGGCGAACGTGCCCCACGGGAACACCGAGTCGTGCCGGGACTGCACCGCGCGGTCGGTCAGGTAGCGCAGCGGGGCGCCGACCACCGCGCCGAGGATCACCAGCAGCCAGGTCACCGGGCCGCCTCCCCGTCGCCGTCCGTGGCGCCCGCGCCGTCCGGGCCCTTCGCGGGGCCGAACCGGACGACCTCGCACTCCTCGAGCAGCACCGGGCCGAGCCCCGGCAGGTCCTCCAGCCGGGGCAGGAAGGCCCGGATCCGCTCCGCGGTGTCGACCACCACGACCGCCACCGGCAGGTCCTCGCCGAGCGACAGCAGCCGGGCGGTGTGGATCACCGACGACGCGCCGAAGCCCTCGATGCCGCGGAACACGCTCGCCCCGGCCAGCCCGGCGGCATGCGCCCGGTGCACCACCTCGGTGTACAGCGGCCGGGAGCGGTGCAGGTGGCTCTCCCCGACCAGCACGGTCAGCCGCAGCGCGGTACCCCTGAGCCGGCTCATCCCGTCCTCCTGTTCGCGCTGCGCGGCGGGCGCCCACGGCGGTGGCCGACGGCGGCCCCGTGGCACGCCGCGGCTGCGCGGCGCCCCGTGCTCATGCGCCCCGTGCTCATGCGGCCCGCCGACGGAACAGCCGCCGGGTCAGGCCGGCGGCGATCCAGACCGAGCCGAGCGCGCCCAGCACCGTCGCGGCCAGGTAGCCCAGGCCGCGGGCGGGCGCGCCGTGGTCCACCAGGCGCTGGACCTCCACGGTGGCCGTGGAGAAGGTCGTGAAGCCGCCCAGCACGCCGGTGCCGAAGAACGGCCGCAGCAGCGGATGCGGCGCCCACACCTCGGTGACCAGCACCAGGAAGACCCCGATCACGCCGCAGCCCAGCATGTTGACCAGCAGCGTCGTCCACGGAAAGGCGTCCGGGCCGGTCGGCCAGGCCAACGCCGCGCCGTAGCGGGCACACGCCCCCAGGGCGCCGCCGAGCGCCACCACCGCCACCGTGGGGCCCTGGCCGCGCAGCACCGGCGGCCGGCCGCCGGCGGCCTCCCGCGGCGGCGCCACGACCCCGCCTGTCCTGTCCGAGCGCACCACCCAAGTGAATCACCCGCGCCGATCACCTGGCACACCGTCACCGCACACCCGACAATGAGTCGGTGGAGATGACGCGGGACGAGTTCGAGACGCTGGTCGCCGATGCCCTCGACCAGATCCCTCCGAAGCTCGCGGCGATGATGGACAACGTCGCGATCTTCGTCGAGGACGAGCCCGATCCGGCCTCCCCCGACCTCCTCGGCCTGTACGAGGGCACCCCGCTGACCGAGCGCGGCGAGTGGTACGCCGGGGTGCTGCCCGACCGGATCATCATCTACATGGGGCCGACCCTGCGGTACTGCGAGACCTACGAGCAGATCACCGACGAGGTCCGGACCACGGTGATCCACGAGGTCGCCCACCACTTCGGCTTCGACGACCACGAGCTCCACGAACTGGGCTGGTCCTGAGCCCCGGGCGCGACACCCGACAACCCGACCGGAAACCGTTTTGGTGTTCCCGCCCGGCATCCCATATGCTTCTCGACGTCCCCGAACGCTGGATAACAGCCCGGGGGGCCGCAAGCCCTCATCGTCTAGTGGCCCAGGACGCCGCCCTTTCAAGGCGGTAGCACGGGTTCGAATCCCGTTGGGGGCACGCGTTACCGTAGTACAGTGCAGTGCCGCAAGGCCTGAGCGGATCTGATCCGCACCAGGTCCCGTGGAGCAGTTGGTTAGCTCGCCACCCTGTCAAGGTGGAGGTCGCGGGTTCAAGTCCCGTCGGGATCGCTCGTCTCGCAAGAGACGGTGCAGTACGGCCAGGTAGCTCAGTTGGTACGAGCGTCCGCCTGAAAAGCGGAAGGTCGCCGGTTCGACCCCGGCCCTGGCCACCGGCACATCCCCTGTAGCGAAGATCGCTACAGGGGATTTTTCGTGTCCGGTGCGCCAACCGGTAAGCCCCACGGGCCTCACGGCACCGTGGCGACGGCTACTCCGGGCCGGGGTCCTGTTCGACGGGGAGGTCTGAGGGGCGGCCCCACTCGCTCCAGGAGCCGTCGTAGACGGCGAGGTCGCGGTAGCCGGCCAGTTCGGCGCCGAGGGCCAGGACGCAGGCGGTCACCCCGGAGCCGCAGCTGACCACCAGGCGCTCGCGGTCGCCGGCCACGGCCGCGAACCGGTCCTTCAGCTCGTCGACGGGCCGCATCCGGCCGTCCACCTGGAGGTCGAGGTAGGGCAGGTTCGCCGCGCCGGGGATGTGGCCGCGGCGCAGCCCCGGGCGGGGCTCCTCGACCCGGCCGGTGTAGCGCTCCCGGCTGCGGGCGTCGAGGACCGCGGTGGCCGGGTCGGCGAGCGCGGCGTCCACCGCGCCGCGGTCGACCAGGAGCCCCGCGCGGGGCCGCACCGTGAACGTCCCGGGCGAGGCGGGCACCTCCCCGGTGCCGGCCTCGGCCAGCGGCAGCCCGGCGGCCTCCCAGACCGGCAGCCCGCCGTCGAGCACGGCCACCCGGTCGAAGCCCATGGCCCGCAGCATCCACCAGGCGCGGGCGCTGGAGTAGATGCCCGCGTTGTCGTACGCCACGACCACGCTGTCGTCGTCCACCCCGAGGGCCCGCAGCTCGCGTTCGAACTGCTCTGGGCCGGGCATGGTGTGCGGCAGCGGATCGGCCTGGTCGGAGAGCGCCCCGTCGATGTCGAAGGTGCGTGCCCCGGGGATCGGCCGACGGATCCCGCGGTACACGCCCACACTCGCGTCGAGCACCACCAGCCCGGGCTGCCCCAGGCGCTCCGCCAGCCAATCGGCCGCCACCAGGGGTCCGGGAGGGGACAGCAGGGTCATCGCACGCACCTTCTCCGTTCCGGCCACCCCGCACACCACGCGGGCGTCGGACGCACAGTAGTACACGGACGGGAAAGGTCAGGGGCGATCTCCGGGACGCGTCCGAGGTGGAGGAAGGCCCGGCGCGGCAAGGCCGTTGCGGTGTTCCGCGACCACCGGGTGCGGGCCGCCGGGGCAGGACCGGGCGCCGTTGCCCACCCCCGTGGGGCAGCGGCGCGCCGGAGCGTGTGGGGCCGGGGAGTGCGGCCGACGGCCGTGCGACGGCAGACCGATGTGTGGTCGATCCTGCTCAATGCGTGACTACCTGTCAACTATCGTGGATCGATCCCGACGGACTCCCGGATTCCGGCACCCCTCGCGCACCGGAAGGGCACTTCTTCCTCAACGATCGTGCAAGTCAGTACGCACGGGGGATTCTGGCGGAGCGTCAGATCGTTCTATGATCCGCGCATGTCCACCGAATCTGCGCGACCGGAGGGCTCCGACGGGCCGGCCGGGGAGGGTGCGGAGCCGCCGGGCTCCCCCGACTTCGCGGCCCGCTTCCGGCGCCTGATCAAGGTGATCTACCCGAAGGACCTGGGCCGTCCCTGGCGGGACACCGAGATCGCCCTCGGCACCGGGCTGAGCGGGACGTACATCGGGAACCTGCGCAAGGGCACCCAGAAGCCGAGCCTGGAGAACGCGGTGAAGATCGCCAAGTTCTTCGGCGTCCCGCTGGACTACTTCAGCGACTCCGCGACGGCGCAGGCGGTGGAGCGCGACCTGCAGCGAATCGAGGCGCTGCGGGACGCCCGGGTGGAGCGGATCGCGATGCGGGCGGCCGGCCTTCCGCCGGAGATGCAGGACGCCGCCCTCACGGTCGTGGAACAGTTGCGCAGGGCGGTCGGACTGCCCGACGACGGTGACCCGGTGACGTGACCGGCGTGACCGGGTATCAGGAGACGCCGCTGGGCCACTGGCGGCTTCCCGAAGGGGAGCACGTGCGAGGTGTGGGGCGTACCCGCCGCCGGATGCGGGCCGTGGCCAGACAGTTGGGGCTGCCACCGCTGAGCACGGTGGAGGAGCTGTGCGCCGCGGTCGCGGAGCGGACCGGTCGGCCGGTCCGTCTGGAGCCGCGCCGGATGCGGGTGGGGGAGCCGTCCGGGTTCGTCGAGCGGCTGCCCGAGGCGGACGTCGTCCACTTCGAGCAGGAGACCTCGGGCCTGCACCAGGCCCACATCGTCTGCCACGAGCTCGCCCACCTGCTGTGCGGGCACCTGCCGGAGGCGGCGCCGCCGGACGCGGAGACCGCCGCGGTGGAGCTGCCGACCATCGACCCGGCGATCCTGCGGCTGGTCCTCGGCCGCTCGCACTACGACGACGCGGCGGAGGAGGAGGCCGAGGTGCTGGGCGCCGAACTGCTGCGCATCCTGGTGCTCGCCCCGGGCGCCGGCACGACCTCTCAGCTCGCGCCCGCCCTGGAGCACCGCAAGGGCCAGCATGTCTGAGCCGTACGCCGCCCCGGCCGTGGCCGAGGCACCGTTCAACGCCGTCTACCTGGCGATCGGCGCGGCGGCCTGGGTGGTCGCCGCGCTGAAGCTGCGGGCCTGGCGGCGCGATCCCTCGCCCGGCCTGCTGGTGGTGGCGCTGGCGATCGCCTCGCCGGCGAGTTCCTTCCTGATGGCCTCGCCCGTGCTCTACCGGTCGATCGACCGGGTCGCGCACACCGGCAATCTGGCGACCCTGCTGGTCTACCTGGGCATCACGGGCTTCTCCGCGGCGACCGTGGTGCTGGCCCTGATCTGGACCCCGCCCGGCGAGCGGGACGGCGACCGGATCTGGGACGTCTCCTCGGCCGGCACCCGGCGACGGATCCGGGCGCGGTTGACGCTGTTCGCGGTGCTGGCCGCGCTGATGGCGGTGCTGTTCGCGGCGGGCCGGGCGGGCAGCCCCGAGACCCCGCTGACCTTCGACACCACCTTCGCGGCAGTGCCCGCGATCGCCTGCTTCCTGGCGCTCTACCAGGGCGCGTTCGCCTTCGCGCTGGTCGACATCGCCCGGGTCTGCCTGGGCCACGCCGCCCGGCTGCCGGCCGGCTGGCTGCGCCGCGGCATCCGGCTGATCGCGTACGGCGCGGTCATCGCCTGCGGCTACGTGCTCTGCAAGATCGTCGCGATCGCGGCGGCCGGGGCCGGGGTCGGCGGGGCGGAGTGGCTGAGCACCTCCGCCGGGCCGGCCTTCGCCGCCGCGGGCGCCCTGCTGATCACCGCGGGGTTCGCCGGTCCGGCCGGCGCCGCCTGGGCCCGGCGGCGGCGCGACTACCGGGCACTGCGGCCGCTCTGGGACCTCGTCTACCGGGCCGACCGCCGGCTCGCCCTGGAGGCGCCGCCCGCCCGTTGGAGGGAGCGCCTGGCCCTGCGGGACCTGGAGTGGCGGACCACCCGGCGCGGCCTGGAGATCCGGGACGGCCAGCTCACCCTGCGCCCCTGGGTGGATCCGGCGGTCGTCGCCCGCGGCACCAGGATCGCGGAGCGGGCCGGCCTGGACGCCTCCGAGCGGGCCGCCCTGGTGGTGGCGGCCGCGCTGCGTTCCGCCGTCGCCGCCCTGGACGCCGGACGGCCGCCGCGGCCCCGCGAGGAGCAGGCCGTACTGCCCGGCATCGACGCCGCCCCCGCGGAGGAGCGTGCGCACCTGGTCCGGGTCGCCCGGGGTCTGGACGGCCCGCTGACCGCCGAGGCGCTCGTCGCCACCGGGGCGCCGTGAGCGGGCCGGAGCTGCCCGGCGGCGCCCGCGACCCGTACGCGCACCTGGTGCTGGCGGTGATGCCGGAGGAGTCCCGGGTCGGGCTGACCCTGGGCTTCGTCCGGACCTTCGCCGTCCCGGAGATCGCCGCCGTGCTGCACGGCACCGGGCAGGTCACCGGGCAGCCGAAGGTCCGGGCCAAGGCCACCGGCGCGGCGATGTTCACCCTGATCGGGTGCGGCCCGGACAGCCCCGAGGGCCGGGAGGTGGTGGCCGGGCTGCGCCGGGTCCACGACCGGCCGGGCATCACACCGGAGCTGATGCACTACGTGCTGGCCTGCTTCACGATCTGCCCGCTGCGGTTCATGGACGAGCACGGCGGGCGGCGGCCCACTCCCCCGGAACGCGACGCCGCGTACGCCTTCCACCGGGAGCTCGCCGCAGCACTCGGCCTGCCCGAACCGCCGGGAGGCGACCTCGCGGGCACCGAGGCGTGGATGCGCGAGGTCGAGCGCGACCGCTTCGCCCCCACCCCGCAGGCCCGCGCGCTGTGGGCCTCGGCCCGCGGCCTGCTCGCCTCCCGCCTCCCCGGCCCGCTGGCACCGCTGACCCCCGTGCTGGCCGCCGCCCTGCTGGACGAGCCGCTGCGCCGCGCCCTCGGCGTACGCCGCCCGCCCGCCGCCGTCCGCGCCGCGGTCACCGCCGCCCTGCGGCTCCGGGCCCGCACCGCCCGCCGCCGCACCGCCTGACCGCGCGGGCCCGCTGTCCGACGGCGGCAGCCGCAGCACTGCGCCGAGCCGCACGCACCACGAGGCACGGCGCTCACAGCACAGCGCCCGCGGCGCGGCCCGGGCGCACACTGGAGGTGCACGCCGGGCGTTCCGGCGCGGCGGGACCGATCGGCCGAGATCCGTGGCCGGCGGCCGGCCGTGCGCCCCGGCCCGGAGGTGTCCGTGTCCTCAGCCCAGGCAGCCCCTCGGCGCGGCCCCTCGGCCGTGCTGCGCCGGCTGACGGGCGGGCTGGGTCGGAGCCGTTCCCGTCCGCTGCCCGATCCCGCCGACCGCCCGCTGGGGCGGGCGGCGCAGGCCGCCGCCCTGCTGGCGGTGGTCGACGCGGCGGTGGCGGAGCAGGCCGCAGCGGACCGTTCCCTGGCGGCGTGCGGCGAGCCGGGTCCGGTGCCGCCGGGGCTGGCGGAGCTGCTGTCCCGGCAGGCCGTCCGGTACGGGCGGCTGACGGGCTGGCTGCGGGCACTGCCGGCGGACGGCGATCTGGCCGGGATCCGCGACCTGGCGATCCGGCTGGTGGCGTACCACCAGTGGATGCTGCACCAGTCGGCGAACCTGGCGTTCGCGGGCCACCACCGGCCCCGCAGCGAGGACGCCCGGCAGCGGATCAACGGCCTCGGCGCCCCCGCCGACCGGCTGCGCGAGCTGCGGGACTGGCTCGACGTGGCAGCGCGGGCCTGATCCGGCGTCATCCGACGGGCCGCCAACCACCCCGCCCGGCCGGTCCGGAGGGCGGGTCGGTGCCACCTAGTAGGCTCCACGGCGCCGTCGCGGCCCGGCGCGCACTGCCGATTCGAGCCAGTCGCGCAGCTCGCGCCGCCGTCGAGGGGACGGTCCGCCGCGGGCGGGCCGTACGACTGTCATCGAGGGGGAATTCGTCATGCGCAACCGTCCTGCGGCCCTGGCCGCGCTGCTGCTCGCGGCCTCGTTCGGCGCGGCCGCCTGCGGCCCGGACTCGTCGGGAGGCGACGGCGCGCTCCGGGCGCCGAGCAGCGCGGCCGCCGCACCGTCCACCACCGCCACCGCCACTGCGGCGGCGGACCCGACCGACGGGGCCACCGGAACGGGCACCGGGTCGTCCGGCGACCAGAACCAGGCCGGCGGCGCCCAGGACGCCGACAACGGCGGCCGCGGCCCGAACTGCAAGGAGTACTTCAAGACCCACAAGGTGATCCGGGTCCGGACGGTCGACAAGGGCCTCGGCCGGCTGACGGCGGACTCCGTCGGGGCGAACTGCAGCCCCAACGGGCTCTTCTTCAACCCGGACGAGAAGCCCAAGCCGTACACCGTGTCGCCCGACGCGAAGATCACCGTCTACACCGACGAGAGCCTGAAGACGAAGACGGTCGCGGTGCGGTCCGGCACCGCCGGCGACGGCCTGGCACACGTGAAGACCTGCGCGGAGAGCAACCACGCCGCCGACCCGGACAGCCTGCCGAAGGACTTCTTCTGCTACCAGGACCTGTACGAGGTCACCGTGGACGCGAAGGGTTCGATCACCTCGCTGAAGGAGACCTGGAGCTCCTGAGCCGACGCCGCGGCCCCCGGTGGACGAACCGCCGGGGGCCGCGCGCCGCCGCTGCTACATGCCGTTCTTGCGGACGGCGGTGTACTCCGAGTACTTGGAGAGCGGCACCTCCCGGGAGACGCAGCCGAGGCTGCCGTTGTCCTCCAGGATGACCATCCGGGTGTGCGCCTTGTCGGCCCAGCCGCCGAACAGGACGACGTGCTGCTCGCCGTGGGCCTGGTGGACGACCATGGCGTCGCCCGGCAGCATCGAGCTCTTGGAGATGTGGTGGGCGATGCCGCCGCTCTCGCTGATCAGCGGGCCGGTGGTGGTGCCGGGGCCGGGCAGGCCCCAGGCGGCGGAGACGAAGCCGGAGCAGTCGACGCGGTAGCCGTTGGTCTCGGCGCCCTGGCTGTAGCCGAGCTTGCGGTTCACCCGCTCCATCGCGCGGTCGACCATGGCCTTCCGCTCGTCGGAGGCGCCGTCGAGGATCGGCTGGTCCTTCGGGCCGACGCCCTGGCCGTTGTGGCGGTGCCAGTGGTCGCTCCAGGAGTCCCAGCCGGAGCCGTTGATGATGTGGGTCTGCCAGTCGCCGCGGCTGCGGTCCTTGATCTTCGGACCGTCGTGGCGGCCGCCGGGGCGGGTGCTGATGCCGCTGCCGTCGCTGCCCGAGTCGTCGCTGCCGCCGTGGTTCCCGCCGCCCCCGGTGTGGCCGCCGCCGCCTCCGGTGTGCCCGCCGCCGTCACCGCCGCCGGTGTGGCCGCCGCCCCCGTGGTTGCCGCCACCCTTGCCGCCGCCGGTGCCGTCGATGCCGGTGTGCGGGCCCTTGGGCTGCTCCTGGCCCTGGTGGGGCTTCTTGAGCGCTTCCTCGATCTTGCGCTCGATCTCCTTGTACTCGGTCAGGACCTGCTTGATCTTCTGGGCGTCCTGGCCGAGCTCCTCGGTGAGCTGCTTCTTGGTCTTCTCCAGGGCGTCGGCCCGGTCGGATATGTCCTTGACCTTGGAAGCCACCTGGGCGGCGACGGCGAAGAAGTTGGCGACGCCGAGCAGTCCGCCGGCGGTCACGTCGGTCGCGGCGGCCTTGGCGACGGCGTTCTTGATGGCCCCGACCCGCTGGCTCATCTCCGTCATCTTGGAGTTGATCTTCTGGAAGTCGCTCTGGATCTTGGCCAGCTCCTGCAGCTGGACGCCGAACTGATCGGCCATGGCGCGGTGTCTCCTCGTGCCTGCTGATACGTGCCTGGGACAGTGGATGGTGCGACGGCCGGTCAGAAGGCGTCGGCGAGACCCTTGATCGCCTTGCCGAGGTCGTCGAGCTCGTCGGCCACGGTGTTGAGCTCCTTCACGCGGCACTGCGCGTGCGCGACGAAGGCGTCGGAGGCCGGGCCGTGCCAGGTGAGGTGGCTCAGCGCGGTGCTGATCTCCTTGCCGAAGGCCTCCACGTCCTTGCTCATCTGCTGCAGCTCGGCGGCGTACTTCTCCAGTTCGGCATCAGGGTCGCCGAACATCTCGCCGAGCACCCACTTGGCGATCTTGGTCGGAGCCCAGAACACGTCCTCGGCGACGTGGACCGCCGCACTTCCGAGGTCCTTGACGTCGTCCCACAGTCCCACAGCCGTTCCCCCATGCTTCTCTTGCACTACAGGCTGATAGTCGGTCAAAAGGCTAGCCGACCCGCAACAGAGCGGGCAGACCCCCCGTCCCGGCCGGGAATGCCCGCGGAAAGGACCCGCTCGACCTCCCCCGTCCCGGGCACCCGCGCGAGGAGCCCTCCCGAGGAGCCCGCCGAGGATCGCCCGGGGGATCGCCGGGCCGCCGGAGTGAGGACGGCCGGGCCCGTCCGCCGGGCCGTTCGCAGATCGCGGTCCGGGGCTGTGACACTGGAGGGGCTCGAAAACCGAGGTGCGCCGCCCCGCGCCTCCTTGCGAATCTAGAGGGATGCCCGCAGTGAGTTCTCCCGTAGCCCGGTCCGCCGACGCACCCGCCATCGCGGAGCTGGCCGCTCGGCTGCCCGAGCTGATGCTCCGCGACCAGCAGCGGATCGGCCGGCGGCTGGACGGCACCCGGCGGGTGCGCAGCCCGGAGGCCCGGCAGAAGATCGCCGAGGAGTTGGCCGCGGATGTCGCCAAGGCCGAGCTCCGGGTCGAACAGCGCCGCGCGGCAGTGCCGGAGATCCGGTACCCGCAGGAGCTGCCGGTCAGCCAGAAGAAGGACGAGATCCTGGCGGCGATCCGGGACCACCAGGTGGTGATCGTCGCCGGCGAGACGGGCTCCGGGAAGACCACCCAGATCCCGAAGATCTGCCTGGAGCTGGGCCGCGGGGTGAAGGGCCTGGTCGGCCACACCCAGCCGCGCCGGATCGCGGCCCGCACGGTCGCCGAGCGGGTGGCCGAGGAGCTGGCGACGCCGCTCGGCGAGGCGGTCGGCTGGAAGGTCCGCTTCACCGACCAGGTCGGCCAGGACACCCTGGTCAAGCTGATGACGGACGGCATCCTGCTCGCGGAGATCCAGACCGACCGCGAGCTGCGCCAGTACGACACGCTGATCATCGACGAGGCGCACGAGCGCAGCCTCAACATCGACTTCCTGCTCGGCTACCTCAAGCAGCTGCTGCCGCGCCGTCCCGACCTCAAGGTCGTGATCACCTCGGCGACGATCGACCCGGAGCGGTTCGCCGCGCACTTCGGCGACGCCCCGATCGTCGAGGTCTCCGGCCGGACGTACCCGGTGGAGGTGCGCTACCGCCCGATCGTCGAGGACGGCGCCGAGGACGAGGAGATCGACCGGGACCGCGACCAGGTGCAGGCGATCTGCGACGCGGTGGAGGAGCTCCAGGCGGAGGGCCCGGGCGACATCCTGGTCTTCCTCTCCGGCGAGCGCGAGATCCGCGACACCGCGGACGCGCTGAACCGGATGAAACTGAAGTTCACCGAGGTGCTGCCGTTGTACGCCCGGCTCTCCTCGGCGGAGCAGCACCGGGTCTTCCAGCGGTCGAACAGCCGCCGGGTGGTGCTCGCCACCAACGTGGCCGAGACCTCGCTGACCGTGCCGGGCATCAAGTACGTGGTCGACCCGGGCACTGCCCGGATCTCCCGCTACAGCCACCGCACCAAGGTTCAGCGGCTGCCGATCGAGGCGGTCAGCCAGGCCAGCGCCAACCAGCGCAAGGGCCGCTGCGGCCGCACCTCGGACGGCATCTGCATCCGGCTGTACTCGGAGGAGGACTTCCTCTCCCGGCCGGAGTTCACCGACGCGGAGATCCTGCGCACCAACCTGGCCTCGGTCATCCTGCAGATGACCGCGGCGGGCCTGGGCGACATCGCGGCCTTCCCGTTCCTGGACCCGCCGGACTCCCGGAACATCAAGGACGGCGTCAACCTGCTGCACGAGCTGGGCGCGCTCGACCCGGCGGAGAAGGACCACCGCAAGCGGCTCACCCCGCTGGGCCGCAAGCTCGCCCAGCTGCCGGTGGACCCGCGGATGGCCCGGATGGTGCTGGAGGCGGACCGGCTCGGCTGCGTCCGGGACGTCATGGTGATCGCCGCCGCGCTGTCCATCCAGGACCCGCGGGAGCGCCCGGCCGAGAAGCGCCAGGCCGCCGACGACCGGCACCGCCGGTTCACCTCGGAGACCTCGGACTTCCTCTCCTACCTCGCGATGTGGCGCTACGTCAGGGAGCAGCAGAAGGAGCTGTCCTCCTCGGCCTTCCGCCGGATGTGCAAGACGGAGTTCCTGAACTACCTGCGGATACGCGAGTGGCAGGACGTCTACGTCCAGCTGCGGACGGTGGCCAAGCAGCTCGGTGTGACGATCGACGAGCCCGATCACGATGCCGAGCCGGATGCCGACCGGATCCACCAGGCGCTGCTGTCCGGCCTGCTGTCGCACCTCGGCCTGTTCGACGTGGAGAAGCGCGAGTACGGCGGCGCCCGGGGTGCCCGGTTCGCGATCTTCCCGGGGTCGGGGCTGTTCAAGAAGCCGCCGCGCTGGGTGATGTCCGCCGAGCTGGTGGAGACCTCGCGGCTGTGGGCGCGGATCAACGCGAAGATCGAGCCCGAGTGGGTGGAGCCGCTGGCGGGCCACCTGATCAAGCGGTCGTACAGCGAGCCGCACTGGGAGAAGAAGGCCGGCGCGGTGCTGGCGTACGAGAAGGTGACCCTGTACGGGATGCCGGTCGTCGCCCAGCGCAAGGTGAACTACGGCCGGATCGACCCGGAGCTGTGCCGGGAGCTGTTCATCCGCAACGCGCTGGTCGAGGGCGACTGGGAGACCCACCACCGCTTCTTCGCGGAGAACCGGAAGCTGCTCGGCGAGGTCGAGGAGCTGGAGAACCGGGCCCGCCGCCGGGACATCCTGGTGGACGACCAGACCCTGTTCGACTTCTACGAGGCGCGGCTGCCGGAGCAGATCGTCTCCACCCGGCACTTCGACTCCTGGTGGAAGAAGGCCCGGCACGAGCAGCCGGACCTGCTGAACTTCGAGAAGTCGATGCTCATCAACGAGTCCGCGGACGGCGTCACCGAGGCCGACTACCCGGACCACTGGCACCAGGGCAAGCTGCGCTTCACGCTGACCTACCAGTTCGAGCCGGGCAGCGACGCGGACGGTGTCACGGTGCACATCCCGCTGCCGGTGCTCAACCAGGTCACCGACGAGGGCTTCGACTGGCAGATCCCGGGCCTGCGGGCGGAGCTGGTCACCGCCTGGATCCGTTCGCTGCCGAAGGCGATCCGGCGCAACTTCGTGCCGGCGCCGGACTTCGCGGCGGCCGCGCTGCGGCAGGTGAAGGACCGCCAGGAGCCGCTGCTGCCGACGCTGGAGCGGATCCTGCACCGGATGGGCGGTGTGGTGGTCCCGCCGGAGGCCTGGGACGACGAGCGGGTGCCGGACCACCTGAAGGTCACCTTCCGGGTGGTCGACGGCCGGAAGAAGCTCGCCGAGTCCAAGGACCTGGAGGAGCTGCGCCGGATGCTGCAGCCGAAGCTGTCGGCGACGCTGTCCAGTGCGGCCTCGGGCCGGGGCATCGAGCAGTCCGGGCTGACCGCCTGGCCGGCCGGCCTGCCGGTGCTGCAGCGGACCTTCGAGCAGCGCTCCCGCGGCCACTCGCTGCGTGCCCACCCGGCGCTGGTCGACGAGGGCGACACGGTGGCGATCCGGCTGTTCGACACCCCGGAGGCCCAGGAGCAGGCGATGTGGGAGGGCACCCGCCGGCTGCTGATGCTCCGGGCGAACTCCCCGGCGAAGTCGATCCAGGGCCGGCTCGGCAACCAGGCGAAGCTCGCCCTGTCGTACAACCCGCACGGGTCGATCCCGGCGCTGTTCGAGGACGTGGTGGGGGCGTCGGTCGACCGGCTGATGGAGCTGAACGGCGGCCCGGCCTGGGACGAGGCGGCGTTCACCGCACTGTTCGACAAGGTCCGGACGGACCTGTACGACCTGTCTGCGGACACCACGCTGAAGACGGCGACCGCGCTGATCGCCTTCCACCGGGCGTCGACCCGGCTGAAGGCCGTCTCCAGCCCGGTGCTGCTGAACGCGGTGAACGACATCCGGCTGCACCTGGCCTCGCTGGTGTACCCGGGGTTCGTCACCGAGACCGGCTGGCAGCGGCTGCCGGACCTGAAGCGCTATCTGCTGGCGGTGGACCGCCGTCTGGAGGCCCTGCCGGACCACCCGCAGCGGGACGCCCAGAACCTGCTGAAGGTGCAGGCCGTCCAGCAGGCGTACGGGGAGCTGCTGGCCCGGGTGCCGGCCGGCCGGCGGCCCTCGCCGGAGGTCCGGGCGATCCGGTGGATGATCGAGGAGCTGCGGGTGAGCTTCTTCGCCCAGGGGCTGGGTACGCCGGCGCCGGTCTCGGAGAAGCGCATCCTCAAGGCGATGGACGCCGCGGCGGCGACGCTGTGACCGCGGCGGGCCCGGTCCGGAGACTCCGGACCGGGCCCGCCGCGGCCGGTTCGACCTGGGGCCCCGCCATGCAGTACGATCTGTCTTGTTCGCGAGCGAGAGCAGACGAACGGATCAGAAATCTCTGGTCCCGTGGAGCAGTTGGTTAGCTCGCCACCCTGTCAAGGTGGAGGTCGCGGGTTCAAGTCCCGTCGGGATCGCAGTGCAGGCAGAGGCCCGGAGCCGTTAGGCTCCGGGCCTCTGGCGTTCCTTCCGGAGGTCGACTGACGGTGGGTCAGTCCCTACACCGGACTAGGTCTAGACCTCAAGATAACGACGGCGTGACAGTCGTCACTTATCCGTTCTTGAGATCGGACACCGGACGCCCCTCGCAGGTGGGCCGGAATTTAATATGTAAAATTGCACATGCATTCCCGGTAATTCCCCCCACCCCCAGGCGCCCCATCGGGAATGCCTGATTCCGGCATGCCGAAGGGCCGTGTCCCCGACCCGGCGGAGTCGGGGGCACGGCCCTTCGGGAAAAACCCCTGAGACCTGTCAGGCCTCGGTTCGCTGAGCCGGAATCCCGGCCAGCAGGGCGCGCACCTCGGCCTCGCGGTAGCGGCGGTGGCCGCCCAGCGTGCGAATGGACGTGAGCTTGCCTGCCTTGGCCCAGCGAGTGACCGTCTTGGGGTCAACGCGGAACATGGTGGCAACCTCGGCCGGCGTCAGCAGAGGTTCAGCGTCAGGGGTACGAGCGGTCATGAGCGGCCTCCTCGGGAGAACCGAACCAGGGCGGTTCTATCCTTCAAATTCTGCACCTTGACCCGCGATGCCCGAAATGGCACACACGGACCGAGTCGGTTATAGGACGAACGGCTTGTCCTGATGTCTACAACTACACCATCCGTCCAGCCCCATCGGCCAAACCGCCTAAATTGGCCCCTCAGGGGTTCAAGCGCGACGGATGGCCATGGACCATCTCATAACGGACAGTCACGATTTCGTGACATCCGGTAACGAGACGACCAGACCCTCCGCTTCCCCACAAAGTACGCACCACCGTCAGAACGACCCAGAAGTGGACACACCAGGTTGAACTTGGGCTGGTTGTCCCATTTTTGCATATAGGGGTAAGTTCGCGTCAACGGTGAGTAGTGTCACGTTCCTGGGGGATTGACCGGTTGGGGCCGGAGGTCTCGGGGCGAGGGGCCGGAAGCCCCGGAAGCCCCTACCTCCCATACCCCTGTCCGGCCCGCGCCTCACCCGGCCGCGGTGACCTCGTGTCAGCTGGCGTGCCGCAGGGCCAGCACCCGGCGCCAACGGGCCGTCACCGACTCGTAGGCCCGCACCGCCGCGGCGGTGTCTCCGGCCCGCAGCGCGCCGATCCCGGCCGCGACGTCCGCCACCGAGCGCTCGGCCGCCAGCGCCTCCGGCCCCAGCAGGTGCACCAGGCCGCCGTAGTCGAGCTCCACCAGCGAGCGCGGGTGGAACTCCTCCAGCCACCGGCCGACCTGCTCCACGCCGAGCACCAGGTCCCCGCCGGGCCCGCTCTCCGCCCCCGGCGCGGCCGTCCGCAGCGCCCGGTAGCCGCGCGCCACCCGCCGGCGGGCCTGCGCCATGGACGTCAGGTAGAAGAGTGAGGCCGGCACGGGCCGCGCCCCAGCGTCCCGGCCGGGCCCGGCCGGGACGAAGTGCCGGTCCTCCTCGCCGAACGGCAGGCACCAGCGGACGGGCACCTCCCACCGACTGGTGAGGATCCACGGCCGGGCGTCCGGGTGGGCGGTCCGCCAGCGGGCCTGGTCGGCCTCGGCGGCGGCCCGTACGGCGGGCGGCAGCACGGTGTCCAGCAGGAAGGACGGAAGGGCCGCCCGGAGCTCCTCCAGCGCCTGCCAGCTCCGCAGCCGGGTGGTCCACGGGCAGATGTAGGTGACCCGGTCGACGACCCGCACCAGCGCCCGCTCGCTCTCCCGGTCGGGCAGCGCCCCCGGGGTCCGGCCGGCCAGCTCGGCCAGGGCCTGCCGCTGCTCGGCCAGGGCGGCCGCGGCGACCGGTTCGCCGGGTCCGTCGGCGTCCGGGCCGTGCTCCGCCGCGTACGCCTGCCAGTGGGCCCGCTCCGGCTCCGGATAGGCGGCCAGCGGCTCGTACACCCGCAGCTGGGCGGCGTAGGGCGGGAGCACCGAAGTGCGCACGGCGGTCACACCCGGCATCGTCGCACGGCCCGGGGGCCCCGGGGGAGGGTGCCGTACGGGCCCCGCGGTCGTTATGTCCATGGGACCGTCAGGGGGCAGATCGGGCGGCGGCCCCGGGGCTAGGCTTCGATCAGACGCCCGCACCACAGCCGCGGGCCCACAAATACTGGAGTCACCACAGTGACCGACGTACACACCGAGTCCGCCGCGCACCCCGCATCAGGTGTGCTCAGCAGGATCTTCGCGACCGGGCAGGACGCTGCCCCCGGGGACGGCCACGAGCAGGTCGTCCTGTGTCACGACCGCTCGACCGGTCTCAAGGCGATCATCGCCATCCACTCCACCGCGCTGGGCCCGGCCCTCGGCGGCACCCGCTTCCACCAGTACGACTCCGAGGAGGAGGCGCTGGAGGACGCGCTGCGGCTGTCCCGCGGGATGAGCTACAAGAACGCGCTGGCCGGCCTGGACCTCGGCGGCGGCAAGGCCGTGATCATCGGCAACCCCGCGCCCTCCGCGGAGGGCGGTGACAAGAACGAGGCGATGCTCCGCGCGTACGGCCGCTTCGTCCAGTCCCTGCAGGGCCGCTACGTCACCGCGTGCGACGTGGGCACGTACGTCCAGGACATGGACGTGGTGGCCCGCGAGACCCGCTTCGTCACCGGCCGCTCCCCCGAGTACGGCGGCGCCGGCGACTCCTCGGTGCTGACGGCGTTCGGTGTCTTCCAGGGCATGCGCGCCTCCGCGAAGGCCCGCTGGGGCCAGCCCACCCTGCGCGGCAAGCGCGTGGGCGTCGCGGGCGTCGGCAAGGTCGGCCACTACCTCGTCGGCCACCTGGTCGCCGACGGCGCCACCGTGGTCGTCACGGACGTCTCCGAGGCGGCCGTGAACCGGGTGCGCGCGGCCCACCCGGAGGTCGAGGTGGCCGGCGACACCGCCGCGCTGCTGCAGTCCGGCCTGGACGTCTACGCCCCCTGCGCCCTGGGCGGCGCGCTGGACGACCCGACGGTCGCCGTGCTCGGCGCCGCCGGCACCGCGATCGTCTGCGGCGCGGCCAACAACCAGCTGGCGCACGCCGGCGTGGAGAAGGACCTGGCCGACCGCGACATCCTCTACGCGCCCGACTACCTGGTGAACTCCGGCGGCGTGATCCAGGTCGCCGACGAGATCGAGGGCTTCAACTTCGATCGCGCCAAGAACAAGGCGACAAAGATCTTCGACACCACGCTGGAGATCTTCACCCGGGCCGCCGCCGACGGCGTTCCGCCGGCGGTCGCCGCCGACCGGCTCGCGGAGAAGCGGATGCGTGAGGTGAGCGCGCTGCGCTCGATTCTGCTCCCGGGCGCCCGCCGGTCCTGATCGGCCCCGTGCACCGGTCCGGAGGGGGGCGAAGTGCCTCGCCCCCCTCCGGATCACAATGTGGAACCGGATTCTCACTTCGTAGCCCGATCGGGCGATACCGAACCCTCTGGCGAGGGATAATCGGAACCGGAACGGCGGTCCCGGGTACGCTCCGGGCAGCCTGCAGAAGCCCGATAAACGTCCTGTGACCTGGAAAGACCCGGTTTTGGGGGTTGGCGGTGCGCGCCACGTCACACGCGCGACGTACCGTCCGGCGGCGGAAACAGGTACCGTTAATGCTCCAAGGGACGGCTCTCCCACTCCGGGCAGGCCGCTCCTGATCATGAACACGTGTCAGACTCGGGGCCGTGAGCCCCATCGTTGAGGGGGTCGACCCATGGGGCGCGGCCGGGCCAAGGCCAAGCAGACGAAGGTCGCCCGCGAGCTGAAGTACAACAGCGGCGGGTTCGACGCGAACCGTCTGTCTCATGAGCTGGGCGTATCTCCGTCCACCGCGATCGAGCCTGAGCCGATCGAGGACGACGACGAGGACGACCCCTACGCGGCGTATGCGGATCTCTACGCCGACGAGGACGAGGACGACGAGGACTCCGCCGACAACGGGCACTCCCGCCGCCGCGCCTGACAGCACGCACGAGACCGGCCCGGTGCTCATCGAGCACCGGGCCGGTCTTCGGCGTGTCCGCGGCCGTCCGGCCGCTGCCCGCCGCGGGCCCGCCCCCGGTCGGGGCGGGCCGGCGGGGCGGATCAGGCGAGGGTGAGGCCCTCGTAGGAGTTGTAGAGCGCCGCGGCGTCCGCGTGCTCGTCCGTCCGGTCGACGATGTCGCCGAGCAGCCAGGCCTCCACGCCGCGGTCCTCCAGCACGGACAGCACCACGTCCACCGAGGACGGCGGGACGACGGCGACCATGCCGACACCCATGTTGAGGGTCTTCTCGATCTCCAGCGTCTGCATCCGGCCGACCTGCGCGACGGTCTGGAAGACCGGCAGCGGGGTCCAGGTGCCGCGGTCCAGGCGGGCGTGCAGACCGGCCGGGATGACCCGGGCCAGGTTGGCCGCCAGGCCGCCGCCGGTGACGTGCGAGAAGGCGTGGATCTCGGTGGCGCGGGCCAGCGCGAGGCAGTCCAGCGCGTAGATCCGGGTCGGCTCCAGCAACTCCTCCCCGAGGGTGCGGCCGAACTCCTCGACCTGGCGGTCGAGCTTCCAGCCGGCCTCGTTCAGCAGCACGTGGCGGACCAGCGAGTAGCCGTTGGAGTGCAGGCCCGAGGCGGCCATGGCGATGACCACGTCGCCGGCCCGGACGCGGTCCGGGCCGAGCAGCGCGTCCGCCTCGACGACACCGGTGCCGGCGCCCGCGACGTCGTACTCGTCCGGGCCGAGCAGGCCGGGGTGCTCGGCGGTCTCGCCGCCGACCAGGGCGCAGCCGGCCAGGGCGCAGCCCTCGGCGATGCCCTTGACGATCTGGGCGACCCGCTCCGGGACGACCTTGCCGACGCAGATGTAGTCGGTCATGAAGAGCGGCTCGGCGCCGCAGACCACCAGGTCGTCGACGACCATGCCGACGAGGTCGTGGCCGATCGTGTCGTGCTTGTCCATCGCCGAGGCGAGGGCGACCTTGGTGCCGACGCCGTCGGTGGCGGTGGCCAGCAGGGGGCGCTCGTAGCGCTTGAAGGCGGATGCGTCGAAGAGCCCGGCGAAGCCGCCGAGGCCGCCGACGACCTCGGGGCGGCTGGCCTTCTTCACCCACTGCTTCATGAGTTCGACGGCGCGGTCGCCGGCCTCGATGTCGACACCTGCGGCGGCGTAGGTCGCGCCGCCCTCGTTGCTGGTCACCTTGGTGTGGCCCTTTCAGAAACGGTTAAACCCGTGGGGGCGCGGGGAACTGCGGCCCGACCGGGCGACTCCGAGGAGTGCCCGGCCGCACAGTGCCCCGCGCCCCGGGTGGTACATCGTGTTACGGCCGTCGGAGCGCGTCCGCCGCGCCGTGCCCGCCGATCAGGGACTGGACGCCGTCCAGGTCGCTGGTGGGCTTGCCGCGGACGGCCGGCGGCTGCTGGCTGCCGGCGATCTCGGCCTCCAGGAGCAGCTTGCCGAGCAGGGCCGGGTCCGGCAGCTCCATCGGGTACTCGCCGTCGAAGCAGGCCCGGCAGAGCTTGTCCTTGGGCTGCTTGGTGGCCTCGATCATGCCGTCGATCGAGATGTAGGCGAGCGAGTCCGCGCCGAGCGTGCGGCCGATCTCCTCGATGGTCATGCCGTTGGCGATCAGCTCCGCGCGGGTGGCGAAGTCGATGCCGAAGAAGCAGGGCCACTTGACCGGCGGGGAGGAGATCCGGATGTGCACCTCGGCGGCGCCCGCCTCGCGGAGCATCTTCACCAGGGCGCGCTGGGTGTTGCCGCGGACGATGGAGTCGTCCACGACCACCAGGCGCTTGCCGGCGATGACTTCCTTGAGCGGGTTGAGCTTGAGCCGGATGCCGAGCTGGCGGATGGTCTGGCTGGGCTGGATGAAGGTGCGGCCCACGTAGGCGTTCTTCACCAGGCCGGAGCCGTAGGGGATGCCGGACGCCTCGGCGTAGCCGATGGCGGCGGGCGTTCCGGACTCCGGGGTCGCTATCACCAGGTCGGCTTCGACGGGCGCCTCCGCGGCCAGCCTGCGGCCCATCTCCACGCGGGAGAGGTGCACGTTGCGGCCGGAGATGGAGGTGTCGGGGCGGGCCAGGTAGACGTACTCGAAGACGCAGCCCTTGGGCTTGGCCTCGGCGAAGCGCGAGGTGCGCATGCCCTGCTCGTCGATGGCGATGAGCTCGCCGGGCTCGACCTCGCGGATGAACGAGGCGCCGCAGATGTCCAGCGCCGCCGTCTCGGAGGCGACCACCCAGCCGCGCTCCAGCCGGCCGAGCACCAGCGGGCGGATGCCCTGCGGGTCGCGGGCGGCGTACAGCGTGTGCTCGTCCATGAAGACGAGCGAGAACGCGCCCTTCACCATGGGCAGGATCTGTCGGGCCGTCTCCTCGATGGAGAGGTCCGGGTGGCCGGCGAGCAGCGCGGTCACCAGGTCGGTGTCGTTGGTCGCGGCCGTGCGGCCGGAGCGGGAGACGTGCTCCTCGCCGGGCAGCTCGGCGACCATCGCCGCCAGTTCGGCGGTGTTCACCAGGTTTCCGTTGTGGCCGAGGGCCAGCGAACCGTGAACGGTCGCCCGGAAGGTCGGCTGGGCGTTCTCCCAGACCGACGAGCCTGTTGTCGAGTAGCGGGCATGTCCGACGGCGATATGCCCGTGCAACGACCCCAGGGAGGTCTCGTCGAAGACCTGGGAGACAAGTCCCATGTCCTTGAAGACGAGAATCTGGGAGCCGTTGCTCACTGCGATGCCCGCGGATTCCTGACCGCGGTGCTGCAGGGCATAGAGGCCGAAGTACGTGAGCTTGGCGACCTCCTCGCCGGGAGCCCAGACACCGAAGACGCCGCAAGCGTCCTGGGGGCCTTTCTCGCCGGGAAGAAGATCGTGGTTGAGTCGTCCGTCACCACGTGGCACGTCTTCGAGTCTAGGACAGTTCCGTACGCCTTCCCGAACAGGGGAGCCGGGGATTATTGGCCGAACCGATGGCAACGCGCGTAGACAAAACCCCTTACATCACGGCTCATTTCTCCTGCGCGTTTTCCGGCGACCGGTGCACTCCCTTGTCACGCGCGCTCTTCGGGCCGTGACGGGGCTGACGGGACGTCGGCGCCGAGGCCCCGGCGTGATCCTGCTCACCCGGCGGGCAGCAGCAGCGCCCAGGCCCCCGGATGCACCGTCCACGTCCGATGCCGGACGGGCCCGACCGGGCAGCCGTCCGCGGTGTATCCGAAGCCCCGGCCGGCCACGCTGAGCGCCGAGGCCCGCAGCCGGCGCTCCGCCGCGCCGGTGCGGATCACCAGCTCCAGCTCGCCGCCGACCGGCCGCACGTGCAGCTGCCGGATCCGCTCGTGGACGTCCACGAGCAGCCGCCCGTCCGCCTCGACCCGCATCGGGGTGGCCTCCGGGTCGGGAACGGTCGCCTGGTCGGGCGCAGCCCGTTTCGCCCATAGCGAACGCAGTGACGGGAGGCCCCTGCGAGGCTCCGCGCCGATCCGCAACTCGGCGAGCACCACCCCGCCGCCGTCGTCCACCACCAGGTCGAGCTTGCGCGGCGCACCGCCGAGCACCGCGCGGGCGGCGGCCACCGGCTGCTCCGGCACCCCGAGCGAGCGGCAGGCGAGTACGGACGCGGCCGGACCGACCGGAACCACCCCCACCGGGTCCGTGCCCAGGTCACGCTGCCGGTGCAGGGCCTGCAGCACCTTCTGCACCGCCTGGTCGGAGCCGATCACGACCGGTCGCCGGCGGCCTCGGTGGGACAGCACCCGGTCCAGCTCGGACGGGCTTTCGGGCAGCGCCACCTTGGCGTCCGCGCCCCCGCACAGCACGTCCCGGGCGATCCGGACCGACTCGCCGTCGGCCCGGCCGGCCGCCGGGTCGACCAGCACCAGCAGCGGCTCCGCCGCGCCGCGTCCGTCGGGGCGGGATGCGGGCGTGGACAGGGACGACACGACCGGTCCTTCCTCAGGTAATCTCTCGGTGCAAGAGCCCCTTGCGCTATTGCGCCAGGGGCTTCGTCTATCTCGGGGCAGACTGCGGCCTCCCGCAGGATGCCCCAACCGGAAGGGGTGTACGCCTGTGCCGGCACTCGTGCTCGTTGGCGCCCAGTGGGGAGACGAGGGCAAGGGGAAGGCTACTGACCTCCTCGGTGGCTCCGTCGACTACGTCGTCCGCTACCAGGGCGGCAACAACGCCGGTCACACGGTGGTCATCGGCGACCAGAAGTATGCCCTGCACCTGCTGCCTTCCGGCATCCTCAGCCCGAATGTGACTCCGGTGATCGGCAACGGCGTCGTCATCGACCCGGGTGTGCTGCTCTCCGAGCTGCACGGGCTGAACGAGCGCGGCATCGACACCTCCAAGCTGCTGATCTCGGGCAACGCCCACCTGATCACGCCGTACCACCGCACCCTGGACAAGGTCACCGAGCGCTTCCTCGGCAAGCGCCGGATCGGCACCACCGGCCGCGGCATCGGCCCGACCTACGCGGACAAGATCAACCGCGTGGGCATCCGGGTCCAGGACCTGTTCGACGAGTCGATCCTCCGCCAGAAGATCGAGGCGGCGCTGCACGACAAGAACCAGATCCTGGTCAAGCTGTACAACCGCCGCGCCATCCCGGCCGAGCTGGTGCTGGAGGAGTACCTCGGCTACGCCGAGAAGATCCGCCCGTTCCTGGCCGACACCACGCTCGTCCTGGACGAGGCGCTGAAGGCCGGCAAGGTCGTCCTGCTGGAGGGCGGCCAGGGCACCCTGCTGGACGTCGACCACGGCACGTACCCCTTCGTGACCTCGTCGAACCCGACCTCGGGCGGTGCCTGCACCGGCTCCGGCATCGGCCCCACCAAGATCGACCGGGTCATCGGCATCCTCAAGGCGTACACCACCCGCGTCGGCTCGGGCCCGTTCCCGACCGAGCTGCTGGACGCCGACGGCGAGGCGCTGCGCCGGATCGGCGGCGAGCGCGGTGTCACCACCGGCCGTGACCGCCGCTGCGGCTGGTTCGACGCGGTGATCGCCCGCTACGCCACCCGCGTCAACGGCCTCACCGACTTCTTCCTGACCAAGCTGGACGTGCTCACCGGCTGGGAGCAGATCCCCGTCTGCGTCGCGTACGAGATCGACGGCAAGCGCGTCGAGGAGCTCCCCTACAACCAGTCGGACTTCCACCACGCCAAGCCGATCTACGAGACGCTGCCGGGCTGGAGCGAGGACATCTCGAAGGCGCAGACCTTCGCGGACCTGCCCAAGAACGCCCAGGCGTACGTGAAGGCCCTGGAGGAGATGTCCGGCGCCCCGATCTCCGCGATCGGCGTCGGCCCCGGCCGCACCGAGACCATCCAGGTCAACTCCTTCCTGTAGGGACGCCCGCCGAAGGGCCCCGCACCGTCCGCGGCGCGGGGCCCTTCGCACGCCGGGAGACGTTTGAACTAGTGCAGAAATGGATTGCACCTAGTGCGTATCGGGGTCTAGGGTCGGCGGCATGACCGCCAAGCTGCCCGCGCCCACCGTCCTGACCGGCCGCCACGTCCGGTTGGAGCCGCTGACCCCCGACCACGTGCCGGACCTGTTCGCCGCGAGCGGCGGCGACGAGGAGGTGTGGCGCTGGCTGCCCTACGAGGTACCGGGCACCGAGGAGGAGATGGCCGCGCACATCGCGGGCCGGCTCGCCGAGGCGGCCTCGGGCGGGTGCGTCCCGTTCGCCGCGGTGTCCCTGGCCGACGGCCGGGCGATCGGCGTCACCTGCTACTTCGACTTCAGCGCGCGCGACGAGCTGGTGGAGATCGGCGGCACCTGGTACGCCCGGCGGTCCTGGCGCACCGCCGTGAACACCGAGGCCAAGCTGCTGCTGCTGACGCACGCCTTCGAGGAGCTCGGCATGGGCCGCGTCACCTGGAAGACCGACCACCTCAACGAGCGCTCGCAGAACGCGATCCGACGGCTCGGCGCCCAGTACGAGGGCACCCTGCGGCGCCACCGCCGCAGGCCCGACGGCAGCTGGCGGGACAGCGTCTACTTCTCCATGCTCCGGGAGGAGTGGCCCGCGGCCAGGGCCCGGCTGACGGAGCGGCTGGCCGTCGGCTGAGGCCGCACGGCGCACAGCGGCCCGCGGCCGACACCCTCGTCAACGGGGTGTCGGCCGCGGGCGGTTCGGGCGGTCGGCCCGTACGCTCAGGCGATCGAGGCCGCCACGATGGCGGCGACGGAGAGGTTGCAGGCGGCCGTCACCCAGACCGCCGGGTGCGGCTCGGGGTCGACGAGGACGGCACCGAGCTTGCCCGGGGTCAGCAGGTCGACCAGCCAGAACGCGGCCGCCATCAGCACCAGGCCGAGCAGGCCGAAGAGCGCGGTCGCGGCCAGGCCCTTCCCGAACTCGTCGTAGGTGTACATGATCGCCGTGAAGACGATGCCGCCGATGCCGAGCAGCGCGGAGCTGAGCACCACGGCCGCGTTCCGGTTGCGCTCCAGCCAGATCTGCCGGCCCAGCTTGCCGGGCGTCAGGACGTCGACGAGGCCGACACCGAGCAGCAGCAGCACCAGGCCGACCGCGCCGTAGGCGGCGGCCACGCCCAGGCCGTGGACGATGTCGTTCATGCTGCTCCCCCGTGGCGAAGTGTCAAGGATCGGCAAAAGATATCCCATGGTTACGGCGCCGGCGAGCCTTAAGTAGCATCACCCGTCATGACGCAGACCGACCCGTCCTCCGCCCGCCGCCGCTCGGGCGTCGTCGCCCTCGGCATGGTGGGGACGCTGGCGCTGGCCCTCACCGGCTGCTCCTCGTCCGGCGGCAGCGCACCGCGGCGCTGCGTCGACCCGGGCACCCTCAAGGTGCTCGACGACCACTCCTGCTCCGGCGGCACCGCCGCGGCCGCCGGCCGCTGGTACTACTGCGGCTCCGGCTCGCTGACCGCCGCCGGCGGCACCTTCGACAAGGCCGCGACCAAGCGCGGCGGCTTCGGCTGCCCCAGCGGCAGCTCCGGCTCGGGCGGGGGCTGACCGCGATGCGCCGCCGATCCGTCGAACCGCGGCCGGGCTGGCAGGCCGCGGTCGAGGCCCAGGGCCTGATCTACGCCGTCTGTGAGGACCCCCGCGACCCCGGCTCCGAGTACGCCTACTGGGACGAGAGCGCCTACTACGAATTCTCGCTACCGGAAGTCGAGGCGCTGGAGGAGGTCGTCGAGGAACTGCACGAGATGTGCCTGGAGGCGGCCGACCACGTCGTGCGGACCGGCAGGTTCGCCGACTACGGCATCACCGACCCGCGGCTCGCCGAGGTGGTCGCCACCTCCTGGCGGCGGCGCGAGGAGCAGCCGTCCCTGTACGGGCGGTTCGACCTGGCGTACGACGGCTCCGGCCCGGCCAAGCTGTTCGAGTACAACGCGGACACCCCGACCTCGCTGATCGAGGCGGCCAGCCCGCAGTGGTTCTGGATGGAGGAGCGCTTCCCCGAGGCCGACCAGTGGAACTCGCTGCACGAGCGGCTGGTCGCGGCCTGGGCCCGGCAGAAGGAGCTGCTGCCGCCCGGCCCGGTGCACTTCGCGCACTCGCGCGGCGACACCGAGGGCGAGGACTGGATGACCACCCTCTACCTCCAGGAGACGGCCCAGCAGGCCGGCCTGGAGACGGTGTCGATCGCCATGGAGGACATCGGCCTGGACGGGCTGACCGGGCGGTTCGTCGACCTGCAGCACCGGTACATCCGCTCCGCGTTCAAGCTGTACCCGTGGGAGTGGCTGGCCGAGGACGAGTTCGGCACGCAGCTGCTGGCCACCGTGGACCTGGGCGGCTCCACCGGCTCCACGCTCTGGATCGAACCGCCGTGGAAGATGCTGCTCTCCAACAAGGCGCTGCTGGCGGTGCTGTGGGAGCTCTTCCCCGGCCACCCCAACCTGCTGCCGGCCTACCTGGACGGCCCGCGCGAGCTCGCCGCCACCGGCTGGGCGGCGAAGCCGCTGCTCGGCCGGGAGGGCGCGGGCGTGCGGATCGTCGAGCCGGGCGGCGACGAGACGCTGCTGCCCGCGTGGGCCGGCGACCCGGACCGGTACGGCGCCGAGGGCTTCTGCTACCAGCAGCTGTGCCCGCCGCCGGTGTTCGACGGCAACCACCCGGTGCTCGGCGCCTGGGTGGTGGACGGCGAGGCCGCGGGCCTGGGCATCCGGGAGACGCACGACTCGCCGATCACGCACGTCGGCGCGCGCTTCCTGCCGCACGTCATCGTCTGACCACCGCCCGGCCCACGGCCCGGGGCCCTGGGCCGGCGGGGCGTCAGGCGTTGTGCTCGACCATGCGGTCCAGGCAGACGGCGACGGCGAGCAGCAGCGGCACGTCCGCGCCGTCCGCGATCTCCACGCCGTAGGTGTCGCGGATCCGGAACCACTTGCGGGAGATCTCGGCGACGGTCTCGCCGTCCGACTCGACGGTGTACTCCTTGTCGATCAGGTCGCCGTGCACCTCCAGCTCGCCGCCGGCCTCCAGCTCGACCAGGTACTTGTCACGGAACGGCGTGAAGAGCTTCTTGCGGACGGTCGCGACCGTGTCGCCCTCGGCGTTCTCGATCCGCATCGCGTCGCGGACGGTGAGCACCTTCTCCTTGATGACCGCGACGACCGTGCCGGACGGGTCCTGCAGCTCGAAGGTGTCGCGCAGCCGCAGCACCTTGCCGTCCACCAGGAAGGCCTTCTCGCCGTCGCCGTCCTCGATCCAGTAGTCGTCGCCGACCGCGAACAGCCGCTCCTTGACCACGTACTTCATGCCTGCCTGCTTCCCTCGACGGACACTGCCGAGCACATCGTGCCGGACACCGGGCCCGGGGTCAGCCCTCGGCGGGCCGCCGGAGTGTCCGGCGGCCGCCCGGAGCGGCCGCGGACGGCGGGCAGGGGCCTCAGCCCTCGGCGGGACGGGCCCGGAGCCGGCGCAGCATCCGGGCGTCCTGGAAGCCGACCCTGCGGGCGGCGGACTCGACGGTGGTGCCCTGGGCGATCAGGTGCTGGGCGTGCTCCAGCCGCAGCTGCTGCTGGTAGCGGAGCGGGGTGAGGCCGGTCGCCTCGGCGAAACGCCGGGTGAGGGTCCGTTCGCTGACCCCGGCGCCGGCGGCCAGGCCCGCGAGCAGCAGCGGGTCGGCGAACCGGGCGTCGATGACGTCCTGCACCCGGTGCACGGCGTCGCTGAGGTGGGCGCGGTGCCGCAGCATGGCGCTGGTCTGCTGCTCGTCCCCGTTGCGGCGGGTGTGGACGACCATCGTGCGGGCCACCTGGGCGGCGACGTACGGGCCGTGGCGGACCGCCAGCAGATGCAGCGCGAGGTCGATCCCGCTGGCGATCCCGGCGGAGGTGAGGACCCGGCCGTCCTCCACGTACAGCACGTCGGGGACGACGACGGCCCGCGGGTAGCGGCGGGCGAGCTCGTCCTGCAGGTCGTGGTGGGTGGTGCAGCGCCGGCCGTCGAGCAGCCCGGCCCGGCCGAGGGCGTCGGCGCCGGAGCAGACGCTGGTCACCGTGCCGCCGGCGGCGTGGTGGGCGACCAGCCGGTCCAGGGTCTCGCGGGTGAACACCGGGTGGTGCGGCAGGCTCGGCGAGCGCCAGCCCGGGACGACCACCAGGTCGCCGGGGGCCAGCGTGGGCCATGTGGTGGTGGCCCGGATGTCGAGTCCCTGGGCGGTGGGGACGTCCTCATGCTCGGCCACGTACCGGATCCGGTAGCCGTGGCCGAAGTCGGCCGCCGAGGAGAACACCTGGGCCGGGCCGGCGAGGTCCAGCAGGTGCAGCCGCGGAGCCAGCAGGAAGACCACGCCGGTCACGATCCGGTCAGCTCCTCCACGGTGGCGATCCGGGCGAAGCGGCCTGCGAGGGCGTACTCGGTCCGGGCGACGATCTCGTCGGTGCCCAGGGTACGCGGGTCGGCCAGGACCTCCTCCAGGCTGCGCCCGGCGGGGGCGTCCCGGTGCTCGATGGGGTGGGTGGCGGTGGCGTCGGTGACGAACACGACCTGGTAGCCGAGGTCGGAGGCGACCCGGGCGGTGGTCTCGCAGCACTGCTCGGTGCGGATCCCGCTGACGACCAGTTCGCCGACGCCCTGCCGGGTGAGCAGCTGCTGCAGGTTGGTGGTGGTGAAGGCGTTGTGGGAGGTCTTGGTCAGGACGGGCTCGCCGTCGGCGGGCTCGAGCCCGTCCATCAGCCGGACGAATCCGGACTCCGGGTCGAAGACGGTGCCGCTGCCGGGCTCGGTGTGCAGCACCCACACCACGAGGTCGCCCCTGCTGCGGGCGGCGGCCACCAGTCGGCCGACCTTGTCGACGATCTCCGGGTTGGAGACGGCGGCCCAGTTGGGCCGGCGGCGGAAGGATTCCTGGACGTCGATCACGACGAGTGCGCTCTTCATGGCTCCATCCTGGCCCGCCGGCAGGCCTCCGCCCCAGACATGATCACGTCCCGACCCGGACCGATCCGGTCACCTGGCGAAGATCTTCCGGCTCAGTCGGCGAGGTGCCAGAGCAGCCGGTAGTAGGCCGTCCGCTCCCGGTCCGGTGCGATGCCGTACGCCGCAAGCATCGGCTCCTCCCAACCGGGGCCGTAGTTCCATCGGGTGCTCCAGGTGGCGACGGCGAGGTCGGCCCAGCGGTCGGCGGTGCCGAGGGCGCCGAGGTCGACGTGGCCGCTGTACCGGCCGTCCTTGCCGAGCAACGTGTTGGGCGCGCAGGCGTCGCCGTGGCAGACCACCGGCCCGTCGACCGGCGGGACGTCGGCGAGCGCGGCGAGCGCCTCCTCGACGGTTCGGAAAGGCGGCAGCCCGGCAGGCCGGTCCGCCGGGTCGATCCGGCCGGCGGCCGCCCGGGCGCGGACGGCCGCGAGCCGCTGCTCGGCCGACCACGCGAAGGGGCAGTCCCGAACGGGCAGCGCCTCGTGCAGGGCGCGCAGCCCCTCGCCGACGGCCCGCACCGCGGTGGCCGGGTCGCGCAGCCACCGGTCGTCCACCGCCGAGCGGCCGGGCAGGCCGGCCGTGACGATCCACGAGCCGCCCTCGTCCGCGCCCTCCTCGAGCACCCGCGGCACCGGGGTGTACCGCGCCGCCCAGCGCAGCCGCACCACTTCGGCGGTGAGTCCGCCGTCGCTGCCTGCGGGCAGCCACTTCACGAACTGCCGCTCCCCGTCCACCCCGACCTGGAAGGTCAGCCCGCCGAGCCCGTTCCGCCAAACCGCCCGCACCGGCCGCCCCCGCGCGAACTCCACGACGAACGGCGGAACATCGACCGGCTCTCGGGGAGCACTCGCTGGGATCACCGCCCCATTCTCACCGGCCCGGGCCCGCAGCCGGAATGCGTCCGCAGGTCGATGGGGTTGGATGAGGACATGGCTTCTCGTGCACGCGTACGCGCCCCCGAACTGGTGGGCAAGGGCGGATGGCTCAACACCGGCGGCAAGGACCTGACGCTGGCCGACCTCCGCGGCAAGATCGTCATTGCCGACTTCTGGACCTTCTGCTGCATCAACTGCCTCCACGTCCTGGACGAACTCCGGGAGCTGGAGGAGAAGCACCGCGACACCGTGGTGATCGTCGGTGTCCACTCGCCCAAGTTCGTCCACGAGGCCGACCACCAGGCCGTGGTGGACGCGGTGGCCCGGTACGAGGTGCACCACCCGGTCCTGGACGACCCGGAGCTCGCCACCTGGAAGCAGTACGCGGTGCGGGCCTGGCCGACGCTGGTGGTGATCGACCCGGAGGGGTACGTCGTCGCGCAGCACGCCGGCGAGGGCCACGCGCACGCGATCGCCGCGCTGGTCGAGGAGCTGGAGGCGGAGCACGGGGCCAAGGGCACGCTGCGCCGCGGGGACGGCCCGTACGTGGCGCCGGAGCCGCGGGCGGGCGACCTGAAGTTCCCCGGCAAGGCGGTGCGGCTGCCGGACGGCCACTTCCTGGTGGCCGACTCCGGCCACCACTCGCTGGTGGAGCTCGCCGAGGACGGCGAGACGGTGCTGCGCCGGATCGGCGACGGCGAGCGCGGCCTGGTGGACGGCACGGCGCCGCGGTTCAGCGAGCCGCAGGGCCTCGCCCTGGTGCCGGCCGGCGTCGACCTCGGCTACGACGTCGTGGTGGCGGACACCGTGAACCACGCGCTGCGCGGTGTCCGGCTCGCCGACGGCAGCGTCACCACGCTGGCCGGTACCGGCCGGCAGTGGTGGCAGGGCTCGGCGACCGAGGGCCCGGCCCGCGAGGTGGACCTCTCCTCGCCGTGGGACGTCGCCTGGTTCGACGGCCGGGTGTGGATCGCCATGGCCGGCGTCCACCAGCTGTGGGCCTTCGACCCGGCGGACGGCACGGTCGCCGTTGCGGCCGGCACCACCAACGAGGGCCTGGTCGACGGCCTGGTGGCGGAGGCCTGGTTCGCCCAGCCGTCCGGCCTCGCGGTCTCCGCGGACGGCGAGCGGCTCTGGGTCGCGGACTCGGAGACCTCGGCGGTGCGCTGGGTTTCACGTGAAACCCGTTCGGTGCACACCGCGGTCGGCACCGGCCTGTTCGACTTCGGGCACCGGGACGGCGCGGCCGACCAGGCGCTGCTCCAGCACCCGCTGGGCGTCACCGTGCTGCCGGACGGCTCGGTGGCGATCGCCGACACCTACAACCACGCGCTGCGCCGCTTCGACCCGGCCACCGGCGAGGTGACCACGCTCGCCACCGATCTGCGCGAGCCATCCGGCGCGGTGCTGGTGGACGGCGACATCGTGGTGGTGGAGTCGGCCCGGCACCGGCTGACCCGGCTGCGGCTGCCCGAGGAGGCCGTCCGGGTGGAGGCGGTGGCGCACCGGACACAGCGCGCCGCGACCGAGGTCGCCCCGGGCGCGCTCCGGCTGGACGTGGTGTTCCGGGCACCGTCGGGCCAGAAGCTGGACGAGCGCTACGGCCCGTCCACCCGGCTGCTGGTCAGCTCCACCCCGCCGGAGCTGCTGCTGTCGGGCGCCGGGGCGGACACCGACCTGTCCCGTGAGCTGGTCCTCGACGGGTCGGTCGCCGAGGGCGTGCTGCACGTGTCGGCGATGGCGGCGTCCTGCGACGACGACCCGGAGATCGAGTACCCGGCCTGCCACGTCCACCAGCAGGACTGGGGCGTGCCGGTGAAGGTGGTGGCCGGCGCCGCGAGCCGGCTGCCGCTGGTGCTCGCCGGCATGGAGTGACGGCCCGAACGGTCACCGCCGGGTGACCGGACGGCACGGGCGCCCGTGGGGCCGCCCGCACGGCGGCCCCCACCGCCTGCGGCCCCACGGGCGCCCGGCCCGGCTCCGACCCCCTCCGGGGAGGCCGGGTCAGCCCTCCAGGAAGGCCTTGAGGGCGCTCGCCAGCAGGTACGGGTCGTCCGCGCCGCACAGCTCGCGGGCGGAGTGCATGGAGAGTGCGGCGATGCCGCAGTCCACCGTGGTGATGCCGAGCCGCGCCGCGGTGATCGGGCCGATGGTGGTGCCGCAGGGCATCGCGTTGTTGGAGACGAAGTTCTGCCACGGCACGCCGGCCTTCTCGCACGCGGCGGCGAACACCGCGCGGCCGACACCGTCGGTGGCGTAGCGGTTGTTGACGTTGACCTTGAGGATCGGGCCGCCGTTGGGCATCGGGTGGTGGCCCGGCTCGTGCCGCTCGCTGTAGTTGGGGTGCACGGCGTGCCCCATGTCGGAGGAGAGGCAGACGGTGCCGGCCAGCGCCCGGGCGCGGTCCTCGGCGGTGCCGCCGCGGGCGAGGACGCTGCGCTCCAGCACATTGCCGAGCAGCGGGCTCTGCGCGCCGGTGTCGGACTCGCTGCCGGTCTCCTCGTGGTCGAAGGCGGCGAGCACCGGGATGTACGGCAGCGGGGTGTCGCCGGTGGCCGCGGCGGCCAGGGCGGCGGTGCCGGCGTGCACCGAGAGCAGGTTGTCCAGCCGGGGGCCGGCCAGCAGCTCGCGGTCGCGGCCCAGGTAGGAGGCGGGCTGCACGTCGTGCGTCATGAGGTCCCAGCCGACGACGTCGGAGGCGGCCACGCCGGCCCGGCCGGCGACGTACTCGACGAGGGCGCCCTCGGTCACCTCGCCGATCCCCCAGATCGGGGTGAGGTGCCGCTGCTTGTCGAGCTTCAGGCCGTCGTTGACGGAGCGGTCCAGGTGGATGGCGAGCTGCGGGACGCGCAGTAGCGGCTCGTCGAGCTGGACCAGGCGGGTGGTGCCGTCGCGCAGGGCGAGCCGGCCGGAGAGGCCGAGGTCGCGGTCGAGCCAGGTGTTCAGCGGGACACCGCCGTAGATCTCGACGGCGACCTGGCGCCAGCCCTGCGACCCGGTGTCCGGGATCGGCTTGACCCGGAGGTTGGGCGAGTCGGTGTGGGTGCCGACCACCCGGAACGGCGTCTCGGGCCCGGCCCCCGCGGGCACGTACCAGGCGATCAGT
This sequence comes from Streptomyces sp. TLI_235, assembly GCA_002300355.1. NCBI lineage: Bacteria > Bacillati > Actinomycetota > Actinomycetes > Kitasatosporales > Streptomycetaceae > Streptomyces > Streptomyces sp. TLI_235. Next base: position 3,615,890 of record NSGV01000001.1, read on the forward strand.
GCGCCCCCGCGGACGATGTACTTGCCGCCGGCCTCGGCCCCCCAGGCGTCGGTCTCCAGGACCCTGCGGAAGCCCGCCTTCTCCAGCCGCTCGGCCGAGGCGGCGACGGCGTGGTAGGGCGAGGGCGCGGCGCCGAGGTAGGCGATCAGATCGTCGGTGTGCGTCCGGTCGAAGTGGGCCGGGCGGTCGGCGGTCGACATGCTGCTCCTGGGTTGAGGGAGGTCGGACGCCGGATGGGGGTACCGGGTCCGCATCTGAGCATATGCCCGTACACGGACATGACGCGGCGAACTCAAAAACGGTGACACAACGGTGAGGACACCGGGACACAGCGCATTTTCCCGACGCTTCGTCACACCGTCCACGACGCCGGGTTTGCCCGGATCCGTCCGGCAGCAAAACACCGTGGGGCCCGGTCGGCAGACCGGGCCCCACGGTGTGAGGGTGTGTCAGGCAGACTTCAGGGGCCTCAGAAGGCCTCCTCCGCGAGCTCCATGATCTCGTTGTCCACGGCCTCCGCGATCAGACGCTGCGGGGCGGTGGTGGGCAGGATGTTGCGGGCGAAGAAGCGGGCCGCGGCAACCTTGCCCTGGTAGAAGGGGACGTCCTTCTCGGAGGCGCCGGCCTCCAGCTTGGCGAGCGCCACGGCGGCCTGGCGGAGCAGCAGCCAGCCGATGACGACGTCGCCGGAGACCAGCAGCAGGCGGGTGGCGTTGAGGCCGACCTTGTACATGTTCTTGACGTCCTGCTGGACGGAGGTCAGGTCGGCGAGCATCTTGCCGACGATCGCCTCCAGGTCGCCGGCCGCCTTGCCGAGCGCCTCGCGCTCGGCGGCCAGGGCGTCGCCGCCCTCGCCGGTGGCGATGAACTTCTGGATCTGCTCGGAGACGGCGGTGAGCGCCTGGCCGCCGTCCTTGACGATCTTGCGGAAGAAGAAGTCCTGGCCCTGGATCGCGGTGGTGCCCTCGTAGAGGGTGTCGATCTTGGCGTCCCGGATGTACTGCTCGATCGGGTACTCCTGCAGGTAGCCGGAGCCACCGAAGGTCTGCAGGGACTGGGCGAGCTGCTCGTAGGACTTCTCCGAGCCGTAGCCCTTGACGATCGGCAGGAGCAGGTCGTTCAGGCGCTCGGCGGCCTCGTCGGTCTCGCCGCGCAGGCGGGCGGCCAGCACGTCGTCCTGGACGGAGGCGGTGTAGAGCACCAGGGCGCGCATGCCCTCGGCGTACGCCTTCTGCGTCATCAGCGAGCGGCGGACGTCGGGGTGGTGGGTGATGGTGACGCGCGGGGCGGTCTTGTCCAGGAAATTGGCGATGTCCGCGCCCTGCACGCGCTCCTTGGCGTACTCGAGGGCGTTGAGGTAGCCGGTGGACAGGGTGGCGATCGCCTTCGTGCCGACCATCATGCGGGCGAACTCGATGATCTTGAACATCTGGCGGATGCCGTCGATCTTCTCGCCGAGCAGCCAGCCCTTGGCGGGGTGCTTGGCGCCGAAGGTCATCTCGCAGGTGTTCGAGGCCTTGAGGCCCATCTTGTGCTCGACGTTGGTGGCGTAGGCGCCGTTGCGCTCGCCGAGCTCGCCGGTCTCCCAGTCGAAGTCGTACTTCGGCACGATGTAGAGGCCGAGGCCCTTGGTGCCGGGCTTGCCGCCCTCGGGGCGGGCCAGCACCAGGTGGATGATGTTGTCGGACATGTCGTGCTCACCGGAGGTGATGAAGCGCTTCACGCCCTCGATGTGCCAGGAGCCGTCCTCCTGCTTGATCGCCTTGGTGCGGCCGGCGCCGACGTCCGAGCCGGCGTCCGGCTCGGTCAGCACCATGGTGGCGCCCCAGAGGCCGTCGACCATGCGCTGGGCGACCTTGTGCTGCTCCTCGGTGCCCTCCTCGTAGACGACGCCGGCGAAGGCCGGGCCGGAGGAGTACATCCAGATGGCGGGGTTGGAGCCGAGCACCTGCTCCGCGTAGGCCCACACCAGGGAGGACGGGGTGACCTGGCCGCCGATGCCCTCCGGGATGCCCAGGCGCCACCACTCGGCGTCCATGAAGGTCTGGTAGCTCTTCTTGAACGTGGCCGGGACCGGCGCGGTGTTGGTCTCCGGGTCGAAGACCGGCGGGGTGCGGTCGGTGTCGGTGAAGGACGCGGCGAGGTCGTTCTCGGCGAGGCGGGAGATCTCGCTGAGGATGTTCTTCGCGGTGTCGACGTCCATGTCGGCGAACGGACCGGTGCCGTACACCTGCTCGCGGCCGAACACCTCGAACAGGTTGAACTCCACGTCCCGCAGGTTGGACTTGTAGTGACCCATGACCGTTTCTCCGGTTCGTCTGCTTGCCGTGGGCCCGCCGATCGAGCGCCACTTACCCACCAGTACGCACCATGATGCTACCCGGCAGTAACTTGGGCAAGCCCTCTCACGGCAAAGCCTTATGAACGTGGTCACGTCCCACAACCGCAGCCGCCCGCACCTTGTGCGGTCCGTCCGCCCTGCAAGGGCGCCCGGCCCGCTAGCCTTGTCCCGTGTACGGCTACGAGCAGACCGCATACCAGGACCCCTACCAGCAGCAGGCGGGGATGAACGGCATGCCCGGTCCCGGCCCGTACGGCGACCCCCAGCAGGGCGCCGCCCAGCAGTCCCTCTACCCGGAGCCCTCGCCGCCCTCGCTGGCCGACGCGATCCGGGCCTTCACCACCGGCTCGATGCCGGTCGAGGACTTCCAGGCGATCTTCATCACCTCCAAGGTGCACTGCCCGCGCGGCGACCGCCCCGGCTTCCTCGCCCTGCACAACACCCCGACGCCGGTGATCCCCATGTTCAGCTCGCTCAAGGAGCTGCGGCGCTACGCCGGCAAGGAGTCCAAGCACTTCAGCGTCACCGGCGCGGAGGTGCTCGACCTGCTGCCGACCGGCTACGGCTTCGCACTCGACATGGAGGGCGAACACCGGATGGTCTTCGACGCCAAGGCGGTCGAGCAGATGGTGGACTTCACCATGCGCCGGATGTACGGCTGACCCGAATCCCCGCGGGAGGTCTGTGGCCTCCCGCACGCCCACAACCATTTAGTTCAATCTTCAACTTGCTACTGGTTGAGGATTGAACTAATCTGTTGGACGTAGGCCACAGACCCCTCCGAAGGAGGCCGACATGCCCGCCGTGACCGTCGAGAACCCGTTGACCCTGCCGCGCGTCGCCACCCCCGACGCCACCGCCACCACCGCCCGCCCGGTGCTGGCCGTCGCCACCGCACCGGAGGGCTTCGAGGGCGAGGGCTTCCCCGTCCGCCGCGCCTTCGCCAAGATCAACACCAAGTTCCTCGACCCGTTCATCATGATGGACCAGATGGGCGAGGTGGAGTACGCGGCCGGGGAGCCCAAGGGCACCCCCTGGCACCCGCACCGCGGCTTCGAGACCGTCACCTACCTGATCGACGGCGAGTTCATCCACAAGGACTCGCACGGCGGCGGCGGCCACCTCGGCGGCGGCGACACCCAGTGGATGACGGCCGGCTCGGGCATCCTGCACATCGAGACCCCGCCCGAGTCGCTGGTGCTCAGCGGCGGCCTGTTCCACGGCATCCAGCTCTGGGTGAACCTGCCCGCGAGCGACAAGATGACCCAGCCCCGCTACCAGGACATCCACGGCGGACACGTGAAGCTGCTGACCAGCCCGGACGGCGGCGCCGTGCTGCGGCTGATCGCCGGTGAGCTCGACGGCCACCAGGGCCCCGGGGCCACCCACACCCCGATCACCCTGCTGCACGCCACGATCACCCCGGGCGCCTCGGTCACAATGCCCTGGCGGCCCGACTTCAACGCCCTCGCCTACGTGCTCAACGGCGACGGCACGGTCGGCGCCGAGCAGCGCCCGGTGCACACCGGCCAGGCCGTGGTCTTCGGTGAGGGCGACACCATCACCGTCTCCGCCGACGCCAGGCAGGAGTCCCGGCACCCCAACCTGGACGTGATCATCCTGGGCGGGCAGCCGATCCGTGAGCCCGTCGCCTGGTACGGCCCGTTCGTGATGAACAGCCACCGCGAGCTGGAGCAGGCGATGAAGGACTTCCAGTCCGGCTCCTTCGGGCACCCGATCGACTGACCGGTCACCCCCGGCCCCAACGGGCCCGGATACGGCTGAGCGCCGGATCCGGGCCCGGGTCAGATCCGGGCGTAGAGGGCGGAGGCGTCGTCCGACTTCTTGCCGCGCGGCCACCGCGCGCAGTCGGCGTCTGCCTCCTCGACCGCCCGCACCTGGGCGATCAGTTCGGCTGGCCCGCACTCCGCCAGCAGCCGCAGCGCGTCCGACCAGCTGCCGAGCCGGAACCGCTCGGTGAAGCGGGCCGCGCCGTCGGTCAGCGCCGCCACCCCGCGCAACTCGGCCAGCGGGATGAACCCGGTCTCCGCGTGCTCGGCCGCCCGGGGCATCGCCGCGGCGATCCACGGCCCGCGCCCGGAGTTGCGGGCCGCGCGGACGGCCTGCGCGTACTCCAGGTAGAGCTCGGCCCGCTCGGAGCTGCCCGGCACCGTCGTCCAGACCTGGCGGCGCAACAGCTCGCCGCCGGGGAAGCGCTGGTTGTCGCCGATCACCCGGGGCGCCCCGTCCCGGGGCTGCAGCACCAGCAGCGAGTCCCCGAGCACCAGGTACTCCAGCGCTCCGCCGACCGTCCGGGCCGCGACCACCATGGCCGCCGGGGTGTTCGGGTTCGCCAGGTCGCAGCGGCCGCCGTGCAGGGCGGCCGTCTCGACGATCGCGTCGGCCAGACACTCGGCGATCGAGCGGTCGGCTCGGTCGGTGAGCCGGGCGAGGAGGTGGACCCCGAGCCGTCTCGTGTACCAGGCGGTGCCGTGGCGGCACCCGGACTCCAGGTCCTCCGGCATGCTGGAGCCGTCCAGCAGCACCAGCGCTTCGGCGGAGGCGGCGGCGAAGTCCTCGCTCTCGCGGCCCGGCCCGTACGGTTCTCCGGCGAGCTGTACCTGCATCCGACCAGTCTGCGGGCGAGCGGCCGTGCGGTACAGGGGTCGGACGGTCTTCGCGGGTCGGCCGGCGTGCGCCGGGGCGCGCGGTGGCGACCGGTCGGAGCGCGGCATACGGTCGGAAGATCAACCGCTCTCGCCCCAGGAGTGTGCGATGGTCTGGCAGTTCTTCGTCCTCGTGATCGCGTCCATCGGGTTCCCGATCCTGGCGCTCTTCTACCTGATCGGCGGCCCGCGGTTCCCCGACGAGGGGAAATGAACCCGCCAGGCGGTCTCCGCCATGGCAGGGTGTGCACTGCATGCGGCCCCTGTCCCGGGGCCCCGTACCGGAGGTCGCACCATGAGCAAGGAAGCAGCCCCACCCGCTGAGCAGCCGGAGACCGGGGAGTCCCTGGTCGACGCGCCCGCCGCGGAACCCGCCCAGGACGACGTCAAGGCGAAGTTCCTCGCCGCGCTGGAGCGCAAGCACGGCGGCCGCGGGGCCGGTGCCGCGGGCCAGGGCGAGGGCTCGAAGATCCACGGCACCCACGCGGCCGCGGGCGGCAAGCGCACCTTCCGCCGCAAGAGCGGCGGCTGACCGAGCGCCTGACGGCGGGCGGGCCCCGGACGGGCCCGCCCGCCGTGTTTTCGGCACCGGAGCGTCAGACCGCAGCGCCCGCGGACCGGTCGAGCGGCTCCGTACCGGCAGCGAGCGGCGCGGTGAGGAAGCCGAGGGCGTTGTCGAGCACCGAGGGTTCGGTGAGCACCCGGCGGTGGCCGCGTCCGCGGGTGGCGAGCAGCCGGACCCGCTCCCCGTGGGCGGCCCGCAGCCGTTCGGCCTGGCCGAAGGGCACCACGGGGTCGTCCTCGTCGTGCACCAGCAGGGTGGGCGGAACGGCCCCGGGCGGCCGTCCGGCGACGTCGAAGCGCTCCCAGTCCGCCTCGGCCCCGGGGAAGAGCACCTTCTCCATCCGGCGGGCGACCTGCCGTGCGACCCGCTCGGAGAGCCGCAGCTGCGCGCGGAAGCCCGCGATCAGGAAGCGGAGGTCGGTGACCCCGGCGATCGCCACCAGCCGGCCCGCCCGCAGGCCCTCGGCCAGGGCGGCGAAGGCGCAGGCCACTCCGAAGGAGTGCGCGACGACCGCCTCGTAGGGGCCGTCCTGCTCGTGCAGCCGGCCGATGATCTCGCGGAACTCCAGGATCGTGGTGGTCGAGCCGGCCGAGTCGCCGTGACCGGGCGCGTCGAAGGCGACCGGGCTCATCCCCGCCGCCAGCAGCCGGGCGACCAGCGGTGCGAAGCGCGACGCCCGGGACTGCCAGCCGTGCACCAGCAGGACGGGCCGGCGGCCGTCGCCCCAGCGGTAGACGGCGACGCGCTTGCCGGCCACGGTGAGGTGCGAGATCCGTGCGCGGTCGTGCACCTCGCGCTCGGCGGGACGGACGCGGCTGCGCCCGGCGGGTCGGCAGAAGATCCCGAAGGCGGCCCGACCGGCCAGGTCCGGGGAGATCAGCGCGGCCGCGTTGAGCGCGGCGCCGACGAGGGTCTTGGTGCGGTCCATGGAGTCTCCCCGGTGGAGGTGCGGGGTGGGTGGAGCCTGACGGATCCAGATATTAGCACGACCGTTCGTGCAGTTTTGGCGCAGTTCTCCGGGCCGCAGGCAGGACGGAACGCGTCGCGGAGAGGTCAGGCCACGTGCTCGGGGGCGGTCGCCGCACCGCGCAGCGCCGCCCGGATGCCCGCCGCCGCCAGGTCGTAGCGGCTGTCCTCGCCGTACAGCAGCGACTGGGCGTTCGCCGTCTCCAGCAGGCTGACCAGCGTGAAGACCAGCAGCTCCAGGTCGGTGTCGGCCTTGAGCCCGCCGGCCTCGCGGGCCGCCCGCGCCAGCTCGGTGAGGTGCTCCTCCCACTCGCGGGCCACTGCCGCGAGGGCGTCCCGGACGGGTCCGGGACGGGCGTCGAACTCGGCCGACACCGCGTAGAAGAAGCAGCCGCCCGGGAAGACCCGGCGCCGCGAGTACGCCAGCCAGGAGTCGCAGAGCGCCCGCAGCCGGCCCAGCCCCGGCTCCATGTCCGCGACCGGGGCGATCACGGCGTCCTGGAAGATCCGCCGGGCCGCCCGCACGGCGGCCAGCTGCAGCTCCTCCTTGGAGCCGAAGCTGGCGAACACCCCGCTCTTGCTCAGCCCGAGGTCGGTGGCCAGCCGGCCGATCGACAGTGCCTCCAGGCCCTCGACGGAGGCGACCTCCACGGCGCGCCCCAGCACCGCGCGGCGGGTCTCGTTGCCCCGCTGCACCCGCCCGTCCGTGGTCGGCGTCTCCACCGTGCTCCTCCGCCGCAGCCGTCGCCGTCGCCGTCGGCGGCCAGCCTACGCCGCGAGCCGGGCCTCGATCACGGCCGCGGCGGCCAGCAGCCGCTCGTCGCCGCCCTCCGCGCCCACGCACTGCAGGCCGAGCGGCAGCCCGCCGAGCACGCCGGCCGGAAGCGAGACGGCGGGCAGTCCGGCCTGGCTCCAGGGCAGCGACATCACCGCACTGCCGGTGGAGTCCAGGCCGAGCGGCGCCGGGCCGGTGGCGGCCGGGGTCACCCACAGGTCCACGCCCTGCTCGGCCGTCACGGCGGCCACCCGGCGCCGGAAGTCGTCGCGGGCCGCCAGCGCGGCCCGGTGGTCGGCCCGGTCGATCTCCCGGCCGTGCCGGATCGCGGCCACCGTCTCCGGCCGGTACAGGCTGCCGAAGCGGGTGAAGAGGTCGCGGTGCACCTGCGCCAGCTCGTACCGGATCACCGTGCGCAGGTGGTGTTTGACGGCGTCGAAGTCGCCGAGCACGTCCACCCGGCGGACCGGCAGGCCGAGCCCCCGGACGGTGCGCTCGAACGCGGCCAGCGCCTCCGGGGCCACCTCGTCGAGGTAGCCGCCGACCGGTACACCGAGGACCGGTTCCGCCGGTGGCGCCCCGCCGGGCTCCGCCCAGGAGTCGCACAGCAGCGGGGCGGCCAGCCGCACACCGGCCAGGTCGGCCGCGTAGCAGCCCATGGTGTCCAGCGTGGGCGCGTGCGGGATCACCCCGTCCACCGGCATCCGCCCGTACGTCGGGCGGAAGCCCACCACGCCGCAGTACGCCGCCGGTCGGATCATCGACCCGACCGTCTGGGTGCCGATCGCCAGCGGCACCAGCCCGGCCGCGACCGCCGCAGCCGAACCGCTGCTCGACCCGCCCGGGGTGTGGCCCAGGTCGTGCGGATTGCGGGTCGGGCCCGGGGCGAGGACGGCGAACTCGGCCGTCACCGTCTTGCCCGCGATCAGCGCCCCGGCCGCCTTCAGCCGTCCGACCAGGGAGGCCTCCGGACCGGCCAGCACTCCCGGCGGCAGGGCCGAACCGGCGTGCGTGGGCAGGCCGTCGACGTGCACCACGTCCTTCACCCCGACGGCCACCCCGTACAGCGGCGGCCGCGCAGCCGGATCGGGGTACCGCGCCTCCAGCTCCTTCGCCGCGGCGGCCAGCCGGTCGTGCCGGCCCGGCTCCGGGACGAAGGCGCGCAGCGCCGGATCGATCCGGTCGATGCGGGTGCACAGCCGCTCGACGTGCTCGGTGAGCGGCGGATCGCCGGCCCGCAGGCGGGCGGCGGCGGGGACCAGAGGCGTCATCGGCTCCATGGCGCCCACGCTACGGGTCCGCCGCGCCCCGCAGGGGCGGTCCGGATCACTCGTGCTCGGCGGGCATGTACGGCGTCTCGCGCAGGAAGAGCGCCCCGCAGGTGTGGCAGTTGAGGTCCGGCGAACGGGACCACAGCTCCGGGTCCTGGACGGTCGCGGTGGCGTCCAGCTCCCGTCCGCACAGGGCGGTCATGGAGCCGTCGTGGGCGATGTGCCAGGTCTTCACCCCGTCGGACGGGCCGGTCGGGCCGTACTCGGCGCGCATCTCGTACCTCATGCCGCCATGCTGCGCCGGGGCGGGGCGAGCGGCAATCCGGAACGGCGGGGGCCCGGCCGGGTGCAGTCAGGAGGCGGCGTCAGGAGGCGGCGCGCAGGAGGGCGTCGTCCTGCCACTTGAGGATCTTGTCGAAGCTGACGATCGCGCCGCGGAGGGGGTGGTTGCGGAGCTGGACGTGGTCGGTGAGGGCGTGGATCAGGAAGAGGCCCCGGCCGGACTCGGCGGAGAGGTCGGGGAGGACGTCCGGGTCGGGGGTGCGGGCCGGGGCGGGGCGGCCGGCGGGGAGGACGTGCATGTCGTACGGGGCGGGGCGGTCGGTGCGGCGGGGGCGGTGCCCGGCGAGCGCCGAGGGGCCGAGGGTGGCGCGGCCGCGGCGGGTGCGGCGGCGGCCGGCCGGGCGGGGCGCGGGGGCGGCCTGGACGCGGTGCCCGGCGGCGGGGAGGACTCCCGGGACCGCGGGGGCGATCGGCGGCAGGCCGGGGCCCGAGTCGACGACCTCGATCCGCAGCCGGTCGCCGGCGATGGAGGCGGTGACCTGGAAGCCGTCGTCGGGGCGGCCGGTGGCGGCGTGCTCGACGGCGTTGGCACACGCCTCGGTCAGGGCGACGCCGAGGTCGTAGGCGATCTGCGGGTCGACACCGGCCGTGTCCATGGCACCGAGCAGGATGCGGCGGGCGAGCGGCACACTGGCCGGGTCGCGCTTGAGGTGCAGAGTCCACCAGATGTCCACGGGAGGTCCCTCCTGGCTGCGGCTCCACATACACCTAGGTATCTCCGAGGGTTTCGACGGTGAACCGTCGGCTCAGGCCGGGACCGCTCGTTCGGCGGATGGACTGATGCGGAACAGTGTGCCGCGCGGCGCGCGGTTCGGCCCGCACGCCGGGCCGAAAGGGTCATTCGGCGTATTTCCCACCCTGCCCGTGGGGGTGGTGTGAGCGGTGAGATGATGGCCCAGCCATGACTGCCCACCCTGTCGCCCCGTTCGCAGGCGCCGCCGCACCCTCCGACGGGGTGCCGGCCGCGGCCTGGGACCTGCGGGTGGCTCGCGCGGTGCCGTTCGCGCTGGTGTGCACGCTGGTCGCGGCCGCCGGGCACGCGGCGGTGGGCGGCGGGGACGTCGCACCCTCCGCGCTGGCGGCCGGTTTCGCCGCGGTGGTGCTGCTGGCGGCGGCGCTCGGCGGGCGGGAGCGCTCGCTGACCGCGATCGTCGGGGCCCTCGGCGTCGGCCAGCTGGGCCTGCACCTGCTCTTCCACACGCTGACCCCGGCCCGCGCCCACCACATGGCGGGCATGACGATGCCGGAGGCCGCCGGGCGGCTGCTCTGCGACGACGTCCCCGGCAACGGGGTGACGCACCTGCCCGCGGGGACGTCCGCGGAGCAGGTGATCAGCGACGCCGGCCTGGACCCGCACGCGTACGCCGCCGCGGGTGCCGGGCACGCCGCCTCCGGCCTGTTCGGGACGAGCCCGGCGATGCTGCTGGGCCACCTGGCGGCGGCGGTCGTGGCCGGCTGGTGGCTGCGGCGCGGCGAGGCCGCGCTGTGGCGTCTGGTGAAGCTCACCGCGGCGGCGGCCCGCGAGTGGGCCCTGCCGCTGAACCGCGCGGTGGCGATGCTCGCCGCCGCACTGCTGGGTGTGCCCGCGGCAGCTCCGGCCGTGCCCCGCCGGCGTGCGGAGGACGTGCCGCTGCCGGGGGCGGTGGCCCTGGTGCACAGCCTCGTCCGGCGCGGACCGCCGGTGGCGGCGTTCGCGCGCTGACGGCTCCGACCTGGCTCGTGGCGCGCGCTGCCGGCCGTTCCCGCACCGATGCGGGCGGCCCGTACCAGCCCCACCACCAGCCCGGCGCACGTTCCTCGCGGCCTGTCGCCGCCGTGCGCCCCGCTCCCCAGGGAGAGCCCATCATGCGTACCACTCCTGCCCGCCGGACCGCCCTCGCCGCCGTCGTCGCCGGTGCCGCCGTTCTCGCGCTGGCCGGACCGGCCGCCGCCCACGTGACCGTCCAGCCGGGCAGCGTCCCGCAGGGCGGCTACACCGCCGTGGCGTTCCGGGTGCCGGACGAGAGCGACACCGCCTCCACCGTGAAGCTGGAGGTCAGCCTGCCGATGGACCACCCGATGGCGTCGGTGCGCATCCAGCCGCTGCCGGGCTGGACGGCCGTCCTGGAGAAGTCGAAGCTCGACAAGCCGCTGAGCTCGCACGGCAAGGAGATCACCGAGGCCGTCTCCAAGATCACGTGGACTGCGGACGCCGGCACCAAGATCGCTCCCGGCCAGTTCCAGGAGTTCAGGGTCTCGCTCGGCGCCCTGCCGACCGACACCGACAAGCTGACCTTCAAGGCGCTGCAGACCTACGACAACGGCGACGTCGTCCGCTGGATCGAGGAGTCCAAGGAGGGCCAGCCCGAGCCCGCCAAGCCCGCCCCGGTGCTGACCCTCACCAAGGCCGCCGCCGGCGCCTCGGCCGCGCCGGCCGCCGACCACCACGCCTCCCAGGACGCCTCGGGTGACACGGCCGCCGCGAAGTCCTCCGACTCCACCGCCCGCACCCTCGGTGTGGTCGGCATCGTCGTCGGCGTGATCGGCGCCGCGCTCGGTGTGGCCGGCCTGCGCCGCAAGAACGGCCCCGCCTCCTGACCCGGCGCCCGACGGGCCGCACCCCTCGCGGGGCGGCCCGCCGGGCCGCCCCGGACCCGCACGATCGGAAACCCAACGCCATGGCCCACACCCCCCGCCCGAAGGCCCGGCTGCTCGGCGCCGCCGCACTGGCCGTCGCCGGCGCGCTCGCCCTCACCGCCTGCTCCTCCTCCGCAGGCGGCGACGGCGGCACGGCCGCCGCCGTGCACCGGGCGAGCAGCTCGTCCGCGTACCAGGGCAGCGTGCTCAGCAAGCACTTCGACAAGCCCGACCTGGTGCTGACCGACACCGCAGGGCAGCCGTTCGACCTGCGCAAGCAGACCGCCGGCCGGCCGGTGCTGCTCTTCTTCGGCTACACCAGCTGCCCCGACGTCTGCCCGACCACCATGGGCGACATTGGTGTCGCGATGTCCAAGCTGTCCGCCGAGGACCAGAAGAAGATCGACGTCGTGTTCGTCTCCACCGACCCCGAGCGGGACACCCCGAAGGTGCTGCGCACCTGGCTGGACTCGATGGGCAAGGGCTTCATCGGCCTGACCGGCGACCTGGCGAAGGTGAAGACCGCCGCCCGGACGGTCGGCGTGGCCGTGCAGGACCCGGTGGTCAACGCCGACGGCACGGTCACCTCCGCGCACGGCGCCCAGGTGCTGGCCTTCCTGCCGTCCGACGACAAGGCGCACGTCCTCTTCATGGGCAGCAGCACCGTCGAGACCTACACCCACGACCTGGCCCTGCTCGCCCGGGGGGTGCCGGCATGAGCCGGTCCTTCCGGCGTTCGGCGTTGATCGGCGCGGGGCTGGCCACCGTGCTGGCCACCGGGACGATACTCGTGGCGTGCGGAACGGGATCCGACGGCGGACGGGCCGAGCTCAGCATTCGGGACAGCTACGTTCCGGTGCCGGCGCTGCCCGGCGGGATGGGCGCGGGCTACCTCACCGTCCGCAACGACGGCGGCTCGGCCGACCGGCTCGTCGCGGTGACCAGCCCGGACGCCGGTTCCGTCACCCTGCACACCTCCGGCGAGTCGACGATGACGGCGGTGGACAGCCTCCAGGTGCCGGCCCACGGCGCACTGGAGCTGGCCCGCGGCGGCCACCACCTCATGATCATGGGATGGCAGAAACCGCCCGCCGTCGGCGACGAACTGGAACTGGACCTCACCTTCGCCAAGAGCGGCACGATCACCGTCACCGTGCCGGTGAAGCCGCTCACCTACCGGCCCGGGAGCTGACACAGATGCCGAGGAGAGTCGCGTCGCTGCTGGCCGTCCTGGCGGCGGCCGTCGCCGTTCTGTTCGGCGGCGCCGGCACCGCCGCCGCGCACGCCACGCTGGTCTCCACCGACCCGGCGCAGGGGGCGGTCACCGCCACCGCGCCCGCCGCGGTCACCCTCACCTTCAGCGAGGGCGTCTCGCTGACCGCCGACTCCGTGCGGGTGCTCGACCCGGCCGGCAAGCAGGTGGACAACGGCGACGCGGCCCACGCCGACGGCAAGGAGGCCAGCGCCCGGGTGACGCTGCGTTCCGGGCTCGGCAACGGCACCTACACCGTCGCCTGGCGGGCCGTCTCCGAGGACTCCCACCCGGTCGGCGGCGCCTTCACCTTCTCGATCGGCGCGCCCTCGGACACCACGGTCTCCGCCTCCTCGGTGCAGGGCGCCGAGCCGGACGCCGTGGTCGCCGCCGCGTACGGCACGGCCCGGACGGTCGCCTACGCGGCCTTCGCGCTGCTGGTCGGCGCCGCCGCGTTCGTGCTGATCTGCTGGCCTCGCGGGGTCGCGGTGCACCGGGTGCAGCGGCTGCTGATGACCGGCTGGATCGCGCTGCTGGTCTCCACCGTCGCGGTGCTGCTCCTGCGCGGCCCGTACGAGCGCGGCACCGGGCTCTCCCAGGCCTTCGACCTCTCACTGGTGCGGGCCACCCTGGACGAGCGGATCGGCACCGCGCTGGCCGCCCGGCTGCTGCTGCTCGCCGCCGGCGGCGTCTTCCTCTCGCTGCTGGTCGGCCAGCTCGGCCAGGACCACGCGCCGGAGGAGGCCGCGGACCCGGCGGATGCCGCCGAGCCGCCGGAGAGCCGTGCCGAGGACGGCGAGGAGGCGGAGCTGCGCGCGCTGGAGCGGCGCGCCGCCGAGCGGCCGCTGCGGGACGCCCGGCTGGGCCTGGGCGTCGGCGGGGCGGTGCTCGCCGTCGCGCTGAGCGCGACCTGGGTGGGCGCCGACCACTCCTCGGTCGGCATCCAGGTGCCGCTTGCGCTGCCCACGGCCGCCCTGCACCTGCTCGCGATGGCGCTCTGGCTGGGCGGTCTGGCCACGCTGCTGGTCGGGCTGCGGCACGGCGTGCCGACCGCGGCGGTGGAGCGGTTCTCCAAGCTGGCGCTGGGCGCGGTGACGGTGCTGACCGTGACCGGCGTCTACCAGTCCTGGCGCGGACTGGGCAGCTGGGGGGCGCTGGTCGACACCGAGTACGGGCGGCTGCTGCTGATCAAGACCGGCCTGGTCGCCGGGATGGTCGGCCTCGCCTGGATCTCCCGCGCCTGGGTCGCCCGGCTCCGGACCGCCGGCGAGGCGGCGGACGGAGAAGCGGCGGACGGAGAGGCGGAGCAGGAGGCCGGGGCCGAGGCGGCCGTCGGCAGCAAGCAGGCCACCGGGGCCGCCGCGCAGGGCGGCGACGACCCGGCGCGGCGCGCCCAGCTGGCCCGCCAGCAGGCCGCCCGCGACAAGGCCACCGAGCGGCGCACCCGGGACGGTGTGCCGGCCCGGGCCGGGCTGCGGCGGACGGTGCTGGTGGAGTCGGTGGTCGCGGTAGCCGTGCTGGTGGTGACGACCATGCTGACCAACTCACCGCCCGGCCGGGTGGCCGAGGCGGTCGCCGCGACCTCGCAGTCGCCGGCGGCCGGGGCGAGCACGGTGCCGGGCCGGACGGTGGAGCTGAAGCTGCCGTACGACACCGGCGGCAGCACCCCGAACGCCAAGGGCACCGCCACGGTGACGGTCAACCCGGTCGCGACCGGTCCGAACGAGGTCACGCTGAAGCTGGACGACAAGGCGGGCAAGCCGGTCGAGGTGCCGGAGGTGCAGCTCGCCTTCACCCTGCCGGACCGCGACCTCGGGCCGCTGCCGGTGACGCCTGCGCCGCAGGGCACCGGGCGCTGGTCGGGCACCGCCCAGCTGCCGCTCGCCGGAAACTGGGTGGTGTCGGTGACCGTCCGCTCCTCGGACATCGACCAGAGCACGGCCACCGAACAGCTGAAGGTCGGCTGACGGCGTCCCGCCCCCGGCCGACCCGCGCGGTCGAACGGGGGCGGGCGACCACTGGGCGGAACGGTGTCCGGACGGGCGCCGGGAGTGACTATCGTGGCAGGCCGAGTCCTGCTCAGCACCACCCTTGCGTACGGAGGCGGCATGTCGGCGACCCGCTACACCTATCTCGGGCCGGAAGGCACCTTCACCGAGGCCGCCCTGCGCACGCTGCCGGAGGCGGCGACCCGGGAGCTGGTGCCGTTCGCCTCCGTCCCGGCGGCGCTCGACGCCGTGCGGGCGGGCGAGGCCGCGGGCGCGTTCGTGCCGGTGGAGAACTCGGTGGAGGGCGCGGTCACCGCGACCAGTGACGAACTGGCCTCCGGTGCGCCGCTGATGATCTACCGCGAGGTGCTGCTGCCGATCACCTTCGCGCTGCTGGTGCGGCCGGGCACCTCGCTGGCCGACGTCAAGACCGTCACCAGCCACCCGGTGGCGCAGCCGCAGGTGCGGCGCTGGCTGGCGGCGAACCTGCCGGACGCGCAGTGGGAGGCGGCGGCGTCCAATGCGGACGGTGCCCGGCTGGTCCAGGAGGGCCGGTTCGACGGTGCCTTCGCCGGTGAGTTCGCGGCGGCGCTGTACGGGCTGGAGCCGCTGGTCAGCGACATCCACGACGCGGCGAACGCGACCACCCGCTTCCTGCTGGTGGGCCGGCCGGGGCGGGTCTCCTCGCCGACGGGGCTGGACAAGACCTCGATGGTGGTCTGGCTGCCGGACGACCACCCGGGTGCGCTGCTGGAGCTGCTGCAGGAGTTCGCGGTGCGCGGCATCAACCTGATGCGCATCGAGTCCCGGCCCACCGGCGAGGGCATGGGCAACTACTGCTTCCTGATCGACTGCGAGGGGCACCTGAGCGAGCGGCGGGTCAGCGAGGCCCTAATGGGCCTGAAGCGGATCTGCCCGCAGGTGCGGTTCCTCGGCTCGTACCCGCGGGCGGACCGGGGCAGCCAGCGGCCGGTGCGGCCGGGCACGTCCGACGCGGACTTCTCCGAGGCGGCGGACTGGCTGTCGCGCTGCCTCGACGGCCGCGGGGAGATCTGACCGGTTCGGTCACGGTGGGGAGAACGGCCGCCGGGCGGCCGTTCATCCACAGGCGGTGCGCTTCGTCCACAGGCTGTACGGACTCCGGGTTATCCACAGGCTCAGGGTCGAGTCGACAAAACGGTATAGCCACTGCCGGAACTGGTCAGATCATCACACTTGGCTGCAGAGGCGACTGATCGCACCAGAGTCACCCTTCCGCCAGCAAATCACCCGTCCGAGCGAGCGAAATACCTCACCCGAGAAGGTCTATCGAGGTTTCAAACCTCAATTCCTTCGCTGATCGAGGCGCGCGCCTCGGCTTTCGGTTCGTCCACAGGGCCGGAGCGGAACCTGTGGACAAACTCCGCCCGGCGGGGTTTCCCGCAGAAGTTATCCACAGGATCGCGGGAGTTATCCCCAGGGCGTCGGCGGCTCTCCACAGCCCCTGCCGCGCCTCCGCACCGGGCGCCGGCGGACCGGATCGCAGAATCCCGGACAGGAAAGGACATAGCGGGCGGAGTTCCCGGTCGGACCCGAAAGCAGTGAATCACGGGGCCCGGCCGCCACTTCCGGGCACCGTGCCTCCCGGTCGGCAGCGGGGCGGTTCGGCGGGCGAAACCCGGGAAACCGGTTCCGGTCCGGGGCCCGCCCACCGGTAGGCTTGGCCCGTGATTGACCTTCGCCTGCTCCGTGAGGACCCCGACCGAGTGCGCGCCTCGCAGCGCGTCCGTGGTGAGGACGTCGACATCGTCGACGCCCTCCTCTCCGCCGACGAACGGCGCCGGTCCTCGGGCAGTCGCTTCGACGAGCTCCGCAACGAGCAGAAGTCGCTCGGCAAGCTGGTCGCCAAGGCCCAGGGCGAGGAGAAGGCGGCGCTGCTCCAGCGCACCAAGGACCTCGCCGCCGAGGTGAAGGCCGCCGACGCCGAGCAGAACGAGGCCAAGGAGGAGGCGGACCGCCTGGTCCGCTCGCTGGCGAACCTCATCGACCCGGCCGCCCCGGTCGGCGGCGAGGAGGACTTCGTCACGCTGGAGGAGGTCGGCACCCCGCGCGACTTCGCCGCCGAGGGCTTCGAGCCGCGCGACCACGTCGAGCTGGGCCAGCTGCTCGGCGCCATCGACACCGAGCGCGGCGCCAAGGTCGCCGGCGCCCGTTCGTACTACCTGACCGGCGTCGGCGCGCTGCTGGAGCTCGCCCTGGTCAACATGGCGATGGCGCAGGCCACCGCGGCCGGCTTCACCGCCATGATCACCCCTGCCCTGGTCCGCCCGGCCGCCATGGACGGCACCGGATTCCTCGGCCAGGCCGCCGAGAACGTCTACTTCCTCGCCGAGGAGGAGCGCTACCTGGTCGGCACGAGCGAGGTCCCGCTCGCCGCCTACCACATGGACGAGATCCTCGACGGCGACCGGCTGCCGCTGCGCTACGCGGGCTTCTCCTCCTGCTTCCGCCGCGAGGCCGGCACCTACGGCAAGGACACCCGCGGCATCATCCGGGTGCACCAGTTCGAGAAGGTGGAGATGTTCGTCTTCACCTCGCCGGAGGAGGCCGAGGCGGAGCACCGCCGACTGCTCCAGTGGGAGAAGGACTTCCTGAACGCGCTGGAGCTGCCCTACCGGGTGATCGACGTCGCCTCGGGCGACCTCGGCGCCTCCGCCGCGCGGAAGTTCGACATCGAGGCGTGGATCCCGACCCAGGGCAAGTACCGCGAGGTCACCTCGACCTCCAACACGACCGAGTACCAGTCGCGCCGGCTCTCCATCCGGATGCGCGAGGAGGGCAAGGTCCGCCCGCTGGCGACGCTGAACGGCACGCTGGTCGCCGTCCCGCGCACCATCGTGGCGATCCTGGAGAACCACCAGCAGGCCGACGGGTCGGTGGTCGTGCCCGAGGCACTGCGGCCCTTCCTCGGCGGCCGCACGGTGATCGAGCCCGTCGCCAAGTGAGCACCGCCCCCGGTGGCGGCCTGCCGTACCGGCTGGTCGCCACCGACCTCGACGGGACCCTCCTCACCTCCTCCGAGAAGGTGACCGAGCGGACCCGTGCCGCACTGGCCGGCGCGGTCGCCGCCGGGGCGCAGCACATCATCGTGACCGGCCGCTCGGCGGCCTGGGCCCGCCCGGTCTTCGACGAGATCGGCTACACGGGTCTGGCGGTCTGCGGCCAGGGCGCCCAGGTGTACGACGCCGGGGCGCACCGGCTGCTGACCTCGCTCACCCTGGACCGGCTGGTGGCCGCGCGGGCGCTGGCCGCGATCGAGGAGGCCGTGGGCCCGCTGGCGGTGGCCGCCGACCAGGACGGCCTGGACGGCCTGGTGCTGGCCGGGCCGGGTTTCCGGCTGCAGATCGGCACCGAGCTGCCGGTGGTGTCCGCCGCCCGGGACGGGCTGCTCGCGGAGCCGGTGGCCAAGCTGTACATCCAGCACCCGGAGCTCTCCGACGACGCCCTCGCTGCGGCCGCCGTGCAGGCGGCCGGCGGCCTGGTGGGCGTGGTGATGGCGGGGCCCGGCGTGGTCGAGCTGCTGCCGGTCGGGCTGTCGAAGGCGACGGGGCTGGCGGTCGCCGCACTGCGCCTGGGAGTGAAGCGCGGCGAGACCATTGCCTTCGGCGACATGCCGAACGACATCCCGATGTTCGCCTGGGCCTCGTACGGGGTCGCGATGGCGGGGGCGCACGAGCAGCTGCGGGCGGTGGCCGACGAGGTGACCGCGGGCAACGACGAGGACGGCGTGGCCGTCGTGCTGGAGCGCGTCTTCGGGCTGGGCTGAGCCCGCCCGTGCGGGCCGCCGGGCCGGTGGGTCCGGCCCGGCGCGGCCCGGTCAGCCGTAGCTGACGTTGGAGCAGGGGTCGTCGTCCGCCGAGCGGGCGTCGTTGGCGACGCTGGACGGCAGGGTGCTGGGCACCGCGGCCGCTCCGCCGCCACCGGCGCCGCCGGCGTAGTCGGCGCCGAGCACCAGGCTGACTCCGGCCCTGGTGGAGGACTGCAGGGTGGCGCCGGGGAAGAGCTTGGCGACCTGCTCGGCCTCGTCCTTCTGGCCGGGGCCGTACTGGACGAGCGTCGTGTCGTGGTTCTGGGCGGCGGCGTTGCCGCGGGCGGCGATGGTGAAGCCGGAGCCGGTGAGGGTGGCGGCGGCCTTGGTGGTGAGGCCGCTGGTCAGGGTGCCGTTGTAGACGCCGACCCTGATGCCGGCGCCGTTGACGGTGACCGGGGTGGGGCTGGGGGTGGCGGCGGCGGGGCTGGTGCCCGCGCCGGCGCTGGCGTCCTGGCCGTCCAGGGTGCGGTCGGCCTTGAGGGCCTGCCACAGGGTGTCGACGTCGGGGTGGACGAGGTCGATCCGGGCGCCGGAGAACTTCCACGGCGTGGTCAGGAACTTGATGTTGTGGAGGTCGATGTCCTTCATCTGCATGGCGAAGGAGATCAGCTTGGCGGGGGAGTTCAGCCCCGGGTCGACGATCATCGACTTGGTGGCGGCGTCGGCGAGCGGCAGCAGCGTGGTCGGGTCCATGCCCTTGCTCTTGACGCTCTTGATCAGCGAGGCCATGAAGGCCTGCTGGCGCTTCATCCGGCCGACGTCGGAGCCGTCGCCGATGCCGTGCCGGAGGCGGACGTAGTCGAGTGCGGCCTTGCCCTCGACCTTCTGCTCGCCCTTGGGGTAGAGCTCCTTGCCCTTCTTGCCCAGGTTGGGGTTGAGGTCGCCCTCGTAGATGGCGTTGGGAAGGCAGACGTTGACGCCGCCGACGGCCGAGGTCATCGCGGAGAAGCCCTCGAAGTTGACCACCATGGTGTGGTCGACGCGTATGTTCGTGAGCGCCTCCACCGTGTTCTGGGTGCAGGCGGGGTTGCCCTCCTCGGTGTTGCCGGTCGAGAAGGCGCTGTTGAACATGACGTCGGTCTTCTTCTTCGTCCACGAGCCGTCGGGCAGCTTGCACGGCGGAATGTCCACCAGTGCGTCGCGGGGGAAGGAGACGCCGACGGCGTGCTTGTGGTCGGCGTAGACGTGCAGCAGGATCGTGGTGTCCGAGCGGGCTCCGCCGTCCTCGCCGCCGCCGAGGCTCTTGTTGTCGCCGCTGCGCGAGTCGGAGCCGATCAGCAGGACGTTGATCGGGGTGTGGCCGTTGGCGTCGGGGGTGGCGGCGTCGGGCCGGTTCTTGCTGAGGCCGTCGCCGTCGAAGGCCTTGATGTTGCCGCTGAACTTCAGGTAGAGCGCGCCGCCCGCGGCGGTGACCAGGGCGAGTGTGGTGACCGCGACCCAGACGACGACCTTCTTGCGGCCGCGGGGTTTCTTCCGGTTGCGGCGGGCCTCGGCGCGGCCGCCGCCGGGGCCGTCGTCCCCGCCACCGCCCCCGCGGCCCTGCTGGGCGCGGCGGGCCTCGGCGCGGCCGCCCTGGCGGGGTACCTGCCGGCTGTCCTGCTCCTCGCTGCGGCGCGGCCGGGGCGATGCGGGGCGGCGCGGCGGGGCGGTGAAGGCGTCCTCGCGGTAAGGGGCGTCGTCACGGTACGGGGCGTCGTGGCGGTAGCCGTCCTGGTAGCGGGCATCGTCGTGCCACCAGCCGGCGTCGTGGTCCGACGCCCCCGCCCTCTGGCCTGACATTCGTACACCTTCCACCGGCGCAGCCAACACACGAGCCGCAGCGACGCACCCTGGTGGCGTACTGCCGCATGAGCTTCTGCGGAGCATATAAAGGCATCATTGAAGAGTCACGGGCCGGGCCGCCGATTGCACAATCGGACAAGACCGGTGCCCGACTCTCGAAGAAGATGCGACGAACTCGGGAGTAGCCGATTCTAGGTCGGTTGTCGCACCAGTCCAGTTGTAGGATGACTGGGCAAGCCGACCTCCGACCCGAAGGGAGCCCCCATGGCCGGCCGTACCGACGGTCTGCACGCCGCAGGGCGCCGCTCCCTGGTGGACGAGACGATCGAACAGTTGCGCGATCAGCTGGGCTCGGGCGTGTGGCAGGTCGGGGAGCGCATCCCCACCGAGCACGAGCTGGCCGAGCGCCTCCAGGTCGGGCGGAACACCGTGCGGGAGGCCGTCCGGGTGCTGGTGCACGCCGGAATGCTGGTCTCCCGGCAGGGCGAGGGCACCTTCGTCCGCTCCACCAGCGACCCGGCCGCGGTGCTGCGCGGCGTGCAGCGCTCCGGCGTCCGGGACGTGCTGGAGGTGCGGGCCGCGCTGGAGGCCGAGGCGGCCCGGCTGGCCGCCGTCCGGCACACCGCGGAGGACGTCGCACGGATGCGTGCCGCGCTGGCCCGGGAGGCCGAGGTGATGGCCGCCCACCCGGAGCGGGCCGGCCGCGAGGCCACCGTCGAGCACGACCTGGAGTTCCACACCGCGCTGGTCGAGGCCGCCCACAACCCGGCGCTGGCCGAGCTGTACCGCTACTTCGGCGCCTCCGTGCACGAGGCGATGCAGGCCGCGTTCGGCGACCACGAGATGCCCGAGGTGTCGCTGGAGACCCACGGCGCGCTGGTCGACGCGGTGGAGAGCGGCGACCCGGAGCGCGCCGAGGCGGCCTGTCGCGCGCTGCTCGCGGGGCCCACGGCCGCCGTCGAGCAGCTGATCGCCGCCATCGCCGCCCGGAAGTGAGGCCGGGGCCGCGCGCCCTCCCCCGCACTCCCGACCTCTGACGCACCGACTTCGAAAGAGCTCTGCCAACCATGGCGGTCACCCGCGCCCCGCAGCCCGTCGCCACCCCGGTGGTCCGTACCCGCACCGCCCTCGCGCACCCCGCGCTGATGCTCGCCGGCATCCTGCTGGTCGCCCTCAACATGCGCGCCTGCCTGGCGGCGATCTCGCCGATGGTCGGCGAGATCCAGCGCGCCCTCGGCCTGTCGGCCACCGCCAGCGGCCTGATCACCACCGTGCCGGTGCTGTTCCAGGGCGTCGGCGCGCCGCTCACCCCGCGGCTGACCAGGCGCTTCGGCGCCGAACGGGTGGTGCTCGGCGCGGTGCTGGTGCTGGGCGCGGGCGTGCTGCTGCGGGTGCTGCCGTCGGCGGCGGCGCTGTACGCCGGGTGCGTGGTGATCGGCGTGGCGATCGCCGTACTGAACGTCTCGATGCCGGCGTTGGTCAAGCGGGAGTTCCCGCACCGGGCGGCCGCGATGACCGGCGTCTACTCGACCACCATGCTGGTCGGCGCCACCCTGGCGGCCGGGGTGTCGGTGCCGCTGGAGCACGCCCTGGGCGGCGGCTGGCGGGCCTCGCTCGGCGCCTGGTCGCTGCTCGCCGTGGTCGCGGCGCTGGCCTGGCTGCCGCAGCTGCTGCACACCCGCCGGCCGCGGACCGCCGCGCCGGCGCCCGCACCGGCCGCCGCCCCCGGGTCCGCTCCGGCGGCGGACCGCGGGCCGTGGCGGTCCGGCACGGCCTGGCAGATCAGCGCCTTCATGGGGATCTCCTCGCTGCTGGTGTACAGCCTGGTCGCGTGGCTGCCCACGGTGCTGGCCGACCACGGCATGGACCGCGGCGAGGCCGGCCTGGTCTTCGCCTTCTCCAACCTGGTGCAGGTGGCCGGCGCCTTCCTGGTGCCGCTGATCGCCGGCCGGATGACCCGGCAGCGGGCGCTGGCTGCGGTGATGGCCGCGCTCAACGGCGTCGGCATCGCGGTGCTGCTGCTCGCCCCGGTCTCCGGCGCGTGGGCGGCGGCGGCCGTCCTCGGCGTCGCCCAGGGCGGTTCGCTGGGCCTGGCGCTGGCCTTCATCGTGCTGCGCACCGACAGCGCGGCGGGCGCGGCCCGGCTGAGCGGGATGGCCCAGGCGGTCGGCTACCTGGTGGCGGCTGCCGGCCCGGTCGGTGCGGGTGCGCTGCACCAGCTGACCGGCGGGTGGACGGTGCCGCTCGCCCTGCTGCTGGTCCTGGCGGTGGGCGCCGCCGCGGCCGGCTGGGGAGCCGGCCGGAACGTCACCGTGCGCTGACGGAAAACGGCGGGGCACGCGGAGCTCTCGGCCCGCCTGCCCCGCCGTTCCGTACGGCCTGCCGCTCTTCCCCTACTCCTCGCCCGCGAGGGTGAGGCCGCCGAGCCGGACGGCGGCCAGCACGGTTGAGGCGACCGCGACCACGGCGAGCAGCGGGACGGCGGCGGTCAGCGCCACGTCCGCGGCGATCGAGCCCGGGGCGGCGATCGACTTCGCCACCGACAGGCCCCACTGCTGGACGCTCAGCGTCCGGGCGCCGGGCACGAAGTTGCCGACCAGGCTCTCCCAGATCAGCGCGTAGCCGAGGCCGGCCACCACCGCGTGCCGGGTGGCGACGCCGAGCAGCAGGAAGAGCGCGCTGTAGGCGGCGCCGGCGACCAGCGTGCCGGCGGTGTAGGCGACGGCCAGGCCGTCCCGGGTGCCGCAGAGCACCAGGCCCGCGATCAGGGTGGGGACGGCGGCGAGCAGCCAGGTCGCGGCGATCGCCACGGTGAGCTTGGTGGTGACGATCCAGTGCCGCGGCAGCGGCTTCGCCAGCAGGTAGACGATCGAGCCGTCCTCGATCTCGGTGGCGATCACGCCGGTGCCGACGACCAGCGAGAGGATCGGCAGCAGGGTGCCCATGCCGAGCCGGCCGAGGACGGTGGCGGCGAGGTCCTCCGGGGTGTCGGCGGTCAGCCGGGCGATCA
The DNA here is from genome assembly GCA_002300355.1 of Streptomyces sp. TLI_235. Taxonomy (NCBI): domain Bacteria; kingdom Bacillati; phylum Actinomycetota; class Actinomycetes; order Kitasatosporales; family Streptomycetaceae; genus Streptomyces; species Streptomyces sp. TLI_235. The sequence continues at coordinate 3,639,314 of NSGV01000001.1, forward strand.
CGGCGACGAGCAGCAGCAGGGCGGGGACGACCAGCAGCAGGATGCCGCGGCGGCGCCCCAGCAGGCCGCGCGCGGTCAGCCTGGCGACGGTCACGTTCACGGTTCGGCCTTCCTTCGGGCGTGGTTCGGAAGTGGTTCGGGGCGGTTCGGGAGCGGGTCGGGGACGGTCCGGGGCCGGCTCAGGAGGCGACGAGATAGGAGAAGACGCTCTCCAGCGACTCGTCGGCCGGGGACACGGTGTACAGCCGGATGTCGGCGTCCTTGGCGACCCGGGGCAGCAGGGTGGTGAAGCCCTGGAAGTCGACCGCCTGGATGCGCAGGGCGCGCTCCTGCCCGTCGAACTCGATGCCGCTGGTGGAGCCGTCCGCGATCAGGGCGGCGGCGAGCCGGCGGTCGTCGCTGGAGCGGACCAGGTAGCGGTGCGGACGGCTGGTCATCAGCCGGCGGATCTTGCGGAAGTCGCCGGAGGCGGCGTGCCGACCGGCCACCACGACCTCGATGTGCCGGGCGAGCTGCTCGACCTCCTCCAGGATGTGCGAGGAGAACAGCACGGTGCGGCCCTCGGCGCCGAAGCGGCGCAGCAGTTCCATGAGCTGGAGGCGCTGGCGCGGGTCCATGCCGTTGAAGGGCTCGTCGAGCAGCAGCACCGCCGGGTCGTGGACGAGCGCGGAGGCCATCTTGACCCGCTGCTTCATGCCCTTGGAGTAGGTGCCGGTCTTCCGGTCCTGGGCGTACTCCATCTCGACCAGGCCGAGGGCGCGCCGGGCCGCGGCGGCCGGGTCGGCGAGGCCGTGCAGCTCGGCGTTGGCGAGGACGAACTCCCAGCCCGTCAGGTAGTCGTACATCGACTCCCGCTCGGGGACGAGACCGATCGCCCGGTACGCCTCCTGGTTGCGCCAGATCGGCACGCCGTCCAGGGCGACCTCGCCGGCGGACGGCGGCAGGAAGCCGCTCATCATGTGGATGAGGGTGGACTTGCCGGCGCCGTTGGGGCCGAGCAGTCCGGTGACACCGGGCCCGATCTGCATGGAGACGTCGTTCACGGCGACGACGTTGCCGAACCAGCGGGAGACCCGGTCGATGGTGATGACGGCCATGGCGAGCTCTCAGATCTTCCGGTAGCGGCGGTCGGTGAACCAGTAGCAGGCGCCGGTGAGCAGCAGGATCTCGACGCCGAAGAGCACGGCGGCGCCGGCCCCGGGGGCATGCACCACGCGGGAGTTGGCGACCAGGCCGAAGACCTGGTTGGTGAAGCCCTGGACGAGCCAGCTCGGGGAGAGCATCGCGGCCCAGTTGGCCTTCTCCGGGACATCCGCCCACTCGCCGCCGCCGAGCACGTACACGATCCGGGCGATGACACTGCTGACCGCCATCACGCCCATGATCGACGCGACGCCGAAGCCGCGGCGCGGAGTGCTCGCCGCGATCAGCAGGCCGATCGCGGAGTAGAGCACCGCGTAGAGCAGGGCGGCGGCCAGGCCGTAGAGCAGGTGGACGGTGTGGTGGCCGAAGTCCATGCGGCCGAGCAGCGCGCCGATGTACAGCACCAGCAGCGGCGCACCCATGACGATCATCATCGCGCTGATCATCGCCGCGAACTTGGCGCGGACGTAGTCGGCGCGGGTGATCGGGCGGGAGAAGTACAGCGGGACGGTGTGGTGGCGCAGGTCGCGGGAGAGCAGGACCGGTGCCTGGGCGGCCAGGAAGATCCAGGTCATCAGGACGACGGCGTCGAGGAGCTCGGTGTAGTCCAGGATCGGCTTCTCGATCTTCATGAAGATCTGAATGGAGGCCACGACCAGGGCGATGATCAGCGGCAGCGCCAGCATCGCCATCGGCAGCACCTTGGAGCGGCCGGAGCGGCCGAGGCCGAAGGCGGCGCGCAGGCTCTGCTGGTAGAGCGAGCGGGTGGCGTAGCCGCGGCCGAGCCGGGGGCCCTCGTAACGGCGGTAGCCGATGTTGTGGATCACTCCACCGTCGGCGGCGGTGCGGGCGTCAGGAGACGGCTGCATCTGCGGGACCTCCTGTCCGCTCGGTGCTGTGCGCGGGCTGGGTGAAGATCTCGGCGACCCGGTGGCGGCGCTGCTCCAGGCGGACGAGGCCGAGGCCGAGGTCGGCGACGGTGTCGCGGACGGTGTCGTAGGTGCTCTCGTCCTTGATCTCGACGAGCAGGATCCGCGAGCCGTCGATGGTGACGGAGAGCCCGGCGGCTGCGAGGCGCTCTCGGACGGCGGCGTCCGGGTCGGGCAGGGCGTCCTGCGGGTGGTCGGTGACCTCGACCGCGAGGAGCTGGGTGGCCTCGGTGAAGGAGGCGGTGGAGGACGAGCGCAGCAGCCGGCCGCCGTCGATCACCACGAGGTGGTCGCAGGTGCGCTCCAGCTCGCCGAGCAGGTGGGTGGTGACGAGCACCGAGATGCCGAAGTCCGAGTGGATGCGGCGGATGAGCGCCAGCATCTCGTCGCGGCCGACCGGGTCGAGGCCGTTGGTCGGCTCGTCGAGCAGCACCAGCTGCGGGTCGTGGACGAGCGCCTGGGCGAGCTTGACCCGCTGCTTCATGCCGGTCGAGTAGCCGCCCATCGGGCGGTAGCGCTCCTCGTACAGGCCTACGTGGCGCAGGATGTCGGCGGTGCGTTCGCGGGCCGCGGCGGCCGGCAGGCCGGTCATCCGGGCCATGTGCACCACGAACTCCGTCGCGGAGACGTCCGGCGGCAGACAGTCGTGCTCGGGCATGTAGCCGACCCGCTCGCGGATCGCGGCGCCCTCGGTGGCGATGTCCAGGCCGAGGACCCGGCCGGTGCCGGAGGTCGCCGGGGACAGCCCGAGCAGGATCTTGATCAGGGTGGACTTGCCCGCGCCGTTGGCGCCCACCAGGCCGACCACCCCGGGCTGCACCTCTACGGTCAGCTGGTCGAGGGCGGTGACCCGGGGGAACCTCTTGGTGAGGCCGTCCGTTGCGATGACTGTGGACACGCCCCTCAACGTACTGGTGCGACGCCCCCACGGGAATGAGCTGGGATGACGAGCCCGGCGTGATCCTTCGGGATGACGCGGTGGCGGCGTCCCCTAGGGGTCGCCGCCACCGCGTGTCCTGCCCGGGGGCGGCGCCGGTCAGCGCAGCATCTGCGACTGCAGCAGGGCGACCTGCCGGTAGGCCTGCTCCGCGACCCCGCGCGGGTTGGTCATCACGATGCTGGCGGCCACGTCGCCCTGCGCCAGGAAGGCCGCGCGGGCGGTGGGCCGCCCGTTCGCCTTCTCGTCGGACGCCCGCACGGTCAGCGAGGCCGGACCGAGCGCCGGGTCGACCGCGGTGTCGGAGAAGCCCAGCACGGGCACGCCCTTCGGCCGGGACGAGCCGAGCTGGGCCAGCATGCCGCTCGCCTCGGCCCGCGAGCCGAACCGGAACAGCCAGATGTCGGTGCGGGTGCCGTCGGCGGCCGTCCAGGTCCTGCGGGTGGCTGCCCGGCAGGCGAACTCGGCCATCCCCGCGTCGAGCCCGGCCTTCGCCGAGTTGTCCGCCGTGTAGGCGGCGCACGGCAGCCAGGGCACGCCGGGTGCCGCGGCGGACGCGCTCGGCGCGGTGCCCGCGGCCTGTTCCAGGACGGCGCCCTTGGGCGGCGGCAGCAGCAGGCCGCGCAGGTCGGCGAAGTGCCGGCCGTACGAGCTCGGCTCCTCCGGGGCGGCCTTCCCCGCGGGGAGCGGAGGGAGCGTCAGCGGCGGGAAGGCGTACCGCCCGTCGCCGGGGGTGGCCAGACCGGGGATGTCGGTGCGGTCCGGTGCGGCGACGGCCAGCGCGGCGCCGGTGCCGGACAGCAGCAGCACCAGCGCGGCCGCGCTCCAGCGCACCAGGCCGGCCCGGCTGCGCCGACCGTCGGGGGCAGGCTCCGGGCCCGCGAGGACGTCCGGACCGGGAACGGGCTCCGGAACGGACTCCGGACCGGCCTCCCGACCGGGAGCGGTGTCGGGGACGGGCACGGCGTCGGTCGGTGCGGGTGCCGGCTGCGGCGGCACGGGGGCGGTGGTGTCGGTCATGCGGACGCTCCGGGGACTGCCAGTCGGTCGAGCTGCTGGGCGAGGAGGGGGACGATGCGGTCCTTCGGCAGCGGGGCGATGCCCTGCACGCCGAGCACCACCCGCAGGTCGCCGACCGCGGCCGAGCACTCGAGTTCGTCGATCTCCGCACCCGGGGCGGCGTGCGGCAGGAAGCAGTGCGCCTCGGGATGCCCCGGGATCTGCGGGCCGACCCGGTACAGCCCGGAGTCCGAGCCGAGCGCCGCCACCCAGGCGTCGTGCGCCTTGACCGCGGTCTGGTGGTACTGGAGCAGCCAGACGGTCGCCTGCAGGCTGCTGTCGTCGGACACCAGGCTGCGGACGCCGCCGCCCTTGAGGGCGGACTCCTGCCAGGCCTTGCGGACGCCGTCCTGCAGCTTGACGGGCAGTCCGCGGACCTCGTCCTCGACCCACGCCTTGCGCTGCTCCTCGGTCAGCTCGGTGTCGTTGCCGAACTGCCCGGAGTCGGGGCCGAGGTGGTAGCCGGCCGGCACGGGCAGCAGCAGGTCCTTCATCGAACCGAAGTGGCTGCCGTTCTGCTTGGCGCCGAAGGACGGGCCGGCCGAGGCGGTCGGCGAGGCCGAGGGCGCCGCCGGGGCGGCCGAGACCGCCGGGCCGTCGTCCTCGGCCTTGAGGACGCCGAGGCCGATGCCGACACCGAGCAGCGCGGCGACCGCGACGGAGGCCGTGGCGCGGACGGCGAAGCCCGTCCGCGCACCGGCCGGGGCCGGGAGCTGCGGAGCCGGCACGGGCTGCACGGGCGGGGCCGGCGGCAGGTCGGCCGGGGCCGGCTCGGGCACGGCCGGGTTCATGGTGGTGTCGCTCACTTCAGCCGCTCCCACTGACGCATCGCCAGTTCCTTGATCTCGCCGCCGTCGACCGGGTTCGGGGAGAACATCTCGATGTGCATGACGACGGTGCCGCGGACGGCGGTCGCCCGGGCGTAGTAGAACTGCTCGGTGCTGTCCGCGTAGTGCTCGGGCTCCCGGGGGGCCTCGTAGTGGCCGTTGACCGTGCCGTCGAGCGCTCCGCCGTTGCGCGGGACGAGGATCGTGAACGCGCCGTCGACGGAGGCCATGTCGTCCGCGCCGAACTGGATGAGCTCGATCCGGTAGTCGACATCGCCCCTGTGGTACGCGAGCATCGCGTCGCGCCGGAAGTGGTGCTGCATCAGGCGGCGGTACTCGGCGGCCGAGTCGCCGAGCATCATCGCCTTGCCGCCGGCGGTCAGCCAGCCCGTACCGGCGACGCCGTAGTCGTCCCAGTCCTCGGCGTCCGCGGGCCGCCCGACGAGCAGCTTCCGCAGGTCGCCGTCGATGGCGAGCGGCTTGGGCTCGGCGGCCGCGGCGGCGGCCGGGTCGAGCGGCTCCGCCGGGTAGTGCAGGGTGTCGACCGACAGCGGAGGCAGCGGGGTCGCCGGCCGGGCGGCCTGGACGGCGTAGCCGACACCGGCGCCCAGCAGCGGCCCGAGCAGCACGACGGCGAGCAGCAGCCGGGCGGTCCGCGGGGGCCGGGCGGGGCTTGCGGCCCGAGCGGGCTCGACGGGCCCGGTAGTCGCTGCAGTCTCGGCGGGCGCTTCGGACTCGGTGGGCTCGGTGGGTGCTGCGGCCTCGGGAGGCTCGGTGGGCTCCGGCCGGTTCTCGGTGTCCGGGGACGCCGGGGTGTCGGTGGTCACGGGGTGCTCCTGGTCGGAGGGGGAGGGCGCCGGTTCCGTGTCCGGCCTGGGCTCAGCCACCGGTGGCCAGCCGTTCGCGCTGGCGCTTCATCGCGTCGACCAGCAGCGCCTTGTCCGGCGTGCCCTTCACGTACACGGTGACCTCGTACTCGATGTCACCGGAGAAGGAGACGCCGACCATCTTCCCGGTCCAGGCCTCCTGTTCGGGCTTGAGCATGATGCCCCGCGCGTTGCCGTCACCCGCGATGTCGAAGGTGTCGCCGCGCTTGAAGCTCAGCCCGTCGGCGAACTCCTCGGCCATCTGGCGGCTCTTGAAGCGCAGCAGCCGGACGTACACCTCCTGGGTGCCGTCCGCGGTGCGGTAGCGGCGCTCGGCGGCGTCGTCCCGGTAGCCGTAGGAACGGAGGATCTCCGGCATCTCGGAGGCGTTGCCGAACTGCTGGGCGACGTCGCCGGTGCTCAGCTCGGTGCCGTCGGACGACCCGTAGGACTCGGCACGGGCCGGCATCGGCAGCAGGAAGTACCGGATGTCGCCGCCGTGCGTGGAGCCGTCGACGGTGCCGTGCACGGTGCTCGCCGGCGTGGGCGTCGGCGCGGGCGCGGGCGCGGCCGAGGACGGGGGTGCGGAGGGTGAGACGGACGCGGAGACCGTCGGGGAGGGTGCGGCGGCGGGTGCCGCCGCGGCCGGCCGCCGGGTGTCGGGGCGGCCGACGGCGACCGTGGCGGTGGCGCTGGCCGCCGTGACGGCGAGCAGCCCGGCGGCGGCCAGTGCCACCCGTACTCCGCGCGGCAGTCCGCGGAGGGGGCCGGCGGGGGCGGCCGCCGCGGCTTCCGGGGCGTCAGCAGCGCTCTGGGGCGCGGCGGACGGCGGAAGCGGCGGCTCGGCGGGCTCGGGCGGTGCGTTCTCGGGCGCGGCCGCGCTGTCGGGCGCGGTCGCGTTTTCGGGCGCAGACAAGGGACTCCCCGGAAATGGCAGGCGGATTGCCGCGTGCGGGCTCCGGATGGGCGCCCCCGTCGACCGGTGTCCGGGCCGCTGACCACGCGTGACACGGAATTATGAGAGTCCGGTGCCGTCGCCGACAACGGAGTTGTCGGCGACATTCCGGCGAGGTCCGCCCATGTCCGACACGTCGTGATCGAACCGCAACGAGCGGCGGTTCTGCCGGTGTCAGCCCTCCGGGGTCTCCGGGTTCGCCGTCCCCGGCTCCGTCCCCGTCCCCGTCTCCGTCTCCGTCCCCGGCGCCGGAGCGGACGGCTCGCCGGCCGCGGTCTCCGCGGCGGGGGCTCCGGGCTGGCCCGGAACGTGTGCGGCGGGCCCGCCGCGCAGGCCGGCGGCTTCGGCGAGCGCGATGTCGAGGCTCTCGCGGCGGATCCGGCGGTCGATGTACAGCAGGCCGTTGGTGAGCGGTGTCAGCGGCACGGTCAGCGCGGTGGCCAGGACGGTGCCCACCGCCAGGCAGAAGAACAGGGTCACCAAGCCGGCCACGGGGGGCGGCGCGCCCGGCCCGTACGGGTCGGCCGTCGCGGAGTCCGTCGAGGAGACCATCACGAGCATCCCGCCCACCATGAACGGCACCAGGACGATCTGGGCGGCGAACGATCCGATCAGGCCGACCACGTACGGGATGCCCAGGCTGCGCCACCAGTTGCCCTCGTTGAGCCGCCAGGCGCGGCGCAGCGCGGCGACCGGCCGGGTGTTCTCCAGCACCAGGACGGGGATCTCCAGGACCAGCCGCACCTGGATGTAGACGGCGCCCGCCCAGCCGGGCACGGCGAACAGCAGGCCGGCGGCGAGCGCCGGGCCGGCGCCGAGGAAGAGGCCGAGCAGCGCGGCGGGCAGCAGCGGGACCAGCATGACGGCGGCGGCGAGCAGGCCGGTGAGGATCTGCGCCACCGTCACCCGCCAGAGCAGCGGCTTCGACTCGGCCCATACCGCCCGGGCGGAGGCCTTCCGGCCGATCACCGCGGACCGCAGCACCACGGTGGCGGTGGCCGAGGAGACCGCGTAGAGGGCGGTCAGGGCCACCGTGAAGAGCAGCAGGGCGGCGGCGGCCGTCGACACCACGGTCAGCAGCTCCGCCGTGGTGGGCGTCCGGTCGGCGCGGACGGCCTCCCACGGCCCGTCCAGGACCTGGACGGCGACGACGGCCATGACACCGAAGGCCGCCAGGCTGCCGAACGCCGTCCACAGCACCGGGACGAACAGGGCGGCCGGGTAGCGCTGCAGGGTGGCGAAGACGCCCGAGATGATCTCGCCGATGCCCAGGGGCTGCAGCGGGACGACTCCGGGTCTGGGCGCCTGCACGGCGTACCCCCACGGCGCCCCGCCGCCGGGCCCGGGCCCGTACTGCGGCCCCCGCCAGTCTCCGTTGCTGCTCATCGCCGGTCCTCTCCCCTCGACCTGCCGCGGCCGCGGCGCGAGACCGAAGCGTAGAAGGCGGCGCCGACCACGGCGGACCGGGGGTCGGGGACGAAGCACCGGGGACGGGCGGGCCCGGGGGCGGGGGCCGCGGCCGACGCCGGATCAGCCCAGCTGTGCCAGGCCCTCGGTGGCGATCTTCTCGAACACCGCGAGGTCGTTCTCGAAGATCGAGTCGGGGACGGGCCAGTGGATGACCAGCTCGGTGATGCCGAGCTCGCGGTAGGTGCCGGCCCAGTCGACGAAGGCGTCCAGCGAGACGAGCGGCCGCTCCGCGGTCGAGCCCTGCAGCAGCACCTTCTCCAGCTCGGCGGCGTCCCGGCCGCGGGCCTCGCAGGCGGCGGCGAGCTTGGCCAGCTGGGCCCGGACCACTGCGGGGGCCTGGTCGACCGGCACGTCCGCGGGGCCCTTCGGGTCGCCGTAGGTGACCCAGCCCTGCCCGTACTCGGCGGCCAGCCTCAGCCCGCGCGGGCCGGTCGCGGCCACGTAGAACGGCACCCGGGGCCGCTGCACGCAGCCGGGGATGTTCCGTGCCTCGACCGCCGAGTAGTAGGTGCCCTCGCGGGTCGTGGCGTCGGTGGTGAGCAGCTCGTCCAGCAGCGGCAGGAACTCGCCGAAGCGGTCGGCGCGCTCCTTCGGCGACCACGGCTCCTGGCCCGTCGCCGTCGCGTCGAAGCCGGTGCCGCCGGCGCCGATGCCGACCGTCAGCCGGCCGCCCGAGACGTCGTCGACGGTCAGCAGGTCCTTCGCGAGGGTGACCGGGTGCCGGAAGTTCGGCGAGGTGACGAGGGTGCCGAGCCGGATCCGCTCGGTCGCCGTCGCGGCGGCGGTCAGGGTCGGGACCGCCCCGAACCACGGCGCGTCCCGGAAGGTCCGCCAGGAGAGGTGGTCATAGGTGTACGCGGCGTGGAATCCGAGGTCCTCGGCCCGCCGCCAGATCTTCTGCCCCTCGCTCCACCGGTGGATGGGGAGGATCACCGTGCTCAGTCGCATGTCCCCGACCCTAGCCCGACGCACCGGCCGTGCGGCGGGTTCGTCGTCCGACCCCGCCGCTGGGCCGTCGAGTGCGGCTCACGGCAGGCACCAGGACGGCCGGAACGTCTGACATCCCTCCTGTGGGCCGTTGCAGCCGTCTGTGGTGCCGGGCCCCGCAGTCCTCAAGACCGGAGCAACAACTCCCCACTGAAACACCCGAGGCCGGCGAGATCGAGGGCAGGGGGAAACCGGTTGTCGGTGCTCGCACGGCTTCTTGTAGCCTGACGCCGCCATAGGGGTGATTGTCAGATCCTTCTAAAACTGGGGGGCCGGTGCACAACCGCCGTCTCATTGCGACCGCTGCGGCTCTTGCCGCCGGGTTCGCCTTCCTACCGGGCCGGGCGTACGCCGCCGACCCGGTCCCGAACGCCGTGCCGGCTCCGGCCCAGAGCGGGTGGGAACTGCCCGGCGCCAAGACGTTCACGAGCCCGGCGGGCAACTCGTCCCGGGTACAGGGCCGGGCCGCGGTGGCCGCCCGGGCCGCCGCCGTGCCGTCCACCGGCCGGACGATCTACGTCCTCACCCGCACCACTTGCACCACGGACACCGGGACGGGCACCCAGGCGGCGCCGTTCTGCAGCCTGCAGCGCGGCGTGGACGCGGCCGTCCCCGGCGACACCGTCCGGGTCGACGGGAAGGACGAAGGGGTCAGCCCGCCCGGGGACATGGAGGCCGTGGTCGTCCGCACTTCCGGTCTGACCCTCGTCGGCGGTACCAACGCCCCGCAGATCAGTTCGTTCAACCACGCGGCCGGAAGGCCCGCCCTGACCCTCGACGGCGTCAGTGATGTGACGGTCGGTCACCTCGCCTTCGCCGGGGGTAACGCGCCGGGCCTGCTCGTCAAGGGCTCCAGCCGGATCACCCTCGACTCCGACCGCCTCGACGGGTCCGGCGGCAACGCCCTGACCATCGACGGCACGTCGAGCGCGATCACCGTGACCAGGTCGCACGCCTCGATGTTCTACCCGGTCGCCGGCAGCGCGACGATCTCGGTGGCCGCCGGGGCGAAGGACGTCACGCTGGCCGGCAACCTGGTCAGAGGCGCCACCACGGACAACACCCAGACGACGTACCAGGCGACCGGCGGCATCGCCGCCACCGGAGTGCAGGGCCTGAACGTCACCGGCAACACCGTTCAGCGCGGCTGCCTCCCGGGCATCGCCGTGGACGGCGCCTCGACCGCCGTGTCGATCCAGAACAACCTGTTGGTCGAGACGGCCGCCGTGGCCGACTGCGACTCCGGCCAGCCCGCCGTGACGGTCTCGGCCGAGTCCGCCCCCGCGACCACCACCGACTACAACGACTTCTACGCCGAGTCCGCCACTGGCGCCGGGCCCTACCGCTGGGCCGGCACCGCGTACCCGACCGTCGCCGCCTTCAAGGCCGCGCAGACCCAGGGCGCGCACGACACCGTCGAGACGGTCGCGCCGCAGCAGGTCAACAGCGGCGGGGACTGGGGCGTCGCCTACGCCCTGCAGGCCGGCTCCGCCGCGATCGGCACCGCCAACCAGTCCGCGCCCGGCGCCCTGACCACCGACTACTTCGGACACGGCCCGATGTCCGACCGGGGAGCGGTCAAGTTCCAGAGCAACAACCCCGGCTTCGCGATGGCGCTGACCGCGAAGAACACCAGCGCGTTCGGCGTCTCGCTTGACCTGGACGTGACCACCCTGCCGGTCGCCCAGGACGTCTACATCCAGTGGGGCGACGGCAGCGCCGTCGACGTCCTCAACTTCTACGGCGACAAGCCGGTGAAGACGACCGCAGGCCACACCTACAAGAAGCTCGGCGACTACACGATCACCGTCACCGACTACGAGAAGACCGGCAACACCATCCGCAACACGGTGAAGGTCTCCACCCTCGGCTCGCAGTACACCGCGTACGGCCCGAAGCGGCTGCTGGACAGCCGGGACGGCACGGGTCTCGAGGCCGTCGGCCGGATCCCGGCGTACGGGACGGTCAAGCTCAAGGTCGGCGGTGCCAACGGCATCCCGGCGAACGCGACCGCCGCGGTGCTGAACCTGACCGTGACCGGCCCGGCCGCCGACGGCTACGTCACGGCGTACCCGGACGGCGGCCCGCGGCCGACCACCTCGAACGTCAACTACCGGGCCAACCAGACCGTGCCGAACCTGGTGATGGTGCCGATCGGCGCCGACGGCCACGTCGACCTGTACAACGGCGGCCGGGGCACCACCGACCTGGTCGCCGACATCACCGGCTACTTCACCCCGACGGCCGCGGCCGGCTTCGCCCCTGTCGGCCCGAGCCGGCTGGTCGACACCCGGAACGGCACCGGCGCCCCGCGTGGCCAGATTCCCGGACGCGGCTCCATCCCGGCGCAGATCGCCGGCGCCACCCCCGGCCTGCCCAACGGCAGCATCACCGCGGTCGCGCTGAACGTCACCGTCACCAACCCGCGCGGGGACGGCTACCTGACCGTCTACCCGAGCGGGCAGGCCACGCCCACCGCGTCCAACCTGAACTTCACCTCCGGGCAGACCATCGCCAACTCGGTCGTCGTCCCGGTGGGCGCGGACGGCAAGATCCGGCTGTTCAACGGCGCCTGGGCCGGGGCCGACGTGGTCGTCGACGTGGTCGGCTACTACAGCGACTACGAGATGGGCGCGTTCATGCCAGTCGCCCCGGAGCGGCTTATCGACACCCGCGACCCCGCGACCTGGGGCAGCGGCCCACTGAAGGGCCGTTACTACGCCTACATGTCGATGACCACCCACACCGACATCCCGGCGTTCGTCTTCAACGCCACTGTCACCAACACCGGCGCCGACGGCTACTTGGCCGTGGCCTCCGACCCGAACGTCCTCGCCGACTACAGGAGCGGGCACCCGTATCCGGTGTACCCGCCGAACACCTCGTCGCTGAACTGGCGGCGCGGCAGCACCGTGCCGAACCTGGTGCAGGTCACGCCGGGCCGGGGCGTCATCGACTTCTTCAACCAGAGCGATGGCAACATCGACCTGATCGTCGACATGTTCGGTTACTACCAGAATGCCTGACGCCAACTCAGCCCGAACTCCAGTCAGCGACTGACGCGGACAGGGATGACGCACAGAGGTGCCTTGCTTCCGGCCCGAAGCAAGGCACCTCTCTCGCATCGGCCTCCGGCACACCACCTACAACGCCCCCCTGCCACGACCGATTCCGTCCGCGCTCCCGGCGCCCCTCGGACCCTACGCGGGCGCTCCGGCGGGGTGAGGTTCAGAGCAACCCGCGGTGACGACGCCCTTCGGGCTTGAGTGATCGGCTCAGCTCTCGACGAGGTGGGCGAAACCGATCTCGAAGCGTTCGACGGAGACGATGGCGGTTTGGTCGCGCTCGGCGCTCTCCTCGCGGATCTCGGTGGCGCGGACCTCGCTGGCGCGCATCGCGGCCTCGTCCGCCCAGAGGGTGAGGGTGAGGGTCTTCCCGTCGGCGCGGTCGGCCAGCAGGTAGACGCCGCGGAAGCCGGGGATCTCGAGGACCTGCTTGAGTGCGGGCTCGCTGTCGGCGGTCAGGTCCTGCGCGGCGGGGATCGGGTCGCCCCGGTAGGTGCTCAGCCGTGCGTACATCACGGCCATCTCCTTCGGTTCGATGCCGACCCAGGTCGGCCGGCTTCTCGATTTCCAGGTTCGTCCGGACCGGTGGCGCGCCGCATCGGTGGTTTCCCCCATCTTCCGACCGTTGCTCTCGCGAGCCCGCCGGTCCGGCTAGTGCCCGGTGAGCAGCCCGTGCTCCATGGCGTAGAGGGCTGCCGCCGGGCGGGTCGCGCATCCGGTCTTGGCGTAGATGTGTTCCACGTGGTGCTCGGCCGTGCGCGGCGAGATCGTGAGCCGCTCGGCTATGGCCCGGTTGGTGCTGCCCCTGGCGAGCAGCCGCAGCACGTCCACCTCGCGGTCGCTGAGTCCGGCCGGCCACGGGGCGCTGCGGTGCCTGGCGGCGCCGGCGGCGTCCAGGACGGCATGAACGGCCTGCGGGTCGAGTCGCCCCTCCCTGGCCTCGCGTTCGAGTTCGACAGCCGCACTCGCGGCACTCAACTCCTCTCGATACGGGCGGGGTTCGGTCATTGCGTGGTACACGTCGGCTGCGGCCAGCAGCCGGGAGGCGGGCAGCACGGCCGCGCCCGTGGCCTGCCGGTGGTAGCCGGAGCCGTCGAGCCGCTCATGGTGCTGGCCGACCACGGTGGCCAGTTCGCGCAGCGCCGCGCAGCGCCCGAGTACCCGTTCCCCGTGGTAGGCGTGCAGGTCGACGGCCTCGCGGTCGAGCGCGGTGAGCGGGCCGGACATGTCCCAGATCCGGCTGGGTACGGCGATCCGCCCGAGGTCGTGGACGAGTGCCGCCCGTCGCGCCAGGGTGCGGTCCCCCGGCTCGGCCGCATGCTGGGCGAGTTCCGCCACTCCTCGTGAATGCCCGTGCAGACAGGTCGACTTGAGGTCGGCCAGGTCGCCGAGTGCGGTGGCCAGCCGATCCACGTCGGGGTCGGCGAGCCGCCGCCAGGGCACCGGCTCGGCGGCCAACGCGTCCTCGTACGGGTCCGCCGTCTCGGCGAGCAACTCGGTGCCGTCCGTTCCGAATTCGGCTACCAGCCCGGGGCCGAGCCAGCTGCCGCGCTTCCGCAGCGCCGCAACCGCTGCCGCGGGCCCACCGGTCGCGGCGAGCCGTACGGCCTGGGCGGCGAGCACGGCGATCCGGGCGGGCAGTGTGAACTCCTCGTCCCGCACCCCGTCGGGTCCGCCCTTGCCGTCCCAGCGCTCGAACTGCTGGTGCAGCGCCTCCTGCACCCCCGGCCCGAGCCCCAATCGTCCCGCCATCGCCGCCGCCACCTCGCAGGTGGCATGCTGCGCGCCCGCGCCCCACCGGTTCGAGGCCGCAAGCCGCCCGGCGAGCCCGAGCCGCCGGCCCGGCGGCACCTTCGCCGTGGCGGCCCGCAGGAAGGGCAACATCTCCGCCGGACCGGTGAAGTCCGTGACCGTGACGAGGGGCCGCAGCACCGTCTCGTCCATCCGGAACCGGGCGGCCTCCTCCGCCGCCGTGGCCGTACAGCCGATGTGGTGCAGCAGCGCCGTGTAGTACACCTCCGTCAGGCGTTCCCCGGTCAACCCGAGCCGCCGGCCCAGCCCGACCGCCACCAGGCACGCCCGGACCGCTTCCCCCTGCTCCTCGCCCATCCCCAGATCCGTGACCAGCGAGACGGCGGCGAGCACCTCGGCCAGGCGCGGCGCGCCCCCGGCACCCGCGACAGCGGCGCCCATGCCTCCGTTCTAGCCGAGTCCCGGCCGGTTCGCGACCGGCCCACCGGGCGCAGCGTACGCATCCTGCGGGACAGGCCAACGAAATGCGTCCGTCGTTCGTGGGAGTCGGCGAGAGGGAGAAGGAAGAGGTGAGGTGTGAGCTGGCATGACGTCGCGAGCGAACTCGTGCAGGTCAGGGGATCCGCGCTGAAGAGGTACGGGTACCTGCTGTGCGGTGACCGTACGGAGGCGGACGACCTGGTGCAGGACGCACTGGTCCGGGTGTTCGCCCGGCCCCGACGGGGTTGGAGTGTCGAGTCCGCGGAACCGTACGTTCATCGCGTCATGCTGAACCGCTACCTCGACCAGCACCGTCGCCGGGCTCGCTGGACCAGCCTGCTCCCACGTCTGGCGACGCCGGCCTCGACGGGTGACTTCACTGCCGCCAGTGGTCATCGGATGGACGTGGTCGGCGCACTCGACACCCTCTCCCCGCGGCAGCGCGCCTCCGTGGTCCTGCGCTTCTACGAGGACCTGTCGGTGGCCGAGGTGGCCGCCCGGCTGGGCTGCAGCGCGGGGACGGTCAAGCGGCACCTGAGCGAGCCGTCGCGAGACTCGACAAGGTCTTGGTGCTCACCTCTCTCGATGCGGACGGACATGGCGAATGAACAGGACGTGATCAGGCAGCTGCTGCTCGACGCAGCGGACCGGGCCGGGCCGCTCGGTGCGGGCCCGGACAGGGTGACCGCACTCGTCAGAAGGCGGCGGCGCGTGCGCAACTGCGCCCTGGGCTCGCTGCGGTCTGCATCGCGGCGGGTGCAGCGATCACGGTTCAGGTCGCCGACGGACCGTCATCACGTGTGGACGGTCCGCGTCGACACAGCCGATCGGCACACCCACGGCACCGAACTGCGTTTCCGCACCGCCGCAGCCCGGCGACCGCCCGGTCGACCGGCTCGGGGACTTCCGATCCTGCCAGTACGTCGGACTGACGTTGGAGGCCGCTCGCACGCTGGCAGCCACGGAGCACCGGGACCTGCAGATCATCAGCCGGGACGGAACGAACTTCGCGATCACCCTTGAGCGCCGCGCCTCCAGGGTGTGTGTCAGAGTCGTCGGGGACCGTGTGACCGCTGCCTTGATCGGCTGACAGCACGCCCGATGCCCCGGCGGGCGGCGTGCCCCGGCCGAGAAGGCGGCGAAGCCGGCCCGGTACTGGTCCGGGCCGGCTTCGGGTCTGCTGGGGCAGCTGCGGCTACTCGGGGTCCGGCGCGACGCCCCAGCCGGAGGAACTGGTCAGGCCGGACACACCGGCCACGCTGGTCGCGGTGGCACCGACGATCAGGTCGTACCGGTCGGTCACGGTGTGGGTGAAGGTGGCACGGCCGTCGACCGCCTGGACGGTGGCGCAGGATGCCTTGACGACGCAGTACCGGAAGGACACGACCCTGTCCCGGTCGGCAGGGCTGACGATGCGTTCGGTGATGGTGAAGGTGACCGTGTCGCCGACGTGGATCGGGTACGACTGCGGATCCGCCGTCACGTCCGGCGGCTCGGGGACGGCGTCGGTGCCGACCCGGAAGCTGCACGGGTAGCTGGGCTCCGAGGAGTGCTCGCCGTCGGTGGCGTAGGCGTACCAGGTGTAGGTCGCACCGGGCGTCAGGTTGTGCGCCACGCCCTGCAGGTGGCCGGTGCCTTCCGCCGTGTCGACCGCGGTGCTGCCCTCGGGGCCGGTCAGGACGAACCGGCCGCGCTGCGGCGCGGTGGCACCGGGGACGGGGAAGAACTGCGCGGTGAGGTTGAAGGCGCGGTCGGTCGGGGACAGGTAGCGCGGCTGGAGCACGCCGGGTGTGCTCGTGCAGTTCGGAACGCCCTGGTAAGGGAGCGGGAATCCGAGGTCGGTGGGGCCGTGCGTCGGGAGCTGGAAGTAGCCGAACACGTCGGCCACCACGTCGACGTCGCCGCTGTTGTTGTAGAAGTCGACGAACCCGTTGCGGCCGATCCGGGCGACGACCAGGTTGGACACGGTCTGGTCGGCGGTGAAGTTCAGGTTCGACGTGGCGGGCCGGGGTTCGAGGCTCGGCCCGACCGCCAGGTATCCGGCCGCACTCGGCCTGACCGCGGTCACGTTGAGCACGACGGCGGCCGGGCCGGTCATCGGAATGCCGTTCGCCCCCGAGACCCGCAGGGAGACGTGCCGGCCGGAGCCGACACGCTGCACGACGCCACCGGTGCCCGTCCCGTCGCGGGTGTCGAGCACCCTGCCGGGTGTCAACGGCACGAAGCCGGCTCCGGTGGGGGCGCTCTCGTAGTAGCCGAACACGTCGGCCACCGCGTCGACGTCGCCGAGGAAGTTGTAGAGGTCGACGCTGCCGTCCGCGCCGAGCGGGACGGTCACCAGGTTCGGGACGGTCTGCCCGGCGACGAAGTTGAGGTTCGACGTGGCGGGCCGGGGCGTGCCGTGCGGGAAGACGGTGAGGTAGCCGCCGGACGAGGAGCCGGTCGCGGTCACGTTCATCACGACACCGGTGGCACCCGCCGGAACGCCGCCCCGGCCGGCGACCTGGAGCCGCAGGGTGGCGCCGGCGTGGATCGGGGCCTTCGCCCGGTCGTCGGTGGACGTGCGGGTGTCGATTAGGCGGGCGGGGCTGAGCGGCTGGAACGAGGAGCCGGGCACGGCCGGGTCGTCGGTGTAGTAGCCGGCCAGGTCGGCGGCGATGTCCGTGGTGCCGCGGAGGTTGTAGAAGTCGACGTACCCGTTGGAGACCGGGACGGTGACCAGGTTGGGGACGGTCTGGCCGGCGCGGAAGTTCAGGTTCGAGGTACCGGGGCGGGCGGTGCCGTCCGGGTGGACCGTGACGAAGCCGTCGGCCGTCGGATTGATCGCGGTCACGTTCATGACCACGGCCTTGGCGCCGGACGGCACACCCACGGGCACCCGAATGCTCCCGCCCGGGCCGACCGGGTGTGCGGCGGGGACACCGACGGCCGTGCGGGTGTCGAGTATCCGGGTGGGCCCGGCCGGCACGAACTTTCCGATCTGGGCCGGGGGCGGAAGGGGCGCGCCCTGGTCGGCGGCGGCCGGTGGGACGGTGGCACAGGCCAGCGCTGCCGCGGCAAGGCCGGACAGGACTGTCCGGCGCGCGGTTCGCGGGTGGGTCCGCCGGACGGACGGCTGGATCATGGGAGCGGCTCCGGATCGCGGGACGGGTCGGCGGCGCCCGGGCCATGGCCCGGCGGCCTGTCGGGGGCGAACTTTCGTGGGCCTTTCTATCGCAGGCCGGTCCGTCCACGACGTACGGGGTGGCGGGTGGCCGCGCAGGCCGACACCCGGGCACAGGACCGTGGTGGAGCCGATGCGGTGACGCGGCGTCATGCCGACGGTCGAACGGATTTCCACCCATGAGAATCTGATGATGATTTAGTAGTTCTCCGTGACCAGTCCATTCATACGCACGTCGGCCGCCGTCCTCGGCCTCGCCTCCCTCCTGTTGCTCTCCTCCTGTTCCGACGCCGGGACGGGCGGTGCTGCCGCGCCCTCCTCCGCGCCGGCGACCGTGCCGACCGCCGCGGGGGCGGCCGGCGCGAGTGCGCCCGCGGTGGTGGAGGCGCCCGATGCCCCGTCGCTCGCCGCGGCCCTGGCCCTGAAGCCGCAGGAGTGGGCGGCCGGGTTCGTGCCGGGCCAGCCGTACGAGGTCGCCTCGCTCGCGGAGCGGATGGTCGACACCTCCTGCGAGTACGTGCCGAACTCCCAGGGCACGGGCCGGATCGGGACGATGGCCCGGACGGTGCGCCGCCCGGCTCCGGCGGGCGGCGCGGTCACCGCGGTGAACGGCCGCTCGACGGCCGACGTCTACGTGCGGGCCGAGGACGCCCACGAGGCGGTCGCCGCCCTGCGGACCGACGCCCGGCGCTGCCAGGAGGTGGTCGACAAGCAGTACGGCCGGACGTACCGCGCGACCCGCGAGGTGGCCCCGCCGCGGACCACCGCCGCCGACGAGGTCTACGCCGAGGAGGGGCAGACGGCCGCGCTGGGCGCCTTCGCCGAGTTCCCGTTCGTGCACCTCGCGGCCCGCAAGGGGTCGGTGGTCGTCGACGTGTTCGTGGAGGTGGAGCAGGGGCAGGGCGTGGCCGCCGCCCGCGAGCAGTCCCGCACGGTACTGGCCGCGTTGCTGGCCAAACTGCCGAAGCAGTAGCCGGACGCCGGGGTGTCCGCTCCGGCCGCCGATACGGGGAGGGGGTATCGTCGGCCGGAGCGGAACGACCACGGCGACGGCGCGGCGGAAGGGGGCGGAGGGTGCGCGGCAGAACGACCGGTGCCCGGGCCGCCGTGCTGTACGCGGTGCTGCTCGGCCTCTTCCTGATGCACGGCAACCCCGCCTCGGCGGCCGGGTCCTGCCACGGGGACGGCCGCCCGGGCCGGCCCGCCGCCTCGGCACACGCCGCCATGCCCGCACCCTCGATGCGCCCGGTCCCGATGCGCCCGGTCCCGATGCCGGCCGTCCCGACGCACCGCACCGGCTCGGCCGGGCCGACCACCGGGGGACCGGCCGTCCGGGCCGCGCAGCCGTACGGCACCGCCTGGCACTGCGTCTCCACCCAGGCCCGGGGCGGCGCCCCGCTGCCGGCACCGGGTCCGGCGCCGCTGGCCGGGGACGGCGCGATCGCCGACCCGGGCGGCCCGGGAGCCCTTCCCGCTGCCGGGGCGAGCGGGCGTGCCCCGCCGGCGGGCGGGCGCGGCCTCCTGCTGAAGGTGTGCGTGGCGCGGAGGTGAGCACGCCACCCGGCTCCCCCGTGGGGCCGGGCGCCGCCGCACGCCTTCCCGCGGCCCCCGTCGAGGGGCCCGTACACCTCGGAGCACACCTGTGAGCACGAAGAACCGCCGTACCCGCGTCCTCGCCGCGGCCCTCCTGGCACTGGCCCTGACCGGCTGCGGCTCGGCGGCGAGCGGCGACGGCATGTCCGGCATGCACCACGGCTCGGACGGCCACACCCACAGCCACGCCACCGCCTCCGCCTCCGGCTCCGCGCACGCCGGCGCCGACCACACCTCGGTCGGCGACGGCCTCGGGGCCGAGCAGGGCGGCTACCGGCTGGACCTGGCCGTCGCTCAGCTGCCCGCCGGAGCCCCCGCCGAACTCCGGTTCGGTGTGACCGGCCCGGACGGCGGCCGGCTGACCGCCTTCCGGCCCGAGCAGACCAAGCCGATGCACTTCTACGCGATCCGCTCGGACCTCACCGGATTCCAGCACCTGCACCCCACGATGGCCGCCGACGGCACCTGGACGGCGCCGCTGGCCGCGCTGCCGCCCGGCAGCTGGCGGGTCTACGCCTCGTTCGTCCCGGACGCCGGGGCCGGTGCGGGGACGGACCTGGTGCTCAGCCGCCCGCTGACGGTGCCCGGCACCGCCGCGGACACCCCGCTGCCTCCCGCCGCCGCCACGGCCGCCGTCGACGGCTACACCCTCACCGTCTCCGGCGCGCTGACCGCCGGCACGGCCGCCGAACTCAGGGTCACGGTGAGCAGGGACGGCCGGCCCGTCACCGACCTGCAGCCCTACCTCGGCACCTTCGCCCACCTGACCGCCTTCCACGCCGGTGATCAGGCCTTCGCCCACCTGCACCCGCAGGCGGCCGAGGGCGCGGCCGGGGGCCCCGAGCTGACCTTCCACGCCGAGCTGCCGAAGCCCGGTGACTGGCGGCTCCACCTGCAGTTCCAGACCGGCGGCACGCTGCACACCGCCTCCCTCACGCTGCACGCGGCCTGAGCCCCGCCCGGGAGGGGGCGGACACCGCGTCCCCTCCCGGACCCGCCCCCTCCCGGGGCCGCGGCGCGGTAGGCGAAGATGGACCGGTGACCGCCACCCCGCGCCCCCGCCTGATCGCCACCGACCTGGACGGCACCCTGCTGTGCAGCGGCGGCACCGTCTCCGACCGGACGGCGGCGGCGCTCGCCGCGGCCGAGCGGGCCGGCCTGCAGGTGGTCTTCGTGACCGGCCGGCCGCCGCGCTGGATGGCACAGCTCAGCGGGCACATCGGCGGCCACGGGGTGGCCATCTGCTCCAACGGCGGCGCGGTCGTCGACGTGCGGCGGGGCGAACTGCTGGAGACCTTCTCGCTCGGGGCCGAGGAGGCCCTGGCGGTGGTCCGCGCGCTGCGCGAGCGGCTGCCCGGCACCGCGTTCGCCTTCGAGTTCCCTGGCGGCTTCGCACGGGAGCCCGAGTACACCCTGGTGATGTGGGAGTCCGACAAGGAGCACCCCGTCGCGGACGCCGAGAAGCTGATCGCCGACGGGCGGGTCGACGGCCTGTTCAAGCTGCTGGCGAAGCACCCGGACCTCGATCCGGACACGTTCCTCGTCCGGGCCCGCGAGGCCGCCGGGCACCTCTCGGAGATCACCCGCTCCAGTCCGGTCAGCCTGCTGGAGATCAGCGCCGCCGGGGTGACCAAGGCCAGCACCCTGGCCCGCTGGTGTCAGGAGCAGGGCATCGACCGCTCCGAGGTGGTCGCCTTCGGCGACATGCCGAACGACCTGGAGATGCTCGCCTGGGCCGGTGTCTCGTACGCCGTCGCCAACGCCCACCCGGACGTGCTCGCCGCGGTGGCCCAGCACACCGTGAGCAACGAGGACGACGGCGTGGCGGCCGTCATCGAGACGCTCTTCTGAGCTGCCCGACGACCGGCGCGGTCAGAGCCGGGCCGTCCAGCGGACCCGGGTGCCGCGGCCACGCGGACCCGGCTCGTGCCAGGCGTCGCCGCCGAGTGCCTCCGCCCGGCGGGCGAGATTGCGCAGACCGCTGCGGCGGCCGCCCTCGGGGATGCCGACACCGTCGTCGGTGACCGTCAGCAGCACGCCCGGCCGCCCGCTCTCCAGCACCTGCGGGTCGCCGCCGGAGGGCCGGCCCTCGGCGTCCAGGTGCACGGTGGCGTCGACCTCCACCGCCACCCGGGAGGCCCGTGCGTGCCGTGCCGTGTTGGACAGCATCTCCCGCAGGGCGGCCAGCAGCTGACGGCCCGTGCCCTCCCCCACCAGGCTCTCCACCGGGCCGGTGAACCCCACCGAGGGCTTGAACCCGAGCGCCGCCCCGGCCTGGCTGGCCTCCCGCAGCACCCGGGTGCGCAGGGTGTCCGGCTCACCCCCGGTGTCGTGCTGCAGGGCGTAGATCGTGGTGCGGACCTCCTGGATCGTCGCATCCAGCTCGTCCACCGCCTTGCCGATGCCCTCCCGCACCTCCGGGACGACCGCCCGGCGGGCCGCGCCCTCCAGCATCATCCCGGTCGCGAACAGCCGCTGGATCACCAGGTCGTGCAGGTCCCGGGCGATCCGGTCGCGGTCCTGGAACACCGCCAGCCGCTGCTGGTCCCGCTGGCCCTCGGCCAGTCGCAGCGCCAGCGCCGCCTGCGAGGCGAAGGTCTGCGCGAGCTGCTTCTCGCCGTCGGTGAACGGCGCCGCCCCGCGGTCGCGCCACACCACCAGTCCGCCCAGCACCCGGCCCGCCGACACCATCGGCACCGCCATCGCCGGACCGAACCGGCGGGCCAGCCGGATCACCACGTCCGGATCGGTGGACATGTCGTCGAAGAAGACGCTCTCCCCGGCCAGCAGCAGACCGGCGAAGCCGCCCTGCGGCATCAGCTCGCCGCGGACGAACTCCGCGGCCTCGCCGGAGGCGTGCGCCACCCGCAGCTGCCCGTCCGAGGTCGGCAGCAGGATCATCCCCAGCGCGCCGTCCGCCAGGTCCCGGACCTGCTCGGCGGCGACGGTCAGCGCCACCTCGGCCTCGTCCGTGGAGAGCAGCGCCGTGGTGACGGCCGCCGCACCGGCGATCCACCGCTCGCGCCGCCGCCCCTCCTCGTACAGCCGGGCGTTCTCGATCGCGACCCCGGCGGCCGTCGCCAGCGCCTGGACGACCTGCTCGTCCTCCGGGGTGAAACCGCCGCCGCCCTGCTTCTCGGTGAGGTACAGATTGCCGAACACCTCGCCGCGGACCCTGATCGGCACCCCCAGGAACGAGGTCATCTGCGGGTGGTGCGGCGGGAAGCCGGACGAGCGCGGGTCCTGCCGCAGGTCCGCCAGCCGCAGTGCCTCCGGGCGGTCGATCAGGACGCCGAGGATGCCGCGGCCGGAGGGGAGTTCGCCGATGCTCGCCGCCGTCCGGTCGTCGATGCCGACGTGGATGAAGTCCGACAGGCCGGTGCCGTGCGGGGAGACCACGCCCAGGGCCGCGTACTCGGCGTCGACCAGCTCCGCGGCGCCGGCGGCGATCCGCTGCAGGGTCACGTGCAGGTCCAGGCCGGCACCGACCGAGACCACCGCCTCCAGCAGACGCTGCATCCGGTCGGTCACCGCGGCGGCCGACTGCAGGCGCTCGGCCACCTCGCTGACCAGGGTGTCCAGACCCAACGCGGCGATCTCGGGAACGCGGTGCGGCTCCATGCAGCGAGCCTAGGCCCTCTCATTCGGCAGCGCGGGGAACGGCGGGGGCGACCCGGGGACGTGTGGGCGCAGCTCAGTGCTGGGGGGTCAGTTCGTGGTGGGCGAGGGCAGCGAGGAGGGTGTCGGGGCGGGTGATCAGGTCGGACCAGCGGCCGCGTTCGGCGATGCGGCCGTGGTCGAGGACGATCACCTCGTCGACGGTGGTGTCGTCCAGGCCGGCGAGGCGGTGGGTGATGAGGAGGGTGGTGCGGCCGGCGGTGGCGGCGAGGAGGTCCGCGGTGAGGGCGTCGGCGGTGGGCAGGTCGAGGTGTTCGGCGGGCTCGTCGAGGATCAGGACGGGGAAGTCGGCGAGCAGGGCGCGGGCGAGGGCGAGCCGCTGGCGCTGGCCGCCGGACAGCCGGGCGCCGTGTTCGCCGACCATGGTGTCGAGCCCGTCGGGGAGGGTGTCGACCCAGGGGAGCAGGCGGGCTGCGGCGAGTGCCCCGCGGAGCGCGTCCTCGTCGGCGTCCGGCCGGGCGAGCCGCAGGTTCTCCCGCAGGGAGCTGTCGAAGACGTGGGCGTCCTGGGCGCAGAGGCCGATCACCCGGCGGACGTCCTCGCCGGTGAGGGTGCGGGTGTCGACGGCGTCCGGGCCGAGGGTGACGGTGCCGCCGGTCTGGTCGAGGAACCGCAGCAGGACGTGGGCGAGGGTGGTCTTGCCGGAGCCGGAGGGACCGACGACGGCGATCCGGCGGCCGGGGGTGAGGTCGAGGTCGATGCCGTGCAGGGCGTCGGTGTGCTGTCCGGGCCAGCGGGCGGTGAGGCCGCGGACTGCGACCGGCAGCGGGGCGGCCGGCAGCGGGCGGGGCGCGGCGGGTTCGGTGACGGGTTCGGCGGCGGTGAGGACCTCGTCGAGGCGGGCCCCGGCGGTGCGGCTGCGTTCGCGGAAGCGGACGGCGGTGGGCATCCCGGCGACGGCCTCGAACGCGGCGAGCGGGGTGAGCACGACGACGGCGAGGCAGACCCCGGACAGCGCGCCGGTGGCGACGGCGTGCACCCCGGTGGCGGCGGCGAGGACGACGGTAAGGCCGGTGACGAGGGTGGTGAGGCCGGCGCCGAGGGCGGTGCCGGCGGCGGAGCGGGCGGCCAGGGCGGTGAGCCGGGCGTCGGCGTCGCGGGTGGCGGCGAGGCGGCGGGGGAGGGCGCCGGCGACGGTGAGTTCGGCGGTGCCGGTGAGGGTGTCGACGACGGCGGTGGTGAGGGCGCCGCCGGCGGCGGCCCGGCGGCGTTCGGCGCGGCCGGAGATCCGGGCGGCGAGCGCGGGCACGGCGGCGCCGGCCAGGAGCAGGCCGAGGGCGAGCACGGCTCCGGCGGCGGGCAGCAGCAGGCCGAGGGCGGCGGCGGAGCCGGCCGAGACGAGGACGGCGACGGCGGCGGGCAGTCGCCAGCGCAGGTGGTGGTCCTGGACGGCGTCGACGTCGGCGACCAGCCGGGCGAGCAGGTCGCCGCGGCGGTAGCCGGGCAGGCCCGCGGGGGCGAGCCGTTCGAGGCGGCGGTAGACGGCGACCCGGACCCCGGCCAGGGCCTTGAGGACGGCGTCGTGCGAGACCAGGCGTTCGGCGTAGCGGAAGACGGAGCGCCCGATGCCGAACGCCCGGACGGCGGTGACGGCGACCATCAGGTACAGCACCGGCGGCATCTGGGAGGCGCGGGAGATCAGCCAGCCGGAGGTGCCGAGGAGGGCGACGGCGCAGCCGAGGGCGAGGGTGCCGAGCAGGACGGCGGTGGCGAGCCGGGGCCGGGTCGGCGGCTGCGGTTCGGGTCCGTCGGCCGCGGCGGGCCGGACCCGTGCGGGCGGGGCGGGGGCGGCGGGCAGTGGTTCGACGGAGGTGTCGGCGGCGGGGCCCGGCAGGTGGTGGACGTGGTCGGCGGCGGCGAGCAGGGCGGGGCGGTGGGCGACCAGGAGGACGGTGCGGGTGCCGCGCAGGGCGTGGACGGCGTCGACGACGGCGGCCTCGGTGGCGTTGTCGAGGTGGGCGGTGGGTTCGTCGAGCACGAGGAGCGGGCGGTCGGCGAGCAGGGCGCGGGCGAGGGCGATGCGCTGCCGCTGGCCGGCGGAGAGGCCGGCGCCGCCTTCGCCGAGCGGGGTGTCGGGGTCTGCGAAGTCGAGGGCGTGGGCGGCGGCGAGGGCGGCGCGGACCTGGGTGTCGGTGGCGTCGGGCCGGGCGAGCCGGACGTTGTCGGCGACGGTGCCGGCGAAGAGGTGGGGCTGCTGGGGGACCCAGGCGATCTGCCGGCGCCAGTCCTCGGGGTCGAGGTCGGCGAGGTCGTGGCCGCCGATCCGGACGGTGCCCGCGTCGGGGCGGACCAGGCCGAGGAGGGCGGCGAGCAGGGTGGACTTGCCGGCGCCGCTGGGCCCGGTGAGGGCGGTGGTCGTGCCGGGTTCCAGGGTGAGGGTGGCGCGGTCGAGGGCGGGGGTGCCGCGGCCGGGGCGCAGCACGGTGACGCCGTCGAGTTCGATCACGGCGTCGGCGAGCGGCGGGACGGGCCGGGTGCCGGCGGCGGGCAGCGGGGTCTCCAGGACGTCGAAGATCTGCCCGGCGGCGCCGAGTCCTTCGGCGCTGGAGTGGTAGAGCGCGCCGACCTGGCGGATCGGCAGGTGGACCTCGGGGGCGAGGACGAGGACGAGGAGTCCCGTCTCCAGATCGAGGCTGCCGTCGACGAGGCGGAAGCCGACGGAGACGGCGACCAGGGCGACGGAGAGGGTGGAGAGGAGTTCCAGGGCGAAGGAGGAGACGAAGGCGATCCGCAGGGTGCGCAGGGTGGCGCGGCGGTGGTCGTCGGTGATCCGGGCGATGGTGCGGGCCTGGGCCTTGGCCCGGCCGAAGACCTTGAGGGTGGGCAGGCCGGCGACCACGTCGAGGAAGTGGTGGGAGAGCCGGGCGAGGTGCTGCCACTGGCGGTCCATCCGGGCCTGGGTGGCGAGGCCGATCAGCACCATGAAGAGCGGGATGAGCGGCAGGGTGCCGGCGATGATCGCGGCGGAGAGGAGGTCGGCGCCGAGGATGCGGGCGAGGACGACGGCGGGGACGACGACGGCGAGGGCCAGCTGCGGGAGGTAGCGGGCGAAGTAGTCGTCGAGTGCGTCGATGCCGTGGGTGGCGAGGGTGGCGAGTTCGCCGGTGCGCCGGGTGTCGAGGGCGCCGGGGCCGAGGGCGGTGGCGTGGTCGAGCAGCCGGCCGCGGAGGGTGGACTTGACCCGGGCGACGGAGCGGTGGGCGGTGAGTTCGGTGAGCCAGGCGACGGCGGCCCGCCCGGCCGCGGTGGCGGCCAGGGCGAGCAGCGGCCCGGTGAGGTCGTGGTCGTGCTGCTGGAAGGCGCGAACGACGATCTCGGCGATCAGGCCGGCCTGGACGACGACCAGGACCGCGCCCGCCCCGCCGAGCAGGACGGAGCCGGCGAGGAAGGCGCGGGTGGCGGCGGCGTACCGCAGCAGCCGGGGGTCGACGGGCTTCATCAGTGCTGCACGGCCGCGGGGATGTGCTGGACGCCGATCCGCCGGCGGAACACCCAGTACGTCCAGCCCTGGTAGAGCAGCACGATGGGGGTGAAGACCAGGGCGACGACCGTCATCACCTTGAGGGTGTAGGGCGAGGAGGCCGAGTTCTCCACGGTGAGGCTCCAGGCGGGGTTCAGGGTGGAGGGCATCACGTCGGGGAAGAGCGCGAGGAAGAGCATCGCGGTGGCGGCGGCCACGGTGGCCCCGGAGAGGGCGAACGCCCAGCCCTCGCGGCCGATCTGGTTGGCCGCCAGGGCGCCGACCAGGGCGAGGACGGCGACCACCAGGGCGGCGAGGCTCCAGGCGTCGCCGGAGTCGACCTGGGTCCAGATCAGGAAGGCGGCGGCGAGGACGGCGGTGGCGAGGCCGAGCCGCAGCGCCTGGGCCCGGGCGCGGTCGCGGATGTCGCCGACGGTCTTGAGGGCGGTGAAGACGGCGCCGTGGAAGGTGAAGAGGACCAGGGTGGTGAGTCCGCCGAGGATCGCGTAGGGGCTCAGCAGGTCCCAGAAGGTGCCGGTGTAGTTCTTCTGTGCGTCGATGTCGACGCCGTGCACGATGTTGGCGAAGGCGACGCCCCAGAGGAAGGCGGGGATCAGGGAGGTCCAGAAGATGGCGGTCTCCCAGTTGCGCTGCCAGTGCTCCTCGGTGCGCTTGGCGCGGTACTCGAAGGCGACGCCGCGGACGATCAGGCAGACCAGGATGACCAGCAGCGGGATGTAGAAGCCGCTGAAGAGGGTGGCGTACCAGTCGGGGAAGGCGGCGAAGGTGGCGCCGCCGGCGGTGAGCAGCCAGACCTCGTTGCCGTCCCAGACCGGGCCGATGGTGTTGATCAGGACGCGCCGCTCGGTGGTGCCGCGGGCGAGGGTGCGGGTGAGGATGCCGACGCCGAAGTCGAAGCCCTCGAGGAAGAAGTAGCCGGTCCACAGGACGGCGATGAGGATGAACCAGAGGTCGTGGAGGTGCATGCCGTTTCCGTCCTCAGTAGGCGAAGGCGAGGGGCTTGTCGGCGTCGTCGCCGTCGGACGGGCCGCGCAGCACCGGGTCCTTCGCGGGCGGCCGTTCGGAGGTGTCGGGGCCGGGCTTGGCGTACTTGACGAGGAGTCGGACCTCGATGACGGCGAGGACGGCGTACAGCGCGGTGAGGGTGATCAGCGAGCCGGTCTGCAGGCCGACGCCGACGCTGGGGGAGGAGGCGTTGGCGGTCTTCATCAGGCCGAAGACGACCCAGGGCTGGCGGCCCATCTCGGTGAAGATCCAGCCGAAGCTGTTGGCGATCAGCGGGAGGCCCATGGTGAGGATGCCGATCCGCCAGCTCCACCTGGTGAAGAAGGTGCTCATCTCGCGGTGCTTGGTGAGCATCAGGCGGGGCGGTTCCTCCTCGCCGGTGCGGTACTCCTCGGCGAGCCAGAACTTCCGCCGGGTGGTCCACAGGCCGATCAGCGCGGCGACGAAGGACGTCATGCCGAAGCCGATCATGAGGCGGAAGCCCCAGTAGGTGACGAAGATGCTCGGGATGTAGTCCTGGGGCTGCCCGCCGTACTTGGCGGCCTCGGCGGCGGCGGTGTCGTTGATGCCGGGTACGGCGGTGGAGAAGTCGCTGTGGGCGAGGAAGGACAGTATTCCGGGGATCTCCAGCTCGACCGAGTTGTGGCCCTGGGAGACGTCGCCGACGGCGAAGATCGAGAACGGGGCGGGCGCCTGGGTGTCCCAGAGCGCCTCGGCGGCGGCCATCTTCATCGGCTGCTGCTCGAACATGACCTTGGCCAGGGTGTCGCCGCTGACGGCGGTGCCGAGGCCGGCGACCACGGCCATGGCCAGGCCGACCCGGAGCGAGGTGCGCATCGCGGCGGTCTTCCGTCCGTCGGTCTCCTTGCCGCGCTTGGCCCGCCACAGGTGGTAGGAGGCGATGCCGACCACGAAGGCGGCACCGGTGAGGAAGGCGGCGGTCAGGGTGTGGAAGGCCTGGACGAGGGTGGTGTTCTGGAACAGCACCCGCGCGATGTCGGTGAGCTGGGCCTTGCCGGTGACCGGGTCGACCTTGTAGCCGACGGGGTGCTGCATCCAGGAGTTGGCGGCCAGGATGAAGTACGCGGAGAGCACGGTGCCGATCGCGACCAGCCAGATGCAGGCGCAGTGGATCTTCTTCGGCAGCCGGTCCCAGCCGAAGATCCACAGGCCGATGAAGGTGGACTCGAAGAAGAAGGCGATCAACGCCTCCATCGCGAGCGGGGCGCCGAACACGTCGCCGACGAAGCGGGAGTAGTCGGACCAGTTCATGCCGAACTGGAACTCCTGGACGATCCCGGTGACCACGCCCATCGCGATGTTGATCAGGAAGAGCTTGCCCCAGAACTTGGTGGCATGGAAGTACTTCTCCTTGCCGGTCCGGACCCAGGCGGTCTCCAGGCCGGCGACGGTGGCGGCCAGGCTGATCGTCAGCGGAACGAACAGGAAGTGGTAGACGGTGGTGATGCCGAACTGCCATCTGGCGACGGTCTCGTGTGCGACTGCCAGGTCCACAGCGCTCTCCTCAAATTCACCATCATCCGGACGAATGGGTGTCTAGCACGCATCCACGCCGAAGCATGCCAAGCTTGTCCGCTTGTGAACGTGAACACGTTCACAAGCGCAGTATGCACCACCCCTACATCGGGAGATGCGGCGGGGGTGTGTTCGTACGTCCACCGGATGATCCGACGGATGCCGGAGCGGTCACAAGCGGCGACCGGGCAGGCCTGTTCGACGACCCGGCACTTGACAGCGCGGGCCGGGGTCGAACGGCTCAGAGCTGGCGGGGCAGCAGCACCCGGAAGGCGGCGCCCGCGCCGGGCGCGGTGTCCAGGGTCAGCGTGCCGCCGTGCGCGCCGACCAGCGCGGAGGCGATGGCCAGGCCCAGGCCCGCTCCCCCGCCCTCCCGGCGGCTGCGCGAGGCGTCCACCCGGTAGAACCGCTCGAAGACCAGGGCGGCCTGGTCACCCGTCAGGCCCGGCCCCCGGTCGGCGACCTCCAGCAGGCAGCGGCCGTCCACCGAGCCGACGCCGATCCGCACCGCGGTGCCCGGCGGGGTGTGCTTGACCGCGTTGCCGACCAGGTTGGTGACCACCTGGCGCAGCCGTGCCTCGTCGCCGAGGACCGGCGCGGCCTGCGGAGCGCCGGAGCCGGCCGGTCCGGTGAGCGAGACGGGCCGGCCCGGGTCGAGCGCGGTCAGGTCGTGCAGCGCGTCCGCGGCCAGCGTGCGCAGGTCCATGGGCGCGAGGTCCAGCGGGCGCTCCTCGTCGAGCCGGGCCAGCATCAGCAGGTCCTCGACCAGGCCACCCATCCGGACGGCCTCGGCCTCGATCCGGTCCATCGCCCGGTCGGTGTCCGGCAGCGCGCCCATCCGGTGCAGCTCGGCGAAGCCGCGGATGCCGGCCAGCGGGGTGCGCAGCTCGTGCGAGGCGTCGGCGACGAAGCGGCGCATCCGGGCCTCGGACTCGGCCCGGGCCGCGAAGGCCGCCTCGATCTGCGCCAGCATCCCGTTCAGTGCCGCGGAGAGGCGGCCGACCTCGGTGCCGGGCGCCAGCGCGGGCATCCGGTGCGAGAGCTCGCCGGAGGCGATCCTGGCGGCGCCCTCCTCGATCCGGCGCAGCGGGTTCAGTCCGGCCCGGACGGCGAACAGGCCGAGGACGGCGATCAGCAGCAGCACCGCGCCGCCGATCGCCAGGAAGGCGGTCCGCAGCCGGTCGACGGTGCCGCGGACGTCCTCCAGGGAGACCGCCACCAGCACGTACGCGGGGAGCTCCTGGTTCTGGCCGGTCGCGGTGGTGCCGGCGGCGGCGCCGGGCATGCCGACCGAGGCGGCCGGGTCGACCGGCAGCACGAGGACGCGCCAGTCCCCCGCGTCGTGCTCGGCCGGGACGTCGAAGGCGGTGCGCTGACGGGCCGCCAGGGTGCCGCCGTTGAGGCCGCCGAGGAAGGGGGCGCCGTCGGCGTCGCTGACCGGCTGGCGCAGCACCATCTCGACCGCGCCGTTCGAGTCGAGGTACTGGACGACGTACTGGCTGGGCAGGAACTGGTTGATCCGGCGCCCGCCGCCCTGGCCGCCGCCGTCGCCCTGGGCGTTCCCGGCTCCGGCGCGCTGTCCGGCGCCCTGGCCGCCGGGCTGCGTGCGGCCCGGGACGCGGAGGGAGAGCGGTTCGCCGAACCGCTGCAGCTGCTGGTCGGTGCGCTCGACCAGCTGCGACTCGACGGTGGCGATCACCAGGGTGTCGCTGACCACCAGGCCGGTGGTGACCAGCAGCAGGGCCAGCAGGAGCAGCCGGACGCGCAGCGAGAGACGGGCCAGCACCGGTCAGGCCTGCGGCGGGCGGCGCAGCGCGTAGCCGATGCCGCGGACGGTGTGGATCAGCTTGGGTCCGTGCACGGCGCCGCCGGAGTCGAGCTTGCGGCGCAGATAGGAGATGTAGGACTCGACGATGGAGAGGTCGCCCCCGAAGTCGTACGCCCACACGTGGTCGAGGATCTGCGCCTTGGAGACCACCCGGCCGACGTTGGCCATCAGGTAGTGCAGCAGCTTGAACTCGGTGGGGGAGAGCGAGACCGGGCGGCCGGCCCGGGTGACCTCGTGGGCGACCGGGTCGAGGGTGAGGTCGGCGACGATCAGCCGGCCGTCCTCGGCGGGGCCGCCGGCCCGGCGGAGGATGGCCCGGATGCGGGCGATCAGCTCCTCCAGGCTGAACGGCTTGGTGACGTAGTCGTCCGCGCCGAGGGCGAGGCCCTGGACCTTGTCGCCGGTGGCGTCGCGGGCGGTGAGCAGCAGCACCGGGACGTGCTCGTTGGTGGTCGGCCAGCGGGTCTGGTCGCGCAGCCGCTCGACGACGGTGAAGCCGTCGAGGTCGGGGAGCATCACGTCGAGGACGACGAGGTCGGGCCGCTCGGCGGCGACGGCGGCGAGGGCCTCCTCGCCGGTCGCCGCCGAGGCGACCCGGAACCCGGAGAAGCGCAGGCTCGCGGAGAGCAGTTCGCGGATGTTCGGTTCGTCGTCGACGACCAACAGGAACGCCTCACCGGAAGCGGACGGCCCGCCTGCGGCCTGTACTGTCCCTGACATGTGCGCTGCGCCTCCCGGTCCTCACGAAATCTTCTCATCGGACGATAGCCCGGGAAGGCTATGCGGGGTTGATGAAAGTTGGATGATTGTGGTCCCCGCCATCGTAAGTGCTCCGCACGGCTACCCGGCCGCGGCCGCCCGGGCCGCCGCACCGCGGGCCCGGGCGCGCTTGGCGTAGAGCACCGTCCACAGCACCAGCACGCCGGTCACACCGTAGGCGAGCACCGAGTTCACCGCGACCATCGCACCGGTGGACAGCACGTACGCGAGGCCGACCCGGACCAGCGCCTCGGCGACGTAGCCCACGCCCCAGCCGATGGTCAGGTTGCGCTGTACCGTGCGGAAGGCCTCGAACTCCCAGAGCCCGTTCCACCGGGCCAGGCCCTCGGCGGTGCCGTCGGTGCCGAACTTGCGGCCGAAGTAGAACATCAGCGGCCGGGGTGCGGCCAGCGACGCCAGGCAGACCACGCCGAACAGCCCGGTCACCAGCGAGTCCTTGACCAGCAGCAGCTTGGCGCTGTTCGGGCCGGCGACGGTGACCAGCACCGTGATCGCCAGGAAGACCAGGGTGATCGCGGCGAACTCGTCGACGCGCCGGTGCCAGGCCAGGTAGATCACCACGTCGACCACCGGCCACAGGCCGGAGAGCAGCAGGGCGGTGACCTCGCTGTGGCCGTGGTCGACCAGCTGGTTGTAGGTGAGCAGCGGCGCCACGATGTTCAGGCCGATGGTCAGCACCCAGCCCAGCGCGACTGCGCCACCGCGGGCAGGCTTGTTCTCCGACACGTTTCCCCCGATTTCTCTGTACATGTCGAGCCGGACCAGCCTAGTGAGGCCGGATCGGGCGCGCCATGAAAGAAAAGGTCAAGGACCGGGCCGGGTACTGACAACCGGTCAGCGGCTGCCGGTGCCGCCGGCCGTACCGGTGCCCGTGCCGCCGGCGCCGCGGCCGCCGAAGCCGCCCGCCGCCGCGCCCTCGCTGAGCTGGGTGGCGGTGTAGGAGCCGTCCGAGCCCTTCTGGCCCAGCACGGTGACGGTCTGTCCGGGCTGCAGGTCGGCGACCTTGCCCTCCTTGTTGAGGGTGACCTTGGTGCTGTCGCCGGTGGTGACCTTCACGGTGTTGCCGGAGGCGTCGGTGAGGTAGACGGTCGTGCCGTCCACCGAGGCGACGGTGCCCCGGGTGAACCCGGCGTTCTGGCCGCCGGGGGCGTTCCCGCCGGCGGCGTTGCCGGCGCGGCCGCCGTAACCGCCCGCCCCGGGGAACCCGCCGTAGCCGCCCGCTCCGGCGCCCTGGCGGCCGGCCGCCGCCTGCCGGCCGCCGTTGCCGTTGCCGTTCCCGTCGGCCTTGGCGTACCAGGCGCCGCCGGCGAAGGAGACGGTGGCTATCACCGCGCCGGCCAGGACCAGGCTCGGCCAGGGCAGTCGGCGGCGCGGCGGGGCGGCGAGTTCCGCGGCGATGTCGCGGCCGTCGGGCGCGGTGGACAGCAGTTCGGTCGCGTCGACCTGTCCGAGGGCGCGGTCGGGCTCGTTCTCGCTGGTCATGTCGGATGCTCCTGGGTCACTCGTGGCGGAGGGCTTCGATCGGGCGCAGCGAGGCGGCCCGGCTGGCGGGGTAGCTGCCGAAGAACAGTCCGATGGCGACGGCGATGCCGAAGGCGCCGAGGACGGACTCCGGGATGACCACCGGCTCGATGCCGACGATCGTGAAGTGCGAGCCGATCAGGCCGGCGGCGACGCCGAGGCCGGCGCCGGTCACCGAGAGCAGCGTGGACTCGGTGAGGAACTGGCCCAGGATGACCGCGCGCGGGGCGCCGAGCGCCTTGCGGATGCCGATCTCCCTGGTCCGCTCGGTGACGGTGACCAGCATGATGTTGGTGATGCCGATGCCGCCGACCAGCAGCGAGATCGCCGCCACCGCGCCGAGCAGCACGGTGAAGGTCTTGGTGGTGGACTCCCTGGCGGTGAGCAGCGAGGTCTGGCTGCTGATCCGGAAGTCGACCTTGGTCGCGTCGGTGATGGCGTGGGTGCCCATCAGGATCCGGGTGATGTCGCTCTGCGCCTCGGTGGTGGCCTCGGCGGAGGCGGCCTGCACCATGATCTGGTTGACCGAGCCGAAGCCGGTGAAGGCGTTCTGCACGGTGGGCAGCGGGGCGATCACCACGTCGTCGGGGTCGTTGAAGCCGGTGGAGCCCTTCGCGGTGAGCACGCCGACCACGGTGAAAGGGGTGCCGCCGATGGTGATCCGCTTGCCGACGGGCTCCTCGGTGTCGAAGAGCTGCTTGGCGGTGGTGGCGCCGATCACCGCCACCTTGCGGGAGTTGAGGACGTCGTCGTTGGAGAAGTAGTCGCCGTCCCTGACCTTCTGGTTGGCCGTCTCGAAGTACGCCGGGTAGGTGCCGACGATCGAGCCGGGCTGGTACGAGATGTTGCCGTACAGCGCGGTGCCGGTGGTGGTGACGACCGGCGCCACCGACTTGATGGACGTGCTGTCGGCGTCGGTGGCGAGCGCTTTGGCGTCGGCCACGGTGAGCGCCTTGGCGGCGGTGGCGGAGCCGCGCCCGGCGTTGGAGCTGACGGTCAGCGCGTTGGTGCCGAGCGACGTGATGGACGCCTTCACCGCCTCCGACGAGCCGTTGCCGACGGCGAGCAGCAGGATCACCGAGGCGACGCCGATGAGCACGCCGAGCATGGTGAGCGCGGAGCGGACCTTGTTGGCGACCAGGCCGCCGACCGCGAAGCGGATCATCTGCCAGAGGATCACGCGGTCACCTCCGCGGCGAGGGCGGGCGGCGGGCCGTCCACCGGCGCGCGGCGGACGTCGTCCACGATCGCCCCGTCGACCAGCCTCAGGACCCGCTTGGCGTGCCGGGCGACCTCGTCCTCGTGGGTGATCACCACGACGGTGCGGCCGGAGGCGTTGAGGCGGTCGATGATCGCCAGCACCTCGGCGGTGGAGCGGGAGTCGAGGTTGCCGGTGGGCTCGTCGGCCAGCAGCATGGCGGGCGCGGTGACCAGGGCGCGGGCGACCGCGACGCGCTGCTGCTGACCGCCGGAGAGCTCGTTGGGTTTGTGCCCGGCGCGCTCGGCGAGGCCGACCAGCTCCAGCGCGGCAAGTGCCCGGCGGCGCCGTTCGGCGGCCCGCACGCCGGCGTAGGCGAGCGGCAGCTCGACCTGGGCCAGGGCGGTGGTCCGGGGCACCAGGTTGAACGACTGGAAGACGAAGCCGATCTTGCGGTTGCGCACCAGCGAGAGCCGGCCCTCGTCGAGGTGGCCGACGTCGGTGCCGTCGAGCAGGTAGCGGCCGGAGGTCGGCACGTCCAGGCAGCCGAGGATGTTCATCAGGGTGGACTTGCCGGAGCCGGAGCTGCCCATCACCGCGACGTAGTCGCCCTCCTCGATGTCGAGGCTGACGCCCAGCGGCTCGCCGGTGCCCGGTGCCGACGGGCCGCGCAACGCGTGCACGGCGGAGTCGCCCTGGCCGTAGGACTTGGTGACCCGGCTGATCCGGATCACCGGGGGCTTGGTGGCGGCCATCAGCGGTTGCCACCGCCGGTGCGGGTGCCGCCGGTGGTGCGGGTGCCGCCGCCGAAGCCACCCGTGCCACCCGTGCCGCCGAGGCCGCCGGCCGCCCCGCCCGCGCCGGGGAAGGAACCGTTCGGGAAGCCGTTGCCGGTGGCGGCGGTGGTGGAGGTCAGTTCGACCTTGTCGCCCTCGGCGAGGCCGTCGACGACCTGGACGGTGGTGTCGCCCTCGATGCCGACGGTGACCGACACCCGCTCGGTGCTGCCGTCCTCGTGGACGAGGGTGGCGGTGCGGGAGCTGCCGGTGCCGGCGAGCGCGGCGGTGGGCACCGAGAGCGCGTTGTCGGCCTCGCCGACGACGACCGAGATGGTGGCGCTCAGGCCGGTGCGGAGCTTGCTGGTGTCGCTGCTGATCTGCAGCACCGCGCCGTACTGGACGGCGCTGCCGTTGCCGCCGGAGGAGCTGGGCAGCGAGCTGACCGAGAGCACGGTGGCGTTCAGCTTGGTGTCGGACTGCGCGTTGAGCGTGACGGTGGCGGACTCGCCCTTCTTGAGCTTGAGCGAGTCGAGCTCGGAGAAGTTGGCGGTGACCTGCATACCGGTGGGGTTGGTCAGCACCACGAAGCCGGTGGGGGTGGTGGAGGAGGTGGTGCTGCCCGTGCCGGTGCCGGTCCCGCTGCTGCCGCTCTTGCTGCCGCTGCCGGTGGAGCCGGTGCCGGAGGAGCCGCCGGTGCCGCTCACCGTCTCGCCGACCTTGCCGGCGACCGAGGCGACGGTGCCGTCGGCGGTGGCCTTCAGGGTGGTGCCGTCGAGTGCGGCCTCGGCGTTGGTGAGGGTGGTCTCGGCGGAGTCCACCTGCTGCTGGGCCTGGGCGACCTGCGCGGCGTCCACCTTGGTGGTGGTCGTGGTGGTCGGCGTCTGCTGCGCCCCGGTGCCGCTGCGGCCGCCGGAGGTGCCGGCGGAGCTGCCGCCGGAGCCGCCGGTCGTGGTGGTGACGGTCTCACCCGCCTTGGCCTTGGTGAGGTTGGCCTTGGCGGTGGCCAGCGCCGACTCGGCGGCGTCCACGTCCTGCTGGGCGGCGGTGGTGTCGACGGTGGCGAGCACCTGGCCCTTGGTGACGGCGTCGCCGACGGCGACCTTCACCGAGGTGAGGCGGCCGCCGGTGGCGAAGTCCTGCCCGGTGTCGGAGGGCGAGGAGAGCGTGCCGGAACCGGACACGGTGGCCAGGACCGTGCCCTTGGCGACGGTCGCGGTCCGGACCCGGGTACCGCCCGCGGCGGAGCTGGTTCCGGAGTCCACGGTGGTGTACGCCAGTGCGGCCCCGCCGACCAGGGCCACACCGAGCGCGGAGTTGACGAGGACGGCACCACGCCGTCGCGGGAACACCTTCATGGCGGACAGCTTCGCCCCGCGCTCTTTCCGGTTGCTGGCCCCGTCCTGGGAGCCGGCTGATGGCGTCAATCCTGACAATTCACGCATATCACCGCGCCAGGGTGGTTCTCTCTACCCGTCGGGGATGATTCGTTGATCCGATGCCCAGGGAATTCCCAGAATTTGGTCCGAGCTTCTGAACTTGCCCGGACCGGGACGCGGGCATGCTGCGGGCCCGCCGCCGTCGCCGGCGGCGGGCCCGCAGGTGCCCGGCGCGGAGCGCCTGCGGCTGAGAACTCCTGCAGCTCAGAACTCCTCGGCTCAGAGCTCCTTGCGGAAGGCCTCGGCGGTCGCCAGGAAGATGTCGTTGCCGGCCGTCTCGCCGATCGACACCCGGACGCCCTCGCCCGGGAACGGCCGGACGACCACGCCGGCGGCGGCGCAGGCGGCGGCGAAGTCCAGCGTCCGCTCACCCAGCCGCAGCCAGACGAAGTTGGCCTGCGAGTCGACGACCGTCCAGCCCTGGGCGCGCAGCCCGGCCAGCATCCTGGTGCGCTCGGCGACGAGCGACTCGACCCGCTCCAGCAGCGCCTCCTCGGCGCGCAGCGAGGCGACGGCGGCGTCCTGGGCGAGCTGGCTGACGCCGAACGGCACCGCGGTCTTGCGCAGCGCGGTGGCCACCGGCTCGTGGGCGACGGCGAAGCCGACCCGCAGTCCGGCCAGGCCGTAGGCCTTGGAGAAGGTGCGCAGCACGCAGACGTTCGGCCGGTCCCGGTAGAGGTCGATGCCGTTGGGCACCTCGGCGTCGCGGATGAACTCGATGTAGGCCTCGTCGACCACGACCAGGATGTGGCCGGGCACCGCGTCGAGGAAGCGCTCCAGCTCGGCGCGGTGGATGACGGCGCCGGTCGGGTTGTTGGGGTTGCAGACGAAGATCAGCCGGGTGCGGTCGGTGATCGCGGCCAGCATGGCGTCGAGGTCGTGCGCCTCGTCCGCGGTGAGCGGGACGGGCACGGGGGTGGCGCCGGCCACCTGGGTGATGATCGGGTAGGCCTCGAAGGAGCGCCAGGCGAAGATCACTTCCTCGCCGGGGCCCGCGGTGGCGAGCACCAGGGACTGGGCGACGCCGACCGAGCCGGTGCCGGTGGCGATGTGCTCGGCCGGGACGCGGAAGCGGGCGGCGAGCTCCTCGGTGAGGCCGGTGACGGCCATGTCCGGGTAGCGGTTGAACGAGCCCGCGGCGGCGGTGGCCGCCTCCAGCACGCCGGGCAGCGGCGGGTAGGGGTTCTCGTTGGAGGACAGCTTGTACGCGTCGGCACCGGCCGGCTTGCCCGGCTTGTACGTGGGGATGCCGTCCAGGGTCGGCCTCAGCCGGGGCCCCTGCGCTGCGGTACCGCTCACGGTCGTTCTCCTTCTGTGCTCTCTTGGGCGCACGTGCCGGGCCGCGCGCGCCGGGTTCGCCGTTGCCGCGCCGCCCCTCGCCACACACCCGCGCCACCCCGGTCGGGTGCCCCGCACGATACCGGCCGGGCTCACCCATGCGGGTGAGATGCCCGATCGGGTTACGGGTGCAGATCAGCCATTCTGCCGCGTTCCCACGGCACATGTCAGAGGTAACAAGGCCGGATCAGCGCGGGTATCGAAGGGTGTGATCCCTCCCGGCTCTTGGAGAAACGTATCTTCAGACCGGTGGCCGGGGCCGGTCACAGCCCGCTGTCATGCGCCATACGATCGGTCCGCCATGACAGCAGCAGCCAACCAGAGCGGTCGGCGGTCCACCTCGCGGCGCCTTGAGCGGGCCGGCATCCGGGACGTGGCGGCGGCCGCCGGAGTGTCGATCACCACGGTCTCGGACGCCCTCAACGGGAAGGGCCGTCTGCCCGACGAGACCAGAAGCAGGGTGCGCGAGGTCGCCGAGCGCCTGGGCTACCGCCCGTCCGCGGCCGCCCGCACCCTCCGCACCGGCCGCTCGGGCCTGATCGGCCTGACCGTCACCACCTACGGCGAGGAGCCGTTCACCTTCACCGAGTTCGCCTACTTCGCGGAGATGGCGCGGGCCGCCACCAGCGCGGCGCTCGGCCGCGGCTTCGCGCTGGTCGTGCTCCCCGCCTCGTCCCGGCACGACGTGTGGGGCAACATCGCGCTCGACGGCACGGTGGTCATCGACCCGCCCGACCAGGATCCGCTGGTCACCGAGCTGTACCGGTCCGGCGTGCCGGTGGTCAGCGACGGCAAGCCGGGCAACTGCCCGGTCACCGCCTGGGTGGACAACGACCACGAGGCCGCGGTGCTCGACATCCTGGAGCACCTCTCCGAGGCCGGCGCCCGCCGGATCGGCCTGCTCACCGGGACGAGCACCGACACCTACACCCGGCTCTCCACCGAGGCGTACCTCGGCTGGTGCCGGCGGGTGGGCCAGGAGCCGGTGTACGAGGCCTACCCCGCGCACGACCCGGCGGCGGGCGCCCTCGCGGCCGACCGGCTGCTCGCCCGGCCGGACCGGCCGGACGCGGTCTACGGCCTCTTCGACCCGAACGGCACCGATCTGCTGGCCGCCGCCCGCCGGTACGGCCTGCGCGTCCCGGACGACCTGCTGCTGGTCTGCTGCAGCGAGAGCGACGTGTACGCGGGCACCGAGCCGCCGATCACCACCCTCTCGCTCAAGCCCCGCAAGATCGGCACCACCGTGGTCAACCTGCTGATCGACGCGATCGAGGGAGTCGACTCCGGCTCCGGCGCGGCGGCCGGGCAGCGGGGGGAGGGCGCGCGGCTCTTCCCGCCGCGCTTCCGCACCGCCGGGACGGGCCCGCCGCCGGGCACCCTGATGCCCACCGAGCTGATCGTCCGGGCCTCCTCGCAACGGCGCAGCCCCCGGACGACGGTCAGCCCGCCGCGGTCCCCGGGCCAGGGGTAGGGCGTGCCCAGCCGATCCCGCCGGGGCCGGTCCGGCCGGCTCCGGCCGGCTCCGGCACGAGGTCCAGACCATCCCAGACCGGGTCGGACCGGGCCGCCCGGTCCCGTCCGGTGACGCTCCGAAGGATTGGATGCCCACCAGGTGAGGACGGCGGGAGAGTGGTCTTCCTATGATGGTCGAATGACACCCGAGGACCGCTTCCCCGGGCCTGATCAGCCCCACTCAGGCCCCCGCCACCACCAGGACCTCGACGTGCTCCCGTACGGCTCCTACTACGAACCCTCCGAGCCGCCGACCGGCTACGGCTACGACGAGACCTACAGCGGCTACGGCGGCGCCCACTACCTCGAGCAGCACTGGCACGCCCCGATCCACCACGGTGCGCACCCGGCCGGCCACGACGCCACCGTGCAGCTCGGCACCCTGCACCAGGCCGGCCCCGAGCAGGCGGCGCCCGAGCCGCCGCAGCAGGCGCCCACCGCGGGCGGCGAGGACCCCCCGACCATCGAGCTCGGGCCGCCGCTCACCGAGCAGCCGGTGAACTTCCCGTACCCTCAGCCGGAGCCCGGCGAGGCCCCCGGCCCGCTGTACGTGATCGGCGACGTGCACGGCTACCTGGACGAGCTGCTCGCCGCCCTCCGCCACGCCTCCCTGATCGACGCCGACGGCCACTGGGCGGCCGGCCGCTCCCGGGTCTGGTTCCTCGGCGACTTCACCGACCGCGGCCCCGACGGCATCGGCGTGATCGACCTGGTCATGCAGCTCGCCGCGGAGGCGGCCGCGGCCGGCGGCTACTGCCGCGCCCTGATGGGCAATCACGAACTGCTCTTCCTCGGCGCCGCCAAGTACGGCGACGAGCCCGTCCAGTCGACCGCCGGCACCGCCTCATTCCTCGCCGCCTGGCGTCTCAACGGCGGCCAGCAGCACGACCTGGACCGGCTGGAGTCGCACCACATCAGCTGGCTCTCCCGGCTGCCCGCGATGGCGCTGGAGGACGGCCACCTGCTGCTGCACTCCGACACCACCGCCTACCTCGAGTACGGCGAGTCGATCGCCGAGGTCAACGACGCCGTCCACAACGTGCTCGCCGACGAGGGCGCGGACGAGTGGTGGGACTGCTTCCGGCGCTTCACCAAGCGGTTCGCCTTCCGCGGCGAGAACGGCCCGGCCGCCGTCCACGAGCTGCTCGGCGCGTACGGCGGGTACCGCGTGGTGCACGGCCACAGCCCGATCCCGTACCTGACCGGCGCGGTGCACGCGGACGACGGCGCGCCGCCGCACGTCCCCGGCCCGTACATCTACGCGGACGAGCTGGCCGTCGCGATGGACGGCGGGGTCACCATGGACGGCCGCCTGCTGATCGCCCGGCTGCCGGTGAACTGAACGCGGGGCTGCACGGGCTGAACACCGCCGACCTTCCTGACGTTCCGTCGGGGCGGGCTGACGGAGCGTCGACGAACCGTCCGGAACGTCCACCGGGCGCACTGAAAATCCGGAAAGCGACTGTCTGAGCCTCGGTGGTCCCCCCTACCATCGAGGCACCACGCAGCCGCCCGCCCGTCACCGGGCCGCCGCGCCGCACCAGTCCACCGCCGTGAATCAGCGGAACGGGGTCCCCATGACCGACGCCCCGCACCTGCTCGCCGAGGACCGCCCGGACTACGAGCGCATCCTCGACGAAGCACTGCGCGACGGAACCATCCTCGAAGCCCTGCGCGAACCCGAACCCCACCTCAACACCGAGCAGCTGCGCACCAAGGCGATGCTCAACGCGGGAACCGTGGCCGCGGCCGCCGCCCCGGAGTACCGGCACTACCTCGGCCTGCGCGAGGACCTCAGACGCTCCGCCGCGCCCGGCGGCGAGCGCGGCGGCCTCGGCGGCGAACTCTCCGGCCGGCTGCGCTCCGACGAGGGGGCCGGCCTCTTCCCGGTGCTCACCGTCCTCGCCCCGGTGCTCTCCTGGTCAGCCGCCGCCCTGCTGCTCGCCATCGGCTACGCCCTGCGCGCCGCCCGGCCCGCCCTGCCGCTGGGCCGCAGCGTGGTCACCGCCGGCTGGGCCGCCATCGCCGTCGGCACCGCCGCCATGGCCGTCGGCATCGTCGGCCTGCTGCTCACCGCGCTGCGGGACAGCTCCGCGGGCCCGGCCGGGCAGGACCCGAACCTCGCCGCGGACGTCGCCGAGGCCCGCCGGGCCTGGCACACCGCGCTGCGCGAACGCGCCCTGCTCCCCTACCTGTACGACAACCTCGGCTCCGCGCCGGCGCTCTCCCCGCAGCCCACCGGCCGGCCGGTCCCGCCCGACCTGCTCAGCCCCGGCTACAGCCGGCCCGGGTACAGCAGCGCCGGATTCACCAGCCCGGGCGTCGAGGGGCTCACCGACCAGGAGGGGCGGGAACCCCGCACGGCAGAGTTCACCAGCCCCGGCTACACCCCGCCCGGCTTCACCGGGCCGGACGAGGTCTCCAGCTGAGCCGCGCCCGCCGGTCCGCCGCCGCGCCGCGCCCGGGTTCACCCGGACGGGCGGTCGGGCTGGGCCGAGCGGCGCAGATCACCGGCGGCACCGAGAACGGAACGGCCCCACCGGCCCATCATCCCCGCCATGAGGACCTCTCAGCGGGCCGTGCGGACCGCGACGGTGCTCGCCGCCACCCTGGTGATCACCGCATTCGTGCTGCCCGCCGGCAGCGTGCGCAACGGCAGCCTGCGGTCGGCGGGCCGGGCGGTGCACCCGGAGCCGGAGTCCCGTTGCCCGGCCCTCGCCGTGGTCGGTCACCGCGGTGCGCCGAAGGCCGCCGCCGAGAACACCATGGCCGCCTTCCGGGCCGCCCTCGACGGCGGCGCGGACTGGCTGGAGACCGACGTGCAGACCACCCGGGACGGCGTCCCGGTGCTGATGCACGACGCCACCGTCGACCGGGTCACCGACGGCCGCGGCAGTGTCGGCGACCTGACGGCCGCACAGATCGCCGCCCTGCACGTCACCGTGGGCCCCGGACCGGCGCAGCCCGTCCCCACGCTGGACGAGGTGCTCCGGGAGATCGCCGGCACCCGCACCCGGTTGCTGATGGAGATCAAGGAGCAGCGCAGCCCGCAGGACGCGGCCCGGATCGCCCGGGCGGCCGCCGCGAGCGGGGCGGACGTGGTGCTGTACTCGTTCTTCCCGGCGATGCTTCGGGCGGCCCACGAGGCCGCACCGGAGCTGCCCGTCGTCCTGCTCCAGGGCGGCCTCCCGGCCCTGGACCCGGGCGGGCTGCGGCTCGACGGCATCGCCCTGGACGAGCAGCTCGCCACCCCGGAGCGGATCGCCCGGGAGCACGCCGCGGGCCGCCAGGTCTACGTGTGGACGCTCGACCGGGAGAGCGCCTGGCGGACGGCGGCCGACCGGCACGCCGACGCGGTGATCACCGACATCCCGGCGGCCGCCCGCGGCTGGACCGACGCCAACTGCCCGCCGGTGCTGTGAGCGGCCCAGAGCGAACGGTGCCGACGGGCCGTCAGTGCAGGATGCCGGCCTGCCGGGCGGCGGTGAGCCAGGAGGGGAACTCGGAGAGCAGCCGGTCGTAGAGCTCGGGGTCGGAGATCGCGTCGATGTCGTCCACGGCGAAGAAGCCGACGTTGTCCACCCGGCGGCCCGGCAGGGTGTCGAACCGCTCCAGCACGCCGTAGTCGGCCCGGCCCAGGCCGACGAACTGCCAGAAGACCGGCTCCTCGACGGCCGCCCGGAGCTCCTGCTCGATGGCCGCGTTGCGGTAGACACCGCCGTCCGAGAAGAACAGCACCAGGGTCGGCTCGGCGGCCGGGTGCGCGCGGACGAACGCGCGGACCTCGGCGATCACCTTCTGCTCCTCGTTCTGGATGCCGACGAACCGCATGTCGACCTGTCCGGGCAGCATGCCCGGACGCGGCCGCTTCGGCCGGCCGAAGAGGGTCAGCTCGCCCACCCGCACATGGCGCGGGATCCACTCCGGCAGCTCGGCGGCGTACAGGTCCGGGAGACGGGCCGGGTGGGTGGCGAAGGTCCACGCGGGCATCGGGCCGTCCTCGGACAGCTGGGCGGCCACCGCGGCCATCCGCTCGACCACCCCGGCCACCGTGCCGCGGCGGTACAGGCCGGACATCGACCCGGAGGCGTCCAGCACCAGCACCACCCGGGCCCGGACGCCGGCCGCGCCGTGCTTCTGCAGGCTGACCGCCACCTGCTGCTTGCGCAGCGAGAGCCGCTTGCGGATGTCCACCGGCAGCGCCTGCTCCTCCTCCGGTCCGGTTGCGGCGTCCGCCGGCTCGACTCGGGGAGGCTCGGGGCGCGGGGGCTCCGGTCGGACGGCCGGGGCGGGGGCTGGGGCTGGGGCGACCGGTTCGACGGCCCCGTAGTCGGCGGTGAGACCGGACCAGCCGGTGGCGTAGCCCTGACCCAC
Organism: Streptomyces sp. TLI_235; assembly: GCA_002300355.1. Classification (NCBI taxonomy): domain Bacteria; kingdom Bacillati; phylum Actinomycetota; class Actinomycetes; order Kitasatosporales; family Streptomycetaceae; genus Streptomyces; species Streptomyces sp. TLI_235. The sequence goes on from NSGV01000001.1 coordinate 3,683,009, forward strand.
GGCGCGGAACTTCCACTGGCCGGCCCTGCGGTAGAGCTCGCCGCCGACGATCGCGGTCTCCCGTCCGGCCTCGATCGGGAAGTGCGCCACGGCGGCACCGGTCCGGCTGTCCGTCAGCACGAGTTCCAGGGCGCGCAGTTGGCCGAGGGTGCCGCCGTCCTCGGCGGTGGCGCAGAGCAGGATCCGTTCGACCTCGGGGGCGAGCCCCGCGAGGTCCGCGTCGACCGTGCGCTCGCCGCTCCGCCGGACGCGGCCGGAGGGGTCGGCCTGGCGGGTGCCGCCGACCGTACCGCCCTCGCCGAGCACCCGGCCGTCGCCGCCGAGCAGAAGCGCCCAGATCCGGACGGCCGGTCCGCCCGGCGCGGGCGCCCAGGAGAAGGCGGCCCGGACCTCCGGCGCCCCGACGGCCAGATTGGCGCCCTTGCCCAGCGAACTCGACGTCATCCCGCCAGTGTGCCAAGCGGGCCCGTCCGACGGCGTCCCGAAACCGACTTTCGCCGTGGACATTCCACGGAGAACAGCGCCGGATAGCACGCGGAATTACCCCTGTCCATCACGCTGCGGAATGGCTTGACTACGGATCCGGCGGGGCGATTGGATGGCGCGGTCGCCATCGGCGGAACATGCGCCGACTGTCGGCATCGGACCGTTTCCGGCCGTTCCCGACCATTGCCAGCAGGCGGGCGCCGGCGCCCCGGACATCGGTCCGGAATTTCCGGCCGCAGCGGAGCGCGCGGCCGCGGACGGCGAATTGCCGGAACAGGAGAGATGTGAGCAGTGACCACGGCGAATTGCTCGCCGAAATACGCGCACTGCGCGACCGGGTGGCCGGTGTCACCGATCTGGCGTTGGCGGCCGTGGACGGCCTGCTGATCACTGCGGACGCCGAGGAGGGCCTCGACACCGAGAGCCTGGCCGCGCTGGCCGCAGCCTCACTCGGCCTGGCCCGGCGGGCCGGCCACGCCACCGGCAAGGGGCTGCTGCACCGGACGGTGGCGCAGTTCAGCCACGGCTACGTGGTCGTCCAGCCGATCGGGCGGCTCGGTCTGATGACCGTCCTCGGCGACGCGGAGCTCGACATCGACCACCTGCACGCCGAGTCGCAGGCCTCGGCCGAAAGGATCGACCTGCTGCTGACGGCGCCGCGCACCTGAAACACCCTCCAGGCGGTGCGCGGGCGGCGTGGCGGACGGGAAGCGGACGGATCCCGACCTGATCGCGCCGTACCGTGGGGCCCGCCGAGGAGGAAGGGCTCCCACCGGCCGCGAAGGAGTGTCATGGGCAACGAGGTCCCTCCGGTCCCCGCCGGCTACCGCACCGTCACCCCGTGGATCGTCGCGCGGGATACCGCCGGGCTGATCGGCTTCCTGACCGAGGCGTTCGGGGCGACCGAGGTGGCCCGGGTGCTCGATCAGGACGGCACCGTCCGCCATGCCGAGGTCCTGATCGGCGACTCGGTGGTGATGCTCTTCGACGCCAAGGAGGAGTGGCCGGACACCCCGGCCTTCCTCCGGCTGTACGTGCCGGACGGCGACGCCGTGCACCGGCGCGCGGTGGCGGCCGGCGCCGAGTCGGTGACCGCGATGACGGAGCTCTTCTTCGGCGACCGGGTGGGCCGCGTCCGCGACCCGTGGGGCAACCTCTGGTGGATCCAGACGCACGTCAGGGACGTACCGCCCGAGGAGATGGCCGCCGCCTCCCTGGACCCGGCTCAGCTCGCGGCGATGCGCCGGGTCCAGGACTCCCTCGACCGCGAACTGGGCAGCCGCAGGGAGCCCTGATCCCGGCGCCCCGGGGTCATTCGGCGGCAGGTCATTCGACGCCGGTCATTCGGCGGCGGGGCGGGAGGTGCCGGGCGCGGGCCGCCCGGTCGCCGGGCGGTTGCGGCCCTCGGTGAGCAGCATGACGCCGGACAGCAGGACGACGACGGCGGCCGAGACGTGGACGCCGAGGGCGGTGGCGACGGTACCGCCGTGCGTGACCACCGCGAGCGCGTCACCCAGCGGGACGATCGCGTCGACGAGGATCACCCAGCCGAGCACCCGGCGCTGCCCGAGGCCGAGCAGCAGGAACACGGTCCCCGCGAGGGCGAGGTCCCGGAAGCCCTTGACGACGTAGTAGCCGCTCGCGTTGCCCTGCGGCCAGGGGTCGATGCCGAAGCCGGGGGCGGCGCCGCCGGGGTTCAGCAGGAAGTTCAGTCCGAAGAACAGGACGGTGGCGCCGGTCAGCGCGGCCAGTGCGGTGGTGACGTGACGCCTGGTCATGATTCCCCCTACGGATTTGTCCTAGCACTGCTAGATCTTAGAGCAATGCTAGACCTAGCGGCGCTTCAATGTCTAGCAATGCTAGGATCCAGGGCATGCCAGCACAGCAGCGCCGGGAGCGCGAACGAGCGGAACGACACCGCCTGATCATCACCGCGGCCCGTGAACTCGCCGAGGCGGAAGGCTGGGGCGCGGTCACCACGCGCCGCCTCTCCGAGCGGGTCGAGTACAGCCAGCCGGTGCTCTACAGCCACTTCAAGGGCAAGGACGCGATCGTCGCCGCGGTCGCCGTCGAGGGCTTCGAGGAGTTGGCCGCCACCCTGCGCCGGGCCCGCACCGACCACCCGGACCGCCGCGCGGCCCTGGCCGCCCTCGCCGGGGCCTACCTGGAGTTCGCGCGGACCAGGCCGGCGGTCTACGCGGCGATGTTCGTGCGCGAGACCGACATCGAGTTCGGCACCGCGGCGACACCGGCCCCGCTGAAGGCGGCCTTCGGCGAGTTCTTCGCCGCGGTCGAACCTCTGGCCGCCGCCCGCGGCGCCGACCCCGAGACCCTCGCCGAACTGTTCTGGAGCGCCCTCCACGGCCTCGCCACCCTCACCGAGGGCAGCCGCCTCCGCCCCCACGCCCACCAGGCCCGGGTCGACCTCCTGATCGGCCTGACCGCCGACGGCACCTGAGCCGCCGCCGTCAGCCGAGCAGGAGTTCTGCTGCCGGGGTGTGGTTTCCGGTCACCGAGGCTCCGGCCATCGCCGAGGCGGCCGAGTCCGGGTCGGTGCCGGGCGGCACGACCAGCAGCAGGAAGTGGTCCTGGAAGCCCCGCGTGACGCTGATCGTCGCGTCGCTGCCGGTGAACCAGTTGATTCTGATGGTCAGGCCGTTCACCAGGACGGACCGGGGCACTCCGTCCCAGGCCGAGGTGTCCAGGCCGACCCGGACGATGCGTCCGAAGTGGGCGCCGAGCGCGGTGACCAGGTCCGGCAGCTCGGCGAGGATGTGGTTCGTGCGGGGCCACCAGGCGCCATCGAAGACGCCCTCCCGCGTCATGGTCGGCTCCAGAAGCAGGCGTGGCAGCGACGGGACTCCGGGCACCGACCAAGGCCCCGAAGCGGAAGCAGGAGGAAGAGGAAGAGGGATCGGCATCACGAGGGGCCGCCCGTCCGGTCCGGAAGGGACCAATTCATGACCCAGGGCGACGCCGACGCTGGTGCCGGTATGCGGAATGTCCTCGGTTACCTCCACGGTACTCCGCCACGGCCCCGCCCGGGCCGCCTCAGGAGTAGGATCCCAAGCATCCAGGGCATCCCGCACTCCGGTACCGTTCCGGCCTCGTTCTGGGTGAAGACAGCCCGGCAGTCCCCGGCCTGCGGCCGGAGGCGGGAAGCGGTGAGAACCGTGACCACTCACTCCCTCGAGGCGGCACCGCGCAGCCACGGCCTCACGGTCGCCGACGCGATGGATCCCTGCGACTACCACATTTCCGACGACAGCACCGTCGACCAGGCTGTCGACATCCTCCGCAGCGCCCATGTCGAGTACCTGCTCGTCCGCGACCACAACGGCCGGTGCGAGGGACTCGTCACCCGCGCCGGACTCCACCCGTTCCTGACCCGCTCGTGGTACACCGAGCGGACCGCGATCAGCGCCGTCGCGCACCAGCGCGGTCCGTTCGCCTGGCCGACCCTGGGTCTGGCCCTGGCCGCGATCGCGATGCGGGTCAGGCGGCTGACGGTCTGGCCCGTCGTCGACGAAGCCGGCTACATCGTCGGCGTGCTCACGGCGGAGCGCGCCACCCACCTCCTCGCAGTCACGCCCACATGAACAGACGTGCCCTGCCGTAGCGCTGCCCCGGGAAGCCCCCTCCACCTCCCGGGGCAGCGCGGTTCTCGGGGGCGTCGGTCGGCCAGCTGGAGGTAGACCCGGTTGCCCTGGGCGGCGAATTCGGCGGACTTCTCGGCCATGCCGGCCAGGGCCTCGGTGTCGTAGCCGGACTCGACGGCCGTCGATCCGTCGCCGTGTTCGTCGCGGATCTTCTGACTGATCTTCATCGAGCAGAGATTCGACACGAACCCAGCACGTTCCCCGGTACCCGACGTGCCGAACGGCCAACGTCCGCCAGATTCCGATACCCACCAGCCCGCCGAGTGTCGCACCTTCCTCGGCGTCACCCTCTGCTCTCGCAGGACCCGCTGATGGAAGTCCACGAAAGAGGAACCCCAGCCGACGCACGGCTGGGGTTTCTCTATGCGGTAGTACCGGTCAACAGGTCGAGTCGGGCCCGTTCCTACGTGCCGGCAGGCCGCACCCGATCGTGATCACCGTGGGTGGGGCGGGTCAGCGCTTCAGGGTGAGGACGCCGGGCCGGTACGGCAGTCGGTCGTAGGGGCCGGTCGCGGTGGGGGACTTGCCCTGGTAGAGGAACTGCAGGTTGCAGGGGTCGATGGTCATGGTCTGGTCGGGGTTGTTGCGGACCAGGTCGCCGTGGCTGATGTCGTCGGTCCAGGTGGCGCCGCTGTTGGCCTTGCCCGCGAAGGGGTTGCTCTCAGTGGCGGCCTGCGGGGTCCAGGAGCCGTTCAGGCTGGTGGCTGTGAAGGAGCGGAAGTAGCGCCCGTTCGCGCCCTGCGCCTCAACGATCATGAGGTACTGGTTCTGGCCCTTGACCTTGTAGACCTGCGGCGCCTCGAACAGGTTGTTCACCGTGTCGCTCATGACGGTGGTGTACGACGAGCCGAAGTTGCCCGGGAAGTTCCCGATCGGCATGCTCGCGCGGTAGATGCTGCCGTTGTCGCCGGCGAAGAACAGGTACATGTTCTGGCCGTCGGCGATCAGGGTCTGGTCGATCGGGCCGGTGCCGGAGTTGGGGATGCTGCCGGTGAACAGCGGCTGCGGCGCGGACCAGCCGTTGGGGTTGGTCGGGTCGCTCGACGTGCGGTAGATGAACGGCCACTGCCCCCACTGGTACGCCAGCACCCAGATCTTCTTGGGCGCGAAGTAGAACAGCGTGGGCGCCACCGCGGCCTGGCCCATCCCGCTCTGCCCGGCCGACGCCATGTCCGACCAGTTCGTGAAGGGGCTGAACATCATCGAGCCGTACGACGATCCCGACACGTTCGACGCGTAGACCACGTGCTTGCCGTTGTACACCACGTTCGTGAAGTCCTTCACCGACGCCCACCCGTTCGCCGGCTGCGCCAACGAACCCGTGGAGGACCACCGGTAGGTCGACGGAAGAGCGCACGTGCCGCCCGGCGCGGGCGTTGTCGGGGTCGGCGCCGGGGTGGACGACCCGGACGGCCTCAGGTTCCAGTGCTGGTTGGCGGCGCCCCAGGAGTCCCAGATCTGGACGGCGGTGCCGTTGGCGGTCTGGTTGCCGGGGGTCTCCAGGGCCTTGCCGCTGGCGACGTTGATGAGGGTGTAGGAGCCGTCGCCGTTCTGGGCGGCCTTCCAGTGCTGGTTGGCGCCGCCGTTGTTGTCCCAGACCAGCAGCTTCGTGCCGTTGGCGGCCTGGCCGGCCGGATCGTCCAGGACCCGGCCGCTGGCGACGTTGGTCAGGGTGTAGGAGCCGTCGCCGTTCTTGGCGGCCTTCCACTGCTGGTTGGTGGCGCCGCTGGCGTCCCAGACCTGGAGCGGGGTGCCGTTGCCGTTCTGCCCGGCGGGCTCGTCGAGGACGCGGCCGGCGGCGCCCACCGCGGAGAGCGTGTAGACCGTGCCGGAGTTGATGCCGCCGCCCGGCTTACCGCCGCCGGCGCCGCCCAGAGTGGTGAGTACGGTGTTGTAGGCCGGCTTCTTGTTGCCGTTGCTGTCGAACAGCAGCGCGTTCTCGCCGGTGCGCCAGGAGTCGCTGTCGCGGATGCCCCACACCGTGATGCCGGTGCAGCGCGCGACGGCGAGGCAGTCCTTGACGGTGTTGTCGTACGCCCCGGCGGACGCCTGGGCGATGTCGAGTTCGGTGATCTGGACGTCCACGCCGAGCGCGGCGAAGTTGGACAGGGTGGTCTGGAAGCTGGCCGGGGGGCCGCCGGCGCCGAAGTGGCTCTGGAAGCCGACGCAGTCGATCGGGACGCCGCGGGACTTGAAGTCCTTGACCATGCGGTAGACGCCCTGGGTCTTGGCGTCGGTCCAGTTCTCGATGTTGTAGTCGTTGTAGCAGAGCTTGGCCGAGGGGTCGGTGTTCCGGGCGGTGCGGAAGGCCTCCTCGATGAAGCCGTTGCCCAGCACGTTCTGGAACACCGAACTGCGGTGCTGGCCGCTGCCGCCGTCGGCGAAGGCCTCGTTGACCACGTCCCAGGCGTAGATCTTGCCCTTGTAGTGGGCCATCTCCTGGGTGATGTGGTTGTTCATCACACTGCGCAGGGTGTTGGCGTCGTTGATGGAGCCGACCCAGTTGGGCAGCTGGGAGTGCCAGACCAGGGTGTGGCCGCGCATGCGCTGGCCGTGCGCGGAGGCGTGGCTGACGATCGAGTCGGCGGCGCCGAAGTTGAACGACCCGCGGGAGGGCTCGATGGCGTCCCACTTCATCTCGTTCTCCGGGGTGATCATGTTGAATTCCCGGTCGAGAATGGTGGAGTACGTCGAGCCCCCGAGCCTGCCCGCGGCCACCGCCGTACCGAAGTAGCGGCCGCTGCCGGCCGCCGCCGCGCCGAGGACGGTCGGCGTGCCGGCATTCGACGTGAATGCGGCCTGGGCGACCAGCGGTATGGCGGCACCCACGGCGGCGAGCACCACGGCGGCGGCGATCAGGCGGCGGGTTGCCGGACGGCGGCGATGAGAGCGGTTCTGATCTGGCAACGGCTTGTCCCTCTGGCGTAGTGGGCCTTGGTCTTGGCCACGGTTACCCGTCAGTTGCCGCCGCGCACACAGAGGTTGCCGTGATCGGGAGAACTTTTTTGTCGAGTCGGAGATCTGCGCGGCCCTCGTCCCGTCGGGGCGAAGCCGCCCCCGGACCGCGAGGGCGCCCGCGGCGTTCCCGGCCTCGGCGCGATGGGAGTCGTCCTTGGTTTTCCGTCAGACGCGGCGGGACCGCAGGCCGTTTGGCCCGCGGCCCCGCTCAGGGGGTCGGGATCAGGATGGGTCGCCGTACTGGAGGCCGCGTCCGTTGGTGCCGATGTAGACGCGGCCGAAGGTGTCGGGGTCGCCGGTGATGATGCCGAGGCTGCCGATGGCGCCCCACTGGTGGGCGTCGTCGTTGACGCGGAGCCAGGTGGCGCCCTTGTCGGTAGAGCGGAAGACTCCGGTGACGTCCTTGACGGTGCCGATCAGGTACAGGGCCTGGTAGTTGGCGCCGAATGCGGCCTTGCCGAAGCCGAGGGCCGAGGCGGACTGCACCGAGCCGAGCGGGGTGAAGGTGCGGCCGCCGTCGGTGGAGTGCAGCAGCCCCTTGCCGCCGCCGGAGATCCACAGGTCCCCGGCGATGCCGGGGACGGCCGTGAGCCGGCCGGAGGGCAGGTTGCCGGTCCGGGCGGTGAAGGTCGCGCCGCCGTCGGTGCTGGCGTAGAGGGTGCCGCCGGACAGGGAGTAGAAGGTGTTGCCGGAGGAGCGGTCGGCGACGACCTCGGCGTCTGTGCCCAGGCCGCTGACCTTCGACCAGCTCGAGCCCTTGTCGGTCGAGCGGTACGGGACCTGACCGTCCTCGGTCCAGACGATGGTGGAGCCGTCCGCCGCAAGCGCGACATGGCCCATCTGGGAGCTGCTGACCGGCTCTGACTTGAAGCCGTTCCAGCTGCTGCCGCCGTCGGTGGAGTAGGCGCCGTCCTGCGCGCCGCCACGGCCGACGCGGACCATCATCGAGGGGTTGGACTGAGCGAAATCGATGTCGGTGCTGCTGCTCATCAGCGGGTTCTTCAGCCGTCCGGCGGGCACCTCGGTCAGGGAGTCGTGGCGGAAGCCGCCCTGGTCGCCCATGGAGGTGATGACGGTGGCGCCGCCGGGAGGGGCGATCGCGTCCGCCAGCGAGGTCTCCTCCAGCCCGCGGGCCCCGGAGGCCCAGTGGCTGGTGCCGCCGCTGTCGGAGGCGTTGGCGTCCTTGCTGCGCCAGATGCCGTTGCCGGTGCCGTACAGCGCGTGCCCGGAGTCGAAGGGATCGATGGCCAGCGCGGTCATCCAGTGCCCGGTGCCGGTACCGACGTAAGGAGCGCCGGAGGCGTCGCGCTGCGACTTGTCGGCCAGTGCCTTCCATGTCGTGCCGCCGTCGGTGGTGCGGTAGACCTCGTCCTCGGGCCACCAGCGGTCGAGGGTGGTGACCATCACCGTGGACGGTCTCTGCGGGTCGACGGCCAGACCGGAGAACCCGTAACCGCCCTGGGAGGGGGAGATGTTCTTCCACGCGCCGCCGGACGGCGTGTACTTCCACACCGAGCCCGCCGTCGCGTCCATGGGGCCGATGCTGTTGCTGTAGGACAGGTACAGCGAGCCGTCACCGGAGACCACGCCGTGCTGCGGCATCTGGCCTGTGGGCTGCCCGGAAACGGCCTGCCAGGTGTTGCCGCCGTCAGTGGAGCGGTACAGGGAGGTGGACCTGTCGTTGACGCCGACGTAGATCGTGTTGCGGCCGGCCGGGCCGTACGTCACGAAGGAGATGCCCGCGCCGCTGCTCGCCCCGTCCTTGACGGGGAACGAGGAGACCTGACTCCATGTCGCGCCGTAGTCGGTGCTGCGCCACAGGCCGTTCTTGCGGGTGCCCAGCAGTAGGGTGCCGTGGTTCGCGGGGTCGATCACGAGCCGTTCGCCCGCCCCGCGGCCGGGTTCGTTGCCGCCCAGCTTGAACGGCAGATCGGTGCGCTGGAAGGTGCGGCCCCGGTCGGTGGAGCGCAGGATCGCGCCGTTGCCGGCCCACTCGTTGGTGTAGGTGCCCGTCGCGAGGTAGAGCCGGTTGGGGTCGACGGGGTCGGTGGCCAGCGCATCTATGCCCAGCAGGTTCCAGTCCTTCTCGCCAATCCAGTCGGTCAGCGGTATCCACTGCTCGGCCCCGGTGTCCCAGCGGTACGCGCCGCCCATGTCGGTGCGCGCGTACAACAGGCCCTTCTCCTTCTGGTTGAAGACCAGGCCGGTCACGTAACCGCCGCCCGCCACCGGGGCGTTCTTCCACACGTACGATCCGGACCCGGTCTGCGCGCCGCCGCCGCTCTCCGCCACCTTCACCAGCTTCCACTGCTGGTTGGCGCCGCCCCAGCCGGGCCACTGGATGACCTGCGCGCCCCGGTCCGTGGAGCTTCCGGAGACGTCCAGGACCTGACCGCTCTTGCGGGAGGTGAAGGTGACGGCGTCGGAACCGCGCACATCGTCGATCCGCCACTGCTGGGACGCTGAGGACCTGTCCGTCTGCTGCTCGGCGGCAGCCGCCTGGCTGGTCGAGTCGCCCGCTATGCCCAGCACCTTGCCGCTGTTGCGGTTCACCAGCTCGTAGTAGCCGTCCCCGGTGGACTTCAGTTTCCACTGCTGGTTGGCGGTGTTCTGGTCGGTCCACTGCTGGATCCGGGTGCCGTCGGCGGTAGAGAAGGCGTTGACGTCCACCACCTGGCCGCTGCGTACCGAGACCAGCCTGTAGTAGGCACCGTTGTCGACCGTCGCGGCCTGGGAGTCCTCGGGTGTGAACATGAAGTACGAGACGCCGGCGAGGGGCACACCGAGCGCCAGAGCGGTGGCGCTGAAACGACGGCGGTGACGCCCGCGGCGCCCGCGGGTGGGGTTGCTCATGGGTAGACGTTCTCCTTGCGAACTGTGCACGAGGGGAGGGCGGATCGGGACACCGGAACTGGCCGGATCTACTTCCTTGTGGTCACAGGCTCCGCAAAGGGTTGCCGCGAGCCGGAAACTTTTTCCGGTCACCTCGTGGTGAGGTGGACGTTGATCAGCGTCCAGGGTGACGTCGGCGCCCTCGGCGTCGACGTTCCACACGCGCGTAGCCCAGAAGGGTCGGCGTCCTCACAAGCGGCTCAAGAACACGGCTGAGCAGGCATATCGGATGCGGTGGCGCTGAAGAGCACGGCCGCACACGTCGGCTGAACGGCTCCTGCCGACGCGCCACCGGCGCGGACCAGGCCGTCCAGCCATGCCCGGCGGCGGGTGAGCACGGACGGTTGGCGGTTCACTCGTCGTCCGCTTCTCCGCGCAGATACGCCTGATGTCACGCGCGACCGGCGCCGCACCACCCGAGTGCAGCGCTCCCTTGCCCCGAGACCCGGGCCGGGCGGAGCTCGAAGAGATTCGCCGGCTCTTTGACGGCCAGCTCGTCCACTGTGATGCCCTCGGCTGTGGCCTGCTCACGCAGACAGACCTCAACGCCGTCCGGCACCTGAATGGACATGCGGACACCGCGCGCCTGCGCAGGAGGGCCGGAGCTCGGCGGAGACAATCCGGCCGCCCGGTAGGCCTGTACAGCGAAGCGCCGTCCCGGAAAGCGAAAGTCGCTCGGGACGGCGCTGGTCTGTAGGTCAGTCAGCCAGCGGCAGGTAGACCCGGTTACCCTGGGCCGCGAACTCCTCCGACTTGGCCTTCATGCCCTCGACGGCCTCCGCGTCGTACTCGGGCTCGGGAGCACCGTCGCCGTACTTCTCTGTGATGGTTCGACTGATCTTCATCGAGCAGAACTTCGGCCCGCACATGGAGCAGAAGTGCGCGGTCTTGGCCGGTTCGGCGGGCAGCGTCTCGTCGTGGAAGTCGCGGGCGGTCTCCGGGTCGAGGGCCAGGTTGAACTGGTCCTCCCAGCGGAACTCGAAGCGCGCGTCGGAGAGCGCGTCGTCCCAGGCCTGGGCGCCGGGGTGGCCCTTGGCGAGGTCGGCGGCGTGGGCGGCGATCTTGTAGGTGATGACACCGGTCTTGACGTCGTCCCGGTTGGGCAGGCCCAGGTGCTCCTTTGGCGTGACGTAGCAGAGCATGGCGGTGCCCCACCAGGCGATCATGGCGGCGCCGATGCCCGAGGTGATGTGGTCGTAGCCGGGTGCGACGTCGGTGGTGAGCGGGCCGAGGGTGTAGAACGGCGCCTCGTCGCAGATCTCCTTCTGGAGATCCATGTTCTCCTTGATCTTGTGCATCGGGACGTGGCCCGGGCCCTCGATCATCACCTGGACGTTGCGCTCGCGGGCGATCCGGCCGAGCTCGCCGAGCGTCTGCAGTTCGGCGAACTGGGCCTCGTCGTTGGCGTCGGCGATGGAGCCGGGCCGCAGGCCGTCACCGAGCGAGAAGGTGACGTCGTACGTCGCCAGGATGTCGCAGAGCTCTTCGAAGTTGGTGTAGAGGAAGTTCTCCTTGTGGTGCGCCAGGCACCAGGCGGCCATGATCGAGCCGCCGCGGGAGACGATGCCGGTCTTGCGGCGGGCGGTCAGCGGCACGTAGCGCAGCAGTACGCCGGCGTGCACGGTCATGTAGTCGACGCCCTGCTCGCACTGCTCGACGATGGTGTCGCGGTAGACGTCCCAGCTGAGGTCCTCGGCCCTGCCGTCGACCTTCTCCAGGGCCTGGTAGAGCGGCACGGTGCCGATCGGCACGGGGGAGTTGCGCAGGATCCACTCGCGGGTGGTGTGGATGTTGCGGCCGGTCGAGAGGTCCATGACGGTGTCGGCGCCCCAGCGGGTCGCCCAGGTCATCTTCTCGACCTCCTCCTCGATCGAGGAGGTGACGGCGGAGTTGCCGATGTTGGCGTTGATCTTCACCAGGAAGTTGGTGCCGATGATCGCCGGCTCGACCTCCGGGTGGTTCACGTTGACCGGGATGACGGCCCGGCCGCGGGCGACCTCGTCGCGGACGAACTCCGGTGCCAGGCCCTCGCGGAGGGCGACGAACTCCATCTCGGGGGTGATCACGCCCTGCTTGGCGTAGGCGAGCTGGGTGACGGCGGCGCCGTCGCGGCCGCGCTGCGGGCGGCGCGGGCGGCCGGGGAAGACGGCGTCGAGGTTGCGCAGGTTCCCGCCGCGCGGCGAGGTGTGCTTGATCCCGTCGTCCTCGGGGCGGGCCTCGCGGCCGTCGTACTCCTCGACGTCGCCGCGCTGGCGGATCCAGGCGTCGCGCAGGGCGGGCAGCCCGCGCCGCACGTCGGGTTCGTAGGAGGGGTCGGTGTACGGGCCGGAGGTGTCGTACAGCGGGACGGTGCGGCCGTTGGTGAGGAGGACCTCGCGGTACGGGACGCGGAGGTCGGGGCGGCTGCCCTCGCGGTGGGCCTTGCGCCAGGCCGGGGTGGGGTAGCCGGTGGACGCGCTGCTGACGCCCCGGCCGGAGGCAGACTGCGGCTGTGCTTCAAAGGTGGTCATCAGACCCTCTACTCCCTACGCCGGCATTACCCGGTCAGGTTCCTGCGGTCGGCGCAGCGGTCGGTCCGTGTACCGCGGACCTTTCAGCGCCCTCTCAGCCCGGTGCTCCGAGCTCCCGTTGGTCGCAGGCGGATGCCTGCAACAAGACGTCAACACCGTAGCGGTCACATCGGGGCAGGTCCAGACGGGTTCCGGCCAGTGGACGGGCGCGGCAGACTGGCGGGCATGGTGGGCAGCACAGGGCGGGTGACCGGCCGGACGGGGCCGGGGCTGGTGGGCGAGGTGATGGTGTTCGTCCCCGAACGGCGGGGAACGGAGGCCTTCCTGGCGTACCCGGCGGTGCCGGGCGAGGAGCTGGCGGTGGGCACTCCGGTGGTAGTCGTGGAGTACCAGCCGCCACGCACGGTGTACGTGGCGGCGGTCCTTTGACGCAATCTTGACGCGTTCCTGGGCGAATTGTGGGCGCCGGGCCCTTCCGTGGCGATCTCGGCAGGCGCAGAATCTCCTGCTGCCGCCGGCTTCCGCGCCTTCCTGCACATCAGAGCGCAGCCACGGGACGCCGGCGTGCGCCGAAGGGGGAATCAGCCGATGCTCATCGGCATCGCGGGGGCCGTCGTGGCCTCCATCGTCGTCCTTGTCGTGCTCTTCAGGCTCATGTGGCGGGTCGCCGAGCCGAACGAGGCACTGATCATCTCCGGTTCCCGGCACCGCTCGGAGGGTGTCGCGGACGGACTCGGATTCCGGATCGTCACCGGGCGCGGCACGTTGGTGCTGCCCGGTGTGCAGGTGGTGCGCCGGCTCTCGCTGGACCTCAACGAGGCCGAGCTGGACGTCGAGTGTGTGACGTCGCAGGGCATCCCGGTGCACGTCAAGGGTGTGGTGATCTTCAAGGTGGGCGACGACCCGGTGTCGATCGCCAATGCCGCGCGCCGCTTCCTCGACCAGCAGAAGATGATGGGCCACCGGGTCCACAACGTCTTCGCCGGCCATCTGCGTTCCATCGTCGGCGGGTTGACGGTCGAGGACATGATCCGCGACCGCGAGCGGATGACCGGGGAGACCCGGGCGGCGTCCGGCAGCGAGATGGAGAAGCTGGGCCTGATCATCGACTCGCTGCAGATCCAGGAGATCCTCGACCCGACCGGCTACATCAAGAACCTCGCCGCCCCGCACGCCGCCGCTGTGCAGCGGGACGCCCGGATCGCCGCCGCCGAGGCGGACCGCCGGGCGACCGAGGCCGAGCAGGAGGCGTTCGCCCGCAAGTCCGAGGCCACTCGCAACTCCGGTATCCAGCAGGCCGGTTACCAGGCGGAGCTGGAGACGGCGCAGGCCCGGGCGCTGCAGGCCGGTCCGCTGGCGCAGGCCGCGGCCCGGCAGGAGGTCGTCGTCCAGGAGACCAAGGTCGCCGAGTTGGAGGCGCACCGCAAGGAGCAGCAACTGCAGGCGGACGTCCGCAAGCCGGCCGACGCTCGGGCGTACGAGACCCGGACGAAGGCGCAGGCCGACCGAGACGCCCGGATCTCGGCGGCGGAGGCGCTGGCCCGGGAGACCGAGCTGAAGGCCGCGGCCGAGGCGAACCGGGTGAAGATCGCCGCCACCGCGGAGGCGGAGGCCACCAAGGCCCGCGGTCTGGCTTCGGCCGAGGCCACCCGGGCGACCGGCCAGGCCGAGGCCGCGGCCGCGGAGGCGAAGGGCCTGGCGACGGCCGAGGCGGCCCGTGCGCTCGGTCTGGCCGAGGCGGAGGCGATCAAGGCGCGGGCGGCGGCCCTGGCGGAGAACCAGGAGGCGGTCGTCGCCCAGCAGTTGGCGGAGAACTGGCCGGAGATCGTCCGGGCCGGTGCGGAGGCCTTCGGCAATGTGGAGCACATGGTGCTGCTGAACGGCGCCGAGGGCATGGGCGAGATGATGGCCAAGGCGCTGACCATGGGCGGGACGGGGCTGGGCCTGGCCCGGCAGTTGCTCTCCGCGATGGGCCAGCAGCAGCGTCCGGCCGAGCCGGTGGCCGCCGCCGAGCGTGCGGTGAGCCGGGCGATCCCCGTCCAGGAGGGCGCGGAGTCCTGAGCACGGCGGCAGCCCGCCCGGCCGCGGTGTGCGGCGGGGCGGGCTGCCGCGTGGGCGGGCTGCTGCGCGGGTGGGGCCGGTCAGGGCCGGTCAGGTCGGTAGGCCTCGGCGAGGGCGGTGAACACGGCCTTCGGCCGGCGGGTGCCGTTCTCCAGGGCGACCACCCCGTAGGAGCCGAGGTCGAGGTCGTGGGCCGGGTCCTCGGGGCGGTGCGGGGCGCGGTAGCCGGCCCAGGTGAACCAGAAGGCGGCGTCCACGCCCTCCTCCTCGAACACCGGCAGCAGCTCCCGCAGGTGGCGGGCCTGTTCCTGCTCGTCGCGGACGAGCCCGGGGCGCACCGCGGGCGGCTCCACGGAGCGGTCGATGACGTCCCAGCCGAGGCCGCCGCGGTCGGCGGCGCCGGCGTAGGTGCAGCAGCCGAACTCGGTGACGGCGACGGGCTTGCCGTGGGCGAAGTGGGCGCGCAGCTCGTCCCGGTAGCGGGCGGCGTTGCGGGCGTCCCGGTAGGCGTCGACGGCGACCAGGTCGAAGGGTGTCCAGTCGATCCGCTCCCAGACGCCGGAGGCGTAGGTGATCCGGCCGCCGAACTCGGCGCGGCAGGCGGCGGCGGTGTCGGCGAGGAAGGCGTTGAGCCGGGCGAGCACGGCAGGCATGGTCTGCCAGGTCTCGGGGCGGAAGAGGGCGGCCATCCGGTCGCCGAGGCCGGCGCCGGGCAGCAGGCCGTCGGCGAAGAGGGTGAGTTCGCAGCCGAGCACCAGGACGACCTCGGCGCCGGCCGCCCGGAGCTGCTCGGCGCGGCGGGCGCTGTCCAGCAGGACGGGCCGCATGGCCTGCTCGTCCAGGCCACAGGGAAAGGGCGCGAACCAGATCTCCAGGCCGTGCTCGGCGGCGTACTCGGCGGCGAGGGCGATCCGCTGCGGGTCGCCGCCGGTGATCCGGACCGCCGTGCAGTGCAGTTCCTCGGCGATGGTGCGCAGTTCGGCGCGGACCTCGGCCGGGTCGAAGTGCGGCCGGGAGGACTCTCCCGCGGGGGTGAAGCCGGTGTCGTAGTTGATGCCCTTGGCGCGCATGGCGGTCGTTCCCCCGGGTGTGCGGTGCGGCGGTCGGTGGTCGGCGCGGCCGGTGGTCGGTGCGGCCGGGGTCACTCGGCGTCGGCGACGACCTGGTGGGCGATCCGCTCGGCGATGACGTTGCCGGCGAGGATGCCGACGCCGATCGCGGCGACCAGGAAGACGGTGCCGAGCCAGGCCATGGTCTCGACCGGCACGGTGTAGGCGCCGACGACCCGGGCGATGCACTCGGCGACCAGGGCGGTGCCCCAGACGAGCGAGAAGTTGCGCTCGTGGCGGCGGAAGGCGGCCGAGCCGGCGGCCAGCCGGTCCCAGGCGGCGGCCCGGGCGGCGATGCCCTTGACGATGAAGGGCTTGAGGCCGGCGGTCATCAGCGGGCGGCGGCCGAAGGCCGAGACGATGATCGAGATGCCGATGACGCTGCTGATCGCGCCGTCCTTGGCGAGCATCAGCCGCGGGTCGCCGCTGAGGGCGGAGAGCGCGATGCCGGCGGTGTTGACCACCAGCATGAGCAGGGCGAGCCCGTTGAGGGTGCGCTCGCGGAGCAGTCCGACGGCGGTCCGGACGGCCGGGACGGCGCTGGAGAGGGCCAGCGAGGCGACCAGGCCGAGGCCGAGCGCGCTGTGGGCGGCGAAGTAGACGCCGAGCGGGACGGCGACGTCGACCGCGAGCGGCTTCAGCGCGTCGAGCTTCGTCGCGGCGGCCTCGCTCCGGCCGTTCCGGCCGGTCTGCCCGCTCTGCCCGGTCCGCTCGGTCTGCTCGTCGATCGCCGCGGTGGTGGTGATGGTGGCCATGGTGTCCGCTCCCCTGTCGGTGGTGCCCGGTCTTCCCGATGCATCGAGAATCCCGCGGACGGGGGTTCGCCCGGCAGTGTCGGCCGCACCGGGATCCGCATGACGGATGTCACGGCCGGATCCCAGCAGGGAGGTTGGGGGGTGATCGCCGGTCAGGCCTGAGTACGGGTACTCAGGCCGCGGGTGCCCGGGCACCGGGAGCATGGCGGGCATGGACCTTCGATTTCCGAGCGTGGGCATCACCGCGGTGGGCGCCGGCCTGCCGGCCCGGGTGCTGACGTCGCAACAGCTCCAGGACGAGGTGGTGGCCGGCAGCGGACTCCGGCTCCCCGACCGGATGTTCGAGAAGGCCACCGGCATCGTCACCCGGCGGTTCGCCGCCGACGACGAGTACGCCTCCACCCTGGCCCTGGCCGCCGCCCGGAACGCCCTCGACCGTGCCGGCCACCACCCGCTCGACATCGACCTGCTGGTGTACGCCTCCGCCACCCGGGACGTCTGCGAGCCCGCCACCGCCCACCTGGTGCAGGCCGAACTCGGATCCCGCGCACACGCCTTCGACGTCTCCAATGCCTGCAACAGCTTCCTCAACGGCATCGACGTGGCCCGCGCGATGATCCTCGCCGGGCGGGCCCGCCGCGCCCTGGTGGTCACCGGCGAGACGCCGAGCCGGGCGATGCGCCGCGACCCGTCCGGCCTCGCCGACTTCCGGGACGGCTTCGCCGGCTACACCTTCGGCGACGCCGGCGCGGCCGTGGTCGTCGAACCGGTCGAGCGCGGCGGCATCCTGGACGTGGAGACGGAGACCGCCTCCGAGCACTGGCCGGTCGGCGGCATACCCGGCGGCGGCTCGCGTCACCCGCGCGGTGACGAGTACAGCTACTTCCGCGGTGGCGGCAAGGAGTTGCGGGGGGTCTTCGAGAAGATCGGCGGCGACATCCTGACCCGGGTGGCGGCCCGCACCGGCCTCGGCTGGGACGCCTACGTCCGGGTACTGGTCCACCAGGTGACCGTGCCCTACCTGGAGCGCTTCGTGGAACTGACCGGGGTGCCCGCCGAGAAGCTGGTGCTGACCGTGCCCGAGCTCGGCAACGTCGCCGGCGCCACCCTCGGCGTCCAACTCGACCGGATCCACGGCGGACTGGCCTCGGGCGACAAGGTGCTGATGGTCGGGCTCGGCGGCGGCGTCAGCCTGATGACGATGGTCTGGGAGGTGCCGTGACCGCGCTCTGGGTGGTCGTCCCCGCGTACCGCGAGGAGGCCAGGATCGGCGGCACCCTGCGCGCCCTGGCCGCCCAGCGGGACACCGACTTCACGCTGCTGGTGGTGGACAACGCCTCCGACGACCGGACGGTCGCGGTGGTCGAGGAGTTCGCCGCCGGGGCGCCGTTCCCGGTGCACGTCCTGTTGGAGCCGGAGAAGGGCGTCGGCTGCGCCGTCGACACCGGGTTCCGGCACGCCATCGCGCAGGGTGCCGAGCTGCTCGCCCGCACCGACGCCGACTGCCTGCCCGAACCCGGCTGGACGGCCGCCGCCCGCGCCGGGATGCTCGCCTCCCGCGGACTGGTCTGCGGCCACATCACCGCCCGCCGCGACGAGCACGGCCCGGTCGGCCGCCGGGTCTTCCGCGCCCTGGTGGTGACCGGCGCCTTCTTCGGCCGGATCCGCCCAGCGCACCACCGCCGGCACGGCTACCTGGTGCCGTACCGGATGCACGCCGGCAACAACATGGCGGTCACCGCGGCGCTGTACGAGGCGGTCGGCGGCATGCCGCGCCGGCCATCGCCCACCGACCGCACCTTCATCAACCGGGTCCGCCGGCACACCGGCGCGATCGTGCAGCGCCGCGACATGGTGGTGCAGAACTCCACCCGCCGGATCCGCGCCTACGGCGTCCTCGGCACCGCCCGCTGGTACCTGGAGCGGGGCAGCGGCGGCCGCTCCGTCGACCCCCGATGAAGGAGCCGGACGTGCTCGACCACCTCACCCGGGTACTGCGCGAGGGCGCCGACCGCCCGGCCGTCCTCGGCTGCACCCGCAGCGGCGCCGTCCGGGTGCGGGCCCGCTGCGGCGAGATCGCCGACCTCGCCGACCGGTACACCGCCGCGCTGCACCACGGCCACGGGCTGGCCCCCGGGGACACCCTCGGCGTCGCCGTCCGCCCGGGCCCGCGAGCCCTCGCGCTGATGCTCGCCGCCCACCGGCTCGGCCTGCGCGCCGCCGTCCTCGACCCCACCGCCGGCCCGGACGTACTGCTCGCCCGCCTCGAACTGGCCCGCCCGGCCCTGGTCGTCGCCGACGCCGCCGCGCAGGCCGTGGCCGGCTGGGCCCGCGGCCTCGCCCGCCGCGCCTCGCTGGAACTGCCCAGGCTCGACGCCCTCGGGCCGGTCGCGACCGTCGGCCCGCGCCGCCCCGGCTGCGCCCCCGCCCTGCGCACCCCCGGCGGCCACCCGCCCGCGCCGTACGACGGCGAAGGCGACGCGGTGATCGTCTTCACCTCCGGCACCACCTCGGCCCCGCGCGCCGTGGTGCACACCCGGGCCTCGGTCGCCGCCGGGATGCGCGCCGTCACCTCCCTCGTCCGCCCGCAGGCCGGGCAGGCCGTGCTAGGCGGCACCTTCTTCGTCCTGGTGCCCTCGCTGGCGGCCGGTGCCACCGTCGCCCTGCCCGCCCGCTCGCCCAAGGTGCTCGGCCGGCAGGTCCGCCGCCTCGCGCCCGCCGAGACCTATCTGACACCGCCCCAGCTGCGCGGCCTCGACCACCTCACCGGCCGGGTCTGGACGGGCTCCGCGCCCGCCTCCGCCGAGCTGCTGCGCCGCGCCAAGCAGGCCGGTGCCACCGAGGCCTGGGGCGTGTACGCGCTCACCGAGCTCTTCCCGGCCGCGGCCGTGGAGGAGACCGAGAAGTCCGCCTTCGACGGCGACGGCGACCTGCTCGGCCACCCGCTGCCCGGTGTCCGCACCCGGCTGGCCGACGGCGGCGAACTGCTCCTCGCCGGGGACGCCGCCCGCGACCGCTACCTCGGCGAACGCCCGGACGCGTGGGTGCGCACCGGCGACCGGGCCGGGCTCGACGCCGACGGCCGGATCGTCCTCGCCGGCCGCTGCAAGGACATGGTGCTGCGCCGCGCCGAGAACATCTACCCGGGCCTGTACGAGCCCGCGCTGCACCTGCCCGACGTCGAACTCGCCCTGCTGGTGGGCGTCCCGGCCGGGGACGGCGACGAGCGGCTGGTCGCCCTCGTCCAGCCGCGCCGCGGCGCCGACCCGCGGCGGCTGCGCGCCGACCTGGAGCGGCCGCTCGCCCGGATGGGCAGTGCCCGCCCGGACGCCGTCCTGCTCGGCGAGGTGCCGCTGGCCGGCCGCTCCCGCAAGCCCGACCGGGCCGCAGCGGCCCGGTTCTGCGCCCGCGAGCTGGCCCGATGAGCCCTGCGGCACCGGTCCTGGCGCGCACCCACCGCACCGCCCGGCGTCTGGACCGGCGGGTCTACCTGGCCTCGCACCCGGTGCTGTTCGCGCTGCTCGCCGCCACCCGCCGCCGCCCGGTGCTCCGCCTCGGCCGCACCGTGCTGGTGCACGGCCCGGAGGCGTACCGCGAGGTGCTCACCCGGGTACCGCTGGACCGCGCCGCGGAGGGCACCACCGGCGGCGCGGCCGCCCGGCGCACCGACGGCGGGCTGCTCTTCGACCAGGACGGCGGCGAGCACCGCGCCGCCCGCCGCGACCTCACCGAGCTGCTCGGCACCCGGGGCACCGAGCGGCTCCGCCCGGTCTGGCAGGCGGTACTCGACCGCCGGCTCGCCGAACTCCACGGCACCGTCGACCTCGTGGACGTCGTCCGGGAGCTCGCCGGGGCGACCGCGGCCGCCCTCACCGGCTCCGCCGCCGAGCCGCTGCAGCTCGCCCTGGCCTGCGCCGAGGCGGCGGCCGAGGCCGCCCGGGAGCACCTGCCGGGCCTGCCCCGGCGCACCTCCACCACCGCCGCCGAGCACCTCAACTCCCTGCTGCCGCACGGCCGGGACGCCATGCTCGCGGTCGCCGCGGTCAACACCACGATCGCCGCGCTGCCCAGGGCCGCCGCCTGGTGCGCCCGGGCCGGCCTCTGGGACGAGGTCTCGCCCGAACTCGCCGTCGAGCTGCTCCGGTTGACCGCCCCGTCGCCGCTCCTGCCCCGGGTCGCCGCGGCCGACGGGACGGCGGCCGGCTGCCCGATCGGCCGCGGCGACCGGCTGGTGCTGGTCGCCCGGCACGCCGCCGGCGCCCACCGCACCGGGCCGGCCGACGCGCAGGCCTCCCAGGCGGTGTTCGGCGCCGGCCCGCACGCCTGCCCCGGTGCCCGGCTCGCGAGGGCCCAACTCGCCGACTTCCTGGCCGCCCTGGCCCCGCACCGGCCGGTCGTCGTCCGGGCCGCGGTCGACCGCCGGGCGGCCCTGCCCGGCTACTCCTCCCTGCTCGTACGGAAGGCCTGACCCGTGCTCCGTGTCGCGATCACCGGTGCGAGCGGCTTCTGCGGCTCGCACCTCGCCCGTACCGCCGCCGCGGCCGGGGCCGAGGTGCGCTGCCTGGGCCGCCGCCCGGCCCCGGTCGGCCGCCATGTCCGCTGGGACGCCGCCGCCGAGACCCCCGACCTGCGCGGCGCCGACCTGGTGGTGCACTGCGCCGCCGCGGTCGGCGACCACCCGCAGGGCTCGCCCGCGGAGGCCGAGCAGCACGCCGTCAACGTGGACGGCACCGCCCGGCTGCTGGAGGCCGCGGCCGGCCGGCCCGTGGTGTTCGTCTCCAGTGCCAGCGTCTACGACCCGCGTACCGACCGCAGCCTGGTCCGCGAGGACCACCCCACCGCCGGCGGCCACCGCAACGCCTACGGCCGCACCAAGGCGGCGGCCGACCGGCTCGCCCTGGCCTCCGGCGCCGTCGTGCTGCGGCCGCGCGCCGTGTACGGGCCCGGCGACCCGCATCTGATGCCCCGCCTGCTGGAGCGGGTCCGCCGCGGCCTCCTGCTGCTGCCCGGCCCGGACGTGCCGCTCAGCCTGACGGCCGTACAGAACCTGGCCGACGCCTGCCTGGCCGCCGCCACGTGGCAGCCGGGCGCGTACAACATCGCCGATGCGGCGCCGTACCGGCGCGACGCGGCGGTACGGACGGTGCTCGCGGTCCACGGGGTCCGCGTTCGGATCGGCCATGTGCCGGTGGCCGCCGCCGAGTTCGCGGCCCGCCGCGGCCTGCTGCCCGGCCTCACCCCGTACGCCGTCGACCAGTTGGCCCGGCCGGTCGTCCTGGACACCGCGAAGGCATTCGGTCAGGGCTACCGGCCGCGCTGGGAGTTGGCCTCCGCACTGTGCGCCACAGATGATCACGGTCTCGCAACATCTGCGAAGATCACGTGACACTTCGCATGCCACCCGCCAGAATCCCCCTGCCCGTGCGTGAGCGGACCACCGCCCGCGGGCCGAAAACTCTTCTGGGGGACGAGAAACCAGCATGCGCATCCACCGTACGACCGCCCTGACCGTCGCCTGCATCACCGGCGTCCTCGGTCTGGCCGCCCCGGCCCACGCCGAGACGGCCGCCACGCTCTACGTCGACAACAGCACCGGCGTGCCCTGCTCGGACTCCGGCGAGGGCACCCAGGCACAGCCGTTCTGTTCGATCACCGCCGCGGCGGCGGCAGCCGTCGCCGGCCAGACGGTGGAGATCGCCCCCGGCCTGGGCTACACCGGACAGGTCGCGCTCACGCACTCCGGCGAACCCGGCAAGCCGATCGTCCTCCACGGCAGCTCGACGGGCTCTGCCGTCCGGATCGACGCCGGGGCGTCCCCGGCGTTCGTGGTCGACGGGCTGCACGACGTCGAACTGCGCGGCCTCCAGGCCTACGGCGGTGTGTCGGTCACGAACTCGGACCGGATCACCCTCGACCGGCTGACGGCCGTCGCCCAGGGCACGACCTCCGGGGTCCGGATCGCCGGCGGCGGCCACGACATCACGCTCAGCCGGTCCGACGTCCGGGCCGCGCGCGGCACCGTCGCGGTCGTGATCGAGGGCGCGACCGGCACCCTCGTCAGCCGTGTGTCCACCAACGGCCTCGGACACAGCACGATGATCACCGTGACGGACGCGCCGAACACCAGCGTCCTCAACAACACCGGTATCGAGGGGTGCGGCTCCGGCGTGGTGCTGGGCGGCGGCTCGACGGGCGCCACCGTGGTCAACAACATCTTCACCAGCACGCCATCGGCGGTCTGCACCGCGGCGGACAAGGGGCCGCTGGTGTCCGTGGCCGCCACCGCCGCCGAGGGCACCCGCGTGGGGTACAACAACCTGCGGTCCCGATCGGGTGCCGCGCTCTACTCCTGGGCGGGCACCGAGTACAACGACCCCAACGCGTTCCACGCCGCCACCGGCCAGGGGGAGAAGGACCTCGTGATCCCGGGGAGCCAGTTCCCGACCGGCGACCTCTCGCTCGCGATCGACTCCGCCGACGCCACGGTTCCCCGTGTTCAGGAGACGGGTGCCTCCGGCCTGGCCCCTGCCGACGACCCGCGGATCCCCAACACCGGCACCGGCTACGGATACCTGGACCGCGGCGCCCGCGAGGAGCAGGACAGCCTCACGGGGGTCGCCCTCACCGTCGACCAGACCTGGGCGCCGTACGGCACCACCGTGACCGCCACCGCCAAGGCCACCCACACCTGGCCGGCAGCCCTCACCTACACCTTCGACTTCGGCGACGGCAGCCAGGTGACCACGAAGGACACGACGGCCACCCACGTCTACAGCTCGCCCTGCTCCTGCAAGTCGAAGGTCACGGCCGTGACCGCGACCGAAGTGTCGAAGACCAGCAACCAGGTGGACGTCAAGGTCACCACCCCCGGCCCGATCGTGCCGCCGCTGTCGGCCACCCCGGAACTCCCGCTCGGCAACAACCCGATCGGCCGGACCCCGCCGCTCTCCGTCGCGGTCGACGCGGCGGTCACGGACTCGGCCTGGCCCATCGCCTCGTACGCCTACGACTACGGCGACGGCTTCCTGACCGAGAGCAACTCCTGGCACAACGGCCAGCACACCTACGCCAAGCCCGGCGACTACCGGATCACCGTGACAGTCCGGGACATCAAGGGCAACGTCGGCACCGCCTCCACCACGTTCCACGCCGAGTACGCGAAGGCGACGTACACGCCGGTGACGCCGTTCCGGATGCTCGACACCCGGCAGACCTCGCAGACCCTGTGGGGCGGCAACTCGCTGACCCTGGACGTCTCCAACGGCTACCCGGACGCCAACAAGCCGGTCACCTCCGGCAGCCCCGAGGCGGTCGTACTGAACGTGACGGCGACCAACGCCACCACGGACACCTACCTCACGCTCTTCCCCGGCGGCCAGGACCGCCCGGCCTCGTCCAACCTGAACGTGAAGGCCGGGCAGACCGTCGCCAACCTGGTCACCGTCCCCGTCGGCAGTGACGGCAAGGTCCAGCTCTTCAACTTCGCCGGCCGCTCCGACGTCATCGTCGACTTCGTCGGCTACTACCAGCCCAACGCCGGCCAGGGCTTCACCTCCACCGGCCCGGCCCGGCTCTCCGACGCCCCGATGGCCGCCGGTGCCACCAGCACCCTGAAGGTCGCGGGCACGGCCGGCGTCCCCGCCGACGCCACCGCCGTCGTCGTCAACCTGACCGCCGACGGCCCGACCGCCAACGGCTACCTCACCGCGTACCCGCACGGCACCGACCGGCCGACCGTCTCCAACCTCAACTTCCGCCCCGGGCAGACGATCGCCAACCAGGCCATCGTCCCCGTCGGCGCCGACGGCACCATCGACCTCTACAACTTCACCGGCACCACCCGCGTGATCGTCGACGTCTTCGGCTACTACAGCCCCGGCAGCAAGGGCCTGTTCACCCCCACGGTCCCGGTCCGCCTGGCCGACACCCGCAGCGACAACACCAAGCAGCCGCTCGGCACCGGCGCCCAGCTCAACCTGCCGGTCGCCGGCACCCACGGCGTCCCGGCGAACGCCACCGCGGCGGTCCTGAACGTCACCGCGACGCAGCCCAGCAACCCGGGCTACCTCACCGTCTGGCCCGACCTCACCGCACGCCCGGGCACCTCCAACCTCAACCTCGCCCCCGGCACCACCACCCCCAACCACGTGACGACGCCGCTCGGCACCAACGGCCGCGCGAACATCTACAACTTCGCCGGCACCACCCACGTCATCGCCGACCTCGCCGGATGGTTCACCGAGAACTAGCCGGTCCATGCGGAAGGGCCCCGCTCCCGGTGCGGGAGCGGGGCCCTTCGGCGGTGGGCGTCAGCTCTTGGCGGCCTTCTTGATGAGGATCACCACTGCCGCTCCGAGGCCGACGACCAGCAGGACCTTGATCAGGAATCCGATCAGCGAGCCGACCACGCCGACCACGAACCAGATGAGGTTCCACGCCAGGATCAGCACCAGGATCGGGACGACGATGTTGCGCACCCACGAGGGCAGCGACTTCCAGAGCTCGGCCATGTCCGTTCCTTCTCTCCCCTCGGGCCCGGCGCCGGTCTCTCCGCCGCTTCCCGTTCGTTTCGGTACTTCGATCGTAGGGCGCCGCCCGCACCGGAACGAGGGCCGGAGCCCCGGAGAGAACCCGGAGATCACCCCGAGACCCGACCCCGGGAACCCCCCTGAGGGTGTCCGAACCACCGGCTTCATACTTCCTTCACCAACGACTTGGGGGGACCAGCGAGCCATGCGAGGAATCCGCGTCGCCGGCCTCGCCACCGCGACCGTCGCGGCCGTGCTGGGCCTGCCCGCTCCGACCGCCTCCGCAGCCACGACGGACCTGTACGTGGACAACACGGCGGCCTGCTCCGACAGCAACCCGGGCATCCAGGCGCAGCCGTTCTGCACCGTCGGCGCGGCCGCCGCGGTGGTTCAGCCGGGCACCACCGTCCACCTGAACGGCATCTTCCAGGAGAACGTACGCATCACCCGCTCCGGCGAGCCCGGCGCGCCGGTCACCTTCACCGGTGCCGGCTGGCTGCCCGGGGCCCGGGACGACACCTCCCCGGCCGTCACGGTCGGGGGCGTCCACGACGTGGACGACGTGGTGTTCCGCCAGACCCTGCTCACCTCGGTGCTCGTCGAGAACTCGGACCGGGTCACGCTGGACCGCAACCGGAGCGAGACCGAGAGCGCGGACGTCCCCGGCATCGCCGTCTCCGGCGGCAGCGGCACCCGGGTCACCCGCAACGACCTGCAGGGCGGCCGCGGCAGCATCGCGGTGTCCGGCGCCGCCGACACCGTGGTCAGCGGCAACATCGTCTCCGCCTACGGCACGGGCATCGCCGTGACCGGTTCGACCGGCACCGTCGTCACCGGCAACACCGTGCTGGACGGGTGCGGTCCCGGCATCGGCCTGTCCGGTGCCTCGACGGGCTTCCGGCTGTACAACAACATCGTCGCCGGCCACACCAACACGCTGCCCGACGCACGAGCCACCTGCGGCGAGGGGCCACCGGCGACACCCATGTCGTCCTCGACCTGACCCGCTGGTTCTCACTGCCCTGACCTGCCGTCACCGAGGCCCCGCTCCCGAGATCGGAAGCGAGACCTCGGCTTTGCCGGCGGACCGTCAGACCGGCCAGGTCTCGCCGCGCCAGGCGGCGTCCCAGAACATCCACTCGTAGCGCGAGGTGGTGGTGAAGTGCTGCACCATCCGGCGCCGTTCGACGGGGGAGATCTCCTCGCCGAGCCGGTCGGTGAGGTCGAGCACCCGGCGGACGACGGACTGGAAGGCCTCGTCGCCGTAGGTGGCGATCCACTTGGCGTAGAGCGGCTCGGGCGAGGACTTGGCGAGCAGTTCCTCGCCGACCCGGGCGTAGATCCAGTAGCAGGGCAGCACCGCGGCGACGGCCTCGGCGAAGGAGCCGCCGTGGACGGTGGCCAGCAGGTAGCTGGTGTAGGCGAGGGTGGTGGGCAGCACCGGTTCGGCGGCGGCCTGTTCGGCGCTCTCGCCGAAGGCGGTGAGGAACTCGGCGTGCATGCCCTGCTCGGCCGCGAGGGCGCCCACCGCGTCGTCGGCGAAGGCCCGGACGTCGGCCTCGTGCGGTGCTTTGGCGGCGCAGACGGCCAGGGCCCGGGCGTAGTCGCGCAGGTAGTGCGAGTCCTGCACCACGAAGTGGCGGAACGCCTGCCGGGGGAGGGTGCCGTCGGTGAGGCCGGCCAGGAAGGGGTGGGCCAGGATCTCGTCGTAGACCGGCTCGATCGCCGACCAGAGTTCGTCGGTCAGGGCCACTGCTCTCGCTCCTCGTCTCCAGGTGGTCGCGCGGCCGACCCTACCCGGCGGCGGTCAGTCCTCGGGCGGCGAGAAGATCACCAGGACGCGCAGTTCCTCGGTGATGTGGTGGAAGCGGTGCGGCACTCCGGCGGGCACGTAGACGACGCTGCCACGGCCGACGGTGGCGGTCTCCCGGCCGACGGTGATCTCGGCGCGGCCGCTGATCACCTGGTAGATCTCGTCCTGGTCGTGCGGGGTCTGGGTGTCGGTGTCGCCGGGGCCGAGCGCGTACAGGCCGGCGGACATGTGGCGTTCCTTGAGGAACTGCAGGTAGGAGCCCTGGTGGGCGGCCCGTTCCGCGTCCAGTTCGTCCAGCCGGAAGATCTTCATCACGCTGCTCCTCTCCGGGTCGGGGACCATTCAACACCCGGCCCGGGAGCCGTCGGTGCGGGCCCGGGGGGAGAGGAAGGCGGACGACCTGCCGCCGGGAGCTTCCCAGCGGGCGGGCGGCCTGCCACCATCCGGTGCCATGAAGAGTTTCGTGATCAAAACGCTCATCAACGCGGTGGCCATCTGGGTCGCCGCCTGGATCGTCGACGGGATCACCCTGTCGGACGGCAGCTGGGGCCACCAGGCGCTGACCGTGATCGCCGTGGCGCTGGTCTTCGGCGTGGTCAACTTCCTGATCAAGCCGTTCGTGAAGCTGCTGTCGCTGCCGCTGTTCGTGCTCACGCTCGGCCTGATCACCTTCGTGATCAACGCGCTGATGCTGTGGCTGACGTCCTGGGCGTCCGACAAGCTCAGCCTGGACTTCCACGTCTCGGGCTTCTGGTCGGCGCTGCTCGGCGCCCTGATCATCAGCGTGGTCTCGTGGGGCCTCGATCTGGCCCTGGGCGACGACGACTGAGCCGCCGCCGTGCGCGGCGGTGCGGTCAGCCGGCGTTCTCGCAGCCGCCGCTGAGGATCAGGTCGAGCTGGGCCGCCAGCTCGACCTCGGTCTCCTCCTGGCCCATCGGCACGAGCCGGTCGGTGCGGGCGAGGAAGGCGATCAGCGGCGGCGCGGGGGCGTGCAGGGTGGCGTCGCCGTCGGGGGAGCGGAGGACGACGCCGATCTCGGTGAGGTCCTCGCCGATGGGGTGGATGTGGACGTCGCCCTCGCCGGCCGGCCGGCTGATCCCGTCGACCAGCAGCTCCCGCGCGAAGTACCACGTCACCGGGGTGTCCCCGGGGAGGTGGAAGGTGAAGCGGACGGCGTACGGGTCCTCGGTGTCATAGCCGAGATCGACGGCGATGCGAACCGAGAGCTCGTCGCCCGCCACGAGGTCCATCACCAGGTGGCCCTGGACTGTGCTGCTGTGCATGCGCGCGCTACCTCCGCGATCCGTTGGTGTCGCCTGCCCCGGCTGGCGGCCATTGCAGCACAGGGACCACCCCGCTTCAATGATTACAGCGGGTGAAGACGCCGATTGAGCTTTGATTCGAAGGCTTAAGTCTATTCATATCTTCGCGTTCGACCACTCCCCCGGGGGTGGCCTTCGAATGGAAGATCCAATACCGTGACCGCCCGGACCTGCTCGAACACGCAGCGGCACGCCGAATCATCCGTTCGGCCCAACGTTTTCCCCCTGTTCGCCCATGTGTGCGAGTTTCATTCCGGCCCGAGCGCGGGAGAATCCCGCACAACTCCCGTGTCCCGGAGGTGGCCATGGCCGTCCCCGTCCGCCCCGTCGTCAAGCGCACCGCGCGGGCGATCCTGCTGGAGGACGACCCGGGCAATCCGCACGCCCCGGCCACCATCGTGCTGATCCGGCGCGTCCGGCCGGGTGCCGCGCACCCGTACTGGATCACGCCCGGCGGCGGGGTCGAGCCCGGGGACCGCTCGGTCGTCGACGCACTGCACCGCGAGGTGGACGAGGAACTCGGCGCCAAGGTCGTGGACGTGGTGCCCGCCTTCGTCGACACCGTCGCGCACGCCCACCACGACGACGGCACCCCGGCCCACCCGCACGGGGTGAAGGTCCAGCACTTCTTCGTCTGCCGGCTGGCGTCCATGGACCTCTCCCGCCGGCACGGACCCGAGCTCGAGGACCCGAACGGCGAGTACGAGGTCGTCCGGCTGCCGTTCACCCGGGAGGGCGTCACCTCGGTCAACGTGGTGCCGCCGAGCCTGCGGGCGTACCTGGCGGCCAACATCGAGGGCGTCCGCGCGCTGCTCGCCCGCGACCTGGCCTGACCGTTCGCTGAGCCGCGCCCCCGACGACTCACCCGGCGGACTGCTCGGCGCCCAGGTCGTGATGGATGCGGTCCTTGGCGATCCCGGCCCGCAGCAGCACGCCGACCGCCCGGCGCACCATGGCCTCGGGGCCGCTCAGGAAGGCGTCGTGGCCGTGCCAGGGCGCGTAGCGGGACACCACCTCGGGCAGCAGGCCGACCACCGCCTCACCGGGCGCGGTGCCCGGCGACTCCACCACCGGGTGCACCTTGAGCCAGGGGTACCGCCGGTCGAGCCGCCGCAGCTCCTCCAGGGCGTACAGCTCCTGCGTGCGGCGGGCGCCGTAGAAGACCTCGACCGAGCGACCGCCGGCGCCGTGCTCGGCGACCTCCTCGACCAGCGCCGTGATCGGCGCGATGCCGGTGCCGCCGCCGAGGCAGAGCAGGTCGGCGCCGCCGGCGTGGTCGACCACCATCCCGCCCGCCGCCGGGCCGAGCCGCAGCACGTCCCCGAGGGCCGCCCGGCCGACCAGTGCGGTGCTCACCCAGCCCGCCTGCACCGCCTTGACGTGGAAGGTCAGCAGCCCGTCCGGGCGGGGCGCCCCGGCCAGCGAGTAGGGCCGCCAGACCCGTGGCCACCAGGGCGTCTCCACCGCGGCGTACTGGCCGGCCCGGAAGGGGTAGGGCTGGTCCGGCCGGACGGTGAGCACCGCGACGTCCCCGTCCCGGCGCTCGTGCGAGACGACCTCGGCGTGCCACCAGGCGGGCGCGGTGCGGGCGGAGTCCTCGGCCGCCTCGATCATGATCCGGGAGACCAGGCCGTACACCCGGCGCCAGGCCAGCTCCGTCTCGGCGTCCCAGCGGTCGCCGGAGTACTTGGCGAGCGCGGCCACCAGGCACTCCCCCACCGGAACGTAGTGCGCGGTCTGCACGCCGTACTTGCGGTGGCCGCGGCCGAGGGCGGAGAGGTACTCGACGAGTTTCGCCGGTTCGCCGGCGCTGCGGGCGGCCGTGAGCAGTGCCCGGAACAGCCGGTCGCGCTGCACGTCCATGGCGGCCGGGAAGAGCGTACGGACCTCCGGGTGGTGCAGGAAGATCAGCGCGTAGAAGTGCGCGGTGGCCCGGTCGGCGACGGGTTCGACGGCCGCCAGGCTGTCCCGGATCAGGGCGAGGTCGCGCGGGGTGGGCGGCTGCTCCGCCTCCGGGGGTGCGAGCTGCGGCATCGGTGAGGGCGGCGGCGTGCCGATCGGCGTGCCCTCCGTCCAGGCGTGGCTCCAGCGGTCGCCGGGGCCCGACCAGTTGAGGGCGGGCGCGTCGGTGAAGCGCGGTGCGGTCGGCGACGGGAGCGGGGCGGCCGGTGCGGCCGGGCCGGCGTTCGGGCGGCCGGGAGCCGGGATGCGCGGGGGCACGGTGGGCGGCGCCGGGACGGCCGGCA
The DNA here is from genome assembly GCA_002300355.1 of Streptomyces sp. TLI_235. Lineage (NCBI taxonomy): Bacteria > Bacillati > Actinomycetota > Actinomycetes > Kitasatosporales > Streptomycetaceae > Streptomyces > Streptomyces sp. TLI_235. The sequence continues at coordinate 3,713,348 of NSGV01000001.1, forward strand.
GCGCGGGCCGGGGCGTCCGGTCGGATCCGGCGGCGCCGGTCGACGGGACGGCGGGCGCGGGCGCCGCGGGGGCGGCCGGGGTGTCGGGGGCGGCGGGCTCGGCCGGGGACAGCCCCGGAACGGTGGACGGGCCGGTGGAGCCGGAGCCGGCTCTGACCCGCAACGGACGTGCCTTCAATGCGACATGACGAGTACCCAAGAGAATCGTTTCGCTTCCGGTCGCCCTGCAGCCACACGGCTGGCTTGCTCTCTGCTGACGCCCTCAGCAGAGTGGCACGGCCGGGGTGCTCGTCCCACGAATCAACGGAACCCCGGACACACGACAGGCGGACGCGCTAGTCTCGCGCAACCCGCGCCCCTCGGCCCCCGTCGCACGCCCGGGCGCCCGTGCCCGGGCGTCCACCACCACCCGAGCGCCCGGCCGGTGCCGTGCGCCGGTGTCACGGGTCCGGACAACGCCGAAGGGCCGGGCTCCCGAGGAAGCCCGGCCCGGTGCGGTCCGGTCGCTGTCCGGTCCGCTGCGGTGCGGTGCGGTGCTACAGCGTGCGCAGCAGCAGGCCCGGCTGTTCGACGCAGTCCGCGACGAAGCGCAGGAAGCCGCCGGCCGTGCCGCCGTCGCAGACCCGGTGGTCGAAGGTGAACGACAGCTGGGTGACCTGCCGGACGGCGAGTTCGCCCTCGTGCACCCACGGCTTCGGCGTGATCCGGCCGACGCCGAGCATCGCCGCCTCCGGGTGGTTGAGGATCGGCGTGGAGCCGTCCACCCCGAAGACCCCGTAGTTGTTGAGGGTGAAGGTGCCGCCGGTGAGTTCGGCCGGGGTGAGCGCGCCGGCCCGGGCGGACTCGGTGAGCCGGGCGAGCTCGGTGGTGAGCCTCTCGGTGCCGAGCAGCTGGGCGTCGCGGACCACCGGGACGACCAGGCCGCGCTCGCTCTGCGCGGCGAAGCCGAGGTGCACCGGCCGGTGCCGGATGATCTGCGAACCGTCCGGGGAGACGCTGGAGTTGAGCTCCGGGAAGCGCTCCAGGGCAGCGGTGCAGATCCTGGCGAGCAGCGCCAGCACACTGACCTTGGGGCCCGGCGCCCGGTTCAACTGGGCGCGCAGTGCCATCAGTTCGGTGGCGTCGGTGTCCACCCAGCAGGTGGCGGCGGGGATCTCGCGGTGGCTGCGGCCGAGCTTCTCCGCGATGGTGCGGCGCAGCCCGCGCAGCGGGATCACCTCGGCGTCGGGTGCGGTCGCCGGGGCGGCCGCGGCCGGGGCCGGCGCCGCGGCGGCTTCCACCGCGCGCCGGACGTCGGCACGCATGATGAGGCCGTCCGGACCGCTGCCGGCCAGCAGGGCCAGGTCGATGCCGTGCTCCTTGGCCATTCGGCGGACCAGCGGCGAGATGACCGGCACCACGGCCGGGGCGACCGCCACCGGGGCGGGGGCGGGCGCCGGTACGGCGGCGGGTACGGGAGCGGGTGCCGGGGCGGGGGCGGCCGTGGCGGCCCGGACCCGGGCCCGGCGGCTGCCGCGCGACTCGGCGACGCCGTAGCCGACCAGCGGGCGCTCCACCGGCGCGCCGGGGCCGTCCGCGGCTGCGTCGGAGCCGCCGGGGGCGGAGACGGCGACGGTGATCAGCGGGGCGCCGACCGGCACCTCCTCGCCGACCTCGCCGTACAGCGCGGTGACCACCCCGCCGTACGGGCAGGGCACCTCCACCACGGCCTTGGCGGTCTCCACCTCGACCACCGGCTGGTCGACGGCGATGACCTCACCGACCTCGACCATCCACCGCACGACCTCGGCGCCGGTGAGGCCCTCGCCGAGGTCGGGCAGGGTGAACTCGCGGACGACGGGCATCACGTCACTCCTCCCACTGCAGCCGGGCGACCGCGTCCAGGATCCGGTCCACCCCGGGGAGGTGGTGGTGCTCCAGCATGGGTGCCGGGTAGGGGATGTCGAAGCCGGTGACCCGCAGCACGGGGGCGGCCAGGTGGTGGAAGCACTTCTCGGTGAGCCGGGCGGCGATCTCCGCGCCGGGGCCGGCGAAGCCGGTGGCCTCGTGGACGACGACCGCGCGGCCGACCGAGCGGACGACCTCGCAGGCGGTCTCCTCGTCGAAGGGGACGAGCGAGCGCAGGTCGAGCACCGCGAGGTCCCAGCCCTCGGCCTTGGCAGCCTCGGCGGCCTCCAGGCAGACCGGCAGCGAGGGGCCGTAGGTGATCAGTGCGGCGGAGCGGCCGGTGCGGCGGAGGACGGCCTTGCCGATCGGCTCGACCGGCGCGGTCGGGTCCCACTCGGCCTTGCCCCAGTAGAGGCGCTTGGGCTCCAGGAAGACCACCGGGTCGTCCGAGGCGATGGCCTCGCGGAGCAGGCCGTAGGCGTCCTGGACGGTGGCCGGGGCGACGACGTGCAGGCCGGGGGTCTGCGCGTAGTAGGCCTCGGAGGAGTCGCTGTGGTGCTCGACGCCGCCGATGCCGCCGCCGTAGGGGATGCGGACGGTGATCGGCAGCGGCAGCTTGCCGGCGGTGCGGTTGCGCATCTTGGCGACGTGCGAGAACAACTGCTCCAGCGCCGGGTAGGCGAAGGCGTCGAACTGCATCTCGACGACCGGGCGCAGGCCGTACATGGCCATGCCGACGGCGGTGCCGAGGATGCCGGCCTCGGCGAGCGGGGTGTCCAGGCAGCGGTCGGGGCCGAACTCGGCGGTCAGGCCGTCGGTGATCCGGAAGACGCCGCCGAGCCGGCCGACGTCCTCGCCCATGACGTGCACGGTCGGGTCGGCCTGCATGGCGTCGCGCAGCGCCGCGTTGAGTGCCTGCGCCATGGTGCTGGTGCGGGCGGAGACAACCGTTGTCATCAGTGGTGCACCTCGGCCTCGGCGGCCAGTTCGGCGGCGAGCTGGGCGGCCTGCTCGCGCAGCTGCTGCGTGGGCTCGGCGTAGACGTGGGCGAAGAGCGACATCGGGTCGAGCTGCGGGTCCTCGTGGAACTCGGCGCGCATCCGGGCCGCGAGCGCCTCGGCCTCGTCGGCGGCCTCCTGGACGAGGGTGTCGTCGAGGATGCCGAGCGGGCGCAGGTGGCGCTCCATCAACAGGATCGGGTCGTGCTCGCGCCAGGCGGCGACCTCGTCGTCCGTGCGGTACCGGGTCGCGTCGTCGGCGTTGGTGTGCGCCTCGACGCGGTAGGTGAGCGCCTCGACGAGGGTGGGGCCGCCGCCGCTGCGGGCCCGCTCGAAGGCCTCGGTGAGGACGGCGTGCACGGCGGGGGCGTCGTTGCCGTCGACCAGCCGGCCGGGCATGCCGTAGCCGACCGCCTTGTGGGCCAGGGTCGGCGCGGCGGACTGCTGGGTGAGCGGCACGGAGATCGCGTAGCCGTTGTTCTGGACGAGGAAGACGACCGGGGCGTGAAGCACCGCGGCGAAGTTCAGCGCCTCGTGGAAGTCGCCCTCGCTGGTGCCGCCGTCGCCGAGCATGGCGAGGGCGACGACGGGGTCGCCGGCCAGCCGGGCGGCGTGCGCGAGGCCCACCGCGTGCGGGGCCTGGGTGGCGAGCGGGGTGCTGAGCGGGGCGGTGCGGGTGGCGCGCGGGTCGTAGCCGGTGTGGGCGTTGCCGCGCAGCAGGGTGAGGGCCTCGAGCGGGTCGACGCCGCGGGCGACGACGGCGAGGGTGTCGCGGTAGCTGGGGAACAGCCAGTCGCGGTCCTGCAGGGCCATCGCGGCGGCGACCTCGCAGGCCTCCTGGCCGGTGGTGGCCGGGTAGACGGCGAGGCGGCCCTGCTTGGTGAGGGTGGTGGCCTGCTGGTTGTAGCGGCGTCCGACGACCAGCCGGCGGTACAGCTCGCGGAGCAGCGCCGGGTCGGTCTTGTCCAGGGCCGGGGTGCCCAGGACGCGGAAGGGGGAGTCGTCCGGCAGCAGCGGGGCGGGGTCGGTCCGCGGGGCAGTGGCGCCGGGCATCCAGCCGGGTACCGCGGCCGCCTGGTGTCGGTGGTCGAGAACGGTCATCTCGGGGCACCTCCGGGGTGATGGGGGCTCCCTACCGATTGTTCGGTTGTCTGTTCATCTTGACCAGATGTGCGACAGGGTGGTGGACAATCGGCCATATCGGGGGTCGACTGGAGGCAGCGTGTCCAATCAGGGAGGGTGGGGGGCCATGTCGGCTGAACAGACGTCCAGGCTCGACCGTGTCGACCGTGCGATCCTGCGGCTGCTGCAGCAGGACGGCCGCGCTTCGATCCGCTCGGTGGCCGAGCGGGTGCACGTCTCCCGGGCCAACGCGTACGCCCGGATCTCCAGGATGGTCGAGGAGGGCGTGATCCGCGGGTTCACCGCGCGGGTGGACCACGAGAAGTCCGGCCAGGGCGCCGCCGCGTACATCACGCTGAAGATCGTCCAGAACTCCTGGCGGTCGATCCGCGAGCAGTTGCTGGAGCTGCCGGGGGTGGCGCACATCGCGCTGGTCGGCGGCGAGTACGACGTGCTGATGCTGGTGCACACCGCGGACAACCGGGCGCTGCGGGAGCTCGTGCTCAACCGCATCCAGGCGATCCCGGACGTGCTGGGCACCCAGACGATGCTGGTGTTCGAGGAGACCGACCAGGTGCCGCCGGACGCGTGAGCCCGGCGGGCGCAGTGGTCCGGGGGCGACCACTCAGGGGCGCGGGGAACTGCGCAGCCGTCGGCCGGGAGGTGCCCCCCGGTGCCCCTGATGCACTGCCCTCAGAGCCGCGTTCAGCGGGCCCGCAGGCCGTCGAAGGCGAGGTGGGCGACGGCGTCGGCGACGCCGTCCGCGCCGCGGGTGCCGGGGCGGTACCACTCCGCGATGGAGTTGATCATGCCGAAGAGCAGCCGGGTGGCAAGCCGGGGCTCGACGTCCGACCGCAGCTCGCCGGCGGTGACGGCGGCCCGGAGCAGTTCGGCGACCCGGTGGTCGAAGTCGCGGCGGCGCTCCAGCGCCCACTCCTCGGTGACGGTGTTGCCGCGTACCCGCAGCAGCAGGGTCACGTAGGGGAGTTCGGCGAGCAGCACCTCGGCGGTACGGCGCACCACGTGCTCCAGCCGGTCCACCGGCCGGCCCGTCACGGCGGCCGGCTCCTCCAGGATGGCGAAGAGGGCGTCCAGGGCGCGCCCGACGGCCAGCCGCAGCAGTTCCTCCTTGCCGCGGACGTGGTGGTAGATCGAGGACTTGGAGATCCCGGCCGCCCGGGAGAGGTCCTCCATCGAGGTGCCGTCGTACCCGCGCTCGTTGAAGACCTTGACCGTCACGGCGAGCAGCGAGTCGACGGTGTAGGCGGTGCGGGGGTGTTCTCGGCCATGGGCACGAGTATCCCCGTCGGCCCGGGGCCGCCTCAGCCCGGGGTGGCCGCGGCGGGCCGCGCGGGCAACCGCGGAATCACGCTCCGCCCGGGGTTCTCCAGGCTGGCCGAAATTCCTGTGTTCCGCCCCTTCCGGGCCGCCTAGTGTCCATTTCTCGGGGGACGTGAACGAACCGGAAATCCGGAACTGGTCCTTCTGTATTTCCTTTGACACATCACCGGAAAGGTCCTTTCATGACGAACTGGATGCGGCGTGCCGCCACCCTCTCGGTCGGCCTGGTGCTCGCCGGCGGCGCCGCCCTGGCGACCGCCCCGACCGCCTCCGCCCTGGTCGCCGGCCCGCTGCACCCCGCCAACTCCGGCAAGTGCCTCGGCGTCTACGGGGGATCCACCGACAACGGCACGGACGCCGTGCAGTGGGACTGCAACGGCAACGCCGACCAGCGCTGGAGCTACTCCGGTGTCGGCGGCGGCTACTACACCATCACCAACGCGAATTCCGGCAAGTGCCTCGGCATCTACGGCATGGACACGAAGAACGGCGCCGTGGCGGTCCAGTGGGACTGCAACGGCAACGCCGACCAGCAGTGGTACATCGACTCGGTGGGCAACGGCGCCGCCCACCTGATCAACCGCAACTCCGGCAAGTGCCTCGGCATCTACGGGGCGAGCACGGCGAACGGCACGCTCGCCGTGCAGTGGGACTGCAACGGGAACAGCGACCAGCGCTGGTACTCCTGACGCCCCGCCCGCGGACGGCCCGGGGTGCCCCGATCGGCCGTCCGCGGGCCTTCGGGCCGCTCAGGGGCGGCCGGTAGACTCCGCCGCGCCACCCGCATGCGGCGGTGTGACCGGCGACGGAGGACCGACGTCCATGAGCGCGATACCTGACACCGCGGTGCCCCGGCAGCGGCCCGCCGCCGACCCGGTACCCGCCGGCCTCGACGACGCCGCCGGCGCCCTGCGGCCGCCCGAGCCGCGGCGCGGGGCGCTCCGCTCGGCGGCGGCGCGGTTCGGGCCGGCGCTGGGGCTGTACGGCGCGGTCAAGCTGATCGGCTTCGCGGTCTTCATGATGCTGCTGGAGTCCTCCGGCAAGTACCGCGGCCAGTCGCCGCGCTTCGGCGGCGGGGCGCACCCCTGGGACGTGGTCGGCTCCTGGGACGGCTGGTGGTACCGGCAGATCGCCGAGCGCGGCTACGACCCCAAGCTGGTCCCCGACCCGGGCGGCTTCTTCCCGATCCACCAGGACTCCTCGGCGTTCTTCCCGCTGTACCCGGGCCTCGTCCGGCTGGTGTCGGACACCACCGGCCTCGGCCTGTACGGCGCCGGGATGCTCGTCTCGGTGGTCTCCTCCTTCGTGGCCGCGGCCGGCATCTACGCGGTCGCGGCCCACCTCGGCGGCAACCGGGTCGGTGTGATCGCGGCGGCGGTCTGGGGCGCCTTCCCCGGCGCCGGCGTCGAGTGGGCGGTGTACACCGAGTCGCTGTTCGTGGCGCTGGCCGCGTGGACCTGCTACTTCACGATCACCCGGCAGTGGTCGCAGGCCGCCCTGGTGGCCTTCGTCGCCGGGTTGAGCAGGCCGACGTCGATGACCCTGATCGCCGGTGTGGCGCTGGCCGCCGCGGTGGCGCTGTACCGCCGCCGGGACGGCGTCGCCGGGCCGCTGACCGCGATCCTGCTGCCCCCGCTGAGCTTCCTCGGCTACATCGGCTGGGTGGGCTGGCGGATGGGCCACCTCGACGGCTACCTGACGCTGCAGCGGTACGGCTGGCTGCACTTCTTCGACTGGGGCGCCTACACGACGAAGGCCGTCTCCAACATCCTGATCGGCGAGACGGCCTACCTCTTCCCGTACCCGACCGAGGACCTGGTCGCCGTCCTGGTGCTGTTCGCCCTGCCCTGCCTGCTGGTGCCGTTCCTCTCCCGGCGGCCGCCGCTGGTGCTGGTGGTCTACACGCTGGGGACGCTGGTGCTGGCGCTCGGCAGCCAGCAGATGTTCGGCACGCTCTCGCGCTTCGTGGTGCCGGTGTTCCCGCTGACGATCCCGGTGGCACTCGCGCTGCGCCGGCTCAACCTGGTCTCGCTGGCGACCGTGCTGGGCGTGGCCGGCGCCGCGTCCGGCTGGTACGCCGGCTACGTGATCTTCGAACTGGGCATTCCGTAACAGCCGGGCGTTCCGCACCGACGACCGGTGTCCGGGCGGCGGACCGTCGCGCCCTCTTGTCCCGACCGATCGTTCGGTTACTCTTTGGGGTGTCCCGCCCGCCCCTGTGAGGAGCGCACCATGGCTGCTGCGACCCCCGACCCCAAGGTCGCCGACCTGATCGAACGCCACCAGGACACCCTCGACCGCGCGCTCACCGCGATGGCCGAGCGCGACTACTGGTCGCCGTACCCCGAGTTCCCCAAGGCGTACGGCGAGACCGGCGCCGAGGACGGCAAGGCGGCCTTCGACGCCCTGCTCGGCAGCGTTTTCACGGTCGAGGGCCAGCCCACCGACGGCGACCTCGTCGGCGGGGAGACCTCCCCGTACGGCATCGAGCTCGGCGTCAGCTACCCGCACACCAAGCCCGGCGCGCTGATCGAGGCCCTGGAGGCCGCCCGCCCGGCGTGGGCGGCGGCCGGCCCGGCGGCCCGTGCGGCCGTCTGCCTGGAGATCCTGGCCCGGATCAACGCCCGCTCGCACGAGTTCGCGCACACGGTGATGCACACCACCGGTCAGGCATTCGGCATGGCCTTCCAGGCCGGCGGCCCGCACGCCCAGGACCGCGGCCTGGAGGCCGTCGCGTACGCCTACGCCGAGCAGACCCGGCTGCCGCAGAGCGCCGGCTGGACGAAGCCGCAGGGCAAGCGCGAGCCGCTGCAGATGGTCAAGGAGTTCACCGTGGTGCCGCGCGGCACCGCGCTGCTGATCGGCTGCAACACCTTCCCGACCTGGAACGGCTTCCCCGGTTTCTTCGCCTCGCTGGCCACCGGCAACGCCGTGCTGGTCAAGCCGCACCCGCGGGCCGTGCTGCCGCTGGCGCTGACCGTCCGGATCGCCCGCGAGGTGCTCGCCGAGGCCGGCTTCGACCCCAACCTGGTCTGCCTGGCCGCCGAGCACGAGGGCGGCACCGCCGCCCAGGTGCTGGCCGTCCGCCCCGAGGTCAAGGTCATCGACTACACCGGGTCGACCTCCTTCGGCGACTGGCTGGAGGACAACGCCCGCCAGGCCCTCGTCTACACCGAGAAGGCCGGCGTCAACACCGTGCTGGTCGACTCCACCGACGACTACCGCGGCATGCTCAACAACCTGGCCTTCTCGCTCTCGCTGTACAGCGGCCAGATGTGCACCACCCCGCAGAACCTGCTGATCCCGCGCACCGGCATCAGCACCGACCAGGGCGACAAGTCCTACGACGACGTGGTCGCCGACCTGGCCGCCGCGATCAACGGGCTGCTCTCGGACGACGCCCGCGCGGCCGCCATCCTCGGCGCCGTGGTCAACCCGGGCGTGCTGCAGCGCACCGCGCAGGCGGCCGGCGGCGAGTTCGGCGAACTCGCGCTCGCGCCGCGGCAGGTGGAGTCCGCCGAGTTCCCCGGCGCGACCATCCGCACGCCCGCCCTGGTCAAGGCCGACGCGGACAAGCCGGACGACCGGGCGTCCTTCCTCGGCGAGCAGTTCGGCCCGATCTCCTTCACCGTCGCGGTGGAGAACACCGAGGCCGGCATCGAGCTGCTCCGCCGCAGCGTCCGTGAGCAGGGCGCGATGACCGTGGGCGCCTACACCACCTCTCCCGTGGTGGAGCAGGCCCTCGTCCAGGCCTGCCTGGACACCGGCGTCTCGCTCTCGCTCAACCTCACCGGCGGGGTGTACGTCAACCAGACCGCCGCCTTCTCCGACCTGCACGGCACGGGCGCCAACCCGGCCGCCAACTCGGCCTACTGCGACGGCGCGTTCGTCGCCGGCCGGTTCCGCACGGTGGAGGTCCGCCGGCACGTCTGATCCGGCCTCCGGCACGGCACGACGGCCCGCCCCCGCACGGTGGGGGCGGGCCGTCCGCCGTTCCGGGTCCGCCTCACCGGCGGGCCCGCCGCGGGTTGAACACCCACACCCGCAGCAGCAGGAAGCGCACCAGGGTGGCCAGCGCGTTGGCGGCGACCAGCGCGGCCAGCTCGGCCGAGTGCCCGGCGTCCGGGGCGGCCGCCCCGAGCAGCGCGATCGCCCCGCTGCTGAGCACCAGCCCGATGACGAAGGCGATGCCGCCCTCGATCTGGTGCTTCAGAGCGTCCCGACGGCCCGTCACCCCGAAGGTGAAGCGGCGGTTCGCGGCGGTGTTGAAGACCGCGGTGACGGCCAGCGCGAGGAAGTTGGCTGCCAGCGCCGGCACCAGCTGACGCAGCCCCAGGTAGAGCAGCACATAGGCGAGCGTGGACAGCGTGCCGACCACGGCGAAGCTGGCCAACTGCCAGCCGAGGCCGGGCGGCAGCCGGTCCTGCCCGGGCCGCCGCGGCGCCGGCACGGCGCCGCCGCCGGAGAGCGAGCGGCGGGCGACCCTGGCCATGCCCCGGAGGTCGTCGAGCGCGGTGCGCACGATGTCCACCCGGCTGTCCGGGTCGTCGACCCAGTCGACCGGCACCTCGTGGATCCGCATCCCGGACCGCTCCGCGAGCAGCAGCAGCTCGGTGTCGAAGAACCAGGCGTCGTCCTCGACCTCGCCCAGCAACTGCTTCACCACCGCGGTGCGGCCCGCCTTGAAGCCGCACTGGGCGTCGGAGAACTTCGCCGCCATGGTCGCCCGCAGCAGCAGGTTGTAGGTCCGCGAGATGAACTCCCGCTTGGGCCCGCGGACGACCGCCGAGCCGCGGTGCAGCCGGCTGCCGATGGCGAGGTCGCTGTGGCCGGAGAGCAGCGGCGCGACCAGCGGGAGGAAGGCCTCCAGTCCGGTCGAGAGGTCGACGTCCATGTAGGCGACGACGTCGGCGTCGCTGTCGCCCCAGACCTGGCGCAGCGCGCGGCCGCGGCCCTTGAGGTCCAGGTGGACGGCGGTGACCTGGGGGATCTCCTCGGCGAGCGCCGTGGCGACCTGCCAGGTGGCATCGGTGGAGGCGTTGTCGGCGACGGTGATCCGGTAGGGGTAGGGGAAGGTCTCCGCGAGGTAGGCGTGCAGCCGCCGGACACACCGCTCCAGGGTGTGCTCCTCGTTGTGGACCGGGACGACCACCTCGACCAGGCTCGTCCGTACCTTGTCCCCGCCCGGAGGGTTGTCGGCCAGGATCGTTGCGGGCTCTGTCATGGCAAAGAGGCTCACAGCGGCGAATGGGCCCGGGATGATGGGAGCCTGAGAGCGGACTGAGAACCGCGCGGGCCGCTCGCCGTACCACCAACGGGAGATGACACATGGCTGACAGGCAGATCGACTCCGATGTCGTGGTCGTCGGCGCAGGGCCCACCGGGCTGCTGCTGGCCGGCGACCTGGCGGCGGCGGGGGTCCGGGTGACGGTGCTGGAGAAGCGCGGCGCCGAGTCCAACCTCACCCGGGCGTTCGCGGTGCACGCCCGGACCCTGGAGCAGCTGGACGCCCGGGGGCTGGCCGACGACCTGATCGCGACCGGCACGGCGCTGTCCTCGCTGCGGTTGTTCGGCCGGCTGCGGGTGGAGCTGGGCGACCTGCCGAGCCGCTTCCCGTTCGTGCTGATCACCCCGCAGTCGAACACCGAGCGGCTGCTGCAGGAGCGGGCGCTGAAGGCCGGCGCGGTGATCCGGCGGGGCGCCGAGGTGGTGGGGCTGCGGCAGGACGCCGCCGGGGTGCGCCTGGACGTCCGCGAGGACGACGGGACGGCCCCGCACCGGGCGGCCTACGCGGTCGGCACGGACGGCGTGCACAGCACCGTTCGCGACCTGCTGGGCCTGCCCTTCCCCGGCACCTCGGTGGTGGACTCGGTGATGCTGGCGGACGCTCGGCTGGAGAAGGCACCGGAGGAGGTGCTCACGGTCGGCGCGAACGAGGCCGGCTTCGCCTTCGTCGCGCCGTTCGGCGACGGCTGGTACCGGGTGATCGCCTGGGACCGGCACCGCAGCCTGCCCGACGCCGCCCCGGTCGACCCCGCCGAGCTCACCGGGCTGCTGCGCGCGGTGCTGGGCACGGACTTCGGCCTGCACGACATCCGCTGGTCCTCGCGGTTCCACAGCGACGAGCGCCAGGTGCCGACCTACCGCTCCGGCCGGGTGTTCCTGGCCGGCGACGCGGCGCACTGCCACTCGCCGGCCGGCGGGCAGGGCATGAACACCGGCCTGCAGGACGCCGCAAACCTGGGCTGGAAGCTGGCGGCCGCGGTGCAGGGCTGGGCCCCGGACGCGCTGCTGGACACGTACCAGACGGAGCGTCACCCGGTCGGGAAGGCCGTGCTGCGCAGCTCGGGCGCGCTGATCCGGGTGGCCCTGGCGCAGTCCCTGCCGGCCCGGGTGGCGGGCGGCGTGCTGACCGCTGCGGCGGACCGGCTCGGCCCGATCACCCGACTCGGCGCGCGGACGGTCTCCGGCCTGGCGGTGGCGTACCCGCCGGCGGGGGAGGCGCACCCGCTGGCCGGCCGGCGGATCCCGGACCTGCGGCTGGCGGTGGACGAGCCGGGCGGCGCGCCGCGGCTGTACGAGGCGCTGCGCGGCGGCCGGGCGGTGCTGGTCTCCAACGACGAGCAGCCGGCGGCCGAGCAGTGGGCCGGGCGGGTGGTCACGGCGGCGCCGGCCGATCCGCACGGCAAGCTGCGGGACACCGTGCTGCTGGTCCGGCCGGACGGCTACGCGGCCTGGGCGGCGGTCGACCCGAGCCGGTCCGAGGTCCGCGCGGCGCTGGCCCAGTGGCTGGGCAAGCCCTCCCGTCCGTAGCGGTGGTGCGCCGCTGAGGGCCGCCCGCCCGGGCGGCCCTCAGCGTGCGGCGGATTCCGCCCGGGTGGTCCGCTCGTAATGGCGGGCGGCTTTCGAGCGGTTTCCGCAGACCGCCATGGAGCACCATCGGCGGCGCCCGTTCTGCGATGTGTCGAAAAAGTGCAGAATGCACGCGGGGTGTGCGCAGCGCTTGATGCGGTGGGCGCCGCGGCGCAGCAGTGAGAGGTAGTCGTCGGCGGCGAGCCAGGCGGCCAGCTGCTGCGGGGTGTCGGTCTCCGCGGTCTCGGCGGGGCCGTCCTCGGTGAGGCTGTGGCGGAGGGCGCCGTGCGCGAGGACGGCGTTGAGCGCGGCGGTGCCCGCGGCGGAGCCGGGGTCGTCGACCAGCAGGTCGAGGGCGCCGCGGGCGGCCCCGACGGCGGCCAGCGAGGCCTCGTCGGCGGGGCAGCGGTCGGCGAGGCCGGCCGAGGAGAGCCAGATGCGGTAGCCGTCGAGGTCGGCGAGGAGGTCCTGCTGCCCGGCGTCGCGCCAGCGGGTGTTCAGCAGATCGAGGGCGAGGGGTTCGCCGATCAGCGGTCGCGGGTCGCGGGGGTCAGCCATGCCGCCGAGTGTAGTGCGCGGCTGCCCGGAGTCATTCACTGTATGAATTCACATCCATTCTGTTGATGGATTCCGCTTCCACACTTGACTGTTTTTTAGCAAGCGATTGCTGCCGCATGGGCCCTTTTCTGGACGCTTTCTGAGAACTTCGTGCAAGCGTTTTCGAACCCGGAACGCCCCACACCTTCCGGAGGACCCCGTGCGACCCCGCTCGCTCGCTCTTTCCGCGGCCATAGCCGTCCTGCCCCTGACCGTGGCCTCGCTGGGCGTCTCCACCGCCCAGGCCGCGCCGACCCCGCAGGCCGCCTCCCGGGTGGCCCTGCCGAACACCGTGACCCCGGCGGTGGCCCGCTCGCAGAAGCAGGGCGACCTGCCCGCCGACCGGGCGCTGTCCGTGTCGGTCAACCTGAAGCTGCGCAACACCGCCGACCTCGACCGCTTCCTGAAGGCGGTCAGTACGCCCGGAACGCCGGAGTACGGCCACTACCTGACGCCGGCGCAGTTCACCGCGCTGTACGGGCCGACCGAGGCGGACGTGGCGAAGGTCCGTGCCTTCCTCACCGGCCAGGGCCTGACGGTCGATTCGGTGAGCGCCAACCGCCAGGTGGTGAACGTGCGCGGCACCGCGGCGCAGATCGCCAAGGCCTTCGGCACCCACGAGAGCTCGTACCGCGACCCGCAGCAGGGCGGGCGCACCTTCTACGCCAACGACGCCGCGGCCACCGTCCCGGCCGAGCTGGCCGGCACCGTCGAGGGCGTCTCCGGCCTCGACAACCACACCGTGCGCACCTCGCGGGCGGTCAAGCCGAGTGCGGCGGCTCCGCACGCGGCGCCGAGCGGACTCTCCCCGGCGCAGTACGACGGCGCGTACCGGCTGGACAAGGTCGGCGCCGACGGCACCGGAGTGACGGTGGCGCTCTGGGAGTTCGACGGCTACAGCTCGTCCAACCTCCGCACCTACGACAGCCAGTACGGCCTGAGCGGCCCGGCGGTGTCGACCGTCTCGGTGGACGGCGCCAACTACGACTCCGCGCCGGGCGACGGCCAGGGCGAGGTCGAGCTGGACAGCGAGATCGTCCGCGGTGTCGCCCCCAAGGCGACCCAGCTGGTCTACGAGGCCCCGAACAGCGACCAGGGCGAGATCGACATGGCCGCCAAGATCGTGGCGGACAACCGGGTGTCGGTCATCTCGATCTCCTGGGGCTCCTGCGAGCCGGACACCACCGCGTCCTCGATGACGGCGGTGAACAACTCCTTCAAGCAGGCCGCCGCCCAGGGCATCTCGATCTTCTCGGCCTCCGGCGACGACGGCTCCCGCGACTGCACCCGCTCGACCAGCGGCTCCTCCGTCAAGGCGGTCGACTTCCCGGCGTCCAGCCCGTACAACACCGGCGTCGGCGGCACCAACCTCAAGGTGAGCGGCACCGCGTACTCCTCGGAGAGCGCGTGGAGCACCGCGGGCGGCGGCGTCTCGACCCAGTTCGCCAAGCCGAGCTGGCAGACCGGCACCGGTGTCACCGGCACCATGCGCACCGTCCCGGACATCGCCTCCAACGCCGACCCGGCGAGCGGCTTCGCGATCTACACCACCGGTGGCTGGCAGGTCTACGGCGGCACCTCCGCCGCGGCCCCGCTGTGGTCCGGCTACACCGCGCTGTACAACCAGAAGGCCAAGGCGGCCGGCCAGGCGGTGCTCGGCGAGGCCAACCCCAAGCTCTACTCGCTGGCGAACTCGAGCAGCTACGGCAGCGTGCTGCACGACGTCACCACCGGCAAGAACCAGGACTTCTCCACCAAGGCCGGCTACGACCAGGTCACCGGCTGGGGCACCCCGATCGCCGACTCGCTGACCACCTCGCTGCTCGGCGGCGGCACCACCCCGCCGCCCACCGGCGGCTGCACCTCGGCCCAGCTGCTCGGCAACGCCGGCTTCGAGACGGGCACCGCCTCGCCGTGGACGGCCTCCTCGGGCGTCGTCGACAACAGCACCTCCGAGGCCGCGCACTCCGGCTCCTGGAAGGCGTGGATGAACGGCTACGGCTCCGCCCACACCGACTCGCTCTCGCAGACGGTGTCCGTCCCGGCGGGCTGCAAGGCGACCTTCACCTTCTGGCTGCACGTGGACACCGCCGAGACCGGCAGCACCGCGTACGACAAGCTGACCGTCACGGCCGGCTCCACCACGCTGGCGACCTACTCCAACGCCAACGCCGCGAGCGGCTTCGTGCAGAAGTCCTTCGACCTGTCGGCCTTCGCCGGGCAGACCGTGACGCTGAAGTTCAGCGGCACCGAGGACTCCTCGCTGCAGACCAGCTTCGTCGTGGACGACACCGCGCTCGCCGTCTCCTGACCTGCTGAGACCCGGCCGGCGCGGACCCTTTCGGTCCGCGCCGGCCGCACTGTTGCGGCTGTGTTTCTATCCGCCGTGAACCGGGACTTTCTTGTCGTGACCACTGTCATATGTCCTACTTGATGACGTAGCCTCTCGACGGTGCGTAGGGTGTGCCCCCAGCTCGGTGTGGCAGCCCGCTCACGGAACGCTGGGCCGACGCCGCCGAACTCGCCTGGTGGGGGAGGTTTCCGGATGAGTTCTCAGCAACCGCAGCACGCGGGACGTCTCAGGCTGGTCGGTGAGCGTGACGCGGGGCCGGCGTACGGCCGCCCGCGGCCGGCCGGCGAACGGGCCGCGGCGCCCGCGCCCGCCCGCACGCCCGTGCCGCCGCAGGCCCCGGCCCAGGTCACGCCCCAACCGGCACCGCAGGCCCCGGCCGCCGGGAGCCTCGGCTTCGCCGAGGTGCTGAACGCGGCGATCGAGGCCAGCGGCCTCAGCCTGGACCGGATCAGGGCCGCACTCGCCCACCAGGGCGTCAGGATCAGTGTCACGACGCTCAGTTACTGGCGCCGCGGCCGCAGCCAGCCCGAGCGGGCCGCCTCGCTGCGCGCGGTGCACCTGCTGGAGGAGCTGCTGACGCTGCGCCGCGGCACGCTCTCCTCGCTGCTCGGCCCGCCCCGCCCGCGCGGCCGCTGGATCGCCCCGACCACCCACGACGCGCTCCGGGTGGACCAGGTCTGGCCGGGCGAGCAGGAGATCGCCGAGGTCTTCGAGGAGCTGGACGCGCCGCCCACCGGCGACCTGGAGCGCCTCTCCATCCACGACTCGTACTTCGTCGACGCGAACCGCCGCGGCCACCTGCTGAGGATGCGCCAGGTGGTGCGGGCGACGATCGGCGGGGTCGCCCGGTGCGTGGTGGTGCACAAGGCGGACGAGGGCGCCGCCGGCTGCCCGGAGATCACCTCCGTCCGGCACGCCCGGCTGGGCCGGGTCCGCCGCCGCCCGGAGAGCGGTCTGCTCGTCGCCGAGCTGCTGCTGGACCGCCCGCTCGCGCTCGGCGACTCCACCGTCTTCGAGTACGAGGTGGACATCCCCGACACCGGCCCGACCACCGACTACGGCCGCTTCTTCGCGGTGCCGGTCCGCGAGTACGTGCTGCAGGTGCACTTCGACCCGCACGCGGTGCCCGCGCACTGCGAGCGCTTCGAGCGTGAGCCCTGCGCCGAGGTCGACCGCAAGCGCGAGCAGTTGTGGATCGGCGCCTCGGCCAGTGCGCACGTGCTGGCGCCGGACCAGCCCCCGGGGCAGGTCGGCATCCGCTGGCAGTGGGAGTAGCGGATTATCTAACCATTACACGACACCATACCGGTTTGCACCCCGATCGCCTAACCCGTACTCTCCGGAAGTACCGGTTAGACGACCGGGCCGTCCCCTCTTCCGGAGTGATGCGTCGTGTCCACCGCCGCCCTTGCCCCGCGCACCCTGCAGACCGGCCACGTCGGGCTCAACGTCACCGATCTGGACCGCTCGGTCGCCTTCTACCGACGCCTGCTCGGCCTCGACGTGGCCGCCGAGAGCGGCGAGGAAGGCCGCCGCTACGCCCTGCTCGGCCGGGACGGCACCCTGGTGCTCACCCTCTGGGAGCAGAGCACCGGCAGCTTCGCCCCGGGCTCCCCCGGCCTGCACCACCTCTCCTTCCGGGTGGACACCGTCGAGGAGGTCCGGGCCGCCGAGGCCGTCCTCAAGGAGCTCGGCGCCGCGTTCGCCCACGAGGGGGTCGTGCCGCACGGCGAGGGCGCCGACTCGGGCGGCGTCTTCTTCACCGACCCGGACGGCATCCGGCTGGAGATCTTCACCCTCACCGGGGTGGCCGAAACCGATGCCACCACCCCCGACGCCACCGCCCCCACCTGCGGATTCTTCTAGGACGCGCCATGTGGCACGCGGGCGAGCGCGCCGTGCAGCGGCGCACCGGGCGGCAGGAGCGGGCCGACCACACCGGCCGGTCGATCGGCCGCACCGTCCCGCCGGTGGCCGCCCGCTTCCTGACCGAGCGGCGGACGATCGTGGTCGCCGCCGCCGACCCGGCGGGCCGGCTCTGGGCCACCCAGCTCGCCGGTCCGCCCGGCTTCGTCCGCGCCGACGGCGACCACGCCGTCCTGGTGGCCGCCCGCCCGGTGCCCGGGGACCCGCTCGCCGAGGTGCTGGCCGGGCCGGCCGAGGTCGGCACCATCGCGCTGGACGCGGCCGGGCGGCGCCGGATGCGGCTCAACGGCCGCTCCGTCCCGCACGGCCCGGACGGCCTGCGGATCACGGCCGAGCAGGTGTACGCCAACTGCCCCAAGTACATCCAGCGGCGCAGCCCCCGCGAGCTCCCGGCGGCCACGCCGGCCGCCGTCGCCGGCGACCGGCTGACCCTGGCCCAGCAGCTCGCCGTGGCCAGTGCCGACACCTTCTTCCTGGCCACCGCCGGCCCGGACGGCCGGGTGGACGCCTCGCACCGCGGCGGCTTCCCCGGCTTCGTGGAGGTGCTGGGTCCGGACCGGCTGCGCTGGGCCGAGTACGCGGGCAACAGCATGTTCATGAGCCTCGGCAACCTGGAGCTCGACCCGGCGGCCGGGCTGCTGCTGCCCGACTGGGACACCGGCGGCGCCCTGCTGCTGACCGGCCGCGCCGAGGTCGACTGGTCGGATCCGGCCGCCCCGGCGGTCGACTACACCGTCCACCGGACCGTCGAGCTCGCGCACGCCACCCCCTTCGCGTGGACCCCGCCGGAGTTCTCCCCCGCGCTGCCCCTCCCGCGCCGCTGACGCACCCGGGCCCGCCTCCTCCACCCTCGCGGCCCAACACTTCACCGACTTGTCATATTTTGTTACCTATCAGGTGATATTCCGTCGGCTGACGGTGGAACACATCCCTCTCCCGCATCAGGAGAAAGGGATCCACCGTGCTGATGGAGTTCACCGAGGTCGAGCCGGACGGCGGCTGCGACTGCCCCGGTTGCGGCGCCCGCCACCTCGCGCGGCTGCACGCCGCCCGCACCCCGGCCGCCCGGCCGGCCGCCCGCGGCGCCCGCCGCGCCGCCGTCCTGGTCGCGGCGGTCGGCACCGCCCTCGGCGGCGCCACCGGCGCGATAGCCGCCGCCCCGCAGGCCGCCGCCACGGACAGCCCGGCCCCGACCACCCCGCAGGGCGAGATCACCGGTCCGTTCGGCGGCGAGGCCGAGCAGCCGCGCGCCATGGCCGTGCTGCCCACCACCACCAGCGAGGAGATCGTCGCCCGCGCCCAGGGCTGGGTGGACCAGAAGGTGCCGTACTCGATGAGCCGGTACTGGTCCGACGGCTACCGCCAGGACTGCTCCGGCTTCATCTCCATGGCCTGGGGCCTGGGCAGCAGTCAGACGACCTGGACGCTGCCGAACTTCGCCGACCGGATCGGCAAGGACGACCTGCAGCCCGGCGACGCGCTGATCTACAACGACTCGGCCAACCCGCAGGGCGGCTCGCACGCCGTGCTCTTCGGCGGCTGGACGGACTCGTCGCACACCAAGTACACCGCGTACGAGCAGACCAGCCCGAACACGATCAAGCGGGCCACCCCGTACGCCTACTGGAGCCACTCCGGCCAGTACCTGCCGTACCGCTACCGCGGCATCTCCACCGGGACGGACGAGGAGGCCTTCCCCGGACTCACGTGGTTCGGCCGCGGGCAGAGCAACCCGTACGTCAAGCGGCTGGGCGGGCTGCTGGTGAAGCGCGGCGCCGGACGCTTCTACACCGAGGCGCCGGACTCCGTCTGGAGCGACGCGGACCGCCGGGCGACCGAGGCGTTCCAGCAGGCCCAGGGCTGGACGGGCGCGGAGGCGGACGGCGTCCCCGGCAAGGACACCTGGGCGCTGCTGGTCGCCGGCCGCGGCCGGGACGTCCCGCCGGAGGCGCCGCTGCCGGTACCGCCGCCCCCGACCGTACCCACGGTGCCGACCGTCCCGACGGTGCCGCCGGTGCCGCGGATCCCGGGGGCGCCGGCCCCCGCCTTCCCCGGCACGGCCGACTTCGGCCCCGGCCGGGTCGACGCCGCCGTGCAGCTGCTCGGCAGGCAGCTGGTCAGCAAGGGGTTCGGCACCTGGTACACCGTCGGGCCGAGCCCGGAGTGGACCGAGAGCGACCGGCGCAACGTCGAGGCGTTCCAACTGGCCCAGGGCTGGAAGGGCGCCGAGGCGGACGGCTACCCCGGGCCGCACACCTGGCGGCTGCTGTTCGTCTAGCGGCTCTCGCTCAGGGGCGGCCGACCGCCGCGCCGTGCGTCCTGACCCAGGAGTGCATGGCGATGGCGGCGGCCGCCCCGGCGTTGATCGACCGGGTGGAGCCGAACTGGGCGATCGAGCAGACCGCGGAGGCGTGCTCCCAGGCCTCCGGGGTCAGCCCGGGGCCCTCCTGCCCGAAGAGCAGCACGCAGCGCTCCGGCAGCTCGTAGGTCTCCAGCGGGACGGCCCCGGGCAGGTTGTCGATGCCGATCACCGGCAGCCCCTCGGCCGCGGCGAAGGCGGCCAGCGAGGCGACCGAGTCGTGGTGACGGACGTGCTGGTAGCGGTCGGTCACCATGGCACCGCGCCGGTTCCAGCGACGCCGGCCGACGATGTGCACCTGGGCGGCCAGGAAGGCGTTGGCGGTGCGCACCACGGAGCCGATGTTGAAGTCGTGCTGCCAGTTCTCCACGGCGACGTGGAAGCCGTGCCGCCGGGTGTCGAGGTCTGCGACGATCGCCTCGCGGGTCCAGTACCGGTAGCGGTCCACCACGTTGCGGCGGTCGCCGGCGGCCAGCAGCTCGTGGTCCCAGTGGCCACCCTCGGGCCACGGCGCGGGGTGCGGGCCGACGCCGATCTCGCGGTCGTCGGCGGTCACGAAGGCGTCGTCGTACTGCTCGCCCGCGTGGGGCACTCCGGTGTCGCTCACGTCCCCGAGGGTACGCGGCGCGGCCGGACGGCCTTCTCCAGGTCGCCGAGCGCCTGCAGCATCATCTTGGCCCCCGCGCGGGCGACCGCGGTGCGGTCCTCGTACCCGGGGATGGCCGACCCCACCGGATAACCGTCCCAGCGGGCGTAGGCCTCGCGCAGCCCGGAGAAGTCGACCGTCTCGCCGATCAGCACGCCGGCCGCGGCGATCGCGGTGGCGTACTTGAGCTCCTCGGCGAAGTCGGCGGCGCCCGGGACGGGCGGGCTGTCGCGGCCGGGCAGGTGGGCCTCCATCAGGACCGCGCTGCGGGCGAGGAGTCCGACCGCGGTGCGGGCCTTGTCGAGCTGCTTGCGGCTGATCTCGGGCAACCGGTCGGCGTGCTTCACGGGCTCGGCGTCGGCCCGTTCGATCGCCTCCAGCAGCTCGGCGCGGGCCTCCCGGGAGTCGAGCAGCGCGTCCCGCACCCCGCGGTCGTCGCGGCCCGCCGGGTCGCCGTACGCCTCGAGCACGGCCGCCCCGTAGCGGCCGGCCGCGGCGATCCACTCGGCGAGCCGTTCGGCGAGCCGCGCGGTCTGCCAGGTCGGGAAGAGCGCGTAGGCGCCGAGGGCGATGGCGCCGCCGAGCAGGGTGAGCAGGACGCGCTCCACCGCGGTCTCCAGCGGGTCGGCCTGCAGGCCGAGCAGGAACACCACGTAGGAGGAGACGCAGGCGGTGGTGAACGCGTAGCCGGTGCGGATGGTCAGATAGGCGCCGCAGATGCACACCACGGCGAGGGCGGTGGAGAGCCAGGCGCCCGGGTGCAGCAGCTGGACGACCACGGTGGTGACGACCACCCCGGCGACGGTGCCGGCGAGCCGGGCCACCCCGCGGCTGAAGGTCTGCGCGAAGTCGGGGCGCATCACCATGGCGGCGGTCAGCGGGGCCCAGTAGCCGTGGTGCAGCCCCAGCGGGCGGGCCGCCAGGTAGGAGAGGGTGACCACGCCGGACATCCGGACGGCGTGCTGGAAGACCGCGGAGCGCGGCTGCAGCTGACGCCGGACGGTCTGGAAGCCGACCGGCACGATCTTCACCAGCGAGGGGCGGCGCAGCTGCGGGGCGGTCTGGACGACGGAGCGGTCCTGCCGGTCGAGCGCGCCGGCCGCCTTGGAGAGCTGGGAGGCGAGCCGTTTGGCGGCGCGGCGGGCGGCACCGGTCAGCTCGGGGCTCTCGGCGGCCTCGGCGAGGGTGAGCGCGGGGGTGGTGCTCGGCGGCCGGACGGCCTCGCCGGCCCGGACGGCGGCGGCGACGGCGTCCAGGAACTCGGCCGCGGCGGCGAGGATCTCGCGGGCCAGGTCGCGTCCGGGCCCGTCGGCGGGGGCGCCGACCGCCGGGTCGGCGAGGGCGGCGAGGGTGGGCCTGATGTGCTCGGCGACGGCCCGCAGGCCGCGCATCTCGGGCGGGCGGTGCCGGGCCTGCCATTTCGTCAGGGCGCCGGCCCGGCGGGCGGTCATGAAGGGCTCGGGGTCGATGCCGGCGACCGGGTCGTAGCGCAGCCGGCGGGCGTAGTCGCCGAGTTCGGCGTAGGTGTCGGCGAGGGCGTCTCGGTGGCCGCGCCAGCGGTCGACCGGCCAGAGCAGGGTGACCAGGGCCTGGACGGCGCCGCCGAGCGCGCAGAGCAGGCCGTGGCCGAGCGCGGTGATCAGGCTGACGGGCAGTTGGACGACGACCAGCATCACGGAGATGGTGGTGGCGGCGACGGTGCCGCCGGTCGGGCCGACGGCCCAGATCATCCCGGCGGCGAAGGACCAGACGGCGAGCAGCACCGGGAAGGCACCGGGGACGCCGACGGCGGCGTAGCCGAGGAAGGTGCTGATGCCGAGGCCGAGGCCGGCGCCGACGGCGATCGAGGCGCGCGGGCGGAAGGTCCGCTGGAAGGTCGCGGTACCGGCGATGAAGCCGCCCATCGCGGCGGAGGTGGCCGGGCCGGTGCCGGCCACCGCCAGGACCGGGAAGACGACCAGGGCGACGGCGAGTGCCCCGCGCACGGCCCGCCGCGGGTCCGAGAGTTCACGGGCCGGTACCAGTCCGGCCTTCGCGGTCTCCCGAAGTGCGACGGACCAGGGCATACCGGGCAGTCTAGGGCGCCGGCGGCCGCGCGGCCGGGAGGCGTACGTCAGCCCGGAGCCGCCCCGCACCCCGGCGGGCGAGGGCGCCCAGCCGCAGCAGGAAGCCGGTGGGCAGGAAGACCGCGTCGGCGGCGATCATCGCCAGTGAGAAGAACGGCAGGCCCAGCACGAGCGCGATCGCGGAGTGCTCGGCGATCATCAGCGCCAGCAGGACGTTCTTCAGGCGCCGGTTGAACAGCGTGAACGGGAAGGCGACCTGGACGATCACCGTGCCGTAGCTGAGCGCGAAGGTGATCAGCAGGCTGGAGCCGAGCAGCGCCGACAGCTCCGGCCACGGGGTGAAGTAGTCGAGGCGGAGCGGGTAGTGCAGGGCGGTGCCGTCCTGCCAGCGGGAGCCCTGCACCTTGTACCAGCCGGCGGTGGCGTAGATCAGCACCACCTGGACGGCGATGATCAGCATGCCGCAGTTGTGCAGCATGGTGACGAGCGCGTCGCGGACGGCCCGGAGTTCCCCGGTGGGGGCCGCGGCGGGCCGGCCGGCCCTGCGCCGGGCGTCCAGCGACCACACCAGCCCGGAGCGGACGAGCACCAGGTACATCGCCATCAGGTGCACCACGTTGTCGCCGCCGTCGCCGACCAGCACGTTGCGGTTCTGCAGGGAGAGCACGGTGACGGCGAACAGCACGGCGCTCGCCCGGGTGCGCCAGCCGAGCACCATCAGCACGGCGGCGGCGATCGCCAGGTGGTAGACGGTCTCGAACCACAGCCGGCCGTCCGACCAGGAGAGCACGGTGAAGGCGTGGGTGGCGGAGAGCAGCGAGTCGGAGAGCCCGGCGGACCACGGGGAGCGGTCGCCGTACAGCACCCGCCGGTTCGGCCACTCGCGGAGCAGGAAGCCGAGCCAGGCGAGACCGAAGCCGATCCGGACCACCGCCGCCTGGTGGCGGCCGAACACGGTGCCGGTGAAGGCGTCGAAGAACCGCTCGAAGCGGCTGGGCGGCGGGGCGGGCTCGGTGCGCGCCGCGCCGTCGTCCACCGGGAGGGCGGTGTCGGTCCCGCTCACAGCAGCCCCCGGTAGTCGTCCTCGTCCACCGGCCACCAGGGCAGTTCCTTGTACGGGGTGGACTCGGCGGGTTCCTCGGTGCTCCATGCGGGCGGCGGCACGGCCTTCGCGGCCGAGCGGAACTGGATCTGCAGGACGCGCTCGCCGGCGGCGGTGCGGCCGATCCGCTGCAGGGCTATCCGCTTGAGGTACTCCTCGGCGAGCTTGCCGCGCTGCCCCGGCGCGGCGCCGTCCTCCGTGGGGTGGGTGGACTCGTAGAAGTCCCAGGCGCGGCGGAGCATGTTCTGGTCGACGTGGCTGGGGGCCGGGTTGTGGCGTATCGCCGCGGCGTCCTGGGCGGTCAGGCCGATCCAGCCCTGCGTGTGCACCTCGCCGTCGTCGGCGATGGTCTGCACCCGGGCGTCGACGGTGATGTTCTGCTGCAGCGGGTTCGGCGCGAACAGCTTCCAGTTCTGCTCGAACTCGGGGTAGACGATCCCGTCCAGCTGCTGCCGGTACTCCTGGGAGAGCGCGTTGGGCGGGGCGTTGTGCAGGAACAGCACCCCGAGCAGGATCGCCGCGCCGCCGAGCATGCCCGCCCCGGAGAGGCAGAGCACGGTGAGGGCGGGGGTGGACCAGGTGCGCACGCGGTGTCCTCCCCTACGGCTGCTGCGGCACGGTTCGCCGGTCATCCTGCCGTACCGGGGCACCCGGGGACAGGCCGGCGGCGCGCCGGTACGGAACGGCGAAGGGCCCGCCGAAGCGGGCCCCGGTGCCGGGCGCGGGTACGGCAGGACGACCCGCGGTCCGGTCAGAGGACGAACGCGTCCCGGCCGTCGGTCCCGACCATCGGGCGGCCCGCGGCCTCCCAGGCGAACATGCCGCCGTCCACGTTCACCGCGTCGCGGCCCTGCGCGACGAGGTACTGGACGACCTGGGCGGAGCGGCCGCCGACCCGGCAGAGCACGTACAGCTTCCCGTCGGGCAGCTCGTCCAGCCGGGCGATCACCTGGCCGATCGGGATGTGCAGCGCGCCGGACACGTGGCCGGCGTCCCACTCGTCCTGCTCACGGACGTCGAGCAGTGCGGCGTCGGCCGGGACGGACGCGGCGTCGGTGGTGGGCAGCGCTTGCGCGAACATCGTCGGGGTCTCCTGGGAGTCGGTGCCGGGGCTGTGCGGCGAGGGGTCCTCCCCTCCATTGTGCCGACCGGCCGGCGCCGGCCCCGGCACGACGTCGTCGCCGAGCAGCCGCTCCAGCTCGGTCCGCCGGTCGGAGGCCCGGGCGAGGAGCTGCTCGGCGAGCTCCTCCAGCAGCCGCTCCGGCTCCTGCGGGGCGAGCAGCAGCAGCTCGCCCATCGGGGTCCGCTCCAGCCTGACCTGCTCGGTGGCCAGCTGGCCGATCCGCGCGGTCAGCCACTCCAAGCGGCGCAGCAGCCAGTCGGGCCGGTCGGGGGAGTCCGGGTCGGGCGCGGTCTCCGGGGCGGTCGACCACTCGTCGGCCAGCTCCTCCAGCGCACCGGCGTCGCCCTGCGCGTACGCCTCGTTGACCCGGGCGATGAAGGCGGAGCGGCGCTCCTGCTCGGCCGGGTCGGTGGTCAGGTCGGGGTGGGCGCGGCGGGCGAGGTCGCGGTAGATCCGCTGGGCCTCGCGGTCCGGGCGGACCTTCGCGGCGGCCGGCGGCTCGGGGGCCAGGCCGGCGGCGGCCGGGTCGTCCGGCTCGGCGACCCGGCTGCGGGCCTCGGCGGCGCGGCGCAGCGCCTCCGGGTCGCCGGTGCGGACGGCGACCGCCTCGGCGATCAGCGCGTCCAGCTCGTCGAGGCGGGCGTAGAGCGGGCCGAGCAGCTGGTGGTGGACCAGCGCGAAGTTGTCGATCTCCACCCGGAGGGTGGCGACGTCGACGTCGAGGGTCAGCCAGGCCAGCTCGGCGGCGGCCACCCGTTCCTCCAGCAGCAGCCGTTCCTGCTCGCTCCACTGGACGGGGCTCTCCGCGCTCACCAGTCCGCCTCCGCATGCACCCGGTCTCCGAGCCTGCCACCCTACCGGGGGTCCGGCACCGGCCGCCGGGCCGTCGTCCGGGTACCCCGTCCGATTGAACTCGCAGCGCACACGGGCGCTCACCCAGTGACACGCAACTGATACCGAGGAATCTCCGCGATTCGCTGTCGGAGCCGGCCCCGCACGTGCTTCGCTGGACGGAACATCCGTGCTGCACCGCACGTGCGCCTGAGTGCCGCGGGGATGCCGGCGTACAAAAGGACGGGATACAGGAGCGGCCGGAGACAAGGAGCCCGTTGCGCCGCGCCGACACAGCGGCCGCTCCCGAACAGGGCGGCCAGGCGGGAGCAGACCGAATCGATGGTGGACGAGCCGAACTCCGCAGCGGCCTCGCGAGACGGCACGGGTGACCCTCTCTCCGGAGTGGTCGCCCTGCTGCGCGTCGCCGCGGTGATGGTCGACCCGGACGGCCGGATCGCCCTGTGGAACCGCGCCGCCGAGGAGCTCTTCGGCCACCGCGCCGAGGTGGCCTGCGGCCGCACCGCCTCCGGTCTGCTGCCCGCCGTCGAGCCCCGGCCGGAGACGGGTTCGCCGCGCCCGGGCGCACCGCCGCGCCGCTGTGACGCGCTGGACACCCTGGACGACCTGACCCAGCTGGACGCGACCTGGGCCGGCGCGATGGCAGTCGTGGACCGCGAGGAGCGGCTGCGGGACGTCATCTGGTGGGCCTATCCGCTGATCGAGCCGACCGGCCGCAGCCTGCTGGCGCTGGCCGCCGACGCCCGGCCGCTGCGGGCCGGCGGCCCGCGGATAGCCCTCGGCGAGCGGCTGCTGGCGTACGCTGCGGCCCCGGCCGCCACCGGCGCCTTCCACCGGGTCTCCCCCGCCTTCGCCCCGGCCGGGCCGGGCGGCGCCGCCGCGCTGGACGGCCTGCTGCCGCGCGGCTCCGAGGACCGCCGCCGCCGGCTGCTCGGGCAGATCTCGGCGGCCGGCGTGCCCGCGCTCTGGGTCGACGCGGCGACCAGACTGCCCGTCCTCCCCTACGAGTCGGCCGGGCGCGGCGCGGCCCGGATCGCCGCCGGGCTGGTGCGCCGCTACCCGACGCCGCAGCAGCGCGCCGACCGGCCACGGGCGACCCGCCGCCCGGCCGATCCGGCACCCGGCGGGCGCCGGGCGATCGGACTGCAGGTCCTGCCCGCCGGGGCGCCACGCGGCGCCGACGACGGACGGGCGATCGGCACCACCGTGCCCGGGCAGCGCGAGTCCGGGGCGGCCACCGCGAACGGCCAGAGCCAGGGAGGCCCAGCCATCGAGTCCACCGCCAACGGCACCGCGCCCGCCCGGGCCGTCGTCGGGTCCGCTCCGCCGCAGGGCCGATCGGACGGGCCGGACGGACCACCCGCCGGCACCCCCGGCGTCCCCGCTCCGCCCGCACCGCCGTCCGTGGAGGTGCTGACCGTCAGCCAGGCCGGCGAGCAGCTGGCCCTGCTGAGCGAGGTCGGCAACCGGGTCGGCACCACCCTGGACCTCGACACGACCGCCCGCGAGCTGTGCGAGGTGCTCGTCCCGCGGGTCGCCGACTTCGCCTGCGTGGACCTCCTCGACGGGCTGATCTCCGACTCGGAGCTGCCCGAGGAGCGTCCGGACGACCGCACGATGCTGCGCCGGGTGGCCCGCGCGGTGAACAGCTCCCCCGGCCACTGGGACCACGTCCTGGACGAGGGCGCGCTGCTGGCGATGCCCCGCTCGACCCCGCCGGGCCTCGCCCTGCAGGAGAACCAGCCGGTGCTGGTGCCGGTGATAGACCCGGACGTGGCGGTGGACTACGCGGCCTCGCTGGGCGGCGGCCCGGACCTCGTCCCGGTGGTGGTCGGCCGCTCGATGCTGGTGCTGCCGCTGTCCGCCCGGGGCACGGTGCTGGGCATCCTCAAGCTGCTGCGGCTGCCGGACCGGGCGCCCTTCGACAAGTCCGACGCCGCCACGCTCAAGGAGCTGGCGGCCCGGGCCGCGCTGTCGCTGGACAACGCCCGGCTGCACCGGGCGGAGTCCCGGGTGGCGACCACCCTGCAGCGCTCGATGATCCCGACCCGGCCGCCGCGGATCCCCGGGGTGCAGATCGCCCACCGCTACCTGCCGGGCGACTCGCGGGCCGAGGTCGGCGGCGACTGGTTCGACGCGATCCAGCTGCCCGGCAGCCGGGTCGCCCTGGTGGTCGGCGACGTGATGGGCCACGGCCTGCACTCGGCGGCCGCGATGGGCCGGTTCCGCACCGCCATGCAGACCCTCGCCGCGCTGGACCTGCCGCCCGGCCAGCTGCTGCGGCACCTGGACAACCTGGCCCACAAGCTGGGCGACGACCACCTGGCGACCTGCCTGTACGCGGTCTACGACCCGATCAACCGCACCTGCGAGCTGGCCAGCGCCGGGCACGTCCCGCCGGTGCTGGTGCACCCCGACGGCCGGGGCGAGCTGCTGGAGATCCCGGAGGGCGCACCGATCGGCGTCGGCGGGGTGCCGTTCGTGGCGAAGCGGATCGACGTCTCGGACGGCTCGATGCTGGTGATGTGCACCGACGGCCTGGTCGAAGTGCGCGGGGGCGACATAGGAGAGGGCCTGGCCGCGCTGTGCGGCAATCTGATCGACCCCAAGCAGACCCCGGACGAGGCCTGCGACACCGTGCTGGAGCGGCTGCACTCGGACGACCGGGCGGACGACGTCGCGCTGCTGGTCGCCCGCTTCGACGGCGTCCCGCCGAGCGAGGTGGCCACCTGGGAGCTCGCCGTCTCGGAGGACGAGGTCCGGCGGGCCCGCTCGCTGGTGCGCGGCCAGCTCGCCGCCTGGGGCCTGGACGCACTCGACGACACGGTGGAGCTGCTGGTCAGCGAGCTGGTGACGAACGCCGTCCGGGTCGCCCGGGACCACGTGCAGCTGCAGCTGATCCGCGTCGACAAGCTGCTGGTCGAGGTCAGCGACGACAACCATAACCTGCCCTCGCTGGAGCCGGCCGGCTCGATGGACGAGCACGGCCGGGGCCTGCAGCTGGTCAGCAAGCTCGCCGAGCGCTGGGGCACCGCCCGCAAGGCGGTCGGCAAGGTCGTCTGGTTCGAGCTGCCCCTGCCCCGGAGCTGACGCACCACCGTTGAACGCCGTCGGCGGTGCTTCGGTCAGCGCACCGCCGGCAGCGCCGTCCGCGGGCCGGCCTCGGCCGCCACCGAGGCCGCCGCGCCGACGCCGGCCAGCACCCGCGGCCAGAACTGCCCGAAGACCTCCAGCGAGGCGGCGATCAGCCCGGCCGTAAGGACGGCCACGACGTGCTCCAGCCCGGCGAGGTTCGGCAGCAGAACGGCCTCGACGACCATCGCCAGCACCACCGCACCGCCCGTCCACCAGGCGCGGCAGCGGATCGCCACGCAGACCGCGAGCGCCACCACGGCCGCGGACGGGCCGGTGTCCCGGACGTGCGCCACCCAGCCGGGGAAGCCGAAGAGGTGGTCCGGGCCGAGCTCCACGCCGATCCGGGCGAACAGCGTGCCGGCCAGGGTGCAGGCGTAGGCGACCGCCAGGGTGAGCCGCCGCCCGAGGACGATCTCGGCGATCCCGAACACCAGGAAGACCTGGACGAGAGCCCCCCACACCGGCAGGTCCAGCGCGGGCACGTACAGCGAGAGCGGTGTCCGCAGCAGCGAGACCCCGAGCGGCAGTGCGGCCCGCACGACGCCGAGCTGGGTGACCAGCCGTTCCCCGCCCGGCAGGTGCTGGACGACGGAGAACGCCAGCACCAGCACGGTGGCCGCGGTGGCCAGGGGCACGGAGGCGAACCGGTGCAGGCGCAGGTGCCCGCGGACGATTCCGACCAGCGTGCCCCATTCCGCCGCCGCGACCCGGACCGCCACCGGTCCGAGGCCTCGGCGCACGCCCCCCGCGCCAACCGTCCGCTCCACCGCTGAATCTCCCCGTCCGTCTTCCGGCCGGGCACCCCCGCGCCCCGCCGAGCAATTCCCGGGACATTTCCCGGACGGCCAGGGTTTCTCCCGCCGATACATCCACGGTAGGCAATGGATAAACAGGGGTCGTCAGCTTGCGTGGCGAATCGCGGATCATCCTCAGGTCGGAGGGGGGCAACCGCCCGACGGCAGTCGCACCCCCCGATCGGCGGTGGCCCTCCGCCCCCCGGCGGAGGGACTACCCCTACCCGTCCCGCTCCGCCGCCGGCCCCCCGCCGGGCAGCGCCTGCGCGGCGGCCCGGACATGACGGCGACGGAACAGGACGGGGAGACTCGGCACCGTGATGAAACCCTCGGCGCGCGCACTGGCGATACCGATCCGCGGAATCTCGCTGCTCTTCTCGAAGAGCAGATAGCGCGGCTCCCAGATCGGCCGGTATTTCGCATTTGCCCGGTACAGCGATTCGATCTGCCACCAGCGGGAGAAGAATCCCAGGACGGAACGCCACAGCCGCAGGATCGGTCCGGCACCCAGCTTCGATCCGCGCTCGAACACCGAGCGGAACATCGCGAAGTTCAGCGAGACCCGCTCCAGCGCGACCTCGTCGGCGCGCTGCAGCAGCTCGATCACCATGAACTCCATCAGGCCGTTCTCGCTGTCGCGGTCCCGGCGCATCAGGTCCAGCGAGAGGCCGTTGCGGCCCCACGGCACGAAGCTCAGCAGCGCCCGCAGCTCGCCGTCGCCGTCGTGGCACTCGAGCATCACGCAGCGGCCGTCGTCCGGGTCGCCGAGCCGGCCGAGCGCCATCGAGAAGCCCCGCTCGGTCTGGCCGTCCCGCCAGTGGTCGGCCCTGTCCAGCAGCTCGGCCATCTCCGGGTCCGGGATGTCCTCGTGCCGCCGGATCCGCACGGTGTACCCGGCCCGCTTGACCCGGTTGTACGCCTGCCGGACGACCCGCATCGCCCGCCCGTCCAGCGAGAACTCGTCGACCTCGACGATCGCCTCGTCGCCGAGCTCCAGCGCGTCCAGGCCGTGCCGGGCGTAGATCACACCGGCCTCCTCGGAGGCGCCCATCACGGCCGGCACCCAGGCGTGCTCCCGGGCCTCCTCCAGCCAGGCGTCGATCGCCCCCGGCCAGGCCTCCGGATCGCCGATCGGATCGCCCGAGGCCAGCGAGACACCGCCCAGCACCCGGTAGGCGACCGCCGCCTTGCCGGACGGCGAGAAGATCACCGCCTTGTCCCGGCGCAGCGCGAAGTAGCCGAGCGAGTCCCGCTCGCCCTGCCGCTCCAGCAGCTCGCGCAGCCGGACCTCGTCCTCCACGGTCAGCAGCTCCTGGCCGCGCGGGCTGCGGAAGGCCAGGTACAGCACCAGCAGGAAGAGCACCGCACCCATGGCGTTGATGAAGGCGTTGACCCAGGTCGGTACGGCGATCTCGTCCGCCAGCCGGCCGGACGGGGTGATCGTCACCATCCGGGCCACGGCGTAGCCGAACCGGGTGCCGAACTCCGCGCCGCCGTGCACCGTGTTGGTGAACTGCACCAGCGTCGCGCCGACGATCCCGCCGAACAGCAGGCCGCCGATGAAGGTCGCCACCCCGGTCTTGGGGTTGGAGCGGTCTCCCTTGGAGGTGAACTCGCGGCGGCCGAGCAGCAGCGCGAGGAAGAAGCCCACCGTCAGCACCGTGGAGAACCAGTTGATCGGGTGGTCGGCGAAGCGGCTGTCCGGCACCAGCATCAGCAGCAGGTACAGCACCGAGAAGAGCCCGGACACCACCGCGTTGAAGATCCACGCGGCCCGCTTGCGCCGCCGCATCGCGACCGCGAGGAACAGCGACAGCAACACCGTCGTCAGACCGGCCGTCAGCAGGTACGGGGTGAAGTACTCGCCCTCGTTGTGCTCCTGCACCTGGTCCCGGAACGGCACGGCGAGCACCGCGACCAGGTTCAGCAGGGCCAGCAGCCGCAGGTACCAGACCGTCGCCGCGGCGGCGCGCGGCCGCCAGCGGGCGAGCAGCCCGGCCAAGGCTCCGAAATGCGCGGGAACGGCGGTGGGCGCCGGCTTCACAGTGGACACAGCTCCAATTCCAGACGATCAACGTAGGGGACGCATCCGTACGACACCCGGGGAGGGACGGAGCGGCCCGCACACCCGGTCTCCGAGCGGCCAGGGCCCACAGGGGGCTCCGTGTTCCATGGTTCCCCACCCCGGATGAGAATTGCGTGAATCCGGTAGCGGATTCCGACCCCCGCCGAACGGCGGGGGTGCCCACCCCGCCGGTGGACCGGATCACGGCCCGCCGACCCCTAGGCTCGAAGACGAGCCGCGCACGCCCGAGGAGAGCCATGCCACCGATCCGTGTCCTGATCGTGGACGACGAGGTCCTCGTCCGCTCGGGCCTCGGCCTGATCGTGGGGTCCGCCCCCGACCTGGAGGTGGTCGGCGGCTGCTCCGGCGGCCAGGCCGAGCAGCAGGCCGTGGAGCTGCGCCCGCAGGTCGTCCTGCTCGACATCCGGATGCCCGACCTGGACGGCATCAGCGTGCTGCGCCGGC
Source organism: Streptomyces sp. TLI_235 (assembly GCA_002300355.1). Taxonomy (NCBI): domain Bacteria; kingdom Bacillati; phylum Actinomycetota; class Actinomycetes; order Kitasatosporales; family Streptomycetaceae; genus Streptomyces; species Streptomyces sp. TLI_235. The sequence continues at coordinate 3,745,031 of NSGV01000001.1, forward strand.
TGCGCGCACTGCCCGACCCGCCGGCCGTGGCCATGCTCACCACCTTCGACACCGACGAGTACATCGGCACCGCCCTGCGGGCCGGCGCCGCGGGCTTCCTGCTGAAGGACACCGCACCCGAGCAGCTGGTGCACGCCGTGCGGGTGCTCGCCGCGGGCGGCAGCATGCTGTCGCCCACCGTCGCGCGCACCGTCATCAACGGCTACGTCGAGGGCGGCGGCCCCGACGCGGACGCCACCGCGCTCGCCCGCCAGCTCACCACCCGCGAGCTCGACGTGCTCGCCCTGCTCGGCGAGGGCCTCTCCAACGCGGAGATCGCCGACCGCCTCTACCTGGGCACCGGCACCGTCAAGGACCACATCAGCGCGATCCTCGCCAAGCTCGGCGCGGCCAACCGCGTCCAGGCCGCCGTGGTCGCGCACCGCGCCGGCCTGGTCCGCGCCCAGGGGAACCCGGGCGCATGACCGGCCACAGAGCACTGCCCGCCTGGTGCACCGCGACCTGGCTGATGCTGCTGCTGCCGGTGCTGGTCTCGCTCGTCGACGCCGCCCTGGTCTCCAAGGGCGCCCACTGGTGGGAGGCCGGGCTCTCGGTGCTCGCCGCACTCGCCCTGCTGCTGCGCCGCCGCCTCCCGGTGACGGTGCTGCTGCTGACCCTGCCCGGCGCGTTCGTCAACTACATCTGGCTGGCACCGATGACCGCCGTGTACTCGGTCGCCGCGCAGCGGGCGGCGCTCCGGGTCACCGCGGCCTGCGCCACCGCCTTCGCCCTCGTCGAGTTCTTCCACTGGCCGCTCGCCGACCACCCGCTCGCCCTGGACCGGGACAACGCGCTGTACGCGATCCAGTGCGTGATGCTGGCCGCCGGGCCCGCCGCGCTCGGCCTGCTCGCCCGTACCCGGCGCGAACTCGCCCACCGGCTCGACGAACTCACCCGCGGCCAGCAGCGCGAGAGCCGGCTGCTCGCCGAGCGGGTGCTGGCCACCGAGCGGGCCCGGCTGGCCCGGGAGATGCACGACGTGGTCTCCCATCAGGTCAGCCTGATCTCCATCCAGGCCGGGGCGCTCCAGGTGTCCACCGGCGACCCGGCCGCCAAGGACACCGCCTCGACCATTCGCGAGCTGGCAGTCCGCACCCTGCAGGAGCTCCGCCAGATGGTCGGCGTGCTGCGCGCCGCCGGCGTCGAGCCCACCGAGCCGCTGGCCCCGCAGCCGCGGCTGGCCGACCTGCCGAAACTGATCGACGGCAGCGGGCTGCCGGTGACCACCGACCTCTCCACCGGCGGCCGGCAGTGGCCGGAGGCGGTGGAGCGGGCCGCGTACCGGACGGTCCAGGAGGCGCTGACCAACATCACCAAGTACGCGCCCGGCGCCGCGGTGACCGTCCGGGTGGCGGGCGGCGGCCACCGGCTGCTGGTCGAGGTCCGCAACGCCCCGCCGCCGGCCCGCGCCACCGACCTGCCCACGCTGCCCGGCGGCGGCCACGGCCTGGTCGGCCTGCGCGAACGCGCCCAGTTGCTCGGCGGCACCCTGGTGACCGGCCCCACCGCGGACGGCGGCTTCACCGTCCGCGCCGCCCTGCCGGCCGCGGCGGACTGACCCCGGGTCCTGCCGGGGCGGGAAACGAGGGCGGCGCCCTCCCCGCGAGGGGAGGACGCCGCCCGTCTGCGTCACCGACCGGGAGGTCAGTTGGCGCTGTAGTAGCCGAACAGGTCGACGATCACGTTCGCCGAGCCGGGGCTGGTCAGCGCCAGGTCGACCACACCGTTGTTGACAGGGACGGTCACCAGGTTGGCGATCGTCTGGCCCTTGGTGTCCCAGTTCAGGTTCGAGGAACCCGGACGGGTGGTGTTGCCGGGCCACGCGTTGAGGTAGCCGCTCGAGGTGGTGTCGGTCACCGTGACGTTCAGCACGACCGAGGTGGCCGACGCCAGCGCGCCGCCGTCGTTCAGCGACAGGTGGACCACCTTGCCGTTGGTGAGCGGGGCCGGAGCCGGCGCACCCTTGCCGGAACGGGTGTCCATCAGGCGCTTCGGACCGGCGTTGTGGAACTTGCCGCCGGAGGCGTCCTTGGTGAAGTAGCCGAACACGTCGGCGAGGACGTCGATCGAGGCCGAGGCACCGTTGTAGATGCTGACCTTGCCGTCGGCGCCGACCGGCACGACGACCAGGTTCGGCACGGTCTGGCCCTTGACCCAGTTCAGGTTGGACGAGCTGGGACGGGTCTCACCGGCCGGCCAGACCGTCAGGTAGCCGCCGTTGTCGGTACCGGTGACGGTGGTGTTCAGCACGACCGCGGTCACGCCGCTGCCCGGGATCTGGAGGTCCAGGGTCTGCTTGCCGCCGAGCTTGGCCTGGGGAGCGCCGGTGCCGTAGCGGGTGTCGAGCAGACGGCTGGGGCCGGCCGGGGTCAGCGTGGAGCCGTTGGCGTCGGCCGAGTAGTAGCCGAAGACATCGGCGACGAGGTCGACCGAGCCGGACCAGCCGCCGTTGAAGAGGCTGACCTTGCCGTCGGCGCCGACCGGGACGGTGACCAGGTTCGGCACGTCACGGCCCGCGGACCAGTTCAGGTTGGACGAGTCCGGCCGCGCCTTGCCCGAGGGCCAGGCGGTCAGGTAACCGGCGGCCGTCGTGCCCGCCACGGTGACGTTCAGCACGACCGCGTTGACGCCCGAGGCCGGGACACCGCCGCGACCGGCGACCTGCAGGTTGAGCGTGCCGCGGGCGGGAACCTTGGCGGTGGGGGCACCGGTGCCGAAGCGGGTGTCGAGCAGACGGTCCGGCGACACCGGGTTGTAGGTGCCGGCCGGCTGCGAGGGCAGCTGCTGGCACAGCGCCGCCATGACCGCCTTGCCCTTCGGCGAGCCGAGGCCGGTGGCCAGGTCGTAGCCCGCGAGCGCGGAGTACTTGCCGGAGGCGCTGATGTCGTTGTTGCCCAGGGTGACGTCGTTGAACACCGAGCTGTCGAGCTTGCGCAGGATCGGGTTCAGGTAGCCGACCGGGCCGTTGGCGGCGCAGTCGGTCGACGAGTTGGCCAGCGCGACCAGGGCCGCCCAGAGCGGGGCCGCGGCGCTGGTGCCGCCGTAGACGTTCGCCCAGAGGCTGTTGTTGGCGTCGTAGTTGGTGAAGATCAGGTAGCCGGTGGCCGGGTCGGCGAGCGCCGACACGTCCGGAACCTGGCGGCAGGACTGGCCGGCCGCGGCACCGCAGACGTTCGCGTACTCGGCGGCGTGCTGGGCGTTCCAGGCGAAGTCGGTGTCGCTCAGCGCCCAGCGGGTGGAGAGACCGCCACCGCCGGAGCCGCCGTTGCGGTTCCACACCGAGATCGGGCCGGGGTAGGTGCCCAGGCCGGTGTGCGAGGTGCCGCCGATACCGGTCACGTAGGGCTGCGAGGCCGGACTGTCGGTGCTGAGCACGTTGTCGTTGCCGAGGCCGGAGCCGCGGCAGTCGGTCGAGCCGGCGTCACCGGCGGCGGCGACCACGGACTGCCCCTGGGCAGCGGCCTGCTGCAGGACCAGGTTCAGCGCGTTCTCGCGGCCGGAGTCGCGCTCCGCCTCGCAACGGCCCCAGCTGATCGAGACCACCTGAGCGCGGTTGTCGTTGACGATCTTCTGGTAGGTGTCGTAGACACCCTGGGCGGTGTTGGGACCCTGGTAGACCAGGATCGAGGCACCGGGCGCCAGCGACGCGATGGTGTCCACGTCGAGCGCGGTCTCGCCGCCCTCGCCGTTCTGGTAGTCCGGAGCCTGGTTGACGAAGCCGTCCACCGAGACGTTGGAGACCGAGGTCTTGGTGCCGTTGCAGGCCTGCCAGGCGGCGGCCGCGCGGGTGTCGTAGTTCTCCAGCGACAGGATCGCGATGGTGGAACCCGAGGCGCCGTCGGCTATGCCGTTCAGGTTGTAGGCCTGGGCGAGCGCCCCGGAGCTGTAGTAGTCCCGGCCGTCCACCATGTTGTAGGACGACAGGGTGTTCTTCCAGTCGGCGCAGAGCTGCGGGCTGGCGCCGATGTTGCGCGCCTGCTCCGAGCCGGCCGCCGAACCCTTGATCGCGGCCTTGGACTTGACCACCGAACGCGGCTTGTACGTCGAGGTGGTGTCCAGGCCGACGACGCCGGCGATCCGGCCGGCCAGGTCGCCGCGGACCGACGGGGCCTGGGTGTTGGCGTAGGTGGCGGTGCCGTCCGCCAGCTTGTAGCCGGCGAAGTCGGTGTCGAAGGCCTTCTTCGCCTCGGCGACGGTCGCCTTGACCGGGATGGTCAGGCCGTTGGCGCCGAGCTCGCCCGGGTGCAGGCCGGCGGCGGTGAGCGCCGCGCGGACGCTCGCCACGGTCGCCGGGTCGGCGCCGAAGCGCTTCCCGAACTCACCGGTGCCCAGGTAGTGCTTGTACAGCGGGGAGCCGGGGGTGGAGACGGCGCTGACGAACGTGGTCAGCGCGACCTGGTCCTTCGGCTGCAGGGTGATGCTGAGGTCGAGCTCGGTACTGTCGGCCGGTGCGGCCGTCTTCACGGCGTCCTTCGGCGCGACGGGCGCGGAACCGATGCGCTTGGGCGCGATCGACTCCGCCTGGGCGGTCGCGAGGACAGGCAGGCCGGCCCCCGTGACCAGGGCGGCGGTGGTGACGGCGAGGGTGGTCGCACGTCCTGCCGCCCGCATTCGCGTCCTGGTCGGACCCGATGGGTCGAGCATCCGCGTTCTCCTTGGGATGACAATGCGGCGGATATGAGCGGAATTCCGGACAGAACGGCGGGCACGGCAAAAGAACAAGAAGCCGGCACAGCCGCGTCAGCGGCGCGCTCCCGGCTGATCCCCCACGTAACAACCCCCCGTGGAGACGCCCGAGTTGGCACCATCGGCACCAAACGGACATTTCGTCGAACTGCCTTGCGTGAATTCCGCTGCATGTTCTATCAGTCGGCGCCGACACGAACGGTTCGAGGGCGCCCCCCGTTATCAGGAGGAGACATTGTCGGGTCTCGGACATCCCGAAATACCCCCGAAGTCCCCCCAAAAGCCCCCCCGCACTCCTCAAAGTCGTCGACCCGACGACGGAATGAGTCCGGACAACGAGAAAGCCCCGCAGATCCGAAGATCTGCGGGGCTTCGCTGTGCGCGAGGGGGGAGTTGAACCCCCACGCCCTTTCGGGCACTGGAACCTGAATCCAGCGCGTCTGCCTATTCCGCCACCCGCGCATGGGTGCTGTCGTAAGATGCTTGCCGCTCTTCCGACCTGTCGAGAACCTTACCGTATCTCTCCGGGTCTTCCGTCCGGCTCCCTCTCGGGCGCCCCTTCCGACGTGGAAAACATTAGCACGACCGGCGGGCTACCTCCGAATCCGTTTCCCCGCACCCCGGGGAACCGCCTCCCTCCGGGGCGGACGAACGGGTGACCGAGGGATGAGCGGGGCCCCGCGCGGGTACCTCCCGCTTGCCGTTCAGCTCGCTCCGCACCAGCGTCCGCACCCGGCGCACGCCCCCGTACCGGCACCTGCCGGGCAGGTGGCGAGCGGTGTGCCCGGTCTCACGCCCCGGGACCACGTTCCCGGGGAACCGTACGGATGGGCCCGACGTGGATACGATCAGTACGGAAAACCGCAACCCGGCCCGCGAGCGCGGCCCGGCCGACGCCCTGGAAGGGGGTGCCCCGTGGGAGTCCTGAAGAAGTTCGAGCAGCGGCTCGAGGGTCTCGTGAACGGCACCTTCGCCAAGGTGTTCAAGTCCGAGGTCCAGCCGGTGGAGATCGCCGGCGCACTCCAGCGCGAGTGCGACAACAACGCGACGATCTGGAACCGCGACCGCACGGTCGTCCCGAACGACTTCATCGTCGAGCTCAGCCCGCACGACTACGAGCGGCTCAGCCCGTACGCCGGCCAGCTGGGCACCGAGCTCGCCGGCATGGTCCGCGAGTACGCCGAGGCGCAGCGCTACAGCTTCATGGGCCCGCTCCAGGTGACCCTGGAGCAGGCCGACGAACTGGACACCGGCCTGTACCGGGTGCGCAGCCGCACCCTCGCCGGCGAGGAGCCCGCGGCGCAGCAGGCGCCGCAGCCGCCGGCCGCCCCGGGCGGCTACGAGCGACGCCCGACCCCGCCCGCGCCCGGCGCCCCGTGGCAGCAGCAGGGCGCGGCCCCGTACGGTGCGCCGCCGCCCCCCGCCGGGCCGCCGGCGATGCCGCAGACCCCGCCGGCCGCCGCCGGGAACGTCCGCCCCTTCCCGGGCGCCGGCCACAGCGGTGCGAACACCCGCCGCTGGGTGGAGGTCAACGGCACCCGGCACCAGATCACGGGCAACGCGTGCGTGCTCGGCCGCTCGACGGAGGCGGACATCCGGATCGACGACCCCGGGGTCTCCCGCAAGCACGCGGAGATCCGGCCGGGGACGCCCGCGATGGTGCTCGACCTCGGGTCCACCAACGGCATCGTGGTGGACGGGCAGCACACCCAGCGCGCTACGCTCCGCGACGGCTCCCGAATCGTCCTCGGGTCCACCACCATCGTCTACCGACAGGTCGAAGGGTAGAGCGGGCCACTCATGTCAGAACTGACCCTCACGGTCATGCGGCTGGGCTTCCTCGCCGTGCTGTGGCTGTTCGTCATCGTCGCGGTCCAGGTCATCCGCAGCGACCTGTTCGGCACCAAGGTGAACCCGCGCACGGCGCGGCGCGGCGCACCCGCCGCAGCCGCGCCCGCGGGCCGTCCGCCGCAGCAGGCCGGCGGTCAGGCGGCCCCGCCGCAGCCGCGCCAGCGCCGTGGCGCACCGACCCACCTGGTGGTCGTGCAGGGCTCGCTGGCCGGCACCACCGTCGCCCTGCAGGGGCAGACGATCACGCTGGGCCGGGCGCACGACTCGACGATCGTGCTGGACGACGACTACGCCTCCTCCCGCCATGCCAGGATCTTCCCGGATCAGACTGGGCAGTGGACGGTGGAGGATCTAGGCTCCACCAACGGCACGTATCTGGACCGGCAGCGGCTCACCGCGCCGATGCCGCTCCAGCCCGGCGTGCCGATCCGTATCGGCCGGACCGTCATCGAACTGCGGAAGTAGCGGCGCATGAGGGACACCACCCCGTCCAAGACCAGCCGGGAGCGCGGGCGCCGCGCTGCCGCTGCCGTGCGCGCCCGCGGCATGGTCGCCACCCCGCGGTCCCGGAAGGGGGCGGCGACGGCATGAGCCTGGTGCTGCGCTTCGCCGCCGGCTCCCACAAGGGACTGATCCGGGAGGGGAACGAGGACTCCGGCTACGCCGGTCCGCGGCTGCTCGCCGTCGCCGACGGCATGGGCGGTGCGGCGGCCGGCGAGGTGGCGTCCTCGGAGGTGCTCGGTTCGATCGTCCGCCTGGACGAGGACATCCCCGGTGCCGACCTGCTGACCCTGCTCGGCGACGCCGTGCAGGGCGCCAACGACCGGCTGCGGCAGATGGTCGAGGAGGACCCGCAGCTGGAGGGCATGGGCTGCACCCTCACCGCGATGCTGTGGACGGGCCAGCGGATGGGCCTGGTGCACATCGGCGACTCCCGGGCGTACCTGCTGCGGGACGGCGCGCTGACCCAGATCACCCAGGACCACACGTGGGTCCAGCGGCTGGTCGACGAGGGCCGGATCACGCCCGAGGAGGCGGAGACCCACCCGCAGCGCTCGCTGCTGATGCGGGCGCTGGACGGCCGCGGCCAGGTCGAGCCGGACCTGTCGATCCGCGAGGTCCGGGCCGGCGACCGCTACCTGATCTGCTCGGACGGCCTGTCCGGGCCGGTCAGCCACCAGACCCTGGAGGCCACGCTCGGCAGCTACTACGCCCCGCAGCAGACCGTCCAGGAGCTGATCCAGCTGGCGCTGCGCGGCGGCGGGCCGGACAACATCACCTGCATCGTGGCGGACGTCATCGACGTCGGTGCCACGGATACCCTGAGCGGGCAGCTCGCGGACATCCCGGTGGTGGTCGGCGCGGTCGCCGAGGCGCAGCCGCACCACGGCGACCAGAACCTGCTCAACACCCCGGCCGGCCGCGCCGCGGGCCTCGGCCGGCCGCAGGCGCCGCAGGGCGCGTTCGGCCCGGCCAGCGGCTACGAGGCGGCGGGCTTCGGCCCCGCCGAGGGCTACGAGGACGACGGGTACGGCCAGGCCGACGGCTACGGCGCCGACGCGCAGTCGTACGACGACTACGACGGCGAGCGGCCGTCCCGGCGCAAGCGCAAGGGCCGGAAGCTGAAGGTCTCGCTGGCCGCGCTGGTCGTGCTCGGTCTGCTGGGCGGCGGCGGGTACGTCGGCTGGAAGTGGACGCAGGACCAGTACTACGTCGGTGCGGACGGCAACGGGGTGGCGGTCTATCGCGGCCTGAACCAGTCGCTGGCCGGCCTGAGCCTGTCCTCGGTGTACGAGCAGCACGCCGACATCGAACTCAAGTTCCTGCCGACGTACCAGCGGACGCAGGTCAGCAAGACCATCCAGGCGAAGAGCCTGGCGGACGCCCGCGAGCAGGTGCGTACCCTGGGCACCCAGGCGGCGGTCTGCAAGAAGGTCGCGCAGGGCGCCAAACCGGCCCAGGGCACCACCGGTGACGGCTCGGCGCAGCAGCCCGCGGCGAGCCCGAGCCCGTCGGCGGCCCCGTCGGCCTCCGCCACGGCGCTGACCCAGGCGGGTTTCCGCAACGAGACCCCGGCCCCGGGGGCGAGCCAGAGCCCGAGTCCGAGTCCGAGCACCGACACCCTGAGCACCGGCAACCCCGGCACCACGCCAGATCTGAACGAGCAGGAGAAGCAGCTGGCATCCTCCTGCCCGACCCCCTAGCACCGACCCCGCCAGGGGACTCAGCCGTCGGGGAGCGGCCTACACGTGAGCACCTTTGACCTGAGCAACAGTGAGACGGACCGCCGCGGCGCGCGGCGGGGCAATACGACGATCACACCGCAGAACGCGCCGAACCGCCGCAACACCGAGCTGGCCATGCTCGGCTTCGCGGTGGTGCTGCCGATGTTCGCCTACGCCAACGTGGGCCTCGCCATGGACGGCTCGCTGCCGGCCGGCATGCTCGCGTACGGCCTCGGCATGGGCGCCCTGGCGCTGGTCGCGCACCTGCTGATGCGCCGCTTCGCGCCGTACGCGGACCCGCTGCTGCTGCCGCTGGCCACCCTGCTCAACGGGCTGGGCCTGGTGATGATCTGGCGGCTTGACAAGGCCGGCAAGCTGCTGGCCAGCAACTTCCCCGCGGCCGCGAACCAGCTGATGTGGTCGGGACTGGGCATCGCGTTCTTCATCGGCGTCATGGTGCTGCTGAAGGACCACCGGATCCTGCAGCGGTACACCTACATCTCGATGGCGGTGGCCCTCGTGCTGCTCGCCGCGCCGGCGTTCTTCCCGACCCGGGACGGCGACTTCGGCGCCAAGATCTGGATCCACATCGGCAGCTTCTCCATCCAGCCCGGCGAGTTCGCCAAGATCATCCTCACGGTGTTCTTCGCCGGCTACCTGATGGTCAAGCGGGACGCGCTGGCGCTGGCCAGCCGCCGCTTCATGGGCCTGTACCTGCCGCGCGGCCGTGACCTCGGCCCGATCATCATGGTCTGGCTGCTGTCCATCCTGATCCTGGTCTTCGAGACCGACCTCGGCTCCTCGTTCCTCTTCTTCGGCCTGTTCGTGGTGATGCTGTACGTCGCCACCGAGCGCACCAGCTGGATCCTCTTCGGCCTGGTGATGTCGATCGGCGGCGCCGCGGTGGTCGCCTCCGTCGAGTCGCACGTGCAGACCCGCATCAACTCCTGGCTCGACCCGATGGCGGCCTTCGCGGACCCGCCGCCGGTCGGTACCAGCGAGCAGATCGGCCAGACCCTGATGGCCTTCGGCTCCGGCGGCGTCACCGGCACCGGCCTCGGCCAGGGCCGCTCGTGGCTGATCCAGTTCGCCGCGAAGAGCGACTTCATCCTCGGCTCGTTCGGCGAGGAGCTCGGCCTCACCGGCATGATGGCGATCTTCCTGCTGTACGGCCTGATCGTGCAGCGCGGTCTGCGGACGGCGATCGCCGCCCGCGACCCGTTCGGCAAGCTGCTCGCGGTCGGCCTGTCCTCGGCGTTCGCGCTGCAGGTGTTCGTGGTCGCCGGCGGTGTGACCGGCCTCATCCCGCTGACCGGTATGACGATGCCCTTCCTCGCCCAGGGCGGTTCCTCGGTGGTGGCGAACTGGGGCCTGATCGCCATCCTGCTCAAGATCAGCGACAGCGCGCGCCGCCCGGCCGCCGAACCGGAGCCGGCCACCGCCCCGGCCTCGGCCTGAAAGGGATCCGACACGTGAACAAGCCCATCCGCCGGGTCTCGGTCTTCTGCCTGATCCTCGTCCTTGCCCTGATGGTGCGCACCAACTGGGTGCAGGGCGTCCAGGCGCACGCCTGGGCCACCAACAAGAACAACGACCGGAACAAGTACGACCGGTACGCCTACCCGCGCGGCAACATCATCGTGGGCGGCCAGCCGGTCACCAACTCGGACTTCGTCAACGGCCTGCGCTACAAGTACAAGCGCAGCTGGATCGACGGCGCGATGTACGCCCCGGTCACCGGGTACTCCTCGCAGTCCTTCGGCACCAGCCAGCTGGAGTCGCTGGAGGACGGCATCCTGGCCGGCACCGACTCCCGGCTGTTCTTCCGCAACACCCTCGACATGCTGACCGGTGACGACAAGAAGGGCGGCGACGTCGTCACCACGATCGACGCCAAGGCCCAGAAGGCCGCCTTCGAGGGCCTCGGCAACAAGAAGGGCGCGGCGGTCGCGATCGACCCGCGCACCGGCGCGATCCTGGCCCTGGTCTCCACCCCGTCGTACGACCCGAGCACCTTCTCCGGCAGCTCGGCGGCGGACGCCAAGGCGTGGACGGACCTCAACGCGGACCCGAACAAGCCGATGCTGAACCGGGCGTTGCGCGAGACGTACCCGCCGGGCTCGACCTTCAAGCTGGTCACCGCGGCCGCCGCGTTCGAGGACGGCAAGTTCCAGAACCCCGGGGACACGACCGACACTCCGGAGCAGTACTTCCTGCCGGGCACCAAGACCGAGCTGAAGAACGCCAGCAAGGACGAGCCCTGCACCAACGCCACGCTGCTGGACGCCATGGACGTGTCCTGCAACACCGTCTTCGGCAAGATCGGCGCCGAACTGGGCGGCCCGAAGCTGCGCGCGCAGGCGGAGAAGTTCGGCTTCAACAACTCCAAGGTGGAGGTCCCGATCCGGGCCACCACCAGCGTGTTCCCGTCCAACTCCGCGCCGGACGGCACCGCGATGGACGCCATCGGCCAGCACGACACCCGGGCCACCCCGCTGCAGATGGCGATGGTCGCCGCGGCGATCGCCAACAACGGCACGCTGATGGAGCCGTACCTGGTCGACCAGGAGCGCTCCAGCACCCTCGCGGTGGTCTCCAAGCACTCCGAGAAGGTCATGAGCCAGCCGGTCTCGGCGACGACCGCGCAGAAGCTGCAGCAGCTGATGGAATCGGTGGTGCAGAACGGCACCGGCACCAAGGCGAAGATCGACGGCGTCACGGTCGGCGGTAAGACCGGCACCGCCCAGCACGGCCAGGACAACAGCGGTCTGCCGTTCGCCTGGTTCATGTCCTACGCCAAGGGCGCGGACGGCAAGCAGGTCGCGGTGGCAGTCGTGGTCGAGAACGGCAGCGACGACCGGAGCGAGATCAGCGGTGGTTCGATCGCCGCGCCGATCGCCAAGAGCATCATGCAGGCGGTGGTCCAGGGCAAGTAGCAGCGGCGCCGACCTGAGGGAATCGTCACAGTGGGACCGTTCCGGTGCATACCGGTCTGGTCTCAGCTGGCAGGCTGTTCGGGTTGCCTCAGGTTCGCCCGGTAGCGTATCCGCCAGCAGCGGGTGTATCCACTGCTGAGTCGTGGCTCCGGCCGCGGCGTCGGCGTCACAGAACCGGGGTGGCGGCGGCAAGCGTCCAACAGTGCGTGCGGGGACACCTACGTCACATCCTCACCACCCGGTGAGGGAGAGGGTCGGAACTATGGAAGAGCCTCGTCGCCTCGGCGGCAGGTACGAGCTCGGCGGCGTCCTCGGGCGCGGCGGCATGGCCGAGGTCTACCTGGCCCATGACACCCGGCTCGGCCGCACGGTCGCCGTGAAGACGCTCCGCGCGGACATGGCCCGCGACCCCTCGTTCCAGGCCCGGTTCCGCCGCGAGGCGCAGTCCGCCGCATCACTGAACCACCCGGCGATCGTCGCGGTGTACGACACCGGCGAGGACTACATCGACGGGATCTCCATCCCGTACATCGTGATGGAGTACGTCGAGGGCTCGACCCTGCGCGAGCTGCTGCACTCCGGCCGCCGGCTGCTGCCGGAGCGCGCGCTGGAGATGACCATCGGCATCCTGCAGGCGCTGGAGTACTCGCACCGGGCGGGCATCGTCCACCGCGACATCAAGCCCGCCAACGTGATGCTGACCCGCCAGGGCAACGTCAAGGTGATGGACTTCGGCATCGCCCGGGCGATGGGCGACGCCGGTATGACGATGACGCAGACCTCGGCCGTCATCGGCACCGCCCAGTACCTCTCCCCCGAGCAGGCCAAGGGCGAGACCGTCGACGCCCGTTCCGACCTGTACTCCACCGGCTGCCTGCTGTACGAGCTGCTGACCGTGCGTCCGCCGTTCGTCGGCGACTCGCCGGTGGCGGTGGCGTACCAGCACGTGCGGGAGGAGGCGCAGCCGCCGTCCGCCTTCGACCCGGAGGTCCGCCCCGAGGTCGACGCGATCGTGCTGAAGGCGCTGGCCAAGGAGCGCGACTACCGCTACCAGAGCGCCGACGAGATGCGCGACGACATCGAGCGCTTCCTCGACGGCCTGCCGGTGGCCGCGGCCCAGCAGGCCGCCGCGTACGGCATGGGCGGCGCCGGCTACGGCTACGACCAGAGCGGTGCGCCGCAGTACGACCCGTACGGGCAGACCAACCTGCTGCCGCAGCAGGGCGCGGCCGGCCCGACCACGATGATGCCGCCGGTCGGTTCGCAGCAGTCCGGCTACGGCTACCCGCCCCAGGCGCACGAGGACGGCTACGGCGCCGGCGGCGGCCAGGGCGGCGGTTACGAGGACGAGGACGGCTACGGCCGCAGCAGCCGCCGGCAGAGCCAGCAGAAGAAGAACAACACCTCCTGGATCGTGCTGGCCGTCGCGGCGGTGCTGGTGCTGGTCGGTGCGTTCTTCGTCGTCCAGGCGATGCTGAACAGCGGTGGCGGCGGCGGCAAGACGACCGCGCCGAACCTGGTCGGCCTGAGCCTCGCCGACGCGCAGACCAAGGCGAAGGCGCAGAACGACAAGCTGCAGGTGCAGCAGAGCACCCCGATCGCCTGCCCCGACGCGAAGATCCAGAAGGATCAGGTCTGCACCCAGGAGCCGGCCGCCAACTCGTCGATCGACGTGAACACCCCGATCAAGGTGCACCTGTCGTCCGGCCCGGTGGAGACCGAGATCCCGGACGTGTCCGGCCAGTCGGTGGACGCAGCGACGACGACGCTGCAGGGCAAGGGCTTCACGGTCAAGACGGAGATCAAGAACGACGACTCCGTCGCCCAGGACAAGGTCATCTCGTACAGCCCGACCGGCAAGGCCGCGGCGGGCACGCAGATCACCCTGACCATCTCCGGCGGCGCGGGCAAGGTCGCGGTGCCGAGCGTGGTGACCCTGACGAAGGACGCCGCTTCCCAGGCGATCACGGACGCCGGTCTGACCGTCAAGGTCGCCACCCAGTCGGTGACCGACCCGGCCCAGGTGGACGTGGTGCTGGACCAGAACCCGAAGAGCGGCCAGCTGAAGAAGGGCGCTCAGGTCACCATCACGGTCGGCAAGCTGGCGGACAAGCCCTCGGTGCCGATCCTCCAGGGCAAGACCTACAAGCAGGCCTTCGCGATGCTGACCCAGAAGGGCCTCGTCCCGCAGGTCGTCTTCGGCCCGCAGGACGACAACGCGATCGTGCTGACCAGCGACCCGCCGTCCGGCACCCCGGTCGACGCGGGCACGGTCATCCGCCTGACCACGCGGGCCGGCGACGGCCCTCCCACGAACAACTGACCGACCGGTCGTCAGAGCGACGGCGGAGGGGCCGCGCACCACGGGTGCGCGGCCCCTCCGCCGTTCCCGGGCCCGGCCCGGGTGGTCTCAGGCGAGTTCGGGCGGCGGGGTGCGGCGCGCGTCCACCGGCTCGACCCGCTGCAGGCTCCCCCACACCACCAGCCGGTGCAGTGAGGTGTACACCGGTGTGCAGGTGGTCAGGGTGAGGTAGCGGCCGGGCCGGGTGTACGGCGAGCCCTCGGGGACGGGGGCGATGACGCCCACGTTGTCCGGGGAGGTCTCGGGCAGGACGCCGTCGACCCGGTAGACGTACCAGTGGTCGTCGGTCTCGACGACCACCGGGTCACCGGGGCCGAGCCGGTCCAGGTCGTGGAAGCGGGCGCCGTGGCCGTCCCGGTGGGCGGCCAGCGTGACGTTGCCGGCCGGGTCCCAGGGCATCGCGGAGCGGTACGGCGCCTCGTAGAGGCCGGCGACGCCGGTGTCGAGGACGTCGGGGCCGGTACCGACCCGGATCAGCACGTCGTTGCCACGGCCCAGCGCGGGGACATGCAGGAAGCCGACGGCGCCGGCCGCCCGGACCCGCCCGAGGTCGGGCGGCGGGGCGCTCCAGCTGCCGCGCAGCCGGGCGGCCTGCTGCCCGGCCTGGCGGTCCGCCACCAGGTCGGTCCACCACACCGAGTAGACCGCGAAGAGGGCGATCACCGCCCCGAATGTGATCATCAACTCGCCTGCGGCGCCGACCACGGCCCCGATCCGGCGTCCGACGGGCAGTGGACTCACGGCGGGGCCTCCCGGGGTGCGGGACTAGCCGGTGAGCGCGGCGGGCTTGCCCTGGCTCCTCGGCCGTTCCTCGAGCATCTTCCCGAACACGATCAGGCGTCCGCGGGCGCTGAACTCGGGTGTACACGTGGTCAGCGTGATGTAACGACCCGGTTGGGCGAACGGGGAGCCCTTGGGGACGGGCTGAATGACCGTCACGTTGGTCGGCGGGGTCTCCGGGATGCCGCCCGCCACCTCGTAGGTGTAGAAGGCGGTGGCGGTCTCCACGACGATCTTGTCGCCGGACGCCAACTGGCCGATCTTACGGAAGGGCTGACCGTGCGTCGTCCGGTGCGCGGCGAGCGCGAAGTTGCCGGCCTTGTCGCCCGGCATCGCCGTGCCGGTGTAGTGGCCGACCAGGCCCTTGTCGAGCACCTGCTGCTTCTGGGTGCCCTCGGCGATCGGGTACTTGAGGCCCAGCTTGGGGATGTACAGCAGCGCGAAGCCCTTGCCGGGCTCGAACTGCCCGGCCGGCGCCGAGCCGGGCTTGGCCGGGCCGGTGGGCTGCGGTGCGCTGTTCCACTGCTGTTCCAGCCGGTTGCCGGCGGCGTCCGCCGAGGCGTCGGCCTGCACGTTCGTCCACCACAGCTGGTAGGAGACGAAGAGCAGCATCACCAGGCCCAGGGTGATGAAGAGCTCGCCGATCGCACGGGCGACGACCACCCGCTTCTTCTCCGGGGGCCGCGCCATGGCCGCTGCGGAGCGGCCCTGTGCCCGGCGGCGCCCGGTGCCGGGGGCGCCCAGGCCACCACCCAGGGAACCGGCCCGGCGGCGCTCGGCACGGCCCTCCGGGGCGCCCGTGGCGGGCGGCCCGGGTGCGGCGGGCACGACGGCCTCCGGGACCGTCCGCAGCTGCATCGTGCGGTCGTCGAGGGGCCAGGCGTCCTGCCCGCCCTGCGGCACCGGCGGCGGGGCGGCGGCCTCGTACACACCCCAGTCGTCCGCCCCCCGGCCCGGCTGCGCGCCCCCCTCCGGGCGTACGGCGGTCACCGCGTCAGCTCCGGCCGATCACCGGGGCGAGCCCCCGGGAGCGCTCGACGGCCTCCGGGAATCCGCACTCGGCGAGCCAGTTGGCCAGCATCCGGTGGCCACCCTCGGTGAGCACCGACTCGGGGTGGAACTGCACGCCCTCGACCGGCAGCTCGCGGTGGCGCAGGCCCATGATGACGCCGCTCTCGGTCAGCGCGGTCACCACCAGGTCGTCCGGCACGGTGTCGGGCTCGACCGCCAGCGAGTGGTAGCGGGTGGCGGTCAGCGGCGAGGGCAGGCCCTCGAAGACGCCGCCGTCCTCGTGCTCCACCAGCGAGGTCTTGCCGTGCAGCAGCTCGGGGGCCCGGCCGACCACGGCGCCGTGGGCGACGGCGATCGACTGCAGGCCGAGGCAGACACCGAAGAGCGGCAGGCCGATCGAGGCGCAGTGGTGCACCATCTCGACGCAGACGCCGGCCTCCTCCGGGGTGCCGGGGCCGGGGGAGAGCAGCACACCGTCGAAGCCCTCGTCCCCGGCGCGGCGCACGGCGTGCTCCACGGTCACCTCGTCGTTGCGCACCACCTCGCAGGTGGCACCCAGCTGGTAGAGGTACTGGACGAGGTTGAAGACGAAGCTGTCGTAGTTGTCGACCACGAGGATCCGGGGCGAGCCGGCGGAGCTCATGCGTGCTTCTCCTGGGGTGGGTCCGAGGTGCGGATCGGGCAGGGACGGGGAGTGGCGGCGGGTCAGCCGGCGCCGCCGTCCTCCACCGTGACGTCGCCGAAGGGCAGCAGCGGTTCGGCCCACGGGAAGACGTACTGGAACAGGACGTAGACCGCCCCGAGGACGAGCAGCAGCGAGACGATCGCGCGGACCAGGGTGTTCCCCGGCAGGTGGCGCCAGATCCAGCCGTACATCGTGCTCCTCGGATTCGGGTCGGAGACCAGATTAGACGCCGTGCCGCCGGGGCACGCCGTCCATCGCCCTTCCTCACCCTCTAACGACGGGCCTGCGCCGAGAGATCCACCGATCCCTGGTAGCCAGGGACGGTGAGGTCACCGCTCTCCTGGACCTTCCAGCCGAGCCCGTACGCGGCGACGTACTGCAGGTAGTTCTTGATGGTCGGGTCGGCGTCCACCGCCGAGCGCAGCGCGTCGGTCTTCCCGACCGCCTTGATGACGTAGGGCGGGGAGTAGACCCGGCCCTGCAGCAGCAGGGTGTTGCCGACGCAGCGCACCGCGCTGGTGGCGATCAGCCGCTGGTCCATGACCTGGATGCCCTCGGCCCCGCCCCGCCAGAGCGCGTTGACCACGGCCTGGATGTCCTGCTGGTGGATGACCAGGTCGTTGACGCCGGGCTCGGGCACACCGGGGATCCGGGCGGTGGCGTTGGGTGGTGCGTCGTTGAGGGTGACGGTGAGGCCGGGGCCGCGCAGCGGCTCCAGGCCGGCCGTCCGCTCCAGGGCGTCGACCCGGGCGGTGTCGGCCGGGTCCTGGCTCTGGTCGCCCGCGAGCTTGTCGACCCGGTCGTGCAGGCCGCCGATCTGCGCCTGGATCTCCTGGTTCTGGGTGCTGCGCTGCTGTATGACGTCGCTGAGCCGCAGCAGGGAGTCGTCCGTCCGCAGGTCGGTGCCCTGGGCGGTGCGGGCGCTGATGTAGAAGAGCAGACCGGCCAGCGCGAAAACCGCGCAGGTCAGGGCAGGACCGACAATTCGGATGCGGCCGGGGCGGCGCTCGGCCCGAGGAGGGGGAATCATGGAATTAGGCACCGTACCCTTATCTCCTTAAGACCCGGCGAACCACTACGCTAACGGACGCCGGTGGCATGTGCGGAGCACGTCTCCCGTCGTGACCGGCCCCCACAGCCGCCCCGCTCCGCTGCACACCGCGCGGTCACAGAGCATCGACAGGAGAGCCTCTCGTGCCGAAGTCCCGAGTCCGCAAGAAGGCGGACTACACCCCGCCGACCACGACCGCAGTGAAGATCAGCTCCGGCCGGGGCTGGGTCGCGCCGCTGATGCTGGCGCTCTTCCTGATCGGACTGGTCTGGATCGTCACCTACTACGTGACGAGCGGCGACTGGCCGATCAGCGGCTGGGGCAACTGGAACATTCTGGTCGGTTTCGGCTTCATCGCGGCGGGATTCGGCGTCTCCACGCAGTGGAAGTAGCGGCCGGACACCCCGTTCCGACCACCGCCGCCCCGGTTCGGCCCGGGGCGGCGTTTCGCTGCCCGCCGACCGGTCGATCGTACGTTTATCCACACGGTTATCCACACTGGGGAAAACTCGCCCCAGCCTGTGGATAACCTGCCGGCGCATTGTCCGCGCCCACCCGCCGGCATTCCGCGAAACGCGGAATGCCGACAGCAGGACGCGCGTAGACTCGGTCGGGTCGGCCCGGTGGTGGAATCGGCTGTGCACAACCCGGCGCGCGCTGTGGACAACGGCCGCGCACCGCACGTCCTCAGGCCCCGAGCAGGGCGCTCTCCACCACGACCATCAGCACCACCACGGCCAGCACGCCGGCCAGCGTCAGCCCGTGGACGAGGTTCCGGCGCCCCCGGGGTGCGTACATCAGCCCCGCGCCGGTCACCGCGCCCGCGACGAGCCCGCCGACGTGCGCCCGCCAGTCGATCGCCGAGACCGAGAAGGTGATCACCAGGTTGAAGACCAGCAGCGCGATCACCGGCCCGAGCGGTGTCCTCGTCACCCGGAACAGCACCGCGGTGGCGCCGAGCAGACCGAAGATCGCCCCGGACGCGCCCACCGAGAAGACGTTGCCCCCGGTCACCAGGTAGGCGAAGGCGTTCCCCGCCAGGCCCGAGAGCAGGTACAACGCCAGATAGCGCCCCCGGCCGAGCACCCGCTCCAGCTGCGGGCCCAGCACCCACAACGAGATCATGTTCATCAGGATGTGGAACGGCCCGGAGTGCACGAAGACGGCGGTGACCAGCCGGTACCACTCCTCGGGCCCCTGGGCGACGCCGTAGCGCACCGGCACCCCGCCGAAGCTCGTCCCGCTGAGCATCGCCAGCCGGACGCCCCACTTCGGGCTCAGGTACTCCGTCACCAGGAACACCAGCAGGTTGAGCCCGATCAGCACCTTGGTGACCAGCGCGCCGTCCGCGGTCGGCAGGCCGCCGAAGCGGGTCCTGGCCGGACGGTGCTCGGCGGCCTCGCCGCGCACGCACTCCGGGCAGTGGAACCCCACCGACGCGCTCACCATGCAGTCCGGGCAGATCGGCCGGCCGCAGCGGGAGCAGCCCACCCCCGTCTCGCGCTCGGGGTGCCGGTAGCAGCCCGGCAGCTCGGCCGTGCCCTCCGACTGCGGACGTGCCGGCTCGTCCGGAAGCATCCGGGATTCCCTCCTCGTGACCTGTCCCGGCGGCAGCCTTCCGAGGGCACCACCGGGATCGTCCAGGCTACTGCGGGCGGCTCAGCCCCGGGTGATCTCCACCGACTCGATCACCACGGGCTGCAGCGGGCGGTCGTTCCGGTCGGTCTCCAGCCCGGCGATCTTCGACACCACGTCCTGGCTGGCCGGGTCGGCGACCTCGCCGAAGATGGTGTGCTTGCGGGTCAGCCAGGTGGTCGGAGCGACCGTGATGAAGAACTGCGAGCCGTTGGTGCCCGGGCCGGCGTTGGCCATCGCGAGCAGGAACGGCTTGGTGAACGCGAGGTCCGGGTGGAACTCGTCGGCGAACTTGTAGCCGGGGCCGCCGGTGCCGTTGCCGAGCGGGTCGCCGCCCTGGATCATGAACCCGCTGATCACCCGGTGGAAGACGGTGCCGTCGTAGAGGGGCTTCGCCTCCTTCGTCCCGGTCTCCGGGTCCGCCCACTCGCGGGTGCCCTCGGCCAGCTCGACGAAGTTCGCCACGGTCTTCGGAGCGTGGTTCGGGAAGAGCTCGATCACGATGTCGCCCTGGTCGGTCTTCAGGGTCGCGGTGAGTCGGGCCACGATCGCCCTCCTTCTCTCCTGTCTCGTCAACACCGGAATCATCCCACGGGCCCCGCGGACGGCCCAGCTTGGCGTGCCCCTCGGCATAACGGGATGCATGATCTCGAAAGAGGTGGAAATGTGCATACCGGACGCCACCGAAGAGGAGAAGCCCGTGACCCGTCTGGACTCAGCGCGCGAGAACACCGGCTGGAGCAAGGAGGCCGCCGCCGTCTACGCCGCCACTGCCAAGGACGCAGCCATCCACTACGCGGACGAGGCCAGGCAGCGGTTCGGCCCGGCCGTCGAGGCACTCGGGCCGAAGGCCGCAGCGGCCGGTGCACAGGCCCGGACCGGCGCGTCCCAAGCGGCGCAGGCGGCCCGCGTTCACTACGCCAAGCATGTCGCTCCCCAGTTGGAGCACGCCTTCCTCGCCCTGCCACCGGGCGCGCAGCAGAGCACCCTGAAGGCGGTCCACCGCGCCCAGGAGGCCGCGCTGGCCGCGAAGATCAACGCCGGCAAGGCGGCCGACCAGGCCAGGGCCACGCTCGGGCCCAGGGTCAGCGATGCCTACAGCGGCGCCAAGGCCACCGTCGTCCCGGCCGCCCAGGAGGCGCAGGTGCGCGGCGCGGCTGCGCTGACCGCGCTGCAGGGGCACGTGACCGCGGCCGAGATCAGCGACCTCGCCGCGAAGAACATCAAGAAGGAGAACCGCAGCGGCTGGGCGACCGGCCTCGCGGTCGGCGGCGTCGTCGCGATCGGCGCCGGCGTCTTCGCCTGGCAGTGGTGGCGCAAGCAGAACAACCCGGAGTGGCTGGTCGAGCCCCCGGCGGGCGCGAACGACGGCACGGGAAGCCCCGCGGCCGGCACCGATCGGCCCGCGGCCGGCTCCGCCACCGCACCGGCTCCCGCGGCGGCCGACGCCCCGGTCAACGGCTCCGTCCCGCACGAGCAGCAGGGCGGCGAGGACGCCGCTCAGACGGGCGGACCGGACGCCGACCGGCCCAAGCCGCACGACCCTCGCAAGCCGCACTGACCCAGCGCCCCACCGCCCCGGCAGAAGCCTCCGCCGGGGCGGTGGGGCCCAGAAACGACGATCGGCCGCCGACCTGATCCCAGGTCAGCGGCCGATCCGCGTGTGGAGCTTAGGAGATTCGAACTCCTGACATCTGCCATGCAAAGACAGCGCTCTACCAACTGAGCTAAAGCCCCAGCAACAGCACACGAAGCCGTGCGCTGCGCACTAGCGTACCCGCTCCCGACGGAAATCTTGAGCGGGCCGCCGCCCGCCGTCCCGGCCCGGTGGGCCGGGACGGGACCGGCGGATTTCGTCCAGGGTCTCAGCGACCGGCCGGGACCGGGTCGGTGGCCTCGGTCCACAGGTCCTGCTCGGCGCGGTCCGCCTGGACCTGACGGTAGACAAAGAAGCCGCCGAGGGCGACCAGGGCGACCAGGAGAAGCTTCTTCACCGCGGGACCTCGTCCTTCTTGCAGATCGGATGTACGAGCATCAAGGAGCGGTCGGGCCGACAGACCGCCCTGCGGCCGATGATACACACCGGTAACCCGCTTCCGAGCGGGCCGCCACCGCGTCCAACCCGGCCGTCCCCGCGCCCGATTGACGTGGCGCCTCCCGGCGGCGGCCCGGCGCCTCCGTACGGACCGGGAGCACGGCGGTGCCGCGCCCCAGGTCGACGCCGCCACGCGGCGGGGCCCCGTCGCCCTCCTCGTCCCGGAGCATCAGCGTGGTGGCCCGCTGCTTCAGCTCGTGCTGCTTGCCGGCCGCGAACTGGGCGTGCAGCTGCTCGAAGCCGGTCGCCGAGACCTGGCCCTCGCGGCCGGCGCCGCGCCACGGCAGCCGGCCGGCCCGACGGGCCCGGAGCGCCACCTGGTCCAGCACGGCCAGCGCCACCAGGCCGCAGACCAGACCGGGCAGGCTCATCGCCCAGAAGATCGCCACACCGACCGCCTTCCGTCCCGTGGGCGTGCTCGTACCCGCAAGCCTGCCCGGCCCGGGACGGAAGGTCCAGGTCCGTGAATCACCCGGTCAGCGGCCGAGACCCCACCTGCGTGGCCGAACGGCACCGAGCCGGCCGAGCCCGCGACGGAGTTCGGCGACGTCCTCGCGGAGCTCGCGCAGGTCGTGCGCGGCCTCGCAGAGCCGGGCGCTCATCGCCCGCACCAGCGCCCGGTCTGCGAGCACCATCCGCTCGCAGGCGGCGAGCCGGTCGCCGACCTCACCGGCCAGGACCCACCGCTCGGCGGCGGCGAACAGCGCGTCGCGGTCGACCGGGGAGGCAGCCGCCTCCTCGGCGTCCAGCAGCTGCGAGCGCACCCGACGGGCGACCTCGCTGCGGCGCAGAAGCATGGCGATGTTGAGAACCGCACGGCGCGTGTACAGCGCCGTGCGCCATCCCATTCGAGGTAGGCTTCAAATTGAAGCTCGGGCTGACCTGGGCGTTTACCGGACTGTGGACAACCCTGTGGATAACTTTGAGACCGTTATCCACAAGCTCGGCTCGGTGCCGCTGAACAAGTGTGTTGATCGCGCGCTCGCCGACCTCGAAGCAGTCGGCGACCATCCGTGTGGTGATGTGCAGCCCGTCCGGCAGCAGCACGACGGCCTTCACGCGGTCGAGCGCCTCGACGCGGTCGCACAGGCTGCGGCGCAGGGTCGGGGACTCGAGCAGGGCAGCTTCCCTGGACATGGGGACGCCTCCATGACGGAGTGGATGGTGGACCGCCCGCTCACCCCGGGCCGGGGGCATGGTCTTCCGCCAGCAGGAGCGGAGGTCGCATCACGTCCACTGATCCCATGACCGGTTCTGTCGCCCGGCTATCCCCGACTTCACAGCAGTTTCGAGTCGCCCAACCCCACAAGTGCCTCCGCGCACCCGGTCCAACGAGCGGCTGCCCCCGGCGTCACGCCGGGCAAAGCGAAAGGCCCGGACGTCTCCGTCCGGGCCTTTCAACTTCGGTGGGGCTAACAGGACTTGAACCTGTGGCCTCTTCCTTATCAGGGAAGCGCTCTAACCGTCTGAGCTATAGCCCCTTGCCGCACTGAAAGATTAGCGGACCGACGGCCGATCTCCCAAATCCGTATCGGCCGGCTGCTCCGATCGGGGCCGGTCGGAGGTGTGGCGGGCCTGCGCGAGCCACTGCTCGCGGGTGGCGGGGAGACCGCTGGCACCGGCCTCGGTCGTGCGGACGGCGAGCACCTGGTTGATGCCGATCCGGTTCTCCTCGAAGGCGACCGCGGAGGCGGCCATGTACAGCCGCCACACCCGGGCGCGGCCGTGGCCGGCCAGCTGCGCGGCGGTCGGCCAGTGTGCCTCCAGGTTGGCCACCCACTCGCGCAGCGTCAGCGCGTAGTGCTCGCGCAGCGACTCGACGTCCCGAACCTCGAAGCCGGCCTCCTCCAGGAGGGAGACCGTGCTGCCCACCGGGGCGAGCTCGCCGTCCGGGAAGACGTAGCGGTTGATGAACGGGCTGGGGGTGTACGCCTCGCCGGGGCGGTCCGGGCGGCGGGAGATCTGGTGGTTGACCAGCCGGCCGCCGGGGGCGAGCAGCCCGTACAGGCCGCGGGCGTAGCCGAGGTACTGGACGGCGCCCACGTGCTCGGCCATGCCCACGCTGGAGACGGCGTCGAACGGGCCGTCGGGGATCTCCCGGTAGTCCTGCAGCCGGACCTCGACGAGGTCGGCCAGGCCGGCGTCGGCGACCCGGCGGCGGGCGTACCCCACCTGCTCGGCCGAGATGGAGACGCCCACGGCGGTGACGCCGTAGTGCCGGGCGGCGTGCAGCAGCAGCGAGCCCCAGCCGCAGCCCACGTCGAGCAGCCGCATGCCGGGCCGCAGCCCGAGCTTGCGGCAGATCAGGTCGAGCTTGGCCTCCTGGGCGGCCTCCAGGCTCTTCGCCTCCGGCGTCCAGTAGGCGCACGAGTAGACCATGCTGGGGCCCAGCACGAGCCCGTAGAAGTCGTTGCCGACGTCGTAGTGGTGGCTGATCGCGGCGCGGTCGCGGCCGCGGGTGTGGGCCCGGCCGCGGCCCCGGGGGACCTCCTCCGGCGGGGGAGCGGGCTGCGGGCCGACCGCACCGGCCCTCAGGACGGCGCGCAGCGCGCGGCGGCCCGGGCCCCCGAGGACGTCGCCGAGCCCGGGGTGGTGGACGTCCGTGCGTTCGGAGAACCTGCCGACCGCGGAGAGCACCTCGTAGAGGTCGCTGTCGGGGTCGGTGTCGAGGTCCCCGGAGACGTAGGCGCGGGCGAGCCCGAGCTCGTCGGGGTGCCAGAGCAGGCGGCGCAGGGCGCGGCGGTTGCGCAGGACCACGCCGGGGGCGCCGGGCGGGCCGGCGGTGCTGCCGTCCCAGGCCGTCAGGCGCACCGGGATCCGGGCACCGAGCAGTGACTCCACCGCATCGACCAGTTCCGTCGCGACCTCGGCCATCAGACACCTCCGAGCAGCCATGTACCGAACAGTCCGGGCGCCCCCGGCACCGCCATAGCCAACCGCCGCCCGGGGCCACAGGGCCGTCCGGCACGCCGGGGCGGTGGCGCTGTCACCCGGACGCCACCCGGACGCCAGCGGGCCCCGACAGCTGCAACAGCTGTCGGGGCCCGCCTTGTTCCCGGAAATTGACCGGGTGTCAGCGATCTGTGGGAGCGGCCCGGAGGGAGGTGCTCACTCCTCCTCGGCGAGGGTCAGCTCGATGCCGCCGGTGAAGCCGGCCGCCGTGTTGTAGATGAACGCCGAGAGGGTGGCGAGCGCGGTCATCAGGACGACGTCGATGATGGCGATCAGCGTGGTGAAGATCATCACCCGGCCGAAGCCGATGTACTCCATGAGGTCGAAGCCGCTGTTGGTGTCCGAGCCGGTGACGTCCTTGAGCGTGCTGGTCAGCGAGTCGAAGACGCCGAGCCCGTTGAGCACGATCCACAGCACCGCCGAGGCGACGATGATGATCACGCCGACGGCCAGCGACAGCAGGAAGCTGACCTTCATGACCGACCACGGGTCGGCCTTGGCGATCCGCAGCCTGGCCTTGCGGACCCGGCCGCCCGCGGCGGAGCCGGGGGCGGGGGCCGGACGGCGCGCGGCCGCGCCGCCGGACTGCGCGGCGCCGGGCACCCGGGTGCCGCGGGCCGGGGTCGGCTGGCCCTTGGAGTAGGTCGTCGGCTGCGAGTAGCCGCCCGCCGAGGGCGGGGCGCTGGGGGCCGGCGGCGCGGACGGCGGGGTGCCGCCGCCCGCGGCGAAGCCGGCGCCGCTGGTGCCGCCCGGGCCGGACTGGCCGGCGGAGGCGACGGGGGGCATCAGCGAGGTGGATGCGGCCGAGTGCTCGGCCGGAGACTGCGGTACGCCGCCGTAGGGCGTTCCGCCCTGCGCGGCACCCGGCGCTCCGCCCGCGGCACCTCCCGCTCCGCCCGTGGCTCCACTCACCCTGGTCCTCCCGCTGTTCCCTCCCGGGCGGCCGCCGCCTCCCGGTCATCGTCTCTCAGCCGGCCCCGGCCAGGTGGCCGGTCCCGGGCGGCGGCCGGCGCGCCCCTCGGGGGAGGGCTGCGCCGGCCACCCGGACGTGCGGTCAGGCCTGGTCGGCCGTGCCGTCCGCCGTCGTCGTGTCCGCGGCCTCGCCGGCATCGCCGGCCTCGTCCTCCGCGGTCTCCTCGTCCTCCGCCTCCGCGTTGCGGGCCATGCCCACGACCGCGTCGCGCTTTCCGAGGTTGATCAGTTGGACGCCCATGGTGTCACGTCCGGTTTCACGAACCTCGGAAACCCTGGTCCGGATGACGCCACCCGAGAGGGTGATGGCCATGATCTCGTCGGTCTCCTCGACCACGAGGGCACCGACCAGGGAGCCACGGCCCTCGACGATCTTCGCCGCCTTGATACCGAAACCACCCCGGCCCTGCACACGGTACTCGGCCACGGGCGTGCGCTTCGCATAGCCGCCGTCCGTCGCGGTGAACACGTACGTGTCCGGCCGGATGACGTTCATGGACAGCAGCTCGTCGTCCTCGCGGAAGGCCATGCCCTTCACACCGGAGGTCGCGCGGCTCATCGGCCGCAGGGCCTCGTCGGTGGCGGTGAAGCGGATCGACTGGGCCTTCTTGGAGATCAGCAGCAGGTCGTCGTCGGCGGAGACCAGCTCGGCTCCGATCAGCTCGTCGTCCCGGCCCTCCTCGTCCTGGCGCAGGTTGATCGCGATCAGGCCGCCGGAGCGCGGCGAGTCGTAGTCCTTGAGCAGGGACTTCTTCACCAGGCCGTTGCGGGTGGCGAGCACCAGGTAGGGCTTGTCCTCGTAGGTGCGCACCGCCATGACCTGCGCGATGTGCTCCTCGGGCTGGAAGGCGAGGAGGTTGGCGACGTGCTGGCCGCGGGCGTCACGGCCGGCGTCGGGCAGCTCGTAGCCCTTGGCCCGGTAGACCCGGCCCTTGTTGGTGAAGAAGAGGATCCAGTTGTGCGTCGTCGTCACGAAGAAGTGGTCGACGATGTCGTCCTGCTTGAGCTGCGCACCCCGGACGCCCTTGCCGCCGCGCTTCTGCGAGCGGTACAGGTCGGAGCGGGTGCGCTTGACGTAGCCGCCCCGGGTGATGGTGACGACGATGTCCTCCTCGGCGATGAGGTCCTCGATGGAGAGGTCGCCGTCGGAGGGGATGAGGGTGGAGCGCCGCTCGTCGCCGTACTTCTCGACGATGGCGGTGAGCTCCTCGGAGACGATGCCGCGCTGGCGCTCCGGGGAGGCGAGGATCGCGTTGTACTCGCTGATCTTCGCCTGCAGCTCGTCGTGCTCGCTGACGATGCGGGCGCTCTCCAGGGCGGCGAGGCGGCGCAGCTGCATCTCGAGGATGGCGTTGGCCTGCAGCTCGTCGATGTCGAGCAGGCCCATGAGGCCGGTGCGGGCGGCGTCGGCGCTCTCGGAGGCCCGGATGAGGGCGATGACCGCGTCGATCTGGTCCAGGGCCTTGAGCAGGGCGCGCAGGATGTGCGCGCGCTCCTCGGCCTTGCGGAGCCGGAAGGTGGTGCGGCGGACGATGACCTCGATCTGGTGCGCCACCCAGTGCCGGATGAAGGCGTCGAGCGAGAGCGTGCGGGGCACGCCGTCGACCAGGGCGAGCATGTTGGCGCCGAAGTTGGTCTGCAGGTCGGTGTGCTTGTAGAGGTTGTTCAGCACGACCTTGGCGACCGCGTCGCGCTTGAGCACGATGACCAGGCGCTGGCCGGTCCGGGAGGAGGACTCGTCGCGGACGTCGGCGATGCCGGCGATCTTGCCGTCCTTCACCAGGTCGGCGATCTTCAGAGCCAGGTTGTCCGGGTTGACCTGGTACGGCAGCTCGGTGATCACCAGGCACTGGCGGCCCTGGATCTCCTCGACCTCGACGACCGCGCGCATGGTGATCGAGCCGCGGCCGGTGCGGTACGCGTCCTCGATGCCGCGGCGGCCGACGATCAGCGCGCCGGTGGGGAAGTCGGGGCCCTTGATCCGCTCGATGAGGGCTTCGAGCAGCTCCTCGTTGGCGGCCTCGGGGTGTTCGAGCGCCCACAGGGCGCCGGAGGCGACCTCCCGCAGGTTGTGCGGCGGGATGTTGGTGGCCATGCCGACCGCGATGCCGGTGGCGCCGTTGATCAGCAGGTTGGGGATGCGTGCCGGGAGGACGGTCGGCTCCTGCGAGCGGCCGTCGTAGTTGGCGGCGAAGTCGACGGTCTCCTCGTCGATGTCGCGCATCATCTCCATGGCCAGCGGCATCATCTTGCACTCGGTGTAGCGCATGGCCGCGGCCGGGTCGTTGCCCGGGGAGCCGAAGTTGCCGTTGCCGTCGACCAGCGGCATCCGCAGCGACCACGGCTGGGCCAGGCGCACCACGGTGTCGTAGATCGAGGTGTCGCCGTGCGGGTGGTAGTTGCCCATCACGTCGCCGACGACGCGGGCGCACTTGTAGTAGCCCTTCTCGGGCCGGTACCCGCCGTCGTACATCGCGTACAGCACGCGGCGGTGCACCGGCTTGAGGCCGTCGCGGACCTCGGGCAGCGCGCGGCTGACGATCACGCTCATGGCGTAGTCGAGGTACGAGCGCTGCATCTCGGTCTCGAGCTCGATCGCCTCGACCCGGGACACGAACGTGTCGGTGGCGGTGCTCTGGGCCTGCTCCGGCTGCATGTCGCCGTCGGGACGGTTGTCGTCGACCACTGGTGGTCAGTTTCCTTTCACGCGTGACTGGACGGTACCGGCGGGGGTTCGGCCCCGTCAGACGTCCAGGAAGCGGACGTCCTTGGCGTTGCGCTGGATGAAGGAGCGGCGGGCCTCGACGTCCTCGCCCATCAGGACGGAGAAGAGGTCGTCGGCGCGGGCCGCGTCCTCCAGGGTGATCTGCTGCAGCAGACGGTGGGCCTGGTCCATGGTGGTGATGCGCAGCTCCTCGGCGTTCATCTCGCCGAGACCCTTGAAGCGCTGGATCGCGTCGTCCTTGGGCAGCCGGCGCCCGGCCGCGACGCCCGCGGCGATGACGGAGTCGCGCTCGCGGTCGGAGTAGACGTACTCGAAGTCGTCCTTGCCCCACTTGATCTTGTAGAGCGGCGGCATCGCGAGGTAGACGTACCCGGACTCGACCAGTGGCCGCATGAAGCGGAAGAGCAGGGTGAGCAGCAGGGTGCGGATGTGCTGTCCGTCGACGTCGGCGTCCGCCATCAGAACGATCTTGTGATAGCGGAGCTTGGACTCGTCGTAGTCCTCCTGGATGCCGCAGCCGAAGGCCGAGATCAGCGCCTGGACCTCGGTGTTCTGCAGCACCTTGTCGATGCGCGCCTTCTCGACGTTCAGGATCTTGCCGCGGATCGGGAGGATCGCCTGGATGCGCGGGTCGCGGCCCTGCTTGGCGGAGCCGCCGGCCGAGTCACCCTCGACGATGAAGATCTCGCACTCCGCCGGGTCCTTGGACTGGCAGTCGGAGAGCTTGCCGGGCAGCGAGGCGGTCTCCAGCAGGCCCTTGCGGCGCGTCAGGTCGCGGGCCTTGCGGGCGGCGACCCGGGCGCTGGCGGCCTGGATGGACTTGCGGATGATGTCCGCGGCCTCGTTGGGGTTGCGGTCCAGCCAGTCGGCGAAGTGCTCGTTGACGACCTTCTGCACGAAGGTCTTCGCCTCGGTGTTGCCGAGCTTGTCCTTGGTCTGGCCCTCGAACTGCGGCTCGCCGAGCTTGACCGAGATGATCGCGGTCAGACCCTCGCGGATGTCCTCGCCGGAGAGGTTGTCGTCCTTCTCGCGGAGGATCTTCTTGTCGCGCGCGTAGCGGTTCATCAGACCGGTGAGCGCGGCCCGGAAGCCCTCCTCGTGGGTGCCGCCACCGTGGGTGTGGATGGTGTTGGCGAAGGAGTAGACGCCCTCGGTGTACGAGCTGTTCCACTGCATCGCGATCTCGACGGAGATCGTCCGGTCCTTGTCCTCGGCCTCGAAGTCGATGACGGACGGATGGACGGGGTCGCCCTTGCGGGAGTTGAGGTGCGCGACGAAGTCGGCGATGCCGCCGTCGTAGCGGTAGGTGACGCTGAGCGGGTTGCCGTCGTCGTCGTGGTGCTCGGGGCGCTCGTCGGTCAGCGAGATGGTCAGTCCCTTGTTGAGGAACGCCATCTCCTGGAACCGCCGCGACAGCGTCTCGAAGGAGTAGACCGTGGTCTCGAAGATGTCCGGGTCGGCCCAGAAGGTGACGCTGGTGCCGGTGCGGTCGGTCGCCTCGTGCTGGTTGAGCGGCGCGGTCGGCGCACCCATCTTGTAGTCCTGGGTCCACCGCCGGCCGTCGGTGTGGATCTCCACCGAGAGCCGGGTGGACAGCGCGTTCACGACCGAGACGCCGACACCGTGCAGACCGCCGGAGACGGCGTAGCCGCCGCCGCCGAACTTGCCGCCCGCGTGCAGGACGGTCAGCACGACCTCGACCGCGGGCTTCTCCTGCCCCGGGACGATGCCCACCGGGATGCCGCGGCCGTTGTCGACGACCCGCACGGCGCCGTCGGCGAGGATCGTCACGCCGATGGTGTCCGCGTGCCCGGCCAGCGCCTCGTCCACGGAGTTGTCCACGACCTCGTACACCAGGTGGTGCAGGCCGCGCTCACCGGTGGAACCGATGTACATGCCCGGGCGCTTGCGGACGGCGTCGAGGCCCTCCAACACCTGGATCGCGTTGGCGTCGTAGGACTTCCCGGTCGCCGGGTCGATGGGTTCATTGGTCTGGCTGGGGTTGCCGGAATCGGCCACGAAGCGCCCTCTCTGGCACAGCGCGGGCCGCACCCCCGCCCCATCGTCGGGCGGGTCTGCGACCACGGCGTTTCGACTCAGTTGCTGCAAGCAACAGCGTTTGCACTTCAGTCTACCGGTACGACTGACAGAGACGGGCGTTTGGCAGCCCCTGAGGGCAGATGTGCCGCCCTGAATCCCCTCCGCACATGTCCCGATACTCGACAGGGGGGCTCAGAGCCCCTACACGGGCCGCCAGCCGTTCCGGATCCGTTCACTCCGGGTGATGCCGTCAACCCCAGGTGTCGCCGGGGCCGCGACTGCCCGGCGCACGCAGCCGGCCGTAGCCGCGCTTGGGGGCGTCCGGCCCCAGCACCTTGATCACCCGCACCGTGCCGTGGCCCAGATCGTGGTTCAGCCTCGCCACCAACTGCCTTGCCAGAAGCCGAAGTTGCGTGGCCCATGCGGTGGAGTCGCACTGCACAGTGAGCACCGCCGCGGACTCCTCGAACTGCTTGGGCACACAGTGCGCCGCGATGTCCGGCCCGACGATCTGCGGCCAGCGGCCCATCACCCCGCCGACGGCCGCGGGCGCCTCCCAACCCCGCTCCGTGATCAACCGGTTCAGCGCCGCCCCCAGCGGAACCGGATCGCGGCCGTCCGCCCGCGCCCCGCTGCGCAGCCCGTGCCGCTTGGCCTCGCGCTTCTCCCGGACCTGCTCGCCGCGCTGCCGCGCCTGTTCCTTGGCCGCCCGCAGCGCCACCCGGGCCAGATCCACCCCGGACGCCTCGGACGGGCCGGCCCCCGACGGCTGCGGCGTCTCGCTCATGCGCGGCTCTCCCTTGGCGCGACGACGGATGAGCCTTCCAGCGTACGGGGCCGCCGCACACTAGATGTCGAGCCGGGCCACCGATCCCCCGGCGACCGCGAAACGCGCCCCCGACAGCGCCTTCGGCACGTCCTCCGCCACGGCCGCGGTCACCAGCACCTGCTCGCCGCCGGCCACCAGCTCCGCCAGCCGGTCCCGGCGCCGCGCGTCCAGCTCGGCGAACACGTCGTCCAGGATCAGCACCGGCTCGCCGCCGTCCGCCTTCAACAGCTCGTACGAGGCCAGCCGCAGCGCCAGCGCGAACGACCAGGACTCGCCGTGGCTGGCGTACCCCTTGGCCGGCAGCGGGCCCAGCCGCAGCACCAGCTCGTCCCGGTGCGGGCCGACCAGCGTCAGCCCGCGATCGATCTCCTGCTTGCGCATCGCCTGCAGCGCGGCCAGCAGTTGCTCCTCGGCCTGCTCCCGGCTGCTCGGCAGAGCGCCCTCGAAGGAGCTGCGGTACTCCAGCACCGTCTCGCCCGCGCCCGGCGCCAGCTGCCGGTAGGCCTCCGCGACCAGCGGCTGCAGCGCGCCGACCAGTTGCAGCCGGAAGGCGGTCAGCTCGGCGCCGGCCCGGGCGAGGTGGCCGTCCCAGATCTCCAGGGTGGAGAGGTCTGCCCCCTTGCCGCCGCCCGACCGGCGGGCCATCGCCGCCGTCTTCAACAGGGCGTTGCGCTGCTTGAGCACCCGCTCGTAGTCCTGCCGGACACCGGCGAGCCGCGGCGCTCGCGCGGTCAGCAGCTCGTCCAGGAAGCGCCGACGCTCGCCCGGGTCGCCCTTCACCAGGGCGAGGTCCTCAGGCGCGAAGAGCACCGTCCTCAGCAGCCCCAGCACGTCGCGCGGCCGGACGTTGTCCGAGCGGTTGATCCGCGCCCGGTTGGCCTTGCCCGGGGTGATCTCCAGCTCGACCAGGGTGGGTCGCTGCTCCCGGAGGATCGAGCAGCGGACCACCGCCCGCTCCGCCCCCAACCGGATCAGCGGGGCATCGGTGGCCACCCGGTGGCTGCCCAGGGTCGCCACGTAGCCGATCGCCTCGACCAGGTTGGTCTTGCCCTGGCCGTTGGGCCCCACGAACGCGGTGACGCCCGGGTCGAGGGGCACCTCGACCCGGGCGTAGGAACGGAAGTCGGCGAGCGACAGATGCGCGACATGCATGGTGGTGAACTGCGCCCGCCTTCCGTGGACTACTTCGACTCGACCGCGTGGCCGCCGAACTGGTTGCGCAGCGCGGCGATCATCTTCATCTGCGGCGAGTCATCCTGCCGCGAGGCGAAGCGGGCGAACAGCGAGGCGGTGATCGCAGGCAGCGGCACGGCGTGGTCGATCGCGGCCTCGACCGTCCAGCGGCCCTCGCCGGAGTCCGCCGCCCAGCCCTTGAGCTTGGCCAGGTGCTCGTCGTCGTCCAGCGCCCGGACGGCGAGGTCCAGCAGCCAGGAGCGGATGACCGTGCCCTCCTGCCAGGAGCGGAAGACCTCGCGCACGTCGGTGACCTCGGGGGCCGCCTCCAGCAGCTCCCAGCCCTCGGCGAAGGCCTGCATCATCGCGTACTCGATGCCGTTGTGGACCATCTTCGCGAAGTGGCCGGCGCCGACCTTGCCCGCGCGCACCGAGCCGAAGTCGCCCTCGGGCTTCAGCGCGTCGAAGATCGGCTTGACCCGCTCGACGTGCTCGGCGTCGCCGCCGTACATCAGCGCGTAGCCGTTCTCCAGGCCCCAGACGCCGCCGGAGACACCGCAGTCCACGAAGCCGATGCCCTTGGCGGCGAGCACCTCGGCGTGCTTGATGTCGTCCGTCCAGCGGGAGTTGCCGCCGTCGACCACCACGTCGCCGGGCGAGAGCAGCTCGGCGAGCTGCTCGACGGTCTCCTGGGTCGGGCCGCCGGCCGGCACCATCACCCACACCACGCGCGGGCCGTGCAGCTTCTCGATGAGCTCCTGCAGGCTGTCCACGTCCGCGAGGTCCGGGTTGCGGTCGTAGCCGATGACGGTGTGGCCTGCGCGGCGGATGCGCTCGCGCATGTTGCCGCCCATCTTGCCGAGACCGATGAGGCCGAGCTCCATGACTAGTCCTTCACTGTGGTGTCGTGCCGGGACGTCGGCGCCGTTGCCGCACTGCCCTGAGCCTACGCCGCCCAGGGCAGAGGCCCCGCCGGTCGCAGCCGACCGGGCGAGGCCTCGTCGTCCACAGGCTGTGGACCGGTGCGCCCGCCCTGTGGAGAGCGGGCGCGGCCGGTCAGCCCGACAGCCGGACCGGCATGATCAGGTACTGGTACGCCTCGTCCGCCTCGGCGTCCACCGCGGGCTTGCCGCTGAGCAGCGCAGGCTTGGTCGGCGTGGTGAAGCTCAGCTGGGCGAAGGCGGAGTCGATGGCCTTGAGGCCCTCCTCCAGGTAGCCCGGGTTGAACGCGATCGAGATGTCGTCGCCCTCGAGGTCGGCGTCGATCCGCTCGGTGGCCTGTGCGTCGTCGCCGGAGCCGGCCTCCAGGGTCAGCACGCCCTGCTCGAAGCTGAGCCGGACCGGGGTGTTGCGCTCGGCCACCAGGGAGACGCGCTTGAGCGCCTCCAGGAACGGCTGCGTCTGGATCGCGGCGACGGCCGAGAACTCCGTCGGGAAGAGGCTGCGGAACTTCGGGAACTCGCCCTCCAGCAGCCGGGTGGTGGTGCGGCGGCCGGCGCCCTCGAAGCCGATCAGGCCCTCGCCCGCGCCGCCGGAGGCCAGCGCGATGGAGACCGTGTCGCCGCTGCCGAGGGACTTGGCGATGTCCTGCAGGGTCTTGGCGGGGACCAGCGCGACCGCGCTGATGTCCGGCTGCTCGGGCTTCCACAGCAGCTCGCGGACGGCGAAGCGGTACCGGTCGGTCGCGGCCAGGGTGATCCGGTCGCCCTCGATCTCGACCCGGACGCCGGTGAGCACCGGGAGGGTGTCGTCCCGCCCGGCGGCGACGGCGGCCTGGCTGACGGCGGAGGCGAACACGTCGCCGGAGACCGTGCCGGTGGCGGTCGGCATCGCCGGCAGGGCCGGGTACTCGTCGACCGGGAGGGTCGGCAGGGTGAACCGCGAGCTGCCGCAGACCACGCTGACCCGCATCCCGTCGGTGGAGATCTCCACCGGCCGGTTCGGCAGGTTGCGGGAGATGTCGTTGAGCAGGCGGCCGGAGACCAGGACCGTGCCGGCCTCCTCGACGTCCGCCTCCAGCTCGACCCTGGCCGAGACCTCGTAGTCGAAGCCGGAGAGGGCCAGGGTGCCCTCCTGGGCCGTCAGCAGCAGGCCGGCGAGCACCGGCACCGGCGGCCGCGCCGGGAGGCTGCGAGCAGCCCAGGCCACCGCCTCCGCGAGGACATCACGCTCCACCCGGAACTTCACCGGTAACCGCCTCCTGGCTCACTGCTGTGCGCTGCGCGCTCGATCGTCTCGGTGCACTGGGCCGCCCGGCGCAACCGCCCGGCTTCCAGTTGCCGAGAACAGTCTGACGTACTCCACCGACAGACGGAGCAGATGGGCGGAAGCAACCCGAACAGATGTCGGGATCCGGTTGTCCACAGATTTCGGCCCGCCCCCCTGTTGATCAAGCTCAGGGGTCTCTATGTGTAGTGGTAGTAGTAGGGCCTGTGGATACGGTGGATAACCCCGTTTCCGCAGGTCAGGCCCGGTATTTTGTCCACAGTCGCTGTGGACGGCGGATGTGGACAACCAGGCCTCGCTGTGGACGACCGAGAGTTACCCACAGGGCACGCTGAGTATCCACAGGTTATCCCCAGGACTGTCCCCAGATCATGGCCCGGTTATCCACCGGTGTCGAGCAACATCACGTGACGCCTTTCACACCTGGGGGTGAACATCTGCGCCGTGTTGTCGAACTGTGGATACATCTGTGGAGAACCTGGGGATAACCATCGGTTTGCTGGGGACAACCGGTGGACAACCCGATCGGCCCACTGGCGGACCGTCAACTTTCCACAGCCTGTGGATAACTGTTGTGCACAAGTCCACAGGCACCTGACCTGCGGGGAAGAGCGTAACCCGGACGGCCCTGTGGACGAATTCTGGATAACTCGCCGTCCCCGCACCTGTGGACAGGGGGAAACCGGTCCGTCCTGTGGATTGCGCCGCCCCGCGCCGAGCCCGTTCGAATTCATGAACGGATGTTCCATTCGGCGCATTTCCCGCCCCTCGCGCCGTCACCGGGATGCTGCCCCGGCGTGCGGCCGTCCACACCTGCCGTCGTGTGCCGGCCGCCGGTACGGCGAGGGCCCCGCCGACAGTGTGTCGACGGGGCCCTGGAACTCCCGACTGCCGCCCCTGCAGGGCGGGTTGACGGATCAGCTCTTGATGCGGTTGGTGAGCTCGGTGACCTGGTTGTAGATCGATCGGCGCTCGGCCATCAGCGAGCGGATCTTCCGGTCGGCGTGCATGACGGTGGTGTGGTCGCGCCCGCCGAACTGTGCGCCGATCTTCGGCAGCGAAAGGTCCGTCAGCTCCCGGCACAGGTACATGGCGATCTGGCGGGCCGTCACCAGCACGCGGCTGCGGGAGGAGCCGCAGAGGTCGTCGACACCGAGGCCGAAGTAGGCGGCCGTCTGCTGCATGATCACCTGTGCGGTGATCTCCGGGCCGGCGTCCTCGTCGCCGCCGGGGATCAGGTCCTTGAGGACGATCCCGGCCAGTTCCAGGTCGACCGGTGCCCGGTTCAGGTTGGCGAAGGCCGTCACCCGGATCAGCGCGCCCTCCAGCTCGCGGATGTTTCGGGTGATCCGGGAGGCGATGAACTCCAGCACGTCGGCCGGGGCGTTCAGCTGCTCCTGGATCGCCTTCTTGCGCAGGATCGCGATCCGGGTCTCCAGCTCCGGCGGGGTGACGTCGGTGATCAGCCCCCACTCGAAGCGGTTGCGCAGCCGGTCCTCCAGGGTGATCAGCTGCTTGGGCGGCCGGTCGGAGGAGAGCACGATCTGCTTGTTGGCGTTGTGCAGGGTGTTGAAGGTGTGGAAGAACTCCTCCTGCGTGGACTCCTTGCTCGCCAGGAACTGGACGTCGTCCACCAGCAGGATGTCCATGTCCCGGTACCGCTTGCGGAACGCGTCCGCCTTGCCGTCCCGGATCGAGTTGATGAACTCGTTGGTGAACTCCTCGGAGCTCACGTACCGCACCCGGGTGCCGGGGAAGAGGCTGCGCGAGTAGTGGCCGATGGCGTGCAGCAGGTGCGTCTTGCCGAGGCCGGACTCGCCGTAGATGAAGAGCGGGTTGTACGCCTTCGCCGGCGCCTCGGCGACCGCGACGGCCGCCGCGTGCGCGAAGCGGTTGCTCGCGCCGATGACGAAGGTGTCGAAGAGGTACTTGGGGTTCAGCCGGGCCGGCTCGTCCTTGCGGGCGCCGCCCGCCGGGGGAGCGCCGGGCGGCGCGGGCACGCCGGGGGCCGGGGTGCGCTCGGGCAGCGCCGGGGGAGCCGCGGCCGCCGGCGGGGCAAGGGGCGGCCGGGTGGTGCCGCGGCGGGCGGCGGCCGTCCGGGGCCGGGCCTCCGAGGGGTCGGGGCCGAGCACCCCGCCGAACAGGTCGCCCTGCGCGGGGTTGCCGGCGGGCAGCCCCTTAGGCCGGGACGCCTCGGGCTGCCGTTCGGCGGCGGCCGGCGGGGACTGCTCGTACTCGGGCCGGTCCCACTCGGCCGGGCCGGCGGGCCGCTCGCCCCAGGGACGCTGCTCCTCGGCGTACGGGGCCTGGGCCTGCTCGTAGCGGGGCACGTCGTACCGCTCGGGCTGCTGCTCGTACGGCTGCGGGTGCTCGTAGGGCGTGGGCCCGTAGCGCTCGGGCTCGCCGTGGTAGGGACGCTCGGACCAGTCCTGGCCGGCCGGCGGGCGCGGCGGCTCGGCCGGCTGCGGCTCGGGCGCGGGGGTGGGCAGCGCGTTGGCGTCCACCATAACGGCGATCCGGACCGGGCGGGCGAACTCGTAGGTGAGTGCCTCGGTGAGCTGGGGGAGGAGACGCCCCTCCAGCACCTGCTTGGCCCGCTCGTTGGGGGCCGCCAGCAGGGCGGTGTCGTGCATCATCCACATCGGCTGGGTGCGCCGCAGCCACATCTTGTCGCTGTCCCCGACCCCGGCGTCGTTGACCAGCCGCTCGACGACCTTCGCCCAGAGCGGGACGAGATCGCTGTTGACATCAGCCACTGGTGCACGCTTTCTCGTTCCCCGCGTTCGGGGGCTCAGGGGACTCGGGGTGCCGGTCCGATCGATGAACAAACCCGACAAGTCCTGCAACGGTAGTCAGCGGGCAGAGCTGATTCAAGTTGTTGTCCACAGGCTGTGGGCGACGGCCGCCGGGGCTGCCGGTTTGACCCTCCGGGGCGCTCCCGCGTACCGTAACCAGGTCGAGTTGTCGATGGCCGCTGCCGCATGCCCGCGGGTCCACCCGCTTCCACAAGGCGCGCAGCACGGGCGCCGTGGATGGCCTCAACACCAGCAGACCTGGGCCGTTGAGGTGGATTTCCCGTCGAAGGGGAGATCGCGCGGACGCACGGTGACGGCCAAGCGACGTCCCGTCATCCTACGATTCACCTCAGGAGCCCCCGAGTGAGCAAGCGCACCTTCCAGCCGAACAACCGCCGTCGTGCCAAGACCCACGGCTTCCGGCTCCGGATGCGTACCCGCGCCGGCCGCGCCATCCTGGCCGCTCGCCGTGGCAAGGGCCGCACCAGCCTGTCCGCCTGATCCGGCGCACGGGTTCTGATCGTGCTGCCCTCCGAGAATCGGCTGCGGCGGCGCCAGGACTTCTCGACCGCGGTCAAACGCGGTCGCCGGGCCGGCAAGCCCCTGCTGGTCGTCCATCTCGACAGAGAGGGCGGTCGGCCGGGGCGGACGGACCGGGAAAGCGACTGCGACCCGCACGCCGCCGAGGGGAACCCTTCGGCGCGTGCGGGTTTCGTCGTGAGCAAGGCCGTGGGATCCGCGGTCGTGCGCAATCTGGTGAAGCGTCGCCTTCGTCACCTCGTCCGTGAGCGTCTGCCCCGGCTGCCCGCAGGTAGCCTGATAGTGGTACGCGCGCTGCCCCCGGCCGGGTCGGCGACGTACCTCGATCTCGAACATGACCTGGATGCGGCGCTGAGGCGTCTGCTCCGGGCGGAACCGACCGGCAGTGCGCCGACGGGAGCAGGGCGATGAAGTACCTGCTGATGGGGCTGATCAGGCTCTACCAGTGGACGATCAGTCCGCTGCTCGGGCCGGTGTGCCGTTACTACCCCTCGTGCTCGCACTACGGGTACGAGGCGGTGCGCCTGCACGGTGCGATCAAGGGGAGCGGCCTGACCGCGTGGCGCATCCTGCGCTGCAACCCCTGGTCACCGGGTGGGGTCGACCATGTGCCACCGCGCAAGCACCCGGTGTGGCACCGCCGGGTCCGCAATCTGCTGAGCCCGAAGAGTGGGACCGCCGGGCCGGAGCCGGTGGCCAATCCTGATGTCCAAGGAGCCTGACCGGTGACCTTCTCCTTCCTGAATCCCCTCTACACAGCGGTGTCCTGGATCATCGTCCAGTTCCACTCGCTGTACAGCCACGTCTTCGATCCTGACGGCGGCTGGGCCTGGGGTCTGTCCATCGTTTCGATGGTGGTCGTCATCCGGATCTGCCTGATCCCGCTCTTCGTGAAGCAGATCAAGGCGACTCGGGCCATGCAGGCGATCCAGCCGAAGATGAAGGCCATCCAGGAGCGCTACAAGAACGACCGGCAGCGCCAGTCCGAAGAGATGATGAAGCTCTACAAGGAGGCGGGCACCAACCCCTTCTCGAGCTGTCTCCCGATCCTGGTCCAGGCTCCGTTCTTCACCGCGCTCTACGGTGTGCTGGCCTCGGTGGCCGCCGACAAGACGATCGGCGTGATCAACGAGCAGCTGCTGGACAGCGCCAAGCAGGCGCACATCTTCGGCGCCCCGCTGTCGGCGACCTTCCTGGGCAGCAGCGAGCTGAGCGTCAAGATCGTCGTCGCGGTGATGATCGTCCTGATGTCGCTGTCGCAGTTCGTCACCCAGCGCCAGCTGATGACCAAGAACGTCGACCTGACGATCAAGACGCCGTTCATGCAGCAGCAGAAGATGCTGATGTACGTCTTCCCGATCATCTTCGCGGTGATGGGCATCAACTTCCCGGTCGGTGTCCTGGTCTACTGGCTGACCACCAACGTCTGGTCGATGGGTCAGCAGCTGATCGTCATCCGCAACAACCCGACGCCGGGCTCCAAGGCCTACGCCGAGCGCCAGGCCCGCCTGAAGAAGGCCGGTCGGCTGAACCCGGACGGCAGCGTCCGCAAGACCGGTGTGCTGGCCGCCCTGACCGGCGGAAACAAGCAGACCGAGGCGACCGCGGAGGCCGTGGTGGCGGAGACCGTCCAGGTCCGCCGTCAGCAGCCGCGCAAGCAGACCAAGGCGCAGCGCCAGCACACCGCCGGGCACCCGGGCGCGCAGGCGACCGAGGAGCACGCGGAGGAGCCCGTCGCCGAGGAGCCGGTGGCGCTGTCCAAGCAGGACGCCGTCCCGGCGGGCCGGTCCGCGGCCAAGCAGCCGGCGGGCAAGTCCGGCCAGCGCCAGCAGCCCAAGCGCGGCGGCCAGGGCGGCGGCCAGCGGCCGAAGAAGAAGTCCTGACCGGCCTCCGCCGGTCGATACGGACCCAGATCTTCCCTCTCGGCCCCACCCGAGGGCCCATCCCCGAAGGAGTCCATCAGTGACGGAAGGCACCACCTCTGCCGTCGAGGTCGAGGCAGGCGCGGAGTCCGGCGAGAACGTCGTCGCGCGGTTGGAGCGCGAGGGCGACATCGCCGCCGACTACCTGGAGGGTCTGCTGGACATCGCGGACCTGGACGGCGACATCGACATGGACGTCGAGGGCGACCGGGCGCTGGTCTCGATCGTCAGCGACGGCACCGACCGGGCGCTGCAGCGGCTGGTCGGCCAGGACGGCGAGGTGCTGGAGGCGCTCCAGGAGCTGACCCGCCTGGCGGTGCACCGCGAAACCGGTGAGCGCAGCCGTCTGATGCTGGACATCGCCGGCTTCCGGGCACGCAAGCGGTCCGAGCTGGCCGACCTCGGCGCCAAGGCCGCCGACCAGGTGAAGTCCACCGGCGAGCAGGTCAAGCTGCGGCCGATGACCCCCTTCGAGCGCAAGGTGGTGCACGACGCGGTGGCGGCGGCCGGGCTGCGCAGCGAGTCGGAGGGCGAGGAGCCCCAGCGGTGCGTGGTCGTGCTTCCGAGCTGACCTCGTGCCGAGTCGAGCGACCCCGTCCGCCGCGTGCGGGCGGGGTCGTCGTTCCTTCGAGGGTGGTTCGTACGGCCCGGTTTGCGCACGGGTCGGGTGCCCGCGTGAGGATGGGTACCTGGTGTTGGGGTGGATACGGTGAGCGGAGAGGCTGACATGGAGACGGACGGCGTGGCGACCGAGGGCGGGCCGTCGGAGGGTGTGCCCGGTCGGGACACTCCGATGGAGGGCGTCCCCGCGGGCGTTCCGACCCCGGGGGAGGGGCCCGGCGAGCCGCCGGCCGCGGCTGCGGGCATCTTCGGCGAGGGCCTGCCGGCTGCGGTGCGGTACACCGAGCTGCTGGCCACCGCGGGGGTGCAGCGCGGGCTGATCGGCCCGCGCGAGGTGCCGCGGCTGTGGGACCGCCACGTGCTGAACTGCGCCGTGCTGGCGGAGCTGCTGCCGCCGAACGCCTCGCTCTGCGACGTGGGCTCCGGGGCCGGACTGCCGGGCATCCCGGTGGCGCTGGCCCGGCCGGACGTCTCGGTCACGCTGCTGGAGCCGCTGCTGCGCCGGACCACCTTCCTGGAGGAGGTGGTGCGCGAGCTCGGACTGCAGAACGTCACGGTGCTGCGCGGCCGGGCCGAGGAGATGGTCGGCAAGGTCGCGGTGGACATCGTCACGGCTCGCGCGGTGGCGCCGCTGGACCGGCTGGCCGGCTGGGGGATGCCGCTGCTGCGGCCGTACGGGCAGATGCTGGCGCTGAAGGGCGACACCGCGGAGCAGGAGATCGAGGACTCGCGGGCGGCGCTCACCAGGCTGGGTGCCGAGCGCTGGTCGGTGATCTCGGTCGGTGAGGGCACGCTGGAGACCTCGACCCGGGTGGTCCGGGTGGAGGCGGGGGAGAGCCCCGGCGGTGTGAAGGCGGCCACACGGCGGGCCAAGGCGGCGCGGGCGGGCCGCGGCGTCCGGGACGGCGGCCGCGGTGGTGGGCGCCGGCGCCGCTGATCGGCGGCGGGTGAGCAGGACCGAGAGCGGGTGGCCCCGGGGCCACCCGCTCTCGGTGTTTTCGCAGGCCGGGCATGCCGGGCCGGGTGCGGGCGTCGCCGGGAGGGTGGCATTGGATCGAGGACGGAGTGTCGCACCGTCAGATTTGCGACATTCCGGGCATGGTGTTTCACGTGAAACGACGCTCACTGCTTCCCGGAATCCTCGACCGCGCCATGGCGGTGACTGTTGCCGCTCCGGTTTCACGTGAAACACTGACCCCCATGCAGGACTCGGAGACCATCCACCAGATCGACGACACGCCGATCGGGCGCGCCGCCCAGGCCGCCGTCCAGGCCATCGGGCGGACCGGGGAGGGGCTGCCCAGGCCCGCCGCGACCCGGGTGATCGTGGTGGCGAACCAGAAGGGCGGGGTGGGCAAGACCACCACGACCGTCAACCTGGCCGCCGGCCTCGCGCTGCACGGGCTGCGGGTGCTGGTCGTCGACCTCGACCCGCAGGGCAACGCCTCCACCGCGCTCGGCATCGACCACCACGCCGAGGTGCCGTCGATCTACGACGTCCTGGTGGAGGGCAAGCCGCTGGCGGACGTCGTCCAGCCGGTGGTGGACGTGGAGGGGCTGTTCTGCTGCCCGGCCACCATCGACCTGGCCGGCGCGGAGATCGAGCTCGTCTCGCTGGTGGCCCGGGAGAGCCGTCTCCAGCGCGCCATCGCCGCCTACGAGCAGCCGCTGGACTACATCCTGATCGACTGCCCGCCCTCGCTCGGCCTGCTGACCGTCAACGCCCTGGTCGCTGGCCAGGAGGTGCTGATCCCGATCCAGTGCGAGTACTACGCGCTGGAGGGCCTCGGGCAGCTGCTGCGCAACGTCGAGCTGGTGCGCGCCCACCTGAACCCGGCGCTGCACGTCTCGACCATCCTGCTCACCATGTACGACGCCCGCACCCGGCTGGCCGCGCAGGTCGCGGAGGAGGTCCGGACGCACTTCGAGAACGAGGTGCTGCGGACGGCCATCCCGCGCTCGGTCCGGATCTCCGAGGCGCCGAGCTACGGGCAGACCGTGCTCACCTACGATCCCGGCTCCACCGGTGCCCTCTCCTACCTGGAGGCCGCTCGCGAGATCGCGCTGCGGGCCGTCGAGGGCGGTTTCCCGGCCGGGGCGTCGGCGGGCTACGGTGCGGTCGGGCAGCAGCGGACCGCTGGCGCGGCGCAGGCCGCCGCGGCACAGCACGGCACGATGGAGGGCAACCGGTGAGTGGTGGGCGCAGAGGACTGGGACGGGGGCTGGGGGCACTGATCCCGGCCGCCACACCGGCGGCAGGGGGGCAGGCGGCCGCCCCGGCGGCGACCGCGGTGGTGACCCCGACGGCCGTGCCGGTCCTGCCGACCGACCGCGGCACCGTGGCGGCCAAGGCCGCCGCGGAGAGCCTGCGCGAGCTGGCCTGCGAGGCGCACGCGCGGAGCGTGCCGGAGTCGGTGCTGACACCGGTGGACGGGGCGCGCTTCGCCGAGCTGCCGCTCGACACGATCACGCCGAACCCGCGTCAGCCGCGCGAGGTCTTCGACGAGGACAAGCTCGCCGAGCTCGTCGCCTCCATCAAGGAGGTGGGCCTGCTGCAGCCGGTGGTCGTCCGCCAGGTCGGCCCGGAGCGCTTCGAGCTCATCATGGGCGAGCGGCGCTGGCGGGCCTCGCGGGAGGCCGGCCTCGAGGTGATCCCGGCGATCGTCCGGGCCACCGAGGACGACAAGCTGCTGCTGGACGCGCTGCTGGAGAACCTCCACCGGGCGGAGCTGAACCCGCTGGAGGAGGGCGCCGCCTACGACCAGCTGCTGCGGGACTTCTCCTGCACCCACGACGAGCTGGCCGACCGGATCGGCCGCTCCCGCTCGCACGTCTCCAACACGCTGCGCCTGCTGAAGCTGTCCCCCGCGGTGCAGCGCCGGGTCGCGGCCGGGGTGCTGACCGCCGGCCACGCGCGCGCCCTGCTCGGGGTGCCGGACGCGAGCCGGCAGGACGAGCTGGCCCGGCGGATCATCGCGGAGGGTCTCTCGGTGCGCACCACCGAGGAGATCGTCGCGCTGATGGACCGGGAGGAGAAGCCGCAGAAGTCGGCGGGGCCGAAGGCCGGGAAGATCCTCTCGCCGGCCTTCGGAGACCTCGCCGGGCGGCTCTCCGACCGGTTCGAGACCCGGGTGAAGGTCGAGGTCTCGCAGCGCGGCGGCAAGCTCGGCAAGGGCAAGGTCGTGCTGGAGTTCGCCTCCGTCGATGACCTCAACCGGATCCTCGACACCCTCGCCCCCGGCGAGGAGGGGCTGCGGCTCTCCCAGAGCTGACGGCGGCCTGCCGAGAAGCGGACGAGCGG
This sequence comes from Streptomyces sp. TLI_235, assembly GCA_002300355.1. Lineage (NCBI taxonomy): Bacteria > Bacillati > Actinomycetota > Actinomycetes > Kitasatosporales > Streptomycetaceae > Streptomyces > Streptomyces sp. TLI_235. Next base: position 3,788,483 of record NSGV01000001.1, read on the forward strand.
GTGCATGTTTCACGTGAAACGTGCACCCCTCGCGTTTTTCGGAGCAAGCTCGTGGTGTGGGACCGAGCCGGAGGAGGTGTGTGGGGCGTGGGTCGCAGGCTCGCTCCGCTGACGCTGGACAACCTGGCCGATCTGCCGGACGGCTGCCGCTCGTGCGTGTTCTGGGAACTCGACCCGGTCAGCGGACGGGCGGCGGTGGACGGGGGCAAGGCGGAGTCGGAGAAGGAGGGGTGGATCTCGGCGGTGCTGCTGGAGTGGGGCTCCTGCGGACGCATCGTCTACGTGGACGACGTCCCGGCGGGCTTCGTGCTCTACGCGCCGCCGGCGTACGTGCCGCGCTCGCAGTCGTTCCCGACCAGTCCGGTCTCGCCGGACGCCGTGCAGCTGATGGTGAGCCGGGTCGTGCCCGGCTACCAGGGGCAGGGGCTCGGCCGGGTGCTGGTCCAGGCGGTGGCCAAGGACCTGCTCGGCCGGGGGTTCCGGGCCATCGAGGCGTTCGGGGCGGTGGGCCGTCCGACGCCGAGCTGTGTGCTGCCGGCCGACCATCTGCTGGCGGTCGGCTTCAAGACGGTGCGGCCGCACCACCGCTACCCGCGGCTGCGGCTGGAGGCCAGGAGCACGCTGTCCTGGCGCAGTGACGTCGAGGGGGCACTGGAGCGGCTGCTGGGCGGAGCCCGGAAGGAGCCGGCGCTCCGACCGTTCTGAGCCGGCCGAACACGGCCCGAGAAACGCCGGAGGGCCCCCGGACAGGTCCGGGGGCCCTCCGCGGCCGGCGGGTGGCGGCTCAGATGAAGTCGGCCAGCTCGCGCAGCAGCGCGGCCTTCGGGCGGGCGCCGGTGATGGTCTTCACCAGCTCGCCGTTCTGGTACACGTTGAGCGTCGGGATCGAGATGACGTTGTAGGTGGCAGCGGTCTGCTGGTTGTTGTCGACGTCGAGCTTGGCGATGGTCAGCTTGTCGCTGTGCTCGGCGGCGATCTCCTCCAGGATCGGGGCGACCTGGCGGCACGGGCCGCACCAGGTGGCCCAGAAGTCGACCAGGACGGGCTTGTCGCTCTTGAGCACCTCGGCGTCGAAGGTCGCGTCGGTCACGGTGATGGTGGCGCCGGCCACGGCACTCTCCTTGGGGTCACGGACGAGGGGTGCCTCGCCGCCGCGGGGGCGGCTCGGCACCTTCGGACGGGATAACAACCGCGAGGGCTGTTCTGTTTCAGGGGTGGTCGGGGGCGGGGATCAGACCGCGACGGCCGCGGCCTGGGCCTCCAGGTCGGCCAGCGAGGCCAGGTAGCGCTCGGCGTCCAGGGCGGACGAGCAGCCGGTGCCGGCCGCGGTGATGGCCTGGCGGTAGGTGTGGTCGACCACGTCGCCGGCGGCGAAGACACCGGGGATGTTGGTGCGGGTCGACGGCGACTCGACCCTCAGGTAGCCCTCGGCGTCCAGGTCCAGCTGGCCGGTGAAGAGCTCGGTGCGCGGGTCGTGGCCGATCGCGATGAACAGGCCGGTGACCGGGAGCTCGCGGGTCTCGCCGGTGGTGGTGTCGCGCAGGGTGAGGCCGGTGAGCTTCGGGTCGCCGTGGATCTCCTCGACGGCGCTGTCCCAGGCGAAGGTGATCTTCGGGTCGGCGAAGGCACGCTCCTGCATCGCCTTCGAGGCGCGCAGGCTGTCACGGCGGTGGACGACGGTCACGCTGCGGGCGAAGCGGGAGAGGAAGGTCGCCTCCTCCAGGGCGGTGTCGCCGCCGCCGACGACGGCGATGTCCTGGTCCCGGAAGAAGAACCCGTCACAGGTGGCGCACCAGGAGACACCGCGGCCGGACAGGACGTCCTCGCGGGGGAGACCGAGCTTGCGGTGCTGGGAGCCGGTGGCGACGATCACGGCGCGGGCGCGGTGCACGGTGCCCTCGGAGTCGGTGACGGTCTTGACGTCACCGGTGAGGTCGACGGCGACGATGTCGTCCGGCACGAGCTCGGCGCCGAACTTCTCCGCCTGGGCCCGCATGTTGTCCATGAGCTCGGGGCCCATGATGCCGTCGCGGTGGCCCGGGAAGTTCTCGACCTCGGTGGTGTTCATCAGCGCGCCGCCCGCGGTGACCGCGCCCTCGAAGACCAGCGGCTTCAGGGAGGCGCGCGCGGTGTACAGCGCAGCGGTGTATCCGGCGGGGCCGGACCCAATGATGATCACGTTACGGACATCGCTCACTGCATCTCCTGGTTCGCTTCGCGACCCGCGCTGGTGCGGGGAGGGCGGTCCTGCTCCGCCGCCCGGGACAACGACTGCCCAGTCTCCCGCATTCCCGGGCACGGCTGTGTCACATGCCCGCACTGTGGGAGCGAATGTTCTGATGGGTGGTTGTTCCGGCGGCCGGGCCGGGGTGCCCTGCGGGTGCGCGGAGGCGCCGGCTCAGCCGGCGGGGACGGTCCGGTGGAGCACCACGCCGGGGGCCGAGCAGTCCGGGGTGATCAGGTAGACGTCCAGCCGGTCGGTGCCGTCGGGGTACACCAGGGCGGTGACGGCGGTGGCCTGGTAGCGGCCGGGGGCGACGGCGAGCGGGGCACGGTCGCCCTGCCCGGTGAGCGCGGCGGCGCAGGACGGCGCGGCGGTGCCGACCGCGGAACGGGGGGATTCGCCGCCGCCCTGCTGGGTGAGGGCCTCCGGCGCCTTGGAGCTGCCGGGGGCGCTGGAGGCCGTCCGGACCAGCTGCTGGACCTGGGCGGCCAGCGCGTCGTCCCGGAAGGTCGTCCCCGCGCTCAGGGCGGGCTGCTCCGCGCCGCCGGCCGCGGGCCGGGCGGCGCTGTCGGCGGCGCCGCCACCGCCGGTGGAGGAGAGCGGGAGCAGCAGCGCGCCGAAGCCGATCACGGCGGCCGCCGAGACGGTGGCCAGCAGCAGGCGGACACGGCGGCGGCCGCGCGCCGTCCGGCCGGGGCGGCCCGGGCCGGTGGCGCCGGCGGGGTGTCCGCCCGGCCGGCCGACGGCCGGGCGCACCGCTTCAGCGCTGGCGTCGGCGGTGTGCGCGGGGGAGGGGGCGGTCTCCGTCCGGGCTGCGGCGAGCGCGGCGTCGATCCGCCCGGCGACGTCGGCGGGCATCGGCGGGGTCTCCACCGCGCCGAGCAGTTCCCGGACCTCGGCGAGGGCGGTGAAGGTGTCCGCGCACTCGGCGCAGTCGGCCAGATGGCGGCGGAGGGCCGGCTCCTCGGCCGGGTCGGTGAGCTGCTCGGCGAGGTCGGCGAGCACCTCGACGTCGGGGTGGCCGGACTCCGGCTCGGCCGGGCCGGAAGGCGGGTGCGGCGTCATCGCTTGGTCCCATCTCCTTCCAGCGCGGTGCGGCGCCCGTCGGCGCCCGTACCTGGGACGGTGCCGGGGCCGGACGGGTTCCCGCGTGGCGGTGTTTCACGTGAAACATCCGTGCGAGTGCCGTCGGCCGGGGCGCCGCCCTCCGCCGTTTCACGTGAAACACCGCCGCCGCGCAGGTGGCGGACCAGCGGCAGCAGCCGGGCCCGGCCGCGGGCGCAGCGGCTCTTCACGGTGCCGACCGGTACCCCGAGCACCTCCGCGGCCTCGGCCACCGAGTAGCCCTGCATGTCGACCAGGACGAGCGCGGCGCGCTGCTCGACCGGTAGGGCGGTCAGCGCGTCGGTGACCTCACGGCGCAGCTCGGCCCGGACCACCACGGTGTCGGTGGCCTCCGCGCTGCCGAGGGCGGCGTCGAGGCGCTGCGGGTCCTCGTCCAGCGAGCCGGCCCGGCGGGAGGCGGCCCGGCGGGCGCGGTCGAGGCAGGCGTTGACCACGATGCGGTGCAGCCACGTGGTGACCTGGGAGCGGCCCTGGAAGGTGTGGGCGGCGCGCAGCGCGGAGACCAGGGCGTCCTGGAGCGCGTCCGCGGCCTCCTCGCGGTCGCCGAGGGTGCGCAGGGCGACCGCCCAGAGGCGGTCGCGGTGGCGTCGGACGAGGAGACCGAAGGCGTCCGGGTCGCCGGCGACGTGCCGGGCCAGCAGATCGGCGTCGGACGGCTCCTCCGCCATGTCCGCCACCCCCTGCCCGTCCTCGCTCAGCCGTTGACCGTGATCTCGGCCACCTGGCCCCGGTACTTGCCCCCATCGTTGGGGATGGCGGTGAGCCAGATCAAGAGGAACCGGGTGGTGATCGGCTTCTTGGGCTTGAGCTGGAGGTCGCCGCTGCTGCTGCCGGAGGCGATCGCCTCGCCGAAGCTGTCGAAGCCGGCCTTGCCGGTCTGCGGTGTGCCGGTCGCGCCCGGGGCCGCCTTGAGCTCGACCGTGTGGTTGCCGCCGGCCAGCTTCACGTCGACCGAGCCGACGGTGCGGGCCGTCCCGAGGTCGAGCAGCAGGCCGGTGCCGGGCCGGTAGCCGCCGCCGAACGGGTCGTTGTAGCCCTGGGTGGTCCAGACGGTGTCGGCCTTGCCGTCCTTGAGCAGGGGCAGCTCCGAGGCGTGCTCGGCCTCCTGGTCGCCGAAGGCGTTGAACGAGGTCGGCGTGTAGGCGAGGGTGACCCCGGCGAGCGGGGCGCCGGACTGCTGCGCCGGCGGCGCGCTGGACTGCCCGGCCGGCGGGGCGGCCTGCTGGGCCTTCGACCGGTTGAGGTACTCGACGCCCTGCCAGGAGGCGACCACGATCGCGGCCAGCGCCACCAGGGATGCGGTGGTGCGCAGGGCAGTCCGCAGCAGCCGGCGGCGGCGCCGGGGCCGCGGCGCGGGCGCGGTCGTCTCCTGGTGGACGGAGTGCTGCGGTCGGGGGTGCGGGGCCGGCCGGGCGGCGGTGTGCGGCGCCGGGCTGTGCGGCGCGGGCTGAGGCTTGGGCTTCGGCTTGGCGGCGGCGAACGTGGGGGCGGGCTGCTCGGGCTGCCGGATCTTCGGCATCAGCGCGATCGCCTTGGCGAGCTGCTCGGGGGTGGTGATCGGGGACTGGTGGTGCGGCGGGTGCTCGCACAGCGCCCGGGCGGCCAGCTCGGACAGGCCCTTGTGCACCCCGGCCCGGACCTGGTCCGGCGGCATGCAGCCGAGGCTCTTCGGCATGCCGCGCAGGTCGTAGCGGTCCTCGGCGTACGGCCAGCGGTGGGTGAGCGCCGCGAACAGCAGGGCGCCGATCGCGCGGGTGTCGGTGCGCTCGGCCTCGTCGGTGGTCAGGCCGCGCAGCGCGGCGTCCACCGCGATGCCGTTGATCCGGTACTGGCCGGTGTCCGTGCGGAGCACGCAGCGCGGGGTGAGCCGCAGATGGGCCTGGCCGCGGCGGTGGGCGGCGGCGACCGCGTCGGTGACCTGACGGACCATCTGGTACGCCTCGTACGGCTCCATCGGACCGTCGGCGATCAGGTGGGCGAGGTCGGAGGCGTCCGGCAGCCACTCGCGGACGACGTAGACCAGGTCGCCCTCCTGGACGGCGTCGAGGACCTGGACGAAGCGCGGGTCGCCGAGCAGGGCGGCGGAGCGGGCCGCGGTCAGCACCGCCTTGGCGCGGCGGTGGCCGGCCGCCATCAGGTGCACGCCGACCGCGCGGCGGAGCTTCTCGTCGACCGCGCGCCAGCTGCTGAAGGTCTCCGACTGGGTGATGCACTCCTCCAGCCGGTAGCGGCCGCCGATCTTGTCGCCGCTGTGTCGCAGCGGGGCCGGCTTGGCGGCCGGGAGGGTGCCGGTGTCGGCGTCCAGCGTCTCGGTGCTGACGACGGGTCGGTCGTCGCGGGCGGGGGCGTCCGGGGCGGTGCGGTCGGGCCGGGAGGAGCCGCGGGACGAGGAGCGGCGGGCCGGGGCGGCGGCACCCCGGGCGGTGAGTTCGGCGGCGAGCTCGGTGGCGGAGAGCTGGGCGGTGGACTCCCCGGCCTCCTCGCGGACGGCTGCGGCCGCCTGCTCCGAACGGGTGGCATCGGCGGCCTCGTCCGAGGCGTCGTCGTCTGCGGTGTCGTCTGCGGTGTCGTCGTCGGAGGAGCCGGAGGAGCCGGAGGAGCCGGAGGCGTCGGCGGTGTCGTCGTCGGAGGGCTCACGGGCCGTCACGGCGTCCACGAGGGCCTCTGCGGCGGCCTCCCCGACCTCGGCCTCCTCGGCTCCCTCGGAGGCCTCGGAGGGCTCCTTGGAGGCCTCGGGAGCGTCGTCCCGGGTCTCGCCCGGGGCGGTGGCTGCGGCGGAGTCGGAGGCGGCGTCAGCGGCGTCCGAGACGGCGTCAGAGTCCTCGTCCGCGGAGTCCTGCCCGGCGGCGGACGGGCCGCCCTCGGGCGTGATGTCCTCGATTGCCATGGCCAGCGCCGCCTCGTCCGCGACGGTCGTGTCGACGACCGCCTTGGTGCCATCAGCCACCGTGGTCCTGCCTCCCCTTAGTTCCGGCCCGGTCCTGAGAAGTCGGCTTGCCCTGACGCCGGGGCTCCGGGCCCGCCAGGACAATTGTGCCCACTGATTCTCCCCTGGTACGACCGCTGGGCCGCCCGACCGGTTGCGCAATCATCCGCGATCCGGTGGACGGCCCGTCATCGGGGTCCCCCCTCGGCGCGGCCGCTCGGGCTGCGCCGGGTTGACGTTATGTCATGCTCAGCGGCCGAGTCGGCTGCGCACCATGCCGAGCATCGCGTTCAGCTCCTCGATCCGCATCCGCCGGGCGACCAGCAGGAAGGTGCCGACCTGCACCGTGGCGGCCACCACCAGGGTCAGTACGCCGGCCGGCCAGCCGTCCAGCAGGTCCAGCATCACCAGCTCGACGGCCAGGCCGAAGGCGGCGGCCGGCAGCGACGCGATTGCGAGGCGGACGTAGGTGCGGCCGATCCGGCCGGTGTCCAGGCCGCCGACCCTGGCTTTCAGCCGGGGCACTGCCACGGCGACGCCCACGGCGTAGGAGGCGCCGTAGCAGAGCGCCATGCCGGTGACCGCCCACTGGGCGGGGAGGACCAGCCAGCAGAGCACGGCGGTGCCCGCCTGGCAGGCCGCCACCCAGACCGTGTTGGAGAACGGCGTACGGGTGTCCTCGTAGGCGTAGAAGCCGCGCAGCAGCACGTACTGCACCGAGTAGGGGATCAGGCCGAGTGCGAAGGCCGACAGCATGTAGCCGATCGACAGGGCGCCGTGCGCCGCCGAGCCGCCGTTGCCGAGGCCGTAGACCGCGTAGCCGATGACCGGGCCGAGCGCGAGGAACAGGAAGGCCGCCGGGACGATCGCCACCGCGGAGGTGCGCAGCCCGTACGAGAGGTCGTCGCGGACGGCGCCCGCGTCGTGGTCGGCGGCCGCCCGGGAGAGCCGGGGCAGCACGGCGCTCATCACCGAGACCGTCACCACGGCCATCGGCAGCTGCCAGATCAGCAGGGCGTTGGCGTACGCGGCCAGGCCGACGCCCAGATGGCCGTCCTCCTCTGCGGCGATGCCGGCGGCGGTGGCGAGCTGGGTGACGACAAGGAAGCCCGCCTGGTTGGCCAGGACGAACAGGAAGGTCCACTTGGCCAGCCGGGCGGCCTTGCCCAGGCCGTGGCCGCGCCAGTCGAAGCGCGGCTTGAAGGAGAACCCGGCGGCGCGCAGGTACGGGATCATCGCCAGCGCCTGGACGGCGAGGCCCAGCAGGGTGCCGACACCGAGCAACCGCACGCCCTCGGGGGAGATCGTCTGCGGGGTCACCTGGCTGTGCTGGAAGGTGCCGTAGACCCAGATGTAGCTGCCGAAGGTGAAGATCACCACGAGGTTGTTGAGGACCGGCGTCCACATCATCGCGCCGAACCGACCCCGGGCGTTGAGGATCTGGCCCATCACCACGTGCACGCCCATGAAGAACATCGTCGGCAGGCAGTACCGGGCGAGCGCGACCGTGGTCTCGGCGCTGGCGGGGTCCCGCATCAGCGAGTGCGAGATCAGCTGGACGAGCAGCGGCGCGGCGAGCACGGCGACTGTCGCCACGCCCGCCAGCCCACAGACCACCAGGGTCAGCAGCCGGTTGGCATAGGCCGTGCCGCCGTCCTCGTCGCTCTTCATGCTGCGGACGAGCTGCGGCACGAAGACGGCGTTCAGCGCGCCGCCGCCGATGAGGATGTAGAGCAGCGTCGGCAGGGTGTTGGCGGCGTTGTACGAGTCGCCCATGGTGCCGACACCGATCGCGGCGGCGATCACCATCGTGCGCAGGAAGCCGGTGCCGCGGGAGACGAGCGTGCCGGCCGCCATCACCGCACTGGAGTTGACCAGGCTCGCCACCCTGCCCGCCGCCGCGCCGGGCACCGGCTCCGCCGCGGGAGGGGCCAGAGGGGGAATGACGGGCGGAGCGGTGGGCGGAGCGGCGGGTGGCGGGGTGCCGCCCTCACCGAGCGCCTCGTGCAGGCCCGCCTCCTCGGCGGTGAGCGGCGGGTCGAACTCGATCGTCGGGACGAAGGGCTGTGGCTCGGGCGCGCCGCCCACGCCGCTCAGCAGCGCGTCCACGCCCAGGTACTCGGCGGCCTCCGCCTCGGCCTCTTCCTCTGCCGCCGCCTCGGCTGCCGCTTCCGCGCTGCTGCCGTCGTCGTCCCCGCCGTCCTTGCCCCCGTGTTCCTCGCCGTCTGGGGCGGGCGGCTGCTCGGCGGTCAGCACCGGGGTGCCCGCCCAGTGCGGGACGGGGGAGCCGAGGGCGACCGGCGGTGCCTCCGCCGGCTGGGGGCCGGGCTGCGGCGGCAGCGCCGCTGCCGCCTCGGCGGTGGCCAGCCCGTACGGATCCTGCTCCGCCGCGCTGCCGAAAGCGTCGCCCGCGTGCGGATCACGGGCATAGGTGTCGTCCACGTACCAGTCGGTGGCGGGTTCGGCGGCCTTCGGTCCGACCCCGCCGCCTGGGCCGCCCCGGCCCTGTGCTCGCTCCTCGCGCGGACCGCTGCTCATGCCACCTCTTCGCTGGTCGGTGGAGCCCGGACGGGGTTCCCTCAGTGACCAACCTTCTCATCACCGGTGGCCCGATCCCGGGCATCTGCGGCGGACTCCGGCGGTGAGTCGGACGGCTTCACGGAGGCGTGCGAGGGGGCCTCGCCGACGCTGTCCTCCGCCGTCTCCGCGCCCTCCTCGGCAGTGTCGGCGGACGGTTCGGCGCCGCCCTCGTCGGCGTCCACCAGCCGCTCCGGATCGAGGTCGACCTCGCCGGCCGCTGAGCGCTTCTTGCGCTGCAGATAGAACCGGACGCCGGCCAGCGCCATCAGCACCACACCGCCGCCGATGACGTACATGACGCCGCTCGCCACCGAGGTCACCTCGACGGTGAAGGACACCGCCTTGCCGTACGGCTGCGCGTTCGGACCGGTCGTCCACAGCTGGGCCGTCATCTGCACCGGGCCGTTGACCTGCGCCTCGGCGGGGAAGCGGAAGGTGCGGCTAGTGGTGCCGTCCAGCACCACGGTCGCCGCCTCGCCCACGTTGAGCCGGTTCACCTGCGAGGAGGTGACCCGCAGCTGCAGGTTGCCGACCGCCTGGTTGAGGTCGTTCTTGACGCTGATCAGCAGGATCGCGTTGTCGCCCGGCAGCGTGATCACGCTCTTGGCCGGCACCTTCACCGCGGCGGTGAGGTTGGCCAGGTAGCTCTGCACGCCGTCCCGGTACGCCGCGGACGCCTCGGCGTGGTCGCGCCACTCGGTGGACATCGAGCGGACCATGGCCGCGTTGAACGGGCCCCGCACGCGCTGCGGCTGGGTCAGGATCTGCAGCAGCTGGTCCAGCCCGGTCTGCACGCCCATCACCGAGCCCAGCGAGGCCGAGGACAGCTCGGAGCCGCGCAGTTCGCCCGGGTAGTCGCCCGGGACGGAGCCGTTGGCCTCCGGGTCGGCCGGGGCCGTGGCGACGGCGTCGAGGCGGGCCGGGGCCACCCAGCCGCCCGGCTGCGCGGCCGCGTGGAGGGCGGCGGCCAGCGCCTCCGCGGTGCCGACCGTCAGCGTCCGGGACGGCATCACCAGCAGGCTGCGCTGTTCGTCCGGGCGCTGCTGGGTGATCGTCATCGTCTCGGCCAGGAAGCGCTGCTCGGCCAGGCTCTGCGCCTCGTCGGAGTCGAGGTTGCCGGAGAACAGCGAGGAGAGCACCGGGTCGGCGACCACCGCGGTCTGACCGTTGCCGATCGGGCGCGCCGCGTTCGGCGTGTAGGAGAGCGAGCGGGACTCCGGCATGGTCGAGCCGTTCACCAGCACCAGGTCGGCACCGGCGGTGCGGGCGACCCCGGCGGTCGGCTGGTCCAGCCGGCCCTGGTACGGCCAGGCGACGTCGCCCTTCACGTCCACCGACAGCCGGCCCTCGGCCGTCACCTTGCCCGCGGTGGCGGCCTTGCGCAGGGCGGTGTCCATGCCCGTGAGCCCGCTGCCGTTGTGCGCGATCGAGGCGAGGTCCGGGTCGGCGTACGGCAGCGCCACGACCTGCGAGCCGTTGGCCGCCACCGCGGTGCGCAGCTGCGCCAGCCAGGCGGTGGCGACGTTCTGCCCGGCGCCGGCGACGGTGTTCTCCTCCTTGGCGGACTCACCCGCCGTGCCGGGCTTCTGCACCCGGTACGGCTTGGTCATCGCGTACACCGTGTCCAGCAGGTCCGGGTCGATCACCCAGGTCAGGTTGGGCAGCGTCTGGCCGATGGTCACCAGCTTGCCGAGCCGCCCGTTCGGGCCGAGCTCGGTGGCCAGGCCGTCGTCCCGCAGCACCGGCATCTGGTCGTTGTCCGGCATGGTCTGCGCGACCAGCTCGGGGGCGTGCGTGATCGGCCACAGGGTGGCGATCTGGGTCTGCTTGGCGCCCGGTGCGGTGTTGTACGGCAGGAAGGTGCGCGCGATGCCCAGCGGGCGGTCCTCGTCCGTGTCCCGGACGTCCACCGCGAGCTCGTACACGCCCGCCGCCTTCAGGCCCAGGTCGGCGGTCGACACCTGCAGGCTGTACGGCCGGGACTGGCCCGGGGCGAGGTCGCCGAGGTCGGCCTTGTGGCCCGCCAGGACGGTGCCGTCCTTGCTGGTCGGGTTGGTGCGTCCGGCGACCAGGTTGATCGCGCTGCGGGTGTCCAGCTCCTCCTTCGGGGAGCGCAGCACCACGCGCGCCGCCTTCACCGTGGAGGAGCCGGCGTTGGTGACCCGGCCGGTCACGGTCACGGTGGCGTTCTCGCCCGCGACCGGCGCGGAGACCGAGTCGATCTGCACGGTCGCCGGGTAGTCCGGGGAGGCGGCCGGGAAAGCGGGCGCCGCGGCGGTGGCGTGCGGCGCCGCGGACAGCAGAACGGTGCCGCCGGCCAGCACCGCGGCCAGGCGCCGGGCCGCCCGTCCCACACGTCCGTACGCTGTCAGGCCGTGCCGCGCCTCGCCCACGTGCTGTGCCCTCGCCGTTTCTCGTTCGATTGAGTGGATAGCCATGACCACCGCGGACCCGGTCGGGGTCCGTTCAGGCGCCGGGCAGCCCCGAGCGACCGGAGCACCGGCCTGCGCCGCCCGTACCGGGCTCTCCCGGCATGGTAACGACGTGTCCGGCGCACCGGTGGTGCGGGCCGCCGACTGCCCGGCCGCGCACCCGGCGCACCCGGCGCACCGGCGCGCCGCGGGTGGAAAAGCGACAGGCGGCGGGCCCGGCCGGGCACGTACCCTAGGGAGCCGTGTCCACTGCCAATGACTCCAGCGTCCATCATTCCAGTTCCACCGCGCCGACCGCCCTGCCCGGGCTGAGCGAGGCACAGGCCCTCGGTCTGCAGGAACTGCTCCGGGTCTCGCCGGTCGCCGACGAGATCGCCCGCCGCTTCGAGGCGGCCGGCTTCCGGTTGGCGCTGGTCGGCGGCTCCGTCCGGGACGCGCTGCTCGGCCGGCTGGGCAACGACCTGGACTTCACCACCGACGCCCGCCCGCACCAGGTGCTCAAGCTGGTCAAGGGCTGGGCCGACGCGGTCTGGGACGTCGGCATCGCCTTCGGCACCGTCGGCGCCCGCAAGGACACCGCCGACGGCTCCTTCCTGATCGAGATCACCACCTACCGCTCCGAGGCGTACGACCGCACCTCGCGCAAGCCCGAGGTCACCTACGGCGACACCATCGAGCAGGACCTCGTCCGCCGGGACTTCACCGTCAACGCGATGGCCGTCGACCTGCCCGGCCGCGGCTTCGTCGACCCGCACCACGGCCTGGAGGACCTGGAGGCCCGGGTGCTGCGCACCCCCGCCACCCCGGAGGAGTCCTTCTCCGACGACCCGCTCCGGATGATGCGCGCCGCCCGGTTCGCCGCGCAGCTGGACTTCACCCCGGCCCCCGAGGTCGTCACGGCGATGACGGCGATGGCCGAGCGGATCACCATCGTCTCCGCCGAGCGCGTCCAGGCCGAGCTCAACAAGCTGCTGCTCGCCGCCCACCCGGTGAAGGGCCTGCGGCTGCTGGTCGACACCGGCCTCGCCGAGTACGTGCTGCCGGAGCTGCCCGCGCTGCGCCTGGAGAGTGACGAGCACCACCGCCACAAGGACGTCTACGAGCACTCGCTCACCGTCCTGGAGCAGGCGATCGCCCTGGAGAAGGACGGGCCGGACCTCGTCCTGCGGCTGGCCGCGCTGCTGCACGACATCGGCAAGCCGCGCACCCGCCGGTTCGAGTCCGACGGGCGGGTCTCCTTCCACCACCACGAGGTGGTCGGCGCCAAGATGACCCGCAAGCGGATGCGGGCCCTCAAGTACTCCAACGAGCTGGTGGACGAGGTCTCCCGGCTGGTCGAGCTGCACCTGCGTTTCCACGGCTACGGCGGCGGCGAGTGGACGGACTCCGCGGTGCGCCGCTACGTCACCGACGCCGGCCCGCTGCTGGAGCGCCTGCACAAGCTCACCCGCTCCGACTGCACCACCCGCAACCGCAAGAAGGCCGCCGCGCTCGCCCGCACCTACGACTCCCTGGAGGAGCGGATCACCCTGCTCAAGGAGCAGGAGGAGCTGGACGCGATCCGGCCCGCGCTCGACGGCAACCAGATCATGGAGCTGCTCGGCATCAAGCCCGGCCCGCAGGTCGGCAAGGCCTACAAGCACCTGCTGGAGCTCCGCCTCGAGTACGGGCCGATGCCGTACGAGGAGGCCGTCGCCGCGCTGCGCGCATGGTGGGCCGAGCAGGAGTGAGCCCTCCGGCCCCGGCCGGAGATCGCGAATCCGAGCATTGCCGAGCGTAACCGGACGGTCGGCGGTGCGTTGCTCCGTCCGAGGGAGGGGATGCGCCCCTCCCCGGACGGAACGACACGGCCATGGCTGTGGACGCGGTTCTGTTGGAGTCGCCGACCATGCGGGCGACCGTCGCCGACCGGGTCGAGGTGCTCGACCGGGTGCGGGCACTGCAGCTGCTGCCCGACGGCGTGCACCTCACGACCGAGGGAGTGGCGGCGTACTTCGGGGTGGGTCTCAAGGCGGTCTACTCCCTGGTGACCGACCACCGGGCCGAACTCGCCCAGAACGGGTACACCGTGCTGACCGGCGAGCGACTGACCTCCTTCAAGACGGCCAGTGGGATCCGGTCGCGTGCCCGCTCGCTCGCCCTGTTCACCCGGCGCACCGTGCTCAACGTCGCCATGCTGCTGCGGGACAGCGAGACCGCCCGCCAGGTGCGCTGCCACCTGCTGGACGTCGAGCAGGAGGCGCGCCGCTCGGCTGTGGACGGCGCCGCGCAGCCTGTGGACAACGCTCCGCGGTGGCCGGAGGGCTCGCTCCAGGCGGCGGTCGCCGGCGTCGCCGAGCAGGTGGTGCGGGACGTCGTCGGCACCGCGGTGGTGCCGCTCCTCAACGCACTGGCGATCGAGGTCGGCCGGAACAGCAGCAAGATCGACGCGATGGCCGACCGGGTCGACCGGCTGGAGCGGGTCGTCCTGGACGACGACGAGCGCACGGTCGCCCGGCGCCGCCGCCGGCTGCTGAGGGCGGTCGACGAGGGTGCGGACGAGGAGGAGCTGGCGGATCTGCTGATCTGACGATTGCTCGAACGGTGCCCGGGACGGTTCCGATCCGTCCCGGGCACCGCCGACCTCGCGAGGTCAGGACTTCTTCGGGACCGCGGTGGAGCCCGGGGTCTTGACCGTCCCGGAGGTCAGCGGGCCGAGACAGAGCACGTAGTGCTTCTTCCGCCAGCGGCGGCCGGTGCTGCCGCTGAAGGTGGCCGTCGTCCCGGGGGTGCCGTCGCAGGCGGCCACGCTGCCGCCGCTGATGTTCTTGAGCACCTTGTAGGCGGCCTTCGGGTCGCTGCAGGACACCTTGGAGACGCTCTTGTAGCCCGTCTTCTCCACGCAGTCGCCCGCCTTCGCGGCGGAGGGCGAGGAGTCGGCGACGAAGAAGCCGATGATGATCACGACCGCGCCGGCCGCCGCCACGCCGCCGCGTAGCCAGAACTTCAGCGGCCGCCGGGGCTTGGGCGGTGCGGGCACCACGGCGCCGGGCGGCGGCGGGTACGCGGGCGCCTGGTGGCCGGGGCCGCCGCCGTACGGGGGCTGCGGTCCGACCGGCGGGGCGGGCGGCTGCTGGCCGGGGCCCGGATAGCCGTACGCCGGGGGCGGCTGCTGCCCGTACGGGGGCGGCTGTTGTCCGTAGGCCGGTGGCTGCTGCCCGTACGCGGGCGGCTGGCCGTAGGCCGGTGGTTGGCCGTACGCCGGTGGCTGCTGGCCGTACGCCGGAGGCGGCTGCGGCGCCCCGTAGGGCGGTTGCCCCTGGGGTGCCGTGCCGTACTGCGGCTGGCCGTACGGATTCTGCGGTGTGCTCATCGATCCCCCCGTGGGCTGCTGAGGTCGCGCCGGTACGCGGACGTACCTTAGCGACTCCCGGCCGGCCGACGGGACGTCAGTCCCCGCCCGGGGCGGTCGGAACGGGCCGCCCGGGCGTAGAACAGAGCCCCCAGCGCGTAGGTGAGGGCGACCCCGCAGACCACCCCGACGGACCGCCCGTTCAGCGGCAGGACCAGCGCGGTGACCCCGGCGGCGGCGACGAAGGAGACGTTGAACAGGACGTCGTAGACGGCGAAGACGCGGCCCCGGTACTCGTCCTCGACGGATTCCTGGACGAGCGTGTCGGCGCAGATCTTGGTGCCCTGGGTGACCACGCCGAGCAGCAGGGCGGCGAACAGGCTCGGCCACTCGCGGAAGGTCAGGCCGAGCGCGGGGACGAAGACCGCCGCGGCGGCCAGGCAGGTGACCATCCAGCCGGTGAGGCCGAGTCGGCGGGTGAACCAGGGGCTGATCAGTGCGGCGAGAAAGAAGCCGACCGCGGAGAAGCCGACCGCGCGGCCGAGGCTGGTCAGGCCGCCGGCGGCGTCGTCGGGGGAGTTGAAGGTGTAGCGGGAGAGCATCAGCACCACGACGATCAGCACGCCGTAGCAGAACCGGGCGAGGGTGACCGCGGCCAGCGCGTGGGTCGCCGGGCGGCAGTCGTGGACCAGGTGGCGCAGTGCCGTGCCGAGGTCGCGGGCGGCGGTGGTGAGCGCCCGGCTCAGCGGCGGCCGGTCCGGGTGGTGCTCGGGGCCGAGCAGGTCGCGGTCGATCAGCAGGGCGGCGAGTGCGGCGGAGAGGTAGAGCAGCGCCGCGATGCCGACCAGGGCGGCGTCGGCCCGCGGGCTCGGCGGGAGCACCTGGTGGACGAGGAAGCCGAGGCCGCCGCCGAGGGTGGCGGCGACCGTGCCCATGGTGGGGGAGACCGCGTTGGCGGTGACCAGCTGTCGGGGGTCGACCACCCGCGGCAGGGCGGCCGAGAGGCCGGCCAGGATGAACCGGTTGAGAGCGGTGACCAGCAGCGCGGCGGCGAAGAACAGCCACTCCGGTGCCTGCCCGAGCAGCAGGGCCGCGGTGGCGAGGCCCAGTCCGAACCGGGCGAGGTTGCCGTAGTGGAGGACCTGGCGGCGGCGCCAGCGGTCGAGCAGTACGCCGGCGAACGGGCCGACGACCGAGAAGGGCAGCAGCATGACGGCGAGCACCGCGGCGATGTCGCCGGGGGAGGACTGCCGCTCGGGGGAGAAGATCACATAGGCGGCGAGTGCGACCTGGAAGGTGCCGTCGGAGAGCTGGCTGAGCATGCGGACCACCAGCAGTCGGCGGAAGTCGCGTCCGCGCAGCAGCCCGCCGAGCGTGGCGCGGTGGGGCGCCTGCCTGCCGTCGTTCCTGGTGATCGCCACCCGGACAGGTTGCCATGCCGGGCGGTGCGGTTTCACGTGAAACATCGCTCGGCTCCGGGAACGCCGAAGGGTCCCGGTCGTGGACCGGGACCCTTCGGAGGTGGCCTGCTCAGTGCTTCAGCGCCCGTCGCCGGGCACGTCGCCCTGGGGTCAGCGCTCGACCTCGCCGCGGATGAACTTCTCGACGTTCTCCTTGGCCTCGTCGTCGAAGTACTGCACCGGCGGGGACTTCATGAAGTAGGAGGACGCGGAGAGGATCGGGCCGCCGATGCCGCGGTCCTTGGCGATCTTCGCGGCGCGCACGGCGTCGATGATGACACCGGCCGAGTTCGGGGAGTCCCAGACCTCGAGCTTGTACTCCAGGTTCAGCGGAACGTCGCCGAAGGCGCGGCCCTCGAGGCGGACGTACGCCCACTTGCGGTCGTCGAGCCACGCGACGTAGTCGGACGGGCCGATGTGGACGTTCTTGGAACCGAGCTCGCGGTCGCGGATCTGCGAGGTGACGGCCTGGGTCTTGGAGATCTTCTTGGACTCCAGGCGCTCGCGCTCGAGCATGTTCTTGAAGTCCATGTTGCCGCCGACGTTCAGCTGCATGGTGCGCTCGAGGATGACACCGCGGTCCTCGAACAGCTTGGCCATCACACGGTGGGTGATGGTGGCGCCGACCTGGGACTTGATGTCGTCACCGACGATCGGCACGCCGGCCTCGGTGAACTTGTCCGCCCACTCCTTGGTGCCGGCGATGAACACCGGGAGGGCGTTCACGAAGGCGACCTTGGCGTCGATGGCGCACTGGGCGTAGAACTTGGCCGCAGCCTCGGAACCGACGGGCAGGTAGCAGACGAGGACGTCGACCTGCTTGTCCTTGAGGACCCGGACCACGTCGACCGGCGCCTCGTCCGACTCCTCGATGGTCTCGCGGTAGTACTTGCCCAGGCCGTCCAGGGTGTGGCCGCGCTGCACGGTGACACCGGTCGGCGGCACGTCGCAGATCTTGATGGTGTTGTTCTCGCTGCTGCCGATGGCGTCGGCCAGGTCGAAGCCGACCTTCTTGGCGTCGACGTCGAACGCGGCGACGAACTCCACGTCACGGACGTGGTACTCGCCGAACTGCACGTGCATCAGCCCGGGGACCTTGCCGGCCGGGTCGGCGTCCTTGTAGTACTCGACACCCTGCACCAGCGACGCGGCGCAGTTGCCCACGCCCACGATGGCTACGCGAACCGAACCCATTCCGGTTGCTCCCTGTGTTCTCATGAGGCCCGCCGTGAAGGCGGTTCTCGAATCCCTACTGGTATGACTGTCTGACGGGCGCGCGGCGCCCACTCCTCCCACGGTTCCGGTGCCGCGAAGCACCTGGCCGCGGGTCTCAGCGCTCCTGTGCGGAGCGCCCCGGGCGGTCGTGCGGTGGCCTCGGCGGGTCCGAGGACCCGGCCTCCTGGCCACGGCCGTCCGAAGTCTGTGTCGCACCGGCCGACGCGCCGTTGCGTCCGGTGGTGCGGTTGGCCCGCTCGGTCTCGATGAGCTCGTTGAGCCAGCGGACCTCGCGCTCCACCGATTCGAGGCCGTGTCGCTGGAGTTCGAGCGTGTAGTCGTCGAACCGCTCGCGGGTGCGGGCGATCGAGCTGCGCATCCGCTCCAGCCGCTCCTCCAGCCGGCTGCGGCGGCCCTCCAGGACGCGCATCCGCACGGCCTTGTCGGTCCGGGCGAAGAACGCGAAGTGGACGCCGAAGTGCTCGTCCTCCCAGGCGTCCGGGCCCGATTCGGCGAGCAGTTCCTCGAAGCGCTGCTTGCCCTCGGCGGAGAGCCGGTAGACGATCTTCGACCGCTTGCCGTTGAGCGCTGTGGCGGGAACGTACTCGACGTCCGGGTTGTCCTCGACCAGGAAGCCCTGGGCGACCAGGTTCTTCAGGCAGGGGTAGAGCGTGCCGTACGAGAAGGCACGAAACGAACCGAGCAGGACGTTGAGACGCTTGCGCAGCTCGTAGCCGTGCATCGGAGCGTCGTGCAGCAGGCCGAGAACGGCGAATTCCAGCACTCCGGAACGCCTGCTCATCCCCTGCCGCCTCCTCTCCCCGTGGCTGTTGGGCCGGTGCACGGGGCGGTTATGCCGTCCCGATGTATCGGCTCGATATATCGAGAACAGTAAACCGGGGTCACGATGTGAGCAAGGGGGGCACGCGTGAACGTGATCACAAGGTGGCCGCGGTGTGGACCGGTGGCGTGCGCGGGCTCCACGTCAAGTCCGACGCGGCCCGGTAGGCAACGGCACTGTAATGATCTGCCGGCGTTATGTGGCGTTTGTCCTTTAATGCCCGAATGTTGACGTTTGAAGGATGCGTACGCTGTCGCGTGTGCACGAGGACCACCTCCGGGGATCAGGCGGTTGCGGGCATCGGAAGTGAACCCTGCCTTCGGGCCCGGAATGCCCGACCGAGGAGCTGCTGAGAGATGAGCGAACACCGGCGAAGGTTGCCCAACGGAGGCGGCGGCCAGCCCCCGGGTGGCCACGGCGGGGGCCGTCGGCCCGACGCCTACGGCAACCCGTCGGGGGGCGCGCCCTCCCACGGCCGACCCGGACCGGACGAGCTCCGCTCCGAGGGGCTGCGCCGTGCCCGCGCCGCTGGTCCCCGCGAGACCGCCCAGCAGCCCCGGCTGACCCGTGCCGAGATGCGCCGCCAGGGCCAGAACGGCGGTGGCGGTGGCGGTGGCCGGCGGGGCGGGCCCCCGGCCGGCGGCGGCCGCGGCGGCTCCGGCGGCCCGGGCAAGAAGCGCTTCATCGACTACCCGCGCTGGGGCAAGAACGGCTTCCGCCGCTGGATCCCCTCGTGGAAGCAGATCCTCTCGCTCTTCCTGGTCTTCTTCGGCGGCACCGTCGCGGCCGTCGGCGTCGCCTTCGCGATGACGCCCGTTCCGGACCCGAACAAGCAGTTCGAGGAGCAGAACAACATCTACTACTGGGCCGACGGTTCGGAGATGACCCGCAAGGGCGCCACCAACCGCCAGATCGTCCAGCTGGCCGACATCAGTCGGGCGGCGCAGGACACCACGATCGCGGCCGAGAACGAGACGTTCCGCACCGACAAGGGCATCGACCCCAAGGGCATCGCCCGCGCCGTCTACAAGATGGCGACCGGCGGCGAGACCCAGGGCGGCTCGACCATCACCCAGCAGTACGTGAAGAACTACTACTTGAGCCAGGACCAGACCGTGACCCGCAAGGTCAAGGAAATGTTCATCACGCTCAAGATCGCCGACCAGAAGGACGAGGTGCTCAAGGGCTACCTCAACACCAGCTGGTACGGCCGGAACTCGACCGGCATCCAGGCCGCGGCCCAGGCCTACTACGGCAAGGACGCCTCGCAGATCGACATCTGCCAGGGCGCCATGCTGGCCGGCCTGCTCAAGGGCGCGGCGCTCTACGACCCCTCGCTCAGTACCGACAACCACAAGCGCATGCAGGAGCGCTGGGACTACGTGCTGAACCGGATGGTCATCGCGGGCCTCACCAGCAAGGCGGAGCGCGACAAGTGCGGGCAGGCGTTCCCCGAGCCGATCAAGCCCAAGGCCGCCTCCAACATGACCGGTGAGGTCAGCTACCTGGTGGAGACCGCCAACAAGTACCTGATGGCGAAGGACCCGACCATCAGCCAGGAGGCCCTGCAGCGCGGCGGCTACAAGATCTACACCACCTTCCAGAAGGACAAGGTCGACGCCCTGAAGAAGGCCGTCGACGACTTCCAGAAGGCGAGCCTGCACCCGGACAAGCGCGAGGAGGACAACTTCGTGCAGATGGGCGCGGCCTCCGTCCTCCCCAACGACGGTGCGATCGTGGCCATCTACGGCGGCTCCGGCATCGAGAACGGCCACTACACCAACAACGCCGACGCGTTCGGCATCCCGGTCGGCTCGACCTTCAAGCCGTTCGTCCTGGCCGCCGCCATGCAGCTCGGCGTCCAGACCAAGATGGACTCGGACGGCCAGCCGACCCGGATCAGCACCGACAGCCGCTACATGGCCAATAACCTGTCCGAGATCTTCAAGTCGGACGGCAGTCCGGTGATCGGTGACAACGGCCAGCCCTACAAGCAGAAGAACGACAGCACCTCCAGCCCCGGGTACGTGACGCTGAAGGAGGCCATGAAGAACTCCTACAACGTGCCCTTCGTCCAGCTCAACCAGGACGTCGGCGGCAAGAACGTGGAGAGCTTGGCGCTGCAGATGGGCCTGCTCAAGGGCAGCCTGGCACCCTCCAGCACCATCACCTTCCCGCTCGGCACCTCCACCCCCAGCGCGATCCGGATGGCCTCGGCCTACTCGGTGTTCGCCGCCCACGGGCAGCAGACCGACCCGTACTCGGTGCTGAGGGTGCAGAAGGACGGCGTCGACATGCCGAAGTTCGCCAAGCCCCAGGCGAAGAAGGTCCTCGACGCGGCCGTCGCCGACAACGTCACCGACGTGCTGGAGAACGTGGCCAAGAACGGCACCGGTAAGAAGACCAACGAGCTTGGCTTCCCGGTGGCGGGCAAGACCGGTACCACCGACTCCGGCACCTCGGCCTGGTGGGTCGGCTACACGCCGAGCCTGGTGACCTCGGTCGGCATGTGGCGCGAGCAGCCCGGCAAGCCCGGTCTGCTCTCGCTGAACGGCACCGCCGGCAAGAGCGAGATCCACGGTGGTGACTTCCCGACCGACGTCTTCACCCGCTACATGAAGATCATCGGCCCGGGCAACCCGAAGAACTTCCCGGACCCGGAGGAGGCCGGTGTGAAGCTGGACGCCTCGGGCGCCCCGTCGACCGCCTCGCCGTCGGCCTCCGTCTCGGCCTCGACCAGCGCCTCCCCGACGGAGACCCCGTCGACCACGCCGAGCCCGAGCAGCGGACCGACCGGCAACAGCCCCTCGCCGACCGCGACGGACAGCTGCTTCATCCTCTGCCCGACCCGGACGCCTCCGACCAAGCCCGGCAAGCCGACGGCGAGCCCGACCGACACGTCCACCGCGGGCGGCGGCGCGCCAGCACAGTGACGACACTCCGGCGCCGGTCCGCCCCTCCGGGGGTGGGCCGGCGCCGGAGTCTTTGCCGGGGTCTCCTCGTCGTGCGGGCGGTGGTGCGGCAGTATGTCCGCCATGACGTCCAGCACCCACGAGACCGCCGGGCCCGCCCCCGTCCCGGCGGCCGGTCCGCTGCCCAACACCGTCGTCGTACCGGCCGACGAGGACCCGGTCGCGGCGGCCGGCAGCGAGGTGTTCGGCGGCCCGCCCGGGCGCCGCGCCCTGCTCGGCGTCTCCTGGTGGACCCCTGCCCGCTTCCTCGCAGTGGTCGTCATCGTCACCTATGTGCTCGGCCTGGTGCAGAAGGTCCCCTGCTACGACGGCGGCTGGTTCCACGGCGCGACCACCCAGTACACGCACGCCTGCTACAGCGACATCCCGCACCTGTTCTCCGGCCGCGGCTTCGACAGCGGGCGCCACCCGTACCTGGACCCGCTGCCCTTCCCGACCCAGGACATGCAGTACCTGGAGTACCCCGTCCTGACCGGCCTGTTCATGCAGGTCGCGGCCTGGCTGACGCCCACCGGCGGGGAGCTGCAGGGGCGCGAGCAGTGGTTCTGGATGGTCAACGCGGGCATGCTGATGGTTTGCGCGGTGGTGGTCGTGGTGGCGCTCACCCGCACCCACCGCAGGCGCCCCTGGGACGCGCTGCTGTTCGCCGTCGCCCCGTGCCTGGCCCTGGACTCCACCATCAACTGGGACCTGCTCGCGGTGGCGCTGGCCGCCGTGGCCATGGCGTACTGGGCCGGCTCCCGGCCCACCGCGGCCGGTGTCTTCATCGGCCTGGCCACCGCGGCCAAGCTCTATCCCGTCCTGCTGCTCGGGCCGCTGCTCGTGCTCTGCTGGCGGGCCGGGAAGTGGCGCGACTTCGGCCGGGCACTCGGCGGCGCGGTCGCGGCCTGGCTGGTCGTCAACCTGCCCATCATGATCGCCAACTTCAAGGGCTGGGCCACCTTCTACACCTTCAGCCAGGTCCGCAAGGAGGACTTCGGCTCGTTCTGGCTCATCCTCATGCAGGACCGCAACCAGCAGCTGCCCACCCTCAACACCTGGATCTCGGTGCTGCTGGTGCTCTGCTGCCTGGCCGTCGGCTGGCTCGCGCTCGCCGCCCCGCGGCGGCCGCGCTTCGCCCAGCTCGCCCTGCTCGTGGTCGCCGCGTTCGTGCTGACCAACAAGGTCTACTCGCCTCAGTACGTGCTCTGGCTGATCCCGCTGGCCGCGCTGGCCCGGCCGCGCTGGCGGGACTTCCTGATCTGGCAGACCTGCGAGGTGCTGTACTTCCTCGGCGTCTGGTCCTACCTCGCCTACACCGGCGACTCCAAGCAGCACGGCATCGGCCAGGACTGGTACCACCTGGCGATCGCGCTGCACCTGATCGGCACGCTCTACCTGTGCGCCATGGTCGTCCGCGACATGCTGCACCCGGAGCGCGACCCCGTCCGCTGGGACGGCAGTGACGACCCGTCCGGCGGTGTGCTGGACGGCGCCCCGGACGTCTTCGTCCTCGGTGCCGCGCGCCGGCAGCGCGAGGAGGCGACCTACGCGGCGTACGCGCCGCAGTACGACGCGGACTGGCTCGAATCGGTGACCGCGTCGGGCGCACCGGCCGGCGGGGACTGGCCGGCGCCCGCGGAGCACGGGGACGTCGCCGAGCAGGGCCGCCCGTAGGACGGCCGGCGGCTACGCAGCCCCCAGCAGCGTCTCCCGGTGGTCCACCACCCGGTCGAAGTGCGTGGTGGTGTGGCGGACGGTGAGCGAGAGCTCGTCGCCGATCACCGGGGGCTTCAGGTCGCCGGGCAGGAAGAGGATCGACACCTGCATGTGCGGCGGCTCGGCGAACCACAGCTGGCGGCCGGCCCAGGCGTAGGGCGAGAGGGTCCGGTTCACCGTCGCCAGGCCGGCGCGGGCCAGGCCCTTGGCCCGGGGCAGCATGCCGTGCAGGTACTTGGGCGCCTCCAGGCCGACGCCGTGCGCGGTGCCGCCGGTGACCACCAGCAGGTGGCCGTCGGACGGCGCCTTGTGCTGGCGGTAGCCGTAGCGCTCGCCCTTGGCCACCGCGGTCACGTCCAGCACGGTCGCCGCGGCGTGCAGCGCCCCGACGTCGCCGAGCCAGAGCCGGGTGCCGATCCGGGAGCGGAAGGCGGTGTCCGGGTGCAGCGCGGACAGCCGGGCCAGGTCGGCCGAGGCCAGGTGGCTCAGGTACACGGTGTCCGGCGGCGGGCCGGCGGCGGCGATCGCCCGCATCCAGTCGGACACCTCCCCGACCGGGTCCGAGCCGTCCGGCCGGTCCAGCGGCAGGTGCAGCGCGAAGCCCTCCACCACCGGCCCGTCCGCGGGCAGCTTCGGCAGGTCGGTGCGGGCGATGCCGTGGCGTCTCATGGTGGTCATGCACTCCACCACCACCCGGGCGCCGGGCGGGAGCGCCCGCAGCGCGTCGACGTGGGCGACCGTGCGGACCGTCCCGGACGGTACCGCGGGCGCGTCCTCGCCCGGCCGGTACGGGGTGAGCACCAGCAGCTTCCCGGGGAATCGGATGTCGGCCGCCTCCTGTGCGGTGCCCACCGCCAGGATCCCGGTGCCGAGCAGCGCGGCCTCCTCGGCGAGCCGGGCGTTGCCGAGGCCGTAGCCGTTGCCCTTGGCCACCGGCACCAGGCCGGGGAACTCCGCCAGCACCGCCTGCTGGTGCGCCCGCCAGCGGGCGGTGTCCACGTACAGCGACAGGGTCATCGTCACTCCCCGAGGATGTGGTGAGGGCGTATCAGCGGCGCGACATGTAGAGGTCGAGCGCCTTGTGCAGCAGCTTGTTCAGCGGGAAGTCCCACTCCCCGAGGTACTCGGCGGCCTGGCCGCCGGTGCCGAGCTTGAACTGGATCAGGCCGAACAGGTGGTCGTCCTCCTGCAGGGTGTCGCTGATCCCGCGCAGGTCGTACAGGGTGGCGCCAAGCGCGTAGGCGTCCCGCATCATCCGCCACTGGATCGCGTTCGACGGCTTGACCTCGCGCTTGTGGTCGGCGGAGGCGCCGTAGGAGTACCAGACGTGCTCGCCGACGGTGAGCATGGTGGTCGCGGCCAGCGGCTCGCCCTCGTGGTAGGCGATGTAGAGCCGCATCCGGTTCGGGTCCTCGGCGGCCAGCGACTTCCACATCCGCTGGAAGTACGCCAGCGGGCGCGGGGTGAAGCGGTCCCGCTCGGAGGTGACGACGTAGAGGCGGTGGAAGACCTCCAGGTCGTCGTAGCCGCCCTGGACGACCTCGACCCCGCTCTTCTCGGCCTTCTTGATGTTGCGCCGCCACAGCTGGTTGAAGCCGCGCTGCACGTCGTCGAGCGAGCGGTCGGCCAGCGGCACCTGGAAGACGTACCGGGGCTGGACGTCGCCGAAGCCGGCGCCGCCGTCCTCGCCCTGCAGCCAGCCCGCCTTGCGCAGCCGGTCGGCCACCTCGAAGGCGCGCGGCTCGTACCAGTCCGGGTCGACGTCGCGCAGCCGCTTGGCCTCCTTGGCCGCGATCGCCGCCTTGAGCGTGGTGGCGTCCCAGCGGCGGACGACGACCGGCGGGCCCATCTTCACCGAGAACGCGCCCTGCGCCTTGAGGTGGGCCAGCATCGGCTGCAGCCAGGCGTCGAGGTCCCGGTCGAACCAGTCGATCACCGGGCCTTCCGGGAGGTAGGCCAAGTAGCGCTTCACCTTCGGGAGTTGCCGGTACAGCACCAGGCCGGCGCCGACCGTCGCGCCCGTCTCGTCGAACCAGCCGAGGCTTTCTGCGCGCCACTCCGCCTTCACGTCCGCCCAGGCGGGGATCTGCATGTGGCTGGCGGAGGGACGGGACTGGATGAAAGCGAGGTGTTCCTCGCGGGTGATCGTCCTCAGGCGCAGGCTCATGCTGGGATGCTCCTCCTCGGTCGGGCGGTCCAGGCGGGCGGTCACGGCGACCCTATCGCCCGAATGGTCCGTTTCTGCTGGGGTCGGCGCCGACGTGCCGGTGCCCTCACCGCATACCTGAGCACAAGTAAGTACGCGGGGAGGGCACCGGAGGTCACGCGTCGCTCCGGCGTGCGGATGTCACCACACGCCCCCGAAGAATCCGCCGTGCGCGAGACCCAGGTAGAAGCCGACGCCCGCCAGGCCGGTCGAGATCACCAGTGCGAAGCGTTCGGCCGTGGTGACCGAGATGAACTGGCCCCACATGCCGGCCACGATGCCCACCAGGCCCGTCCACGAGCTCATGATGTGCAGGTTGTCGAAGAACGAGCTGACGAACGCCAGCAGGCCGAAGACGGCGGCCACCGCGACCATCGCGTTCTCGCGCGGGTGCGCGTGGCCGTCGGTGTTGAGCGTGAGGGCCGGAAACCGGCGGACGGTCTGAGCCAAGGGACCCACCTCCAGGGTGGACGGGCGGGACGGGCGGCGCGGACCGCGCGGCGCCGTCGGCGGCACGGACCGGAGAGCGTGCCGTTCCGTCCAGATTGCGGCCGATATGCCCTGGATCACAACCCCTATGCATTTTGGACCGGAGCGTTCGGGCGGGTAGGCTGTGCGGTCTGCACTGGTGTAGGTGTGCCCCCGTATGCCCATCGCCGGAGACGGTTGTCAGACCCCGCCACTACGGTGGCCGGAGTCGTCACCGCACCGGTGCGACGCTGCACAACCCTCCTGCCACGGAGAGACCGTGGCCGTTGAGTCCAAAGGAGGTGGGTTACCCATGCGTCACTACGAGGTGATGGTGATCCTCGACCCGTCGGTCGAGGAGCGCGCTGTCTCCCCCCTGATCGAGAACTTCCTCAACGTTGTCCGCACTGGTGGCGGCAAGGTCGAGAAGATCGACACCTGGGGCCGTCGTCGTCTGGCCTACGAGATCAACAAGCAGTCCGAGGGCATCTACTCGGTCATCGACCTGAAGGCCACGCCTGAGGTCGTCAAGGAGCTCGACCGCCAGCTCAGCCTGAGCGAGTCGGTTCTGCGGACCAAGGTCCTGCGCCCGGACACCCACTGAGCCACCGCTGACGCCACCGGCGTCAGGTGACTCACGCACGGTGTTTCACGTGAAACACCGGGCGAGCACCGCAGAACTCCTTTTTCCGAGAGGTCATCCCACCATGGCAGGCGAGACCGTCATTACCCTCGTCGGCAATCTCGTCGACGACCCCGAGCTGCGCTTCACCCCGTCGGGTGCCGCGGTCGCGAAGTTCCGCATCGCGTCCACTCCGCGCACCTTCGACCGCCAGACCAACGAGTGGAAGGACGGCGAGAGCCTCTTCCTCACGTGCAACGTCTGGCGGCAGCCGGCGGAGAACGTCGCCGAGTCGCTGCAGAAGGGCATGCGCGTCATCGTGCAGGGCCGACTGCGCCAGCGGTCTTACGACACCAAGGAAGGCGAGAAGCGGACGGTCTTCGAGGTGGAGGTCGACGAGGTCGGCCCGAGCCTCCGGTCGGCGACCGCCAAGGTCACCCGGGCCAACCGGTCCGGCGGCCCGGGCGGTGGCGGCAACTTCGGCGGTCAGCAGGGCGGCGCTCCGTCCGGTGGCGGCTGGGGCGGCGGCCAGCAGGGCGGTGGCGGCGGTGGCTGGGGTGGCAACCCCGGCGGCCAGTCCGGCCCGTCCGACGACCCGTGGGCGTCCTCCGCGCCCTCCGGTGGCAACCAGGGCGGCGGCTGGGGTGGAAACTCCGGCGGCGGCTACTCGGAAGAGCCCCCGTTCTAGCGGTGCACGCCGGGCACGGCCCCTGGGCCGGGCCCCGGCATGCTGAGAGATTTCGTGCGGTCCGCGCCGCCTCGCGCGTCCGGGCCGTCCATCCCCAATGGAGCACATGATGGCGAAGCCGCCTGCTCGCAAGCCGAAGAAGAAGGTTTGCGTCTTCTGCAAGGACAAGGTCAACTACGTTGACTACAAGGACACGAACCTGCTGCGGAAGTTCATCTCCGACCGCGGCAAGATCCGTGCCCGCCGGGTCACCGGCAACTGCACCCAGCACCAGCGTGACGTCGCCACGGCCGTGAAGAACAGCCGTGAGATGGCGCTGCTGCCCTACACCTCCACCACGCGCTAAGAGAGGGTGACCGAAGAATGAAGATCATCCTCACTCACGAGGTCCCCGGCCTCGGCAGCGCCGGCGAGATCGTCGAGGTCAAGGACGGCTACGCCCGCAACTACCTGGTCCCGCGTGGCTTCGCCATCCGCTGGACCAAGGGCGGCCAGAAGGACGTCGACGCCATCCGTCGCGCCCGCAAGATCCACGAGATCCAGACCCTCGAGGCGGCCAACGAGATCAAGGCCAAGCTCGAGGGCCTGCAGGTCAAGCTGTCCGTTCGCTCCGGCGACGCCGGCCGCCTGTTCGGCTCGGTGACCCAGGCCGACGTCGTCGACGCCATCAAGGCGGCCGACGGCCCGTCCGTGGACAAGCGCGCCGTGGCGATCGCCTCGCCGATCAAGACCCTGGGCACCCACAAGGTCTCGGTCAAGCTGCACTCCGACGTGCAGGCCAACCTCGACGTCAACGTCGTGGCCGCCTGAGCGCTCCGGTAGCAGTCCGAGGGCCGGCCTCCCCGTCCGGGGAGGCCGGCCCTCGGTCGTTCCGGCGGTGCGGCCCGGCTCAGGCGCGGACCGCCCCGGTCACCAGCCAGTGCCCGCTGCGCACCCGGAACACCAGGAATGCCGCCCGGGTCAGCATGAAGAGGTTCATCGCCCACCAGAGCGCGGTCAGTCCGCCGCCGAGACCGGGCACCGCGAGCGCCGCCGGGGCGAACACCACCAGGGTGCCGAGCATCGCCGCGGCCAGGTAGCCGCCGTCGCCGGCGCCCATCAGCACTCCGTCCAGGACGAAGACCAGGCCGCCCACCGGCTGGGTCAGCGCGGCCAGCAGCAGTGCGGTGGAGAGCTGCGTCTGCACGGCCGGGTCGGCGGTGAACAGCGGCACGTACAGCGGCCGGGCCAGCACGATCAGCAGGCCGAGCAGCACCCCGGCGCCTATACCCCACTCGACCATCCGGCGGGTGGCCGCCCGGGTGCCCTGGACGTCCCCGGCGCCCAGGTGGCGGCCGATGATCGCCTGGCCGGCGATCGCGATCGCGTCCAGGGCGAAGGCGACGAAGACCCAGATGGTCATGGTGATCTGGTGGGCGGCGATCTCGGCGTCGCCCAGGGTGGCGGCCACCGCGGTGGCGATCAGCAGCACGGCCCGCAGGCTCAGGGTCCGGACCAGCAGCGGCCCGCCCGCCCGGGCGCAGGACCGGATACCGGCCGGGTCGGGGCGCAGGCCCGCGCCCTCCCGCCGGGCGCCGCGGACCACGACGACCAGGTAGCCGGCGGCCATCGCGTTCTGGGCCAGCACGGTGCCCCAGGCGGAGCCGGCGACGCCCAGCCCGGCGCCGTACACCAGGCCGAGGTTGAGCGCGGCGTTGGCCGCGAAGCCGGCCACCGCGACCAGCAGCGGGGTACGGGTGTCCTGCAGACCGCGCAGGACACCGGTGGCGGCCAGCACCACCAGCATCGCCGGGATGCCGAGGGCGCTGATCCGCAGGTAGGTGACGGCGTACGGGGCGGCGGTGGGGGAGGCGCCGAGCAGGTCGGCCGCCTGCGGGGCCAGCGCGAGGCTGAGTACCACCAGGCCGGCCGAGAGCAGCAGGGCCAGCCAGATGCCGTCCACGCCCTGCTGGACCGCGGCCCGGCGGTCGCCGGCGCCGATCCTGCGGGCGACCGCGGCGGTGGTGGCGTAGGCGAGGAAGACGAAGGCGCCGATGACGGTGGTGAGGACGGCTGAGGCGATGCCGAGGCCGGCCAGTTGGGCGGTGCCCAGGTGGCCGACGATCGCGGAGTCGGCCATCAGGAAGAGCGGCTCGGCGACCAGCGCGCCGAAGGCCGGTACGGCGAGCGCGAGGATCTCGCGGTCGTGGCTGCGGCGCGCGGGCGAGGAGGTCATGCGGGCCAGCCTACTCATCCACAGGTAAGTGGTGAATGGGATATGCATCACTTACTCGAAATCTTGATCGAGGTCCGGTGGAGGCAGATGCCCACTGCCTGCTCGGTGGACGGGCGGCCGTGTGAACTTTTTCTCATGCACAGCCGATCGAGGAAGTAATAGCAGGTCACCGGGTTGACGGTGGATGGATGGTGTGGTTATCCACAGAGCTATCCACAGGGTTGTGCACAGGTTTCGGGCACTTCTCCACAGGTGCCGTCCCGTCGTCCACACCCCCTGTGGATAACCGTCTTGGCCGAAGGGCCCCCGGCGCCGTAGCGTGGGGCGCCGACCTCCCCCTTTCCTGCGCCCGCTCCGGGCCGGCCGGGACCGCCCGTACGACACCTGCGGCCCGGCGGGGGAACTGTCGGCCGGTTGGCGTATGAAGGAGGATGCGTCATCGGCAAGGCCCGCTCCACTCGCACGACTCGCTGAACGGGGAACACGCGTGACCGGCCCCCAGTACGACGACCACGACGTTCCCCCGCCGCCGGAGGACGACTGGCAGCCGTCCGACGACGCTTTCGGTCCAGGCTCCTTCCCCAGCACCCCCAGCGACCGCCTGCCGGTCTCCCGGGGCCGCGACGGTGGCGGCGGCGGCCGGGACGGTGGCCGGGAAGGCGGCCGGGGCTCCTTCCAGCGCGGCGGCGGCGACGGCTCCCGGCGCGACGACCGCGGCCGGCGGGACGGCGGGGCGGACGACGACCGGCTCGCCACCTCCGACGGCTTCGAGCGCGTCCCCCCGCAGGACCTCGCCGCGGAGCAGTCCGTCCTCGGCGGCATGCTGCTCTCCAAGGACGCCATCGCCGACGTCGTCGAGGTGCTCAAGCCGGCCGACTACTACCGGCCCGCCCACGAGCTCATCCACGGCGCGATCCTCGACCTGTACGCGCGCGGCGAGCCTGCCGACCCGATCACCGTCGCGGGCGAGCTGACCAAGCGCGGCGAGCTCGCCCGGGTCGGCGGCCCCGGCTACCTGCACACCCTGGTCAACTCCGTCCCGACCGCGGCCAACGCCGAGTACTACGCGGAGATCGTCCACGAGCGGGCCGTCCTCAGACGCCTGGTCGAGGCCGGCACCCGGATCGCCGGCATGGGCTACGCCGCCGAGGGCGACGTGGACGAGATCGTGAACGCCGCCCAGGCCGAGATCTACGCCGTCACCGAGCAGCGCACCAACGAGGACTACGCCCCGCTCGCCGACATCATGGAGGGCGCCCTCGACGAGATCGAGGCGATCGGCTCGCGGGCCGGCCAGATGAACGGCGTGCCCACCGGTTTCGCCGACTTCGACCAGCTGACCAACGGCCTCCACCCCGGTCAGATGATCGTCATCGCCGCCCGTCCCGCGATGGGCAAGTCCACCCTGGCGCTCGACTTCGCCCGGGCCGCGTCCATCCACAACAACCTGCCCAGCGTGATCTTCTCGCTCGAAATGGGGCGCAACGAGATCGCCATGCGCCTGCTGTCCGCCGAGGCCCGGGTGGCGCTGCACCACATGCGCTCCGGC
This sequence comes from Streptomyces sp. TLI_235, assembly GCA_002300355.1. Classification (NCBI taxonomy): domain Bacteria; kingdom Bacillati; phylum Actinomycetota; class Actinomycetes; order Kitasatosporales; family Streptomycetaceae; genus Streptomyces; species Streptomyces sp. TLI_235. Next base: position 3,819,035 of record NSGV01000001.1, read on the forward strand.
AACATGACGGACGACGACTGGACGCGGGTCGCCCGCCGGATGCCCGACGTCACCAACGCGCCGCTCTACATCGACGACTCGCCGAACCTGTCGATGATGGAGATCCGCGCCAAGTGCCGCCGGCTCAAGCAGCGCAACGACCTCCGCCTGGTCGTCATCGACTACCTCCAGCTGATGCAGTCCGGCGGCTCGCGCCGGGCCGAGAGCCGTCAGCAGGAGGTCTCCGACATGTCCCGTAACCTCAAGCTGCTCGCCAAGGAGCTCGAGGTCCCGGTCATCGCGCTCAGCCAGCTGAACCGAGGCCCCGAGCAGCGCACCGACAAGAAGCCGATGGTCTCCGACCTGCGAGAGTCCGGCTCCATCGAGCAGGACGCCGACATGGTCATCCTGCTGCACCGCGAGGACGCCTACGAGAAGGAGTCCCCGCGCGCCGGCGAGGCCGACCTCATCGTCGCCAAGCACCGAAACGGCCCGACCGCCACCATCACCGTCGCCTTCCAGGGCCACTACTCGCGCTTCGTCGACATGACCCGCGACATGGGCTGAGGCGTGTAGGGGCTCAAAAAGCCTTGGCAGAATCTCACGACAGTCGGCAGATGGATGGCAGAAATGCCACTGCCATGAGACCTGCAGTTCAGGGCTTCACCCGTTTGGGTGGCTCGGGCGGTAGTCCGGGTCACCCAGGACGGGCGCTCAGCGCCTCGTCTCGTACCTGGTCAGGATCACGCCGCAGGGAAACGTCCGCGTCTCCACAAGGTTCAGGTTCACCCAGTTGTCCAGCGCGGTGAAGAACGGCGTGCCGCCGCCCACCAGGACCGGCGCGGTGGCCAGCACGTACTCGTCGATCAGCCCGGCCCGCGTGGCCGCCCCGGCGAGCGTCGCGCCGCCGATGTCCATCGGGCCGCCGTCCTCGGCCTTGAGCCGGGTGATCTCGGCGACCGCGTCGCCGGTGACCAGGCGGGTGTTCCAGTCGACCTCGTCGATCGTCGAGGAGAACACCACCTTCGACATGTCCCGCCAGCGGCGCGCGAACTCGATCTCCGCCGGGGTGGCGTCGGGCTGCTGGTCGCCGGTCGGCCAGTAGGAGCTCATCGTCTGCCACAGCTTGCGCCCGTACAGCGACAGGTCGGTCGCCTGCAACTGGTCGGACCAGAACTGGAACAGCTCGTCGCTCGGCACGCTCCAGGCGATGTCGTCGCCGGGCGCGGCGGTGTAGCCGTCCAGGGTCAGGTTCATGCCGTAGATCAGTTTCCGCATGGCGCCAGCCTTCCGTGAGTCGGTCTCACGCGTACAGACTGGCACGGCGAGGGAGACTCATCGGTGCGCGATCTGAGCTCACATGTGTGGCTCAGCCGTAGACTCATCGTTCCGCCGAGGAAATGGCATCGATCTGAGACTGATCTTGGGTGACATCGCGGTGGGACAACAGAGAACCAGCAGGTCACAGAAGATCGACATGTCATCGGCGGCGAGACCCTGCAAGGCGGGCGCCGTGGACGTGCTCGCGATCGCCCTGGACGACTGCCGGGAACCGGCGCTGCGGCCGCTGCCAGCGGAGGCCGCCGAGCTGCTGGCGGCGCTCGGTGCGCCGCCCCGCCTGGTGGCGCACCTGCGGGCCGTGCACGAGGTCGCCGGTCAGCTGGTGGACTGGGTGGCGGCGCGCTGTCCCGGGCTCGAACTCGACCGGGAGGCCGTGCTGTTCGGCACGGCCACGCACGACATCGGCAAGGTCCGGCACCCGGCCGAGCTCTCCGGCCCCGGCTCGGAGCACGAGGCGGCGGGGCAGGAGCTCCTGCTGGCGCACGGGGTGCCCGAGCGCCTGGCCCGGTTCGCCGCGGGCCACGCCGACTGGGAGGCCCCGGGCACCCGGATCGAGGACCTTCTGGTGAGCCTCGCCGACAAGGCATGGAAGAACAGGCGCGTGCCGGGCCTGGAGGACCTCGTCGTGGCCGAGCTGTGCGCGGCCGCCGGCCTCCCGGCCTGGGAGCAGTTCCTGGCCCTCGACGAGATCCTCACCGGGATCGGCGACGGCGCCGAGGCCCGGCTCGCCTACCAGGCCGCCCACCCGCTCGGCGGGTGAGGTGCGGTCCGGTGGCCGAAAGCGGCTGTTCGTAGGCGCAACCAACCACTACTCTGAGCGCGTTTTGCCATGATCACCCTTTTATCGGACGGAGGGTCGGTGTCTCACCGCCGCCTCATGGCGACGGCCGCGGTACTTGCGGCCGGAGTCGCCCTCATCCCGGGTCCGGCACGCGCCGCCGACTCCTCCCGGGCCCTCAACGGTTCGGCGGCCACAGGCGGTTCGGCCCCCGTCGGCGCCGGCAACCCCGCCTTCAGGACTTTCAGCAGCCCCGCCTCCAAGGCCGTCCCGGCCCAGCGCGCGGCGCTGCCCGGGCAGGGAGAGCTCAAGCCGCGGAACACCACCGCCGGCAGGACCGTCTTCGTGGACACGTACTGCTACCGGACGGACGGCGACGGCACCGAGGCCAACCCCTACTGCGACCTCCAGAAGGCGGTCGACGCGGCGGTGGCCGGCGACACGATCAAGATCGGCGGGGAGCCCGGCTCCATCGTGGAGGACACCACCGTCGTCCGGACCTCGGGCATCTCGCTGGTCGGCGTCGGGAGTTCGGCCTGGCTGTTCCCGTACTCCGGCAACGCGGGCAAGCCCGCCCTGGTGCTCGACGGGGTCTCGAACGTCACCGTCAGCAACCTGATGCTGCAGACGAGCAACGGCGGCACCGCCGTCGAGATCAAGAACTCGTCCGACATCACCCTGGACTCCAGCTACGTCGCGGCCAACGGCGGCGGCACCTCCGTCGCGATCGACGGCTCCTCCCACGATGTGACGGTCAGCCGGACGTACCTGCACACCGGTAACTGGTCGGCGACCGGCTCGGGCGTCAGTGTCGCCGAGGGGGCGAAGGCGATCACCCTGGCCGGCGACATCCTGGCCGCCTCCGGTATCCGGGCCACCGGAGTGGCCGGGCTGAACGTCGCCAACAACACCGTCCAGCGCGGCTGCACCCCGGCGCTGGCGGTCGACGGCGCCTCGACCGGCGTGTTCGTCGAGAACAACCTCTTCGAGGACGCCAACGCGGTGACCGACGCCGCCATGGGCGGCCACAAGGCGGCGTGCCTCGCGGGCGGCAGGGGCTGGGCGCCCGACGTGGCGGTGTCGGCGGAGTCGGCCCCGGGCACCACCGCGGACTACAACGCCTTCTACATCGACGGCGCCAACGCGACCGCGCCCTACGGCTGGTCGGGCACCACCTACGGCACCCTCGACGCGTTCCGGGCCGGCGTCGCAGGCCAGGGCGGGCACGACCTCGTCGACCCGAAGAAGCCCGACGAGCACGAGATCCGCTTCTTCTCGATCGCCAAGGTCGACTACCTGCTGCAGAACGGTTCGGCTTCGATCGGAACGGCGAACCCCGCCGCACCCGGCCGTCCGAGCTCCGACTTCTTCGGCGCGACGCCGTTCAACAGCCGGGGCGCCGTGCAGCCCACCAACCCGGGCCTGTCGCTCGGCCTGACGGCCGAGCAGATCTCCGGCCACGCCGTCCGGCTGACCGTCGACTCGAAGTCGGCCGGCCCGGAGGGCCGCCTGGACGTCTACTGGGGCGACGGCCGTGGCGACCACGTCGGCACGCCGGTGGACGGCACATACCCCGTGACCCACACGTACGAGAAGATCGGCTCGTACACCGTCCAGGCCTACCTGCGTGACAGCAAGGGCAACACCCTCGTCAACACCCTGGCGGTGGTGACGGCCGGCTCGGACTACACCGCGTACGGCCCGACCCGCGTCCTCGACACCCGCGAGGGCGTCGGGGCCTCCCGGCGGAAGGTCGGCCCGTTCGGCACCGTCCACCTCAAGGTCGGCGGGAACGAGGGCATCCCGCAGGACGCCACGGCGGTGGTCATGAACCTCACGGTCACCTCACCGACCGCACCGGGCTTCATCACGGCGTACCCGTACGGCGGCGGCCGCCCGACCACCTCGAACGTCAACTACGTGGCCGGCCAGACCGTGCCCAACCTCGCGGTGGTGCCGGTCGGTTCCGACGGTTACGTGGAGCTGTACAACGGCTCCAACGGCACGGTCGACCTGGTCGCCGACATCGCGGGCTACTTCACCCGGACGGCGGCCGGCGGCTACACCCCGACCGCGCCGACCCGGCTGGTCGACACCCGCTCCGGCTTCGGTGTCGATCCCGGAAAGCTCTCCGGCAGCAGGTCGTTCGAGGTACGGATCAGCGGAACGGCCACGTCCGACGGGTACGTTCCGTACAGCGGTGTGTCCGCGGTGGCCCTCAACGTCACCGTGACGGGCGCCACGGCCGGCGGCTTCCTCACCGCCTACCCGAGCGGGCGGCCCACACCGCCCGTCGCGTCCAACCTGAACTACGCGGCGGGGCAGACGATCGCCAACGCCGTCGTCGTCCCGGTCGGCCCGGACGGCAAGATCCGGATCTACAACGGCAGCCCCGGCGCGGCGGACGTGGTGGTCGACGTGGTCGGCTACTACAGCACGAGCAGCACCGGCACGTACCTCCCGGTGCAGCCCGAACGCCTCCTCGACACCCGTGCCCGGCAGACCCCCCTGGACCGGGGCGGGTACGTCTACCTGCCGCTCTCGACCGGCGAACCGGGCATCACCGCCTACACGCTCAACGCCACCGTGACGCGGACGACCGGCAGCGGCTACCTCACCGTGTCACCCGACCCCAACTCGATCGACGCCTACCGGGCGGGCCGGCAGGTCTGGCCGGCCAAGCCCCTGGTGTCCACCCTGAACTGGGAGCGGGGCCAGACGGTTCCGAACATGGTTCAGGCGGCCGCCGGCGCCAACGGCATCGTCGACCTCTGGAACTCCGGCACCGGCACGACCGATCTGGTGGTCGACATCTCCGGCTACTACGACAAGAGCTGACGCTCCGACCGCCGGAGGGCCCCGGGATGCGATCGCCGCCTCCCGGGGCCCTCTGCCTTCCACCGGCACGGGACGCGTCGGCGTGGCCGGATCTCGTGGTCGCGCCCGGCTGCGGGGCGAGACCCGCGGGCCACGGACCGGGACGGAGGTGGTGGGAGGCTCAGGTCCGGTGGCCGGAATTCACTGTTCGTAGGCGCAGTTGACCGCTACTCTGTGCGCGTTTGATCGTGTGATCATCCTTCCAGTGGACTGGAGTGTCGGTGTCCCACCGCCGTCTCGCAGCCGCGACTGCCGTCCTCGCAGCCGCCGTTGCCTTCGTTCCGGGAACGGCTAGTGCGGCCGGCTCCCCACCTCCCGCCGGGGCCCGGGCCGTTCCCGGCTCGCCGTTCGCCGGCGGGGGCCCCGCGAACCTCACATCCTTCGAGAGCGATGCGGCCAAGGCGTACCGCCCCCAGCTGACACCGCTGCGCTCCGGTTCCGAGCTGAGCCGCGACACCGGGTCGGGGAAGACCCTCTACACGGTGACCGACGGCGGGTTCTGCCAGGGCACCGGGCTGGGCACCAAGGCCGCCCCGTACTGCCACGTCCAGGCCGCGGTGGACGCGGCGGCGCCCGGCGACACGATCCAGGTGCTCGGTCGCGGCGGGTACTACTCCACCGAGTCGATCACCGTGCGGACCTCGAACATCACGATCGTCGGCGACGACAAGCAGCCGTGGATCGCGCCCGGCGGCGAGACCTGGGGCAAGCCCGCGCTCGTGCTGGACGGCGTCACCGGTGTGAAGGTCGCGCACCTGCGCCTGTCGGCCGGGAACACCCACGTGGTGGAGGTCCGCAACTCCTCGGACATCACCTTCGACTCCGACTACATCGACGGCTACGCCGCCGACGTGCTCGCCGTCGACGGCGCCTCCAGGGACGTCACGGTGACCCGGACGTACCTGGACTCCGACAAGTGGGCCAAGGACGTCTCGGCGATCGCGATCGCGGAGGGCGCGAGCCGTGTCACCCTGGCGGGCAACCTGATCGCGGCCTCCGGCATCACGGCGACCGGCGTGAAGGGCCTGACGGTCACCGGCAACACCGTGCAGCGAGGCTGCTCGACCGGCCTCGCGGTCCTCGGCACCTCCTCCGACGTGTCCGTCCAGAACAACCTCTTCGAGGACTCCAACGACGACGACACGTACTTCATGGCCGGGTTCAAGTCCTTCTGCACCGAGCACGGTCACAGCTGGGACGCGGACGTGACCGTGTCCGCGGAGTCGGCCCCCGGCACCACCGCCGACTACAACGCCTTCTACGTGTACCGCGACTACGCGACGGCCCCCTACGACTGGGCGGGCACCGTGCAGCCGGGCCTGGAGGCCTTCCGGGCCGCCACCGGGCAGGGCGCGCACGACCTCGACGACACCAAGAAGGCGTACAGCGAGAACCTCCACGCGGTCGGTGAGCAGACCGTGATGGACTTCCGGCCCACCGCCGGCTCGGCCGTCATCGGCACGGCGAACCCCGATGCGCCGGGCCGGCTGGACACCGACTTCTTCGGCGTCAGCCCGTACAACAGCCGGGGCGCCGTCCAGTACGTGAACGCCAACCCGACGCTGGCGCTGGCGATCAAGGTCACCCAGACCAGCGCCTACGGCATCGCGCTGACGACGGACGTCACCAGTGGTTCCGGCATCCCGCTGGTGATCACCGCCGACTGGGGCGACGGCACCAACTCCGTGTACTCGCGGTACGGCGGCTTCAACGAGCAGAGCGCGCACAGCTACGCGGAGCCGGGCAGGTACACCGTCACGGTCACCGTGAAGGACAACACCGGTGAGTCGGTGGCCAATGCCGTCCGGGTGGAGACGGCCGGCACCCACTACACCGCCTACGGGCCCGTCCGGCTGCTCGACACCCGGGACGGCACCGGTGCGGCCCTGGCGAAGGTCCAGCCGTTCTCCTCGGCCCGGGTGAAGATCGGCGGCACCGGCGGCATCCCGGAGGGCGTCGTCGCCGCCGTGCTGAACCTGACCGTCACCAACACGGCGAAGCCGGGCTTCATCACCGCCTTCGGCGAGGGCGACGGCCGGCCGAGCACCTCGAACGTCAACTTCTCGGCCGGCCAGACCGTGCCCAACCTGGCGATCGTGCCGGTCGGCGCCAACGGCTGGGTCGACCTGTACAACGGCAGCCCGGGCACGGTGAACCTGATCGCGGACATCACCGGCTACTTCGGCGCCGCCAAGTCCAGCGGCTACACCGCGGTCGACCCCGTCCGGCTCGTCGACACCCGCGACGGCACCGGGACGGCCCGCGGCCAGGTGCCCGCGAACGGCTCGTTCACCGTGCAGATCGCCGGCAACGGACGCGCCCAGCTGCCCGCCTCCGGCATCACCGCGGTGGCGCTGAACATGACCGTCACCGAGCCGCAGGCCGCGGGCTTCCTCACCGCCTACCCGGAGGGGCAGACCCGCCCGCTCGCCTCCAACGTGAACTTCGGCCGCGGCCAGACCATCGCCAACGCGGTCGTCGTACCGGTCGGCCAGGACGGCCGGATCCGCGTGTTCAACGGCAGCCCCGCCGGCAGCAGCGTGGTGGTGGACGTGGTCGGCTACTACAGCGCCGCGAGCACCGCGGCCTACATCCCGATCAACCCCTCCCGGGTGCTCGACACCCGTGACCCGGCCTGGAAGTACGGGCAGCTGAAGCCGGGCAACTACATCTACATCCCGTTCTTCACCACCCGGACCGACGTCCCGGCCCTGGCCCTCAACACCACGGTCACCAACACCCGTGGCGCGGGCTTCCTGACGGTGTCGCCGGACCCGAACCGGATCGACCAGTACCAGTACGGCGGCGCGGTCTGGCCGAACCGTCCGCTGGTGTCGGTGCTCAACTGGCTGCCCGGCCAGACCGTGCCCAACCTCGTGCAGGCGAGCACCGGGCACAACGGCATCGTCGACTTCTGGAACTCCGGTACCGGGAACATGGATCTGATCGTGGACGCCTTCGGCTACTACATGTCCACCTGACGGCCGCACGCCACGGGCCGGGCCCGGTACGGACCTCGCGCCGTACCGGGCCCGGCCCGTGTGCGTCCGCCGCCCGGGTCAGAGCTCCAGCACCACCGCGCCGCGGGTGCCGCCCGCCTCCAGCCGGGCGTGCGCGGCGGCGACCTCCTCCAGCGGGTGGACGGAGCCGACGCGGACGGTGAGCCGGCCGTCCTCGACCTGCTTCGCCAGGCCGGCGAGCGCCGGTCCGTCGGGGCGGACGTCGTGGACCGCGACCTCGATGCCGCGTTCGGCGTCCGGTGCGGCCGGCGGGCGGACGGCGACGAACAGTCCGCCGTCCCGCACCGCCGCGAGCAGCGGCGCGGAGAGGCCGGCGGTGTCGATCACCGCGTCGGCGCCGCCGGGGGCGAGGGCACGCAGGGTGTCCACGGCCGTCTCGCCGCGGGCGACGAACTCGGCTCCGAGGGCGGTGAGTTCCGCCTCGTCCCGGGGGCCGGCGACGGCCAGGACGCGCAGGCCGCGGGCGAGCGCGAGCTGGGTGGTGAGGTGGCCGAGGTCGCCGGCTGCGCCGGTGACCACCAGGGTGCCGCCGGCGGCGAGGCCGGTGCACTCCACGGCCTGCAGTGCGGTCAGTCCGTTGAGCGGGAGGGCCGCGGCGGTGGTGGCCGGGACGCCGGCCGGGGCGGGGGCGAGCTGGTCGGCGGGCAGCACCGCGTAGTCGGCGTGCGTGCCGTTGCGGGTGGCGAACCAGTGCGAGAGGCCGATGACCTCCTCGCCCGCCGCGAAGGCGGTGACGCCCTCGCCCACCGCGTCCACCGTGCCGGCCGCGTCCCAGCCGAGCCGGAAGGGTGGTGCGCCCAGCAACGCGGCCACCAGGCCGGACCGCACCGCGGTGTCGGCGGGGTGGACGGCGAGCGCCCGGTTGCGGATCCGCACCTCGCCCGGGCCCGGGGCGGGCACCGGGGCGTCGGTGATCTCGGCCCGGTCGGGGCTGCCGTAGCTGTGGACGGTGACGGCGCGCATGGTGCTCTCCTCGCATCTCGTCGGCGGGCGGGTGCCCGGCCGGGTGGCGTGCTTCGAGGCTGTCACCGCGCGGCGGAGGGCGGCAGAGGAGAGCTCACCCTGGGATCGCCGATCCCAGGGTGCGGGGGAGGAGCGGTGCCGACGTGGCGTCACCCGTGGTTCGGCCGCCCGGGCGGAGTGCTCCGTCCGGCGGCCGGTACCGGTGTTCAGAGGGTGACGGTGGCGCGGAACACCGTGGCGCCCGGGCCCGCGACGGCGGTGTCGGTGCCGGTGGCGGGCAGGAAGGCGGACTGTCCGCGGGCGAGGTCCAGGGTCTCGCCGTCGGCGCCGGTGAGGCGGACGGCGCCCTCGGTGCAGAGCAGGATCTGCGGGGCGCGGCCGTCCAGCACCGCGGGCTCGGCGCCGAGGGTGTAGCGGGAGAGCCGGAACTCGTCGATCGGCACCGGGTAGTGGTGCTCGCCGTCGGCGGCGGCCGCCGGCCGCAGCACGTCCGGGGCGGTGGGCTCGAAGACGACCACGCGCAGCAGCTCGGGGATGTCGATGTGCTTGGGGGTGAGCCCGCAGCGCAGCACGTTGTCCGAGTTGGCCATGATCTCGACGCCGGTGCCGCGCAGGTAGGCGTGCGGGATGCCGGCACCCAGGTAGAGGGCCTCGCCGGGCTGCAGCCGGATGTGGTTGAGCAGCAGGGCGGCGATCAGGCCGGTGTCGCCGGGGAACTCGCGGGCGGCGAAGGCGTAGCCGGCGAGGGCGCCGGTCGGGTCGCCGTCGGCGGCGGCCTCGACGGCTCCGGCCACCTCGGCCACCGTGCGGTCCGCCTTCTCACCGGTCATCGAGAGGATGCGGGCGAGCGCGTCGGCGAGCGCCTCGGGGGCGGGCTTGCTGCGCAGGATGTCGATCAGCGGGTCGAGCGCGGGGACGCCCAGCGAGGCCATCAGCGCGGCCGCGTCGGTGGGCTCGCGGAAGCCGCAGAGGCCCTCGAACTCTTCCAGGGCGCAGATGAGTTCGGGCTTGTGGTTGGCGTCCTTGTAGTTGCGGTGCGGGGCGTCGACCGGGATACCTGCTTCCTCCTCGGCGGCGAATCCGGAGCGGGCCTGCGCCAGGGTGGGGTGGGCCTGGATGGAGAGCGGCTGGCCGGCGGCGAGGACCTTGAGCAGGAAGGGGAGTCCGGGGCCGAACCGGGCGGCGGCGGCGGGGCCGAGTTCGCGCTCGGGGTCGGCGGCGATCACCTGGTCGAGGGTGGCCGGGCCGTGGTGGCGGTCGAGGCGGGAGGGGGCGCCGGGGTGGGCGCCGATCCACATCTCGGCCTGCGGTTCCCCGGTGGGCTGCTCGCCGAGGAGGGCCGGGATGGCGGTGGTCGATCCCCAGGCGTAGGGGCGGACGGTGTTCTGCAGCCTGTCCATCGGCTCGGTTCCTCGCTGTTCCCTGCGGGGTGGTTCTGTCGGAACGGCAGACTCTAGCCGAGCGGTGTGTACGGACTGTGCGGTGCGGCGACCCGGCCGGGCCGCCGCACCGCGGGGGAGCGTCCGGGGATCAGGCGCGGACCATGGCCAGGACGGCGTCGCGGAGCTCGGCCATCCGGGCCGGGTCCTTCGCCTCGACGTTCAGGCGCAGCAGCGGCTCGGTGTTGGACGCCCGGAGGTTGAACCACCAGTCGTCGCCGGCCACGGTCAGGCCGTCCAGCTCGTCGACGGACACGCCCTCCAGCGCGCCGTAGACCGCGCGCACCTCGGCGGTGCGCCCTGCCTGGTCGGCCACGGTGGAGTTGATCTCGCCGGAGGCGGCGTAGCGGTCGTACTGGGCGCACAGCTGCGACAGCGGCAGCTCCTGGCCGCCGAGGGCGGCGAGGACGTGCAGCGCGGCGAGCATGCCGGTGTCGGCGCGCCAGAAGTCGCGGAAGTAGTAGTGCGCGGAGTGCTCGCCGCCGAAGACGGCGTTGGTGCGGGCCATCTCCTCCTTGATGAAGGAGTGCCCCACCCGGGTGCGGACCGGCACGGCGCCGAGGTCGGTGACGACCTGCGGGACCGTCCAGGAGGTGATCAGGTTGTGGATGACGGTCGGCTTCTCCTCGCCGGCCGCGCGGGCGCGGGCGATCTCCCGCTCGGCGACCAGGGCGGTGATCGCCGAGGGCGAGACCGGCTCGCCGCGCTCGTCCACCACGAAGCAGCGGTCGGCGTCGCCGTCGAAGGCGAGGCCGAGGTCGGCGCCGACCTCGCGCACCTTGGCCTGGAGGTCGACCAGGTTCTTCGGGTCCAGCGGGTTGGCCTCGTGGTTGGGGAAGGTGCCGTCCAGCTCGAAGTACATCGGCACGACCTCGACCGGCAGCCCGGCGAGGACGGCCGGGACGGTGTGGCCGCCCATGCCGTTGCCGGCGTCCACGGCGACCTTGAGCGGCCGCATCGCGGACAGGTCGACCAGCGAGAGCAGGTAGGCGGCGTAGCCCTCCAGGGTCTCCCGGGAGGACAGCGTGCCCGGGGTGACGCCCTCGGCGGCGGCGGGCACCGTGACGGTGCCGTCCTCGGCGAGCCAGGACTCGACGAGCTCGCGGATCTCGGTCAGGCCGGTGTCCTGGCCGACCGGCGCGGCGCCGGCCTTGCACAGCTTGATGCCGTTGTACTGCGCGGGGTTGTGCGAGGCGGTGAACATGGCGCCGGGCAGGTCGAGGCTGCCGGAGGCGTAGTAGAGCTGGTCGGTGGAGCACAGGCCGATCTCCACGACGTCCGCCCCGTGGGCGGCGGCGCCCTCGGCGAAGGCCCGGGACAGCTCCGGCGAGGACGGCCGCATGTCGTGGCCCACGACCACCGCGGAGGCGCCGAGCACCTGCACGAAGGCCGCGCCGAAGGCGCGGGCGTAGGACGCGTCCCACTGGTCCGGCACCACACCCCGGACGTCGTACGCCTTCACCAGCTGACTGAGGTCCCGCATGGCGGATCTCCCACCCTGTTCGGTGCGGGACGGCCCGCACGGTCATCGGTCGACACCCGGTACGGGGCTCCGGGCGACGTCCGCCGCCGATGCCCCGGGAGGGGCGGTCGGCGGGCCGTGGAGCCGGTCACGAGCGACCGGATGCTGCGCGACCCTCGGGTGTTCAAGTGGACCCGAGACTACCTGCTGCCCGGAGGCGCCCGGTCCCGGCGGCCGGGCGGGTGGACACGACGTTGTACGATCCGCATTCCGGGCCATGTGCTCGGATGCCATCCGGGCCCTGTCGCGATGACATGCGCTGTCGATCCCCCTCCGGCCGCGGGCTCGCCGCATCGTTCCCGAAGATTTTCGAAAGGCTGTGCCGTGACTGCCCCTGAGGAGACCACCTTCGCCGATCTCGGCAGGGTGCTGGTGATCATCCCGACCTACAACGAGGCCGAGAACATCGAGCGGATCGTCTCCCGCGTCCGCACCGCGGTCCCCGAGGTCCACATCCTGGTCGCCGACGACAACAGCCCGGACGGCACCGGCACGATCGCCGACAAGCTCGCCGCCGACGACGACCACGTCCGCGTCCTGCACCGCAAGGGCAAGGAGGGCCTGGGCGCCGCCTACCTCGCCGGGTTCCGCTGGGGCATCGACGAGGGCTACACCGTCCTCGTCGAGATGGACGCCGACGGCTCCCACCAGCCCGAGGAACTGCCCCGCCTGCTCACCGCCCTGCGCGGCGCCGACCTCGTCCTCGGCTCCCGCTGGGTCCCCGGCGGCAAGGTCGTCAACTGGCCCAAGTCCCGCCTGCTGCTCTCCCGCGGCGGCTCCACCTACTCCCGCCTGATGCTCGACGTCCCGATCCGCGACGTCACCGGCGGCTACCGCGCCTTCCGCAAGGAGACCCTCGAAGGCCTCGGCATGGACGAGGTCGCCTCCGCCGGCTACTGCTTCCAGGTCGACCTCGCCTGGCGCGCCGTCAAGGCCGGCTTCAAGGTCGCCGAGGTCCCGATCACCTTCGTCGAGCGCGAGCACGGCGCCTCCAAGATGAGCCGCAACATCGTCGTCGAGGCCCTCTGGCGGGTCACCGCCTGGGGCATCACCTCCCGCCTCGACAAGATCACCGGCAAGAACAAGAAGAAGTAGCCCCTCAGGGCCGACGGGAGCGCCCCGTCGCGGTGCCGAGCGTGTGCTCGGCGACCGCGGCGGGGCGCTTCGTCGTGTTCGGGGGCGGTGCGGGGCAAGCCCTACGGCGTGTCGTCAACGGGCGGGTGGTCGATCCAGGGGCGCGGGGAACTGCGCGGTCCGGGGGCGGGAGCCATGGCAATGCGGGCCAGGCCGGGAATTGCACGGTGGGCCGCATCCGAATTGCGCAGTTCCCCGCGCCCCTTATGGGTGCCCATGCGCCTTTGAAGACACGCCCTACGGGCAGCCGGCGGGCGGCAGCGGCGGCAGGTAGCGCTCGGCCCAGGTGCGCAGCTCGGTGAGGGCCGGGCCGAGGGCGCAGCCGGACTCGGTGAGCCGGTAGCGGACCCGCAGCGGCGGGCCCTCGTCGACCTCGCGGAGGAGCAGTCCGGCCTCGGCGAGCTCGGTCAGCCGGTCGGAGAGCATGCGCTCGCTGATGCCGGGGATGGCGCGGCGGAGCTCCGCGAAGTGCGCGGGCCCGTGGCTGAGCACGGCGACGACCAGCCCCGTCCAACGCTTTCCGAGCAGGGCGAAGACCCGGGTGATGGTGACGTCCACTCCCGTACAGGCCGGCTGGGCCGGTGCCGTTTCCTGCGCCATGCGTCCAGAGTACTGCCATGCGGCAAGTGACTATAGAAAAGTAAGCTGCTACTGTTGCGGAAGCTGCTCACAAAGATGCAGCTACTACCGAAAGGGAGGCATGCCATGCCCACGCTGCTGCACATCGACTCGTCCGCGCTCTTCGAGGGCTCCGTCTCCCGCGAGGTCTCCGCGGCCTACCGCGCGGCCTGGGAGGCCGCCAACCCCGGTGGCACCGTCGTCCACCGGGACCTCGCCGCCGAGCCGGTGCCGCACCTGGACGCCGCGGGCGCCACGGCGGGCTTCGTCCCCGCCGAGCACCGCACCGCCGAGCAGCAGCGGGCCTGGGCGCTGCGGGAGCAGCTGATCACCGAGCTGGAGCAGGCCGACGCCGTGGTCATCGGGGCCCCGATGTACAACTTCACGATCCCCTCCAGCCTCAAGGCCTGGCTGGACCAGGTGATCCTGATGGGCCGCAGCGCGGGCGAGCAGCCCTCCGCCGCCGGCACCCCGGTCACCGTGGTCGCCTCCCGCGGCGGCGCGTACGGCCCGGGCACTCCCCGCGAGGGCTTCGAGTTCGTCACCACCTACCTGGAGAAGGTGCTGACCGGCATGCTCGGCCTGGAGGTCGACTTCGTGGTGCCCGAGCTCACCCTGGCCCGGGTCAACCCGGCGCTGGCCGAGTTCGCCGAGCACGCGGACGCCTCCAAGGCGCAGGCCCTCGCGGACGCGGCGGCCCGCGGCGAGGCCGCCAACACCCGCGTCGCGGCCTGACCGCGGCGCCGCCCGGGCGGGTCGGCCCAGCCCACCCGCCCGGGCGCGCCTGACCGGCGATCGGCACCCCCACCGACCAAGCTGGTACGAACGAGCGGCCCGCCCCGGGGCCGCCCCGCCGACCAGGGAGCCGACGTGACGCCCAACCCGCCCGACGAGACCGCCGGACCAGACCGCGCGGCCCCCGGGCCGGGCCACCCGGTGCTGGAGATCGACGTCTTCACCGGCCCGGAGAGCGCCTTCTTCGCGACCTCCGTGCTGATCATGGGGCAGACCGCCGCGATCCTGGTGGACGCCCAGCTCACCCGCAGCGCCGGCCGCGAACTCGCCGAGTGGATCGCCGGCAAGGGCCGTCGGCTGCTCGCCATCGTGGTCACTCACCGGCACCCCGACCACTACTTCGGCGCCGAGGAGGTGCTGAAGCTCTTCCCCGAGGCCCGGCTGCTGGCCGCCCCGCCGGTGGTCGACGGCATCGCCCGGACCGCCGCCGCCAAGGTCGCCGAGTGGAAGCCGGTCTACGGAGACGACATCCCCGACCAGCCGCTGCTGCCCGCGCCGCTGCTCCCGCAGCCGCTGATGATCGACGGCCAGCCGATCCGGGTGCTGGCCCTCGGCCAGGGCGACTGCGAGGGCTCCACGGTGGTGCACATCCCGAGCATCCGCACCGTGCTCGCCGGGGACTTCGTCTACAACGGCACCCACGTCTGGACGGCCGACACCGACGCCTACCGGCGGATCGACTGGGCCCACAACCTGGCCCGGATCGCCGACCTCGGCGCGGACCGGGTGGTCGCCGGCCACCGCGCGCCCGGCGCCGACGACGACGCCCTGCGGGTGCTCGCCTTCACCGGCGAGTACCTGCAGGACTTCGACCGCGCGCTGGCCGCCCACCCGCACGACCCCGAGGCGCTGGCCGCCGCGATGAACGAGCGGTACGGCGCGCTCACCCTGCCGGCCATCCTCGACCTCGGCGCCGCCGCCAACACCGTGCCGGCCGAGAACGACGAGATCGTCGACGCGGAGATCGTCGAGGAGGACTGAGCCGCCCCCCGCGGCCCCTCGCACGGCGGATACTGGCGGCATGACGGTCTTCGACGTGATCGTGCCGGCCGGCGGCGCGGCGAGCCGGCTCGGCGGGGCGGACAAACCGGCGCTGAACGTGGGCGGCCGCACCCTGCTCGACCGGGTGCTGGAGGCGTGCGCCGACGCCCGCACCACCGTCGTGGTGGGCCCCGTCCGCCGGGTCGCCCGGACCGGTGTCCGGTGGGCACGCGAGGAGCCGCCCGGCGGCGGCCCGGTCGCCGCCGTCGCCGCCGGACTCGCCGGGGTGACCGCCGACCGGGTCCTGCTGCTCGCCGCCGACCTGCCCTTCCTGGACCGCCGCACCGTGCACCGGCTGCTCGACGCCCTGGACGACACCGAGGCCGAGGCGGCCGTCCTGGTCGACGCGGCCGGCCGGGACCAGCCGCTCGCCGCCGCCTACCGCACCGTCGCGCTGCGCGCCTCGCTCGCCGCCCTGGACAGCCCGGCCGGCCGCCCGCTGCGGCGCCTGACCGGCCCGCTGCGCACCGTCCGGCTGGCTGACGTCGACTCCGTCGCCTACGACTGCGACACCTGGGAGGAGCTCGCCCAGGCCCGCGAGCGGGAACTGCGCGAGCGCGCCGAGCTCTGACCTCACCGCGGCACAGGCCCGCCGGTGAGCATCCCGACCCGCGCCGCACACGACCGCGGAACCGCCGACCGCGGCGGGATCGGGCAGCATGGGGCCATGGAGCGCACGCTGGATGACTGGATCGCCGAGGTCGGCGCCGAACTCGGTGTCGACTTCGAGGTCGACGTGCACGGGCTGCTGGACCTCGCCCGGGTGGTCGCCCACGGGGTCGCCCGCCCGGCCGCGCCGCTGACCGCCTTCCTGGTGGGGTACGCGGCGGCGGCCCGGGGCGGCGGGCCCGAGGCGGTCGCGGAGGCCACCGCCCGGACGGCCGCCCTCGCGGAACGGTGGGCCGCGAAGCACCCGCCGGAGCAGGCGTGACGGGCGCCCTCGCCGACGTGGACCGCCCCCGCGCCGCGCCGACCGCCGAATCCGCGGCGCACGACCGGCCCTGGCAGCAGGCCCGCCGGACGGCCCGGCAGGCCGCCGCCGCGCCGCTGCCGACCGAACCCGTCCCGCTCGCCGCCGCGCTCGGCCGCACCCTGGCCGAGCCGCTCGCCGCCGTCACCGACCTGCCCGGCTTCGACACCTCGGCCATGGACGGCTGGGCCGTCGCCGGCCCCGGCCCCTGGCGCCCGGCCGGGCGGCTGCTGGCCGGCGCCGCGCCCGGACCGCTCGCCGACGGCGCCGCCGTGGAGATCGCCACCGGTGCCCAGCTGCCGCCCGGCGCCACCGGCGTCCTGCGCCGCGAGCACGGCCGGACGGCGCACGGGCTGCTGCACGGCGAGGTCGGGCCCGGCCAGGACGTGCGGCCGCGCGGCCAGGAGTGCCGCAGCGGCGAGACCCTGCTGCCGGCCGGCACCCGGGTCACCGCGGCGGTGCTCGGCCTGGCCGCGGCGGCCGGCCACGACGTCCTGACGGTGCGCCGGCGGCCGACCGTCGAGCTGCTGCTGCTCGGCGACGAACTGCTCGACTCCGGGGTGCCGGGGCCGGGGCTCGTCCGGGACGCCCTGGGCCCGCTGCTGCCGCCCTGGCTGGCCGCGGCCGGCGCCGAGACGCTTCCGGCGCGCCGGATCGGCGACGACCGCACCCTGCTGCGGGACGCCCTGCGGAACTCGCCCGCCGATGTCGTGGTGACCACCGGCGGCACCGCGGCCGGCCCGGCGGACTTCCTGCACGCCGCGCTGGGCGAGGCCGGCGCCCGGCTACTGGTCGACGGTGTGGCCGTCCGACCCGGGCACCCGATGCTGCTCGCGGCGCTGCCCGGCGGCCGGCACCTGGTGGGCCTGCCCGGCAATCCGCTGGCCGCCGCGGCCGGTGCGCTGACGCTGGCGCTGCCGCTGCTGGACGCGCTGGCCGGCCGCGCCGAGCCGACCACCCGCGCCGAGCCCGCCGCCGTCGACCTGCCCGGCCACCCGGAGGACACCCGGCTGGTACCGGTGGTGCGGACGGCCGACGGCCTGGTGCCGCTGCGCTTCGACGGCCCGGCGATGCTGCGCGGTCTGGCGCTCGCCGAGGCGGTGGCGGTGGTGCCGCCGGGCGGTGTCCCCGCGGGCGGTCGGGCGGAGGTGCTGGAGCTCCCCTGACTGCGGGGCCCGGTGGCGCCGCCGCCTCAGGCGCGGCTGCGGGCGTCCCGGATGACGATCAGCCGGTCGCCGCGCTGCAGTGTGGCGGCGTCCGGGTCGGTGAAGTTCAGCAGCCGGCGGCCGCGGACGACCGCCACGACGAGGTCCGCGCACTCGCGCGGGGAGCGGCCAGCCTCCTCGGCGGTGACCGGCCGCTCGGTGACGTCCAGCCCGGTGCCGTGGGTGAGCAGGTCCTCCATCACCGCACCGGCGTGCGGGCTGAGGATTGACATGCCGAGCAGCCGGCCCGCCGAGCTGGAGCTGGTCACCACCACGTCGGCGCCGCTCTGCCGCAGCAGCGGCGCGTTCTCGTCCTCCCGGACGGCCGCGACCACGGTCGCGGCCCGGTTGAGCTGGCGGGCCGTCAGGGTGATCAGCACTGCGGTGTCGTCCCGCTCCGGGGCCACCACCACCCGGGCGGCCCGCGGCAGTTCGGCCCGCAGCAGGGTGTCCGTGCGGGTGGCGTCGCCGACCACCCCGACCAGGCCGTCCAGGGTGGCCTGCTCGACGGTGCGCGGCTGCGGGTCGACCACCACGATCGAGCCGCGGTCGATGCCCTGGCCCAGCAGCGCGCCGACGGCGCTGCGGCCCTTGGTGCCGTACCCGATGACCACGGTGTGGTCCCGGACGGTGGAGCGCCAGCGCCCGATCCGCCACTGCAGGCGGGTGCGCTCGGTGAGCACCTCCAGGGTGGTGCCGACCAGGATGATGAGGAACAGCACGCGCAGCGGCGTGATCACGAAGATGTTGGTCAGCCGGGCGCCGTCGCTGACCGGGGTGATGTCGCCGTAGCCGGTGGTGGAGAGGGTGACCGTGGCGTAGTAGGCGGCGTCCAGCAGGTCCAGCGGACCGCCCGCGTCGTCGTGGTAGCCGTCCCGGTCGAGCCAGACGATCAGCGTGGTGGCGAGCAGGACGCCGAACGCCAGCAGCAGCCGGCGGGAGACCTGCCGGAACGGCGGCGGGGGCGTCCTGGTCGGCAGGAGGACGCGGCCGCCCGCGACCTCGGTCTCCCGGGTGCGGGCGGTGCGGCCGGCGCGCAGCCGGGAGAGTCTGCCGTCGGGGCCGGGGGACTGGGTGCCGTGGGTCACGGGCACCAGCATGGCGGGGCGGCGATCATCCGGGCCACCGCCGCGCGGGGGTGGTCCGGTGGAGGCCCCGTGCCGGTCCGGGGGCGGTTCCCCGCTTCCGGACCGCGCGGCCGGTGCGGCGGTATCGTCGCCTGCGGCGGCCCGGGCGGTGCCGCCCTGACTCGGCAGGCCGCTGGAGGTCCGGTGCGGGAGCACACCGTCGTCGTCGGCTACGGCACCAAGGGCCGCAGCGCGGTCACCGCGCTGCTCGGCCAGGGGCTGCGCAAGGAGTCGGTCGTCGTGGTCGACTCGCAGCGCAAGGCGATCGACCAGGCGGGCCGGGACGGCCTGACGGCGGTGCTCGGCGACGCCACCCGCACCGACACCCTGCTGCGGGCCGAACTGCCGCGCGCCGAGAAGGTGGTGATCGCCCCGGCCCGGGACGACACCGCGGTACTGGTGGCACTGACCGCGCGTCAGCTGAACCCGGAGGCGATGCTGGTCGCGGCCGTCCGGGAGGACGAGAACGCGCCGCTGCTGCGGCAGAGCGGCGCCGACGTGGTGGTGACCAGCTCCAGCTCGGCGGGCCGGCTGCTCGGCATGTCGATCCTCAGCCCGCACGCCGGTGCGGTGATGGAGGACCTGCTGACCGTCGGCTCCGGGCTGGACCTCGCAGAGCGGCCGGTCACCAAGGCCGAGGCCGGCCGTTCCCCGCGCGAGTGCGCGGACCTGGTGGTGGCGGTCGTCCGCGGCCGTCGGCTGTTGAACTTCACCGACCCGGAGGTGGCGGTGCTGCAGATCACTGACCGGATCATCACCGTCCGACGGGGCGTCAACCGGGCCTGAGGGCGGGCGGTGTCGGCGGGCCGACCGCGGGCGGCCGGCGCGGCGCGCGTAGCGTGGCGGCCATGCGAGCCATCACCATTCCCCAGCCCGGCGGGCCCGAGGTGCTGACCTGGGCCGAGGTGCCCGATCCGGAGCCCGCCGAGGGCGAGGTCCTGATCGAGGTCGCCGCCACCGCCGTCAACCGCGCGGACCTCCTGCAGCGGCAGGGCTTCTACGACCCGCCGCCCGGCTCGTCCCGCTACCCGGGCCTGGAGTGCGCCGGCCGGATCGTCGCGCTGGGCGCGGGCGTGGCCGGCTGGGCGGTCGGCGACGAGGTCTGCGCGCTGCTCACCGGCGGCGGCTACGCGGAGCGGGTCGCGGTGCCGGCGGGCCAGCTGCTGCCGGTGCCGCGGGGGCTGTCCGCGGTGGAGGCGGCGGCGCTGCCGGAGGTCGTCTGCACGGTCTGGTCGAACGTCTTCATGGTGGCCCACCTGCGCCCCGGCGAGACGGTGCTGGTGCACGGCGGCGCCAGCGGCATCGGCACGATGGCGATCCAGCTGGCCAAGGCGGTGGGCGCCCGGGTGGCGGTCACCGCCGGCAGCGCGGAGAAGCTGGCGCGCTGCGCCGAGCTCGGCGCGGACATCCTCGTCGACTACCGCGAGCAGGACTTCACGCAGGCCGTCCGGGACGCGACCGGCGGGGCCGGGGCGGACGTCATCCTCGACATCATGGGCGCCAAGTACCTGCAGCGGAACGTGGACGCGCTGGCGGTGAACGGACGGCTGGTGATCATCGGCCTGCAGGGCGGGATCAAGGCCGAACTCGACCTGAACACCCTGCTCCGCAAGCGGGGCGCGGTCGCCGCGACCAATCTGCGGGGGCGGCCGGTCTCGGAGAAGGCGGCCATCGTGGCGGCCGTCCGCGAGCACGTGTGGCCGCTGGTGGAGTCCGGCGTGGTGAAGCCGGTGGTGCACGAGGTGCTGCCGATCGAGGAGGCGGCCGAGGCGCACCGGCTGGTCGAGCGGAGCGGGCACGTCGGCAAGGTGGTGCTGCGGCTGCGCTGACCGTGGCACGGACCAGGGCGTGCGCGGGGAGTGAGCGTACGAAATGCCTGGTTTGTCGGATTGTGTGAGGCTGGTTCGGAGCTGTCCCGCCGCCGACCGCGTCCCGCCGCGGCCGCCCGTCGGAAGGACTTCCCGCCGTGGCTGCACTTCCGTACGCGTTCCGTGCTCTCTCCTCCGCGCTCCCCACGGGCTGCCGCCGGGCGGCGTTCGCCGGGGCGGGCCTCGCCCTCCCCGTCCTGCTGGCCTTCCCCGCCTCGGCCGACGGCGTCGAGGCCTCCGCGCCGTCCCGCGCCCAGGTCGAGGCGGCCGTGCAGCAGGCCGTCCAGCAAGCGGTCTCGGCCCTGCCGGAGGCGGGGATACCCGCAGCCGCGCTGCCCACCGCCCAGAGGGGTTCCGGCATGTCCGGACTCCCCGTCAGGCCGCCGCTGAGCAGCCCGGCGACCGTGCCCGAACCGAGCGGCCCGACCGCCCCGCAGCCCTCGGCCGGCGCGGCCGGCCAGACCGCCGGTACGCTCACGGGCCCCGGCCGACCCGGCACCAACAGCAACCCCGAGCCCGGGACGGGGCCCGCCCAGGGCTCCGCGGGCGGCCAGGACGCCGAGAACACCGGGGCTTCCGGGAACACCGGGAGCGACGACTGCGACGAGGAGACCGACGGCCTCGACACCGCCGACCCCTCGAGCGCGGCCGCCGCCACCGGCCAGGCCGCCGCGGAGGACTCGACGAGCCCCGCCGCGATCGCCGCCGCCCCCTCGTCCGCCCCCGCGGTGCACGGCCGGACCAGGTCCGCCGCCGTCCTCGGACACCCCGGCCACGGCTCCCGCACGCCCGGCGCGCCCACCACGGCCGCCCGGCCCGCCACCCCGGACGCGTCCACGGATGCCGCCGACGGGCAGCCCTCCGTCACCGCCGCCGCGCCCGTCCCGCAGGACGCCGCCGATCTGGCCGCCCCGCTGCGCTGGTCCGACCCGGCCACCCGTCAGCTCCCGCTCGGCGCCGGGCTGACACTGATCGGACTCGGGCTGGCACTGGTCGGTGTGAAGCTGCGCCGCGGCTGATCCCGCCGGTCGACGTCCGCGGATCGGGCCCGAACAAGATCCTCGAGCACTCCCCGGACCGAACCCCGGTGAGGGAGAATGCCCTTCATGACGAACCCGATGAACGAGCGCTCCTTCCAGCAGGCCGTCGAGGCGTCGGGCGGGCAGCCGGACGAGGCGCCGAAGGTGCTGATCGTGGGCCCGGACGGGATGCCGGTGGGGGCCGTCCCCGGGCTGGGCAGAGGTGGCGACCAGGGGGAGCCGCGCGAGCTGCCGGTGACCGAGATGGTCGAGCAGCCGGCCAAGGTCATGCGGATCGGCAGCATGATCAAGCAGTTGCTGGAGGAGGTCCGCGCGGCGCCCCTCGACGAGGCCAGCCGCGCCCGGCTGAAGGACATCCACGCCAGCTCGATCAAGGAGCTCGAACTGGGCCTCGCGCCCGAACTGGTCGAGGAACTGGAGCGGCTCTCGCTCCCGTTCACCGAGGACACCATCCCGACCGAGGCCGAGCTCCGGATCGCCCAGGCGCAGCTCGTCGGTTGGCTTGAGGGCCTCTTCCACGGCATCCAGACCGCGCTATTCGCCCAGCAGATGGCGGCCCGGGCGCAGTTGGAGCAGATGCGGCGCGCCCTGCCGCCCGGTCTGCACGGCGCCGAGCCCGGCGACGAGGAGGACGGCCCGGGCCGCGGCATCCGTTCGGGTCCGTACCTGTAGCGGGCGAGTGTCGCAGCTGTTCGGCAACCGCGTTGCAGGCCGGACACAGCTGCGCCCCTGCACCCGATCAGGTCGGCGGGAGCCGATACCCTGGGCCCCTGCCGTCGGCCTCCGCGCCGCCGGCGGGGGCCGGCGGCAGCGCGGGCCCGACACCGGGCGCGCCCGGACGAGACCTGGAAGCAGGGGGACATGAGCGAGGACGGCTCCACGGTCGAGGGCCACGCCCTGGGCAACGGTCGGTACGTGCTGCAGCGCCTGCTCGGGCAGGGCGGCATGGCCTCCGTGCACCTGGCGTACGACACGGTGCTGGACCGTCAGGTCGCGGTGAAGACCCTGCACACCGAGCTGGGCCGGGAGGCCTCGTTCAAGGAGCGGTTCCGCCGCGAGGCGCAGGCCGTCGCGCGCCTCCAGCACACCAACATCGTCCAGGTCTACGACAGCGGCGAGGACATCGCCGCGGACGGCGCGTCCACCCCGTACATCGTCATGGAGTACGTCGAGGGCCGGGCCCTGCGCGACGTGCTGAACGACGCGATCGGGCAGCACGGTGCGATGCCGACCGCGCAGGCGCTGAAGATCACCGCCGCGGTGCTCTCCGCCCTGGAGGCCTCGCACGACCAGGGCCTGGTGCACCGGGACATCAAGCCGGGCAACGTCATGGTCAACACCAAGGGCATCGTCAAGGTGATGGACTTCGGCATCGCCCGCGCGCTGCAGTCCGGTGTCACCTCCATGACGCAGACCGGCATGGTCGTCGGCACCCCGCAGTACCTCTCGCCCGAGCAGGCGCTCGGCAAGAGCGTGGATGCCCGCTCCGACCTGTACTCGGTCGGCTGCATGCTCTTCGAGCTGCTGACCGGCGGCCTGCCCTTCGACGGCGACTCGGCCTTCTCCATCGCGTACAAGCACGTGCAGGAGGAGCCGCCGGCGCCGTCTTCGATCAACACGACCGTGCCGCCCGCGGTGGACGCACTGGTCGCCCGGGCCCTGCGCAAGGACCCGGCGCACCGCTTCCCGACCGCGGAGGCGATGCGCGACGAGGTCGAGCGGGTCGAGTCCACGGCGCAGTCCGGCGGCACGTCGCTGCAGGCCTCCACGCCGCTGGTGATCAGCGAGGGCCCGCGCTCGGTGCACGCCGCGCCGTCGCTGACCAACTTCCCGCAGGTCTCCGGGGACATCCGGACGCCCACCCCGCAGGTGCAGCAGCCGTACCAGCCGCAGGCCAGCACGCCGCCGCCGTACCCGCAGGCGCAGGCGCAGCACACCCCGCAGCCCTTCCCGCAGGCGCAGGCCCCGCACACGCCGCAGCCGTTCCCGCAGGCCCCGCACACGCCGCAGCCCTTCCCGCAGGCGCACACCCCGCAGCCGTTCGCGCAGCCGCAGCCGTACCAGACGCCGCGGCCCTTCCCGCAGCAGGCGCATCCGACCGGGCCGATGCCGGCTCAGCCGGGCCCCTTCGTGGCGAAGCCGCAGCCGGCCAACAACAACGCGGGCTGCTCGACGGCGCTGGTCGTGGTCGGCGTGATCTTCGGCGTGATCGTCCTCGCGGTGATCATCGTGCTGATCGCGGCGGCCAAGGGCGAGCAGAACAAGGGCAACAGCTACAGCAGCTCCTCCCTGGGCCCGGTGGCCTCCCGGATGCTGGAGCTGCCGCAGGACGGCCGGAACTGAGACCGCGGTCCCTTCAGCGGTCCACGGTGACCGCGCCGAAGCGGTAGCGTTTCACAGGACGTAACCGACAGGGCGACTGCGCGCCGAGCGAGGGCCCGGGGCGAGGAGCGATGGCACAGAGCGATCGGCCGGGCAACGGCGAGGATGCGGACGTCCAGGCCTCCACCGACGAGACGACGGGCCGCGAGCCGGAGACCGCCGAGACGAAGATCGTGTCCGGCCCGCCGCTCGGGCACACCCCGGGCCGCGGCACCAAGGCCCTGCTCGGGACGGTCGGCGACGGCCGGTACCGGATCACCGGCCGGCTCGGCCGCGGCGGCATGGCCGAGGTCTTCTCCGCCCAGGACGTCCGGCTCGGCCGGACCGTCGCCGTCAAGCTGCTGCGCGCGGATCTGGCCGAGGACGACATCGCCCGGCTCCGCTTCACGCGCGAGGCGCACGCCGTCGCCGCGCTCAACCACCACTCGATCGTGGCGGTGTACGACACCGGCGAGGAAGTGCTGGACGGCGAGTCCACGCCGTACATCGTGATGGAACTGGTCGAGGGCCGGACGGTCCGCGAGCTGCTGGTGGACGAGGAGGCGCCGCCGGTCGACCAGGCGCTGATCATCATCGCCGGGGTGCTGGAGGCGCTGGCCTACAGCCACAAGCACGGCATCGTGCACCGCGACATCAAGCCCGCCAACGTGATCATCACGACCAACGGCGCGGTCAAGGTGATGGACTTCGGCATCGCCCGGGCCCTCACCGGCGCGGCCACCACCATGACGCAGACCGGCATGGTCATGGGCACCCCGCAGTACCTGTCGCCGGAGCAGGCGCTCGGCCGGCCCGTCGACCACCGCTCCGACCTCTACGCGGCCGGCTGCATGCTGTACGAACTGCTGGCGCTGCGGCCGCCGTTCACCGGCGAGACGCCGCTCTCGGTGGTCTACCAGCACGTCCAGGACAACCCCGTGCCGCCGTCCCGGGCCAACGGCCGGGTACCGACCGAGTTCGACGAGCTGGTGCTCCGCTCGCTGGCCAAGAACCCGGACGACCGGTTCCAGAGCGCCGACGAGTTCCGGGCCCACGTGCAGCACGCGCTGCGCACCATGCACGGCGCCCAGGGCGTCGGCTACGCGGCCGGTGCCGCCGCAGCGGCGGCCGCCGCGGCCGGGCTGGCCGCCACCGTGCAGGGCGGCAACGGGAACGGCAACGGCCGTCCCGGGCCGGAGGGCACCCACAACGGCGGCACCGCCGTCACCGAGCCGCTCGGCCGCACGGGCCCGGCGGACCCGACGGCCGCCATGCCCTTCCAGGTCACCTCGCCCTACCAGACGCCCTCCCAGCCCTACCCGCCGACCGGCGGTGGCCAGGGCTACGGCGGTCAGGGTTACGGGGGCCAGGGTTACGGGGGCCAGGGCTACGACGGCGACCACGGGTACGGCGGGGGCGGCGGCCACGACGGCTACGAGCCGGAGGACAAGCGCAGCCCGTGGGGCTGGGTGATGGGTGTCCTCGCCGTGCTGGTGGCGGCCGGTGTCGGGATCGGCCTCGCGCTGAGCGGCGGCGGGGGCGGCGGCGGCAACACGCCGACCCAGCAGAAGACGCAGACCACCGCCCCGGCGGACACCGGGCAGCCGACCGAGGAGCCGACCACGGCCGCCCCGTCGCGCACCCAGAGCGGGACGACCCGGCCGACCGAGCCGACCTTCGGGTCGCACTCGCCGACCGGCAGCGCCAGTGCGACGGGCTCGGCCTCGGCTTCGGCCTCGCCGACCGACACGTCCACGCCGTCGCCGACGACGACCCCGACCAAGGCCACCCCGACCCCGACCGGCGAACCGTCCACGCCGGGGCCGACCGGGGGCGCCACGTCGCCAGGGCCCGGCGGAGCGGGCGCCGGCTGACGGCCCGCCCCACGGGGCGGCGGCTCGGGCGGCTCAGTTGGTGAAGGCGTCCAGGACCTGCTCGTACTCCTGGCACCACCAGCGCAGCTGGCCGGCCGCGGCCGGGAAGAGCGGGTCGGCCCGGCCGTCGCGCCGCTGGTAGTGCCACTGGAGCATCCAGAGGTCGTTCAGCCGCTCCCACCAGACCCGGTGGACGGCGGCGGCCAGCTCGGCCGGGCCGGCCGCCGCCTCGGCCCGGTAGGCCCTGGACCAGGCGCGCACCCGGCAGAGGTCCAGTACCCCGCTCAGCCGGTCGTTGAAGACCAGGGTGGCGGCCCGGACGGCCTCCTCGGCGGTGGGCTGCAGGCCCAGCTTGTCCCAGTCCAGGACGGCCGCGACCGCCCCACCGCGGTAGAGCAGGTTGAGCCCGTGGAAGTCGCCGTGCGTCCAGCCGGTCGGCGGGGCCTCGGCCGGTGCAGGGCGGCGGCCGCGGTGGGCGGCGAGCAGGTCGATCCGCTCCGCGAGGTGCTCCTCGGCGAGCGCGTCGAAGGCCGTGTGCGGGCGGTGCTCCCCGGCGAGCCTGCGCAGCTCCCCGACCAGGCGGGCGGTCTCGTCCGGGTCGGCGGCCAGCCGCCCGGCGGGCTGGCGCACCGGGGCGCAGACGTGCGCCAGCGCGCCGTGCAGCCGGCCGAGCAGCGCGCCGAGGTCGGCGCACTGCGACAGGTCGAGGGACGTCCCGTGCCGGTGCTCGCCCTCCACCCACGGATACAGGCCGAACAGCCGGCCGCCGTGGGCGACGACGGAGTCCCCGTCGGCGGCGGGCAGCGGCCGGGCCACCGGCAGCCCCCGGGCGTGGAGCGCGGTCGTCGCGCGGTGCTGCGCGGTGATCGCGGCACGGGAGGCGGTGGCCTCGTCGACGTAGCACTTGAGGAAGTAGCGGCCCTCGGTGGTGGTGACCCGGTACCCGCGGTTCAGCAGGCCCTCGGCCACCGGGCGGACGGCGACCGCGGGCGCGGTGCCGAAGCGCCGGAGCACGCCCGCCACGGCGGCGTGCGCGACGGGCGGGCTGAGGGTGCCCACGGGCGGGGCGGAGAGGTCGGGACGGGCCGGTGCGGCGGCCGGCCGGTGCGACCGGCTGCGGCGGGCGGTGGGGGCGGTGGGGACGAGGAGGGACAGGGCACCGTCCCCGCGGACGTCGGGCGGGGAGGCCGGGCTGGGAATCACGAAGTGAGCGTAGTGAGGTTGCGCAGGGGTGCTTGACAGATCGTCAACTGTCTGATCTTGCACCGGAAGGGCGGTTTCGCGCCACGTACGCGGCCGCCTGCGTGCGCCTTTCCATGCCCATCTTGGCGAGCAGGCTGGAGACGTAGTTCTTCACCGTCTTCTCGGCCAGGTGAAGTTCATTGCCGATCTGCCGATTGGTCATCCCCTCGCCGATCAGATCGAGGATCCGCCGCTCCTGCCGGGTCAGCCGGGCGAGTCGCTCGTCCTCCTTGCCGCTGCCCTCGCGCAGCCGCTCCAGGACGCGGCTGGTGGCCACCGGGTCCAGCAGCGAGCGCCCGGCGGCGACGTCCCGCACGGCGGTGATCAGGTCGGTGCCGCGGATCGCCTTCAGCACGTACCCGGAGGCGCCCGCCATGATCGAGTCGAACAGCGCCTCGTCGTCGGAGAAGGAGGTGAGCATCAGGCAGCGCACCTCCGGGACCCGGGAGCGGACCTCGCGGCAGACCTCCACGCCGTTGCCGTCCGGCAGCCGGACGTCGAGCACCGCGACGTCCGGGGCGACCGCCGGGATCCGGGCCAGTGCCTCGGCGGCGGTGCCGGCCTCGCCGACCACCTCGATGTCCTCCTCGGTGGAGAGCAGGTCGTGTACGCCGCGCCGCACCACCTCGTGGTCGTCGAGGAGGAATACCCTGATATGTCCGTTTCCTGTCATGGGGGAATCCTTCCACGCCATCGTGTCGAAATCCCTGCTCCCGGCCGCTCCCCGGAGGACAGCCGGGCGTGGAGGACACCGAATCGATGCCCGTTACCCCCTTACGCGGAGAGCTTTGCCCGGATACCGTGCGCTGGTGTCCTGACGGCACCGACCTGAGACCCGCACCACACCGGCGGTTCTCGGACAGGAACAAGTAGGACGTCCTAGCGCAAGCGCGCCAAGGGGCGCCGCTGGGTAACGTTCTCGTGAGGGACGCCGTCGGAGAAGGATCACCACCTGCCGAGCAGCCGGTGCGCACACCCAGCGCGCTTTGCCCGGAGGTGACCGGACCGGTCACCGGCGACCCCGGGCGGCCGGACAGACCGAGGAGTGAACGTGACCGTCAAAAGCACGGCGAGGGCGCGCAAGAAGGCCGCCCCCGGCGTCCCTGGCAACCTCCGCGCAGGCACGGGCGCCGCGCCGGAGCTCGTCCAGCTGCTCACGCCGGAAGGCGACCGGGTCGAGCACCCGGACTTCCCGCTGACGACCACCCCCGAGGAGCTGCGCGCGCTCTACCGCGACCTGGTGCTGGTTCGGCGGTTCGACGCCGAGGCCACCTCGCTGCAGCGCCAGGGCGAGCTGGGCCTGTGGGCCTCGCTGCTCGGCCAGGAGGCTGCGCAGGTCGGTTCCGGCCGTGCGATGCGACCCGGCGACTACGCCTTCCCGACGTACCGTGAGCACGGCGTCGCCTGGTGTCGCGACGTCGACCCGCTGAACCTGCTCGGCATGTTCCGCGGCGTGAACCACGGAGGCTGGGACCCGAACGAGAAGAACTTCCACCTCTACACCATCGTGATCGGCGCGCAGACCCTGCACGCCACCGGGTACGCGATGGGCATCACCAAGGACGGCGCGGACGACGCGGTGATCGCCTACTTCGGCGACGGCGCCTCCAGCCAGGGCGATGTCAACGAGGCCTTCACCTTCGCCTCGGTCTACAACTCGCCGGTGGTCTTCTTCTGCCAGAACAATCAGTGGGCGATCTCCGAGCCGACCACCAACCAGACCCGCATCCCGCTCTACCGCCGCGCCTCCGGCTTCGGCTTCCCGGGCGTGCGGGTGGACGGCAACGACGTGCTCGCCTGCCTCGCGGTGACCCGCTGGGCGCTCGACCACGCCCGCACCGGCAACGGCCCCGTCCTCATCGAGGCCTTCACCTACCGCATGGGCGCCCACACCACCTCGGACGACCCGACCCGCTACCGGGGCTCCGAGGAGACCGAGGCCTGGAAGGCCAAGGACCCGATCACCCGCCTCAAGGCCCACCTGGAGAAGGAGGGCCTCGCCGACGACGCGTTCTTCGCCGGCGTCGAGGCCGAGAGCGACGAGCTCGGCCTCCGGGTCCGCGAGGGCGTGCGCTCCATGCCCGATCCGGACCCGACCCTGATCTTCGACCATGTCTACGCGGAGCCGCACGCGCTGGTGGACGAGGAGCGGGCCGAGTACGTGGCCTACGCGGCCTCCTTCGAGGGCGGGGAGCAGAACTGATGGCAGACCGGCTCAGCATCGCGAAGGCGCTCAACGAGGCGCTCCGCAAGTCGCTGGAGAACGACCCGAAGACCCTCCTCATGGGAGAGGACATCGGCAAGCTCGGCGGCGTCTTCAGAATCACCGACGGCCTGCAGAAGGACTTCGGCGAGGACCGGGTCATCGACAGCCCGCTCGCCGAGTCCGGCATCATGGGCACCGCGATCGGCCTCGCCCTGCGCGGCTACCGCCCGGTGGTGGAGATCCAGTTCGACGGCTTCGTCTACCCGGCCTTCGACCAGATCGTCTCCCAGCTCGCCAAGATGCACGCCCGCTCGCTCGGGCACGTCAAGCTCCCGATCACCGTCCGCATGCCGTACGGCGGCGGCATCGGCGCCGTCGAGCACCACAGCGAGTCGCACGAGGCCTACTTCGCGCACACGGCGGGCCTCAAGGTGGTCACCCCGTCCAACGCGCACGACGCGCACTGGATGCTCCGCCAGGCGATCGCCTCGGACGACCCGGTGATCTTCCTGGAGCCGAAGCGGCGCTACTGGGACAAGGGCGACGTCGGCGACAGCTCCGACCTGCCGCTGCACTCCGCGCGGATCGTCCGCCCCGGCACCGACGCGACCCTGATCGCGTACGGCCCGATGGTCAAGGTCTGCCAGGAGGCCGCCGCGGCCGCCCAGGAGGACGGCCGCAACCTGGAGGTCGTCGACCTCCGCTCGCTCACCCCGGTCGACTTCGCCACCCTCGAGGAGTCGGTGAAGCGCACCGGCCGCGGCATCGTCGTCCACGAGGCACCGGTCTTCCTGGGCATGGGCGCCGAGCTGGCCGCCCGGCTCACCGAGCGCTGCTTCTACCACCTGGAGGCGCCGGTCCTGCGGGTCGGCGGCTACTACGCGCCGTACCCGCCGTCCCGGGTCGAGGAGTCCTTCCTGCCCGACCTGGACCGCGTGCTCGACGCCGTCGACCGCGCGCTCGCGTACTGAGAGGAGCGACGCACATGACCACCGAAGTTCGCGCGCTCCGCGAGTTCAAGATGCCCGACGTCGGCGAGGGGCTGACCGAGGCCGAGATCCTCTCCTGGTACGTCAAGCCGGGCGACACCGTCACCGACGGCCAGGTCGTCTGCGAGGTCGAGACCGCCAAGGCCGCGGTCGAGCTGCCGATCCCGTTCACCGGTGTCGTCGAGCAGCTGTTCTTCCCGGCGGGCTCCACCGTCGACGTCGGCACCGCGATCATCGCGGTGGCGGTCGCGGGTGCCGCTCCCGCGGAGGCAGCCCCGGCCGCCGCCCCCGCCCCGGCCGCCCCGGCCGAGGAGGAGGTGCCCGAGCGGCGCGAGGTGCTGGTCGGCTACGGTCCGCGCACCGGCGGCACCCAGCGCCGGGCCCGCCGGACCGCCGTTCCGGCGGCCGCCGCTCCGGTTTCACGTGAAACATCGCCCGTCCCGGCCGCGCCGATCGCCCCGGCGGCTCCGGTCGCTCCGGTAGCGCCCGCCGCCGCGCCGGTGCCCGTGCAGGCGGGGCAGCGGCCGCTGGCCAAGCCCCCCGTGCGCAAGCTGGCGAAGGACCTCGGCGTGGACCTCCGCGTGGTCGTCCCGACCGGTCCGAACGGCGTGATCACCCGCGAGGACGTGCACGCCGCCGCGGCCCCGGCGCCTGCCGCCCCGGCCCCGGTCCAGGCTGCGCCGGCCCCGCAGGCCGCGCCGGCCGCCGCCCCCGTGGCGAGCGGCACGGGCGACGTGCGGGTGCCGATCAAGGGCGTCCGCAAGGCCACTGCGGCCGCCATGGTCTCCTCGGCCTTCACCGCGCCGCACGTCACCGAGTTCGTCCAGATCGACGTGACCCGCACGATGAAGCTGGTCCGCACGCTCAAGGAGACCGGCGAGCTCGGCCGGGGCGTCCGCGTCTCGCCGCTGCTGCTGGTCGCCAAGGCGCTGCTCACCGCGGTGAAGCGGCACCCGGAGATCAACGCCGCCTGGGACGAGGCCGCCCAGGAGATCGTGATCAAGGGGCAGGTCAACCTCGGCATCGCGGCGGCCACGCCGCGCGGCCTGATCGTCCCCAACATCAAGGACGCCGGCGGCAAGACCCTGACCCAGCTCGCCGTCTCGCTCGGCGAACTGGTCGACACCGCGCGCGAGGGCAAGACCTCGCCCGCGGACATGCAGGGCGGCTCGATCACCATCACCAACGTCGGCGTCTTCGGCGTCGACACCGGCACCCCGATCCTCAACCCGGGCGAGGCGGCCATCCTCGCCTTCGGCGCGGTCCGGGAGATGCCGTGGGTGCACAAGGGCAAGGTGGTGCCCCGTCAGGTCACCACGCTGGCACTCTCCTTCGACCACCGCCTGGTCGACGGCGAGCTCGGCTCCAAGGTGCTCGCGGACACCGCCGCGATCCTGGAGCGCCCCAAGCGCCTGATCACCTGGGCCTGACCGTCCGCCGTCGCCGCCGGCCCCGTCCCCTTCTGGGGGCGGGGCCGGCCGGTTTTCCGGGGCGGGTCAGCTGCGGGTGAGGCGCTTGACGGTGAGGAGGACGGCGCCGCCGAGGGCGAGGGCAGCTGCGCCGGAGGCGAAGAGGAAGGCGGTGGCCGAGGAGGCGCCGGTCTGGGCCAGCTCGGTGGCGGGGGTGGTGGGCGCCGCGGGGGTGGCGGTGCGGGTCGCGGTCGGGCTGGCGGCGGTCGGGACGGGCGCGGCCTTGGTGGGGGTGGGCTTGGCCGTGGTGGGGGTCGGCTTGGGCGCGGGCTTCTCGTGCTTCACGGCGAGCCGGAAGGTGGCGAGCCGGTCCTGGGCGCCCGGTGCGGTCGCGATGTCGATCCGGGTGACGTCGGCGGCCTCCGCCGAGACGCTGACGCGGAACATGTACCGGTGGGCCTGGCCGGCCGGCACCGTCTCGGCGAGCGACGAGGTGTCCACCAGCACGCCCGGGTCGCAGGCGTGGCGCAGCGGCAGCCGCTTCCAGTGGCCGTGGGACATCACCTCGACCGTCAGGTCCTCGGGGGTCACGTGCACCAGCTTGCCGCTGCCCGGGAGGATCTCGGCGGAGAACAGCGAGAGCCTCGGGACCATGTCGGGGTACGGCTTCGCGGTGTCGTTGAGCTGCTCCAGGCCGAACTCCGCGGCGGCACCGCCCGCGGTGACACTCGTCGGCACCGGTGCGACGAAGGCCGCCGGGGCGGCCGCGGCGGGCTGCGGGTTCGGGAGCTCGCCGCAGGCCCAGGCGGCGGTGCCGCCGGTGAGGACGGGCAGGGCGACGCCGATGGCGAGGGCTGCGGTGGTGGTGACGGTGGCGTTGCGGACGAAACGGGAGATAACGGGCGCGCGCATGACTGGTCCCCCCAGGGCGGTGTGCTGATGGTGTGTGGGTGAAGGTGCCCGGCGCTTCGGCCTCCCGGCTTTGCCCGCCGGTCCCGCTCTCCGTGCCTTCACCCTCATAGACGTGCAGCGGGCCCGGAGGTTGCAGGTGGTTCCGAGAAATATTCTCGGGGCTTCCGAAGGCCCTCGGAGATACTGCTCCCATGTCCGATCGTCAGACCGCGGTGCAGGTCGAGGCCGCCCCCGCCCCGCCCGAGCCCCGGCCCTCGCTGCGGCGTGACGTCTCGCTGCCGGCCCTGCTGGCCGGACTCGTCTGCATCGCCGTCTCCTTCTCCGGGCCACTGGTGGTGGTGCTCGCCGCGGCCGCCGCCGGTCACCTGGACCCGGCGCACACCGCCTCCTGGATCTGGGCGGTGTCGATCGGCAGCGGCCTCACCTGCCTGCTGCTCAGCTGGTGGACCCGGACACCGGTGATCACCGCCTGGTCCACGCCCGGTGCCGCCCTGCTGGTGGGCAGCCTCGGCGCGTATCCGTACCGGGAGGCGGTCGGCGCCTTCCTGGTCTCCTCCGCGGCGGTGGCCGTGTTCGGCGCCACCGGCCTGTTCGGGCGTCTGGTGCGGGCCGTCCCGGCCGGCATCGTCAACGCGATGCTGGCCGGCATCCTGTTCACCTTCGGCGCCGGGATCTTCACCGAGCTGCGCGGCGCTCCCGTCCTGGTGCTCGGCTCCTTCGCGGCCTTCCTTCTCGCCAAGCGGTGGGTGCCGCGGTACGCCGTCCCGCTGGCGCTGCTGGCCGGTGCCGTACTGGCCGCGGCCACCGTCGGGCTGCCGCTGCACCTCGGCTCGGGCGGGCCGACCCGCCCGGTGCTCACCGCACCGTCCTTCTCCTGGGCGGCGACCGTCGGCCTGGCACTGCCGCTCACCATCGTCGCGCTGGCCTCGCAGAACGCCCCCGGCCTCGGCATCATGCGGGCCTCCGGCTACCGGCCGGACGACCGGCTGCTGGTCGGGGCGACCGGCGCGGTCTCCGTCCTGCTGGCGCCGTTCGGCTCGCCCGGCGTCAACCTGGCCGCGATCACCGCGGCGATCTGCACCAGCGAGGAGAGCCACCCCGACCCCCGGCGGCGCTACGTCGCCGGCATGTCGGCCGGTGCGCTGTACCTGGTGGTGGGAAGCTTCGGCGGCGTGCTGGTCAGCCTGTTCACCGGGCTGCCGCACGTGCTGATCGCGGTGATCGCCGGGGTGGCGCTGCTCGCCTCCTTCCAGGGCAGCCTGGCCGGCGCGGTGGCCGACGAGCACGGCCGGGACGGCGCCGTGGTGACCTTCCTGGCGACCGCCTCGGGGATGACGCTGTTCGGCATCGGCGCGCCCTTCTGGGGCCTGCTGCTCGGTGTCGCCACCCACCTCGTGCTGCACCGCCGCAGGGGCTGAGAACCGCCTCCGCCGAATCCCGCTCCATTCCGTCCGAATCGCCACGAATACCGGGGACGGGTTCGTGGGCGCCCTTCGCCGCGGCCGTCGTCCGGACGGCGGAACCCAGGGTGCGATCTTGCCCGTGATGTGCTCGGCGGAATGCCCCGAACGGCCGAATTCCGTGCGGGTACGGGCAATTCGGCGCGACATTCGCGGCCCGCGGATCGTATGGCGCGGCGGCCCTCACGGGTAGGCTGAGGCGGCTCGATCCGGATGCGGTGGGGAATTCGGAATCATCCGCTCCGGTGCACGTGAATTCCTCCGACGAGCAGCGGCGATGGCTGGTGACATGGCATTGAGCGATCTGATTCGGGAACCCGACCGGGAATTCGACGGGGAGGAACCCGAGCCCGAACCCGAGGCGGCCGGCTCCGGCCGTTCGCGCATGGTGCGGCGGCGCCGGGCCCTGGTGGCGGTCGCCGCCTCCGCGGCGCTGGTCGCCTGCGGCGGCCTGGGCGCGGCCGGCCTCGTCAGGTCGCCCGCCGAGCGGGCCGCCGACACCGCCCCGCCGCCCGGCACCCTGCTGACGGCCGAGGCGGAGATGAAGGTGCTGACCCGTTCCACCGTCACCCGCGGCCAGGTCTATCCGCCGACCCGGTACGACGTCACGCCGGCCTTCTCCTCGCCGGAGATCACCCAGCTGTACGTCTCCGCGTTGGCCGTCAAGGCGGGCGACGCGGTCGCCAACGGGCAGCTGATGGCCGAGGTCTCCGGCCGGCCGCTGTTCGTCCTCAAGGGGGCGGTGCCGGCCTACCGGGACCTCAAGCCGGGCGCGAGCGGCCCGGACGTCGCCCAGCTGCAGGCCGCGCTGGCCGAACTCGGTCACGGCCGGGGCCCGGACGCCGAGGGCGAGTACGGGCCGGGCACCGCGCAGGCCGTCACCGACTTCTACCACGGGCTCGGCCACCCCGCACCGACCGCGGGCGCCGCCGCCGAGCAGGCCGTGGACGCCGCGAAGCGCGCCGTGGAGGCCGACCAGCGCACGGTCGACGAGCTGAAGTCCGCCCAGAACTCCGGAGCCGCCACGGCCCGGCAGAGCACCGTCTCCGCCGCCCCCTCCGCCGGCCCCTCTTCCGCCGCCTCCGCGGCACCGTCCGCGCTCTCCGCCCCGCCGGAGGCGGCGCCGTCGGACCTGGCCGCGCAGCTCGACCAGGCAGAGCGGCGGCTGGCCGACGACCGGGCGGCCCTGGCCAAGGCCGAGGCGGCCGACGGGCCGGTGGTACCGGCCGGCGAAGTGGTGTTCCTGCCCGTGCTGCCAGCCGCCGTCACCGCCGTCAACGCGGCCGTCGGCTCCCCGGTCGCCGGACCGCTGCTCTCGCTGACCAGCGGGGACCTGGTGGTCACCGGTCAGCTCACTCCCGGTCAGGCGCCGGGGATCACCGCGGGCATGGCGGTGGAGATCCGCTCCGAGGCGACCGGCACGGTGCTGCAGGGCAAGGTCGCCGAACTCGGTCCGCAGACCACCGTGGCGCCGGCCGGCCGGGTGGTCTCGATCGGTGGTGCCGCGGCCCCGGCCGGCGCCGCGGGCTCCGGCGGCGCGGCCGCGCCCCCGGCGAACGCGGCGCCGGCCGCCCCGCCCGCGGCCGCGTACGTGCCGCTGCGGATCACCCCCGCCGAGGCGCTGCCCGCCGCGCTGAGCGGCCAGAACGTCCGCATCACCGTGCAGCGCAGTGCCACCGCCCAGCCGGTGCTGTGCGTCCCGGTCGCCGCCGTGCACACCGACGCCACAGGGCGGACGGCGGTCACCCGGATCGGCTCGGGGGGCCGGAGGGTGACCGTGCCGGTGACCACCGGGGCGAACGCCGACGGGTACGTGGCCGTCACCCCGGTGCAGGCCGCGCAGCTGCAGCCGGGCGACCAGGTGGTGGTCGGCCGGTGAACGAGGTCATCCGGCTCGACGGGGTCGGCCGCAGCTTCGCGGGCCCGCCGCCGGTCACCGCGCTGCACCCCTGCGACCTGGCGGTCCGGCGCGGCGAGTTCGTCGCCGTGACCGGCCCGTCCGGCTCCGGCAAGTCCACCCTGCTGCACCTGCTGGGCCTGCTCGACACCCCGACCACCGGCCGCTACACGCTGGACGGCATCGACACCGGCCGGCTCTCCGACCGGGACCGATCCACCCTGCGCGGCCGCCGGATCGGCTTCGTCTTCCAGTCCTTCCACCTGCTGCCGCACCGCACCGCCGAGGAGAACGTGCAGCTCGCGCAGGTCTACAACCGCACCCCCCGCGAGCAGCGCCGGGCCGCCGCCGTGGAGGCGCTGCGGCGGGTCGGCCTCGGCCAACGGACGGAGGCACTGCCCACCACCCTGTCCGGGGGCGAGCGGCAGCGGGTCGCGATCGCCCGCGCCCTGGTCAACCGGCCCGACCTGCTGCTCTGCGACGAGCCCACCGGCAACCTGGACTCCGTGAGCGCCGATGCCGTGCTGGAGCAGTTCGAGCGGCTCAACGACGAGGGCTACACCCTGCTGATGATCACCCACGATGCCGCGGTGGCCGCCCGGGCCCGCCGGGTCGTCCGGATCGCGGACGGCTGGCTGACCGAACCGGCGGCCGTCTGATGGCCGGCACCGGGCCGGTCGGCCCGCCCTCCCGGCTGGGCGCGCGCGACCTGCTCTCCGAGGCGGTGGCCGGCGTCCTGCAGCGCCCCGGACGCTCGGCGCTCACCACGCTCGGCACCGTCCTCGGCATCGGCGCGTTCGTCGCCGTGCTCGGCCTGACCGCCACCGCCTCCGGCCAGATCGGCGCCCGGTTCGACCAGGCCCGGGCGACCACCGTCACCGCCACCGACCACCCGGTGACGGACGGCGTCCCGCCCGGCGCCAACCCGCCGACCGGCTTTCCCGCCGACTCCGACGCCCGGGCCGGCCGTATCGACGGTGTCACCGCGGCCGGCCTGTGGTGGCGGATCCCCTCGGACGACCTGCGGATCTCCACCGCCCCCGCGGCGGGCCCCGGCGTCCAGGGGCTGGCCCTGTTCGCCGCCACCCCCGGCGCCGTCGCCGCGATGCACCCGACCCTGGCCGCCGGGGTCACCCTCGACCCGTACGCCCAGAGCGCGGCCCTGCCGGTGGTGCTGCTCAGCCGGACGGCCGCGACCAGGCTGGGGGTGACCCGGCTGGACGCCCAGCCCGCGATCTTCATCCAGGGCCTGCCGTACACCGTGATCGGCGTCTACGACCAGGTCGAGCGGCTGCCGGACACCCTGCTCGGAGTGATCGTCCCCGGCTCCACGGCGCTGGAGCGCTTCGGCAACCCCGGCACCGGCGGCGACGAGGCGGCGCACCTGCTCGCCGCCACCCGGGCCGGCGCCGCCGACGTGGTCGCCGGGCAACTGGCCGTCGCGCTGCGCCCGGACGCCCCGGACCTGCTGACCGTCAACGCGCCGCCGGACCCGCACAGCCTGCGCGACCGGGTCACCTCCGACCTCACCGGCCTCTTCCTGGCACTGGCCGCGATCTGCCTGGTGGTGGGCGCCGTCGGGATCGCCAACACCACCCTCGTCGCCGTCCTCGAACGCACTCCCGAGATCGGCCTGCGGCGCTCGCTGGGCGCCCGTACCCGGCACATCGCGGCGCAGTTCCTCACCGAGTCGACCGCGCTCGGCACCCTCGGCGGCCTGATCGGTACCTGCCTGGGTGTGCTCACCGTCCTCGCGGTGGCCGCCGCCCGCGACTGGACGGCCGTGCTCCAGCCGTGGGCGACCCTGCCGGCGCCGCTGATCGGCTCCGCGGTCGGGCTGCTCGCCGGGCTCTACCCGGCCGTCCGGGCGGCCCGGACCGATCCGCTCACCGCCCTGCGCGGCGGCTGATCGCGGGGCGGCCGGGAGGCCGGAAGCGAGCCGACACGCCGAGAGGGCATTGGGCCGGTCCGGCGAACTTCGGGTGCGTCCGGTCGGCCGGGCGTGTCGTCACGGGTACGTCTGTGCGACCACCACCCGGGCCCCCGCCGGGTGACCGGAGCCCGGAGGACGCACCCGCATGCCGCCTGGCAACCCTGGCCGGATCGTCCGGAGTCTGGCCGCTCTCGTGCTGATGTCGGCCGCCGTGCTGCCCGCAGCGCTCGAAGTCGCGGCACCCGCACCCTCCGCGGTGATAGGGCCGCCCGTCGGCCCGCTCACCGACCGGGGAGCGCCGCCCACCCCGAACCGGATCGACCTCCGGGCACCCGGCGCCGCCCCCAGCGTGGACATCCGCCGGTCCGGCGACCCCGCCAACCGGATCACCCTCGTCCTGCTCGGCGACGGCTACACCGCCGCCCAGCAGCCGCTCTTCCGCGAGGAGGCCGACCGGGCCTGGCGGGCGCTGATGGAGATCGAGCCGTTCCGCACCTACCAGAACTTCTTCAACATACGGCGGGTCGAGGTCGTCTCCCCGGTCTCCGGCATAGCCGAGGGCGACGACGGACGGCCCGCCGGCACCCCGCTCGGCATGCACTTCTGGTGTGAGGGCACCGCCCGGCTGCTCTGTGCGGACGAGTCCGCGACCGCCCGCTACGCAGGCGAGGACGCCGGACCCCAGTACCTGATAGCGCTCGCCAACTCGGAGGAGTACGGCGGCGCGGGCGGCACCGGCGTGACCACCCTCTCCGGCGGCAGCGCCGACGCGGGCCGGATCATCCAGCACGAGATCGGGCACACCGTCGGCGACCTCGGCGACGAGTACGACAGCGCCCCGGACGACCCCGACTACGCCAACCTCTCGGCGGTCGACGCGGACGAGATGCTGCGGAGCCACACCAAGTGGTGGCGCTGGCTCGGTGCCGTCTCACCGGACGGCGGCGGCGTGGTCGGCGCCTACCGCAGCGCCAACGGTCTCTACCGGCCCACCGCCGACTCCGTGATGCGCACCCTGGGCGGCCAGTACAACCTGCCCTCGCGCGAGGCGATCGTCCAGCAGATCTACCGCCGGGTGAAACCGCTGGACGGCGCCTCGCCCACGCCCGGCGTGGTCTCCGGACGGCCGCGGCTCCAGGTGAGCGCCGTGCCGCTGGACGGCCCGCGCCAACTCGCCGTCGAGTGGACGGTCAACGGCCGCCCCGTCGCGGCCCCCGGCGCCACCTGGCTCGACACCGCCGGCCTCAACCTCGCGCCCGGCGCCCGGGCCACCGTCACCGCGACCGTCCGCGACACCACCGACTGGGTGCGGGACGAGGCCTTCCGGGACCGCTTCATGACCCGCACCGTGAGCTGGACGCTGGCCGGCTGAGCGGGCAGCCCCGTGGCCCCCGACCGGACAGGACGATCCGCGGACGTCCGGGGACTGATCCGCTTCGTACCCTGCCGGATTGATCCGGTCATGGGATGACTAGGCTCAGGAGCCATGAGCGCGGACCCTGTCGGCACCACCCGTCCCCCGTCTCCCGCCGTCCCGACGCCGTCCCTCGCCCGGCCCGTCCCGCCGGGCGGCCGCGCCGCCTGGGCGGCCTGGGCGGTCGGCGCCTCGGTCTACGTCCTCGCGGTGGTCCACCGCACCAGCCTCGGCGTCGCCGGCCTGGACGCCGCCGCCCGCTTCGGCATCGGCGCCTCCGCCCTCTCCACCTTCGGCATCCTGCAGGTGCTGGTGTACGCCGCCATGCAGATCCCGGTCGGGCTGCTGGTGGACCGCCAGGGCGCCCGACGGGTGCTGCTGCTGGGCGTCCTGCTGATGAGCACCGGCCAGCTCGCCTTCGCCCTCGCCACCTCCTTCGGCCCGGCCCTCGCCTCCCGGGCCGTGCTCGGCTGCGGCGACGCCATGACCTTCATCAGCGTGCTCCGGATCGCGGCGCACTGGTTCCCGGCCGCCAGGAACCCGCTGATCGCCCAGCTCACCGGCCTGGTCGGGGTCGGCGGCAACCTCGTCACCACCGTCGTCCTCGCCCGCGCCCTGCACGAGCAGGGCTGGACGGCCACCTTCGGGGCCATCTCACTGGCGGGCGTCGGGATCTTCGCGCTCGTCGGGCTCGTCCTGCGGGAAGGACCCGGCCATGATCGGCGGACCCGTCGCAGCACCACCGCTGCTCCCGCCGTCCCCGTTCCCGTCCGCCGGCAGATCCGGGACGCCTGGGCCGAACCCGGCACCCGGCTCGGCCTCTGGGTGCACTTCACCACGGCCTTCCCCGCCGCCGCCTTCGGCCTGCTCTGGGGCATGCCCTACCTGGTCGAGGGACAGGGCATGAGCCGCACCGCGGCCGGCGGACTGCTCACCCTGCTGGTGGTCAGCAACATGGTCTTCGCGCTGGTCTTCGGCCGGGCGGTCTCCCGCAACCCGCTCAGCCGGATGCCGCTCACCCTCGCGGTGATCACCGCGACCGCGCTCTGCTGGACCGCCACCCTCGGCTGGCCCGACGGCCGCCCGCCGCTCTGGCTGCTCGTCGTCCTGATCGCCGTCATGGGCAGCAACGGCCCCGCCTCGCTGGTCGGCCTCGACTACGCCCGCTCGCACAACCCGGCCGAGCGGCTCGGCACCGCCTCCGGCATCGCCAACATGGGTGGCTTCGTCGGCGCCGTCGTCACCCTGTTCGGCATCGGCGTCCTGCTCGACGCCCTCGCCGACACCGGCGGCACCCACTCCGCCGAGGCCTACCGCTGGGGCTTCTGCTGGCAGTACGTGCCGCTGGCGCTCGGCACCTTCATGATCTTCCGGCTCCGCCGGAAGGCCGGGCACTGACTGCGGGCAGGTAGACGCTCTTCAAGCCCCTCACGAGGCCGAACGGGTGATCTGGCGGTCGGCAGGCGTCGTGCGGGGGTACGTCGGCGCGCGCCGGGTGTGGTGCTCCCGGGACGGGGTCAGGGAGTCAGTGCGAAGTGGGCGAGGATGCGGGCGGCCAGCTCGGTGTCTCCGTCGACGCGGACGGATTGGGCGGCGATCTCCGGGCGGACGCGGCCGCACGCGAGCCGGAGGTAGGTCTCCCAGTCGAGGTGGAACTGGACGTCCGGGGCCAGACCGACGGAGGTGTCCACGCTGCCGCGGCCGGAGGCGTCCACCCGGACGGTGCGGAGGAACTCCAGCGGGCCGCTGACGTCGAAGACCACCGTGCAGCCGGCCGGGGCGCCGGCGAGGCGGGCGACCACCTTGGGCAGGCCCTGGACCAGGTAGTCGCGGGTGACCTCGGCGCCGGGGGAGTTCAGGTTGCCGGGGACGCGGAGGGCGCGCCGCAGGTCCTGCTCGTGCACCCACACGTCGAAGGCGCGGTTGCGCAGCAGCTCGGCGTAGCTGATGTCCCGGGCGAGCGGGCCGGCCGG
The DNA here is from genome assembly GCA_002300355.1 of Streptomyces sp. TLI_235. NCBI lineage: Bacteria > Bacillati > Actinomycetota > Actinomycetes > Kitasatosporales > Streptomycetaceae > Streptomyces > Streptomyces sp. TLI_235. Next base: position 3,860,422 of record NSGV01000001.1, read on the forward strand.
CCAGCGGACCAGGTCGTCCGGCTGCTGGCGGGCGTTGCGCAGTGCGCGCGAGCGGCGGATGACGGTGTACTCCAGCTCGCTGGTGATCTCCACCGGGGTGTGGCAGCGGCGCTTGTCGACCGGCAGCTCGACGTACCGGGCGAACTCGGTGGTGACGTGCCGCAGGTCGCGGGGGAGCGCGTGGATCGGCCGGGGATCGCCGAGCAGCTCGGACTCGACGGCGATGATGTGCGAGACGACGTCGCGGACCGACCAGCCGGGGCACTCGGTGGGCCGGTTCCACGAGTCGGTCGGCAGCGGGGCCAGCAGCTCGGTCACGGACTCGATGGACTGCGTCCACGCGTCGGTGTAAGCCTGCACGGTCTGGTTGTCCGTCACGGGAATCTCCGGCCCTCCGTCAGCTTCCAACACGCGCCGCCGCCTGCCGCCGGGACCTGGGGGCGCAAGTGCTACCCGCACGTTACGCTGTCGGGTCACAGCAGGGCAGCGCTTTCGGGTGATGATCGTAGGACTCTTGCCGTGGACGGTGGTACTGTGCGCGCTTCATTGATCCAACTCGCGGTCTCCGACGCCGAGCCGCCCGCCGAGCGGCGGTCCCGCGCTGCGGCGCTGGTCAGGGCCCAGGAGGCGGCCGATCTCGTGGTGCTTCCCGAGCTGTGGCCGCTCGGCGGCTTCGCCTACGAGGCGTGGTCGACCGGGGCGGAACCGTTGGACGGGCCCACCGCGGAGACGATGTCGGCGGCCGCCAGGGCCGCCCGGGTGTGGCTGCACGCCGGTTCGATCGTCGAACGCGATCCGGACGGTCCGATCTACAACACCTCGCTGTTGTTCGCGCCGGACGGCAGCCTCACCCACACCTACCGCAAGATCCACCGATTCGGCTTCGACAGCGGCGAGGCGGTCGTGATGGGTGCGGGCCAGGAGATCGTCACCGCCGCCACCGATCTGGGCCGGCTCGGTCTCGCCACCTGCTACGACCTGCGCTTCCCCGAGCTGTTCCGGGCGCTGCTGGACGACGGTGCCGAACTGCTGGTGGTGCCGGCCGCCTGGCCGGCGCGCCGCCGCGAGCACTGGACCCTGCTGGCCCGTGCCCGCGCCGTCGAGGAGCAGGCCTTCGTGCTGGCCTGCAACACCGCGGGCACCCACGGCGGCGTCCCGCAGGCCGGGCACAGCCTGGTGGTGGACCCGTGGGGCCGGGTCCTCGGCGAGGCCGGCGAGGACGAGGAGGTCCTCACCGTGGAGTTCGACCCGGCCGAGGTGGGCAAGGCCCGCGCCGACTTCCCGGTGCACCGGGACCGGCTGCTCGGCATTCCCGCCCCCGTCCAGCGCTGACCCGACCGTCCCCGCGGGCCCGTCCCGCGGTCCTGCCGTGCCGCCTGCCGACGCGGGCTGTCCGGATATGGGCGTGATGGGGGACTTGTGCACCACGGGGTCGTCTTTGAGAAGATGAGCCGCCATCGCCTTCCGCGCTGGCCCCGTGACACCCGCCGAGGAGGGGTGGCCCGCATGTACGGCACCGGTGCCGCCCGTCCCCCGATCCAGCGCAACAGCCTGCGCGAGCAGATCGCCGACGCGCTGCGCGAGGAGATGATGGCCGGCCGCCTGGCGGCCGGCCGGAACTTCACCGTCAAGGAGATCGCCGAGCTCTACGGCGTGTCCGCGACCCCGGCCCGCGAGGCGATGGTCGACCTCGCCGCCCAGGGCCTGCTCCGTACCGAGCACCACCGCGGCTTCACCGTGCCCGCCTTCACCTGGCGGGACTTCCTGGAGATCTTCGAGGCGCGCACCCTGCTCACCGACAGCGCGCTGCGCCGCCTCACCGCCCACCCGGCCAGCGGCTCCGGCGGCTACGACTGGTCCCGGATGCCCTCACTGCGCCGCCGGGCCGACGCTGCAGCCCGCGCCTCCCGGCAGGGCCAGCTCGACGTGCTGGTCGGCTGCGACCTGCGGTTCTGGCAGGAGGCCGCGGCACTGCTCGGGAACGCCCGGATCGCCGACTACCTCGGCTGGCTGCGGGTGCAGTCCTGGATGTTCGCCGCCCCGTACCTGCGGCAGGTCGCCGACCTCGGCGGGATCTGCTGGGACCGGCACGGCGACCTGGTCGACCGGATCGAGGCCCGCGACCTGGCCGGCGCGCACCGGGTGGTCAACGACTACAACCTGTTCACGGTGGAGCTGCTGGCCCGGCTGGCGGGGGAGGACGTCGAGTCGGTGCCGGTCCTGGCGCTGCTGCGCGCCCCGCTCGCGTCCGCCGCGGCGGACGGCCCGCCGCCGGCCGCCCGGACCGCGGCGGACGAGGCCACCCGGGTGCCGCTGCCGCGCGCCGTCCCGCCGGGGCGGTTCGGACGTCCGGTGCGGCCGACCGGGCCGGTGCCGGACCGGACCTCCCCGTCCTGAGCCCGCGCCCGCCGTCCTCGGCCCGCCGCTCCCGCGGGCACCGGTAGGGTGGCGCTCGCTCCCCGACCACCGTCGGCGGCGCCCGCCCGTCCCGAACCCCGGAGAGGATGAGCCGGCTCATGGCCTGCGACCTCTGGCTCGTCCCGCTCGTGGACGTCCTCACCTACAGCCCCGAGAACCCCTTCCGGGACGACCTCGTCCGCTACAACGCGGTGCTGGCCGGCCACGGGCTGCCCGAGGTGCCGGTGCACGGCTACGCGCCGGGCATCACCGGTGAGGTCGAGCCGATAGCCGCCTTCGACTACGACTCGCTCCACTTCCTGCGCCGCGCCTACCTGTTGGGCGTGACCGGCTTCCAGATCACCCCGGTGGACGCGCTCGGCGGCGACTACGAGCAGCTGCTGGAGATGTTCGAGTCCACCGCCGAACAGTCGCACCTGGTCTGGCACTTCGACCATGCCGGGGCCTATGTGCCGGTGGAGTTCCCCGTCCCGCTGGTGGACGACGCGCTGCTGGCGACCGGCGGCCCGCTCGGCTCCTCCTACGGGCTGCTGCGCGAACTGCATGCGGTGGCACCGGTGTTGGGTATCGATGTGCTCGAACCGCCGTCGCCGACCCGGCCGCTCTCGCCGACCGGGCTGGAGCAGCCCTTCGCCCCGCCGCTGGACGAGGCCCACCACCCGCTCGCGCGGGAGCGCCACGCCTGGGCCGGCCTCTACGCGGCGGCCACCCGCAGTGTCACCCAGGGCTCGATGATCGTCTTCGCCTGAGGGTCCGCCCCGGGAGACAAATGAGGGCGGGCCCGTGGGGCCCGCCCTGCGTTCGCGGTGCGCGGTCAGCGCAGCGGGCCCTCCGGCGGGCGCTGGCGCGGCATGGTGGGCCGGGTGCCGGGCGGCGGCAGTACCCGCACCTGCGCGCCGATCCCGCCCTCGGAGCGGCCGCCCCAGACGCCGGGCGACTGGGTGGGCAGCTGGGTCATCGAGGCGCGGAACTCCAGCATCCACTCCGAGGTCTCGGTGCGGACCATGTCGGAGACGTCCTCGCAGAACCGCCGCAGCACGCCCAGGCACCGCTCGGCGGCCTCGCCCGCGGTGCCCTCGGTGGGCCCGAGCACCTCGCGGACGCACTCCGAGGCCCAGTCGAACTGGAAGGCCTCCAGCCGCCGTTGCAGCGCCTGCGCGGTGGAGACGTCCCGCATCCAGCCGGAGGTGAGGCCGAAGGCGCGGTCGGTCAGCAGGCAGGCCGCGGACAGCGCCAGGCCGACGTAGCCCCAGCCGGCCGAGCTCTCCAGCGCGCCGGTCAGCCCGACCAGCGGGGCGCTCACCCCGGCCACCCCGGTGACCGCGGCGCAGAAGCGCAGCAGTCGGGCCCAACGGCGCTTCCAGACACGGTCCTTGCGGTACCAGTCGATCGCCTCCACGGCCCGCTCCTCGGACCAGCGGTAGAGCTCCTCGAGCCGCTCGGCCGGCTCGCCCCAGTCACCCAGCGGGAACTGACGAGCACTCAGATCGGTGCGGCGGCGCGTCGGGGTGCGGCCGGCCGCGGCCACCGGGGGCTGGTCCTCCTCGCCGACGTCCTTGCCCCAGGGGCTCTCCTCGGGTTGCATTTCCGGCTGGCTCACCTGTGGGGCTCCCTGTGGCGGGTGACAGTGCAGTCCTGGCTGGACACCAGGCTGACGGTGTGTCGAACCGACGCATCGTCTGACATGGCTCCGTGCGCGGGGGGTGTGAGCCGCCCATGGTGCCGTGCTCCGGCAGTTCGCCGGTTCTCGTCCATCAGCACTTCTTACCCCCAAATGGCTTACCGTGGGGGCGCTTCGGCTGTGATCGTTATTTGAATTCGGGTCCGGAAGCCGAGGTGAGAGGGTTTCGTCGGGCGGCGAGATTTCACTCTTCCGAGCGAGGCCCGGAGCGCCTCCGGACATGACCGCGGCCCCTTGGCGTCGCACCGGACCACCTCGGATTGGACGATCCTCCAGATCGGATGCGCCGAAAAGCGGCACCATTGGAGGTTTCGCCACGGGCGGCGGGAGGGCGGAACCGGCCACCGACTACCCTTGCCAAGCGTGAAGGTCCTCGTAATCGGCGGCGGCGCCCGCGAACACGCCCTGTGCCGCTCACTGTCCCTCGATCCCGCGGTCACCGAGCTGCACTGCGCCCCGGGCAACGCCGGGATCGCGCAGGTCGCCGCGGTGCACCCGGTCGACCAGCTGGACGGCGCGGCCGTCACCGCCCTGGCCCGCGAGCTCGCCGCCGACCTGGTGGTGGTGGGCCCGGAGGCCCCGCTGGTGGCCGGCGTCGCCGACCCGCTGCGCGCGGCCGGCATCCCCGTCTTCGGCCCGTCCGCCGAGGCGGCGCAGCTGGAGGGCTCCAAGGCCTTCGCCAAGGACGTGATGGCCGCCGCCGGCGTGCCGACCGCCCGCTCCTACGTCTGCACCACCGCCGAGGAGGCGGCCGCCGCGCTGGACGCCTTCGGCGCCCCCTACGTGGTCAAGGACGACGGCCTGGCCGCCGGCAAGGGCGTCGTGGTCACCTCCGACCGCGAGGCCGCGCTGGCCCACGCCGCGGCCTGCGAGCGCGTGGTGATCGAGGAGTACCTGGACGGCCCCGAGGTCTCGCTCTTCGCGATCACCGACGGCACCACCGTGCTGCCGCTCGTCCCCGCGCAGGACTTCAAGCGCGCCCTGGACGGCGACGAGGGCCCCAACACCGGCGGCATGGGCGCCTACTCCCCGCTGCCCTGGGCCCCCGAGGGCCTGGTCGACGAGGTGCTCGCCACCGTCCTCCAGCCGACCGTGGACGAGCTCCGCCGCCGCGGCACCCCCTTCTCCGGCCTGCTCTACGCCGGTCTGGCGCTGACCTCGCGCGGCACCCGGGTGATCGAGTTCAACGCCCGCTTCGGCGACCCGGAGACCCAGGTCGTGCTGGCCCGGCTGCGCACCCCGCTGGCCGGCGTGCTGCTGGCCGCCGCCGACGGCACCCTCGGCGGCCTGGAGCCGCTGCGCTGGGACGAGGGCGCCGCCGTGACCGTGGTGCTGGCCTCCGAGGGCTACCCGGCCGCGCCGCGCACCGGCGACCCGATCGAGGGCCTGGACGAGGTCGGCGACGAGCACACCTACGTGCTGCACGCTGGCACCCGCACGGGGGAGAGCGGCGAGGTGCTCAGCGCCGGCGGCCGCGTGCTGTCGGTCACCGCGACCGGCGCCGACATCGCCGAGGCGCGCGAGCGCGCCTACCGCGGCATCGCGCGGATCTCGCTCAAGGGCGCGCACCACCGCACCGACATCGCGTTGAAGGCCGCGCAGTAGCGCACGCCGTCCGACGGCGCCGAGGGCGCTGCCTCCACGGGGGGACACCCCCATGGGCGCAGCGCCCTCGGCCGTTTCCCGGGCCCCGCGCCGGCGCGTGGGAGGTTCCCCGAGGCCGGGAATCCAGCCCTTCGGGTGACTCCTCGGGCATCCGGCTGACGCAACCGGGGCTCCGGTCGTAGGGTGCGCTGAATCGCGCCCGCCCGCGGTGCCGCCACCGCGGCCGCCACCGGGTGGGGCGACGCTCCCGGGGGGATGCTGGGGGCGTCCGGATTGTCCGCGCCGTCACCAGGACGAGTGGAAAGCGGTGCGATCCGGAACACCCACCTGTACGAGGGCGTCAAAACTGTCAGAAGAGCCATGCAGGATGCACAACCGGGGGCGGCTGCCGCCGTGTCCCGGTCGGATACTGATCATTTCGAGTCGCTCGGACGTCCTGGCCGCCGGTCCTTTCGACCAAGGCCGACCGGCGTCCGACCGCTCCGAAGGGGGTGCCGCGCCGAATGGCCGCTGTCGACGCCGCACGCGCGCATGCCCAGGCCGTGCTGCGAATCCGTGGCTGGGCCCTGGCTGCCACCGTTCTCCCCGCCGCCCTGGCCGTCGTGCTGCTGGCGGGCCGCTTCACCGGCCGGATCGGCGCGCCGGGCTCGCCCGACGCCGGGCCGTGGGACGCCGTCCGCTGGGCGGTGGCCGCCGTCGCCGTCCTGGCCCTGGTGACGGGCTGGCTGGTCCGCCGCTCGCACCGCACGGCCGTGCCGCCGGTCACCCCGGCGGTCCCGGTCCGCCCCGAGGAGGCTCCGGAGCTCTACCGGCTGCTGGCCGACCTCGCGGAGCGCCTGGAGGTACCCGCGCCCTCCGGGATCGCGCTGACCCCGGACTGCGACAGCTGGCTGGAGGAGCCGCCCGGCCCGCACCGCCGGGGCGCCCCGCACCCGGCGCCCGTGCTGGTGATCGGCTCGCCCTTCCTGTGGTGGATGCGGGCCGGTGAGCTGCGGGCCCTGCTGGCCCCCGTGGTGGCCGGTACGGCCGTCGCCGCCGACACCGACATCGCCGTCGCCCGCCGCTTCGTCCGCAGCCTGGACGCGGCGCTCGGCGAGCCGCACCGCGGGCCGGCCGCCGTGATCGACCGGATCAACCGCGCCCTGCTCGCCGCCTGCCGCGACCACTCCGCGGAGCTGGAGCGCTCGGCCGCCGCCTGGGCCTCGCACCAGGCCAGGGCGGTCGACTACGGCATGCGGATCGCCGCGCAGGAGCAGGTCGGCCTCGCCTACGCGGGCTGGGACCGCCTGCTCACCCGGGTCGCGCTGCCCGCCTGGCGGCTCGGCCGCCACCCGGAGCACCTCAACGCGGGCGTGGTCGCCGCGCTCACCGAGCTGGCCCGCCGCGACCGGCTCGCCGACGGCTACGAGACGCGGCTCGGCGACCGGCCCGCCTGCGACCTGCTGGAGGAGCCGGGCCGGGTGGACGCCGCCGTCTCGCTGCTCGCCGCCGAGCTGCTCCACCAGGTGCCGTCCAACGGCTGGCAGCCGCTCGACTGGGAGGCCTACCCGGTCGAGGTCGCCGCCCGCGGCTGGCGCGAGAAGGCCGCCGTGCTGCAGGCCGCGCTCGACGGCGCCGGCTCCGGCCGCCGGGAGGGGCCGCCGCTCGCGCGGGTGCTCGCCCGGCTCGCCGCCGAAGGCGGTGACGCACTTGCCGCCGCCCTGGCCGCCCGCTGCGGCCCCGCCGGTCTCGGCCGCAACGCGCGCGACCTGCTCGCGGACCACCTCACCGCGATGGTCTGCTGCGCGGTGGTGGACGCGGGCGCCGCCGTCCCCGGCCTGGACTGGCTGGACGGCCCCGTCCTGCTGATGGGCGGGGTGCGGCGGGCCGACCTCGTGGCCGTGGTCGGCCAGGCCGTGGAACTGGGCAAGGACGCACCGCTGCGCGGCTGGTTGGAGACGGCGGGCGTGCGGCTCGCGCGCCCCGTGCGCAGTTGATGATGAATCAGGCCTAATCGGGCGTCTTGCCTACCAGTTGCTACGGTTGGGTGACGCAGTGCCAGCAACCTGTGGTGTGCTGGACCGCACGCACATCCGTGTGGCACATGCCAGTCGCGGAAGGGCGGGCCGAGCCTGACGCCGGTGACCGTGGGAGGGGCGCGTGGGGACGGAACTCAACCGCCGCTGGGAGTCCGGCACGCTGGCGCACGGCGTGTCCGACCCCTTCGGCCAGGGGCCGCTGCCGTGGCTGCGCAGCCCCGACCAGTACCTCGCCGATGGCGGGGTGCCCTGGTACGTCAGCGTGGACGCGCCCGGCCAGCAGCCGCTGACCGCGCCCAGGCCCGCACCGCCGGTCAACAGCCCGGCGAACTCCGACGACGTCGACCAGCAGATCAAGGGCTTCGCCTCGGCCGGTGTGGTCCGGCCGGGCGGCGCGGTGGACTTCCGGGTGACGGTGAACCCGCCCCGCGAGTTCACCGTGGACGTCTACCGGATCGGCCACTACGGCGGCGACGGCGCCCGCCAGGTCTCCTCCAGCCCGCTGATCTCCGGGCTGTCGCAGGCTCCGCCGCTGGTCGTCGGCCGGACGGTCTCCTGCCACCACTGGTGGCAGTCCTGGCGGCTGCACATTCCCGCGCACTGGCGTGCCGGGGCGTACGTCGCGGTGCTCACCACCGCCGACAACCGGCACCGCAGCCACGTCCCCTTCACCGTCCGGGACGCGGACCCGGCGCACCCCGCGGACCTGCTGCTCGTCCTGCCCGACGTGACCTGGCAGGCGTACAACCTCTTCCCGGAGGACGGGCACACCGGGGCCAGCCTCTACCACGCCTGGGACGGCGAGGGGCGGCTGGTCGGCGAGGCCGAGGCCGCCGTCACCGTCTCCTTCGACCGCCCGCACGCCGGTGCCGGGCTGCCGCTGCACGTCGGGCACGCCTACGACTTCATCCGCTGGGCCGAGCGGTACGGCTACGACCTCGCCTACGCCACCGCCACCGATCTGCACGCCGGGCTGGTCGAGCCGGAGCGGCACCGGGCGATGGTCTTCCCCGGGCACGACGAGTACTGGTCGGAGCCGATGCGGCGGACGGTCGAGCACGCCCGGGACACCGGCACCTCGCTGGTGTTCCTCTCCGCCAACACCATGTACTGGCGGGTCGACCTCTCCCCGGGGCCGTCCGGCGAGCCGCACCGGTTGCTCAACTGCCGCAAGCGGCAGAAGGTCCCGGCGGGCAGCCCGGCGGCCGGGCTGCCCGGCACCGCGGGGGCGCTCTGGCGCGAGGCGGGCGAGCCCGAGCAGGCACTGCTCGGCGTGCAGTACGCCGGCCGGGTGCCCGTGCCCGCCCCCATGATCGCCCGCAACACCGGCCACTGGCTGTGGGCCGGCACCGGCCTGCAGGACGGCGACCCGCTGCCCGGCCTGGTGGCCGGGGAGGCCGACCACTACCACCCGCGGGCGCCGCTGCCCGACCACACCGACCGGATCCTGCTCGCCCACTCCCCGTACCGGGACAGCGCCGGGCGGCTGCGCCACCAGCAGAGCTCCCTGTACCGGGCACCCAGCGGCGCGTACGTCTTCGCGGCGGGCACCTTCGCCTGGTCGCCCGCGCTGGACCGTCCCGGGCACACCGACGAGCGTGTCCAGCGCGCCACCGCCAACCTGCTCGACCACCTCTGCAAGGAGGCCGGGGTGCGGGCGTGAAAGACTCGGGCCGTCAGCCCCCTTCCCTGAGGACGAGACGACCTTGAGCGGATTTGTCACCAAGCCCGAGCCCGTCCAGGTACCCGGCCTGGTCCACCTGCACACCGGCAAGGTGCGCGACCTGTACCGTGCCGCCAACGGCGACCTGGTGATGGTGGCCAGCGACCGCACCTCCGCCTTCGACTGGGTGCTGCCCAACGAGATCCCGGACAAGGGCCGCATCCTCGCCCAGCTCTCGCTGTGGTGGTTCGAGCGGATCGCCGACATCGTGCCCAACCACGTCGTCTCCACCGAGCTGCCGGCCGGAGCCCCCGCGGACTGGAAGGGGCGCACCCTGATCTGCCGCAGCCTGGACATGGTGCCCGTCGAGTGCGTCGCCCGCGGCTACCTGACCGGCTCCGGCCTCGCCGAGTACCGGGACTCCCGCACCGTCTGTGGCATCGCCCTCCCCGAGGGCCTGGAGGACGGCTCCGAGCTGCCCGCCCCTCTCTACACCCCGGCCCTCAAGGCCGAGGTCGGCGAGCACGACGAGAACGTCCCCTACGAGGAGACCGCCCGCCGGCTCGGTGCCGAGCTCGCCGCCACCCTGCGGCAGACCACGCTGGCCGTGTACTCCCGCGCCCGGGACATCGCCCGCGAGCGGGGCATCATCCTGGCCGACACCAAGTTCGAGTTCGGGCTGCTGGACGGCGAGCTGGTCATCGGCGACGAGGTGCTGACCCCGGACTCCTCCCGTTTCTGGCCCGCCGACGAGTGGAAGCCCGGCCAGGTGCAGCCCTCCTTCGACAAGCAGATCATCCGCAACTGGCTGGCCTCGCCGGAGTCCGGCTGGGACCGCACCGGCGAGGAGCCGCCGCCGGCGCTGCCCGCGGAGATCGTCGAGCGGACCCGCGCCAAGTACATCGAGGCCTACGAGCGTCTCACCGGCACCTCCTGGGTCTGAGAGGAGCGCCGCCGAGGGGCAGCCACCGGGGTGCGGAACTTCCGCACCGAGGGTGGCTGCCCCTCGGCCTTGCCTGCCGGCATCGGGCCTAGAGCCAGCCGTGTTCGCGGGCTATCCGGACGGCGGCGTGGCGGTTCTCGGCGCCGAGCTTGCCGGCGGCGGAGGAGAGGTAGTTGCGGACGGTGCCGGGGGAGAGGGCGGCCCGTTCGGCGATCTCGGCGATCGGGGCGCCGTGGGCGGCCAGCTCCAGGACGTCCGTCTCGCGCGGGGTCAGCGGGCTGTCGCCCGCGCTGATGGCGTCGGCGGCGAGTTCCGGGTCGACGTAGCGGCCGCCCGCGACGACCGTGCGGATGATCCCGGCGAGGTCGGAGGCGGAGACGGTCTTCGGCAGGAAGCCGCGGACCCCGACCTCCAGCGCGCGCTTGAGGTAGCCGGGCCGCCCGTGCCCGGTGACGATCATCGTCCGGCAGCCCGGCAGGACGTGCCGCAGTTCGGCGGCGACCTCGATCCCGTCCAGCCCGGGCATCTGCAGGTCGAGGACGGCGACGTCGGGCCGGTGCGCGCGGGCCATCGCCAGGGCCTCCGGCCCGGACGCGGCCTGGGCGACGACCTGCAGATCGTCCTCCAGCCCGAGCAGCGTGGCGAGGGCCCCGCGGATGAGGTGCTCGTCGTCGGCGAGCAGGACGCGGACGGGATCGGTCACGGGGCGGCCACCTCCAGGGCCGGAAGGGCGAGGGGGAGTGATGCGGTGAGTCGGAAGCGGCCGGCGCCGCAGGGCGAGCCCGCCGCCGTGGGCGGCGAGCCGCTCGCGCAGGCCGAGCAGGCCGGTGCCGGGCTGCTCGCGGCCGGCGGTCCGCTCGGTGACGCCGTCGTTCTCGACCTCCAGCCGGACGTGGCCGCCGTCGAGGCGCAGGGTGACGGTGCAGTGCGCGGCCTCGCTGTGCCGCAGCACATTGGTGGTGGCCTCGCGGACCACCCAGCCGAGCACGGACTGGGCGACGGCCGGCAGGGCGGCGGCGTCCGGGCCGAGGTCGATCTCGCACTCGACACCGGCCGCACGCAGGACCGAGCGTGCCCCGGCGACCTCGGCGGCCAGATCGGCGGTGCGGTAGCCGCGGACCACCTCGCGGACCTCGCGCTGCGACTCCTGGGCGATCCGCTGGACCTCGACCATCTGGTCGGCGGCCTCCGTCCTGCCGCGGCGGGCGAGCTGCACGGCGAGCTCGCTCTTGAGCGCGATGGTGGTGAGGTTGCGGCCGAGCACGTCGTGCAGGTCCCGGGAGAAGCGCAGGCGTTCCTCGGCGACGGCGAGCCGGGCTTGGGCCTCGCGGGCGGCGTCGAGTTCCCAGACCACGGCGACGATCCAGGCGGAGCCGCGCCAGGTGGCACCGACCATGGCCATCGCGATTCCGGCGCCGACGGCCAGGCCGACCGCGGCGCCGGCCGGCACGCCGGCCAGCACGGCGACGGGGACGCTGACCGCCAGCCCCGCCAGCCCGAGCGGAGCGGAGGCCTTCACCGGGAGGGCGATGGCCAGCGGGGCGAACCAGAAGACCAGCAGCCAGGTGGCGGTGGCGACGCCGGCCGGGACGGGCTCCTCGACGGTCGGGTGGCCGGCACCGAGGAAGACCCAGTAGCCCGCCAGCGTGCCGGCGCTGAAGGCGGCCAGCCAGCCGGTGGGCCGGGCCCGGCGGCCGAGGTAGTGCGCGAGGCCGGTGCGGCAGCAGACGATGAAGAGCGCCGTGGAGGTCAGGGAGGCGGCGACGACGGCGATGGCGACGGTGCCGGGCAGCTCCTTCTCCTTCTGCCCCGAGAGGGCTCCGCCGAGGAGGAGCGGCTGCAGCAGCCCGGTCAGGTAGAGGGACCAGCGGATGAAGATCTCGGTGAGCTTCGGTTTGCCCAGGTCCCGCCAGCGCCGCGACGGCTTCGGCATGTCCACGTCGTCCCCTCTCGACGGATGCACGGTCGTCAGATCCTCCCATCAGCGGTGGCCGCCGGATTCCTCCGGTGAGGCAGGGGCGGCGGACCGGCGGGGCCGTGCCCCGGGCCCGGTGGCGCGGTTCAGCCGCGCGGCTCCCAGCGGAACCAGCGACGGGCGGCCCAGACGGCGGCGGCGAGCCAGAGCAGGCCGAGGCCCAGGTGCGGCAGGGCCTCCGGCCAGCTGCCCAGGAAGTCGGTGGGAGCGTCGGAGCCGTCGGTGCCGAACCAGCCGAGTCGGATCAGCTGGAAGGCCGGGGTGGTCGGCAGCAGCCGGCAGGCGGTGGCGAGCCCGTCCGGCATGGTCTCCAGCGGGATGAGCAGTCCGGCGCCGAGCTGGGAGACCAGCAGCAGCGGCAGGGTGGTGATGCCGGCGGTCTCCACCGACTTGGTGAAGGCGCTGGTGGCGGCGGCGAGCGCGATCAGCAGGGATGGTGCCCAGCAGCAGGCCGGCGGCCATCAGCACCGGGTTGACCGGGGTGGGCAGGTCCAGCCGGGCGGCGCCCACCGCGCCGATCACGCCGCACTCCAGCAGGCCGAGGACGACCGAGGGCAGCGCGGTGCCGAGCATGATCTCCAGGTCGCGGGCCTCGCCGGTGCGCAGCCGCTTGAGCACCAGCTCGCCGCGGCGGGCGACGTAGGCGGTGGTGAGGTTGTAGTAGACGACGAAGAGCAGGATCAGCCCGGCCACGCCGTTGACCAGGTTGGCGTGGAGGTCGAGGTTCGGGGTGGTCTCGGCCTGCTGGTCGAGGATGCCCTTGAGGGACACCATCATCACCATCGGCAGGGCGACGGCCATGAAGAGCGCGGTGCGGTTGCGGAGCAGCAGGGTGGCCTCGGTGCGGCCGAGGGCGAGCATGCGGCCGGCGGTGGTGGTGGTCGCGGCGGGCACGGCGGGCACGGTCATCGGGGGCTGCCGATCGTCTCGGGGGTGGCGGCCGCGTCGGCGGCAATGGCGAGGAAGGCCTCCTCGAGGGTGGCGCCGCGGGCCTCGAGGCCGCCGAGCGCGACGCCGTGGTGGGCGGCCCAGCCGAGGAGGTCGGTGAGGTCGGCCTGGAGCTGCGGCGTGCGGACGGTGATCCGGCGGCCCTCGGCGGTGATCTCCGCGGCGGGCAGGGCGGGCAGGCCGATCGCCTCGTACGGGCCGCAGCGCTCCGGGAGTTCGAAGGTGATCCGGGACGGGCGGTCGGCGATGACCTCGGCGACGGTGCCGGTGGCGGCGATCCGGCCCGCGTGCATGATGGCGAGCCGGTCGGCGAGCTCCTCGGCCTCCTCCAGGTAGTGCGTGGTGAGCAGCACGGTGGTGCCCTCGCCGCGCAGCTCGCGGACCAGCCGCCAGACGGCCGCGCGTGCCTCGGGGTCGAGGCCGGTGCTGGGCTCGTCCAGGAAGAGCACCTCGGGGCGGCCGAGCAGGGCGACCGCCAGGTCCAGCCGGCGGCGCTCGCCGCCGGAGAGCTGCTTGACCCGCACCCCGGCCCGGTCGCCCAGGCCGACCAGGCCGAGCGCCTCGTCGACCGGGCGGGCGCCGCTGGTGAGCCCGGCCCAGCCGCGGCAGGTCTCGGCGACGGTCAGGTCACCGGGGAAGCCGCCCTCCTGGAGCATGATGCCGATCCGCGGGCGGACGGCGGTGCGTTCGCGGTGCGGGTCGTGACCGAGCACCCGGACCTGCCCGCCGGTCGGCGCGGCCAGCCCTTCGAGGAGCTCCATGGTGGAGGTCTTGCCCGCGCCGTTGGTGCCGAGCAGGGCGAAGAGCTCACCGCGGTGGACGGTGAGGTCGAGGCCGCGGACGGCGTCGAAGCCGCCCGGGCCGGACGGGCCGTAGCGGCGGTGCAGTTCCACGGCCTCGACGGCGGGCCCGGAGTGGCTGGTGTCCTTCATGCCTCCAGCCTCCCGGCGCCCGACGCGCACGGTCAGTGCGTGCCGTCACCGACTGCCCGTGCGCTTGCACGGGTCGGCGGTGACAAATGTCATCGGGCCGCCGGAGGCCCGGAACGAGCACCGGGAACACGACGAAGGGCCCCCTCTGCGAGGGAGCCCTTCGTGCTCGGAGCGGACGACGAGATTCGAACTCGCGACCCTCACCTTGGCAAGGTGATGCTCTACCAACTGAGCCACGTCCGCATGCTGTTGAGTTGTACTGCCGTGTTGCTGTAACACTGCGAGCGGACGACGAGATTCGAACTCGCGACCCTCACCTTGGCAAGGTGATGCTCTACCAACTGAGCCACGTCCGCACGGTGCCTGGGCACCGGCCGCCTTACCCGGCTGCCTTTCGGCCTCCGGTTGCGGCGACGAGAAATACTCTACCCCATCGATCGACGTGCTTGCCCCACCCTTTCCCCGGAGGGGTACCGGGGCGGGGCGTCCGGCACGCTCAGTTGGCCTCGGCGAACTGCTCGTAGACGGCCTTGGGGATGCGGCCGCGGGCCGGGAGGTCCATGCCGTGCGACTGCGCCCAGGCGCGAACGGCCTGCGGGTCGGGCGTCAGGGCGGTGCGGCGGAAGGACTTGCCGGTGCGGCTCTGCCGACGGCCGGCCGCGACGAACGGGGCGAGGGCCTCCCGCAGCTTCTCCGCGTTCTCCACGGAGAGGTCGATCTCGTACGACTTCCCGTCGACACCGAAGTGGACGGTTTCTGCGGCAGTGCCGCCGTCCAGGTCGTCGGAGAGCGTGACGACTACACGCTGAGCCATGGGTGTCAATCCTCTCGGGCAATTCGGCCGCCGGGTGCTGGTGTCCGGTGGCCCGTCCGCCGGTGGCGCGCGCATGACGGCATGCGGACATGCCATGCCGAATGACAGCCGCTCGCTGCCGCCGGTCGCCCTATTCTGCACCCAAAGAGGCTGGAAATCGAAGGGCTCGGCATTCCTTTTTTCCGGATATTCACGAGGCTTCACGAGGATGCCGGATAGAGCGGGATAGTCGTGGTCGACATGTCCGGAGTGCCGGTATTCGGGTGTTCTCGGCCCGGTCGGCCGGGCGGGGATTGAATCCGGCGAAAAGGGGTGCGCGGGCGGGTCTCGAAGGCCTGGAGCCCTTGTGGCGTAAGGGGCGTTTGTCTACGCGCGTCACCAGGGGCGACCCGCCGAGAGGCCCGAAATCCCAGGTAGTCTGAAGGTCCCCCCGCCTTCACGCAATCACCACCGGGAGTGCCAGTGGCACGCGTCGTAGTCGACGTCATGCTCAAGCCGGAGATCCTCGACCCCCAGGGACAGGCGGTGCAGCGCGCACTGCCGCGTCTCGGCTTCGCCGGGATCGCCGACGTCCGCCAGGGCAAGCGTTTCGAACTGGAGCTGGAAGGGCCGGTGGACGACGCCGCGCTCGCCCGCATCCGCGAGGCCGCCGAGAAGTTTCTCGCCAACACCGTGATCGAGGACTTCACCGTCCGCGTCGAGGGAGAGGCGAAGTGACAACCCGCGTCGGCGTCGTCACTTTCCCCGGCTCTCTCGACGACCGCGACGCCCAGCGCGCGGTCCGTCTCGCCGGCGCCGAGCCGGTCGCCCTCTGGCACCGGGACAAGGACCTGCACCAGGTCGACGCCGTCGTGCTGCCGGGCGGATTCTCGTACGGCGACTATCTGCGCTGCGGGGCCATCTCCCGCTTCTCGCCGGTCATGGACACCATCATCGAGCAGGCCCGGCAGGGAATGCCCGTCCTCGGTATCTGCAACGGCTTCCAGGTGCTGTGCGAATCGCACCTGCTGCCCGGCGCGCTCACCCGCAACGACTCGCTGCACTTCATCTGCCGCGACCAGAAGCTGCGCATCGAGAACGCCGACACAGCGTGGACGTCCGATTACGCGAGCGGCCAGGAAATCGTCGTACCGCTGAAGAACGGCGAGGGCCGCTTCGTCGCCGACGAGCACGTCCTGGACGAACTCGAGGCGGAGGGACGGGTCGTGGCCCGTTACCTCGACGTCAATCCGAACGGTTCGTACCGCGACATCGCCGGCATCACCAACGCCGCCGGCAACGTCGTCGGCCTGATGCCGCATCCGGAGCACGCCGTGGAGCCGCTCACCGGCCCGACCACCGAGGGCCTGGGCTTCTTCACTTCCGTCCTGAAGCAGCTGGTGAACGCCTGATGAGCCTCGACACCGTCAAGAACGCCGAGCAGACCCCGGACGCGGCCCAGCCCTGGGCCGAACTCGGCCTCAAGGAGGACGAGTACGCGCGCATCCGGGAGATCCTCGACCGCCGTCCGACCGGCGCCGAGCTCGCGATGTACTCCGTCATGTGGTCGGAGCACTGTTCGTACAAGAGCTCCAAGGTCCACCTGAAGCAGTTCGGCGAGAAGGCCCCGGAGAACGACGCCATGCTCGTCGGCATCGGCGAGAACGCCGGCGTCGTCGACGTCGGCCAGGGCTACGCGGTCACCTTCAAGGTCGAGTCGCACAACCACCCGTCGTACATCGAGCCCTACCAGGGTGCGGCCACCGGCATCGGCGGCATCGTCCGCGACATCCTCGCGATGGGCGCCCGCCCGGTCGCGGTGATGGACCCGCTGCGCTTCGGCGCGGCCGACCACCCGGACACCCGCCGCGTGCTGCCCGGCATCGTCGCGGGCATCGGCGGCTACGGCAACTGCCTGGGCCTGCCCAACATCGGCGGCGAGGTCGTCTTCGACTCCTGCTACCAGGGCAACCCGCTGGTCAACGCGCTCTGCGTCGGCGTCATGAAGCACGAGGACATCCACCTCGCCAAGGCCTCCGGCCCCGGCAACAAGGTCATCCTCTACGGCGCCCGCACCGGCGGCGACGGCATCGGCGGTGTCTCCGTGCTGGCCTCGGAGACCTTCGACGCCACCGGCCCGGCCAAGCGCCCCGCCGTCCAGGTCGGCGACCCCTTCCAGGAGAAGCTCCTCATCGAGTGCACCCTGGAGATCTTCAAGGAGAACCTGGTCGCCGGCATCCAGGACCTCGGCGGCGCCGGCCTCTCCTGCGCCACCTCCGAGCTCGCCTCGGCCGGCACCGGCGGCATGCGGATCGACCTCGACACCGTGCCGCTGCGCGACAACACGCTCTCGCCCGAGGAGATCCTCATGAGCGAGTCGCAGGAGCGCATGTGCGCCATCGTCGAGCCGGACAAGGTCGAGCGCTTCCTCGCCATCTGTGAGAAGTGGGACGTCATCGCCACCGTCATCGGCGAGGTGACCGACGGCGAGCGCCTGGAGATCTTCTGGCACGGCGAGCAGGTCGTGGACGTGCCGCCGCGCACCGTCGCCCACGAGGGCCCGACCTACCACCGCCCGTACGCCCGCCCGAGCTGGCAGGACGCGCTGCAGGCCGACGCCCCCACCGCCGAGCGGCTCGCGCGCCCGGCCGGCGGCGACGAGCTCAAGGACGCCCTGCTCAAGGTCGCCGGCTCGCCGAACCAGGCCTCCAAGGCCTGG
The DNA here is from genome assembly GCA_002300355.1 of Streptomyces sp. TLI_235. Classification (NCBI taxonomy): domain Bacteria; kingdom Bacillati; phylum Actinomycetota; class Actinomycetes; order Kitasatosporales; family Streptomycetaceae; genus Streptomyces; species Streptomyces sp. TLI_235. The sequence continues at coordinate 3,878,117 of NSGV01000001.1, forward strand.
ATCACCGACCAGTACGACCGCTATGTGCTGGGCAACACCGTGCTCTCGGTGCCCGAGGACTCCGGCATGATCCGGATCGACGAGGAGACCAACCTCGGCGTCTCGGTCGCCACCGACGGCAACGGCCGCTACGCCAAGCTGGACCCGTACACCGGCGCCCAGCTGGCCCTGGCCGAGGCCTACCGCAACGTCGCGGCCGGCGGTGCCAAGCCGCTCGCCGTCTCCGACTGCCTCAACTTCGGCTCCCCCGAGGACCCGGACGTGATGTGGCAGTTCGCCGAGGCGACCCGTGGCCTGGCCGACGCCTGCCTGGTGCTGGGCACCCCGGTCACCGGCGGCAACGTCTCGCTGTACAACCAGACCGGCGAGACCGCCATCCACCCGACCCCGGTGGTCGCGGTGCTCGGTGTCATCGACGACGTCACCCGCCGCACCCCGATCGGCTTCGGCGAGCAGGGCCAGCTGCTGTACCTGCTCGGCGACACCGAGGACGAGCTCGGCGGCTCGGCCTGGGCCCAGGTCGCGCACGACCACCTCGGCGGCCTGCCGCCCAAGGTCGACCTGGAGCGCGAGCGGCTGCTCGGCGAGATCCTCATCGCGGCCTCCCGCGACGGCATGATCGACGCCGCGCACGACCTCTCCGACGGCGGCCTCGGCCAGGCCCTGGTGGAGAGCTGCCTCAAGGGCGGCAACGGCGCCCGCGTGGTCGTCCCGGAGGGCATGGACCCGTTCGTGTTCCTGTTCTCCGAGTCGGCCGGCCGCGCGGTGGTCGCCGTGCCGCGCAGCGAGGAGGTCCGGTTCAACGACATGTGCGGTGCCCGCGGCCTGCCCGTCGCCCGGATCGGTGTCGTCGACGGCGACGCCCTGGAGGTCCAGGGTCAGTTCACCGTCACGCTGGCGGAGCTGAAGGACGCCCACACCGGCGTCATCGAGGCCCTGCTGGCCTGACCGTCGCACGTCCCGAGGGGCGGCCGGCTCTGCGGAGCCGGCCGCCCCTCGGCGTACGCTGCCGGGTATGCCGACCAAGACCCGTACGTACGACCCGGCCAAGGTGCGCGCCGCGCTCGCCGGGCAGACCGAGGCGCTGCGCGGCGCCGTCCGCGGCCTGACCGCGGATCATCTCGATCTGCCGACCCGCCTCGGGGACTGGCGGGTCCGGGAGTTGGTGTCCCACCTGGGCATGGTGGTCAGCTGGGTGCCGGCCCACCTGGACGACCCGCTGCCGGAGCAGCCGGCCGTCACGCCGCTCGACTGGGCGCGGAGCACCCGCACCGCTGCCGCCACCATCAACGACATCGCCGAGGAGCTCGCGGCCGGCCCGTTCGCCGGGGCACCCGCCGAGGTGGCCGCCGAGTTCGACCGGCGCTGCGACGAACTCCTCGCGGTCCTCTCCGGCCCGTCCGCGACCGAGGCCGGCCGGCTGATCGCGATGCGCTTCGGCCCGATGCCGCTCGCCGACTTCCTGGTCACCCGGCTGGTGGAGACCGTGGTGCACGCCGACGACCTCGCGGACGCCCTCGGCACCGCCGCCTTCCCGCACGACCGGCAGGCGGTGGCCGCCGCCACCAGGCTGCTCGCCGACGCCTTCGCCGACCAGGCGCCCGGTGGCGCCGTCGAGGTGCGGATCCCGCCGTACGCGGTCGTGCAAGCCGTCGAGGGCCCGCGGCACACCCGCGGCACCCCGCCGAACGTCGTCGAGACCGACCCGCTGACCTGGATCCGGCTGGCCACCGGCCGGCGCGCCTGGCCGGACGCCGTCGAGGCCGCCGAGGTGCACGCCGGCGGCGAGCGCAGCGACCTCAGCGGCCTGCTGCCCGTCCTCGGCTGACACTGCGCCGGCGCCGACCGCCCGGTCGGCACGACGGCAGCGGGGTGACGGCCCGTCGGTGCGCCGGCGCTCAGTAAGCTCATGGGTCGTTCACCAAGCTACGAGGGGACCAGGGCATGAGTGACGGCGCGCGTCGGATACCGCCGCTGAGGGCGGGCCGCAGACCGGCCGGACAGGCGCTGCTGGGCTGGCTGGCCGACCCGCGCGCACCGCGGCTGTGCCGCGTCGCGGGCTCTCCCGGCGCGGGCAAGACCCACCTGCTGACCTGGCTCGCGGAGGCCTGCACCGGCGAGCAGGTGCCCGAGCGGCAGCGGGTGGACGCGGTGCTGGCCGGTGATCGGCTCACCGTCGACAGCGCGCTCTGGCTGCTCGGCCGCCGGCTCGGCCACCTGGCGGGCAGCCCGGAGGAGCTGCTCACCGCCATCACCGACGAGGGCCGGCCGGTGGTGCTCTGCGTCCCCGACCTGGGCCGCGCGGTGCACCCCTCCCACCTGGTGGCCAGGCTGCTGAGCCCGCTCGCCGAGTCCGAGCTGGTGCGGATGGTCGTCGAGGCGCCGGACGGCGGCGCGGCGGCCGCCGCCTTCGCCGCGGTGGTGCCGGAGCCCGCCGTCCTGGACCTGGACCGGCCGGAGTGGACCGACCCCGCCCGGTTCTCCGCCTGGGCGGCCGCGGTGGGCGCCGACCCGGCGGGCTACCCCAGCCCCGGCGCGGCCGACGGCACCGCCGGGCGGCCGGCCGAGACGGCGGCGGAGCTGATCGCCCGGGTGCCGCGGCACCCCGACGGCAGCCCCGACCTCGGTGCGGCCGACGCCGCGCTGCTCGGCGACCTGTGGACGGCCGCCGCCAAGGACGGCTCGGTGGCCGGGCTGCTCGCCGACGCCCAACTCCTCAGCCGGGCCGAACCGGTGGCCGTCACCGCGGCCCTGGACTTCGTCAACGGGCCGGTCCCCGACGCCTGGACGGCGGCCGGGCCGGCACTGGTCGGCGAGGACGATCCGGCCGTCCGCGCCGCGGTGCTGCGCACCCGCCTGATCGGCATGGACGACACCGCCGCCCAGCGGCTCGCCGAGGTGCCCGCGCCCTGGCGGGCCGAGTGGGCGATGTGGCCGGGCTCCTCGAAGGGCTGGCCCGGCCCGGTGGCCGGGCTGGCGGTCGGCGGCGGCGCCACCGCGGGGCAGCTGCTGCTGGCCGACCCCGCAGGAGTGGTGCGGACGGTGGACGCGGCGTCGGGGCGGCCGCTGGCCCGGGTCGCCCTGCCGGAGGCCCGGCCGCTGCGCGGGCTGGCCTCGGCCCCGGACGGCACCGTGCTGCTGCTGGACGCGGACGGCACCGCGGCCGTCCTGCCGGACTCCTCCGGCGCCCCCGGCGCCCCGGGCGAGGCCGCCGCGGAACAGGCCCTGCAGGCCCTGCGGGCGGCCGTCCAGGGCGAGTTGAGCGCCGTCACCGTCACCGGCGGACAGGGCCTGCCGGCGGTGGCCGACGACGCGGGGACGGTCCACCGCTGCCGGCCCGAGGGCGGCACGGTCGGCGAGAAGCTGCACGAGGGCCCGGTGACCGCACTGGCCGGTACGGCCGCGCTGCTGGTCAGCGGCGGGTTCGACGGCACGGTGCGGCGCTGGGACACCGCCGCCGAGGGCGCGGCCGCCGAGCCGGTCGACCGCCGGGACAGCCAGGTCACCGCCGTCGCCGCGGCGGACACTCCGGCCGGGCCGGTGATCGCGGCCGCCTGGGCGGACGGCCTGGTCCGGCTCAGGGTCCCGGGCGCGGACGCGCCGCTCGATCTGCGGCTGGGCTCGCAGATCTGGGCGCTGGCGCTCGTCGACGGGCTGCTGGCCGCCGGTACCGGGGAGGGCGTGGCGGCGATCCGCTTCTGACGGCGTGAACGGCTGCCGCCGTGGCACCGCCCGGCGGCAGCCGCCGGGCGGCTACGGGACGCTCGGGCCGCTGATGTAGGTGCCGTCCGCGGTGTACGGCCAGGCGTTGGCGACGCAGCCGTTGAGGCCGTAGATCTGCTGCATCATCGCCGGCGCCGGCTTGCCCTTGCCGGGGCAGCCCTCGTGGCCGTGGCCGATCCGGTGCCCGACCTCGTGGTTGACGATGAGTGCCCGGTAGTCGTCCAGCGTGCCGCTGAACTGCGGCGAACCCGTCAGCCAGCGCTTGGAGTTGACGACCACCTGCTTGCCGACGTCGCAGTTGACCTCGCCCTTGGTGTCCAGGCCGGCCGAGCCGCAGATCTGGTCCACCGTGGTGGGCGAGGCCACCTTGACGGTGAAGTCGTACACGCCGTCGGAGACCAGCTTGAAGCCGTTCTTGCCGTCGGCCGTCCAACTGCGCTTGTCGCTCAGGATCGCCTGTACCTGCTGGGCGGCGGCCTGCGGGTCGATGCCGATGCCGTCCTCCACCTCGACCCGGTAGCGGCGGATCGTGCCCTTGCCGACCGCGCCGCCCTTCGAGGTGGCGATGGTGAAGGTGCCCTTGCCCTTCTCGACGACCGTGGTGGGAGTCGGAGTCGGGGTGGGCGTGGGTGCCGGCGTCTCGGTCTTCTGGACGGCCGGTGCGGCGCTGCTGGCCAGCGGCGGGATCGGCCGGGCCTGGGCGGTCGGGCCGCCGGCGCCGGTGTCGCCGCCGCTCCCGATGACCACGAACGCGGTGCCGCCCAGCACGGTCAGTGAGCAGAGCAGGCCTATGCCGAAAGCGGTGCGCCGCCGCGCCCGCCGCCGCTGCTGTCGGGCGCGGCGTCTGCTGGGCGCGGGTGCGTTCCTGGTGGCGGAGGCTGCTCGCACGAGGGGCTCTCTGGTCGACGACGGGACGTGACGGAACGTCATGATGTTGCGCGATCGATACCGTCGATCCACCCTCGCACGCAAGCGGCCCGCATGTCCACATACCCGGTATGCATCGGCTGCCCCGCGCGGGCCGGGCCGGGGCGCCCGGCACGAGTGGAGACGCGCGGCAACCGGAGCCGGTTGCGGGCCGGGCGGGCACCCGGGCCGGTGGCGTCAGCGCAGGTGGAAGGAGCGGGCGGGCCGGCCGCCGGGGGCGAGCTCGACCAGGTGCACCTCGTCGCCGATGGTGATGCGCAGCCGGTCCGGGCCGTCCCAGCCCACCTCGGTCAGCTCCTTCGACGGGTCGTCATCGGTGAACTCGCCGACGTGCCATCGCCGCTCGACGAGCCCGGTGCCGTCGTCGACGTAGACCCGGCTGAGCGTGTCGATCAGGTCGGAGGCCTCCTCGACCACCAGTGTGCGCTCCGGGCGCCCGGGCGCGGCCTGCCGTACGGTCACCTCGCCGTTCCAGAACAGCCCGAGGAACTGCGCCGACGGGAGGACCGGGGTCAGCAGAGCGGCCACCAGCACCGTCTCGGCCCGGACGATCCGCGAGCGCGTCCGGCGCACCAGCGCCGCGGTCAGCAGGACGAGCGCGGCGGTGCCCAGCACCACCGGGTGGTCGCAGATTCGGGCGACCAGCAGCGGGCCGCCCGAGCGGCCGGCCCACAGGCCGATGCCCAGGACGGCGAGCGCGGCCAGGCCCGCCCAGGCGAGCTGCCGTGTCCTGCGCCGGTGTTCCGTCATGCCGTGCCCGCCCCTGTCGCCGTTTGGTGCCGGCGCACAGTCTGCCGGGCCGACGGGCCGGCCGGGCGGACGGGTCGGGGCGGGCGAGTCCGGGCGGGCGGGGCCTGCCCGGCGGCGGGACCGCCGGGTGTCCGCGGGCGGCCGTGGCGACCGCCCGCGGACGAGTGCGGGCGGTCAGCCCAGCATGTCGGCGGCGGTCGGCGAGCTGTCGCGCAGGAACTGGGCGCAGCGTTCGGCCTCGTCCTTCTCCTCGATGGCGGCGGCGGCCCGGGCCAGGGCGTGCAGGGCGCGCAGGAACCCGCGGTTGGGCTCGTGCTCCCACGGCACCGGGCCGTGGCCCTTCCAGCCGTTGCGGCGCAGCGCGTCGAGGCCGCGGTGGTAGCCGGTGCGGGCGTAGGCGTACGACTCGACGACCCGGCCGGCGGCGTAGGCGTCGTCCGCGAGCTGCGCCCAGGCGAGCGAGGAGGTCGGGAACTTCGCTGCGACCTCGGAGGGCGAGGCGCCCTGGGCCAGCGCCTCCAGCGGACCGGGCTCGGCCGGCAGGTGGGTCGGCGGCGGGCCGCCGAGCAGGTTCTCGTGAATGCTCATGGACTCCAGTCAACCACTGTCGGCCGGGGTGCCCGGGTACCGCCGGGTGGGACGGTGCCCGGGCACGGCCGGGGGCGCGGGGCCGGAAGGGGGTCGGGCCGGGCGCCCCGGATGCGGGCCGATGGCGTCAGGCCACGCAGCTCAGGGTGGCGCTGTGCAGCTGGCCGAGGCGGGTGCCGGTGGCGGTGGCGAAGGTGAAGTAGACCTTCACCGTGTTGTTGTTGAAGTTCATGACGTGGCTGACGGTCACGCCGTTGGGCTCGACCCAGCTGGTGAAGTAGAGGCCCCAGCCGACCTGGGCGGTGGCCAGGGCGGCGTCGAAGGTCTCGCCGACGCCGGTGCCCGCGACGGTCACCGAGTGCAGCGAGGTGCCGTCGGCGGAGTAGGTGTTCTTGTAGACGTTCCCGTTGTCGACCGTGATCAGGTAGGTCTTGCCCGCGAACGGGGGCAGGGCGGTGCGGGTGGTGGCGGTCGTCGCGGCTGCGGTGCCGTCGTCGGCGGAGGCCTGGCCGGCGACGAGGGTGGCGCCGCCTGCGGAGATGGCGAGGGCGGCGGCGAGGGCGACGAAACGGCGCTTCATGGGGCTGTTCCTTCCACGGTGGACGCTGGCTTGGCGCGGTGGGACGGTGCCCGGCCGAAGCTACCGACCGCCCGGACGGGCGTGTTGCCGGTCCGCGCACCGGGCGTCGTGGATCCGCGCACGTCGGGCATGTGCCCAGGTGGGAGCGGTTCCGGCAGGTCGGGGGAGGGGCGGCGGGCTCCGCATCAGAGCTGCCGATTGCTGTTGATACCTTCGGGAAGGTTTGTTTCCATCGGGTGGGTGTCCCGACGCGTGCCCGCGCATTCGGCGGCGACCGCATGCAGCGAAGAAGAGCCCGACCTTCCCCAGCGAGACCGCCGGGCAGGTGTTCCGGCGCCCCAACCGATGGATGAACCAGAAGGGCCAACTCCAGCCCACTGGAACGGAGTTCGAGATGATCAAGCTGCAAGACGCCCTGCGGCACGCCGCTGAACGGCCGGACCACGTCGCGCTCGTGGACGGCGGACGCCGGATCACCTGGAGCGAACTGGCCGACGAGATAGCCAAGGTGGCCGGCGGCCTGGCCGCAGTGCTGCCCGAGGGACGGCCCGCCCGCGCCGCCTTCCTCTGCTGCAACGGCTGGGAGCTGGTCGTCACCATGGCCGCCTTCGAGACCCTGGGCGTGCCGATCACCGGCCTCGACTTCGAGGCCGGGCCCGAGGCCACCGCACACGCCCTGGAACAGCTCCGTCCGACCGTCGTGGTCAGCAGCAAGCTGCACCGCCCGCTGCTCATCGCATCAGGCTGGTCCGACCGCGAGGGCGTCCTGCAGGTCCACCTGCACGGCGTGGGCGAGGAGCTCGCCGCACCCGAGCCGGTCGTCCCCGAGCCGCAGGCCGGCGAGCCGGTGCACTACTCGACACTGGCCGCCGCGCAGACCGCGGTCACCGCCCCGATCTCCCAACCCCACGAGCACTTCGCGGTGAGCTACGACGCCGCCGGCGACTCCCGGCTGGTGATCCGCCGCCGCTCCTTCGAGGCCCGCCGACTCGCCGAGCTGGTCGACGAGTTCGCCTTCGACGAGGACGACACCTACCTGGTCACCGTGCCGATGTACCACGCCTCCAGCCCCGGCTGGGCACGGGTCTTCTTCGCCCTCGGCGGCACCGTGGTGCTCGGCCCGTACCACGACCTCGGCGAGATGTGCCGGCTGATCACCGACGAGGGCGTCACCGCCACGCTGATGGTGCCGCCGGTGCTCTCCCGGCTGCTCGCCCACCCGGCCTCCGCCGAGCTTCGGCGGACCTCCCGGCTGCGCTTCCTGCTCACCGGCGGCCAGCACCTCAACCGCTGGATCGTCAACGAGGCCTGGGACCGCTTCGGCCCCGTCCTGCACCACTACTACGGCTCCACCGAGACCGGTCTGGTCACCCTGCTCGGCCCGGACGAGCTGGCGCTCTCGCCGTGCCGCTCCGGCCGCGCCATGCCGGGCATCGGCATCGCCGTGCTGGACGCCGAGCACCGCCCGCTGCCGCCCGGCGTCCGCGGCCGGGTCGCGGTGGCGAGCTACCAGCTGATGGACGCCTACGGGGACGCCCCCGCGCCGTCCGTGCTGGTCGACCTCGGGGACGGCCAGGGCCCGCGGCCCTTCCTGGTCACCGGCGACGACGGCGTCATCGACTACGAGGGCCGGCTCGAACTCACCGGCCGCACCGGCGGCCCCGTGCGGGCCCGCGCCGACGGCGACCGCGACACCGCCTTCTTCGGCCTGGAGACCGAACTGCTCGACCAGCCGGCCGTCCGCGACCTCGCCGTCCTGCGGGTCACCGTGCCCGACCACGGGCCGGTGCTGGCGGTGCCCTTCGTCCCGGTCGCCCGGGACCTGGAGGCGGCCGCCTACCGGGCGGTCAGCGCGGCCTGCGCCCGCCGCGTGCCGTGGATCTCCGCGCACGTCATCGCGGTCGACGCCATCCCGTACAGCCCCACCGGCACCATCCGCACCGGCGAGCTGCTCACCGAGATCATGCCGCTGGTCAACCTCTACATCCACCTGGACAAGCAGTCAGCTACGGAGATCCCCGCATGACCACGCCGGTTCCGCCGCACACCTCCGACGACCAGCTGGACGAGGCCGACCTCGACACCCGGCTGCTCTCCCTGGAGCGGGCGCTCAGCGAGCTGCCCGCCGCCCGCCAGACCGCCGTCCTGATCGGCGAACTCCCGGACTACGGCGACCTGCTGCTGGTCGCCTTCGTGCCGGCCGACGCCCAGTACGAGGAGTCCACCCAACGGGCCGCCCGGGCGGCCTGCGCCCGGCTCGTCCCGGCGCTGCCCGCCCTGGTGATCCCGGTCGACGACATCCCGTACACCCTGGACGGCGAGCTGCGCGGGCAGCAGCTCTTCGACGAGATGCTGCCGCAGATCGCCCGCGACATGCTGCTGCCCAAGGAGATGTCGGCCTGACCCGGACTCCCCGGCGCGGGTCGCGCCCCCGCGCCGGGGCACGCGGTCCGGGGACCGGCGGGGGCGCGAAACCCCGCCGGTCCCCGGACCGTTCCCGCCTGTCAGCCGGCGAACGCGGCCAGGCCCGTCCGGGTGTACTCGGCCGCCGCGGCGTCCCAGTTGAGCGCGCCGTGGGCGGCCAGCGAATGGACGTCCCGCCAGGCCCGCTGGAGCGCCGAGTCCGGCCACTGGGCGGCTACCCCGCCGGCCCGGAACAGCCGCTCCACCGCCGAGACGGTGAGCTCGACCGCCAGCGCGGTGTCCCGCAGGTTGCGGCCGACGGCGCGGTCGCCGACCGCTCCGGTGTCCGCCCGCAGCGCGGCGTCCGCCAGCAGCGAGGCGGCGATGTCGATCTCCGCGGAGGCCCGCGCCATCACCTCGCACCGGGCCGGACTGACGGCCGGTCCGCCGGGGCCGTGGGCGTCCGCCAGCGGCGCCGCCCAGGCCTTCAGTGCGCCGCGCGCCGCCCCCACGGCGGGCGCGGCGAAGGCGAGTCCGGCGACCAGCCGCGGCGGCACGCCGTGGCAGCGGGCCCGGTCCGTCGCGGCGGACGCCCGGACGAGGTCCATGAAGCCGACACAGCGGTGCGGTGGGACGGCCAGCGGTTCCGTCACGCTCACGTCGTGGCTGCCGGTGCCCCGTAATCCGTTGCTGTGCCAGGTGTCGTGGACCGTGACCGCCGCCCGGGGGACGGCCACGATCAGGAAGTCGCCCGGCAGGGCCGCCGGGTCGGGCAGCGCGAGCAGCACCCACACGGCGTGCCCCACCCCGCTGACGCACCGCCAGTTGCCGGTGATCAGCGCCCCGCCGTCGGCCGTGCGCTCCAGCCGGCCGGTCGGGGGGACGAGGGCGGCCGCGATCGGGACGTCCGGGGAGTCGCCCCAGATCTCCTGCTGGCCGGCCTCCGGAAGGAAGGCGGCCAGCCGCCCGTGGGCCGCCTGCAGGGCGGCGCACCAGGCGGTCGAGGTACAGCCCTCCGCCAGTGCGGCGGTCGCCGCCACCAGCTCGGTGAAACTCCCTTCGGCACCGCCCCAGCGGCGCGGGACGAAATGGCGGGCGAAGCCGGAGCCGGTCAGCCGCTCGGTCAGCGCGGCGTCCAGGCCGCGCAGCCGGTCCGCCTCGGCGGCCCGGCGGAAGGCGTCCGGCCGGAGCGACTCGGCGGCCGCGGTGAGGGATCCGGGCAGCCCGGCGTGCCGGGCAGTGGTGCACGGATCGTCCAGAATGCTCAACTTTTCTCCCCCTGTCGTGGACTGGCGTCACGTGCCGGGACGACGCCGGCCGCTCCACGGCCGCCGGCCTGCACCGGCATGCCCGGACGCCCCGGAGGATGCGGGCGGATCGGGCCGGGACGTCGTCGTCGACGAGGACAGCGTGGCCGACCGGGCCCGGTCACGGAAGGAGGCCGCAACCTCCTTTGCGGACGCGGGAGTTCCGGGACACAGGTGCGTGGCCGGGTGCTGTCGTACGGCAGAATATTGGGAACATACCTTCGTGACGTTATGATTCGCGCGAAACTCCGGCACGACCGTGCCGGCACCCCTGGAGGTTGAGCCATGGCGGCCAGCGGGAATCCGGTCAGCAGCAGGAGCCGGGGTACGGCGGCGGGTCGGAGTGCTCCGGCCCTGAAACAGGCACGGGCACTGCGCACCCGGGCGACGGTCCTGGAGGCCGCCGCCGCACTCTTCGCCCACAAGGGCTTCAAAGTCGTCACCATGCAGGAGATCGCCGAGGAGGCCGGTGCCACCAAGGGGGCCGTGTACTTCCACTTCCCCAACAAGGAGGCGCTCGCCGCGGAACTGGTCGGCAGCTTCTACGCGGCCGCGCCGAAGACCACCGAGGCGCTGGCCGACCCGGACCTCAAGCCCCTGGAGACCGTCCGGCGGCTGACCATGGAGACGGCCCACCGGGTCCGCGACGAGGTGGTGGCGCAGGCGGCCGTCCGGCTGCAGACCGAGCGCATGATCACCGACGCCGAGCTGCCGCTGCCGTTCATCGACTACATCGCCGTCTACACCCTGCTGCTCGAGCGGGCCAAGGAGAGCGGTGAACTCCCGCCGCACGTCTCGGCGGCGTCGCTCGCGCGCACCATCGTGGCGTCCTTCTTCGGGGTCCAGCACGTGTCGTGGATCCTGCACGACCGCGCCGACGTGGTCGACCGGGTCGAGGAGCTGCTGGACCTGCTGCTGCCGCCGAGCTGACCGCTCCGCACACTGCGCCCCGGCGGGGGTCGCGGACTCTCGCGCCGGTCTGCGCGGAGCTGCGGCCCCCGCTTTTCCCTTGTGGGGAAAGGGACTTGGGAGACGGTCAAAGCTTGGCAACATACCTTCCCGGAGGTATATTTTCTTTCGGTCCCAGCGTCGGACCCTGGCCAGTGCCCTGTCGTTCACAGCCCCGTGGGGGAAGGCTCGCGATGGACACCTTTGCACCAGATCAGCTGACCTATCCGACCTCCGGACTGCTGCCGCGACAGCGGAGCGCCGCAGATCTCGACTTCCATCGAACGGTGTCGCGCAAACTGGTCCACAAGGCCGCCGTCTCGGAGGTGTTCCTCACCGACTCGGCCAGAGCCACCGCGGACAGCTACCTGCTGGCCGCGCAGTGGCCCCGCGACCACGCGGTGTTCCAGCCCGGACCGGGCGGCACCGCGGACAGCATGGTCGTCATCGAGACGGTCCGGCAGGCCACCATGTTCACGTTCCACGAGTACTACGGCGTTCCGCTGGAACTCCCTTTCGTTGCCAAGAGTTTCGACTTCGAGCTGACGGACGACCGGGCCGCCCGGGCCGCCTTCGGGGCGCCGCAGGAGGTCACCCTCGACCTGGTCGTCGACATCCCCGCCGGGCACCGGCCCGGCCGGCGGATGCCGTTCCAGACGCACACCGTCGTCCACACCGGTGCGGGTCGCCCCTGTGCCCGGGTGACCATCGGCGGCGAGATCCTCGACCCGGCGCTCTACCGGCGGCTGCGGGCCGCCCGTCCGGCCGCCGTGGACCTCCCGGCGGACGGGGCCGGCGGCCCGGTCGCGGCCACCCCCGCCCAGGTCGGCAGGCGGCGCCCCGACGACGTGGTGCTGCTGACCGCGGAGCCGGGCGACGGCGCCCGCTGGCGGCTCCGGGTGGACCAGGGCCACCCCACCTTCTTCGACCACGGATCCGACCACGTCCAGGCGGTGCTGCTGCTGGAGGCCCTCCGTCAGGGCGGCCTGCTCGCGGACACCGCCGCCGGGGACGCCTCGCACGAGGTCCTCACCGGCCTGCGGGTCGAGTTCCACGCGTACGGCGAGTTCGGCACGCCGATCCTCCTCGACGCCCGGGCGACCGGCGGAGAGGGCGGCGCCCGGACCGTGCGCGCCACGGCGGCCCAGGCGGGCCGTCCGATCGCCCAGGCGGACCTCGTGTTCCGCCGCGCCGCCCTGCCCGGCGGCCCCACGTCCTGACGGACCGTCGGGTGCGTCCAGCACTGCCCGTGCCCGTCGGCCCGCTCCGAAGGAGTCCTGATGGAACTTCAGCATCTGCGTTCGTTCCTCGAGGTGTCGAGCGAGATGAGCTTCACCCGGGCCGCCAAGAAGTTGAACTACGCGCAGTCCAGTGTGACGGCGCAGATCCAGCACCTTGAGGCCTCGCTCGGCGCCGTGCTGTTCGACCGGCGCGGCCGGCGCATCGCGCTCACCGAGAGCGGCCTGCGGCTGCGACCGGTGGCGGAGCGCATCGTGGCCCTGGCCGACCTGGCCCACCGCGAGGTGGCCGGGGCGGGTGACCGGCACTCCGGCCGGGCCGTGGACCGGCCGGTCGCCGAGGCAGCCGCGCAGGCGCTGGGGCGGGCCGCCGAGCCCCGCCGGGCGGCGGTCCGGCTGCCCGCCCAGCGCGGGCGCCTTCAGCTCACCCAGCGGGCGCCCAGGGCGGGCAGCAGCACGTCCCAGGACGAGCGGACCCGGGTGATCAGATCCAGCTCCTCGCGCACCGACCCGAGGTAGTGCGCGCCGAAGATCACGGTGGTCATCAACTGGGCCACCGGCTCCGGCGGGTAGTCGGAGTCCATCTCGCCACGCTGCTGCGCCTGGACCACCAGGCGCAGCAGCGTGCGTTCCACGTCCGACACGAACGCCGGCGTCCGCTTGGTGGACTGGGCCTCCTCCAGTAGCAGCCGCAGGGCCGCGTTGACCCGGATGTCGCGGTGCAGCCGGGCGACCAGCGCGCAGGTCACGTTCTTCAGGGTCTCCACCGGCGAGTCCGGCGTGTCGCCGACTCCGTCCTCGATCAACTTCCATGCGTCGTCGAGGTGTTGGACGAGCGCTGCGGCCAGCTCCTCCTTGGAGGCGAAGTGGCCGTACAGGGCTCCCTTGGTGACGCCGGTGCTCTGCGCCACATGGCCGAGGTTGGTGTTGGCGTAGCCGTGGGCGGAGAACTCCTTCGCCGCGGCGTCCAGTACCGCCTCGTACGTCCTCCTGGCCCGCTCCTGCTGTGCCATCGGCTTCCTTCCCGTTCAGCCTCGTTGCCCGTGAACTCACGTACCGCAGTCCATGGTTCGAAGGCAAACCCTTCCTCCGGACCCCCGTCTTTCGTCCATTCCCTCTCCATAAACACGCGAGCGGCTCTCGGTCTTCGGGTGTCCGGACCAAGAGCCGCTCGTTGCCGTGCTTCCGGCGGGGGTGTCAGGCCCTGGTGCCCGGTCCGCCGGGGGTGCCGGCCTCGTAGCGCTTGCGCAGTTCGGCGCGGCGGAGCTTGCCGATCCCGGTCTTCGGTACGTCCTCGCGGGCCAGGGTGACCACCCCGCCGAGGCGCACGCCGTACCGCTCGGTGACCAGGTCGCGGATCCGGCGGTCGGCCTCGTCGGCGCCGGCGGTGCCGCGCGGGTGGTAGAAGACCACCAGCTCCTCCTCGCCGCCGGCCGCCGTGCACGGCGAGACGATGGTGAACGAGGGCTCCACGAAGGGGAGTTCCTCGACCAGTGCCTCGATCTCGTGGCCGTGGTACTCGGCGCCGTTGAGGGTGATCAGGTCGTCCACCCGGCCGGTCACCGTGAGGATGCCGTCCTCGATCACGGCGAGGTCGCCGGAGCGGAACCAGCCGTCCTCGGTGAAGGACTTCGCGTTCTGCTCCGGGTTCTCGTAGTAGCCGGAGAACACCGGGGCGCCGGCCACCTGGAGCCGGCCGACGGTACCGGCCGGCAGCAGCCCGTCGTGCTCGTCCACGACGCGCAGCAGCACGCCCGGGTGCGGGCGGCCGACCGGGACGAAGCGCTCGTCGCCCATGGTGTCCGGGTCGAAGACGAAGTCGACGATGCCGGCCGAGGTCTCCGACATGCCCCAGCCGGGGTGCATCGAGGTGCGCGGCAGGCCGAACGGGGCCAGCAGGTCGAGGAAGCGCCGGATCACCCGGGCCTTGACCGACTCGCCGCCGTTCATGATGTAGCGCAGGCTGCGCAGGTCCCAGTCGCGGCCGGCGATCTCCTCGGCCCGGTCGTTGACCAGGCCGAAGGCGAAGTTGGGCGCCCAGGTGGTGTCGCAGCCGTGCCGGGAGATCTGCTCGAACCAGCGGGTCGGGTCCGCCAGGATCCACTCGGTGCGGGCGTGTACCTGGGTGCAGCCGAGCAGCACGTCGCGGGCGTGGAACATGACCAGGCCGCCGATGTGGTCGAGCGGCATCCAGTTGAAGGACCGGCTGGTCACGTCCAGCCGGCGGACCTCGGCGGTGGCCGTCGAGCGGGCCAGGATGTTGCGGTGGGTCAGCGCGACGGCCTTCGGCACACCGGTGCTGCCGGAGGTCAGCAGCAGCACGGCGAGGTCGTCGGCCCGAGCCGGGTGCAGCTCCTCGGCCGGGGCGTGGCCGCGCAGCTCGCCGGTGCGGCCGAGCCAGCTACCCGCCTCGGCCATCGCCGGACTGGCGGCGGCGCCGTCGTCGCCGACCACCACCCAGGGGTGCTGGTAGCCGGCCCAGATCCACTCCAGCTGCTGGGCGGCGGCCTCCGGGGCGTCGGTGCGGCCCGGCGGCACCGGGATCGGCACCAGGCCGCCGAGGACGGCCGCCCAGAACGCGGCCAGCAGGTCGGACTCCTCGCGGATCTGCAGCAGCACCCGGTCGCCCGGGCGGGCGCCGCCCGCGCGCAGACCGGTGAGGATCCGCCGGGCGCCGTCCAGCAGCTCGGGGTACTCGAGCACCGTGTCGGAGCCGTCCGCGCGGACGAAGTGGATGCGGCCGGCGTCGGGCCGGGCGGCGGCGCGCTGCAGCGCCTCGCCGAGGTTGCAGACCGGGAGCTCGGGCGCCGGGCCGCCGTCCAGGACGGCGGAGGGCAGGGTGCGGGTGTCGGTGGGGGCGGTCATGCGGCGGCCTCCTCGCCGGTCGCGGCGGCGCGGGCGACGAACAGCAGCGGGCCGCGGCCTATCCGCGGGCCGGGCTCCTTGCGGAAGCCGCCGTACTCGGCGACCACCTCGAAGCCGGCGTCCACCAGCAGGTCGCGCACCTCGGGGGCGGTGAAGACGGTCTGGTCGAAGAAGTTGGCGTACATCGAGACGGTGCCGTCGCCGTCCCGGGCGATGATGGTCTCCTCGTTGCGCCAGACCGCCCGGTGGGCGTGCACGGACTGCCGGGCCAGCCGGGTGACGAGCAGCCCGTCGCCCTGGTGGTGGGCGATGATGTTCGGCTGGTAGCCGTCGACGAAGTTCAGCAGGTGGCCGATGTCCACCACGACGTGGCCGCCGGGGGCGAGCCAGCCGCGGACCGACTCCAGCAGCTGCCGCAGCTCGGCGCGGTCCAGCTGGTTGAGGGTGCTGAACAGGCT
Organism: Streptomyces sp. TLI_235; assembly: GCA_002300355.1. NCBI lineage: Bacteria > Bacillati > Actinomycetota > Actinomycetes > Kitasatosporales > Streptomycetaceae > Streptomyces > Streptomyces sp. TLI_235. Next base: position 3,893,904 of record NSGV01000001.1, read on the forward strand.
GTACACCAGGTCGAACTGCCTGTCGGTGGTGTACTCCTCGGCGCGGATGCGCACGTAGTCGACCGGGGCCGCGCCCGCCGCCGTGGCCTTCGAGGCGGCGTACTCGGTGAAGGCGGCGCTCTGGTCGAGGCCGGTGCCGGGGTGGCCCAGGGCGGCCAGCGCCCGCAGGTTGGCGCCGGTGGCGCTGCCGATGTCGAGGACCGACCCGCCGGGCGGCAGGTACGAGGCGAGGAACTCGGTCTCGGCGGCGAGATCGCGGAAATCCTTGCGGATCACCTCGTAGAACTCGCCCGGGTATTCGAAGCTGGACAAGGGGAGGGCCTTTCGGTCGGGACCGGCGGGCGCCGGTCGTCCCGGGTCGATCGGGTGTCTGTCGGGCGGCGGTGCGGGCGGTGCGGCGGGACCGGCCGGGTGTGCGGTGGCCGGCCGGTCCCGGTCGGGAGGCCTGCCTCAGGCGGCGTCGGTCAGGCGTGCGTGGTCGCGGCGGTACTCGCGCGGCGAGATGCCGTAGCGGTCGCGGAACAGCCGGCTGAAGTGCGAGGCGCCGTACAGGCCGGAGCGCTCGCCGATCATCGCGATGGTCAGGTGGGCGAGCCGCGGGTCGCGGAGCTCCGTGCAGCAGCGGTGCAGCCGCTCGTCGCGGATCCAGCTGGCAGGGCTCTGCCCGTGGTCCTGGAACAGCTTCTGCAGGTAGCGCAGCGAGATGTGGTGGTGCTGCGCGAGCATCTCCGGCTTCAACTCCGGGTCGGCGAGCCGGCTGCGCGCGAAGTGCTTGATCCGCTGCAGCATGGCGCGGCGGGCCAGGCCCGAGCTGCGGGCCGGCCGGGGCGAGTCCGGGTCGCGGTCCATGTAGTCGGCGCAGGCTTGGGCGACGAGCCCGGTGATGCCCCGGGCCAGCAGCTCGGCGGTGCGGTCGGAGGGCAGTGCGCCCTGGTCGGCGAGCTGGCGCAGCAACTCGGGGACGGCCAGCGGGTCGGAGAGCGGACAGCTCACCCGCAGGTAGGTCTCGCCCGCGCGGGTACGGTGCTGGGAGACCCGGAGGTCGTCCCCGGCACCCTCCGGGGCGGCACCCTCGACGACCGCGATCCGGACCTTGCCCAGGCTGACCTCGCTCACGTTCTCCAGGGCCGGCGGCGCGGGCTGCTCCGCCGGCCGCCGTACGGCCGCACCGTTCTCGGTGTGCCCGCTCTCGGTGGGCAATGCATCCATGGCTCCCCCGCAAGGACTTGAGGCCGCGTTTGCTGACACCCGGTCCGCTCCGGGAGGGCGGACCCCTCCATCATGGAAACATACCTTCTGGAAGGTATGCGGTTTTCATCGGCAGCAGTGATGCCGGGCCCGCTGTGAAGCACTCCGGCCGGATCGTGCGCGCCCCCGCCACAAGCCGTGCGCGTTCCGACAAGTCGCCCGGCCGCGGCCCGCCTAGCGTCGGCGGTACAGATCAGTGCCGGGCGCGCGGATCACCGGCGCTGCGCGCGCCCCCCTGTGCACCCACCCAGAAGGGGCCCCACCCGTGGCAATCAAGGTAGGCATCAACGGATTCGGCCGGATCGGTCGGAGCTTCCTCCGCGCCGCACTTGAGCAGAACGCCGACATCGAGGTCGTGGCGGTCAACGACCTCACCGACGCGGCGACCCTGGCCCACCTCCTGAAGTACGACAGCACGCTCGGCAAGCTGCCGGTGCCGGTGACCGCCGGCCAGGGCGAGATCGTCGTCGACGGCCGCAGCATCCGCGTCACCGCCGAGCGCAACCCGGCCGACCTGCCGTGGGCCGAACTGGGCGTCGACGTGGTCGTGGAGTCCACCGGTGTCTTCACCGACGCCGAGAAGGCCAAGGCGCACCTCGCGGCGGGCGCCCGCAAGGTGATCATCTCGGCCCCGGCCACCAACCAGGACCTCACGATCGCCATCGGCATCAACGACGCGGCGTACGACGAGTCCGTCCACAGCGTCGTCTCCAACGCCTCCTGCACCACCAACTGCCTCGCCCCGCTGGCGAAGGTCCTCCACGACGGCCTGGGCATCGAGCAGGGCCTGATGACCACCGTGCACGCCTACACCCAGGACCAGAACCTGCAGGACGGCCCGCACAAGGACCTCCGCCGGGCCCGCGCCGCCGCCGGCAACATCGTGCCCACCAGCACCGGTGCCGCGAAGGCCATCGGCCAGGTGCTGCCGGAGCTCAACGGCAAGCTCGACGGCTACGCGCTGCGCGTCCCGGTCGTCGTCGGCTCGGTCACCGACCTGACCGTCACCGTCGCCCGCGAAACCACCGTCGAGGAGGTCAACGCGCTGTTCGCGAAGGCCGCCGAGGGCGCGCTGGCCGGCGTCCTGCGCTACACCGACGAGCCGCTGGTCTCCAACGACATCGTCACCGACCCGGCGTCCTGCATCTTCGACTCCGGCCTCACCAAGGTCATCAACGGCCGGACGGTCAAGGTCGCCGGCTGGTACGACAACGAGTGGGGCTTCTCCAACCGCGTCGTCGACACCGTCCTGCTGATCGGCAAGCACGCCTGACCGGCGCCGCCGACCGCAGACGCGGGCCGGACGCCCGGGGCGAACCCCGGGTGCCCGGCCCGCGTCCGTGAACCCACCGCACCCGGCGGCGACCCGCCGCACCGGGCCCGGACACCCGCACAGAGAGGGCCGACCGATGGTCAAGACGCCGTACCACGAGGGCGAGCAGGCGGTGCAGCGGCGGGCCGGCGAGGGCCACGCCGGCTGGGGCTCGCCGATGTTCGAGGCCGCGATCCCGCCGCCGTTCGACATGTTCCTGCGCCGCCAGCGGATGCTGGTCATCGGCGGCGTGGACGACGACGGCGCCGCCTGGTCCACCGTCGTCACCGGCCCGCGCGGCTTCGCCGGCGCCGTCGGCACCCACACCATCCACGTCACCTCCCTGCCGGTCCCCGGCGACCCGCTGGAGCACGTCTTCGACCGGCCGCGCGACATCGGCATGCTCGCCATCGAGCCGCAGAGCAGCCAGCGGATCCGGATCAACGGCATCGCGCAGCGCGAGGGCGACCTGCTCGTCGTCACCACCGAACAGGTCCTCGGCAACTGCCCCAAGTACCTGCAGCAGCGGGTGCTGCGCCCGGACGCACCGAAGGCCGCCGCCCCGACCGTCCGCCGCTCCACCGTGCTCGACGCCGACCAGCAGCGCTGGATCACCGGCGCCGACACCTTCTTCATCGCCAGCCGCGCCCCCGAGCACGGCGCCGACGCCTCGCACCGCGGCGGCGCCCCCGGCTTCGTCGAGGTCCCGGCACCGAACCGGATCGTCTGGCCGGACTACTTCGGCAACTCCTTCTACATGACCCTCGGCAACCTCCAGCTCGACCCCGCCTGCGGCCTCACCTTCCTCGACTGGGAGGCCGGCCACGCCCTGCACGTCACCGGCAAGGCCCGGATCGACTGGGACGAGAGCCGCACCAAGGCCGTCCAGGGCGCCCTGCGGCTGGTCGAGTTCGACGTCGAGCAGGTGGTCGAGGTCCGCGACTTCACCACCCTGCGCTGGAAGTTCGCCGCGCCCTCGCCCTTCAACCCGACCTGATCGGGCCCCGACCGCAGGAGGTACCCGCTGTGAGCCGCTACGACGCCCCCCGGCTCAGAGCCGAGATGGCCGCCGTCCCGGACTACGTTCCCGGCCGCTCCCCGCGCCGGGACTGCGAGAACCTCAAGCTCTCCTCCAACGAGAACCCGTACCCGCCGCTGCCCTCGGTGCTCGCCGCCGTCCGCGAGCAGGCCGGCCGGATCAACCGCTACCCCGACCCCGGCTGCACCGCCCTCGCCGAGGCCCTCGCCGCCCGCCTCGACGTCCCCGCCGACCGGCTGGTCTTCGGCACCGGATCGGTCGCCGTCGGCCGGCTGCTGGTCCGCGCCACCGCCGGGCCGGGCGACGAAGTCCTGTACGCCTGGCGGTCCTTCGAGGCCTACCCGATCATGGCAGAGGTCTGCGGCGCCACCTCCGTCCGAGTGCCGCTGCGCCCCGACGAGGGCCACGACCTCGACGCCATGGCCGACGCCGTCACCGACCGCACCAGGATCGTCTTCCTCTGCACCCCCAACAATCCCACCGGCACCGTCGTCCGCCGCACCGAACTCGAGCGCTTCCTGGAGCGCGTGCCGAGCGACGTCCTGGTCGTCCTCGACGAGGCCTACACCGAGTTCGTCCGCGACCCGGAGGCCGCCGACGGCCTGGACTTCCAGCGCCGGCACGGCAACGTCGTGGTGCTGCGCACCTTCTCCAAGGCGTACGGCCTGGCCGGCCTGCGGATCGGCTACGCCGTCGCCCACCCCGGGGTGGCGGCCGTGCTCCGCAAGGTCGGGCTGCCGTTCGGCGTCAGCCAGCTCGCCCAGGACGCCGCGACCGCCTCGCTCGCCGCCGAGGAGGAACTCCTCGCCCGGGTCGAGCTGCTGGTGAAGGAGCGGGCCCGGGTCACCGGGGCGCTGCGCGAGAGCGGCTTCACCCCGCCCTACAGCGAGGCCAACTTCGTCTGGCTGCGGCTCGGCGACCGCACCGCCGAGTTCACCGCGGCCTGCGCCGGACTCGGCGCCTTCGTCCGCCCGTACGGCGCCGACGGGGTGCGGATCACGGTCGGCGAACCGGAGGCCAACGACGTCGTCCTGCGGGCGGCCGCCGCCTGGCGGCACTAGGAGGTGCACCGCCAGGGGCGCGGGCGAGGTGCCCCCAGCGCCCCTGGCGGGTGTATCGCAGCAGTACAAGGAGGGGCACCACCCGTGTGGGTGGTGCCCCCTGTGTGGTTCGCCGTCAGCCGAAGAGCCGGGCGAACTCGGTGTGGAACTCGGGGAAGGTCTTGCCGACGCAGTCCGGGTCGTCCAGCACGATGCCCGGCACCCGCAGGCCCAGCACCGAGAAGGACATCGCGATCCGGTGGTCCCGGCGGCAGTCCACCACGCCGCCGGAGACCGGCCCGGGGTGCACGGTGAGCCGGTCCGGGCCCGCCGTCACCTCGACGCCGAGCCGCCGCAGATTGCCGGCGACCGCGGCGATCCGGTCCGACTCCTTGAACCGGGCGTGCCGGACACCGGTGATCGTGATCGGCCCGTCCGCCAGCGGAGCGATCGCCGCCAGCGTCATGAAGGTGTCCGAGATGCCGCCCATGTCGACCTCGAAGCCGCCGCGCAGCCGTCCCGTCCCGGTCACCGTGGTCCCGTCCGCGCCGACCACCACCTCGGCGCCGGCCTGCCGCAGCACCTCGACGAACCGCAGGTCGCCCTGCAGGCTGGTGCGGCCGAGCCCCGGCACGGTCACCGACCGGCCGGTCACCGCGGCCGCCGCGAACACGTAGGAGGCGGTGGAGGCGTCCGGCTCGATCCGCAGGTCGGTGGCCCAGTACGAGCCGGTGACCCGCAGCCGGCCGTCCGGCCCCTCGGCCACGTCGGCGCCGAAGCGGCGCATCAGCGCCACCGTCATGTCGATGTACGGGCGGCTCACCAGGCCCGCCGCGTGCACCGTCAGCGGACTGCGCATCAGCGGCGCGGAGAGCAGCAGGCCGGTCAGGTACTGGCTGCTGGTGGTGGAGTCCAGGGCGATCTCGCCGCCGTGCAGCCCGTTGGTGCGGACCACCAGCGGCAGCCGGCCGCCGGGCCCGGTCGCGACGTCGGCGCCGAGCCGCACCAGCGCGTCGACCAGCGGGCCGAGCGGGCGGGCGCGCAGCTGCTCGGTGCCGTCCACCTCGAACCGGCCGAAGCCGGTCGCGGCGAGCACCGGCAGGAAGCGGGCGGCGGTGCCGGCGTCCTCGCACCAGATCCGGGCCCGCCCGTGCGGGCCGCGGCCGGTGCCGTGCACCACCCAGTCGCCGTCCTCGTCGGTGACCCGGACGCCCAGCGCCTCCAGCGCCTGCCGGAAGGCCACCGTGTCGGCGCTGACCAGCGGCGCCCCCAGCCGGCTCGGCCCGAGCGCGGCCGCGGCCAGCAGCAGCGCCCGGTTGGTGATGCTCTTGGAGCCCGGGATACGGGCGATCGCCCGTCGGGCGGCGGTGGTCACGCGATGGCTCCTTGGGGTTCCGGACGGGCGCCCGCCCCGGTGAGGCGGGCGACGGCGTGCAGCGCGAGCCGGTAGGAGTCCGTCCCGAGGCCGGTGACGGTGCCGTCCACCACGTCGGACAGCACGGACACCCGCCGGAACGGCTCGCGCGCGTACGGATTGCACAGGTGCACCTCGATCGCCGGTGCGCGCCGCAGCGCCAGCGCGTCCCGCACCGGGTACGAGCAGTGCGTGAACGCGGCCGGGTTGAGCACCAGCGGGGCCGCCTCCTCGGCGACCCGGTGCAGCCAGCCGACCAGCTCCGCCTCGCTGTCGGTCTGCAGCACCACGGCCCGCAGATCCAGCTCGGCGGCGGTCTCCTGGCAGACCCGGACCAGCTCCGGGTAGGCGGCGCGGCCGTCCGGGCCCGGCTCGGTCAGACCGAGCCGGGCCAGGTTGGGGCCGTTGAGCACGTAGACCAGCGTCACGGCTGCTCCCTCGTCAGCTCGGTACGGAGACCCGGTCCGCGGAGCCGCGGTCCCGGTCGGCCGCGCCCGCGTTCCGGGCCGAGGCGTACACCGGGCGGATCCGCTGCACCGTCCAGTTGGCGGCCAGCAGCCGGTCCGCGAGCAGGCCGGCCGCGTCCGTCGCCACCACTAGCTCGACCAGGCCGCTCGGACGGCCGCTGGAGTGGTCGATCGACACGTCCTCGATGTTGACGCCGGACTCCTGGACGGCCGCGAACAGCCGGGCCAGTTCGCCCGGGCGGTCGCCGATCACCACCGGCACCAGCGCGCCGCCGGCCGCACCCGGTTTGCCGGGCAGCCGGGCCCGGCCGGCGTTGCCGCGGCCCAGCAGGTCGATCACCCGGGTCATCTCCTCGGCCCGCTTGGCCGCGTCGACCTCGGCCAGGCCGCGCAGCGCCCGGACGGTGGCCGCCAGGTCGTCGGCGAGCTCGGCGAGCACGTCGGCCACCGCGGTGGCGTTGGACTCCAGGATGTCGCCCCACAGCCCGGGGTCGCCGCCGGCGATCCGGGTCATGTCGCGGACGCCCTGGCCGGCCAGCCGGGACGCCTCCTCGGGGGCGTTCTCCAGCCGGGCCGCCATCAGCGCGGCCACCACGTGCGGCGCGTGCGACACGAGGGCCACCGCCCGGTCGTGCGCGTCGCTCTCCATCACCACCGGTACCGCGCCGCACATCGCCACCATGGCGAGCGCCCGGTTCAGCGTCTCCCGGGAGGTGTGCTCACAGGTGGTCAGCACCCAGGTCCGGCCCTCGAACAGGTTGGCGCAGGCCGCCAGCGGCCCGGACCGCTCGCCGCCGGCCATCGGGTGGCCGCCGACGAACAGGCTCGGGTCCGGGGCGGCGAGCAGCACGGCCTGCTCCGGCTCGTGCTTGACGCTCGCCACGTCGGTGTACGCGTACGCCAGGCCGCGGGCCTGGTGGTCGGCCAGCACCCGGCCGACCGCGCTCGGCGGCACCGCGATCACCGCGATGTCCACCGGCTGGTCGGGCGGGCAGTCCACGCCGCCGCCGAGCGCGACGGCGGTGCGGACGGCGTCCCGGTCGGTGTCCAGCAGGTGCACCAGCACCCCGCGGCGGCTCAGTGCCAGCGCCACCGAGGTGCCGATCAGCCCCGCCCCGACCACCGCGGCGGTACGGATCACCGGGCACCCGCCATCGGCTGCGCCAGGTCGGGACGGAGCGCCCGCGCCCCGCCCAGGTACACGTGCCGGACGCGGTCGCGCGGCAGCGGTGTCTCGGCGGTGACCAGTACCCGGACGGTGCGCGGCAGGCCGCCCTCGACGTCCATCTCCTGCGCGCACATCAGCGGCACGTCGGTCAGCCCCAGGTCGCGGGCGGCCCGGGCGGGGAAGCCGCTGCGCAGGTCAGGGGTGGCGGTGAAGAGGATCGACACCAGGTCGTCGGGGACGAGCGAGTTCGCCTCGATGATCTCCCGCAGCAGCAGGCGGGTGGCGTCCATGACCTCGACCGGGTCGTCCCGGTCGACCTGGATCGCTCCGCGGACGGCGCGCATCAGCGCACCGCCTGCACGGTCCGCACGCCCGCCGCGGTACCGCGGCCGCGGTACATCTCGGCGACCAGGAACGCCAGGTCGAGCGACTGGCTGCGGTTGAGCCGCGGGTCGCAGGCCGACTCGTACCGCTGGTGGAGATCCTCCGCGACCAGCCCGAAGCCGCCGCCGACGCACTCGGTGACGTCGTCGCCGGTGATCTCGACGTGGATGCCGCCGGGGTGGGTGCCCAGCGAGCGGTGCACCTCGAAGAAGCCGGCGACCTCGTCGAGCACCGCGTCGAAGCTGCGGGTCTTGTGGCCGGTGGAGGCGGTGAAGGTGTTGCCGTGCATCGGGTCGCAGACCCAGGCGACCTGGGCGCCCTCGGCGGTGACCTTCTCGACCAGCCGGGGCAGCAGGTCGCGGATCTTCTCCGCACCCATCCGGGTGATGAAGGTGAGCCGGCCGGGGATGCGCTTCGGGTCGAGCCGGTCGATCAGGGTGAGCGCCTCGTCCGCGGTGGTGGTCGGGCCCAGCTTGACCCCGATCGGGTTGCACACCTTGGAGGCGAACTCTAGGTGGGCGCCGTCCAGTTGGCGGGTCCGCTCGCCGATCCACAGCATGTGCGCGGAGACGTCGTACCGGTCGTTGGACCGGCTGTCGAGGCGGGACATCGCGCACTCGTAGTCGAGGATCAGCGCCTCGTGGCTGGTGTAGAACTCGGTGCGGTGCAGCTCGGTCGGGTCGACGCCGCAGGCCCGCATGAAGGACAGCGCGGAGTCGATCTCCTCGGCGAGCTGCTCGTAGCGCTGGCCGGCCGGCGAGGTGCGCACGAAGTCCTGGTTCCAGGAGTGCACTTCGCGCAGGTCGGCGTAGCCGCCGGAGATGAAGGCGCGGACCAGGTTCAGGGTCGCGGCGGAGGAGTTGTACATCCGCAGCAGCCGCTGCGGGTCGGGCACCCGGGCCGCGGCGGTGAACTCCAGCCCGTTGACGGAGTCGCCGCGGTAGGTCGGCAGGGTGACGCCGTCCCGGGACTCGGTCGGCTGCGAGCGCGGCTTGGAGTACTGGCCGGCGATCCGGCCGACCTTGACCACCGGCACCGAGGCGCCGAAGGTCAGCACCGCGGCCATCTGCAGCATGGTCTTCAGCTTGGAGCGGATCTGGTCGGCGGAGACCCCGTCGAAGGTCTCCGCGCAGTCGCCGCCCTGCAGCAGGAAGGCCTCACCGCGGGCCACGGCGGCGAGCCGCGCGGTCAGGTTGTCGCACTCCCCGGCGAACACCAGTGGCGGGTAGGTGCGCAGCTCGTCGCAGACCCGCTCCAGGGCGTCGGGGTCCGGCCACTCCGGCTGCTGGGCCGCGGGCAGGGTCCGCCAGGACTCCTCCCGGGGCAGGACATGGGTCGAGGTTCCGAACGGCATAACGATCTCCGGCTCGTGAAATGGACGCGGTGCGGCAGAGCGTGCGAGGCGATCGGGGGCGCGACGCCCGTACTTCCGTACTTCCGAACTTCCGTGGTTCCGGGGGAGCGGGTGGTGCAGGTGGTGCGACGGGGTCGAGGGTCCGCCCCGCCGGGCGCGGGCCCGGCGGGGCGGACGGCGGATCAGGCGTGCGCGGCCTGCTCGGAGCGGGTGTCCGCAGCGGCCTCCCCGGCGGGGGCGGCCGCGCCGCGGGTCAGTGCCGCGAAGGCGAGCAGCGCGCCGCAGCCGAGCACCGCGATGACGATGCCCATCGGCACCGCGGTGCTCTCGCCGGCCAGGCCCACCAGCGGTACCACGGCGGCACCGATGATGTGCTGGGACAGGCCGAGCAGCGCGGCCGCGGAACCGGCCGAGTCGCCGTGCTCCTGCAGGGCGAGCGCGGTCGCGGTCGGCATGACCAGGCCGACGCTGGACACCACCACGAACAGGGCGACCAGCAGCGGCGCGAGGCCGCCGTCGGCGAGCACCGTGACGAGCAGGCCGAGGCCGCCCACCGCGGAGCCGCTCAGGCCGACGGCCAGCAGCGGGCGCGGACCGGTGCGGTGCACGATCCGGCCGCAGATCTGCGCGCAGACCACCAGGCCCGCGGCGTTGATCGCGAAGACCGCGCTGAAGCCCTGCGGGGACATGCCGTGGATGTCCTGCAGCACGAACGGCGAGCCCGCGATGTACGCGAACATCGCGGCGAACGCCAGACCGCAGGCCAGGTTGTAGCCGACGAAGACGCGGTCGGAGAGCAGCCGGCGGAAGACCGGGCCGGTGGCCCGCAGACCACCGGTGCGCCGCCGCTCCACCGGGTGGGTCTCCGGCAGGCCGACGGCGACCACGGCGAGCATCAGCGCACCGAGGATGCCGAGCAGGGTGAAGATGCCGTGCCAGGAGGTGAAGCGGAGCAGCTGGCCGCCGGCCACCGGGGCGAGCACCGGAGCCAGGCCGGTGATCAGCATCAGCAGCGCGAAGTACTTGGCTGCCGCGGCGCCCTCGTGCTTGTCGCGGACGACGGCGGCGGCGATCACGATGCCGACCGCGCCGCCGAGGCCCTGGATCGCGCGCAGCGCGACCAGCAGCCAGATGTTCGGTGCGACGGCGCACAGCAGCGCCGCCACGGTGTAGACCGCGAGGCCCCACAGCAGCGGCTTGCGGCGGCCGGCGGCGTCCGAGATCGGGCCGGCGAAGAGCTGGCCGAGGCCGAGGCCGAGCAGGCAGGCGGTGAGGCTGAGCTGGCCGGCCGAGGCGCTGGCGTTCAGGTCGTGGGTGAGGTCGGGAAGACCGGGCAGATAGGTGTCGTTGGACAGCGGGCCCAGTGCGGTGAGCGCGCCGAGGATGGCGACGACCGCGCCGCCGCCCTTGGCCCTGGCGGTGGATGACATGGTTTCGGTTCCCTCCGGAGTGGTGGCGGCCCGGCGGCCGGACGGGGCCGGCGGCCGGGCGGGCCGGTGGTGCTGATGCGTGCCGATACGGGATGCGGTCCGCCGGGTGGGGGGCCGGCGGGCCGGGTACGCGGTGTCAGTAGGCGACGGAGACCCTGGTGCGCAGGGCCTGTCCGCCTTCGAGCTGGTCGACGAAGGCGACCGCGTAGTCCGGGATGCTGATCCGGGACCGGCCCTCGGCGTCGACCAGCAGGTCGTCGCCGCTGAGGCGGTAGGTCCCGGTGCGCTCGCCGGGCTCGATCAGCTTGGCCGGCGAGATGTACGTCCAGTCGAGGTCGTCGACCTCGCGGTAGCGGCCGAGCGCCTCGATCTGGGCGAGGGCGTTGGCCTTCCACAGCTCCGGGAAGTGGGGGTCGTCCACGATGCGGGTGCCTGCGGCGGTGCGCAGGCTGCCCGCGCCGCCGAGCACCACCAGGCGCCTGACGCCGGCCTTGCGCAGGCCGGCGACGAGGCCCTCGGTGGCGCCGAGGAGGATCGTCCGGTCGTCGTCGGCGCCGATCCGCGGGCCGACCGCGGAGGCGACCGCGTCGTGGCCCTGGGCGAGCTCGGCCACCTGCTCGCCGTCGGCGACGTCGCCGGCGACGAGCGGGACGGCCGAACCGGCGCCGCCGCCGCCGGAGCGGGTCACCCCGGTGACCTCGTGTCCGCGGGAGACGAGCTCCGCGGCGATCGCGGCGCCGATGTTCCCGGTCGCTCCGAACAGCAGAACCTTCATGACCACTCCTCGTGTGGCAGGGGTGTGCGGGATGCCCGACGGGTCATCACTCGTCGAGCAGGTCGGGCTGCTCGTGGACGATCTCGTCCCAGAGCAGCTGGAAGCTGAAGCGGCCGAGCTGCGCGTCGCCGAAGCCGGCGCCGGCGGAGACGGCCTGGTCGTGGCTGAAGCTCTTCGGGGTGCCCGCGGCGAGCGCGAGCAGCTGGACCTCGGCGCAGCTGTCGAAGGTGAAGAACCAGTGCACGGCCTCCTCCAGCGAGCCGCCGACCGTGATCAGGCCGTGGTGCTGGAGCAGGATCGCCCGGTTGTCGCCGAGCTTCTCCGCGATGTCCCGGCCCTGCTCGACGGCGACCGACGGGCCCTCGTACTCGGTGTAGAGGACCTGCTTGCCGTAGAAGGCCGCGGACTCCTGGTCGATCGGCTCCAGCAGCCGGCCGAGCGCGCCGAGCGCCCGGGAGTGGGCGGTGTGGCCGTGCGCGGCCGCCTCGGCGCCCGGGTTCAGGTCGTGGATCGCGGAGTGGATGACGAAGGCACTCGGGTTGACCTTGTGCCGGCCCTCCACCACGGTGCCCTCGGAGTCGACCAGGATGAGGTCGCCGACGGTGACCCGCTTGAACGAGACGCCGAACGGGTTGACCCAGAAGTGGCCGGGCAGCTCGGGGTCACGGACCGATATGTGGCCCGATATGCCTTCGCCGAAGCCGTACTTGCCGAACAGGCGCAGCGCGGCGGCGAGCCGCTGCTTGCGGTACCGGCGCTCCTCCTCGACGGAGGCGAACTGGGCGTCGCCGGGCAGCGGCAGGCCGGTGGCGGTGTCCGCGAGGTAGCTCGGGGTGGTCGTGGTCACGGGGGGTGCTCTCCTTGGCTGTGGACTCGGGGCGCCGGGTCAGGCGCTCTGCAGGACGCGCTCGGCCCGCAGACCGGCGATCCGCTGGGAGTGCGCGAGGACCGCGCGGACGATGTCCTGGCTCCGGTCCACCAGCGAGGGGATGCCGAAGGTGAAGAACAGCGTCCCGGCCGCGATGTTGCCGAGCGCGTACCAGCGCGGTTCGGGCCGGCCCTCGACGGCGAGGCGGCTGGTGGCGCGCGCTATGTGCAGACCGCCGTGCGGGTGGCGGTCGGCGAGCCGGTTGCGGGTGAGCGAGTTGACCAGCGGGGCCGCGCCGTTCGGGATCTTGCCCTCGGAGGCGTTGACGGCGTTGATCACCACGTCGGCCCGGAAGACGTCCTGCTCGGAGGTCTCGACGGTGTAGCCGCCCTCGGGGCCGGCCGCGATGTCCTGCAGGCCGGAGAGGATCTGCAGCTGGCCCTCGTCGGCGAGCCGGAGCAGCTCGGTGGCGCTGCTCGGCGGCATCGGGCAGCAGAGGCTCATGATGGTCCGGTAGTGGGTGCGCAGCAGCTCGACCTTGTCCCGCTCGGAGAGCAGCGGCCAGATGTCCGGGCCGGTGTCCGGCACCGCGCGCTGCAGGATGCGAAGGCCCAGGTCGGGGGAGTCGACCTCGGAGAGCTGGCGGCGCAGCCGCTCCACCGGGTGCTCGCGGTGCGCGCCGGTGATCTCCTCGATGACCGCGGTCAGGTCGGCCCCGGCCTCGGCGAACTCCTTGCCGATGAGGTCGGCGATCTCCTGGATGCGCAGGCTGGTCTGACGGCGCGACAGCCGTTGCATCTTCTCCGGGGTGACGTGCCGCAGGTCGAAGTGGACCGGCTTCTGCCGGACGCCGGGCAGCATGCCGCGCCGGGAGAGCAGGCTGATCCGGCCGCGGTGCCCGCGGGAGGCCAGCGAGATGATGATGTCGACGGCGGTCAGGCCGCTGCCGATCACCGCGACGTGCTGGTCTGGCGCGACGGCCTGCAGCTTCTGGGTGATCGGGTACGGGTCGCCGATGAAGTTGTCGCTGCCGGTCAGCCCGTACACGTCCTTGGGGCTGTCGCCGCCGACGCACAGCACCGCGTAGTCGAAGGCGCGCACGCGGCCCTCGTTGGTGCGCAGCATGGCGCGGCCGGCCGCCAGGTTGGCCGAGGTGACGGACTCGCTCACCAGGTCCACCCGCCAGCCGCGCAGGCGCAGCTTGGCGAGCGCGGCGTGCGCGGTCTGCTCCAGGTACTCCCCGTACTCGGTGCGCGGTGCGAACCGGGCGCCGGCCTTCGGGTCCAGGCCGGTGGTGCCCTCGGGCAGACCGAGGATCCGGTCCCGGGTCATGAGCCACCGTTCGAAGTGGCGGTCGTCCCCGGCCCGGACCGACATGTCGTCGGGCGTCGCGTTGACCCGCACCGTGGTGGTGTCGGACTGGTACGCCCGGCCGCGCCACAGGTGCGGCGAAGGCTCGAAGACCGTGATGCTGCCCGGGGCGGTGTCGCGTTGGGCGAGGGCGTCGATCAGGCAGACCGCCGAGGCCCCGCCTCCGATGACTGCGAGTGAGATCGCCGATGACATGTCAGATTCCTGCCACTCGTGGATGTCCGGCGCCGTCCATGCGCTGTCTCCTCCGCGTATCCGAACGGCCTGTGGGTGCGGCCCGGCACCGGGGGTGGGGATGGCCCCGGGTGCCGGGCCCCTGGGCAGGGCGGGGGAGGGCCCTGCCTGGTCGATGGCTCAGCTGTGCTGGTAGTTCTCCATCGAGACGGTGAAGTCGCCGCGGTTGGCGCGGTACTTGATGCAGTAGTCCATCGGGTACCAGCCGGCCACCTGCCACGACTGCGGCTGCTTGATGGGGAAGCACCCGTTCGGGTTGGTGCCGGAGACCAGGCCGTCGAAGTACGCCTTCGTGATCATCGGCTCCAGGAAGCTGATCTTCGCGTCGTAGGCGCCGTAGATGAAGGTCTGGGTGAACTTCTGGCCGTGCCACTCGGGGGAGCTCTGGTCGATCAGGTGGTTGCCCATCGCGACCTCGGCCACCCCGTTGTCTATGTAGCCGGAGGGCATGTACTGCGCCGGTATCGGCTTGGTCGCCGTGGCGAAGTCGTCGCAGTTGATCGCCAGCGCGCACGGGCCGGGGCGGATCGCGTCCCGCTCGGCCTTCGGCTGGACGTAGAAGTGGAAGTCGAAATGCGGCGTGTCGTAGATGCCCTCGGGGCCGTGGCCCATCGAGTTGTAGTTCAGCAGCGCCCACTTGTACGGGATGTCCGCGGTGGAGGTCAGCGCGGCGGGCAGGTCGAGCGGACGCTCGTGGCCGCCCATGCACTCGGTGTGCTCGTCGATGACGCCGTTGCCGTTGATGTCGTAGCAGTGGTGCTGGTCCGTCATCGTGGTCGGCAGGTTCTGCAGCGTCGCCTTCGGGAAGACGAAGCCCATCGAGATCGGCTTGCCGTTCGGCTCCTGCTGGGCGTAGGTGCGCACGTTGCCGTTGCCCAGCGCGCTCGGCGTGCCGTACGAGGCGCACGGCCCCAGGTACGACGCGGTCGCCTGCAGCACGGGGTCGACGGCCACCTTCGGCAGGGTGACGTTGAACTCGGCGGTGGTGCTGGTGCTGCCGGTCAGACAGACCTTCACCGGGGTGGTGTCGGCCGCCGTCGCCGCCGCGTTGGCCGAGCCGGCGGCCGGCGAGATCAGCGCGGCGGTGCCGAGCAGGGCCGCCGCGGCCGAGGAGGCGATGAGGGGTCTCTTGTACGTGTTCTTCGTCGGCGTGCTCATGGTGGTGCGATCTCCGTTGTCTCAGGAACGGGTGAGTTCGAGGGTGTGGAATCCGCCCTGGAGGAAGATGAGGGGCGCGGTGGAGTCGGCGGCGCCGAGCCGCACGACCTCGCCGATCACCATCACGTGGTCGCCGATCACCAGCTCGTCCCGGTAGGCGACCTCCATCCAGCCGGCGGCCCGGAGGAGCAGCACACCGGTGGCCTCGCCGTAGTCGTGCGCGGCCTCGGCCAGCGACACCTGGCGGGACTCCGGGTCCTTGGCGAAGGCCCGGGCGTGGCTCTCGGATTCGCCGTCCAGGATCGAGACGCCCCACACGCCGGCGGTGCGCAGGTCCGCGAGGAACCGCGAGTCGTGCCGGAAGCAGAGGGTGATGATCGCCGGGTCGAGCGAGACCGAGGTCAGCGAGTTGACCGTGATGGCGTCGTGCCGCCGGCCCTCGGCGCCGTCCGTGTAGGTGCTGACGACGCAGACCCCGGTGGCGAAGTGGCGCATGACGCTGCGCAGATCGTTGTTCATTACCGCCTCCTGTGAGCGGAGGGCGGGCGGCCGCCGGTGCGGCCCGCCCGCCCGGCCGGGTCAGTCGGTCTCGGCCCAGCGGCCGCCGCGCCAGCCGTCCAGGTCGTAGTCGTCCATGGCCTTCTGCACGAAGTCGCCGTACTGGTCGAGCAGACCGGCGGCGCGGGTCCAGTTCAGGGTGTCCAGGCGCACCTGGTCCGGGCCGCCCGCGTAGTTGAGCTCGTACAGCTCGTGCCGGGCGCCGAACTCCGAACCGACCGCGTCCCAGGCCAGCTTGAAGAGCTTGGCGCGCTCCTCGGCGGTGGTGCCCGAACCGCGGTAGTAGCGGTCGAACAGCGGGCGCAGCTCCGGGTTCTGGAGGTCCTTGTGGCTGGACGGCGTCATCAGCAGCGCGCCGGCCAGGTGCTCCTCGAAGAACTTGTGGGTGCGGTCCCAGCTGATCGGGGCGAGCGCCCGGTAGCCGGCCGAGTAGTCCATCCGCGGCAGGACGGTGCCGCCCTCGCCGGGCTCCGGGTCCATCGCCATCGCGGTGGTGACGGCCCAGGTCTGGTGGCGCCACGCGAGCAGCTCGCCGAGGCCGGCCTGGACGCCGCGGAACTTGTCGGTGCCGTTGAGGCGGGTGCCGCGGTCCAGGATGCCCGCCATGAACTCCAGCTTCACGGCCATCCGGATCGCGCCCTGGAAGAAGCCGCGGGAGAGCAGGCCCGAGCGCGGGAAGTACTGGTGGATCTTCTCGGTGTCCCGGTAGATCAGGACGTTCTCCCAGGGGATGAACGCCTTGTCGAAGACCAGCACCGCGTCGTTCTCGTCGAACCGGCTGGAGAGCGGGTTGTCGAACGGGCTGTTGGCCTTCTTCTCGTACGACGGGCGGCAGATCACCTTCATGCCCGGCGTGTTCAGCGGCGCCATGAAGGCCAGCGCCATGTCCTCGGCCTTGCCCTTCTCCAGGTTGGCGAGGTGGATCTGGCCGACGAAGGCGACGTGGGTCAGCGCGGAGGCGGTGGCCATCAGCTTGGCGCCCTCGACGACGATGCCGTCGTCACGCTCCTCGACGACCTTCAGGTACACGTCCGGGATGTCGTGCGCGGCCTTGTGCCGGTCGACCGGCGGGTTGACGATCGCGTGGCTGATCGACAGCGCCTGGCGGGCGTACTTCTCGTACCAGGCACGGGCGTTGTCGCCGAACGGCTCGTAGAACGAGTGGGTGACGGCGAGACCGGCCATGAAGGACGCCTTGTAGTCCGGCGTGCGGTTCATGAAGCCGTAGCTCAGGCGGGCCCAGTGCTCGATCGCGTCGCGGGCCTTGACCAGGTCCTCGGCGGAGTGCGCCGGGGTGAAGAAGCGGTGCACCCGGGCGCCGGTGTACCGGTCGACCGTGGTCATCATGTCCTTGGTGTCCGGGTGGTGCAGCGCGTCGTACAGGTGCGCCATCGAGCGGGCCGCGTTGCGGAACGCCGGGTGCTCCGTGACGTCCTTGACCAGCTCGCCGTCGATGTACACCTGGCGCCCGTCACGCAGGCTCTCCAGGTAGGCATCGCCGGTCAGAAGGTCGTTGGGCGCCTCGGCGCCCGGCTGTGCCAGGTCAGATTCGGCCTGAGCCATCGTGCTTCACTCTCCCCATCGGGCGTTCGGATCTGCGTGTCCGGGTCTGGCACATCCGAAGCTAGAAAAGATTCCCGAGGGTCAGTTATGAGGCCGCGCACGGCCTCTGGCCGTTGCGCGCACACCGGGTGTCCAGACGTTCCGGCGCGCTCGACCCGGCGCCAGACTGGCCCGGTGCCGCCGCACTGCCCGTGCAGTGCCGCCCGGGGACCGGGGGGAGAGCGGCCCGACCGGCCGAGGGAGCACGATGCGCGCACACGGCACACCGCTGACCACCCTGGCGGACGCCCGGGTCACCCTGCTCGACCTCGCCCTCGGCGTCCCCGGCCCGGACCGTCGCTGGCACGGCCCGGCCGGCCCCGCGGGCACCCCCGCCCCCGACCCCGCCGACCGCCGCCCGCTGCTCGGCGAACCCCTCGCCCTCGACCTGCTGAACACCCGCTGGGACGCCCCCGGCGGCGCCCGCGACCTGCTCGACGACCTGGACGGCTACCGGATCTGGCTCTCCTCCGCCGGCCTCACCGGGCTCTGCCCCGACGACGCCGCCGCGCTCTCCGCCACCCGGCACACCCGCGAGGTGCTCCAGGCCACCCTCAACCCCCCGTACGACCAGCGCCGGCCCGGCGAGGCCCCGGCCGACCCGGACGCCGTCCACGAGCTCGACCGGCTGCTCGGCCACGGGACCCTCCGCTACCGGCTCACCGCCGACGGGCCGGCCACCACCCTCGAGGTCGGCGACCCCGCCTGGCTGGCCGGCTGGCTGGCCCTCGACGACTACCTCCGGCTGCTCGGCACCGCCCCCGAGCGGATCCGCAGCTGCGCCGGGCCGCACCGGCTGCCGCTCTGGTTCCTCGACACCTCGCGCAACGGGATGCGCCGCTGGTGCTCCATGGCCGAGTGCGGCAACCGCGCCAAGGCCGCCCGGCACTACCGGCGGCTGCGCAGCGAACAGCCCGCCGTCCGCGGCACCGCCCGGGTCGCAGTGGGCTGACCGGCGCCCGGCCCGGCCCTGGCCCGCACACGCGGAACGGCCGTGGCCCCGGGGAGTCGACTTCCCGGGGCCACGGCCGTTCAACGCGTGTGCGGGCCGCGCGTCCGTGCGGACGCGGCGCGCCCTACTTGATGCGGTTGCCCGCCGAGCGCAGCTGCTGCGCCGCCTCGAGCACGCGGGCGGCCATGCCGGCCTCGGCCAGCTTGCCCCAGGTGCGCGGGTCGTACGTGTTCTTCTTGCCGACCTCGCCGTCGACCTTCAGCACACCGTCGTAGTTGCGGAACATGTGGTCCACGACCGGGCGGGTGAAGGCGTACTGGGTGTCGGTGTCGAGGTTCATCTTCACGACGCCGTTCTCCAGCGCGGTGGCGATCTCCTCCGCGGTCGAGCCCGAACCGCCGTGGAAGACGAAGTCGAACGGGTCGGCCTTGCCGTACTGCTTGCCGATCTCGGCCTGCAGCTCGCGCAGCAGCTCCGGCTTCAGCACGACGTTGCCCGGCTTGTACACGCCGTGCACGTTGCCGAACGAGGCGGCCAGCAGGTAGCGGCCCTTCTCGCCCAGGCCGAGCGCCTCGGCGGTGCGCACCGCGTCGTTGACCGTGGTGTACAGCTCGTCGTTGATCTCGTGCGAGACGCCGTCCTCCTCGCCGCCGGTCGGGGTGATCTCGACCTCGAGGATGATCTTGGCGGCGGCGGCCTGCGCGAGCAGCTCCTGCGCGATCGCCAGGTTGTCGGCCAGGGTCTCGGCGGAGCCGTCCCACATGTGCGACTGGAACAGCGGGTTCTGGCCCTTGGCCACGCGCTCGGCGGAGACCGCCAGCAGCGGGCGGACGTAGCCGTCCAGCTTGTCCTTCGGGCAGTGGTCGGTGTGCAGCGCGACGGTGATGTCGTACTTCGCCGCGACGATGTGCGCGAACTCGGCCAGCGCGACGGCGCCGGTCACCATGTCCTTGTTGTGCTGGCCGCCCAGGAACTCCGCACCACCGGTGGAGATCTGGATGATGCCGTCGCTCTCGGCCTCGGCGAAGCCGCGCAGCGCGGCGTGCAGGGTCTGCGACGAGGTCACGTTGATGGCCGGGTAGGCGAACTTGCCCGCCTTGGCCCGGTCGAGCATCTCGTTGTAGACCTCGGGAGTTGCGATGGGCATGCGAATTCGCTCCTGTCGGTGTGGGGCGATCGAACGACGCTGTCCGATGCTCTAACGCCTCTGGCTCACGGCGTGCATCGCGGTACGAGAAGAGGGTGGTCCTCGACCGCGGGCCGGACACCGGGGCCATCTTCCCAGACTCACCCCCCGCGGTCACCCATGGCCCGCCAGTCGGGACGCACACGGATGCTACGCGCGAGTAGCCGGCCGGGGCCGTCCCGCCGGTGCCGTTCGGAGCGGCGGCCGTCTCTCCTTAGGCTGTCCTCAACACGGGGGCGCTATCCTGCGCGCGTGGACTACAACCAGCTCGCCGTCAATCTCCTCGACGCCAAATCGCTGATCTCGTCGCTGGGCGCCATCGGCCTGCTCGCGATCATCTTCGCCGAGACCGGCCTGCTGGTCGGATTCTTCTTCCCGGGCGACTCGCTGCTGATCCTCGCCGGTGTGGCCGCCTCCGGGGCGGCCTCCTCGGTGCTCGGCGAGGGCGCCCGACTGCCGATCGCGCTGCTGCTGATCGGCGCGCCGATCTGCGCGATCGCCGGCGCCCAACTCGGGCACTTCATCGGGACCAAGGTCGGGCCCCGGATGTTCGACAAACCCGAGTCCAAGATCTTCCGCCGCGAGTACGTGGTGAAGGCCGAGTACTACTTCGACAAGTTCGGCCCGGCCAAGGCCGTGGTGATGGCCCGCTTCATCCCGATCGTGCGGACCTTCCTCAACCCGGTCGCCGGCACCCTGCAGATGCCGGCGAAGACCTTCCTCGTCTGGAACATCGTCGGCGGCGTGCTGTGGACCGAGTCCATGCTGCTGATCGGCTACTTCTTCGGCGACGCGATGGCCCCGGTGATCGACAAGTACCTGATCCCCGCGATGGCGCTGATCATCCTCATCTCGATCTCCCCGATCATCGTCGAGGTGATCCGCGAGCGGAGGAAGAAGAAGGCCGGCGGCGAGGCCCCGGCCGGCGAGCCGGTCGGCTCCGGCCGCCACCGCAAGAACTGACCGGGCCTCCCGCCCGACACGCGGCAACGGCCGGTGTGACACGTGGTTTCACGTGAAACACCGGCCGTCACCGTTTCCGGCCCCGGTGGGGCCGGGCACGGGCTCAGAGGCCCAGGTCGTCCAGGGTGTAGGCGGTGATGTACGGCAGGCCGGTCTCCGCGATCGCCGGGGCGGCACCGCGCTCCACGATCACCGCGACACCGACCACCTCGGCGCCCGCCTCGCGCAGCGCCTCCACGGCGGTGAGCACCGAACCGCCGGTGGTGGAGGTGTCCTCGACCGCCAGCACGCGGCGGCCCTTGACGTCCGGGCCCTCGATCCGGCGCTGCAGGCCGTGCGCCTTGCCGGCCTTGCGGACCACGAACGCGTCCAGCTTCCGGCCGCGGGCCGCGGCGGCGTGCAGCATCGCGGCGGCCACCGGGTCGGCGCCCAGGGTCAGACCGCCGACCGCGTCGAACTCGAGGTCCGCGGCCGCGTCCAGCATCACCCGGCCGACCAGCGGCGCCGCCTCGGCGTCCAGCGTGATCCGGCGCAGGTCGACGTAGTAGTCGGCCTCCAGACCGGAGGAGAGGGTGACCTTGCCGTGCACGACGGCCTTGTCCTTGATCTGCGCCAGCAGGGCGTCGCGGTCCTCAGTGCTCATGAGCAGCCAGTCTAAGGGCCGCCGCCCGCCGCTCAGCGACGGCGCAGCGCCCGCACCAGCACCACCGCACCGCCGATCAGCGCCACCCCGCCGCCGATCACCCAGGGCATCGCGCTCCGCTCGCCGGCCCCGCCGGTGAGCAGGGTCGGCTCCGCGCCGCCCCAGCGGCTCGCCGCCCGGGCCCGGGCACTGCGGGCCGGGGGAGTGGGCGCGTACCGGCCGTGCGGCGGAGCGTGGTCCACCTCCTCCGCCGAACGGCCCACGATCGACCGCCGTACCGGACCGGACATCGCCGGCTCCGGCTGGTACTCGAACGGCGCGGGCTCCGAATCCGGCGAGGGCAGCGGCTCGTCCTCGTCCGAGAAGGCGATCAGATCCGACAGGTCGTCGTCGAGGTCCCGCACGGCGTGGTCGTCCAGGTACACGACGGTCGCCCCGGGCTCCTCCTCGGCCGCGGCCTCGTCCGGCTCCTCGGTCTCGTCCGGCTCCTCGGTCTCGTCGGACTCCTCGGCCTGGGATTCTTCGGTCTCGGACTCCTCGGCCTCTGCGGCGGCTTCCCGAGACTCCTCGGGCTGCTCGGCCTCCTGCTCCTCCGCGGCCTCGGCGGCGGCCTCCAGCGGAGCCTCGACGGCGGGCTCGTCCGCCTGCGCGGCCGGCTCCGGCTCCGCGGCTGCGGTCTGCTCGGTGTCCGCGGTCTCGTCGTCCGGCAGGGACAGGACGGTCTCCGGGCCGGCGCCGGCCTCGACGGCGAGCGCGGCGGCCACACGGTCGAGGAGGCGGCGGCCCGCTGTCCGCAGGACGTCATCCGGGAACTCGGCGAGGCGCCCCTCGGCGCTCAGGTCGCCGGCGAAGCGCAGCACGCTGCCGTCCGCGTGCTCGTGCACGCTGACCCGCACGGTCGCGGTGACCTCGGCGGAGCCCCGCACCTCCTCGCCCTCGGCGAGTGCGGTGAGCACTCCCTCGCGGCCGGGGATCAGTGACAGCGAGCCCCGGTAGGTGATGGTGGAGCCCCCGACGCGCAGCTTCAGCCGGCCGTCGACCTGCCCGTCCGGGGTGCGGGCTGTCCCGGCGTCGGTGCTCAGACCGGGGACGCAGCGGGCCAGCAGCTCGCTGTCCTGCAGGACCTGCCGGACGGCGTTGGCCGGCAGCGGGACGACAACCTCATGCTCCATACCGGCGAGCCTACCTACCCCGGTGCCCGGTGCGGGGGGTTGGCGTCGGGTCGGTCGGCGGACGTTCCCCAGCTGTACACGGACGGCCCCGGAACCCCGGCCCGGTGGCCCGCGCGGCGGGGCGGCCCGGGCCGACCCCCGCCGTGGGGGTCAGCCGAGCAGCCGGTACGGCGCCGGCAGCCGGGCGGGCCGCCGGGCCGCGAGGCGGGCGGCGGACTCGCGGAGCCCGTCGGTGGTGAGGGCCCGGGGCGGCGGGGCGTCGCGGCCGAGGGAGAGCACGGGCTGGCTGCGGGCGGCCAGCAGGAAGGCCGGGCCGGGCTGCGCCGCGGCGTGCGGGCAGGACGGCGGCGCTCCGGGCGGTGCCTGGTAGGCGACGGTGCGCAGGCCGTCGGCGCGCAGCCCCGCCTCGGCGGTCCACAGCCCCCGGGCGACCGGGCCGCCGCGGACCGCGAGGCGGCCGCCCGGGGCCAGCCGGCCGGCCGCCAGTCCGAAGAACTCCTGGCTGTGCGCCCTCCGGCCGTCGTCCCCGTGCGGCACCGGCAGGTCGGAGACGATCACGTCGAAGGCCGCGCCGCGCGACCCTCCGGCGCGGCGCAGCCAGGCCATCGGCTCGGCGTGCACGAGCCGAACCCGGGGATCGTCGTAGGCGTGCCCGGTGAGGGCGGCAAGGGCCGGGTCGCGGCGGACGAGCGAGGTGAGCGCCGCGTCCGGCTCGACCACGACGACCTCGCGGACGGCCGAGTGCCGGAGCACCTCGCGCACCGCGGGCCCGCCGCCGCCGAGCACCAGGACCCGGCCGTTGGGGGCGCCGGCCAGCGCCGGGTGGACCAGGGCCTCGCTCTCCCGGTACTCGTCAGGGCCGCAGACGGCCAGCCGCCCGCCGACGAAGAGCTCCAGCGGGCCGGCCGCGCCGGGGCCGCCGGCCAGCACGATCTCCTGGTCGCGTCCCGGTACGGCGAGGCGGATCTGCGCCCCGTACAGGGCCTGCCGGGCCGCCCGCTCGATGGCGCCGGTGAAGGCTGCCGCGCAGGCCAGGACGGCGAGCACCAGGCCGCAGCCCGCCCAGAGCAGCAGCCGGGCCCGCGGCGGGGGCTCCTCGCGGAACAGCCACAGCACCACGGCCGCGCCGGCCACCGCGTTGACGGCGCCGGTGGCGAGCGCGCCGGCGGCCGGGCCGAGGGTGGGCAGCAGCAGGAACGGGAAGGCCAGGCCGCCGATCAGCGCACCCACGTAGTCGGCGGCGAACAGGTCGGCGACCGCCCGTCCGGCGTGCTCCCGGCGGATGCGCTGGACGAGTGTCATCAGCAGCGGGATCTCGGCGCCGATCAGCACCCCGATCAGGAAGGTGGTGGCGGTCAGTCCGGCGGCGGCGCTCCGGTGACCGTCCAGCCAGGCCCAGCAGGAGTACAGCGCGAGGACGGACAGCCCGCCGGTGAGCGCCAGTGCGCACTCCACCAGGGCGAAGGAGGTGGCGGGGCGGCCGGCCAGCCGTTTGGCGAGCAGCGAGCCGACGCCCATCGCGAAGACCATCACGGACAGCACCAGCGAGGTCTGGGTGACCGAGTCGCCGAGCAGGGTCTGTCCGACCGCGACGAGTTCCAGCTCGTAGACGAGCCCGCAGGCGGCGCAGACGAAGGCGGCCAGCAGGACCAGGGGCCTGGCCAGCCGTTGGCGCAGGCCGGGCGGCGCGGCACCGCCGGTCCACGGCCGGGTGAGGGCCCGGACGCGGGGTGCTTCGGCGCCGTCGTCGAGGCCCGGCCGAGCGGGTGGATCCGCCGAACGGTTGATCATGCACAAACGCTAGCGACATCGACCGCCCGCGGCGGCACCCCTTCGAAGGACACCGCACCAGACGGAGTTGACGGTTCGTCGGCGATTCAGGGCGGTGGTGCTCCGTTCGCGTGAACCGGCGGGTTCGGCGCGAATCGTCCGGCGCCCGGGCGCGTCACCCGGCGCCGCCCTGCAGCACCAGCGAGGAGCGGGTGCACACCAGCCGGCCCTCCTGCGGGTAGGCGTGCCAGGTGCGCCAGAGCACCCGCCGCTCCTCGCACTGGGCGACCAGGGCGGTGAAGGCGCACGGGTCGCCGGGGAAGATGCCCGCCAGGCCGTGCGGGTGCTCGGCCACCAGGGCCAGCAGCTCCTGGGCGCGGGCGGCGAAGGTGTGCGCCGGCAGCTCCTCGATCCGGGCCGCGAACTCGTACTCCCATCCGGCCACCCGTTCCGCCACCCGGGCGGGCAGCGGGGTGCGCCGGCCGGGCAGGCAGGCCACCGTCTCCAGGCAGTCCCCGGGTCCGGCGGCCACCACGACCTGGTGCGAGGCGCCGAGCAGGCGCAGCTGCAGGGTGGCCGCGCCGCGTCCGGCCCCGCTGCCGGCCGGGGGGTCGAAGCTCAGCTCCCGCACGGCCAGCGCGGGCAGCGGCTCGCCGCCCAACTGCCAGGCGAGGTCGCCGGCGCGGGTGTCCGTGTACGAGGTCTGCAGTGTGGTGAGCATGCTCGGCTCCGCGTTTCAAACTCCGTAACGCGCCCGCCGTCAGCGTCCGACACCACCGAAGGGCCGGCGTTCGAGGCTGTGCGGTCCAGGACGCGGCCGACCGTGGAAGGAAGGATTCCGGCTGGAGACTCAGCAGCAGAGAAGCACGAATTCTGCGGGTCCGTCGGGGATTTACCCATCCTGGACCAGCATTCACCGTTCCGGGTGGAGTCGCCGGAGCGCCCCGCTCATTCGGGGTGTCGACTCTGCAAACCGTGTTCCCATGCACCCGCGCACGCGCCGTCCGCGCCGGGGGTGCGCCCGCGTACCCGATCGCGCGGAACCGTACGGGGAGCCGAGTCGTCTACCGGGGCGGCACCAGGCACATGTCCGTTCGGAGTCGGGGGTTGGGCGTTGTCGATCGAGGTGCCGTCCGACCTTGTGCGGATCACGGATCGCCTCGGTGGAATGCGGTGAATTCTGATGGGATGGACGGCTTGGGAGATTCCCGGCTGGCATGAGGACGAGCGGCTCCGGGAGTTCTACAGGAACGCTTTCCATCCGGAGCTGGTCGACGACATCGCGGTGTATCGCGATTCTGCGCGGGACGGCGGCCCGTACGCGGACCGGCTGCGCGCGAGCCTGGAATACCTGCTGGACGAGCGGCCCGCGTCGATCAAGGAGTGGTGGAGCCTCACCCGGTACTCGTTCCAGGCGGAGGACGAACTCTACGGATTTCTCGCCGATGTCCACGCCTGTTTCTACGGCGATCGCGCCGAGCCGCCGATCGCTCCTGCGCCCTGACGAGTGCCGGGCGTGGACCGGCGCTTCGTGCTTCTGCGCGGGCATCCTCGGGGTCGAGGCGGTCGATGACCTCGGCGAGTTGCGCGACACGTTCGACGCCGCCCGGCCCGACTACCGCGACGTCATCAGGGCGGCCTGCTGCACGTGGTGAAGAACCGTCCGCTGTCGGTGGACCAGTGGTACCGGCTGACCCATGTGCGCTTTCCCGGCCAGCAGCAGCCGACCGCTTACCCGGCTCGGGTCCATGCCTGCCCCTTCGACAACTTCGGTGCCGTGCCGCCGGCCCCCGGTGGCGCGCGCTCTCAGAGCCGCCGAAGCCGCTCGACGGCATCCTGGAGGACCTCGTCGCGCTTGCAGAAGGTGAAGCGGACGAGGGAGCGGCCCTCGTCGGTGTTGTCGTAGAAGACGGCGTTCGGGATGGCGACCACGCCGCAGCGCTCGGGGAGGGAGCGGCAGAACTCCACACCGTCCTTCTCGCCGATCGGGGT
The DNA here is from genome assembly GCA_002300355.1 of Streptomyces sp. TLI_235. NCBI lineage: Bacteria > Bacillati > Actinomycetota > Actinomycetes > Kitasatosporales > Streptomycetaceae > Streptomyces > Streptomyces sp. TLI_235. Next base: position 3,920,004 of record NSGV01000001.1, read on the forward strand.
GATGTCGGCGGTGATGAAGTACGTGCCCTCGGGGACGAAGACCCGGAAGCCGGCCTCGGCCAGGCCGCCGGCCAGCAGGTCGCGCTTGCGGAGCAGGTCGGCGCGGAAGCCCGCGAAGTACTCGTCGGGCAGCCGCAGCGCCTCGGCGACGGCGTACTGGAACGGCCCGGCGGAGACGTACGTCAGGTACTGCTTCGCGGTGCGGACGGCCGCCACCAGCTCCGGGGCGGCGGTGACCCAGCCGACCTTCCAGCCGGTGAAGGAGAAGGTCTTGCCGGCCGAGGAGATCGAGACGGTGCGCTCGCGCATCCCCGGCAGGGCCGCGATCGGGTGGTGGCCGCCGCTGAACACCAGGTGCTCGTAGACCTCGTCCGCGACCACCAACAGGTCGTGCTCGACCGCGAGTTCGGCGATGGCGCGGAGCTCGTCGGGGCTCAGCACCAGACCGGTCGGGTTGTGCGGGGTGTTGATCAGCAGCAGCCGGGTGCGCGGGGTGATCAGCGCGCGCAGCTCGTCCAGGTCGGGACGGAAGGCCGGCGGGCGCAGGGTGAGCGGCACCCGGGTGGCCCCGGCCATCGCGATGCAGGCGGCGTACGAGTCGTAGAAGGGTTCGAAGGCGATGACCTCGTCGCCCGGCTCCAGCAGGGCGAGCAGGGCCGCCGCGATGGCCTCCGTGGCGCCGGCGGTGACCAGCACCTCGGTGTCCGGGTCCCAGGAGAGGCCGTGGAAGCGCCGTTGGTGCTCGGCGACCGCTGCCCGCAGCTCCGGGATGCCGGGGCCGGGCGGGTACTGGTTGCCGCGGCCCTCCCGCAGCGCCCGCACCGCCGCCTCGCGGACCTCCTCCGGACCGTCGGTGTCCGGAAAGCCCTGTCCGAGGTTGATCGACCCGGTCGCCGTGGCCAGCGCGGACATCTCCGCGAAGATCGTCGTGCCCAGGCCGGACAGGCGGCGGTTGAGCAGGGGCCGGGCTTCCATGGCGTCTCCAGCGGTGTCGTCGGCGGCTGGGCCCACCGTAGTGCCCGGGCCGGGCCGTTCCCAGCGGCCCGCGCGGCGGCCGGGAACAGGTCGGGCCCGCACCCCGGCGAACCGGTGGTGCGGGCCCGACCGCGGGCCTGGCGGGATCAGGCGTCCTCGCCGCCGTCCTCGGGCTTGTCGCCCTCCTCGATGTCGTCCTGCAGGCCGAGGCGCTCGATCATCCACTGCTCGAAGCCGACCGAGGCCTGCGTCCAGTTCGCGGTAGTGGTCACGAAGTACTCCAGGCTCACACCGGTGCCGACGATCATCTGCGACTCGCCGATCAGGCGGACGACGCCGTCCTCGTGGGTGTGGGTGTAGACCTTCGGCCAGAGGGTCTCGCGGTTCCACTCGTCGACGAGGTCGAGGATCTCGCCCTTGCGCTCCAGCGGGTACGCGCGGTCGTAGAAGGCGCGGACCGCGAAGAGCTCCTTCTGGTCGCCGCGGAACATGTAGTAGACGCGGAAGCCGTCCCAGGGAGCGGTGAGGTCGCCCTCCTCGTCGATCACGTGCTTCAGCTGCATCTGGTCCAGCAGCTGCGCCACCAGGTTCTGGTCCGGCACGATCACCGGCGGCGGGCCTGCGGGGGCGCCGCCGGGCTGGCCGCCCTGCGGCGGCTGGGCGCCGAACGACGGGATGGACGACGGGTCGATGCTCATGGGGTCCTCAATCTCACAGCACGGGGAGTGGTCGGCGATGAGAGACCGCCTCCATGTCCCATCCTGCCTCATCGGGCGCCCCGGGCACAGGGCCTCCCGGCGGCGGCGGGGCGTGCCGCCGCCGTCGGGAGGTCGCCCTGGTCAGAAGATCTGAAGCCAGCGGACGGTGCCCTCGGCCCCGTTGTCGTAGTAGTGGTCGTCCTCCCAGGTCCACGGGTCGAGGTGCCGGGTGACCCCGCCGTTGACGCTGGTGTAGTAGTACAGCAGGTTGTTGCCGGAGTAAATGTTGTCGACGTTGTAGATGGTCACGTCGGCGTAGCCCGCGTTGGCGAAGCACAGGTGGCCGGACCACCCGTAGTTGTAGATGTTGACGAAATCCGACCGTCCGGCGCAGTTGACCCGGTTGATCGCCGAGGCGCCGGTGGCGGGCAGGGCGAGGACGAGGGCTGCTGCGGCTGCCGCGGTGAGGGCGGCCTGGCTCCAGCGGAGTCTCATGCGGTCACCGTTCTGTGCGGGGCCGGCGGGCCGGCCGGGGTCGGTCGTGGCCGACCGGATACTCGCAACCGGGCTGCCCGGTCGCCCAGGTGGTTGACCGGACGTTGGCGGGCAGAACGCCCGGTGGCCGCCGACAAACCAGACGCTTGAGTGATTCATGTCACGCCGTAGACGATCCGAACGCGTTGCCGCCCGCCACGGCGGCGGTTAGTTTGCGGTGCAACCCTCCCGGCGGCGCCAAGTTGCGCCGCCGGACGTCCGGTTGGGTGCATCGACTGACGAGGGAGTCGTACGGTGGGGGATTTCGGGACGGGGGCGTCGCAGGACCGGCTGGGGATGCTGCTGCGCAGCCACCGGCTGGACCGGGGGATGACCCAGGAGGAGCTGGGGGCGGCGTCCGGCATGAGCGTGCGGTCGATCCGGGACCTGGAACGCGGGGTCTCCTGCCCGCGGATCTCGACGCTCCGGCTGCTCGCGCACACCTGGCAGCTGACCGAGGCGCAGCGTGCCGAACTGCACCGGCTGGCGCGCGCCAAGCGGGACGGCGCCGTCGCGCTCCGCGACGGCGCCGCGCACCGCGACAGCGGGGTACGGCCGTGAGGACGGGCCCCGGCCGGAGGCCCGCGGGCGTACCGATGCGGGCCGCGGCGACCGGTGCGGCGCTGCTCGCTCTGGCCGGGTGCGGCGGGGGATCGGGCGGCACGGCCGCCCCGGCCCTCACCCCGCCCCCGCTCGGAACGCCCACCGCCCCGGCCTCGGGGCGCGAGGGGATGCTGGCCCTCCCGCTGTCCGCCTACGGGACGGACCGCGAGCAGGACGCCCGTCGGCAGCAGGCGGTCCGCGCGCTGACCGCCGACTGCATGCACACGGCCGGCTGGGCGGACTTCACCCGGGACGACGCGCTGGACAGCGGGGGCGCGGTCCCGGACGCGGCGGCGCTGCCGGCCGGCGCCTTCGGCTACCTGCGGGCCGAGGTCGCCGCCGTCCAGGGCTTCCACGGGCCGACGGCGGCGGCCCCGGCGCGCACGCCGAGACCGCCGGCCTCCGAGGCGGAGGGCACGGCGGCCCAGGAGTGCGTGAAGAAGGCGCTGACCGCCGTCCGGCCGGCCGACACCTCCGGGTCGGAGCTGGTGAACACGCTGTTCGGGCAGTCGCTGGACGCCACCGGCCGGGACGCCCGGGTGGTCGGGGCCACCCGGGCCTGGTCGGCCTGCATGAAGGACGCGGGGTTCGCCGAGGCGAGCCCGGACGGCCTGGTGGCCCGCTACCACGGCCCCGGCCGGCCGACCGCCGAGGAACTGGCCGCCGCCACCGCGGACGAGCGCTGCACCGCGGCCGGCAACCTGGCCGGGGTCTGGTTCGCGGTGCTGGCCGGCTACCAGCGGCAGCTGATCGACGCCAACCAGGAGCGGCTGGCGGCCTACCGGAAGTCGCTGGCCGAGCAGACGGCGGAGCTCACCCGGCTCGCCGGGTCCTGACCAGGGCCGGCCGGGGCGGGCCCGGCCGGCGGGGGGTCACTTCACCAGTGAGGGCTTCGGCCCGACCGACAGCCGGTCGTGCTCCTCGTCCCGGTCGACCAGCACCGTGTCGCCGTCGTGCACCCGGCCGGAGAGGATCTCCTTCGCCAGCTGGTCGCCGATCGCGGACTGGACCAGGCGGCGCAGCGGCCGGGCGCCGTAGGCCGGGTCGTAGCCGGTGATCGCCAGCCAGTCCCGGGCGGCCGGGGTGACCTCCAGGGCGAGCCTGCGGTCGTGCAGCCGCTCGGAGAGCCGCGACACCTGCAGGTCGACGATCCGGCTGAGCTCGCCGGTGCCCAGCGGGTCGAAGACCACGATGTCGTCGAGCCGGTTGAGGAACTCCGGCTTGAAGGCGGTGCGGACCGTCTCCAGGACGAGTTCCTTCTTCCGCTCGTCCGGCGTGGCCGGGTCGACCAGGAACTGGCTGCCCAGGTTCGAGGTCAGGATGAGGATCGCGTTGCGGAAGTCCACGGTGCGGCCCTGGCCGTCGGTGAGCCGGCCGTCGTCCAGCACCTGGAGCAGCACGTCGAAGACCTCCGGGTGGGCCTTCTCCACCTCGTCCAGCAGCACCACGCTGTACGGGCGGCGCCGGACGGCCTCGGTGAGCTGGCCGCCCTCCTCGTAGCCGACGTACCCGGGCGGGGCGCCGACCAGGCGGGAGACCGAGTGCTTCTCGCCGTACTCGCTCATGTCGATGCGGACCATCGCCCGCTCGTCGTCGAAGAGGAAGTCGGCCAGCGCCTTGGCGAGTTCGGTCTTGCCGACGCCGGTCGGGCCGAGGAACAGGAAGGAGCCGGTCGGCCGGTCCGGGTCGGCGATGCCGGAGCGGGTGCGGCGCACCGCGTCCGAGACGGCCTCGACGGCCTCGGCCTGGCCGATCAGGCGGCGGCCGATCTCCTCCTCCATCCGCAGCAGCTTGGCGCTCTCGCCCTCCATCAGCCGGCCGGCCGGGATGCCCGTCCAGGACGCGACCACGTCGGCCACGTCGTCCGGGCCGACCTGCTCCTTGACCATGGAGGCGGTCGGCTCGTCCGCCGCGCGGTCCTGCGCCTCGGCGAGTTCGCGCTCGGCGGCCGGGATCTCGGCGTACATCAGCTTCGAGGCGCGCTCGAAGTCGCCGTCGCGCTGGGCCCGTTCGAGGCCACCGCGGAGGTCGTCCAGGCGCTCCTTGAGCTCGCCGACCCGGTTGAGGGACTTCTTCTCCTGCTCCCACCGGGCGGTGAGGACGCTCAAGTGCTCCTGCTTGTCGGCGAGATCGCGGCGCAGCCGGGCGAGCCGGTCGACCGAGGCCGGGTCGGACTCCTTCTCCAGTGCGAGCTCCTCCATCCGCAACCGGTCGACGGCGCGCTGGAGTTCGTCGATCTCGACGGGTGAGGAGTCGATCTCCATGCGCAGCCGGGAGGCGGCCTCGTCGACCAGGTCGATGGCCTTGTCCGGCAGGAAGCGGGCGGTGATGTAGCGGTTGGACAGGGTGGCCGCGGCGACCAGCGCCGCGTCCGAGATCTCCACCTTGTGGTGCGCCTCGTAGCGGCCCTTGAGGCCGCGCAGGATGGCGATGGTGTCCTCGACCGAGGGCTCGCCGACCATGACCTGCTGGAAGCGGCGCTCCAGGGCCGGATCCTTCTCGATCCGCTCGCGGTACTCGTCGAGGGTGGTCGCGCCGACCATCCGCAGCTCGCCGCGGGCGAGCATCGGCTTGAGCATGTTGCCGGCGTCCATCGCGGAGTCGCCGCCGGCGCCCGCGCCGACCATGGTGTGCAGCTCGTCGATGAAGGTGATGACCTGGCCGTCGCTGTCCTTGATGTCGCTCAGGACGGCCTTCAGGCGCTCCTCGAACTCGCCGCGGAACTTCGCGCCGGCCACCATCGCGGAGAGGTCCAGCGCGACCAGGCGCTTGCCGCGCAGAGACTCGGGCACGTCGCCGGCGACGATCCGCTGGGCGAGGCCCTCGACGACGGCCGTCTTGCCGACGCCGGGCTCGCCGATCAGCACCGGGTTGTTCTTGGTGCGGCGGGACAGCACCTGGACGACCCGGCGGATCTCGGTGTCCCGGCCGATCACCGGGTCGAGCTTGCCGTCGCGGGCGGCCTGGGTGAGGTCGGTGCCGTACTTCTGCAGCGCCTTGTAGGTGCCCTCCGGGTCCTGCGAGGTGACCCGGGCGCTGCCGCGGACGTCCTTGAACGCCGCCAGCAGGGCCTTGGCGGTGGCGCCCTGCTGCTTGAGCAGCTCGGCGACCGCGCCGCCCTCGGCGGCGAGGCCCACCATCAGGTGCTCGGTGGAGAGGTACTGGTCGTCCAGGTCCGCGGCGCGCTTGCCGGCCTCCTGCAGCACGGCCAGGGTGTCGCGGGCCAGCTGCGGGGCGGCCACGGTCGAGCCCTGCGCGGTGGGCAGGGCGGCGAACTGCTGGCGGGCGGCGGCGGTGGTCCGGGCGGGATCCGCGCCGACGGCCTCCAGCAGCGGGCGGGCGATGCCCTCGGGCTGCTCCAGCAGCGCCAGCAGGACGTGCACCGGCTTGACGTCCGGGTGTCCTGCGGCGCTGGCCTGCCGGATCGCGGCGGACAGGGCGTCCTGCGTCTTGCTGGTGAACTTGCCGGCATCCACTGGTGGCGTGCTCCTTCCGAGCGGGTCGAGATCTGCCTAGTACAGCATCCAGTAAGTTGAGTCTATTCCGCTCAACTTTCGGAGTCCAGTGGGTACCGGACCCGTCACCGGCTGTTCATCCCCGCCGGGTCGGCTCCCGGGTCAGCCCGAGCAGCAACCTGGCCGGTCCGGTCGGTCGGCGGCCGACCGGCCACACCGCCCGCAGCGGCCGGTGCAGGTCCAGCCCCTCCACCGGCACGGCCACCAGGCGCCGGGTGGCCAGCTCCTCCATCACGGCCAGCTCGGAGAGGCAGACCGGCCCGGCGCCGGTCATCGCCGCCGCCTTCAGCGCCGTGGACGAGGCCAGCTCCAGCCGGGGCGGCGCCGTCCCGCCGTGCGGCGCGAGCGCCAGGTCCAGCACCTCGCGGGTGCCCGAGCCGGGCTCCCGCAGTACCAGCGGGGTGGCCGCCAGCTCGTCCGCGGTGAGCGGTCTGCGGCGGCGGGCCCAGGGATGTTCCGGCGCCACCACCACGACGAGCCGGTCGGCGGCCACCACCGCGCCGGAGAGCCCCGGCGGGGTGCCCGTCCCCTCCACGAAGCCGAGGTCGGCGTCGCCGGCCAGGACGTGCGCCGCGACGTCCGCCGAGTTCGCCGTCCGCAGCGTCACCGCGGTGTCCGGACTCGCCTTGTTCAGCGCCAGCAGCCACCCCGGCATGAGGTACTCGGCGACCGTCAGGCTCGCCACCACCACCAGCCGGGCGTCCCGGCGGCCGCGCAGGGCGTCGATCCCGGCGTCCAGCGCCTGCGCCGCCTCCACCACGCTGCGGGCCCACTCGACCACCAGCAGCCCGGCCTCGGTGGGCCGCGAGCCGCGCGGCGAGCGCTCCAGCAGGGCGACCCCGATCTGCCGTTCCATGCCGCGGATCCGGGCGCTCGCGGCGGGCTGGCTCACCCCGAGCTCCGCGGCGGCCCGGCCCACGCTGCCCAGCCGGGCCACCGCCAGCAGGAGCTCCAGCGCGCCGATGTCGGGGACCCGCGAGGAGAGAGGCATACAGCCAGGTTATGTCCTCATAGATCGCGGGCGGCTACCGGCCGCGCGGCCCCGGACGGAGGCTGCTGCCATGGCCACCCTCACCGCTCCCGCCGCCGGCAGTGCCGCCGTGCCGCTCCCCGTCCCCGTGCCGCCCCCCGAGCCGCCCCCGGCCCGGCCGGGCCTCGGCCGGCTCGGTCCGAACTGGTACGCCGCGGTCATGGGCACCGCGATCGTCGCCACCGGCGCGGCCGCCCTGCCGGTGGGCCTGCCGGGGCGGACGGGCTTCGCGGCGGCTGTCTGGCTGGCCGCGGCGGCGGCGCTGGCGGCGGTCGCGGCGGCCCGGGCGGTCCAGCTCGTGCGGCACCCCGGCACCTTCCGGGCCCAGCTGCTGGACCAGCCCGCCACCGCGGTCTTCCAGGGCTGTCCGCCGATGGCGCTGCTCGCCGTCGGGCACGCCACTCTGGTGGCGGGCGCCCCGGTCGTCGGCGGCCGCGCCGCCGTCGCCGCCGACCTCGTGCTCTGGTGCGCCGGGACGCTGTACGCGGTCGCCGTCGCCGCCGGCATCCCGTATCTGATGATCACCCGGCACCGGCTCCCGGTGCGCGCGGCCGACCCGACCTGGTTGCTGCCCGCGGTCGCGCCGCTGGTCGCCGCCTCGGCCGGCTCGGCGCTGGTCCCGCACCTGGCGCAGCCCTGGCGGCCGGTGCTGCTGTACACGGGCTGCGGGCTGCTCGGGGCCGGGCTGCTCGGGGTGGGGCTCCTGCTGCCGGTGGTCTTCGCCGGCCTGCTGCAGGGGCGGCTCCCGCTGGTGCTGACCCCGTCGCTCTTCCTCGTCCTCGGTCCGCTGGGGCAGTCCGCCACCGCGGCCGGCGGGCTGGCCGACGCCGCCGGCGCGGCGGCCCCCGCGCTCGCCGGCCCGGGCCGGGCGCTCTCGGTGCTGTACGGCGTCGCGGTGCTCGGCTTCGCCCTGCTGTGGCTCTGCCCGGCGGCGGCCGCGAACCTGCGCGCCCTGCGCGCCGGGATGCCGTTCGCGATGACCTGGTGGGCCTTCACCTTCCCTGTGGGCACCCTGGTGACCGGCTTCGCCGCACTGGCCCGGCACACCGGCTTCGGCGGCTTCGGCGGTCTCTCCGCGGGCCTGTACGCCCTGCTGCTCGGCGCCTGGGCGGTGGCCGCGACGCGCACCGTGGCCGGGCTCCCGGTGATGTGGCGGGCGGCGGCCCGGGCGGCGGAGCCGGCCCGGAATCCCTGATCCGCCGGCCGTCCCGCCCGTCCGATACCTTCCGCGACGTGGCGGGGAACACATCGCGCGGCGATTTGCGATTTTCTCCGCGCGGGCCTTCCGGCGGGGCCGGTGCGGACGGTCGGAATCCGGTCCCGGATGCTCGGTGCACGAATCCCTCGGCGGCCATTCCCGGATTTACGGGCAGGCGTCCGGAGGGTGGTGGCACGCGGTGCCACCCGCCGGCCGCCGCCCAGGTCGGAGCCGCTGCGGCAGGCGCGGCCGAACCGGACAGGTGTACGATCCCGCACCCCGGGGGAGGTGGCCGGGCGAATTCCCCCGCAGGGGGGGATCGGCCGTGTGGAGGGCTCACGGACACCGAATGAACGTTTGGTGGGCACCGCACCCCGCTCGGACACCCCGGATGTCCTGCGGACCGGAGATTTCCGTTCCGTCGCGCGGGTCGGAGACTGCAAGTTCCTGCACTTGCGGAAACCTGCAGGCGGTGGACACTTGTGACTCGGCCGTCACGCTGTGAGGGTGGAACCACGCCAGCCGTCCGGGCAACCGCAGCCCGAGGACGGTGACTTGCTCTTCAGTGTGGGTGGTGGTGCATCCGCGCCGCCACCACGGGGGGAAGAGCGCCGGCCGGGACGCCATGTGTGGTGATGGCCCCCGAAACCGGACCCGGCGAGGCGTTGCTGCTCCGCCTCGCAGGAAGCGCCATCGGCAACGGCGTGACATGACGGGTCCCCCGGCTCGGCGCGCTCCTGCGCGCCGAGCCGGGGGACACGTCGAACCGGGGTACCGAATCCCTCCCGATCCGAACTTGTTGAGATCATGATCCGACATCGAGGGGAAAGTTCGGCAGGGAGAGTTTCTTAGGTGGCTGCGGAACCGATGGACCGGGGCGCCGGACTGCCCGACGAGGCGGGCCGTGGGCTCTACCTCGCCGTCCTCTCACAGGGCGGCCGGATTCCGCTGTCCACCGTCCCCGAACGGGACCGGGCCGCGGTCGACCAGCTCGTCGCGGTCGGCCTGCTCGTGCCCAACCCGATCGACGGCGCCTATGTGGCGGTCAGCCCGCGCGCGGTCGGCGAGCGGATCGGCTCGGAGATGCGCTCCGCCGCCGCGGACCTGCTCTGGCGGGCCGAACGGCTCGGCGCCGATCTCGACCCCCTCACCCGCGCCTACGACTCGCTGCCCCGGCAGAGCGACGACCCGCAGCGCGCCACCTACGTCGACGGCCGCGAACGCATCCGCCACCGGATCGCCGAACTCGTCTCCGACTGCAAACAGGAGATGCTCACCACCCAGCCCGGCCCCCGGCAGCCGGCCACCATCACCCTCGCCCGCGCGCAGGACCTCGCCCTGGTGCAGCGCGGCGCCCGGATGCGCACCCTCTACCAGCCGCAGGTGCTCGCCGAGCCCTGGACGCTCGGCTACGCCGCCGAACTCACCGAGCAGGGCGCCGGACTGCGCGTCCTGGACGAGCCCTTCGAGCGGATGCTGATCATCGACCGGTCGGTCGCGGTGGTGCCCGCCGCCGACGACTACAGCCGCGCCGCCTTCATCTCCGACCCGGCGGCCGTCGCCTTCCTGGTCAAGAGCTTCGAACGCGACTGGTCCCGCGCCGACGTCGTCCAGTGGGCCGAGGTCGACGCCCCCGCCGTCGCCGCCTCCGCCGCCAACCGGGTCGGCCGGCTGCTCGCCCAGGGCCTCACCCAGCGCGCCGTCGCCACCCGGCTGGGGCTCAGCGAGCGCACCGTCGCCGGGCACATCTCCCGGCTGCGCGAGAAGTACGGCGCCCAGACGCTCTTCCAGCTCGGCTGGCTGATGCGGGGGAGCCGCCGTGACTGACCGTCCCCGTCCGGCGGAACCGCGCCTGACATGTCCTGTGACGTTTTCCGCTCGCAGACGCTCTTTCACCATGGGACGGTCACAGCGGGGAGAGCGGCATGGCTGACAACGGCGCGGGAGCGCTCCCGAACGAGCGGGAACGGGCCCTCTACCGGGCCGTCCTGGGCCAGGGCGGCCGGGTGATGTTCCGCGACGCCCTCGCGGAGGACCCGGAGGCGGTGCTCCGGCTGGTCGAACTGGGCTTCCTGGTGCACCACGCCGAGGACGCCTCGCTCACCGCGGTCAATCCGCGGACCGTCAGCGACCGGCTCAGCGCCGAACTGCGCTCGGCCGGCACCCGGATGCTGCTGCGCGCCGAGGAGATGCCCGGCGCGGTGGAGGACCTCGCCCAGGCCTACGACTCCACCCCGCCCAGGGTGGACCGCACCGGCGAGGTCCAGCACGTGCACGGCTTCGGGCAGATCCGGCACCGCATCCTGCAGCTGGAGGCGGACGCCCGCGAGGAGGGGCTGGCAATCCAGCCCGGCGGCGCCCGCCCGGCCGGACACCTGACGGCCGGACTGGACCGCGCCCGGGCCTTCCTGGCACGCGGGGCCTCGCTGCGCACGGTCTACCACCCCGGCGCGCGGCTGGACGAGGCGACCGCCGGCTACGCCGCCGACCTCACCGAGCTCGGCGCCCGGTTCCGCATCCTCGCCGAACCCTTCACCCGGATGCTGGTCTTCGACCGCCGGATCGCGGTGATCCCCGCCGCGGCCGACAACAGCACCGCGGCCTTCGTCGAGGACCCGGCGGTGGTCGGGTACCTGGTGGGCGTCTTCGAGCGCGACTGGGAGCGCGCCGAGCGGGTGCAGTGGCGGACCGCCCCGCAGGACGGCGGCGGCCTGCCGGTGCACGAGCAGGTCGGCCGACTGCTGGCACAGGGGCTGACCCAGCGCACCGTCGCGAGCCGTCTCGGCCTCGGCGAGCGGACGGTGGCCGCCCACATCGCCCGGCTGCGCGAGCTCTACGGCGCGGAGACGCTCTTCCAGCTCGGCTGGCAGATGCGTGCCGACACGGCCGAGGAGCGCCCGGAGTGACGTCGCGTCAGCCGGTGGCGATCCCCGGGGACCAGTAGCCGAAGGAGTCGCCCTTCGACTGCCGCGGCACCGGGAACTGCTCGCCCGGGGCGGTCCAGAATCCCTCGCGCAGCGACAGCGCCATGCCGGCCCAGTCCAGCGCCGTCTCCACGGTGTGCTGCAGGGCGTCCTGCGACCAGCTGTCGTCGAACACCAGCGGCAGCACCGGGGCGACCTGCTCGATGGTCGCGATCAGCGGGTTGTGCGTGATCGCCTCGTCCACCAGCAGCACGATCGGCTTGCGCAGCGCCGACGCCCAGCCCAGCTCCAGGCTGACACCGGCCGACAGCGGCGCGCCGACGTAGGCGAAGACCAGGTCCGCGGTCTGCAGGGCCCGGAAGTCGGAGGGCACCCGCGGCTCGGGGGCGCGGCCGGCCACCGTCCAGGCGTCGCTGTGGTGGGCGCTGTAGACCGCGGCGCCGCTGCGCAGCAGGGTGGTCCGCAGGGTGGTCAGCCGGGTGCGGCTGGCCAGCGTCACCACGCTGTCGGCCGGACCGGTGAGCCGCATGAGCGGCGCGGCCAGGAAGACCCGTGCGCGCCGGCCCTCGGAGCTCTGGGCGGTGCGATGGCGCAGGTAGGGCTCACTCATGTCGACTCCGGGGATTGGCCGCTGGCTGGTCTGACGTCCTGCGAGCGATGGTGTCCGGGCTCGCCCCGAGGCGAGTTCCGCTGTGGTGTGGTCGGGGGAGCGGTGCCGTCGTGGCTGCTCGGGCGCCGCGGATGTGGTGTGACCGTGCCGATCGTCCAACGTTCGTGACCGACAAGTCCACCGGCACGTGGTGTCATATGGCTGCCTGGCATCGAGATGACGCACCCGCGGGAATGCGCCGATCGTGACACTGACCGTGCTCTTGCGGCATGATTTGGGTCAATGTTCGAGACTTCTCTATTCACTCGGTAGGCAATACCAGAGGAGGGATCGTCGCAATGTCTCGTATGCGCCGGTTTGTTCGGCTCGCCATCGTGCCAGTTGTCATGGGTGCGGCGATATTGACGGGTAGTAATCCAGCGGCTGCCGACAGCGCGTGGACGCTTCGTAGCGTGCACGCCGTCAAGGCGCCGGTGGCGGAGGACGCGCAGGCCGGATCGGTCACGCTGCTGCTTCTGGACGACTCCGCCTGGACCTGAGGCGGCGACTGCTCCCGGGCGGGACGGGGCGCCCGGGCCCGACCGTCAGCCGAAGTCGGCCTGGTCGGCCGGTGAATCCTTGGCCGAGCGGGCGAGTACCCAGCCGAGCTGGAAGAGCGACTCCACCTGGTAGTCCTCGCGCATCTCCGCGATGTGGCGGGCGAGCGTGCGCTCGCTGATGCCCAGCCGGCGGGCGATGACGCGGTGATTGATTCCCTTGAGCATCAGATCGATGATCGTCTGCCGCAGCCGGGAAACCACCTGGGGCGGAACTGTCGGTGAGCCGTCAAAATCCAGGGCCCGACTCCAGTTCCGCTCGAAGACCTCCTCGATCAGGTAGCTGATGACGGCCTGATCGTGAATGAACGCGGCCAAGTTGAGATCCTCGGCCACCGGGATCACCGCGGTCCGCCGATCGATCACGATCAATCTGGTGTAGGGCTCGTCGAGCGTTCGGACCCGCCCGCCGGCCGCGGTTATCGAGGCGACATAGTCGCGGGTGGGAGCGTGATACCGGGTGCTCGGGTGGTAGATCGTCCGAATGGTCGCCCCGCGGCGCAGAGTTTCGAGATCGCGGGCGATGACTCCGGCCAGTGCCTCCGGGGGGCGGGGGCCGCCCGGTTGGGCCGCGAGCATCTCCTCCGAGCAGCCGCTGACGAGCTGGCCGAGCCGCTGGTTTATCAGCACTTTGCCGTGGACGTATTCGATGATGCCGCCCGCCTTGCGCGGGGTGCGGAAGTCCTCGGCGAGGTCCTGGAGGTCGGCAGGCAGGGCCACCGCCCGCTGCAGCAGGTCGAGCGCCTTCCGCTGCCAGAGGCTGGTCAGCCGGGCCGAGAGCTGCTCGGGGTCGACGGCCACCAGGACGGCCGGGTCGTCGGTGTCCGGGACGAGCAGCCCGATGTCGAGGAGTTCGTCCAGCGCCTTGCCGTCGCCGGGCGTGTGCTCGTCCGGTGATATGCGCCCGTGCGACGTCAGGACGGTGCGGTAGAGCTGGCGGGCCTCGCTCGACAGGACGCCCAGCCCGCGTGGGGTGAGGCCCGGTTCGTCGGTCTCACTCATCAGGCTCCTTGCCATCGGTCAAACCGGTGCGGCGCGGCCGGTACCGCTTCTCCGGGGATCATAGGCGCCGTGGAGCTGCGGGGAGCCCTCGCGCCGGACATTCCCGCCGCCCGCGGACACCGGTGGAGCGAACTGTCTCATTCGACACCCGGCCGCCGGCACCCCCCGGGAGGAGGGAACCGGCGGCCGGGGGCGGTGCCGAGTGTCGGTGCGGGGCCTGCGGGCCGGCGTCAGCGCTTGGGGCGCCACACCACCAGGGCGCTGGACTGCTGCACCTGCTGGTACGGCACCAGGTCGCGGCGGTAGGACGCGTGCACCGCCGCCTCGCGCTGCTGGATGGCGGTGGCGGCGCCGTCGAGGGCGTCCGCGAGCTCGGCCACCCGGGCCTGGAGGGCGGCGACCTGGTTCTCCAGCTCGATGATCCGCTTGATGCCGGCCAGGTTGATGCCCTCGTCCTGGGAGAGCCGCTGAACCTCGCGCAGCTGCTGGATGTCCCGTGCCGAGTAGCGGCGGCCGCGGCCGGCCGTGCGGTCGGGCGAGACCAGACCGAGCCGGTCGTACTGGCGCAGGGTCTGCGGGTGCAGGCCGGAGAGCTCCGCGGCGACCGAGATCACGTACACCGGGGTTTCCTCGGTCAGCACGTACTGCGGGGCCGGGTTGCCGCGCGGGCGGCGCGGCGCCGAGCCGGGCAGGCCCTCGCCGATGCCGGGGCCGATCGGGCTGTCGGGGGTCGTCATCTGGTCACGCTCCCTCCGCCGCCTTGAAGAGGGCGGCACGCGGGTCGTCCGAGGCGGTGGCCTCGCGGTACTGCTCCAGTGCGCTCAGCGCGTCTCCGGTGACGTGCTTGGGGACGACGACCTCGACGGTGACCAGCAGGTCGCCGCGGGTGCCGTCCTTGCGGGTGGCGCCCTTGCCACGGGCCCGCAGGGTGAGGCCGTTGGCGCTGCCGGCCGGCAGCTTGAGCTTCACCGCGGGGCCGTTCAGGGTGGGCACCTCGATGGTCCCGCCGAGAGCGGCCTCGGGGAAGGTGACCGGCACGGTCACCGTGAGGTTGTCGGCCTTGCGGCCGAACACCGGGTGGGCGTCCACGTGCACCGTGACGTAGAGGTCGCCGGGCTGGCCGCCGCGCTCGCCCTGGGCGCCCTTGCCCTTGAGGCGGATCCGCTGGCCGTCCTGCACCCCGGCCGGGATGCGCACCTGCATCGTCCGCGCCGAGGAGGCGCGGCCGCTGCCGTGGCACACCGTGCAGGGGTCGTCGACGATCATGCCGCGGCCCTTGCAGTCGCGGCACGGGTCGGAGAGCGCGAAGGCGCCCTGGCCGCGGCTGACGGTTCCCGCGCCGACGCAGGTCGGGCAGACCCGCGGGGTGGTGCCGGACTTCGCGCCGGTGCCGGCGCAGGCGCGGCACGGGGCCTGACTGGTCATCCGCAGCGGGACGGTCGCGCCGTCCACCGCCTCGACGAAGGAGAGCGTCACCTCGGTCTCGACGTCGGCTCCGCGCCGCGGCTGGGCCTGTCGGCCGCCGCCGCCACGGTTGAACAGGCCGCCGAAGACGTCGCCGAGCCCGCCGCCGCCCCCGCCGGAGCCGGAGAACAGGTCGCCGAAGTCGAAGTTGTAGTTGCCGCCGGCGCCGCCGGGGCGGAAGCCGCCGTTGCCGAACAGGCTGCGGGCCTCGTCGTACTCCTTGCGGCGCTTCTCGTCTGAGAGGACGTCGTACGCCTCGGAGATGTCCTTGAACCGCTCCTCGGCCTTGGCGTCACCCTTGTTGGCGTCCGGGTGGAACTCGCGGGCCAGCTTGCGGTAGGTCTTCTTGATCTCGGCCGCGGTGGCGTCCTTGGGCACGCCGAGGACCTTGTAGTAGTCCTTCTCCACGTAGTCCTTGGTGCTCATGGCTGCCGCCACCTCCCGAAAAATGTCTGCACGGCGCTGCGGAGTCGCACCCCGACGAGGTCGGCGTACGACTCCGCAGAGCACAGATTGTCAGCTGTCCGCCGCACCGTCACCCTTGGCGGACTCCGGCTTGTCGGCGTCCGGGGCGGACGTGGTCTGGGTGCCCGGCTGGGGCTCCGCGACCGCGACCATCGCCGGGCGGATGATCCGCTCGCCGATCCGGTAGCCCGGCTGGAGGATCTGCACGCAGGTGTCCTCGGTGACGTCCGAGGAGTAACTGTGCATCAGCGCCTCGTGCAGCGTCGGGTCGAAGGGCTCGCCCTCCTTGCCGAACTGCTGCAGGCCCAGCTTCGCCACCACGGTCTCCAGCGACTCGGCGACCGACTTGAAGCCGCCCGTCACCTCGCCGTGCTCACGGGCGCGACCGATGTCGTCCAGCACCGGGACCAGCGACTCCAGGATGTTGGAGACGGCGATCTCCCGGACCGTCAGACGGTCGCGCTCGACCCGCTTGCGGTAGTTCTGGTACTCGGCCTGAAGACGCTGCAGGTCGGCCGTCCGCTCGCCCGCCTCGCGCTTGGCGGCGGCGAGCTCGTCGGCGCCCGAGACAGCCTCCTCGGCCGCCTGCAGAACGGCCTCCTCCGCAGCGGAGTCGTCGCCGGGCTCGCCGCCCTGCGCCTTCTCCGTCATGCGGCACCGCCCTTGGGCTTCTCGTCGTCGATGATCTCGGCGTCGACCACGTCGTCGTCCTTGGCGCCGGCGGCCTCGCCGGCACCGGCCGCACCGGCGGCGTCGGCCTGCGCGTAGAGCGCGGCGCCGAGCTTCTGGGCGGTGGTGGAGACCTTCTCGGTGGCCTCGCGGATCGCCGCGATGTCCTCGCCCTTCAGCGCCTCCTTGAGCTCGCCGATGGCGGTCTCGACCTCGGTCTTGACGTCGGCGGGGAGCTTGTCGGCGTTGTCGGCGATGAACTTCTCGGTCGAGTAGACGAGCTGCTCGCCCTGGTTGCGGGTCTCCACGGCCTCGCGGCGCTTGTGGTCCTCGTCCGCGTACTGCTCGGCCTCGCGGCGCATGCGGTCGACCTCGTCCTTCGGCAGCGAGGAGCCGCCGGTGACGGTCATCTTCTGCTCCTTGCCGGTGCCGAGGTCCTTCGCGGCCACGTGCATGATGCCGTTGGCGTCGATGTCGAAGGTGACCTCGATCTGCGGCAGGCCGCGCGGCGCCGGCGGCAGGCCGGTCAGCTCGAACATGCCGAGCTTCTTGTTGTACGCCGCGATCTCGCGCTCGCCCTGGTAGACCTGGATCTGCACGGACGGCTGATTGTCCTCGGCCGTGGTGAAGATCTCCGAGCGCTTGGTCGGGATCGTGGTGTTGCGCTCGATCAGCTTGGTCATGATGCCGCCCTTGGTCTCGATGCCGAGGGACAGCGGGGTGACGTCGAGCAGCAGGACGTCCTTGACCTCGCCCTTGAGGACACCGGCCTGGAGCGAGGCGCCGATGGCGACGACCTCGTCCGGGTTGACGCCCTTGTTGGCGTCCTTGCCGCCGGTCAGCTCGCGGACGAGCTCGGCGACGGCCGGCATACGGGTCGAGCCGCCGACCAGGACCACGTGGTCGATCTCGGACAGCTGGATGCCGGCGTCCTTGATGACGTTGTGGAACGGGTGCTTGCAGCGCTCCAGCAGGTCCGCGGTCAGCTGCTGGAACTGGGCCCGGGTGAGCTTCTCGTCCAGGTGCAGCGGGCCTTCGGCGGAGGCCGTGATGTAGGGCAGGTTGATCGAGGTCTCGGAGGACGAGGACAGCTCGATCTTGGCCTTCTCGGCCGCCTCGCGCAGACGCTGGACGGCCATCTTGTCCTTGGACAGGTCGACACCGTGGCCGGCCTGGAAGGTCTTCACCAGGTGGTCGACGACGCGCTGGTCCCAGTCGTCACCACCGAGGTGGTTGTCACCGTTGGTGGCCTTCACCTCGACGACGCCGTCGCCGATCTCCAGCAGGGACACGTCGAAGGTGCCACCCCCGAGGTCGAAGACCAGGATGGTCTGGTCGTCCTTGTCCAGGCCGTACGCCAGGGCGGCGGCGGTCGGCTCGTTGACGATGCGCAGGACGTTCAGACCCGCGATCTCACCGGCCTCCTTGGTGGCCTGGCGCTCGGAGTCGTTGAAGTACGCCGGGACGGTGATGACGGCGTCGGTGACCGTCTCGCCCAGGTAGGACTCCGCGTCCCGCTTCAGCTTCTGCAGGATGAAGGCGGAGATCTGCTGGGGGTTGAAGTCCTTGCCGTCCAGGTTGATCTTCCAGTCGGTGCCCATGTGGCGCTTGACCGACCGGATGGTCCGGTCCACGTTGGTGACCGCCTGGCGCTTGGCGACCTCACCCACCAGGACCTCGCCGTTCTTGGCGAAGGCGACGACGGACGGCGTGGTCCGAGCGCCCTCGGCGTTGGTGATGACCGTGGGCTCACCGCCCTCAAGAACGCTGACGACAGAGTTCGTCGTACCGAGGTCGATGCCGACCGCGCGTGCCATCGTAAATACCTCCATGGGAGAGTTGAGCGTTACGCACTCAAGCATGCACGACCGATCGGACACCGTCAACAGCCATGAGTCGGTGTCGCTCAACTTTGCTGCGCCGCATCTGGAAGGAGCCTGGTCGGGCGTGGTCGGCGGTCCGGTGCGGCCGGATGGGTGAGTATGTCCTTAGTGACTGCCGCCATACCTTGAGCATCTTCTGGAGTGCTGCTACGGAGCGGTAAGGTCCGGGCGTTGGGTCGATAAGTTACCGACCAGTACACTGAGGCGACCCCTCTACACCCCCAGCCGCTGGAGACGGAGAGCCGATGCAGCTAGCAGCGATCGTCATCTCGCTGGTCACCACTGTGATCGGCACTGCGCTCGCCGCCCGGGCGGCCGCGTACATCTACAAGGTCGTACGGACCGGCCAGTCCGACGGTACCCGCTTCGGGCAGCCCGCCCAGCGGGTGAAGACCGTGGCCACCGAGTTCCTCGGCCACACCCGGATGAACCGCTGGGGGGTCGTCGGCGTCGCCCACTGGTTCGTCGCCGTCGGCTTCTTCTCGCTGGTGCTCACCCTGGTGAACGCCTTCGGCCAGCTCTTCGACGCCGAGTTCGTGCTGCCGGTCATCGGTCACTGGTTGCCCTGGAACATCTTCGTCGAGCTCATCGGCACCCTCACCACGCTCGGCATCCTCGCGCTGATCGTGATCCGGCTGCTCAGCCTGCCCTCCCGGGCCGGCCGCAAGTCCCGATTCGCCGGCTCGATCGCCTGGCAGGCCTTCTACGTCGAGTACACCATCCTCGGCATCGGCCTCTGCATCATGATGCTGCGCGGCCTGGAGGGCGCCCTGGAGGGCGTCGACTCCTACGACCCGACGTACCTGATCTCGTACCCGATCACCGCCGCCTTCGACGGCGTCGCCCACGGCACGCTGGTCAACCTGGTCTACGTCTTCGCGATGCTGAAGATCTGCATCTCCTTCGCGTGGGCGATCACCATCGGCATCAACCCCTCGATGGGTGTGGCCTGGCACCGCTTCCTCGCCTTCTTCAACATCTACTTCAAGCGCGAGGAGGACGGCGGCACCGCGCTCGGGGCGCTGCGTCCGATGACCAGCGGCGGCGAGCCGATCGACTTCGAGGACCCGGCCGACGACGCCGTCTTCGGTGTCTCCCAGGTCGAGCACTTCTCCTGGAAGGGCATCCTCGACTTCTCCACCTGCACCGAGTGCGGCCGCTGCCAGTCGCAGTGCCCCGCCTGGAACACCGGCAAGCCGCTCTCGCCGAAGCTGCTGATCATGAGCCTCCGCGAGCACGCCTTCGCCAAGGCCCCCTACCTGCTCGCCGGTGGCGGCAAGTCCATGGAGGGCGAGGAGAAGGCCACCGCCGAGCAGCTCAAGGACGTCCCCGCCGCGGCCCTCGCCGAGGCCGAGCGCCCGCTCGTCGGCACCGCCGAGGAGGGCGGTGTCATCGACCCCGACGTCCTGTGGTCCTGCACCACCTGCGGCGCCTGCGTCGAGCAGTGCCCGGTCGACATCGAGCACATCGACCACATCGTCGACATGCGCCGCTACCAGGTCATGATCGAGAGCTCCTTCCCGACCGAGGCCGGGACGATGCTCAAGAACCTGGAGAACAAGGGCAACCCCTGGGGCATGGCCACCAAGGCCCGCCTCGACTGGGTCAAGGAGCTCAAGAAGGAGACCGGGATCGAGGTCCCGGTCATCGGCCAGGACATCGACCCCGCCGAGGTCGAGTACCTCTACTGGGTCGGCTGCGCCGGCGCCCTGGAGGACCGCGCGAAGAAGACCACCAAGGCCTTCGCCGAGCTGCTGCACACCGCGGGCGTGAAGTTCGCGATCCTCGGCAAGGAGGAGTCCTGCACCGGTGACTCCGCCCGCCGCCTCGGCAACGAGTTCCTCTTCCAGATGCTCGGCGCGCAGAACGTCGAGACCCTGAACGCCGCGCTGGAGGACGCCCCGGTCAAGCGGATCGTGGCCACCTGCCCGCACTGCTTCAACACCATCGCCAACGAGTACCCGCAGCTCGGCGGGCACTTCGAGGTCATCCACCACACCCAGCTGCTGCAGCACCTCATCGACGAGGGCAAGCTGATCCCGGTCAACCCCGTCGAGGGTCTGATCACCTACCACGACCCGTGCTACCTGGGCCGCCACAACAAGGTCTACAGCCCGCCGCGCGAGATCATGGACAAGGTCCCGGGCCTGCGCCAGCAGGAGATGCACCGCCACAAGGAGCGCGGCTTCTGCTGCGGCGCCGGCGGCGCGCGGATGTGGATGGAGGAGCGGATCGGCAAGCGCATCAACACCGAGCGCGTCGACGAGGCGCTGTCCCTCAACCCGGACATCGTCTCCACCGCCTGCCCGTTCTGCCTCGTCATGCTCTCCGACTCGGTCAACGGCAAGAAGAACGAGGGCGCGGCCAAGGAGCACCTGAAGGTCGTCGACGTGGCCCAGCTGCTGCTCGACTCCGTCAAGGCCACGCCCGTCGAGCCCGAGCCCGAGACCGTCCAGGCCTGACACACCCCGGCACGACGAACCGGCACGACGGCCCGGCCCCGTGCGCCCCCGCGGCGCACGGGGCCGGGCCGCGTCCGGCCCCGGACGGTGCCCTAGCATGAGCGCCCATGAGCGACGGCGGGGGCACAGCGCACAACGTTAGCGGCGGCATACCCGGGCCCGGGAGCCCGCAGCACGGCACGGACCCGGCGGGAACGGGACGGCCCGCCTACCTGCTGCCCCCGGTGGGCATCGCGCCGCCCGGCGGCCCGACACCGGACTGGGCCGCGCTCGCCGAGGCCAACGAACGGCAGCACCGCCGCCGCAGGCTGCTGATGACCGGCGGCGCCGTGGCCGGCGTGCTGGCCGTCGCGGGCATCGTCACCACGGCCCTCCTGCTGCGTCAGGACGCCCCGGACGGGCCGCGGGCCGCCGAACCCACCGCGGCGGCCACCCTCGCCGTGGACGGCCCGCCCAGCGCGGTACCGAGCGCCTCGGCGGCGCCCTCCGGATCCCCCTCCGGCTCCGCCCCGGCCTCGCCCTCCACGACGGGCAGCCCCTCCGCGGCCCGGTCCGCCGCCCCCAGCGCGGCGCAGACCCGGCTCGACGACGTCCGAGGCGCCCGCCCGGCCTCCCTCGGCCCGGCCGCCGCCGTCGGCACCGCGCCCGGCCGCACCGGCCCCGCCCTGCTGCTGCACGGCAGCGCCGACAGCTGGGCGCAGACCTCCGCCGCGGTCGTCGACACCTCCAAGAGCTTCACCGTCTCCGCGGTGGTGCGGAACAACGCGTCCACCGGCGCCCGCGCCGTCGTCAGCCAGGGCACCGGCAGCTACTACTCGTTCTACCTGGGCCGGGACTACTGGGGCAGCCACAACCAGTGGGTGTTCAAGGTGCAGACCGCGGCCGGCGGCGAGGACAGCACCAGCCGCCAGGCCTTCTCCACCGGACAGGCCACCACCGGCCAGTGGGTGATGCTCACCGGTACGTACGACGCCGGCAGCAAGCAGATCCGGCTGTACGTCAACGGCGCACTCGCCCAGACCACCTCCGTGTCGGGCATCTGGCAGACCACCGGCCCGCTGCAGATCGGCCGCACCCGCTGGAAGAACACCTGGACCGACCACTGGGACGGCGCCCTCACCGACGTGCAGATCTGGAACCAGGCCCTCCCCGCCGAGCGTGTCTCCCAGCTGTGGAACACCGGTGGCACGAACGCCGGCACCCAGCCCACCGCCGGATGGCTGCTGCCCTGACGCACCGGATCCGCGGCGTCCCCCGTTTTGTCGGGAAGACACAACGGGGGACCGTGCGGAGGGGGGCGCCTCGGGAGGAAATACAGTAGGCGCTGGACACGCGGTCTGCGGGTCCGCTGGTGGACGGCCGGAGGCCGCGGCCAGCCACGCCGTCGAACATCGACACCGGCCACGTGACGACCACGGCCGGGCCCGTACCGGAACATAGGGGAGAAGCTCAGACCATGACCGAAGCGATCATGCTGGTCGGTGGCAAGGGCACCCGGCTGCGCCCGCTGACCACCCACACCCCCAAGCCGATGCTGCCCGTCGCGGGCGTCCCGTTCATCGCGCACCAGCTGGCGCGCGCCGCGGCGGCCGGAGTCACCCGTGTGGTGCTCGCCACCTCCTACCTCGCCGAGGTCTTCGAGGACCACTTCCAGGACGGCAGCCCGTACGGCATCGAGCTGGTCTACCTCACCGAGAAGGAGCCGCTGGGCACCGGCGGCGCCATCCGCAACGCCGCCGCCGGCCTCACCTGCGGCCCGGACGAGCCCGTCCTGGTGTTCAACGGCGACATCCTCTCCGGCCTCGACATCGCCGCGCTGCGGGACGGCCACGTGGCCGCCGGCGCCGACGTCACCCTGCACCTCACCCGGGTCGAGGACCCGCGCGCCTTCGGCCTGGTGCCGACCGACGAGAACGGCCGGGTGCTGGAGTTCCTCGAGAAGCCCGAGACCCCCGAGCAGATCGTCACCGACCAGATCAACGCCGGCTGCTACGTCTTCACCCGTTCGGTGATCGACCGCATCCCGGCCGGGCGCGAGGTCTCCGTCGAGCGCGAGACCTTCCCCGAGCTGCTCGCCACCGGTGCCCTGCTGCGCGGCGTGGTCGACACCTCGTACTGGCTGGACCTCGGCACCCCGGCCGCCTTCGTCCGCGGCTCCGCCGACCTGGTGCTCGGCAAGGTCGACTCCCCGGCGGTGCCCGGCCCGACCGGCGAGGCCCTGCTGCTGCCCGGCGCCCAGGTCGACCCGGGCGCGGTGCTCGGCAACGGCACCGTCGTCTCCGAGGGCGCCGAGATCGAGGCCGGCGCGATCGTCGAGGGCAGCGTCATCCTGCCCGGCGCGGTGATCGGCGCCGACGCCTACGTGAAGGACTCCATCGTCGGTGCCTACGCCGTCATCGGCGCCCGCACCTCGCTGGACGGCGCGGTGATCGGCGACGGGGCGACCGTCGAGTCCGACAACGAGCTGCCGAGCGGCCTGCGGATCGCCTGCGGCACGCTGCTGCCGGTCGGCGCCGTCCGCACCACCGCCGGCCCCGGCGGCTGCCCGGCCGGCGAGAGCGCCGCGGTCACCGTGCACGGCCCGGCCATCGGCGCCCAGCGCTGATCGAGCGGGGCGGCCCGGCCGCCCCGCCCCCGCCGGCCTCGTCACAGGACGGCTGCAATCCTGTGCCCGGCCGTTGATCAACCGACGGCCGGTCAGCCGGAGCAGGTACCGTCGAGGCGTGGCTGGCAATCGATACGACAACGGGCAGGGCGCGGATCCCCGGCAGGGATGGTCCGCGCCCGCCGGCCCGGCGCCGCGGCAGCAGCCCGGCGGCGGGCCCACTGGGGAGCCCGAGTACTTCACCGCGCCCATCCCGGGACACTCCGGCGGCTACGGCGACGGGTACGGGGACGACCGGCAGGGGCACACCCGCGCCTTCCCGGTCGGCCAGGACCCGTACGGGCCCGACGGCCCCGGCGCCGGCCAGTACGGCCAGGGCGGTTACGAGCAGGGCGGGTACGAGCAGGGCGGCTACCGCCACCAGGGCGAGGCCTACGGCGGCACGGACAACGTCGCCGTCTACCGCGCCGGCGGCCAGGTGGCGCCCCGGGTCTCCGGCCCGCGCCCGACCTGGAAGGAACTGCTGGTCGGCATCTACCGCGAGCCCGCCCGCACCTTCGACCGGATGCGGGACCACCAGGCCTGGCTGCCCGCCCTCACCGTCTCGCTGGTCTACGGCGTGCTCGCCGTGCTCGGCATGGGCGCCACCCACGACGACATCGTCAACTCCACCTTCTCGGTCGCGGCCTGGGCGCTGATCGCCGCCGCGATCGGCTTCGCGGTGGCCGGCGCCATGCTCGGCGCGGTCACCTATGCGCTCGCCCGCCAGCTGGGCGGCGACGGCCCGTGGCAGTCCACCGTCGGCCTGGCCGTGCTGATCGGCTGGACGAGCGACACCCCGCGGCTGCTGCTCGCGCTGTTCCTGCCCTCGAACAACCTGGTCGTCCAGGTCGTCGGCTGGATCACCTGGCTGATCTGCGCCGTGCTGCTCACCACCATGGTCCGCCGGGTGCACGACCTGCCCTGGGGCAAGGCCGCCGGCGCGGCCGCCCTGCAGCTGCTCGCCCTGCTCGTCCTCATCAAGCTGCCGACGCTGAGCTGAGCCGCCGACGCCGAGCCCCGCACCGACGGCCGGTCTCCCCCGCGGAGGCCGGCCGTCGGCGTGCGCGGGCGGCCCCGGCGGGGCAGGCCCGCCCCGGGTGCGGCGGGACGGGCGGGGGCGGCGGGCCGCGGCGATAGGGTGGACAGTCTGTCCGTCTGCCCCACGCAGTGCCCGGAGCACCCTCATGACCCTCCCCACCACCCACGTCAGCTTCCCGTCCGGCGCGGTGACCGGCAGCTCGCCGGTGCTCGCCGTGCACCCGCTGGACGGCGGCAGGTACGCCGTCGTCACGGAGGCGACCCCCTTCCACCCGCTCGACCACACCTGGCCCGACCAGCCTGCCGACCTCGGCACGCTCACCGTGGGCGGTGTCGCGCACCCGGTGGTGGACTGCCTCACCGGCGCGGTCGGCCCGGACGGCGGCGAACTGCTGGTCGGCGCGGACATCCCCGTCCGGCGCGGTGACGAGGAGTGGTCCTGGCTGGTGCTGCACATCGTCGAGCAGGAGCCCGCCGACGCCGTCGGCAGCACCGCCGAGCTCGCCGTGGACGCCGGGCGCCGTGCCCTGCTCTCCGCCTCGCACAGCGGCTGCCACCTGCTCGCCCTCGCCCTGAACGCCGCCCTCGCCCCCCGCTGGCGCAAGGACCCGGGCCGCAGCGACGCCTTCGGCAACCCCGACTTCGACAGCCTCGCCATGGCCACCTCCGTGATGGACACCGAGGCGAGCACCGACACCTACCGGCTCGGCAAGTCGCTGCGGAAGAAGGGCTTCACCACCGAGGCCGGCGAGGACTTCCCGGTGCTCGCGGACGCCCTGCCCGCGCTCACCGAGACCGTCAACGCCCAGCTCGCCGCCTGGGTCGCCGCCGACGCCGCGGTGACGATCGACGTGCCCGGCCCGGAGCTCACCGCCCGCCGCCAGTGGCACTGCGAACTCCCGGCCGGCCCGGCCCGGATCTTCTGCGGCGGCACCCACCTGCACCACCTCGGGGAACTCGCCGAGCTGCGCACCGAACTGACCCTCTCCGAGGACGGCAGCGAGCTGGTCGCCGTCACCCGGCCGAAGCGGGCCTGAACTCGCGGGGGCCCGCGGAGGTTCCCGGCCGGCAACCGTCCGTCGGTTGCAGATCGATAACACCGCGGGCCTATGTGGCAATTGTTCGAATTGTTCGGGGCGGCCCGGTGATCGCGCTCGGTAGCGTTCGCGTGCATTCAGCACGCTGTCCCCGAGCCGAGGAACACCATGACGACCCCGCAGCCGCCCCAGGGCCTCCCCACCGACCCGTCCGCGCAGGGCGGCTTCGGTCCCGCCCAGGGCTACGGCCAGCCGGCCGCCCCCGCCTACGGCCAGCCCGCGCCGGGCTACGGCCAGGCGCCCGGCCAGGTGCCCGACGGCTACGCCCAGGCCGCCCAGCAGGCCGTGCTCGCCCCGAAGAAGAGCCCGGTCAAGAAGATCCTGATCGGTGTCGGCACCCTGGTGCTCATCATCGCCGTCAAGATCGGCATCAGCTTCGGCATCGGCTACGCCGCCGCCGACAAGCCGGTGCACGCCAAGCCCGGCGAGTGCGTCAAGGTCAGCGGCAGCGACAACGACCCCAAGGTCGACACCGTCGCCTGCGGCAGCGCCGACGCCAACTACAAGGTGATCTCGGTCGTCGACAACTCCTTCGACCCGAACGCCTGCAACACCGTCGAAGGCTCCACCGCGGGCCTGGCCCAGCAGCTGCTCAGCGACAAGTTCGTGCTCTGCCTGGCCGAGACGAAGTAATCCCGCACACGCGGACACGGCTGTGGGCCGCCGATCACCGATCGGCGGCCCACAGCCGTTGCGCTCCCCGGGACGGTTCCCGCGGCCCCTGAGGGCCGCGGGGCCGGTGTCAGACCTGGGTGCGGTGGAAGTTCAGGTAGGAGCGGGACGGCGTCGGGCCGCGCTGGCCCTGGTAGCGCGAGCCGTAGCGCGCCGAGCCGTACGGGTGCTCGGCCGGCGAGGAGAGCCGGAACAGGCAGAGCTGGCCGATCTTCATCCCCGGGTACAGCTTGATCGGCAGGGTGGCGACGTTCGACAGCTCCAGCGTGACGTGGCCGCTGAAGCCCGGGTCGATGAAGCCCGCCGTGGAGTGGGTCAGCAGGCCGAGACGGCCCAGGCTGGACTTGCCCTCCAGACGTGAGGCGACATCCTCCGGCAGCGTGATCACCTCGAAGGTCGAGGCCAGCACGAACTCGCCCGGGTGCAGGATGAACGCCTCGTCGCCCTCCGGCTCGACCAGCCGGGTCAGGTCCGGCTGCTCCTCGGAGGGGTCGATGTGCGGATAGCGGTGGTTCTCGAACACCCGGAAGAAGCGGTCCAGCCGGACGTCGATGCTGGAGGGCTGGACCATCGACGGTTCGAACGGGTCGATCACGACCCGGCCCTTGTCGATTTCGGTCCGGATGTCCTTGTCAGAGAGCAGCACGAGGTCGAGGTTAAAGGCAACGTGGGGCCTCGGACGAATCAGGGACGATCCGTCCGGGCCCCACGACCGCGCCCGAACACCCTCAGGCGAGGAACTCCACGGCCTCCAGCCGCATCGCGCGCGCCAGTTGCGCCCCGGACAGCTCGCTCACGTCCGCCGGCACCGAACTCCGCAGACGTCCGCACTGCGGACAGCGGATGAGTCTGCCCGGGCCGAGCCGGGCGGCACCGAGATTCTGCATCGGGAACGTGGCGGTGCTGAACAGGTGCCCTTCGGCACAACGAACGACGGTGCGCTGCTCCATCGATCCCCTTCCCATACTTCCCCGTGGTCCCCGTCCGCCTCGCGCCCCGGGCGCGGCCCGTCCGGCCCGTGCGGGATGCCCGTGCGGAGGGCCGCGCCGCGGACGCGAGCGTCACATTAGGGGATGTTCCGGACACCGCGTGCAGCGGCTCGCCGCTCTCCCGCCGCCGGAACGGCCCACACAGTACGCCCCTCGGGCACCCCCCTGCACCGGGCCGGCGGCGCGTTCACGCCATGCCCCGAAGCGCTTCGCGGATGGGGTACAGTGGTGCTTGATCGGGCGATCCATGACGGGTCGTCAGATGCGGGCGTAGTTTAATGGTAGAACATGAGCTTCCCAAGCTTAGAGCGCGAGTTCGATTCTCGTCGCCCGCTCCAGCAAAAAACCCCAGGTCAATGACCTGGGGTTTCTGCTTTGTCTGGACCTCTTTGTGTTGGCGGGCGGTTTGCCCGCCCATGGCGCGGGGCTGTCTTCTGCGGGGCCGGTCGGCGGTCGGGCCTCTCGCTGTCGTGATTCGATGAGCCCGCCGCGGTGCGGGAGTTGATCGAACGGTGCGCGATTGCGTCCGACACGGACCGTGTCGATCGGGTGACGCTGCGTGTGTTACGTTCCGTCCGCACAGAGACGAAGATGACCCCGGCGGCGCTAGCAACACCCCGGGGCCCGGCAGCAGGAGCACAACTCCCGATGCAGATCCATCGTACTGAACCGGCACGGAACTTCACGGTATTGCCGAATGTCACGTTGCAGGACCGGCGACTGAGCTACACCGCGCGCGGGCTGCTCGTCGACCTCCTCTCACGGCCGGACGGCTGGCGCGAGGACAGCCGGATCATGGCCGACACCAGCGTGCAGGGCCGAACGGCCGTCGCCAAGGCGCTCCGCGAGTTGATCGCGGCCGGCTACTACCGGGTGGTCAGAAGTCAGGGCCCTGGCGGCCGGTGGTTCAGCGTGATCCACGTCTACGACACTCCGCAGCAGGCCGCACCGACTGCCGACACCCAGGGTCTCGGTGGGCCGCACCGCGGTGGCACTGACGCGCTTTTAAAGAACCAGGAGAAAGAACCCTCCCTCCCGGACGCGCCGGTCGAGGCCGAAGCGGACGCGGCGGACGCCGCGGAACCGGTCGAGGAGGGGCGGCCGTCCGATCGGACGGCCGATCGGACGTCCGGGCGGACGGACGAGGCCTTGGCGATGCTGTTCCGGGTGATCCGGCCGGAGCCCCGGCTGCGCCTCGGCCAGGCCGAGGCCCTGCAGTTGGCGCCGCTGGTCGCCAGCTGGCTGGAACGCGGCAGCGGCCAGGCCGACCTCGCCCAGGCCCTGCTGCCGGATCTGCCCGCCACGGTCCACTCGGCGCTGGGGATGCTGCGCCACCGCCTGCAACGCAAGATGCCTCCGGTGCGGGAGCACCGACAGCCTGCGGTCGCCCGGTACTCGGAGTGCGGCAGATGCCACGACCCGGTGCCGCGGCCCGGAATCTGCCGTGCCTGTGCGGGTCTCGGCACGCGAACGGTCGCGGTCGGCACCGGTGAGGCGGTCACCCCGAGAGGGGTGGCCAGGGTCCGCGCCGCCCTGAGGAACGCGAGAGGCGCGGGCCTCGGCCCGGGTGCCGCGGCGGCCGTCGGCTGACGGTCGTCCCGTGGCTCAGGCCGGGGCGTGCACCTGGACGAGGGCGTGGGTGCCCGCGGTGCGCCAGGTGGGGTTGGTGGTGTCGAGGCGGGTGACGGTGGCGGGGGTCAGGCCGACCGCGACATCGGACTTGAGGGTGCGCAGAGCGGCGACGGGGGAAGCGAAGTGGTCGGCCACCGCGGCGAAGGGGGTGGTCGGCGGCCAGTGCCGGTCGCCGACCAGGCGGCGGTAGTTGAGATCGCCCTTGAGGATCGTCACGGCGGCGTCGGCGAGTTCGGTGCGGAGGTCGGCGGGCATGTCCCGGTAGGGGAGCGGCGCGCAGAAGAACGGGTGTGTGCCGATCCGCAGGGTGTCGTTCTCCATCGCCCGCCAGAGGCGGCCTCCCACGGCCCGGGCGGCGGCCCCGCCGGCCGCGCGGAGGCGGTCGACCGCGGCGAGGACGTCCGCAGTGGTGGCGTCGGAGACGAAGTACGGCTGCGGCTTCACGTACAGGACGACCCGGGTGGCCGGGTCCGCGGCCAGCAGGTGGTCGATCAGGACGAGGTCGGGGAGCAGTTCCCGGGCGGCGTTGTCGGCGACGACGCAGACCGTGCGTCCCCGGGCCCGCCGCAGTTCGGCCAGGAGCAGTTCGCTGTCGTCGGCGACCAGGTCGGAGGCGGCCGTGTCCTCCGTCCCGGCGGCCATCCGGAAGCTCAGGTCGGCGCGGTTGCCCCACAGGGCGGAGGTGAGCAGGGCCCGGGTCCGTGCCTCCTGCGGCAGTTCGGCGAGGCCGTCGAGGGCGGCGAGTTCGCCGTCCACCGCCTCGCCGGCCAGCTCGGCGTCCTTGAAGGGCGCGAAGGGGTCGATGCCGTGCCAGGGGCCGGGGCGGAAGTACCCGGTGGCGTCGAGCAGTCGGCGGTGGAACCAGCTCTCCGCCCACAGGAAGGGCGCCTCGCTCCACGGCCGACCCCAGAGGCGGTCGCCCCAGGCGAGCCACTCGTCGCGGTCGTGGAAGCCGGTACCGGGCGGCGACAACAGGCCGGTGGTGCTCTCCGCGAGCAGGTCCTCGACGGCCGCCCGCTCGGCCGGTCCGTACGGCCGGGCTGCCAGCACCTGCCGGACGAGTTCGGGGTGCCGCCGGTGGAAGACGCTCCACGGGAACGACCCGGGGACGTCGATGCGGATCACGGGTGCGGTCGGCACGTGCGGGTCCGTCCCTCGGTCGTCGGCGGTGCTCGGACGGCCGCCGGAGGGGCCGGCGGCGCTGCCGCCAGTAGAGCAGACCGGCCCGCCCCCGGAACGCGGGCGGGCCTCCGCCACCCGGGGGTGACGGGGGCCCGTTGGTCACGTCGTCGCGGCTCAGCCCTTGACGAAGTACCCGGAGAGGTCGGCGATCACCTGGGTGTTCCCGGCGTGGTTGTACACCCGGAACCGCCCGTTGCCGCCCAGCGGCGCGGTCACGTGGTTCGGCACCGTCTGCCCCGGCAGGAAGTTGAGGCTGGAGGTGCCGGGCCGCGGGCTGCCGTCCGGCCAGACGGTGAGGAACCCGGCGGCGGTCGGCTGGGTCGCCGTCACGTTGAGCACCCCGGCGACCGCGTCGGCCGGCACGCCGTTCGCCCCGCCGATCTGGACGGCCGTCTCGCCCGCGGGGCCGAGGGCACCGCCGTGCTGCCGGGTGTCGGCGAGTCTGGTGGGCGGCACCGGCACGAACACCGCGGTGCCGTCGTCGCCGTAGTACCCCACGACGTCGGCGATCACCTGGGTGTCGCCGCGGAAGTTGTACAGGTCGATCTGTCCGTCCCGGCCGATCGGGACGATCGCCTGGTTGGCCACCGTCTGCCCGGCCGTGAAGTTCAGGCTGGAGACGTTCGGGCGGCTGCCGCCGTGCGGGTAGGCGGCCAGGTAGCCGCCGGTCGTCGACGCGGTCGCGGTCAGGTTCAGCACGACGGCCCTGGCCGAGGCGGGCACGCCGGCCTGCCCGGTCACCTGGATGCCACGGGCCTCGTCCTGGGTGAACCGGCTGTCGGGCCGGCCGTTCGCCTGCCGGGTGTCCAGCAGCCGGGCGGGGGCGGTCGGGCTGAACCGGCTGCCCCAGTCCGGCTGGTAGTAGCCGAGCACGTCCACGATCACGTCGGCGTCGCCGGAGTGGTTGTGGACGTCCACCTGCTGCCAGCGGCCCACCGGCACGGTGACCAGGTTGGCGACGGTCTGCCCGGCCTTCACGTTCAGGTTCGAGGCGGTGGGCCTGGGCTGGCCCGAGGGCCAGAGGGTGAGGAAGGTGTCGGCCTCGGCGTTGGTCGCGGTGACGTTCAGGACGACGGCGGTCATCCCGGCAGAGAGCCCGTGGTTGCCCGTCGGCCCGTAGGAGGACAGGTCCAGCGTCAGCGGGACGTACGGGTTCGGCTTGAACTGCTGGGACCTGGTGTCCAGCAGGCGGTACGGCGTGACCGGGGTGTACCGGCCGTCCAGGTAGTGCGCCCGGTGGACCCGGGAGGCGCTCGCCGTCCGGCCCTGCGAGTCCGTCATCGTCACGGTGACGGTGTAGTCGCCGGGCGCGGCGTAGGTGTGGTTCTCCTTGCCGCTGAGGCTGCCGCCCTTCCAGCTGCCGTCGCCGAAGTCGAAGGTGATCTCCTTGACCGGCCAGGGCGAGGACGTCACGGAGAGGGCGGCGTCCGCGCTCACGGTGAGCGGCTGCGCGGCCGAGAAGTCGGTGTTGACCGGCCGCACGTCCGCCGTGGTGAGCTGCGGATCGAGCGGACCGGGGGTGCTGACCCTGAATCCGGAGTCGTAGGTGCCGGCCGAGACGCTCGCACCGCCGAGGCCGGTGGCGGTGACCTTCGGCCGGCAGGTGCAGTCGGCCACGTAGGTGTGGGTCGCCTTCGGCGCGTCCGTGGTCTGCGTGTGGCCGTCACCGAAGTCGAAGGTGTACCGCAGGGTCGTGGGCCACTTGCTGCGGGCCTCCGCGGTGAAGGTGACCGGGGTGCCGTACGGCGCCCACATGTGGTCGGGCGTCAGCTTGACGCTGTACGGCGTGTCGACGACCTCGGCGGCGCCGCGGTCGAGGTGGCCGCCAGGGCCGTCGGTGACGTACGGGTGGTCCGCCGGGGTGTGGCCGTCGATGTCGGTGCCGAGCACGCCCGGGGCGTCCGCCAGGGCCGAGTCGATCGCGGGCGAGCAGACGCCCGGGTCGGCGGCCGTGCAGTCGGTCAGCGCCCCGGACCAGGAGCTCGTCACCTTCGGGTCGGTGAGCAGGTCGTGGCCGCCCTGGCCGGTGGCCGCGTGCAGCGACTCCGGGGTGGCGTACGCGCTGCCGGCCCAGCTGTACGGCGTGCCGCCGTCCGCGGCCCGGACGAGGTTGTAGTCGGCGACCGTGTCGGTGGCCGAGTCCGCGGAGACCAGCAGCTCCGCCGCGGTGGCCGGCTCGGCGCACGGCCTGCCGTCGGCCGTGGTCGCCCGGTGGCCGTCCACGATGTTGTTGAAGACACGGGCCCCGGACGAGCCGTCGAGCAGGGCGATGCCGGGGCCGCAGCCGAGCGTCACCGTGTTGTTGGTGACGGTCGCTCCGGGCGTGCCGCTGACCGACAGCGGGGTGGCGGTAGCCGCCGAGAGGACGTTGTTGCTGATGACGACGCCCGTCGAGCCGCCGCTCACCCGGATCCTGCCCATGATGCGCCCGCGGGTGACGGCGACGCCGTGGTTCCCGCCGCCGATCTCCAGGGAGACCGAGGCGGACGAGGTCCGGACCTGGTCGAGGGTGATGTCGGCCGAGTTCTCGACGGTGGCGCTGTCCACCGAGAGGTCGCGGAGCACCAGGTGTTCGGCGCCGCTGACGGCGAGGGCGGGCCCGGGCTTGGTCGAGGTGCCTGCCAGCCGGCTGGACGCGCCCAGGATGGTGATCGGCGCATCCGCGGTGCCGGAGCGGGTGATCCGGACGTCCTCGAAGAAGCTGTCCTGCTGGAGCTGGACGGTCGTGCCCGGTCGGGCCGCGTCCACGGCCGGCTGGACGCTGCAGAACGGCCGGGCCCGGGTGCCCGGGCCGGTGTCCGAGCAGGCGGCGTTGCCCTGCCACACGTAGAGGGTGGTGGTGCCGCCGTCGGCCGCCGCCGCCGGTATCTGCAGGCCGAGCGCGGCGGTGAGCACGGCCGTGGCCGCGCCGACGGCGCGCGGAATTCGCACGATGAGGTCCCCCCGGGGAGTACGGTCCCGCCGGGATCCGACGATCCGGCGGCTCCGGCGGACGACGTCCGCCTGTAGCGATCTTGCAGAATAGCCGTCCGGCGGTCGGTCCTCACACGAATAAGGCAGGCGCCGCCGCGCCCGTACGGCTCACAGGGCGGCCCGGCTCGGGTAGGGTGGCGGCATTCCAGCAGGGGAACGATCGAGGAGGTGGGACCCATCAACGCAGGTGCAGGCTGGGTGCTCTCCTCGTGCGGCCGGACGGCCCGATCGCGGTAGCGGTCGCGGGAGCGCCCTCGGCGGTTCCGGAAGGATCCCGTGTCGCTTTCCCGTTCAGTTCTTGATGTCCCGTCCGTCGTACGGCGGCTGCGTGCCGCCGGCTGCGTCTTCGCCGAGGACGAGGCGGAGTTGCTCGTCACCACGGCCCGCTCGGCGGCCGAACTCGATGCCATGGTCGACCGCCGCGCCGGCGGGCTGCCGCTGGAACACGTACTCGGCTGGGCCGAGTTCTGCGGTCTGCGGATCGCCGTCGACCCGGGGCTGTTCGTCCCGCGGCGGCGCACCGAGTTCCTCGTCCGGCAGGCCGCGGCGCTGGCCGGCCCCTCCGCGGTGGTGCTCGACCTGTGCTGCGGCGTCGGCGCGCTGGGGGTGGCGCTGGCCGCCGCCGTCGGCCCCGGCGTCGACCTGCACGCCTCGGACGTCGACCCGGCGGCCGTCCGCTGCGCCCGCCGCAACGCGTCCGCGGCCGGCGGCACCGTCCACCTCGGCGACCTCTACGAGCCACTGCCGGACGGCCTGCGCGGCCGGGTGGACGTCCTGCTCGCCAACGCGCCCTACGTGCCGACCGCGGCGATCGGACTGCTGCCCGCGGAGGCCCGCGAGCACGAGCCGCGGGTCGCCCTCGACGGCGGTGCGGACGGACTCGACGTGCAGCGGCGGGTGATCGCGGGCGCGCCGGAGTGGCTCGCACCCGGCGGCCACCTGCTGGTGGAGACCAGCGGGCGCCAGGCCCCCCGCACCCTGGCGGCCTTCGCGGCGGCCGGGCTGGCCGCGCGGACCGCCGAGTGCGAGGAGCTCGACGCCACGGTCGTGATCGGCCGGAGGTGACGGACGTTCAGCCGGAGCCGGTGATCAGGCCGAGCCGCCCGTCGAAGCGCCGGTAGAGCACCCGGCCGCGGCCGTCGGCGGGGTGGGCGTAGAACAGGAAGGGGAGTTCGGCGCCCACCAGCCGCTGCACGGCCTGCCGGTCGTCGACCCGCGGCGCCCCGTGCGG
This sequence comes from Streptomyces sp. TLI_235, assembly GCA_002300355.1. Taxonomy (NCBI): domain Bacteria; kingdom Bacillati; phylum Actinomycetota; class Actinomycetes; order Kitasatosporales; family Streptomycetaceae; genus Streptomyces; species Streptomyces sp. TLI_235. The sequence goes on from NSGV01000001.1 coordinate 3,954,093, forward strand.
GCTGACCGTGAGGGGTGCCGCGCAGCCGCGCGGCGGGGCGGCGGCGATCGTCCTGGCGAGCCGGTAGCCGGTCGGGCCGACCCGGTAGACGACGGCGTCGGTCTCGGTCATCGGATCGGTGAACAGGTGGATCCGGTAGTCCATCGCGTCCAGGGTGCGGGCCGCCGCGTCCGGTGAACACCACACCAGGGCGGGAGACTTGACCCGGGCGATGACCTGCGGGCCGATCACCGCGGGGACCGGCGGCAGCGGCGGGCGGGACGGCTGCGGCCAGGACCGCGGCGCCCAGGCGCCGGTGACGGAGGCGATCCGGCGGCGCAGCCCCTCGGACAGCCGGTCGAGGGCCTCGCCGACGCCGCGCGCCGTCTCCTGCACCCTGATCCGGCGCCCGTCCACCTCGGCGTTGACCTGCGCGAGCCCGGCCGCGCTCAGCCGGACCCGGAGCGACTCGACGAGCGCGTTGGCGCAGCCGGCCGCGGCCGCGATCCGGCTGCGGGCCTCGTCGAGCATCTCGCGGGGGACTCCGTCGAAGCCCTGAACAGTGATCGCCTCGGTCATGGACCACTCCTCCTGCCACTGGTGTCGGACGACAGAACGCATCCGGGTCCTACCCAACTCCGGAGCCCCGCCCTCGGAAAGGGCCGAACGGCCCGGTCACGGGGTCAGAGGCGGTGCGGCGCCGGGGAGGCGTTCAGGTGGGAGGCGAGGACGGCGGCCTGCACGCGGCGTTCCACGCCGAGCTTGGCGAGCAGCCGGGAGACATGGTTCTTGACCGTCTTCTCGGCCAGGTAGAGGCGCGCGCCGATCTGGCGGTTCGTCAGCCCCTCGCCGACCAGGGCGAGGATCTGCAGCTCCCGCTCGGTGAGCGCGGGCAGCCGGGCCGGCTGCGGGGCTTCGGCCCGGCGGCGCAGCCGGGCCATCAGCCGGCCGGTGGCGCCCGGGTCGAGCAGGGACTGCCCGGAGGCCACGGCGCGGACGGCCGAGACCAGGTCGGTGCCGGTGATCTGCTTGAGCACGTACCCCGAGGCGCCCGCCATGATGGCGTCCAGCAGGGCCTCCTCGTCGTCGAAGGAGGTCAGCATCAGGCAGGCCAGCTCCGGCATGCGGGAGCGCAGTTCGCGGCAGACGGTGACGCCGTCGCCGTCCGGCAGGCGCACGTCGAGGACCGCGACGTCGGGCCGCAGTGCGGGCACCCGGGCGATCGCCTGCTCGGCGGTGGCGGCCTCCCCCACGACGGTCAGGCCGGGCTCGGAGTCGAGGAGGTCCTGTACGCCCCGGCGCACCACTTCGTGGTCGTCGAGCAGAAAGACCCGTACCGGACCCTCGGCACCCGTCCGTGCCGTGCCGTCGAGCATGGCACTACTCCTTCCCCGGCCCGCCCGTCGTGGAGGGGCCACCGCATTCTCCCGGGCGGCCGGCGCCGGCCGACAGGGCCGGACGGCCCTGCTTGCGGCACCCGGCGGGCGGGCCGAGATCGGGAGGGCGCACCCCGCCGCGGCGGTCGCGGCGGCGCCGAGCCGAGGAGGGACCATGGCGGTTCTTGTGGAGGTCGACCTGCCCGGGGCGACCACCGAACAGTACGAGCGGTTCCACGAGCGGCTCGCCCGGGAGGACGGCGTCTTCGCCGGCTGCCTGGCACACGTGGCGGCGGTGACCGGCGACGGCGTCCGGGTCGTCGACCTGTGGGACTCCGCGGAGTCGATGAACCGCTTCGCGGAGCGGATGCGCGCCCTCGGCATCGGCGTGCCCGGTGTCTCGTACACCGTCTCCGACGTGCACCACTACGCCCTGGCACCCCGGAGCCGACCGGCCGGGCCGGCCGCCGCCCGGCTCAGGTGGGGCAGGTCAGTGCGAGCCGGATGGCGTCCGCCAGGCCCTGCCGGTGGCCCTCGCGGAACTCCTTGGTGCGGGCGGCGAGCAGCGAGACCGTCCACTGCATCCGCGGCACCCCGGGGATCGGCGCCAGGCCGGCGCCGTACGGCTGGGAGGCCAGCCCGGTCGGCAGCATCGCGCAGCCGAGGCCGGCCTGCACGGTCGCGTGCACCCCGTCCATCGAGCCGAGTTCCAGGCTCTCCGGCGGCTCCCCGCCGCGCAGCCGGAGGAACTCCGGCAGCCAGCGCTGCGAGGGGCAGTCCGGATCGGCCACCACGACCTGGTGGCAGGCGAGCTGAGAGCGCGCCGCGGCGCTGGTGCTGGGGGTGAACTCCAGGTCCTGGACCGGGATCTCGGTCGGCGCCTCGGGCCGCTCGCGGACCGCGGAGGCCCGTTCGGCGAGCACCGCGGTGCGGGCCCGGTCGGCGGCCCGGCCGGCCGCCCCGCTGAGCGCCGGGACGGGTGCGGCGGGCGCCGTGCGGTGCTCGCGGCCGGTGAGCAGGATGGCGCCGTCCAGGCCGCCGGCCCGCAGCGCCGCGTGGATCTCCGCGGTGCCCATCACCCGCAGCGCGAGCTGCACCCCGGGCAGCAGGCGGCGGCCGAACTGGGCGATCCTGGCCAGCTGTTCGCCGTACGCGAGGGCCGGCACCAGGCCGACCTTGAGCCGTGGCGCGGTGGCCGACGGGCCGCGCAGGGCATCCTCCATTTCGCCCACCAGGGTGAGCAGTTGGCCGGCGTAGCCGCGGAGGGTGGAGCCCGCCGGGGTGAGCCGCACCCCGTTCGGCAGCCGGTGGAAGACCGGTGCGCCGACCTGCCGCTCCAGGGCGCGCATCTGCGCCGTCACGCTCGACTGGGAGTAGCCCAGGCGGTGGGCGGCACTGGTGAACGAGCCGGTTCTGATGACCTCGCAGAACGTTCTGAGGGTTTTGACGTCGATGTCCACTGCTGCTGCTCCCGCATGCCGCCCGTGTGATGCCGGTGTGGTGCCGGTGTGGTGGTGGAGGCGGCCGCCGGCGGGCGGCCGGGGCGTCCGGAGTGCTGACGTCCGGACGCCCCGTGACCGCGGGCGGCCGTCAGACCAGGTTGTGGGCGTCGACCAGCGGGAAGTCGAGCTCCGGCTCGGCGACGTGGTTGAAGAAGTTGGACAGCACGTTCAGCGCGACGTGGCCGACGATCTCGGCGATCTCCGCGTCGGTGACGCCGGCCGCGCGGGCCTCGGCGAGCGCGGTGTCGGAGACCCGGCCGCCGCTGGCCATGACCTCGCCGGTCAGCTTGAGCACCTGGTCCATGTGCGGGTCGGTGTCGGTGCCGCGGCGGGTGGCGAGCAGCTGCTCCTCGCTCAGGCCGACCTTGCCGCCGCGCATGGTGTGCGCGGAGACGCAGTAGGTGCAGCTGTTGCGCTGGGCGATGAAGAGGGCGAGCTGCTCGCGCTGCTTGGTGCTGAAGGTGCCGCCGACGAGGGCCTCGCGCATCGCCAGGTAGCCGCGCAGCGCGGCCGGGCCGTTGGCGAGCGCGGCGTACAGGTTCGGGACCCGGCCGAGCTGCTTGAGGGTGCTCTCCAGCAGTTCGCGCTGCTCCTCGTCGGCGGTCTCTGTGGTGAGCTGGGGCAGACGGGACATGGTGTCTCTCCTCGGTTGCGGCAGAGATGGAACCGATCGGTACCAAACAGCTAGGACGGTACCGATCGGTTCCGACTTTCGTCAACGCCCATCGAAAAATCAGAACCGAGTGGTACCGTTTTCGGATGCCGAGCAATGCGAGAGAACGACTCCTCACGGCCGCCGAGCGGCTGTTCTACGAGGAGGGCATCCGCGCGGTCGGGGTCGAGCGGATCCTGAGCGAGTCCGGCGTCGGCCGTGCGTCCTTCTACCGGCACTTCCCCAGCAAGGACGACCTGGTCGTCGAGGTGCTCCGGCGCCGCGACGCCGCCTGGCGGGCCTGGCTCGCCGACACCGTCGACGCCAGCCCGCGCGGCACCGGCGACCTCGCGCTGGCACTCTTCGACGGGCTCGCCGAACGCTTCGCCGCGGCCGACTTCCGCGGCTGCGCGTTCATCAACACCATGGTCGAGGAGGCCGACCCGAGCAGCCCCGCCCACCGGGTCGCGGCCGAGCACAAGGAGAAGGTCATCGACTACCTGGACGGCCTGCTCGCCGCCGCCGGGTACCGCGGCCACCGCACCCTGGCCGGCCAGCTCGCCCTGCTCGGCGACGGCGCGATCGTCGCCGCCCTCCGCGAGCGCACCACGGACGCCGCCCCGCGCGCCCGGACGGTCGCCGAGGCCCTGCTCGCCACCGCCGAGCGGGCGGACGCGCCCCCGCTGCCCGGCTGCTGAGCCCCGACAGCGGCCCCCGGCAGCCGGGCCGGCCGCCCGTCGAACACCGCGGACGGCCGACCGGTGCACCCGGTCAGCCGTCCGCGAACCGCGCGGCCAGCTCCGCGCGGCGTACCTTGCCCGACCGGGTGCGCGGCAGCTCGGCCGCGAACTCCAGCCCGCGCGGCACGAACATCGGGGCCAACCGCTCGGCCGCCCGCGCCAGCAGCTCGCCGCGCAGCCGGGCCGCCCCGGCCCCGTGCGGCGGCTCGTGACGGGTCGTCACCACCGCGTACGGCACCAGGCCGCCGGCCGGATCGGGGCGCGGCACCACCGCCGCGTCCGCCACCTCCGGATGCCCGCGCAGCACGGCCTCGATCTCCACCGGCGACACCCGGTGCCCGAACGACTTGAACACCTCGTCGAGGCGCCCGAGCAGCCGGATCGAGCCGTCCGCGCAGCGCTCGCCGACGTCGCCGGTGCGGTAGAGGCCGTCGGCCAGCGCGGCGGCGGTGCGCCCCGGGTCGTCCGCGTAGCCGGCCATCAGTCCGACCGGACGCTCCGCCAGGTCGAGGCAGACCTCCCCGGCCTCGCCCCGCTCGCCGGTCGCCGGGTCGCGCAGCACCACCGTCCAGCCGGGCAGCGGATGCCCGAGCGGCGACACCGGCGCCGGATCGTCCGGGGTGCGGCCGATCAGCGCGGTCGCCTCGGTCTGCCCGTAGCCGTCCCGGACCTGCACCCGCCAGGCGGCGGCCACCGCCGCCTGCACCTCCGCGGTCAGCGGCTCGCCGGCCGCGGTGGCCTCGCGCAGCCGGACGGCGGAGCGGGTCCGGTGCAGGTACGGCAGCATCGCCCGCCAGGCGCTCGGCGGGGCACAGAAGCTGTCCGCGCCGTGGTCGGCCAGCACCCCGGGCAGTACCTCGGGCGGCAGCCCGCCGTCCGGCGGGGCGAGCACCAGGGCCTGCGCCGTCCACGGCACGAAGAAGCTGCTCCAGGAGTGCTTCGCCCAGCCCGGGGCGGACAGGTTGAGGTGCCGGTCGCCGGGCCGCAGCCCGTTCCAGTACAGGCTGGACAGATGGCCGACCGGATAGCTGGCATGGGTGTGCTCGACCAGCTTCGGCAGCGAGGTGGTGCCGGACGTGAAGTAGCAGAACGCCGGGTCCGCCGCCGGTGTCGGCCCGTCCGGCAGGAACGGCACCTGCATCGAACGGGTGTCCGGGTAAGGCGTCCAGCCGGGCGCCGGGCGGTCGGTCACCGCGATCCGCAGCCCCGGCACCTCGACCCCGTCCAGCAGCGGCGCCGTGTCCTCGGCACAGAGCACGTGCCGGATCCGGCCGCGCCCGATCCGGTCCGCCGCCTCCTCCCGGGTCACGTCCTGGTACGAGGGCACCACCACCGCGCCCAGCTTCAGACAGCCCAGCAGGCTCTCCCACAGCTCGGCGCGGGTGCCTAGCAGCAGCAGGACACGGTCCCCGCGGCGCACCCCGAGGCCGGCCAGCGCCACCGCCAGGGTGTCCGAACGCGCCGACAGCTCGGCGAAGGACAGCTCCTCGGTGACACCGGTCCGCCCCTCGGCGTCCGGCGGCGACAGCAGCCGCAGGGCCGGCCGCGGATTGTCCGCGGCCACCACGTCGAACCACTCCAGCGCCCAGTTGAACTCCCGTGCGCGCGGCGGCTTGAAGGCGGCACAGGCCGCTGCCCGGTCGCCGCGCAGCCCCAGCAGCAGGTCGCGGGCCGTCCGGTACTCCTCGTGCGCGGCCGTCCGGCGGTGCGTCCACCAGAACGCGGGGCGCCCGCTCACCGGCCGGCCCGCCCGGTCAGCACCGCCGCCGGCTCGGCAGTGGCCGGACGGGCCTGCGGCGCCGCGTCGGCCAGCAGCGCCTCGGCGATCGCGTCGGCGTCCCGGGTGAACGCGCCCCACGGGCCCGGCCGGCCGCTGCCGACCTGGGTGAACCAGCGGGTGTGCTCGCTCGGGATGCCCAGCACGAACATCGTCCGCTCGATCCCGCCGTCCGCCCGCACCGGGTGGAACGGGGTGTCGGTGGTGGCCAGACCGCCGGTGTCGAAGGCCCCGCCCGCCCAGGAGTTGACGAAGGTCCGGATCACGCCGTCGGCGAGCAGGCCGCGGATCAGCGGGTCCCGGTCCGAGCGCAGGTCGGTGCTGGGCACCCGGGCGTCGACCAGCGCGTCCAGCCGTACCCGGGACTCCTCCACCTGACCCGACTCGACGGTGAAGCAGCCCAGTTCGCGATCGGCCCGGAACCGGGCCGCCGGACCGACCGGCTCCAGCACACCCGCCGCCAGCAGCGCCAGGAACTGCTCGGAGCGCTGCGCCGGCGGACCGGTGGAGATCACCGCCGCGACCGGGTTGAAGTCGGCCAGGAAGCGGCGGTGCGAGTCCGGGGTGAGACCGCCGAAGTCCACCACCGAGCGGATCGTCGCCCGGACGTCCCGCAGCACGTCGCTCGCCGCCTTCACCGGCCCCTCGTAGTTGCCCAGGACGGCGTCGGCGAGGTCCTCGCGCAGCCAGTCGGCCAGCGCCTGCCGGTACTCGGCGGGGGAGGCGAACCGCCGCCCGGCGAACGGCCGGGCCAGGCGCCACAGCGCGTCCAGCGGCGCACCGGCCGGCCCGAAGCCTTCGGCCAGCACGCCCAGCGCGGCCGGGCTCGGCGGCTCCTCCCGGTGCACGGCCGCCGCCAGCTCGCCGAACTCCCGTTCCGCGTCCGGACCGACGGCGTGCCGCAGCCGGGTGCCGAGCAGCACGACGTTCATCTCCGCGAGCAGCCACGGCAGCACCTGCGACTGGAAGTCCAGCGGCCCGGTCGCGCGCATCGCGGCCATCCGCTCGGGGGTGAACAGCCGGGCCCGGTACCGGAACTCGGCGCTCTTCTGGTTCCTGCCGCGGGTCAGCAGCGGAATGCCGCTGCGCGAGGCCGGGACGATCCTCGGCTCCCGCCCGCTGGGCAGGTAGCGCAGACCGCCGCCCTCGGCCGGCGCGAACCGGCCGCCGCGGCCCAGGGTCAGCGCCGAGACCACGTCGTAGAAGGTCAGCCCCATGCCGAGGACGCCGACGGTGGCACCCGGCGGGACGGAGTCCAGCGGCATCTCGGCGGCCGAATCGCCGACCACGTACCGCAGCGGCGGGTGCTCCTCCGCGAAGTGCAGCCACTCGCGCTGCTGCTCGTCCAACTCGTTGGTGGGGTGGCCGGAGGCCAGCACCAGCCGGTCCACGGTCAGCACGTCCCCACGGTCCAGCCGCACCCGGTGCACCGGCTCGCCGGTGCGCTCCCCGGCCGGGCCACGGTCGGTGGTGAGCGCCCTCGCCTTCACCGGGCGGATCGTCAGCCCCGGCACCCGGGCGTCCAGCACCAGACCCAGCACGAACCGCAGGTACCGGCCGTAGACGACGCGCGGCGCGTAGCCCTCCGGGTCGGCGCGCTCCGGGTCCTCGGCGGCCCACCACTCGGCGAGGGTGGGGCCGGCGCCCGGTCTCGCCGGGCCGCCGTCGGACGGCCCCGAGAACATGGTGACCTCGCGCGCCGGGGTGTTCATCAGGAACCACGGCGACTGCTCGGGCCGCCAGATCCGGCCGGCCCCGATGCAGTACGGGTCGACCGCGGTGACCTCCACCGGCCGGGCCGGCGGCCGCTCCGCGCACCGGGCGACCAGGCGCTCCAGGATGGACAGGCCGCGCGGCCCGCCGCCGATCAGGCCGATCCGCAGCGGCGCCGGCTCGGCCGGCGCGGCCACCGGCTCCGGGGCTTGCCGGGCCGCCTCCCGGTCGTGCTGCTCGGCGACCCGGCGGAGCATCCCGGACAGCCGGTTCGAGGTCATCGTCCCGGACCGGCCGACGGTGGCCAGCAGCGGCATCGCGCCGACCTCGGACCAGCGCAGCCGGCCGTCGTCGCCGATCGTGCCGCGCGCCGCGCCCCGGTTGTCCGGGTGCAGGCAGTACGGGATGTCCAGGACACCGCGGTGGAAGGCCCGCAGCAGCGCGGTGCCGACGTCGTCGGAGAGCGAGAGCACCGCGGTGATCAGCGCCCGCGCCTCCAGCAGCACCTCGCCGGCCTCGGCCGGGGTCTCGCGCGGGGCCTGGGCCAGTTCGCGGCGGGTGCGCCGGGCCTGCGCGGCGGCCGCCCGCAGCGCGGTGAGGTTCTCGGCGACGGTGGGGATGCGGTGCGCCTCGGTCTCCGTCTTGACGATCAGGCGCTCGGCGCCGCCCCGGACGGCGAGTTCGGCGCTGCGCTGGAGCAGCAGGCCGGCGCCCGCCACACTCCGCGGGAAGACGCCCATGTACGTGTAGAGGACGATGTGCCGGTCCACGGTCGGCGGCAGCAGCTCCTCGGCGAGCAGGCGGAGAGCGGCGAGCGCCTCGACGTCCTGCTGCGGGCTGGTCTGCTGGGCGTAGCTGAGCGAGACGCCGGTGATGCCGTTCTGCGCGAAGAACAGGCACTCCAGCACGGACATCGCGACCAGCAGCGAGGGCGGGCAGAGCTGCCCGAGCAGGCAGCCGCCGAAGGACTCCAGGTGGGCGCGGACGTCGTTCGCCCGGCTCTCCTCGGCGAGGAAGCGGGTGGCCTCCCGCCAGGCGGCGACCGACTCGGCGAGCGGGGTCCGCCCGTACGGCAGGCAGTAGGAGACCGGGCCGCCCTCGCTGGCGCCGAGGCCGGCGGCGGCCATGGTGCGGAAGATCGCCCGCGGATCGGCGGAGCCGTGCCGGACCTGCACCGGCGTGTGCCGGCCGGCCGCGGCGGCGACCTTCGCGGTGATCCGGGGGCCGTGCCCGACCAGCGGGAAGCCGTTCAGCGGCTTGCCGGCCCGGACGGCTGCGACGGCGGAGCTGTGGTCGCCGACCCGGGTGTAGCTGTCGAGGGTGATGGTGCCGACGGTGCGCTCGGAGAGTCCCGCGACGGCGGTCAGACCGGCCGCCATCTCGCTGGGGACGGCCATGCCCATGCGGGGCTGGACGACGAGCTCGCCGGCGGCCGCGGCGGCGCGGACATAGGCGCCGAGGTCCGGTGGGGAGGCGGGTGAGCGGGTCACGCGGCGGCCCGCTCGGTACAGGTGGCGGGCAGCTGGGCGAGGTACGACAGCAGCACGTCGGGCTTGGTGCCGTCGCTGTGCACCCGGTCGAAGCCGGCCGCGAGGAGCTCGGCGGTGCGCTGCTCGGCGCCCTCCGGGGAGATGCCCAGCAGGCCGCCGATGACCAGCGGGATGTCGCTGGTGGTGCGCTCGCCGCGCAGCGCGCGGGCCGCCCGCAGGCCGTCCAGGTGGCCGTGGCCGTTGACGGAGCTGAACACCACCAGGTCGGGGCGGGTCAGCTGCGCGGTGTCGACGAGCAGCTGCTCCGGCACGCACGGGCCCAGGTTGAGCACCGAGTGGCCGTTCTCCTCCAGCAGCAGCTGCAGGTACACGAGGTTCCAGGTGTGCGCGTCGGAGGAGCCGGTGGTCAGCAGCACACGGCGGCTCTCGGCGGGCTCCGGCGCGGCAGCGGCGGGGCGCAGCGGGTACGGCGTCAGGGTTCGGGTGGGCGACATGGCTACTCCTCGGGTGGCGACGGGGCGGTGCCGGGCGGGGTGCCGGGCGCTGCCGCGGGTGGCGGGCGCCCGTCGTGCGGCGGCCGGGTACCGGCGCGTCATGGTGGACGCGGCTCCGGTACCCGGCAGCTGTTCTGGCGGTGGGTCAGCTCGCGCCGGCGCCGACCCCGGTGGTGATCTCCTCCGGCTCGGGCGTCCGGGCGGAGGCCGGGCGGGCCCGGACGGCTAGCACCGTGCAGCCCTCGGCGCTGGACATCTGGTGCCGGGTGCCGGGCTCCTCCACGACCAGGTCGCCGCGGACGAAGCGGCGGCCGTCGCTGTGGTCGAGGACCCCGTCGAGGACGAGCATCAGCTCGTGGCCCAGGTGCTCGTGGAAGTCGCCGTGCGCGCCGGGCGGGAAGCGCAGCAGCAGCGCCGCGGAGTCCTCGCCCTGCTCCGCGTCCGGGCCCCACAGGACGACGAACTCGACGCCCACGCGGCCGGGTTCGGTCCACGGCACCCAGGGCAGGTCGGTCTGGTCGAAGCCGTTGCGCAGCACGTCGCGCATCACGGTCACGTCAGGCATGGGCCACCTCCGAGGTGCGGACGACGCCCCATGGCAGCGGCCCGGAGACGATCGGGGCGCCGATCAGGGAGCCGAACTCCCGCCAGGCGCCGTCGTAGTTGGCGACGCCGGGGCGTCCGAGCAGCTCGTTCAGGACGAACCAGCTGTGCGCGGAGCGCCAGCCGATCCGGCAGTAGACGACGGTCGGCGCGTCCTTGTCGAGCTGGCCGTAGAGCGCCTCCAGCTCCTCCTCGTCACGGAAGGTGCCGTCCGGGCGGACGGTCGCGCTCCACGGGATGTGCTGCGCGGACTCGGCGTGGCCGGGCCGCACGCCCTGGTCGTCCGGGACGCCGGGCGGGGCGGTGCGCTCGCCGAGGTACTCCTCCAGCGAGCGGCAGTCCACCAGGTTGATCGAGCCGATGCCGCCGAGGACGGTGTCCCGGTGGGCGCGCAGCGACTCGTCGACCGGACGGGCGGGGTACTCGACGGGCGTCCGGACGGGGGCCTCGACGGTCAGGTCGCCGCCGAGCGCCTCCCAGCGGGCGCGCCCGCCGTCGAGCAGCCGCAGCTCGCGGTGGCCGTGCAGGCGGAACTGCCAGAAGCCGGCCGCGGCCCACCAGTTGCTGTTGCCGCTGTAGAACACGACGGTGTCGTCCGGGCCGATGCCGTGGCGGCCGAGGAGGGCGGCGAACGCCTCCGGGCCGATCAGGTCGCGGCGGACGCGGTCCTGCAGGTCGGTCGTCCAGTCGAGGCTGACCGCCCCGGGTATCCGGCCGCCCGGGTTGGGGCCGCCGTCGGTGATCTCGACGAGGACGACGCCCTCGTCGGAGCCGTGGGCCCTGACCCAGTCGCAGTCGACCAGGACGTTGTCGCGGTCCATCGTTTCTCCCTTCGGATCGCTGGGCCGGCCGGACCGGCGGCGCTCGGCCGCCGGTCCGCCGGGTCCGGTCACCACCAGTAGGTGGGGTACTTGCCGATCGCGCCGATCCGGGAGGCCAGCAGGCCGACCAGGATCAGCAGGACGCTGCCCGCCGCGAGCAGCAGCAGGAACCGCGCCGGGGCCGGGTGCTGGACGACGACCAGCACCGCGGTGGCGGCGGCCGGCGCGTGGACGGCCCGCAGCAGGCCCATCAGGCCGACCGACAGGCCGGCCGCGACCGAGGCCGTCCACAGCGAGTGGCCGGCGACGGCGCCGGCCGCGAAGCCGATCACCGCCGAGCCGAGCTGGCCGAGCAGCACGCCGCGCGGCTGGGCGGGCGGCAGGGCCGGACTGGCGCAGATGATCATCGCGGTCGCGGCGAGCGGCGCGACCAGCAGCAGCGAGTCGGTCGCCCTGCCGATCGCCGCCAGCACCAGCAGCGACACGATGGTGGCGAGCGTGCCGGACACGGTGGCCCGGGTCCCGGCGAAGGCCGGCGCCCGGCCGCCGAGGCCCCCGCCGGAGCCCTGGGCCGGGGTGGGCGAGGCGGCCGGCCGGTTGGCGGTCTGGTTCGTCATGGTGTGTCAGCTCCCGTCGCTGCGGCGTCAGTTGTGCGAGCCGTGGACGAGATCCATGGCCCGCCGGTGCACAACGCGGCCGATCTTGTGGCCCATCTCCAGGCCGGGGCCGTTGTCGAAGCTCCAGTGCATGCCGCCGTAGACCCGGGAGATACCGGCCTGCTCGGCGGCGGCGGTGAAGGTCGGCCAGCTGAGCTTCACGTCCACGGCCGGGGTCAGGCCGGGCTCGACGGTCGAGGTGCCGGCCTTGAACAGGTAGGAGTCGCCGAAGGAGTCGGTGCCCGTGTACCGGCGCAGGAACTCGGCGGCCGCGCCGGAGAAGGTGGAGTGGCCGGAGACGGTGGCAGGGAAGCCCGGCACCGCGACGTAGGCCCGCCAGTGCACGCCGTCCATGGTGACGGTGCCCTGGCCGGGGCCGCCCCAGGAGCGGATCTGCTGCCCGCGCCGGTCGTAGGGGATCAGGGTGGACGGGCGGGCGAAGTCGTACTGCCGCTTGACCGCCCAGGAGCCGATCGCGGCGTCGCACTCGGCCATGTTCAGGCCGAAGAACAGCGGCGCGTCCTCGTCGATGCCGTAGCCGTCGCGGGCCGAGACGAAACGGGCCCAGGACTGCTGGGCGCCGGGCGGGGTGACGTCGTTGTCCAGCCAGAACTCGGCGATCGCCTTGTGCTCGTCGGTGAGGCCGGCGCTGACCTCCAGCAGCTCCTCGACCGCGTCCGACATCCGGGTGGACGGGTAGGCGGGCGGGGCCGGCACGGTGAACTGGTCCGGGCGGCTCAGCGCGAACGGCGTCATCACGGAGAACTGCGGGGTGAGGAACTTCTGCGTCTTGCCGCCGACGACCAGCGGGGTCCAGTGCGCGGGCGCGGTGACCAGGGCCGGGTCGAAGGAGCCGACCGCCTGCGGCTGGTTCAGCGCGGTGTAGCCGGTGGTGTCGGTGTAGCCGCCGGATTGGTTGGCGCCGTCCTGGTGGCGGAAGTCCAGCACCGCCTGGGCGGTGCGGCGGCCTATGCCCGCCGGGGTGTTCGGGCCGGCCGCGGCGTCCGGGTCGTAGCCCAGGCTGCACAGGAAGGAGTCGGCGGCCGCGGCCTGGTTCGGGAAGAGGTCGCGCATCGCGAGGTGGGCGGCGTAGCTGACCGCCTCGTTCTTGTTTGCGAGGGTGCGCTCGCGGCGCGGGCGGCGCAGCGAGCCGCCGAACCGGGTGCCGACGGCACAGGAGTCGTAACAGGCCCAGGCGTCGAAAATGGCGTTGTGGATGACGGCCAGCGCCCGCGCGTTGATGGTGGCCGGGCCGAACACCGTGCCGGCGAGCCTGTACTCGGCGAGGATGGCGTCCATCACGGCCTGGTTCCAGCGCACCACGACGCTGATCTCGTGCGCGCCCGGCGCGCGGCGGCCGGTCCGGGTCTCCGACGCCCACGCGGTGGCGGGCAGGGCCAGCGCGCCCGCCGCGCCGAGTCCGGCGGCGATGACCCGGCGGCGGGTGGTGTTTCGGGTGGGGAGGGGAAGGGTCATCGGTGTCGTTCCTTCTCGCGTTCGGGCCGACGGCCGGGGAAGCGGCTTTGTGCGGAAGGTATGTGACGGTTCGTGGCATGAACGTTGCAGCAGCATTGCACCGTGTTGCGCCAGAGCTGACGGTGTCTCGTCAAACATTTGTACGGGCCGGAATCGATGCTGCTCAGGCGAGCGGTGCCGGAGCGGGCGTCGATCGGGTTCTTCTATGGCTCCCATGCAATGCGGCGATGGCGCTCGCTGCCGCCGACCGGCGGTGGTTAGCGTGGAAATCAGGCCGCCCGACAACAGGGAGCGGGAGCGACGAGCGGCACCGGGCACGGCACCGCAGCGCGGACGACACCGCGGCGAGGTGCCCGCCCCCGGCGCCGCGACGCCACGGACCGCCCCGGGCGGCCCGGGGTGACGACACGGGGGCAAGCCATGATCCAAGCACTTCCGGGCGGCGCCGGCATCCGCAGCGTCGCCACCGCCAGGGGCGGCCAGGCACGCCGGAGCACCGCGGCCGAACCGCCACCACCGCGCCCGCGTGCCCTGCGGGCCGCCGACGGCCCGGACGGTCACCGGCCGTGCCCGCTCGCCGGCGTACGGCTCGACCTGCTGGGCGGCTTCGCCCTGCACCTCGACGGCGAGGAGGTCCAGCCGGGCATCGGCGCCCGCCGCCTGCTCGCCCTGCTCGCCGTCGAACCCGGCGGACTCACCCGCGCCAGGGCCGCCGCCGTCCTCTGGCCGGGACTCGAACCCGCCAGGGCCGGCGCGACCCTGCGCACCGCGCTGCACCGGCTCCCCGGCTGCCGCGCCGACCTGCTCCACGAAGGCAGGGAACGGCTGCGGCTCGCTCCCGACGTCACCACCGACCTCGGCGAACTGCGCACCACCGCCACCCGGGTGCTCAACCTCGCGCTCCCGATGGACGCCGAGGAACTCGGCCGGGCCGTCTCCTGCGACTTCGGCCACGACCTGCTGCCGGACTGGGAGGAGGACTGGCTCGACCACCACCGGATGCGCTGGCGCGAACAGCGGCTGCACACCCTGGAGGCACTCTCCTTCCGGCTCGTCCAGGCCGGCTGGGTGGGCGCCGCGGTGGACGCCGCCCTGGTCGCCATCCACGCCGACAACCTGCGCGAGAGCGCACACGAGACGCTGGTCGCCGCCTACCTGGCGGCCGGCAACCGGATCGCCGCCAACGCCTACCGGGCCACCTACCGGGAACTGCTCCGGCAGGAACTCGGCGGCCGCGAACCGGCGGCCCGGGACACCGGCGGCCGGCCCGGCAGCCCGCACGACGGCGACCGGGGCGTCCGAAGCCTGCGCAGCCTGCACCGGCCGTCCGCCGGCCGCCAGGACGCCCCCTAGGAGTCTTCAAAGGCAGGCGGCGGTCGATTCAGGGGCGCTGGGAGGTGCCCTCACGCATACCGTCCGGGGCACCCGCGTGCCCCCGGACGTCCTCGCCGTGCCCGCACGCCCGTGACCGGACCCGCGCGCCCCGCACCGCACCGACCCGACCCGTCATCAGCCGTGTTCTGGAGGCACTCCGTGACCGTGACCCCCGAGCTCAAACCGCCCGGCCCGCTGCTCTCCGCCGCGCCCGCGCCGCAGGCCCTCACCGCCCGCCTGCGCCCGGGCCTGCACCACTGGGGCCTGACCCTGCTGCGGGCCGGACTCGGCCTGCTGTACGTGTGGTTCGGCATCCTGAAGATCGCCGAACGGAGCCCGGCCGGTGTCCTGGTGACGGGCACCATCCCCGGCCACCCCGGCAGCTGGGTCGTGCCCGCCCTCGGCTGGGTCGAGGTGCTGCTCGGACTCTGGCTGCTCTCCGGCCGCGGCCTGCTGCTCGCCCTGCCGGTCCTCGGCGCCCACCTCTGCGGTACCTTCGGCGTCCTGCTGTTCATGCCCGGCACCGCCTTCGACGACGGAAACCCGCTGCTGCTCACCCTGGTCGGCGAGTTCGTGGTGAAGAACCTGGTCCTGCTCGCCGCCGTCCTGGTCGTCACCACCGGCTCCCGCCGGCCGACGGACGCCGGCGCCCGGTAGCGCCGTGCCGGGCGGTGCCGGCGCGGTAAATGCTTTGCGGCGCACGGCGGGAGGTGCCTACGGTCTCCGGGCCCGCCACCCGTCCGGAGCCTTCTGGAGCCGCCGTGCCGATCAGCCTCACCGCCCTCACCGATCCCGCCGCCGGTCCGGCCCGACGCCGTGCCGCCTGGCTCGCCGCCGACGATGACGGGGTGCCGGTGGGGTCGGCGTTCCTGACGCTGTCGGACCGTGAGGAACAGCGCCGGGTGGCCGAGCTGGAGCTCACCGTGCACCCGGCCGAACGCCGCCGCGGTACCGGCACCCTGCTGCTGGAGACCGCGATCGGGGCGGCCCGGGCGGAGGGCCGGGGCATCCTGCTCGCGGTGGCCGGGGAGGGCGGGGCGGGCGAGGCCTTCCTCGCCGCCCGCGGGCTGCGCCGGGCGCTGGTGCTGGTCGAGGCCCGGCTGCCGCTGGCCGCGGCGGACGACGGCCGGCTCACCGCCCTGGTGGAACGCCCGTACCCCGGCTACCGGCTAGCGGACTGGGACGGGACCGTCCCGGACGGGCTGCTGGAGCGCTACCTCGCCGCCCGCCCGGCGATGGACGACATGCCGCTCGGGGACACCGGCCACGGCGCCGTCCGCTGGACGGCCGACCGGCTGCGCGCCGCGGCCGAGGCGGTGGCCGCGCGCGGCGACCTGCTGCACACCGTCGCGGTGGTGTCCGAGGACGACGGCGCGGTCGTGGGCTTCACCGAGCTGGTGGTGCCCGGCGGCGGCACCGGCGACGGACAGCACTACGGCACCGGTGTGCTGCCCGCCCACCGCGGCCGCGGCCTGGCCGGCTGGATGAAGGCGGCGTCGGTCCGCACCGCCCGCCGCCGCCACCCCGCCCTGGCGGGGCTGCTGACGGACACCGCGGAGGAGAACGCGCCGATGCGGCGCGTCAACGAAGCCCTCGGCTACCGTCCGACGCGCCGCCTCTGTCACTACCGGCTGGACCTGTAGTCCGGGCCGTTCGGGTCAGACGTTGACGCCGTAGTCCAGGGCGATGCCGCGCAGGCCGGAGGCGTAGCCCTGGCCGATCGCACGGAACTTCCAGTCCGCGCCGTGCCGGTAGAGCTCGCCGAAGACCATCGCGGTCTCGCTGGAGGCGTCCTCGCTGAGGTCGTAGCGGGCGACCTCCCGGCCGGTGGCCTGGTCGACCACGCGGATGAAGGCGTTGCGGACCTGACCGAAGTTCTGCAGCCGGTTCTCGGCGTCGTAGATCGACACCGGGAAGACGATCTTCGAGACGGCGAGCGGCACCGCCACCAGCTCGACCTTGATCTGCTCGTCGTCGCCGTCGCCGCCGCCGGTCAGGTTGTCGCCGCTGTGCTCGACCGAACCGTCCGGGCTCGCCAGGTTGTTGTAGAAGACGAAGTGCTGGTCGGTCATCACCCGGCCGTTCTCGCCGCACAGCAGTGCGCTGGCGTCGAGGTCGAAGTCGGCGCCCGTGGTCGAGCGGACGTCCCAGCCGAGACCGACGATGACCGACGTCAGACCCGGGGCCTCCTTGCTCAGCGAGACGTTGCCGCCCTTGGCCAGCGAGACTCCCATGGCTTCCCCTCCCGGAGTGCCGCACCGGGCTCGTCCGCCCGGCCGATCCGATCACTGTGAGCCATGAATCTACAGCACTGTAGAGGCTCGGCGGGCCCGTCCCGGACGGGTTGACGCGGTATCAGCGGCCGGCCGCGACCTGACCGCTCAGTAGGATGGCCGGGCGCCGCCGCACCCGCGGCCGCGCGGGAGCGGGCGGGCAGCAGGCCCTGCCGGGACGTACGGGGAGGCGCCGCCATGGTCCAGGAGCGCGACCCCGCCGCCGACGGGCTCCGGGCCCGCCGCCGCGGCCAGGGCGAGCTGGAGGCCCAGGTGCTGTCGGTGCTGCGGGAGGCGCCGGGGCCGGCCACCGCCGGCTGGGTGCAGCAGCGGCTGGAGGGCGGGCTCGCCTACACCACGGTGGTCACCATCCTCTCCCGACTGCACGCCAAGAAGGCCGTCTCACGGACCCGTTCCGGCCGCTCGTACCACTGGCGGGCCGCCGACGCCGCCGGGCTGGCCGCGCTGAAGATGCGCCGGGTGCTCGACAGCGAGGCCGACCGGGACGCGGTGCTGGCCAGCTTCGTCTCCGCCCTGCTGCCGCACGACGAGGTGCTGCTGCGGGCCCTGCTGGACAGCGCCTCGGACGGTGCGGTGCAGCCGGCCGACGGCGGCCCGCGGGGCGGCGGGGGCGACGGGCCGGCGTACCGCGAGGGCTGAGCCGTGGGCGTCTTCGTCTTCCTCTTCCTGCCGCTCGTCCTCCCGCTCACCGCGCTGCCGCTCTCCCGGCTCGCCGAGCAGCACCTGCACCCGCGCGCGGCGACCCGGCTGCTGACCGGATTCGCCCTGGCGATGGCCGGGTGCAGCGCGCTCTGCCTCGGCCTGCTCGGGGTGCTCGGCACCGCCCAGATCCCCGGCAATCCGCTGCCGGACAGCTGGTCCGACCCTGAGGTGCGCGACATGGTGCCCTTCCACGTCGAGATGGGCGCGGCCTCGATCGCGATGCTCGCCGTGGTGCTCGGCGCGGTCGCCCGCACCCTGGCCGGGCGGCTGCGGGTCGCCACCCGGGCCCGCCGCGCGGTGGCCGACCTCCCGGCCGGGGACGGTCCGGCGGTGCTGCCCGACGACCGCCCGTACGCCTACGCGCTGCCCGGCGGGGCCGGCCGGATCGTGGTCTCCACCGGCATGCTGGCCCACCTGGCCGAGGACGAGCGGGCCGCCCTGCTCGCCCACGAACAGGCCCACCTGACCCACCGTCACCACCGCTACCTGCTGGCGACCCGACTCGCCGCCTGCGTCAACCCCTTCCTGCGGCCGCTGCACCGGGCGGTGGCGTACTCCACCGAGCGGTGGGCGGACGAGGAGGCGGCGGGCGCGGTCGGCGACCGCCGGACGACCGCCCGCGCCGTCGCCCGGGCGGCGCTGGTCGCCCACCACGCGGTGCTGCCGGGGCTGGCGGCCTTCGCGGACCCGGCGCCCGGCCCGGTGCCGCGCCGGGTGGCGGCGCTGCTCGGCCCCGTCCCGTCCGGCGGGGCCTGGCCGCCCGCGCACAGCCCGGCCGGGCCGGCCGTGATGCTGGCCGCCGCCGGCACCGCCGCCTCCGCGCTCTCCGCGCTGAACGCGGCCACCGCGCTGCTGCTGGTGCTCAAGGCGGCCACCCCGCTCTGACGCCGTCCCGCCAGGGCCGGGGGACGTCCGGGTCAAGTGCGGGCAAAGTACGATCGGCCCCCTCACCACCCGAACCGGTAAGGAGAGCACCGATGGTGTTCAAGCGGCTTCTCGGCGCGCTGGGCGTCGGCGGACCCACCGTGGACACGGTCCTGTCCACGCCGACCGTGCGCCCCGGCGGCACGATCCACGGCCAGGTCAACCTGGTCGGCGGCGAGCGGGACGCGGAGATCAACGGCATCACCCTGAGCCTGGTCGCCCGGGTCGAGGTCGAGTACGAGGACCACGAGGGGCACACCAACAAGACCTTCGCCTCGGCCGTGGTCAGCGGCCCGATGCGGCTTGCGGCCGGCGAGCACCGCGCGGTGCCGTTCGCCTTCCCGGTGCCGTTCGAGACCCCGGCCACCTCCATCGCCGGCCAGCACCTGTCGGGCATGGCGCTCGGCGTGCGCACCGAGGTGGACATCGCGGGTCAGCTGGACAAGGGCGACGCCGACCCGGTGGCGGTCGAGGCCCTGCCGGTGCAGCAGCGCGTGCTGGACGCCCTGCTGACGCTCGGCTTCCGCTTCACCCGGGCCGACCTGGAGGCCGGCCACATCCGCGGCACCCGGCAGACGCTGCCCTTCTACCAGGAGATCGAGTTCCGGGCGGCGCCGCAGTACGCGCACCGCTGCAACGAGATCGAGGTGACCTTCATCGCCGACGCGTACGGCGTCGAGGTCGTCCTGGAGTTCGACAAGCGCGGCTTCCTGCACGGCGGCGACTCGGTGCGCACCTACCACCTGGACCACGCGGCGGCCCAGCAGGACCTCACGGCCGTGGTGGACGGCTGGATCCGCGCCGCGCTGTAGCGGCACCCGCGACGACGGGGAACGGCGGACCGCCGGGGCACTCTGCGCCCCGGCGGTCCGTCGTTCCCCGTTCCCGCCCTCTGCCCCGTCGCGGTTACTCGACGATCAGCTGGACCGGGATGTTGCCGCGGGTGGCCTTGGAGTACGGGCACACCTCGTGGGCCTGCTTGACCAGCAGCTCGGCGGTCTCGCCGGCGAGCGCCTCGGGCACCTCGACGCGCAGCACCACGGCGAGGCCGAAGCCGGTGTCGTCCTTGCCGATGTTGACCTCGGCGGTCACCGAGATGTCGCCGGTGTCGACCTTGGACTGCCGGCCGACCAGGCCGAGGGCGCTGGCGAAGCACGCCGCGTAGCCCGCCGCGAAGAGCTGCTCGGGGTTGGTGCCCAGCCCGTTGCCGCCGAGCGCGGGCGGCATCGCAAGCGGCAGGTCGATCTGTCCGTCGGAGCTCACGGCCCGGCCCTCACGGCCGTTGGCGGTGGCGACAGCGGTGTACAGCGCGTCCATGGACCCGTCCTCTTCCCACATCGGATCGGCGGCCGGAGGTCCCGGCTGCCCTGCGACCACAAGTAGAGCACACAACTAAATTGCGCACAACTGAAATGGCGGCGACCCGGCTATCCTGGGAGCCATGACCGCACTGCCCGCGGTGCCCGAGGAGGACCTGCTCCGCCTCGACCGCCACATCTGCTTCTCGCTGCACGCGGCCTCGCGCGCCTTCGACAGCGTGTACCGGATCGTCCTCAAGGACCTCGGCCTCACCTACCCGCAGTACCTGGTGATGCTGGTGCTCTGGGAGCACGGCGACCTTCCGGTGAAGAAGATCGGCGAGCGGCTGCGGCTCGACTCCGGCACGCTCTCCCCGCTGATCAAGCGACTGGAGGCGGCCGGCCGGGTACGCCGCGAACGCAGCGCCGAGGACGAGCGCTCGGTCACCGTCCGCCTCACCGAGGAGGGCGCCGCCCTGCGTGAGCAGGCGCTGGAGGCCGTGCCCCGCCGCATCCTGCGCTCCTCCTCGGTCACCTTCGAGGAGCTCGCCCAGCTGCAGCAGCTGCTCGGCCGGATCACCACCGCCCTGGACGAGGCCACCGCGTCGCTCTGAGTCCGCACGGCCGGGCCGTTCGCCCGTCCGGGTGGCGTCGCCCGGACGCTCGCCGCGGCCGGCGCTGTGCATGATCGGCTGGGCGGTGTGCGAACCGTTCTTGCAGCCCTCGCCCTGCTCGCCCTCGGATCGGCCCCGGCCCCGCCCGCGGCCGGCGGCGACACCGCCCTGGTGCGCGACTTCCTGCGCGCCTACCGGGACGCCGTGCGCGGCACCGGCCCCGGCCTGACCCCCTCCGAGGTGCGGGCCGAGTGGCTCACCCCGGAGCTGAACGCCCGGCTCGACGGCTGGCAGGCCGGCCACCCCGGCGCCGACCCGGTCTTCCGCGCCGCCACCGCCCCCGGCTCGTGGATTGCGCACGCCGTGGGTGCGGCCGGCGGGCTCGGCACGGTCGATGTCGACGAGCGGTGGCCGGGCGGCGCGGTGCTGCGGGTCCGCTACACCGTGCAGGAGTCCGACCGGACGATCCTCGACCTGCAGGGCGCCCCGGCCTGAACCCGCACCGGACGGGGCTGGCCTTGACGTCCGGGGCAAGGTCTACCGTCGGGGCATGCGGATCGGCGAGCTGGCCCGGCAGGCGGGCACCACCACACGGACGCTGCGGTACTACGAGTCGCGCGGGCTGCTGCCCGCCCGGCGCACCGGCAACGGCTACCGCGAGTACGACGAGGAGGACCTCCGGCTGCTGCGGCAGATCCGGACCCTGCAGGAGTTCGGCTTCGAGCTGGAGGAGACCCGGCCGTTCGTCGAGTGCCTGCAGGCCGGGCATCCGGCCGGCGACTCCTGCCCGGCCTCGCTCGACGTCTACCGGGCCAAGCTCGCCGAGCTCGACGCCGTCCTCGCCCGGCTGCAGACCGTCCGGGACGAGGTGGCCGCCCAGCTCGCCAGGGCCGAGGTCGAGGCCGCCGCCGAGCTGCCCGGCGGGCCCGCGCCGCGCTGCGAACTGGCCCCGCACGGCGGCCGCCCGGATCCGCACACCGACCCGACGTAGAGAGGAACCCCATGGCGTTCGAGGGAATCGACGAGGTCACCGACGGGACCTTCGCCGCGGAGGTGCTCGCCGCCGACCGGCCCGTGCTGGTGGACTTCACCGCCGCCTGGTGCCCGCCCTGCCGCATGATCGCGCCGGTGCTGGCCGAGGTCGCCCGGGAGGAGGCCGACCGGCTGCGGGTCGTCCAGCTCGACGTGGACACCAATCCCGAGACCCAGGCCCGCTACGGGGTGCTCTCCATGCCGACCCTGATGGTCTTCCGCGGTGGCGAGCCGGTGAAGAGCATGGTCGGCGCCCGCGCCAAGGCCCGGCTGCTGCGCGAGCTCGCCGAGGTGATCTGAGGGCGCCGGTGGGCGGACCGGCGGGAGGCGGCGGCTTGTCCAGGGCCGCCGCCCGCGAACCCGTCCGTATCGGAACGTACTCCTCCCCGCCAAAGGTTGTAAAGTGCAACTTCATGGTCGGTTCGGGTGACGGGCCCGGCCGCCGTACGGTGGTCCCCGCAACCACCCACCGAAGGAGCACGCATGCCCGACCGCGACGCCGCCCTGGAGGCCATCCAGCGCGAGCTCACCGCGTTCGCCCGCCGGGCCCGCCACAAGGCCGCGCAGATCCACCCCGACCTGTCGCTGGTCACCTACAGCATGCTCGACCTGGTCAAGGAGCGCGGCAGCTGCCGAGCCTCCGACCTCGCCGCCCACTTCATGCTCGACAAGTCCACCGTCAGCCGGCAGGTCACCGCCCTCGAGAAACTCGGCCTGATCACCCGCGAACCCGACCCGGACGACCAGCGCGGCCAACTGCTGCGCCCCTCCGAGGACGGCCTGCGGCTGCTCGCCGACGCCGCGGAACGCCGCCGCCTCGCCTTCCGCGAGCGCTTCACCGACTGGACGGACACCGACATCGAGCAGTTCGCCGGCTACCTCACCCGGTACGGCGCCGACGGCTGACCCGGCCCGCCCACTGCGGGCGGCCGACGGCGCGCCGCCACGGGCCGCCCGGCCACAGCCGCCAGGATGGGCGCCATGACCAGGATGACCGAGCCCGAATGGCGCGCCTTCCTCTCCCACGGCACCCGCACCGGCAAGCTCGCCACCACCCGCGCGGACGGCCGGCCCCATGTGACACCGGTCTGGTTCCTGCTCGACGGCGAGGACATCGTGCTCAACACCGGCGCCCGCAGCGTCAAGGGCCGCAACCTCGCCCGCGACCCCCGCGCCATGCTCTGCGTCGACGACCAGCGGCCGCCGTACTCCTTCGTCCTGGTCCAGGGCCGCGCCACCGTCTCCGAGGACCCGGCGGAACTGCGCCACTGGGCCGGCCGGCTCGGCGCCCGCTACATGGGCGAGGACCGCGCCGAGGAGTTCGCCGCCCGCAACGGCGTCCCCGGCGAACTCCTCGTCCGCCTCCGGATCGAGCGGGTCGACGCGCAGGGCGCCATCTCCGGCTGACCACCCGTCACCGCGCCGGCCGGGACACCCCGGTGGGTGCCGGGAAGAACCGCCGCACGGCGTGTTGTTGCACGGCTGGACCGGCCGCCGCCGGCCCGTGCCCGCGCCACACACCCACGGAGATCCCATGGCCGACCCGGACCGGCGCCGCTTCCTCTTCCTGCTCGGCTCCACCCGCACCGACGGCAACGCCGAACAGCTCGCCCGCCGCGCCGCCGAACACCTCCCCGCCGCCGCCGAACAGCAGTGGCTCACCCTCACCGACCTGCCGCTGCCCGACTTCGCCGACCAGCGCCACGACGGCTCGTACCCGCCGCCCACCGGCCACGCCCGCACCCTGCTCGACGCCACCCTCGCCGCCACCGACCTGGTGATCGTCTCCCCGCTCTACTGGTACAGCGTCAGCACGCCGGTCAAGCACTACCTCGACCACTGGTCCGGCTGGATGCGCGCCCCCGGCGTCGACTTCAAGGCCCGGATGGCCGGCCGCACCCTCTGGGCCGTCAGCGCCTACGCCGGCACCGACCCCGCCGACGCCGACCCGCTCGCCGGCATGCTCCACCGCAGCGCCGACTACCTGTCGATGCGCTGGGGCGGCCTGCTGCTCGGCTCCGGCAGCCGACCCGGCGACGTGCTCGCCGACGAGGGCGCACTGCTCGCCGCGAAGTCCTTCTTCGCCGAGTCCTGACCGTACCGGGCCACCCCGGTCGCGCCGGCCGCCCCGCCGTCGGCCTCCGGCACACCCGACCGCGGACCGAACAGCAGCGCCACCAGCAGCAGACCCGCGGCCGCCCCCGCGCACTGCGCCAGCACGAACCCCGGCACCGAGCCGGGCGCGATCCCGGCCGCCCCGGCGGAGAGCGCCCGGCCCGCCGTCACCGCCGGATTGACCAGCGCCCCCGAGGACGTCCCCCAGCACGCCGCGACCGACCACGCCGCCACCGCCACCGGCGCCCACCGCCCCCGGCCGGCCCGCAGCAGCCCGCACACCACCAGCACCAGCACCCCGGTGGCCACTCCCTCCGCCAGCCAGAGCGGACCCCCGCCCGGCCGCCCGCCGGACACCTCCAGCAGCGGCCGGCCGAACATCCCGTTCGCCGCCACGGCACCCGCCGCCGCGCCCACCAGCTGGGCCACCGGGTAGCCGACCAGCTCGCGGCCGGCCGGCCCGCCGCCCCGCCGGCCCGTCCACCACACCGCCACCGTGACCAGCGGATTCAGATGCGCTCCGGAGACCGGCGCCAGCACCGTCAGCAGCACACCCAGTGCCAGCGCCGGCGCCAGCACCGCACCGAACGCGGCCGCCCCACCGGGCCCCGGCTGCGCCGCCCGCAGCCCCGAGCCGATCAGCACCGCGGCCAGCACCGCCGTGCCGACCGCCTCCGCGGCCAGCCGTCTGAACAGGGCAGTCGTCCTCATACCCCCATCGTGGCCGGGCCGCCGGGCGGCGACAATTGTCCGGTGCGCCAGGCCGGACCCGGGCCCGCCCGGCGCCCGCTCGGAGACTCGCACGGTCTGGCGCCCGGCACGGCCGCCAAGAACCGGCTTGACCCTCACGCACCGTGAGGCCGGAGGCTGAAGGCCACGAGGAGGGAACGACCGCGATGAGCAGCTACTCGGTCGGCCAGCTGGCCAGAACGGCCGGGGTCACCGTCCGCACCCTGCACCACTACGACGAGATCGGCCTGCTGTCACCCAGCGGCCGCACCCCGGCCGGTTACCGCCGCTACGAGGACGAGGACCTCAATCGGCTGCAGCAGGTGCTGTTCTACCGCGAACTCGGCTTCCCCCTCGAACAGATCGCGGACATCCTGGACGACCGCTCCGTCTCGCCGAACGAGCACCTGCGCAGGCAGCACCGGCTCATCGGCGACCGGATCCGGCACCTCCAGGAACTCGCCGCGGCGGTCGAACGAGCCATGGAGGCACAGAAGATGGGCATTCAGCTGACACCGGAGGAGAAGTTCGAGGTGTTCGGGAAGGACTACCAGGAGAGCTGGGAGGACGAGGCCGAGCAGCGCTGGGGCGGCACCGACGCCTGGAAGGAGTCCCAGCGGCGCACCCGCGGCTACTCCAAGGAGCACTGGCAGCGGATCAAGGCCGAGGCCGACGCGCTCAACGAGCGCCTCGCCCGGGCCCTCGCGGCCGGCACCGCGCCCGACTCCGACGAGGCCGCCGCCCTCGCCGAGGAGCACCGGCTCCACATCACCGGGCACTTCTACGACTGCCCGCACGCGATGCACCGCTGCCTCGGCGACATGTACGTCGCCGACCCGCGGTTCACCGCCACCTACGAGAAGATCGCCCCCGGCCTCGCCCAGTGGCTCCGCGACGCCATCGCCGCCAACGCCGCCCGCCACGGGGCGTAGCCCGCACGCCCGGCGCGGCCCGGCGGCCCCGTGCCGTCAGGCCGCGCCGCGGCCGAAGGCGCGGCGGTAGGAGGTCGGGGAGACCCGCATGGTGCGGCCGAAGTGGTGGCGGAAGGTCGCGGCGCTCTCGAAGCCGACCGCCGAGGCGATCTCCTCGACCGTGCCGTCCGGCGACTCCAGCAGCGGCAGGCTGGCGGCGATCCGCTGCGCCGTCACCCAGCGCATCGGGCTGGTGCCGTTGCGGGCGGTGAAGTGCCGCAGGTACGACCGGTCGGACATCCGGGCGGCCCGGGCGAGCAGCGGCACCGTGAGCGGCCCGGCCAGGTGGTCGAGCGCCCACTGCATCGAGCGGGCGACCCCGTCGTCCTCCGCCGGGACCGGCGTGACCGCGGCCTCGATGAACTGGGCCTGGCCGCCGTCCCTGTGCGGCGGGACGACGAAGCGGCGGGCCACCGTGTTGGCCACCCGGGCGCCGTGGTCGCTGCGCACCAGATACAGGCAGAGGTCGATGCCGGCGGCGCTGCCCGCGCTGGTCAGCACCGAGCCGTTGTCGACGTACAGCACGTCCGGGTTGACCCGCACCGCCGGATGGCGCTGCTGCAGCAGGTCGGCGTACCGCCAGTGGGTGGTGGCCTCCAGGCCGTCCAGCAGGCCGGCCTCGGCCAGGGCGAAGGCCCCGGAGCAGATCGAGACGATCCGGGCGCCGCGCTCGTGCGCCGTGCGCAGGGCCGTGACCAGCCCGGGAGAGACCCCGCCGCCGAAGGCGTTCGGGACGGCGACGACCATCACGGTGTCGGCGGCGGCCAGTTCGTCCAGCCCGTGGCGGGCGGTGAGGGAGAACCCGCCGACCGCGTTCAGCGGTGTGCCGGGCTCGTCGGCGCAGACCTTGACGTCGTACCAGGGTGCGGCCAGCAGACCGCTCACCTCGGGTCGGGCGAGCCCGAACACCTCGACCACCACGCCCAGTTCGAACGGTGCCATGCCGTCGAAGGCGTAGACGGCGACGGTGTGCACGGGCTCCGGGCGGCGGCCGACGGTCACCGGTGCCGGGCCGCTCGGCGGGTGGACGGGCACGGTGGCCCCCTTCGTCCGGGCTGGCGGAATCTTGGCGAGTGTAGTCGTCCGCGCCACTGTCGGGCCGCCCGGCCGCCCGCGAGGATCGATCACGTCGCAGCACCGCAGGAACACGACCGGCAGGAGCCCGCCGATGACCACCGCCGTCTCGCCCGTGACCGAGATCCCCGCCCTCGCCCCGGAGCGCGCCTTCGCCTTCTTCGCCGAGCGCCTCGGCTGCCAGGCCGACCCGGCCGACGTCTGGTACGCCATGCGCGACGGCCGGCAGGACTTCACCGTGGTCGACGTCCGCGCCGAGGGCGCCCACCGCAAGACCCACCTGCCCGGCGCGATCAGTCTCCCGCTCGCCGACATCACCGCGGAGCGGGTCGCCGCACTCCCGTCCGGCCTGCTGGTCGTGTACTGCTGGGGGCCCGCCTGCAACGGCTCCACCAAGGGCGCGATGCGGCTCGCCGCACTCGGCCGCGAGGTCAAGGAGATGATCGGCGGCCTGGAGTACTGGATCCGCGAGGGCTGGCCCACCGAGGGCCGGCGCCCCGTCGACCCGAAGACCGCCACCCCCGCGGACCTGGGCCTGGTCTGCTGAGCGGCGCCCTGCGGGTGGAGCCCTTGGCGGGGCCGGATTGTCAGTGCCCGGGCCTAATCTGAAGAAGTGTCCGAGGCCGGCAGCGGCCGAGCGGCGGTAGCGGGGCGAAAAAGCAGTGGGAGCCCGCCGCGTCCGTCGGGGAGGATGCTGCTTCGTCAGGACGAGGGCCCGGGGGGACGGGGCCGGTGCGGCAGGGCCGACCGGTGGGCCTCGCCGCACACGTCCACCACCACACCCGCAGCGATCTCTTTGGGGGGTCATGCCATGAACGTGTCCGTTGTCTCCACTTTTGCGAAGAACATCCCCACGCCGATCCGGATGTCCGGCTGGGGCCGCCGCGGCGCCCGCCGCTGAACCACCCACGGGGTGCCCGGCCGTGACGCCGGGCGCCCCTTCGTGCTGTCGGCAGTACCGAGCCGACCGTGGCGCCCGGTGCGGGCGCCGGAAAAATTTCTCCGCACCCACCTGCAACCCCCCGACGGGATGCACGTCTATCAGGACGAGAGCCAGGGGAACGGAGCCGGACGGGCCCGCCCGAGGCCGGCCGGCGGCTCTCACTCCGACCGACGCCACACCGCACCCTGGGGGGACCTGCCATGGACGTGCCCGTTATCTCCGTATTCGTCATGAAACCCGCGCCGCCGTCGGCCGGCCGCTCCGGCTGGGGCCGCCGAGGCCTGCACCGCGCCGCCCCGACCGGCAGGCGGGCCGGTTCGCGGTCGTACTGACCGCTCCTGGCACAATCGCCCCGCTCATCACCATGATCACCATGTTCCCGGTCGTGGGAGCCCGCGCCGAGCGGTGCCTCCCGGGGGGAGAACGGAACCCGCACATGTCCATGGCCATCGCGCCGATATCGGGGCTGCCGGTACGGCGCCCCGCCCCGATCCGAGGCGTCCTGCGTCTGCTGTTCGGCGCCGATTCCGCCGAGGCCGCGCCCGAGGCGGCGCGCCCCGGCCGCCCCGGGCTGCGCCTGCTGCGCGGCGGACGGAAGCCCACCGAGGACCGGCCTACCCTCACCGACCTCTACCACGCCCACCGGCTCGGCCTGGTCCGGATGGCCGTCCTCCTGGTCGACCAGCAGGACATCGCCGAGGACGTGGTCCAGGAGGCCTTCACCGCGCTCTACCAGCGCCACGGCGAGCAGCCCGACGACCTCGACAACGCCCTCGGCTACCTGCGCACCTCGGTCGTCAACGGCGCCCGCTCGGTGCTCCGCCGGCGCAAGACCGCCCGCGAGTACGTGCCGCCGCACGAGGCGGACGCCCCGTCGGCGGAGGACCACGCCGTCCTCAACGACGAGCACCGGCGCGTGCTCGTCGCACTCCAGGAACTGACATCCCGCCAGCGGGAGGTGCTCGTCCTGCGCTACTGGTCCGATCTGTCGGAGGCACAGATCGCCGAGACCCTGGGACTCTCCCGGGGCGCCGTGAAGTCCACCGCCAGCCGGGCCCTGGACGCCCTGGAGAAGCAGCTGGAGAAGGCCCGATGACCGACAAGCCCACCCCCGAAGAGACGCCGACGGAGCGCCTGCTGCGCGAGGCCCTCAACGCCCGCGCCTCGCTGGTCACGGCGCAGAGTCTCCGCCAGGACACCCCGCCCTCCCGCCGGCTCCGCCGCCTGCGGCCGGTCCTCACCGTCACCGTCCCGCTGCTCGGCCTCGCCGCGGCCGTCGCGATCGGCGTCGTCCGGATCGACGGCGACCAGGTCGCCAAGCGCGACGACACCCCGCCGGCCGCCACCCTCACCGCCACGCCCAGCCCCTCGGTCTCCACCTCCGCCTCGCCCAGCCCGTCCGCCACGGAGAGCGACAGCCCCGAGGCCCCGGCCGCCACCGCGGGCACCCCGTACGAGTTCCAGAAGGTCGGACTCGAGGTTCCGGCGGGCTGGCGGACCGTGACCCGATCCGACGACCGGGACATCGTCTGCCTGCTGAGTCCGGGAGCCCCCGCCACGGCCACCGCGTCCGACTGTCAGCCGTACGGCGTGGAGATCGCCGCCTACAGTGCCGATTCGGTGAAGGACGCGACCTGGCCCACGGAAGGTGCCCTCGACGCGGAAGACGGCTGGTCGCACCAGCCCTTCTGCGCGCTGTGGGACAACCCGCACGGGACGACGGGCGGCCCCGACTACCACCGTATCGGCCAGCCGCA
The DNA here is from genome assembly GCA_002300355.1 of Streptomyces sp. TLI_235. NCBI lineage: Bacteria > Bacillati > Actinomycetota > Actinomycetes > Kitasatosporales > Streptomycetaceae > Streptomyces > Streptomyces sp. TLI_235. Next base: position 3,983,199 of record NSGV01000001.1, read on the forward strand.
GCGCTCGGTGCAGTCGGTCAACGGCCGCTGGCTGTCGATGACGAAGTGGCAGGTCGGATGTGAGGGGCAGCAGTTCACCGCCCGGATGTGGGGTTTCCACAAGGAGCAGGTCTTCGTCGTGGCCAACGGACTGAAGTCCGACTACGAGGACGGTCTGACCTCGATCATCAACAGCCTCGACGTCAGCAGGCGCGGCGACGTCCTCGGCAAGGGCAAGGCCGGCGACATCAAGGTCCAGTTCGGCGAACCCACCTCGACGACCGCGGACGCCACCGAGACCGTCACCTTCCAGGTGACCTGGACGAACGTCGGCCAGACCTCCTACAGCCACGTCGAGCCGGTCGTCGCAGGCCAGCACGACGAGCAGGAGTTCGCCACCCCGACCGGGCCGGTCGAGGAACGGATCCCGACCGGCACGCTGGAGCGCAAGGACGGCTCCTCCTGGACGGCCCTGCCGCTCAGGATGGGAACGGGCATGGACTACGCGGGACTCGGCCGCTCCGCCGCCTTCTCCCTGGCACCGGGCAAGAGCCGCACCGTCACCTACCGGATGAAGCTCACCACGAAGGACCACATGGCCAGCCTGAACGTGGTGGGCCAGGCCTTCCTCGACACCTCGGGCGGCTCCTACACCGAGATCGGTGACGTCGCGTCGTACGTGCCGATTCACCCGGGCAGCTGACACCGCGGCGGCCGGGCACCCGCACTCGGGTGCCCGGCCGCCGTACATGCGGTGCGAGGATCAGCCGGCCAGGCCGGCCATCCAGGCCTCGACCTCGTCGGCGCTGCGGGGCAGGCCGGCGGAGAGGTTCTCGTTGCCGTCCGCGGTGACGAGGATGTCGTCCTCGATCCGGACACCGATGCCGCGGTACTCCTCGGGCACGGTCAGGTCGTCCAGCTGGAAGTACAGGCCGGGCTCGACGGTGAGCACCACACCCGGCACCAGCTCGGCGTCCACGTACTCCTCGCGGCGGGCGTGCGCGCAGTCGTGCACGTCGAGGCCGAGCATGTGGCCGGTGCCGTGCAGCGTCCAGCGGCGCTGCAGGCCGAGCTCCAGCACCTTCTCGACGTCGTACACGGCCGGGTCGAGCAGGCCCCAGGCGAGCAGGCGCTCGGCGAGCACCCGCTGGGCGGCGTCGTGGAAGTCGCGGAACCGGCCGCCGGGCTTCACCGCGGCGATGCCGGCCTCCTGCGCGTCGTACACCGCCTGGTAGATCTTGCGCTGCAGCTCGTTGAAGCGGCCGTTGATCGGCAGGGTGCGGGTGACGTCGGCGGTGTAGAGGGTGTTGGTCTCCACGCCGGCGTCGAGCAGCAGCAGCTCGCCGGGGCGGACCTCGCCGTCGTTGCGCACCCAGTGCAGGGTGGTGGCGTGCGGGCCGGCAGCGCAGATCGAGCCGTAGCCGACGTCGTTGCCCTCGACGCGGGCGCGGCGCCAGAAGGTGCCCTCGATCCAGCGCTCGGAGGTGGCGACGGCCTGGCCGAGCTCGCGGACGACGTCGGTGAAGCCCTTGACGGTCGCGTCGCAGGCGGCCCGCAGCTCGCCGACCTCCCACTCGTCCTTGACCAGGCGCAGCCCGGACAGGAAGACCTTCAGCTCGTCGTCGCGCTCCTCGTCGAGCACACCGGCCAGCGCCTCCTCCAGGGTGGCGTCGTAGCCGCGGACGATGCGGGTGGGCACGCCCTCGACGGCGGCCAGTTCCTCGGCGGCCTTGCGGACGTCGCGCGCGGGCAGGCCGAGCAGGGCCTGCGCCTCCTCCAGGCTGTGCCGTCGGCCGACCCACAGCTCGCCCTGGCCGTCCAGCCAGAACTCGCCGTTCTCCCGGTCGGAGCGCGGCAGCAGGTACAGCCGGAAGTCGTGGCCGCTCCCGCCGGTCGGCTCCGCGACCAGGACGGCGTCCTCGGTCTGGTCGCCGGTCAGGTGCACGTACTCGCTGGCGGCCCGGAACGGGTAGTCGGTGTCGTTGGCGCGGACCCGCAGCCGGCCGGCCGGGACGACCAGCCGCTCGCCCGGGAACGCGGCGGACAGCCTGGCCCGCCGCTCGGCCGCATAGGGGGCCTGGGCGACCGGCTGCAGCCCGCGCAGCTCGGTGTCGGCCCAGCCGGACTTCATGGACGCGGCCAGCTCGTCGGAGACCTCCCCGTACAGGCCGTTCTTACGGCCCTTGATCGGCTGGTCCTCCTCCTCGGCGGCCAGGCCCTCGGGGTTGTCGGACACTGCCGGGGTGCGGTCCTCGGTCACGTACGTCGCCTCCTTGCGCGCGTTTCCCCGCCCGGGCACGTCGGATCGCGACGTGGAAGGGCGGCCGTGCCCCCATGGTACGAGGACGGACCGAACGGCTGTCCGGGGCCGTCGGGTGCACCGGGGGCGGGCGGTCAGCAGAAGCGCAGCGCCAGCAGCACCAGGTCCTCGGTGCCCGCGGCGTCGCCGCCGGTGGCCTCCAGCAGGTGGGCGCAGAGCCGGTCCGGGTCGAGCCGGACGTCGCGCGGCGCGTCCGCGGCGGCCCGGCGCAGCGCGGCCTGTCCGGCGTGCAGGCTCGGGCCGCAGCGGCGGGCCAGGCCCTCGGTGTAGAGCAGCAGCAGGTCGCCGCGGTCGGCGGTGAGCTCGACGCCCGGTGCCTCCCAGCAGCTGAGCACGCCGAGCGGCGCGGAGAGCGAGGTCTCGACGAAGCGGGCCTCGTCCCGGGTGACCAGGATCGGCGGGCAGTGGCCGGCGCCGGCCAGGGTGACCCGCCGCTCGGCGGGCTGCACCCAGGCGTACACGGCGGTGGCGGTGCGCGCCGGCTCGGTGGTCTTGAGCAGCAGTTCGAGGTCGCCGAGCACGGAGACCGGGTCCTCGCCCTCCAGGACGGCGTAGGCGCGCAGCGCGGCCCTGATGCGTCCCATCGCGGCGGCCGCGCCGGGGGCGGAGGCGGGTCCGGCGCCGGGGCCGTCGCCGAAGACGCTGCCGACGGTCAGGGCGAGGGTGCCGTCGGGGAGTTCCACCGCGTCGTACCAGTCGCTGCCGGTGGCCTGCTCCAGGCCGGGGGTGACGCAGCGGGCGGCCAGCCGGACACCGCCCAGCACCGGCAGGCGGTCCGGCAGCAGGCCGCGGCGCAGGGCGTCGGTGGCCCGTCGGGAGCGGTCGACAGCCAGCTGGCCGGCCAGCACGGGGGCGGCGAACTCGCAGTAGCGGACCAGGAGTTGCTGTCGGCGTCCGCTCGGTTCGGCGGGCTCGTCGTAGAACCAGGCGGCGGCGCCGAGCGAGCCGTCCTCCGGGGTGCCGAGCGGCAGCGCGAAGCAGGCGCCGAGGCCGAGCTGGGCGGCGACCTCGCGGAACCGCGGGCCGACCGACGGGTCGTCGGCGAGGTCGGCGATCAACAGCCGGCCGCCGTCGCCGGCCCGGCTGAGCAGCCCGGCGAACGGGCCGTGCTCGACCGGCACCGTCTCCAGGGCGCCGATGCCGGAGCGGTCGAGACCGAGGCCGACGGCACGGCCGGCACCGCGCGCGGTGGTGGTGATCAGGCCGCGCCGGGCGCCGAGCAGGGCCGCACCGGACTCCAGGACGGCGGCCAGCGCGGCGTCCAGGCCGCGTGCGCGGGCGAGCAGTTCGGTGTGCTCGTGGAGGCTGGTGAAATCGGACAGCCATCCGGCCAAACGGTCCTGCAGATCGCCGTCGGTGTGGTCGGCGAACTCGTCGCCGAAGAAGGCGGGCAGCGGGAGCACCGGCGCCAGGACGGCCGCCGCGGGCGACGTCCCGCAGGACGCTGCCGGGGCCGCCCCGCACGCTGCCGTGCCGGGCAGCGCCGCGCCGCTCACGGCCAGTCCGCTCGGCTGGGCGTCGGTCATGTCGCAACTCCCCACATACTGGTACGTGTCACGCAGGACTCCCGAGACCGGACAGAACGAGTGCTATCTCACTGTTCGGCAGCAATCCACCACTTGTACACAGGCCGATCGGGGCATGTCCATAAGCGTGACGCGGTCTCTCCCGACCGCTCGCGCGCGTTGTCGCGTGCGGCGTCGGGTGCGCCGGGGCGGGCCCGCGGCGGCGCCGTGCGGCTGCTCGGGCTGACGCTCGGTCAACCTGCGGTCCGGATCGTATGCTTCCGCCTCGCGACCGCTCCCCGGCCGGGGGCCGACTCACTCGTACGGTGGAACCGGCGGCCCACAGCGCGCGTCCATCCGGCCGTATGAGGGATTCTCGTTCCAGGGGCCGCGCGGCCGGGAGCCTCCGGGCGCCTCCCCCTCCCTCGTCTCACACCGCCGCGCCCCGCGCCGGCGGTCGTCCTGATCCCACGGTCGCGGAGAGGAACGAGCGCCCATGCGTCGGATGCGGTTGCGGTGGCCGGGGAGCCGCCGACGGGAGCAGGGCGCGCTGCTGTTGGCGGCGCTGGAGGCGGCGGACCGCGGCTGGCCGGTGGTGCCGGGCGCGCGCGCCGTCCGCGGGGTGTACGGCCCGTGCACCTGCGGCGAGGCGCGCTGTCCGCTGGCCGGGGCCCATCCGCACGACCCGCCGCTGGCCGCGGCCACCACGGACGGCCGCATGGTGCAGTGGTGGTGGGAGCACCGGGCCCCGGGCGCGCCGGTGGTGGCCGCCACCGGGCGGTCGCTGTGCGCGGTGAGCCTGCCGGCCGCGGCGGGGGAGCGGGTGCTGCGGTACTTCGCGGACGTGGGGGTGCCGGTCGGCCCGGTGCTGGCGTCGCCCGGGCGGTACGCGCTGCTGGTCGCGCCGTTCACGCTGGAGGACCTGGGCGGCCTACTCGCCGAGCGGCCGTGGGTGCCCGGTTCACTGCGCTACCACGGGCCGGGCGGGTACGTCCTGCTGCCGCCCTCGCAGACCGGCGCCGGCGGGGTGCACTGGGTGTCGCCGCCGGCCGCGGACGCCCTGTGGCTGCCTCAGGTGGGCGCGCTGCTGGAGGGGTTGATCGCGGCGAGTGTGGCCGAACCGGACGGCAGCCGACTGGCCTACTGAGCCCGGCGCACGACGGTGGCGCATCGGCGGCGCGGGGCGCCGCCGGAATGGAAAATCCGGTCGCTGGCGACGGGGGATGCACCAGCGACCGGACTGTTTAAACAGTAACAAAGATCCGGCGGGGCGCCAATTTGTCCGCCCATGGCCGACCTGGCATTTTCGTCCCGCCCGGGGAAATGTGACCGGAGTCACATTTTCGTTCAGTTCAGGGTGATCTGACGGCTCACCAGGTTGGCCCGGGCCCGGCGCTCCTCCGCGGTCAGCGGCGCGGTCTCGGCCAGCGCGCCGGCCAGCCGCTCCGCGAACTCGGCCGCGGGCTGCTCGCAGTCCTTCGCCGAGAACTCCAGCGGCAGGTCCCACACCGGCACGGTCAGGCCGTGCGCCCGGAACGAGCCGACCAGCTTGGTGTCCTCGCCCAGCGAGCTGAGGCCGGCCGCGGACAGCCGCGCCAGCGCGTCCAGCAGCTTCTCCTCCGGCACCGTCATGACCCAGCGCAGGTGGTTCTTGTCCGGGGTGCCGCACCAGTAGGCGGCGTCCACGCCGGCGACCTTCTCGGTCGGGATCACCGAGGCGTTGGCGCGCTCCAGCGAGGCGGCGACCTCGCCGGTCGCGGACTCGGCGTCGTCCAGCCAGAACTCGAAGCCGGTGTGCACGGTGGGGGCGAAGCCCGCCGAGGTGTCCAGCAGGTCCTGCAGGCGGCGGCCGCCCGGCACGGTCCGGCGGGACGGCACCGGGGTGCCCGGCTCGGTGGCGAGCGCCAGTTCCAGCGCGTCGGCCAGGTCGCGGCTCAGGTCGCCCGAGCTCGACTGGGTCTGCAGGCCCAGCAGGATCGAGCCGTCCGCCCGGCGCAGCGCCGGCCAGGCCAGCGGCAGCACCGTCGCCAGCGTCACCGACGGCACCTCACCGACGGCGCCCTCCGTCACCCCCGCGGCCAGCGCCAGCGGAGCGGTCGCGGCGGGCACCAGCTCGCGCAGCGCGACCCAGTCGGCCTCGCCCGCGAGCCCCTCGAACGGGCGGTGCACCAGCTCCTGCACGGCGTGCGCGGCCTCCCGGCCGTGGCAGGCCTTGTACCGGCGGCCGGAACCGCACGGGCACTTCTCGCGCGCACCGACGACCGGGATCTCGCCGGTGGCGGTGGCGGTGCTGGGCTGCGACGAGGACTTTGCGGCCTTCTTGGCCATGGTGCGGCTCCCGGGAACGGCGACAGTGCACCCGCAGCCTACTGAGGTTCCCGCCCCGGCCCGGCGCGGACGCACCTCGGCACACCGGCGCCCGGCGCCCGCTCCGCCCCGCGCGCCTAGGCCGCCGGGTCGTCGCGCCGCTCCGGTCGCACCGGCAGGGCGGCCCAGACCGTCACCTCGCCCGGCGCGTCGCGTACCCCCCAGGCTCCGGCCAGCTTGCCGACGATGCTCAGCCCGCGCCCGCCGCGCGCGGTCAGCGAGGGGCTGGCCGGCAGCGGCCTGGTCGGCGCTCCGCCGTCGGTGACCTCGACCACCAGCCCGTCCGCGTGTGTCCACCAGCGCACCAGGATGCCGCCCGGATCCGCGGATTCCTCCGCCACCTCCGCGCCGCCGTGCCGGGCCGCCGTCACCGACCGGACGAGCACCGCGTCCACCATGTCGGAGGTCGTCCGCTCGACCAGTTCCGCGAGCTTTCCCAACGGACGCGCATACCGACAGGAATTGCTGAGCAGTTCGGAGAGGATCAGCACCGCGTCGTCGACGACCGGTTCCGGTATCGCCCGCGCACCGAGCTCCCGGCGCATCCTCCGACGTGCCGCTCCGACGCCGGCCGGACCGTGCGGCACCGCCATGGTCGACGAAGTCGGCCCTGTCTTTTCGGGCACAGCACGCGCCACCATCAACGCCACCCCCGGGACCTCCTTCAGCATCTGCCGAGGGATGGATGCCCCCAGGGAATGCGTCGGAAACGACCGTTCGGCGATCGTGGGCCGACATTTCCAGGGCTCGCGACTCACGGTATTCAACCACCGATAAACCGCTTACGGTCTGTTGTGAAAGTCCGAAGAATTGAGCGTTCTCTGAGCATCCGTCAGTAGTTCCGCGCCCCGCCGTGCGCTCCGTGCACATCCGCCCACCGGGGTCACAGGCTCACGGGCTCACCGGCCGAGCTGCGCCAGCACCTCGCGCGGCCGGTTGGTGATCAGCGCCTCCACGCCCAGCTCCAGGCAGAGCTCGACGTCCTCCGGCTCGTCGACCGTCCAGACGTGCACCCGGTGCCCGGCCCGCCGCAGCGCCGTCACCAGGCCCGGGTCGCGCCGCACCAGCTCGATGCCGGGCCCCGCGATGCCGGCACCGCCGGGCAGCGCCCTGGTCCGGCCGAGCACCGGCAGCCTGCGCTCCAGCAGGTACACCGTCGGCACCGCGGGCACCGCCCGGCGGACCCGGTGCAGCGACAGTTCGGAGAAGCTCATGATCCGGACGGTGGACTCCTCCGGGGTGCGCGGCAGCAGCCCGTAGTGGTCCAGCAGCCGCACCAGCTCCGCCTCGGTCCGGCCCGCGTACCGGGTCGGGTGCTTGGTCTCGATGGCCAGCTCCACCCGGCGGCCCGCCCCGGCGACCAGTTCGAGCAGGCCGGCCAGGGTGAGGATGCCGCTCGGCCGCGGGGTGTCCGGCGAGTGCCAGGAGCCGAAGTCCAGCTCGGAGAGCTGCGCCAGCGTCATCGCGGACACCGCGCCCCGGCCGTCCGAGGTGCGCCGGACGGTGCGGTCGTGCACGCACACCAGCCGGCCGTCGGCGGTCAGCCGGACGTCGCACTCCAGCCCGTCCGCGCCCTCCTCGATCGCCCGGGCGTACGCCTCCAGGGTGTGCTCGGGCAGGGCCGCGGAGGAGCCGCGGTGCGCGATGACCCGGACGGCCGAGCGCTCGGGCGCCGGGAGGCCGGAGTCCGCCGGAGCGGTGCGGCGGATCTTCTGAGTGTCCACATCAACACCCTACGAGTGCGTAGATGTCCGATCGGATTCGGCACGGGAAACCCGTGGTGAACACCTCCGTCCGGCGGTCGGCGGCACCGGACGGAGGCCGTCGTGCCCTCGCGGGCCCGTCCGTCAGTCCTCGGCGCGGGCCGGCCGGCGGGCCGTCAGCGGGGTCAGCGCCCAGGTCGCCAGCGCGGGCACCAGGAAGCCGAACAGCGAGGCCGAGGTCCACGGCTGAGGGGTGAAGCCCACCGCCGACTGCAGGCCCTGCCAGAAGTCCGTCCACCAGCCGGCGACCGCGGTCGGCGCCAGGAACTGGTAGGTGGCGAAGCCCAGCGCCCACGGCAGCAGCATCAGCCAGCGGGCGGGCGCGTCCTGCCCGGTGTTCCAGCCGTTCCGCCCGGCACCGAAGAAGTAGTCCACCGCGAGCACCGCCAGCAGCGGCACGAAGACCGCGCCGATCAGGTAGAGGAAGCTCGCGTACGTGTCGTTGAACTCGCCCTCCTGGACGCGCAGCGCCAGCAGCGTCACCAGCGCGCCGATACCGCCGGTGAGCAGCCGCCGGTCCACCTTGGGCAGCAGGTTGTGCACCGACATCGCGGTCGAGTAGACGTTGGCGAAGGACTGGTCGGTCTCCCGGATCACCAGCACCAGCAGGAAGGCCCAGCCGGCCGCGACACCGGTGAACGAGGAGAAGATCTTCGAGCTGTCGCCGCCCGACTGCAGCAGCGCGATCAGGCCGAGCACGTAGCACCAGACCTGCGCCAGCGAGTAGCCGCCGAAGGTGCCCCAGTAGGCCGAGCCCGGGGTGCGCGCGTGCCGGGTGTAGTCCGCGGCCAGCGGCACGAAGGAGATCGACACCGCGATGATCGCGTCGGTCGCCGACAGGAAGCCGTCCCAGTTGCCCGCACCCGGGTCCGGGAAGCCCTGCCGGGCCAGCTGGACGGTGAAGTACACCATCGCCACGCCGACCGCGATCGCCACGTACTTGCGCAGCACCGCGATCGAGCCGAGCGGCCAGATGGTGAGCACCGTGGTCAGCACGCCGGCCAGCAGCACGAACAGCCAGCGCCAGCCCTGGGTGCCGGCCACCGTCTGGGCGCCGCCCGCGATCACGATCAGCTCGAAGACGCCCCAGCCGATGCACTGCAGGATGTTCAGCGCCGTCGGCAGGTAGGAGAGGCGGGTGCCGAACAGCCCGCGCAGCACCGCCATCGCCGGGGCACCGGTGCGGGCGCCGATCAGGGCGGCCACGCCCAGCATCGCCGTGCCGATCGCGGTGCCGGTGACGATCGCGGTGACCGCCGCCGCGAAGGACAGCTCGTGGCCGGGGGCGCCGAGCACGGTGGCGGCGCTCTGGAAGCCGATCAGGCTGACCCCGAGGTTGGCCCAGAGCGCGAACTGGGCGCGGAGGTCGAGCGTCCGCGGCGGGGCGGTGTCCAGGACGAGCGGCGCCTCGACGCGCCGGCCGGCCTCGACATCGGGAACAGGGGCAGGCGAAACAGCCGTCATGGCCGGAACTCCCTACGCCGGCATTACCCGGACAGGTTCAGGCGGTCAGCGCCCCCTCGTCCGGGCCCGGGCTCCGCCCGGCCGGTCGATCGGCGCACTCTCAGCCTGGAAGGTCCAAGCTCCCGCGTGTTCAGATGAGGACGACAGGCTAACGGGCCCCGCGCCGGACGCCAAGGCCCGGACGCCCGCGTTCCGCATCGCGGGACCGCGGGCCGCCGGCCGCGTGCCGCGGCCGCGCACACCCGCTCCGGCGCAGGTCGGGCGCATCCTGTCAGGGAAGCCTAAGGATTCTTAGATGTTCTTCAGGAGGCTCCTTACGGCAACCGAATCAGCCATGCGAAACACTATGGGCCAAGGATCTGTCAGCTATGGAGGTCGTCCGTGAGCAACGAGCACGCGAGTGGGTCCACCGGGCCGCAGGAGGAGCAGCAGCTGCCCTCCGGCGAGCCCCGTACGGTGGGTCCGGCTCCTGACACCGCGGCGGCCGACGGGCCGCCGCCGGTCGTCGAGTCCGCGCCCACGCTCGCTCTCTCCAAGCTGAGCGAGCCGGCCCCGGCCGCGCCGTCGTACGGCGACGCGCCCCCGCCCGCCGCGCCCACGTACGGCGACGCGCCCCCGCCCGCCGCGCCCACGTACATCGACGCGCCCCCGCCGGCAGCCCCGGCAGCGCCCGCGTACATCGACGCGCCGCCGCCGGTGGTCGCGGCCACCCCGGCCCAGCCCGGCCACGCCAACCCGTACGCGGCACCGGCCGCCGCGGGCACCGACCCGTACGGCACCCCGGCGGCCCCGCCGCCGGCCGGGCCCACGCCCCCCGGCGAGGTGCACCACCCCTTCGGCGCCGGCCACCCGGTCGGCGGCTGGGGCCACCCGACCGGCGGCTGGGGCCACCCGACCGGCGGCCCCGGCGGCGGCAACCCGGGCGAGCCCGGCGGCCCCGGCTACCCGTACCCGTCGGCCGGCAGCCCGGCACCGCGCCGCAAGCGCGGCGGCATGATCGCGCTGATCGCCGCGGTCGCGCTGGTCGCGGGCGTGGCCGGCGGTGCCATCGGCGCCGCGGTCACCGGCGACGACAGCTCCGGCGGCGCCACCCGCACCAGCACCACCGTCAGCGTCAGCGACAGCCGCAAGGTCACCGACCGCGCCCCGGACTCGGTGGCCGGCATCGCCGCCAAGGCGCTGCCCAGCACCGTCACCATCAAGGCGCAGGGCTCGCAGGAGTCCGGCACCGGCACCGGCTTCGTCTTCGACACCGAGGGCCACATCCTCACCAACAACCACGTGGTCGCCCCGGCGGCGTCCGGCGGCAAGCTCACCGTCAAGTTCTCCGACGGCTCGTCCTACAACGCCTCCGTGGTCGGCCGCGCCCAGGGCTACGACGTCGCGGTGATCAAGCTCGACAACCCGCCGAAGGACAAGCTCAACCCGCTGCCGCTCGGCGACTCCGACAAGGTCGCGGTCGGCGACGCCACCATCGCCATCGGCGCCCCGTACGGCCTCGAGGGCACCGTCACCACCGGCATCATCAGCGCCAAGGACCGCCCGGTCGCCTCGGGCGACGAGACCGGCCAGCAGGCGTCGTACATGAACGCCCTGCAGACGGACGCCTCGATCAACCCGGGCAACTCCGGCGGCCCGCTGCTCAACGCCTCCGGCGCGGTGATCGGCATCAACTCCGCCATCCAGTCCAACACCAGCGGCAACGGCCGGGCCGGCTCCATCGGCCTCGGCTTCGCGATCCCGATCAACCAGGCCAAGTGGGTCGCCGAGACGCTGATCAAGGACGGCCAGCCGGTGTACGCCATCCTCGGCGTGCTCCGCAACGACGACTACAAGGGCGACGGCGCACAGATCCAGACCACCGCCGTCCAGGGCACCCCGGCCGTCACCCCCGGCGGCCCCGCCGACCAGGCCGGCCTCAAGGCGGGCGACGTCATCACCAAGCTCGGCGGCATCCCGATCGACAGCGGCCCGACCCTGGTCTCCGAGATCTGGACGCACAAGCCCGGCGAGAAGGTCGAGGTCGAGTACACCCGCGACGGCAAGGCCGCCAAGACCACCGTCGTCCTCGGCGAGCGCAAGGGCGACAACTGACCCCCGCCGAGGACACTCTGGGCCGGAAACGGAGTGCACCGAACCCGCTCCGACCCGTTAGGCTGACCTCCGCCAGGAGGGTTGCCCGAGCGGCCTAAGGGAACAGTCTTGAAAACTGTCGTGGCGTGACCCGTCACCGTGGGTTCAAATCCCACACCCTCCGCGTGTGAGGAAGAAGTACCAGCTCAGGGCGGGTACCGGCTTCGGTCGGTGCCCGCCCTCGGCGTTGGGCGGGCCCGGCGGGCCTGACGGGGCGCCATGGAACGGGAGGGCCCGGGAGGCGGGCCTGCCCCGGACGGGTCGCCCGCCTTGCCGGGTGCGGGCCGGCGCCGTCCGATGGACGTGTGCCGTGCCCGTACCCCGGCGCCGTCCAGGGTGCCGGGCCGACGACAGGAAACCGCAGCCATGTACGTCCGCACCCTCTACACCACCGGTGACCCCGCCCTGATCGACGAGGCGCTCGACGCGCTGCGCGCCGAGGCCATCGGGCTGCTCACCGGTCAGCCCGGCTACCGCGGCTACGGGCTGTTCGCCGACCGGGCGCTCGGGAAGATCGCGATGGGCTCGTGGTGGGAGAGCGAGCAGGCCCAGCGGGACAGCGACGAGGCGCTGCGGGCCCGCCGCGCCGCTCTGCTGTCGCCGTTCGCGGGCACCGTCACCACCGACGTCTGGGAGGCCGCCGCCTTCACCCCGCCCGCCCCGGCCTCGCCCGGCGCCGGCTTCCGGGTGGTGCGTGCCGACATCGACCCGGCCCGGATCGACGCCCTGGTCGAGCGGTTCCGCGAGACCCTGCTGCCCGGGATGGGACAGATCGACGGCTTCGTCTCCGGCACCCTGCTGGTGAACCGCGCGGCGGGCCGCGCCTCGGTCGGCACGATCTTCCGCGACCGTGCCGCGCTGGAGGCCTCGCGCGGCCCGCAGGCGGCCCTGCGGGCCAAGAACGCCCCGGCGGCCGGTGTCACCGTCCGCAGCCTGGAGGAGTTCGAGGTGGTCCTGCTGGACCGCCCGCACCACGACTGACCCCGGCGGCCGCACCGCCCGTCCGATCGGCACCCCTGACCGTCCGTCAGGGGTGCCGATCGGTGTTTGCGCACCGTCCTTGCCGCGCCCGCCCGACGGGGGCAGAGTGCAGATCGGACGGATGCGCGAGAGGCGGAGGCTGCCGTGGGTGATCTGGTCGACCGGCTGGTGTCGGGGCTCCCGGAGACGGCGGTCGCCGTCGACCCGGACGTGGTCGCCTCGTACGCCCACGACATGGCCGGGTTCTGCGAGGCCGGTTCGCCGGCCGTGGTGGTCTTCCCGGAGACCGTCGAGCAGGTGCAGCACGTGCTGCGGACGGCGACCGAGCTCCGGGTACCGGTGGTGCCGCAGGGCGCCCGCACCGGTCTCTCCGGCGGGGCGAACGCCGTGGACGGCTGCATCGTGCTGTCGATGGTGAAGATGAACCGGATCCTGGAGATCGACCCGGTGAACCGGCTCGCCGTCGTCGAGCCGGGGGTGGTCAACGCCGAGCTCTCCCGGGCCGCCGCCGCGCACGGCCTGGCCTACCCGCCGGACCCTTCCAGCTGGGAGTCCTGCACGATCGGCGGCAACATCGGCACCGGCGCGGGCGGGCTGTGCTGCGTGAAGTACGGCGTCACCAGCGAGTACGTGCTCGGGCTCGACGTGGTGCTGGCGGACGGGCGGCTGCTGAGCACCGGCCGGCGGACGGCCAAGGGCGTCGCCGGCTACGACCTGACCCGGCTGCTGGTCGGCTCCGAGGGCACCCTCGCCGTGGTGGTGCGGGCGGTGGTCGCGCTGCGGCCGACCCCGGCCCCGCAGCTGGCCCTGGCCGCGGAGTTCCCCAGCACCGAGACGGCGAGCGCCGCGGTTTGCGCGGTGATGGCGCAGGGCCACGTCCCCTCGCTGATGGAGCTGATGGACGCCACCACCGTGCGCGCGGTCAACGCGATGGCGCGGATGGGGCTGCCGGAGTCCACCCGCGCGCTGCTCCTGGTCGCCTTCGACGGCCCGGCCAAGGAGGCCGAGCTGGCCGAGGTCGCGCGGCTCTGCCGGGAGGCGGGGGCGAGCGAGGTCGTCCCCGCCGAGGACCAGGCAGAGTCGGACATGCTGCTGGAGGCCCGCCGGCTCTCACTGCCCGCGATGGAACGGCTCGGCACCACGATGATCGACGACGTGGCGGTGCCGCGGTCCCGGCTCGGCGAGATGCTGGACGGCGTGGCCGCGATCGCCGAGCGCCACCGGCTGACCATCGGTGTGGTCAGCCATGCCGGCGACGGCAACACCCACCCGGTGGTGATCTTCGACTCGGCCGATCCCGACGAGACCGCCAGGGCGCGGGCCTCCTTCGACGAGATCATGGCGCTGGGCCTGGACCTCGGCGGCACGGTCACCGGCGAGCACGGCGTCGGTCTGCTCAAGCGCGAGTGGCTCGCCCGCGAGCTCGGCCCGGTCGTACTGGAGCTCCAGCGGCAGATCAAGACGGTCTTCGACCCGCTCGGCATCCTCAACCCGGGCAAGGCGCTCTGAAATCCGGGCAGGGCGCACGGCGAGTCCCGAGCTCCCCGGGGCGGGCGCCCCGGCGCGCACTGCCGTGGCATGCAACCGGCTCGACATCACGCTAAAGGGCGAAAAGGGTACGTCGAGCTATGCCTTTGTCGATTTGTTGCGGGAGTCTTCTCTCCGGCGGGCCCCGCCGACCGACCCAGGCCACGGAGGACATGCATGGCGAGCTTCACCGTCCCGCGCCCGACCCGCGCACCGGCGACCGCACAGGCCCCGGTGACCGCACAGGCCCCGGTGACCGCACCGGCCCCGGCGGCCACCGGCTGAGCCGGCCCTCCCGGACGGCCCGAGCAGGACGGCCGCACCACCCGCCGGCGGGGGCGCCGAGCGGCGGAGCGGCCCGCGGGTGGCCCGGGAAGAGGCAAGGACACCGGGGAGCGGAAAGGGTCTCCGCACACTCGGGCCGGGCGGGCGGCGCCGCACTGCGGCACCGCCCGCCCGGCCGTTCCCGGGCACCGCGACCGCTCAGCGCCTGGCCGTCAGCGTGGCCCCGACGCTGGCCGCGACCACACAGCCGATGCCGGCCAGCTGCACCCCGCCGAGCAGCTGTCCCAGCACCACCAGCCCGACCAGGGCGCTGACCGCCGGGTCCAGGCTCACCAGCACGCTGAACACCCGCTGCGGCATCCGCCGCAGGGCGGTCATCTCCAGCGCGTACGGCACCACCGGGAAGAGCAGCGCCACCCCGGCCACCGCGAGCAGCAGCAGGGCGGGCGCGGAGGCGGCGGCGAGCCCGTGCCAGGCCTGCGCCGCGCCGAAGGGCGCGACGGCCAGTGCGGCGACCGTGAAGGAGACGGCCAAGCCCTCGAAGCCCTTGAAGACCGCGCCCACCTTGTCGGTGAAGAGGATGTAGCCGGCGTAGCAGGCGGCCGCACCGAAGGCGTAGCCGAGGCCGACCGGGTCCAGGGCCGTGCCGCCGGAGCCTTCGCCGAGCAGGGTCAGCAGCACCACGCCGCCCGCCGCGAGCAGCGCCCACAGCAGGTGGCTCGCCCGGCGGGAGAGCGCGATGGCGACGGCCAGCGGCCCGAGGAACTCGATGGTCGAGGCGGTGCCCATGGGCAGCCGGTCGGTCGCGCCGGCGAACAGCAGGGTCATCCCGGCGGAGGCGAGTCCGAGCAGGACGGCCGAGACCAGGTCGCGGCGGCTGCGGCCGCGCAGCCGCGGCCGGGTGACGGCGAGCAGGACCACCGCGGCGACGGTCAGCCGCAGGAAGGTGGCCCCGCCGACGCCCAGCACGCCGAACAGCGACTTGGAGGAGGCGATGCCGAGCTGGCAGGTGACCATGGCCGCCACACACAGCAGCGGCGCCGGGATCGATCCCAGGCGCCGCTGCGGGGTGGTGGTCCGTCCCGGCCGGCCGGCCGGTGGCCGGTGCCGTTCGGTACGGGTGGTGCCCGTGCCCCGGTCCGGGGGTGCAGCGGCGGCGGGGCCGCGTCGTCGCCAACCACCGCGCTCGCCGGCGGGCTCGCCCTTGGGGGAGGGCGGCATGGCGAAGGCGTCGGCGACCTGGTCGCCGGTGTGAGCCGTGCGGAGCGGCTCGAAGGTGTTGGCACCGGACATGCGGTCGAGTCTGACGTAAGGAGTCATTGGGTTGCAAGCCTGTTACCAGGATGCGGGACGGGCCCACCGGTCGGGTGAATCGGCGGCCGGGCGGCGCGCGCCTGCCGCCGGAGTCGGACGATCCGTCAGTACGACTGTGACGTGCGCTCCTTGGGAACCGCCGCGCTGGCCGCGGCCTCGTCCGTCCTGCTGCTCGGCTCCGTCGGCGTCCCGGCGGCGGCCGCCGCCCCACACCCCGGGGCGCCGCGCCCGGTCCGCACCGTGCTCGCGGACCCGGCCACCGACCCGTCCTCCGGGGTCCGGCTGCCGGAGGGCGAGCTGTACTCCGGCCCGGGCTTCGACGCCTGCACCGCCCCGCCGCTCGCCACCATGCAGACCTGGTGGGACGACTCCCCGTACGGCGCGGTCGGCATCTACGTGAGCGGCTCCCAGCGCGGCTGCAGCCAGTCCCGGCTGACCGCCGACTGGGTGACGAGGTCCCGCGACATGGGCTGGCGGTTCGTCCCCACCCATGTCGGCCTGCAGGCGCCGTGCAGCACCAGCAGCAGCAAGCCCAGGCACATCGACCCGGCGAACGCCGTCGCCCAGGGGCAGCAGGAGGGCGCCGAGGCCGTCTCGGCGATGCGCGCCCTGGGCTTCGGCGACGGCAGCCCGGTCTACCTCGACATCGAGGCCTACCCGCGCGGCGACACCCGCTGCAGCCAGGCCGTGATCGACTTCACCGTCGGCTGGACCCAGGCCCTGCACACCGCCGGCCACCTCGCCGGGTTCTACTCCTCCGCCGAGTCCGGCATCGCCGACCTCGCCGCCGCCGCCAGGGCCGGCAGCTCCCCGCTGCCCGACGCCGTCTGGTACGCCCGCTGGGACGACCACGCCAACACCACCGACGGGGCCGGGGCCCTCAACCCCGACCTGTGGACCGACCACCGCCGGATCCACCAGCACCGCGGGAACGTCCAGGAGTCCTACGGCGGCAACGCCCTCACCATCGACCGCGACGAACTCGACTCGCTGGTCGGCTGAGCGGCCCGGAGCCGGCTCAGCCGCGGTACGGCGGGGTGATCCCCCAGTCCCAGCGCGGCATCGGAGACTCCGGCAGCGGCGGCGGGTTCGGACCGGAGTAGAGCACCGCCATCCGGGTGCCCCACTCCAGGTAGTGCGCCAGCACCGCGCGGAACTCCGGGTCGTCCGGCAGCCCGACCTCGTCCGCGGTGTCGGTGAGCAGGGCCACCCAGCGGCGCCGCTGCTCCTCGGTGATGCCCCGGCCAAGGTGCCGCGAGGCCATGTGCCGGTGGCCGCCGTACTCCGTGCTGTACGCCGGCGGGCCGCCGAACACCTCGCCCAGCCAGGCCGCCACGTGCCGCGCGTGGGCCGGGTCCTTGCCGGCGAAGACCGGCGCCAGCAGCCCGTCCTCGTCGACCCGCTCGTAGAAGCGGGTGAACAGGCGCTCCAGCGCGGGCGCGCCACCCGCCCACTCGTACAGCGTCGGCACCGAGCCGCCGCGCCCGGCGATCGGGGTGGCCTCCTCCACCGACAGCCCGGACGGCTCCGCGTACGGGGCGAGCGCGGCGACCAGGGCCTCGCCCTCCCGGCTCTCCCAGAACGCCTGCCGGCCCTCGTCGGACGTCCAGCGGATGCGCAGCCCGTACCCGTCCGGATCCCCGGCCGAGCGCTCCAGCGCGTAGTCGACGCAGGCCCCGGCCCCGCCGAGGCCGTCCACGGCGCGGCGGCAGGCGGCCTCGAAGGCGGCCCGGTGCTGCGGCCCGGCGAGCCGGTACCGGATGTACTCGACGGTCATGGCACGACTCAAGCGCGGCCGGCCGCTCCGGGCAACCCGTCGCCCGCCCGGCCGGGCCCCGGAGACGCTGGTCTCAACTCCGCCACGGATGCTGACACCGGGCCCCGGCCGGGGAAAGAATCGGCACGTCAGCGGTGACTACCTGCGAGTAGCCCGCCGCGAGACCCACCACCGGTCAAGGAGGACCCGCGTGTTCAGCACCATGCAGGACGTACCGCTCACCGTTGCCCGGATCCTGGCGCACGGGACGACCGTCCACGGCAGCTCCACCGTGACCACCTGGGACGGCACCGGCCCCGTGGTCCGCAGCTACGCCGAGGTCGGGGCCCGCGCCGCGCAGCTCGCCCACGCCCTGCGCGACGAGCTCGGGGTCACCGGCGACCAGCGGGTGGCCACCCTGATGTGGAACAACGCCGAGCACCTGGAGACCTACCTCGCGGTGCCCTCGATGGGCGCCGTGCTGCACACCCTCAACCTGCGGCTGCCCGCCCAGCAGCTGGCCTTCATCGTCAACCACGCCGCCGACCACGTCGTCGTCGTCAACGGCAGCGTGCTGCCGCTGCTCGCCGGCGTGCTCGGACAGCTGAACGACACCCTCGAGCACATCGTGGTCAGCGGCGAGGGCGACCGCTCCCTGCTCGACGGCTTCGCCGGCACCGTCCACGACTACGAGGACCTGATCGCCGACCGCCCCACCGCCTACCCCTGGCCGGAGCTGGACGAGCGGCAGGCCGCCGCCCTCTGCTACACCTCCGGCACCACGGGCGATCCCAAGGGCGTCGTCTACAGCCACCGCTCGGTCTACCTGCACTGCCTGCAGGTGATGGCCGCCGACAGCTTCGGCCTCACCTCCCGCGACACCGCGCTGCCGGTCGTGCCGATGTTCCACGTCAACGCCTGGGGCGTGCCGCACACCGCCTTCATGTCCGGCGCGAACCTGCTGATGCCCGACCGCTTCCTGCAGCCCAAGCCGCTCGCCGAGATGATCGCCCGGATCCGGCCGACCGTCAGCGCCGCCGTCCCCACCATCTGGACCGGCCTGCTCGACGAGCTCGACGCCGGCTCCTACGACACCTCCAGCCTGCGCATGGTGGTCATCGGCGGCTCCGCCTGCCCGCCCGCCCTGATGAAGGCCTTCGAGGACCGCCACGGCATCAACGTCGTGCACGCGTGGGGCATGACCGAGACCTCCCCGCTCGGCACCTTCGCGCTGCCGCCGGGCGGCCTCACCGCCGAGGAGGAGTGGCCCTACCGGCTCACCCAGGGCCTCTTCCCGGCCTCCGTCGAGGCCCGGCTGATCGGCCCCGGCGGTGAGCGGATGCCGCACGACGGCAAGGCCGCCGGCGAGCTGGAGGTCCGCGGCCCGTGGATCGCCGGCGCCTACTACGGCGGCGCCGGCCGCGACCCCGAGCGCCCCGAGGACAAGTTCAGCGAGGACGGCTGGCTGCGCACCGGCGACGTCGGCACCATCACCCCGGACGGCTACCTCACCCTCACCGACCGCGCCAAGGACGTCATCAAGTCCGGCGGCGAGTGGATCTCCTCCGTCGAGCTGGAGAACCACCTGATGGCCCACCCGCAGGTCGCCGAGGCGGCCGTGGTCGCCGTGCCGGACGAGAAGTGGGGCGAGCGCCCGCTGGCCACCGTGGTGCTGCGCCCCGGCGCCACCGCCGGCCTGCGCGAGCTGCGCGCCTTCCTCGCCGAGCGGGTCGCCTCCTGGCAGCTGCCGGAGCGCTGGTCGATCGTCGAGGCGGTGCCGAAGACCTCGGTCGGCAAGTTCGACAAGAAGGTCATCCGGGCCGACTACGCCGCCGACCGGCTGGACGTCACCCTGCTCGGCAAGGAGTAGCCGAGATTCCTCTCCCCTCGCGGAATACCCCCCAGGGGTATCACGTTCCTGCTGGACGGAACCCGCGAGGGGAGAGGAGCCCGCACCATGGAGCACCACCCGCACCACCCCGCACACCACCAGCAGCCGACCCGGCATGGCACCGGCTGGTCCACCGCCGTCCGCGCCACCCTGCACTGCCTCACCGGCTGCGCCGCCGGCGAGATCCTCGGCATGGTCCTCGGCACCGCCCTCGGCCTGCACACCGGCGCCACCGTCGCGCTCTCGGTCGCACTGGCCTTCGTCCTCGGCTACGCCCTCACCATGCGCGGCGTGCGCAAGGCCGGCCTGCCGCTCGGCGCGGCCCTGCGCGTCGCGCTCGCCGCCGACACCGTGTCGATCCTCGTCATGGAGCTGATCGACAACACCGTCATGGTCACCGTGCCCGGCGCGATGGACGCCGGCCTCGGCAGGCCGCTGTTCTGGGCGTCCCTGCTGCTCTCGCTGGCGATCGCCTTCGCCCTCACCGTGCCGGTCAACCGGTGGCTGATCTCCCGCGGGCAGGGCCATGCCGCGGCCCACGCCCACCACTGAGCGGGCGTCAGCCCCCGGCGGCCGTACCGGCTTCGGAGAGCGAGCCGATCCGGCCGAGCAGGTCGACGATCCTGGACTGCACGTCCTCGGTCGTCGACCGCTCCGCGAGGAACAGCACCGACTCGCCCGTCCGCAGCCGCGGCAGCTCCTTCGGGTCGAGGCCCACCGAGGTGTAGACGACCATCGGGGTGCGGTGCAGCCGGTCGTTGGCACGCAGCCAGTCCAGCAGGCCCAGCTGGCGGCGCTCGATCCGCAGCAGGTCCATCACCACCAGGTTCGGCTGGACGCTGCTCGCCCGGGCCACCGCGTCGTTCTCGTCCACGGCGTGCTCGACGTGCATCCCGCGCCGTTCCAGGCTCGCGATCATCGCGCCGGCGATGTCCGGGTCGGACTCCACCAGCAGCACCCGCGGTGCGTGGTTCTCGCTGTCCCGCGGGGCCAGCGCCCGCAGCAGCACCGCCGGGTCGGCGCCGGCCGCCGAGTCCCGGGCCGCCTGCCCGAGGCCGGCCGTGACCAGCACCGGCACCTGCCGGTTCAGCGCCGCGGTGCGCAGCGACTCCAGCGCGGTGCGGGTGATCGGCCCGGTCAGCGGATCGACGAACAGCGCGGCCGGGAAGCCCGACACCTGCGCGTCGACCTCCTCGCGGGAACGCACGATGACCGGCCGGTAGCCGCGGTCCTGGAGCGCCTGCTTGGTGGAGGCGTCCGGCTCCGGCCACACCAGCAGCCGCCGCGGCCCGCCGTCGACCGCGGGCACCAGCACCGTCGGCTCGTCCGCCGGTACGGGCGCCGCACCGGCCGGGGCCAGCTCGGACAGCGGACGCGGCGGCGTCCGCGGCTCCAGGGCCGCCGGGACGGCCGGCTCCGCGGCACGGGCCGGCGCCGGCAGTGCGGGCAGCTCGGCCGGGGCACCGGACCGGCCGACCGCGGCGGCCTCCGGCTGCGGGAAGGCACTGGGGAAGGCCGCCGCGAACGCGCTCTGCAGCGGCCGCGGCGGGCTCAGCTCGCCGAGCCCGGTACCGACCGGCTGCGGCTGGGCCGGCACGGCGGGCTCGGGCACCGCCGGATGGGCCGGTTCGAGCTCTGCCGACGGGGCCGGCGCCGCCTCGGCGGCCGGCGCCGGCAGCGCGGCGGGGGCCGACTGCTCCGGGGCACCGGCCGATCCGGCCTGCTCCGGCTCGGCGGGCACCGCGAGCCGCCGACGGCGGCCGGTGGGCTGCACGGGCGGCTGGGCGACCGGCGGACCGGCCGGCAGGGCGTGCTCCAGACCCGGGTAGACCGGCATGCCCGGCTCGGGCACACCCGGCAGCGCGACGGCGCCGGCCGGGGTCTCGTCGGCCGCGGCCCGGCGGCGGCGCCGGGCCGGCCGGGGCTCCTCGGCGGAGGCACCCTCCGACGCGCCGTCAGCCGCCGCACGGGCACCGGCGTCCACGGGCACACCGTTCGGCGGGGTGTCCCCCTCGGCGGCCGGTGCCTGCGGCTCCGGCGCGGACTCGGCGGGCGCGGCCGCCATCGGCCCGAGCGGGATCGGCCCGCTGCGGTCGTGGTCGGCGGGCTCCCGCCCGGCCCGCCCGGCAGGCTCCGCCGGGCCGCTCTCCCGCGGCTCCGCCGACGCCACCTGGGGCAGGTCCGGCAGCATCGCGGTGTCGGTCTCCTTGGGCACGCTCGGCCGGCCCGCGGCCGCCCGCGCCGTCGCCGGGTCGAGCGGCAGCTCGACCACGTACGTCGTCCCCGCGCCGCCCGGCAGCTCGTGCCGCTGCAGCACGCCGCCGTGCCGCTCGACCGTGCCGCGCGCGATCGGCAGGTGGACGGGGCTGCTCTGTCGGGCCGGGCCGCGGACCTCGATCCGGGCGACCTCGCCGCGCTGCGCCGCGGCGACCACCACCATCGGGGCGTCCCCGCCGACCGGCGGCAGGGCGGGCACGCCGAGCGCGGGCGACACGCCCGTCCCCGGCGCGTCCAGCGACGGGGTGATACCGCTGACGTCCGCCACCAGGTGGGCGAGCGCGCGGGCGAGCCGCTCGCGGTCGGCCGTCACGTCGACGGCGGCCGCGTGCACCGAGTAGCGCACCCGGCCCGGGCCGACCAGCTCCCCGGCGTGCTCCACCGCCCGCTGGACGACCGCGTCCAGGCCGACCGGCTTGCGCTTGAGCTGCTGCCGCCCGCTCTCCACGTCGGCCTCGAAGGCCTGGTGGGCGAGCACGCCGTCGATCAGGCTGCCGAACCGCCGGCACTCGTCGGCGAGCCGGCGCAGCGTCCAGTTGGCCTCCGGCCACAGCTGCCCGGCCGGGTCCGTGGCGAGCGCGTCGATCCGGGTGTGCAGGGCGGTGAGCGCGTCGCCGAGCTCCGTCTCCAGAACGGCGGTCAGGTGCTCGTTGCGGGCGACGAGGGCGAGCTCCCTCGTCCGGTCGGTGAAGGTCATCACCGCGCCGACCAGCTGCTCGCCGTCCCGGACGGGGGCGGTGGTGAGGTCGACGGTGACCGGGGTGCCGTCCTTGCGCCACAGCACGGCGCCGCGCACCCGGTGCTTGCGGCCGGACAGCAGGGTGTCCATCAGGGCGGAGCCGTCCGCGGCGAGCGGGGTGCCGTCCGCCTGCGAGTGCTGGACCAGCGGGTGCAGCTCGCGGCCGCCGAGCTCGCTGGCCCGGTAGTCGAGAATGTGCGCCGCCGCCGGATTGACCAGCACCACGCGGCCCTCGAGGTCGACACCGAGCACACCCTCGGCCGCCGCCCGGAGGATCATCTCGGTCTGCTTGTGCTGCCGCCGCAGCTCCGCCTCGACACCGAGCCGGCCGGAGAGGTCGCGGACGAGCAGCAGCAGCAGGTCCTGGCCGGAGCCCTCGCGGTACGGGTCGTACGGGACGTAGCCGCGGCCCTCGGCGGCCCCGTCGTCGGCGAAGTCGTTGCCGGAGACCTCGACCGGGAAGGTGCTGCCGTCGGTACGGCGGGCGGTCATCCGGACCGGCTTGTCCAGGCCCTCGGACTCGGCCGTCGCCGGGCGCATCGAGCCGGGGATGCGGCTCGGGTCGAACTCGGGCAGCAGGTCGAGCAGGCCGCGCCCGACCAGGGAGGTGCCGGGCGCCTGCAGGCTCTCCACGGCGGCCTTGTTGGCGTCCACCACGGTGCCGTTGCTGTTCACCAACAGCAGCGCGTCGGGCAGCGCGTCGAGTATCGCGGCGAGGCGAGCAGCGCCTCGGGTCGGCCTGCTGCTCACGTCGACAGGTCTCCTCACGGCTTGGGCCACGTCGGCGGGGCTCGCCGGCTGGTCACGGCGGGCGCTCGCGGCTCGCGCTCTCCTCGGGCCCCGGCAGTATCTCATTGTTCTTTGCGCTGTGGACGACCCGCCTAGTAACGTTGTCGGTGGTTGGTGTCGGGCCCGTGGGCTGTGGCATCATCACTTGCGCACGGAGTGCGTCCGGGGTCATCGGGCGCGTTCCGGGTGGAGGAGGCTTCGCCTAGTCCGGTCTATGGCGCCGCACTGCTAATGCGGTTTGGGCCTTAAAGCCCATCGAGGGTTCAAATCCCTCAGCCTCCGCCTCGTGGACAGCCCCGTCGGCATCAGCCGGCGGGGCTTTCCGTTTGCCCCGAGGGGCGGCCGCAGGAGCCCGGGATCAATCGATTTCACCCCCGGTCGACGGTCATGTAATGTTGTCCCCGCACCGCCCCGGAGGCCAGCCGCCAGGGCGAGCGCTCATAGCTCAACGGATAGAGCACTTGACTACGGATCAAGAGGTTGCAGGTTCGAATCCTGCTGAGCGCACCACAACCCGCCGCAGCGGCCCCTCGGGGTCGCCCAGGCGCTCATAGCTCAACGGATAGAGCACTTGACTACGGATCAAGAGGTTGCAGGTTCGAATCCTGCTGAGCGCACCACCCGAAGGCCCCGGACACCGTCCGGGGCCTTCGTCGTTCCCGGGCACCGGTCAGCCCAGCTCGGTCCGGTTGATCCAGGCGATGTCCCGAGGCTGCAGGAGGCGCTCCGCAGCGCTCGCAGGCCGGCTGCGGTCCAGGGTGTGCGGCACCGGGTCGTGCCGGACGAGCTCCGGGTCCGCGCCCAGCCGTGCCAGCCGGGCGGCGACCGCGGGCGCCAGGTCGGGCGGGCCGCTCAGCAGCACGTCCCGGCCCGAGCAGTCGCCGAGCCGGGCGAGGCCCTCGTGGACCAGCGCCACCGCCTCGGCGCGGCCGGCCCCGTCCTCGGGCGCGGCCAGCACCATCTCCAGCCGGGCGTACCGGTCGACCAGGGCGCGCACCGCGTCGAGGTCGTAGTGGTCGGCATCGCTGCGGGCGCCGAGCAGGACGGTCGCCCGCCGGTCGCCCCGCTGGGCGAGCGCCTCGACCACCGCCTTGACCTGGGCCCAGCCGGTGCCGCCGGCCACCGCCAGCAGCGGCCGCCGGGAGTGCGGGTCGAGCACCGCGGTGCCGAGCGCGGGCCCGAGCCGCAGCTGTTCGCCGGGCAGCACCTCGTCGACCAGGACGGGGGAGAGCAGCCCGTCCGGCACCCGGCGGACGTGCACCTCCAGGGTGCCGTCGGCGCGCGGCGCGCAGCCGATCGAGTACGGGCGCCAGACCTGCGGCACCCGCGGCGAGCAGAGCGTCAGGTACTGGCCGGGCGTGAACGGGTAGGGGCTGTCGGGCGCCAGGGTGAGCACGGCGACGTCCGGGGCGGCCCACCGCCGGTGCACCACCTCGGCCTGCCACCAGGCCGGCTCGTCGGCCGGGACGGCCCGCTCGGCGTCGATCATGGCCTGGGAGATCACCGTCCAGGCCTCGGTCCAGGCCTTTTCCTGCTCCTCGGTCCAGGCGGCGCCGGCGAACCGCCGCAGGGTGGCGAGCAGGCTCGCGCCGACGGCCGGGTAGTGCTCGGGCCGGGCGCCGAACTTGCGGTGGTCGCGGCCCAGGGCGGTGAGGTAGCCGGCCAGCCGCTCCGGCTCGTCGAGGCGCTGCACCAGGTGGGTGATCGCGGCGAGAAGCCGGTCGCGCTGCTCCTCCATCCGCTCCGGGAAGAGCGCCCGGACACCGGGGTTGTGGGCGAACAGGTGGGCGTAGAAGTAGGCGGTCAGCTGGTCCGCGCGGCGTTCGACCACCGCGAGGCCGGCCCGGAGGACCGCGGGGTCGAAGGCCACGGCCCCGGCCTCACCCGTCCGCCCCGGCGGGCCCCGCGGCCACCAGCGCGCGGCCCATGGTGTCCGCCACCACGCCGTACACCGCCGCCCAGGCCGCCTCCGCCTGCGGCGACCAGGCGTCGCCGGCGAAGTGCCGCAGGGTGGCGATCAGGCTCACGCCCACCGCGGGGAAGTGCTCCGGCAGCGCGCCGTAGCCGGCGTGCCGGCGGCCGAGGCCGGTGAGGACGCCGACCAGGGTGTCGGTGTCCTCCAGGTTCGCGACCAGGGCGCCGAGCGCGGCGAACAGGCGGTCCTGCTGCTCGTCCAGGTGCTCGGCGAACAGCGGACGGACGGCAGGGTGGTGCTCGAACAGGTGCCGGTAGAACCAGGCCGTCACCTCGGTGCCGTGCGGCTCGACGGCGGCGAAACTGCTCTTCACGAGAACGGGGTCGATGCTCACGGGCGCCGACTCTACTGACGGCGCGTCATATCGAACAGGGTGCGTCGACACGTGATCGGAAAGCGCCAGGAGTGGTGATCGCAATCCGGCCGGAGTGGCGGAAAACCGCCTACCGGGCGGCGGCCCGGGCGGCGCGGCGGCCGTTCGGGTGCACATCAGGATCCGCCCACGGGTGTCGGAACTTGACGGACCGTCGACCGTGCTTCGCTTTTGTCGGATGTTATGGCCGCGTCATCTCCCGGCTGTGCGCGGCCCGGCACACGGCAGCGAAGGAGCGCCGGATGACCCGACGGTTCTGCTTCCCGGCGCCCGCCCGCCGGGCCCTGGCGGCCGCGGCCACCGCCGGGCTGCTGCTGCCCGCCGCGCTCGCCGCCCCGGCCCCGGCCCAGCAGAGCCCCGCCACCTGGACCCAGGAGCGCACCGCTGCCCTGCCCTCCGGGCTCACCGTCCGGCTCGACTTCTCCGCGCTCCCCGGCATCACCGCCACCGCCGCCCCCGGAGCACTCGCCGACCGGGCCGGCAGCGCCGGCAGCGGTGCGACCTTCGCGGACGGGACGCGCCCCGGCGACCCCGCCGAGACCTTCGACATCACCGCCGACCGCCCCGCCGCGGACGGCTCCTGGCGCACCCTCGGCACCCTGCGGATCGCCTTCTCCCGGCCGATGCGCAACCCCCGGCTGCACATCGGCGGCCTCACCGCGCGGGCCACCGCCACCACCGGCACCACCGCGGCCGCCGTCCGGCTCACCGCCACCGGCGGCACCCCCACCGCCCCGACCCTGGTCGGGCGCACCCCCTGGACGGGATGGACCGCGAACGGCAACGAACTCGCCCCGCCCGACGACGCGCAGGCCGACACCGCGGCCGACGGCGCCGGCACCCTCGAACTGGCCGGCACCGTCGGCACCGCCACCCTCCGCCTGGAACAACGGACCACCGCCCGGGACGGCTCCACCACCACGCCGCCCCCGCTGCACACCTCCTGGACGGTCACCGTCGACGAGTCGCTCGGCACCGCCCCCAGGGCTACGGCAACGCCTCCCACCTGCTCTCCGACCTCTACCTCGGCCGGGACGCCACCGACGACCGGCACCGCGAGCGTGCCGCCGCGGCGGCTGCGGCCCGGCCGCTGGTCCCCGGCCCCGGCGGGGCGGCGCCCGGGGACGCGGAGCAGCCCGCCGCGCCCACCCGGCCCCTGGTCGAACTCGTCCCCGCGGCGGCCCGCAGCATGTGGGCCAACCCGGTGCCGCCCCGCACCGGTCCGGGCCGCGGCGAGTACCCGGGCGCCGACCCGACCCTCGCCTTCCCCACCGAGGCCGCGACCGGCGACTACTACCGGGTCGACGTGCCCGTCGCGCCCGGCCCCGGCCCCGCCGTCCTGGCCGGCTGGGTCGACTTCGACCGCAACGGCCGCTTCGACCCGCTGGAGCGGGTGCAGGCCGAGGTGCCGCAGGGCGCCGCCACCGCCCGCCTGGAGTGGGCGGTCACCGGCCGGGTGGTCGCAGGGGAGACCTGGGCCCGGCTGCGGATCGCCCGGGACGCCTCCCAACTCGTCACCCCGGGTGGCTTCGCCGACTCCGGCCAGGTCGTCGACCAGCGGATCCGCCTCGCCGGCGGCTCCGCCCACCCGGAGATCTCCGCCCCGGCGAACGGTACGGTCACCGCGGAGGTCCGCCCGCAGGTCGCCGGCACCGGTGCGCCGGCCGGTGCGAGCACCGCCGTCACCGACGGCGACCGCACCCTCTGCACGGCGACGGCGGCCCAGGACGGCGGCTGGACCTGTCGGCCCGGCGAGGCACTGGTCGACGGCGAGCACACCCTGACCGCAGTGGTCACCACCCGCGCCGGCGCCGTGCTGCGCAGCGAGCCCGTCCGGCTGACCGTCAAGACCGCCCCGCCCGCGGCCCCCGCGTTCACCCTGCCCGAATACACCAACGACCCCGGTCTGCCCGTCACCGGTGTCGGCGAGCCCGGCAGCACCGTCTCGGTCACCGAGGCCGGCCCGACACCGCAGGCCGCCGGCGAACTCTGCAGCACCGGCGTCGGACCGGACGGCGGCTGGTCCTGCCTGCCGGTGGAGAGCCTCGACGACGGCGTCCACCAGCTGACCGCCACCGCGGTGGACGCGGCCGGCAACACCGCCCGGAGCCGGGAGGCCGCGCTGACCGCCGACACCGTGGCACCCGCCCGTCCGGTGCTGGAGACACCGAAGGCCGGCGCCGCGGCGCCCGCCCGGGCGCGGTTCGCCGGACGGGCGGAGGCCGCGGCCACCATCACCGTCACCGTCGGGGCGAAGGCGGCGGGCGGGGACCGGATCGTCCTCTGCAGCGCCACCGCGGGCGCCGACGGCACCTGGTCCTGCACCGCCGACCGCGCCGCGCCGCAGGGGGAGCAGGTGCTGCTGGCCACCGCCGCCGACCGCGCCGGGAACAGCACGGCGGGGGAGCCGGTGACCGTGCGGATCGCGGCGGAGCCCGCACCGGTCGCGCCTTCGCCGTCCGGGTCATCGCCTTCGCCGTCCGGGTCATCGCCTTCGCCGTCGGCCGCCGAGCCGCCCGCAGCGGAGCAGCCGGCCGACCCGGGCGTGGCGGCCTCCGCCGACGGCGGTTCCGCACAGGGCGGCCGGGTACGGGCGGTGCCGCCCCGGCCGGAGCGTGCGTCGTTCCGGTGGCCGGCCCCGGATGTCCGGCTGCTCGCCGGCTTCGGCGGGCTGCTCGCGGGCCTGGCGGTCGCCGGTCTGCTGCTGCGGCGGCTGCTCGCCCGCGGCTCCGGCACCCGACGCAAAGGCTGACGATTCGTCAGTTCATGTGGCGGCGACGGGAATCGACACGCCCGCTTTGCGTGAAATGTCGCATTTGATGACTTGTCGACCTAGCCTGAGATCCGGTGTCGGCCGTCCGCTTCGACCGGCCGCCCGCGCCTTGCCGCACCCGAACCCGAGGACCGTGCATGGACGTCACCCGCGACTCATCGCCACGACCCGCCCCCCGGCCGGCCGGGCCGCCCGACCCCGCGGCGGGCGGCCCCGGAGGGCCCGGCTCGGCCGGATCGACCGCCGCCACCGGCAAGGCCCAGCCCGCCCGCGCCACCAGCGGCGGCCTGACCGCCCCCGCCCCGGGCACCGCCGCCCGGGCCGCGCTGCCGGAGGACCCGCCCACCCGAGAGCTCACCCCCGTCCGCGCCGAACCGGACACCGACAACCCCGCGACCCGCCGGCCGCCCCGCGTCGACCAGGCGCTGCGCGAGCGGCACGCCTTCGCGCTGCCCGGCTGGCTGGCCCTGCTCGTCCTGCTGCTGGGCACCGCCGGGCTGCTGGCCGTCCTCGTCCGGGCCGGTGTAGTGCCGGAGTTCGAGGCGCTCCCGGACATCCGGACCGAGGCCGTGCGGCGCGGCGGCCCCGCCGGGCTGACCGGCGCCGAGATCGCCGCCGTCGCCTCCGTCGGCCTGCTGCTGGTGGCCGTCCTGGCCGGGCTGCTGTCCAACCCCGGCGGCGAGGCCAGGGTGCTCACCCGCTGGGGCCGCTACCGCGGCACCGTCCGCCGGGCGGGCCTGCTCTGGGTCAACCCGCTGGTGCGGCGCCGCCGCGTCGACGTCCGGCTCCGCCACTGGCGCAGCGACCCTGTGACGGTCACCGACCGCACCGGCACCCCGATCGTCGTCCGGCTGCTGGTCGTCTGGCGGGTCCGGGACACCGCCCGCGCCGTGCTCTCGGTGGCCGAGCACGAGGCCTACCTGCGCGAGCAGATCCACGCCGTGCTCAGCCGCACCGCCAGCCGGCTGCCCTGCGACTCCGACGCGGGCCCCGGCCCGGCGCTCCGGGACGGCCAGTGGTTCGCCGACGAGCTCAGCCGCGCCCTGGCCGCCGAGGCGCACCCGGCCGGACTGGAGGTGTACTCGGCGCAGCCGATCGCCCTCGACTACGCGCCCGAGGTCGCCGAGTCGATGCGCCGCCGCCGCCTCGCCGACCTCGACGCGGGCCTGCGCACCGTCCTGGTCGACGACGCCGTTGAGGCCGCCGCGCTCGCCGTCCGCCGCCTCGAACGGGCCACCGCCCACCAACTCGACGAGGCCGCCCGCAGCGCGCTGATGGAGCAGCTGCTGGTCGCCTTCGTCGCCCCCGTCGGGGTCGTCGGCGCCCCGGTACCCGCCCCGGCCGCCCGGCCGGCCCGCAAGGAGGGCGCCGGCCGCACGGAGGGGCGGCCGGCGTGACCATAGCCGCCGCCCGCCCCGATCGCCTTCGCCGAGGTCACGCCCCGCGGGCTGCCGCTGCCGGCGCTGCGCGGTCGCCGGCCCGGACGGGGCGGCCCGCCCTGTCCTCCGGCCCACCCGACCAGTCCGGGGCCGCCACACCCTGCGCGCGGCATGCCTTCCGGCCGTCGTCCTGGCCGGCCGCCCGCGCACTCCCCCTCCCGGACGGACCCGGCTGGGACGGCTCCCGCTACTGGTTTCGCACCACGGCGGGGGAGTGGCGCTGGACCGCCCGCTGATCGGTCTACCTCGCCCGCACCGGCGCCCGCCCGGCGGCCACGCCCGCCGCGCAACCCGCAGCCGCCGCACGGCCAGCCGCCGGTCCGCCGAACGACCGGGAGGCGGCCGTGGCCTTCGCCCTGGCCCAGCTCGGCAGGCCCTACCGGTGGGGCGGCGAGGGCCCGGGCGGCTATGACTGCTCCGGCCTCGTCCAGCAGGCGCTGCGCCGTGCGGGCGTCGACCTGCCGGGGGTCGCCGCAGACCAGTACGCCGCGAGCACCCCCGTCACCGCCGACCGGCTGCGCCGCGGGGACCGCTGTTCTGGTCGGACAGCGGCCGGGCCTCCGGCATCGGGCACGTCGCGCGCTACCTGGGCGACGGTCGGTACGTCGAAGCGCCCCGGCCCGGCCGCACCGTGCGGATCTCCACCGTCCGCGCGGGCTAGCACTCGACCCACTTCGGCCGGCCCTGGGCACTCTGTCCACAGGCTGTGGACGGCCCTTGCGCGCGAGACGCCCGCGGCCGTCGTGCGCAGCCCGTGGGCCTACGCGGAGGCCGCGTCCAGCAGGGCGGTCTCCTCCTCCGCCAGCCGCAGGTCGACCGCGGCCAGCAGTGCCGGCAGCTGCTCGACGGTGCGGGCGCTGGCGATCGGCGCCGCCACCGTCGGCCGGGCGGCGAGCCAGGCCAGGGCCACCGTGGCGGGCTCCACCCCGCGGACGGAGGCGATCTTGTCCAGGGCCTCCAGCACCAGCAGCCCGCGCGGCTCCGCCAGGTAGCGGGCCGCGCCCTGGGCGCGGGCGCTCGGCACCTCGGCGCCGCCCGGTCGGTACTTGCCGGTGAGGAAACCCGAGGCCAGTGCGTAGTACGGCACCGCGGACAGCCCGTTCGCCGCCGCCACGTCGGCGAGCCCGCCCTCGTAGGTGCCGCGGGAGACCAGGTTGTAGTGCGGCTGCACCGCCACGTACCGGGCCAGGCCCTCCCGGTCGGAGAAGGCCAGCGACTCGGCCAGCCGGTCCGCGCCGATGTTGGAGGCGGCGATCTCGCGGACCTTGCCCTCCTTCACCAGCTCGTCCAGGGCGGTGACGATCTCCTCCACCGGCGTCCCGGGGTCGTCCCGGTGGGTGTAGAAGAGGTCGATCCGCTCGATGCCCAGCCGGACGAGCGACTCCTCGGCGACCCGCTTGATGTTCGCGGCCCTCAGCCCGGGCGCGTCCGGGTGCATCCCGACCTTGGTGGCGACCACGATCGCGTCGCGGTTGCCGCGGCTGCGCAGCCAGTTGCCGATCACGGTCTCGGACTCGCCGCCGGTGTTGCCGGGCACCCAGGACGAGTACATGTCGGCGGTGTCGACGAAGTTGCCGCCGGCCGCCGCGTAGGCGTCGAGGACGGCGAAGGACTGGGCCTCGTCCGCCGTCCAGCCGAAGACGTTGCCGCCGAGGCTGAGCGGCGAGACTTCCAGGTCGGAGGCGCCGAGGGTCACCCGGCGGGCGTCGTTGCGGTAGTCGGTCATGCCGCGAGTCAACCCGATCCGCGGACCGGCCATTCCGGGGCCGGGCGCGTGTTCACGCGCTTGTCGCGCGGGTGTTGCACATGCAGGTGGGGGGAGCCTGTGGAGATCACCCCTGCGAGGGGTCCGGGGTGTTCCGGGGACACCGGCGTTGGCTAGAGTCCTCGCCATGGCTGACAACGACTACGACCCCGCCGGCAGCACTCAGATGTTCCGGGCGTTCGTCGACGAGACCCCGGCCCCGCAGGCCCCCGGCTCCGTCAACACCTACGGCAGCAGCTCCTCCAACCGTGGCGGCATGGTCGTCGCCCTGGTGGTACTGGCCCTCGTCGTCATCGGCGGCGTGGTCTGGCTCGCCGTCAAGTAGGCGGCCCGGCTCACGGGCCGCGGGACGCGGCGCGGTCCCTAGACTGATCGGGCCCGCGCCCGCCGTCCCCCGTGCCCCAGGAGGCCCCCGCCGTGACCCAGCCCACCGAGACCGCGCGCAGCCTGGGCCTGAGAGGCGCCGTGAACGCCCGCGACCTGGGTGGCTACCGGACCGCCGACGGCCGGGTGCTCAAGCCGGGCACCGCCCTGCGCGCGGACGCGCTCAACCGGCTCGGCGAGGAGGACCTCGCCCTGCTCTCCGACCACGGGCTGCGCCAGATCGTCGACCTGCGCAGCCTCGCCGAGGTCCGTGAGGCCGGCCCGGACATCGTGCCCGGCCTGCCCACCGCCGAGATCGCCGCCGCGGAGCTCTCCGCCACCCCGGTCACCGTCGGGCGCACCACCGCCGACGGCATCACCCTGCACCACCTGCCGGTCTTCGCCCGCGAATTCGACATCTACGTCGCCCTGCGCAACGCGCTCGCCGACCGTGACGCGGACAAGCAGCGCGCCCTGCTCGGCGGCGGCCGGGCCGAGGCCATGATGGTCGGCCTCTACCGCTGGTTCGTCACCGACACGGTCGCCCGGGACCGCTTCGCCACCCTGATCCGGCTGCTCGCCGAGCCCGACGGCACCCCGCTGCTCTTCCACTGCTCGGCCGGCAAGGACCGCACCGGCTGGGCGGCCGCCCTGGTGCTGACCGCCCTCGGTGTGGACCGCGACACCGTCTACACGGACTACCTGCTGACCAACGAGCGCTCCGCCGCCATCGTCGAGCACGTGGTGGACAGCTTCGGCACCCGTGGCCTGATGAAGGAGCCGGCGCTGCTGCTGCCGATCTTCCACGCGGACCGCGCCTACCTCGACGCCGCGTTCGAGGAGGTCGCGGCCGGCTGGGAGAGCTTCGACGACTTCTGGCGGGACGGCCTCGGACTGGACGAGGCCGTGCTGGACGGGCTGCGCACCAACCTGCTCGCCTGACCGGCCCGCGGCCCCTGCCGCCGGTCGGTGCGTGCCCGGTCGGCGGGCGCCCTGTCAGCCCTCCGCGGTCAGCCCGGCCCGGAGCTGGGCCAAAGTCCTGGTCAGCAGCCGGGAGACGTGCATCTGGGAGATGCCGATCTCCTCGCCGATCTGCGACTGCGTCAGGTTGCCGAAGAAGCGCAGCATGATGATCCGCCGCTCGCGCGGCGGCAGTTTCGCCAGCAGCGGCTTCAGCGACTCGCGGTACTCCACGCCCTCCAGGGCCAGGTCGTCGTAGCCGAGCCGGTCGGCCAGCGGCCCCTCGCCGTCCTCCTCGCCGGGGGTGGAGTCGAGCGAGCTGGCGGTGTACGCGTTGCCCACCGCCAGGCCCTCCACGACGTCCTCCTCGCTGACGCCGAGGCAGGCGGCCAGCTCGGCGACGGTGGGGGAGCGGTCGAGCTTCTGCGCGAGCTCGTCGCCCGCCTTGGTGAGGGCCAGGCGCAGCTCCTGGAGGCGCCGCGGCACCCGCACCGACCAGCTGGTGTCCCGGAAGAAGCGCTTGATCTCGCCGACCACGGTGGGCATGGCGAAGGTCGGGAACTCCACCCCGCGGTCCGGGTCGAAGCGGTCGATGGCCTTGATCAGCCCGATCGTGCCGACCTGGACGATGTCCTCCATCGGCTCGTTCCGGCTGCGGAAACGCGCCGAGGCGTAGCGCACCAGCGGCAGGTTGAGCTCGATCAGGGTGTCCCGGACATAGGTGTGCTCGACGCCGCCCGGCTCCAAGGCGGCCAGCCGGCGGAACAGCGACCGCGAGAGCGTCCGGGTGTCCAGCGGGCGCCCGCCGACCACCGGATCGGCCCCGGCCCCCGGCGTCGGGGCGCCCTCCGCCCGATCCCCGCTCTGCTGCTGCGGGATCGCCTGCAGCACGGCCCGCACCCCGGCGGCCTGCTCCCCAGGGATCTCCTCGACGACCGCACCGATCGACTCTCCGGACACGCGCCCCACCCCCTCGTGACTGACTGTTCAACGGGCATCAGCGCTGCGTGGTTCCCGCCGATCGGCCCTCCCTCCCACCCCCATACCGGCCCACCGGCCCCGGCAAACCCGGCCGTCGCGAGATGTCACACGGCGGTAACGCGGCGCGATCTTCCGGCCGGCTCACTCCTCCCAGGAGTTGCCGGTCCGCAGCCGGGTGAGGATGCGCGACAGCAGCCGGGAGACGTGCATCTGGGACATCCCCAGCTCGGTGGAGATCTGCGACTGCGTCAGGTTGGCGAAGAACCGCAGCATGATGATCCGCCGCTCCCGCTCGGGCAGCTGCACCAGCAGGTGGCGGACCATGTCGCGGTGCTCGACGTCGGCGAGGGCCGAGTCCTCGTAGCCGAGCCGGTCCAGCAG
Organism: Streptomyces sp. TLI_235; assembly: GCA_002300355.1. Taxonomy (NCBI): domain Bacteria; kingdom Bacillati; phylum Actinomycetota; class Actinomycetes; order Kitasatosporales; family Streptomycetaceae; genus Streptomyces; species Streptomyces sp. TLI_235. The sequence continues at coordinate 4,017,299 of NSGV01000001.1, forward strand.
GGCCAGGCCGCCCTCGTGCTCCTGCGCGGCCTCCAGCGAGGCGGCGTTGTACGCCCGGCCGGCGTCCAGGCAGGCCCGGACGTCCTCCTCGGGGATGCGCAGGCTGGCCGCGATCTCCGGCACCTTGGGTGCCCGCCCGTGGGTGACCGTCAGCTCCTCCATCGCGCCGCTGACCTGCACCCACAGCTCCTGCAGCCGGCGCGGCACGTGCATGGTGCGGACGTTGTCGCGGAAGTAGCGCTTGATCTCGCCGAGGATGGTCGGCAGCGCGTACGTCGGGAACTGCACGCCCCGGCCCGGGTCGAAGCGGTCGATGGCGTTGATCAGCCCGATCGTGCCGACCTGGACGATGTCCTCCATCGGCTCGCTGCGGCTGCGGAACCGGGTGGCCGCGTAGCGCACCAGCGGGATGTTGATCTCGATCAGGGCGGCCCGGACGCGTTCGCGCTCCGGGACTTCCGGGGGAAGTTCGCCGAGCCGCTCGAACAGGACCCGGGTGAGCGTGCGGACGTCCACGGGCGTGCGGGTGCCGCTCTGGCGGTCCCTCAGCCCTGCCGCCTTCAGCTCCGCGACGAGGCTCTCCGCGGGCGGCGGGGCGGACTGCTCCCCGTCCGTGCCCCGCGCGCTGTCCTGTGTCCGCACGGACACGTCACCCCTCCCAGAGTCGACATCTGCGATCCGGGCCCGCCGCCTGAGCGGTCCCGCCGCTCTCACCACCTCGCCAGATCCGGCAAAACCGGTCATAGCATCACAAGTCGTCCACATCGGCGGCAAGCACCGCCTCTAGGCGTGTTGGCTGACAGTGCGCCGATGGCCGAAGTGTGCTGCGGCCCTCCGCCCGGGGTCGGGGGCGGAGGACCGCAGGGGTGGTGCGTATGCGATGTTACGGGCGGGGGATCAGACCTCGATGTCGGCGATCACCCAGGTGGCGAACTCCCGCCACTGCCCCGCGGCGGCCTGATGGGCCGGGTGGGTCAGGTACGCCTGCAGCGCGTCCCGGTCCTCGACCAGGCTGTTGATCGCGTAGTCGTAGGCGATGTCGCGCACGGTGGTGTTCCAGCCGCACTCCCACTCGCGCAGCTCCGGGATCTGCGGACCGAGCTCCGCGAACGCCTTCGCACCGGCGATCGCCCGCTCGTCGTCCCGCGAGACGCCGTCGTTGAGCCTGAACAGGACCAGGTGCCGGATCACGATGCCGCTCCTAGCTGGAAGGGTGAACGAACCCCGCCACGGTAGCCGCTCGCCGGCCGGTCTCAGTTCACCAGCCCGGTCATGAACGTCCCCACCGCCTTCGCGGCGTCCGAGATGCCCACGAACCCGGACTGCACCAGCTCCGCCGCCCTGGTGGGTGACGTGATGATCGTGTAGATCACGAAGATGAGCAGGAGATACATGCCGATCTTCTTCGCCTGAGCCATCGAACGGGCCTGCCTCCCTGCCGCGGGCCGCCGTCGCTCTCCCCGGGCGCCCTCCTGCTGCTGCGCAGCTTATCCACCGGACGGCCCATCGAGTGAGTGCCGTGTTCACTCCCCGGGACGAAGGTCCCCGCGAGTGGGGGCTTTGTACGGGTGCCCGGCCCCCGCCGGTGGCGCACGATGGAGGTGTGCCGCGGGATCTGGCAGGAATCCCCGGTGCAGGGAACCGGGACTCCCCGCTGTGGGACCGCGCGCCGCAGCTTCCCCCTGATGCGGCGCCGGTAGTGGGAGTCCCGACGGGGGCGCGGCCCATTTCCCCCGAGGCCGCGCCCCCTCCGAAACCCCGACGCCACCGGGCCGCCCGGCGGCGTTTGCCCGCGTCTCGCCGTGGATCAGAACGGCGAAGCCCCCACGTGTCGCGGCGACCTCACCGCGCCCTTCATCAGCGCCACCACCCGCTCGTGCGTGTCACCGACCCGGTCGACCACGCGCAGGAAATTCTCGTCGACCGCGGTCATGGCCTTCTCGGTGAACCACCCGACGAACATCAGGCCCTGCGCCGGAAGCGGTCGACCCGGCGCGATGAACTCGAGCGAGAAGTCCGTGTCCGCGGCCAACCGCCGGGCCGCCATGGTCGTAGTCGATGCTCGTGACAACAACCACGTCCCGGGGCCGTTGAGAACACGACAGGCCCAGACCACCTGCCCGTCCGGGGTCAGCCCGGCCGCGCACTTGCCGAATCGTTGTAGGCATCCCGACGGGGCGGGGCCGGGCGGCGTGCCGAGACGGGCGCGTGGCAGGCCAACTGAGGCCGTGTCGGGCGCGTACGCCGAAGGGCCCCGACCGTTATCGATCGGGGCCCTTCGCGAAGCGGTAGCGGTGGGATTCGAACCCACGGTGGAGTTGCCCCCACACACGCTTTCGAGGCGTGCTCCTTTGGCCGCTCGGACACGCTACCGAGGGAGACTCTACCGGACGGGTCGGGCGGTCACGAAATCCGATTCAGCGCTGGGTTTCGAAGAAGGCCAGCAGCTGCGCGGAGCACTCCTCGGCGAGTACCCCGGGGATGACTTCGGGGCGGTGGTTGAGCCGCCGGTCGCGCATCACGTCGAAGAGCGAGCCGGCCGCGCCGGCCTTCGCGTCGAGGGCGCCGTAGACGACCCGGTCGATCCGCGAGAGCACCAGCGCGCCCGCGCACATGGTGCACGGTTCCAGGGTGACCACCAGGGTGCAGCCGCTCAGCCGCCACTCCCCGACCGCCTCGGCCGCCTGCCGGATCGCCACGATCTCGGCGTGCCCGGTGGGATCGCCGTCCGCCTCGCGGACGTTGTGGCCGCGGCCGATGACCTCGCCGCCGGGCCCGAGCACGAGCGCCCCGACCGGTACGTCGCCGGTGGCGGTGGCCAGTGCCGCCTCGTCCATGGCGAGGCGCATCAGGTCCCGCCACCGGTCGCGCACCGGGTCGGGGCGGACCGGGGCCGGCAGGGGCGTGATCTGCGGGAGGGGTGCGGACGGCATGGCACCAGTGTCGGGCACCGGCCCGGCCGTTATCGAACGGCCTCCAGCACCTCGCCCGCGCCGAGCGCGTCGGCGATCTCGGCGAGTGCGTCGCCGGGCACCGCGCCCTCGCCGGCCAGGCCCAGCAGGTCCTTGGCGGACAGGCCGAAGTCGGTGAGCAGGTCGGAGTCGCCGAGCGGCCCCGCCTGGGCGCCCGTCGGTCCGTCGGCGCCGTCGTCCTCGTCGGTGTCGTCCTCGGCGTCCAGGGCGGCCTCCTCGTCCTCGACGTCCGCGACCAGGGCGTCGAGGTCCTCGAAGTCCTCGGCGTCGATCAGCTCGTCGGTCAGCACGGAGCCGTAGGAGCTGCGCGCGGCGGCGGCGCCGTCGGAGACGAAGATGCGCGGGTCGTCCTCGCCGTCCACGCGGACGACGGCGAACCAGGCGTCCTCCTGTTCGATGAAGACCAGGACGCTGTCGTCGTCCTGGGCGGCCTCCCGGGCCAGGTCGGCCAGATCGGCCAAGGTCTCGACGTCGTCGAGCTCCGTCTCGCTCACATCCCACCCGCCATCGGTGCGAGCAAGCACTGCAGCGAAGTACGCCACCAGGGACACTCCCAAGATTGGTCTCGGCTGTAGGCGATCTCGGGCGAACGCGGTCTGGCCGCCCCCGCGCCAGAGGCGGTCCGCTGTTCGGACCGTCCCTCCGGCATCGTGACAGAAAGCCCGCCGCCGCGGGGGGTGTTCGGCAGCGCGTCTTTGCAGGTCGTGTCGGAATGGCTGGTCGGCGGCCGACGTTTCGCGGGCTCCCGTGTCAGATGCGGAAGGTTCGCATCCGCATGGCCTCGCGCATCCGCCGCTCCTTGGTGCGCCGGGGTTGCACCCGGGCCCGCAGCTCGCGCGCCTCGGCGAGCTCGCGGAGGAACAGGGTGCGGCGCTTGCGGCGCTGCGCCTCGGTCTCGGGGGCGGCGGGCCCCGACTCGTCTGTCGAGCCGGCCCCGGGGTCCGGGTTGCTCTTCATACGGTCCGACTTTCCCAGAAGTGTCCGCTTGATACCAGGCCGAAGGTCTCGGTTCGGCTTCCCCGGTTTCCGTCCGTCCACACCTCGAATCCGGCCGCTCCCCGGCAAGTCGTACGCATGTGCCCGTGCCCGTTATGGTCGAGACATGCGTCTCCACGTCGTCGACCACCCCCTGGTCGCCCACAAGCTCTCCACCCTGCGCGACGAGCGCACCGACTCGCCGACCTTCCGCCGCCTGACCGACGAGCTGGTCACCCTGCTCGCCTACGAGGCCACCCGGAACGTCCGGACCGAGGCGGTGGAGGTCACCACCCCGGTCGCCGTCACCACCGGCACCCGGCTGAGCCACCCGCGGCCGCTGGTCGTCCCGATCCTGCGGGCCGGCCTCGGCATGCTGGACGGCATGACCCGGCTGCTGCCGACCGCGGAGGTCGGCTTCCTGGGCATGGTCCGCAACGAGGAGACGCTGGAGGCGTCCACCTATGCGACCCGGATGCCCGACGACCTCTCCGGCCGCCAGGTCTTCGTGCTCGACCCGATGCTGGCCACCGGCGGCACCCTGGTCGCCGCCGTCCGGATGCTGCTCGAGCGCGGTGCCACCGATGTCACCGGCGTGGTGCTGCTGGCCGCGCCGGAGGGCATCGCGGTGGTCGAGAAGGAGCTGGCCGACCAGCCCGTCAAGATCGTCACCGCCGCGCTGGACGAGCGCCTCAACGAGCACGGCTACATTGTCCCCGGCCTCGGCGACGCGGGCGACCGCCTCTACGGCACCGCCGGCTGATCCCACCGCTGGAAACACGACGGGCCCCGCTCCTCCCGGAGGAGCGGGGCCCGTCGTGTTTCCAGATCGTCGGGCCGGTCAGCAGGAGCCGGGCTGCGGCGAGGGGGTCGGGGACGGCTTGGTGGCCTCGGCCAGCGCCGCGGCCGCCTGGGTCGGGTCGAGCAGGGCGGCGAAGCTGTCGCCGATCACGAAATCGACCGTGGCGTCCGTCCGGGTGTCGGCGGTCTTGCCCGCGCTCGCCACCTGCGAGCCGAGCAGCGTGGCCGCGCCGAGGCCGGCCGGACCGCTGATCACCTGCACGGTGCCGGGCACCTTCTTGTCGAGGGCGGCCGGCGCGTTGCCGACCTGGCCGATGGTGAAGCCGCGTTTCTTCAGCTCCTCCGCGGTGCGCGCGGCCATGCCGGACTTGTCGGTGGCGTTGTAGACGTTCACCGTCACCGCCTGAGGCTGCGGGACGGCGGTACTGGTGGCGCCGGGAGCCGGGGAAGCCGCACCGGAGGCGGCGTCCGAGGCCGGGGCGGCCAGTGGCTTGCCGGAGGTGCCGGGGGTCGGACAGGCCTGCGCGGAGGCGTGCCGCCCGCGGAAGATGTCGACCAGTTGGACGCCGCCGAGGGCGACCAGGGATAGGGCGAGCAGGACGCCGAGGGCGGCCAGCACTTTGCGGCTCCTGCGGGGCGGGCGGCCCAGGCGGGGGTAGGAGTTACCGGTGATCCGGTACTGCTTCCCCTTCAGTCCCTGGGGGGTCAGCATGCTCACGTCGGTGTCCCCCTCGTGCCAGGACAGGCTCGGTCTCGGGTGCGGCCAAAGGGGCGTGTGCCGGAAAATCGGCCGTTGGTCAGCAGATTAGTGCTACAGCTGCTGTGAAGGTACTAAATGATCATCATCTGGAGTACCCCGGCACCCGAAAGGATGTACCGGTGCCGTCCGGACCCGTCCACAGGGGCGGTTGAAAGGTGGTTCGTATCCGGCCGGCGGCCGGTCAGTCCATCTCCAGCACGCGCGCGTGCAGCACCTGGCGCTGCTGCAGCGCGGCGCGAACCGCGCGGTGCAGACCGTCCTCCAGGTACAGGTCGCCGTGCCACTTCACCACGTGCGCGAAGAGGTCCCCGTAGAACGTGGAGTCCTCCGCGAGGAGCGTTTCGAGGTCGAGCTGACCCTTGGTGGTGACCAGCTGGTCCAGCCGCACCGGACGCGGCGCGACGTCCGCCCACTGGCGGGTGCTGGTCCGGCCGTGATCCGGGTACGGCCGCCCGTTGCCGATGCGCTTGAAGATCACACGGAAAGCCTACCGTCATGCGCACGGGGGGCGCAGCAAGCGCGGCGTTACCGGTCCGGCTCCGAGTGCGGCGGTTTGATGGGGTCCATCCCTTTTGCCCGCCCTGCCCGGGAGCCCGCCGAGATGACCGACAGCCACAGCCCCGACGACGCGGAGCCGCCCGCGGCCGTCCGGGCGATCGCCGACGGGTACGCCTTCACCGGCCCCGCGCTCGACCTCGGTGCCGCTCGGCAACCGGGTGCAGCACGCGCTGCGGGCCTTCACCCCGGACGACGCCAAGGCGCTCAAGGCCACCGTCTCGACCTTCCCGCGCTCCCCGTACGACCTCGCGGAGGTGCTCACCGGGCTGGGCACCGGCGAGGCCGTGGTGACGGTGCTCTCCGAGCGCGGCGCGCCGACACCCGTCGCGCCGACCCGGCTGCGGGCGCCGCAGTCGCTCATGGGGCCGCTGGAGCCGGCGGTGCTGCGGGCCGCGGTGGACGGCTCGCCGCTGGCACCGCGCTACCGGGACGCGATCGACCGGGAGCCCGCCTACGAGAAGCTCGCCGCCCGGCCGGCCGCGCGCGAGGAGGAGCCGGCCCGACCGGCGCCCGCCGAGCGCTCCGAGCCCGCGGAACGGCGCAGGGCCGAGCCGGCGGCGCAGGAGGAGGGCGGGCTGATCGGCTCGCTGCTGCGCAGCCCGGCGCTGAAGTCCCTCGCCCGCTCCGCGGGCACCCAGCTCGGCCGGGAGATCACCCGCAGCCTGTTCGGCACCTCGCGCCGCCGGCGGTAGGGAGCGTCGCGGGGGTGGGCGGTCGTGGGCCTCAGGGCAGCAGGGCGGCGCCGATCCGGTCCAGGGAGGAGAGCCGCATCAGGCCGTAGTGGTAGAACTCGACCTCGGGCACGCCCAGCTCGCGCAGGACGGCGATCTTGGCGGCCAGGTTGGCGGGGCCGTCGCAGTCCTCGGCCATCGGGCGGAGGATCACCGCCATGGCCTCCGGGCGCACGCCGTGCAGGGCGAAGGCGGCCACCTTCTCGCGGACGGCCTCGGGGGTGCGGGCGTAGCCCAGGGTCTCGACCTGGTGCGCGGCGCCGGCCAGTGACGGCAGGTCGATCCCGGAGAGCCAGCCGCGGCCGGGGCCCGCGCCGTCCATGAAGGTCAGCCGCATGCCGCCGGCGGCGGCCGTCTGGGCCAGTTCGGCGGCGAGCGAGGTGACGGTGCGGGTGCCCGCGTCCAGGTAGGCGGCGAGCGCGCCGCCGGCGAACTCGTCCAGCGCGGCGGGCTCGGCGGCCCGCTTCTCGTCGGCGAGGCGGGCACGCAGCTCGGTCCGGACGGCGGTCCTGACCTCCTCGGCGGGGACGCCCGAGGCGTCGGCGGCGGCCAGGCAGTGCGGGCAGAAGCAGATGCCGAGCAGCGCCTCGGCGAAGGGCCCGAGCTCCTCGAAGTAGCGCTCGTGGTGGTAGCCGTGCCGCAGGCCGTGGAAGTGCAGGGACTCCGCCCGGATCGCGTCCACCCCGTACCGGCCGAGGTCCTCCACCAGCGTGCGGGCGTAGGCGCGGACCTCGGGGTTGGCCGGGCAGAGCTCGGTGAGGTGGCGGTCGCCGAAGGCGTTGGCCGGGGCGCAGTCCGGGTGCTGGAAGCCGAGCCGGTCGTTGTGGCAGAAAACCGTCCAGGCGTGCAGCTTCAGGCCGCGCCGGGAGGCCTCCGCGGCGGCCTCGGCGAAGGGGTCGCGGTCGCCGATCGCGGTGGACGGCGCCGGGACGAGCCGCTGTCCGGCCCAGCGGGCCGGGTCGGGCCGGAAGTAGGCGGCGCCCGGTTCGAGGTAGCGGACCACCCGGTGCGGGTTGTGCGGGAAGACGTCGCGGGCCTCGTGGTAGACCGAGGCCAGGGTCAGGCCGCCCACGCCGGCCCGGTCGGTAAGGTGGCCGAAAAAGGTGTCGGCGCCCTCGTCCAGCAGGTCGGTGGCGAAGGCGAGGACGGACGACTCCACGGGGCGGCTCCGGGGCAGGCGGTGCGAGTGCTTCGGGTGCGCCCTCCACGCTAGCCCGGCACCCGGCATTGGTCTATACCTGACGGGTCGTGGGCGGACCCGGTGATCGAGAACGGCGGGGACGGCAATGGCGCCGGTGTACCGGGACTACGACCATGACGAGCTGGCGCGCGAGTACTCGCCGAGCAGTTGCGTCGAGGACATCGCGGTCGAGCTGGCCGCGTACACCGACCGGAGCAAGGACGCGTACGCGGCTCTGGAGGTCCGCCGCGACCTGCGGTACGGCCCGGCCGGGCCCGAACTGATCGACTTCTTCCCGCCCCGCGGGCCCGTCCCGGACGCCGGCGCCCCGCTGCACGTCTTCGTGCACGGCGGCTACTGGCAGGAGCTGGACAAGACCGACTCCGCCTTCGCCGCGCCCGACTTCACCGCCCGCGGCACCGCCTACGCCGCGGTCGGCTACGGGCTGGCCCCGCACTGGCCGCTGGACGCGATCGTCGACCAGGTCCGGCGGGCCGTGCACTGGCTGCTCGACCACGCCGAGGAACTCGGCGTCGACCCCGGGCGCGTCCAGCTCAGCGGCAGCTCGGCCGGCGCCCACCTGGCCGCCATGGCCCTGCTCGGCCCGGCCTCCCCGCACGGCCGCCGGGTCGCCGGCGCGGTGCTGCTCAGCGGGGTCTACGACCTGGAGCCGATCACCCTCACCTACGTCAACGACGCCCTCGGCCTGGACGCCGCGGCCGCCCGCCGCAACAGCCCGCTGCACCTGCTCGCGGACGGCCCGGCGCTGCCGCCGCTGCTGCTCGTCCGCGGCGAGCACGAGACCGCCGAGTTCGGCCGCCAGCAGGACGGGTTCGCGGCCGCCGCGCGGGAGGCCGGGGCGGAGGTGGAGGCGGCGGTCGCCGCCGACCGCAACCACTTCGACCTGCCGCTCGACCTGGGCCGCACCGACACCCCGCTCGGCGAGGCCGTGGCGGCGCAGTCCGCTGCCTAGACTTCCGCTGTACCGCCGTCCGCAGTGCGACGAAGGAGAAGGTGCCCGGCTCATGACGAACCGTCCGCCCCTGCCGTACGAATTCCTGCCGAAGGTCCCGGCCTTCGAGCTGACCAGCAGTGACCTCACCGACGGCGCCGTGATGCCGGACGCGCACGTGCACGCCCGCGGCAACGAGTCGCCGCAGCTCGCCTGGTCCGGCTTCCCCGCCGAGACCCGCGGCTTCGCCGTCACCTGCTACGACCCGGACGCGCCCACCGGCAGCGGCTGGTGGCACTGGCTGGCGCTCGACCTGCCGGCCGGCACCACCGAGCTGGCCCGCGGCGCCGGCGCCTCGGACGCCTCGCTGCCCGGCGCCGGCTTCCACGCCCGCAACGACTTCCCGGGCCACAAGTACGACGGTGCCGCGCCGCCGCCCGGCCCGGCCCACCGGTACGTCTTCGCGGTGCACGCCCTGGACGTGCCCTCGCTCGGGCTCACCCCGGACACCCCGGCCGCCGCGGTCGGCTTCAACATCACCTTCCACACCGTGGCGCGGGCCCTGCTGACCGTGGAGTACGCGAGCAGCTGAGTCGCCGTCCGGCCGGGCCGCCCCCAGTGAAGGGCGGCCCGGCCGTGCGTTTGTGCCCCCGGGCGTGCGGGCGCACCGTGGAGGCATGGACCGCGCCGCGGTGGACTCCAGCTGCCTGCGTTCGGTCGGCCACGACGCCGGCCGGCGGGTGCTGGAGGTCGAGTTCGCCGCCGGGACGGTCTACCAGTACCGCGGCGTCCCCGCGGAGGCGGTCGCCGAGCTGCTCGCCGCGGACAGCCTCGGCCGGTTCTTCAACCGGGAGATCCGCAACCGCTACCCGTACCGCCGGGTCAGCCCTGCGCCGGCTTCGCGGACTTCGCCGCCTTGGCGGCCTTCTTCGCCTCCTGCTTGAACGCCCGCACCTTCGTCAGCGACTCCGGCCCGGTGATGTCCGCGACCGAGCGGAAGGACCCCTCCTCGCCGTACGCGCCGGCCGCCTCGCGCCAGCCCGCCGGGGTGACCCCGTACTGCTTGCCCAGCAGGGCGAGGAAGATCTGCGCCTTCTGCTTGCCGAAGCCGGGCAGCTCGTTCAGCCGCTTCAGCAGGTCGCGGCCGTCGGCGGCGTCCCGCCAGACCGCCGCGGCGTCGCCGTCGTAGTGCTCCACCAGGTACCGGCAGAGCTGCTGCACCCGGGTGGCCATCGAGCCCGGGTAGCGGTGCACCGCGGGCTTCTCGGAGAGCAGCGCGGCGAACTCCTCGGGGTCGGCGGCGGCGATCCGGTGCGCGTCCAGGTCGTCGGCGCCGAGCCGCTGCGCGATCGTCCACGGGCCGGTGAACGCCCACTCCATCGGGATCTGCTGGTCCAGCAGCATGCCGGTGAGCGCGGCGAGCGGGCTGCGGCCGAGCAGCTCGTCGGCCTCCGGCTGCTGCGCGAGGTGGACGGTGGTGCTCATCGGGGCAGCCCCAGGGGTGTGCGGAGGGAGGGTCTGGCCCGCCCATCGTCGCAGCACCGCCGCGGACGGCCGGACGGCAACACGCCACCGTGCGGACGGGCCCCGGCCGGGCGCCGCGAAAAGCCGATGCCGGAGCTGACGGTGGATCGGGATTTCCGATGACCTGCCGGTAGAGATGTCAGCCGGTGTCATAATTCATTCCGCGAACCTCAAATAATGCTCAGAGAATCGTGCCGAATTCTCGTTCGGGGTTACGGATTCCGGATTTCCGGGCTACCTTCCTGCGGGTGTGCGGCCGACCCCCGCCGCACCGGAGAGGCAGCAACGACCATGAGCCCGGACACCACGACGCGCTCGAGCCGGCCCGCCGAGGCCGCCCCCGCCACCCCACCGGGTACGGCCGGGGACGGCCACCTGAAGGCCGGACTGAAGAACCGCCACCTGTCGATGATCGCGATCGGCGGTGTCATCGGAGCCGGCCTGTTCGTCGGCTCCGGCGCCGGCATCGCCGCCACCGGCCCCGGCATCCTGCTCTCGTACGCCCTGGCCGGCACGCTGGTCGTCATGGTGATGCGGATGCTCGGCGAGATGGCCGCGGCCGACCCGCAGAGCGGCTCCTTCTCCGCCTACGCGGACCGGGCGCTCGGCCGCTGGGCCGGCTTCACCATCGGCTGGCTGTACTGGTTCTTCTGGGTCGTCGTGCTGGCCGTGGAGGCCACCGCCGGTGCCAAGATCCTGCACAACTGGGTGCCGTCGGTGCCGCAGTGGGGCTTCGCCCTGCTGGTCATGGCCGTCCTGACCGCCACCAACCTGTTCTCGGTCGCCTCCTACGGCGAGTTCGAGTTCTGGTTCGCCGGCATCAAGGTCGTCGCGATCGCGGCCTTCATCATCGTCGGCGGCCTCGCGGTCTTCGGCGTGCTGCCGGACACCGAGGCGGTCGGCACCTCCAACCTGTTCGACCACGGCGGCTTCCTGCCGAACGGCGTCGGCGCCGTCTTCAGCGGCATGCTGACCGTGGTCTTCGCCTTCATGGGCAGCGAGATCGTCACCCTGGCCGCCGGCGAGTCGCCCGACCCGGCCCGTGCCGTGACCAAGGCCACCAACAGCGTGATCTGGCGCATCGGCGTCTTCTACCTGGGCTCCATCGCCATCGTCGTCACCCTGCTGCCCTGGGACTCCAAGGACGTGCTGGAGAGCCCGTACGTGGCCGTGCTCAAGCACGTCGGCATCCCCGGCGCCGCCCCGCTGATGGACCTCATCGTGCTCACCGCGGTGCTGTCCTGCCTGAACTCCGGCCTGTACACCGCCTCCCGGATGGCCTTCTCGCTCGGCCAGCGCGGCGACGCGCCGAAGGCCTTCGCCAAGGTCACCGGGCGCGGCGTGCCGCTCACCGCGATTCTCGCCTCCGTGGTCTTCGGATTCGTCGCGGTGTTCTTCAACTACGAGTTCCCGGACACCGTCTTCAAGTTCCTGCTGAATTCCTCCGGCGCCGTCGCGCTCTTCGTCTGGCTGGTCATCTGCATCTCGCAGCTCCGCATGCGGAGGATCATCGAGCGGGAATCCCCGGAGAAGCTCACCGTCCGGATGTGGCTGTACCCGTACCTCACCTGGGCCACCATCGGCATGATCGGCTTCGTGGTGGCGTACATGTTCACCACCCACGACGGCCGGATGCAGATGGTGCTGTCGCTGGTCGCCGCCGCGGTCGCGCTGGTCGCCGCCCAGGTGGTGCACCGGCGGCGCAAGACGGTCGCCGTCGAGTCCTCCTGACGGTCCATCGAACGCCTCCGCGATTGCGCCGGGCGGGCGACAGGCGGCCTGTCGCCGCCGGACCCGCCGCTGTGCGGACTGCACGATGAGCTGACGAGCAGATGGTCGGCCCCGGGCGGTACGGGACACCCCGTACCGCCCGGGGCCGACCTGCTCGCCCGTGGGGCCCGGCCGCGGTTGCCGGGCCGCTCGCCACGCGCATCGCAGGCCGACGGCGGGTCCCAGGAGGCTCCGTGCACCGTTCCAGATTCCTCTCGTCCGCGCTCGCCCTCGGCGCCTCGGCGGTGCTGCTGGCGGGCGCCGCGGCGGCCCCGGCCGGCGCCGCGCCGCCGGGCCGGACGACCGTCGCCGACCCTGCCCAGTACGTCAACGCCCACGTCGGCACCGAGCAGGGCGCACCGGACTTCGGCAACGGCGGCGGCGCCGGCAACACCTTCCCCGGCGCCTCCGCGCCGCTCGGCATGCTGCAGTGGAGCCCCGACACCGCCACCTACCAGCACGGCGGCTACTTCTACGACGACCACCGGATCAGCGGCTTCAGCCTCACCCACATCTCGGGCGCGGGCTGCGGCGACTACGGCACCACCCCCTTCATGCCGGTGCTGGACGGCCGCCCGGTCGCGCACTCCGACTTCTCGCACGCCGACGAGACCACCGCGCCCGGCTTCTACGCGGTGACCTTCGCCAACGGGCTGCGGACCGAACTCGCCGTCACCCAGCGCTCCGGCATCGCCCGCTTCAGCTACCCGGCGGGCCACACCGCCTCGCTCACGGTCGACGCCGGCAAGGCCTTCAACGACGCCACCGGCTCGATCACCATCGGCACCGACACCCTCTCCGGCTGGACCGAGAGCGGCGGCTTCTGCGGCACCGGCAACCGCTACCGGGTCTACTTCCACGCCCAGTTCGACCGGCCGTTCAGCAGCGCCGGGATCGTCCGCACCGGCGGCAGCGGGCAGGGCACCGTCGACACCGCGCGGCGCAGCGCCACCGGCACCAGTGAGGGCATCGCCCCGCAGCCGGCCCGCACCGCCGAGGCGCGGGAGCGCCGCTCGGGCGGCGGTGACCAGCACCCCGACCGGGAGCGCGCCGCGTCCGGCGCGCAGGCCCTGGTCTCCTTCGACGCCGATACGGACCGCACCGTCACCGCCCGGGTCGGCCTCTCCTTCACCGGGGTCGACGGTGCCCGCGCCAACCTGCTCGCCGAGCAGCGCGGCGCCGCCTTCGACGACGTCCGCGCCGCCGCCCGCGCCAGCTGGAACGACCTGCTCGGCCGGATCGCCGTCGACGGCGGCAGCACGACCCGGCGGCGCATCCTCTACACCGCGCTCTACCACGCACTGCTGCACCCCAGCGCGATCAGCGACACCGACGGCCGCTACCCCGGCTTCGACGGGAGGATCCGCACCGCCCGGCCCGGCCACACCCAGTACGCCGACTTCTCCGGCTGGGACGTCTACCGCTCCCAGGTGCAGCTCCTCGCCCTGCTCGACCCGGCGCGCGCCGCCGACGTCGCCCAGTCCGTCACCGACCAGGGCACCAGCGCCGGCTACCTCGACCGCTGGACCCTCGCCAACGGCGGTACCGGCGTCATGGTCGGCGACCCGCTGCCGATCATCGCCGCCTCGATCCACGCCTTCGGCGGCACCGACTTCGACGCGGCCGGCCTGCTCAGGGTCGCCACCGACGGCAGCCGCGACACCCGCCAGCGGCCCGGGCACGGCCCGTACGACACCATCGGCTACATCCCGGCCGACGCCGACGGCATCTGGGGCTCCGCCGCCACCACGCTGGAGTACGGCTCCGCCGACTTCGCGCTCGCCCAACTCGCCGACCGGATCGGCGACACCGCCGCCCACGACAGCCTCATGCACAGCTCGGCGAACTGGCGCAACCTGATCAACAGCGGCAGCGGCTGGATCCAGCCCCGGGACACCGACCACTCCTGGCCCGACTTCCGGCCCGCCCAGCAGGACCAGTTCGTCGAGGGCAGCGCAGCCCAGTACACCTGGATGGTCCCCTACAACCACCGCGGGCTCTTCGACGCGATGGGCGGCGACGACGCCGTGGCCGCCCGGCTGGACGGCTTCTTCACCGAACTCAACGGCGGCCCGGACTCCGAGCACGCCTACCTCGGCAACGAGCCCTCCTCGAACGTTCCGTGGGCGTACGCCTACGCGGGCCGGCCCTACCGCACCCAGGACGTCGTACGCCGCGCCCTGACCACACTGTTCGCCGACGCGCCGGACGGCGAGCCGGGCAACGACGACCTCGGGCAGACGTCCTCCTGGGTGGTGTGGGCCGCCCTCGGGATGTACCCGCAGGCCCCCGGCCGGTCCGAACTCGTGCTGGCCAGCCCGCTGTTCCCGGGCATCACGATCCGCCGGGGCAACGGCGCGGTGATCGACCTGGCGGCGCCGGGCGCCTCCGAGTCCGTCCGCTACGTGCACGCGCTCACCGTGGACGGCGCCGCGAGCACCCGGCCCTGGCTGAGCGAGGACTTCGTCCGCCGCGGCGGCACGCTGGCCTTCGCTCTCGCCGACACGCCCGACCCTGCGTGGGGGAGCGCCCGCGCGGACGCGCCGCCCTCCTTCGACGTCGGACCGGCCCGCCCGGCCACCGGGCCGGTCGCCGGACTCGGCGCCAAGTGCGCCGACGTCCAGGGCGGTTCGACGGAGGACGGCACGCCCGTCCAGCTTTGGGAGTGCGACGGCGGCACCGCCCAGCAGTGGACCACCGCCTCCGACGGCACCCTCCGCGCCCTCGGCAAGTGCCTCGACGTGGACGGCAGTTCGGTCTTCAACGGGGCCGCCGTCCAGCTCTGGGAGTGCAACGGCACCGGCGCCCAGCAGTGGTGGCCGCGTGCCGACGGCTCGCTGCTCAACCCGCCCTCCGGCCGCTGCCTGGACGTTCCCGGCAGCAACACCGTGAGCGGCACCCGGCTTCAACTGTGGGACTGCAACGGCACCGGCGCCCAGCGCTGGACCGTACCCGCCTGACACGGAGGACCGCCATGACCGACCAGCCCGCAGCCGCCGCGAACGGCGTCGGGGAACTCTCCCGGGAGCGCGCCGACCTGCTGGAGACCCTCGCCAAGCACCGCGGATTCCTCCGCTTCACCGTCCGCGGCCTCACCGACGAGCAGGCCGAACAGCGCACCACCGCCAGCGAACTCTGCCTCGGCGGCCTGATCAAGCACGTCTGCGGCGTCGAGGCCCGCTGGATGCTCTTCGCCGTCGGCGGCGCCACTGCCATGCGCCGCGATCCCGTCGACTGGGAGGGCCAGTTCAGGATGCTGGAGGGCGAGACCCTGGCCGGCCTGCTGGACGCCTACGAGCAGGTCGCCGCCGACACCGACCGCCTGGTGGCCACCCTCGACCTGGACGCCGCCCACCCGCTGCCCGAGGCGCCCTGGTTCGAACCGGGCGCCACCTGGTCCGTCCGGCGGGTCCTGCTGCACGTCATCGCGGAGACCTCCCAGCACGCCGGGCACGCCGACATCATCCGCGAATCCCTGGACGGGGCCAAGACCATGGGCTGACCGGCTCGGCCCCGACCCACCCCTACGAGAGGAGACCGACCATGGCCCTGCAACCCGAGGGCACACCCTGTTGGGTCGACGCGATGTTCCACGACGTGGAGGGCGCCAAGAGCTTCTACAGCGCCGTCCTCGGCTGGACCTTCGGCGAGGCCTCGTCCGAGTTCGGCAACTACACCCAGGCCTACAAGGACGGCAAGGCGGTCGCTGCCGTCGTCCCGCCGATGCCCGGCGAGGAGATGCCCTCCGCCTGGTGCCTCTACTTCGCCTCGCCGGACGCCGCCGCCACCGCGGAGAAGATCCGCGCGGCCGGTGGCGAGATCATGATGGAGCCCATGCAGGTGGGCGACTTCGGCACCATGGCGCTCGCCCGCGAACCAAGCGGCGCGATCTTCGGCATCTGGCAGGGCGCCGCCCACGAAGGTTTCGAGAAGGTCGGCGAGCCCGGCGCCTACTCCTGGGCCGAGCTCTGCACCCGCGACACGGCCCGCGTCGACGCCTTCCTGACGGCGGTCTTCCCGTACCGCGCCCAGCAGATGGAGGGCGGCGGGGAGATCGACTACCGGGTCTACAACGTCGGCGAGAACCCGGTGCTCGGCCGGATGGAGATGGGCGCGGACTTCCCCGCCGAAGTGCCGCCGTTCGTCAGCGTCTACTTCGGCGTCAGCGACTGCGACGCCGCGGTGGCCAAGGCCACCGAACTCGGCGCCAGACTCGTCTTCGGCCCGATGGACAGCCCGTTCGGCCGCTTCGCCGCGCTGACCGACCCGCAGAACGCCCCCTTCGCCGTCATCGACATGGGCCGCACCGAGGGCGAGATGCCCGCGATGACCGACGTCGCCTGACCGGCGCCCGTCCGCCTGTCCGTTCGGCCCCGTCGGCCCGGCACGTCCGGGCCTCGGCGGGGCCGAACGCGTGCCCGCTCACGCCGGGGAGGCGAACACCTGCGTCCACCACGGACCGCCCGCACCGAAGTTCACCCCCATCCCGATCACGGTGAAGTGGCAGTTGAGGATGTTCGCGCGGTGGCCCTCGCTGTGCATCCAGGCGTCCATCACCGCCGCCGGGTCCGACTGGCCGTACGCGATGTTCTCGCCCCACCACCCCGGCTTGTAGCCCGCGGCGCGCAGCCGGCTGTCGGCGTGCCGGCCCTCCGGGTCGGCGTGCTCGAAGTAGTGCCGGGCCACCATGTCGTCCGAGTGCGCCATCGCGGCCGCCGACACCCTGTCGTCCAGGGTGACCGGCCCGCAGCCCGCCTTCGCCCGCTCCGCGTTGGTCAGCGCCGTCACCTCCTCGGCGAACTGCGCGGCCCTGCCGGTCGGCGCCGACCCGGCCGGCTGCTTCGCGGGCGCCGCCGGGGCCTTCGGCGTCTTCGCGCTCTTCGAGGCCGACGCGGAGGCGCTCGCCGAGGCCGCCGCCGCCGACGCGGACGGGGACGCGGACGGCGACGCGGCGCCCGCCGAGGGCGAGGCGGACGCCGACGGCGACCCGGTGGCGGAGATCGCGGGGGCCGGCGCCAACTGCACCGAGGCCGCCGCGGTGCCGGCCGCACCGTCCGAACCGCCCGAGGACGCCAGGGTGTACGCCGCCGAGCAGGCCAGCACGAGCGTCGCGGCGGCAGCCACCGCCATCGTCCGCCGGTTCCCGCCCGCCCGGCGCCGGGACCGGCGCCGCGCCGCCCTGCCGCCGGCCGCCACGGCCCGGCCGTGGCCGTGGTGGCCGTCCCGGTCGGCCGGGTGGGGCGGGAGGTGGAACGGGGTCGTCGGGTCGTCGTTCATACTGGTCTGCCTCCTGGGGCCGATTCGCGCCGGTGTTCGTGCCGACGCCCTGGGAGACCACGCCACGGGGGCGCCATAACGGAAAAGGACCGCGGCGGATCACACACCCGGATTCCTGTTATCCGGTCCGCCCGCCCAGGTCTCCGTCCAGTGGGGGCCGTGGCTTGAGGACGAGCGAGGACAGGGCACATGGGCAACGACGGCGCGATGGACACCGCGGTGGTGGAGGCGGCGCAGGCAGGTGACGGGACTGCCCGGGACCAGCTGGTCGCCGACTGCCTGCCGCTCGTCTACAACATCGTCGGCCGGGCCATGAACGGGCACGCCGACGTCGACGACGTCGTCCAGGAGACCATGATCCGCATGGTCGGCGGTCTCACCGGCCTGCGCGACACCGGCGCCTTCCGCTCCTGGCTGGTCGCCGTCGCCATGAACGAGGTGCGCCGCAGCCGCAACGCCCGGCAGGCCGGGCCCGTCCCCGACCTCGACGGCATGGAGCAGGTCGCCGACCCCGCCGGCGACTTCGTCGACCTCACCGTGCTGCGGCTCGGCCTCTCCGGCCAGCGCCGCGAGGCCACCGAGGCCACCCGCTGGCTGGACGAGCGCGACCGCGACCTGCTCTCGCTCTGGTGGCAGGAGGCCGCGGGCCATCTCACCCGGGCCGAACTGGCCGAGGCACTGGAACTCTCCCCGCAGCACACCGCCGTCCGCGTCCAGCGGATGAAGGAGCAGCTGGAGGTCGGCCGGACGGTCGTCCGGGCGCTCTCCGCCGAGCCCCGCTGCCCCGCGCTCGCCGAACTCACCGCCGCCTGGGACGGTCGTCCGAGCGCGCTCTGGCGCAAGCGAATAGCCCGCCACCTGCGGGCCTGCCGCAGCTGTGAGGGCTCAGGCCACGGCCTCGTCCCCGCCGAGGGCCTGCTCGCCGGCCTCGTCCTGGTGGTGCCCATGCACGGCTTCACACTCGGCCCGGAGTTCTTCGCGGCCAAGCTCGCCGCCCTCCCGGACGCGGGCACGGTGGTCTCCTCGACGCTGTCCCATGCGGTGTCCGCCGGCCCCGCGGCCGTGCCGCCGGCGCCGTCCGGCGTCGGCAGCCGGGTGCTCGACCTCGTCGGCCCCAAGGGATCGCGGAGCCTCCGTGGGGCCGCCCGCCGCCCGGCCCGCCGCGCCCTCCAGGCCGCCGGGGCCGTCGCCGTCACCGTGGCCGTGCTCGGCGTGGTCCGCGGCCTGCCGGACGAGCCCACGCCGCCGACACCGCCCGCCCCGACCGTCTCCGTGCCCGGCCCGCAGACCGTCGTCCTCGACGCACCGGCGCCCTCCCCGTCCCCCACACCGCCCCCGCCCAGCCCCTCCCCGTCGCCCTCGGCCAGCCCGAGCCCCACGCCGCGCAGCCCGGAACGGCAGCTCATCGACCTGATCAACGCCGAGCGGGCGAAGCGCGGGTGCCGCGCGCTGCGCGTCGACGCCAAGCTGCACACCGCCGCCCAGAGGCACTCCGAGGACATGTCGGCGCGCCGCTACTTCGACCACGAGGACCCGGCCGGCCGCGGCCCGGAGAGCCGGATCGACGCGGCCGGCTACCAGTGGCGGGCCTGGGGCGAGAACATCGACCAGCGCCGCAAGTCCCCCGCCGACGTCTTCGACGACTGGATGGACGACTCCTACCACCAGCAGAACATGCTCGACTGCCGCTACCTCGACGCCGCCGTCGGCACGGCCCCCGACCCGGCCGGCGGCCTGCTGTGGACCCTGGACGTCGGCACCCCCCGCTGACGCCCTCCCGCCCGACCGCCGTCCCGGCGCCGGCCGCCGAGGCCGACGGTTTCCGGCCAATCGCCGTGCGGGCGGGCCGCGCGGTCGGCCGCGGCGGCCTCGACCCCGACGCGCACCTCGGGCCAGCGCGAACGCCGGCAGGAAGAACCGGAATCGGAATACGGAGCAGGGAATTCCCGATATTCCCGACGCTTTCACGGCACTGGACTTCGTCCCGGTAGCGGCGCGAAAGATCGGACGTGGGCGCTGTGTCGGGAATTGGGTGCGAACGTTCACCGGCGCTCGTCCGTCTCCGCAGCACCCTGCGGTGCGGGGACGGACGAGCCTTGCTCGGCAGGTGCGCCCGGCGGCGCCGGTGCGCGCACGCCGCGGATCGGCGGGAACGCGCCTGTCGACCGGGCGGGCCGGGCGAATTCCGGTGCCGCGCGGTCCGTCGTGTGACTAATGTCCGCCCGGTACCGGCGCCCGCCGGTCGATCGGTTCGTGCACAAGGGGGTACCGAAATGGGCACAGGGCAACGCGTGGCGGGTATGACGGCAGCGGTGGTGATGGCGGCCGGCGCGAGCCTCGTGGGCTTCGCGGGTTCGGCCTCGGCCGTCTCGACCTCCTGCGACGTGGGGAACGTCTGCCTCTACGACGACTCCTACTTCAACGGCGGGATCTGGTACCGCAGCGCCTACCCGGGGACGTACAACCTCACCGGGTTCAACGACCGCACGTCCTCGTGGATCAACAACTCCTGGTCCTACGACGCCAGATGGTTCTGGGGGGCGAACGCCACCGGTGGCAGCGAGTGCATGAGCATCGTGTCCAGCAACGGATACGTCGGTTGGTACAACAACGACGAGGCCAGCTCGGTCCGCGTCTACACCGACGACCTCGCCTGCTGACCAGCCCGGCAACGACGCCCGGATCCCGCGACCGCCGCGGGATCCGGGCCCGGCACAGTGAAGACCGAGGGGAATCCTGCGTGTCCGTAGTGCAGTTCGAGGCCGTCGACCGGATCTTCCGGTCGGGCGGGGCCGAGGTCGGCGCCCTCGTCGGCGTGAACCTCCGGGCGGAACGAGGAGAGCTGGTCGTCGTCATGGGCGCCAGCGGCTCCGGCAAGACGACGCTGCTCAGCATCGCCGGGGGCCTCGACCGGGCCGACCGGGGCCGGGTCACGGTGCTCGGCGAGGAGCTGGGGCGGCTCTCCGAACGGCAGTTGGCCCGGATGCGGCTGACGGCCGTCGGATTCGTCTTCCAGGAACTCAACCTCCTCGCGGAACTGACCCTGGAGGAGAACGTCGCACTCCCGCTGGAAGGCGCGGGCACGGGCCGGCACGCCGCCCGGTCCGCCGCCAGGGCGGCCCTCGCCCGGGTCGGCCTCGACGGCATGGGCCGGAGGTTCCCCGACGAGATCTCCGGAGGCCAGCAGCAGCGGGTGGCGATCGCCCGCGCCGTGGTCGGCGACCGGCGCCTCGTCCTCGCGGACGAACCCACCGGATCCCTGGACTCGGAGACCGGCGTCGAGATCATGACGCTTCTGCGCACCCTCTGCGACAACGGAGCCACCGTGCTGCTCAGCACGCACAATCCGGCCAACGCCGAGTTCGCCGACCGGGTCGTGCACCTGCGGGACGGCAGGCTCGAACGGATCGAGGAGCGGGCCGCACCCGCAGGCCGCGAGGACGCCCGGTGAGGCGGAACCACCTGTCGACCGACCTCCGGATCGCCTGGTCGATCGTGATCGGGACGGGGCGCCGCCGGGCCATGCTGCTCCTGCTCTTCGCCGTTCCCGTCCTGCTCGCCACCGCCGCCGCCTCAGTGCTGGACACCCTCAACCTCTCGCCGCAGCAGCTCGCGACGGCCGCCATGGCCCGGGCGGACCTCCAGGTCGACCGGACCCAGCCGGGCCCGGCGCCCGCCGACCTCGCCGCCGTGGTCGGACCGCTGCCCGCCGGTTCCCGGGCCGTCCCCTACTACAAGGCACCCGAGTTCCCCGTCGTCCTCGACGGCCTCACCCGGCACGTCACCTACCGGGAGAGCGACTGGGCGGCGCCCGCCACCGAGGGCTGGCTGCGGACGAAGGCGGGCCGGCTGCCCGCAGGGCCCGCGGAGGCCGCGGTGTCCGAGCACCTCGCGAGGGCCCACCACCTCGGGGTCGGCGACCGCCTGCGGTTCCACCCGGAGGACACCCCGGCCGTCGTCGTCGGCGTCGTCGAGGACCCGACCGCCTACGGGGCGGACCTCGTGGCGGGCGGGCCCGGCCTGTTCGAGACGCGGTTCGACCCGGCCCGCGCCGCGGAACTGGGCGTCACCCGAGGCTGGCTGGTGACCGGTCGTGGCGCGGCGGCCGTCGTCGGCCCGCGTGCGGGGCAGCAGCACCTCGCCGTCCGGACCAGGCCCCAGGTCGCCGCGGCCGCCAGGACCCTGCTGTCCGCCCAGCCCGGACTCGTCGCCCTCCCCGGGCTGCTCCTCGTCCTGGCCGGCGCCGCCGCCGCCTTCAGCATCAGGATGCGCCGCCTGCAGCGGCAGTTCGGCCTGCTGTCCGCCGTCGGGTTCGACGGCGCGCGGCTGGTCCGGGTGGCCCGTACGGCCGGGCTGCTGGCCGCCGCGGCCGGAGGCGCCGTCGGCGTGGTCCTCGGGACAGCTCTCGGCGCGGCCGTGCGGCCCGCGGTCCGCTCGGTGGTCGGGCGCGACCTGGCGTCGGTGGACGTCGCACCCGGACGCATGCTGCTCCTGCTGACGGCGACCGTGCTGTGCGGCGCCCTGGCCGTCTGGCTGCCGGCCCGGCTGGCGGCCTCGCACACGGTCCGCAGGAGGCTGAGCCGGGTCCCCGCCGCGTCCACCGGCCGGCGGCGCAAACGCTGGGCGGCAGGGTGCGGCGTGCTGGCCGCGGCCGCGGTCGTCTCGGGGATCGCCACCGGGTCGAGCAGTCCCGGAGTCGTCGGTGGCGTCGCACTCCTGACGGCCACCCTCCTGCTGGTGCCCGACCTCCTGGTCCTGCTCGGACGGGCCGCCGGGCGGCTCGCGCCCGGACCGCGCTTCGGACTCCGCGACCTGGCCAGGGACCGTCGCCGCCCCGCCGCGGCCGTCGTCTTCGGCGTGGTCACCGTCGCCCTCGCCACCTCCACGGCGATCTTCGTCGGCAGCAACGCGGCCAGGGACGCCCGCGAGTACGCCGGCTCGCGGCACCAGGGGCAGATCGAGGTGGTGCTGCGGGACGCCCCGCCGTCCGCCGCCGTCGAGGCGGCGGTACGCGGAGCGGTCGGCGCGCAGGCCTCCGTCGTCCCGGTCCAGGGCGTGTACGCCTCGGACCGTCCGGCGGCGGACGCCCCGTCACGAGTCGCCCTGCCCCGGGTCGCGCTCCGCGCCCAGTCGGGGCGGAGCGTGAACCCCTTCGGATCACTCCAGATCGTGGAGACGGCCGAGGAGTTCCGTGCGCTGACCACTCGGGACTGGACCCCGGCCGAGGCCGCCGCCCTCACCGCCGGCAGCGTCGTCGCATTCGACCCCGGCTTCGTACGGGGCGGGAGAGCGGTGCTGGCCTTCGAGCCGAAGCAGGGCGTCCCCGCCCGGCCGCAGCTCACCGTTGCGGCCTTCCCCGGGGCGCCCGTCGACCGCACCACCCTGAACCGTGCGATCGGCGTGCTCACCGGCAGTACGGCCCGGGGCATGGGCCTGTTCCCGGTCACCACGACCTATCTCGCGACGCCGCAGGACGGGCTGCCGCAGGACATCGAGAGCCGGCTCGGCGCGGCCCTCGAACCCCTGGGCATCCCCGCCACCGAGCTGCGGATCGAGCGGCCCTACACGCCGCCCGTCCCGGCCCGGTGGAACGTCATGACGGCGGTCTCGGGCGCCATGGTGCTGATCGCCACACTCCTCGCGGTCTCCGCGTCGACCCAGGAACTGCGGCCCCAGCTGCGGCTGCTCCACGTCGTCGGCTTCGGCGGCCGTACCCAGCGGACGGTCGCCGCGACGCAGGCGGTGGTGATCACCACGCTCTCGCTCGCCTGCGGGCTCCTCGCCGGCTTCGTCCTGGCCGGAGCACAGCTCTGGCCCCAGGGCACCGCGCTCGTGGTGCCCTGGGCCTCGCTCGGCGCCGCCGTCCTCGGGTTGATCGCCGCGGCCGGCCTCGCCGGATTCCTCGTCAGGCCGGTGGCCGTCGCCCGCGGCCGTGCACGGCGCAGCGTACGGCGGCGTGCACGGCGCAGTGCGGCGATTCCTGCGCCCGGGAGGTGAGGGAGACTCAGGCTGCGCCGGGCGCCCGGCGCAGGACGAGGGACAGGAAGCCCCAGGTGTCCCGGTAGGTCTGCAGCCACTCGGAGCGGCGGATGCCGGCCATGTCGAGTGCGGAGCCGCTGTCCGGATCCTCGGGGTGGTCCAGCGCCCAGGAGGCGAGCGAGCCCCAGCAGGACCACTCGTAGGCGTCCAACTCACTGCGGGTGCTGATGTGCCCGTCGACCGGGACCCAACCGTCGGCGGAGACGTTCTCCACCGTGCCGGCCAGATCGGCGAAGTCGCCGAGCATCTCGACGGCCTCCGGCGACGGAGTGCGCTCCCAGAACCCGTCACCGACGAGGACGCGCCCGCCGGGCGCCAGGTGCCTGCGGGCCGCGGCGAGCGTGGGCAGCAGGCCGCCGAAGGCATGCGTGGACCCGACGCAGAGCACCAGGTCGAACGGCTGCGGGGAGGTGAACTCCTCGGCCGCCAGCCGGTGCAGGACGAGCCGGTCCCGCACGCCGAGCTCCTCCGCCGCGCGGTCGGCCAGCGCCAGCGCGTCCGCGGAGACGTCCACACCTTCGGCGTGCACCTTCGGGTGTGCGGTCAGCGCCCGCAGCAGCCACTCACCGCCGCCGCAGCCGAGGTCGAGCACCCGCTCGTCCCCGCGGGGCAGGCCGCGCTCCAGCAGCCGGCGCACGGAGTCGTCGTCGAGCGGCGACCTGATCGGGTGTTCGGTATGGGCGATGGCGGAGATCCGTTCACGATTCACCGCCGCATCCTGACACCGGCCCGGATCGTGCGCACCTCTTTTAACGCGTCCGCAGCCGTCCTTGCGCGGGCCTCCACACATGCGACGACGGGATGCCGGGGGAGCCGCGAACGAACAGGGCGGCGGACACGAGCACCGGCCGGGTGAGGCCGGAGTACCGTGGGGACATCGGGACGGTCCGAGCCGCCGCACCGCGGGATGCCCCCGTCGTCGGCGGGCCCGGCCCGTACCCGCGGATCGGTGGTGGCGAGCCATGTCGGACGAGACCAGTACCCCGCAGCCGCGGCTTCTGCCGGACCGGTTCCGGCAGGCGGCGAAGCCGGGCACCGTCCTGTTGCGCCTGGAGACCACGCAGTCACGGGCGGGCGCGCTCGACGGCGCGTGGTGGCCGCGTTCGCGCAACATCGGCGCCGAACTCCCCGGACTGGTCTCCGCGCTGACCGAACACCTCGGTCCGGTGGTGAGCGTGGGGCTGGACACGGACGCCTGGGACGACGTGCCGCCCCGGGTGGTCGTCGACGGCCGGCCGGTGCGCATCGACCGGTACCCGGTCGGCGACGACACGGTGATCATCACGCGGGGCGACCGGGATCACTTCAGTCTGCTCGTCGTCCCCCCGCTGGCAGCCCGGGATGCGGCGCTGGCCGCGATGGCACGCGCGGTGCAGGCGGGCGGTACCGACTCGGCACGGCAGATCCTCGTCGCTACCGGCATCGGCGCCGGGCCGGCGGTCGAAGCGCCCTGAGGGGCAGCCTCGCGGGCCGACTCCTCGGACAGACAGGAAGGCGGGACGGAGAGATGTCCGTATACGTGAAACTCTCCGCCGAGGCCCGGTCCCCGGCGGAGCCGTCGAGTGGGCCGCTGGACATGCAGTACCAGGACAGCGCCGACGACGGCGTCACCTTCGAGTACGACCTGCACCCGAGCGGGGCGATGCGGGTACTGCGGGTCTTCGAGGACACTCCGCACCGGGTCGAGGCGTGCTTCAGCCCCGGCGCGTGGCTGCAGGTCACCGGCGCCTACCTGCGAAGCGGCTCGGCGTACTGACGGCGGTCCGCTCGGTGGCGAACCGTGCCGAGGCGCTCGGCGGCACTCGGCGGCGATCGCCGGTGGGCCCGGTGCCCAGCGGTGGCCGAGCCGTGGCGCGGGCGGAGACTCACCGGTCGCCGCCGGTTCCTCCGGCCCGTACGGTCGGGATTCCGGGGCGGGATCGTTGGTACAGGAGGCCAGGATGCGGCACTACCGATGGGTGCTGGAGACCGAGGACGACGACGGCCGCTGGTCCCGGCAGGACGATGCTCCGCTGCAGAATCCGCTGGCGTACGACGGGCCGCCCCAACGTGCGGCCAACCACCTGAGGGACGTGTTCGTCCGCACGCTCTCCCATCCCACTCCCGGCCCCCGGGCGGTCAGGATTCGCGTCTGGGAGGGGGCGGACACGATCGGCGAGCCCCAGGCCGAGACCGAGTGGTCACGCGAGTGACCCGTCCAACCCCGACCCGGACGGGACGGCCTTCCCGTCCGTCGGCCACGCGGGCGCCGACCAGGAGGCGGCTCGGCTTCTGGCGGTGTCCGCGCGCAGGTCGGCTTCACCGGTCGGGCTACCCGGGCATCACGCCGTGGATGCGGGAGATGGTGAACACGCGTTCGCTGTTCCGTAGATGGCACCAGGCGTGCAGGTAGGGCGCGTCCAGTTCGAGCCGGCTGAGGGTACGGACGGTCGTGCTGCCCGAGGTGGCGACGTACTCGATCGTGATCGTCTGGCCTTCGTCGACGGCGTGGGCCAGCTGGCGGACGTCGGTGAAGGACAGGTTGCGCGCGTGCCCGGCGATGATCTCCTCGGTGTCGCTGCCGTAGGGGCGTCCGTCCCAGGGGTCGGGCTCCGGGATGTCCTGTGGGGCAGCCAGCAGTCGGGCAGCGAGGGTGCTCGGGTCGACGGCCGTTCGGCCGCCGGCTGTACGGGCCACCGTCTGCTGTGGCCGGGCCGGGCCTCCGGACAGGCGCGGGGGCGGGACCGGGCTTGCCGCGCGCGTGCGCTGGGCGCGCTCGATGCGGACGGACCCGTCGGGCTTCGCGGCGACGGGGGCGTAGCCCGCGGACCGCAGTGCCGCGAGCGTCCCGTCCGCAGGGGTCCGACTGATCAGCACCGTCGGCGCCAGTTGCCGCAGGCCGAGCTGGGTGAGCTTGCGGTGGGCGGCCACTTCGGCCAGGAGGGCGGGCTCTTCACCGTGGATCACACAGGCCGCGGAGACGACGCGCACCCGACCGTGGCTGCGCGCGGTGTCGTGGATCAGGTACGAGAGCGGCTGGGGGAGCGGTTCGACGGCCACGGCGGTCAGGTCGGCCGTGATGACGTCGGGAGTGTGGCCCGCATCGAGGGCGCGGCGGACGCTTCCCGGGCTGAACCGCCAGACGGATGCCGCACCGGCCGTCTCCCGTTCGGCGACGGAATCCAGCAGGGTGACCAGGGCCGTCGACGGCGTGCCGGTGACCACGGCCGTGAGGTCGCTGCCGAAGCGGGCCGCCTCACTGGCGGCGGGCAGCAGCCGCCGACAGGCGTCCACCAGGGCTTCGGCGTCGTCGGCGAGCAGGGCGGCTCCGACGGGGGACAGGGCTCCGAGGGCGAGTACGCCGAGCAGTTCCGTTTCGCGGATCTGGGTGGCGAACGGCGTTGTGTCCTGGGCGAGTTCGTCGACGAGCGGGCGGTGCCACACGATCGACATCCCCAGGTCGGCGAGGTTCGCCGCTCCTTCGCCCGCCGGGAGCTGCGACGCCACCGCGAGCAGCCCGTGCCGGGCCTGGACGCAGCCTCCGCAGGGCGGCGTTCCGGCGAGGGCCGGCAGCGCCTTCCCGTCCTCGTCACGGCTCCCGCCGGGGGTCAGCGGCAGTGTCCACCACGCCTGGAGCAGTACGGCGAGCTGGTCGGCCGGATCCTTCTCCGCCCACGTGTCGTAGAACTCGGTCGCCGCGACCCGGTCACCGTCCCGGGCCAGCAGCCGAGCTGCGCTTGCCGCCTCCAGCGCGAGGCGGACCACGATCTCGTCGCACTGCGCCGCTTTGCCGATCCGGGACAGTTCGCGGGCGCCGACTCCGCCGGCCTTCAGCCGAGCCGGAGGAGTGGTGGCGCACACCCTGAGGACGGAGGCGGCGTGGGTGGCGAATGCCATCGCGGCGGCAGCGGCCTCCCGTTCGACATCCGAAGCGGTGACGGATGCCGATCGCAGGACGGGTGGGACCGGAGTGAACGGAGCGTGCCAGTCGGGACCGCGCAGTGCGAGCGCCACCTCCGTGGGCATGCGGGCAGGACCGTACCGGTGCCGGTCCTGGATCAGCAGACCCCGTTCCAGCGCCCATCGTTCGCCCGGCCCGGAGCCGGACGGCGGAGCCCCGAACAGGATGAAGCCCGATCGCTCCGGAGCCTGACCCGCCTGCCGCTCGAGCACCTTCCGAGCAGCTGCGGGGGCCTTGGCCACCAGCGCGGCGACCCGGCCCGGATCGCTGTGATGGTCGACAAGCGCCGCCAGCCGCTTCTGTTTGGTGTTGCCGGTCGGCTTGATGCCGAGGGCCGCCAGCATGCGGCCCAGTTCGTCGGAGGTGGTGTTCACCAGGAGCTGTGCCAGTGGCGCGTCCAACCCGAGTGGCGTGTCCCATGCCTGCCGCAGCGGTGCCGCCATGCGCAGCAGCCCGTTGCCGTCCGGCCAGACCAGAGCGCGATCGGCCAGCGCCTCCAGGGCCGCGTCCATGACGTGAGCGCGACTCCCGTCCGTCGCGCCCAGGAGGCTTGCCAGGATGTCCCGCGAGGTCGGCGTGAGCGCGGCGAGCGCCTCCGCCACTTGCAGGTACGGCAACACGAGCCGGGGCAGTGCGAGCGCCACCGACGCCGGGCGCTGGAGGCGGTCTGCCAGTTCGCCGACCGACTGCGGCTCCGGGGCCGACGCCGCATCCGGGCGCGCCACCAGGACCCGTTCCAACCGAGGTGTGTCGAGACCGCGCAGCCACGTGGCCAGGGTCGATCCGCTCGTCGTGCTGATGGGGAACACCTCGCCGGGTAGGAGTCGTCCTGTCCCGGCTCCGGCCGGGCGACTCAAGGATGGCGCACCACATGGAGGGCGTGGGTCGCCTTCGGCTCCGGCCCACCCGGAGCCGAAGAACGACGAAGGCCCGGACCGCTGTGCGGTCCGGGCCTTCGTGAAGGCGGAGGATACGAGATTCGAACTCGTGAGGGGTTGCCCCCAACACGCTTTCCAAGCGTGCGCCCTAGGCCTCTAGGCGAATCCTCCGTGGGAGAGCTTAGTACATGTCGAGGGGTGCTCGCGAACCGCTATCCCGCAGGTGGCCGTGCGCGGTCGCCTGCGGATCTCAGACGGCCCGGGGTGGGCCACCTCGGGCTCGCGATCCGCTACTCTTGGGGCAGCCCCTCGTGCGGCGTCATCTCTCTGAACCCCCCCAGGGCCGGAAGGCAGCAAGGGTAGGAGGGCTCTGGCGGGTGCACGGGGGGTCCTTGCGTTTGCGGGCGGGCCCGGTCCGTGCCGAGCGTGCCGCGTTTGTCGGCCCGTCCCGATATCGTCGGTGGCGTGTCCCTAGCCCTGTACCGCCGCTATCGCCCCGAGACCTTCGCGGAGGTCATCGGGCAGGAGCACGTGACCGCCCCGCTCCAGCAGGCCCTGCGCAACAACCGGGTCAATCACGCGTACCTGTTCAGCGGCCCGCGCGGCTGCGGCAAGACCACCAGCGCCCGTATCCTCGCCCGCTGTCTGAACTGCGAGCAGGGCCCCACGCCCACGCCGTGCGGCGAGTGCCAGTCCTGCCGCGACCTGGCGACCGGCGGCCCCGGCTCGATCGACGTCATCGAGATCGACGCCGCCTCCCACGGTGGTGTGGACGACGCCCGAGAGCTGCGCGAGCGGGCCTTCTTCGCGCCGGTGCACAGCCGGTACAAGATCTTCATCCTGGACGAGGCGCACATGGTGACCTCGGCCGGGTTCAACGCCCTGCTCAAGGTCGTCGAGGAGCCGCCGGAGCACCTCAAGTTCATCTTCGCGACCACCGAGCCGGAGAAGGTGATCGGGACGATCCGGTCCCGCACCCACCACTACCCGTTCCGCCTGGTGCCGCCCGGCACCCTGCGGGACTACCTGGCCGAGGTCTGCGGCCGCGAGGGAATCCAGGTCGAGGACTCGGTCTTCCCGCTGGTCGTCCGGGCCGGTGCCGGCTCGGTGCGCGACTCGATGTCGGTGATGGACCAGCTGCTCGCGGGCGCCGGCGAGGCCGGTGTGACGTACCAGATGGCCACCGCCCTGCTCGGCTACACCGACTCCGCGCTGCTGGACGAGGTGGTGGACGCCTTCGCCGCACACGACGGCGCGACGGTCTTCCAGGTGGTCGACCGGGTCGTCGAGGGCGGCCACGATCCGCGCCGCTTCGTCACGGACCTGCTGGAGCGGCTGCGCGACCTGGTGATCCTCGCCACAGTGCCGGACGCCGGCGAGAAGAGCCTGATCGACGCCCCGGCCGACCGGATCGCCGTCATGCAGGCGCAGGCGGACCGCTTCGGCCCGTCCGAGCTCAGCCGCGCCGCCGACATCGTCAACACCGGTCTCACCGAGATGCGCGGCAACGCCGCTCCCCGCCTGCAGCTGGAGCTGATCTGCGCCCGGGTGATGCTGCCCGGCGCGTACGGCGACGAGCTGTCGTTGCAGGCCCGGCTGGACAAGCTGGAGCGGCGCCCCGCGGGCGGCGGCTTCCCCGCGACCGGCTTCCCGATGGCCGGCACGGCAGCCCCGGCGCCGCCGGTGGCCCCGGCCGCCGTGCCACAGCCCGCCGCGCCGCAGCCGGCCCCACAGCCCGCAGTCCAGCCGCAGGCCGCCCAGCCGCCCGCAGCCCAGCCCCAGGCAGCCCCGGCAGCCCCGGCAGCCCCGGGAGCACCGGCGCCCGGCGCCTGGCCGATCCCGCGCAGCTTCCCCGCCGCCGGCCAGGCCCCTGCCCAGGCCCCGCAGCCGTCGGCAGCACCGCAGACACCCCCGCAGGCACCCGCGGCAGCGGCCCCGCCCGCGGCCGCGCCGACCCCGGCTCCGGCTGCGGCCGCCCCGGCGTCCGGCGCCCAGCCGTCGGCCGCCGCGCAGCAGGGCGCCGCCCAGATCCGGCAGATGTGGCCGCAGATCCTGGAGGCGGTGAAGAACCGCCGCCGCTTCACCTGGATCCTGCTCAGCCAGAACGGCCAGGTGGCCGGCTTCGACGGCAACGTGCTGCAGGTCTCCTTCATCAACGCGGGCGCCCGGGACAGCTTCGTGAGCAGCAACAGCGACGACGTGCTGCGCCAGGCGCTGGCCGACGCGCTCGGGGTGGACTGGCGGGTCGAGTGCATCGTGGACCCGTCCGGCGGCGCAGGTGCGGCGCCCGCCGCCCCGCAGGGCGGTGGCGGCTGGGGAGCGCCTCAGCGTCCGGCCGGGCCGCCCGCGCAGCCGTTCCAGCCGCAGCCGGCCGCCGCGCCGCAGCCCCCGGCCCCGCAGCCCGCCACCCCGGTGCAGCCTCAGCGGCCCGCCCCCCAGGCCGCGGTGCAGCCGCCGTCGGCCGCCCAGCCGCAGGCCGCGGCGGTGTACCAGCCGCCGCAGCCGCCGCCGGTGGCGCCGGAGGACGACACCCCGGAGGACGACGACCCGGATCTGACCGAGGAGGCGTTCTCCGGCCAGGAGCTGATCATCCGTGAGCTCGGGGCGACGGTCCTGGAGGAGATCCACCACAACAGCTGAGCCGGGCTCCGGCCGTCGCCTCGTCGGCGGCCGGGCCGGGCCGGGCGGGCCCGCTCCGGCGGCCGTCCGGGCCGCGTAGGCTCGGGGGCGACGATGTCGTACAGGACAGGAGAAGTGCCGTGTTCCCTGGTGGCCAGCCCAACATGCAGCAGCTGCTGAAGCAGGCGCAGAAGATGCAGGAGGAGCTCGGCAAGGTCCAGCAGGAGCTGGCCGAGACCAAGGTGAGCGGTTCGGCGGGCGGCGGCCTGGTCGAGGCCACGGTGACGGGCTCCGGCGAGCTGGTCGCGCTGGCGATCGCGCCGGCCGCGGTCGACCCGGAGGACACCGAGACCCTGGCCGACCTGGTGCTGGCCGCCGTCCGGGACGCCAACGCTGCGGCGCAGAAGCTGCAGGCCGAGCGGATGGGCCCGCTGACCCAGGGCCTCGGCGGCGGCATCCCCGGCCTGCCGTTCTGACGTCCGGAACCGGCAGCTGACCCGGGCCCGATCGGGGCCCGCAGCCGCCCGCCCGGTGTGCCGGTACGCGCCGGTGCTGTGTGATTTATGGGTGAGTCGGGCGTCGGACGGTGTGTCCGGCGCCCGATTCGTTGGATGATGGCACCGGAGCGACGGGCCCCGGAACACTGGGTTCCGGGCCGTGTGCCCCGGCCGAAGGAAGGCACGACGTGTACGAGGGCGTGGTTCAGGACCTGATCGACGAACTGGGCAGGCTGCCCGGCGTCGGGCCCAAGAGCGCGCAGCGGATCGCCTTCCACATCCTGCAGGCCGACCCGGTGGACGTCCGGCGGCTGGCCGGCGCGCTGATGCAGGTGAAGGAGAAGGTCCGGTTCTGCGCGGTCTGCGGCAATGTCGCGGAGTCCGAGCAGTGCCGGGTCTGTCTGGACCCGCGGCGCGACCTCGCGGTGATCTGCGTGGTCGAGGAGCCGAAGGACGTGGTGGCGATCGAGCGGACGCGCGAGTTCCGCGGCCGCTACCACGTGCTGGGCGGCGCGATCAGCCCGATCGAGGGCGTCGGTCCGGACGACCTGCGGATCCGCGAGCTGATGACCAGGCTCGCGGACGGGACGGTCACCGAGCTGATCCTGGCCACCGACCCCAACCTGGAGGGGGAGGCGACCGCCACCTACCTGGCCCGGCTGTGCAAGCCGATGGGCCTGAAGGTGACCCGGCTGGCGAGCGGCCTGCCCGTCGGCGGGGACCTGGAGTACGCCGACGAGGTCACCCTCGGCCGGGCCTTCGAAGGGAGACGACTGCTCGATGTCTGACCACAGGGACACCGCCCCCGCCGGGGCGCCCGACGACTTCGCCGTGCAGATCGCCGACTCGGTGGAGAGCTTCGTGCTCGCCGTCACCGAGGTGGCCAAGGGCGACGAGCCGGGCAGTGCGATCTCGCTGCTCCTGCTGGAGGTCTCGCAGCTGCTGCTGGCGGGCGGCCGGCTGGGGGCCATCGAGGACGTCCTGCCGGAGGACCGCTTCGAGCCGGACACCGGGCCGGAGCCGGACGGGGTCGAGCTGCGCGAGCGGCTGGCCGAGCTGCTGGCGCCGATCGACGTCTACCACGAGGTCTTCGACCCGTACGGTCCGCCGGAGAAGCCGAGCGCCTTCCGGATCTCGGACGACCTGGCGGGTGTGGTCGCCGAGCTGCGGCACGGCCTGGTGCACTACCGGGAGGGCCGGGTCAGCGAGGCGCTGTGGTGGTGGCAGTTCTCGTACCTGTCCAACTGGGGCTCGACCTGCACCGCGGTGCTGCGGGCGCTGCAGTCGCTGATCGCGCACGTCCGGCTGGACAGCCCGATCGGGGCGGCGGTGGACGGGGCGGACACCGACCAGGACGGGCTCACCGATGAGCAGCTGGAGCAGCAGGCCGGCGACCTGATGGCCGCCGAGCTGGGGCTGTGACGAAGACTCCACCGAATCTCCCCAACGTGAAATCCGGGGTCGGGCTGGTGCCCGGCCCCGGATTTTCTTCTGGCGGGCGGCGGTCCGCCCGCAGACCTGCCTGTTCCCGCTGCTCACCAGGCGATATGGTCGTCTCGTCATATGGATGCCGCCGGTTGCGCCCGCCCCGCTCGATAGACTGGCCGCGACCGCAGAAGGGGGCCACCACCCCCGAAACGACACAAGTCGAGGAGCGCACGTGGGCCTTGTCGTGCAGAAGTACGGCGGCTCATCCGTAGCGGATGCCGAGGGCATCAAGCGCGTCGCCCGACGGATCGTCGACACCAGGAAGGCCGGCCATGAGGTCGTCGTCGTGGTGTCCGCGATGGGAGACACGACGGACGAGCTCATCGAACTCGCGGAACAGGTGACCCCTCTTCCGTCCGGCCGTGAGTTCGACATGCTGCTGACCGCAGGAGAGCGCATCTCCATGGCGCTGCTCGCCATGGCGATCAGAACGCTGGGCTTCGACGCCCAGTCCTTCACGGGCAGCCAGGCGGGTGTCATCACCGACTCCACGCACAACAGGGCACGCATCATCGACGTCACGCCCGGCCGGATCCGCAACGCCCTGGACGAGGGCAACATCGCGATCGTGGCCGGTTTCCAGGGCGTGTCGCAGGTCAGCAAGGACATCACCACGCTCGGCCGCGGCGGCTCCGACACCACCGCCGTCGCGCTGGCGGCGGCGCTCGGTGCCGAGGTCTGCGAGATCTACACCGACGTGGACGGCGTGTTCAGCGCCGACCCGCGTGTGGTGAAGAAGGCCCGCAAGATCGACTGGATCTCCTTCGAGGACATGCTGGAGCTGGCCTCGTCCGGTTCCAAGGTGCTGCTCGACCGCTGCGTCGAGTACGCCCGCCGCTACAACATCCCGATCCATGTCCGCTCGTCGTTCTCCGGCCTGCCGGGGACTATCGTGAGCGCGGACAACCCCAACAAGCCCGAAGGGGGCGAGATGGAGCAGGCCATCATCTCCGGAGTCGCCCACGACACGTCCGAGGCCAAGATCACGGTCGTCGGCGTGCCGGACAAGCCGGGCGAGGCGGCCCGTATCTTCCGCGCCATCGCGGACGCCGAGGTCAACATCGACATGGTGGTGCAGAACGTCTCCACCGCGTCCACCGGCCTCACCGACATCTCCTTCACCCTGCCCAAGACCGACGGCCAGAAGGCCATCGACGCCCTCGGGCGGGCCAAGGACGGCATCGGCTTCGAGTCGCTGCGCTACGACGACGCCATCGGCAAGCTCTCGCTGGTCGGCGCCGGCATGCGCTCCAACCCGGGAGTCACCGCGACGTTCTTCGAGGCGCTCTCCGAGGCCGGGGTCAACATCGAGCTGATCTCCACCTCCGAGATCCGCATCTCGGTCGTCACCCGGTCCGAGGACATCCCGGAGGCCGTGCGCGCCGTGCACACCGCCTTCGGCCTGGACACCGACAGCGACGAGGCCGTGGTCTACGGCGGCACCGGCCGCTGACGCACCGGGCGGGCCGGGCGGCACCCTTCGGGGTTCGCCCGGCCCGTCCGACTGTGCCCGACCCGCCTGCGTCCGGGAGACACCGTCACGGTTTCTCCCGATCCTTCCGAGACAATCCGTCAGAATCACCCGATGTCCCGCTGGAGCGGGCCCCGCCGGTACGGAAGAATGGCAGGCCGTCCGGGCAACCATGACGGGGGATCGAGTGTCCAACAGGCGTGTCGAACGTGATCGAGGCGGTGCCGGTGGTGTCTCTGCCGCTGCCGGTGCGCCGGTCGGCAGCTAGTCGGATGGGCTCGGCCGCGGCGGCGGACGCGACGGGGGCCAGCGTCGACCAGCTCACCGAGACCTACCAGGCCCACTACCGGTCGCTGCTGCGCCTGGCCGCGCTGCTGCTCGACGACCTCTCCTCCTGCGAGGACGTCGTCCAGGAAGCGTTCATCCGGGTCCACGCGGCCCGGCGGCGGGTGCGCGAACCCGAGAAGACCCTCGCCTACCTGCGGCAGACCGTCGTCAACCTGTCCCGCTCCACCCTGCGGCGCCGGATCCTCGGCCTGCGCCTGCTCCCCAAGCCCATGCCTGACATGGCCAGTGCAGAAGAAGGGGCCTACGATGCGCTGGAGCGCGATCAGTTGAGGACCGCGCTGCGGGGACTGCAGCGCCGTCAGCGGGAGGTGCTCGTGCTGCGCTACTACGCGGACCTGACGGAGGCCCAGGTCGCCGAGGTGCTCGGCGTCTCCGTCGGCTCCGTGAAGGCGTACGGCTCCCGCGGACTGGCCGCCCTGCGCGTCCTGATGGAGAGCAGCCATGACTGACGACCAGCCGGGCGGCACCCGCTCCGAGAACGAGCTGCGGGCCCTCCTCCACCGGGCCGTGGCCGGCGTCGAGGCCGACCCGGCCGCCCTCGGCCGGATCCGGCACGCCGTGCCCCGCCGCCGCGCCCGCCGCCGCCACACCTGGACGGGCGCCGTCGCCGCCACCCTCCTCGCCGCCGCCGCGGTGCCCGCACTGCACGCCGTCCAGCCGTTCGACCTCTCCGACGGCCCGACGGCCGGCACCGCCGACGCACACGGCGCCGACCGCACCCCGCGCGCCACCCGCGGCACCCAGGGCGGGCCCCGCACCGCCCCGCTCCCCGCCTACCCCGACGGGCGGCCCACCCCGTCCGCCGACGGCAGCGGCAGCGCCCCCGCCACCGCCCCCGGCAGCAGCCCCGCCATCACGAGCGCCGCCGTGCCCTCCTGCCTGCGCACCGACCTCGGCGGCGGCGCCGCCCACGTGGAACCCGCCGACAGCGCGGGCAGCGTGTACGGGTACTTCACCGTCCGCAACACCTCCACCCGCAGCTGCGGACTGATCGGACCCGGCACCGTCGCCGCCACCGCGGGCGGCCCCGCCGACCAGACCCGGATCAAGGTCGTCGACCACATCGCCGGCGACCCCGCCACCGCCCTGCCCGCCCCCGGGCCCGTCGCCCTGCCGCTGGTGCTCGGCCCCGGCGAGGGATACCGGGTGCGGTTCGGCTGGGTGCCGGAGGGCAGCTGCCAGAGCACCGCCCCCCGAACGGCCGCCGTCACGCCGGAAGCCCCCGCCGTGGTCAGCACCGACCCGGTCGCGCCCGGCGCCCCCACCACCGACCCCAGCCCGACACCCACCGCGGACCCGCCGAGCGTCACCGTCGCCCACACCCCGTCCGGCGGCATCCCCACCGCCGCCAGCGCCGTGATCACCGGCAGCTGCGGCGGCACCGTCTACCGCACCGCCCCCGAGGCCCTCCCGGCCGACACCCCGACCGCCGCCGCCACCCCGGGCCGGGGCTGACCCGGCGCCGCCGCGGCCAGGGCCCCGGGCGGCCGCCGGCGCGGGGGCGACCCCGGCGGCAGGGACCGGTGTAGGAGGTGGTTACCGTGGTGGGTGTGTACCGGTTTCTCCTGACTCCGCGGTGGATCGCCGCCACTGCCGTCGGCGTGGCCGCCATCGTCGTCTGCCTGCTGCTCGGCACCTGGCAGCTCGGCCGCTTCGAGTCCAGGGTCGACACCCACCGGAACACCGGTGCGGCCGCGGCCGCCCAGGCCTCCGCCGCCGTCCCGCTCACGGAGGTGCTCACCACCGACCGCCCGCAGGTCGGCACAGACACCGTCGGCCGCGCGGTCACCGTCACCGGCAGCTACGACACCGCCCACCAGCTCCTGGTGCCCGGCCGCACCCTCGACGGGCGGCAGGGCCACTACGTGCTCACCCCGCTGCGCACCGCCGACGGCCGGGCCGCCGCCGTCGTCCGCGGCTGGGCCCCCGGCGAGCCCGGCACGGGCGCGGCCGTTCCGGCGGCCCCGTCCGGCGAGGTCACCGTCGAGGGCCGGCTGCAGGCGCCCGAGAACAGCGGCAGCGGCGGCGCCGTCGCGGGCGGACTCCCCGCCGGGCAGCTCGGCACCATCAGCCCCGCCACCCTGATCAACGTCCTGCCGTACCCCGTCTACGACGGCTGGATCGCCGCCGACCGGGTGCCCGGCCCGCTGACCGCCGTGCCCACCGTCGAGCCGCAGGGCGGCGACGGCCTCACCCTGCGCGCCTTCCAGAACCTCGGCTACACCCTCGAATGGTTCGTCTTCGCGGGCTTCGTCGTCTTCATGTGGTTCCGCCTCGTCCGCCGCGAGGCCGAGGCCGCCCAGGACCGGGCCCTCGGCCTGGACCCGGTCGCCTAGCGCGCGCCTTCACAAGGCACACGAGTACCCCGCAAGGGGCGCGGGAACGCCTCCCGGGCCGGTGGCCGCCCGTCAGCGCTTCGTCGGCAGCGGGGTCTTCGCCGTCGGCAGCGGCGTCCGCGGGGAGGGCAGCACACCCCCGGCACCTGTGCCCGGCGAGGCGCTCGGGGCGAAGTTGTACGAGCGGCTCGGCGACGGGCCGGGCGAGGAGCCGCAGCCGTAGCCGTCCCCGCTCGACCCGGAGGTCGAGCCAGAGGTGGTGCTGCTGTGGTGGTGGTGCACCGTCCGGCTGCTCTTCGACTTCTTGGCGCTCCGCCCCGACTTGGCCATCAGCTGCGCCGACAGGTCGCCGCCGAGCACGCCGCCGTCCACTGCGGAGCCGTCCACCGCGGAGCCGTCCACCGAGACCGAGGGCCGGCCCGCCGCGTCGCAGGGGTCGTCGCTCTCGTCCGAGCAGGCGGTCGCGGTCAGCAGCACTGTCAGGGCCGCGGCCGTCGCCAGGGCGGTGCGTCTGCTCATCTGCCGTCTCCCCCGAGCGCGGGGCCGTCGAGGTGCCGCCGCGCGAAGTCGATCTCCAGCCTCAGCTGCCGGATCCGTTCCTCCACCACCAGCGAGCCGTGCCCGGCGTCGTAGCGGTAGACCTCGTGCACCTTACCCAGCTCCGCCAGCCGCCCGACATAGTTCTCGATCTGGCGGATCGGGCAGCGCGGGTCGTTCACCCCGGCGCTGATGTACAGCGGCGCCTTCACCCGCTCCACGTAGGTGAGCGGCGACGACGCCCGCCAGCGGTCCGGGACCTCCTCCGGGGTGCCGCCGAAGAGCGTGCGGTCCAGCGACTTCAGCGCCTCCATCTCGTCGTCGTACGCCGTGAGGTAGTCCGCGACCGGGACGGCCGCCAGGCCCAGCGTCCAGTCGCCCGGCTGCACGCCCAGGCCGAGCAGCGTCAGGTAGCCGCCCCAGGAGCCGCCGGACAGCACCAGCCGGGCCGGGTCCGCCAGCCCGGACTCCACCGCCCAGGCCCGGACGGCCCCGATGTCCTCCAGCTCGATCAGGCCGACCCGCTCGCGCAGCGCGTCCGTCCACGCCTGGCCGTAGCCGGTCGAGCCCCGGTAGTTGACCCGGACGACCGCGAAACCGTGGTCCAGCCAGGCGGCCGGCCCGGCCGCGAAGGAGTCGCTGTCGTGGTGCGTCGGGCCGCCGTGGACCTCGAAGACCGTCGGGAAGGGCCCCTCCCCGGCCGGCCGCTGCACCAGCGCGTGCACCCGCCCGCCCGGACCCTCCACCCAGACGTCCTCCACCGGCACCGACCCCGGCGGCACCGGCCCCGGCGCCCGCAGCACCACCGTGCCCGCCGTCGAGCGGACGGCCGAGGGCTCCGCCGCCGACGACCACAGGAACTCCACCGTGCCGTCCGGCCGCGCCGTCGCCCCCGCCACCGTGCCCCGCGGCGTGTCCAGCCGGGTCAGCCGGCCGCTCGCCAGGTCGTACGAGAAGAGCTCGCTGCGCGCCTCGTACTCGTGCTCGATCAGCAGCGCCGCCGCACCCGGCCGCCACTGCGCCGACAGATCGCCCGGGAACTCCCGGCCCTGCTCGTCGCGCAGCCCCAACTCGGTCTCGGTGCCGGTGGCCACGTCCCACAACATCGGCTCCCACCGGCCGCGGCGCTGGTGCGCCACCAGCAGCCGGGTGTCGCCGTCCGCCGGCGCGAAGCCCAGGCAGGCCACCCCGCGCGGCTCCGCCCGGCCGGTCACCTCGTCCAGGTCGGCGACCGCCGCGCCGTCCGACAGCCGCAGCACCCGGATCGCCGAGTGCATCGCGTCCCCGTGCTCGGTGTGATCGACCGCCAGCAGCGAACCGTCGTACGAGAGGTCGCCGATGCCGCCGTACTCGGCGTGCCGGTACACCTCCTCCACCTCGGACGCACCCGGCCGGCGCAGGAAGAGCGTGGTGCCCTCGTCGTCCGTCGAGGTGCCGACCACCACCGAGCCGTCCCGCCCCAGCGCCAGGCCCGCCGAGTACGCGGCGGGCACACCCGGCACCGCCTCCTCGTCCGGACCGCCCGCGAACGGCTGCCGGCGCCACACCCCGAACTCGTCGCCGTCGGTGTCGTCGAACCACCACACCCACGCGCCGTCCGGGCTGAGCTCGGCGTCCGTCGTGCCGTTCGGGCGGTGGGTCACCCGGCGGTGCGTGTCCGTGGCCCGGTCCCAGGCGTACACCTCGTAGGTGCCGGTGGAGTTCGACACGTACAGCGCCCGCTCCGGGGCGTCGTCCGCCCAGTCCGGCAACGACACCCGGGCCGCCCTGAACCGCTGCTCCCACGCCGGTACGCTGCTCTTCTCCTCGCTCATCCCCCCATCCAACCCGATGCCCGGCAGGTAGCGGAACGCGTCCGCCCGTGCCGGGCACCCGGTCGCCGCCGCACGGGCACTCAGACGCCCGGCACCTTGTCCAGGAAACCGGCCACCGAGGCGATCCGGCCCGCCCCGTCGAGGGCCAGCACGTCGAAGCCCTCCACCAGCGGCTCCGCGCCGGCCGGCCCCAGGCCCCAGGTGAACCGCGCCACGTGGTGGTGCGCGTCCACCGGGCCGAGGGTGAACACGAAACCCGGGAACTGCGCCCGGACCGCCGCCACGGTCGCGTCCAGCCCGTCCCGGCCGGCCACGTCCACCAGCGGGTCGGTGTAGCTGCCGTCCTCGGCCCACAGGGCCTCTATCGCCGCCCGCCGCGCCCCGCCGTCGGTCTCGTTCCACACGGCGATGTACTGCTCCACGATCTGCTGCAGGTCGCTCACGGTGCTGTCCTCCCGTTCCTCGGCGGGGCGTTCCCGCTGCTCACGAAGGTAGGCCGGATCCGCGCCCGGCGAATCGGTCGACCATAGGTCAAGTACCGCGCCCCGCAGCGGAATCGGCTGGGTAGGGTGACGGTCATGCTGTACGGCAGGGCGGGGGAGCAGGCGGCGGTCCGGGCACTGCTGGACGCGGCACGCGCCGGACACAGCGGCGCACTCGTCCTGCGGGGCGAACCCGGCATCGGCAAGACCGCCCTTCTCGACGCCGCCGCCCGGGACGCCGACGGCTTCCGGGTGGTCCGCGCCGCCGGCACCGAGTACGAGGCCGAACTCCCCTTCGCCGGGCTGCACCTGCTCCTCGCCCCCGCCCTCGACCGGCTCGGCGCCCTGCCCGCCCCGCTGCGCCGCGCCCTGGAGGGCGCCTTCGGCCTCGCCGACACCGGCCCCGGCGACCGGCTGCTGCTCGGCCTCGCCGCCCAGCACCTGCTCGCCGAACTCGCCACGGAGCAGCCGCTGCTGTGCCTGGTCGACGACGCCCACTGGCTGGACCCCGCCTCCGCCGAGGCACTGCTCGTCGCCGCCCGCCGGCTCCGCGAGGAGGGCGTCGTCCTGCTGTTCGCCGCCCGCGACGGCGAAGGCGCCGTCCCCGCGGGCGGCCTGGCCGAACTCCGGCTCGAACCGCTCGCCGCCGACGACGCCGAACGGCTGCTGCCCGCCGCACTCGACCCGGCCGTCCGCCGCCGGGTGCTCGCCGAGGCCCACGGAAACCCGCTCGCCCTCACCGAACTCCCCGCCGCCCTCGGCACCGACACCGCGGGCGGCCCGCTGCCGCTGCCCGGCCGGCTCCGGCTCGCCTTCCACGGACGGCTCACCCGGCTGCCCGCCGCCACCCAGACCCTGCTCCTCGTCGCCGCCGCCGAGGAGACCGGCGACCTCGGCACCGTCCTCACCGCGGCCGCCGCCCTCGGCGCCGGACCCGCCGACCTGCCGCCCGCCGAACAGGACGGCCTCGTCCGCGCCACCGACACCCGGCTCGTCCTCCACCACCCGCTGCTACGCGCCGCCGTCCTCCAGCGGGCCCCGCTCGACCAGCGCATCGCCGTCCACCGCGCCCTCGCCGCCGCCCTCGACGGCGACCGCAGGACCTGGCACCTCGCCCTCGCCGCCACCGGCCCCGACGCCGCCCTCGCCGACGCCCTGGAGGAGGCCGCCCACCGCGCCGAGGCCCGCGGCGGGCACGCCGGCGCCGCCGCCGCGTACGAACGCGCCGCCCGCCTCACCACCGACCACGACGGCCGCACCCGGCGTCTCGTCCTCGCCGCCGAGGCCGCCGCCGACGCCGGCGAGACCGACCGCGCCGAGCAGCTCGCCGTCCGCGCCCGCGCCCGCACCGCGGACCCGCTCGCGCTCGCCCTGATCGACCACCTGCGGGCCACCGCCGCCTTCCTCCGCGGCGACCACGCCGACGCCTTCCGGCTGCTCCTCGACGCGGCCGGCACCGGGATCGAGGCCCCGCACGCCGCCCGGATGCTCTTCCAGGCCTGCCACGCCGCCTGGTACCTCGGCGAGGCCGAACTCGCCGCCTTCGCCGACCGGCTGGCCGCCCTGCCGCTGCCGCCCGGGGACCCGGCCGCACCGATCGCCGAGTACCTGCTGGCCGGCACCCTGCCGCTGCTCGGCCGCCCCGCCCCCGCCGCCCCGGACGCCGCCGTCGCGATCGAGAAGGCCCGGCAGGCCGGCGCCGACGCCGTCCGCGACTTCACCCAGCTGAGCGGCATCACCCTCGTCCTCGGCCGCGACGAGGAGACCCACCGGGTCACCGCCGGGCTGATCGACGAGGCCCGCCGCGCCG
The DNA here is from genome assembly GCA_002300355.1 of Streptomyces sp. TLI_235. NCBI lineage: Bacteria > Bacillati > Actinomycetota > Actinomycetes > Kitasatosporales > Streptomycetaceae > Streptomyces > Streptomyces sp. TLI_235. The sequence goes on from NSGV01000001.1 coordinate 4,059,058, forward strand.
GCGCCGTCGGGGCGCTGCCCGCCCTGCTCTTCTTCCACGCCGAGGCCCAGCTCTTCCACGGCCGGCACCGGGACGCCGAGGTCACCGCCGAGGAAGGGCTCGCACTCGCCCGCGACACCGGCCAGCCCCAGTGGACCAGCCAGCTCACCGCCCTGCTGGCCCTGCTCGCCGCCCTCGCCGGCGACGCCGGCCGGTGCACCGCACTCACCGCCGAGGCCCTCGACGGCGGCGGCCCGGCCAGGCCCGCCGGACGCGCCTGGACCCAGTGGGCCCTCGGCCTGCTCGACCTCGGCGAGGGCCGCGCCGCCGAGGCCCTGGACCGGCTGGCCGAGCTCACCGGCGGCCCCCAGCGCCACCACGTCTCCGGCACCCGGGCCGTCCCCGACCTCGTCGAGGCCGCCGTCCGGCTCGGCCGGCCCGAGCACGCCGAGGAGCCCTACCGGCGGTTCGCCCGCTGGGCCGAGGCCTGCGACCGGCCCTGGGCGCGCGCCCTGCTGCTGCGCTGTCAGGCCCTGCTCGGCCCCGAGGAACTCGCCGAATCCGCCTACCTCGCCGCCCTCGACCTGCACCGCACCGCCGAGCGGCCCTTCGAACAGGCCCGCACCGCCCTGCTGTACGGGGAGTGGCTGCGCCGCTCGCGCCGCCGCACCGACGCCCGGCCCCACCTGCGGGCCGCCCTGGAGGCCTTCGACCTGGTCGGTGCGCGGCCGTGGGCCGACCGGGCCCGCACCGAACTCACCGCCACCGGGGTCGGTGCCCCCGCCGCACCGGCCGCCGGGCCGCTCGCCGCGCTCACCCCGCAGGAGCTGCAGATCGTCCGGCTCGCCGCCCAGGGGCTGAGCAACCGCGACATCGCCGCCCAGCTCTTCCTCAGCCCCCGCACGGTCGGCCACCACCTCTACAAGGCCTATCCCAAGCTGGGCGTCACCTCCCGTCAGGACCTCGCCGACCTGGTCTGACACGGCTGGCGGGGGCTTGGACACCCTTCACCGCCCGGTGCCGCGCGTCCTTGCGCCGACGCGCGCGGGGTGGCGGCCTGGCGCGCCGCGAGGGGCCTTTCGGGTTATCAATGAATCCGGACGAAACCGGACAAAAGGATCAGCGCCATGCCCGTCTCCAACCTCATCGTCGGTCCGCCGCCCCCTCTGACCGTCACCGCCGACGGCTCCGCCCTGATCGCCGAGATCGAGGACTACCTCGCCTCACTGCCACCGTCCGCCCGCATCCCCGTCCCGTACGTCTGCCCGCTGGGCCGGGTGGTCCAGCCGTGGAACGCCGACCAGCCGCTGCCCCGCCGCACCGTGCTCGACCGGCTCGCCCACCGCCCGCCACGGCCCGTCCCGGTCTCCGTCGCCGGGCACCTCCAGCTGACCTCGCGCTACCTGACCGCCTTCGGCTGGCTGCAGGGCGCCCTGTGGGACTCGCACGGCCGGGTCTGCCTGCTCGGCGCCCAGACCGCCGTCCTCGCCCACGGCTACGGCAACCCGCAGACCGTCCGCCGGGCCCGCACCCAGGTCATGGAGGTACTGCACGCCCGGGGCATCGCCGTCAGCTCGCCGGACATCTTCAACGACGCCCCCACCACCCACGAGGCGGACATCCACCGCGTCCTGGCCTCGGCCGCCGCCCGCGCCCACACCCTGGGCATCTGACCGGCACCGCCCGGGCCCGGACGGAGCCTCAGGTCTTCCATCGACTGAGTCGGCGTCACGCAACGACAGAGGCCCTGCCGGATCTCTCCGGCAGGGCCTCTGCACTGGGTCGGGGTGGCGGGATTTGAACCCACGGCCTCTTCGTCCCGAACGAAGCGCGCTACCAAGCTGCGCTACACCCCGGTCCTGCTCTGTTGCCTTCCGTCTCCGGCGCAACGAGTAGAACTCTACAGGAGGTGCGCCGAGAGACGAAATCCGATTCCGCTGGGGGCGTCGGTGCAGGTCAGATGCCGGGGGTGAGGGTCAGCAGGGTCGCCTCCGGAGGGCAGGCGAAGCGGACGGGGGTGTAGCGGTTGGTTCCGCACCCGGCCGAGACGTGGAGGTACGAGCGGTGGCCGCCGGCCTTGTGGGTGGAGAGGCCCTTCACCCGGTCGGTGTCGATGTCGCAGTTGGTGACCAGGGCGCCGTAGAACGGGATGCAGAGCTGCCCGCCGTGGGTGTGCCCGGCGAGGATCAGCGGGTAGCGGTCGGCGGTGAAGGCGTCCAGCACCCGCAGGTACGGGGCGTGCACGACGGCCAGCGACAGGTCGGCGTCCGCGGACGGGCCGCCGGCCACCTTGGCGTACTTGTCGTGCCGGATGTGCGGGTCGTCCAGGCCGGTGAACTCGACGTCCAGCCCCGCGATCGTGAGTCGGCCGCGGGCGTTGTTGAGGTTCAGCCAGCCGGCCTCGTCGAAGCCGTCGCGCAGCTTCTGCCACGGGTTGTGGACGGCGCCCTTGATGCCGCGGCGGCTGCTGCCGTCCGGGTTGTTGAGGCCGTGCACGCCGGTCCGCAGCGCGGTGAGGTAGCGGGTGGGGCTCTTGCGGGCGGGCCCGTAGTAGTCGTTCGAGCCGAAGACGTAGACGCCGGGGAAGTCCATCAGCGGGCCGAGCGCGTCCAGGGTGGCGGGGACGCCGAGCGGGTCGGAGAGGTTGTCCCCGGTGTTCACCACCAGGTCGGGGCGGAGCCCGGCGAGGCTCTGCAACCAGCGCTGTTTCTTGTTCTGCCCGGTCACCATGTGGATGTCGGAGACCTGCAGGATCCGGATCGGCCGCGCGCCGCGCGGCAGGATCGGGACCTCGACGCGGCGCAGCCGGAAGGCGCGGACCTCGTAGCCTGCGGAGTACGCGAGGCAGGCGGCGCCGGCGGCGGCGACACCGAGCGGGACTGAGTACAGCGGTCGCATCGGTCCATGCTCTCAGACGCAGGTTCGGGCCGTGACCGGGCAGGTCACCCCGGGCGCTCCCGGACCGGCCGCGGAGTCGCTCCGGCGGGCCGGCCCGGGGGCGTGGCCGCGGGTCAGGCGGTGCGGCGGCGCCGGGTCGCGCGGAGGATCCCGGCGCCCAGGGCGAGCAGGGCGGCGCCGGCGGCCGCCGTCCCGGCAGTGCCCTTCGGGCCGGTGGCGGCCAGTTCGCCGGTGCCGGTGGTCCCCGAGGTGCCGCCCGTGGTGCCGTCACCGATCGGCGTGGCCGTCCCGGTGGGGGCGGGGGTGGCGGTGGCCGGGGCGGTCGTCACGGTGATCCGGGCCTGGTCGGCGCCGATCGTGGTCGCGAACGGCTCGTCCTTCCACTGGTTGACGAGGATCGCGGTGCGGACGCTCACCGTTCCCGCCGGGGTTCCGGCCGGGAAGGAGAGCCGCACCCGCACGGTGACGGTGGCTCCGGCCGGCACGGAGGCGTCCGGCCCGAGCAGGTAGTACGCCTTCGGGGCGTCCGGGTCGTGGTCGACCACGGCCGTCGCCTCCGTCCAGCGGCCGTCGGCGCCGCGGATCTCCACCTCGGCGCTCCGCGTGATGTGCAGGACGTGGGCCAGGTTGAGGTAGTCGGACGGGGTGTCGTTCCGCAGACGGGCGTCGAACTCCACCGGGGCACCGCCGGCCACCGCGGTCGCGGGCACGTCGAGGAGCTTGCCGGTGGGGCTGACGACGGCGACGGTCGAGGTGTTCTCGGCGAGGGGCGCGCCACCGTCGGGGGAGGCGGTCAGGGCCGAGCGGAGGCGGATGGACTCGATGCCGCCGTTGGTGGCGCCGTGGTGCGGGGTGCCCATCGGGGCGCCGATCCGCAGCAGGACGGTCCGCGTGCCGCCCGCCGGTACGGTCACACCGCCCGGCAGGGTGCCCCGGAACACGCCGCCCGCGAAGGTCAGCGGAAGCGGCTTCCAGGCACCGCCGGCCGCCTCCTGGTAGCTCATGCCGAGACCGTCGGAGGGCGAGCCCGTGCCGACCTCGGCGGTGAAGCCGAGCGTCAGCTTCTCCTCGTCCGTCCCGGGGTTGGTGACGGTCTCGGTGAACGGGACCTCCTGCCCGGCGAAGCCGACCGCAGCGGGTGCCTGCACCGTCAGTCCGGCCACCGGCGCGGCCGCGCGGGCGCCGGCACCGGCCGTCGGGGTGGTGCCCGTCGCGGTGCCCGGGGTGGCGGTCTCCGCGAAGGCGGGAGCCGCGCCCAGCGTGAGGCCCGACACCGCCAGGGCGGCGATCAGGGCGGTGCGGCGGCGGTACTGGGCGGCGGTGGTGCGCATCGGAAGGTCCCCCTGGAGTCCGGCGGGCCTCGCTCGGCCCGCTCACATCCGGATAGACGTGCGTCCCGCGCGCAGGTTGCAGGTGGCCCCGGAGAATTTCCGCCGGATCCCCGCGGTCGGCCGGGCCCGCTCAAATTGGTGCGCGGAAAGCGCCCCGGGCTGCGAAGATTTGGGCCATGACGACGCTCAAGCAGCAGCTGCAGGAGGACCTCACGGCTGCGATCAAGGCCAGGGACGAGCTCCGCTCGTCCACCCTCCGGCTGACGCTGGCCGCGGTCACCTCGGAGGAGGTGGCGGGCAAGACCAAGCGGGAGCTCTCCGACTCCGAGGTGCTGAAGGTGATCGCCCGTGAGGCGAAGAAGCGCCGCGAGGCCGCGGAGGCGTTCGACAACGCCGGGCGCGCCGAGTCGGCCGCCCAGGAGCGGGCGGAGGGCGAGGTCCTCGCCGGGTACCTGCCGCAGCAGCTCTCGGACGAGGAGCTGGCCGCGATCGTCGCCGAGGCGGTGGCCGAGAGCGGTGCCTCCGGCCCGCAGGCGATGGGCGCCGTGATGAAGCTGGTGCGCCCGAAGGTGGGCGACCGGGCGGAGGGCGGCCGGGTGGCCGCCGCGGTGAAGGCCGCGCTGGCGGGCTGACCGCACGCCGCCCGGGGCCGGCCCGGAACGGAACGCCGGAGGGCGGCCACCCCGTGTCGGGGTGGCCGCCCTCGGCCGTGTGCGGGCCGGTCAGCGGTGGGGCCGGCCGGTGTTGCCGCCGAAGGTGCCGGGCGGCAGGGTGAAGCCGCCGTTGATCAGGCCGGTGCCGTTGCCGTTCCCGTTGCCGCCGTTGGCGTTGCCGGTGGGCGGCGGCTCCGGGCTCTCGGTGGGCGTCGGGTTGGCCTCGGGGACGGCCACGGTCTGGAACGTGCTGCGCTTGGTGCCGACCAGCACGTCGTTCATGGCCTTCTGCCAGATCGGGCCGGGGCCGTCGGCGCCGTACACGGAGGAGTAGTACCGGCCGCCGATGCGGATGTCGCGCATGGAGACGTTGCCGGTGGGGCCGCCGAGCCAGACCGAGGTGGCCAGGTCCGGGGTGTAGCCGGTGAACCAGGCGGCGTAGCGCTTGTCGGTGGTACCGGTCTTGCCGGCGATCTGGCGGCCGTCCGAGATGTTGATCCCGGAGGCGGTGCCCTTCTCGGTCACGCCGAGCAGCAGGGTGTTGATGCCGTCGGCGGTGGTCTCGGCCATCGCCTGGGTGCAGTCGGCCTTCGGCACCGGGAGCTTCTTGTTGTCGGCGTTGACCATCGAGGTGATCGCGATCGGCTTGCAGTACTTGCCACGGGAGGCGAAGGCGGCGTAGGCGCTGGCCATGGTGAGCGGGCTGACCTCCTGGGTGCCGAGCACCATGGAGGGGACCTGCTTGATCGGGCTGCCGTTGGCGAGCTTGCCGATGCCGAGCTTGGTGGCCATCTGCTTCATCGCGCAGAGGCCGACCTCCTCCTCCATCTGCACGAAGTAGGTGTTGACCGACTTCGCCATGGCGTCCCTGAGGGCGTACGGACCCTGCTCGCCGGAGCTCTCGTTCTCGACCGGGACGCCCTTCTCGTTCCAGGTGCCGTCGCAGGTGGTCATCCGCGGGTAGGTCATCTGGTACGGGGAGGGGTACTGCTGGTCTATCGGGACCCCGCTCTCCAGGGCGGCCGCGGCGAGGATCGGCTTGAAGGTCGAACCCGGGGCGAAGCCGTTGCCGCCGCCCATGGCGGCGTCGACGTTGAGGTTGAGGACGGTCTGGTTCTGCTTGGAGTCCAGGCCGTACGGGCGGGTCTGGGCCATCGCGAGGATCTCGCCGGTGCCGGGCTTGACCATGGTCATCGCGGCGGAGACCGAGTCGGTCACCTTGACCCTGCTGGTGACCGCGTTGTGCGCGGCCTCCTGCTTGTCCGGGTCGATGGTCGTGTAGATCTTGAGGCCGCCCTGGCTCCAGAGCTTCTGGCGCTCGGCGGCCGTCTTGCCGAAGACCGGGTCCTGCTTGACCACGTGGCGGACGTAGTCGCAGAAGAAGCCCATCCCCGCCTGGGCCGTGATGCAGCCGTTGAGGGGCTCCTTGTACGCGATGCCGAGCGGTGCGGCCAGGGCCTCCTTGGCCTGCTCCGGGGTGATGTGCTTGTACTCCAGCATCTTGTTGATCACGGTGTCCCGGCGGGCCTGCGCGGCCTTGGGGTGCAGGATCGGGTCGTACGCCGAGGGGTTCTGCACCAGGCCGGCCAGCATGGCGGCCTCGGGGATCGTGAGGTCCTTGGCGCTCTTGCTGAAGTAGCGGCTGGAGGCGGCCTCGATGCCGTACGCCTGGTGCCCGTAGAAGGTGATGTTGAGGTAGTTGGTGAGGATCTGGTCCTTGGTCAGGTCCTCTTCCAGCTTGATGGCGATCTTCAGTTCCTTGACCTTGCGGCCCAGGCTCTTGCGGGTGGCGTCCAGGAAGGCGTCCTGGTTGTCGCCGGCCTGCTCGACGAAGACGTTCTTCACGTACTGCTGGGTCAGCGTGGAGGCGCCCTGGGTCGCGGACCCGGCCTCGGCGTTCTTGGTGACGGCGCGCAGCACGCCCTTGAGGTCGACGGCGCCGTGCTCGTAGAACCGGTTGTCCTCGATGTCCACCTGGGCCTGGCGCATGATCGGCGCCATCTGCTCCTTGGTGAGGATGGTGCGGTCGCGGTCGTAGACCTTGGCGATCACGCCGCCCTTGGAGTCGTAGATCGTCGACGCCTGGGAGAGCGCGGGGGTGGTGAAGTCGCTCGGGATGTCGTCGAAGCTGTCGGCGGTGTCCTTGGCGGTCAGGCCGAGCGCGCCCACGGCGGGCAGGGCCATGCCGGCCACCAGGATCCCGGCCAGCACGCTGGTGCCGAGGAGCTTGATGCCGAGGCCTGCCTTGTCGAGTGCGGATCCCGCGGGTCGCTGCGTCGCCATGGGGAGAACACTACGTCGCCGATTCCCGTACAGGGGGGCAGGTGTTCGCCTACGCTTGTCACAGAACTGCGACAGCTTCTCTCTGTTCATCATCATCACTCTTGTGAGTGATGAGGTTTGTCCGGTTTGGGACGCTTTGTTGTCGCCTGTCCCGGTGTGGCGAGCGGTGCCTGATTGCGCAGTGTGACGAAAGTGGCATAACCGGTCCTGGCAAGCCTCGCGACCTGCGATCACTCCAACGAGTGAGCTTCCGGGCACCCATAGTCCGATCGGGCCATCTGAGATTGGGCCCGAAGGGGCTGTTGCTCGCTGCCGTTCTTCCGTAACGTCCTCAACTGGCAGCGGTGAATATGCCGTTGCCGCCGTGGGGGAGCCCCGATTCGGGAGAGGACGGCGCCGAAATGGGCTGGGTGGACGACTGGAGTGCGCAGGCGGCCTGCCGCACGAGTGATCCGGACGAGCTGTTCGTGCAGGGGGCGGCACAGAATCGCGCCAAGGCCGTGTGCAGCGGCTGTCCGGTGCGCACCGAGTGCCTCGCCGACGCACTGGACAACCGGGTGGAGTTCGGCGTCTGGGGAGGGATGACCGAGCGCGAGCGCAGGGCACTGCTCCGCCGCAGGCCCACGGTGGTCTCGTGGCGCCGGCTGCTGGAGACGGCCCGCACCGAGTACGAGGCCTCGCTGGCCACCGGTGTGGTGCTGACGGACTACGCGCAGGCGGGCTGACGGGGCGGCGGGCCGACGGTCCGCCGCCGGCGGCACACCACCACACCTGGCGGGCGCTCAGCTCACCGCGCCCGCGGGGTCGGTGGCTCCCAGGCGGTCCCCGATGACTCGCAGCCCGTCCAGGTCGTGAACATCGCCGGCCAGCGCAGCCACCTCGACGATCGGTACGTCCGGGTAGACCGACACGAACCTGTCCCGGGTGCGCCGCTCCCGCGCCATGATCTGCACCCGCTCGGCGTGCAGCCGCAGCAGCCCGGCCGCCAGCGTCTCCGCGGCCACCGTCGACGTCTGCGAACCGTTCTCCTCCAGCGCCTCCGCCGCCGCCAGCGCCCGCTCCGCGGTCAGCTGCGGCGCCCCCGTGCCGTGCACCCGGTTGAGCACCAGCCCGGCCAGCGGCATCTCGTCCGCGGCCAGCCGGTCCACGAAGTACGCCGCCTCCCGCAGCGCGTCCCGCTCCGGTGCGGCCACCACCAGGAACGCCGTCCCCGGCGCCTTGAGCAACTGGTACGTACGGTCGGCGCGCTCCCGGAAACCGCCGAACATCGAGTCCATCGCCGAGACGAAGGTCTGGATGTCGGTCAGCAGCTGGGCGCCGAAGATCTTGCCGAGCGTGCCGGTGAGCAGGCCCACCCCCACGTTCAGGAACTTCATCGCGCTGCGCCCGCCGACCTTGGCCGGCGCCGTCAGCAGCCGGATCAGCTTCCCGTCCAGGAAGGAGCCCAGTCGGCTCGGCGCGTCCAGGAAGTCCAGCGCGGACCGGGACGGCGGGGTGTCGACCACGATCAGGTCCCAGCGGTCCTCGGCCCGCAGCTGGCCGAGCTTCTCCATCGCCATGTACTCCTGCGTGCCCGCGAAGCCGGCCGACAGGGACTGGTAGAACGGGTTCGCCAGGATCGCCTTCGCCCGCTCCGGCTCGGCGTGGGCCAGCACGACCTCGTCGAAGGTCCGCTTCATGTCGAGCATCATGGCCTGCAGCTCGCCGGGCCCCTGGGCGCCCTTGACCACCCGCGGGGTGTTGTCCAGCTCGGTCAGGCCCATCGACTGCGCCAGCCGGCGGGCCGGGTCGATCGTCAGCACCACGACCTTCCGCCCGCGCTCCGCAGCCCGCAGCCCGATGGCCGCCGCGGTCGTCGTCTTGCCGACACCGCCGGAGCCGCAGCACACCACGATCCGGGTCTCCGGGTCGTCGATCAGCGCGTCCACGTCCAGCGCGGAGGTCGTGCGGTCGCCGCTCGTGCCCGTCGTCATGCCGCCCCCTGCCGCTTCAGCTCGCCCGCCAGCCGGTACAGCCCGCCCAGGTCCACGCCCTCGCCCAGCAGCGGCAGTTCGTAGGTCGGCAGCTTCGCCTGCTGCAGGTCCGCGCGCTGCGCACGCTCCAGCTCGACCCGCTCGGCGTGCTCCCTGGCCTGCTCCAGCAGCGGGCCGAGCAGCGGCTCCACCGCCGCCCGCACGGTCTCCGGCTTGCGCGAGCGGCCGCCCAGCCCGGCCTCGCCGAGTGCCAGGGCGACCTCCTCCCGGTGGTCGCCGTCGACCGCGGCCACCGCGGCCGCGTCCAGCACCGGGGGCCGGACCATGTTGACCATCACCCCGCCCACCGGCAGCTGCGCGGCCCGCAGGTCGGCGATGCCGTCCACGGTCTCCTGCACCGGCATCTCCTCCAGCAGCGTCACGAAGTGCACCGCCGTCTCCGGGGACTTCAGCACCCGCATCACGGCCTGCGCCTGACCGTGGATCGGACCGAACCTGGCCAGCCCGGCCACCTCCTCGTTGACGTTGAGGAAGCGGGTGAGGCGCCCGGTGGGCGGCGCGTCCATCACGATCGCGTCGTACGCCCGGCGGCCGTCCGGGCCCTTGCGCCGGGCCGCCTCGCAGGCCTTGCCGGTCAGCAGGACGTCCCGCACGCCCGGTGCGACGGTGGTCGCGAAGTCGACGAAGCCGACCTTCTGCAGGGCCTTCCCGGCCCGGCCCAGCTTGTAGAACATGTCCAGGTACTCGAGCAGCGCCAGCTCGGTGTCGATCGCCAGCGCGTACACCTCGCCCTGCCCGCCGCCGGGCAGGCCCAGCCGGGCCTGCGAGACGCTGGCGACCTTGCGCTCCTCGTACGGCAGCGCCGCCACCCCGAACAGCTCGGCGATGCCCTGGCGGCCCTCGACCTCGATCAGCAGCGTCCGGCCGCCCTCGGCCGCCAGCGCCAGCGCCAGCGCCGCCGCGACGGTGGTCTTCCCGGTGCCGCCCTTGCCGCTGACGACGTGCAGCCGGACCCCCTCCCAGTCGGGGTCGGCCTGCGCCGATGGGCCGGGGGTGCTCGCCACGCTCCGTCTCCGTCCTGCGTCGACCGGGCACCGTCGCGGGTGCCCCCTTCCTGGCGAGAGTAACCAGCCGCGGCCGCCGATGGCGGGACCATCCGGGTGCCCGGCCGGAATCATGCCCCCTTTGTGTCCCACCTCACACCGCGGCCCCCCGGAGGCAACCGGCCGGGGGCCCGGCCGCGGGCCCCGTGGCGTCGCCGGGCCGGACGGCGGGACGGTCTAGAGTCACCCCATGACCAAGTGGGAATACGTCACCGTGCCGCTTCTCGTGCACGCCACCAAGCAGATCCTGGACACCTGGGGCGAGGACGGCTGGGAGCTCGTCCAGGTCGTTCCCGGCCCGAACAACCCCGAGCAGCTCGTGGCCTACCTCAAGCGGGAGAAGAGCTGATGAGCAAGGTTGAGGAGAAGCTGGCCGAGCTCGGCCTGACCCTCCCCGACGTGGCGCCGCCGGTCGCCGCCTACGTGCCGGCCGTCCGCTCCGGCGACTACGTGTTCACCTCCGGCCAGCTGCCCATGGTGGCCGGCAAGCTGCAGCACACCGGCAAGGTCGGCGCCGAGATCACGCCCGAGCGCGCCAAGGCGCTGGCACAGATCTGCGCGCTGAACTCGCTCGCCGCGGTCAAGTCCGTGATCGGCGACCTCGACCGCGTCGAGCAGGTCGTCAAGGTGGTCGGCTTCGTCGCCTCCGCCGCCGACTTCACCGGCCAGCCCGCCGTCGTCAACGGCGCCAGCGAGCTGCTCGGCGAGGTGCTCGGCGCGGCCGGCGTGCACGCCCGCAGCGCGGTCGGCGTCGCCGTCCTGCCGCTGGACGCCCCGGTCGAGGTCGAGATCCAGGTCCGGGTCCGCGCCGAGGCCTGAGCCCGCGAGGAGCGCCGGGTGGGGGTGGGCTCTGTCCAACCCCACCCCCGCCCGCTTAGCATCCGGGGCATGGATGATCGTGCACCGTCGCCCCCCATGCCGCCGGGCTGGCCCGCCCGCATCCGGGCGGTCGCGGCCGGCGAGCTGACGCCGGCCGAGCCCCGGCGCGCGGCCACCGTCGTGCTGCTGCGCGACACCGCCGACGGGCCCGAGGCCTACCTGCTGCGCCGCCGCACCTCGATGGCGTTCGCAGCCGGCATGTACGCCTACCCCGGCGGCGGCGTCGACCCCCGGGACGCCGACGCCGAGATCGCCTGGGCCGGCCCCTCGCCCGAGGAGTGGGGCGAGCGCCTCGGCCTGGACGCCCGCACCGCCCAGGCCGTGGTCTGCGCGGCCGTCCGCGAGACCTTCGAGGAGGCCGGTGTGCTGCTCGCCGGCCCCGACGCCGGCGCCACCGCCGAGGCCCGCGACTGGTCCGCCGAGCGGGCCGCGCTGGAGGCCCGCGAACTCTCCTTCGCCGAGTTCCTGTACAAGCACGGCCTGGTGCTGCGCAGCGATCTGCTCGGCGGCTGGGCCCGCTGGATCACCCCGGAGTTCGAGGAGCGCCGCTTCGACACCTGGTTCTTCGTGGCGGCGATGCCCGCCGGCCAGTTGGCGGCCGACCAGGTCGGCGAGGCCGACCGGGTCGCCTGGCTGGCGCCCGCCGAGGCCGTCGCCGGGTACGCCGAGGGCCGCTACGGCATGCTGCCCCCGACCGTGACCGTGCTGCGCGAGCTGCTGCCGGTGCGGACCGCCGCCGAGGCCCTGGAGGCCGCCGGGCGGCGCACCGTCGCACCGGTGCTCGGCCGCGCCGAGGTCGCCGGCGACCGAATGACCGTCCGCTGGCCCGGGTATGACGAGCTGACCATCGACGGAGACTTCCCGGCGTGATCCCCACGCCGGGCGCACCGACAGACACACGGAAGGACACTGGCCGATGACCCACAACGACGTGGCTCGCCGGACGGCACACGACCTGCCCGCCCGCAGCATCCACCCGAGGACCGTCGCCTGCGACGGCGAGGCCGAGGAGCGCCCGGCCCCGCGAAGGCTGACCCGCGCGCTGCCGGTGCGCGAACTGGTGCGCGGCGAGGGCGGCCGGTGAGCGGTCTCCTTCCGGGCGACCCCGCCGCCACCGTCGGCGGCGGGGCCACCCCGCGGGCGCTCTGCGTGCTGGCGCCCAACCCCTCCCCGATGACCCTCGACGGCACCAACACCTGGCTGCTGTCCGAACCCGGCTCGGACCTCGCCGTCGTCGTCGACCCGGGCCCGCTCGACGAGGGCCACCTGCGCCGGGTGATCGACGCCGCCGAGGAGCAGGGCAAGCGGATCGCCCTCACCCTGCTCACCCACGGCCACCACGACCACGCCGAGAGCGCGGCCCGCTTCGCCGAACTCACCGGCACCCATGTGCGCGCGCTGGACCCGGCCCTGCGCCTCGGCGACGAGGGCCTTCGGCACGGCGAGATGCTGGAGGTCGGCGGGCTGGAGATCCGGGTCGTCGGCACCCCCGGGCACACCGCGGACTCGCTGACCTTCCACCTGCCCGCGGACGGCGCGATCCTCACCGGCGACACCGTGCTCGGCCGCGGCACCACGATGGTCGCCCACCCGGACGGCCGGCTCGGCGACTACCTCGACTCACTGCGCCACCTGCACACCATGGCGGCCGAGCACGGCGTACGGACGGTGCTGCCCGGGCACGGCCCCGTCCTGGCGGACGCGCTCGGCGCCGTCGACTACTACCTGGCCCACCGGGCGGCCCGGCTCGCCCAGGTGGAGACGGCGGTGGAGGCGGGCTGTCGCACCGCCGCCGAGGTGGTCGCCCGGGTGTACGCGGACGTGGACAAGGCCCTGTGGCCGGCCGCCGAACTGTCGGTCCGGGCCCAGATCGGCTACCTGGAGGACCACGGGCTCATCTAGCCCACCCTGAACGCCCCCGCCCGGGAACGCCCGGGAAACGGCGAAGGGCGGCCCCGGGTGGGGCCGCCCCTGTGCGGGCCGTGCGGGCCGTGCCGGGCCCAGGCGTCAGCGCGAGCGGCGGGAGAGGCGCTCGACGTCCATCAGGACGACCGCGCGGGCCTCCAGCTTCAGCCAGCCGCGGCCGGCGAAGTCGGCCAGCGCCTTGTTGACGGTCTCGCGGGAGGCGCCGACCAGCTGGGCCAGCTCCTCCTGGGTGAGGTCGTGGGAGACGTGGATGCCCTCCTCCGACTGCACGCCGAAGCGGCGGGAGAGGTCGAGCAGCGCCTTGGCGACACGGCCGGGCACGTCCGAGAAGACCAGGTCGGACATGACGTCGTTGGTGCGGCGCAGCCGGCGGGCGATCGCGCGCAGCAGCGCGATCGACACCTCGGGGCGGGCGTGCAGCAGCGGCAGCAGGTCGCCGTGACCGAGGCCGAGCAGCTTGACCTCGGTCAGCGCGGTGGCGGTGGCGGTGCGCGGACCCGGGTCGAAGAGCGACAGCTCGCCGATCATCTCGCTGGGGCCGAGCACGGCGAGCATGTTCTCGCGGCCGTCCGGCGAGGCGCGGTGCAGCTTCACCTTGCCCTCGACCACGACGTACAGCCGGTCGCCCGGGTCGCCCTCGTGGAACAGCGACTCGCCGCGGGCGAGGGTCACCTCGGTCATGGAAGCGCGCAGCTCGGCGGCCTGGTCGTCGTCGAGGGCCGCGAACAGCGCGGCGCGGCGAAGAACGTCGTCCACGTGCTTCCTCCTGCATCGTCCGGTGGTGTTTCTCACCACCAAGGATGGCGCATGTCGCTCCGATCATATGAGGAGGGGTCTGCCGTCGAGCGTCGTACGCGGCCATTCGCACCCGCCCGTACCAGCGCTGCGGCCCCGTTCGGGGCGTCAGGCGGCCGTCCGGGCGGGGAGCAGGGCGATTTCGGCGGGCTCCAGGACGGTGCCGGCGGCGGCCGCGGAGTCACGGATCGTGGCGGGCCGGCTCGCGCCGGGGATCGGGACGGCCACCGGGGAGAGGGCGAGCAGCCAGGCCAGGCAGATCCGCTGCGGCGAGACGCCGCGGGCGGCGGCGACCCGGTGGAAGGGCGTGTCCGCCGGGCCGAGCGCCGACGGGCCGTCCAGGGAGCTGCGGGAGATACCGCCGAGCGGGCTCCACGGCAGGAAGGCGAGGCCGAGCTCCTCGCAGAGCCGCAGCTCCGGCTCACCGGCGCGGTCGGCGGGGGAGTAGCGGTTCTGCACCGAGACCAGGCCGGCGCCCAGGATCGCACGGGCCTCCCGGATCTGCGCGGAGTCGGCGTTGGAGATCCCGGCGGCGCGGATCTTCCCGGCGTCCAGCAGGTCCCGCAGGGCGCCGACCGAGTCGGCCCACGGCACCCGCGGGTCCGGCTTGTGCAGCTGGTACAGGCCGATCGCCTCGGTGCCGAGGCGCCGCAGTGACTCCTCGCAGGCCCGGCGCAGGTGCTCGGGGCGGCCGTCGACCGTCCACGAGCCGTCGCCGGGCCGTCCGCGGCCGCCCTTGGTGGCCACCAGCACCCCCGAGCGGTCGCTGCGGCGGGCCAGCGCGCGGGCGATCAGCAGCTCGTTGTGGCCGCGCTCGCCGGCGTGCCAGTGGTAGGAGTCGGCGGTGTCGATCAGGGTGACGCCCGCGTCCAGGGCGGCGTGGACGGTGGCGATCGCGGCCTCCTCGTCCGGGCGGCCCTCGACGGAGAGCGGCATCGCGCCGAGGCCGATCGCGGAGACGGCGGTGCCGCCGATGGCGCGCCGGTGCATGTCAGCGAGCCTTTCCGGCCATGACGGCTGTGCCTGCCGCGACGGCCTCGTCGATCGCGCCGGGCAGCCAGTCGGCCGTCCGGGCGAGCGGGAAGCCGAGGGCGGCGGCCCGGCCGTTGTCCATGGCGTACGAGCGGTCGAAGGAGAACGGCGAGGCGTCGGCGCCGTCCGCGGCGCGGTAGCGGGCCGTGGTGCCGATCCGTTCGGCGACCAGGTCGGAGAGTTCGACGGCGGTGAGTGCGCCGTGCGAGCAGGCGTTGAGCGGGCCGACGGCGTCGGACCCGGCCGCCCGGGCGAGGACGGCGGCGATCTCGCGGTGGTGCACGAAGGAGGTCGGCCGGGCGTCCGGGTGGATCGCGACCGGGTGGCCGGCCGCGATCAGGTCCACGTAGTGCGCCAGCCGGCCGGTGAAGTCCCGGGCGCCGCCGCCGAGCACGTGGGCGCTGCGGACGCTCGCCCAGGAGAACGGCGCGGACCGCGCCAGCACCGCCTCCGCCTGCCGCTTGCCCTCCGCGTAGCCGGTTGCCGCGTCGAAGTGCCGGGCCAGCGCCCGCGGATCGTGCCAGGGCAGCGTGAGGTCGACGGCCCAGCCGGCCGGGTCGACCAGCCCCTCGGCGACGGGCGCGTCCGAGGCCGGGACGAGCGGGGAGGTCGCCGGGTCGTAGACCTCCATGGTCGAGGTCATCACGTAACGCGGGGTGCGGTCGGCGAAGACCTGGCAGGCCACGGCGGCCTGCGCCGGGGTGTAGAGCACCTGGTCGACCACCGCGTCGAAGGTCCGCCCGCCGAGCGCGGCGGTCAGCGCGGCCTCGTCGGAGCGGTCCGCGCGGATGTGCTCGACGCCCGGGGGAGGCGCGGCGGAGCCGCGGTTGACCAGGGTGACCGCGACGCCGGACCGCTGGAGCAGGGAGACCAGGTGCAGACCGAAGTACCGACTTCCGCCGATGATGCAGACGCTTCTCATGGCTCCACCCTGCTGGCGTACCGTCAGCAGCGGAACTGGCGACCTGCTGAACTGGTCGTAAGCCGAACTGTCGACGAGGGGAGACCGCGGTGATCGACGTCCAACGGCTCAGGGTGCTGCAGGCGGTCGCCGAGCACGGCAGCTTCAACCGGGCGGCGGCCGCGCTGCTGATCACCCCGTCCGCCGTCTCCCAGCAGGTCGCCGCCCTCGAACGGGGCCTCGGCACGCTGGTCGTCGAGCGCTCCACGCGCGGCGTCACGCTGACCGAAGCCGGCCGGCTCATGGTCGAGGCGGCCGCCGCGATCGGCGCCGAACTGCGGCACGCCCGGGAGCAGATCGACCGGCTCGCCGCGCCGCGGCCGCGGCTGACCGTGGCCACCTTCACCACCGGGGGCCGCCACCTGCTGCCGGCCGCGCTGGCCCGGTTCGCCGCCGCGCACCCGGAGGCCGAACTGCACGTGCTGGAACGGGAACCGGAGGACAGCCTGCCGATGGTCCGGCAGGGCGTCGCGGACCTCGCGATCGCCTACCACTTCGACGGGCCGTTGCCCGTGCAGCCCGGCGACCGCTCCGGCCTCGACTGGACGCCGCTGATGGACGACCCGCTCTCCGTGGTGCTCCCGGACACCCACCCGCTGGCCGGCCGCGAGGAACTGGACCTCGCCGAACTCGCCGACGACCGCTGGGTGGTGGGCTGCTCGAAGACCGAAGCCTTTCTGCACCGGCACGCGGCGCTCGCCGGCTTCGACCTGCGGGTCGCCGGCAGTACCACCGACTACTTCTTCGCCCGGTCGCTGGTCGCCGCCGGGGTCGGCGTCTCCCTGGTGCCCTCCGTGGCGCTGGAGCCGGCCTTCCCGGGCACCCGGACGGTGCCGGTGCGGCCGCCGCGGCCCGCCCGGCACTTCGGCATCGCCGTCGCCCGGCGGCGCCGCCCGCAGCCGTACGCCGAGGCGCTGGCCCGGCTGCTGCAGGCGCAGACGGGCACCGGCTGAGGGCGGTCAGCGGTGCAGGACGGCGCTGGCGTTGCGGAAGTCGACACGGGCGCCGCGGCGACGCGTCCGGGCGCTGTCGGCGTGGGCGCGGCGGCCGGCGGTGGCCATCGCGTCCTGCGCGGTGAGGGCGCGGACGGCGAAGCTCTGGGTGCCGGTGCGGCCGTCGTGGTGGGTGGTGGGCACGGTGACCAGCCACAGCGGGTGGTGGTGCGGGGCGGTGGAGGTGGTGGCGGCGGGGCGCGGACGCGCCCCGGCCGGTGGGAGGCCGATGGACATGGGGGGCTGGCCCTCCTCGGACGGCACAGGCGGTCGCGTGGGGGCGCGACCGTCAGTGGGTGGGGCGGCTGACCTGCGGGGATGGCACAGGAGGAGGGGCCGCGCGGGGTGGTGGCGGCGTAGTCCCGACCATGCGCCCGGCCGGTCGGGGAGTCAAGTGTTACTCGACAGTATGAATGTAACTTTCTGCAAGACCTTGCTGTGACGTGCCGCGGCGGCCTGCCCCCGCGCCGGAAAGGCGCCGCCGGCCGGGTCGACCGTTTTCGGAAACGGCCGAACGGTCAGGCCCCGGGGGGCGGGGCGGTGCTCTTGCGGACCACCAGGCTGGTGGCGAGCTCCAGGCGGGCGGGGCTGCCGCCCTCGGCGCGCATCCGGATCAGCATCTGCGCCGCCTCCTCGGCCATCTGGCGCAGCGGCTGGTGCACGGTGGTGAGCGCCGGGCTGGTCCACTGGGCGATCGGGACGTCGTCGTAGCCGACCACCGAGAGGTCGTCCGGGACCTTCAGCCCGTGCACCCGGGCGGCCTCCAGCACGCCGAGCGCCTGCAGGTCGCTGCCGGCGAAGATCGCGGTCGGCCGGTCGGGCCGGGCCAGCAGCTCCGTCGCGCGGCGGCGGCCGCCCTCGACGTGGAAGTCGCCGAAGGAGACGTACCCGGCGGGGATCTCCAGCCCGGCCATGCCCATCGCGGAGCGGAAGCCGTCCAGTCGGGCCAGGGAGCAGAGCATGTCCTCGGGTCCGGTGATGATGGCGATCCGGCGGTGCCCGCACTCGATGAGGTGGCGGGTCGCGGCGAGGCCGCCGGCCCAGTTCGCCGAGCCCACCGACGGGACGTCCGGCTCGGGGTCGCCGGCCGGGTCGATGATGACGAACGGGATGGCGCGGGACCGGAGTTGCTGCTTGACCTCGAGCGGCAGGCTGGAGAAGACCAGCACTACGCCGAGCGGCCGGCGGCGCAGCACGCCCTCGATCCAGCTCGGGTCGGGCGCGTGCCGGGTGCCGCTCTCGGTGAGCACCACGCTGGCCTCGTGCTCCTTGGCGACGTTCTCGACGCCGCGGATCAGCTCCATCGCCCAGAGGTTGTCGAGCTCGGGAAAGACGATCTCGACGAGCGGGGCCTCCCAGGCCGATTTGGGCGTCCGCTGGTAGCCGTGGATCTCCAACAGGCGCTCGACCTTGAGGCGGGTCGGCCGGGAGACGTCCTGCCTCCCGTTGAGAACTTTCGAAACCGTGGACACGGAGACGCCGGCCTCCTCGGCCACCTGGGCGAGGGTGACGCGACCGCTCTCCTCCTCTTCTCGCATGGCGTGCAGCATAGGGCACGTGTCCAGGTCACGTTCTGGTAACTGTGCGACCGGGGGTTGACCCCCCTCGGAGCGCGGTTCTAGCGTCGCAGCGCGCCAAGATTTCGGTAATGATGCCGAAAGATTTCGAAAGGCACCGCGATGAGAAGACACGCTCGGATCTCCCGTGCACTGGCCGCCGGCAGCGCGGCCGTGGTTCTGGGGATGACCCTGACCGCCTGCGGCAGCGGCTCCGGCTCCTCCGGGGACAGCGGCTCGGGTGAGATCCACGTCCTGGTCTACGGGGACGCCACCAACAAGGTCGAGAAGCAGATCGTCGACACCTTCAACAAGACGTCGAAGGTCAAGGCCGTCCTGGACACCATTCCGGGCGCGGACTACCAGCAGAAGCTGCAGACGATCATCAACACCAAGCAGGCCCCGGACGTCTTCTTCAACTGGGGCGGCGGCAGCATCAAGCCCTTCGTCGACGCCGGCCTGCTGATGCCGCTCGACGACATGATCGCCAAGGACCCGGGCCTCAAGGCCAACTTCCTGCCGTCCGTCTTCGACACCGCCGTGGTCGACGGCAAGGCCTACGGCGTCCCGATGCGCGGCACCCAGCCGGTGCTGCTCTTCAGCAACACCAAGGTCCTCGCCGACGCCGGCGTGGCCGCGCCCAAGACCTTCGACGAACTGCTCGCCGCGGTGCAGACGCTCAAGGCCAAGGGCGTCACCCCGATCGCCCTCGGCGGCGGCGACCAGTGGCCGACCCTGATGTGGTTCGAGTACCTCTACGACCGGGTGGCCGGCCCCGAGCTGTTCCACAAGGCGCTCGGCGGCGACAAGGCGGCCTGGGCGAGCGAGGACAGCCGCAAGGCGCTCGGCATGATCAAGCAGCTGATCGACGCCGGCGCGTTCGGCACCAACTTCGACTCGGTGAAGTTCACCGACGGCGGCTCCCCGGCCCTGCTCGCCCGCGGCAAGGCGGCCTTCGAGCTGATGGGCTCCTGGGAGTACTCCACCCAGCAGGACGCCAACCCGGACTTCACCAAGGCCAGCCTCGGCTACAGCTCCTTCCCGACCGTCGCCGGCGGCAAGGGCGACCCGAAGAACGTGGTCGGCAACACCAACAACTTCTACTCGGTGCTGAAGAAGACCAAGCACCCGGAGGCCGTCGCGGAGTTCCTCAAGCTCCAGTACTCCGACGAGTTCGTGCAGGGGCAGATGGCGATCGGCAACCTGCCGACCACCACCAACACCCCCAAGTTCCTCAGCGGCGCGGCCAACCCCGCCTACTCCACCTTCCAGTTCGACCTGGTGAAGGCCGCGCCGTCGTTCCAGCTGTCCTGGGACCAGGCGTACCCGCCGGCCGCGATCACGCCCATCCACCAGGCCGTCCAGCAGTTCTTCAACGGCCAGATCGACGAGAACGGCTTCGTCAAGGCCATGCAGGCCCTGCCGTCCTCCTGACACCAGACGGGTCGCACCATGACCACAACTCTTGCCACCGGGGCCGTGACACAGCGGCGGCCGGCGAGCCGGGCGGGCACCGCGGTGACCCGCCCCGGCTTCGCCTGGGCCCTGCCGGCCACGGTCTTCTTCGTCCTCTTCGCGATCGTCCCGCTCGTCCTGGTCGCCGTCCTCTCCTTCACCCGCTGGAACGGCCTCGGCTCACCGGAGTTCGCCGGACTGGACAACTGGAGCCGGCTGTTCGACGACCCCGTGATGGTCAAGAGCCTCTGGCTGAGCCTGCTGCTCACCCTGCTCGGCGTGGCCGTCCAGACCCCGATCAGCATCCTGCTCGGGGTCTGGGCGGCCGGGAACCAGCGCAACCGGGCCGTGCTGTCGGCGATCTACTTCGTGCCGCTGCTGCTCTCCGCCACCGCCGTCTCGGTGCTGTGGCGGGCCCTGCTCGACCCGAACTTCGGCATCCCGGCCGAGGCCGAGTGGCTGTTCGGCGACGGCAACCTCTTCGGTACGCAGACCGGCGCGATCGGCGTGCTGGTGCTCGTCGGCGCCTGGCAGTTCACCCCGTTCCACACGCTCATCTACCAGGGCGCCGCCCGCGCCGTCCCGCAGGTGCTCTACCAGGCCGCCGCGATCGACGGGGCCGGCACGGTACGGCAGTTCTTCCACATCACGCTGCCGCAACTGCGCAACGCGATCATCACCTCGGTGATCCTCATGGTGGTCGGCGGCCTCACCACGTTCGACACGGTGCTCATCCTCACCCAGGGCGGGCCCGGCACCGACACCACCATCAGCGCCTACTACATGTACCAAAAGGCCTTCAAGGGCTTCGACTTCGGCACCGGATCGGCGGTCGCCCTGCTGCTCGTCCTGGTGGCCGCCGTCATCTCGCTCGTCGTCGTCCGGCTCTCCGGCTACGACCGGATGCGCAGCACCACGGAGGGCCTGTGATGAGACGACGCCCCAACGTCCTGGCCGGATTCGGCTCGCTGGTCTGGCTGTTCGTCGTCGGCCTGCCGCTGTACACCCTGCTCGCCGCCACCCTGCAGAGCCGCGCCGACTACGCGGCGAACGGCCCGCTCGGCCTGCCGACCCACCTGACCCTGCAGAACTACCTGGACGACCTGGACGGCGGCTTCGGCCAGTACTTCCTCAACACCGTCATCGTCACGGTGAGCGTGGTCGCCATCGTGCTGCTGGTCGTCCCGCCGCTGTCGTACGCGATCGTGCGCAGCCGCGGCCGGACGACGAACCTCGCGTTCCGGCTGTTCCTGCTCGGCCTCGCGATCCCCGCCCAGGCCGTGATCGTGCCGATGTTCTACGTCATCAGCAAGGCCGGGCTGTACGACAACCTGATCGGCGTGATCCTGCCGACCGCGGCCTTCTCGCTGCCGGTCTGCGCCCTCGTCCTCACCGGCGTGATGCGCGACATCACGCCCGAGCTCTACGAGGCGATGGCGATGGACGGCGCCGCACCCTGGCGGGTCTTCCTCCAGCTCGTGCTGCCGCTCTCCAAGGGCGGGCTCTCCACCATCACCGTCTTCTCCGCGCTCCAGGCCTGGAACGGCTTCCTCTTCCCGCTGGTGCTGACCCAGTCCGACGAGACCAAGGTGATCACCCTCGGCCTCTACGACTTCCAGACCCAGTACGGCATCAACGTCCCCGGGCTGCTGGCCGCCGTCGTGCTGTCCATGATCCCGATCCTGCTCGTCTACCTGTTCGCCCGCCGCGCCCTCGTCCAGGGGCTCATGGGCGTCGGAGGAAAGTGACCGACACATGAACCTGGCCGTAGAGACCGCCTCCGCCGTCCCCGCCTGGCAGGACACCGCACTGGAGCCGGGCGGGCGGGCCGACGCCCTGATCGCCGCCATGACCCTCCGGGAGAAGATCGCCCAGCTGTTCGGCGTCTGGGTCGGCGCCTCCGACGAGGGCGGCGAGGTCGCCCCCTACCAGCACGAGATGGACGAGCCGCCCGCCCTCGACACCCTGCTGCCGCACGGACTCGGCCAGCTCACCCGGCCGTTCGGCACCGCCCCCGTCGACCCGGCCACCGGTGCGCTCTCGCTGATGCGCACCCAGCAGCGGATCGCCGCGGCCAACCGCTTCGGTATCCCCGCCGTCGCCCACGAGGAGTGCCTGGCCGGCTTCGCCGCCTGGAAGGCCACCGCCTACCCCGTGCCGCTCGCCTGGGGCGCCGCCTTCGACCCCGCGCTGATCCGCCGGATGGCCGCCGCGATCGGCCGCGACATGCGCTCGGTCGGCGTCCACCAGGGTCTCGCCCCCGTCCTGGACGTCGTCCGCGACGCCCGCTGGGGCCGGGTCGAGGAGACCATCGGCGAGGACCCGTACCTGGTCGGCACCGTCGGCACCGCCTACGTGCAGGGCCTGGAGTCCGCCGGGATCGTCGCCACCCTCAAGCACTTCGCCGGCTACTCCGCCTCCCGCGCCGGCCGCAACCTCGCCCCGGTCGGCATGGGCGCCCGCGAGCGCGCCGACGTCATCCTGCCGCCCTTCGAGATGGCCGTCCGCGAGGGCGGCGCCCGCTCCGTGATGCACGCCTACACCGACACCGACGGCGTGCCCTCCGCCGCCGACGAGCGCCTGCTCACCGAACTCCTCCGCGACACCTGGGGATTCACCGGCACCGTGGTCGCCGACTACTTCGGCATCGGCTTCCTGCGCACCCTGCACGGCGTCGCCGGCAGCTGGGACGAGGCCGCCGGCGCGGCCCTCGAAGCCGGCGTCGACGTCGAACTGCCCACCGTGAAGACCTTCGGCGAACCGCTCGTCGAGGCGGTCGCCGCCGGCCGCGTCCCCGAGCACCTGATCGACCGCGCCCTGCGCCGCGTCCTCGTCCAGAAGGCCGAACTCGGCCTGCTCGACCCCGACTGGACGCCCGTCCCGGCGGTCCTCGCCGGCGCCGACCTCACCGTCCCCGCCGCCCTGCGCGGCAGCGTCGACCTCGACCCGGCCGAGAACCGCGCCCTCGCCCGCGAGATCGCCGAGCGCTCCGTCGTCCTGCTCCGCAACGACGGCACCCTGCCACTGGCCCGGCCCGCCCGGATCGCCCTGATCGGCCCCACCGCCGACGAGGCCACTGCTGTCCTCGGCTGCTACGCCTTCCCGGTGCACGTCGGCCGCCAGCACCCCGACACCCCGGTCGGCCTGCGGCTGCCCACCCTGCGCGAGGCGCTGGCCGCCGAGTTCCCCGACAGCGCACTCACCGTGCTGCCCGGCGCCGGCATCGACACCGTCGACACCTCCGGTTTCGCCGCGGCCGTCGCCGCCGCCCGCGAGGCCGACGTGGTCGTGCTCGCCCTCGGCGACCGCGCCGGGCTGTTCGGCCGCGGCACCAGCGGCGAGGGCTGCGACGCCGAGTCGCTGGAACTCCCCGGCGTCCAGCAGCAGCTGCTCGACACCCTGCTCGACACCGGCACCCCCGTCGTGGTCGCGCTGCTCGCCGGCCGGCCGTACGCGCTCGGCCGCGCCGTCACCGAGGCCGCCGCGGTCGTCCAGACGTTCTTCCCCGGCGAGGAGGGCACCGGCGCACTCGCCGGCGTGCTGAGCGGCCGGGTCGAGCCGTCCGGCCGACTGCCCGTCAGCGTGCCCCGTCGCCCAGGCGTCCAGCCCTCCTCCTACCTCGCCGCCCGGCTCGCCGGACCGACCGACGTCTCCAGCACCGACCCGACCCCGGCGTACGGCTTCGGCCACGGCCTCACCTACACCTCCTTCGACTGGTCCGACCTCGCCGTCGAGACCGGCCGGACGGACACCGCCGGCGAGTGCCGGCTCGCCCTCACCGTGCGCAACAGCGGCGAACGGCCCGGCACCGAGGTCGTCCAGCTCTACCTGCACGACCCGGTCGCCTCCGTGGTGCAGCCCGTCCAGCGGCTGATCGGCTACCTGCGGCTGCCGCTCGCCGCCGGCGACGAGCGCCGGATCACCGTCACCGTCCCCGCCGACCTGGCCTCCTTCACCGGCCGCGGCGGCCGCCGGATCGTAGAACCCGGCGCCCTGGAGCTCCGCCTCGCCGCCTCCAGCACCGACCCGCGGCTCACCGCCGCGGTCGAGCTCACCGGCCCCGTCCGCACGGTCGACCACACCCGCCGGCTGCACCCCGTCTTCGACGTGCGGTAGCCCGCCCCCGGACCCCACCTGCCCCGGCCCCATGCACCCCGGGACCCGCTTCCCCGGAGTGCGGCGGCCGAGGCCGGGGCAGGTGGACCACGACCGAACGCACCACAGGCCGAAGGAGTCGACGTTGTACACCGACCTGCCCGAGGACGCACTCCGCTCGTACCGCAGCACCCAGACCGAGCCCGCCGATTTCGACGCCTTCTGGCACAGGACCCTCGACGAGGCCCGGGCCGCGGGCGCCGGGACCACCGCCGTCCCCGTGCCGACCGGCCTCACCACCGTCGACACCTTCGACGTGACCTTCCCCGGCTACGCGGGCGAACCCGTCCGGGCCTGGCTGCGGTTGCCCCGCGGCGCGGACGGCCCGCTGCCCGCCGTCGTCCAGTACGTCGGCTACGGCGGCGGCCGGGGCCACGTCCTGGAGAACCTCGTCTGGGCCTCCGCAGGCTTCGCCCACCTGCAGATGGACACCCGAGGCCAGGGCTCGGTCTGGAGCCGCGGCGACACCCCCGACTCCGGGCCCGCCGGGCCGCAGGTCCCCGGAGTGATGACCCGCGGCATCGAGGACCCGCACGGCTACTACTACCGGCGGCTGTTCACCGACGCCGTCCGCGCCGTGGACGCCGTCCGCACCCTGCCCGCGGTCGACCCGGACCGCGTCGCCGTCATGGGCAACAGCCAGGGCGGCGGCACCGCCCTCGCCGCGGCCGGACTCGTCCCCGACCTCGCCGCGGTCGTCGCCCACGTGCCCTTCCTCTGCGACTTCCCGCGGGCCGTGGTCGTCACCGACGCCCACCCGTTCCGCGAGATCGCCGACTACCTGGCGACTCACCGCGGCCGGGACGAGCAGGTGCACCGCACCCTCTCCTACATGGACGGCGTCCACTTCGCCGCCCGCGCCACCGCCCCGGCCCGCTTCTCCGCCGCGCTCATGGACCAGGTCGTCCCGCCGTCCACCGTGTTCGCCGCCCACAACGCCTACGCCGGACCGAAGGAGATCGACGTCTGGCGCTACAACGGCCACGAGGCCGGCGGCCCGGACGACCACGCGGCCGCCCTCCGCTTCCTCCGCCGTCACCTCGGCGCGTAAGGCCCGGGAGAGCGAACAGGGGCGCGGGGAACTGCGCAGTCCGTACGGTCACCCGCTACCGGACCGCGCAGTTCCCCGCGCCCCTTGGTTGCTCGTCAGGCCGCCGAAGCCACCGCGCCGGGCGCGGCCGCCGCAGCGGGCCTCGGGTTCAGCAGACGCTCCGCCAGGTGGCCGAAGAGCAGGCCGAAGCCCAGCCACAGGGTGGCCTGCACGGCCAGCGTCGCCAGGCGGAACTGCCACAGCAGCGTCGCCGAGAAGTCCGCCGGCACCTCGTTGAAGGACGGCAGGAAGGCGTACGCCAGCCCCACCGCCACCGCGAAGGCGGCGGCCGCCACCACCGTGGCGTTCCAGTTGCCCAGCCGCGGCGCCAGCCGCCGCCCCAGGACCAGCGCCGCCAGCGTCAGCAGCAGCCCCAGCAGCATCATCAGGAAGTACAGCGTGGTGCGCTGCCCGATGGTGTCCGGATTGCCCACCGCCGGCGGGTTGGCCGGGTACTTGAGGAACGGGACGACGTACAGCGCGACGAGGCCGGTGCCGGAGACCAGCATCGCCGTCGCCCGCGGACCGAACCCGCCGATCCGTCCCAGCGCGAAGCAGTACGCCAGGGCGATGATGCCGCCCAGCGCGATGCCGTACACCAGGATGCCGGTCGCCAGACCGGCCGTGGACTGCATCGACCGGCTGACCAGTTCCACGCCCCCCTCGTGCGAGTGGGGCTGGGACTCCTCGAAGGCGATCGCGGCGTCGACCCGCGGCTCGCCGAGCAGGTAGGCGACCAGCAGAGCGGGCACGGCTGCGCCCAGCCCGCCCAGCATGCCGCGGACGAGCAGGGATCTGACAGGTGTGGAGTTGTTCACGGTTCCCGTCCCGTCAGTGGCAGGGGAAGCCGAGCAGGTGACGACCGTCGTGCACCCACTCGTGCACGTTCTCGCCGGAGATCAGGGAGACGGCGCCCTGTTCGGCGCCGACGAAGTAGATGAGGGTCATCATCAGGATGCCGAAGAACACCGCCCACGGCAGGATCGCCTTGACGGAGAGCGGCGCGGACTGGCCGACGGGGGAGACGACCGCGGGTGCGGCGGACTGGGCCATGGCAGAACCTCCTCGGGAACTCGCGTCCCGCTAGATGGTGCACACACGACGGCAGTGGGTCTGACTCACCGTCGGCCCGACCCCGTCGTGGAGCGAACCGTCGGCACACAGTGGCGCGACCGTGCCGGAGTCTCACCGGGCTTCCGTCGTGCCGTCGTACATCGCCAAGAAGGTACCGTCAGCCGCGGGGCCCGCCAAGGGCGTGCGGACGGCGCATTCACCACCCCGGCGCCCGGGGACGCCCCGACAGGACCGACCGCCGGCGGTGACTCGCGTGCCCGGCAATGGAGTTGGGGGAGGACCCGCAGTGCGCGTGACATTGATCTCAGCGGCCATGAGCGAGGCCGCACGGCAGTCCCGCTTCGACGACGGCGGCCTGCTCGACGCCCACGGCCTGCGCGCCGCCGAGGCCGCCGCCGGCACCCTCCGGCCGGCCGGACGCGTCCTGGCCTCCCCGTCCCCCCGGTGCCGGCAGACCGCCGAGGCCCTCGGCCTGCCGGCGCCCGTCGACGAACCCGCGCTGGCCGGCTGCGACACCGGCCGCTGGCGGGGCCGCACCCTCGACGAGGTCGCCGCCGCCGAACCCGAGGCACTCGCCCGCTGGCTCGCCGACCCCACCGCCGCCCCGCACGGCGGCGAACCCCTCCGGGCCCTGCTGGACCGGGTCGCCGACTGGCTGACCGCCCTCCCCGAGGACACGCCGGCGGTGACCGCCGTCGTCGAACCCGACACCGTCCGCGCCGCCGCCGTGCACGCCCTCGGCGCCCCGCCCGCCGCCTTCTGGCGGCTCGACGTCCGCCCGCTCACCGCCACCCGCCTCTCCGGCCGCTCCGGCCGCTGGAACCTCGGCTGCGGCCAACCGCTCTGACATCCCGCCGACCCGTCCGGCCCGGCGGTCCCCGGCGTCGGTGCCCGGCCCTAAGGTGCCGTGCCGTGACGATCCTGATGACCGACGCCGGCCCGGTGGCACCGGACGCCCTGCTCACCCGCACCGGCGGGACACCCCTCGCACGCGCCGGGACGGCCTGGCCGCACTGCGCGACCTGCGAAGGCCCGATGCAGTTCCTCGCCCAGATCCTGCTGGACGACCTCGGCCGGCACGCCGGCACCGGCGCCTCGGACGGGCGGGGCCTGCTCGCCCTGTTCATGTGCCGGAACAACCCCGGCGGCTGCCAGGAATGGAGCCCGCGCGCAGGCGGCAACCGGGCCCTCCTGCTGCCCGCCGAGGGCGTCCGGCCCCTGCCACTGCCGGACCTTGACGAGCACGCCGACGAGGACGACGACCCCCGACTGCTCGGCGCCGTCCGCGCCGTCTCCCACCAACCAGCGCCCGGTACCGACTACGCCCGCGCCCGCCTCCGGCCCAACCCCGGGCGACCGCTCGGGCACCTCGGCGGCGAACCCGACTGGCTGCAGTACGACGAGACGCCGGAATGCCCCGGCTGCGCCCGCCCGATGCCCTTCGCCGCCCAGCTCGAGGATGGCCCCGACCCCGTCACCGCGATGAACTTCGGGGGCGGCGGCAGCGCGTACGCCTTCGCCTGCGA
Organism: Streptomyces sp. TLI_235; assembly: GCA_002300355.1. Lineage (NCBI taxonomy): Bacteria > Bacillati > Actinomycetota > Actinomycetes > Kitasatosporales > Streptomycetaceae > Streptomyces > Streptomyces sp. TLI_235. The sequence continues at coordinate 4,086,719 of NSGV01000001.1, forward strand.
GCCCTGCGGTCACGCGGCCTTCCTCTGGCAGTGCTGACGACGAGCGGCGCCACCGCACCACCGACCCGCGCACCACTGACCCGCGCCGCCAGCGCCGCACTCCCATCGCCGCACTTCCACCGCCGCAGTTCGCCGAGCCGGGCGACCCGCGTCCGCGTGAGCCGTAGTCTGATGAGCATGGCGAAGAGTGGCGGCGCGGCGGCCCGGGGCGGGCCGGGGCTCAAGAAGGCAGCGTTCCCGAAGACGCACCTGGCGACGGTGCGGCAGGCGCGGAGGATCAACCGGGCGCTGGCGGAGGTCTACCCCTACGCCCACCCGGAGCTGGACTTCGACAACCCGTTCCAACTGCTGGTGGCCACCGTGCTGTCGGCGCAGACCACCGACCTGCGGGTGAACCAGACCACGCCGGCGCTCTTCGCCAAGTACCCGACACCGGAGGACATGGCGGTGGCGGTGCCGGAGGAGCTGGAGGAGATCATCCGGCCGACCGGCTTCTTCCGGAACAAGGCCAAGTCCCTGCTCGGCCTCTCCGCGGCCCTGCGGGACAACTTCGGCGGCGAGGTCCCCGGCCGCCTGGAGGACCTCGTCACCCTGCCCGGCGTCGGCCGCAAGACCGCCAACGTCGTCCTCGGCAACGCCTTCGGCGTCCCCGGCATCACCGTCGACACCCACTTCGGCCGACTCGTCCGCCGCTTCGGCTGGACGCAGGAGGAGGACCCGGAGAAGGTCGAGGCCGCGGTCGCCGCGATCTTCCCCAAGTCCGAGTGGACGATGCTCTCGCACCGCGTCGTCTTCCACGGCCGCCGCGTCTGCCACTCCCAGAAGCCGGCCTGCGGCGCCTGCCCGATCACCGCGCTCTGCCCCTCCTACGGCGCCGGCGAGACCGACCCGGAGAAGGCCGCGAAGCTGCTCAAGTACGAGCTCGCGGGCAAGCCCGGCCAACGGCTGCGCCCGCCCGCGGACTTCCCGGGGGAGGCCGCGGCCCGGGCCGAGGCCGCCGCGCACGACGGCGAGGTCGCGGACATGGCGGTCGCCGGATGACCGTCGCGATCGAACCCGGTGGCCTGCCCGACTGGCTGCAGCCGGTCCGTGCCGCCGCCGAGACGGTGCTCCCCGAGCAGCTCAGCCGCTTCCTCCCGCCGGCCTCCGGCGGCCGGCCGTCCGCCGTCCTCATGCTCTTCGGCCACGGCGAGGCCGGGCCCGACCTGCTGCTCATCGAGCGGGCCCGCTCGCTGCGGTCGCACGCCGGGCAGCCGTCCTTCCCCGGCGGCGCGCTCGACCCGGAGGACGGCGACCCGGCCGGCCCCGGTCCGGTCGCGGCGGCCCTGCGGGAGGCCCGCGAGGAGACCGGCCTGGACCCGGCGGGCGTGCAGGTCTTCGCGACCCTGCCCGCGCTCTACATCCCGGTCTCCGGCTTCGTGGTCACCACCGTGCTGGGCTGGTGGCGGGAGGAGAGCCCGGTGGGGCCGGTGGACCCGGCCGAGACCGGTGCCGTCTTCCGGGTGCCGCTGACCGACCTCACCGACCCGGCGAACCGCGCCCGGCTGCGCCACCCCTCCGGCCACATCGGCCCGGCCTTCGAGGTGGCGGACCGGCTGGTGTGGGGCTTCACCGCCGGGGTGATCGACCGGGTGCTGCACTACAGCGGCCTGGAACGGCCCTGGGACACCCGGCGTACCCTGACCCTCTCCGACGAGGCCCTGCACCTCACCCGGCCGGACCGGCAGCGCGACCGGAGCTCGCCAGCACCGCGCTGAGCACCCGGACCCGGTGGCCCGTGGAGGTTCCGGTCCCCGTCCATGGGAGGGTATCTGGGTGAATGTCCTGGATCTGCTGTTGATCGCCGCCGCGGTGGGCTTCGCCGTGTCCGGTTACCGGCAGGGCTTCGTGGTGGGCGTGCTCTCCGTCCTCGGGTTCCTCGGCGGCGGCCTGATCGCGGTCCAGCTGCTGCCGCTGCTGCTGCGCCAGCTCGGTCCGGGCACCACGGCCTCGGTGGTCGCTGTCGTCGTGGTGATCGTGTTCGCCGCGGTCGGCCAGGCGATCACCACGCACTTCGGCTGGAAGCTGCGCGGCCGGATCGGCCGCGGCCGGGCGAAGACCCTGGACGCGATCGGCGGCTCGGTGGTCAACGTGGTCTCGATGCTGCTGGTCGCCTGGCTGATCGGCTCGGCGCTGGCCGGCACCTCGCTGCCCACCGTCTCCAAGCAGGTCCGCACCTCGAAGGTGCTGTCCACCGTCCAGGACGCGCTGCCCGCGGACGCGCCGAACTGGTTCTCCGACTTCAGCAAGGAACTCGCCCGCAACGGCTTCCCGCAGGTCTTCAACCCGTTCGAGCGGGAGCCGATCACCGAGGTCGAGGCGCCGGACCCGGCGCTGGCCGGCAGCGAGGCCGTCCAGCGGGCCCGGCAGAGCCTGGTCAAGGTGGTCGGTACGGCGCCGTCCTGCGGCAAGACCCTGGAGGGCAGCGGCTTCGTGTTCGCCCCGCACCGGGTGATGACCAACGCGCACGTGGTGGGCGGCGTCGACGAGCCCACCGTGCAGATCGGCGGCACCGGCCGGGTCTACGACGCCACCGTGGTCCGCTACGACTGGCAGCGCGACATCGCCGTGCTGGACGTCCCCAAGCTGAACGCCCCGCCGCTCTCCTTCGCCGGCGACGCGCGCACCAACGACAGCGCGATCGTCGCGGGCTTCCCGGAGAACGGCGCGTTCAACGTCCAGCCCGCCCGCATCCGCGGCCGGATCCAGGCCAACGGGCCGGACATCTACCACCGCGGCCAGGTCGTCCGCGACGTGTACTCGGTGCGCTCCCTCGTCCGCCAGGGCAACAGCGGAGGGCCGCTGCTCACCCCGAACGGCGAGGTGTACGGCGTGGTCTTCGCCAAGTCGCTGGACAGCGCCGACACCGGCTACGTGCTCACCGCCGCCGAGGTGCTCCAGGACGCCACCCAGGGGGCGACCGCCACGGCCCGGGTGGACACCGAGGGCTGCGCGCTCTGAGCCGGTCGCCCGGGAGCCGTCGGGCCGGACAGCCGTCGGGCCGGGGGCACCGGGCCCGGATGCCGCCGGGCCGCTGTCGGGGTCAGCCCTCGCGGCGGAGCCGGGCGCCCACCCAGCGAGCGCGCCGGCCCAGGATGCGAGGGATGCCGAGGCGGTGCGTTCCCGTGCCGTCCGGCTGTCCCGGGGCGGCTCCGACGCGCCACTCGGACTGGTGGGACTGGCTCTGCGAGCTGCTGCTCCCACGACGGCGTCGGCGCGGTGCGGCATCGCGATCGGGCATCCAGGTCATACCGGGAGGATGCCCCTGGGCCAGGAGGAGTAACCACCTCCGGACTGCCCACCTGGCTTATGCGACTGTCATATGAGTGATGGTCAGATTTTTTGGGACCAGTTCGACGGCGCTCAGTCCTTGTGCTGCCCCACCCAGGCCAGCAGCTCCTCGGTGAACTCCTCGGGAGTCTCCTCGTGCGGGAAGTGCCCGACACCGGGCATCAACCGCCACCGGTACGGCGCCTCCACGTACTCGCCCGCCCCCAGCGCGGTGTGCGCCAGCAACACCGGATCGGCGGCACCCTGGACGTGCAGGGTCGGCGCGGTGATCGGCTTCTTCATCCGGCGCGCGAACTGGATGCCGTCCGGCCGGGCCATCGACCGCAGCAGCCACCGGTACGGCTCGATCGAGCAGTGCGCCGTGGACGGGACCTGGATCGCCTGCCGGTAGGCCTCCACGGCTTCCGGCTCGATGCCGTTCGGGCCGGTCCAGGCGCGCAGGTACTCGCCGACCAGCGCGGCGTCGTCCGCGACCAGCCGCCGCTCCGGGATCCACGGCCGCTGGAAGCCCAGCACGTGCTCGAAGGCGGCGATCTGGCGCCGGTCGGTGAGCAGCGCACGGCGCAGGTGCCGCGGGTGCGCCGCCGAGACGACCGTCAGGCTGCGGATCACCGACGGCCGCATCACGGCCGCCACCCAGGCCAGCGCACCGCCGGTGGCGTGGCCGACGAGATGGGCGTGCCGCTCGCCGAGCGACCGGATCACCCCCGTGATGTCCAGCGCCAGGTTGGCCGGGTCGTAGCCGCGCGGGGTGCGGTCGCTGCCACCGATGCCGCGCAGGTCCAGGGCGACGGCCCGGTAGCCGGCCTCGGCGAGCGTGGTCATCTGGTGGCGCCAGGCCCACCAGTACTCCGGCCAGCCGTGCACCAGCAGCACCAGTGGGCCGTCACCGGCCTCGGCGATGTGGAAACGGGCCCCGTTGGCGGCGAGGTCGCGGTGCGTCCACGGGCCCGGCGAGCGGACGTTCCAGGGAGCCCCGGACCCGGCCGGGCCCCCGGCGGAGGCGGACACGGACCGGCCCGCGGCGGGCAGGGACGTCCCGGGTCGGGGCTCGACGGGCTTCGCGGGCACGGGCTTCTGGTCCAGCGGCATACCGAGAGCCTGTCATACGCGTGCTACGAACACGTCTCCGGCACTCGCGTCGCTTCGCAACGATCCGGCACGGACCGCAGACCGAGGGGTCAGGAGATCCGGCCGAGCGCCCGGTCGATCTCCTCCTTGGTGGCCGGCCGGGGGCGCGCGTTCTTCAGCACGTCCGCCGTCGCCTGGGCGCCCTCGATCGCCCGGTGCGGCTTCTCGATCTTCTTGAACGAGCGCATCGCCAGCAGGCCCAGCAGGCCCGCCAGCACCAGGTAGGCGCCACCGACGATCAGGAAGGACCAGCCGAGGGTCAGCCCGAGCGCCTGCAGACCGTAGGCCGCGGCGAAGCTGAGCATCGGGATGGACGCGAGCGCCACCACACCCGCGACCGTGACGGAGACACCGCCGGTCACACCGCGCTTGACGTCCGCCCGGATCTCCGCCTTGGCCAGCGCGATCTCGTCGTGCACCAGGGCCGAGAGGTCGGTGGTCGCCGCCGCGAACAGCTCGCCGATGGAACGCTCGCCCTCGTAGGGGGCCCGGCCTGCGGTTCCTGCGGACATCGGCGGTTCTCCTTCTCGGCGGCTGCACTCGTTCGACAGCTCAGCATCATGCCTCCCCCGGACACCCGCACACCACTCCGGCCCCCGGTCGGCGGCGTGTCAGGCGACAGCGCGTCAGGTCGGCCGCTGGTAGACGTCCGGGATGCCGTCGTGGTCGGAGTCCGCGTTCTCCTCCTCGTACAGCAGCCGGTAGTGCCGGTTGCGGAGCTTCAGCAGAACGGTGGCGAACACCGCGCACAGTACCGAACCCGTCAGCACCGCCTCCTTGGACAGCTCGGCCAGCACATGGTCGTCGGGGAAGGCCAGTTCGCTGATCAGCAGGGAGACGGTGAAACCGATGCCGGCCAGGGTGGAGAGCGCGAACACGTCCCCCCAGCCGAGCTGCGGATTGAGCTCCGCACGGGTGTAGCGCGCCGCCAGCCACGTCCCGCCGAACACCCCGACCGACTTGCCCACCACCAGCCCGATCACCACACCGAGCGGGGTGGCCTGCGAGAACACTTCGCCGAGCGCCTTCCCCGACACCGGGACCCCGGCCGCGAACAGCGCGAACAGCGGCACCGCCACCCCCGCCGACAGCGGCCGCACCAGGTGCTCGATGTGCTCGCCCGGGGAGTGCTCCTCACCCGGGCGGGTGTGGCAGCGCAGCAGCAGACCCATCGCGACACCGGCCACCGTGGCGTGCACCCCGCTCTCGTGCATCAGCGCCCAGATCACCACCGCCAGCGGCACGTACAGATACCACCCGTGCACCCCGCGGCGGTGCAGCAGCCAGAACAGCACCAGGCCGGCCAGCGACAGCCCCAGCGCCCAGAACTTGATGCCGGAGGTGTAGAAGACCGCGATGATCAGGATCGCGATCAGGTCGTCCACCACGGCGAGCGTGAGCAGGAAGGCCCGCAGGGCGGACGGCAGCTGACTGCCCACCACGGCCAGCACGCCGAGCGCGAACGCGATGTCCGTCGCCGTCGGGATCGCCCAACCGTCGGCATGCCCGCCCGGCGCCAGGTTGACGACGGTGTAGATGACCGCGGGCACCACCACCCCGCTCACCGCAGCCGTCACCGGCAGCAGGGCCGCACTCGGCGACCGCAGCTCGCCCGCCGTGAACTCGCGCTTGAGCTCGATGCCCGCCACGAAGAAGAAGATCGCCAACAACCCGTCCGCGGCCCAGGCCTCCACGGTCAGGTCCAGGTGCAGCGGCGTCGACGGGCCGATGGTGTGCTCGGTGACCGACGCGTAGGAGCCGGGCCACGCGTTCGCCCAGACAAGGGCGGCGACCGCGGCGAGCAGCAGCAGGACACCGCCGACCGTCTCGGTGCGCAGCGCGTCGAGGATGATTCGGCGCTCGGGCAGCGACAGCAGACCGAGGAACGTCCGGCGCTGTCCACCCGCTGCCTCGCCCGGACCGGACCCGGTGGGGCGGCCGGGCTCGGTGGGCCGGTCGGGCTCGGGCGGTGTGCCCACGGCGGGTCCTCCTGGGGCTGAGGCGGGCGGTCGGTGCCGGAGACACCGGTGGTGCAGTTGCCGACCAGACTTCCCGGCGCGCCTCGGAGCGGTTCTGATGCCCCGCCCGCATTCTACGGAGCGCGCGACGGCGGTGGAACGGGCGCAGTCTATGCAGCCCGGGGGCGACGGCCGGGCGACGCGACCGGCCCCGAGCAGGCCGGCGGACGCCGTCCCCCGGACGGCGTGCGACCGGATGCGTGACCTGCGGTTCGTCCTTATGGTCGGCATCGCGCACCCGCCCGGGTGGCACGGGCGCGACACCCGTCCACCTGCACGGAACCGCCCCGGCGGAGGTCTCCGCCCTCTCTCCCGACATGGCACGCCGACTTCGCCCGTTGCTCGGACTCCGCACCCACGAGGGCGACGTCGCCGTCATCCGCGAAGACGAACGCACCGTTGCCTGCCGCGGCTACGCCGACCGGCCGGGCTCCCGACCCGTCCGCGCCGACACCCGTTTCGAACTCGGCTCCGTCACCAAGACCTTCACCGCCCACCCGATCGACCACTACCTGCCCGCTGGCTCCGTCCCCGGGTACCCGCAGGAACGGCCGATGACCCTGCTCCACCTGGCCACCCGTACCTCCGGCCTGCCCCGCCTCCCGGTCGGCCTCGCACCGGCGGTGTCGCCCGCTGGTTCACCAGCGCCTACGCCGCCTTCAGCGCACCCCACCTGCTGCGCGCCCTGCCGCGGACGCCGGTCCGCGGCACACCCGGTACGCGGGTCCGCTACTCCAACCTCGGCACCGGCCTGCTCGGACTCGTGCTGGAGCACGCCGCCGGCCTCCGCTACGAGGACCTGCTCGCCGCCTGGGTCTGCGAACCGCTCGGACTGTCGGACTGATCGATACCACCTGCGGCCCCGGTCGCACCGAGGGCGCCGGCGACCGACGCGGCCGCCGGGTGCCCTCGTTCCGTATCCCCGCGCTGCCGGGCGCCGCGGCCCTGCACTCCACCGCCGACGACATGCTGCGCTTCCTGCAGCACATCTGTTGGTGGGTGCCGGGCCCTTGCTGCGGGCCGCACTGCGCGACGTGGCCCGACCTCGGGTGGCACACCGCCGGGACGGCTCGGGGATCGGCCTGATCTGGGGTCACCGCACCTCGGAGGAGGGCGAACTGCTCTGCCACCACGGTTCGACCCACGGCTTCAGACCCTCGCCGGATTCGACCCGGTGGGCGGGGTCGAGCCGGTCGCCATGGGCAAGACCCTGCCGACCGCGCGCCGCGCCTTCACCCGGACCGCGTACGCGACCCTTTGCGCCCTGCGCGGCAGCTGAGCCGGCAGCCCGCACGAAGACGGCCCCGGGCCGGCCACCGCGGTCTCGCGGCGGCCGGCCCGGGGCCGTTCGTCTCTCTACTCTCCCTGCCTTCTCCGCGTCCGGTCCTTGCTCAGTCCTCGCTGCTCGCGCTCGGCAGCTGGGCCTGGATGAGGTTCATGACGGAGGAGTCGGCGAGGGTGGTGACGTCCCCGATCTCACGGTTCTCGGCGACGTCGCGGAGCAGGCGGCGCATGATCTTGCCGGAGCGGGTCTTCGGGAGCTCGTTGACGAGCAGGATCCGCTTGGGCTTGGCGATCGGGCCGAGCGTCCTGCCGACGTGGTCGCGCAGGCCGGCGACCAGGCCGTCGGCGTCGGCGACGCCGCTGCGCAGGATGACGAAGGCGACGATCGCCTGGCCGGTGGTCGCGTCGGTGGCGCCGACGACCGCGGACTCGGCGACCGCCGGGTGCGAGACCAGCGCGGACTCGACCTCGGTGGTGGAGATGTTGTGGCCGGAGACCAGCATCACGTCGTCGACCCGGCCGAGCAGCCAGATGTCGCCGTCCTCGTCCTTCTTCGCGCCGTCACCGGCGAAGTAGCGGCCCTCGAAGCGGGACCAGTACGTGTCGAGGTAGCGCTGGTCGTCGCCCCAGACGGTGCGGAGCATGGAGGGCCACGGCTCGGTGAGCACCAGGTAGCCGCCGGAGCCGTCCGGGACCTCGGTCGCCTCGTCGTCGACGACGGTGGCCGAGATGCCGGGCAGGGCGCGCTGGGCGGAGCCGGGCTTGGTCTCGGTGACGCCGGGCAGCGGGCTGATCATGATGGCGCCGGTCTCAGTCTGCCACCAGGTGTCGACGATCGGGCAGCGGCCGCCGCCGATGTGCTCGCGGTACCAGACCCAGGCCTCGGGGTTGATCGGCTCGCCGACGCTGCCGAGCACCCGCAGGCTGGACAGGTCGAACTTGGCGGGGATGTCGTCGCCCCACTTCATGAACGTGCGGATCGCGGTCGGCGCGGTGTAGAGGATGGTGACGCCGTACTTCTGCACGATCTCCCAGAACCGGCCCTGGTGCGGGGTGTCCGGGGTGCCCTCGTAGATGACCTGGGTGGCGCCGTTGGCGAGCGGCCCGTAGACGATGTACGAGTGACCGGTGACCCAGCCGATGTCGGCGGTGCACCAGTAGACGTCGGTCTCCGGCTTGAGGTCGAAGACGGCGTGGTGGGTGTAGGCGGCCTGGGTGAGGTAACCGCCGGTGGTGTGCAGGATGCCCTTGGGCTTCCCGGTGGTGCCGGAGGTGTAGAGGATGAACAGCGGGTGCTCGGCCTCGTGGCCCTCCGGCTCGTGGACGGGGCTCTGCCGGTCGACGATGTCGTGCCACCACACGTCCCGGCCCTCGGTGAAGGCGGTGTCCTGGCCGGTGCGGCGCACGACGAGGACGTGCTCGACGCCGGGGCAGCGGGCGAGGGCCTCGTCGATGGCGGGCTTGAGGGCGGAGGGCTTGCCACGGCGGTGGCCGCCGTCCGCGGTGATGACGAGCTTGGCGTCGGCGTCCTGGATGCGGGAGACGACGGCGTCGGCGGAGAAGCCGCCGAAGACGACGGAGTGGGTGGCGCCGATCCGGGCGCAGGCGAGCATCGCGACGACGGCCTCGGGGATCATCGGCAGGTAGACCGCGACACGGTCGCCCTTGCGGACGCCGAGTTCGAGCAGGGCGTTCGCGGCCCGGCTGACCTCGTCCTTCAGGTCGGCGTAGGTGAGGGTGCGGGTGTCACCGCCCTCGCCCTCGAAGTGGATGGCGACGCGGTCGCCGAGGCCGGCCTCGACGTGCCGGTCGACGCAGTTGTACGCGACGTTGATCCGGCCGTCGGCGAACCACTTCGCGAACGGCGGGTTGCTCCAGTCCAGGGTCTCGGTCGGCTCGACGGTCCAGGTGAGGCGGCGGGCCTGCTCCGCCCAGAATGCGAGCCGGTCCTCGGAGGCCTGCCGGTAGGCGTCAGCGGTCACGTTCGCGGACGCGGCCAGCGCGGCCGGCGGCGCGAAGCGGCGCTCCTCCTTGAGCAGATTGGCCAGGCTCTCGTTGCTCAACGCGCACTCCTCATCGAGTCTCATCTGCCGGGCGATCCCCTGCGGGATTGTCCCGTGTGTCCCAGCACACAGCTCACCAGGCGAATGGGTGTGTTGACAAGTGCCTCCCGAGAATTGGTGTAGACCTTTGGCGTGCTGTCGGGCCCGGCGCGGACCTCCGGCGGGACGCCGGGTGAACGTCGGGCGGGGCCCGGGCCGGACACGGCGTGAACGCGGAGCGTCGCGCCCGAAGGGGTGCGTTCGGGCGGGTGCGCTCCCCGGAGCCCGCCGGGGCGGGCGGGCCCGGGCGCCCGGGGCGTCGGGCCGGAGTGCCCGTACGGCGAGGGCGGGCGGGCGGCTACGGCGCCGCGCGTGACGCGTGCAGCGGCGGAACTGCTGGTGCTGGAGCACTTGACGACCTGGCGCATCGGTACTCCACTGACCAGGCGGGCCTGTGGCGTCGCCACGGGCCCGACCATCGCACCCTCATGCGACGGAGGCCAATGTCGTGTCGGCCACACCTCCTCCCTCCTCTCGGTTCCCCGGCGACTTCGCCGTCGTCCGCATGGACGGCCGGGTCGGCCGCCTCATCCGAATCGGCCAGTGGCTCAACGGCGACGGCTTCGCCGACTACGAGCACGCCTTCGTCTACCTCGGGGGCGGGCAACTGGTCGAGGCGCAGCCCGGCGGCGCCGAACTGCGCCCCCTCTCCGTGTACGACGGCCGGCCGGCGCTCTGGTCCACCGGCAGGTACGCCCTGACGGACGCCCAGCGCGCGGCAATCGTCGCCGCCGCCCGCGGATACATCGGCGTCCCCTACAGCGCGGCCGACTACGTCGCGCTGGCCGCGCACCGCTTCCACCTGCCGGTCGGCCCACTGATCAAGGGCTATGTGGCGAGCAGCCGCCACATGATCTGCTCCCAACTGGTCGACCAGTGCTACCTGGACGTCGGCGTCCACCTGTTCTCGGACGGCCGGTGGCCGGGGTACGTCACACCGGCCGACCTGGCGGGGCTGCTCCGGTCCTGAGGACGGCGGGAGGTGGTGCAGGCGGCCGTCAGGCCGTCACCGGTGTTCGCTCCTGCAGCTGTTCGTCGCGGCGCTCGGCGGACACCGGGGTGAAGCGGCCGGTGCCGCCGTCCAGAACGTAGGCCTGGGCGGTCGCGAAGTCGAAGTACATTCCGACCAGGCGCAGCGTCCCGGCGACGACCCGGCGTTCGACCGCGGGGTTGGCGAGCAGTTGGTCGAGCTGTTGGACGACGTTGGTGATGCAGAGTTCCTCGACCGGGTCGGCGGCCGGCCGGTCGGCGAATCGGGCGGGCGCGCGCTTGGCCCGGGCGAGCGAGCCTCGGCCGTTGCGCAGCCAGCGGACGAGCGGGGTCGGGCTGCCGGGCTGCTGGTGGACACCGTCCAGCAGGGCCTTCATCGCCCCGCAGCCGGAGTGCCCGCAGACCGTGATCGAGCGGACCTCCAGAACCTCGACGGCGTACTGCACGGCGGCCGCGACCGAGTCGTCCGCGGCGCCCGGCTCGTACGGGGCGGGGACGAGATTGCCGACGTTCCGCACGGTGAACAGGTCCCCGGGACCGCTGCTGGTGATCATGCTGGTGACCATCCGGGAGTCGGCGCAGGTCAGGAAGAGCTGCGAGGGAGTCTGGCCCTCGCGGGCGAGCCTCGCCAGCTCCTGACGGACCAGCGGCGCGGTGTGCTCCTGGAAGCCGCGCACCCCGTCGAGCAGCAGGCCGTGCGCGTCGCCGCCGTCCTGTTCGATGCTGTGGTGCCCCATCCACGGCGTCCACGCCCGGAACTGCTGCGAGCCCGCGGCGGGATCCGGATCCAGCGTGCCGTCCGGGTCTAGCACCGCGTGCTGGCTGTGCTGGTCGGTCACCATGGCGACCCGTCCGCCGGCGGCCTGGTACATGGCCCGCCAGGTGTGCAGCGCCTCGTACGCGGCATGGTCGAGGAAAGTCCCGTCGTGGTGGACGGTGACCGCCGCGCCCGGGGGAATCTGGGCGAGCGTGCGGCTGAGCCGGGGGACGGCGGCGAAGGTGAGCGGCCCGTGCGTCCGTACGCAGTGGGTGCCGTCCGGCCCGGTGGTGACCTCGACGCGGGCGCGGGTCAGCCGGTGCAGGGCGAACAGGCCAGCGACCGTTCCGCCGACGGCCACGCCGAGCGGGACGCCCAGGGTGACCACGCCGAGCACGGTGACCAGGTAGACCGGGAACTCGCGGTGCCGGTGGATGCGCCGGATGTGGGCGAAGCTGACCATCTGGACGCCGACGACGAGCACCAGGGCGGCCAGGGCGGCGAGCGGGATCCTGCGCAGCCCACCGGCCAGCGCCAGAGCGGCCAGCACCACCCAGCACCCGTGCAGCACGGCCGACCAGCGGGAGACCGCGCCCGCCTGCACATTGGCCGTGCTGCGGACGGCGCCGCCGGCCACCGGCAGACCGCCGAGCAGCCCGGAGACCGTGTTGGCGAGGCCCTGGCCGCGCAGCTCCCGGTCCAGGTCGCTGGAGGTGTGCGTCATACGGTCGACCGCGACCGAGGAGAGCAGTGACTCCACGCCGGCGACCGCCGTGACCGTCAGCACCAGGGCGAGCAGGCCGGGCCACTGCTCGGCGAGCAGCCGGCCGCTCGGGGCAGCCGCCAGCGCGTGGTGCTGCCAGCCGGGCAGCTCCACCCGGGCGAGGTGCAGGCCGAGGACGAGGGAGAGCGTGGTGCCGGCGGCGACGGCGACCAGGGCGGCGGGCAGCCGGGTGAGCCTGGCACCGATCCGGCCGGCGGCGCCGGGCAGCCGGCCGAGGCGGGGCCAGCAGAAGAGCACGGCGATGGCGAGTGCGCCGACGGCGAGGGCTGGCAGGTGCGGCCCGGCCAGCTGATCGGGCATCGCGAGCAGGTTGGCCAGGGCGGAGCTCTGCGGTGAGCCGCCGAGCACGACATGGAGCTGGGCCAGGGCGATGGTGAGGCCGACGCCGGCCAGCATCCCGTGCACGATCGCGGGGGAGACGGCGAGCGCCGCACGGGCCACCCGCAGCGAGCCGAGGAGCAGCTGGAGCAGGCCCGCGGCGACCGTCACCGCGCAGGCGACCTGCCACCCGTACTGCGCGACGATGCCGGCGGTGATCACGGTGAGGGCCGCGGACGGGCCGCTGACCTGCAGGGGGGTGCCACCGAGCAGGCCGGCCACCAGGCCGCCCGCGGCTGCCGCGACGAGACCCGCGGTGAGCGGGGCGCCGGTGGCGAGGGCGATGCCGAGCGAGAAGGGCACCGCGATCAGGAAGACCGCCAGTGAGGCCGGCAGGTCGTGGAGGAGCACGGAGCGGCCTCGGCCGCTCGCCTTGCGGGGCCCGGGCCGGGAGGACCGGCCGCCGCCCGGCGGTGCGTGGTCGGTGGTGTCCGAGGCGATGGGTGCGGAGGAGATGTCGAGGGTCATGGTGTCCCGTCTTTCCGGGGGAACGAACGCAGTCAGGTCCGGCGGTGGTGCTGTCAGCGGATCGGCTGTCGTGGGCCGCGACGGTTTGGCGGGATGGTGCGGGCGCGGCGACTCGGCCGCGAGGCCCAAGGACCATCAGTCCGGTCTACCAAGATTCGGTAAACCGAGAGTAATGAGATCTTTGCACAGCGTGAATCCGAACGACAGGTCGGAGCGTTGGATTCACCTTTATGAGTGGAGGTGGTCCGGTCGGGAACCCGACAGCCGGGAGGGCCGGCGAACACCCAGCTCAAGGGGTGTCCGCCGGCCCTCCCGGCGATGGCGGTGCGCGGTGGTCCGCGGGCTTTCGGCAACCCGGGGATTGTCCCGCGGGGTGTTCTCCGGGCGGTGCCGGATCAGGCGCGGGCTGCGCCCAGGCCAGCCTCGTCGAGGTCGCCCGCGGTGGCTTCGAGGCCGAGGACGAATTCCGGATCGACCTGCGTGGCGAGGTCGCGGCCGACCTTCGCGTTGCCCCAGCTCTCGGCATTGCGCAGGTGGAAGTGGACCGCCTGGGCGGTGTACTTGCGGGGGTCTCGGAGCCCGATCGCGGCGTCGGCCTCCTCCTTCAGTCGCTCCAGGACGCCGCGGTTGGCCGGCTCCAGCGAGCTCAGCGGTGGCTCGGCGCCCTGCTCCAGCCGGCGCACCCAGTCCGAGTGGCCGAAGGCGGTCAGCAGGTCGTCGCCCACCTCGCGGCGGAGGAAGGCCAGGTCGTCGGGCCCCTGCACCTTGTTGCCGACCACCATGAGGTTGACCCCGAAGTCGCGCGCGTACTCCTTGTACTGTCGGTAGACGGAGATGCCCTTGCGGGTCGGTTCGGCGATCAGGAAGGTCAGGTCGAACCGGGTGAACAGGCCGGAGGCGAAGGAGTCCGACCCGGCGGTCATGTCGGTGACCACGTACTCGTCCTGGGCATCGACGAGGTGGTTGAGCAGCAGCTCGACCGCGCCGACCTTGGAGTGATAGCAGGCCACTCCCAGGTCCTCCTCGGTGAAGGCGCCGGTCGCCAGGAGCCGGACTGACCCCTCGTCGAGAGCGATCGGGCGGGCGCAGGCGGCGTAGACCGGGTTCTCCTCGACGATCCGCAGCAGCCGCGAACCCCGGCCCGGAGGAGTGGTCTTGATCATCTCGTCGGCCGATCCGATCAGCGGGTTGTCGCCGCGGAGGTACTGCTTGATCTCCGGCAGGTGGGCGCCGAGCGACGGCAGCTCGACAGCCTGGCGGTCCGTCAGGCCAAGGGCGGGGCCCAGGTGTTGGTTGATATCGGCGTCGACGGCGATGACCGGCCGGCCCGCGGCGGCCAGATGGCGGATGAACAGTGCGGACAGCGTGGTCTTGCCGCTGCCGCCCTTGCCGACGAACGCGATCTTCATCTGGGGCTCCGGCTCTCGCGCCGGCGGTCGATGCCGCCGAGGGGATGTTGGAAATCGTTATCGTCATCGATAGCGGTCATGCTAGCGGTGGTTTGGTAGGCCGCACGGGTGGGAAGTGCGGATTGCCTCGAACGGGTGATGGCGGGGTTGCTGTGCGGAGGGTGAAGGGTGGTTCATTACCCTCAGGTACGTGAGCACTGGAACTGATCCCCTCGCCTCGCTGGCCGAGCTGCCCGGGGTGCCCGAGGCCGTGGCCGAGGTGCGCAAGGCCGTCGACCGGCTCTACGGCCACCGTGTGATGCGCCGCCGCGCCGGCGAGGTGACGTCGGAGGCCGCCATTCGCGGCGCCAGGGCGTCCGCCGCCCTGGACGGAGCCGACTGGTCGCTGGAGGAGGTCCGGCGCCGCACCGACTTCGGCGGCGATGCCGAGGCACGCACGGTGGGCGGCTCGCTGCGGATCTCGGCCGAGGCCGGGCAGCTGCTGGGTGTGTGGCGGCACTCGCCGCTGCAGGTGCTGGCCCGGCTGCACCTGCTGGCGGTGGGTGATGCCGATCCGTCCGCCGGCCGGCCGCGACGCGCGGCCGAGGCGGCCGAGCCGCTCTTCCCGATCGAGCTGGCCGCCTCCGAGGGGCTCGAAAAGCCGGTGGAGGGCGCGGAACTCCCGCCCGCGCCCGGCGCGGAGGAGGCCGCCGCGCGCCTCGACCAGCTGGCGCAGGTGCTGGTGGCCCGGTCGGAGAACGCCGCGAACGGCGCGCCCGCCCTGGTGGTGGCCGCGGTGGTGCACGGCGAGCTGCTCGCCCTTCGCCCCTTCACCTCGCACAACGGGGTGATCGCTCGCGCCGCGCAGCGCATCGTCCTGATCTCCGAGGGCCTCGACCCGAAGGCGATCTGCCCGGCCGAGGTCGGGCTCGCCGAACTCGGCACCGGCGCGTACCAGGACGCCCTGGCCGGATACCTCAGCGGCACCGGCGACGGTATGGCGCGCTGGATCCGGCACTGCGGGGAGGCGCTGCGGCTCGGTGTCCGGGAGAGCACCGCGGTCTGCGAGGCGATGCAGCGCGGCATGGTCTGACGGCCTGCGCCCCCGGTGGGTGACAAAAAGATGCGGCGGCACCTGATCCTGCTCGGTGCCGCCGCTGGCACAGGTACCGGGGTACCAAGCATGCACCGGAAGTGCCCATCAGGTGGGGATCTGGCCCGTTCACCTGGTGCGGCGGCCCGTCAGCGGGTCGGCTGCATGTGGGTGCCCAGCTGGCTGTGCGCGGTCCGTGGGCCTGAACTGCGTTGTCGGATCGACCCCTTAGGGTCCTGACCGGGTCTCGCGGGCCGTATGTCCTTTCTATCGCGGATCGCTGCAAAGCGGAACCCGAAACAAGAACTTTTTCCGGTTTGTCCGATAAGGCGTCCGGCGCTCGCGGCCAGGTCAGGCCAGGGGTCGGCGCCGCCGCGCGGAGTACCAGAAAAGGCCCGCCGTGAGCGCTGCCGCGCCGACCGCGACGGCCAGCAGGACCGAGCGGCTCGGGGCGGAGAACTCCGGTAGCCGGCTGCGGAGTTCAACCGGGCGGTTGAAGACCAGCACCGGCCACTCGCGGGCTGTCGCCTCCTTGCGCAGCGCCCGGTCGGGGTTGACCGCCGACGGGTGACCGACCGCCGCCAGCAGCGGGAGGTCGGTGGACGAGTCGCTGTAGGCATAGCACTCGGCCAGGTCGTAGCCCTGCTCCGCGGCGAGCTCGCGGATGGCCGCGGCCTTGTTCTCCGCGTAGGCGTAGTACTCGATCTCGCCGGTGTAGCAGCCGTTCTCGACCTTGAGGCGGGTGGCGATCGCATGGTCGGCGCCGAGCAGGCGGCCGATCGGCTCGACGACCTCGGAGCCGGAGCTGCTGACGATCACCACGTCGCGCCCGGCCGCGTGGTGCTGCTCGATCAGCGACGCGGCCTCCTCGTAGATGATCGGGTCGATCAGCTCGTGCAGGGTCTCCGCGACGATCTCGCGGACCTGCTGGACGTTCCAGCCGCGGGTCAGCGCCGACAGGTACTGCCGCATCTTCTCCATCTGGTCGTGGTCCGCGCCGCCGACCAGGAAGACGAACTGGGCGTAGGCGCTCTTCAGCAC
Organism: Streptomyces sp. TLI_235; assembly: GCA_002300355.1. Taxonomy (NCBI): domain Bacteria; kingdom Bacillati; phylum Actinomycetota; class Actinomycetes; order Kitasatosporales; family Streptomycetaceae; genus Streptomyces; species Streptomyces sp. TLI_235. Next base: position 4,103,483 of record NSGV01000001.1, read on the forward strand.
GGCCCGACGATTGATCAGTCCGCCCTGGTAGAAAGGCCGGCTGAAGGCGAGCGCGCTCGACTTGGCGATGATGGTCTTGTCCAGGTCGAAGAAGGCGGCCGTCCGCGGGCTGCCGTACGCCCTGGCCGGGGCGGCCTGCCCGTCGATCTCGGCGGACTGCCTGTCGACCTCGGTGGAAGCGTCGTCCGTGCGGTGCGAGGCGGTGGAGTCCCCTGCACCGCCCGGTTCGCTCGTGGCCGCGTCGGCAGGGCTGGTGGCCGCGTCGGCAGGGGCCGGCGGGGGCGCGTCAGGGGTGGTCGCGCGCCCCGAGTCGGGACCGTTGTCGACGGCGTCGGCGTTCTCGGTGGTGTCCACGGGACCGAGGATAGAGGGCGGGTCGAAACCCCCCGCCATTCGGCGTACTCGGCGGCGCGTGGGTTTGTGTTTCTGGCCGCTCGGGTACACCATGGAAGTCACGGATCGTTCGCGACCGTGCTAACCCGGTCCGGCTCCTCCCCCCCGAGTCGGGCCGTGGATAGACGACCCCCGCTCTCCCCCCCGGCGGGGGTCGTCGCATGTCCGGGCCCGTTTCGCAGGCCAGTTGACACTCGCGGTGGCCGACCGGAACGCATCGGTGACCGTCTCGCCCGATGAAAGCGCGTGCTTGACCCCCGCGCCACTCCTGTCACTCTGGGTGACTGTTTCAACGGAAATCGCAGAGCGTCCGAACGGCGCGTTCGCATGCCTTCACCGTCAATTCTGCGACACATTGCCCCCCGGGCGAGTGAACAAAGTTATCCACAGCCCCGAGATGTCCACAGCGAATGTCGACGGCGGATGCGGAGCCCTCCGGGTCCGACACGGTGGAGCCCGGGCCGCCCGCCCCACCCGTCCGCCGGGCAGGTGAGGCGGCCCCGTACCAGCCGCCGGACGCGCTGAGCGCGCGGCCCGGCCCGGACCACTCGGACACCGCCCGGAAGCACCGGGCACCGCCCCTGGGGGAGACCGCATGTCGACACCCACCACCGATTCCCGCCCGACGGGCCGGCCAGCGCCCACCGGCCCGCTGATCGTCACCGCGGACGACGCGCTGGCCGACCACTTGGCCCGGATCTGCGCGGCCGCCGGCGCCGAGCCTCGGCTGGTCCGCACCGAACCGCCGCGCGCGCTCTGGGAGGACGCACCGCTCGTCCTGGTCGGCGACGACCTCGCCGAGGCCTGCGCGGGGCTGCCGCGGCGGGCGGACGTGCTGCTGCTCGGGCTCGACCTGGACGACGGCAGCGTCTGGGTGCGGGCCGTGCGCCTCGGCGCGGAGCACGTCCTCTTCCTGCCGGACGCGCAGGCATGGCTGCTGGACCGGATCGCCGACGCGGCGGAGGGCGTCGGGCCACCCGCGCTCACCGTCGGCGTGCTCGGCGGCCGAGGCGGCGCCGGCGCCTCGACGCTGGCCTGCGCGCTCGCCGTGACCGCGGCGCGCAGCGGGCACCGGACGATGCTCGTCGACGCGGACCCGCTCGGCGGAGGCCTGGACGTCCTGCTCGGCGGCGAGACCGCCGAGGGGCTCCGCTGGCCCGACCTCGCCGGCTCCCGCGGGCGGGTCAGTGGAGCCGAACTCGTCGGCGCGCTGCCGGAACTGCGAGGTCTCAGCGCCCTCTCCTGGGACCGCAGCGACTGTCTGGCCATCCCACCCGAGGCCATGCGCAGCGTGCTCGCGGCGGCCCGGCGCCGCGGTGGCCTGGTCGTCGTGGACCTGCCCCGCCACCTCGATCCCGCCGCCGCCCAGGCGCTGGAGCAGATCGACACCGCTCTGCTCGTGGTGCCCGCCGAACTGCGCGCTCTCGCCGCCACGGACCGGGTGGCCGCAGCCGCCCGGATGCGGCTGACCGACCTCCGCGCCGTCGTCCGGGTGCCCGGGCCGGTGGGCCTCCCCGCTCCGGAGATCGCCCGCAACCTGCGGCTCGCCTTCGCCGGGGAGCTCCCGCCGGAGCCCGGGCTCGGCCTCGACGTCGAACGCGGACTGCCACCCGGCCTGCGCGAGCGCGGCCCGCTGGCCCGCTTCTGCAGCGGATTCCTGAGCGAGGCCATGCCTCCGGTGGCGGCCGCCGGCGGAGGTGCGTCATGACCGACCGCCTCCCGCGACGCCGGCTCTCCGCCGGACCCTGGGCCCAGCCCTCGCAGCACCGCCGACGCCTCGGCACCGGCCTGAGGCTCGGCGCCGGCGGTTCCCTGCGCACCGCTGCGGCCCTGCTCCCCGGCCCGCATGGCACCGAGCCGATTGCGGCATCGGGCCCGGTGTCCCAGGACGACACCGCGCACCGGCGCGGCGCCCTGCTCGACGCAGTTCGCCTGCACCTCGCCGAGACCGGTGCCCTGCCCACCACCGGGTCCGTCGCTGCCGCACTGCGGGCGAACCGGCCGACCCTCGGCGGAGACGACGTGCTCGACACGGTGCGGGCCATCCAGGCCGAGCTGGTCGGGGCCGGCCCGCTCCACGAACTGCTCGACCGCCCCGATGTGACGGACGTCCTCGTCAACGGTCCTGACGACGTGTGGATCGACTGCGGCAGCGGCCTCCAGCGGGCACCCGAGGTCAGGTTCCCGGACCGTGAGGCCGTTCGACGGCTCGCCCACCGACTTGCGACCGCCGCCGGCCGCCGACTCGACGACGCCATGCCCTGGGTCGACGCCCGCCTCCCGGACGGCACCCGGCTGCACGCCGTGCTCCCGCCCATCGCCGCCGGCGGCTGCACCCACATCTCCCTACGGATCTGCCGCGCCCGCCCGTTCACCCCGGACGAGCTCGTCGCCGGCGGCACCCTCACCGAGACCGGCGCCGACCTGCTCCGAGGCGTGCTCCGGGCCCGGCTGTCGCTGCTCATCAGCGGCGGCACCGGCTCCGGCAAGACCACTCTCCTGGCCACCCTGCTCGGCCTGGTCGGACCGGACGAGCGGATCGTCATCGCCGAGGACTCGGCCGAACTCCGTCCCGACCACGCGCATGTGGTGCGCCTGCAGAGCCGTCCGCCGAACCAGGAGGGGCTCGGCGAACTCACCCTGCGCGACCTCGTCCGGCAGGCCCTGCGGATGCGCCCGGACCGACTGGTCGTCGGCGAGGTCCGCGGCGCCGAGGTCGTCGACCTGCTCGCCGCCCTCAACACCGGGCACGACGGAGGCTTCGGGACGGTGCACGCCAATGCGGCGGCCGACGTCCCGGCCCGCCTCGAAGCACTCGGGTCGCTCGCAGGGCTCGACCGGCTCTCGCTGCACAGCCAGCTCCGCGCCGCCGTCGACCTGGTTGTCCACCTCGTCCGTGACCCGGTCACCGGGCAGCGGCGGGTCGCCGAACTCCACACCGTTGAGGGCGATGCCCGCGGCCTCACCGCCACCCGACCCGCCGTGCTCTTCCGACCCGGAGGCGGCTGCTCGACCGGGCCGGGCTGGGCCGCCCTGCAGCATGCCTGCGCCGAACGCGGCGTCGTCCTCGCGGGGAGGCCGGAATGACGCTCCGCCAACTGGAATGCCTCTGGGCGCTGGCGCTGTGCGGGGTGGCCACCCTGGGGTGGCGACTGCTGCAGTCGGCCGCCGCCCGGCCGGAGGACGACCGAACGACGGACCGGCCGTGGAGGCAGCCGTGAGCGCGCCGACCACAGCTGCGGCAGCCGCCGGTGGCCGAGCAACCACGCCGGGCAGCGGCGTTCGACGGCGACCCCACGGCGATACCCGGGCGCGTCGGCTGCTCGGCACCCCGGACCGGGCAGGCGCCCCGGGCAAGCGCACCACCCGGCGCTGGGGCAGGGCCGGACTCCGCGCCGTCCTCGAGCGGATCGCCCGGTGTGCCGGTTCGGGAGGACGTCGGCCGCGATGGCTGGTTCCCGAACTCGTCCTCCTGCCCATCGGGCTCGCGGCCGGCCACATCGTCCGATCGCCGGTGCCGCTCCTCGCCGCCGCTGTCGGCGTCGTGCCGCTGCGCCGGCAGCGCAGTCGGCGCCGGACGGCTCAGGAAGCGTGTCGCCGCTCGGCCGCCGTGATCGAGCTCTGTACCGGCCTGGTCGGCGAGCTGCGCAGTGGTGCCACGCCGGAGCATGCCCTGCAGACCGTCATCGGCCGTGGCAGTACGCTCCGCGACGCCCTCGGCGCCGAACCGTCCGCCCGCCTCGCGGCAGCACGCTACGGAGCCGACGTCCCGGTGGCCCTCCGTCTGGTCGCCGAACTGCCCGGAGGTCGGGGCGCGGCAGCCGTGGCCGCCTGCTGGCAGGTCAGCTCCGACAGCGGCACCGGACTCTTGGTCGGGCTGGACCAGCTCGCCGACGCCCTGCGCGCTGAACGTGCCCTGGCGGAGGAGGTCGCCGGAGAGCTCGCCGGGTCACGGGCGACGGTTGCCCTCCTCGCGGTACTCCCCGTGTTCGGCCTGCTGCTCGGAACGGCCCTCGGCGCCCACCCGCTGCCGACCCTGCTGCACACTCCCGCAGGGCTGGCCTGCCTCGGCCTCGGCACCCTGCTGGAGGCCGCCGGACTGCTCTGGACGGCCCGGATCGTCCGGGCCGCCGAGGACGGGCCACGGATGGCCGAGGGCCGGGCGGTGGCGACCGCACCAGCGACAGCAGGCGGACCGGTGGATCCGGCCGCCGGGCCGCGCTCGGAGCGGCCCGCGTGCGGGCTGTCCCGCCGTAGGACGGACCGTGGGCACGGTCCGGAGTGGCCGCGGCCCGGGGCTCGCGCCGCGTGGCAGGAGAGAGCCCGATGAACGCCGCGATCGCCGCACTGTCAGTCGTCCTCGGCCTGGTGTCAGTTCTGCCCGGGCCGGCCCGGCGGCGTGAACTCAGGAGACGCCTCCGGCGATGCCTGCCCGGCCACGGGTCGGCCAGGTCCGTAGTGCGCCGTCCCGGATCCGCCCGTCCCCGTCGGCCTCGGCGGACCCTTCCCGGCCGCGGATGGTGGGGCCCGGTGGCGGTCGGCGTCGGTACGGCCGCCGCCACAGGCGGCGCGGTGGGCCTGGTCGCCGGTGCGATGGCGGCCGCCGCGGCCTACCGCTGGCTGCCACGCCCGATGTCGCCCGGCGCTCGGCGCGCGGTGGCCGAGGAGGAGCATCTGCTGCGCCAACTGCCGCTCACCGCGGAGCTGCTGGCCGCCTGCCTCGGGTCGGCCTCCGCGCCCGGCCGGGCTGCCGCCGCCGTGGCCGCCGGCGTCGACTCCCCGATGCGGGAGCGGCTGAGCGCGGCAGCCGCACAACTCGCGCTGGGAGCACCGCCCGAGGTCTGCTGGGAACAGCTCGGCGCGGCCAGCCCCGCACTGGCCCCGCTGGCTCGCTGCCTGGTCAGGACCAGCCGCAGCGGCACGCCGCCGGGCGCCGCACTCAGCGGCCTCGCCCAGGCCCAGCGGGCCGCCGCGGCCCGAGCCGCACACGCCAGGGTCCGACGCGCCGGAGTGCTCGCCACCGCCCCGCTCGGGCTCTGCTTCCTCCCGGCCTTCGTCCTGATCGGCGTGGCGCCCGTCGTCATGGGCCTCGCCGCCCTCTACACCCACCGGATCTGATGCCTCGTCCGTCGAGACGCTGGCGATCCGGCACTCAGAGCCCTACCCGAAGGAGTCTGTGATGTTCGTGCCCGCTCTCCGTCCCTCCGACGCCCCCACCCCGTCCCCGGAGGCCGGCGCCGTCGAGGTGGACGCCCGCCCCGGAGGCCCGGTGCCCGCCGCGACGACAACCACCCTGGTCCGCACCGCGCCGGCGGGCCGCCGGTTCGGGCTGCGGCGCCTCGCCGTCGCCCGAGCGCGTCTCGCCCGGCGCCTCGCCCGGCGAATTCTCCGCGCAACCGCCGGGCCGCCGGACGCCGGCATGACGACCGCCGAATACGCGATCGGCACCGTCGCGGCATGCGCGCTCGCGGCGATCCTCTACCGCGTGGTGACCAGCGGGACGGTCTCCGGGGCGCTCGCCGAACTGCTCGATCGGGCCCTCCATGCGGTCTGAGAAGCTCCGTCGGCCCCGACGGCCCCCGAGGGAGCGGGGCCGGCCGGCACGGGTCAACGACGCAGGGACGGTGACTGCCGAGACGGCGGTGGCGATGCCGGCCATGGTGCTGCTCGCGGCCATGCTCATCTGGGGCATCGTCGCGGCCGCGGGTCAGATCCGCTGCGTGGACGCGGCGCGGATCGCAGCACGGGCGGCGGCCCGTGGTGACACCGACGCGGTGGCGGCGGCCCGCGCGGCCGCCCCGCCCGGTGCGTCGGTGGAGATCGCCCAGGACGCCGAGACCGTGCGGGTGACCGTCGAGGCGCCGTTCCCCGCACCCGGCCGGATCGGGGCCGGCCTGTCCGTCCGGCTCGGCGCCTCCGCCGTCGCCGCGCGCGAGGACGTCCCGGGCGGCCCGGAGGGCGGTGCGCCATGGCCGTCCTGAGAGCGGGACCCGCCGCGCCCGACAGGGCCCGCGACACGGGCTCGGCGACTGTCTGGCTGCTCGCCCTCGGGATGCTGGGTTGTGCGGTCTTCGCCGTCGCCCTGGCGATGGGTGAGGCGGTCGCAGCCCGCCACCGCGCCGAGTCCGCCGCCGATCTCGCGGCGCTGGCGGCCGCCGAGCGTCTGCTGATCGACACCGACGGGGGCTGCGGCCGGGCGGCCCGGATCACGCAGGCGCACGGCGCCACGCTGGTGTCCTGCACCCCTCGGCTTGAGGAGGATGCCGTCGAGGTGGTCGTGGAGGTGACGGCAGGTCACCTTGCCCTGCCGGTCGGCCCGGCCAGGGCACTCGCCCGGGCAGGCCCGGTCTGGGCACCCACCGGAGCCCCGGACTCGGCGGACGAGGCAGCTGACGAAGCCGACGCGAGCACCACGACCCGGGCGCGTCCATGGGCGCGTCCAGGATCCGTTGCAGAGACCGGAGCAGGGGACCGGGCCGGTGCAGTGACCCGGATCCGTGCGGTGACCTGGACCGGTGGGGTGACCCGGACCGGTGGGGTGGAGGTCTCTGCCGCCCCGATCCTTCGGCCCGCTCCTCGGTCCACCCCGCGCCGCCGGCAGCCGGCGTCCCTACCGCGGTATCGCCTCACCCACCCCGGCACCACCGGTCGGGGCCCCGGCGAGCAGCACGTCCAGCAGCCGCACGGCAGCCGCCTTGTCCAACGGGTCGTTCCCGTTGCCGCACTTGGGGGACTGGACGCACGACGGGCAGCCACGCTCGCACTCACAGGCGGCGATGGCGTCCCGCGTGGCCGTGAGCCACTGGACGGCCCGCGTGTACCCGCGCTCGGCGAAGCCGGCCCCGCCCGAGTGGCCGTCGTAGACGAACACGGTGGGCAGGCCGGTGTCGGGATGCAGCGGCACCGAGACACCGCCGATGTCCCACCGGTCGCAGGTCGCGAACAGCGGCAGCAGACCGATCGAGGCGTGCTCGGCGGCATGCGCGGCGCCGGGCAGCTGGTCGAACGGGATCTCGGCGTCGAACAGCTGATCCTCCGTCACCGACCACCACACCCCCCGCGTCCGCAGCGTCCGAGGCGGCAGATCGAGTTTGGTCTCCCCGAGGACCTCGCCGGTGGAGATGCGCTTGCGCAGAAAACCCACCACCTGGTTGACCACCTCGACCGAACCGAAGCTCAGCCGGGCCTCGCCCCACTGCTCGGTCCGGTCGGTCGACAGCACCGAGATGGACGTGATGTCGCGGGCAGCCGTGGTGTAGGGCGGGTCGGCCGCCTCCACCAGGGCGACCGAGGTCTCCAGATCGAGGTCCTGCACCAGGAAGGTCCGTCCCTGGTGCAGGTGCACCGCGCCGGTGTGCACGGTGGTGTGCGCGGCGGCCGCGTCGACCGTGCCGAGCAGTCGCCCGGTGGAGGCCTCCACGATCTGGACGGGATTGCCGCCGCTGCCGCGCAGGTCGACCCCGTCGACGGCGCGCTCTCGCCGGGTCCAGTACCAGGATCCGTCCACGCGGCGCCGCAGCAGCCCGCGCCGCTCCAGGACGGGGAGCAGCTGGGCGGTGGACGGGCCGAAGAGGTCCAGGTCGGCCTCGGTGATCGGCAGCTCGGCCGCCGCGGCGCACAGGTGCGGAGCCAGGACGTGCGGGTTGTCCGGGTCGAGCACCGTCGCCTCCACCGGGTTGGCGAAGAGCGCCTCCGGGTGGTGCACCAGATAGGTGTCGAGCGGGTCGTCGCGCGCGATCAGCACGGCCAGCGCACCCTGCGCCTCCCGTCCGGCCCGTCCGGCTTGCTGCCAGAGCGAGGCGCGGGTGCCCGGGTAGCCGGCCAGCAGCACGGCGTCCAGCCCGGAGACGTCGACTCCGAGTTCTAGCGCCGAGGTGGAGGCGAGGCCGAGCAGCCGGCCGGAGTGCAGGTCGCGTTCCAGCGCCCGTCGTTCCTCGGCCAGATAGCCACCGCGGTAGGCCGCGACCCGCCCGGCCAAGGGGTTGCCCAGCAGATCCTGCGCCTGCAGTGCGACCAGCTCGGCCGCCCGCCGGGAACGGACGAACGCGACGGTGCGCGTTCCCGACTCCACCAGGTCGGTGAGCAGGTAGCCGGCCTCGGCGGTCGCCGTACGTCGGACGGGCGCGCCCTGCTCGCCGACGTGCTCGGTGAGCGGTGGCTCCCACAGCGCGAACACCAGCGGGCCGCGGGGCGAGGCGTCCTCGGTGACGGCGACCGCGGGCAGTCCGGTCAGCCGCTCCGCGGTGACGGCAGGCTCCGCGGTCGTGGCGGAGGCGAGCAGGAAGGTCGGCTGCGTCCCGTACCGCGCGCAGAGCCGCCGCAGCCGCCGCAGCACCTGTGCGACGTGCGAGCCGAACACACCGCGATAGCTGTGGCACTCGTCGACCACCACGTACCGCAGCGCCTTGAGGAAGGAGGACCAGCGCGCGTGCGCCGGCAGGATGCCCCGGTGCAGCATGTCCGGGTTGGTGAGCACGTACGAGGCGTACTGGCGGACCCACTCGCGTTCCTCGGGCGGGGTGTCGCCGTCGTACAGCGCGACCCGCACCCGCGGCGGCACCAGTTCGGCGGCCCGCCTGCGCTGGTCGGCGGCCAGCGCCTTGGTCGGGGCGAGGTAGAGCGCGGTGGCGCCACGGCCGTTGCGGGCCTCGGTGCCGTCGAGCAGGCTGCTCAGCACCGGCGCCAGATACCCGAGGGACTTCCCCGACGCGGTGCCGGTGGCGATCACCACGCTCCGGCCGGCCAGGGCGGACTCCATCGCCTCGGTCTGGTGCGCCCACGGCTCGCCCACACCGAGTTCCCTCGCGGCCTCCCGGATTTCCGGACGGATTCCTTCCGGCCAGGAGGAATGGCGCGCGGGGCGGGAGGGAAGGTGCTCCGTATGGGTGAGGCGGTCCGACCGGCCCCGGTTGGTGGACAGGGTCTTCAGCAGCGCTTCGGGCGAGGTATGACGGGGCGGCATGAGGACCCAGTGTGTCACCGGCGTGACGGAGAATCGCTGCAAGCCATCGTGCGGGCATGGTCACAGGTGGTTCAATGAGGCCGTGACGGCCGCACGGCCGAGGGACGCACGCTGTAGCTGCTCAGCAGCGGCTTGCCTCGCCCGGCCTGCGACCACGCGGTGGCGGCCGCCCGGCCGAGGATCGCAATGACGTAGCAAGGCAAGGTGCTGGAGGTTCCGTGGACCTGTCCCTGTCGACCCGTACAGTCGGCGATCGCACGGTCGTCGAAGTCGGCGGCGAGATCGATGTGTACACCGCCCCCAAGCTGCGCGAGCAGCTTGTCGAGCTCGTCAACGACGGCAACTACCACCTCGTCGTCGACATGGAGGGTGTTGACTTCCTCGACTCCACCGGTCTCGGCGTGCTGGTGGGCGGGCTCAAGCGGGTTCGTGCGCACGAGGGCTCGCTGCGCCTGGTCTGCAACCAGGAGCGCATTCTGAAGATCTTCCGGATCACGGGCCTGACCAAGGTCTTCCCGATCCACAACTCGGTGGACGACGCCGTCGCCTCCACCGACTGACAGCTTTGCCCGCACCGGCGGGGCCTGCTGTGGCCCCGCCGGTCCGGCGGGGCCCGTGACGGCCCCGCGCCGGGATGCGCGTGCGCACCCCGGCCCACCAGGGAGCAACCCCGGAGGGGGAGGAATGGCAACCGTCGAACTTCGATTCAGTGCGCTTCCCGAGCACGTGCGCACGGCCCGGCTGGTCGCCGCCGCCGTGGCCAGACGCGCGGGGGTCGACGAGTCGGTGCTCGACGAGGTCCGCCTCGCCGTGGGTGAGGCCTGTTCGCGGGCCGTCGGCCTGCACCAGCGCGGCGCCGCCCACGGGGCGATCCGGGTCGCGCTGATCGAGCAGGAGAAGCGTTTCCTCATCGAGGTCGCCGACGAGGCCGGCGACACCTCCGTGTCCTCCCCGGACTCCGGAGAGAGCACAGACCCCGGCGAGGACGCCCTCGGCCTGGCCGTGATCACCGGCCTGGTGGAGGACGTCGAGGTCACCAACGGTGGCGAGGGCGGTCTGATCAGGATGAGCTGGCCGGTCTCCACCGCGCCCGTCGCGGTCTGACGCACCTCGTCCATCGGCCCGGCCGATCGGTCGTTCGCCCGGTTCCGGCACCCGTCTCGTTCCGCGCGCCCACTGAGCCTGTCCTCACCGGCCCCCGCCCCAACATTGACAATGTGTTGAAGAGGGCTGTTTCCTGCTCCCGGCGCGACCGGTTCCGGTTCGAGAACGACGGGACGAGTGACACCTCATGCGCATGCGCATCCTCTGGCCGGCCGGACAGGCGACGGCCGAGCTCCGGTCGACGCCCACCTCGGAGAAGCTGTGGGCCGCCCTGCCGATCAGCTCCACCGCCCGTACCTGGGGCGACGAGGTCTACTTCGACGCCGGTGTGAGCGTGCCGCGGGAGCCTGACGCGGCACAGGTCGTGGAGCCCGGCACCGTGGCGTTCTGGACGGACGGGGACAGCCTCGCGCTGCCCTTCGGCCCGACCCCGATCTCCCGCGACGGCGAGTGCCGCCTGGCGAACCCGTGCAACCTGCTCGGGACGCTGGACGGGGATCCGGCGGTGCTGCGGACCGTCCGCGACGGGGACGCGATCCGGGTCGAGCGGGCATAAGGGCCGTCGGCGGGCGCGGCGGGTGGCCGTGTAGGTTCGCAGATCGACGTCCGCGACCGAAAGGCACCCGGTGAACAAGCGACTGCTGACCGTCCCCGCGCTCGGCGCGCTGCTCGCGTTCGGCGCCGTCGCGTGCAGCGACGACAACACGAAGCAGCTCGACGGCTGGGCGAAGAACGTCTGCGACGCCGCGCAGAGCCCGATAGGCCAGTCGCGCGCCGCCCTCGCCGACACCGCCAAGGTGACGGCGGGAGAGGTGCCCGTCGACCTGCAGAAGCGGCTGTCGACCGACCTGGCCGCGCTGGCCAAGGCCAATCAGGGCATCGCCGACGCCGTGGACAAGGCCGGTGCGCCGAAGTCCGAGAACGGGGAGACGGCTCGGACGGACGCGGTGAACGAGCTCCGGAAGGCCGCCGAGGGCTACCTGGACGTCCAGAAGAAGTTGGACGGTCTGGCCACCACCGACCAGGCGAAGTTCGCGGATGGGCTGCGCAGCGTGGGCGACCAGGTCCAGCAGCTCGCCCAGCTCTCCACCCAGGGGCTGAACCGCCTGCAGACCGGTGAGGCGGGCGACGCGATGAAGCGCCAGCCGGGCTGCAAGGCGGGCGCCGCCCCGGCCCCGGCCGCCACCGGTGCCGTGCCCGCGGGTACCGACCAGGCCGGCTCGGGCGGGGCGGGAACGCAGTCCGCCGCCCCGTCCGGCAACGGCTCCGGCAAGCCCTCGGGCACCCCGTCCGGCAAGGCCTCGGGTGCGGCCGCCTCGCCGTCCGCCGGTGCCTCGGCACAGCAGTCCGACGCCCCCTCGCCGAGCGCCTCCTCGAACTGACCGGGCTGCTTCCCGCCTGATCGGGCTGCCCCGCCGTGCGGCGGGCCGGGCCGCTCCCCCTTGCCCGGCGGGTCGGGTCGCTCCGGAACACCCGAGCGGCCTGGCGGGCGGGCCGGGGCACGTCGGCGCCGCACGCTCGGCGGACGCGGCGGCTGCGCTCGTCACCGGCCGCAGCCGCGCGACAATGGCGGGGTGACCAACAGCCCTACCCCCGATCCCGCCCGCCTCGCCAGGCTCCGTGAGGCGCTGCTCGCCGCCCAGTACACCGCCGACGGCTGCCTCGACCTGCTCGGCCCCACCGCGTACGCCGCCCTCGCGCGCAGCGAGACGGTGCCCGCCCTGCGGGCGACCCGGGGCGGCAGCCCGCTGGAGACCCTGGTGCGGCTGTTCCTGCTGCAGCAGTCCGTCCCGCGCGCGGCCGCCGAGGTCGCCCTTCCGGTCGAGGACTGCCTGGCCGACGGCTGGCTCGCCGAGGACGGCGGCGAGGTGCGGGCGACGGTCGACGTGCGCCCGTACGCCAACGAGGTGGCCGGGCTGCCGAGTGCCGACGCCTGGGTCGTCTCCGACCTCGGCTGCGCGGTGGGCGGGGCCGGCGGCATCGGCGCCGGCGACAGCAGCGGTGGCGTGGCGCGCCGTGACCTGGTGCTCGGTGTGGGCGGCGCCTCCACCACGTTGGCCAACCTGGCGGTGCGGTGGCCCGTCCGGTCGGCGCTGGACCTCGGGACCGGCTCCGGTGTGCAGGCGTTGCACGCGGCCCGGCACGCCCAGCACGTCACCGCGACCGACCTGAACGCTCGGGCGCTGCAGTTCGCACGGCTCACCCTGGCACTCTCCGGCTTCGATAACACCGAGACCGCCGAGGGCAGCCTCTTCGAGCCGGTCGCGGACAAGCGGTACGACCTGATCGTCTCCAACCCGCCGTTCGTGATCTCGCCGGGCAGCCGCTTCGTCTACCGGGACGGCGGCATGGCCGGCGACGACCTGTGCCGGAGCATCGTCCGTGGTGCCGCCGCCCACCTGGAGCCGGGCGGCTACTGTCAGCTGCTGGCGAACTGGCAGCACGTCAAGGGCGAGGACTGGCACGAGCGGCTGGCCGGCTGGGTGGCCGGCACCGGTCTGGACGCCTGGGTGGTGCAGCGGCAGGTCCAGGACATCGCCGAGTACGCCGAGCTGTGGCTGCGCGACGGCGGCGACCACCTGGGCCGGGGCGCCGACTACCGGGCGCGGTACGGCGAGTGGCTGGACGGCTTCGAGGCGGCCGGTGTCGAGGGCGTCGGCTTCGGCTGGATCACCCTGCGGGCGGGCGGTGCGGCCGAGCCGACCGTGCGGATCGAGGAGTGGCCGCACCCGGTCGAGCAGCCGCTCGGCCCGCACATCGAGGAGTGGTTCGCCCGTCAGGACTTCCTCCGCGCGCACGACGACGCGGCGCTGCTCTCGGCCCGCTACGTGCTCGCCGAGGAGGTCGTCCAGGAGCAGGTCGGCGCGCCGGGCGCGGAGGACCCCGAGCATGTGATCCTGCGTCACAACCGGGGCATGCGGCGGGCGACCAAGGTGGACACGGTCGGCGCCGGCTTCGTGGGCGCCTGCGACGGCAGCCTCGCGGCGGGCGACATCGTGGACGCGATCGCCCACCTGCTGGGGGAGGAGCGCGTCGTGCTGCGCGACCGGGTCCCGGAGTCGCTGCGTTTGCTCACCGAGCAGGGCTTTGTGGCGCCGGTCGCGCCCTGACCCGGTGCCGCGGCGACGAGGCGACGCGACCGGTCGGCAGCACAGCGGGGCGGCAGCACAGCGGGGCGGCCGGTGCCGTGCTGGCCGCCCCGGGTGCGCCCGACGCGGGGGCCGGCGGGGTCACGGGTGGAACAGCTCGCTGATCCTGGTGATCCGGCCGGCGGAGTCCACGGTGATGTCGTAGGCGCCGCCGTAGCAGGAGTACGGGGCGGCGACCTCGCGGTCGTGCGCGCAGTCCTCGGCGTGCGCGGCGAACTCGGCCAGGCTCACGGCCTTGGGCGCCATCGTGCTGCTCATGGCGAACAGCTCGGCGGTGGCGCCCGGGGCGAAGGTGTAGGCGGAGGCCGCGCCGGTGGGCTCGTAGTAGCCGTCGTCGTCGATGTCGGGCCCGCAGACCAGGCGGGTCTGCGTCGCGGTGACCTTGGCCGCGGTGGCGGCGGTGACGTTGACGACCTTGTGGCCGGGCCGCTGGGCGGCGGCGGTGCAGTCGACGGCCGGCTTGCCGCTGCCGGAGGGCTTGGCCGTGCCGCTGTGCGAGGCGGACGGCCTGGTGCTCGCCTTGGCCGTCCCGCTCGGCCGGGCCGAGGGCGAGGAGGAGGACGAGGCGGCGGACGAGGGGCTCGCGGAGGCGGAAGCCGGGTCGCTCGCGGCCGGGGCGACGGTGTCCGCGCCGGAACCGTTCGGGTCGCAGGCGGTGAGGGCCAGGGTGGCCGCGCCGAGCAGGGCGGCGGTGGCGATGAGACGGCGTGCGGACATGGTGGTTCTCCCCCCGAGTTCGGCCGACGGGCACCGGCCGGTGTGGTGTCGGTACTGGTGTACCCGCCGCAGGCCCGGTGCGGGGCGGTCGTAGCGGGGCTGTGACAGCCCGGGCGGAGCCGTTACGCGGGCGGCGCGCCCGTGACGTTCCGCGACTCCTCGCAGCCCCCGGCAGCCACCGCGGCCCCTGCCGGAACTCCGTCCACAGGCCTCGTTCACCTTGCCGTCCCCGGGATGTTCCCCGTCGTACGTCGAACGTCAGTCCGGGGTTGTCCGCGGGCTGCCAGGCTCCGTCCACAGCTTGTGGACGAGCGCGCTCGGGACGGCGCGGCGTACCGGTGGACTGAGGCCAGGGAGGGCGGGACGGTGGAGACGCCGACGGCGGTCGCGGCAGGTGCGGTACTGACGTTCTTCGGCAGCGCACTGCTGCTCTGGTGCGCCGCCGAGTTGCGCCTTCGCCACCACCTGCGCCGGCACGGCATACCGGCGACCGCCCGCGTCGTCGCGGACGGCGACCCGTACGGCGAGCTCTACGGCGACACCTTCGGCGAACTCGACAGCGCGCCGCTGCTCTCCTACACCGCGCTCCCCGAGGTCGAGGTCCTGCCGGTGTCCGGTGCCGAGGCCGGACGGGCCCGCCCCGTCCGGGCCGCCGAGACCGTGCTGGCCCGCCCCCGCGGGAGCACCCCGCTGCGCCGCCCGTCCCGGCTGGTACCGGGTGCGATGGTGCAGGTCATGTACGACGCGCGGCGCCCGAGCCGGGTCGTCCTGGCCGGTACCGACATGCTGCCGACGCTGGCCACCGACGTGTTCTGGGCAGTGCTCGGCACCGGCGCGCTGGCCGGAGGCCTCAGCCTCTTCGCCTCGCTGCTGGCCGACTGACCCGCCCGCAGCCCCTCAGCCCGGCTGCCTGCCCGACGGCCCGGCTGCCCGACCCACCCGACCTCGGGCCGGAGACGGCAAGGCGGTGGGCCGAAGACGGCAAGGCGCGTCCGGTCCCTTCGTCCACAGCTGGTCCGGCGCCGTCCCGGGCGGCGTGGACCCGTCCGGATCCGGCCTCCGCACTGGCCGGCACCCCCCTCCGCGGGGCGCGCGGCCTCGTGGTCGGGTTACCGTTCGAGTGGCGTCGGTCGGCCTTGCCGGTGAAAAAGCCGGAACCGTCCGTTTGACAAGGGTGGCCAGGGTACGGTCACACTCCGCTGGTGGGGTCGTCGCGCAGCGACAGCCCCGGACGGCGGAAGGACGGGCGGAGTTCCTCCCCCGCCGCCCGCGCCGCCAGCACACATAACGACCGGGAGAGAAGAGCGAAGGTGTCCCCGAGCAGCGAGACCGCGCACGGCAAGCGACTCGTCATTGTCGAGTCGCCGGCCAAGGCCAAGACGATCAAGGGCTACCTCGGCCCCGGCTACATCGTCGAGGCCAGCGTCGGGCACATCCGGGACCTGCCCGGCACAGCCGCCGAGGTACCGGACCGCTACACCGGCGAGGTACGCCGGCTCGGGGTCGACGTCGACCACGACTTCGCCCCCATCTATGTGGTCAACCCCGACAAGAAGTCGCAGGTGACCAAGCTCAAGTCGCTGCTCGCGGAGTCCGACGAGCTCTTCCTCGCCACCGATGAGGACCGCGAGGGCGAGGCCATCGCCTGGCACCTGCAGCAGGTGCTGAAGCCCAAGGTGCCGGTGCACCGGATGGTCTTCCACGAGATCACCAAGGACGCCATCCAGGAGGCCGTCCGCAACCCGCGCGACCTGAACCAGCGCCTGGTCGACGCCCAGGAGACCCGCCGCATCCTCGACCGCCTGTACGGCTACGAGGTCTCCCCGGTGCTGTGGAAGAAGGTCATGCCGAAGCTGTCGGCGGGCCGCGTGCAGTCGGTGGCCACCCGGCTGATCGTCGAGCGCGAGCGGGAGCGGATCGCTTTCCGCTCCGCCTCCTACTGGGACCTGGTCGGCACCTTCTCCACCGGCCGCACCGCGGCCGACGCCGCCAACCCGGAGAACTTCGGCGCCCGGCTGGTCGCCGTCGACGGCAAGCGCATCGCGACCGGCCGCGACTTCGGCCCGGACGGACGACTGCGTGACACCGCCCAGGCCGCGAACACCCTGCACCTCGACGAGCAGGCCGCCCGCGCGCTGGCCGCCGCCCTGGAGCAGACCGCGTTCGCCGTCCGCAGCGTCGAGTCCAAGCCCTACCGCCGATCCCCGTACGCTCCGTTCCGCACCACCACCCTCCAGCAGGAGGCCAGCCGCAAGCTGGGCTTCGGCGCCAAGCGGACGATGCAGGTCGCGCAGAAGCTGTACGAGAACGGCTTCATCACCTACATGCGCACCGACTCGACCACGCTGTCGGAGACCGCGGTCACCGCCGCCCGCGCCCAGGTCACCCAGCTGTACGGCGCCGACTACCTGCCGGACGCGCCGCGCGTCTACGCCAGCAAGGTCAAGAACGCCCAGGAGGCGCACGAGGCGATCCGCCCCTCCGGCGACCGCTTCCGCACCCCCGCCGAGACCGGCCTGTCCGGCGACGACTTCCGGCTGTACGAGCTGATCTGGATGCGCACGGTCGCCTCCCAGATGAAGGACGCGGTCGGCCAGTCCGTCACCGTCCGGGTCGGCGGCCGCTCCGCCGACGGCCGGGACGCCGAGTTCTCCGCCTCCGGCAAGATCATCACCTTCCACGGCTTCCTCAAGGCCTACGTCGAGGGCGCCGACGACCCCAACGCCGAGCTCGACGACCGCGAGCGCCGGCTGCCGCGCGTCGCCGAGGGCGACCCGCTCGCCGCCGAGCGGCTCACCCCCGAGGGCCACGCCACCAAGCCCCCGGCGCGTTACACCGAGGCCTCGCTGGTCAAGGAGCTGGAGGACCGCGAGATCGGCCGCCCCTCCACCTACGCCTCGATCATCGACACGATCATCAACCGCAAGTACGTCTTCAAGAAGGGCACGGCGCTCGTCCCGTCCTTCCTCTCCTTCGCCGTGGTGAACCTGCTGGAGAAGCACTTCGGCCGGCTCGTCGACTACGACTTCACCGCCAAGATGGAGGACGACCTCGACCGGATCGCGGCCGGCCAGGCCGAGTCCGTGCCGTGGCTGAAGCGCTTCTACTTCGGCGAGGTCGCGGGCACCGCCGCGGGCAGCGCCGCCGAGGCCGGCAACGGCGACGGCGACCACCTCGGCGGCCTGAAGGAGCTCGTCACCGACCTCGGCGCGATCGACGCCCGGGAGATCAGCTCCTTCCCGCTGAGCGACGAGATCACCCTGCGGGTCGGCCGCTACGGCCCGTACGTCGAGAAGGCCGCCGCGGTCGAGGGCGAGCCGGGCCAGCGCGCCGACGTCCCCGACGACCTGCCGCCGGACGAGCTCACCGTCGAGCTCGCCGAGGAACTGCTCGCCAAGCCCAGCGGCGAGCGCGTGCTCGGCACCGACCCGGAGGGCGGCCACCCGCTCGTCGCCAAGGACGGCCGCTACGGCCCCTACGTCACCGAGGTGCTGCCCGAGGGCACCCCGAAGACCGGCAAGAACGCGGTCAAGCCGCGCACCGCCTCGCTCTTCAAGACGATGTCGCTGGACACCGTCACCCTCGAGGACGCGCTGCGGCTGCTCTCGCTGCCCCGCGTGGTCGGCACCGACCCCGAGGGCAACGAGATCACCGCGCAGAACGGCCGCTACGGCCCCTACCTCAAGCGCGGCACCGACTCCCGGTCGCTGACCGACGAGGACCAGCTGTTCACCATCACCCTGGACGAGGCGCTGGTCATCTACGCCCAGCCCAAGCTGCGCGGGCGCGCGGCCGCCGCCGCCCCCCTCAAGGAGCTCGGCACCGACCCGGTCAGCGAGCGCCCGGTGGTCGTCAAGGACGGTCGCTTCGGCCCGTACGTGACCGACGGCGAGACCAACGCGACGCTCCGCAAGGACGACGACGTCGAGACGATCACCCCGGAGCGCGGCTACGAGCTCCTCGCCGAGAAGCGCGCCCGCGGGCCGGTGAAGAAGACGGCCAAGAAGGCACCCGCCAAGAAGGTCGCGGCCAAGAAGACGACGGCGAAGAAGACCGCCGTCAGGAAGACGGCCGCCGCCAAGACCACGGCTGCCAAGACGACGGCCACGAAGACGGCCGCGAAGAAGACGGCCGCCAAGAAGGCCGCGGCTCCCGCCCCCGACGAGGACTGAGCCGGAACTCCGCCACGCGGGCCCGCACCTTCGGGTGCGGGCCCGCGCTACGTCACAACCGTGTCATGACCGGCTTCCGGAACCCCGTCCGCCCCTTGGGCCCTGGGGCCCGACCGCTACGCTGACGGTATGACGAGTGAGGAGCAGACCACCGGTCCCAGCCCTGCCCCGCCCGACCGTCCGGAGGTCTCGCCGGCCGGGACACCCGGTGAACGGGCCCGGGCGCTGCTCAGGCTCCGGCCCTACCGCCGACTGTGGACGGCCCAGCTCGTCGGCGGCACCGCGGACCGCCTCGCGCTGCTGGTCCTCGTCCCGCTGACGGTGGTCGCCGCGGCGCTCGGCGGCCAGTTCGGCGACGGGTACCGGGCATTCGCGCTCGCCGTCGCCGCCGTGTTCACCGCGCGGATGCTCGCCACCGTCCTTTTCGGCGCCGCCCTGCTCGGCCCGGTGCACACCCTGGTCGGCGAGAAGCTCGACCGTCGCTGGGTGCTCGTCGGGGCGGACGTGCTGCGCGCCGTGCTGATCGGCGTCGCCGCCTGGTGGTCGACCTGGATGCCCGGCACCGCCACCTGGCTGCTGCTCGGCACCGTGTTCCTCACCGGCGCCGCCGAGCGGGTCTGGGCGATCGCGAAGGCCGCCGCCGTCCCCGGCCTGCTGCCGCCCGCCGACCCGTACGCCCCCGCCGAGCGGCGCAAGCCCTCGCCCGCCTCGCTGGACGCCGTCCGCACCGTGGACGACCGGACCGGCTGGGGCACCGTGCCGCTCGCCGCGACCGCCCTGATCGTCTTCACCCTGCTCAATAACGTCCTCGCCGCGCTCGGCACGGACTGGCTGAGGGGCCATCAGGCGACCTCCGCCGCGGTCGGCGCCGCCCTGCTGTTCGCGGCCTCCGCCGTCCTGCTCTTCCTGCAGGAGCTGCCGGCCGGCCCCGGCGCCGCCCCGCACTCCCCGCTGCAGGGCCTGCGCGCCCCCGTCGACGTCACCCCCGGCAAGGCGCTCAGCAAGGGCCGCACCGGCTCCGCCCCGTACTTCACCTTCGCCGTCGCCGCCGCGTACGCCTCGATGGCGGGCGTCGCCTCGCTCGGCCTGCTGACCGCGCTGGAGCACCGGGCCGGCCCGATCGGCTACGGCCTGGTCGTCCTCGCCGCGGGCCTCGCCCCGGCCGTCGGCGTCCGGCTCACCCGGGCCACCCTGCCCGCGTTCTCCCGCCGCCGTCTGCTCACGCTCGCCCTCCTCGTCGAGGGCGTGGCGCTGATCCTGGCGGGCCTCGTGCTGGACTTCGTCCTCGTCCTGCTGCTCACCGTGCTGGCCGGCGTCGCCGCCGGGCTGACCGTGTCGGTCGGCCGCACCCTGCTCGCGCAGGAGGTCGAGGAGGCCCGGCTGCCCAAGGTCACCGAGCACCTCTACGCGGTGCTGCGGGCCGTGGTCGGCAGTGCGCTGATCGCCGTCCCGCTGATCGCCGCCGCGTACGGCGAGGTCACCCTCGGCCGGGTCGAGCCCGGCAGCTTCACCTTCATCCACGACGGCGCCGCACTCGCGGTCTCCACGGCCGGCCTGCTCACCCTGGTGCTGGCCGCGGTCGTGCTGCTGCGCACCGACGACCGCCGCGGGGTGACCCGGTTCAGCAAGGAGCTGTTCCAGGCCGTCCGCGGCGGCACCGAGCCGGCCCCGCACCGCACCACCGGCACCGGCTTCTTCATCGCGCTGGAGGGCGGCGACGGCGCCGGCAAGTCCACCCAGGCCCAGGCACTGGCCGAGTGGATCCGCGCCAAGGGCCACGAGGTGGTGCTCACCCGGGAGCCCGGCGGCAGCCCGGTCGGCCAGCGGCTGCGCGGCCTCGTCCTGGACGTCGGCAACACCGGCCTCTCGCACCGCGCCGAGGCGCTGATCTACGCCGCCGACCGTGCCGAGCACGTCGAGAACGTCATCCGGCCCGCTCTGGCCCGCGGCGCAGTGGTGATCACCGACCGCTACATGGACTCGTCCATCGCCTACCAGGGCGCCGGCCGCGACCTCGCCGCCACCGAGATCGCCCGGATCTCCCGCTGGGCCACCGGTGGGCTCGTCCCGGACCTCACCGTGGTGCTGGACGTCGACCCGGCCGCCGCCCGCGAGCGGTTCACCGAGGCGCTGGACCGGCTGGAGTCCGAGCCGACCGAGTTCCACGCCCGGGTCCGGGCCGGCTTCCTGGCACTGGCCGCCGCCGACCCCGCCCGGTACCTGATCGTCGACGCCGGCCAGCAGCCCGCCCAGGTGACCACCGCGATCCGCCACCGGCTCGACCGCGAGCTGCCGCTCTCCGACCAGGAGAAGGCCGCCCGCGTCGAGCAGGATCGCCTCGCCCGCGAGGCCGCCGAACGCCGGGCCGCCGAGGAGGCCCGCCTCAAGGCCGAGGCCGAGGAGGCCGAGCGGAAGCGGCAGGCGCTGCTGGAGGAGCTGCGCGCCGAGCAGGCCGAGAAGGAGCGACTCGCCAAGCTGGAGGCCGAGCGGGCCGCCGCCGAGGAGGCCCGCAAGGCCGCCGAGGCCGCCCGTCTCCGGGCCGAGGCGGAGGCGAAGGAACTCGCCGAGGCGGAGGCCCACCGCCGCGCCGCCGAGGAGGCCCGGCTGAAGGTCGAGGCCGCCGAGCGCGAGCGCCGGGAGGCGGAGGCCGCCGCCCAGGCCGAGATCCAGCGGCAGCGGGAGCTGCAGCGGGCCGAGCAGCGCCGCCGTGCGGAGGAAGCCCTGCAGCGCGCGGAGGAGGCCCGGCTGAAGGCCGAGACGGAGGCTGCCGCCGCGTCCGCCGCCGCATCCGCCGCCGTGACCGCGGAGCTGCCGCAGGTCGCGCCCGCCGGGGACGGCGAGACCACTCGTGAGATTCCGGAGCCGGAGCGCCGGGCTGCGGTGCGGGCGGCCGAGGAGAACGGGTCGGCCGACCTGACGGCCGTCCTGCCGACCGTCCCCGCCGTGGACGAGACGGCCGTGCTGCCCAAGGCGGAGCGGGCGGACTTCCGCAAGGCGCCGCAGGTCGACGAGACGGCCGTGCTGCCGAAGGCGGACGAGACCGCGGTGCTGCCCAAGGCGGAGCGGGCGGACTTCCGCAAGGCGCCGCTGCCCGACGAGACCGCGGTGCTGCCGAAGGCCGGTCCGGCGGGTGTCGACCCGGTGCCGCCCGGGCTGTGGCGGGAGGAGTCGTCCCCGGAGACCACCCGGGAGCTCACGCCGGTCGACCGGCCGCGCCCGTCCTGGGCCGAGGAGACGCCGATGGACGATCTCCCGAGCCTCACCGACAGCCTGCTGGGCTCGCGCGACCAGTGGTCCCAGTGGGAGCCCGACGAGGACGAGGACGGCGGCGAGGGCCCGGACCGCCGCGGCTGGGGCCGTAAGCGCCGCCGCGACTGAGCCGCCCCCGGCCGGGCGGCCGGGTAGCGACGGCAACGGACGGGCACCGTGGTCTGAAAGACTGCGGTGCCCGTTTCGACGTCCGCAGCCCCCTGAGGAAGCCCGTACCCGTGACCGTCGCCGCAGCCGCTCCGCCCGTCCGTGCCACCGAGGCCGCCGCACCGGGAGCGGCCCGCAGAGCCGGCACCGGTCGGCTGCAGGCACTGGACGGCCTGCGGTTCGTGGCCGTCCTGCTGGTCGTCTTCTACCACTACGTCGCGTTCGGCTCCGACTGGGGCCGTCCGCGTGCCGAGCTCTTCCCGCTGCTCCACCTGCCGGCCGCCTATGGCTGGATGGGCGTGCAGCTGTTCTTCCTGATCAGCGGCTTCGTGATCTGCCTGAGCTGCTGGGGCCGCCCGCTCGCCGACTTCCTGAGCTCGCGGGTGGTGCGGCTGTTCCCGGCGTACTGGTTCGCGGTGCTGCTCACCACGGCGGTGCTGGCCGCGGTTCCCGGTGGCAGCCGGCCGCGGGCGGCACGGGACGTGCTGACCAACCTGACGATGATGGAGTACCCGTTCGGGGCGCCCTACGTCGACGGCGTGTACTGGAGCCTGTGGGTCGAGGGCCGCTTCTACCTGATCTTCGCCGTGGTGGTGGCGCTCGGCCTCACCTACCGCCGGGTGCTCGCCTTCTGCCTGCTCTGGTCCGCGGCCGGGGTGCTCGCCGTGGCGGCGCCCGGCGAGCAGCTGCTGCAGGTGCTGGCGATGCCCGAGTACTGCTGGTTCTTCATCGGCGGCCTGGCCTTCTACCTGATCCGGCGGTTCGGCCCGGACCTGCTGCTCTGGCTGCTGGTCGGGTTCACCTTCCTGGCGGGCTGCCGGTCCGTGCTGCCCACCTACCGCTTCGTCGCCGCCCAGGCCGGCTACCCGGTGCCGGAGTGGGGTGTGGTGGCGCTGCTCGCCGTGTTCTACCTGCTGATGGCCGCCGTCGCACTGGACTGGTTCCGTGCCGTGCAGTGGCGCTGGTTGACCACCGCCGGCGCCGTCACCTACCCGCTGTACCTGCTGCACGAGTACATCGGCTGGGAGGTCATCGACACCGTCGGCACCAGGGTCGACCCCGGGCTGCTGATCGGCGCCCTGCTGGTCGCGATGATCGCCGCCTCGTGGCTGGTGCACCGCTTCGTGGAGCGGCCCGCCGCCCGCTGGCTGCGGCCCCGGCTGGCGGCCTCCTTCGCCAAGGTGCGCGGCGTGCCGATGCCGGCCCGGCGCCCCGTCGCCGGGTCGCACACCCCGGTGGAGGTGCCCGCCCGCACACCCGGGGACGGCCACGCCGGGCCCGCCGGGGACCGCGGGATCCCGGTGTCCCGCCACGGTGTCGGCGACGGGCGTTAGGCTCGGGGGACCCGGCGGGCAGGCGGCCGGGACGGACGGTGGGCAGGCAGGGAGTACGGCGTGAGCGTGTGGGACGACCTGGTCGGCCAGGACCGCGTGGTCGAGCAGCTGTCTGCGGCCGCCCGCGCGGCACGGGCCACCGTCGCCGCCGGACGGGCCGCCGGCACGAGTACCGCCGAGCCCGGCGGCAACGCCTCGATGATGACCCACGCCTGGCTGTTCACCGGCCCGCCCGGCGCCGGCCAGACCACCGCGGCCCGCGCCTTCGCGGCCGCCCTCCAGTGCACCAGCCCCGACCTCGAACTCGGCGGCACACCCGGCTGCGGTTTCTGCGACGGCTGCCACACCGTCCTCTCCGGCAGCCACGCCGACGTGAAGTACGTCCGCACCGACGGCCTCTCCATCGGCGTCGGCGACATGCGCGACCTGGTGCTGCGCGCCGCCAGCTACCCGACCGGCGGCCGCTGGTCGGTGATCCTCGTCGACGCCGCCCACCGGCTCACCGAGGCCGCCGCCAACGCCCTGCTCAAGGGCGTCGAGGAGCCCTCGCCGCGCACCGTCTGGCTGCTGTGCGCGCCCTCCGTCCAGGACGTACTGCCCACCATCCGCTCCCGCTGCCGGCTGCTGGTGCTGCGCACCCCGTCCGCCGAGGCGGTCGCCGACATGCTGGTCCGCCGGGACGGCGTCGACCCCGGCCCCGCCCACGCCGCCGCCCTCGCCGGCCAGGGTGACATCGACCGGTCCCGCCGGCTCGCCGTCGACGAGCAGGCCCGCGCCCGCCGGGCCGAGGTGCTGCGCATCCCGCTGGAGGTCGCCGACGTCGGAGGCTGCCTCGCCGCGGCGCAGCGCCTCGTCGACACCGCCAAGGCCGACGCCGAGGCCCTCGCCGAGACCCAGGACGCCAAGGAGACCGAGGACCTGCGGGCCGCGTACGGCGCCGCGGAGGGCAGCCGGGCCCCGCGGGGCATGGCCGGTGCGGTCAAGGAACTGGAGAAGCGGCAGAAGAGCCGCGCCACCCGCACCCGGCGGGAGACCCTCAACAGCGCCCTGCTCGACCTGCTCGGCTTCTACCGGGACGTCCTCGCCCTGCAGTTCGGCGCCGCCGGGCCGCTCGCCAACGAGGACCACCGGCCCGCCCTCGACCGGGTCGCCGCCGCCGGGCCGGCCGAGTCCACCCTCCGCAGGATCGAGGCCGTCCTCGCCTGCCGCGAGGCGCTCGACCGCAACGTCGACCCGCTGCTCGCCGTCGAGGCGATGACGCTCGCCCTCCGGGCCGGCTGACCCGCCCGCAGGGCCCTCCGCGTCGGCCGATTCGCGCGCCCGGCGTGCGGAGTTGACCCGGCGTCGGCCAGGTGTCGGAGCGGGCTTCCGGGTGACGGCATGTCACCTCGCTCGTTCGAGTGAACGTCGGACGGCGCCCGCCCGGCCCCCGCCGCCCCGCGCGGCCCGTTGTGCACCCTGTGGACGGTCGGTCCGAAAGCCGTGGTCCGGCGACCGTGCTCCCCCTGAGGTGGTGCGCCCCATGTCCCGTCCGCTCCTCGTCGTACCCCTGCTGGCCGCCGCCGCGGCCGGGCTCCGGTTCGGCCGCTCCACCCTCACCGGCTGGCGCGACCTCCGGGCCGCCCGCACCTACGGACTCACCGCCGAGCAGCGCCCGCTGCTGCTGCGCGCCGCTGCCGCCCTGGTCTGCCTGGTCGGTGCCGCGGTCCTGGCCGCCGCCGTCCTGCCCGGCCGCGCACCCGGCGGCTGGGGCCGAGCGCAGCACGTCCGGGCCGAGGCGGCGCCCACTCCGGCCCCCGCCGCTCCGACCCCTGCTGCTGCGGCGGCCGACCAGGGAGGGCCGGCCACGGCGCCGACCTCCGCAAGCACCCGGCCGCTGCCGCCCGAGGCCACCGCCTTCACCTCGATCGGGCACCCCGCCGAGGGCGAGCTGATGGAGGCCAAGGTCCCCGGGCCGGACGGCCGGCCCCGCACCGTCCGGGTCTGGCTCCCCGCCCAGTACCGCACCGACCAGCAGGCCCGCTTCCCGGTGATCGTCCTGCACTCCGGCACCCCCCGGAAGACCGCGGACACCGAGCTGCCCGACATCTTCGACGGCGTCGCCTCCGCGGTGAACCTCGGCCGCTCCCGGCCCTTCGTGGTGGTCGCCCCGGAGGCCCCGAGCGGCACCGAACACCCCTGCGATCTCGTCGCCGCCGCACCGCAGGCCGTCACCGACGACGCCGCGCTGCGCACCGCCGTGACCACCGCCTTCCGCACCCTGCCCGCCGGCCCCGGCGACTGGGGCGTGCTCGGCGTCGAGGCCGGCGCCCCCTGCGCGGCCGCCGCCGGGCTGGCCCGGCCCGACCTGTACGGTGCGGCCGCCGCGGTCTCCGGGCGCTACGACACCGACGCCCTCGCCGAAGCCGGTGCCGAGGCCCCCGCCGACACCGCCGGCCGGCTGCTGCTGGCCGCCGCCAAGGCCGACGGCGCGGGCGTCGGCGCCGCCCGCGCCCTGCAGACCGCACTGCACGGAGGCAAGGGCCCCGCCGCCAAGGCCGAGGTCAAGGTCTCCGACATCGTGCAGGACTACACCCACGAGCGGGAGCGCCTGCGGCTGGTCCGGGTCGCCGTGCAGTACCTCGCCGAGAGCCTCGCCCGGCCGAACTGAACCCCGCCCTGGCCGACCGCCCCGGGCGGTCGGCGGACCCCGGACCCGCCGGGGTGTCGGCACCGGGGCGCCCCGGGGAGCGACCGATACGCTGGGGACGGACCGGCGATCACACCGCCGACCCCGCGACCGGCCCGCGCACAGCACCGCCGTTCCGCGCCGCGCCGCGCCCGAGGGAGACCCACACCATGCGAGCCACCCGGCGGAACCGCCCCGCGACCGCCGTGCTGGCCGCCGCAGCCGCCTCGGCCCTGCTGCTGGCCGGCTGCACCTCCGGCGGCTCGCCGGCCGCCGGCCCGGGCGCCACCGGTACCCCCGGCGCCTCCGCGGGCGGCTCCCAGGCCGCGGCGAACGCCGCGCCGCTGCAGCCGCTGCCCGAACAGACCCCCGCCGCCCTCGCCCCGTACTACGCGCAGAAGCTCGACTGGAAGGCCTGCGACGGCGAGTTCGAGTGCGCGCAGTTCAAGGTCCCGCTCGACTACGCCCAGCCCGCCGGCGGGGACATCACCCTCGCCGCCGTCCGCAAGCCCGCCACCGGCGGCACCCGGCGGATCGGCTCCCTGCTGCTCAACCCCGGCGGCCCCGGCGGCTCCGCCGTCGACTACCTGGAGGCCGTCTCCCGCGGCTACGACCCGCAGATCCGCGCCGCCTACGACCTCGTCGGCCTCGACCCGCGCGGCGTCGGCCGCTCCGCGCCGGTCAGCTGCCTCTCCGGCGACCGGATGGACGCCTACGCCGCCACCGACATCACCCCCGACGACCAGGCCGAGACCGACGCCCTGATCGCCGCCGACAAGGAGTTCGCGGCCGCCTGCAAGGCCAAGTCCGGCGCCGTCCTCGGCCATGTCTCCACCGTCGAGGCCGCCCGCGACATGGACGTCCTGCGCGCCCTGGTCGGCGACGACAAACTGCACTACCTCGGCAAGAGCTACGGCACCTTCCTCGGCGCCACCTACGCCGGCCTCTTCCCGAGCCGGGTCGGCCGGATGGTCCTCGACGGCGCCATGGACCCGTCCCTCGACTCCAGGGCCGGCAACCGCACCCAGGCCGGCGGCTTCGAGACCGCCTGGGCCGCCTTCGCCAAGGACTGCGCCAAGCGCGAGGACTGCCCTCTCGGCCGCACCGAGCAGGAGATCGGCGAACGGCTCACCGCGCTCTTCCGGCAGATCGACGCCAAGCCGCTGCCCACCGACTCCGCCCGCCCGCTCACCGAGGCCCAGGCCACCACCGGCGTCATCGAGGCGATGTACGCCGAGTTCCTCTGGCCCCAGCTGCGCACCGCGCTCGCGGACGCGGTGGCCGGCGACGGCACCGCACTGCTCGCGCTCTCCGACGAGTACTACGAGCGCGCCGAGGACGGCAGCTACCCCAACCTGATGGCCGCCAACATGGCCGTCAACTGCCTCGACCTGCCCGCACCGTTCACCGGCCCCGAGGAGGCCCGCGCCGCCGAGGCGGACTTCGCCGCGGCCTCCCCGCACTTCGGCCGGGACATGGCCTGGATGGCGCTCTCCTGCGCCTACTGGCCGGACCGCCCCACCGGGCAGCCGCACACCGTCCGGGCCGTCGGCGCGGCACCGATCGTCGTCGTCGGCACCACCCGCGACCCGGCCACCCCGTACGCCTGGGCGCAGTCGCTGGCCGGCCAGCTGGAGTCCGGCCGGCTGATCACCTACGACGGCGACGGCCACACCGCCTACGGGCGGCGCAACACCTGCGTGGACGGCGCGGTCAACCGCTACCTGCTGGGCGGCGAGGCGCCGGCGCAAGGGACACGCTGCGCCAAGTAGCGCCCGGTCCGGTCCCGGTGTCCATCAGGTAAGACCCGTACCTCGCCGACGGTCCTGGCGGATAACATGGTGCGCCCCCGCGTGTCCCGCCGTCCCGACAGGAGCGTCCCCGTGCTCGGAGTCAACGACCTGGCGACGTACGTCCTCGGCGCCCTGGTCATCGTCCTGCTGCCCGGCCCGAACTCGCTGTACGTCCTGTCCGTCGCCGCCCGCAAGGGCGTCCGCACCGGCTACCGGGCCGCCGCGGGCGTCTTCATCGGCGACTTCACCCTGATCAGCCTCACCGCCCTCGGCGCCTCCTCGCTGCTGGAGGCCAACCCGGCGGTCTTCGCCGTCGTGAAGTTCGGCGGCGCGGCCTACCTGCTGTGGATCGGCATCGGCATGGTCCGGGCCGCCCGCCAGCTCTGGCGCGAGCGGCGGGCCGCAGCCCACGCGATCGACGCGGTGGAGACCGCCGAGGCACTGCCGGAGAACAGCGAGAACCCGTTCCGCCGGGCGCTGGTGATCAGCCTGCTCAACCCGAAGGCCATCCTCTTCCTGCTCTCCTTCTTCACCCAGTTCGTCGACCCGTCCTACGGCATGCCGGCGCTCTCCTTCGGCCTGCTCGGCGGCATCCTGCAGACCTTCAGCGTCCTCTACCTGTCCCTGCTGATCTTCGCCGGCACCAGCCTCGCGACCGCCTTCCGCCGCCGCAAGCGCCTCTCCGCGGGCCTCACCAGCGGCGTCGCCCTGCTCTTCGCCGGCTTCGCCGCCAAGCTCGCCGTCTCCTCCGCCTGAGCTCCGCAGCCCCCGCGCCCCGGCCGCGGTGCGGACCACCTCCGGAAACTGTGTAGACTGGCCCGCGTTGCCGATGCGATCCTCGACCAGTCGGGGAGCCCCGGCAGCGGCGCCGCCTTAGCTCAGTTGGCCAGAGCAACGCACTCGTAATGCGTAGGTCGCGGGTTCGAATCCCGCAGGCGGCTCCACCCAAGTGGCCCGGTCAGATACGTCCTGACCGGGCCACTTCGTCTGTCACCAGCTCGAAGGCCTCCCTGCTGGCCCGGACGCTGGTCTCAGTTCTGGTCTCAGTTCGAGCAGCTACAGCTCATGCACGGGGCAGACGTCCAGGTTGAGGCGTCGTCCTCTGAGCTGGGTGACGAGCGCCTGCGACGGCGCCCAGTCGGCGTTGAGCTGCCGTCCGAGTGTGATGCCCACCACGGAGCGCGCACCGCCCTGCTTGAGCGCATACGCCGCGCTCGCCATAGTCCCACCGGACGTGAACGTGTCATCAAAGAGCAGGATCCGCTTACCCGTTACCTCTCTGCCGGGGGTTACGACGAAGAGGTCTCGAGCGATCTCCTTGCGGCGCGTGTGCGCGCCGTTGGAAGCAGTTTTGGTTAGCACGCCTGTATCCCACTGCTCGTAGAAAGCCGGCGCGACCTTCAGTAGCGAGTCGAGGTGGTCATCACCGCTGCGTGTCTCCGTGTGCGAGGGCACGGTCGTAAGAATCTCGAAGGGGCCGCCATAACGGTCTTCAAGGCAGCTGCGATGCCCGTCGAGGAACTTCCATAAAAGGCACACGAGGGGAGCTGCAAGCCAGCTGGCCGACTGCTCGTTCTTCGCTTTGTAGATCATCCCCTCTAGCCCCGCGTTGAGGGAGTAGCAGATGGGAACTAGCCCATCGAGGTAGACCCCGTAGCTTCGGCACTCATAGCACCGCTGGTAGTGAATCCCAAGAGCGTCGGTCTTGGTCGGTTGGCGGCACAAGGCGCAGATGCCCTCGTCTGTTGGGAGCGCCTGAGGCGTGACATCCTGCACCTTGAGCCATTCCAGCCAGTCATCGACATACCATTTCGAACGATCGTTCGGACGCGTGAACTGCTTGTATGCCAACCCAGCCCCCTAGGCTCTGCCGTGGTGCCCCCGCGGCGGCATCATACGTCGAAAGACAGCTGTCCGGGCTGGTTTTCAGTCTTATCGCGAACTGGCTGTTCGATGATGCCGATAGCCTGATCCGTTGAGGTGATCACGTGGGCTTTACCGCTGTCCACCATCTTGCGCGCCCACTCCTGCTCATCCACGAGGGACCGGAGCAGGAGGACATACTTCCCCTGCTCACTAGCTACTCGGGCCTGCATCTTGGCGCCGGAAGTCCGTGATGCCTCGATGACTACACTCGCCTTGCTGATGCCGGAAGTGACATGATTCCGTCGGGGGAAGGTATCGCGGCCTGGCGATCGGGACGGCCAGAACTGCGAGATAAGTGCTCCGTTCTGTGCTACTTCCTCGGCGAGGCCGACATTTTCCTTGGGATAGCATCGGGTGATGCCAGTCCCAATTACGGCGATTGTCCGCTTTCCTAGGCGGAGCGCTTCTCGATGAGCAGCAGTGTCAACGCCTCGCGCAAGCCCTGAAGCGATGGTGTAGCCACTTGCTCCCAATTCTCGGGACATGCGAGCAGCGCGTGCTAGGCCGATATCGGTTGCATCGCGGGTGCCGACCACCGCTACGGACTTTTGATCCATGCTTGAGGATAGATCTCCTCGGTAAAACAGGAATGGCGGGAGGTCGTGAAGACCCCTCAGGTTTTCCGGGTAATGTTCATCCAGAACCGTGACGAGACTGGCGCCTACCTTGGCTGCCAGGTTCAGTTCTTCTTGGACGCGAGACTCGGCATCGGCGGGGTCCAGGCGGAGGCCTGCTCGGAGTACCGGGAGCGAGCGGCGTGCGGCTTGTGACTCTTCAGGAATTTCTCCACCACAGAGTGAATCCAAATTTCCGGAGAGTGCGCACCGTGCGATCAATGACCAATCAACGCTTGCTCCATCTATGCGAATGGAGCAAAGCATTAGAAGCCTCAGCTGGGCGTCATTGATCATTTCCTTCTCCTTCTACTCAGCGATCAATGTTCGAAGGACGTGCGTGTTCCTGGGGCGAGACTAGCGGGTAACTCCGACAGCCACGAGGCTACTGGAGCCTGGGCCTGCGACACGTGGTTTCATCGCGTCTGTCCTGCCAAAGTGTCTTGGGGCATGGCAGTTGAGCTGCCAGGGCGAGGCCATGAAGCCGCCCCGCCCCGGCGCTACCGCTACTTCATGCGCCTCTTGCGGCGCAGTCGCGCTGAAGGTCCGAGCGGGTGGCTGCTACTCGGTTCCAATGCTGGCCACAGTGCCTCGCCAATTCGGCGGGCAGCCTCCTGCGTGAGTGGTGTCGTGGCATGCACGTATCGACGAGTAACGCTGAGCTGCGAGTGGCCGAGGATCTCCATAATTGTTCGAATGTCCACACCCAGCTCGTTGAGGATCGTGCCGGCAGAGTGTCGTCCGTCATGGACACGTCGGTCGTCGATGCCAGCCTCGGCCAGGAGCTCCTTGAACTCCTCCCAGTCGCTGTGTGGGTCGATCGGTCGGCCATCGGAGCGGCAAAAGACCAGGTCGTTCTCCTCCCACGCCTCGCCGGCGGCTGCCCGCTGTTCCTGCTGACGGCGCCAGTGTTCTTCGAAGACAGGCAGGAGCGGTGGTGGGAGAGGGATGACTCGCTGGCTCTTCCTGGTCTTGGGCCGTGTGAGGAGGAGGCCGCCGCTGTGCCGCTCCGGGCAGGTGCTGGCGTGCTTCGCACAGCTCGGCTCACATGGCTTTGGGCAGCCACGCTTGTACGTCCGGTGCTTGGCGCAGTGGGGCTCGCACGGCTCGCGGTGGAGGCGCTCGCCGCAGGCGTGAGGGTCGGTGCAGCCGTGCCGCCAGGTGAGCCGCTGGAGCTGCCACCATGTCTTCAGTTGGCCAGCCTCGCGGTCCACGAACTTCCAGCGCAGGCCGAGCGATTCGCCCTGCCGGATGCCGAGCCCGACGCCGATCGCCCAGCGCAGGCCGGTTGGCCGCTTGGTGGCGGCGAGCAGGAACGCACGTGCTTCGGCCTGAGTGAACGGATCGGCGTCCACTTCGTCCACCGACGGTGGGTCGACCAGCGTCGCGACGTTACGGGCGACCATCTCGCGGCGGTGGGCGATCTTTAGCGCTCGGGAGATGATCCTGTGCACCTTGAGGACGTGCGAGGGTGCCCGCCCCTCGGCGAGAAGCTGGGCGTACAGCACGTCGAGGTGCTCGGGCCGTAGCCTGTCGAGTCGGTGCTTCCCGATGCCGGGGATGATGTGGTTGCGGGTTTTGGACCAGTAGTCGTCCAGGCTGCGGGGCTTGAGCTTCGGGGCAGCGATAGTGTCCAGGTAGGTGGTCATCCACTGTTCCACCGTTGGGGCCCGACCGGCCTTCGTGACCCGGCCGGCGTCCCGGGCCGTCTCCAGCTCCTTGACCTTCCGCTTCACCTCGGCCTCGGTCTTGCCGGTACGGTGCCGCCGGTCGGGACTTCCATCGGACTTGACGCCCATTGTCACGCGGCCGTGCCAACGGCCGTCCGCGCCCGGGTAGATGGTCGATTCGAGGTTTGGAAGGCGCGTCCTGCGATCGCTCATGGCGGTACTCCTGCAATGGGCGAGGGGACCAGGTTGGCCCTGGTCCCCTCGCTGTGTGGCTGTTGGACAGTCAGTTGGCCAGGGTGGCCTGGCGCTCGATGTACGCCTCAATGTCGGCGGGCCGCACTCGGCGGCATCGACCGATCTTGATGGAGCCCAACTCGTGGTCAGCCAGGAGTTGGTAGAGCTTCGACCGGCTGATCCGGAGAACCCTGGCGGCCTCTTCCGGGGTGTAGACGACGGGCCGGGTAGCCGTGGCGGTGAGCAAGGTTTCCTCCTGCGGCGGTGGTTGGGCGGCGGAAGGGGCCTGAGGCCTGACAGAACTGACAGAACCTCCCGACTGTGGCTCTGACCTGCGGTTTTATTCGTGATCGCGGCTCTGACAAAACCGGTAAAAACTCTGACAGAACCTCGGCGGGAGGGGATTTGTCAGCGTGGGCGGCCCGGCGGCGCGGGTAGTGGGTGCGGCTGACAGAACCTCCCGGCGGGAGGTTCTGTCAGAGTTTTCGGAGGTTTTGTCAGAGCCGTGATCACGGTCGTTTTCGCAGGTCAGGGCCGTGCGGTGGGGGTTGTGTCAGTTCTGTCAGGCCTCCGGGCTCCGGAAGGGGTTTTCAGCGCCCGTTGGGGGTGAGGGAGGGGTGGAGCTGGTAGCGGGGGGACTTGGGCCGGCCGCCCTTGCGGGACGGGGGTGGACCGGCGATCTGACGGACCCAGCCGTGCTCTTCGAGGAGGTCGAGGGCGGGGTCGAGGGCGGCCATGGTGCGGAACTCGGCGGCGGAGAGGGTGCGGAACAGTTCGCGCTTGGTGAAGGTGCCGGCGGGCGGGTTGGCACGGAGCTGGTCGAACAGGGTCCGGGCGGCCTCGCGGTTGGGGTCGGCGCCCATGGCATCGAAGACGAGGAGGGCGTGGGCGGTGAAGTAGTCGCCGAGGCGGGTGGCGGCGGCCATGGTGACGGCCTCGACGGGCCGGTCCCAGCCGTCGGTGGGGTGGGTGGCGAGGTGGAGCAGGGCGGCGAGGCGGGCGACGGCGCCGTCCCGCTTGCTGGCCCACTTGAGGATCGGGGCGAAGGATCCGCCCTTCGCGAGGCGGGCCTCGGTGACCTTCTGGTAGGCGAGCATCACCGCGTCCGCCTCGGGGGTGAGGGCGAGGACCGCGGTGTCGGTGCGGTCGAACAGGGCCATGGTGAGGGCGGCGAGATTGGCGGCGTAGGTGTCGGCGACGTCGTCCGGGATCGGCTCGGGTTCGATGTTGCGGCTGCCGACCAGGGACTCGGGGACGGCGTAGAGGTAGCGGGCGAGCAGGCCGCGGCCCTCGGCGCCCTTGACGCGGGCGATGGCGTCGAGGACTTCGGGCTGGATGGCGAGGCCCATGGTGACCGCGGGGCGGTCGATGTGCTGGGAGGGGCGGCCCTGCCGGTTGACGCGGACCATGTCCCCGGCGTGGCCCTTGAGGAAGATCTCCATGTTGGTGCTGCCGGAGTACAGGCCGGCGATGATGTCGAAGATCCCGCCCTCGGGGCTCATGACGGAGATCCGGCCGCCCTGTTCGGCGAGGAGCGTGGCCAGGGATTCCTGGGTGGCATTGTCGGCGATGAGCTGGGTCTCGCATGGGACGGTGATGGCTTCGGCCTGCTGGGCGAGGGCGATGGCTTCCCGGGTGAGGGCCACGCGTTCGTCGGCTTCGGCGTTGGTGGCGCGCTGGGCGGCCTTGTCGGCGGCGGACTTGGCGAGCTTGAGGGCGGTCTCGGCCTCGGTCCGGCGGTCCCGGCTGATCTCGGCGAGGGAGTGCTCGACGGTCAGCAGGGGCCGGGTCATCAGGTCGAACACCGCGGACTTCCGGTTCCCGGGGTCGAGCGCCACGGCGGTGTAGATGTTCACCGGTTCGTGCCAACGCCCCCGGATGCGGATGCTCACCTTGCCGCCGGCCGCGGTGGCCAAGGCGGCCAGGGCGAGGCACCCGGCGAGGTCGGGCGGGGTCTGGGTCTCCTCGGCGACGGCGGCGACCATGCCGCCGACCCAGTCGGGCAGCGTGTCCACTGGGAACGCGGGGCGGGTGCGGGACTCGCCGAGAGATACCGGGGTGTCCCACGGCTCCCCGCCCGCGGCGGGCGGCTCCATGGACTGCTCCCAGCCCTCCGGGAACAGCGAGGTGACGTTGTCGTACGGGCCGTCGGGCAGGTCGACGGGCACGGACATGGGCGGGACTTCCTTCCGATCAGGGGATGCGCGGGCGCGAACAGGACAGGGTCGGTGGGCATGCGCGGGGCCGTGCGGGGCCGGAGAAGCGCTTCTCCGGCCCCGCGTCGACGGGGGTGGGCGGTCAGGCGGCGGGTCGGAGGCTTCCGGCGCCTCGGGCGAGGCCGCGGCGGATGGTGTGCTCGCACTCGGTGTGGCTGAGGCCTGTCGCGGTCCCGGCGGCCATGAGCGCGTCGAACGCGAGGTCTTCTGCGATGACACCGGTGGGGATGTGGCGGCCGAGGGCGGCCGCGGAGGCGAACAACCTCTTCGCGCGGCCGGGGTACTTCTGCGCGCGGACCAATGCGGTTTCACGGTCGATCGCGGCCCGGACGTAGGGCTTCTGGTGGTGGACCCGCTCCCGCAGTCCGGCCGCGGGGGTGACCGCGGCCGGGGCGGGCGGCGGGTTAAGCAGGGCCAGCAGGGCGGGCGGGCACGGAGCGATGACGTTCGGGTCGGTGCCTGGGGCGAAGACGTACCGGCCGGCGGTGCCGAGGGATCCGGGGCCAACCAGGTACCCGGCCGGGCCCCGCACGTCGATTCCTGGCGCCACCTTGCCGACGGAGTTCGGGAACACCGAGCCGGGCGGGGAGGCGAGCCAGGCGTGCAGCCCGCCGGACGGCGTCGCCACGGTGGCCGTGGTCGGCACGGTGAAGCCGTGCTCGGCGGCGAGGCGGGCGAGGTCCGCGACGCCGTCCAGGCCGTTCTTTCGGTCGAGGTCGAGGCCGACCAGGTGGTATGGGGCCCGGCCGCACGCGATGCCGTAGCCGGTCGCCCACGGGGCGGCGGCGAACAGTGCGTCGATCTGCTGGTGGTCGGTGGTGGCGTCGAGGACGCCGTGCCCGAACCTGCCGCAGGCGGCGCGGCACTCATTCCGTTCCTTCCCGGGCGGGTGTGGGCTGGGAACCGCCGGCCGCTTGGTCCTCCCAGTCGGAAAGGCGGCGAAGCCGCGCTCAATGGCGTGGTGGGCGGCGGTGAGAGCGTGCTGCCAGTCGGTCAACGGCGTCTCCTCACGGGCGGTCAGCAGGTCATCCACAGCGGGCGCCGCGGCCACGGCCGAGGGCATCGGGACGGTCTCGGCGGTGGCGTGCTGCTCGGCGCAGACCTTGTGCGCGGGCCGGCGGGTCTCGTCGCGGAGCGGGTGGGGCGACCGCACCAGCGACACGGGCGGTCGTCGGTGCGGTCGTAGTGGTGGACGTCGCGCCAAGTCGAGGACGGGCACGGCCCACCCCTATGCGGCGCGGCGATGGGCGGGGAACTCGATGACGGCGGCGAGCCGCGCCGGGGCCGCCTCGGCAGCCGGTCGGGGTGCGGGTTCGCGGGCCGGTGGCGGGGTGCCGCCCTCCTCCGCGTCCGCGGCGCGGGCGGCACGTTCGGCTGCGGACTCGGCGAGGACGGTCCGGACGGCTTCGGAGTCTGTGGCGCTGGCGCGCCAGGTGGCGCCGAGGGCCACGCCGCCGAGGGCGGCGGGGGTGAGGAGGACCGCGGCGGCGATCAGGTCGACGGCGCTCATCCGGTGGCTCCGTTCGCGGCGGTCCGGGCGAGGACGTCGAGCAGGTCGGTGCCGAGGGTGGCGAGGCGGTGCTCGATGCCCTGCCAGGACTCGTTGTCGATGTGCATGAGCGCGGCCAGTGCCTCGGGGG
The DNA here is from genome assembly GCA_002300355.1 of Streptomyces sp. TLI_235. Classification (NCBI taxonomy): domain Bacteria; kingdom Bacillati; phylum Actinomycetota; class Actinomycetes; order Kitasatosporales; family Streptomycetaceae; genus Streptomyces; species Streptomyces sp. TLI_235. The sequence continues at coordinate 4,139,492 of NSGV01000001.1, forward strand.
CGTGGCCGTCGGCGGCGGCGGTGAGGGCCTCGCGGAGGTGGACGGCGGCGAGCGGCCGGATGGTGGGAGCGGGCATGACGGGGCCCCTTTCTCGGGCCGTACAGGGCATGGGGGGCGGGCCGGGGCGATTGCGGAGCGTGGCCGTACTGGGGTGCCTAGTGGGTAGTGGGTACTGGGGAATCCGCAGTACAGGAACCCGTTCAGGACCCGCTGGGGTGTTCTAGTGGGTAGTGGGGTGTGCCCCACTACCCACTACCCGGTAGCACTGCGTGACGGTCCGTTAGGCGTGGTCGGGGTGGACGAAGACGGACAGCGGGCCGTTCTCGCGGTAGACCAGTTCGCCGCGGTCGGCGGCGGCCTGGAGTCCGGCGCGGACGGTCTTGCGGTCCCGGCCGACCATGTCGGCGACGGTGGCGACCTTCAGGCCCAGGTGCCCGGCGGACTCGATCGCGTCGACCGCCTCCACCAGCCAGTCCGGCCCGGCCGGCGCCGCCTGGACCGGCGGCGTCAGCGCAGGCGCCGGGCTCTGGTCGCGGAGGCTGGCCAGGTTGAGCCCGGCCGGGCGGGCGTTTGGGAACGCGATGACCTCCGCCAGACCCGTCCCGGCGGTGCCGTCGTCCGGGGCGTTGTCGCGGAGCGCCCCGAGGTTCAGCCCGCCCGCTGCGGTGGCGGACGCCGGGGCGGCGGTGCCCGCCGTGCCGGTGGTGCTTTCCCAGAGCCATCCGGCGCGATCCGGGTCCCAGCGGCGGGCGTAGTCCTCGCCCGCCGCGCGGGCGGAGACCTGGTCGAGGTGCGGGCGGCGGTCGTTGGTGGCGAGGACGGCGTCGCGGACCATGCTCGGGCTGGTCTTCCAGCCCTTGAAGCCAGTGGGGGCGAAGCCGTCCGCACCGGCGGCGCCGATCACACCGCAGCCCTTCGCGGAGAGCTGCCGGGTGTCGACCCGCGCGGCCGGGAACAGCTTGGCGAGGTTGTTCCCGGACGACTCACCGGAGGTGAGCGCGGCCCCGACCGGGGAGAACTTCCGCACGCTGGTGTCGCCGAGCGCGGACACGTTCCCGTCGACCGCGGTCAGGACCAGGCGGATGGCCATGGCGCGGGTGGTGCGCATGGTCTTGCCGACCAGCTCCTGCAGTTCCTTCATCACCGGGTCGCCGAACGAGCGGGCGGAGAGGAGTTCGGCGCCCTCGTCCATGACGACCATGATCTGGGGCAGGGCCGCGGAGACCGGCAGGAGCGTGGTGTCGTTGGCGTCCAGCAGGTCCTGGTACTGCTGCTGGCGGGCCTTGTTGATCGCGATCACGGCGCGGAACATGCGCAGGGCCTCTGCCGGGGTGGAGGCGAGCCAGTCCACGCCGGGCCGGGTGCCGGCCGGGGCCGGTTCGGTGCCGGGCTTCGGCGCCTTGAGCCTTTCGGCTTCGAGCCAGGGGCGAACCCAGGGGATGCCGACGGCTCCGGCCTTCAGGTCCACCACGAAGGTCAGCACATCCTCGCAGCGGGCGAACCCGGCGAGGACCGCGTCGAGGAAGGTGGACTTCCCGGATCCGGGCGGGCCGAGGATCAGCGCGCACGCCTCCCGCAGGAACACCTTCACCAACTCGGAGTTGGGCAGCATCCCCCACGGGATCCCGGTCAGGATCGACAGGGCGGAGTAGTCGTTCGGGTAGGGGTAGGTGCCGGCCATGACGTTGGTGGTGGCGATGTCGAGGACGACACGGCCCTGCCGGTTGCCCTCCTCCACCCCGACGGTGCAGCCGAGCGGCAGCCGGGCGTCCTGGGCGAGCGAGCGGGCGGCGCCGGCGATCCGGTCCCACGTCGCGGAGCCGCCCGGGAGTTCGGCGGCGAGGGAGAACCCGGCGCCGGTCTTCCAGAACTCGACCGCGAACACGGCCACGTCGATGCCGGTGACGCGCTTGATGCGGTCGGCCCACTCGCGGGCGATCGCCTCCCGCTCGGCGTTCATCTTCCGGGCGGCGTCGCGGGCTTCGGCGCTCATGCGCTCCAGCTCGACGGCCTCCTCGCGGATCGCCGAGTTGCTGGCCATGGCGCCGATGCCGACGCCGAGCGCGGCGAGGGTGCCGGCGGCGGCCCACGAGAGGGGGCCGGTGGCGATGGCCCAGGTGGTCCAGCCTCCGGCGAGCAGCCAGGAGGCGGCGCGGGTGGCCATGGTGCGGCCGGTCATCCGGCGGCGGACGCTGGCGCCGATGCCGTGCCCGATCGCCCCGGCCGCGCCCACGGCGAGTGGGATACCGGGCGGCATGTGGGTGGCGGCGCCGAGCAGGGCCAGCGCGCCGGCGCCTGTGGCGGCGGAGATCGCCCCGGAGACCGGGCCGTGTTCGGCGGCCCAGTCCAGCGGCGGCACCCACGTGGCCTTGTGGTTCTTTGTCCGGCGCGGCGCGGGCTTGGGGGTGTTGGTGAGGTTCAGTGCGGGCTGTGGCTCGGCCATGGCAACTCCAGGCAGTCAGGGGTGGTGCGGGCGAGCGGTACAGGGAAGGGGGCGGGCCGCCCCGCAGCGTGTGCGGGGCGGCCCGTGGTGGTGCGTCAGAGGTGCTGGGACGTGCGGCTACTGGTTGTTGCCGATGTCCCACTTCTCCTCGCCGGTGCGGGGGTCGTCGTGGCGGGCGATGTCGCTCTCGTGGGCGTTGCGGAAGGCCTTGCCGACCTCCTCCGCCGCGGAGACGGCCTGGGTGAGGAGCTGGTAGACCTCGTTCAGGGACTCGCCGACGACCTTGTCGAGGGGGAACTCGTCGTCGGAGCGCTCGGCGAGGACGCGGAAGGTGTTGGCGATGGACTCCAGGCCCTCCGGGAGGGACTCGATCGCGGCGAGGACGTGCATCATGCCGTCCGGGTCGTAGTTCATGGCGGCGCCGTACATCTCGGAGGCGACCTCGGAGAAGTTGAAGCCGGCATCGGTGGGGTTGGTCATGTCGCCTCCCAGGGCGTCCAGGTCGGTGTTCGTGTGGTTCTTCGGGGCGCGCGGCACCGCGTCGCCGACCGGCGCGACGGTGTCGGCGGCGGCCTGGTCGGCGGCGGTCTCCGCCTCGGCCAGGTCGGCGCGGATCTGCTGGTCACGGGCCGTACGGGCGTCGGCCGACTTCGCCGCGAGGCGGCGGTAGAGGCGGCGGCCGGGGTGCATCAGCGAGGGCAGGCCGAGCTTGCGGCCGAGCGGGGTGCTGAGCATGCCGAGCACGCCGATCGGCAGGGCGAGCGCTGCGGCGAGCAGGCGCCGGCCGTGGTGTCGGGCCGCGGACTTCACCAGCTCGCGGCGGGCGGCGTCGGCGGGCCGGGGCCTTGCGGGCCTCCGAGCGCGCGTCGCGCACCTTCGTCTCAAGGCGCTTCTCCGACCCCGCCCGGGCCTGGTCGCGGGCCTTGTCGAGCGAGCGGCGGGCCGCCCCGGCGGGCTTGGCCAGGGCCTTGCCGACGGGGCTCTTGGCGGCGAGCTTGCGCTCCCGCTCGGCGGCCTTCGCGGCGCGGCGGGCGTCGGCGACCTGCCGACGGGCCGCGGTCTGCTGCTGCCGCCTCTCCGTGCGGGACGGCGCGGCGGCCTTCTGGGCCTTGCGGAGCTGCTTCACCCCGCCGACCTTCTCGGCGAGGCGCCCCGCCGGGCGGGCGTTGGCCTTGTCCGGCACCGCGGCGGGCCGTGCCGTCGCGGGTCCGGACCGGTTTCCGGCGGTGCGGGCCGCACTCGCTCCAGCGGCGGTGCGGTTCTGGCGGGGGATGCCGCGGCTGGATGCGCCCGAACTGCGGGAGCTGTCCTTCGTGTTGGTGGGCTTGACCAGGGAGAGGTGCCCGGAGCGGCGGGCGGCCGCTCCGGTGGTGCCGCGCTGGGCGAGGCGGGTGGCGGCCTTGCGTGCGGTGCGGGTGGCGATTGCGGTGGTGGCGGCGGTGCCGGCCGCGGCGGCGAGTGCCGCGATTGGCCCGGCGGTCAGCACACCGGCGGACGCCAGCGCGACCAGGGTGTTCGCGCCGGTGATCGCGAGCGGCACGGCGGGCAGCCCGCCGCGCTGGTGGGAGGCCGGAGAAGCGCTCTTGGACCCGGCCGCGGCGGGCTTCGACTTCTCGGCAGCCGGGTGGGGGGTGGGGTTGGGTGCCGGTGCGGTGACCGGCTGTTCGGCGTAGGTCTGGGACATGGCCGGGGATACCTCCGGGCAGGTCAGGCCGCGAACGCGGCGGTGTCGGCGCAGGGCAGGCAGGTGCCCAGGTGGACGGGCAGCACGTATCCGGCGTCCCGCCCACACAGCGGGCAGGTCCGCCGGGCGAGGTTCGCCGCCGCGAGCGCCCGGCACTTGCCGGGCGTCATCGGGCGGACCGGCTTCGCCAGGGCGGTGCGGTAGAGATTGGCAGCACGCAGGCTCTTGGTGCGGCGCGAGCGCCAGAGGATCTGTGCGGCGACGGGCTGCCCGCCCGGCCGCAACCCCCGCGTGCGGAGCTGTCGGCGGGTCAGGAACCCGTCCGGGGCCATCCGCCACGGGTAGGTCGGCAGGCCGAACCGCTCCCCGTGCGGGTCCCAGAACCGCGGGCGGCTCACGCGGCGTGCTCGGGGTCGTGGAACCGGAAGAAGCCGGTAAGGCGCATGCGGACCCCGGACCAGGTGCCGAAGACGTCCAGCCAGTGCGTGCTGTCCTGGTCCAGGTGGGCCGCGACGGCGGCGGGGTCGAGGCCGAGTGCTTCGCGCCACTGCTCGAAGTGGGCCAGGTTGTCGTGCAGGGACATACTCACGCCCCACACGAACGCGCCCCCGTCGCTGCCCTGGGGCAGTCGGTCCACGTGGAGCTGGGGTGCCGGCAGGTTGGGAAACGCGGTGATCATGGCCAGCAGCGTCCCGGCGGCGTTCACCTGGTCGGCGGCGGTGGAGATGCTCACGAGGCCTGCTCCTCACTGCCGCCGCGCTTCAGCGCCGGTGCGGTCGGGTCGTCGGTGTCGGGGACGGCGTGCAGGACGGGCCGGGCGGCCTCGGTGCGGTCGGCCTTCAACGTGTCCCGCAGCATCCGGGCCCGGGCCGGTGAGGTCCGCAGCTCGGTGCGAATCCGATCGGCGGTCAGCTCCGTCTCCGGCCAGTTGGCCGTGACCGATCGGGCCTCCGTGATCAGCTCCTCCACCGTGCGGATCGGCACCTTGGTGCGGGCCGACTTCGGCACCGATCCGGTCGCCCGACGCGGCCGACTCACCGCCGCCGCAACCGCCCGTGTTCGCACCGGCGGAGCGGCCGGGATCGGGTCGGCGATCGGCTCGGGATCGGCCGACTCGTACACCGACTCGGCCGCGTCGGGATCGGCCGATCCCGGCAGGTCAGACCCCGACCGGTTTGCCGTGGTCTGGGCATTTTCTGCCGGTTCGGGCTTGTGGTGGAGAACCTTCGCCACCAGGTCGGAGCCGAAGAAGATCGAGCCGACCGGCAAGCACGATGCGAGCAGCACCAGGGCGTAGTGCGCGGGCGCCCAGTCGGCCAACCGCACCCGACCGCCGCCATGCAGCGCGGGCACCAGGCCGTGCACGTAGTTGAGCACCAGACTGGCGACCGTGTAGCCACCCAGCACCCAGAGCGCGAACAGGCGATCCCGGCCGGTCAGGATCAGCGCGGCCACCAGGGCCAGCGCCATCAGACCGTCCACCACGAGCGGGTAGAGGCTGGCGGCCAGTACGTCCGCGCCGATCGCGCCGGCCACGTCCTTGAGCGCGTTCCACGAGACGCGGAACGCCATGCCGACCACGACCAGGAGCGCGGCGACCATCGACCACTTCGCCTTGGTGTTCACGCCGCCACCCCCAGGACCGCCGGGCGCCGGCGGGCGGTGGTGCGGCGGGCGGTGTGCAGCGGCACCGGGGCGGTGTCCAGCAGGCGCTCGGCGTAGGCGGCCAGCTCCGGCGCCTCCCGGCGCAGGTCCGCCAGCACCGCCAGCGCCACGTCCATCCGGGCGGCGCGCTCGACGGCGCTCTCGCCGGGCACACCGGCGAACAGCTCCTCGTCCACGCCCAACGCCAGCTCCGCGAACTCGTCCGAACTCGCTGCGTGCTGGCCTGCAACAATCGACTTCACGGGTCTACCTCTTCCAAGCGGGGCGGTGGGCCCGAGGGCCGCCGCGCGATCCTTGGCCGGAGCGCGGCGGCCCGCTTTCGTGGGCCCAGACCACTCGTCACGAGCAGCCACGGACCCCGACACCCGCCGCGTCGTGCGCGAAGGTGCCGGGGCCCGAGATCACTGGTGAAGCAAGAGGTTCGATCTCATCTGGGCGCGGTCCGGGCTCGCTCCGGGGAGATCGCTCCCGAAGGTCGTCGCCGGTGAAGGTCGGCCGCGTCGTTCTTTGAGTCGGCTGCGTGTCCCATGTACGGCCGCCGTCTGAAGGGCGACCGAGGTGTCAGGGCGTGCGCCCCTTCTCGACCGACTGGTCTCCACTCACCCCGACCGGCGTGGTCACGGAAGGACTGCGGTGGTGGATCGCGCTCTTGAGTTGTTGAGCAGATATGCGTTTGTGCAGCTCAAAGGCCGCCCTAGGCATAGCCCATCGCAGCCGCCTTGTACCAGTTGAGCCACTGGCTCAACTGGTAGGTACAAGCTGCTGAACATGATGCTGCACTTACGGAGAGCTATCGTCAAGCCCATTGGTTCAACATGTAGGAACCAGTTGACCGGGTGGGGCATTATGGGAGGTATGAGTAGCCAGCCGCTGTACCGTCGAGTCGCCGACGCGCTTCGGATCGAGATCAGCACTGGGGTGTTCCCGCCCGGGGCTCGCCTGCCTTCCGAGCGTGACCTGTGTGACCGGTTCGATGCCTCCAGGAACACGGTGCGTGCCGGTCTGAACGTCCTCGTGGCTGAGGGGTTGATCTCAGCCAGCCAGGGGCTTGGTTATGAGGTCCGCTCGCACGAGGTGTTCAGCCTGAACGCTTCCCGCTTCGAGAACCTGACGTTCCCTCAGAACGGGGACGCTTACAGCACCGACGTGACGCAGGCTGGCCGCCGGCCTCACCAAGAGTTCAGGGTGGAGATGCAACCGGCTCCGGCGGTCGTGGCGGAACAGCTACGGGTGGATGAAGGGGCGACGACTGTTCTTCGGTTCTGCCACCGCTATGTCGACGGCGTGCCGTGGTCCACCCAGGCCACCAACTACCCCATGTGGCTGGTCGAGAAGGCGCCGCGCTTGGCGGAGCCGGGCGACATCGCGGAGGGGACCACCAGGTATCTGGCAGGACTCGGGGTGGAGCAGGTTGGCTACTTTGATGACATCTCAACCCGGATGCCCACGCCGGAGGAGGCGCGGCTTCTCCAGGTAGGAGCAGGCGTGCCGGTGCTGATGTGGGTGCGGACCGGCTACTCGCAGGACAAGCCGATCCGCTGCACCATCACTACGTTCCGTGGCGATCTCAACCACATGAACTACGAGATCGGAAACCTTGAGGCGCGGGGGACTGAGGTGTGATTGTCGAGTCAGCAACTCCAGCGGACCTGGACCGGCTCCTGACCTTCCGGGCAGAGGCGGCCGGATGGTTGAGCGCACTCGGAAGTGACCAGTGGAGTCGGCCCTACCCGGGGGACAAGCTCCTGGCCACCATCGAGGCAGGCACCGTTTTCATGCTCCGAGACGGTTCAGAGACCGTGGGGACCATAACTCTCACACCAGAGGCCGAGGACGGCCTGTGGACGCCGAGCGAACTCAGTGAGCCCGCGCGCTACATCAACAAGCTCACGGTCTCGCGCGACTATGCGGGCCGGGATTTCGGGGGGCGCCTGCTGAACTGGGCGGGCACACGTGCCGCCAGCGAGGGTGCTCGATGGCTCCGGCTAGATGCGTGGACCGCAAATGAGCGTCTGCAGCGGTACTACCTCGACCACGGGTTCACGTATGTGCGCACGGTTCGCGAGGGAGTGGCAGTGAACGGGGGGCCGCGCGTCTCTGGGTGGGTTGCCCAGCGGCCAGCGATTGTTGCTGATCATGGCTTTGAGGACGCTACTTCCGCCAGCATGCGCTCGGACTCTGGTGTGCTCTGACTATGGGCTTTGGCTGATTACCACTTCGCAGAGGCGTTAGCCAGCTGGGAGAGATCCAGCGCGGCCGCCGGGCTGGCCTACTCGACAGGCCCGGCGGGTCTGGCGCGGCTCCACTCCGCCCAGCAGGGGAATCAGGCTAGAAGGGCGCTGCCGGTAGTACGTCGCTCAGGTCGCGCTCGGTCACAGAGTGCACCTGGTCCACTGCGTCGGCCAACGAGATGCAGACCTCTCGCCAGTCCGGCTCGACAATCGACACCTCCAGCGATGATGCCAAGCGACGCATGAATCGGTCCCCCACTCGCCCGCCGAACCAGAACTCGAAGGTGCCAGTGCCCCTCTGTGGAGCTGGAATCACCGCGATCGATATGAGACGGTCCAGGCCGTCGCTCTCGGTGTCCCGCGAGTAGTAGGTCCACTCCAAGGCGCCGTGGCGATCGCCACCCCTTGTGATCAGCTCGAAGTTTTCGGCTAGTTCGACGTCCTTTAGCGTGCGCTCCAGGTGGTCATTCACCAGCTCGGACCATCGAATGTAGGCCTCGTTAGGAGTCATCACCGCAGCTCCACCTCCCACTTGCTGGCGATCGCGTCTTCCTTGAAGCCGTCGAGGAGTATGTATTCGATGCCGCGGCCCCAGGCGACGTGCCGAGGGCCGGCCACCCGATCCAGCCTCGCTGGCTCTAAGACGATGACGTGCATGCGGGGTATGCCGACGCCAGGGAGGGCCAGCGCCCCGATCAGCTCATCCGGGGGGTAGGGGGTGGGTGTGGTGAAGATAGGCCGTGTGGTGCCGTTGCGGAAAGAGCCCACGTTGCCCAATGCCACGAAGTGCAGCAGTTTGCGCCCCTTGAGCTGCGCTACCAGTTCAGCGCCCTCCAGGACAGGTAGCCGGTTGTCCGGGACGTCGCAGGGATGGATTGCCCCGGGGCCGATCATGTGCAAGTCCAAGTGGACCGCGAGATTGCTGACCGACGTCACCATGATGATCACCTCTCCCTTCCACAGTGCCACCCGTCTCGTTCTGCTGCTCTCCGAGTGGTTCCGCGCGCGGAGGGGAGCCGCCGGACAGCCGCTCTGTCTCATGGTGACCCTGTTAGGACTAGGGGCTACGGGCTCAGTTCTGGTCTCAGTCCACCAGTAACACTGTGGTCGCCCGTCGTCCATAAACATGTCCTGACCTGCGGCCGAGATGGCGACAGACCGTAGTGGACTGAGTTTGGGCAAACTCGTAATGCGTAGGTCGCGGGTTCGAATCCCGCAGGCGGCTCAGACATCGGAATCCCGGGTCGCACCTCGTGCGGCCCGGGATTCCTCGTTTTCGTGTCCGGGCCCGGGGCACGTCCGGTGGGCCGGTCGGCGGCGCCACCGGACGTGGTGGGCGGTCAGGTCAGGCGCATCATCGACGCCGACGCGAGGTAGACCCCGTTGAGGACGGCGACGAAGACACCGGTGTGGACGTCGGGCCGCGGGTGGTGGCCGACCAGGTCGATCGCCGCCGTCCAGTCGGCCGTGCCGCCGGGTTCGACGGTGACGGCGGCCGAGGTCTCCGGCGGCAGTCCGAGGAACTTGCGCATCGCGAAGGCGTGGCCGATGCCGCCGCGGAGCACCGAGCCGGTGCCGTTGTGGATCCGCCGGGGCAGGCTCGGGACGGTGCCGCGCCGGGCGGCGACGTCCACCGGCCCGGTGAGTCGGACGGTCGGGTCGCCGGACTCGCTGGTCCACCAGATGTCCCCGCACCGGCGGCACTGCAGGGTCTGCACGGTCAGCAGCTCGTGGACGAGGTGGCGCATCGTCACCACCGCCGCGCTGTCCCGGTCGCACTCGGGGCAGCGGGCGGGCCGCTGCGACACCTCGCGCAGCCCGTCGAGCGCTGGCCCGCCGTAGTTCCAGCCCGACACGTAGATGCTCTGCGCGATCCGAGCGGTGGCGTCGAGCTGGAACTCCGCCACGGCCGACTCCAGTGCGGCCACCGCGTCCGGCAGCCCCGGGTCGTGCAGGTCCTCGGCGAGCGTCCGGACCTCGGCCCGCAGGCCCTCGACGGCCGCGCCGTCCACCACCGGCTCCAGCCAGGTCAGCCGCTCCAGCCGGGGGAGGACGGTGTTGCCGAGGTCGGCGAGCCGGCGCAGCGCCTCGTCGTCGATGTCCGCGGCCGAGGCCGTCCGGCCCGTCCCGCGCAGCCCCGTCGCCTCCGGCCAGGGGAGTACCAGGCCGGGGTCGCCGAGCAGCCCGAACCGGTTCAGCCAGCCGTTGATCGGACGGGCCCGCTCACCGAGCCGCTCGACGACCCGGCCCAGTGGCAGCCGCTCCGCCAGGGCGGCCTCGAAGTCGCCCTGCGAGCCGCGCTGCACGATGTGCACGCCCATCGCGCCGACCACCGCCACCGCGGTGCCCTCCAGCAGCCCCAGCCCGAGCGCGACGTGGCTCGGGTAGACGTTGTTGCCCACCGCCACCGAGGAGCAGCTGTGCGTGAAGACCACGGTGGCGTGGATCTCGGCGGCGGGCAGCCGCTGGTCCTCGTCCAGGTCGGAGCGGTGACAGCCCTCGCCGAGCATGCACGGCATGTGCCGGTACCCCGGCGGGAGTTCCGGCAGCGGCTCGTCGATCCGGTCGGAGCGGCCGCAGACGATGCCGTCCGGGAAGCCCGCGCAGCACTCCTTGCCGAGTGCGCGCAGCACGACGACCTTCAGACGGCGCTCGCGCAGGACACCCAGCCCGTCCAGGCCGTCGGCGTCGGCGAGCTCGGACTCCTCCAGCATCGGGTGGGAGGCCACGAACATGCGGTCCTCGCCGACCGCGTCGACGGTCAGACTCCGGTAGACGAGGCACGCGAGCGAGGAGAGGTCCCGGGTGGCGAGCACGCCGACGGACGCGCCGGAGGCACCGGCCCAGTCGCCGGCGGCGGTGAGGTCGTCGGCCAGCCCGACCACCGCCACCAGGACGCCCGGATGGCCGGCCAGCTCCTTCAGCAGGTGCTCGGGCTCGACCTGGAGGTGCTCGCGGCCGGTGGCGACGGCGAGCAGCCGGGCGGCTGCCGAGGCCCCGTCGCCGACCGACACGACGAGTCCTTCCCGCGGGTCCGCCGCCACGGCGGGCAGCGGACCGTCCGGGAAGAGCGACCGGTAGCGGTCGAGCGCGGGCCCCGGCAGGACGGGGAAGGGCCGGCCGGGGGACCACGCGGCGGCGGCCGCCGCGTACCGCGCCGGGTCGGCGCACAGGGTGATCGACTCGGTCATGCGCTCCGCCCCTCCAGGAAGGCGGAGACCCGGGCGTCGACGTGGCCCGGCTCCGGCTCGTGCGCGAGCAGCATGGCGGCCTGGCCGGAGAGGGTGCTGCCGGTGTAGTAGGCGCGCAGCGGCGGCCGGACCCCGAGGACGCTGCGGATCTTCGCGTTCAGCCGGCCGACCAGGATGGAGTGGCCGCCGATGGCGAAGAAGTCGTCGTCCGGCCCGAGCGACTCGACCTCGGTGAGCTCGGTCCAGATGTTGGCGAGCAGCGTTTCGAGCGGGGTGAGCCGCCCGTCACCGGGTGCGGTCTCCCGTTCGGGGACGAGCCGGGCCAGTGCGGCGCCGTCGACCTTGCCGGAGGTGGTGAGCGGCAGGCGGTCGAGGACGGTCACCCGGGGCACCATCCACGCCGGCAGTTCGAGGGCCAGGTGCTCGGCGAGCCGGGCGGCCAGCTCCGCCGGGTCGTCGGCGCCGTCGGCGGGCACGACGAAGCCGGCGAGCGAGCGGTCGGCGCCCTCGCCCCGGACGATCACGAAGGCGTTGGCGACGTCCGGCCGTTCCAGCAACCGGGCCTCGACCTCGGCGAGTTCGATCCGGAAGCCGCGGATCTTCACCTGCCGGTCGATCCGGCCCCGGTACTCCAGGACCCCGTCCGCCGTGCGGCGGGCCCGGTCACCGGTCCGGTAGAGGAGCTCGCCCGGGGCGGCCGGGTCCGGCACGAACGCCGCCCCGGTGAGATCGGGGCGCCCGAGGTAGCCGAGGGCCAGGCTGGGCCCGCCCAGGTGGAGGTCGCCGTCCTCGCCGTCGGCGACCGGCTTCCGGTGCTCGTCCAGGAGGACGGTCCGCAGCCCGTCGAGCGGGCGGCCGATCGGGACGGAGGACGTGCCCTCGGGCACCTCGGTGACCCGGTGCCAGGTGACGAAGGTGGTCGCCTCGGTGGGGCCGTAGACGTTCATCAGGTGCCCGGTGAAGGTGGCGAGCACCGAGCGGGCGCGGCGTGGATCCATGGCCTCGCCGCCGACCAGCAGCATCCGGACGGGGTCGAAGGTCCGCGGGTCCTGCAGCGCCACCTCGTGGAAGACGGAGGTGGGGGCCAGCATCGCGGACACGCCGTGCGCCCGGATCGCCTCGCCGAGCAGGGGGGCGTCGGTGAGCAGGTCCCGGCTCAGGACGACCGTGGCGGCCCCGGTCAGCAGGGCGCCCCAGACGTCGAAGGTGATCGCGTCGAAGGCCGGGCTGTTCACGTGCGCGACGCGGTCCTGCGGGCCGAGGCCGGGCTCGCGGAGGGAGCGTACGAAGTGCGCGATGCTGCGGTGCGGGAGGACGACGCCCTTGGGCACCCCGGTGGTGCCCGAGGTGTAGAGCACCACCGCCGGCTCCTCCGACATGTCGTCCAGCCGGGGGAGCGTGGTGCTGTCCGCCGGCTCGGCGTCCTCGCAGATCAGGACCGGCAGGCCGGAGAAGTGGTCGGCGGTCGCCCGGTCGGTCACGGTCAGCCGGGCACCGCTGTCCTCCGTCACCAGCCGATGGCGGTTCGCCGGCTGGGCGGGGTCCAGCGGGACGTAGGCGGCACCGGTCTTCAGAACGGCCAGGAAGGTGGCGATCCGGTCGACGCCCGGAGGCAGGCAGACCGCGACGAAGGAGCCCGGCGTGACACCCTGCTCGACCAGCGATCTCGCGAACCGCTCGGACAGCGTGGCCAGTTGTCGGTAACTCAGCTCGCGTCCGGTGTCCGGATGGCTGACCGCGAGGGCGTCGGGGGCCCGTTCGACCTGTTCCTCGAACAGCACTGACAGCGAGAACTTCACCCGTTTCTCCTGGTCAAGTAGCAAGGCATGAAGGGAATCCGGTGTCGCGAAAGCTCGGGCGGCGGGCCTGCCGGGGCGGGCGCCTCCTCGGCGGGCCCGGCTCGTGGCCGGCAGGGCCGGGTCGGGGAGTGCCGGACGGCGGGTCGGACGTGACAGTCCCGTTCCCGCTGCGGCGATGCCCCCGATCTGACCTTACCCCGTCACAAACGCGCTGCCTATGCGGTCAGATGAACATCATCGTGCACAATCCGCCTGCAGATCTTGCCGATCGGCCGGGCGGGTGATCGAATGGCCCCTGCATGTACACGGAAGGACGTTGCTCAAGGGGGTGAGCCGTTGTTAATCCGCCGTGAGACAGTGGGGGCCACACAGGGACACGCCGGGCAGAAACCCGCCGAAGTGGACTCCTACACCCTGGATTCCGGTCATGGCCTGGCCGTTACCGTCTGGACCTACGGCGCCACCCTGGTCGAGGTGCTCGTCCCCGACCGGAACGGCACCACCGGGAACGTCGTGGCCCGCCTGCCGGACCTGGCCTCCTACGAGGACCCGGCGGTCAACGCCTACGTCGGCGCCACCGTCGGCCGCTACTGCCGGTGCGTCGCGGACGGCAGGTTCACCCTCGACGGCGTCGAGCACCGCCTGGACCGCAACGACGGCCGCCACCACGTGCACGGCGGCCCCCGGGGCTTCGACAGATTCGTCTGGGACGCCGAAGCCACACAGACCGACGAACTGCTCATTTTGTGCCTGCGCCTGGACAGCCCCGACGGCGACCAGGGATACCCCGGCGCACTGCGGGCCGAGGCGCGCTACGAGGTCGACCGCCACGGCCGGCTGACCTTCGACTTCCGGGCCACCACCACGGCCGCCACGATCGTCGGCTTCACCAACCACGCCTTCTGGAACCTCTCCGGGACGGCCGGCCGGACGATCGACGACCACCGGTTGGCGATCAACTCCGACCGGACCGTGGCCTTCGACGCGGACCTCGTCCCGCTCGCCGGCCCGCCGCGCGACATCGCCGGCACCGATCTCGACCACCGGGTCGCCAAGCCGCTCGGCGCTCGGCCGCTCGACAACTTCTTCGTGCTCGACGACCCCTCCTGGGCAGCCGAGTTGAGCCACCGGGCCAGCGGCCGAACGATGCGCGTCCGCACCGACCAGCCGGGGATCGGGGTGTACTCCGGAGACCACTACCGGCAGCCGCGGGCCGGGATCTGCCTGGAGACCGGGCCGTGGCCCGACGCCCCCAACCGCCCGGACTTCCCGTCCGTCCGGCTCGACCCGGGCCGGACGTACCACCACCGCACCATCCACGAATTCTCGAACGCAGGAGTTGATCGGGCGTGAGGCTGTACCTGTCGTCGTTCCGGATCGGGAACCGACCCGACGAACTGCTCCGCCTGCTGGGCGAGGGGCGGCGCACCGCTCTGATCATCAACGCCGACGACTACAAGGACACCGAGGCCCGCGCGGCCTCGCTCAAGCGTGAGGTGGAGGAGCTGGAGAGCGTCGGCCTGCAGCCCTTCGAGGTCGACCTGCGCGAGTACTTCGGCCGCCCCGAGGCGCTGGCCGAGGTGCTCTCCGGCGTGGACCTGGTCTACGTCCGCGGCGGCAGCGCCTTCGTGCTGCGCCGGGCCTTCGTGAGCAGCGGCGCCGACGACGTGATCCGCCGCCTGCTGGCCGAGGACGCCTTCGTCTACGCCGGCTACAGCGCGGGCCCCTGCATGCTGGGGCCGACCCTGCGCGGCATCGACGGCGAGATCGACAACCCCGACCTCGTCCCCGACGGCTACCAGGACACCGTGATGGACTGGGACTGCCTCGGCGTGCTGCCCTACGTGATCGCGCCGCACTACAAGTCCGACCACCCGGAATCCGCGGAGATCGACCGCTCGATCGGCTACTTCACCGATCACCACATTCCTTTCATCGCCATTCGCGACGGACAGGCCATCGTCGTCGACGGCGAGTCCAGGACCGTCGTGGGCTGAAATCACCCAAAAGCCGTGCACCGGATTTCCGGCCCCTTTCCGGGAGATGCGCGCGGCAGCACTTCTCCCTGTTCTCCGGACCGGAGGGAAATATGACCGCTGTCTGGGAACGCGCAGGTGATGCGGCCGAGGTCCACGCGCTGCTGCGAGCGTGCGACGCCCACCAGGCGGAGCGGTCGGGCACGGCTGCGCCCGACCGCAGCCTGGCGACGACCGAGGCCCTGGTGCGCCTGGGCGCCGTTCACCTGCTGCGCAGCGACGGCCGGGCCGTCGCCATGTTCACCCTGACCACCGCGCCGCGTCCCGAGCCGGCGACGGACGACTACCCGCCCGCGAGCAGCCCGGTGTACCTCAGCCGGCTCGCCGTGGCACCCGACCTGCTGGCCGACGGCACCCTGATGGGGGTGCGCTGCGTCCGCAAGGCCGTGCAGCTCGCCGGCGGGACGGGCGCGGACGCGCTGCGCGCGGAGGCGAATCCGGACCTTGTGAACACCCGCGCCATGCTGGCCGACCTCGGGTTCGAGCAGCACGGCCCCGTACACGCGGACGAGACGGGCCGACGGTACGTCCGTCTCCAGCGGACTCTTCGACCGGGGGAGAAACCTCGATGACCACATACACCGTCCCCGCCGTGGTGGCCGAACTGCTCTCCGGCGACACGCCGGTGGTGCTCTTCGGCGCCGGCGACCTGGGCGTCATGGCGCACTACGCGCTCACCCGGCTCGGCGTGCGGGTGACCTGCTTCTCCGACGGCCGCGCCGTCAAGCACGGGACCACCGTCCGCGGCCTGGAGGTCCGGGCGCCCGAGCAGCTGGCCGAACTCCCCGGCGACACCCATGTGTTCCTCTGCGGGAACTACCTGGAGTCGATGACCGACCGGCTCCGCGGGATGGGCTTCACCCGCATCCACACCTGCGTGGACCTGCTCGACGGCTTCGACTTCACCGGCTCGGACACCGGGATGGAGCCGGTCTTCATCGAACGGAAGATCGCGCTGCACAAGCGCGAGTGTCTCAAGGCCGAGGAGCGCGCCTCCGAGGCCCTGGTGCTGAAGTACCTCGACGTCGTGGTGACCGAGGCCTGCTCGATGAAGTGCCAGGACTGCTCCAACCTGATGCAGTACTACACCAAGCCGAAGCACAGCGACCTCGACCTGCTGGAGAGCGCGGTCGACCGGATCATGGACAGCATCGACGGGATCTACGAGTTCCGGGTGCTCGGCGGCGAACCCTTCGTCAACCCCCGCGTGCACCGGGTGATCGACAAGCTCACCGGGTACGAGGGCGTCGAGAAGGTCGTGGTGTACACCAACGCCACGATCGTCCCGCGCGGCGAGAACCTCGAGTGCCTGAAGAACGACAAGGTCGTCGTCGACATCACCAACTACGGCACCCACTCGCGGAAGCACGACGAACTCATCGAGGTGCTCGACGCGCACGGCATCGCCAACCTCAGCAAGATCCCGGTGTGGACCGACTCGGGGCGGATCAAGTTCGTCGAGCGCAGCGCCGAGGAGCTCGACGACATGTTCCAGAACTGCTGCGTCAACGACGTCCTGACCCTGCTGAACGGCAAGCTGTACCGCTGCCCGTTCTCCGCCAACGGCACCAACCTCGGTGCCGTCCCTGAGACGTCGGCCGACGTCGTCGATCTGACCGGCGACCGCGCCGGCGCCGAACTGCGGGCCGACATCCGTCGCCTCTACGGGCGGTCGACGCACCTCACCGCCTGCTCCTTCTGCAACGGCCGCGACTACCGGACCCCGCGGATCGAGCCGGCGATCCAGACCCGCAGGCCGCTCCCGCTGGTATGAGGATCGCCGTCTTCCCGATCGACGCGATCGGGCACGTCAACCCGCTGCTCGCCGTCGTCACCGCGCTCGCCGCCCACGACGGGGTCACCGAGGTGCGCAGCTTCGGCTCGCCCGTACTGGCCCCGTCGTTCACGGAGGCCGGGGCGCGGCACGTCCCGATCGAGCTCGGCGCCGACCCCCGGCCGGCGCCGCCCTCGCTCTCCGACCTGGCGTACAAGAGCTTCGTCCGGCCGACCTCCGTGATCGCCGAACACCTCGACCGGGCGAAGGAGTTCGCACCGCACGCGGTGCTGTACGACGTCTTCTCGGTGCACGGCGCGCTCGCGGCCCGTGCACTCGGCGTCCCCTCGGCGTCGCTGGTCACCTTCCCCGGCTACGGGGCGCTGGGCGAGGACTTCGTCGCCCACCACGGCGCCCCGCACCCCGAACTGGACGCGGCCAACGAGCACTACCGGCGGCTCACCGGCGCGGACCTGCTCGGCGAGGGACACCTCCCCGTGCTCTTCCCCTCGGACGACCTCTCGATCGTCACGGCGGTCGAGTCGCTCGCCCGCGAGCCCGACAGCACCACCCCGAACCTGCTGGCCCTGCTGGCGCGCTCCACCGGGGTCAGCGAGTACGTCGGCCCGTCCGTCGGCCGGGCCCGGTTCCGGCCGCCGCCGGCGGTACTCCCGCGGCAGCGCCGCACCCCGCGGTTCGACCCGGACTTCCCCTACGGGCGGCTGACGAGGGCCAGGAAGGACGGCCGGAGCATCGTGCTGTTCTCCCTCGGCACCGTGCTCACCGACTTCCGGTTCCACTCTCCGGTCGGCGGCGCCGCCACCGGCCGGGACTTCCTGCTGCGGATGCTCGGCCACCTGGTCACCGTCTTCGCCGACCGGCCGGACGTGCTCGTGGTGGCGGCGACCGGCTCGGTCCTGGCCGAGGCGGACGAGCCCGACTGGCCGGACAACTTCGTGGTCCGGGCCTTCCTGCCGCAGCTGGAACTCCTCGAGTCCCACGCGGACGTCTTCATCACCCACCACGGGATGAACTCCACCACCGAGAGCATCCTCGCGGGCGTTCCGATGGTGTCGCTGCCCGGCGCCGGCGACCAGATCACCAACGCGGAGATCGCCACCGCGAACGGGGCCGCCGTCGCGTACTGGGACCTCCGCGACCCGTTCGCCACCGTCACGGCCGAGACGCTCGGGCGGGCCGTCGACGAGGCCCTGCACGACCCCGCACACCGGGCGGTCTGCAGCCGGCTGGCCGAGACCATGGCGGCCGCGGGCGGCCCCGCCCGGGCCGCCGGGCTCGTGGTCGCGCTCGGCGCACGGACGGCCGGCCGCTGACCGCCGGCCGGCGGCGGGCCCGGACACCCGGACCCGCCGCCGACCGTCCCGCACACCGACCGCGCTCGCACACCGAGGAGGCGGCAGGTCAGGCCAGCGTCGTCAGGAACTCCGCCAGCCCCTCGACCACCCGGCGCCCGGCGGCCTCCGCGACGAGGTCCTCCCGCCAGCGGGCGGCCACCGACCAGGCGCCGTCCGCCGACGGCTCCACCTCCACCAGCAGCCCCGCGCCGGCCCGGGGTGCGGCCACCCGCACCGGCCGGTAGCCGATCCCGTCCCCGCCGAACCGCCCGCCCGGCGTCGGCAACTGGAACGCCACCATCGCACTCCACAGCTCGTCCTGTGCCCCGCCGGGTCGCACCGCCCGGACGACCTCGTCGAACGGGGTACGGGCGTGCCGCAGCCCCTGGAACACCGCCCGCCCGGTCGCGCGGACGAACTCCGCCGGCTCCCGCCCGTCGGCCGCCATCGGCAGCACGATCGGATTGACGAAGCACCCCACCACGGAGTGGAAGGCCCGCTCGAAACGTCCGGACGAGATCGTGGCCAGGTGCAGCCGGTCCGCACCGAACGCGCGCTCCAGGCCGTGCGCCGTGCCGCAGAGCACCGCCGCCAGCGGGAGGGCCCGGGCCTCCCGGACGGCCGCCAGCACCCCCTCGACCGCGGCGGGGTCCAGGACCACCTCGTGGTCCCGGCGCGGCGCCTGCTCCTGCGCGGCGGCCGGCAGCAGCCGCGGGCACTCCCCGCCCAGCATGTCCCGCCAGAACGGCAGGTCGCGCTCCTTCCACGCCGCGACGTGCTGCGCCTCCCAGCGGGCGTAGTCGTGGAAGCCCGGCACGGGCGGGAGGTCCGGCTGCCGGCCCGCGGCCCGGGCCGCGTAGGCCGCGCCCAGGTCGTCCAGCAGCACCTGCTCCGACCGGCCGTCGAAGACGATGTGGTGCAGGCTCAGGCAGAGCAGCCACCGTTCGTCGTCCAGCCGGCCGAGGCGGGCCCGCAGCGGCGGTTCCTCCTCCAGGTCGAACGGCTGCCGCCACCAGTCGGCGCACAGGGCCGCGGCGGTCTCCGCCACCGGCCGGGAAGGGTCCGCGACGGGCGTCGCGACCAGCGGGGTGCGCACCGGGTCGAAGGGCAGCACCTCCTGCACGGGGCCCAGGTCGCCGTCCCAGCGGAACACGCTGCGCAGCCCGGGGTGCCGCCGGACAACGTCGTCGAAGGCCGCGGCGAGCGCGGCCGGGTCGACCGGCCCGGTCAGCAGGTAGGGCAGCACCACCTGGTTGTCGTCCTGCCCCGGGGCGAGGCCCTCGTCCAGCAGGAACCGCTGCTGGCTGTGCGACAGCGGGACGGGCCCGGTGCTCATCGGCCCTCCAGCGCGGTACGGTCCAGCTTGCCGTTCTGATTGGTCGGCAGCCGGTCCACCCGGCGCCAGGTGACCGGAACCATGTAGTCCGGCAGCCGGGCCGCGACGTGCCCGCGCAGCTCGGCCGAGGCCGGCCCGTCGGCGTCCGCGGCGTACACCGCCACCAACTGTGCGTCGGCGACCAGGACGGCCGCCTCGCGGACCGCCGGGTGGCTGCGCACGGCGGCCTCGACCTCGTCCAGCTCCACCCGGTACCCGCGCAGCTTGACCTGCCGGTCGACCCGGCCGAGGTGCACCAGCGCCCCGTGCTCCCGGCGGACCCGGTCCCCGGTGCGGTACCAGTCGTCCGGCCGGGGCGCGCCCCGCACCACCACGAACCCGCCGTCCTCACGGAAGAACCGGCCGGCGTTGGCCGCCGGGTCGACGTACCCGGGGAACCGCTGGACGCCGCGGACACAGAGTTCGCCCTCGTCGGCCGGCCGGCCGTCCGGGCCGACCAGCACCGACTCCAGGTGCGGGTAGACGGCGCCGATGGGCACCGTGCCGTTGCCGGTCGGCAGCCAGTCGGCCGGGTCGTCCGGGAGGCGGTGGTTCGCGCAGACGCCCGCCAGCTCGGTCGGCCCGTAGTTGTTCTCGATCACGCCGTGCGGCGCGGCCGCCTTCCAGGCCGCCGCGGCCTCGAAGGTCAGCTGCTCGCCGCTGAACATGCTCCAGCGCAGGTCCGGCAGCGACCCGGGTTTCAGCGCCCTGGTACGGCGGGCCAGCGCGATCACCGAGGGGACGGTGTCCAGGTGGGTGATCGCGTGCTCGGCCAGGAACCGCACCGGGCTCAGCCAGGCCCGGAACCCGGCGACCACCAGCGTGGCGCCGGACGCCCAGGACGCCAGGATCTCGAACACCGAGGCGTCGAAGGACAGGTCGGCGGCCTGCGCCACCCGCGCCCCCGGCCCGAGTTCGTACAGGTCGACCACGTGGCCGAGGTAGCCGGCGAGAGCGGCGTGCGTGACCGGCACGCCCTTCGGCCTGCCGGTCGACCCCGAGGTGTAGATCAGGTACGCCTCGCCCTCCGGCGGCCGGTCGCCGCCGGCCACCGGGCCGGCGGCGGGCAGGTCCGCAAGCCGGACCTGCCGGACGCCCGCGGCCTCGGCGGGCACCGGCTCGGCCGAGTCCGCCAGCAGCAGGGCGGGGCGGGCCTCCCGCACGATGTCGGCCACCCGGCTCTCCGGCCAGCGCGGGCTGATCGGCAGCACGGCCCCGCCGCTGCGGAGGATGCCGAGATAGGCCGTGTAGGTGTGCAGGGACTTGTCGAATCGCAGGCCCACTCGGCCCGGTTGCGGGCCGAGCCGGGCGGCGACCGCCGACGAGCCCTCCCACAGCTCCGCGTAGGAGACGTCCCGGCCGTCGATCCGCAGGGCCGGCAGGTCGGGGTGGCGGACCACCGCCTCCTCGACCGCGGTGACGATGTCGCGCATCGGTTCTCCGGTCCTTCCTCTCAGCTCACCAGGGCTTCGGTGCGGGCCTGCAGCCGGCGCACGCTCGGATAGCCGAGGCTGACCACCCGGGGCACCGCGACCAGCAGGGCCAGCACGCCCAGGCTCGCCGCCACCCCGACGGAGGCCGCGACCGCGCCCAGGGCGTAGCCGACCGGCCGCAGCGCGGACGAGCTCAGCCAGTCGTAGGACGACACCTTCGACAGCGCGTCGTCCGGGACGTGCTGCTGCATGGTGGTGAGCCACAGCGAGTCCGCCGCCGTCATGCCCGCGCCGGCCAGCGCCAGCGCCGCGGCCTGGACGGCGGCCGGTGCACCGGCGGCGACCAGCAGCAGTGCGGGCACCAGCAGCAGTTCGGCCAGGCGCGCGGCCAGCATGGGGCGCGCGGGCTGGAAGCGGAGCAGCACCAGGTCGCCGAGGACGTCGCCGGCGCCCAGCGCGGCGACGACCACCGCCCAGCTCAGCGCCCCGGACTTCTCCTGCAGGGCCAGGATCGGACCGACCACCATGAAGACGGCGACCGCGACATGGGTGGCCATGAAACCGGTGAGGCTGGTCCAGATCCACGGGGTGCCGCGCACCAGGCGGAAGCCCCTGGCCAGTTCACCGAAGGTCGAGCCGTCCGAGCGCCGGGCGGTCTGCGGGAGTCGGATCCTGGTCGCGCAGAACGCGCCGACCAGGAAGGAGGCGCCGTCCAGGGCGAGCGCCCAGCCTGCGCCGACGGTCGAGATCAGCAGCCCGGCGACGAGCGGCCCGACCACCCCGGACACACTGCGGGTGAACGACAGCAGGCTGTTGGCCTGCTGCATCCGTTCGGCGGGCACGGTGAATCTGGTCAGCCCGGAGGAGGCCGGCAGGTGGAAGGCCTGGGCGGTGCCGAAGAGCACCTGCAGGACGATCAGCAGCACCAGGTTCACCCGGTCGAGCAGCACCATCGCCGCGACGCCGAACTGCACCGCGGCCCGCACCGTGTCCATGGCGGCCATCACGTGGTGGCGCGGCAGGCGGTCCGCCCACACGCCGCCGAGCAGCACGAAGACCACCAGCGGCACGGTGCTCGCGCCGAGCGCGATACCGGCGGTGGCGCCCGAGCCGGTCGCCTGGAGCAGTCCGACGGTCAGCGCGACCAGGCTCACCATGTTCCCCAGGACGGAGATGGAGAAGCCGGCGTACTGGTAGCGGAACTGACGGTGCGTGAACGGCTGGAAGGCCTGGGCCAGTTTCATGGTTCCTCGGGACGTTCGAACGGGGGTGGGACCGGACTACCGGCCTGCGGGGGCGAAGCCGGCCGCGAGGGCGCGCAGCACCTCGCCCACGGCGGTGTCGAGCGACGGCCGGTCCTCGCCGCGCACCGTCACGTTGGCCATCCGGTACTGGGTGGCCGACTTGGGGTCGCCGGGCCGGGCCAGCTCGTCCACGGCGCGGACCCCGGGCAGGGCCCGCAGGTCGCGTGCGCGCAGGCCGGTGCGCACGTCGCCGTCCCGGTCCGCGAAGGTCGGGAACAGGCCGGCGGCCGCGCCGCGCATCGCCGAGAGGTCGGCCTCCGGCGGCTCGCCGAGCGCGACCTGCAGGGCGACGCGGACCGGATCGGGGCCATCCACGAGCCGGAAGAGCCGGGCGGTGTGCCCCGCCAGCCGGCCGTTCACCTCGATGAGCTCGAAGCCGTCCGGGGTCAGCTGCAGCTCGGTGTGGGTCACCCGGGGGCCGACGTCCAAGGCGTCGAGGATCCGGCCGGTGTACTCCGCGGCCTCGCGGCGGAGCCGGTCCGGGAGCCGGGACGGCAGGAGGTCGCCCTGCACGTTGACGGCGTCGGCACCGTCCCGGCCGGCACCGCGCGCGACCGCGACCGGCAGCTTGTCCAGGACGCCCAGGTGGAGGCGGTTCCTGCCGAAGGTCACCGTCTCCACCGAGACGAGACTGCCCAGCCAGCCCACGCCGGACGGGTGCGGCGCCGGCTCGATCCGGGTCTCCAGCATCAGGTCCGACCAGTCGGTGCGGACGCCGAGCTGCCGGCGCAGGTCCTCCTCGCCGTCGAGGAAGGCGATGCCCCGCCCTCCGGCGGCGCGGCGCGGCTTCAGCACGCAGGGGCCGCCGAGCGCGGCGAACTCCCGTGCCAGGTCGGCCGGGCCGTCGACGGCCGCGGCCCGCACCGCGGTCAGGCCGGCCCGGTGCAGCAGCCGGCGCTGGACCAGTTTGTCCCAGGGCCGCTCCACCGTGGAGGCGGCGCCGGGGTGCAGCAGGCCGTGCAGCAGGTCCGCCGTGTCCAGCAGGTCGTCGTGGAAGGTGGTGGCGCCGCGCAGGCCCAACGGGGCGAGGAACGCGGCGTGCCCGTCCTCGGGCACCGTGCGGCACTCGAAGAAGCGGCGGGCGACCGCCATGAAGTCCTCCAGCGCGGCCGTCCGCGGGTCCACCAGCAGGACCACCTCGCAGAGCCCCCGGGCCGCGACGTAGATCTCGCGGAGGTTGGCCGCGCCGTCAGGCGCATGACAGACCCCGATGCGGGGGAGGGCGACGGATTCGGACATGGGTCGGCCGCCCGCTACCGCGCGGTGGCGGAACGGGCGCCGTCGAGCAGGGTCGCCAGGCGGCCGTCGACGAAGAAGTCCTCCAGCGGGATCTCGATCTCCAGCCGCGCCTCGATCCGCTCGATCAGGGTGACGGCGAGCAGCGAGTTGCCGCCGAGGCCGAAGAAGTCGTCGTCCGGCGAGGGGGATTCGACGTCCAGCACGTCGCACCACTCCGCGCGCACCACATCGTCGACAACAGCGCTTTCCATGGCAGTCCTCTCTCAGGGTTTCGGGCCCACGGCCCAGACGGGGGACAGCACCGCGCCCCGCCGGGTCTTGGGCGTCTCGGCGTCGAGCCCCAGGTCGACGGCGGTGAGGCCGTGCGCCAGGGCGTGGCGGACCGGGGCCTGGAACAGGCTCTCCGCGTACGCCTCGTGGCGGTGCTCGTGCTCGTCGACCAGGCCCGTCTCGTAGATCTCCAGGCGCGGGCCGACGACACAGGCGAGGGTGACGGCGAGCAGGCCGTCCGGGCCGGACACCGCGAAGGCGATGCGCTCGCCCACCGGGTCGGCCGCCCACTGCGCCAGCCGCATACGGATCAGGCGGACGGGGTCGGCCAGCCCGTGCCGCCGCTTGACCTGCCCGACGAGTTCGGCGGCCTCCGCGACCACCTCGGCGGCGGGCCGGACGGCGGTGGCCAGGCCGCAGTCCGCCGCCGCCCGCCGGTCCTTCAGCACGGTGCGCCGGCCGCTCGCGCCCAGCCCGGCCAGGTAGGCGGCGTCGTCGGCCGGGACGTGGATCGTGGAGACCTGCGCGATCCGCTCGGCCCGCCAGCCGTCCTCCGCCGGGAACGCGCCCATCTCCTCGTCGCGGACGTACAGCGCGATCGGGACCAGGCCCTCCGCCAGGGCCGCCTCGCGTCCGGCGGCGACCAGCGCCCTCCGCACCGCGGCGGCCTCGGCCGGCGGCAGGCCGGCCGCGACGGCCGCGCCGGAGACGAGGTCGGTGCAACCGCCGAGGAAGAGGTGGGCGTGAGCCGGCCCGTCGAACAGCTCGGGCACCAGGGCGGCCGGATCGACCGGGCCCGGTCCGGCGCCCGCCTTGGGCCGCTGGACGGGCAGCATGCCGAGGACGGTGCCGTCGCGGGTCGCCAGTACCACCCGGGAGTGCCATGCCGCGGCGGAGTACGGCCGGCCCAGCCGGTCCGGCAGCAGTGACACGGAGGAGGCGTTCCACGGCGAGTCCGAGAGATTCCGCGGAATTTCGTCCACCGCCACGAGGCGGGTTTCCACGGCGCTCAAATCCAGGTACCGGCGGAACGCGTGCGCATGTTGCTCATTGTCACCAGGTCGCTGAGGAGGAGTGGATCAGGGGAGCATGCCCGTGGATGCTAGCACGGTGTTCCGAACACCATTCCTATTTAACGGAATTGACGGATCCACATATTGCCCGCGCTGCTCCGGCCGGATTCCGAATCGGACATCGGGTCCGATTCGGTGTCAGAGTGCGCGTTCCCGACGGACATCGCCGCCGGGAACGGAACGGCGGATCACGGGATGATCAATTCAGTCGTACGGTCACGCACTTGGGGCGCTGGTACTCGCCCAGTGCCAGGGTGCTCAGGTCGGTGCCGTGGCCGGACCCGCGCCGGCCGCCGTGCGGCAGCTCCGGAGTCTGGTCCAGGTGGCAGTTGACCCACGCCTCGCCGCAGTCCAGCGCCGCCGCGAGCTCCAGCGCGGTGCCCGTGTCGGTGCTCCAGACGCTGCCGGCCAGGGCCTGCGGAAGGCCGTTGGCCAGCCGGACGGCGTGCTCGGTGTCCCGGGCCTGCTGGACGGTGAGCACCGGGCCGAAGACCTCCTCCCGGACCGCCGGGTCGTCGTCCGGCAGGTCCGCGAGGACCGCCGCGGGACGCCAGTACCCGTCCTCCTCGCCGGCCCCCGGCTTGACCGCGCCGCAGGCCCGGATCCCCGCGGCGGAGGCGCCGAGGAGCCGGTCGTAGCGGGCCGCCTGGTCCGGGTTGTTCAGCGGACCGAAGTCGATCCCGGCGGTGAGCGAGGACATCGCCGCGGAGAGCCCCTCGACCGTGCGGGCGTAGTTCTCCGGCAGGGTGATGACCCGGGCGGGCGCCGCGCAGCTCTGCCCCGCGTTGTACGTCGAGGCGGCGGCCAGCGAGGCGTACGTGTGGGCGGGCGCGTCCGGCATCACCAGGACAGGGCAGTTGCCGCCCAGCTCCAGGCTGACCGGCCGGAGCCCGGCCCGTCGGGCCACGTCCAGGCCGCCCGCGGTGCTGCCGGTGAAGGCGACCGCGTCCACCGGGCTCTCCACGAGCAGTCGGCCGGTCTCCCGGTCCCCGGTCAGGGTGCTCAGCACGTGCTCGCCGAGGAGTGCGGCGGCGTCCGCGGCGAGCAGCAGCGCGGTGTCCGGGGTGGTCTCGGCGGGCTTGAGGAGCACCGAGTTGCCGACCGCCAGGGCCGGCCCGAACCGCCACGCCGCCATCATCAGCGGGTAGTTCCACGGCACGATCGCGGCGACCACGCCGAGCGGCTCCCAGCGGACCCAGCTCTCGCGGTCGTCCATCCGCCGGCCCGCGGCGGGGACGGCCTCGGTGCGCGCGGCACCCGCGTAGAACCGCACCACGTCGGCCGCGCCGACGATCTCCGCCTCGGCCTCCGCGAGCGGCTTGCCCGTGCCGGCCCGCTCGGCCAGGGCGTACTCCGAGCGGCGGTCCTCGATCCGGTCCGCCAGCCGCAGCAGGCGCCGCGAGCGTACGGCCGGGGTGAGGGCCGCCCAGCCGCGCTGAGCGGCCCGGGAGGCCTCGACGCGGGCGGCGACGTCCTGCTCGCGGGAGATCGGGAATCCCTCCCGGAGTCTTCCTGTTCGAGGATCGGTGAGGGCGCTCCGGGCGTCCCGGGCGGAATCGGCCTGACGGGTGTGCGAACTCGTCGACATGCGAGCAGAGCATAGGCCATTCGGGTGCTGACGGGCGGTGATTCGCAGCCGGCGGACTGCGCTCCCCGTGCGCGGATGTGACATACCGTCACCAAACGGTGATAGGCGGATCCATATCGGATGAACCGGTGCACCCAGCATCCGCCGGACGAGTCAAGATCTAGGCAGTGGGCGATCTATGGGGTTAACTGGCGCTTGCGGGCTGCACCTCGGCTTGTGTGGTGCAGCTGACGTCTCACGTGCGGTCGTAATGATCATTTGCCGGCGAGCCCCGCGCAGTGTGCGCGAGCGGGTCGGCGCAGACCCGATTCCGGGATCGCGAATTCGTCGCCGGGCTCATGGGGGATAACCGTGCTCGCTAGTTGTTTTTCCGAGGACGAGGCCGACGAGCACTGTCGCCTTCGACGCCGACTCCTCTCCGTCGATTCCGAGCTCCCGCCGCCGGCGGTGGGCTTTCCGGCCGCGGCCGACGGCTTCCTCGAGGCCGGCGCCGACCGGCTGCTGCACAACCTCCGGGAGTACGGCCTCGCCGTCGTGCACCTGGACGAACCACTGACGCACGATCAGTTCGTTGCTCTGGGTGCCCTCCTGGGCGAGGCGATACCCGAGACCGACGACGCGGTGCAGCCCTACGTCGAGGACGGCATCGTCCTCAACCTGGTGGCCGACGCGGGCCGGACGCAGGACGTCTCGCTCCAGCCCTTCGCCACCGGACCGCTCTCGCTGCACAGCGAGGGCAGCGGCCGCAGCGCCGCCGACCAGCCCCGGTACATCGTCCTGATGTGCGAGGAACCCGGCAGCGGCGAGTCCGCCGCCACGGTCCTCGTCCCGATGGCCGCGGTCGCCGACCGCCTCTCCGCCGAGGACGCCGTCCTGCTGGCCGCCACCCGCTACGAGGGCCGCCCGGGCGTGCCGACCGTGGCGCGCCGCGAGGACGGTCGCACGGTCTACTCCTTCCGCGACTTCCAGCGCGATCCGCTGCACTGGGTGTGCGACGCCCCCGAGGCCCACCCCGACACGGTCAACCGCGCCATCCGCCGCCTGCTCGCCGGGATGTACGCGCCGCGGCAGGCCTACGGCGTCCCCTGGACCCGCGGGCTCCTCGTCGTCATCGACAACACCTGGTTCTTCCACGGCCGGACCGCGGGCGCCGTCGGGCCGGTCGGCCGGCCGCGCCACCTCAAGCGGCTCCGGATCCGCTGACCCCCGCCTCCACCGCGTCCCCGCACGGGACCGTCCTTCCGCCGTGCGCCGACCCGGGTCCCGTCGCCGTGGCACTCCGCTCGCTCACCTGTCATGCCCTGGAGAAGTAATGCAGCTGTTCGCCACCACGCCGCCGGCGCGCCGCATCGACGTGCCCACCGAGGCGCGCCTGGCTGCCGCCGGTGCGTGGCAGACCCCGCACGACAGCGGTGCCTTCCTGTCGGGTGTGGACCAGCGGACCCTGGAGGTCTACCGCAGAGCGGTCGACCCCGGTGACCCGATCGAACTCCGCAACCTCTGGCTCGGCCGGGTGGAGACCGAACTCGGCGGCCCCACCACCCGGCAGTGGCAGGCCGACCTGTGGCGCGACTCCCGCGTCCGCCGCGAGGTCACCGAGGAGGAGGTGCTCGGCTCGCGGTCGACCGTCCGCTTCGTCAAGGAACTCTTCAACTGGTACTTCCGTGACGACCTCTACGGCGAACTCCGTGACGACGCGCGGACGATGCTCTCCGGCGGCTCGGTCGACGAACTCAACTGGGGTCTCCCGGAGGCACTCAAGGACTGCATCAGGTACGCCCTGCAGCGCGACTGGTACGGCTACTCCGACTCCTGCGGACGCATCCCCGCCCGGGAGGCCGTCGCCGCCTACGAGAGCGCCCGGATCGCCGGCACCACCTACACCGCCGCCAACGTCGCACTCACCATGGGCGGCACCTTCGCGGTGAGCACCCTGGCCGACTACGTGCTCGCCGGCCGCTCCTCCGACGCGGCCCCCGCCCTGTGCGCCACCCCCAACTACCCGCCGCTCGTCGAGGCGATCGCCCGCCGCGGCAACGTCCGACTGGTGCCGCTCGGCACCGAGGGCGGGGTGATGGAACTCGGCCCGCTGATCGACGCCCTGACCCCGCAGACACCGTTCGTCCTGCTGCAGACCGCCGCCAACCCCACCGGCGCCGCCGTCGACGAGGAGGAACTGGCCCGGCTGATCCAGACCGCCTCGCCCACCACGATGATCGTGCTCGACGAGTGCCACGAGTGGCTCGGTGAGACCCGCACCGCCTCCGTCCTGCGCTCCGCTCCCAACGTCATCCGGGTGTCCAGCCTGTCGAAGAACTGGTCGGCACCGGGCATCAAGGTGGGCTGGATCCTCGCCGACAGCTCGTTCATCGCCGACTACTACGAGTACGCCTCCACCAGCTTCGGCGGCCCGCCCTCCTTCTTCTACACGGTGGTCGAGGTCCTGGCGCGGATGGAGCGCTGGATGATCACCGGCCTGACCCGGCCCGGCGCCGACGAACTCCGCGAGTTCGAGTCCTCCTACGGCCTCACCCTGGACCGGCTCCGCGCCGCCTACGACACCTACTGCGCCGACCGCCGGGCCCGCGAGTCCTGCCTGCAGCTGCTGCGCGACGCGGCCGGCGCCGAACTCTGCCGGGTCGGCGACGTCGTGCGGCCCCGGTACTCGATCAACACCGCAGTCCGCTTCGACCGGTGGGACGACTCCTACCTGTGCTTCCGGGACCTGCTCCGCAGCACCGGCGTGTCCGTCTACCCGGGCATCCTCAACTTCTGCTTCTCCGGCGGCGTCGCGCGCATCACCACGGCCCGCGCCTGGGAGGACCTGGCGCCCGCCCTGCGGCGGATCGGCGCGGCCGTCGGCGAGCGGGAGGCCGCCGGTGTCTGAGTTCCGCCTCGCCCCCGGCCGCAAGACCGTCATCGGCATGATCCACCTCAAGCCGCTGCCCGGCACCCCCTTCCACGAGGAGGGCGGCTTCAGGGAGATCCTCGACACCGCCGTGGCCTCCGCCGTCGCCCTGCGCGACGGCGGCGCGGACGGCTGCCTCGTCCAGACCGTCGACCGCGTCTACAGCACCGAGGACGAGTGCGACCCCGCGCGGGCCGTCGCCATGGGCCTCGTCGTCGACGCCGTCACCCGGGCCACCGGCGGCGGCGCCGACTTCCGGGTCGGCGTCCAGATCATGCGCAACGCGCTGAGCGCCTCGCTCGCCGTCGCCAAGGTGGCCGGCGGCTCCTTCATCCGGGCCGGCGCCCTGGTCGGCATGACCCTCTCCCCGCACGGCATGGTCCAGGCGGACCCGCTGCGCACCGCCGAGTACCGCCGCCGGATAGCCGCGGACGGCATCGGGGTGATCGCCGAGGTCGACTCGATGCACTTCCGCTGGTTCGGCGAACCCAAGCCGACCGGCGAGGTCGCCAGGGCCGCCCGCGGCATGGGCGCGGACGCGGTCTCCCTCGGCAGCCCCGACGAGGAGTACACCCTCGACGCCATCGCCTCCGTGCGCCGCTGCGCCCCCGGCCTGCCGGTACTGCTCGCCGGCCACACCGACCACGCCAACGCCGCCAGGCTGCTGGCCGAGGCCGACGGCGCCTTCGTCGGCACCTGCCTCGAACAGGGCGGCTGGGGCGGCCGGATCGACACCGACCGGGTCAAGGCCTACATGGACATCGCCCGCTCCCTGGAGCGGCCGTGACGACCACCGGCACCACGCACCGGGCCGCCGCGCCCATCGACGTCGCGGTCATGGCCCGGCAGACCCGGCGGCTCGCCGCCGACCTGCGCACGCTCACCGGACCGACCTGGGAGGAGACCGGCACCGCCCTCGCCGCGCTCGGCGGCACCCGCCCCACCAAGGTCTGCCTGATCGGTGACGGCGACTCCTACCACGCCGCGCGGGCCGCCGAGATGGCCTTCGAGACGCTCGGCGGCACCGACTGCGAACCGCTCTCCGCCCAGCGCTTCCTGGACTACCACGTCGACCTGCCCGCCCACACGGGCGGCGCACCGCTCGTGGTGGGCGTCTCCTCCTCCGGCCGCACCGAACGCGTCCTGCAGGGCGTGGCCCGGGCCCGTGCCCGGGGCCTCGCCACCATCGCCGTCACCGGGGCCGCCGACAGCCCGCTCGCCCGGGCCGCGGCCGCCGCCGTCACCGTCGCGCCGCCCGACCCGGAGCGCTCGCCCGGCATCCGCACCTACCAGGCCAGCCTGCTGGCCCTGCTGCTGCTCGCCGTCCGGCTCGGCGGCCCCCGCGGGTCCGGCCGGCCCGATCAGGTCGCCGAGATCGCCTCGCTCGCATCCGCCGTCGACGCCACCGAGCGGGCCCTGCAAGGACCCTGCGAGGACCTCGGCCGCGAACTCGCCGCGGGCCCGGTGATCGCCGTCCTGGGCAGCGGGCCCGGTGAGGGCACCGCCAAGTACTGCGCGGCGAAGCTCGTCGAGGGCGCCGGGGCGATGGCCTTCGGCCAGGACCTGGAGGAGTGGTGGCACGTCGAGCGGTTCGCCGCCCCGCTCGACATGCCGCTGCTCGTCCTCGCCCCGCCGGGCGGCGCCCACGACCGCGCCGTCGACCTCGCCGCCCGCGCCGCCGCGCTCGGCCGCCGGGTGGTCGCCGTCCTGCCCGAGGGCGCGCCCCCGCTCGAAGGCCCGAACCTCCGTACCGTCCGCGTGCACGGCACCGTGCGCGAGGAGTTCTCCCCGCTGCTCTACCACCTGTTCGCCGGGCACCTGGCCACCGGGCTGGCCCGGCACACCGGCCGCCTGCCCTTCCAGTCCCACCGGGCCGCCGGCCCGGCCGGCGACTGACACCCGACCGGGCGGCGGCGCCACGCCTCCGGCACGACCGAGACACCACTCCAGAAAGACAAGACCCGTGGACATCTCCTTCGATCCCCAGCGGCACATCCGGAACATCTTCGACTCGCCTGAGGTCAAGCTCGTCGACTCCAACGGCCAGGTCCTGCCCGGCATCCTCGGCACCGTCGGTGCCGGGGAGCTGATCGAGGGCGGAATCGCGATCGGCGCGGACCGCCTCATCATGGAGTGCGGCGCCAGGTTCGAGCTGCACACCCACCCCGGCGCGCACATCCTCTACGTGCTCGGCTCCCGCGGCTACATCCACATCGACGGCGTCGACTACGAGATGGGCCGGGGCGACACCGTCTTCGTCCCCGCCAACTACGCGCACGGGGTGAAGACCAACCTGCACGTGCCCGAGCCGCTGGAGATCCTCGCCTTCGGCGTCCCGCACATGCCGCTGGAGTCCGCCGAGCGCATGACGCTGGTGGAGGAGTGACCGCCCCCGACCGGCCCGGCGCCGACGAGGCGCTGGCCGCCGTGCTCGCCACGGTGCGCAGCCAACTGCCGGACTCCGCCGACCCGTCGGCGGAGATCGACCCCGACGCGCCGCTCGACGGGCTCGGCTTCGACTCGCTCCGGACGGTCCGGCTGCTCGTCGAGGTCGAGGAGGCGCTGGGCGTCGAGTTCCCGCCCGACCTGGTCACCGCCGAGACCTTCCGCACCGCCCGGACACTCGCCGACGCCGTCCTCGACGTCCGCACCGCCCGCTGACCAGGACCGCCGCCCGCCCGCCGGCCCCGAACGAGGAACACCCCATGCCCGACGGCCACCCGGCCCACACCGACCCCGTCCACCGCTACGAGGGCCTCCCGTTCCGGGCCGGCACACCACGCCGTGCCACCGTCCTGGACCACCTGGACCACTGGGCGGCCACCCGGGGCGGCGACCCGTATCTCACCGCCGTCGCCGCCGACGGCGGCACCACCGTGCTGACCTACCGGGAACTCGACCGGTACAGCCGACGGCTCGCCCACTGGGTGCTCACCGAGGCCGCGACCCCGGGCGAAGCGGTCGGGCTGATGCCCGTCAACGACGCCGAGTCCGTTGTCGCGGTCTACGCCCTGCTCAGGGCGGGCTGCCCGGCGCTGATGCTCAACCCGGCCGATCCGGCGGCCCGGCTGGCGCAGCAGACCGAGGCACTCGGTGTCCGGACGGTGCTGCACGGCGCGAACGCCGACGGCGGCGGCCTCCCCGGGGCCCGTCGGCTGCCCGACCCGCGCCGGCTGCCCGACCCGCCCGCGAAGGGCAGCCCGGAGCCGGCGGCCGGCCCCGGCGCGGACGCGCTGTACTTCGGCACCTCCGGATCCACCGCGGCGTCCAAGCTGGTCGCCCAGACCCACGCCAACGCGGTCGCCAACGCCGAGGCGCTCCGCCGCCTCCACGGCCTCGGCCCGGGGGACACCTTCCTCGGCTGCCTGCCGATCCACCACGTCAACGGCGTCCACTTCACGCTCTTCGGCACACTCGCCGCCGGCGCCCACGCCGTCCTCGCCGAACGCTTCAGCCCGTTCGGGTACCCGAAGCTGCTGACCGCGTACCGCCCGCGGGTGGCCAGTGTCGTGCCGAGCGTCCTGGACGCGCTGACCGAGACCTGGCGCAGCCCCCGGCTGCCCGCGGAGTTCCGCTACTTCGTCTCCGCGGCGGCACCGCTCTCCGCGGAGACCGCCAGGGCCGTGCACGACCGGCTCGGCGCCCGCGTCCTGCAGGGGTACGGGCTGACCGAGACCACCAACTTCTCCACGACACTGCCGGCAGGCCTCTCCGACGACGCCTACCGGCGGCTCGTGCTCGACACCGACATCCCGTCCGTCGGTGCCGCCGTGCACGGCAACGAGGTGGCCGTCCTGCTGCCCGACGGCAGCCCCGCCGCACCCGGACAAACCGGTGAGGTCTGCATGCGCGGCCACAACGTCATGGCCCGCTACGCCAACAACGAGGAGGCCACCGCCGAGGCCTTCCGGGACGGCTGGTTCCACTCCCAGGACCTGGGCCGCGCCGTCGTCGACGAGGAGACCGGCCGGACGGTGTTCGTCCTCACCGGACGGACCAAGAACACCGCCAAGGTCCGCGGCGAGACGGTGTCGCTGGAGGAGATGGAGCGTGTCCTGCGGGCACTGCCCGGGGTGCGCGACGCCGCCTGCGCCGCCCTCCCCGACCGGCTGCTCGGGGAGACGATCTCGGCGGCGGTCTGCGCGGAGCCCGATCTCACCGACCCGGCGCTGCGGGCGCACCTGCTCCGGCACTTCGCCGAGGCGGTCGTCCCGACCCGCATCCTGCGGGTCGACCGGGTGCCCCGCACGGCCACCGGCAAGATCCTCCGCCCCGAACTCAGGGAGCTGCTGTCCCGGCGGCCCTGACGGTGTGCGGCAGCCGCCCGCCGTACCAGATCTCCAGCAGACGGGCCGCCAGCGAGACGGCGGGCGGCAGCCGGAGCTCGCCCGAGGCGGCCCCGGCGCGGACCTCCGCACGGGAGAACCAGCGGGCCTCGGCGATCTCCTCGCCGTCGACCGCGATCTCCGTCGACACGGCGCGGGCCAGGAAACCGAGCATCAGGCTGGACGGAAACGGCCAGGGCTGGCTGGCCACGAACTCGACCGCGCCGACCGCCACCCCCGTCTCCTCCGCGGCCTCGCGGACGACGGCGTGCTCGGCCGACTCGGCCGCCTCGACGAAGCCCGCCGGGATCGAGAAGCGGCCTGCCGGCCAGCCCGCCCGGCGGGTGAGCAGCGCCCGGTCCCGGTCGTCGGTGACCAGCATGATCACGGACGGATCGGTCCGCGGGTGGTGCTCCGCCGCACAGGCCGGACAGCGCCGCAGATGGCCCGCCCAGGCCGCCGTTGTCGGGCCGCCGCAGTTCGGGCAGAAGCGGTGCGTGCGGTGCCAGTGCTCCAGCGCCACGGCGTGCGCCAGCAGGCCCGCCTCGGCGGCCGGCAGCAGCCCGGCCGCGTCCCGGAGCCCGGCGCCGCGCACACCCGCGTCCGCCCGGTCGGGCAGCGCGTCGCGGCGCACCGCGAAGCGGCCCGCGCCCTGCTCGTCGGTGCCCAGGAAGTAGCGGTCGGCCTGGTCCGCGGCGAGGTCGCCGGGCGGCAGCGGGACGAGCCGCGCCCCGCCGTCCGGGAGGTCCCGCACCTCGGCGAGGCCGCCGCTGACCGCGAAGACCAGGGTGGCCGGGTGCCGCCACGCGGCGGCCAGCCACTGCTCGTCCAGGCGGTGCCGGGCCGCCCGGTCCGCGGGGTGCGCGAGCGGCAGGGGCGGTGCGGTGGTGCCGGTCCGGGTCATGGCTGTGCCGCTTCCGTCGTCCGTGCGGTGGGTTCCCCCGGGCCCGCGGGCGGGCCCGGGGGAGTGGGTCAGGCGGCGGCCACGCGCTCCGCGGCGGCGTCCAGGCGGGCCAGCACGCGCTCGCGGCCGAGCAGCTCCATCGACTCGAACAGCGGCAGGCCGACGGTGCGGCCGGTGACGGCCACTCGGATCGGGGCCTGGGCCTTGCCGAGCTTCAGGCCGTGCTCCGAGCCGACCTTCTCCAGAACGGACTTGAGGTCCTCGGCCGCCCAGGGCGCCGAGGCGAGCGCCGTCCGGACGTCCCGCAGCAGCTCCTCGGCGCCCGCCTTCATCGCCTTGGCCCACGAGGCCTCGTCGGCGACCGGCTCGTCGAGGAAGAGGAAGTCCACCTGCGCGGTGATCTCCGAGAGCACGGCGATCCGCGTCTGCGCGAGCGGCGCGACCCGGGCGAAGACGGCGGAGTCGAAGGCCTCCGGCCGCCACGGCGCGTGCGGGGCGGCCAGCCACGGCGCGCAGGCCTCGGTGAACCGCTCCGGGCTCAGCGCCCGGATGTAGTCGCCGTTGAACGCCGTCAGCTTCTTGATGTCGAAGAACGCCGAGGAGCTGTTGACGTTCTCCACGCGGAACAGCTGCTGCAGCTCCTCGAACGGCAGGATCTCCCGGTCGTCGCCCGGCGCCCAGCCCAGCAGCATCAGGTAGTTGACCATCGCCTCGGGCAGGAAGCCCTCGGCCAGGTAGTCCTCCAGCGCCACCTTGTCGCGGCGCTTGGAGAGCTTCTGCCGCTTCTCGTTCACGATCACCGGCAGGTGCGCCCAGACCGGCGGCTGCGCGCCGAGCGCCTCCCACAGCAGCTGCTGCTTGGGCGTGTTGGAGAGGTGCTCCTCGCCGCGGACCACCTGGGTGACGCCCTCGTCCAGGTCGTCGACCACGTTGGCGAGCAGGAAGACCGGGGTGCCGTCGCCGCGGGCGATGACGAAGTCCTCGATCGCGCTGTTCGGGAAGGCCGGCTCGCCGCGGATCAGGTCCACGACCACGGTCTCGCCCTCGTCCGGGGTGCGGAAGCGCATCGCCCGGCCCGGCTCCCAGCCGAGGCCGCGCTCGCGGCAGAAGCCGTCGTAGCCCAACTGCTGCGAGCCGGTGCGCTCCTGGACCTGCTCGCGGGTGCAGTCGCAGTAGTAGGCCCGGCCGGCCCCGTGCAGCTGACCGGCGGCCTCGCGGTGCCGGTCGGCGTTGTGCGACTGGAAGTAGGGGCCCTCGAAGGCTGGGTCGGACTCGTTGATGCCGATCGCGGAGAGGGCGTTGACGATCCCGTCGATCCACTCGGGCTTGTTGCGTACCGCATCGGTGTCTTCGATGCGCAGGACGAAGGTGCCGCCGGACTGTCGCGCCACAGCCCAGTTGTAGAGGGCGGAACGAGCGCCGCCGACGTGGAACATGCCGGTCGGGGACGGTGCGAAACGGACGCGAACAGCGGGAGCAGACATGCCGCACAGCCTACCGAGCCCGGGCCCGTCCCCGCGCCGTGCGGACGCCGCGCCCGCGCCGCGCCGCGGGGCCGGGCACCCCCGCCGCCGCGGTCATCGCAGCAGCGGGACGACCCGGTCCGCGAACAGCTCCACCGTCCGCCAGTCCACCGGCGGGCGCGCCCCCAGGACGAAGTCCCGCACCCCCATGTCCAGGTAGGGCCGCAGCCGCTCCGCGCACTGCTCGGGGGTGCCGAAGACGAGGTACTCCGGCCAGACCGGGGAGTCCGGCGGCAGGATCCGCGCCAGCGCCTCGCGGCGGGCCGGCAGCTCCCGCTCGTCCTCGACGAGCAGGGCGCGGAAGGTCACGGACTTCCGGACGTCCCGCGGGTCGCGGCCGACGTCCGCGCAGTGCCGGGCGAGGACGTCCAGCTTGTGCCGGTACACCTCGGGGGTGGCGGCGAGCGTGTTCCAGATGTCCGCGTGCTCGGCGACGATGCGCAGCATCCGCCGCTCGCCCTCGCCGCCGATCACCAGCGGCAGCCGGCTCTGCAGCGGCTTCGGCTCGACGTGGGCGCCGGTCAGCCGGAAGTGCTTGCCGGTGAAGTCGGTGCCCTTCTCGGTCCACAGCCGCCGCATGATCTCGCAGGACTCGGTGAGCATGTCCAGGCGCTCCCCGGCGGACGGGAAGGGGATGCCGTACTGCTCGTAGCCGAGGTCGGCGCCGGCCGCGCCGACGCCGAACTCCAGTCGGCCGCCGGAGACGTGGTCCAGGGTGGCGGCGATGTTCGCGGCCATCGCGGGGTGGCGCCAGGTGACCGCGGAGACCAGCAGCGCGCACCGGATCCGGCTGGTCCGGGCGGCCAGCGCCGCCAGCACGGTGGTGCCCTCGAAGCAGGGGCCGTCCGGTCCGCCGATGGGCGGCCGCAGGTGGTCGAAGAGCGACACCCAGTCGTAGCCGAGCTCCTCCGCCCGCTGCCACAGCTCCAGCATGTCGTCGAAGGACGAGTACTGCTGGCCCGAGTGGACCCCGAAGCGGACGGTGTCACCGTGTATCTGCATGCCGAATTCCTGCTCTTCTCTCGGGTGCGGCGCGCGGCCGCAGGCCGCTCCGGAGGAGGTGGTTCCGGGGGCGGGCGGAGTCAGGTGGACGAGTGCCGCGGCGGCCCGCGTCCCGAGCCGATCGGGCGTCAGAAGCCGGGCGGGCGGCGGCCGGTTCAGCATAGAGGAGCCCCCCGGCGCCGCGCGGGCGTTCCGTGCGGGTACGGCCGGTACCGGGGCGCCCGGCGGTCGACGCGCCGGGGCGGCGCGGACGCCGTCCGGCCGCTCGCGGCCCGTCCACTAGGATGGCGGGGTGACCGATGACACTCAGCAGACCCCCGACCGCGGGGCGATCAGCCACCCCGAACTGCCGACCGCCTATGCCCCGGCCGAGGTAGAGGGCGTGCTGTACGAGCGCTGGGTGGAGCGCGGTTACTTCACGGCGGACGCGAAGAGCGACAAGCCGCCCTTCACCGTCGTCATCCCGCCGCCGAACGTCACCGGCAGCCTGCACCTCGGCCACGCCTTCGAGCACACGCTGATCGACGCCCTGGTG
This sequence comes from Streptomyces sp. TLI_235, assembly GCA_002300355.1. NCBI lineage: Bacteria > Bacillati > Actinomycetota > Actinomycetes > Kitasatosporales > Streptomycetaceae > Streptomyces > Streptomyces sp. TLI_235. The sequence goes on from NSGV01000001.1 coordinate 4,177,149, forward strand.
CGCCGCAAGCGGATGCAGGGCTTCGAGGCGCTCTGGCAGCCGGGCATGGACCACGCCGGCATCGCCACCCAGAACGTGGTCGAGCGCGAGCTGGCCAAGGAGGGCAAGTCCCGCCACGACCTGGGCCGGGAGGCCTTCGTCGAGCGGGTCTGGCAGTGGAAGGCGGAGTCCGGCGGCCAGATCTCCGGCCAGATGCGCCGCCTCGGCGACGGCGTGGACTGGGCGCGTGAGCGTTTCACCATGGACGAGGGCCTCTCGCAGGCCGTCCAGACGATCTTCAAGCGGCTCTACGACGACGAGCTGATCTACCGGGCCGAGCGGATCATCAACTGGTGCCCGCGCTGCCTGACGGCCATCTCCGACATCGAGGTGGAGTACCAGGACGACGACGGCGAGCTGGTCTCGATCCGCTACGGCGAGGGCAAGGACTCGATCGTCGTCGCGACCACCCGCGCCGAGACGATGCTCGGCGACACCGCGGTGGCCGTCCACCCGGAGGACGAGCGCTACAGACACCTCATCGGCCGCACCATCAAGCTGCCGCTGACGGACCGTGAGATCCCGGTCGTCGCCGACGAGCACGTCGACCCGGAGTTCGGCACCGGCGCCGTCAAGGTGACGCCGGCCCACGACCCGAACGACTTCGAGATCGGCCGCCGCCACGACCTGCCGTCGATCGCGGTGATGGACGAGCACGCCGTGATCACCGTGCACGGCCCCTTCCAGGGCCTGGACCGGCTGGAGGCGCGTTCGGCGATCGTCGGCGCGCTGCGCGCCGAGGGCCGGATCGTCGCCGAGAAGCGCCCGTACGTCCACTCCGTCGGCCACTGCTCGCGCTGCAAGACCACGATCGAGCCGCGGCTGTCCATGCAGTGGTGGGTCAAGGTCGGCCCGCTCGCCCAGGCGGCCGGCGACGCCGTCCGCGACGGCCGGGTGAACATCCACCCGAAGGAGATGGAGAAGCGCTACTTCGACTGGGTCGACAACCTGCACGACTGGTGCATCTCGCGCCAGCTCTGGTGGGGCCACCGCATCCCGGTCTGGTACGGCCCGGACGGCGAGGTCGTCTGCGTGGGCCCGGACGAGCAGCCGCCGACCGGCGAGGGCTGGCACCAGGACACCGACGTGCTGGACACCTGGTTCTCCTCCGGCCTGTGGCCGTTCTCCACCCTCGGCTGGCCCGAGCAGACCGACAGCCTGGCGAAGTTCTACCCGAACTCCGTCCTGGTGACCGGCTACGACATCCTCTTCTTCTGGGTCGCCCGGATGATGATGTTCGGCCTCTACGCGATGGGCGGCACCCCGCCGTTCCACACCATCGCGCTGCACGGCATGGTCCGTGACCAGAACGGCAAGAAGATGTCGAAGTCCTTCGGCAACGTGGTCAACCCGCTGGACTGGATGGACAAGTACGGCTCCGACGCGCTGCGGTTCACCCTCGCGCGCGGCGCCAACCCGGGCGTCGACGTGCCGATCGGCGAGGACTGGGTCCAGGCGTCCCGCAACTTCGCCAACAAGATCTGGAACGCCACCCGCTTCGCGCTGATGAACGGCGCCACCGTCGAGGGCCCGCTGCCCGCACCCGAGCAGCTCACCGCGGCGGACCGCTGGATCCTCTCCCGGCTCGGCGAGACGGTCGCCGAGGTGGACGGGCTGTACGAGGACTACCAGTTCGCCAAGCTCTCCGAGGCGCTGTTCCACTTCGCCTGGGACGAGGTCTTCGACTGGTACGTCGAGCTCTCCAAGACCACCCTCGCGGAGGGCGGGGCCTCGGCCGACGCCACCCGCCGGGTGCTCGGCGAGGTGCTGGACGTCACCCTGCGGCTGCTGCACCCGGTCGTGCCGTTCGTCACCGAGACGCTCTGGACCTCGCTCACCGGCCGCGAGTCGGTGGTCGTCGCCGAGTGGCCGGCGGACGGCGGCTTCCGTGACGCCGCGGCCGAGGCCGAGATCGCCACGCTCCAGCAGGTGGTGACCGAGGTCCGCCGGTTCCGCGCCGACCAGGGCCTCAAGCCCGGCCAGCGGGTCCCGGCCCGGCTGGACCTGGCGGCCACCCCGCTGGTGGCGCACGAGGCGGCGATCCGCTCGCTGCTGCGGCTGACCGAGCCCGGCGACGGCTTCACCGCCACCGCCTCGCTGCCGGTCGCCGGCGCCACCGTCGCGCTGGACCTCTCCGGTGCGATCGACGTGGCCGCCGAGCGCAAGCGCCTGCAGAAGGACCTCGCCGCCGCCGAGAAGGAGAAGGCGCAGACCACCGGCAAGCTCGGCAACGAGGCCTTCCTCGCGAAGGCCCCGGACGAGGTGGTCGCCAAGATCCGCGGCCGCCAGGAGGCCGCGGAGGCCGACATCGCCCGGATCACCGCCCAGCTGGCCGGCCTGCCCCAGGCCTGACCGGCCGCCCCGGCACCGACGGAGGGCCGCACCCGCGCGACGGGTGCGGCCCTCCGCACGTTCATCGGGCGGCGGCGACCCGGGTGCGCCGGGCCAGCCACTTGCCGACCTCCCAGAGCAGCAGCAGCGCCAGGGCCGCCAGCAGGGCCCAGCCGAACTGCTGGACGCTGATCCGGGTGGTGCCGAGGATCCGGCGGAAGCCGTCCATCTGGGTGACCATCACGGCCAGCACGAACTCGCCGAGGGCCGCCCAGTTCATCTGCTTGCTGTCGAAGGTGCTGGTGGTGAACACCGAGGCGGTCTCGGAGCGGCACTCGAATGCCGCGACGATCAGGCAGAGCGAGAACGCGGTGAAGGCGATCGAGCTGCCGGTCTGCACATCGCCGTAGTGCGACTGCCCGAGCTTGATCAGTGAGAGCAGCGCCACGGTGATGGCGAGTCCGCTCAGCCCCACCGTCACCATGACCGGCCGGGTCAGCACCGACTCGCCGCGTGGCCGCGGCGTCCGCCGCATCAGGCCCGGGCTCTCCTGGTCGAAGCCGAGCGCGAAGCCGAACGGCGCGTTCACCACGAAGTGGATCCACAGCACCTGCGGCGGCGGGAAGGGCTCCCCGCTCGCGATGTTGAAGATCGTGGCGCCGAGGAAGGTCAGCACGAAGGCGACCAGCAGCAGGAGCACGAAGCGGATGTACTTGGTGAGGTTGTCGTAGAGCTTCCGGCCCTCCGCCACCGCGTAGACGATGGTGGCGAAGTTGTCGTCGGAGAGGATCATCCGGCTGGCGTTCTTGGCCACGTCGGTGCCGCTGCCCATGGCGATGCCGATGTCGGCGGCCTTGATCGCCGGTGCGTCGTTGACACCGTCGCCGGTCATCGCGACGACGTCGCCCTTCTTCTTCAGCGTGTTCGCCAGCAGCACCTTGTGCTCGGGCGCGACCCGGCCGACCACCCCGATCGAGTCGATCCGCTCCAGCTGCTCCTGCTCGGACATCGCGGCGAAGTCGGCGCCGAGCAGCGCCTCGCCCTCGATCCCCAGCTGCCGGGCGATGGCCGCACCGGTGGTGACGTCGTCGCCGGTCACCATGCGGACCCGGATGTGGGCGGCCTGCGCCTCGGCGACCGCGGCCTTGGACTCCTCGCGCGGCGGGTCCACCATGCCGACCAGGCTGGTCATCTGAAGACCGGTGACCAGGGCGAGCAGGTCGCCGTCCGGGTCGAAGTGCGCCGGGTCGATGTCGCGGACGGCGGCGGCCATCACCCGGCGGCCCTCGCCGCCCATCCGCTCGGCGGCCTCCTGGGCGTGCCGGGCGAGCTCGCCGTCCCAGGGGATGCTGGTGCCGTCCGAGAGCGCGGTGGCGGCGCGGTCCATCACGGCCGGGGCGGCGCCCTTGACGAAGCAGCGGACGACCGGCCGGCCCATCATGTCCACCGCCGAGTTGAAGGTGGCCATCAGCTTGTAGCCGGGGTCGAACGGCAGCGTCGCCAGCCGCGGGTAGCGCTCCCGGGTGGCCTCGATGTCCAGCCCCGCCTTGTGCCCGAGCACGAGCAGCGCGCCCTCGGTGGGGTCGCCCACCACCCGGCCGTCCACCAGCTTGGCGTCGCTGGCCACCAGGTAGGGCAGCACGGCGCCCTCGATGCCGGCCGAGGAGCCCACCGCGTGGTGGATCCGGCCCTCCAGGCCGTACCCGGTGCCGGAGACGGTGTAGCGGTCGGTCGGGCTGAGCACCTCGACCGCCGTCATCTGGTTCATCGTCAGGGTGCCGGTCTTGTCGGAGTTGATCGCCGAGGTGAAGCCCAGGGTCTCGACCGAGGGCAGCTCCTTCACGATCGCGTGCCGCTTCGCCAGGTTGAGGCTGCCGACCGAGAGGATCACCTGGGAGACCGTGGGCAGCGCCTCCGGGATGGCCGCGATGGCCAGTGAGACCGCGCTGATGAACAGGGCGTCCCAGGCCTGGTCGCGGCTGCGGCCGAGGGCGAACATCACCACCATGGTCAGACCGGCCGCACCGGCGATCCACAGGGTGAGGGTGTTGAGCTCCCGGTCGAGCGGCGACTGCTCCTTCTCGGTGGCCGAGAGCAGGCCGGAGATCTTGCCGAGCTCCGTCCCGCTGCCGGTGCCGGTGACGACCAGCAGCCCGCTGCCGTGCGTCACCGGAGTGTTCATGAAGGCCATGTTCGACTGCTCGCCGGGCGCGAGCCGCTCACCGGTCAGCGTTCCCGCGTCCTTGACCGCCGGGACGCTCTCGCCGGTGAGCGTCGACTCGTCGATCTGAAGCGCGCTGGCCTGGACGATCCGCCCGTCGGCCGGCACCTGGTCACCGGCCGCGATCAGCACGATGTCCCCGACCACCAGGTGCTCGGCGGGGATCTCCGACTCGGTGCCGTCCCGGCGCACCCGCGCGGTGGCCTTCATCATCGACTTCAGCGCGTTCATCGCGCTCTCGGCCTTGCCCTGCTGGCGCAGGCCGACCACGGCGTTCAGCAGCGTCAGCAGGATCAGCAGGATCGCGGTGCTCCACTGCTTGATCGCCAGCGAGACCACGGCGGCGGTCACCAGGATGATCTGCATGTAGCTGCGGTACTCGTCGAGGAACCGCAGCCAGGTCGGCTTCGGCTTCTCCTCGGGCAGTGCGTTGGGGCCGTCCGCGGCGAGCCGCTCGGCCGCCCGGGCCGCGGTCAGACCGGTGGCCGGGTCCACCGCGAACGCCGCCAGCACCTCCGCCGGGGGCCGCGTGTACCAGCTCGGCGCGGGCGCATCCGCCGCCGGATCCACCTGCTGGGTCATCGGTTCCCCTTCTTCCTCCGGCCCTTGCCCGTCCCGTGCTTCGCCTCGTACGGGTCGGCCTCGGCACCGGCCGGGGCCTCGGCCTCCAGGTCGCGCCGGACCTCCCGCAACTGCTCGCGGGCCTCGGCGCCGACCGTCGGGTACTGCGGGTCGATCCCGGCCAGGGTGTGCACCAGCACCGCCGCCGCGCAGATCCGCGCGAACCACTTGCGGTCGGCCGGCACCACGTACCAGGGCGCCCACCTGGTGCTGGTGGCGGAGAGCATCTGGGAGAAGGCCCGCTGGTAGTCGTCCCAGTAGTGTCGTTCGCGGACGTCGGCCGCGGAGAACTTCCAGTTCTTCTCGGGCAGGTCGATCCGCTTGAGGAAGCGGATCCGCTGCTCCTCCTTCGAGAGGTTGAGGAAGATCTTGACCACCTTGAAGCCGTTGTCGGTGAGGTGGCGCTCCCAGCGGTTGATCTCCCGGTAGCGGCGATCCCAGACCTCCTGCCCGCGGGAGGCCTTCGGCAGCCGCTGCCGTTCCAGGTTCTCCGGGTGCACCCGCACCACGAGGACCTCCTCGTAGTGCGAGCGGTTGAAGATCCCGATCTCGCCGCGGCCGGGCAGCCGGCAGGCGTACCGCCACAGGTAGTCGTGGTCGAGCTCCTCGGCGGAGGGCACCTTGAAGCTGCTCACCTTGACGCCCTGCGGGTTCACCCCGCTCATGACGTGGCGGATGGTGCCGTCCTTGCCGCCGGCGTCGAGTGCCTGGAGGCAGAGCAGCACGCCGTAGGTGTCCTGGGCGGCGAGGCGGTCCTGGTACTCGGCGAGCAGTTCCACGCCGGTGCGCAGCAGTTCGGCGCCGTCCCGCTTCTTCAGCCGGGCCCGGTAGCGCGGGTCGAAGTCGCGGGCGAGGTCGACGTGCGATCCCGGCTTCACCCGCAGCGGCGCAATGAACCGCGCGATTGTCTCGGTCCGGTCGTCCGCCATGCCCGGGACCCTTTCGCCGGCCCGCCTCGGGCGGAGGCGGGAGTCACCTGCCACGCTCCGCCCGGGGCCCGGGTGCGGCAATCGGGGTACGGCCGTTCGGGCCGGGGTCAGGAGGTGCCGTGGGCGGGCGACTTCCGGGCCGCGGCGGGGATCGGCGAGTCCTCGCGCAGGGCCTGCCAGAGCTGCCGGTCCTGGGGCTCCGCGGGGACGACCCGGTTGGGGTCGATGCGGTCGTAGGCGACCGGCAGCATCAGGGTGTCGGTGGCGTCGGTGTGCAGGCCGCGCATGCTCCGGGCGAAGGTGGCGAGACCGGTCAGCGAACCGAGGTCGGAGTCGGTGGTCAGGGGCCTTGGTGGAGGCGTCGGCGATCTCGTAGAGCCGGGCCGGGTCGTCGAGGTCGTTGCGCCGCTGGAGCTGGGTGACGACCGCGAGGACGAACTGCTGCTGCAGGCCGATCCGGCCGAGGTCGCTGCCGTCGCCCACGCCGTGCCGGGTGCGGACGAAGGTGAGGGCCTGGGTGCCGTCGAGGGTGTGCGTGCCCGGCTCCAGCCGCAGGCCGCTGTAGCCGTCCTGGATGGCCCGGCCGCCGCCCCGCCGTGCGGGGGCCGGGCCGAGATCGACATGATCTTCGTCCGCGAGGACCGGATCGCCGGACCGTACGGTGCGAGGCGATCGACGCACCTGCCGACTGCCATGGCCTGCAGGCCTGTTCCGACCACCGGATGCTGGTCGGTGCGGTGACCGTCCGCCCGTGACACGGCGGCCGGCGGCCGTCATCCCGCGTCGGGAGCAGTGCCCTGCCGGGCGGCGCGGTGCAGCAGCAGGGCGGCCGCCAGGCCGCCGGCGAGGACTGCTGCGGCGCCGACCAGCTGAGCGGTGCGGGAGGCCTCGGTGAAGGCGTCCAGGACGGCGGCCCGGTCGGCCTCGGTGCGGGCGGCGGCGAGGGCGGCGGGGACGGAGGCCGCGGCCGGCAGGACGGCGGTCAGCCGGGCGTTCATCACCGCGCCCAGCGCGGCGACGCCGAGGCTGCTGCCTACCTCGGCCATGGCGCCGTCGATGCCGGCGCCGGCGCCCGCCCGGTCCTGCGGGATCGCGCCCACCACCGCCTCCACGATGGCCGGGTTGGCGATCGCGCAGCCGGTGCCCATCAGCACCAGTCCGCCGAGCAGCGGCCCGTAGCCGTCGGAGGCGAACGCGGCGACGGTGAAGCCGGCCGCGAGCACCGCCATGCCGAGGGCGATGGAGCGCGGCGTGCCGAGGCGGACGATCAGCCGGGCGGTGAGGCCGCTGAAGTTGAGGGCGACCACGGCGAGGGCGAACGGGGCCATCCGCAGCCCGGCCTCCAGCGGCGGGTAGCCGTGCACGAACTGCAGCTGCTGGGTGAGCAGGAAGAGCACCCCGGTGCTGCCGAAGGTGATCAGTACGACGCCGGTGACGGCGCCGACGAACCGCCGGTTCCGGAAGAAGGCCGGATCGAGCATCGGGTGGGCCGTCCGCCGCTCCCACAGGGTGAAGGCGGCGAGCAGCAGCAGGCCGGCCGGGGCCGACAGCAGCACGTGCGCCGAACGCCAGCCGTGCTCGGGCCCCGAGACCACGGCGTAGACCGCGGCGGTCATGCCGGCCGTGGAGAGCAGCACGCCGGGCAGGTCGGGCGGCCCGCCGCCGGGCGCCCGGGATTCGGGGACGAGCGCCCGGGCGGCCACCAGGCCGAGAAGGACCACCGGGACGTTGACCAGGAAGACCGCGCCCCAGGCGAAGTGGGCCAGCAGCAGGCCGCCGACCGGCGGGCCGGCCGCGAAGCCGAGCGCGCTGACGGCGCTCCAGGCGGCGATCGCCCTGGTGCGTTCCCCGGCGTCGAAGATCTGCAGCACCACGGCGAGCGTGGTGGTCGTCAGCAGGGCGCCGCCGATCCCCATGCCGGCCCGGGCGGCGATCAGCTGCCCGGTGGTGGTGGAGAGCCCGGCGGCGAGCGAGCCGAGGCCGAACAGGGCGAGCCCGGTGAGCAGCAGCCTCCGCCGGCCGTACCGGTCGGCGGCGCTGCCGGCGGCGAGCAGCAGCCCGGCCTGGACGAGCGAGTAGGCGTTGACGATCCACTGGATGTCGGCGGTGTCCGCGCCGAGCTCCCGGCCGAGGGTCGGGACGGCCACGTTCAGCACGGTGTTGTCGAGCACCACGACGAGCTGGGCGAGGCAGATCACCGCGAGGGCCGGCCACCGGCCGGGCAGCCGGTCCTCGCGGGCGGACTCCACCGGTGCGGTGGCGGCCGTCACCGGGGCACGGGGGCGAAGCGGGCGATCGGGTTGGCCAGGGTGCCGACCAGCTGGAGCGCCGCGGACGGGTCGGCCAGGTCGACCATCTGCCGGTTGTTCCGCAGCTGCAGCCGGTTCAGGCAGGACAGCGCGAACTCGGGGGCGAACAGGTCGTACTGCTCGAACCGCTCCGCGAGGTGCGGCACCGAGTCGCGGTAGTCGGCGACGCACGCGGCGACCGTCCGCCAGAAGCCGTCCTCGTCGAGGACGCCCTCCTCGGCGAGGATCGCGGCGAGGTAGCGGAAGAAGCAGTCGAAGACGTCCGTGAAGATCGACAGCAGCTTCACGTCGTCCGGCACCTCGGCCCGGACGCGCCGGACGGCGGGCGGCAGCACCGCGCTGCCGTCCATGACGACGATCTCCTCCGCGATGTCCTTGAACACCGCCCGCCGGACGGCGCCGCCGTCCAGGACCAGGATGGTGTTCTCGCCGTGCGGCATGAACGCCAGGTCGTAGGCGTAGAAGCTGTGCAGCAGCGGGGTCAGGTAGGCGTCCAGGTAGCGGCGCAGCCACACCTCGGGGGCGAGGCCGGACCGCGCGACCAGGGCGGCGGCCAGCGAGCGGCCGGTGCGGTCGGTGTGCAGCAGGGCGGCCATCGTCATCAGCCGCTCGCCGGGGGCGAGCGTGGGGACGGGGCTCTCCCGCCAGAGCGCGGCGAGCATCTTGCGGTAGGGCGAGTACCGGTCGGTGGCCGCCTCGTACTGGCGGTGCCGGTAGCCGATGGCGGCGTGCTCGCGGATGATCGTCAGGCCGGTGCCGCGCAGCACCTCGTCGTCCGCGATCAGCTCGGCCAGCCAGTCGTTGATCGCCGGGGTGGCCTCCATGTAGGCCGCCGAGAGGCCGCGCATGAAGCCCATGTTGAGCACCGAGATGGCCGTCTTGACGTAGTGCCGGGACGGGTCGGTGGTGTTGAAGAAGGTGCGGATGGACTGCTGCGCGAGGTACTCGTCGTCGCCCTCGCCGAGGCAGACCAGCCGCTGCCGGGCGACCTCGCCGGCGAAGGTGACCGACAGCTTGTTCCACCACTGCCAGGGGTGCACCGGCAGCAGGTGGTAGTCCGCGAGGGCGAGGCCGCGGCCGGCCATCGCGGCGGCGAACCGGGCCAGGGTGGCCGGGGCGAGTTCCTGGCGGATCAGCGTGTCGTAGTCGGTGTCCGCGCAGGAGGTGAAGACCGAGTGGTCGCGGTGCGCGGCCAGCCAGACCAGCCGCACCGGGGAGGCGGCCTCCGGGGCGTACCGGTGGAACTCGTGGACCCCGAAGCCGATCCGGCCGTTGTTGGCGACGAAGCCGGGGTGGCCCTCGGTCATGCCGGTCTCGACGGTCTGGAAGTCCGCCTCGGCGAGCTCCTCGGCGCCGAGGGCGGGCCGGCCGAGCTTGTACGCGGTGCCGGCCAGGGTGGAGGAGATCTCCTCCAGGTAGACCGGCAGCACCTCGTCGGTCAGGCCGAGGGCGGTGCGCAGCTCGATGCAGAAGTCCAGTGCGTCGACCGGGAGTTCCTCGTCCCCCCGGTGCCGGGTGACCGACTCGGCGGGGATCTGCCAGTGGTCGAGGGCGCGCAGCCGGGCGGCGAACCGGTACTCCACCGAGCCGTCGTCGCTGCGGACGGCGTACCGGCCGTCGGGCAGCGGCTCGGGGGTGAGCAGCCGCTCGTGGGCGAACTCGGCGAGGGCCTTGCGGACGAGCTGCCGGTTGGCCTGCGCCCAGGCGTCCGGCGTCAGGTGGGCGACGGCGTCGGCGGGCATCATGCGGCGGCTCCTGCGAGGGCGTTCTCGAACCCGGCGCGGGTGCAGACGCTGAGCAGCGCCTCCTTCTCCGGCTTGGTGATCGGGCCGACCACCTCGAAGCCGACCGCGGCGTTCAGGGCGTGGACGGCGGTGTTGCGGACGTCGGGCTCGACGACGACACGGCGGGCGGCCGGGTCGTCGAGGACGAAGGCCATCACGGTGGTGATGACGGCCCGGGTGAAGCCGTGCACCGGGGTGTCCGCGGGCGCGCACAGGAAGTGCATGCCGACGTCACCCGGCTCGGCGTCGTACAGGCCGACGAGCTCCAGCCGCGCCGGGTCGTAGCGCTCGACCAGGAAGGCCGGGCTGCCGTCGACCAGGCCGATGTACGCGTCGTGGTACGGGTGTTCGGTGATCCGCCGGTACTCCTCGCGGACGGTGTCCACGGTGGCGTCCTGCATCATCCAGAACGAGGCCTTGGGGTGGGTGACCCAGGCGTGCAGCAGGGCGGCGTCGGCGTCCGGGTCGAGCGGGCGGACGGTGAACTCGCCGAGGGCGTCGGTGCGGGTGAAGAGCGTCATGCGAGGGCGCCCTCCGGCGCGCCGAACTCCTGGAAGGCGATGGACTTCTCGATCGGGTAGACCTCGCGGCCGGCCAGCTCGCGGACGATCCACGAGTTGCGGTACGGGCCCATGCCGAGGTCGGGGGAGGTGATGCTGTGGGTGTGGGTGCCGCCGTTCTGCAGGAAGACCCCGCGCCCGGTGGTGTCGATGCTGTAGTTGCGGGCGACGTCGAAGCGGCCGCGGCCGTCCCAGCGGATCCGGTCCCGGATCGGCTCCAGGAAGGCCGGCGGGGTGTACTTGTAGCCGGTCGCCAGCACCAGGCCCTCGGTGGTGAGGCTGAAGTCCCGCTGCTGCTCGCCGTGGTGCAGGCCCAGCGTGTAGGTGCCCAGCGTCTCGTCGTACGAGGCGCTGCGCAGCGCGGAGTTGGTGAGCAGCCTGGTCGGGACGGGCCCCTTGACGCTCTTCTGGTACAGCAGGTCGTAGATGCCGTTGATGAGGTCCGCGTCGATGCCCTTGAACAGGCCCTTCTGCTCGGACTCCAGCCGGTAGCGGGTCTCCTCCGGGAGGCCGTGGAAGTAGTCCACGTACTCGGGGGAGGTCATCTCCAGGGTGAGTTTGGTGTACTCCAGCGGGAAGAACCGCGGCGAGCGGGTCACCCAGTCGAGGTGGTAGCCGTGCACGTCGGTCTCGGCGAGCAGGTCGTAGTAGATCTCGGCGGCGCTCTGGCCGCTGCCGACGACGGTGATGCTGCGCTTCCTCTGGAGGGCCTGCTTGGCGTCCAGGTAGCCGGAGTTGTGCACCAGGTCGCCGCCGATGCCCCGGCAGGTCTCCGGGATGTACGGCGGGGTGCCGGTGCCGAGCACCAGGTGCCGGGCGCGGTGCCGGACCTCGCCCCCGGCGGTGGCGGAGACCACCGTGTACACGCCGTCGGCCTCGTCGTACTCGACCCGGCTCACGGTGTGCCCGAACCGGACGCTGCGCAGCTTGGCGGCGGCCCAGCGGCAGTACTCGTTGTACTCGCTGCGCACCGGGTAGAACATCTCCCGGATGTAGAACGGGTACAGCCGGCCGGACTCCTTCAGGTAGTTGAGGAAGGAGTAGGGCGAGGTCGGGTCGGCGAGCGTCACCAGGTCGGCCATGAACGGCGTCTGCAGCGTGGCGAAGTCGAGCAGCATCCCGGGGTGCCAGTCGAAGTCGGACTTGCTCTCCAGGAACACGCCGTCGAGGCCGTCGATCGGCTCGGTGAGGCAGGCGAGGCCCAGGTTGTAGGGGCCCAGCCCGATCGCGACGAAGTCGTGGGTGGACATGCTTCTCCCGTGGTGCGGAGGGGCGGGCAGGATCAGACCGCGGCGGGGCAGAGTTCGGCGGCGGCGGCCGTCCGGTCGTTGACGTACCGGCCGGCGTGCTCCGCGAGGAGGTCGAGGACGTGCGCGATGTCGTCCAGCGTGGTCTCCGGGTTGAGCAGGGTGAACTTGAGGTAGTGGGCGCCGTCGACCCTGGTGCCGGCGACGACGGCCTCGCCGGAGGCGGCGAGTGCCTCGCGGGCGTACAGGTTGGCCTCGTCGGCGAGTTCGCGGGGCGGGCCGGCGGGCGGCAGCCAGCGGAAGACGACGGTGGACAGCTGCGACTTGGTGACGACCTCGAAGCGCGGGTCCTCGGTGAGCATCTCCCAGGCCGCGGCGGCCCGGTCGACGACCTCGTCGAAGAGCAGGCCGATCGCGTCGGCGCCCATGATGCGCAGGGTCAGCCAGAGCTTGAGGGCGTCGAAGCGGCGGGTGGTCTGGATGCTCTTGTCGACCTGGTTGGGGATCCGCCGCTCGGCCATCCGGGCCGGGTTGAGGTAGTCCGCGTAGTAGGTGGCGTGCCGCAGCACGGTGCTGTCGCGGACCAGCACGGCCGAGGAACTCACCGGCTGGAAGAAGGACTTGTGGTAGTCGACGGTGACGGAGTCGGCCCGCTCGATGCCGTCCAGCAGGTGCCGGCGGGTGGGGGAGGCGAGCAGGCCGCAGCCGTAGGCGGCGTCCACGTGCATCCAGGTGCCCGCGGCGGCGCAGAGGCCGGCGATCTCGGGCAGCGGGTCGATGGAGCCGAAGTCGGTGGTGCCGGCGGTGGCGACGACGGCCATCACGGTCAGGCCCTCGGCCGTGCAGCGGGCGAGTTCCCGGGCGAGCGCCTCGGGCTTCATCCGGCGGCCGCGGTCGGTCTCCACGGAGATCACGGCGTCCATGCCGAGGCCGAGCAGCTTGGCGGACTTCTTGACGCTGAAGTGGCTGGCCTCGGAGGCGATGATCCGCAGCTTCGGCAGCAGCTCGTGCTTGGCCGGCGGGGTGTGGGCGGCGGCCGCGAGGGCGGCGCAGGCCTCCTCGCGGGCGAGCAGCAGGGCCTGGAAGTTGGACTGGGTGCCGCCGCTGGTGAAGACACCGTCGGCGTCCGGGCCGAGGCCGATCCGCTCGGTCGTCCAGTCGATCAGGCGGCGCTCGATGAGGGTGCCGCCGGCGCTCTGGTCCCAGGTGTCCAGCGAGGAGTTGACGGCGGTGAGGACGGCCTCGCCGAGCAGGGCGGGGATCACCACCGGGCAGTTGAGGTGGGCGAGGTACCGCGGGTGGTGGAAGTACACGGCGTCGCGGAGGTAGACGTCCTCCAGCTCGGCGAGCGCCTCGGCCGGGTCGCCGAGCGGGCGCTCGAGGTCGATGCCGGATATCTCCGGGGCCAGCCGGTCCGGGGTCGTCCCGGTGAACGGGCGGGTGGTGGCGGCGATCTTCGCGGCGACGGTGTCGACACCGGCCCGCAGCGACTCGCGGTAGGCCTCCAGCGTGCGCTCGTTGAACAGGTGTGATCTGGCGTCATCCAGGGTGGCGGTACTGCCTGCCGACGGCTCGACGGTGTGGCCCCGGAAACTCATGGTCAGTCCTCAACGGTTGCGGACGGGGTGGCGTGACTTAGGTTAGCCTATCCTAAGTTCTACTCATGCGCGACGGCCCGCCCCCGGGTCTCGGGGAACGGGCCGTCGGTGCTGTTCTATTGACGGTGCGTCGGGCTGTGCCGGGGTCAGTCCTCTTCGGGTACCGCGCCGGACGCCGCCTCCAGGCGTAGCTGCTCCTCGGAGGCACCGCGCCGCCAGTAACCGGCGAAGGTCACCGAGGCCTTGTCCATGCCGCGCTCGCCGACCAGGTGCCGGCGCAGTGCCCGGATGCTCCCGGACTCGCCGGCGATCCAGGCGTACGGGGTGCCCCCCGGCAGGTCGGCCGCCCGGACGGCGTCCAGCAGCGGGGTCGCCCCGCTCTCCCGGACCAGCCAGGTGATCTCCACCTCGGGCCCGGCCGTCAGGTCCTGGATGTCCGCGGCGTGCGGGACCTCGATCCACACCCGGGTCCGGGTGGTCGGCGGCAGCCAGTCCAGGATCCCGCCGGCGGCGGGCAGCGCCGTCTCGTCCGCGGCGACCAGAACCCAGTCGGTGCCGGTCGGCGGCCGGAAGCAGACACTGCGGTTGTCCTCGACCGCCGGGCCGAGCAGGACCACCCGGTCGCCCGGCGCGGCCTTCGCCGCCCACGAGGCCGCCGGGCCCGCGGCACCGGGCGAGTCGGGTCCGTGCAGCCCGTGCAGCACGAAGTCGACGTCCAGTTCGTCCGGGCTGCGGCGCTGCTCGCGGATCGTGTACGAGCGCATCACCGCCCGGACGTCCTCGTCCAGCGCCCGCCAGGCGCCGAACCAGTCCTCGCCCGCCTCGATCGGCAGCACCGGGGCGCCCTGCCCGGGGTGCGGCAGGAAGAGCGAGAAGCTCTGGTCCCGGCCGCCCGAGGCGAAGCCCGTCAACCGCCCGCCGCCGAAGGTGACCCGCAGCATCGTGGGCCCCAGCCGGAGGGTGCGGACCACCTCGGCCTCGAAGAACCCGTACTGCGCCGCTGTCCCGGAAGCGCTGGCCATGGCGGCGTCAGCTCACCTTCTTGGCGTTGCGGATGGCCTTGGCGAGGTTCTCCAGCAGCGGCGCGGCACCCGCGTACGAGAAGCGCGGCACGGCGTCCCAGCCGACGACCTGACCGGCCTTGACGGCGGGCAGCCGGCCCCAGGCCGGCTTGGCGCCCAGGTCCTTGGGCTGCAGCGCGGTCGAGCGGTTGTCCAGCAGGAGCAGGTCGGCGGGGAACTTGCCCGCGTTCTCCCAGCTGAGCGCCTCGAAGTAGTCGCCGGCCTCCAGCTTGGTCGGCACCACGATGTCGACGCCGAGCTCGGCGAAGTACATCAGGTCGGTGGAGACCTTCGGGTTGGACACGTAGAACACGTCGGCGCTGCCCGAACAGGCCATCACCTTGATACCGCCGCTTGCCTTGGCGGCCTGCCGCAGCTCCTCGGCGGCCTTCTCGAAGCGGGCCTTGGCGTCGGCGACCTTCTGCGCCTTCAGGTCCGCGCCGAGCGACTCGGCGAGCGCGGCGTACCGCTCGATCGGCTTGGTCATCGGGACGCGGGCGGTGGTGATCGCGACGCTCGGGGCGAGCTGCAGGATCTTGTCCTTGCTCTCGTCCGGCACGTACCAGAGCGAGTCCGGGTCGTACATGTGCGTCACCAACAGCTCGGGGCGCAGGGCCGCGTACTTCTCGACGCTGAACTCGCCCCAGACGTTGCCGAGGATCTCGACCTTGTCGACCTTCAGGTCGCCGGCCGTCGGGTCCGCCTTGCCGTCGGCGGTCTTGGTCTCGCCGAAGACGCCGACGATCTGCTGGTCGAGGCCGAAGTCCACCAGGGCGGCCGCGGTGCCGGTGTACGCCACGACCCGCGCCGGCGCGGACCTGGCGGTGACCTCCTTCTTGCGGTCGTCGGTGAACGACCACGGGCCGGCGCCGGTGGGCTTCGCGGAGGAGCCCGACGCGCCGTCGGATCCCGAACCGCCGCCGCTGCCGCAGGCGGCGAGCACGGCACCGAGCGCGGTGGCGCCACCGGCGGCCAGCAGGCCGCGACGGGAGAGGGAGACGGCAGTTCTGGAACGCGGCATGACGGTGTCTCTCTCGGTTCGAAGGTGTGCGCCGCAGGCAGGGACTGGCAGCGGGCCCGCGGCGGGAATTAGGTTAACCTAACCTAAGTCTTTGTCCAGAGGGGGTCCCGGAATCCGGTCTCCCGCCAGCGCCGGAGCACCACCCGTGTCTCTCACCAAGCCGCAACAGGCCCAAGGGGGTTCGGCCGAACCCGCCGACCTCCGACGACGCCCGCCCGGCGCCCGCACCGCGCTGCGCGCCGCCGGACTCCTCGCCGCCCTGCTCGTCCTGTTCGCCGTCCTCGCCCTCAGCATCGGCGTCGGCGCCAAGCAGCTCTCCCTCGGCGAGGTCTGGCACGGCCTCGTCGACAGCCACTCCGACTCCTACACCGTCGTCCACGAGATGCGACTGCCCCGCACCCTGCTCGGCCTCCTCGTCGGCACCGCCCTCGGCCTCGCCGGCGGCGTCATGCAGGCCCTGACCCGCAATCCGCTCGCCGACCCCGGCCTGCTCGGCATCAACGCCGGCGCCTCCGCCGCCGTCGTCTCCGCCGGCACCTTCCTCGGCGTCGCCACCTTCGACGGCTACGTCTGGTTCGCCCTCGCCGGCACCGCCGCCGTGTCCGTCCTCGTCTACGCCGTCGGGGGCGGCCGCGGCGCCACCCCCGCCCGGCTCGCCCTCGCCGGATCCGCCCTCAACGCCACCCTCTTCAGCTACGTCAGCGCCGTCATGCTGCTCGACACCGGCGCCCTGGAGAAGATGCGCTTCTGGACGGTCGGCTCGCTCGCCGGCGCCCAGCACGGCACCGTGCTCAAGGTGCTGCCCTTCATCGCCGTCGGCCTGGTGCTCGCCCTCGCCCTCGCCCGGCCGCTCAACGTCATGGCGCTCGGCGACGACTCCGCCCGCGCCCTCGGCGCCCGGCCCGCACTGATCCGCGCCGCCGCCATCACCGCCGTCACCCTGCTCTGCGGCGCCGCCACCGCCGCCTGCGGGCCGATCGTCTTCGTCGGCCTGATGGTGCCGCACTTCGTCCGCGCCCTCACCGGCCCCGACCTGCGCTGGCTCTTCCCCTACTGCGCCGTCCTCGCGCCCGTGCTGCTTCTCGGCGCCGACGTCCTCGGCCGCGTCCTCGGCCGCCCCGGCGAACTGCAGGTCGGCATCGTCACCGCCGTGCTCGGCGGCCCCTTCTTCCTGTACTTCGCACACCGCGGAAAGGTGGTCCGGGCATGAGCACCCTCCGAATCGGCGCCGCGGTCTCCGTCCGCTACCGGCCCCGCCCCCTGCTGGTCGGCACCGCCGCCCTGCTGATCGCCCTCGCCGTCGGCGTCCTCGCCCTCGGCAGCGGCGACTACCCGATGAGCCCCGCCGACGTGCTGCGCACCCTCACCGGCGGCGGAAGCCCCGCCGAGGACTTCATCGTCAACGAGCTGCGGCTGCCCCGGGTCGTCACCGCCCTGCTGGTCGGCGCCGCCCTCGCCCTCGCCGGCGCGCTCTTCCAGTCCCTCGTCCGCAACCCGCTCGGCAGCCCCGACATCCTCGGCTTCACCCAGGGCGCCGGCGCCGGCGCCCTGCTCGTCGTCCTCGCCGGCGGCAGCAGCCTCGCCCTGGCCGGCGGCGCGATCGCCGGCGGCATCGCCACCGGCGCCGCCATCTACGCCCTCGCCTGGCGGCAGGGCCTCCACGGCAGCCGACTCGTCCTCGTCGGCATCGGCACCGCCGCCGTCCTCACCGGCGTCAACGGCTACCTGCTGACCCGCACCCAGCTCATGGACGCCGCCCGCGCCATGCTCTGGCTCACCGGCAGCCTCGACGGCCGCGGCTGGCGCGACGCCGTCCCGCTGCTGATCGCCCTCGCGGTCATCGGCCCCGCCGTGCTCCTGGGCGCCGGCCGCGCCCTGCGGATGCTGGAGATGGGCGACGACGCCGCCAGCGGCCTCGGCATCCGGGTCGAACGCGTCCGGCTCGCCCTGCTCGCCACCGCCGTCCTGCTCGCCTCGCTCGCCGCGGCCGCCGCCGGCCCGGTCAACTTCGTCGCGCTCACCGCACCGCAGCTGGCCAGGCGGCTCACCCGCGCCCCCGGCCCCAACCTGCTCGCCGCGATGTGCACCGGCGCCGCCCTGCTCGTCACCGCCGACTTCATCGCCCAGCGCGCCCTCACCGGCCACCAGCTGCCGGTCGGCGTGGTCACCGGCGTCCTCGGCGGCGGCTACCTGGTCTGGCTCCTCGCCACCGAGCGCAGGGCGGGCCGGATGTGAGCACCAGGCCCGACCCCCGCACCAGACCCACGCCCCGCACCAGACCCACGCCCCGCACCAGACCCACGCCCCGGAACGGAGAACCGACCATGGAAACCGGCGGACCGCGCCTCGCCGGCGCCGAGCTGACCCTCGCCTACGAGAAGCGCACCATCGCCGAAGGGCTGAGCGTCACCATCCCCGACCGGTCGTTCACCGTCGTCGTCGGCCCCAACGCCTGCGGCAAGTCCACCCTGCTGCGCGCCCTCTCCCGCACCCTCAAGCCCTCCGCCGGCTCCGTGCTGCTC
Source organism: Streptomyces sp. TLI_235 (assembly GCA_002300355.1). NCBI lineage: Bacteria > Bacillati > Actinomycetota > Actinomycetes > Kitasatosporales > Streptomycetaceae > Streptomyces > Streptomyces sp. TLI_235. The sequence continues at coordinate 4,195,392 of NSGV01000001.1, forward strand.
GACGGCCAGGACATCACCGGCATCCCGGCCCGCAAGGTCGCCCGCACCCTCGGCCTGCTCCCGCAGTCCTCCGTCGCCCCCGACGGCATCACCGCCGCCGAACTCGTCGCCCGCGGCCGCTACCCCCACCAGGGCCTGCTCCGCCAGTGGTCCCCCGAGGACGAGCGGGTGGTCGCCGAATCGATGGCCGCCACCGGCGTCGACACGCTCGCCGACCGGCTCGTCGACGAACTCTCCGGCGGCCAGCGCCAACGCGTCTGGATCGCCATGGCACTCGCCCAGGAGACCCCGCTGCTCCTGCTCGACGAACCCACCACCTACCTCGACATCGCCCACCAGATCGAGGTCCTCGACCTCTGCGCCCGGCTCCACGAGGAGCAGGGCCGCACCCTCGTCGCCGTCCTGCACGACCTCAACCACGCCGCCCGCTACGCCACCCACCTCATCGCCATGCGCGACGGAAAGGTGGTCGCCTCCGGGCCGCCCGCCGAGATCGTCACCGCCGAACTCGTCGAACAGGTCTTCCGGCTGCCCTGCCGCGTCATCGACGACCCGGAGACCGGCACCCCGCTGGTCGTCCCCGCCGCCCGGCGCGGGGCCGTCCACCACGAAGGGAACCGGGCATGACCGCACGCACCTACCGCGACGCCCACGGCATCCCGCACCTGCGCGCCGACGACCCGCTCGAACTCGCCCACCTCCAGGGCCGCAACGCCGCCGCCGACCGCGCCTGGCAGATCGAGGTCGAACGGCACCGCGCCCACGGCACCTCGGCCGGCTTCCTCGGCGCCGACGCCCTCGGCTGGGACGTCTTCGCCCGGCAGGCCCGGCTCGCCGACACCGCCCGCCGCTGCTACGACGCCCTCGCCCCGGAGACCGCCGAGTGGGTCCGCGCCTACGTCGACGGCGTCAACACCGGACTCGCCGAAACCGGCCACCGCGCACCCGAGTTCGCCACCGCCGGCACCACCCCCGGCCACTGGGAGCCGTGGACCCCGCTCGCCGTCTGGCTGTCCCACCACATCCTGTTCGCCGGCTTCCCCACCAAGCTCTGGCGCGACCGGGTCGCCCGCGCCCTCGGCGAGGAGCACACCGAACTCTTCGCCACCGACGGCCCCGGCACCTCCGGCAGCAACGGCTGGCTGATCGCCGGCGAGCGCACCGCGAGCGGCGCCCCCCTGATAGCCGGCGACCCGCACCGCTTCATCGAGGACCCGGGCATCTACCAGCAGATCCGGCTGGCCTGCCCCGAGTACGACGTCATCGGCCTCGCCGTCCCCGGTGTCCCCGGCATCGGCCACTTCGGCCACACCGGCGGCGTCGCCTGGGCCATCACCAACGCGATGGCCGACTACCAGGACCTCTACCGGGAACGCCTGCGCCGCACCGACGGCCCCGACGGCCCCCGCGTCGAGGCACTCGGCCCGGACGGCTGGCAGCCCGCCACCGCACACCGCGAGACCGTCGAGGTCGCCGGCGCCGACCCCGTCGAGATCGAGATCGTCGAGACCGACCGCGGCCCGGTGATCGTCGGCGGCACCGACGGCGACGCCGAGACCCTCAGCCTCCGCCACCCGCCCCGGGCCGACGCCGAACTCGGCTTCGACGCCCTGCCCGCCCTGCTGCGCGCCCGCACCGTCGCCGACGTCGACCGGGCCTTCGACCGCTGGGTCGAACCGGTCAACGTCGTCCAGGCCGCCGACACCGACGGCGGCCTGCTGCACCGCGTCGCCGGCGCCGTCCCGCTGCGCCCCCGGGCCAACAGCCTGCGGCCCGTCCCCGCCTGGGACGCCGAGCACACCTGGCGCGGCCGCCGCCCGATGCCGCGCGCCGAGGTGCACGGGGCCGCCGTGATGGCCAATCAGCGCGGCCTCGCCGCCCCGCTCGGCGTGGAGTTCGCCCCGCCGCACCGCGCCGACCGGATCGCCGACCTGCTCGCCGCCCCGGTCTCCTGGACACCGGCCGACATGGCGGTCGTCCACATGGACACCCACGTCGCCTCCGCCGCCCCGCTGCTCGACCTGCTGGCCGGCCTCGACGGCCTGAGCCAGGCCGCCGAGAAGCTCCGCGACCGGCTGCTCGCCTGGGACCGCCGGATGGCCGCCGACTCCGTCGACGCCGCCCGGTACGCCGCGCTGCGCTCGGCGGTCGTCCGCCGGTTCGCCGCCGAACCGGCACTCGCCGGCCTCGCCGGACCATCCCCGTACCCGGAGCTGTTCCTGCCCTGGCTCGCCCTGCTGCCGCGGGTCGCCTTCGCGCTGGAGACCCTGCTGACGGACGACCGCCTGCCCGGAGTGGACCGGGCGGAGCTGGTGCGAGCCGCCGTGGAGGAGACGGCCGGGGCGGACAGCGGCGAGACCTGGGGTGCCACGCACCGCCTGGCACCCTGGCGGGCCCTGCCCGGCGCGGACGGCGGACCCGACGAGGACTGGCCGGGGCTGGGCGGCGACCACGACTGCGTGCTCTCCACCTCCAGCGTCCCCGGCTTCACCGACCGCAGCGCCCGCGGCTCGGCCGCCCGGTACGTCTGGGACCTCGCCGACCGCGACGACAGCCGCTGGGTGGTGCCGTTCGGCGCCTCCGGGCTGCCCGGCCACCCGCACCGCCGCGACCAGCTGCCGCTCTGGCTGAGCGGCGGGCTCGTTCCCGTCACCACCGACTGGACCCGCCTCACCGAGGAGCCGTGATGACCGCCGACACCCCCGCCCGGGCCGCCCTGCCCGCGGGCCGCCCGGCGCTGTACGAGGAGAAGCTGCCCGCCTCAGGAGCCGTCCGGATCGTCGAGCTCGACCCGGAGGCCGACGCCGACCTCGTCCACCGCTGGGTCACCGAGCCGCGGGCCCGCTACTGGGGCATGCTCGACGCCGACCGCGAACAGGTCCGGGAGACCTACGGGTTCGTCGACTCGCTGAGCACCCACCACGCCTTCCTGGCGCTCCGCGACGGCCGGCCTGCCGCGCTCTTCCAGAGCTACGAGCCCGAGCACGACCCGGTCGGCGAGTGCTACCAGGTACGGCCCGGCGACCACGGGATGCACCTGTTGATCGGCCCCGCCGACGGGCCCCCGCAGCACGGCGTCAGCCGGGCCCTGGTCGGCGTGTTCGTCCGCTTCCTGCTCGCCGACCCGGGCCGCCGCCGGATCGTCGCCGAGCCGGACGCCCGCAACGACCGGGCGATCGCGCTGCTGCGGCGCTGCGGCTTCGACCTCGGCCCGGAGATCGACAAACCGGAGAAGCGGGCCCGACTGGTCTTCCTCACCCGGGAATCCGCCGAACGGTGCTGACCCGTCCTCAGACGGTCAGCGCGATCTTGCCCCGGGTGCCGCGCGACTCGATCAGTTCGTGCGCCCTGGCGGCCTCCTCCAGCGGCAGCACGTGCTGAACGTGGGGCCGCAGCCGGCCCTGGTCGGCCAGTTCGGCCAGCGCCGCCAGGCCCACGTGGTCGGGCTCGACGGTCAGCCCGGTGAAGCGCCGGCCAGCCGCCGCGGCCGCGGCGGCCAGCTCGGCGCTGCCCCGCTCTACCAGGGTGATCAGCAGGCCGTCCTCGGCCAGCACCGGCAGCGAGCGCTGCCCGTATCCGCCGCCGATGCCGTCCAGGACGACGTCGATCCCGCTCAGCCCGGCCGCGAAGTCGCCTGCCGCGTAGTCGATGACGTGGTCGGCGCCCAGCGAGCGGACGAAGTCGTGCTTGGCGGCGCTCGCCGTGGCCAGCACCTCCGCGCCGCGGGCCTTGGCGATCTGCACCGCGAGGTGGCCGACGCCGCCGCCCGCGCCGTGGACCAGCACCCGCTGCCCCTCCCGCAGCCCGGCCGTGTCGATCAGCGCCTGCCAGGTGGTGAGGCCGGCCAGCGGCAGGGCGGCGGCCCGCACGTGGTCGAGGCCGGCCGGCTTGCGGACGAAGTGCCGCGAGGGCGCGGCCACGTACTCGGCGTAGGCGCCGGCCGGCCGCGGGAACAGCGGCATGCCGAACACCTCGTCGCCGACCTCGAACCGGGTGACGCCCGGGACGGCCTCCTCGACGACGCCCGAGACGTCCCAGCCGAGGACGAACGGGGGCCCGCCGAGCAGCGGCAGCGCACCGGCCCGGACATAGGCGTCGACCGGGTTGACCGAGGCCGCGTGCCCGGACGAGCACGTCGCCGGCGAGCGGGACGGGGCGGTCGGTCTCGGTCGGGACGAGGACGTCGGGGGTGCCGAAGGACTTCCGGGTGATGGCGCGCAAGGGGTGCTCCTCGGGACTGCGGGACGGTTCCCGCCGAACGGTTCGGTGTCCACGCTAGGAGCCGGAGAAGAGACGATGAATGGTCGATCCGCTCGATTCGATGTCTTATCGTCTCGTCCGTGCGGACGGTCGGGATAGTCTCGCCGGGTGGACATCCTGACCGACGCCGTCGCCTCCGTCCGGACCGGCAACCCCGTCTCCGCCCGCACCGACTGCCGGGCGCCCTGGGGCCTGCGCTTCGCCGAGCAGTCCGGCGCCGGATTCCACGTGGTGCTCTCCGGCACCTGCTGGCTGATCGAACCCGGCGGCGCGACCACCCGGCTCGGCCCCGGCGACATCATCTTCGTGCGCAGCGGCCGCGAGCACGTCCTCGCCGACGACCCCGGCTCCCCGGTCGTCGACTACCGGATCGACCGCAGCTGGCCGGTCTCGCCGGTGCGGCGCCCCGCCCAACCCGGCACCGGCCCGGTCACCTCGCTGCTCTGCGGCTCCTACCACCTCGACCAGGAACGCCCGCACCCGCTGGTCGCCACCCTGCCCCCGCTGATCCACCTGCCGGCCCGGCGCGGCCGCCACACCGCGCTCACCGCGGCCATCGACCTGCTGGCCGCCGAACTGGAGCAGCCCGGCCCCGGCTCGGACGGCATCGTCGCCCAGCTCATCGACCTGCTGCTGCTCTACATCCTGCGGGCCTGGCCCGACGAACAGCCGGACGCCGCCGCGGCCGGCTGGGCCGCCGCACTGCGCGACCCGGCGATCGCCCCGGCGCTGAAGGCGATCCATGCCGCACCCGGCGACGCCTGGACGGTCGAGAGCCTCGGCGACAGCGTCGGCCTCTCCCGGGGCCGCCTTCGCCCGCCGCTTCACCGGCCTGGTCGGCGAGCCCCCGCTGGCCTACCTCACCCGCTGGCGGATGACCACCGCGACCGGCCTGCTGCGGCACTCCGACACCCCGATATCGGTGGTCGGCGACCAGGTCGGCTACAGCTCCGAGTTCGCCTTCGCCAAGGCCTTCAAGCGCGCGTACGGGCTGCCGCCGGGCCAGTACCGGCGCCGCGCCCGCGAGGCCGCCTGACCCGGGACGGGACGGCCGCCGGCACGGTCGGCCAACACGCCGAGGCCCGCGGACGGGGCGCGTACGGCCGGTCCGCGACGGATACTGACGCCATGCGCCAGAACCCAGAGAACCCGGAGTTCCCCGAGGACTACGACGAGGAGTCGCCGGCCGTCATGGAGGCGGAGGACGAGGAGCGGGAGGTGGCCGAGCGCCAGGGCGACGAACTGGAGCAACTGCGCGAGCGGCGGGCCCTCGGCGCGGACGAGGCCGACGACGGCGACGCCGTCGAGCAGGCCCTGGTCGCCTCCCTCGACGACGAGGACGACTACCGGGACTGACCCCGGCGCTGCGCGTAGGGGGCGCCACTCAGAGGTGCCCCCGGCGCCCCTTGGCCGCTTACAGCGCCCGCTGCCGCTGGAGCCAGGTGAAGGCGAGCCAGCCCGGCAGGACCGGCAGCAGGAAGACCAGCAGACGGAAGAGCATCACCGCGGCGAAGGCGCTGCCCTGGTCCATGCCGCCGGTGTGCGCCAGGCCCTCGGTCAGCAGGCCCTCCACCACGCCCGCGCCGCCCGGCGTGGGTGCGGCGGAGCCGGCCGCGTTGCCGGCCAGGAACACCACGGCGACCGCGCTGAAGGACGGCCGGGCGCCGACCGCCATCGCGCAGCAGTACAGGCAGGCCACGAAGGCCGTCGACACCAGCAGTTGGCCGGCGATGCCGGCCGCCAGCTTGCCCGGCTGCTGCAGCAGGTCGAGCAGCCGTGGCAGCACCTCGGCCCGTAGCGGCCGCAGCAGGCCGGCTATCCGCCGCCGAAGCCAGGGCACCGCGAGCGCGGACAGCAGGACCGCCGCGACCAGGCCCAGTCCGGCCGCGAGCCAGGCCGGGCTGGGCAGCTCGGTCTGCGGCCCGAGGCCCACCAGGGTGGTGAAGAAGGCGAGTTGCAGCATGTGCAGCGCCAGTCCGACCAGCTGGGAGGCGCCCACGCTGGAGAGCGCCTGTGCGGTCGGGATCCCGCTGGCCTGCAGGAACCGGGTGTTCAGCGCGATGCCGCCCACTCCGCCGGGCGACACCAACTTGACGAAGGAGCCCGCCACTTGGGCGGCCGAAGCGCGGCGCGCGTCGAGTCTCTCCGGGACGAAGCCGACGAAGCCGAGGGTGGCCGCGCCGTAGCTCGCGACCGCGGCCAGCACGGCCGCCGCGAGCCAGAGCGGGTCGGCGTCCGCCACCGCCCGGAAGGAGTCCAGTCCGGAGCCGAACACCGCCTGCAGCAGCAGGTATCCGCCAGCCATCCCGGCCGCCACGGTCGCGAGCGTGCGCGGCCGCAGCCGCTCCAGCCGGACGGGCTCCGCCGGCGCCTGCGGGCGCAGCCGGAGCACCTCCGCGCGTATCGCGGCGGCCAGTTCGGGCTGGCCCGCCAGCGCCTCGCGGGTCGCCCGGCCGAGGGCGATCGGCTGCAGCAGCTGCAGCGCGGCGCCGATCGCGGCCGGCCCGAGCACCGCGGCGCCAGCGGCCACCGCGCGCTCGGGGCCGGCGCTCAGGGCCAGCACGGTGAGCATCCCGGCCACGTCCAGTCGCAGCAGCAGCTCGCCGGCCGCGATCTCGCCGTGCGCGAGTTCGGTGAGCTGCACCTCGCCGCCGGGGCCGAGCCGGACGGTGTCGGGGCCGAGGGTGCGGTGGGCGATGCTGCGCCGGTGCAGCAGCCGCAGCTGCCGCCAGGCGTCCCGCAGCACCTCGTCGGTGACCTCCGCCGCGGGGACTTCGCCGAGCGGCCGGCCGGGCAGGTGCCGGTACGCCACCAGGGCCGCGTCCGGGCCGAGTTCGGCGGCGGCCAAGGGCTCCGGGGTGCGCACCCCGGCCGCGACGGCGGCGTGCGCGACCAGGGTCTGGTGTTCCAGGCCGGCGCGCAGTGAGCGCAGGCCGAGCGGCAGCGGCGCGGTGCGCAGCCGCAGCAGCTGCCACACGTGCTGCGGCAGGCCGAGTGCGGCGGCGCGCCGGTCGAGCAGCCGGACGTCCAGGTCGGGGCGGTCCTGGTGCTGGGTCACCAGGTAGCGGCAGGGGCCGGCCACCCGGACCGTGTTCGGGCGGGTCCCGGCGTTGCGCAGGGTCACCCACAGCTGCAGCTCGGACGGCTCCCGGGTGGGTTCGCCGACGGCCCAGGACACCAGGTGGGCGGTGGTCCAGCCGACCAGCAGGGCGAGCACCACGGACAGCGGGGTGGCGTAGCCGGTGAGCAGTCCGGAGAGCCCGGCGGCGGTGAGGGTGGCGGCCAGCGAGGCACGCCAGCGCGGCAGCCCCCCGGTGCCGACCGCGGTCATGAAGGCGAGCACCGGGGCCAGGTGTCCGTACACCGGGTCGGTGCGGCCGGGGCCACCGGGGGAGGGGTGGGTGAGCGCGGTCAGGCCGCCCACCGCGAGGTCGAGGAGGAGCGAGAAGGCGTACGCCAGGACGGCGGCCAGCACGCCGTCGGCGACCTGCCGGCCGGCCCGGCGCAGCACCCGGCCGACCGCGAAGGCCAGCGGTACGAGCAGCAGCGCGGCGGCGCTGCAGGCGGCCAGCAGCCGCACCGGCGGCTGCGGCAGCAGCCCGGTGCCCTCGGCGACGTCGGCGTCCAGGCCGCCGGCGGTGCCCTGGGCGTACTGGGCGAGCAGCAGGAGCAGGCCGATCGCGGCGAGCCCGATCAGGGCGCGGATCAGCGCCGCGGGGTGTCGCACCCGGCGGTGACGCGGTGTCGCGGGCGCGGTCCGCAGCTCTCCTGCGGGGTTCAGCGTGGCCACGCGGCATGCTCCCACATCCCCCGGACGGCGGAGTGCCGACCGCGGCACACAGCAGGGGTGCCGGGAGGGCGGCGGGCCCGGGCGGGTACGGAGCCGCCAGTACAGAAAGGAATGAAGACGCTAAAATCCGGACATAACACCTCGTGCGGCCGGTGTTCCCCGAGCCCCGCGGCCCCCGCGGGCGGCCCGGCTGCCGATAGGGAGGCCGACCATGGCCAAGCAGACCACCGGCAAGATGACCAAGCTCCGCCGCGGCACCCAGGACCTGCTCGAACGCCGCGGCATGGCCAGCAATCCGGGCCCGCTCGCCCCGCAGCTGCACACCGACAACCCGACCGCCGCCCGCATCGGGCCCTACTTCGGGGACGCGATGTTCAGCCACGGCGGACGCCGGGCCTCCACCACCGCGGGGCCGATGGCCGGAGTCGCCCACCACGTCGAACTGCCCGGCCACCGCCACCGCGGCGCCGAGAAGCACTCCGCCCACTGAGCCCGACCCGCGCCGCGCCCCGCCGCCGGCGGGGCGCGGCCGCACGCCGATGCGGAAGAGTGGGCCCGCAGCCGCCGCCCGGCGGCCGCCCCCCCGACGCGGAGGAGCACCGCATGTCCGACAGCCCCCTGCTGCAGACCCGCGAGGAGTGGCTCGCCTCGCTGCCCCGGGTGTACGCCGCCGCCGGCTGCCTGATCACCGACCCGCAGGGCCGGGTGCTGATCGTCAAGGCCGGCTACCGCGAACACTGGCAGTTCGTCGGCGGCACCGTCGACCTCGGCGAGAACCCGCAGCAGTGCGCCTCCCGCGAACTGCGCGAGGAGACCGGCATCGAGAAGCAGGCCGGCGACCTGCTGGCCGTCGCCTGGACCAACCCCTCCGGCGAACTCGACCACCCCGCCTGCCACTTCCTCTTCGACCTGGGGACCCTCCCGGCCGACACCCCGATCACGCTGCCCGCCGGCGAACTCGACGACCACCGCTGGGCCGAGGTCGACGAGGCACTCGACCTGCTCGGCCCGGCCCGCTCGCTGCGCCTGAGCGCCGGCCTCGCCGCCCGCGCCGACGGCCGCACCCGGATCGTCACCAGCCCGGTCAGCGGCTTCTGAACATCCGGCCGACCACCCGGCGCGGCCTCAGAGGACGAGCTTGAAGCCGTCGTGGCTGCGCTCGAAGCCGAGCGAGGCGTAGAAGCGGTGGGCCTCGGTCCGGCGCTTGTTGCTGGTCAACTGGACGAGACCGCAGCCCTGTTCACGGGCCCGGTCGATCGCCTGGGCCAGCAGCAGCCGGCCCAGCCCGCCGCCGCGCCGGTCCGCCCGGACCCGGACGGCCTCGATCAGCGCCCGCTCGGCACCACCCCGGCCGAGGCCCGGGACACGGGTCAGCTGCAGGCACCCGAGCACCGTCCCGTCGCCCTCGTCCAGCACCAGCAGCTCATTGCGCGGGTCCGCCTCGATCGCGGCGAAGGCCGCCTCGTACGCTGCACCGACCTCCACCGTCGCGGGATCGGTGACGGCCGACTCGTCGGTGAGCAGGGCGAGCACGGCGGGCAGGTCACGGCGGGCGGCGGTACGGACGATCACACGGGGAGTGTCGCAGATGGAGATCCTTGAGTACCCGGAGGCCGAGGTGCCGGCGCCGCTGCGGGCCCAGGTGTGGGCGCTGCAGGAGCAGGCCTGGCCGACCGGCGGCGCCGACCCGGGCACCAGCCACGACCCGGCGCTGGACCCGCGGAGCGTGCTGCTCGTCGACGGCTCCGCCGTGGTCGCCGCCCTCGACCTGCTCGGCAAGGAACTCGAGCACGGGGGAGAGGTCTTCGCCGCCCGCGGCTTCTCCGCCGTGGTCACCGACCCGGGCCGCCGCGGCCGCGGCCACGGCCTGGCGCTGGTCACGGCCGCCCGCGCCCGGATCTCCGCACTCGGCGCCGACCTCGGCCTGTTCACCTGCGACCGGCCGCTGATCGGCTTCTACGAGCGGGCCGGCTGGGAGGTGCTGCCCGGCGCCGTCCTGATCGGCGGCACGCCCGAGGAGCCCTTCCCCAGCGACCGGCCGGGCTTCGACAAGGCGGTGCTCGCCGGGTTCTTCTCCGCGCCCGTCCGTGCCCGCCGGCACGGCTTCGACCGCGCCCGGATCGCGCTCCACCCGGGCACGGTCGATCGGCTCTGGTAGCCCGTCGCGGGGCCGTCAGCCCAGCAGCCGCGCCCGGACCGCCGCCGTGTCGGCCGGCGGCAGGTACCCGGCCGGCTCGAACTCGGCGATCGTCTCCAGCAGCGCCGCCTCGGCGGTGGTGCCCGCCCCGTCCAGCACCGCCTCGATCTCCGCGTTCTCGTCGGGGCGGCCCAGCATCGCCCAGAGCGGGCGCAGGTTGTCCGCGCTCAGCAGGTAGTCGTCGACGATCGAGTCGGCCGTCACCCCGGCCACCGCGAGCAGCACGAGGGCGGCCAGGCCGGTGCGGTCGCGGCCCGCCCCGCAGTGCACCACCACCCCGCCCGGGCCGGCCTGGCCGACCGCGGCCACCACCCGCGCCACCGCCCGCTGGCAGTGGTCCAGGTACGGCCGGAAGGACAGCGGGGTGCCGTCCAGCCCGCCGAACCGGGCCCACCAGTCGGGCCCGGCCAGCTCGTCCAGCGGCACCCGCACCAGCTCCACGCCCTCCGGGCGCCGCAGCAGCGGCCGGTACTCCTCCTCGTTGCGGAGGTCGACCACGGTGCGGATGCCGTACGCCTGCAGCGCGGCCCAGCCCTCGGCGGTCAGCCGGTCCAGGTTGTCGGCGCGGACGACGGCCCCCCACCGCGTCCGCCGGCCGTCCCGGGTGGGCAGCCCGCCGAGCTCGCGCACATTCAGGCAGCCGTCCCACACCAGGCGCCGATCGTCCGTCATGTCCCGTTCCCCCCAAGCCGTCGCGGGGGCCTCGTCGAATCCCCCGGAGAACAGACTCCCGGCGGTACGCCGATGGTTCCCCGCGCACCCCTGCGCGGCGCCCCGCCGGGCGCGCCCGGTCAGGCGCCGAAGGCCCAGAGGTCGCGGCCCGCGGTGTCGCGGCAGCGGACGGCGCCGAAGCGGGTGTCGCCGACCGAGAGGAAGCCGGTGGCCGCGCCGCGGAGCACCTCGCGGGCGACCGCGTCCCCGTCCGACCAGTCGCCGTACAGCCGCAGGACCCGGTCGGACAGTTCGGTGCGGCGGATCGGGGCCACGTCGGCCAGCCGCAGTGCCGCGTTCACGTCGACGAGCTCGTCGGGCGCGAGGTAGCGCCCGTTGTCGCCGGAGGCCGCCTCCAGGCGGCGGAGCAGCTCGGGCAGCCCGTAGTGGCGGACGGCCGCCACGGTGTCCTGGACGGCGACGGCCCACCGCGGGCCCGGGGCTATCTGCCACCACACGTCGCCGCCGACCGGCAGCAGCGAGCCGATCCCGGCCCGCCAGGACTCCAGACCGGTGACGGCGTTCGGGTTCGGCCGCAGCGCCCGCCCGGGCCGCCCGTCCGACCAGGAGGACTTGCGGGTGAGCCCGAGGTTCACCGTGTAGCGGACGATTCGGTCGTCGGCCGCGCCGAGCTCGACGCCGAGCAGCGCCCAGTGCTCCTCGTCCGGCAGGGCGAAGGTGTGCCGCCATCCGGTGAAGCCCATGGCGCGCAGGGCGGGCGCGAGGTGGTCGCGCATGCCCTCCGCGAAGAGCGTCCGGGCAGTGGTCATCACGGTGTCCTGGGGGTAGGGGACCGGCGGCGGCCGCGAGGGGTGGCGCGCCCCTGTCCAACGTATGCCCCGGTCACCTCTGTCGGCCGCGGACGAATGACAGCTGCTGCCAGGACATTGGTCCCGTCGGCCGTGGTCCTCGGACCCGGCCGGCGGAGATCGCCCCGTCGGCCCCCCGGCACACCCGGATGGCCCATGATGGGGCGGGTGCACAGTGCAGATCACCACGGGCCGGGCGTCGGCGACCCGGCGGTCCACACCACCAGCCCGGACCACCCGCCCGGCCGGCAGGCGGACCTCACCGCGACCGTCGAGGCCGCCCGGAACGGCGACGAGCAGGCGTTCCGGCTGCTGTTCAGAGCCGTCCAGCCCGGTCTGCTGCGCTACCTGAGGGTCCTGGTCGGCGGCAGACCCGAGGACGCCGAGGACATCGCCTCCGAGACCTGGCTGCAGATCGCCCGCGACCTCCCCGGCTTCCGGGGCGACTCGGACGGCTTCCGCGGCTGGTGCGCCACCATCGCCCGCAACCGCGCCATGGACCACCTGCGCCGCCAGCGCCGCCGCCCGGTCGCCGACCTGCCCGTCGAGCACCTGTACGACCTCGCCGCCGCCGAGGACACCGCGCGCAGCGCCATCGCCGCCGTCACCACCGCCGACGCGCTCGCCCTGATCTCCCGGCTGCCCCGCGACCAGGCCGAGGCCGTCCTGCTGCGGGTCCTGCTCCAGCTCGACGCGGAGACTGCCGCCCAGGTGCTCGGCAAGCGCTCCGGCAGCGTCCGGATGGCCGCCCACCGCGGGCTGAAAAGGCTGGCCAAGCTGCTCGAACAGACCGGCGGACCCGCCGCCGGCCTGCCCCGGCAGCAGTCCGCCGAAAAAAATTCCGCGCAGGGTGTGACACCCGCGCGGACCGCGACGCTGAAGGACATGAGATGAGCAAGAACCGATCCCGCCGGATCGACCGGGACACCGCCGAGCAGCTGCTCGGCGGCGCCGTGGTCGGCTCGGAGGCCGGTCCGGCCTCCCTCACCGGTCACGCGGCCCTCGCCGGGCTGCTCGCCGCCGCGGCAGCCCCACCGGCCGACGGCGCACTGCCCGGAGAGGACCAGGCCGTGGCCGCCTTCCGGGAGGCTCGTCGCACACCTGCACCGCACCCCGGGAGAGCGAGCATGGCGGACAACGCGCGAAGGAGGACCTTCACGCTGAAGGCACTCGTCGCGGCGTTCGCCGTGACCGCCGTCGGCGGCGTCGCCGTCGCCGCGGGCACCGGCAACCTGCCGCAGGCACTCGGCGGCAGCCCGTCCCACGGGCACGGTCCCACCGCCGCGGCGACCGCACCGTCCGACGGGGCCTCGGCCACCCGCACCGGCCGCGGCACGACGAGCGCGGACCCCGCCTCCCCGAGCACCGCCGCCCGGACGGACGGCGCCACCTCCCCGTCGGCCGGCCGCCCGTCCTCACCGGCCTCCGCCCTGCCCGAGGTCGCCGCGCTCTGCCAGGTCTGGGCGGAGCGCTCGGCCGCCGGTGAGAAGCAGCGCGAGCTGCTGGCCGAGCCCCGGATGGCACCGCTGCTCGCGGCGGCCGGCGGTGCGGCCAAGGTGGAGCGGTTCTGCAAGTCCGTCCGGGGCGCCACGGCGAGCCCGTCCACCACGCCCGGTACGGACCCCGGCGACGGGGACCAGACGCCCAGCCCCACCCCGACCAAGGCCGAGCGGACACCGACCCGCACCGCCCCCAGGTCCCTCCCCGCCGGCACCGACCCGATCGGCGCCGCGATGAGGTGACACCCCAGCTCCGGACGGCCGGCGGGCACACCCCCCCCGGATCCGTCGGCCGTCCGGTGACCCGCACCACCCCGAAGACTCCGGGGGGTCGGTGGGCTCCCCCGTGCCCACCGCCTCCCCGGGACCCGCTCCGGACGGGCGCAGGAACTCCCCCGGGTCCTTGCGCCCGTCCGGATCCGCCCGTCCCGATCCGTCCCTCGGCGGGCGCCACGGAGCCCCGGGCGGGCGGTGGATTCCCCCGTGTCCACCGCCCGCCCGGCCCGGGGCCACGACAGGAGTTCCCCATGACCGACGAAACCCTGCGGATCCCCCGCGTGACGGCGCCGCCGACCGGCGCCCCGGTGTTCGTCGACGCCAGCGGCCGCCGCCGGCGCCTCGTCCGCCGGGCCGGCTGGCTGCTCACCGTGCCCGCCGCCGGCTACCTCGGTCTGCTGGCGTCCAGCATGGTCGGCGGCCCGACCCTGGACGCGCCGTTCCTGCCCGCGCTGCCCGCACACACCGCGGACCCGGCAGCCACCGCGCCCGCCGCACCGCCTGCCGCGGCCACCGCCGCCCCCGCGACCGCGGTCCGCACCGCCGGGACGGCGACCGTCCCCCGCGAAGCGGTCACGCCTCCGGCCGCCCGTCCGACCACCGCCCCACCCGCCACCGCAGGCCCCACCGCCACACCGGGCCCCACCGCGACCGGCCACGGCCGGCCGACCGCCCAGCCCAGCCGCAAGCCCACCAAGACCCCGTGAGCGCCGCCCCGTGACCACCGCCACCCACCCGCGCAGGGGCGGCCGCCGCGGCCGCCGCGCCGCCGTCCGGCAGACACCGCTGCGCACCCACTGGCTGCTGCTGACCGTGCTCGTCCTCACCCTGGCCGCCGCCCTGCTGCTGCAGGGCTACACCCGGCACATGTACGGGCACGCCGCGGACGGCGCCGCACCCGACCGCGGCAGCGCCGCAGCCGTCCCCGAGGCCGTCCGCACCGGAGGCCCGGTGATCGCCGCGGCCGAGGAGGGCGCACCCCGCACCGCCCGCCCGGCCGCCGGCACGATCGCCCTCACCTTCGACGACGGCCCCGACCCGCGCTGGACCCCGCAGATCCTCGACGTGCTCCGCCGCCACGGCGTGCACGCCACCTTCTTCACCGTCGGCACCCAGGTCGCCGCCGAGCCCGCCCTCGCCCGGCGGATCGTCGCCGAGGGCCACCAGATCGGCGTGCACACCTTCACCCACGCCGACCTCTCGACCGCCGCCCCGTGGCGCCGCACGCTGGAACTCCGCGAGGCCCAGCTCACCCTCGCCGGTGCCACCGGCGTCACCAGCACCCTCTTCCGGCCGCCGTACTCCGCCGGCAACGACGCGCTCACCGACACCGGCTGGGACGCCGTCCGACAGGCCGGCCGCGAGGGCTACCTGACCGTGCTGACCAGCCAGGACACCGAGGACTGGCGCCGCCCCGGCGTCGCGTCGATCGTCGCCGCCGGCACCCCGCAGGGCCGCGACGGCCAGATCGTGCTGATGCACGACGCCGGCGGCGACCGCAGCCAGACCGTCGCCGCCCTCGACGCCCTGCTGCCCCGGCTGCAGGCGGCCGGCTGGCGCTTCGAGACCGTCTCGCACGCCGTCGGCCTGGCCGACCCCGTCCGTCCGGCCGGCACCACCGAGCACTGGCAGGGGCTCGCCCTGATCGCGGTGCTCGGCGCGAGCGCCTGGGTGCTCGACCTGCTGGAGTGGCTGCTCTGGGCGGCCGGCGCGATCGGTGTGCTGCGGGCCGTCGCCCTGCTCGTCGCGGCCCGCCGGCACAAGCGGCTGCGCGCCCGCGGCTGGGGCCCGCCGATCACCGAACCGGTATCGGTGATCGTCCCCGCCTACAACGAGAGCGCCGGCATCGAGGCCGCCGTCCGCTCACTGCTCGCCTCCGACCACCCGGTCGAGGTGATCGTCGTCGACGACGGCTCCACCGACGGCACCGCCGACCTCGTCGAATCCCTGAACCTCCCGTACGTCCGGGTCTTCCGCCAGCCCAACTCCGGCAAGCCCGCCGCCCTCAACCTCGGTCTGCGCTACGCCCGCGCCGAGCTCGTCGTCATGGTCGACGGCGACACCGTCTTCGAGCCGGACGCCGTGCGGATGCTCGTCCAGCCCTTCGCCGACCGCCGGGTCGGCGCGGTCTCCGGCAACGCCAAGGTGGTCAACCGCGGCGGCCTGCTCGGCCGCTGGCAGCACATCGAGTACGTGGTCGGCTTCAACCTCGACCGCCGTCTCTTCGACCTCGCCGAGTGCATGCCCACCGTGCCCGGCGCGGTCGGCGCCTTCCGCCGCTCCGCGCTGCTGCGGATCGGCGGCGTCGGCGAGGCCACCCTCGCCGAGGACACCGACCTCACCATGGCGCTGTGCCGGGCCGGCTGGCGGGTCGTCTACGAGGAGCGCGCCAAGGCCTGGACGGAGGCCCCCGCCTCGCTCGGCGCCCTGTGGCGGCAGCGCTACCGCTGGTGCTACGGCACCCTGCAGGCCATGTGGAAGCACCGCGGCGCGCTGCGCCAGCGCGGCCAGGCCGGCAAGCTCGGCCGCCGCGGCCTGCTCTACCTGCTGATGTTCCAGGTACTGCTGCCGCTGCTGGCCCCGGTGGTCGACGTCTTCGCGCTCTACGGGCTGGTCTTCCTCGACCCCGTCCGGATCGTCGGCCTCTGGCTGGCCTTCCTGCTGATGCAGGCCGCCATGGGGGCGTACGCGTTCCGGCTGGACGGCGAGAGGCTCGGCCCGCTCTGGACGCTGCCCCTGCAGCAGTTCGTGTACCGGCAGCTGATGTACCTGGTGGTGATCCAGTCGGTCTGCACCGCACTGGCCGGATCCCGGCTGCGCTGGCAGCGGATGCAGCGCTACGGAAGCCTCTCCGTCCCGCCGCCCGCCCCCGGGGCCGCACCGGGCCGCTAGGGTGCACAGGTGCACGAGGCGGGCGCCGAGGCCCGGACCACCGAAGCGAGAGGAGCCGGACAGGTGATCGGACGCGCGCTGAACGGCCGCTACGAACTGACCGAGATACTCGGCGTCGGCGGCATGGCCACCGTCTACCGCGCCGTGGACCACCAGCTCGGCCGCGCGGTCGCGGTCAAGGTGCTCAACGGCGGCCTCGCCGACGACCCCCGCTTCGCCGAGCGCTTCGGCCGCGAGGCCCAGCTCGCCGCCATGCTCGTCCACCCGCGGATCGTCATGGTCTTCGACTCGGGCGTCGACCAGGGCTCCCCGTACATCGTCATGGAGCTCGTCCAGGGCCGGACGCTCGGCCGGCTGCTCGCCGAGCATCGCACCCTGCCGGTCGAGCGCGCGGTCGGCATCGCCGCCGCGGTCTGCGAGGCCCTGGAGGTCGCGCACGGCGCCGGCCTGGTGCACCGCGACGTCAAGCCCGGCAACGTCATGATCTCCGACGACGGCGGCGTGAAGGTCGTGGACTTCGGCATCGCCCGCGCCAACGCCTCCGCCGGCCAGCAGCTCACCCAGAGCGCCTCCGTCCTCGGCACCGCCTCCTACCTCTCGCCCGAGCAGGCCACCGCCGCCCCGCTGGACGGCCGCTCCGACCTGTACGCGGTCGGCTGCGTGCTCGCCGAGATGCTGACCGGCACACCCCCGTTCACCGGCGACACCCCCGTCGCCATCGCCTTCAAGCACGTCTCCGAGCAGCCCGCCCCCGTGTCGCTGCACCGCCCGGAGATCCCGCCCGCGCTGGACGTCGCCGTCATGCGGCTGCTGGCCAAGAACCCCGAGGACCGCCCGGCGACCGCCGGCGCCGCCCGCGCCGAGCTGCTGGCCGCCGTCCCGGTCGCCGCCGCCCAGGACCGCACCAGCGAACTGCTCGGCGCCGCCACCCAGCTCCTCCCGCCGGTGGCCGCCCCGCCGGGCGGCTTCCCGTCACCGCCGCCCTTCCCCGCCGCGCACCCGCAGCAGCCGTACGCCGCCCAGCCGTACCCCGAGCAGCCGTACGTCGAGCAGCACCGCACGTCACTGCTGCCACCGCTGGACATGCCGCCGCCCGCCGCACCGGCCTGGGAGGACGAGGCGCCGCCCGAGCGCCGAAACCCGTGGCTGCTGGCGGGCGCCGGCGCGGCCGTGCTGGCGGGCGTGGCCGCGGTGGCGGCGTTCGCCTTCAGCGGCGGCCCGGCCGGTGAGGGCACCGCGGCCGCCGCCACCCCCAGCACTACGGTCTCCGCGGCCCCCGCGAGCCCCACCCCCTCGGCCACCCCGTCACCGAGCGCCACCGGCTCGGCCTCGCCCTCCGCCGGCCGGCTCACCCCGGTGGGGGCCCTCGCAGCCCTGCGGTCCGACATCGCCGACACCGATTTCGTCAAGGAGAAGGACCGCAAGGAGGCGCTGCTGCGCACCCTCGACGCCGCCTCCGACGCGATGGGCGCGGAGGACTGGTCGGGCGCCGAGGACAAGCTGAAATCGGCCCAGCGGACGCTCCGCGACCTCGGCAAACGACACGCCCTGCCGCCCGCGACCACCGTCTCCTGGCAGACCAGGCTCGCCGCGATCACCGCCTCCGCGCACGCCAAGGCGGACTGACCGGCGGCTCGGTGCGGCCTCGGTGCGGCCTCACTCGGGGCCCGATCGCCCCTCGGGCGTGTGGCCGAGCCGGCGCCCCACCAGGTTGCGGGTCCGCCGGCTGACCGAGGTGGCGCCCGCGGTCAGGAAGATCAGCGTGTAGAGGATCTGCAGCATCACCACGCCCCGGGCCTCCTGGCTGACCGGGGTGATGTCGCCGTAGCCGACCGTCGCCATGGTGATCACGGTGAAGTAGAGGGCGTCCAGCCGGGTCTGCACGCTGCCGTGGAACGCCCCCGGGGACTTGGCCAGCGACAGGTAGGTGGTCGCGAAGAGGATCAGGGCCCCCGAGATCAGCAGCATGATCGCGAGAGCCGGGTGGCCGGGCCGCTCGGTGAGCTCCTTCCAGATCTCGTGCAGCAGTGCCGCGGCCAGGCCCACCAGTGCCACGGCGAAGACCGTCCAGCTGACCGCAGGGTGCTCCGGACCGAAGACACCGATCGGCACCAGGAACCACGCGGTCAGCATCAGCGTCGGCCCGCCGATCATGGTCAGCGGGCCCCACAGGTTCGGACGCCGCCTCATGGCCGCACCTCCCACATCCGTCCCGCCGGGGCGGTGCCCGGCTCGTCCAGCAGCTCGACCACGGCGAGGACGGCCAGCAGCGCGACGTCCAACCACACCGCCACCAGGGCCGTCGGACGGTCCCACAGCAGCAGCACGAGGACGGACGCGCCGACCGCCGCCCAGCACAGCCAGGCCTTGAACCGGTGCACGAAGCGGCCGACCGGGCCGAGCCGCAGCCCCATCCGCTCCGCAGCCGTCCGGACACCGCCCAGCCCGGCCTCCCACAGCCCGCGCACCGCACCCGCCGAGCGCCCCCGCCCCGACAGCCAGGCGCCCAGCGCGACCAGCACCCCGAGCACGACCACCAGCCGGACGGCGTCCCGCAGGTAGCGCACCAGGGTGTCGTAGACCGCGGCGGCGGCGTCCTGGTCGACGCCCGCGGGCAGCCGGTCCAGGTAGACCGCCCGGAAGCCGGTCAGCCCGAAGCCGAACAGCCCGGCCGCGCCCGCCACCGCCAGCGCGGCAGCCACCGCGGCCCGCCGCCGGCGCACCGCGAGCAGCACCCCGCCCGCGGCGCAGGCGGCCGCGAGCACCGCCACCCAGTACCCCGCGAGCGACAGCAGTCGCAGCAGCGTCCGCACGCGTTCCACCTGCTCGGACCTGACCAGCACGTACGAGGTGTGGATCTCCGGGATGCGCGAGGCGATCGCCACGCCGTCGGCGGCCAGGGCCTGCTTGGCCCGGTCGATCACCGGCGCGAGGTCGAGGGTGACGGTGCCGCCGCGGATCTCGACGGCGCCGCCGCCCGCACCGGTCACCGCCCGGTCGACGGCGGCGTGCGCGCTCCGGTTGAGCTCGTCCCAGACCGCCGGGAAGGCGTCGCTGCTCACCAGCCGCTGCACGCCGTCGTGGACGAGTCCGGTGACCCCGCTGTCCAGGGCGGAGCCGAGCCGCTGCAGCAGTGCGTCGAGCAGGGGTGCACCGCCGGGGGCGAGGTCGGAGACCAGGGAGTCGACCGGCAGCCGCTGGACGACGGCCTCGGTCACCCGGTTCGTGACGGCGGCCTGCACCGCCGGGTCGTCGGCGAGCGGCGCCATGGTCGCGACGTACCGGTCGGTGTCGGTGATCTCCGCCTTCGTCCAGGCGGCGAGCACGGCCAGGGGGGTGAGCAGCGCGGCCAGCACGATCAGCAGGGCGGCGGTGGCGGAGCGCAGCGGGCGCCGCCCGGGCGCCGGACGGGGCGCGGGGCCGTCCGGCCCGTCGTCCGGCGTGCTGCTGGCCATCGGTGCCTCCACAAGGGGCTGCGTCCGTCCCAGCAGACACCGGCTCCGGCGGTCGGGCCAGTCGGCGAGAACGCCGGAGCCGCCGGTACGTCGGGTGACGTACCGGCGGCTCCGGGGTGGTCTCAGGCGTTGGTGGCCGACTTGTTGGTCTCGGCCGACGTGGTGACGGTGGTCGGGCTCACCGCGGGACGCGGCTGGTCCGCCGGGGTCGAGGAGGCGGTGGTGTTCTGGCCCTCGGCCGGGGCGTCGTCCTCGCGGAGCGCCTTGGTCTCGGCCTTCAGGATGCGCATGGACTTGCCGAGCCCACGGGCCATCTCGGGCAGCTTCTTCGAGCCGAACAGCAGGACGAGCACTGCCACCATCACGAGGATGTGCCAGGGCTCGAGACCGTTACGGAACATCCCTGACCACCGGTCCTTCCGAGGAGTTTCTCGTCGCTTCTTGGGCGCCGGACGAGTGTGCCCGACTCCGGCCAGTATGCCTGGCCGGAGCGACGGACGTATACACCGGTCCGGAAACCACGGTCAAAATGCAGGTGATTCCTGGGTAGTGGTCTGGACCATTTCGGGCGCAGCCCCACCGGTGGGACCGGCCGGCAGGTGCTTCATCAGACGGTGGGCGACCAGCGCGGCACCGATCAGGAAGACCGCACCGGCCACCGCGGCGAGGTGCATGCCGTCCGCGAAGGCGCTCCGGGCGACCGCGAGCAGCTCCGCGCCCGTCCGGCCGCCGAGCTGGGCGGCGGCGGTGACGGCTCCGCCGAGCGTGTCGTGCGCGGCCCGGGCGGCGTCCCCGGCGACCCCGGCGGGCAGTCCGTCCTCCAGTCGTGCCTTGTAGACCGCGGTGCCGGCCGTGCCGAGCACCGCGATGCCCAGCGAACCGCCCAGCTCGGACGCGGTCTCCGAGGCGGCCGAGGCAGCGCCGGCCTGCTCCGGCGGCGCGGCCGAGACGACCATCTCGGTGGTGAGCGTCATGGTGCCGACCGAGCCGGCCGCGATCACGCCGGCCGCGGTGAGCGGCAGCCAGAGCGGCGAGTCGGGCCGCACCAGGACCATCAGGGCGTAGCCGCCGGCGCCGGTCAGGAAGCCGGCCGTCATCAGGACGGCCGGGCGGACCCGGCCGGCCAGCGCGCCCACCGAGCCGGCCGCCGCCGCGACACCGACCGAGGGCAGCAGCGCCCAGAGGGAGGCGGTCAGCGGGCTCATCCCCTTCACCAGCTGCAGGTACTGCGAGGTGTAGAGGGTGAAGCCCATCATCGCGAACATCGCCACGGTGTTGACCGTGATCGCCCCGGTGAAGGTGCGGATCCGGAACAGCGCGGGGTCGATCAGCGGGTGCTCGGCGGTGCGCAGCCGGCGGACGAGGGCGACCACGGCCAGCGCCCCGGCGGCCAGCGCGGCGAGAGGCGCGACGGCCCAGCCGTCCACGGCGAGGGTCTTGACGCCGTACACCGCGGGCAGCACGGCGGCGATCGACAGGGCGGCGCCGGGGAGGTCGAAGCGGCCCTGCCGCGGTGCGCGGTACTCCGGCATGAGCACCGGCGCGGTCAGAAGGACGAGCAGCATCACCGGGACGGCGGCCAGGAAGGCCGAGCCCCACCAGAAGTGGTCCAGCAGCAGCCCGCCGGCCACCGGGCCGAGGGTGGCGCCGCCCATCAGCGCGCCGGTCCAGATCCCGAGCGCGGCCTGGCGCTGCTTGGGGTCGTGGAACATGTTGCGGATCAGCGCCAGCGTGGACGGCATGACGGTGGCCCCGGCCACCCCCAGCACCGCCCGGGCGGCGATCAGCCCGCCGGGCCCGTCGGCCCGGGCGGCCAGCAGCGAGGCCGCCGCGAACCCGGCCGCCCCCAGCATCAGCAGCCGCCGCCGGCCGATCCGGTCGCCCAGGGCGCCCATCGGGATCAGCATCCCGGCCAGCAGGAACGAGTAGATGTCCATGATCCACAGCTGCTGGGTGCCGCTCGGCCGCAGGTCGGTGGAGATGAACGGAACGGCGAAGAAGAGCACGCCCATGTCCATGGTCAGGACGAGAGTCGGCAGCAGGAGGACGGCGAGTCCGGTCCATTCGCGTCGGCCGGCGCGGCCGTGGGTTGCGGTCATGGCACTGACTGTACGAGCGTATGAAACGCTTGTCTAGTACAAGCGTCTAAATCGACCGTGTCAGTCGTCCGTGCGAGACGTTCGTCCAGATCGGCGGTAGCATCGGGCGCATGGGAAATCGCGAGGACCTGCTGGCCGGCGCCAAGCGCTGCCTCCTGGAGAAGGGCTACGGGCGCACCACCGCCCGGGACATCGCCTCCGCCGCGGGCGTCAGCCTGGCCGCCATCGGCTACCACTACGGCTCCAAGGACGCCCTGCTCACCCAGGCGATGCTGGAGGCGATGGGGGAGTGGGGCGACGAGCTCGGCCGGGTGCTCAGCGCGCTCGGCGGGGAGACGGACCCTCAGGAACGCTTCGTCGCCGCCTGGGACAAGGTCCTGGAGAGCTTCGCCGAGCACCGCGGCCTGTGGGCGGTGCAGATCGAGATCCTTGCCCGGATGGAGCAGTCGCCCGAACTGCGCGAGGTGCTCGGCGGCGCGCAGAAGGAGGCCCGGCTCGGGCTGTCAGCGATGTTCCAGGGCGTGCCGGAGGTGCCCGACACCCCGGAGGAGCTGGCCCGCGGCGCCTTCTACCAGGCGCTGCTCGCCGGGCTCGCCACCCAGTGGCTGGTCGCGCCCGACATCGCCCCGGACGGACGCGAGTTCCTCCAGGGCCTGCGGCTGGTCGGCGCCGAGGTGCTGCCCGGCGCCTGACCGCCGACGGCCGCCGTCAGGCGGTGACGACGGTCAGCAGCACGACCGAGTCCTCGTGCGCGAGCAGACCGTGCCGCTCCTGCGGGATGCCGTGCAGCTCGCCGGCCACCGCCTCCCGGCGCCGGCCCGCCACGGTCAGCGACACCCGGCCGCGCAGCACCAGGAGGCTGGCCGCGACCGGGGCGTTGTGCTCGTCCAGCGAACTACCCGCCGTCAGGGCGATCACGGTCTGCCGCAGCACGCCGTCGTGCAGCACCAGATGGGCGCTGCGCCCGTGCGGGTGCTCGGCGGCGAGCGCGGCGTGCTGGTCGGCGAGCGCGTCGATGTCGACGCGGACGGGTTCGGTCATCGCGGCCTCCTTGCGGACTCGACACCCCGAACCATGAGACACCCCTCAGGCATCCGGCCGCACCCGCACCCGCTCGGCGTGCGGCCCGCCCGGACCGGCCCGATCGTGGAGGCATGGCGACCAACCAGAAATTCAGCAACGGATTCCGCGTCAACCGCACCATGCTCGGCACCGGAGTGGTGCTCACCGGCATCGGCGCCGTGCTCTCGCTGGCCGGCACGGCGATCGTGTGCGTGACCCTGGCCTCGGCGGGCCGCGACTACGTCAACCGGATGGAGACCCCGCCGAGCGAGCAGGCACGGCGGGCGATGCAGCAGGCGAAGGCCGCCTCGATGGCGGGCCTGGAGGCCTGGCGCACCGAGAGCACCAAGGCCTCCGCCAACTGAGCCCCGCCGCGCGGACCGGGGCTCGTCGTCAGGGCCGGGGCAGCACTGCCCCGGCCTCCTGGCGCAGCTCCTGCTTGAGGACCTTGCCGGTCGGGTTGCGCGGCAGCGGCCCGGCGCGGAACACCACATGGGCGGGCACCTTGAACGCGGCCAGCCGGGCCGCCACGTGCGCGCGGACCTCCGCCGCGTCCGGCCCCGCGCCCGCGTGTGCCACGACCACGGCCGCGACCTCCTCGCCCAGCAGCGGGTGCGGGACACCGACCACCGCGGCGTCCGCGATGTCCGGATGGCTCAACAGGACACCCTCGACCTCGCCGCAGTAGACGTTCTCGCCGCCGCGGATCACCACGTCCTTCAGCCGGTCCACCACGTACACCTCGCCGTCCGCCCGCCGCGCGAGGTCCCCGGTGCGGAACCAGCCGTCGGCGGTGAACGCGGCGGCGGTGGCCTCCGGGTCGCCGCGGTAGCCGAGGAACACCGGCTGGCCGCGCAGCAGCAGTTCGCCGATCTCGCCGTCCGGCAGCGGTGCGCCGTCCGGGCCGGCGATCCGGACCTCCACCGCCGGGCACGGCCGGCCGATCGACTCCGGCCGGGCCAGGTAGCGGGCGCCCACGTTGGCCGTCACCCCGCCGCAGGTCTCGGTCAGGCCGTAGCCGTTGCGGGCCTCCACCCGGCCGCCGAAGGTACGGGCGATCCGCCCGGCGAGGCCGGGCGGGGCGGGCGCGCCGCCGGTGCTGACCATGGTGAGGCTCGCCAGCGGATCACCGGCCGCGTCGGCCGCGTCGAGCAGGCCGAGCGCGGTGGTGGGCACCCCGGCGAAGATCGTGACGCGGTGCCGGGCGATCAGCTCCCGTGCCGCGTCCGCCTCCCAGCGGTGCATCAGGACGGTCGTCCCGCCCGCGGCCATCGCCAGGAAGACCGAGGTGAAGGCCGCCACGTGGAAGAACGGGAAGGTCATCAGCACGGTCGGCGGCGGCGCCGCCTGCGGGGCCTCGCCCCGGCAGAGCGCCGCCCCGGCGGCGAAGAACCGCGGGGTGTGCGCGCCCGCGCACCAGTTGGCGTGGCTGGCCGCCACGCCCTTGGGCCGGCCGGTGGTGCCCGAGGTGTAGATCAGGGTGGCCGGGTCGTCCGGGCCCGCGACCGGCTCCGGGGCCGGAAGGCCGGTGAGCGGCAGGTCCTCGAACCGGTCGTGCGGGCCGGCCGTGTCGCCCGTGCCGCCCGTGCCGGCCGCGCCGACGGTGAGCAGCGGCACGCCGTTCACCGCCGCCCAGTCGGCCGTCCGTCCGGCGCGCTCCCGGTCGGTGACGACCAGGCCCGGAGTGCAGTCGTCCAGCGCGCGGGCCAGCTCCTCCGCCCCCCACCACGCGTTCAGCGGGACGGCGACCAGGCCCGCGGCCTGCGCGGCCCAGAAGGCGATCTGCCACTCCGGAAGGTTGCGCATCGCGATCACCACCCGGTCGCCCGGGCGCAGCCCGTACACCGTACGGAAGCGGTGGGCGAGCGCCGAGGCGGCGGCGTGGTGCTCGGCGAACGTCCAGACCCGCTCGCCGGCCACCAGGAACGGGCGGTCGCCGTGGGCGAGGGTGGCGTCGAACAGCTCCCGCAGGGTGCGGGGGCCGCGGACGTACCGCGGCCCCCGCGGGCCGGGCTCCGCCTCGAACGGCGCGCCGGGCGCGGCCAGCGACCGGTGGGCGCGGGCGACGGCGGCGAGCGAGTCCTCCGGTGCGGTGGTCATCGGCCCGGTGACCTCACAGGCCCAGCGA
Source organism: Streptomyces sp. TLI_235 (assembly GCA_002300355.1). Taxonomy (NCBI): domain Bacteria; kingdom Bacillati; phylum Actinomycetota; class Actinomycetes; order Kitasatosporales; family Streptomycetaceae; genus Streptomyces; species Streptomyces sp. TLI_235. The sequence continues at coordinate 4,220,570 of NSGV01000001.1, forward strand.
CTTGGCGATGATGGTCTTCATGACCTCGCTGGTGCCGCCGTAGATCCGGAACACCCGGTTGTCGGTGTAGAGGCGGGCGATCGGGTACTCCAGGATGTAGCCGTAACCGCCGTGCAGCTGGAGGCACTTGTCGATCACGTCGGAGGCCGACTCGGTGCAGAACAGCTTGGCGGCCGCCGCGTCCGCGACCGTCAGCTCGCCGTGCTGGTAGAGCTCCAGGGCGCGGTCGACCATCGACTGCTGGGCCACCACCTGCGCCTCGCAGTCGGCCAGGGTGAACTTGGTGTTCTGGAACTCCGCGACGGCCTGGCCGAAGACCTTGCGGTCCTTCACGTACTGCACCGCGAAGCGCACCGCGGCGGCCGCGGCGGCGTACGCGCCGACGGCGATCGCCAGCCGCTCCTGCACCAGGTTGTGGGTGAGGTACGAGAAGGCCCTGCCCTCCTCGCCCAGCAGGTCCTCCACCGGCACCTTCACGTCGGTGAAGGACAGCTCGGCGGTGTCCGAGGTGCGCAGGCCGATCTTCTGCAGCTTGCGGCCGACCGCGTAGCCCTCGGACTTCGTGTCCACGCAGAGGATCGACAGGCCGGCCCGGCGGTTCGCCGGGTCGTACGGGGCGGTGCGGGCCACCACCAGGACGAGGTCCGCCAGCACACCGCCGGTGATGAAGGTCTTCGCGCCGTTCAGGACGTAGTGGGTGCCGTCCTCGGAGAGCTTCGCGGTGGTCGAGATGCCCGCCAGGTCGGAGCCGGCGCCCGGCTCGGTCATCGCGATCGCCGTCATGATGTCGCCGGAGACGAAGCCGGGCAGCCAGCGCTGCTTCTGCTCCTCGTTCGCGTACTCCAGCAGGTACGGCAGCACCAGGCCGGTGTGCACCCCCGACGAGCCGAAGCTGACACCCGCCCGGGCGACCTCCTCGGTGACGACCGCCTGGTACTTGAAGCCGCTCTCGCCCGCGCCGCCGTACTCCTCCGGTACCTCGATGCCGTACACGCCGAGCGCGCCGAGCTTGCGGTAGAAGTCGCGCGGCGGGTGACCGGCCGCCTCCCAGCTCTCGTAGACCGGGACGACCTCCTTGGCGATGAAGTCCCGGATGGTCGCCCGGAACGCCTCGTGGTCCTCGTTGAACACCGTCCGGCGCACGGCGGCGCTCCCTTCGTTCGGCGGCTGATCGCCAGACAAGTTAATCGCCGGTAGCCCCGGGTGTAAAGCATCCGCGCGGCTTTTCCACGCAGGTCACGGACGGGATAAGTGAATCCTTGCTACCCTGGCGCCGATCACCGGACGGGCGGAGGGCACAGGTGGCAGCGGAGCGCGGGCCGGCCGCGGGTGGGCGTGTCGTACGCAGGCCGCCCGGACGCAAGGCACAGATCCTGGCCGTCGCGGCCGGACAGTTCCACCGGCGCGGCTACCACCAGGTCTCCATGGCCGAACTCGCCGCCGAGGTGGGCATCACCGCACCCGCCCTCTACCGCCACTTCCGCAGCAAGCCGGAACTGCTGCTGCGCGCCGTCACCGCCGACCTGGACGCCCTGCACACCGCCGTCCGGGCCGGCACCGGCGGGAGCGCCGACCTGTGCACCGCCCTCGCCGCCGTCGCCGTCGACCACCGCACCCTCGGCACCCTCTGGCATCGCGACGCCCGGCTGCTGCCACCCGCCCAGCGCGCCGCGCTGCGCCGCCGGCTGCGGGCCGACGTCCGCCGGATGACGGATTCACTGGCGGCTGTCCGCACCGAACTCGCCGACGGGCAGGCCGAGTTCCTCTGCTGGTCGCTGCTCTCCGGCTACGGCAGCCTCTCGTACCACACCTTCGCGCCGCCCCGGCGGTGGTTCGAGAACCTGCTGCGGCGGATCGGCGCCGAGCTGCTCGCCGTCGAGCCGATCCCCCCGAGCGGCCTGCCCGCCGCCGCACCCGCACCGTCGCCGGCCGACGGGTCGCGCCGCGAGGCGCTGCTCCAGGCCGCCGTCCGGCTGTTCCACGAGCGGGGCTTCGACAACGTCTCCACCGACCGGATCGGCGCCGCCGCCGGCATCTCCGGGCCCAGCGTCTACAAGCACTTCGCCACCAAGGCCGACCTGCTCGCCGCCGCCACCGTCCGCAGCCGCGAACGGCTCTGGCACGAGGTCGAAGGGGCGATCGCCGCAGGCGGCGGACCGGCCGGGGCGCTGGAGTCCGGCCTGCACGCCTACCTCGGCTTCGCCCGCCGCAACAGCCACTACCTCGGCGTGATGCTCAGCGAGACCGAGCGGCTCGACCCGCCCGACCGGCGGGCCGCCGTCGACTTCCGCCGGGACTTCCTGCGGGTCTGGGTCGGCCTGCTCCAGCAGGTCCGGCCCGACTACGACACCGCCGAGGCCAGGATCCGCGTCCACGCCATGTTCGCCGTCGTCAACGACGGCGTCCGGCACCGCCCCGGCGGCACCGGGCCCGCCGCCGGCCTGTTGGGACCCGCCGCCCGTGCCGTGCTCGGCCTGCCTGCGGCACCCCGGCCGATCTCGGGAAAAGAGCTGGTCGGCGGATAGTCGTACTGGCAGAATCCGGGCTCATGTCCCAAGGTCTGCCGCCCGGCGAGAATCTGCGCACGACCGAGGTCGACCTCGGCGGGCTGGTGAGCGTCCTCGCCACCCATCTGTACTCCACCCCACTGGTCGCCCTGCGCGAGCTCGTCCAGAACGCCCACGACTCGCACACCCGCCGCCGCCTGGAGGACCCGGAGTGCGCCGACGTGCCGCTCATCCGGGTCCGCGGCGACGCCGCACGGCGCACCGTCGTCATCGAGGACACCGGCGCCGGCCTCACCGAACCCGAGATCCACGCCTACCTCGCCACCGTCGGCACCGGCTACACCCGGATGCTGCGCGACCTGACCGGCAACCAGGACCTCATCGGGGCCTTCGGACTCGGCTTCCTCTCCGCCTTCTCGGTCGCCGACGAGGTCACCGTCACCACCACCTCGCACCGCGAACCCGGACTCGGCCACCGCTACCGCAGCCGCGGCGGCGAGCAGTACGGCGTCGACCCCGTCGACCCCCGGCCCGCCCCCGGCACCGCCGTCGAACTCCTCCTCAAGGCCGAGCACGGCCACCTCGCCGACGAGGACGCCCTGCGCGAGGTCCTCGGCCGCTACTGCGTGCTGCTGCCGATCCCGGTGTACGTCGGCGACGACGAACACCCCGTCAACGACGTCCCGGTGCCGTGGCGGCAGAACGTCGACGGCGACCCGCACGCTGCCCGGATGGCGTTCGCCTCCGCCTTCGGCCGCCGCTTCGAACCGCTCACCGCCTTCCCCGTCACCCCCGTCGAGGGCACCACCGACGCCGTCGGCCTGCTCTGGGTCCAGGACGGCGGCACCTACGGCTCCACCGACAACCGCGACCTCGCCGTCTACCTGCGCGGCATGCTCCTCGCCGACGACGCCCGCGACCTGCTGCCCGGCTGGGCCGGATTCATCGGCGGCGTCGTCGAGTCCAGCCGGCTCACACCCACCGCCAGCCGCGAGGACCTCCAGCGCGACGAGCACTACCGCGCCCTCCGGAAGGCCCTCGCCGACGCCGTCGTCGACGGCCTCTACGAGACCGCCCGCCTGCACCCCGCCGCCTGGCGCCGCATCCTCGCCCGACACGGCCAGGACCTGCTCGGCGCCGCCCTCTGCGACGACCGCCTCCTCACCCTGCTCGCCGACGACGTCCCCGTCCCCACCTCCCAGGGCGACCTCACCGCCGGCGCCCTGCGCGCCGCCGGCCGCGGCGCCCTGCACGTCGCCCTCGGCAGCACCGGAGGCTTCGAGGAGATGCTCTACCGCGCCATGCAGGTGCCGATCGCCCGCGGCGACCGGTACGCCGTCCTGCCCTTCCTGCGGCGCTACGCCCAGCTCAAGGACTGCCGGATCGTCGAACTCGGCAGCGAGAGCGGCAACCGCGAACTCTTCCGCGACCCCGCCGAACCGCTCGCCGCCGAGGAGACCGCCTGGCTCACCGCCGCCCTCGCCGACGACGGCGAACAGCTCGTCCCCGCCCGCTTCGACCCGCCGGGGCTGCCGCTCGTCCTGGTGCCCGACCGCGAGGCCGAACTCAAGGCCCGCATCGAGGACGACCGGGCCGACTCCCGGATCCCGTTCGCGGCACTGCGGCTCGCCCGCGCCTTCACCGCCCGCACCGACGGCACCGTCAAGGCCCGGCTCTACCTCAACCTCGCCTCACCGGCCGTCCAGGACCTGCTCACCGCCTACCGCGCCGGGCACACCGGCAGCGCCACCGCCGCGGGGCTGCTCCGCTCGCTCAAGGTGATCATGGCCGCGGCGGGCGGCTCCGCCAACGGCGACCTCACCGCCGCCCTCACCGGCATCGGCACCGCGGTCGCCGCACTGACCTGGTCGTAGGGGAGTACCCCGCGCGCCCCTGACGGTTCACCGCCGGCGTCCCCGGGAGTGCACCGCCCGCGCCCCCGGCGGGTTGCCCGATCTTTCGTTCGTGAGGAGTTCACCGAATGACCACCGACATCTGGGCCTGGGTGCGGGACACCCGCGAGCAGCTGGCCGAGGCGGGCCACCACCGGCTGGCCACCGCGCTGGTGGAGATCGCCGGGCACGCCGTCGAGGGCCGCAACGAGCAGCTCGACGCCATGTACCCGGAGGCGCTGGCCTCCGCCCGCGCCCTCGGCCTGCCCTGGGTCGAGGTGTTCCTGCGGCACTGGCGCATGCAGAACCTGCTGAACAAGCGCCACCAGGGCGAGGCCGCGATGGCCGAGGCCGTCGACCTGCTGGAGTTCGCGCACCGCGAGGAGACCGCCTCCTGCCCCCAGTCGGTCTGCGCCGTCCAGGACTTCACCATCTGCCACGCCCGGATCGACGGCCCTGGCTACGTGGCCGAGCGGCTCGCCGTGCTGGACGAGACGCTGGCCCGGGTCGAGCCCGCCCGCGCCTGCTTCGACTGCCTGTCCCGGGAGTACGCCGACACACTGGAGGACGACGACCGGCCGGCGGACGCCCTCGCGCACCTGGACCGCGCGCAGGCCCGGATCCAGGCGGCCGGCGAGCAGGTGTCGCTCGCCTTCGGGCACAGCCGGGCCGGCGCGCTGGTGAACCTCGGCCGCCCCGAGGACGCCCTGGCCGCGTACGACACCGCGGAGCGCGCCTACACCGCCCGCCACACGCTGGACGACGACGACCGGCGCAAGCTCGCCGTCGGCCGGGCCGTCGCACTCGCCGCCCTCGGCCGCACCGAGGAGGCACTGAAGCAGCTGCCGGACGGCGAGGAGGCCGACCGCTTCCCCGACATCCGGCACCGCTGGGCGGCCGCGGTGGAGAGCCTCGCCGAGGCCCGCGCCCTGCCGCACGGCGACCTCGACAACGACGCCGCGCTCGGCGTCCGACTCGCCCGCTGGGTCGGCTACCTGGACACCGCCGGCTCCCACCGGCCCTGCCTGGACCTGCTCCTGATCGCCGGCCGGCTGGCGGTCGCCCGCGGCGCCCGGACGGTCGCGCTCACCCTGGCCGCCACCGGCGAACGCAAGCTCGGACAGCTGCGCCGCACCGACGGCGTCGCCGACCGGCTCGCCGAGCTGCGGGCCGACGCCGAGGCCCTGCCGCTGCCCGGGGCGCCGGTGCCCGCCGCCGAACTGCCGGAGTGGCTCGGCACCCGCCGCGTCACCTTCGAGCAGGCACTGGACCACTTCACCGCGGCGAGCGCCGAGTCGGCGGAGGCCGCCGCCGTGCTGGTGCTCCAGCGGGCCCGGGCGCTGGACGCGCTCGGCCACCCGCGGGCCGCCGCGGACCTGCTCTGGGCCCGCCTGGACGAGGACCCGTCGGACGAGGACCTGCCGGGCATGCTCGGCCAGGTCCTGATCGACGCGGAGGACGGCGAGGGCGTCCGCCGGCTCGCCGACCGGCTGATGCCCGCCAACCCCTCCGAGGCGCACTGGATCCGGGCCCGCTGGGCCGCCGCCGAGGGCCGCTGGGAGGAGGTCGGCGAGCACTGCGACAGCGTCCTCGCACACGAGCCGGAGGCACTGAACACCCGTCGGCTGGCCGCCACCGCGGCGACCCGCCTCGGCGACCACGCCCGCGCCCAGCGGCTGTACCAGGAACTGCTGGAGCACGCGCTGCCCGCCGGCGGGGCCGACGAGGCCGAGGAGCACCGCACCGTCCAGGAGCCCGACCTGTGGCACCTGATCACCGCCGCGACCGCCAACCGGGACTGGGCGGTCGTCCGCAGCACCGGCGCGCTGATCGGCATCGGGTTCGACGCCGACGAGGGCCCGGTGGACGAGGAGTGGCAGACGGTCACCGTCCGCACCACCCGGGCCAACGGGGCGAGCGTCGACCTGCCAGCGGTGCGCACCGGCCCGGCCACCGCGCGGATCCTGCCGGTGCTCGGCGACGACGTCCCGCTCAACCACCGCGACGTCGTGGTCTTCGGCCCGGCCGTGCTCAACGAGCGCCCCGCCGACGAGTCCGAGCGGGACACCTGGCGCCCGGTCTTCCGACAGCTGACCCTGCTCGACCCGGCCGGCTACACCACGCACTGGGTGGACGGCGCCTGGCCCGGCGAGGACGCCTGGTTCGCGCTCCGCGAGGCGCTCGCCGAGGAGGGCTACGGGCTGTGGGCGTACAGCGGCGACCAGTACGCCGTCACCGACCCGGCCGCCGAGGACGGCAGCCTGCCCGGCATCTACGCCGCCCTCGGCGTGCCGCCGACCGCCGGCACCGCGGACGCCGACGCGCTGCTGCAGCGGCTGACCGCCGACTGGGAGCACCCGCTGAGCTGGCTCGACCTGGCCCGGACCGCCGGGGCCGACACCACCCGGCACGAGGAGACCGTCCGCCGCTACGGGCTCTGACCAGGGCGCGGCCCCCGACGACCCCGGGCGGCTCCCGGCCCACCGGCCGGGAGCCGCCCGGCGGCCCGCCCGTCCGTGATGTCGGTCACGGCGGTCCGTTCGCACCGCCCCGGACATGTGCGTCCGCGCGTCCGATCGGGCAAGGTGGGGCGCAGGATCGGAGCGTGGCCGGCGCGGCCACCAGGGGCGGCGAGGAGTGGCGGACGTGCCGAAGCGGGGCCGACCGGGCGGCGGCAAGAAGGCCAGGGGCGGCCGCAGGACCGCACCCGCCGCGCCCCCTGCGGACCGCGCCCCGGAGCGGGCCGCCCGCAGGCCGTCCGCGTCCCCCACCGAGGGCCTGCTCGGGCCCGCCGCCCCCGCCCGGCCACCGCAGACCGCGGTGCCGCTCGCCCCACCGCCCCCACCCACCGAGGGCCTGCTCGCGCCCGCCGCCGGCCCCGAGGACACCCTCACCCCGGAGGACTGGCGCGCCGCCGGCTACACCCCGGCGCACGGCGTCGACCTCTCCGAGCTGCGGGCCGGCGCACCCGGCGCCGCACCCTGGCCGGACCGGATGCGCACCCTGCTGCGCACCCCGATGACCGAGCGGCCCGCCTTCGAGCGGACCCCGCGCGACCTGCACCCCTCGGCCGCCCGGCACGTCCCCCGGGTGCTCGACCTCACACTGCGGATCGGCGAGCTGCTGCTCGCCAGCGGCGAGGCCGCCGAGGACGTCGAGGCGGCGATGCTCGGCATCGCGCACGCCTACCGGCTGGACCACTGCGAGCCGCAGGTCACCTTCACGCTGATCTCCATCTCGTACCACCCGTCGCTGATCGACCCGCCGGTCAGCGCCGCCCGCACCGTCCGCCGGCGCACCTCGGACTACACCCGGCTCGCCGCCGTGCACCGGCTGGTCGCCGACATCACCGCGGAGAAGATCCCGGTCAACGACGCCTACCGGCGGCTCGCCCTGATCCGCCGCAACCGGCACCCCTACCCGGTCTGGCTGCTGGCGCTGGCCACCGGCCTGCTGGCCGGGGCGGCGACCTTCCTGGTCGGCGGGCGGGTCGACGCCAAGGCCTGGCTGGTCTTCGCCGGCGCCTTCGTCGCCGCGGTGGTCGGCGACCGGCTGGCCTCGCTGATCGCCCGCCGCGGGCTGCCGGAGGTCTACCAGTTCGTGGTCGCGGCGACGCCCGCCGCATTCATCGGCATCGTGCTCTCCTTCAACGACCTGCACCTGCGCGGCTCGGTGGTGATCACCGGCGGCCTGTTCGCGCTGCTGCCCGGCCGGGCGATGGTCGCCGCCGTCCAGGACGGCCTGACCGGCTTCTACATCACCGCCGCCGCCCGCCTGCTGGAGGTGCTCTACCTGATCGCCGGCATCGTGATCGGCGTGATGTCGGTGCTCTACCTCGGCGTCAACTACAACGCCAAGCTCCGGCCCGACGAGTCCATCGGCGGCACCGTCGACCCGCCGATCCAGCTGCTCGCCGCGATGGTGCTGGCGCTGGCCTTCGCGGTACTGCTGCAGACCGAGCGGCGGACCCTGCCGATGGCCGTGGTCATGAGCGGCATCGGCTGGTCGACGTACGGCGTGCTGACCAACGCCGGGGTCTCGCCGATCGCGGCGACCGGCATCGCGGCCGGCCTGGTCGGCCTGTTCGGCCAGTTGACGGCCCGCTACCGGCGCGCCTCGGCGCTGCCCTACGTGACGGCGGCGATCGGCCCGCTGATGCCCGGTTCGGCCCTGTACCTCGGCATGCTGGCCTTCGCCCAGGGACACGCCAGTGCCGGACTGGTCTCCGTCACCCGGGCCGCCGCGTTGGCGATGGCACTGGCGATCGGCGTCAACCTGGGAGGCGAGGTCGCCCGGCTCTTCCTCAAGACCCCCGGCGCGACCGAGCCGCTCGCGCCCCACCTGCTCGTCCCCCGCCGGGCGGCCAAACGCACCCGCGGCTTCTGACCGGTCGTTTGGCCCGTCGAAGCCCCGCTGCACCACCCGAGAACGAAGGCACCACCCGTGATCAACGACCTGCTGGACGGCTACCGCGAACACATCGTCGACGCGCACAAGCAGCCGCTCTTCCTGCTGCTCGTCGGCTTCGTCGTGTCGTTCGTCGGCATCCGGTTCAGCGTGCGGATGATCCGCGCCCAGGTGCGCTGGTGGCCGGGCAACATCACCCCGGGCGGGCTGCACATCCACCACATGGTCTTCGGCCTGGGCTTCCTGCTGGTCGGCGGCATCGGCGTGTTCGCCACCAACGGCGGCCACCCGTGGATCGACTGGTTCGGCCTGTGCTTCGGCATCGGCTGCGGCCTCGTGCTCGACGAGTTCGCGCTGATCCTGCACCTGGACGACGTCTACTGGAGCGAACAGGGCCGCACCTCGGTGGACGCCGTCGTCCTGGGCCTGCTCGGAACGGCGCTGCTGCTCACCGGCTACGTGCCGCTCGGCGTCGTCCCGGGCCAGTCCTCGCCGATGGAGCAGGGCCGGTGGGGCCTGGTCGCGGTGATCTCGGTGAACGCCCTGGTCTCGGTGATCGCCCTGCTCAAGGGCAAGTTCTGGACCGGCCTGCTCGGCATCATGGTGCCCGGCCTGGCCTGGGTCGGAGCCGTTCGACTGGCCCGGCCCGGCAGCCCCTGGGCCCGCTGGAACTACACCACCCGGCCGCGCCGCATGCAGCGCGCCCTGCGCCGCGAGCGGCGGCTGCACACCCGCGCCGACCGGGCCCGCACCTGGCTGTTCGACCTGATCGCCGGCGCCCCGGACAAGGTGCCGGCACACCACACCGCCACCCACCGGGTCGCCGAGCGGATGGCCGCCCGCGCCACCGCCCACCTCGACGCCCAGCACGCCCGGGCGCTCGCCCGCCGCTCGGCCCGGCTCGCCGACCGCCGCGCCGCCGCCCTGGCCGCCCGCCGCCCCGGCGGGCCCGCCGCGCAGCCCGGTGCCCACCCGGCCGCCGGCCAGGAACCGGAGCGCCAGGCGCTGGCGCACGCCCGCCGCCGGACCGTCCGGGCCGGCCGCCAGCGGGTGTACGCCGCCCGCCCGGCCGCCGCGGAGACCCCCGAGCCCTACACCCCCTACCGGCACCCGAAGCTGCCGCACCCCCAGCCACGCCGCCCGGTCTGACCGGGCCCCGAGCCCACCGGGCCGCGACCGGGCGGGTCAGACCGCGACCGGGGTGCGGGCGGCGAGCTCCGCCAGCCGGCGCGGACCGTCGGTGCTCGGCTCCCACCCGAGCTCACGGCGGGCCCGGGCGGTGGACATCCGCAGATTCGTGGCGAGCATGCAGGCCGCCAGCGGCGCAGGCCGGAACAGCCAGCGCGGCACACTCATCGGCTTCGGCGCCCCGAACGCCTCGGCCACCGCCCGGACGTGGGTGCCAAAGCCGAGCGGCAGGTCGTCGGCGATGTTGTAGGCCCGGTCGTCGCCGCCCTTCTCCAGGGCGAGGACGATCGCCCGCGCCGCGTCGTCGACGTCCACCCACGACAGCTTCCGGCCGTGGTCCGGGGCGACCGGCAGCGCCCGGCGGCGCAGCAGCGGCAACAGGGCGGTGTCGCTGACGCCCTCGCCGTAGAACAGGCCGTACCGCAGGCTCACCGCGGACAGCCCGTCGGCGGCGAAGGCGAGGTCCTCCTTGGCCCGCATGGCGTCCACGTGCGCCCGCTCGCGCGGGTCGGCGACGCGCGGGCCGTACTCGTCCCGGCCCTCCTCCAGCGGGCGGTCGCCGTGCTCCCCGTACCCGTAGCCGAACATCATGGTCTCCAGGACGATCCGCCGGGCCCCGACCTCCCGTGCCGCCTTCAGCAGGTTGACGGTGCCGCCGGTGCGCAGGGCGTCGGTGCCGGCCATGTCCCGGTGCCGCATCATCGACCGGCCCTGGAGCGCGGTCGCGGCGTGCACCACCGCGTCGAAGCACTGCCCGCCGACCGCCCGCAGCACCGCCTCGCGGTCCAGCAGGTCGGCCCGGAGGGTGTTCGCCGGGCCGCGGCCGAGACCGGCGACCTCGTGCCCGGCCGCGGTCAGCTCCCGGACGGCCTTCCGCCCGAGCACCCCGCTCGCTCCCGCCAGGAGAATCCTCATCGCCCTGCTCCCTCCGTCCCGGCGCCGCCCCTGTCGCGGTGCCGTACCAGGCGGACGGCGCAGCCCCCGGGAACGTGACAGCACCCGGAGAACGGCACGGGTGACCGGCCGGAACGCGGCCCGAAAGACGGTCCGGACGACGCGTCCCGGACCGGCGGAAAAACCGGATGCCCGCCCCCGGACCCGCCGTACGGTGGCCGGATGAGCAAGGACGCACCGGCCGGCATCGAGATCCGGGCCGTCACCGAGGACGAACTCCCGCTGTGGGACCGCGCCGTCGCCCGCGGCTTCCTCCGCCCCCACCTCGACGAGGGCACCGAGTACCGGCGGCTCACCTTCGAGGCCGGCCGCTTCCTCGGCGCCTTCGACCCGCACGACCCGAGCCGCTGCGTGGCCACCTTCCGCAGCTTCGACACCGAGCTCACGATGCCCGGCGGCGCCCTGCTGCCGGTCGACGCGATCACCGCCGTCACGGTCAACTCCACGCACCGCCGCCGCGGCATCCTCAGCCGGATGATGGCGCAGGACCTCGCCGCCGCGAAGGAACGCGGCCGCGCCGCGGCGATCCTGATCGCCGCCGAGCACCCCATCTACGGCCGGTACGGCTTCGGCCCCGCCACCCGCGCCCACGCCTGGACGGTCGACCTGAGCCGCGGCGGGATCCGCCCCGACCTGCCGGCCTCCGGCGGCCGCACCGACTTCGTCACCATGGCCGAGGCCCGCAAGCACGGCGCCGAACTGCACGAGCGCTGGCGCCGCACCCAGCCCGGCGCGATCGGCCGCAGCGACACCTGGTGGCGGCTGCACCACGGCGACGTCATCCTGCCCGGCTACGACTGGAAGGAGCCCTTCCTCGCACTGCACCGCGACGCGCAGGGCACCGTCACCGGGCTGATCGCCTACACCGTGGAAGACGTGTGGGAGGCCAACCTCCCGAACTGCACCCTCACCGTCCTCGACTTCCTGGCGCTCGACCGGGAGGCGGCCGTCGCACTGTGGCGCCTCGCCTTCTCGGTGGACTGGGTGCGCAAGGTCGCGATCGGCAACCTCGGGCCCGACGACCTGCTGCCGCTGCTGCTCACCGACCCGCGCGCGGCCGTGCTCGGCCAGGACAGCTCCGACTTCCTCTGGCTGCGGCTGCTCGACGTGCCCGCCGCCTTCGCCGCCCGCACCTACCGGGCGCCGGGCCGGCTCGTCCTGGAGGTCGCCGACCCGGACGGCTGGGCGGCCGGCCGCTGGGCGCTGGAGGCCGCCGCCGACGGCACCGGGCGCTGCGTCCCCACCGAGGACGACGCCGACCTCGCCCTGGACGCGGCGGCGCTCGCCTCGCTCCACCTCGGCACCGGGTCCGCCGTCCGGCTGGCCGCCGCCGGCCTGCTGACCGAGCTGACGCCGGGCGCGGCCGACCGCGCCGACCTGGTGCTGCGCACCGCCGTCCAGGCCTGGAACCCGGACCTGTTCTGAACGCCCGGCCGCCGGTCGGCCGCCCGCGGCTCAGGTCGCGGTGCGGCCGATCGTCGGCAGGATGAAGTCGTGGATCAGGCCCTTCACGTCCCGCACCAGCGGGCGGAACACCCGGTAGCGGGAGAGCACGACCACCTTGGCGACCATCGGCGTGGACCGGCGGACGAACTCGCGGGTCCGCTCCTGGCCGGGCGTGTGGTCGAAGACCCAGTACAGCACGATGATCATCAGGTGCAGCCAGAGCAGCTCCGGCAGCAGCTCGGCGAGTTCCTTGTCCAGCTTGGACGCGATGTCGGAGCCGGTCAGCACGTCCCGGAAGAGCCCGACGGCGGTGGCCCGGGCGCGGTGCGACTCGTTGGCGAACGGGCTGAGCGAGCTGTTCGGGTCGGCCGCGGTGCGGAAGAACTGCGCGGCGAACTCGTGGTACGGCGCGGCGCAGTCCAGCCAGGAGGCGAGCGCCAGGTACAGCCGGTCGGCGAACTCGGTGTGGCCCTCCATCCGCCGGGCGGCGTCCACCGCGTGCTCGACCGTCATGCCGTCGTAGAACCCCTGGATCAGGAATTCCTTCGACTCGAAGTAGTAGTAGGCGTTGCCCACCGAGATCCCGGCCTCGGCCGCGATCGCGCGCATGGTGGTCTTCTCGTAGCCGCGCTCCTGGAACAGGCGCATCGCGGTGTCGAGGATCAGCGCACGGGTCTGCTCGCTCTTGCCGGTCTTGGGGCGCGCCCGGCCGCCCGGCAGCTCCGCGCCGAGCGCGGGTTCCTGGGCGCTCTCGTCCATGCTGCGGGTGCCGCCCTTCTGCTCGTCCACGGCCCTGAGCCTAGCCGGGCACGCAGGGTCCCCCGCCCGGGGTCGGCCGACGCGGGCCGGGCGGGGCCGTACCGGATCTCCCCTCCGCACCCGGTACGGCGCCCGCCCGCGCACATTTCGAACGTGTTCAAAATATGCTCCCGGGAGACTCTAGAGGCGGCCCCGCCCGACTTCAAGCCGGCCTGCCCGATCCATGCCCGCACAACGGCGGGCCGCGGCAACACCGACTGTGAAAGGCTCGGGACCATGACCGCAGAGATCACCGTCCGCGACGGCGGCCCGGCCGACGCGCCCGCCGTCGCCGCCCTGCACGCCGACAGCTGGCGGACGGCCTACACCGGACTCGTCCCCGCCGAGGCACTGGGCGACGGCCTGCCCGCCCAGCGCCGGGAGATCTGGGAACTGCGCCTCACCGCCGACTACGGCGATCCCGCACACACCCCCACCCTGCTGCTCGCCGAGGAGGCCGGGAACGGACCGGTCGGCTTCGCCTACCTGGTGCCCGAACCCGACGGCCGCGTCCTGCTCGACAACCTGCACGTCCGCCCCGGACGCACCGGCGGCGGCATCGGCGCCCTGCTGCTGCGCACCGCACTCCACCGCGCCGCGCCCGCCGTGCTCCGCCTGGAGGTGCTGCGCGACAACCACCGCGCGATCGCCTTCTACGAGCGCGAGGGCGGGATCCGCACCGACGAGCGCACCGCCGAGTTCCCCGGCGGACACGAGGTCGCCGAGTACGAGTACAGCTGGCCGCAGCCCGCTCACCGGTCGTAGACCGTCACGGCCACCCCGCGATCGGACAGTCGGGCGCGGACCAGCGGCTCCACCCGCTCCCACCGGCCGCCGGCCAGCCCGCAGCCGATCCGCGGCATGTGCACAGACGCCCCGAGCCGCGCGGCGTGGCCGGCGAGCGCGGCCAGGCCCGCGTCGATCGCCTCGTACCGCACCGGCACGCCGGTGGAGCGGCCCGTCCTGATGCCGCGCTGGCCGACGATGTTCGCCACCCAGACGTACTTCTCCACCTGGACCAGCTGCACCGCGCCGAGCCCGAAGTCGTTCCGCGCCCGCCCGCGGTGCCAGGCCCGGTACGCGGCCTCCGGCTCCGGCCAGCGCCGCGACAATGCCAGCACGAAGCCCTTCCCCCAGCCGCCCAGGTCGTTGCAGACATGGGCGATCACCTTGACCCCGGCGCCCTGCGGCGCACTGGCGTCCCCGCGCAGGTACGTGATCTCAGCCCCCATGGCCGCGACGCTAGCGCCCGGCACCGACAGCGGGCAGCCGATTTCGCGGGGGACGGCCCGGCCGCTCGGGCGGGGTCAGTCCATGGCCGGGACGGGCCGGCGGGCAGGGGAGTCCCCGGCCGGGGCCGCGTCGCCCGGCTCGCGGAGCCGACGGGCCCCGGAGGCGGCGACGAGCAGGGCGGTGGCCGCCGCGGCGGCCGGGACGAGATAGCCGGTGCCGGCGGGAGCGTGCTGGGCGACCACGCCGCCGAGGGCCGAGCCGGCCGAGACGCCGACCAGGATCGCCGAGACCGACGCGGCCATCGCCTCGTTCAGCCGACCGGCCGGGAGCAGCCGCTGAACCAGCGTCATCCCGCTGACCATGGTCGGCGCGGTGCCCGAACCCGCCAGGAACAGCGCCGCCGCCAGCACCGCCGGCCCCGCGCCGGACAGCCCGGCCGCCGCCGGCAGGAGCATCAGGGCGGCCATCGCGGCGACCCCGCCGCGCAGCCGGGCGACCGGGCCGCGGCGCGGCCGCAGCAACCCGAACACCAGCCCCGAGACGCAGGACCCGGCCGCCACCAGCCCCAGCAGCAACCCGGCGAGCGAGCCGTGCCCGGTCGCGTCGGTGTACGCGATCGTGGTGACGTCCATCGAGCCGAACACCACTCCGGTGGCGAGGAACATCGGCAGCAGCACCCACAGCCCGCCGCGCCCGCCCGCCGCGTGGTCGGCAGTCGCGGCCTCCGGCAGGACGGGCGCGGCCGGCGGCTCGGTGCCGCGCTGCGCGGCGAGCAGCAGCACGCCGGTCGCGCCGAACACCGCCGAGGCCACCAGCCCGGCCTCCGGGACGAGTGCACGGCAGAGCAGCACCGCCAGCACCGGGCCGAACATGAAGCACAGCTCGTCCAGGGCCTGTTCGAAGGAGTTGGCGAGGTGCCGGCCGGCCTCGTCGGTCCGCAGCAGGTGCGCCCAGCGGGCCCGGACCATCCCGCCCACATTGGGCACGGTCGAGGAGCACGCCCAGCACAGGAACAGCGTCCAGTCGGGCGCCCCGAACCGGACGCAGAGCAGCAGCCCGGCCATCGGCACCCCGGCGGCCAGCACCGCGGGCACGGCGACCCGGGCCTGCCCGTGCCGGTCGACCAGGCGGCCGAGCAGCGGCAGCCCGACGGCGAGGGTGGCCAGCCCGGCGGCGGAGACGGCGCCGGCCAGCGCGTACGAGCCGCGCCGCTCGGCGATCAGGACGACGGCGGACACCCCGGCCATCGACATGGCGAGGCGCGCCAGCAGCCCGGTGAGGGTGAAGGCGAGCGCCCCGGGCAGGGCGAGGATGCGACGGTACGAGGCGAACACGGGACTCCCGGCAGAGGATCGGTGACCCCGCCAGCCTCGCGGCGGGGACGGCGCCCGGTCCAACACCTGTTCGGCCCGATCCACGCATTCCTGTTGTCAATCCGGGGCCGGGTGCCTACGCTGCGGTGATCATGCCCCAGGACCTGCACCCCCGACTGCTGCGCGGCTTCGTCACGACCGCCGAGACCCTGCACTTCGGTCGGGCGGCGGCCCTGCTGCACATCGCCCAGCAGGCGCTCAGCCGGGACGTCCGCGCGCTGGAGCGGCAGTTGGGCGAGGTGCTGTTCCAGCGCACCACCCGCAGCGTGCTGCTCACCCCGGCCGGGGAGGCCCTCCTGCCGCAGGCCCGCCGGCTGCTGGCCCTGCACGACGAGATCGTCTCCGCCGTCCGGGCCCGGCCGCTGCTGGTCGACCTCGGCAACGACATCGACGGCGCCGACCTGACCCCCGACCGGCTGCTCGCCGCGGCCCGCACCGCCGTGCCGGAGGCCGAACTGCTCGCCCGCTTCCACGGCGGACTGGCCGCCGCGGCGGCCGAGTTGCTCGCCCACCGGCTCGACGTGGCGTTCGGCCGGTGGGCCGGACTCCCGCCCCGGGTGCGCACCCAACTCGTCCACGTGCCGGTGCGACTGGAGCCGATGGCGGTCTTCCTGCCGGCCGACCACCCGCTGGCCGGCCGTCCGGAGGTGCCGCTGGCGGCCCTGGCGGGTCACCCCGTGGACGTCCTCACGGGCAATCCGGCGACCACCGAGTGGACCGACCTCGGGCTGCAACTGCTCGCCGCGCACGGCCTGGTGGCGGCGCCCGGGCACGCCCCGCCGATCGGCGTCCCGGAGCTCGCCCGCTATCTCGCCCGGCACCGCGAACCGGTGCTCACCGCCGTCGGCGGGCCCGAGGTGCCGGGCTGTGTCACCCGGCCGCTGGTCGACCCGGTGCCGCTCAGCCTGGTGGGCCTGGTCCACCGGCCCGGCCTGCGCCATCCGGGGCTGGCCGCACTGCTCACGGCCGCCGCGGAACTGGGCCGCGACGAGGGCTGGTTGCGCCGCCCGCCGGGCAGTTGGCTGCCGGCGGAGGACGCCGCGGCGCTGTCCGGGTGAGCGGCCGGCTGCCCGGCTACTTGTCGGCGATCAGGGTGCCGGCCGCGCCCCAGCTGTCGGCCGGGACCTCGTGGATCCACACCTGGACGCTCTCGGCGGGGATCTCGTAGGCGTCGACGAAGGCGTCGGTGATCCTGCGGACGAGCTCGCGCTTCAGCTCGACGGTGCGGGGGCCCTGCTGCACGGTGACGATGGGCACGGTGACTCCTCGGCTCGCGCCGTCCGGTGCGGTGTCTCCGCCCGGTCCGGCGTCCTGGAGAAAGTCCACACCCGCAGGCTGGTCGCGACCCAGACCCGATCGGCTCTGACAGCGATCACGGATCCTGATCGTCCCAGGTCAAGGCGTGTGTGGCGAGGTCCGGTCGGCCCGGCAGGCGTCGATCAGCAGCCGCGGCGGTCGGGTGCCGCGCCGGACGGCCAGCGCGGTCGGCAGGGCGAGGCGGGGCGTGCGCAGCGGGCGGAATGCGACCCGGCCCGGCAGCATCATCCGGGCGTTCTCCGCGTAGACCACCGTCCAGGTGGCCGGGCCGGAGCCGACGGCGGCCAGGGTGTCCTGCAGCGTGCCGGAGGCCGGACCGGGGACCGGTTCGAAGCCGGCCTCGCGGCAGGCGGCCGTCACCAGGTCGACCAGGGCCGGGTGGTTGCGCCGCTCGGTGAGCCGCAGCGGGAGGGCCGCCAGGTCGGCGAGGTCGAGGGCGTCCTGCCGGGCCAGCGGGTGCCGGGCGGGCAGGGCGACGGTCAACTCATCCTCCCAGAGCGGGAGGTAGCGCAGGTCGCCGTCCGGCTCGGGCGGGATGCCGCGGACGAACGCGGCGTCCAGTCGGCCGTCGGCGAGCCGGGCCAGCCGTTCGGCCGCGGGCAGGGCGCGGAGTTCCACCGCGACGCCGGGGGCGTGCCGCTCGTAGGCGTCGAGGATGCGGTCCAGGCGGGCGCCGAGGCCGGTGACGGTGCCGAGGCGGAGGCGGTCGGGGGCGGTGAGGGAGGCCGCGAGGGCGCGGGCGGCCTGTTCGGCGTCCAGCACCGCACGGGCCGCGGGCAGGAAGCGCTCACCGCTCGGGGTGAGCCGTACGTGGCGGGGCGAGCGGTCGAACAGCTCGACCTTCAACTCCCGTTCCAGCCGTCGCACCTGCTGGCTGACGGCGGGCTGCCCGAGCAGCAGCCGCTCGGCCGCCCGGCCGAAGTGCAGTTCCTCGGCGACGGCGACGAAGCAGTGCAACTGCCGCAGTTCCATGGCCACCCCCCGATCGACCTGCGACTCTAGCCGACGGCCGCACCGGCCGGGCCCGGCCTTGACACGGCGGCGCCCCCGCCGGCGAGGTCGGCGGGGGCGTGGCCGGGATGCTGCGAACCGTGCTGCCGTCAGGCGGACTTGACGGCGGAGATGTCGAAGGTGAGCTTGACCTTCTCGCCGATCAGCACACCGCCGGTCTCCAGCGCGGCGTTGTAGGTGAGGCCCCACTCGGTGCGGTCGACGGTGGTGCGGCCCTCGAAGCCGACCCGGTCGGCGCCGTACGGGTCGGTGGCGTGGCCGGTGTAGTCGAGGTCGAGGACGACCGGCTTGGTGACGTCCTTGATGGTGAGCTCACCGGTCATCCGGTAGCTGTCCTCGCCGATCCGCTCGGCGGAGGTCGAGCGGAAGCGGATCTCCGGGTACGTCTCGGCGGCGAAGAAGTCGCCGGTGCGCAGGTGCTCGTCGCGCTGGGCCTGGTTGGTGTCCACGCTCGCGACCTTGATCACCAGCTCGGCGGAGGAGTTGCCCGGCTCGGCGCCGTCCAGCTTGAGCTTGCCGTCGTACTCGGTGAACTCGCCGCGGACGTTGGTGACCATCGCGTGGCGTACGGCGAAGCCGATCCGGCTGTGCGCCGGGTCGACGGCCCACTCGCCGCTCAGGTGGCCCAGGGTGGGGCCGGCGGCGGCGGGGGTGGCGACGGCGGTGGCGGTGTCGTTGCGGCGGCTGAAGATGCCCATGGCTTGCTCCTTGATCGTGAAGCCAATTGTTTAGGCTTCAACTTGTTGGCTCCACCATAACCCCATCTGGTTCAAAGTTCAACCATCGATTCCGGGGGCGGTCCCGGGAAGCCCGGAAACCGCCCCCGACCTGCCCCGGAACCTCAGCCGCCGGCCAGGTCCACCAGCTCGAAGGCCGTCCGGCCGTCGATCGTCTCCCGGATGATGTCCGCGTGGCCGGCGTGCCGACCCTGCTCCTGGATCAGGTGCAGCAGCACCCAGCGCGCCGTCCGCCGGCTGTTCGGCGGGAACCACGGCGCCTGCGGCAGAGGGAAGTCGACCTCCAGGCTCGGCAGCGACCGGACGATCTCCTCCGTCTCCGCCGCCACCCGCTCGAACTCCTTCAGCCAGTGCTCCACCGTCTCGCCCTCGCCCAGGCGGTACTCCGCCGCCCAGTCCTTCGGGCCGTCCTCGCCCCGCCCCATCAGCTGCTCGACGACCCAGTACCGCTCGGTGCGGGCCGCGTGCCGCAGCAGCACCACCAGCGACAGGCTGCTCACGGTGGGCGTGGCGGCCGCCTGCTCCTCGGTCAGCCCCAGCACGGCGCGCCGCAGGCCGCCGCGCTGCGCGGCCAGGAAGGACAGCAGGGCGTCGCGCTCGTCGGTCTCCGCGTTCACCAGGGTCGGCATGCCGGCCACCTCTCGTCGCCTCCGCCGGGCTCTCCGGCTTCGGTAGGACCGACGCTATCGACCGATCAGGTCAGGTCCGGTCCTCAATGGTGGAGGAGGCGGCCCGGTTAAGGTGAACCGGTCGGCCCACGGAGGTTCACCCATGGACGCGCTGCACGCGCTCTGGCAGGACGGCGGCCGCCTCGCCCTCTGGGCCGAGAGCGAGGCCGCCTACCGGGACCGGCCGGCCACCCCCGCCCGGCCCGGCTCCGGCCCCGCCGCCCACCCCTTCGCCCTCCCCGCCGCCGGCACCGCCCGACTGCTCGCCGGACTCGGCCCCGGCCCCGGCTGGCTGGCCGGCCAGGCCGCCGAACGCTGGACCACCCTGCACCTGCCCTCGCTCGGCGGCGCCCCCGCGGCCTCCCCCCAACTGCCCGCCGGCACCCGGCCGCAGGGCGCCGCCCCCACCCCCTGGCGAGTGCCCGTCCTCGTCCTCGAAGGCCCGCACACCGCCCAGCTGCTCGGCGCCCTCTTCGACCCGCACCGCGCCCTCGCGCACTGCCAGCCCGACGACGGCCCGCCCACCGAACTCGCCCAGGGCTCCTCGCTGCGCTGGCTCACCGCCGTGCACGACCTCGCCTGGCGGATGGTCGGCCGCGGCCGCGTCCTGCCCGCCCTCCAGGACACCGGCGGCACCCCGTACGCCCGCTGGCGGCCCGCACCCGACGCCGAGGACCGCGCCGAGGCCGCCGCCCTCGCCGCCGGCTGCCCCCGCGTCTGCCTCGCCGCCGACCCGGCCGCCGCCGCGGGCCGCCGCCGCGCCGACACCCTGCTCGCCGACGTCCTCGACACCCTCACCGACCTGGAGGCCCGGGCCGCCCTCGCCGACCTGCCGCCCCCGCCCGGCGACGACCCCTGGCTGACCGCCCTGCACGCCGGCGACGGCCGCCTCGCCACCGCCCCCGAAGGCCTCGCCGAACGGCTCGCCGCCTGGCACGCCCGGGTGCCCGCCGACCCCGCCGCCCGACTCGTCCTGCGCCTCGCCGAACCCCTCGGACCGACCGCCGACGACACCCGCCCGGACGACCCCGACAGCGACCCGGACGCCGGCCCGGACGATGACTGGCGGCTCGACCTGCTGCTCCAGGCCACCGACCGGCCGTCCCTGCTCGTCCCCGCCGCCGAACTGTGGACCGAGGGCCCAGCCCACGCCGCACTCGCCCGCACCGTCCCGCAGCCCACCGCCGCCCTCGCCGCCGAACTCGACCGGGCCGCCCTGCTCCACCCGGCCCTGCGCGCCACCGCCCGCGAGATCCGCCCCACCGGCCTCACCCTCGACCGCGAGGGTGCCCTCGCCTTCCTCCGCGACGCAGCCCCCGCCCTCCGGGACGCCGGATTCGGCATCCTGCTGCCCACCTGGTGGCAGCGCCGCCCCCGGCTCGGACTCGTCCTCACCGCCCGCAGCGGCACCCCCGGCGCCGTCGAACAGCCCGCCCGCATCGACCGCGACGACGTCCTCGCCTTCCGCTGGCAGGCCGCCCTCGGCGACACCGTCCTCACCGAGGACGAACTCGCCGAACTCGCCGCCGCCCAACAGGGTCTCGTCCGGCTCCGCGGCCGCTGGACGGAGGTCGACGCCGCCCAGATCCGCGCCGCCCACGCCTTCCTCGCCCGGCACGCCACCGGCACCCTCGACCGCGCCGACCTGCTCCGGCTCGCCCTCGACGACACCGCGCACATCGCCGGACTGCCCGTCACCGCCGTCCACGCCGACGGCCCGATCGGCGACCTGCTGGCCGGCCGCGCCGGCACCGACCCCACCGACGCCGCCACGGCCGCCCCACCCGGATTCCGCGGCGAACTCCGGCCCTACCAGCGGCGCGGCGCCGCCTGGCTGCACGCCCTCGGCCGGCTCGGCCTCGGCGCCGTCCTCGCCGACGACATGGGCCTCGGCAAGACCGTGCAGACCCTCGCCCTGCTCGCCCGCGAACACGCCGAGGGCGCCACCGGCCCCACCCTGCTGGTCTGCCCGACCTCCATGCTCGGCACCTGGCAGCGGGAGGCCGCCCGGTTCACCCCCGGCCTGCGCGTCCGCCTCCACCACGGCCCGGAACGCGGCACCGCCCGCACCGCCGCGACCGGCGCCGACCTGGTCGTCACCAGCTACGGCACCGTCCAGCGCGACGCCGCCGACCTCGCCGGCGTCCGCTGGCGGCGGATCGTCGCCGACGAGGCACAGGCCGTCAAGAACACCGCCACCGACCGCTCCCGCGCCCTGCGCGCCCTGCCCTCCGGCCCGCGGATCGCCCTCACCGGCACCCCCGTCGAGAACCGGCTCGCCGAACTCCACGCCGTCCTCGACTTCGCCAACCCAGGGCTCTTCGGCAGCGCCGATTCCTTCCGCGAACGCTTCGCCGTCCCCGTCGAGCAGAACGCCAACCCGGCCGCCGCCGAACGGCTGCGCCGCCTCGCCGGGCCCTTCCTGCTGCGCCGGGTCAAGAACGACCCCACGATCGCCCTCGACCTGCCCGAGAAGCAGGAGTTCACCGTCGCGTGCGGCCTCACCGCCGAACAGGCCGGCCTCTACCGGGCCGTGGTCGCGGACCTGCTGCAGCGGGTCGACGGCGTCCGCGGCGTCGAACGCAAGGGCGCGGTGCTGTCCGCGCTCGGCCGGCTCAAGCAGGTCTGCAACCACCCGGCCCAACTCGTCCACGACCGCGGCCCGCTGGCCGGCCGCTCGGGCAAGATCGACCGACTGGAGGAGATCCTCGCCGCGGCCCTCGCCGCCGGCGACCGCACCCTCGTCTTCAGCCAGTACACCGAGTTCACCGCCCGGCTCCGCCCCCACCTCGCGGAACGGCTCGGAACCGAGGTCCTCCACCTGCACGGCGGCGTGCCGCCCACCGAACGCGACCGGCTCGTCCGGCGCTTCCAACAGCCGGACGGACCAGGGGTGTTCCTGCTCTCGCTGCGGGCCGGCGGCACCGGACTCACCCTCACCGCGGCCAACCAGGTCGTCCACCTCGACCGGTGGTGGAACCCCGCCGTCGAGGACCAGGCCACCGACCGGGCCCACCGGATCGGCCAGCGCCGCACCGTGCAGGTCCGCCGGCTGGTGTGCACCGGCACCGTCGAGGAACGGATCGCCGACCTCGTCGAAGCCAAGCGCACCCTGGCCGGCACCGTCGTCGGCGAGGGCGAGCAGTGGCTCACCGAACTCTCCGCCGACACCCTGCGCGACCTGCTCACCCTCTCCGCCGACGCCACCGGAGCCTGACCGCCGTGACCGCCGAACAGCCCCCCGCGGGGCGGCCCACCACCGCCGGAGTCGACCGTGCCTTCTGGGAAGGCGACTTCACGCTCCGCGCCGACGAGGACGACCGGCCGCCCGCCCCCGCACTCGACCCGCTCGGGCCGTCCGGCACCACCGTGCGCGGCCGCGACCTCGCCGACCTCCTCGCCCCCGCCTACCGGCGGTTCACCGGAGCCGACTGACCGGCCCGGACCGGACCGAACCGTCCCGTCCCGCCACCGGATGTCACGTTTTCCCGGGCTGCGCCGTCCACCCTCCGACAACGGCGCGACGACCCAGGAGGAACCGGCCATGACCCGCATCCCGCTCACCCCGCCCCGCACCCTGCTCAACCGCATCGGCGCCCGGTACTCGCGGCGGACGTACGGCAAGGTCCTCGACCCCGGGCTCGCCCTCGGCCACAACAGCCGGGTGCTGCTCTCCTTCGTCCGGCTGGAGCGCGGCGTCGCCCGCTGGAACGCCCTCGACCCCGGCCTCAAGCACCTCGCCGTGATGGCCGGCGCCGCCCGGATCAACTGCTCCTGGTGCCTCGACTTCGGCCACTGGGCCGCCGACGGACTCGGCCTGCCGCTCGACAAGATCGCCCTGGTGCCGCAGTGGCGGCAGCACACCGAGGCGTTCACCGAGCTCGAACAGCAGGTGATGGCCTACGCCGAGGCGATGACCGAGACCGAACCCGCCGTCACCGACGAACTCGCCGCCACCCTGCTCGCCTGGCTCGGCGAGGCAGCCTTCGTCGAACTCACCGCCGTCGTCGCACTGGAGAACTTCCGCTCCCGCATCAACAGCGCCTTCGGACTGACCAGCCAGGGCTTCGCCGAAGCCTGCGCCGTCCCGGCCCGGTCCTAGCGGGTCCGCCCCGCACCGCGAAAACCCGCTGCGGGGCCCGGCGGCCGGCTGACAGGGTGGGCCGGTGACCGAACTGCGCCAGATCCGTGCCGACTTCGACGAGCGCACCATCACCGTGTACCAGGCGTACGCGCCGGCGATCGCCGGCCCGGCCGTCGCCGCCGGACGGTTCGTGGAGCCCTTCTCCCGGGGCCGGATGACCTGGATCAAGCCGTCCTTCCGATGGCTGATGCACCGCAGCAACTGGGCCCGCAAACCCGGGCAGGAACGGGTGCTGGCCGTCCGGATCACCCGAGAGGGCTGGGAGCGCGCACTGGCCGAAGCCGCCCTGACCACCGGCGATCCGGCCGCGCTCGCCGAGGCGGCGGTGCACGTCCAGTGGGACCCGGAACGGTCCGCCGCAGGCGCCGCGCTCAACCACTACAGCATCCAGGTCGGCGTGGGCCGCGCCCTGATCGGCACCTTCGTCGACGAGTGGACGGTCTCGGTCACCGACCTGACCCCCCAGGTGCACCGGATCTCCGGGCTGATCCGGGCCGGCCGAAACGCCCAGGCCGTCCGGCTGCTGCCGCCCGAGCGGCCCTACCCGCTGGCCCCCGAACTGGCCGGCCGACTGGGGATGGCGCCGCGCCGCTGACCGGTGCACCGCTGTGCTGCTCTTCCGTACGGGCCGCAGGCCGTCTCAGTCCGCGGCGCGGCCCGTACCGGTGACCGCGGCGAAGTCGGCCACGAACCGGCCGAGCAGGCGGGCCAGGACCTCCCGGTCCTCCGGGCTCCAGCCGGCCGTCGCCTCGGCGACCACCGCACGCCGGAAGGCGTCCACCCGCTCCAGCACCGCCCGGCCCTCCGGGGTGAGCCGCAGCAGCGAACGGCGGCCGTCCGCCTGGTCCGCCTCGCGCCGCAGCAGCCCCGCGGCCAGCGCCTGCGCGGTGAGCCGGCTGGCCCGCGGCTGGTCGATGCCGAGCGCCGAGGCCAGCCCGGTGACGGTCGGCACCGCGGCGGCCGCCACCGCGTCCAGCAGCAGCACCACGCCGTCCGGGGGCGCTGCCGCCGAACCCTCCCCGGGCCGCCCGGCCCCCGCCCGGTGCGCCGCCAGCCGCGCGAGCGCCCGCCGGGACTGGCTGCGCCGCAGGGCCACCAGCGCGCGGGCGATCCCGGCGACCTCCGGGCCGCCCGCCGACAGGTCCTCGGGAAGGTGCTTGCCGTCCATCGCCGCCCAGGTCCATAGTGGATAACAACTGCATGTCACTCTACATGGATATGGGGAACCGCCATGGAGACCGACCCGACGGGCCGTCCCCTCGGCTACTGGCTCAAGCACCTGCACAACCTCCTGGAGGACGGCTTCGCGGCGGCCCTCGCCGACCTCGGCGTCGACCGCCGGCAGTGGCAGGCCCTGCACACCCTCGCCGGTGGCCCGCGCACACCCGACGCCCTCGCCGACCTCCTCGCCCCGTTCTGGCCCGACGCCCGGGCGGGCGTCGACGGCCTGCTGCACGGCCCCGCCGGCCTGCTGCCGCGCGGCTGGGCCGAACCCGCGGACGGCGACCGGGTGTGCCTGAGCAGGCCGGGCCGAGAGCTGCACGACGCGGTCGAGACCCGGGTCGCCGAGCTGCGCGCCGCCGTGCTCACCGGATTGACCCACGATCAGTACGCCGAGACCGTCCGCGCGCTGGCCGTGATGGCGGCCAACCTGGAGAACCGCGGCGCGGTGTCCGCATGACCGGCCCCGAGTCCGGCAGGGGGCTCCACCCCGACGGCACCATCGCCCGCGAGGGCGCCCCGGACCGCGTCCCCGCGGCGTTCCGGCCGGTCGTCGACGCCACCCGACGGCGGGTGGCCGCGCTCTTCGGGCCCGACCGCCTGCACAGCGCCTACCTCTACGGCAGCATCCCGCGCGGCACGGCCGTCCCCGGCGTCTCCGACCTCGACCTGCTGCTCGCCCTGCACGCGGAACCGACCGCGGCCGACCGCGCCGACGCCGAGACGCTCGGCGCCGGCCTCGACCGCGACTTCCCGGCGATCGACGGGGCCGGCGTGCTCGTCTTCGGCGCCGACACCCTGCTCAGCCCGCTCGAACGGCACGACCTCGGCTTCTTCCTCGCCTGCCTGTGCACCCCGCTGCTCGGCGAGGACCTCGCCGCCCGCCTGCCCGCCTACCGGCCCGACCCGCTGCTCGCCCGGGAGACCAACGGCGACCTCGCGCTCGCCCTGCCCGGCTGGCGCGCACGACTCGCCGCAGCGGCCGGGGGCGAGGAGCGCCGCCGCCTCGCCCGGGGGGTCTCGCGTCGCCTGGTGCGCACCGGCTTCACCCTGGTCATGCCCGACTGGAACGGCTGGACCAGCGACCTCGCCCTCTCGGCGGAAGTCTTCGCCGTCCGCTACCCGGCCCGCGCCGACCAGATGCGCCTGGCCGCCGCCACCGCCCGCACCCCCACCGCCGACCCGGCCGTCCTGACCCTCCTCGTCTCCGACCTCGCTCCCTGGCTCGCCGCCGAGTACACCGCCGTCCACGGCCCCAAGACGCCCCGCCTCTGACCTGCCCGCGCGCCGTGCCCTCCGGCGCGGCCGACGCGATTGCTGGAGTTAGCAGCTTGCTTGCAATTGCAAGCAGCGGTGTGCATGCTGGAGGCATGGCCTCACTGAACGTCGGCTCGCTCGGCGAGTACATCCGCGAGCAGCGGCGGAACGCACAGTTCTCGCTGCGGCAGCTGGCCGACGCCGCCGGAGTGTCCAACCCGTACCTCAGCCAGATCGAGCGCGGGCTGCGCAAGCCGAGCGCGGAGATCCTGCAGCAGATCGCCAAGGCGCTGCGGATCTCGGCCGAGACGCTCTACGTGCAGGCCGGAATCCTGGAGGAGCGGCGGGAGGAAGGACTCGAACTCCGGGTCGCGATCCTCGCCGATCCACTGATCAACGAGCGGCAGAAGCAGGCCCTGCTCGCCGTCTACGACGCCTTTCTCAAGGAGAACCGCGAGAGCGGCCCCGCTCCCGACGCGTCTCCTGCCGCAGAGGACTGACCCGCCGTCGGGGCACCGGCGCCCCGCCCGCGACGTCCGCACGAGACCACCGCACGCACCAGCAACGCCCGGGAGGACCGGCCATGCCGATCACCGACGACATCAAGAAGACCCTCAGCGACCCGACCCCGCTCTACGCCCTCGCCGGCGCCGGAGACCTCGCCTACGAGAAGCTCCGCGAAGTGCCCGGCAAGGTCGAGGAGATCGCCGCCGACCGCAAGGCCGCCCAGGAGAAGGCCGCCGCCCGGCTGCAGGAGGCGCAGACCCTGCTGGTCGAGGCGCAGGGCAAGGTCACCGAGGCCGTCTCCGCCCTGCCGGCCGAGCTCAAGGACCTGAAGGAGCTCCAGGAGAAGGCGCAGACCTTCGCGCTGCAGCAGGTCGGCCGGGCCGTCGAGCTCGCCGTCAAGGCCAAGGAGGCCTACGACGAGCTGGCCGTCCGCGGCAAGGCCGTCGTGGAGAAGAACCGCGGCGCGGGCGACACCGCGGAGCCCGCGGCCGAGGTCGCCGCCGAGGCCCAGGTGACCGAGGTCGCCCTGGACGTCGAGCCGGCCCAGGACACCCCCGCCGAGGAGACCGCCCAGGACAGCGCGGACGAGCTGGCCCCCACCGCCAAGAAGGCCGCCCGGGCCCGCAAGTCCACCGGCAAGTAGGCCGACGGCCGGTCCACCGGCACGTCACCCGTAGGAACGTGACGGAGGGGCCCGCCGATCCGCCCGACCCGGGCACGCCCGGGCGGTTCGGATCGTTGTCACCGGAGCGGGCCGTCCGCCGTGCCACCATGGGCGGAGGAGCCGAGGCCGCAGTGAGGAGTCCGCAGTGTTCCACATCCTGCTCTTCGACGTGCTCAACCCCTTCTGGTGGTTGTCCGTCGCGATCATCGGCTTCAAACTGTTCGCCTTCGTGGACGCGGCAGTACGCCGTGAGGACGCCTACCGGGCCGCGGACAAGAAGACCAAGGGCTTCTGGCTGATCGTCCTGGGCCTGGCACTCGGGCTCGACCTGCTCTTCGGCGCCAACGTCCTCGGCAACTTCCTGACCCTGATCGGCCTGGTCGCCGCCATCGTCTACGTGGTGGACGTGCGGCCCGCGATCAAGCAGCTCACCGACGGCCGCGGTGGCGGCCGGCGGAACATCGGCCCCTACGGGCCCTGGTGACCGTTACGTCCCGCAGCACGCCGAGAGGGCGGCACCCCGCACGGGGTGCCGCCCTCTCGGCGTCCGGTGGCTCAGCCCATCAGCGCGGACACCGGATTGCGCTCCAGCAGCAGCACGGCGACGTCGTCCGTCAGGGCGCCGCCGTTCAGCTCCTCTACCTCGGCGAGCGCGCTGTCGACCAGCCGGCCGCGGGTCAGGCCGGCCGCGTGGTGGTCGGCGACGAGCTCGATCAGACCGTCCTGGCCCAGCCGGCGCGAGCCGGCACCGACCCGGCCCTCGACCAGGCCGTCGGTGTACAGCAGCAGACTCCAGCCGGGGTGCAGCTCCAACTCCACGGCCGGCCACACGGCCAGGCCGTCGTCGCAGGGCAGCAGCCCGAGCGCCGGGCCCGTCTGGTCGGCCGGCAGCAGCCGCGGCGGCCCGTCGGCACCCAGCAGCAGCGGCGCCGGGTGCCCGGCCAGGAACAGCCGGACCTGCTCGACCTGCGGGGCCGCGGCCCCGTCGTTGGAGCCGGCACCCGGGGCCGGGGCGTCGCCGGCCGGCTCCGCGCCGGGGACGAGGACCAGCATGCACAGCGTCGCGAAGATCTCGTCGCTGCGCCGTTCGTGCTCCAGCACGTGCTGCAGCGTGGTCAGCAGCTCCTGGCCGGTGAGCCCGGCGAAGACCAAGGTCCGCCACGCTATCCGCAGGGCGACACCGAGGGCGGCCTCGTCCGGGCCGTGCCCGCAGACGTCCCCGATGACGACGTGCACGGTGCCGTCGTCCGTCCGGACGGCGTCGTAGAAGTCGCCGCCGAGCAGGGCCCGGCGGCGGCCGGGGCGGTAGCGCCGGGTGAAGGCGAGGCCGGCCCCGTCGAGCAGCGGCGTGGGCAGCAGGTGCCGCTGGAGCCGCGCGTTCTCCTGGCCGCGGAGCTCCGCCTCCACCAGGCGGCGCTGCGACTCGTCCGCCCGCTTGCGCTCCACCGCGTACCGCAGGGCACGGGCCAGCAGAGCGCCGTCCGTCTCGCGCTTGACCAGGAAGTCCTGGGCGCCCGCCGCCACGGCGGCGGCGCCGAGCTCGGCACCGGCCGCGTCGGTGAGCACGATCAGCGCGACGTGCGGGGCGCGACGGCGCAGCTCGCGCAGCCCGTCCAGGCCGTCGGACGGGAAGGGCTCGTCGGTGGGGTGCCCGCCGTGCGCGGGGGCGGCGAGGTCGAGCAGCACGCAGTTGAAGTCGGCGGGGCGGGGACGGCTGCGCCGGGCGGTCATCGGCACCGGCGCCAGCAGCGCGGCGGCCTCCTCGACACCCCCGGCCCGGTGCAGGTCGACCCGGGCGCCGCTCTCGGCGACCAGCGACTCGATCAGGCCCATGTCCCCGGTGTCGCCGTCCGCGATCACCAACAGGCGGTAGGGCGCCTCGCCGGACGGCTCGGCCCGGGTGGGCGAGGTCGTCCGCGGATGCGGTATCGGCGCCGGCTCGCGGGTGTCGTCGCCCCGGTCGGGCCGGGCGGACCTGCCGGCGGTGGCGGTGTCCGCGGCCTCCTTGGCGCGCTGCGCGACCGGCCGGCCGGCGCCGGAGCGGCCGGGGGCGGCAGCGGCGGGCGTGCCCGTACCGGTGCCCGCGCGGTGCGCGGTGTCGGCGGCATCGGCGGTGCCGAACCTGGCTGCGGCAGCGGATGCCCGCCCGTCTCCCGTTGCGGGCATTGGTCGATCCTTCCTTTCCCCGACTGCCCAACGGCTGGTGTCCGTGCGCAGTGCCCGCCTGGCACCGCGGGTCGAGGAGCTTCTCGCGACCATAACGTGATCTCCGGGGATTTCTCTGACTGGCGGCCGCTGCTGTGGTTTTTGCCACGCTCTCGGCGGCGTGCCCGACCGGCGGCGGCGCCGGTCGCGATGGGACTGACAGGAGGTCGATGACGGTGACGCAGATCACGCTTGTGCAGGGTGACATCACGGATCAGCAGGTGGACGTGGTGGTGAACGCCGCGAACTCGTCGCTGCTGGGCGGCGGCGGGGTGGACGGCGCGATCCACCGCAGGGGCGGTCCGGAGATCCTCGCGGACTGCCGACGGTTGCGTGCCTCGCACTACGGCAAGGGCTTGCCGACCGGGCGGGCCGTCTCGACGACGGCCGGGCGGCTGCCGGCCCGGTGGGTGGTGCACACCGTCGGGCCGGTGTTCGTGGCGGAGGAACGGTCGGTGCGGGCTGGGCTGCTGGCCTCCTGCTATCGGGAGTCGCTCGGGCTGGCGGTGGACCTGGGGGCGCGCTCGGTGGCCTTCCCGGCGATCTCGGCCGGGATCTACGGGTGGCCGCTGGAGGACGCGGCGCGGATCGCCCTCACGACCGTCGCGGACGAGGTGGCCGGCGGGCGGGCCGGCGAGGTGGCGGAAGTGCGCTTCGTGCTGTTCGGGGCCGAGGTGTACGGGGTGTTCGAGCGGGTGTGGCACACGCTGGAGTCGGAGGGTGAGGGCGAAGGCGGGGGTGAAGGCGAGGGCTGAGGCCGGCCCCTCCGCGGCGGCGCCGGTCCTGCGGTGTGACGCAGAGGAGCTGACGGAACCTCATGTGACGGTCGGCAGTTCGTGCGATCGATTCCATGGTGGCGTGACGGGCCGTCAACACGCCAGAGGAATTCGATAACTCGTTCGAGTGAATCCGCCGCTCCGCACAGCCGAACCGTCCCGGCGGCCGCATGCGGGCCGGCCGGAACCGGGCAGGTGGGCGCCCTACGGGGCCAGCGCGGGCCAGGCCACGGTCACTTCGCCGTGCCGCCAGCGGCGGGTGTCGACCAGCGGCCAGTTCTGCGCCAGCGCCGTGCAGGCGGCGACCCAGCGCTGCCGGGCGCCGAAGGCGGCGTACGGCGCGGCGGCCGCCCAGGCCCGGTCGAAGTCGGTGAGGAAGGTGTGCACCGGCCGCCCCGGCACGTTGTGGTGGATCAGCGCCTTCGGCAGCCGTTCGGCCAGGTCGGAGGGGGTCTGCAGGTCGGCCAGCCGGGCCGCGAAAGTGACCGTGCGCGGCCCCTCGGGCCCGAGCGCCACCCACACGTGGCGGCGGCCGATCTCGTCGCAGGTGCCCTCGACCAGCAGGCCGTCCGGCGCCAGCCGTCCGCAGAGCCGCTCCCAGACCGCGGTGACCGACTCCTCCTCGTACTGCCGCAGCACGTTGGCGGCCCGGACGAGGTGCGCGGAGGCGCCGTCCAGGGGCACCTCGAAGCCGCCCCGGCGGAAGGTCAGCAGCGGCGGGTCCGCGTACGGCAGGGCGGCCGCCACCCGGGCCGGTTCGATCTCGATGCCGACCACCCGGATGTCCGGCCGGCCCGCCCGCAGCCGGGCGGCCAGCTCGACCGCCGTCCACGGGGCCGCCCCGTAGCCCAGGTCCACGGCGATCGGCGGCCGTTCGGCGACCCGCAGCGTCCGGGCCATGGCGTGCACGATCCAGCGGTCCATCCGCCGCAGCCGGTTGGTGTTGGTGGTGCCCCGGGTCACCGTCCCGACCGGGCGGGTCGATCGCGGCCCGCGGGCGGGGGAGGGGTCGAAGGCGGCCATGCCCGCAGGGTACGCGGGCGCCCCGGCGCCCAGGCGCCCAGGCGGCACGGTCGACCGCCACCAGGGCGCCCGGCCCGGCCCGGGGCGGTGTCGGGGGTCTCACCGGTCTGTCGGGAATACCGGCCGCAGGCCCGCTGGTTGGCACACTGGACGTCTGTCCGCCCGGAACGATCGGTTCCGGGCGGCCTTGCGTCGGACGCGGACCGCCGCGCCGGGCCACTGCCGGCAGGCGTCCCGCTGCCCTGCCCGCACGACCGGATGCACCATCGACCGGGGAGCACGAGGAGGCTTCAGCCAGGTGACGCAGCACCCCGTACGCACGGCCCGTCGTGAGCGGCTCGCCCAGGCGGCCGGAGGCACGGCGCCGACCGCCGGCAGCGCCCCGTCGACCCGCCGCGGCCGCCTGCAGGCGCTGATCGGCGGGCGCCCGAGGCGCCCGAGGCGGATCGCGATGCTGAGCGTCCACACCTCGCCGCTGCACCAGCCGGGCACCGGGGACGCCGGCGGCATGAACGTCTACATCGTGGAGCTCGCCAAGCGCCTCGCCGAGCTGAACATCGAGGTCGAGGTGTTCACCCGGGCGATCAGCTCCGACGACGCCCCGGCCGTCGAGCTCGCCCCCGGCGTGCTCGTCCGCCACGTCACCGCCGGGCCGTACGAGGGCCTCGTCAAGGAGGACCTCCCGGCCCAGCTCTGCGCCTTCACCCACGGGGTGCTGCGCACCGAGGCAGGCCACCGCCCCGGCCACTACGACCTGGTGCACTCCCACTACTGGCTTTCCGGGCACGTCGGCTGGCTGGCCGCCGAGCGCTGGGGCGTGCCGCTGGTGCACACCATGCACACCATGGCCAAGGTCAAGAACGCGGCGCTGGCCGAGGGCGACAGCCCCGAGCCGCCCGCCCGGGTGATCGGCGAGACGCAGGTCGTCGAGGCCGCGGACCGGCTGATCGCCAACACCGACGAGGAGGCGGCCGAGCTCTCGCACCACTACGACGCCCGCCGCGACCAGCTCGCCGTCGTCCACCCCGGGGTCAACCTGGACGTCTTCCGGCCCGGCAGCCGCGCCGCCGCCCGTGCCGCCGTCGGGCTGCCGCAGGACGCCGCGGTGCTGCTGTTCGCCGGCCGCATACAGCCGCTCAAGGCGCCCGACGTGCTGCTCCGGGCGGTCGCCGTGCTGCTGGCCCGGCGGCCCGAGCTGCGGGAGCGGCTGGTCGTCCCGGTGGTCGGCGGCCCCTCCGGCACCGGCCTCGCCAAGCCGGAGAGCCTGCACAAGCTCGCCGCCCAGCTCGGCATCTCGGACGTCGTGCGGTTCCACCCGCCGGTGGGCCAGGCCCGGCTCGCCGAGTGGTACCGGGCCGCCACCGCGCTGGTGATGCCCTCGTACAGCGAGTCCTTCGGCCTGGTCGCGCTGGAGGCCCAGGCCTGCGGCACCCCGGTGGTGGCGGCCGCGGTCGGCGGCCTCCCCGTCGCCGTCCGGGACGGCCGCACCGGCAGCCTGGTGCACGGCCACGACCCGCTCCGCTGGGCGGACGCCCTGGAGCCGTACGCGGACCGGCCCGAGCTGGTGCGCGAGCGCGGCGCGGCGGCGGCACGGCACGCGGCCCACTTCGGCTGGGACACCGCGGCGGCCGCCACCGCCGAGGTCTACGCCCAGGCCATGACCCACCCCGCCCGCGGCCTGCGCCTGGCGTAGGTCCCGCGGGGCAGCCCTCCGGGCCCCGGCGAGCCCGCCGGCCGACCCGTCCCGGGTGGGGTTGCCGGGGCGGGGGCGGTACCGGCGAGTAGCGTCAGCGTCATGGCAATCCGTACCAAGGACGAGGCGCTGACCCTGCTGCGCACCGCGCTCGACGAGGCCGGGGTGAGGTGGGAGCCGGCCGTGACCGACCCGTACACGCTGGTCGCGACGCTGCCGGGCACCCGCAAGCTGTCCACCACCTGCGCGCTGCGGGTGGGCGACCACACCCTGTCGGTCAACGCGTTCGTGATCCGCAGGCCGGACGAGAACCACCAGGCCGTCTACCGCTGGCTGCTGGAACGCAACACCCGGCTCTACGGCGTCGCGTACGCCGTCGACCGGCTCGGCGACGTCTACCTCGCCGGGCGGCTGCCGCTGGAGGCGCTCACCCCGGACACCGTCGACCGGCTGCTGGGCACCGTCCTGGAGAACGCCGACGAGCCCTTCAACACCCTGCTGGAGCTGGGCTTCGCCACCGCGATCCGCCGCGAGTGGGAGTGGCGCACCAAGCGCGGCGAGTCCACCGGCAACCTCGCGGCCTTCGCCCACCTCGCCCAGGCCGCCACGGAGTCCGCGGCCGGGCCCGCGGCCGAGGAGACCGGCCCGGCTACGACCGGCTGAGCTCGGCGCTCGGGGCGGCCTCCGCAGGCAGCGCGTCCGCCGGGGCCGCCGCCGGCCGCCGGCCGAGCAGCAGGAACGCCCCCGCGGCGACCGTGCCGAAGACGGCGCAGGCGCCCCACACCGCCCGGCCGCCGGCGTGCTCCAGCAGGTAGCCGCCGGCCGCCGGGCCGACGAAGGAGGCCAGCGACCAGGAGAGCGAGTAGACGCCCTGGTAGCGGCCTCGGGCGCGGGCCGGGGAGAGCTCGGCGACCAGGCCCATCATGGTCGGCGCGGCCATGATCTCGCCGATCGTCCAGACCGCCACGGTGAAGGCGTAGAACCCGGCCGAGCCGCCGGCCAGTGCGGTCAGGCCGAAGCCCCACCCGGTCAGCAGTGCGCTGGCCACCAGCAGCCCCGTCCGGCCGCGGCCCTCCATCGCCCGGGTCAGCGGCAGTTGCAGCACCACGATCAGCAACCCGTTGAGGCCGATCACCAGCCCGTACTGGGCCGCCGAGATGCCCGCCAGCCCCATGTCGACGGCGAGCGTGGTGCTGCCCTGCTGGGCGACCACCGCGAGCAGCAGGTTCACCGCCACCAGCGCCATGAACCGGCCGTCCCTGAAGACCGTGCCGAGGCCGGCCCCGGGCTCCGTCGGAACCGGGCCGCCGGCCGCTCCGGACGGCGCCGAGGGCCGGTCCGGGCGGGACTCCGGGACGCGGGCGAAGACCACCACCGCGCAGGCCAGCGTGGAGGCCGCGTCCAGCAGGAAGAGCGCGAGGTAGCCGTGGGCGGCGATCAGGCCGGCCACCGCCGCGGAGACGCCGAAGCCGATGTTGATCGCCCAGTAGTTCAGCGAGTACGCCCGCACCCGGTGCTCGGCCGGGACGAGGTCCGCGATGATCGCCGAGACGGCCGGCCGCGAGGCGTTGCTCGCCAGGCCGACCAGGAAGGCCGTCACCGCGATCGCCGCCCGGTCCTGGCAGAAGCCGAGGGCGGCGGTCGAGACGGCCGTGCCGAGCTGCGCGACGAGCAGGGTTGGCCGCCGCCCCCAGCGGTCGGCGAGCACCCCGCCCGCGACGGCGGCGATCGCCGAGCCGAGGCCGAAGAGCGAGGCCACCAGGCCGGCGTAGGCGGGGGAGAAGCCCCGGCCGCCGGTCAGGTAGAGGGCCAGGAAGGTCACCACGAAGCCGCCGAGGCGGTTCACCAGGGTCGACGTCCACAACCACCAGAAGGCGCGCGGCAGACCGCCCACCGCCTCCGAGACGGTGCTGCGCAGACGGACGGCGGCGGACATCGGCGGCTCCCGGGCAGGGCGGACCGGCGCGTCCGGGCAGGGGTGGGCCGCCGGGCGACGCAGGTAAGTGGCACAAGTGGTATCCGCACATTACCCGGGATGAGACGGTCGGACCAGCGGATAAACGGCTCCTCTAAACTGGCGCCCATGGCTGACACGACCTACCGACTCATCCTGCTCCGCCACGGCGAGAGCCAGTGGAACCAGAAGAACCTCTTCACCGGATGGGTCGACGTCGACCTCAACGAGAAGGGCGAGAAGGAGGCGGCCCGCGGCGGCGAGCTCCTCCTTTCCGAGGGGATCCTCCCCGACGTGGTGCACACCTCCCTGCTGCGCCGCGCCATCCGCACCTCCCAGATCGCGCTCGACAAGGCCGACCGCCACTGGATCCCGGTCAACCGCAGCTGGCGCCTCAACGAGCGCCACTACGGCGCCCTGCAGGGCAAGGACAAGGCCCAGACCCTCGCCGAGTTCGGCGAGGAGCAGTTCCAGCTCTGGCGCCGCTCGTACGACACCCCGCCGCCCGCGCTCGCCGACGACTCCGAGTACTCGCAGGCCGGCGACGCCCGCTACGCCGACATCCCGAGCGAGCTGCGCCCGCGCACCGAGTGCCTCAAGGACGTCGTCGAGCGCATGCTCCCGTACTGGTACGACGCGATCGTCCCGGACCTCGCCGCCGGCCGCACCGTGCTGGTCACCGCGCACGGCAACAGCCTGCGCGCCCTGGTCAAGCACCTGGACGGCATCTCCGACGAGGCCATCGCCGGCCTGAACATCCCCACCGGCATCCCGCTCGTCTACGAGCTCGACGCCGACTTCAAGCCGCTCAACCCCGGCGGCCGCTACCTCGACCCGGAGGCCGCCGCGGCCGCCATCGAGGCCGTGAAGAACCAGGGCAAGAAGTAAGCCCTAGCGCGATCAGGCCCCTCACCAGCGCGTTTGCCGCTAGTG
This sequence comes from Streptomyces sp. TLI_235, assembly GCA_002300355.1. Lineage (NCBI taxonomy): Bacteria > Bacillati > Actinomycetota > Actinomycetes > Kitasatosporales > Streptomycetaceae > Streptomyces > Streptomyces sp. TLI_235. The sequence continues at coordinate 4,256,478 of NSGV01000001.1, forward strand.
AGGGGCCGTCGTCATTCCTGGGCCGCCTGTGGGCCGTCAGTCCTTGTGATCTTGAGGCCGAAGCACCGCAGCGATGGCCTTACGAGCCCGGGCCTGGCTGCTGGGCATCAGGTGCGCGTACACCTTGAGCGTCAGGCCAGGGTCGGAGTGCCCCAGGTACTCACTGACGGCCTTGATGCTCTCCCCGGCATCCAGCAGCACTGATGCGTAGAAGTGTCGTAGGGCGTGCATGCCGTGCTCCCGGGCGCCCACGTGCTGACGGCTCCTCGCTGCGGGGATAACCCCGGCAGCGGCCAGCGCGGGCTTCCAGTGATCCTCGTTCAGCGCTCCGCGCCAGACATGGCCACCGTTGGGCCCGGTGAAGATCAGACGCCTGGTGACCGGCGGACCGCCCACCCGCATCCACGGCAAGGTGATCTCGACCGGGGGGAACCGCTCGATGTGCTCCTTGAGCGCTTCCGCCACGGGAGCGGGCAGCGGCACGTCGCGCAGTTTGCCGCCCTTCGGCGGCGCGAACACGGGCTTACTCAGACTCAGCTTGAGCTGCTGCACCACATGCAGCGTCTCGTTGTCGAAGTCCAGCTCGTCCACGGACAGGCCTAGGATCTCGCCCTGCCGCAGACCGCAGCCGGCGCCTACGTCCACGGTAGTCCGGAAACGGTCCGCCAAGGCGGCCCGGACGGCGAAGACTCGCTCCGGCAGCCACGGGACCACGCGGCGGGCCCCCATAGCGGGGAGGGCCACTGTCCTCGCGTTGCAGGGGTTCCGGGGGATGTGGCCGTCATCGACGGCCGCGCTCAGGACGGCCCGCACATTGGAGAAGATCACGCGGGCGTACGAGCCCGAGATGCCGGACCCTTCCAGCTTGGCCACGAACTCACGGACGTGACTGGGCTGGAACGAGCCGAGCGGACGCGAGCCGATTAGCGGGAAGGCATGCAGACGGAGCTGGGACTGCATCGACGCCTTCGTGTTCGGGTCACCGCTCTGGGTCTCAAGCCACCTCTCGCCGAACTCCTGAAAGGTCATCCGGGCGGCCCTGGGGTCGATGTACTGACCTCGCGTCATGTCGGCCTCGATCCGAGCCAACCACTCCTCTGCCTGGCGCTTCTGGCGGTCGGGGAACGACTGACTCCTCTCCTTCCCGTCGGGGCCGATGTAGCGGGCCCGGTAGCGCCTTCCGATGCCGTAGCGATCGCTGCGGACCTTGCGGGGCTTGCCGTCGGGGCCGATCTCGGTCTTGTACCAGCGGTCTTGGATGTGTCCGGCCATGGGTGGCCTACTCCTCGGGTAGCGGGTGTGGGCTGGGATGCGCAGGCCCTGGTTGGGCCTGTTTTGGGGCGCACTGAGGTAGGCCGCTGGCTGCTAGCGGCCTGCTCAGGTGGGGTGTGGGGTGCTAGCGGTGGTGCTACCGGTAGCGGGGTGGGCCGCTACCGGTAGCGCGGGTCAGGCGGCGGGGTTGCTCTGGTCGGCGACCCACCGGGCGACGGCGTCGGGGTGGTAGCGGACGTGGCGGCCGGCGCGGAATCCGGGCGGGCCGGTGCGCTTGCGGCGCCACTGGTAGACGGTCTCCAGGGGCACTCCGAAGAGGGCCGCGACGTCTTCGGGGGTGAGGAAGCGGACGGGCAGGGCGAGGGGTTCGGCCGACGGGGCGGCGGGCAGTGCGGTGACGCTAGTGGTGCGGCGGGGCATGCTGCGGTCTCCTCGCGGGTCGATGGGTGCAAGCGGTGGTGAAGGGCGGTGCGGGCGGGCGGGGGCCAGGGAAGGCGCTCTTCCTGGCCTCACTCCCGCGCTCCGGTGCCCTGGCTCGCTGAGTGGGTGCGGGCCGGATTGGGCGGCGGGCTCGGCTGGCCTGCTATCCGCTAGGTGTCTGGTCAGGCCGTGGGTTGCCTGCTATCGGCCCTGCTATCGATAGCGGCCGGGGGCGCTATCGATAGCAGCCCTGTCGCCCTGCCGTATGAGGGAGGGAGGCTCAGGCGGGCGCGGGTCGGTGCATGCCCCGGGTGCTCTGAGGCTTGCCCGCGAGGTGCTTCCCTGCCTCCCTGGGAGGTGGTTTGTGCTGGTTAGGGCGGGTGGGCGGGGTCAGGGAGGTGGAGAGGGAGAACTCCCTGCCTCCCTGGCGTTCTCCCTGCTGCGGGCTGGTGCTTCCGGACGGATCGCGGGTGCCGGCTGGCTGCCCGAACAGCAAGAAGAGCACCCGCGGGCGAGGGGGGTGCTCCTCTTGTTTTCCGGCGGGCGTGGGCGCTGGCTGGTGCGGCCGCTAACCGCTAACCACCTGGTCGGCGGCCCTGTCGGCCGCTAGCAGGGCCGCTAACGCTAGCGGGCTGCCCCGCTAGCGTTAGCGGGTGTTGGGCGGTCCCCCGCGGACTGCGTTCGGGCTTGAGGGCTGACGGCGGGTGGGGCACGGTTTGATCCTTCCGGGAGTCGCGGGCGGGTTGGGCCTGGTGCTGGGGGTGCCTGTCATGCGGGGTGTCTGTCACCTGTCGCCTGTCACCTGTCTGTCGCCTGTAAGGCGCAGGTCGTAGGGGGTGCGTGGTCGCGGAGGCACCCTTGGGAGCACCGACGGCTACAGGTGACAGGTGACAGGTGACAGGTGCACGGGTCGGCCGGAGCGGCTTGTCGCTTGTCTTGTCGCTTGTCACTCGTCATCTCCTGGACGTCGCGGTCGGTCTCGTGTGGCGCCCGGGCGGGGGAGCTGCACGACAAGCGGCAAGTGACAAGCCCGGCGACAGTGCTGGGTGCCTGTCGGAGTGCCAGTCGGCGCCGGTCGGCTCGCGCGCGCGTTACCCGGGGTTTCGGGGGCTGGGGGAGGGTCGGCGACTGGCGCCAGTCACTGGCTGCGGTCACGTTCCGTGCGGGCTATGGGGGTACTGGGTAGTGGGGAAGTCCCGGGATGGACCCGGTTTTCTGGCTCTGGGGGCCGTTTCGGGCTACTGGGGTGCGCCCCACTACCCACTACCCGGTAGCTCTGCGTGATCGGCTCTCGTTGTCGGTGGGTGTCAGGCCGGGTGCTGCGAGGGTGTCTGACACTTGGCGGCACGGTGGCCGGGGTGTCAGGTCGGGTTGTCAGGGCCGACGGTCGGGGTGTCAGACAGGGTGTCAGATGCTGTCTGACGGTCCTCGCGCGTGCGTTACCCGGGGAAATGGCGCCGGTTGCTGTTCGGGGTGTCTGACACCGGTGATGGAGTGCATGGGCGCCGGGTGGCGGTCACGGGGCGTGGCGGGCGGCCGTCGGTGGGCCGCTGCTGTGACGGGGACCGCCGGGCCGGGCCGGGTGGGGCAGGTGCAGGCCCGGAGGGGGCCGGGGAAGGCGCTTTCTCCGGCCTCCCGCCCCTTTGGCCCGGTGGTCGGGTGAGCGAGGGGCGGGGTGGTCTCTTAAGAGCGATGGGTGGTGGGGAGCGGGCCCGAGGTTCGGCCGGCCGTGGGTTGGGGGTGTCCAGCTTTCTGGACGGTGCGGGCCTGCTGGGGGTGCCGATCATGAGTGGTGCTCCTGTCTGGGGGTGGTCCGGAAAGGTCGGAAAGGTCGCAGAGGGGTCTGACCTGCGGTTTTGGGTGGCGGAAAGTGGTCCGGAAAGGTCCGGAAAGTGGTCCGCGAAGGGTGCGGGCCGGATGGTGCGGGACTTTCCGGACCTTTCCGGACCACTTTCCGCCGGGTGTTTTGCCTGGTCAGGGGGCTTTCCGACCTTTCCGACCTTTCCGGACCGGCGGTCAGTCGTCGCCGGGGGCGTAGAGGTAGACGGTCTGGTGCCGTCCGCCGCTGCTCTGGATCTGAGCGGCGGCGAAGCCGGGGAGCTGGCACAGCCGGGCGGTCAGCTCTCCGCGCCAGGTGGCGTTCTGCCGCTTGAACATGACCTGGACCTCGGACTGGGTCAGGCCGCCGGGCCCGGCCGCTTTGACGGCCGCCGCGAGCTTGTCCAGGTTCGGGTCACCAGTGCTGTTCGCGGCGGCGCCGAGGATATGGGCGGCGCTGGCCCGGGCGTAGCGGATGAGCGCCCACGCCGCGCGTAGGTGGCCCTCTTGGATGCAGGGCTTGTGGTCGAGCAGGGCGTAGACCATGGCGGTGCGCTTGGCGTAGGGGGCGGCGCGGGCGGTGAACTCGGCCAGGGGGCCGTCGTCGTCCTCGCCGCCGGACAGCGCGGGGTAGACCTCGCTGCGCCACAGATCGGCGGCCTCTGAGGTGAGTTGGACCTCGCCGACGCGGCGCGCATCCGCGAGGACGGTCCGCCAGGCGGAGGCGAGGTTGGTCACCAGGTCTTCCGAGGCGCCCGCGGCATCGGGGAGCAGCAGGTTGCGGTGCACGAAGACTGGCAGGAAGCGGTTGTAGGTGCCGCCAGCGAGTTCGGAGTCCTGCATCTTGGCGCGCAGTTCGCGCGGGGAGATGTGGCCGATCAGAGCGATGTGTGGGGCGGTGGCGTGCATGGCCTGGCGGTTCATCACGCCGAGGTCCTCGCCGTTCCACGCCTGCCGCAGCACGCCGCCCAGCGAGGAGCCCTCGCGGCGGGCGCGGGCCATGGTGATGCCGTACTCGGACTCCACCACCCACAGCCGCTTGTCGGTGACGCCCTCGGTGTCCTTGCCGGTCTTGGGGTCGGGGCCACCGTCGCGGACGGCCTCGATCAGGCCCTCGCCGGAGGACAGGCCGGAGGGGGTGTTGTCCGCCACGAACTCCGGGACGGCGGCCTTGAGCAGGCGGCGCACGGTGTTGGACGCGGCACCCTTGCGGCCAGCTGCGGTCGCGCCCACCGTCAGGGCCCAGATCAGGGCCGGGTGGCGGTCGTTGCCGATCCACAGGAACGGGCCGGGACCGATCACGGCGCCGCCCGCGGAGAGCAGGTTCACCAACACCCCGATGGGGTCGGCCTCGGTGGTCGGGTCCAGGGCGCGGACGGTCTCGCCGACCCACCCGCAGAACACCTCGGGGTCGGGCACCGGCCCGGGCCTGCTCGGCCGGTCCACCCCGGGGGCGGGGTCGTAGAGCGGGTTGCCCGCCCGGGTTGGTCGGTCGGTGTCGGTCGGGTCGATCAGGTGGAGTTCGGGGCGCATCGGCGGATCTCCAAGTCGGGTGGTCGGTCGGGTCCGATCGGTCGGGCGGTCGGGTGGTGGGTCGCGCATCGGCTGGCCTCGCGGGGTCGGTGCGGTGGTCGGGTGGCGTGCCGAGGAGAAAGCGCTGCTCCGGCCTCCCGCCGGGTGGCGGGGGTCGGCCGATCGATCGGGTGGTGGATCGGCGGATCGGTGCAGGCCGGAGGGCGACCGCTGGCCCGCCGGGACGGGGCCGGAGAAGCGCTGTTTCCTTGACGGGAGTCGGGCTGGCGGTCGGCCGATCGCTCACCCGATCCCGGTGGGCGCTCGCCGCCCGGCGGCTCGTGCTCACCGCCCGACTGGTGGGCGCTCACCGGTGCGTGGTGGGTGCTCAGAAGAGGCCACCCGCCCGCTCACGGCGGGTCGGTCGGTGCTCACCAGTCCGGGGTGGGCGCTCACCGATCGGGCGCCGGGTGCCCACCCCCGGCCGGTGGGCGCTCACCGGTGCTCACCGGGTGCTCACCGGTCGGTCGGGTACGCGTACTCGGGCGTTCCCGGCGTACCCGGATACGGGTGGTGGGCAGGTCGGGCCGGGTGTCCCGCCCGGCCGACCCGGTGGTCGGCTGGGCGGTGTACCCGGCGCGGGTACGGGGGCGGGAACGGTTCCGGGTACAGCGGGTGGGCGGTGCGGGTATGGCGGTCAGGCGGCGGCCAGTGGGCGGGTGCGCACGGTGGGCAGGGCGGTGGTGAACACGTGGTCCAGGCCCAGCAGGTAGGCACTGGTGAGCGGCGCGTGCTCCAGCCGGGTCAGGTGCAGGACCGGGGCGGCGGCCGGCGGGCAGCCGTCCACCCGCGGCATCACCAGCATCTGGTCGTCCGCGCGGACGACGTCGTTGGCGATGCCGCCGTGCCGGGCCATCCGCACGCCCGGCGCCGCGTACAGGTCGGCGAACAGGTCCTCGACCAGCAGCAGCCGGGTCGCCTCGCTCTGGGTCGGGGCCAGCGTCGGGTCCGGCAGCGCGATCCGCACCCGCACCCCGGCGGCGGCCCGATCCGTGAGCAGGCCCACCAGGTCGGGCACCGCGTCCAGCAGGAACAGCCCGCAGGACAGGGCGAGGTCGATCCGGTCCCCTGCGCCGCGCGGCACCTGCGGCCACAGGGCGGCCGGGACGGCGGCGCGCGTCGGGTACCAGGTCAGCAGCTCGTCCCGGGGCGCCGGGGTGGCCTTGTGCCGGGTGCCCAGGGTCGGCCACAGCCGGTACGGGTCGGCGTGCAGCATCCTGGCCACGGCGTGGGCGTGCCGGGCGTAGGGGGTGCGGCCCGGCTCGTTCAGCCAGCGCTCCACCGTGCGCGGGTCGGTGCCCACCTCGCGGGCCACCGCCTCGATCGTCAGCCCGGAGGCCACCAGGGCGGCCCGCAGACGGGCGTTGCCGTGAACGGCGCGGTCGGTGCTCACCGGGCCACCCCCAGCATGCCCACCGGGATGCTCCGGGCCTTGAGGTAGGCGCGGAACGCCTCCCGCTGGATGCGGATCGTGCCCCGGCCCGTGCCCACCCGGTAGGACGGCAGCCGCCCGGAGCGGACCTCGCGGTACGCGGTCTCGTCCGAGACGCCCAGCGCCCGGGCGACCTGGACGACCCGCAGCGGTTCGTCCGAGCCGTACCCGGCCAGCTCTGCGAGAAGTGCGGTCTGTGACAGAGATGCGGTGCTCATGCGCGCACCCCTCCCCGGCCGATCAGCACCTGGGAGGCCGCGAGCGTGGCGGGCGGCTCGGGTGCGGTCACGCCGAACAGGTGCGTGATGACCTGGCCGAGGCGGACCGCGAAGTCCAGCAGGTTCGAGGACCGGCGGCCGGTGTAGACGTCCATCGCCATCTCCGCGAAGTCCTCGGCGGCGCCGATGTCGGTCTGGGTCAGGCCGAACCACAGGCACTCCAGGATGCGGGCCTCGCTCGGCCCCTCCAGGTCCTCCCGCATGAGCATCGACCCGGGCGTGAATAGCAGGCGGCCCATGATCTCCGCGAACGTCAGGTTGATCGTGAGCTGGACCGCCACACGCGGCGCGCTCTCGGCCGCGTCGGGGTCGCCGAACACGTCGACTCGGTGGCGGATCGGGCCGGCCGACAGTGGCTGCCTGGCAAGCGAAACGGGCATGATGGAACTCCCTTCACTGGGGCGTGGAGCGGCGTGCTGACTTGGCGGAAAGGCGCCGCTCCACAGCGTTTTCAGGGCTTCGCTGTGACACCTAGCCTGACCTAGGTGTATCAACCTGTCAAGCGGATGGGTCTAGGTGTGTTGGCTTGTGCTAGTGGATACGCTGGACCCATGACTGTCTCCATCGACGACCACCGCGCCCCCTACATCCAGGTTGCCGATGCGCTCCGGGAGGAGATCCGATCGGGCAAGCTTCAGCCGGGGCAGAAGCTCCCTTCGGCGCGCCAGTTGGCTGACCGCTTCAAGGTGGCGGTCATGACTGCCTCTAGCGGCGTCCGCGTGCTCCGGGAGGAGGGGTTGGTGTCTTCGACCCAGGGGCGCGGCACCTTTGTCCGGCAGGCCGGCGAGCTGGCCCCTGCTGTGCAGGCGGCCGACGTGCCCGTGGACCGGGTGGACGCGCTCGAAGCTGAGGTTCGACGACTGTCGGAGAGGCTTGCTGCGGTGGAGGCGGAGCTTGCCCGCCAAGGTCAGTAGCGGCGAGTACTGCTGATCAGAGGTCAACTCAAGGTTGGTCTCCACGGCCGCCAACTTCCCCTCTGTCCGGTAGGTTTCCGTCCTGACGCAGTAAGCAAAGCGCAGCTCACGGTAGTGATTGCAGCCTGAATGCCGATCACTCACAGCTCACTCATAGGCACAGCCGGGGGACGAGATGCCAAGCGAGCCACAGGTCACGGAGCCGTTCGTCGCTGAGCTGAAGCGTTGGCGGGACGTGCGAGGTGTCTCGCAGTCCGCGCTGGCCAAAGCCGTCGGGTACACGCCCTCGTACGTGTCGAAGGTGGAGAGTGGCCAGCAGCGCCCCTCACGGCCGTTCGCCGAGCAGGCTGACCGGGTCCTGCACGCAGGTGGTGCGCTGCGGAGGGCCTTTGCGGAAGTTGAGTCGTACGCGCGGCCGGAGCATCAGCCTCACGCGGTAGCAGACCAGTCAGCCGGGGACGCTCAGCCATCGAGCCTGATCGTGCAGCACGACGACGCAGAGCTGTTCTACGACGGGCGAACCTATCGAGCGACGCAGCGGCGGCAGCTCTACAACGCCAGCCCGGATCCAATCACCCGGTACCTGATCCGTATCTCTGTCGACCGCTACCCGGGCAACCCGGAGCGATCGAACCGCCTCTACCGCGAGAACCCGCTTACCTGGGACGAGATTGATCTGACAGTGAAGGTGGGAAGCGAGCCCGTTGGGTGGCGCGTGAAGCACGACCGGGACGCCTTCAAGGAGCTGTGGCTGCTCTTCGAGAACGAGTACGGGCGCTACCCGCTCTACCCGGGCGAGAGCACCTGGATCGAGTACTCGTACACAGTCAGCGACGACAAGTGGGGCACCTGGTTTCAGCGTGCCGTGCGGCTTCCTACCGAGCGGCTGAGCGTCCGGCTGGACTTCCCGGCGGCTCTCGACCCGGCGGTCTGGGGGACCGAGACCACCATGACCGCCGCCGCGTTCCCGTTCCGTACCGCAATCCACCGGGCCGCTGCCGAGGACCGGCGTATCTACTCCTGGACCACCGACGACCCACCGCTGCACGCCCGCTACAGGCTTGAGTGGAAGTTCCGTGCGCGCCCCGAACACGAGGAGACCAGGCCGCCCATGAACCCGACCGCTGCCAGCGAGAAAATGCGATCGATCGGTGTCATCCAGGCTGGTGACCCGATCCTGACCAACCGGGCCCGCCCGTTCGACCTGCCGGCAGAAGCCGAGGACGTCCGGCGGGTCGTGGCCGAGCTGAACTCGGCGGCCGAGCGCGCTGCGGGAATCCACGTCTTCAGCAAGGGCATGGGCGTGGCCGCTCCCCAGCTCGGCATCGACCGTGCGGCAGCCATCGTCCGCACCGCCGAAGCTAAGACCATCACACTGCTGAACCCTCGCGTGATCGAGGAGTCCGCCGAGACAGACGAACAGTACGAAGGCTGCTGGAGCTTCTTCGACGTGCGCGGGATGGTTCCCCGGCCACGCAGCATCACTGTGGAGCACCAGGCCATCGACGGCCAGCGCCGGATCACCATCTTTGAGGATGCGGTAGCGCGCCTGGTGGGCCACGAGATCGACCACTTGGAGGGCGCCCTGTATACCGCCCGAATGCGGCCCGGCATTGAGCCGATTCCCGTCTCTGAGTATCGGGGCACGGGCCATAAGTGGAGCTACGAGGCCAGCGGGGCGGAGTAGTCGCTTCCTAGGTTCGGAGGGGCCGCCCTCGCAGGCAGGGCGGGACTCAGGCGCGTTCGCGGCGGGCATGGGCCAGGCATAGCGTGGGAGTAACACCCCTGATGCAGGGAGCTTCCCATGGACGATCCCAAGCCCACTCCTGCACCGACGCAGCCCGTCGTCCCGCCAGAAGCGCCGCTTGTTCTGCCACCAATGGCAGCGCCGGTCCCAATCAAAGATAATCATGGTCTTGCCATGAAGCGGCGCGGCCCGGTTGCCGTATGGCTGGGCCTGCCGTTGATTACTCTGGGGATCTACCATTTAGTGTGGTATTTCAAGATCCATAAAGAGTTGCAGGAGTATGACGACAGCCAACGTCTCAGCCCCGGCGGAAGTACCTGCGTACTCATCTTCCTTGGCTGGACGATTGTCGCCCCGCTCATCTCCTACTACAACACCGGTGAAGCCATCGCCAAGGCTCAGCGCCGGGCAGGAATTCCCGTCACCTGTAGTGCGATAGCCAGCATGCTTCTCTACTTCGTCTTCGGGCTCAATATCTGGTACATGCAGAAGCAGTTGAACCTCATCGTCGACGCCTACCCTGGTGCCGAGCCTGGTACTGAGGTGCGGCTGCCAGCCTGAGAGGCGCAGATATGCCCCGCGCCGACGAATCGGGCGGGGCTTTCTGCAGGCCGTCTGCCGCGCCTTGTCGGCGTTTCCTACCAGCCGCGACCGCTCCCGGCGGGGCCGTCTGTGGGCCGTCGAGGCTGGCCAAAGCTGACTGCCAGTAGCCAACGGCAACTGTTCCGCTGCTGGTCACCCACGTGTCGCGAGGCAACAGCGCAGCCTGGTTTGGCCGAAGGCCAGACCGACGAGATCTGACCAGACCTGCTCTGGGACCCATGGGTGGCTCGTCTTGGGGTAAGGCCGTCGGCACGGGCCAGGGTGAGGTCCGCTAGGAGCCGTCGAGACTCCTGCAAGATCAATCGCATCCCGAATCTGCCCACGCAGTGTCGGAGTGCGGTGGACAAGCGGGGCAGAGGGCGGTACAAAGTGGCTTTCCGCATGCCAAGAGGGGGATGTACGTGCTCGGTAGTGGAAATACCCTGAGCAGTTACAAGGTCGGAGACAAAGTCACGGTCAGAGGGCCAAGCGACCGGCCCTATTACCACAACGGGTCCCACGGGACCGTCGTTACTGTCGGCACCAAGCGGGTCCACGTGAGGATGGACAAGGCAGCGTTCGAGGGGCGCGACGGAGAGGTCGCAAACTTCCTCCCCGGTGACCTGGTATCTGGGCATGTCGGAACGCCGCGTAACTCCGATCGTATGAACGACGCCTTCACCGCCCTAAAGCTGGCGGCTGGTACAGATCTCGTGGCCGTGGCGCTGGCAGCTGGCGTCATCACTGCCGAGCAAGGAGAGCAGATTAAGGCTGTCTGGGCCAACCACTTGCAGACCTGACGAGCCGCGGCCATGCAGCAAGGGGGTCCTGGCGAGGCCGGCTAGCCCTTGGCCCGGGCCGTCTGTGGGCCGTCCGGGGCCACTCTCGGCTGACCAATGATGACAGGCGTTGACGGCATACCTACTGGTCAGAGCTCTGTGACTAGCACTGGGAAACCGGCGATTCAGACCCAGGGCAAGAAGTAAGCCCGTAGCGCCGAGGCCCCGTCCGGTCCGTCCGGGCGGGGCCTCGGCGTGTCCGGGCCCGCGGGCCGACGGTTCGTCAGGTCGGGTCTGCCCCAGACTGGTTCAGACCATTGACGGGAGTGGCGGGCCGCTCCTAGCGTGGTGGTCCAGATCTGGCGCGAGCACGCCAATCCCCACCGCGCGCGCTGCCCGCCGGGCGTTCACGCACACGCACACTCCATCCACCCCCCACGGAGGGAGCACCATGCGCAAGCGTCACATCCTGGCGGCCGTCGCGGCCGCCGCGGCCGTCCCCCTCGCCACCGCGATCCCCGCGTACTCGCACGGCTGGATCACCACACCGCCGAGCCGGGCCGCCCTGTGCGCCGCCGGCACGGTCGCCAACTGCGGCGACATCCGGTGGGAGCCGCAGAGCGTCGAGGGGCCGAAGGGCTTCCCGGCCAAGGGCCCGGCCGACGGCACCCTCTGCGCGGGCGGCAACGGCCGCTTCGCCCAGCTGGACGACCCGCGCGGCGGCGCCTGGCCGGCCACCAGGGTGAGCGCCGGCCAGCGGCTGACCTTCACCTGGAAGTTCACCGCCCGGCACGCGACCACGCAGTTCCGCTACTACCTCACCAGGCCGGGCTACAGCGCGGGCACCAGGCTGACCCGCGCCAACCTCGACTCCACGCCCTTCCTCACCGTCCCCTACAACGGCGCCCAGCCCCCCACGACGCTGAGCCACACCGCGACCCTGCCCTCCGGCCGCACCGGCCACCAGGTCGTGCTGGCCATCTGGGACGTCGCGGACACCGGCAACGCCTTCTACCAGTGCATGGACGTCACCTTCTGACGGACGCACCCGGTCCGCCGTGCGGTGGACAGCGGACATGCGCGGGCCCCGCCCGGGCGGCGTGACATCGCCGCCCGGGCGGGGCCCGCGGTGTCAGTGGCCGCCGCAGCAGCCCCCGTCGGCGCCGCCGCACTGGCACGGCGCCCCGGACTGGCAGCCGCAACCGCAGCCCGGCCCGCAGCCGCAGCCCGCGGCGAGGACCGGCAGCAGCTTCACGGAGGGCGCTGTGGCGGCGCGCGCCGCGGGCGTGGTCGGGTTCTGGTCGGCCTTCATCACGGTCGGGTCCTCCTCATCGACGGCTGTCGACGGCAGTCGACGGCGCACCACGGCACGCCGCAGCACCTGCGGGCATGCCCAGAACGAGTGAAAACCGGTCCCGGACGGGGCGTCAACGGGCGCGCGGAGGTAGGGCGCCCGCGCAGGCGTGCGCCCCTGCCCCCGTGCCGCGGGTCACTCGGCCTGCTGCGCCGCCGTCTCCGCCGCGAACTCGTCCGCGTGCTCGCCGGTCACCAGGAAGACCACGCGCTTGGCCACCGACACCGCGTGGTCGGCGAACCGCTCGTAGTAGCGGCCGACCAGGGTCACGTCGACCGCGGTCTCGATGCCGTGCTGCCAGCGGTCGTCCAGCAGGTGCGAGAAGAGCTCGCGGTGCAGCGCGTCGATCGCGTCGTCGTCCCGCTCCAGCTCCATCGCCGCGTTGGCGTCCTTGGTGGAGATCACCAGGCCGGCCTTGGCGACCAGACGCTGGGCGAGCTGCCCCATCTCCAGCACGATCGGGTGCAGGTCGTTCGGCACCGCCGACTCGGGGTAGCGCAGCCGGGCCACCTTGGCCACGTGCCGGGCCAGGTCGCCGCAGCGCTCCAGGTCGGCGCTCATCCGCAGGCTGGTCACCACGATGCGCAGGTCCGTCGCGACGGGCTGCTGCCGGGCCAGCAGGTCGATCGCCCGGTTCTCCAGCTCGTGGTGGAGGTCGTTGACCTTCTCGTCGGCGGCGATCACGCTCTCCGCCAGCGCCAGGTCGGCGTCGAGCAGCGCGGTGGTGGCCCGGCCCATGGCGGAGCCGACCAGCCGGGCCATCTCGACCAGGCCGTCGCTGATCGAGTCCAGTTCCTCGTGGTACGCGTCGCGCATGCTCTCTCCTCCTGGCCGCCCGTCCCCCGTTCGAAGGGTCGGCCGGTCCGTCAGTAGCTGTGTCGGTGGCGGTGCCGACCGGTCCGCCCGCGAGGACGGCCGCTGCTGGTGGCGCGAATGGTAGCCGCGTCACCGCCCGCACGGGCTTGCGTCGACAACACTGCGCCGCCCGGGCGACCACGCACGACCCCCGCAGTGAACCAGCAGAGGACTGAAGGTGAATTCTCGGCAACGTCCGGCCGATCCCTTGATCGCACCCTGGGGGAGCGCGCCCGACGTGCGCTTAGGCTGAGTGACATGGACGTGAATGTGGCCACCGCCGCTGCCTGCGCCATAGCCGGGCTCGGCGTCGGTCTCACGGCCGCCATCGCCTTCCGTTGGAGCGAACGCGAGCAGGCCCGCGGCACCACCCCCCGGGGCGGCGCCGCCGGCCGGACCGGCTCGGGCGGGCTCCTGGCGTACGAACCCCCGCTGCCACCCGGCGTGGACACCGTGCTCTCCGTGCTGCGCTCCTGCGCGATCGTGCTCGGCGAGGGCGACGAGGTGGTCAAGGCCAGCTCCGCCGCCTACTCGATGGGTCTGGTCCGCGGCGGTGCGATGGCCGTGGAACAGATGCTCACGCTCGCCCGGGCGACCCGCCGCGACGGCGAGATCCGCCAGGCCGAGCTGGAGGTGCCCCGGCCCGGCGGCGCCCGCACGGCCGAGCCGCTGGCCGTCTCGGTGCGGGTCGCCCCGCTCGGCTCCCGGCTGGTGCTGGTCCTCGTCGAGGACCTCACCGAGCGGCGCCGGATCGAGGCGATCCGCCGCGACTTCGTGGCCAACGTCTCGCACGAGCTCAAGACCCCGGTCGGCGCGCTGTCGCTGCTCTCCGAGGCCGTCGCGGACGCCTCGGACGACCCGGAGGCCGTCCAGCGGTTCGCCGGCCGGATGCAGATCGAGGCGACCCGGTTGGCCAGCCTCGTCCAGGAGATCATCGACCTCTCCCGGGTCCAGGACGACCAGCGGCTGGTCGACCCGGAGCCGGTGCCGGTCGACGAGCTCATCGCCGAGGCGATCGACCGCTGCCGCCAGCCCGCCGCGGCCAAGCAGATCCTGATCGCCGCCGGCGGAACCGGCGGCCTCTACCTGCACGGCAACCGCGGCCAGCTCGCCGCCGCTCTCGGCAACCTGGTCGAGAACGCCGTGAACTACAGCCCGCCGCGAACCAGGGTGGCGATCGCCACCCGCCGCATCTCCAGCGCCGCCGCACTCGGCGAGGCCGAGGGCGAGCTGATCGAGATCTCGGTGACCGACCAGGGCATCGGCATCTCGGAGAAGGACCGCGAGCGCATCTTCGAGCGCTTCTACCGGGTGGACCCGGCCCGCTCGCGGGCCACCGGAGGAACCGGCCTCGGCCTCTCCATCGTCAAGCATGTCGCGGCCTCCCACCGCGGCACCGTGGCGGTGTGGAGCGTGGAGGGCCAGGGATCCACCTTCACCCTGCGGCTCCCGGCCGGGCAGCCGCCCGCCGGCAACCGCGAGACCGTGCCGCCGACCGAGGCGGGCCGGACGACCGACAACCCCGCACCGCACCCCCTTCCTGCCCCGGAGGCCCGATCGTGACCCGAGTACTGGTGGTCGAGGACGAGGAGTCGTTCAGCGACGCCCTCTCGTACATGCTCCGCAAGGAGGGGTTCGAGGTGGCCGTCGCAGCCACCGGCCCCGACGCCCTCGAGCAGTTCGAGCGCAACGGCGCCGACCTGGTGCTGCTCGACCTGATGCTGCCGGGCCTGCCGGGCACCGAGGTCTGCCGCCAGCTGCGCGTCCGCTCCAACGTCCCGGTGATCATGGTCACCGCGAAGGACAGCGAGATCGACAAGGTCGTCGGTCTGGAGATAGGCGCTGACGACTACGTCACCAAGCCCTACTCCACCCGCGAGCTGGTCGCCCGCATCCGCGCGGTGCTCCGCCGCCGCGGCGAGGACGGCAACGGCAACGGCGACGGCAGCGGCCCGGGCGCGCTGGAGGCCGGCCCGGTCCGGATGGACGTCGACCGGCACGTGGTGACGGTGGACGGCGCCAAGGTCGACCTGCCGCTGAAGGAGTTCGACCTGCTGGAGATGCTGCTCCGCAACGCGGGCCGGGTGCTCACCCGGATGCAGCTGATCGACCGGGTCTGGGGCGCGGACTACGTCGGCGACACCAAGACCCTGGACGTCCACGTCAAGCGGCTGCGCGCCAAGATCGAGCCGGACCCGGGCGCGCCGCGCTACCTGGTCACCGTCCGCGGCCTCGGCTACAAGTTCGAGCCGTAGGCCGGGCGCGCCGGACACCCCGGACATGCCGACGGCCGAGGGCCCCGCCTGGTGCGGGGCCCTCGGCCGTCGTGCTGCGTGCGCGCGGTGCGCGGCGGATCAGTGCGCCGAGGCGCTCGCCGTCGCGGTCGCCGAGCCGGTGGCGGTGGCCGAGCCGGACGCGGTGGCGGACGGCGAACCGGTGGCAGTGGCCGAGGCGCTCGCCGAGCCGCTCGCGGAGGCAGAGGCGGAGGCCGACGGCTTGGCGGTGTGCTCGGGCGCCTTCGGGCCGAAGGACGCGTACAAGCCGGTCGCCGGGACGACGCCCACCGGGAGGCCCACCTTGCCGGCGGTCTTGAAGGAGAAGTCGGTGTCGGCGTAGCCGCCGATCGGGAGCTTCGCCGAGGTCAGGTGCGCGAGCGGCTGGCCCTCGCCGCCGATCAGCACCGAGCCGCCGGCCGGGACGACGATCTCGGTCACGGCCGCGCCCTTGGCGTCGGTGAAGGTGGCGGTGCCCGCGCCCTCCACCGTCACGGACTGCAGGACCTCGGGGGCCGAGCCGGTGTTGGCGATGTTGACCGTCAGGTTGACCGGGCCGGCCTCGTCCGAGGAGGCGCCCTTCTCGGTGACCAGCAGGACGTTGTTGAGACGCAGGTTCTGGCCGATCGAGGTCGCCGCGTTGTCGGGCTTGATCTGCAGGGTCTCCGCCTGGTTGCCGGCCGAGCAGGCGGACAGCGGCACAACGGTGGCGAGGACGAGGGCGGCGATCGCGCCGCGTCGAAGGCTCCGGCTCACGGCGGCGACTTCTCCTTGGATGTGGATCACGGATGTGGATCACGTGGGGTGGTCAGCGATCAGACTACCGACCGCTTACGTCCGCCTCCCACGGGGTGGCCCCGTGTCGCGGCGCTCCGTCCGTACGCACCCGTAGAGATGTCCCGCCGCCGATCCCGGACGTCCACGAACCGGGCCAGGTCGCACGGGTCCTGCCGGCCCGGCCGCCCGGTAACGGTTGGGACACGGCGCCGAAGAGGACGAAAACTCAAGATCCAATCATGGTTTCGGCAGTGTTGCCAGAGGTTTCGTCGAGCTGTCGTACCGCCTCCGACCTGCGGGAAGCCCGCCTCGAACACCGGTCGCAGCACGTCATGGGGGTGGTTGTCAAGCCCTGAGACCCGCCCTGACCTGCGAAAACGCCCTTCGGGTGCGCCGAGAAGCGTGTTATTCTGGAAAGCCACGGAAGGGGTCCTGTCACATGACGTTCAAGGTTGGCGACACGGTGGTCTACCCCCATCACGGGGCCGCGCTGATCGAGGCCATCGAAACTCGCCAGATCAAAGGTGTGGACAAGACCTACCTGGTGCTCAAGGTGCAGCAGGGAGACCTGACACTGCGTGTGCCCGCCGAGAACGCGGAGTTCGTCGGCGTGCGCGACGTGGTCGGTCAGGAAGGTCTGGACCGGGTCTTCGAGGTGCTGCGCGCGCCGTACACCGAGGAGCCCACGAACTGGTCCCGTCGCTACAAGGCGAATCTCGAGAAGCTCGCTTCGGGCGATGTCATCAAGGTCGCCGAGGTCGTTCGCGACCTGTGGCGCCGCGAGCGCGAGCGCGGGCTGTCGGCCGGTGAGAAGCGGATGCTCGCCAAGGCTCGGCAGATCCTGGTCAGTGAACTTGCGCTGGCCGAGAACACCAACGAGGACAAGGCGGAGACGCTGCTCGACGAGGTCCTCGCCTCCTAAAGCGGCTTCGCAACGCCCAGCGCCCGATGCCGGCGCGCGATCCCGGTCACACGGCTGACCGGGTCGTTCTCCGGCACCTCGGGCGCTTCGGCGTGTCCGCCGGCGAACTGCTGCCGGCTGCACCGGCGCACCCGCGTACTGACGCCCCGCACGGCCGACCGCACCCCGGTCGTGCGCCGGTGTGGCGCGCGGGGGTGTCGGACTCGTCGGAGCGGTTTGGCTAACGTGCAGTCGGAAGGGGTCCATCGCGTACGCCGTGCGGCGCACGCCATGGCCATACCCACTTCGCCGAAGGAGCGAAACCTGAACGGGTCAGCAGCAGTTGCAGCGGCGGTGGTGCCCGCCGCCGGGCGCGGGGAGCGGTTGGGGCCCGGCGCCCCCAAGGCCCTGCGCGAACTCGGCGGGGTGCCCCTGCTGGTCCACGCGGTCCGGGCGCTGGCCCGCAGCCGGGCCGTCGGCCTGGTCGTGGTCGCCGCGCCGCCGGACGGGGTCGCCGAGGTCGTCGCGCTGCTCGACAGCCACGGCCTCGACGGCAAGGACGTCCGGGTGGTCGCCGGCGGCGCCGACCGGCAGGAGTCCGTCCGGCTCGGCCTCGCGGCCGTCCCCGAGGAGGTCGACATCGTGCTGGTGCACGACGCCGCCCGGCCGCTCGTCCCGGTCGAGGTGGTGGACGCGGTCACCGCCGCCGTCCGGGCCGGCGCCGACGCCGTCGTCCCCGCCGTGCCGCTCGCCGACACCGTCAAGCGGGTCGATCCGCAGGCGCCCGGTGTGCCCGAGCCGGTGCTGGAGACCCCGGACCGCTCCGCGCTGCGCGCCGTGCAGACCCCGCAGGGCTTCCGCCGCTCGGTGCTGCACGAGGTGCACGAGAAGGCCCTCGCCGAGGAGGCGGCCGGCGGCCTGCCGCCGGTGACCGACGACGCCGGGCTGGTCGAGCGATTCGGCGGCCGGGTCGTCGTGGTGCCCGGCCACGAGGAGGCCTTCAAGGTCACCCGTCCGCTGGACCTCGTGCTCGCCGAGGCGGTACTCGCCCGAAGGAGGGCCTCCGATGGCTTCTGACGCACCCGCACCGATCCTTCCGCTGGTCGGCATCGGCACCGACGTGCACGCCTTCGAGGCCGGCCGGCCGCTGCGGGTCGCCGGGCTCGACTGGCCGGACGCCGGCGACGGCCTGGCCGGCCACTCGGACGCCGACGTCGCCGCGCACGCCGCCTGCGACGCGCTGTTCTCCGCGGCCGGCCTCGGCGACCTCGGCGCGCACTTCGGCACCGACCGCCCCGAGTGGTCCGGCGCCGCCGGCACCGTGCTGCTGGCGGAGGCCGCCCGGATCGTCCGCGCAGCAGGCTTCGAGATCGGCAACGTGGCGATCCAGGTGATCGGCGTCCGGCCGAAGATCGGCAAGCGCCGCGCGGAGGCGCAGGCCGCGCTCTCCGCCGCGGTCGGCGCCCCGGTCGCGGTCTCCGGCACCACCACCGACGGACTCGGCCTGACCGGTCGCGCCGAGGGGCTGGCGGCGATCGCCACCGCCCTGGTCTACCGGACGCCCTGACGCCCCGCCGGCCCGCCCGGCCCCCGGGGCTGACGGGCCGTCGGCCGGGCCGGGCCGGGCGGCACCGGCCGGACGCGCCCGCGAAGCCGTGCGGCGGCGGGTGTCCCGCACCGGGAAAGGTGGCGGGGCACCCCCGTCCGCCCACTACGCTTGACGCTGTGACCCTTCGCCTGTACGACACCAGCACCCGCCAGGTACGCGACTTCGTCCCGCTTGTACCGGGCTGCGTCTCGATCTACCTGTGCGGTGCCACCGTGCAGGCCCCGCCCCACATCGGCCACATCCGGTCCGGCCTCAACTTCGACGTGATGCGCCGGTGGTTCGGCTACCGCGGCTACAACGTCACCTTCGTGCGCAACGTCACCGACATCGACGACAAGGTGATCGCCAAGGGCCGCGAGTTCGGCATCCCGTGGTGGCAGATCGCCTACGCCAACGAACGCGCCTTCAACGACGGCTACACCGCGCTCGGCTGCCTCCCGCCGACCATCG
Organism: Streptomyces sp. TLI_235; assembly: GCA_002300355.1. Taxonomy (NCBI): domain Bacteria; kingdom Bacillati; phylum Actinomycetota; class Actinomycetes; order Kitasatosporales; family Streptomycetaceae; genus Streptomyces; species Streptomyces sp. TLI_235. Next base: position 4,275,511 of record NSGV01000001.1, read on the forward strand.
AGCCGCGGGCCACCGGCCACGTGCCCGAGATGATCGAGATGATGCGCGGCCTGATCGAGCGCGGCCACGCCTACGCCTCCGAGGGCAACGTCTACTTCGACGTGAAGTCGCACCCGGACTACCTCGAGCTCTCCAACCAGAAGCTGGAGAACCTCCAGCAGCCGGAGAGCGAGGGCGAGACCGGCAAGCGCGACCCGCGCGACTTCGCCATGTGGAAGCGCGCCAAGGAGGGCGAGCCCAGCTGGGAGACCCCCTGGGGCCGCGGCCGCCCGGGCTGGCACCTGGAGTGCTCGGCGATGGCGCACAAGTACCTCGGCAGCGCCTTCGACATCCACGGCGGCGGGATCGACCTGATCTTCCCGCACCACGAGAACGAGATCGCCCAGTCCAAGGCCTTCGGCGACGAGTTCGCGGCGTTCTGGGTGCACAACGCCTGGGTCACCATGGCCGGCGAGAAGATGAGCAAGTCGCTCGGCAACTCGGTGCTGGTCTCCGACATGGTGCAGCGCTGGCGCCCGATCGTGCTCCGCTACTACCTCGCCTCCCCGCACTACCGCTCGATGATCGAGTACAGCGAGGAGTCGCTGCGCGAGGCCGAGACCGGCTTCGCCCGGATCGAGGGCTTCATCGAGCGCGCCGTCGAGCGCTGCGGCAAGGTGGACGCCGCCCCCGAGGTGCCGCTCGCCTTCGCCGAGGCGATGGACGACGACCTCGGCGTCCCGCAGGCGCTGGCCGTCCTGCACACCGCCGTCCGCCAGGGCAACAGCGCGCTGACCGCGGACGACAAGGAGAGCGCGGTGGCGCGACTCGCCGAGGTCCGTGCGATGCTCGGAGTGCTGGGACTCGACCCGCTCGACGACTTCTGGGCCGGCGGCGCCCGCGGGAACGACCTGCACGGCGTGGTCGACTCGCTGGTGAGCCTCGTCCTGGACCAGCGCCAGGCGGCCCGGGAGCGCAAGGACTACGCCACCGCCGACGCCATCCGCGACCGGCTCGGCGCCGCCGGGCTGGCGATCGAGGACACCCCGTCCGGCCCCCGTTGGACGGTCAACCAGTAGGCCCCGCCCCCTCGGGCGGGACCGGCGAACAGTAGCCCCGGCCACGGGGCGAGCGTGGGCCGCAGCCGGTGCGAACCGGCTACGGCCCATCCTCATGACGAACCTCAAGACGTAGAAGAGACAGGAAGTACAGCCATGGCCGGCAACAGCCAGCGCAGGAACCGCCGCAACCCCGGGTCGAAGAAGGGCGCGAACGTCGGTACCGGCGGCCACAGCCGGAAGGCACTGCAGGGCAAGGGCCCGACCCCGCCCGGCGAGGCACGCAAGGGTCACCCCAAGCAGCGCGCCGCCAACGCCGCGCTCAAGCGCGAGCGCGACGCCAAGTCCCGGGCCGGCATGCGCCGCGCCGGTGGCGGCGGCCGGGGCGGCCGCGGCGGTGCCGGCGCGGCCGAGCTGGTGGTCGGCCGCAACTCGGTGGTCGAGGCCCTGCAGGGCGGCGTGCCCGCCACCGCGCTGTACGTGATGCAGTTCATCGACACCGACGACCGGGTCCGCGACGCGTACCAGGCCGCCAACGAGCGCGGCGTCCCGCTCATGGAGGCCCCCCGCGCCCAGCTCGACCAGATGACCGGCGGCCTCAACCACCAGGGCCTGGTCCTGCAGGTCCCGCCGTACGAGTACGCGCACCCGGACGACCTGGTGGCCGCGGCCGCCGACGCCGGCCAGGACGCGCTGATCATGGCGCTCGACGGGGTCACCGACTCCCGCAACCTCGGTGCCGTGGTCCGCTCCGCCGCCGCCTTCGGCGCGCACGGCGTGGTCATCCCCGAGCGGCGCGCGGCCGGCATGACCGCGGGCGCCTGGAAGACCTCCTCCGGTGCCGCCGCCCGGCTGCCCGTCGCCCGCGCCACCAACCTGACCCGTGCCCTGGAGGCCTACCAGAAGGCCGGCCTGATGGTGGTCGGCCTGGCCGCCGACGGCGAGTCCGAGATCGGCGACCTCGACGCGCTCACCGGCCCGGTGGTCATCGTGGCCGGCTCCGAGGGCAAGGGCCTCTCCCGGCTGGTCTCGGAGACCTGCGACATCCGCGTCCGCATCCCGATGCCGGGCCAGACCGAGTCGCTGAACGCCGGCGTCGCCGCGGGTATCGTGCTCTACGAGGCCGCCCGGCTGCGCGCCCGCCGCTGACCGGAGCACCCGCACCGGCGCCGCTCGTCCGGAACGGACAGCTTCGTGGGAGGAACCGATCGGGTCCGGCCGGGCCCGATCGGTTTTCTCATGATCACTTCAAATCGGCGCCGGGAATCCACCCGGGAGAGTGTCCTCCGGGCCCGTCACCCGGTTAGAGGGGTGTGGACACGAGAACACCTCGGCGCCCGGGGCAGGGCGGCACGGCGGGGATAGACCCCGGTCCGGGCCTCAGCACGGTCAGGGTGCCGTCCGATCCCGCGAAGCTCAGCAGCACCCAGGCCAGCTTCCGCATCCGGCTCGCCGCGCCGGTGGACCCCATGATCGACGTGCCGCTCGGCGCGGCCTTCGGTGACCCGTACGGCCTGCGGGCCGGGGCGTCCGGCTTCGGCGCCCGCCCCCTGGTCACACCGCAGGTCGTGGTGCCGAGCACCCAGATCCCCGCCCTCGCGGGAGTGGGCGCGACGCCCCGGCGCAAGGGCAGGGTCACCACCGTCACCTGGAGCGGCCAGGCCGCGCCCGGCGACGTGGCCGCCACCCGGCTGCTGGAGGCCGTCCGGCTCACCACCGTGCCCGGCCCTGGGGGCGCCCCCGGGCACGGCCCCGGCGCCGCGGGACCGGGCGGGTACGGCACCACCGGCGACGACATCCAGCCGCTGCACGGCGTACCGCGCCAGGCGGGCCCGCCGTCGCTGCCGTACGAGTCGGTCACCCGGGGCTGGACACCCAGCGGCGACCTGCCCGAGGTGTCCGCCACGGCCGGCCCGGCCGACGTCCGGCACGCCTGGTACCCGGGCCGTCGGGTCGACCTCGGCCTGGTGCTGCTGCCGCTGCGCGTGGTGCTCGGCTCGCTCTCCGTCTACGCCGGCTTCAGCAAGCTCTGCGACCCGGTGTACTTCGACGGCGGCGAGCGCGGCTCGATGATGCGCTGGCTCTCCTCGCTGCACCCCTGGAAGGTCGCCGAGCCGCTGCTCGCCTTCGCCATGAACCACCCGGTCGGCGCCGGGCTGGGCGTGGCGTTCACCGAGATCGTGGTCGGTGTCCTCACCGTCCTCGGCCTCTGGCAGCGGGTGGCCTCGGCGGCGGCGATGACGCTCTCCGCCGCGCTGCTCTTCACCGTCAGCTGGCGGGCGGTGCCGGTGTACGACACCCCCGACCTCATCTTCCTGGCGGCGTGGAGTCCGCTGCTGATCGCCGGGGCGCCGTTCGGCTCGCTGGACGGCCGGATCGCCCTCGACGCCTGGCGACAGTACGGCCCCGACGCGCCGCAGGCGGTCCGCCGCCGGGTGCTGCGGCGCAGCTCGGTGGTGGCCGCGGTGGTCGTCGGACTGACCCTGCTGATCGGCTCGATGCTCGGTGCGGCCGTCCGCACCGGCGGCGGCACCGGCCCGGCGCCGGTCAAGCCACCGACCGACTACGGCTCCCCGCTGTGGCCGGGCAGTGGCACCGGCGGCTCGCCGTCCCCGACGCCGAGCCCCACGCCGACGCCCAGCAAGTCCGCCTCCCCGTCGCCCTCAGGGAAGGCCTCGCCCTCGTCGACCAAGGGCGGCAAGGCCAGGTCGACCAAGTCGGGCAGCACCGCCGGCAGCAGTGGCGGGCCCGGCCGGACGGGCAGCACCCGCGGCACCTCCGCGGGCGGCGGCACCGGCGGCGGCTCCACCCCGCGGCCGGGCAGCAGCTCCGGCCTGATCGGCGGCGTCCTCGGCAGCGGCCCGCTGGGCGGGCTCCCCGCCCTCGGCATGGACCGGCCCGGCGGCTCGCCGACGACGGCCTGAGACGCCCGACGGGCACCCGGTGCCCGGCGCGGACGGCGGAGGGGCCTCCCACCGATGTGTGGGAGGCCCCTCCGCTCTTCTGTGGCTGTGCGGCCCGTCCTTTGTGGCTGTACGGCCCGCCGGCGCCGGGCTGCGGAGTGTCAGTCGTCGGAGGGCCGGCCGGCCGCGGCGAGCTCCCTGGCGGCCTCGGTGAGGTCCTTCACGGTGTCGATCGCCCGCCAGTAGCAGCCCTGCGGCAGCTGGTAGCCGGCCAGCTGCTTCGCCCGGGCCAGCTGCGGGAAGGTGGTCCGCTCGTGGTCGCCGACATCGGGCAGCAGCCCCCGGAAGGACGGCCCGAAGACGTACAGGCCGGCATTGATGAGGAACGGCGACGGCGGGGCCTCGACGAAGTCCAGCACATTGCCGAACCTGTCCGTCTCCACCGCGCCCCACGGGATGCGCGGCCGGGCCAGCGCCAGCGTCGCCACCGCGGCCCGCTCGTGGTGGAAGGCGGCCATCTCGCGCAGGCTGAACCGCGTCCAGATGTCGCCGTTGGTGGCGAACCAGGGCTCGTCCGGGCGGGGCAGCGCGGCGGAGGCGTACTTGAGGCCGCCGCCGCGGCCCAGCGGCTCGTTCTCGACGACCGTGCGGACCCGCAGCGGCAGGTCGGTGTCGTCCAGCCACGCCTGCAGCACCTCGGCGAGGTGGCCGCAGGAGATCACCACATCGGTCACGCCCTCGGAGGCCAGCCAGGACAGCTGGTGGCCGACGATCGGGATGCCCGTGCCGGGGATCTCCACCAGCGGCTTCGGACGGTCGTCGGTGTAGGGGCGGAGCCGGGAGCCCTGCCCACCGGCCAGGATCACCGCCTGGGTGACGGCGGGTGCGGCGGCCAGGGTGACGGGGTCGGCGGCGGCCGCGAGTTCCGCGGCCATGTCGGCGGGCGTCTGGTCAGCGGTCATAGCGAGAACAATAGGCTCAGCCCGGAGCCGGCCCAACGGGTTCGGCGCCACTGTGTCGCGAAGCGCCGCCGGATCCGACGGCGAACCCGAACCCGCGCACCCGAACCCGACGGCGCCGCGCCCGCCGGAGAACCGGGGGAGCGGCGCCGTCGGGCGGTGCCGGGGGCTCGGAGGTCAGGCGGTGACGCCTGCGGCGAAGGAACCGTCGCAGACCGGGCGGGCGAACGAGCGGGCCCGCTGCGCGTCGCCCCGGTACTTGCGGACCGCGGCACGGCCCAGCTCCGAGGCGAGCTCGGTGCAGTACGGGGTCAGCGAGGGCTTCTCGCGCATGGTGCGCTCCAGCAGGTCCAGCGCGGTGCCGGGGTTGTGCGCGTCGAGCTCGGCGAGCAGGTCCGAGCGCAGGGCGTCCCGGGGGCTCTCCGCGGTGCCGGCGGAGGTGCGGCCGATGCTGCCGTCGCTGCTGGACGCCGCGACCACCTGCTGGTCGAGCCCCGTCGGTGGAGCCCACGGAACCCGGGTCACGGCGAGAGTGCCGGTGGTCACCAGGACCACCGGCAGGGTGAGGGCCACGGTCTGGCCGATACGGCGTAGGAGCTGCTTCACGCCTCAGGAGCGTAGCGGCGGGTGGCGGAAAGGTCGCGCTCCGTTACACCATTGAGTGACCGGTGTCCTGTTTTGTTCCGTCAGCCGGTTGACGGCCGAGCGGTCGGACGGGTGGTCCCCGGGTCTTAGCGGGCCGGATCGGGCCCGAACGGGACCGGCCCGGCGCCCTGCCGCGGACGCGCCGGAGCCCCGGCGGAACGTCCGCCGGGGCCCGGGTCGTACGGTGCGGGCAGGCGGCCCGGCCGCCCGGGCCGTCGGCTCACTTGCTCAGGCGCAGGCCCGTGCTGGTGGAGAAGACGTGGGTCTCGCCGCCGGTCGGGACGATGTGGATCGTCTCGCCCTTCTGCGGGACCTGGCGGCCGTGGACGCGCACGACGATGTCGGTGTCGTCGCCGCCGATCTTGGTGGTGCCGTAGACGTAACCGTCGGCGCCGAGCTCCTCGACCACGTTGACGGTGACCGCGACGCCCTCGATGCCGCCGCCGGAGACGATCTGGAAGTGCTCCGGGCGGATGCCGACCGTGACGGTCTTGTCGGTGCCGGCGCCGGCCAGGTCCTCGCGGGAGATGTTGATGACCGAGCCGCCGAACTTCACGCCGCCGTCGACCAGCGGGACCTCGACCAGGTTCATGGCCGGGGAACCGATGAAGCCGGCCACGAAGACGTTGGCGGGCTTGTCGTACATGTGGCGGGGGGAGTCGACCTGCTGCAGCAGACCGTCCTTGAGCACCGCGACGCGGTCGCCCATGGTCATGGCCTCGGTCTGGTCGTGCGTGACGTAGACCGTGGTGATGCCCAGGCGGCGCTGCAGGCCGGCGATCTGGGTACGGGTCGAGACGCGGAGCTTGGCGTCCAGGTTGGACAGCGGCTCGTCCATCAGGAAGACCTGCGGCTCGCGGACGATCGCGCGGCCCATCGCGACACGCTGGCGCTGACCGCCGGAGAGCGCCTTCGGCTTGCGGTCCAGGTAGTCGCTGAGGTCGAGGATCTTCGCGGCCTCCTCCACCTTCTGGCGGATCTCGGCCTTCGACACGCCCGCGATCTTCAGGGCGAAGCCCATGTTGTCGGCGACGGTCATGTGCGGGTAGAGCGCGTAGTTCTGGAACACCATGGCGATGTCCCGGTCCTTCGGCGGCAGGTGGGTTACGTCGCGGTCGCCGATGCGGATGGCGCCGCCGTTCACGTCCTCCAGACCGGCCAGCATGCGGAGGCTGGTGGACTTGCCGCAGCCGGACGGGCCGACCAGGACGAGGAACTCGCCGTCCTCGACGTGCAGGTCCAGGGCGTCGACGGCGGGCTTGGTGCCGCCGGGGTACAGGCGGGTCGCCTTGTCGAACGTGACAGAAGCCATGGCTGTGCTCTCCTTCACCGGCAGGAACGTGCCGGACGATCCGAGTAAAGGCTGGATTGTCGAGCCCCGGACGCCGCGTTCAGGAGTCGAACGGGGGCAGGGCTCCCCGCGACCGTACCCGTACGTTCATCCGGTTGTCAGCCCCCGCCGGTGGCCGAATTCGGCATCAGTCGGATCACAAGCCGGACACACCGCTCAAATCACCCGCCCGGCACCCCGTCCCACCGGCCAAAACCAACGGCGCCGCCCCGCACCGGCCCGCTACACTGCCGGTGGTGCCGCCGTGGTCCGCCGCGGACGGTCACTGCGCCTCCTTAGCTCAGCTGGCCAGAGCACCGCTCTTGTAAAGCGGGGGTCGTCGGTTCGAACCCGACAGGGGGCTCCAAAAACAGACATAATTCCGCGGCATGTCGGACACTGGTCCGGTGTGACTCAGCGCCCGGAAAAGCGGTGCTCACGGATCTTGGAGGCTGTTGACCTGCACGGGAGTGCAGGTCAACAGCCTCCTTCGTTGCCTGCGCTGAAGCTGCCAGGGCGTGGGTCGATGGTTGAATGTATGGCTCGCCGAGGCGTGCCCACCTTGTGGGCGCCGCCGTGGCGCGGGTCAAGGACGCCACAGCCCGCACTGACCGGTGGGCCGGTGGCGCGCCTGCCCTCGGAGCCGGGCGTGCTACCGGCGGGTCTCTGCTTGCGCGCGGAACTGGCCGACGTGGTCCGCAGCCTTGGCGAGCCCGGTCGTGCTGTCGCCGTCGACGACGGTCACGTAGGTGTTTCCGTCCAGCCACGCACAGATGGTCGAGCTGAACTGGTGGTTGCCGGACGCGTCCGTCGATTCGATCTTCGTGAAGGTGACCTTGCATTTCATGACGCCGCCCAGCGGTCCCGGGTCCGCGTCCTTGACCTCGCCATGGGTCACCTTCATGCCCGGCACGTCCGCCGAGCCGTCATTCATGTCGGTCAGCGCCTCGGTGCGGTCCTTCTCGGAGAACGGGACGTCGTTCTCGATCGCGAAGACCTCCATGTGGTTCTCCCCGAACTGGCCGCTCTTGTACGTGGTCACGATGACGTGCTTGTGCGGGTCGTCCTGCGCTATGGCCTCGGCCCGCTGCCGCATCGCCGCGGTCCCGGGGGCATTGTCGTCGCGCTTCATCCCGAGGAAGGTGTCGGGCAGGTGGAGGCGACCCATCGTCTGGTCCCCCGCGCCCGGCGCCTGCTTGCCCGAACCCGCCCCTGCGTCGCCCACCGCCGGTGGGGCCGCATCTCCGGCCGGAGTCGCCGCAGCACCCGCCGGGGCCGTGCCGGGGTGCGTGGTGTCCCCCGACCTCGTCACGGCGAACGCCGCGCCGGCCAGGACGATCGCGCCGACGATCCCCAGCGCGATCCACGGCCCGGTGCGGGAGAGCCGGGCCGGTGCCGGCTGGTTCCCCCCGACCGGCGGTGGCCCGTACGCGTGCGGAGGCGGACCGTAGGCGGGTGGGAACGAGGGTGGTGGCGGGACGTTCCCGTCCGGCGGCTGTGCGGGTAACCCGGATGGCTGCTCGTGCATCTGCGAACTCCTGGACGTCGAGTGGCGATGTGGTGGAGGAACGGTGGGCCTGGAAGGAATGTGCCTCAGCCGTGGGTGCCCCCGCACAGCCCGGACGATCACTGTTTCCGATCTGTAGCACACGCCGCCCCGGCGTTCCTGACCATCAGTCAGTACTCGTCCAGTCAGTACTCGTCGTTGCGGTGTCCTGCTCGGCGCTCCGGTCACCGCCTCGGCGACGGCCGCGGCCACCTGTAGCTGCACGCCGTCCACGCTGTCGTGGTGTTCACCCTGATATTCCAGGGGGCGCCTTCGTCAGTACCAGCGAGTCGACGGTGGTACCGCCGTCGATCATCGTGTACCGCAGGGTGCCGTCCGGAAGGAGCTCCAGCTCCCGCTGTCCGGCGGCGCTGCATTTCACGCCCTTGGACTCGATCAGCCGCGAGGTGAAGCGCAGCTTGGTGCTGGACGCGGATGTCAGCGTCCATGCCGCGTCGCAGTGGCCGCCTGCGGTGATCACATAGCCCTCGGCGGCGTTCGGGTCGTTGACCCGGGTGTTGTGGACTGTCACGGTGACCGCGTCCGTGCGGCCCACCTGCGCTCCCCAGATGCCGATGAAGGCGGCCCGGTCGCCGTTCGCCTCCGGGTCTCCGGACGGCGACTTCGACGCGGGCGGGTCCGACGCGCGGTCGGTCGCCTTGTCGCTGCCCGGAGTGGCCGAGCCCGGTGGGGCGGCTCCGGCCGAGGAGGTGGCCTTGGCGCCCGAGGTGCCGCCGGACCGGTCCAGTCGGGTGATGCCGTAGCCGACCGCGGCCGCCACCAACAGCGTGCCGACCGTGATCCCCGCGATCGGCCGACCGCGCCGCCTGGGCGCCGGTGGCGGGGCCGGTGGGCCGTAGGGCAGTGGTTCGGCGGGGCCGTAGGCGCCCGGGGCCGGCGGCCCGAACCCCGCCGCCGGGGCGGGGTGGTGACGGTGTCGTGGGTCCGGTGGCCGGAGAGCGGGGCGGGGGGCGTCGGTGCGGGGGCCGGGCCGTCGGTCTCCAGGTCGAGCAGGCGGACGGCGGTACGCCCGACGGAGGCGGCGAGGTCGGCGGGCAGCCAACTGCTGCTGCCGAGTCGGCCGGCGGCGCTGGCGTCGGGGTCGAGGCGTTCGCGCAGCTGCTGCGGGGTGGGCCTGGCCTCGGGGTTCTTGGCCATGCAGGCGAGGATGACGGCGCGCAACGGATAGTCGAGCGTGGACAGGTCGGGCTGTTCGTGCAGCACCCGGTAGAGAAGGACAGCGCCGCTGACGCCGTCTCCGAAGGGCGGGCGGCCGCTGGCGGCGAGGGCGAGCACCGCGCCAAGCGAGAACATGTCGCTGGCCGGTCCGGCGGGTTGCCCCTGGGCCTGTTCGGGGGACATGAAGCCGGGCGAGCCGACCACGTGCCCGGTTCGGGTGAAGCCGGTGGAGGCGTCCAGGGCGCGGGCGATGCCGAAGTCGATCAGCCGGGGGCCGTCCAGGGTGAGCAGCACGTTGGACGGTTTGACGTCGCGGTGGACCAGGCCCAGGGCGTGGACGTGGGCGAGCGCCTCGGCGAGGCCGACGCCGAGCAGCCGGGTGGTGGGTTCGGACAGTGCGCCGTGCTCGTTCACGGCGGCGGCCAGCGAGGGGCCGGCCACGAAGCCGGTGGCGACCCAGGGCTGGGGGCCCTCGGTGTCGGTGTCCAGAACGGGGGCGGTCCACGCTCCGCCGACCCGGCGGGCGGCGGCGACCTCCTGGCGGAACCGCTCCCGGAACTCGGCGTCCCGGGCCAGGTCCGGCCGGACCGCCTTCACTGCCACCGTGCGGCCGCCGGGAGTCCGCCCCAGGTAGACCCGGCCCATGCCGCCGGCGCCGAGCCGCCCCAGCAGTCGGTAGTCGCCCAGGTCCTGCGGATCGTCCGGCTCCAGCGGCTGCATGCTCTCACTCCATCGGCCGAAAACTTGTTCCCGTGCAGAAGGTAGCGGTTGTGGGGTCGTTCGGAGGAGAAACTGAGGTTGCCGCAGAACGAGCCGCCGGACGTCCGGTGCCGGTGATGCCGGCTCCTTCGAGTGGGGCCGTCCATGCTGCGCGCCATCCCTGGCGACGTTCGTGGTCGTTCGGACTTCCTTAGGCGTGGAGCTGCGTGAGCGGATGGCGCAGCGGGAGACATCCAGGGGTGGATCGCGAAACCAGGCGCATGGCGCCGACCTGCAGGTCGGTTCGAACCCGACAGGGGGCTCAGCGCCAAGAACGCCGGAAGGGCCGGCTCGACATGGCTCTTCCTTCCGGACCGGGATCAAGGAAACGCGCTTGTCGGACAATTGTGCGGGCGGCAGCGGCGCGCGAGATGCCGCTCGGTTCGGCAATCCTGCGACAGATCCCCCCAGGGCAAGAAGCATGCCGGCGGCTTGACTTGGTCGTTGAGATTCCACCGCCGGGTGGGCGACCTCGGCCGAGCGTTCGGTCGAAGTGCGGCACGAGTGGCCCACCCATAGCGTGAAGGCGTCGGGAGAAACCACTTCGAACGGTTTGTCCCCGTCCTCCAGGGAGTCATCGTGCTCTACGTCATGACCCTCAGCTGGCAGCCCGGGCTCACCCCGGAGCAACGCGACGGTGCGCTGGCCCGCCGCGCCCAGTGGCAGTACCCGGACGGTCTCACGGTGCTGGGTGAGTACTGGACCGCGGCCGAGAATCCCGCGCTCGTGGCGGTGTTCGAGGCCGAGAACTTTTCCCCGCTCATGGACATCGGCCTGACTTGGGGCGACGTCTTCCAGATCAATACGTATCCGGCGGTCACCGCCGAGGAGGGGATGAAGCTCGGTCTTGCGGCGATGGAGCGGCGAGGTGCGTGAATCCACCGCCCACGCAGGGTGATCACGTCCTGCCGTCCGGAGGCGGTTGCCGCAACCAGTGCATCGGTCATCGTCCCCAGGGCGGGCGAGGTGCCCCACGCCAATCCCTGTGAAGCGGGGCCGTCGATCCGAACCCGGCAGGGGGCTCAGCTCCATGAACACCGGAAGGGCCGGCTCACGAGGGTGATCCTCGGGAGCCGGCCTTCCTGGCTGTTCGAGCGGTACGGACGGCCGGCCAGGGCATCCCGCTCACGTGCCGGACGGAGCTGCGCTTCCGGCGCTCCGGTGGGGAGCCGGTCAGTGGTGCCAGGCGCTCCAGCGGCCGGCGGCGTTGCGGTCGCGCTGCCAGTGCATGCCGAAGGCGTCCCGGCCCTGGCGGACGAGCGTGGGGCGGGTCGTCGAGTAGCCGTCCAGCGTGGTCCAACGGCTCAGCCCGCCACCGGGGTTGGTCCAGCGGGTCCAGACGGCGCGGTCGGTCCCGATGACGAAGATCTCCCGGGTGCCGTTGCCGAACTCGAAGAGCGCCTTGCCGTTCTCGTACTCGCCGCCGCAGTAGAACGTGCCCCCGAAGAATTCGTCGGTGCAGGTGCTCACCCCCGGGGCCGCCCGGTCGGCCGCCGGGGCGGGCGCCGGCGCGGAGACCCACCCTGCGGTGGCCAGTGCTGCCGCGGCGAGGAGGGCGGGACGGGTCACACGGTCCTCTCCGGATCGGTCTGCGGGTGGCGGGGGACTGCCTGCTCTGCGGGCCGGCCGGTCATCCGGCCTGGGCGGGGGTCTGCTTGATCCGGTCGACGATCGCGCGGGTCATGACGGCATGGGTGAACACCACCGTGCCGGGCTTGATCAGGCCCTCACCGGAGGTTCCCTCGACCTGGACGGTGCGCTCGCCGAGGAAGGCGAGGGTCTTGTCGTCGAAGATCCATTCAGTGCGCTGGCCGGAGGTCCCGTCCAGGCGGGCGACCGCGACCCCGTGCCGGCCGGCGGCGTCGACCGCGTCGTCCACCTTGACCACCCCGGGGATCTTCGCTGCGGCCTTGTAGAGCGCGACCGTGAGCGCGGCCGGCGGGTAGCTCTCGCGCAGCAGGTCACCGATCGTGGTGAACGCCTCCTGGTCGGGGGTGCGGCCCTTGCCCCGGGTCTCCGTGTAGATCTTCCGCAGCAGCACGTCGGGGTCGGTGGGCAGAGCAGCGAGGTAGTTGTACGTGGGGGCGTTGAGGGTCGCCTTCGGCATCTGGCCCGTCTCGGTGGGCCCCGCCAGGGTGATGCCCCCGGGACCGGTGGTGCCGGCCTCGATCAGCCAGCCCTTGGTGCCGTCCGGGGAGTTCCAGGTCTGGCGCAGGTGCAGCTCGTCGCCGACCAGGCTGCTCTTGCCGTTCACGCGCTGCACGTGGGAGCCGGCCGACTTGGTACCGATGTAGACGAACTGGTCCTCGCGCACCGGCGACGGACCGGAGACGGTCGCGGCGGCCAGCGAGATGCGGTCCAGGAGCTGCGTGGTGCCCTTGGGGTCGGCGGTGCCGATCCGGGTGGTCAGCACCGGGCCGGAGGCGACCCCGGAGCCGTTGTCGGCGGCGCCTCCGTCTACGAGGAAGACGGCGCCGGTCGCGATGGTGCCGGCGAGCACGCAGGCTGCCGCGGGCAGGAGGATCGTGCGGTGCAGGAACGGGCTGCGCGGCTTCGCGGTGCGAACGGGCCGGGCGGAGCCGGCCCCGGCGGAGCGGAGGTCGTCGTGGATCCGGGTCATGAGGCGCTCCGTGTGGAACTGGTGGCGGCCCGCCGGCAGTTCCCGCTCCGCGGACGGCAGGAGGTGCTCGATCTCCCCCCGCTCGGCCGGGTGGGGCTGGGAAAGGTTGGCGTTCACCGGATTCCTTCCTGTGCGGGCCGGACCGCGTTCGCGCGGTCGCCATGTGTCTGTCGCGGGCGACCGGCGAGTTCCCACCTGTTCTTCAGTTCCGCGTCGGCGAGCCTGCGCAGCTTCGTGCGGGCCCGGGACAGCCTGGAGCGAACGGTGCCGAGCGGGACGCCGAGGACCCGGGCGGCTTCGGCGTACTCCAGGCCCTCCCACAGGCACAGGAGGAGGACTTCGCGTTCGGGCCGCCGCAGCGGACCCAGCTGCCTCAGCGTGACGGCGATGCGCAGCCGGTCGTCGAGCCGGCCGGCGATCTCGTCGGCGTGGTCGGGTACGAGCGGTACCGCGGCGGCGGCGGCAGCGGCCGCGGCCCGGTAGCGCCGGTTGCTGCGGCAGTGGTTGCGCGCGAGATTGGTCGCAACGCCCAGCAGCCACGGCCGGAGTGAGCCCCCTTCGGGTTCCACCGCACCGTGCAGCCGCCACGCCTCCAGGAAGGTCGCCGACATGACGTCCTCGGCCACGGACCAGTCCCCGGTCAGGCGGAACGCATGGTTGTAGACGGTGCGGGCGTAGCTGTCGAAGAGCTCCGCGAAGGCATCGGGATCCCCGGCCCGCACCCGCGTTCGCATGTCTGTGGTCACCCCTGTCGGCTGTCCGGCATCACGGGCGGGTTCCCGTGACGCGCATCACAGCCGGCCCCGGCGGGAGTGGAAGGGCCCGGCCAACCCCCGTTGGCCGGACGGAAACTGTGCGCGGCGCAGGCTACGCCGCGCCGGACTCGAACAGGACGAAGCCTGCGTACCAGCCGGAGGCGGCCGCCGCGACGGCCAGCACGACGGTCAGCGAGGGCAGTGCGAGGCGGCGCAATGCCGTGGCGATCGGAATGACCAGGGGGAAGGCCACCAGCAGGTAGCCGGGGGCGTGCTCGAAGAGTCGACCGGTGCCGAGGCCCAGGATCAGGACCAGCGCAGCGTAGAGGGTGAGCACCAGCGGCGGACGCAGCCGGAGCAACAGCAGTAGCAGGCAGGGGGCGGCGAGAAGCGTCAGCAGGCCGAGCAGATCTGCTGTGGGGTGGGAAGACGTGCCGCGGCCGAGCAGTAGATCGGTGACGGCGTGCCGGGTGTTGTGGCCGAAGTGGCTCAGCCATGCGTCCTGCTTCGCCTCGGCGTAGCCGAACAACTCGCCCGTTCGGTCGCCGACCCGGAGGAGGTGGCCGAGCAGGCCGAGCGGCGCGATCAGGAGAGCGACCAGCGGACCGGCGATCTTCTGGCGGCGGACCAGCGCGCCCAGGGCGGACAGGCCGACGACCGCGATCAGCGCGGCGGCAGCGGGGTGGCTGAGACCGGCGAGGAGGGCCAGTGCTCCGGCCGTGAACCAGCGCCGGGTCATCAGCGCGTAGCAGGTCCAGGCGGCCAGCGCGACGAACAGGGACTCGCCGAAGACGGCCCACTCTAGACCGGAGCCGGGGAACACCGCCCAGAGGCCGGCCGCGACCACACCCGCCCGGTTGCCGCGCAGCCGTGCGGTGACCGCGAAGACGCCGGCGGCGCCGGCGAACGAGAAGGCCACGGAGAGCAGCATCCCGGCGCCGTAGGTGCCCGGGCCGGTGAGGGACACCAGCCGGATCAGACCGGGATAGAGCGGGAGGAAGGCGGCGGAGTCCCACTGGCCGGCCGGTGGGAGCAGGTGGAACTGGTAGCCGTGGGCCGCGATCTGCTGGTACCACCAGCCGTCCCAGGAGCCGACGACGTCCCAGACGTGGGTGCCGCCGCCGAAGCGGGAGTCCTTGGTGCGGTACCGGCCGGAGGCGGCCAGGAGCTCCATGAGCACCGCGAAACCGATCAGCTTCAGCATGCCGTAGGTGATCAGCGCGGACAGGTAGCCGCTGGGCCTCGCGGAGGGGCCGGTGGGTGCCCCGTCGGAGTCGGGGCCGGCTCCCCGGCTGCCCGTGGTCTCGGAGGTCCCGGTCGTCGCGTCCCTGGGCTTGAGGATGCCGGCGCCGGGGCTCAGGCGATCGGGGTCCACGCGCTCGGGGTCCGGGCTCGTGGGGCTCTTGCGCCGGGGGCCGGTGACTCCGGAGCCCGGACCGGGAGGACGGTTCCGTTCGGGGTTCGTGAACCGGGAATCCCTGTTCGTCGGTGGGCTGGACCTGGTGGGCTCGTCCAGCCGTCTGCCTGGTGTCGAGTTCATGGCGCCGCAGGCTAGCGGCAGGTTCTCCGACAGCCCGTTCCCGCACCGATTCCGCCCACTACCCGACCACCACCGCCACAACGCAGCTGCGTCTGTCCGACCGACGCATCGGCTTATGTGCAGGTCAACGGCCTGCCGGTGCGGAGGGCCGTGCGATGGACCGGCACGTCGGCCGCCGACCCGGGGTCGACGGCCGACCGGTGCAGCGCAGTCAGGTGCACTTCACCGCGGTGTTGAACAGTGACATCGCGGTGACCTTGCCGCCGTCGACCGCGAAGACCAGCTCCCAGTCCTGTGCGCCGTCGACCGGCAGGGTGTAGCCGCCCTCGATGGCCTTGACCGCGGGGTGTGCCTTCTTCAGGTCGCCCTCGGTGGAGCCGGTGCCGAGGCCTTCGGCGGTACGGGCCTTCGGCGGGGCGACCAGCTGCTTGAGCTGCCCGGTGGTGCCGAACTTGGCGCCGCCGGAGGCCTCGAAGGTCTTCTCGCGGGCGGCGATGAGCTTCGTCTCGTCGGCGATGGCGGTGGTGGACTCGGCGAGCAGCTTCGCGACCTCGGCCGAGCGCGTGGCGTCCTCGGCGTACTCCCTGGCCGAGGCGCCGGCGCCGGGCCGCTGGGCGTCCGCCTCCGCCTTGGCCTTGTCCGCCTTGTCGGCGGTCTCCTTGGACTTCGTGGTGGCCGCCTTCTCGGCGGCGAGCACGGCGGGGTCGGGAGCCGGGCCGTCCTTGTACGCGAAGAGGGCGCAGCCGGCCAGGGCGGACATCGGCTCGCCCTGCAGGGCGCCGCCGCCCAGGGCCGCGTCCTTGGCCGTGCCGGGCCCGAGGCCCCGGTAGCCCTTCGGGCCGAAGACCTCGGCCTGCGCCGAGGCCGAGCCCTTGCCCGCCCCCTCGCCGGAGCCGGAGCAGGCCGTGCCGCCGATGGCCACCGCGGCGGTGACCAGGGCGGCGCACAGCAGCCGGGAACGGCCGCCGCGGTGCCGGGTCCGCTGTGCGGGCGCCGGCGACGGCTGCTCGATCCGGGACTGCTGCGGTGCGTGCGTCATGAAGGAACCTCGTGGTGCGGCAGGGTGTGCGGGCTGCCCGGCGGGCCTGCCCGGTCCGGCGTTCGCCGGCGGCGTGCCGCCGCGGTGCCACCCCGTGTCTGCGGGGTGCCAGTGCCCCCCGTCACCCCCCTGGGTGGCCCTCCCGCGGACGGCCGGCCGTCAGCATGTCAGACGCTTCGCGGGCGCTCAAACGGATTTCCGACCCGTCGTCAGCAGGTGCTTCGCGCGCGTCTGTGCAGGTGGCGGCCGGTGGAGCGGAGGCGGAGGGCGAGCCGGCGGGCCGGGGGATCGGGGCCGGCGCCGGTGGGGGGACGGGCCGCGACGGGCCTGCCGTCGGTCGTGGGGTGCGAGCCGGGCCCGTGCCGGTGGGCGGGTTCCTCGGCTTCCGGGCGTTCCGCGGGCGCGCCGGGGCGGGGTGGCGGTCGTACGGTGGACAGGGGATCGGAGACGCCTGGCGGCAGGCGTGAGACCCGCGGGAGGCCGCGATGCCCGGTTCTGTCACGATCGGCCACACCGATGCGCTGGTGATGCTCAGCCACGACGATGCCAAGCGGCTGTCGGCGATGCTCGGGGAGATGGCGCACATGTTGGAGGCGTCCGGCGCGAGCCGGCTCAGTGATGCCCAGGTCGCCGGGCTGTGCAAGGGCAAGGAGCAGTCCCGCGGCGAGCTCACCGAATGGTGCCGGCACCTGTCGCAGTACCTGGCCGAACACCTGTGAGTCGACGCCCTGCGCGCTGAGCTGCCTCAGCGCGGGGCGCCGGCCGCGAGTGCGTCGAGCAGGACGTCGATCTCGGTGCCGACGGAGGCCAGGGCGACGGTCGGATCGGCCACCCTGGCCAGCAGCATGCCCGCCTCACAGAGCGCGCCGAGCAGCAGGTGGGTGCGGATCTCCGGGTCGCGGCCGGGCGCCGCCTTGGCGAGGCCGTGCCGCAGCAGGGCCGTGGAGTGCTCGGCCTCGACGGCCCGGACCTCCTCCCAGCCGAGGACGGCGGGCCCGTCGAGCAGCAGGATGCGTCGGGCGGCCGGGTCGAGGCAGCCGCGCAGGAAGGCGTGGCAGCCGGCCCGGACGGCGGCCCAGGGTTCGAGGCCGGCCGCCGCCTCGGCGAGGTGCCGGGCGCGCTGCTCCTCGGCGTGCGCGAAGACGGCGCGCAGCAGCGCGGGCTTGCCGTCGAAGTGGTGGTAGACGGCGCCCTTGGTGAGGCCCGCGGTGCGGGCGATGTCGTCGATCGAGGTGGCCGCGTACCCCGCGGCGCCGAAGTGCTCGGTGGCGGCGGCGACGATCTGCCGGGTCGTCGCCCCGGACCGGTCCGCCTGGCTGCGCCGCATGTCGTCCGCCGTCTCCCCGCCTCGGTATTGACACACATACTAGCGGTACGTAAGTTCCATACTCCAAGTACGTACTCTGAGTATGGAAATGAGGGGTGGGCCGTGTCTAACGGGCATCGGGAGAACGGGCATCGGGAGTTCGTGGCACGCTGGGCGGCCTTCTGGGCCGCGCCGGACCAGGCGCGGCTCGGCGGGCTGGCCGCGTCGGACATCGTGCTGCGCTGGCCGGGGCGGCCCGAGCCGATCCGCGGCCTCGCCGCCTGGGCGGAGCAGGTCGCCGGGGCGCTGGCGCGCTTCCCCGACCTGCGGCTGGAGGTGGTCGCGGACGCCGCCTCCGGCGGGACGTCGTTCATCGCCTGGCGGGCCGCGGCCACGGTGGACGGCCGTCCGCTGCGGTGGGAGGGCGTCGACCGGATGGAACTGCGGGACGGCCTGGTGGCGGAGTCCACCGTCGTTTTCGACACGGCCGCCCTGCGGGCCGGCGCCGCCGGGTAGGTTCGCGGGTATGGAGCCGCTGTCCTGGGTCACCGTGCCGACGCCGCTGCCGACCGGGCCGATGCGCCTGGCGGTCACGCCGACCGGCGTGGCGGCCGCCTGGTACACGGGGGACCCGGCGGCCGGGCCCGGGGCCGGCGCCCCGGACTGCACCGAGCGCCGGGTGGTCGACGCGGTGACCGGGCGGCTGGGCGAGTACTTCGCCGGCCGGCGGCGCGCCCTGGAGCTGCCGATCGACTGGCGGTTCGCCACCGGGCCGCACCGCGTCGTGCTGGAGCGGCTGCTGACCGACGTCAGGTACGGGCGGACCGTCACCTACGGCGAACTGGCCGCCCGCAGCGGGGTCTTCGAGGACGTCGCCGAGCCGGGTCTGGCGGCCCGCACGGTCGGCCAGATGATGGGCGCCAACCCCCTCGCGCTCTTGGTGCCGTGCCACCGGGTGGTGGCCGCGGACGGCCTGGGCGGCTTCGGCGGCGGGCCGCAGGGCCTGGAGACCAAGCGCTGGCTGCTGACCCTGGAGGGCGTGCTGCCGCCGACGCTGGACTGGGACGGACCGGTCGGCTGACCGACCCGTCCCCGGCGGGCCCGGCCCGTCAGACGGCAGCCGCGGCGGCGGTGGCGCCGAGCTGCCAGTCGTGGGCGCGCCGCCGCGGCAGGAGCGGCTGGATCCCGGAGACCAGGGTGTACTCGGTGTCGAGCAGGTCGGCGGCGAAGGCGGTCGCGGGGGTCTCGCCGAGTGCGAGCTGCACCGCCGTCCACGGCAGGTTGAGCCCGCAGAGCCGGAGCTGGTGCAGCCCGCCGGAGGGGCGGGTGTTGACGTCCAGGACGACCGGGCGGCCGTGGTGGTGCCGGTACTGGACGTTGGAGAGGTAGGAGACCTCGAAGGTCTCCACCAGACGCCGGGTGGGCTCCAGGTAGCGCGGGTCGGTGGTGAAGGTCCGGCGGCGCCGGGTCTTGGCGCGGCCGACCGCGGCGAGCAGCCGGCCGTCCGGGGAGGTGAGGCAGTCGACCGAGACCTCGGGGCCCTCCAGCAGCGGCATCACCAGCAGGTCGGCCGGCTCCGGGCTCCGCTCCAGGGCCTGGAGCACCAGGTCGAGCTGGACGCTCGCGTCGGGGAAGCCGGACAGCCGGCGCAGGCTGAACGGTTCCCGGGTGAGCACCCGGAAGCCCTCGCCGCCGGCGCCGGAGGCGGGCTTGAGGCAGGCGGTCGAGCCGTCCTCCTCGATCTCCTCGACCGCGGCGAGCAGCTCGTCGGCGGTGCGGACGTGCCGCCACAGCGGCACCGGCAGGCCGGCCGCGGCCATCGCCGCGTAGCCGTCGACCTTGCTCTCGAAGACGGCGATCGCCGGGGCGGGCGGGCACACCAGCGCGGTGCCGACGGCCTCGAAGTCGCGGCGGCGCAGGGATATCGCGAGTTGACCCAGCCGGGGCAGGAAGACGTCTATGCTGTTCCGGGCGCAGAATTCCAGGGCGAATTCCACATAGGCCTCGGGGGAGAGGCCGTCGGGTTCGAGCGATCCGAAGTCGGCGGCGGCGAGTACCGGGGAGTCCGGGTCGACGTGCGTGGCATGGATCTCGACCGGGCGCGGGGCGGCGCGGAGCAGGTCGATGAAGAAAACGTTCTCGGCGTAGGTACGGTTCAGCCAGACGCGAACGGGGCCGCTCAACGGGGTCTCCCTGGAAAAGGGCGCAACGGTGGGAGGGCGCGGTCGGGCGGCCTGCCTGCCGGCTTCTTGCCGCGCTCTTGAGGTGGCACCTTAGCGCTCGGACCGGGCCGGGCTCACGGGGGGTGGGGTGTTGTGGTGGCGGTCGGTCAACATGCCCGGACGCCATGCTAGTTGGTGATCGATGACGGGCCTGTGACGGCGACTTCGGGCATGTTGCGATCAGATGAATTCAGCATCGGTCGGCGCGGGCGCGGCGGTGGTCGACCCGGCGATGATGGACGTGCTCATGGCGGGTGCCGGCCGCGGCGACGTTCGGCCGGAGAACGGCAATTTCGAGTACGCGCTCTATTCGTACTATTTGCAGGCCTGAATTGACCACTCGTACGAGTGATTGCGGGCAGGGCCGAACGGGCGTCAGCATATTTTGGCAAAGCGCCGCGTCCGGTGCGCTCATGCTTCGTGCGAAGGGTTCCTCGATGTCGACCGAAACCAGCATTGGTGTTCCTGCGCAGGGGGGCGAGCCGCAGGTGCGGCAGCAGTCCAGCCTGAGCACGGCCGGTGCGCGGAATCTGGCCAGCACCACCAAATCGGCCCCCCAGATGCAGGAGATCAGCTCGCGCTGGCTGCTGCGGATGCTCCCCTGGGTGCAGGTGTCCGGCGGCACGTACCGGGTGAACCGCCGGCTCACCTACGCGGTCGGCGGCGGCCGGGTCGCCTTCGCCCGCACCGGCTCGCGGGTCAGGGTCGTGCCGCCCTCGCTGCGCGAGCTGCCGCTGCTGCGGGAGGTCTCGGACGAGGCACTGCTCGTCGCCCTGGCCGGCGGATTCGAACAGCGCGAGTTCCGGGCCGGCGAGCAGCTGGTGGCCGCGGGAGACCCGGTCGGCGAGCTGCTGCTGGTCGCCCACGGCAAGGTCGAGCGGCACGGCACCGGCCGGTACGGCGAGTCCACCGTGCTGGGCTCGCACGCCGACGGCGACCACCTGGGGGACGAGGCGCTGCTGCGGGCGGACGCGGTGTGGCCGGTCGGCGTCCGCGCCACCACCGCCGGCACCCTGCTCGCCCTGCCCCGCGCCGCCTTCGAACGGGTCGCCGACTCCGCGCCCGAGCTGCGCGAGCGCGCCCGGGCCCTCGCCGCGGGCGGCCGGCGCCCGCAGAACAAGCACGGCGAGGCGGCCATCGAGCTCTCGGCGGGCCACGCCGGCGAGCACCAACTGCCCGCCACCTTCGTCGACTACGAACTCGCCCCGCGCGAGTACGAGCTGAGCGTCGCGCAGACGGTGCTGCGGGTGCACACCCGTGTCGCCGATCTCTACAACCAGCCGATGGACCAGACCGAGCACCAGCTGCGGCTCACCGTCGAGGCCCTGCGCGAGCGGCAGGAGCACGAGCTGGTCAACAACCCCGAGTTCGGGTTGCTCACCAACGCGGACCACACCCAGCGCATCCAGACGCACTCCGGCCCGCCCACGCCCGACGACATGGACGACCTGCTCAGCCGCCGCCGCGGCACCCGGTTCTACCTGGCCCACCCCAGGGCGATCGCCGCCTTCGGCCGCGAGTGCAACCGGCGCGGCGTGTACCCCGGTTCGGTGGAGGTCGAGGGCCGACGAGTGCCGGCCTGGCGGGGCGTGCCGATCCTCAGCTGCAACAAGATCCCGATCACCGACGGCGCGAGCTCGATCCTCGCCATGCGCATCGGCGAGGACAGCCAGGGCGCGATCGGCCTGCACCAGACCGGTATCCCCGACGAGTTCGAGCCGAGCCTCTCGGTCCGCTTCGCCGGCATCGACGAGAAGGCCGTCATCTCCTACCTGGTCACCGCCTACTACTCGGCGGCGATCCTCGTACCGGATGCGGTGGGCGTCCTGGAGAACGTCGTCGTGGACGGCCCGCGCGGCTGACCGGACGCACCCGACAGCGGACCCGCACAACAGGAGCGGACCAGTACGGCGCACCGGCACAGCCGGACGGACAGAGCCGGACGGACAGAGCCGGACAGACAGAGCAGCGCAGCAGGACACAGCAGCACGGCACGGGCGGACCGCACGGCCGCCCGTGCCGCCACACCGAGGGGGAGGACCACATGGGGATCTTCGCGCCGGAACGCGACCAGACCGACGGGAACGAGGCCGCCGACGTGCTCGCCCGTGCCCGCAGGACCGTCGACCCGGGCCTGCACGCCGCCGTCGACTCCCTGCCGGACTCGATGCGCCGCATCGCCGGCTACCACTTCGGCTGGTGGGAGGCGGACGGCACACCCAGCGCCGCGGACCCAGGCAAGGCGATCCGGCCGGCCCTGGTGCTCGCCGCCACCCAGGCGGCGGGCGGCCGCCCCGGCGCCGCCGTCCGGGCCGCCGTCGCGGTCGAGCTGGTGCACAACTTCACCCTGCTCCACGACGACGTCATCGACCGGGATCGCACCCGACGCCACCGGCCCACCGCCTGGCGGGTGTTCGGCACCACCGAGGCGATCCTGGCCGGCGACGCGATGCACTCGCTGGCCCTCCGGGTGCTCGCCGAGGACACCCACCCCGCCGCCCCGTCCGCCGTCCGCCGGCTCGCCGACTGCGTGGTCGAGCTCTGCGCCGGCCAGCAGGCGGACTGCGCCTTCGAGCAGCGCAGCGACGTCACGCTGGCCGAGTGCCTCGCCATGGCGGAGGGCAAGACGGGTGCGCTGCTCGGCTGCGCCTGCGCCCTGGGCGCGCTCTACGCCGGGGCGGGCGAGGGCGTCGCCGATGTGATGGACGCCTTCGGCCGGGAGATCGGCCTGGCCTTCCAGCTGATCGACGACCTGATCGGCATCTGGGGCGATCCGGCGGTCACCGGCAAGCCCGTCGGTGCCGACCTCGCCGCCCGGAAGAAGTCCCTGCCGGTGGTGTACGCGCTGAGCAGCGGCACCCCGGCCGCCGCCGAGCTGGCCGCCCTCTACGCGCTGGACCGCCCGCTCAGCGCCGCCGAGCTGCAGCGGGCCGCCGCCGCGGTGGAGCGGGCCGGCGGCCGCAGCTGGGCCCAGGGCGAGTCCTGCGAGCGGATGGCCTCGGCGATCGCCCACCTCGCGGAAGTCATCCCGGACCCGTCCGAGGCGGACGACCTGCTCGCGCTCGCCGAACTCGTCACCCGCCGCTCGCACTGAGCGCCCCTGCGCCGCCGGCCCCCGTGCCGCGGCGGACCCCCGTGCCGCGGACCCCTATGCCGCCGGTCCCCGGGCGGGCCGACCGCCCGGGGGCCGGCTCTCAGGCGCTTCAGACCGCCCCGGCGAGGAGCTTCTGCTCCTTCTCCTCGGCGATGCCCAGCGGCGTCGAGCCCTGCATGTACGGGGTGGTGCGGGGGCCGCGGCGCCCGATCCACGCCCAGGTGTCGCGGACGGTCTCCTCGACGGGCCGGCTGTGCAGGCCGGCGGCCCGGGCCCGGGCGGTGTCGGCCTGCCAGATACCGGCCCAGTCCGGCTGGTCGGGCGTCCACAGCGGCAGCTCCGTCCAGGGTGTGACCTCGGCGGCGAGCAGCGCGTCGTCGCCGACGGGCACGAACTCGGCGTCGCTGCCGGTGGCCTCGGCGCACGCGCGCAGCATCGCTTCCATGGTGGTCCCGCCGGCCGGTCCGGTGGTGATGTACCGGCCGCTCCTCCCGTCCTCCAGCAGGCCGAGGCCGAAGGCGGCGAAGTCGCGGGCGTCGATCAGCTGGAGGGCACGGTCCGGGTTGCCGGGGAGGACCACCCGACCGCCCCGGGCGACCCGCTCCAGCCACCAGAGCAGTCGGCCGACGTTCTCGTGGGGGCCGATCAGCAGGCCGCAGTTGAGCAGGGTGGAGCGCTCGCCGAAGTACTCGGTCACGGCGCGTTCGCAGCCGGCCTTGAGGGCGTTGGCGGGCGGCTGGTCCGGCGGGGTGTCGGCCGGGCAGTCGAGGGTGGCGGAGGTCTCGTCGACCGGCCGGCCGGGCCAGTCGGCGAAGGCGTGGACGGAGGAGACGAGGCTGTAGTGGCCGGCCCGGTCGCGCAGCAGCCGGGCGGCCGCGGCGACGGCGTGGGGCTGCTGGCCGGAGGTGTCGACGACGGCGTCCCAGGTGCGGCCCTCGACGAGCCGGGCCAGGTCCTCCGGCACGGTGCGGTCGCCGCGGACGGCCTCGACCCCGGCCTGGTCCGGTCCGGTGACGCCGCGGTTGAAGGTGGTGACCCGGTGGCCGCGGGCGAGGGCGTCCGAGACATAGGCCCGACCCAGGAAGGCCGAGCCGCCCAGAATGAGGATGTTCATACCGGCCACCCTCTCCGGCCGGGTCCGTCCGCACACGGGCGTTCACTCCTGGCGCACCGGGCGGCGGCGTCGGCAGCCGACCGGCCGGGCAGGTCATTAGTCTCATTCCGTACCGATTTATCCCGACAGGGAGTGTGACGGCATGGGTAACCCGGTCCTGGTGGACGAGGCCACGGTGCGGGGCACGGCGGCGGAGGCGTGGATCTGGGGACTGCCGATGCTGGAGAACTACCGGACGCTGTACGCGCAGGCCGTCGACGACGCCGACCCCCGGTACATCGGCGGTTTCGGGATCTTCCGCCACTACCCGCACCCCTTCACCCCGGCCAACACCGACGTCGTCACACCCAACAACGACACCCCCTACTCCCTGGCCTGGCTCGACCTGCGGGCCGAACCGTGGGTGCTGGAGGTACCGGCCACCGACCGCTACCACGTCCTGCCGCTGCACGACCTCGACACCTGCTACGTCGGCTTCGTCGGCTCCCGCACCACCGGCGACGGCGCCGGCCGCCACCTGATCGTCGGGCCGGACCACCGCGGCACGCCCGGCGAGGGCTTCGACGGCGTCCTGCACGCCGACACCCGGCTGATCGGCATCCTCGGCCGGACCTACCTGGCGGGCCCCGAGGACGTCCCGGCCCTGGAGCGGGTCCAGGCCGGCTACCGGCTGAGCCCGCTCAGCGCCCACCTGGGCACCGAACCGCCGCCGCACGCACCCGACCCGATCTGGCCGGTCTGGCGCGAGGAGGTGCTCGACAGCCTGGAGTTCTTCTCCTTCCTCGACTTCCTGCTCGGCTTCTTCCCGGTCCTGCCGACCGACGCCGACCTCCGCCGCCGCCTCGCCGAACTCGGCATCGGAGCCGGCGGCTTCGAACCGGCCGCGCTCCCACTGGAGATCCGCGAGGCCATGGCCCGGGGCATCGCCGACGCCCGCGCCAGGCTGGACGCTGCGGTCGCCGAGAGCCACGACTCCACCGCCCTCTTCGGCACCCGGGTCCAGCTGGGCACGGACCACCTGGGCCGGGCGATCGGCGTGGTCCGGGGCCTGTACGGGCTGCCGGTCGAGGAGGCCTGGTACACCTGCTGGATCTCCGAGAGCGGCCCCGACGCGGCGGACGGCCCGCCGCTGGACGGCGCGGCCCACGACTACGTCCTGCGGTTCCCGTCCGGCGGCCTCCCACCCGCCCGGTACTTCTGGTCCGTCACCGTCTACGGCCTCCCCGGGCAGCTCCTGGTCGCCAACCCGATCGACCGCTACGCGATCGGCGACCGCACCCCCGGCCTGACCGCCGACGAGGACGGCGGACTGACCCTCCGGCTGCGCCACGAGCGCCCCGAGGACCCGCGGGAGCAGGCCAACTGGCTGCCCGTGCCGGCCGGCCCGTTCATGGCGGTGCTGCGCGTGTACGGCCCGGACCCCACCGTCCTCGACGGCCGCTGGCCGCGGCCGCCCCTGCTCGCCCGCCCCTGAGCGGCCCGCCGCCGGAGAATGTGCGGCGCAGGCTGTAACGCCGCGGTGCGCCGACCGCGTCCTACAAGGGGGCGGCGGACAGCGGCAGCGGGAGGAGGGGACGGGCATGGCCGGGGGAGGGCCGGGGCGGGCGGGCAAGGACGACGAGTTCCTCGAGTTCGCCGCCACACGGACGAGCCATCTGTACCGTTCCGCCTGCCTGCTGACGGGCGGTGACACCCACCTCGCCGAGGACCTCGTCCAGGAGACGCTCGGCCGGATGTACGCCGTCTGGCGCCCCGGCAGCCGGCGCCCCGGCACGCGCCGGATCGACAACCCCCCGGCCTACGCCCAGGGCGTCCTCTACCGCCTCTTCCTCTCGCACGTCCGCCGGCGCAGCAGCACCGAGCGCCCGGTCGGGGACCTGCCGGAGCAGGCCGCCGCGGACGGCGACTCCTCGCTGCGGGTCACCCTCGTCGATGCACTCGCCCGGCTCTCCGCGCGGGACCGCGCCGTGCTGGTGCTCCGCTACTGGGAGGACGTCAGCGTGGAGGAGACCGCCGAACTGCTCGGCGCCAGCCCGGGCGCCGTCCGGACACAGACCTCACGGGCCCTCACCCGGCTCCGCGTGCTGATCGGTGACGCCCTGCCCGACCTCGCCCTGCACTGACGGTGTCCCGCCCGCGCGCCCGACCACCGAGACCCACCCGATCCGACGGCAGAGACGGTGAACCAGCCATGTCCGACACACCCGACCGGCTTCCCGAGGAGGAGCTCGTCCAGCTCTTCCGGGAGACCGGCGACGGCTTCCTGGCCGACAGCCCGCGGATCGTGCTCGGCGCCGTCGAGCGCGGCAGGGCGCTGCGCCGCCGCCGGGTCGCGTCGGTGCTCGGCGGGACGGCGGCACTGGTCGTTCTCGCGGGCGGCGGCGCGGTACTGGCAGGCCTCCCCGGGCGCGTCGACGGAGTCCGGCCGCTGGACGGCGCCGCGTCGCCGGCCGGGCGCGCGCCGGGCATGACCGACCAGGAGATGGTGGCGGCCCTCACCTCCCACCTCGGCGGCCTGCGGGTCGTCGACGCCCGGGGCACCGGGACGGTCGCCGCCGCCGCGGCGGGGACGACACCGCTGGCGGAGCTCACCGTGGACGACGGCAACGGCCGGCGGGGCATCCGGGCGGCGGTCTGGCGCGACACGGTCCGGACCGTGCTGCAGTCCACCGTCTGCGAGCGGCCCGGCCACTCCGGGATCACCTGCGACCGGACGGTGCTGCCGGACGGCTCCGCCCTGATGACCTGGACGTCCGGCTACCCGGAGACCGGGGCCAAGTCCTGGTGGTGCCTGCTCGCCGCGCCCTCCGGCAAGCGGGTGTCGATCACCGAGTGGAACTCCTCCGAGCCCGGCGATTCGGGTGGCCGCAACGACCCGCCGCTGCCCGTCCGGGAGCTCCAGACGGTCGCCGCGGACCCGGTCTGGGACCGCGCGGTGGAGGACGGCGGCGGGGGCGCCACGGCCCGGTCCTGAACCCCGGGCGGGGCTACGGCCTGGCCGCGTCGGACGGCGGCGGGGAGGCCGTGGCCCGGCCCGTCGCAGGATCGCCGCCGTGGGCCGGGCCGGAGTCCGCGGGGGCGGTCGGCGAGGGGTCGGCCGAGGGGCCGGACGTCCCGCCCCCGGAGCCGCCTCCGGGCGTCCCGGTGCTCCCGCCGCCCCCCGTGCCGCTCGGCGGTTCGGGGCTCCGGCTGCCACCGGGCTCGGCGCCGCCGGTGCCGGAACCCGTGCCCGTGCCCGAACCCGTGCCGGGCGCGGTCGGGGCCGGGGTGGGGGAGCCGCTGTCCGCGGGCCCGTCCGGGTGTCCGCCACGCTGGGTGGGCCCGCCCTCCAGGGTGACCACGGCCTCGGAGGGCGGCAGCGCGATCTTCGCCGTCCAGTGTCCGGCCGGGACCCGCTCCTCGTCCACCGTCACCGTCACGGTGATCCGCTGCCCCGGCTCCAGGGCGCCCTCGTCCCGGCTGAGGCGCAGCCAGTCCACGCCGACCACGGCATGCCAGTGGATCGCGGTGCCGCCGGAGTTGGTGAGCGTGATCACCGTGCGGCTGCCCCACTCGCTGGCCTCCACCGTGAGCCGCCCGGGCCCGGCCGGCAGCACGGGCGGGGCGGGGACCACCTCGGCGGTGGCCAGCCCCCGGGACCCGTGCGAGGGGACCGGCACCACCGCACCCTCCACCACGGGCAGCAACGTTTCTGCAACCGCACCCGCCAACCGCAGGCCGTCGTCCGCCGCCTCGTCGCCCTGGCCGGGCTCGGCCGGCTGCACCGTCTCGGACGGGTCCGGCGAGAGCCGGGGCGAGTCCACCCGCACCGAGGAGACCGGCGCGGCCGACCCCACGCCCTCGCCGCCGCCCCGGTACGCCGCCCACAGCGCCACCACCGGCGCCGTCAGGACGGCCGCCAGCACACCTGTCGTCACCACCCGCTGCCGCACCAGGGCGAGGCTCGCCGAGGGGGCCCGGTGCCGGGGGAAGCCGCGCTGGTCGAAGCGGATCGCCGCCGGACCGGGCTCCGGCGCGGCCAGGCGCCGCCCGGCCGCCGCCCCCGCCAGGAAGGCCGCGCCCGCGGCACCGCCCGGGACCTGCGCCGCCGTCCCGGCCACCCGGACCGTCACCGGCGCCGACAGCAGAGGCAGCCCGGCCAGGCCCGGCTCCGGCGCCGCCGCCACCCGTTCCGCGGTGCCGCGGCAGGTAGGGCAGGCCACCACGTGCTGCACCAGTTCGCGGCGGAGCGCCGGGCCGAGCACCCATCCGCTCCGGCCCTCCGCTCCGGCCCCGCCGAGCTGGGTGAGTTCCGGGCAGTCGCCCGCGGCCAGCACCAGCAGTGCCGCCCGGGTGCGCCCGACCTCGGCGGCCGCGGTCTCCAGCAGTTCCTCGGCGGCCGGTACCGGCAGGGCCAGCACCGCCGCGACCTCGCCGGGCGCCAGCCCGTGACGGACCGCCAGCTCCAGCGCCTCGCGCTGCTCGGGGCCGGTGCCGGCCGCCTCCGGCCAGGCCAGCCGGGCGAGCTCCTCGCGGCGCTGGGCGAGGACCGCCGCGCCGGGGGCCCCGCCCCGGCCGATCCCGCCCGCGACCGCGCCGGCCTTCCCGGCGCGGCCCTTCCCGGCGGGGCCCGTACCGGCATGCGCCCGCCGTCCGGACGGAACACCAGCGGGGGCGGGCGCGGCGGCGGGCTCGCGCGCGGCGGTGCCGGCGAAGGCGGCGTCCGCCCCGGACTCCAGGCGGCGCAGGCAGCAGTGCCGTGCCAGCGCGTACAGCCAGGCCCGGCGGAGCGCCGGGTCGGCCAGCCGGGCGCCGTGCCGCAGCGCCAGGTCGCGGACCTCGGCCACGGCGGCCACGGCCGCGTCGTGCTCGCACAGGACGGAGAGGCAGTAGGTGAACAGGCCGTCCACATGCTGCCCGTAGGCGCGCAGGACCGGCGACCCGGCAGTCACCGGGCTCTCAAGCAAGCTCGTCACGTGTCAGACGGTAGATACGGGATTCGCCCGCTCCGGTGGTTTCCCGGTGCTTGTCCTTCTTTCGGGTAACAGCACCGGCCGGACCGTGACCCCGCGCGCATTCGCCCCGCGCGCCGCCCGGCGCCTTCGCGCCCCGGGTCCGCCCCGGGCCGGGACCCCGGGGCGGACCCCGGGACCGGCGCACCCGGCGGCCGGGCCGGGACCGGCGGTGCGGCCCGCGTTGTCGGACCCACCGGCTACGGTTGGCCGCATGGCAGCCCGCACCAAGACCACCGCCAAGCCGCGCCCGGCGTACCGCTGCACCGAGTGCGGCAACCAGCTCCCCAAGTGGGTCGGCCGCTGCCCGGAGTGCAACTCCTGGGGCACGGTCGAGGAGTACGGCGCCGTCCCGCTGCGGACGACCGCGGCGGGCCCGGTCAGCTCCCCGGCGAAGCCGATCGGCGAGGTCGACGGCCAGGTGGCGACGGCCCGCACCACCGGCGTGCCGGAGCTGGACAGGGTGCTCGGCGGCGGCCTGGTGCCCGGCGCGGTGGTGCTGCTCGCGGGCGAGCCCGGCGTCGGCAAGTCCACCCTGCTGCTCGACGTCGCCGCCAAGGCCGCGAGCGACCGGCACCGCACCCTGTACGTCACCGGTGAGGAGTCCGCCGGCCAGGTCCGGCTCCGCGCGGACCGCATCAACGCGCTCTCCGAGCACCTCTACCTGGCCGCGGAGTCGGACCTCGGGGCGGTGCTCGGCCACATCGAGGCGGTGAACCCGGGGCTGCTGATCCTGGACTCGGTGCAGACCATCGCCTCCGCCGAGCTGGACGGCGCGCCCGGCGGCCCGGCCCAGGTGCGCGAGGTGGCGAACGCGCTGATCAGGGCGTCCAAGCAGCGCGGCATGGCGACCCTGCTGGTCGGCCATGTCACCAAGGACGGCCAGATCGCCGGCCCGCGTCTGCTGGAGCACCTGGTCGACGTGGTGCTCAGCTTCGAGGGCGACCGGCACGCCCGGCTGCGGATCATCCGCGGGGTCAAGAACCGCTACGGCGCGACCGACGAGGTCGGCTGCTTCGAGCTGCACGACGAGGGCATCGCGGGTCTCGCCGACCCGTCCGGGCTCTTCCTGACCAGGCGTGACAAGCCGGTGCCCGGCACCTGCCTGACCGTCACCCTGGAGGGGCGCCGCCCGCTGGTCGCCGAGGTGCAGGCGCTGATGGTGGATTCGCAGATCCCCTCGCCGCGCCGGACGACCTCCGGCCTGGAGTCCCCGCGCATCGCGATGATCCTCGCAGTGGTCGAACGCCACGGCGGGGTGAAGCTGGGCAAGCAGGACATCTACACCGCGACGGTCGGCGGCGTGAAGCTCACCGAGCCCTCCGCGGACCTCGCCATCGCCCTCGCGGTGGCCAGCTCCTCGTCCGACACCCCGCTGCCGAGCAACCTGGTGGCGATCGGCGAGGTCGGCCTGGCGGGCGAGGTGCGCCGGGTGACGGGTGTGCAGCGCCGGCTGGCCGAGGCCCACCGGCTGGGCTTCACCCACGCGCTCGTCCCGCCGGACCCGGGCAAGGTGCCGCCCGGCATGAAGGTGGTCGAGGTGTCGGACATCGGCGAGGCGCTGCGGGCGATCCCGGGCCGCCGTCGGGCCTCCCGGCCGCGCCAGGAGCAGTCCCCGGCGGCGGTCGCCGCACCCCGGGGCAGTGCCGGCGACCCGGCCCGGGCCGCCCTGCAGGCCTACGTTCCGGCCCACCCGGAGGAGCTGATGGAGGGCTGGGAGCCGGTCGGCGCGGACGAACTCGACTGACTCCGGCCCCGCTATTGCCGCACGCAGTTAGACTTTGCCCTGTCTAATGGGCAATTGGTAATCGGTGCAGTAATAAGCGAGAGACCGTCGGGCGCCGCGCCACGCGGTCCGGCTCGACCGGAGGAGTCACGTGGCAGCCAGCGACCGGGCGGACAGGTCCCCCCGCGAGGAGGCCCTGCTGCGGGCCTCCCTCACTGCTATCGCGCCGGGCACGGCGCTGCGGGACGGGCTGGAGCGGGTGCTGCGGGCCAACACCGGCGGGCTCATCGTGCTCGGTTTCGACAAGAGCGTGGAGTCGCTCTGCACCGGCGGTTTCGTGCTGGACGTCGAGTTCACCGCCACCCGCCTGCGCGAGCTGTGCAAGCTCGACGGCGCGGTGATCCTGGACAAGGACATCACCAAGATCGTGCGGGCCGGTGTCCATCTGATGCCGGACTCCGCCATCCCGACCGACGAGACGGGCACCCGGCACCGCACCGCCGAGCGGGTGAACCGGCAGACCGGCTTCCCCGTGGTCGCGGTCTCGCACTCGATGCGCCTGATCGCCATGTACGTCAACGGCAGCCGCCGGGTGCTGGAGGACTCCACGACCGTCCTCTCCCGCGCCAACCAGGCCCTCGCCACCCTGGAGCGCTACAAGCTCCGGCTGGACGAGGTCGCCGGCACGCTCTCCGCGCTGGAGATCGAGGACCTGGTGACCGTCCGCGACGTGGCCGCCGTCGTGCAGCGGCTGGAGATGGTCCGGCTGATCGCGGCCGAGATCGCCGGATACGTGCTGGAGCTCGGCACCGACGGCCGGCTGCTCTCGCTCCAGCTGGACGAGCTGATCGCCGGCGTGGAGCCGGAGCGCGAGCTCGTCGCCCGGGACTACTTCCCGGAGCGGGCCGCCAAGAAGGGCCGCACGGTCACCGAGGTGCTGGCCGACCTGGAGGCGCTGACCCACGCCGAGCTGCTCGACCTGCAGACGGTGGTCAAGGCGCTCGGCTACTCGGGCTCGCTGGAGTCGCTGGACTCGGCGGTCTCGCCGCGCGGCTACCGGCTGCTCGCCAAGGTGCCCCGGCTGCCGAACACCGTGATCGAGCGGCTGGTGGAGCACTTCGGCGGGCTGCAGAAGCTGCTCGCCGCCAGCATCGACGACCTGCAGACGGTCGAGGGCGTCGGCGAGACCCGGGCCCGTTCGGTGCGCGAGGGGCTCTCCCGCCTCGCCGAGTCGTCCATCCTGGAGCGGTACGTCTGACGCCCGCGCGGCCCCGACCGGGGCCGACGCACCGCCGGCCCGTCCGGTGGGGCGGACGGGCCGGGCTGCTGACCACTACTCTCCCTCTCGTCAGGGTCGCGTCAAAGAGGCTTTCCCGACAACGCACAGGCTTCACACAGGCGTGCGGTTTGCGGGGCGGTGAACCGGGACGTACCGGTGCAGACCGCCGTCGCCGACACGCGCCCGTGACGCCGAGTCGGACGGCCGACACGCGCCCGTCACGCGGCGCACCGCAGCGCCGTCCGAAAACCGCCGTCCGGCGGCCCGCCGGAGGTGCGGAGCCACCGTCCGGTGACACGAAACGGCCCGCCCCCGAGGTGTCGGGGGCGGGCCGTTCGAGTGCCGGGAGCTCAGTCCTCCAGGCGGATGGACGTGCGGGCCGAGACCGGGCCGCCGGACGGGCCGGACAGGTCCGCCTGGACCAGGTAGTTGCCGGGCCCGGCGGCCGTGCCGTCGGCGGAGGCGCACTGCGGCTTGCTGCGGGTGCGGTTCCAGGTGAAGTTCTCGGTCAGACCGGCGCCGGCCGCCAGTTGCACCCAGGTCGGCTGGCGGCTCGCCGGGCAGTCGCCGGAGGACCAGACCCGCTCGCCGGAGCTGGCGGTGACGGTCAGCGTCGAGGCCGTGCGGCCGAGGTCGACCCGGCAGCCCGCGCCCGAGGTGTTGCGGACGGTCAGCGAGAACCGCGGCTTGACCTTGACGGTGTACGAGTTGAGGCCGCTCGCCAGCTCCAGCGAGACCTGGGAGGCCGCGCACGCCGGAAGCGCCATCACCTCGGCCGTGTTGGTGGGCGGCTGGCCGCCGCCGGTGCCGCCGCTCCCGGTGCCGCCGGCAGCGGAGCCGTCCGAACCGCCGGCGGTGCTGCCGGTGCCGTCCGAACTCCCGCCGCCCGTACCGCCGGTGGAAAGACTGACGTCCCCGCCGCCGGTGCCGGTCGGGCTCCCGGTGGTACCGCCGGTGCCGCCAGGGCGCGAGGTGATGGCCGAGCCGGACGGGCTGGCCCCGGGCGTGATCGACTGGACCGGGGCGGCCTGCGCGGTCTTCTTCCGGTCCTCCGCGTCCTTGTCGCCCGAGCCGGCGAGGAGCCAGGCCACCAGCGCGGCGACGACGGCCAGCGCGGCGAGCACGACGAGACGCCGTCGCCAGTAGATCGAGGCCGGCAACGGTCCCACGGGTTGACGCAGAGAGGGCACGCGCAAACTCTACGAGACTGTGTGCACCCGTTGATGCATCAACACTGTACGGGGATCACTTCCTTCACATGATCCGCCATTTGCTCCGGACGGGCGAGGACGGTTCGGGCCATTTCCGGTCCTGTCCCGGCCCTCTGCCGCGCCCTATAGTCGCGTCATGGCGATCGAGCAGCGCAGCGACCCCGACCCGGCCCGCATCCTCGCCGAGGCGCGCCGCGCCTTCTTCGTGATGTTCGCATTCCTCTGCGCCGTGTGGGCCGTGCAACTCGTCAACTGGCTCGGCGACTACGCGCTCACCCTCGACTTCGGCATCCGCTCGCACCGCGCCGAGCGGCTCCCGGACGTTCTCGCCGCGCCCTTCCTGCACGTGAACTGGCAGCACGTGGAGAGCAATTCGGGCCCGCTGTTCGTCTTCGGGTTCCTCGCCGCGTACCGCGGGGTGCGGAAGTTCCTCGGCCTGACCCTGCTGGTGGCACTGACCAGCGGCGCCACGGTCTGGCTGTTCGAGCGCGAGCAGGTCGTGACGGTCGGCGCCAGTGGGCTGGTCTTCGGCTACTTCGGCTACGTGGTGCTGCGCGGCCTGATCGACCGGAACCTCATCGACAGCCTGGTCGGCCTGGTGATGGCCGCCTCGTTCGCCTACATCCTCACCACCGCCGTGCCCGGTACCCCCGGCGTGAGCTGGCTGGGGCACCTCGGCGGGCTGGTCGGCGGCCTGCTCGGCGCCTGGCTGCTGCGCGACCGCGCCGCCCGTGCCGCGCGCCCGGCCCGCACGGCAGGTACCGGCAGGGGAGTCCCCGAGGGCCGCGCCGACGGTGCGGCCGTGCCCGCACAGGGTGGCACGGCCGGACACCTGCCGGAGAGCCCGCGGGCCGCGCTGCTCAAGGAGTTGGACGACCTCGGGCTGTGACCCGCCGGGCCCGGCACCCGCGGGCCCGGCCCGGCAGCCTCCCCCGGCGTGGGAGGATCGGCAGTGCCATGGTTGCCATCGACATCACTCCCTCCCGGCTGCACTCCACCGTCATCGGCTGGTACGAGGCCAACGCACGCGACCTGCCCTGGCGGGCCCCGACCGCCACGCCCTGGGCGGTGATGGTCAGCGAGTTCATGCTCCAGCAGACCCCGGTGAAGCGGGTGCTGCCGTCCTGGGCGGCCTGGATGGAACGCTGGCCCACCCCGGCGGACCTGGCCGCCGACGCACCCGGCGAGGCCGTCCGGATGTGGGGCCGGCTCGGCTACCCGCGGCGCGCGCTGCGGCTGCACGGCGCCGCCGTGGCGATCACCGAGCAGCACGGCGGGCAGGTCCCGGAGGACCACACGGCGCTGCTGGCCCTGCCCGGGGTGGGCGAGTACACCGCGGCCGCGGTGGCGTCGTTCGCGTTCCGGCAGCGGCACGTGGTGCTGGACACCAATGTCCGACGGGTGTTCGCCCGGGCGGTGACGGGGGTGGAGTACCCGGCCCAGGCCACCACCGCCGCCGAGCGCCGGACGGCCGCCGCGTACCTGCCCGACGCCGCCGAGCGGGCGGCGACCTGGGCGGTCGCGGTGATGGAGCTCGGCGCGCTGATCTGCACCGCCCGCGGCCCCGAGTGCGAGGGCTGCCCGCTGTTCGCGGACTGCGCCTGGCAGCGGGCCGGCCGCCCGCCGTACGAGGGCCCGACCCGCCGCGGGCAGACCTACGAGGGCACCGACCGCCAGGTCCGCGGCAAGCTGCTGGCCGTGCTGCGCGAGGCGAACGGCGAGGTGCCGCAGGCCCGGCTGGACGCCGTCTGGCCGGACGCCGTGCAGCGGGCCCGCGCCCTGGACGGGCTGGTCTCCGACGGCCTGGTGGAGCCGGTCGCGCAGGGCGTCTACCGGCTGCCGCACTGAGCACACCGACGCCGCCGACGACACCGGCGCCGCAGACGACACCGACGACAACGCGAAGGGCCCTCCCGGCACGTGCCGGGAGGGCCCTGTCACCGCGCGGGGATCAGACCGCTTCGAGCTGGGTCTCGGGCTTCTGCGTGCCCGCGCCGCGCAGCGGCACCTCGCGCAGGAAGACCGCCGCGGCGACCGCGACCAGGCTGATCACGGCGCCCCACAGGAACACGGTGTGCATGCCGTTGGAGACGGCGTGGTGGTAGGCGTCCTGGACGGCGGGGCGCATCGTGCGCAGCGCCCCGGGACCCATCCGGCCGAGGTCGGCGCCCGCTGCGCCGGCGGCGCCGCCGAGCCGCTCCTTCATGGTCTCGGTGACCTGGTGGTTGAAGAGCGCGCCGAACAGCGCCACACCGATCGAGCCGCCGATGGTGCGGAACAGCGTGGCGGTGGACGAGGCCACGCCCATGTCCTTCAACTCGACGCTGTTCTGCGCGACCAGCATCGTCACCTGCATCAGGAAGCCCATGCCGGCGCCCAGCACGACCATCCAGCAGGCCGAGGTGAACCGGCTGGTGTCGGTGCCGAGGGTGGAGAGCAGCAGCGAGCCGCCGGCCATCACCGCGGTGCCGATGATCGGGTAGATCCGGTACTTGCCGGTCTTGGTGATGGCCTGGCCGACCACCAGCGAGATCACCAGCATGCCGAACATCATCGGCATCAGCAGCAGGCCGGAGTTGGTCGCCGAGGCGCCCTGCACCGTCTGCTGGTAGAGCGGCAGGAAGGTCACGGCGCCGAACATCGCGAAACCGACGATGAAGCCGATCACCGAGACCATGGCGAAGTTGCGGTTCTTGAAGAGCGTCAGCGGCAGCATCGGCTCCTCGACCCGCTGCTCGACGTAGCAGAAGCCGATCAGGGTGGCGGCGGCGAGCGCGCCCAGGCCCAGGATCTGCTTGGAGCCCCAGGCGTACTCCTGGCCGCCCCAGGTGGTGAGGAGCACGAGCGAGGTGATGCCGACCGTCAGCAGCAGCGCGCCCAGGTAGTCGATCCGGGCCGTGGAGCGGATGCTGGGCAGCTTCAGGGTGATCACGATGAAGGCCAGCGCGAGCACGCCGAGCGGCAGGTTGATGTAGAACGTCCAGCGCCAGCTCAGGTGGTCGGTGATGAAGCCGCCGATCAGCGGGCCGCCGATGGTGGCGAGCGCCATGACCGCGGCGAACATGCCCTGGTACTTGCCGCGGTCGCGCGGCGCGACCAGCGCACCCATGATCGACATCACGCCAACCATCAGACCGCCGGCGCCGAGGCCCTGCACGGCACGGAAGGCGATCAGCTGGCCCATCGAACCGGACAGTCCGGAGAGCGCGGATCCGGCCAGGAAGATCGCGATCGACAGGACGAAGGTGCCCTTGCGGCCGTACAGGTCGCCCAGCTTGCCCCAGATCGGGGTGGAGGCCGCGGTCGCCAGGGTGTAGGCGGTGACCACCCAGGAGAGGTGCTCGGCGCCGCCGAGCTCGCCGACGATGGTGGGCATCGCGGTGCCGACGATCAGGTTGTCGAGCATGGCGAGCAGCATCGCGACGACGAGGCCGATCATCACCAGCCGGATCTCGCGCGGGGAGCGGGGGAGGACGTCGGCCGCCTCCGCGGTGTCGGCTGCGGATCCGTCCGCAGCTTTTTCTACCTGGTGTGCCATCGAGATTCTCCCCGGAGAGCGGCTGGGCCGCGTGGTTCGCGACCTACTTACTTGACGACCGGCTAGTTGTCCGGCGCGTGGCACGGTAAGTTGTCCCCCACCCGGGCGTCAAGCCGGTTTCGGCGGACCGCCCCCGGGCAGGGAGAATGAACCCCAGGGGCGCGCCGCAAGCCGGTGCGCGCCCGCCACCCCACCGGAGCCACGAGGCAGGCCACCCACCGATGAGTACGACCCAGAGCCCCCGCAGCGACACCCGAGCGCGCATCATCGAGGTGGCCCTGGAACTCTTCGCCGCACAGGGGTACGAGAAGACCTCACTGCGCGAGATCGCCGACCGCCTCGGGGTCACCAAGGCCGCGCTCTACTACCACTTCAAGACCAAGGACGACATCGTCCACGGCATCGTCGAATCCATGGCCGCCCCGATAGACGAGGCGATCAGCTGGGGCCGCGACCGGACCTGGTCCCCCCAGATGCGCGACGAGCTGGTGCGGCGCTTCGCCGCCGGCATGGCCGACCGCGCGCCGCTGCTGCGCTTCTTCCACGAGAACCAGCCCGCGCTGCGGGACTCCGCGGCCGGCTCCGAGTTCAAGGACCGGATGCTGGCGATGATCGGGCTCATCCAGGGCCCGGGCGCCACCTTCCGCGAGCGGCTGCGCGCCACCGTGGCGCTCTTCTCGATCAACTCGGCGCTGTTCCTGCTCAAGCAGGACCACGTGGAGCCCGGCGAGGACTGCCCGGCCGGGGCGCAGACGGAGCAGCCGAGCCTCGCCGAGGCCATGCAGGCCGCCGTGGAGCTCGCGCTGGAGATAGCGTCCGGGATCGAGCCGGCGGCCGCGGGCACCGGCGCCTGACGGCCCCCTCGGGGGCCGCCGCCGGGCGGATCAGAAGTTCCGGGCGCCGTGGGCCCAGAGGTACTTCACCGGGTCGATCACGGCGCCGTACCGGTTGGCGGTGCGGATCTCGAAGTGCAAGTGCGGGCCGGTCGAGTTGCCGGTGTTGCCGGACAGGCCGACCCGGTCCCCGGCGTGGACCTTCTGGCCCGCGTGCACGCCGAGTTTCGACATGTGCGCGTACTGGGCGAAGTGGCCGTCCGAGAGCTTCAGCACGACCTGGTTGCCGTACGCGCCGGCCCAGCCGGCCGAGACCACGGTGGCGTCGCCGACGGCCACCAGCGGGGTGCCCGGGCGGACGGCGAAGTCCACACCGGTGTGGAAACCGGCCGCGTAGCTGTGGTTCGTCTTGTGGTACGGGTTGCTGGTCGGCGCGCCGGGCGCCGGCGAGGACCAGCCGGGCTGCGCCGGGGCGGGGGCCTGCTGCGGCTGGGCCTGCTGCTGGGCGGGCTGCTGCGGCTGGGCGGGCTGCGGGGCGGCCTGCTGCGGCTGCGGCTGGGCGGCGGGCTGCTGGGGCTGCTCGGCCGGCGGCTGCGCGAGGTTGTGCGCCACCGCGACGGAGTCCTGCGCGTCGACCGAGCGCGGCTGCTTGTAGGTGCTCGGCGCGGCGACCTGCACGACCCGGGTCTCCTGCCGCGGGGGCGCGGCGGCGGTGAACACCGAGCTGCCCGGCACCGTCGGGTGGACGGTCGCCTGCGCCGCGGCGTGGCCCGGCAGCAGCAGCGCACCCAGCGCCAGCGCGGCGACACCGCCCGAGGCCACCTTCGCCCGGTTCCGCAGCAGCGGCGAGGCCGCCGCCCGGTCGCCCGACAGCGAGTCCGTCGTGGTGCCCGGCAGGCTGCCGTTCAGCGCGCGGGAGGTCAGCGAACGGGCGTTGAGCAGAGCCGCGGCGGTGCCGGCGGAGGCCGTGCGGACGAAACGACGGGTGGCGTCGGAGAACGAAGGCATGGTGGCTTGACCTCGCGGAAGGGGGCGGTGCGCAGCGGAGCCGCACGGCTCCCTGGCGGGGACCACTCCGGTGTAATCGCTCCGCCGGGCGGGCCCAAACGGTGTGACCTACGACGGCCCGTCGTGGTGGACACCCGTCGCGCTCCGGCGGGCCCGCCGTCCCCGGCCGTGGCGGCCCGCCGCACTACTACCCGCTCTCGTACCGGGGCCGGAGCCTGTGACCACCGCCACCGCGCTACCCCGGCGGGCGGCCGCCAATCGTGACCCTGGTCACTGCCCCGGCGGGCCGGAGGAGGACCGCAGGAGACGCAGTACGGCAACTTCCCGTCCTGATCGGTCCATCCGGAGCGCCGGGCGCCGATCCGGGCGAGGATCGGACCGTGAACGAGGAACTCCAGCAGCGGCGCTTCGCCGCCTACCGGTCCTGCGACCGGCTGCTCTCGGGCAGTCGGCCGGTCAGCCTCCGCGAGCGGTCGGCGGCGCTCGCCGCCGACGCCGACGAGGTGTACGACCTCGACCAGCGGCCCGACGTGTACGGCGACGGCGTCGTCCGCGCCCTGGAGCAGCGGACGGCGGCACTGCTCGGCCGGGAGGCGGCGGTGTTCTTCCCGACCGGCACCATGGCCCAGCAGGTGGCGCTGCGATACTGGGCGGATCGCACCGGCAGCGCGGTGGTGGCGATGCATCCGCTCGCCCACCCGGAGCGGCACGAGCGGCGGGCCCTCACTCGGCTCACCGGGCTGCACACCGTCTGGCCGACCGTCGCGCCCCGGCTGCCCACCCCGGCCGAACTGCGCACCTGCGAGGAGCACTTCGGCACCCTGATGCTGGAACTCCCGCTGCGGGACGCCGGCTTCGTCCTGCCGACCTGGGAGGAGCTGGTGGAGACGGTCGCCGCCGCCCGCGAACTCGGCGCCCGGGTGCACCTCGACGGCGCCCGGCTCTGGGAGTCGACCGTCCGCCTCGGGCGCCCGCTGCCGGAGATCGCCGCGCTGGCGGACTCCGTGTACGTCTCCTGCTACAAGTCGCTGGGCGGGCTCAGCGGGGCCCTGCTGGCCGGCGACGAGGCCTTCGCCCGGGAGGCCCGGGTGTGGCAGCACCGGTACGGCGGGAAGCTCTTCCAGCAGTGGCCCGCGGCGCTCTCCGCGCTCGTCGGCCTGGAGCGCGAACTGCCGCGCCTGCCGCGGTACGTGGCGCACGCCCGGACGGTCGCCGCGGCGCTGGACGAGGTGCCGGGCGCCCGCGTCCACCCGCTGCCCCCGCACACCCACCAGTTCCGGCTCTGGCTGCCGTACACCGCGGACGCGCTCACCGAGGCCACCCTGCGGCTCGCAGAGGAGCATGGCATCGCGCTGTTCGGCTTCTGGGAGGAGCCCGGCGCCCCCGGCCTCGCGATGACCGAGGTGACGGTGGGCGCCGCCGCCCTGGAGTGGACGGCCGAGGACGTCGGCAAGGCGATGGCGGCCCTGCTCGCGCTGCTCTGATCCGGTCGCCCGAACGCACGTCGGCCCGGTTCCTCCCGCCGGAGGAACCGGGCCGACGCAGTGTCAACTGTCAGTACCCGTAGGTGCCGATCAGAAAGACGGACGGACCATCAGGATGGTCTCCAGCTTGTTGGAGCTGTTCCACAGCACGTCGATCGCGGTGTGGGTGTCCGGCACCTTCACGCTGGAGTACGGGGTCTTCTCGT
The DNA here is from genome assembly GCA_002300355.1 of Streptomyces sp. TLI_235. NCBI lineage: Bacteria > Bacillati > Actinomycetota > Actinomycetes > Kitasatosporales > Streptomycetaceae > Streptomyces > Streptomyces sp. TLI_235. Next base: position 4,315,835 of record NSGV01000001.1, read on the forward strand.
CCCAGTACTTCTTGGTGTGGTCGTTGAAGGTGGTGACGCCGGCCGCGCTCGGGATCTCGGTGAGCACGTCGGCCCGGTGGACCTGCAGGCCGTCGGTGCGCTCGAACCCGAACGTGGAGTCGTAGCCCTGCATGCGCGAGCGCATCAGGGTGCCGTCGGCCCACGCGATCGGGGTCGGGTGCGAGTCGACCGGCAGGACCAGACCGGAACCCGGGTGGTCGGTGACGTTGTTGTCGGACTGCGAGGTGTCCCACAGCCAGATCAGGATGCCGTTCTGGTTCTGGTAGTGGTCCACCCAGTCCGGGCGGGCCGCGGAACCGAACACGTACGGACCGGTCTTCAGCGTGGTGTCGTAGGACACGTACTGGCGGTTCTCGACGATGTAGTGCTGGGCGTATTCCTTGGAGAACTTGCCCGTGATCCGCGAGAAGCCGGTGGCGGTCCAGCCGTTGTCACCCTGCTCCGCGTCGTCGCTGAACAGCGCGGCACCGTCGGCGTTGATCGCGATGTTGTCCAGCGCGAGGCCCTTCATGTGCAGGCCGCCGTCGGTGGTGTAGTGGAAGCGGACCTTGACGGCCTTGCCGGCGTAGGCGTTCAGCGAGTAGGACAGGTCGCCCCACTTGCCGCCCGAGTTGCCGGTGAGGCCCGGCGCGTCGGCGCCGTCCTTCTGCAGCGGGGTGCCGTTGAAGGTGCCGTCGACGGCGGTCCAGTGGGCGCCACCGTCAGTGGAGACCTCGGCGTAGCCGTAGTCGTAGTCCTGCTCGATGTCGTACCAGGCCTTGGCGGTCAGCGTCGCCGAGGTCTTGCCGGTCAGGTCGACATCACGCACCAGCGAGACGTTCAGGTCGTCCGCGCTGCCGCTCCACCACTCGTTCGCACCCGCGAACGGGGTGTTGATCTCGGTGGTGACGGTCTTGTTCGGGAGGTCGACCACCACGGCCTGCGGGCGCTTGGTGTTGTACTCCGCCGGACCGGTCCAGTGGAAGGACAGCTTGTTGGCGCTGGCCTTGTCGTAGTTCAGCCAGCCGAGCTGCAGCTTGCTCCAGGCGTCGAGGTCGCCCGGCTTGTCGCCGATCGACGACTTGCCGTCGCCCAGCCAGGAACCGGAGGACATCAGCGACCAGAAGCCGACCGAGTTGTCGTCCTTGCCCGTGGTGTCGTAGAGGTCCGGCAGGCCGAGGTCGTGGCCGTACTCGTGGGCGAAGACACCGAGGCCGCCGTTCTCCGGCTGCATGGTGTAGTCGCCGACCCAGAGGCCGCTGGTGCCGACCGGGGTGCCACCGAGCTTGTTGTTCTCCGGGCCGGTCTTGCCGGCCTGGGCACCGTAGACGTAGCTGCGGTGGGCCCAGAGCGCGTCGGTGCCCTGGACGCCGCCGCCGGCGGACTGGTCCTCACCGGCGTGCACGATCTGGAAGTGGTCGATGTAACCGTCGGGCTCGTTGAAGTTGCCGTCGTGGTCGAAGTCGTACCGGTCCCACTGGTCGTACTGCGCGATGGTGGCCTTGATCTGCTCGTCCGTCTGGCCCTTGGCCTTCTGGTCGGCGACCCAGGCGTTGATGCCGTCGCGGATCAGGTCCTGCGCGTTGTTGCAGACGTGCGCACCGCAGTAGTCCGAGCCGTAACGGGCCTCGTTCCACGGAACCTTCACCCAGTCGGTGACCTGGCCGTCGACCGAGTAGCGGCCCGAGGACTGCTTCTCGTAGAAGGTCTTCAGCGAGTCGCCGGTCTTGTTGAAGTACAGGTCCTGGTAGTGCTGCTGGTTGTAATCAGCCTGCCAGGCGGTGGAGTTGTCCTTGGTGCGGTCCGGCTGGGCGATCAGGTTGTGCGCGGGGCCGGGCTGGCCGCCGTACTTCACCTTGCCGTCGGGCGTGGTGGTGGTGCTGTCCACCTGGTCGCCGAAGTCGACGAGGATGGTGAAGATCTTGTCCGTGCGCTCACGGGCCAGCTCGACGTACTTGTCGCGGCCCAGCTTCACGGAGGTGCTGCTGCCGTGCTTCTCGATCTTGGCGGTACCCGCCAGGAGCTGCTCGGTGGCGGCCTTCTGCTCGGCCTCGACCTTGGCGGTCAGCGGGCCCGGCAGGTCGTGGTCGACCTTGAGCGCCTGAGCGTCGGCGGGGTCGTGCGAGACAGGGGCCGGCGTGGCGGCGGTGGCCGTCCCGGGCAGCAGGCCCGTGCCGAGCGCGGCCGTGACCGCGATGGCAGCAGTGGCCGCAGCGGCCCTCTTGGATATCTTCAACGTGGTGACGTCCTCCCCTTACCGGCACGGCTCTTGGCCCGCCGGCGAACCAATGAAAGACAGGTGGACGACATTTGATCCAAGGCTCGGTCAAAAAGAAAGACCTTGACCATGCATGATCACGACGCTATCCTCCGGGATCCGTGATCAACTGACGATCGGTCAAGAGTAAAGCCTGGCCCACAGTTGGGGCATCCATCGCACGCGCACGAGCACGCATGTTGCCCCGTCCGGGGGCCGGGCGGGGCAAAATCACAGGTTATGGATGTCTAAACAGTTTTAAAACTGAAAAGGACTCGGCCCCGACGATCCGTCGGGGCCGAGTCCTTTTGCGTACTACCGGTTACTTGGTGAGGTCCGGGCCGGTGGAGCCGACCGCGGCGGCCGGGGTGTCCGCCACCGGCGACTTCTCCTCGCCGCGGAAGGTGAACTTCGCTTCCTTGCCCTCGCCCTCGGTGCCGACGACCACGATGTGGCCGGCGCGCAGCTCGCCGAAGAGGATCTTCTCGGACAGGTGGTCCTCGATCTCGCGCTGGATCGTCCGGCGCAGCGGACGGGCGCCCAGGATCGGGTCGTAGCCCTTCTTCGCCAGCAGCTTCTTGGCCTCGACGCTGAGCTCCAGGCCCATGTCGCGGTCCTTGAGGCGGCCGTCCACCTTGGCGATCATGAGGTCGACGATCTGGATGATGTCGTCCTCGGACAGCTGGTGGAACACCACGATGTCGTCGACACGGTTCAGGAACTCCGGCCGGAAGTGCTGCTTGAGCTCCTCGCTGACCTTCGCCTTCATCCGCTCGTACCCGCTGGTGGCGTCGCCCGTGGCCGCGAAGCCCAGGTTGAAGCCCTTGGAGATGTCCCGGGTGCCGAGGTTGGTGGTCATGATGATGACCGTGTTCTTGAAGTCGACCACGCGGCCCTGGGAGTCGGTCAGGCGGCCGTCCTCCAGGATCTGCAGCAGCGAGTTGAAGATGTCCGGGTGGGCCTTCTCCACCTCGTCGAAGAGGACGACGGAGAACGGCTTGCGGCGCACCTTCTCGGTCAGCTGGCCGCCCTCCTCGTAGCCCACGTAGCCGGGCGGGGAGCCGAACAGCCGGGAGACCGTGTGCTTCTCCGAGAACTCGGACATGTCGAGCGCGATCAGCGCGTCCTCGTCGCCGAAGAGGAACTCCGCCAGCGTCTTCGACAGCTCGGTCTTACCGACACCGGACGGACCGGCGAAGATGAAGGAGCCGCCGGGGCGCTTCGGGTCCTTGAGGCCCGCACGGGTGCGCCGGATGGCCTGGGAGAGCGCCTTGATGGCGTCCTTCTGGCCGATGACGCGCTTGTGCAGCTCGTCCTCCATGCGCAGCAGGCGGGAGGACTCCTCCTCGGTCAGCTTGAAGACCGGGATGCCGGTGGCCGTGGCCAGGACCTCGGCGATGAGCTCCTCGTCCACCTCGGCGACGACGTCCATGTCGCCGGCCTTCCACTCCTTCTCCCGCTTGGCCTTCGCGGTGAGCAGCTGCTTCTCGTCGTCGCGCAGCGAGGCGGCCTTCTCGAAGTCCTGCGCGTCGATCGCGCTCTCCTTCTCGCGGCGGACCTCGGCGATCTTCTCGTCGAACTCGCGCAGGTCCGGCGGCGCGGTCATCCGGCGGATGCGCATCCGGGAGCCGGCCTCGTCGATCAGGTCGATCGCCTTGTCCGGCAGGAAGCGGTCCGAGATGTACCGGTCGGCCAGGGTGGCGGCGGCGACCAGGGCGGCGTCGGTGATCGAGACCCGGTGGTGCGCCTCGTACCGGTCGCGCAGGCCCTTGAGGATCTCGATGGTGTGCGGCAGCGACGGCTCGGCGACCTGGATCGGCTGGAAGCGGCGCTCCAGCGCGGCGTCCTTCTCCAGGTGCTTGCGGTACTCGTCGAGCGTGGTGGCACCGATGGTCTGCAGCTCGCCGCGGGCCAGCATCGGCTTGAGGATGCTGGCGGCGTCGATCGCGCCCTCGGCGGCGCCCGCGCCGACCAGGGTGTGCAGCTCGTCGATGAACAGGATGATGTCGCCGCGGGTGCGGATCTCCTTGAGCACCTTCTTCAGGCGCTCCTCGAAGTCACCGCGGTACCGGGAGCCGGCGACCAGGGCGCCGAGGTCCAGGGTGTAGAGCTGCTTGTCCTTCAGCGTCTCCGGGACCTCGCCCTTGACGATCGCCTGCGCCAGACCCTCGACCACGGCCGTCTTGCCGACGCCGGGCTCACCGATCAGCACGGGGTTGTTCTTGGTGCGGCGGGACAGCACCTGCATGACCCGCTCGATCTCCTTCTCGCGCCCGATCACCGGGTCGAGCTTGGCCTCGCGCGCGGCCTGCGTCAGGTTGCGGCCGAACTGGTCGAGGACCAGCGAGGTGGAAGGAGTGCCCTCGGCGGGGCCGCCGGCGGTGGCCGACTCCTTGCCGCCGCCCTGGTAACCGGAGAGCAGCTGGATGACCTGCTGCCGGACCCGGTTCAGATCGGCGCCCAGCTTCACCAGGACCTGGGCGGCGACGCCCTCGCCCTCGCGGATCAGGCCGAGCAGGATGTGCTCGGTGCCGATGTAGTTGTGGCCGAGCTGAAGGGCCTCGCGGAGCGACAGCTCCAGGACCTTCTTCGCCCGGGGGGTGAAGGGGATGTGGCCGGACGGGGCCTGCTGCCCCTGGCCGATGATCTCCTCGACCTGCTGCCGGACCGCCTCGAGCGAGATCCCGAGGCTCTCCAGGGCCTTGGCGGCGACACCCTCACCCTCGTGGATCAGACCCAGGAGGATGTGCTCGGTGCCGATGTAGTTGTGGTTGAGCATCCGGGCTTCTTCCTGAGCCAGGACGACAACCCGCCGCGCGCGGTCGGTGAACCTTTCGAACATCGTTTTCGCTCCTCAGAGCGGTCGGCCAGTTCGGGGTCCGTCCCCGCCCTGTCCTTCCGCATGCTAGTCCCGCTCAGCGGCGCGGCCCACGGACAACCCCCACTCGCGTGGGGACATCATGCTGCGCGACCAGCCGACACCATTCCCAACCTGATGCTGGGAGACGGTGTTCCCACGGGGGGCCCGGATGCACCTGATGACCGCTACGCCATCGGCGAACAGACACCGCGGTGCGGGGCCGGCCGGCCGCGCGAACTGCCTCGGCCGGGGCCCTGCGACCCCGCCCACCTGCATTCATACCCGGTATCCGGGTGAGATTCGCGCTCTTTGCCCGGTGGCGCTGTTCGCCTGGCGAGAAGTCCGTCCCGGAGCGCCGGTGGGCGCGGCGGGAATGACGCCGCATCAGGCGGGCCGGCCCGTTCGGACGGCCGATCGGGCCCGCGGGTACCGCCGGTCGGACGCTTCCCGCAGGGCCGTTCCGCTTCCTACAGCGTTGCACAGCCCGGTGCCGTCCCGCTGCCCGTCATCGGACCGGCCGATCATGCACCTGCCAGGGCGGCCGCGGGCGATCGGCCGGATCCGGAGCGCCGGGCCCCGGGGCCCGGCCGCCGGTCAGGAGGCGTGTGCCTTGTCGTACTTCGCCTTGATGTCGCTCGGGACGCGACCACGGTCGTTGATCTCCAGGCCCTGCTCCTTGGCCCAGCTGCGGATCTTCGCGGTGTCCGGGCCGGCGGTGGCCGTACGGCCTGCGGCGCGGCCGCCGCCGGTGCTGCGGCGCGCACCCGCGATCCGGCCGCTCTGCTTGCGGCCCTTCTCCACGTACGGGGCCAGCAGATCGCGGAGCTTGTCCGCGTTGGCGCCCTTCAGGTCGATCTCGTAGGCAACGCCGTCCAGCGCGAACATCACCGTCTCGTCCGCGGAGCCGCCGTCGAGATCGTCTTCAAGAATGACCTGCACCCTCTGTGCCACGGGCTTCCCTTTCCGAGTAAACGAGCCATTGTCTAGGCAAAGGAAACCGCCTTTTCCCGGAAAACTCAAACCCCTACCCGATCAGGATGCGTCCCGCAAGGCTCACAAGGGCGCGCTCAGAGGCGCAGGAGCATGCGCGAGTTGCCCAGAGTGTTGGGCTTCACCCGCTCCAGGTCCAGGAACTCCGCGACTCCTTCATCGTACGAGCGCAGGAGTTCTTCATAGACTTCCGTGGCCACGGCCGCCGGGTCTGACGTACGATCGTCGGTTTCCCCGATCTCGACGAAACCGTGTTTCGCGAAGAACGACACCTCGAACGTCAAGCAGAAAATCCGACGTACGCCGAGCCAGCGCGCGGTCTGCAGCAGCTTCTCCAGCAGGAGGTGCCCGATGCCGTGTCCGGTGCAGGACGGGTGCACCGCCAGCGTGCGGACCTCCGCGAGGTCCTCCCACATGACGTGCAGCGCTCCGCAGGCGATCACCGTGCCGGTGTCGTCGCGCTCGGCCACCCAGAACTCCTGCACGGATTCGAACAGGGTGACCGTCGGCTTGTCGAGCAGAATGCCGTCGCGCGAGTACGCGTCGATGAGTGTCCGTACGGCCCGCACGTCGGTGGTCCGCGCACGGCGGATGGTGACCTCCATGCCGGGACGCTATCGTGCCGCGCCGCCCCCGGTCTCCCCGGTGTCCCGCTCCGCCGCGGGGCGCGCCGGTTCGGAAGGAAGGACGGCGGCGACCCGCAGTGCGTCCCGCAGTGCCTCGCGTTGCTCCGGCGACATCAGTCCGAAGAAGTGCACGAGTGCCGCCGCCGGATTGTCGCTCGTCGCCCAGGCGTCGTTCATCAGAGCGGCGGTGTAGGCCTCGCGCGAGGACACCGGCTCATATCGATACGCCCGGCCCGCCTGTTCCCGGCGCAGCCAGCCCTTTCTGTACAGCTTGTCGAGCACCGTCATCACGGTGGTGTACGCGATATCGCGTTCCGTCCGCAGATCCTGCAGAACCTCGCGAACCGTGACCGGGCGGTTCCACTGCCAGACCCTGGTCATGATGTCGTTCTCGAGTTCTCCGAGTTGCCGCACCATAGTCCGGCCAGGATAGGAACTGATTCGGACAAAATCGGCGATTCGGCAAGCAGACCGGCGCGCCGCCACCCCCCTGGCGGGGGACGGCGGCGCGCCGGTGGTGTCCGAACGGCCCGCTGCGGCTATTCCGCGGCGCGGCCGGCCGAGGTGGCCATCGCGTCCGCGGCGGCGTCCTCCTTGGCCTTCTGGACGCCGCCCTGGCTGCGGATGATCGCCCGCACCAGGAAGCCGAAACCGATCGCCATGACCAGCGGCGGCACGATCGCGCTCACGTAGTCCATCAGGTCACTCCTCTTCTGCGTCTTCCGCAGCGGCGGCGCCGCTGCCCTTCGCGGCCGCCCCACTCTGCTGATCAGGCCGCACCAGCGGGAAGAGCACCGTCTCGCGGATGTTCTTGCCGGTGAGCAGCATGATCAGGCGGTCGACGCCGAGGCCGAGGCCGCCGGTGGGCGGCATCGCGTACTCCAGGGCCCGCAGGAAGTCCTCGTCCAGCTGCATGGCCTCGACGTCGCCGCCGGCCGCCAGCAGCGACTGGGCGGTCAGCCGGGCGCGCTGCTCGACCGGGTCGATCAGCTCGGAGTAGGCGGTGCCGATCTCGGTGCCGAAGATCACCAGGTCCCACTTCTCCGCGACGCCCGGGACGGAGCGGTGCTGGCGGGTCAGCGGGGAGACCTCGGTCGGGTAGTCCTTGATGAAGGTCGGACGGATCGCGTGGTGCTCCAGCAGCCGCTCGATCATCTCCAGCACGATCTGGCCGTGGCCCCACTCCTTCTCCCACGGCACGCCGGCCTTGTCGGCGAGCGTACGGAGCTCCTCGACGGAGGTGTCCGGGGTGATCTCGGTGCCGATCCGCGCGGAGATGCCCGGGTACACCGAGACCTCCTCCCACGGCTCGGCCAGGTCGATCTCGTGCTCCTCGCCGTCCGGGCCGAGGCCCTTGACCACGGTGGTGCCGAGGGCGTCCCGGGCCGCGTTGACGATGATCGCGCGGATCAGCTCGGCCTGGGTGTCGTAGTCGCCGTACGCCTCGTACGACTCCAGGGCGGTGAACTCCGGGTTGTGGGTCGCGTCGGCGCCCTCGTTGCGGAAGTTCCGGTTGATCTCGAAGACCTTCTCGGCGCCGCCGACGACCAGCCGCTTGAGGTAGAGCTCGGTCGCGATGCGCAGGTAGAGCTCGATGTCGTAGGCGTTGATGTGCGTCTTGAACGGACGCGCGTTGGCGCCGCCGTGGATCGGCTGCAGCATCGGGGTCTCGACCTCGAGGTAGCCGCGGTCCTCGTAGGTGCGGCGGATCGAGCGGATCACCTTGGTGCGCAGCTGGAGCATCTCGCGCGCCTCGGGGTTCACGATGAGGTCCACGTAGCGCTGGCGGACCCGGGCCTCCGGGTCGGTCAGGCCCTTGTGCTTGTCCGGCAGCGGCCGCAGGCACTTCGCGGTGAGCTCCCAGCGGTCGACCATGACGCTCAGCTCGCCGCGGCGGGAGGTGATGACCTCGCCCTCCACGCCGACCTGGTCGCCGAGGTCGATGTCGGTCTTCCAGGCCGACAGTCGCTCCTCGCCCAGCTTGTCGAGCGAGAGCATCACCTGCAGGTCGCCGGAGCCGTCGCGCAGGGTGGCGAAGCACAGCTTGCCGCCGGTGCGGGCCAGGATCACGCGGCCGGTGATGCCGACGCGCTCGCCGGTCGCGGTGTCCGCGGCCAGGTCCGGGTGCTTGGCACGCAGGTCGGTGATGGTGGTGGTGCGGGGGAATCCGACCGGGTACGGGTCGATTCCGGCCGCCCGGAGCCGGTCCAGCTTCTCGCGCCGGACGCGCATCTGCTCGGGGAGGTCGTCGGTCGCGGGGGCGGTGGTCTGATCGCTCACCCCACAAGGGTAGCCACCGCCGGGGCCCGCTCCGTGCCGGGTGGGACGGCCCCGCGCCGGACGGGCGGCGGCCCCGGAGGCCGCGGGGGCGCTCCGGGGCCGCCGGGGCCCGGGCCGAGACTCAGCCGGTACCGGTGGCGAGCTCGGTCTCCTCGTCCTCGGGGGCGGGCGGCTGGGGCTGCGGCCGGGCCTTGGGGCGGCGGCCGAAGAGCTCGGCGGGGGTGGGCATCCTGCGGGGCTGCGGCTGCTCGCCGGGGGCCGGGGGCCTGGGGGTGCTGCTCATCGGGACGCGTCCTCCAACGATGGTGGCGGGCAGGGGGTCGGACACCGGGCTCGGCACGGCCGTCAGGTGCCGCTGGCCGGAGGCCAGCGACAGCCGCTCGCGGACCTCGGCCTCGGCCAGCGCGTGGCAGCGGCCGGCCAGCCGTGAGCGCCGGGCGTGCTCGGTGTGGCCGCATGGCTGCCGGGAGAGCGAGCGCAGCGCCGACAGGTCCTCGGGGGTGGGGAGGTAGCCGTCCGTCACGGCCTCCTCCAGCCGTTCCAGGTACCCCCGGGCGCTGCCGGGCAGCGCCGACCGGTAGCGGGCCAGGTCGGCCAGCAGGAAGCTGCGCAGCCGGCCGCCCTCCCGGACCGCCTCGTCGATGGACTCGGTGAGCTGCAGGGCGTCCTGCACGTCCTCCGCCACGTGTGCGGCGGACGGTCCGGGCGGCTGCAGCCGGTCGGGAAGGGCCGGGTAGAGGGCTTGGGCGAGGGCGCGGCGCAGCACGCGGACTTCGTCGGCGCTGAAAGCCATGCCGCCGCGCGATCCGTGTGGCGTAGGCATGAGGTGACAGTACGTGGCGTACGTCCGATTTCGGGCGATTGGCGCCGCAGTTGTCCCGATTGGCGTATCTGCCGCTGATCCGACCTGCCGACGGTCGGCCCGGCGGGGCCGACCGACCGTCAGCAGGCTTGGCGTTCAGGCCCGTTCAGACCTTGTTGCGCTCCCAGACCAGCCGCAGGCCGATCAGCGTGAGCCAGGGCTCGTGCACGTCGATGGTCTCGGCCTCGCCGAGGACCAGCGGCGCCAGGCCGCCGGTGGCGATCACCTGGACGTCGTCCGGGTCCTTGGCGAGCTCCCGGGCCATCCGGTTCACCAGGCCGTCGACCTGCCCGGCGAAGCCGTACAGGATGCCGGACTGCATACCCTCAACGGTGTTCTTGCCGATGACGTTGCGGGGGCGGGCCAACTCGATCTTGCGCAGCTGCGCGCCGCGCAGCCCCAGCGCCTCCACCGAGATCTCGATGCCCGGCGCGATCGCGCCGCCCACGTAGTCGCCGCGGGCGTTCACCGCGTCGAAGGTGGTGGCGGTGCCGAAGTCCACCACGATGCACGGGCCGCCGTACAGGTGGTTGGCGGCCAGCGCGTTCACGATCCGGTCGGCGCCGACCTCCTTGGGGTTGTCCATCAGGACGTGCACCCCGGTCTTCACCCCCGGCTCCACGATCACCGCGGGCACGTCGCCGTAGTAGCGGCGCGTCACCTCGCGGAGCTCGTGGAGCACGGCGGGCACCGAGGAGCAGATCGCCAGCCCTGCCACCCGGTCGTCGGCGGACACGATGGGGTGGGCGCCCATCAGGCCCTGCAGCAGCACCGCCAGCTCGTCCGCGGTGCGCCGCGGGTCGGTGGAGATCCGCCAGTGTTCGACGATCTCCTCGCCGTCGAACAGGCCGAGCGTGGTCTGGGTGTTGCCGACGTCGATGGTCAGGAGCACAGGACGGCTTTCTGTTGAGGCTGGGTCAGGCGCGGAGGTCGAGGCCGATGTCGAGGACCGGAGAGGAGTGCGTCAGGGCACCGACGGCCAGGTAGTCGACACCAGTCTCGGCGACCTCGCGCGCCGTGGCCAGGGTCAGTCCGCCGGACGCCTCCAGCTTCGCCCGGCCGGCCACCAGGGCGACGGCCTCCTTGAGCTGCGGCACGGTGAAGTTGTCGAGCAGGATCAGGTCCGCCCCGGCCTCCAGCACCGGCGTGATCTGGTCCACGGTGTCGACCTCGACCTCGACGGCGAGGTCCGGGTAGGCCGCCCGCACCGCGCGGAACGCCTCCGCGACACCGCCGGCCGCCACCACGTGGTTGTCCTTCACCAGCGCGGCGTCGGACAGCGCCATCCGGTGGTTGGCGCCGCCGCCGCAGCGGACCGCGAACTTCTCCAGCGCCCGCAGGCCCGGGGTGGTCTTGCGGGTGTCCCGGACGACCGCGCCGGTGCCCTCCAGGACGTCCGCCCAGGCCCGGGTCGCGGTGGCGATGCCGGACAGGTGGCAGAGCAGGTTGAGCGCGCTGCGCTCGGCGGTCAGCAGGTCCCGGGTGCGGCTGCGCACGGAGAGCAGCACCTGGCCGGCCTCGACCCGGGCGCCGTCCTCGACGTGCCGCTCGACCTCGAACTCCTCCTCGCAGACCAGGGAGACCACGGCCTCGGCCACCCGCAGGCCGGCCACCACGCCGGCCTGGCGGGCGGTGAAGTCGGCGGTGGCGACGGCGTCCGCCGGAACGGTCGCCACCGAGGTGACGTCCTCGCCGCCGGCCAGGTCCTCGCCGAGCGCGAGCATCGCGATGTCCTCGACCTCGACCGGGTCCAGGCCGGCCTCCTCCAGCAGCGCCGCGAGCGCCGGGTCCAGACCGGTCTCGTACGCCTCGCCCTCGCCGCAGGCGCAGCCGTCGCCGCAGCCGCCGGCGGAGGCGAGCGGGAGTTCGTCGTGGGTCATGGTGGTGCTCCTCGTTGATCGGCTGGGTCAGGCCAGGTGCGCGGGGAACCGCGCGATGCGGGAGGTGCGGCGCCGCACCCGCCCCGAAGGGGGTGTGGTGCAGGTGCCGCGATGGTGCTGTCGGGCGGTGGCCGGTCGCGCGGTCGTCCCCGGGCCCGGCGGCCGGGAGGCGGCCCCACGCGTCCGTGCTCCGCTCACCCCTGGACGCACGGTGCACCCGTCTCGTCGAGGGTGGTGGTCAGGTGGCGCAGCCAGTGGGCGTCGTCGCGCTCGGGGAAGTCCTCGCGCCAGTGGCAGCCGCGGGTCTCCGCGCGGAGTGCCGCGGCGGCGACCAGGGCGGTCGCCACCAGGTGCAGGTTGGTGGCCTCCCAGGTCTCCACCCGCGGGTCGGCCGGCTTCTCCTCGGTGGAGAGCTCGCGGGCGTCGGAGGCCAGCCGGGCCAGCCCCTCCGCGGTGGCGGCCATCGAGGCGGCCGAGCGCAGCACGCCCGCGCCGCGCGACATCAGCCGCTGGACCTCGGCGCGGGTCTCCGGGGCGAGCAGCGGGACGGGGCGGGCGCCGCGGGCCGCGGCGACGTCCACCGTGCGCTCGGGCAGGTCGCCGGCGGCGTGCCGGGCGGCCAGGTCGGCGGCGATCCGCTCGGCGAAGACCAGGCCCTCCAGCAGCGAGTTGGAGGCCAGCCGGTTGGCGCCGTGCACGCCGGTGCAGGCGACCTCGCCGCAGGCGTACAGGCCGGGCACGCTGGTGCGGCCGGACAGGTCGGTGCGGACGCCGCCGGAGGCGTAGTGGGCGGCGGGCGCGACCGGGACTGGCTCGGTGACCGGGTCGATGCCGTGCGACCGGCAGGAGGCGAGGATGGTCGGGAAGCGGTGCTCCCACATCTCGGCGCCGAAGTGCCGGCCGTCGAGGTACATGTGCTCGGTGCCGCGCAGCTGCATCTGCCGGGTGATCGCCTTGGCGACGATGTCGCGCGGGGCGAGTTCGGCGAGTTCGTGCTGCCCCAGCATGAACCGCTCGCCGGAGGCGTCGACCAGGTGGGCGCCCTCGCCGCGGACGGCCTCGGAGACCAGCGGCTGCTGGCCCTCGGCGTCCGGGCCGAGCCACAGCACGGTCGGGTGGAACTGGACGAACTCCAGGTCGGCGACGTCCGCGCCGGCGCGCAGCGCGAGCGCGACGCCGTCGCCGGTGGAGACCGCCGGGTTGGTGGTCGCGGAGAAGACCTGGCCCATGCCGCCGGTGGCGAGCACCACGGCGCGGGCGCGCAGCGCGCCGACGCCGTCGCGCTGGCCCTCGCCCATCACGTGCAGGGTCAGCCCGGCGGCGTGGCCCTCCGCGTCCGTGAGCAGGTCGAGGACGAGCGCGTGCTCGATCAGCTCGATGCCCGGGTCGCTGCGGACGGCGGCGACCAGCGCACGGGATATCTCGGCGCCGGTGGCGTCGCCGCCGGCGTGCGCGATCCGGCGGCGGTGGTGGCCGCCCTCGCGGGTGAGCAGGATCGAGCCGTCGGCGTCCTGGTCGAAGGCGGCGCCGACGGCGATCAGCCGCCGGACGGCGTCCGGGCCCTCCGTGACGAGGGCGCGGACCGCGTCCTCGTCGCACAGGCCGGCGCCGGCGACCAGGGTGTCGTCGAGGTGCTGCTCGGGGGTGTCGCCCTCGCCCAGGGCGGCGGCGATGCCGCCCTGGGCCCAGCGGGTGGAGCCGTCGTCGAGCATCGCCTTGGTGACCACGGTGGCCCGCAGACCGGCCTTGCGGGCGTTCAGCGCGACGGTCAGGCCGGCGACGCCGGAACCGACCACGACCACGTCGGTGGTCGCGGTCCAGCCGGGTGCCGGGGCGGTCAGGCGATACTGCATGGCTTCAGTCGCTCCTTCAGCGTGCGGTGTCGGCGGTCGCGCCGTCCGCATCACGGTACGCTCCCGCCGACTTGGGCGTGTCCACTGTCAGATCACCGCGGACGAGGCCGCTGCCCTCGGGTGCGTCGGCCGGGTCCCCGCCCATGCCGGTGATCCGGTTGTCGCCGTCCACGAAGACCACCTTGGGCAGGTACGCCTTGGCCTCGGCGGTGTCCATCTGGCCGTACGCGATGAGGATCACCAGGTCGCCGGGGTGCACCAGGCGGGCCGCGGCGCCGTTGATGCCGATCACGCCGGAGCCGCGCGGGCCCGCGATGGTGTAGGTCTCCAGGCGGGCGCCGTTGTTGATGTCGACGATGTGGACGAGCTCGCCGGGGAGCAGGTCCGCGGCGTCGAGCAGGTCCTCGTCGACGGTGACGGAGCCGACGTAGTGCAGGTCGGCCTGGGTCACCGTGGCCCGGTGGATCTTGGACTTGAGCATGGTGCGGAGCATCTGGTCACGCCTCCTGGTGGGACCCCCGGCCGGGCCGGGGGAGAGTGCATGCCTACGGGGGTCGAACGCTGGTGGTGCTACCGGACGATGACGCCGACGTTGTCGATCAGGCGGGTGGAGCCCACCTTGGCGGCCACGGCCAGTACCGCCTCGCCGGTGAAGTCGTCCGGCGCCTCGGTGAAGGAGTCCGGATCGATCAGGGCGAGGTAGTCGGGGGTGACACCCTCGGCGGCGTCCAGGACGGCCGCGGCGGCCTCGCGGACCGCCTTGGCGCCCTGCGCGCCCGCGTCGCGGCCGGCGAACAGCGCCCCGGACAGGGCCAGCGCCTGCGCGCGCTCGGTGTCGGAGAGGAAGCGGTTGCGGGAGGAGAGCGCCAGCCCGTCCTCCTCGCGGACGGTCGGGACGCCGACGACCTCCACGTCGAAGTCCAGGTCGGCGACCATACGGCGGACGATCGCCAGCTGCTGGGCGTCCTTCTCGCCGAAGAGCGCGAAGTCCGGGTCCGTGATGTGCAGCAGCTTGGCGACGACGGTCAGCATGCCGTCGAAGTGCCCCGGGCGGGCGGCGCCCTCGAAGCCGTCGCCCATCGGCCCGGCGGACAGCCGCACCAGCGGCTCGCCGTTCGGGTACATCTCCTCGGCGGTCGGGGCGAACACCACGTCGGCGCCCGCCTCGCGGGCCACCTCCAGGTCGGCGTCCAGGCTGCGCGGGTAGCGGTCGAGGTCCTCGCCGGCGCCGAACTGCAGCGGGTTGACGAAGACCGTCACCGCGACCCGGCCGTCCCGGCCGACCTGGCGGCGGGCCGCGCGGATCAGCGCGGCGTGGCCGGCGTGCAGCGCGCCCATGGTCATCACCACGGCGTTGTCCACCGGCTGCTCGTCGGGCCAGAACGCGGCCTCGAACTCGTCGACGGTCCGGGTGAGCGCGGTGGTGCGGGGGGCCGTCTTCGCCGGCTGCTTGCCGCGTGCCATCAGGGGGTCTCCTCGTTGAGTACGTCCAGCAGCGCCGCCGCCGCCTCTTCCTTGAGCGATCCGCCGCGGACCGCCCGCTGCGCGGTGGCCCGGGCCATCGCACGGTACGCCCGGCCGATGTCCGGGGACACCGTCCGCAGCTGCTCCAGGTGCCGGCGCAGCGTGCCCGCGTCACCGCGGGCGACCGGGCCGGTGAGCGCGGCGTCGCCGGAGCGCAGGGTGTTGTCCAGGGCCGCGCCGAGCAGCGGGCCGAGCAGCCGGCCCGGCTCGGCGACCCCGGCGCCGTGCAGCAGCTCCATCGCCTGCGAGACCAGCGTGACCAGGTGGTTCGAGCCGTGCGCGAGCGCCGTGTGGTAGAGCGGACGGACCTCCTCGGGCACCCACTCCGGCTCGCCGCCCATCTCCACGACCAGCGCCTCGGCGACCGGCCGCAGCTCCTCGGGGGCGGTCACCCCGAACGGGCAGCCGGCCAGCCGGGCCAGGTCCACCGAGGTGCCGGTGAAGGTCATCGCCGGGTGCAGCGCCAGCGGCAGTGCGCCCGCGCGGGCGGCGGGCTCCAGCACGGCCACGCCGTGCGCGCCGGAGGTGTGCACCACGAGCTGGCCCGGGCGGATCGCGCCGGTCGCGGACAGCCCGGCGACGAGGTCGGCGAGCGCGTCGTCGGGCACCGTCAGGAGCACCAGGTCGGCGGCGGCCAGCACCTGCGGCGGGCTCACCAGCCGGACACCCGGCAGCAGGGCCTCGGCGCGGCGCCGGGAGGCGGCGGACACCCCGGAGGCGGCGACCACCCGGTGGCCGGCCAGCTGCAGGGCGGCGCCCAGGGCGGGGCCCACCCGGCCGGTGCCGACCACGCCGACGGCGAGCCGGGCGGGCCGGTTCTCCGGGTCCAGCGGATCGCCGAAGGGGTCGGTCGGCCCGAGGGCCGGGGCATTGTCGGACGCGCTCACCGCTCGGCCCTCGTCATTGCTTCCCGTTCCAGTCCTGTGCAGGTACCAGACGTACCGCTCCATCGTACGGGGCCACCGGTGCGGCCCGGCCGCGCGGGGCCGGGCCGCCGGATCTCCACGGAAGCTTCACGACCCAGCCGGCGCTCCGAACGCTACGGGCGGGTAACTTGGCGCAGTCCGAGCCCCGGGACCCCGAGGGAGACCATGCCCAGACGCCTCGGCCTTGCCCGTCCGCGCCGCCCCCGCACCATCCGTACCCGGATCATCGCGCTGGTGCTGATCCCCGTGGTCGCCCTGGTCGGCCTGTGGACCTTCGCGATGGTCTCGATGACCGGCGACCTGCGCGCCCTCGTCCGGCTCAAGGACGCCTACTCGTACTTCGGCAGCCCGGTGGACACCGCCGTCGGCCAGATCCAGATCGAGCGCCGGCTGGCCGCCGAGTACCTCGGCTCCGGCGGCGACCAGGCCGCCCTCGCCGCCTACACCGACCAGCAGCGGAGCACCGACGAGAAGATCCGCGCGATGCGGGCCGCCGCCGAGAACCCCGACCGGCAGGACTGGCTCACCGCCGAACAGCGCGGCACCCTCGCCGCCGTGCTGCGCGGCACGGAAGGCCTGACCCCGCTCCGGCAGGCCGTGATCACCCGGTCCCTCGGCTGGGACACCGCGGTCGACCGCTACACCGCCGTCGTCGAGCCCTCCTTCGCCGTCCAGTCCGCGCTCACCGCGCTGCAGGCCGGCCGGCTCGCCCGCGAGGCCCAGGTGGTCGTCGAGCTGGTCCGGGTCCGCGAGTTCGTCTCCCGGGAGGACGCCCTGGGCTCCGGCGCCCGGGCCGCCGGCTCCTTCACCCCCGCCCAGTTCCGCGCCTTCGCCGCCGTCGTCGAGGACCGCCGGGTCTTCCAGCGCACCTACGTCGCCGCACTGCCCGCCGACTCCCGGGCCGGCTTCGAGACCTTCGCCGTCGACCCCCGCTACACCGCCCTGGTCGCCGCCGAGGACGGCGTCCTGGAGGCCGGCGCCGACGCCGCAGGCCGCGCCGTCGACCGCGGAGGCTGGCGCACCACCATGGACCCGGTCGTCCACCGCTACATGGAGCTGTGCCAGGACGCCGCCCTCAACTCCGCCGCCCGCGGCCGCGCCTACGCCGGCGACCAGCTGCTGAAGGCCGGCCTCGCGGGCGGCGGCGGACTGCTCGCCGTGGTGTTCTCCGTCTGGTACTCGGTGCGCACCGGCCGCCGGATCACCCGGCGGCTGGCCCGGCTGCGGGTCGCCGCCGACCGGCTGGCCAACCGGCAGCTGCCCGACGTCGTCCGCCGCCTGGCGGCCGGCGAGACGGTCGACGTGGAACGCGCCGCACCGCGGCTCGCGTTCGCCGCCGGCGAGGACGACGACGAGATCGGCGACCTCGGCCGTGCCCTCAACCACGCCCGCCGCGCCGCGGTCGAGGCCGCCGTCGAACAGGCCCGGCTGCGGTCCGGCATCTCCGCCGTCTTCGTCAACATCGCCCGCCGCAGCCAGGCCCTGATCCACCGCCAGCTCAAGCAGCTGGACACCATGGAGCGCCGCGCCACCGACCCCGACGAGCTCGCCGACCTCTTCCGGGTCGACCACCTGGCCACCCGGATGCGCCGCCACGCCGAGGGCCTGATCATCCTCTCCGGCGCCGCCCCCGGCCGGATGTGGCGCCGGCCCGTCCCGCTGGTCGAGGTGGTCGGCTCCGCGGTCGGCGCCGTCGAGGAGTACGAGCGGGTGGTCGTCCCGCCGATGCCGCAGGTGTTCATCGCCGGCGCGGCCGTCGCCGACCTCGCCCACCTGGTCGCCGAACTCATCGAGAACGCCGCGTCCTTCTCGCCCCCGCACACCCAGGTCACCATGCGGGCCGGCGAGGCCGCCCACGGCTGCGTCCTGGAGATCGACGACCGCGGCCTCGGCATGGACGAGGAGGAACTCGCCGCCGCCAACCGCACCGTCGCCGACCCCCGGGAGTTCGACCCCACCCGCGCCGAGCGGCTCGGCCTCTTCGTCACCGGCCGGCTCGCCCGCCGGCACGGCATCGAGGTGACGCTGCGCCGCTCCCCGTACGGCGGCACCACCGCCGTGGTGCTGCTGCCGAGGGCCGTGCTCGCCGAGCCGCCCGAGCCCGCGCCCGGCCCGCGGCCCGTTCCGGCGCCCGAGGCCCCCGCCGAGCCCGCGCCGGCCGCCGACACCCCGGCCGCCGCCGTGCTGCCGATGCGGCGGGCCCTGCCCACCCGGACCCGCCAGGCGTCCCTGGCCCCCCAGCTGAAGACCCCGGACAGCGCACCGGACACAGCCGACCGACCGGCCGCCCCGGCGCCCGCCGAGGTGTCGGCCGAAGAGATGGGCGCCGTCTTCGGCGCGTTCCAGCGCGGGCTGGACCGCGGCCGCGGCCCCCACAGCCCGCACCACCCGGAGGACGAACGATGAGCACGCCCGACACCACCACGCCGGCCGCCGACGGCCTGGACTGGCTGCTGGAGGACCTGGTCGACCGCACCGAGCACGTCCGCCGGGCCGTACTGCTCTCCTCCGACGGACTGCCCACCGCGGCCTCCGCCGGCCTGAGCACCGAGGACGCCGACCACCTCGCCGCCGTCTGCTCGGGTTTCCACAGCCTCGCCAAGGGCGTCGGCAGCCGCTTCGCGGCGGGCGGCGTCCGGCAGACCATGGTGATGCTGGAGGACGCCTTCCTCTTCGTCTCCCCGGCCGGCGAGGGCAGCTGCCTCGCCGTGCTGTGCGGGCCGCAGGCGGACGTCGGCCAGATCGCCTACGAGATGCAGATGCTCGTCCGCCGGGTCGGCCGCCATCTGTCCACCCCGGCCCGGGCCGACGCCGACCCGGCCCGCGACTGACGGGCGGCCCCGTGAGCGGTCACTGGTACGACGACGAGGCCGGCCCGATGGTCCGGCCGTTCACCCTCACCGGCGGGCGCACCCGCTCCGCCGCCGCCGAGCGGTACGACCTGCTGGCCGCCGTCTCCGCGGTGCCGGGCGCCGAGCCGGCCGCACCGCTGGACCACGCCCGCAGCGCCCTGCTGGAGCGGATCCGGGCGCGGGCCTGCCCGCTCGCCGAGCTGGCCGCCGACGCCGACCTGCCGATCGGCGCCCTGCGGGTGCTGCTCGGCGACCTCGTGCAGGCCGGCTTGGTCGCGGTCGGCCGGGCCGCCGCCGAGGCCGGCCGTCCGGACGTCCGGCTGTTGCGCGAGGTGATCCAGGGCCTGCGCCGGCTCTGACACCGACCCGCCGGCCCGGCCGGCGGGTCAGTCCGCCGCGCCGGCCCTGACCAGCCCGTTCTCGTAGGCCAGCACCACGGCCTGGACACGGTCGCGCAGGCCCAGCTTGGCCAGGATCCGGCCGACGTGCGTCTTCACGGTGGCCTCCGACAGCGTCAGCCGGGCCGCGATCTCGCTGTTCGACAGGCCCTGCGCCACCAGCAGGAACACCTCCCGCTCACGGTCGGTGAGCGGCTCCAGCACCGGCGAGCCGGGCGCCGTCGACGGCGTCGGCAGCACCTGCGCGAAACGGTCGATCATCCGGCGGGTGGTGGTCGGCGCGACCACCGCGTCACCGCCGTGCACCGCGCGGATCGCCGCGACCAGCTCGGTCGGCGGGACGTCCTTCAGCAGGAAGCCGCTGGCCCCCGCCTTCAGCGCGGCGAAGGCGTACTCGTCCAGGTCGAAGGTGGTCAGGATGAGCACGTGCGGCGCGTCCGGCAGCGGCGCACCGGAGTCGTCCAGGCAGATCCGCCGGGTGGCCTGCACGCCGTCCAGCCTCGGCATCCGGACGTCCATCAGCACCACGTCGACCTCCGTCTCCGCGAGCCGCTCCAGCGCCTGCGCGCCGTCGCCCGCCTCGGCGGCGATCTCGATGTCGCCCTGCGACTGCAGGACCATCCGGAAGCCCGTACGGAGCAGCTCCTGGTCGTCCACGAGCATCACGCGGATGGTCACGGTCGGTACTCCTTCACCTGTGCGGTCGTGCCCCGGCCTCAGCCGGCGGCCTTGAGGGGGAGGACGGCCCGGATCCGGAAGCCGCCGCCCGGCCGGGGGCCGATGTCGAGACTGCCGCTCACCATGCCGACCCGCTCGCGCATGCCGATCAGACCATGCCCCGGCCCCTCGGCACCACCGTCGAGCTGCTCCGCCGTGGTGCCGCGGCCGTCGTCCTCGACCAGCACCTCCAGATCGCGGTCGCCGAAGTCCACCGCGACCCGGGCACGGGCGCCCGGACCGCCGTGCTTGCGCACGTTGGTCAGCGCCTCCTGGACGATCCGGTACACCGTCAGCTCCAGACCGCGGGGCAGCTCCCGCGGCTCGCCCGAGGTCGCGAAGTCCACCGGCAGACCGGCGGTGCGGACCTGCTCCAGCAGCTCCGGCAGCTCCTCCACGCCGGGCTGCGGGACGTACTCCTCGGCCGTCTCCGACGTCCGCAGCACCCCGAGCAGCCGGCGCATCTCCACCAGCGCCTGACGCCCGGTGGCCGCGATCGTGCTGAGCGCCTCCTTCGCCTGCTGCGGCGAGTTGTCCAGTACGTAGGCGGCGCCGTCGGCCTGAACGATCATCACCGAGACGTTGTGCGCGACCACGTCGTGCAGCTCCCGGGCGATCCGGGCGCGCTCGGCGGCCACCGCCACCTTCGACTGCGCGTCCCGCTCGCGCTCCAGCCGGGCCGCCCGGTCCTCCAGCTCGATCAGATAGGCCCCGCGGACCCGGGTCAGCCGGCCCCACGCCCAGCACAGCACGAACGGCGTCGACATCAGCACCGCCACGAACACCAGCTGCCAGGTGCTCGGGCCGGGCGGCGGCGACGGGTCGTCCGGCACCGGGTCGCCGCTGTTGTCGAACCGCCACAGCGTCAGCGGCCCGGCCACCAGGCCCACCGCCAGCACCAGCCGGGACGCCCACCGGGACCCGAAGGCCGCGCCGGTGTACGCGAACACCAGGTAGCCGATGGCCGAGGCGCCCGGCGTCACGTTCAGGACGAGCTGCCCCAGCCCCAGCGCGGTGCCCCCGGCCGCGGCCAGGTCCGGGTACCGGCGCCGGACCACCATCAGCGCGGCGATCGCCAGCGAGAAGGCCAGGCCGCCGTAGAGCTGCCGGTCCGAATCGGAGAAGTCGGACAGCAGGCCGAGCAGGAGGACCACCAGCGCCCAGGCGGAGTCGACCACCATCGGGTGACGGCGGAGCCAGGCGTTGAGTCGATGCACGCTCCAAGCCTAGGCAGTCGCACCGCACCCCCAGGTCCGCCGCGAGGGCGATCCGCCATCCGTCGCAGGGTGGAGACGCCCCCCGCCGGGACACCCCCGCCGACCGGTAGCGTCGACCCCCGTGACCTGGATGCGGTGGCGGCCCGCCATGGAGGAGGCGCTGTACGGCGCGGACGGCTTCTACCGGGGCCCGGAGGGGCCCGCCGGGCACTTCCGCACCTCCGTGCACGCCTCCCCGCTGTTCGCCGGCGCGGTCGCCCGGCTGCTCGCCGAGACCGACGAGGCGCTCGGCCGCCCCGCCGAACTCGCCCTCGTCGACGTCGGCGCCGGCCGCGGCGAACTCCTCGCCGGCGTGCTCGCCGCCCTCGACCCCGGGCTCGCCGCCCGGGTCCGCCCCTACGCCGTCGAACTCGCCGACCGCCCCGCCGGCCTGCCCGCGGCCGTGCGGTGGACGGACACCCTGCCGACCGGCCTGACCGGCCTGCTCTTCGCCAACGAGTGGCTCGACAACGTGCCCCTCGACATCGCCGAACCCGACGAGGACGGCCTGCTGCGCTACGTCGAGGTCGGACCCGACGGCGAGGAGCGGCTCGGCGGACCGCTGGAGGAGGCCGACGCCGCCTGGGCCGCCCGCTGGTGGCCGGACGGCGAACGCGTCGAACTCGGCCGCACCCGCGACGAGGCCTGGGCCTCGGCCGTCGCCGCCCTCGACCGCGGCCTCGCCGTCGCCGTCGACTACGCCCACAGCGCCGCCGACCGCCCGGTCTTCGGCACCCTCACCGGCTTCCGCGCCGGACGCGAGGTCCGGCCCGTCCCCGACGGCAGCTGCGACGTCACCGCGCACGTCGCCCTCGACGCGGCCGCCGTCCCCGTTGTCCACAGCCTGTGGACAACGCAGCGGGCCGCACTGCACGCCCTCGGCGTGCACGGCAGACGGCCCCCGCTCGCCCTCGCCTCCACCGACCCGGCCGGCTACCTGCGGGCCCTCGGCGGAGCCGGCGAGGCCGCCGAACTGACCGACCCGGCCGGACTCGGCGGCTTCGGCTGGCTCGCCCAGGCCGTCCGCATGCCGGTACCGCGGAGCCTGGCGGGACTCCCCACACCCGCGGGGTGGCAGACTCTGTAGCCATGAGGGAGACCACGGTCGGCATCGGCGCGGGCGCGCAGCAGCTCACGGGCGAGCTGGGCACCAGCGACATGGTGCTCAACATCGGCCCGCAGCACCCGTCCACGCACGGCGTGCTGCGGCTGAAGCTGGTGCTGGACGGCGAGCGGATCGTCACCGCGGAGCCGGTCATCGGCTACATGCACCGCGGTGCGGAGAAGCTCTTCGAGGCCCGCGACTACCGCCAGATCATCATGCTGGCGAACCGGCACGACTGGCTCTCCGCCTTCTCCAACGAACTCGGCGTGGTCCTCGCCGTCGAGCGGATGCTCGGCATGGAGGTCCCCGAGCGGGCGGTGTGGATCCGCACCCTGCTCGCCGAGCTCAACCGGGTGCTCAACCACCTGATGTTCCTCGGCTCCTACCCGCTGGAGCTGGGCGGCATCACCCCGATCTTCCACGCCTTCCACGGCCGCGAGGAACTCCAGCACGTCATGGAGGAGGCCTCCGGCGGCCGCATGCACTACATGTTCAACCGGGTCGGCGGCCTCAAGGAGGACCTGCCGGCCGGCTGGCTCGGCCGCGTCCGGCACGCCGTCGACGCCGTCCGCAAGCAGCTCCCGGTCTACGAGAACCTCGTCCTCGGCAACGAGATCTTCCGCGGCCGCACCGCCGGGGTCGGCGTGCTCACCCGCGAGCAGGTCCACGCCTACGGCGTCAGCGGGCCGATCGCCCGCGCCAGCGGCGTCGATTTCGACCTCCGCCGCGACGAGCCCTACCTCGCCTACGGCGAGCTCGCCGACGTGCTCACCGTCGTGGTCCGGGAGGAGGGCGACTGCCTGGCCCGCTTCGAGTGCCTGCTGGAGCAGTCCGCCAACTCCCTCGACCTCGCCGACGCCTGCCTCGACCGCCTCGCCGGGATCGCCCCGGGGCCGGTCAACCTGCGGCTGCCCAAGGTCCTCAAGGCCCCGAGGGCACGACCTACGCCTGGACCGAGAACCCGCTCGGCATCAACGGCTACTACCTGGTCTCCCGCGGCGACAAGACGCCCTGGCGGCTCAAGCTCCGCTCCGCCTCGTACAACAACATCCAGGCCCTGACCGAACTCCTGCCGGGCACCCTGGTCGCCGACATGGTCGCCATCCTCGGCTCGATGTTCTTCGTCGTCGGCGACATCGACAAGTAGCGGGAAACCCGAATTCAGCCGTCCCTACTTGCCCGCAGGGTTGTCCGCCGGGTGGGGGGCGAGCTTCTTGTGGCCCTTGGTGGCGATGCGCTGCTCGCAGAGGGCGACCAGGACGGCGTACGCCTCGGGCCCATCAGTTCGGTGAGTTCGGCGCGGTAGCTGACGTAGACCGGGTCCGGTGCGTTGTGCGCCTCGGGGCTGCCGGTGCACCACCAGTGCAGGTCGTGGCCGCCCGGGCCCCAGCCGCGGCGGTCGTACTCGCCGATGGTCACCTGCAGGTAGCGGGTGTCGTCGGGGCGGTCGATCCAGTCGTAGGTGCGGCGGACGGGGAGCTGCCAGCAGACGTCCGGCTTGGTCTCCAGCGGCTCGCGGCCCTCCTGCAGGGCCAGGATGTGCAGCGCGCAGCCCGCCCCGCCCGGGAAGCCGGGGCTGTTGCGGAAGAGGCAGGCGCCGTCGATCCGCCGGGTCTGCCGGTCACCGTCCTCGTCGAGCATGGTGATGCCGCCGTCGAGCCGGATCCGGCCCTTCGCGTCGGTGCCGTGCGGGTGGTTCTCCCACATGTCCGGGGTGAGCCGGGCGGCGTGGCCGGCGACCCGCTGCTCGTCCTCCTCGTCGGAGTAGTGGGCGCCGAGGGTGCAGCAGCCGTCGGAGGCGCCGCGGCCCTCCTCGATGCCGTGGCAGCCCTGGCCGAAGATGCAGCCCCAGTTGGAGGTGAGCCAGGTGAGGTCGCAGCGGAACACCTGCTCCTCGTCGGCCGGGTCGGTGAACTCGGCCCAGGCGCGTGCGAAGTCGAGCGGGACCTCGGCCCGTACGGTCGGCATCGCGAGGTCGACCGTGGTCGAGGCCGGCCGCTTGCCGTTCTTCCCGGACTTCTTGTGTTCTGCGGTGTCTGCTGCTGCCACGCTGCAAGGGTATGGCCTCGGCTGCCGTTTCCCGGCGGCGCCGGAGCCGCGCACCGGCGGCACACCTGCCCGGCACCCGGTCCGCACCGGCCGTGCACGGGCCGTGCGCAGGTGTCCGCCCGGTCGTGAAGGCAGGGTGAAGAGGCTCACCGCGGCCCCGGCCGCCTCATGTCCGGGGCCTAGGATGGCGGGCTGCAGACGGCTGCGTACGGGGACGCGACGCGACGACGGGGGACGGGGATGGCCGACAGGGTTCTGTTGAAGCCTTGGGAACTGCACGGCGAGGGGCGGGAGTTCGAGACCGTCTCGAACGACTTCGCGCGGGCGGCGCTCGACCTGGAGAACGGACTGGCCGGCCTCGGCACCCCCTGGGGGCGGGACGAACCGGGCAAGGGCTTCGGGGAGACGTACGAGGGCGCCCGGGAGGGCGTGCTGGCCGGACTGCAGGGCCTGGCCGACCGCCTCGGCGGCATCGGGGCCGGCCTGCACACCATGGCCGACAACGCCGAGCACAACGAGCAGGGCAACCGCGACGCCTTCCGGACCCTGGGCCCGGGAACCGGCGCGGCCCCCGCCGCGCTCTGAGTCGACGGACCGTCAAGCCGCACCACCGAAGGGGGACCACATGCCCAGGAACCTGCCCGAGGAGCTGGCCCCGGTCATGGCCCGGCTCGGCCGCCACTGGCCGGAGGCCGACGAGGACGCGCTGCGCCGCGCGGGCTGTCTGTGGCGCGAGTTCGGCACGGAGGCCGAGCGGTTGGGCCGCCGCGGCGGCGCCGCGGCCGAGCGCGTCACCGGCGAGAACGCCGGTCCCGCGGTCGAGGCGTTCGCCGAGCACTGGCGCGGCTTCAGCGGCGGCGGCCGCGGCCACCTGGACGACGCGCACGGCGCCGCCGAGGTGATCGCCGGAGCCTTCGACAAGGCCGCCGCGGCCGTCGACACCTGCAAGGCCGAGCTGGTCTCGGTGCTGACCGGCCTCGCCGAGGAGATCGCGCAGGCGGACAAGGCGGAGGCCGCGGCCGCCGCCCAGGTGAAGGCCGCGCAGGGGGAGGGGCTCGTCGGCCTGGTCGGGCAGGTCGTCGGCACGGTCAAGGGCGTGGCCGCCGAGGCCGGCGAGGCGATCGCGGTCGAGGCGGCGAAGATCAAGGTCACCGCGCTGCTCGCGGAACTCGGCCGGGAGATGAAGGACGGCCTGCAGGCCGCCCTGAAGGAGCCCGCCGTCACCGCCCTGGAGCGGATCGCGCAGGCGGACGGCGCCGGGAAGCACGGCGAGTTCCGCACCCTCAGCGCCGCCCGCTCGGGCGGCGAGCTCACCGGGAAGCTGGCCGGCACCGCCGTCGGCGGGGCCGCCGCGGTGGCCGGTGTGCGCGGCGTCTCCGCGGCGCTCAACCCGGACGGCACGGTGGCGGTCGACGGCCAGGGCCGCCCGGTGCTGCTCGGCGCCGACGGCAAGCGGCTGCCGGCCGTGGACGGGGTCAGCGTCGAGGTGGGCGCGGACGGCCGCCCGGTGCTCGGCGCCGACGGCAAACCCGTCCTGCTGGACGCCGCGGGCGCCCCGGTCGCCGGGCTCGCGCTCGGCGCCGACGGCAAGCCGCTCACCGACGCCCGGGGCCGGCCGCTGACCGTCGCCGCCGACGGCGCGGTCGGCGACACCGGCCTGTCGCTGGCCGTCGGCAAGGACGGCCGGCCCGTCCTCGACGGGCACGGCCGCCCGGTCATGCTGGACGCCGAGGGCAACCCGGCCGGCGGCCTCGCCGTCGGCAAGGACGGCAAGCTGCTCACCGACGCCGACGGCCGCCCGGTGGTCGCCGGCGTGGACCGGGACGGCCGCCCGCTGGTGGACGCCGAGGTCGGCCCCGACGGCGTCCGCCTCGGCGCGGACGGCATCCCGGTGGCCGCCGCCGACCTGGGCACCGGACCGGGCGCCCACGGCGCCCCGGGCACGAACCTCCCCGGCACCGAGGCCCCCGGCATCGACACCGCCGGCATCGACGGCCCGGCCGGCCGCGGCCACGGCCGGAACGGTCCCCTCCTCGACGTCGACCTCCAGGCCGCCCCCGCGGCCGGGGTGCAGGTGACCGCGGCACCGCAGCCGGTCGTCCAGACCCCGATCGCCGACCCCGGCGGCCACCGTGGTGGCTCCGGCGGTTACACCGGCGGCTACGGCGGCCCGGTCGGCGGCGCCCACCACGCACCGGCGCCCGCGGCCTACGAGCCGGACGGCTACGACCTGCCGCCCGCCGCGCCGCACCCCGGCCCGATCTCGGTGCACACCGACTCGGTGGCCGTCGCCCCGCCCTCGCTCCCGACCTACGGCCCGCCGCCCGCCGAGGCGCCGACCGGCGGCGGCTGGCATGGCGGCGACCCCGTCGGACCGGGCACGCCGACGGGCCCCGCGGCGGGCTCCGGCTTCCCGCTCGGCCCCGTAGCCGGCGGACCCGCCGCCGGTGCGAGCCCGGTCGCCGGCACGGCCGTCCCGCCGGTCGGCGCACCCGTCGGCGCGCCCGTGGGCGGCGCCCCTGTCACCGGCGGCACCCCCGTCGCCGGAACCCCGGCCGCCGGTGCCCCCGGCCCGGGCGGGGCGGGCGCGCCCGGCACCGCGGCCCCCGGTGCGGCGGCCCCCGGTGCGGCCGGGCAGCCCGGCGCGCAGGGCGGCTCCTCCGGTGTGGTCGGCGCGGTCGTCGGCACCCCCGGCGCGGCACCCCGCACCCCGGCAGGCCCGCCCGGTGCGGCCGCGCCCGGTGCCGGGGCCGGTGCGGGCGGCACGGCCCAGACCCCGCTGCCGTTCCGGCTCGGCGAGAGCGGCGAGCTCCGCCGCCGCCCCGACCTCCTCGGCCTCGAGCAGCACACCGGTCCGACCGTCGTCCCGGTGCTGCACCCTGGCCAGGTCGCCGCGGCCTACCTGGCCGCCCGCGCCGGACGCCTCCAGGAGGGCGCGCCGGCCGAGCCCGTCCCCGTCCGCGGCATCGCCGACGGCCGCCCGTACGGCCTGCCCGGCGGACTCGGCCCGGTCGACCCGGCCCACCAGGCCGAGGTCGAGCGGCTGGTGCCCCGCCGCCCGGACGGCACCCCCGCACTCCACCCCGACCCGGCCGGCGGCTGGACGGAGGTGCTCAACGGCGGCGGCCCGCGCGAGCCCGGCCGCGCCAACAACACCGTCGACGTGGCGCTCTCCTCGGTCGACACCTTCTCCGGCATGCCGGTCTGCTCCGCACCGCGGCTGCCCGACGGCCCGGCCGGGGAATACGGCGGCCGCGACCGCGCCGAGCGCGAACTCGGCGCGCAGTTCCACGACCTCGGGGCCGGCGAGGGTGCGTTCGCCCGGGTCGCCGAGACACTGCTGCGCTCCGGCCCCGGCGCCCAGGCGGTGCTGCTCACCCTGGACGACTTCAAGCGCCCCCACCTGTGGAACGTGGTCAACCACGGCGAGCGGCTCACCTGGCTCGACCACCAGACCGGCCGCAGCAGCCCCGAGCCGCTGCACAGCGCCGGCAACGGGCTGTGGGCGATCGCCCTGGACGCCGAGTGCCGGCCGCTGGACATCGCCGCGGTGGCCGCCCCGGCCGAGGTGGCGGCCACCGCCGCGCCCGCGCCCGCGCCGGAACCGGAGCCAGCCCCGGAGCCGGAGCCCGCCCCGGAACCGGCCCCTGAACCCGCCCGCCCCGCCGAGCCCGCCCCGCCGCGGTCCCGGCTCACCATCCACCGCACCGCCGCTGGGAGCGCCCGCCGATGACCACCCGCGAGCAGGCCCTGGAGGCCGCCCACCGCTGGATCAACGGCGCGCTCCCTGCGGAGGGGGCACGCCGGGTGCACAGCCACGAGTTCGAGCACGGCTGGGTGGTGTGGCCGGAGCCGGCACCCGCCCACGTCAACCCGTTCACCGGCGTCCGGCGCGCCCCGGAGGAGATCGGCGCCGCCTGCGGCGTGGTCGACCGGCTCACCGGCGCGCTCACCGTCTGGCCGTCCGTCCCGGTGCCGGACGTGGTCCGGATGTACCGCGACTTCCTCGGCGCCGGCGACTACGACCCGGCGCTGCCGCCCGCCACCGGGCCCGGCGCCCGGGCCGAGCTGCGCTACCGGGACGCCCTCGGCGAGGTGCACACCCTCGTCGTGCAGTCCGCGACCGGCCTGCCGCACCCGGCGCTGCGCGCCGCCGAACGCCTCCGCGAGCAGGGTGTGCCCGCCGAGGACGTGCTCGGCGTGCACACCGACCTGCGGCCCGCCGCCCTGCCCGGCGGGTACGCCGCGCACGGGCTGGCCGCCGCCCTGCCGCACGTCCGGCTCACCCACGACCTGGCGTACGGGCCGTGGTTCGACCGCCGGGCGCAGGCCGTCCGGGCCGTGCCGCCACAGGAGGGCGTCCGGCCCAACCGGGTGCCGTTCCCGCGCTCGGTGCCACCGGCCCAGCCGGAGAGCGGACGGGCACTGGCCGAGCGGCTCGCGGCGCGGTTCGGCCCGCAGGGCGTGCGCCGCTTCGACGCCGCGGCGGTGGCGGACGCCGACCTGCCGGAGGCGGTCGCCCGGCCGCTGCTGGACGTCGGCCTGCCGGTCGCCGTCGAGGGCTTCTTCGCGCTGCACCACCCCGAGCCGGACGGGGTGCAGGACGGCACCCGCACCGACCCGGTGCTGCCCGAGGCCGCCGCCCGCCTCGCCGCGCTGGTCCGTGGCACCCGGGCCACCGCCGACGCGCGGCAGGCCCTGCTCGGCCAGGTCGTGCTGGGCACCGACGGCTGGGCCCTGATCACCGTCGACACCCTGCAGGGACGCGTTCGGGCGGTCGACCCGGACACCGCCGCGGCCCGCTACTGCAACGCCGACGTGACCGCCTTCGTCCGCTGCCTGCTGCTGCTCGCCGAACGCCTCCCCGCGCTGCGCGGACTCCACCCCTACGCGGCCGGCCCCGCCGTCGCCGAACTCCAGTGGGCCCTGGCCGCCGTCGACCGCACCGTCTTCACCGACCCGGAGAACTGGTGGGCGGTGATCGTCGAACAGCTCTGGCACGGCCTGCTCTGACCGTTCCGGGACCGTTCCGGAGGCCTCCGTCCGGGCCTCCGTCCGGGCCTCCGTCCGGGCCTCCGTCCGGCGCCGAGGCGTCGGAACGGGGGATCCGGGCAGGTGGGCGGCCCGGATCGCGTAGCGTGGACCCCTATGCGACTCGGTGTTCTCGACGTGGGCTCCAACACCGTCCACTTCCTCGTGGTGGACGCGCACCCCGGTGCCGCCCCTGTTCCGGCGTACTCGCACAAGGCCGAGCTCCGGCTGGCCGAGCTGCTCGACGAGGACGGGGCGATCACCCCGGTCGGCGTCGACCGGCTGGTGTCCATGGTGTCCTCCTCGATCTCCGTCGCCGAGGACAAGGGCGTCGTCGAGATACTGCCGTTCGCCACCTCGGCCGTGCGGGAGGCCGCCAACGGCGAGGCCGTGCTGCAACGGGTCACCGAGGAGACCGGCATCGAGCTGCGGGTGCTCTCCGGCCAGGACGAGGCCCGGCTCACCTTCCTGGCCGTCCGCCGCTGGTTCGGCTGGTCCTCCGGCCGGCTGCTCAACCTGGACATCGGCGGCGGCTCGCTGGAGATCGCCTGCGGCCTCGACGAGCAGCCCGACATCGCCGCCTCGCTGCCGCTCGGCGCCGGCCGGCTCACCGCCCGGCTGCCCGGCGACGTCGCCGACCCGGGGGACCTCCGGGAGCTGCGCCGCCACATCCGCGCCGAGATCGCGAACGTGGTCGGCGAGTTCACCAGACAGAACGCGCCGGACCACGCCGTCGCCACCTCCAAGACCTTCAAGCAGCTGGCCCGGATGGCCGGCGCCGCGCCGACCGACGCCGGCCCCCGGGTGCCCCGCAGGCTCACCCGCAGCGGCCTCTCCGCCTGGCTGCCGCGGCTCGCCACCATGACCGTCGCGGAGCGCGCCCGCATCCCCGGCGTCTCCGAGGGCCGCGCCCGGCAGCTGCTCGCCGGGGCGCTCGTCGCCGACGCCGCGATGGACCTCTTCGGCCTCGACGAGTTGGACATCTGCCCGTGGGCGCTGCGCGAGGGCATCATCCTGCGCCGGCTCGACGCCCTCGACACCCCGGCCGACCGGAGGCCCGCGCTCGCCTCCTGACGGCCCGCCGCAGGCGCCCCGCCGGGTGAGACCTGGCCCACGCTTCCTCCGGCTCTGCCCCATTCGTCCGCGCCGCCGCATACCCTGTGTCCCGTGGCGGAAGCAGCGGACGACGACGCATCGCCGGGCGGCCGCGCGGCCGAGGACGGCGCGCGGCAGGCCTCCGGGCCGCGCCGGGCCAAGGCCGGCACCCCGCCGCGGCGCGTCGGCGGCGGCAAGGACGGCACGCTCGGCGAGCGCGCCGCCGCGGCCTCCCGCACGGCCAAGGGCGCGGCCTCCCGGACGGCCAAGGGAGCCGCCTCCCGGACGGCCCGCTCCGCGAAGTCCGTGCAGTCCGCCACCGCCGCGCGGACCGCCAAGGTCGCCAAGGTCGCCCGCGCCGTGAAGGAGGCCCGCCGCAAGGAGCCGGACCGGCCGCCCCTGCTGCGTACCACCGACCGGCTGGTGCTGCCGCCGCACCCCGCCGTGCACGTCCCGGACACCAAGGTGGCGCTCTCCACCGCCTCGGTGTACCCGTCGACCACCGAGACCGCCTTCGAGCTGGCCGCCCGGCTGGGCTACGACGGCGTCGAGGTCATGGTCTGGAACGACCCGGTCAGCCAGGACGTCGAGGCGCTGCGCCGGCTCTCCGACGCCCACGGCATGCCGATCCTCGCCGTGCACGCCCCCTGCCTGCTGATCACCCAGCGGGTGTGGACCACCGACCCGTGGACCAAGCTGGTCCGCGCCCGGGCCGCCGCGGAGCGGCTCGGCGCGGACACCGTGGTCGTCCACCCGCCGTTCCGCTGGCAGCGGCAGTACGCGCGGGAGTTCGTCGCCGGGATCGGCCGGATGGCCGGGGAGACGGACGTCCGCTTCGCGGTGGAGAACATGTACCCGTGGCGGTACAAGGACCGCGAGATGCTCGCCTACGCGCCGGGCTGGGACGTCACCGACGAGGAGTACCGGCACTTCACCATCGACCTCTCGCACGCGGCGACCTCGCGGATCGACGCCCTGGAGATGGCCGACCGGATGGGGGACCGGCTCGCCCACATCCACCTCGCCGACGGCTCGGGCTCCGGCAAGGACGAGCACCTGATCCCGGGCCGCGGCAAGCAGCCCTGCGCGACCCTGCTGGAGCGCCTCGCCCGCAGCGGCTTCGACGGGCACGTGGTGCTGGAGGTCAACACCCGGCGGTCGGCCTCGGCCGCCGAGCGGGAGGCCGACCTGGCGGAGGCCCTCGCCTTCACCCGGCTCCACCTGGCCACCCCGGCCCGGCCGCACCGCGGCCGGCCCGTCCCCGGGGCCGAGGGAGGCCGGACATGACGGATATTCAGCAGCAGGCGCACGCCCTCTCGTTCGGGCCGGTGGCCGAGCAGTACGACGCCGCGCGGCCGTCCTACCCGGACGGGCTCTTCGACGAGCTGGAGCGGCTGGCCGACCGTCCGCTCGCCGGTGCGGACGTGGTGGACGTGGGAGCCGGGACGGGCATCGCCAGCCGGCTGCTGGCGGCCCGCGGCGCCCGGGTGCTCGCCGTGGAGCCGAGCGGCGGCATGGCCGCCCGGCTGCGGGCCGTCTCGCCGGACATCCCGGTGGTCAAGGGCGTCGGCGACGACCTGCCCTGCCACGACGACTCCGCCGACGTGGTCACCTACGCCCAGGCCTTCCACTGGACCGACCCGGAGCGGTCGGTGCCCGAGGCGCTGCGGGTGCTGCGGCCGGGCGGCGCGCTGGCGCTGTGGTGGAACGTCAAGGACCGCGCCGAGGGCTGGATCGCCGAGCAGGAACGCCGGCTCGCCGGGGCCCTGCCCTCGTACCACTTCTACGGCTCCACGCTGACCGCCTTCGCCGAGCCGCTGGCCGCCCGCGGGCTGCGGGTGGAGACCGCCAGGCTGCACTGGGCCCGGCAGGTCACCGTCGACAACCATCTCGCCGACCTCGGCTCGCGCTCGTACTTCGCCGTGCTGCCGCCCGAGCAGCAGGCGCCGGTGCTGGCGGCGGAGCGGGCCGCCCTGCTGGCCGGGCACCCGGACGGCAGGCTGACCGAGCCGTACGTTCTCGACCTCTTCGTGGCCCGCACCCGGGCGTGAACCGGCGGACGCGCGCTGACCGCATCGCGGACAGT
The DNA here is from genome assembly GCA_002300355.1 of Streptomyces sp. TLI_235. Classification (NCBI taxonomy): domain Bacteria; kingdom Bacillati; phylum Actinomycetota; class Actinomycetes; order Kitasatosporales; family Streptomycetaceae; genus Streptomyces; species Streptomyces sp. TLI_235. The sequence continues at coordinate 4,348,482 of NSGV01000001.1, forward strand.
GCGTCCGCCGCCCGGACCGGGGGGCGTAATCTCGGTAGGACAGCGGTCCTGCACCCTCTTCCACCAGCGCAGTGGCCGCCCGCAGGCCCCGAAGGAGTGGAGCGCATGCCCGAGCTGAGGTCCCGTACCGTCACCCACGGCCGCAACATGGCGGGCGCCCGCGCCCTTCTCCGGGCCGCCGGCGTAGCCCGGGAGGACTTCGGCAAGCCGATCATCGCGGTGGCCAACTCCTTCACCGAGTTCGTGCCGGGCCACACCCACCTGCAGCCGGTCGGCCGGATCGTCTCCGAGGCGATCAAGGAGGCCGGTGGCATTCCGCGCGAGTTCAACACCATCGCCGTCGACGACGGCATCGCGATGGGCCACGCCGGCATGCTGTACTCGCTGCCCTCGCGCGACCTGATCGCCGACTCGGTCGAGTACATGGTCAACGCGCACTGCGCGGACGCCCTGATCTGCATCTCCAACTGCGACAAGATCACCCCCGGCATGCTGATGGCCGCGCTGCGCCTCAACATCCCGACGGTCTTCGTCTCCGGCGGCCCGATGGAGGCCGGCAAGGCCACCCTGGTCGACGGCACCGTCCGCAAGCTCGACCTGGTGGACGCGATCTCGCAGGCGGTGAACGAGAACGTCTCCGACGAGGACATCGCGATCATCGAGGAGAACGCCTGTCCGACCTGCGGCTCGTGTTCCGGCATGTTCACCGCCAACTCGATGAACTGCCTCACCGAGGCGATCGGCCTGTCGCTGCCCGGCAACGGCTCGGTGCTGGCCACCCACACCGCCCGCCGCGCGCTCTACGAGCGGGCCGGACAGACGGTCGTCGAGATCACCAAGCGGCACTACCACCAGGACGACGAGTCCATGCTGCCGCGCAACATCGCGACCCGGGCCGCGTTCGAGAACGCCATGGCCCTGGACATCGCGATGGGCGGCTCCACGAACACGATCCTGCACCTGCTGGCCGCCGCCCAGGAGGCCGAGCTGGACTTCGACATGCGGGCCATCGACGCGATCTCCCGCAAGGTCCCCTGCCTGTCCAAGGTCGCGCCGAACGGCTCGTACTACATGGAGGACGTGCACCGGGCCGGCGGCATCCCGGCGATCCTCGGCGAGCTGTACCGCGGCGGCCTGCTCAACGAGGACGTGCACACCGTGCACGCCGACTCGCTCGCGGAGTGGCTGAAGACCTGGGACGTCCGCGGCGGTTCGCCGTCCGCCGAGGCCGTCGAGCTGTGGCACGCCGCGCCCGGCTGCAAGCGCACCTCCGAGGCGTTCGCGCAGTCCGAGCGCTGGGAGTCCCTGGACACCGACGCCGCCAAGGGCTGCATCCGCAGCGTCGAGCACGCCTACTCCGTCGAGGGCGGGCTCGCGGTGCTGTACGGCAACCTCGCCGAGGACGGCTGCATCGTGAAGACCGCCGGCGTGGACGAGTCCATCTGGACGTTCAGCGGCCCGGCCGTCGTCGTCGAGTCGCAGGAGGACGCCGTCGAGGCGATCCTCGCCAAGCGGATCAAGGAGGGCGACGTCGTCGTCATCCGCTACGAGGGCCCCAAGGGCGGTCCGGGCATGCAGGAGATGCTCTACCCGACCTCCTTCCTCAAGGGCCGCGGCCTCGGCAAGGCCTGCGCGCTGATCACCGACGGCCGGTTCTCCGGTGGCACCTCCGGCCTGTCGATCGGCCACGCCTCCCCGGAGGCCGCCTCCGGCGGCACCATCGCCCTGGTCGAGGACGGCGACATCATCGCCATCGACATCCCGGGCCGGAAGGTCAGCCTGGAGGTGTCCTTCGAGGAGCTGCACGAGCGCCGGCTCAAGCTGGAGGCCGAGGGCGGCTACCGGCCGAAGAACCGTCAGCGCCAGGTCAGCCAGGCCCTGAAGGCCTACGCGGCGATGGCCACCTCCGCCGACAAGGGCGCCGTCCGCGACGTGAGCAAGCTGGGCTGAGCCCGCCCGCGACCGCGACCGGAGGGAGCCGCACCCCGCAGGTGCGGCTCCCTCCGCGGTTCCGCGCCGGGCCGGGGCGACAATGGGTGCCGTGAACCAGCGCACCCCCCGCAAGCAGCCCGCCGGCGGCCCCGAGCCGGAGCCGATCCGGTTCTTCGGCACCACCTGGGTCGACCACGGCCGCGGCTACTGGCCGCGCCGCGTCCTCGTCTCGCTGGGCGCCCTGGTCTGCACCGCGGCCGCCGCCCTGGTGCTGCGGTTCGCCGTCGCCGGGGTGGCGCTCTCCGACGCCGGCCGGTTCGTCGACGTGCTGCTGATCGGCGCCGTCGCGATCTGCTCCTGCCTCGCCGCGATCCGCACCTGGAAGACCCTCACCGAGGGCCGGCACAGCCTGGACGGCTGGATGGCCGAGGACCGCTCGCTGGGCGCGGTCTGGCTGATCGGCGGTGCCGGCGCGCTCGCCGCCTACTTCTTCCGCAGCCTGGTCGAGGCCCCCGGCGAGGCGGTGCACCGCGCCGCGTACGAGAAGGCTCGCCGCGGGCGGCGGTAGCGACCGCCGTCAAGGCACAAGGACGGCCGACTCAGGTGCCCCCACGTGCCCCTGGGGGTTGTACCCCTACTTGCCGAACGCCTGGGCGAGGTCCTCGAAGAGGTCCTCGGGCTCCTCCAGGCCGACCGACAGGCGCAGCAGCGAGGGGTGCGGGCGGGCCTCCGGGGCGACCGGGCGGTGGGTCAGCGAGGCCGGGTGCTGGATCAGGGTGTCGACGCCGCCGAGCGACACCGCGTGGGTGATCAGCTCGCAGCCGGCCGCGGTGCGGGCCGCGGCCTCGTAGCCGTCGCGCAGCGAGAAGGCCAGCACCGAGCCGGCGCCGGACATCTGCCGGCCGACCAGGCCCTGCGGGTCGCACTCCGGCAGGCCGGGGAAGTACACCCGGTCGACCTCGGGGCGGGAGCCCAGCCAGGCCGCCACCTTGGCCGCGTTCGCCGCCTGGTGGCGCACCCGCAGCGGCAGCGTCTGCAGGCCGCGGTGCAGCAGGTAGGCGGCGAGCGGGTGCAGGATGCCGCCGGTCACCGCGCGGACCCGGCGCAGCCGCGCCGCCCACTCGGCGTCGGTGGCGACCGCGCCGGCCAGCACGTCGCCGTGGCCGCCGAGGTACTTGGTGGCGCTGTGCAGCACCAGCGTCGCGCCGTGGTGCACCGGCCGCTGCAGGACGGGGGTGGCGAAGGTGTTGTCGACGAGGAGCGGTACGTCCCCGCACTGCTCGGCGACGGCGGTGAGGTCGACCAGGTCCAGGGTGGGGTTGGCCGGGGTCTCCACGATCACGAGGCCGGTGTCGGGGCGGATCGCCGCCGCGACCTCGCCGGCCCGGGCCCAGGTCACCTCGGTGCCGAGCAGGCCGGTGGCGAGTACGTGGTCGGTGCCGCCGTACAGCGGTCGCACCGCGACGACGTGGCCGCGGCCCTCGGCGCGGGCGGCCAGCAGGCAGGCGGCGAGCGCGGCCATGCCGGAGGCGAAGGCCACCGACTGCTCGCAGTCCTCGAGTTCGGCGAGGGCCTGCTCGAAGCGGGCGGTGGTCGGGTTCCACAGCCGCTGGTAGACGGCGCTGCCGCCGTCCGGGACGAGTCCGCCGGTGGCCAGTGCCTCGTAGCTGTCGCCGCCGGTCTCCACGCCGGGGAGGGGGTTGGTGGTGGAGAGGTCGATCGGCGGGACGTGGGTCCCGAGGCCGCGCAGATCGGTTCTGCCGGCGTGCACGGCCCGGGTGTCGGCGTGGGGCATGGGTGGCTCCTCGGCGGGTGTGGGGGTGGCCCCATGGTGAAGAGAACGCCGAGCCGCGGCCACTGCCCGGAAGAACATTCGAGTACCGGCCGGTAGGCCTTGCGAATGTTCGGGGTGGCGGACGATCGTGGGCCCCGTGCCGAAGAATCCGCAGCGCGAACTCGCCCCCGTCGACCGGGCCATCCTGCGCCTGCTGGTCGCCGACGCCAGGATGCCCAACAACGCGATCGCCGAGGCGGTGGGCATCGCCCCGTCCACCTGCCTGGGCCGGATCCGGGCGCTGCGGGAGCGCGGGGTGATCCGCGGCTTCCACGCCGAGGTGGAGCCGGGCGCGGTCGGGCTCGGCATCCAGGCGATGATCGCGGTGCGGCTGCACGCGCACACCAAGGAGCAGATCCGCAGCTTCGCGGGCGGGATACCGCGGCTGCCCGGTGTGGTCGCCGCGTACCACCTCGCCGGGGCCGACGACTACCTGCTGCACATCGCGGTCGCCGACACCGACGCCCTGCGCGACTTCGTGCTGGAGCACCTGACGGCGCATCCGGCGGTGCAGCACACCGAGACCAGCCTGATCTTCGGCCATGTCCGGGGCGACGTCGGGGTGTCCGGAGACTGACCCCGGACGGCCGGGCGGTCAGCTGCGCGACAGCGTGCCGCAGCCCTGGTGGTCGTCCAGCGGGCGGTTCGGGTCGTACGGGTCGACCGTCGGGCCGGTGTGCGGCTCGCCGGTGCCGAAGTCGAAGCCGATGCTGAAGTCCGTCTCCAGGTAGCCGCTGCCCATGTCGCAGACGTTGTTGCCGAAGTCGGCCCGGCCCTTGTCCAGGACCAGCTTGCCGCGCTGCACCTGGTACCGGGCCGGGTCGTAGAACCGGAAGTCCTGCTGCCGGCGGACGATCTCCCGCTCGACCCGGACGCCGTCGCCGGTCTTCCAGGCGACCGGCTTGGCGGTGCCGCCGGAGCTCTGGCCGGGCCGCGGCGCGCCGGCGTCCGGACCGGGCTTCAGCGCGTAGACGAAGATGTAGTCGGTGTGCACCAGCAGGCCGCGGTCGCCGTCGCTCTCGAAGGTCGTCCGGCCCTGCACCTTCACCACGTCGGTGACCGGCACGGAGCGGTGCGGGTCGAAGCGGCTCAGCCAGCTGGTCGCGTCCTGGTCCGCGGTCGGGTGGGCCAGCGCCTTCTCCAGGTCGGCGCGCGCCTCGCGGTCCAGCAGGGCGAGGGCGTCGGTCGGGGTCTCGCCGGCGATCGTCCTCGGGTCGAGGTTGGTCAGCACCAGGTACTGCCGGACCTTGCCGAGCAGGCCCGCCACGTCCCCCTTGCCGAACACGCCGACGGCCTTGGCCTCGGGCATCGCCAGGGCCTCCAGGCCGGCCTGCCAGGTGTCGGCGGGCGAGCCGGCCCACGGGCGGTCGACGGTCGGGGTGTCGGGGTCGGCGGTCGGCGGCGCGGCGGTCGCCGAGGCGCTGCCGGGCCCGGCAGTGGGCGCCGCCGAGGAGCCCCGGCTCCGCTCGTACCAGCCGTGCAGCCGGTCCACGTTCAGCGCGGCCAGGGTGACCGCCGCGGCCAGCACCACGAACAGCGGCGTCTGCCAGTTGCGCTTCTTCGGCCGGCCCCACGGGTCGACCGGCTCCGGCCGTCGCCCGAACCGCCGCCGGGCGGCCGGAGCGGGGTCGGCGGAGGCCCGCCACGGCTCGGGCTGCGGCGGCTGCCGCTTCCACTTCGCGGCCAGCATCCGGGACCGCCCGGACTGCTCCTTGACCGTGGCGCCGCGGACGAAGTCCTCGTCGAGGACGAGGTCCTCGAACGGGTCGTCAGGGCGTGGAGCGGGATCGTCGACTATCGGCACGCCGGACAGTATGCAGACGGCCCCCGACACACCCGACGCCGGGGGTCGGTCACTCCCCGCCCGGCAGCCAGCCCCGCTGGACCGCCCGGACACCGAACTCGAAACGGCTGCGCGCGCCGAGGCGCTCCATCAGGTCGGTGGCCGACCGGCGGGCCGTCCGCGCGGAGACCCCGATCCGCTTGGCGATCGCCTCGTCGGTGAGGCCCTGCGCCAGCAGCCGGACGACGGTCGCCTCCTGGGGGCTCAGCCCGGTGTCGTCCCGGCGGGGTGCGGCGCCCAACGGCTGCGCGGAGGTCCAGACGTTCTCGAACAGCGCGCAGAGCGCCGTCATCGTGCCGTCGCCGGTGAGCAGGACCGCGGCCGCGGCCGAGTCCCCGCTGCTGACCGGAACCAGGGCGGTCGAACGGTCGAAGATCATCAGCCGGGTCGGCAGCTCCGGCGCCGTCCGCACCTCGCCGCCGAGCTCGGTCAGCCAGGTCGCGTAGGCCACCGTCGACTGGCTGTTGCGAACGCTGTCCAGGAACAGCGAGCGCATCCGCACACCGCGGTCCAGCAGCCGCCGGTCGTTGGCCTGGGACGCCTCCAGCGTCTCCGGCCGGTGGCCGCCGCCGGGCGCGAAGGTCATCAGGTCCGTCTCCGCCTCGGCGGCCAGCCGGGCGATGGCGTCACGGATGGCGTCCAGGCCGTCCAACTGCTCCACGCCGGGGCCGGAGGCGGACGGGCCGATGGCGGAGAACTCCGCGATCAGCTGGGCGGCCGCCGCCCGGGAGGCCTCGATCCGCAGCTGCTGTGCGGCCAGTTCGGCCTGCTGGCGGGCCATCAGGAGTTCCATGCCCACGTCGGGCGCGACCGCGCACAGCTCGCCGTCGCGTTCGTAGGACGGCCGGATCAGGGCCAGTTCGCTGAGCAGGTCCAGGCTGCGCCGGACCTCGGCGCGGTCCAGGCCCAGCCGCTCCGCGAGCGCCGTCACGCCCTCGCGCGGATGCGCGAGCATGGCTCGGTAGACGGCCTCCGACGCGGTGTCGAGTCCGAGCGCGGTGAGCACAGCGGTTCCCCCCGGTGTGTGTGCGCGATGAAGATCGGCACGAACGATAGTCGCATGTGGGGGCGGCGCTCACCAGGGGCGCCCGTGGACGCTTCCGGCCAGCGCCTGAAACGTCCACGGACGGGGCCTGTGCATCGTTCAACCGCTTTGCGAGAGTTCGGACATGTATCTCGTCCATGCCGATCTGCACCCGCCGGCGGCGGGCCCGCCGGGTGACCTGCCGGCCGGGCTCGGCCGGGCCGTCGCCGCGCTCGCCCTGCCGAACGAGGGGATCGAGCACGTCTGCGTCCACGCCGTGCCGGCCGCCGCGCCGGTGATCGGCGTGTACGTGCTCGCCGACGACCTGGAGCGCGCCGAGGAGGCCGCCGCCGGGCTCTGCCACCGGGCGGCGGGCCTGCTGCCGGCGCTGGCCGGCTGGTCCGTGGGCCGGGTGGGCGTGCCGCTGGTCGCCCCGTTCTACGAGCGGATGCTGGCCGCATCCGACCGGGGTGGACGGTTCGGTCCACGGCCGCTTCCGTCCAGCCGGAATCCCTTCCACCGGGCCTGAGCTGCGACGAAGCTGGTGATCGCCGGCCGGGGGAGACACCCCGCCGGCAGCGCCGGACGGAGCGTCACCGCGGAACGTCCGACCGGCGGCCCCCCGCTCGTACCTCCGGAAGGACCACTCCCGTGCTTCGTCTCTCACTCGCCAAGGCCGCCGCGGTCGGCGTTCTGGCCCTCGCCGCCGCCCCCGTCCTCGCCGGCCAGCTCTCCGGCGGCACCGACACCCGCACCACGGCCGTGCCGCGTTCCACCACCGCCTGGGAGACCACGGCGTGGGAGACCACCGCCTGGGAGTGAGTCCACTGCCCGGGCCCGGGGGCCTCCGCGGTCAGCCGCGCCTGCGGGCCCGCTTGACCGAGCCGACCACACCGGCGACCGCCAGCAGCAGGGCGGCGGGCAGCAGCGAGGTGAACAGGGCGGCGAACAGCCCGGAGCTGCCGAGCAGGGTCATCGCCAGGGTGTTGAGCACCCACAGGGCGCCGGCCGCCGGCAGGGCGGACTGCCAGGGGTGCTCATCGGTCCAGCGCTGCAGCCGCCGGTCGCCGGTGTCCCGACGGATCCGGCCACCGACCGTGCCGACGAGGAAGAAGAAGAACAGGCCGAGGCCGACCGGTCCGGCCAGGATGTCCATGGACCAGTTGCCGGTGACGATGTCCACGCCGAGGGCGGCACCGCCCACCACCGTGCCGACGGCCGCTGCCGTCCGCCACGGGCCGAGAGTCGCCGCGGCGACGGCGACCTGACGGCTCTCACTTCGCGACAAATCTCCGTTACCCATGTCTCCACCGTGCGCCCGCCGGTCCCTGGAAATCCATAGGGGTGATCCCCGAGTTTCCCCCGAGGTGTACCCGGCGGAGCCGGGCCGATGTCCCGCCGACGCCGGACCGACTTCATATGAACATCATTTAAATCTGGTGTCCCGGCCGCCTCCGGCTCCCTATGCTGCGGCCGTCCTGTCCGTCCGGCCGAGAGACCCCAGATGCTGATCCTCGCCGTCCTGCTCCTCCTCACCGGCGCCGTCCTGCTCGTCCTGAGGTGGCGCAAGGTCACCGACCGCCGCGCCGTCACGGCCGCCGGCCTGGTCACCACCGGCATCGGCCTGCTCGCGGGTCTGGCCACCTTCGTGTACGTCGTCGAGCCGTACGAGGTGGGCGTGCCCACCACGCTGGGCAAGGTCGGTGCCACCTGGCAGCCCGGGCTGCACCTCAAGTCGCCGCTGACCGACGTCTCCACCTTCTCGACCCGGCCGGTCGACCTCGACCTCACCGGCAAGGACACCATCGAGGTCCGCTCCTCCGAGGGCGGCGTGCTCTACGCCGACATCACCGTGAAGTGGTCGGTGGACCCGCAGCACACCCAGAGCCTGTTCAGGCTCGCCGGCAGCACCGACGCCGTTCAGCGGCGGCTGGTCTACCCCGACAGCCGGGAGATCGTCCGCAACGTCTTCGCCAAGCACACCGGCGTGGAGGGCTACAGCTCCGAACGCGAGGCGATCAGCGCCGATATCGAGCGGCAGATCACCGCCCGGCTGGCGCCGCGCGGCATCCTGGTCAACGGCGTCAACCTGCGCAACGTGAAGCCCAGCGACAGCCTGCAGCACGCCATCGACCAGAAGATCCAGCAGGACCAGGCCACCGCGCAGGCCGAGGCCGCCGTCCGCACCGCCAAGGCCGAGGCCGAGAAGCGGAAGATCGAGTCGGAGAGCACCGCAGCCGCCAACAACGCCATCGCCAACTCGCTCACCGACCGGATCCTGGCGAGCCAGTGCATCGAGGCCTTCAAGGCCGCCGCCGAGAAGAACCCGGTGTACGCCAGCCCCTGCGGCACCGGCGGCTCCCCGGTGATCGTCGACGGCAGCAAGCGCTGACACCACGGCCGGGCGTCCGGGGCACCATGCCCCGGACGCCCGGTCCCGCTCAGCGCGTCCAGTCCACGGTCAGCACCGCACCCGTACCGCGCTGCAGGAAGACGTACCCGGTGGAGGCGAGCGCCTGGTCGAACTGCAGCCGCAGCTGCACCGTCGCCCCGGGCCGGATCGCCGCCAGCCCGGCCGCACCGAACTCGCCCGAGGTCCGGCTGTCCGCGGTGAACCTGGCCACCGTCGCCACCGCGCCCGCGTCCGCCGGGGCCGCCCAGTCGTCCGCGCCGGTGGTGCAGGCCGCACCGAAGCAGCCGCCGCGCACGTCGACGGTCAGCTGCGCCGCCGCCCACGGATCCCCGCTGCCGCTGCCGTAGCCCACGGTCAGCCGGGCGCCGGTGACGGTGGCCCCGGCAGGGACGGCCGAGGTGTCGAAGGAGAGCAGCGCCCGGTTCTGCTTGCCGTCCGTTCCGCGGCCCACCGCGAGGCCCAGGCTGTCGGCCAGCGTGCCGACCACGGGCGAGCCGCCGTCCGCGGCGGCCTTCACATAGCCGTCCGCGGCGGTGTCGTCGGTGAGCTGCGTGCTGCCGGAACCGCCCGTGGGGGACGGCGAGGGCGAGGGGGTCGGGCTGGGGGAGGGGGAGGGCGCCGAGCCGTCCAGGCCCCAGAACCGGCCGATCCGGTAGGACGCGCACAGGTTCACGTCCAGCACGTACGCGCCGGCGGTGCCGCACTGCTCGGCCCCGCTGCCCGGGTCGACCGGCTGGCCGTGGTCCATGCCGGTGATCGAGTACACCTCGACCCGGTCGGCGCCGGAGCCGTCCCGGTACACCTGGTGCGGGTAGCCGGCGACGGTGTCGCTCACCGCGGCCGTCTGGCCGGTGCCGGCCACGTCCGTCCACTGCTTCATCAGCTCGGTCAGGTTGACCGGCTTCACCACCGAGTCCGCCGAGCCCTGCCAGAGCGAGACCTTCGGCCGCGCCCCCGTCCACGACGGGTACGCCTGCCGGACGAGGTCGCCCCACTGCTGCGGGGTCTTCGACGTGCCCATGGTCATGCAGTTCACCGAGGCCTCCACGGCCGTGGTGGCGCAGTGGTACGGCAGGCCGGCGACCACGCCGCCGCCCGCGAACACGTCCGGGTAGTCGGCCAGCAGTGCGGCCGTCATCGCGCCGCCCGCCGACAGGCCGGTGACGTACACCCGGCCCGGGTCGCTGCCGAGGTCGGCGACGGTCTTCGCGACCATCTGGCGGATCGACAGCGCCTCGCCGGAGTCCCGGGCGAAGTCGCCCGGCTGGAACCAGTTGAAGCACTGCGAGGAGTTGTTCGCGGACTGCTGCTGCGGCATCACCACGGCGAAGCCCCAGGCGTCCGCCCAGTGCGTCCAGCCGGCCGCCTCGCCGTACGAGGCGGACTGGGTGCAGCCGTGCAGCGCCACCACCACCGGCCGCCCGGACGGCAGCCCGGCGGGCGCGTAGCGGTACATCAGCAGATTGCCCGGGTTCGAACCGAAGCCGGTGACCTGGACGGTGCCGGCGGCGCGGGCCGTACCGTGACCGAGCCCGAGCACCGCCGCGGCGGCCACGGCGAGCAGCGCGAGCGCCGCCCACCACCGCCTCACCGGAGTGTCGTACGTCATGGGGGACTCCTTGCGGGTGGGGGAGAGCCGACCGTACGGGCGCCCCCGCGCCGCCCGGCACGGTGCGGACGGACACCCCGGGGCCCGCCCGATGGCGGTGCGCCCCATTGCAGGCGGCCGGGCCCGCGGCCCCGCCGCCCACGGTTCGGACGCCTCCCCCGCCCCGCCCCCGCCGGTGCGAGGATGGCCGCAGCACCGTACGAAGGAGCGGCCCCATGCCCAGCAGCGCACCCGGACAGAAGATCGCCTTCCTCGGCACCGGCAAGATCGCCGAGGCCCTGCTCTCCGGTCTGCTGCGGGCCGGCGAGGACCCGGCGGACGTCCTGGTGACGGCCCGCCGCCCCGAGCGCGCCGCCGAACTCGCCGAGCGCTACGGCGTCACCGCCGTCACCAACGCCGAGGCCGCCAAGCTCGCCGACACCCTGATCCTCGCCGTGAAGCCGCAGGACATGGGCACCCTGCTGGAGGAGCTCGCCCCGCACGTCGCCCCCGACCGGCTGGTCGTCTCGGCCGCCGCCGGCATCCCGACCGCCTGGTTCGAGGAGCGGCTGGCGGCCGGCACCCCGGTCGTCCGCGTCATGCCCAACACCCCGGTGCTGGTGGACGAGGGCATGAGCGTCATCTCCGGCGGCTCGCACGCCTCCGAGGCCCACCTGGAGCGCACCGAGGCGATCTTCCGCTCGGTCGGCAAGGCGATCCGCCTCCCCGAGTCCCAGCAGGACGCGGCCACCGCGCTCTCCGGCTCCGGCCCGGCCTACTTCTACTTCCTCGTCGAGGCGATGACCGACGCCGGCATCCTGCTCGGCCTGCCCCGGCAGGTCGCCCACGACCTCATCGTGCAGTCCGCGATCGGCGCCTCGGTGATGCTCCGCGACTCCGGCGAACACCCCGTCAAGCTCCGCGAGGCGGTGACCTCTCCGGCCGGCACCACCATCGCCGCCATCCGCGAACTGGAGAACCACGGCGTCCGGGCCGCCCTGCTCGGCGCACTGGAGGCCGCCCGCGACCGCTCCCGCGAGCTGGCCGGCGGCGGCAGGTAGGCCTGATCGGCCCGGCACCGGAGCCCCGGCGCCGGGCCGGTACGCTCGACCGGGTGAGCTACGACCTGGTGATCTTCGACAACGACGGGGTGCTCGTCGACAGCGAGCCCATCTCCAACCGGGTGCTTGCCGAGTACCTCACCGAACTCGGGTACCCGACCACCGTCGAGGACTCCTACCGGGACTACATGGGCTGCGCCGCGCACCGGGTGCACGACGTCATCCTGGAACGGCACGGCGCCCGGCTGCCCGAGGGCTTCGACGACCTCTTCCACGGCCGGGTCTTCGCCGCCTTCGAGGCCGAACTCGGCCCGGTCGCCGGGGCGGAGACCCTGCTCAAGACCCTGCAGCAGTCCGGCGTCCGGTACTGCCTGGCCTCCTCCGCCCACCACTCCTGGATCCGCACCGCGCTCGACCGCACCGGCCTGCGCGGCCACCTCGCCGAGGAGCTGATCTTCAGCGCCCAGGACGTCGGTGTCGGCAAGCCCGCCCCCGACCTCTTCCTGCACGCCGCCCGCACCATGGGCGTGCCGCCCGAGCGCTGCCTCGTCCTGGAGGACAGCCCCAACGGCGTGCTCGCCGCCCGCGCCGCCGGCATGGACGTGTACGGCCACGCCGCGCTCACCGACCCCGCCAGGCTCACCGCGGCCGGGGCCACCGGGCTGTTCACCTCGCTCGCCGAGGTGCCCGCGCTGCTGGAGCGCGGCCGCCGGGCCTGAACGCGGGCCCGGCCCGCCCCGCCCGCCCGGAATCCCGTCCCGCCGACCCCCTCCCGCAACGGCCCGCCAGCGCCTACGCTCTCCGCCACCACACGTCGTACCGACCGGTAGCGGGGAGCCCATGGCCGAGACCACCCAGCGGCTGCGGCAGGCCCGCGCGGCGCTCGCGGCGAGCTTCCTGCTGCAGGGCGCCACCTTCGCCCTGCTGGTCAGCTGCATCCCGGAGATCCAGCGCCGGTACGGCCTCGACGACTCGCTGCTGCCGGTCTTCCTCGCCGCCGTGCCGATCCTCGCCGGGGTCGGCTCCATCGCCTCCGAGGCGCTGGTGCGGCGCAGCAGCGCCCGCGCCGTGCTGCGGACGGTGCAGCCCGCCGTCTGCCTCGCCCTCGCCGGGGTCGGCGTCGGCACCGAACTGTGGCAGCTCGCCCTCGCGCTGGCCGCCTTCGGCCTGCTCGTCGGCGCCCTTGACGCCTCGATGAACATGCTCGGCGTCGGCCTGCAGCACCGCTACGGCCGCAGCATCATGCTCGGCTTCCACGCCGCGTTCAGCCTCGGCGGGATCGCCGGCGCCGCCGTCGCCGGGCTCGGCGCCCACCGCGGGACGCCGCTGAGCGTGCTGTTCGCCGGATCGGCCGCCGTGCTGATCCCCGCCGCGCTGCTGGCCGGAACCCGCTTCGCCGGGCCCGCCGAACTCGGCGACGCCGTCGAACAGGCCGCCCGCGCGGCCGGCCGGGCGGTGCCCTGGCGCCCGCTGCTGCCGCTCTGCCTCGCCATGGCGGTCGCGTACATCGCCGACGCCTCGGTCTCCAACTACAGCGTCAAGTACCTCACCGACACCCTGCACAGCCCCGACGACCTGGCCAAGCTCTCCTACCTCGGCTACATGGTGGCGATGCTGGCCGGCCGCGCCCTCGGCGACCGCGGCGTCCAGCGGTTCGGCGCGGTCGCCGTCGTCCGGGTCGGCGCCGCGACCGCCGCCCTGGGCTTCGCCGCCGCCGCGATCGCCCCCGCGCCCTGGGCCGGCATCGCCGCGTTCACCCTGCTCGGCCTCGGCATCTGCGCGATCATCCCGCAGGTCTTCGCCGCGGGCGGCCGCCTGATGCCCGCCGACTCCGACGCCGCCGTCGCCCGGCTCAACCTGTTCAACTACGTCGGATTCCTGATCGGTTCGCCACTGGTCGGCGCGATCGGCGACGCCGGCTCGTACCGGGCCGCGCTGCTCGCCCCGATGCTGCTGGTGCTGGTGATCCTGCCGCTCGCCGGCCACTTCGCGCCCGCACCGGCCCAGGAGCCCAAGGAGCCCGCCCAGGCGCACTGAACCCCCTGCGTCCAGCCCTGCCCCACCCACTACGGTGGTGGCATGCCCGACGTCGAACGCGACACGCCCTGCGGCCTGCACCTCTTCTGGGACGACGCGGTGACCGCGTACGACTTCGGCCCCGGCCACCCGATGGACCCGACCCGGCTCGCCCTCACCAAGCACCTGGTCGACGCCTTCGGGCTCGGCTCCGGCCCGGGTGTCACCGTCCGATCGGCCCCCGCCGCCGGGGACTCCACGCTCCGCCTGGTGCACACCGCCGAGTACATCGCCGCCGTCCGCCGGGTCGCCGCCGACCCCGGCCTCGTCGACCTGCGGCACGGTCTCGGCACCGACGACAACTGGGCGTTCCCCGGCCTGCACAGCGCCTCCGCGCTGATCGCGGGCCAGTCGGTCGCCGCCGCCGAGGCCCTCTGGCGCGGCGAGGCCCGGCACGCCGTCAACTTCGCCGGCGGGCTGCACCACGCCATGCCCGACCGGGCCTCCGGCTTCTGCGTCTACAACGACCCGGCGCTCGCCGTCGCCCGGCTGCTGGAACTCGGGGCCGAACGGGTCGCCTACGTCGACGTCGACGTGCACCACGGCGACGGCGTCCAGCAGGCCTTCTGGAACGACCCGCGGGTGCTCACCGTCTCGCTGCACGAGCACCCGGCGACGCTCTTCCCGGAGACCGGCTGGTCCACCGAGTCCGGCGGCCCGGACGCCCCCGGCAGTGCCGCCAACCTGCCGCTGCCGGCCGGCACCGGCGACGCCGGCTGGCTGCGCGCCTTCCACGCCCTGGTGCCGGAGCTGCTCGCGGCCTTCCGGCCCCAGGTCCTGGTCACCCAGCACGGCGCCGACACCCACGTCGAGGACCCGCTGGCCCACCTCGCGGTCAGCCTGGACGCCCAGCGCCTCGTCGCCGAGGCCCTGCACGGCCTCGCCCACGAGCACGCCGAGGGCCGCTGGCTCGCCCTCGGCGGAGGCGGCTACGCCGTGGTCGACGTGGTGCCCAGAACCTGGACCCACCTGGTCGCCACCGCCGCCGGCCGCCCCGTCGACCCGACCGCCGAGACCCCCGAGGAGTGGCGTGCCGAGGTCTACCGCCGCACCCGGCAGCAGGCCCCGCTGCGGATGACCGACGGCGCCGACCCGCAGTGGCGGGACTTCCACGACGGCTACGACCCGTCCTCCCGCCTCGACCAGGCGATCCTCGCCGCCCGCCGCGCGGTATACCCCCACCACGGCCTGCTGCCCTGACCCGCACCCGCGGTCCGCGCCGGCCCCGGCGCCGCAGCCCCGGCCGGCCCGCGCCCCCGCGCGCCGGGGCGGTGCTCCCGAGCGCCCCGCCGCCCCGCACCGGCCGGTCCGCCTGCGCCATACGCCGATCGGCTACGTACTGCAATCGGGGGATGCCGCACCGTACAACAACCGGGCATCCCCCTCTTCCCACTGGTACCACCCATAACTACTCTGGGCATACACGTGTGCCGGTGGAGTCACCGGAGGGGAAGCCGGTGCCTTGCACACGGGTAAGGGTCGGGTGATGGTCATGAGTTCCGGCGAACGCCCCCTGCAGGAAGTCGTCTTCCTGACCGTGGCCGAAGTGGCCTCGGTCATGAGGGTGTCCAAGATGACGGTGTACCGCCTGGTGCACAGCGGTGAACTGCCGGCCATCCGGGTCGGGCGCTCCTTCCGCGTCCCGGAGCAGGCGGTCCACGCGTACCTGAAGGAGTCCTACGTGCGGCTCGAGAGCGCGTAGGCCTGACACGGCAGGGCAGGATTACTGCATACCCCGAGCGGACGGTAGGCTAGGCCCTCCGTCAGTCGTATGGACTCCCGTCTCCCATGGACGGGGTCCGAGTGAGCGAGGGTTGTTCCGTGGGCTCTGTCATCAAGAAGCGTCGCAAGCGTATGGCCAAGAAGAAGCACCGCAAGCTTCTGAAGCGCACTCGCGTGCAGCGTCGCAACAAGAAGTAACCCGCGGCCGGACTCCTTCCCGCTCACGCGGGGGGCCAGCCGCTGCACCGACGGCCGCCTCGCGCGCACCAGGTGTCCGATCTGCCCGCCCGGGCCGTGCCCGGGCGGGCAGTGGTGTCTTCACGCCGGGTGCCGGCGCCGCGCGCGTGGCGCCGGCACGGCCCGGAAACATCGGCACGGTACGGTGCAGTCAGGGCGAACCGAGGAGGCCGCAGCAGCGTGGGCAGGACCGTACTCGTCACCGGTGTGGCCCGGCATCTCGGAGCCCGCTTCGCCGCCGAGGTCGCCCGCGCCCGCGGTGTGGACAAGGTCGTCGGCGTCGACGTCCAGCCGCCCGCCGAGGCCCTGCCGCCGGAGGTCGCCTTCGTCAAGGTCGACCTGCGCCGCCCGGCCGTCGCCCGGGTGATCGCCGACCACGGCGTCGACACCGTCGTCCACCTCAACGTCTCCGCGATGGGCCCCGGCGGCCGGTCCGCCGTCAAGGAGACCAACGTCATCGGCACCATGCAGCTGCTCGGCGCCTGCCAGAAGGCCCCCGGGGTGCGCCGCCTGGTGGTGAAGTCCACTACCGGCGTGTACGGCTCCGCCCCGCGCGACCCGGCCGTCTTCCACGAGCGGATGCAGCCCAAGGAGCTCCCGGCCGGCGGCTTCGCCCGGGACGCCGCCGAGGTCGAGGGGTACGTCCGCGGCTTCGCCCGCCGCCGCCCCGACGTCGCCGTCACCGTGCTGCGCTTCGCCAACATCGTCGGCCCCGCCGGCGACACCCCGCTCTGCGCCTGGTTCACCCTGCCGGTGCTGCCCACCGTGCTCGGCCGCGACCCGCGCCTGCAGTTCGTCCACGAGGACGACGCCGTCGAGGTGCTCCGGCTCGCCGCCCTCGACCCCCGCCCCGGCACGTCAAACACCGGCACCTTCAACGTGGCCGGCGACGGCGTCCTGCTGCTCTCCCAGTGCGCCCGCCGCCTCGGCCGGCCCACCGTGCCGCTGCTGAAGCCCGCCCTCGGCGCCGTCGCCGGACTCATCCGGCAGACCAGGCTGGCCGACATCTCGCCCGAGCTGATCCAACTGCTCACCCACGGCCGGGTGGTGGACACCACCCAGCTCCGCGAGACCTTCGGCCACACCCCCCGCTTCACCACCGCCGAGGCGTTCGCCGACTTCGTCGCCGCCCAGCGGAGCGGCCTGCTGCCCCCCGAACGGCTCGCCGCCGTCACCGACCGGCTGGCCGCCCTGCTCGGCCAGGACGACCGCCCCACCCAGGAGCCGATGCCGCGATGACCGCAGCCCGCAAGACCGAACCGGCCGAGGCCAAGGTCATCCCGATCGAGTCCGCGCCCAGCTGGCACGCCGAGGGCCCGACCGCCGGCGGCTTCGCGGACCGCCTCGCCGGGGCCGTCGGCGGCGCCCTCGCCGGACAGCTCGGCGCCACCGCCACCAAGGTCCTCGGCAAGGGCTGGGAGGACCGCGCGGCGAGCGGCCTGGCCTTCCTGCGGCGCCGGATCACCGGCGACTACGAGGTCGACGAGTTCGGCTTCGACCGGGAGCTGACCGAGGAGGTGCTGCTCTCGCTGCTGCGCCCGCTCGCCGAGAAGTACTTCCGGGTGGAGGTCCTCGGCGTGGAGAACATCCCCGCCGAGGGCGGGGCACTGATCGTCGCCAACCACTCCGGCACCATCCCGCTGGACGCCCTGATCACCCAGGTCGCCATCCACGACCACCACCCGCACCGCCGGCACCTGCGGATGCTCGCCGCCGACCTGGTCTTCGTCCTGCCCGTCGCCGGCGAACTCGCCCGCAAGGCCGGCCACACCCTCGCCTGCAACGAGGACGCCCAGGCACTGCTGGAGCGCGGCGAAGTGGTCGGGGTCTGGCCGGAGGGCTTCAAGGGCATCGGCAAGCCCTTCTCCGAGCGGTACAAGCTCCAGCGGTTCGGCCGCGGCGGCTTCGTCTCCTCCGCGCTGCGCGCCGGCGTGCCGATCGTGCCCTGCTCGATCGTCGGCGCCGAGGAGACCTACCCGATGATCGGCAACTTCCGCTCGCTGGCCCGGCTGCTCGGCCTGCCCTACGTGCCGATCACGCCGACCTTCCCGTGGCTCGGCCCGCTCGGCGCGATCCCGCTGCCGACCAAGTGGACCATCCAGTTCGGCGAACCGATCCCGACCGACGGCTACCCGCGGGAGGCCGCGGACGACCCGATGCTCGTCTTCAACCTCGCGGACCAGGTCCGCGAGACCATCCAGCACACCCTGTACAAGCTGCTGGTGCAGCGGCGCTCGGTCTTCTTCTGAGCGCACACCTCGACTGAGCGCACACCACGGCCCCCGGGAGTCGACCCGGACACGCCGCGGCGGCCGTGGGAGCTCGGGAATCCCACGGCCGCCGCGCCGGCGCCGGCCTCAGCCCAACGTGAGACCGGGCAGCAGACCGGGGATCAGCGGCGGGATCGTGATGCCCTGACCGTCCGGTGCCGGGGTCGCCGAACCGGACGGGGCGGGGGAATCGCCCGATCCGGTCGCACCGCCCGTGGCCGGCGCACCGCTCTGCCCGCCGCCGAGGCCGTTGGTGAGGCCGTCGACCAGGCCACCGACACCCTGCGGGGCGGTGGAGGGCGCGGCGCCGTTCGGAGCCGTACCGGTGCCGCGCGCCGTCGGCGCGCCCGAACCGCCCTGCGTGGCGCCCTGGCCGGCACCGCCGGACACCTGCCCGTCGCCCGACCCCGTGCCGTGCTGGCCGCCCGTACCGGGCTTCTCCAGGTGCAGGGGCGCGACGTCCTCGCTTATGTCGTCGAACAGCTCGTCGACCTTCTCCGCCTGCGGGCCGAGCTCGCCGGGCAGCCGGTCGTGCAGGCGCGACCAGCGGTCGTCCTGACCCGCGGCGAAGCCGGCGAGCTGGCGCATCGGCGTCAGCGAACCGTTGCTCCGGTACACCGAGCGCAGCAGGTCACGGCCGCGGACGGCCTCGGCGTGCATGTCGTCCAGCGCGCGCCGGACCTGCTCCACGGTGTCGGGGCTCAGCGTGTCCGGCGAGCCGGACCGCTGGAGCAGGCTCTGCGCCTCGTCGAGCCGGGTGGACGCCTGCTCCAGCAACAGGGCACCGCGCTCGGAGTCGGAGCCCGCCCAGTCCAGCCGGAGGCCCTCCAGTCCGCGCTTGACGCCGTAGAGCGCATCGCCCGGCAGCGCGCCGCCGCTGGCCGCCGCGGCACCGGTGAAACCGCCGACCGCGACACCCGCGACCAGACCGCCGATCGCCAGCCGGCGGCCCCAGCGGACACGGCCGGACCGGGCGGCCCGGTGCCCGCGCTGCCGGGGCACCACCGGGGTGCCGCCGCCGGCGAAGGCCTGCTCGAACGCGGCCATCAGCTGCGCCCGTTGGACCGCCTTGGTCTCCGCGGAGAACTCCGGGACGGGCAGTTCGCCGAGGGTGTCCGCGACGGCCAGCAGCTCGGCCATCGCGGTGGATCCGGCGCGGTGGGCACCGCCCGGTGTGCTCCCGTCGGAGCCGCCCCCGCCGGGTGAGTTGTCCGTCCGGTGGGCCTCCAATGCCTCGGCGAAGGCCTTCGCCCGCCGGTGCTCCAGCACGTTTGCCGTCACGGGCCGCACCTCCCTTCGTCGTTGTCGACACCGTGGCCTGCCGGAGGGTTGTCTCGGCGGGCCGAAACCACACCATCGGGTGATGCGGCCGGATCTTGCTTGACCGCGGGCCCGCTGATGGTTTCCAGGCTGGCCAACGAGCGGTGCCGGGAGTCGGTTACGCACGACTGATCATGTGACCGCGCATTCACTCGCCCGTGTCCGCACACGGGCTCGGGTGACGGTCCGTCGGATGTCGCTGCCACGGCCGGTCGGCTCACCGCGCGTCCGGGGGCAGCAGGCGGGCCAGGGTGCGCACCGCCCGGTACTGCAGGGTCTTGATGGCGCCCTCGTTCTTGCCCATGATCCGCGCCGTCTCGGCGACCGAGAGGCCCTGCAGGAAGCGGAGGTTGACGCACTCCTGCTGCTGCGGGTTGAGCCTCTTCACGGCGTCCCGCAGGGACGCGTTGGCCAGCGACTCGAGGACCGACTCCTCCGGGCTGCGCTCGCACTCGTTGGAGTCCAGCATCTCGCCGGTGGTGACCTCCAGCCGGAACCGGCTGGACTTGAAGTGGTCGGCCACCAGGTTGCGCGCGATGGTCACCAGCCAGGCGCCGAAGTCCCGCCCCTGCCAGGTGAAGGTGCCGATCCGGCGGAGCGCGCGCAGGAAGGTCTCGCTGGTGAGGTCCTCGGCGGTGGCCCGGCTGCTGACCCGGTAGTAGATGTACCGGTAGACCGTGTCCGCGTACTGGTCGTACAGCCGGCCGAAGGCCTCGCTCTCGCCGGCCTGCGCACGCTCGACCAGCTCCATGACCGGGTTGTGCTCGGTGCCGGTGGGGGTGCCGGTGCCGGTGCCGCGGTCCGTCCGGGGGCGGCTGCGGGCCGGGGCGCCGATGCCGCGGCGGGTGTCGGTCGTGGTGCCGGTGCCGGCACCTGTGCCTGTGCCGGTCGTGGTTCCGGTGCCGCTGGTGGCGGTGGAGCGCAGCAGCGCACCGGGGCCGGCCGGGCGGGCGGCGGGGACGGTGCACGGGCCCGGCGCGACGGGGGCGCCGGCGACGGCGAGCACGGGCTGGGGCGTGAGCACCTGGAACTCGCGGATGGCGGCCCACAGCCGGTCCAGCCGGGCGCCGGTGCGCAGGATGGCGGTCGACGGGCGGGAGGTGGCGGGCGCGTCGTTCCGGACGGGTGGGTACACGGGACTCCCAGAGGCAGAACTGTGGACGGGTCACCTCCGCCTGCGCGGAGAGCACGCCCCCTGCCCCCGCCGGGGGACACGCAGGTGCCGTGCATCCAGGAGAGGATAACGCTTTGTGCAATGACGGCTACACCCTGTGGCGGAACTGGTCGTTTGAGATCCGGTTGCCGCGTATATTCAGCCGCTACTGATCGTCGGTGGCCGGTCCGGGCGCGCTCCGCGTGATCGAATGTCGACGCGGTGTGACCGATTCGAGTGAGGGGCGGGCGCTTTCCCTGCCGCGCGACCCGGTAACCCACAACTTTCCCCAGTCGCCGAACGATCGGATCCGGTCAACACCGAAGCCGGGCCGATCCGGTGGCGTCCGCCCGAGTTCGCCCGTACGTGTGAGGGGTCGGGCGGCCGCAGGTGGACGGTCCGCCGGCCCGCCCGCCGCGGACCGTCGGGGCCCCTCACCAGGCGTCGTTCAACTCGGCCCAGGCCCGGCGCTCCTCGCGGCTCAGTCGGACGGCGCCCCGCCGGTCGGGGTGCCCGGGCGGCGGCCCGGCCGGTGCGGCGGCCGGCGCCGGGGCGGTGTCCTGCCCGGGCAGCCAGCCGGCGTGCGAGGTCGGGCCGAAGAACAGCCCCAGCCACCCCAGCGCGACGGCCGTGCGGTGCAACGCCACCCGCAGGTTCTCCCACACCCCTTGCTCCTCTCCTCGGTGACGGCGGTTCAGGCGGCGGTGCGCCAGCTGAACGGTGAGACGTACGACAGGCGGCGGCGACCGAGGCGCCGGCGGCGGGCGCCCGGGTGGTGCGGGCGGGCCCGGGGCGCGGCGGCTGCCGCCCGGGCGAGCAGCACGGCGGTCAGGGCGGCCAGTTCCTCGGCGGTCGGCGAGCCGCGCTCGACGCGGATCAGGGGCGGGCGGTCGTCGGTCATCGCGTCCTCACTGGGGCTGGTTGCCGTGCTTGCGGCTGGGCAGGTCGGCGTGCTTGGTGCGGAGCATGGCGAGCGAGGCGGCGAGCACCTGCCGGGTCTCGGCGGGGTCGATGACGTCGTCGACGAGGCCGCGCTCGGCCGCGTAGTACGGGTGCATCAGCTCGCTCTTGTATTCCTTGATCTTCTGGGCGCGCATCGCCTCGGGGTCCTCGGCGGCGGCGATGTCGCGGCGGAAGATGACGTTGGCGGCGCCCTCGGCGCCCATCACGGCGATCTCGTTGGTGGGCCAGGCGTAGCAGAGGTCGGCGCCGATCGAGCGGGAGTCCATGACGATGTAGGCGCCGCCGTAGGCCTTGCGCAGGATCAGCGAGATCCGCGGCACGGTCGCGTTGCAGTAGGCGTAGAGGAGTTTGGCGCCGTGCCGGATGATGCCGTCGTGCTCCTGGTCGACGCCGGGAAGGAAGCCGGGGACGTCGATCAGCGTGACGATCGGGATGTTGAAGGCGTCGCACATCTGGACGAAGCGCGCGGCCTTCTCGCTGGCCCGGATGTCCAGCACGCCGGCGAGCCAGCTCGGCTGGTTGGCGACCACGCCGACCACGTGCCCGTCGATCCGGGCCAGCGCCACGATGACGTTGGCGGCCCAGCGCTCGTGGACCTCCAGGTACTCGCCGTGGTCGACGATCTGCTCGATGACCTTGTGCATGTCGTAGGCGCGGATCCCGTCCGCGGGGACGATGTCCAGCAGGGCCTCGCCCGACCGGTCCACCGGGTCGGTGCACGGGGCGTCGGGCGGGAAGTCGCGGTTGTTCTGCGGCAGCAGGGACAGCAGGTGCCGGACCTCCTCCAGGCAGCCGCGCTCGTCGTCGTGGGCGAAGTGGGCGACGCCGGACACCTCGGAGTGGACGTCGGCGCCGCCGAGGCCGTTCTGGGTGATCTTCTCGCCGGTGACGGCCTGGACGACGTCCGGGCCGGTGATGAACATCTGCGAGGTCTCCCGGACCATGAAGACGAAGTCCGTCAGGGCGGGGCTGTACGCGGCGCCGCCGGCGCACGGGCCGAGCATCACCGAGATCTGCGGGATGACGCCGGACGCCCTGGTGTTGCGCTGGAAGATCCCGCCGTAGCCGGCCAGCGCCGAGACGCCCTCCTGGATGCGGGCGCCGGCGCCGTCGTTCAGCGAGACCAGCGGGGCGCCGGCCGCGATGGCCATGTCCATGATCTTGTGGATCTTCTGGGCGTGGGCCTCGCCCAGCGCGCCGCCGAAGATCCGGAAGTCGTGCGCGTAGACGAAGACCGTCCGGCCGTGCACGGTGCCCCAGCCGGTGATCACGCCGTCCGTCCAGGGGCGCTTGGCCTCCAGGCCGAAGCCGGTCGCCCGGTGCCGGCGCAGCGGCTCCACCTCGTGGAAGGAGCCCTCGTCCAGCAGCAGGTCGATCCGCTCGCGGGCGGTCAGCTTGCCCTTGGCCCGCTGGGCCAGCGTCGCCTTCTCGCCCGGGCCGAGCCGTACCTGCTCGCGGACGGCGTGCAGTTCCGCCGCGCGTCTGCGCGCGTCGCCCGCCGCCGCGGCGGCGGGTGCGGTGGTGTCCTTCGCAACGGTCATGACTGGTCGCTCTCCTCGGGGCGCGGCCTGCCGCGGCAGCCGCCGTGGCGGGCCGCCCGGTCGTGCGGGCGTCTGGTGGCGGGGCGTTGCGGTCAGCGGCCGCCGGCGACGACGAGCTCCTCGCCGGTGATGTTGCCGTTCGCGGCCGAGCCCAGGAACAGGACGGCGGCCGCGACGTCCTCCGGGTGGTTGAGCACGCCGCTCGGGGTGGCGGCCCGCTCGCCGGCCCGCAGCTCCTCCGGGAGCGCCGCCCGGACATCCGCGGTCAGCGTCAGGCCGGGGCTGACCAGGTTCACCAGCACACCGGCGCCGTGCAGGTCCCAGACCAGGCTGCGGACGAACCCGTGCAGGCCGCTCTTGACGGTGCCGTAGTACTCGCGCCCCGGTTTGCCCAGCCGGGCCACCACGGAGGAGACCAGGACGACACGGCCCCAGCCGCGGCTGCGCATCGCGGGCAGTACCAGCTGCACCGTCCGCAGCGTCCCCACCGTGTTCTGCTCGACGAAGGAGGCCCACTCGGCCGGGTCGTGGTCCTCGAACCGGGCCCCGCGCGGGCGCAGCGCCCCGGGCATCATCGCGTTGGCGACCAGGACGTCCACCCCGCCCCAGCGCTCCTCGACCTCGGCGACCGCCCGCTCCGGCGAGTCCGGCTCGCCGAGGCGGTACCGGACGGCCGCGGCCCGGCCGTCCGCGGCGCCGAGCTCCTCGGCGAGGGCCTCCGCCGCCGCCTTGTCACTGCCGTAGCCGACGGCGACACGGGCGCCCTCGGCGGCGAAGGCCCGGGCCGCCGCGTTGCCGATGCCGCGGGTGGCACCGGTGACGAGAACGGTGCGGCCGGCGAGTCCGAAGTCCATCTCTGCTCCTGGGTCAGTGGACGGCGGCAGCGCCGCCGGTGTCGGACAGCGGGTCGGTGACCAGCCCGGCGGTGGCCGCCGTCAGCGCGGAGGCGAGCAGCGCCGTCTCCCCGGCCCGGCCGCGGGCCGAGACGTAGCCGTCCGGCCGGACGAGGACCCAGCTGCCCGCGGCGGTGAGACCGAGGCGGCGGCGTAGCGCGCCGTCCGGGTCGGGCAGCGCGGTCGGTCCGGCGTCCGGGCCGGCCACCGTGCGCACCGAGAGCCAGCCGCCGAAGCGCTTCTCCAGCGCGGCCAGGGTGCCGTCGAGGGCGGGGTGGCTGCCGCCGGCCAGCAGCTTCCAGCCGACCGCGCGCAGCTCCTCGGCGAGCGCGGCGAAGCCGGGTCGCGCGAGGTCCGCCTCGGTAAGTTCGGAGAGCCGGCGGCCGGGGGCCGGGCCGTCGCCGCCGGGCGCGGCCGGCCGGCTGAGCGCGCTGTCGGCGTAGCTGAGGTCCAGCGCCGACATCGCCTTCATGATCTTGCGGGAGACCTTCGACCGGAGGGCGGGGAAGGTGCTGACCACCTTGAACATCACCGGCAGCACGAACGCCGCCACCGGGTGCTTGAGCTGGATCAACTGGGTCGCGCGGTTGGTGGAGCCGAGCAGCGCCGCACCGACCGGCACCCGCTCCTCGGAGTAGGTGTCCAGCAGCGCCTCGGCGGCCTCGCCGCGGACCACCGCGGCGAGCTTCCAGGCGAGGTTGTAGGCGTCCTGGATGCCGGTGTTCATGCCCTGCCCGGAGGCGGGGCTGTGCACATGGGCCGCGTCGCCGGCCACCAGGCAGCGGCCGGAGCGCATCGAGCGGATCATCCGCTGCTGGATGGTGAAGACGGACACCCAGGTCGGCCGTTCCACCCTGACCGGTCGGCCCACCCCCAGCGAGAGCCGCTCGGCGAAGCGTGCGCCGACCGCGTCGGCGTCCCCGTCGTACGAGGCGTCCGCGGTGTCCAGCAGGCGCCACTTGCCCTGCTCCGGGAAGGGCACGGCCATCAGCGAGCCGTAGCGGGTGCGCAGCCAGTGGATGGAGCGGTCGTCCAGGTCCGTGTCGAGCACCGCGTCGGCGATCAGCCAGGTCTCGCTGGAGTCGCCGACCAGGGTCAGGCCGAGCAGTTTGCGCACGGTGCTGTGGCCGCCGTCGCAGCCGACCAGCCAGGGGGTGCGCACGGTTTCCCGGGTGCCGTCGGCGCGGTCGAGGACGACGGTGGCGCCGTCGGCGTCGTGCTCCAGGGATTGCAGCCGGGTGCCCCATTCCACCTCGACGCCGAGTCGGGACACCGCGTCCCGCAGCACCTGTTCGGTAATGGCTTGGTCAACCATCACGGTCATCGGATAACGGGTCGCCAGTTGCGAGTAGTCTGCGTTCAGCGCGGCGAGTTTCCGGCCGTTCTGGTGCAGAGTGAACTTCTGGACCCGGCGGCCTTTCGGCATCAGGTCCGGAAGGATTCCCATCTGGTCGTAGGTTTCGAGGGTGCGGGCGTGGGTGGCCAGTGCCCGGCTGGTCGGCGCGGGGCCGGCGGCGGCGTCGACCAGGCGCACCGGGACGCCGCGCCGCAGCAGTTCGTGGGTCAGCGTCAGCCCGGCCGGCCCGGCCCCAACGACCATGACGTGCACTGGATCTGTGGACATCGTTCGCCTTTTCGCTGCGGCGCCGCACCGGTGCGCGGCGGCTTCTCGGACCTACCCGTGGCGAGCCTGCCGGGCCTCGCTAGAAGTCCGCTCGAAACGGCCTCCAGAACGGTTGGGCCCCCGCCGGAAGGCCCCCGCGGAAAGACCGGATTCCGCGGTGGAGTGAATGAACGGCCCCTCGAAGGGCGTTCGCGTGCGCTAGAGTGATGCGACGTCAGCCCGCTGCCACGCGGACATGCCGCGGAATGAGCCGGGCACATCGCCGTAAATGCGGCGAAACGGAATTCGCCGCATTGTCCTCACGGAGCGGAGCGCCGCATGGCCACCGACCAGTCGCATGTGAACCCGAAATCGGCAGGACCCGGCGACGGCGCCGCGGCCCGGCCGGAGGCGTTACCGCGCTCCCTGCTCGTCCTGGGCGCCGCAGTCAGCCTCGGCGTCGTCATGTCGACGCTCGACACCACCATCGTCTCGGTCGGACTCCGGGCCATGGGCGAGGAGTTGGCCGCCCCCCTGTCCACCGTCCAGTGGGTGACCACCAGCTACCTGCTCGCCTTCTCGATGGTCATACCCCTGGTCGGCTGGGGAGTGTCCCGGTTCGGCGCACGCCGGATGTGGCTCTCCTCGCTGACCGTGTTCGTGATCGGTTCGGCACTGTGCGGCCTCGCCTGGTCGGCCGGCTCACTGATCGCCTTCCGCGCCCTGCAGGGACTCGGCGGCGGCATGCTCCTGCCGCTCTCGCAGACCATCCTGGCGCGCGCCGCCGGCCCGAAGCTGATGGGGCGGGTCATGGGCCTCGCCGCCGTCCCCGGCATGCTGTCCCCGGTGTTCGGCCCGCTGCTCGGCGGCCTGATCGTCGACCACCTCGACTGGTCCTGGCTGTTCTACGTCAACCTCCCGCTCGGCGCGGTCGCCCTGGGCCTGGCGGCCAAACTGCTGCCCCGCGACGAGACCACCACCCGGGCCCCGCTGGACGTGCTGTCGGTGCTGCTGCTCTCGCCCGGCCTCGCCGTCCTCACCCTCGGCTTCCTGGACGCCGGCGGACCGGCCGGCTTCTCCTCGACCCGCGCCCGGGCCGAACTCGTCCTCGGCCTCCTGATGTTCGGCGCCTTCGTGCTGCACGCGCTGCGCCGCCGCACCGCCCCGCTGGTCGACCTGCGACTGTTCCGCCGCGGCGCCGTGGCCGCCTCCGCGGCCACCTCGTTCCTGCTCGGCGCCTCACTCTTCGGCGCGCTCTTCCTCTTCCCGCTCTACCAGCAGCTGCTGCGCGGCCAGGACGCCATGACGGCCGGCCTGCTGCTCGCCCCGCAGGGCCTCGGCGCGGTGCTGGTCGCCCCGTACGCGGGCCGGCTCACCGACCGCTACGGCGCCGGCAAGGTCGTGCCGGTCGGCATGGTGCTGGCCCTGCTCGGCACCCTGCCGTACGCCTTCGTGGAGGCCGACACCTCCGAGGCCTGGCTCGCCGGGGTGCTGCTGGTGCGCGGCCTCGGCCTCGGCGCCACCTTCATGCCGACCCTGGTCGCCGCCTACCACGGCCTCGACCAGACGCAGATCCCCGGCGCCACCAGCATCGTCAACATCTCGCAGCGGGTGGGCGGTTCGGTCGGCACCGCGCTGCTCTCCCTGGTGCTGCAGCGCAGCTACCAGCAGCACGCCGGCCCGGACGCCGTGGTGACCGAGGTGCAGGCCGGCACGCACGCCGCGGAGCAGTTGGTGCCCGCCTTCGGCAGCGCGTTCTGGTGGACGCTCGGCTTCAGCGCGCTCGCCCTGCTGCCCGCCCTGGCCCTGCCCAGGCGCCCGGCGGAGACGGCCTCGCACCACTGAGCGCCTGATCGGAGGTCCCCCCAGGGGTGTGCCGGGCCACCGGCCCGGGCCCGGGCAGTCCGCCCGGGCCCGGCGGGCCTTGGGCGGCACCCGTACACCGTTGACGACACGCTCTACGGGCGGCCGGTGGAGACCGCGGCGGCGATCAGGTGCGGTCCGGTGGCGGCGAGTGCGACCCGGGCGGTGGTGCCCGCGACGGTCGCCGTGAACCGGCCGGTGTCCGACGGCCGCAGGAGGACCGCCGAGAGCGGCAGCCCCGCCTGGAGCGCCGCGGGCAGCGCCTTGTACACGGCCTCCTTGGCGCAGAGCAGGGCCAGGGCCGCGGCGCGCGGGTCGGGTCCGGCGAGGAGGTGGTCGCGCTCCGGGCGGCGGCAGATCGCGGCCAGCAGGTCCTCGGGGCGCAGCCGCCGGTCGGTGCGTTCGACGTCGACGCCGAGGAGCGGCCCGTCGGCCGGCCCGACCGCGCACACCGCGAGGTCCGCGGTGTGGCTGATCGAGCCGTGCACCCCCGCCGGCCAGCTCGGGCGCCCGCGCGTGCCGCGGGCGGGCCAGCCGTCCAGGCCGAGCCGGGCGAGGGCGAGTGAGGCGGCCAGCCGGCCGGCCGTCCAGGTGCGGAGCCGGCCGGGGCCCGCCCCGGCCGGCGCCTCGTCCCGTACGGCCCGCGGCAGCCGGGCGGGGTCCGCCGCGCGCACGCGGACGGCCGCGACCTCCACTCGCGCGGGCGGGAAGAGCCCGGCCAGCGCGCGGGCCGCCGCCGGGTCGTGGATGTCAGGCCAGGTCGTCACGCTTGACCTGGCGGTTGCTCACCAGCCACCCGCCGTCCTCGCCGCGGACCAGCAGGTCCTCGCAGGTGGTGCTCAGGTGGACCTGCGGGCTGCCGCCCAGCGGGGTGTTGACGATCAGGGCGTAGCTGCGTGCCACGACGGAGCCGTCCTCCTGCGGCCGGACGTCCAGCATGCCCAGCCAGTGCCGGACCTGGATGCCCTCCTCGGCGCGCTGCGCGGCGGCCTTGGCGGCGGCCGTCCGGATGGTCTCCCGGCCGCGGGCGGGCTCGGGGTGGGCGTTCGCCGCGAAGACCCCGTCCTCGGTGAAGGTCTCGGCCCAGGCGTCGGCCTCGCCGTTGTCGAGCAGGTGCATCTGCCGCGCGTAGAACTGCTGGACCTCGGCCTGCAGGGCGGACCCGGTCGCAGGGGTCGCGGAGGTGCTGGTGAAAGACATGTGAGAACTCCCTCTGCCGGAACGGCACGGGTGACGGATGTCGGCGCGCCGGCCAGAAGGGTCCCGCCGGGGCCTCGAGACCACCTCGAATGCGGCTGGTGGAACCGGACTCCAGCCCGATTCGAGAGCCCCTTGAGGAACGGTCGACAGGGTTGCCGGCAGAGCGCGGCACCGTGCCGCGCCTGTCGACCGAGAGGTGGATCCGATGGCCAACAGCAGCCAGCACGTGCTGGTCACCGGGGCGACCAGTGGCATCGGCCGCGCCGTCGCCGAGGAGCTCGGCCGGTCCGGGGCGCGGGTGTTCCTGTGCGCCCGCTCCGCCGATGACGTCGCCGGTGCGGTGAAGGAGCTCCGGGACGAGGGGACCCAGGCCGCGGGCACGGCCTGCGACGTCCGCGAACTCGCGGACCTGCGCGCCCTGGTGCAGCAGGCGGTCGCCCAGTGGGGCCCGGTCGACGTCCTGGTGAACAACGCCGGCCGCAGCGGTGGCGGCGTGACCGCGGAGCTCGCCGACGAGCTCTGGGACGACGTCATCGCCACCAACCTGACCAGCGTCTTCCGGCTCACCCGGGAGGTCCTCACCGCTGGCGGCATGCTCGCCGCGGGCTCCGGACGGATCGTCAACATCGCCTCCACCGGGGGCAAACAGGGCGTCGTGATGGCCGCCCCGTACTCCTCCTCCAAGCACGGCGTGATCGGCTTCACCAAGGCCCTCGGCCTCGAACTCGCCAAGACCGGCATCACCGTGAACGCCGTCTGCCCCGGCTACGTCGAGACCCCGATGGCGGAGCGGGTGCGCCAGGGCTACGCGGCCGCCTGGAACACCACGACCGACGACATCCAGCAGCGCTTCGAGGCGAAGATCCCGCTCGGCCGCTACACCACCCCGCAGGAGGTCGCCGGGCTGGTGGCCTACCTGACCACCGCGTCGGCCGCCCCGATCACCGCGCAGGCGATCAACGTCTGCGGCGGCCTCGGCAACTACTGACGACCACCCGCCGCCACCGCTCGGCGGCGGCGCCACCACCGACCAGGAAGGAGCCGGGCATGGAGCCATCGACCGGCCGCGCCGCCGCGGCGCACCACACCGAGCACCGGATCGAGGTGGCCGCACCGGTGGACACCGTGTACGGCCTCGTCGCCGATGTCACCGGCTGGCCCCGGGTCTTCGGGCCCACCATCCACGCCGAGCAGCTGGAGCTGGACGGCCGCACCGAGCGCATCCGGCTCTGGGCCACCGCCAACGGCGCGGTGAAGACCTGGGTGTCCCGGCGCGAACTCGACCCCGACGCGCGGCGCATCGCGTTCCGCCAGGAGGTCTCCCAGTCGCCGGTCGCCTCGATGGGCGGCGAGTGGATCCTCGAACCGCTGCCGGACGGGCGCACCTCCGTCCTGCTGACCCACGACTACACCGCGGTGGACGACGTCCCGGACGCCGAGCAGTGGATCGCGCAGGCGGTCGACCGCAACAGCAACGCCGAACTCGCGGCCCTGCGCGGCGCCGCAGAGGCTGCAGCCGGCGCCGCCGACCGCGACGGCCTGGAGCTGACCTTCGCCGACACGGTGGAGATCGACGGGCCGGCCGACGCCGTCCGCGACTTCCTGTACCAGGCGCAGGAGTGGGAGAAGCGGCTGCCGCACGTCTCCCGGGTCGTCCTGCGCGAGGACACCCCGGGCCTGCAGCACCTGGAGATGGACACCGTCGCCAAGGACGGCAGCACCCACACCACGGCCTCCGTCCGGGTCCTGCTGGCCGACGGCCGGCTGGTCTACAAGCAGCTCGTGCTGCCGCCGCTGCTGAGCCTGCACCTGGGCTGCTGGACGCTCACCACCACCCCCGACGGCACGGTCGCGGCCACCTCCGAGCACACGATCCGGATCAACCCGGAGCGGCTCGCCCTGCTCGGCGAGGGCACCACCGTGGCGGACGCCAAGGCCTACGTGCGCACCGCGCTCGGCACCAACAGCACCGCCACCCTGATGCACGCCAAGGCGTACGCGGAGGGCACCGCACGTGACTGAACCGAACGGCCGGCCCAGCATCGTCTACCCGGCGGGGCCGGCGGACGCCATGCTCGCCGCGAGCGCGGCCAGCCACCCCGCGAAGACCGCCGTCCGGGCCGGCGCCCGGAAGATCTCCTTCGGCGTGCTGGACACCATGGTGAGCCGCTGCGCCGCCCTGCTGCGCGGTTACGTCGACCGGCCCGGCACCGTGGTGGCGCTGACCTCGCTCCTGTCGCCCGACTTCGTCGTCGGCTACTACGGCGTGCTGCGCAGCGGCAACGTCGCCGCCCCGATCAACCCGTTCCTGCGCGAGGAGCAACTGGCGCACGTGCTGGGCGACTCGGGCACCGAGATCGCCCTGGTGGACGCCGCCACCGCGGCCCGCATCCACGCCGTACGCGACCGCCTCCCGGTGCTCCGGGAGATCGTCGTGCTCGGGCCGCAGCCCGCCGGCGGCGAACGGATCGGCCGCACCCTGCGCGAGGTGCTCGCCGAGGTCGGCACGGCCGCCCCCGGGGACGGCCCCGCGCCCTCCCCGGCCGGCCCGGACGACCTGGCCTGCCTGCACTTCACCAGCGGCACCACCGGGGCGCCGAAGACGGTGATGCTCAGCCACCGCAACGTCGCCGTCAACGCCGCGCAGGTGGCGCACGCCCACCGGATCTCCGGCGGGTCGGTGGTCCTCAACCACCTGCCGACCTTCCACCCCATGCACATGAACTCGGCGATCCTCGCCGGTGCCACCCAGCTGCTCTGCGCCGCGCCCGACCCGGCCGCGTCGCTGGAGCTCGCCAACGAGTACGGGGCCACGCACTACTACAGCCTGCCGCCGCGGCTCGCCGCGCTGGCCGGCAACGACCGGCTGCCGGAACTCCGGCTGGAGACCGTGCGGATGATCGCCTCCGGCGGCTCCGCGCTGCCCCCGGCCGCCGCCCGCAGGCTCGCCGAGCACTTCGGCGTCCCGGTGATCCAGGGCTACGGCCTGGCCGAGACCTCGCCGCTCACCCACTCCGACGACCTGTCGGACTGGCTCCCGGGAACGGTCGGCCGCCCCGTCGCCGACACCGAGTGCCGGATCGTCGACGTCGACACCCGCGCGGTGCTGGACACCGGCAAGGCCGGGGAGGTCCAGGTCCGCGGCCCGCAGGTGATGCTCGGCTACGCCGGCGAGTCGGCGCCCAGCAGCATCGACGCCCGGGGCTGGCTCTCCACCGGCGACGTCGGCCAGATCGGAGCCGACGGCCGGCTCACCCTGATCGACCGGCTCAAGGACGTCTTCAAGCGCGACAACTGGCTGGTGTCCCCGACCGCCGTGGAACGGGTCGTCGAGGGCCACCCCGACGTGCGCGAGTGCGTCGTCCTGGACCACCCGGACCCGAGCTGCGGGGCGGTCGCGACCGCGTTCGTCGTCCTCACCGAGCAGGCCGCCGCCGACCCGGCCGGCGCGCTCAAGGCCGTGGCCGCCGAGGTCAACGCCACGATGCCGTACTACCAGCACCTCGAACACCTGGAGGCGGTGGAATCGATCCCCCGCTCGCCCAATGGCAAGGTCCCGCGCAGGGAACTGCGCGCCCGCATGGCAGAGCTGCTGCGGCAGCGCTGAACGGCACGTCCCACCCGACCCACTCAGGAGGCACCCCCGTGATCACCTTCATCACCACCTTCACGCTCAAGGGCGACGACGCCGAGACCTTCGAGCAGCTCTTCAAGGAGCACGCCGAGTTCATGACCGCGCAGCGGGGCTTCCTCGGCTTCCGGATGGTCCGCTCGATGTCCAAGCCCGGCACCTACGTCAACGTCGGCCACTGGGCCGACACCGACGCCCACCGCGCCGCCCTCAGCACCCCCGAGTTCGCGAGCCACGTCCAGGCGATGAGCCCCTTCGTGGAGGTGACGGCCGACCTCTACACCGAGGTGGCCGCGCACGCCCCCACCGCCGGCTGACCCCCGGCGCCACGGATGACCCAGGACATCAAGCCGATGCCCGGGCTGGAGGGGAAGGTGGCCCTGGTGACCGGGGCCACCCGCGGCCTCGGCCTGGCCATCGCCCGCAAGCTGTGCGCCTCGGGCTGCCACGTGATGGTCAACCACCGCGGCCCGGAGTCCTCCGCCGCCGACGCCCTCGCCGCCCTGGCGGGGCTGGCCGGGACGGCCGAACCGGCCCGCGCCGACCTCACCCGGCCCGCCGAGGTCGAGGCGCTGCTCGCCCGCGCGGGCGAGCGGCACGGCCGGCTCGACCTGCTGGTGCACAACGCGGCCAGCTGGCACCCCGGTTCGGCCCTCCGGGTGGCGGCCCGGCCGTTGCGCCAGGACCTGACCGTCGCCCTCGCCCCGCTGCTCGCGGCGGCCCCGCTGCTGCCCGGGCTGATGGGCGAGCGGGGCGGCCGGGTGGTCGCGATCTCCAGTTCGGGGGCGCGCAGCGCCGTCCCCGGCTACGTGAACGCGGGCCTCGCCAAGGCGGCGCTGGAGAGCCTGGTGCGCTACCTGGCGGCGGAACTGGCGGGCCGCCGGATCACCGTGAACGCGATCTCCACCGCCAAGATCGACAAGGGGGAGGCGACCGGCAACCCCGCCATGCTGAAGATCCTCGCCGAGCGCACCCCCGCGGGCCGGCTGACCACCCCGGCGGACGTCGCCGACGCGGTCGCCCTGCTCTGCGCGGACGAGGCGGCCTGGATCCACGGGCAGACCCTCACCGTCGACGGCGGCCTGGGCCTCATGCCCTGAACCACCCCGAGGGCGGCACCCCGTCCTGCGGCGCGGCCGCCCCCGGCCCACGGCCGGGGGCGACCCGCATCTCCCGCCGGGCGGGGGCCGGCCCGGCCGACCGACGACAGACCGAGAGAGGCACCCGTGCACACAAGCACAGCGGACATCTGCGTGGTGGGCGGCGGCCCGGCCGGGCTGACCCTGGCCCTCCTGCTGCTCAAGTCGGGCGCCTCCGTCGCCCTGCTGGAGAAGTCCCGTTCCACGGACCGCAGTTACCGGGGCGAGATCCTGCAGCCCGGCGGCATGGCCGTCCTCGACGAACTCGGCGTGCTGGACGCCGCCCGCAAGCGCGGCTGCCACCCGCACGACCGCTTCCAACTCGTCAGCCGAGGCCGGGTGCTGCTGGACGCGGACTACCGCCGCCTGCCCGGGCCGCACAACTGCCTGCTCAGCCTGCCCCAGCCGCACCTGCTGGACGCCCTGCTGGAGGCCTGCCTCGCCCATGACGGCTTCCACCACCTGCCCGGCACCCGCGCCACCGAACTGCTCACCGGCGACGGCGCCGTGCGCGGCGTCCGGGGCAGCGGCCCGGACGGCGAGCACGAGATCCGGGCGCACTGCGTGGTCGGCGCCGACGGCCGCTACTCCAAGATCCGCCGGCTGGCGGGCATCCGCGCGGCGCGGGAGGAGGCCTTCGACCAGGACGTGCTCTGGTTCAAACTGCCGGTGGCCGCGGCACAGCCCGACGCCGTCCAGGTCTACCGCTCCGGCGGCAACCCGATGCTCGTCTACCACTCCCACCCCGGCCAGGTGCAGTTCGGCTGGACACTGCCGCACGGCGGCTACGGCGCCCTGGCCGAGCGGGGCGTCGAGCACGTCCGGGAACAGATCGCCCGGGCCGTGCCGCAGTACGCGGACGCGGTGCGCGAGCGGATCACCCGGCTCTCCGACCTCAGCCTGCTGGACGTCTTCTCCGGCCAGGCCGAGACCTGGGCCGCCGACGGCCTGGTGCTGATCGGCGACAGCGCCCACACCCACGGGCCGATCGGGGCCCAGGGCATCAACCTCGCCGTCCAGGACGCCGCACTGCTCCACCCCGTCCTGCTCGACTCCCTGCACGCCAAGGACACGAGCGCCGCCCGGCTCTCCCGCTTCGAGCAGGAGCGGCGCCCGGCCATCGACGCGGTGCTCAAACTGCAGGCCCTGCAGGGCCGGGCGATGCTCTCCAGCAACCCCGTCGCCGACACCGTCCGCCCGCTGCTGGCCAAGGCGGTCTCCCGTACCCCGCTCTACCGCGCGCTGCTGCGCCGGATCGCCTACGGCCGGCAGCCCGTCCCCGTGCACACCGACCGCTTCACCACGACCTGACGAGAGGCCCGAGATGCGCCTGCTGGACCTGTCCTCACCGATCGACGCCGGGTTCTGGGAGCCCGACCCGGTCGTCCACACCGTGATGTCGGCGGCCGAAGGGGCCCGGCACATGGCGTCCGAGATGAAGGAGCACTTCGGCCTGGACTTCGCCCCGGAGACCCTGCCGGGCGGCGAGTTCCTCAGCAACGACACCGTCACCCTCACCACGCACACCGGCACCCACGTCGACGCGCCCTCGCACTACGGGACGGCCTCCTACGGGCAGGCCCGGCACATCGACCAGATGCCGCTGGACTGGTTCCACCGGCCCGCCCTCGTGCTGGACGTCCGGGACGTCGGCACCGGCACCATCGGCGCCGAACGGCTCAAGGAGGGCTTCGACCGGATCGGGCGCACGCCCGAGGAACTCGACATCGTCGTCCTGCACACCGGCGCCTCGCAGTACGTCGGCACACCGCGCTACTTCACCGAGTTCGCCGGCCTCGACCGGTCCGGGATCGAGTACCTGCTGGACCTCGGCGTGCGGGTGATCGGCACCGACGCCTTCAGCCTGGACGCGCCGTTCACCTACATCATCGACGAGTACCGCAGGACCGGGGACCGCGACGTGCTGTGGCCCGCCCACTTCGCCGGCCGCGACCGCGAGTACTGCCAGATCGAGCGTCTCGCCCACCTCGACGAACTGCCCGCCCCGCACGGCTTCCACCTCACCTGCTTCCCCGTCAAGCTCGCCGGCGGCGGCGCCGGATGGGCCCGGGCCGTGGCGATGCTCGACGACTGACACCGCATCGGGAAGCAGAGATCCCGCCCGGCCGCGAAGGCCGGGCGGGATCCTCATTTCCGGTACGCCGCTACCGGATCAGATCGCGAACACCTCGTCCACGATCGCCTGCTGCTCGGCGGCGTGGCGCTTGGCCGAGCCGACGGCGGGGGCCGAGGAGGCCGGGCGGGCGACGCGGCGCAGGCGGGCGCCGTTGGCGTTGCGGCCGATCACGAGCTGCAGGTGGTCGACCAGGTTCATGGCGATGAACGGCCAGGCGCCCTGGTTGGCCGGCTCCTCCTGGGCCCAGATGAACTGGACGTTGTCGCCGTAGCGGCCCAGTTCCTCCTGCAGCTCGGAGATCGGCAGCGGGTAGAGCCGCTCGACCCGGACGATGGCGGTGTCGGTGACGCCGCGCTCGGTGCGGGCCGCCTCCAGGTCGTAGTAGAACTTGCCGGAGGTGATGACGACCTTGCGGACCTGCGCCGGGTCCACCGTGCTGTCGCCGATCACCGGCCGGAATCCGCCCGAGGTGAACTCCTCCATCGCACTGGCCGCCGCCTTGAGACGCAGCATCGACTTCGGGGTGAAGACGATGAGCGGCTTGTGGTGCGGGTTGTGGACCTGCCAGCGGAGCAGGTGGAAGTAGTTCGACGGCGAGGTGGGCATCGCGACCGTCATGTTGTTCTGCGCGCACAGCTGCAGGAAGCGCTCCGGGCGGGCGGACGAGTGGTCCGGGCCCTGGCCCTCGTAGCCGTGCGGCAGGAGCAGGGTGACGCCGGAGTGCTGGCCCCACTTCTGCTCGGCGGAGGAGATGTACTCGTCCACCACGGTCTGTGCGCCGTTGACGAAGTCGCCGAACTGCGCCTCCCACATGACCAGCGCGTTGGGCCGGGTGAGGGAGTAGCCGTACTCGAAGCCCATCGCCGCGTACTCGCTGAGGAGCGAGTCGTAGACGGTGAAGCGGGCCTGGTCCTCGGTGAGGTAGAGCAGCGGGGTGTAGTCCTCGCCGGTGTTGCGATCGATGAGGACGGCGTGGCGCTGGCCGAAGGTGCCGCGGCGGCTGTCCTGGCCGGCGAGGCGGACGGGGTGGCCCTCCATCAGCAGGGAGCCGATGGCGAGGGTCTCGCCCGTGGCCCAGTCGATGGTGTTGTCCTCGACGGAGGCGGCGCGGCGCTGCAGCTGGGGCAGCAGACGCGGGTGGACGGTCAGCCACTCCGGCAGGTTCACCTGCGAGGCGGCGATCCGCTTCACCGTCTCCTCGGAGATGCCCGTGCGGACGGAGACCGGGAACTCCGCCACCGGCCGGGTGCCCGCACCCTCCGCCGGGGCCGAGGCCGCGTCCCTGACCTCGACGAAGACCTTCTCCAGCTGGCCCTGGAAGTCCTGCAGGGCCTGCTCGGCCTCTTCCATGGTGATGTCGCCGCGACCGATGAGGCCCTCGGTGTAGAGCTTGCGGACCGAGCGCTTCTTGTTGATCAGGTCGTACATCAGCGGCTGGGTGAAGGACGGGTTGTCGGCCTCGTTGTGACCGCGGCGGCGGTAGCAGATGAGGTCGATGACGACGTCCTTGTGGAACTCCTGCCGGAACTCGAAGGCGAGTCGCGCGACGCGGACCACGGCCTCCGGGTCGTCGCCGTTCACGTGGAAGATCGGCGCCTCGATCATCCGCGCCACGTCGGTGCAGTACATCGACGAGCGGGACGACGCCGGGGCGGCGGTGAAGCCGACCTGGTTGTTGACCACCACGTGGACGGTGCCGCCGGTGCGGTAGCCGCGCAGCTGCGACATGTTGAGGGTCTCCGCGACGACGCCCTGGCCGGCGAAGGCCGCGTCGCCGTGGATCTGGACCGGCAGCACCGGGAAGGTGGTGCCGCCCTGGTCCAGGATGTCCTGCTTGGCGCGGGCGATGCCCTCGACGACCGGGTCGACCGTCTCCAGGTGCGACGGGTTCGCGGCCAGCGACACCTTGACCGTGGTGCCGTCGACCCCCTCGTACACACCGTCCGCACCGAGGTGGTACTTGACGTCGCCGGAGCCGTGCATGGACTTCGGGTCGAGGTTGCCCTCGAACTCGCCGAAGATCCGGCCGTAGGGCTTGCCGACGATGTTGGCCAGCACGTTGAGGCGGCCGCGGTGGGCCATGCCGATGACGGTCTCGTCGAGACGCTCCCGCGCCGCCTCCACGAGCACGGCGTCCAGCAGCGGGATGAGCGACTCCCCGCCCTCCAGCGAGAACCGGCGCTGGCCCACGTACTTGGTCTGCAGGAAGACCTCGAAGGCCTCGGCGGAGTTGAGGCGGCGCAGGATGCGCAGCTGCTCTTCGCGTTCGGGCTTGGTGTAGGGCTTCTCCAGGCGTTCCTGCAGCCACTTGCGCTGCTTGGGGTCCTGGATGTGCATGTACTCGATGCCGACGGTGCGGCAGTAGGTGTTGCGCAGCAGGCCGAGGATGTCGCGGAGCTTCATCATCTTCTGGCCGCCGAAGCCGCCGACGGCGAATTCGCGCTCGAGGTCCCAGAGGGTGAGGCCGTGCTGGACGACGTCGAGGTCGGGGTGCTTGCGCTGCTTGTACTCCAGCGGGTCGGTGTCGGCCATCAGGTGGCCGCGCACGCGGTAGGCGTGGATGAGCTCCATGACGCGGGCGGTCTTGTTGACCTCGTCGTCGTGGGTCGCGGCGACGTCGGTCGCCCAGCGGACGGGCTCGTAGGGGATGCGCAGCGACTCGAAGACCTCGTCGTAGAAGCCGTGCTCGCCCAGCAGGAGCTGGTGGATGGTGCGCAGGAACTCGCCGGAGGCCGCGCCCTGGATGACCCGGTGGTCGTAGGTCGAGGTCAGCGTCATGATCTTGGAGACGCCGAGGCGGGCGAGGGTGTCGGGGGAGGAGCCCTGGAACTCGGCCGGGTACTCCATGGCGCCGACGCCGACGATGGTGCCCTGGTTCTGCATCAGGCGGGGCACGGAGTGGACGGTGCCGATGCCGCCGGGGTTGGTCAGCGAGACGGTGACCCCGGTGAAGTCGTCCATGGTCAGCTTGTTGGCGCGGGCCCGGCGGACGATGTCCTCGTAGGCCTGCCAGAAACCGAAGAAGTCGAGGGTCTCGGCCTTCTTGATCGCGGCGACGACGAGCTGGCGGTCGCCGTTCGGCTTCACCAGGTCGATCGCCAGGCCCAGGTTCACGTGCTCGGGCTTGACCAGGTAGGCCTTGCCGTCCTCGACCTTGTAGCTGTGGTTCATGCCCGGCGAGGCCTTCACGGCCTGGACGAGCGCGTAGCCGATCAGGTGCGTGAAGGAGACCTTGCCACCACGGGCCCGCTGCAGGTGGTTGTTGATGACGATGCGGTTGTCGATCAGCAGCTTGGCCGGAACGGCCCGCACCGACGTCGCGGTCGGCACCTCCAGCGAGGCGTCCATGTTCGACGCGACCGCCTTCGCCGGACCCCGCAACTGGAC
This sequence comes from Streptomyces sp. TLI_235, assembly GCA_002300355.1. NCBI lineage: Bacteria > Bacillati > Actinomycetota > Actinomycetes > Kitasatosporales > Streptomycetaceae > Streptomyces > Streptomyces sp. TLI_235. Next base: position 4,387,312 of record NSGV01000001.1, read on the forward strand.
CAGCTCGGCGCCCGCCGCGTCGGTCGCCCGGGCTGCCGGCGCCGGTTCGGCGGCGGGGGCCGGCACGGAGACGGTGGCCGGTGCGGGGGCGGGCGCCGGGGGAGTAGTCACGGGCGCCAGCGCGGGCGCGGGGACCGCTGCGGTGGCGGCGGACGTTAAGGCGTTCTGCCCCTGGGCCGCCGCGCTCGCCGGGGCCGCTGCCCCGCCGGGCTTGTAGTCCGCGAACAGGTCCCACCAGGCCCGGTCCACCGAGTTCGGGTCCTGGAGGTACTGCTGGTAGATCTCGTCGACGAGCCACTCGTTGGGGCCGAAGGCCGAAGGGCTCGAAGAGTTGACGGGCACTTCAGGGTGTGGCGACACGGCGCTAACCGCCCTCTTCCGCTTCATATTCGGGATGTTGGACAAACGATACGCGCCCCCGCTCGAGCCCACGCACCGTGTACGGCGGAAACCGGGCAGCGCGCTGAAACGGGCGTAAAAGGCGCATCCTGGAGCGCATTTGACGGATCGCCGGACACCGTCGCGGGGCGCCTCGGCGACGGATGCGCCGGAGCGCCCGGCGTGGCACGCCGGGCGCTCCGCACACGGGCCTGGTGGTCCGTCAGGTCCGGCCGTCGTGGTGGACCCGCCGGCTGCGGATCTGCCAGTCGCCGTCCACCCGGACGAGTTCGTCGTGGCAGCGGGTGCTGCGGTCGAGCACCGGGGCCTCGCCGAGCCGGACGGCGAGCAGCATCGCGTAGCTCTGGGCGCGCACCGTCAGCTCGTCGACCCGGTCGACGACGAGCATGCCCATCCAGTGCCGGTGCCGGACGCCGTCGGCGTCGAGCTGCTGCTGGGCGCGGCGGATCACCCCGACGATCTCCTCGCGGCCGTGCGCGGGGCGCGGGTTGACGTTGTTGGAGATGGTGGCGTCCTCGGTGAAGGTCTCCACCCAGGCGTCCACCTGCCCGGCGTCGATCAGGTGCATGTGGCGGGCGTAGAAGTCCTGGATCTCCGCGTAGAGCTCCGGGGTGGCCGGCGCGGCGGGCGCCGTCTGCTGGGACATCGGTCCTCCGGGGTGGCTTCGTGGTCGTGGCATGGGTCGGCGGTCGGGCCGCGGCCCGTTCAGTCCTGCGCGGCGGCGCCGAACCAGCGGTCGAGCGCGTCCGCCAGGCCGTCGGTGGCGCCCGGCTCGGCACAGGCCCAGGCCACGTAGCCGTCCGGGCGGACGAGCAGCGCGGCCGCGTCCGGGGTCTTCGCCCGGTCGGCGGGCGTGGCCGCCACGTGGGCGAGCCGGTCGGTCCGGCCGTCCGCCCACGCGGCGGGCAGGCTGCCGGAGAGGTCGATCAGCAGACCCCTGCCCTCGGCGAGCAGCTCGATGGCGTTGACCGGGCCGTCGGGCGTCAGCAGCGGCAGCGGGGGCATCCGCCGCCCCACCAGGGCGTGCGACGGCTCGGGTCCGCCGCTCTCGCCGTTCATCGGGTAGCGGATGTCCAGGCCGGTGATCATCTCGCCGATGTACCGGTTGACCTGGTCCAGGTCCATCAGCTCGCTGAACAGCTCGCGCAGCGGGTCGATCTCCGGCGCCGGGTGCATCATCGCCAGCTGGGCGCGGGTGTTCATGCAGACCCGCTTCGCGATCGGGCGCCGCTCGGCCTCGTAGCTGTCGAGCAGGGTGTCGGGGGCCCAGCCGTTCAGCGTGCCGGCCAGCTTCCAGCCGAGGTTCAGCGCGTCCTGGATGCCGGTGTTCAGCCCCTGCCCGCCGGCCGGGAAGTGGACGTGCGCCGCGTCGCCCGCCAGCAGGACGGAGCCGGTGCGGTAGCGGTCCACCAGGCGGGTGGCGTTCCCGAAGCGGGACATCCAGCGGGCCTCGCCGATGGTCAGGTCGAGGCCGGAGACCCGCTTGGCGGCCGCCGCCAGCTCGTCCGTGGTCACCGGCACGTCCCGCGGGACGGGCTCGACGTCGAACTCCACCGCGACCACCCGGTACAGGCCGTCCCCCAGCGGGATCAGGCCGAAGAGCCCGCCCTCCAGCCGCAGCAGCTCGCGGCCCGAGGGCTGCTCGCCGAGCAGCTGCACGTCGCCCAGCATGGCGTTGACGGTGGAGGCGGTGCCGGGGAAGGGCACCTCGACGAGCTTGCGCACCGTGCTGGCGCCGCCGTCGCAGCCGACCAGGTAGCGGCTGTCCAGCCGGTAGGTGCCGTCCGGCCCCTCGACGTCGGCGGTCACCCCGCCCTCGCCCTGCTCCAGCGAGACCAGCCGGTGGCCGCGCCGGATGTCGACCTTCAGCTCCAGCGCCCGCTCGTAGAGGATCTCCTCCGTCCTGGACTGCGGGACCATCAGGGCGTAGCTGTGCTCCGCGTCGAGCTTGGTCATGTCGACCTTGCGCAGGCCGGCGAAGTGGCCCTTGGGCCACACCGGCACCTGGTCGCCGACCCGGTCCAGCAGGCCGCGCTGGTGCAGCACCTCGACGGTGCGGGAGTGCAGGCCCAGCGCCCGGGACTCGCCGGTGGGACGCTCCAGCCGCTCCAGGACGACGGTGTCGATCCCGGCGAGTCCCAGCTCGCAGGCGAGCATCAGGCCGACGGGGCCGCCGCCGGCGATCACGACCGCGGTCACGGCTTCACCCCGACCAGCACGTAGTCGCTGCCGATGGTGCGGATGCGCTGCCCGCGCTCGACGGTGAAGCCGGCCTTCTCCAGCAGCTCCCGGCCCTCGTCCACGCCGTACTCCGAACCGCCGGTGACGAGCGCGACCTGCAGGCTGCCCAGTAGCGAGCCGAGCTCCGGCGTGCCGTCGTCCAGCATCTGGTCGTAGACGACGACGGCGCCGCCCGGCCGCAGCGCGGCGAAGGCGCGCTCCAGCAGGAAGGCCCGGCGCTCGGGCGTCCAGTCGTGCAGCACGTGCCCGAAGACCAGCACGTCCGCCTCGGGCAGCGCGTCCTCGAAGAAGTCGCCGCCGTGGAAGGAGATCTGCTCGGCGGTGCCGAGCTCCGCCATGTGCTCGTCGAACAGCGGCTCCACGGCGGGCAGTTCGAAGACGCCGCCGCGCAGGTGCGGGTGGGCGGCCACCACGGCGGCGGCGATGTGGCCGCGGGCGCCGCCCACGTCCACGAAGGAGCCGTACCGCGACCAGTCCACCACCTCGGCCAGCTGCGGGCCGACCAGCGCGTGCGCGGAGTCCATGTGCGCCAGGAAGCGCCGGGCGGCGTCCCGGTTCTGGTAGAGCCGCTCGAAGGCGTCCGGGCCGGTGGCCCCCTCCGCCTTGGGCTCGCCGTCGCGCAGCGCCTCGGTGAGCCGTGCCCACATGCCGTAGTGCCGGGCGGCGGCCGCGCGCACCGACCCGCCCAGGTAGTACGGGGAACCGGGCAGCAGGCAGGCCGCGGCCGAGGCGCTGTTGCGGAAGGTGCCGGCGGTCTCCTCCAGCAGTCCGAGCGCGACCAGCGCGCGCAGGAAGTCCGGCACCAGCCGGTGGTTCAGCCCGAGCCGCTCGGCGATCGCCGCGGAGTCCGCCGGCGCCTCGGCGAGCAGCTCGAACAGCCCGGTCTCCACCGCGCTGTTCAGGATGCGCGACTGGGCGTAGGCGGTGTTCAGCCGGCCGATCGCGATCGCCTCCTCGTACGGCACGTACGGGGTGTTCACGGTGGTTTCGGTTCCCATCACAGACCTCCTCGGTCGTTCACCAATCGGGGGCACGCGCCCGCCCGGCACCCGGGCGGGACACGGTCGTTGTGGCGCCGCGTCAGCCGGCGGCCAGGCCGGGCAGCGGGTGGCCCTCGGCGCGCAGGCGCGCGGCGGCCGCGCGCAGCGCCTCGCGGTCCGCCTGCTGCCCGCGCGGCGCCGCGGGCAGCAGGGCCGTGACGGCGCTCTCGCCGCGCCGCACCCGGCCGTGCCGGCGGGCGAGACCGGCCAGGCTCTGCCCGGGGCCGGTCTCCAGCAGGAAGAAGTCGCCGGAGCCGAGCAGCCCGTCGAGCGCCGGGCCGAACAGCACCGGGTCGACCGGGTGCCGCGCCCAGAAGTCCGGATCGGCGGCCAGCTCCGGCGTGAGCGGTGCCGTCGAGTAGGCCGACCAGAGCGGGGTGCGCGGCGCACCGAGCCGCACCCCGGCGTAGACGTCGGTGCTCACCGCGGCACCGACCGCGGGGCTGTGGAAGGCGGTGGTCGCCCGCACCTCCCGGCAGGTGTGGCCCGCCTCGCGCAGGTCGGCGGCGACCGCGGCCAGCGGCCCGGCGGAGCCGGCCAGCATGGTCTGGCGCGGCGCGTTCACCGCCCCGACCACCACGTCCTCCCGCAGGAAGGGCGCGAGTTCGGCGGCGGTGGCGGCGACGGCCAGCATGCCGCCGGGCGGCAGTGCGGCTAGGCGCTCGGCCCGGTCCCAGAGGACCGCGGCCGCGTCCCGGACGTCGAACACCCCCGCCAGGACGCCGGCGGCCAGCTCCCCGACGCTGTGGCCGAGCAGCGCCACGGGCGCCACACCCCACGCGAGGACCGTCCGGGCCAGCGCGTGGTCCACCGCGAACAGCAGCGGCTGGGCCCGGGTCACATGGTCGAGGGGCACTCGAGGACACTCCGCGAGCCAGTCGTCCCGCAGCTGCGGGCCGACCGCGCCGAGCGCGTCGAAGACGGTGTCCATGGCCTCGGTGAACACCGGCTCCCAGCCGTACAGGCCGGTGGCCATGGCGTCGTGCTGCGCACCCTGCCCGGGCAGCAGCAGCGCGACGGGGCGGGGGCCCGCCGGGGCGGGCGGCCCGGGTACGGCTTCGGTCTCCGGCATGGGGGTTCCCTCCTCGTCGGCTGCCGGGGGTCCGGCCTCCGGGGGCGCCCCGCGGCGCCCGTCCGGCACTGTTCCAGCGGGACCTTGCAATCGGCTCGAGACGGCCTCGCGGGCGGCCGGACGGCGCCCCGGGACGGCCCTTCGAGGCGGGGTCGACCCCGTGTTGATCGGGTGTCGACCCGGCGTCGACCGGGTCTCGAGCCGCACTGGGGAGATTGGCCGGGATCCCCCATCGGCCGGCCGGCCGCCGGGCCCGAGCACGTGCGGAGGACCACATGGACAGTCACCAGACCGGCGCCCCCCTCTATGTCGCGGGGTGCGCCTCGTGGCTGCCGCCCGCCGTCACCGCCGAGCAGGCGGTGGCCGCGGGAGAGGTCGGCGCGCGGGACGCCGCCCGCACCGGAGTGACCTCGGTGACCGTCTCCACCGGCCACAGTGCACCGGAGATGGCCGCGCTGGCGGCCCGCGTCGCGCTGCGCAGGGCGGACTGCCCGCCGCAGGACGTCGGGCTGGTGCTGCACGCGAGCCTCTACGACCAGGGGCACGACCTGTGGGCCCCGGCCTCGTACGTGCAGCGCCGGGCGCTCGGCGAACTGCCGGAGCACGCACCGGCGATGGAGGTGAAGCAGGTCTCCAACGGCGGCATGGCCTCGCTCGAACTGGCCGCGGCCTACCTGCGGGCCGGCACCGACCGGCCCGCAGCCCTGCTCACCAGCGGCGACGTCTTCTGCCCGCCCGGCTTCCACCGCTGGACCAGCGATCCGGGCACCGTCTACGCAGACGGCGGCGCGGCCCTGGTGCTCTCCCGGGACGGCGGATTCGCGCGCCTGCTCGGCCGGTTCAACGTCTCGGAGCCGCGCCTCGAAGGCATGCACCGCGGCGCCGCACCGTTCGCCCCGGCGGAGTCGGGCCTGCGCCGGGTCGTCGATCTCGACACCTGCAAGCGGGAGTTCCTCGCCGGGACGGGCCGGGCGGCAGCCGTCGCCTGGGTCGGCGGCGGGCAGCGCCGCGCCCTGGCGGGCAGTCTGGCGTCGCTCGGCCTGGAGGTCGGCGACATCGCCCGCTTCGTCCTCCCGCACCTCGGCGGACGCCGGCTGGCGGCCACCTACTTCCAGCCCTTCGGCATCGACCCGGAGCGGTCGACCTGGCCGTGGAGCCGGTCGATCGGCCACCTCGGCGGAGGCGACCAGTTCGCCGGTTTGGCGCACCTGGTGGAGACCAAGCAGGTCGGCGCGGGCGACCGGGTGGTGCTGGTCGGCGTGGGCGCGGGCTTCTCCTGGTCCTGCGCCGTCCTCGAACTGCTGGCGTGCCCCGACTGGGCCGCCTCCGACACCTGGCCGGACGAGGCGGAGGACGCCCCCGGGGACGGGGCCGGCACGGGCGGCTGAGCACCCGCCGTGGGGCGGTGCCGGCCCGTCCGGCACCGCGGGCACGCCGACGTGCCGGACCGCCCCTGTCCCGGGCTGGTCCGGCCGCTGCTGCCCGCCGGCGTCCGCACCGCCGGTGTCACGGCGGTGGGCGCCGCCTCCCGGCGGGCATGCGGAACGGGACCGCGCCGTGCTTCCGGCGCGGTCGCGGCATCGGTCAGGAAGCGACCGCGTGCCCGGCGAAGCGGTCCAACAGCAGGGTGCGGCTGCGCCGTTCGGCGTCCAGGGCGGGGTCCGAGACGATGATCGCCTGGTGGAGCCGGTACATCCTGGGCGAGGGCTCCAGGCCGAGCTCGTCGATGAAACGGCTCCGCAGCCGCTGGTACACGTCCAGGGCGTGCGGTTTGCGGCCGGAGCGGTAGAGCGCCAGCATCAGCTGGGCGTGCAGGTTCTCGTGCAGCGGGAACTCGCCCACGAGAGATGTGAGTTCGCTGATCAGCTCGTGGTGGCGGCCGAGTCTGAGGTCCGCCTCGATCCGCTGCTCGAGCGCGACGATACGGCCCTCCTGCAGGCGTAACGCCTCGACTTCGAGGAGCGGGCCCAACTGGACGTCGCAGAGCGCCGGCCCGCGCCACAGGGCGAGGGCGGCCCGCAGGGTCGACGAGGCCTGCTCGTCCTCCCCGCGGGAGAGCGCCTGCCGGCCCTCCGTGCAGAGCCGGTCGAAGGTGTGCAGGTCGAGCCCGCCGTTGCTGCGCAGCTGGTAGCCGCCCGGGCAGGTGACGAGCTGGGACTTCGCGGCGGCCATCGAGCCGCCGGCGGCCTGCATCAGCTGCTTGCGCAGCAGCAGGATGTAGGTCTGGATCGTGGTGGACGCGCTGGTCGGCGCGTCCTCTCCCCACAACTCCCGCTTGAGCGCGGAGGACGGGACGATCCGGTTGGTGTGCAGTACGAGCAGTGTCAGGACCTTGCGCGGCTTGGGAGCGGTCGGTGCGACGGGTATTCCGTTGAGCTCCACCTCAAGCGGTCCAAGGACGCGAGCAATCACAGGACATCCTTTGCTAGGAATTCACCGCTGAACAACGCTCGCACGTGGGATCTGAAATCACCGGCGTGGGCGGTGACCGTGCAGATAAACATACCCAGGCGAACCAATTTTCCCCCTTGGCTCTCCAACATCGACGACTTCGCCATCAATCGCGGAAAGTCGCTGCCGACCGCCTCATTGCGGCAGCAATTTGACTCGCAGTCAGGACGCTATAGCACGACCGCGCGGACTGTCCAGAGTAACAATCGTGCAGCCCTGCGGGCGGCCGGGTAAAAGACTTGGTAAAAAGGCCTGCTCGTGGCCGTTTCATTTGCTAAGCAATCCATCCCCATCACCGCGGGTGACCGCGTCGCATCGCAGCGTGCAAGTTCGCACGTGCGGGACCTCTAGGCGGCTTCAAGGGTTCCTGTAGCACCGGCCGAGATTCTCGACCTGTACAGGCAGGGGGAGCTCCGGACGACTCGCGCTCCACAGACCCGCGTTCCGCCGAGGAGTGGCCAATGAATCGAAGAGTAGTCGTGACCGGAATAGGTGTAATGGCGCCCGGGGGTTCGGGGACGGCGGCATTCTGGGACCTGATCTCGTCCGGCCGCACCGCCACCCGGCCAATAACCGCGTTCGACGCCACGGGGTACCGCTCCAGGATCGCCGCCGAATGCGACTTCGATCCCGCTGTGCACGGGCTCACGCCGCGCGAGGTTCGGCGGATGGACCGTGCGGCGCAGTTGGCGACGGTCGCCGCACGTGAGGCGCTGCAGGACAGTGGAATTTCGGCCGCCGGCGTCCAGCCGCACCGGATCGGAGTCTCGCTCGGCAGCGCGGTCGGCTGCAGTGTGAGCCTCGAGGAGGAGTACGCAATTGTGAGCGATTCCGGCCGAAAATGGCTGGTCGACCACGCGTATACCTCACCCCATCTTTTCGGCCATTTCGTCCCCGGTTCGCTGGCCGCCGAGGTGGCCTGGGCGAGCGGGGCCGAGGGGCCGGCCGCCGTCATCAGCGACGGCTGCACCTCGGGGCTGGACGCCCTGGGCCACGCCGCGGACCTCGTCCGGGAGGGCACCGTCGACGTGGTGCTGGCCGGCGGGACGGACGCCCCGATCAGCCCGATCACGGTCGCCTGCTTCGACGCGATCAAGGCGACGACACCGCGCAACGACGACCCCGAGCACGCCTCCCGGCCCTTCGACAGGACCAGGAACGGCTTCGTGCTCGCCGAGGGCTCCGCGGTCATGGTGCTGGAGGAGTACGAGCACGCCCGACGCCGCGGTGCACGGATCTACGCCGAGTTCGCCGGTTTCGGGACACGCAGCAACGCGTACCACATGACCGGTCTGCGCGCCGACGGGCGGGAGATGGCCGAGGCGATCCGCATCGCGCTGAACGAGGGCCGGGTGGCTCCCGAGGACATCGGCTACGTGAACGCGCACGGCTCCGGCACCAAGCAGAACGACCGCCACGAGACCGCAGCGGTCAAGCTCTCGCTCGGCGAGCACGCCCGGCGGACCCCGATGAGCTCCATCAAGTCGATGGTCGGGCACTCGCTCGGCGCCATCGGCGCCATCGAGGTCGCGGCCTGCGTCCTGGCCATGCAGCACGACCTGCTGCCCCCGACGGCCAACCTGCACGAGCCGGACCCGGAGTGCGACCTCGACTACATCCCGCTGAAGGCCCGGGAGAAGCGGGTCGACGCCGTGCTGAGCATCGGCAGCGGCTTCGGCGGCTTCCAGAGCGCCGTCGTGCTCACCCGACCGGAGAGGACCGCGGCATGACCGGGACGACCGTGGTGACCGGCCTGGGCGTGATCGCCCCCAACGGCGTCGGCACCGAGGCATACTGGGCCGCGCTGCTGCGCGGCGAGAGCGGGATCCGGCCGGTCGAGCGCTTCGACGCCTCCGGCTACCCCACCCGGCTGGCCGGCGAGATCCCGGAGAAGGCCTTCTCGGCCGGCGACCACCTGCCCAAGCGGCTGCTCCCACAGACCGACCGGGTGACCCGGATGGCCCTGGCCGCCGCGGACTGGGCGCTGGCGGACGCCGCCGTGGACCCGGCCGAACTGCCGGACTTCGCGATGGGCGTGGCGACCGCCAACTCGGCCGGCGGGTACGAATTCGGCCAGCGCGAGCTGCAGAACCTGTGGGGGTCCGGCCCGGAGTTCGTCAGCGCCTACCAGTCCTTCGCCTGGTTCTACGCGGTGAACACCGGTCAGATCTCCATCCGCAACGGCCTGCGCGGCCCGAGCGCCGCCGTGGTCGCCGAACAGGCCGGCGGCCTCGACGCCCTCGGCCACGCCCGACGCTCGATCCGCAAGGGCACCGCGCTCATGGTCAGCGGCGCGATGGACAGCTCGCTCTGCCCGTGGGGCTGGATCGCCCACCAGTCCACCGGACTGCTCAGCACCCGCAACGACCCCGACCTGGCCTACCTGCCCTTCTCCGAGCTGGCCTGCGGCCACCTGCCCGGCGAGGGCGGCGCCATCCTCGTCCTGGAGGACGCCGGGCAGGCCCGTGAGCGGATCGCCCGGGGCGCCGCCGCGCGGGTCTACGGCGAGATCGCCGGCTACGCCGCGACCTTCGACCCGCCGCCGGACTCCGGCCGCCCGGACACCCTCCGGCGCGCCGCCGAACTCGCCCTGGCGGACGCGGGCGTGGAGCCCGCGGAGGTCGACGTGGTCTTCGCCGACGCCGCCGGAAGCCCGGACGCGGACGGGGCCGAGGCGCGGACCCTGCGCGAGCTCTTCGGCGAGCACGCCGTCCCGGTCGCCGCGCCGAAGGCCGCCACCGGCCGGCTCGGCTCCGGCGGCGCCGCGCTCGACGTCGCCACCGCCCTGCTGAGCCTGCGCGACCAGGTCGTCCCCCGGCCGGGCCGGTGACCGCAGCCGCCGACCGGCACGGCATCGACCTGGTGGTCGGCGCGCCCCGCCCCGCACGGCTGCGCACCGCGCTGGTGCTGGCGCGCGGCCACGGCGGCTTCAACAGCGCCCTCGTACTCCGGACGCCCGCGTGACGCGGCCGTCCGGCACCGCCGGCGCCTGCCGCCCGGCACCACCGACGAACGGAGTGAAGCCATGAGTGAGGCCGTGAAGGAACCGCTGACCCTGGAGGACCTCGTCGCGATCCTGCGCCAGAGCGCGGGCGAGGACGAGGAGGTCGACCTGGGCGGCGACATCGCCGACGTCCCGTTCACCGACCTCGGCTACGACTCGCTGGCCCTGCTGGAGACGGCCGGCCGGGTCCAGCGGGAGCACGGGATCGTCCTGGACGACGAGGCCATGGCCGCGGCCGAGACCCCGCGGCTCTTCCTGGCCGCCGTCAACGAGGTGCTGTGCGGCACCGCGACGAACGCCGGCTGACCGCGTCCGGGGACGGGCCCTCGACGTCGAGCGAGCTGCGGTGGTGCCGCCCGGAGCGGCACCACCGCACCCCGCGCGACCATGACATGTTCCGGCTGGAATAATTGACGGCGCCTCAACTCCTGTACGAACCACGACACTGAAGGCCTGATGTCCTACCTTCTCCACATCGACTCCTCGGCCATGAACACCGGCTCCGTCTCCCGCGAGGTGGCCGAGACCTTCCTCGCCACCTGGCAGAAGGAGCACCCCGAGGGCCGCGTGGTCCACCGCGACCTCGGGGCCGCGCCGGTGCCGCACCTGACCGCCGACGGGATCGCCGCCCGCTTCGCCGACCCGGCCGCCCGCACCCCCGCCCAGGCCGAGGCCATGGAGCTGCAGGAGGAGCTGCTCGAGGAACTCCTCGGTGCCGGCGCCTACCTGTTCACCGTCCCGATGTACAACATGTCGGTCCCCTCGACCTTCAAAGCGTGGCTCGACCAGATCATGATCCCGGGCCGCACCCTCGGGGACCCGAAGACCGTGCCGACCGCCGGCCGCCCCGCGGTCGTCGTCGCCAGCCGCGGCGGCGCCTACGGCGAGGGCACCCCGCGCGCGGGCTGGGACCACGTGGTGCCCTTCCTGACCACCGCGCTCGCCGACGCGCTCGGCATGGACGTCGAGTTCGTCGTCCCCGAGCTGACCATGGCCCACCGCAACCCGGCGATGGCCGAGCTGCGCCCGGCGGCGGAGGCCTCGCGCACCCGCGCGCACCAGGAGGCCGACCTGCACGCGCAGAGGATCGCGGCACGCCTGCTCGTCTGACCGGCGACCGGCGTCCCGGGCGGTGCCGCCCGGGACGCCGGTCGGGCGGAGGCCGTGCCTCAGGCCGTGCGGCGGCGCCGGTGGACGGCCAGCGCGGCGGCGGTGGCGCCCGCCGCGACCCCGAGCCCGGCGGCCGCCGGCAGACCGACCTTGGCCGCCTTGCGGCCGGTGCGGAAGTCGCGGACCCGCCAGCCGTGCGTCCGGGCGTGCCGGCGCAGCGAGGTGTCCGGGTTCACCACGTACGGGTGGCCGACCAGGCTCAGCATCGGGATGTCGTTGGCGGAGTCGCTGAACGCCGCGCAGCGGGAGAGGTCCAGCTGCTCGCGCCGGGCCAGCGCCTGCACCGCCGCCGCCTTGGCCGGGCCGTGCAGCAGACCGCCGACCAGCCGGCCGGTGTACTCGCCGTCCGAGGTCTCCGCGACGGTGGCCAGGGCGCCCGTCATGCCCAGCCGGCGTGCGATGATCCGGGCGATCTCCTGCGGCGCCGCGGTGACCAGCCAGACCCGCTGCCCGGCGTCCAGGTGCATCTGCACCAGCGCCCTGGTGCCCGGCCAGACCTTGTCCGCGATGACCTCTTCGAAGATCTCCTCGCAGATCTGCTCCAGTTCGGCCGTCCGCTTGCCGGCCACCAGGCCGAGCGCGGTGTCCTGGGCGTCCGCGATGTGCGCCGGGTCCTCCGAGCCGTGCAGCCGGAACCAGGCCTGCTGCCAGACGAAGCGGGCGACGTCGCGGCGGGTGAAGAAGCGCCGCCGGTACAGGCCGACGCCGAGGTAGAACATCGCGGCGCCGCGCAGGATCGTGTTGTCGCAGTCGAAGAACGCGGCCGCCCGCGCGTCACCGGGCGTCGGGGTGTGGTCCTCGGACGGCGCCTTCCTGGCCCGCGCGGCCTTCTCCGCCTTCTCCGTCGTCACGGCCGGCCCGGTGCCCGTTGCGCTCCCCGCCGCGCCGTTGCGCTCCGCGGCGACGGCGAGCAGGTCGGCCTCGGCCGCGTCGGCGGCGGCCTCGCCCGCCAGCGCGGTCCGCTCGTCGGGGGAACGCCTTGCGAGGTGGAGCCTTCGTAGCGCGGCCATGGACCGAGCATAGCCAGGGCGGGGCGGTGTTCCCGTGACGCCCGCGTGCAGGAGCCGTTAACGGTGTGCATCGGCGCCGTGACCCGCGCCGGGGGGCGCACAATGGCCGGGTGAGCCTGCTGCGACGCGACAAGAACAAGAAGCCCGCCGACCGGGTCGTCACCCTGATCGGCAAGCCCGGCTGCCATCTCTGCGACGACGCCCGCACCGTGCTCGTCCGGGTCACCGGCGAGCTCGGCGCCGCCTTCGAGGAGAAGGACATCACCCAGGACGAGGCGCTGTACCGCGAGTACGCCGAGCAGATCCCGGTCACCCTGATCGACGGCCGCCAGCACGACTTCTGGCGGGTCGACGAGCGCCGCCTGCGCGCCGCCCTCGGCGCCTGACCCGCCTGCCGCCGGCCGCCGCCGGACCCCGTCGACCGCCGCCATGCCCACCGCCACCCCCGCCGATCGGCGGGGGTGGCGGACCGAATCGTTGCCGACCCGATAGAGATCACCCGCCGAATCGGTGAATTCGTCGGCTTACGATCGAGCCTGTTTCGTGTCCGCCGGGGGCCGCAGGCGAAGGAGAGAGCGCGATGGGCGGCTATGCCGTCGTCGACGTCGAGGCCACCGGCCGCAGCCCCTGGCGGCACCGGGTCGTCGAGGTCGCGGTCGTCCTGCTGGACGACGGGCTCCGTATCGAGGAGACCTTCTCCACCCTCGTCGATCCCGGCGGGCCGGTCGGGCCCACCCATGTGCACCGGATCGCCCAGGACGACGTGGTCGGCGCCCCGCGCTTCCGCGAGGTCGCCCCGTACCTGCTCGACCTGCTCGCCGACCGGGTCATGGTCGGCCACCACGTCACCTGCGACCACGCCTTCCTGGAGCGCGAGTACGCCCGGATCGGGGTGCCGCTGCCGCCCGTCCCGCTGCTCTGCACCATGCGCCTGGCCCGTACCCTGCTGCCCGCCGCCACCGGTTGGGGCCTCACCGCCTGCATAGAGGCGGCAGGCCTCGGCTGGTACCCGGCGCACACCGCGATGGGCGACGCCCGGGCCGCCGCCGACCTGCTCCGCCACTACGCCCGCACCGGCGCGCTGCCGCCCGCCGACCACCGGGAGCCGCCGCAGGGCGCCGCCCCGGTGCCCTGGCCCCGGCTCGGCCGGGCCCGCTCGCTGGCGGGCGGCGCGCCCGTGCCGCTGCTGCGCCGCGAGGCCCCGCTCGGCCCGTGGCCGCAGGGAGTGACCGGATTCGGCGCAGGCGCTCCGGTGCACCCCGGAACGGTACCGGTCACGCAGGGAGGCGAGTGATGCGCATCACTGTGCAGGGACAAATCGGACACCATCTTTGTGCACACGTTCACAAACGCATAGCCTGGCTGCCTAAGCCCAGCTTCACCCTCGGGAGCACCGTGGCAATCGGCCGACCCACCCAGAGCAGTTCGCAGGCGCCCGACACCGGCGCCGCGCGCCGACCCTCGCGTGCCCGGGGCATCCCGGAGGCGACCGTCGCCCGCCTCCCCCTGTATCTGCGGGCGCTGACGGCGCTCTCCGAGCGCTCCGTCCCCACCGTCTCCTCCGAGGAGCTGGCCGCCGCCGCCGGCGTCAACTCCGCCAAGCTCCGCAAGGACTTCTCCTACCTCGGCAGCTACGGCACCCGCGGCGTCGGCTACGACGTCGAGTACCTGGTCTACCAGATCTCCCGTGAGCTGGGTCTCACCCAGGACTGGCCGGTCGTCATCGTCGGCATCGGAAACCTCGGCCACGCCCTCGCCAACTACGGCGGCTTCGCCTCCCGCGGCTTCCGGGTCGCCGCCCTGCTCGACGCCGACCCCGGCGTCGTCGGCACCACCGCCGCCGGCCTGCCCGTCCGGCACATGGACGAGCTGGAGTCCATCGTCGAGAGCCAGCAGGTCTCCATCGGCGTGATCACCACCCCGCCCGGCGCCGCCCAGCAGGTCTGCGACCGCCTCGTCGAGGCCGGCGTCACCAGCATCCTCAACTTCGCCCCCACCGTGCTGACCGTCCCGGACGGCGTGGACGTGCGCAAGGTCGACCTCTCCATAGAGCTCCAGATCCTCGCCTTCCACGAGCAGCGCAAGGCCGGCGAGGAGCCCGGCGGCGGCGACTCCGTGCTCGACCGTGCCCCCGGCCCGGTCCGCGCCGCGGCCGCCAAGCTGCGCCGCGCCGCCGGCGCCGCCAAGGGCGAGCCCGCCAAGGGCGCCGACCGCTCCGCCCAGGGCCGCGCCGCCAAGACCGCCGCCCAGAACGCCGCCGGCCCGACCGCCGCCGGCGGCGAGGGCGACCTCTCGGCGGTGATGCCGGCATGAGCCTGCTCGTCGTCGGACTGAGCCACCGCACCGCCCCGGTCGGCGTGCTGGAGCGCGCCGCCCTCACCGGCGAGGTCCCCACCCGCCTGCTGCACGACGCCGCCGCCTCGGCCACCGTCGCCGAGGCCGCCCTGGTCAACACCTGCAACCGGATCGAGCTCTACGCGGACGTGGACAAGTTCCACGCCGGCGTCGCCGAACTCTCGCTGCTGCTCGCCCACCACAGCGGCGTCGACCTGGAGGAGCTCACCGCCCACCTCTACGTCCACTACGAGGACCGCGCCGTCCACCACCTCTTCTCGGTGGCCTGCGGCCTGGACTCGATGGTCGTCGGCGAGGGCCAGATCCTCGGCCAGCTGCGCGACGCCCTGGCCCGCTCCCAGGACGAGCACACCGCCGGCCGCGGCCTCAACGAGCTCTTCCAGCAGGCCCTTCGGGTCGGCAAGCGCGCCCACAGCGAGACCGGCATCGACCGGGCCGGCCAGTCCCTGGTCACCTTCGGCCTGGAGCAGGTCGCCGCCGGCGCCGGCGACATCGCCGGCAAGCGCGTCCTGGTGGTGGGCGCCGGCTCGATGAGCTCGCTCGCCGCCGCCACCCTCGTCCGCGCCGGCGTCACCGACCTGCTCGTCGCCAACCGCACCGCCGAGCGCGCCGAGCGCCTGGTCGGCAACCTCGGCACCGGCCGCACCGTCGACTTCGCCAAGGTCCCCGAGGTGCTCGCCGACGTCGACCTGGTGGTCTCCTGCACCGGCGCCGCCGGCGTGGTCATCACCGCCGAGCAGGCCGCCGCCGCCGTCGCCGCCCGCACCGGCGAGGGCCCGCTCGCCTTCCTCGACCTCGCGATGCCGCGGGACGTCCACCACGACGTCCACGAGCTGCCCGGCGCGCTCCTGGTCGACATCGAGAGCCTGTCCCACGCGCACTCCGCCGACGGCCCGGGTGCCGCCGACGTCGACGCCGTCACCGGCATCGTCGCCGACGAGGTCGCCGCCTTCGGCGCCGCCCAGCGCGCCGCCCGGATCGCCCCCACCGTGGTCGCGCTCCGCTCGATGGCGTCCGACGTCGTCATCGGCGAGCTCGCCCGCCTCGAAGCCCGGCTGCCCGACCTCGACGAGCGCTCCCGCGCCGAGATCGGCCAGACCGTCCGCCGCGTCGTCGACAAGCTGCTGCACGCACCCACCGTGCGGGTCAAGCAGCTCGCCGCCGAGCCCGGCGGCGCCTCGTACGCCGAGGCGCTGCGGGAACTCTTCGACCTGGACCCGGCGGCCGTGCACGCCGTCTCCGGCACCCCGGCCTCGTCGCCGGGCGCCGGCCAAGCCCCCCGCGGCGGAGCGGCCGGATGAACCCCGTCAACCCCCACCGGCACGACCTGGACGAGCACCTCATGAATGGTCAACTGAGCAGCCCCCCGGGCGCCCCCGAGCAGCCGCTGCGCCTGGGCACCCGACGCAGCGCCCTGGCGATGGCGCAGTCCGGCATGGTCGCGCGCGAGGTGAGCCGGGTCACCGGCCGCCCGGTGGAACTCGTCGAGATCACCACCTTCGGCGACACCTCCCGGGAGGCGCTGGCGCAGATCGGCGGCACCGGCGTGTTCGTCTCGGCGCTGCGCGACGCCCTCCTGGAGGGCCGCATCGACCTCGCCGTGCACTCCCTCAAGGACCTCCCCACCGCCGCCCCGGCCGGCCTGCTCCTCGCGGCCGTCCCGGAGCGCGAGGACGTCCGCGACGCCCTGGTCGCCCGTGACGGGCTCACCCTCGGCGAACTCGTCGAGAAGCTCGCCGGCAGCGGCCGCACCGCCCGCGTCGGCACCGGCTCCCCGCGCCGGATGGCCCAGCTGAACGCCTGGGCGGCCGCCCGCGGCACCGCCCTGGAGACCGTCGCGATACGCGGCAACGTGGACACCCGGATCGGCTACGTCGCCTCCGGCGAGCTGGACGCCGTCCTCCTCGCCACCGCCGGCCTCAACCGGCTCGGCCGCGCCGCCGAGATCACCGAGCACCTCGACCCCGAGCTGATGGTCCCGGCCCCCGGCCAGGGCGCCCTCGCCGTGGAGTGCGTGGACGCCGGCCTCGCCGCACAGCTCGCCGCGCTCGACCACACGCCCACCCGGGCCGCGGTCGTCGCCGAACGCGCCCTGCTGGCCGCCCTCGAGGCGGGCTGCTCGGCGCCCGTCGCCGCGCTGGCCGTCTGGGCCGGCACCGAACTGCAGTTGGAGGGCGTGGTCGGCACCACCGACGGCGCCACCCTGCTGAGAATGACCGCCACCGGCCCGCTCGTCCTGGACGAGACGGCCGAGGAGCAGGCGGCGGCCCTCGGCCGCGCGCTCGCTGCCCGGCTGCTCGACCAGGGGGCGGCCGGCCTGATGGGGGAGCGAAACCGATGAGCCCCACCGCCGCCACCAGCCCGTCCAACGGCCCGGCCCAGCCGGCCGGCCGCTGCACCTTCCTGGGAGCCGGCCCGGGCGACCCCGGTCTGCTCACCCTCCGCGCGGTCGACGTGCTGGCCTCCGCCGACGTCCTGATCGCCGACCCGCTCACCGCCGCCGCCGTCCGCGCGCACTGCCCGGCCGGCGTCCAGGTGCACAACCCCGCCGAGGAGGCCGGCCTCGACGTCGCCAGGCTCGTCGCGG
Organism: Streptomyces sp. TLI_235; assembly: GCA_002300355.1. Classification (NCBI taxonomy): domain Bacteria; kingdom Bacillati; phylum Actinomycetota; class Actinomycetes; order Kitasatosporales; family Streptomycetaceae; genus Streptomyces; species Streptomyces sp. TLI_235. The sequence goes on from NSGV01000001.1 coordinate 4,404,641, forward strand.
ACGCCGTCCGGGCGGGCAAGCACGTGGTGCGCACCGTCGACGGCGACCCGGGCCTCGACGGCTGCGCCGCCGAGGAGATGCTCGGCTGCGCCGGCGCGGAGATCGCCTTCGAGGTGATCCCCGGTGTCGCCCAGTCGGTCGGCGTGCCGGCCTACGCGGGTGTGCCGCTGCGCAGCAGTCAGGGTGCCGACGTGCGCTTCGTGGACGCCGCCGCGCTGCTCGGCGGCGCCGGCGTCGACCTCGGCGCGCTGGAGACCACCCTGGTCGTCCGCACGACCCTCGGCCAGCTGCCGGCCACCGCCAACGCGCTGGTCGCCAACGGCCGCAAGCCGGAGGCGGCGCTCTCCGCCACCCTGTCGGGCACCACCACCCGCCAGCGCACCTTCACCTCCACGCTGGCCGGCATCGCCGCCGACCTGAAGGCGGCCCGGGTGCTGCCCTCCCCGGTGTCGGCCCCGGTCGACCCGGCCACCCCGGTGATAGCCGTGGTGGGCGAGCAGGTCGCCCACCGCGCCTCGCACTCCTGGTTCGAGACCAAGCCGCTGTTCGGCTGGAACGTCCTCGTCCCGCGGACGAAGGAGCAGGCGCACGGCCTCTCCGACCAGCTGCGCGGCTACGGCGCCGTCCCGCAGGAGGTGCCGACCATCGCGGTGGAGCCCCCGCGCACCCCGCAGCAGATGGAGCGCGCCATCAAGGGCCTGGTGACCGGCCGCTACGAGTGGATCGCGTTCACCTCGGTCAACGCCGTGAAGGCCGTCCGGGAGAAGTTCGAGGAGTACGGCCTGGACGCCCGCGCGTTCGCCGGCATCAAGGTCGCCGCGGTCGGCGAGACGACCGCCCAGGCGCTGGTCGACTTCGGTGTGAAGCCCGACCTGGTGCCCTCCGGCGAGCAGTCCGCCGCCGGGCTGCTGGAGGACTGGCCGCCGTACGACCCGGTCTTCGACCCGATCGACCGGGTGCTGCTGCCGCGCGCCGACATCGCCACCGAGACGCTCGTCGCCGGCCTGGTCGAGCTCGGCTGGGAGGTCGACGACGTGACGGCGTACCGCACCGTGCGCGCCTCGCCGCCGCCGGCCGAGACCCGCGAGGCGATCAAGGGCGGCGGGTTCGACGCGGTGCTCTTCACCTCGTCGTCCACCGTGCGGAACCTGGTCGGCATCGCCGGCAAGCCGCACAACGTGACCGTCATCGCCTGCATCGGCCCGGCCACCGCCAAGACGGCGGAGGAGCACGGCCTGCGGGTCGACGTGATGGCGCCCGCGCCGTCCGCCGCCGCACTGGCCCAGGCCCTCGCCGAATTCGGCGCCCGGCGCCGGGACACCGCGGTCGCCGCCGGCGAGCCGGTCTACCGGCCGAGCGAGCGCCGCCCCGGGTCGCGCCGCAAGGCCGCCCGCTGAACCCCGCCGCCGGGGAGGTACCGAACCTCCCCGGCGGCTCCGTGTCGTACCGGAGAGAGAAGCAGCAGTTGTCCGCCGAATTCCCGACCGTACGCCCGCGCCGCCTCCGCTCGACCCCGGCGATGCGCCGGCTGGTCGCCGAGACCCGCCTGCACCCGGCCGAGCTGATCCTGCCGGCCTTCGTCCGCGAGGGCATCACCGAGCCGATGCCGATCACCTCGATGCCCGGCATCGTCCAGCACACCCGGGACACCCTGCGCCGGGCCGCGGTGGAGGCCGCCGAGGCCGGCATCGGCGGCATCATGCTGTTCGGCGTGCCCGAGGTGCAGGACGCCGTCGGCAGCGAGGGCACCAACCCGGACGGCATCCTGCAGCAGGCGATCCGCGACGTGGTCGCCGAGGTCGGCGACCGGCTCGTCGTCATGTCCGACCTCTGCCTGGACGAGTACACCGACCACGGCCACTGCGGCGTCCTCGCCGAGGACGGCTCCGTCGACAACGACGCCACCCTGGAGCGCTACGCCGAGATGGCCGTGGTGCAGGCCGACGCCGGCGTCCACCTGGTCGGCCCCTCCGGCATGATGGACGGTCAGATCGGCGTGGTCCGGCGGGCCCTGGACGAGGCCGGCCACCAGGACACCGGCATCCTCGCCTACACCGCCAAGTACGCCTCCGCCTTCTTCGGGCCGTTCCGCGAGGCGGTCGGCTCCTCGCTCAAGGGCGACCGCAAGACCTACCAGCAGGACCCGGCCAACGCCCGCGAGTCGCTGCGCGAGCTGGAGCAGGACGTCGCCGAGGGCGCCGACCTCGTCATGGTGAAGCCTGCCATGGCCTACCTGGACGTGCTGCGGCAGATCGCCGACGCCTCCCCGGTGCCGGTCGCCGCGTACCAGGTCTCCGGCGAGTACTCGATGATCGAGGCCGCCGCCGCCAACGGCTGGGTGGACCGCGAGCGGATCATCCTGGAGACGCTCACCTCGATCCGCCGGGCCGGCGCCGAGCAGATCCTCACCTACTGGGCCGTCGAGGCCGCCCGGATGCTGGCGTAGCAACGCCGGGAGGCCGGGCCGCGGGGTCAACCCGCGGCCCGGCCTCCGGTGCGTCTGCGGCCGGTCAGCCGATGTGCGCCTCGCCATCGGCGCCGCCACCGATGGACGTGCTGGTGGCCCAGCCCCAATCCTGGCCGATCACGGAGATGTTGCTGGTCTCGGCCCAGCCGTGGCCCTCGCCCGCGACGAACGGGTCGTCGGCGGTGGCGACCAGGCTGGCGCCGCCGCCCGCGTCCACGTGCGCCTGGGCGGGCGCCGCGACACCGGCCACGGCCAGTGCGCCGACAGCGGTCAGCAGGGCCTTGCCGAGCATGGTCTTCATGATGGAGGGGTCCTCTCTACGACGGTGATGCGGACTCGACTGATCACAACAAGCCGCCCCGGCCCGGCAACCACGCACCCGGCATGACGCACCGTCACCCGAACGCCCTCCGTGGGGACCGCTGTGCGGAACGGACCCGGCGGACGGCGGGGGAGGGGTGACCGCGGCCCGGCCGGCGGACACCCGGCCGGGGAACGGCAACCGCCGGACCCGGAGGAGCGACTCCCCCGAGCCCGGCGGCGGATCGGACCGGCAGGATCAGCCGATCAGGTGGGAGACGCCGCCGTCGCCGCTGCCCACGGTGTTCTGGCCCACCACGCAGGTCTGCTGCGGCTGGTTGTTGAGGACCGGGACCTCGATCGGCACGGCGAGGCCGACGACCGCGCCGACCGCGATGTTGTGGACCTCGGGCAGGCAGAGGTTCGGGTTGTCCAGGGTGTGGTAGTTCGGGCTGTGGTCACCGGTGGTACCGGTGGCGTTGGTGCCGCCGTTGCCCTGGATGGAGGTGGCGGCACCGTCGGCGTCGCCGATCGCCATCGCGGGAGCGGCGGCCATGGCGACACCGGCGGCGGCGACGCCGGCGGCGGCGAGAGCCTTCTTGATCATCTCTGCGTTCCTTCGTGGGATCTTCTGAATGGGATGGAGCCTCGCCCCGGCGGGTGGCTCACGCCGGGCGTTTCTGCGCCGGTGCGGCCGGGGGAGCGGCCGCACCGGGTGGTACGGGATCGGGGCGGGGGCCCCGAGAGTGCGGCGGGTGTGCGTCAGCCGACCAGGTGGGAAACGCCGCCGTCGCCGCTGCCGAGGGTGCCCTCGCCGACCACGCAGGTCTGCTTGGGCTGGTTGTTGAGCGCGTCGACCTCGACCGGAACCGCCACGCCGAGCACGGCCACACCGATGTTGTGGATCTCGGGGAGGCAGACGTTCGGGTTGTCGGCGAAGTGGAAGTTGGGGCTGTGGTTGCCCCAGGTGCCGGTGGCGTTGGTGCCGCCGTTGCCCTGGATCGAGCCGGCGGAGCCGTCCGCGTTGCCGATCGCGCCGGCCGGAGCCGCGGCGGTGGCCAGGGCGGCGGCCGCCAGGCCCAGGCCCGCGAAGGTCTTCTTCAGCATGGGAGATACCTCTCTGAAATGCTCGGGTGCGGCGGCCCGGCGGCCGTGCCCGGTGTCTGTGGATTCCGGTCGCGTCGCCGTCGAGCTGCGACATCCGGTTCAAAGAATGACGGCCGGGAAAGTTACGCAGATTCTTCGCAGGCGTCTGATTGATCATCAGGTCGGTGGTATTCCAGTCCGATTATTAGCCCGTACCGGTTAATCGACGCAATCCCGCCCGTGGTCGGTCGTTGCGCAGATTGCTTTTCCGCAGGTCTCTCCCCTCGGAACCGCTCCGATAGAACGCACTCGGACAGAACGGTGAATTGCATGAAGCTTTCCAAGCGGGCCACCGGCGCCCTGCTGCTCGCGGTCGGTGCCGGCGTCGTCTCCGCGCAGGGCGCGGCCGAGGCCCGCCCGATGACCCCCGGCGAGGTGGCGGCCGTCGAGAACGGCCTGGCGGGCCAGGAGGTGCCGTTCAACGTCCCGCTGCCGCTGCTCACCCAGACCGGCACGCTCTCCGGCGGGCTGCCCGCCTCGCCGCTGCAGCCGCCGGTGCCCGAGGAGCACCCGGGCGCCCAGCTCCTCCCGGACCGGATCGTCCCCGCGGTCAACATCGGCCGGGTCGGCCCGGCCGTGGACGCCGTGGTGCCGCTGCCCGCCGCCGACCGGAGCACCGAGCTCGGCCAGGCCGTCCTCAACGTGCCCGCCGCCCCGATCCGGACGGCCGGCCCGGCCCTGGAACTCGGCCAGCCGCTGCGCTACGCCACCGACCACAGCGGGGAGTTCGCCGACGGCGCGCTCTCCTTCGGCGAGCTGGACCCGCAGCTGGTGACCGCGCCGGTGCAGGCCGTGCCCGGCGCCAAGGCCTCGCTCGGCGGCGACGACCAGCGGGTCTCGGTCACCGACACGGCCGGCAACCTGACGGCGGCCGCCACCGGTGCGCTCTCCTCCGACGTCCTGGCGCCGCCCGCGTTCTGACCCGCGGCCCGAACGGCGGGAGCCCGGCACCCCCCGAGGGCGCCGGGCTCCGTGGCGTGCGCAGGCGCCTCCGGGGCGGTCAGCCGGGCAGCAGACCGAGCGTCGGGCCGACCACCGGCAGGCTCTGCGGGCCGCCGCCCGCGCTGAGCGGCGAGGTCAGCGGCGCGGTGCCGACCGTCGGCACCCCGTTGTCGGGCTGAACGGCGACGCCGTTGTTCAGCACGTCGGCCGAGGACTGCGCCCACGGGTCGAGCCGCAGGTTCTTCACCGGGGCCACCGCGTAGCCGAGCGCACCGGTCGTGCCGCCGACCACCTGCCCGGTGTCGGGGGACTGCAACTGCGCGGCCGGCCGGGGCAGCCCGGCCGGGGCGGTCTGCTCGGCGGCGGAGGCCGGGCCGGCCGCCGCGCCCACCGCGGCGGCCGCGCCGAGCGCGGCCAGCAGGCCCGTTCGGGCCGTCTTCAGCACCATGGAGGAATCCTTCTCGTCGGTGGGATGGGTGGCCGCCGGCCGGACGCCCTCGCGGGGCCGGGCCGCGGCGCCGACGCGAACTGCCCCCCGGCCGGCGGCCGGGGGGCAGACGCACGAGTCGTGCCGATCGCGGTGATCAGCAGTCCTCCTCCTCGACCTGCGGCGGCGCGTCCACGTTGGCGCAGGTGTTGCCGAACGCGGGGTTCAGCAGGCCGACCACGTTGACCGAGTTGCCGCAGACGTTCACCGGGACGTGCACCGGCACCTGGAGCAGGTTGCCGGACAGCACGCCGGGCGAGCCCGATGCGACGCCCTCGGCGCCGGAGCTGGCGCTGGCGGCGCCGGCACCACCGAGCACGATGCCGGCGGCGGCGGTGAGAACGGCGGCCTTCTTCACGTTCTGCATGGGAGTCGATCTCCTAATCACACACGGGGAGGGTGCGCCGCGCCCGGCGGGACCGGGCGCGGCGCGGACACGACGTCAGTCGACGGCTTCTCAGCCGGCGTTGGCGCAGGAGTTGCCGAACGCCGGGTTCAGGGCGCCGATCACGTTGACGGTGTTGCCGCACAGGTTGACCGGGACGTGCACCGGGACCTGGACCAGGTTGCCGGACAGCACGCCGGGGGAGCCGGCGGCGACGCCCTCGGCGCCCGAGCTGGCAGCGGCGACACCGGCGCCGGAGGCGAACAGGCCGGCGGCGGCGATGGTGAGGACGGTGGCCTTCTTGAACGTGCGCATGGGGTTTCGTTCCTTAGGTTCGTGCCCGGATTTCCTTGTGGAGACCGGGCGCCGGGCGAATCGGTATCATCGCCAGGCATTTCCTGGGTGCTCCGTGATTGTCACTCCCGCGGCTCAACTGGCTTGTGTCGCCCGTGGCTTGGGCGAGCCGTCGGCCGCTTTATGTCGTGCGCGCCGCCACCGATTCCCGCACGGTCGGGAATTGGTGCACCGCGGCGCTGCCAGAAGGCGCCCAAAGGCCCCTCCTGGGAGTCCTGGGACCGGCCCGCGGGCCGGCGCGGCCGCCCGGTCGGCGGCCCGGGGTCAGATGTTGGCGCAGGCGTTGCCGAACGCCGGGTTCAGCAGGCCGATCACGTTCACGGTGTTGCCGCAGACGTTGACCGGGACGTGCACCGGGACCTGGATCAGGTTGCCGGACAGCACGCCGGGGGAGCCCGTGGCGACGCCATCGGCCGCCGCACCCGAGGCGGACGCGGCGGCGGCGCCGCCGAACAGCATGGCGGCTGCGGCCGCGGTGCCGAACACGCCGTAGGCGATCTTGCGCATGGTGCAGTCTCTTTCTGTTCGCGAGTCCCGCGCCGTGCACGCCGCGGATCGGTCGGACGCCGCGGCCCGCTCGGGCGGGTGGGACCGGTCCGGACCGGGAGCCCCGGGCCGGACCGGTCGAGCCGGTACGCAGGGAAGAACGACCGTGGCCGCCGGGGGAAACGGGCTGATCCCACGATCACCCGAATGCCTTCACTACTACGTCCGGGTGAATGTGCCGGCGTGTTCGGTACCGCGCCGAGCAGGCCTCGTTGGGCCCGGTGCACGCCCCGTGCCCTTCCGTGCGGAGCCCGAGCGGTCCACCCGAGCGGCCCATGGAAGACCTGTATCAACGAGGAGACTCATATGAGCGTCAAGAAGGCCGCCGCTGTCGGCGCCGCCGTCGTGGGCATCGTCGCTGCCGGTGCCGGCACCGCGATGGCGAGCGCCGGCGCCGAGGGCGCCGCGGCCGGTTCCCCGGGTGTCGCCTCGGGCAACAACATCCAGGTTCCGGTGCACGTCCCGGTCAACCTGTGCGGCAACTCGATCGACGTCATCGGCCTGCTGAACCCGGCGTTCGGCAACTCCTGCGCCAACGTCGGCTGACCAGGCCGCAGCGCCTGACGGCCGGTCACCGGCCGAGTCCGCACGCAACGGGCCGCCGCTCGCGCCCCTTCCTCCTGGGGCGCGGGCGGCGGCCCGTTCGTCGTGCGCCGAGCCTTGTTGGACGGAGTGTCAGTTCCTAACATGTGAGCCGGGCTCATATTTTTCCGAGCCTGCCGGCCGTCGTGCGCCGAAGCCCCCACAGCCTCGGCGCCCGCGTCTCCACCCGCACCACGCTCCGCTCCACCGCCCGGCGCCAAGCCGCGCGTCCCCCACCCTCACAGGAGTCACGCGTGACCAGCTCACCCCTGTCCGGCCTCCGCCGATGTCGAGCCGCCGGCCTGCCTGCCGCCGCCCTGCTCGCCGCCGTCCTCGGACTCGCCACCCTGCCGGCCGCGCCGGCCCGGGCCGCCGACACCGCGCAGACCCGCCCCGCCGCGATCGTCGCCCTCGGCGACAGCGCCATCTCGGGGGAGGGCGCGGGCACCGACACCGGCGACGACTACGTGCCGGGCACCGACACCCCCACCAACTACTGCCACCGCTCCACCAGGTCGGAGATCTTCCTCACCGGGCTCCCCGACCTCGTCCCGCTCGACCTCGCCTGCTCCGGCGCGCAGACCGGCGACCTGGTCAGCGACCCCGAACTCGCCGAGATCACCGGCCCCGGCAGCGGAGACTTCGGCGAACCCAGGCAGGACGTCCAACTGGCCGAGGCCGCCGCGAAGTACGACATCAAGATGGTGGTCGTCACCATCGGCGCCAACGACGACTTCGACTTCAGCGGCATCATGCTGGCCTGCCTGGGCCAGTACTTCCCGGTCCCCAAGTCCCAGGGCTGCCGCGACACCATCGGCACCGCCGAGATCCTCGCCCGCGCGGAGCGGGTCAAGCCCAAGGTGGCCGCCGCGCTGACGAACGTCCGGGCGACCATGCGGCGGGCCGGCTACCAGGACTCCGCCTACCAGCTGGTCTACCAGTCGTACTTCACCCCGATCACGCCCGACATCCGGCGCAACGACTACCTCGGCAAGATCGCGGACGGCTGCCCGGCCTTCCCCGAGGACCTCGCCTGGGGCCACAACCTGGTCGTCCCGACGTTCAGCGACGCACTGCGCGAGGCGGCGGGCCGGGTGCCCGGCGTGCGGTACCTCGACCAGCGGCGGGTCAGCTACGGCCACGAGGTGTGCGCGAGCTGGACGAGCTCGCCGTACGAGTACACCAACGGCGACGTCATCGACGTCTCGGAGCGCACCCGAAACGGCTGCGACCAGGAGATCGGCATCCCCGGGGTGTGCATGAACATGGTCCGGCAGTCGTACCACCTGCGGGTGGCCGGCTACCGCGGTGAGGCCGGCTGCCTCGCCCAGTTCTACCGCCGGCCCGCGCTCGACCAGGCCTACTGCACTCTCGACCGGACCAACACCACCTCGATCGCCCCGCTCACCGCCGGCCGGCCCTTTCCCGACACTCCCGAGGACGGCTCCTGGTACCGGCTCACCAACGCGGCCACCGGCAGGCCCCTCGACATCGCGGGCGGCGGCACGTACGGCGACGCCACCGACGGCCGCGCCGCCATCACCTACCGGCCGACCGGCGGGCTCAACCAGTCCTTCCTGCTGAGGGCGGCCGCCGGCGGCACCTTCGAACTCGCCTCCACCGCCAACCGCGCCATGTGCCTGGACGCCACCGGCGGATCCACCGCCCCCGGAACCCCGCTCGTCCAGTGGCACTGCCACGGCGGCGGCAACCAGCACTGGCTGCTGCTGCCGACCGAGGACGGCCGCTACCGGATCGCCGACTCCCAGGACCGCACCGAGGTCGCCACCCTCACCACCACCCTCGACGCCCAGGGCAACCGCACCCTCGCCCTCGCCCAGGACACCGGTACCGCCGACCAGCTCTGGCAGCTCGACAAGCTCGGCATCTCCTACCTCCCCTGACCGGCCCGCGCCGGTGGGCAGGCACCCCGCCTGCCCACCGGCGCGGCGTCAGCCCGCGTCCGGCCGGTGGAGGAGTGGCGATCGCACTGTCAACCGACGGTTGACAGTGCCGCGGTGTCAACCTACGGTTGACACATGGCGAATCCAGTCCAGATGACGCATCCCGTCCGTCTCGACGACCTGATCGAGACCATCAAGAAGGTTCACAGCGACGCGCTCGAGCAGCTCGCCGACGCCGTCCTCGCCGCGGAGCACCTCGGCGAGGTGGCGGACCACCTGATCGGCCACTTCGTGGACCAGGCCCGGCGCTCCGGCGCCTCCTGGACGGACATCGGCAAGAGCATGGGGGTCACCCGGCAGGCCGCGCAGAAGCGCTTCGTGCCCAAGGATCCGGGCGAGGCCTCGGACCTCGACCCCAGCCAGGGCTTCGGCCGCTTCACCCCGCGGGCCCGGAACGTGGTGATGGCCGCCCAGAACGAGGCCCGCGCCGCCGGCAACGCCGAGATCACCCCCGCGCACCTGGTGCTCGGGCTGCTCGCGGAGCCCGAGGGCCTCGCCGTCCAGGTGCTCGCGGCCCAGCAGATCACCCCCGAGGCGGTCCGCGAGGCGGCCGAGGCGGCGCTGCCCGCGGCCGCGGACGAGCTGCCCGAGCTGATCCCGTACGACGCCCGGGCCCGCAAGGCCCTGGAGCTGACCTTCCGCCAGGCGCTCCGGATGGGCCACAACTACATCGGCACCGAACACATCCTCTTCGCCCTCCTGGAGTTGGAGGACGGCACCGGCCCGCTCTCCGGCCTCGGGGTCGACCGCACCGCCGCCGAGTCCCTGCTCGCAGAGGCCCTGGCCGCCTTCGCCGCCGTCCAGGGAGGGCAGGCCTGACGGCTGCACGAAAGGGGCGTGCGGTGGTGCCTCCCGTCCGGGAGGGCGCCACCGCACGCCCCTGTCACATGCCCGGGCTCAGGGCCAGACGAGGCAGTACAGCTGGTGGCCGGCGTCGTGCAGGCGGTTGGCGAAGTCCTGCCACTCGTGCAGCATCTGGTAGATCACGAAGGCGTCGCGCGGGCCGCGCCGGTCCGGCACGGTCGACCAGATGAAGGCGGCGGCGCCGAGCTGCGTCTCGTCGGCCTTGCGCAGCGGCTCGACCACGTTGTGCGGCAGCTGCACGACGGCGTAGTCGGGGTGCAGGACGACCAGCTCCAGCGGCGGTACCTGGTGCAGCGGGACGCCCTGGATGCCGGTGAGCACCATCGCGCTCATGGTCTCGGGTTTGATCTTGGTGGAGAGGTGGCCGTTGAGCGAGCCGCTGGTCTCCATCAGGTCGCCGAGCCGGCCGAGCGAGCCCAGCTCGCCGGCGTCGAGGCCGAGCCCGCCGGGCCCGAGGGCGGTCGGGACTCTCGCCGCGGTGGCCCGGTCGGGTGCGCCGAAGTACTTGTAGGTGACTCCCACGCGTCCCTCGCCCCGCCTTCCCCTGCCGCCTGTACCCGTACCCCCGCCGTGCGCGGCCTCCGCGGAGGGACGGGGGGCACCCGTGGCCTCCTCGAAGCCGTCCTGCGCCTCGGACACTCGGACCATCCTCACCGGAATTCGCCGGAATCGACAGACCCCCACACGCCCGGTGTCCCTCCGAACGTGCCACTTACCCGTCTTGTGCCGCCGTACACACTGCGAGCCGCAGCGCCCCGTGACCGCGTCGCCGCGGTCGGCCGGCCGGTTCGAACGGTCGCCCCCGGCGTCCGTCGCCCCGATCCGGGGCGTGCGCCCCGCTGTGCCCAGGACCTCCGGCCCACCGGCCGGACTCCTTCGCGACGGTCGCACGGACAACCGTACAGTCCGAACCCCTTGCAGAGGCAGCAGCACACGGATCATCGTTCCAGATGATCGGGCCGGGCATGCAGAGTGCAAGGACACGATTTGAGAGCATGTTCAGGTGACCAACCCCGTGAGCAACCCCGAGAGCAGGTCCGACGGCGACCCGCGGACCAGTCCCCCGAGCTATCCGTACGAGGCTCCGCAGTCCCGGTCGCTGTTCGAGCGCGCCTCCGTCGTCACCCCGGGTGGCGTGAACTCGCCAGTCCGTGCCTTCCGTGCGGTCGGCGGTACCCCCCGCTTCATGGTGTCCGGCAGCGGCCCCTACCTGACCGACGCCGACGGCCGGGAGTACGTCGACCTGGTCTGCTCGTGGGGGCCGATGATCCTCGGCCACGCGCACCCGGCGGTGATCGAGGCGGTGCAGCGGGCGGTCGTCCGCGGCACCTCCTTCGGCACCCCCGGCGAGGGCGAGGTCGAGCTGGCCGAGGAGATCACCGCCCGGGTGGCGCCGGTCGAGCAGGTCCGCCTGGTCTCCAGCGGTACCGAGGCCACCATGTCGGCGATCCGGCTGGCCCGCGGCTTCACCGGCCGCGCGAAGATCGTGAAGTTCGCCGGCTGCTACCACGGCCACGTGGACGCGCTGCTGGCCGCGGCCGGATCCGGTGTGGCGACCTTCGCCCTGCCGGACACCCCCGGCGTCACCGGCGCCCAGGCCGGCGACACCATCGTGCTGCCGTACAACGACCTGGAGGCCGTCCGGCAGGCCTTCGCCGCGCACCCCGGCGAGATCGCCTGCGTGATCACCGAGGCCTCGCCGGGCAACATGGGCGTCGTCCCGCCGCTGCCCGGCTTCAACCGGGGCCTCGCCGAGCTCTGCCGGGCCGACGGCGCGCTGTTCGTCTCCGACGAGGTGATGACCGGCTTCCGCGTCTCCAAGGCCGGCTGGTACGGCCTGGAGGCGGCCCGCGAGGGCTGGGCCCCGGACCTCCTCACCTTCGGCAAGGTCATGGGCGGCGGCTTCCCGGCCGCGGCGTTCGGCGGCCGCGCCGACGTGATGGCCCACCTCGCCCCGGCCGGCCCGGTCTACCAGGCGGGCACGCTCTCCGGGAACCCGATCGCCACCGCGGCCGGCCTCGCCCAGCTGCGCAACTGCACCGACGAGGTGTACGCCACCGTCGACCGGGTCGCCGAGCAGGTCTCCGGCCTGGTCGCCGAGGCGCTCGCCAAGGAGGGCGTGGCGCACCGGCTGCAGAAGGCCGGGAACATGTTCTCGGTGTTCTTCACCGAGGAGCAGGTCACCGACTACGATGCGGCCCGCCGCCAGCAGGCGTTCCGCTTCAACTCCTTCTTCCACTCGATGCTGTCCCAGGGCGTCTACCTGCCGCCCTCGGCCTTCGAGTCCTGGTTCGTCTCGTCGGCCCACGACGAGCGGGCGATCGACCGGATCGCCGCCGCCCTGCCCGCGGCCGCCCGCGCCGCCGCCGAAGCCACCGAGGAGGCCGCGTGAGCGAGACCACCGTCGTCCACCTGATGCGCCACGGCGAGGTGCACAACCCGGAGGGCATCCTCTACGGGCGCCTCCCCGGCTACCACCTCTCCGAGCTCGGCCGGCAGATGGCCGACCGGGTCGCGGAGCACCTCGCGGACCGGGACATCACGCACGTGGTGGCCTCGCCGCTGGAGCGCGCCCAGGAGACCGCCGAGCCGATCGGCAAGGCGCACGGCCTGGAGGTGGCCGTCGACGAGCGGCTGATCGAGGCGGACAACATCTTCCAGGGCAAGACCTTCGGCGTCGGCGACGGCTCGCTGAGGAACCCGGGGTACTGGAAGTACCTGACCAACCCGTTCAAGCCGTCCTGGGGCGAGCCGTACATCGAGCAGGTCGTGCGGATGATGGGCGCGCTCGCCGCGGCCCGGGACGCCGCGCGCGGCCACGAGGCGGTCTGCGTCAGCCACCAGCTGCCGATCTGGATCGTCCGCTCGTTCGCCGAGCGCCGGCGGCTGTGGCACGACCCGCGCAACCGGCAGTGCTCGCTGGCCTCGCTGACCAGCTTCACCTACGAGGGCGACCGGATCGTGTCGATCGGCTACCGCGAGCCGGCCCGGGACCTGCTGCCGGCCCACCTGGTGGGCAAGGGCGGCAAGTCCAAGCCGGTCGGCAAGAGCTTCGGCGCCTGACGCCGACGGGCCCCGCGCGGTTCTCCGGCGGGGCCGCGGGGCCGCCCCGGAGGTGACCGCCGCCACAGCGGTGAAATGCCCCGAATAAGCGGATCATAAGTGTAGAAACAGCAGGTCAGATGGGGTCCGGCCCGTAACGTCGGACCCCCTCAAACCTGCCCCAAGTCCCATGCGAAACTTTTCACATGTCTGGGACGACCCGCCGCCGCACCCGCCTGGCCGCCACGCTCGGTGCCGCCGCCGCGCTCGCACTGACCGCCTGCAGCTCCGGCTCGTCCGGCAGCGAGGGCCAGGCCGGCTTCGTCACCGGCGCCGCCGGCATCGCCACCGCCGCCCCCGCCGCGCGGACGGCCGCGCCCGCGATCTCCGGCAAGACCCTCGACGGCAAGCCGACGGCGCTCGCCGACTTCAAGGGCAAGGTCGTCGTCCTCAACATCTGGGGCTCCTGGTGCGGCCCGTGCCGCGCCGAGGGCAAGAACCTCCAGGAGGTCTCCCAGAAGTACCAGGACAAGGGCGTCCAGTTCCTCGGCATCAACACCAGGGACGTCGACCCCGCCAACGCCGTCCGCTTCGAGCAGCAGACCGGCATCACCTACCCGAGCCTGTACGACCCGGACGGCACCGAGATCCTGCGCTTCCCCAAGGGCAGCCTCAACCCGCAGTCCATCCCGACCACCATCGTGGTCGACCGCGAGGGCCGGCTCGCCGCCCGCGCGATGCGCGCACTCTCCACCGAGGACCTCGAGAAGATGATCACGCCGGTCCTCGCGGAGCAGCAGTGAGCACGCTGGCGGCCTTCGGCACCAACGAGACGGTCTTCAGCGGGGCACTCGTCCTCGCCCTGCCGATCGCCCTCGCCGCCGGGCTGCTCTCCTTCTTCTCCCCGTGCGTGCTGCCGCTCGTCCCCGGCTACCTCAGCTACGTCACCGGCTTCTCCGCCGTCGACCTCGCCGACGCCACGGGGGCGCGCCGCGGGCGCATGCTGCTCGGCGCGCTGCTGTTCGTCCTCGGCTTCACCGCGGTCTTCGTCTCCACCGGCGCGCTCTTCGGCTTCTTCGGCAACACCCTCCAGCAGTACCAGCGCACCATCAACATCGTGCTCGGCGCGCTCACCGTCCTGATGGGCCTCGCCTTCATGGGGCTGCTGCCCGGCTTCACCAACCGCGAGGTCCGCACCCACCGCCGCCCCGCGATCGGCCTGGCCGGGGCCCCGCTGCTGGGCCTGGTCTTCGGCGTGGGCTGGACACCGTGCATCGGCCCGACCCTCTCCTCCATCCTCAACCTCTCGGCCGCCCAGGCCAGCGCCGGGCGCGGCGCGCTGCTGATGACGGTGTACTGCGCCGGACTCGGCGTACCGTTCATCCTTGCCGCGCTCGCCTTCCGCAAGGCGCTCGGCGCGTTCGGCTGGGTCAAGCAGCACTACCAGTGGGTGATGCGGATCGGCGGCGGCATGCTCGTCGTGGTCGGCCTGCTCCTGATCACCGGCGTGTGGGACGTCCTGATCGACCACATGCGGCAACTCAGCGGCGACACCACGATCGGAATCTGACCGTGAGCGACACCAGGACCGTGACCACCGACGGCGGCGAGCCCGACGTCGAGCGGCTCAGCACCGCCCCCGAGGAGGCGGAGGCCCCGGTCGGCATCGGCGTCCTCGGCTGGTTCCGCTGGACGTGGCGCCAGCTGACCTCGATGCGGGTCGCGCTGATCCTGCTCTTCCTGCTCTCGCTGGCGGCGATCCCCGGCTCGCTGATCCCGCAGAACAGCCAGAACGCCTTCAAGGTTCAGACCTGGAAGGCCGCCCACCGGGGCGTCACCCCGCTCTACGAGAAGCTCCAGCTGTTCGACGTCTACAGCTCGGTCTGGTTCTCGGCGATCTACATCCTGCTGTTCGTCTCACTGGCCGGCTGCATCGTCCCGCGCACCTGGCAGTTCGTCGGCGTGCTGCGCGCCCAGCCGCCGGCCGCCCCGCGCAACCTGACCCGGATGCCGGTCTACGCGGCCTGGCGCACCTCGGCCGACCCGGAGGCGGTCAACGCCGCCGCCCACCGGCTGCTGCGCCGGCGCCGCTTCCGGGCGAACCTCTCCGGCGGCGCGGTCGCCGCGGAGAAGGGCTACCTGCGCGAGGTCGGCAACCTGCTCTTCCACTTCTCGCTCTTCGCCCTGCTGGCGGGCTTCGCCTGGGCCAGCCTGGGCAGCGGCCAGGGCGGCAAGCTGATGATCGAGGGCCAGGGCTTCGCCAACACCACCACCCAGTACGACGACTTCACCGGCTCCGCCTTCTACACCGTCGACGACCTGGACGCCTTCGGCTTCAAGCTGGACGGTTTCACCGCCCGGTACCAGACCTCCGGCGAGCAGATCGGCAGCGCCCGCCAGTTCACCGGGCACATCCGCTACTGGACGGGCACCGACTCCGAGAAGCTGACCAAGGGCGACATCGAGGTCAACCACCCGCTGGAGATCGGCAGCTCCAAGGTCTTCCTGATCGGCCACGGCTACGCCCCGGTGGTCACCGTGCGGAACGCCAAGGGCGAGGTCGTCTACACCGGCCCGACGCCGTTCCTGCCGCAGGACAGCAACCTCACCTCCACCGGTGTGATCAAGGTCAGCGACTACGGCGCCAAGGACGGCAAGGACGTCGACCTCGGCTTCAACGGCTACTTCCTGCCGACCGCGCCGGTGAACTTCGACAAGACCGGCCCGATCTCGCTCTTCCCGGACGCCGCCGAGCCGATGCTGGTGCTCACCGCCTTCGCGGGCGACCTGGGCACCGACTCCGGCCTGCCGCAGAACGTCTACCAGCTCGACACCACCCACATGTCCCAGCTGAAGCAGGACGGCGACATCGCCCGCGTCCGGCTCAAGCCGGGCCAGGGCTGGGAGCTGCCGGACGGCTACGGCACCGTCACCTTCGACGGCTACAAGCAGTGGGCCAGCTTCAACGTCTCCCACCGCCCCGGCAACGCGGTCGCGCTGGCCGGCGCGATCTGCGCCATCCTCGGCCTGATCGGCTCGCTGTTCGTGCAGCGCCGCCGGATCTGGGTCCGCGCCACCACCTCCCCGGACGGCACCACCCTGGTCGAGCTGGCGGGCCTCGCCCGCAGCGAGTCCGCCAGGACGGCCGAGGAACTGGCCGAGTTCGCCGTCGAGCTCCAGGACGACGCCCCGGCCCTCGACGAACCGGACACCCCGTCCGACGAGCCCGACCCCGAGGCCGATCCCGCCGGCATCCCGGCACCGGCAACCCCCGCACCGGCAACCCCCGCAGACCCGGACTCCAAGGAGTAGACGGTGAATCTCGCCTCGGTCGACCCTCACCTGGCCGACCTCTCCAACAAGCTGATCTACTCGGCGATGGCCGTGTACACCCTGGCGATGTTCGCCCACCTCTTCGAGTGGACGTTCGGCAGCAAGGGTGCGATCGCCGTCCGCTCCGCCGAGCAGTCCGGCGGCCTGGCCGAGACCCTGGCCGCCGCGGAGGAGTCCAAGGCCACCCGCAAGGTCACCGTCACGGTGGCCACCGCGGACGGCGGCACCACCACGCTCACCCGCACCGCCCTCGCCGACGCCGGCGCCACCGTGGTCACCAGCGGCCGCGGCGACGGCGACGCCGTCGACGGCCCCGGTGCCGCCGGCGGCAGCGAGAAGGGCGACCTCGCGGGCCGGATCGCCGTCTCGCTGACCGTGCTCGGCGTCCTGCTGCACGCCGGCGGCGTGTT
This sequence comes from Streptomyces sp. TLI_235, assembly GCA_002300355.1. Lineage (NCBI taxonomy): Bacteria > Bacillati > Actinomycetota > Actinomycetes > Kitasatosporales > Streptomycetaceae > Streptomyces > Streptomyces sp. TLI_235. Next base: position 4,421,463 of record NSGV01000001.1, read on the forward strand.
CACCCGCGGCCTGTCGGTGATGCGCTGGCCGTGGGGCAACATGTACGAGTTCTCCTGCGCCTTCGGCCTCACCATGATGCTCGCCTACCTGGGCCTGCTGGTGGCCGGCAAGAAGGTCCGCTGGCTGGGCCTGCCGGTGGTGCTGGCCGTCCTGCTGACCCTGGGCGTGGCCGTCTCGGTGCTCTACACCGACTCCGAGCAGCTCGTCCCCGCGCTGCACTCGTACTGGCTGGGCATCCACGTCTCCACCGCGATCATTTGCGGCGGCGCGCTGTACGCGGCCTTCGTGGCCACCGTCCTCTACCTGGGCAAGGACTCCTACGAGCGGCGGGTCGAGGCCGGCCTGCCGGGCGGTCCGCTGCGCATCCCGGTCTCGGTCTGGGAGCGGCTGCCCGCGGCGTCGACCCTCGACAAGCTCTCGTACCGGATCAACGCCCTGGTCTTCCCGCTCTGGACGTTCACCATCATCGCCGGCGCGATCTGGGCCGAGGCGGCCTGGGGCAAGTACTGGGAGTGGGACCCGAAGGAGACCTGGTCCTTCATCACCTGGGTCGCCTACGCCGCGTACCTGCACGCCCGGGCGACCGCCGGCTGGCGGGGCCGAAAGGCGGCCTATCTGGCCCTGTTGGCCTTCGCCTGCTGGCTGTTCAACTACTACGGCGTCAACATCTTCGTCACCGGCAAGCACTCCTACGCCGGCGTCTGAGCCGTTGTCGGCCCGCGTACGGGCGGCGGCCGGCCCCGGCCGGCGCCGCCCGAGCGGACCGTTCCACCGAAGAACCGTGAGGGATCGCCCGTCCGGTCGTTGACCAGGACGTCCAGTCAGCCGCGAGGAGGGGCCGCCATGGAGAGCGACGAGGTCATGCTGACCGTCCGGATCACCGCTGCGGAGAGAGCACTGCTCCGGCGGCTGGCCCAGGGCCATCGCAGCGACGTGTCCGAGGTCGTCGCCGACGGGTTGCTGGACATCCTGCCCACCCTGCACTGCGCCCAGGACGCCTACCGGCTGGTGGCCGCCCTGCGGGCGCCCGCGCCGTGTGCGCAGACCGTCTGGCTGCCCACCGACCTCGCCGACCTGCTTGGTCCGGCGGCCGGCCGGATCGCCCAGACCACGGGCGTGAGCCTCGGCTCGTCCTGCGTCGTGCTCGGCGCCGCCGTCCGGCTCTGGCTGGGCCAGGACCCGCAGCTGCTCGCCGAGCACCTCTCCACCATGCACGAGGGCCGTCCGGCCGCCCTCGCGGCCGCGTAGCGGCTCCCGTGACGCGCCTCGGGCCTCCTGCACGGTGACCGTGCGGGAGGCCCGAGGTTTCTGTCGTCAGGCGGCCTGCTGCCAGCTGACCGGCGAGTAGTACGCCGGGCGGCGCTCCAGGCGCTGCCAGTTGGCGATCGGCTCGACCGCGGGCGCGGCCGCGATCTGCTGGGCGGCGGCCGCCCGGGCGAGCAGCACCGCGGTCAGGGCGGCCAGCTCCTCGTCGGTCAGCGAGCCGCGGACGATGCGGACAAGGGATTCGGCGGAAGCGCTCATGGTCCTTGTTTCTCCCCCATGGTGAAGTCTGACGGGTTCCGAACGGCGTAAGAACCGGTTACATCGGAGGGTTGCCGTGCTTGCGGCTGGGCAGGTCGGCGTGCTTGGTGCGGAGCATGGCGAGCGAGGCGGCGAGCACCTGCCGGGTCTCGGCGGGGTCGATGACGTCGTCGACGAGGCCGCGCTCGGCCGCGTAGTACGGGTGCATCAGCTCGGTCTTGTATTCCTTGATCTTCTGGGCGCGCATCGCCTCGGGCTCCTCGGCGGCGGCGATGTCGCGGCGGAAGATGACGTTGGCGGCACCCTCGGCGCCCATCACGGCGATCTCGTTGGTGGGCCAGGCGAACGACAGGTCCGCGCCGATCGAGCGGGAGTCCATGACGATGTAGGCGCCGCCGTAGGCCTTGCGCAGGATCAGCGAGATCCGCGGCACGGTCGCGTTGCAGTAGGCGTACAGCAGCTTCGCGCCGTGCCGGATGATGCCGCCGTGCTCCTGGTCGACACCGGGCAGGAAGCCCGGCACGTCGAGCAGGGTGACGATCGGGATGTTGAAGGCGTCGCACATCTGGACGAAGCGCGCGGCCTTCTCGGAGGCGTTGATGTCGAGCACGCCGGCCAGCGACTGCGGCTGGTTGGCGATCAGGCCGACCACGTGCCCGTCGATCCGGGCCAGCGCCACGATGACGTTGGTCGCCCAGCGCTCGTGGACCTCCAGGTACTCGCCGTGGTCGACGACCTCCTCGATGACCTTGCGCATGTCGTACGGGCGGTTGCCGTCGGCGGGCACCAGGTCGAGCAGGCTGTCGTTGCGGCGCTCCACCGGGTCGTCGGTGGAGCTCGTGGGCGGCATCTCCCGGTTGTTCTGCGGCAGCAGCGAGAGGAGGTAGCGGACCTCCTCGATGCAGGACTGCTCGTCGTCGTAGACGAAGTGCGAGACACCGGACACCGCGGAGTGGACGTCGGCGCCGCCGAGGCCGTTCTGGGTGATCTTCTCGCCGGTGACGGCCTGGACGACGTCCGGGCCGGTGATGAACATCTGCGAGGTCTCGCGGACCATGAACACGAAGTCCGTCAGGGCGGGGGAGTAGGCCGCGCCGCCGGCGCACGGGCCGAGCATCACCGAGATCTGCGGGATGACGCCCGACGCCCTGGTGTTGCGCTGGAAGATGCCGCCGTAGCCGGCGAGGGCGGTGACGCCCTCCTGGATGCGGGCGCCGGCGCCGTCGTTCAGCGAGACCAGCGGGGCACCGGCCGCGATGGCCATGTCCATGATCTTGTGGATCTTCTGGGCGTGGGCCTCGCCCAGCGCGCCGCCGAAGATCCGGAAGTCGTGCGCGTAGACGAAGACCGTCCGGCCGTGCACGGTGCCCCAGCCGACCACCACACCGTCGGTGTGCGGCTTCTTGGTCTCCAGGCCGAAGCCGGTCGCCCGGTGCCGGCGCAGCGGCTCCACCTCGTGGAAGGAGCCCTCGTCCAGCAGCAGGTCGATCCGCTCACGGGCGGTCAGCTTGCCCTTCGCGTGCTGCGCCTCGGTGGCCTTCTCGCTCGGACCCCGCCGGACCTGCTCCCGGAGCTCGTGCAGCTCGGCCACCCGCCCGCGCGCGTCGGCCGGGATCGCGGGGATCTCTCCGCCGACCGGCGCATCGTGCAGAACCGTCATCTCGAACCACTCCAAGTGTGAGGGAACTGTCCCGGCAGGCGGCCTGCGTACGCGGCTGCTGCTCCGGCGAACACTTCTTCACCTACGACACTACGAGGGAGGGCCGCCGCCTCTCGGCGTCGATTCCGTACAAGGTCGGGCCCCAGAAGCTGTTCAGGGCTCACAGTCGGCGACACCCGGCGCACCCTCCGCGGGTGCACCGCCGCGGTATCCGCAGCGGTCGTCACAGGGGGTGGTCGACCCGTCGATCGTCCAGGTCAGGACAGGTGCCGACACCCGCCGGAGACGGCTCACCCCCGGTCCGCGGGACGGGCCGGGGGTGTGCGGTTCCTGAGGGCGCGCGGCCGCGGGAAGGCATCAGGATGGTAGGGAAGCGCCAAATTCGGCTCAGCCGCGCGGATCGTCCTCCGGCTCGTCCTTTCGGCGCAGTTCCTCCTCGCGTCGGCGCAGGTCGGACTCCCACCGCTTGAGCATGTCCTCGTGCCGCTCGTTGTCCTTCTTCAGCGAGGCCAGGAACTCCGGGTTGTCGTCCGGCGCGACGAAGCGCTCGCCCGGCCGCTCGTACTCGGGGAAGCCCGCCGTCGGCCCGGCCGGCCAGGGGACGGCCCGGCCCCGGGAGCGCGCGCGGTTGCGCCCGGCCGCCAGCCAGGCGATCGACCCGACCAGCGGGAAGAGCAGCACGATGATCACCCAGGCCACCTTGGGGAGGTAGCGGACGTCCTCCTCGGACGTGGTCAGGCAGTCGATGAACGCCCACACCCACAGCGCGAGCAGAACCAGTGGCGGCAGAATCCTCAGCACGGCGTCGATCTCCCCCGGAACGGCGAACAGGGCCCCTCTTGGCGGGGCCAGGTTAACCGGTGTCGGATACTGACAGGCATGGCATACGACGATCTCCGCTCCTTCCTCCGCGCCCTGGAGCGCGAGGGCGACCTCAAGCGGATCAAGACCGAAGTGGATCCGTACCTGGAGATCGGGGAGATCGTCGACCGGGTGCAGAAGGCCAAGGGCCCGGCGCTGCTCTTCGAGAACGTCAAGGGCGCGTCGATGCCGCTGGCGATGAACGTCTTCGGCACCGAGCGGCGGCTCGCCAAGGCGCTCGGCCTGAAGTCCCCGGACGACATCTCGGAGAAGATCGCCGGTCTGCTCCGGCCCGAGCTGCCGCAGGGCTTCACCGGATTCCGGGACGCCTTCGGCAAGCTCGCCTCGATGGCCCACGTGCCGCCGAAGAGCGTGAAGTCCGCCGACGCGCCCGTCCACGAGGTCGTCCTCACCGGCGACGACGTCGACCTGGAGCAGCTGCCCGCCCTCTTCACCTGGCCGCTCGACGGCGGCTCCTTCTTCAACCTGGGCCTGACCCACACCAAGGACCCGGACACCGGCGTCCGCAACCTCGGCCTCTACCGGCTGCAGCGCCACGACAAGCGCACCATCGGCATGCACTGGCAGATCCACAAGGACAGCCGCAACCACGCCGCGGTGGCCGCCAAGCGCGGCGAGCGGCTGCCGGTCGCGATCGCCTTCGGCTGCCCCCCGTCCGTCAGCTACGCGGCCACCGCGCCGCTGCCCGGCGACATCGACGAGTACCTGTTCGCCGGCTTCGTGCAGGGCGAGCGGGTGCGGATGGTCGACTGCAAGACCGTCCCGCTGCAGGTGCCCGCCGACGCCGAGGTGGTGCTGGAGGGCTGGCTGGAGCCCGGCGAGATGCTGCCTGAGGGCCCGTTCGGCGACCACACCGGCTTCTACACCCCGCAGGAGCCCTTCCCGGCGCTGACCATCGACTGCGTGACGATGCGCCGCCGCCCGCTGCTGCAGTCCATCGTGGTCGGCCGGCCGCCGACCGAGGACGGGCCGCTCGGCAAGTTCACCGAGCGGTTCTTCCTGCCGCTGCTGAAGATCATCATTCCGGACATCGTCGACTACGACCTGCCCGAGGCCGGCGGCTTCCACAACTGCGTGATCGTCTCGATCGACAAGAAGTACCCCAAGCACGCCCAGAAGGTCATGCACGCCATCTGGGGCGCCCACATGATGTCGCTCACCAAGCTGATCGTCGTGGTGGACGCCGACTGCGACGTGCACGACTACCACGAGGTCGCCTGGCGGGCCCTCGGCAACGTCGACTACAGCCGCGACCTGGTCGTCGTCGAAGGCCCGGTCGACCACCTCGACCACGCCTCCTACCAGCAGTTCTGGGGCGGCAAGGCCGGTATCGACGCCACCCGCAAGCTGCCCGAGGAGGGCTACACCCGCGACGGCGGCTGGCCCGAGATGGTCTCCTCCGACCCGGAGACCGCCGCCCTGGTGACCAAGCGCTGGAAGGAGTACGGACTGTGACCACGGCCGCCTTCGAGGTACCGCCCGGCAAGGTCAAGTCCTTCCTGCGGCTGGTCATGATCGAACACTCGGTGTTCGCGCTGCCCTTCGCGTACATCGCCGCGCTCACCGCGATGTTCCTCGCCGACAGCCGCGTGCACTGGGGCGAGCTGTTCGTCGTCACCGTCTGCATGGTCGGCCTGCGGACCTTCGCGATGGCCGCCAACCGGATCATCGACCGCGAGATCGACTCCCGGAACCCGCGCACCGCGGGCCGCGAACTCGTCACCGGCGCGGTCTCGCTCCGCACCGCCTACATCGGCTCCGGCATCGCCCTGATCGTCTTCCTCGGCGCCGCCGCCCTGCTCAACCCGCTCTGCCTGGCGCTCGCCCCGGTCGCCGTGGTTCCGATGGTCGTCTACCCGTACGGCAAGCGCTTCACCGACTTCCCGCACGCCATCCTGGGCCTCGCCCAGGCCGCCGGCCCGATCGGCGCCTGGCTCGCCGTCACCGGCACCTGGTCCTGGGACGCCGTGGTGCTCGGCCTCGCCGTGGGCATCTGGATCGGCGGCTTCGACCTGATCTTCGGATGCCAGGACGTCGCCGCGGACCGCGCCGAGGGCGTCCGCTCGGTGCCGGCCCGCTTCGGCATTCCGGCGGCCCTCTACGGCGCCCGCGCCTGCCACCTCGTCACCACTGCCCTGCTCGTCTGGTACGCCGTCCTCACCGACGCCGGCCCGGCCTTCTGGGTCGGCCTGGCCGTGGTCGTCGGCGCCTTCCTCTACGAGCACGGCATCGTCAAGCCCGGCGACCTCTCGCGCCTCAACCGCGCCTTCTTCACCACCAACGGCTTCGTCGGCATCTCCCTCTTCGGTTTCGCCCTCCTCGACCTGATCCTCCGCGGCCTGACCATCTGACGCGGCCGGGAGGTGCCCCCCACAGGCCCCTGTTCCGGTGTGCCCGGCCTGAGAGACGGCGAAGCCGGAACCGCGCGGCGGAAGGCGCAGACCGCGGCCTTCCGGTCCGCGCAGTCCTCCCCCAGCCCTCGGCCGGGTGGTGCCCCCACGCGCCGCCGGTGTCGCCGCTATGTGCCGGTGCCGTCCCGGAGGGCGAGGCGGGCGTAGGCGCGGACGTCGGCGTCGGGGTCGGCGAGGCGTTCGCGGAGGGCCGGCTCGACGCCGGGTTCCGCGGCCGCCGGGGTCAGGCCCCGGACGGCCGCCTTGCGGACGTCCGCGTTGCCGTCCCCGAGCAGGGCGAGCAGCGGCTCCGTCCGCCCCGCCGCGGCGAGTGCCCCGGCGGCGGCCCTGCGGACCTGCCAGGCCTGGTCCGGGCGGGCCGCGAGGTCGGCCAGGGCGGGCGGGCAGCCGATCCCGGCGGCTCCGTCGAAGGCCGCGGCCCGCACCAGCGGGTCGCCGTCCCGGGCGAGGCGCAGCAGCGCCCGGTCGGCCACCGGGTCGCCGATGGTCCCCAGTCCTTCGCCGACGGCCACCCGCACCTCGCGGGCCGGGTCCGTGGCGACCCCGACCAGCGCGGTGGCGGCGTTCAGCGAGACGAGCCCGCGGACGGCCTGCAGCCGGACCGGTATCTCCTCGTCCGCCGCGCCCGCGGCGAACAGCGCGAGGGAGCCCGTCCGCAGCACCCGGGACAGTTCCAGCACCCCGGCCCGGACGACCGGGTCGGCCGAGCGGGCGGCGTCGGCGAGGGCTGGGCCGAGCGAGGGGTCGAGGACGTCGGCGAGTTCCCGCAGGCCGGCCACGGCGGCGGCCCGCACCCGTCCGTCGGGGTCGTGCAGGGCGGTGGCCAGGGCCGGGCCGGTGCCGTCCGCGGCGTGTTCGGTGAGCAGGTCGACGGCGGTGCGCCGCACGTCGGCGGAGCCGTCCCGCAGGTAGGGGGCGAGGTCGTGCGGGCCGGGCCCGTCCTCGGCGAGCCGCAGGAGTTCGAGCAGCCGGGGCGAGCCGGCGGCGGGGCCGGTCGCGGCGGGTGCGGTGGTGGGCCCGGTGGAGGTGCCGGTGCGGCCGACCGTGAGGGCGTGGACCTCGCCGATCAGCTCGACCTCGCCGCCGGGCGGCTCCAGTCCGTCGACCGGGACGAGGTAGGGCGCGACCGGGCGGGTGAGGAACTCCATGGCGCCGTCGGCGTTCTTCCGCAGGTTGAGGTGGCGGAACCAGCGTCCGTCGTCCCGCCCGGGGTGGTCGACGCGCTCGTGGTAGAGCCCCCAGCGGCTCTCCTCGCGGGCGAGCGAGGAGCGGGCGGCCATCTCGGCGCAGTCCCGGATGAAGTCGACCTCGACGGCCCGCATCAGCTCGTGCGGGGTGCGGGCGCCCATCGCGGCGATCTCGCCGCGCATCCGCACGAAGTGTTCCAGGGCCACCGAGAGCCGGGCGCCGGTCTTGGGCGGGGCGACGTAATCGTTGACGAAGCGGCGCAGCTTGTACTCGACCTGGGGCTGCGGCGGGCCGTGCGGGTTCCGCAGCGGGCGGTAGACCAGCTCGTGGGCGGCCTTCAGCTGGTCGTCGGGGAGTTCGGCCCGCTCGGTCGGCAGGTGGGCGGCGGCGTGCGAGCCGGCCAGGTCGCCGAAGACGAAGGCGCCGATCATGTAGTTGTGCGGCACGCAGGCGAGGTCGCCCGCCGCGTACAGGCCGGGCACGGTGGTGGCGGCGTTCTCGTCGACCTGGACGCCGCTCGCCGAGTGCCCGCCGCACAGGCCGATCTCGGAGATGTGCATCTCGACGTCGTGGGTGCGGTAGTCGTGGCCGCGGCCGGCGTGGAAGGTGCCGCGGCTGGGGCGCTCGGTGGTGTGCAGGATGCCCTCCAGCGCCCGGACGGTCTCCTCCGGGAGGTGGGTGGTCCGCAGGTAGACCGGTCCGCGGTCGGAGGCCAGTTCGGTGGCGAACTCGGCCATCATCTGCCCGGACCAGTAGTCGGAGTCGACGAACCGCTCGCCGTGCCGGTTGACCTGGTAGCCGCCGAAGGGGTTCGCCACGTAGGCGCAGGCCGGCCCGTTGTAGTCCTTGATCAGCGGGTTGATCTGGAAGCACTCGATGCCGCTGAGCTCCGCGCCGGCGTGGTACGCCATGGCGTAGCCGTCGCCGGCGTTGGTGGGGTTCTCGTAGGTGCCGTAGAGGTAGCCGCTGGCGGGCAGGCCGAGCCGCCCGCACGGCCCGGTCGCCAGGACGACCGCGCCCGCCCGGACGGTGACGAACTCCCCGCTGCGGGTGTCGAGGCCGGCCGCGCCGACCGCCCGGCCGCCGGAGGTGAGCACCCGGACCGGCATCACCCGGTTCTCGATCGTGATCCGCTCCCGCATGTGCTTCTGCCGCAGCACCCGGTAGAGCACCTTCTTGACGTCCTTGCCCTCCGGCATGGGCAGCACGTAGCTGCCCGAACGGTGCACCTGGCGCACCTGGTACTCGCCGTACTCGTCCTTCTCGAACTTCACGCCGTACCGCTCCAGGCGCTGCACCATGGCGAAGCCGCGGACGGCGGTCTGCCGGACGGTGCGCTGGTCGACGATGCCGTCGTTGGCGCGGGTGATCTCGGCGACGTAGTCGTCCGGGTCGGCACGGCCGGGGACGACCGCGTTGTTGACGCCGTCCATGCCCATGGCGAGGGCGCCGGAGTGCCGGACGTGCGCCTTCTCCAGCAGCAGCACGTCGGCGCCGGCCTCCGCGGCGCTGATCGCCGCCATGGTGCCGGCCGTCCCGCCGCCGACCACCAGCACGTCGCACTCCAGCCGCCGCGCATCCGCGAGGTCGGGGATCTCCATCAGGTGCCACCTTTCGCGGCCGCGTTCACCGGCCGGCCAGTTCCGTGAGGATCCGCCCGCGCAGGGCGAGCACGGCGGGGTCGGCGCGGCGCGAGCCGTCCCGCGGGTGCGGTACGTCGTGGACGGCGGCCAGGGTGCCGCCGCCGAGGACGGCCACCCGGTCGCCGAGCAGCAGGGCCTCGTCGACGTCGTGGGTGACGAAGACGACCGTGCAGCGCTGCCGCTCCCAGACGGACAGCAGCAGGTGCTGCATGGCGGCCCGGGTCTGGGCGTCGAGCGCCCCGAAGGGCTCGTCCATCAGCACGGCCCGCGGTGCGCCGACCAGCGCCCGGGCCAGCTGGACGCGCTGCCGCTGGCCGCCGGAGAGTTCTCGCGGCAGCCGGTCGGCGAGGCCGTCCAGGCCCACCCGGCCGATCCATTCGGCGGCCGGCGCACGGCGCAGGGCGCGCGGCACCTTGCGGACGGCGAGCGGGAGTTCGATGTTGCGGCGGACGGTCCGCCAGGGCAGCAGACCGTCGTCCTGGAAGACCAGGGCGCGCTCCGCGCCCGGGCCGCGGACGGGCTCGCCGTCGGCCAGCAGCTCGCCGCCGGTGGGCCGCAGCAGGCCGGCGAGCGCCCGCAGCAGCGTGGACTTGCCGCCGCCGGAGGCGCCGACGACGGTGAGCACCTCGCCGGGGGAGACGTCCAGGTCGACGCCGTGCAGCACGGGTTGCCCGGGGTGGCCGAGGCCGAGGCCCCGGGCGGTCAGTCGCAGGCTCATCGGCCGTCCCCTCTCGCGTCGGTGTCGCCGGTGCGCGGCGGCAGCCAGGCGGTGAGCCGCCGGCCGGCCAGTTCGACGGCCCCCGAGGTGAGCCAGCCGAGCAGGCCGATGGTGGCCATCCCGACGAAGACGCCGGGGTAGTCGAGCACGGTGTACGCCTGCCAGGTGCGGTAGCCGACGCCGTACTGCCCGGAGACCATCTCGGCGGAGATCACGCAGATCCAGGACACCCCGATGCCGACCGACAGGCCGCCGACCACGCCCGGCAGGGCGCCGGGCAGCACCACCGAGGCCAGCACCCGGGCGCGGCCGCCGCCCATCGTCCGCACCGCCTCCTCCCAACGCGGCGGGACGGCCCGGACGGCGTGCCGGGTGGAGACGGTGATCGGGAAGAACGCGGCGGTGCAGGTGATGAAGACGATGCCCTGCTCGTTCTCCGGGAAGAGCATGATCGCCACCGGGACGAGGGCGATCGCCGGGACGGGCCGGACCAGCTCCAGCACCGGCCCCAGCAGATCGGCGGCCCACCGCGAGCGGGCGGTCAGCACGCCGATCGCGGTGCCGAGCACGGCGGCGAGCAGGAAGCCGAGGCCGATCCGCCGCAGACTGTCCGTCAGGTCCTGCCAGTACTGGCCGGTGCCGAGCTGCCGGCCGAAGGCGTCCCAGACCTGCAGCGCCGTCGGCAGGTGGTCGAAGCGCACCCACAGCCGCACCTGGTGGGACGTCAGCAGCTGCCACAGGCCCACGAAGCCGAGCAGCGACGCCGCCCGTACCGCGCGCCGGCCGGCCCGCCGGGGGAGCGTCCGCGCGGCGGGGCCGGTGCCGGCGGTCGCCGGCGGGGCCGGCCGCAGCACGGTGCTCATGCCGCCGCCAGGGCTTCGGCCCAGCTCACCGCGCGGGCGCCGGGGTGGGCGGCGAGGTGTGCCCGGGTGCCGTCCTCGGTGGTGAACGGCAGCAGGGCGGCGCCGTCCTGCACCCAGTGGTCCTTGTCGGCGAACCAGCGGGTGCCGGTGGCGGCGTCCGGCACGTAGGCGGCGCGGAGCTTCTTCCCGGCGGCCGTCGCGGCCTTCACCGCGCGCAGCAGGCAGACCGGGTCGGCCGCGGGCCGGGTGGTGTCCTCGCCCTGGAACCAGAGTTCGCCGGCCTGCCGCGGGTCGGTGACGGGCCGGCCGCAGGTCTCGTCGGTGCCGGTGATCCGGGCCGGCGGGACGTCCGGCAGCGCGGCGGCGGCCAGGTACGACGGGTCGACGAACTTCTCCAGGTCGAGGGCCTTCAGCACGCCCACCGACGCCAGGAAGGGCACGTCCTCGCGGAGCGCCGCCACGAGCTCGGGCCGCAGCGGGGTGGCGAAGGTGCCGATGCCGTTCGGGCCGTTGTACAGGTGCACCACCTCGGCGGGCAGGCCGGTGGCCTCGGCGACCGTGCGGCTGGCCTCCAGCGGGTGCTCGTTGAGGTACCGGGTGGCGTCGGCCTGGGCGTTCAGGAAGGCCCGGACGACCTCCGGGTGCTCGGTGCCGTACCTCTGCCGGACGACCACGCCGTGCAGGGTGGGCCGGCCGAGCGCGGCGCCGTCGTACAGCAGCCGTCCGTCGCCGGCGAAGACCACCGCGCCGGGCCAGGCGACGAACTGGGCGAGCGCGTCCACGCTGCCGGCCTTGAGCGCGGAGGCGCCGACGGCGGGCTGCTGGTTCTGCTTCCGGATGCCGTCGTCGGGGACGCCCGCCCGGCGCAGCGCCTGGACGAGGGTGCCGTCGGCGGCCGAGCCGACCGAGGTGGAGACCCGCTTGCCCCTGAGGTCGGCCAGGGTGTGCGCGGGGGAGTCGTTCGGCACGACGACGCCGTTGAGGGCGCCGAGCAGGTTGTAGCCGGTCACCGAGACCAGCCGGGTGCCGGGCCCGCCGGCCTGCTGGGCGCGGGAGCCGTTGATCAGCAGCGGGTAGTCGCCCATCGAGCCGATGTCGATCTTGTCGGCGAGCATCTGAGCGGTGATCGGGGCGCCGGAGTCGTAGTCCTGCCAGGCGACCTTGTAGGTCTTCCCGTCCTTCCTCCCCTGCTCGGCGAGCCGCTGCTCGAACCAGCCGCGGGCGCGCAGCAGGGTGCCCGCGGTGACGGTGTTGATGGTCTTCGACTGGTAGCCGACCACGACCTGCACGGTGCCGCCGTCGCCGGTGGCGGAGGCGGAGGAGCAGGCGGTCGCGGCGGCGAGCAGGGCGGCGGCCAGCAGCGGCCGGGTGACGAGTCCTGGGCGGGGCATGGCGGGGATCTCCTCAGCGCAGCAGGTAGGGCATGTTGACGGTGACGGCCCCGGTGGGGCAGCGGGCGGCGCACGGGCCGCAGTACCAGCACTCGTCGACGTGCATGTAGGCCTTGCGGGTGTCCGGGTCGATCGCCAGCGAGTCCAGCGGGCACATCTCGACGCAGAGCGTGCAGCCGTCGATGCAGAGCGAGGGGTCGACGGTCACGGGCACGTCGGAGCGGTGGTCGGCGAGCGCCATCGGGCGGTCTCCCTACGGGGTGTCGCGCAGCAGCCGGCCCTGCATGGTGATCCGGTCGCCGCGGAAGCGGACGTATTCGAGGTCGACGGGCCGCCCGTCGGCGAGCGTGGTGAGCCGCTCCAGCATCAGCAGGGCGGCGCCGCGCGGGACTTCCAGGACGCTCGCGGAGTGCGCGTCGGCGCTGACGGCCTCCAGGGTGATGTCGGCGCTGCCGAGCGGCTGCCCGGCGGCCTCCTCGATCAGCCGGAAGACGTCGGTGTGCGCCAGGTCGGCGGCGTCCAGGCCGGCGCCGAGGTCGGGCGCCAGGTAGGTCAGGTCGAGCGAGAGCGGCAGCCCGTTCAGCCGGCGCAGCCGCTCGACGTAGACGACGTCGGCGCCGTCCGGCAGGCCGAGCCGGCGGGCGACCGGACCGGGCGCGCGGACCGGCCCGAAGGCACGGACCTCGTTGACCACCTCGCCGTGCTCGTGCAGCGTCTCGGCGAGACCCTGGAGCCGGTTCAGGCCGTGCGGCACCTTGTCGGCGACCACCAGCGTCCCCGAGCCCGGCACCCGGCGCACCAGGCCCTCGCCGCGCAGCAGGTCCAGCGCCTCCCGGACGGTGTTCCGGGACTCGCCGAACTCCTCGGCCAGCCGCTCCTCGTGGGGCAGCGCACCGGCGGCGAACACGCCGGCCAGTACCTGGCGGCGCAGCACGTCCGCGACCTGCCGGGCACGGTCGGCGCGCAGCCGCCGCACCGCGGGGCGGACGCTGTTCTCGCTGGTCATCGCGGTTGCTCCGGGGTCGGGTGAGGAGTGGGGACGGGGTCGGCCACGACCATAGGGCCGCGGCGATGGCGGCCGGGTTGCCGCAGCATTACGCCACCTGACGGCCCGTCGGGGGCGGCCGCGACCTGCGGCGACGGTGCCGCGCACGGGTGAACTGCCACCGTGCGCCGCGCGCTCCGGGCGCCGCGGCCCGGAGCGAGGGATCATGGAAGGGCGGCAGGAGCCCCGCTACCCCGAGGAGTGGTCACCGATGATCGGCAAGCTGCAGTGCGTCGTCCTGGACTGCCACTACCCGGCCGGGCTGGCCCACTTCTACGCGGCCGTGCTGGGCGGCGAGATCGACCGTCCCGACCCGCGCTGGTCGCTGGACGCAGAGTGGTCGACCGTCCACACCCCGGACGGCATGGTGCTGGGCTTCCAGCGGGTCGACGACTTCCGTCCGCCGATGTGGCCCGACCCGGCCCACCCGCAGCAACTCCACCTGGACATCGACGTCGAGGACCTCGACGCCGCCGACGAGAAGGTGGTGGCGCTCGGCGCGGTGCTGAAGGCCGCCGAGTCCGGCTGGCGGGTGTACGTGGACCCGGCCGGCCACCCGTTCTGCCTGGTCGGCCCGGGCGGCGACGCGGCCTGACCGGGGGCCGGTGCGCGGCCCCGCGGCGGCGGGTGATAGGTGTTCGTACCGCCTGTCGTCCGCCTGGGAGGGGTTCGCGTGCCGAAGGGCCGATTCTCGCGCCGCCGTACCGCCGTACTGTCCGTCACCGCCGCGGCGGTGCTGGCCGGTGCGGCGCTGACCGCCCACGCCGATGTCTTCGGACCGGGCGAGGGCGCCCCGCCGGCCGCCGAGGCCCCGCCGGCCGCGGAGAGCAGCGCGCCCGGCACCGACCCCGAGCCCTCCGCCTCCGCGGACGGGACGGGCGGCGGCAGCACCGGGCCGTCCGCCCCGGCGTCGTCCGCCGCCGCCTCGCCCTCCACGACCGGGTCGCCCACCGCCCCCGCGTCCGCGCTGCCGGAACTGGGCTCGCCCGCGGTCGCCGCCGGCGGCGGGATCAGCAACCAGCCGGTCTTCACCGGCCTCGCCTTCGACACCTGCACCGCCCCGGCACTGTCGGCGATGAACGCCTGGCGCACCGCGTCGCCCTACGGTGCGGCCGCCGTCTACATCGGCGGCAGGAACCGCGGCTGCGCCCAGCCGCAGCTGACCTCCTCCTGGGTCGCCTCGGTGACGGCCTCCGGCTGGCGGCTGATCCCGCTGTACGTCGGCGCGCAGCCGCCGTGCCAGACCGGCAGCAGCCCGGAGAAGCTCACCGCGGGGACGGCGGTCTCCCTCGGCACGGCGGACGGCGCCGACGCCGCCACCAAGGCCGGGGCGCTCGGGATGAAGCCCGGCAGCACGCTCTACCTGGACGTGGAGGCCTACAACGCGGCCGACACGGCCTGCGCGGCCGCGGTCCTCGCGTACACGCAGTCGTTCGACCGGGCGGTGCGGGCCCGCGGCTACCAGCCCGGCTTCTACGGCTTCGCGGGCTCCAGCGCCGCGGGCATCGCCAAGGCGGCAGCGGAGGGTGCCCCGGACCTGCCGGTCGCGCTCTGGTACGCCAAGTACGACGGCGTCGAGGACACCACGAGCAGCTTCCCCTTCGCCGCCGACCTGTTCACCGGCCGCCGCCGCGGCCACCAGTACCGGATCAACCAGAAGGAGACCTACGGCGGGGTCACCCTGACGGTGGACCGCAACGCCTGGGACGCGCCGGTCGCGCTCGTCGGCTGAGCCGCCGGGCCGGGCCGCTACCCGGCCGGGAGGACCAGCGGGTCGCCGACCCGCAGCCGGCCGGGGGCGGCCACCGTGGCCAGGGCGTCCAGCCGGGTGTCGTGGCCGCGGGCGATCGACCGGAGGATGTCCGGGGAGTGCGGCAGGCCCGGCTGGGGCGCCCCGACCATCGCGCAGCGCTCGCTGGCGCGGACGAAGGCGAGGCGCACCCCGTCGCCGAACCGGCCCTCGCGGCCGAACCAGGTGTCCTCGGTGAACGGCGGGGTGCCCGGCGGGGTGCGCAGCAGGATGTTGGGCCGGAACCGCCGCTCGTCGACGACGGCGGTCGGGACCTCGGCCCGCACCCAGTCCAGGGTGGCGGTGGTGAGCACCGAGACCGGCAGCTGGTCGAAGTGCGAGACGGCGTCCTCGCGGGCCAGCACGACGTCCTCGCGCTCCAGGTAGGCGCGGAGGAAGGCGTCCGGGTCCTCGACCGGGCTGCCCAGCGGGTCGAGGAGTTCGGGGCCGTCGAGCCGGTGGCCGAGCCGGGAGGTCAGCCGCAGCAGGCCGTCCATCCGCCGGAAGCGCCGGGTGTTCTTGCCGGAGCCGAACCGGCCGGAGCCGTCCCGGACGGCGTAGAGCCGGTCGCCGGCCAGTCCGCGCAGGTCCACCTCGACCGCGTCGAGGAGTTCGCCGCCGGTGGACTTCACCGGGTAGCGCCAGATGCGCTCCACGACACCGGAGATCTCTGCCATGGCGGGAGCCTATCCGGCGGCCCCGATGGTGGTCTAGACCTATTGGCGGGCCGTCAGCCCACCCGCGCCACCGCCCGCACCGGCGCGCCGTCCGCCGCCGCCAGCCGCAGCGGGAACAGCGACACCTCCACCGCGGCCCCCGCCTCCCGGGCCGCCAGCAGCGGGGTCAGATCGGTGAGGTTCTCGGCGATCACCCCGCCGCCGGGCCGGCCCAGCAGCACCCGGTGCGCCGCCAGCGTGGGCTCCTCCCCGGCCGGGTCGTGCTCGTCCGCCAGCTCCGCCAGCAGCGCCGCCACCGCCGGGTCGGCCGGGCCCGGGTCCGGCGTCCGGTCCACCGAGAGGGCGTCCACCCCGACGGTCCGCACCCCCGCCGCCACGATCGCCTCCGCGGCCTCCCGGGACAGGTACGGGTGGGCCAGGTAGTGCTCGCTGCCCCAGTGCCGCGGCCAGCCGGTGGCCAGCAGCAGCACCGCGCCGGGCGCGCACTCGGCGAGCGCCGGGGCGAGCTGATCCGCCGTCACCGCGCTGCGCGGTGCCATCCCGCGCAGGTCCGCGACCACCGCGGGCCCGGTGAACAGCTCCAGCGGCAGCCCGTCCAGCGTCGGCCACGTGACGTCCACGTGGTACGGGGCGTCCACGTGCGTCCCGGCCTGCGAACCCAGATGCAGCGCCAGCACGTTGACCCCGGCGGTGTCCGTGGTGAGGGCGGGCCGCAGCTCCACCTCCGGGTCCCCCGGGTAGACCGGCATGCCGCTGGTGAGCGGATGGGTGAGGTCGATCAGCGTCGGCGCCATGTCGTCCATCCTGCCCCGCCCGGCCCGCCCGCCGCAGCAGTGTCGGGACAGCGGCCCGCCCCGGCGGACCGGGGCCCGGCACGGTCCGAAAGCGAGGGCCTAGGGTCGGGGGCATGAACGATTCGCAGGTGCGCAGGCCGTGGGTGGTGGGGGTGTCCGGCGCGTCCGGGACGCCGTACGCGGCGTCCGTGATCCGGGCGCTGCTCGCGGCCGGCGAGACGGTCGACCTGGTGGTCTCCCGGGCCGCCCGGCTGACCATCCTGGACGAGACCGGCATCTCCTACCGCGACGCCCACTGGCGCGAGGACCTGGCCCGCTGGATCGGCACCGACGACCTGGACGGCGTCCGCCACTGGGCGGCCGGCGACTTCGCGGCCGGCCCGTCCTCCGGCTCCTACCCGGCCAAGGGCATGCTGGTCGTCCCCGCGACCACCGGCGCGGTGGCCGGCATCGCACTCGGACTCAGCAAGGACCTGCTCCAGCGGGCCGCAGCCGTCACCCTCAAGGAGCGCCGCCCGCTGGTGGTCTGTCTGCGCGAGACACCCCTCGATGGGGTGACGTTGAAGCACCTGGTCGAGCTGGACGCGCAAGGCGCCGTGGTGCTGCCCGCCTCGCCGGGCTTCTACGCGGGCGGCTCCACCGCCCGCGAACTGGTCGACTTCGTGGCCGGCCGGGTGCTCGACGCGGTCGGTGTGCCGCACACGCTCTACCGCCGCTGGGAGGGCGAACTGGGCGCTGCGGCCAAGGCAGAGTGAGACGGTGCGGATCGGGAGAGTATGTTCTTTGCGATATCCGGGTTGATCGGCGCACGCCGCCTTCGAATCCGGATGGTTATCTCGGGTCCGGTGAGGTTCGGAAGGGCGCTGGCAGGTATATGGACACAGTGGACAGACAGCTCATCCAGGCACTGCGGGAGAACGGCCGCGCCTCGTACGCGGAGCTCGGCCGGCTGGTCGGCCTGTCCGGTCCGAGCGTGACCGACCGCATCAACCGTCTGGAGCAGGCCGGGGTGATCACCGGCTACCGCGCCACCGTCAACCCGGCCTCGCTGGGCTTCGGCGTGACCGCCCTGATCGGCCTTCAGCTGACCGACGCCGCCGACCACGAGGACGTGGCCCACCGCCTCAAGGACCTTCCCGAGGTGGAGGACTGCTGGTTCATCGCCGGTGACGACTCGTACATGCTCAAGGTGCGCGTCCCGGACGTGGAGGGGCTGGAATCGGTCGTCAAGCGGATCTCCGGCACGAAAGGCGTGGCCCGCACCCGTACGACCGTCGTACTGTCCACCAAGTGGGAGAGCCGGGTCAGCGACCTGCCGCTGGACACCGGCGAGTGACCCGCCGGACGACGAGGGAGTGACGGGATGACGCTGGTCGGACTGGAGGAGCTGCGCGCCGCGCAGCAGCGGATCGCCGGGGTCGCGGTACGCACCCCGCTGCTGCCCTGCCCGTGGGCGGCGGACGGCGAACGCCGGCTCTGGCTCAAGCCGGAGAACCTCCAGCCGACCGGCGCCTTCAAGATCCGCGGCGCCTACAACCGGCTCGCCGCGATGACGGACGAGGAGCGCGCCCGCGGCGTGGTCGCCCAGTCCAGCGGCAACCACGCGCAGGCGGTCGCCTACGCCGCCGGGCTGCTCGGCATCAAGGCCGTCATCGTGATGCCCGACACCTCGCCGCAGGTCAAGGTCGAGAACACCCGGGCGTTCGGCGCCGAGGTCGTCCTGGTGCCCCCGGGCGAGCGCGACACGCTGCCCGCCGAACTGGTCGAGAAGCACGGCTACGTCTGGGTCCCCCCGTACGACGACCGGCACATCATCGCCGGCCAGGGCACCGTCGGCCTGGAGATCGCCGAGGACGCCCCCGACGAGCTGGACACCGTGCTGGTGCCGGTCAGCGGAGGCGGCCTGGTCTCCGGCACCGCCGCCGCGCTCAAGCTCACCTGCCCCGGCGTGCGGATCGTCGGCGTGGAGCCCGAGCTCGCCGCCGACGCGCAGGCCAGCCTGCGGGCCGGCGAACACCTCAGCTGGCCGGTCGCCGACACCTACCGCACCATCGCCGACGGACTGCGCACCCCCTCGGTCGGCCGGCTGCCCTTCCAGCACCTGCAGGCCTACGTCGACGACATCGTCACCGTCACCGAGGACGAGATCCGCGACACCGTCGCCCTGCTGGCCCGCCGCGGCCGGCTGGTCGCCGAGCCGTCCGGCGCGGTCGCCCCCGCCGCCTGGTTCCACCGGGCCTCCGAGGTCGGCGGCCGGGTCGCCGCGGCCGTGGTCAGCGGAGGCAACCTGGACCCGGCGCTCCTCGCCGAGCTGCTGGCGCGCTGACGCCGGAACCGGGGCCCGCGCCGCGCCGCAGGCTTCCCGCGCCCCTGTGGCCGGGCCCCGCATACCGAGGCGTAGGCTCGGTTCCGGCATTGTTTCGGCAGGTACGAGAGGCGGGGTCACCGCATGGACGCAGGGCTCAAGCGCGAGCTGGAGGCGAAGGTCTACGCGGGCGAGCGGCTGACCCGCGAGGACGGCATCGCGCTCTACGAGAGCGACGACCTCGCCTGGCTGGGCGGCCTCGCGCACCACGTGCGGACGCAGAAGAACGGCGACGTCGTCCACTTCAACGTCAACCGCCACCTCAACATGACCAACGTGTGCAGCGCCTCCTGCGCCTACTGCTCGTTCCAGCGCAAGCCGGGCGAGAAGGACGCGTACACCATGCGCATCGAGGAGGCCGTCCGCCTGGCCAAGGCCATGGAGGTCGACTCCCTGACCGAGCTGCACATCGTCAACGGCCTGCACCCGACACTGCCCTGGCGCTACTACCCGCGCTCGCTGCGCGAGCTGAAGGCGGCGCTGCCGAACGTCTCGCTGAAGGCCTTCACCGCCACCGAGATCCACTGGTTCGAGAAGATCAGCGGCCTGTCCGCCTCCGAGATCCTCGACGAGCTGATCGACGCCGGCCTGGAGTCCCTCACCGGCGGCGGCGCGGAGATCTTCGACTGGGAGGTCCGCCAGCACATCGTCGACCACGCCACCCACTGGGAGGACTGGTCGCGGATCCACCGCCTGGCGCACGAGAAGGGGCTCAAGACCCCGTGCACCATGCTGTACGGCCACATCGAGGAGCCCCGCCACCGGGTCGACCACGTGCTGCGGCTGCGCGAGCTGCAGGACGAGACCGGCGGCTTCCAGGTCTTCATCCCGCTGCGCTACCAGCACGACTTCCACGATTCCAAGGACGGCGTCGTCCGCAACCGGCTGATGGACCGCACCGAGATGGCCACCGGCGCCGAGGCGCTGAAGACCTTCGCGGTCTCCCGGCTGCTCTTCGACAACGTCCGGCACGTCAAGGTGTTCTGGGTCATGCACGGTGTCACCACCGCGCAGCTGGCGCTCAGCCACGGCGCCGACGACATGGACGGCTCGGTCGTCGAGTACAAGATCACCCACGACGCGGACAACTTCGGCACGCCGAACAAGCTCGGCCGTGACGACCTGCTCGACCTGATCCGCGACGCGGGCTTCCGCCCGGTCGAGCGGAACACCCGCTACGAGGTCATCCGCGAGTACGAAGGCCCGGACCTGACGCGCCGCGAGACCCCGCAGGCCATGCGCCTCTGACCGCTTGTCGGCCGGGTAGGCCAGGATCAGGCCGGGACAGGCCGCCGCACCGGGGCCCGTCGGCACCTCGCCGACGGGCCCCGGCGCGTTTCGGCACGCGCACGCCCCGGTCGCGCCAACACCCCTGCGCGGCACGCCGGATCGGCCCCGCCCACACCCCTGCCACCCCGCGGACCGCGTATGCTCACAGGCTCACCACACGGCCCGGGTTTCACCCCAGCCCGGGACTTTGGGAGGATCGACCCCATGTCCGGTTCCCATCGCGCCACCACCCAGCACCGTCCGGCCGACGTGCCGGGCCCCCGCAGCAGTGCGGACGGCCAGGGGCCACGGCCGCGCGGACACCGGCGCAAGGCCAAGCAGCGCCGCGGCGGCAAGGCCCTGATGGGCGGCACGGCGGTCCTGCTCGCCGCGGCCGCGGGCTGGTTCACCGTCGGCCAGGGCCGGGGCATCCCCTCGTTCGCCAGCGCCGGCGCCCCGGAGCGCCCCGAGGCGGACGTGACGCACGCCGACATCGCCCCGCTGTCGGCCGGCGGCCACACCGAGGGCCCGGCCGCCGCGGACCGCTCCGACCGCAGCGACGGCGCGGTTGCGGTCATCCCGGGCCTCGGCCCGTCCTTCCTCGCCAAGATCCCCGCCGAGACCAACCAGGTCGTGGTCGCCTCCGGCAGGGGCGCGGACTCCGCGGACACCACCGTCACGCTCTGGACGCGCACCCCGGACGGCCGCTGGAAGCCCGGCCAGGCATGGGCCGCCCACAACGGCTACAAGGGCTGGTCCGCGCAGAAGCGCTCCGGCGACCTGCACAGCCCGATCGGCGTCTTCGGCCTCACCGACGCCGGCGGCCGCGAGGCCGACCCGGGCAGCAAGCTGCCCTACGACAAGGACCCGGGCTTCGTGGTCGGCGGCAAGGGCTTCAACGGCGAGCCGCTGGCCGGCTCCTTCGACTACGTGGTGGCGATCAACTACAACCGGGTCGCCGGCCGGTCCCCGCTGGACACCGCCGCGCCCGAGGGCAAGGCCAAGGGTGGCGGGGTCTGGCTGCACGTCGACCACGGCGGCCCCACCCACGCCTGCATCTCGCTGCCCGAGGCGAACATGATCGAACTGATCCGTGCGCTCGACCCGGCGGCCCACCCCGTGATCGCGATGGGCGACGCAGCCGCGCTGGCCACCTGACCCGTGCGGTTTGCGGGGAGTTGTCACCCTTCTACAGCCAAACTCCCCGGATACTGTTCCGGTGCGTCACCGGGCGACTCATCGGTAACCCGGTTGAGTTGATGTATGACCGCCTCCCGCATCGTGGCGCTCGGCCACTACCAGCCGCCCAAGGTCCTCACCAACGACGACCTGGCGAAGCTGGTCGACACCGACGACGAGTGGATCCGCTCCAGGGTGGGCATCCGCACCAGGCACATCGCGGTCGACGAGACCCTCGTCGACCTCGCCGCCGAAGCGGCCCAGAAGGCGCTCGCCGCGAGCGGACGCCAGGCCCACGAGATCGACCTCGTGGTGGTCGCCACCTGCACCGCGATCGAGCGCAGCCCCAACACCGCCGCCGCGGTCGCCGCCCGGCTCGGCATCACCGCCCCGGCGGCCTACGACATCAACACCGTCTGCTCCGGCTTCTCCTACGCGCTGGCCACCGCCGACCACGCGCTCCGGGCCGGCGCGGCCACCCGGGCCCTGGTGATCGGCGCCGAGCGGATGTCCGACACCATCGACTGGACGGACCGCTCCACCTGCGTGATCTTCGGTGACGGGGCCGGAGCGGCCGTCGTCGAGGCCGTCCCCGACGAGCAGTCGGGCATCGGCCCGGTGGTCTGGGGCTCGGAGCCCGAGAAGGGCGACGCGGTGGTCATCACCGGCTGGGACCCGACCATCAGCCAGCAGGGCCAGGCGGTGTTCCGCTGGGCCACCACCCGGATCGCCCCGCTCGCCCGCGAGACCTGCCGCAAGGCCGGGCTGGACCCGTCCGAGCTGCGCGGCTTCGTCGCCCACCAGGCCAATCTGCGGATCATCGACGCGATCGCGGCCAAGCTGGGCGCCGCCCCGGACGCGGTGATCGCCCGCGACGTGGTGGACTCCGGCAATACCTCCGCCGCCTCGATCCCGCTCGCCCTCAGCAAGCTGGTCGAGCGCGGGGAGCTCCGCTCCGGCGACCCGGTGCTGCTGTTCGGCTTCGGCGGCGGGCTCGCCTACGCCGGCCAGGTGGTGCGCTGCCCGTAGCGCGGGCGCGAGAACACGCAGTGGGGCGCCGGAATCCGTGGATTCCGGCGCCCCACTGCTGCTCGGGCACGTCACGGTGCGTCGGCGAACCTCCCCCGAGGACACGGCCGCCGCCCGCCACGCCCCGGACAGGAGGCCGGGGCGCACGTGCGATGTGGACGATGTGGTGGAACGGCCTACTTCGGCGGCTTCTTGCCCGCGACGCCCATGTAGACCTGAAGAGCGAGGTTGGGCCTGAGGTCCTTGACCTTCACGCCCCAGGAGGTGAAGGCCTTCTGGTGTTCGGCCGCGGACGCGAGCAGGGAGACCAGCGAGCCCGCCACAGCGGCCGGGTCGATCGTCTTGTCGGTCTTGCCCTGGTTCGTTCGAACGGCCTCGGTGAGCGGAGCGACCACCGAGTTGAGCACCTTCATCCGGATCTTGAAGAACCGTTTGTCCCCCTCGGCAGCACCGAGAGTGACCACGCGAAGAATGGCATCGTTCTTGCGCCAGAAGGTGAGGAAACCGTCCACCAGTTCTTCCGAAGTGGTGGCGCCGGTCTTTCCTGCCCAGGACTTTCCTTCGACGAGCTCTTTGAGCCCGCCGCTGTCCTCGGCCATTTCCTCTGCGATCTCGAGGACAGCGCCCTCGACATCCGGGAAGTACTGGTAGAAGGTCGCGGGGGAGGTACCCGCCATACGGGCGACGTCGATGACCTTGACGTCCCGGTAAGGCGACGTGCTGAGCATCTCGCGGAGGCAGTCGAGCAGCTTCTGCCGCGTCTCCTGTCCGCGTCGCCCGGCGACGCGACCGTCGACGGTGCGAACTTGTCCTGTCATGCCGTCAGCTTACCGTGGCACGATCTTGGCGCGATTCGGTGATGCGACAATTAGGCCGCTCGTGGTGGTAATGGAGGGCTCGGACGGATATTCAGCGCTCCCGTTGTAGCCCCCCCGTGCACTGATGACCCCACAGCGTGACGGCCGGTCTGCTGAGGGATGGTCGGATGACAGGCAGTGATCGCCGGAAGCGGTCGGCGGTCGGCCCGGCCGGGGTCGCGAGCGGGTCGCGTCGGGTCGCGTTCGGGCCCCGCCCCGGCGGCGCCGGGCGCGTACCGGGGACCGGACGCGGCCCGTCCGGAACGGCCCGCCCGCGCGCCGCGGGCGGGGGAGATTGGCTCCCGGGGGGCAGGCATTGGAGAATCGGGTGCGCACCCCGGACGGGGGGCGGCACAACGGGGAGGTGGCAGCTCAGTGGACCAGCTGACGGCGCACGATCCGAGGCGGATCGGGCCCTTCGAGGTGCTGGGACGGCTCGGCGCTGGCGGGATGGGCCTGGTCTACCTGGCGCGCTCCGCATCGGGCCGGCGGGTCGCCATCAAGACCGTGCGCACCGAGCTGGCCGAGGACGACCTGTTCAGGGTCCGCTTCGCCCGCGAGATCGCCGCGGCCAAGACGGTCGGCGGCTTCTACACCGCCGCCGTGGTCGACGCCGACGCCGACGCCCGGGTGCCCTGGCTCGCCACCGCGTACGTGCCGGCGCCCTCGCTGGAGGACCTGGTCAACCACTGCGGCCCGCTCCCGGTGGACGCAGTGCGCTGGCTGGTCGCCGGCATCGCCGAGGCGCTCCAGTCGATCCACGCGGCCGGCCTGGTCCACCGCGACCTCAAGCCGTCCAACGTCCTGGTGGTCGAGGACGGCCCCCGGGTGATCGACTTCGGCATCGCGGCCGGCGTCTCGCACACCCGGCTCACGATGACCAACGTCGCCGTCGGCACCCCGGCCTACATGTCGCCCGAGCAGGCCCGCGACAGCCGCAGCGTCACCGGGGCCAGCGACGTCTTCTCGCTCGGCTCGCTGCTGGTCTTCTGCGCCACCGGCCACCCGCCGTACCGCGGCGCCAACCCGGTCGAGACGGTCTTCCAGCTGCTGCGCGATCAGCCGGACCTGTCCGGGCTGCCGCTCGAGCTGGTCGACCTCGTCCGGGCCTGCATGCGGCCCGCGCCGGAGCACCGGCCGACACCCGCGCAGATCCAGGCCGAGCTCGCCCCGCACCTGTTCTCCCGCGACGACGCCCTCGGCGACGCCGGGGACTGGCTGCCGAACAGCGGCCTGGAGCTGATCGAGCAGAAGCGCGGCCGCCGCCCGGTCGCGGCCCCGGTCGCCCAGCCGCCCGCACCGCCCGTCGTGCCGCCGCAGCCGGCCGCGCCTCCCGCGGACAGCCGGGGCAGCGGCTCGCTCGGCGGCGAGGCCGCCACCGAGCGGATCGCGCCCCGCCGCAGGCCCACCGGGGAGGAGGAGGTCCGGCTCTCCGGCGGCCCCGTCCGGATAGGGCCGGGTCCGCGGGCCGACCTGTCCGCGGCCGGGCAGCCCGTCGCCGGGCCGGCCGCGCCCGCCGCCACGGACTGGGTGCGCCGCGCCGCGGTGCCGCCGCCCGCGCCGGCGCCCCGCTGGCGGCCCTGGCGGTTCCGGATGTCCAACGACGTCTGGGGCACCCCGGTGGTCGCTGACGGCACGCTCTTCGTCTCCAGCTTCGAGGTGCACGCCCTGGACATCGCCTCCGGCGAGCGCCGCTGGAAGACCCGCGACGTCGCCTGGGCGCTCGCGGTGGCCGACGGCCGGGTGCACGCCGCCGACGGCCCGCACCTCTACACGGTGGACGTCGCCGACGGCACCGAGCGCTGGCGCAACTCCCTCGACGGCTGGGTCTACTCGCTGGACGCCGCCGACGGGGTGCTCTGCTGCGGCATCAGGGGCGGCGGCGTCCAGCTGCGTTCGGCCGCCAACGGCGCGGAGCTGTGGCGCGCCGACGACGCCCAGCAGGACTACGAGAACCCGCAGTCCGGCCCCGCCCTGATCGGCGGCGCCGCCTACTACTACGGCGGCGGACGGCTGCGCTGCGTCGACCCGCGCGGCGGCGGGCTGCGCTGGTCCTTCCCGGTCGGCGAGGACGTGCCCTCCCGCCCGGTCGAGCGCGGCGGCGTGCTCTATGTCACCTCGGGCTCCCGGGTGCACGCCCTGGACGCCGCGACCGGCGCCGAACGCTGGCGCTTCGACGCGCCCGTGGTGCTCTTCACCCCGCCCGCGCTGGACGCCGGCGCCGCGTACGTCGCCGACTACCTCGGCACGCTCTACGCCGTCGACCTCGCCACCGGGCGGGAGCGCTGGCGCGGGCGGACGGGCAGCCGGCAGGGCGCCGAGCCGGCGGTGGTCGCGGACAACGCGGTGCTGCTCGGCTCGGGGGACACCCTGTTCGCCTTCGACACCGCGACCGGGCGGGAGCGCTGGCGGTACGCCGCCCGCGGCGAGATCGTCGGGTCCCCGGCCGTCGCCGACGGCCTGGTCCACCTCGGCAGCCGGGACCACTCGCTGCACACCGTCGACCTCGCCACCGGCCGGCTCCGCTGGGAGCTCGGCACCAAGGGCGAGCTCACCGGCTCGCCGGTGGCCGTCGCCGGCCGGGTGTTCGCGGGCAGCAAGGACCGCTGCGTGTACGCGCTGGACTCCTACTACGGCACCGCGGTGCCGCAGTAGGAGCAGCCGGGGGCGCGGCCCGTCACAGCCCGGGGTGGCGGGCCCGCCAGCCTGCCCAGGCGGACTCGATCATCTCCTCGACGCCGTGCCGGGCCGACCAGTCGAGCTCCTTGCGGATGAGGTCGGCCGCGGCCACCACCCGGGCCGGGTCGCCCGGGCGGCGCGGGGTGACCTCGGGCTCCACCGCGCGGCCGGTGATCCGGGCGATCGCGTCCAGCACGCCGCGGACGGAGACGCCCTCGCCGCGGCCGATGTTCAGGGTGAGGCTGACCGGCTCCCCGGCCGTGTCCAGTCGGCGGACGGCCGCCAGGTGCGCGGCCGCCACGTCCTCCACGTGGATGTAGTCGCGCACGCAGGTGCCGTCCGGTGTCGGGTAGTCGTCGCCGAAGACCAGCGGCGGCAGGCCGTCGGTGAGCCGCTGGAAGACCATCGGCACCAGGTTGGTCACCCCGTCGTCGGCCAGCTCGGGGGAGGCCGCGCCGGCCACGTTGAAGTACCGCAGCGAGACCGTCGACAGGCCGTAGGCCTTCGCCGCCGCGGCGAGCAGCCACTCGCCGACCAGCTTGGTCTCGCCGTACGGGTTGATCGGCGCGCACGGGGTTGCCTCGGTCACCAGGTCGGTGTCCGGCATCCCGTAGACCGCGGCCGACGAGGAGAACAGCACCTTGCGGACGCCGCCCGCGACGGCCGCGTCCAGCACCGTCCGCAGGCCCTCGACGTTCTCCCGGTAGTAGAGCAGCGGCTCCGCCACGGACTCGCCGACCTGCTTCTTGGCCGCGATGTGCAGCACCCCGGTGACGCCGTGCTCGACGATCGCGCCGTCCAGCAGGTCCCGGTCGAGGGTGGAGCCGACCACCAGCGGTACCCCGGCGGGCAGCCGGCCGGCCGAACCCGAGCTCAGGTCGTCCAGGACGACGACCCGCTCACCGGCCTCCGCCAGCTGCCGCACGACATGTCCGCCGATGTAGCCGGCGCCGCCCGTGATCAACCAAGTCATGCCCGAGATCCTATGCGGCACCCGTTCGAAGCCGCGGTGATCGGCGGCCCGTGCGCGTCGGGCGTGTTCGAGTCGAGTTGTCCGACACCCCGATAAGTACGGTCCGGTACGATCGCAGGCGGTTATCGTCAGCGGGAGGAGCAGGTCGCGGGATGACCGCCAGCACTCCCGGCACGGCGCCCACCGCGTCACCCCAGGTCAGCGTCGTGGTGATCGTCTTCGACGATGCCGCGCACATCACCGACGCGGTGCGTTCGGCGCTCGCCCAGGGGGACTCCGTCGCCGAGGTGATCGTGGTCGACGACGCCTCCACCGATGCCACACCCGAACGCCTGACCAGGCTCGCCGCCGCCGATCCGCGCGTGAGAGTGATCACGCGCACCGAGAACAGCGGCGGCTGCGGCACCCCCCGCAACCAGGGCCTCGCCGCCGCCCGCTCGTCCTACGTCATGCTGCTCGACAGCGACGACGTGCTCGCCCCCGACGCCGTCCGGACCCTGCTGGAGACCGCCGTCGCCGAGCAGGCCGAGGTGGTCGCCGGGGTCTGCGTGCGCCGCGAACTGCCGGCCGGCACCGACACCCCCTGGCAGCGCGACCTCTTCCCCGCGGCCGGCGCCCCGCCCCGCCGCTACGAGGGCATCGGCGAGCGGCCCGAGTTCCTCCGCGACACCCTCTGCGTCAACAAGCTCTACCAGCGGGACTTCCTGGACAAGCACCAGGTGCGGTTCGCCGAGGGCCCGGTGCACTACGAGGACTTCGTCTTCACCGCCCGGCTCTACGCGGCCCGCCCCCGGCTGGTGGCGGTCGGCGACACCGTCTACCTGTGGCACGTCCGCCGGGAGGCCGGCCGCCAGTCGATCTCGCTCCGCCGCGACGAGGTCCGCAACTGGCAGGACCGGGTGGACGCGCACGCCGACGCGGTGCGGATCCTCGCCGAGGCCGGCGAACCGGCCCTCGCGGACGCCGCCCGCACCAAGTTCATCGACCACGACCTGCGGATGTACATCCGCGAGCTGCGGCAGAAGCCGGCCGCCTACCGCGCCGCCTGGTGGGCGATCGCCCGCACCCACCTCGCCGGCTTCGGACCCGCCCCGCTGCTCGGCGCCACCCCCGCCGGCCGCTGGCTGAGCGAGCTGCTGCTGGCCCGCCCCGAACCGGTCGACGGCAGCGACCTGGGCCGCGCCTGCGAGCTCGCCGCCGCCCCGCCCCGGCTCGCCCCGCCCTACCTCACCGACGACGACGGCCGGCCCGTCCTGGTCGACGGCGTGCCGCTCACCGGCCTCGACGCCCTCCGCCCGGCCCGGCTGCCGCTCGCCGTCGACGGCACCGTCCGGCTCGGCCCGGTCTGCACGGTCCGGCTGCGGCTGCACGACCCGTACGGGCTGGCCTCCGCCGCCCGCCCGGTCGGGGCGTACCTGGAGCTGCGCACCCGGCTCGGCCCGCCGCTGGTCGTCCGCCGCCCGCTGGAGCTCGCCCCGCACTCGGACGGCGGCTGGACCGCGGAGACCGCCGTGGACGCCTTCGAACTGCGCGACGTCGGCGAGATGACGGCCTGGTCGCTCCAGGTCCGGCTGGACTTCGAGAACGGCGACCGCGCCGTCACCGCCGTCCGCGCACCCGGCCTCGGCAAGCGGCACGCGGTCGTCTACAAGCCGCTGCTGCGGCTCGCCCTCGTGCAGGCGTACGGGACCACCAACGGGGAGCTCGGGATGCGCGTCGCCGACGGCGTGCGCGGCGGCTGGGAGGTCGTCCGGGCCCGGCTGCGGCGGGTGCTGGCCCGACTCGGCTGAGGACGAACGGCCCGCCCGGGCCGGGGCGCACCGCCGCCGGGAGGGCGCCCGCGGAACGGGCACTCCCCGCGCGGTGGGAGAATTCATCCGATTCCCATGATGCCGTGGCTCAATCGGCAGAGCCGCCGCGGCAGCGTCGGAGACCCTCAGCACGCACCCTCACGCACCACCCGACGACAAGGACCCCCGCTCCATGCCCTCCAGTCAGGCGCAGCCGCTGGTCAGCGTCATCGTGATCGTCTACAACGACGCCGCCCGGCTGCCCCGGGCGGTGGCCTCCGCCCTCGGGCAGTCGCTGCGCGGCCTGGAGGTGCTGATCGTCGACGACTGCTCGACCGACGACAGCTTCGCCGTGGCCCGGCGGCTGGAGCAGGAGAACCCGGGCCGCGTGCGGGCCCTGCGGCTGCCGGCCAACAGCGGCGGCTGCGGCGCCCCGCGCAACCACGGCGTCGCCGAGGCCCGCGGCGAGTACGTGATGTTCCTCGACAGCGACGACGAGCTCGCCGAGCACGCCGCCCGCAACCTGTACGAGGCGGGCACCCGCACCGGCGCCGACCTGGTCTCCGGGCTCAGCGTGCGGCGCTTCCTCGGCAGCCGGCACGGCAAGACCGACGCCTGGTACCCGTGGATCTACTCGCGCACCCGCACCCTGGACTCGATCGCGGAGCTGCCCGACCTGCTGGTCTGGGACACCCTGTCCACCAACAAGGCCTACCGTCGGACCTTCCTCGCCGAACACGCGCTGACCTTCCCGGTCGGCATCCTCTACGAGGACCTGCTCTTCTCCTCGCAGGCGTATCTCGCCGCCGGGCGGATCACCCTGATCCCCAACCGGGTCTACTGGTGGGACGTCGCCCCGCCGAGCAAGGGCGAGCGCTCGCTCTCCAACCGCCGGCACGAGATCCGCAACTTCACCGACCGGCTGGAGATCCACCGCCGGATCGACGCGATGCTCGCCGACCGCGGCATGGCCGAGCTCAGGTACCGCAAGGACGTCAAGTTCCTCAAGCACGACCTGGTGCTGCACCTGCGCGACCTGCCCTTCCTGCCGGAGGACTTCCGCAAGGAGTTCGCCGAGCACGCCCGCGGCTACCTGGCCGGCCTGGCCCCCGAGGCGTACGAGGAGGTCGGCAGCCCGCAGCGGATCTGCGCCTACCTGCTCGAGCAGGGCGACTGGGACAACCTGCTGCCCGCCGTCGACACCCTGATCAACCGGGACAAGCTCGCCGCCCCGCTCACCGAGCAGGACGGCCGGGTGTACTTCTGCGCCGAGCACCTCGACGACCCCGAGGGCCGCAAGGTGCTCGACGTCACGGCGCACGGCTACCACGCGGCCCCGCTGCGCAAGCTCTTCCTGCGCAACCGGCTCACGCACTGCGCGGCCGGCCCGCAGGGCGTCGAGCTGGCCGGCCGGATCGTCAACCCGCTCGGCCGGATCCCGGCCGACGCCAAGCTCGCCGCCCGGCTGGACTTCACGCCGCGCCGCAAGGGCCTGAAGTCGTTCTCCTTCCCCGTCGCCGAGGTCCGGCACGACGGTGACGGCATCAGCTGGCGGGCCGGCGCCGACCTGGCCCGGAAGCTGCGGCCGCTCGGCGTGCTCGACGCGGTCTGGGACGTCCGCTGCGTGCTGACCGCCAACGGCGAGCGCACCACCACGAGGCTCACCGTCGGCGACCTCGACCTCGCGGCGGCCGGCTCCGCCCCGGTGCGGCCCCGGCTGACCAGGCTCACCGGCGACCGGCTCACCCCGCACGCCACCGCCCGCGGCCACCTGGCCTTCGAGCTGACCGCCGAGGGCGCCGCCGCCCGGCGCGGCACCGACCTCGTCGAGCGGGCGCTGCGCGGCGAGGCCTCGGCGCTCGCCAACACCGCCGCCGACCGGGCCCGGCGCACCGTCCGCGCCGCGCTGCAGCTGCGGCGCACCCTCAACAGCGGTGACACCAAGCTGAAGGTCTACCACCGGCTGCTGCAGCGGATGCCCGTGGTCAAGGGCCAGGTGGTCTTCGAGAGCCAGCAGGGCCGGCAGTTCAGCGACAGCCCGCGCGCGGTGTACGAGGAGCTGGTGCGCCGCGGCGCGCCGATGAAGCCCGTCTGGTCGTACGCCAAGTCGACCGAGGGCTTCCCGTCCGGCGCGAAGCTGGTGCGCCGCTGGTCGTGGCCGTACCTGCGGGCCCTGGCGCAGGCCGAGTTCTGGGTCGACAACCAGGGCTTCCCGTACCGGCTGCGCAAGCGCCCGGAGACCACCTACATCCAGACATGGCACGGCTCGGCGCTGAAGAAGATGGGCTTCGACCTGGCTTCGCTGAAGCGGCAGACGCCCGTCCAGCAGGCCGAGTTCCTGGCCGGGCTGAACCGCTTCGACCACTTCGTGGTCCGCTCCGAGCACGACGTGCGCACCCTGGCGCCCGCCTACCGGATCGGCGAGGAGCGGCTGCTGCGGGCCGGCTACCCGCGCAACGACGTGCTGCTGCGCGAGGACGCCGGCAAGGACCGGCAGCTGGCCGGCGAGCTCGGCATCGACCTGTCCAAGCCGGTGGTGCTGTACGCGCCGACCTTCCGCGCGGACGCCCGCGGCACGGTGCGCGCCTTCGAGCTGCCCTTCGACGTCGAGCAGTTCGCCGAGCGGTTCGGCGACCGGATGACGCTGCTGGTGCGCTGCCACTACCTGAACCGGGTGGTGCTGCCGCCGTCCGTCCGGGGCCGGGTGGTGGACGTCTCCGAGGTGCAGGACGTGACCCCGCTGTACCTGCTGGCGGACGCGCTGATCACCGACTACTCGTCCCTGATGTTCGACTACGCGCTGCTCGACCGGCCGATGCTGTTCTTCGCGTACGACTGGGAGGAGTACGCCGAGGACGTCCGCGGCACCTACTTCGACCTGCTGCGCGAGGCCCCGGGCCCGGTGCTGCGGGACGCCGGGGAGCTGTACGCGGCGCTGGACGACCTGGAGGCCGGCGGCAAGGAGTACGCCGACCGGCGGCGGGAGTTCGCCGAGGCGTACGGCGAGTACGACCGGGGCGACGCCGCGGCCCGGATCGCCGACCTGATGTTCGGCGCGGCGGGCCGCGGCGGGCAGCAGGGCGGCCAGGACCAGCAGGAGCAGGAGGCCGGCCGGTGAGCCGCGACATCTTCATCGTCAGCAACAGCGTCGACGAGCTGGGCGGCGTCGCCAGCTGGTCGCACCGGATGGCCGAGCTGCTGACCGGCCGCGGCCACCGGGTCGAACTGATCGGCATCTGCCCGGCCGTGCTGCACAAGGACTTCGGTGACGGCCTGCCGTACGGCATGACCACCCTGTACGACGCCCAGCCGCCGGCCGCCTGGACGCCCGCCTACCCGTGGCAGCGGCTGGACGTCGCCGCCCGGCGGCGGCAGGCCGCCCGCGCGGCCGGGATGCGGGAGGCCGCCGAGCGGATGAGTGCGATGTTCCGCGCCGCCCGCCCGGGCGCCGTGGTGATCGTCACCCAGGTGTGGGCGATGGAGTGGGTGGCGCTCGCCGACCTGAAGGGCCTTCAGGTCGTCGGCATGAGCCACGAGTCCTTCGACACCTGCCGTGCCTCCTCCCGCTTCGCCCGGGTGCAGCGCCACTACGCGGACGTGGACCGACTGGTGGTGCTCACCGAGGAGGACGCGGACGCCTGGATCCGGCAGGGCATGAACTCCACCTGCGGCATCCCCAACCCGCTGCCCTTCCCGGTGCCCGAGGCGGTGGCCCCGGCCGAGCGCACGGTGGTCTCGATCGGCCGGCTCGCCCAGGAGAAGGGCGTCGACCTGCTGCTGGAGACCTGGGCCGAGGCCGTCCGCGGCCGCGAGGGCTGGCGGCTGAAGATCTACGGCCTGGGCGAGGAGGAGGACGCGCTGCGCGCCCAGTGCACCGAGCTCGGTCTGGACGGCTCGGTCGAGTTCTGCGGCCGGACGGACGACGTGCCGGGGGCGCTCTCCGGCGCGGGGGTCTTCGTGCTCTCCTCGCGCGGCGAGGGCTTTCCGATCTCGCTCATGGAGGCGATGGCCTGCGGCGTCCCCTGCGTGGCCTTCGACTGCGCGCCGGGCGTGCACGAGATCGTCCGGGACGGCGAGGACGGGCTGCTCGCCCCGGTCGGCAACACCTCCGCGCTGGCCCGCCAGCTCGGCCGGCTGATGGACGACCGGGAGCTGCGCGACACCATGGGGGAGCGGGCCAGGGAGGCGATCGTCCGGTACGCGCCGGACCGGGTGCTCGACCGCTGGGAGGAGCTGTTCGCCCTGCTGGAGGCGTGAGCCCGGCAGTCGCGAAGTCTCCGGGCGTGCCGTGACGGCGATTCGGACATACAGCTGAAATGCTGACAAAGTCGCCCTGTTCATCGCGCCCGCGCACAGCCTCGGGAGGAGCCCCGGTGCGCCCCAGGAAAGAACCCACCCGCCCGTCCCCGGCCGGCCCTCGCCCCACCGGGCCGAGGCTCCGGGTACCGTCCGGCGGCTGACCCCCCGCCACCGAGGCCGGGCCCGGCGGCCGCACCGCGCAAGGGAGGCGGCCGCCGGGCCCTCCAACGCCCGCAGCCGCCGGACGGAGGCGGGTCAGACCCGGGCGGCCCGGGTACGCCAGGGCAGCTCGACCGTCACCGAGGTCGGGCCGCCGGCCGGGCTCTCCACCAGGAACACCCCGTCCACCGCGCCCACCCGCTCGGCCAGCCCCGCCAGGCCGCTGCCCCGCAGCGGGTCGGCGCCGCCCCGGCCGTCGTCCCGCACCGTCAGCATCAGCCGGTCGCCCGACCGCCAGACGTCCACCGTCGCCGTCCGGGCACCGGCGTGCTTGGAGACATTGGTCAGCAGCTCGCTGACCGTGAAGTAGGCGATCCCCTCCACCGCCGCGTCCGGCCGCTCCGAGCCCTTCAGGTCGACGTTGACCTTCACCCCTCCGGGCACGGTGCAGCGGGCCGCCACGGACGAGAGCGCCGCGTCCAGGCCCCGGTCGGTGAGCACCGCCGGGTGGATGCCCCGGGCGAGGTTCCGCAGCTCCTGCAGGGCGATCTTCACCTCGCCGTGCGCCGCGTCCACCATCCGCGCGGCACCGGCCACGTCCTCCGGCGTCCGGCTCTCGTACAGGTGCTCCTTGGCCAGGCCGAGGTCCATGGCGAGGGCCACCAGCCGCGCCTGCGCGCCGTCGTGCAGGTCCCGCTCGATCCGGCGCAGGTCCGCCGCCGCGGTGTCGACCACCGCGCCGCGGTCCTCCTCGAGCTCCCGCACCCGCTCGGTCAGCGCGTTCGGGCAGAGCAGGGCGCCCACCAGCATCCGCTCGACCACCGCCAGGCCGCGCATCGCCCACGGCAGCACCGGCCAGCCCACCACCACCAGCACCAGCGTGAGGGTGAAGCCGATGATCCCCCAGGGCAGCAGCAGCACCCCGTACAGCACCGAGCGCCAGCTCAGCCCGTCCGTCAGACAAGCCACCACCCAGCCCGCCACCCCCGGCCGGACGGGCGTCAGCGGGCCCGCCTCCGGCACCTCCGAGCCCAGCGCGGCGCGGGCCCGCCGCCGGGCCAGCGCCCCCAGCCACCGGCCGCCCGCCAGGCCGACCGCCAGCAACGGCAGGCCGAGCACCGTCACCGCCAGGCCCAGGCCGACGCTCAGCGTCACCACGGTGAAGACGAACCCGGCGATGCCCAGCGGCAGGTTGAGCAGCATGTGCTGCACCTGCAGCCACAGCTGCCGCCCGTACAGGGAGGGCCGGGCCGCCTTCTCCCCGCGGTCGACCTGGTCCTTCATGCGTGCACCGCCCTCCCGACGGACCTCGTCCCCGTCGCCGACCAGCGGGTGGGCGCCCCTGCGGCACCCCGACACCCGCTGCCCGACCAGCATCGCCGGTCGCGGCAGCCCGCCGCCATGGGGTTGGACGCCCTCCCCGGACGGGGGTTATCCCCACCCCCGGGGCCGGCGGGACACCCGGGGCCGCCGGGGCCGGTGTCCAGCATGCGTCTTGCGGATCGGGCGGGTTCAGGAGTAGACGAGCAGTGCACTTAGACTCACGCCTGAGCAATGGTTATGGGCGCGTAAAGAGATCGGATCCCGCCGCCCGGCGGGTCCGGCCGATGTGGAGGCGAACGCATGAAGGGGCAGCTGGCTGCTGCCGGCGCTGCCGCGGGCAGCGGCTACTTCGACGCGTACGCGGCGGTGGGGCTGCTCGCCGTCGTCGGCGTGCTGTTCGTCGCGGTGTCGTTCACCGCCAACCGGCTGCTGCGGCCGGTGGTGTACTCGCCGGAGAAGCTGCTGGCGTACGAGTGCGGAGTGGACCCGGTCGGTGAGGGGTGGGCGCACACCCACATCCGGTACTACGTCTATGCCTTCCTTTACGTGATCTTCGCGGTCGACGCGATCTACCTCTTCCCGTGGGCGACGGTCTTCGCCGCCGCGGGCTACGGGGCGGCGACGCTGGTGGAGATGTTCGTCTTCATCGGCTTCCTCGCGGTCGGACTGCTCTACGCCTGGAAGAAGGGCGTTCTGGAATGGACGTGACCCACGCCCACGCGCACGGCGGCGACGGCCCCGTGCCGCTCGGCATCCCCGACCCGGCCCGCCCCGGCGCCGTCGAACCGCGCCGGCTGGGCCCGCTGGCCCGGCTCGCGCCGGACCCGGTCAAGGTGGTCCTCAACTGGGGCCGCCGCTACAGCCTCTGGTGCTTCAACTTCGGCCTCGCCTGCTGCGCGATCGAGTTCATCGCCGCGTCGATGGCCAAGCACGACTTCATCCGGATGGGAGTCATCCCGTTCGCGCCCGGCCCCCGCCAGGCCGACCTGATGATCGTCTCCGGCACCGTCACCGACAAGATGGCCCCGGCCGTCAAGCGTCTGTACGAGCAGATGCCGGAGCCGAAGTACGTGATCTCCTTCGGCGCCTGCTCCAATTCCGGCGGCCCGTACTGGGACTCCTACTCCGTCACCAAGGGCGTGGACCAGATCATCCCGGTCGACGTCTACGTGCCGGGCTGCCCGCCGCGGCCCGAGGCACTGCTCCAGGGCATCCTCAAGCTCCAGGAGAAGATCGCCGCCGAATCGCTCCCGCAGCGCTACACCGCGCCCGCCTCCGCGCTCCGCCGCGGACTGGTCGCCGGACCGGAGGGCGCGAAGTGACCACCCCCGAGCAGCCGGGCACCGAGCCGGTGCCGGGCGCCGAGTCCGTGCCCGAGGCCGCCGCCGAGCAGCCCGCCGCCGAGCCGACCCCGGCCGAGCGGACGGCCGCCGCGATCGGCCCCTGGGCCACCGCCGCCGAGGCCTACGACCTACTGACGGTCGACGTCCCGGCCGAACACTGGATCGAGGCGCTCACCGCCGCCCGCGACGGCCTCGGCCTCAGCTACTTCGACTGGCTGAGCGCCGTCGACGAACTCGCCGAGGGCTTCTCCGTCGCCGCCCACCTCGCCGACATCGCCACCCCCGGCGCCGTCCGCCACCTGCTGGTGCGCACCCGGGTGCCGCGCGAGAAGGCCGCCCTGCCCACCGCCGTCGGCGTGTACGCCGGCGCGGGCTGGCACGAGCGGGAGACCCACGAGATGTTCGGCATCGACTTCGCCGACCACCCGCACCTGGTCACCCTGCTGCTGCCGGACGGCTTCGAGGGCCACCCGCTGCGCAAGGACTTCGTGCTCGCCGCCCGGGTCGCCAAGGCCTGGCCGGGCGCCAAGGAGCCCGGCGAGTCCGACCACGGCGACGGCCCGGCCCGGCGCAAGATGCAGCCCCCCGGCGTGCCCGACCCCAACGAGTGGGGCCCGCTCAAGGGCACCCTGCCCCCCGTCGCCGAGCGCCCGGCCCGTGCCGCACGCACCCCGCGGGCGGCCGGAGCGGGACCGCGGGCCGCGGCTGCTGCGGCCGGCGCCGGACCCGGTGCGGCTGCTGCGGCCGGGGCCGAGGGCGCTCCCGTCCGGGCCGACCGGCCCCGGCGAACCCGTTCGATCAGCGAGGGCTCGGTCAGCCAGGCCGCCGCCCCGGCGGCCCCCGCCGAGCCCGGCACCCCGGTCGAGCCCACCGAGGAACGGCCGCGCCGCACCGCCCGGACGCAGTCCTCGGACGCCCCCTGGCACGCACCCGTCCCGGCCCACGACGAAACCCCGGCCCAGCCCGAGCCCGCCGCTCCCGCGGAGCCGGCGAAGCCGGAGCCGGCCGAGCCCGCCGCGAAGCCCGAGCCCGCGGCAGAACCCGCGGCGCCCGCCGAGCCCGCGGCACCGCAGGACCCCGACAGCCCGCAGACCCCCGGCCAGGACGGAGACGGCGCGTGAACCTCCTCGACACGCTGCTGCGCTGCGTCGCCACCCTGGTGGTCTTCCTGGTGCTGCCGCTGGTGATCGGCCAGACCGAGCACAAGGTGATGGCGCACATGCAGGGCCGCCTCGGCCCGATGTACGCCGGCGGCTTCCACGGCTGGGCGCAGCTGGTCGCCGACGGCGTCAAGTTCGCGCAGAAGGAGGACGTCGTCCCGGCCGGTGCCGACCGGCGGATCTTCCAGCTGGCGCCCGCCGTCGCGCTGCTGCCGTACCTGCTGGTGCTGCTGGCGATCCCGATCGGCCCGGGCGGCTTCGTCGGCCAGGCGATCGACGCCGGCATCTTCTTCGTGCTCGCCGTCATGGGCATCGGCGTGCTCGGCTCGCTGATGGCCGGGTGGGCGTCCGCCAACAAGTTCTCGCTGCTCGGCGGTCTGCGCACGGCCGCCCAGCTGATGTCGTACGAGCTGCCGATGCTGCTCGCGGCCGCCTCGGTGGCGATGGCCGCCGGCACGGTGGCGCTGCCCGGGATCGTGGACGCCTTCCACTGGTGGTGGATCCCGTGGCAGGCGATCGGCGCCTTCGTCTTCTTCACCGCGGGTCTCGCCGAACTCCAGCGGCCGCCGTTCGACATGCCGATCGCCGACTCGGAGATCATCTTCGGCGCGTACACCGAGTACACCGGCCTGCGCTTCGCACTGTTCCTGCTCTCCGAGTACGCGGGCATCGTGGTGGTCGCCGGCCTCACCACGGTGCTCTTCCTCGGCGGCTGGCACGGCCCGTTCTCGGACTCGCTCGGCTGGCTGTGGACCCTGCTCAAGACCTTCGCGCTGGCCTTCGTGGTGATCTGGCTCCGGGTCACCTACCCGCGGCTGCGCGAGGACCAGCTGATGCGCTTCGCGTGGACGGTGCTCATCCCGCTCGCGCTCGTCCAGCTGGCCCTCACCGGCATCGTCAAGGTGGCGATCTCCTGATGGCTCTGAACATCCCCGGCACCGGCCTGGCCAAGGGCCTGGCCGTCACCCTGCGGACCATGACGCGCAAGAGCGTCACCGCGCAGTACCCCGAGGTGCAGCCCGTGCTGCCGCCGCGCTCCCGCGGCGTCATCGCGCTGCTGGAGGAGAACTGCACGGTCTGCATGCTCTGCGCCCGCGAGTGCCCGGACTGGTGCATCTACATCGACTCCCACAAGGAGACGCTGCCCGCCGCCGACCCGAACGCCCGCGCCCGCACCCGCAACGTGCTCGACCGCTTCGCGATCGACTTCTCGCTCTGCATGTACTGCGGCATCTGCATCGAGGTCTGCCCCTTCGACGCGCTGTTCTGGTCGCCGGAGTTCGAGTACGCGGAGACCGACATCCTGGAGCTCACCCACGAACGGGAGCGGCTGCGCGAGTGGATGTGGACGGTGCCCGCACCGCCCGCCCTCGACCCGGGCGCCGAGGAGCCCAAGGAGCTCGCGACCGCCCGCAAGACGGCCGAGAAGCTGGCCGCCGCGGCTGCCCAGGAGGGTGAGGACGCATGAGCACGCTGCTCGCCGCCACCGGCTCGCTGGAGCCCGCCGCCCGGTCCTTCCTCTCTCCGACCGGGGTGGAGATCGTCTTCCTGCTCGTCGGCCTGGCCGTGCTCGGCGCGGCCGTCGTCTCGGTGACCACCAAGCAGCTGGTGCACGCCGCGCTCTGGCTGGTCGTCGCGCTCGGCGGCCTCGCCGTGGAGTTCCTGCTGCTCACCGCCGAGTTCATCGCCTGGGTGCAGGTGCTGATCTACCTCGGCTCGGTGGTCGTCCTGGTGCTGTTCGGCCTGATGCTGACCCGGGCGCCGATCGGCCGCTCGCCGGACGCCGACTCCGGCAAC
Organism: Streptomyces sp. TLI_235; assembly: GCA_002300355.1. Taxonomy (NCBI): domain Bacteria; kingdom Bacillati; phylum Actinomycetota; class Actinomycetes; order Kitasatosporales; family Streptomycetaceae; genus Streptomyces; species Streptomyces sp. TLI_235. The sequence continues at coordinate 4,460,271 of NSGV01000001.1, forward strand.
CGCTGGGCCGCGCTGCTGGTGGCGCTGGCCGCCGCCGGCACCCTGGTGACCCTGGTCACCGACGCCTTCCGCAGCAGCTGGATCGACCTCACGGCGGGCGGCGGTTCCACCCGCACCACCGGCGAGTACCTGTTCCGCCACTGGGTGCTGCCCTTCGAGGCGCTGTCGGTGCTGCTGCTGGCCGCCCTCGTCGGCGCGATCGTGCTCTCCCGCAGCACCTCCGGCACGCTGCCCCGGCCGCGCGCCGGCAAGCTGCGCGCCGGCAAACCCATCGGCAGCCAGGCGCGGCCCGCCCAGCCCGTTCCGCCGACCGCCCCGACCGCCCCCGCGCAGGAGCGCTGACGCCGATGCACCTCGCCTACCCAGCCGTCCTCGCCGCGCTGCTGTTCTGCGTCGGCGTGTACGGCGTGCTCGCCCGGCGCAATGTCGTCCTGGTGCTGATGTCCGTCGAGCTGATGCTCAACGCCGTCAACCTCAACCTGGTCGCCTTCGACGCCTGGCTGCGCGACGCCGTGCACGCCGGGCAGGCGCTCACCCTCTTCACCATCACGGTGGCCGCGGCCGAGATCGGCCTCGGCCTCGCCATCGTGCTGCTGGTCTTCCGCACCCGCCGCACCGCCGACGTCGACCGGCTCACCCTGCTCGGCGACCCGTCCGAGGCAGCCCCCGAGGCTGCCGCCGCCGAGCCGGAGGGCCAGGCCGCATGAACCTCGCCCTGCCGATCCTCGTCCCCACGCTGCCCGCACTCGGCGCGGCCGCCGGCCTCGCCACCGGCAAGAAGTTCCCCGGCCTCGCCCGGCCGCTGGCCGTGCTGCCGGTCGCCGTCTCCGCGGTGCTCGCCGTGGTCGTCGCCGTACAGCTCGGCACCGGGCAGAGCCTGGACGCCGCCACCCGGCTCACCCCGACCGGCGGCCCGGACATCTCGCTCGCGCTCCACCTGGACGGCTTCTCCGTCCTGATCTCGCTGCTGGTCGGCCTGGTCGCCACCCTGGTGCAGATCTACTCCACCGCGTACCTGAAGGACGACCCCCGCTACCCCTCGTACGCGGCGCTGGTCTCGCTGTTCACCGCGGCGATGTTCCTGGTGGTGTACTCCGGCGACCTGATCGTGCTGCTGGTCGGCTGGGAGATCATGGGCATCTGCTCGTACTTCCTGATCGGACACCACTGGGAGACCGAGGACGCCCGTTCCGCCTCGCTCAAGGCCTTCCTGGTCACCAAGCTCGGCGACGTGCCGTTCCTGTTCGGCATCTTCGTGCTCGGCGCGGACGCCGGCAGCTTCCGGATCACCGACGTGCTGGCCGCCGCGACCGAGGGGCGCCTCGGCCATCCCACGCTGATCGCGCTGCTGCTGCTCGGCGGCGTGGCCGGCAAGAGCGCCCAGTTCCCGCTGCACACCTGGCTCCCGGACGCGATGGCCGGCCCCACCCCGGTCTCCGCGCTGATCCACGCCGCGACCATGGTCGCGGCCGGCATCTACCTGGTCGCCCGGCTGATGCCGGTCTTCCTGCTCTCCTCCGCCGCCCTGGTGGTGCTCGCCGTGATGGCCGCCGTCACCATGGTCGGCTCGGCGCTCTGCGCCCTCGCCCAGGACGACCTCAAGCGGGTGCTCGCCTACTCGACCGTCGGCCAGCTCGGCTACATGGCCGGCGCCCTGGCCTCCGGCGACCGCGACTCCGCCGTCTTCTACCTGGTCGGCCACGGCGTCTTCAAGGCCCTGCTCTTCCTCACCGCCGGCGTGGTCATCCACGCCGCGCACACCAACTCGATCTCCGCCATGTCCCGGATGCCCGACCTGCGCAAGCGGGTGCCCGACGCCTACTGGGCGATGGGCATCGGCCTAGTCGCCCTGATGGGCCTGCCGCCGTTCACCGGCTTCTTCTCCAAGGAGTCGGTGTTCACCGCCGCCGAGCACGCCGCCCACGGAGAGGCGCTCACCCGCGGCGCCGGCCCCGCCGCCGCGGTGCCCGAGGCGGCCGGCTGGATCGTCCTGGTCGCCGCCGGCCTGACCGCGCTGCTCACCGCCGCCTACTCCACCCGGCTCTGGCTGACCGCCTTCCACGGCCGCACCGCCGGGGCGCCCGCCGCGGAGGCCGCCGCCGCGCCCGCCGCCGGGGCCCCGTACTCGCCGGAGATCGACGAGGCCGACCCGGCCACCGCCGAGCCCGCCGCGATGCGCTGGCCGCTCTGGGTGCTCGCCGTCCCGACCATGGCCTTCGGCCTGCTCGGACTGCGCGACTCGTGGCTGCCCTCGCTGCTCGACGGCGGCTCACTGCGCCCGACCCTCGCCACCTCGGTCCTCGGCACCGGCCTCGCCGTGGCCGGCATCCTGATCAGCTACGCCGCCTGGCGTGCGGCCTCGGCCCGGCAGGCCGCCTCCGCCGGGGCGGCGCCCGCCGACCCCGGCCGGCTGCTGCTCGGCCCGGTGTACCGCTTCGCCCAGCACGGCTTCGGCGTGGACCGGCTGTACAGCGCGCTGTTCGTCCGCCCCACCGCGGCCGCCGCCCGGCTGGTGAACTTCCTCGACCGCGAGGTCGTCGAGACGTACGTCCGCGGCGCCGGCAACGGCGTCAACGCGCTCGGCTGGCTCGTCCGCCGCGCCCAGACCGGCAACGCCCAGAGCTACCTCAACGCGCTGCTCGCCGGGGCCGTCCTGCTCGCCGTCCTGGTGGCGGTCGGCACATGAGCCACACCGCGACCCCGCCCCGACCCGCCGCAGCACGAACCTGGAGCCCCCGATGAACGCAGTCCTCATCGCCCTCCTGCTGCTGCCGCTGGCCGGCGCCGCCGCGACCCTCGTCCCGCTCGGCCGGGACCGCGCCGCCGCCGACCGCCGTGCCCTGTGGCTCGGCACCGGCGTCACCGGCGGGACCCTGGCGCTCGCCGTCGCCCTCGCGATCGGCTTCGACCAGGACCGCCCGGCCGTGATGCAGGGCGTCACCGACGTCGCCTGGATCCCGGCGATCGACGTCCGGCTGCACCTCGGCGTGGACGGCATCTCGCTGCCGCTGCTCGTCCTCACCGCGCTGCTGACCTTCCTCTGCGCGCTGTACTCCACCCGCCGGCTGCCCGCCGGCGAGGGCGTGCCCTCCGCGCAGTCCTTCACCGGCCTGCTGCTCCTGCTGGAGGTCGGCATGCTGGCGACCTTCGCGGTGCTCGACCTGGTGCTGTTCTTCGTGGCGTTCGAGGTCGTGCTGATCCCGATGTACTTCCTGATCGCCCGCTGGGGCAGCGGCGCCAAGGTGCCGGCCGCCAACCGGTTCATCCTGTACACGCTGCTCGGCTCCGCCGTGATGCTGCTCGGCTTCCTGCTGATCGGCTTCAAGGCCGGCACCTTCGACATGACCCGGCTGGCCGCCACCCACGGCGAGGGGCTCAGCCACACCACCCAGCTCGTCGCCGCCCTGGCGATCCTGCTCGGCCTCGCCGTGAAGGCCCCCGCCTGGCCGCTGCACAGCTGGCTGCCGGACGCGCACACCGCCGCGCCCACCGTCGGCTCGGTGCTGCTGGCCGGCGTGCTGCTGAAGATGGGCACCTACGGCCTCGTCCGGGTGCTGCTGCCGATCGTCCCGGACGGCGCCGCGACCTTCGCCCCCTACCTGGGCGCGTTCGCCGCCGTCGGCATCGTCTACGGATCGCTGGCCTGCCTCGCGCTGGCCCGGCAGGGCGCCAAGGGCGACCTCAAGCGCCTGATCGCCTACTCCTCGGTCGGCCACATGGGCTTCGTGCTGCTCGGCATCGCCTCGCTCACCCCGGCCGGCGTGAACGGCGCGCTGTTCGGCAACATCGCGCACGGCCTGATCACCGGCCTGCTGTTCTTCCTCGTCGGCGCGGTCAAGGACCGCTACGGCACCTCGGACCTGGACACCCTGGCCGGCGCCACCGGAGCGGCCCTGTACGGCAGGGCCCCGCGGATCGGCGCCCTGCTCGCCTTCGCCGCCGTCGCAAGCCTCGGCCTGCCCGGCCTGGCCGGCTTCTGGGGCGAGCTGCTCGCCATGTTCGGCGCCTTCGACCCGGCGGCCGGTCTCTCCCGGCCCGCCTTCGTCACCTACATGGTGCTGGCCGGCCTCGGCACCCTGCTGACCGCCGGCTACCTGCTGGTCGTCGTCCGCCGGGTCTGCATGGGCGACCCGAAGCAGCCCGCCCTGGTCACCGACCTGCCCGACATCAAGGCGTACGAGGCGGCCAGCTGGACGCCGCTGGCCGCGCTCACCCTGGTCGCCGGCCTCTGGCCCGCCCTGCTGCTCAGCCTCTCCGACCCGGCCGTCAAGCACCTGCTCGGGGGTGGCTGAGCCGTGACCAGCACCCCGCTCGGACCTCCTCTCCTGGGGCAGCCCGCCATGAACCTGATCGCCGTCGCCGACCCGGGCGGCCTCATCCAGTCCGTGGACTGGGTCGCCGTCGCGCCGCCGCTGATCGCGGCGCTCGCCGCGCTCGCCGTGCTGGTCGCGGACCTCTTCCTGCCGGCCGGCCGCAAGCGCCTCCTCGGCTGGGCCTCGGCGGCCGGCCTGCTGGGCGCGCTGGCCGCGCTGCTGCCACTCGTCCGCGGCGACGCCCGCTCCACCTTCTGCCTGAAGGCCGCCGGCGGGGCGTGCAGCTACACCGCCGACCACTTCGCGCTCGCCTTCCAGCTGATCGCGCTCGGCGGCGCCCTGATCGCCGTCCTGCTCTCGCTGCACACCGTGGACGAGGAGAAGCTGCCCGGCGGCGAGTACTGGTTCCTGCTGCTCTCCAGCGCCTCCGGCGCCGCACTGCTGCCCGCCTCCCGCGACCTGGCGACGCTGATCATCGCCCTGGAGGTCGCCTCGCTGCCGGCCTTCGCGCTGGTCGCACTGCGCCGGGACGGCCGGGGCGCCGAGGGCGCGCTCAAGTTCTTCCTCTCCTCGGTCACCGCCACCGCCGTCATGCTGCTCGGCGTCGGCTTCGTGTACGCCGCGACCGGCTCGATCCACCTCGCCCCGATCGCCGACGGGCTGGCCCACGTGCCGGGGCAGCTGAAGCCGCTGGCCGAGGCCGGCGCCGTGCTCACCCTGGTCGGCTTCGCCTTCAAGGTCGCCGTGGTGCCGTTCCACTTCTGGCTGCCGGACACCTACACAGCCGCGCCGATCCCGGTGGCCGGCTACCTGTCGGTGGTCGGCAAGGCGGCGGGCCTGGCCGGGCTCGCCCTCGTCACCACGATCGCCTTCCACCCGTACGGGCACACCTGGGGCCTGGTGCTGGCGGTGCTGGCCGCGCTCACCATGACGGTCGGCAACGTGGCCGCGCTCCGGCAGCGCGGCGACACCCCGCACAGCGCGGTGCGGCTGCTCGCCTGGTCCTCCATCGGCCAGGCCGGCTACCTGCTCGTCCCGCTGGCCGCGGCCGGCTACCAGGGGACCCCGCACCCGCTGGGCGCGACCGTCGCCTACGCGCTGATCTACGGCGTGGTCAACCTGGGCGCCTTCGGCGTGGCCGCCGTGGTGGCCAGGACGGCCGGCACCCGGCTGGACGACCACCGGGGGCTGTTCGCCCGCGGCCGCTGGAGCGCGCTCGCGATGGCCTTCTTCCTGCTCTGCCTGGCCGGCCTGCCGCCCGGCGTGATCGGCCTGTTCGGCAAGGTCGTGGTCTTCCAGGCCGCCGTCGACGCGAAGCTCGGCTGGCTGGCCGTGGTGATGGCGGTCAACGTGGTGATCGCCCTCTACTACTACCTGCTGTGGACGGCCCGGCTGTTCGCGCCCGCCGGGGCCGGAGCCGAGGTCCGCGCGGCCCGCACCCCCGGCCCGCTGGCCGCCGCGCTGGCGCTCACCGCCGGCGGCGCGGTGGTGCTCTCGGTGGCTCCGCAGCTGGTCCTTCAGGTGGTCGGGGGCACTCTCTTCTGACCAGCCGGGGTGCACCCGGGCGGCCCGCCCGGGGTGCGCCGGGGAACGAACGAGCGGCATCCTTCCGTTGATTCCCACGAGGGCGCCGCCACCGGGCGCCCCGTCGCACCACCTCGGAGGGCCAGCCGTGCACCGCCAGCACAACGGGTTGAGGACGGCCGTACTGCTCGGCGGCCTGTCGGCGCTGATCCTGCTGATCGGCAGCTTCTTCGGCCGCACCGGACTGCTGGTCGCCCTGGTGATCGCGATCGCCACCAACGCCTACGCGTACTGGAACAGCGACAAGCTGGCACTGCGGGCGATGCGCGCCCGCCCGGTCAGCGAGATCGAGGCCCCGCAGCTGTACCGGATCGTCAGGGAGCTCTCCACCTCGGCCCGACAGCCGATGCCCCGGCTGTACATCTCGCCGACCCCCGCGCCGAACGCCTTCGCCACCGGCCGCAACCCGCGCAACGCCGCGGTGTGCTGCACCGACGGCATCCTGCAGCTGCTCGACGAGCGCGAGCTGCGGGGCGTCATCGGGCACGAGCTCAGCCACGTCTACAACCGGGACATCCTGATCTCCTCGGTGGCCGGGGCGCTCGCCTCGGTGGTGATGTTCCTGGTGAACTTCGCCTGGCTGATCCCGATCGGCCGCAGTGACGACGACGAGGGCCCCGGGCTGTTCGGCCTGCTGCTGATCATGATCCTCGGGCCGATCGCCGCCGCGCTGATCCAGCTCGCGGTCAGCCGCTCCCGCGAGTACCAGGCCGACGCCGACGGCGCCCGGATCACCGGCGACCCGCTCGCCCTGGCGAGCGCGCTGCGCAAGCTGGAGGCCGGCACCCAGCGGCTCCCGCTGCCACCCGAGCCGCAGCTGCAGACCGCCAGCCACATGATGATCGCCAACCCGTTCCGGCCCGGCGAGGTCGGCGCCAAGCTCTTCTCCACCCACCCGCCGATGCCCGAGCGGATCGCCCGCCTGGAGCGCATGGCCGGCCGCTAGGGCTTGGGCTGGGCCCGTCCTTCCCGTTCCCCCGTTCGGCAGAGCGGGTGACACCCCTCGTCGCCCCGGCGAGCCTCCGCGTGCCCGCGGCCCGGCCTGGTACTGATGGGCCGGTTACCCGTTGGACAGCCGGTGGGCCTGGCGCGGAGGAGTGATGCAGTGACGATTCTCCCGACCGACACCGAGCACCGGCCCCCGCCGCGCGAGCCGCGGGTGGGCTTCGGCGCGGCCCGCAGGGGAGGCCGCGGCCGTGCACTGGTGGGCTGGCTCACCACCACCGATCACAAGAAGATCGGCACGCTGTACATGACCACCTCGTTCGCCTTCTTCCTGATCGGCGGCGTGATGGCCCTGGTCATGCGGGCCGAGCTGGCCGAGCCGGGCACCCAGATCGTCTCCAACGAGCAGTACAACCAGCTGTTCACCATGCACGGCACGATCATGCTGCTGATGTTCGCCACGCCGCTCTTCGCCGGCTTCGCGAACTGGATCATGCCGCTGCAGATCGGCTCCCCGGACGTCGCCTTCCCCCGGCTCAACGCCCTCGCCTACTGGCTGTACCTGCTGGGCTCGATCATCGTCGTCGGCAGCTTCTTCACGCCCGACGGCGCTGCCGACTTCGGCTGGTTCGCCTACACGCCGCTCTCCGGCGAGATCCGTTCGCCCGGCATCGGCGGCGACATGTGGATCATGGGCCTGGCGCTCTCCGGCTTCGGCACCATCCTCGGCTCGGTCAACTTCATCACCACCATCGCCTGCCTGCGGGCGCCCGGGATGACCGTCTTCCGGATGTCGATCTTCGTCTGGAACATCCTCTTCACCAGCATCCTGGTGCTCTTCGCGTTCCCGGTACTGGCCGCCACCCTGCTCGCCCTGGAGGCCGACCGGAAGTTCGGCGCCCACGTCTTCGACCCGGCCAACGGCGGGGCGATCCTCTGGCAGCACCTCTTCTGGTTCTTCGGCCATCCCGAGGTCTACATCATCGCGCTGCCGTTCTTCGGCATCGTCACCGAGGTCATCCCGGTCTTCAGCCGCAAACCGATCTTCGGCTACTCCGGCCTGATCGCCGCCACCATCGCCATCACCGGCCTGTCGGTCACCGTCTGGGCGCACCACATGTTCGTCACCGGGCAGGTGCTGCTGCCGTTCTTCTCCTTCATGACGCTGCTGATCGCCGTCCCGACCGGGGTGAAGTTCTTCAACTGGATCGGCACCATGTGGCGCGGCTCGCTCAGCTTCGAGACACCGATGCTGTGGACGATCGGCTTCCTCGTCACGTTCCTCTTCGGCGGCCTCACCGGCGTGCTGCTCGCCTCCCCGCCGATCGACTTCCACGTCTCGGACTCGTACTTCGTCGTCGCCCACTTCCACTACGTGGTCTTCGGCACCGTCGTCTTCGCGATGTTCGCCGGCTTCCACTTCTGGTGGCCGAAGATGACCGGCAAGATGCTCGACGAACGGCTCGGGAAGATCACCTTCTGGACGCTGTTCATCGGCTTCCACACCACCTTCCTCGTCCAGCACTGGCTCGGCGCCGAGGGCATGCCCCGCCGCTACGCCGACTACCTGGCCTCCGACGGGTTCACCACGCTCAACAGCGTCTCCACCGTCGGCTCCTTCCTGCTCGGCCTGTCCATGCTGCCGTTCCTCTACAACGTGTGGAAGACCGCCAAGTACGGGCAGAAGGTCACCGTGGACGACCCGTGGGGCTTCGGCCGCTCGTTGGAGTGGGCGACCTCCTGCCCGCCGCCGCGGCACAACTTCGCCGCACTGCCGCGGATCCGCTCGGAGAGCCCTGCCTTCGACCTGCACCACCCCGACATCGCCGAATGGGACCGTCTCCAGAACGCCGTCGAACCCCGCCGCGAGCACCACTGAGCGGCCCGCCCGGACATCCGCGGAAGAAATCTCCGCGGCCGTGTCGATCCGGGCCCGCCCCGTTCGACGCACAGATGGAAGCCGGCACGACCGGCGCCCGGCCCGCACCGAGCGGAGCCCGACACCGAGAGAGGCACCACGATGCGATTCATGCTGATCGTCAAGGCCAACGAGGACTCCGAGGCCGGCGTGATGCCGACCAAGGAGGCCATGGACGCGATGAGCCGCTACAACGACGAGCTGATCAAGGCCGGCATCATGCTCGCCGCCGACGGCCTGCAGCCCAGCTCCAACGGTGCCCGGCTGACCTTCAAGGACGGCAGGGCCACCGTCACCGACGGGCCGTTCGCCGAGAGCAAGGAGCTCATCGCCGGGTACTGGGTGCTCGACGTCAGCTCCCGCGAGGAGGCCCTGGAGTGGGCGGGCCGCGCCCCGTTCGAGGACGGCGCCGTGCTGGAGCTGCGCAAGGTCTTCGAGGCCTCCGACTTCCCGCCCGAGCTCGTCAGCCCCGAGGACGCCGCCAAGGAGCAGGCCTGGCGGGACGAGCACCAGAAGCCGATCACCGGCTGACCGGCCCGCGGGCCGCGCCGCACTGGCCGCGGGGGCCGTCCGGCTGCTCTGATGGGGAGCTGTGGCGGCACCCGACACCCATCGTGCGATCGAGGCGGTCTGGCGGATCGAGTCGGCCCGGATCATCGCCGGGCTGGCCCGGCTGGTCCGCGACGTCGGCCTCGCCGAGGAACTCGCCCAGGACGCGCTGGTCGCCGCCCTGGAGCAGTGGCCCGCGACCGGCGTGCCGGACAACCCCGGGGCCTGGCTCACCGTCACCGCCCGGCGGCGCGCCGTCGACCGGATCCGCCGCGAGGCCGGGCTCGCGGCGAAGCTCCGCCTGGTCGCCCACGAACTGGAGACGGACCCGCCGCAGGGCCCGCAGCCGGAGCAGGCCGTCCTCGCCGACGAGATCGAGGACGACCTGCTCCGGCTGGTCTTCACCGCCTGCCACCCGGTGCTCTCCACCGAGGCCCGGGTGGCGCTCACCCTGCGGCTGCTCGGCGGCCTGTCCACCGAGGAGATCGCCCGCGCCTTCCTGACCGCCGAGCCGACCGTCGCCCAGCGGATCGTCCGCGCCAAGCGCACCCTCGCCGGGGCCGAGGTGCCCTTCGAGGTGCCGCAGGGCGAGGAGCTCGCCCCGCGCCTCGCCTCGGTCCTCGAAGTCGTCTACCTGGTCTTCAACGAGGGCTACGCGGCCACCGCCGGCGACGACTGGATGCGGCCCGCGCTCTGCGAGGAGGCGATGCGGCTCGGCCGGGTGCTCACCGGCCTGATGCCCCGCGAACCCGAGGTGCACGGCCTGATCGCGCTGCTGGAGATCCAGGCCTCCCGCACCCCCGCCCGCACCGGCCCGGACGGCGCCCCCGTCCTGCTGCTCGACCAGGACCGCGGCCGCTGGGACCGGCTGCTGATCCACCGCGGTCTCGCCGCACTCGACCGCGCCGAGGCGCTCGCCGCCGCGCAGGGCGCCCCGCCCGGCCCGTACGCCCTGCAGGCCGCCATCGCCGCCTGCCACGCCCGGGCCGGCACCGCCGAGCAGACCGACTGGGTGCGGATCGCCGCGCTCTACACCGCGCTGGCCGCGCGCACCCCCTCCCCGGTGGTCGAACTCAACCGGGCGGTCGCCCTCGGCATGGCCTTCGGCCCGGAGACCGGCCTGGCCCTGGTCGACTCCCTGGCCGGCGAGCCCGCCCTGCGCGGCTACCACCTGCTGCCCGGCGTCCGCGGCGACCTGCTCGCCCGCCTCGGCCGGCACACCGAGGCCGCCGCCGAGTTCACCCGCGCCGCCGGCCTCACCCGCAACGCCCGCGAACGCGCCGTGCTGCTCGCCCGGGCGGAGGAGAGCACCCGTACGGCCGGGTGAACCCTGCGCGGGCGGGCCGCTCGGGCAGACTGGACCGGACGTCGGCCGGCCGAGGGGGAGCGGGACATGGGGGTGCGCGACAGCGCGCAGAACGTCGGGCGCCGGGCCGGGGAGGCGCTCGGCACGGCCGCCCGGACGGGCCGGGCCAAGGCCCGCAACGTGGTCGGCGAGGGCGACTGGGTGCGCCGGGCGCTGGCCGCGCTGCCGCCGCCGGAGGCGCCCGCCGCCGAGCACTGGGAGGTGTCGATCGCCGCCCTGATCGGCCGCCACCCGCGCGTCCCCGGGCCCGCGGTGTGGCTGCTGCACCAGCTGGACGGGCTCGGCCAGGTCGCCTTCGGCCCGGAGAGGGTCGGCTTGGACGGCGAGGACGTCCCCTGGGAGAAGGTGCAGGAGCTGCGGCTGCACTCCACGCTCGACCTGCTGCCCGACGTCGTCCTCGACAAGGAGGTCGACCGGATCAGGGAGTTCCTGCCGCCGGTGCCCGGCCGCAAATGGGTCGTGGCCCGCGCCGCCGAGGGCCTGCTGACCCTGGTGCTGGCCGCCGCCGAGGCGGCCGAGGCCGCCGGGCGGGAGGAGCGGCTGCTGCCCTGCGAGATCGTCCACCGCGGCCTGCTGGGACGGCCCCGGCGGCTCGGCGGCGGCCTGTTCGCCACCGCCGCGCTCGCCGCCCTGCCGGCCGCCGCGGACAGCCTGGTGGCCACCGCGAAGTCCCGCGGGATCCCGGTGGTCCCGGTCGAGCCGACCGGGACCAGGGCCGACCGCGCCGAACGCCTGCGGGCCGCCTCCGGCCGGCTGAGGGAGCGCCTGCGGACCCTCCTCGCGGAGGCGCCGGACGGCCCGGAGCTGCCCCCGGCCGAGGCGGCGCGGCAGCTCCCCGGGGCGCCGGGCCCCGAGCTGCCGCACCCGGCCGGGCCGCCGGCGTCGGAGCGGACGGCGGGCGAACCGGAGCCGCACTGAGGCGGCCCCGGCCGCGGCCCGTCAGGACGGGGTGCGGGCGACCGCCGACTCGCCGTCCGCCGCGGCGGCGTCCCCGCCGCCCGCCGGCCCTGCCGCACCGCGCTGCCGGACGGGCACCCACCGCCGGGTCCGCAGCGCGGCCAGCCGCCCGGCCGCGGGCTCCGTCCACCGGGCCGCGAGCGGGCCGACGAGCACCAGGATCAGCACGTACGCGGTGGCCAGCGGGCCGAGGTCCGGCTCGATGCCCGCGGTCACCGCCAGGCCGGCGATGACGATGGAGAACTCGCCCCGGGCGACCAGCGCGCCGCCCGCCGCCAGCGTCCGCGCGGACCGATACCGGCCCGGCGGGCCGCCCAGTAGCCGGTGGCGATCTTCGTGAGCGCGGTGACGACCGCCAGCGCGAGCGCGGGCAGCAGCACCGGCGGGATGGAGGTCGGATCGGTGCTCAGGCCGAAGAACACGAAGAACACCGCCGCGAAGAGGTCCCGCAGCGGGCTCAGCAGGGTGTGCGCGCCCTCGGCGGCCTCACCGGAGAGCGCGATGCCGACCAGGAACGCGCCGACCGCCGCCGACACCTGCAGCTTCCGGGCGATCCCGGCCACCAGCAGCGTCAGCCCGAACACCACCAGCAGCAGCTTCTCCGGGTCGTCGTGCGAGACGAACTTCGAGATCAGCCGCCCGTAGCGGAGCGCGACGAACAGCACCGCACCCGCGGTGGCCAGCGCGATCGCCAGCGTGATGCTGCCGGCGAGCAGGCCGGCCCCGGCCAGCAGCGCGGTGAGGATCGGCAGGCAGAGGGCCATCGACAGGTCCTCCAGCACCAGCACGCTGAGGATCACCGGGGTCTCCCGGTTGCCGAGCCGCCCGAGGTCGCCCAGCACCTTGGCGATCACCCCGGAGGAGGAGATCCAGGTGACTCCGGCCAGCACCACGGCGGCCACCGGGCCCCAGCCCAGCAGCAGGCCGGCCGCCGCGCCCGGCAGCGCGTTGAGGACGAAGTCGACGGCGCCGGCCGGGTACTGCTGCTTGAGGTTGGTCACCAGGTCGGCCGCGGTGTACTCCAGGCCGAGCATCAGCAGCAGCAGGACGACGCCGATCTCCGCGCCGGTGGCGACGAACTCCTCGCTGGAGCTGAGCGGTAGTAGCCCGCCGTGGCCGAAGGCCAGGCCGCCGAGCAGGTAGAGGGGTATCGGGGACTGCCCGTAGCGGCTCGCGAGCCGGCCGAGCAGACCGAGGACGAGGACGACGGCGCCGAGATCGACGAAGACGGTGGCGGCGTGCACCCGATCACTCCCGTCCGAGGATCGCGGCGGCGGCGTCCACACCTTCGCGGGTGCCGATGACGATCAGCGTGTCCCCGCCGGCCAGCCGGAAGTCCGGGCCGGGGGAGGGCGCCGCGCCGGTGCGGCGGAGCACCGCGACGATGGAGACGCCGGTGGCCGTCCGCATCCTGGTGCCGCCGAGCAGCCGGCCGTTCCAGTACGAGGTGCCGCCGAGCGGGACGCGCTCGGCGACCAGGCCGAGGTCGGTGGTGTGCAGCACGCCGGGGCTGTGGTGAGCCGGCATCAGCGCGTCCACCAGGGCGGTCGACTCGTCCGCCGTCAGGTGCAGGGCCTGCGCGCAGGCGTCCGGGTCGTCGGCCCGGTAGACGTTGAGGCTGCGGGTGCCGTCGCGGTGGGCGATGACGGAGAGGTGGCGGTGTTCTCGGGTCGTCAGGTCGTACTGGACACCCACACCGGGCAGGCTGGTCGTCCGGACTCGCGGAACGGGCACGGCGTCTGTCCTCCCGTCAGCGGATCCGGGCAGCGCGCGCACAGCGGACGGCCGTCGGCAGTGCCGGAATGCGGAAGCGGCCGTCCTATAGTAATGAAACAGTAAAGTCCCTTGTCCGGGTGGGGTCGTCGGCGTCTCGATGGCCGCCGCGACCGACGCATGCCACGCTGGACCGTATGAAGGTGATCGAACTCATCCTCAACGTCCTGTGGCTGCTCTTCTGCGGCATCTGGATGGCGATCGGCTATGCGATCGCCGGGATCATCTGCTTCATCCTGATCATCACGATCCCGTTCGGCATCGCCGCGTTCCGGATCGCCGGCTACGTTCTGTGGCCGTTCGGACGCACCACGGTCGAGAAGCCGGACGCCGGGGCGCCGTCCTGCGTCGGCAACGTGATCTGGCTGATCTTCGCCGGCTGGTGGCTCGCCATCGCGCACTTCCTGACGAGCATCCCGCTGTTCCTGTCGATCATCGGCATCCCGTTCGGCTGGGCGAACCTCAAGATGATCCCGATCTCGCTCGCCCCGCTCGGCCGCGAGGTCGTCAGCACCGACGAGCGGTTCGCCGGCTGGTGAGCCACCGGCCGTGACTCCCCGCGCCCCCGGGCCCACCTGACCCGCCCGATACGGTGGGCCGGACCGCCCGCCCCGCCGCCGAGGAGACCCGTGCCCAGCTGGCGCGCCACCCTGACCGCCGCCGCCGTCACCGACCCGCCGCTGCGCGCCGACCACACCGCCGCCGCCCGGCGCGTCCTCCGCCGCGAACAGGCCCCCTACCTGGCCCTGCGCCTGCTCGCCGCGCCGCCGCTGGTGCCGTACCTGGTGGCCGGGCTCGCCTTCATGAACCTCGTCGACGACACGGCCGAGAACGGCACTCCCCGGGAGCGGGCCGACGGACTCAAGGACCTGACCGAGCGGACCGCCGAAGCACTCGACACCCCCGCCCGCAGCCACGACCCCGTCCTGCGGGCCTACGCGCACGCGGTCCGCACCCGCGGCCTGCCCGAGCACTGGGTGCACGCCTTCCTCACCGGCGCCGCCACCGCCGAGGCCGAGTTCACCGGCTTCGGCACGGAACAGGACTACCAGGAGTACCTCGACACCTACGCCCTGCCCGGCATCCTGGTCTTCACCGGCCTCCAGTACCGCGGCGGCCCCGACGAGGCGCAGACCCGGGCCTGGCGCCGCTTCGTCGACGCCGCGCAGCGCGTGGACTTCCTCGCCGACCTCGCAAGCGACCTCGCCGCCGGACGCCTCTGCATCCCCCGCGAACACCTCGCCGAACACGGCGTCACCCCCGACGACCTCGCCCGGGCCCGCGACACCCCCGCCGTCCGCGACCTGCTCGCCGACCAGTGCCGCCGGGCCCGCACCGCCCTGGACGCCGCCGCGGACGTGGTCGACCACGCCGACCCCGGCCTGCGCGCCGTCGGCACCACCATGACCGATCTGATGGCCCACCAACTCGCCGCCGTCGAAAGGGCCGGCGTCCAAGCCCTCCGCCGCGACATCGGCTACGGCCTCCTCGCCCCCCTCCGCATCCTCGCCCGAGCCCGTCGCACCACCCGCCCCTGACCCGGGGCAGTCCACGGCAAGCTGCGCTGCGGGGTGCACCGATCAAGCGGCGCGGGGAACTGCGCGCGGCGGCACGGCGCGACCCTGCGGTCCCGTCCCCGCCGTTCCGCCCCGGGCGGTCGGGGCTTCCCCCGCAGGCGTGAATCCGTTGGACAACCGCCCCGCCCGCGGAGCACCCTTGCGGATCCGTCCGAATCGGCGCAGCCCCCGCGTGAGGATCCCCATGACCGCGACCCCGTCCGCAGCCGCCCCCGCCGACCTGCCCGAGCGCAGCCTCCCGGTCGCCGAGGCCTTCGACGCCGCGGGCGTCCCGGCCCGGATCCGCGTCCTGCCGGACTCCGCCCGGACGGCCGCCGAGGCCGCCGCCGCCCTCGGCTGCGAGGCCGGCGCGATCGCGAACAGCCTGGTGTTCGTCTGCGACGGCGCGCCGCTGCTGGTGATGACCAGCGGCGCCCACCGGGTGGACACGGCCTTCCTCGCCGACCGCCTGGGCGCCGGCCCGATCACCCGGGCCACCGCCCAGCAGGTCCGCGCCGCCACCGGCCAGGCGATCGGCGGCGTCGCCCCGGTCGGCCACCCGGCCCCGCTCCGCACGGTCGTGGACACCGCACTCGAGGCGCACCCGGTGCTGTGGGCGGCGGCCGGCCACCCGCACACCGTCGTCCCGCTGAGCTACGCCGAACTGCTGCACCTGACCGGCGGCGAGCCCGCCCCCGTCACCGCGGACTGACCGGCCTGCCGGGCCCTCACACCCGGACCAGAGTCTTGCCGACGGTGTCCCCCCGCAGCATGGCGAGGAACGCCGCCACGATCCGGTCGAAGCCGTCCACCACCGTCTCGTCCGACTGCATGCGGCCGCTGCGCAGGTGCGGCACCAAGGCCGCGTACAGCTCGTCGCGCACCGCCAGGTGGTTGCGGACCAGGAAGCCCTCCAGCCGCAGGCTCTTGCCGACGACGTCGTAGAGGTTGCGCGGCGCGGCCGGGGGTTCGGCGCTGTTGTACTGGGCGACGGCCCCGCACCAGGCGATCCGGCCGCCGTCGCGGAGCACCTCGATCGCGCCCTCCAGGTGGCTGCCGCCGACGTTGTCGAAGTAGACGTCGATGCCGTCCGGGGCGGTCTTGCGCAGCAGGTCGCCGATCGGGCCGTCGTGGTGGTCGAAGGCCGCGTCGAAGCCGAGCCGGTCGGTGAGGTGGGCGACCTTGGCAGGCGAGCCGGTGCTGCCGACGAGCCGCCGGACGCCGAGCAGCCTGGCGATCCGGCCGACGGCGCTGCCCACCCCGCCCGCCGCCGAGGACACGTACAGGTCCTCGCCGGGCTGCAGCCGGGCGATCCTGGTCAGGCCGACGTACGCGCTGAGGCCGGTGCCGCCGAGCAGCCCCAGGTGCGCGGCGAGCGGCACGCCGGGCAGGTCGGGCAGCACCCGGGCGGCGTCCGGGGCGACCAGGGCGTGCGTCCGCCAGCCCTGCCGGTGGAAGACCAGGTCGCCGACGGCCAGCGCCGGGGTGCGGGACTCGACGACCCGGCCGATCGCCCGGCCCTCCAGCGGGGCGTTCAGCGCCCAGCCGCCGTCCATCTCCTCCCGCATGTACGGGTCGACGGAGAGCAGCAGGTTCTCGACCAGTGCCTCGCCCTCCCCGGGCGGGGGCAGTTCGCCGGTGACGAAGGCGAAGTCCTCGGGCGTCGGCGGGCCGTCCGGCCGTGCGACCTGGTGGACGGCGCTGAAGGCGGTGGCGGTACGGGACACGGCGGTGCTCCTGACACGGTCTCGGGGTCGGCGTCGACCGTAGGCCGGGCAGCGGGCCGCCGGGCAGGGTCCGCCGTCGATGGGACACCGCCATTCCATGAATCCGGTTCATGGAAGACCGTTAGGGTGGCCCGATGACCGACGGAACCCCGCGCCGGGACACCGACCTCGCCCCGCACGAGCTGCGCATCCTGGCCGCCGTCGACCGGGAGGGCAGCTTCACCGCCGCGGCCTCCGCACTCGGGCTCACCCAGTCCGCGGTCTCGCACGCCGTCCGCACCCTGGAGGGCAAGCTCGGCGCGGTGCTGTTCGACCGGGGACGGCACGGCGCCCGGGCCACCCCGGCCGGCGAACGGGCCGCCGCGCACGCCCGCCAGGTGCTGCGCCTGCTGGCCGCGATGCCCGCCGAGGTCCGCGAGGCGTCCACCGGCGAACTCGCCGGACGCCCGGTGGTGGTGGCGTTCCGCAGCGCGGCCGCCCACCTGCTGCCCGCCGTGCTGGCCCGGGTCACCGCCCGGCACCCCGGGCTGGCCCCACAGGTACGGATCGTGCGGGAGCTGGGGCGCGGCACCGCCGGCGAGGTCGCGGACGGCCGCGCCGACCTCGGCATCGCCACCGTCGACCCGGCCGCCGAGACCCCGCCCGGACTGGTGGTGGTGCCGCTCTTCGAGGAGGCCTACGCCCTCGCCCACCCGGCCGGCCACGCCCGCCCGAAGGATCTGCCACTGGTCGATTGGGACGAGAACTGCAGCTCCTACACCAGGAGTTGGTGGTCCGAGCAGGACTGGCTTCCGCCCGCCACGATCCGCGTCGAGGACGACACCGTGATGCTCTCCCTCGTCGCCCGGGGCATCGGCATGGCCGTGGTGCCCGCCCTCAGCCTGCTCGGCGCACCTCCCGGCCTCGCCGTCACCGACCTCGGCCCGCGGCCGCCGCGCCGCCAGGTCGGGTACGTCACCACACCCGCGCTGGCCCGGACGGCCGCCGTCCGCACGCTCGTCCGCGAGCTGCGGTCCGTCCCGCTGCCGGCCGGGTTGACGCCCGTTCAGCGACCCTCTCGTGCCTCCTCGCCCGACTCGCCCGCCTCGCCCGCCTCGCCCGCCTCGTAGGACTCGACGGCCTCGCGTAGGCGGCGGAACTCGGCGGCGATCCCGTCCGGGGTGTAGTGCGCGTTGAGCCCGCTCGGGTTCGGCAGCACCCATACCTCGGTCGCCCCGATGCCCTCCGGCTGTGGCCCGACCCCGGCCTTCGGCCGCCGGAACGCCGTCCGGTACGCGCCGATCCCGAGCACCGCCAGGACCCGCGGCCGCAGCCGTCCCACCCGCTCGACCAGGGCGGCCCCGCCCTCCCGGTACTCGTCGGCGGTCAACTCGTCCGCCCTGGCCGTGGTGCGCGCCACCACGTTGGTGATGCCCAGCCCGAACCCGAGCAACTCGGCCTGCTCGTCCGGCCGGAGCTGCCGCGGAGTGAAGCCGGAGCGGTACAGCGCCGGCCAGAACCGGTTGCCCGGGCGGGCGAAGTGCCGGCCCGTCGCACCGGACCACAGACCGGGGTTGATCCCGCAGAACAGCACCCGCAGGCCGGGCGCCGCCACGTCCGGGATCGTCGCGCCGTGCGCGGCCGCCAGCTCCTCGGCCGTCGGCCGCCGGAAGGGAGTCGTCATACCCCCATCCTGAACGATGGATAGTCAGTTCGAATATTCGGCTGACCCGGTGGCGCTGAGCAGCGCAGAATGACGGAATGTCATACGAACTCAACGCTCTGCTCGCCGCCGCGGACCTGCTCGACGTGGTGGCGGCCGAAGTGCCGGTCGCGCAGGTGGCGCGCCTGGCGCAGGGCCTGGCGCTGATCCCGATGACCGAGCGGCTGCACGGCGTCCTGAACGTTCCCGGTGACCGGACCGAGCCCGGCTTCACGCGCTTCCCGGCCGGCTTCGGCCGCAGGCTGGAGGCCTGGTCCCAGGCCGGTCCGATCGCCTACGTCGAAGCCGACTTCTTCGGTGGCACCGGCACCCAGCAGGCCGCCGTCTGGCTGCACGGCCGGATCACGCTCGGCCCGCTCCGCACCGAGGAGGGCGAACCCTCGCCCGACGAGGGCACCCCCATCTCGCAGGCGCTGCGCCGGCTGGGCGCGACGGTCACGCAGGGACGCTTCGACGAGTTCGACGCGATCGGGCTCGGCGCCCAGCGCCGCTCGGCCGACTGGCTCCGCGGCTGACCCGGCCGGTCGGAGGCCGATCGGGGCGTTCCCGGCCGGGGTTCCGTCGTACCGTCAGCCGGCGGGCTGCCGTCGGCTGACGGTGCCTCGGCCCCGCCGGGGCGGGAGCCGTTTCACCATGCGTCCCACCTGGACTCCGCCGCGCTGACCGCAGCCCTCGGCATCACCGCGGTGACCGTGGCGGCCGCCGCCCCCGCGGCCGCGATCGACCCCGACGCCGTACTGCTCCACCACCGCGGCCGCCCCGCCGTCTCCGCTCCCGCCCCCGTCGCCCCGGCCGACGACCTCGCGGTGCCGTCACTCCCGTCGCCGCCCTCGCTTCCTCATGTGCCCGCGCTGCCCGCGCTGCCGGCGGTGCCCGACCTGTCCCCGGTGCCCGGCCTGTCCCCGGTGCTCGGCTCGCTCGACGGCGTCCTCGGACTCGTCGACGGCGTGGTCGCGCTGACCTCGTCGCTCAACGGCGGACTCGGTCTCGCCGCCCTGCAGCAGAAGATCGACGAATGGCAGGCCGCGGTCATGGCCCTGCTCGGGGGCCTGCCCGTCCAAGTCCCGGCGGCCCGCCCGCGCGGCGGCTGGGCAGCCGGTCATGCGAACGCCGTCGGGGCCCCGGACAGTGCACGGTCCGGGGCCCCGACGGCGGTCACGCGGCGGGCGGCTCGGCGGCCGCCCGGTCGCGGCAGGATCAGCGGTAGTTCACGAACTGGATCGCGAAGTCGAGGTCCTTGCCCTTGAGCAGGGCCTGGACGGCCTGCAGATCGTCCCGGCTCTTCGAGCTGACCCGCAGCTCGTCGCCCTGGACCTGCGCCTTGACGCCCTTGGGGCCCTCGTCACGGATGATCTTGGCGACCTTCTTGGCGTCGTCGGTGGTGATGCCCTCCTTGACGTCCGCGAAGATCTTGTACTCCTTGCCGGACAGCTGGGGGTCGGCGGCGTCCAGGGCCTTCAGCGAGAGCCCGCGCTTGATGAACTTGCTCTGCAGGACGTCCAGGATCGCCTTGACCCGCTCCTCGCCGTTGGCCTTCATCTCGATCTTCTCGCCCGAGCGGCTGATCTCGGCGCCGACGTTCTTGAAGTCGAAGCGCGTGGCGATCTCGCGGGAGGTCTGGTTGATCGCGTTGTCGACCTCCTGCCACTCGACCTTCGAGACGATGTCGAAACTGGAGTCGGCCATGGGTGTTGGTCTCCTTGAATACTGGCTGCACGGTCACCGCCCGGCCGTACGACACGGGCATCGCCCCAGCCTATCCAGCGCGGCACCGCCCCGCCCCCGTCCGCCGCGGCCGGCACCGTGATCACGCCCGGCAACCGAGTGGCGAACCACCCCCATCCATCAGGTATTGTTTACCGCGTCGAACGGGGCAGCGCCCCGGGGGACAACATCCTGGCTGGTTGCCCGAGCGGCCAAAGGGAGCAGACTGTAAATCTGTCGCGCAAGCTACGCAGGTTCGAACCCTGCACCAGCCACAGGATAGAGAGAAGGGCCCTGATCAGCGGAAACGCTGATCAGGGCCCTTCTTCGTGTTCCGGGCGGGTGGGCCGCCGCGGGTGACAGCGCGTCATGCCGGTCGGTCCGGTGCTACCGCCCGTCGTCGGGGCGGAGCACCGCTGTGAGGTCGACGGTCTCGTCGGCCGGGGGCGGGGTGAGGTCCACCGGCCACCCGTAGCGGCGGAACAGCCAGACCTGGGGTTCGCCGTTCGGGCCCGAGGTGGTGCGGGTGATGTGCGGGTGGTGGGTGGCGGCGATCTCCAGGGTCGAGCCGTCGGCGCCGGTGAAGGAGACCGTCCGCACGCCGCCGGCCTCGGTGCTGCCGTGCACGGTCAGGTCGGCGAGGCAGAAGATGCCCAGTGAGGCGAAGGGCTCGGCGGTGGCGGGTCCGCCGACGTAGCGGTCCTTGATCAGGGCCGCGGTGCGGGCGCTCCAGAGGTGTTCATCGCCCTTGATCCAGGCGCGAGTCCCGTCCGTGAGGATCCGCACCCGGCCCAGCTTCGCCGCCTCGATGCTCCAGACGCAGTGGCCGTCCCGGTCCACCGTGACCGTCCCGCGGGTCGGCTGCCCCATCATCAGGGCGTGGAAGCCGGCCGTGACGGAGCCTGCGGTACGACCGTTCTCGGCGGCGGTGTCGACGAGGACGCGGGCGGCGGCCGAGTCCGTGGAGCCGGGCCCGGCCGCGGTGTCCGGTGCGGAATGCGCATGCGGGCCCTGGCGGCGACCGCGGCCTTGTACACCCTCATGACTCTCCCCCTGTTCGACCTGCGACACGGCACGCGCCGGCCCGCCTCGGCGCCGTCTCCCGCAGCGGCCCGATCATTTTGAACGCGTTCAACTTGCACTGGCAGGGGCTGTTCGGCCACGGCGGGAGGCCGGCGCCCCGGGGTGGGGGCGCCGGCCTCGTGGCGTCGCGGGTGAGAAGGGGATCAGGCGGCTCTACCTTCTGAGCTGGGTTGATCGGGCCATTCGTAAGGTTGGGTCGCCCCGGGGTGCTGGGTGTGGCTATCAGGCGGCTGCCGTCTCGTGGCTTCCCTCGCTTCGCCGCCCGGCACCCCACGACGACTCGGCCGCCGATTAGGAAGTGCGAGCAAGTCGCTGAGTAGAGCAATGCCGGCGAGGCCGTCCGTGGTACGAACAACACGAACACGCACGTCAGGAGCGCGATGAGCCGGATATGGGCGGGGATCGACAGCGGCAAGGGCCACCATCACGGCCTGGCCCTGGACGCCGAGGGCAAGACCCTGCTGTCGCGGCGGGTGGCCAACGACGAGCCCGAGCTGCTGCAACTGGTCGGCGATGTCCTCGCCCTGGCCGACGGCCGTGAGGTGACGTGGGCGATCGACATGACCGGCGGCGAGCCGGCAGTGCTGCTGAGTCTGCTGATCGCCCACGGGCAGGAGGTCCAGAGCTCTGGCCGAGGCGGCCGTCGAGGCCGCCCAGCGCCGGCACACCGCCATCCCCGGGGAGAGGACCATCGCCAGGCTGGTCCACACCCTGGCCGAGGGGGTGATGGCCCTCAACGAGCAGATCGCCGAGATGGACAAGCTCATCGAGGACCGGTTTCGCGAGCACGAACTCGCCGAGATAGTCGAGAGCGTCCCGGGCATCGGCACCGTGCGCGGCGCCGAGTTCCTGGCCGCCGTCGGCGGGAACCTGAACGACTTCGCCTCCCCGGACGCCCTGGCGGCGTTCGCCGGCGTTCGCCGGCGTCGCCCCCGCGCCACGGGACTCGGGAAAGGTCAGCGGCAACCTGCATCGGCCGACCGTCTACCACCGCAGGCTCCAACGCGTCTTCTACACCTCGGCGCTGGTGAGCATCCGCTGCGATCCGAACTCGCGAACGTTCTACGACCGGAAGCGCGCCGAGGGGAAGAGGCATGTCCAGGCCGTGATAGCCCTGGCCCGCCGACGGGTCAATGTTCTGTGGGCACTGATCCGTGACCGACGGTGCTACCAGATCGCACCCCCAGTGACCGAGGCGGCTTGACAACGACATTAGGAAGCGAGTTCGGGTTCGTCGGCCGGGGTGGTGGGCTCGGGCTTGGTGTCGCGCATGACGAGGGTGGCGAGGAGGGCGGCGGCCAGGACGCCGATCGCGCTCAGGGTGAAGGCGGTCGACATCGAGGTGGTGAAGGCCTCGCGGGCGGTGTGGACGAGGCCGCTGTCGCCGCCGGCCGAGGCCAGCGCCCCGGCGATCGAGTGCCCGGCGGCCTCGGGGACGTCGGCCGGCATCTCGCGGGCGAAGCCGCTGCTGAGCAGTGAGCCGAGGATGGCGATGCCGAGGGCGGTGCCGGCCTGCTGGATGGTGTCGTTCAGCGCCGAGCCGACGCCCGCCTGCTCCGCGGGGATCGTCCCCATCAGCGCGCCCACCGCGGCCGGCATGGCCAGTCCCGCGCCGAGGCCGAGCAGACCGAGCGCGACCGCCGGGACGGTGGAGCCGGTGTCGGCGTCGACGGTGGCCAGCAGGGCGAAGGAGGCGGCCATCACCAGCATCCCGGCGAGCACCAGGTAGCGGTTGCCGATCACCGCGGCGAGCTTGGCCCCCGGCGGCGTTGCCGATCAGTGCGGTGACCGCCAGCGGCAGGAAGGCGAGGCCGGCTTCGACCGGCGAGTACCCGAGGACGAGCTGCAGGTACTGGGTGAGCACCAGCAGCAGGCCGCCGTTGCCGATCTGCAGCAGCGTCAGGGACAGCGAACCGCCGCTGAAGTTGCGGTGCTTGAAGAGGGCCATCGGCACCATCGGTGAGGCGGTGGTGTTCTCCCAGGCCACGAAGGCGCCGAGCGCGAGCACCGCGACGGCCAGGGTGACCGCGGATCCGCCGCCGAACGCGCCGTGCTGCGGCAGCTCGATGATCCACCAGATCAGTGCCGTCATACCGACCGCGGAGAGCACCGCGCCCAGCGGGTCGGGCCTCCGCCACGGGCCCTTCGACTCCGGCATGAGGGTCAGGCCGGCGAGGACGGCCAGCGCGACGACCGGGACGTTGATGAAGAAGATCGAGTGCCAGGAGAAGTGGTCGATCAGCACGCCGCCGAGGACGGGGCTGCCGACCAGGGCGAGCATCGACACCGAGCCCCAGGCCGCCATCGCCTTGCCGCGCTCCTCGTCGTCGAAGACGGTGATGAGGATCGACAGCGTCGAGGGCATGATCAGCGCACCGCCGACGCCCATCGCGACCCGTGCGGCGATCACCTCGCCGGGGCTGGTGCAGAAGGTGGCGGCCAGCGAGGCGGCGCCGAAGAGCAGCAGGCCGATGATCATGACCTTCCGGCGGCCGAACCGGTCGCCGAGGCTGCCCGAGGTGAGCAGGAGCCCGGCGAAGACCAGGACGTAGGAGTCGAGGATCCACTGGGTGTCCTGGGCGGTGGCGCCGATGTCCTCGGTCATCGAGGGCACCGCGACGGTCAGCGCCATGCTGTCGACCACCAGGACCAGCGTGCTCAGGCACAGCACGACGAGGATCCACCAGCGGCGTGGATTGCGGGCTTCCATGGGATGTCCCTTCAGGCTTGCGCACACTGTTCCGGCGATGCGCACACCGTACGCAGAGGCGTACAGTGTGCGCAAGTTCTAATCCTGTACGCTGAATGCGAACGGTGTACGCAGGCAGTGTGTCGCCGGGCCGGGACCGCCGGGCCGGGAGGCCGCAGAAGGAGTGCCATGGCCGCGAAGTCGAACCCGATCCCCTCCGTGTGGGCGCGGCAGCAGCGCGAGCCCGACCAGCCCGCGCTGAGCAGGGCCGCGATCGTGCGCGAGGCGATGGCCGTCCTGGACGCCGAAGGGGTCGAGGCGCTCAGCATGCGCAAGCTCGGCGCCCGACTGAACGCCGGCGCCACCTCTCTCTACCGGCACGTCGCCACCAAGGACGAGCTGATGGAGCTCGCCGTGGACGAGGTCGCCGCCGAGATCCACGTGCCGGCGGCGGACAGCCCCGACTGGCGCGCCGCCGCCACCGAGGCCGCCCGGTCCTTCCGGGCCGCCTGCCTGCGCCACCCGTGGGTCGCCTCGGTGCTCGGCCAGGCGGGCCTCGCCTATCTGGGCCCCAACCTGATGTCCTTCTCGGAGCGGCTGGCCGCCCTGTTCACCGCCGCCGGCTTCCCCGAACCGTCCCGGGCGATCGACACCGTCCTCAGCTACGTCATCGGCATGAGCACCACCGAGGCGGCCTGGCTCACCACCGTCGCCCGCTCCGGCGAGAGCGAGCACGACTTCATCGCCCGGCTGATGCCCGCCGCCCAGCAGGCCGCGGCCGGCCTCGACCACCTCGGCCCCGCCTACACCGCCACCGACGTCGCCGACCCGGTCGCGATCCGCGACGCCAAGTTCGCGTACGGCCTGGATGTCGTCCTCGACGGGCTGGCGATGCGCCTGCCGCACTGACCCGCTCTGACCCCGCACCGACCCGCGCTACGACCCGGCACACCCGGCGTCGAGTGCGTGCTCAGCCGACAGCGATCCGGTGTTTATCGGCGGCCCGCAGAGTGGTTGTCGGGCCGCGGGCAGTCCCGCGGCCGGACCACACGGGGGGATCACGATGGGCACAGCACGCAGAATCGGAGCGGCCGCTCTCGCACTGGCCGCGGCAGGGGCACTGTCCGTGGGGGCGGCCGGCACGGCCTCGGCCGCCGAGCCGGTGAAGGGGGCCGCCGCCCCGGCCCTGGCCTCGGCCGCCCGCAGCGTGAACGTGACCTTCAACAACTGGACCGGCTGCACCCTCACCCGCGAGGAGTGGGGCCTCAGCCACGGCATCTGGACACAGGAGCCGCCCGTCCGGATCTACGACCAGGGCATCGGCACCTGGGCCTCGGAGTCGAACGGCTTCGCCACCGGCACCGAGGGCTCCGCCCGGTTCTTCTCGGAGAACTGCGCGAACCCGGTGCTGAACGGCCGCCTGGTGCGGGTGCACTGGAACGACCCGTACGCCGGCTCCAACTCCTACGACTCCTCGGGGACGGACCTGAAGTTCTACGTCTCCCGCAGCGGTGGCTCGGGCAACAACGCGAGCGTCCAGTTCTCGGCCTGGGGCCGCTGACAGGACCTCACCGCCGGGACGGGCACGGGAACACGGGGGGTGCCCGCCCCGGCGGTGAGCACATGGGGGGACAGGGCGGGCCGGCCAACGGGGGATGGCCCGCCCTGTCCTGTCCCGCCAGCCCTGTCCCGCCGGCCCTGCCCGGGGCCGGGCTGTCAGTCCTCCGGCAGGGTCTGTCGGGGCAGCGCAAGGGCCACGGTGTCGGCGAACTCCCTCACCGCGCTGGTGCGGGAGACCACCCGGCCGCCGTGCACCACCAGCCGGCTGTGCCCGCCGGCCAGTACCCCGGCCAGGCTGTCGCCGCGCACGGCCAGCAGTTCGGCGGGGAATCCCGCGTCCACCCGCACCGGCGGCAGGCCGAGCGCGATCCGCGCCTGGTTGGCCACCGCGTCGTACGCCTCCTCCGGGTCGAGCACCCCCGAGGACGCCAGCAGGAAGGCCGCCTCCAGCGGATCGGCCCGGCCGACCGGGGCCGCGAGGTCGCGCAGCGCCCCGCCGCCGGCCGCCAGTGGCACCCCTGCCTGCACCAACTCCCGAACCACGGAAGGCTGCAGGCCGCCGGGCGGGCGTTCGCCGCCGGCGCAGCCGCCGGGCTGGGGCAGGCAGACCACCCGGACGCCCGCGCCGGCCAGCACGGTGGCCGCGCCGGGGGCCAGCGCGTCGCAGGGCCCCACCGTCACCCGTGGCCGCAGCGGCGCCAACACGCCCACCATGCGCGCGAGTCGGCCCGGGTCGGCGCCCGAGCAGTGCAGGTCGACCGGACGGTCCGCCTCGCGGGCGGCCTCCAGCAGCACCTGCGCATAGCCCACCGGGTCGGGATCGAGCTCCGGGCAGCCGCCGACGGCGGCGGCTCCGAGTCGCAGCGCCTCGCGCAGCTGGGCCCGCCCGTCCGCGCCGGCCCGGCCGGTGAGCAGGCGGGGCATCGCCACCGCCTGGAGGTCGGCCAGTCCGCGCAGTGCCCGCGCGGCGGTGAGCACCGCCTCCAGCCGGCCGAGTCCGTGCACGTCGCCGATCCGGACGTGGGTGCGCTGGGCGGTGGCGCCGTAGGCGAGTGCGGTGAGGGCGGCCTCGATGACCCGGCGGACGAGTTCCGGCGCGCCGTCCGGCGGCGGGCCGGGCAGCGCGGCGGAGAAGGCGGTGTCGTGGTGGGCGTGCGGCTCGGCGGGGGCGGGCAGCAGCAGGTACCCGGTGAGGTCGATCCGGGTGGTGGCGGCACCGGCCGCCGGACCGGCGGGCGGGTGTCCGGCAGTCGGGTGCCCGGCGGGCGGGTGCTGGGTGCCGAGGCCGCCCGGGGTGCCGACCGCCTGGATGCGGTCGCCGGCGATCCGGACGTCCACCGTCCGGCCGTCGCCGAGCCGGGCGCCGGTGAGCAGCAGGGCGGGCTCCCGGCCGGGCGCGCCGTCGGCGGCCGTGTCTGCCCCGGTCATCGGCGCTCCTTCAGATCGACTCGCCCGCGGCCCGTCGTCCGGCCGGGCCGCGGGGCACCGGGCGGGCGCGCCGCCACCGGGTGTCCGGGACGGCAGGGTCCTGCTGCTGGTCGAGCCTAGGACGCAGGCGCACGGCCGCCGCGGAGGCGGGGAAAGTCGTATCGGTCGGGCCGCCGGGATGCGCGCCGCCTCGAACGGCCGTACTGCCGCCGTGCGGCCCGCCCCACCTGGGATCTTCCGTGTCGGATACGGATTTCACCTCTGGCCCGGAACCGTGTAATCTCTTCCTCGTTCGCCCCTATAGCTCAGTCGGTAGAGCGTCTCCATGGTAAGGAGAAGGTCTGCGGTTCGATTCCGCATGGGGGCTCTGGTGAAAGACCCTCCGCTTCGGCGGGCGGCCGATCATCAAAGCGGTGTAGCTCAGTTGGTAGAGCAAGCGGCTCATAATCGCTGTGTCACCGGTTCAAGTCCGGTCACCGCTACCCCGCGTAGTCGATCGGGGGGTCATCCTCCCGATCGGCTACACTTGTCTGTGTTCTTATTCGTTGTCCCAGGAAGGCACTCCCGTGGCTGCCACCGACGTCCGCCCGAAGATCACGCTGGCCTGCGTGGAGTGCAAGGAGCGGAACTACATCACCAAGAAGAACCGGCGCAACGACCCGGACCGTCTTGAGATGAAGAAGCACTGCCCGCGTTGCAACGCCCACACGGCGCACCGCGAGACCCGCTGACTTTGCCTCGACTCCAGGCCGCTCCCCCTTGCGGGGCGCGGCCTGGAGTCATTTCTGCATGTCTGCATGACGGTTGATCAGAGGAGTTGCCCATGCCGCTCGACCCCTCCTTCATCGGGCGGACCTACCCGCCCACCGCGCCGTACGAGGTCGGCCGGGAGAAGATCCGCGAGTTCGCCGTCGCCGTCGGTGACGCCAATCCCGCGTACACCGACCCGGAGGCCGCCAAGGCGTTCGGCCACCCGGATGTCATCGCGCCGCCGACCTTTCCGTTCGTCATCACCTACTCCGCCGCCGCGCAGGTCGTCACCGACAAGGAGCTCGGCCTGGACTACAGCCGGGTGGTGCACGGCGATCAGAAGTTCGCGTACACCCGCCCGGTGCGGGCCGGCGACCGGCTGACCGTCACCGTGACCATCGACTCGATCAAGTCGCTGGCCGGCAATGACGTCCTGTCGGTCCGCGGCGAGGTGAACGACGAGTCCGGCGAGCACGTGGTGACGTCGGTCATGACACTGGTCGCGCGCGCGGCCGACGAGGCGGGGGAGTGAGCCCGATGGCGATCAGCTTCGACCAGGTCGAGGTCGGCACCGAGCTGCCGGCGCAGTCCTTCCCTGTGACGCGCGCCACGCTGGTGCAGTACGCGGGCGCCTCCGGCGACTTCAACCCGATCCACTGGAACGAGAAGTTCGCCCTGGAGGTCGGCCTGCCGGACGTCATCGCGCACGGCATGTTCACCATGGCCGAGGCGATCCGGGTGGTCACCGACTGGGTCGGCGACCCGGCCGCGGTGGTCGAGTACGGCGTGCGGTTCACCAAGCCGGTGCCGGTGCCGAACGACGGCGTCGGCGCGGTGATCGAGGTGTCCGGCAAGGTCGCCGCCCTGCTGGACGACCGCAGGGTGCGGGTCGACCTGCTGGCGACCAGCGGCGGCCAGAAGGTGCTCGGCATGTCGCGCGCCGTGGTGCAGCTGGGCTGACGTTGTCTTCGAGGGGCGGGCCTGCCGGGCGGCGGGTCCGCCCCTCGGCCTTTGCCGCCACGCCGCGGGTGTTCGGGCTTCGGGCCGGGGCCCCTCCGTCGGCGGCCTTCTGCGGTGCCGGTCCGCGGACACGGTGTCCTCGCTCCCCCTCGGCGCGGTGGTCGGCGAGCGCCGCGGGGCCGGCCCCTCGGCGCGCTGACGTGACCATAACCAGCGGGCCGAACGCGCGGCAAGGGGTCGTTGAAGTCTTGACCATGCCGGCCCCGCCGGCCGGCGGGGCGGCGGCCCGTCCCCCGGTCAGACGCGACAAGGCGCGTGCGTATTCGAAGCAGGCCTGGCGGTGCGTCAATTTTCTTTTTCCGGTCGAGTTTCGGAAGGATATTCCGTCCGGTCAGTACATTTCTTCGGCGTTGCAGGCGCGTTGATTTACGCGGAGTTGGTTGCACGCTCGAATGCCACTCGCGTACGGTCCTGACCCGGGACGCGGCAAAACTGCCGTTGCGCCCGACGTCACCGCTCACCCACTGAACGATCGTCCGCTGTACCGGAGTTGTCGCAGGCCAGTGGCTTGTTGTCAGCCGGTTGTGGCCGGTCGCGCCATCGTGTGAAGAGCCCGAATCCCGTGTCTGCCGTGCGCTGCGAGCGCGTGATTCCGGCTGCCTTCCCGCAGTCTCGGCTTTGCCGCCGATTTACCTGCGGGTGGTTCTCGGAAATGTTCCGACCGGACGAAATCACCGTACCTTGGGGAAGGACCGACCGTGCCTGTCGTGACCGCCGTTGAGGCCCAGCAGTGGCTGATCGAGAAGATCGCCCACCGGCTCGGAGTGCCGACGGACGATGTTCCGCCGGAGCAGTACTTCGACGAGCTCGACCTCGACTCGACCGAGGCGCTCATCCTCGCCGGGGAGATGGAGAGCTGGCTCGGTTTCGAGCTCGGGACCACCACGCTCTGGTACCACCCGAGCATCAAGGACCTGGCCGAGTTCATCGCGGAGGAGTCCGCCGCACGAGCCGGGGAGAACCATGCGGCCTCGGCGTGACGCCGGCCCCGCCGTCGTCCATCGGCTGGCCGAGGCCGGCGGACGCGGCACGGTCCTCCTCGTCCACCCGGGCGCACTCGCGGCCGGCGTCCACCGCACCCTCGCCGAGGCACTGCCGCCCGGCACCGGACTGACCGTCCTCGACCTGTCGGGGCTTCCCGCCTACTGGGAGGCCGCACTCACCGGCGGCCGCGCCGACACCACCGTCGAGGAACTCGCCGACCGCATCGGCCAGGAGCTCGCCGCCCTCGACGACGGCGGGCCGCGGACCCTGGCCGGCTGGTCGTTCGGCGGCGTGGTGGCCCAGGCCCTGGTCGAGCGGATGCCGGCCGGACGGCGGCCCGACCGCCTCGTCCTGCTGGACAGCATCGCGCCCACCCCCGAGTACCAGCAGCCCGACGAGGCGCTCGAACCCCCGCTGCTGCTCGGCTGGTTCGCGATGTACCTGGGCGCCAAACGCGGCCGCCCGGTCGACGTCGACGGGGAGCTGCTCGACGGCGGCGGCACCGAGGACGGCCTGCGCCACGTCCTCGCGGCCGCCGCGGCCGGCGGCGCACTGCCCGCCGACACCCCGCCGGCAGGCCTGCGCAAGCTCTACGACACGTACGTGGACGGGCTGTTGCGCAACAACCGGCTCGCCGCCCCGTACACCGCCCGACCCTCCACCGTGCCGCTCGTCCTGGTCACCGCCGAACGCAGCCTGCTGCCGGGGGACCGCACGCTCGGCTGGGGGCCGCTCGCCCCGCACGGCCTGGAGGTCCACCGCTGCCCCGGCGACCACTACACCATGCTCAGCAGGCCGGACGCCGCCGCCGTGATCGCGCGCCTGGTCCGCCCCGCCGCCCCAGTGCGGCGCGCACCCGCAACGAAGGTCTGACGCAGGCCCGTCCGTACGGGCCCGGCCGCCCACACGCCCCGGCCGGCGCCCGGCCCTCCGAGTCCGAGAGAGCCCTGCCGTGAACACCTCGAAGCCCACCAGCCCCCTGCCCGACGCGGAACTCGGCCGCCGGCTCGCGGACGAGCCGGTCGCCATCGTCGGCCTCTCCGCGCTCTTCCCCAAGTCCCGCGACCTGCGGGAGTTCTGGGGCAACGTGATGTCCGCCGCCGACTGCATCGAGGACGTGCCGAACACCCACTGGGACGTCGCCGAGCACTACGACCCGGATCCCTCCGCGCCCGACAAGACGTACGCCAGACGCGGCGGCTTCATGCCCACCGTCCCGTTCAACCCGATGGAGTTCGGGCTGCCGCCCACCACCCTGGAGGTCACCGACGTCCTCCAGCTGCTCAGCCTCGTCGTCGCCCGCGACGTGCTGCGCGACGCCGGCGCCGACCGGCCCTGGTACCGCCCCGACCGCACCGGCGTCGTCCTCGGCGTCACCGGCGCCAACCAGCTCACCCAGCCGCTCTCCGCCCGGCTGCAGACCCCCGTGCTCAAGGAGGTCGTCCGCAGCTGCGGCCTCAGTGAGCGGGACGCCGAGGAGATCGCCGAGAAGTTCAAACTCGCCTTCGCCCCCTGGGAGGAGAACTCCTTCCCCGGCATGCTCGGCAACGTCGTCGCCGGCCGGATCGCCAACCGGCTCGACCTCGGCGGCACCAACATGACCATCGACGCCGCCTGTGCCAGCTCGCTCGCCGCCACCAAGGCCGCCGTCAGCGAACTGCTGGAGCACCGCGCCGACACGATGATCGCCGGCGGCTGCGACGCCGAGAACACGATCTTCATGTACCTCTGCTTCAGCAAGACCCCCGCCTTCTCCAAGGCCGGCCGGATCCGCCCCTTCGACAAGGACGCCGACGGCACCCTCATCGGCGAGGGCATCGGCATGTTCGCGCTGCGCCGGCTCGCCGACGCCGAACGCGACGGCAACGAGATCTACGCGGTCATCCGCGGCATCGGCTCCTCCAGCGACGGCCGCTTCAAGTCCATCTACGCCCCCCGCAAGGAGGGCCAGATGGTCGCCCTGCACCGCGCGTACGAGGACGCCCGCTGCACCCCCGACAGCGTCGAACTCTTCGAGGCGCACGGCACCGGCACCGCCGTCGGCGACGCCACCGAGCTCTCCGCCCTCGCCGCCGTCGTCTCCGACACCACCGAGGAGCGGCAGTACGCCGCCGTCGGCAGCGTGAAGTCCCAGATCGGCCACACCAAGGCCGCCGCCGGCGCGGCCGGAATGATCAAGCTGGCGCTGGCCCTGCACCACAAGGTGCTGCCGCCCACCATCAACGTCGACGAACCCAACCCGGCCATCGACTTCGCCGCCGGCCCGTTCTACGTCAACACCGAGAGCCGGCCCTGGATCAAGGACCCGCGGCGCACCGACCGCCGCGCCGCCATCTCCTCCTTCGGCTTCGGCGGCACCAACTTCCACTTCGTGCTCCAGGAACACGGCGACGGCGACGACCTCAAGGTGATGTTCCCGGTCGCCGAGGTCCACCTCTGGCACGCCGCCGACCCGGCAGCCCTCGCCGCCCGGCTCTCCGACGGCACCCCCGCCGCCCAGGGCCCCGCCCCCGCCGACCACGCCCGACTCGCCCTCGCCGCCCGCGACGACGCCGAACTCGCCGACCTGCGCGCCCTCGCCGCCGCCGAACTCCGCGCCAAGCCGGACGCCACCGCATGGGCCCACCCCCGCGGCCTCTGGTACCGCAGCCGGGCCGCCGACCCCGGCAGGGTCGGAGCCCTCTACGCCGGCCAGGGCAGCCAGTACGTCAACCCCGGCCACCGCGCCGTCCTCGCCCTGCCGCCGCTGCGCGCCGCCTTCGACCGCGCCAACCGCGAGTTCGACGGCGCCGAACTGCTCTCCCGGGTCGCCTTCCCGCCGCCCGCCTTCTCCGCCGCGGCCCGCACCGCCCAGGAGGAGGCGCTGCGTCGCACCGAGTACGCCCAGCCCGCGATCGGCGCACTCGCCGCCGGCCAGTACCGCTACCTGGGCGAACTCGGCTTCACCGCCGACGGGCACCTCGGCCACAGCTTCGGCGAGCTGACCGCGCTCTGGGCGGCCGGATCCCTCACCGACGACGCCTACTTCGCGCTCGCCCGGGCCCGCGGCGCCGCCATGGCCCCGCCCGCCGACCCGGACTTCGACGCCGGTGCGATGGCCGCCGTCAGCGCGCCCGAGGAGAAGGTCGCCGCCCTGCTCGCCGACCACCCCGAGCTGGTCGTGTGCAACCGCAACGCGGCCGACCAGATCGTCGTCGGCGGGCCCACCGCGGCCGTCGAGCGCCTGGTCGCCGCGGCCGGCGGGACCGGGCTGCGGATCTCCCGGCTGCCCGTCTCCGCCGCCTTCCACACCCCGTTCGTCGGCCACGCCGTCGAGGCCTTCCGCGCCGCCGTCGACCGGGTGGAGGTCCGCCCGCCGCTGCGGACCGTCTACGCCAACACCCCCGGCGGCCGGTACGGCGACGACCTCGCGGGCAACGCGACACTGCTCGCCGAACAGCTCCTCAACCCGGTGCACTTCGCCGACCGGGTCGAGGAGATGTACGCGGCCGGCTTCCGCACCTTCGTCGAGTTCGGCCCCAAGGGCGTGCTCACCCAGCTGGTCTCCCGCATCCTCGGCGACCGCCCGCACCACACCGTCCGGCTGGACGGCGGACCCGGCACCGACGCCGACCTCGCCCTCAAGCGGGCCGTCGCCCAACTCGCCGTCCTCGGGCTCCCGCTGGAGACCTCCGACCGCTACGTCGCGGCCCCGCCGGAGGCCGTCGCAGGCAAGGGCATGACGGTGCCGCTGAATGGCATCAACCACGTCTCCGACGCCCGCAAGGCCGCCTACCGCGACGCGCTGGAGAACGGCTACCGGATCACACCGCCGACCGCGCCGGCACCCGCTCCTGCCGTGTCGGTGGCGGAGCCCGCCATCCCGGCACCGGCGGCCGAGGCACCGCCCGCCCCCGTACCGCCGCCGGCCGCCCCGGCGCCCGCACCCGTCCCGCTCCAAGCGAGGACCGTCGTTCAGGAGAACGAACCCGTGGACCACGACCTCGCCGCCGCCGCGGCGTCCGACCGACTGCCCGAGCTGATCGCCGACCACCTCGCGCTCCACGACGACTACCTCAACGGCCAGCTGCAGAGCGCCCAGCGCCTCGCCGGGCTGCTGGAGAACGCGGCCGGACAGGGCAGGGTCGACGACGTGCTGGCCGGCGTCACCGCCGTCAAGGAGCACGGCCTGGCCATCGGCCGCACCCACCTGCGGGCCAACGAGATCCTCCGCGACCTCGCCGCCCTGGAACTCGCCGCCCCCGGCACACCCGACCGGCCCCAGACACTCGCCCCGGCCCCGGCCGCCGCCCCGGCGCTGCCGCCGGCCGCCCCGGTCGCCGAGTTCGTCCCGGTGCAGGCGCAGCCGCTGCCCGCACCGGCCGAACTCCCGGCCGCCGCCGCCCCCGCCGCCCCGGCCCTGCCGCCGGCCCCCGCCCCTGCACCGGCGGCTCCTGCCGCGCCGGTGGCCGCCGTGAGCGCGGACGAGGTGGCTGCTGCGCTGCTGGAGGTGGTGGCGCAGAAGACCGGTTACCCGGCGGAGATGCTGGAACTGGGTATGGATGTGGAGGCGGATCTGGGGATCGACTCGATCAAGCGGGTCGAGATCCTGGGCGTCCTCTCCGAGCGCTTCCCGAGCGATGTGGCGGTCGGGCCCGAGCAGTTGGGCGAGCTCCGGACGCTGGGGCAGATCGTGGAGTTCATGGCAGGTGTGGCCGCCGCTCCTGCCGTCGCTCCTGGTGCAGCGTCGTCGTCCGGCGCGTCGTTCGGTGCGGGGGAGGTGGCTGCTGCGCTGCTGGAGGTGGTGGCGCAGAAGACCGGTTACCCGGCGGAGATGCTGGAACTGGGTATGGATGTGGAGGCGGATCTGGGGATCGACTCGATCAAGCGGGTCGAGATCCTGGGCGTCCTCTCCGAGCGCTTCCCGAGCGATGTGGCGGTCGGGCCCGAGCAGTTGGGCGAGCTCCGGACGCTGGGGCAGATCGTGGAGTTCATGGCAGGTGTGGCTGCCGCTCCTGCCGTCGCTCCTGGTGCAGCGTCGTCGTCCGGGGCGTCGTTCGGTGCGGGGGAGGTGGCTGCTGCGCTGCTGGAGGTGGTGGCGCAGAAGACCGGTTACCCGGCGGAGATGCTGGAACTGGGTATGGATGTGGAGGCGGATCTGGGGATCGACTCGATCAAGCGGGTCGAGATCCTGGGCGTCCTCTCCGAGCGCTTCCCGAGCGATGTGGCGGTCGGGCCCGAGCAGCTCGGTGAGCTCCGGACGCTGGGCCAGATCGTCGACTTCATGACCGGCGCGGTCGGCGGCACCCCGGAAGCTGCCGCGGCTCCGGCCCCGACGGAGGAGCCGGCCGCCACCGCCGCCCGACCGGAGCCGGCGGCACCCGCCGGCGCGATAGGCCGGGCGCAGGCCGCGCTCGTCGAACTGCCCTCCCCGGACGTCCTGGTGGACGCCTACCCGCAGGGTTCCGCGGTGCTCCTGGTCGACGACGGCGGGGCGCTGGTGCCGCCGGTCGCCGAGCGGCTGCTGGCGCAGGGCCGGCCCGTCCGGGTCCTGCGGCTGCCGTCCGTCACCCGCCGGATCGACGGGGTCGAGGACCACGCGCTCTCCGGCTGGGGTCCGACCGAACTCGCCGAGCGCGCCGAGCAGTTGCTGGACCGGCCGGCCGCGCTGGCCGTGCTCTTCGACACCCGCCGGGACACCGAGTGGGCGGACGGCGTCCGGCGCCTCTCGCACGCGCTGCTGGTCGCCAAGCACCTGGTGGAGCCGCTGACCCGGGCCGCCTCCGCCGGCCGGGCCGGCTTCGTCACGGTGACCCGGCTGGACGGGGCCTTCGGCCTCACCGGGGTCACCGAGGACCTCGTCCCCGCCGGCGGCTACGGCGGTCTGGTGAAGACGCTGGCCGTCGAGGCGCCCGAACTGTTCTGCCGGGCCGTCGACCTGGCACCCGGCGTCGCCGACCGTGCCGCGGCCGAGCTGCTGCTCGCCGAGCTCGCCGACGCCTCCGCCGAGCCCGTCCAGGTGGGCCTGGACGGCCGCCGGCGGGTCGCCCTGACCCTCGGCGAGCGGCCCACCGGCCTCGCCGCCGAGCCGGGCTCCGCGTCCGCGGCCGAGGTCGGCCCCGAGGACCTGCTGGTGGTCACCGGCGGCGGACGCGGCATCACAGCCCGCTGCATCGTCGACCTGGCCCGCGCCCACCGTCCCGGCCTGCTGCTGCTCGGCCGGACGGCGCTCGGCGAGGAGCCGGCCTGGGCCGCCGGGGTGACCGGCACCGCCGAGCTGAAGGCGGCGGCCGTCGCCCACCTCAAGGCCGAGGGGGAGAAGCCCACCCCGAAGCGGGTGGAGCAGCTGTACCGGGCGGTGGTCGGCGAGCGGGAGGTCCGCGAGACCCTCGCAGAGCTGAGGGCCGCCGGGTCCGAGGCCGAGTACCTGGCCGTGGACATCACCGACGCCGCGGCGACCGCCGCCGCCCTCGCGCCGTACGCGGGCCGGGTGACCGGGCTGGTCCACGGGGCCGGCGTGCTGGCCGACCAGCTGATCGCCAACAAGCGGGCCTCCGAGGTCGAGCGGGTCTTCGCGCCGAAGCTCGGCGGGCTGCGCGCCGTGGTGGAGGCGCTGCCGGCCGACCGGCTGCGGCACGTGGTGCTCTTCTCCTCGGTGGCCGGGTTCTTCGGCAACCAGGGGCAGTCCGACTACGCGATGGCCAACGAGGTGCTGAACGCCTGGGCGGGCTCCTTCCGGCGGCGGCACCCCGCCGCCAGGGTCAGCTCGCTCAACTGGGGCGCCTGGGACAGTGGCATGGTCTCCCCGCAGATCAAGGCGGTCTTCCAGGAACGCGGCATCACACTGATCCCGGTGGAGACCGGAACGGCCCTGTTCACCAGCCAGTTCGCGGCCGGGCGGGCCGAGGACACCGTCACGGTGCTCGGCCCGACCACCCCGCTGTCGGTGCGGGAGAGCGCCGCGCCGAGCGCCGCGCTGGTGCTGGAGCGCCCGGCGGCCGCGCTCGCCGCGGAGCCGATCGTCGCCGACCACGTCATCGGCGGGGTGCCGGTGCTGCCCGCGGCGCTGGCGCTCGGCTGGGCGGTCGGCGCGGTGGAGCGGCTCAGCGGCGGAACCGTCCGCCAGGTGCGGGACTTCGCGGTGCACAAGGGCGTCCTCTTCGACGAGACGCTGCCGGAGCGGCTGCAGCTGGCGGCCACCCCGGCGGGCGACCGGGCCAGCACCGAGGTGGTGATCCGCTCGGTCGCGGCGGACGGTACCGTCCGGCCGCACTACGCGGCGACCGTGGTGCTCGGCAACGACCCGGCCACCGAGCTCAACCACCCGACCCTGGCCGGGCTGCCGGCCGCGGGCGGCGGACGCGACGCCGGCGGCCTCTACACTCACGGCACGCTCTTCCACGGCGCCGCCCTGCAGGGCGTCCGCCGGGTGCTGGCCGAGGACGAGTCCCGGCTGGTCCTGGAGTGCGCGCTGCCCGAACCGCCCACCGCCGGCGGGGCGTTCGCCGGACAGCTGTACCGGCCCGGCACCACCGACCTGCTGCTGCAGGCGGGCCTGGTCTGGATGCGGCTGTTCCGCGCCACCGCGAGCCTGCCGCTCTCGGTCGCCCGCGCCGAACTGCACCGGGCGCCGGCCGACGGCGAGACCTTCCTCGCGGTGGTCGAACCGGCCTCGGTGAACGGCACCTCGGCGAGCCTGACGGTCACCGCCGTCGGCCACGGCGGGCGGGTCCTCGCCCGGCTGAGCGGCGTCAGCCTCGTGTCGACCCCGCAGCTGGCCGCGAAGTTCGCCCGTAGCTGACGCACCCGACCCGGCAGGTCCGGCCGGCCGCGCCCCAGACGGCCGGCCGGACCGCCGCACGGACCGGAGGGACCATCGCTTCCATGAGCACCTACGCCATCGTCGGCCTGTCCTGCCTGTTCCCCGGCGCCGACACCCCGGACCGGTTCTGGCAGAACCTGGTCACCGGGACGGACAGCCGGGGCGAGGGCGGGCCGGAGGTCTTCGGACCGCCCGCCGACCCCCGCGACCTCGACCCGCAGCACCGCATCACCTGCACCCGCGGCGGCTTCGTCCGCGGCTTCGCCTTCGACCCGACCGGCTACCGGATCGCCGCCGAGCGCCTGGCCGGCCTGGACCGGGTCTTCCACTGGTCGCTGCACACCGCCCGCGAGGCGCTGCGCACCGGCGGCCACCTGGACCGGCCCGAGCTGCTCGCCCGGACCGGCCTGGTGCTCGGCAACTACTCGTTCCCGACGCCCGGTTCGGCCGAACTCAGCCTGCCGCTGGTCGACCAGGCCGTCCGCACCGGGCTGCGCCGGGCCGGCCTCGACCTGCCGCCGTCCGCCGCCGCCCCGCTCCGCGACCCGGCCGACGCCCGGGTCAGCGGCGCCCCCGCGCGGATCGTCGGCGCCGCCCTCGGCCTCGGCGGCCCCCGGTACGCGCTGGACGCCGCCTGCTCCTCCGCGCTGTACGCGCTGAAGCTGGCCTGCGACCACCTCGCCACCGGCCAGGCCGACCTGGTGCTCGCCGGCGGTGTCTGCGCCCCCGACCCGACCCTGATCCACCTCTGCTTCTCCGACCTGCACGCCTACCCCGAGGACGGCTTCAGCCAGCCCTTCGACGCCCGCTCGGCGGGCATCCTCACCGGCCAGGGCGCCGGCATGGTCGCCGTCCGGCGGCTGGCCGACGCGCTGCGCGACGGCGACCGCATCCACGCCGTCATCGACGGCATCGGCCTGACCAACGACGGCGGCGGCCGCCACCTGCTGGTGCCCGACGAGGCCGGCCAGCACCGCGCCTACGAGCTGGCGTACCGGGCGGCCGGCGTCTCGCCCGCCGAGGTCGACTACCTGGAGTGCCACGCCACCGGCACCCCGATCGGCGACACCACCGAGGCCGCCTCGGTCGCCGGCTTCTTCGGCGCCCGCGGCGAACTGCCGCTGCTGGGCTCGGTGAAGGGCAACATCGGGCACCTGCTGACGGTCGCGGGCCTGAGCAGCCTGCTCAAGGTCGTGCTCGCCATGGAGCACGGCCAGCTGCCGCCCACCATCGGCGTCACCGAGCCCGTCCCCGGGCCGGGCGGCACGGCCGCCGCTGCCCTGGTGCGCACCGGACGGGCGTGGCCCGCCGCCGCGGGCGCCCGCCACGCCGCCGTCTCCGCCTTCGGCTTCGGCGGCACCAACGCCCATGTGGTGCTCTCCGACGCCGTCCCGGCCGCGGTCGCCGACCGGCCGGCCACCGACCTGCCCGCGCCCGAGATCGTGGGCCTCGGCGCCCACTTCGGCGCCTTCGACTCGGCGGCCGCCTTCGAGCGGGCCGTCCACGACGGACTGGACTCCTTCCGCCCGCTGCCCGAACGGCGCTGGCGCGGCCTGGAGGAGAGCACCGGGGGCGACCTCGCCGCGGCCGGTGTCGAACCCGGCACCCCGCCGGTCGGCGCCTTCGTGGACACCGTCGGCCTGGACCCGGTCGACCA
Organism: Streptomyces sp. TLI_235; assembly: GCA_002300355.1. Lineage (NCBI taxonomy): Bacteria > Bacillati > Actinomycetota > Actinomycetes > Kitasatosporales > Streptomycetaceae > Streptomyces > Streptomyces sp. TLI_235. The sequence goes on from NSGV01000001.1 coordinate 4,499,337, forward strand.
CCGCATCCCGCCCGCCGACCTGCGCAACTACAACCTGCAGCACGCCCTGATGTCCAAGGTCGCCGACGAGGCGCTCACCGACGCCGGCTACAGCCGGGCCCCCGCCCCCGGCGCCTCCGCGCCCGAGGCCCGCCGGATCGCCGTCGTCGTCGCCATGGAGATCGAGCCCTCCGCCCACCTGCACCTGGCCCGCCACCGGATCGGCGCCCAGCTGCGCGACCTGCTCGCCGGCACCGACCTGACGCCGGAGCAGCGCGAGAAGCTCACCGCGATCGCCCGCGACGGCGTGCACGAGCCGATCGTCGCCAACGAGGTGCTCAGCTACATCGGCAACATCATGGCCAGCCGGATCTCCTCGCTGTGGAACCTCACCGGCCCGTCCTTCACCGTCTCCGCCGAGGGCGCCGGCACCGCACAGGCCCTGGAGACGGCCAGGCTGCTGCTGCTCGACGAGACCGTGGAGGCCGTGCTGGTCGGCGCCGTCGACCTGGCCGGCTCGCCCGAGAACCTCGTCCGGCGCACCGCCGCCCACGGCGCCCCCGCCACCGGCCCCGGCCTCGCCTTCGGCGAGGGCACCGGCGGCTGGCGGATCGGCGAGGGCGCGGGCGCGGTCGTCCTCACCCGCCCCGGCGAGGGCCGCCGCCCCGCCTACGCCCGGCTCGACGCCGTCGCCGTCCGGCACGCCGAACCCGTCGACGGCCGGCTGCCCGACGCCGACGCCGGCGCGCTCACCGAGGCCGCGGCCCTGGCGCACCGGGCCGCCGGGATCACCGCCGCCGACATCGGCTACCTGGAGGCGCACGCGGCCGGCACCGCCGCCGAGGACACGGCCGAACTCGCCGCCCTCGCCGCCGTCCACCCGGCCGGTAGCCCGGGCCCCGCGCTCGGCAGCGCCCGCGCCCAGATCGGCGACGCCCAGGGCGCCGCCGCGATGGCCGGCCTGTTGCGGGCCGTCCTCGCCGTCCACCACGGCTACCTGCCCGGCGTCCCGGGCTGGCAGCGGCCCGCCGCCGAACTCGCCGACCGGCTCGCCGCCACCGGCTGCCACCTCGCCGACACCTCCCGACCCTGGCTGCGCACCGAGCGGACCGGCCGGCGGCACGCCGTGGTCTCCTTCATCGCCGAGGGCGGTGCCCACGGCCACGTGGTGGTCTCCGCCGCGGCGACCAGCGGCGCCGTCGAGGAACGGGCCTGGCAGCGGGCCGGCGGCCCCGTCCTGCTCGCCCTCGGCGCGGACGACCCGGCCGGGATGCTGGCCGCCGTCGAGCGCCACCGCGGCCTGCTCGCCGACGGCGCCGACCCGTACGCGCTCGCCCGGGCCGCCGCCGACGCCCTGCCCGCCGGCACCCCGCGGGTCGTGCTGGTCGGCCGGGACGCCGACGAGCTGGGGCGGCAACTCGCCCTGGCCGCCCGGGACCTGCCCGGCGCGTGGCAGCGCGGCGCGGAGTGGGCGACCCCGGCCGGCAGCTGCTTCACCCCGCGGCCGATCGGCCCGGACGGCAAGGTGGCGCTGGTCTACCCCGGCGCCGTCAACACCTACCCGGGGCTGGGCCGGGACCTCTTCCGGGCCTTCCCCGGCCTGCTGGAGCGCTTCGAGTCGGAGGTGGAGCGGCCGGACGGGACCTTCCGCGCCGCCCGGCTGCACCCGCGCGCCCAGACCACCCCCGGCCGCCGCGAACTGATGGCGCTGGAAGCCGAGTTGGGCGAAGATCTGCCGTTCATGCTGGCCACCGGCACCACCTTCGCCATCCTCTACACCGACCTGGTGCGGGACCTGCTGGGCGTCCGCGCGGACGGCGCCTTCGGCTACAGCCTCGGCGAGTCCAGCATGCTGTTCGCCACCGGCGGCTGGCAGCGCGGCGCCCGCCGCGACGACCGGATCGGCGCCACGCCGATCTTCCGGCACCGGCTGAACGGGCGGCGCACCGCAGTCCGCGAGCAGTGGGGCCTCGCCGACTCCGTCCCGGACACCGAGGTCTGGGCCGGGCACGTGCTGCTCGCCGACGCCGAACGCGTCCGGGCCGCCCTCACCCGCTACGACCGGGTCTTCCTCACTCACGTCAACACCCCCGGCGAGCTGGTGATCGCCGGCGATCCGGCCCAGTGCCGGGCGCTGATCGAGGAGTTGGGCTGCCCGGCCGCCCGGTCCCCGGTCAACGGCGTGATGCACTGCCCGGTCGTCGACCCCGAGATCGACGGCCTCGCCGAACTCAACGACCACCCGATGGGCTCCGCCGGCGGCCTGGAACTGCTCAGCGCCTACGACTACGGGCCCGTCCCCGACCTCGACCGGGCCGAGACCGCCCGCCGGATCGCCCGGACACTGCGCTCCACCATCGACTTCCCGCGCCTGGTCCGGGCGGCGTACGACCGGGGCTTCCGCTACTTCGTCGAGGTCGGCCCGGGCGCCACCTGCACCCGCTGGGTGCGCGACACGCTCGGCGACACCCCGCACGTCGCGGTGTCGGTGGACCGGCGCGGCGTGCCGACCGCCCGCACCGTCGCCCAACTGGCCGCCCGGCTCGTCGCGCACGGCGTACCGCTGGACCTCGCCGGACTGCTCGGGCCCGCCCCGGCCGTCCCCGCCCGGCGGCGGGTGCTCTTCCCGGTCGGCGGCGGCGCGTCCGTCCCCGCCCGGGTCGCCGCCGCGGCCACCGAACTGCTCGCCGCACCCGCGCCCGACCGCGCACTCGGCCACGCGGTCGAGACCGCACCGGAGCCCGTCCTGGCCGCGGTCGCGGCCGCCGGCGCCGCGACCGCCCGTGCCGCCGTTCCCGCCGTCCGCCCCGGCCCGGCAGCGGGCGGCGGCGATCCCCACCGCCCGTTGCCGGCCGGACCGTCCGGACCGTCCCCCTTCTCCCCGGAGGAGCAGATGCCCGCCGATCCGACCCTCGCCGACCCCGAGGTCATCGCCTTCGACGGCGAGCCGATCTCCTTCCTGCCGTGGAGCGAGCCGACCGCCGACACCCCGACCGCCGGCACACCGGCCACACTGCCCGCCGAACCTGCTGCGCCTGCTGCGCCCGGCCGGCCGCGGAGCACCGCGGCCCCGGCCGCCGGGGCGGGCCAGTACGGTGCCCAGGACGTGGTCCGTGAACTGCGCGAACAGCTCATGGCCACCCACTCGGTGGTGATGGAGACCCAGCGCGTCCTGCAGGACAGCACCCTGGCCCGCACCGAGGCACTGCTCGCCGCCCCGCCCGCGGACACCGCGGCGCTGCCGGCGCCCGAGCCGCAGGCCATCGAGGTCGCGCCCCGGCTCGAACTCCCGCCGGCGCCCGAGCCGACGGCACCCGTCCTGGAGCCGACCGCGCTGCAACCCACCGCGGTGGCCCCGGCGAAGGAGCCCGGCGTGATCTGGGACGAGGCCGATCTGCTGGCCTTCGCCACCGGCCGGATCGCCGACGTCTTCGGACCCGCCTTCGCCGAGATCGACGGCTACGCCAAGCGCGTCCGGCTGCCCGCACCGCCGTACCACTTCGTCACCCGGGTCACCGAGTTGCGCGCCGAGACCGGCGTGTACAAGCCGTCCTTCATCCGCACCGAGTACGACGTGCCGAAGGACGCCTGGTACACCGTCGACGACGGGGTGCCGCCGGCGGTCGCCATCGAGGCCGGCCAGTGCGACCTGCTGCTGATCAGCTACCTCGGCATCGACTTCCGCAACAAGGGCGAGCGGGTCTATCGGCTGCTCGACTCCACCCTGGTCTTCCACGGCGACCTGCCGCGGGCCGGGCAGACCCTGCGCTACGACATCTCGATCAACCGGTTCGTCACCCAGGGCGAGACCACGCTCTTCTTCTTCAGCTACCTCTGCTACGCCGACGGCGAGCTCATCCTCGAACTCAAGGACGCCTCCGCCGGGTTCTTCAGCAAGGCCGAACTCGACACCCCGCTCGGCGTGGTCGTCACCGCCAAGGAGAAGGCCGCCCGCGCAGCCCTCACCAGGACCTGGTTCAAGCCGCTCGCCAGGACGGAGCGGAACCACCTCACCGCCGCCGACCTCGAACTGCTCGCCCAGGGCCGGCCCGGCGAGGTCTTCGGCCCCGAACACGCCCAGGACGAGGGCCTCAACCCCGCCCTGCGCCTCCCCGACGCCAGGCTGCGGATGATCGACGACCTGCGGATCGACCGCACCGGCGGCCCGCGCGGCCTCGGCGCCCTCACCGCGACCAAGCGACTGCGGCCCGACGCCTGGTACTTCGAGTGCCACTTCCCCGACGACCCGGTGCTGGCCGGCTCGATGGTCGCCGAGGGCGCCGTCCAGGCACTGCAGGCCTACCTGCTGCACCAGGGCATGCACCTCGTCCTGCCGGACGCCCGCTTCCAGACCATCATCGGCCTGCAGACCGAGGTGCAGGTCCGCGGCCAGATCACCCCCGAGCACCGGGAGATCCGCTACGAGATCGAGGTCATGGAGCTGACCCTGCTCCCACGGCCCTCGGTGATCGCCGACATCCTGGTGTACCTGGGCGACAAGCCGGTCATCCGGATGCGCAACTTCGGCATCCAGATCCGGGAGAAGGAGGGCACCCCGTACCGCCCGGAGACCGGTGGCGTCCCCGCCTTCCTCGGCCGCCGCAACCGCTCCGGCGAACCCGCGATGATCAACGAGCTGCACCTGGCACACGCCGCCAAGGGCGACCTCGGCACCGCCATGGGCCCCGAGTTCGACGTCTACCGGAACAGCCGCGCGCCCTACATCCCCAACGGGGACTTCCAGTTCGTCGACCGGATCATGCAGCTCAAGGGCGTCCGCGGCGACCTCGGCCCCGGCTCCGAGATGGTCACCGAGTACGACTCCCCGGCCGACGCCTGGTACTACACGCAGAACGCGCACCCCCACATGCCGAACTGCGTCCACATGGAGACCTCGCTGCAGGCCGCCATCCTGCTCGGCTACTACCTCGGCGCCACCCTCAAGCGGCCGGACACCGAGTACGCCATCCGCAACCTGGACGGGCGGGCCACCCTGGTCAAGGACCTCGACCTGCGCGGGAAGACCGTCCGGCACCACTCCAAGCTGCTGATGACCAGCGCCGTCCAGGGCGCCGTGCTGCAGAACTTCAGCTACGAACTCTCCGCCGACGGCGAGGTGTTCTACACCGGCGAGTCCCTCTTCGGGTACTTCAGCGACGCCGCGCTCGCCAACCAGGCCGGCCTGGACGCCGGACAGTACGTCGCCCCCTGGATCGAGCAGGAGAAGCCCGCCGCCGAACGCGTCCACCGGATCGAACTCCCCGACGACGCACCCGTGTTCACCGACCCGGCAGGCGGCCTGCTGCACCTGCCCGGCGGCCACTTCCACCTCGTCGACCGGGTCGACCTGGTCCGCGACGGCGGCCGGCACGGCCGCGGCTACCTGCACGGCCACCGCGCGGTGCGCCCCGACGAGTGGTACTTCGACTGCCACTTCCACCGCGACCCCGTGATGCCCGGATCGCTCGGCGTCGAGGCCGTCCTGCAGGCCCTGCGGCTGTACGTACTGGAGGAGGGCCTCGCCGAGGGCATCGAGCGGCCGCACTTCGCCCTCGCCACCGACGTCGAACTCGGCTGGAAGTACCGCGGCCAGATCCTCCGCCACGACGAGGAACTCCGCTTCGACGTGCACATCCGCGAGGTGCGCCGCGAGGACGGCCGGGTCCTGGTGGTCGCCGACGCCGACCTGTGGAAGCCCGGCCTGCGGATCTACGAGCTCACCGGCGTGGCCGTCGAGGTCCGGTCCCAGCAGGCCACCCCCTGACCCCGCCCCGCCCGAGGAGACGGAACCCACCATGAACCACCCCCAGACCCCACTGCTCTGGCAGGGCGAGCAGTATCCGAGCACCGACCCGGCCGGGATCTACCAGGCCCTCTCCGACCTGGAACACCCCTGCTTCGTCGTCCGCGCCCCGCAGGGCATCGGCGCCGCCGCCGGCGGCCGCGCCGTGCCGTCCGGGGGCCGCGCCGGCGGCCTGCCGCTGCTCGCCGCCGCCGCGCCGCTGCCCCCACAGCGCCTCGGCTCGGCCGCCTTCCTCGCCGCGCACGGCGTCCGGCAGCCGTACCTGGCCGGGGCGATGGCCGGCGGCATCGCCTCCGCCGACCTGGTGATCGCCCTCGCCCGGCAGGGCTTCCTCGGCTCCTTCGGCGCCGCCGGCCTGCTGCCGGAGAGCATCGAGGAGGCGCTCGCCCGGTTCGCCGCCGAGATCCCCGGCCTGCCGTACGCCGTCAACCTGATCCACAGCCCCAGCGAGGAACGGCTGGAGCGGGAGGCCGTCGAGCTGTTCCTGCGGCACGGCGTGCGCTGCGTCGAGGCCTCCGCCTTCATGGCGCTCAGCCCGCACATCGTCCGCTATCGGCTGGCCGGGCTGCGCCGCGGTCCGGACGGCCGGCCGGTCGCCGACCACCGGGTGATCGCCAAGATCTCCCGCACCGAGACCGCCGAGCGGTTCATGCGCCCGGCCCCGGCCGCCGCCGTCAGCGCGCTGCTGGAGCAGGGCCTGATCACCGCGCTCCAGGCCGACCTCGCCAAGTACGTGCCGATGGCCGACGACATCACCGTCGAGGCCGACTCCGGCGGACACACCGACCGGCGGCCGCTGCCCGCCCTGCTGCCCAGCATCCTGCGGCTGCGGGACGCCGTGCAGCGCGAACACCGCTACCCGGTGCCCGTCCGGGTCGGCGCGGCCGGCGGGCTCGGTACGCCGGCCGCGGTGGCCGCCGCCTTCGCGATGGGCGCCGCGTACGTCGTCACCGGCTCGGTCAACCAGTCCTGCGTCGAGTCCGGGGCGTCCAAGGCCACCAGGGCGCTGCTCGCCGAGGCCGGCATCGCCGACTGCGAGATGGCACCCGCCGCCGACATGTTCGAACTCGGCGTCGAGCTCCAGGTGCTGAAGAAGGGCACGCTCTTCCCGATGCGCGCCAAGAAGCTCTACGAGCTCTACCAGGCGTACGACGGACTGGAGTCGCTGCCCGAGGCCGAGCGCGCCCGCCTGGAGGCCCAGGTCTTCCGCCGCCCGCTCGCCGACGTCTGGCAGGAGTGCGTCGGCTACTTCGAACGCCGCGACCCCGAGCAGCTGGCCCGCGCCGCCGGCAGCCCCAAGCGCCGGATGGCCCTGGTCTTCCGCTGGTACCTCGGGATGTCCTCCCGCTGGGCCGTCACCGGCGACCCCGACCGCACCCTCGACTACCAGATCTGGTGCGGCCCGGCGATGGGCAGCTTCAACGACTGGGTGACCGCCAGCTACCTCAAGGCCCCCGGCAACCGGCGGGTCGCCGAGGTCGCCCACCACCTGATGCGCGGCGCCGCCTTCCACACCCGGATCGCCCAGCTGCGCACCGCCGGCGTGCACATCCCGGCCGCCGCAGCCGACTACCGGCCGGTGCCGCTGGAGTCCGCGGTCACCACCCTGGAGGGCGCCAGATGACCGGCCCGCTCGACGGACTCGGCTCCGCCGCCGCACGGTTGGAGCAGGTGCTCGGCCCCGCCGAGGACCCGGGCAACCCGAACGGCTTCGTCGCCGCCGTCCGCCGCGACGAGGCGGGGGCGTACCCCGAGGAGCTGGCCGCCGCCCTGCGCGCCGCCGGCTTCCACCTCGACTACCTGCCCGCCGACTGGGGCGGCACCTTCAGCTCCTTCGACCGCAGCCTGCTGCTCGTCCGCGCGGCCGCCCGGCGCGACCTCAACGCCATGCCGGCCACCATGTTCTCCATCACCGCCGCCACCTGCGTCCGGCTGCACGGCTCACCCGCCCAGCAGCAGGAGGTCGCCGAACTCCTGCGCGGCGGCGGCGCGGTGGCCTTCGCCCTGTCCGAGGCCGGGCACGGCAGCGACCTGCTCGCCAACACCGCCCGCCTCGAACGCGACCCGGACGGGCCGGGGCTGCGGCTCACCGGCGAGAAGTGGATGGTCGGCCTCGGGCAGCGCTGCGACGCCGCCTACGTGGTCGCCCGCACCGGCGAGCGCGGCCCCGGCGCCTTCACCGCCGTCCTGCTCGACCTCGCCGCCGCCCGGCCGGAGTTCGACCGCGGCCCGGCCGTGCCCACCGGCGGCATGCGCGGCATCGACTTCGCCCACCTGCGGTTCGACGGACTCCCCGTCGCAGGTGGCCGCGTCGTCGGCCGGCCCGGCGAGGCCCTGGAGGCCGCCGTCAAGGCCCAGCAGGTGGTCCGGCTGATGTCCACCGCAGGCAGCCTCGGCTGCGCCGACACCGCGCTGCGGCTCACCCTCGGCTTCGCCGCGGACCGCCGCACCGGCCGCAGCCGGCTCCTCGACACCCCCTACCAGCGGCGCGAGTCGGCGATCGCCGCGGCCGCGCTGCTCGCCGCCGACGCGGTCGCGCTGAGCGCCGCCCGCGGCATCCATCTCGCCCCCGAGCAGTTCAGCGTCTGGGGGTGCGCCGCCAAGCACGTGGTCGCCGAGGCCGTCGAGGACGCGATCGCCCGCTGCGGCGCCACCCTCGCCACCCGCTCGGTGCTGCGCACCGAAGGACCCGGCGGCGGCATCTTCCAGAAACTCCAGCGGGACGCCGCCCTCGTCCGGGTCGTCGACACCAGCACCCTCGCCAACCTGCGCTCCTTCACCGGCCAACTGCCCGCCCTCGCGAAGGCTCCCGCCGGCCCGCCCGAGGACGCCGCGACCGTCTTCGCCCTGGACGCGCCACTGCCGCCCTACGACCCGGCCCGGCTCGACCTCAACGCCCGCGGCCGCGACCTGCCCACCGGCACCCTGGCCGCGATCGCCGGACCGGCCACCGCGGCCCTCGCCGAGGCCGGCTCCCCGGCGGCGGCCGTCCTCGCCGGACGGCTGCACGACGCCCTGCGCGCCCTGCCCAAGGAGACCGAGCAGGCCGGCACCGGACTCGGCCTCGTCGACCTCGCCGAACGCTTCGCCTGGCTGCACGCCGCCGCCTGCTGCCTCCAGCTCTGGTGGGCGAGCCGCCACCTGCCGCTGTACGGCCAGCCACCCGGCTCGGCCGGCTGGGTCGGCGCCTGCCTCGCCTACCTGCTGGCCCGCGCCGACGGCACCGATCCGCGCCGCGGCGCCGAGCCGCTCGCGCCCGCCCTCGACACCGTGCTCGCCCTGCACCGGGAGCACCGGATGTTCTCGGCCGTCCCCGTCCCGCTGGCGTGACCGACCCCCTGAACCCACACGACCGGAGGAGACCGGTGCCGAAGCCGGAACTCGACAAGCTCGCCGCCGAGCTGGAGGCCCACCTGGGCGATCCGCACGACCCGGCGAGCCGCATGCCGTACCAGCGGATCCTCGACCACGACGAGCGCGAGGAGTACCCCTACCCCTTCGTCAACCTGCTGCAGCGCTGGGGCGTCCACGAGTACAACATCCCCGCGGCCCAGGGCGGCCGCGCCGGCGACGTGGAGACCGGCTTCAACCTGCTGCGCCTCATCGCCCGCCGCGACCCCACCACCGCCACCGCCCTGATCATCACCAGCCTGGCCTTCCTGCCCGCCTGGATCGCCGGCACCGACGAGCAGAAGCAGTACCTGGTCGACGCCATGAAGCAGGGCAGCCGCTACGCCTGGGGCCTGTCCGAGCGCAACCACGGCAGCGACGTGCTCGGCAACGAGATGCGCGCCGAGAAGGTGGACGGCGGCTACCTGCTCACCGGCGAGAAGTGGCTGATCGGCAACGCCCGCATCGCCGACGGCCTCACCGTCTTCGCCCGCACCAAGGAGTCCGGCGGCCCCGCCGGGTACTCGATCCTGCTGCTGGAGAAGCGCCGCACCCCGGCCGGCTCCGTCGAGGAACTGCCCAACGAGCGGCTGCACGGCCTGCGCGCCATCGACATGAGCGGCATCCGGACGGACGGGGTCTTCGTCCCCGACTCCGCCCGGCTCGGCGCGGAGGGCGCCGGCCTGGAGATCGCCCTGCAGACCTCGCAGGTCGCCCGCACCCTGATCGGCTCCATCGCGCTCTCCGCCGTGGACACCGCGCTGCGGGGCACCCTCGACTTCACCGAGCGCCGGGTGATCTTCGGCCGCACGGTGACCGACATCCCGTACTCCCGGCGGCAGTTGGCCGAGTGCTTCGCCGACCTGATGGTCGCCGACGCGGTCAGCCTCGGCGCCGTCCGCAGCCTGCAGCTCGTCCCGGAGCAGGCCAGCGTCTGGTCGTCCGTCGCCAAGTACCTGGTGCCGACCATGCTGGAACGCACCATGTCCCAGCTCAACGTGGTACTGGGCGCCCGCTTCTACCTCCGCGCCGAGCCGCACTTCGGCATCCACCAGAAGATGCTCCGCGACCTGCTGGTGGCCAACTTCGCCGACGGCAACACCGTGGTCAACCTCAAGAACCTCGCCCTGCAGTTGGACGGACTGCTCGCCGCCGCCGTCGAGCCGCCCGCCGGCGCCGTCGCCGAGGCCGAGGAGCACGTCCGCACCCTCTACGGCATGGACCGGCCACTGCCGCTCTACCGCCCCTGGGACCAGGAGCTGTTCAGCCGCGGCAAGGACGACGCCCTGCTCGCCGCGCCCGCCTCGCTGGCCGCCCTGCGCCGCCTCGCCGCCGACGCCGGGGGTGAGGAGCGCGACCGCCTGGAGCGCGCCGCCGGCACCGCCGCCGAACTCCTCGGCCGTGCCCCGGCCCTGCGCGAACGCAGCCGCAGCCTGAAGGCCCGACTCGGCCGCGACTACGGCCCGTCCGCCGAACTCTTCGACCTCGCCAAGGAGTACTGCCTGCTGCACGCCGTCGCCGCCTGCGTGCACACCCACATCCACTCCGCCGACGCCCTGGAGGACCCGCTGCCCAGCGGCGCCCTGCTGCTGCTCCAGCTGGAGCGGCTGCGCCGGCACTGGTACCCGCACGAGGCGGTCACCGACGCCGCCGACGTGGACGAGGTGACGGCCGTGCTGCGCCGCCTCCACCGCGGCAACCGGCTGTTCTCGCACTGGCAGTTCCGGCTGGCCGAGCGCACCGCGCCCGTCCCCGGCACGCAGTGATCCGCACGATTCCGGCCACCCCGATCACCCCGATCACCCCCGACACCGCACCGGAAGGAGCGGCCCGTGCCACGGCACCCGGGCGCCCGAGCGCTCTGCCCGTCCTGCCACCGCGGCGGCCGACCGGACCGCCTCGACCCCGACCTCAAGGTCTGCCCTCCGTGCCGGGAGCGGCTGCGCTGGGAGATGTCCGAATGGCTCAAGCAGCTCGTCGGCATGGGCGTCCTCGGCACCGTCCCGGAGCCCCCGGCGCACCGCGGCCGGAGGCGTGATGCCCGCGCGTGACGGCCACCTCTGGCTGCTCCCGGAGACCGCCGCCGACGCCTTCGCCGACCGGCACGGCGGAGCGGCGCTGCTCGGCCCCGAGGAGCGGGCGCAGCTGGCCCGCCTGCGCGGCGAGGGCGCCCGGCGGCGCTTCCTCGGCGGCCGGGTGCTCGCCCGGTACGCGCTGAGCGCCCGCTCCGGCCGCCCGCTCGGCGGCTGGCGGGTGCGCACCGGCCCGGACGGCCGTCCGGAGCCCGAACCGGCCGCCGGCGGCCTGCGGTTCAACCTCTCGCACACCGACGGCATGGTCGCCTGCCTGGTGACGGCCGGCCGCAGCTGCGGGGTGGACGTGGAGCCCGCCGCGGCCGGCGCGGACGCCGTCCGCCACCTGCCCCGCTGGTTCGCCCCCGCCGAGCGGGCCGCCGTGGACGGCGCCCCCGCGGCCGAGCGGCCGGCCCGGGTCGCCGCCTACTGGGTGCTCAAGGAGGCGTACCTCAAGGCGGTCGGCACCGGGCTGCGCCGGGAGCTCGCCGGCTTCTCCTTCACCCCGCCGGCCGAGCGGCCGATCCGGCTCACCGACCCGGCCGCGACGGCCGCCGAGAACGCCGGCTGGCACTTCGAACTGATCCACCCCGCACCGGGATACGTCCTCGCCGCCGCCGTGCAGGACGGCCGGGGCGGCCGCATCCACCGCACCCTGATCGCCCCCTGACCAGCTAAGGACCCCTCATGTCTGCAACCGCCAAGCCCCGGGTCGCGGTCGTCGGCGCCGGCGTGGCCGGCCTGTCCGCCGCGTACCGGCTCCGCGAGCACGCCGAGATCACCCTCTTCGAGCAGGACGGCCGCCCCGGCGGGCACGCCAACACCGTCGAGGTCGAGGACGACGGGCGGGTGCTCGGCATCGACACCGCCTTCGTCGTCTTCAACAAGCCCAGCTACCCCAACCTCAGCCGGTTCTTCGACGAGCTGGGGGTCGCCACCCGCCGGCACGAGGGCGGCTTCAACTTCTTCGACCTGGACAGCGGACTCCAGTACGGCACCGCCGAGATGGCGCTGCCCGAGGAGGAGGTGCTGGCCCGCTACCCGGTGGAGTTCCGCACCATCTGGCGCGAGGCCCGCCGCTTCCACCAGGAGGGCCGCAAGGACTTCCTGCGCAAGCGCACCGACCTGCCGCTGGGGGAGTACCTCGACCGCGGCGGCTACAGCGCCGAGTTCCGGTACGGCTACGTCATCCTGCTGTGCACCGCCGTCTGGTCGGTGCCCGCGGAGCTGATCTGGGAGATGCCGGCCACCACGGTGATCGCCTTCTTCATGGCGCACGACGAGGGCGGCCTGGGCGGGCAGCGGGTCGACTGGCAGACGGTGGAAGGCGGTTCGATCCGCTACGTGCGCGCGGCGCTGGCCGCGATCGACCCCAAGCTGCGGCTCGGCGAGCGGGTCCTCTCGGTCACCGAGCAGCCGGACGGGGTCACCGTCACCACCGCCTCCGGCGCGGAGCACTTCGACCACGCGGTGGTCGCCGCCCACGGCGACCAGGCCCGTGACCTCCTCACCGAGCCGAGCGCGGTGCAGCGCGAGACGCTGGCGAAGGTCCGCTACAACTCCTCCGTCGCGGTGCTGCACACCGACCCCTCGGTGATGCCCGCCGACCGCTCCCGCTGGGACAACTGGAACTACGGCAAGGTCGCCGTGGACGGCGAGGTCCGCCCGTACGTCGCCTACTACATGAACCGGCTGCACGGCTTCGACTCGGCGCAGGACTACTTCGTCACCCTGGACTGCCCGCTGCCGGTGCGGGAGGAGTCGGTGATCCGCGAACTGCACTACGAGCACCCGGTGATCGACCTGGACCTGCGCACCCTGCAGAAGACCATCTACCGGGTGAACGAGGGCACCCGGATCAAGCTCGCCGGCTCGTACTTCCACTCCAAGCAGCTGCACTGGGACCAGATCGGCTCGCACGAGGCGGCGTTCTCCTCCGGCCTGGAGGCGGCGGAGCAGCTGCTGCGGGAGCTCGGCCGCTGACGCCCCGGCGCCACTCCCGGAAAAAGCTGGCATTGGAAAGCGCCACTCTCTATAGTGGATAGCGCAAGGTTCCACTATCGGTTTCGGCGGACCTCCGTGCGGGGGTTCGCCGAACGGCGGCCGAGGAAGGCTGACCCCATGCCTACGCTCCCCTGGACCACCCCCAACCCTGCTCGGCCGCAGACCCGGGCCCTGGTCATGGCCTCCCGCCTGGAGGTCCGCTCACTCGCCGACGTCCCGCGCTTCTTCTGGAAGTCGCTGGCCGCCTGGCGGCAGGTCCGCACCGCGCCCGGCGCCCTCGGGGCCTCGCTCATCGCCCAGCCGCTCAAGCGCACCTTCTGGACCCTCTCCGCCTGGGAGACCAGGGAGGCGCTCTACACCTACGCCAAGGCCGAGCCGCACTACTCGATCATGACCTCGCTGCGCCCGACCATGGCCGACTCCACCTTCACCTTCTGGGAGGTGCCGGTGGAGGGGCTCCCGATCACCTGGCCCGACGCCAAGCGGCGACTCGCCGAGCAGCAGCAGGCCGACGCCGCCGCGAGCTGACCCGACCGGCCGGCCCCCGGGGAGTGCGGTGCCGAGCGCTCCCCGGCGGGCCGCCGCGCACACCCCGCCGCAGCCCCGCCCCGGTCCTCCGCCCCGTGGGCCCCCTCGCACCACGACCGAAGGAGATAGCTGTCATGTCCTCGACAGGATTGCCGTCCGTCCCGGCCGGGGACCACCCCGCCGCCGACGGCGGCCGCACCGTTCCGCTCTGGCTGTCGATCGTCGCCTGCAGCGTGCCGATGTTCATGGTCGCGCTCGACAACCTGGTGGTCTCCACCGCCCTGCACACCCTGGCCGTCGACCTCAAGGCCGACACCCGCGACCTCCAGTGGTTCGTCAACGCCTACGTGCTCAGCTTCTCCTGCCTGCTGCTGATCGGCGCCGCGCTCGGCGACCGCTTCGGCCGCCGGAAGATCTTCGTCCTCGGCATCACGATCTTCACGCTCGCCTCGATCGCCTGCGGCCTCGCCGACACCAGCGCCGAACTCATCACCGCCCGCACCGTCCAGGGCTTCGGCGCCGCGGCCGTCATGCCGCTCTCGCTCACCCTGCTCTCGCACGCCGTCCCCGAGCGGCTGCGCAGCCTCGCCCTCGGCCTGTGGGGCGCGGTCAGCGGCCTCGCCATCGCGCTCGGCCCGGTGGTCGGCGGCGCCGTCGTCGACGGCCTCGCCTGGGAGTGGATCTTCTGGATCAACGTGCCGGTCGGCCTGATCGCCGTGCCGCTCGTGCTCAAGGTGCTCAAGGAGAGCCGCGGCGAGCGCGCCGCCCTCGACGTGGCCGGCATGCTCCTCGCCTCGGCCGGCCTGCTCGCCCTCGTCTGGGCCATCGTCAACGGCAGCGAGGACGGCTGGGCCTCAGCACGCATCCTCGGCGCCTTCGCCGCCGCCGTCGTCCTGCTGGCCGCCTTCGTGCTCTGGGAGCGCCGGGTCGAGCACCCCCTGCTCCCGCTCGGCTTCTACCGGATCCGCGCCTTCACCCTGACCAACATCGTCTCGGCCTCGATGTACTTCGGCGTCTTCGGCTCGATCTTCTTCCTCTCCCAGTACCTGCAGGTCGCGCCCTACCGCACCCCGCTGCACGCCGGCGTGCTCACGCTGGCCTGGACGCTGATGCCGATGTTCATCGCCCCGGTGGCCGGTGCCCTCACCGACAAGGTGGGCGGCGGACGGCTGATGGCGCTCGGCCTCTTCCTGCAGGCCGCCGGCCTCGCCTGGATCAACCTGGCAGCGACCGACGACACCCCTTACTCCCGGCTGGTCGGCGCCATGCTGCTGGCCGGCGCCGGCATGGGCTTCGCGATCGCCCCGACCGCGGCCGTGGTGCTCGGCGCGGTCGGCCCCGAGCACCGCGGCAAGGCCTCCGGCGCCAACACCACCGTCCGCGAGATCGGCGGCGCGCTCGGCATCGCCGTGCTCAGCACCGTCTTCCTGGAGTACGGCGGTCCGGCGAACGCCCAGGAGTTCGTCAAGGGCCTGCACCCGGCGGTCTGGGTCGGCGTCGCGGTCGTGGTGTTCGGCGGCGTCTGCGCCCTGTTCATCCCGCGCCCGCCCCGCCCGGCCGCGCAGCCCCTGGAGACCGTCCCCGAGGGCGAGCCCGCGCCGGCCAGCGCCTGACCGGCCCCACACGCGCCGAAGGCCCCCGGGAGCTCCCGGGGGCCTTCGGCATCGGTCCGCGCGGTCCGCGCAGTCGGTCGACGGTCAGCCGCGGTCGGCCCCGGGCGCCTCGAAGGTGCGGTGCGAGGCGTCCGCCTGCGCGAGCCGGCGCATCGCCCCGATCAGCGCGTCGCCGAGGACGGTGCCGAGCACCGCCCCCTCCACCTTGCTGTCCAGGCCCTCGCGCCGGCCGATCAGTGCCAGCTCCGCGACGGAGAGCCGCTCGGCGGCGACCGCGTAGTCGTCGAAGATGTCCAGCAGGTCGTCCTGGCCGAGGTCGCGGAAGGTCACCACCAGCTGGGCCAGCGCCTGCCGGGCCGGATTGCCCGGCTTCACCTGCCAGCCGTGCCGCTCCACCAGCTCCGTGACCAGCTTCTCCGCGCTCTCCCAGGCCTCCGGGTCGGCCGCGGTCACCGCGGGGGTGACGGCGGCCGAGGCGACGCCCAGCACCGCGTGCAGGCTGTTGCCGGGCTCGTCGATCGCCTGAAGCACGTCCCGGGTGGCGGCCACCGGGAGCTTGCCCACGTCGACCATCGCCCGCACCAGCTTCAGCCGGTGCACATGGGCCTCGCCGTACTGCGCCTGGTTGGGGCTGGTGAGCTCGCCACCGGGCAGCAGGCCCTCCCGCAGGTAGTACTTGATGGTCGGGACCGGCACCCCGGTCCGGCGGCTCAGCTCTCCGATGCGCATGGCGTCCCGTCTGTTGGAGGTCGGGGCGGTCCGCCCGGGCGGTCGCGGACCAATATGGATAGCATACGTCTCCACTATCGGTGTCCGCCCGGGAAGCGCGGGCACCGGCACCGGCGCGGCGGCCGTCCCGTATACCGTGGTGGGCGTGCAGGTACACCAGAACGCCCCGCTCGCCCCGCTGACCACGCTCCGGCTCGGCGGCCCCGCCCGCCGCCTCGTCACGGCCACCACCGACGAGGACGTCGTCGCGGCCGTCCGCGAGGCCGATGCGGCCGGCGAGCCGCTGCTCGTCCTCGGCGGCGGCTCCAACCTGGTGATCGGCGACGCGGGCTTCGACGGCACCGTGCTGCGGGTCGCCACCCGGGGCTTCGACCTGGACGGCACCCGCCTGGAGCTCGCCGCCGGCGAGGTCTGGACCGAGGTCGTCGCCCGTACCGTCGAGGCCGGCCTGGCCGGTATCGAGTTCCTGTCCGGCATCCCCGGCTCGGCCGGCGCCACCCCGGTGCAGAACGTCGGCGCCTACGGCCAGGAGGTCGCCGAGACCGTCACCGAGGTCGTCGCCTACGACCGGCGGGCCGGCGAGACGGTCGTCCTCACCAACGAGGAGTGCGGCTTCTCCTACCGACACAGCCGCTTCAAGGCCGACCCGGCCCGCTACGTCGTCCTGCGGGTGCGCTTCGCCCTGGAGGACGCGGCCGGGCAGTCCTCCCCGGTCAAGTACGCCGAGGTCGCCCGGACCCTGGGCGTCGCGGCGGGGGAGCGGGTCGACCTCGTCACCGCCGCCGACACCGTGCTCAAGCTGCGGGCCGGCAAGGGCATGGTGCTGGACGCCGAGGACCACGACACCTGGTCGGCCGGCTCCTTCTTCACCAACCCGGTGCTCACCGCCGAGCAGTACGCGGCCTTCACCGCCCGGCTCGACGGCCTGGCCGCCCCCGCCTACCCCGCCCCGGACGGCTGCACCAAGACCTCCGCCGCCTGGCTGATCGACAAGGCCGGCTTCACCAAGGGCTACGGCACCGGCCCGGCCACCCTCTCCACCAAGCACACCCTGGCCCTCACCAACCGCGGCTCGGCCACCACCGCGGACCTACTGGCGCTGGCCCGCGAGGTCCGCGACGGCGTCCGCGCCGCCTTCGGCGTGGAGCTGGTGAACGAGCCGGTGATGATCGGCGTCGCCCTCTAGCCCGGACGGGCCCGGCGGGGTGGCCAGCCAGCCGTCGATGTCGGCCAGCAGCTCCTTGCGGACGGACTCCGGCGCCACCGAGCCGCGCACCGACTGCCGGGCCAGCTCGGCGAGTTCGGCATCGGTGAAGCCGTGCACCCCGCGCACGAGGTCGTACTGGGCGGCCAGCCGCGAGCCGAAGAGCAGCGGGTCGTCCGCGCCCAGGGCCATCGGCACCCCCGCCTCGAAGAGGGTGCGCAGCGGCACGTCCTCGGCCCGCTCGTAGACGCCCAGCGACACGTTGGAGGAGGGGCACACCTCGCAGGTGACCCCGCGCGCGGCGAGGCGCTCCAGCAGCCGGGCGTCCTCGGCGGAGCGCACCCCGTGCCCGATCCGGCCGGCGCCCAGGTCGTCCAGGCAGTCGCGGACGGACTCCGGGCCGGCCAGCTCGCCGCCGTGCGGCGCCGCCAGCAGCCCGCCGTTGCGGGCGATCTCGAAGGCACGGTCGAAGTCCCGGGCGAGGCCGCGCCGCTCGTCGTTGGAGAGGCCGAAGCCCACCACGCCGCTGTCGGTGTAGCGGACGGCCAGCCGGGCCAGGGTGCGCGCGTCCATCGGGGACTTCATCCGGTTGGCGGCGACCACCACCCGCATCCCCACCCCGGTGGCCGCGGAGGCCTCCCGCACCGCGTCCAGGATCAGCTCCAGGGCGGGGATCAGCCCGCCCAGCCGCGGCGCGTACGAGGTCGGGTCGACCTGGATCTCCAGCCAGCGGGAGCCGTCCCGCCGCTCGTCCTCCGCCGTCTCCCGGACCAGCCGGCGGATGTCGGACTCGTCGCGCAGCACCGAGCGGGCGGTGTCGTACAGCCGCTGGAAGCGGAACCAGCCACGCTCGTCGGTCGCCCGCAGTCGCGGCGGCTCGCCCGAGCTCAGCGCCTCCGGCAGCCGCACCCCGTGCTTGTCCGCCAGCTCCAGCAGCGTGGCCGGGCGCATCGACCCGGTGAAGTGCAGGTGGAGGTGGGCCTTGGGCAGGGCGGTGACGTCACGCGGGGCAGAAAGGCGATCCATCCACCGATCCTGCCGTATTCCGGAGGCGAACGGGAACCGCCCCCTGAACATCGCTCGAAAGAATGAGTTTCAACGAGGTGTCAGGGGGCGGTGCCGCACAGAGCATGCGGTCGGGCGTGCGTCAGGCGCGGGCCTCGGCCAGCAGCCGCTGGATCCGGGTCACGCCCTCGACCAGGTCGGCGTCGCCGAGCGCGTACGAGAGCCGCAGGTAGCCGGGGGTGCCGAAGGCCTCGCCGGGGACGACCGCGACCTCGGCCTCGTCCAGGATCAGCGCGGCGAGCTCGGCGGAGCTCGCCGGCCGCTTGCCGCGGATCTCCTTGCCCAGCAGCCCCTTCACCGACGGGTACACGTAGAACGCGCCCTCGGGCTCGGGGCAGAGCACGCCGTCGATCTCGTTGAGCATCTTCACGATGGTGCGGCGGCGGCGGTCGAAGGCGGTCTTCATCTCGTCCACGGCCGACAGGTCGCCGGAGACGGCGGCCAGCGCGGCCACCTGCGCCACGTTGGAGACGTTGGAGGTGGCGTGCGACTGCAGGTTGGTGGCGGCCTTCACGACGTCCTGCGGGCCGATCAGCCAGCCCACCCGCCAGCCGGTCATCGCGTAGGTCTTGGCCACGCCGTTGACGACGATGCACTTGTCGCGCAGCTCGGGCAGCAGGGCCGGCAGCGAGGTGAACTCGGCGCCCCCGTAGACCAGGTGCTCGTAGATCTCGTCGGTGAGCACCCACAGGCCGTGCTCCAGCGCCCAGCGGCCGATCGCCTCGGCCTCCTCGCGGGTGTACACCGCGCCGGTCGGGTTGGACGGCGAGACGAACAGCACCACCTTGGTGTTCTCGGTGCGGGCCGCCTCCAGCTGCTCGACCGAGACCTTGTAGCCGGTGGTCTCGTCGGTGACGACCTCGACCGCCACACCGCCCGCGAGCTGGATCGACTCCGGGTAGGTGGTCCAGTACGGGGCCGGCACGACGACCTCGTCGCCCGGGTCGAGGATCGCGGCGAAGGCCTCGTAGATGGCCTGCTTGCCGCCGTTGGTGACGAGCACCTGGGAGGCGTCCACCTCGTACCCGGAGTCGCGCAGCGTCTTGGCGGCGATCGCGGCCCTGAGCTCGGGCAGGCCTCCGGCCGGGGTGTAGCGGTGGTTCTTCGGGTCCTGGCAGGCGGCGACGGCGGCGTCGACTATGTAGCCCGGGGTCGGGAAGTCGGGCTCGCCCGCGCCGAAGCCGATGACGGGGCGGCCGGCCGCCTTGAGGGCCTTGGCCTTGGCGTCCACGGCGAGGGTGGCGGACTCCGCGATGGCGCCGATCCGGGCGGACACCCGGCGGTCGGCAGGACGGACGTTGGCGGGGGTGGAAGCGCTCATGCCTGCATCGTCGCAGAGTGCGCACCGCCCGGGCAGGACGGTTCCAGCATGCGTACCGGCCGTCCCACGATGTGTCCTCGACTGTGTCCTCGCAGGCCCGCCGACAGGGCCCGTCGGGGAACCGCCGGGAAATGAGGTTCGACCAAACGCTTCGGAACCCGTATGCTCGACCACCGATGGGCCCAGCGGACCGCAACGCCGATGCGTACACCACGCACCGATCCGAATGCGGTAGGTTGGGGTCCACTCCGGGGCCGCGAGGCACCGTAGGGCACTAGCTCAATTGGTAGAGCACCGGTCTCCAAAACCGGCGGTTGGGGGTTCGAGTCCCTCGTGCCCTGCTGCTTTTTTCGTACCGAGCCCGTTCGCTCCACAGAGCGAGCGGGCTTGATGCGGAGAGGGCCCCGTCAGCAATGCACTTCGCCGGATCGGCGCGCCCACACCGGGTGCGCTCTCGGCAGGACCCGGATTCAGGTGAGGACGAGTGACGGAGACCACGGGCTCCACCGCAACGCCTGAGAGCGGCAACCCCGAGGGTGCCGACGGCGCTGCCGCCACGACTGACGGCGACGACAAGGCGCTCTCCCGCCGCGACCGCAAGCGCGCCCGCAAGGCACAGGGCGGCGACCGGAAGTCGGGCAAGCGGGCCAAGAAGGGCCTCTTCGCACGCATCGCGGTCTTCTACCGGCAGATCATCGCCGAGCTCCGCAAGGTCGTCTGGCCGAGCCGCGGCGAGCTGATCCAGTACACCACCGTGGTCGTCGTCTTCGTCGTCACGATCATGCTCCTGGTCTACGGCCTGGACACCGCCTTCGCCAAGCTCAGCCTGCTCGTCTTCGGCTGACCAGCGACCGCCCGGCGCGGCTTTCCTCCGCGGACGCCACCGGCCCGAGCGGCCGGTGCGCGCCCTGTCAGGACACCGCCCGACCCGTCCGCCGCAACCCCCCGCCGCACCCCGCCCCGCTCCGGGACGGGAGACCGGCTCGGGCTTTCGGCGCCGACCGGGCGGGCCAGCTACCGTTGACTCGGTACTGTTGAGGTATCCGTTACACATCCCAGGAAAGAAGCAGCGCCCGTGTCTGAGTCCCCCCTGTACGACGCCGACGAGACCGTCCGCGACGCGGATGTCGCGGCGGAGGCCGCCGACGCCGAGGCTGCGGAGCAGATCCTCGACGCCGTGGACGCCGACGAGGACGAGGTCGAGGCTGCGGACGAGGTGGAGGCGGGCGAGCCGGCCGAGGCCGCCGCGGTGCACGAGGTCTCCGACGCCGAGGTCTCCGACGCCGAGGTCTCCGACACCGAGGCCGCCGACACCGAGGCCGCCGCCGAGGAGGAGTTCGCCGCCGAGGCGGAGGAGAGCGACCCGGTCGCCGAGTTCCGCGAGAAGCTCCGCATCGCGCCGGGCGAGTGGTACGTGATCCACACCTACGCCGGCTACGAGAACCGCGTGAAGCAGAACCTGGAGCAGCGCTCCGTCTCGCTGAACGTCGAGGACCGCATCTTCGAGTCGGCCGTGCCGCAGGAAGAGGTCGTCCAGATCAAGAACGGCGACCGCAAGACCATCCGTCAGAACAAGCTCCCCGGCTACGTCCTGGTCCGCATGGAGCTGGACGCCGAGTCCTGGGGCGTCGTCCGCAACACCCCGGGTGTCACCGGCTTCGTCGGCAACGCCTACGACCCGTACCCGCTGACGCTGGACGAGGTCGTCAAGATGCTCGCGCCGGACGTCGAGCGCGCCGCGGCCAAGGAGGCCGGCAAGGCCTCGCCGATCCGCCCGGTCGAGGTCCAGGTGCTCGACTTCGAGGTCGGCGACTCGGTCACCGTCACCGACGGCCCGTTCGCGACCCTGCAGGCGACCATCAACGAGATCAACCCGGACTCGAAGAAGGTCAAGGGCCTCGTCGAGATCTTCGGCCGCGAGACCCCGGTCGAGCTGTCGTTCGACCAGATCCAGAAGAACTGACACCGCACGTCGGCGTCGGGGCGGGGCCGCGGCCCCGCCCCGACGCCGTTTTGGTCCCGGGCACCCTCAGCGGTTAGCCTGGTCCGATGTGTGTGTTGGCGGCCGGGTGTCGCCCCGGCTGATGCACACACCAGCAATCGCCTCTCGGAAGGACCCGGAGAGAAATGCCTCCCAAGAAGAAGAAGGTCACGGGGCTCATCAAGCTCCAGATCAACGCCGGTGCGGCCAACCCGGCCCCGCCGGTCGGCCCCGCGCTGGGCCAGCACGGCGTCAACATCATGGAGTTCTGCAAGGCCTACAACGCTGCGACCGAGTCGCAGCGCGGCATGATCGTGCCGGTGGAGATCACGGTCTACGAGGACCGCTCCTTCACCTTCATCACGAAGACGCCGCCGGCCGCGCGCCTCATCCTGAAGGCCGCCGGCATCGACAAGGGCTCCAGCGAGCCGCACAAGACCAAGGTCGCCAAGCTCACCGGCGCCCAGGTCCGCGAGATCGCCACCGTGAAGCTCCCCGACCTGAACGCCAACGACCTGGACGCCGCGGCGAAGATCATCGCCGGCACCGCCCGGTCGATGGGCATCACCGTCGAGGGCTGATCAGCCCCGTCGTTCCCCGTGGTAGGGCCGAGCGCGGCCCGTTCCCCCACGAACTCCCTCACTTTCAGGAGACGCAGTGAAGCGCAGCAAGGCTCTCAAGGCCGCGGACGCCAAGGTCGACCGCAGCCGCATCTACGCCCCGCTCGAGGCCGTTCGCCTCGCCCGCGAGACGTCCACCACCAAGTTCGACGCGACCGTCGAGATCGCCATGCGCCTGGGTGTCGACCCGCGCAAGGCCGACCAGATGGTCCGCAGCACCGTGATCCTCCCGCACGGCACCGGTAAGACCGCTCGGGTCCTGGTCTTCGCGACCGGTGACCGTGCCGAGGCCGCGCGTGCTGCCGGCGCCGACATCGTCGGCTCCGACGAGCTCATCGACGAGGTCGCCAAGGGTCGTCTGGACTTCGACGCCGTCGTCGCCACCCCGGACCTCATGGGCAAGGTCGGCCGCCTCGGCCGCGTGCTCGGCCCCCGTGGCCTGATGCCGAACCCGAAGACCGGCACCGTCACCCCCGACGTCGTCAAGGCCGTGAACGACATCAAGGGCGGCAAGATCGAGTTCCGCGTCGACAAGCACTCGAACCTGCACCTGATCATCGGTAAGGCCTCCTTCACCGACGAGCAGCTGGTCGAGAACTACGGCGCCGCGCTCGAGGAGGTCCTCCGGGCCAAGCCGGCCGCCGCCAAGGGCCGCTACATCAAGAAGATCGCATTCTCGACCACCATGGGCCCCGGCATCCAGGTGGACCCGAACCGCACCCGCAACCTCCTCGTCGAGGAGGACCCGGCCGCCGTCTGAGCCACCGTGCTCCGATAGCAGCCGCGTCCTGGGCGCACCGCGCAGTCCGCAACCGACGGGCCCGCACCCCTCTTACCGGGGGTGCGGGCCCGTCGGCCGTTCGCGGCCCCGGCCGCGGCGCCTTCCAGGGGCGGCCGGACGGCCCGGCGGCGGGCATGGCAGGGTGAAGGCCAGCGAACGGCGGAACGGGACGCAGGAGGGGAGACGGGGATGGCGGCACGCAGGCTGCGCCGGACGGCGGCCGCCGCGGCACTGACCGCGGTGCTGACCGCGTGCGGCAGCGGCTCCGGGGGCACCCCGACGGTCTCGCCTAGCGCCTCCGCGGCCCCGACCGCGCTGGCCACCCCGACCGACCGCTCCCCGCACGGCGTGCTGCTCTCCGCCCAGCTGGCGATGCACAGCGCCCGGCGGGCCCGCTTCAGCGGCAACCTCGGCTCGGACACGGTCGCCGGCCTGCTGTTCTGGGCGCCCAAGACGGTGCTCCAGCTCAAGCGGCCCGGCACCACCGAGGAGGTCGTCGTGCTGGACACCACCGCCTACCGCGGCGGGGACGCCGCCACCGCCGCCAGGCTCGGCGGCCGGCACTGGGAGAAGTTCACCGGCGCGGTCGGCACCGACGGCCAGCGGGCCGTGCCGTACGCCGACACCGTCGACCGGCTGAACCCGGTGGTGGCGCTGACCGCCGCCGCGGCCGCCGCCGCGCCGGAGCGCCTCGGCGAGGAGGAGATCGACGACACCGCCGTCGAGCACTACCGGGTGACCACCACGGTCGCGGACTACGCCGACGCCCAGGCCCAGCTTCCGCCCGCCCGGCGGGCCGCCCTGCGCGCCGCGCTCGGCGACGGCGGGGTGATCACCCTCGACCTGTGGCTGAACGACCGCGACCAGCCCGTCCAACTGCAGCGCACCGGCTCCGGCGCGGCCGAGCGGGTCTCGGACACCCTGCGCTTCGAGGAGTTCGCCGGCCCGCTCTCGGTGCAGGCGCCGGCCGAGTCCGACACCGCCGACGCGGGCGGCCGGAGCCTTCCGCCGCTGTAGCGTGCCGCGGCCGCTGCCCGAATTTGGTCGATGCGCCGGGTGTCCAGTACGGTGGTGGCTGCCGAAGACCGCTGGTTGTCGTCCTGCTTCCTCTGGAGGTAAGGCGGCCGAAGGATCTGCGATTCGTCGCAGGCAGCCCGCGCAGGAGTGTTTGGAGCTTGGACTTCCGCTCACCGTGATTCGTCGCGATGGACGTCGAGGTCTTTCAGAGCCCCGTGCGCCTGCGCACCGGGGCTCTCATCGTTTTTGCTGAGGTTTCCTTCCAGCCGGTGTGTCGAGGCGTTGAATGGTCGACTGCTCCAAGGTCGGCCCGACTTCGACATCACGGAAGGAGGCGTACGCCTATGGCAAGGCCCGACAAGGCTGCTGCCGTCGCCGAGATCACGGACAAGTTCCGTGGCTCCTCCGCGGCGCTGCTGACCGAGTACCGCGGTCTCACGGTGAAGCAGGTCAAGACCCTGCGTCGCTCGCTGGGTGAGAACGCCGAGTACGCCGTGGTGAAGAACACGCTGACCAAGATCGCGGCCAATGAGGCCGGGATCTCCGAGCTGGACGACCTGTTCGCTGGTCCGACGGCTGTCGCCTTCGTCACCGGTGACCCGGTGGAGTCGGCGAAGGCTCTGCGTGACTTCGCCAAGGAGAACCCCGCTCTCATCATCAAGGGCGGTGTCCTTGACGGCAAGGCGCTGTCCGCCGATGAGATCAAGAAGCTCGCGGACCTCGAGTCCCGCGAGGTGCTGCTCGCCAAGCTCGCGGGTGCCCTGAAGGCCAAGCCCTCCCAGGCTGCCGCGGTCTTCCAGGCCCTGCCGTCGAAGCTCGTCCGCACTGTGGACGCGCTCCGCGACAAGGTCGAGCAGGGCGGTGCCGGTACGCCGGCTCCCGCCGAGGACGCGGAGTAATCACTCCCGCCCTCTAGCGGGCCCGTAGTACGCCCGCCATCCCGTACATCCGGCACCACCTGCCGATTTAGTGGAAGGACGCCACATCATGGCGAAGCTGACCCAGGACGAGCTGCTCGCGCAGTTCGAGGAGATGACCCTCATCGAGCTCTCCGAGTTCGTGAAGGCGTTCGAGGACAAGTTCGACGTCACCGCTGCCGCCCCGGTCGCCGTGGCCGCCGTTGCCGGCGGTGTCGGTGGCGCCGAGGCCGCTGTCGAGGAGCAGGACGAGTTCGACGTCATCCTCGACGGTGCGGGCGACAAGAAGATCCAGGTCATCAAGGAGGTGCGCGCCCTGACCTCCCTCGGCCTGAAGGAGGCCAAGGACCTCGTCGACACCGCCGGTGCCAAGGTTCTCGAGAAGGTCAACAAGGAGGCCGCCGAGAAGGCCAAGGCCCAGCTCGAGGGCGCGGGCGCCAAGGTCACCGTCAAGTGACTTTCCGCCCCCTCTGAGGGGGCAGGAGGCCGGGCCGGCCACCCACACGGGTGGCCGGCCCGGCCTTTTCGCATTTCTGCACAGGGCCCGCCCGCTGTGCCCTCGGCCACTGTCGGTGGCGGCCGGTAGGGTGATCACTGTCGTCGCGGGCGCTCCTCACCACGGGATCTGTAACGCTCCCGGGGCGGCGGACGATGAGGCAGGCGAGGTCCGCACTCCGGTGGGGGCCTTGACGAACGGCAGCGGGCGCGCGATTCTCAAGGCGCGCGCCGTGCTCGGCACGTCCGCCCCGGTTGGAGCGGCTCCGGATGCATATTCGGTGGCCCCAGCGGGAAGTGACTCCGAGTAGAGGTGCGGTGGCCCGGGAGTGCCCGGGCCGTCGGTTGTACGAGGGCAGGGCACCCCCTGCGGCACGGCTCCCCGGCGGGGGCCGGGGCGCACGGGATGCGACCGGAGGGAGTGTCCGATTCGGTCTCCGAATCAGGGCTTGTCAACAGTGTCGCCTTTGGCTACACTGTCCCTTTGCGCTGCCTGTTAGCTGCTCCGTGACTCGTCGCCCGGAGTCTGCGCTGCCCTGAAGGGGTCTGGCTCCGCCTCCGTGAACCGGCTTCGACCTGGGGATTCGTCCTCCTGGTCGGCGGTGGTCCCCGGTGGTGGCACCGGTCTCGTCATGGCCCGGCCGGTACGCGCGTAGTGAGCTCCGAGCCCTCGGAAGGACCCCCCTCTTGGCCGCGCCGCGCAACGCCTCGAACAATTCCGCCGCATCCACCGCCCCGCTCCGCGTTTCGTTCGCGAAGATCAAGGAGCCCCTCGAGGTCCCGAACCTCCTGGCCCTGCAGACCGAGAGCTTTGACTGGCTGCTCGGCAATGCGGCCTGGAAGTCCCGGGTCGAGGAGGCGCTGGACAACGGTCAGGACGTCCCCACCAAGTCCGGTCTGGAGGAGATCTTCGAGGAGATCTCGCCGATCGAGGACTTCAGTGGGTCGATGTCCCTGACCTTCCGCGACCACCGTTTCGAGCCGCCGAAGAACTCCATTGACGAGTGCAAGGACCGCGACTTCACCTACGCGGCCCCGCTCTTCGTCACCGCCGAATTCACCAACAACGAGACCGGCGAGATCAAGTCCCAGACGGTCTTCATGGGCGACTTCCCGCTCATGACCCACAAGGGCACGTTCGTGATCAACGGCACCGAGCGCGTCGTCGTGTCGCAGCTGGTCCGTTCCCCGGGCGTCTACTTCGACTCCACCCTGGACAAGGTGTCCGACAAGGACATCTTCTCCGCCAAGATCATCCCCTCCCGCGGTGCCTGGCTGGAGATGGAGATCGACAAGCGCGACATGGTCGGTGTCCGTATCGACCGTAAGCGCAAGCAGTCGGTCACCGTGCTGCTGAAGGCCCTCGGCTGGACCAACGAGATGATTCTCGAGGAGTTCGGCCAGTACGAGTCGATGCGCGCCACCCTGGAGAAGGACCACACCCAGGGCCAGGACGACGCGCTGCTCGACATCTACCGCAAGCTGCGTCCGGGCGAGCCGCCGACGCGTGAGGCCGCGCAGACGCTGCTCGAGAACCTCTACTTCAACCCGAAGCGCTACGACCTGGCCAAGGTCGGCCGCTACAAGGTCAACCGCAAGCTCGGCAACGGCGAGTCCCTGGACTCCGGCGTGCTCACCGAGCCGGACATCATCAACACCATCAAGTACCTGGTGAAGCTGCACGCCGGCGAGTCCGACTGGCGTGACGACGAGGGCCGCGACATCGTCATCGAGGTCGACGACATCGACCACTTCGGCAACCGGCGCCTGCGCAACGTCGGCGAGCTCATCCAGAACCAGGTCCGTACGGGTCTGGCCCGTATGGAGCGCGTCGTGCGCGAGCGCATGACCACCCAGGACGTCGAGGCGATCACGCCGCAGACCCTGATCAACATCCGGCCGGTCGTCGCCTCCATCAAGGAGTTCTTCGGCACCAGCCAGCTGTCGCAGTTCATGGACCAGACGAACCCGCTGTCGGGCCTGACCCACAAGCGTCGTCTGTCCGCGCTCGGCCCCGGTGGTCTGTCCCGCGAGCGGGCCGGCTTCGAGGTCCGTGACGTGCACCCCTCGCACTACGGCCGCATGTGTCCGATCGAGACGCCGGAAGGCCCGAACATCGGTCTGATCGGCTCGCTCGCCTCGTACGGCCGGGTCAACGCGTTCGGCTTCATCGAGACGCCGTACCGCAAGGTCGTCGACGGTGTGGTCACCGAGCAGGTGGACTACCTCACCGCCGACGAGGAGGACCGTTACGTCATCGCCCAGGCGAACGCCCCGCTGACGAACGACCTGCACTTCGCGGAGCCCCGCGTCCTGGTCCGCCGCCGTGGCGGCGAGATCGACTACATCCCGGGCACCGAGATCGACTACATGGACGTCTCGCCGCGCCAGATGGTGTCGGTCGCGACCGCCATGATCCCCTTCCTCGAGCACGACGACGCCAACCGCGCGCTGATGGGCTCGAACATGATGCGTCAGGCGGTGCCGCTGCTGAAGAGCGAGGCCCCGCTGGTCGGCACCGGCATGGAGTACCGCTGCGCCGTCGACGCCGCGGACGTCATCACCGCCGAGAAGGCCGGTGTGGTGCAGGAGGTCTCGGCCGACTACATCACCGTGGCCAACGACGACGGCACGTACACCACGTACCGCGCCGCCAAGTTCACCCGCTCCAACCAGGGCACCGCCTTCAACCAGAAGGTGCTCGTGGACGAGGGCGCCCGCGTCGAGGCCGGCCAGGTGCTGGCCGACGGCCCGTGCACCGACGAGGGCGAGATGGCCCTCGGCAAGAACCTCCTCGTGGCGTTCATGTCCTGGGAGGGTCACAACTACGAGGACGCGATCATCCTGTCGCAGCGCCTCGTGCAGGACGACGTCCTCTCCTCGATCCACATCGAGGAGCACGAGGTCGACGCCCGTGACACCAAGCTGGGCCCCGAGGAGATCACCCGGGACATCCCGAACGTCTCCGAGGAGGTCCTCGCCGACCTCGACGAGCGCGGCATCATCCGGATCGGCGCGGACGTCGTCACCGGCGACATCCTGGTCGGCAAGGTCACGCCCAAGGGCGAGACCGAGCTGACCCCGGAGGAGCGCCTGCTCCGCGCGATCTTCGGTGAGAAGGCCCGTGAGGTCCGCGACACCTCGCTGAAGGTGCCGCACGGTGAGTCCGGCAAGGTCATCGGCGTCCGCGTCTTCGACCGCGAAGAGGGCGACGAGCTGCCCCCGGGCGTCAACCAGCTGGTCCGCGTCTACGTGGCCCAGAAGCGCAAGATCACCAACGGTGACAAGCTCGCCGGCCGTCACGGCAACAAGGGTGTCATCTCCAAGATCCTGCCGGTCGAGGACATGCCGTTCCTGGAGGACGGCACCCCGGTCGACATCATCCTGAACCCGCTGGGTGTCCCGTCCCGAATGAACCCGGGACAGGTCCTGGAGATCCACCTCGGCTGGCTCGCCAAGCAGGGCTGGGACGTCTCCGGCCTCGCCGACGAGTGGGCCCAGCGCCTCCAGGCGATCGGCGCCGACACGGTCGAGGGCGGCACCAACCTCGCCACCCCGGTCTTCGACGGCGCCCGCGAGGACGAGATCACCGGCCTGCTGGACCACACCACCCTCACCCGTGACGGTGAGCGCCTGGTGAACTCCACCGGTAAGGCCCGTCTGTACGACGGCCGCTCCGGCGAGCCGTTCCCGATGCCGATCTCGGTCGGCTACATGTACATCCTGAAGCTGCACCACCTGGTCGACGACAAGCTGCACGCCCGTTCGACCGGACCGTACTCGATGATCACCCAGCAGCCGCTCGGTGGTAAGGCGCAGTTCGGTGGTCAGCGATTCGGTGAGATGGAGGTGTGGGCCCTCGAGGCGTACGGAGCTGCGTACGCCCTGCAGGAGCTCCTCACCATCAAGTCCGACGACGTTCTCGGCCGCGTGAAGGTCTACGAGGCCATCGTCAAGGGCGAGAACATCCCCGAGCCCGGCATTCCCGAGTCCTTCAAGGTCCTCATCAAGGAAATGCAGTCGCTCTGCCTCAACGTGGAGGTGCTGTCCTCGGACGGCCAGTCCATCGAGATGAGGGACTCCGACGAGGACGTCTTCCGTGCGGCCGAGGAGCTCGGCATTGACCTGTCCCGGCGCGAGCCGAGCAGCGTCGAAGAGGTCTGACGGAGGCCGGGCCGGCTGCCCCGCGTGAGCAGCCGGCCCGCCCCCAGGCCCCCCTCAGACCACAGACAAACTCTCGAATCACGAAAGAGGGCTTGACGACCAGTGCTTGACGTCAACTTCTTCGACGAGCTCCGTATCGGCCTGGCCACCGCCGACGACATCCGCCAGTGGTCGCACGGCGAGGTCAAGAAGCCGGAGACCATCAACTACCGCACCCTGAAGCCCGAGAAGGACGGCCTCTTCTGCGAGAAGATCTTCGGCCCGACCCGGGACTGGGAGTGCTACTGCGGTAAGTACAAGCGCGTCCGCTTCAAGGGCATCATCTGCGAGCGCTGCGGCGTCGAGGTGACCCGCGCCAAGGTGCGCCGTGAGCGGATGGGCCACATCGAGCTGGCCGCCCCGGTCACCCACATCTGGTACTTCAAGGGTGTCCCGTCCCGTCTGGGCTACCTGCTCGACCTGGCGCCGAAGGACCTCGAGAAGGTCATCTACTTCGCCGCCTACATGATCACCTGGGTCGACGACGAGCGCCGCCAGCGCGACCTGCCGTCCCTGGAGGCGCACGTCTCGGTCGAGCGCCAGCAGATCGAGAACCGCCGCGACGCCGACCTCGAAGGCCGTGCCAAGAAGGCCGAGACCGACCTGGCCGAGCTGGAGGCCGAGGGCGCCAAGGCCGACGTCCGCCGCAAGGTGCGCGAAGGCGCCGAGCGCGAGATGAAGCAGCTGCGCGACCGCGCCCAGCGCGAGCTGGACCGCCTCGACGAGGTGTGGTCCCGCTTCAAGAACCTCAAGGTCCAGGACCTGGAGGGCGACGAGCTGCTCTACCGCGAGCTGCGCGACCGCTTCGGCACGTACTTCTCCGGCTCGATGGGCGCCGCGGCGCTCAAGGACCGCCTGGAGTCGTTCGACCTGGCGGAGGAGTCCGAGCGCCTGCGCGAGATCATCCGCACCGGCAAGGGCCAGAAGAAGACCCGTGCGCTCAAGCGCCTCAAGGTCGTCTCCGCGTTCCTGCAGACCACCAACAAGCCCAAGGGCATGGTGCTGGACTGCGTGCCGGTCATCCCGCCGGACCTGCGTCCGATGGTGCAGCTGGACGGTGGCCGCTTCGCGACCTCCGACCTGAACGACCTGTACCGCCGCGTCATCAACCGCAACAACCGCCTGAAGCGCCTCCTCGACCTCGGTGCCCCCGAGATCATCGTGAACAACGAGAAGCGCATGCTCCAGGAGGCCGTCGACGCGCTCTTCGACAACGGCCGCCGCGGCCGCCCGGTCACGGGCCCCGGCAACCGTCCGCTGAAGTCGCTGTCCGACATGCTCAAGGGCAAGCAGGGTCGTTTCCGCCAGAACCTGCTCGGCAAGCGCGTCGACTACTCGGCCCGTTCGGTCATCGTCGTCGGCCCGCAGCTCAAGCTGCACCAGTGCGGCCTGCCCAAGGCCATGGCGCTGGAGCTCTTCAAGCCGTTCGTGATGAAGCGCCTGGTCGACCTGAACCACGCGCAGAACATCAAGTCGGCCAAGCGCATGGTCGAGCGCGCCCGCCCGGTCGTGTGGGACGTCCTCGAAGAGGTCATCGCGGAGCACCCGGTTCTGCTGAACCGTGCGCCCACCCTGCACCGCCTCGGCATCCAGGCCTTCGAGCCGCAGCTGGTCGAGGGCAAGGCCATCCAGATCCACCCGCTCGTCTGCACCGCGTTCAACGCGGACTTCGACGGTGACCAGATGGCCGTCCACCTGCCGCTCTCCGCGGAGGCGCAGGCCGAGGCCCGCATCCTGATGCTGTCCTCGAACAACATCCTCAAGCCGGCCGACGGTCGCCCCGTCACCATGCCGACCCAGGACATGGTGCTCGGCCTGTTCTTCCTCACCTCGGACCGCGAGGAGGTGAAGGGCGGTGGCCGTTCCTTCTCCTCCACCGCCGAGGCGATCATGGCCTTCGACGCCCGCGAGCTGGACGTCCAGGCCCCGATCGACCTGCGCATGCCCGCCGGCACGGTTCCGCCGCG
Source organism: Streptomyces sp. TLI_235 (assembly GCA_002300355.1). Classification (NCBI taxonomy): domain Bacteria; kingdom Bacillati; phylum Actinomycetota; class Actinomycetes; order Kitasatosporales; family Streptomycetaceae; genus Streptomyces; species Streptomyces sp. TLI_235. Next base: position 4,531,026 of record NSGV01000001.1, read on the forward strand.
CGGCTGGACGGCGCCGGTGGACGAGGAGGGCCAGCAGACCTGGTTCGAGGGTGAGCCCTTCCGCATCACCACCACCCTGGGCCGCGCGCTCTTCAACGAGCTGCTGCCCGAGGACTACCCCTTCGTCGACTACGAGGTCGGCAAGAAGCAGCTGTCGGCCATCGTCAACGACCTGGCCGAGCGCTACCCGAAGGTCGTCGTCGCCGCGACGCTCGACAACCTGAAGGCGTCCGGCTTCCACTGGTCGACCCGTTCCGGTGTCACCGTCTCGATCTCGGACGTCATCGTCCCGCCGAGCAAGCCCCAGATCCTCGAGGGCTACGAGGCGCAGGCGGAGAAGGTCCAGAAGCAGTACGAGCGCGGTCTGATCACCAACGACGAGCGCAAGAGCGAGCTGGTCGGCATCTGGACCCGCGCGACCAACGAGGTCGCCGAGGCCATGTCCGCGAACTTCCCGAAGACGAACCCCATCTTCATGATGGTCGACTCGGGTGCTCGTGGAAACATGATGCAGATGCGTCAGATCGCCGGTATGCGTGGTCTGGTGTCGAACGCCAAGAACGAGACGATCCCTCGTCCCATCAAGGCGTCCTTCCGCGAGGGCCTGTCCGTGCTGGAGTACTTCATCTCCACCCACGGTGCCCGTAAGGGTCTCGCCGACACCGCCCTCCGTACCGCCGACTCCGGTTACCTCACCCGTCGTCTGGTCGACGTCTCCCAGGACGTGATCATTCGCGAGGAGGACTGCGGCACCGAGCGCGGCCTGAAGCTGTCGATCGGCTCCGTGGGCGCCGACGGCGTGCTGCGCAAGGCCGACGACGTCGAGACCAGCGTCTACGCCCGCATGCTGGCCGAAGACATCACGGTGGACGGCAAGCTCCTTGCCACCGCCAACACCGACCTCGGCGACGTGCTGATCGACGAGCTGATCCGGCACGGCATCGGCGACGTCAAGACCCGCTCGATCCTCACCTGTGAGTCGGCGGTCGGCACCTGCGCCATGTGCTACGGCCGTTCGCTGGCCACCGGCAAGCTGGTCGACATCGGTGAGGCGGTCGGCATCATCGCCGCCCAGTCCATCGGTGAGCCCGGTACCCAGCTGACCATGCGTACCTTCCACACCGGTGGTGTGGCCGGTGACGACATCACCCAGGGTCTGCCGCGTGTCGTCGAGCTCTTCGAGGCCCGCACCCCCAAGGGTGTGGCCCCGATCTCGGAGGCCGCCGGTCGGGTCCGGGTCGAGGACACCGAGAAGACCCGCAAGATCGTCGTCACCCCGGACGACGGCAGCGACGAGATCGCCTACCCGGTCTCCAAGCGCGTCAAGCTCCTGGTGAGCGAGGGCGAGGCGGTCGAGGTCGGCCAGAAGCTGACCGTCGGTGCCACCAACCCGCACGACGTCCTGCGCATCATGGGCCAGCGTGCCGTCCAGGTCCACCTGGTCGCCGAGGTCCAGAAGGTCTACAACTCGCAGGGTGTGTCGATCCATGACAAGCACATCGAGATCATCATCCGGCAGATGCTCCGCCGCGTGACGATCATCGAGTCGGGCGACGCCGAGCTGCTCCCGGGCGAGCTCGTCGAGCGCGGCCGCTTCGAGACCGAGAACCGTCGTGTGGTGTCCGAGGGCGGCCACCCCGCCTCCGGCCGTCCGCAGCTGATGGGTATCACCAAGGCCTCGCTGGCCACCGAGTCCTGGCTGTCGGCCGCCTCCTTCCAGGAGACGACCCGGGTGCTCACCGACGCGGCGATCCACGCCAAGTCGGACCCGCTGCTGGGCCTCAAGGAGAACGTCATCCTCGGTAAGCTCATCCCGGCCGGTACGGGTCTGCCCCGCTACCGCAACATCCGGGTCGAGCCGACCGAGGAGGCCAAGGCCGCGATGTACTCGGCCGTCGGCTACGACGACTACGACCTGTCGCCCTTCGGCGCCGGCTCCGGCCAGGCGGTCCCGCTGGACGACTACGACTACGGCCCGTACACCGGCTGAGTTTCACGGTCCTGAACGCCGCAGGGCGGTCACCCCGAGAGGGGTGGCCGCCCTGCGGCGTTCCGCCGTCTCCTCCCTCGTACGGGGGAGGGGCCGGGACCGCTCCGGCGGGGGATCCGGGCCGGCGGGTACGACGGGCAGGCTGGTCCCCGGGCGGTCCGGAGGGCCCGGGCCGGCCGAGGGGGAGGACCGCATGAACCGTCCACTGGCCAAGGTGCTGCTCTACACGGGCGTGACCGCGCTGGCGGGAGCCGCCCTGTCGGGCTGCCTCGGGGAGGACCACCGGCGGGACGTGGGCTACGGCATGACCGAGCAGGTCCGCACCCTGGTGATCGAGGGGGAGACCGGGGACGTCGAGGTCACCGGCGGCGGCGCCGGGATCGAGGTGACCGAGCACCAGACCTACCGGGAGACCGCCCCCGAGACGACCCACACCGTGGCCGACGGCACGCTGACCCTCTCCTACCGCTGCCCGGACGGCGACTGCGGGGTCGGCTACCGGGTCCGGGTGCCGGCCGGCACCGTGGTGAAGGTGCACAACTCCACCGGCGACATCCGCCTGACCGGGCTGAGCGGCGAGGTGGAGGCCCGGACCGGCACCGGCGGGATCAACGCCGCCCTGAGCTCGCCCGTGGTCCGGCTTGCCGCCGACACCGGGAACGTCACGGCGGCCGTCGACGGCGACGCACGGCGGGTGGAGGCGGTCAGCGGCACCGGCGACGTCCGCGTCCGGGTGCCCCGGGGCCGCCCGTACGCGGTGGACACCGCCAGCGACACGGGCACGGTGAAGGTCTCGGTGGATCGGGCGGCGGGCACGGACCGCAGCATCACGGCCCGCACCGAGACCGGCGACGTGACGGTGGACGGTGTCTGAGCAGCCGCCGGTACGACATGATCGTTCCGGAACGGGTGACGGGGCGGGACACGGGGGAGGTTCGGCGGTGGGGGAGCGGACGGCACACGTCCGGGAGCGGGCGGCCGCGCTCGTCGACCGGTGGCGGGCGAGGCCCGGCCGGGTCGATCCGTACGTGGTGGACACCGGCCTGGCCCTGGCCGCGGCGGCGATCTCCGTCTGGGCGGTGTTCTGCGACGACCGCGGCTGGCCGTGGTGGGTGTACCTGCTGGTGGTGGCCGCGGCCGCGCCGCTGCCCTGGCGCCGCCGGGCGCCGTTCACCGTCTGGCTGGTCAGCGGAGCGTTCTCGCTGACGCAGTCGATCGTCGCGCACTCCGTCGCGCCGCAGATCCCGCTGCACCAGGTGCTGACCGTCTACACGGTCGCCGACCGCGGCCGGGACTGGCAGCGCTGGCTGATGCTGGCGATCCTGGTGCCGGCCAACATCCTGGGCACCCGCTCGCCGAACGGCATGCTGTTCAGTCTGCTGATGTCGGTGGGCAGCTTCATCCTGGGCTCCCTGGTCCGCGAACTGCGCCGGCTGGCCCGGGCGGAGGCGGAGCGCGCCCACGAGGCCGCCCTGCGCGCCGCCGGCGAGGCCGGCCGGGCGGTGGCCGAGGAGCGCGGCCGGATCGCCCGCGAGATGCACGACATCCTGGCCCACGCCGTCTCCCTGATGGTCATCCAGGCCGAGGCCGGCCCGCTGGTCGTCCGCAGCGACCCCGACCGGGCGATCCGGACCTTCGACACCATCGCCGACTCCGGACGCGACGCGATGGTGCAGCTCCGGCGGGTGCTCGGCGTCCTGAAGGAGGACGGGGCCCGGCCCGTCCTCGCCCCGCAGCCCACCCTGGCCGAGCTGCCGGCCGTGGTCGACCGGGTCCGCGACTCGGGCATCGCCGTCCGGGCCGAGATCGAGGAGCACGGGCCGGCCGACGTGCAGTCCGCCGCCTACCGGATCGTCCAGGAGGCGCTGACCAATGTGCTCAAGCACGCCGAGGCGCAGCACGTCAGTGTCCGGGTCGGCGTACGGGGCCCGGTGCTGGAGGTCGAGGTCGCCGACGACGGCCGGGGCGTGCCCCCGGCCCGGGCCGAGTCGCCGGCCGGCGGCCGCGGGCTGCTCGGCATCCGCGAGCGGGCCGCCGCCTGCGGCGGCAGCGCCGAGGCCGGGCCGGGGCCCGGCGGGCGCGGCTTCACGGTGAACGCCCGGCTGCCGCTGGGCGCCTGACGAAGGGGGAGAGCAGTGGTGATCCGGGTGGTCGTCGCGGACGACCAGGAACTGGTCCGGGCCGGCTTCGGGATGATCCTGGACGCGCAGCCGGACATCGAGGTGGTCGCCGAGGCCGAGGACGGCGCCGGGGCCGTCGAGGCCGTCCGGCAGCACCGCCCCGACGTGCTGCTGCTGGATGTCCGGATGCCGGTCATGGACGGGCTGGAGGCGGCCCGCCGGGTCTGTGCGGAGCACCCCGCCACCAGGGTCGTCATGCTGACCACCTTCGACATCGACGACTACGTCTACGACGCGCTGTACGCCGGGGCCAGCGGCTTCCTCCTCAAGGACGTCCGGCGGGACGACCTCGTGCACGGCGTGCGGACGGTCGCCGCCGGCGAGGCCCTGCTCGCGCCCTCGGTCACCCGGCGGCTCATCGGCGAGTTCACCGCCCGGAAGGCGGGGGCGGCCGGCCCGGCCCGCCCGCGTTCGCGGCTGCTCGACCGGCTGACCGGCCGTGAGACACAGACGCTGCGGCTGCTCGCCCGCGGGTTCTCCAACGCCGAGATCGCCGCCGACATGGTCGTCAGCGAGCACACCGTGAAGACCCACGTCTCCAACGTCCTCGCCAAGCTCGGGCTCCGCGATCGCGTCCACGCCGTCGTCTTCGCCTACGAGTCCGGAGCGGTGGTCGCCGGGGAGACGTGAGCTCCCCGAAGAGGGGTGCTACCGCATGCGGAAGACCGGACCGCGGGGGGTGAAGGGCAGCCCGGCGCCGCGCGGGACGAGGAAGGCGTGCTCGCGGCGGATCCGCAGGACGTCGCACTCGCCGTCGGTGATCACCAGCAGCGGCGCACCCGGCGGGAAGTCCTCGGCGCGTTCCAGCAGGTCGATCCCGGGTTGCAGGACGGTGCCGCCGCGCCCCCGGACGCGGACCCGCCCGGCGATCTCCTCCGGCGGCAGGTAGCCGGCGTCGTGCGGGGCGGCGTCGCAGAACACCACCCGGGCGGCCGCCACGTCGCGGGCCGCCGCATAGGAGGCGATGGCGCCGAGGGCCTTGCCGAGCAGCGGCCGGCTCATCGAACCGGAGGTGTCCAGGACGACACCGAAGGTGCAGCGGGGGACCTCCTCCTCCGGCCGCCACCGTCCGGCCCGCGGGACGTCCGGGGTGGCCGACTGCCGGCGCGAGGGCCGGGCCCAGCTGCGCACGGTCTCCGGGGACGGCACGAACTCGTCGAACCAGCGGGCGAGTCGCGCGTCCCAGGGCAGCGGGGGGTGGGCGAGCGCGCGGATCTCCTCGACCAGTCCGGCCGGCAGGGTGCCGCGTTCCCGGGTGTGGAGGTCGAAGCCCTGCTGCAGGCCGCGCCGGTAGAACTCGTCCAGGTCGACGTAGTCCCGCGGGCCGCCGAGCGGCTCGCCCAGCACGTCCGGCCGGCCCTTGCCGGCGAGGGTGGCGAGCCGCCGCAGCCGCCGCTGGTCGCGGACGATCCGGTCGTAGACCTCCTCGGCGGAGAGGCCCTTCAGCTGCGGGTCGTGCAGCAGCCCCTCCGGCAGGTCGCCGACGCCCATCTCGACCAGCCAGCCGTTCACCACGTAGTCGCAGGCGACGTTGAACAGGTACGGGTCGCGGGCGCCCGTCCGCTCGCCGTGGCGCAGCGCGGCGTGCAGCATCTCGTGGCCGAGGACGAACCGCCACTCCTCGTCGGTGAACCGCAGCAGCGGGTTGACGTAGATCTCGCCGGCCGCGGCGTTCACCGCGGCGACGGAGATGCCGTGGGCGCGGGCGAGTTCGGCGTCGGCGACGAGGGTGATGCCGGCCGCGATGCCGCCGAGCAGCGGGTAGGACGAGACGAACCAGTTGAGCGCCCTCGTCCACGGCCGCACCGGCTCGCGGGCGTCGGTCATGCCGGCCCGCCGGCCGCCGGCGACGTCCATCGCGGCGGAGACGGTGCGGGAGAGGGCGGCGGCGAAGGCGGCCGTCCAGTCCGGCGGGTCGACCTGCCGCTGCCATGGCACCAGCAGCTGGTCGGCGAGGCCAGGGCCGCAGGCGGTCGGGATGTCCGGCACCCCGTCGCGTCGCCAGCGGGCGGCGAGGTCGTCCTCGTCGCCGGCGGGCAGCAGCGGCGGTACGTCGAACGGGCAGCGGCCGACCTGGAAGGTGGCCTGGAAGCGGTGGACGGCGGTGCAGCGGGCGGCCCGCAGGGCCTCGTCCGCGGGGGTGCGCCGGCCGTTGGCGGCGGGCACGTGGCCGAAGCCGAGGTGCAGCAGGCAGTGCGTCAGCGCCCAGGCCCACTCTGCGGGTTCGGCCCGCCGCCGGATGTCGGCGTGCACCGTGCCGTTGGAGTCGACGACCGCCCAGCCGCCGGGCGGGACGGCCTCGCAGTCGGGGTCGGTGCAGATCGCGGCACCGATCGCGGCCAGCGCGTGGTTGCCGCGCACCAGTTCGGCTCCCGCCGCGAAGGCCGCGGCGGCGGGGTCGGCCGGGCGCTGCTCCGCGTCCGGGCCGGCCGGCCGGCGCTTCGCCGCCGCGGTGCGGCTCACCGGCGGGCCTCGACCAGCCGGGGCATGTCCCGGGCGGCCTCGACCAGGAACCAGGAGGGCAGCACCGGGTTGCCGTCCGCGCCGTCCGCGATGACGACCTGCGCGACCTCGACGGAGATCTCGGCGAGCTGGACGAGCAGCGACTTCGCCCGGTACGCGGTGCGCCGCAGCTGCTCGGAGGCGTGCTCCTTGCGGGCCGGGAGCTCCTTGACCAGCCGGCCGCGGAAGGCGTCGGCCAGATAGTAGAGCAGGTCGCGGTCCTCGGGCCGGGCCGGCCAGCGGGCGTCGCCCTTGAGGATGGCGTCCAGCCCGTACGCATTGCGGACGATCTTGACGTAGCCGCAGAAGGCCACCGCGTGCTGCGGGGTGAGCAGGCCGTGCGCGAGCACCTGCAGGGAGCCCTCGTCGAGGCCCGGGCCGAAGGAGTGCAGCGCGTCGGAGAGCATGTGCCAGGACCGCGGGGAGGAGAACGGCTCCTCCGTCTTCGGCGGCGCCGACCACAGGTGGTCCGGCCGGTCGGTGAGGTGGTCGACCACCCACGGGTGGACACCCGCGCCGGCCGCCCAGGCCAGCCAGTCCGTGGCGCTGGCCCGCAGATGCACGTGGACCATCCGGTTGACCAGCGCGGACGCCATCGGCCTGGCCAGCGCGCCGTCGGTCGCCCGGTTCCCGGCGCCGATCACGATCGAGCCCGGCGGCAGCTCGTACGAGCCGATCCGGCGGTCCAGGATCAGCGAGTAGAAGGCCTTCTGCACGTCCGGCGAGGCCGCGTTCAGCTCGTCCAGGAACAGGCAGTACGGCTCGTCACGGGCGATCGACTCCGGCGGGCAGAACCGCGACCGGCCGTCCGCGGTGAGCTGCGGCACGCCCACGAGGTCCTCCGGCGCCAGCTGGGTGCCGAGCAGGCTCACGCACTCCAGACCGAGCGACTCGGCGAACTCCTTCACCAGGGAAGACTTTCCGATACCGGGTGCGCCCCACAGGAAGACCGGGCGGACGGTCGCCAGACCCAGCAGCAACTCGGCCACCCGGGACGGCGAGACGGTGACGGCACCCTGCACAGGACTCCTTCGACACACGGTGGGGATCGCCGCCAGTGTGCGCGGCCGCCGCAGCCCGGCGCACCCGGTTTTCCGGTCGGCCGTGCCCGACTCGGGCGGATATCGACCTGGTCTCAGGATCCGCGTCCGATCACGCGTCGCGGACGACGTCCCTAGCCTCGACGAAGGCACCCCGTTCTCTTCTGTCGAGTGAGGCATGTTGTCCAGCTCCCGGCCGAGCACCCCTGACACCGACGCGCTGAAGGTCCAGCAGATCTTCCGCTACCTCGCCGAGGCGGGGGAGAGCCGGGTCAAACCCGTCCGCACCCTCGACCAGGCCCGACAGGTGCTCTGGCTGGCCGACCTGCCGTACGAGGCGGCCGAACTGCAGTGCTTCCTCGCCGCGCCGGTGCCGGGGACGACCCCGGCTGGCTCACCGTCGAACGCCCCGTCCACCGTGAACCGCCGCAGCCCGGGCCGGAGTTCGCTGCCCTGCTGGACACCGCCGACCCGTCGGCGCACGAGCCCGAGGACCCGCCGGCGCTGCGTCCGCCGGCCGACGGCGACCCGGCGGAGCCGCCCCGCGAGGCTGTGGAAGCCGAGTACCGGGGCTGGCTCGCGGAGTGGACCGCCTGGGCGCACTGGCGCCGGCAGACCCGTCCGCTGCGCAGCCTCTACGAGGCGCTCCACCGGATGCATGAGGACGCGACCGCGCTGGGCGAGAGCTACGAACTGGTGCTCTGCTTCGGCTACCTCACCTGGTCCGCGGAGGCGGAGCCGATCCGCCGCCACCTCCTCGCCGCCCGGGCCGTCCTCGAACTCGACACGGCGACAGGCATCCTGACCCTCCGCCCGGACCCGGACGCACCCGGCCCGGAACTGGAGGAGGGCATGCTCGACGCGGGGCAGAAGGTCCGCGGCGACACCCGGGAGGCGATCCGGCACCACCTGGAGGAGGCCGGTTCGGTCGCCGGCCCCGACGACCTCGACCGGCTCCACCGGGCCCTGGAGGTCTGGGCGATCGCCGCTCACCCGAACGGCCGCTACCTGCGGCAGGACGCCCCGCACCGGCCGGTGTCGCTCGCCGAGCCCCGGGTCGCTTTCGCACCCGCCGTCGTACTCCGCGAACGCAGCCGCCGCACCAACGTGGAGGCCCTGCACGGGATCGCCCGCGCCATCACCGGCGGCGCCGAACCGACCGCCCTGCTCCGCTTCGTGGCCGGCGGCGACGGGCCCGCCGAGGACTCCGCCCCGGCGGCGGACTCCCGCGGTGACGTCGACGAGGACCCGCAGACCTACTTCGCCCTGGCCTCCAACGAGGAACAGCGGACCATCGCCGAGCGGCTGCGGACCAGCCGCCCCGTGGTTCGTCCAGGGGCCGCCCGGCACCGGCAAGACCCACACCATCGCCAACCTGGTCACCGATCTGCTGGCGCACGGGCAGCGCGTCCTGATCACCAGTCACACGGCGCGGGCGCTCAAGGTGCTCAAGGACAAACTGCCGCCCAGCATCCGCGAGCTGTGCGTCAGCCGTACCGACGACGGGTTGGCGGCCCAGCAGGAGCTGCGCGGCTCCGTGCAGGCGATCCTGGAACGCCAGGGCGGCTACGACCGGCGCGACTACGAGCGCCGGATCTCCGACAACGAGCACCGGCTGCGCCGGGCCCGCGCGGCCCAGGCCACCGCCCTCACCGAACTCCGCGCCATCCGCGAGCAGGAGACGTACCGCCACCCGCAGGAGATCGGCGACTACCGGGGCACCCTCCAGGAGATCGCCCGACGCCTCGCCGACGAGCGGGCACGGCTCGGCTGGCTCGGGCCCGTCCCCGAAGCACAGCCGCAGGTGACGGGCGAGCAGGTCCGGGCCCTCCGGTCGGCCGCCGCCCGGTTCGGCCCGGCCGAGCGCGCCGCGGTGGCGGCGGTGGAGGTGCTGCCCGCCGCGGACGACCTGCCGGGCGCCGCCGCCTTCGAGCAGGCAGTCCTGGCCGTGCGGAGCGCCGAGCAGGGGCTGGCGGCCCTCCGCGGCAACGAACTGGCCGACCGGATGGACGCCGCCGTGTCCCGGCTCCCCGCCGGGATCCAGCAGTCCGCCGCGGCCGCCCTTGAGGCGTTCGCCGCAGCCAGGGCCGGCGCCGAGGCCGTCCTCCTGCCGTGGGCCGAGCCCCTGCTGCAGGAGGCGCTCACCGGACAGGTCTGGCAGTTGCGGGGACGGCACGCCGCCACCGCCCAGGCCCTCGCCGGCGTGCGCGCCGCCACCGCCGCCCTGGGCGGGAGCCGGGTCGACGGACTGGACGGCTACGACGTCGCCGCGGCGCACGGCCTGGTGACCGCGCTGCGGGACGGCCTCGCGGGCGGCGAGAAGCTGCGCGGCCCGCTCGGCATGAAGACCAGGCTGCGCAAGGCGGTCGGCGACCGAGGCCGGTCCGGCGGTCGACGCGGCGGCGCTCGCCGCCCGCCGGACGGCCCGGGAACAGGCCCGCAAGCGGGACGAGGCCCGCCGGGACTTCCTGCGCGCCTACCTGGACGGGGTCACGCCCGACCCGCGGCTGCCGGGGGTCGGGCTGGTGGTGCCCGGCACGCTGGTCGGCGTCGAGCACGAGGGCAGCCCGGAGATCGTCCTGTACACCGTGTCGGCGATGCCGAGCACCGAGGCGCAGCGGGTGTCGCCGAGTTCGGACCTCGCCCGGATGCTGCTCTGGAGCGAGGTCGGCGAGCACTTCTCGTTCGCGGTGGGGCGCGACGGGCAGGAGCAGGCAGTGGTGCGGTTCATCGAGGATTGACCGGGCCGCGTCATCGCAGGGTCTCGAACTGCATTGCAATTGTTCGGAGTTGGGCGTGATGTCGGATCGGCTGCGCTACGCTCGCGGCGCGAGGTGGGGGCGCCGAATCGACCAGCGGTCACGTGCGTGTCTCCCTGCCGCCGCGACTCCTGCCGCAGCCGGCCCGGTCCCGGGCTGTGCGCACACCGGCAGCAGCGAGAGGGAACGGTGCCATGGCCCGGGGCGGGCTCCTTGATCACGTCACGATCGCGTCCGAACTGCGCGCGCTCGCCGGACGGCCGGAACTCGGCGGCCGCCAGGCGGAACTGGACGCACTGGCCACCGTCCTCGACGGCCGGGGCGACCCCGGGCCGTGGGCCGAACTCGACCTGCTGCACTCCTTCGTCCGCCCGGAGAGCATCACGCCGGCCGGGCGGCGCGAGGCCAGGGTCTGGTCGCTGATCGAGGTGGGCATCGGCGCCCTGGTCTTCGTGCCGCTGCTGGTCACCTGGTTCGGCCTGATGCGCGCCACCAGCGCGTACCAGGCCCTGATCGGAAGCGACCCGCGGCAGGCGGGGCGCCCCTTCCTCCAGCTGTGGCAGACCGGCTTCGACGGGCGGCTGGGCTCCTGGGCGGCGTTCGGCCACGTGGCGGCCGGCGCCAGTGCCGTGATCGGGCTGCTGCTGGTGCTGTCGGTGGTGCACGGCCTCAAGCGGAGCGGCGCCGAACGACGGGAGGCCGAGTCCGCCCGCGCGGCGGACGCGCTCCTCGGCGGCCTCGCCCCGCTGCTGACCCGCGCCCAGGTCGCCCTGTACGAGTACCGGCGGGCCTCGCCGCAGCGTTTCGCCGCCGAACTCACCGGCGCCGCACAGACCCTGGAGCGGCTCGGCGAGCAGGCGGTGCGGGTCCAGCGGGAACTCGGCAGCGCGGCGGACACCGTGCGCGACACCGTCACCGTCGCCCGGGAGCAACTCGCCGATGTGGACGCCTCGGTGGCCCCGCTGCGGGCCGCGGTCGGCGACGTCGAGCGGGCCGCCGGCCGGGTCGAGCAGGCGGTGGCCGCCGGGGCGGAGAAGGTGGCGGGGTCCGTCCGCGACGGCACTGCCGCCACCGACAGCCTGGTGGACCGCAGCGGCCTGCGAATGGCCGAGGCGGCCGACGCCGTCCGGGACTCCACCCGGGCGGTCGGCGCGGAACTGGCTGATGCCGGTGAGCGGGTCGAGGAGGCCGTCCGCGACCTGGCGGCGGCGCAGCGGGGTTTCACCACCGGAACCGAGATCGCCGCCGACGTGAGCGGGCGGGTGCTGGAACGCCTCGACGAACTCGCCCGGCACGTCGCCGACCTGGGCGAGCAGGTCGGCCGCGCGTCCGTGGCGGCCCTCACGGCCGCCCGGCACGCCGACGACACCGCCCGCCGGGCGGCCGACCACCTCCGCGAGCAGTCCGCAGCGCCCGCACCGGCCGGGCCGGCCGCCGCGCCCACCACCGACGCCGGCGCCAGGGCACACCCCGCCGGCCCGGCCGGGGCCGGCACCTCCCTGCTCGACGCGGAACCGCTGACGCTCCGCAAGGCGGCCCGGTGACCCGCCGGCCTCACCCCGGACGCGCCCGGACCGGCCTGGGCATGGCGGGCTGGCTGTTCGCCGACATGCTGCTGGTGCTGGCACTGGTGGCGATGGGCGACCAGGGTGATCCGGTCGCCGCCGAGCGGTCCGCCCACCCCTCGGCGGCGCCGAGCGAGAGCCCGAGCGCCAGCCCGAGTGCCGGAGCCTCGGCGAGCCCGTCTCCGACGAGCACGGGACCGCGCGGTGTCGAGCACGACCCGGTGACCGTCCAGGTGTCCGGCGACGAGGCGGCGGCCGCCGCGCAGATCCGCACGGCCACCGAGGCGTACCGGGGCCGGCAGGCCGCCGTCGTCCTCACCTTCGGCAGCAACCGCGACCCCGGCCTCGGCCAGGCGTACGCGCACACCGTCAACGGGCTGCTGCCGCAGGCCCGGCCGGAGATGTTCGCGGCGACCACCACCCGGGACTTCATCTCGCTGGAGGACAACCCCCGGCACGCGTCCCTGGAGATCTACTTCTATACCCGGTGAGCCCCTCCGGCTCCCGACCAGTCCCTCGACCCTGGAGACACAGCGCAGTGCAGATCCTGCCCTTCTACCTGGTGTGCGACGAGTCCGGCTCGATGTCCGGCGAGATCGACGTGCTCAACGACGCGCTCGTCGCGCTGCACCACGAGATCAGCACCAACCCGACGATCTCCGACAAGACCCGCTTCGCGCTGATCGGCTTCTCCGACGAGGCCACGGAGCTGCAGCCGCTGGTCGACCTCGGGGAGGTGAGTGAGCTGCCGAGGCTGGAGGCGGGCGGGTTCACCTCCTTCGGGGCCGCCTTCCGGGTGCTCCGCTCGGCGATCGAGCGGGACGTCCCCGCGCTCAAGACCGAGGGCCACGACGTCTACCGGCCGGTGGTCTTCTTCCTCTCCGACGGCGTCCCCACCGACGGCGACTGGGAGACGGCCCACGAGGCACTGCTCGGTTCGGCGTACCGGCCGCACATCATCGCGTTCGGCATCGGCACGGCGGACCGGGCCGTGATCGGCCAGGTCGCCACGTTCAAGGCCTTCATGCAGCAGGGCGACGACGTGAAGCCCGCCGAGGCGCTCAAGGAGTTCGCCGGGAGCCTCACCCGCTCGATCGTCCGCTCCGCCAGCGGGGCCCGGGCGGGCGAGGGCATGAGCCTGCAGGTCGACGACCACGTGCCCGGGTTCACCAGCGTCTCGCTCGACAAGCTGTGAACGGGGGCGACCAGCCGATGAACGAGGAGCACGCCGGCCGGGCCGAATCCGTCCACCCGGCCCCGCACGGCACCGTCCCCGCGGGGGATTGGCCTTGGACGCAGCCGCCGGACACCCGGCGGACCGACCGGCCATGGGAGCAGCAGTCGGCCCCGCTGTACGTCGACCACCTGGCCGGATACCCGGCGGACCCCGACCCGCGGTTCTGGGGGGCCGGACCGGTCGAGGCCCCGGCGGCGGCTCCCTCCGGGTACGCGCCGCCGGCGGCGGGCCGGCGGCAGTCGGCCGCGGTGGAGGAGACCATGCCCATCGCCGTCCTGCGGCCGGACCCGGACCGCCCCGGACCGCAACCCGCCCCCGGCCCCGCCGCGCACGCCGGTGCCCGCCCGCCCGCCTATCCGGCCGAGCCGGGCGAACTGACCGAGGTGGGTTCGGACCCGTTCGCCGTCATGGTCCCCGACAGCGTGGTCGACGGCGGCACCGTCGGCGCCGCCGCCGTCCGGGCCGTCTCGCTCCGCGGGGACTCCCACCGCTACGCGAGGGAGTGCCGGCAGGACTCGGTGCTGCTCGCCCGGGTGGGCGCCCTCGCCGTGCTCGCGGTGGCCGACGGTGTCGGCTCGGCCCGCTACGCGCACCGCGGTTCGGCCGGCGCGTGCCGACTGCTGGTCAGCTGCCTCGCCCCGCAGGCCGACCGGCTGTCCGCGGCGCTGCTCGCCGGGGACCGGGACGCCTTCGCCCGCCACGCCGGCGTGGTCATGGGCAGGGTGGCCGCGCGGCTGCAGGAGGAGGCCGACAAGCAGGGCCACGCCCCGGCCGACTACTCCACCACGCTCCGGGCGCTGCTGGTGCCGACCGACCCGCAGTCCCCGGTCCGCGGATTCCTCGCCGTCGGCGACGGCGGACTGTTCCGGCTGCGCGGCGGCCACTGGGTGCTGCTGGAGCAGACCGCGGGCGACGGCGCCGTCTTCGACACCGGCACCGAGGCGCTGCCGGTGAACTTCGGCGCCCCGGTCGCCGAGCTGATCACCGACGGGCAGCCCGGCGACCTCCTGGTGATGTGCACCGACGGCCTCGCCAACCCGCTGACCAAGGAACCGGCCGTGGCGGACTTCCTGGCCCGGCAGTGGGGCACCGGCCAGGTGCCCGGACTCGCCGACTTCCTCTGGCAGGCCCAGATCCGGGCCCGCAGCTACGACGACGACCGCAGCGTGGTCTGCCTCTGGGAGAGCGCGCAGTGAGGGGGGCGGTGACCACCGCCGTCGCCGACGGACGGGACGTCGACCGGGCCGACCTCTCCCTCGACGGGATCGTCGGCGCCGGCGGCCAGGGCCGGATCCACCGGCTCCACGGCGGCGCCGACCTGCTGTACAAGGAGTACCTCGAGCCGTCCCGGGTGCAGGGGGCCGCACTGGCCGACCTGGTGGAGCTGCGCCGCGGCCTCGACGAGACCGAACGCGGGGCGCTGGACGCCCGCTCGGCCTGGCCGCTGGCCCGGGTGCTCGAGGGCGGCCGGTGCACCGGCTTCCTGATGCGCACCGCCCCGGAGAGCATGCGCTGGCAGACCGGGGCCGGCAGCCGGAAGCTGATCGAGCTGCAGTACCTGCTGCACCCGGAGCGGCCGGCGACCGCCGGTGTGGTGGGACCGGCACCCGCGCAGCGCCTGGCACTCGGCAGGGCGATCGTGGACCTGCTCGCCGGACGCCACCGCCACGGCCTGGTCGTCGGGAACCTCTCGCAGGCCAACATCCTCTGGACGGTGGTGCCCGAGCCGGAGGTGTTCCTGATCGACTGCGACGGCATCCGGCGGGCCGGTGCCCGCCCGGTGCTGGAACAGGCGGAGACCCCGGACTGGGGCGACCCGCTCTCGCCGTTCGGCAGCGACGCCACGGTGGACAGCGACCGCTACAAGGCGGCGCTGGCCGTCGGCCGGGTGCTGGCGCAGAACGCCTACCTGGCGCCGGGGACACCGCTGGTGCCGCTGCCCGGCGTGCTGAACGACCGGCAGGACGCCGCGGTGCGACGGCTCTGGCAGCAGGCCGCCGGCCCGTTCGGCACCCGCCCCGAGCTGCGCGCCTGGTCGGCGGCCCTGGACGAACGAGGCGTCATCCCGGTGCCGCGGCTGCGGCCCGCGCCGCCCCGGCCCGTCGACACCTCGCTGTTCGGCAACCGCCGCGGCCCCCGCGGCAGCATCCCGACCCCTCCCACCTCCTGAAGGACACCCACGAGGCGGCCCGGCACGGCCGGTAATCAGTGGCGGCCGCGTCGGGCGCCCGCGTAGCGTCCCGGCCATGAACGCCAAGCGGCCCCTGATCGCCGTCCTCACCGGCGCGGGCATCTCCACCGACTCCGGCATTCCCGACTACCGCGGCCCCAACGGCCTGTGGCAGCGCGATCCGAAGGCGCAGGAGCTGGTCACCATCGGCCCCTACCTCGCGGATTCGGACGTCCGCCGGCGCTCCTGGCAGCTGCGGCGGGAGACCGGCGCGCTCGGCGCCGAACCCAACGCCGGGCACCACGCCCTGGTCGAACTGGAGCGGTCCGGGCTGCCGGTGCGCGTCCTCACCCAGAACGTCGACGGCCTGCACCAGCGTTCCGGCCTGCCGGAGCGCAAGGTCCTCGAACTCCACGGCACCGCCCACCGGGTGCAGTGCGTCCGCTGCCGGGTGCGCACCCCGATGGCGGAGGCGCTCGCCCGCGTCGAGGCCGGCGAACCCGACCCGGCCTGCCTCGACTGCGGCGGCGTGCTCAAGCCCTGCACCGTGATGTTCGGCGAGATGCTCGACGAGCGGGTCCTCGCCCAGGCCGCGGCGATCGCCCAGAACTGCGACCTGTTCCTCGCCGTCGGCACGCTGCTGCAGGTCCACCCGGCGGCCGGCCTCGCCCAGGTCGCCGTCGACCACGGCGCCACGCTGATCG
The DNA here is from genome assembly GCA_002300355.1 of Streptomyces sp. TLI_235. NCBI lineage: Bacteria > Bacillati > Actinomycetota > Actinomycetes > Kitasatosporales > Streptomycetaceae > Streptomyces > Streptomyces sp. TLI_235. The sequence continues at coordinate 4,547,173 of NSGV01000001.1, forward strand.
TCGTCAACGCCGCCCCGACGCCGTACAACGAGGCCGCGGCCGAGGTGATCCGCGAACCCATCTCACAGGCGCTGCCGCCGCTGGTCCGCCGGATCGTCGCCGGCGACCTGGGCTGACCGCCGCCGTCACAGCCAGGCGATCAACCGCGGCGTGCCGCGGTCCGTCCCCGGCAGCACCGCCCGGCCGCGGACCGGCGCGGTGAACGGGAGGCCGACGACGGCGACCGGCCGGGCACCCGGCGCCAGGTCGAGCCGGTACAGGGCCGCCTCGCCGTAGCGGACGCCGAGGAAGGCGAGCGCGTGCCCGTCGGGGGAGAGGACCGCGTCGGTCGGCCGCGGCCCGTCGGCGGGCAGCAACTGCTCCACCTGTTCGACGGCGGTGAAGTCCGCCGTGAACACCACCCGGTCGAGGTTGTCCTCGGAGGCGCAGAGCAGCGTCCGCCCGTCCAGCCAGAGCCGGGGCGTGCACCACGGCACCCGCTCGGACCCGGGCAGCGCGCCGCCCCGGTCGCCCCGTCCGATCCGCACGGGCTCGACGTACCGGGGGCCGTACGAGGACGCCGGATCGCCGCGGTGCCAGAGCACCGCGCCCCCGTCGGCGAACCCGGCCGCGACCTCGCCGCCCGGCGCGACCACCACCTCGTCCGCCTTGGTCTCCAGCGGGCGGGCCGGCCAGATCCGGTCGCCGTCCAGCGCGAAGTCCGGGCCGGGCACCGCACCGCGGTCGACCGGCGCGGCCGCCGGCGCCGCCAGGTCGTGCGAGGCGGCCCTGCCGTCGGCGGTCGCCCACCAGAGCACGGAGCTGCCGGTGCGGAAGAGCGCCCCGCGCCCGTCCGGCACGGCGCCGTGCTCGGCCGCGGTGGCACGGCCGTCCGCCAGGGCGAAGGCGGCCGCGGCCCGGCCCGAGCCGCCCGGCCCCGGGACCGTTCCCGCCAGCAGGGTGAAGTCGGCGTTGAACCGCTGCCGTTCGGCGGCGGCCGCCGTGTAGCGCGGCGGACCGCACAGCCCCGGTGCGGTCGCACCGTCCGGCAGCACGGCCGCCCGCTCGTCCGAGACCCGGCCCTCGGCCGCCACGACGGCCTGGACGGTCACCAGGTCCGCCTTGCCGTCCGCGGTGGTCGGCGAAGCCACACCCCACCGGTCGCACCAGGCGACCAGCAGCCGGCCCGGCCCGGCGATCGAACCGCCGGCACCGGGCACCACGGGTGCGAGCGGCGCGGCCGCACCGCCGGGCCCGCTGCCCGATGCGGCGGGCGCCGCCCCACCGTCGGCCCGGCAGGCCGGCACCGCAGCCAGCAGAACGGCGACCGGCAGCACGGCCAGCCGGACGCCCGGGAATCGACGACGCATCAGTCCCCCTTCGGCGCACGCTTGGGCACCCGACGGCCCACCCCCGAACGCGCCCGCTCGATGTGCGGCCCGCACGCTACCAGCCGGGCCCGAGCACCCCGGCCGCCCCGTCCGGGTGCCGCGCGTAGCATGGCAGCGCCCGAGCACCAGGGAGGTCACCGTGCCGACAGCAGCCTTCGACCCGTGGTCGGCGGCCTTCGTCGCCCACCCGTACGACGCCTACGCCGAACTCCGCGCGAAGGCGCCCGTCAGCTGGTACGAGCCCAGCCGGCAGTGGCTGGTCGCCCGGCACGCCGACGTCTCCGCCCTGCTGCGCGACCGCCGGCTCGGCCGCACCTACACCCACCGCTACACCCACGCCGAGTTCGGCCGGCCCGAACCCGACCCCGCGCACGAGCCCTTCCACACCCTCAACGACCACGGCCTGCTCGACCTGGAGGCCCCCGACCACACCCGGATCCGCCGGCTGGTCGCCAAGGCCTTCACCCCGCGCCGGGTCGAGTCGCTGCGTCCCACCGTCGCCCGGCTCGCCGACGACCTCGTCACCGGCCTGCTCGCCGACGGCGGCGGCGACCTGATCGCCGCGGTCGCCGAACCGCTGCCGGTCGCCGTCATCGCCGAAATGCTCGGCGTCCCCGAGAGCGACCGCCACCTGCTCCGCCCCTGGTCCGCCGACATCACCGGCATGTTCGAACTCAACCCGAGCGAGGAGACCGCGCAGCGCGCCGTCCGCGCCAGTACCGAGTTCTCCGACTACCTGCGCGCCCTGATCCGGCAGCGCCGGACCGACCCCGGCGAGGACCTGATCAGCGCTCTCGCCCTGGTCGCCGACGACGGCGACGTGCTCAGCGAACAGGAGGTCGTCTCCACCTGCGTCCTGCTGCTCAACGCCGGACACGAGGCCACCGTCAACACCACCGGCAACGGCTGGTGGGCGCTGTTCCGCAACCCCGGCGAACTCGCCCGGCTGCGCGCCTCGGTGGACGAACTGCTGCCCACGGCCGTCGAGGAGCTGATGCGCTGGGACACCCCCCTGCAGATGTTCGAACGCTGGGTGCTGGAGGACATCGAGGTCGGCGGCGTCCGCATCCCGCGCGGCTCCGAGGTCGCCCTGCTCTTCGGCTCCGCCAACCGCGACCCCGAGCGGTTCACCGACCCCGACCGGCTCGACGTCGGCCGCACCGACAACCCGCACATCACCTTCGGCGCCGGAATCCATTTCTGTCTCGGCGCCCCGCTCGCCAGACTGGAGCTCAACGAGTCCTACGGAGCGCTGCTCCGTCGGGCGCCGGGCCTGCGGCTGGTCCGCGAGCCCGACTGGCGCCCCGGGTACGTGATCCGCGGACTCGACGCGTTGGTGGTCGAAGTCTGAGGAGGGTGCCGTGGGAGCGGCGACAGGGGCACTGCTGGGCTTGGCGATCGGCGACGCCATGGGACATCCCACCGAGTTCGACACCATGGCGGGCATCACCGCCGGCTGCCCCGAGTGGCGCCGGCTGCCGCTGCCCGACCCGGCCCGGGTCACCGACGACACCCAGATGACCCTCGCTCTCGGCCGGGCCCTGCGCACCGCCCTGGAGCGCGGCCCGCTCACCCCGCTGCGCCTGGAGCGGCCGCTGCGCGAGGAGTTCGTCGACTGGTGGCGCTCGCCGGAGAACACCCGCGCGCCCGGCCGGACGTGCATGCGCTCCTGTTGGCGGCTCAGCCAGGACGGCCTCCGCTGGCAGGAGGCGAGCGACACCGGCTCCAAGGGCTGCGGCGCCAACATGCGGGTCGCCCCGCTCGGCCTCGTCCGCGAACTGACCCCGGCCCAGCTCCACGGAGCCGCCCAGCTGCAGTCCGGCCTCACCCACGGCCACCCCACCGCGCTGGCCGCGAGCGTGCTCACCGCGTACACCGTCCGGCTGCTCGCCGACGGCGCCGCCCCCGCCGAACTGCCGCGCCTGCTGCGCGCGTACGCCACCGAGCACCGCACCTGCTACGACGAGTTCTGGCTCGGCGATCTCGCCGCACACGCCCAGGACCGCTCACCGCAGGAGTTCGTCACCCGCGGCTGGGACGAGTGCCTCTTCGTCCTCGACCGGCTGGACGCGGCCCTCGCCCGGCCCTCCCTCGACACCGACCCGTGCGAGATCACCGGCGCCGGCTGGATCGCCGAGGAGGCCTTCGCCACCGGCCTGCTGTGCTTCCTGCTGCTGCCCGACGACCCGGTCGCCGCGGTGCGCCGGGCCGCCTTCTCCTCCGGCGACTCCGACTCCATCGCCTGCCTCACCGGCGCCTTCGCCGGCGCCCGGCACGGCGAGGCCGCCTGGCCCGCCGAGTGGGCCGGGCGGATCGAGTACCGCGACGAACTCCTCGCCCTCGGCGCACTCTGGGACTGACTCCTGCTCAGTCCGACACGATGCCCGCCGCCCGGGCCGCCGCCAGCCACTCGGGGAAGCCGTCCAGCAGCCGGTCGTACAGCTCGGCGTCCGGGACGGCCCCCGGGTCCCGGCCGGCCGGGAAGAAGCCCGCGTTGTCGACCGGCCGCGCGGCGGGGACGGGGAGCTCGTCCAGCCGGTGCAGGAAGGCGAACTCCTGGTCGGCCGGATCGCCGAAGCCCACGAACTGCCAGTAGATCGGCAGTTCGGCCGCCAGGCACAGCAGCTCCCGGGCCGCACCGCGCGCGGTCGGGCCGCCGTCCGTCTGGAACACCACCAGCGCCGGCACCCCGGCCCCGGACAGCTGGTGGTGCCGGACCACCGCCTTCATCGCCAGGTGGTAGTTGGTGCGGCCCATGTGTCCGAGCCCGGCGTGCAGTTCACCGATCCGGCCGTCGTGGTGGCCGAGCACGAGCTCGGCCACGCCGTCCACCTCGGTGGAGAAGAACACCACCGGCACCCGCCCGTCCTCGTCCAGGTGCGCGGAGAGCGCCAGCACCTGCTCGGCGAACCGCTGCACCGCGCCGGACCGGTAGAACGGCCGCATCGACCCCGACCGGTCCAGCACCAGGTACACCGCGGCCCGCGCCCCGCCCAGCCCGGACTTCTCCAGGCTCACCCGCGCCGAGCCGTAGTGGCCGACCAGCCCGGGCGCCGCCGCCGCAACCTTCTCCAGGCTCAGGCCCACCGGATCAGTCCCTGGTCCGGAACCGCGACCGGCCCGCCGGCGGAACCGGGGGAGCGGCCGGCGCCGCAGGAGCGACGGGCACCGCGGCCGGCTCGGCGACGGGCTCCGGCAGCGGATAGCGGTCGCCCAGGGCGGACCGGTCGCCCTCCGCGAACGCCGCCACCAGGTCGTCCGCCACCCGCAGCACCACCTGCACGCCCTCCACCTCGGCGACCCAGTCCGCCGGCAGACCGGCGACGCCGTACATCGCGCCGACCAGATTGCCGCAGACCGCGCCGGTGGAGTCGCTGTCCCCGGAGTGGTTCGCCGCCAGCACCAGCGCCTCGCGCGCGTCCGCACCGACCAGCGCCGCGTACACCGCCATCGCCAGGCACTCCTCGGCGATCCAGCCAAGCCCGACCTGCTCCACCCGCTCGGGGCACGCCGGACCGAGCCCGGCCACCCGGACCGCCCGCCGCAGCGCCGCCACCGTCTCCTCACTGCCCGGGTACGCCGCCGTCTGCTCCACGGTCTCCTCGACCGCCCGGCGCAGCTCCGCCCCGTGCGCCAGCCGCTCGACCAGCGCCGCGAACGCGCCCGCCGCCAGATAGCCCGTCGGGTGCCCGTGCGTCAGCTGCGCGCAGTCCGCCGCCAGTTCGAAGGCCCGCCGGACACCCAGCCCGGCCAGCCCGAACGGCGCCGACCGCATCACCGTGCCGCAGCCCTTCGACTGCGCGTTCACCTCGCCGTGCCGGCCGTACGCCACCGCCGGCAGGTAGCCGTACCCGGCGAGCCCGCTCGTGCAGGCCGTCCCCGGCGCCCGCGAGGCGTACAGGAAGTCCTGCGCGAGCAGCCAGCCGTCGGGGTGGCGCTCCGGCCCCGGCAGCCGCTGGGTCAGCATCCAGCGCCGGTACGCCCGGTGGACGTCCTCCCGGGAGCCGCCGCGCAGCAGGCCCTCGGCGGTGAACAGCGTCATCTGGGTGTCGTCGGTGACCTCGCCGCCCCGGCCGCCCGCGGCCGGCGACCGCAGCCCCTGCGGCCCGAAGCGGTCCCTGATGTCGTCCAGCCGCTGGAACTCCACCGGCCAGCCCAGCGCGTCGCCGAGCGCCCCGCCCACCAGCGAGCCGCGCACCCGGTCCCGGTACTCCGCCACACTCTCCCCCTCCGTCGAACCTCGTGTCGGTCCCGTGTCGGAACCCGGGCCGGGACCCGCCTCAGCCCTCGATCGCCCCGGCGCGCCCGTCGAGCGCCGCACGGTCCGCGGCGGCCCGGCCGGCCGCCCAGCCCTCGCCGTCGCTCACCCGCACCCGCTGCGAGACCAGCTTCGGGAACATCCGTCCCACCGTGTCGTCCACCGCCTGCTCCCGGGCGGCCAGCACCGGCAGCAGGCGCTCGTCCGGCACCAGCTGCTCCGAGGTGCCGTCCTCGCGCAGGTGCCGGCCGGCCGCGGCCTCCGCCGTCGCCCGCTCGGTCGCCTCGGTGAGCCGCTCCCGGATCCGCGCAGCATAGGAGATCAGGAAGGACTGACGGAACGCCTTCGTCCGCGGCGCGCCGTCCTGGTGCCGGCGGCTGCCCGCCCGGCTCATCGCCGTCGTCGCCTGCACCAGCAGCGAGGTGTACAGCAGCTCCACCGCGTCCAGGTCGGCGTCGAAGCCGACCACCGTGCAGAACCCGAACTCCTTCGCCCACACCACCCGGCACCGGTTGGCCGCCGCCACCGCGTCCAGCAGCATCGCCTTCGGGCTCTCGTACGGCTGGTCGACCCCGATCCGCAGCGCCGCCGGCGCGTCCTTCGCCGCGCCGCCCGCCGCCAGCAGCGCCTCGTCGATGGAGTGCTGTGCCATCAGCTGCTGGGCCTTGGCGGTCAGCGCCTCCGCCTCGTCCGGGTACTCGGTCGACTCGGCCTTCGCCAGCAGTGCCCGGATCCGCCCGAGCATCCGCGGCTCGCCCGCCGACCGCGCCCCGGACGGGGCAGCGGCCCGAGCGGCGCCCGGCCGCCCCGGCGTCGGCCCGACCGGCTCGACCGGCGGCAGCAGCGACCAGGCGCGCAGCAGCTCCAGCGCGGCCGTCGCCACCGCGAACCGGTCCAGCCGGTGCCGGCCGGCGAACTCCGGCAGGTACGCCTCGTCCGTCCCCCACCACACCTCGACCGCCAGCTCCCGCAGCTGTTCGTGCCAGCGCCGGTCCAGCGAGGCCGCCGGATGCCGTCGGCCCTCCGCCGCGATCAGGTCCACCGCGAGCGCCAGGTGCACCGGCCCCAGCTCGCGCCGGACCACCCGCGCCAGGTCGGCGGGCCGCCAGCCGGCCGTCCAGCACCGGCCGACCGCGCTCTCCGCGAACGCCAGCAGCGCCCGGCCGACCTCCGGCCACTGCTCGGCCGACGCGGCCAGCAGCGAGGCGCCGCCGTCCAGCGCGTACTCCAGCGTGCCGGCGGGCGCCGCCACGACCTGCTGCACCGCCCGGGCCAGCAGCCCTTCGACGGCGGACTCCTGCCCGCCCCTGCTGCTGCGCCTGCCCACGATGCCTCTTCCGTCCACGTCCGTCGGCGATGTCCGTCGACGATTTCCGTCGGCGATCGACCGCACCCGCCGTCCATGATGCCGGAGCGCCGACGGCGGCGGCCCGGCCCGCGGACGGGCCCGGGGCCACCGCGGAGTGAATCACGCAGTTCTCCGGCAACTACTCGGGACCGCCACTCGTCCTGCATTCTGTAGGGGCAGCACGCGCAGCCGATGCGCGACGGGGTGTCAGGGAGGTGGCCGCATGGCCGTAGAGCCGTGGAGGCAGCCGCAGCAGCCGTTCGGGCCGCCGCCGCAGCCCTGGCAGCCGGCCCAGACCCCGCAGTCGGCGATGCGCGCCGCCCACGCGGACCGCGAGCGGACGGTGGACGTGCTGAAGGCCGCCTACGCCGAGGGCCGGCTGACGGCGGAGGAGTACTCGCAGCGCTTCGACGTCGCGCACCGTGCGCAGACGTACGGTCAGCTCGCCCAGCTGGTCGCCGACCTGCCGTCCGGGCCGATGGTGGCGCCGATGGGCGCGGCCGTGCCGGTCGTCCCGCCGACCTTCATGCCCCCGCCGGTGTACGCGCCGCCGCGTACCAACGGCATGGCGATCGCCTCGATGGTGCTGGGCCTGCTCTGTGTGCCGACCTTCGGCGCGCTGGGCATCCCGGCCGTGGTGACGGGGCACATCGCGAAGTCGCAGCTGCGCTCCGGCCGCGAGGAGGGCGACGGCATGGCGACCGCCGGCCTGGTGATCGGCTGGCTCTCGGTGGCCGGCTGGGCGATGATGATGCTGCTGGCCGTGGTGTCCACCGCCTGACGCGGCGTGTCCGATTCGCCCCGAGGGGGGTCGGGACGCCGGGCGTGAGAAGTGGCGGCCGTCACGGATGTGTGGTACGACCTCCGGACGTTCCCGCACCGTTCAGGTGATCCCAGGCTCGCCCGGGTGAGCAGCGGCGTTGCATTTGTTTTGACCGCCGCCGATGCGCTAGGTACGCTCTGATTCGTGCCTGGGGTGTCCCCGGGTCCTTGTGCGTGCCAGCAGACCGGCCGCCGTAGCAGAGCGCTGATCCCGCTCTCGCCGTGCGAGCGCCGTCGCTGTCCATCAGCTCATGGGATTCCGCGATTCCTCCGCCAGAGGGTTCAACACGCCCGACCGCGTGGGTCGGAGCGTCGAGGGCGCCGCAGGTTAGTTTTACGCAGCCTTGGCACACAGAAAACGGAGAAACGGTGCCTACGATCCAGCAGCTGGTCCGAAAGGGCCGGCAGGACAAGGTCGAGAAGAACAAGACGCCCGCTCTGAAGGGCTCGCCCCAGCGTCGCGGCGTTTGCACGCGTGTGTACACGACCACCCCGAAGAAGCCGAACTCGGCGCTTCGTAAGGTCGCCCGTGTGCGCCTCACCAGCGGGATCGAGGTCACCGCCTACATCCCGGGCGAGGGCCACAACCTGCAGGAGCACTCCATCGTGCTGGTCCGCGGTGGCCGTGTGAAGGACCTTCCTGGTGTCCGCTACAAGATCATCCGCGGCTCCCTTGACACCCAGGGTGTCAAGAACCGCAAGCAGGCCCGCAGCCGCTACGGCGCCAAGAAGGAGAAGTAAGAATGCCTCGTAAGGGCCCCGCCCCGAAGCGCCCGGTCATCATCGACCCGGTTTACGGCTCCCCGCTGGTGACCTCGCTGGTCAACAAGATCCTGCTGCACGGCAAGCGCTCCACCGCCGAGCGGATCGTGTACGGCGCCCTCGAGGGCGTTCGCGAGAAGACCGGCGCCGACCCGGTGGTCGCGCTCAAGCGCGCCCTGGAGAACGTCAAGCCGACCCTCGAGGTCAAGTCCCGCCGCGTCGGTGGCGCGACCTACCAGGTCCCGGTCGAGGTCAAGCCCGGCCGTGCCAACACCCTGGCGCTGCGCTGGCTCGTCGGCTACTCCCGCGCCCGTCGCGAGAAGACCATGACCGAGCGTCTGCTCAACGAGATCCTCGACGCCAGCAATGGCCTGGGCGCGTCCGTGAAGCGCCGCGAGGACACCCACAAGATGGCCGAGTCCAACAAGGCCTTCGCGCACTACCGCTGGTAGTCCGAACCCCGTCACTAGACAGAGAGAGAACGAGCCACCATGGCTGCAACCTCCCTTGACCTCGCCAAGGTCCGCAACATCGGGATCATGGCGCACATCGACGCGGGCAAGACCACCACCACCGAGCGGATCCTGTTCTACACCGGTGTCTCGTACAAGATCGGTGAGGTCCACGACGGCGCTGCCACGATGGACTGGATGGAGCAGGAGCAGGAGCGCGGCATCACCATCACGTCGGCCGCGACGACCTGTCACTGGACGCTCGACGGCGTCGACAACACCATCAACATCATCGACACCCCCGGCCACGTCGACTTCACCGTCGAGGTGGAGCGCTCGCTGCGCGTGCTCGACGGTGGCGTGACGGTGTTCGACGGCGTCGCCGGCGTCGAGCCCCAGTCCGAGACCGTGTGGCGGCAGGCTGACCGCTACGGTGTCCCGCGCATCTGCTTCATCAACAAGCTGGACCGCACGGGCGCCGACTTCTACTTCTGCGTGCAGACCATCGTGGACCGCCTCGGCGCCACCCCACTGGTCATGCAGCTCCCGATCGGCGCGGAGTCCGACTTCGTCGGCGTCGTCGACCTGGTGAAGATGAAGGCCCTGGTCTGGTCGCCGGACGCCCCCAAGGGCGAGATGTACGAGACCGTCGACATCCCGGCCGACCTCGCCGACAAGGCCGCCGAGTACCGCGAGCAGCTGATCGACACCGTGTCGAACGTCAGCGACGAGGTGATGGAGATCGCCCTGGAGGGCGAGGACATCCCCGAGGAGCTGCTGATCGCCGCGATCCGCAAGGGCACGCTGGCCTCGAACTTCACCCCGATCTTCTGCGGCTCCGCGTTCAAGAACAAGGGCGTTCAGCCCCTGCTCGACGCGGTCGTGAAGTACCTGCCGTCGCCGCTGGACATCGAGGGCATCGAGGGCACCAAGCCGGGCAACGACGAGGAGAAGATCGTCCGCCAGGCTTCGGACGACGAGCCGCTCGCCGCCCTGGCGTTCAAGATCATGTCCGACCCGCACCTGGGCAAGCTCACCTTCGTCCGCGTGTACTCCGGCCGCCTGGAGTCCGGCACCTCGGTGCTGAACTCCGTCAAGGGCAAGAAGGAGCGCATCGGCAAGATCTACCGCATGCACGCGAACAAGCGTGAGGAGATCGACTCGGTGGGCGCCGGCGACATCATCGCCGTCATGGGCCTGAAGCAGACCACCACCGGTGAGACGCTGTCCGACGAGAAGCAGCCGGTCATCCTGGAGTCCATGGACTTCCCGGCCCCGGTCATCCGCGTCGCGATCGAGCCCAAGTCCAAGGGTGACCAGGAGAAGCTGGGTGTCGCCATCCAGCGTCTCGCCGAGGAGGACCCGTCCTTCCAGGTCAACACGGACGAGGAGACCGGCCAGACCATCATCGCGGGTATGGGCGAGCTGCACCTCGAGGTGCTCGTCGACCGTATGCGCCGTGAGTTCAAGGTCGAGGCCAACGTCGGCAAGCCGCAGGTCGCGTACCGCGAGACGATCCGCAAGGCCGTCGAGCGCATCGACTACACGCACAAGAAGCAGACCGGTGGTTCGGGTCAGTTCGCGAAGATCCAGATCGCGATCGAGCCGCTGGAGTCCGGCGAGGGCTACGAGTTCGTCAACAAGGTCACCGGTGGCCGCGTGCCGAAGGAGTACATCCCTTCGGTCGACGCCGGTTGCCAGGAGGCCATGGAGTTCGGCGTGCTCGCCGGCTACCCGCTCCAGGGCGTCCGCGTGATCCTGCTCGACGGTGCGTCGCACGACGTCGACTCGTCCGAGCTCGCGTTCAAGATCGCCGGTTCGATGGCCTTCAAGGAAGGCGCCAGGAAGGCCGGTCCGGCCCTTCTGGAGCCGATGATGGCCGTCGAGGTCACCACGCCCGAGGACTACATGGGCGATGTGATCGGCGACATCAACTCCCGCCGTGGCCAGATCCGGGCCATGGAGGAGCGTCACGGTGCGCGCGTCGTCAAGGCGCTCGTGCCGCTCTCCGAGATGTTCGGCTACGTCGGTGACCTGCGCAGCAAGACCTCTGGTCGCGCAAGCTACTCGATGCAGTTCGACTCGTACGCCGAGGTTCCGCGGAACGTGGCGGACGACATCATCGCCAAGGCCAAGGGCGAGTAAGGCCGGCACTGCCGGTCAACGGTTCGGCCCGTTATTCGGGACGAATCAGACCCCTTAGGCTAGAAGGAGGTAACCCGGGGCGAATCCCCACGGATTCCCCCGGGCCCTCCCGGCACCCCACCCCGCGGGACGGCATGGAGCGCTACCAGCGCCCCGTTCCCAATCCCGATCAAAGACCAACTGACGTCGTACGGCGTACAGAACTGTCCTCAGGAGGACTGCAGTGGCGAAGGCGAAGTTCGAGCGGACGAAGCCCCACGTCAACATCGGCACCATCGGTCACATCGACCACGGTAAGACCACGCTGACCGCGGCGATCACCAAGGTGCTGCACGACGCGTACCCGGAGATCAACCCCTTCACGCCGTTCGACCAGATCGACAAGGCGCCGGAGGAGCGTCAGCGCGGTATCACCATCTCGATCGCTCACGTCGAGTACCAGACCGAGGCGCGTCACTACGCCCACGTTGACTGCCCGGGTCACGCTGACTACATCAAGAACATGATCACCGGTGCGGCCCAGATGGACGGTGCGATCCTCGTCGTCGCCGCCACCGACGGCCCGATGCCGCAGACCAAGGAGCACGTCCTCCTGGCCCGCCAGGTCGGCGTCCCCTACATCGTCGTCGCCCTGAACAAGGCCGACATGGTGGACGACGAGGAGATCCTGGAGCTCGTCGAGCTCGAGGTCCGTGAGCTCCTCTCCGAGTACGAGTTCCCGGGCGACGACCTGCCGGTCGTGCGCGTCTCGGCGCTGAAGGCGCTCGAGGGCGACAAGGAGTGGGGCGAGAAGCTCCTCGGCCTCATGGCCGCCGTGGACGAGGCCATCCCGACCCCGGCCCGTGCCACCGAGCTCCCGTTCCTGATGCCGATCGAGGACGTCTTCACGATCACCGGTCGTGGCACCGTCGTCACCGGTCGCATCGAGCGTGGTGTCCTCAAGGTCAACGAGACCGTCGACATCATCGGCATCAAGACCACCAAGACCACCACCACGGTCACCGGTATCGAGATGTTCCGCAAGCTGCTCGACGAGGGCCAGGCCGGTGAGAACGTCGGTCTGCTCCTCCGTGGCATCAAGCGCGAGGACGTCGAGCGCGGCCAGGTCATCATCAAGCCGGGTTCGGTCACGCCGCACACCGACTTCGAGGCCCAGGCCTACATCCTGTCGAAGGACGAGGGTGGCCGCCACACCCCGTTCTTCAACAACTACCGCCCGCAGTTCTACTTCCGTACCACGGACGTGACCGGCGTCGTGACCCTCCCCGAGGGCACCGAGATGGTCATGCCGGGCGACAACACCGCCATGACCGTCGCGCTGATCCAGCCCGTCGCCATGGAGGAGGGCCTCAAGTTCGCCATCCGTGAGGGTGGCCGCACCGTCGGCGCCGGCCAGGTCACCAAGATCGTCAAGTGACGATCTGACCCTGGTCCGTCGTAGACAGGCTCGCCGCAAGGCAAACGGAAGGGCCCGCCCCCTCCGTCCGCGAGGACGGGGAGGGCGGGCCCTTCCGCGTTGTCCGGGGCCGGCGGTGCACCACCGGCCCGCCGCGGCCGGCTCAGAGCCCGGCGGTGTACTCCGTGCACGCGTCGTACGAGGGGAGCAGGCCGCTCGCCAGCGCCTCGGCCAGCGAGGGTGCGGCGGCGTCCCGGGCGGAGAGCTGCGGCTGCTCGGCCGGCCACTCGATGCCCAGGTCCGGATCCAGCGGGTGCACCCCGTGCTCGCCGACCGGGTTGAACGTCTCCGAGCACAGGTACGAGAGCGTCGCGTCGTCGGTCAGCGCGCAGAAGCCGTGGCCCAGACCCTCCGGCACGTACACCGCGCGGCGGTCCGTGTCGTCCAGGCGGACGCCCTCCCAGCGGCCGAAGGTGGGGGAGCCGACCCGCAGGTCGACCACCACGTCCAGCACCGCGCCGCGCACACAGGTCACGTACTTGGCCTGGCCGGGCGGCACGTCCGCGAAGTGGATGCCGCGCACCACGCCCCGGGCGGACACCGAGAGGTTGCCCTGGGCGAGCCGGAGCGGGTGCCCGACGCGCTCGGCCAGCCGGTCGAAGCGGTACCACTCGGTGAACAGGCCGCGCCGGTCGCCGTGCAGCTGCGGGGTGATCTCGAAGGCCCCTTCGATCGTCAACTCGCGGAACTTCACCGGGACTTCTCCTCCTGCAACAGGTCCAGCAGGTACTGGCCGTACCCGCTCTTCAGCAACGGCTCGGCGAGCGCGCGCAGTCGGTCGCCGTCGATCAGCCCGGCCCGCCAGCAGGCCTCCTCGATACAGCCGATCTTGAAGCCCTGGCGTTCCTCGATGACCCGGACGAACTCCGAGGCCTGCACCATCGACACGAAGGTCCCGGTGTCCAGCCAGGCCGTGCCGCGGTCGAGCCTGGTCACCTGGAGCTCACCGGCCCGCAGATAGGCGTCGTTGACCGCGGTGATCTCCAACTCGCCCCGGTCGCTGGGCTCCAGACCACGGGCGATCTCCACCACCCGGTTGTCGTAGAAGTACAGGCCCGGCACCGCGTACCGGGACTTCGGCACGGCCGGCTTCTCCTCGATGGACAGCACCCGGCCGTCCGCGTCGAACTCCACCACGCCGTACGCGCTCGGGTCCGCCACCGGGTAGGCGAAGACCAGCCCGCCCTTGGGGTCGCCGTGCTGCGCCAGCCGGGTGCCGAGGCCGCTGCCGTGGAAGATGTTGTCGCCGAGGATCAGCGCCACCGGCTCGTCGCCGATGAAGTCCGCACCGAGCACGAAGGCCTGCGCGATGCCCTCCGGGCGTTCCTGCACCGCGTACTCCAGCCGCAGGCCCAGCTGCGAGCCGTCGCCGAGCAGCCGGTGGAACTGCGGCTGGTCCTCCGCCGTGGTGACGATCAGGATCTCGTCGATGCCCGCCATCACCAGGGTGGAGAGCGGGTAGTAGACCATCGGCTTGTCGAAGACCGGGAGCAGCTGTTTCGAGACCGCCCGGGTCAGCGGCCACAGCCGGGAGCCGGTACCGCCGGCCAGGAGGATTCCACGCATGGGCAGCAGCCTACGGGAGCCTTGGAGGCCGCCCCGGGCGCGCCCGCCGGGGTCGCGGGGGCCCGGCGGTAGACTGCGCGCACTATGCGCATCCTGGTCACCGGCGGCGCCGGCTTCATCGGCTCCGAGTTCGTCCGCTCCCAGCTCGCCGCCGACGCCTCGGCCGAGATCACCGTCCTCGACAAGCTCACCTACTCGGGCGTCGAGGCCAACCTCGCCCCGGTCGCCGACCACCCCGGCTACCGCTTCGTCCGCGCCGACATCTGCGACGAGGCCGCGGTGGACGCCGCCATGGCCGGCCACGACGCGGTGGTGCACTTCGCCGCCGAGTCGCACGTCGACCGTTCGATCGAGGGCGCAGGCCCGTTCGTGCGCACCAACGTGCTCGGCACCCAGGTGCTGCTGGACGCGGCCCGCCGGCACGGCGTCGGCCGCTTCGTCCACGTCTCCACCGACGAGGTCTACGGCTCCATCACCGAGGGCTCCTGGACGGAGGACTGGCCGCTCGCGCCGAACTCCCCGTACTCGGCCTCCAAGGCCTCCTCCGACCTGCTCGCGCTGGCCTACCACCGCACCCACGGCATGGACGTGGTGGTCACCCGCTGCTCCAACAACTACGGGCACCACCAGTTCCCGGAGAAGGTCGTTCCGCTGTTCACCACCAACCTGCTCGACGGCAGGAAGGTGCCGCTGTACGGCGACGGCGGCAACGTCCGCGACTGGCTGCACGTCTCCGACCACTGCCACGGCATCGACCTGGTGCTGCGCGGCGGCCGCGCCGGCCGCGTCTACAACATCGGCGGCGGCACAGAGATCAGCAACAAGGAGCTCACCGCCCTGCTGCTGGAGGCCGCCGGCGCCGGCTGGGACATGGTCGAGCACGTCGAGGACCGGAAGGGCCACGACCTGCGCTACTCCCTCGACATCAGCCGCATCCGCGAGGAGCTCGGCTACGAGCCGCGGGTCTCCTTCGCCGACGGCCTCGCCGCCACCATCGCCTGGTACCGCGAGAACCGCGCCTGGTGGGAGCCGCTCAAGGTCCGGGCGGCCCTCGCATGACCCGCTGGCTGGTCACCGGCGCCGGCGGGATGCTCGGCCGCGACCTCGCCGAGGTCCTCGGCGCGGCCGGCGAGCACGTCACCGCGCTCGACCGCGCCGCGCTCGACATCACCGACCCCCGGGCCGTGAGCGCCGCCGTCGCGGGCCACGACGTGGTCGTCAACTGCGCCGCCTGGACGGACGTCGACGGCGCCGAGGCCGCCGAGGCCGCCGCCACCGCCGTTAACGGCACCGGCCCGCGCCACCTCGCCCTCGCCTGCCGCGAGAGCGGCGCCCGCCTGCTCCAGGTCTCCACCGACTACGTGCTGCCCGGCGACACCGACCGGCCCTGCCCGGAGGACGCCCCCACCGGGCCGGTCAACGCCTACGGCCGGGCCAAGCTCGCCGGCGAGCGGGCCGTCCTGGAGCTGCTGCCCGACACCGGCTACGTCGTCCGCACCGCCTGGCTGTACGGCGAGTACGGCCCCAACTTCGTCGCCACGATGCTGAAGCTCGCCGCCGTCCGGGAAACCGTCGACGTCGTCGACGACCAGTACGGCCAGCCCACCTGGTCGTACGACCTGGCCCGGCAACTGCACGCCCTCGGCGGCCGCCCAGCGGCCCCGGCCGGCGTCTACCACGGCACCGCCGCGGGCCGCACCACCTGGTTCGGCCTCGCCCGCGCCGCCTACCGGGCGGCCGGCCTCGACCCCGAGCGGGTCCGCCCCACCACCTCCGCCGCCTTCCCCCGGCCCGCCGCCCGCCCGGGCTACAGCGTGCTCGGCCACGACCGCTGGGCCCTCGCCGGCCTCGCCCCGCTGCCCGCCTGGGAGACCTCACTGGCCGAGGCCCTGCGGCGGCCGGCCTTCCGCGCCCTCACCGGACCGCGCTGAGGGGCGACCACCCGTTCGAGTACCCGCCGGGCTGCCTTAGGCTGTTGGCCTCTCACGGGGACGGCCCGCGCACGGAAGGCGCCACCGGCAAGTGCAACTCTCGATCCTCACCTCGATCACCGGCGTGGTGGTGCTCGCCTACATCCTGGAACTGCTGAGACGCCAGCAGCTACGGGAGAAGTACGCGGCGATATGGCTGACCATCGGTCTTGCGATAGCCCCGCTCGGCTTCTTCCCGTCGCTGCTCGACTCGACGGCCAAGCGGCTCGGCGTCGCCTCCGGCGTCAGCCTGGTGCTCTTCGCCGGCTTCGTCCTCGTGCTGCTGGTGAGCCTGCACCTCAGCTGGGAGGCCAGCCGGCTGGAGGCGGAGACCCGCACCCTCGCCGAGGACGTCGCCCTGATCCGCGCCCACCTCGCAGAACAGGGCCTGATGCCCGTCCCCGAAGCCCTCGGCCGCACCCCCGCCGGTCCTGCCGTCACCACCGCGACCCCGGAGACCAAGCCGTGACCGAGGGCCGCCGTGTCCTGATCATCCTGCCCGCCTGGAACGAGGCCGACGGCCTGCCCGCCGTCCTCGGCGAGATCAAGCGGCAGTTGCCCGAGGTCGACACCCTCGTCGTCGACGACGGCTCCACCGACCGCACCGCCGAGGTCGCCGCCGCGGCCGGCTCCGCCGTCGCCCGCCTGCCGTTCAACCTCGGTGTCGGCGGCGCCATGCGGCTCGGCTACCGGTACGCCCAGCAGCACGGCTACGACGTGGCGATCCAGGTCGACGCCGACGGCCAGCACGACCCGTTCTACATCCCCGTCCTGCTGGAGAGGCTCACCGAGGCCGACCTCGTCATCGGCGCCCGCTTCGACGGCGAGGGCGACTACCGGGTCCGCGGCCCCCGCCGCTGGGCGATGAGGCTGCTCTCCGTGGTGCTCTCCCGGATCACCCGCACCCGGCTCACCGACACCACCTCGGGCTTCCGCGCCTGCAACCGGCCGCTCATCGAGTTCTTCGCCCGCTGGTACCCCGTCGAGTACCTCGGCGACACCGTCGAGAGCCTGGTCGGCGCCGCCCGCTGCGGCTTCACCGTCCGCCAGGTCCCCGTCGCCATGCGGGCCCGCACCACCGGCCGGCCCAGCGCCTCCCCGCTCAAGGCCCTCGTGTACCTGGCACGCGCCGGCCTGGTGCTGCTCCTCGCCGTGATCCGCCGGATGCCCCGTCACCTGCGGGACTACGCGCCCGGCTCCGCGTACTACCGTGCCTGCACCAGCCGAACCGCCCTCGTGGCGGATGCCGAGGTCTGACGTGTCCCGCTACGAGATCCTGCTGCCGTACTACGGCGACGTCCGCCTCATGCAGGACGCGGTGCGCAGCGTCCTCGCCCAGAGCGGCGACGACTGGCGGCTCACCGTCGTCGACGACGGCCGCGAACCGGGCGTCCCCGAGTGGTTCGAGGCCCTCGCCGACCCGCGCGTGCGCTACTTCCGCAACGAGCGGAACCTCGGCGTCACCGGCAACTTCAACCACTGCGTCTCGCTCGCCGAGTACGAGTACCTGGTGCTGATGGGCTGCGACGACCTGATGCACCCGAACTACCTGGACGTCGTCCGGGCCGCGGCCGAACGCGAGCCCAAGGCCGCGATGATCCAGCCCGGCGTCGAGGTCATCGGCAGCGACGGCCTGCCCTTCGACACCCTCGTCGACCGGACCAAGCGGAAGATCTACGCCCCCAAGGGCCCCGGCCGCGACCTGCTCGGCGGCGAGGACCTGGCGGTCAGCCTGCTGCGCGGCAACTGGCTGTACTTCCCGTCGATCTGCTGGCGCACCGAGGCCGTCGAGCGGTTCGGCTTCCGCGCCGACCTCGGCGTCATCCAGGACCTCGCCCTGGTCGTGGACCTGCTCGTCGCGGGGGAGTCCCTGGCCACCAGCCCGGAGGTCTGCTTCAGCTACCGCCGGCACGCCGAGAGCGAGTCCTCCGCCAAGGCCTTCACCGGCAGCCGCTTCGAGGAGGCCAAGCGCTTCTTCCGGGAGACCGCCGACCGGCTCGACGCCCACGGCTGGCACCGCGCCGCCAAGGTCTCCCGCCTGCACCTGTCGTCCCGGCTGCACGCCCTCACCCTGCTGCCCGGCGCCGCCCGGCACGCCGGGCGCCCCGGCGTCTCCGCCATGCTCAAGCACGCGGCGCGCTGAACCGGAGGACCCGACCATGACCCCACTGGCCCGGCTCGCCCGCGCCCTGCCGCCCGGCATGGCCGCCGTGGCGGCCGGCACCGTGATCCTCGGCGCGGCCTCCTACGTCCACCTCGCGGTGGCGGGCCACAGCCTGGCGACGGTGGACATGGCGCGCGTCTCCGTGCTGTGGACGATCGTCATGTCCATCGGCATGGGGCTCTTCTTCCCGCTGGAGCAGGAACTCACCCGGATCGTCGCGGCCCGCGCCGTGCACGGCGAGGGCGCGCGGCCGGTGCTGCGGCGGGCGGCGGTACTCGCCACCGGGCTCCTCACCGCCGTGCTCGGCCTGCTCTGGATCTTCGCCCGGCCGATCGCCGACCGGTGCTTCCACGGCGACCGCCCGATGGTCTGGGCGCTCGGCGGCGCGTTCGCCGGCCTGGCCGTCACCTACACGACTCGCGGCATCCTCGCGGGACTCGGCCGGTTCACCGCGTACGGCACCCAGCTCGCCGTGGACGGCGGACTGCGGATCGTCCTCGCCCTGCTCTGCGCCGCCGCCGGACTGAAGTCGGCCCTCGCCTTCAGCCTGGTCCTCACCCTGGCCCCGCTGCTCGCCTGCGCCGTCACCCTGCCCACCACCCTGCGCGCCTCGAAACCGGGCGCGCCGACGGCCTGGCCGGACCTCGTCCGCGGCCTCGGCCCGCTGATCGGCTCCACCCTGCTCGCCCAGTTCGTGGTGAATGCCGCGGTGCTGAGCACCCAGCTGCTCGCCCCCGGCGAGGTCGCCCTGGTGGCGGCCCTGCTCAACGCCCTCGTCCTGGCCCGGGTGCCGCTCTTCGTGTTCGCGGCCCTGCAGGCGTCCCTGCTCTCCGGGCTCGCGGGCGCCGACGCCGCAGGGGACCGCGAGGGCTTCCTACGGATGCTGCGCCGGGCCTGCCTGGTGGTGACCGCGCTCTCCTGCCTGGGCGGCGTACCGGCCGTCCTGGCGGGCCCCTGGCTGATCCGGCTGCTCTTCGCGGCTCCGGAGGTCCTGACCCGCGCCGACTTCCTGTGGCTCGTCCTCGGCACGCTCTGCTACCTGCTCGCGCAGGTGCTCGGCCAGGCGCTCATGGTCCAGCACCGCCACCGCGCCCAGCTCGCGGGCTGGCTCACCGGCACCGCCGTGCTGGTCGCCGTCACCCTGCTGCCCGGCGACATCGCACTGCGGGCCGTCGCCTCCTTCGCGGCGGGAACGGCCGCCACGGCCCTCGTCATGCTGTGGACGCTCGTCCGTCGCCGGGGCGACCGTGACGTCCCGTCCGACCGGCCCGGCGAACTGCTCGGGAGCGCGACCCGCTGACGGCTCCGCGCGACCGGTGACGGCCCGCAGAGCGGCCCGCCGACCGCCGGTGCCTACCGTGCCGCTCCGCACGCCCAGATGCCGCAGGCGCAGTGCGGGCGACTCGACCAGGTGCCAGGACAGCACGGCCGCCACGGCGGCGCAGGCCACGGACGCCAGGACGTAGGGGAGGCGGCCCCAGCGGTTCGCGCCCAACTCCGCGAGCACCTGCTGGGCGGGGAACGCGTAGATGTAGAGCCCGTACGAGTAGTCGTGCCGCCGCCCGATCCCCCGCAGCGGCGCCGGAGTGTGCGCGGCGGCCCACAGCAGCAGGTAGGCCACGGCCGGCAGCCCGACCACGGTGAAGCCGCCGAAGCGCAGCGACACCACGAGCAGCAGCGCCGCGGCCGCGGCACCCCGTCCGGTCGGCCGCAGCCCTTCCGGACGGAGCGCGGCGGCGGCGCCCAGGGCGAAGGCGAAGAACAGCGGAACGAGCTGCGCGGTGCTGCCGACACCGAAGACCGGAAGGGTGAAGCGGTGGCCGTCCGTGGCGTACGTCGGTGCGCGCAAGGCCGGGTGACCCCACGCGTCCACGGCCAGCACGGCCCAGAGCAGGACCGCGAGCAGCGGCACCAGCCCGCGGAACCAGCGCACCGGAAGGGCCGCCGAAAGGGCCGCCACCGCGACGTAGGCGAGCACCTCGTAGTGCAGCGACCACAGGGACCCGTCGAACGCGCCCGGATGCGGAACGCCCTGCAGCAACCCGCCGATGTCGTAGTGGCCGACGGTGACCAGCCAGTTCGCGTCCAGGTACTGCCAGGGCCCGCGCGGGTGCGCGAAGAGCTCGGACATCCGTACGCCCTCGTGCACCGCGACGGCGGGAGCGATCAGCAGGGCCGTCACCAGGAGGCAGACCCACAACCCGGGCAGCAGCCGCACCGCGCGGTGCCACAGGAAGCGACCCGGCGGCAGTCGCACCGCACTGCGGGTCACCAGCAGGCCGGACAGCACGAAGAAGCAGCAGACCGCGAGCGTGCCCAGGTCGGTCTGCCCGCGGGTGGCGCCCGTACCGGGGTTCGGCAGTCCGAACCCCAGCGGCGCGGCGTGCGAGGCGATCACGGCCAGGGCCAGCAGCAGGCGCAGCCCGCCGAACCCGTTGTCCCGGCGCGGGCCCGGAACCGCCGTGTCGATGCCCCGCTGCGCCACCATTCCCGACTCCCTGTTCCCGGCTCCCCCGCACACGGCACCCTGCATGCGCCCGCGGCCCGCGCTCCTGTCAGACTTCGTCCCTCAGGAACATGCCGCGCACCGACCGGAGAGATCGTATGGGAATCACCGCAGCAGTCCGCCGCCGCCTGGGCAAGTACGAAGTCCCCGCTGCGGAGCTCTACCGGTCGGTGTTCATCGATCTCGACAGCCTCGGCATCACCCTGCTCAGCCTCGCCAGCCCCGGGCGCATCCTGGAGATCGGCTGCGGCGACGGCGCCGTGGCCGAGCGCCTGGTCGGCGCGCTGCCCGAGGTGCAGTACCTCGGCATCGACGTCATGGACAGCCCCGGCCGGCTGTTCCGCGGCGACCGCGGCCGGGCCGAGTTCCGCTCGGTCTACTCGCACGACCTGCGGGCCGAGAAGCCGGAGCTCTTCGACCTCGTCCTGGTGGTCGACGTCCTGCACCACGTGCCGCCGGCGCAGCGCGACGCCCTGCTGCGCGACGCGGAGGCGCTGCTCGCCCCCGGCGGCACGCTCGTCGTGAAGGAGTGGGAGCGCCGGTCGGACATCGCGCACCTGATGGCCTACACCGCCGACAAGTACGTCTCCGGCGACAAGAACGTCGTGTTCGGCGACCGCGACCAGCTGCTGGACATCGTCACCCGCGCGCTGCCCGGCATGTCGATCGTCTGCGAGACCCGCGTCCCCCCGAAGAAGAACAACATCCTCTTCGCGCTGCGCCGTACCGAGGGCTGACCCGCCCGGCCTGACGGCGGTGCAACGCCGCGTGCCCCCCG
Organism: Streptomyces sp. TLI_235; assembly: GCA_002300355.1. Taxonomy (NCBI): domain Bacteria; kingdom Bacillati; phylum Actinomycetota; class Actinomycetes; order Kitasatosporales; family Streptomycetaceae; genus Streptomyces; species Streptomyces sp. TLI_235. Next base: position 4,568,770 of record NSGV01000001.1, read on the forward strand.
ACGCACTGGGAAGGACGGGGCCACCCGCCGTGGGCGGCCCGGGGAGGGGGGACGGTGCACGCCGAGCAGGCCCTGCACGACTACGTCGTCGCCCGTAGGACGGCGCTGTTCCGCAGTGCGATCCTGCTGTGCGGCGACCGCGACGAGGCCGACGACCTCGTCCAGTCGACCCTGCTGAAGGTGATCCTCGGCTGGCGCCGGCTCGACCGCATCGAGAGCGTCGACGGCTATGCCCGCAAGACCCTGGTGAACACCTTCATCGCCTCCCGCCGCCGCTTCTGGCGGCGCGAGCAGGCGTTCGGCGACCTGCCGGAGTCACCGGGGCCGATGCACGACGCGGACACCGCCGTCGCCGTCCGGGCCGCGCTGGCCGCACTCCGGCCCAAGCAGCGCGCCGTGCTCGTCCTGCGTTACTGGGAGGACCTGAGCGTCGCCGACACCGCCGACCTGCTCGGCATGCCGGAGAGCACCGTGCGGAGCCACACCGCCCGGGGACTCGCGGCGCTGCGCGGGCTCGTCCCCCCGGACGTCCGAGAGCTCCAGGGAGACCCGAGGTGAACGAGCACGACGCCGTCAAGGCACTGCTGGCCCGTGCGGCCGCCGAGCCCACCGGCCCGGCCGACCCCGACGCGCTCTTCGCCAGGGCGCGCGCGCTCCGCCGCCGGCGCCGCGCCGGACTCGCGGTGGCGGCGGTGCTGCTGACCGTCGCCGGGACAGCCCTCCCCGCCCTCACGGGCCCGGACCGGACCGCGCCGGCCGCGCCGTCGCCGGTCGACCGGCTCAGGCAGCTCCTCCCGCCGGGCATCGGCACCGTGGAGTGGGCGGCCGCCGCCGTCGGCCAGGGGAGGCCTGGCAGCGGCGGCCTCGACGGCGTGTACTGGATCCGCAAGGACGGCCGCCTCGGAGTGCTCCGCATCCAGGTGGGGCCGGTGTCCGTGCCGCTCGCCTGCACCCCCGAACTGCCCGGTACCACAGGGGGGACCTGCCGCTACCCGGCCATGCAACCCTCCGGCACCCTCGTGGTGACCGACCTCCCCGGGGACGACCCGGCCGGCGCCCGGCTCGTCTGGGCCCGCAGTCACGACGTGGTGCTGTTGCTCGGCGACGGCCGGGCGGTGTCGGTCGACTCGATCGCCGGCTACCACGGTGCGGAGGCGCCCGCCCCCGCCATGGACGCGCCGCCGCTCACCGTCGAACAGACCGTCGACCTCGCCCGAGGACTCGAACGGATGGTCCGGGAGGACCGTGCGCACTGACCCCTCGATTGGCGTTCGGGCTGCGCTGTATGGCAGTATGTCCAAGTTGCTCGGTTGAGTGCCGATGCTGCGCGCCTCCCGCCGGGAGGACTGGAAGCGAGTCCCACGTACTCGTCGTTCCCGTGATGGCCGTTCATGCGTCCGCGTTCGCCGCTTCTGCGGTGGGCGTGTGGGCGTAGTGGTGTGTAAGCGACACCGCGGCAGCTGCGGGGCGGACGTACGGGAATCTTCCGGGAAGCGTGGGCGGGGCCTCGACCCGGCGCCTGGTGGGTGCAAGACCTCACCGACCGAGAGTGGAAGACCGAAGAGGGAAACCTCTTTGGTTTTTTGCAAGCGGCAGGGCGACACGCCCGACCGCGGGGGTCGGAGAGGGTAACCATCCGGGGGCGCCGCCGGACCAGTCCACCCGGACGAATCCGGTCGTGGAGGCAACAGACCACAGAAGGACTACTGAGTAGCCATGGCGGGACAGAAGATCCGCATCCGGCTCAAGGCCTACGACCACGAGGTCATCGACTCCTCGGCGAAGAAGATCGTCGAGACGGTGATTCGTACTGGTGCGCAGGTCGCGGGCCCGGTGCCGCTGCCCACTGAGAAGAACGTGTACTGCGTCATCCGCTCGCCGCACAAGTACAAGGACTCGCGCGAGCACTTCGAGATGCGTACTCACAAGCGTCTGATCGACATCCTCGACCCCACGCCGAAGACGGTTGACTCGCTCATGCGTCTCGACCTGCCGGCCGGTGTCGACATCGAGATCAAGCTCTGAGAGGCACACCGAAGATGGCTAAGCAGATTAAGGGCATCCTGGGCGAGAAGCTCGGCATGACCCAGGTCTGGGACGAGAACAACCGGGTCGTCCCGGTGACCGTCGTCAAGGCCGGGCCGAATGTCGTGACCCAGGTCCACACCGCCGACAGCCCGGCCGGCTACGACGCCGTCCAGATCGGCTTCGGCGAGATCGACCCCCGCAAGGTGAACAAGCCCCTCGCGGGCCACTTCGCCAAGGCCGGTGTCACCCCGCGCCGCCACCTGGTCGAGCTGCGTACCTCGGACGCGTCCGAGTACACCCTGGGCCAGGAGATCACCGCCGAGCTGTTCGAGGCGGGTGTCAAGGTCGACGTGACCGGCACCTCCAAGGGCAAGGGCTTCGCCGGTGTCATGAAGCGTCACAACTTCAAGGGCCTCGGCGCCGGTCACGGCACCCAGCGCAAGCACCGTTCGCCCGGTTCCATCGGTGGCTGCGCCACCCCGGGCCGCGTGTTCAAGGGCCTGCGCATGGCTGGTCGGATGGGCCACGAGCGTGTGACCACCCAGAACCTGACCGTGCACGCGGTCGACGCGGAGAAGGGCCTGCTGCTCATCAAGGGCGCTGTCCCCGGCCCGAACGGCGGCCTCGTCCTCGTCCGCACCGCGGCGAAGGGGCTGTGAAGGATATGACCACCATTGACATCCTGTCGCCGGCCGGCGACAAGGCCGGCAGCGTCGAGCTGCCCGCCGAGATCTTCGACGCCAAGGTCAGCATCCCGCTGATGCACCAGGTCGTCGTCGCGCAGCTCGCCGCTGCCCGCCAGGGCACGCACAAGGTGAAGCGCCGCGGCGAGGTCCGTGGTGGCGGCAAGAAGCCGTACCGCCAGAAGGGCACCGGCCGCGCCCGTCAGGGCTCGACCCGTGCGCCGCAGTTCGCCGGCGGTGGCGTCGTGCACGGCCCCGTGCCGCGCGACTACTCGCAGCGGACCCCGAAGAAGATGATCGTCGCCGCCCTCCGCGGTGCGCTCACCGACCGGGCCCGCCACGAGCGCATCCACGTCATCACCGCGGTGACCGCGACCGATGCGCCGTCGACCAAGGCCGCCAAGAGCCTGTTCGGCAAGATCTCCGAGCGCAAGAACGTCCTCCTGGTCGTCGAGCGCGAGGACGAGCTGGGCCTCAAGTCCGCTCGCAACCTGCCGAACGTGCACATCCTGGACGCCGGCCAGCTGAACACCTACGACGTGCTCGTCTCCGACGATGTGGTCTTCACCCAGGCCGCCTTCGAGCGTTTCGTGGCCGGTCCGGTCGCGTCCGCCAAGGCTGTTGCTGCTGAGGGCGAGCTCGAAGGGAGCGCCGCCTGATGGCTGCCGAGATCACGAGCAAGACGTACACGGACCCCCGTGACGTCCTGATCAAGCCGGTTATCTCGGAGAAGAGCTACTCGCTCCTCGACGAGAACAAGTACACGTTCGTCGTGTCGCCGGACGCCAACAAGACCCAGATCAAGCAGGCCGTCGAGGCGGTCTTCTCGGTCAAGGTCGAGGCCGTCAACACGCTCAACCGTCAGGGCAAGCGCAAGCGCTCCAAGACGGGCTTTGGCAAGCGCAAGGACACCAAGCGCGCCATCGTGACGCTGGCCGAGGGCAACCGCATCGACATCTTCGGTGGTCCGGTCTCCGCCTGACGGGGAACGTGATCGTCGTTAAGGACGAGGACGAAAATGGGTATCCGCAAGTACAAGCCGACTACGCCGGGCCGCCGTGGCTCCAGCGTGGCCGACTTCGTCGAAATCACGCGGTCCACGCCGGAGAAGTCGCTGGTTCGCCCGCTGCACAGCAAGGGCGGCCGTAACAACGCCGGTCGTGTCACCGCCCGCCACCAGGGTGGCGGTCACAAGCGCGCCTACCGTGTGATCGACTTCCGTCGTCACGACAAGGACGGCGTGCCGGCCAAGGTCGCGCACATCGAGTACGACCCCAACCGCACCGCGCGCATCGCGCTCCTGCACTACGCGGACGGCGAGAAGCGCTACATCATCGCCCCCCGCGGCGTTGCGCAGGGTGACCGGATCGAGAACGGCCCCGGGGCCGACATCAAGCCGGGCAACAACCTGCCGCTCCGCAACATCCCGGTCGGTACCACCATCCACGCGGTGGAGCTCCGTCCCGGCGGTGGCGCCAAGCTGGCCCGTTCCGCGGGTTCCGGCATTCAGCTGCTCGCCCGTGAGGGCCGCATGGCGCACCTGCGCATGCCCTCCGGTGAGATCCGCCTGGTGGACGCGCGCTGCCGCGCCACCGTCGGCGAGGTCGGCAACGCCGAGCAGTCGAACATCAACTGGGGCAAGGCCGGCCGTATGCGCTGGAAGGGCGTCCGCCCGACCGTGCGTGGTGTGGCCATGAACCCGATCGACCACCCGCACGGTGGTGGTGAGGGTAAGACCTCCGGTGGTCGCCACCCGGTCTCGCCGTGGGGCAAGCCCGAGGGCCGCACCCGTCGCCCGAACAAGGCGTCGGACAAGCTCATCGTGCGCCGCCGCAAGACCAACAAGAAGCGCTAGGAGCAGGTCAGATGCCGCGCAGTCTCAAGAAGGGCCCCTTCATCGACGACCACCTTCAGAAGAAGGTGGACGTGCAGAACGAGGCGGGCACGCAGAACGTCATCAAGACCTGGTCCCGTCGTTCCGTGATCTCCCCGGCCATGCTCGGCCACACGATCGCGGTTCACGATGGCCGCAAGCACGTCCCGGTGTTCGTCACCGAGTCGATGGTCGGCCACAAGCTCGGCGAGTTCGCTCCCACGCGCACCTTCAAGGGGCACGTGAAGGAAGACCGCAAGTCGAAGCGTCGCTAGTCGCTCCGCGGGCTTGAGCTCAGCGCCAGACAGACTTAAGTGACTTACTCCATTAAGGGGACAACCATGGAAGCCAGGGCCCAGGCGCGGTACATCCGCGTCACGCCCATGAAGGCCCGCCGCGTGGTGGACCTCATCCGCGGCCTTCCGGCCACGGAGGCCCAGGCCGTCCTGCGTTTCGCTCCGCAGGCCGCCACCGTGCCGGTCGGCAAGGTGCTCGACAGCGCCATTGCCAACGCCGCGCACAACTACAACCACTCCAACGTGGACGACCTCTACATCTCCGAGGCGTACGTTGACGAGGGCCCGACCCTGAAGCGGTTCCGTCCGCGCGCCCAGGGCCGTGCCTACCGGATCCGCAAGCGGACCAGCCACATCACCGTGGTCGTCAGCAGCAAGGAAGGGACCCGGTAATGGGCCAGAAGGTTAACCCGCACGGGTTCCGCCTCGGCATCAGCACGGACTTCAAGTCCCGCTGGTACGCCGACAAGCTGTACAAGGACTACGTCAAGGAAGACGTTGCCATTCGTCGCATGATGACGAAGGGCATGGAGCGCGCCGGTATCTCCAAGGTCGAGATCGAGCGCACCCGCGACCGCGTCCGCGTTGACATCCACACCGCTCGCCCCGGCATCGTCATCGGCCGGCGCGGCACCGAGGCCGACCGCATCCGCGGCGACCTCGAGAAGCTGACCGGCAAGCAGGTCCAGCTGAACATCCTCGAGGTCAAGAACCCCGAGCTGGACGCCCAGCTCGTGGCGCAGGGCGTCGCGGAGCAGCTGTCCTCCCGCGTCTCCTTCCGCCGTGCCATGCGCAAGTCGATGCAGGGCACCATGAAGTCCGGCGCCAAGGGCATCAAGGTCCAGTGCTCCGGTCGTCTCGGCGGCGCCGAGATGAGCCGTTCGGAGTTCTACCGCGAGGGCCGTGTGCCGCTGCACACCCTGCGCGCGAACGTCGACTACGGCTTCTTCGAGGCCAAGACCACCTTCGGCCGCATCGGCGTGAAGGTCTGGATCTACAAGGGCGACGTCAAGAACATCGCCGAGGTCCGCGCTGAGAACGCCGCTGCCCGCTCGGGCAACCGCCCGGCCCGTCCCGAGGGTGGTCGTCCCGCCCGCGGTGGCGAGCGCCGTGGTGGCGAGCGCGGTGGCCGTGGCCGTCGTCCCGCCGCCGAGGCCCCCGCGGCCGCTGCGGTCGAGACTCCGGCTGCCGAGAACACCGGAACGGAGGCCTGACCCCCATGCTGATCCCCCGTAGGGTCAAGCACCGCAAGCAGCACCACCCCAAGCGGCGTGGCGCGGCCAAGGGTGGCACCGAGCTGGCGTTCGGCCAGTTCGGCATCCAGGCCGTGACCCCGGCTTACGTGACGAACCGTCAGATCGAGTCCGCTCGTATCGCGATCACCCGTCACATCCGCCGTGGCGGCAAGGTCTGGATCAACATCTACCCGGACCGCCCGCTCACCAAGAAGCCGGCCGAGACCCGCATGGGTTCCGGTAAGGGTTCGCCGGAGTGGTGGATCGCGAACGTGCACCCGGGTCGGGTCATGTTCGAGCTGTCGTACCCGAACGAGAAGGTTGCTCGCGAGGCGCTCACCCGCGCCGCGCACAAGCTGCCGATGAAGTGCCGGATCGTCCGGCGCGAGGACGGTGAGAGCTGATGTCGGCCGCTACCAAGGCTGCTGAGCTTCGTCAGCTGGACAACGAGGGCCTCGTTGCCAAGCTGCGTGAGGCCAAGGAGGAGCTGTTCAACCTCCGCTTCCAGGCGGCGACCGGGCAGCTCGACAACCACGGCCGGCTCAAGCTGGTCCGTAAGGACATCGCGCGGATCTACACCCTGATGCGCGAGCGCGAGCTGGGCATCGAGACGGTGGAGAACGCCTGATGACTGAGAACACCAACGAGACGCGCGGTTTCCGCAAGACCCGTGAGGGTCTCGTCGTCAGCGACAAGATGGACAAGACCGTCGTCGTCGCCGTCGAGGACCGCGTCAAGCACGCGCTGTACGGCAAGGTCATCCGCCGTACCAACAAGCTGAAGGCGCACGACGAGCAGAACGCGTGCGGTGTCGGCGACCGTGTCCTCCTCATGGAGACCCGGCCGCTGTCCGCGACGAAGCGCTGGCGCGTCGTCGAGATCCTCGAGAAGGCCAAGTAACGAAGCCGATGAGGTACGGCCGTATGTGCTCGATGCAGCGATGCGATCGAGTGAGCAGCGGCCGGCCCGTCGACTCTCGTTGACGATCAGGAGAAAGCTGTGATCCAGCAGGAGTCGCGACTGCGCGTCGCCGACAACACGGGTGCCAAGGAGATTCTCTGCATCCGCGTTCTCGGTGGCTCCGGTCGCCGCTACGCCGGTATCGGGGACGTCATCGTCGCCACCGTCAAGGACGCGATCCCCGGCGGTTCGGTGAAGAAGGGTGACGTCGTCAAGTGCGTCGTCGTCCGCACCGTGAAGGAGCGTCGTCGTCCGGATGGCTCGTACATCCGTTTCGACGAGAACGCCGCGGTCGTTCTGAAGAACACCGAAGGTGACCCCCGCGGTACCCGCATCTTCGGCCCCGTGGGCCGCGAGCTGCGCGACAAGAAGTTCATGAAGATCATCTCGCTGGCGCCGGAGGTGCTCTAATCTCATGGCGAACAGCATGAAGATCAAGAAGGGTGACCTGGTCCAGGTCATCACCGGCAAGGACAAGGGCAAGCAGGGCAAGGTCATCCAGGCCATCCCCGCTGAGAACAAGGTCCTGGTCGAGGGTGTCAACCGGGTCAAGAAGCACACCAAGCCGGGCCCGGGCACCCAGGGCGGCATCGTGACCGTCGAGGCCCCGGTGCACGTCTCCAACGTCCAGCTGGTCGTGGAGAAGGATGGCAAGAAGGTCGTCACCCGCGTCGGCTACCGCTTCGACGACCAGGGCAACAAGATCCGCGTTGCCAAGCGGACCGGTGAGGACATCTGATGTCTGAGACGACTGTTGAGAAGGTGGCCCCCCGCCTCAAGGAGCGTTACAACTCCGAGGTCAAGGGCCAGCTGCAGGAGCAGTTCTCGTACGAGAACGTCATGCTGATCCCCGGCCTGGTCAAGGTCGTGGTCAACATGGGTGTCGGCGAGGCTGCCCGTGACAGCAAGCTGATCGAGGGCGCGATCAAGGACCTGACCGCGATCACCGGTCAGAAGCCGGCCGTGACCAAGGCCCGTAAGTCGATCGCGCAGTTCAAGCTGCGCGAGGGCCAGCCGATCGGTGCCCACGTCACCCTCCGTGGTGACCGCATGTGGGAGTTCGTGGACCGTCTGGTGTCGCTGGCGCTGCCGCGTATCCGTGACTTCCGCGGCCTCTCCCCGAAGCAGTTCGACGGCCGTGGCAACTACACGTTCGGTCTCACCGAGCAGGTCATGTTCCACGAGATCGACCAGGACAAGGTCGACCGTCAGCGCGGTATGGACATCACCGTCGTGACCACCGCTCAGACCGACGATGAGGGCCGGGCGCTCCTGCGCGCTCTGGGCTTCCCGTTCAAGGAGGCGTGAGCCATGGCGAAGAAGGCCCTGATCGCAAAGGCCGAGCGTAAGCCGAAGTTCGGCGTGCGTGCGTACACCCGGTGCCAGCGCTGCGGTCGTCCGCACTCGGTGTACCGCAAGTTCGGCCTGTGCCGTGTGTGCCTCCGTGAGATGGCGCACCGCGGCGAGCTGCCGGGCGTGACCAAGAGCTCCTGGTAGTCCAGGCGCCCTAGGCACACCACTGCGAAGCAGAGTGCCCGGCTCCACGGCTTTTGGGCTTCCGAGAGGATTCCCGTAAGGTAGTGGGGTCGGGCCCCCTGCCGCGGCATCTCCATGGATGCTCGCGGCTCTCCTGTGAGGGCTCGCAAACCCAGTCTTACTACGTCGCAGGTCCCCTGCGCTTGTGCCCCTTTCGCACTCCCCGGAGTGCGCGGAGGGGGACCTGGTGCGGAGAAACCACGGCGAGAGAGGCCTGAGGCCACCATGACCATGACCGACCCGATCGCAGACATGCTCACTCGTCTGCGTAACGCGAACTCGGCGTACCACGACTCCGTCGTGATGCCGTCGAGCAAGATCAAGGCGCACGTCGCCGAGATCCTGCAGCAGGAGGGTTACATCTCCTCCTACAAGGTTGAGGACCCCACCGAGGGCGAGGTCGGCAAGAAGCTGACCATCGAGCTCAAGTTCGGCCCCAACCGTGAGCGCTCCATCGCCGGCATCAAGCGCATCAGCAAGCCGGGTCTGCGCGTTTACGCAAAGTCCACCAACCTGCCGAAGGTGCTCGGCGGCCTGGGCGTGGCGATCATCTCCACGTCCTCCGGTCTCCTCACCGACAAGCAGGCCGCCAAGAAGGGCGTAGGCGGAGAAGTTCTCGCCTACGTCTGGTAATTCGGGAAACGGAGGTACAGCAATGTCGCGTATTGGACGGCTGCCCATCCCGGTTCCCGCCGGCGTGGACGTCACCATCGATGGCCAGGCGGTCTCGGTGAAGGGCCCCAAGGGCTCCCTCACCCACGTCGTCGCCGCGCCGATCGAGATCAGCAAGGGCGAGGACGGCACCCTGGTCGTCACCCGCCCGAACGACGAGCGTCAGTCGAAGGCCCTCCACGGCCTGTCGCGGACGCTGGTGGCGAACATGATCACCGGCGTGACCGCGGGCTACCGCAAGTCGCTGGAGATCAGCGGTGTTGGTTACCGAGTCGCCGCGAAGGGCTCCGCCATGGAGTTCTCGCTCGGCTACAGCCACCCGATCCTGGTCGAGGCCCCGGAGGGCATCTCCTTCGTGGTCGAGTCGCCCACCAAGTTCCACGTGGACGGCACTGACAAGCAGAAGGTCGGCGAGGTCGCTGCCAAGATCCGCAAGCTGCGCAAGCCCGACCCGTACAAGGCCAAGGGCGTCAAGTACGCGGGCGAGGTCATCCGCCGCAAGGTCGGAAAGAGTGGTAAGTAAGCGATGAGCGTCTCTGTCAAGATCGGCAAGGGCAACGCCTACAAGAACGCCGCCCGCAAGCGCCGCGCCATTCGCGTTCGCAAGCGCGTCGTCGGCACCGAGGTGCGTCCGCGCCTCGTCGTGACGCGCTCGAACCGCCACATGGTCGCCCAGGTCATCGACGACGCCAAGGGTCACACCCTGGCGTCGGCGTCCACCCTCGACGTGTCCATCCGTGGCACCGAGGGCGACAAGACCGAGCTGGCCAAGAAGGTCGGAAGCCTGGTCGCCGAGCGCGCCAAGGCCGCCGGCGTCGAGACGGTCGTCTTCGACCGTGCGGGCAACCGGTACGCCGGCCGCATCGCCGCCCTGGCGGACGCGGCCCGTGAGGCCGGGCTCGACTTCTAAGCCCGCTCGTCGACTCTGTCGACGGACGTAAACGAGAGAGGTAATTCCAATGGCTGGACCCCAGCGCCGCGGTAGCGGCGCCGGCGGCGGCACCGGCGGCGAGCGGCGTGACCGTAAGCGTGACGACCGGGGCAACGCCCCCGCCGTCGAGAAGACTGCTTACGTCGAGCGCGTCGTCGCGATCAACCGCGTCGCCAAGGTTGTCAAGGGTGGTCGTCGTTTCAGCTTCACCGCGCTGGTCGTGGTGGGCGACGCCGACGGCACCGTGGGTGTCGGTTACGGGAAGGCGAAGGAGGTTCCGGCCGCCATCGCCAAGGGTGTTGAGGAGGCCAAGAAGAACTTCTTCAAGGTCCCCCGTATCCAGGGCACCATCCCGCACCCGATCCAGGGTGAGAAGGCCGCCGGCGTCGTGCTGCTGAAGCCGGCGTCCCCCGGTACCGGTGTTATCGCCGGTGGCCCGGTGCGTGCCGTCCTGGAGTGCGCCGGCGTTCACGACATCCTGTCGAAGTCGCTCGGCTCGGACAACGCGATCAACATCGTGCACGCCACCGTGGCTGCTCTGAAGGGCCTCGTGCGCCCCGAGGAGATCGCCGCCCGCCGTGGCCTGCCGCTGGAGGACGTGGCTCCCGCCGCTCTGCTGCGGGCCCGCGCGGCTGGGGTGAGCGCCTGATGGCTCGCCTGAAGGTCACGCAGACCAAGTCCTACATCGGTAGCAAGCAGAACCACCGTGACACCCTGCGTTCGCTCGGCCTCAAGCGGCTGAACGACACCGTGGTGAAGGAGGACCGCCCGGAGATCCGCGGCATGGTCCACACCGTTCGTCACCTCGTCACGGTTGAGGAGGTGGACTGACATGGCGGACTCGCCGATCAAGATCCACAACCTGCGGCCAGCCCCCGGCGCCAAGACCGAGAAGACCCGTGTGGGTCGCGGTGAGGGTTCCAAGGGCAAGACCGCCGGTCGTGGTACCAAGGGCACCAAGGCCCGCTACCAGGTTCCGCAGCGCTTCGAGGGTGGCCAGATGCCCCTCCACATGCGCCTGCCGAAGCTGAAGGGCTTCAAGAACCCGGCCCACAAGCAGTTCCAGGTCGTGAACCTGGACAAGCTGGCCGAGCTCTACCCGCAGGGTGGCGAGGTCACCGTGGCCGACCTGGTCGCCAAGGGTGCCGTTCGCAAGAACGAGCTCGTCAAGGTCCTCGGCCAGGGCGAGGTCTCGGTTGCGCTGCAGGTGACGGTCGACGCCGTCTCCGGCTCGGCCGCCGAGAAGATCGCCGCTGCCGGCGGCTCCGTCACCGAGCTCCTCTGAGCTCGTTGACTGAAGTGGGCCCGTACCTCTCTCGGGAGGTGCGGGCCCACTGCTTTTCCGTCGACCCGCCGGGTCGGCGCGGATCTGACGTGTGCTCAACACCGGCCAAAACCGGGCATCCCGGCTCCCGGGCCCGTGATCGCGCCCGGACTCGCTTCTCCACCGTTGCCGCACACTGTTAGAGTCCGTTGGGTTCCCTTGTAGGCTGCGGGTCAGGCATGCCTGTGCAGTCGTACGGGAGCCCGCAGAACCCCACACCCCCATCAGGACCGACCCTCCCGCCGTCAACGTGCGGGAGGCGCAGGAGGCACCGTGCTCAGTGCGTTCGCGCGGGCGTTCCAGACGCCCGACCTGCGCAAGAAGCTGCTGTTCACGCTGGGCATCATGGTGCTGTTCCGGCTGGGCGCACACGTCCCGATCCCGGGCGTGAACTTCGTCGCAGTCAACCAGTGCATCAAGGACACCTCGTCCAGTGGTCTCTTCGGCCTGGTGAACCTGTTCAGCGGCAATGCGCTGCTCCAGCTGACGATCTTCGCGCTCGGCATCATGCCGTACATCACGGCCAGCATCATCCTCCAGCTCCTCACCGTCGTGATTCCGCGGCTCGAGGCGCTGAAGAAGGAGGGCCAGGCGGGTACGGCGAAGATCACGCAGTACACCCGCTACCTGACCATCGCGCTCGCCGTGCTCCAGGGCACCGGCATCGTGGCGACCGCCTCCAGCGGCGCGCTCTTCTCCGGCTGCTCCGTGGCCAACCAGGTCGTGCCGGACACCAGCGTCTTCCGGGTGGCCACGATGGTCATCACGATGACCGCCGGCACCACCGTGATCATGTGGCTCGGCGAGCTCATCACGGACCGCGGCATCGGCAACGGCATGTCGATCCTGATCTTCACCTCCATCGCGGCCGGCTTCCCCGGCTCGATGTGGGCGATCAAGCAGTCCGGCAAGATCGGCGGCGGCTGGGTCGAGTTCTTCAGCGTCATCGCGATCGGCATCGTGGTCGTCTGCCTCGTCATCTTCGTCGAGCAGGCCCAGCGCCGAATCCCGGTGCAGTACGCCAAGCGCATGATCGGGCGCCGCGCCTTCGGCGGCACCTCGACCTACATTCCGCTGAAGGTCAACCAGGCCGGTGTGATTCCGGTCATCTTCGCCTCGTCGCTGCTCTACATCCCGGCGCTGGTGGTGCAGCTCACCAACAGCAAGGCCGGCTGGGCGAACTGGATCAGCGGTCACTTCGTCAAGGGTGACCACCCGGTCTACATGGCGACCTATTTCGTCCTTATTGTCTTCTTCGCGTTCTTCTACGTGGCCATCTCCTTCAACCCCGAAGAAGTTGCGGACAATATGAAGAAGTATGGTGGGTTCATCCCGGGCATCCGGGCGGGCCGACCGACGGCCGAGTACCTGAACTACGTGCTCACCCGCATCACGTGGCCGGGATCGTTCTACCTGGGCCTTATCGCGCTGATCCCGATGATCGCCCTGGTTGCCTTCAACGCGAACCAGAACTTCCCGTTCGGCGGCACCAGCGTGCTCATCGTCGTCGGCGTCGGACTCGAAACTGTGAAGCAGATCGAGAGCCAGCTCCAGCAGCGCAATTACGAAGGGTTCCTCCGCTGATGCGTATCGTCCTCGTCGGACCTCCCGGGGCCGGGAAGGGTACTCAGGCGCACGTGCTCGCCAAGACCCTGTCCATCCCGCACATCTCCACTGGTGACCTGTTCCGCGCCAACATCAGCCAGGGCACCCCGTTGGGGCTCGAGGCCAAGGCGTTCATGGACGCGGGCCGTCTGGTGCCGGATGAGGTCACCATCGGTATGGCCAAGGACCGGATGCTGCAGCCGGACGCCGCGAACGGCTTCCTGCTCGACGGCTTCCCGCGCAACCTGGGCCAGGCCAAGGCCCTGGACGAGATCCTCGCCGAGCAGGGCATCGTGCTCGACGGCGTGCTCGACCTGGAGGTCCCCGAGGACGAGGTCGTCAAGCGCATCGCCGGTCGCCGGCTGTGCCGCAACGACGGCAGCCACGTGTTCCACGTGGTGTACAACCCGCCGAAGGCCGAGGACGTCTGCGACGAGTGCGGCGGCGAGCTGTACCAGCGCTCGGACGACACCGAGGAGGCCGTGCGGGTCCGCCTGGAGGAGTACCACTCCAAGACGGAGCCGATCATCGGCTACTACGCCGACCAGGGCCTGCTGGTCACCATCTCCGCGCTCGGCAAGGTGGTCGAGGTGACGGAGCGCGCGATCGGCGCCCTGGAGCAGAAGAAGTCCGCCTGAGACGGCCCGCAACGGCCGGGAGACCCCGTGAGGGGATCTCCCGGCCGTTGCGGCGTCGTACGGTGGTAGCGAGTGCACGGCCGCCCGGCAAGGACCGGGCGGCGTCCGACAGTGGAAGGCGTGACCAGATGGTGGAGATCAAGACCCCCGAGCAGATCGCGAAGATGCGTGCGGCCGGGCTGGTCGTCGCCGAGGCGCTCAAGGCCTGCCGTGAGGCGGTCGTCCCGGGCATCACCACCCAGGAGCTCAACGACATCGCGGACAAGGTCATCACCGACCACGGCGCGACCTCCAACTTCCAGGCCCACCACGGCGGCCTCTGGTTCCCGGGCGTGATCTGCGCCTCGGTCAACGACGAGATCGTCCACGGCATCCCGGGGGAGCGGGTGCTGCGGGAGGGCGACCTGATCTCCATCGACTGCGGCGCGATCCTGGACGGCTGGCACGGCGACGCGGCGATCACCGTCGCGGTCGGCGAGACCGCCCCCGAGCACACCCAGCTGAGCCGGGTCACCGAGGGCTCGATGTGGGCCGGCATCGCCCAGATGAAGAAGGGCAACCGGCTGGTCGACGTCTCGCGCTCGATCGAGTCGTTCATCCGGCGCCAGCCGCTGCCGCCCAAGGGCAAGTGGGGCATCGTCGAGGGCTACGGCGGCCACGGCATCGGCACCGCGATGCACATGGAGCCGCACGTGCTGAACTACGTGGCCGGCCGCGGCAAGGGCCCGAAGCTGATCCCGGGCACCGTGCTGGCGATCGAGCCGATGGTGACGCTCGGCACCCCGCACTCCGCGGTGCTGGAGGACGACTGGACGGTCGTCACCACCGACAAGAGCTGGGCCTCGCACTGGGAGCACTCGGTGGCCGTCACCGAGCAGGGCCCGCTGGTGCTCACCGCCTTCGACGGCGGCCGCGCCGAGCTGGCGAAGCTGGGCGTCACCGCCGCCCCGGACCCGCTGGCCTGACCCCGCGGCACCGAGGAAGGACCCGGAGGTTTCGTCCTCCGGGTCCTTCGCCGTATTTTGTTCTGCTGACAGCCGTACGAGGAGAAGAGACAGCAGTGCTCAAGGGCTTCCGTGACTTCATGATGCGCGGGAACGTCATCGACATGGCCGTCGGTGTGGTCATCGGTGCGGCGTTCACCGCCGTCGTGTCCGGGTTCGTGTCGGCCTTCCTGACCCCGCTGATCGGCGTGGTGGTGGGCGCTGCGGGCGACTTCGCCAGCTACAAGGCGACGCTCGGCGGGGTCACCTTCCCGTACGGGCAGTTCCTCAACGTCCTGATCGCTTTCGTGCTGACCGCCGCCGTGCTGTACTTCTGCGTGGTGCTGCCGGTGACCAAGGCCACCGCCCGCTACATGCCGAAGAAGCCGAAGACCCCGAAGCGCCCGTGCCCCGAGTGCCTGACGGAGATCCCCGAGGCCGCCCGGCGCTGCGCGGCGTGCACCGCGGTGGTCGAGCCGGTCCGGGTGCCCGCCCAGTACTGAGGGTGACCGGCCGGGCCGTTTTGGCGTCCGCTTGTAGCCTGTCGTAGACTGATGCGTCGGCTCACTCGTAGCGTGCTTCGGCACGCCCTCTTCCCAACGGGAATCCCGCGAGGGCTTTTCCCGGCAGGGGTGGGGTGGACCCAGGCTCGCACGAGCGTGCCGCATGCGGTAGCCGGCCCCGGAAGGTGGATCTCGCAGTTCATGGCAAAGAAGCAAGGCGCCATTGAGATCGAGGGCACCGTGATCGAGTCTCTTCCGAACGCCATGTTCAAGGTCGAGCTGCAGAACGGTCACAAGGTCCTCGCGCACATCAGCGGCAAGATGCGGATGCACTACATCCGTATCCTCCCGGACGACCGGGTCGTGGTGGAGCTCAGCCCCTATGACCTGACGCGTGGTCGGATCGTCTACCGCTACAAGTAAACAAACCGTCAGATCTAGACCCGGAGAACCTGAAACATGAAGGTCAAGCCGAGCGTCAAGAAGATCTGCGACAAGTGCAAGGTGATCCGCCGCCACGGCCGGGTCATGGTGATCTGCGACAACCTGCGCCACAAGCAGCGCCAGGGCTGATCTCTCCAGCATTTCTCGTAGTACTTCGCGCGACGCGCACAACGTCATACGCGGGCTGCCCGATCCGATCCCCTGGGGACGGACTGCCACCCCCGGTCAGAGGCCGGGGCTCCCTCGCCGAGAGGCGACGGAGTAGGCGGCACGCAAGACCTCTGAAGAACCACAGGAGCCATGAATGGCACGCCTCGCCGGCGTTGATCTCCCCCGCGAGAAGCGGATCGAGATCGCCCTCACGTACGTGTACGGCATCGGCCGCACCCGCGCCCAGCAGACCCTCGCCGAGACCGGTGTGAGCCCCGACGTCCGGGTTCGCGACATCTCCGAGGAAGACCTCATCAAGCTGCGCGAGTACATCGACGCCAACTACAAGGTGGAGGGTGACCTCCGCCGTGAGGTCGCCGCCGACATCCGCCGCAAGGTCGAGATCGGCTGCTACGAGGGCCTGCGCCACCGTCGCGGTCTGCCCGTCCGCGGCCAGCGCACCCACACCAACGCGCGTACCCGCAAGGGCCCGCGTCGCGCGATTGCCGGCAAGAAGAAGCCGGGCAAGAAGTAGTCCGTCCCGTAACCGGACATCCCTCCGGCCCGCGGGTTAGCGGACCGACCACCTCATCAGGAGAACAGACTTATGCCCCCCAAGGGTCGTCAGGCTGCCGGCGCGAAGAAGATCCGCCGCAAGGAGAAGAAGAACGTCGCTCACGGGCACGCCCACATCAAGAGCACGTTCAACAACACCATCGTTTCGATCACCGACCCCTCGGGCAACGTGATCTCCTGGGCCTCTGCCGGCCACGTCGGCTTCAAGGGCTCGCGCAAGTCCACCCCGTTCGCCGCGCAGATGGCCGCCGAGGCCGCCGCGCGTCGTGCGCAGGAGCACGGCATGCGCAAGGTCGACGTCTTCGTCAAGGGTCCGGGCTCCGGCCGTGAGACCGCGATCCGCTCCCTCCAGGCCACCGGCCTCGAGGTGGGTTCGATCCAGGACGTCACCCCCACCCCGCACAACGGCTGCCGTCCGCCGAAGCGCCGCCGCGTCTGACGCAGCGGCGGTCTTCCCCCTTGCCTCCGGGCGCTCCTGATCCGAGTCCGACGCTCCTCACTCCGGCGCTCCTGCGTCGCTTGTCGTTCGTCGCTTTCGGACTCGGCGCACCCTTCGGCTCGGGGGAGATGCCCCCCGGCGGCCCCACGGGTCCGCAGTAGTACGTGCGTCGGCCTCCCGCCTGGTGCGGGAGGCCGTACGCTTGAGTCCATCGGCATCAAATAGTGGGTGCCGAAGACAACTGGAGGAACACCTCTCATGCTGATCGCTCAGCGCCCCTCGCTGACCGAAGAGGTCGTCGACGAATTCCGCTCCCGGTTCGTGATCGAGCCCCTGGAGCCCGGCTTCGGCTACACCCTCGGCAACTCGCTCCGCCGCACGCTCCTCTCCTCGATCCCCGGCGCCGCTGTCACCAGCATCCGGATCGACGGTGTCCTGCACGAGTTCACCACCGTGCCGGGCGTCAAGGAGGACGTGACCGACCTCATCCTCAACATCAAGCAGCTGGTCGTCTCCTCGGAGCACGACGAGCCGGTCGTGATGTACCTGCGCAAGCAGGGTCCGGGTGTGGTCACCGCCGCCGACATCGCCCCGCCGGCGGGTGTCGAGGTGCACAACCCCGAGCTCGTCCTCGCCACCCTCAACGGCAAGGGCAAGCTGGAGATGGAGCTGACCGTCGAGCGCGGTCGCGGCTACGTCTCCGCCGTCCAGAACAAGGCCTCCGGCCAGGAGATCGGCCGCATCCCGGTCGACTCGATCTACAGCCCCGTGCTGAAGGTCACCTACAAGGTCGAGGCCACCCGTGTCGAGCAGCGGACCGACTTCGACAAGCTCATCGTCGACGTCGAGACCAAGCCCGCCATGCGTCCCCGTGACGCCATGGCCTCGGCCGGCAAGACCCTGGTGGAGCTGTTCGGCCTCGCCCGCGAGCTGAACATCGACGCCGAGGGCATCGACATGGGCCCGTCCCCGACGGACGCCGCCCTGGCCGCCGACCTGGCGCTGCCGATCGAGGAGCTGGAGCTCACCGTTCGGTCGTACAACTGCCTCAAGCGCGAGGGCATCCACACCGTGGGTGAGCTCGTCGCCCGCTCCGAGGCCGACCTGCTCGACATCCGCAACTTCGGTGCGAAGTCGATCGACGAGGT
Organism: Streptomyces sp. TLI_235; assembly: GCA_002300355.1. Classification (NCBI taxonomy): domain Bacteria; kingdom Bacillati; phylum Actinomycetota; class Actinomycetes; order Kitasatosporales; family Streptomycetaceae; genus Streptomyces; species Streptomyces sp. TLI_235. The sequence goes on from NSGV01000001.1 coordinate 4,586,794, forward strand.
CAAGGCGAAGCTGGCCGGCATGGGCCTGGCCCTCAAGGACAGCCCGCCCGGGTTCGACCCGACCGCCGCCGCCGACGCCTTCGGCGCCGACGACCTGGACGACCAGGGTTACGCGGAGACCGAGCAGTACTAAGAGTTTGGAGCAGGGGGCGGTCCCTCGCGGATCGCCCCCGCTTCGATGCCAAGCCGTCCGGGCACAGTGCCCGGCCGCCCGCTGCGGTACCTGATACGGCCGTAGTCGGAGATTCAAGGAGTCATCCATGCCGCGTCCCACCAAGGGTGCCCGCCTCGGCGGCGGCCCGCACCACGAGCCGCTGCTGCTCGCCGGTCTGTGCCGGGAGCTGTTCCAGTACGGCCGCATCACCACGACCGAGGCCAAGGCCCGTCGGATGCGCCCGCTGGCGGAGAAGCTGATCACCAAGGCGAAGAAGGGCGACATCCACAACCGTCGCCTGGTGCGCAAGACCATCACCGACGTCGCGGTGCTGCACACCCTCTTCACCGAGATCGCGCCGCGCTTCGAGAACCGCCCCGGCGGTTACACCCGCATCACCAAGATCGGCACCCGTCGCGGCGACAACGCCCCGATGGCCGTGATCGAGCTGGTCGAGGGCGAGATCGCCACCAAGGCCACCGTCGCCGAGGCCGAGGCCGCTGCCAAGCGCGCGGTCAAGGAGGCCGAGGAGGCCAAGGTCGAGGAGACCAAGGCCGACGAGGCCGAGGCCGCGGAGACCACCGAGGCCTGACACCCCCGAGGTGTCGCCAGGGCCCGCCCTCCCCATTCGTGGGGAGGGCGGGCCCGAGCACTTTCCCGCAGGACGCCCTCCCAGGAGAACGACGTGGCCAACGACTGTGCCGAGCAGCCCCCCGTCAAGGACGGCCCGGCCGAGGGCCACCGCCGGATCCGGCTCGACCTCGCGTACCACGGCGCCGACTTCTCCGGCTGGGCCCGACAGCGCAGCCGGCGCACCGTGCAGGAGGAGATCGAGAACGCCCTGCAGATCGTCACCCGCAGCGCCATCGGCTTCCCGCTGACCGTCGCCGGCCGCACCGACGCCGGTGTGCACGCCCGCGGCCAGGTCGCCCACGTCGACCTCCCCGAGCCGCTCTGGGCCGAGCACGGCGAGAAGCTGCTCCGCCGGCTCGCCGGCCGGCTGCCCGCCGACGTCCGCATCTACCGCGTCTCCGAGGCGCCCCACGGCTTCGACGCCCGCTTCGCCGCGATCTGGCGCCGGTACGCCTACCGGGTCGCCGACCACCCCGGCGGCGTCGACCCGCTGCTGCGCGGCCACGTCCTGTGGCACGACCGCCCGCTCGACATCGACCTGATGAACGAGGCCGCCCGCCTGCTGGTCGGCGAGCACGACTTCGCCGCGTACTGCAAGAAGCGCGAGGGCGCCACCACCATCCGCACCCTGCTCGAACTGCACTGGGAGCGGGTGCCGATCGACGGCTACGCCGCCCAGGAGGGCAGCCTCGCCGTCGCCACCGTCCGTGCCGACGCCTTCTGCCACAACATGGTCCGCTCGCTGGTCGGCGCGATGCTGCTGGTCGGCGACGGCCACCGCCCGGTCGACTTCCCCGGCCAGGTGCTCGCCGGCCGGGTCCGCAACTCCGCGGTCAACGTCGTCCGCCCGCACGGCCTCACCCTGGAGGAGGTCGGCTACCCCGCGGACGAGGACCTCGCCGAGCGCAACCGGCTCGCCCGGCGGATGCGGACCCTGCCCGGACAGGACTGACCGGCTGGGACCGACCTGGCAGGTCCGACCGGGCAGCGCCGCCGAGACGGCTCAGCCGAAGGTGGCCAGCCCGGTGCGCCCGCGCTCCAGCAGGGTCTCGTAGACCGAGCCCGAGATGTCCCGGGCCGCTTGGCCGGCCGCCTTGTCGCCGTCCGGCACCGCCGAGCCGTTGTCCGGCCCGGCGATCGTGAAGTAGGCGTAGCGGCCCAGCGAGGACTGCGTGGTCACGCACCTCACACCCGTCCGGCAGAAGTCCTTCGCCCGGTCCTTCACCAGAGGCGCGATGTTTCCCCTGGTACCGGACTTCGCCTCGGTGGCGTGCGTGGCGCCGGTGAACGTGGCGACGCCCACGGTGATCTGCACATGGCGGTCGTCGACGTACGTCGCCCGGTAGACGTCGGAGCAGCCGAGCGCCGACACGGTCTGCTCCAGGCCGTTAACCGGCGCGACCCGGCAGCCCTTGTCCAGCTCCGTCCCGAGCAGCGTGTACAGGCGGCCCTGGACGGACAGCGTCCCTGCCGGGAACAGCACGTTCACGGAGATCGGGGCCCGGTCGAGCCGGGCGTCGCTGAGCAGTTGCAGTGGGGTGGTCGGCGGCGCGAGGCCTGCCGACGGCGAGGCACCGGACGCGGAGACCGACGGCGACGCGCTGCCGGACGCCGCCGGAGCCGGGGCGCCGTCGCCGGAGAGCGCCACCGCGGCGGTCACGGCGGCAGCCACCGCGGCGGCCGCCAGCACACCGCCGCCGACCAGGAACAGCCGCTTGCGTCGGCGCCGGGCCTGCTCGTTCCGGTCGGCCAGCTGCTGCCAGTCCGGCTCGGCCGGGCCGGCCGCGTGCGGATAGCCGTAGCCGCCGAGGTCCTGCGGGTAGCCGTAGCCGCCCACGTCCTGCGGGTAGCCGTAGCCGTGGCCGGGCTGCCCCGGCTCCGGCGGCGGCGGGTAGCCGTAGGCCGGCCGCGCCGTGTACGCCGGGAACGCGGGATCGGATGCCGGGCCCCCGGAGGGAAGCGCAGCGGGGTTCTGCGGCTGCCGCGGTCCGCCGGATTCGGGTGTGGTCGCCGAGCCATCGTTCATGTGCGCGAACATAGGGCATCGCCGGGCGCCGCCCGGGGCGAGGTACCCGGTCGGGGCCGAAAAGGGTTTTGGCCCCGGCGCCGGCGTGCAGCACAATCCGATCCATGGGACACGTCGAGATTTCGCACCTGGAGTACTACCTGCCGGACGGGCGGGTGCTGTTCGACGACGCTTCCTTCCGGGTCGGCGAGGGCGCCGCGGTCGCCCTGGTGGGCGCCAACGGCGCGGGCAAGACCACCCTGCTCCGCATGATCGCCGGAGATGTGCAGCCGCACGGCGGCACCGTCACCGTGACCGGCGGCCTCGGCGTCATGCGGCAGTTCGTCGGCACCACCGGCCGCGAGGACCAGCGCGACACCCCCGGCGCCCTGCCCGCCGACGCCTCCGTCCGCGACCTGCTGGTCTCCGTCGCCCCCGAGCGGATCGCCACCGCCGCCCGCGCGGTCGACGCCGCCGAGCTCGACATGCTCGCCCAGGACGACGAGAAGACCCAGATGCGCTACGCCCAGGCGCTCGCCGACTGGGCCGACGCCGACGGCTACGACTACGAGACCGTCTGGGACGTCTGCACCACCGCGGCCCTCGGCATGCCCTTCGACCGCGCCCAGTTCCGCGGCCTCAACACCCTCTCCGGCGGCGAGCAGAAGCGGCTCGTCCTGGAGGCGCTGCTGCGCGGCCCCGAGGAGGTCCTGCTGCTCGACGAGCCGGACAACTACCTCGACGTGCCCGGCAAGCGCTGGCTGGAGGAGGCCATCAAGGCCACCAACAAGACCGTGCTGTTCGTCTCGCACGACCGCGAGCTGCTCTCCTGCACCGCAGAGAAGATCATCAGTGTCGAGTCCGGCGCGGCCGGCAGCAGCGTCTGGGTGCACGGCGGCGGCTTCGCCTCCTTCCACGACGCCCGCCGGGCCCGCTTCGAGCGCTTCGAGGAGCTCCGCCGCCGCTGGGACGAGGAGCACGCCAAGCTCAAGAAGCTCGTCGTCACCCTCCGGCAGGCCGCCGCGGTCAGCCACGAGATGGCCTCCCGCTACGCCGCCTCCCAGACCCGGCTGAAGAAGTTCGAGGACGCCGGGCCGCCCGAGGCGCCGCCGCGCGAGCAGTCCATCACCATGCGGCTCAAGGGCGGCCGTACCGGCGTCCGCGCCTTCACCATGGAGAAGCTCGAACTCAGCGGCCTGATGAAGCCCTTCGACCTGGAGGTCTTCTACGGCGAGCGGGTCGGCGTGCTCGGCTCCAACGGCTCCGGCAAGTCGCACTTCCTGCGGCTGCTGGCCGGCGACGACACGGTGAAGCACGGCGGCAGCTGGAAGCTCGGCGCCCGCGTGGTGCCCGGGCACTTCCGGCAGACCCACGCCCACCCGGAGCTGCTCGGCCGCACCGTCCGCTCGATCGTCGAGGAGGAGCACGCGCTCAGCCGCGGTGCCGCCATGGGGGCGCTGCGCCGCTACGAGCTGGACCGCCAGGAGGAGCAGAGGTTCGAGTCGCTCTCCGGCGGCCAGCAGGCCCGGCTGATGATCCTCAAGCTGGAGCTGTCCGGCGTCACGGCGCTGCTGCTGGACGAGCCGACCGACAACCTGGACCTGGAGAGCGCCGAGGCGCTGCAGCAGGGACTGGAGGCGTTCGACGGCACCGTGCTGTGCGTGACGCACGACCGCTGGTTCGCCCGGACCTTCGACCGCTTCCTGGTCTTCGGCTCGGACGGCCGGGTGTACGAGTCGCCCGAGCCGGTCTGGGACGAGACGCGCGTGGTCCGCGACCGCTGAGGCGTTTTGACCCTCTGCTCAGTGCCCGGTAAGCTGACCACTTGTTGTGCGTATTGGCTCGCTCTATCTCACGTGAGACGTCGGTACGCCGGAGACATCTGGCCGACGATCAGCGGCTCCCCTTGAATTGCGTCCAAGGTGGGTCGGCTTGTCCCCCCGTCCGGTGCTCCTGTCAGGACCCACTCACTGAAAAGCGAAGGCTACGACCGTGCGTACGTACAGCCCCAAGCCCGGCGACGTCCAGCGTCAGTGGCACGTCATCGACGCGACTGACGTCGTGCTCGGCCGCCTGGCCTCCCAGGCCGCCAACCTCCTGCGGGGCAAGCACAAGGCGATCTACGCGCCGCACGTTGACACTGGTGACTTCGTCATCATCATCAACGCCGACAAGGTGCACCTGTCGGGTAACAAGAAGACCCAGAAGATGGCCTACCGCCACAGCGGCTTCCCGGGCGGTCTCCGCTCGGTGCGCTACGACGACCTCCTGGACAAGAACCCGGAGAAGGCCGTCGAGAAGGCCATCAAGGGCATGATCCCGAAGAACAGCCTCGGCCGTCAGATGCTCTCGAAGCTCAAGGTCTACTCGGGCGACCAGCACCCGCACGCTGCCCAGCAGCCGGTGCCGTTCGAGATCACCCAGGTCGCGCAGTAATTCCGGCCAACAGACCCCATCACTGAGTAGCGAGAGCTGAGGAACACCGTGGCCGAGACTGCCATCGAGAACACCCTCGAGGTTGACTTCGACGAGAACGTCGAGGAGTACACCTCTGAGACCGAGTACACCACCGAGTCGCTGGCCGGCCGCTTCGGCGAGGCCGTCCCCGGCGCCGGCCTCGGCCGCCGCAAGGAGGCGATCGCCCGCGTGCGCATCGTCCCGGGCACCGGCCAGTGGAAGATCAACGGTCGCACCCTGGAGAACTACTTCCCCAACAAGGTGCACCAGCAGACCGTCAACGAGCCGTTCAAGCTCCTCGAGCTCGACGGCCGCTACGACGTCGTGGCCCGCATCGCGGGTGGCGGTGTCTCCGGTCAGGCCTACGCGCTGCGCCTCGGCGTGGCCCGTGCCCTCAACGAGGCGGACGTGGACAACAACCGCGGCCCGCTCAAGAAGGCCGGCTTCCTGACCCGTGACGCCCGCGCCGTCGAGCGCAAGAAGGCCGGTCTGAAGAAGGCCCGCAAGGCGCCGCAGTACAGCAAGCGCTAATTGCACCCGGGGGTGCGTGCCGCTCCGGTGGTGCGCACCCCGGTGCAACCCGTACGCCCCGGAGTACCTCGTGTACTCCGGGGCGTCGTGCTCTCCCGTCCGGTGCGGACGGCGGGAGAGTGATGAACCAACGAGCAGGGCGAAAAGGACGGGAACAGTGGGACGACTCTTCGGTACGGACGGGGTACGCGGCGTGGCCAACGAGGGCCTGACCGCCGAACTGGCTCTCGGCCTGTCGGTCGCCGCGGCGCATGTGCTCGGCGACGCCGGCGCATTCGAGGGGCACCGGCCGGTCGCCGTGGTCGGCCGCGACCCGCGGGCTTCCGGAGAGTTCCTGGAGGCCGCCGTCATCGCCGGCCTGGCCAGCGCCGGCGTCGACGTCCTTCGGGTCGGCGTGCTGCCCACCCCGGCCGTCGCCTACCTCACCGGCGCGCTGGGCGCGGACTTCGGCGTCATGCTCTCCGCCAGCCACAACGCCATGCCGGACAACGGCATCAAGTTCCTCGCCCGCGGCGGCCACAAGCTGGACGACGCCATCGAGGACGCCATCGAGGAGCACTACAACCGCTACGGCGTCGGCGGCAGCGAGGACTGGAAGCGCCCCACCGGTGCCGCCGTCGGCCGCGTCCGCCAGTACACCGAGGGCTTCGACAAGTACGTCGCCCACCTCGTCGCCGTCCTCCCGAACCGGCTCGACGGCATCCGCGTGGTGATCGACGGCGCCCACGGCGCGGCCGCCCGGGTCGCCCCCGAGGCCTTCGCCCGGGCCGGCGCCGAGGTCGTCTACACCCTGGGCGCCGAGCCCGACGGCCTCAACATCAACGACGGGGTCGGCTCCACCCACCTCGACAAGCTCCGCGCCGCCATGAAGGAGCACCGCGCCGACCTCGGCATCGCCCTCGACGGCGACGCCGACCGCTGCCTGGCCGCCGACGCCGACGGCAACGAGGTCGACGGCGACCAGATCATCGCCATCCTCGCCGTCGCGATGAAGGAGGCCGGCACGCTGCGCGGCAACACCGCGGTCGTCACCGTGATGTCCAACCTGGGCTTCAAGCTGGCGATGGAGCGCGAGGGCATCGACCTGGTGCAGACCGCGGTCGGCGACCGCTACGTGCTGGAGGCGATGAAGCAGCACGGCTTCGCGCTCGGCGGCGAGCAGTCCGGCCACGTCATCCTGCTGGACCACGCCACCACCGGTGACGGCACCCTCACCGGCCTCATGCTCGGCGCCCGCCTGGCCGCCACCAAGCAGCCGCTGGCCGACCTCGCCGCGGTGATGACCCGTCTGCCGCAGGTCCTGATCAACGTCAAGGGCGTCGACAGGAGCCGGGTCGACACCTGCGCGGAGCTCACCGCCGCGGTCGCCGCCGCCGAGGCCGAACTGGGCACCACCGGCCGGGTGTTGCTGCGGCCGTCCGGCACCGAGCCGCTGGTCCGCGTGATGGTCGAGGCCGCGGACGAGGCGCAGGCCAAGGCCGTCGCCGGCCGGCTCGCGGACGTCGTGAAGACGTACCTGGGCTGACGGAACGCCACGAGGGGCGCGCAGGGCCGAAAGCCTGCGCGCCCCTCGTGTTTCGGTCGGGGCGGCGCCCCGTCAGAGCTTGCGCAGCAGGGCGCGGCGGACCTTGTGGTCCTGCCCCTTCTGCAGGATCAGGGTGGCCCGGCCGCGGGTGGGCAGCACGTTCTCCAGCAGATTGGGCTTGTTGATGGTGCGCCAGACCTGCCGGCCGTAGTCCATCGCCTCCTCCTCCGGCACCTCGGTGAAGCGGCGGAAGTAGGAGTTCGGGTCCTGGAAGGCCGTCTCGCGCAGCTTGCGGAAGCGGTCCAGGTACCAGCGCTCGATGTCGTCGGTGCGCGCGTCGACGTAGATCGAGAAGTCGAAGTAGTCGGCGACGGCCAGCCGGGTCCGGCCGTCGGTGCCGGGGAGGGCGGGCTGAAGGACGTTCAGGCCCTCGACGATGAGGATGTCCGGGCGCTCCACCGTCAGCCGCTCGTCCGGCACGATGTCGTAGACCAGGTGCGAGTAGACCGGGGCGGTCACCCGCTCCTTGCCGGCCTTCACGTCCGCGACGAACCGCATCAGCGCCCGCCGGTCGTACGACTCGGGGAAACCCTTGCGGGCCATCAGGCCGCGCCGCCGCAGCTCCGCGTTGGGCAGCAGGAAGCCGTCGGTGGTGACCAGCTCGACCCGCGGGTGCTCGGGCCAGCGGGCCAGCAGGGCCTTCAGCAGACGGGCCGTCGTCGACTTGCCGACCGCCACCGAGCCCGCCACACCGATGACGAACGGCGTCCGGGTGCGTTCGGTGTCCGGCGTGTCCAGGAAGGTGCCCAGCGTGCCGCGCAGCTCGTGGGTCGCGTGGATGTAGAGGTTCAGCAGCCGGGACAGCGGCAGGTAGACGTCTCTGACCTCGTCCAGGTCCAGCGCGGTGCCCAGACCGCGCAGGCGCTCGACCTCGTCGGCGGTCAGCGGCATGGGAGTGCGCTCGCGCAGCGCGCTCCACTCGGCCCGGTCCAGATCAACGTACGGGGAGGGGGTGGGCGCCTGGGGGGTGCCCCTCGTACAGAGTTCGGTCAGCACATCACCATTGTGGGCCGTCACGGCTCCGCGGGATGCTGTGGCATCGGTCACGCGCGGTGTCCGCCAGGCGTGACCGGGGTGAGCGCCGAGCGTGACCTGGGTGAACGAAACGCCGCATATGCTGGCACGCATGTGCGGAATCGTTGGATATGTGGGGTCCCAGTCGGCCCTCGACGTAGTGATCGCAGGCCTGCAGCGGCTGGAGTACCGAGGGTACGACTCCGCCGGTGTGGCCGTGCAGACCCAAGGGCTCGACGGGCAGTGGAGCCTCGCCACCGACAAGCGGGCCGGCAAGCTCGCCAATCTCCAGAAGTCCCTCGCCGAGTCCCCGCTGCCGGCGGGCAGCACCGGCATCGGCCACACCCGGTGGGCCACCCACGGCGGCCCGACGGACGCCAACGCCCACCCCCACCTCGACGACGACTGCAAGGTCGCCGTCGTCCACAACGGCATCATCGAGAACTTCGCCACCCTGCGGGCCGAGATCTCCGAGCGCGGCCACACCCTCCGCTCGGAGACCGACACCGAGGTCGTCGCGCACCTGCTCGCCGAGGCCTACGACGGCGACCTCGCCGAGGCCATGCGGACGGTCTGCCGCCAGCTGGACGGTGCCTTCACCCTCGTCGCGGTGCACGCCGACGCCCCGGACGTGGTGGTCGGCGCCCGCCGCAACTCGCCGCTGGTCGTCGGCCGCGGCGAGGGCGAGAACTTCCTCGCCTCCGACGTCGCCGCCTTCATCGCGCACACCCGCGAGGCGATCGAGCTCGGCCAGGACCAGGTCGTCGAGCTGCGCCGCGAGGGTGTCACCGTCACCAACTTCGACGGCACCCCCGCCCAGGTCCGCGAGTACCACGTGGACTGGGACGCCTCCGCCGCCGAGAAGGGCGGCTACGACTACTTCATGCTCAAGGAGATCGCCGAGCAGCCGAAGGCCGTCGCCGACACCCTCCTCGGCCGGATCGGCACCGACGGCCGGCTCACCCTCGACGAGCTGCGCATCCCCGACCAGGTGCTGCGCGAGGTCGACAAGGTCGTCATCGTGGCCTGCGGCACCGCCTTCCACGCCGGCATGATCGCCAAGTACGCGATCGAGCACTGGACCCGCATCCCCTGCGAGGTCGAGGTCGCCTCGGAGTTCCGCTACCGCGACCCGATCATGGACGACCGCACCCTGGTCATCGCCATCTCGCAGTCCGGCGAGACCATGGACACCCTGATGGCGCTGCGGCACGCCCGCGAGCAGGGCGCCAAGGTGCTGGCGATCTGCAACACCAACGGCTCGACCATCCCGCGCGAGTCCGACGCGGTGCTCTACACCCACGCCGGCCCGGAGGTCGCGGTCGCCTCGACCAAGGCGTTCCTGACCCAGCTGGTCGCCTGCTACCTGGTCGCGCTGTACCTCGGCCAGGTCCGCGGCACCAAGTGGGGCGACGAGATCTTCACCATCATCCGCGAGCTCGGCGACGCGCCGAAGCAGGTGGAGCAGGTGCTGGAGACCATGGAGCCGGTCCGCGAGCTGGCCCGCTCGCTGGCCGACGCCCGCTCCGTGCTCTTCCTCGGCCGCCACGTGGGCTTCCCGGTCGCCCTGGAGGGCGCGCTGAAGCTCAAGGAGCTCGCCTACATGCACGCCGAGGGCTTCGCCGCCGGCGAGCTCAAGCACGGCCCGATCGCCCTGATCGAGGAGGGCCTGCCGGTCGTCGTGGTCGTCCCGTCGCCGCGCGGCCGGTCGATCCTGCACGACAAGATCGTCTCCAACATCCAGGAGATCCGCGCACGCGGCGCCCGCACCATCGTCATCGCCGAGGAGGGCGACGAGGCCGTCGTCCCGTACGCGGACCACCTGATCCGCATCCCGGCGACCCCGACGCTGCTGCAGCCGCTGGTCTCCACCGTGCCGCTGCAGGTCTTCGCCTGCGAGCTGGCCACCGCCAAGGGCCACGAGGTCGACCAGCCGCGCAACCTCGCCAAGTCGGTCACCGTCGAGTAGCCTGCCCCGCCCCCGAACCGGAGCCCCTGCAGCGGCCGAGCGCTACTGCAGGGGCTCCGTGTCGAGCGTGAACGAGAACGGCGTCGGCAGGTCGAGCGGCTTGCCGAACGGCACCTGGACGTGGGCGGTGTAGTCCCCGTCCGCCGGGTCGGTGAACAGTCTTGCGCTGCGGTCGCTGCGGTCGATCAGCAGGTAGCAGGGGATGCCCGCCGCGGCGTAGCCGAGCCGCTTGGCCTCGCGGTCCTTGGCCGGGTTGCTGGAGGTGATCTCGAAGACCAGCAGGACGCCGGCCGGGTCGGCCCAGGACTCCGCGTCCTCGAAGTGCCCGACGGGGCTGACCGTACCGTCCGGGATACAGCGACCGCCGGGCACGATCAGGCCCTTGTTCCCCGCGATGTCCAGATCGATCGTGGAATTTCGGATGAACTGCCTGTTGAGCAGGGCGAAGGCCGTCTCATGGGATCCGCTCGGCGGTGGGGTCACGACGATCTCCCCTTCGACCAGCTCGGCCTTGAAGCCCGCTGGGGTGTCCAACTCCAGGAACGACCGGAGGATCTGCTCGTCCTCCGAGGACAGGGGTCGTTCGACAGCCGGCATGGCAACCATGGCCCTTCTCCCTCCTGCCGATCGGCGCCGGGGCACACGGTAGGCGTACGGATCGGTACCGGAGGGGGCTCGCAACGGTTCTCACTCGAAAGTGTGCCGTACAGTCCCCGGCAGCGGCCGGTGTCGGAGAAGGAGTACACGGGTGATCATCGGGGTCGGGATCGACGTCGCGGAGATCGAGCGGTTCGGGGCCTCGCTGGAGCGCACCCCGCACCTCGCGGACCGGCTGTTCACCGAGGCCGAACTCACGCTGCCCTCCGGGGCGCGGCGCGGCACCGCCTCGCTCGCCGCCCGGTTCGCCGCCAAGGAGGCGCTGGCCAAGGCGCTGGGGGCCCCGCCCGGGCTGCGCTGGACGGATGCCGAGGTGCACACCGAGGACTCCGGCCGTCCGGTGCTCAAGGTCACCGGGACGGTCGCCGAGCGGGCCGCCGCCCTGGGCGTCAGGTCGTGGCATGTGTCGCTGAGCCACGACGCGGGCGTAGCGTCGGCGGTAGTGATCGCCGAGGGCTAGCGCGAGAAGCCCCGGGACGACACGCCCACCGCCACGGGAGGCCGCCTTGCGCCGTGCACACACCGTCGAGCAGGTCCGGGCCGCCGAGGCCGACCTGATGGCCCGGCTGCCGGAGGGCACGCTGATGCAGCGGGCCGCCGCCGGCCTCGCCGCGACCTGCGCGCGGCTGCTGCCGCGGGTGTACGGCAGCCGGGTGCTGGTGCTGGCGGGCAGCGGCGACAACGGTGGTGACGCCCTGTACGCCGGTGCCCGGCTGGCCCGCCGCGGCGCCCGGGTGGCCGCGGTGCTGCTCGCGCCGGAGAAGGCGCACGCCGGCGGCCTCGCCGCCCTGCGTGCGGCCGGCGGCCGGGTGACGGCGGATCAGGGCGAGTTCGAGCGGGCCGACCTGGTGCTGGACGGCATCGTCGGGATCGGCGGCAGGGGCGGGCTCCGGCCCGAGGCGCAGCCGTACGCGACGCTGCCCCGGCGCGGCCGGGTGGTCGCGGTGGACGTGCCGAGCGGCGTGGACCCGGACACCGGCGAGGTGCCCGGGGCGGCCCTGCGCGCCGACGTCACGGTCTGCTTCGGCACCTACAAGCCAGGGCTGCTGATCGACCCCGGCGCCTCGTACGCCGGGGTGCTGCAGCTGGTCGGGATCGGACTGGAGCCGCCGCCGGCGCCGGTCGCCGCGCTGCAGCACGCGGACGTGGCGGCGCTGCTGCCGGTGCCCGGCGCGGAGAGCGACAAGTACCGGCGCGGTGTGGTCGGGGTGGCCGCCGGGTCCGCGCGCTACCCGGGTGCGGCGGTGCTGGCCGTCGCCGGGGCGCTGCGCGGCGGCGCGGGAGCCGTCCGCTACGCGGGGACGGCCGCCGACGAGGTGGTCCGCCGCTTCCCCGAGGCGCTGGTGACCGCGGGCGGGCCCGCGGAGGCCGGCCGGGTGCAGGCCTGGGTGGTCGGCCCCGGATCCGGCGAGGGCGTGCGGGAGCTGCTGCCGCAGGTGCTCGCGGCGCAGGTGCCGGTGCTGGTCGACGCGGACGGGCTGACCGAGCTCGCCCGGCTCGGCCCGGCCGCCCTGGCCGCCCGCACCGCGCCCACCCTGCTCACCCCGCACACCGGCGAGGCCGCGCGGCTGCTCGCCGGTGCGGACGGCGGCGCGCCGCCCGCCGCCGACGACCTCGCCGGCGCCCGGCTGACGACCGCGCGGCGGCTCGCCGCGGCGTACCGGGCGACGGTGCTGCTGAAGGGCTCCACCACGGTCGTCGCCGACCCGGACGGCGCCGTCCGGGTGAATCCGACCGGCACCTCCTGGCTGGCCACCGCCGGCAGCGGCGACGTGCTCTCCGGCCTCGCCGGCTCGCTGCTCGCGGCCGGCCTCGGCCCGCTGGACGCCGGCTCGGTCGCCGCCCACCTGCACGGCCTGGCCGGCCGGACGGCCGCGGCGGGCGCCCCGGCGGCCGCCCTGGACATCGCGGAGGCGCTGCCCGAGGCCTGGCGGACGGTGCGCTCGGCGGCCGCCGGACGCTGACACCGGCCGCGCCGCCCGGATCGTGGGACGGTACCGTTCCGCGGAACCGAATGCTCCGTTTCACGCGTCTCCCACTGACGACCGCCGGGCCCGGCCGGGGTCGTGAGCCGGGCAGCGGCGCCGGTCTGGGAGACTGATACGCGATGACAACTGCGAAGACGACCGGAACTCCCGCCCTCACCCACGGGGTCCGCGCCGAGGCGGCCATCGACCTGGCCGCCCTGCGGGAGAACCTCGCCGCGCTGGGGGCGCGCACCGATGCCGCGCTGATGGCCGTGGTCAAGGCGGACGCCTACGGCCACGGCGCGCTGCCGTGCGCCCGCGAGGCGGTCGCCGCGGGCGTGCGCTGGCTCGGCACCGCCACCCCCGAGGAGGCGCTGGCGCTGCGCGCCGCGGGCATCCGCCCCGAGCAGGCCCGCATCCTCTGCTGGCTGTGGACGCCGGGCGGCCCCTGGGCCCAGGCGCTGCGCTCGCACGTCGACGTCTCCGTCAGCGGCCTGTGGGCGCTCGACGAGCTGCTCGCCGCCGTCCGCGAGACCGGCGTGCCCGGCCGCGTCCACCTCAAGGCCGACACCGGCCTCGGCCGCAACGGCTGCCAGCCGCACGACTGGCCCGACCTCGTCGCCGCCGCCCTGCGCGCGCAGGCCGAGGGCATGATCGAGGTCGTCGGCCTCTGGTCGCACTTCGCCGCCGCCGACGAGCCCGGCCACCCCTCCGTCCAGGCCCAGCTGGACGGCTTCGCCGCCGCCGTCGCCCACGCCGAGGCCCAAGGCGTGCGGCCCGAGGTCCGGCACCTGGCGAACTCGCCCGCCACCCTGCTGCTTCCGCAGTCGCACTACGACCTCGTCCGGCCGGGCCTCGCCATGTACGGCCTCTCACCGGTGCCGGACCTCGGCACCCCCGCCGACTTCGGGCTGCGCCCGGTGATGTCGCTCACCGCCCGGCTCGCCCTGGTCAAGACCGTCCCCGGCGGCCACGGCGTCAGCTACGGCTACCACTACACAACACCCGGCGACACCACCCTGGGCCTCGTCCCGGTCGGCTACGCGGACGGCGTCCCCCGGCACGCCTCCAACACCGGCCCGGTGCAGATCGGCGGCAAGTGGCGCACGGTCGCCGGCCGCGTCGCCATGGACCAGTTCGTGGTGGACCTCGGCGGCGACACCCCGCCGGTCGGCGAGGAGGTCCTGCTCTTCGGCAGCGGCGAGCGCGGCGAGCCCACCGCCGAGGACTGGGGCCGCGCCTGCGGCACCATCTCGTACGAGATCATCACCCGGGTCGGCTCCCGCGTGCCGCGCCGCTACGTCGGCGCCGGGGACGGGCCGGGCCTCTGATGGCGGAGGGCGCCGACGGGAATCCGGTCGCCGCGGTGGCCAAGGCCGCCGGGGCGGCCTCCGGCGGTGTGAGCCGGGCCGGGCTGATCGGCATATCGCTCGGCGTGGTCGCGGCCGGCGCCGCCGCCGGTGTCGCCGTCGAACGCCTCACCGTCGGCCGCTCGATGCGCCGCCGCGCCCGCGAGGAGCTGGACGCCGCCGCCCCCTACGGCTCGCTGCGCGGCCGCTCGCGCACCGTCGCCGCGCCCGACGGCACCGAGCTGTACGTCGAACTCGACGGCACCGGCTGGGACGAGCCGGTGCCCGAGCAGCCCGAGGACGACGGCCGGCAGCGGCGCGCCTGGTTCACCCGCCGGAGCGGCACCGCCGGCGTCGACCGCAGCGGACTGCCCGGCCTGCTCGGCGGCACCGGCGCCCTGGCCCGCATGGGGCGGCCAGCCCGGCCGGAGCCGGCCGACACCCCGCCGCCGCTGACCGTCGTCTTCTGCCACGGCTACTGCCTCAACCAGGACAGCTGGCACTTCCAGCGGGCCGCCTTCCGGGACGGTCTGCGGCTGGTCTTCTGGGACCAGCGCAGCCACGGCCGCTCCGAACGCTCCCGCTCCTACCTGGCCGGCGAGCCGGCCTCCATCGACCAGCTCGGCGGCGACCTCAAGGCCGTCCTCGACGCCGTCGTCCCCGAGGGCCCGGTCGTGCTGATCGGGCACTCCATGGGCGGCATGACCGTCATGGCCCTCGCCGACCAGTACCCCGAGCTGTTCCGCGAGCGCGTCGCCGGGGTCGGCCTGGTCGGCACCCTGGCCGGCGACTGGAACTCCGTCACCCTCGGCCTGCCCGCGGCCGGCGCCCGGCTGCTGCGCCGGCTCGCCCCCGCCACCGTCCGACTGCTCGGCCGCCAGGTCGAACTCGTCGAGGCCACCCGCCGGATCGGCGCCGACGTCGCCGCGGTGTTCTACCGCCGCTTCTCCTTCGGCTCCAAGGACGTCGACCCGCAGGTCGTCCGGTTCGCCGAGCAGCTCCTCGACGCCACCCCGATCGACGTGGTCGCCGAGTTCTATCCGGCCTTCGGCCTGCACGACAAGAAGGCCGCGCTGGCCGCCCTCGACGGCATCCCCGTCCTCGTCCTGGCCGGCACCGAGGACCTGCTCACCCCGCCCGCGCACAGCGAGGAGATCGCCCGGGCGCTGCCCGGCGCCGAGCTGGTGCTCCTCCCCGAGACCGGCCACCTGCTGATGCTGGAACGGCCCGAGGAGGTCGACCGGCACCTCACCGGGCTGCTGCACCGGGCCGCCGACCACGCCGGAGCCCCCGCCCCGCAGGCCCCCGGCACCGACCACTGACCGCGGCGCCCGCCGCCACCCGGAAGGACACCGACACCCCCATGGGCAACCAGCTCACCCTCACCGTCGCCACGCCCGAGCGGATGGGCAGGCTCGGGGCGGGCCTCGCCGCGCTGCTCCGCCCCGGCGATCTGGTGCTGCTGCACGGGGAGCTCGGCGCCGGCAAGACCACGCTCACCCGCGGCCTCGGCGCCGGCCTCGGCGTGCGCGGCGCGGTCACCTCGCCGACCTTCGTGATCGCCCGGGTGCACCCCTCGCTCTCCGGCGGCCCCGCGCTCGTCCACGTCGACGCCTACCGGCTCGGCGGCGGCCTCGACGAGATGGAGGACCTCGACCTGGACGTCTCGCTGCCCGAGTCCGTGATCGTCGTCGAGTGGGGCGAGGGCAAGGTCGAGCAGCTCAGCGACGACCGCCTGGAGGTCCGGATCCACCGCGCGATCGGCGGGGCCGCGGCCGAGGCGGACGACCACGACCCGCGCCGGGTCACCGTCACCGGCCTCGGCAACCGCTGGGACGGCGTGGACCTCGCCGTCCTCGGCGAGGACTGAGCCTCCGGCGCGCCGCGCCCGCCGACACTTCCCGACACGGCGTCGGGAAGGTGTTGCGGCCCGGCCTGCCCTCGTGGTGGGATGGGTGCTGCGGTTAGGTCCGCCTAACTAGGGAGGCGCCCCATGGCGAGCACCACCCCCGCTGCGGCACCCGAGCCGCAGGACCGTTCCGACGACACCCCGGCCCGGGCCGGCGAGGTCCCGATGCGCGCCCTGCTGGCCGCCTGCGCGTCCGCCGCCGCCCTCTCCACCCCGCCCGCGCGCCCCCGGCCCGCCGCGCAGGAGCACCCGGAGCCCACCGCACCACCGCGCGCCGCCTGACACCGCACCGCCGCGCACCGCCGGCACCGGCCGCGGGCTACTCCGCCACGACCACCCGTGTGCCGGTCGGCGCGAAGTCCCACAGCACCTGCCCGTCCGCCCGCGACGAGCGGATCCCGCCCGTCCGCAGGCTCGCGTCCGGCGGCGCCGTCGAGCCGTCCGCCGCCGCGCCGAAGCCGAACACCACCCCGCTCTGCTGGGTGAAGCGCACCACGTGCTCGATCTGCCGGCCGTCCGTGCCCTTCCCGGTCGCCGTCCGGCTGTACACGCTGTAGTTGCCCGGCGTCGGCTCCGTCGACCCGGGCGTCACCGCGAAGGAGGCCTGCAGCTGCGGCGTCTTCCGCGGGTCGACCAGCCACACCCGGTGCCGGGACACCGAGTACACCACCCGGTAGCCCGTCCCCGACGAGGCGGGCAGCTCCGGCGCGGACGGAGCGGGCGCCACCGCGCTCGGCGAGGCCTCCGCGGGCAGGCCGACCGCCACCCGGGCCGCCTCGGCCCGCGACTCGGCGCCGTCCGCCTGGACGGCCAGGAGCACCACCACCGCCATGGCCCCCGCCGTCAGCCCGGAGACCAGCACGCCCGGACCCATCCTCACCACGCACGCTCCCGCCGCTCGCTCCCGGTGTCCGCCCCATCGTGCCAGGTCCCCACCCGCCCGCAGGCGCGATCCGATGGTGTGTTCCCCCCGTCCCCCGCCGTCCCCCGCCGTCCCCTGCCGCCCCCTGCCGCCCCACCGCCCGCACCACCGGGGCGGCACCCGCGGCCGACCCTCTAACCTTGGTGCCGTGCTGCTGCTCGCGTTCGACACCGCAACCCCCGCCGTCACCGCCGCCGTCCACGACGGCACGGCCGTCCTCGCCGAGTCCTACGAGGTCGACGCCAGACGGCACGGCGAGCTGCTCCTGCCCACCATCGGCGACGTGCTGCGCACCGCCGGCGTCGACAAGCGCGAGCTCACCGCGATCGCCGTCGGCGTGGGTCCCGGCCCGTACACCGGTCTTCGGGTCGGCCTGGTCACCGCCGCCGCCCTCGGCCACGCGCTCGGCCTGCCCGTGCACGGCGTCTGCACCCTCGACGCGATCGCCCACCGGGCCCGCCTCGACGGCCTCACCGGCGCCTTCACCGCGGCCACCGACGCGCGGCGCAAGGAGGTCTACTGGGCCGCCTACGACGCCGACGGCACGCGCACCGACGGCCCCGCCGTCGACCGGCCCGGCGACCTCACCGCGCCGCAGCGCTCGGTCGGGGCCGGCGCCCTGCTCTACCCCGACACCTTCCCCGGCGCGACCGGCCCCGAGCACGTCTCGGCCGGCGCCCTCGCCGACTTCGCCGCCCGCGAACTCGCCGCCGGCCGCGAGCTGCTGCCCAACACCCCGCTCTACCTGCGCCGCCCGGACGCCCAGGTCCCGGCCGGCTACAAGGCGGTGCTCCCCGCATGACCGGCCGGCCCGCCGCGGAGAGGGGCGTGCGATGGACGTGATCCTCCGCCCGATGCGGTGGTGGGACATCGAGCCGGTCATGGACCTCGAACTGCGGCTGTTCCCCGAGGACGCCTGGTCGCACGCCATGTACTGGTCCGAACTCGCCGAGGCCCACCCCGGCGGCACCCGCCACTACACCGTCGCCGCCACCGAGGACGGCCGGATCGTCGGCTACGCCGGACTGATGGCCGTCGGCACCGAGGGCGACGTCCAGACCATCGCCGTCGACGGCCGACTGCAGGGCGCCGGCCTCGGCACCGCGCTGCTCACCGACCTGGTCGAGGAGTCCGCCCGCCGCGGCTGCACCGAACTGCTGCTGGAGGTCCGGGTCGACAACCGGCGCGCCCAGCAGCTCTACGAGCGGTTCGGCTTCCAGCCGGTCGGCGTCCGCCGCGGCTACTACCAGCCCGCGAACGTCGACGCGCTCGTCATGCGCCTCGACCACCCCACGCACGATTCGAAGGACCCGAAGAATGGCTGACGAACCGCTCGTCCTCGGCATCGAGACCTCCTGCGACGAGACCGGCGTCGGCATCGTCCACGGCACCACCCTGCTCGCCGACGCGGTCGCCTCCAGCGTCAACGACCACGCCCGCTTCGGCGGCGTCGTCCCCGAGATCGCCAGCCGCGCGCACCTGGAGGCGATGGTCCCGACCATCCGGCGGGCCCTCGACACCGCCGGGATCAAGGCCACCGACCTCGACGGCATCGCCGTCACCGCCGGCCCCGGCCTGGCCGGCGCCCTGCTCGTCGGCGTCTCCGCCGCCAAGGCCTACGCCTGGGCCCTCGACAAGCCGCTGTACGGCGTCAACCACCTCGCCTCGCACATCTGCGTCGACCAGCTGGAGCACGGCCGGCTGCCCGAGCCGACCATGGCCCTGCTGGTCTCCGGCGGGCACTCCTCGCTGCTGATGTCCACCGACATCACCAGCGACGTCCGCCCGCTCGGCGCCACCATCGACGACGCCGCCGGCGAGGCCTTCGACAAGGTCGCCCGGGTGCTCGGTCTCGGCTTCCCCGGCGGGCCGGTCGTCGACCGGATGGCCCGCGACGGCGACGGGAAGGCCATCGCCTTCCCGCGCGGCCTCAGCACGGCGAGCGACCCCGCCTACGACTTCTCGTTCTCCGGCCTGAAGACCGCCGTCGCCCGCTGGGTCGAGGCCAAGCGCCGGGCCGGCGAGGAGGTGCCGGTCGCCGACGTCGCCGCGTCCTTCCAGGAGGCCGTCACCGACGTGCTCACCCGCAAGGCCGTCCGCGCCTGCAAGGACAACGGCGTCGACCACCTGATGATCGGCGGCGGTGTCGCCGCCAACTCCCGGCTCCGCGAGATGGCCCAGCAGCGCTGCGACCGGGCCGGCATCGTGCTCCGGGTGCCCCGCCCGGGCCTGTGCACCGACAACGGCGCCATGGTCGCCGCGCTCGGCGCCGAGATGGTCCGCCGGGGCCGCACCCCCTCCGCCCTCGACCTGTCCGCGGACTCCTCGCTGCCGGTCACCGAGGTGCACGTCCCGCACACCGAGTTCCACGCGCACGCGCACGAGTCGCTGCGGTGACCCGTGCCCTGATGTGGGAGGCCCGCGCCGCCGAGGGGCGGGCCGCCGACCTGGAGCGCTGGGTGCGCGACCACGCCCTGCCCGACCTGCGCGCCGCCGCCCCCGAACGCCTCGAACTGCTCACCGCCGAGGGCGACCGCGTCCTGCTCATCACCTGGTGGACGGGCGAGCCCGGGCACGTCCCCGATCCGCCGGACGGGTTGACCGCGCGACCCGTCCACCGCTGGTCGTTCACCAGTGCGCACGTCGAGTAGCGTGCCTTCCTGAGAAGACGCTGACCCGGCGCGCCGCCGGGCCGGGTGGGGGGAGCGCACGTTGCCGAAGAGGCCCATGTCCTGTGCCGCGGGGGCGGTGGCTTTGCTGGCGGCACTCACCGCCTGCGGCGGCGGCACCCCGCAGCGCGCCGCCCAGGCCCCGCCCGCCCGGCCCGCCTCCGGCGCGCCCGGCACCACCGCCGCTGCGGCCCCAGCCGCCCAGGACCGGACCGCAGCCTGGGCCAAGTGGGGCCTCAAGCAGCTGCCCGCCGCACCGCCGCCCCCCACCGACAAGCCGGTCAAACTGCCGGCCACCGGCCCCGTCCCGGTCTTCAGCGAGGTGCCGACCGGCGACAAGGTCGTCTTCATCACCATCGACGACGGCGCCGAGAAGGACCCGAAGTTCGTCGAGATGGCCACCGACCTCAAGGTGCCCTTCTCGATGTTCCTGACCCGCGACATCGTCCGCGGCGACTACGGCTACTTCAAGCCACTGCAGGCCCTCGGCAACCGCATCCACAACCACTCCACCGACCACCCGGCGATGAGCAAGCTCTCCGCGGACCGCCAGAAGGCCGAGGTCTGTGACGCCCAGTCCGCGCTCACCCAGCAGTACGGCACCCCGCCGCTGCTGTTCCGCCCGCCGTACGGCGACGGCGCGCACACCCCCGCCCTCAACACCGCCGTCCGCGAGTGCGGCCCCCGCGCGGTGGTGCTCTGGCGCGAGTCCATGCAGATCCACGACATGCAGTACCAGGCCGCCGACAAGAAGCTCCGCCCCGGCGACATCATCCTCGCCCACTTCCGCGGCCCCAAGGACCTCAAGGGCGAGACGATGACCAAGATGTTCGGCGAACTCCTCAGCCGCATCCAGGAGCAGGGCTTCGCCGTCGGCCGCCTGGAGGACTACATCGCGGCCGGCTGACCCAGCATCATCAGCGGACCGTTGTCCGTCCGGCTCAGAATCACCGTCACCTCGTGCGGCCCGCTCGGCTTCAACTGCCGCCGCAGCTCCTCCGGGGTGATCGCGATCCCGCGCTTCTTGATCACCACGGTGCCGGCCCCGCGCTCCCGCAGCAGCGCCTTCAGCCGCTTCACGTTGTACGGCTGCACCTCGCCGATCTCGTACGCGTGGGCGAAGGCGGTCGGCACCAGCTCGTCCGCGGTGACGTACGCGATCTGCGGGTCGACCAGCCGGCCGCCCACGCTGCGCGCCACGTCCGCCACCAGCCCGGCCCGGATCACCGCGCCGTCCGGCTCGTACAGGTAGCGCCCCACCGGGCCGGCCTCGGCCCGGTCGCCGGTGCCCGCCAGGCTGCCGCCGCCCGGCAGCACGGTCGCCCGGTACGGCGCCTCGGCCCCGGTGCCGAACCAGATCACCGCCTCCTTCACCTCGCCGTGGTCGGAGACCCACTCCGCCTCCGCGTCCTCCGGCACCAGCTCGTGCGGAATCCCCGGGGCGACCTTCAGCGCCCCGAACGGGGTGCTCCGCGCCGCCTCCAGCGCCCAGGACAGCGGCGGCGAGTACGCCTCCGGGTCGAAGACCCGCCCGCGGGCGGTGCGCCGCGCAGGATCGGTGAACACCGCGTCGAACCCGGCGGTGTCCACCTCCATGACGTCCGCGCAGCGCACCTCCACCCGGTCGGCGAGGCCCAGTGCCGCCGCGTTGGCCTCCGCCACCGCGCAGGTCAGCGGGGACCGGTCCACCGCCAGCACCGACACCCCGGCCCGGGCCAGCGCGATCGCGTCCCCGCCGATGCCGCAGCACAGGTCCGCCAGTCGCCGCACTCCCAGCCCCGAGAACCGGGCAGCCCGCCACTCGGCGACACTGCGCCGGGTCGCCTGCTCGACGCCGTCCGGCGTGAAGTACATGACGTCGGCGTCCGCGCCGAACTTGGCCCGCGCCCGCTGCCGCAGCCGCGCCTGCTCGAAGGCCGCGCGCACCAGCTCCACCGGGTGGTCGCGGCGCAGCCGGGTGGCCAGGGCCAGTTCCTGGTCCGGGGTGAACTCCCGCAGCTCGGCGAGCAGTGCCCGCCCCTGGTCGGTCAGCAGCGCCCGGAACGATTCGATCTCCACCCGGCCATTCTCCCCGGCCCCGCGGCGGGGCCGCCGCTCAGTGGCCGAGTGCGGTGAGCGCACCCGCCACCAGCACCGGTCCGACGCCCACCAGCGCGACCGGCGCGATCCGGTACCCGCGGCGCACGGTGAGCGCGACCGCCGCGAGCGGCATCGCGACCGCGGCCACGAGCAGCGCCGCGCACAGTGCCACCACCCCGGCGCCGCTGCCCGGCGTGGCGAGCGCGAACAGCAGGACGATCAGGGCGTACACCGCGGCGGTGCCGAGCGCCGTCTCGACGGCGAGCAGCCAGGCGGTGTGCAGGAGGTCACGGGTGACGGAGGGTCGGATCGCTGCCATGCCGCCATCGTCCCGGCGCCGCCGCGGTCGCACATGAGTACGGCTACTCACCCGCACCCGGGGACACCGGACGACTCCGTTGGCACTCTGGTTGACTGAGTGCTAACGGCGGCCTATGGTCGTTCCTGGCACTCCCCCCAGGGGAGTGCCAACGCGACGGAGCGCGCCTGACCCCCGCGACGGCAGGCCTGCGGACATCGCCCTTCCCTGTTAGACAACCCCGTAATCTCCGAAGGGGAGCTCGGACGTGACCACCAGCACCAAGGTTGCCATCAAGCCGCTCGAGGACCGCATCGTGGTCCAGCCGCTCGACGCCGAGACCACCACGGCCTCCGGCCTGGTTATCCCGGACACCGCCAAGGAGAAGCCCCAGGAGGGCGTCGTCCTGGCCGTCGGCCCGGGCCGCTTCGAGGATGGCCAGCGCCTGCCGCTCGACGTCGCCGTCGGCGACATCGTCCTGTACTCCAAGTACGGCGGCACCGAGGTCAAGTACCAGGGCGAGGAGTACCTCGTCCTCTCGGCTCGCGACGTTCTCGCCATCATCGAGAAGTAAGCCTCACAGCACGCCCCGGAACCGCGTCAGCACTGACCCGGGCCGGGGCGTGCCTGTTGGTCCATCCGCACAACCCCTGAGGAAACGGGAACATGGCGAAGATCCTGCAGTTCGACGAGGACGCCCGCCGCTCGCTGGAGCGCGGTGTCAACAAGCTGGCCGACACCGTCAAGGTGACCATCGGCCCCAAGGGCCGCAACGTCGTCATCGACAAGAAGTTCGGCGCCCCCACCATCACCAACGACGGTGTGACGATCGCCCGCGAGGTCGAGCTCGACGACCCGTACGAGAACCTCGGCGCGCAGCTCGTCAAGGAGGTGGCCACCAAGACCAACGACGTCGCGGGTGACGGCACCACCACCGCGACCGTGCTCGCCCAGGCCCTGGTCAACGAGGGCCTGCGCAACGTCGCCGCCGGCGCCGGCCCGGCCGCCCTGAAGAAGGGCATCGACAAGGCCGTCGCCGCCGTCTCCGAGCACCTGCTCTCGGTGGCCCGCGAGATCGAGGGCAAGGACGACGTCGCCGCCGTCGCGTCCCTCTCCGCGCAGGACACCCAGGTCGGCGAGCTCATCGCCGAGGCGATCGACAAGGTCGGCAAGGACGGTGTCATCACCGTCGAGGAGTCCAACACCTTCGGCGTGGAGCTCGAGTTCACCGAGGGCATGCAGTTCGACAAGGGCTACCTGTCGCCGTACTTCGTGACCGACGCCGAGCGTCAGGAGGCGGTCCTCGAGGACCCGTACATCCTGATCAACCAGGGCAAGATCTCCTCCATCCAGGAGCTCCTCCCGCTGCTGGAGAAGATCCTGCAGGGCGGCGCCTCGCGCCCGCTGCTGATCATCGCCGAGGACGTCGACGGCGAGGCGCTGTCCACCCTCGTGGTGAACAAGATCCGCGGCACCTTCAACGCGGTGGCCGTCAAGGCCCCCGGCTTCGGCGACCGCCGCAAGGCGATCCTCGGTGACATCGCGGTCCTCACCGGCGCGACCGTCATCTCCGAGGAGGTCGGCCTCAAGCTCGACCAGGCCGGCCTGGACGTGCTCGGCAGCGCCCGCCGCATCACCGTCACCAAGGACGAGACCATCCTCGTCGACGGTGCCGGCGACTCGGAGGCCGTGACCGGCCGCGTCGGCCAGATCAAGGCCGAGATCGCCACCACCGACTCCGACTGGGACCGCGAGAAGCTGCAGGAGCGCCTGGCCAAGCTGGCCGGCGGCGTCTGCGTCATCAAGGTCGGCGCCGCCACCGAGGTGGAGCTCAAGGAGCGCAAGCACCGCCTGGAGGACGCCATCTCGGCGACCCGCGCCGCGGTCGAGGAGGGCATCGTCGCCGGCGGTGGCGCCTCGCTCGTCCACGCCGCCAAGGTCCTCGACGGCGGCCTCGGCCTGTCCGGCGACGAGGCCACCGGTGTCGCGGTCGTCCGCAAGGCGCTCGCCGAGCCGCTGCGCTGGATCGCCCAGAACGCCGGCCTCGAGGGCTACGTCATCACCCACAAGGTCGCCGAGCTGGACGCGGGCTTCGGCTACAACGCGGCCACCGGCGAGTACGGCGACCTGCTGAAGGCCGGCGTCATCGACCCGGTCAAGGTCACCCGCTCCGCCCTGGAGAACGCCGCCTCCATCGCCTCCCTGCTGCTCACCACCGAGACCCTCGTGGTGGAGAAGAAGGAGGAGGACGCCGACAACGGTCACGGCCACTCGCACGGCGGCCACGGCCACTCCCACTGACCCCGGGTCAGCCCGTCCGGAGGCCCGGCCCTCCCGCCCACCACGGCGGGGAGGCCGGGCCTCCGGCATGAGGCGGAGCCCCGGGGGCGCGGGGCGCGGGATGCCCCCCTCGGGCCCAGGCCCAGGTCCCCTGCCCCCGCCTCGTCGGTTCCGTCGGTTCCGCCGGGGTCAAAGGGTGGCTTATAACTGAGCCATGATCGAGGCCCGCCATCTCCGAGTGCTCCGCGCCGTCGCCCGCACCGGCTCCTTCTCCGCCGCCGCGCGCGAGCTGGGCTGCACCCAGCCCGCGGTGAGCCAGCAGATGAAGGCCCTGGAGAAGTCGGTGGCCACCCCGCTGGTGGTCCGCTCCGGGAAGGGCATGCAGCTCAGCGAGGCCGGTGAGGTGCTGCTGAAGCACGCCTCAGGCATCCTGGCAGGCCTGTCCGCCGCCGAGGAGGAGGTCGCCGCGATCGCCGGCCTGCGCTCGGGCCGGGTGCGCCTGGTCTCGTTCCCGACGGCGAGCTCCACGCTGGTGCCGAAGGCGGTGGCCCAGGTCCGGGCGGCCGGCCCGGGGATGCGGGTGTCGCTGCAGGAGGCGGAGCCGCCGGCGTCGTCGGCGATGCTGCGGGCGGGGGAGTGCGAGGTGGCGCTGGCGTTCCGGTACCCGGACTCGCAGGGCGGCGCCGCCGTGGTGCCGTCCCCGCACGCCTCCGCACGCGAGGCCCGGGCCGAGGCGACGCTGGAGGCGGCGGCGTCCGCGGCCGCCACCGACTGGTCGGACCTGGTGGTGCGGCCGCTGCTGGACGATCCGCTGGTGGTGCTGGTGCCGGCGGGCCACCGCCTGGCGGGCCCGGACGGCGGGCCGGTGCGGGTGGGGGAGCTGGCGGACGAGCAGTGGATCGCCGGCTGCCCGCAGTGCCGCGGCCATCTGGTGGAGCTCTGCGCGGAGGCGGGCTTCGAGCCCCGGATCGACTTCGCGACCGACGACTACCCCGCGGTGGTCGGCCTGGTGGCCGCCGGGCTGGGGGTGGCGGTGCTGCCGGGCATGGCGCTGGACGCGGTGCGCCGGGAGGGCGTGGCGGCGGTGCCGTTGGAGACCGCCGCGGGCGAGCCGGTGCGGCGGGAAGTGGTGGCGCTGACCCTGCCGGACCTGGCAGGCGTGCCCGCAGTGGGGCTGATGCTGGATCAGCTCGGGGCGGTGGCCGCCGCCCGCTGAGGGGCCGGCGGCCGCCCGTGTCGGTCGCCGCTGAAACGTTTCTTCATGGCCTGTTCGGCCGGATCCCGCTGCGCCGAGCCCTGGCCGCGGATCACCGCCGGACGTTCGCCGGCATCGCCAGGGGCACCTCGGCCAGCTGCCTGTTCCGCGAGCGGCCCAGCAGCTCCTCGCGCTCGTCCTCGGTCAGACCGCCCCACACGCCGTACGGCTCCCGGACGGCCAGCGCGTGCGCCGCGCACTCGGCCCGCACCGGGCAGCGCATGCACACCTCCTTGGCACTGGCCTCGCGTGAGCTGCGCGCGGCCCCGCGCTCGCCCTCGGGGTGGAAGAAGAGAGAACTGTCGACGCCGCGGCAGGCGGCGGAGAGCTGCCAGTCCCAGAGGTCTGCGTTGGGGCCGGGGAGGCGGGAGAAATCTGCCATGGCTCATTCCCTTCAAGGACTCAGGACTCGGGCTCGGATCGACGCGGGTTGCAAAAAGGTCTCGGGGCCCGCCCGCTGCGGCGAGGCTGCTCGGGGCCGGTACGGACACCTGGAAATATGACTTACGGCACTCAACAGGACAAGTCACCCACACACCGACACAACAGTCAATGACCGCATAGAAGCTATAAAAACGGACAAACAGGGCATGGTGGTGGTCAGGCTCCGCGTGGCAATCGGGTGGCAGTGCGTCGGGTCGCCCCGGGTGCGAGCCCGGGACGCCGGGCGTGCGCACCGCGCGGAGCACGCGTCCGCTGCGCGAATCTGCGGCGTGTGCACCGCGAGGTGGATGATCCGTGATGGGTCGGCCACGTACAGTGGTGGCGATGGCCCCGAAGGCCGTAACTCATTCGAGTGACGGTCGTTGGATGTACGGAGGCGGTTAGCAAGCGCCGGACGTCGGGAACGATCGCGTTGGCATCGGCGATCAGAACGGGGTCCGTCGCCAATCGGCCGTGTCGGAGAGGTTTCGTACCAGCCAGGAGGCTCAACGTGACGCGGATCAGCTGCGGAGGACGGTCATGACATCCGTACTCGTCTGCGACGATTCCCCGCTCGCCCGGGAGGCGCTTCGCCGAGCGGTCGCGACCGTGCCCGGCGTCGACCGGGTGACCACTGCGACGAACGGTGAGGAGGTCCTCCGCCGCTGGGTGGCCGACCGCTCCGATCTCGTTCTGATGGACGTCCGGATGCCCGGCCTCGGCGGGGTGGAGACGGTCCGGCGGCTGCTGTCCGCCGACCCGGGCGCGCGCATCATCATGCTCACCGTCGCCGAGGACCTGGACGGCGTGGCGCTCGCGGTCGCCGCCGGCGCCCGCGGCTACCTGCACAAGGACGCCTCGCGCGCCGAACTGCGGGCCACCGTCACCCAGGCGCTCGCGGACCCGACCTGGCGGCTCGCGCCGCGCCGGCTGCGCAGCCCCGACATGGGGGCGGCGCCGACGCTGACGGCCCGTGAGATCCAGGTGCTGGAGGGCATGAGCCACGGCCGCAGCAACGCGGAGATCGGCCGGGAGCTGTTCCTCTCGGAGGACACCGTGAAGACGCACGCCCGGCGCCTGTTCAAGAAGCTCGGCGCGTCGGACCGCGCGCACGCCGTGGCGCTCGGCTTCCGCTGGGGCCTGGTCCGCTGACGGAGGGGCCGCGCCGCGGCTTCCCGAGCTCGGACGTGTGACGTCGTGGTCCCGAGGCTGCACCATGGAGGAGTGGAGCACCTCGGGAACCAGCGGACGGGTACTGCGGAGACGAGTGCAACCGCAGCAGGAACGACGGGCACAGGGGCGGGAGGCGGTGCGGTGGGTACGGCGATCACGCATAACGTTCCGATGCACAACTCCGGACGCGGTGCCGCGTTCGTCGGACCGACCAGGCACCATGGACCGATGCGTGACGACGAGGCCGCCGCCGCCCCCGGCGAGGCCCGGCCCGATCCGGCACAGTCCGGCGGTCCGGGTGACGCGCCGTACGCGGAGTCCGGCGGACCGCGCCGGCCCGTGCTCGGCGGCGGCTCCTCGCCGCAGTTGAACGAGGTCGTGTCGGCCGCCGTCGCGGGCGAGGGCCCGGCCGTCGACGCACTCCTCGCCTATGTGCACCCGCTGGCGCTGCGCTACTGCCGGGCCCGGCTCGTCCGGCTGCCCGGCGGCGCCCGGCACCACGTCGACGACGTCGTGCAGGAGGTCTGCGTCGCGGTGCTCTGCGCGTTGCCGCGCTACCGCGACGAGGGCCGCCCCTTCGAGGCCTTCGTCTACGGCATCGCCGCCCACAAGATCGCCGACCTGCAGCGGGCCGCGATGCGCGGCCCCGGGTCCACCGTGATCCCGCCCGACGACCTGCCGGAGACCGCGGACGAGTCGCTCGGCCCGGAGGAGCGCGCCCTGCTCAGCAGCGACGCGGCGTGGATCAAGGAGCTGCTCTCCAACCTGCCGGCCCGCCAGCGCGAACTCGTGCTGCTGCGGGTCGCCGCCGGGCTCTCCGCCGAGGAGACCGGCGAGGTGCTCGGGATGTCCCCCGGTGCCGTCCGGGTCGCCCAGCACCGCGCGCTCAGCAGACTTCGCGCCCTCGCGGAAGAGTCCTCCTGACTCCTGCGTTGTCAAGGAGAGCGCCAACCGACACTCCGGACACCAGTACCATGAGGTATCGGCGCCTGGGCAGGTCGCCAAAGTTTCGTGGGTGCGATCGGGGTTTCTTGGAGGAACCTCCAAGCATGCGGCGTCTTGGCGGTCCGCCCGTGCCGGTGTGCGCGGGTGTGGCGGCGGTCCGACCGCAGACCGACGCCCCGCCCTCCTGAGACCAACGCTCCGGACACCCTCAACCGGAGCGATCAGATCAACGGCCGCCACGGAAGGTCCCCACACGATGTCTTATAACGCCGCAGGCGTACCCGAGAAGTTCGCGATGCTCGGGCTCACGTACGACGACGTCCTGCTGCTGCCCGGGGCCTCCGAGGTGCTGCCGAACCAGGTCGACACCGCCTCGCGGGTCTCCCGCAACGTCCGGGTGAACATCCCGCTGCTCTCGGCGGCGATGGACAAGGTCACCGAGTCCCGGATGGCCATCGCCATGGCCCGCCAGGGCGGTGTCGGCGTGCTCCACCGCAACCTGTCGATCGAGGACCAGGTCAGCCAGGTCGACCTGGTGAAGCGCTCCGAGTCCGGCATGGTCGCCGACCCGATCACCGTCGGCCCGGAGGCCACCCTCGCCGAGGCCGACGCGCTCTGTGCCCGGTTCCGGATCAGCGGCGTGCCCGTCGCCGACCCCGAGGGTCGGCTGCTGGGCATCGTCACCAACCGCGACATGGCCTTCGAGACGGACCGCAGCCGCCAGGTCCGCGAGATCATGACGCCGATGCCGCTGATCACCGGCAAGGTCGGCATCTCCGGCGAGGACGCCATGGCGCTGCTCCGCCGCCACAAGATCGAGAAGCTGCCGCTGGTCGACGGGGACGGCCGGATCAAGGGCCTCATCACGGTCAAGGACTTCGTCAAGGCCGAGCAGTACCCGAACGCCGCGAAGGACGCCGAGGGACGGCTGCTCGTCGGCGCCGCCGTCGGTGCCTCCGCCGAGGCCTTCGACCGCGCCCAGGCCCTGGTCGGCGCCGGTGTCGACTTCCTGGTCGTCGACACCTCGCACGGCCACAGCCACAACGCGCTCGCCTGGATCGCCAAGATCAAGTCGGCGGTCAAGGTCGACGTCATCGGCGGCAACGTCGCCACCCGCGACGGCGCCCAGGCGCTGATCGACGCCGGTGTCGACGGCGTCAAGGTCGGCGTCGGCCCCGGCTCCATCTGCACCACCCGCGTCGTCGCCGGCATCGGCGTGCCGCAGATCACCGCCATCTACGAGGCCGCCCTCGCCTGCCGCGCGGCCGGCGTGCCGGTCATCGGCGACGGCGGCCTGCAGTACTCCGGCGACATCGGCAAGGCGCTCGCCGCCGGCGCCGACACCGTGATGCTCGGTTCGCTGCTGGCCGGCTGCGAGGAGTCGCCCGGCGAGCTCCAGTTCATCAACGGCAAGCAGTACAAGTCCTACCGCGGCATGGGCTCGCTCGGCGCCATGCAGTCCCGCGGCCAGGGCCGCTCGTACTCCAAGGACCGCTACTTCCAGGCGGAGGTCTCCTCGGACGACAAGCTCGTGCCCGAGGGCATCGAGGGTCAGGTGCCGTACCGCGGCCCGCTGTCGGCGGTGCTGCACCAGCTGGTCGGCGGCCTGCGGCAGACCATGGGCTACGTCGGCGCGGCCACCATCGCCGAGATGGAGAGCAAGGGCCGGTTCGTCCGGATCACCGCGGCCGGCCTCAAGGAGAGCCACCCGCACGACATCCAGATGACCGTCGAGGCGCCCAACTACAGCGGCCGGTAACAGTCGCACCCGCAGGGGCGCGTGGGGAACCTCCCCCCGCGCCCCTCGCGCTTGCCCGTGTCGCGGACGGTGCGGCAGGGGTTCGGGCCGGTGCGGGATACTGGGGGGGCGGCCGGGGTGACCCGGCCGGCAGATGCACAGCAGCAGCAGCAGAAGGGCTCGAAGTGACTGAGATCGAGATCGGGCGAGGCAAGCGCGGCCGCCGGGCGTACGCCTTCGACGACATCGCCGTCGTCCCCAGCCGCCGTACGCGGGACCCGAAGGAGGTCTCGATCGCCTGGCAGATCGACGCCTACCGCTTCGAGCTGCCCTTCCTGGCGGCCCCGATGGACAGCGTGGTCTCCCCGCAGCAGGCCATCGCCATCGGCAAGCTCGGCGGCCTCGGCGTGCTGAACCTCGAAGGCCTGTGGACCCGCTACGAGGACCCGCAGCCGCTGCTGGACGAGATCGCCGGCATCTCCGACGAGGCCGACGCGACCCGCCGCCTGCAGGAGATCTACGCCGAGCCGATCAAGGCCGAGCTGATCGGGCAGCGGATCAAGGAGGTCCGCGACTCCGGCGTCGTCACCGCCGCCGCGCTCTCCCCGCAGCGCACCGCCGAGTTCTCCAAGGCCGTCGTCGACGCCGGCGTGGACGTCTTCGTGATCCGCGGCACCACGGTCTCCGCCGAGCACGTCTCCTCGGCCGCCGAGCCGCTCAACCTCAAGCAGTTCATCTACGAGCTCGACGTGCCGGTCATCGTCGGCGGCTGCGCCACCTACACCGCGGCGCTGCACCTGATGCGCACCGGCGCGGCCGGCGTGCTCGTCGGCTTCGGCGGCGGCGCCGCCCACACCACCCGCAACGTGCTGGGCATCCAGGTGCCGATGGCCACCGCGGTCGCCGACGTGGCCGCCGCCCGCCGCGACTACATGGACGAGTCCGGCGGCCGCTACGTGCACGTCATCGCGGACGGCGGCGTCGGCTACAGCGGCGACATCGCCAAGGCCGTCGCCTGCGGCGCGGACGCGGTGATGATCGGCGCCGCGCTGGCCCGGGCCACCGACGCGCCCGGCAAGGGTCACCACTGGGGCATGGAGGCCGTGCACGACGACGTCCCGCGCGGCAAGAAGGTCGACCTGGGCACGGTGGGCACCATCGCCGAGATCCTCACCGGCCCGTCCCACACCCCGGACGGCACCATGAACCTGTTCGGCGCGCTGCGCCGGGCGATGGCCACCACCGGTTACTCGGAGCTCAAGGAGTTCCAGCGGGTCGAGGTCACCGTCAACCCGGCGCTGCACCACGGCTGATCCGCCGCGCCGCTGCTGCTGCGAAGCCCCCGGCCATGCGGCCGGGGGCTTCGGCATGCCCGCCCGACGTGGCGTCGGCAAGGGCCCCCGCGTGGAGTGATCGTGCGCCGGAGTGGGAGAATTCGTGAACGTGTGCGAGCCGGTGGGACGATCGATCCGCTTGTGCCAGTGCTTTTTCGGCCACGAACGGGACAGCGGCCTGCCGCCGACCGTCCGAAGGCCGTGGGGTCGATTGGTCCCGGGCCGAAGCGACAGGGGATGATGGGCACTTGGCGTTCTGAGCCCCGGGTGCCGACGCCCGCTGCGGCCCGACGCGCCGTCATGACCACACGGCCAGCAACACATGGGGGAGCGCACCGATGACGCAGCCGCAGGAGTCCACCGGCCGTCTGCTCGCCGGCCGGTACCGCTTGAACGAGGTCCTCGGCCGTGGCGGAATGGGCACGGTCTGGCGGGCCGAGGACGAGATGCTCGGCCGGATCGTCGCGGTCAAGGAACTGCGGATGACCGACGCCGTCGACGAGGACGAGAAGCACCGCCTGATCGTCCGGACGCTGCGCGAGGCCAAGGCCACCGCGCGGATCCGGCACACCGCCGCCGTCACCGTCTTCGACGTGGTCGAGGAGGACGAGCGGCCCTGGATCGTCATGGAGCTGGTCGAGTCCCGCTCGCTCGCCGACGTCATCAAGGACGACGGCCCGCTGGAGCCCGCCCGCGCCGCCGCCATCGCCCTCGACGTGCTGGGTGTGCTCTGCGCCGCCCACGAGCACGGCATCCTGCACCGCGACGTCAAGCCGTCCAACGTCCTGATCGGCGACGACGGCCGGACGGTGCTCACCGACTTCGGCATCGCGAGCGTCGAGGGCGACACCTCCGTCACCTCCACCGGCATGCTCGTCGGCGCCCCCTCGTACATCTCGCCGGAGCGGGCCAAGGGCAAGAAGCCCGGCCCGCCCGCCGACATGTGGTCGCTCGGCGGCACCCTCTACGCCATGGTCGAGGGCCACCCCCCGTACGACCGCGGCTCGGCGCTCGCCACGCTCACCGCGGTGATGACCGAGGACCTCGCCCCGCCGATGAACGCCGGCCCGCTGCGGCCCGTCATCGAGGGGCTGCTGGAGAAGGACCCGGACCGCCGCCTGGACGCCTCGGCCACCCGCGCCATGCTGCGCCGGATCGTCGCCGAGGCAACGACCCGCGCCGAGGCGACCACCCAGCAGGCCGTCCCGCTGGCCGGCACCGAGCGCACCACGGCCGTGCCTGCGGCCGCCGGAGCAGCCGGCGCCGCCGCGTCGGCCACGCTCAAGCAGTCCGCGCAGTCCGCGCAGTCCGCCGCGCCCGTTCGGTCCGCGGCCCCGGAGCCGGCCGCGCCGCCCGTCGCCGCACCGCGCCGCGGCGGGGTCGGCACCGTCCGGGTCGGCAGCCGCTCGGCCGGGCCGATACCCGCGGCGGCGACGGCCGCGGCCGCCCCGCCGGTGCCGCCCACCGAGGCCATCCCGGTCGTGCCGCGGGAGCGGCGCAACCCGCGCGCCGCACTGCTGGCCGGCGGAGCACTGCTGCTGGTGCTCGTTCTGGTCGGCGCGATCGCGCTGCTGCGCGACCACGGCGGCGCGACCGACAAGCACGCAGGCAAGCAGGCCGGGAAGTCCGCCGACTCGGCGGCAGCGCCCACCCCCGGTGGCAGCGGCTCGCCGGCCGCCGGCACGGGCGCGTCCGCCGCCGCGTCGGCGGCCTCCGGTACGCCGTCCGCCGCCCCGAGCGCCCAGCCCTCGAACACCCCCGCGGCGGGCAACCCGCCGCCCGGCACACCGGCGCCCGGCGGCAAGGACGGCTCCGTCCCGGCCGGCTACCGGACCGTCCACGACGCCTCCGGCTTCTCGATCGTGCTGCCCGACTGGATGGCCGACATGGGCCAGGACTACGACGCGACCAGCCGTCTGTTCCAGGGCAACGGACTCAAGCTGATGGTCGACTGGACGGTCGGCGCCGGCGACAGCGCCCTGGGCGACTGGCAGGAGGGCGAGCGCAGGCAGGGCTACCGCAACTACCAGCGCGTCCAGCTGAAGGCCATCACCTACCGGGACTGGACCAACGCCGCCGACTGGGAGTGGACCTACGGCGGCGGCACCACCTACCACTCGCTCAACCGCGGCTTCGTCACCGGCGGCGGCAAGTACGGCTACGCCCTCTTCTGGACGAGCGAGGACGCGGACTGGAACTCGGCGGCCAACTCGGCGGCCCGCACCATCGGCTTCGCCACCTTCCAGCCCGCGCCCTGACCCGCCCCGCGCGGGCCGGTCAGCCGATCAGGCGCTGCTCGGCCCGGGTGAACTCCTCGTCGGTGAGGGCGTCCGCGCCGCGCAGCGCGGCCAGCCGCTCCAACTGGGTCGAGCAGGTCCGCCGGGGGCGCCGCCGCGGCGGGCACCGAAGCCCCGGCCTCCCGGCGGCGGGCCTCCGCGGCCGCGGCGCGCACCCGCTCGGCGAACGGCTCGGCCTTCACCACGTCCTCGAAGCGGTGCGCGCCGGTCAGCGCGACGACCTTCAGGATCTCGCCGTTGATCCGGCTGCGGGTGACCGTCACGTCCGTCACCGCGCTCAGCGCAACCGGCACCGGGGGCTTGCCGTCCTTGAGGAAGAGCAGTCGATGGCTGGTCAGCACCAGGGCGCCCTTGCGGAAGTGGTCCGGGTGGCGTCCGGCGGTCGCGGCGACGGGCTCCTCGCCGGGCACCGCGACGGCCTCCACGGTGCGCACGGCCGCGGTTCCGGCGTCCTGGCCGTTGCCGCTGCCGAGTACGTCGAAGGCCACGTCGATGAGATCCGTCCACTCCGTGCCGCGAGCCCAGCCCGGCGGCGACGTACGCTGGCCGGGTCGAGAGGAAGTCGGACATGAGCGCGGCCCCCGGTCAGGTGGTGGCCGGACGGTACCGGGTGACGGACCGTCCGACGGGTGCCGGCCTGCCCGCACAGGACGTGCACACGGGCGCGCCGGTGCTGCTGCACGCCCTCGACCTGCCCGAACTGCTCGTCCCCGGCGAGCTGTACGAGGAGCCCGACCGGCGCTGGGGCACGGAGCTCGCCGAACTCCTCGGCCGACTGGCCGACCGCGCGCCGCGCCACCCGCGGCTGCTCGTGGAGAGCGGCGCCGCCGCCGAGGACGACCAGCTGTGGGTGGCCGCCGAACGCCTCGCCGGGGCCTCCCTCGACGAACTCGCCGACACCGGCCCGGTGCCGGCCTACCGGGTGGCCGAACTCGCCGCCGACCTCGCCGGCGCGCTGCGCGCCCTGCACGAGGCCGACCTGGTGCACGGAA
This sequence comes from Streptomyces sp. TLI_235, assembly GCA_002300355.1. Classification (NCBI taxonomy): domain Bacteria; kingdom Bacillati; phylum Actinomycetota; class Actinomycetes; order Kitasatosporales; family Streptomycetaceae; genus Streptomyces; species Streptomyces sp. TLI_235. The sequence goes on from NSGV01000001.1 coordinate 4,621,429, forward strand.
ACGTCACGGCCGACGCCGTGCTGGTCTGCGAGGACGGCGCCGCCATGCTCGGCGGACTCCTCCTCGGCGCCGCCCAGGAGGAGCTCTGTGCCCGGCTCGGCGGCCCGGTGCCGCGCCGCCGCTACGAGGCCCGGGCCGACCTGCTCGGCGCGCGGGCCGAGCGCTGGCCCGCCGACGCCGGCGCACCCGGGGACTGCTGGGCGCTCGGCGTGCTGCTCTACCGGCAGCTGACCGGCCACGGCCCCTACCCCGAGGACGACCTGCCGACGCTGCTCGCCGCCGTCCGCGACGGGCGCCGCTACCCGGCGGACGGCTGCGGTCCGCTGCGCGGCCTCGTCGAGGAACTGCTCGACCTCGGCCCGGCCGCCCGGCCCACCGCCGCGGACGTCCAGCGGCGGCTGCGCGAGCTTCTCGCCGCCGCCCCCGAGCCGTTCGGCCCCGCCGACGGCGAGGCGTCGCCGCTGCTGCCGGTGGCCCGCCCGGCCGGCCCGGTCGTGGCGCACCCGCGCGGGCGACGCGGCGAGCGGCACCTGCCGGTGCCCCGCGGCCCCTCCCGGGTGCCGCCGGCGCTGCTCGGCCCGCTGCTGGTCGGCGGCGTGCTGCTGGCCCTCGTCGCGGGGCTCGCCGCGGTCGTCCTGGTGGCCGGCTGACCGCACCCGGCGCGCGACATTCGCTTTTCGGGCCCCGCCGCAGGGCGGCCCGGTGTGTGGTTGAGAAGATGTCCGTGCGGTGAGTCTGCGGTGCACCGATACCTCCGTCACGGTGACGGTGGACTTGAGCATGGGGGAGCGGTCGCCATGGGCGTGCAGGACCGGTCGACGGAGGGCACGGACACCGGCCGGGTACTGGCCGGGCGGTACGTACTCGGTGATCGGCTCGGTCGCGGTGGCATGGGCACCGTCTGGCGGGCCCGCGACGAGATGCTCGACCGCGAGGTGGCGGTCAAGGAACTGACCGTCAACCACCTCCCCGAGGAGGAGCTGGAGATCCTGCAGTCCCGCATGAAGCGGGAGGCCAGGGCCGCCGCCAGGATCAAGCACCCCGGCGTCATCACCATCCACGACGTGCTGGAGGACGACGGCCGCCCCTGGATCGTCATGGAGCTGGTCGACGGCCGGTCGCTGGCCGACGTGATCAGCCAGGACGGGACCCTCGCCCCGCGCGAGGCCGCCGAGGTCGGCCTGCAGGTGCTGGCCGCGCTGCACCGCGGCCACCAGCTCGGCGTGCTGCACCGCGACGTCAAGCCCGCCAACGTGCTGCTGGAGAAGGGCACCGGCCGGGTCGTCCTGCTGGACTTCGGCATCGCCACCTTCGAGGGCTCCACCGAACTGACCCGCCCCGGCGACCTGGTCGGCTCGCCGGACTACCTGGCGCCCGAGCGCGCCCAGGGCGAGCGGCCCGGCCCCGCCTCCGACCTGTGGGGCCTCGGCGCCACCCTGTACGCCGCGGTGGAGGGCGAGTCGCCGTTCCGCCGCACCTCCCCGCTGACCACCCTCGCCGCCGTGGTCGGCGACCCGCTGCCCGAGCCCCGCCGGGCCGGCGCGCTGGGCCCGGTGCTGGCCGCGCTGATGGCCAAGGACCCGGCGGAGCGGCCCGCCGCCGACGAGGCCGCCCGGATGCTGCGCGAGGTCACCGCCGGGCACACCATGGGCATGAAGGCCCGGCCCGCGGCCACCGCGCACCGGGTGCCGACCCAGCAGGTGCCGGTGGTCGACCGCACCGAGCCGCCCGCCCGTCCGGCCGGCCACTCGACGACCGCGCCCACCCTGCCCGTGCCCGAGGCCGCCCCGACCGCGCAGGCCCCGGTGGCCGCGCCCCCGACCGAGCCCGTCCCGCCGGTCGCACCCGCGGGGCCCGCCGGCCGGCGCCGCCGGCTGCTCCCGCTGCTGCTGGTCGGCCTGGTCGTCGTCCTGGCCGCCGCGGCCGGCGTGTACGTCCTGAAGAGCCGTTCCGGAAGGGACGAGCCGCGCGACGACGCGGCCAGCGGCGCGCCGCAGATCACCGTTCCGACCACCCGGGCCTCCGACACCCCCGGGCCCGCGCCCAGCGGCTACGTCTGGAAGCAGGACCCGGCGGGTTTCCGCTTCCCGATGCCGGTGGCCACCTCGGGCAAGTCGTGGGTGCGCAGCACCGACAACAACGAGATCTACTACAGCCCCGACAACAAGGTGCACTACCTGCAGTTCGCGGTGACGGTCGGTCAGCCGCTGACCCCGCTCCAGCACTTCGAGCAGATGGAGCAGAGCATCACCAAGAACCGCCCGGCCTACCGCCGCGAGAGCCTCACCGGGATCAAGGTGAACGGCCAGGAGGGCGCCGTCTGGGAGTTCAGCTACACGTCGCTCGACGGCTCGGGCCGGCGCCACCTCAAGGAGGTCGAGTTCCGCACCGAGGACGGCACCTCCTACGACGTGCTGGTGGCCTCCCCGGACAAGGACTGGCAGGAGGCGCTGCGCCGCTTCACGGTCGTGCTCAACAACTTCTCCGTGGAGGGCTGACCCTCACCGGGCGTGTTCGGCCGCTCACGGGAAAAGGGTGTTACCGGCGGGTACACATCCGGCCCGCGAAGGCCTAGGCTGCGCTCCATGACGGACACCACGGCAGACGCACAGGCCCGGTCCACCGGCGAGGCCGGACGCAACCCCGCGGCCCCCGGCGGCGCCCGCACGCCCGCCACGGTCGTCACGCCCGCCCTGGTCGAACGGCTCGCCCGCGGCATCACCGCCGGCGAGGGCGCCGCGCGGGTCACCACCGCGGCCCCGCTCACCGGCGAACCGCTGGCCGACCTGCCGCAGTCCTCCCCGGCCGACGTCGAGGAGGCCTACCGGCGCGCCCGCCGCGCCCAGCGGGCCTGGGCCGCGCTGCCCGTCCGCCGCCGCGCCGCCGTCCTGCTGCGCTTCCACGACCTGCTGCTGGCCCGGCAGGACGAGGTGCTCGACCTCGTCCAGGCCGAGACCGGCAAGACCCGTCTGCACGCCTTCGAAGAGGTGCTGGCCGCCGCCTCCGCCGCCCGCCACTACGGCCGCAAGGCGCCCTCCTACCTGCGCGACCGCCGCCGCGGCGGCGCCCTGCCGGTGCTCACCCACACCCTGGAGGGCCGCCGCCCCAAGGGCGTGATCGGCCAGATCTCGCCCTGGAACTACCCGCTGGAGCTCTCCGTCAGCGACGCGCTGCCCGCCTTCGCGGCCGGCAACGCCGTGGTCAACAAGCCGGACACGCAGACCGCGCTCACCGCGCTGTGGGCCCGCGAACTCCTCGTCGAGGCCGGCCTGCCCGCCGACGTCTGGCAGATCGTGGTCGGCGACGGCCCGGTGGTCGGCCCGGCCGTGGTCGAGCACGCCGACTACGTCTCCTTCACCGGCTCCACCCGCACCGGCCGCCAAGTCGCCCAGCAGGCCGCCGGCCGACTGGTCGGCGCCTCCCTGGAGCTCGGCGGCAAGAACGCGCTGCTCGTCCTCGCCGACGCCGACCTCGACCGGGCCGCCGAGGGTGCCGTCCGCGCCTGCTTCTCCTCCGCCGGTCAGCTGTGCATCTCCATCGAGCGGCTGCTGGTGCACCGCTCCGTCGCCGACGAGTTCCTCGCCCGCTTCACCGCCCGCACCCGGGCGCTGCGCCTCGGCGGCGGCCTCGCCTACGGCGCGGACATGGGCTCGCTGGTCTCCGAGCGGCAGTTGGAGACCGTCACCCGGCACGTCGAGGAGGCCGTCAAGGCCGGCGCCACCGTCCTGGCCGGCGGCCGCCCCCGGCCCGACCTCGGCCCGCTCTTCTACGAGCCCACCGTGCTCGACGGCGTCACCCCGGGCATGTCGGTCTGCACCGAGGAGACCTTCGGCCCGGTCGTCTCCGTGTACCGCTTCGACACCGAGGACGAGGCCGTCGAGATCGCCAACTCCACCCCGTACGGCCTGAACTCCAGCGTGTGGACGAAGGACGCCCGGCGCGGCCGCGCCGTCGCCGCCCGGCTGCACACCGGCACCGTCAACGTCAACGAGGCCTACGCCGCCGCCTACGGCTCGGTGGCCTCCCCGATGGGCGGCATGGGCGACTCGGGCCTCGGCCGCCGGCACGGCGCCGAGGGCATCCTGCGCTTCACCGAGGCGCAGACCGTCTCCACCCAGCGGCTGCTGCCGATCGGCCCCTCGCACGGGCTGGACGACGAGCGGTTCGCGGCGCTGCTCACCACCGGGCTCAAGGCGCTCAAGGCGTTCGGCTTCCGGTAGGCCGGGCGCACCGGTCGCCCGCGCACCCCGCGGACCACCCCCACCCTCGAAGGAGCAGCGGCACCATGGCGGACAACGGCGGATTCGACTACGACGTGGTGGTGATCGGCTCGGGTTTCGGCGGCTCGGTCGCCGCCCTGCGCCTCACCGAGAAGGGCTACCGGGTCGCCGTCCTGGAGGCGGGCCGCCGCTGGTCGGCCGACAGCCTGCCGAAGAACTCCTGGGACCTGCGCAACTACCTGTGGGCGCCCGCCCTCGGTCTGTTCGGCATCCAGCGGATCCACCTGCTGAGCAACGTGCTGGTGCTGGCCGGCGCGGGCGTCGGCGGCGGCTCGCTCAACTACGCCAACACGCTGTACGTGCCGCCGAAGGCCTTCTTCGAGGACCGCCAGTGGGGGCGGATCACCGACTGGCAGGACGAGCTCGCGCCCTACTACGACCAGGCGCAGCGGATGCTCGGTGTCCGGCTCAACCCCACCGTCACCGACGCCGACACCCACCTGCGGGCGACCGCCGAGCGGATGGGCGTCGGCGACACCTTCCACCTGGCGCCGGTCGGCGTGTTCTTCGGCGACGGCAAGGACGCGGACGGCGCCGCGAAGGCCGCGCCCGGCACCGAGGTCGCGGACCCGTACTTCGGCGGCGCGGGCCCGGCCCGGCGCGCCTGCACCGAGTGCGGCGAGTGCATGACCGGCTGCCGGCACGGCGCCAAGAACATGCTGATCGAGAACTACCTCTACCTGGCCGAGCAGGCCGGCGCCGAGGTGCGGCCGCTGACCACGGTGGTCGGCCTCACCGAGGACGCCGACGGCGGCCTGTCCGTGACCACGGTGCCCACCGACCGGCGCCGCAAGGGCCCGCGCACCGTGCTGCGGGCCCGCCAGGTGGTGGTCGCGGCCGGCACCTACGGCACCCAGACGCTGCTGCACACCATGCGGGACACCGGCGCGCTGCCGAGGATCTCCGCGAAGCTGGGCTTCCTGACCCGCACCAACTCGGAGTCGCTGGTCGGCGCGCTCACCGACAACCGCCGCTACCGGCGCAAGACGGGTGCGCCCAGGGCGGACTTCAGCCGCGGTGTGGCGATCACGTCCTCGGTCCACCCGAACGAGAACACCCACATCGAGCCGGTCCGCTACGGCAAGGGCTCGAACGCGATGGGCCTGATGACCATCCTGCAGTTCCCGCACCGCCGCTCCAACCTGCTGTCCTACCTGGCCACCACCGTCCGCCACCCGGTGCTGTCGGCCCGCAACCTGTCCAAGTACCGCTGGTCGGAGCGGACGATCATCGGCCTGGTCATGCAGTCGCTGGACAACTCGCTGACCACCTTCCGCAAGCCCAAGGGCCTCGGCCGCGGCCTGCTCACCGCCAAGCAGGGCCACGGCGCGCCCAACCCGGAGCACATCCCGGAGGGCGAGGAGGCGGCGCGGATCCTCGCCGAGGAGATCAACGGCTTCGCCGGCACCAACATCGGCGAGCTGATGCGGATGCCGATGACCGCGCACTTCCTCGGCGGCTGCCCGATCGGCGAGGACGCCGAGCACGGCGTCATCGACCCGTACCACCGGCTGTACGGGCACCCCGGCATCCACGTGGTGGACGGCGCCGCGGTCTCCGCCAACCTGGGCGTCAACCCGTCGCTGACGATCACGGCGCAGGCCGAGCGGGCGATGTCGCTGTGGCCGAACAAGGACGAGGCGGACCCGCGGCCCGCGCAGGGCGAGGGCTACCGCCGGGTGGCCGCGGTCGAGCCCAAGCTGCCGGCGGTGCCCGCCGGTGCGTTCGGCGCCCTGCGGCTGCCGCTGCTGCCCGTGCCGGTGGTTCCCGCCCGCGAGACCCGGGACTGATCCTCACCCGGGACCGACCGTCCGCCGCCCCGCCCGGGCTCGTCCGGGCAGGGCAAAGGGCCCCGCGGGGGAACGGGGCCCTTTGTCGTTCAGCACGCGGCGTCAGGGCAGCGCCGGGTGCTGGGGTGACGGCGCCGGGGGAGGTGCGCCGTCGGGTGGAATGGTTCGGAGGCGGCGGGTCGCCCGGTGGTGTACGGGCCCCGTCGCGTGCACGGGCCTGGGTCGGCCCTCACGGAGCGTGAGGTGATAACCGTTGTCGCAACCGGCTCGCGGACTCTCCGCGCGGCCGGTCCGCGCCGCCTCGCGAGGCGGTCGGCCAACCCCCACAACCAGCATCGTGATGGACGGATGCCTTCCTGTGCAACCGATTCGGCGCAGTTCGGCACAGTCCGTTTCCCGGTGGTGATCCCTCCGGGTGCCGGTCGGCGCGGCCTGCGCCCGTTCCGTGCGGTCGATCGGATCGACTACCCAGCGTAGTAGTCGCAAGCAGGGGCGCACAGGGGAGTGCGCGGGGCGGCCGAAGGGTGGGACGGGGGCGGCCGAGGAGTGGTACGGGCCCTGGACGGGGGCCCCGAACGAGGTGCGGTGCTGCCGGGAGGCGGGGAGGCCGGCGCCGGCCTCCCCGCCCCGACGGTCCGTCCGGTCGCGGCCGGGGTCGCTGTCCCCTGCTGCCCGGTCGCCGCACCCCCGCACGGTCCCACGGCGGGCCTGCGCCCGCCACGCGCGGGAGTGGACCGGATCGGGATCCACGCGTGGTCCTGCCGACCGTCCGGGGCCGCCCGGGCCTGGTTGGCGCGGCGCGGTCGCACGGTCAAGCGGTGCAACGATGCGCCGCCGTCCCCGGTCACGGTCGTGCAGGTCGGCAAGCGGGTGAAAGCCGTGCGGCCGGCCGCGCCCGGCACCCGGCGCCGCCGGGGCGGTCCGAGCGTTCGAGCCGCCCCGGTAGACTCGGCTTCAGACACTCCCCACACCCGCCGGAAGGCCGTCCGTGTCCTCTGCTTCCCCGGACCAGTCCGCAACCGAGAACGACACCGTCCTGGTCGTCGACTTCGGTGCCCAGTACGCCCAGCTCATCGCCCGTCGGGTGCGTGAGGCGCGGGTCTACAGCGAGATCGTGCCGAGCACCATGCCGGTCGCCGAGATGCTCGCCAAGAACCCGAGGGCGATCATCCTCTCCGGCGGGCCGTCCTCGGTCTACGAGGAGGGTGCGCCCCGCCTCGACCGCGCGCTCTTCGAGGCCGGCGTGCCGGTCTTCGGCATGTGCTACGGCTTCCAGCTGATGGCCATCACGCTCGGCGGCACCGTCGACAACACCGGCGCCCGCGAGTACGGCCGCACCCCGCTGACCGTCAGCCGCTCCGGCTCCACCCTGTTCGAGGGCGTCCCGGCGCAGCACTCGGTGTGGATGTCGCACGGCGACGCCTGCTCGGCCGCGCCCGAGGGCTTCACCGTCACCGCCTCCACCGACGTCGTCCCGGTCGCCGCCTTCGAGAACGACGACCTCAGGCTGTACGGCGTCCAGTACCACCCGGAGGTGCTGCACTCCGACCACGGTCAGCAGATCCTGGAGCACTTCCTCTACCGCGGCGCCGGCATCGCGCCGACCTGGACGACCCACAACGTGGTCGACGAGCAGGTCGCGCTGATCCGCGAGCAGGTCGGCGACAAGCGCGCCATCTGCGGCCTGTCCGGCGGTGTGGACTCCGCGGTCGCCGCCGCCCTGGTCAACAAGGCCATCGGCGACCGGCTGACCTGCGTCTACGTCGACCACGGCCTGATGCGCAAGGGCGAGACCGAGCAGGTCGAGAAGGACTTCGTGGCCGCCACCGGCGTCCAGCTGAAGGTCGTCGACGCCAAGGAGCGCTTCCTGACCGCGCTGGCCGGCGTCAGCGACCCGGAGCAGAAGCGCAAGATCATCGGCCGGGAGTTCATCCGCGTCTTCGAGCAGGCGCAGGCCGAGATCGTCGCCGAGGCCGGCGAGCACGGCGAGTCGGTGGAGTTCCTCGTCCAGGGCACCCTGTACCCGGACGTGGTCGAGTCCGGCGGCGGCACCGGCACCGCCAACATCAAGTCGCACCACAACGTCGGCGGTCTGCCCGAGGACCTGCAGTTCCAGCTGGTCGAGCCGCTGCGCAAGCTGTTCAAGGACGAGGTCCGGATGGTCGGCCAGGAGCTCGGCCTGCCGGAGGAGATCGTCCAGCGGCAGCCCTTCCCCGGCCCGGGCCTCGGCATCCGGATCGTCGGCGAGGTCACCGAGGAGCGCCTCGACCTGCTCCGCGAGGCCGACGCCATCGCCCGCGAGGAGCTCACCGCCGCCGGGCTGGACAAGCAGATCTGGCAGTGCCCGGTCGTGCTGCTCGCCGACGTCCGCTCGGTCGGCGTCCAGGGCGACGGCCGGACGTACGGCCACCCGATCGTGCTGCGCCCGGTCTCGTCCGAGGACGCGATGACCGCCGACTGGTCGCGCCTGCCCTACGACGTGCTGGCGAAGATCTCCACCCGGATCACCAACGAGGTCCGCGACGTGAACCGCGTGGTGCTGGACATCACCAGCAAGCCGCCGGGCACCATCGAGTGGGAGTGATCCCGCCGGCCGATCGCACGGCCGATTGAACATCCGCGCCGCCGCTTCCGTACCAGGGAGTGGCGGCGCGGCTGTGTGCGCTGCCGGACCTGCCGCAGAACGCGCACAGCAACGGGCAGAATCGGACCGGACCTGTCAGCAGTTGACAGGCCGTAAGGGAAGGGCGACGGCATGACCGGGGCGCACGACGGACACATCCCCTCCCGGCGCGAGGCGTGGAAGCGCACCGCCACCCAGTACGCGACCCTGCCGCTGCGGATCTTCCTCGGCGTCACCTTCGTCTACGCGGCCTTCGACAAGCTCTCCGACTCCCACTACCTGGCGGGGGCCGGTGACGCGGCGTCCTTCGTCTCGCAGACCCAGGCCGCGAAGGAGTTCAGCCCGATCGGCTGGGCACTCGGCCCCGCTCTGCACGCGCCGACCTTCTTCGCCCTGCTGATCGCCTTCGGCGAGCTCGCCGTCGGCCTCGGCACGCTCTTCGGGCTCTGGGGCCGGCTCGCCGCGGCCGGCGGCGTCGTCATCAACCTGACCCTCTTCCTCACGGTCAGCTGGAACGTCTCGCCGTACTACCTCGGCAACGACCTCATCTACCTGATGGCCTGGACGCCGCTGGTGCTGGCCGGCACCCCGTACCTCTCGATCGACGGCTACCTCGCCCGCCGCGCCGGACGGGACCGCCGGCGCGGCCTGCCCGAGGGCGCCGTCCGGCGGCGCGCCCTGCTCGACGGCGGCATCGCCGCGGTCGCCCTCGGCGGCGCCGGGCTGCTCGCCGGCTCGCTCACCGCCACCTTCGGCCGCGACCGCAAGGCCGTCGCCGACCCGGGCACCCGGGGCACCCCGAACACCCAGGGCACCCCGGCCACGCCCGGCTCCACCAACCCCGCCCCGGCGAACGGCGACAAGGTCACCGTCGCCGCCGCGAGCGTCCCGGTCGGCGGATCGGCCCAGGTCAAGGACCCGGCCACCGGCGACGCGATCTACATCGTGCAGCCCACCGGCGGGCAGTACTGCGGCTTCTCCGCGATCTGCACCCACTCCGGCTGCACCGTCGACGCCCCGCGTGACGGCGCGATGTACTGCCCGTGCCACGGCTCCCGCTTCAACGCGAAGACCGGCGCGGTGATCAACGGCCCGGCCACCAAGCCGCTGCCGAAGTACACCGTCACCAAGAGCGGCGACACCCTGGAACTCGGGGGCCGGCAGAGCTGAGGGCCGGCCCCCGGGGCGGCGCAGGTCAGCGCTCCTCCGGCGGGGGCGGCAGCTCGCCGCCCCGGCCGCGGCGGGCCACCGCGGCGACCGCCCCGGCCAGGCCCGCCGTCCCCAGGCCGATCAGCGCCACCGGGATGACGATCCGGCCGTTGACCGTGCGGTCGTTCAGCGACGCCACCAGGTAGACGGTCGCGACCACGGTGAACAGCACCCCCGAGATCAGCGAGAACGGGTCGAGCCGGTGCTTCCTCATGACTGGACCACCTTGATGTCTCCGAGCCCGACCGTCAGCGTGAGGTCGAGCGTCCCCCGGGAGGCCGTCCCGGCCGGCGGGTGCAGCGTGTACGTGTGGTTGTTGCCGGTGCCGGAGAGGTGCTCCCCGTTCGGCAGCCGGATGTCGCCGGCCAGGTTGTGCACGGTCAGCTCGACGTCCACGTCCTTGCGCAGCAGCACCTTCAGATCACCCGCGCCGACCCGCACTGTGCTGGCCAGCGAGGCGCCCGCCGGGTCCAGCCCGGTCAGGTCGAGGGTCGCGTCGCCCGCGCCCAGGTCGTAGTGCTCCTGCAGGGACGAGGCCGTCGCGGGCGCCCACAGCCGGTCGCCCACCCCGGCGTGCAGCGCGGCGTTCGACCCGCCCGCCGCGGCCAGCACCAGGGTCAGCAGCAGCGCCGGCACCGCCAGCCCGCGGGCCCGGCCCCACCGGGCGCCGACCAGCATCACCAGACCGATCGCCAGCAGCGCCGCCGCCAGCACCGTGGCGATGTGCACCGGCTGCCCCTGCCGGTCGGTCAGCCACCAGGCCAGCGCCCCCGAGCCGATCGCCAGCAGCACCCCGATCCCGCCGAGGCCCCCGCCGCCGTGCCGCACCACCCCGGTCGGCCGCGGCCGCACCGGCGGCACCATGGGCTCCGGGGCCTGCGGCGGCTCGGGCGGGCCGGACGGCTTGCGCAGCGGATCGCCCTGCGGCAGGTCCGTCCGCTGCCACCACGCCTGTGCCGGAACCCCCGGCGGCGGGGTCTGCGACCCGTACGGATTGCGCTCCGGGTGCCGCGGGTCCCACAGGTAGCCGCTCGGCCCGGGCGGCGGCGTGTCCTGCGGCACCCGGCCGGCCGCGCGGTCCCTGGCGTGCTGCGCCGCGAACTCCTCGTGGGCCGTCCGCAGCCGCTTGTGCATCTCCGCCTTGCGGGCCCGCCACTCGGTCTGGAAGTCCTGGCCGAACCGGTGCTGCCAGGTCTTCCAGTCCAGCTGCTCGACCGGCTCCTCCAGCCGGTCGTACGGGCCGTCGGCACCGGCCGGCGCCGCGTCTCCGCGGGCCCGGCGGCGGCGCTCCGGGTCGTACCGGACGGCCAGGAACACCAGGCCGCCCAGCAGCAGCAGCGGGAACAGCTGCCCGCCGTCGCCCATCGACGAGAAGAAGACCCCGGTGCCGATCACCGTCAGCAGCACCGCGCCGATCGACTGGCCGTCCACCCGGCCGGTCAGCACCCGCTGCAGCTCGGTCCGGCCCGGCCGGCCGTCCGCCGGCTCGCGCGGCACGATCAGCCAGGCCAGCCCGTACAGGAACAGCCCCAGCCCGCCGGACAGGCAGAGCACCGCGACCACCACCCGGAACACCACCGGGTCGATGTCGAGGTGGCGCCCGAGCCCGCCGCACACGCCGGCCACCACCCGGTGCTGCCCGCTGCGGGCCAGCGGCGGACGCTGCGCACCCGGCGGAACGTCCTCGGGAGGTGCGTCGGCGGTGCCGTCGGCCGGCCCGGCCGTGCTCTGCTCGTCGGTCATGGCACCATCCTGGTGGCTGCCGGGCCCCCGCCCAACCGTCTGCGGCCCGGGACGGACCCTGATCTGTCCCTGAGGGACTTCCGGGGCCGACCCTGATGCACCGGCACCGCTTGACATGAGACCGTCTGTGGCGTGGCAGCACCCGGCAGCGAGACCCAACCGACCGAGACCGACGCCCCGGCCGCCCCGGGCGGACCGGTGGAGCAGCCGTACCGCCGGCTCTACCGCAGCCCGCACGGGCGGATGCTCGGCGGAGTCGCACACGGCCTGGCCGTCCACCTCGGTCTGCCGGTCAGCTGGGTCCGCGGCGCCTTCGTGCTCCTCTTCTTCGCCCAGGGCATCGGTGCGCTGCTGTACGCCGCCTTCTGGTTCGTCGTCCCGATCGGCATCGGCGAGCCCGCCCCCGGCGCGGCCACCCAGTGGGCCTGGATCGACGGCGCGTTCGTCCGGGTCGACGCCGGCTCCCGCCCCGTCGGCGGGCCGACCAAGAGCGGGCGGCGCGGCCTCGGCCGGCTGCGCGACCTGCTCCAGCGCACCTTCCTCGGCCTGCCCGCCGACACCCCGGCCCCCGCCGGCGGCGCCCCCGGGAACGCCCCCGGCACCGCCGACCGCACCGGCGGCGCGGGCCAGCTGATCGCCCTGCTGATGCTGGTCGTCGGCATCATCGCGCTGCTCAACGCCCTGCACATCCAGACCGCCAAGCCGTACGTCTGGCCGCTGCTCACCATCGGCGTCGGCGTCGCCCTGGTCTGGCGGCAGGCCGACGACTCCCGCTGGCAGCGCTGGTTCGGCCTGGAGGAGGGGTCGAAGCGGCGCAGTGCCTTCGCCCGGGTCGCGGCCGGCGTGCTGCTGGTCGTCGCCGGCATCGTCGGCTTCCTCGTCCTGCAGGGCAGCGGTTCCACCCTCGCCTCGATCGTCGAGGCCTCGCTCGCCGTGCTGGCCGGCATGCTCGTGCTGGTCGGCCCGTACGCACTGCGGATGTGGCAGGACCTCGGCGCCGAGCGCACCGCCCGCATCCGCGCCCAGGAGCGCGCCGAGATCGCCGCCCACGTGCACGACTCGGTGCTGCACACCCTCACCCTGATCCAGCGCCGCGCGGAGGACCCGAAGGAGGTGCTGCGCCTCGCCCGCGCCCAGGAGCGCGAGCTGCGGCTGTGGCTGTACCGCCCGGAGGCGGTCGCCGAGTCCGCGCCGGACACCCTCGCCGAGCACATCCGGGCCGTCGTCGCCGAGGTCGAGGACCGGCACGGCGTCGCGGTCGAGCTGGTCTGCGTCGGGGACTGCCCGATGGACGACCGGATCGCGGCGCAGATGCAGGCCGCGAGGGAGGCGATGGTCAACGCGGCCAAGTACGGTGGCGGGGGACCGGTCCAGGTCTACGCGGAGGTGGAGGGGAGGACGGTGTCGGTGTTCGTGCGCGACCACGGCCCCGGCTTCGACCCCGACGCGGTGCCCGAGGACCGGATGGGCGTGCGGGAGTCGATCGTGGGCCGGATGCGGCGCAACGGCGGCACCGCACGGGTGCGGCCGGCGGCGGGCGGCGGCACCGAGGTCGAGCTGGAGATGGAGAGGGCAGATGACTGACACAGGGGGAAGCGCGCCGGAGCGCGTCGCGCGGGTCGTGCTGGTGGACGACCACCGGATGTTCCGCACCGGGGTGCGCGCCGAGATCGGCCGCACCGAGACGACCGGGATCGACGTGGTCGGCGAGGCCGACGACGTCGAGTCGGCGGTGCGGGTGGTCGCCGAGACCCGGCCGGACGTCGTGCTGCTCGACGTCCACCTGCCCGGCGGCGGCGGGGTCGAGGTGCTGCGCCGCTCGGCGCCGCTGATGGGCGAGCAGGGTGGGGTGCGCTTCCTGGCGCTGTCCGTCTCGGACGCGGCCGAGGACGTCATCGGCGTCATCCGCGGCGGGGCCCGCGGCTACGTCACGAAGACGATCACCGGCACCGACCTGGTGAACGCGATCTTCCGGATCGCCGACGGCGACGCGGTCTTCTCGCCGCGCCTCGCCGGCTTCGTCCTGGACGCCTTCGCGGCCACCGACACCCCGCCGGTCGACGAGGACCTCGACCGGCTCACCCAGCGCGAGCGCGAGGTGCTGCGGCTGATCGCGCGCGGCTACGCCTACAAGGAGATCGCCAAGCAGCTGTTCATCTCGGTGAAGACGGTGGAGAGCCACGTCTCCGCGGTGCTGCGCAAGCTGCAGCTCAGCAACCGTCACGAGCTGACCCGTTGGGCGACGGCCCGCCGGCTGGTCTGAGGACGGGGCTCCGGCCGCGGACGGACGGGCCCCGGGTGCGTGACGTGCGTCACTCCGGGCGCCCGGCCGGGCCGCGGCCGGCGTCCATGGCGGGCACCGCCACCAGCGGTGGAGCTACGCCCCGGTAGCCGCGTCCGGGTGTGCGAACGGTGCCGGGTGCCGGCGAGACCCATGCAACTCTCAGTCCGCATTCATCCGTCTATAAGATGAGCCAGCCCATGCCGGACCCACCCCCTCCGAGCTTTGCTGGGCCCATCACCCCCGGACCGAGAGCGCGGCTATGACCTCCCCCCTGAAGACATCCGCACCCGTGCCTGTGCAGTACCAGCAGATGGCCGGAGCGCCGGGCGAGGGAGCATCCGCCGAACAGCCCGCCGCCAGGCCGCCCAAGCGGCCGCGCCTCTACGTCCTCGACGGCCTGCGCCTGATAGCCGCGCTCGGCGTGCTCACCTGGCACTGGCTCGGCGTCGAGCGCTTCCCGGAGATCTGGCACGGCCTGCCCAGCGAGCTGATGCCCCTCGGCCACCTCGTCGGCGCCTACAGCTGGCTCGGCGTCGAGCTGTTCTTCCTGATCAGCGGCTTCGTCATCTGCATGTCCTGCTGGGGCCGGTCGGTCGGTGACTTCGTCACCTCCCGCGTCGTGCGGCTCTTCCCCGCGTACTGGGTCTGCGTGCTGCTCACCGCCGCCACCCTGCTGGTCGTCCCGAAGATCTGGGGCGACGACACCCACCGGCCGACCGCGACCCGGATCCTCACCAACCTCAGCATGGCCAACATGCCGCTCGGTGTGGACAACATCGACCCGGTCTACTGGACGCTCTGGGCCGAGCTGCGCTTCTACATCCTCTTCGGCGTGCTGGTGGCCTTCGGCCTCACCTACCGCCGGGTGCTCGCCTTCTGCGGCATCTGGGGCTTCATGGCGCTGATCGCCGGCTCGGTCGACATGCCGCTGCTGGAGACGGTCTTCCAGCCCACCTACGCCTGGTTCTTCATCGCCGGCATCGCGATCTACCTGATGTACCGCTTCGGCCAGAACCTGCTGCTCTGGGGCATCGTCGGGTTCTGCTGGCTGATCTCCCAGGACCGGCTGCGCGGTGTCGTCGGCGGCTACGAGTACGGCACCCGCCACCACCTCTCCTGGACGCTCACCGTCGCGATCACCACCTGCTGCTTCGCGATCGTCGCCGCGGCCGCCCTCGGCCTCTTCAACCGGATCCAGTGGAAGTGGCTGACCGTCGCGGGCGCGCTCACCTACCCGCTCTACCTGCTCCACCAGATGATCGGCTGGCAGCTCATCACCCGGATCAGCCGCCACCTCGCCCCCTACCCGACGTTCTTCGCGACCATGGCGACTATGCTGCTTGCGGCCTGGTTGGTGCACCGCCTGGTCGAGCGGCCGCTCGCACCGATCATGAAGCGCCGCATGGAGTCCGCGTTCCAGCAGGTGCGTGCCGCCGAGGCGGCCGGCCGGGCCGAGCACAGGCGCTGACCGGGGCCACGGGCCTTCCCGTCCACCCGACCGAACCCTGCCCTGGAGAACCGACAGCCATGACCGCGAGCGTCGCTGACCGAGACCGCCACGCCGACCCGGCACCCGCCGGGTCCGCGGCGGGCCGGCCGACGGGGGGAGCCCGCGACCTCCTGACCAGGACCGTCTGGATCTGGCCCACGCTGCTGATGCTCGCCCTCGGCGTGCGGGGCAGCTCCCGCCCGCAGCTGTGGCGGGACGAGCTGGCGACCTGGAGCGCCGCCACCCGCAGCACCGGCGAGATCCTGGACATGCTCCAGCACGTCGACGCCGTGTCCGGCGCCTACTACCTGCTGATGCACTTCTGGATCGGCGTCTTCGGGGACTCCCCGGCGGTGTTCCGGCTGCCGACCGCGCTCGCCCTGGCCGGCGCGGCCGCGTTCACCACGCTGGCCGCCCGCCGGCTGTTCGACACCCGCACCGCGCTGTTCGCCGGCGTGCTGTTCGCGACGATCCCGTCGATCTCCCGGTTCGCCCAGGAGGCGCGGGCCTACGGCTTCGTGCTGCTCGCCGTCTCCGCGGCCACCTGGCTGCTGCTGCGCGCCCTGGAACGGCCGACCGTGCTGCGCTGGCTGCCGTACTCGGTCGCCGTCGCCGCCGCCGGCCTGTTCCACATGGTGTCGCTGCTGTTCCTCTCCGGGCACGCGGTGATCGTCGTGCTGCGCTGGTGGAAGTCCCGTGACCACCGGCTGCTGCTGCGCTTCCCGGCGGCGGTCGCGGTCGGCCTGGTGCCGGTCGTCCCGCTGGTCCTGCTCGGGCGGCGGCAGGTCGGCCGGCAGATCTCGTGGCTGCACGAGCCCTGGCTGCAGACCTTCCACGACTACTGGCACAACCTCTTCGGTTCGCCGCTGATCAGCTTCTGCTTCCTGCTGCTGGTGGCGATCCCCGCGGGCTGGTCCCGCGGCCGGAGGCCCGCCTTCGAGATCGGCGTCGTCGCCGCGCTGCCGATCGGCCTCAGCTGGCTCGCCTCGCACGGCTCCAGCGTCTACTTCTTCGAGCGCTACCAGCTCTACACCCTGCCCGCCTGGTCCATCCTGGCGGCGGCCGGCCTCGCCTCGATCAAGCCCCGGCTGGTCGGCCTGCTCGGCCTCGTCACCGTGGTCGCCATCGGCTTCCCCGACCAGCAGAAGCTCCGCACCGGCGCCTCGCACGAGTGGACCGACGGCAAGCGCGCCGCCGCGATCATCGCCGACGGCTACCGCCCCGGCGACGGCTTCGCGCCGGCCCGCGGCAAGGACGCCTACCTGATGCTCGACTTCGAGATCGGCTACTACCTGCCCGACCGGGTGCACCTGACGGACGTCCTGGTCGCCAAGACCGCCGTCCAGCGCGACGACCTCTTCGCCACCGAGTGCGCCAAGCCCGCCGAGTGCCTCGGCACCGCGCGGATCTGGGTGGTCGTCCCCACCAACGACGACGACCTGCTGGAGCACTTCTCCACGGCCCAGGCCGCGGCGCTGCGCGCGTCCTACACCCCCACCGAGGTGAAGCACGTTCGCGGGCTGACCGTGGCCCTGCTCGAACGGAAGTCCGGCTGACCGTCATCGCCCGTTGACGCTGCGTTTGCATCCGCGGCCGACTGGGGCTGTCATCGTGGGGTGTCGCGCAATCCCTTGCGGTTCCGGCGCCCCGCGGACACGCTGACCGCCGGCACCGGCCCCGCCTCCGACCGTGGGGTGCCCTTGTCCGCGGAGACAGCCGTCCGCAACACCGTCCGGGCGGCGCCCGCCGACCGGGGCCCCCGGCCGGCGGGCGCACTGCGTACGGCCGCCCCGGCCCTGATCGGCTACGCCGCGGCCCGGCTGCTCGGCGTCCTGCTGCTCGTCGCCTGGGGCGCCCACCGCGGCAGCCCCGGCCTGGGACGGCTCAGCACCCTGTGGGACGCCTACTGGTACCGGGAGATCGCGGTGCACGGCTACGCCGGCACCGCCCCCGTGCCGGGCCCCTACGGCCCGTACGAGCCGTACGCCTTCTTCCCCGTGTACCCCGCGCTGATCCGGGCCGTCCACACCGTGCTGCCGCTGCCGGCGAACCAGGCGGCGCTGCTGGTGGCCTGGCTCTCCTCGCTGGCCGCCGCCTGGGGGATCCACGCGGTCGCCGCCCGGCTCTACGGACAGCGAGTCGGCGTCATCGCCGCCGTGCTCTGGGGGATCACCCCGTACGCCGTGGTGGAGAGCGCCGCCTACTCCGAGCCGCTCTTCACCGCGCTCGCCGCCTGGTCGCTGTACGCGGTGATCACCCGCCACTGGATCCGGGCCGGCGCGCTCTGCCTGCTCGCCGGGCTCACCCGGCCCACCGGCGCGGCGCTCGCCGCAGCCGTCTCACTGACCGCCCTGTGGGAGCTCGTACGGGGGCGCGGCGGCCCCCGCACGGCGCTCGCCGTCCTGCTCGCCCCGCTCGGCTTCCTCGGCCAGCTCGCCTGGGTCGGCGCCGTGAAGGGCCGCTGGGACGGCTACTTCCGGGTCCAGGACGCCTGGCGGTCGCACTTCGACTTCGGGCGCAGCACCCTGTACTCCTTCCGCGACCTGCTCACCGACGCCGATCAGGTCTGGCTGACCCAGGTGGTCGTCGCGGTCGTGCTGATCGGCTCGGTCGTCCTCTTCGGCATGTCGGTCATCCAGCGCCAGCCGCTCCCGCTGATTCTCTACAGCGCCGCCATGCTCACCCTGGCCCTCGGCGACGCCGCCTACTTCAACTCGCGGGCGCGCTTCCTGCTGCCGGCCTTCGCCCTGCTGCTGCCAGCCGCCACCGGGCTCGCCCGGATCCGCAGCCGCGCCTCGCTGCTGCTCCTGCTCGGCTCGGCCGCCGTGGTGTCGGCGGCGTACGGCGGCTTCGTGGTCTTCGTCTACCCCGACGCCCCCTGAGGCCGCCCGGGCCCGCGCTCCCGAGAACCGGGGCGGGAGGACGGTTCCGAGGACCCTGGCCGGAGTGTCGGCGGCGGGCCATACACTCGGAATGCCATGACTAGCCTCTTTGACGACCTCCCGCTCCCCGGCTTCGAGAGCCCCCCGCTCGGGTCGAGCCCCGCCCACGACGAGCCGCCGATGGACGAGGAGCCGCCGTACGAGGAGGCCATCCCGGACGGCCTGTTCGAGACCGACCACGCCGCCCAGGACGAGCGCGACGCGTACTACCGCAACGGCCACGCCCGCCCGGTGATCGACCCGGAGCAACTGCTCGCCGGCATGAACGACCCGCAGCGCGAGGCCGTCCTACACCACGGCTCCCCGCTGCTGCTCGTCGCCGGCGCCGGCTCCGGCAAGACCCGGGTGCTCACCCACCGGATCGCCCACCTGCTGAGCGCCCGCGGCGCGCAGCCCGGCGAGATCCTGGCGATCACCTTCACCAACAAGGCCGCCGGCGAGATGCGCGAGCGCGTCGAGCAGCTGGTCGGCCCGCGTGCCCGGGCGATGTGGGTCTCCACCTTCCACAGCGCCTGCGTGCGCATCCTGCGCCGGGAGTCGAAGCTGCTCGGCTTCACCTCGTCGTTCTCGATCTACGACGCGGCCGACTCGCAGCGGCTGATGTCCCTGGTCTGCCGCGACCTCGACCTCGACCCGAAGCAGTTCCCGCCGAAGTCCTTCACCGCCAAGATCAGCAACCTCAAGAACGAGCTGATCGACGAGGAGACCTACGCCGACCAGGCCGCCAACCCGATGGAGAAGAAGCTGGCCGAGGCGTACACCCTCTACCAGCGGCGCCTGCGCGAGGCCAACGCGCTGGACTTCGACGACATCATCATGACGACGGTCAACCTGCTGCAGGCCTTCCCCGACGTCGCCGAGCACTACCGCCGCCGCTTCCGGCACATCCTGGTCGACGAGTACCAGGACACCAACCACGCCCAGTACATGCTGGTCCGAGAGCTCTCCGGCGGCGCCCGCTCCGACGCCCCGAAGCTCACCGCCGACGGCGACTTCGTGAACCCGACGGCGGCCCGGCTCGCCCAGATCTCCCCGGCCGAGCTCTGCGTGGTCGGCGACGCCGACCAGTCGATCTACGCCTTCCGCGGCGCGACGATCCGCAACATCCTCCAGTTCGAGGAGGACTACCCCAACGCCACGACCATCCTGCTGGAGCAGAACTACCGCTCCACACAGACCATCCTGAGCGCCGCCAACGCCGTCATCGAGCGCAACACCAACCGGCGCAAGAAGAACCTCTGGACGGCCGGCGACCAGGGCGAGCGGGTGGTCGGCTACGTGGCCGACGACGAGCACGGCGAGGCCCAGTTCATCGCCGACGAGATCGACCGGCTCACCGACAAGGACGAGGCCCGCCCCGGCGACGTCGCGATCTTCTACCGGACGAACGCGCAGTCCCGCGTCTTCGAAGAGGTCTTCATCCGGGTCGGCCTGCCCTACAAGGTCGTCGGCGGGGTCCGCTTCTACGAGCGCAAGGAGGTCCGGGACATCCTGGCCTACCTGCGCGTCCTCTCCAACCCCGAGGACACCGTCCCGCTGCGCCGCATCCTGAACGTGCCCAAGCGCGGCATCGGCGAACGGGCCGAGGCGATGATCGACGCTCTCTCCGCCCGCGAGCGGATCAGCTTCGCCCAGGCGCTGCAGCGGGTCGACGAGGCGTACGGCATGGCCGCGCGCTCGGCCAATGCGGTGAAGAAGTTCAACGCGATGATGGCCGGCCTGCGGCAGGTCGTGGAGTCCGGTGCCGGTCCGGCCGCGGTGCTGGAGGC
Source organism: Streptomyces sp. TLI_235 (assembly GCA_002300355.1). Classification (NCBI taxonomy): domain Bacteria; kingdom Bacillati; phylum Actinomycetota; class Actinomycetes; order Kitasatosporales; family Streptomycetaceae; genus Streptomyces; species Streptomyces sp. TLI_235. The sequence continues at coordinate 4,641,558 of NSGV01000001.1, forward strand.
CGTGCTGGAGGAGTCCGGCTACCTCGCCGAGCTCCAGGCCTCCACCGACCCGCAGGACGAGACCCGGATCGAGAACCTCCAGGAGCTCGCCTCCGTCGCCCTGGAGTACGAGCAGGACCCGGGCGAGCGCCCGGACGGCGAGGACGCCGAGGGCGCCCCGCCGGTCGGCTCGCTCGCCGACTTCCTGGAGCGCGTCGCGCTCGTCGCCGACTCGGACCAGATCCCGGACGACGAGGAGGGCCAGGGCGTCATCACGATGATGACCCTGCACACCGCCAAGGGCCTGGAGTTCCCGGTCGTCTTCCTCACCGGCATGGAGGACGGGATCTTCCCGCACATGCGGGCGCTCAACCAGGTCAAGGAGCTGGAGGAGGAGCGCCGGCTCGCCTACGTGGGCCTGACCCGCGCCCGGCAGCGGCTCTACCTGACGCGGTCGGTGCTCCGCAGCGCCTGGGGCCAGCCCGCCTACAACCCGGCCTCCCGCTTCCTGGAAGAGATCCCGGAGACCCTGGTCGACTGGAAGCGCACCGGCGCGGCGTCGGTGCCCGCGGCCCGCGGCTTCTCGCCGTCGTCCTCCGGCCCGTCCCGCTCGTACGGCTCCGGCGGCGGCTCGGCGCGTTCCACGGCCGCCCCGCAGCCGGGCTGGGCGAAGTCCGCGCGGAAGGTGACCGAGCGCGAGGTGGTCGCGCTGGCCGTCGGCGACCGGGTCAGCCACGACACCTTCGGTCTCGGCACGGTCGTCGGCACCCAGGGCGTCGGCGACAAGGCACAGGCGACGATCGACTTCGGCAGCACCGGCCGCAAGCAGTTGCTGCTGCGCTACGCGCCGGTCGAGAAGCTCTGAGCCCGGCCCGGTGGGCCTAGGCGCGGGGGTCGACGCCGTGGGCGAGCAGCCACGGCACCGGGTCGATCGGCGCCCCGCCACCGGGCCGTACCTCGAAGTGGAGGTGCGGCCCGGTGGCGTTCCCGGTCGCACCCGCCCACCCGATCACCTCGCTGGCCCGGACGGGCCCGCCGCGCAGCCGGTACCCGCGCAGGTGCCCGTACCAGGTCTCGGTCCCGTCCGCCGCGGTGACGACCGCCAGGTAGCCGTAGGCGGCGCTCCAGCCGGTGGTCACGGTGCCGTCGGTGGCGGCGCGGACGGGTGTGCCGGCCGGCACCGGGAAGTCGATGCCGGTGTGCCGGGCCGCCCAGTGCGGGCCGGCCTGGTCGAAGCCCGCGCCGATCCCCGGCCGGTCGACCGGCAGCACGTACCGGGGCCGGGCGGCGGTGGCCGGAGCGTCCGGGCCGCTCGTGCCCCGTTCGGCCCGGCGGGCGGCGAGCGCGGCGCGGGCCAGTTCGCGGTCGGCCCGGTCGAGGCCCGGCCGCTCGCCGCGGGCGGGGTCGCGCGACGGGGCGGTGGGGCCGGACGGCGCCGGGCGGGGCAGCCGGGGGCGGTCGGCGTGCACCGTCGCCGCCGCGACACCGAAGACCCCGAGGGTGGCTGCGGACGGCAGGGCGACCGTGAGCACCGCGCGGCGGGTGGAGGCCGCCCGCGGGCCGCGGTGCTGGCCGCGGGCCCGCTCGGCGCCACCGGCCCGGCCGGGCAGCGGCCGGTGGATCGGGATACGGGTCGGGATGCGGACGGGGGAGCGTCTGACCGTCATCGCGCCGCCTCCTCGGAATCGGTAGTGACCGGGAGAAAACAGTCGAGACTGTAGCCCTTGATCACGATCACGGACGAAGTACGCATCTCAGCACGCGTGGCGCTCCGTCAGCGGCCCGGCGGCCCAGGCCTCCAGGGCGAGCAGGACGGCGGCGACCGCCCGCGGATGGGCGGGCAGGCCGACGTGTCCGGCGCCGGGCACGGCCAGGTTGGCCGCGTGCAGGTCCGGGTGGTCCAGCCGGGCGTTCCGGCGCGGCAGCACGACCTCGTCCAACTCGCCGCGGACGGCGGTGAAGCGGGTGGTGCAGCGCGGCGCGGGCAGCCGCAGCTCGGTCAGCAGGTCGCTGCCGGGCCGCAGTTGGCGGGTGATCGGGAAGGGGTTCGGCAGCAGGGCGGCCGAGGTCCCCTCGTGCGGGGTGGCCAGGGTGACCACCTCGGCGGCGAGTTCGTGGCCGCCGAGGCGCTGTACGTAGTAACGGGCGATCAGGCCGCCCAGGCTGTGGCCGACCAGGGCGACCGGCCGGCCGCCGTGCGCCTGCGCCGCCCACTCGACGTGCCGGGCGAGCAGCACCGCGGCCGCCCGGACGTCCCGGGTCAGCGGTGAGTAGTTGAGGGCGTGCAGGTGCGTCCAGCCGTGCCGGTGCAGCTCGCGGCGGAGCGGCCCGAACACCGCCCGGTTGTCGACGAAGCCGTGCAGCAGCAGCACGGGGTCGTGCCGCGGCGGGGCGACGGGCGGCACCGGGCGGTCCGGGCACGGGTGGGCCCGGCGCTCCGGCGGGATTCCGGTGGGGTAGCGGACCAGGTGGTGCGCGAGCGCGGCGGCTTCCGCGCCCGCGCCGCGGACGGTGGCGGCCGTCCGCTGGAACGGGATCGTCATGCGGCTCTCCCCGGCAGGACGGCGCGGGGGCCCCTGCGGCGGCCGACGCAGGGGACGGAGGATCTGGTCACCAGGGGTGGCTGACGGGCAGCCCTGTGATTTTCCCCTCCCTCCCGCAGGCGAAAACCGCCGACCGGTGGTGGGCGGGTTACGCTGCCCCCGGGTCTGTTAGAGGCTGTTAACATCGCACCCGCGCCCGAGCGGGACCGCCGGGCGGTGGACGACGAGGTCCAGGAGGCAGTGATGGGTGTGTCGGGGCCGATCCGTGTGGTGGTCGCCAAGCCAGGTCTGGACGGCCATGACCGGGGCGCGAAGGTGATCGCACGCGCGCTGCGCGACGCCGGTATGGAGGTCATCTACACCGGCCTGCACCAGACGCCGGAACAGATCGTCGACACGGCGATCCAGGAGGACGCCAACGGCATCGGGCTGTCGATCCTCTCCGGCGCCCACATGACCCTCTGCGCGAAGGTGCTCGAGCTGCTGCGCGAGCGCGACGCCGAGGACATCAAGGTCTTCTGCGGCGGGATCATCCCCGACGAGGACATCGCCCAGCTCAAGCAGCTCGGCGTCGCCGACATCTTCACCCCCGGCACCCCGACCCAGTCGGTGGTCAGCTGGGTCGAGGCCAACCTCCGCCCGGCGGGCTGACCGCCCGCCCACCGGCACCGACGGGCCGGGCCCCGCACACCGCGGGGCCCGGCCCGTCGACGTGCCCGCAGGTCAGGGAACGAGCTCGGCGAGCATCGCGGCCCGCAGCCGGAGCGTCTCGGCGAGCCGGGTGAAGGTGTCGGACCAGGCCGTCTCCGGCGCGGCGTCGGCGGCGAGCGCCTCCACCGCGGGCGCGGCCGCCGGGGCGAGCGCCCGCTCCGTCATGCCGAGCACCCCGCTGTGGCTCCACGGGTAGGCGCCGGAGCCGGCCGCGCGCTCCAGCGCGGCGACCACCGCGGTGGACAGCGGAGGCGTCCACGGCGTGGCGCAGGCGCCGAGCAGCTGAAAGGCGTCGCCGAGCCCGTGCGTGCGGACGAACGCCGCCGTCCAGGTCGCCCGCTCCGCAGCCGGCAGCACGGCCAGCAGCTTCGCCGGGGCACCCGCCGACCGGTCGGCCCCGCCCGTGCGGGGCGCCGGGCCGAGCAGGGCGCGGGCCCAGCTCTCGTCCCGCTGCCGGACGGCGGCGCGGGCCCAGGCCTCGCGCAGCTCCGCGGACCAGTCGGTGCCGTCGGCCTCGCCGCCCTCCCGGGCGGGCAGGGCCAGCAGCTGCCCCGGTGTCAGACCGGTGGCGTCCGTCCACAGCGAGAGCGGGGCGGCGGCCACGATCTCGCCCAGCCACCAGGACCGCTGCCCGCGCCCGGTGGGCGACTTCGGCGGAATGCCGTCGCGCTGCATCGCGGTGTCGCACTCGGTGGGCGGGTCGACCGCGAGCACGCCGTCGAGCGGGCGCACACAGGCGCGGGCGCGCTCGGCCATCCGGGCGGCAAGGGCGGAGCCGGGCAGCGTGGACAGCAACTCGGCGGCGGTGGCCCGGACGTTCTTGCTGCGGTCGCCGAGTGCGGCCTCCAGGAACTCCTCGTCCGCACCGGACAGCCCGTCCTGCAGCGCGTCCAGGAACAGCAGGCGGTCCTCCGCCCGCTCGGTGGCCCAGGTGGAGCGCAGCAGGTCCAGGCCGGCGGCCGGATCGCGGCGGCGCAGCCGGGTCAGGTGGGTGACCCGCTCCGCGAACAGGCCCTCCTGCCAGATCTGCTCGCCGGCCGCGGTGCCCCCGCCGGCGTGCTCGGAGGTGTGCTCCGCGGTGACCTCCGTAGGGTCGACGGGCAGGGCGGCGCCGGCGGTGCGGCCGACGAAGCGCCAGTCCGGATTCCGCTCGGCCAGCCAGCGGCCGAGCGGGCCGGCCAGCGCCACCACGTCCGGCCGCAGCTCGCTGCGCGCGCGGGCGGTGTCCAGCAGCGCGGGCAGGTGCACCGGCGGCGGCCGGTAACCGTGCGCGCGGGCGGCGGCCAGCCACTGGGGGAGCAGCTCGGTCAGGTTGGCGAGGCTGGTGTCCGGGCCGCGGCCGCCCAGCAGGAAGCCCAGCCGGCGCGCGGCGGCCTCGGGCACCTCCGGCCGAGGGTCGTCCTCGGCCGGGGCGGGCAGCGCGGGGGCGGGCAGCGGGAGGGCGCCGGCCCGGCGCCGGACGGTGGCGAGCGCGGCCAGGTCGAGCAGGGCCGTCGCCGGGTCGGCCCGGTCGACGGCCCCGGCCGCGGCGGCGAGCGCCGGCGGGCCCGCCGGGGCGGGCAGCGGCCGCCGGTCGGTGCCGAGCAGCGCGGTGGTCTGCAGCTCGGACCAGCTGTCGTGGGCGGTGGTGGTCGGTGCCGTCATGGCCGGCCTCCCGTCTGGCGGTTCCGGTGGGGCGGTGGGTGGGGGCGGTCGGCGCCCGCCCGGGACGCGGTCACTGGCCGAGGCCGATCGCGGGGCCGTCCGCGGTCCAGGCGGTGACCGGGGCGAACCCGGCGTGCCCGTACTCGCCGAACAGCGTGACCGGGTGGCCGGCCGAGAGCGCGGCCAGCCGCCAGAGCGCCTGCTCGGGCAGGGCGCCGCGCCTGAGCGGCACGGCACTGTGACCGTCCGTCAGCTGCCAGCCCTCCGGCCCGAGGACGGGCACCACCTCGGCCAGCACGGCCGGCCAGGCGTCCAGCCACGGATCGTCCGCGACGGCCTCGCCGTAGCCGGCCACCGCCTCGGCGGGGCGGACCCCGGCCGGCGGACCGGCCGGCGCGGCCTCCGGCTCGCCGTAGCGGGTGCCCAGGACGGCGCGCAGCGGGCGGGCGCCGGGGTGGAAGGCCAGCTCGGCCTCCAGCACCCGGCCGGTGGGCAGGGCGACCTCGGGCGCGCGGCCGGGGCTGCCGAAGGAGAGCAGCAGGGCCGGGCGGCCGGTCTTGGCGCCGCGCAGCCAGATCCGGCGGGTGGTCAGCCGCTCGTCGGCGGTGTCGCGACTGCCGAGCACGTGCCAGCGGTCCCGCACGGTCGGGCCGGCCAGCACCTCCTCGGCGCCGGTGCTGAACCCGACCCGGGTGCGGACCGTCGCGGCGAGCGGCGCGGGCAGCTCGTCCACCCGGCCGTAGGCGCCGGCCAGCAGGTGCAGCAGGGCGTACTCCTCCAGCAGGCCCTCCTGCGGGGCGTGCGCGAGCTCCCGGGCGCGGGCGGCCAGGCCGGGCGCCTGGGCGTCGACCATCCGGGCCGCGACCTCCTCCCAGCCGCCGGAGGCCGCGGCGTGGTCGGCCAGCCCGTGCCGGACGCCGTCCGCGAGCCGCAGCCGAAGCTCCTGCGCGCCGGCCGCGACCCGCAGGGCCCGCTGCCCGGCCCGCCGACGGGCCGCCGCGTCGTCCGTGCCGGCCTCGCGGCGCTCCTGCTGCCGGACGGCCCTCTGCTCGGCGCCCTGCCGGCGCTTCGTCAGCCAGGCGTCCACCCAGTCCGGCTGCTCGGCGTCGGCCGCGACGGCCGCCGAACCGGCGCTCCAGAGCAGCAGCAGACCGAGCACGTGCTTGCACGGGAACTTCCGGCTGGGGCAGGTGCACTGGTAGGCGGGCCCGGACAGGTCGACGCACGGCCGGTACGGCGTCCGCCCGCTGCCCCTGCATTCGCCCCACAGCGCGCCGCCGCCCCAGCCCGCGCCCGTCCACGGCGCGGGCGCGGACAGCTTGCCGGCCGCCTTCAGCGACGCCTGGTCCGGCGCGAGCGACAGGACGTGTTCGTTGCTCCAGCGTTCCTCCATGCCGACGACGCTAGGACGGGCCACTGACATTCGAGCCGGGCGAACTGACGGCCGGTCACCGTACGGCCCCGGCTTGTCAGTGGGCTCGTGCATGGTGGTTCCAGCAGGCCGAAAGGGCGTACGAGAAACCCGTTCCGGCTGTGTCCGGCGGGGCCTCGACGCGCCCCTCCCCGCGACCGGCCGCCGCCCCGATCCGTCCCGTGTCCGCCCGCACCCCTGCCACAGCCCTGCCCGGCGGCCCGTACCCAGGAGATGCCGATGACCACCGAGACGACCACCCGCACGAGTGAAGTCCTCCGCCTCCACGCCGAGGACGCCTTCGCCGCCGAACTCGCCGCGCTGGCCGCCGCCGACGACCGCCCGCGCCCCGCCCGCTGGCGGCTCTCGCCCTGGGCCGTCGCCACCTACCTGCTCGGCGGCACCCTGCCCGACGGCACGGTGGTCACCCCCAAGTACGTCGGCCCCCGCCGGGTGGTCGAGGTCGCCGTCACCACCCTGGCGACCGACCGTGCCCTGCTGCTGCTCGGCGTGCCCGGCACCGCCAAGACCTGGGTCTCCGAGCACCTCGCCGCCGCGATCAGCGGCGACTCCACCCTGCTCGTCCAGGGCACCGCCGGCACCCCCGAGGAGGCCGTCCGCTACGGCTGGAACTACGCCCAGCTGCTCGCCAACGGCCCCAGCCGGCAGGCCCTGGTGCCCTCCCCGGTCATGCGGGCGATGGCCGACGGCAAGATCGCCCGCGTCGAAGAGCTCACCCGCATCCCCGCCGACGTGCAGGACAGCCTGATCACCATCCTCTCCGAGAAGACCCTGCCGGTGCCCGAACTCGGCGACGAGACCCAGGCCGTCCGCGGGTTCAACCTGATCGCCACCGCCAACGACCGCGACCGCGGCGTCAACGACCTCTCCTCCGCGCTGCGCCGCCGCTTCAACACCGTCGTGCTGCCGCTGCCCGCCACCCTCGACGAGGAGGTCGACATCGTCGGCCGCCGGGTCAACCAGCTCGGCCGCAGCCTCGACCTGCCCGAACTGCCCACCGGCGCCGAGGAGATCCGCCGCGTCGTCACCGTCTTCCGCGAGCTGCGCTCCGGCATCACCGCCGACGGCCGCACCAAGGTCAAGACGCCCAGCGGCACCCTCTCCACCGCCGAGGCGATCTCGGTCCTCACCAACGGCCTCGCCCTCGCCACCCACTTCGGCGACGGCGTGCTCCGCGCCTCCGACGTCACCGCCGGCATCGTCGGCGCCGTCGTCCGCGACCCGGTCGCCGACCGCACGGTCTGGCACGAGTACGTCGAGGGCGTGCTCCGCGAACGGGACGGCTGGAAGGACCTCTACCGCGCCGCCCGCGAGCACGCGCACTGACCGTCCGACACCGCCGAGAGAGCCACCGAGAGAACCATCCGAGAGCGAGGTCCACGACCATGAGCGCAGAGGTCACCCTGCTCGGCATCCGCCACCACGGGCCCGGCTCCGCCCGGGCGGTGGCCGCCGCCCTGGAGCAGCTGAAGCCCGACGCGGTGCTGATCGAGGGCCCGCCGGAGGCCGACGCGATCGCCGCCCTCGCCGCCGACGAGGAGATGCGGCCGCCGGTCGCCCTGCTCGCCCACGCCGTCGACGACCCCGCCCGGGCCGCCTTCTGGCCGTTCGCCGTGTTCTCGCCCGAATGGGTCGCCCTGCGGTACGCGGCCGACCACGACGTGCCGGTCCGCTTCGTCGACCTGCCCGCCGCGCACACCTTCGCGCTCACCCAGACCCCGCCGGGCGTGCCGGGGGGCACGTCCGACGGGGCGGCGGAGGCGGAGGACGGCATCGGCGACCCGATCGCCGCCCTCGCCGAGGCCGCAGGCCACGACGACCCCGAGCGCTGGTGGGAGGACGTCGTCGAGCACCGCGCCCCCGACGGCGACGCCCTCGCCCCCTTCGCCGCGGTCGCCGAGGCCATGACCGCACTGCGCGAGACGGCGCTGCGCGAGACGGCACTGGGCGAGACCGTCCCGGCCGGGCCGCGCGCCCGCCGGGACGACCTCCGCGAGGCGTACATGCGGCAGCAGATCCGCGCCGCCCGCCGGGCCGGCCACGAGCGGATCGCCGTGGTCTGCGGCGCCTGGCACGTCCCCGCGCTGCGGACCATGCCCACCGTCGCCCACGACCGCGCCCTGCTCACCGGCCTGCCCAAGGTGAAGACCGAGATCACCTGGGTGCCGTGGACGCACCGCCGGCTCGCCCAGCACACCGGCTACGGTGCCGGCATCGACTCGCCCGGCTGGTACCACCACCTGTTCACCAGCCCCGACCGGCCGGTCACCCGCTGGCTGACCGGCATCGCCGACCTGCTGCGCGCCGAGGACCACCCGGTCTCCTCCGCGCACGTCATCGAGGCCGTCCGGCTCGCCGAGACGCTCGCCGTGCTGCGCGGCCGCCCGCTCGCCGGCCTCGGCGAGACCCTCGACGCCGTCCGCTCCGTGATGTGCGACGGCTCCGACACCACCCTCGCCCTCGTCCACGACCGGCTGGTGGTCGGCGACGCCCTCGGCGAGGTGCCCGACGGCGCCCCCGCCGTCCCGCTCCAGCGCGACCTCGCCCGGCTCCAGCGCAGCCTGCGCCTCAAGCCCGAGGCCGGCGAGCGCGACCTCGTCCTCGACCTGCGCAAGGACCTCGACGCCGACCGCTCCCGGCTGCTGCACCGGCTCCGGCTGCTCGGCATCGACTGGGGCGTTCCGGCCCGCTCCGCCGTCAACTCCACCGGCACCTTCCGGGAGACCTGGCGGCTGCGCTGGGAGCCCGAGTACGCCGTCCGCGTCGTCGAGGCCGCGCACTGGGGCACCACCGTCGAGGACGCCGCCTGCGGCAGGGCCGCCCGGCAGGCCGCCGACGCCGCCGACCTCGCCGACCTCACCCGCCTCGTCGAGCAGTGCCTGCTCGCCGGCCTCACCGGCGCGCTGCCCGCCGTCATGCGGGTGCTCGCCGACCGGGCCGCCCTGGACACCGACGTCGCGCACCTCGCCGCGGCACTCCCCGCCCTCGTCCGGGCACTGCGCTACGGCGACGTCCGCGGCACCGACGCCGGCGCCCTCGACGGCGTCGCCCGCGGCCTCGCCGAGCGGATCGGCGTCGGCCTGCCGCCCGCCTGCACCGGCCTCGACGCCGACGGCGCCGCGGCGATGCGCGCCCACCTCGACGCCGTCCACACCGCCGTCGGCCTGCTGCGGCCCGCCCCCACCGACGGCCCCCGGGACAACCCCGCCGAGCGGTGGGCCGCCGCCCTCCGCTCGCTGGCCGCCCGCGAGCCCTCCGGCGGCCCCGCCACCGGCGTCCCCGGGTTGCTCCGCGGCCGCGCCGTCCGCCTGCTCCTCGACGACGACCGGCTCGACTCCGACGAGGCCGGCCGCCGGATGGGCCTGGTGCTCTCCCGGGCCGGCGCCCCCGCCGACGCGGCCGGCTGGATCGAGGGCTTCCTGGCCGGCGGCGGCGCCCTGCTGCTGCACGACGCCGCCCTGCTCGGCCTGCTCGACGACTGGCTCACCGGCGTCCCCGGCGACACGCTGATCGACCTGCTGCCGGTGCTGCGCCGCACCTTCTCCGGCCTGGAGGCGGGCGTCCGCCGCACCATCGGCGAACGCGCCGCCGCCGGCCCGCTCGGAGCCGGCCCTGGCGCCTCGGCAGCCACCCCGCCGGAGGAACTCGACGACCTCCGCGCGGACGCGGCCCTGCCCGTCCTCGCCCTCCTCCTCGGCCTCCCGGCCCCCACCGCCCCCACCCTGCTGCCCCGCATCCCGCGCCAGCCCGCCGGCCGCGACACCTGAGCCCCGCACGGCCCGGCTCCGGCCGCCCCGATGTCAGCCCCGGCTGCTTCGATGACTGCTGAGGCGGCGTCACCGCACCGGCCCGACCCAGTCCGCCGCACCCAGTCCGCCGCACCCCGTACCCGAGGAGCACCCATGACCGCGACCCGCGCTCCGCTGGACCCCGCCGCCGAGCGGCTGCGCCGCTGGCGGCTGGTGCTCGGCGGCGAGGCCGACGGCACCGGCCACCGCCCGACGGGTCGGGACGCGGCGATGGACGGCGCGCTCGCCGCGCTCTACCGGGGCGCGGACGCCGAGGGCGGCCGCGGGGCCGCCCGCAGTGCGGGCCTCGGCGGTTCGGCGCCGCAGGTCGCCCGCTGGCTCGGCGACATCCGCGAGTACTTCCCGACCACCGTCGTCCAGCTGATGCAGCAGGACGCGATCTCCCGGCTGGGCCTGGACCGGCTGCTGCTGGAGCCGGAGATGCTGGAGGCCGTCGAGCCGGACGTCCACCTGGTCGGCACCCTGCTCTCGCTCAGGAGCGCACTGCCGGAGACCACCCGGGAGACGGCCCGCGCCGTGGTCGGCAAGGTGGTGGCCGACCTGGAGCGCCGCCTGGCCGACCGCACCCGCGCCACCCTCGGCGGCGCCCTGGACCGCTCCGCCCGGGTCAACCGCCCCCGGCACCGCGACATCGACTGGAACCGCACCATTCGCGCCAACCTGAAGAACTACCTCCCGGAGGCCGGCCCGGACGGCAGGGGCACGGTCGTCCCGGAGCGGCTCATCGGCTACGCCCGCGCCCAGCGGGCGGTGAAGAAGGACGTCATCCTCTGCATCGACCAGTCCGGGTCGATGGCCGCCTCGGTGGTGCACTCGGCGGTGTTCGGCGCGGTGCTGGCGTCGATGCGCAGCCTGGACACCCGGCTGGTCGTCTTCGACACCTCGGTGGTCGACCTGACCGAGCAGTTGAGCGACCCGGTCGACGTCCTGTTCGCCACCCGGCTCGGCGGCGGCACCGACATCAACCGCGCGCTCGCCTACTGCCAGTCGAGGATCACCCGGCCGTCCGAGACGATCGTGGTGCTGATCAGCGACCTCTACGAGGGCGGCATCCGCAACGAGATGCTGAAGCGGGTCGCCGCGATGAAGGCGGCCGGGGTGCAGTTCATCGCCCTGCTCGCGCTCTCCGACGAGGGCGCCCCCGCCTACGACCACGCGCACGCCGCGGCGCTCGCCGCGCTGGGCGCCCCGGCCTTCGCCTGCACACCCGACGTCTTCCCCGAGATCATGGCCGCGGCGATCGAGAAGCGCCCCCTGCCGGTGCCGGACAACGGCTGAGCGGCCTCACCCGTTCGGGTGCGGGATGTCCGGATTCACAGCATCGGCATTGTCGATGAGAGGCCTGCGTCCGGCCTGCGGAGTGCACCCGTTGTGACGGTTCTCACCAACCCGGACACCGTCCCGGGCGAAACACGCCCGTCGTACGGGGATAACCTGCCAGACGGACGTGACGCGCGTGTTGATTGACGATGCGCCCGGCGCTGTACGGGCCGTAAGGCCGTAGCTCTGCGTACCCGCGCAGCCCCGACGACCCGCAGCGAAGATCCTGCCGTGGCACGCTCGAAGAGACACATTCCGCGACCACGAACAAGGACAAACACGTGGACCTGTTCGAGTACCAGGCGAGGGACCTCTTCGCCAAGCACGGCGTGCCCGTGCTTGACGGCGATGTCATCGAGAACGCCGCAGACGCTGCCGCGATCGCGGAGCGCTTCGGCGGCCGCGCCGTCGTCAAGGCTCAGGTGAAGGTCGGCGGCCGAGGCAAGGCCGGTGGCGTCAAGCTCGCCTCCGACCCGGCGGACGCCGTCGCCAAGTCCGAGGCCATCCTCGGCATGGACATCAAGGGCCACACCGTCCACAAGGTGATGCTGGCCCAGACCGCGGACATCAAGGACGAGTACTACGTCTCGTTCCTGCTGGACCGCACGAACCGCACCTTCCTGGCGATGGCCAGCGTCGAGGGCGGTGTCGAGATCGAGGTCGTGGCCGAGGAGAACCCGGACGCGCTCGCGAAGATCCCGGTCGACGCCAACGAGGGCTGCACCCCGGAGAAGGCCGCGGAGATCGTCGCCGCCGCCAAGTTCCCGGCCGAGGTCGCGGACCAGGTCGCCGAGGTCCTCCAGCAGCTCTGGAAGGTCTTCATCGCCGAGGACGCCCTCCTCGTCGAGGTCAACCCGCTGATCAAGTCCGGCGAGGGCAAGATCATCGCGCTTGACGGCAAGGTCTCCCTGGACGAGAACGCCGAGTTCCGCCAGCCGGAGCACGAGGCGCTCGAGGACAAGGCCGCCGCGAACCCGCTGGAGGCCGCGGCCAAGGCCAAGGGCCTCAACTACGTCAAGCTCGACGGCGAGGTCGGCATCATCGGCAACGGCGCGGGTCTCGTCATGAGCACCCTCGACGTGGTCGCGTACGCCGGTGAGAACCACGGCGGCGTGAAGCCCGCCAACTTCCTCGACATCGGCGGCGGCGCCTCCGCCGAGGTGATGGCGAACGGCCTGGAGATCATCCTGGGCGACACCGACGTCAAGTCGGTCTTCGTCAACGTCTTCGGCGGCATCACCGCCTGTGACGCGGTCGCCAACGGCATCGTGCAGGCTCTGGCCCTCCTCGAGGAGAAGGGCGAGGCCGTCACCAAGCCGCTCGTCGTCCGCCTGGACGGCAACAACGCCGAGCTGGGTCGCAAGATCCTGACCGACGCCAACCACCCGCTGGTTCAGCAGGTGGACACCATGGACGGTGCGGCCGACCGCGCCGCCGAGCTGGCCAACGCCAAGTAAGGAAGGGGACTTTCACCATGGCTATCTTCCTTACCAAGGACAGCAAGGTCATCGTTCAGGGCATGACCGGGTCCGAGGGCATGAAGCACACCCGCCGCATGCTCGCCTCCGGCACCCAGATCGTCGGTGGCGTGAACCCGCGCAAGGCCGGCACCACGGTCGACGTCGACGGCACCGACGTGCCGGTCTTCGGCACCGTCGCCGAGGCCATCGAGAAGACCGGTGCCGACGTCACCGTCATCTTCGTGCCGCCGAAGTTCACCAAGGACGCCGTCGTCGAGGCGATCGACGCCGAGATCGGCCTCGCCGTCGTCATCACCGAGGGTGTGCCGGTCCACGACTCGGCCGCCTTCTGGGCGTACGCCGGCGCCAAGGGCAGCAAGACCCAGATCATCGGCCCGAACTGCCCCGGCCTGATCTCCCCCGGACAGTCGAACGCGGGCATCATCCCCGCCGACATCACCGGCCCCGGCAAGATCGGCCTGGTCTCGAAGTCCGGCACCCTGACCTACCAGCTCATGTACGAGCTGCGTGACCTGGGCTTCTCCTCGGCCGTGGGCATCGGTGGCGACCCCGTCATCGGCACCACCCACATCGACGCCCTCAAGGCGTTCCAGGAGGACCCGGAGACCGAGGTCATCGTGATGATCGGTGAGATCGGCGGCGACGCCGAGGAGCGTGCCGCGGCCTTCATCGCCGAGCACGTCACCAAGCCGGTCGTCGGCTACGTCGCGGGCTTCACCGCCCCCGAGGGCAAGACCATGGGCCACGCCGGCGCCATCGTCTCCGGCTCCTCCGGCACCGCCCAGGCGAAGAAGGAGGCCCTCGAGGCCGCCGGTGTCAAGGTCGGCAAGACGCCCTCCGAGACCGCCCGCCTGGCCCGCGAGCTCTTCGCGGCCGTCAAGTAAGGCACCACGGCCGGCCGGCCTCCGGGCCGGCCGCCGGGCGCGAGGGCGCCGCGGACACCGTCCGCGGCGCCCTCGCCGTCGTTCGGGGCGGCTGCGGATCAGGGCAGCAGCCGTGGGTTCCCGGTCGGCGCAAGCGTCGGGCATGGCCACAGCGGGGGGCACGGCACGGTGAGCGGCAGGGCGTCCGCCGGACGGGGCTGCTCGGCGGGGACGGCCCCGACCGGCTGTCCGTCGTGCGGGGCCGCGCCCTGGGGCACCGTCCCGCCGTCGGGGGTCTCCTGCGTGCCGCCGTCCTGGGTGCCGTCCGCAGGGGGGTCGTCCGGGGCGGACGGCTCGTCCCCCGGTGCCCCGGTCGGGAGGGCGCCCGGCCGCGGTGCGAGCGGGCTGCACCACGGGCTCCGCAGCCCCGGCTCGCGGCCCGGCGCGGCCGGGCCGGCGCTGCCCGTACCGGCGGCGGAGCACACCTCTGGCGGTGGTGCCACGGTGGTCTGCGGCACCGCCGCGGGCCGGGCGGGCCGCCGGCTGTCGTCCGGGCCGCCGATCACCAGCGTCACCAGCATCGCGCCGGCCATGCCGAGCGCCAGCAGCCCCGCGGCGCCGGTGGCCGCGTACGTGCGGCGGCGCGCCCCGGTGGCCAGCCGGCCCGGTGAAGGCACGTGCGGGGACGGACACGCCCGCACCGCCGCCTCGAACAGCAGCACCCCGAGCGCGGGCCCGAAGCCGGGCGCGGACGGGTCGGCGCCGACCACCTCCGGCACCGCCCGGGCCAGCCGTTCGCGGGCCGACCGGACCCGCCCCTCGGCCGCCGGCGTCGTGGACTCCACCTCCGCCGCCACGGCCGCCACCGGCAGGCCGACCGCGTCGTGCAGCACCACCGCGCGGCGCTGCGGCCGGGTCAGCCGGTGCATCGCGGTGAGCAGCGCCCGGTCGCGGGCGGTCGGGCGGCCCTCGGCGGTCCGGCGCCGACCGCCGCGCTCCTTCCTGACCTTGATCGCCCGGTGCGGCAGGTGGTGCCCGCCGGCCCGCCGCGGACCGCCCCGCCGCCACGGCGACAGCGCCGACTCGAACGCCGCCGCCCGCACCCAGCCCTCCGGGTCCGGCAGCGCCGCCACCTCGTCCCACTGCAGGGCCGCCGCGCCCAGGGCGATCCGGACGCTGTGGGCCGCCCGGTGCGGCGAGCCGGTGACCAGGAAGGTCTGCTGCACCAGACGGGTGTGGACGGCTGCGCTGAACGCGGCGAAGTCCGGCGGGCGGGGCGGCGGCCCGGGAACCGGCTCCGGCGCCCGAGCGGGTTCGGGCGCGGGTGCGCGCTCGTAGTCGGCTATGGGGCCGGCCTCGACATCTGCGGCCTCGGCGGATTCAGCAGGCTCGACCGGCTCGACAGGTTCGGTGGGTTCGGCCGGGGGCGGGGCGGTGCCCAGCAGGGCGGCCAGCCGGGCGGCCTCGGCGCGCGAGCCGACGCCCAGCTTGCGCATCGCCCGGTCGAGGTGGCGGCGGGCGGTCGCGGGCGCGATGCCGAGTGCGGCGGCGACGGCCCTTTCGTCGTCCCCTGCGGCCGTTCGGGCGAGGACCTGTGCCTCGCGGGGGGTCAGCCGCCGCAGCAGCCGGGCCGCGTCCTCGCGTGCCGCGGCCGACGGCGTCACGGCCGACGATGCCGCGGCGTCCGGCTGCGCACCGGTGGTCGGGCCGGTGGGGTCGTCCCCGGCCCGGTCGGCCTTCGAAGGTGCGGTCACCGCGGCACCCCGCGGCGGCTGCAGAGTCGAAAAAGGCACATAAGCAAATAATCCGGGACACGGCGAAGGTTTGCCGCTTCACGGGGCGCAACGGGTGATCTTGGGAGCATGTGGCCCATGACGCAGCTGATGGGCCGTCCGATCCTGAGCCTGCCCGACGATCTGGGCACCAGATCCCCGCTCGCCGACCTGCTCGTCGGCGCCCGAACGGCCCTCCTCGCGCTCTCCGTGATCGCCGTCCCCGTCCTCGGACTCTGGGTCCTCACCCCGTACGGCGACATCACCGCCCGCGGCGCCCTCCGGCTCTCCTGCGCGCTCTGGCTGCTCGGCCACGGCGCTCCGCTCGGCCGCGGCGCCGGAGCACCGTTCACCCTCACCCCGCTGCTGCTCACCGCCGTCAGCCTCGGCCTGCTCCGCCGGGCGGGGGCCCGGGCCGGGGCCCGCACCCCGCGTTCCGCCGGGGCCTGGCGGGCCGCCCTGCCGGTGGGTGTCGGCTACCTCGCGGTGGCCGCCCTGGCCGTCGCCGAGTGCAGCGGACCCGAGGCGGTGCTCAGGGCCGAGCCGGCTGCAGACCTGGCCGCCGTCGCGGCCGTCACCGTCACCGGCCTGGCCTGGGGGCACTGCGCCGCGCACGGTGTGCCGAGGCCCGCGCTCCCGGCCGCCGTCACCGCACGGCTCCGTGCCTGGACGCCCGCCGACTGGGCCCCGCCGCAGGACGCGGCGGCCGCCCTGCGCCGTGCCGCCGGCAGCTGGCTGCTCGGCCTGCTGGCAGCCGGGGGCCTGCTGCTCACCACGGCGATCGCGTTCGGCACCGCGGGCCGCTCCGCCGCCGGCCTCGCGGACGGGCCGGCCGGCGTCCTCGGACTCCTCCTCGGCTGCACCCTGCTGCTGCCGAACGCCGCCCTGTGGGCCGCCGCCTACGCGCTGGGACCGGGCTTCGCGGTCGGCACCGGCACCGCCGTCTCCCCGGCGGACACCCACCTGGGCGCGGTGCCCGAGTTCCCGCTCCTCACCCTCGTGCCGACCGGCACCCCCGGGACGGCCGGGCAGGCCGTGCTGGCCACCCTGCCCCTGCTCGCCGGGGCCGTCCCCGCCCTGCTGCTCGGACGCGCCGCCTCCGGTCGGGGCACCGACCGCCCCTGGCACCCGGCCGGCACCGCGGCCGTCGCCTTCGCCGCCGTGCTCGCGGTCTCCGCGGCCGCCGCCGTGGCCGCCTGGATCTCCGGCGGCGCCCTCGGATCCGGACGGATGTCCGTCCTCGGCCCCGGCCCCTGGCAGGCCGCCGTCACCGCCGCCGGCTGGTCCGGCGCAGTCGTCCCGCCCGGCGCCCTGCTGGCCCGCTGGATCCTCGCCCGCAGCGGGGCCGAACCCCGCCAGGCCACCACCCCCACCGGCTGGGCCCGCCACCGCGCCGCCCGCCTCCGCCGCACCCTCCACCACCTCGTCACCCGCCTCGCCGACCTGTCCCGGACCCGGTGAGCCGGGCCCGGTGGCCCGGACGGGCGGCGGCCGGTCACCGCGGCGGGACGACCTGGCCGGCGTAGACGCTGTCCGGGGTGACGACGGCCGTGATCGCCCGGGCCAGCAGCGTGGACGGCTCCTGGCCCCCGCTGAGCGAATCCGTGTTGATCACGATCACCAGGGTGGCCTTCTGCGAGGGCAGGTAGACCGTCACGGTCTCGTACCCCGGCAGGGAGCCGTTGTGCCCGATCCACCCGTTGGTCTCGAAGATCCCGAGGCCGTAGCCCGTCCCGGGGAAACCGGTCGACAGCGTCCTCAGCCGCTGCGCCTGGGTCTCGGGGCTGAGCAGGCCGCCGGTGGCGACGACCTCGGCCCAGTGGCGCAGGTCCTGCAGGTCCGAGATCATCGCGCCGGCCGCCCAGGCCCAGCTCGGGTTCCAGTCCGTGGCGTCCTCGGTCGTGCCGCTCAGCGTCTGGTCGGTGTAGCCGCGCGGGTGCGGCTCGGGGAACTCGGCCCCCGTCGGGAACAGCGTGTGGCGCAGGTGGGCCGGGCGGAGCACCCGCCGGCGGAGGAAGTCGGGGAGCGGTTGGCCGCTGACCTTCTCGACCACCAGGCCGAGCAGGACGAGGTTGGAGTTGGAGTACTGGAACTCCTCGCCCGGAGCGAAGGTGTTCGGGTGTCGGTAGCCGTACGAGAGCACCTCCCACGGGTTGAAGGCGCGCTCCGGCTCGCTCAACAGGTCGTGGATGAAGTCCGGGTCGGACGTGTACGGGAACAGGCCGCTGCGCATCTCAGCGAGGTGGCGCAGCGTGATCCGGTCGCCGTTCGGGACGCCGCGGACGTAGGCGGAGATCGGGTCGTCCAGCCGGACGAGGCCGTCGTCCACGAGTTCGAGCAGCGCGGTGACCGTGAAGGTCTTGGTCTCGCTGCCGATCCGGACGAAGGAGTCGGCGGCCATCGGCCGACGGGTGGCGGTGTCGGCGACGCCGGTCGCGCGGACGTAGCTCCCCCGGCCCGGCATCCACAGGCCGACCACGACACCGGGGATGCCGGCCTGCCGGCGGACGTCCTCGATCGTCCGGTCCAGCCGGGCGGTCAGCTCCGGGTCGAGGCCGCCCGGAGGGTGGTGGTCCTCGCCGTACCGGTCGACGCCCGCGGCGCGGACTGGCGTCGCGGGAATCGCCGTCACGGGGGCCAGTAGGGACGCCGCGAGCAGCGTTGCGGCGAACAGCCGGCGGCAGGAGGTACGTCGCACGTCGGGGCGCCCCTTCCGGGTCACGGGTTCGGACGGCAACATCACCACCGCGACCCGCCGCGGAGGATCCCGTGCGGCCGCGCGAGGCGGCGAGTCCACTCGTTCGGCGCCGCACGGGCGGCCGGGGCGCCCGACGGCCGAACCCGGAAGGAGGCGTCAGCGGCTGCCGGGGTCCGTGTACCGGGTGATGAAGTCCGGCGCGAGGTTGTCGCAGCTCTGCACGGCCTCGTTGGTCAGGGCGTCGTTCACGCAGGCCACGTAGTCGTGGTAGTAGAGCTGGAAGCCGAAGACGGACAGCGCGAAGACCAGCGCCACGCCGCCGGTGAGCAGGCCGCCGAGGGCGGCCGGCACCTGCGGGCGGGTGCGCTGGGCCTGGGCCTGGGGCTGGGCCCAGCCGGCGATCCTGGCGGTGCCGAGGGCGTGCGGGTTGCCGCCGCCGGCCGGCTGCGGGGCGGCCTCGGCGGCGGGGGAGCGGTCGGCCCGGAGCGCGCTGACGCCCCAGTACGCGGCGAGGGCGCCGAGCAGCAGCGCGAGGTCCAGCATCTGGTTGATCGCGCAGAACAGCCCGGCCATGCCGGCGCTCAGCGCGTACCGGGCCCGCCGTTGCATGGGGTCGGTCGGGTCGAAGCGGGGCTGCTGCGGCTCGGACCAGCCACCGCGGTAGCCAGGGCTCCACGGGTGCGGCGGCGGCACCTGCGCCTCGTCCCGGTCGTCGTCCGGGCCGCCCTCCGCCGGGGGCTGCTGCGGAGTGCGGGGCTGCCACGGCCGGTCGGGGGCATCCGCCGGCGGCGGCGCGAACGGGTTGCGCTCGCCGGTGTCGTCTCCGCTGCTCATCGTGTCGGCCATTCCTTCTCGTCCAGGGGCGTCGGACCGCTCCGGAGCGGTCCGCGCCTCCAATGATCCCGCAGGCCGATCCCGGCTCCGCGCCGCCCTGCCCGGTGAGCCCGCGGGCGCCGTGCCCGGGTGCGCCGCCCTGCGCGCCCACCCGCGCGCGGGTGCGGTACCCCGCGACACCCTACGGCGAGATCCATGTCTCAACTACGCGCGTAGCGTGGTCCGCTGGTGACAGAACGCCTTCGACCAGCCGTTATCGTGGTGACGGTCAGCAGTCCACAACGGTTCCCCGGGGTCCCGCAGCGCAGCGGAGATCCCCTGCGGCGCCGTCCCGGCTCGACCTGCCGCCGCCCGTAGTGGCCCCACCGACGGTGGACGTACCAGCGGGCGACACGACATACGGAGAATCGCGCAGTGGCCGCCGCTTCCGCCCAAGTCTTCCCGCCGCGTACGCCCGGACCGGCCCGTCTGGTGGTCCTGGTCTCGGGATCGGGCACCAATCTCCAGGCGCTGATCGACGCGGTGCAGGACCCGGCCTACGGCGCCGAGATCCTCGCCGTCGGCGCGGACCGCACCGACATCGCCGGCCTGAAGCGGGCCGAGGCCGCAGGCATCCCGACCTTCGTCCACCGGATCGCCGACCACCCCGACCGGGCCGCCTGGGACACCGCGCTGACCGCCTCGGTCGCCGGGTACGAGCCGGACCTGGTGGTCACCGCCGGCTTCATGAAGATCCTCGGTCCGGAGTTCATCGGCGCCTTCGCCGGCCGGATCGTCAACACCCACCCCGCCCTGCTGCCGGCCTTCCCCGGCGCGCACGGCGTGCCGGACGCCCTCGCCTACGGGGTGAAGGTCACCGGCTGCACCGTCCACCTGGTCGACGCCGGCGTGGACACCGGGCCGATCATCGCGCAGGGCGTCGTGGAGGTCCTCGACGCCGACCACGCCGATGGCGGCGAAGCGCTGCACGAGCGCATCAAGACTGTCGAGCGCACGCTGCTCGTCGAGGTCGTGGGCCGGCTGGCCCGCGAAGGCCACCGCATCGAAGACCGAAAGGTATGGATTCCGGCATGAGCGCCGCCCACAGCACGCCCCCTGTCTCCGAGGACGTACGCCCGATCCGCCGTGCGCTGATCAGCGTCTACGACAAGACCGGACTGGAGGAGCTGGCCCAGGGCCTGCACGCCGCCGGGGTCGCCATCGTCTCCACCGGCTCCACCGCGGGCCGGATCGCCGCGGCCGGTGTCCCGGTCACCGAGGTGTCCGAGCTGACCGGCTTCCCCGAGTGCCTGGACGGCCGGGTCAAGACCCTGCACCCGCGGGTGCACGCCGGCGTCCTCGCCGACCTGCGCCTGGAGTCGCACCGCGCGCAGCTCGCCGAGCTGGGTGTCGAGCCCTTCGACCTGGTCGTGCTGAACCTCTACCCGTTCACCGCCACGGTCGCCTCCGGCGCCACCCCGGACGAGTGCGTCGAGCAGATCGACATCGGCGGCCCGTCGATGGTCCGTGCCGCGGCCAAGAACCACCCGTCCGTCGCGGTGGTCGTCGACCCGGCCCGCTACGACGACGTGCTCGCCGCGGCCAAGGGCGGCGGCTTCGACCTGCTGACCCGCAAGCGCCTGGCCGCCACGGCCTTCGCGCACACCGCCGCGTACGACGTGGCCGTCGCCTCCTGGTTCGAGGAGTCCGGCTACACGGAGTCGGAGGAGGCCTTCCCGTCCTTCCTCGGCGCCACCTGGGAGCGCCAGAACGTGCTCCGCTACGGCGAGAACCCGCACCAGCAGGCCGCGCTCTACACCGACGGCACCGGTGGCCTGGCGGGCGCCGAGCAGCTGCACGGCAAGGAGATGTCCTACAACAACTACATGGACACCGACGCCGCGCGCCGCGCCGCGTACGACCACGCCGAGCCGGCCGTCGCGATCATCAAGCACGCCAACCCGTGCGGCATCGGGATCGGCGCGGACGTCGCCGAGGCGCACCGCAAGGCGCACGCCTGCGACCCGGTCTCCGCGTACGGCGGCGTCATCGCGGTCAACCGCCCGGTCAGCGTCGAGCTCGCCGAGCAGATCGCCCCGATCTTCACCGAGGTCGTCGTCGCCCCCGGCTACGAGGACGGAGCCCTGGAGGTGCTGACCAAGAAGAAGAACCTGCGCGTGCTGCGCGCCCCCGAGGCGCCCGCCGACGCGCTGGAGGTCCGCCGGATCAGCGGCGGCGTCCTGCTGCAGCAGGTCGACAAGGTGGACGCGACCGGTGACGACCCGTCGACCTGGACGCTGGCCACCGGCGAGGCGCTCTCCGAGGCGGAGCTCGCCGAGCTCGCCTTCGCCTGGCGGGCCTGCCGGGCCGTCAAGTCCAACGCGATCCTGCTCGCCAAGGACGGCGCCTCGGTCGGCGTCGGCATGGGCCAGGTCAACCGGGTGGACTCGTGCAAGCTCGCGGTCGAGCGGGCCGGCGAGCGCGCCCGGGGCTCCTACGCCGCGTCCGACGCCTTCTTCCCGTTCGCGGACGGCCTGGAGATCCTGGTCGCCGCCGGTGTGAAGGCCGTCGTCCAGCCCGGCGGCTCGATCCGCGACGAGGAGGTCGTCGCGGCGGCCGCCGCGGCCGGGGTGACGATGTACCTCACCGGCGCCCGCCACTTCTTCCACTGAGCCGAACGCGAAGGCCCCCGCACTCCGAGGAGTGCGGGGGCCTTCGGCGTCGGTGCCGGCAGGTCACTGGGACTTGACGACCACGGAGCTCATCACCTTGTCGGCGAAGGTCTGCTTCTTGGCGTCCCACAGCGGCCACAGGTAGCCGATGCAGCAGAAGCCGTCGAGGACGTGGCAGATCTTGCGGACGAAGGCCATGCCGAAGCCCAGCGGCTGGCCGTCGGCCTCGCGCAGGACGCGGATGTTGACCATCTTCTTGCCGGGGGTCTGGCCGGTGGTGCCCTCGCGGTGGATCAGGAACAGGAAGCCCGCGATGCCGAGCAGCCAGCCGAGGCCCATGATGGCCATGCCGACGCCGGAGACGCCGCCGCCGGAGCAGCTGTAGGCGTAGGTGGTCGGGTCGGTGGTGCACTCCATCTTGGAGACGCCGACCGCGGCACCGATGCCGTAGAAGATGCCGGTGGGCACGCCGACGATCAGGTAGTCGATGATGTAGGCCGCGACACGCGAACCCCAGCCGGCGTAGAACTGCTGCACCTGGGCCGCGTTGCCGTACGGGCCCTGCTGCGGCGGGATGCCGTAGCCGCCGGGCGCGCCGTAGCCGGGGGCCGGCGGCGGGGCCTGCTGCGGGTAGCCGTAACCGGGCGCGGGCGGCGGGGCCTGCTGCGGGTAGCCGTAGCCCGGCGCCGGCGCCGGCGGCTGCTGGCTGTACGGGTTGTTCGGGTCGGGCGGGTAGCTCATCGAATGCCTCCGGGCAGGATGGAGTGTGGACGGAACTGCAGGGAAACCCTGGGGACGGACGGGCAGTTGAGGCACCGACCGGGAGGGACACTAGCGGAACGGCCTGACAGCGGGGAGTCAATAACCGTCAGGATCCGCTCACTTCAGGGACGCGAGATGCCGAGGCGGTTCAGCTGCCACGTCCAGGCCAGCAGTAAGGCGGCACCGATCACCGCGTTGCGGCGCTTGTTCGGCAGCTCCCACCACCAGCGGCCCGGGCCGAGCGGCGCGACGAGCAGCGCGACCGCCACCACCGCGGTGACCGGGTTGGCGGCCAGGGCGGCGCCGAGGTGGCCGTGGCCCGCCTCGATGAAGACCGTGGTGCTGCCGCAACCGGGGCAGGGGATGCCGGTGAAGCGGCGCAGCAGGCAGAGCACACCGGGGTCGTGGGCGTCGTGCAGTTGGGCCACCGCGACCGCGACGACCGCGCCGCCGCCGCCGCGCAGCAGCACGCGCATCAGCGCACCGGACAGCGTGTCGGCGGTCCGCCGCCAACGGCCGGCCAGTGCCCCCGCGAACGAGGACGCCGGGACGGTCACGGCTGGACGCTGAAGTAGAAGACCACGATCGCGATGGAGATCAGCACCGCCAGCACGTTCAGCACGATGCCGCCGATCGCCGCGTTGCGGCCGACCCCGGTCTGGTTCGACTTGTTGAGGCCGGCGATGCCGACACCGAGCCCGATCAGGCCCAGGAAACCTCCGTAGAAACAGGAGGTCAGGATGCCGATGAAGCCCAGCACCACGGACGCGGTCGCGGCCGAGTTCGCCTGGATCACCACCGGCCCGGCCTGGGCGTACTGCTGGTGCGGCAGAGGCTGCTGCGGATACCCGTAGCCGGGCTGCGGCTGGGGCTGCTGGTACTGCGGTGCGCCGTACCCGGGCGTGCCGTAGGGCGGCTGCTGCGGCTGGCCGTAGCCGCCGTATGGATCCGGCTGGTACGGATTGCTCACTGTGGTCTTCCCCCGACGATCGTCCCCCGTGGTCCCCGACGGCCTGTCACCAGGACGCGGGCAGCAGAGATTGCTCGGGCCATGGTGGTCGTTACCACGGCGCGCTGTCCAGCCGCGACCGCCTCGCGGACGCAAATGTGGCGCAACCGAAACCCGGCCCGTACGCGCCGTGCCCGCCTTTGCGGTGGTTCGTGCCGGGCCGGGCGGGACGGCCCGACCGGGCGGCGGGGGCGGCGCGCGCGGCGGCCGGTGCGCCCCCGCGGGCGGCCCGGGCCCGCGGCGCGTCCGCCGCCGGCGATCCGGGACAATGGGGCCATGACTGCCCAGATTCTCGATGGCAAGGCCACCGCCGCCGCGATCAAGTCCGAACTCGCCGTCCGCGTCGCGGCCCTCAAGGAGCGGGGCGTCGTCCCCGGCCTCGGCACCGTCCTGGTCGGCGACGACCCGGGCAGCCGCTGGTACGTCAACGGCAAGCACAAGGACTGCGCGGAGGTCGGCATCGCCTCCATCCAGCGCGAGCTGCCCGCCACCGCCACCCAGCAGGACGTCGAGGACGTCGTCCGCGAGCTCAACGCCGACCCGGCCTGCACCGGCTACATCGTGCAGCTGCCGCTGCCCAAGGGCCTCGACCAGAACCCCGTCCTGGAGCTGATGGACCCGGACAAGGACGCCGACGGCCTGCACCCGACCTCGCTCGGCCGCCTCGCCCTCGGCATCGAGGGCCCGCTGCCGTGCACCCCGCTGGGCATCGTCGAGCTGCTCCGCCGCCACCAGGTGGAGATCAACGGCGCCGAGGTCGTCGTGATCGGCCGCGGTGTCACCGTCGGCCGCTCGATCGGCCTGCTGCTGACCCGCCGCAGCGAGAACGCCACCGTGACCCTCTGCCACACCGGCACCCGCGACCTCGGCTACCACCTGCGCAAGGCCGACATCGTGATCGCCGCCGCCGGTGTGCCGCACCTGGTCAAGCCGGCCGACATCAAGCCCGGCGCGGCCGTCCTCGACGTCGGCGTCAGCCGCAGCGAGGGCAAGATCGTCGGCGATGTGCACCCCGGCGTGGCCGAGGTCGCCGGCTGGATGTCCCCGAACCCGGGCGGTGTCGGCCCGATGACCCGCGCCATGCTCCTCAACAACATCGTCGAGGCGGCCGAGCGCCGCGCCGACCGCTGACCCCGATGGCAGTCGTCCGGTCCCCCCGCTCCCGGCGCCGCCCGCTGAAGACCACCGGCACCCTGCCGCCGGAGGGCTCGGCCGCGGCGCTGGGGCGCGGCCACTCGCTGCCGGTGCGGCAGTGGCCGATAACGCTCGTCCTGGCGGTGGCCGGGCTGGGCCTCGCCGTCATCTGGTTCTCCGATTTCAAGATCGGTCTGCTTCTCGTCGGCATCGCGCTGCTGCTCGGCGCCGGCCTGCGGGCCGCGCTGCCCGAGGTCGGCATGCTCGCGGTGCGCAGCCGCTTCACGGACGTCGGCGTGCTCGCCTTCCTCGGCGGGATGATCGTGCTGCTCACCCTGGTCGCACAGCCCGACCCGTGGCTGCACCTCGCGGTGCTCGACGACATCGGCCGGCTGGTCGGCCGGCCCCGGCACTGAGGTCCGCGCGACCCGCCGCGGGCGCGGGTGCGGACACCCCGCGCCCGCGCCGGCGGCGGCCCGCGCGCTGTGTGATGCAACAGCCACGCCCGGCAAGGCGGCATACCCTTGCCTTTGCGATAACCTGACGCAGGTCTCTCGATGTCGAGAGATCATCCTCGGCTCCAGTGCGCCGACGTGCCTGGGGCACCTGGCGATTTGCTGGAGAAGGTAGAAATGACTCGCACCCCCGTCAACGTCACCGTTACCGGAGCGGCCGGCCAGATCGGCTACGCCCTGCTCTTCCGCATCGCCTCGGGCCACCTGCTCGGTGCCGACGTCCCGGTGAACCTCCGCCTCCTGGAGATCCCGCAGGGCCTCAAGGCCGCCGAGGGCGTCGCGATGGAGCTCGACGACTGCGCCTTCCCGCTGCTGCGCGACATCACCATCACCGACCAGGCCGCCACCGCCTTCGACGGCACCAACGTCGCCCTGCTGGTAGGCGCCCGCCCGCGCACCGCCGGCATGGAGCGCGGCGACCTGCTGCAGGCCAACGGCGGCATCTTCGGCCCCCAGGGCAAGGCCATCAACGACCACGCCGCGGACGACATCAAGGTCCTGGTCGTCGGCAACCCGGCCAACACCAACGCCCTCATCGCCCAGCGCAACGCCCCGGACGTCCCGGCCGAGCGCTTCACCGCGATGACCCGCCTCGACCACAACCGCGCCGTGGCCCAGCTCGCCAAGAAGGCCGGCGTCACCGTCGAGGACGTCAAGAAGGTCACCATCTGGGGCAACCACTCCGCCACCCAGTACCCCGACCTCTTCCACGCCGAGATCGCCGGCAAGTCCGCGTTCGAGGCCACCGGCTCCGACCAGGCCTGGGTCCAGGACTTCTTCATCCCGAAGGTCGCCAAGCGCGGCGCCGAGATCATCGAGGTCCGCGGCGCCTCCTCGGCCGCCTCGGCCGCCAACGCCGCCATCGACCACGTCTTCACCTGGGTCACCGGCACCCCGGCCGGCGACTGGACCTCCATGGGCATCGTCTCCGACGGCTCCTACGGTGTGCCGGAGGGCCTGATCTCCTCCTTCCCGGTCACCACCAAGGACGGCAAGTTCGAGATCGTCCAGGGCCTGGACCTCTCCGAGTTCGACCGCACCCGCATCGACGCCTCGGTCAACGAGCTCGCCGAGGAGCGCGACGCGGTGCAGGAGCTCGGCCTCATCTGAGCGCGAGCCTGACACGGAACGACGGCCGGGTGCCCCAGGGGCGCCCGGCCATCCTTCTACACTCCTGTCGTGACCGAAAACCTCGAGGACGCCGCGCTCGTCCTCGTCTTCATCATGCTGGGCGGTCTGTTCAACGTCGCCGAGATCTCACTGATCTCGCTGCGCGAGGGCCAGATCCGCGCACTGGAGGGCGCCGGCAGCCGGCGCGCCGCCCGGGCCGCCCACCTCGCGGCCGACCCCAACCGCTTCCTCGCCGCCGTCCAGGTCGGCGTCACCTGCATGGGCTTCCTCTCCGCCGCCTTCGGCGCGGACACCCTCGCCGGCAAGGCCGCCCCGGTCTTCGTGGACCTCGGCCTCTCCGAGGGCCTCGCCGACACCGTCGCCCTGGTCGGCCTCACCCTGCTCATCAGCTACGCCTCACTGGTGCTCGGCGAACTGACCCCCAAGCGGATCGGCCTGCAGCGCGCCGACTCCATCGCGGTGCTCGCCGCCCCCGTCGTCGACGTCATGTCCGTGGTGCTGCGCCCAGTGATCTGGCTGCTCGGCCACTCCACCAACCTGATGGTGCGCCTCCTCGGCGGCGACCCGACGGCCGGCCGCGGTGTGATGAGCTCCGAGGAGCTGCGCGGCCTGGTCGCCGCCAACACCGAGCTCGGCAGCGACGAACGCGCCCTGATCAACGACGTGTTCGCAGCCGGCGAGCGGCAGCTGCGCGAGGTCATGAAGCCGCGGACCGAGGTGACCTTCCTCGACGCCGAGCGGCTGGTCTCCGAGGTCCGCCCGGAGACCGACTCCGCCCCGCACTCCCGCTACCCGGTGGTCGAGGGCTCCTACGACTCCGTCAGCGGCTTCGTCCACGTCCGCGACCTGTACGGCGCGCGCGGCGCCAAGGCGGTGCGGGTGCGCGACCTCACCCGGCCGGTCAAGCTGCTGCCCGCCACCAAGCGGGTGCTGGAGGCGATGGGGGAGATGCGCCGCGAGGGCCACCACCTGGCCATCGTCGTCGACGAGTACGGCGGCACCGCCGGCATCGTCACCCTGGAGGACCTCGTCGAGGAGGTCATCGGCGAGATCCGCGACGAGTACGACGCCCTCGACACCACCGCCACAAGGCGCCTGGCCGGCGGCGGCATGGAGCTGGACGGCCTGCTCAACCTCGCCGACTTCGCCGACGAGACCGGCGTCGCCCTCCCCGAGGGGCCGTACGAGACGGTGGCCGGCTACCTCGTCCGGGAGCTCGGCCGGCTGCCCGAGTCCGGCGACCAGGTCACCACCGAGGACGGGGTCCGGCTGACCGTCGCCAAGCTCGACGGGCGCCGGATCGAACGGATCCGGGTGAGTGCGGTCACACTGTCGGAACCTCCAGGGGCAGATGTTTCCTGAGCGGTCGGTGAAACTGGAACAATGGCCGTCATGGTCAACGCAGCGGTCGCAGGTCCGGTCAAGGACCGTCCCCGGGTGCTCTCCGGCATCCAGCCCACCTCGGGCTCGTTCCACCTCGGCAACTACCTGGGCGCCGTCCAGCAGTGGGTCGCCCTGCAGGACGCCAACGACGCGTTCTACATGGTCGTCGACCTGCACGCGATCACCGTCGAGCAGGACCCGGCCGAGCTCCGCGAGAACACCCGGATCTCCGCGGCCCAGCTGCTCGGCGCCGGCCTCGACCCGGAGCGCTGCACGCTCTTCGTCCAGTCGCACGTGCCCGAGCACGCGCAGCTCGGCTGGGTGATGAACTGCCTCACCGGCTTCGGCGAGGCCTCCCGGATGACCCAGTTCAAGGACAAGTCCGCCAAGCAGGGCAGCGACCGCACCACCGTCGGCCTGTTCACCTACCCGATCCTGCAGATCGCCGACATCCTGCTCTACCAGGCCGACCTCGTCCCCGTCGGCGAGGACCAGCGCCAGCACCTGGAGCTCACCCGCGACCTCGCGGAGCGCTTCAACGCCCGCTACAGCCCCACCTTCACCGTGCCGAAGCCGTACATCCTCAAGGAGACGGCCAAGATCCTGGACCTCCAGGACCCGACGGCCAAGATGAGCAAGTCGGCCTCCTCGCCCAAGGGCCTGGTCAACCTGCTCGACGAGCCCAAGGCCAGCGCCAAGAAGTTCAAGAGCGCCGTCACCGACACCGGCACCGTCGTCTCCTACGACGAGGAGGGGAAGCCGGGCGTCTCCAACCTGCTGCGCATCCACTCCGCGCTCAGCGGCCAGTCGATCGAGCAGCTGGTCGCCCACTTCGAGGGCAGGATGTACGGCGCGCTCAAGACCGAGCTGGCCGAGCTGTTCACCGAGTGGGTGACGCCCTTCCAGGAGCGCACCCGGGCCTACCTCGACGACCCGGCCGAGCTCGACCGGGTGCTCGGCCTCGGCGCCGAGAAGGCCCGCGAGGTCGCCTCCGAGACCCTCGCCACGGTCTACGACCGCATCGGCTTCCTCCCGCCCAAGCGCTGATGCCGCCCACCGCCGGAGCAGCTGCCGAGGGCGGCGGCCTCCGGGAGTTCCGCGGGCTCCCGGAGGCCGTCACCATCGGCGTGTCGATATCCGTGCCCGAGCCCTACGGCTCCGCGGTCCAGGACGCCCGTGCGGGCCACGGCGACCCGCTCGCCCGGTCCATACCCACGCACGTCACCCTGCTGCCGCCGACCGAGGTGTCCACCGCGCGGCTGCCGGAGATCGAGGCGCACCTGCTCGCGGTCGCGGCCGCGCACCGGCCCTTCCCGATGCTGCTGCAGGGCAGCGGCACCTTCCGGCCGGTCTCTCCGGTGGTCTTCGTCCGGGTCGAGGGCGGCGCGCAGGAGTGCCGCGCGCTGGAGGCCGACGTCCGCTCCGGGCCGCTCGCCCGCGAGCTGGCCTTCCCGTACCACCCGCACGTCACCGTGGCGCACGGGCTGCCCGAGGACATCCTCGACGAGGCGCAGGAGAAGGCCCGCGGCTTCCACGCGGCCTTCACCGTGCCCGGCTTCGGCCTCTCCCGCTTCGGCCCCGACGAGGTCTGGCGGCCCTGGCGCGGCTACACCTTCGGCGGGTAGCCGCGCCGGGCCCGCTGCCGGGCCCGGTGCTCAGGCCGGCGTCACACCGTGCGCGAGGGCTGTGCGGTGCGGATCGAGACGTTCGGCCCGATCGGCGGACCGGGCCGGCGGCTGCGCGGCGTCTCGGCCTTGTCCGGATCCGGCCGGAGGGCCGGGGACGGCCGGCGGGCGGCGATCAGCCCGAGGCAGAGCGGGGCGATGAAGAGCGGCGCGGCGACGTACCGGTAGCTCTCCACCGGGTTGGCCGCGAGCACCGTCAGCTGCTGGCCGACCAGGATGCCGGCCAGTGCGTAGACGCCCGGACGCCGGCGGCCGAGGGCGTAGCAGGCCAGCGCCGCGTAGGCGATGTAGCACCAGGTGGCGCCGCGCCACAGCAGCCAGTCGAGCTGCGGCACCCGGAACAGGGTGTTCACCCAGACCGCGGCCTTGTGCGCCGTGGTGGACAGCGGATGCGGCACGAACACGGACAGGTAGGCGCTGCCCTCCATCTTTCCGTTCGGAGAGATCCGGCCGGCCTTCGGGTCGCCGGTGGAGGCGGGGGCGGACCAGCCCCAGAGGTCCTTCGGGACGTCGAGGTAGGGCAGCTGGGTCGTGGCGCCCTGCACGGAGCGGTCCGAGGTCGGCGCCCAGGCGATGTGCCCGCGGCAGATCCTGGCACCGACGATGACGTCCGGCCGCTTCTTGAGGACCTTGGTCCAGATCTCCAGCAGCCGCTCGGTGTTCCGTTCGGCGGCCGCGTGGTCGAACGGGGCCCAGCTGTTGGTGAGGAGATCGGCCGAGTGGCAGTTGGAGCCCTGCTGCCAGGTGCTCAGGGGGGCGACCGCCTCCATCGCCGCGAGGTCGGACTTGCTGAAGACCGCCGGGGCCTGCTGGTACGCCACCGCGATGTCCGAGTAGTTGAGCGCGAACACCGAGTCCGGCGGGGGCTGCTTCACACCCGCGGCCGGGTACAGCCACAGCTGGGCGACGAGCGGGACGGCCACGGTGACGGCGGTGAGCACGCTCATCCGGATCCGGCGGCCGGGCAGGGCGATCGCCAGCGCGGCGCCGGCGATCAGCGCCACGCCGAGGCCGTTGTTGCGGAAGAGCCCGAGCCCGAGCAGGCCGGCCGTGAGCACCAGCAGGTCGAAGCGGGCCGAGCCCGGCCGCAGGCCCCAGCGTCCCTGCCAGGTGGGCCGCTTGGTGTTCGCGATCAGCCGGGCCGAGGCCGCGAAGACCAGGACGGCGCTGATGAAGAAGGGCACGTCCTTCCATACGAAGACGACGACCGTCCCGGTGGGGGCAGAGCCGCGATCAGCAGCGCGGCCGGGACGGTCCACCGGGCACGGACACCGAGGTCCCGCATCGCCACGCAGGCGTAGGCGAGGGCGGCGGACATGGCGGTGGTCTGCAGCAGGGTCAGCACGGCGAATCGGCCGGGCACGTGGAGGGCGATCCAGACCAGCACGTCGTAGAGCACCGAGTGGTCGGAGGACCAGTTGCCCGTCGTGACCTGCCAGGTGTACATGACGGTGTCGTAGCTGATGAGCCCCGGGTAGAACGCGGCCCACCAGAAGAGCAGGACGGCCTGGGTGCCCGCCATGACTCCCAGCGGCAGACGCCACATCACCGGTGCCCGGTGCAGGCCTGGCAGGGCTCGGGCGGTGCGCTCCACTGCGTCGGGCACGGCGGTCTCCAGGGGGCGGTGGTTTCGGTGGGACTGCTCGCTCCGCCCCTGTGCGCGGGGCCGGCCGAGCGGCGGCGAGACGTTCGGCAACTCTAGCCGGAGGCCGACGGGCCGGTGCGGGCAGGCTGCGGCGGCGTGCGCTCGTACGGGCCCGTCACCGGGTAGTAGTCCTGGAGGAACCCGACCACCGTCCGGAACTGCTCGGCCTTGCCGATTCCGTCGAGGTTGCCGTCGTTGAGGCAGAAGGTGTCCGTGGACCGTTCGGCGAGCAGCCGGGGGAGCTCCTCGTCCAGACCGGAGCGGCGGTCGATGTCCACGTAGCTGTGGCCGATGCTGCCGATGACGGCCCGGTTGGTGAGGTAGGCGACGTGGCTGCTCAGCGTCACCGGCGCGAGGTCGTGGCGGGAGCGGAACGTCGACCGCGTGGTGGCCGCCAGCTCGTCCGCGTAGCGCTCGGAGACCTCGGCCATGACACTTCGCCGCATCGGGTGCGGAGTGTGCGTCAGCACCTGGGTGAAGACCCGGCCGTGCTCCCGTTCGAGCAGGGCGCGGGTGGCCTTCTGGGAGGCCACGTACTCGTCGTCCCGCGGGTCCGGCCGGCCGGGCGGGATGACGCGGGCGTCCTGGAAGAGCCGCGGGCTGCCGTTGCCGTGGAAGAAGTCCTTCGGCCGCAGCGGTCTGCCGAGGAAGACGTCGTCGTTGAAGTAGAGGAAGTGCTCCGCGAGGCCCGGGATGCGATGGAACTGCGACTCGATCGCGTGCGAGTTGAACACCGGCAGCGCCGACGGGTCCGCGAAGAGCTCGCGGTGCGAGACGACGGTGAGACCGGGGACGGAGGTGTCCAGCCAGTCCGGGGTCTGGTCGTCGGTGACCAGGAAGACGTGCCGGATCCAGGGCGCGTACATCGCGATGGCGCGCAGGCAGTAGCGCAGCTCGTCCCGGTTCTGGAAGCGCTCCGCGCCGTCGCCCTCGACCCGGCCGTCCTCGACGGCCGCGGGGACGGCCCCGCCGAGTCGCGCGAGATGCCCGGCGCGGGCCTGCGCCCGCCGCGCCTGCCATACGGGGTCGGTGTCGTCCACCCACGTGATGACCGCGTCCACGGGGAAGGTCACGTCCTCCAGCAGCGTCTGGGTGAACGCCGCCGGGACGGGGTAGTCGCGGTCGCCTATGCGGAGCGTGCCCGCGGGCTCGACCGAGGGGACCCACCAGCCGAACGGGGTCTCGCTGATCGAGGCGACGGCGCCCTCGGCCGTGGCGGGGTCCCAGAACTCGACGTCGCAACCGTGCTCGGCCCCGTACAGCAGGGTGCGCCCGCCGGTCACGAGCGGCCGGTAGATCCGGACGCCCTTGACGACGATCGGCGGCTCGGAGTCCTCGGCCGGCCCGGCGGCCTCCACCGCGTCCGGCGCGACACCCGCCTCCGCAGCCTCGGCCGCCGCACGGGCAGCCGCCTCGGCCAGCGCGCGGACATGGGCCTCGGCCTCCAGCTCGGCGACGGCCTCCGGCAGGCTCTCGGCGAGGACGGTCGCCAGCGTCACGTCGTGGCCGAGGAGGTCGGCGTACACCGCCTGCCCGCCGAAGTGCTTGCTGCAGAGTGCGAGGACGTCGGCCCGCCGGCCGGGCCAGACGGCGACGCGCTGCCGTATCCGGCCGTCCGGCACCGGGGAGAACGGCACGTCGGCGTCCTCCAGGGCGTCCGCGATCTCGCGGAAGTTCAGCAGGAACGCGTCACCGGAGAGCACATCGTCCCGGACCTCGGCGATGAGGTCACCGTGCCGCACCAGCCGGCCGTTCTCGGCCAGCAGCTCGTCCTCCCGAACGCGCAGCGGGTCGACCGGGGGCTCGACCGGCGGCGGCGGAACGGGCGCCGGCAGGATCCGCGCGGCCACCAGGAAACGGTGAGCCCTGCGCTTGGCGCCGCGAATGATCCGTCGGGGGGGACGGGCGTGGGACATCGGTGCTCCATGCATTGATCGCCACGCCCCCGCCATGGCAACAGAGCGGCCGGGGAGAGGCGGCCGCCGCAGCCGCTCCGCACCCGGCGCGGGGGATGTCCTGACGGACCACCGGTGACAGCGGAGTGAACTGCGGGGATCATCACACACCCGTTCGGGCGCCACGGTCAACCGCCCCTACCTGGGAATTTCCCAAGCATTCAGGGGGTGTATCGAGGGCGAACCGGTGCCCGGAGGGCCGCGGTGGACCGTCGAAACGGTTCCCCGCGCCCCCGGGCGGCCGGTGCCGGAACTCAGCCCAGCAGGGCGTCGGCCGCGCGCTCCGCGGCCTTGCCGTCCTCCAGGTCCGTGTACGTCTCACGGAACGCCGCGTACGCGTCGGCGTGCTCCGCCGCGACCCGGTCGACCCGGCCGAGCGCCTCGACGACCGCCTCGGAGGTGGCCAGCAGCGGACCGGGGGCGGTCGCCTCGAAGTCGAAGCTGAAGCCGCGCAGGTTGTCCCGGTAGTGCTCCAGGTCGTAGGTGAAGAAGAGCATCGGCCGGCCGGTGTTCGCGAAGTCGAACATGACCGACGAGTAGTCGGTGACCAGTACGTCCGCGACCAGCAGCAGTTCGGCGACGTCGGGGTAGGTGGAGACGTCCCAGACGTAGCCGTCGCCCGCCTCGGCGACCTGACCGCACACCATGTCGTGGGCGCGCACCAGCAGCACCTGGTCGTCGCCGAGCGCGGCCTTCGCCGCCGCCAGGTCCAGCCGCAGGTCGAACTGGTAGCCGTCCTGCGGACGGCGCCGGTCCTCGCGGTAGGTCGGCGCGTACAGCACGACCTTCTTGCCCTCGGGCAGGCCGAGCCGCTCCCGCACCCGCTCGGCGGTCTTCTCCCGGTCCGCCGCGAACAGCAGGTCGTTGCGCGGGTAGCCGGACTCGACGATCTCGCCCTCGAACCGGAAGGCGCGCCGCAGCACCTGGGTCGACCAGCGGTTCGGCGACAGCAGCAGGTTCCACTGCGGCACCTCGCGGTCGAGGTGCTTCAGGTACTCCGCGTCGGTGAACCAGACCTTCTCGAAGTCGTGGCCGATCCGCTTCAGCGGGGTGCCGTGCCAGGTCTGCAGCACCTTCTGGCCGTCGCGGCGGACGAAGAAGTCGGGCAGGTGCGTGCCGGTGACGACGTACCGCGCGGTGGCCAGCGCCTCGAACCACTCCGGGCTCCACTGCCGGACCGCCTCGGCGGTCTGCGGCAGGTCGGCCTGCAGGTCGTCCGAGGTCCACAGGTGGCGCACCGGGGTGTTGCGCCGGACGAGCTCCTCGTGGATCGCCCGGGCCGAGTCCGCGTACCGGCTGCCGAGCGGACCGATGTACAGCACCGCGTCGGTCAGCGGGCGGCGCTGCAGCTCGGGGAAGGCGTGCCGGTGCTTGCGCTGGGTGTAGCCGCTGCGCTCCTCCGGCAGCAGCGCCTGGTGCGCCTCCAGCGACAGGCCGTCGTGGCCGCGCCGCTCCAGGGTGATCCGCTTGCCGCGGGCCTCGACCTCCAGCGGCAGCGCGCCGTGGCAGGCCTGGGCGAGCAGCGCCGGCGGGAACAGGGCGTCGGCGGCGGCGCCGACCGGACGGAAGAACACCTGCCAGGTGCCCATGGCGAGCGGCACCTGACCGGCGAACGAGGCGGTCGGCACGGCCGGCAGCGCGGCCTTGAACCGGCCGTCGGTGATCTCCACCGGGTACTGGTGCTCCTCCTCCCGCCAGCTGTGCCGGATCACCAGCTCGTAGCGGTGCGTGCCGCCGAGCGGGAAGGAGCCGCCGACCAGGAAGCCCTCGGTGCCGCTGGCCGCGGTGATCGACTCGATCACCGGCTGCAGCACCTGGTCGACGAACTGGAGGTAGCCGCTGGGGGAGGGCTTGGTGTAGAGCGTCCGGGTGTCCCCGTCGATCGGCTGGTCGAGCTGCTCGGGGGCGGCGCGGTCGTCCAGCACGACGGGCACGGTGGTGCCGTCGGCCAGCTCCAGCTCGGTGTCCCAGCGGTCGCGCAGCCGCTCCGAGGAGGCCGGGTCCAGCGCGGCCCAGGCCTCGCGGACGGCGGTCAGCTCAGCGATCGGGAAGACCGCGGTGAAGGGCACCTCGCGGCCGGCCGGGGCGCCCAGCTCCAGCGGGAAGTGCAGGTCGCGGTCGGACTCGACGTGCTTCAGGCGCAGCCGCGCCCCCGCCAGGTCGAGCCCGGACACGGCGAGGCCGACCACCGTCACGCTGCCGCCGGAGGCGCTCACCTCGGCGGCCCGCACCCGGACCCGCTCGACGCGCAGGTTGAGGTGGTTGTCCTTGAACCAGGGCACGATCCGCACGTCCTGGTCCACCCACTGGACCGGCGGGTACTCGGCGGAGTCGCTCCAGCCGCCGGAGATCCGGCCCTTGTAGACGCCGCCCTTGCCGACACCGGCCACCAGGACGCGCCAGGAGCCCTCGCGCCACTCGCCGCGGTGCTTGAAGCGCTTGGCGTCGACGGTGGCGGTGAAACCGGCCCAGTCACAGCTGTACAGGTCGTGCGGGGAGCTGGCGGTGGCCTCCGGGCTGTACTGCGCCTTGGCGGGCACGGCCAGCACCCGGCGGCCCTTGGCCTCGCGGAGCACCAGCACCCGGACCATGTCGGTGCGGTGCTCGACGCCGAGGTGCTCGGGGAAGGCGTGGCCGTTCAGCCGCAGCTTGCCGTCCGTCCAGGTGGCGTCGTAGAGCCGGCTGCGCATGACGAGCGCGTTGTCCAACCGCAGCACGTCGGCGGGCACACTCTTGCGGCCGCCGCGCAGGAACGGGTAGTCGGCGTAGGCGCGCAGCAGGCCGCGGGCCGGGGCGGCGCCGTTGCTGTCCTTCTCGAAGCGCATCTGCTCGACGAGCTCGTCCATCCGGCCCTGCAGGGTCAGGTGGTACTTCAGCCGCAGCGGGGCGCGGAGCTTGCGGATCTGCTCGGGGCCGATGGCGCGCAGCAGCCGGCCGACGCACTCCTGGTAGGCGTCCCGGTAGCCCTGGTCGCCGTCCAGGACGGACCAGAAGAACATCGGGATCTCCTCGACGAGGTTGTTCTCGTCGTAGCTGCGCAGGTAGCGCTTGAACTTCGGGTCGGTCTGCTTCAGCAGCCAGGCCCGGACGAGCTCCATCGAGGCCACCCGGTCGATGAGGCCCTTGGGGTTGGTCTTCATCTGCGTGATCGACATCTCGCCGACCTCGCGCTCGCGCCAGTGGTAGATCGGCTCGGAGAGCACGTCGACGCTGGTCGCCAGGTAGTGGTGGGGCACGCTCACCGGGGCGTCCTCGTACAGGATGCCCTCGGGGTAGAGGATGTCCGCGCCGTCGAAGAAGCTGCGGCGGTACACCTTGTTCCACGCGGTGCGGTCGGTGACCAGCGTGGGGATCTCGGTGATGTGCGTCCGCAGCCGGGTCTCCTTGAACGGCTTGCGGTGGCCGCCCGACTGGTAGTAGCCGACGGCCCGGAAGCGCTGCACGTTGCCGGTGCAGAAGTCCGAGCCGGTCTCGTCGAGGGTGCCGATCATCAGCTCGTACGCGCTCGGCGGCAGCGTGTCGTCGCTGTCGACGAAGGCGAGGAACTCGGTGCCGTCGGCGATGTGCCGGTAGCCGGTGTTGCGGGCCGCGCCGAGGCCCTTGTTCTCCTGCTTGACCAGGCGGAACCGGGCGTCCTTGGCGGCGTAGGCCTCGGCGATCGCGGCGCTGCCGTCCTTGGAACCGTCGTCGACCATGACGCATTCCAGGTCGGTGAAGGTCTGGGCGGCGATGGAGTCCAGGCACTCCTCGAGGTAGCGCTCGACGTTGTAGATCGGGACGACGACGGAGAGTCGAGGGGCCATCGGGCTTGCGGGCCTTTCATCGGGGGCGTCGGGCCGCGGGTGAATCGGCACAGATGTACGGCGATCCTACCGTCCGCGGCCGGGGCGCCCCCGGCGCGGCCCGCTCAGGGGACGAGTCCCACGAGCACGTACTCGTTGTACTTGAAGACCTTCCCGGCCGCCTCGGGGAGCGGGAAGGAGTACGACCGGTCGACCACCAGCCCGAACTCCTCCGCGAGCGCGCGCAGCCCGGCGAAGTCCACGAACCGCACGTGCGTCGGGTCCGAGCGGTACCCGGCCGACTGCGGGGTGATCAGCACGACCCTGCCGCCGGAGCGGATGCTCGGCAGGTAGCTCGCCATCAGCTCCCGGCAGGTCTCCAGGTCGAGGTGCTCCAGTACGTGCGCGACCAGCATGCTGTCGAAGGCGCCCGGCCGGGAGAGCTCCGGGTCGGCGTCGAACTCGGCCGCGGTGTACGCCTCCAGGCCGCGGGCCCGGGCGGTGGCCACCGAGGTCTCGTTGTGGTCCACGCCGACGCTGTCCGGGCCGCAGTTCTGCAGGTTCCGCCCGACACCGCAGCCCACGTCCAGCACCCGGCCGAGGCCGAGCCGGCGCAGGTTCCAGCGGTAGGGCGCCTGGGTGGGCAGCAGCCGCTTGATGCCGGACTGCTCCAGGGTCACCAGACGCTCCGTGTAGGAGGCGTCGGCGGTGGCGCCGCCGGTGGGGGAACCGGCCTTGGTCGGCTCGCGGTCTTCGGGCATGGTCGGCCTCTTGGGGGATCGGGCGGTGCGCGGGCGGCGGACACCCGTGCGCGCGGGGGGCGACCCGATCGTACGGCCACGGGCCCGGGCACGTCCGGCCGGACGGGGGGTGCGCGGGCCGGGCCGCGGCGGCTACTCTGCCGCTGGCCGCGCGCCGGTTCCGGGGCGAGACCCGTCCGGAGATCACGGTCGACTGAGCGCCCCCTTAGAATGAGCTGCAAATGCCCCGCTTCAGCGTGATCGTCCCCGTCTACCAGGTCGAGGAGTACCTGGCCGAGTGTCTCGACTCGGTGCTGTCCCAGTCGTGCGCGGACTTCGAGCTCCTCGCCGTCGACGACCGCTCACCGGACGGCTGCGGGGCGATGCTGGACGAGGCCGCCGGACGGGACGCCCGCATCCGGGTGCTCCACCTCGACGAGAACGTCGGCCTCGGCCGCGCCCGCAACGCCGGCCTCGCCGTCGCCACCGGCGACTACGTGATCTTCCTGGACAGCGACGACACGCTCACCCCCGGCCTGCTGCAGGCGATCGACGAGCGGCTGACGGCCTGCGAGGACCCGGACATCCTGGTCTACGACTACGCGCGCACCTACTGGGACGGCCGCGTGGCGCGCTCCAACTCCGCGCCGCTGTTCGCCCGTTCCGGCCCCGACGTGTTCGACCTCGACGGCCGCCCGGACCTCCTCGACCTGCTCATGGTGGTCTGGAACAAGGCCTACCGCCGCGACTGGATCGCCGCCGAGGGCCTCACCTTCCCCGCCGGGTACTACGAGGACACCCCGTGGACCTTTCCGGCGCTGCTCGCCGCCGCGCGGATGACGATGCTCGACCAGGTCGGCGTCCACTACCGCCAGCGCAAGCAGGGCGGCAACATACTCGCCACCGTCAGCCGGAAGCACTTCGACATCTTCGACCAGTACGACCTGGTCTTCGCCTTCCTCGACCGGCGCCCCGACCTCGACCGCTGGCGGCCGGTGGTCTTCGCCCGGATGGTGCACCACCTCAACACCGTGGTCAGCCGCCCGGACCGGGTGCCGCCCGGCGACCGCCGCGAGTTCTTCCGCCGCGCCGCCCGGCACTGCGCCCGGCTCCGTCCGACCGGCTACCGGCCCGCCGCCGGCGCCGAGGGCGTGCGCACCGAACTGCTCAGCCACGGCCACTACCTCACCTACCAGAGCGTCCGCGCGCTCGCCCGGACCCGGCAGCTCGCCGCCCGCGCGGCCCGCCGGGCCAGGCGCGCCGCCAGCATCCGCGACGTCACCCCGGCGCAGGCCCGCCCCGCGTCCCCGCCGGCCGCCGCCCCGCAGCCCGCGGCCCGGGCCGACGGCACCGCCTCCGACGTCGGTACGTCCACCGGCTCCTGACCGCCCGTCCGCTGCCCTCCGCGGTACGCGGAGCGGCGCTGTAGGCCACGC
The DNA here is from genome assembly GCA_002300355.1 of Streptomyces sp. TLI_235. Taxonomy (NCBI): domain Bacteria; kingdom Bacillati; phylum Actinomycetota; class Actinomycetes; order Kitasatosporales; family Streptomycetaceae; genus Streptomyces; species Streptomyces sp. TLI_235. The sequence goes on from NSGV01000001.1 coordinate 4,680,472, forward strand.
AGGGACAGCCCGCCCGGCGCGCCGATGTGCTCGGTCGCCCGGGTCGCCGATCACGGTATACAGGATCGGTCGTCGCTCGTTCAGGTGATCCCGATGGGGTGGGCCCGTGGACTTCCTCACCCGTCTCCCGGTCGTCGGACCGCTGGTGGCCCGCCTGATGCGCAGCCGCGCCTGGCAGGCCTACCAGCTGTTCACCGACACCCAGGGCAACCGGCTGGCTGGCGCGGTGACCTTCTTCGGCTTCCTCGCGCTCTTCCCGCTGCTCACCGTGGGCCTGGCGATCGCCGCCGCCACCCTCTCGCAGTCCCAAGTCGACGAGCTCCAGAAGGACATCGCCGACCAGGCCTCCGGCCTCTCCGACGCGATCGACCTGAACTCCCTGGTGGACAACGCGGCCACGGTCGGCGTGATCAGCGGCGTCCTGCTGCTGATCTCCGGACTGGGATGGGTGGAGACCATGCGCGGCTCGATCCGCGCGATCTGGCGGCTGCCCCAGGACCCGGGCAAGGTCCTCGTCCGCAAGGCCTGGGACTGCGTGGTGCTGCTCGGCCTCGGCGTGGTCTGCCTGCTCTCGCTCGGCGCCTCGGCCGGCGCCACCACCCTCGCCCGGCGGCTCGCCGACGCGATCGGGCTCAGCGGCGGCGCCGGCCGCGCGGTCCTGACCGTGGCCGGCTTCGTCATCGCCGTCGGCGCCGACCTGCTGCTCTTCGCCTACCTCCTGGCGCCCTTCCCGCGGATCACCGACCAGACCCGCCGCGCCCTGTTCGGCGGTGCGCTGATCGGTGCGGTCGGCTTCGAGGTGCTCAAGGTGGCGCTCTCCTCCTATCTGGGCTCGGTCGCCGGCCGCAGCATCTACGGCGCCTTCGGCGTCCCGGTCGCCCTGCTGCTGTGGATCGACTTCGTCGCCCGGCTGCTGCTGTACTGCGCCGCCTGGACCGCCCTCGCCGACCCGGCGGCCGCCCGGATGCGCGCACACGAACAGGGCCGCAGGCTGATCGAAGCGTCAGCCGAGAAGTGAGATCGCGCCCCTGTCGGGCACACTCGGACGTGACTAGGATCACGTCCTACGTCTCATCCGGTTCTCATCCGGCTGTCGTCCGGCACACCCCCGCCGGCGGGAGCCACGCATTGCGACACCCCGTCCGCCGCACCCCTGGAGCACCACGTGACCAGCGCAGACACCGCCACCGCCGCCCCCGTCCCGCGCACGCCGGACGACGTGCCCGGTTGGTTCTGGAAGGCGGACCAGGAGATCTTCGGCTGGCTGCTGAGCCGCCAGACCGCCGCTGGCACCAGCGGCGACCTGCTGGAGCTCGGCGCCTACCTCGGCCGCAGCGCCGTCGTCCTCGGCCGGTACCTGCAGCCCGGCGAGACCTTCACGGTCTGCGACCTCTTCGACTCCGACGCCCCCGACGCGGAGAACTCGGCCGAGATGGACATGTCCTACCGCAAGTCACTCACCCGGCAGGCCTTCGAAACCAACTACCTCGCCTTCCACGAGGAACTGCCGGTGATCGTCCAGGCCCCCACCTCGGTCCTCGCCGACGGCCGCGTTCCGGCCGGCTCCTGCCGCTTCGTCCACGTCGACGCCTCGCACCTGTACGAGCACGTGGCGGGCGACGCGCTGGTCGCCCGGGACGTCCTCGCCAAGGACGGCGTGGTCGCCTTCGACGACTACCGCGCCCCGCACACCCCCGGCGTGGCCGCCGCCGTCTGGGAGGCGGTCTTCAACCTCGGCCTCAAGCCCGTCTGCCTCACCCCGGAGAAGTTCTACGGCACCTGGGGCGACGCCGCGGCCGTCCAGAAGGACCTGCTGGCCCGCGACTGGCGTGGCGAGGGCTTCCGGATGGACGACGAGCAGATCGCCGGCCACACCTGCTACCGGCTCGCCTTCGACGGCCCCCAGCCGGACGGCGCCCCGCAGGTCCGTCCGGCCGCACCGCAGCGTTCCACGGCGCGGCGGATCGCCATCGACGTCCTGCCGCCGTTCGCCACCCGGGCCGCCCGCAGGGCCATGCGCGCCGCCCGCGCCCGCGGCGTCCGCTGACCTCCTCGGCCTCGTCCCCGGCGCGGCGACCCGAGGCCGCCCGCCGGCCGGCTCAGCGTCGCCGGGCCGCCGTCGCGGAGCCCGCCCAACGGCGCAGGGCGGGCCGCAGCGACAGCCGCCCGGCCCGGTCCCGGCGCAGCCGCAGGGCCGCCGCCAGCGCTGCCGCCGCGCACAGCCCCGCGGCCAGCATCCCCACCGTGCCGCCCGTCCGCCGGGCGTGCTCCTCCTGCCGCTCGGCCGCCGGGGCGGCCACCGGAGGTGCGGCGGGCACCGACCGCGGTGGGCTCGGCGAGGCGGAGGGCACGGTGTCCGGCACCGGATTGGGCTTCGGCTCGGCCGTCGGGGCCACCTGAACCGCCGAGGTGTCCTCGGCCAGCTCGCCCACCGGGCTGACCCGGTCGGCGGCGGAGAACCCCCAGTCGAGCAGGGCCGCCGCCTCGTCGTACACCTTCTGGTAGGTCGACGTGTGCATCACCGTGACGAGCAGCAGCCGGCCGTCCCGTTCGGCCGCCCCGGTGAAGGTCGACCCGGCGTTGGTCGTGTAGCCGTTCTTCACCCCGATCAGGCCCGGGTACCTGCCCAGCAGCCGGTCGGTGTTCGCGATCCCGAAGCTCCCGCGCTGACCGGTGTTCCGGTCCACCGCGCCGGGGAACTGCGCGTCCCGGGTCGAGCAGTACGACCGGAAGTCCGGATTGCGCAGCCCCGCGCGGGCGAACAGCGTCAGGTCGTACGCCGAGGAGACCTGGCCGTCCTGGTCGTAGCCGTCCGGGGTGACCACATGGGTGTCGTGCGCCTGCAGCGCGTCCGCCCGCGCCTGCATCTGGGTGACGGTGCGCTCGATGCCGCCGTTCATGTGGGCCAGCACGTGCACCGCGTCGTTGCCCGAGCTCAGGAAGACACCGCGCCACAGGTCCTCCACCTTGTAGTCGAGGTCCTCCTTGATCCCGACCAGGCTGCTGCCCGCCCCCAGCCCGGTCAGCTCCTCCGGGGCGACCCGGTGCACGGCCTCCCGGTCCAGCTTGGGCAGCACCGTGTCGGCGAACAGCATCTTCAGCGTGGACGCCGGCGGCAGCGTGGCGTGCGCGTTGTACGAGGCCAGCACCTCGCCCGAGGTGCCGTCCGCGACCAGCCAGGACCGGGCGGTGAGACCGCCGGGCAGGTCCGGCGCACCGGACTCCGGGGCGACCTGCACCCCCGGCCGGGCCAGCCGCTCGCCGCCGACCACCTCCGCGGCGGCCCGCGGCCGGGCGGCCGCGGCCGAGGCCGGAGCGAGGGCGAACAGGCCGGCGGCGGATGCGGCGGCACATCGGAGCGCGAGGTGACGGTCGATCAGCATTTCCGGAACGTACCCGCACGGCCCCGCCCCGCCGACCCGTCGCCGCCGACTCCCCCCGAACGGATGCGCCCGGCCGGGCTGCGCATACTGGACGTGCAGCAGCTCCGACGCCCGTGAAGGACCCTTGATGAAGCTCAGCCGCCGTACCTCCTGGTTCCTCGCCGCCTTCGGCGTGTGGTCCCTGATCATCTGGACGACCTTCGTGAAGAACCTCTGGAAGGACTCCGGCGGCCAGGCCTTCGTGAACGGCGACCACGCGCAGCCGACCGCCTTCTTCTGGGTCCACCTGCTGCTCGCCGTCACCTCCCTCGTCCTCGGCATCGCCGTCGGTGCCGTCGGCGTCCGCGGCCTGCGCGGGCTGCGCGCCCGCACCGCCGACTGACGGCCCCCGCGCCTCGGCAACGCCAGAGGGCCCGTCCGGACGAACCGGACGGGCCCTCTGGCGTTGCCGCCTCGGATCAGAAGCGGCGGGTGACCAGCGCGCGCTTCACCTCGGCGATCGCCTTGGTGACCTCGATGCCGCGCGGGCAGGCCTCCGAGCAGTTGAAGGTGGTGCGGCAGCGCCACACGCCCTCACGGTCGTTGAGGACCTCCAGCCGCTGCTCCGCACCCTCGTCGCGCGAGTCGAAGATGAAGCGGTGCGCGTTCACGATCGCGGCCGGGCCGAAGTACTGGCCGTCGTTCCAGAACACCGGGCAGGACGACGTGCACGCGGCGCACAGGATGCACTTGGTGGTGTCGTCGAAGCGCTCGCGCTCCTCCTGGGACTGCAGGCGCTCGCGCGTCGGGTCGTTCCCCTTGGTGATGAGGAACGGCATGACGTCCTTGTACGCCTGGAAGAACGGGTCCATGTCGACGATCAGGTCCTTCAGGACCGCGAGGCCCTTGATGGGCTCGACCGTGATCGGCTTCTCCGGGTTGACGTCCTTGATCAGGGTCTTGCACGCCAGCCGGTTGCGGCCGTTGATCCGCATGGCGTCCGAGCCGCAGATGCCGTGGGCGCACGAGCGGCGGTACGTCAGGGTGCCGTCCAGCTCCCACTTGACCTTGTTGAGGGCGTCCAGGACGCGCTCCTTCGGGTCCATCAGCAGCTGGTAGTCCACCCACACCGGGTCCGGGTGCTCCTCCGGGTTGAACCGGCGGATCCGCAGGGTGACGTTGATCAGCGCGGTCGCGCCGGCCTCGGCGGCGTCCAGAGCGGCCGAGTGCTTCTCCAGGGTCGGAGTGCTCATCAGTACTTACGCTCCATCGGCTGGTAGCGGGTCTGCACGACCGGCTTGTAGTCGAGGCGGACGGAGGTGCTGCCGTCGGCGGCCTCCTCGCGGTACGCCATGGTGTGCTGCATGAACTTCACGTCGTCGCGGGTCGGGAAGTCCTCGCGGTAGTGACCGCCGCGGGACTCCTCGCGGGCCAGCGCCGAGACGACCGTGACCTCGGCCAGGTCGAGCAGGTTGCCCAGCTCGATGGCCTCCAGCAGGTCGGTGTTGAAGCGCTCGCCCTTGTCCTGGATCGCGACGTTCTTGTACCGCTCGCGCAGGGCGGCGATGTCGGCGACGGCCTGCTTGAGGGTGTCGCCGGTGCGGTACACGGACGCGTTGGCGTCCATGCTCTCCTGCATCTCCTTGCGGATCTGCGCCACCGACTCGGTGCCGGTCGACTCGCGCAGCGCGTCGACCAGGTCCTGCACCAGCGCGGCCGGGTTCTCCGGCAGCGGCACGAACTCGTTGTTCGCGGCGAACTCGGCGGCGGCGAGGCCCGCGCGGCGGCCGAACACGTTGATGTCCAGCAGCGAGTTGGTGCCCAGACGGTTGGCGCCGTGCACGGAGACACAGGCGACCTCGCCGGCGGCGTACAGGCCGGGGACGACCTCGGTGTTGTTCTTCAGCACCTCGCCCTCGACGTTGGTCGGGATGCCGCCCATGCCGTAGTGCGCGGTGGGCTGGATCGGGATCGGGTCCGTGTAGGGCTCGATGCCGAGGTAGGTGCGCGCGAACTCGGTGATGTCCGGCAGCTTGGCGTCCAGCTGCTCCGGCGGAAGGTGCGTCAGGTCCAGGTAGACGTGGTCGCCCTCCGGACCGCAGCCGCGGCCCTCGCGGATCTCGCTGTAGATCGCGCGGGAGCAGACGTCGCGGGAGGCGAGGTCCTTCATGACCGGCGCGTAGCGCTCCATGAAGCGCTCGCCGTCCTTGTTGCGCAGGATGCCGCCCTCACCGCGGGCGCCCTCGGTGAGCAGGATGCCCATGCGCCAGATGCCCGTCGGGTGGAACTGGAAGAACTCCATGTCCTCCAGCGGCAGGCCCCGGCGGTAGGCGACGGCCTGGCCGTCACCGGTCAGGGTGTGCGCGTTCGAGGTGACCTTGAACATCTTGCCGGTGCCGCCGGAGGCGAAGACGACCGCCTTGGCCTGGAAGACGTGGATCTCACCGGTGGCCAGCTCGTACGCGACGACGCCGGCCGTGCGGCCCTCGTTGACCAGCAGGTCGAGGACGTAGAACTCGTTGAAGAACTCGACACCGTGCTTGACGCAGTTCTGGAACAGCGTCTGGAGGATCATGTGGCCGGTGCGGTCGGCCGCGTAGCACGAGCGGCGGACCGGGGCCTCGCCGTGGTTGCGCGAGTGGCCGCCGAAGCGGCGCTGGTCGATCCGGCCCTGCTCGGTGCGGGAGAAGGGGAGACCCATCTTCTCCAGGTCGAGGACGGCGTCGATGGCCTCCTTGCACATGATCTCGGCGGCGTCCTGGTCGACCAGGTAGTCACCGCCCTTGACCGTGTCGAAGGTGTGCCACTCCCAGTTGTCCTCCTCGACGTTGGCGAGGGCGGCGCACATGCCACCCTGGGCCGCGCCGGTGTGGGACCGGGTGGGGTAGAGCTTGGTCAGCACCGCGGTGCGGCTGCGCTGCGTCGACTCGATGGCCGCGCGCATGCCCGCGCCGCCGGCGCCGACGATGACCGTGTCGTACTGGTGAATCTGCATGGGGGTAAGCGCCTCTGGCTCTGCCGATTAGATGTTCGGGTCGAAGGTGAAGATCACCAGGGTGCCGAGCAGCACGGTGAACACCGCGGCGGCGCCCATGAGGGTCTTCAGCCAGAGCCGAGTGGAGTCCTTCTCGGCGTAGTCGTTGATGACCGTCCGCATGCCGTTGGCGCCGTGGAGCATCGCCAGCCACAGCATCAGCAGGTCCCAGCCCTGCCAGAACGGCGAGGCCCAGCGGCCCGCCACGAAGGCGAAACCGATCTTGGAGACGCCGCCGTCCAGCACCAGCATGATCAGCAGGTGACCGAGGATCAGGAAGACCAGCACCACGCCGGAGAGGCGCATGAACAGCCACGCCAGCATCTCGAAGTTGGTGCGGGTGCGGCGCGGGGTCGTCTTGGTGCGCGTGCGGGCCGGCTCGACGACGAACGCGTCGGCGGGGTTGCCGGTGCCGAGGCCCTGGCCGGTGTGGGCCTGGGCGGCGGGAACGACCAGAGTCTCGGAGATCTCGTTGGCCATCGCGGATCAGCCCCCGAACCAGGTGCGAAGAGTGTGCTGCAGAATCGGGTAGAAGGCGCCCGCCATCAGGACGACCCAGACACCCACGACGGACCAGAGCAGCTGCTTCTGGTACTTGGCGCCCTTCGACCAGAAGTCGACCGCCACGACCCGCAGGCCGTTCAGCGCGTGGAACAGGATGGCGGCGGTGAGGCCGTACTCCATCAGGTTCACGATGGGGTTCTTGTACGTCTCGATGACGGTGTCGTAGTCCTGCGGGGACACACGGACCAGCGCGGTGTCGAGGACGTGCGCGAAAAGGAAGAAGAAGATGAGGACGCCGGTGACTCGGTGAGCCACCCAGCTCCACATGCCTTCCCGGCCGCGGTACAGCGTTCCAGCCGGCACGGAAAACCCTCCGGAAGCGATTGGGGGCTCGGCCGGCTTCGGTGTCGGTCAGCCCGGCCGGGTACGGTCCACCGGCCGCGAGCATCCTATCGACGCGCTGTCGGGAAACGCCTCCGGGGGGCTCAGGTGTGATCAATCAGGCACTCACGGCCTAACGGCCCCGGGAACCATGACAGGCTGTGCCCGGGCGATCGCACTGTGGTGTGCGGGCCGTCCGATGCCGCATGCCCGCGCCCACCCGAAGGACCGCCGTGCCCCTCCGCCCGACCGCCCTGCTGTGCTGCGCCGCGCTGCTGGCGGCCGCCGGCTGCACCACCGTCTCCGCCTCCGCGGACCGGGCGGCGAGGCCGGCCGAGCGGGCCCTGGACGCCGCCGGGCTGCGGGCCGCCGCGGTCACCGGCGCCGACCTCGGCGCGGGCTGGACGGTCACCGTGATGACCCCGGAACCGGGGAGCACCGCACCTCAGGCGGCACGCGAGCTCGCCGACGTGCCGGCCTGCCAGCCCGTGCTCGACGCGCTCGCCCCCGCCAAGGGCCGCACCGGCCCGGTCGCGGAGACCGATCTGAGCGCGGCCCGGGCCGGCCGCCCCCGGGACACCGTCTACGCCGGGCTGCTCGCCTTCGAGCCGGGCGGCGCGGAGCGCGTCCGCAGCGCGCTGGACCTGCTGCTGACCCGCTGCACGGTCTTCCACTCGTCCACCCCGGCGGCCGCCCAGGGCCGCGGGAGCGCCGGCCGGGGCGGTCCGGCCAAACCGGTGTCCGTCCGGCACCGGTTGCAGCGGGCCGACGCGGCCGTCCCGGACGGTGTGGACGCGGTGACCGCATTCACCCTGACGGATGAATCGGGTGGCACCGCGCTCAGCCGCAGGGCCGTGGTCGCCCGGGTCGGGACGGCGCTCGCGCTCTTCTCCACGCTCGGCACCACGGGCGAGCCGGCCCCGGCCCCGGACGAGCGGGTCGTCCGGGCGCAGGCGGCGCGGCTGCGGGCCGCCCAGCGCTGAGCCCCGCCGCGGTGGACCGCGACGGGGCTCGAAGGTGCGACGGGGCGGGGGGTCAGCGGGCGCCGGCCTCCGCGGAGTGCATGGCCACCAGGTGGGCGAGGCGCATCAGCGCTATCCGGCGCAGCTCGTCGGCGGCGATCAGGCGCTCCTCGTCCAGGTCGTTGGCGAGCCGGGTGCGGATCGACGTCAGCACGGTGTCGAGCATCTCCTCCGGGTCCACGCCCTCCAGACAGACCACGAAGACGTGGCCGAACCGCGCCTCGTACGCGGCGTGCGCCGCACGGAGCGCGGTGTGCGCGGCCTGGCTGCCGGGGGCCCGCATGCCGAGCAGCGGCTGCGGCATCCAGCTCTCGTCCGCCAGCGCCTCGGCGAGGTCGGCGGGGCGCAGGTCGTAGGAGGCCTCGCTGGCCGCCGCGAGCAGGGACTCTATGTCGGGGTAGGGCCGGTGGGCGGTGAGCCGCAGGGCCCACCGGTGGCTGCCGCAGCAGGCGAGCAGGGCCTCCTCGGCGGCGCCGGCATCGGCCTCGTTGAAGCGGTGCAGCCCGAGCAGGGACGGATCCGTCGAAGCGTCGAGGCGCTGCGGCGGGATGTCGCTGGCCAGCGGGTCCTCCTCGTGAGGGCGGGAAGGGGGTTGCTCCAGAGACGAAAGGTAGGTGCTGCCGAGTTGCGCGGCGTACCGGGAAAGAGGGAAGGGCGCCGAACGCGAAGACGTGCGACCGTGCTGTTCCATCAAGGTAGTTGAGGGCTCATCAGTTGGGGAGGGAGCGGGCAGAATTCACCCGAACGAGCTATCAAGTTGTGACGTTGACGCTCGCTCGACAGCCAGTTCCCTCCCCTTCCGGGGGCGCCTTCGGGGGCACGCCTTCCGGGGGCGCGCTCAGAGCTCGCGGTGCACCTTGTGGTTGGCCGCCTGCGCGCGCGGGCGCACCACCAGCAGGTCGATGTTGACGTGCGGCGGCCGGGTGACCGCCCAGGAGACGGTGTCCGCGACGTCCTCCGAGGTCAGCGGCTCGGCCACGCCCGCGTAGACGGCGGCGGCCTTGTCCTCGTCGCCGCGGAAGCGGGTCACCGCGAAGCCCTCGGACTTCACCATGCCCGGCGCGATCTCGATCACCCGGATCGGCTCGCCGCACAGCTCCAGCCGCAGCGTGGCCGCGATGGTGTGCGCCGCGTGCTTGGCCGCGACATAGCCGCCGCCGCCCTCGTAGGCGGCCATCGCGGCGGTGGAGGACATCACCAGCACGGTGCCGTCGCCGGTGGCCCGCAGCGCCGGCAGCAGCGCCTGGGTCACGTTGAGCACGCCGATCACGTTGACCTCGTACATCGTCCGCCAGTCGGCCGGGTCGCCGGCCTCCACGCTCTCCGCGCCGATCGCGCCGCCGGCGTTGTTCACCAGCACGTCGACCCGGCCGATCTCGGCGGCGAAGGCGTCCACGGCCGCCCGGTCGGTGACGTCCAGGGTGCGGGCACGGCCGCCGATCTCCTTCGCGAGGGCCTCGATCCGGTCGGTGCGGCGGGCGGTCACCACCACGTCGAAGCCGTCCGCGGCCAGCCGCCGCGCGGTCGCCGCGCCGATCCCGCTGCTGGCGCCGGTGACCACGGCCACCTTCTGCTCGCTCATTGCCCCTCCCGGGGAGAAGTTCCGGTCTGCGGAACCGATCATCCCAGCCGGGCTCCGGGCGGCCGCGGGCGGTGCCCCGCCGTGCGCGCCGATGCGGCGCGCACGGCCGGGCAGGCCCTAGATTGCGAAGCCGAGCCAGTCCCGTCCGTCCCGGTCCGCGGCCCGGGCCCATGCCACGGAGGAACGCCATGCCGGCCGAGCCCCGCAGGTCCGAGTCCGGGCTGCCGATCGAGCCGCTGTACGGGCCGGAGAGCCTCGCCGGCTGGGATCCCGCGGCCCGGCTGGGCCGACCGGGGGAGTACCCCTTCACCCGGGGCGTCTACCCGACGATGTACACCGGCCGGCCGTGGACGATGCGCCAGTACGCCGGCTTCGGCACCGCCGCCGAGTCCAACGCCCGCTACCGCCGGCTGATCGCCGACGGCACCACGGGCCTGTCCGTCGCCTTCGACCTGCCCACCCAGATGGGCTACGACTCGGACGCCCCGCTCGCGGCCGGCGAGGTCGGCAAGGTCGGCGTGGCGGTCGACAGCGTCGAGGACATGGCCGTGCTGTTCGACGGCATCCCGCTGGGCGAGGTCTCCACCTCGATGACCATCAACGCCCCGGCCGCGGTGCTGCTGCTGCTCTACCAGCTGGTCGGCGAGGCCCAGGGCGTCCCGCCGGCCCGGCTCACCGGCACCGTCCAGAACGACGTGCTCAAGGAGTACATCGCCCGCGGCACCTACATCTTCCCGCCGCGGCCCTCGCTGCGGCTGGTGGCCGACCTCTTCCGGTACTGCCGGGCCGAGATCCCGCGCTGGAACACCATCTCGATCTCCGGCTACCACATGGCCGAGGCCGGGGCCGACCCCGCGCAGGAGATCGCCTTCACCCTCGCCGACGGCATCGAGTACGTGCGTGCCGCCGTCGCCGCCGGCATGGCGGTGGACGACTTCGCGCCGCGGCTCTCCTTCTTCTTCGTCGCCCGCACCACGCTGCTGGAGGAGGTGGCCAAATTCCGCGCCGCCCGGCGGATCTGGGCCCGCGTCATGCGCGAGGAGTTCGGCGCGCGGGACCCGCGCTCGCAGATGCTGCGCTTCCACACCCAGACCGCCGGGGTGCAGCTCACCGCCCAGCAGCCCGAGGTCAACCTGGTGCGGGTGTCCGTGCAGGCGCTGGCCGCGGTGCTCGGCGGCACCCAGTCGCTGCACACCAACAGCTTCGACGAGGCGATCGCGCTGCCCACCGAGAAGGCCGCCCGGCTGGCGCTGCGCACCCAGCAGGTGCTGGCGTACGAGACCGACGTCACCGCCACCGTCGACCCGTTCGCCGGCTCCTACGCGGTCGAGCGGATGACCGACGAGACCGAGCAGGCGGTGCTCGCGCTGATGGCCCGGGTGGAGGAGCTGGGCGGCGCGGCCGCCGCGATCGAGCAGGGCCACCAGAAGGCCGCGATCGAGCGCACGGCCTACCGCCTCCAGCAGGAGCAGGACGCCGGCACCCGGACGGTGGTCGGCGTCAACCGGTTCCGGCTGGACGCCGAGGAGCCCTACGAGCCGCTCCGGGTGGACCCGGCGATCGAGGAGCAGCAGGCGCGCCGGCTGGCCCGGCTGCGGGCCGAGCGGGACGGCTCGGTGGTGACCCGCGGCCTGGACGGGCTGCGGCGGGCCGCCGAGGGCGAGGACAACGTGCTGTACCCGATGAAGGAGGCGCTCGCCGCCCGGGCGACGGTCGGCGAGGTGTGCGACGCGCTGCGCGCCGTATGGGGCACCCACACGCCGGTCGAGCGGTTCTGACCCGCCGTCGGGCGCCGACCCGGACGTCCTGTCAGCGCGGCGGCCGGGCGCCGGGGCGGGGCGGCGTGTCCCCGCGGCGGCGGGGTCGTTGCATAGGGCGATGATCGACCGGGAGGCGGCTGAATCGGAATGTCATACCCACCTGTGCGGCCGCTATGCACCGAAAGGGGCACGACTTCGCGGGAAGCCGGGCCAAATCCCCTCCACCGGCCTACTCTTGTTGAGGTGAACGATCCTCAGCCCGTCGATCGGGCCGCCCTCGCCACCGCCGTCCGCCCCGGCCCGGACCTGCGCGCCCGGGTACGGGCGCACGAGGCCGAGCTGATCGCCTTCCGCCGCGATCTCCACCGGCACCCGGAGCTGGGCCGACAGGAGTTCCGCACCACCCGGCTGCTCCGCGAGCGGCTCGTCGCGGCGGGCCTGGTGCCGCGGGTGCTGCCGGGCGGGACCGGGATGACGGTGGACATCGTGCCGCCGGGCACCCCCGAGGGCACCCCGCTGATGGCGTTCCGGGCGGACATCGACGCACTGCCGATCGACGACGCCAAGGCCGACGTGCCCTACCGCTCGACCCTGCCGGGCCGGGCGCACGCCTGCGGGCACGACGTGCACACCGCGGTGGTGCTGGGCACCGCCCTGGTGCTGGCCGAGGCCTCCGGTGCCGGCGCACTGCGGCAGCCGGTGCGGCTGGTCTTCCAGCCCGCCGAGGAGGTCATGCCGGGTGGCGCGCTGGACGTCATCAAGGCCGGCGGGATGGACGGCGTCGGCCGGATCTTCGCGGTGCACTGCGATCCCAAGCTCGAGGTCGGCCGGATCGGGCTGAAGGTCGGGGCGATCACCTCGGCCTGCGACCGGCTGCTGCTCTCGCTTGACGGCCCGGGCGGCCACACCGCCCGCCCGCACCTCACCACCGACCTGGTCACCGCGGTCGCCCGGATGGCGGCGGACCTGCCGGCCGCGCTGGGCCGCCGGATGGACCCGCGCTGGGGGGTCAGCCTGGTGTTCGGCCGGATCGCCGCCGGCTCCGCGCCGAACGCGATCCCGCAGCACGCGGAGCTGGAGGGCACCGTCCGCTGCCTGGAGCTGGCGGGCTGGCGGGAGGCCCCGGAGATCCTCGACGAGCTCATCGCCCGGATCGCCGAGACCCACCGGGCGAAGTGGACGCTCGACTACCACCGCGGGGTGCCGCCGGTGGTCAACGAGCACACCTCGATCGCCCAGCTGGAGCGGGCGATGATCGCCCGCTTCGGGGACGGCGACGGCCCGGTCGTGGAGGACACCGAGCAGAGCCTCGGCGGCGAGGACTTCTCCTGGTACCTGGAGCACGCCCCGGGCGCGCTGGCCCGCCTCGGCGTCCGGGCCCCGCACGAGAAGGGCGTCCGCGACCTGCACCAGGGCCGGTTCGACGTCGACGAGCGGTCGATCGGCATCGGGGTGGAGCTGTTCTGCGCGCTGGCGCTGGAGTACGGCGGCGTCTGAAACCCACCGGGTACGGACGGTCGGGGCCGCGTCGGACGGGTGTCCGGCGCGGCTTCCTCCTGTCGTGCACGCATCGGCGTAGTGTGGTGGTCGAATATCACTCGGTAGTGACATCGCGTTGAACAAAGGTGGCGGTCTGTCCGGATTCCTCCTGGCAGATGACCACATTTTGATAACAACCCGAATGCCTCCGCAGGCCGTAACACAACCGTGTTCTACGCGCGTTACGGTGGCGCTCGACCACGCCAAACGGGTGTGTGAGAAGGAGATACTCCCTTGCGCCGTTCACTGAAGCTCGCCGCGGTAGTGCTCTCGGGTTCCCTGGGCATCGCCTCGCTCGCCGCTTGCGGCGCAAAGAGCACCGACAACAACACCTCGTCCGGTTCCTCCTCCGGCGCCTCCGGCGTCAAGGTCGGCATGGCCTACGACATCGGCGGCCGCGGCGACCAGTCGTTCAACGACTCCGCCGCCCGCGGTCTCGACCAGGCCAAGGACCAGCTCGGCGTCCAGGTCACCGAGGCCGAGGCCAAGACCGGTGAGGCCGAGGCCGACAAGGAGGCCCGCCTCAAGTCGCTGGTCAGCGCCGGCTACAACCCGGTCATCGCGGTCGGCTTCGTCTACCAGGCCGCCGTCGAGAAGGTCGCCAAGGAGAACCCGAACGTCAAGTTCGCGATCATCGACTCCGCCTCCGACACCCAGCCGAGCAACGTCACCTCGCTGACCTTCTCGGAGCAGGAGGGTTCGTACCTCGCCGGCGTGGCCGCCGCCTCCAAGAGCAAGGCCAAGCACATCGGCTTCATCGGCGGTGTGCAGTCCGAGCTCATCAAGAAGTTCGAGGCCGGCTACAAGGCGGGCGCCAAGTCCGTCGACCCGAACATCGTGGTGGAGACCACCTACCTCACCACCCCGCCGGACTTCAGCGGCTTCAACGACCCGGGCAAGGGCAAGGAAGCCGCGCAGGGCCAGCTGGACAAGGGTGCGGACGTCATCTACTCCGCCGCCGGCTCCTCCGGCAACGGCTCCATCGAGGCCGTCGCCTCCAAGGGCAAGTGGGCCATCGGCGTCGACTCCGACCAGGCCACCCAGCCCGCGCTGTCGAAGTACAAGGCCAACATCCTGACCTCCATGGTCAAGAACGTGAACGTGGCCGTCTTCGACTACATCAAGGCGTACAAGGACGGCAACCCGCTGACCGGCGTCAAGAACTTCGACCTGAAGGCCGAGGGCGTCTCGCTGGCCCAGACCGGCGGCTTCCTGAAGGACATCCAGCCGAAGATCGACGCCGCCACCCAGGCGATCACCTCCGGCGCCACCAAGATCCCCACCACCCCGGAGAACTGATCCGACGCTCCTGACCACCGCCCCCTGCCGGCGGTGGCACCGGGGCCGACGAACGTCACCGGAGGGCCCGGCGGGGCGCGCAGGACGCGTCCCGCCGGGCCCCGCCCGTTCCACCCACAGACAGAACACCCGGCACTCCGGCGCAACGGTGCGCACGACGACTTCAGGAGATCGCCATCACCGCTTCCGATCCCGCTCTCGACCCGAGCGGCACCCCCAGCGCGGGGACGGCGACACCGGCCGTCGAACTGCGCGGCATCACCAAGCGCTTCCCCGGCGTCGTGGCCAACCACGACATCGACATCACCGTGCGACGCGGCACCGTGCACGCCCTGATGGGCGAGAACGGCGCCGGCAAGTCCACCCTGATGAAGATCCTCTACGGCATGCAGAAGCCGGACGAGGGCACCATCGGCATCAACGGCAAGCAGGTCCAGCTCAACACCCCCGCCGACGCCATCGACCTCGGCATCGGCATGGTGCACCAGCACTTCATGCTCGCGGACAACCTGACCGTCTGGGAGAACATCGTTCTCGGCGGCGAGAAGCTCCACGGCATGGGGGCCAAGGCCAAGGCCAAGATCCAGGAGATCTCCGACCAGTACGGCCTGGGCGTGCGCCCGGACGCCCTGGTCGAGGACCTGGGTGTCGCCGACCGGCAGCGCGTGGAGATCCTCAAGGTCCTCTACCGCGGCGCCAACATCCTGATCCTGGACGAGCCCACCGCCGTCCTGGTGCCGCAGGAGGTGGACGCGCTCTTCGACAACCTCCGCGAGCTCAAGGCGGAGGGCGTCACCGTCATCTTCATCTCGCACAAGCTGCACGAGGTGCTCGCCGTCGCGGACGCGATCAGCGTCATCCGCCGCGGCACCACCGTCGGCGACGCCGACCCCAAGACCGTCACCGCCCGCCAGCTCGCCGAGCTGATGGTCGGCGCCGAGCTCCCCTCGCCGGAGAGCCGCGTCTCCACCGTCACCGAGGACGAGATGCTCCGCGTGGACGGCCTGCGGATCGCCAAGACCGACGCGGAGGGCATCGAGCGCGTCGTCCTCGACGACGTCTCGCTGCGCATCCGCCGCGGCGAGATCCTCGGCATCGCCGGCGTCGAGGGCAACGGCCAGGCCGAGCTCGTCGAGGCCATCATGGGCATGCTGCCGCTCGACGCGGGCACCGTCACCCTGAACGGCAAGGACGTCACCGGCGCGCAGACGCGCTCCCGCCGCGAGGCCGGCATCGGCTACATCCCCGAGGACCGCCACCGGCACGGCCTGCTGCTGGAGGCCCCGCTCTGGGAGAACCGCATCCTCGGCCACGTCAGCGAGACCCCCAACTCCAGGGGCGTCCTGCTCGACCCGGCCGGCGCCCGCAAGGACACCCAGCGGATCGTCGAGGAGTACGACGTCCGCACCCCCGGCATCGAGGTCACCGCGGCCTCCCTCTCCGGCGGCAACCAGCAGAAGCTGATCATCGGCCGCGAGATGAGCCACAGCCCCAAGCTGCTGGTCGCGGCCCACCCGACCCGCGGCGTGGACGTCGGCGCCCAGGCGCAGATCTGGGAGCAGATCCGCAAGGCCCAGCGCGAGGGCCTCGCCGTCCTGCTGATCTCCGCCGACCTCGACGAGCTGATCGGCCTCTCCGACACCATCCGGGTGATCTACCGCGGCCGCCTGGTCGCCGACGCCGACCCGGCCACCGTCACCGCCGAGGACCTCGGCACCGCGATGACCGGCGCGGCCCGCGGCCACATCGAGTCCGAGCCCGAGGCCGTCGCCGAGGAACGGGCCGTCGCGGCCGAGGCCACCGAGGCCACGTCCGACCAGACCGCCGACGACGACACGCAGGCGGGGGAGTAATCCATGACCAGTCCCAACCCGGCCGCCAAGCGATCGTTCGCCTCGCGGTTCGACGGCGAGAAGATCCTGCTCGCCCTGGCCGCCCCGGTGCTGGCCGTCCTGCTCTCGCTGGTGATCTGCTCCGCCCTGCTGGCGGTCTCCGGCAAGGACCCGTTCGACGCCTTCGACGTGATGATCCGGTACGGCACCGCCTCCGACGGCCAGGTGCTGACCCTCAACCGGGCCACCGTCTACTACGTCGCCGGTTGTGCCGCGGCGTTCGGCTTCCGGATGAACCTGTTCAACATCGGCGTCGAGGGCCAGTACCGCCTCGGCGTGCTGTTCGCCGCCTACGTCGGCAGCCAGGTCGACCTGCCGTCCTTCATCCAGATCCCGCTGCTGCTCGTCACCGCCATGCTCGTCGGCGGTCTGTGGGCCAGCGTCGCCGGCCTGCTCAAGGTCTACCGCGGCGTCAGCGAGGTCATCTCGACCATCATGCTGAACGCGATCGCCACCGCCGTCGTCGGCCTGCTGCTGATTCCCGGCCGCTTCGCGCCGGCGAAGAGCGCCAACGCCAACGCGATCCAGACCGCCCCGGTCTCCGAGTCGAGCCACTTCTTCTCGATCGAGACCGCCGGCGGCACCCTGTGGGGCTTCATCTTCGTCGCGATCCTGATCGGTGTGCTGTTCCAGTTCACGCTGACCCGCACCCGGTTCGGCTTCGACCTGCGCGCCACCGGCCGCTCGGAGACCGCGGCCAAGGCCTCCGGTGTCAACGTCAAGCGCATGGTGCTGACCAGCATGGCCGTGTCCGGTGCCATCGCCGGTCTCATCGGCATCCCGGAGCTGCTGCAGAGCTCGTTCTACTTCGGCCAGAGCATCCAGCTGAACCTGGGCTTCATCGGCATCTCGGTGGCGCTGCTCGGCCGGAACAGCCCGATCGGCATCGCCTTCTCGGCGCTGCTCTTCGCCTTCCTCGACGTCTCCGGCACGCAGCTCCCGCTGCACGGCGACTACCCGCAGGAGATCGTCCTCGTCATGCAGGGCACCATCGTGATCTGCGTCGTCGTCGCCTACGAGCTGGTGCGCCGCTACGGCCTCAAGCGCCAGCAGCAGAAGGTCGGCGCCGAGCTCGCCGCCCAGGCCGCCGCGGCCGCCAACAAGGAGGTTGCCGCGTGAGCACCGCCACCACCGCCCGGCCGAAGACGCCGGGAGCACCGACCAAGAAGTCGAAGATCACCTGGCCGATCGTCCTCCTGCTGATCGCGGGCGCGCTCGTCCTGGTCTCCGCGGTCGGCGCGGCCACCGGCAACCACGGCCTGACCGCCTCCGGCCAGATCAACGCCGCCCTCGGCGCCGCCGTCCCGATCGCGATGGCCGGTCTCGGCGGTCTGTGGTCGGAGCGGGCCGGCGTGGTCAACATCGGCCTCGAAGGCATGATGGTCGCCGGCACCTTCTGCGGCGCCTGGGTCGGCTTCCTGGTCAACCCCTGGGTCGGCCTGCTGGCCGGCATGGCCGGCGGCGCGCTCGGCGGCCTGCTGCACGCGCTGGTCACCGTCACCTTCGGTGTCGACCACATCGTCTCCGGTGTCGGCATCAACCTGCTGATCCCGGGCATCTGCGCCTACGTCAACCGGATCTACTACCGGGACTACGTGGCGAACGGCGCGGGCGCCAACCAGTCGCCGCCCGCCGACTCGCTGCCCACCATCACGATCCCCGGGCTGTCGGACTGGCTGAACGACATCGAGGGCCACCACTGGTTCCTGGTCTCCGACGTGGCCGGCATCGTGGGCGGTGTGGTCACCGACCTGTCGGTGGTCATCCTGATCGCCGCGGCGCTGATCGTCGCCAGCTACTTCCTGCTCTGGCGCACCGTCTTCGGCCTGCGGCTGCGTTCCTGCGGTGAGAACCCGACCGCCGCCGAGTCGCTGGGCGTCAACGTCTACAAGTACAAGTACTTCGCGGTCATCGCCTCGGGCGCGTTCGCCGGTCTCGCCGGCGCGTACCTCTCGCTGGTCGCGGCGCACTTCTACAAGGACGGCCAGACCCAGGGCCGAGGCTTCATCGGCCTCGCCGCGATGATCTTCGGCAACTGGATGCCGGGCGGCCTCGCCGTCGGCTCGGGCCTGTTCGGCTTCACCGACAGCCTCCAGCTGCGCGACGCGGACAACGTCCACGTCCTGCTGCTGGTCATCGCGCTCGCCATGGGCCTGCTCGCGATGTGGCACGGCTACCGCCGCAAGTACACCACCGCGGTGATCAGCCTGGTGGTCGCCGGCGGCCTCGGCCTCTGGTACGCCCTGACCGACTCGGTGGAGCGCCCGCTGATCGTCGCCACGCCGTACGTGATCACCCTGGTCGTGCTCGCGCTGGCCTCGCAGCGGCTGCGTCCGCCGAAGGCCGACGGCCAGATCTACCGCAAGGGCGAAGGCAAGTGACGACCGCACCGGCACCCGACTGGGAGGCACTGCGGGAGGCAGCGCGCGGCGCGATGGCGCACGCCTACGCCCCCTACAGCAAGTTCCCGGTCGGGGCGGCGGCCCTGGTCGACGACGGCCGGATCGTCACCGGCTGCAACGTGGAGAACGCCTCGTACGGACTCGGCCTGTGCGCCGAGTGCGGCCTGGTCTCCGCGCTGTACGCCAGTGGCGGCGGCCGGCTGACCGCCTTCACCTGCGTGGACGGCGCCGGCACCCTGCTGATGCCGTGCGGCCGCTGCCGCCAGCTGCTGTACGAGCACGGCGGGCCCGAGCTGCTGGTCGACCTGCCCTCCGGGGTGAAGAGCATGGACGAGGTCCTGCCGGACGCGTTCGGCCCGGAGCGGCTCTAGCACGTCCCGTTGTTACGCGCGTAGAGTGTCGCGGAGGGCCCGATCGGGGGCCTCCGCGGCACTCTTCGCTTTCCCGCACCTGAGCACCCTGCACCTCTTGGAGATCCCATGGACGCCCCCTCCGTCATCCGGACCAAGCGCGACCGCGGAGAGCTGACCGACGCCCAGATCGACTGGGTGATCGACGCCTACACCCGCGGCGAGGTCGCCGACGAGCAGATGTCGGCCCTCGCCATGGCCATCCTGCTGAACGGCATGAACCTGCGGGAGATCAGCCGCTGGACGGACGCAATGATCCGCTCCGGCGTCCGGATGGACTTCTCCTCGCTCGGCGTGCCCACCTCCGACAAGCACTCCACCGGCGGCGTCGGAGACAAGATCACCCTGCCGCTCGCCCCGCTGGTCGCCGCCTGCGGCGCCGCCGTCCCGCAGCTCTCCGGCCGCGGCCTCGGCCACACCGGCGGCACCCTCGACAAGCTGGAGTCCATCCCCGGCTGGCGCGCCCTGCTCTCCAACGAGGAGATGCTCCAGGTGCTGAACGACACCGGCGCGGTCATCTGCGCCGCCGGCGACGGCCTGGCGCCCGCCGACAAGAAGCTCTACGCGCTGCGCGACGTCACCGGCACCGTCGAGGCCATCCCGCTGATCGCCTCCTCGATCATGTCCAAGAAGATCGCCGAGGGCACCGGCGCGCTCGTCCTGGACGTCAAGGTCGGCTCCGGCGCCTTCATGAAGAACCTCGGCGACGCCCAGGAGCTCGCCCGCACCATGGTCGGCCTCGGCAAGGCGGCCGGCGTCAACACCGTCGCCCTGCTCACCGACATGTCCACCCCGCTCGGCCTCACCGCGGGCAACGCGCTGGAGGTCCGCGAGTCGGTCGAGGTGCTGGCCGGCGGCGGCCCCGCGGACGTCGTCGAACTCACCCTCGCGCTCGCCCGGGAGATGCTCGACGCGGCCGGCGTGCACGGCAAGGACCCGGCCGACGCGCTGCGCGACGGCTCCGCCATGGACCACTGGCGCCGCATGATCGCCGCCCAGGGCGGCGACGTCGACGCCCCGCTGCCGGTCGCCCGCGAGCAGCACGTGATCGCCGCCCCCGCGTCCGGTGTGCTCACCGCCCTCGACGCGTACGCCGTCGGCGTCTGCGCCTGGCGCCTGGGCGCCGGCCGCGCCCGCAAGGAGGACCCGGTGCAGGCCGGCGCCGGCGTCGAGATGCACGCCAAGCCCGGCGACACCGTGGTGGCGGGCCAGCCGCTGCTGACCCTGCACACCGACACCCCCGAGCGCTTCGACTACGCGATCGAGGCCCTCAAGGACGGCGTCACCGTCGCCGCCGAGGGCACCGTCTTCACCCCGAACCCGATCGTCCTCGACCGCATCGCCTGATCCGCACCGCCCGGTCCGCCGCCCCGGGGCTGCCGGCGCCCGCCTGTCCGTCAGGCGTACGTCAGCAGCCCCGAGGTGTCGATTCGCCAGGGTCCGACGGTCACCGTGTCGCCGAAGGCGAAGTGCGTCCGAGAGACGTACCCGGGCTCGTCGTGCACGATGCCGGTGCCCTTCCGGGGGTCGACCAGCAGGTAGAGCGGGATGCCCATGGCCGCGTAGTCGCGGACCTTCGCCCCGTAGTCGTTCTCCGGGTTGGACTTGGAGACGATCTCGACCACGAGCGGTACCTCGTGCGGGAGTACGGCCGGCTGTTCGCCCTCCAGGGTGGCTTCGGGGAAGACCATGAGGTCCGGGCAGCGCAGCCGGCCGAGGCCTGCATCCTCCAGGTCTGCGCCCGGGTGCGCGAGGTAGCCGGGGTGAGTGTCGGGAAGCTGGGCGTTGAGCTGGCGGGCGATCCGATGCACTGCCAACTCATGGCGCTTCATCGGCGACATCGCCATGACGATCTCGCCGTTCGCGATCTCGACCTTCCCTATCCCCGGTACCTTCGGCAGCCGGTCGGCGATCTCGCGCAGCCGGGCGTACTCAGCCGGATCGATGCCCATGCCCGGAGCTTAGCTCCGGCCCAGGTCCTCAGCGGGCGGCCGCGAGGGTGCGGCGTTCGAGGACGGCGCGGCGGGTGGCGTAGAGGGTGACGCCGGCCGCGAGGGCCATCGCGGTGAGGCCGACGGCGGCGGCGCCGGACCAGCCGGTCGAGTGGTAGGCGTCGGCGCCGATCGTGCCGCCGAGGCTGTTGCCCAGGTAGTAGGCGATCAGGTACAGCGCGGAGGCCTGGGCCCGGCCCTCGGTCGCCGTCCGGCCGACGGAGGACGAGGCGGTGGCGTGCCCGGCGAAGAAGCCGGCGGTGATCAGGACGAGGCCGAGCAGCGCGGCCAGCAGTGAGCCCGCCAGCGAGAGCAGCAGCCCCGCGGTGGTGAGGCCGATCGCCGTGTAGAGGGTGCCGCGGCGGCCCAGCCGGCCGACCAGCTTCCCGGCGAAGGCCGAGGACGCGGTGCCCACCAGGTAGACCACGAAGATCGAGGCGGCCACCGACTGCGGCAGGTCGAAGGGCGCGGCGACCAGCCGGTACCCGACGGTGTTGTAGACGGCGCCGAACACCGCCATGAAGAGCAGGCCCAGCGCGTACAGCCGCAGCAGCAGCGGGTTCCGCAGGTGGGTGCCGACCGTTCGGGCCAGCGCCCGGGCGTCGACCGGGGTGGGGGTGAAGTTCCGGGCCGCCGGGATCAGCGCCCGGAAGGCGATCACCGAGAGCACCGCGAGCAGGGCCGAGACGGCGAGGCCCCAGCGCCAGCCCCAGGCGGCGGCCGCCCACCCGGAGACCAGCCGGCCGCTCATCCCGCCGATGGAGTTGCCGGCCACGTACAGGCCCATCGCCGAGGCCAGCGCGCTCGGATGGACCTCCTCCGCGAGGTAGGCCATCGCGGTGGCGGGCAGTCCGGCGAGCGCCGCGCCCTGCAGCACCCGCAGCACCACGAGGGTGGTGAGGTCCGGGGCGAAGGGCAGCGCCAGCGCGAGGACGGCCGCGGAGGCGATCGAGACGGTCATCACCGCCGTCCGGCCGTACCGGTCGGAGAGCGCACTGGCGGGCAGCAGGGCGAGCGCGAGGCCGAGGGTGGCCGCCGAGGCCGTCCAGCTCGCCTGACCGGGGGTCAGGTTCAGGTCGGCGGAGAGGATCGGCAGCAGGCCCTGCGTGGAGTACAGCAGGACGAAGGTGGCCACACCGGCGGCGAACAGGGCCAGGTTGGCGCGCCGGAAGGCGCGGTCCCCCGGCCGGAGGCGGCGGTCGGCGGCGGCAGCGGCGGAGTCGGCGGCGAGAGGGGACGACGGTGTGAGGGCACCCGGCAGCGTGGCCGCGGATGCCCCGGTACTGGCGGGCGACATGCCTCGAACGTAGGCCCCGCCGAGTTGATGCGTCCAATACATGAATCGTGGAGAATCCATGCCATGACGCATGACAGCAGCTCACCGCCGCTGCGCCTGGCCGAGCTGGACCCGGAGTCGGCCGTGGTCCGCCTCACACCGCAGCTGGCCCAGTTCGCCGCGGTCGCGCGACTGGAACACGTCACCCAGGCGGCGCAGCTGCTGGGCATGCCGCAGCCGACGCTCTCCCGGGCGGTGGCGCGCCTGGAGACCGAACTCGGGGTGGACCTGCTGGCCCGTCAGGGGCGGACGGTGCGGCTCACCCGGGCCGGCCGGCTGCTGCTCGCCTCCGCCGAACGGGCCCTGGCCGAGCTGGAGCGCGGCGCCGAGGCCGCCCGCGCCGAGGCCGACCCGGCGGCGGGCCGGGTGGCCTTCGGATTCCTCCACACCATGGGGACGGAGGCGGTGCCCGCCCTGCTGCGGGACTTCCGCTCCACGCACCCGCGGATCCGCTTCCAACTGGTGCAGGACTACGTGGCGGCGATGCTGGAGCGGCTGCGCGCCGGCGAACTCGACCTCTGCCTGGTCTCACCGCTGCCCGACGCGCCGGACCTCACCGCCCGCCACCTCGACGAGCAGCGGCTGCCGCTGGCCGTCCCGGCCGACCACCGGCTGGCCGGACGGCGCAGGGTCCGGCTGGCGGAGGTCGCCGAGGAGCCGTTCGTCGCCGTGGAGGAGGGCTACGGGCTCCGCCTGATCACCGACGCCTTCTGCGCGGAGGCCGGCTTCACACCGCGGATCGCCTTCGAGGGCGAGGAGGCCGAGACGCTGCGCGGCCTGGTCGCGGCCGGGCTCGGGGTGGCGCTGCTGCCGCCGGCCCTGGTGCCCCGCCCGGGGGTGGTGGAGCTGGAGGTCACCGCACCGCGCACCCGCCGGGCGATCGGCCTCGCCTGGGTGGCCGGCCGGCCGCTGACGCCGCCGGCCGCCGCCTTCCGCGACTTCGTGCTGTCCCGCAAGGGAGCACTGCTGGGCCGGCACTAGGAAGGCTCACCCGGGGGCGCCCGGGGCCCGGGCGTCAGGCGGCCAGGACGGTGTCGAGCCGGTCCAGGACGTGGGGCCAGCCCTTGCCCATGCCGTCGAGGGCGGCGCGGCCGAGCGGCGAGTCCAGGTCGAAGCCTGCGTGTTCGAGGAGGAGCCGGGTGCCGCGGCCCTCGGGGACGAGCCGCCAGGTGATGACGGTGTCCAGGTTGCCCTCGGCGAAGGTGTAGCGCAGCAGCCGCTCCTCCTCGACCGCGGTCACCTCGCACCGCTGGCTGCCCCAGGGGCCCATGTCCAGCTCGAAGCGGTGCCCGACCAC
This sequence comes from Streptomyces sp. TLI_235, assembly GCA_002300355.1. NCBI lineage: Bacteria > Bacillati > Actinomycetota > Actinomycetes > Kitasatosporales > Streptomycetaceae > Streptomyces > Streptomyces sp. TLI_235. Next base: position 4,704,283 of record NSGV01000001.1, read on the forward strand.
CGGCCGCACGTCGCCGGCCGCCCACCAACGGGCGTGCAGCTCGGGGTCGGTGAGGGCGCGCCAGACGGCGGCGGGCGGGTGCGGCAGGTAGCGGTCGCAGTGGACGGTGTCGGAGTCGGTCACGGTCTCTCCTCGTCGAGCAGGTCGCTGAGGGCGCGCAGCCGGTCGCGCCAGTAGTGTTCGAACGGATGCAGCCAGTCCCCGACCTCGGCGAGCGGTGCCGCGTCGAGGTGGTACCAGCGCTGCCGGCCGCGGGGCTCCTCGCGGACCAGCCCGGCCAGCCGCAGCACCTGGAGGTGCTCGGAGACGGCCGGCCGGCTGAGGTCGAAGCGGCCCGCCAGGTCGTTGACCGGGCGCGGGCCCTCCAGCAGGGCTGCGAGCAGGGCGCGCCGCACGGGGTTGGCGAGTGCGCCGAAGACGTCCGTTGCCATGACCGGACGATACGTCGGGATTCTCCGACACGTCAAGCGTCGGAAAATTCCTACATGGCGACACGCCCGGCGATCCGAGTAGGAATCTACGCGCGTAGGAGCTACACTCCGGCAATGGAGAAGCAGATCCCTGCCACCGCGGGCACCACAGGCCCCCGCATTCCCACCGCCGACCAGATCGCCCGCGCCCCGAAGGTGCTCCTGCACGACCACCTCGACGGCGGGCTGCGTCCGGAGACCGTCGTCGAACTCGCCGCCGCCTGCGGCTACGAGGGCCTCCCCAGCACCGACCCGGTCAAGCTCGGCGAGTGGTTCCGCGAGGCCGCCGACTCCGGTTCGCTGGTGCGCTACCTGGAGACCTTCGCCCACACCTGCGCGGTGATGCAGACCCGCGAGGCGCTGATCAAGGTCGCCGCCGACTGCGCCGAGGACCTCGCCGCCGACGGCGTCGTCTACGCCGAGGTCCGCTACGCCCCCGAGCAGCACCTGGAGGCCGGCCTCACCCTCGACGAGGTCGTCGAGGCCGTCAACGAGGGCTTCCGCCTCGGCGAGGCCAACGCCCGCGCCGCCGGCCGCCGGATCCGCGTCGGCACCCTGCTGACCGCCATGCGGCACGCCGCCCGCTCCACCGAGATCGCCGAACTCGCCAACCGCTACCGCGACCAGGGCGTGGTCGGCTTCGACATCGCCGGCGCCGAGGCGGGCCACCCGCCCACCCGGCACCAGGCCGCCTTCGACTACCTCAAGGGCGAGAACAACCACTTCACCATCCACGCCGGCGAGGCCTTCGGTCTGCCGTCGATCTGGGAGGCCCTGCAGTGCTGCGGCGCCGACCGGCTCGGCCACGGTGTGCGGATCGTCGACGACATCACCGTCGCCGAGGACGGCTCCGTGGAGCTCGGCCGGCTCGCCGCCTACGTGCGCGACAAGCGCGTCCCGCTGGAGATGTGCCCCACCTCCAACCTGCAGACCGGCGCCGCCGCGTCCTACGCCGAGCACCCGATCGGGCTGCTCAGCCGACTGAAGTTCCGGGTCACCGTCAACACCGACAACCGGCTGATGAGCGGCACCAGCATGAGCCGCGAGTTCGAGCACCTGGTCGAGGCCTTCGGCTACAGCCTGGGCGACATGGAGTGGTTCACCGTCAACGCGATGAAGTCGGCCTTCCTGCCCTTCGACGAGCGCCTCGCCATGATCAACGACGTGATCAAGCCGGGCTACGCCGAGCTCAAGGCGGAGTGGCTGTTCGCCGGCGCCTGAGCCGTGGGGAGTGTCTCCGGCTCCCGGATCTCCGGGCGGAGGCGGGACCGTCGCCGGGGCCCCGCCTCCGTCCGGGTTGTCTGACTAATCAGTCCTGTGAGTGACGCTCCGTTGATCCGCATTCGATGTTCTCACTACGGTGTGCCAGTCACTGCTGACCCGGTGTGACGGTTGGCGGCCCCCGGGGCGGTCGGGCCGGGCACCGACGAGGACTCGAGGACCAACGCATGAAGCAGGCAACTCTGAAGGCCGCAGGCACCGCCGCTCTGGGCGTCGCGATCGCCGCAGCGGCCGCAGGCACCGCCTCCGCCGCCGCCCCCGGCGGGCTCGGGCTCCCGACCAGCGCGCTGACCAACCCCGGTCTGACCAACGCGGTGCCCGGTGCCGTTCAGAAGGTGCCCGGCGGCGGCGAGGTCACCCAGGCCGTCGGCACCCTCAACCCCGAGGTCGGCGGCAAGCTGACGCCGGCCGCGCCGGCCGCCCCGGCCGAGGCCCCCGCGATGGAGGCGCCGGCCGCCGACGCCGCCCCGGCCGCCGCGGACCGCGCGCTCCCGCCCGTCCCGGGCGCCCAGGGCCTGGAGAAGACGCCGGTCGGCGGCGTCCTCGGCACCCTCGGCGGCCTCGGCGCCGGCCCCGGCATCGGCGGCTGACACCGGCCGGCACGGCGCACAACGGCGAAGGGCCGCCCCCGCGGAGGCGGCCCTTCGCCGTGGGTCACGGCTCCTGGGGGAGCAGCAGCCAGAGCGCCAGGTAGATCAGGAACTGCGGGCCGGGCAGCAGGCAGGACAGCAGGAAGATGATCCGGACGGTCCACGGGGCGAAGCCGAAGCGCTTGGCCAGCCCGGCGCAGACGCCGGCGATGACGCGGTTGTGGCGGGGGCGGGCGAGCGTGCTCATGATGTGACTCCCGGATCGCGGGCCCGGTCCGGTCCGTCCGGCGGGCATGAATCCATCCTGCTCGGCGTGCCGGCCCGGAACGTCAGCCCCGATAGTGATCCACGCCCCTGACCTCTCACCGGGGAGACGGACGGCCCTCTCAGGGTCCGTCTCGGGGCCACCCCCGAGACGGCCGTCGCCGGGCGGGTGCGCGGGGGCGGCGGGCAACGACTGTGCCGGCACCGGGAGTCGGACCCGGCCCCACCGCGCGGCGGTCAGCGGGTGGTGGGGCTGCCCTGGCCGGTGAGGCGGCCCAGGGGGGCTGCCGGTGCGGAGCGTTCGTACGTCCGGTGCGGCGACGGGGCGGCCCCGCGGCGGGCGGGACGCCGGGCACGCAGCCGGAGCATGGCACGGGCGCCCGGGACGCACAGCAGGTGGCAGACGGCGGCGCCCGCCGTCCCGAGGATGATGTCGTCGACGTTCAGGACGTGCCCGGGCGTCCAGCTCTTGAGGATCTCCAGCCCGGTCGCCAGCAGTGCCGCCCCGCCGACCGTCCGCAGGAAGGACGGCAGCCAGGGCGTGCGCAGCCGCCCGACGGCGATCGGCAGCAGCACCCCGAACGGCGCCAGCGGCAGGACGCCGGCGGCGAGCTGCCGGGCCCCGGCGTAGGCCCCGAAGGACAGCGCCCGGTCGACCGAGGCGAGCGGGGTCAGATTGGCCGGGTAGGTCCAGTTCACCGCGGTGGGTCGCAGCACCAGCCAGGCGAGCAGCACCGCGTAGCCGGCCAGCAGGAGCCGTGCGGTCGTCCGCAGCATGCGGCACGCCTCCGGCGGCGGGGTCCGATCGGTCGGCTCGTCGTCCTCGATCGTGTCGTCCCCGGCCACTGCGCCGGTGCGGGTGGTGGTGCCAAGTCGGTGCACAACCGGGTGGACGCGGTCTCGGCCGCGGACGGTTCCACGGCCGCGCCCGGTCGCCTCAGGGGCAGTGCGAGGCCGAAGCGCTCGGCGTCGGGGTGACGCTGAACAGCGGCGCGGGGCTCTTCGCCGCCGCGGACGGCGAGACCGTCGCCGTCCCCGTGGGCGGGGCCGTCGGCGTGCCCGCCTTCGGCACCTGCACCGGGGTCGGGCAGGCCGTACGGCTGGCCGGCGCGCCGGCGTCCACCGGGACCGCCGTCGGCCGGATGCCGCAGCCGGCTGCGGCTCCGGCCAGCAGGACGAGTGCCGCCGCCCTCCGTACCGCGCTCACTCTGCGTCCTCCTGGCTGGGTGGGGTGAGCGGCAGGGTCAGGGTGAAGACCGCGCCGCCCTCCCCGTTGGCGGCCGTGATGGTGCCGCCGTGGATCTGTGCATTGGCCATCGCGATGGACAGCCCGAGGCCGCTGCCCTCGGACCGGGCGCGGCCCTTGTCGGCCTTGTAGAAGCGGTCGAAGACGTGCGGCAGCACCTCCTCGGGGATGCCGGGCCCGCTGTCGCGGACCTCGACCACCACCTGCTCGCCCTCCTGCCGGACGACCACCCGCACCGGGGAGCCGCCGTGCTTCAGGGCGTTGCCGATCAGGTTGGCGAAGACGACGTCCAGGCGGCGCGGGTCGGCCATCAGCCGGACGCCGCGCGGCGCGTCCACCTCGACGGCGTCGTACCAGGCCCGGCCGTCGATGCAGGACATGATCAGGTCGGCTATGTCCACCTCGTCGGCGACCAGCCTGGCCGTGCCGGCGTCGAAGCGGGTCACCTCCATGAGGTTCTCCACCAGGTCGGACAGCCGCCGGGTCTCGCTGACCACCAGCCGCACCGCGGGCTCGATCATCGGGTCGAGCGAGTCCGCCTCGTCCTCCAGGATGTCGGTGACGGCGGTCATCGCGGTGAGCGGCGTGCGCAGTTCGTGCGACATGTCGGCCACGAAGCGGCGGCTCTGCGCCTCGCGCGCGCTCAACTCCTCGACCTGGTGCGACAGCGACTCCGCGGTCCGGTTGAACGTCCGGGCCAGGTCGGCGAGTTCGTCGCCGCCCTCGACCTCCAGCCGGGTGTCCAGCTTGCCCTCGCCGAGCCGCCGGGCGGCCTCGCCGAGCCGGCGCACCGGCCGCAGCACGGTCGAGGAGGCGGCCTGCGCCAGCAGCGCCGAGCCGATCAGCGCCAGCAGCGTGGCGATCGCCAACGACCAGCCCAGCGTGTTGAGATCGGCCCGCTCGTCCTCCAGCGACTTGAACATGTACGCCGTCGGACCGGACGGCACCACCTTCGTCCCGCCGACCAGGAACGGCCGGTTGCCCAGGTTCACCCGCTGCCAGTACAGGTGGTACGGGTACGGGTTGCCCGCACCGACCTCCCGCTGGGTGGCCACCGCCCGCTGCAGCGACTGCGGCACGGTCTGCAGGGCGAACCTCGACGGGTCGGTGGAGACCGCGCAGCCGGGCTGCGCCGGATCGGTCACCACCACGTCGTAGTTGAGCCCGGAGGAGGCCACCTGCTGAGCCAGGTAGGCGAGTTCCGGGCAGGTCGCCTGCAGCGGCAGGTCCGAGACGTTCCGGGTCAGCGACACCCGGAAGTCGTTCAGCGCGGTGTCCTGGGCGCGCTTGAGGACGGCGTCGCGGTTCAGCCAGTACGCGATGCCGGACGCGGACACCGCGGTGATCAGCGCGACGGCGGCGAACACCGCGATCAGGCGGACCCGGAGCGAGCGCAGCCGCCGCCACGGACGGCGGCGGCGCGGCGGGGTGTGGGGGTCAGTCAACGGGTCTCACAGACGGGAGCGGAGCAGACGGGCGGCCGGGGCGGTCACTACGGGGGCGGGTCCAACCGGTAGCCGACCCCGCGCACCGTGCGGATCAGCGTCGGCGCGGACGGCACGTCCTCGACCTTGGCCCGCAGCCGCTGCACACAGGCGTCCACCAGCCGGGAGTCGCCCAGGTAGTCGTGCTCCCACACCAGCCGCAGCAGCTGCTGCCGGGAGAGTGCCTGGCCCGGCCGGCGGCTCAGCTCCAGCAGCAACCGCAGCTCGGTCGGTGTGAGTTGCAGGTCCTGGCCGTCCTTGGTGACGGTCATCGCCGAGCGGTCGATGACCAGGCTGCCGTAGGTGGACGAGTCGGAGCTCTCCCGTTCGCCCCGGCGCAGCACGGCCCGGATCCGGGCGTCCAGGACGCGCGGCTGCACCGGCTTGACCACGTAGTCGTCGGCGCCGGACTCCAGGCCCACCACCACGTCGATGTCGTCGGAGCGTGCGGTGAGCAGGATGATCGGCAGCTGGTCGGTCCGGCGGATGCGGCGGCACACCTCGAAGCCGTCGATTCCGGGCAGCATGACGTCCAGGACGATGAGGTCCGGCCGCTGCTCCTTGAACAGCTTCAGGCCGTCCTCGCCCGAGGCAGCGGTGGCCACACGGTGGCCCTGGCGGGTGAGGGCGAGTTCGAGGCCCGTCCGGATGGCGTCGTCGTCCTCGATCAGAAGCAGGAAAGGCACGGGCTCATTCTGGCCCACCCGGGGCCGCAGATCACCCACCCGGGTGGTTGCTGAACGGTCGCGGGAACCGGAGGCGCCGATTCGGACGTCCGGGCGGGTGTGACAGCAGTGTGCCCGGACGCCCCGGCCGCTGTGACAGCCCTGTGACAGTCGACGGACACCGCCATGACGACGGGCGGGCAGGATTTTCCTTGTCGCCGAGAACGACCGGGTGAGACCGGCGGGAACGGCAACGGGGAACCGCACGTACCGACCATGGGGGCGCACGATGAACGCAACGCTTCTGACCCGCAACGCGGCCGTCCGCGCAGCGCGTTCGACCGCGAACCCGCGGACCAGGTACGAGGTGCGGACCGACGAGACGTCCGGTGCCGTGATCGTACGGGGGTGCGCACACCGCACCGGCGCCCACCGCCCCAGCGGCGGCGGGCACGTGGGGGAGCTGTACGGGATCGGCCACAGGGGGAGTGCGGCCGACAGCGGCTCGACCCTGACGCTCCGGGGGATCCTCCCGGTGGGTCAGGGTCGGGGCATCCCGACGGGGGAAGGCCTGCGCGGCGCCGGCTCGGGGGAGCCGGACGCCCGCCAGGCCGCAGGCACCACGCTGCTGCGGCTCACACCCGCGGCGGCCAGTGCCGAGGACGGTCGGCAGGGAGGCGCGCAGGGGGAGTGCTCGACCGAGTCGGCGGACCGCATCGCGGAATTCACCGCCTACGTGCGCGAGCGCCGCGCCTCCCTGTACGCCACCGCGTACCACCTCACCGGTGACCGCTACGAGGCCGAGGACCTGCTGCAGAGCGCGCTCTTCAGCACCTACCGCGCCTGGGACCGGATCACCGACAAGGCCGCGGTCGGGGGCTACCTCCGCCGCACCATGACCAACCTGCACATCTCCGCCTGGCGGCGCCGCAAGGTCAACGAGTACCCGACCGAGGAGCTGCCGGAGACGGCCGGCGACACCGACGCGATGGGCGGCACCGAGCTGCGCACCGTGCTCTGGCAGGCGCTGGCCAAGCTGCCGGAGAACCAGCGGACCATGCTGGTGCTCCGCTACTACGAGGGCCGTACCGACCCGGAGATCGCCGACATCCTCGGCATCAGCGTCGGCACCGTCAAGAGCAGCATCTGGCGCGCGCTGCGCCGGCTGCGCGACGACGAGCAGCTCAACCGGACGGGCGACACCGTGCACGCCTTCGGCGAGCTGGTCGCCTGACACGACAGGACTCCCGTCGGGGGACGGGTGAAGGGGTCGCGGAAGCGCGGAGGCCCACTCGGGGGAGTGGTCGCCGACGGGGGAAGCCCGCAGCCCCGCAACAGCAGGAGCCCGGTGCCGGGGAGAGGCACCGGGCTCCTGTGCGTCCGCCCGGGCACGCTCAGAGCGCCAGCCGCAGCTGGAGCCAGGCCGACAGCCGGTCGTCCGGGTGCTCCAGGTCCAGGCCGAACAGCTGCCCGGCCCGCCGCAGCCGGTACTTCAGCGTGTTCGGGTGCACGCCGACCCGCTCCGCCGCGGCCGCAACCGAGCCCACGGCGTCCAGCCACGCCGCCACCGACCGGGCGTACTCCGTGCGGTGCTCCCGGTCGTGCGCCAGCATCGCCTCCACCGCCGGGTGGCGCAGCTCCGGGCGGCGCGCCAGCTCGTCGGCGACCCGGGCCAGCAGCACCCGGGCGTGGACGTCGGCCAGGCCGGCGACCGCGGCGCACCCGGGATCCGCCGAGGTCACCCGCAGCACGTCGTCCACCTCGGCCCGGAGCGCCGGTACCGCCTCCAGGTCCGTCGCCGGCCGGCTCACCGCGGCCCGCATCACCCCGCCGCCGCTCGGCCCGAGCGCCGCCACCGCCTGCTCCGCCAGCCGGCGCGCGGCCGCCGGCCCGACCTCGGCGAGCAGCACGTAGACCGTCCGGCCGACGGCGGCCACCGCCGCCTCCCCGTGCACCGCCGACCAGTGCCGCGCCGCCGCCGCGGCGAGCCGTACCACCGAGGGCGGCTCCTCGGCCGGCCGCCGCAGCGGGGTCAGCCCGACCAGCACCAGCCGCGGCCGTTCCGGCAGCCCCAGCGCGTACCGCAGGTCGGCGGTGCGCCCGCCGCCGTGCAGTGCGTCGCGCAGCCCGTCCTCCCGGGCCCGCAGTTCCAGTTCCTGTGCGCTGCGGCGGCGCAGGATGTGCAGCGCGGCCAGCCGGGCGCCGTCGCGCAGCGCCCGTTCGCCGGCCGGGTCCATGCCGTCCGGGCCCTCGATCGCCCAGATGGTGCCGAGCGGAAGGTCGCCCGCCCGGATCGCCACCGCCGCCCGGGGCAGCTCGTCCTCGGCGAGCGTCGGCAGCCGCACCACGCCGGGCGCGGCCAGCACCTCCCGGTACTGGGCCGGCTGCTCGGCCTGGTCCGGCACCCGGCGCTCCAGGATGCCGCGCCGCCGCAGCTCGTCGATCCGCTGGTCGGGCAGCGCGGAGTAGGCGAGCACCCGGCGGTCCAGGTCCTCGACCGCCACCGATCCGCCGGTCACCGCGGCGATGGCGTTGGCCAGCGCGAACAGCTCCTCGCTGGTGCCCTCCATTGGCGATTCCGCATGCTCCATGCCCCGACCCTAGGCGATTTCGCCAACGACGTCCGGCCGGGCCGCCGCCACGATGGCTGTGCACCGCAGCCCACCCCCGGAAGGGGCACCATGCAGGACCAGCTGATCGGCCTTTTTCCGCCCGGCACCGAACTCGACGACGACGGCGCCCTGGTGATCGCCGGCTGTCCGGTGGCCGAACTCGCGGAGACGTACGGCACCCCGGCGCTGATCGTGGACGAGGGCGCCCTGCGCGCCCGGGCCCGCGCGTACGCCGACGGCCTCGCCGTGCGCTGGCCGAACTCCCGGGTCACCTTCGCCTCCAAGGCCTTCCCGTGCACCGCCGTCTACCGGGCCCTCACCGAGGAGGGCCTCGGCATCGACGTGGCGAGCGGCGGCGAACTGACCCTCGCCGTGGCCGGCGGCGCCGACCCGGCCGGCCTGGTCGTGCACGGCAACGCCAAGACCTCCGAGGAACTGCGGATGGCCGTCGACGCCGGTGCCGGGCTGATCGTGGTCGACAACTTCGACGACATCGACCGCCTGGAGCTGATCCTCTCCGAACGGCCCGACCGCGAGCAGGGCGTCCTCGTCCGGGTCACCCCCGACATCCGCCCGGACACCCACGAGGCCGTCTCCACCGGCCAGGCCGGCTCCAAGTTCGGGCTGCTGCTGCCCGAGGCCCGCGAGGCGATCGCCCGGCTGCGCGGCAGCGACCGGCTGCGCCTGGACGGCGTCCATGTGCACGTCGGCTCGCAGATCATGGACACCAAGCCGTTCGAGCAGGCCGTCGAGGCGGTCGCCGGACTCGGCACGTTCGACGTCTACGACCTCGGCGGCGGCCTCGGCGCCCGCTACACCTACGAGGACAGCCCGCCGAGCGTGGACGAGTACCTGGACGCCCTCGTCGACAGCGCCCGCGGCACCCTGCCCGCCGCCGCCCGCATCCTGATCGAGCCCGGCCGCTCGATGACCGCCGAGGCCGGCGTCTCGCTCTACCGGGCGGTCACCGTCAAGCACGGCAAGCCGACCTTCGTCGCGGTCGACGGCGGCATGGGCGACAACCTCGAAGTCTCGCTCTACCAGCAGCGGTTCGAGGCCACCGTGGCCACCCGGGTGGGCGGCGGCGGGCCCGTCCGGCTGGTCGGCCGGCACTGCGAGTCCGGCGACGTGCTCAGTGAGGGCGTCCCGCTGCGCGACCCCCGCCCCGGCGACCTGATCGCCGTCCCCGCCACCGGCGCGTACACCTACGCGCTCAGCAACAACTACAACGGCGCCCGCCGGCCCCCGGTCGTCTTCTGCCGCGACGGCCGCCACCGCGCCGTGGTGCGCCGGGAGACGTACGGCGACCTGCTCCGCCGCGACCTGGCCTGACCCGCACCCTCACTCCCACACGAGAGGTCCACCATGGCATCGGATGTGACGCTCCGCCGGCAACTCCTCAGACGCAAGCCGGTCGGCGCCCTTCAGGACGGCGGCGGCGAACTGCGCCGCACCGTCGGCCTGTTCCAGCTCACCATGATCGGCATCGGGGCCACCATCGGCACCGGGATCTTCTTCACCCTGGACTCGGCGGTGCCGGAGGCCGGCCCGGCCGTGGTGCTCTCCTTCGTGATCGGCGCCGTCACCGCCGCCCTCACCGCCCTGTGCTACGCCGAACTCGCCTCCGCCGTCCCGGTCTCCGGCTCCTCGTACTCCTACGCCTACGCCACCCTGGGCGAGTTCGCCGCCTACGCGGTCGGCTGGTGCCTCCTGCTGGAGTACGCCGTCTCCGGTGCGGCGATCGCGGTGAGCTGGGGCCAGTACCTCAACGACCTCACCGAGCGGCTGTTCGGCTTCCAGCTGCCGCAGGCGATCGCGGCTCCGCCCGGCGCCGGCGGCTGGGTCAACCTGCCCGGCGCCGTCCTGGTGCTGCTCTGCTGCCTGCTGCTGGTCCGCGGGGCGAAGCAGTCCGCGCTGGTCAACACCGTGATGGTGCTGGTCAAGCTGGCCGTGCTGGCGCTCTTCGTGGTGGTCGGCGCGACCGGATTCCACGCCGCCAACCTGCACCCGTTCGCGCCGATGGGCGCGGCCGGGATCGGCGCCGCCGCCTCCACGGTGTTCTTCTCCTTCATCGGCCTGGACGCCGTCTCCACCGCCGGTGAGGAGGTGAAGAACCCCCGCCGCACGCTGCCGCTGGCGATCATCGGCGCGCTGCTGGTGGTCACCGCCGTGTACGTGCTGGTCGCCCTGGTCGGTGTCGGCGCCCAACCGTGGACGGCCTTCGGCGGGCAGGAGGCCGGCCTGTCTGCGATCCTCACCCGCGTGACCGGGGCGAGCTGGCCCGGGCTGCTGCTCTCGGCCGGCGCCGTGCTCTCCATCGTCAGCGTCGTCCTCGTGGTCCTCTACGGGCAGACCCGCATCCTGTACACGATGAGCCGGGACGGCATGCTGCCGGTGCTCTTCCGGCGGGTCGGCCCGCGCAGCGGCACCCCGGTCGCCGGCACCGTCGTCGTCGGCGCACTGGTCGCGGTGCTCGCCGCCGTCGTCCCGCTGGACGTCCTCGCCGACCTGACCAGTCTGGGCACCCTGGTCGCCTTCGCCGTGGTCTCGATGGGCGTGCTGATCCTCCGGCGCACCGCCCCCGACCTGGAGCGCGGCTTCCGGGTGCCCGGCCACCCGGTGGTGCCCGTGCTGTCCGTCGCCTTCTGCGGCTACCTGCTGTACGGGCTGCCGGCGGACACCTGGCTGATGTTCGCGGTCTGGCTGGCCCTGGCCGTGGCCGTCTACCTCGGCTACAGCCGGCACCACTCCGCGCTGCAGCAGGCCGACCCGGCCGAGGCCGGGCCGGTGCTCACCGGTACGGCGCCCTGACCGGCGCGGCTCCCCGGGCGCCCGGTCAGGCGGCGATGCCGACCGGCCGGGCGTCCGCCACCGCGGCGATCCGCCGCTCGGCCTCCGGGCCCGCGCAGGCGTGCGCGCCGAGCCCGACCTGGCGGCCCACGATGCCGCGCTCGGCACGCATCAGCCGCCAGCCGCGGCGCAGCAGGTAGGGCACCGACTTGCGGCCCTCGCGGACGTCCCGGCGGAAGCGCCGCCAAGCGGTCGTGGCCGGGCGGTTGCGCAGGCACAGCGCGTCGCCGAGCAGCCCCTCGGCCTCGCAGCGGCCCGCGAGCTCGGCGGCGAAGATTCCCTCGGCCACGAACGCGGGCGCGCCGTCCAGGGTGAACGGGCGGACCCCCACCCGGCCGTTGTCCGGGATCGAGTACACCGGGACGTCCGCGGCGCCGTCCTCGACCAGGGCGCGGATCACCGCCATCGCCTGCTCGGCGTGCCAGGAGGCGGGCGAGTCCCAGTCCGTGCCGCCCTCCACGAGCTGCGGCAGCGTCGGGTCGTCGCCGTCCTTGTAGAAGTCGTCGAGCTGGAGCACCGGGAGGCCGGTGCGCTCGGCGAGGGAGGACTTCCCCGATCCGGAGGGTCCCGACAGCAGGATGACGCGGGCGCGCGCGGTCGGCGCCGGGTTCAGCGGGGTGTCACTCACGGGACACCAGTCTGACGCATCGGGGGCGTCCGCCGGTACCGGTCGGACGCCCCCGGGCCAATCTCACACGGCCCGCCCGGTCAGACCGTGCTGTCCACCGGGCCGCCCAGGGCGAGCCGGGTGGTCGTCAGGTAGCGGGTGTGCACCTGGACGAAGACGGTCGGGCCGCCGTCCGGCGGCAGGTAGCCGGTGGCCGCCCAGTCCGGGTCGAACCAGTCCTCGGGTTCCGGGTCGCGGTGCTCGCCGCCGAGCCCGAACTCCAGCCACGGGTACGCCCGCGAGCCGAACGCGGCGGTCGGCCGGCCGGGGGTGAACAGCAGGCTGCCGTTCTCGTACGCCGCGGGCCAGCCCGGGCGCTCGGAGCGGATCGAGCACGGGACGCGGGCCTGCAGGCCGGCCCTCAGCCGCCGGTGCGCCCGACGGGCGCGCAGCGCCCGCAGCGGCCCGTCTCCGACCAGGACCGCCAGGTCGGCGGCTATCTCCCACATGCTTCGTCCTTCCGGTTCGATCTCGACCGGTAGGACTCGCGGCCGGGCGGGCGGGTTGCCCGCCGATCGGCCGGTCCCGGAGAGACGAAAGGAGGGCCCGCACCCCCGGTCGGGAGGGTGCGGGCCCTACTTTCGTCGCGGCCGGGGCCGCCGTTCCTGGTGCAGCCGACGGATCAGATGCCCATCGGGTGCCAGACCGTCTTGGTCTCCAGGAAGGAGGTCAGCCGCTTGGTGCCCGGCGCCTCCGTCCAGTCCGCGGCGGCCGGGTCGGCGGCCGGCCGCAGGACGCGCTTGAGGGTGTCCGCGGCGGCGGCCTCCAGGGCGGCGGCCGAGGCCGGCCCGTCCCCGGGCACCGCGCCGGTCAGGTCGATGCCGTTGACGTCCTGGTGGGACGCCAGGGTGGGGGCGATGTCGGCCGTCCGGCCGGACAGCACGTTGACCACGCCGCCGGGCAGGTCGGAGGTGGCCAGCACCTCGCCCAGCGACAGCGCGGGCAGCGGCGCGCCGGTGGCCGCGGCGACCACCGCGGTGTTGCCGGTGGCGATCACCGGGGCGATCACCGACACCAGGCCGAGCAGGGAGAAGCCGTGGCCGGCCTGCGGGGCCAGCACGCCGACCACACCGGTCGGTTCGGGCGTCGACAGGTTGAAGTACGGGCCGGCCACCGGGTTGGCGTTGCCGGCGACCTGGGCGACCTTGTCCGTCCAGCCCGCGTACCAGACCCAGCGGTCGATCGCGGCGTCCACCAGCGCGGCCGCCTTCTTGGCGCCCACGCCTTCGGCGGTGCCCACCTCGGCGATGAACTGCTCGCGGCGGCCCTGCAGCATCTCGGCGACCCGGTACAGCACCTGGCCGCGGTTGTACGCGGTGGTGCCGGACCAGCCCTTGACCGCGGCGCGCGCGGCCACGACGGCGTCCCGGGTGTCCTTGCGGGTGCCGAGCGGGGCGTTGGCGAGCCACTGGCCCTTGGAGTCGGTCACCTCGTACACCCGCCCGCTCTCGGACCGCGGGAACTTCCCGCCGACGTACAGCTTGTAGGTCTTGAGGACGTCAAGACGCAGGGTCGTGTCAGACATCGAGGTAGGCCTCCAGACCGTGCCGGCCACCCTCGCGGCCGTAACCCGACTCCTTGTAGCCGCCGAACGGCGAGGCCGGGTCGAACTTGTTGAAGGTGTTGGCCCAGACCACACCGGCCTTGAGCCGGCTCGCCGTCCACAGGATGCGCGAGCCCTTCTCCGTCCAGATGCCGGCGGAGAGGCCGTACGGGGTGTTGTTGGCCTTCTCGACCGCCTCGGCGGGGGTACGGAAGGTCAGCACCGACAGCACCGGGCCGAAGATCTCCTCACGGGCGATCCGGTGGGCCTGCGAGACGCCGGTGAACAGCGTCGGGCGGAACCAGTAGCCGGCGCCCGGCAGGTCGCAGGAGGGCGACCAGCGCTCGGCGCCCTCGGCCTCGCCGGCGTCGGTCAGCTCGGTGATCCGGGCCAGCTGCGCCGAGGAGTTGATGGCGCCGATGTCGGTGTTCTTGTCCAGCGGGTCGCCGACCCGCAGGGTCGACATCCGGCGCTTGAGCGCGTCCAGGAACTCGTCCTGGACCGACTCCTGGACGAGCAGCCGGGAGCCCGCGCAGCAGACGTGGCCCTGGTTGAAGAAGATGCCGTTGACGATGCCCTCGACGGCCTGGTCGATCGGCGCGTCGTCGAAGACGATGTTCGCGGCCTTGCCACCGAGCTCCAGCGACACCCGGGTGCGGGTGCCGGCCAGCTGGCGGGCGATCGAGCGGCCGACCGGGGTGGAGCCGGTGAAGGCGACCTTGTCCACGTCCGGGTGGGCGGTCAGCGCGGCGCCGGTGCGGCCGTCGCCGGTGACGATGTTGACGACGCCCTTCGGCAGGCCGGCCTGGCGGCAGATCTCGGCGAAGCGCAGCGCGGTCAGCGGGGTGGTCTCGGCCGGCTTGAGGACGACCGTGTTGCCGGTGGCCAGCGCCGGGGCGATCTTCCACGCCAGCATCATCAGCGGGAAGTTCCACGGGATGACCTGGGCGGCGACGCCGACCGGCTTCGGGTTGGGGCCGTAGCCCGCGTAGTCCAGCTTGTCCGCCCAGCCCGCGTAGTAGAAGAACCACGCGGCGACCATCGGCACGTCGAAGTCGCGGGTCTCGCGGATCGGCTTGCCGTTGTCGATCGACTCCAGCACCGCCAGCTCGCGGGAGCGCTCCTGGACGATCCGGGCGATCCGGAACAGGTACTTGGCACGCTCGCTGCCCGGCAGCGCCGACCAGTCGACGAAGGCCTTGCGGGCCGCGGCGACCGCGCGGTCGACGTCCTCCCCGGTGCCCTGCGCGAACTCCGCCAGCACCTGCTCGGTCGCCGGGTTGACGGTCTTCAGCGCCTCGCTGCCGGAGGAGTCGACGAACTCGCCGCCGATGAAGTGGCCGTAGGAGGTCGCGATGTCGCCGGCCGCGGCCGGGGACTCCGGGGCGGGGGCGTAGGTGAAGAGGCCGCCGCGGGGGGTCTGCGCCACGGGCTCGTCGGTCTTCTTGGTGTTCTTGGCCATCTGTCTCAGTCCACCGTCACGTAGTCAGGGCCGGAGTACCGTCCGGTGGTCAGCTTCTGGCGCTGCATCAGCAGGTCGTTGAGCAGGCTGGAGGCTCCGAAGCGGAACCAGTGCGGGGTCAGCCAGTCGTCGCCGAGCGTCTCGTTGACCATCACCAGGTACTTCATGGCGTCCTTGGTGGTCTTGATGCCGCCGGCCGGCTTCACGCCGACCTGCACACCGGTCGCGGCGCGGAAGTCGCGGACCGCCTCCAGCATCAGCAGGGTCACCGGAGGAGTGGCGTTCACCGCGACCTTGCCGGTGGACGTCTTGATGAAGTCCGCGCCGGCCAACATCGCCAGCCAGGAGGCGCGGCGCACGTTGTCGTACGTCTGCAGTTCGCCCGTCTCGAAGATCACCTTGAGGTGGGCGGAGGTGCCGTCGGGGCGGCGGCAGGCCTCCTTGACCGCGGTGATCTCGTTGAAGACGTCCAGGTAGCGCCCGGAGAGGAAGGCGCCCCGGTCGATCACCATGTCGATCTCGTCGGCGCCGGCGGCCACCGCGTCCGCGGTGTCGGCGAGCTTCACCGGGAGCGCGGCGCGGCCGGCCGGGAAGGCGGTGGCGACCGAGGCGACCTGGATGTCGGTGCCGCGCAGCGCCTCCTTGGCGGTGGCGACCATGTCCGGATAGACGCAGATCGCCGCGACCCGCGGGGCGGTCGGGTCGGACGGGTCGGGGTTCCGGCCCTTGGTGCACAGCGAGCGCACCTTGCCGACCGTGTCCGCGCCTTCCAGCGTGGTCAGGTCGATCATCGAGATCGCCAGGTCGATGGCCCAGGCCTTCGCCGTGGTCTTGATCGAACGGGTGCCGAGGGTGGCGGCGCGAGCCTCCAGGCCGACCTGGTCGACACCGGGCAGGCCGTGCAGGAAGCGGCGGAGCGAGGCCTCGGACGCCGCAACGTCCGCGAGGCCGCCGGCCGCTGCGCCAAGGGCTTGGGCTGCAAGAGTGGACATAGTCACCAGACCAGCATATCTACGCGCGTAGCGATCCGCTAGAGGGCCCGGTTTTCGATGCCGGACCGAGATGTGGCGGCGGTAGCGCCCCGGCCCGCGCCGCCGGCCGGGGAGAATGCCGGGGTGACCTCCGCAGCCGAGCAGCCCGCGCCCCGCAAGAAGACCGGCCGCCGCCCCGGCGGGGCCGACACCCGGCGGACGGTGCTGGAGGCCGCCCGGGCCGAGTTCGCGGCCCGCGGCTACCAGAAGGCCAGCATGCGGGCGATCGCCCGCGCGGCCGGGGTGGACGCCGCCCTGCTGCACCACTACTTCGGCAGCAAGGACAAGCTGTTCCTGGCCGCGCTGGAGTTCCCGGTCGACCCGCGGCTGATGGTCGACCAGGTGCTGGCCGGCGGCCGGGCGGAGGTCGGCGAGCGGGTCGCCCGGTTCGTCCTCGCGCTCTGGGAGCAGCCGACCGTCCGCGACCGGCTGCTCGCCGTGCTGCGGACGGCCGCCGCCTCCGAGGAGGTCGCCGGGCTGATGCGCGGCTTCATGGTGACCGAGGTGGTCTCCCGGCTGGCGGTCGGCCTCGACGTGCCGCAGCCGGAGCTCCGGGTGGAGCTGGTGATGTCGCAGATCCTCGGGCTGGCCATGGCCCGGTACGTGATCGCCGTCGAGCCGCTGGCCTCGGCACCGGCCGAGGAGCTGCTGCCGCTGCTGGCCCGCGCGGTGCAGGGGTACCTCGTCGAGGCCTAGTACTGCAATCACAGTTATGGGTGGGCTTGTTGTGATTGAGTGGGCTCGTGTCTGTGGATTTTGGGGTGGGTCAGGTTGAGGCCTGGCGTGGGGTTCTGGCGGGGTTGCATGCGCGGTTCGCGTCGCGGTTTGCCAGGTCGGAGCCGCGTGGGCGGGCACTGGAGTACATGGCGGGGCTGATGGCGCCGTTGGAGCGGAAGAACGGCTGGTCGCTGGCGGAACGCGCTGGTGAGGGACATCCGATCGGAATGCAGCGTCTGCTGGGCGAGGCGGACTGGGACGCCGACGGGGTGCGTCCGCGACTTCGTCGTCGAGCGCATCGGCGACAAGGCTGCGGTGCTGATCGGTGACGACACCGGGTTCCTGAAGAAGGGCGTCCGTTCGGCCGGGGTGCAGCGCCAATATTCCGGCACCGCCGGGGCTTGTATTTCAATTACTGCCTGTTCAGCGGGAGTTGGTGGGAGGGTGGACCATGACTGTGCGTCCGCCCGTCACCGCGTTACGGGCCAAGTTCGATCGGATCCTGCCGCATCTTGATGAGCGGCGCCGTCGGCTCTACCTGGCCAGCGAGGCTGCGGCCATCGGCCACGGCGGGATCACCCTGGTGGCCGCTGCGTCCGGGGCCAGCACCGCCACCGTCGCACGCGGCATCACTGAGTTGGCTGGGGACCCGGTGCCGACGCGGAGAGTCCGGGCGGCGGGAGCCGGCCGCAAGCCGTTGACGGTCACCAACCCCGGCCTGCTGGCGGCACTCGAGGCGCTGATCGAGCCGCACACCCGAGGTGATCCCGTCTCCCCGTTGCGATGGACCACCCTGTCGCTGCGGGCCCTGGCCTCGACCCTCACGTCGCAAGGCCATCCGGTCGGTGCCGCAACCGTCGGGCGCCTACTGCACGGCCTGGGCTACAGCCTGCAGGGCACCGTCAAGACCACCGAGGGCGCCAGCCACCCGGACCGCGATGCCCAGTTCGCCCACCTGAACGCCACGGCCACCGCCTTCCTCGACGGTGGGCAGCCGGTGATCAGCGTCGACACCAAGGCCAAGGAATGGCTCGGCAACCGCGACCGGCCCGGCCGCACCTGGCAGCCGGGCAAGGACCCGATCAAAGTCGACTGCCACACCTTCACCACCAGCGACCAGCCCGTCGCCATCCCCTACGGGATCTACGACATCGCCACCAACACCGGCTGGGTCAACGTCGGGACCGACCACGACACCTCCGAGTTCGCGGTCGAGTCCATACGCCGCTGGTGGCAGCGCCGCGGCCGGGTGCACCACCCGGACGCCACCCGGCTGCTGATCACCGCCGACGCCGGCGGCTCGAACGATCCCCGCCGCTGGACCTGGAAGAAGCACCTGGCCGCCTTCGCGCTGGAGAGCGGACTGGAGATCACGGTCTGCCACTTCCCGCCGGGCACGTCGAAATGGAACAAAATCGAACACCGAATGTTCTGCCACATCACCGCGAACTGGCGCGGCCGACCGCTGACCAGCTACCAAGTCGTCATCGAAACCATCGCCGCGACCACCACACGTACCGGGCTGACCATCGGCGCCGAGCTGGACACCGGCAGATACCGCCTGGGCTCCACGGTGACCGCTGCCGAGTTCCAGGCCTTGCCGATCACACCCAATGCGTTCCACGGCGACTGGAACTACACGCTGGCACCCGTCCCGCCCCGAACGCCACCAGCGCCGGCGGCCGCCCGGCGGATCGACCCCGCCCTGACCGAGATGCTCAGCAATCCGGCCCTGACCGGCATGCCACGGTCCGACTTCGAACACCTGGTAGCAGTCTCCGAGCCGTACTGGGACGCCCTCGCCGAGGCCGCCTTCCAGCGACGCTTCCACCGTCCACGCAGCTACCTCCACCCGCAGACCAGCGGCCTCGACCACTACCACCGGCTCCTGACGGCGCTGTTGCGCCGCCGCAAGGCGATCACCAGCACCCTCCTGGCGGAGCTGCTGGGCGTCACCCGCACCAACCTCTCCAACCAGTTCCAAGACGGACACCGGCTCCTGGACCTGCACCGCGTCGTCGTCACACCACTGCCTGGATCGCCCGCCCGGACCCTCGAACAGCTTCGAGTTCGCTTGCCTGACGAGAATCCCCAGGAAGATCAACCCTGACAGTTATTCAGAGACAAGCCCCCGGCCGCACGGAGAACTGCCAGATCGGCACGTTTCTTGCCTACGCCTCGCCGAAGGGGCGGGCGTTGATCGATCGCGAGCTGTACCTGCCGGCCTCGTGGACGGACGACCGGGGACGGTGCCGGGCGGCCGGTGTTCCGGACGAGGTGCCGTTCGCCACGAAGATCGAACACTTCCAGGCGATGCTCCAGCGGGCCCTCGACGCCGAGGTGCCGTTCGCGTGGGTGACCGCCGACGAGGCGTACGGACAGGTCAAGCGCCTGCGGTACTGGATGGAACAACGGTCGGTGGCGCACGTGCTGGCGACCAAGGTCAACGACACCGTCATCACTGTCCGCGGCGGCGATACCCGGGTCGACGCCCTGGTCGCGGGGCTGCCCCGGCAGGCGTGGAAGCGCCTGTCCGCCGGGGCTGGCTCGCACGGTCAAAGGCTCTACGACTGGGCCCGTGTCCCGATTCGGATCTGGTGGGAGAACGGCTTCGGTCACTGGGTCCTCGCCCGCCGGAGCGTTACCGACCCCACCGAGATCGCCTACTACGTTTGCTACGGCCCGGCCGGTA
Source organism: Streptomyces sp. TLI_235 (assembly GCA_002300355.1). Taxonomy (NCBI): domain Bacteria; kingdom Bacillati; phylum Actinomycetota; class Actinomycetes; order Kitasatosporales; family Streptomycetaceae; genus Streptomyces; species Streptomyces sp. TLI_235. The sequence goes on from NSGV01000001.1 coordinate 4,723,857, forward strand.
CCCGCCTGAAGGACCTGGCCACGGTGGCCGGCGCGAGATGGGCGGTGGAGGAATGTTTCCAGGCCGCGAAGAACGAGTGCGGCCTGGACCACTACCAGGTCCGTCGCTACGACGCCTGGTACCGCCACATCACCCTGTCCATGGCCACCCTCGCCGCCCTGACCGCCATCCGCGCACAAGAGCTGCCAAAGGGGGCTGCGATCTCGGACAAACCGGCCTGATACCCCTGTCCGTCGCGGAGATCCGCCGCCTCATCGGCTTCCTCTTACGCCCGCAAAACCTCACGCCGGCACACCATCTGCACTGGTCGTGGTGGAGACGGCGCAGCCAGATGCGCGCACGCCACAGTCACTACAAACGCCGAGGCCAGATCCCGTAACTGTGATTGCAGTACTAGTGCCCGTACGTCGGTTGCCCGTGCTACGGCTCCGGGTGGTTCTCCAGCAGGCCCAGGGCCGCGGCGAAGGCGGAGAAGCTCGGCGCGGCGACCCGCCAGGTGTACTCCTGCGGGTTCGTCCAGATGTCGCTGCCCACCACCTGTGGGTCGGCCGGGTCGGTGCGGTAGTCGAGCGCGAGCGCGATGTCGTCGCCGACGGTGCGGGCGACCGCGATGAGCACGGCCCGCTCGGCGTCCAGCCAGGGCAGCTCCACCGGGCCGTCGGCGGTGCTGCCGCGGGCCTGCCGGAAGAGCGGCCCGAGGTCCTCGCCCGAGAGGTCGTCGAGCGAGGCGGACTGGCGGCGCACCGCCGCCGCGTCGGCGAGCAGCTCCAGCGGGTCGGTGAACCACGGCAGCGCCGCGGCGAGGGCCTCGTCGCCCGGGTGCCGCCACCGGCCGTCGGCGATCAGGTCGAGCAGCAGCCGCGGCAGCGGCAGGCCTCGGACGGTGTCGTCGTCGGTGCCGGCGGTGCCGGCGGTGTCGGCGTCGAGGGTCTCGGGAGCGTCCGATGCGGTCACGCGCCCACCCTGCTGGTCGGCGGGCCGGTTGTCCATGCCTGATCCGGGCCGGCCGGCCCCGTCCGGTGTCTTGACGGGCGGGGTGCGGAGCGCAAAACTCATCGCATGATGAATTCTGAGGCGGGGCCCGGCCCCGCGATCCGGACCGACGGTCTCACCGTGGTCCGCGGCGGCCGCCCCGTACTGCACGGCCTCGACCTGGAGATCCCGCGCGGATCCGTGACCGGCCTGCTCGGCCCCAGCGGCTGCGGCAAGACCACCCTGCTCCGCTCGGTCGTCGGCGTGCAGCGCACCGCCGGCGGCACCGTCGAGGTGCTCGGCCGCCCGGCCGGCGACGCCGCCCTGCGCCACCGGGTCGGATACGTCACCCAGGCGCCCTCCGTCTACACCGACCTCACCGTCGGCGAGAACCTCGCCTACTTCGCCGCCGTCCTCGGCGCGCCGAAGAGCGACCCGGTTCGGGTGATCCGCCAGGTCGGCCTGGTCGGCCACGAACACGACCCCGCCGGACGGCTCTCCGGCGGCCAGCGCGCCCGCGTCTCGCTCGCCGCCGCCCTGCTCGGCACCCCCGAACTGCTCGTCCTCGACGAGCCCACGGTCGGCCTCGACCCGGTGCTCCGCCAGGACCTCTGGCGGCTCTTCCGCGGCCTCGCCGAGGACGGCGCCACGCTGCTGGTCTCCAGCCACGTCATGGACGAGGCCACCCGCTGCGACCGCCTGCTGCTGATGCGCGACGGCCGCCTGCTCGCCCACGACACCCCCGCCGCCCTGCTCGCGGCCACCGGCGCCGCCGACATCGACAGCGCCTTCCTCCGCCTCGTCGAGGGCGACCCGGCCACCGGACAGGCCACGGCCACCGCCGACAGCGTGGAGACCGCACGATGAACCTGCAGCGCACCCTCGCCACCGCCCGACGCGTCCTCGCCCAGCTGCGCCACGACCCGCGCACCCTCGCGATGCTGCTGGTCGTCCCATGCGTCCTGCTGACCCTGCTGCGCTACATGTACGACGGGCAGCCGGACACCTTCGACCGGATCGGCCCGGCCCTGCTCGGGATCTTCCCGCTGCTGGTGATGTTCCTGGTCACCTCCGTCGCCATGCTGCGCGAACGCACCAGCGGCACCCTGGAGCGGCTGCTCACCATGCCGCTCGGCAAGCTGGACCTGCTGCTGGGCTACGCCCTCGCCTTCGGCCTGGTCGCCCTCGTCCAGGCCGCGCTCGCCTCGGCGCTCACCATCGGCCTGCTCGGCCTGGACGTGGCCGGGCCGACCTGGCTGCTCTTCGCCGTCGCGGTCGGCGACGGCCTGCTCGGCATGGCGCTCGGCCTGCTGGTCTCCGCCTTCGCCGCCACCGAGTTCCAGGCCGTGCAGTTCCTGCCCGCCGTCCTGCTGCCGCAGTTCCTGCTCTGCGGCCTGTTCGTGCCCCGCGAGCAGATGGCGGACGTGCTGCGCTGGGCCTCCGACGTGATGCCGCTCTCCTACGCGGTCGACGCGATGGGCCGGCTCACCGTGCAGAGCGGCGTCGGCGGCGAGGTGGTCCGCGACCTCGCCGTCATCGCCGGCTGCGCGCTGCTCGCCCTCGGCCTCGGCGCGGCGACCCTGCGCCGCCGCACCCCCTGACGGCCCGCACCGTCCGGCCCGCACCGTCCGGCCCGCGCCGCCGGCCCGAGGGGAGAAGCCCCCGCGGGCCGGCGGCGCGCGGCGTGACCCGCGCGGATCCGGTCGCCGGGGTCCCTGGGGCGGAGGGGCCCCATGCGGCAGAATCGTCCCCATGACCGAATCCGACGGCACGCCCCACCCGGGCCCCGCCGCACCCGAGGAGCCGGAGTACGCCGACCGCGTCTACCGCTCCGGCCCCGGCATCATCTCCGGCGTCCTGCTGCTCGCCGTGGCCGCCTGGCTGATCGGCGACGCCGTGATCTCCGGCACCGGCCGAACGCCCTGGGTGGCGCTCGCCGCCGCACCGGTCTTCGTCTTCCCGGTGATCGCCTACACGCTGCGCCCCGCCGTCTACGCGAACGAGCGCCGCATGCTCGTCCGCAACCCGCTGCGCAGCGTCCACGCGCCGTGGTCGGAGGTGGAGGGGCTGCGGTCGGGCTACTCGGTCGAGCTGTTCGCCGCCGGCCACAAGTACCAGGTCTGGGCGGTGCCGGTGTCGATCCGCCAGCGGAAGGCGGCGAACCGCCGGGCGATGCGGGTCGCCAAGGACGGCGCGCCGTCGGCTCCGCTGCGGGCGGGCGAGAACGACCCGACCCGGGCCTGGTCCGACCAGGTGGTCGCGAACCTGCTGGAGATGGCCGAGCGGTACGCCGGCAAGCCCGAGGCCAAGGGCGAGGTGGCCGTCCGCTGGTGCTGGTGGGTGATCGTGCCGACCGTGCTCGGCCTGATCGCGCTGGTGACCCTGATCGCCGCCGGCTGACGCGCCGGCCGCCCGCGCGGCCCCCGGGAGTGCACACGGGCCCCCGCCGACCGAGGTCGGCGGGGGCCCGCTGCCGTGGGCGCCTCCCGTGGGACGAAGCGGGGTGTCCGCGGGGAGGCGCCGGCCGTCAGGCGCCGATGCCTGCGGCAGCCGCGAGGTCGCGCTTGATGCCGTCGAGCAGCGCGGCGGCGCGCTCACGGGCACCCGCCAGGTCGGCGGCGGCGGCGACCGGGAGCACGACCTCCAGGTAGCACTTCAGCTTGGGCTCCGTACCGGAGGGCCGGACCACGATCCGGGCCGAGCGGACGCCCTCGCCGGCCAGGTGGTAGCGCAGGCCGTCGGTGGCCGGCAGGTCGGCGGAGCCGGCCGTGAGGTCGTCGGCCCGCTCGACCCGCAGCCCGGCCAGGACGGTCGGCGGGCGCTCGCGCAGCCGGTGCATGGCGTCCGCGATCAGCGACAGGTCGTCGACCCGGGCGGACAGCTGGTCGGTGGCGTGCAGGCCGTGCTCCAGCGCCAGGTCGTCCAGCAGGTCGGTGAGGGTCCGGCCGGACCGCTTGAGGGTGGCCGCGAGCTCGGCGACCAGCAGGGCGGCGGTGATGCCGTCCTTGTCGCGGACGCCTGCCGGGTCGACGCAGTAGCCGAGCGCCTCCTCGTAGCCGTAGCGCAGCCCCTCGGCGCGGGAGATCCACTTGAAGCCGGTGAGCGTCTCGGCGTAGCCGAGGCCCGCGGCGGCGGCGATCCGGCCGAGCAGGGTGGAGGAGACGATGGTGGTGGCGAAGGTGCCGCCGACCCGCTTGGCGACCAGGGCCGAGCCGAGCAGGGCGCCGACGTCGTCGCCGCGCAGCATCCGCCAGCCGCCGTTGTCCGGGACGGCCACCGCGCAGCGGTCGGCGTCCGGGTCGTTGGCGATGACGATGTCCGGGCCGACGGCGGTCGCCGTGCGGAAGGACAGGTCCATCGCGCCGGGCTCCTCCGGGTTGGGGAAGACCACGGTCGGGAAGTCCGGGTCGGGCTCGGCCTGCTCGGCGACCACGGTGGGAGCCGGGAAGCCGGCCTGCTTGAAGGCGGCGAGCAGCACGTCCCGGCCGACGCCGTGCAGCGGCGTGTAGACCACGTCCAGGTCGCGCGGACCGGCCGGGTCGAGCACGGTGACGGCGCGGTCCAGATAGGCCTCGACGACGTCGTCGCCGAGCACCTCCCAGCCGCCCTCGGCGAGCGGGACCTCGGAGAGGGCGCCGATCGCGTCGATCTCGGCGGCGATGTCGGCGTCCGCAGGCGGGACGATCTGCGAGCCGTCGCCCAGGTAGACCTTGTAGCCGTTGTCCTGCGACGGGTTGTGGCTGGCGGTCACGGTGACGCCGGCCGCGGCGCCGAGGTGGCGGATCGCGAAGGCGAGCACCGGGGTGGGCAGCGGCCGCGGCAGCAGGGCGGCCCGCAGGCCGGCGCCGACCACGACGGCGGCGGTGTCCCGGGCGAAGTCGTACGACTTGTGGCGGGCGTCGTAGCCGACCACCACGAGGTCGCCCAGCTGCGGGTTCCGGCGGACGTACGCGGCGAGGCCGGCGGCGGCGCGGATCACCACCGCGCGGTTCATCCGCATCGGTCCGGCGCCGAGCTCGCCGCGCAGGCCCGCGGTGCCGAACTGCAGGCGGCCGGCGAAACGGTCGGCCAGCCGGGACCAGGCGAGCCGCTCCCCGGACTCGGCGTCGGGGCCCTCGGCGGAGACGAGCAGCTCGGTGAGCTCCGCGCGGGTCTGCGGGTCGGGATCCTCGGCGAGCCACGCGCGGGCCCGGGCAAGGAGGTCGGTGGTAGGTGCCTGCGCCATGGTGCGAGCTCCAAACGAGGGTGTGGGCCGGCCGGCGGCGGCCGCGGCACCGCGAGGGTGCGCGGCCTGCCGCCGGTCTACTGATTCTGCGTCAGCGCGTGCTCAGATCCGCTCAAGGACCTTCGCCAGCAGCGCGCCCATCCGCTCGGCGCTGGCCTTGCCGGCCTCCAGCACCTCTTCGTGGTTGAGCGGCTCGCCGGTGATGCCGGCGGCCAGGTTGGTGACCAGGGAGATGCCGAGCACCTCGGTGCCGGCCTCGCGGGCGGCGATGGCCTCCAGGGTGGTGGACATGCCGACCAGCTCGCCACCGATCACCCGGGCCATGTTGACCTCGGCCGGGGTCTCGTAGTGCGGGCCGCGGAACTGCACGTAGACGGCCTCGTCGAGGGTCGGGTCGATCTCGCGGCACAGGGTCCGCAGGCGCTTGGAGTAGAGGTCGGTGAGGTCCACGAAGTTAGCGCCGACGATCGGCGAGTCCGCGGTGAGGTTGATGTGGTCGCTGATGAGGACCGGCTGGCCCGGGGTCCAGCCCTCGCGCAGGCCGCCGCAGCCGTTGGTGAGGACGACGATCCCGCAGCCCGCGGCGGCGGCGGTGCGGACACCGTGCACGACGGTGGCCACGCCGTGGCCCTCGTAGTAGTGGTTGCGGCCGAGGAAGATCAGGGCGCGCTTCTCGCCGATCTTCACGGAGCGGATGCGGCCGGCGTGCCCGGCGACGGCGGGGGCGGGGAAGCCCGGGAGCTCGGTGACCGGGAACTCGGCCACGGTCTCGCCCAGGGCGTCGGCGGCCGGCACCCAGCCGGAGCCCATGACGAGGGCGACGTCGTGGCGGTCGACGCCGGTCAGCTCGCGGAGGCGGTCGGCGGCGGCCCGGGCGGCGGCATAGGGGTCGGCGGAGACGACCGACTGAGGAGATGCGTTCACAGCTCCGAGAATAGACAAGATTCGCCTACGCGCGTAGACAATCCCGCCAAGACGCGCCGGATCGTTACCGGAATCATCCGGAAATACCGTGACAGGGCGCCCGTGGACGCCCCGGTCCGTCGGATCGCACGAGGCGGCGACGGGCCGCGCGGCGCCGGCGCCTCAGCAGGGACGGCGGCGCAGCTCGTGCACGTAGTCGTCGGGCGCCCCGGCGCTCTCCGCCGCGTCCGCGATCAGCCCGAGGTAGCGGGCGGCGGGCAGCCCGCCCTCGTAGTCGTTGAGCACGTACGTCCAGACCGGGATGTCGCCGTCCAGGGTGTGCGCCCGCAGCCGGATCTTGCGGTAGATGCCGAGCTGCACGCCCTCCCAGCGGTCGAGGCCCTCCTCGTCCACCGGCGAGACGTCGTAGAGCGAGACGAAGACCTGCTCCTTCTCGTCCTCCACCACCGTCGCCAGCGAGCCCTCCCAGCCCAGCTGTTCGCCGCCGAAGGTCAGCCGCCAGCCGTCCAGCCACCCGGTGCCGCGCAGCGGGGAGTGCGGGGCGCGCCGGGTCATCTGCCGGGCGTCGAGGTTCGTGGCGTACGCGGCGTAGAGCGACATGGGCGCCAGCCTACGGGAGAGCGCTGCCCCGGACCGGAACGGGCGTGCCCGCGACCGGTACCCGCGGGCGCGCCGCGGCGGGGCGGGAGGCCTGCCGCGGCCCGCCCGGGGCGGTGCGGGCCGGAGGCAACGCCCCCGGCGTGGATTTGGTTCCGGCATGCGGGAGAATGGTGCTCGTGACTCGGATCGTGATCATCGGTGGCGGACCCGGCGGATACGAGGCGGCCCTGGTGGCAGCCCAGCTCGGCGCGGAGGTGACCGTCGTCGACCGCGACGGCCTGGGCGGATCGGCGGTGCTGACGGACTGCGTGCCGTCCAAGACGCTGATCGCCACTGCCGAGGTGATGACGACCTTCGACAGCTCCTACGAGGAGCTCGGCATCATCGTCGCCGACGACACGCCGCCGCTGGCGCAGTCCGCCCGGGTGGTCGGCGTCGACCTCGGCAAGGTCAACCGACGGGTGAAGCGCCTCGCGATCGCGCAGTCCCACGACATCACCCAGGCCGTCACCCGCTCCGGCGTCACCGTGCTGCGCGGCAAGGGCCGGCTCGGCGCCGGCGGCCAGGCGGCGGACGGCTCCCGCGAGGTCGTCGTCGACCGCGAGGACGGCACCACCGAGACGGTGCGCGCCGACGCGGTGCTGATCGCCACCGGCGTGCACCCGCGCGAGCTGCCGGACGCCCAGCCGGACGGCGAGCGCATCCTCACCTGGACGCAGGTCTACGACCTGGACGAGCTGCCGCGCGAGCTGATCGTGGTCGGCTCCGGTGTCACCGGCGCCGAGTTCGCCGGCGCCTACCAGGCGCTGGGCTCCGAGGTCACCCTGGTCTCCAGCCGCGACCGGGTGCTGCCGGGCGAGGACCCGGACGCCGCCGAGGTGCTGGAGGACGTCTTCCGCCGCCGCGGCATGAACGTGATGAGCCGCTCGCGCGCCGAGAGCGCCAAGCGGATCGGCGACAAGGTCGAGGTCACCCTCTCCGACGGCACGGTCATCGAGGGCACCCACTGTCTGATGGCGGTCGGCTCGATCCCCAACACCGCGGACATGGGCCTGGAGGCGGCCGGGGTCGTGCTCAACGACTGGGGCCAGATCAAGGTCGACCGGGTCTCCCGCACCACCGCCCCGGGCGTCTACGCGGCGGGCGACTGCACCGGCGTCTTCATGCTCGCCTCGGTCGCCGCCATGCAGGGCCGGATCGCGATGTACCACGCGCTCGGCGACGCGGTGCAGCCGCTCAACCTCAAGACCGTGGCCTCCAACGTCTTCACCGACCCGGAGATCGCCACCGTCGGCTACACCGCGGCCGACGTCGCCGGCGGCAAGATGGACGCCGTCGAGGTCAAGCTGCCGCTGCGCGGCAACCCGCGGGCCAAGATGCAGGGCATCAGGGACGGCTTCGTGAAGCTCTTCTGCCGCCCGGGCACCGGCATCGTGGTCGGTGGCGTGGTGGTCGCGCCGCGCGCCAGCGAGCTCATCCATTCGATCTCGCTCGCCGTGGACAACAACTTGACGGTCGAACAGGTGGCCGGCGCGTTCACCGTGTACCCGTCGCTCTCCGGTTCGACCGCGGAGGCCGCCCGCCAGCTCCACATCCGCAAGCGCGAGGGCTCGGACTCCTGACCTGCCGGGCGCAGTTGGGGCGGTCGCCGCGGCGGCCGCCCTTCGCGCACCACCCGCGCGGCCGAGCGTGCGCGGAGCCGCCGGCGGCGCGAATTGTACGGTCGCGCGCCGCTCGGAGGTGAGCGTTTCCGGCTACTGGCTGCAAACGCCTGAAAGCAGACGGTCATTCAGGTTACCGTCGGTTCCGTGTTTGCTGCAGAACGTCGCCAGTTGATCCTCGAAATGGTGCGCGCCAACGGAGCGGTCTCGCTCCGGGAGTTGGCCCGCGTCGTCCAGACCTCCGAAGTCACCGTCCGCCGAGACGTCCGGGCCCTGGAGGCCGAAGGGCTGCTCGACCGCCGGCACGGCGGGGCGGTGCTTCCCGGAGGCTTCAGCCGGGAGCCCGGTTACCCGCAGAAGACCCATCTCGCCGCGGCGGAGAAGAGCGCCATCGCCGACCTGGCCGCAGGCCTGGTCGAGGAGGGCGACGCCGTGGTCGTGGGCGCCGGCACCACCACCCAGGAGCTGGCCCGCCGGCTCGCCCGGGTGCCCGGCCTCACCGTGGTCACCAACTCGCTGCTGGTCGCCCAGGCGCTGGCGCACGCCAACCGGGTGGAGGTGGTGATGACCGGGGGCACCCTGCGCGGCTCCAACTACGCCCTGGTGGGCAGCGGCGCCGAGCAGTCGCTGGCCGGCCTGCGGGTGTCCAAGGCCTTCGTCTCGGGCAGCGGCCTGACCGCCGAGCGGGGCCTGTCCACCACCAACATGCTCTCGGCGAGCGTGGACCGGGCGCTGGTGCAGGCGGCGACGGAGGTGATCGTCCTCGCCGACCACACCAAGCTGGGTGCCGACACCATGTTCCAGACGGTGCCGACGGACGCCATCACCCGGCTGGTCACCGACGAGCAGTCCGCCGCCCAGGACCCGACCGCCCGGGAGCTGGACGCGCTCGCCGACTGCGGGGTGCAGATCTCGCTCGCCCCGCTCGGCACGCCCGCCGAGCCGACGGTGCACAGCGGCGGCCCGGCGCACCCGATGACACCGCACCAGGCGCAGCCCGGCGGCCCGCGCCGCCCGGGCCCGCCGGGCGCCCCGCTGCCCGGCCAGCGCCGCCCCGGCCACGCCCTGATCGCGCGCCCGCTGGCCACCGGCCGGCCCTGACGGCCCGCACGACGGCGGACGGCCGGCCCGCACACCCGAGGGGTGCGGACCGGCCGTCCGGGACGTGACGCGGGGTCAGTTGTCCTTGATTTCGCAGAGCGCCGCGCCGCTGCTGACGCTCGCGCCGACCTCGGCCTTCAGACCGACGATCGTGCCGGCCTTGTGGGCGTTGAGCGGCTGCTCCATCTTCATGGCCTCCAGGACGACGATCAGCTCGCCCTCCGCGACGACCTGGCCCTCCTCGACGGCGACCTTGACGATGGTGCCCTGCATCGGCGAGGCGAGCGTGTCGCCGCTGACCGCGGAGCCCGCCTTCTTCGCGCCGACGCGGCGCTTGGCGACCTTGGTGCCGCCGCCGGCCGCCGGGGCGCTCGCGACGCCCAGCGAGGACGGCAGCGAGACCTCGATCCGCTTGCCGCCGACCTCGACGACGACGGTCTCGCGGCCCTCGGCCTCGTCACCCTCGGCGCCCGCGCCGGCGAACGGCGGGATGGTGTTCTGGAACTCGGTCTCGATCCAGCGGGTGTAGACCGTGAACGGCGTGTCGCTGCCGTGCACCTCGGGCGCGAACGCCGGGTCGGTCACCACCGCGCGGTGGAACGGGATGGCGGTCGCCATGCCCTCGACCTTGAACTCCTCCAGCGCGCGGGCGGCACGCTGCAGGGCCTGCTGCCGGGTGGCGCCGGTGACGATCAGCTTGGCGAGCAGCGAGTCCCAGGCGGGGCCGATGACCGAGCCGGTCTCGACGCCGGCGTCCAGGCGCACGCCCGGGCCGGACGGCGGGGCGAACAGCGACACGGTGCCCGGGGCGGGCAGGAAGCCGCGGCCCGGGTCCTCGCCGTTGATCCGGAACTCGATCGAGTGGCCGCGGATCTCCGGGTCGTCGTAGCCGAGCTCCTCGCCGTCGGCGATCCGGAACATCTCGCGGACCAGGTCGATGCCGGTGACCTCCTCGGAGACCGGGTGCTCGACCTGCAGACGGGTGTTGACCTCCAGGAAGGAGATCAGGCCGTCCTGGGAGACCAGGAACTCGCAGGTGCCGGCGCCGACGTAGCCCGCCTCGCGGAGGATGGCCTTGGAGGCGCGGTACAGCTCGGCGTTCTGCTCGGCGGTCAGGAAGGGCGCGGGGGCCTCCTCGACCAGCTTCTGGTGGCGGCGCTGCAGCGAGCAGTCACGGGTGGAGACGATCACCACGTTGCCGTGGCGGTCGGCCAGGCACTGGGTCTCGACGTGCCGCGGCTTGTCCAGGTACTGCTCGACGAAGCACTCGCCGCGGCCGAAGGCGGCGACCGCCTCGCGGACGGCGGACTCGTACAGCTCGGGGATCTCCTCGAGCGTGCGGGCGACCTTGAGGCCGCGGCCGCCGCCGCCGTACGCCGCCTTGATGGCGACCGGCAGGCCGTGCTCGGTGGCGAAGGCGACGACCTCGTCGGCGCCGGAGACCGGCTCCGGAGTGCCGGCGACCAGCGGGGCGCCGGCGCGCTGGGCGACGTGCCGCGCGGTGACCTTGTCACCGAGGTCGCGGATGGCCTGCGGCGGCGGGCCGATCCAGATCAGCCCGGCCGCGATGACGGCCTCGGCGAAGTCGGCGTTCTCGGAGAGGAAGCCGTAGCCGGGGTGGACGGCGTCCGCACCGGAGTCGGCGGCCGCCTTGAGCACCTTGGCGATGTCCAGGTAGCTGGTCGCGGGGGTGTCGCCGCCGAGCGCGTAGGCCTCGTCGGCCGCGCGGACATGCAGCGCGTCCCGATCAGGCTCGGCGTAGACGGCGACGCTGGCGATACCGGCGTCCCGACACGCCCGGGCGACGCGGACAGCGATCTCTCCGCGGTTGGCGATGAGCACCTTGCGCACTGTGGCTCCCTTCTTGAACCTCGTTGAGTCTAGGGATCTAAGGGCACTACCGGCGAGTAGTCCCTGGTGGTGAGCTAGCCCACACGGAGCGTCACCCGATTTCGTGATCGCGCGACCACGCAGCGGCAGACACCGCTGGTAGGGACGCTACGCGTCGCGGCCGCGCGGGGCCCGCGGCGCCCCGGGGAGGGCGTCGCGGGTCCGTGGCCTTCGCCACACCGGAGGTCAGGCGGCCGCGACCGCCACCGGCCGGGTGGTCGCCTTGGCGGTGACCTCCGCGGCGAGCTCGACCACGTCCGGCCCGTACGCGCCGGGGTTGACCACCTTCAGCACCAGGACGAACGTGCTGTCGGTGCCGTGCCGCCGCGCCAGGGCGTGGTGGTTGGCCGCCAGGTAGCGGACCGCCGCGTGGTTGGACGTGGAGGTCTGACCCGATATCAGGAAGACCGGCCGGTCGCCCGATCCGGCGTGCACCCTGGCCAGCAGGGCGTACACCGGGACACCCTCCGGCACCGGCCGGGTGAGCGGGAACTCCTCGTCACCCACCGTGATGCTCAGGTCGGTGTCCCCCGCGGCGGCGGTCACCCCGGGCAGCCAGGACGCCAGGTGGGCGGCCGTCCGCTGGTTGCTGGACGGCCCGCCGAGGCAGAACTCCGCCTTGGCGCCGAGCCCTTGGCGCACCTGGTCGTGCGCCACGATCTCGGCCCGCGCCCCGCACTCGCGCACCAGGGCGGCGAGCTCCATGAGCGCGTACACGTCGTTGCGGGCCACGGCCGTGGAGGCCCGCGACCCGGCATCCCGGTTGACCACCAGGAGGCACTCGGTGCCCTCCGGCATGCCGAAGAACCGCTGGGTGCGCTCCAGGCGGCGCCGGCGGCGCGCGGTCTGGGCGATCCAGCCGATGCCCGCGCTGATGGCGGAGGCCACCAGTCCGAGCACCACGTTGAGGACGCTGTCGGTCATCCCCCGCTCCTTCCGGCCGACGGCTGCGTCAGCCTATCGGGGGACGGTACGGGGCCGGGCTGGCCCGCCGCGACAGTTGTTCGCCCCCGGTTCTGTCCGATTCCGCAGGGCGCCGACCGGAGTGCCTCGTTCCGCTCCACTCGACCGCGACCGGGTATTGGTATGGACCATTGACGGCTCCGGTGGCTCCCCCTAGCGTGACGCCGCGTCGGGCGGCGGCCGGCCGCCCCCGCCCCAGGGGAGTCGATGTGATGCGGAGCACCACGGCGGTACGGCTCGCGGCCGCGCTGGCCGCAGTCGCGGCGCTGGCGGGCTGCGAGTCCGCCGGAGGCGCTCCCGCGCCCGCCGCCGCGAGCAGCCCGGCGAGATACGGCTGCCTCACCGAGGAGCAGGCCGCCAAGGGCTCGGTCCCCGTCGACGGGCTCTCCCCGGTGGAGGCCTACTACCGCGACTCCGACGCCGGCGGCGCGAAGACCGCCGTCGTCCTCTCGCACCAGAACGGCGGCAGCCTCTGCGACTGGATCCCCTACCTGGACGCCTTCGCCGGGGCCGGGTACGCGGTGCTGCCCTACACCGCCAACGGCACCGTCTCCGACACCATCGAACAGGTGGCGGGCTACCTCAAGGCCAAGGGGATCGCCCGGCTCGTCCTGGTCGGCGCCTCCAAGGGCGGCACCGGTTCGCTGGTGGCCGGCTCGCTGCCGGACCTGCCCGTGCCGGCCGCCGCGGTGGTCTCGCTGAGCGGACCGGAGTCCTTCGGCGGAGACGACGCGGGCACCGCCGTCAAGCGGCTCAGCGTGCCCGTGCTGTTCGCCGCCGAGGAGCACGACCAGCCGTTCGCCGACAACGCCCGCAGCCTGCACGCGCGGCCGCCGCCACCGACAAGCAGCTGAAGATCTACCCCGGCGGCAACCACGGCGCCGCGCTGCTCTCCGACGGTGCGCTGCCCGACGTGCTGGCCTTCCTGGCCCGGACGGCACCGCCGCAGGGCTGAGCCGGGGCGGGGTGCGGGTCAGACCCAGAGGTCGGTGATCCGCACGCCCAGGTCGGCCAGCAGCCGCCGCAGCAGCGGCAGCGACAGGCCGATCACATTGCCCGAGTCGCCGTCGATGCCCTCCACGAACGGGGCCGAGCGGCCGTCCAGGGTGAACGCCCCGGCCACGTGCAGGGGTTCGCCGGAGGCGATGTACGCGGCGATCTCCTCGTCGTCCGGGGTGCCGAAGCGGACGGTGGTCGAGGCGGTCGCCGACGACTGCCGGCCGGTCGCCGTGTCGACGACGCAGTGGCCGGTCTGCAGCACGCCCGCCCGGCCGCGCATCGAGCGCCAGCGCTCCAGCGCCTCGGCGGCGTCCGCGGGCTTGCCGAGCGCCTGCCCGTCGAGCTCCAGCACCGAGTCGCAGCCGATCACCAGTTCGCCGCCGGTGAGGCCGGCCGCCACCGTCTTGGCCTTCGCCTCGGCGAGCACCAGGGCGAGTTCGGCGGGGGTGGCGGCGCTGAGCGCGTCCTCGTCGACCCCGCTGACCCGCACCTGCGGGTCGAGGCCGGCCTGGCGGAGCAGCCCGAGCCGGGCCGGGGACGCGGAGGCGAGGACGAGGGTGCGGCGATCGGTCATGGCGCCAAGCCTAGGGCGTGTCCTCCTACCCGGAGGACGCACCCCGGGGCTCCGGCGTCCCCGCCCGCCGGGCCGTCAGCGGACCAGCAGCAGGGCCGCGACGAACGCGAGGACCGCCAGCAGCAGGCCGGCGCGGCGGAGCATCCGCTGCGCCCTCCGGGCTTCGGGGGAGGGCTCGTCGCGGGGGTCTGACCAGAGCACCTCACAATCCTGCTGTGGGCGCGCGGAGGGCGCCTGAGTACGCGTACTCAAACCGGGCTGCCCCGTCCGGAACCCTTGACGCGCGGACCGGTCGGCCCTGCAATGGTCCGGACGACTTGTCGCGTCCATGATCTGTGCGGGCAGAGGGTGCGGCGGCGTCACCGGGTCAGGGACACCACGGGCGTCCGGCGGACGCCCGCCCCCACAGGTTCCAGCCGAGGAGACGTACCGTGCCCCGTCCGTCCGTCAGTTCGTTGGAGACCGCCCGCCCGTACGCGGTGGGCCTGTTCCGCGTCGTCGCAGGCCTGCTGTTCACGGCCCACGGCGCCGCATCGCTGTTCGGCGTCCCGGCGGGCGGCCGGGGCGGCGGCACCGTGGAGGCGTGGTCCTGGCCCGGCTGGTACGCCGCGGTCATCCAGCTCGTCGGCGGCGCCCTGGTGCTGCTCGGGCTCGCCACCCGCGCCGCCGCCGTCGTCTGCTCCGGCTCGATGGCCTACGCCTACTTCTCCGTCCACCAGGAGCACGCGCTCTGGCCGATGCAGAACGGCGGCGAGCCGGCCGCGCTGTTCGCCTGGGTGTTCCTGCTGATCGCGGTGCTCGGCCCCGGCGCGGTGGCCCTGGACGGCCTGCTCGGCCGCCGCTCCGCCGAGGCCGGCTGACCGGGCCGCCGCACCCGCCGCGCAACGCCGGACGGCCCGGCGCACCGCCCCGCGAAGGGGGTGCACCGGGCCGTCCTGCCGCCTCGGCTCAGCGGGCCCAGCCGGAGGTCCGCCAGGCGGCGGGGCCGTGGGCCGGCATGCTGCGCATCTTCCGCGCGTGGTCGCGCCACGGGGACGCCGGGCCGCCCGCCCGGCCGGCCGCCTCGGCGGCGGCCTGCGCGGCGGCGGCCCGGGAATGGACCACCGCCAGGACGGTGGCCAGCTCCTCGGGGGTCGGCTGCCCGTGCAGCACCTGGATGGGGGCCATGGGTCGATCCTCTCGCGGAACGGACTACAGCGGAATGTTGCCGTGCTTCTTCGGCGGCAGCGTCTCCCGCTTGCCGCGCAGCGCCCGCAGTCCGCGCACGATGTGCCGGCGGGTCTCGCTCGGGGCGATGACCGCGTCCACGTAGCCGCGCTCGGCGGCCAGGTACGGGTTGAGCAGGGTGTCCTCGTACTCGGCGACCAGCTCGGCCCGGCGCGCGTCGACGTCCGCGCCCGCCTTCGCGGCCTCGGCGAGCTCGCGGCGGTAGACGATGTTGGCCGCGCCCTGCGCGCCCATGACGGCGATCTGCGCGGTCGGCCAGGCCAGGTTCAGGTCCGCGCCCAGGTGCTTGGAGCCCATGACGTCGTACGCGCCGCCGAAGGCCTTGCGGGTGATCACGGTGATCAGCGGCACGGTGGCCTCGGCGTAGGCGTAGATCAGCTTGGCGCCGCGGCGGATGATGCCGTCCCACTCCTGACCGGTGCCGGGCAGGAAGCCGGGCACGTCGACGAAGGTCAGCACCGGGATGTTGAAGCTGTCGCAGGTCCGCACGAAGCGCGCGGCCTTCTCGCTGGCGTCGATGTCCAGGCAGCCGGCCAGGTCCATCGGCTGGTTGCCGACGATGCCGACCGGGTGGCCCTCGACCCGGCCGAAGCCGGTGATGATGTTGCCGGCGAACAGCGGCTGGGTCTCCAGGAACTCGCCGTCGTCCAGGACGTGCTCGATCACCCTGTGCATGTCGTACGGCTGGTTCGCCGAGTCCGGCACGATCGTGTCGAGCTGGAGGTCCTCGTCGGTGATCGAGAGGTCGGCCTGCTCGGGGTAGGCCGGCGGGTCGGACAGGTTGTTGGAGGGCAGGTACGACAGCAGGTTCTTGACGTACTCGATCGCCTCCTTCTCGTCCGCCGCCAGGTAGTGCGCGTTGCCCGACTTGGTGTTGTGGGTGCGGGCGCCGCCCAGCTCCTCCATGCCGACGTCCTCGCCGGTGACCGTCTTGATGACGTCCGGGCCGGTGATGAACATGTGCGAGGTCTGGTCGGCCATCACCACGAAGTCGGTGATCGCGGGGGAGTACACCGCGCCGCCCGCGCAGGGGCCCATGATCAGCGAGATCTGCGGGACGACACCCGAGGCGTGCACGTTGCGGCGGAAGATCTCGCCGTACAGGCCGAGCGAGACCACGCCCTCCTGGATGCGGGCGCCGCCGGAGTCGTTGATGCCGATGACCGGGCAGCCGGTCTTCAGCGCGAAGTCCATCACCTTGACGATCTTCTCGCCGAACACCTCGCCGAGCGAGCCGCCGAAGACGGTGAAGTCCTGCGCGAAGACCGCGACCTGACGGCCGTCGACGGTGCCGTAGCCGGTGACCACGCCGTCGCCGTACGGGCGGTTCCGCTCCTGCCCGAAGTTGGTCGAGCGGTGCCGGGCGAACTCGTCGAACTCGACGAACGAGTCCTCGTCCAGCAGCTCCACGACCCGCTCACGCGCCGTCAGCTTGCCCTTGGCATGCTGCTTCTCGACGGCCGCGGCCGAGCCGGAGTGGACCGCCTCGTCGATCCTCCGCCGCAGATCGGCGAGTTTCCCGGCGGTGCTGTGGGGGTCGTACGGCGCCTCGGTCATGTGAGGTGGCTCTCCCTGGTCCTTGGCCGCACCCGAAGCCGACGACGGCATGAGGGCAGGGCGGCACTGCGACTACCGCCAAGTAGCGTAGCCAGCCGCACGCGAATCGTGTTATGGCCAGCGACACAGTGTGTCGGAACGCCTTCTGCGGGACGATAAGGCGGCCTGTGGCCGGGGCGCTGTTTCGTCGCCCGCTCGCCTCCGGGCCCTCCTGGCCCGGCGCCGACGGTCTCCCCCAGCCCGGCGGCTGGGAGGTGCCCCCACGCTCCCCTCGCTCCTTCGTCGCTCCCTCGCGCCTCTCTTTCGGCACCGGCGGGTCCTTCGGCTCGGGGCGGGTCTCGCCCGTCCTTCGCGCCCCCCGCGCCGTCCGCGCTGCACCGGGCGCCACCCCGCCCCGTCGGTAGGCTGGCCCGGTGACCGACGCCGAGCAGCCCGAGCCCATCCGTCCCCGCCGCAGCGGCCTGCGCGGCCTCGGCCAGGGCGCCGGCCCCTCGCCCTGGACGGACCTGGAACGGCCCCCGCTGGACACCGCGGCCCTCCGCCGCGACCTGCTCGTCCCCGGCGGCCTGTGGACCTCGCTCGACATCGTCGCCGAGACCGGCTCCACCAACACCGACCTCGCCGCCCGCGCCCGGGCCGGCGCCCCCGAGGGCGCCGTCCTGATCGCCGAGTCGCAGAGTGCCGGCCGCGGCCGGCTGGAGCGCCGCTGGAGCGCCCCGCCGCGCTCCGGGCTCTTCCTCTCGATGCTGCTGCGACCCGCCGAGGTGCCGGTCGAGCGGTACGGCTGGCTGCCGATCCTGGTCGGCGTCGCCGCCGCCACCACCGTCTCCCGGATCGCCGAACTCGACACCGGCCTCAAGTGGCCCAACGACCTCCAGGTCACCGTCGGCGGCGAGGAACGCAAGATCGGCGGCATCCTCACCGAGCTCTCCGGCGGCGCCGTCGTCGTCGGCCTCGGCATCAACGTCTCGCTGCGCGCCGGCGAACTCCCGGTGCCCACCGCCGGCTCGCTCGCCCTCGCGGGAGCCGAAGTCACCGACCGGCAGATCCTGCTGCGCGGCCTGCTGCGGGAGTTCGCCGAACTGTACGGCGAGTGGCGGGCCGCGGCCGGCGACCCGCACGCCAGCGGACTGCTGCCCGCGTACACCGCCCGCTGCACCACGCTCGGCCGCCCCGTCCGGGTGCAACTGCCCGGTGACCGCGAACTCGCAGGTGAGGCCGTCGCGGTGGACGGCGACGGCCGGCTCGTCGTGCGCACCCCCGACGGCACCCGCCACCCGGTGGCGGCCGGGGACGTGGTGCACGTGCGCCCGGAGCGTCCGGACTCCGCCTGATCCGGACGGATGCCCCGGATTGCGGGATTCCGTGCGAACATTCCACCTGGCAGCGGTGTGAGGCGCGCCACTACCCCCGGGTGGTCGGCCGCCCTTGACAGGCAGGACAAGAGGAAGTGCGGCGACCGCACGGGGATGGACCGGTGGCAGGCGAGGAATCGGGCAACGGCGACGGCGGCCAAGACAACGGCGGGGCGGGCGAACGCACCGTCGCGCTGGATCTGGAACGGCTGATCCTCGACGCCCCGCGCAAATACACCCCCTACCAGGCCGCCCGCGCGGCCGACGTCCCGATGGACCTGGCCACCAGGTTCTGGCGGGCGATGGGCTTCCCCGACATCGGCCAGTCCCGGGCGCTGACCGACAACGACGTGATCGCGCTGCGCCGCCTCGCCGGCCTCATCGAGTCCGGACTGCTCAGCGAGTCGATGGCGATCCAGGTCGCCCGCTCCACCGGCCAGACCACCGCCCGGCTCGCGGGCTGGCAGATGGACACCTTCCTGGAGAACCTCACCCAGGCCGTCGAGCCCGGCCTCACCCGGGCCGAGGTCGCCTACCCGCTCACCGAACTGCTGCTGCCCGAACTGGAGCAGTTCCTGGTGTACGTCTGGCGCCGCCAGCTCGCCGCCGTCACCGGCCGCGTGGTGCACGCCGCCGAGGACACCGAGATCACCAGCGGCCGGCTCGCCGTCGGCTTCGCCGACCTGGTCGGTTTCACCCGGCTCTCGCGCCGGCTGGAGGAGGAGGAGCTCGGCGAACTCGTCGAGACCTTCGAGAACACCTGCTCCGACCTCATCGCCGGCCAGGGCGGCCGGGTCATCAAGACCCTCGGTGACGAGATCCTCTACGTCACCGAGGACCCGGCGGTCGCCGCCGAGATCGCCCTCTGCCTGGTCGAGACGCTCGCCAAGGAGGACACCATGCCCGCGCTGCGGGTCGGCATGGCCTTCGGCACCGTCACCTCCCGAATGGGCGACGTCTTCGGCACCACCGTCAACCTGGCCAGCCGGCTCACCTCGATCGCCCCGCGGGACGCGGTGCTCGTCGACGGCGACTTCGCCGCCGCGCTGGAGCAGACCGGAGCCGTCCCGCCGCACGTGCCGGAGGACCCGGCCGGCCGCCAGGCGGAGGGCGGCTTCCCCTTCCACCTCCAGCCGATGTGGCGGCGCCCGGTGCGCGGCCTCGGCCTGGTCGAGCCGTGGCTGCTCGGCCGGAGCCACGACCCGGAGTGACGCGGGCCGCCCGCGCCTCCCTCCGCCGCGGACGCTCACGACTTCACCTTGACAAATCGGGCAATGCCTTACCAAACCGCCATAATCTTGATCCAGGATGGATGCGCACCAGGGCGGACGCACCAGGGTGGACCAAGGGACGAGGCGATCCGGTTGAGCGGTGAGGCGGACAGCGCTGCGGACCGGGCCGGCCAACCCCCTGCCACCCCGGACGTGCGTCTGCGTGCGGTCGTCGAACTCGCCCACGACATGGCGGGGGCGCTGACGCCGCTGGAGGCCGTCCGCGCCGCAGTCGTCCGCGCCACCGCCGCGCTGGAGGCCACCATGGCCGCCGTCTCGGTCTGGGACCGCGAGTCCGGCCGGCTCCGGGTGCTCGCCAACTACGGCGAACTCGCCGCCGGCGAGGAGGAGTTCCCCGAGGACGAGTCCTACCCGGTGGCCGACTTCCCGGAGATCGTCACCTACCTCGAAGAGCACTGGACCACCGGCCGGCTGCCCCGCGCCTGGGTGCAGACCGCCGAGGACACCGACCCCCTCCACGCACCGGACCACCCGTCCGCGAGCGCGTTCTGCCTGCAGCGCGCCGCCGGACTGCGCCGGCGCGGCCGGGAGTGCTGCCTGGTCGCCCCGATCGTCCTGCACGGCCAGGCTTGGGGCGAGCTCTACCTCGCCCGCAGCGCCGGGCTCCCGGTCTTCGGCGAGGCCGACGTCGACTACGCCACCCTGCTCGCCGCCCAGATCTCGGCCGGACTCTCGCAGACCGAACGGCTCGCCGACCTCCGCCGGCTCGCCTTCACCGACCCGCTCACCGGCCTCGCCAACCGGCGCGCCGTCGACGCCCGGCTGGAGAGCGCCCTGCAGGCGCACAACCGCGACAACACCGTCGTCAGCCTCGTCGTCTGCGACGTCAACGGCCTCAAGCGGGTCAACGACCAACTCGGCCACGAGATGGGCGACCGCCTGCTGGAACGGTTCGCCCACCAGCTCTCGCTCTGCGCCGCCAAACTCCCCGGCAGCCTCGCCGCCCGGCTCGGCGGCGACGAGTTCTGCCTCCTCGTCGAGGGCCAGAAGGCCGACGAGGTGGTGGCCGTCGCCGAGGAGCTCTGCGCCCGCGCCCTGCAGCTCACCGAGGGCGAGGGCGTCGCCTGCGGCGTCGCCTCCACCGGCGACTCCATCGGCCCGGTCTCCACCGCCGACCGGCTGTTCCGACTCGCCGACGCCGCCCAGTACCGCGCCAAGGCCTCCCGCGCCGCCCACCCCGTGGTGGCCGGCCGCAGCCACGGCCCCGGCTTCTCACCCGACCCCACCGTGATGCTCGCCGACGCCGCCGACCCCCGCCACCGCGCCGACGGCCGCCGCGGCGGATCCGGCCAGCGCGGAAACGGCGACCGCCGGCGGTTCCGCGGCGCCGCGCGCAGCGCCGACCCCGGCCAGCTGCTCATCACCGTGCTCGCCGCCCTCGACCAGAACGAGGTCCACCGCACCAGCCACCCCGCCGACACCCTCGCCCGGCTGGTCACCGTCGCCGAGACGTCCGCCCGGCTGCTGGACGCCGTCGCCTGGTGGGTCTCCTACGTGCCGCCCGGCTCGCACCTGATGCGCACCGCCCAGCACGCCGTCTACCGGATGACCAGCGGCCCGAGCAGCTCCGGCGCCGCCACCCAGCGCGCCCAGATCGAGGCCCCGGACGCCGTCTTCGACCTGCGCCACTACCCGCTCACCCGGCGGGCCTCCCGCGGCGGCGGCTTCGCCCTGCGGGCCGGCTCGGCCGGCAACGACCCCTCCGAGGAGGCCGTGATGGTGGTCAGCGGCTACAAGGGCATGGTCGCCGCCGGCGGCCCCAACCCGGCCGGCGGCTGGCTGGTCGAACTCTTCGCCGACGAGTCCACCCTCCCGCTCGGCCAGGTCGCCTCCGCCCTCCGCGCCCTCGTCGCCGTCGCCCTCTCCGGCCCCACCTCGCCACCCCCGGACTAGGTGTACTCGGCCCTGCCGCCGCGGAGAACCGCGGGGGCCCGTGCGGTGAGGCTTCGACGGGCCGGCACGGGGTACGTCACATCTGGGCCACAGGGTCCGTCCGAGGGCTGTGCCGGGCGGGCGGCGGCTGCGACAGTGGGCCGGACATCATCGGGGGACCTGGGAGGGACCATGCGTACCAAGTTGGCGGGGGCACTGCTCGCACTCGCACTGGCGGTCGGCGGATCCGCGCTGGCCGGCGGCGAGGCCGCGGCGGCGACGACCCGCACCGCACCCGCGGCGGCCGTTCAGCAGGCCCCGGCGCAGGCGCCCGCGCAGGCCAGGGCGCTCGGGCAGGCGGCGGCGCCAGCGGTCGCCCCGGCGGCGTCCAAGCAGAAGACCGCCAAGGTGGCGAAGTCCAAGTCGAAGTCCAAGAAGAAGAAGAGCTTCTTCGGCACCGTCGCGGGCATCGTGATCGGCGTCGCGGTCCTCGGCATCGTGCTGATCGTCATCGTGATGGCGATGCGCCGCAGGAACTGACGGAGCGGCGGGTGGCGGCCCGTCAGCCGGTCGCCACCCGTTCCGTCCCGGTGTACACGTTGGCGCTCTCGCCGCGCAGGAAGCCCACCAGCGTGAGGCCCAGCTCCTCGGCGAGCTCGACCGCGAGCGAGGACGGCGCCGAGACCGCGGCCAGCAGCGGCACGCCCGCCAGCGCCGCCTTCTGGGTCAGCTCGAACGAGGCCCGCCCGCTCACCAGCAGCACGTGCCCGGTGAGCGGCAGCCGGCCCTCCCGCAGGGCCCAGCCGATCACCTTGTCCACCGCGTTGTGCCGCCCGACGTCCTCGCGGGCGCACAGCAGCCGGCCCTCCGCGTCGAACAGCCCGGCCGCGTGCAGCCCGCCGGTGGAGTCGAAGGCCCGCTGCGCGGCGCGGAGCCGGTCCGGCAGGCCGTACAGCAGCGCGGGGGAGACCCGCAGTTCGTCCCGGTCGACCGGCCAGCGGCTGTGTGTGCGGACGGACTCCACGGTGTCCCGGCCGCACAGCCCGCAGGCGCTGGTGGTGAGCAGGTTGCGGTGCCCGGAGAGCGGGGCCGCGTCGCCGCGGACCGTCGCGTCCACCACGTTGTAGGTGTTGGCGCCGTCCGCGTCCGTGCCGGCGCAGTACCGCAGGGCGGCCAGCTGCTCGGTGCGGTGCACCACGCCCTCGCCGACGAGGAAGCCCGCGACCAGGTCGAAGTCGTGGCCGGGGGTGCGCATGGTGACGGTCAGCGGTTCGCCGCCGAGCCGTATCTCCAGCGGCTCCTCGGCCGCCAGCGCGTCGGGCCGCACTCCCGTCTCGGTGCCGCGCAGCCGCACCACCCGGCGCCGTACCGTCGCCCGTGCCATCGACCCTCCGCATGCCGTTCTCCGCTGTGCCCAGCCTGCGGCACCGCCCGCCCGAAGGGAAATCCCCCGGGGCGCCGTCCGGGACGTGCCCGGGCCAGCGGTTGTCAGATTCCCATTCACCTGATCTCATTGTGCATATGGATATGCACGGTGCTGTGGCCCCCGACGCGCCACTCGTCCAGGTCGGCAAGGCCGACGTCACCGCCGAGGACGTCCTCGCCGTCGCCCGCGGCAACGCCCGGGTCGAGATCGGCCCGGACGCGCTCGCCGAAATGGCCGGCGCCCGCGCCCGGATCGACGCGCTCGCGGCCGAGCCGCGCCCGGTCTACGGCGTCTCCACCGGCTTCGGCGCCCTCGCCGTCCGCCACATCAGCCCCGAGCTTCGCGCCCAGCTGCAGCGCTCCCTGGTGCGCTCGCACGCCGCCGGCATGGGCCCGGTGGTCGAGCGCGAGGTCGTCCGCGCGCTGGTGTTCCTGCGGATGAAGACCCTCGCCTCCGGCCGCACCGGCGTCCGCCCGCTGGTCGCCGAGACGATGGCCGCGCTGCTCAACGCCGGCATCACCCCGGCCGTCCGCGAGTTCGGCTCGCTCGGCTGCTCCGGCGACCTCGCCCCGCTCTCGCACTGCGCCCTCGCGCTGATGGGCGAGGGCACCTCCTTCGGCCCGGACGGCGTGGAGAAGGACACCGCCGAGCTGCTCGCCGCCGCCGGCATCGAGCCGATCGAGCTGCTGGAGAAGGAGGGCCTCGCCCTCATCAACGGCACCGACGGCATGCTCGGCATGCTGGTCATGGCCATCGCCGACCTGCAGAAGCTGTTCACCACCGCGGACATCACCGCCGCGATGAGCCTGGAGGCGCTGCTCGGCACCGACAAGGTGCTCGCGCCGGAGCTGCACGCCCCGATCCGCCCGCACCCCGGCCAGGCGCTCTCCGCCGCCAACATGCTGGCCCTGCTCCGGGGCTCCGGCCTGACCGGCCACCACCAGGACGACGCGCCGCGCGTCCAGGACGCCTACTCGATCCGCTGCGCCCCGCAGGTCGCCGGCGCCGGCCGTGACACCGTCGCGCACGCCCGCACGGTGGCCGAGCGCGAGCTCGCCGCCTCCGTCGACAACCCGGTGGTGCTGCCGGACGGCCGGGTCGAGTCCAACGGCAACTTCCACGGCGCCCCGGTCGCCTACGTGCTGGACTTCCTCGCCATCGCCGCCGCCGACCTCGGCTCGATCTCCGAGCGCCGCACCGACCGGCTGCTCGACAAGGCCCGCTCGCACGGTCTGCCGGCCTTCCTCGCCGACGACCCGGGCGTGGACTCCGGCCTGATGATCGCCCAGTACACCCAGGCCGCCCTGGTCAGCGAGAACAAGCGGCTCGCCGTCCCGGCCTCGGTGGACTCGATCCCGTCCTCCGCGATGCAGGAGGACCACGTGTCGATGGGCTGGTCGGCCGCGCGCAAGCTGCGCCAGGCGGTCACCAACCTGACCCGGGTGCTCGCCGTCGAGCTGGTCGCCTCGGCCCGCGCCCTGGAGATCCGCGCCGAGGGCGGCAGCGGCCCGCTCGCCCCGGCCACCGCCGCCGCGATCGCCGCGGCCCGCGAGGCGGGCGTCGGCGGCCCCGGCCGGGACCGCTTCCTGTCGCCGGACCTGGAGGCCGCGGCCGCGCTGGTCGAGTCCGGCGCGCTGGTCGCCGCGGTCGAGCGGGTCACCGGCCGGCTGGCCTGACGCACGGGCGGGACGGCCGGGCTCAGTACCGGTCGTCCCGCCGCCGCTCCCGGCCCCGGCCGGCCCGCGCCGCGGAGGAGACGTTGATGCCGACGATGCCCGCCCAGCACACGATCAGGCCGGGCAGGCCGGAGCTCTCGGCGGCGATCGCGGACAGCGGGATACCCATCACCAGCGAGAGCACCTGCACCTTGAACTGCGGGTTCCCGGGCCGCCGTCCGGGGTCGGCGGCGCTGCCGAGGCGCTCGGCGACGCGCTGCTCGACCCGGGCGTCGAGCCGCTCGTCCAGGCGCGTCAGGAAGGAGTCGACGATCTCCGCCTCGTACTCCTTGCCGAGCTCCTTGCGGGTCTGCAGGGCGGCGTCGAGGTCGCGCGCGAGGTCGTCCTTGCGAAGGTCCATGGCACCAGCCTGGCCGGGCCACCGGGCCGCGGTCCACCGCCGGAGCGCGATCTCGGGGAAGGCTCAGGGCCGTCTCGGGGTGTCCCCGGGGGCGACCCCGAGGCCGCACCGGCCGGCGCACCCGCCCGCGCGGCGTGTCCCGTTCCTCGAAACACCGTTGCCCACATGCCAGGACTGCGCGACAGTCGTCCCAGCCGCCGTCGCCAACGGCGTGCGCCGCTCACGAGCCCGGAGGAACCGCCGATGACAGCCCTGGACGAGACCGGTACCTTCGGCCCCTCCGCCCGACTCCTCCAGCTGTTCGAGGGCCACCGGCTCACCCCCACCCAGCGCCGGATCGCGCACTCCCTCGTCCGGCACGCCACCGAGGCGCCCTTCCTCTCCAGCGTGGAGGTCGCCGAGCTGGCCGGGGTCAGCCAGCCGTCGGTCACCCGCTTCGCGGTCGCCCTCGGCTACGACGGCTATCCGGCGCTGCGCAAGCAGCTGCGCGAACTCGGTGCGGGCGAGGCGGCGCCGGCCGCCGAGACCCCGGCGGACGCCGTCCGCAACGAGCACCAGCAGGCCGTGCTCGCCGAGATCGAGCACCTGCGGCATCTCGCCGACCTGCTCGCCGATCCCGAGCCGATCGTCCGTGCCGCCCGGCTGCTCGCCGCCTCCCGGCCGCTGCCGGTGATCGGCCTGCGGGCCGCCTCGGCGCAGGCGCACGGCTTCGCCTACTTCGCCTCCAAGGTGCACCCGGACGTACGCCTGCTGGACGAGGGCGGCTCGATGCTGGCCGACCGGATCGAGCAGGCCGCGTCGGCCGGCGCGACCGCGCTGGCCTGCTTCGCGCTGCCCCGCTACCCGCGGGAGCTGATGGACGCTCTGCTCACCGCCCGGGAGTGCGGCCTGACGGTCGTGACGGTCGCCGACAGCGCGTTCGCCCCGGTCGCCAAGCTCTCCGACCTGATGCTGCCCGCCGCGGTCGGCACCGGCCTGGTCTTCGACACCGCCTGCGCGCCGATGATGCTCGGCCGGGTGCTGCTGCAGACCATGTGCGACGAGATCCCGGGCGCCGAGGCCCGCCTGGAGGCCATCGAGCAGTCGGCGACCGCGCGCGGGCTGTTCCTGGAGTAGCCGCCGCCCGGTCCGCAGGGGCTGCCGCACGGCTGCCGGGGGCGCGCGCGGAGGGCAACTGTGCGCGTTCCGGCGGGTTGGCGCCCGGCCGGGAGCGGGCATCCCCTTCACAGGGCCCGGTCGCGGGCCGGACGGGGGTGAGCGGGATGCGGGTGATCCACCAGATGAGACCGACCGCGCGGCTGGCCGACGGCGCCGACGAGTGGTCCTGTCCGACCTGCGGCCGGCGGATCGTGCTGCGCCGTCCGCCGGACCCCGGCATCACCGTGCTGGAGGCGGGCGACGAGTCCGCCGTCCACATCGGGATCACCGAGCCGACCGCCGCCGAGCGGGCCGCCGCCGAGGCGGCCGAGCGGTACGGTCTCGGCCCCGTCCAGGAGATCCCGCGGCCGCCGGCCAGGACGCCGCGGGAGGTGCGCGGGACGGATGCCCCGGAGCCCGCGACCGTCGACGCGCAGGACCGCGCCTGGCTGGCCGAGATCGGCATCGACTGGGAGGGCGACGCGGCCGCCTGAGCCGCGTCGGGCGCGGCGGGAATAGCCGCCGTGGCAGGGTCGTTCAGCCCCATGTAGTTGAAATCTGAACGATCTGGAGAGTGAGCCATGCAGTTCGGGATCTTCACCGTGGGCGACGTCACCGAGGACCCGACCACCGGCCGGACACCGACCGAGCACGAGCGGATCAAGGCGATGGTGGCCATCGCCCGGAAGGTCGAGGAGGTGGGCCTGGACGTCTTCGCGACCGGCGAGCACCACAACCCGCCCTTCGTGCCCTCGTCGCCGACCACCATGCTCGGCCACATCGCGGCCCGCACCGACCGGATCGTCCTCTCCACCTCGACCACGCTGATCACCACCAACGACCCGGTGAAGATCGCCGAGGACTTCGCGATGCTCCAGCACCTGGCCGACGGCCGGGTCGACCTGATGCTCGGCCGCGGCAACACCGGCCCGGTCTACCCCTGGTTCGGCCAGGACGTCCGCCAGGGCATCCCGCTCGCGATCGAGAACTACGCGCTGCTGCACCAGCTGTGGCGCGAGGACGTGGTCGACTGGCAGGGACGCTTCCGCACCCCGCTGCAGGGCTTCACCTCCACCCCGCGTCCGCTGGACGGCGTCCCGCCGTTCGTCTGGCACGGCTCGATCCGCAGCCCCGAGATCGCCGAACAGGCCGCGTACTACGGCGACGGCTTCTTCGCCAACAACATCTTCTGGCCGAAGGAGCACTTCCAGCGGCTGGTCAACCTCTACCGCGAGCGGTACGCGCACTACGGCCACGGCACCGCGGAGCAGGCGATCGTCGGCCTCGGCGGCCAGGTCTTCATGCGCCGCAACTCCCAGGACGCCGTCCGCGAGTTCCGCCCGTACTTCGACAACGCGCCGGTCTACGGGCACGGCCCCTCGCTGGAGGAGTTCACCGAGCAGACCCC
Source organism: Streptomyces sp. TLI_235 (assembly GCA_002300355.1). Lineage (NCBI taxonomy): Bacteria > Bacillati > Actinomycetota > Actinomycetes > Kitasatosporales > Streptomycetaceae > Streptomyces > Streptomyces sp. TLI_235. The sequence continues at coordinate 4,751,116 of NSGV01000001.1, forward strand.
GCTCACCGTCGGAAGCCCGCAGGAGGTCATCGACAAGACCCTCACCTTCCGCGAGTCCTTCGGCGACTACCAGCGGCAGCTGTTCCTGGTCGACCACGCCGGGCTGCCGCTGAAGACCGTCCTGGAGCAGCTCGACCTGCTCGGCGAGGAGGTCGTCCCGGTGCTGCGCAAGGAGTTCGCCAACGGCCGCCCGGCAGAGGTGCCGGACGCCCCGACCCACGCCTCGCTGCTCGCCGGGCGCACCGAGAACACCACCGACACCGCCGAGGAGGCCCGATGACCGCCCCGCTCAAGCTGGTCGCCGTGTCGGCCGGCCTGTCCCAGCCGTCGTCCACCCGGCTGCTCGCCGACCGGCTGGCCGGCGCCGTCCGGACGGCGCTGGAAGGTCGGCGCGAGGTGGAGGCCGAGGTGGTCGAGCTGCGCGGCCTCGCCCGCGGTATCGCCGACCACCTGGTCACCGGCTTCCCCGGGCCGGAGCTGCGGGCCGCCCTGGAGTCCGTCGAGCGTGCGGACGCCGTGATCGCGGTGACGCCGATCTTCAGCGCCTCGTACAGCGGCCTGTTCAAGTCCTTCTTCGACGTGCTCGACCCGGACGCGCTCACCGGCACGCCGGTGCTGGTCGCCGCCACCGGCGGCACCGCCCGGCACTCGCTGGCGCTGGAGCACGCCGTGCGGCCGCTCTTCGCCCACCTCCGGGCCGTCGTGGTGCCGACCGCGGTGTTCGCGGCCTCAGAGGACTGGGGGTCGGGCGGTGACGCCGAGGGGCTCGCCCCGCGGATCGCCCGCGCCGCGGGCGAACTCGCCGACCTGCTCGCGGCCCGCCCGCCCAGGCCCCGCACGGAGTCCGCGGTGGTGCCCTTCGAGCAGCAGCTGGCGGCCCTGCGCGCGGGTTGAGGCGTGCACCGGTGGCGGGCGGCGGGACCTTCCGGTCCCGCCGCCCGCCGCCGTCCGTTGCGGGGCGCGCCGCCGCGCGGCGCGGGGCGGTTCCTGGTCGGATGGTGCTGAGGTCTGGCTTCCGGGTGAATGACTGGATATATTCAGTCTCGGTAAGCCTGAATGAATTCATCCGCAAGGAGGCCGGAGCATGGTGGAGCAGGTGAGCGGCCCGCGTGAGGTCCGCGCGGCACGTGGGACGCAGCTGACCACGCAGGGCTGGCAGCAGGAGGCCGCCCTGCGGATGCTCATGAACAACCTCGACCCCGAGGTTGCCGAGCACCCCTCGAAGCTGGTCGTCTACGGCGGCACCGGCAAGGCGGCGCGCGACTGGCGCTCGTACGACGCCATGGTCCGCACCCTGCAGAACCTCAAGCAGGACGAGACCATGCTGGTGCAGTCCGGCCGCCCGGTCGGCGTCATGCAGACCCACGAGTGGGCACCGCGTGTGCTGATCGCCAACTCCAACCTGGTCGGCGACTGGGCGAACTGGGAGGAGTTCCGCCGCCTGGAGTCGCTCGGCCTCACCATGTACGGCCAGATGACCGCCGGTTCGTGGATCTACATCGGCACCCAGGGCATCCTCCAGGGCACCTACGAGACCTTCGGCGCCGTCGCCGACAAGAAGTTCAACGGCACCCTCGAAGGCACCATCACCCTCACCGCCGGTCTCGGCGGCATGGGCGGCGCCCAGCCGCTCGCCGTCACCATGAACGGCGGCGTCGCGATCTGCATCGACTGCGACCCCTCCCGGATCGCCCGCCGGATCGAGCACCGCTACCTGGACGTGGAGGCCAAGAACCTCGCCCACGCCCTCGAACTCGCCACCGCCGCACGGGACAAGAAGCAGCCGCTCTCCATCGGCCTGCTCGGCAACGCCGCGGAGATCTTCCCGCAGCTGCTCGCGATGGACGCGCCGATCGACATCGTCACCGACCAGACCAGCGCCCACGACCCGCTGAGCTACCTGCCGATCGGTGTCGACTTCGACGACATGGCGGACTACGCGGCCGCCAAGCCCGCCGAGTTCACCCAGCGCTCGCGCGAGTCGATGGCCAAGCACGTCGAGGCGATGGTCGGCTTCCAGGACCGCGGCGCCGAGGTCTTCGACTACGGCAACTCCATCCGCGGCGAGGCCCAGCTCGCCGGCTACGACCGGGCGTTCGCCTTCCCCGGCTTCGTCCCGGCCTACATCCGCCCGCTGTTCTGCGAGGGCAAGGGCCCGTTCCGCTGGGCCGCGCTCTCCGGCGACCCGCAGGACATCTACAAGACCGACAAGGCCGTCCTCGACCTCTTCCCGGAGAACGAGTCGCTGCACCGCTGGATCAAGATGGCCCAGGAGAAGGTCCACTTCCAGGGCCTCCCGGCGCGCATCTGCTGGCTCGGCTACGGCGAGCGCGACAAGGCCGGCGAGCGCTTCAACGACATGGTCGCCTCCGGTGAGCTGTCCGCCCCGATCGTCATCGGCCGCGACCACCTCGACTGCGGCTCGGTCGCCTCCCCGTACCGCGAGACCGAGGCCATGCTGGACGGCTCCGACGCGATCGCCGACTGGCCGCTGCTCAACGCCATGGTCAACGTCGCCTCCGGCGCGTCCTGGGTCTCCATCCACCACGGCGGCGGCGTCGGCATCGGCCGCTCGATCCACGCCGGCCAGGTCACCGTCGCCGACGGCACCGCGCTCGCCGGCGAGAAGATCCGCCGCGTGCTCACCAACGACCCCGGCATGGGCGTCATCCGGCACGTCGACGCCGGCTACGACCGGGCCGTCGAGGTCGCCGGCGAGCGGGGCGTGCGCGTCCCCATGGGCGAGCTGTGACCGACGGCTTCCAGCGGATGTGGGCGGAGCTGCTCCCCGTGGGCCGCTCCGCCTCGTCCGGCGGCTACCGCCGCTTCGCCTGGAACTCCGCCGACGCCGAATGCCGGGCCTGGTTCGAGGAGCAGGCCCGCTCCCGCGGCCTGCACCTCGAACTCGACCGCAACGGCAACCAGTGGGCCTGGGTGGGCGATCCGCACGGCGAGGGCGCCGTGGTCACCGGCTCGCACCTGGACTCCGTGCCGGACGGCGGCGCCTTCGACGGCCCGCTCGGCGTGGTCTCCGCCTTCGCCGCCCTGGACGAACTCCGCTCCCGCGGGGCCGAGTTCACGAAGCCGCTGGCGATCGTCAACTTCGGGGACGAGGAGGGCGCCCGGTTCGGCGTCGCCTGCATCGGCTCCCGGCTCACCGCCGGCGTGCTCTCCAAGGAGCAGGCCTTCGACCTGCGCGACGCCGACGGCATCCGGCTGCCCGACGCCATGGAGAAGGCCGGGTACGACCCCGAGGCGATCGGCGCCGACCGCGAACGCCTCGGCCGCATCGGTGCGTTCGTCGAACTCCACGTCGAGCAGGGCCGCTACCTCGCGGAGGACCAGAGCGTCGGCGTGGCCAGCGCCATCTGGCCGCACGGCCGTTGGCGGTTCGACTTCCACGGCGAGGCCAACCACGCCGGCACCACCCGCATCGAGGACCGCCGCGACCCGATGCTCACCTACGCCACCACCGTGCTCGCCGCCCGCAAGAAGGCGAGGCTGGCCGGCGCGCTGGCGACCTTCGGCAAGGTCGCCGTCGAACCCAACGGCACCAACGCCATCGCCTCCCTCGTCCGCGGCTGGCTGGACTCCCGCGCCGCCGACGAGGCCACCCTCGACGAGGTCGTCGAGGAGATCCGGCGGGCCGCCTTCGAACGCGGCGAGCGGGACGGCGTCCGGGTCGAACTCACCCGCGAGTCGTACACGCCCGTGGTGGACTTCGACGGGCCGCTGCGCGACCGGCTCGCCCGGATCCTCGGCCGCGCCGACGGCCGCCCGGTGCCGGTGCTGCCCACCGGCGCAGGACACGACGCCGGAATCCTCGCCTCGGCCATTCCGACCGCCATGCTGTTCGTACGTAACCCGAGCGGAGTCTCGCACTCCCCGGCGGAGCACGCCGAGGAGAACGACTGCCTCGCGGGCGTGGCCGCGCTCGCCGACGTACTGGAGGACCTCGCATGTCAGGGCTGACGTACTGGGCGGAGTACGCGTGGCTGCCGCACGCCAACGGCACCGTCGTCGAGAAGGACGTGCTGATCGCCGTCGGACCGGGCGGCCGGATCGCCCACGTCACCCCCGACAGCGGTCCCTGCCCGTCCGGCGCCGTCCGGCTCGGCGGCCTGGTGCTGCCCGGCCAGGCCAACGCGCACTCGCACGCCTTCCACCGCGCCCTGCGCGGACACGTCCAGGTCGGCTCCGGCACCTTCTGGACCTGGCGGGACACCATGTACCGCTTCGCCGGCGCCCTCGACCCGGACAGCTACCTCGACCTCGCCACCGCCGTCTACGCCGAGATGGCGCTGGCCGGCATCACCGCCGTCGGCGAGTTCCACTACCTGCACCACGCCCCCGGCGGCAGCCGCTACGACGACCCCAACGCGATGGGCCTCGCCCTGATCGAGGCGGCGGCGCGGGCCGGCATCCGGATCACCCTGCTCGACACCTGCTACCTCTCGTCCGGCTTCGGCGCCGAGGCCACCAAGCCGCAGCTGCGGTTCAGCGACGGCGACGCCGACGCCTGGGCCGCCCGCGCGGACGCCCTCAAGCCCACCGACCACGCCCGCATCGGCGCCGCCGTCCACTCGGTCCGCGCGGTGCCCGCCGACCAGCTGGCGACCGTCGCGCACTGGGCGGCCATGCGGAAGGCCCCGCTGCACGTCCACCTCTCCGAGCAGACCGCCGAGAACGACGCCTGCCTCACCGCCCACGGCGTCACCCCGACCCGGCTGCTCGCCGACCACGGCGTGCTCGGCCCGCGCACCTCCGCGGTGCACGCCACGCACCTGAGCGACGACGACATCCGGCTGCTCGGCGACTCCGCCACCACCATCTGCATGTGCCCCACCACCGAGCGGGACCTCGCCGACGGCATCGGCCCGGCCCGCCGGCTGGCGAGTTCGGGCTGCCCGATCAGCCTCGGCAGCGACAGCCACGCGATCATCGACCCGTTCGAGGAGGCCCGGGCGCTGGAGCTCAACGAACGGCTCCGCACCCGCACCCGCGGGCACTGGACGGCACACGCCCTGCTCCGGGCCGGCACCGAGGACGGCCACGCCTCCCTCGGCTGGTCCGAGGCGGGCCGGATCGAGGCGGGCGCCCTCGCCGACTTCACCGCCGTCGCCCTGGACACCGTCCGCACGGCCGGGCCGGGCCCGCAGCTCGGGGCGGAGACCGCGGTGTTCGCGGCCACCGCGGCGGACGTCCGGCACGTGGTCGTCGGCGGCCGCCACATCGTCAAGGACGCCGTGCACCAGCTCGTCCCCGACGTCGCCGGCGCCCTCCGCACCGCCATCACCTCGCTGGGAGCCTGAGGGGAGATGCCCCTGGCCGGCTGACCATGATCTTGAAAGGACAACGTTGAGCACCCTCATCACCGGCATCGGCAGCCTGGTCACCAACGACCCCGGGCTCGGTTCGGGCCCGCTGGGGCTGGTCGCGGACGCCGCCGTCGTGGTGGACGGCGAGCGGATCGCCTGGGTGGGCCCGGCCGCGGCCGCCCCCGCCGCCGACGACCGCTTCGACGCCGACGGCCGCGCCCTGCTGCCGGGCTTCGTCGACTCGCACTCCCACCTGGTCTTCGCCGGCGACCGCACCGCCGAGTTCAACGCCCGGATGTCCGGCCAGGCCTACTCGGCCGGCGGCATCCGGACGACGGTGGCCGCCACCCGCGCCGCGACCGACGCCGAGCTGGACGCCAACCTCGCCCGCTTCCTGCGCGAGGCACTGCGCCAGGGCACCACCACGGTCGAGTGCAAGTCGGGCTACGGCCTGACCGTCGAGGACGAGGCACGGGCACTGCGGATCGCCGCCGGGCACACCCCGGAGACGACGTACCTCGGTGCGCACGTGGTGGCCCCCGAGTTCAAGGACGACCCGGCCGGCTACGTGGAGCTGGTGACCGGCGAGATGCTGGACGCCTGCGCCCCGCACGCCAAGTGGGTGGACGTCTTCTGCGAGCGCGGCGCCTTCGACGGCGACCAGGCGCGGGCCGTCCTGACCGCCGGCACGGCCCGCGGCCTGGTGCCGCGGGTGCACGCCAACCAGCTGTCGTACGGCCCGGGCGTGCAGCTCGCGGTGGAGCTGGGTGCGGCCTCCGCGGACCACTGCACCCACCTGACCGACGAGGACGTGGCGGCGCTCGCCGGCTCGGACACCGTGGCGACCCTGCTGCCCGGCGCGGAGTTCTCGACCCGCGCCGCGTACCCGGACGCCCGCCGGCTGCTCGATGCGGGCGCCGCGGTGGCGCTCTCCACGGACTGCAACCCGGGGTCGAGCTTCACCTCGTCGATGGCCTTCTGCGTCGCGGTGGCCGTCCGCGAGATGGGGATGACCCCGGACGAGGCGGTGCACGCGGCGACGGCGACCGGTGCGCGGGCCCTGCGGCGGACGGACGTCGGCACGGTCACGGTGGGTGCCCGCGCCGACCTGCTGCTGCTGGACGCCCCCTCGCACGTGCACCTGGCCTACCGCCCGGGTGTGCCGCTGACCGCCGCGGTCTGGCGCAGCGGCGTGCGCGAGGTCTGATCCCGGCCGCTCCCCGCCACCGGGGGCCGAGGACACGGCAGAGGGAGGGCGCGATCCGCGCCCTCCCTCTTCAATGTGCCGGGTTGTGCCCTGGTCGGGACCAGTTTTTCCGCTTCGCCCCGGTGCGGACAACCGCCGTCCGGGGGGATTTGCCACGGCCCGCCCCCGCCGGTCGGCGGGGGCGGGCCGTGGCCCGGCACGTCGGGCCCAGTGCGTCGGGCCCGGTGCGTCAGTGCACGTCGCCCATGAGGCGGACGACCTTCTTGCGGTACATCGCGAGGCCCAGGCCGGCGATGATCGCGGCCACACCCTGCAGGGCGAAGTACCAGGTCGTGCCGGTGGCGTCACCGAGGACCAGCTGGACGATGGCGGCCACGCAGTCACCGGCGGTGACGGCGAGGAACCAGACACCCATCATCTGGCTGGCGTACTTCGCCGGGGCCAGCTTGGTGGTCACGGAGAGGCCGACCGGGGAGAGGGTCAGCTCGCCGACGGTCTGGACGAGGTAGACCACGGCCAGCCACAGCGGGGTGACCTTGACGCCGCCCGCGGCGGCGGCCATCGCCAGCATCATGACCAGGAAGGACGCGCCGATCATCAGCAGGCCGAAGGCGAACTTCATGGTGGTGCTGGGGTTCTTGCCGCGGCGCGAGAGCGCCACCCAGAGCCAGGCGAAGACCGGGGCCAGCGCCATGATGTAGAGCGGGTTCAGCGACTGGAACCAGCTGGACGGGAAGGTGAACCCGAGCAGCGTGGAGGCGGTGCTGTCGTCGGCGAAGACGCTCAGCGTGGAGCCGGACTGGTCGTAGATCATCCAGAACACGGCGGCGGCCACGAAGAACCAGATGTAGCCGCTCATCTTTGACTGCTCGGCGGTGTCCAGGTCCTTGTCGCGCTTGACCCGGGCGAAGACGAACACCGGGATGGCGATACCCGCGATGGACAGCGGCCAGATCGCCCAGTCGATGGTGAAGCGGCCGCTCAGCACGACGACGGCGTAGAACACGGCCGCGACGGCCAGCCACAGGCCCGCCTTGCGGAACACCGCGCGCTTCTCGGCGGCGGGCATGGGGGCGGTCACGACGTCGCTGGCGGCGGCCAGGTGGCGGGTGCCGAGCAGGAACTGGCCGAGGCCCAGCGCCATGCCGATGCCGGCGAGGGCGAAGCCCAGGTGCCAGTTGACGCTCTGGCCGACGGTGCCGATGACCAGCGGGGCGGCGAAGGCACCGAGGTTGATGCCCATGTAGAAGATCGTGAAGCCGCCGTCGCGACGCGGGTCGTTCGGGCCGTCGTACAGGTGGCCGACCATCGTCGAGATGTTGGCCTTCAGCAGGCCGGAGCCGAGCGCGATGAAGCCGAGGCCGGTGAAGAACGAGGCCGAGGCGGGCACCGCGAGCAGGAAGTGGCCGATCATGATGATCGTGCCGCCGAGTGCCACGGTCCTGCGGGCGCCGAGGAAGCGGTCGGCGATCCAGCCGCCCGGCAGGGCGAGCAGGTACACCATCGCGTTGTAGACGCTGTAGACGGCCGTCGCCACGGCGATCTTCATGCCGAGGCCGCCCTCGGTGGTGGCGGCGGTCATGTAGAGCACCAGCAGGGCACGCATGCCGTAGAAGCTGAAGCGCTCCCACATCTCGGTCATGAAGAGGGTGGCGAGCCCTCGGGGGTGCCCGAAGAAGGTCTTGCCACTGGAAGGGGCCGGGCGGATGCCGGCGTCCAGGGTGGTAGTCGCCATGTGTGGTGGGTTCCTTGCCTGTGTTCGTCCGCCGAGGGGTGTTGGCGGGCGGGGACCGGACCACTGTACGGGGACGCTGACAGGACATCGGAGGACAAATGCCGAACCGTCGGTATTGTCCGAGTAGAGCCTCGGCGGCTACAAGTCGTCCATTCGATGGTAACTCGGAAAAACTTCCTTCGAAACGAAGGTCGAATGACAGAATCTCCACCTCTCACCTCTTGGGGGCCGTCTCGACGCGGACATGGCGGACCAAAGGTAACGATCACGGCTCTGTGAAACAGTTCACAGCCCCTTGCGATCACCGGAGCGGACTACCATCACCCCCATGACCTGTGTGCTGCTGGCCGAGGACGACCCGGCAATCTCCGAACCGCTGGCCCGCGCGCTCCGTCGCGAGGGGTATGACGTGCTCGTGCGCGAGGACGGCCCCGCCGCGCTGGCCGCGGGCCTCGCGGAGGACGTCGACCTGATCGTCCTGGACCTCGGCCTGCCCGAGATGGACGGCCTGGAGGTCTGCCGGCGCCTGCGCGCCGACGGCCGCAGCTGCCCCGTCCTGGTGCTCACCGCCCGGGCCGACGAGGTGGACACGGTGGTCGGCCTGGACGCCGGTGCCGACGACTACGTCACCAAGCCCTTCCGGCTGGCCGAGCTGCTCGCCCGCGTCCGGGCGCTGCTCCGCCGCGGCAACGTGGACCAGCTCACCACCGGCGCCCACGGCGTCAAGATCGACATCGAGTCGCACCGCGCCTGGCTCGGCGAGGAGGAACTCACCCTCTCCGCCAAGGAGTTCGAGCTGCTGCGCGTCCTGGTGCGGGACGCCGGCCGGGTGGTCACCCGCGAGGAGATCATGCGCCAGGTCTGGGACACCACCTGGTGGACCTCCACCAAGACGCTGGACATGCACATCTCCTGGCTGCGCAAGAAGCTCGGCGACGACGCCGCCAACCCGCGCTACATCGCCACCGTCCGCGGCGTCGGATTCCGGTTCGAGAAGAACTGACCCCGGCCGCCGCACCGCACCACCACAGCACCGACTGAGCGAAGGCATTCCCCGGCGTGAAGCGCAGAATGATCAACTCACTGCTGGGCGTCGTCCTGGTGGTGGTCGCGGTGTTCTGCGTCCCGCTGGCGCTCATCGAGAAGCAGAGCATCGTCAACGCCGCCGAGGACCGGGTCGACGCCGCGGCCGTCCGGGTCCTCGGCCTGGTCGAGAACCGGCTGGCCGCGGGCGAACCGGTGACCGGCGAGAAGTTCGCCGCCCAGGTCACCGACGGCTCCTTCGTGACCGTCGACATCCCCGGCCAGCCGCTCATCGCGGCCGGCCGGCCGGTCGACGGCCCGGCGCTGACCGCCACCGAGGAGGGCGCCAGCGGCGAGACGGTGACCGTCCAGCAGTCCCGCGCCGACGTCGACCACGAGATCGGCAACATGCTGCTGCTGCTCGGCGTGGTCGCGCTGCTCGCCGTGCAGGCCGCCGTCGCCCTCGCGGTCTGGCAGGCCAAGCGCCTCGCCCGCCCGCTCACCGAACTCGCCCAGACCGCCGAACGCCTCGGCTCCGGCGACCCGCGGCCCCGCGACCGCCGCTACGGCGTGCCCGAACTCGACCGGATCGCCGAGGTGCTGGACGTCAGCGCGGTACGGATCGCCCGGATGCTCACCGCCGAACGCCGGCTCGCCGCCGACGCCTCGCACCAGCTGCGCACCCCGCTCACCGCGCTCTCCATGCGCCTGGAGGAGATCACCGCGCTCGCCGAGGAGCCGGACACCGTCAAGGAGGAAGCCACGATCGCCCTCCAGCAGGTGGAGCGGCTCACCGACGTCGTCCAGCGGCTGCTCACCAACCAGCGCGACCCGGCCAGCCCGACCGCCGTCACCTTCGACCTCGACGAGGTACTCAAGCAGCAGGTCGAGGAGTGGAGCGCACCGCTGCGCGCGGCCGGCCGCCGGCTGCAGATGGAGGGGATGCGCGGCACCACCGTGATCGGCACACCGGGAACGGTGGCCCAGGTGCTGGCCACCCTGCTGGAGAACTCGCTGATGCACGGCGGCGGCGACATCACCCTGCGGGTCCGCCGCACCGGCTCCTCGGTGGTCGCCGAGGTCCAGGACGAGGGCCCGGGCGTCCCGCCGGAACTCGGCAACCGGGTCTTCGAGCGTGCGGTCAGCGGCCGGAACTCCACCGGCATCGGGCTCGCCGTCGCCCGCGACCTCGCGGAGGCGGACGGCGCCCGGCTGGAACTGCTCTCGCTCAAGCCCCCGGTCTTCGCCCTCTTCCTCGGCAGCGGCCGGGACCACGAGGACACGGGCGCCGAGCCCAAGCGCCCGCAGCGCTGAGCGCGGGCCCGCGCTCCGCTACTTCACGTACTCCGGCTCCTCGGCCGCCAGCAGCAGCTCGGCCTCGGCGACGACCTCGGGCTCCGGCTCGGCCAGCTCCGGCATCGCCTTGAACACCCACGTCCGGTACGAGACGAAGCGGAACACCGTGCCGACCGCGAGGCCGGCCACCTTGGCGGCGATCTGCTCCAGGTGCGTGTTCAGGCCCAGCACGTAGACCGAGAAGCCCAGCACGCCGGTCTCGATCAGCATGCCGGCGCCGCTGAACAGCAGGAACAGCGTGATCTCGCGGCGGCGGGAGGCGGCGTCGCGGTCCTTGTACAGCCAGTACCGGTAGCCGAGGTAGTTGGTGGCGATGGCCACCAGGGTCGCCGCCACGTTGGAGCGCAGCGAGGCCAGGTTCAGGCCGTTGATGCAGATCCAGAAGACGACGAAGTTGACGGCGACACCGCTCAGGCCGACGACGGCGAACTTGATCACTTCGTCGGACAGGCCGCGCAGGCGCTGCAGCAACGACGGCTGGGTCGCGGTGGTCGTGGTCATCCGGGTGTCTCCTGAGTGACGTACGGGAGGACGAACTGGGTGCCCGCGCGGGCGCAGCGCGATACCGGCGCCTCGTGTACGCACGTGCGCGGCGAAGGCCCGGGCCACCAGGCTACTCGCTCCCTCGGGCCCCATCGGCGCCCGGTTCCCCCCGGTCTCCCGCGCAACCGCCGGTGCACCGGCTCCGACCGGCCCGGATATCCTGGGCAGCGTGACTTTCGCGGGCAATGCAAAATTTCCAGTGGTCGGCGTGATCGGCGGAGGGCAGCTGGCGCGCATGGCGCACCAGGCAGGCATCCCGCTCGGCATCCGCTTCAAACTCCTCGCCGACACCCCGCAGGACTCGGCGGCACAGGTGGTGTCCGACGTCGTCCTCGGTGACTACCGGGACCTGGAGACGCTGCGCCGCTTCGCGGCCGACTGCGACGTGATCACTTTCGACCACGAGCACGTGCCGACCGAGCACCTGCGGGCCCTGCAGGCCGACGGTATCGCCGTCCGCCCGGGCCCGGACGCCCTGGTGAACGCCCAGGACAAGGGCGTGATGCGGGCGAAGCTCGACTCGATCGACGTGCCCTGCCCCCGGCACCGGATCGTCGCCGACCCGGCCGACGTGACGGCCTTCGCCGCCGAGGGCGACGGCTACCCGGTGGTGCTGAAGACCGTCCGCGGCGGCTACGACGGCAAGGGCGTCTGGGTGGTCGGCGACGAGGCCGAGGCGGCCGCGCCCTTCCTGGCCGGCGTCCCGGTGCTGGCCGAGGAGAAGGTCGACTTCGCCCGCGAGCTGGCCGCGAACGTGGTCCGCTCGCCCAGCGGCCAGGCGGTCGCCTACCCGGTGGTGGAGAGCGTCCAGGAGAACGGCGTCTGCGCCGAGGTCACCGCGCCCGCGCCGGGCCTCGACCCGGAGCTGGCCGCCGAGGCCCAGCAGCTCGCGCTGCGGATCGCCGGCGCGCTGGACATCACCGGCCACCTCGCGGTGGAGCTGTTCCAGACCCGGGACGGCCGGATCCTGGTCAACGAGCTGGCGATGCGCCCGCACAACTCCGGCCACTGGTCCCAGGACGGCTCGGTCACCTCGCAGTTCGAGAACCACCTGCGGGCGGTGCTCGACCTGCCGCTCGGCGACCCGCGGCCGCGCGCCCGGTGGACGGTCATGGTCAACGTGCTCGGCGGCGACTACCCGGACATGTACCACGCCTTCCTGCACTGCATGGCCCGTGACCCCGGCCTCAAGATCCACATGTACGGCAAGGACGTGAAGCCGGGCCGCAAGGTCGGCCACGTCAACGTCGTCGGGGACGACCTCGACGACGTCCGCGAGCGCGCCCGTCACGCGGCCGCCTACCTGCGAGGAACGATCACCGAATGACCAACCCCGAGGCTCCGCTCGTCGGCATCGTCATGGGCTCGGACTCCGACTGGCCCGTGATGGAGGCCGCCGCGCAGGCGCTGGCCGAGTTCGAGGTCCCCTTCGAGGTGGACGTCGTCTCCGCGCATCGCATGCCGCGCGAGATGGTCGCGTACGGCGAGCAGGCGCACGCCCGCGGCCTGAAGGCGATCATCGCCGGCGCCGGCGGCGCCGCCCACCTCCCGGGCATGCTCGCCTCGGTCACGCCGCTGCCCGTGATCGGCGTCCCCGTGCCGCTGAAGTACCTGGACGGCATGGACAGCCTGATGTCGATCGTGCAGATGCCCGCCGGCGTGCCGGTGGCCACCGTGTCGATCGCCGGCGCCCGCAACGCCGGCCTGCTGGCCGTCCGGATGCTCGCCGCCTTCGACCCGGAGCTGGCCGAGCGGATGGTGGACTTCCAGGCCGAGCTGAACGCCCAGGCCACCGAGAAGGGCAAGAAGCTCCGCGCCCGGGTCGCCGGCGGCCAGGGCTGACGGACGCCGTTCGCCCCGGACGGCCGGGCGCGCCGGTGTAGAACGGGGGCATGACCCCTGAGCTGCTCGACCGCGCCCGCGCCGTCCTCCGCGACACCCCTGTGGTGGACGGGCACAACGACCTCCCCTGGGCCATGCGCGCCCAGGCCGGCTACGACCTGGACGCCGTCGACCTGGCGGCCGACCAGAGCGCCCGCCTGCACACCGACCTCGGCCGGCTCCGCGCCGGCGGGGTCGGCGCGCAGTTCTGGTCGGTGTACGTGCGCAGCGACTACGCCGGCGACCGGGCGGTCAGCGCCACCCTGGAGCAGATCGACTTCGTCCACGCCCTGACGGCGCGTTACCCCGAGGCGCTGCGTACGGCGCTGACCGCGGACGACATGGAGGCGGCCCGTGCCGAGGGCCGGATCGCCTCGCTGATGGGCGCCGAGGGCGGCCACTCGATCGACAGCTCGCTGGCCACCCTGCGCGCCCTGTACACCCTGGGCGTGCGGTATCTGACGCTCACCCACAACGACAACGTGCCGTGGGCGGACTCCGCCACCGACGAGCCGGCCGCGGGCGGGCTGACCGCCTTCGGCGAGGAGGTCGTCCGGGAGATGAACCGGCTCGGCATGCTGGTCGACCTCTCGCACACCTCCGCGGACACCATGCGGGCCGCGCTGCGGGTCTCGGAGGCGCCGGTGATCTTCTCGCACTCCTCGGCCCGGGCGGTGTGCGACCACCCGCGCAACGTCCCGGACGACGTGCTCGCCGCGCTGGCCGGCAACGGCGGCCTGGCGATGGCCACGTTCGTCCCGAAGTTCGTGCTGCCCGCCGCGATCGAGTGGACCCTGGCCGCGGACGAGAACATGCGCGTGCACGGCTTCCACCCGCTGGAGACCACGCCCGCCGCGATGGACTGCCAGCGCGCCCACGAGGCGGCCCACCCGCGGCCGGTCGCCACCCCGGCCACGGTCGCCGACCACCTCGACCACATGCGGGAGGTCGCCGGGATCGACCACGTCGGCATCGGCGGCGACTTCGACGGCACCGCCTTCGTCCCGTCCGGCCTGGACGACGTGGCCGGTTACCCGAACCTGGTCGCCGAGCTGCTCGGCCGCGGCTGGTCCGAGGCCGACCTCTCCAAGCTGACCTGGCACAACGCGGTGCGGGTGCTGCGCGAGGCGGAGTCGGTGGCCCGCCGCCTGCAGGCCGTGCGCGGCCCGTCCATCGCGACCCTGGAGCAGCTGGACGGGCGGGGTTGACCTTGCCCCTGGGGCAGACGGGAGCGTGGACGCCGTGGAGGACGAGGCACTGCTCGGCATCGGCGCGTTCGCCCGCCGCGCCCGGCTCTCGCCGAAGGCGCTGCGGCTGTACGACCGGCAGGGACTGCTGCCGCCTGACCGGGTGGACCCGGTCACCGGCTACCGGTACTACCGGGAGAGCCGGCTGGCGGCGGCCCGGCTGATCGTCCGGCTGCGCGGGCTCGACATGCCGCTGGCCACGGTCGCCGAGGTGCTGGCCGCACCCGGGCCGCAGGCCGCCGAACTGGTGGCCGGGTACTGGGAGTCGGTCGAGCGCCGGGTCGCGGGCCAGCGCGAGCTGGCGGCCCACCTCCGCATCCGGTTGTCAGGAGGCGAAGGGAGTTCGGACATGTACGGAATCGAGCAGCGCGAGGTGCCGGAGCAACTGGTGCTCACCGAGCAGCGGCACGCCGGGCCGGAGGACCTGCCGGTGTGGATCCCGGCGGCGTGCGACCGGCTGGCCGAGGCGGCGAAGGCCTACGGCGGGGTGGCCGCGGCGCCGTTCGTGGTCTACCACGGCGAGGTCAACGAGGACAGCGACGGCCCGGTGGAGGTCTGCGTGCCCATCGACGCGGCGCACACCGGGGGTGTCGCACCCGCCCACCGGGTGGAGCCGGCGCACCGCGAGGCGTACACCACGATCACCAAGGCGCAGGTGGCCTACCCGCAGATCCTGTCGGCCTACGACGCGGTCTTCGAGTGGGCGAAGCGGGAGGGCCGCACGGTCGTCTCCGCCCCGCGCGAGGTGTACTTCGCGGACTGGGCCGCCGTCGGCGAGGCCGACCCGGTCTGCGACATCGCGGTGCCGGTGGAGTAGCCGCCCGGGGCGCGGCTCAGAGCAGCGGCAGCTCGATGGCCGGGCACTTGTCCATCACCATGTCGAGCCCCGCGGCCCTGGTGCGCTCCCAGGCGGCCTCGTCCACGACGTCCAGCTGGAACCAGACCGCCTTGGCGCCCACCGCGACGGCCTGGTCGGCGACCTCGCCGGCCAGGCCGCTGTTCACGAACACGTCGACCACGTCGACCGGGAAGGGGATGTCGGCGAGCGTGGCGTAGCCCTGCTCGCCGAGCACCGTCTCGGCCTTGGGGTGCACGGGCACCACCCGTTTGCCGGCCCGCTGCAGCACCCGGGCGACGCCGTACGCCGCCCGCCGGGTGTTGGTGGACAGGCCGACCACCGCCCAGGTGTCGCCCGACTCCTGGAGGATCCTGCGGACCGTTGCGTCGTCTCCGTACGTCATGCGGGGGACAACCCGCGCCGGGGTGCGGTCATTCCGCGCCGGGCCGGCCCATCGCCCGGTAGGTCCAGCCCGCCGCCCGCCAGGCCGCCGGGTCCAGTACGTTCCGGCCGTCCAGGATGCGCTTCTCGGCGACCAGCGCGCCGACCTCCGTCGGGTCGAGCTCGCGGAACTCCTGCCACTCCGTCAGGTGCAGCACCACATGGGCGCCCTGAACGGCCTCCAGCGCGGAGTCGGCATAGGAGAGGCTGGGGAACATCTTGCGGGCGTTGTCCATCGCCTTGGGGTCGTAGACCGTGACCTGGGCGCCCTGCAGCTGGATCTGCCCGGCGACGTTCAGCGCGGGGGAGTCCCGGATGTCGTCCGAGTTCGGCTTGAAGGCCGCGCCGAGCACGGCCACCCGGCGGCCGAGGAAGCCGCCGCCGCACTGCTCGCGGGCGAGCTCGACCATCCGGGAGCGGCGCCGCATGTTGATCGAGTCGACCTCGCGCAGGAAGGTCAGCGCCTGGTCCGCGCCCAGCTCGCCGGCCCGCGCCATGAACGCCCGGATGTCCTTGGGCAGGCAGCCGCCGCCGAAGCCGAGGCCGGCGTTGAGGAACTTGCCGCCGATCCGGGCGTCGTAGGAGAGCGCCTTGGACAGCTGGACGACATCGGCGCCGGCCGACTCGCAGACCTCCGCCATCGCGTTGATGAAGGAGATCTTGGTGGCCAGGAAGGAGTTCGCGGCGGCCTTCACCAGCTCGGCGGTGGCGAAGTCGGTCACGACGAAGGGCACGCCCTGGGCGACCGGCGTCGCGTAGACCTCGCGCAGCAGCTGCTCGGCGCGCTCGCTGCGGACGCCCACCACCAGCCGGTCCGGGTGCAGGGTGTCGCCGACCGCGAAGCCCTCGCGGAGGAACTCCGGGTTCCAGGCCAGCTCCGCCTGTTCGCCGACCGGGGCGAGGGCGGCGAGCCGCTCGGCCAGCCGGCTCGCGCTGCCGACCGGCACGGTCGACTTGCCGACCACCAGCGTCGGCCGGGTCAGGTGCACCGCGAGCGAGTCGAGCGCGCTGTCGACGTAGCTCATGTCGGCGGCGAACTCGCCCTTCTTCTGCGGGGTGTTGGTGCAGATGAAGTGGACGTCGCCGAACTCGGCCACCTCCTCCCAGGAGGTGGTGAAGCGCAGCCGGCCGGTGGAGCCCTCGTGGCCCGGCACGTGCTTGACCAGCAGCTCGGCGAGGCCCGGCTCGTACATCGGCACCCGGCCCGCGGCCAGCGACGCAATCTTCTCCGGGTCGATGTCCAGGCCGAGCACCTCGAAGCCGAGCTCCGCCATGCAGGCGGCGTGCGTCGCGCCGAGGTAGCCGGTGCCGATCACCGTGATGCGGAGGGCCACGTGCTTCCCCATTCAGTCCAGGTTGCCGGGCCGACCGGGGTGACCGGCGGCCGCAGCCACTGATGGTAGCCGGGGCAGGCCCCGCGGCGAACCCGTCGATAACGGCCGGGTTGCCGAAATCGCGAGCGGGACCCGCGCGTGGGCGCAGGGCGGCACAATGCGCGCATGGCTGCGAGGGAGCGCGAGGAATCGGCGGGGGAGCGCCCGGCACCGCTGAGCCTCTTCGAGGACGCGGACGACGGGGCGGACGCCGGGGACGGGGACGCGCCGGAGGGCGGGCCGCCGTCCGGCGAGGGCGAGGCGAGGCGCCGGCGGCGCACCCGCCGGGTGCTGGTCTGGACGCTGGTGGCGCTGCTCGGCCTGCTGTTCGGCGGGGCCGGCGCCGCATACTGGACGGTGGACCACTACGCGTCCTCGGTGGACCGCATTCCAGGCGCCTTCCCCACCCTGCCCGCCGACCGGCAGCCCGCCGCGGTGCCGAACTCCGGCACCACCTTCCTGCTGGTCGGCCTGGACGCCCGCTCGGACGTGGCCACCACCGGCAAGGAGGCGAAGGCGCCCGCCTGGAAGGCCGGCGCGCAGCGCAGCGACACCATGATGCTGCTGCACATATCCGCCGACCGGAAGAGCGCGTCGATCATCTCCCTCGCCCGCGACACCCTGGTGGACGTCCCCGGCCACGGCCCGGCGAAGATCAACGCGGCGTACTCCTGGGGCGGCCCGCCGCTGATGGTCGAGACGGTGCAGAACCTCACCGGGATCCGGATCGACCACATCGCGGTGATCGACTGGAACGGCTTCCGGGCGCTCACCGACGCGGTCGGCGGTGTCGACATCACCATCCCGCAGACCATCGAGGGCCGCGGCGAGGCCCGCCAGTGGGACGCCGGCACCCACCACATGGACGGCGCGGAGGCGCTGCTCTACGTCCGCGAGCGGTACGGACTGCCCAACGGCGACCTCGACCGCAGCAAGCGCCAGCAGAACTTCCTGCGCGCCCTGATGATCCAGACCATGAACGCCGGCACGCTCGGCAGCCCGTCGCGGCTCACCGGTCTGCTGCAGACCGTCGGCGACGTGGCCAGCGTGGACGACCGGCTCAGCAACACCGACCTCTACGAGCTGGCGTGGAGCCTGCGCGGGCTGCGCCCGGACGGCGTGCGCTTCATGAACGCGCCGTTCGGCGGCTTCAACAGCGTGTCCGGGCAGTCCGTGGTGCTGCTCGACAAGGTCGCCGCGGGCCAGCTCTGGCAGGCGGTGCGCAACGACCGGATGGAGCAGTACCTGGCGGAGCACCACACCACCAGTGACACCCTGGGCGACAGCGTGCGGTGAAGCGGGCCGCACGGGCGCCTGTTGTGCATGTCACGCTCCCGGGGGATCGGACGGCGCGCCTAGAATGAGTGGCGACATTGCTACTTAACGGTAACTAACCACTCGAGGGGCGAGGCACATGGCGGGCAATTCCGGAGCGGATTTCGACCTCTTCCGGTTGGCCGAGGAGCACGACATGCTCCGTGACGCGGTGCGGTCGCTGGCCGAGGCGAAGATCGCCCCGTTCGCGGCCGAGGTCGACGAGCAGGGCCGCTTCCCGCACGAGGCGCTGGAGGCGCTGCAGGGCAACGACCTGCACGCGGTGCACGTGCCGGAGGAGTACGGCGGCGCCGGCGCGGACGCGCTGGCCACCGTGATCGTGATCGAGGAGGTCGCCCGGGTCTGCGCCTCGTCCTCGCTGATCCCCGCGGTCAACAAGCTCGGCTCGCTGCCGGTGCAGCTGTCCGGCTCCGAGGAGCTGAAGGCGAAGTACCTGGGCGCGCTGGCCCGCGGCGAGGGCATGTTCTCCTACTGCCTGTCCGAGCCGGAGGCCGGCTCGGACGCGGCCGGCATGAAGACCCGCGCGGTGCGCGACGGCGACTTCTGGGTCCTCAACGGCGTCAAGCGGTGGATCACCAACGCCGGCGTCTCCGAGTTCTACACCGTCATGGCCGTCACCGACCCGGAGAAGCGCTCCAAGGGCATCTCCGCGTTCGTCGTCGAGAAGGGCGACGAGGGCGTGTCCTTCGGCGCCCCGGAGAAGAAGCTCGGCATCAAGGGCTCGCCGACCCGCGAGGTCTACTTCGACAACGTGCGGATCCCCGCCGACCGCATGATCGGCGCCGAGGGCACCGGCTTCGCCACCGCGATGAAGACCCTCGACCACACCCGGGTCACCATCGCCGCGCAGGCGATCGGCATCGCCCAGGGCGCCCTCGACTACGCCAAGGGCTACGTCAAGGAGCGCAAGCAGTTCGGCAAGGCGATCGCCGAGTTCCAGGGCGTGCAGTTCATGCTCGCCGACATGGCGATGAAGCTGGAGGCCGCCCGCCAGCTCACCTACGCGGCCGCCGCGAAGTCCCAGCGCACGGACGCCGACCTGACCTTCTTCGGCGCCGCCGCCAAGTGCTTCGCCTCCGACGTCGCGATGGAGGTCACCACCGACGCCGTCCAACTGCTCGGCGGCTACGGCTACACCCGCGACTACCCGGTCGAGCGGATGATGCGCGACGCCAAGATCACCCAGATCTACGAGGGCACCAACCAGGTCCAGCGCATCGTCATGGCCCGCAACCTCCCGTAACCCCCGGGACGCGCCTCAGGAGGCCTCCGGCCGGACGAGCCCGCCGCTCGCCCGGCCGGGGGCCTCGTGCGTCCGCGGCTGCTCCCGCATGCCGACGCGGCGCGCCGGGACGCCGGCCCAGACCTCGCCGCGGCCGGTGGAGCGGGTGAGCACCGCGTTGGCGCCGACGATCGTGCCCGCGCCGACCGTCAGCAGGCCCTCCCTGCAGACGATCTTCGCGCCGGCGCAGACCACCACCCCGTCCTCCAGCACCACCCGCCGCATCGCGCTCCGCTCCTGCGGCACCCACGGGTCGGCCCGGCCGACGGTGACCCCGTTGTACAGCGTCACCCCGGCGCCGATCGTGGTGTACGGGTGCAGCACCGTGCCGAACCCGCGGTGGAACACCGTCAGCCCGGGGCCGATCTCGACGGCGGCCGGCACCTCCATGCCGTACAGCGCCAGCACCTCCTGGACGAGGCGGCCCAGCAGCGGGTGGCGGCGGCGGTAGATCAGGGACGTCACCAGAGACATGCGGCACATTGTGACGGAGTGGCGACGCACCGTGCCGGAAAGCGGCGTGCGGGGCAGCGCACCGCCCTTCCGGACGGCGCGCGGCCCCGCACGGGCGCTGCCGGAGTGCCGGCCGCGCCTACTTCTTGAGGTCCGGCACCGCGGTGTCGTTCTTGAAGGCGTCGAAGACCTGCTTGGACTTGGCGGCGTCCCACTTGACCGCCGACTCGCCGGTCGGGGTACGGAAGTCCGGGTTGCCGATCGGCACCGTGATGCTCTTGCCGCTGCCGCCGGACACGCCCTTCATCGCCAGGAACAGCGAGCCGAGGTCCGTCAGCCCGGCGTCCTCGTCCACGATCAGGGTGCCGAGACCGGAGCTCACCATCGGGTAGAAGGTGAACGGGTTGAGCAGCGTCGCCGGGGACGCCGCCTGGCTCGCCAGCGCGCTCAGGAACTTCTGCTGGTTGCGCATCCGGCCGAGGTCCTGGTCGGCCATCTGGTGCCGCTGCCGGACGAACGCCAGCGACTGCTTGCCGTCCAGCGTCTGGCAGCCCGCCTTCAGGTCGAGGCCCGAGTCCCGGTCCTTGACGGGCTGATCGATGCACATGTCCACGCCGCCGACCGAGTCGACGATGCCGACGAAGCCGGCGAAGCCGATCTCCGCGTAGTGGTCGATGTGCACACCGGTGTTCGACTCCACCGTCTGCACCAGCAGCCGGCCGCCGCCGCGCGCGAAGGCCGCGTTGATCTTCGAGGTCGCCGGCGGGATGGACTTGCCGCTGCCACTGGTGTCCTGGTGCGCCGGGATCGTCACCCAGGAGTCGCGCGGGATCGACATCAGGGTGTTCCCGTTGTCGCCGATGTGCAGCAGCATCATCGAGTCGCTGCGCTTGCCCTGCGCCGAACCGGTGTGCAGCGCGTCCTCGTCCGCGTCCGACAGCCCCTGCCGGCTGTCCGAGCCGACGATCAGCCAGTTGGTGCCCTTGCCCGCCGCCACGCGGCCGTCGTACGGGGCCAGCACGTTCTCGTGGTTCAGCTGGGAGTCGGCCCACACGTAGGTGCCGACGCCGGTCACCAGCAGCGCGCCGACCAGCGCCAGCGCGCCCACCTTGATCTTCCGGCTGCGCGGCCAGCGCGCGGCCTGCCCCGCCGGTCTCGGACCGCCCGGACCACCCGGACCGCCGGCCCCGCCCGGACCACCCGGGCCGACCGGCTGAGCGGGAGCACCCGGAGCGCCCGGCGCCGCCGGACGGCCGTGGCCGGACTGCTGCTGCGGCACCTGCCACTGCTCCTGCTGAGGCCGACCGTAGCCCTGCTGCGGCGGGACGGCGGCACCCCCGTGGCCGCCCCGACCGCCCTGCGGCACACCCGCACCGGCGCCGCGCGGGTTGAGCTCCGGCGGCAGCGGCGGCTCGGCCGCCGCACCGCCCTGGCGGTACCCGCCGTCGCCCTGCCCGTACGCGCCCCCGCCCCCCGGGCGGTCCTCCTGCCACGTGTTCATGTGGGAGAGGATGCCCGAAACCGGCACGCCGCAGTTGTCCGGCCCCCGCCCCGGAGCCCCTTGTAGCCGATTTGATGCACGGCGCGGACGGATCGGCGGAATGTTCACCTGCTGGAACCAACCTTGACCGGCCGAAACGGCCCGTGCTTGCCTAGTCGCCATGGGACAGCGAAGGATTCTCACGCGTCGGCGGCACGTCGACCTGCTGCGTGTGGCCCGCTCGCTGTGTCGTGGCTGACCGTTCGCCGACACCCTTCCCAGCACCGCGCACCCCGCGCCCCCCGCACCGCCCCCACGGCGGTGCGCGCCGCGCCGCGCATCACCGCACCGCTTCCGAGCCCGCCGGGCCCCGCCCGCACGCAGGTCCCGCCCGCAGGGCGGCCCGCCAAGACCCGAGGTGAACCCCATGGCCACCGTCCTGTCCGTCTCCGGCTCCCCGTCGCCGACCTCCCGCACCACCCGGCTGCTCCGCCACGTCGACGCCCGCCTCACCGCGCACGGCCACGAGGTCGTCCCCTTCGAGGCCCGCAGCCTGCCCGCCGAGGCCCTGCTCTCCGCCGACACCGCGAACCCCGCGATAGCCCGGGCCCTGGACCTCTTCGCCGAGGCCGACGGCATCGTCATCGGCACGCCCGTCTACAAGGCCGCCTACTCCGGACTCCTCAAGGCCCTGCTCGACGTCCTGCCGCAGTACGCGCTGAGCGGCAAGGCCGTCCTGCCGCTCGCCACCGGCGGTTCGCCCGCGCACGTCCTCGCCGTGGACTACGCGCTGCGGCCGGTGCTCAGCTCGATGGGCGCCGGACACATCACCCAGGGCTGGTTCGTCCTCGACCGCCACATCACCGTCCGCGAGGACGGCACCACCGCCGTCGAACCGGAGACGGACCTGCTGCTCACCCCGGTCGTCGACGGCTTCGCCGCGGCGCTCGCCCGCACCGGCGAGCTGGTGGCCGCCGGCTGACCCTGGTACCGGGGGTGCGGTCCCCTAGGGGGAGGGCGGCCGCACCCCGTACATCTCCCGGTCAACCGGCTTCCTCCCGGCGGAGGACGAGACCGCCACCCCCCGCTCCTAACGTGGTTCCTACAGACCGCTCCTCCTTCCGGGGTGGTGCTGGCCCCACCTCGAAGACGGTTGTCTGCACCATGTCGCAGCACCGCTGACCGTTGGCAGGCTGTGGGGCGACGGGTGGACGACGTACCGAGGAGATCCCAGTGACGACGGCAGCCAAAGCCGTGCATGACCACCAGCTGCCCGGCGGGCAGGGCGCCTTCGCCGCCTCCGCACGCCAGGTGACCAAGGCCTACGGCGCCGGGGAGACCCGGGTCACGGCCCTCGACACCGTCGACGTGGACATCCACCGCGGGCGGTTCACCGCGATCATGGGCCCCTCGGGCTCCGGCAAGTCGACCCTGATGCACTGCCTGGCCGGCCTCGACACGGTCACCGACGGGCGCATCTGGATCGGCGACGCCGAGATCACCGGCCTCAAGGACAAGCAGCTCACCCGGCTCCGCCGGGACAAGATCGGCTTCATCTTCCAGGCGTTCAACCTGCTGCCCACGCTGAACGCGCTGGAGAACATCACGCTCCCGATGGACATCGCCGGCCGCAAGCCCGACACCGCCTGGCTCGACCAGGTGGTCGAGACGGTCGGCCTCGCCGATCGCCTCAAGCACCGGCCGACCCAGCTCTCCGGCGGCCAGCAGCAGCGCGTCGCGGTCGCCCGCGCGCTCGCCGCCCGGCCCGAGATCATCTTCGGCGACGAGCCCACCGGAAACCTCGACTCCCGCTCCGGCGCCGAGATCCTCACCTTCCTGCGCCGCTCGGTCGACGAGCTGGGCCAGACCATCGTCATGGTCACCCACGACCCGGTCGCCGCCGGCTACGCGGACCGCGTGCTGTTCCTCGCCGACGGCCGGATCGTCGACGAGATGCAGGCCCCCACCGCCGACTCCGTCCTCGAGCGCATGCGCCGCTTCGACGGCAAGCGCACCAGCTGAGCCGGGGGACACACCGATGCTGCTCAAGACCTCGCTACGGAGCTTCTTCGCCCACAAGGGGCGCATGGTCCTCTCACTGATCGCCGTCGTGCTGTCCGTCGCCTTCGTGTCCGGCACGCTCGTCTTCTCCAACACCGCCACCGGCACCTTCGACCGCCTCTTCGCCTCCACCGCCTCCGACCTGAGCGTCGGCCAGGCCAAGGACGACCTCGACGCCGGCGAGGAGCGCGGCGGCAAGGTCGCCACCGTCCCCGTCGACACCGTGCAGAAGCTCGCCGGCCTGCCCGGCGTGAAGACCGCCCTCGGCCAGGTCTTCGTGCAGAGCGCCAGCCTGGTCGACCCGGCCACCAACAAGTCCGTCGGCCCGACCTCCGGCGCGCCCACGCTCACCGGCAACTGGGTCGACACCCCGCGCAACTCCGTCGACATCACCTCCGGCAGCGCCCCCAAGGGCGCCGGCCAGGTCATGCTCGACGCCGACACCGCCAAGAAGGCCGGCCTCAAGCTCGGCAGCCCGCTGCGCGTCATCACCATGAGCGGCAGCTACGACTTCACCATCTCCGGCATCGTCACCTTCCGGACGACCAACCCCGGGGCGGCGCTGGCCTTCCTGGACACCCCGACCGCCCAGCAGGACCTCCTCGGCACCACCGCCTACACCACCGTCGAGGTCTTCGGCGACGGCAGCCGCAGCAACGACCAGCTCAAGCAGCAGGCGCTCTCCGCGCTCGGCAGCGGCTACGACGCCAAGACGGCCGCCGAGCAGAAGGCCGAGAACAACAAGGGCGTCGGCTCCTTCCTCAACTTCATGAAGTACGCCATGCTCGGCTTCGCCGGCATCTCGCTGCTGGTCGGCGGCTTCCTGATCATCAACACCTTCTCGATGCTGGTCGCCCAGCGCACCCGCGAGATCGGCCTGCTGCGCGCCATCGGCGGCAGCCGCAGCCAGGTCAACCGCTCGGTGCTGGTCGAGGCGCTGATCCTCGGCGTGCTCGGCTCCACCCTCGGCCTCGCGGCCGGCCTCGGCCTCGCCACCCTGCTGATCCAGCTCATGAAGGCCGTCGGGATGAACCTCGACGCCTCCTCGCTGGACATCACCTGGACGGTCCCGGCCGCCTCCTACACGGTCGGCATCCTGATCACCGTCCTCGCCGCCTGGATCCCGGCCCGCCGGGCCGGCCGGATCTCCCCGATGGCCGCCCTGCGCGACCACGGCACCCCGGCCGAGGCCTCCGCCAACCGCATCCGCGCCGTCGTCGGCCTGGCCGTCACCGGCCTGGGCGCGGCGAGCCTGGCCGCCGCGGCCACCGCCGACAAGGCCGCCACCGGCGGCCAGTGGCTCGGCCTCGGCGTCCTGCTCAGCCTGATCGGCTTCGTGATCGTCGGCCCGCTGCTGGCCACCGGCATCATCCGCGTGCTGGGCGCCGTGCTGCCGGCCCTGTTCGGCCCGTCCGGCAAGCTCGCCCAGCGCAACGCGATGCGCAACCCGCGCCGCACCGGCGCCACCGCCGCCGCCCTGATGATCGGCCTCGCCCTGGTCACCGGCGCCTCCGTGGTGACCTCCTCGATGGTCAGCTCGGCCAACGCCCAGATCGACAAGACCGTCGGCGCCGACTACATCGTCGCCGGCAAGGGGATGGGCACCGGCCTCACCCCGGCCATGGTCGCCGCGGCCAAGGCCACCCCGGGCATCGCCCACCTCACCGAGGCCAAGGAGGTGCCCGCGATCATCACCGCCCCGGACGGCACCACCACCAAGACCGACCTGATCTCCGCCACCCGGACGTTCACCGAGGACTTCCGCCTCAAGACCGCCGCCGGCAGCCTCACCGCCGCCTTCGACGGAGGCATCGCCGTCCCCGAGGACTGGGCCACCAAGCACCACCTCAAGATCGGCGACCCGGTCAAGGCCGACTACGGCCACGGCCGCACCCAGTCCCTGCCGATCGGTCAGATCACCTCCTCCGGTGAGTCGATGTTCGCCGGCGCCTACATCGTCAACCTCGACACCGTCACCAAGGCCGTCCCGGAGAAGGAGCTGCCGGCCACCGTCCAGCTGTACGGCAAGGCGTCGCCCGGTGCCGACCCGGACACGACGCTGACCGCCCTTCAGAAGTCCCTGGAGGCCTACCCGCAGATCAGCGTCCGCGACCAGGCCGGCTACAAGGACCTGATCCAGCAGCAGGTCAACCAGCTGCTCTACATGGTCTACGGCCTGCTCGGCCTCGCGATCGTGGTCGCCGTCCTCGGCGTCGTCAACACGCTCGCCCTCTCGGTGGTCGAACGGACCCGCGAGATCGGCCTCCTCCGGGCGATCGGCCTCTCCCGCCGGCAGCTGCGCCGGATGGTCCGCCTGGAGTCCGTGGTGATCGCCGTCTTCGGCGCTCTCCTCGGCACCGGCCTCGGCCTCGCCTGGGGCATCACCTCCCGCGAGGTGCTGTCCACCCAGGGCCTGGACACCCTGACCGTCCCGACCGGCACCATCATCGGCATCCTGATCGCCTCGGCGGTGGTCGGCCTCCTCGCCGCCCTCCTCCCGGCCTTCCGGGCCGGCCGGATGAACATCCTGGCGGCCATCGCCACCGACTGACCGCACCACCCACGGGGGAGCCGCCCCCCGGTAACGGCACTGCCGACGGGGGACCGCGGCACCGAAGGGGCCGGGCCGAGCGCCCGGCCCCTTCGGCATGCCCGCGCACCGGTACCGGCCGGACACTCAGCGGCAGCTGATCTCGCTGCCGGTCTCCGCCGCCACGGTGGGGCCGGCGGAGGCGGACGCCGACACTGAGGCCGGGGTCGCCGCGGGAGCCGGGGCGGAGGACACGGTGGAGGGTGCCGCCGAGGGCGCGGCCGGTCCGCGGTAGTCGCCGCCGACCACGAGCTGCAGGGTGGCCCCGAGACCCGGGACGGGGACGAGTTCAATGCCGGGCAGGGCGCCGGCGAGCGTCCTCGCCGACTCGTCCCAGCGAGGGTCGTAGCGGACGGCGGTGCGCGCGGTGGCGCCGTCCGCGTTGGAGGGGGTGCCGGTGGTGGCGAAGCCCGCCCGGCGCAGTTCCTCGTCGACCCGGAAGCCGAGCCCGGTCTGGCCGGTGCCGTTCAGCACCTGGACCCGGATCTGCCCGGCGGGGACGGTCCCGGCCGGGGCCGCCGCCGGACTCGCCGGGGCGGCAGGGGCAGGGTGCTCCGTCAGCGGCTTCCCCTGCCGGACGGTGTCGAACAGCGCCTTCGCCGCTCTGGCGTCCCACAGCACGGTCGATCCCCACCCGGGCACCTGGTGGTCCACGTCGGACACCGGCACCGTCGCGAAGTCGGCGGAGGCCGCCGAGAGGTCCTTGAGCCGGCTCGCGAAGTCGATGAGCGCGCCGGTGGAGAGGCCCTTGTCGGCCTTGACGGACTTCAGCGCGCTGCCGAGCACCGAGCCGAGCCGGGCCGGGTCGAGCAGCACGTCCTGCGCGGTGGCCTGCCGCAGCAGCTGGGCGACGAAGCGCTGCTGCCGGTGCATCCGGCCGAGGTCGGAGCTGCCGTCCACATGCCGGGCCCGTACGTACTTGAGGGCGCCCGCGCCGTCCAGCCTGCTGGTGCCGGCCGGCAGGTCGAGCCCCGAGTACGGGTCCTTGAGCGGCTTCGCGGTGCAGACCTCGACGCCGCCGAGCGCGTCCACCGCGCCGACGAAGCCGAGGAAGTCGATCTGCAGGTAGTGGTCGATCCGCAGCCCGGTGGCCTGCTCGACGGTACGGACGGTCAACGGCGCACCGCCCATCCCGTAGGCCGCGTTGATCTTGCCCTTGGCGGCCGGCACCGGGCGGTGGGTGGCCAGGTCCTGGTGGGCCGGGATCTCCACGTACGAGTCGCGGGGGATGCTGACCACGGTGGCCCGGCCGCCGTTCCCGGCGAGCTGCACGACCATCAGGGTGTCGGTGCAGTGGCAGGACTCGCCGCCCGCGTGCAGCACGTTCTTGAGGGTGGTCTCCGGGATGCCCTCGCGGTCGTCGGTGCCAGCCACCAGGAAGGTGGTGAGGCCCTCGTCGGCGGGCCGGTCGGTGCCGCCGATGGCGTCGACCCGCTGGATCGCGTCGCCCACCCCGTGCAGGACCGCCCAGCCCCCACAGGAGGTGGCGAGCACCGCCAGGGAGACCGCACTGGCCGCCAAGCGGCCCCAGCGCCGCGGTAACCCCTTCCTCCGTGCCCGGCCCGCGGCCGGGGGAGGGGGACCGCCGCGGCCCGCGCCCCCGTGGCCTGTTCGCCTGCCGCCGCCGGATCCGCCGCGGCCCGAACCGCCGTGGCCGGTGCCCCGCTGGGCCTGGCCGCCGGAGTGCCCACGCGCCCGGCGGGGCGGCGGTGGTCCGGGACGGCGCGAGGTGGACATCTTCGGGATGCTAGGGCCGCCGCGGGCCCGCCCGCGGCATGGCGCGCCGCCGATCACCCGGGTCGGCGAAACGTTCCGTCGCACGGGTCCGGGCGCGCGCCGGGGGCCGCCGGAGGACCCTCATCTGACATCGCCGGGGCGGCGCCGGTACCGTGGGGCGCGATGAACACCAAGGCTGCTGAGGAGCTGCCGGCGGTCTCCGTGATCATGCCGGTGCTCAACGAGGAACGACACCTGCGCACCGCCGTCCGGCACATCCTGGAGCAGGAGTACGCCGGCGACCTCGAGGTGGTGATCGCACTCGGCCCGTCCACCGACCGGACGGACGAGATCGCCGCCGAGCTGGTCGCCGAGGATCCGCGGGTCAAGACGGTGCCCAACCCCACCGGCCGTACCCCGGCCGGGCTGAACGCCGCGATCCGCGGCTCGCGCCACCCGATCGTGGTACGGGTCGACGGGCACGGTCTGCTGACGCCGGGCTACGTCGACACCGCCGTCCGGCTGCTCGGCGAGATGGACGCCGCCAACGTCGGCGGCATCATGCACGCCGAGGGCGAGACCGAGTGGGAGAAGGCGGTCGCGGCCGCCATGACCTCCAAGATCGGGGTCGGCAACGCGGCCTTCCACACCGGCGGCCTGGCCGGCCCGGCCGACACCGTCTACCTCGGCGTCTTCCGCCGCGAGGTGCTGGAGCAGCAGGGTGGTTACAACGAGGAGTTCATCCGCGCCCAGGACTGGGAGCTGAACTACCGCATCCGCCAGGACGGCGGCCTGATCTGGTTCACCCCGCAGCTGAAGGTCACCTACCGGCCGCGACCCAGCGTGCGGGCGCTCGCCAAGCAGTACAAGGACTACGGCCGCTGGCGCCGGGTGGTCACCCGCTACCACCGCGGCTCGGTGAACCTGCGCTACCTGGCCCCGCCGGCCGCCCTGCTGGCCTGCCTGGCCGGCCTGGGGCTGGGTGCCGCACTGCACCCGGTGTTCCTGGTCGTCCCGGGCGGTTACGTGCTCGGCATCCTCGCCGGTTCGGTCCGGGAGGGCCGCGGGCTCTCCGCGAAGGCCCGCCTCCAGCTGCCGGTGGCGCTCGCCACCATGCACATGAGCTGGGGCTTCGGCTTCCTCACCTCGCCGCGCAGCCTCGCCCGCCGGGTGATCGCCAGCAAGCGCCCCGAGCCGATGACCCCGCGGACCGAGAAGGCCTGACCCGTATTCGGTCGGGCGGGCCGCTACACCGCGGCCCGCCCGACCGCCCGACCGCCCGACCGCCCGCCCGGCCGGGGCGACGCCGCAGCCTGCCGCGGGTGAAGCCGTCGCGGGCCGCCCGGTCCGGGCGAAACACCTCCTCGCCGCGCCGCCCGCCACTATCTTCGGCGCCATGGGGATCACCGAGGGGGCGGCGGCCGGTACCGGCGCGGACGTCCGGATCGAGCCGAGTGCCGATGTCGACGAGCGGGCCGTGATCGGCCCCGGCAGCACCGTGTGGCACCTCGCGCAGGTCCGCGAGCACGCGGAGATCGGTGCCGAGTGCATCATCGGCCGCGGCGCCTACGTCGGGCCCGGGGTGCGCCTGGGGGACCGGGTCAAGCTGCAGAACCACGCGCTGGTCTACGAGCCCGCGGTGGTCGAGGACGGTGTCTTCGTCGGCCCGGCCGCGGTGCTCACCAACGACCTCTACCCGCGCTCGGTCGACCCCGAGGGACGGCTGAAGCGCGGCGACGACTGGCAGGCCCGCGGGGTGACGCTCCGCCGGGGCTGCTCGATCGGCGGCCGCGCGGTGCTGGTCGCCGGGGTGACGGTGGGCCGCTGGGCGCTGGTCGCGGCCGGCGCGGTGGTGCACCGGGACGTGCCGGACTTCGCGCTGGTGGCCGGGGTGCCGGCCCGCCGGATCAAGTGGGTCGGCCGGGCCGGCGAGCCGCTGGAGCCCGCCGGCGACGGCCTCTGGCGCTGCCCGCGCACCGGTGAGCGCTACGCCGAGGCCGACGGCCTGCTGTCCCCGCTCGCGGAGGGCGGGTGCGACGGGCCGTCGGCCTGAGCCGGCGTCAGTAGGTGTAGAGGCCGCCCTGCGGGACGACGGTCATGCAGTTCTTGTCGTTGTCCGAGGTGTCGGACTCGACGGAGGTCGGCAGCGCGGTCGGCGCGGTCGCCGGGGCGAAGGTGGTGCCGCTCTTCCAGTCCGCGCCGATCACCAGGCTGAGCGTCGTGGACGTGCCGGCCTCCACCAGGGCGCTCGCCGGCAGGCCGAGCGTGGCGGCCACCGCCTGCGCCTTGGCCAGCTGGCCCGCGCCGTAGGTCAGCCGGGTGGTGTCCCGGGCGCCGCCGCCGGGCGCCGTCGCCGCCTTGGTGAAGCCGGCCGCGACCAGTGCCTTCTTGATGTCGGCGGCCCGGTTGGTGACGCCGGTGCCGTTCTGCACGGTCACCACGACGGTGCTCTTCGCGGGCGCGTCGGCACCGGTGGCCGGTGAGGGCACGGCGGACGGGGTCGGGGAGGCGGACACCGCCGCGGCCGGGCCCTTGTCGTCCAGCGGGGCGTCCGCGAGCAGCATCTTCCAGATCTGCTGCACGTCGGGCTGCTTGAGGAGCAGCTTGGCCGAGGGGTTCTGCGGGTCCGCGATCACCGGCACGGTCAGGGTCGTGGTGCGCTCGGTCGGCACCTGCTTCAGCTCGTTGCCGAGGTCGTAGAGCTTCTTCAGGTCGGCGAGGTCGTTGTCGACGCTGAGCGACTTGGTGGCCGCCTCGGCGAGCGACATCAGCTGCCCCGGGTCGGAGAGCCGGCCGCTGGCCTTCAGCTCGCGGGTCATCGAGCTGAGGTACATGTGCTGCGCCTTGGTACGGCCGATGTCGGAGCCCCAGGCGTCGCGGGTGCGCAGCCACTTGAGGGCGTCCTCGCCCTTCACCTTGGTGGTGCCCTTGGGCAGCTTGAGGTCGGTGCCGCCGTGGCCGGGCCGGTAGCGGTCCCACATGTTGCGGTCCACGCAGACGGGCACGCCGCCGATGGCGTCGGCCATCCGGACGACACCGCCGAAGTCGACCATCATGTAGTGGTCGATGTCGAGGCCGGTCAGGCCGATCCAGGTGCCGAGGACGCAGCCCGGGCCACCGCGGGAGAGTGCCTCGTTGATCGGGGTGTGGGTGGTCGACTTGTAGGTCTTGCCCTTGTCGTCGTGACAGGTCGGGATCGTCACCATGGTGTCGCGCGGAATGCTGATCATCGAGGCGTTGGTGCGGTCGGCGGAGACGTGCAGCAGCATCTGGACGTCCGCCAGGCCGGGGCGCGAGGCCTCGTCGGCCGAGCCGCCGAGCGCCACGTTCTCGGCGGAGCCGCGGCTGTCGGTGCCGATCATGAGGATGTTGAGCGGGGTCCGACCCTTGGCGTCCGGTGCGGTGCGGTTGCCCTGTTCGTCCGTCAGGTTCTTGGTGCCGGCCCGGATGTTGCCGTTGAGGTGCTGGTAGTACAGATAGCCGGCGCCGCAACCCGCCACCACGGTGGCGCCGGTGGTGATGGCCACGATGCGCAGCCAGCGGCGCCTGCGCGGCCGCCGCTGGGAACCGTCGCCCTGCCGGGCACGCCGGGCGGCCGCCCGGCCGCCGGGTATCGGCTCAACGCTCGTCATGGTGGTCCGCCCAGTCTCCTGCCCCGGTGGCCGGTCGGCCGGTGGGGCGATCCGGACCGCCCGGCGGGCACACGGCAGCGGGATGCCCCCGCGCCGGCTCGGCCCGGTCTCCCCCTGGCCGGTCGGTCTACAGACAGGACGCTTCGGGCGGCCGAAAGGTTACAGAACCGACCGTGACGGGACGGAGAATGACGCTCGGTCGACCGCTCGGCTACTTCGCGCACACATCGGTGTCGTCGGCCCGGACACGCTGCAGGTTCTTCGGCGCCGCGTCCGGCGGGGCGGTGGAGGCTGAGGCCGACGGCCCGCCGGCGGCGGCGCCCGCCGTGCCGGCCGGTGCGACGTAGTCCCGGCCGAGCACCACCACCAGGCCGTCCGCGGAACTCAGTTGCGCGTTCTGCCGGACGGCGTCGGCGGGCAGCCCGAGGGCTGCGGCGAGGGCGGCGGCCTGGTCCGCCCGGCCGGCCGGGTAGCCGATCGAACTGTCCGCCGTGGCCCGGGTGTTGCCGCCGACGGTGGCCCTGGTGAAGCCCTTGGCCTGGAGCTCGGCGGTGGCCCGCCCGGCCTGCCGGCCGACCCCGCTGCCGTTGCGGACGGTCACCTCGACGTCGGACGGGTCGAGCAGCGGGCCGAGGCCCGGGTGGCCGGAGGCCCGGCTGGCGGGCGTGGCCGAGGAGCGCGGACCGCCGCCGGCGCCCGCCGCGGACCCGCCGGGGGAGGGCGCCGCGGATCCGGGCGCGGCGGCGTCCAGCGGCCGGTCGGCCGCGACCATCGCGAACAGCTGGGAGGCGTCGGGCTGGCGCAGGACGAGCCGGTCCTTGTTCCGGGTGTCGTCCTGCACCGGCACGGTGGTGAAGGTGATGTGCCCGGTGTCGACCTTGCCGACCTCCAGCGCGAGGTCCTTGAGCCGCCGGACGTCGTCGATGCCGGAGTCGACGGTGAGCGCCTTGGTGGCGGCGTCCGCGAGGTGCCACAGCTTGGTCGGGCTGGTCAGGGTGTCACCGCTCTTGACCTTGCGGATCATCGAGCTGAGGAACTGCTGCTGGAGCGGGATGCGGGTGAGGTCGCCGCCCAGACCGACGGCGTGCCGCGTGCGGACGAAGGCCAGTGCCTCCTCGCCCTGCACCACATGGCGGCCCTTGGTCATCCGAAGGTGGGAGTCCGGGTCGTCGATGCTCTTCGCCGCGCAGACCTCGACGCCGCCGACCGCGGTGGAGAGCGTCTTGACCGCCTCGAAGTTCACCATCATGAAGTGGTCGATCCGGACGCCGGTCAGCTTCTCCACCGTCGTCCAGGTGCAGCCGGGGTCGCGGCCGTCCTCGCCGAGGCTGGCGTTGAACATCGCCCGCCGCTCGCCGGGGATCCGCTGGTCCCCGGTACGGCACTCCGGGATCTGCACCATCAGGTCGCGCGGGATGCTCAGCACGGTGGCGTTGCTGCGGTCGCGGGCGACGTGCAGCAGCAGCGTGGTGTCGGCGTGCCCGGTGCCGCCCTCGTCGCCGTACGTCCGGCCGAGGCCGACCCGGCTGTCGGTGCCGATCACCAGGATGTTGACCGCGCCCTCGATGGCCTGCGGCCGGTCGGCGTCCGTGCCGACGTGGACGTCCACCGAGGCGATGTTCGCGTTGAAGTGCTGGAACGCGAAGTACACGCCGCCGCAGCCGACCACCAGCGCCAGCGCGGCGGCGATCCCCGTCCAGCGCGCGAGGCGCCGACTGCGCTCGGCGGACCGGCGGACCCGGCGGCCCCGCTGGCCCCGTCGGCGCTCCGCCCGCCCGCCCGCGGCCGGGGCGGCGGCCGCGGCTCTCCGGGGGCGTCCGGGAGCCGGGGCCTGCGGGGAGTCGTCGGGCCGCGGGCCGCTCGGGTCGGCGACGCGGGGGAAGACGCCAGGAGCGAGGCCCGGACGCCGGTGTCCGCTGTTCACCTCGGACACCCTAGACGAGCCCGCACGGCCGTCCGCCCGCATCGGACGGATGTGACCCGGTCCGGTGAACCGTCAGAAACAGCGGAACGCCCGCGCGTTCGGACGGCCCCGAAAGGGTCCGCCGGTGCGCGGGCGTTCGGCGGCGGGTCGGACCCGCCGGACGGAACGGGGCGGCCGGGTTCGGCCGTTCGGGTCAGCCGAGGCGGAGCGTCACCCGTTCGGACTCGACGCGCTTCTCCCACTGGTCCGCCGTCAACCCCTCGGAGTTCCGGCACAGCACCACCGAGGCGCCGGCCGCGAGCGGCGCCAGCAGCCCGGCCTCCAGCCCGGCCCAGTCCCCGTACGACAGGGTGGACAGCACCCGGTCGCCGGCGCCGATGCCGAGCCGGGCCGCGCCCTCACGGGCGAGCTGCACGGTCTGCTCGCCGGTCAGCTTCAACGGCAGCCCGTCGATTTCGGTCTCCAGCGCCTGGGACTCGGGGACGACCGGGGAGTACGGGGCGAACCGGTCGCCCTGGCCGGGCACCTCGGCGGCGTAGTCGAGGAAGCCGTCCGGGCGCTGCGGGAACCGGCCGCCGAGCGGACGGAGCGCCAGCGCCACCCGTTCGCCGGAACAGGCCTCGGCGGCCTCCAGGCCGTCCGGTCCGCTGATCACCAGATCGGCGGAGCCGGGGTCGCCGCCGGGCGCGGCGGTCACCCCGACGGACCAGCAGGCCAGCAGCCACACCGCGGTCTGCCAGTGCGCCGGCAGCAGCAGCGCGGCGCGGTCCTCGGGCCGGCGTTCAGCTCGTCCTGCAGCAGGTTGGCGGTCTTGGCGACCCAGTTGTCGAAGGTCTTCGCGGAGAGCTCGACCCGTTCACCGGTCGAGTCGTCGTAGAAGGTGATCAGAGGGCGGGAGGGGTCGGCATCGGGGGCACCGGGACGCAGATAGGCATGCAGCAGCTCGGCGGGGATGCGGGCGTCGGCAGCGAAAGGCGCAGTCATGGTGCGGTCCAGCCTACGGCCTACCGACAGACGTCCGGCAGGGGTGTCGACCTCGGACGATCGACGTGGCGGGCGAGGTTTTTTGCCGTCAATATCCGATTTATGCGCCTTGAACGACGGGCCGCCCTCGCGGCGGCCGCCACCACGACCACCCTGCTGCTGACGACCCTGGCCGCCGTGCCCGCGCACGCGCGCCCCTCGCCCGGCAGCGTCACGACCATCCCCCTGGAGGGCTCCGGGCTGCGCGGCCCCGACACCCTCCGCGACCTCGGCCCGCGGACCACCGGCACCTTCGCCCTGGTGGGCGTCAGCTGGGACGACCCCTCGGAGGTCCTCGACGGCGGTGTGCAGGTCCGCACCCGCAGCGCGCTGACCGGCGCGTGGGGTCCCTGGCACGACCTGGAACCGGAGCAGGACGACCGCCCGGACGAGGTCACCGGGCGCGGGGCCACCGCCCCGCTCTGGGTCGGCCCGAGCAACGGCGTCGCCGTCCGGGTCACCGCCGGCAGCCGACCCTTCCCGGCCGGGTTACGCGCCGAACTCGTCGACCCCGGCGCCGATCCGGCCGGCGCCCCCGAACCGCGGCCCGCCGAGCCGGCCCCGCGCGACGCCGGCGCGGCCCCCCGCCCCGGCATCGTCACCCGGGCCGGCTGGGGCGCCGACGAGTCGATCCGGGAGAGCGGCTTCGTCTACACCGGCGACGTCCGGGCCGTCTTCGTCCACCACACCGCCACCGCCAACGACTACAGCTGCGACGACTCGCCCAAGGTCATCCGGGCGATCTACCAGTACCACGTGGAGAGCCTCGGCTGGCGGGACATCGGCTACAACTTCCTCGTCGACCGCTGCGGCACCATCTACGAGGGCCGCGCCGGCGGCGTCGCGGAGCCCGTCCTCGGCGCGCACACCCTCGGCTTCAACACCAACTCCTCCGGGGTCGCCGCCCTCGGCACCTACGTCACCGACGAGGCGCCGGAGGCCCAGATCGACGGCATCGCCCAGATCGCCGCCTGGAAGCTCGGCCTCACCGGCAAGGACGCGCAGGGCACCGCCACGCTCGTCTCGGCCTCCGACGGCAGCAAGTACAAGAAGGGCACCTCGGTGAAGTTCAACGCGATCTCCGGCCACCGGGACGCCTTCAACACCGAGTGCCCCGGCGAGGAGCTCTACGCCCGGCTCGGCGACATCCGGGCCTCGGCGGCCACCCTCCAGGGGCGGTGAGCCCCGCCCCGCGCCGCCCGCCACCACCCGCCCGCCGTCATCCATCCGCCCGCCCCCGCCGTACGACCACCGGCCGGACCCGCCGCACCCGCGGCAGGTCCGGCCGATCGCCGTCCGCCCGTCCGCCCGGCGTATTCTTCGTGGCGCCCGCGCGGCCGACGGGTAGCACGGGCAGGACGTGAAGGAGTGAGGCGCGATGCCGGGCACGGTACGGCGGTGGCGCCCCGACCACCCGCTCGACCTCGGCCGCACCCTGTTCCCGCTCCGCCGCGGCCCCGCCGACCCGGCCTTCCGCACCACCCCCGACGGTTCGGTCTGGCGGGCCTCGCGCACCCCGGCCGGCCCCGGCACGCTGCGGATCACCCCGCGCTCCAGCGAGATCGAGGGCCAGGCCTGGGGCCCCGGCGCCGACTGGCTGCTGGACGGGCTGCCCCGGCTGCTCGGCGCCGAGGACGACCCCGGCGCGCTGGTGCTGCCGCCCGGCCCGCTCCGTGAGGCGCAGCGCAGCCACCCGGGCGTACGGCTCACCCGGACGGGCCTGGTGATGGATTCGCTCGTCCCGGCCGTCCTGGAGCAGAAGGTCACCACCCTGGAGGCCTACCGCGCCTGGCGCACCCTGCTGCACGACTTCGGCACCCCGGCGCCCGGCCCGCAGGACGGCCTGCGGGTGCCGCCCTCGGCCCGGGAGTGGGCGCTGATCCCCAGCTGGGAGTGGCACCGTGCGGGCGTCGACCCGAAGCGGTCCGCCACCGTCGTCCGGGCGGCCCGGCTGGCACCCCGACTGGAGGAGGCGTCGGGCATGGCGCACGAGCAGGCCTTCGCCCGGCTGACCGCCGTTCCCGGCATCGGCGTGTGGACGGCGGCGGAGACCCTGCAGCGCGCCAACGGCGACCCGGACGCGGTCTCGGTCGGCGACTTCCACCTGCCCAACCTGGTCGGCTGGGCGCTGGCCGGGCGCCCCCGCAGCGACGACGCCCAGATGCTGGAGCTGCTGGAGCCGTACCGCCCGCAGCGCCACCGGGTCTGCCGCCTGATCGGCCTGACCGGCGCCCGCGCCCCCCGCTACGGGCCCCGCCTCGCCCCCAACGACCACCGCCGCAGGTAGCCCTGCCTGCAGAGGGCAGTACGCCAGGGGCGCGTGAGGTGCTGCCCCTGGTTTCGCGTGCCCCGATGCGGCAGGGGCTACCGGACGGTCAGGAAGGGTTCCGCGGAGCGTTCCGGACGGTCCTTCGGGGCCTCGGCCGGGCGGCCGACGGCCACTGCGCCCATCGGGTCCCAGCCGTCGGGGAGGTCGAGCACCCCGCGGACGGTGTCCCGGCAGAACATCGTCGACGACACCCAGGCGGTGCCGTACCCCTCGCCGGTGAGCGCGACGAGCAGGTTCTGCACGGCTGCGCCGATCGCGACCGTGAACATCTCCCGTTCGGCGGCGGCCCGACGCTCGTCGGGGTAGCTGTGCGAGCCGTCCATGACCAGGCAGGGCACCACCAGGTAGGGGGCGTTGCGGAGCACGTCCCCGCGGGCCGTGCGCCGGGCGATCCGCTCGTCGTCCCAGCCGTCCAGTTCCCGCAGGTCGCGCCGCCAGGCCGCCAGCATGGCGTCGAGCAGCGCCTCCCTGGTCGCGGGGTTCTCCAGCAGGACGAACCGCCACGGGGTGGTGTGGTGCGGGGCGGGGGCGGTGACCGCGGCGGCGACCGCGCGCCGGACGGCGGCCGGGTCGACCGGTTCGGCGGTGAAGGCGCGGACGGTGCGCCGCAGGGTGACGGCCTGCCGCAGCGCCTCCGAGGTGCCGAGGCGGAACATGTCGTCGGCGGCCGGCCGGATCAGCGGCCTGGCCCCCTCGCCGTGCCCGTCGGTGACCAGGTGGCCGAGGCCGCGGACGACGGCGACCGGGGTGCCGGTGGCCTTGCCCTTCACCAGGTCGCCGGCGGCGGCGAGTTCGTCGGCGGTGGCGGTGACGGTGAGCTGCAGCTCGTTGCCGTGGCTGTCGGTGCGGCCCCGGTGGTCGTCCAGCACGGGCAGTCCGGCGGCGCCGACGGCGACGTCGGTGAGGCCGGTGCGCCACGGGCGGCCGAAGGTGTCGGTGACGATCACGGCGAGCCGGCGGCCGGTGAGCTCCTGGAGGCGCTCGCGGAGGACGCGGGCGGAGGCGTCCGGGTCCTCGGGCAGCAGCAGGACGGTGCCGGGCGCGGTGTTGGAGGCGTCCACCCCGGCGGCGGCCATCACCAGGCCGTTGCGGTTCTCGACGATCCTGGCCGGGCCGCGCCGGGCGACCACCCGGACGGTCTCGGCGTCGATCGCGGCCTCCCGGTCGACGGCCCGCAGCACCCGGCCCTCGGCCTTGCTGACGATCTTCGAGGTGACGAGCAGGATGTCGCCGTCCTCGAAGGTGCCGTGCTTGGCGAGGAGTTCGCCGAGGTCGGCGCCGGGCGCGATCTCCGGCAGGCCGGTGACCGGGAGGATCTCCAGGCTCACGCCCGCACCTCCTCGGCGAGCCGCAGGGCGGCCCGGGCCATCTCGGCGGTGGCGGGGACGTCGGTCATCAGCAGCGGCACCGCCAGGCAGCGGATGCCGGCCGCCTCGACGTCGGCGACGGCGGCCTCGTCGGCGGTGTCCACCAGCCAGCCGTCCAGCAGGTCGGCGCCGTAGTGCTTGGCGACGGCGCCGGCCCCGGCCTCGACGCCGACCGCGGCGAGCACCTTGTCGGCCATGCCGCGGACGGGGGCGCCGCCGACGATCGGGGAGAGGCCGACCACCGGGGCGGCCGCGTCGGCGACCGCCCGCCGGATGCCGGGCACGGCGAGGATCGTGCCGATGGACACCACCGGGTTGGACGGCGGGAGGAGGATCACGTCGGCCTCGGCGATGGCCTCCAGCACGCCGGGCGCGGGCTTGGCGGTGTCCGCGCCGACCGGCACGATCGCCTCGGCGGCGACCTCGGCGTGCAGCCGCACCCAGTACTCCTGGAAGTGCACCGCCCGGGTGCCCTGCTCGTCGGTGATCCGCACGTGCGTCTCGACCCGGTCGTCGCTCATCGGGATCAGCCGCACCCCGGGCTGCCAGCGGTCGCAGAGCGCCTCGGTGACGGCGCTGAGCGGGTAGCCCGCGGAGATCATCTGGGTCCGGACGATGTGGGTGGCGAAGTCCCGGTCGCCGAGCCCGAACCATTCGGGTCCGACCCCGTACGCCTTCATCTCCTCCTTGACGGACCAGGTCTCGTCGGCCCGGCCCCAGCCCTGTTCCTCGTGGATGCCGCCGCCGAGGGTGTACATCACGGTGTCGAGGTCGGGGCAGACCTTCAGTCCGAAGAGGTGGATGTCGTCACCGGTGTTGCCGATGACGGTGATCTCGTCGCCGGGGGCTACGGCCTCCTTCAGCCCGCGCAGGAAGCGCGCCCCACCGATTCCGCCAGCCAGTGCCACGATGCGCATGGGGCCATCCTGCCAGTCGGCGCGGCGGCTACCGCGGTTCGGGCTGGTACTCCGCCACGGCGGCGCCGTACTGGTTCATCTCCACCAGGCCGGGCGTGTAGAGGTGGACGGAGACGGCGGGCTCCAGCGCGGCGTTGACCATCTCGTGCAGGTAGCCGTCGGAGAAGACCCGCTGTGTCCCGGGGCGCAGCACCCGGGTGCCCTCGCCGTCGGCGGTCAGCGAGCGCTCGGTGAGCTCGCCCCGGACGACGGCCATCACACCGGAGGACCGGCCGTGGTCGTGGAATCCGCTGCTCTGGCCGGGCAGCCAGCTGAGCAGCCAGACCTCGTAGCCGGGGCCGGTCTCCAGCCGGGCGTACCAGCGGGTGAGGGCGTCGTAGCGGACGAGCGGCTCCCAGCGGGCGCGGTCGGCGGCGATCTCGCGGACCAGCCGGGCCTGGTCGGCGACGGTGACGGGGTGCCGGGGCAGGTCGGTGCGGGCGAGGTGCGGGAAGGCCAGCGGGTCGCCGGCGATGGAGACGTCGCTCAGGCCGTCGGCCCAGGGGTGCCGCGGGGCGGCGATGCGCACGGCGGTGAGGCGGTCGTTCTTCTTGCGGTCGCGGTTGCGCGGGCGGAGGCGGGGCATTCGCACGGGAGTCCTCGGATCGGCCGGGATCGGTCGGGTTCGGGCTGGACGGCAGCCGATCCGCGGTGATTCGGGGGACGTGTCGCGCGGGCGGCCTCGGTGTCCGGGCTGTGTGCGGCGCGCGGTGGGACGCGTGCGCCTAGATACAGCAGGAACAGAGGCGACAACAGAAGTGGTGGTTCGCGGCAGCCCGCTGGGCGGCCTGGCGGCCGGCGGGGCGAGGGGCGAACCGATACATGAGGGACAGGAGACCGCACCGTCGGGTCCGGTGTCAACCCGATCTCCAGGACATTCAGGACGGATCATGCACCAACCACCGGATGGAGTGATAAATCACCCTCTAGGTTTCGATGCGAAGATCGCCGGGAAGGCAGCCCGGTACCCGGGCAACCGGGCCGCCTCCACGGGCGTCTTCTTGATCAGGAGCAGGTCGGAGCCCGATCGTCCGGACCCTTCCCGCGGGGCCGGCCGGTGCTGACCAGGTGTCAGATGCCGGGAGCCTTTGGGCGGTTGCGCCTGCTCCGGGTCGAATGTCCGGCTTGTCCGGATATGTACACTATTGGTAGCGGCTTGGTTCCGGGGAGTGAATCCTCGGCCCAATACCAGAGCTCGGCTTGACTGGGCCAGAGCGGCGCAACTGTAATTTCACTCGTGTCGTTCCGCCGCTCAGGCAACGGCAACACCACGGGGACGCCAAGAGGGGCAGAGGAGGCGCGCCAGATGAGCGAGCTCTTTGAGCTTTTG
This sequence comes from Streptomyces sp. TLI_235, assembly GCA_002300355.1. Taxonomy (NCBI): domain Bacteria; kingdom Bacillati; phylum Actinomycetota; class Actinomycetes; order Kitasatosporales; family Streptomycetaceae; genus Streptomyces; species Streptomyces sp. TLI_235. Next base: position 4,791,556 of record NSGV01000001.1, read on the forward strand.
ATCGGTGACGGCATCGCAGAGGACGAAGAAGAGGAACTCGGCTGGCAGGAGCGCGCACTCTGCGCCCAGACCGACCCGGAGTCCTTCTTCCCCGAGAAGGGCGGATCGACCCGCGAGGCGAAGAAGGTCTGCCTCGCCTGTGAGGTTCGCTCCGAGTGTCTGGAGTACGCCCTCGCCAACGACGAGCGCTTCGGCATCTGGGGCGGCCTCTCCGAGCGTGAGCGCCGTCGTCTCAAGAAGAGCGCGGTCTGACGAACCGAACCCCCAGCTGTGCCGGGCGCCCCACCGATCGGTGGGGCGCTTTCGCGTCCCCGCGCCCGCCCTTCCCCCGTACCGGCGGCGCCGCCGCGAGGCGGAGCCGTTAGTGTGGTGCGCCATCCGGATGCTCGTCATCCGGCGCCCGCGCACCGCCGCCCGCCCGCTGGCACCGGCCACCCCGTGGACCGCAGCCCCACCGGACGGCGCGCGCACCACCCGCCGTCGTCCACCGGCTGCGTCCGCCGAAGAACCTGGGGCCCGCGAACTCGATGACTGTCTACAGCCACCAGAGCGGCTTCTCCGCTGCCCGGCCACCCGCCTACGCGCGGCACCTCGTCACCGCCGTGATCGTCTCGCACGACGGCGCGCGCTGGCTGCCGCAGGCCCTGGCCGGCCTGCTCGGCCAGGACCGGCCGGTCCAGCGCATCCTCGCCGTCGACACCGGTTCCACCGACGCCTCCCCGCAGCTGCTCCAGGACACCCTCGGCGACTGGCTGCCCGAGAGCGGCCCGCTCGTGCTCGGCCGCCGCTCCGGCTTCGGCAAGGCCGTCGCCCAGGCCGTGTTCAACAGCCCGCCGCTGCGCCCCGAGGACCTCCCGTACAGCCTCGACCCCTCCGGCTACGACCCCGTCACCGGCGGCTGGGACGACTTCGACGACCCGCTGGGCCGGCAGGACGACGGCCTCGGCCGCTCCGGCCCGCGCGAGGCCCGGCCCGTCGAGTGGCTCTGGCTGCTGCACGACGACTGCGAGCCGCAGACCGACGCGCTGCGCCGCCTCCTCCAGGTCGCCGACTCCACCCCGTCCGCCGCCGTGGTCGGCCCCAAGCTCCGCAGCTGGTACGACCGCCGGCAGCTGCTGGAGGTCGGCGTCACCATCGCCCGCTCCGGCCGCCGCTGGACCGGCCTGGACCGCCGCGAGCAGGACCAGGGTCAGCACGACCAGGTCCGCCCCGTGCTCGCCGTCTCCACCGCCGGCATGCTCGTGCGCCGCGACGTCTTCGAGGAGCTCGGCGGCTTCGACAAGGCGCTCCCGCTGATGCGCGACGACATCGACTTCTGCTGGCGGGTCAACGCCGCCGGGCACCGCGTCGTCGTCGCCCCCGACGCCGTGCTGCGGCACGCCGAGGCCGCCAGCCGCGAGCGCCGCGCCATCGACTGCGGCTCCGACCACCCGCACCGGGTCGACAAGGCCGGCGCCGTCTACACCCTGCTCGCCAACTCCCGCGGCGCGCTCTTCCCCTACGTCCTGCTGCGGCTGGTCCTCGGCACCCTGCTACGGGTGTTGGCCAACCTCGTCGGCAAGGACCCCCGCCAGGCGTTCGACGAACTCGCCGGCCTCGGCCACGAGCTGATCCGGCTGCCCCGGCTGCTGCTCGCCCGCAAGCGCCGCAAGCGCACCCGCTCCGCCGACGCGCTCGACGACCGCAGCCTCTTCCCCGCGCCCGGCGCCACCGCCCGGCTCGCCGCCGAGACCGCGATCTCCTCGCTCGGCATCGGCGGCACCGACGAGTACGGCGCCGGCCGGCACGGCTCGGTCGAGACCGGCCCCGGTGACGACGACGCCGACGACCTGGTCGTCGAGCAGTTCGTCCTGCTGAAGAAGCTCGTCCGGCGCCCGGCGCCGGTGCTCTTCACCGCGCTGCTGCTGTTCGCCCTCGCGGCCTGCCGCAGCCTGCTCGGCACCGGCGACCTCTCCGGCGGCGCCCTGCTCCCGGCCTCCGACGGCATCGCCGGGCTGTGGAACATGTACGCCGACTCCTGGCACCCCGTGGGCACCGGCTCCACCGCGGCCTCCCCGCCGTACCTCGCCGTGCTCACCGTCCTCTCCGGGCTGCTCTTCGGCAGCGCCAACCTGGCGCTCACCCTGATCGTCGTGCTGTCCGTGCCGCTCGCGGCGGTCAGCGCCTACCTGGTCTCCCGACCGCTGATCGAGTCCAAGGCCGTCCGGGCCTGGGCCAGCGCCACCTACGCGCTGCTGCCAGCCGCCACCGGCGCGATCGCCCAGGGCCGGATCGGCACCGCCGTCCTCGCCGTCCTGCTGCCGCCGCTGGCCCGCGCCGCGGCGATCGCGGTCGGCCTCGGCATCCGCGCCGAGAGCGCCGCCAAGGGCGCCCGGCCGGGCTGGCGACCGGTCTGGATGACCGTCCTCATGCTCACCCTCTCCACCGCGTTCGTCCCGCTGGCCTGGGCGATCGCGGTGCCGCTGAGCCTGGCAGCGCTCCTGCACGCGGTGCTGCGCGGCGGCGCGTTCGGCTCCGGCGGCACCGCGCTGCGCGTGCTCGGCCTGCGGGCGCTGGTCATCCTCGGCGTGCCCGTCCTGGTGCTCGCCCCCTGGTCGCTGCAGGTCCTGACGCACCCCTCGCGGCTGCTGCTGGAGGCCGGCGTCCCCGTCTTCAGCGGGCACGCCGCCACCGCGGTCGGCCTGGTGCTCGCCAACCCGGGCGGCGCCGGCACCCCGCCGGTCTGGCTCTCCGCCGGTGTCGTGCTCGCCGCCCTCGCCGCGCTGCTGCGCGCCGACCGGCGCCGCGCGGTGCTCGCCGCCTGGGCCGCGGCCGGCGCCGGCCTGGTCTTCTCCGTCGCGGTCGCCGGCACCACCGTCATCCCGGCCTCCGGCGGTCCCGGCACCGCCGCGTGGGCCGGCCCGGCCACCCTGCTGACCGGTGTCGCCCTGCTGGCCGCCGCCGCGATCGGCGCCGACGGCGCCAACGCCCGCGTCTCCGGCATCGCCTTCGGCTGGCGGCAGCCGGTCGCCGCGCTGGTCCTCGCCAGTGCCCTGCTCGCCCCGGTCGCCACCGCCGTCTGGTGGGCGGTGGCCGGTGCCGACGGCCCGCTGCAGCGCAGCCGGGAGTCCCAGCTGCCCGCCTTCATCGCCGAGCAGGCCGGCACCACCGACCGCTCCCGCACCCTGGTGCTGACCGGCAAGGCCGACGGCAGCGCGGTCGGCTACGCCCTGGTCCGCGACGCCGGGCTGACGCTCGGCCAGGCCGAGGGCACCGTCGACGCCGCCGCGACCGAGGGCCTGACCGGGCTCACCGGCCGGCTGCTGGCCGGCTCCGGCGGTGACCAGGCCAAGGCGCTCGCCGCCTTCGGCATCGGCTACGTCGAGGCGAAGGACCCGCTGATCGCCAAGGTCCGCGACGTCCTCGACACCACCCCCGGCCTGTCCCGGCTCAGCCAGGACAACGGCGTCGCCATCTGGCAGGTCACCGGCGCCGCCGCCACCCGCGCGGTCGTCGTCGCGCCCAAGGGCGGCGGCACCACGGCGCTGCCGGCCGGCGCCCACGACATCGTGACCGACCTCCCGGACGGCCCGGCCGGCCGCGTGCTGCGGCTCGCCGAGCAGGCCGACCCCAAGTGGCAGGCCACCCTGGACGGCCGCGAGCTGGAGCCCGCCACCCTCGACGGCGACTGGGCCCAGGCCTTCAAGCTGCCCGCGCAGGGCGGCCGGCTGGAGGTCACCCGCACCGGCAGCCTCCCGCACACCGGCTGGATCGCCGCCCAGCTGCTGCTCGGCACGGTCGTGCTCGTCCTCGCCCTGCCCGGCCGGCGCAGCACCAAGGACGACGACCTGCCGGAGGACGTGGTGGCCGCCCAGGCGCTCGCCGCGGCCGCTGAGCCGCCCGCCCCGGGCAGCCGCCGGGCCCGCCGGATGGCCGAGCGCGGCGAGACCGACGGCACCGAGGCCGACAACGGCGTCTACGCGGGCATCCCGCAGCAGGGCGACGCCGACGGCGGCCCGGACGCCGCCGAGCCCTACGCCGACCCCTACCAGGCCGACCCGTACCAGAACGGCTACCAGGACGCCTACGGCTGGGACCAGCAGTCCGCCCCGCAGGACGGCCCCGCCCCGGACGGCCGCCCCGAGTACGAGCCGCAGGGCTACGACCAGCAGGGGTACGAGCAGCAGGGGTACGACCAGCAGCCCTACGAGCAGCAGCAGGGCTACGAGCAGGGCTACCAGCAGGGCGGCTACGACGCCTACCAGCAGCCCCAGCCCGGCTACGAGGGCGGCCAGTACGCCGACCCGTACGCGCCCTACGGCTACGACGGGCAGCAGCACCAGGGCTACCCGCAGCAGGAGCAGCAGCCCTGGGTACCGGGCCAGCAGACCGGCGAGCCGTACTACGACCCCGACGGCGTCCACCCGGACGGGCACACCAACGGCGGTCACCCGCACCAGCACGGAACGGGGAACTGACCCGCGATGAAGAAGCCCAGCATCAAGGCCCCCGCCCTGAAGAAGCCGAGCATGCCCGTGATCAAGAAGCCGAGCCTGGAGGGCCTGCCCGGCGGCAGCCGCACCGGCCGGTCGCTGCTGGCCGCGGTGGCCGTGCTCGGCGTGGTCTTCGGGATCGCCGAGCTCCGTCCGCCGGCCGACCCGTCCACGGCCGGCCGGCCGGGCGGCGCCACCACCGCGCAGGTCGAGCGCACCACGCTGGCCTGTCCGGCCCCGATCCAGGGACTGCTCGCCTCCACCGACCTCACGCTGTACAGCCCGGCGGGCGGCACGACGGAGTCCGGCGGCGCGTCGCTCTCCGACGTCGTGCCGCCCACCGCCGCGGCCCCGGCGAGCCCGTCGGCGGTGCCGTCCGGCAGCGGTTCGGCGAGCCCCTCGGCGAACCCGTCCGGCAAGCCCGCCGGCGGCGCGGCGGCCCCGGCCGCGAACGCCCGGCTCACGCTGGCCAAGCCCGGAGTGCCGGTCACCGGCCGGGCCGCCCCCGGCGACACCGCGCCCGGGACGGTCGCCACCGCCACCGGCGGCTTCGCCCCCGGCTTCAGCGTCTCCCAGACCACCGTCTACACCGACCAGGCCAGGGCCGGCCTGTACGGGCTGGACTGCGCCCCCTCCGGCACCGACTTCTGGTTCGCCGGCGCCAGCACCTCGCCGGGCCGCACCGACTACGTCAGCCTGACCAACGCGGACTCGGCGCCCGCGACCGTCGACATCCGGCTGGTCGGCGAGAAGGGTGCGATCGACCTCGACGCCGCCAACGGCATCACCCTGGCTCCCGGCACCTCCCAGGCGGTGCGGCTGAACACGCTGCTCAAGGCGGAGAACGCGGACCTCGCCGTGCACGTGGTGGTGCGCGACGGCCGGGTCGGCGCCGCGCTGAACGTCGCGGACGAGGGCAAGGGCGCCGACTGGGTGGCCCCCTCCGCCGCGCCCGCCGCGGTGCAGGTGATGCCCGGCCTCCCGGCCGACGCGGCCTCGGCCCGGCTGATCGTCGCCGCCCCGGCAGACGACGACGCCGACCTGAAGATCCAGATCTCCGGGAAGAACGGCTGGTTCACCCCGGCCAGCAAGGAGTCCCTGCACGTCAAGGCGGGCATGGTCGCCGCGCTGGACCTGGGCAACGTCAACAAGAACGAGGTCGGCGCGATCCGGCTCAGCCCCAGCGACCCGGCGCACCCGACCCCGGTGATCGCCACCGTCCGGGTCGACCGGGTGAACAACGGCAAGTCCGACGCGGCCTGGATCAGTGCGGCCGGCCCGGTCGGCAAGCGCGCAGTCCTGGCCGACAACCGCGGCGGGGGCGCGACCACCGTCCTGCTCACCGCCACCGGCTCCTCGGCGGCGAAGGTCCGGCTCACCGCGTCCGCGGGCAGCGGCGGCGGCACCCCGGCGACCAAGGAGGTCGAGGTCCCGGCCGGCACCACGGTGGCCGTGCAGGGTCTGGAGCCGGCCGGTGCGAACGGCGTCTACGGGATCACCGCGGAGACGCTCTCCGGCGGACCGGTGGTCGCGGCCAGGATGCTCGCGATCGCGCAGAAGGACATCCCGATGTTCACCGTGCAGAGCTTCCGGGACGACCACAGCACCGTCACGGTGCCGTACGCGGAGAACGACCCCGGCCTGGTGCTGCGCTGAGCGGAGCCCGGGTCAGTCCTCGTCGTAGCGGGGGTCGATGGCGTCGGGCGACAGCCCGAGCAGCTCGGCCACCTGCTCGATGAGGACCTCGTGGACGAGCGCCGCCCGGTCCTCGCGCGACTTCGCGCGGATCTCGACCGGGCGGCGGTACACCACGATCCGGCTCTTGCGGCCCTGGCCCGCCGGGATCACCCGGCCGAGCGGCACACCGTCCGGGCCCGGCTCGCCCTGCGCGGGCAGCGGCACCTCCTGGACGGCGAACTCCACGTCCACCAGCTGCGGCCACCGCCGTTCCAGCCGCTCCACCGACTCGCGGACGTAGTCGTCGAACAGCTCGGAACGGGTCAGCGAGATCGGCACCTGCGGCGGTGCGAGCGGTCCGCGCAGGCCGCGGCCGTGCCGGTCCCGGTGGCGCGCTCGGCGCTGCCCACCGGCCGGTGACGGAGATGTGGGGCTGTCCATATCAGTGTCGAGCGTAGTCCCTGACCGGGCGGAAGTGGACCACCCCGCGGCCCGTGCGGCGGCGACACGGAACGCCGGGCGGGGGTGGGTCGTCGCGGCCCGCTCGGGAGTGCTGTACCGTCCACCCTCGTGAGCTCTGTACGTCGTTGTTCGCGGACCGCGTGCGGCCGGCCGGCCGTGGCGACGCTGACGTACGTCTACGCGGACTCGACCGCCGTGCTGGGCCCGCTCGCGACCTACGCCGAACCGCACTGCTACGACCTGTGCGCCGAGCACGCCGAGCGGCTGACCGCTCCGCGCGGCTGGGAGGTCGTCCGCCTCGCCGCCGACGCCGGCCCCGTCCGCCGTACCAGCGACGACCTGGAGGCGCTGGCCAACGCCGTCCGCGAGGCCGCCCGCCCGCAGGAGCGGACGCCGCGTCAGGGCGGCGCCGGGGACGTCGAGTCGGGCGGGATCGGCCGCCGCGGCCACCTGCGCGTGCTGCGTTCCCCGGACAGCTGAGGCGCCCTCCCGGTCCGGCCGACCGGCTCGTCCGCGAGCGGGCCCCCGATGATCTGACGGCAGCCCGGTCGCGGCCGGTAGTGTGGCTACCGGCCGGGCACGGCCGCACCGCACACCGCACGAATCTGGAGCCCGACGTCCATGAGCCTGCCGCCCTTCCTGCTGGAGATCCTGGTCTGCCCGCAGTGCCACGCGCCGCTCGCCGAGAGCTCCGACCAGGACGGCCCGGAGCTGCGGTGCACCGGTGACGCCTGCGGCCTGATCTACCCCGTCCGCGACGAGATCCCCGTCCTGCTGGTCGACGAGGCCCGCCGCCCCTCCTGACCCCCGCCCGGTGAGCCCGCTGGAGGCCGGCCGCATGCTCGACGACACCCTGCTCGACGACCCGGCCGCCCTGCAGCGCGCCGACCGTCAGCATGCCCTGCTGGCCCTCGCCGGGGCGGGCGCCCGGATCCGCACAGCCGTCCGGCTCGCCGAAGAGGCCGGGCTGGCCTCGCTGCGGCCCGAGGGCCGACCCCGGACCGTCCTGGTGGCCGGTCACGGCAGCGGGCTGGTCGCGGCCGAGGTGCTCGCCGCCGTCGCGGTGCCCTCCTGCCAGGTGGTGCCGCTCGGCCCGTCCGAGGCCACCCCCGGCGCGCCGGACTCGCTGGCCGCGGGCCTGGTCTGGCAGCTGCCCGGGTGGGCAGGCCCGCTCGACCTGCTGGTCGTCGGCAGCGACGCCGGGGTCGGGTCCGGCCTGGTCAGGCTCGCCGAGCAGGCGTACGCGCGGGGCTGCGCGATCGCCGTGATCGCCCCCGCCGGCAGCCCGCTCGCCGAGGCGGCGCTGCAGGTCAGAGCCCTGTTGCTGCCGTTCGTGGCGAGCGCGGTCGAGCCGGGTGAGCAGCCCGACGACGAGCCGGACCTGCCGGCCGAGGACCCGGGCGCGCTCTGGGCGTACCTCGCCCCGCTGATCGCGCTGGCGGACCGGATCGGCGCCGCCCAGCTCCCGGTCGGCTCCCTGCAGGCCGCGGCGGACCGCCTCGACGAGGTCGCCGTCCGCTGCCGTCCCGACGCCGCCGCCTACCTCAACCCGGCCAAGGGCCTGGCCGCCCAGCTGTCCGGCACCGTGCCGCTGGTCTGGGCCGACGGGCCGGTGCCGAACGCCGCGGCGACCCGCTTCGCCGGGATGCTTGCCGACCGGGCAGGCCTGCCCGCGCTGCCCGGGCCGCTGCCGCGGACCCTCACCGCCCACCGCGGCATGTTCGTCGGCCACCTCGGCGGCGGCGCCGACCCCGACGACTTCTTCCGCGACCGGGTGGACGAGCCCGAGCCGCTCCAGCTGCAGGTGGTGCTGCTGCGGCACACCCCCGGCCGCCCTGCGGACGCCGACCCCGGATTCGCGGTGTCCCGTGCCCGCCGGCTGGCCGACGCCCACGACGTCCGGCTCACCGAGTTCACCAGCACCCTGGACGACCCGCTGCAGGCGCTCGCCGAGCTCACCGGCCCGACCGACTTCGCCGCCGTCTACCTCGGCCTGGCCCGCTGACGCCCGTACGCCCTGACCGGAGATCAGCCTTCCGCTCCGGGCGGGATACTGTGTGCGCTCGACAGCTGAGCCACCGGCCGTAGAGCGGCCCAGTCGGAGGGACCGGACCACAGCATGAGCACCGAAGGCGGCACCAAGGCACTGGTCGCGGCGCTGTCCGCGAACCTGGCGATCGCGGTCGGCAAGTTCACCGCCTTCGCCTTCACCGGGTCCTCGTCGATGCTGGCCGAGGCCGTCCACTCGGTCGCCGACTCCGGCAACCAGGTGCTGCTGCTGGTCGGCGGCAAGCGGTCCACCCGCGAGGCGAGCGAGCAGCACCCCTTCGGCTACGGCCGCGAGCGCTACGTCTACGGCTTCCTGGTGTCGATCGTGCTGTTCAGCCTCGGCGGCATGTTCGCCGCCTACGAGGGCGTCGAGAAGATCATCCACCCGCACGAGCTGACGGACTGGGGCTGGGCGGTCGGCGTCCTGGTCTTCGCCGTGGTGATGGAGAGCTGGTCCTTCTGGACGGCCTACCAAGAGTCCGCCAAGGCCAAGGGCGCGCTCGGCTGGCCCGAGTACATCCGCCGGGCCAAGGCCCCGGAGCTGCCGATCGTGCTGCTGGAGGACACCGGCGCCCTGATCGGCCTGGTGCTCGCGCTGCTCGGCGTCTCGCTGAGCGTGATCACCGGCAACGGCGTCTGGGACGGCGTCGGCAGCCTGTGCATCGGTCTGCTGTTGATCGTCATCGCCCTGGTGCTCGCCTCCGAGACCAAGTCGCTGCTGATCGGCGAGTCCGCCGACAAGGAGGTCGTCGGCGAGATCCGCGACGCCCTGGTCGACCACGACACCGTCACCGACGTCATCCACATGCGCACCCTGCACGTCGGCCCGGAGGAGCTGCTGATCGCCGCGAAGATCGCGGTCAACGCCGAGGACACCGCCGCCCAGGTCGCCGCCGCGATCGACGCCGCCGAGGCCCGCGTCCGCCGGGCGGTGCCGATCGCCCGCGCCATCTACCTGGAGCCCGACATCTACAGCGCCGAGAAGGCCGCCGCCGGCCCCGACCCGGAGGCGACCCCGGGCGGCCCCGGCCCCGACCGGCACTGACGGCGCACCACCGACGGTCGGCCGCCCCGCGGGAACACCGCGGGGCGCGGCCGAAACCGTGCCCCGCTTGCTCGTGGCCCGGCCGAGCCGGGGCCGGCTCGGTGTAGATTCGTCCCCAGAGCCAAACGTCGCTGCTGATGGCGGTCGATCGGGGCCGCGCCCCGGTCGAGGGAGAGAGGTCCTCCGACGGATTGTGCCGCGCAGCAGAGTGCCGTCATCTGGCCGCTCTGCGGCCAAGCACACCCGTTCACAGGCCCACGCAGCGAGGAGCATCCCGCATGTCGTCCCTTCTCAACGGTGACTTCAAGGTCGCCGACCTCTCCCAGGCGCCGTTCGGCCGCAAGGAGATCCAGCTCGCCGAGCACGAGATGCCCGGCCTGATGTCGATCCGCAAGGAGTACGCGGCCACCCAGCCGCTGGCCGGCGCCCGGATCACCGGTTCGCTGCACATGACCGTGCAGACGGCCGTCCTGATCGAGACGCTCACCGCGCTCGGCGCCGAGGTCCGCTGGGCCTCCTGCAACATCTTCTCCACCCAGGACCACGCCGCCGCCGCCATCGCGGTCGGCCCCGAGGGCACCGTCGAGGCCCCCGCCGGTGTCCCGGTCTTCGCCTGGAAGGGCGAGACCCTGGAGGAGTACTGGTGGTGCACCGAGCAGGCGCTGACCTGGCCGAACGGCCAGACCCCGAACATGATCCTCGACGACGGCGGCGACGCCACCCTGCTGATCCACAAGGGCGTCGAGTTCGAGAAGGCCGGCGAGGCCCCGGACCCGTCCACCGCCGACAACGACGAGTACCGGATCATCCTCGAGCTGCTCAACCGCACGCTCACCGAGTCCCCCGCCAAGTGGACCGAGATGGCCTCCACCATCAAGGGCGTGACCGAGGAGACCACCACCGGCGTCCACCGCCTGTACGAGATGCACCGCGACGGCAAGCTGCTGTTCCCGGCCATCAACGTCAACGACTCGGTCACCAAGTCGAAGTTCGACAACAAGTACGGCTGCCGCCACTCGCTCATCGACGGCATCAACCGCGCCACCGACGTCCTGATCGGCGGCAAGGTCGCCGTCGTCTGCGGCTACGGCGACGTCGGCAAGGGCTGCGCCGAGTCGCTGCGCGGCCAGGGCGCCCGCGTCATCGTCACCGAGATCGACCCGATCTGCGCGCTGCAGGCCGCGATGGACGGCTACCAGGTCGCCACCCTGGACGACGTCGTCGAGTCCGCCGACATCTTCATCACCACCACCGGCAACAAGGACATCATCCTCGCCTCCCACATGGCGCGGATGAAGCACCAGGCCATCGTCGGCAACATCGGCCACTTCGACAACGAGATCGACATGGCCGGCCTCGCCAAGCTCCCCGGCGTGGTGAAGACCGAGGTCAAGCCGCAGGTCCACGAGTGGCGCAAGGCCGACGGCCGCACCATCATCGTGCTCTCCGAGGGCCGCCTGCTGAACCTCGGCAACGCGACCGGCCACCCGTCCTTCGTGATGTCCAACTCGTTCGCGAACCAGACCATCGCGCAGATCGAGCTGTTCACCAAGACCGCCCAGTACCCGGTCGGCGTGTACGTCCTGCCGAAGCACCTGGACGAGAAGGTCGCCCGCCTCCACCTCGACGCCCTCGGCGTCAGGCTCACCACCCTCACCCAGGACCAGGCCGACTACATCGGCGTCCCGGTCGAGGGCCCCTACAAGCCGGAGCAGTACCGCTACTGATCCCGGCCCGCCGGCCGACGGCGGAGAACCGAACGACGCGTACGCCCGGTGCCCGACGGCACCGGGCGTACGCCCGTTCCCACGGCCCGGTCAGACCGTGCCCCGTTCCCACGAGGCGGGATCCGCGCCGACCACCGTGACGTGCGACAGCCAGCCCGCCGCACCGCCCACCGCGTCCAGCGCCCCGTTGGCCCCGATCTGCACGCACAGCATCAGACCGCTCCGCTCCCGGCAGGACGCCGGATCGGTCGTCCCGGCCGCACCCGGCACCGCCCGCGTCCGCGGCAGCCAGTCCGCCCCGACCGGTACCACCGTGGTGCTGAAGGACTGCGTCGGCGAGACGGAGACGGTCAGCCGCAGCGACCAGTCGCCCGGACCGGACAGCGGCCGCAGCAGATCCCCGCCGATCACCGCGTACGCCGCCGGCACCCCGGTCAGCCGCACCGGCAGCGGCACCGCCCGCTGCCCGAAGGTCACCTTCTCGGCCACCTGCCGCGGCAGCGTCTCGCGCTGCTCCTGCGGCACCGACGAGGAGAGCAGCTCCGCCCACCGGCCGTCCGGCGTCCGCCAGCGCAGCACCGTCGGCGCGCCCGCGACCGCCGCACCCTTCCCGGGCACCATCCAGTACGCCTCCCGGCCGCCCACCGGTGCGGTGTCCTGCCGGACGGTCTGCGTCCGCCCGTCCGGCTGCAGCTCCATCTGCGGCGTCTCCCCCAGCGGGTACACGCGCAACGCGAAGCGCATCCCGCCGCCCGCCGCGTCGCCCGAGGCCTGCACCAGCAGCCCGTTCCCGCCCGCCGAGTACCGCACGGCCTTCACCGACGCAGGCAGCCAGCCGAACTCCGCCTCCGCCGACAGCGGGGCGAACCCGTCCGCGACGGGCCCACCGGAGGCCGAACCGTGCGCCGTACCCGCCCGCGGCGTCACCGCGGGCGTCGGCCCCGGCCCTCCGCCGGGCCCCGCCGGACCGACCGGCGCCGCCGAGCGCCCCCCGACCCCCGCCGCCACCGAGCTGCACACCAGCAGCACGGCCGCGGCCGCACCCCACACCGCCGTCCGCCGCCGCGCCACCCGGCTCCGGCCCTGCCGCACCGCCGCGTACACGTCCACACCGCTCGGCGGCGCCGCGGCCTCCGCGAGCTCGGCGAGCCCCGTCACCAGTTCCTGCTCCGACCTGCTCCCACTCACGCCTCGGCCCTCCCCGCCCGAGCGGGGACCACCCGGCGGCGCAGCGCCGCCAGCCCCCGCGACGTCTGGCTCTTCACATTGCCCGCCGAGCAGCCCAGCACCTCGGCCGTCTGCTCCACCGTCAGATCGCCGTAGTAGCGCAGCACCACCGCCGCCCGCTGCCGCGGCGGCAGCGATGCCAGCGCCTGCCGCAGATCCAGCGACGCGTCCAGGTCCGGCACCACCGCGCCGGTGTCCAGCCCGGACCCGACCGTCCGGATCCGCCGCCACCACGGCGACCGCTGCTCCGCCAGGTACGTGTTCACCAGCACCGTCCGCGCGTAGCCGTCCCGGTTCTCCACCCGCCCGACCCGCGACCAGTTCGCGTAGAGCTTGGTGATGCTCTCCTGCACCAGGTCGTCCGCCCGGTGCCAGTCCGAGCAGAGCAGATACGCGACCTTCCGCAGCCAGCCCGCCCGGGAGGCCACGTACTCGGTGAACTCGGCGTCGCGCGCGTGCCGCGCGGAACCCGCCCTCCTCGCCATCGAAGGCTCCCTCCCTCCCCGATCCCGGCAGTGCGCTCCGCACCGCCCGCCTCCCTAATGCGAGCCGGACCGGAAAAGGTTGCACGTAGGCTTCGGGCCATGCCCAACGGCCGTTACTCCCTGCACGCCGACACCGGCCCCGCCGGCCACGGCCCCGCCCTGATCGGCGAGGAACGCTTCAGCTGCGCCCCGGGACCGGCCGGCTGGCGGTACGTCTCCAAGACCTACGCCCCCGACGGCAGCGTCCTCGCCACCACCGACCTCACCCTCGACTCCCGGGCCCGCCCGATGCGCCTGGAACTGCGGGCGGGCGGCTGGCAGGTGCGGGGCGGTGCGGTGGACGGCGTCGCCTGGGTCCGTGCGGCGGCCGTCGACCCGACCGGGGAGAGCGCCGTCGAGGGCCACGACCGGGCGCACGGCTTCACCGGCACCTCGCCGGCCTTCCTCGTCGCCACCGCCCGGCTGCTGCGCCTGGAGGCCGGCGCGAGCATGCGGGTGCGGCTGGTCGCGCTCACCGAGCCCGTCCTCGCCCCGCGCACCGTCGACCAGGGCTGGCAGCTGGCCGGCGTCGACACCCACGAGACCGACGGCGGACCGCTGCTGGTCGAGCGCTACACGGTCGCCGACCTCGCCACCGGCGAACAGCAGACCGTCCACATCGCCGGGGACGTGGTGCTCGCCGCACCCGGCATCGAACTGGAGGAACTGGGGTCGCCGCCCAACGCCTGGCCGACCGGGTACACCGGCTGAGGAGAGCCCGGGGGGCTTGCGCCCGGCCTTGCCCGGCTCAGGCCGGCGGCGCGAAGCCGGTCGACGGGGCCTCGGGAGCCGAGGGGCCCGGCGCGGGTACGGGAGCCGCCGGGGGAGCGGGCACGGGTGCCGGTGCCGGTGCCGTCGGCGGAGCGGGTACAGGTGCCGGGCCGGCCGCCGGCGCGCCTGTTGCGAACGCCTGCTGCGAACGGGCCGCGGCCGCCGCCCGCTCCCACTCGCGCCGCTGCCGCTCGGTCAGCACGGCCCCGAGGTAGGCCGCCGGGTGCACCCCGTACGGCGCCGGGCGGCCGGTCCGACCGGCCAGGTCCGCCGCGAGCCGCTCGGCCATCCCCGCGGCCACCGCCGGGTCGAGCTGGTCGATCCGTCCCAGGAACTGCCGGACCGCCAGCCACAGGCCGTCCGGGACGGCAGAGAAGTCCAGCGCCACCAGGTGCTCGCCGATCGCGTGCAGCAGCCCCGGAGGAACCGGCGGCAGCGCCGAATGGGCCCGCGCCGCCTGCGGCAGGCGCTCGCGCACCACCAGCGTGCCCGCGAAGACATCGCCCAGCCGCCGCCCCTGCGGGGAGACCAGCGACGCGATCACCGCGACCGCGCCCACGGTCATCTGGATCTCCAGCACCGCCACGAGCCCCCGCACCAGCGTGTGCCGGAACCTCACCGGACCACCGTCCGCCCGCACCACCCGCAGGCCCAGCGCCAGCTTCCCCAGCGAGCGCCCGTGCGACAGCGTCTCGACCAGCACGGGCACGCCGAGCAGGAAGAACACGCTCAGCCCGAGCATCACCGCCGCGGCGGCCGCCTCGTCCAGCGCCGGCAGCGCGGTCAGCACCACCGTGCCGGTGACCATCAACGCGACCGTCTCGGCCGCCAGGTCCAGTGCGATCGCCAGTGCCCTGCTGGGCACCTTCGCCGCACGCAGCCCCAGGACGACGGCCTCACCCGTCACCAGGTCGCTCACCGCGCCCCCCATCCGTTCCATCGCTGATCCCCGGCGGCCAAACATACGGCCGCCCGCCTCTGGCAAGCTAGGCCAGCCCCCGCCCTCGCCACCCCGTGGAAGTGAGCCGCATGGACCTGGACGTCTTCGTCGCCTCGCACCAGGAGGAGTGGCGCCGCCTGGAGACCCTGAGCCGGCAGCGCAGGCTGAGCGGCGCGGAGGCGGACGAACTCGTCGCGCTCTACCAGCGCGCCACCGGCCATCTCGCCCAGGTCCAGACGGCCGCCCCCGACCCGGTCCTGGAGGGCCGCCTCACCACCCTGGTCGCCCGCGGCCGCAGCGCGGTGACCGGGGCCCGCACCTCCTCCTGGCGGGACGCCGGTCGCTACTTCGCCGTCGGCTTTCCGGCCGCCCTCTACCGGGCACGCCGCTGGTGGGTCCCCATCGCCGTCCTCTCGCTGCTGCTCGGCGCCCTCGTCGCCTGGTGGGTCTCCAGCCACCCGGAGGTCCGCGCCAGCCTCGGTGCCCCCGAGCAACTCCGCGAGATGACCCGCCCGGGCGGAGGCTTCGAGGCCTACTACTCCGAGCACCCCGCCACCTCCTTCGCCTTCCAGGTGTGGACCAACAACGCCTGGGTGGCCGCGCAGTGCCTGGTCTTCGGCGTCCTCCTCGGCATCCCCGTGCTGTGGGTGCTCCTGGAGAACGTGCTGAACCTCGGCATCGGCCTCGGCCTGATGTCATCCGCCGGCCGGCTCGACCTCTTCCTCGGGCTGCTGCTCCCGCACGGCCTGCTCGAACTCACCGCCGTCTTCGTGGCCGCCGGGGTGGGCCTGCGCCTCGGCTGGACCGTCGTGGACCCCGGCCGCCGCACCCGCGCCGCCGCCCTCGCCGAGGAGGGCCGGGCCGCGATCGGCATGTCCGTCGGCCTGGCCGCCGTGCTCATGGTCACCGGCGCCATCGAAGCCTTCGTGACGCCCTCCGGGCTGCCCACGTGGGCGCGGATCTCCATCGGCGTCGCCGTCGAGGTGCTCTTCCTGCTGTACGCCCTGGTGCACGGCCGGCGGGTCGCCGCCACCGGCGAGTTCGGCGACGTGGAGGCCGCCGACCGCACCGACCTCCAGCCCGTCGCGGCCTGAAGACACGGCCGCCGGCCCGTGCGGGAACCGGCTCGGAGCCTGGTACGCTCTTGATCATCCCGAAGGCCATTGACGTGGGCTCGACGGGCTAGTAGGTTTGAACAGTTGGGAGCGGCTGGACAACGGCCGCATCCAGGTGTAGTGTCTACGACACCGTCCAGCCAGGGCAGAGCGTCCGTTCGGATCGCCACCCGGCAGGGACAAATCCCGGAACTGAGCACTCCGAAGCTTTTGATAAGCTTCGTTGCGAAGTCAAGGAAATCCCCTCCAGCGGGAATCCGAGAAACAAACGGTCGGTAAAACGACCGGGCGCGGATCTGATAAGCTGGAAACACGAAAGAGCGAAACGCCCGGAGGGTCCGCTGGAAGGCGGTCCGAAGGAAGTGTCCGTTCCTTGAGAACTCAACAGCGTGCCAAAAGTCAACGCCAGATATGTTGACATCCCCGGCCGGTCCGTTTGGATCGGTTGGAGATTCCTTTTGAAATAACACAGCGAGGACGCAGTGCGCGGGGCCGCCTATTCCGGTGGTTGCCGTGCCGCTCAACGCGAGTGTGAACCGGCGGCTTTTAATTAAGCATGGCCGAGTAATCATTCACGGAGAGTTTGATCCTGGCTCAGGACGAACGCTGGCGGCGTGCTTAACACATGCAAGTCGAACGGTGAAGCCCTTCGGGGTGGATCAGTGGCGAACGGGTGAGTAACACGTGGGCAATCTGCCCTGCACTCTGGGACAAGCCCTGGAAACGGGGTCTAATACCGGATACGACCTTCCCCTGCATGGGGGTTGGTGGAAAGCTCCGGCGGTGCAGGATGAGCCCGCGGCCTATCAGCTTGTTGGTGGGGTAATGGCCTACCAAGGCGACGACGGGTAGCCGGCCTGAGAGGGCGACCGGCCACACTGGGACTGAGACACGGCCCAGACTCCTACGGGAGGCAGCAGTGGGGAATATTGCACAATGGGCGAAAGCCTGATGCAGCGACGCCGCGTGAGGGATGACGGCCTTCGGGTTGTAAACCTCTTTCAGCAGGGAAGAAGCGCAAGTGACGGTACCTGCAGAAGAAGCACCGGCTAACTACGTGCCAGCAGCCGCGGTAATACGTAGGGTGCGAGCGTTGTCCGGAATTATTGGGCGTAAAGAGCTCGTAGGCGGCCTGTCGCGTCGGATGTGAAAGCCCGGGGCTTAACCCCGGGTCTGCATTCGATACGGGCAGGCTAGAGTGTGGTAGGGGAGATCGGAATTCCTGGTGTAGCGGTGAAATGCGCAGATATCAGGAGGAACACCGGTGGCGAAGGCGGATCTCTGGGCCATTACTGACGCTGAGGAGCGAAAGCGTGGGGAGCGAACAGGATTAGATACCCTGGTAGTCCACGCCGTAAACGTTGGGAACTAGGTGTTGGCGACATTCCACGTCGTCGGTGCCGCAGCTAACGCATTAAGTTCCCCGCCTGGGGAGTACGGCCGCAAGGCTAAAACTCAAAGGAATTGACGGGGGCCCGCACAAGCAGCGGAGCATGTGGCTTAATTCGACGCAACGCGAAGAACCTTACCAAGGCTTGACATACGCCGGAAACGTCCAGAGATGGGCGCCCCCTTGTGGTCGGTGTACAGGTGGTGCATGGTTGTCGTCAGCTCGTGTCGTGAGATGTTGGGTTAAGTCCCGCAACGAGCGCAACCCTTATTCTGTGTTGCCAGCGAGTAATGTCGGGGACTCACAGGAGACTGCCGGGGTCAACTCGGAGGAAGGTGGGGACGACGTCAAATCATCATGCCCCTTATGTCTTGGGCTGCACACGTGCTACAATGGCCGGTACAAAGGGCTGCGATGCCGCGAGGCGGAGCGAATCCCAAAAAGCCGGTCTCAGTTCGGATTGGGGTCTGCAACTCGACCCCATGAAGTTGGAGTTGCTAGTAATCGCAGATCAGCATGCTGCGGTGAATACGTTCCCGGGCCTTGTACACACCGCCCGTCACGTCACGAAAGTCGGTAACACCCGAAGCCGGTGGCCTAACCCTTGGGAGGGAGCCGTCGAAGGTGGGACCAGCGATTGGGACGAAGTCGTAACAAGGTAGCCGTACCGGAAGGTGCGGCTGGATCACCTCCTTTCTAAGGAGCACATAGCCGACTGCGAGCGAATGTCTCGCACGGTTGCTCATGGGTGGAACGTTGACTATTCGGCACTCGCGGTAGGGATGGCCAGTACTGCTCTTCGGAGCGTGGAACGTCGATCACCGTCGCGGGTGCCGGGCACGCTGTTGGGTCCTGAGGGAACGATCGTT
Organism: Streptomyces sp. TLI_235; assembly: GCA_002300355.1. Taxonomy (NCBI): domain Bacteria; kingdom Bacillati; phylum Actinomycetota; class Actinomycetes; order Kitasatosporales; family Streptomycetaceae; genus Streptomyces; species Streptomyces sp. TLI_235. The sequence goes on from NSGV01000001.1 coordinate 4,809,824, forward strand.
CCTTCTGGGATGCCGGCTCCACTTGAGGGTCGTCTTCGGACGGTTCGAGGGTGGGTGTCTGGTCGTTGTTTGAGAACTGCACAGTGGACGCGAGCATCTGTGGCCAAGTTTTTAAGGGCGCACGGTGGATGCCTTGGCACCAGGAACCGATGAAGGACGTGGGAGGCCGCGATAGGCCCCGGGGAGCTGTCAACCGAGCTTTGATCCGGGGGTGTCCGAATGGGGAAACCCGGCAGTCGTCATGGGCTGTCACCCGCTGCTGAACACATAGGCAGTGTGGAGGGAACGCGGGGAAGTGAAACATCTCAGTACCCGCAGGAAGAGAAAACAACCGTGATTCCGGGAGTAGTGGCGAGCGAAACCGGATGAGGCTAAACCAGCATGGTGTGAGACCCGGCAGGGGTTGCCATGTTGGGGTTGTGGGAATGAGCTTGATCGGTCTGCCGGCCGGTCGGCGAGTCAGAAACCGTTGGTGTAGTCGAAGGACATGCGAAAGGTCCGGCGTAGAGGGTAAGACCCCCGTAGACGAAACATCAGCGGCTTGCTTGCTCATCTCCCAAGTAGCACGGGGCCCGAGAAATCCCGTGTGAATCTGGCGGGACCACCCGCTAAGCCTAAATATTCCCTGGTGACCGATAGCGGATAGTACCGTGAGGGAATGGTGAAAAGTACCGCGGGAGCGGAGTGAAATAGTACCTGAAACCGTGTGCCTACAAGCCGTGGGGGCACCCCTTTGGGGTGTGACTGCGTGCCTTTTGAAGAATGAGCCTGCGAGTTTGCGGTGTGTAGCAAGGTTAACCCGTGTGGGGTAGCCGTAGCGAAAGCGAGTCCGAATAGGGCGTCTGAGTTGCATGCCCAAGACCCGAAGCGGAGTGATCTAGCCATGGGCAGGTTGAAGCGCGGGTAAGACCGTGTGGAGGACCGAACCCACCAGGGTTGAAAACCTGGGGGATGACCTGTGGTTAGGGGTGAAAGGCCAATCAAACTCCGTGATAGCTGGTTCTCCCCGAAATGCATTTAGGTGCAGCGTCGCGTGTTTCTTGCCGGAGGTAGAGCACTGGATAGGCGATGGGCCTCACCGGGTTACTGACCTTAGCCAAACTCCGAATGCCGGTAAGTGAGAGCGCGGCAGTGAGACTGTGGGGGATAAGCTCCATGGTCGAGAGGGAAACAGCCCAGAACACCGACTAAGGTCCCTAAGCGTGTGCTAAGTGGGAAAGGATGTGGAGTCGCAGAGACAACCAGGAGGTTGGCTTAGAAGCAGCCACCCTTGAAAGAGTGCGTAATAGCTCACTGGTCAAGTGATTCCGCGCCGACAATGTAGCGGGGCTCAAGCACATCACCGAAGTCGTGTCATTGCAGCAATAGGGCCAACGCCCGCTGTGATGGGTAGGGGAGCGTCGTGTGCCGGGTGAAGCAGCGGAGGAATCCAGTTGTGGACGGTTCACGAGTGAGAATGCAGGCATGAGTAGCGATACAAGAGTGGGAAACTCTTGCGCCGATTGACCAAGGGTTCCTGGGTCAAGCTGATCTGCCCAGGGTAAGTCGGGACCTAAGGCGAGGCCGACAGGCGTAGTCGATGGACAACGGGTTGATATTCCCGTACCCGCTTTGAAGCGCCAACGTCGAACCAGGTGATGCTAAGGCCGTGAAGCCGGCCCGGAGTCTTCGGACGAAGGGACGTGGTGGAGCCGCCGGTCCAAGTCTGTAGTAGGTGAGCGATGGGGTGACGCAGGAAGGTAGTCCAGCCCGGGCGGTGGTAGTCCCGGGGTAAGGGTGTAGGACGAACGGTAGGCAAATCCGCCGTTCACATAGTCTGAGACCTGATGCCGAGCCGATTGTGGTGAAGTGGATGATCCTATGCTGTCGAGAAAAGCCTCTAGCGAGTTTCATGGCGGCCCGTACCCCAAACCGACTCAGGTGGTCAGGTAGAGAATACCGAGGCGTTCGGGTGAACTGTGGTTAAGGAACTCGGCAAAATGCCCCCGTAACTTCGGGAGAAGGGGGGCCAGCCCTGGTGAGGATCTTTACGGTCTGAGCTGGGGGTGGCCGCAGAGACCAGCGAGAAGCGACTGTTTACTAAAAACACAGGTCCGTGCGAAGCCGTAAGGCGATGTATACGGACTGACGCCTGCCCGGTGCTGGAACGTTAAGGGGACCGGTTAGTCCGATTTCGGTCGGGCGAAGCTGAGAACTTAAGCGCCAGTAAACGGCGGTGGTAACTATAACCATCCTAAGGTAGCGAAATTCCTTGTCGGGTAAGTTCCGACCTGCACGAATGGCGTAACGACTTCTCGACTGTCTCAACCACAGGCCCGGTGAAATTGCATTACGAGTAAAGATGCTCGTTTCGCGCAGCAGGACGGAAAGACCCCGGGACCTTTACTATAGCTTGATATTGGTGTTCGGTTCGGCTTGTGTAGGATAGGTGGGAGACTGTGAAGCGGCAACGCCAGTTGTTGTGGAGTCGACGTTGAAATACCACTCTGGTCGTGCTGGATGTCTAACCTGGGTCCGTGATCCGGATCAGGGACAGTGTCTGGTGGGTAGTTTAACTGGGGCGGTTGCCTCCTAAAGGGTAACGGAGGCGCCCAAAGGTTCCCTCAGCCTGGTTGGCAATCAGGTGTTGAGTGTAAGTGCACAAGGGAGCTTGACTGTGAGACTGACGGGTCGAGCAGGTACGAAAGTAGGGACTAGTGATCCGGCGGTGGCTTGTGGAAGCGCCGTCGCTCAACGGATAAAAGGTACCCCGGGGATAACAGGCTGATCTTCCCCAAGAGTCCATATCGACGGGATGGTTTGGCACCTCGATGTCGGCTCGTCGCATCCTGGGGCTGGAGTAGGTCCCAAGGGTTGGGCTGTTCGCCCATTAAAGCGGTACGCGAGCTGGGTTTAGAACGTCGTGAGACAGTTCGGTCCCTATCCGCTGTGCGCGTAGGAGTGTTGAGAAGGGCTGTCCCTAGTACGAGAGGACCGGGACGGACGAACCTCTGGTGTGCCAGTTGTCCTGCCAAGGGCATGGCTGGTTGGCTACGTTCGGGAGGGATAACCGCTGAAAGCATCTAAGCGGGAAGCCTGCTTCGAGATGAGCACTCCCACCTCCTTGAGAGGGTAAGGCTCCCAGTAGACGACTGGGTTGATAGGCCGGATATGGAAGCCCAGTAATGGGTGGAGTTGACCGGTACTAATAGGCCGAGGGCTTGTCCTCAGTTGCTCGCGTCCACTGTGTTGGTTCTGAAACCACGAACAGACCGTTGTCGGTTGTTCGAAGAGTTTCATAGTGTTTCGGTGGTCATAGCGCGAGGGAAACGCCCGGTTACATTCCGAACCCGGAAGCTAAGCCTCGTAGCGCCGATGGTACTGCAGGGGGGACCCTGTGGGAGAGTAGGACGCCGCCGAACAATTCTTCTGAAGAAGCCCCGCCCGGGTTCCGGGCGGGGCTTCTTCGCGTTCACGGGCAGTCGGCGGTCAGTGGAGCAGGTACCGGATGACGGCGATGCGCTCCAACTGGTCGTACTGCTGCTTGAGTGTCAGGCCGCCGAGGCGGAGGACGAGGTGGCGGGCGCCGGCGTCGAGGTACCGACGGAGTCCGGCGGCGACTTCGGGGGCCGGGCCGGTGAGGACGGCCTGGATCTGCCGGAGTTCGTCGAGCGGGAGGCCGTAGGTGGCGCGGGCGTAGGCGTCCATGCGGGCGCGGGCCTCCGCGGGGTCGTCGTCGACGAGGACCGATACGAAGAGTGCGGGTGTGATGGCCTCCGGGCCCCGGCCAGCCGCACCGGCCGCGGCGTGTGCTGCGGTGAGTCCGGTGCGGTAGTCGGCGGGGTCCGGCGGGTAGGGCAGCCAGCCGTCGTACAGGCGGCCGGTGCGGGCGAGGGCCGCGGGGGTGGCGCCGCCCAGCCAGACGGGTGGGCCGCCGGGGGTGTGCGGGCGGATCGAAGGTGGTACGTCGTCGAGGTGGAGCAGGTCGCCCCGGAAGGAGAAGGGCTCGTCGGCGGTCCACAGGCGGCGCCACAGGGCGACCGTCTCGTCCAGGCGCCGGAAGCGGTCGGCCCAGGGCAGCTCGGAGAGCTCGTAGAGGGGCCGCCCGAACCGGCCGGGGAAGCCGGCGCCGACGGCGACCAGCAGGCGGCCGCCGGAGAGCAGGTCGAGCGAGGCCAGCGCGTGGCCGGCCTGGACCGGGCGGCGGAGGAAGGGCAGCAGGGCCCCGGTGCCGAGGGCTGCCCGCCGAGTGACGGCCGCCAGCGCGGAGAGCATCGTGAGGGCCTCGATCCGCGGCGTGAGCAGCGAGTCGTTGGCGAAGAGCGAGTCGTAGCCCAGCTCTTCGGCGCGGAGCGCGAAGGGGATCAGCTCGCGGGGGTCGGTGCCCTCGCCCCACTGGGCCTGTCCGGTCGGGAGGAGCACGCCGAGCCTGATGTCGTTCTGCATGCGCCCAGGTTCGCCCCCGGCGCGGAATCGCCTCAATTCCCTGCGGGGAATGGCGCGGTCGGGGTGGGACTGCGGAGACTCGGTGCATGGACTTCCCGCAGGCACTGCGCGAGCGCCGGGCACACCGGCATCTGAGCCAGCTCGACCTGGCTCTTCGGGCGGGCACCACCCAACGGCATGTCAGCTTCATGGAGAGCGGGCGTTCGGCGCCGGGCCGCGGCATGGTGCTGCGGCTCGCCGAGTCCCTGGAGCTGACGCTGCGCGAGAGCAATGCGCTGCTGCTGACGGCGGGTTATGCGCCGGAGTTCGGGGAGAGCGCCTTGGCGGCGCCCGATCTCGCGCCGGTGCGGGAGGCGCTCGATCATGTGTTGGCCGGTCATCTCCCGTACCCCGCCGTCGTGGTGGACCGGCACGGGAGCCTGGTGGCGGCGAACGCGGCCTTCCCGGTGCTGACCGAGGGCGCGGCGCCGGAGCTGTGCGCGCCCGGTGCCAATGTGTACCGGCTGGCGCTGCACCCGCGGGGGATGGCGCCGCGGATCGCCAATCTCTCCGAGTGGTCGCGGCACGTCCTGCTGCGGCTGGAGCGGCGGGCCGAGCAGAGCGGGGACGGGACGCTGGCCGCCTTGCGGCGGGAGCTCGGCGGGTACGTCCCGGCCGGTGTGCAGGGGGCGGAGCCGCTGGGGTTCGCGGTGCCGCTGCGGATCCGCTCCGGGGACGACGAGCTGCGGTTGATCACCACGGTGACGACCTTCGCGACCGCGGTCGACGTGACGCTCGCGGAGCTGATGCTGGAGGCGTTCCTGCCGGCCGACGAGGAAACCGCCCGCCGGCTGCGGGAGGCCGTCAGAGCCGGCCGGCGGCCTTGAGGGCGAGGTAGGTGTCGGCGAGGACCGGCGGCAGCGCTGCGGGCGGCGCGTCCAGCACGGTGACACCGTGCCTCGTGAGGCGTTCGGCGGTGCGGCGGCGGTCGGCGCGCGTCTGCTCGGCGGCGGCCGCGCCGTAGACGGCGTCCACGGTGCCGCGGCCCGCGGCCAGCTCGTCCAGCCGCGGGTCGGCGACGGAGGCCAGCACGACCTCGTGGCGCTTGGTGAGCAGCGGCAGCTGGGGGAGCAGCCCGTCTTCGGCGGCGCCGGCGTCCAGGCCGGTGAGCAGCACGATCAGGGAGCGGTGCGGGGCCGTCCGCAGGGCGGAGGCGGTGAGCGCGCGCAGGTCGGTCTCGACGAGTGCGGGCTCCAGGGTGGTCATGGCGTCGGTGAAGGCCGGCAGGACGTCGGCGGCGGAGCGGCCGACGACGGCGGCCCGGCGGACCCGGTCGTGGGCGAGCAGGTCGACCCGGTCGCCGGCCTTCGTGGCGAGTGCGGTGAGCAGCAGGGCGGCGTCGAGGGCGGCGTCCAGGCGGGGGGCGTCGCCGACGCGTCCGGCGGAGCCGCGGCCGGTGTCGAGGACGATCAGGATGTGCCGGTCGCGCTCGGGACGCCAAGTGCGGACGGCGACGGTGTTGCGGCGGGCACTGGCCCGCCAGTCGATGGAGCGGACGTCGTCGCCGGGCAGGTACTCGCGCAGCGAGTCGAACTCGGTGCCCTGGCCGCGGTTCAGCACCGAGGTGCGGCCGTCGAGTTCGCGCAGTCGGGCGAGCCGGGAGGGCAGGTGCTTGCGGCTGGCGAACGGCGGCAGGGCGCGGACCGTCCACGGCACGTGGTGGCCGCCCTGACGGCCCGCGAGGCCGAGCGGGCCGAGTGAACGGACCGTCACCCGGAGGGCGTGGTGGTCGCCCCGCCGGGTGGGGCCGAGGACGGTGGTGAGTCGGCGGCGCTCGCCCGCCGGGACGGTGACGGAGTGTCGGGAGTTCTCGAAGGAACTGCCGGGATGCCAGGCGGACGGCGCCCAGGCGTCCCTGACGCGGGCCCGCAGCGGCCTGCCGGAAGGGTTGGTGACGGTCAGTTCGATCTCCGCGGTGTCGCCGAGTCGGACCCTGGTGTCGCCGCCGCGCTCCAGCCGCAGGGTGCGGACGGGCGCGGCGAGGACCAGGTCGGCGGCGACGGCCAGCAGGAGCAGCAGGGTGACGGTGCCGATCCCCGCCCAGGAGGGGGCGACCAGGCCGACGGCGAGCGCGCCGAGCGCGGCAAGCAGGGCGGTGCGGCCGGTCAGGGCCATGGGCGGGGCTCCTCGGGGTGTGCGGGGGTGCGGTCCGGCGCGGGCCGGGCGCGGGCGGCGGTCAGCGCGGGGCGGGCGTCTGGGACAGCACGGCCTGGATCACCGAGTCGGCGGTGGTGCCCTCCATCTCGGCCTCGGCGCGGAGCTGGATGCGGTGCCGCAGGGTGGGCAGGGCGAGCGCCTTGACGTCGTCGGGGGTGACGTAGTCGCGGCCGGCCAACCAGGCCCAGGCACGGGAGGTGCCCAGCAGTGCGGTGGCGCCACGCGGGGAGACGCCGATCGACAGCGACGGCGACTGCCGGGTGGCCCGGCACAGGTCGACGATGTACGCGAGCACCTCGGGTGCGACGGCGACCTTGGCGATCTCCGCGCGGGCGGCGGCCAGGTGGGCCGGTCCGGCGACCGGGCGGACCCCGGCGGCAGCCAGGTCGCGCGGGTCGAAGCCAGCCGCGTGTCGGGCGAGTACCTGGTACTCGTGGTCGCGGCTCGGCAGCGGCAGGACCAGCTTGAGCAGGAACCGGTCGAGCTGGGCCTCGGGCAGCGGGTAGGTGCCCTCGTACTCGACCGGGTTCTGGGTGGCGGCGACAAGGAAGGGCTCGGGCAGCGGGCGGGGCTCGCCGTCGACGGTGACCTGGCGCTCCTCCATGGCCTCCAGCAGCGAGGCCTGGGTCTTCGGCGGGGTGCGGTTGATCTCGTCCGCGAGCAGCAGGTTGGTGAAGACCGGGCCGGGCTGGAAGGAGAACTCGGCGGTGCGGGCGTCGTAGACCAGGGAGCCGGTGACGTCGCCTGGCATCAGGTCGGGGGTGAACTGGATGCGCTTGGTCTCCAGGCTGAGCGCCATGGACAGGGTGCGGACCAGCAGGGTCTTGGCGACACCCGGGACGCCCTCCAGCAGGACGTGCCCGCCGCAGAGCAGGGCGACGACCAGACCGGTGACGGCGGCGTCCTGGCCGACGACGGCCTTGCCGATCTCGTCGCGCAGCGCGGTGAGCGCGGTGCGGGCGTCGACCGGGCCGGGGGCCGGTGCGGCGTCGGCGGGCCCGCCGGTCTTGGTGAGGGTCGTGCTGGCAGCGGGCTGCTCGGTCACGGCTGTCGTACCTGCCTTTCCAGGGCGTCGAGGTCGTCGGAGAGCCGCAGCAGCGCGGCGTCGTCGGTGGGCGGCCCGCCGTACAGCAGCGCGTCCAGGTCGGCGGACGGGCGGCCGAGGCGGCCCGCGGCGGCCGCGCAGAGGGCGGCCCGGTCGGGCTCGCCGGCAAGGGCCGGGACACCGAGCACGGGGGCGAGCCGGTGCCGGGCGGCACGGCGCAGGGCGTCCGCGGCGTGCCCGCGGGCGTTTGCCCTGCGGTAGAGGCGGGCGCGGCCCTCGGTGGTCTCGGCGGCGCGGACCACCACCGGCAGGTCCTCGGAGACCACCGGGCCGAGCCGGCGGGCCCGCCAGGCGGCGGCGAGGGCGGCGGCGACCGCCAGCTGCAGGGTGGCCCAGCGCCAGCCGTCCGGGACGTGGTCGAGCAGGCTGCGGCGGTCGGCGGCGGCCGGGGCGCCGTCGCCCGTGTAGTCCGGCAGGTACCAGACCAGGTGCGGGCGGGAGCCGAGCAGGCCGAGGGCGAGCGAGGCGTTGCCGTCCTTGGCGAGGCGCTCGTTGGTGAGCGGCCGGTCGGTGCCGAGGACGGTGGTCTGCCGGCCGGCGGCATCGGTGTGCAGGACCACGGTGGGCCGGCCGCGCCGCGGGTAGCAGCCGGTGTCGCCGGGGGCCGGGAGGTAGAGCAGGCCGCCGAGTTCGGCGCTGCCCGCCCTGGTCGCCTCGGGCAACTCGCAGGCGGGCGCGGTGGACTGGTCGGCGGCGTAGTCGGGCAGGCCGTCGGCGGCGGTCGCGGTGTGCAGGCCCGCGGCGAGGGCGTCGAGCTGGGCGTCGTCCGGGGCGAGCAGGACGAGCCGGCTGTCGTCGCCGCGGCGGGCGGCCGCCAGCCGGTCCAGGGTGTCCGGGTCGAGCAGGTACGGGTCGGGCAGCACCACGGTGGTGTCGGAGGCGCCGAGCGCGGCCGCGAGTTCGGCCTCGCCGGCGGCGGTGCGCACGGTGACGCCCTGCCGCTCCAGCAGGCGGACGAGGGCGCGGGCGCCGTTCGGATCGGGCGAGCGCGGGTCGAGTGGCGGCCAGGTGCTGCTGCCGCCCAGGCCGCCGACGAGCAGGCCGACCAGCACCAGGACGGCGGCGGCCAGCAGGTACCAGCGGGCGCGGCGCCAGCGGCGGCGCAGCGGCACGGCAAGGCTGGTCTCCGGGACGTCCACGGACTCGGCCGGGGCCTGCGGCACGGTGACGGGTGCGGGTGCGGGTGGTGCGGTGGTCATGCGGCGGCTCCGCCGGTCGGGGCTGGCACGGGCCGGGTCCCGCCCGGGGTGCGGTCGAGTGCGAGCAGGCCCTCGTGGGCGACCCCGTCCAGTACAGGGGCGGCGGTGAGCCGGAATCGGCGGGCCGGTCGGGCGGAGCCGGGTGCGGGCGGTGAGGTCGTCATGCGGCGGCTCCGCCGGTCGGGACGAGCACGGGGCGGGTCGCGCCCAGGGTGCGGTCGAGGGCGAGCAGGCCCTCGTAGGCGGCCCGGTCGGCGGTGCGGTCGCCGTACGCGATGTCGTCGAAGGCGCGGGCGGCGGCGGTGAGGGCGGCGGCGTGGTCGGGCAGGGCGCGGCCGGCCTCCGCGGCGGCCTCGTCGGCGGTGCGGCCGGGGCGGACGTCGAGCACCGTCCGCTCCTCCAGGGCGCGGACCAGGGCGCGCATCTGCTCGCGGACGGCCTGCGGCCAGTCCCCGGCGGCGGCGCGGGCGGCGGCCTCGGCCCGGTGCTGCTCGGCGGTGCGCGGGCCGCGGTGCGCGAACAGCGCCGCGGTGGTGCGGGCCTCGCGGCGGGGCGCGCCGAGCCGCCACCAGACGGCGCCGACCACTACGGCGGCCAGCAGCACGGCCAGTACCGCGCCGGTGCTGCCGCCCGCCATCGACTCGCCGACCTTGCCGAACAGCCGGCCGATCTGCTCGTCCAGCCAGCTCATGGCGCGCTGCACCAGGCTGGGGTCGTGCCGGTGGTAGGCCGGATTGAGCAGTTCGTCGCGGGCGGCGTCCCGGGCCGGCCCGCGCGGGACGGTGACCGGTGCGCCGTCCGCCAGGACGCGCGGCAGCGCGCCCCTCGCCCCCCAGTGCGGCATCGGCTCAGACCCCGGGGTGAGTCGGCTGCCCGGACCAGCCGGCGGAGCCGTACTCGGGCAGGCCCGCGGCGCGGGCGAGTTCGATGTCGAGGGCCTCGCGGCGGATCCGCTGGTCGATGTAGAGCAGCACGTTGACGGCCGCGCCGAGCGGGATGGTGAACGTGGCGACGATGGTGCCGCCGATCGCGACGATCAGCAGGCCGAGCGGCGGCAGCGTCGCCGCCACCGGGCTGTCGGCGCTGCCGGTGAAGTCGCCGGACACCGCCAGCGCGGCCAGCGTGAACGGCATCAGGACCATGCTGGAGGCGATGCCCATCAGGACCCGGGTCAGCAGGTTGATGCCGAACAGCCGCCACCACGAGCCGCGCACCAGCCGCCGGGAGCGGGCCATCGCGGCGAACACGCCCTGCCGCTCCAGGATGAGGGCGGGTGCGGCGAGGCTGAGGCCGATCGCCAGCCAGAGCGCCAGCGGCAGCGCCGCGAGTGCCAGGATCGCGCCGAGGCCGAGCATGGTCTCGTTCAGATCGTCGACCACTCCGGCCACCAGCAGTGCGATCCCGGGGACGAACGGCGCGGCGATGATCAGGCCGGTCAGCAGCGTCAGGCCGGTCAGCGCGGCGAGCCGCGGCCGGGCCGTCCGCCAGGCCTCCGACAGGGCCACCGGCTGTCCCAGGACGGCCTTGCTCACCACCATGGTCAGCATGCCGATCGCGACGACGCCGAGCAGCACCTCCAGCGGGAACGGCGCGAGCATCGCCACGATCTCCGTGACGTCGCCGGGCCGCTCGTAGGCCCACCACTGGCCGAGGGCCTGCAGCAGCTGCTCCAGGGCGGCCAGGCCGAGCGACAGGCCGAGCGCGGTGCGCCAGTGCCTGCGCACGGTGGTGACCGCGCCGTCGAGGATCTCTCCGACGCCGAGCGGGCGCAGCGGGATGATGCCGGGCTTGGGGCTCATCGGCGCACCCCAACCGCCGTAGGAGCCGGGACCGGCACCGTACTGGCCGGTACCTCCGCCACTCTGGCCCTGGTGGGGAATGCTGCCGTACGCTCCGCCGTACGGACCGGGACCGCCCGCGGCGTCGCCGACGGCGCCGGACGGTGGTCCGGCCGGCGGCCGGACGTCGTCACGCGGCGGTTCGGGCGAACCGGGCGAGGCCCAGCCCGGGGTGTCGGTCATCAAGGCTCCTTGTCCTGTGCTCCGCGGGCTTCGTGGCCCCGGGCCCGGACGTCCGGGTCGGCCGGACCGGGTACGGCGTACGGCCGGAAGTCGCTGTTGCGCCGCCCATCGTGCCATGGTGGCGCCGACGGCCCCAGGGGTATCCCGTTGCTGATCGACAACGGACGGCGCGGGCGGCCCAGGTCGGCCGTCCCGCGGTGTTCCGCGCGGTCGCGCGGCATGCAGGCCGGCGCCCCGGGCCGGACTGTGGGGCAGGTCACAATCGGGTAATGAGAAGATGGAGTCATGAAGGGACGCGTTCTCGTCGTCGATGACGACACCGCACTGGCCGAGATGCTCGGCATCGTGCTGCGTGGTGAGGGTTTTGAACCGTTTTTCGTCGCCGACGGGGACAAGGCACTAGCCGCGTTCCGGGAGACCAAGCCCGACCTCGTGCTGCTCGATCTGATGCTGCCGGGCAGGGACGGCATCGACGTCTGCCGCCAGATCCGCGCCGAGTCCGGCATCCCGATCGTGATGCTGACCGCGAAGACGGACACGGTGGACATCGTGGTCGGCCTGGAGTCCGGGGCCGACGACTACGTCACCAAGCCGTTCAAGCCCAAGGAACTGGTGGCCCGGGTGCGCGCGCGGCTGCGCCGCGCCGAGGAGCCCACCCCCGAGCAGCTGACCATCGGCGATCTGGTGATCGACGTGGCCGGCCACTCGGTGAAGCGGGACGGCCGGGGCATCCCGCTGACCCCGCTGGAGTTCGACCTGCTGGTCGCGCTCGCCCGCAAGCCCTGGCAGGTCTTCACCCGCGAGGTCCTGCTGGAGCAGGTCTGGGGCTACCGGCACGCCGCCGACACCCGTCTGGTGAACGTGCACGTCCAGCGACTGCGCTCCAAGATCGAGAAGGACCCGGAGCGTCCGGAGATCGTGGTGACCGTGCGCGGCGTCGGCTACAAGGCGGGGCCCAGCTGACGTGGGGCGGTACGAGGCTGACGACTCCCCGTCGGGCACCGCTGCCGGCGGGGAGGCTGCTGTGCGCGGAGACGTGCTGAGTTCGACGACGGAGGGCCGGCGGCGCCGCCGCGGCCCGGCCGCCTTCTGCGCCCAGGTGATCCGTCAGTTCCGGCGGCCGGTGCGACGGCTGGTCGCGCTGTACCGCCGCTCCATCCAGCTGCGCGTGGTCGCCGCCACGCTGATGCTCTCCGTCGTCGTCGTGCTGGTGCTCGGCGTGGTCGTGGTCGCCCAGGTGCGCACCGGCCTGCTCGACACCAAGAAGCACGCGGCGCAGGGCCAGGCACTGGGCGGCTTCCAGATCGAGCAGGACAAGATCAACGAGGCCATCAACCTGCAGGCCAAGGCCGGCAGCACCGGCAGCGACCCCTCGCGGGACGAGGTCGGCACCTGGCTGATCAAGCAGGTCTCCGACCTCGCCAGCGGCGGCACCGGCGTCTACTCGGTGATCGCCCTGGTGCCTTCCACCGGCCAGCAGGAGAGCTCCCCCAGCGCCGCCCTGCGCGGCGCCTGGTACTCCGGCAACATCGTCCCGGACTCGATCAGCCAGGACCTCCGCGACGAGGTCGCCGCCGAGCCCGGCACCCCGCACCAGCAGACCACCGAGATCCAGCGCTCCACCGACGACGGCAGCCCCTCGTACAACGAGCCCGGCCTGGTCATCGGCAAGCAGTTCACCGGGCCGGACGGCACGCCGTACCAGCTCTACTACGTCTTCTCCTTCGGCCAGGAGACCAAGACCCTCGGCCTGGTCACCGGCACCCTGGCGACCGCGGGCGTCTTCGTGGTCATCCTGCTCGGCGGCATCGCCTGGCTGGTCGTCCGCCAGGTCGTGACGCCGGTGCGGATGGCCGCCGGGATCTCCGCGCGGCTCGCCGCCGGCCACCTCGAGGAGCGGATGAAGGTCACCGGCACCGACGACATCGCCCGCCTCGGCGAGTCGTTCAACCGGATGGCCAACGCCCTGCAGACGCAGATCCGGCAGCTCGAGGAGCTCTCCCGGGTCCAGCGCCGCTTCGTCTCCGACGTCTCGCACGAGCTGCGCACCCCGCTCACCACCGTGCGGATGGCCGCCGACCTCATCTACGACAGCCGCGACGACCTCGACCCGATGGCCGCGCGCTCCGCCGAACTGCTGCAGGACCAGCTGGACCGCTTCGAGTCGCTGCTCGCCGACCTGCTGGAGATCAGCCGGTTCGACGCCGGCGCCGCGATCCTCGACGCCGAGCCCGTCGACCTGCGCGACATCGTGACCAGGGTGGTCGAGGCCGCCGACCCGCTGGCCCGGGCCAAGGGCAGCGCGGTGATCGTCCGCGGTGCGGAGAAGCCGGTCGTCGCCGAGGTCGACTCCCGCCGGATCGAGCGCATCCTGCGCAACCTCGTGGTCAATGCGCTGGAGCACGGCGAGGGCCGCGACGTCGTCGTCCGGCTCGGCACCGGCGAGGGCGCGGTCGCGGTCGGCGTCCGCGACTACGGCATCGGCCTCAAGCCGGGCGAGGCCTCCCGGGTCTTCCACCGGTTCTGGCGCGCCGACCCGTCCCGGGTGCGCACCACCGGCGGTACCGGCCTCGGCCTGTCCATCGCCGTCGAGGATGCCCACCTGCACGGCGGCTGGCTCCAGGCCTGGGGCGAGCCGGGCGGCGGCTCGCACTTCCGGCTCACCCTGCCGCGCACCCGCGGCGGCGAGATCGCCCGGGCCCCGTTCCGGCTGGAGCCGGAGGACTCCCGGCACAACCGCGGCCTGGCCTCGCCCGGCGCCCCCTACCGGCGGGCCGTCCGCCCCGGCGGTGCGACCGCGCTGGCCGCGGCCGACACCGCCGTGGAACAGGACAGCCCGGAGACGCCCGAGCCCACCCAGGCCGGCTTCGGCAGCGGCCTCGGCGGCGTCCTCTCGCTCGGCCCCGGTCTGGGCCGCCCGCAGGCCGCCCCGGTCGCCGACCCCTCGGACGTCCGAACCGTGGCCGCGGGGTACGGTGCCACCGGGGCCCAGGTCGTCGTCGACTGCGGGTCCGGACGGCCGACCCTCCCGCCGCAGGACAGCCCGGACAACGCCGACACCCGGAGGCCGCAGCGTGCGAAGGACGACCAGCGTGAGGGCTGACCTGCGCTCCGCCCGGGCGGTCTGCGCAGGCCTCGCCGTCCTGCTCGCCGCGGGCTGCGCCGCGATGCCCGCGGACGGCCCGCCCGAGCGGGTCGAGATCCCGCAGGGCTCCGGCGCGGAGAACCTGCAGGTCCGGGTCTTCCCGGTGCCCCCGCACAAGGGCGAGCAGCCGCAGGACCTGCTGGCCGGCTTCCTGGCCGCGTCCAACGCGGACGAGGCCAAGGACTACGAGACCGCGCTCAAGTACCTGACCGCCGCGGCCGGCAAACGCTGGAACCCGCAGGCCGGCGTCGCCGTGCTCACCGCCACCCCGCACCGCGACCAGACGGTGGCCTCCGCCGAGACCACCACGATCACGGTGAGCGGCAGCAAGGTCGCCGAGCTCGACGACGACCACTCGTACCGGGTCGTCTCCGACGACGGGTACCGGCAGCAGTTCACCTTCGTGAAGGAGGCCGAGGGCCAGGACAAGGGCGAGTGGCGGATCGACCGCCTCCCGGACGGCCTGATCGTCGACCAGACGAACTTCCGCAACTCCTACCGGGCCGTCCACCGCTACTTCTACGTCTCCTCCGACCCCTCGGCGGAGGGCGCCTCGCCGCCGGTGATGGTGCCGGACCCGATCTTCCTGCGCCGCCGCACCGACCCGCTGACCGCCGCCGCCAAGGCGCTCGCCTCCGGCCCCTCGCCGTGGCTCGCCCCGGCCGTCTACTCGGCCTTCGCCGGCGTGCACATCCAGGGCGCGGTGACGGTCAACGACAGTCGGGCCGCCGAGGTGCGGGTCGACGTCGCCGACTTCGGCGGCCGGCAGAGCACCTGCAAGCAGATGGCCACCCAGCTCTTCCACACCCTGGCCGACCAGCAGGGCAAGGCTCAGCTGGACCGGGTCGACCTGTCCGGCGCCAAGGGCGGCTGCTCGGTGTCGGCCGCCGAGGCCGCCGACTCCGCGCCCGGCCGCCTGGCCGGATCCGCCGGGGCCGCGCAGTACTACCAGCTCGACACCGGCCAGCTGCTGCTCCTCCAGGGCGACGGGCCGGGCAAGCCGGTGGCCGGGCCGCTCGGCCAGCCCGCCCAGCCGAAGATCGGCGCGGTCGCCGTCCGCCGGGACGGCTCCGGTGCCGCCGCGATCGGCGCCGACGGGCACTCCCTCTACGTGACGGGCTTCGGCGAGGGCGACAAGCTCGGCGACCCGGTGGTCACCAGCCGCGCCCCGCAGTCCGGCCAGGGCCTCGCCTCGCCCAGCTGGGACGGTCGGCAGAACCTCTGGGTGGTCGACCGCGACCCGGCCGCGCCGCAGGTCTACATGGTGCGCGACCGCAAGGCCGTCGCCGCCCAGGTCGACGGCCTCGCCGACCGCACCGTCCAGGACGCGCGGATCTCCTCCGACGGCACCCGGATCGCCCTGGTGCTCAAGGACGGCTCGGGCCGGCGCTCGCTGCAGATCGGCCTGGTGGTGCACGACGGCACCGCCGACGCGCCGCGGGTCCGGGTCTCCGGGCTGCGGCCGGTCGCCCCGCTGCTGACCGACGTCGCCTCGGTCTCCTGGGCGGACACCGACCAGCTGCTGGTGCTCGGCAAGGAGCAGGGCAAGCTCCAACTGCTGAACTACGTGGGCACCGACGGCTCGCAGTCCGTCGACTCGCCGCTGCAGGGCGGCGAGTCGATGACCACGGTGTCCTCCTCGGAGAGCCGGGCCGGGGAAAGCGTGCCGCCCGTCCTCGCCTACTCCAGCGACCACCGGATCTTCCGGCTGCAGGGCAACCAGTGGCGGGAGATCGCGCTGCAGGGGCACCCGGCCGCCTCGTTCGGCTACCCGGGCTGACCGGCCCGCCGGGGCACCGCCGCCACCGTGGCCGCGGCGCACGGCGGGCAGCCGGCGGCCCGCAGGGCCCGCGCGGCCTCGGCGAGGCTCGCCCCGGTCGTCACCAGGTCGTCGACCAGCACCACCGCCCGGCCGCGCAGCAGGGCGGCGCGGCGCGGCGGCACCGCCAGCGCGCCGTGCAGATTGCGCTGCCGGTCGGCCGCCGACAGGCCCGCCTGGTCGGCCACCGGCCGGGTGTGCCGCAGGACCGGGGCGACCCGGGCCGCCCGCCCCGACCGGCGCAGCTCACGGGCCGCCGCCCGGGCCAGGCGCAGCATCGGGTCGTGGCCGCGGGCCCGGACCGCCCGGCGCGCGGAGGGCACCGGCACCAGCAGGAGTGCGCCCGGTGCACCGGGGGCGCGCTGCGCGGAGGCGGAGCGCACGGCGGCGGCGAGCGCCCACCCGAGCGGCCGCGCGAGCCGCAGGGCGCCGCGCTCCTTGTGGGCGATCAGCAGACTCCGGACCCGCCCGCCGTAGGGCGCGGCGGCGTACAGCGGCGGCAGGCCCTCCGCCGGTCGGCGCCCGCAGGGAGCGGCGGCGACCCGGGCCAACTCGGCCCGGCAGCCCGGGCACAGCTGGCCGCCGGTGCCGCCGCAGCCCGCGCAGCGGGTCGGCAGCAGGAGGTCGAGCAGGCCGGTGTCGAGGAGGCCTGCGGTGAACGGCGCGGTCACGGGCGCCTCCCGGGGCGCGCGGGGCACGAACGACGTGCACGAATGGGACATCCGGCCCGTAAGGGAGTGCCGTGCGGACTCTTGCCGGGCCGCGGACTGGGCCATACGGTGGGCGACCCGGCGCGTGTTGTCCAGCTGTTGGCCGATGTTTCACCCCATGGAAGGTAAACAGAGGGTGACAGCTGTACGGCCAGTCCGGTGTCGCCACGATGTTCGACTGGGGAGGCGGAATCCCCGAGCGAGGTGTTCCATAAGGCACACAGGGGGTTTCAAGCGCTCCTGGTGGGGAGGAAGTGAGGTGAGGGCCAGTCGAGTTCGCCGCTCCCGGCGAAGGTGGGGTGCTGGTGGCGGATTGGCTGGTCCGGCTGGGTCTCAGTCCGGTCCGGGTGCGTTCCGGATCGGCAACAGCACAAGGGATCGGAGTTCTGCGTGGACATCGTCGTCAAGGGCCGCAAGACCGAGGTGCCCAAGAGGTTCCGCGAGCACGTGGCCGAGAAGCTGGAGAAGGTCCAGAAGTTCGACGGCAAGGTGATCAGCCTCGACGTCGAGGTGTCCAAGGAGCACAACCCGCGGCAGGCCGACCGGTCCGAGCGGGTGGAGATCACTCTCCGTACCCGCGGCCCGGTGATCCGGGCCGAGGCCGCCGCGAGCGACCCGTACGCGGCGCTCGACCTGGCCTCGGCGAAGCTCGACGCGCAGCTGCGCAAGTCCGCGGACCGGCGCCGGGTGCACAAGGGCGGCAACGGCCGCACCCCCGTGAGCGTCGCCGCCGCGACGGCCGCACTGGCCGCGCTGCCCCCGACGGAGCCGACGGAGGGGCCGGTCAACGGGACGGCCCGGAAGACCATGATGGGGTCGCTGGAGGTGGAGGGCGACGGACCGCTCGTCGTCCGCGAGAAGACGCACCCCGCGGCACCGATGTCGCTGGACCAGGCGCTGTACGAGATGGAACTCGTCGGCCACGACTTCTACCTCTTCGTGGAGAAGGACAGCGGCCTGCCGAGCGTGGTGTACCGCCGGCACGGCTACCACTACGGCGTCATCCACCTGAAGGAGGACGCGACGGCGGTCGGCGGCGGCGCCGGCGGCGCGATCAACGCGCCCGACGAGGACTGATCCCGTCCCGTCGGCCGTAACGACAGATCGATCGACCGGGTGACCCCGGCGGCACGGCCGCCGGGGTCACCCAGCTGGGCGGTCCGGTGTCGGAGGGTGATCAACGCCCCTGCGGTCATGGAATGATGGAGCCGACATCGACCGGCGACCGGGGGGAGAAGCGGATGGGCGAGCCCATCAGCCATGGTGCGCACGGCCTGGGCGCGGACGGCGGGTCCGGCGGCCCGTCGGGCTACGGAGGCCACCGGGCGGAGCCGATCCGGGTGTTGGTGGTGGACGACCACGCACTCTTCCGCCGCGGCCTGGAGATCGTGCTCGCCGAGGAGGAGGACATCCGGGTCATCGGCGAGGCGGGGGACGGCGCGGAGGCCGTGCTCAAGGCCGCCGACCTGCTGCCGGACATCATCCTCATGGACGTCCGGATGCCCCGGCGCAGCGGGATCGAGGCCTGCACCGCGATCAAGGACGTGGTGCCCAGCGCGAAGATCATCATGCTGACGATCAGCGACGAGGAGGCCGACCTCTACGAGGCGATCAAGGCGGGCGCCACCGGCTACCTGCTCAAGGAGATCTCCACCGACGAGGTGGCCACCGCGATCCGCGCGGTCGCCGACGGCCAGTCGCAGATCAGCCCCTCGATGGCGGCCAAGCTGCTCACCGAGTTCAAATCGATGATCCAACGCCGTTCCGACGACCGGGAGTTGGTGCCCGCTCCGCGGCTCACCGACCGGGAGCTGGAGGTGCTCAAGCTGGTGGCGACCGGAATGAACAACCGGGAGATCGCCAAGGAGCTCTTCATCAGCGAGAACACCGTGAAGAACCACGTCCGCAACATCCTGGAGAAGCTGCAGCTGCACTCCCGGATGGAGGCCGTGGTCTACGCGATGCGCGAGAAGATCCTCGAAATAGGGTGAGCGCCGGCCGCCGGCCTCACAGCAGCTTCTCCAGGGCCGGGCGCAGCCGCTCGTCCGCGAGCCGCTCCACCCGCACCGCGTCGCAGCCCACCCAGGACGCCGCCTCGCGCAGCGCCTCGGCGAGCTGCGGCACGTACCTCCCGTCCTCCAGGGAGATCTGACGGGCCACCAGGGTGCGGCCCTCGCGGGCCGGGTCGACCCGGCCGACCAGCCGGCCGCCGGCCAGCAGCGGCATCGCGAAGTAGCCGTGCACCCGCTTCTGCTTGGGCGTGTAGGCCTCCAGCCGGTGCGTCATGCCGAAGATCCGCTCGGTGCGGGCGCGGTCCCAGATCAGCGAGTCGAAGGGCGACAGCAGCGTGGTGCGGTGCCGGCCGCGCGGCTCGGCGGCCACCGCCGCCGGATCGGCCCAGGCGGCCGCCGGCCAGCCCTCGACCTGCACCGGCACCAGCCCGGACGCCTCCAGCACCGCGTCGACCTGCGCGCCCTTGAGCCGGTGGTAGTCCATCAGATCGGCCCGGGTGGCCACCCCGAGTGCGGCGCCGGCCTGCGAGACCAGTCGCCGCAGGCACTCCTCGTCGGGCAGGTCCAGGTCGAACAGCTCCGCCGGGACGGCCTGCTCGGCCGCCTCGTAGACCCGCTTCCAGCTGCGCCGCTCGGTGCACACCACGTCGCCGAAGGCGAGCGCCCGCTCCACCGCGATCTTGGTGTCCGACCAGTCCCACCACTCCGCGGTGCGCTTGGCGCCGCCAAGCTCCGTCGAGGTCAGCGGCCCCTCGGCGCGCAGCTTGTCCAGCACCGACCGGTACGTCTCCGGGGAGACCTGGTGGCCCCAGAGGTTGCCGCGCGCCCGGTAGGCGCGGCGGCGGAAGGCGAACAGCGGCCACTCCTCCATCGGCAGGATGCACGCCGCGTGCGACCAGTACTCGAAGCTCGTCTCCGAGCCCCAGTAGGCGCCCTCCACCGCGGCGCGCCCCACCGCGCCGAGCCGGGCGTAGGGGACGAGCTCGTGCGAGCGGGCCAGCACCGAGATGGTGTCCAGCTGGACGGCGCCCAGGTGCCGCAGCACCCCGCGCACCCCGCCCCGGCGGTCCGGGGCGCCGAGCAGCCCCTGGGCGCGGAGCGCGATCCGGCGGGCCTGGTCGGAGGAGAGCATGACGGTCATGCCGGGCAGCGTAGGCCCTGCCACCGACAGTCCGGCCGGCCGCCGGGAACCCCGCGGACCCGCCGGGGGTTGTCGGGGAGAGGAGGCGTGGTGACCGTTTTGCCCGGGGCCGGTGCTTCTCAGCACTTTGCCCCTGCGGGTGACACAGGAATACCGTGCTGACGGACCTCCCGGCGGCTTGTCCTCCTCGCATACGATGACCCGTACGGTGGGGTAGGTCTCGCCGACTGTCATCCAGAGCCGATCCCAGGCAAGGAGCCCGCTCACGTGTCCGTCTTCGACAAGATCCTGCGCGCAGGCGAGGGCAAGATCCTCCGCAAGCTGCAGCGGATTGCCGCCCAGGTCAACTCGATCGAAGAGGACTTTGTCAACCTCACCGACGACGAGCTGCGCGCACTGACCGACGAGTACAAGGCCCGTATCGAAGAGGGCGAGAGCCTCGACGACATCATGCCGGAGGCCTTCGCGACCGTTCGCGAGGCCGCCAAGCGCGTGCTGGGCCAGCGCCACTACGACGTGCAGATCATGGGCGGCGCCGCGCTGCACTACGGCTACGTCGCGGAGATGCGCACCGGCGAGGGCAAGACCCTGGTCGGCACCCTGCCCGCGTACCTCAACGCGCTCACCGGCAAGGGCGTGCACCTGATCACCGTCAACGACTACCTCGCCGAGCGCGACTCGGAGTGGATGGGCCGGGTGCACCGCTTCCTCGGCCTCGAGGTCGGCGTGATCCTCGGGAACATGTCGCCGGCCGAGCGCAAGCGCCAGTACGGGATGGACATCACGTACGGCACGAACAACGAGTTCGGCTTCGACTACCTGCGCGACAACATGGCCTGGGCGCAGGACGAGCTCGTCCAGCGCGGCCACAACTTCGCGATCGTCGACGAGGTCGACTCGATCCTGATCGACGAGGCCCGCACCCCGCTGATCATCTCCGGCCCGGCGGACCAGGCCACCAAGTGGTACAACGACTTCGCCAAGCTGGTGCAGCGCCTCAAGCGCGACCGCGACTACGAGGTCGACGAGAAGAAGCGCACCGTCGGCATCCTGGAGGACGGCGTCGGCCGGGTCGAGGACTACCTCGGCATCGACAACCTCTACGAGTCGGTGAACACCCCGCTGGTCGGCTTCCTCAACAACGCCATCAAGGCCAAGGAGCTCTACAAGGCGGACAAGGACTACGTCGTCATCAACGGCGAGGTCATGATCGTCGACGAGCACACCGGACGCATCCTCGCCGGCCGCCGCTACAACGAGGGCATGCACCAGGCGATCGAGGCCAAGGAGGGGGTGGAGGTCCAGAACGAGAACCAGACGCTGGCCACCATCACCCTGCAGAACTTCTTCCGCCTCTACGACAAGCTCTCCGGCATGACCGGTACCGGCACCACCGAGGCCGCCGAGTTCCACCAGATCTACAAGCTCGGCGTGGTGCCGATCCCCACCAACAAGACGCCGCGCCGCATCGACCAGCCCGACCTGATCTACAAGTCGGAGCCGGCCAAGTTCGCCGCCGTCGTCGAGGACATCGCCGAGAAGCACGAGAAGGGCCAGCCCGTCCTGGTCGGCACCGTGTCGGTCGAGAAGTCCGAGTACCTCTCCCAGGAGCTGCGCAAGCGCGGCATCCCGCACGAGGTGCTCAACGCCAAGCACCACGAGCGCGAGGCGCAGATCGTCGCGCAGGCCGGCCGCAAGGGCGCCGTCACCGTGGCCACCAACATGGCCGGCCGCGGCACCGACATCATGCTCGGCGGCAACCCCGACCACCTCGCCGCCGCCGACCTCGCCCAGCGCGGCATCACCCCGGAGGACACCCCGGAGGAGTACGAGGCCGCCTTCCCGAGCGCCCTGGACAAGGCCAAGGAGGCCGTCAAGGCCGAGCAGGAGGAGGTCCAGGAGCTCGGCGGCCTGTACGTGCTGGGCACCGAGCGCCACGAGTCCCGCCGGATCGACAACCAGCTGCGCGGCCGCTCCGGCCGCCAGGGCGACCCGGGCGAGTCCCGCTTCTACCTGTCGCTCGGCGACGACCTGATGCGCCTGTTCAAGGCCGGCATGGTCGAGCGCGTCCTGTCGATGGCGAACGTGCCCGAGGACGTGCCGATCGAGTCGAAGATGGTGACCCGCGCCATCGCCTCCGCGCAGACCCAGGTCGAGCAGCAGAACTTCGAGATCCGCAAGAACGTCCTCAAGTACGACGAGGTCCTCAACCGCCAGCGCGAGGTCATCTACGGCGAGCGCCGCCGCGTCCTGGAGGGCGAGGACCTGCAGGAGCAGGTCGGCCACTTCATGGACGACACCGTGGAGGCGTACGTCACCGCCGCCACCGGCGAGGGCTTCGAGGACGACTGGGACCTCGAGAAGCTCTGGACGGCCCTCAAGCAGCTCTACCCGGTCGGCGTCGAGCTGGACGACCTGGAGGAGGAGGCCGGCGGCACCGCCGGGCTCACCCCCGAGTTCCTCACCCAGACGATCCAGGAGGACATCCAGGCCAGCTACGGCCGCCGCGAGGACCAGCTCGGCGAGCAGATCATGCGCGAGCTGGAGCGCCGCGTGGTGCTCTCGGTGCTGGACCGCCGCTGGCGCGAGCACCTCTACGAGATGGACTACCTCCAGGAGGGCATCGCGCTGCGCGCCTACGCCCAGCGCGACCCGCTGGTCGAGTACCAGCGCGAGGGCTACGACATGTTCGCGGCCATGATGGAGGGCATCAAGGAGGAGTCCGTCGGCTACCTGTTCAACCTGGAGGTCCAGGTCGAGCAGCAGGTCGAGGAGGTCCCGGTCGCCGAGGACGCCGTCGTCCTGGAGAAGAACGACGCCCGCCCGGAGATCAAGGCCAAGGGCCTGGAGGCCCCGGCCCGCCAGCGCCTGCACTACACGGCGCCGACCGTCGACGGCGACGACACCGTCATCGAGGGCGACTTCGACGACGCCGCCGGCGAGGAGGGCGACGGGCTGACCCGCGCCGAGCGCCGCCGCGCCGCCAAGGCCGCCGGCCGCGGCCGCCGCCGCAAGGGCTGACCGCAGCGAGTCCGTCCGCAGGGCGCCGCACCCCGAGCCGGGGGCGGCGCCCTGCGGCGTTCCCCGGCGCCCGGCCCGGGGAGGCGCTCAGCGGGCCTCCACCGCCGCGCACTGCCACTGCTCGGTGCGCCGGTGCCGCTCCAGCCGGAAGGCCACCATGTGGTGGCGCAGGTGGTGGCGCGGGCCGAACTCCACCCGGACGCACACCTCCAGTGCGTCCGGCGCCGGCGCCGAGTCGTACACCCGACCCAGCCGGGTCTGCGGGGCGCGCCCGCGCGGCCGCAGCGGCCCCGTCCGGGCGAGCGCGGTGAGCTGCTGGTAGCCCTGCAGCGTGGTGTGCCGCTGCAGCTGGCCCACCGGCCGGACCCCGGTCAGCACCTCGACCAGCCGGTGCGCGAAGCGGGCCGCCAGATCGCCCTGCCCGGCGCCCCGCGAGGGCGCGCAGCCCGCCGGCGGGCGGCGCGGCGGCCGCGGCCCGCCGTCCGCCGCGGGCCCGTGCGCGGCGGCGGCGTGCCGGCCCGGGTGCGGGTGGCGGACGGGCCGGCGCGGCTGCGGCCGTCCGGGCGCGTGCACCAGCGGCCGGACCAGGAGCGGCGCGGCGCGGTCGGCGGGGTGCGCGGCGGGGACGGGGGCGGTGCTGCAGTGCTCGGCCATCGGCCGACCTCCTGTCGGGGCTGGTCCGGCGGGGTGTCGCTGCTGTTGCTATCGGCCGGCCGCGGCGCCGCTCAAGGACGGCCGGGCCGGTGCCGGCGGACCGCCGCGGTGTCACCTATCCGGGTGAGACGGACCGCGGGGCCGGGCCGGCCCGACGGGCCCGCGGTGCAGCCGGTTGACGTGCGGGAAGCTCCGACGGTGCACGAAGGAGTACGGCCGCGTCGGATGGAATCCCCGGCGCGTGGCGGCCCCGCAACCGGATCTACCGCCGGGTAGGGCGGAGGATCAGGCGGACGAGCCCAGGGAGGCGGCATGGCGACCGAGGTGACCACCGGCGACGGCCCGGTGGCGGCCCGCGGGGCGGGCGGGCCGCGGCGCGGGCTGGTGCTCGGCGGCGGAGGCATGCTCGGCGCCGCCTGGACGGTCGGGGCACTGTGCGCGGTCGAGGAGGCCACCGGCTGGCGGCCCGGCTCGGCCGAGGTGGTCCTCGGGACCTCCGCCGGGGCGATCCTCGGCGCGCTGCTAGCGGCCGGCGTCGAACCGGGTCAGCTCCGAGACCACCAGCACGGGCTGCCGGTCACCAGCGGCCCGCTGGCCGGGGTCGAGTTCGACTACGACACGGCGGCCGGCGGCGCGCTGCCGCCGCGGCCCGCGCCCGGCATCGGCTCGCCCGGCCTGCTGCGGGACGCCGTCCGGCACCCGCGCGACTACCCGTTCCTCACCATGGTCTCCGCCGTCGTCCCGCCCGGCCGCGGCTCGGTGGCACCGGTCGGCGAACTCGTCCGGTCGCTGCCCGGCGGGGACGGCTGGCCCGCCGGCTCGCCGCTGCGGGTGGTCGCGGTGGACTACCGCAGCGGCCGCCGGGTGGTCTTCGGCGATGCCGGGGCGCCGCCCGCCCCGATGGCCGACGCGGTGATGGCCTCCTGCGCGATCCCCGGCTGGTTCGCGCCGGTCGACGTGGCCGGCGCCCCCTACGTGGACGGCGGCTGCTGGTCGGCGACCAACGCGGACCTGATGGCCGGCCGCGGCCTGGACGAGGTCTACGTGCTCGCGCCGATGGCGCTGCGGCTGCACCCCGAGGGGCGGGCCGAGCCGGGCCGCGGCGCGGTCGCCGCCCTGCGCGAGTGGCGGGCCCGGGACCGGCCGCGCGGCATGCTGGCCCAGCTGGTCAGCCGCTACCGGCGCACCGTCACCCGGCAGATGATGCGTGAGGCACGGGAGCTGCGGGCCTCCGGCGTCCGGGTGCAGCTGCTCGCCCCGACCCTGGCCGACCTGGCCGTGATGGGCCCCAACATGATGGACCCGGCCCGCCGGCCCGAGGTGCTGGAGTCGGCCGTGCGCACCACCCTCGCGGCGCTCGGCACGCCGCACTGACCGGTAGGTGCGGCGGGGCTTCGCGGACCGGGCCATGCGGTGATCACCGGCCCCGTATCCTTGGGGGCGCGGCGGGCGCGGCCCGGCCCGCAGGACCCAGGAGCGGAGTGCCAGCGATGCGCGTGTACGTGCCCACCACGTTGACCGACCTGGCGGCGGCGCACCCCGGCGGCGTCCTGGAGCAGGTGGCGGCGTACGCCGTCACGCCCGCGCTGCGCGAGTGGTACGTCAGCGACGACATCGAGGAGCTGGAGTACGCGGCGCTGAACCGCGCCGCGCAGGCCTCGCTGCGGCTGCTGGCGGCCGACCCGGCGGCGCCGCGCCGGCGGGTCGTCGTGGCGGTCGAGGTCGGGGACTCCGCGGTGGGGGCGTTCGCCGGCGACGAGTACCAGGACCAGGCCTCGCTCGGCCGGGTGGTGCTGCACGGCCCGGTGCCGCTGGCCAAGGCCGCCGCAGTGCACGCCGACGTCGCGGACGGCGACGTGGTCGCCGACGTCGCAGCTGCGGTCGACGCCATCCGCGCGGCCGACAAGGGCGACGAGGACGCGCAGTTCACCGTCGACGGCGCCGAGGACCACGAGCTGCTCTGGTTCGCCACCCAGGAGATCCCCGGGCTGCTGGCCTGAGTGTCGGCGGCGGCAGGTAGCGTTCCGGGGATGCGCACGCACATCGTCTGGGACTGGAACGGCACGCTCTTCCACGACATGGAGGCCGTGCTGGGTGCCAGCAACGCCGCCTTCGAGACCGTCGGGCTGCCGCCGCTCAGCCTGCAGCAGTACCGCGAGCTGTACGAGATCCCGATCCCGCGCTTCTACCAGCGGATGCTCGGCCGGGTGCCCAGCCAGTCCGAGTGGGAGGCGCTGGACGACGCCTTCCACGACCGCTACCACCAGCTCAGCACCGGCTGCGGCCTCACCGACGGCGTCCCCGCGCTGCTGAGCGGCTGGCTGGCCCGGCCCGGCCGCAGCCAGTCCCTGCTGTCGATGTACGAGCACGAGCGGCTGGTGCCGGTGGTGGACGGCTTCGGCCTGACCGGGCGGTTCCAGCGGGTGGACGGCCGCACCGGTGCCTCCGGCGGCCGCAAGGCGGGCTTCCTGGCCGCCCATCTCACCGCGCTCGGCCCGGGCCTGGAGCCCGCCCGCACCGTCCTGATCGGCGACGCCGTGGACGACGCCGAGGCCGCCCTGGAGTCCGGCATCCACGCCGTGCTGTACACCGGCGGCTCGCACACCCGGCAGAAGCTGCAGGCCGTCGGCGTGCCGGTGGTGGACACCCTCGCCGAGGCCGTCGCGGTGGCCGAGGAGCTGATCGGCTGACCGGCTGACCGGCTGACCGGTCTCCGGGCACCCGCCGGCAGGCGTGTCGGCGGGCCGGGAAGCCGCCGTCGGCGGTCAACCTGGTGGGGCAGCCGTCACCGGACCGAGTGGAGCCCCGCATGTCCATGGACGCCGTCACCCGGGTCCCCGTCCCCGCCGGCGAGCCGGTGCGCGGCCACGCCCCCGGCAGCCCCGAGCGGGAGCGGCTGGAACGCCGGATGGAGGAGCTCGCCGCCGAACCCGTCCCGCTGCCGATGGCCATCGCCGGCGAGCAGCGGTTCGGCGGCGGCGAACGGATCGAGGTCGTCCAGCCGCACCACCACGCCGCCCGGCTCGGCGTGCTCGGCAACGCCACCCACGAGGACGCCGCGCTCGCCGTGGACGCCGCGCTCGCCGCCGCCCCGGACTGGCGGGCGCTCTCCTTCGACGACCGGGCCGCGGTCTTCCTGCGCGCCGCCGAACTGGCCGCCGGCCCCTGGCGGGAGACCCTCACCGCGGCCACCGTGCTCGGCCAGTCCACGGCCGCCGGGCAGGCCGAGGCCGACGCGCCCTGCGGACTCGCCGACTCCTGGCGGTCCGCCGTGCACGCCGCCCGGCGGATCCTCGCCGAGCAGCCGCCGTCCCCGCCCGGGCGGTGGCACCGGACGGACCACCGGCCGCTGCCGGGCTTCGTCCACGCCGTCACCCCCTTCGACTCCACCGCTGTCGCCGGCCGCCTGCCCACCGCCCCCGCGCTCATGGGCAACACCGTGGTGTGGCAGCCCGCGCCCGCCCAGACCCTCGCCGCGCACCACACGATGCGGCTGCTGGAGGCCGCCGGCCTGCCGCCCGGCGTGGTCAACCTGGTCACCGGCGACGGCCGGGCGCCCACCAAGGTCGCCCTCGCCAGCCCCGCCCTCGCCGGGCTGCACTTCGCCGGCCCCACCGCGGCCTTCCACACCCTGTGGACGGAGATCGCCGCCCACCTCGGCGGCTACCGGGTCCACCCGCGGATCGTCGGCGAGACCGGCGAGCGGGGCTTCCTGGTCGCCCACCCCTCGGCCGACCCGGACGTGCTGCGCACCGCGCTCGTCCGCGGCGCCTTCGCCCACCAGGGCCAGCGGCGCACGACGATCGGCCGGGCCCACCTGCCGCGCACCCTCTGGCGGCGGATCCGCGCGGACTTCCTCGCCGAGGTCGACGCGCTGGCCGTCGGCGACGTCACCGACCTGAGCAACGCCATGGGTGCGCTGATCGACCGCCGGGCCTACGAGCGGAACCGCGCCGCGATCGAGCGGGCCGTGCACGACCCCGGGGTGGAGGTCGCAGCCGGCGGCCAGTACGACGACGCGATCGGCTGGTTCGTCCGCCCGACCGTCCTGGAGCACGGCGACGGCCGCGGCGACGTCCTGCCCGCCGACCACAGCGGCCCGATCCTGGCCGTCCGGGTGTACGAGGACGGCGACTGGGAAGGCGCCCTGAACCGGGCGGCCGCCGGCGGGCCGTACACGCCCGCCGCCCGCGTGGTCGCCGAGGACCGGTACGCGATCGCACTGGCCGTCGAACGGCTGCGGTTCGCCGCCGGCACCCTCGGCGTCAACGAGTGGACGGCAGGCGCAGGCGACCGGGCCGACGCCGCGCGGACCCTGCCGAGCTGGACCTCGGCCCGCGCCGTCGAGGAGACCTTCACCCGGCCCGCGGATCACGGTCACCCGTCCGGTGGGTGACAGGAGCGAAACACCTGACAGGCGCTGACACGATCATGGCCCGCGGTTTGGACAACGTGTCCAGTAGGGCCGAAGCATCCTGCGGGATTGCTCCTCCGTGTCCCCTGACACCTTCGTTTCCTCAGGTTAGGCTGACTGGCGTCGCCGGGGCGTTTCCCGCTGGCCAAACGACCTGTCGTACCCAGGTGCAGAGCTCCTCATGCGTGGCACGAGCGCTTTTCGCCCCCGGGATACGGGAGAATTGCGGACAGACCCGGCGGTGTACACCCAGCCATCACCGAGTCACGCAACGGCGCGCGACAGGAGCCAAACAGTCATGCAGACCAAGCTGGACGCAGCCAAGGCCGAACTGCTCACGAAGGCAGCAGCAGCCGCTGAGAACAGCCAGGTGGGGGGAGCGGCGCCAGGGGAGGGGCTGAGCAACGGCGCTCTGGCCGCGTACCTGCACCACTACTACCTCCACACCGCGCCCGAGGACCTGGTCGACCGCGACCCGGTCGACGTGTACGGCGCGGCCGCCTCCCACTACCGGCTGGGGCTCAAGCGGCCCCAGGGCACCGCAGAGGTCCGGGTGCAAACCCCGACCGTCGAGGAGAACGGCTGGAGCTGCGGCCACACCGTGGTGGAGGTCGTCACCGACGACATGCCCTTCCTCGTGGACTCGGTCACCAACGAGCTGACCCGCCTCGACCGCGGCATCCACCTGGTCGTCCACCCCCAGCTGGCCGTCCGCCGCGACATCACCGGCAAGCTGCTGGAGATCCTCGACATCGACGCCTGCTCGCGCAGCCAGGCCGCCGGCGCCGAGTGGCCCGCCGACGCCGTCGTCGAGTCCTGGATGCACGTCGAGATCGACCGCGAGACCGACCGCGCCGACCTCCGCTCCATCGAGACCAACCTGCGCCGCATCCTCGGTGACGTCCGCGAGGTCGTCGAGGACTGGTCCAAGATGCGCGACTCCGCGCTGCGCCTCGCCGACGAGCTCGCCGAGCAGCCCCCGGCCCACCTGCCCGAGCAGGAGGTCGGCGAGGCCTGGGAGCTCATGCGCTGGCTGGCCGACGACCACTTCACCTTCCTCGGCTACCGCGAGTACGACCTCGTCGAGCACAAGGGCGAAGAGGTCCTCAAGGCCGTCGCCGGCACCGGCCTGGGCATCCTGCGCGCCGACCCGCTCAGCCACGACAGCGACCACCACCCGGTCAGCGAGGCCTTCGGCCGGCTCTCCGCCCCCGTCCGCGCCAAGGCGCACGAGAAGAAGCTCCTCGTGCTCACCAAGGCCAACAGCCGGGCCACCGTGCACCGCCCCGCCTACCTCGACTACGTCGGCGTGAAGAAGTTCGACGCCAACGGCGAGGTCGTCGGCGAGCGCCGCTTCCTCGGCCTGTTCTCCTCCGCCGCGTACACCGAGTCGGTCACCCGCATCCCGGTCGTCCGCCGCAAGGTCCAGGAGGTCGTCTCCGGCTCCGGCTTCTCCGGCGACAGCCACGACGGCCGCGACATGCTGCAGATCCTGGAGACCTTCCCCCGGGACGAGATGTTCCAGACCCCGGCCGCGGAGCTCCAGGCCATCGCCACCAACGTGCTCTACCTGCAGGAGCGCCGCCGGCTGCGGCTGTTCCTGCGCCAGGACGAGTACGGGCGCTACTTCTCCGCGCTGGTCTACCTCCCGCGCGACCGCTACACCACCCGCATCCGGCTGCGCCTGACCGAGATCCTCAAGGAGGAGCTCAGCGGCGACGCGATCGACTACACGGTGTACGCCACCGAGTCGGTCCTCACCCGCCTGCACTTCGTCATCCGGGTCGCCCCCGGCGCCGAGCTGCCCCAGCTCACCGACGCCGAGGTCGAGCGGATCGAGGCCAAGCTCGCCGAGGCCGCCCGGTTCTGGATGGACGGCTTCAACGACCAGCTGCACATCGAGCTGGGCGAGGAGCGGGCCGCCGAGCTCGCCCACAAGTACGCCAACGCCTTCCCCGACGGCTACCGGGCCGACTTCACCGCCCGCACCGCCGTCGCCGACCTCAAGCAGATCGAGGCGCTGCACGGCGAGGGCGACTTCCGGCTCAACCTCTACCAGCCGGTCGGCGCCGGCGACGACGAGCGCCGCTTCAAGATCTACCGGGTCGGCGGGCCGATCTCGCTCACCGAGGTCCTGCCCGTGCTGCAGCGCCTGGGCGTCGAGGTCCTCGACGAGCACCCCTACGCGCTGCGGCGCTCCGACGGCACCACCGCGTGGGTGTACGACTTCGGCCTGCGGCTGCGCGAGTCCACCGAGCTCACCGACGAGGCCCGCGAGCGCTTCCAGGAGGCCTTCTCGGCGACCTGGACCGGCCGGGCCGAGAACGACGGCTTCAACGGCCTCGTCCTCACCGCCGGGCTCACCTGGCGCCAGGCCACGATGCTGCGCGCCTACGCCAAGTACCTCCGCCAGGCCGGGAGCACCTTCTCCCAGGACTACATGGAGGACGCGCTCCGCAACAACGCCCACACCACCCGCCTGCTGGTCAACCTGTTCGAGGCCCGGCTCAGCCCCAGCCACCGGCTGGGCGCCGACGAGCTCACCGAGGGCCTCATGGAGGAGCTGGACGGCGCGCTCGACGAGGTAGTCTCGCTCGACGAGGACCGCATCCTGCGCTCCTTCCTGCACCTCATCAAGGCCACCCTGCGGACGAACTTCTTCCAGCACGCCGAGGACGGCGACTGGCACTCCTACGTGTCGATGAAGTTCGACCCCAAGGCCATCCCGGACCTGCCGGCACCCCGCCCGGCCTTCGAGATCTGGGTGTACTCGCCGCGCGTCGAGGGCGTCCACCTGCGCTTCGGCAAGGTCGCCCGAGGCGGCCTGCGCTGGTCCGACCGCCGCGAGGACTTCCGCACCGAGATCCTCGGCCTGGTCAAGGCCCAGATGGTCAAGAACACCGTCATCGTGCCGGTCGGCGCCAAGGGCGGCTTCGTCGCCAAGCAGCTGCCCGACCCGTCGGTCGACCGCGACGCCTGGCTGGCCGAGGGCATCGCCTCGTACAAGACCTTCATCTCGGCGCTGCTCGACATCACCGACAACCTCAGGGGCGGCGAGGTCGTCCACCCGGTCGACGTGGTCCGCCACGACGAGGACGACACCTACCTGGTCGTCGCCGCCGACAAGGGCACCGCGACCTTCTCGGACATCGCCAACGGCGTCGCCGAGGCGTACGGCTTCTGGCTGGGCGACGCCTTCGCCTCCGGCGGCTCGGCCGGCTACGACCACAAGGGCATGGGCATCACCGCCCGCGGCGCCTGGGAGTCCGTCAAGCGGAACTTCCGCGAGCTCGGCGTCGACACCCAGGGCGAGGACTTCAGCGTCGTCGGCATCGGCGACATGTCCGGCGACGTCTTCGGCAACGGCATGCTGCTCAGCGAGCACATCCGCCTGGTCGCCGCCTTCGACCACCGGCACATCTTCCTCGACCCGAACCCGGACGCCGCAGTCTCCTACGCCGAGCGCCGCCGGCTGTTCGACCTGCCCCGCAGCTCCTGGGACGACTACGACAAGTCGCTGATCTCCGCCGGCGGCGGCGTCTTCCCGCGCACCGCCAAGGCGATCCAGCTCTCCCCGCAGGTCCGCGAGCGGCTCGGCATCGACGCGGCCAAGATCACCCCGGCCGAGCTGATGAAGGCCATCCTGCAGGCGCCCGTCGACCTGTTCTGGAACGGCGGCATCGGCACCTACATCAAGGCCTCCACCGAGACCAACGCCGAGGTCGGCGACAAGGCCAACGACGCCATCCGGGTCAACGGCGCACAGGTCCGCGCCCGGGTCATCGGCGAGGGCGGCAACCTCGGCTGCACCCAGCTCGGCCGCATCGAGTTCGCCGCGACCGGTGGCCCCGAGGGCACCGGCGGCTGGATCAACACCGACGCCATCGACAACTCGGCCGGCGTCGACACCTCGGACCACGAGGTGAACATCAAGATCCTGCTCAACCAGGTCGTCGCCGACGGCGACATGACGGTCAAGCAGCGCAACGCCCTGCTCGCCGAGATGACCGACGAGGTCGGCCGCCTGGTGCTGCGCAACAACTACGCGCAGAACGTCGTGCTCGCCAACGCCGTCGCCCAGGCCGTCAGCATGGTCAACGTGCACGCCCGCATGATCAACCGGCTGGAGGCCGGCGGGCAGCTCGACCGCGGGCTGGAGTTCCTGCCCACCGAGAAGCAGATCCGCGAGCGCCAGCAGGCCGGCCGCGGGCTCTCCCAGCCCGAGCTGT
The DNA here is from genome assembly GCA_002300355.1 of Streptomyces sp. TLI_235. Taxonomy (NCBI): domain Bacteria; kingdom Bacillati; phylum Actinomycetota; class Actinomycetes; order Kitasatosporales; family Streptomycetaceae; genus Streptomyces; species Streptomyces sp. TLI_235. The sequence continues at coordinate 4,841,915 of NSGV01000001.1, forward strand.
CCGTGCTGCTCGCCTACACCAAGATCACGCTGGCCGACGAGCTGCTCGCCACCGAGCTGCCCGACGACCCGTACTTCCGCGACGCGCTGCAGCAGTACTTCCCCAGCGCGCTGCGGGCCAGGTTCGCCGACGCGATCGACAACCACCCGCTGCGCCGCGAGATCATCACCACCCTGATCGTCAACGACACGATCAACCGCGGCGGCTGCACCTTCGCGTTCCGGCTCCGCGAGGAGACCGGCGCCACCATGGAGGAGATCGCCCGTACCCACGCGGCGGCCCGCGCCGTCTTCGGCCTGGAGCAGCTCTGGGACGAGGTCGAGGGCCTGGACAACAAGGTCGCGGCCCGGGTGCAGATCAAGATGCGCCTGCACGTCCGCCGGCTCGTCGAGCGCGCCACCCGCTGGATGCTCAACAACCGGCGCCAGCCGCTGGACATCGCCGGCACCATCGAGTTCTTCCACGACCGGGTCAACCAGGTCTGGGAGAGCCTGCCCAAGCCGCTCCGCGGCGAGGACCTGACCTGGTTCGAGGCGGTGTACGAGGAGCTCTCCGGCGCCGGCGTGCCGGACGAGCTGGCCAACCGGATCGCCGGCCTCTCCTCGGCCTTCCCGACGCTCGACATCGTCGGCGTCGCGGACCGCTCCGAGGCCGACGTGATGGAGGTCGCCGAGCTCTACTACGACCTCGCCGACCGCCTGCAGATCACCCACCTGCTGGACCGCATCATCGAGCTCCCGCGGACCGACCGCTGGTCCTCGATGGCCCGCGCCGCCATCCGCGAGGACCTCTTCGCGGCGCACTCCGCGCTCACCGCGGACGTGCTGGCCTGCGGCCCCGCCGGCTCCTCGCCGGAGGACCGCTACAAGGCCTGGGCCGAACTCAACGGCACCCTGCTGAGCCGGGCGAAGACCACCCTCGACGACATAAGGGGTTCGGACAACTACGAGCTGTCCAGCCTCTCGGTCGCCATGCGGGTGATCCGCACCCTGCTGCGCACCGGCCGCTGACCCCGGCAGCTCCCCGCGGGGGCGGCCCGTCCGAACGGACGGGGCCGCCCCCGCGGCGTTTGCCCGTCCGGATTCCGGTCCCGGGCAGGGCGAGGGCATGCAGACGGCCCCGCCGCGCGGCGCGGCGGGGCCGTAGGAGCCGACGGGGCGTCAGCCCTGGGCGGCGGCCCGCTGGAGGGCGCTCGCCAGCAGGGCGAGGTCGGTGGGGCCGTTGCCCAGTTCGCGGACCGGGCGGCGGGTCGGCGGCAGGCCGAGCTGCAGCGGGTCCACCGCCACCACCGTCGGCCGCAGTGTGGAGGTCCGCGGGATCCGGCCGCTGACCCGCGCGGTCTGGAAGGCCGCCACCCCGCCGTCCGGGCGCCGCAGGTAGCCGCGGCCCGGCGTCTCCTCCGGCAGCGCCGCGGCGTCCGGCAGATGGATCAGCTGGTCGGACTCGGCCGGGTGGTCGGTGCGCAGTGCGATCCGCAGCCCCGCGGCCTCGTCGATCTCGGTGCCCGCCGTCCGCTCCGGCGCGCCGGTGGCGGCGACCAGGTGGACGCCGAGCCGGCCGCCGCGCTCGGCGACCGCGGCCAGCGCCCGGGCGAGGGGCCGGCCGGCCGGCGAGGTCGGCGCGTACAGCGCGTCGAGGTCGTCGACGACCACCACCATCCGGGCCGGCACCTGCTGCGGCGCGGCCGCCGCGTCCGGTGCGGTGCGCTGCTCGACCACCCGCGCGGCCGCCGCCGCGGGCCCGGCCGCGGTGGGCCCGCCCGCGGTGACCAGGGCCGGCGCCTTGCGGAGTATCCGGGCGGTGTGCCAGTCGGTGAAGTCCCGCCCGCCGAGCAGCGATTCGCGGCGCGCCAGCTCGTCCAGCAGCGCCTCGGCGGTGAGCAGCGCCTGCCGCGGGTCGGCGGCGGCGTCCAGGTGGGCGGTGACGTGCGGCAGGTCGGTGCAGGCCCGCAGCCCGGCGGCCTGGTCCCGGTCCGCGGGGGAGCGGGACTCCACGACGGTGATCTCCAGCCGCTCCGGCCGCTCGGCGACCGCCAGCGAGGCGACCAGGGTGCGCAGCAGCTCGGTCTTCCCCGAGCCGGCCGCGCCGCCGATCAGCAGGTGCGGGCCGCCCTCGTGGCCGTCGAGCGCGTCGGTGTCGGCGAGGTCGACCGTGCACACGCCGTCCCGGGCGGTGCCGAGCAGGGCGGTGGCCGTGCCGGGGCCGTCCGGCAGCCCGGCCCAGCGGTCGGAGAGCTTGGCCGGGGTGACGGCCTCCAGCCGCAGCAGGTCGAGCAGCCGCAGGGCGTCCGGCAGCGGGCCGCGGGCGGCCGGCGCGGCCTCCCGCAGCGGCGCGAGGGCCCGGGCGAGGCGCTCGGCCCAGGCGGCCGGGACGGCGTCCAGGGCGACCTCCTCGATCCGCTCCCGGGAGCCGCCCGCGGGCAGGTCGACGGCGAGCCGGGTGGCGACCTCGCCGGTGACCTGCGCCCGGGCGCCGACACCGGCCGGAAGCTCCTCGACGGATTCCGCCAGGCAGATCGGGAAGACCCCCACCGCCGGGCCCTGCCGCAGCAGCAGGTCGAGACCCTCGCGAGCGGCCGGGGTGCCCGGGTCGCCGTCGACCAGCAGGACGGTGGCCTCCGGGCCGCCCGGGGCGGCGGCGAGCTCGGCGAGCCTGGCCTCGGCCTGCTCGGGGCCGAAGCCGACCAGCAGGCGGCAGTCCTGCCCCTGGCCGGGGCGCAGGTGGGGCAGCCACATCGTCCAGTGCCAGTCGGCGGCGCGCTGCTCGTCGGCGGCGACCACCACCAGGGAGAGGCCGCTCGGCGGGTGCAGCACGGCGAGCTGGGCGAGCACGGCGCGGGCGAGCCCGGTCAGCCGCGGCCGGGGCCCGGCCAGACCGAGGCTGCCGGCGGTCTGCAGGTCCACGGTGACGGGCACGGCGGGCAGCAGGGTGCCCGGGACGGTGCCGGGGCCGCCCGGCCGGTCGGCGGTGCCGAGCCGGACGGCGAGCGCGTCCGGGTGGGCCGGGGTGCGCTCCCACAGCCGGGAGCCGTGGCCGAGCGCGGCGAGCAGCAGCGCGGCCGGGTCGGGCCAGCGCTCGCGCCGGGCGGCGGCCTGGCGGGTCCGGGCGGCGGCGTGCTGGGCGGCCGCCTCGGGGGCGGGCCGGGGCACGGGCCGGGGGCGGCGCAGAGAGAGCAGGCCACGGCTGCGGCCGCCGGGGACGTGCGGGGCCTCGGCGGGCGGCGGGGGCACCGCGGCGGCCGAGCGGGCGCCGGGCCGGTCGGGGAGCTGGAGGTGGCCGTCGCCGTCCGGCACGGCCGGGCGCGACCCGGAATTCCCCCCGATCTCCGGGCGGGCGACCTGCAGGGTCGACTCGCCGAGCCGCACCAGCCCGCCGTCGGGGAGTTCCGCGCCGTCGCCGCGCAGCCAGCGGCCGTCCGGCAGCAGGGTGCCGTTGGTGGAGTCGAGGTCGCGGACGGAGACCCTGCCGTCGGCCAGGTGCAGCGCGAGGTGCAGCCGGGAGACGTCCGGGTCGTCGAGCGGCACGTCGGCGTCGCTGGACCGGCCGACGCGGATCTCCTCGCCGTGCAGCCGGTGCACGCCGCCCGCGTCCGGGCCGCCGACGACCCGCAGCTCGGCGGCGGCGGGCAGCTCGTCCGGGGCGGTGTCCGGGTCCGGCTCGCCGAGCGAGAGCACGGCGCCGTCGACCAGCGGGGGCCGGCCGAGCAGTGCCTGGTCGTCGACCCGGTCCGCCCCGGCGTACAGCTGCACGTGCGTGGCGGAGCGCGGGCCACGTACGCCCGCCGCGCCCGCGAGCGCGCCGGCGACCGCGCCGAGCGCCGTGCCGGAGGGTGCCGTGACCAGCACGTCCGTGGACGATCCGGCGCCGGCCGGGCCGCTGCGCGGTCGAAGGACGGTGAGCCGGATCTGCATCTCGCCCGGGTCCCTTCTGCACACGTGTGGTGCCTGCCATCCTGCCACCCTGGAGCGACAGTCCGGGCACGGTACCGGATTTGACGATCTTGCGATCACCGCCCGGCCCGGGCCGACGGTGCGTCGGCCCGGGTGTCCCCTAGGGGATGCCCCGGAGACTTCCTCCCAGCTCGCGGTGCGCTCGCCTCGGCAAGCCGCCCGGGCACCGTTAGAGTTTGCGAAAACTGCGAAAGCGTTGCCACCCTGTCCGACCGCCGGACAGCGGGGCGAGCGACCACAGGAGTCACAGGTGCGGCCGGTCGGCAGCAAGTATCTGATCGAGGAGAGCCTCGGGCGCGGGGCCACCGGTACGGTCTTCCGCGGCCGGGTCCGCGACGACGCCGCCGTGCCGGGCCTGGAGCCGGGCCGCTCGGTCGCCGTCAAGGTGCTGCGCGAGGAGCTCGCCACCGACCCCGACGTGGTGATGCGCTTCCTGCGGGAGCGGTCGGTGCTGCTGCGCCTGAGCCACCCGAACATCGTCCGGGTCCGCGACCTGGTGGTGGAGGGCGAGCTGCTCGCCCTGGTGATGGACCTCGTCGAGGGCCCCGACCTGTTCCGCTACCTGCGTTCCAACGGCCCGCTCAGCCCGATCGCCGGGGCGCTGCTGATGGCGCAGATCGCCGACGCGCTGGCGGTCAGCCACGCCGACGGCGTCGTGCACCGCGACCTGAAGCCGGCCAACGTGCTGCTGGCGACCACGGTCGGCCCGGACGGCTCCGAGCAGATGCACCCGATGCTCACCGACTTCGGCATCGCCCGCCTCGCCGACTCCCCGGGCATCACCCGCACCCACGAGTTCGTCGGCACCCCGGCGTACGTCGCCCCGGAGTCCGCGGAGGGCCGCCCGCAGACCGCCGCGGTCGACGTGTACGGCGCCGGCATCATGCTGTACGAGCTGGTCACCGGCCGTCCGCCGTTCCAGGGCGACGGCCCGATCGCGGTGCTGCAGGCGCACCTCGCCCAGGAGCCGGAGCGCCCGCGCTCACTGCCCGAGCCACTGTGGACGGTCATCGAGCGGTGCCTGCGCAAGAGCCCGGCCGAGCGGCCGACCTCGGTCGCGCTGGCCGAGGCGCTGCGGGTGGTCGCCGCCGGGATCGGCGTGCACTCCTCGCCCGCCGCGGTCGAGGCCGCGCTGGCCGTCGGCGCGCTGCTGGTGACCGACCCGGCGCTGGCAGCCCCGGCGCCCACCGCGGTGAACCACGTGCCGGCCGGCTCCGCCGACGCCACCCAGGTGCTGCCCGCCCGCGGGTTCGACCCGGCCGCCGCCACCCAGGCGGTCGCCGCGCCCGGAGCCGAGGACCGCACGCAGGTGATGGCCACGCCGCCCGGCGGCGCCGGGGACCGCACCCGGGTGATGCCGCCGATCCCCCGTCCGGGCCCGCCGCCGAGCCCGAGGCGCCGCACCCCTGGCAGACCCAGCTGCGCGCCGCCCGCGACCGCAACCAGCAGACCCAGATCGGCTACTTCGACCCGGAGGAGCTGGACCGCCCGCAGGTCGCGCCGCAGCCGTACCAGGCCCCGCCGCCCTACCAGGCCCCGCCGCCGTACCAGGCGCCCCAGGGCCGGCCGCCGCAGGGCCGCGGGCAGGGCGGGTACACCCAGCGCCCGCCGGTGGCCCCGCCGCCGTACCAGGCCCGGCAGAACCCGCCGCAGCCCCCGCAGGGCTACCGGCAGCCGCCGCAGGCCCAGCCGCAGCCCTACCAGGCCGCGCCCGCCCCGCAGGCGTACCCGCCGCCGCAGCCGCCCGCGCCCGCCCCGCAGCGGCGCCAGGAGCCCGCTCCGCAGCGCCGTGCGGAGCCGGCCGCGCCGCCGCGCCGCGAGCCCGCCCCGCGCCGGGAGCCGCGGCAGCGCAGCCGCAACCGGATGTACATCCCCGGCCTCGGCTGCCTGAAGGGCTGTCTGATGGTGCTGCTGATCCTCGCCATCGCCGCGGTGGCGCTGTGGAACTTCACCGACCTGCCGGTGTACTGGGAGAACGTCAAGACCTGGTTCGGCAGCGTGAGCGACTGGATCAGCGGACTGAACAGCGGTCAGTGAGTCGACGGACCGTCAGAACGGCGATTTTGGCGGTTTGTCGACAATTCACGAATTTTCCGTGAATCGACCCTCTCCGAGAGCCCTCCGACGGCCCCCGGCGGGCGCCCGGGCGCGTAGGTTGGTCGTCGAGCACCGACCTACCGAGCCCACGGAGCAGCATTGGCACGCAAGATCGGCAGCCGCTACACCGTCCACCAGGTGATCGGCCGGGGTTCCGCCGGCACCGTCTGGCTGGGCGAGGGCCCGGACGGGCCGGTGGCCGTCAAGTTGCTGCGCGAGGACCTGGCCTCCGACCAGGTCCTGGTCGGCCGCTTCGTCCAGGAGCGCGCCGCCCTCACCAGCCTCGACCACCCCCGGGTGGTCGGCGTGCACGACATGGTGGTGGACGGCAGCGACCTCGCCCTGGTCATGGACCTCGTCCAGGGCACCGACCTGCGCACCCGGCTGGAGCGCGAGGGCGTGCTCAGCCCGCTCGCCGCCGCCTCGGTGATCGCCGACGTCGCCGACGGCCTGGCCGCCGCCCACGCCGCCGGCATCGTCCACCGCGACGTCAAGCCGGAGAACGTGCTGCTCGACCTCGCCGCCCCGCCCGGCCCCGGCGGCGCCCCCCGCGCCAAGCTCACCGACTTCGGCATCGCCCGCCTCGTCGACGCCCCCCGCCGCACCCGGGCCACCCGGATCATCGGCACCCCCGACTACCTCGCCCCCGAGATCATCGAGGGCCTGGAGCCGCGCGCCGCCGTCGACATCTACGCCCTCGCCACCGTGCTCTACGAGCTGCTGGCCGGCTTCACGCCGTTCGGCGGCGGCCACACCGGCGCCGTGCTGCGCCGCCACGTCACCGAGAGCGTCCCGCCCGTCCCCGGCATGCCGGTCGGCCTGTGGCGGATCATCTCCGAGTGCCTGGCCAAGGCCCCCGCCTCCCGGCTGCGCGCCGCCGAGCTGGCCTCCCGGCTGCGCGAGCAGCTGCCCGTGCTGGCCGGCCTGCCGCCGCTCGCCGTGCCGGCGCAGCGCGGCCCGGTCGAGGACGTTCCCACCCCGGGCGAGGCCGTGTACGCCGAGATCGACGCCGGGACGGGCACCCACCGCCGCCGGCGCGGCCCTGCGGTGCCGCTGGTGCCCGCCCCCTCGCCGGACTCCACCCGCGACACCCACACCAGCCTGCGCCGCCCGTCCCCGCAGGAGCTGGCCTCCTACGCCGCCGAGTCCCGGGCCCAGCGCTCCGCCGCCCCCGTCACCAGCCACCGCCGCCGCCGGCTGGTGCGCCGCCGCCGGATGCTCGCGGTGCTGATCGCCACCGTGCTGCTGCTGGCCGGAGCCGCCGCCGCGTACAGCGCGTTCGCCGCCGAACCGCCCGCCGCGGGCCCCGGCCGAGCGGCCGTCCACGGCCCGGTGGCGAGCCTCGGCCCCCCGGTGTAGCCGAACGGTCTCCGCGAACCATTACGCTTGAGGCGTGGCAGCCGTCGATCCTTCCGAAGAGCTCAAGAACCTCGAGACGACCATGGGGTCGATCGAGGCCGTCCTCGACCTGGACAAGATCCGGGCCGACATCGCGACCCTGGAGGAGGAGGCAGCCGTCCCGACCCTCTGGGACGACGTCGCCAACGCACAGAAGGTCACCAGCCGGCTCTCCTTCCTCCAGGGCGAGCTGCGCAAGTTCGAGACCCTGCGCGGCCGGGTCGACGACGTCGCCGTCCTGTTCGAGCTGGCCGAGGCCGAGGACGACGCGGACACCCGCGTCGAGGCCGAGGCCGAGCTGGAGTCGGTCAAGAAGGCCGTCGAGGAGCTGGAGGTCCGTACCCTCCTGTCCGGCGAGTACGACGCCCGCGAGGCCCTGGTCAACATCCGCGCCGAGGCCGGCGGCGTCGACGCCGCCGACTTCGCCGAGCAGCTGATGCGCATGTACCTGCGCTGGGCCGAGCGGCACGGGTACTCGACCGAGGTCTACGACACCTCGTACGCCGAAGAGGCCGGCATCAAGTCCGCGACCTTCACCGTCAAGGCCCCCTACGCCTACGGCACCCTCTCCGTCGAGCAGGGCACCCACCGCCTGGTGCGCATCTCCCCGTTCGACAACCAGGGCCGCCGGCAGACCTCCTTCGCCGGCGTCGAGGTCCTCCCCGTCGTCGAGCAGTCCGACCACGTCGACATCGACGAGGGCGACCTGCGCATCGACGTGTACCGCGCCTCCGGCCCCGGCGGCCAGGGCGTCAACACCACCGACTCCGCGGTGCGCATCACCCACCTGCCGACCGGCGTGGTGGTCTCCTGCCAGAACGAGCGCTCGCAGATCCAGAACAAGGCGTCCGCGATGAACGTCCTCCAGGCCAAGCTGCTGGAGCGGCGCCGCCAGGAGGAGCGCGCGGCGATGGACGCGCTCAAGGACAGCGGCAGCTCCTGGGGCAACCAGATGCGTTCGTACGTCCTGCACCCGTACCAGATGGTCAAGGACCTGCGCACCGAGCACGAGGTCGGCAACCCGCAGGCCGTCCTGGACGGCGACATCGACGGCTTCATCGAGGCCGGGATCCGGTGGCGCAAGCAGCGCGAGACCGCGAGCTGATCGGCAGGATCGCGGCCTCGGTGAACGTTCGGCGCAGCATCGAGGCCGGGATCCGCTGGCGCAAGCAGCGCGAGACGGCGAGCTGATCGCCGCAGACAACGAAGAAGGCCCCCGGAGCTTCCGCTCCGGGGGCCTTCGGATGTTCCGGGTCAGGCCAGCGCCTGCCGGGCGATCATGGCCACCGCGAACAGCGCCGCGATCAGCGCCAGCAGTGTCGCCGGGGACATGGCGGCGAAGGGGCCCCGCTGCTCCTGCAGCCGGGCACGGTTGGCGCGGCACACCGGGCACCGGCCCTCACTCACGCGGCCGTTGCAGTTGGCGCACACCAGATGGTCGCAGGTCATGCGATCTCCTCCTTGCTGTCACTGCAAACGCACGGGACGGGCCGATGGTTCCGTCCGTCTCTCCACTGTGCCAGGTTCGCGGGCGCTCGGCCCCCGCAGCGGCGGGCTCTCCGGTGCGATTGTGAGATAGCGCGCACAAATCCCGCTTTCCAATTCGGGACAGACAGGAACAATCTCTGACGAATCAGCGGTCAGTACCCGACCCGGGACTGCGGGTCGACCCGAGGTTCGCGTATGGTCCCAGACCTGGAGCGGTCGGGGAGGATGCCGCTCCGCCCGCCGCACTCGGCCCGAGGCGCGGACGGACCCACCTAGGATGGCCTCCGTGATGCAGCCGTGATCAGATTCGACAACGTCTCCAAGACCTATCCCAAGCAGAACCGTCCTGCCCTGGACAACGTCTCGCTGGAGATCGAGAAGGGCGAGTTCGTCTTCCTGGTCGGCTCCTCCGGCTCCGGGAAGTCCACCTTCCTCAGGCTCTGCCTGCGCGAGGAGCGCCCCAGCACCGGTGCCGTGCACGTGCTGGGCAAGGACCTCGGCAAGCTGTCCAACTGGAAGGTGCCGCACATGCGCCGCCAGCTGGGCACGATCTTCCAGGACTTCCGCCTGCTGCCGAACAAGACGGTCGCGCAGAACGTCGGCTTCGCCCTGGAGGTCATCGGCAAGCCGCGCAGCGCCATCGCCAAGGTGGTGCCGGAGGTGCTCGACCTGGTCGGCCTCGGCGGCAAGGAGGACCGGATGCCCGGCGAGCTCTCCGGTGGTGAGCAGCAGCGCGTGGCGATCGCCCGGGCCTTCGTCAACCGCCCGATGCTGCTGATCGCGGACGAGCCCACCGGAAACCTCGACCCGCAGAACTCGGTCGGCATCATGAAGCTCCTCGACCGGATCAACCGCACGGGCACCACGGTGCTGATGGCCACCCACGACCAGGCCATCGTGGACCAGATGCGCAAGCGCGTGATCGAACTCGACAAGGGCCTGCTGGTCCGCGACCAGGCCCGCGGCGTGTACGGCTACCAGAACTAGCCGCCGCCGTCCCGCCTGACCGCCCGCCTGCATTGACCCTGGATTGAGAGAAGCATGCGCCTCCAGTTCGTCCTGTCGGAGATCGGCATCGGCCTCCGCCGCAACCTGACGATGACCATCGCGGTCATCGTCAGTGTCGCGCTCTCCCTCGCCCTCGCCGGTGGCAGCCTCCTGGTCCGCGACCAGGTCAACTCGATGAAGGGCTACTGGTACGACAAGGTCGAGGTCAGCGTCTCGTTCTGCACCAAGTTCGACATGGCCGCCTCGGCGCAGTGCGCCAGCGGCGCGGCCACCGACGAGCAGGTGAACGCCGTCAAGGCGCAGCTCGACAAGATGACGCCGCTGGTGCAGAAGGCCACGTTGGAGTCCTCCACCGAGGCCTACAAGCACTGGAAGGAGTCGAACCCGGACAACCCGCTGCTCGCGGCGGTCGGTCCGGAGGCGATGCCGCAGTCCTGGCGGGTCAAGCTGAGCGACCCGACCAAGTACGACGTCATCCAGAGCGCCTTCGCCGGCAAGCCCGGCGTGAAGTCGGTGGACGACCAGCGCCGGATCCTGGAGAACCTCTTCGGCCTGCTGAACGGCCTGCAGACCGCCGCCTTCGTGATCATGGTGCTGATGCTCTTCGTGGCCCTGCTGCTGATCGTCAACACCGTCCGGGTGTCGGCCTTCAGCCGACGGCGCGAGACCGGCATCATGCGCCTCGTCGGTGCCTCGAACTTCTACGTGCAGATGCCCTTCATCGCCGAGGCCGCCGTGTCCGCCCTGCTGGGCGCGGTGATGGCCTCCGGCCTGCTGCTGCTCGGTCACTTCTTCGTCCAGCACTGGCTGGCCAAGCGGGTGCTGTTCATCCAGTTCATCGGCCTCTCCTCGGTGCTGACGGTCATTCCGCTGCTGGTCGTGGTCGGCATGGTGATGGCCGGCATCGCGGCCTTCTTCACCCTGCGCAAGTACCTCAAGGTCTGATCCGCGAGGTCCCGGGCGGCCCCGGACGGCACTGCGCCGTCCGGGGCCGCCCGCGTCCTACCCGGGCGTTCCGTCGCCCGGGCGGGGCGGCGCGGCCTAGACTCCGTCGCATGTCGGGAATTCCGCGTCGGGTACGCCAGGGAGCCACGCTCACCCTGGTGTTCGGCGTCGTCCTGATGGCCGGTGCCGCGAGCGGCGCCTGGGGCGAGCCGCTGACCGTGCCGCTGCCGCCCTCGATGGACGCCGCCGCACAGCTCGCCGCCGGACGGGACGTCACCGGCGCGGACCTGAGCCCGGAGCAGGCCGAGGCCCTGGTCGACGCCAGCGGCGACCGCTGGGCCGCCTATCTCAGCCCGCAGGAGTACGCGGACCTGGTCCGCGGCCGCTACCTCGGAGTCGGGCTCTCGGTGGACCGCGGCAGGGACGGCTCGACCGCCGTCTCGGCCGTGCAGGCCGGCGGCCCGGCCGCCCGGGCCGGCATCGCGGCCGGCGACCGGCTGGTCGCGGTGGACGGTGCCGAGGCCGACGGCCTGCCGGTGACGGAGGTCGTGGCCCGGCTGCGCGGCAGCGCCCACGCCGCCGTGGCGGCCCGCACGGTGGCGGTCACCGTCTCGCGCGGGTCCTCCGCCCCGCGCGAGGTCGTGCTCGGGAGGGCCTTACTGGCCGCCCAGGAGGTCGGCGTCGAGCGGCTGCCGGACGGCGTCGTGCGGATCGCCGTACGGGCCTTCACCAGCGGGGTCGCCGAGCAGGTCAGAACCGCGTCGCAGGGCGCCGAGGCGGTCGTGCTGGACCTGCGCGGCAGCTCCGGCGGCCTGGTCGAGGAGGCGGTCGCCACCGCCTCGGTCTTCCTGGACGGCGGCCCCGTCGCCTCCTACGAGTCCCGCGGGGTGCGGCGCGAGCTGACGGCCGCCCGCGGCGGCGACACCGCCACCCCGCTGGTGGTGCTGGTGGACGGCGGGACGATGAGCGCCGCCGAACTGCTCGCCGGCGCGCTGCAGGACCGCTGCCGGGCCGTCCTGGTGGGCGCCAGGACCTTCGGCAAGGGCACCGTGCAGCAGCCCAGCCGGCTCGCCGACGGCGGCGTGGTGGAGCTCACCGTGGGCCGCTACTACACCCCCGAGGGCCGCTCGCCGGACGGCTCCGGCCTGCAGCCCGACGTCGCGGCCGCCCCGGAGGGCGCCGGGGACCTCGCCCTGCACGTCCTCGCCGGCCTGGGCGCGCGCCGCTGACCGCCGCGGGGGCGGCATCCGCGCCACCCCGCGCAAAAGGGCTGCCCCTGACCGCGCCGAGGTGCGAGAATGTCGGCGCTATGGCAAAGGAAAAGGGCAACAAGCTCATCGCGCAGAACAAGAAGGCGCGGCACGAGTACACCATCCTCGACACCTACGAGTGCGGCATGGTGCTGACCGGTACCGAGGTGAAGTCCCTCCGCGAGGGCCGGGCCAACATCGTCGACGGGTACGCGTACATCCAGGGCCACGAGGCCTGGGTCGACAACCTGTTCATCCCGGAGTACGTCCAGGGCACCTGGACGAACCACTCGGCGAAGCGCAAGCGCAAGCTCCTGCTGCACAAGCTGGAGATCCGCAAGCTGGAGTCGAAGGTGAAGGAGACCGGCCACACCCTGGTGCCGCTCTCCCTGTACTTCAAGGACGGCCGGGTCAAGCTGGAGCTGGCCCTCGCGGTCGGCAAGAAGCTGTACGACAAGCGGCAGACCCTGCGCGAGCAGCAGGACCGCCGCGAGTCGGACCGTGCCATCGCCGCGGCCCGCCGCAAGCAGCGGGCCGTCTGAGGGGCCCCGCCCCGCCGCCGGGTAATGCGCTGGACCCTTCCGGGCCCGACCGCGTACCATGGCACTCGCACCACCGGAGGGCCCCGCCCGCCGGAGCTGCTTGTCAAATCAACATGGGGATGATCGGTTTCGACGGTGGTAGTCGAAACAGGAGAAGCGAGCCGAGGAACGCGGCAATGATCTCGTTAACCACGTGTCGCAAAAAAATAATCGCCAACACCAAGCGCGATACCCCGCAGTTCGCTCTCGCTGCCTGATCAGCGAGCGAATAGGGTGTCAGACCGGGGCGTTCCCGACCCGGACCCTGGCATAATCTAGGGAACTCAACCGTCCGCCCCGGCTGCGGGGGCGGAAGGGAAATCAAACAGTAGCTGGGCCCGTCGGCGGCTTGTCCGCGTGACTGCCGGGGCCGAGAAAAGCACAGCGGACTGCGCTCGGAGAAGTCCTGAATCCACTCCATCGGACCCGGGTTCGATTCCCGGCATCTCCACCATCCCATGTGCACCCAGGCCGTCCTCCGCTCCGGAGGGCGGCCTTCGTGTGTCTCCGGCGCCTCACACCGGCCCCGCCCGGCGGGTGAGAGGTCGGTTCCGCAGGCTTCACAGAGCACAACGAAACCCGAAACCACGGGCTCCTAGCGTCGTTCACGACAGCACGGGCAGGGCAGGCACCGGCACGCAAGGGGAGACCGATGAGCGACACAGCCCAGCGCAGAACAGGTGGCCGCTGGATTCAGGAATGGCGGCCCGAGGACACCGAATTCTGGGAGAGCACCGGCCGCCGGACGGCCAACCGCAACCTGATCTTCTCCGTGTTCTCCGAGCACATCGGCTTCTCGATCTGGAGCCTGTGGTCGGTCATGGTCCTCTTCATGGGCAAGCCCTACGGCATCGACCCGGCCGGCAAGTTCTTCCTGGTGGCCATGCCCACCCTGGTCGGCTCGTTCGTCCGCATCCCCTACACCTTCGCGGTGGCCCGTTTCGGCGGCCGGAACTGGACGATCGTCTCCGCGCTGCTGCTCCTCGTCCCGAGCCTCGCGGCCGCGTACGTGATGCACCCCGGAACCTCGTACACCACGTTCATGGTGGTCGCGGCGCTCACCGGCGTCGGCGGCGGCAACTTCGCCTCCTCCATGACCAACATCAACGCCTTCTTCCCGCTCCGGAAGAAGGGCTGGGCACTCGGCCTCAACGCCGGCGGCGGCAACATCGGCGTCCCCGTCATCCAGCTGATCGGCCTCGCCGTGATCACCTGGGCCGGCGCCACCTCGCCGCGCCTGGTGCTCGGCATCTACATCCCGCTGATCGCCGTCTCGGCGCTCTGCTCGGCCCTGTTCATGGACAACCTGGCCCAGCTCAGCAACGACACCGGCACCTTCAAGGCCATCGTCAAGGAGAAGCACACCTGGCTGATGTCGGTGCTCTACATCGGCACCTTCGGCTCCTTCATCGGCTTCTCCTTCGCCTTCGGCCTCGTCCTGCAGAACCAGTTCGGCCGGACCCCGCTGCAGGCCGCCCAGCTCACCTTCATCGGCCCGCTGCTCGGCTCGCTCATCCGCCCGGTCGGCGGCTGGCTGGCGGACCGCTGGGGCGGCTCCCGGATCACCTTCTGGAACTTCGTCGCGATGGCCGCCGCCGCCGGCGTGGTGACCTACGCCTCGTCCATCAAGTCGCTGCCCGTCTTCCTGGTCGGCTTCATCGCGCTCTTCGTCTTCGCCGGCGTCGGCAACGGCTCGACCTACAAGATGATCCCCGGCATCTTCGAGGCCAAGGCCCAGGACCGGATCGCCGCCGGCGACACCCCTGAGGACGCCGCCGCCTGGTCCCGCCGGATGTCCGGCGCGGCGATCGGCGTGATCGGCGCCGTCGGCGCCCTCGGCGGACTCTTCATCAACCTCGCCTTCCGCCAGTCCTTCCTCACCACCAAGAGCGGCACCCCCGCCTTCGTCTCCTTCCTCGCCGCCTACGCGGTCTGCTTCGCCCTCACCTGGGCGGTGTACCTGCGGCGTCCGGCCGCGGCCCCGGCCGGCGCCCAGGCCCCGGCACTCGCCCGGGTCTGATCCCCCACGAGGGCCGGTCCGCACCCCCGGACCGGCCCTCACCTGCGAAACAAGCCGGAAATCGGACCGACCCGGAGGTGACACCCCGGCACGGGACGATGGCCCTCCACCCGCCCACCCGCCGCGTGCCACCGCCCCGCCAGGGCCGAGGCGAGCGGCACCGCCCCCAAGGCCCGCCGACAGCCTCGGGGCGCTCCACGAAGGACGTCAGCCCATGGCCGACCGCACAGCCAGCGCGACCGCCCCCCTCGTGCCGTCGCAGGACACCGCCCCGCCCCTGGCCGGCTACACCATCGGCATCACCGCCGCCCGCCGCGCCGACGAACTCGCCGCCCTCCTCCAGCGCCGCGGCGCCACCGTCCTGCGCGCCCCCGCCCTGCGGATCGTCCCGCTCGCGGACGACACCGAACTCCTCGCCGCCACCCGCGCCCTGATCGCCGACCCCCCGGACATCGCCGTCGCCACCACCGGCATCGGCTTCCGCGGCTGGATCGAGGCCGCCGAGGGCTGGAACCTGTTCGACGACCTCGTGCACAGCCTCGGCAAGGCCACCGTGCTCGCCCGCGGCCCCAAGGCCAAGGGCGCCATCCGCGCCGCCGGACTGCGCGAGGCCTGGTCCGCCGAGTCCGAGTCCTCCGTCGAGGTCCTGGAGCGGCTCCTCGACGAGGGCGTCGACGGCCGCCGGATCGCCGTCCAACTGCACGGCGCCCCGCTGCGCGACTTCGTCGACTCGCTCACCACGGCCGGCGCCGAGGTCGTCGAGGTCCCCGTCTACCGTTGGCTGCCGCCGCTCGACCTCGCCCCCGTCGACCGCCTCCTCGACGCCACCTGCAACGGCTCCCTGGACGCCGTCACCTTCACCTCCGCACCCGCCGCCCTCGGCCTGCTCGACCGCGCCGCGGAACGCGGGCAGACCGCCGAGCTGTTGCACGCCCTGCGGCGGGACGTCCTGCCGGTCTGCGTCGGCCCCGTCACCGCCGCCCCGCTGGAGGAACTCGACGTCGCCACCGTCTGGCCCGAACGGATGCGGCTCGGCGCCATGGTCCAGACCCTCACCGCCCGGCTCCCCGACCGTGCCCGCCGACTCTCCGTCGCCGGACACACCCTGGAACTGCGCGGCCAGGCCGCCCTCGTCGACGGCGACCTGCGGCCGGTGCCGCCGGCCGGGATGGCCCTGCTGCGGAGCCTCGCGCGGCGGCCGGGGTGGGTGGTCCCGCGGAGCGAACTGCTGCGGGCGCTGCCCGGCAGCGGCGACGACGAGCACGCCGTGGAGACCGCGATGGCGCGCCTGCGCGCGGCCCTCGGCACCCCCCGCCTCATCGCCACCGTCGTCAAACGCGGCTACCGCCTCGCCGTCGACCCCGTCGCCGACCCCGGCACCAAGTACGGCGACGGGTAGGCGGGGCACACCCACAGGGGCGCGTGGGGGCGCCCCCCACGTGCCCCTGGGGTGATCTTCGCAGTCCGGGCCCCGGGGTGGCTGCCTTGATCCGGGTCAGGGAGTAGGATCTTCCGTCCGCCGCTCCCGCCCGCGCCGTACCCCCGAGGCCCATGCACACCACACCAGAGACCACCGACTCCGTCCGCGACCGTGAGATCGCCGAGGAGCAGCGCCACCTCGACACCGTCTACCGGCGTCTGGAGGAGAAGCTCGCCGAGGCCGAGTACATCCTCGAGGACGCCGCCAAGCGCGTGCAGGTCGGCACCCCCGGCGCGCTCGCCGAGCGCGACGCCCAGGTCTACCGGGCCGGTGCGCACCTGCAGCGACTCAACAGCGAGTTCGAGGACTTCCTCTTCGGCCGGATCGACCTCCAGCAGGCCGACGCCCCCGAGGAGCACGGCATCCCCTCGCAGACCCCGCTGGACCCGGCCGACCCGGCCGTCGCGGAGACCCTGCACATCGGCCGGCTCGGCGTCCTCGACGCCGAGTTCGGCCCGCTGGTGATCGACTGGCGGGCCCCCGCGGCCGCGCCGTTCTACCGGTCGACCCCGCTGGAGCCGGGCCGGGTGATCCGCCGCCGGGTGATCCGTTCGCGCGGCCGCAGGGTGATCGGCGTCGAGGACGACCTGCTCCGCCCCGAACTGGCCCCCACCCTGGACGGCCGCGAGCTCGCCGTGGTCGGCGACGGCGCCCTGATGGCCTCGCTGGGCCGGGCCCGCAGCCACTCGATGCGCGACATCGTCTCGTCGATCCAGAAGGAGCAGGACGAGGTCATCCGGGCTGCCGCGGCCGGCGCCACCCTGGTGACCGGCGGCCCCGGCACCGGCAAGACCGCCGTCGCGCTGCACCGGGCCGCGTTCCTGCTGTACCAGGACCGCCGCCGCTACGCGGGCGGCATCCTGGTGGTCAGCCCCACCCCGCTGCTGGTCTCGTACACCGAGGGCGTGCTGCCCTCGCTGGGCGAGGAGGGGCAGGTGGCGATCCGGGCGGTCGGCAGTCTGGTCGACGGCATCGAGGCGGCCCGCTACGACACCCCGGAGACGGCGCGGATCAAGGGCTCGGCCCGGATGGTCCAGCTGCTGCGCCGGGCCGCCAGGGCCGCGCTGGAGACCGGCGCCCCGACCGAGCTGCGGGTGTTCGCCCGCGGCGAGGCCCTGCGGCTGGACGCGGGCCGTCTGAAGGCGCTGCGCGCCGCGGTCGTCGGCGGGGGCGGCACCCCGCTCAACCTGCTGCGCCCGCGGGCCCGCAGGCTGCTGCTGGACGCGCTGTGGCAGGACGTCACCCGGCACCTGCCGAAGCCCGCGAACCACTTCGAGCGCGAGCAGCGCCAGGACGAGCGGGAGGCCTTCGACGAGTACGTCTCGGACGAGGCCGCCTTCCTGGACTTCCTGGACGCCTGGTGGGCGCCGGTGACCCCGCGCCGGGTGCTGGCCACCCTGCGGCACCCACGGCACACCAACCGGATCGCCCGGCGCGCGGTGACCCCGGAGGAGGCCCGGCGGCTGGCGGCGTCCTGGCGCCACCTGGACGAGCGCGGCGCGGGCGGGCTGTCGGCGCACGACGTGGCGCTGGTGGACGAGCTGCAGGTGCTGCTCGGCGAGCCGGCCCGGCCCAGGACGCGCGAGGTGGACGCCGTCGACCTGCTGTCCGGGCTGGACGAGGTCACCACCTACGCGGACCGCGCGGGCGGTCGGCGCGAGCGCGTCCCGGTGGAGCGCACCGAGTACGCGCACGTGATCGTGGACGAGGCGCAGGACCTCACGCCGATGCAGTGGCGGATGATCGGCCGCCGGGCCCGGATGGCGACCTGGACGATCGTCGGCGACCCGGCGCAGTCCTCCTGGCCGTTCCCGGAGGAGGCGCAGGCGGCGCTGGACGAGGTGCTGTCGGGCAAGCCGCGCCGCCGCCACACGCTGACCGTGAACTACCGCAACCCGGCGGAGATCGCCGAGGTGGCGGCGAAGGTGCTGGCGCTGGCCGCGCCGGGCACGCCGTCGCCGAGCGCGGTGCGGTCGACCGGGGTCGAGCCGCGTTTCGCGGCCGTCCGGGAGGCCGGCGCGGAGGCCTTCGGCCGGGCCGCCCGGGCCGAGCTGGAGCGCCTGCTGGGCGAGGTGGACGGCACGGTGGCGGTCGTGGTGCCGATGGACCGCCGCGGGGAGGCGGCCCGCTGGGCCGAGGGCCTGGGCGACCGCGTGGTGGCCCTGGGCAGCCTGGAGGCCAAGGGCCTGGAGTACGACGCGACGGTCGTCGCCGACCCGACCGGCATCGCGGGGGAGTCGGAGGCGGGCCTGCGGGTGCTGTACGTGGCGCTCACCCGTGCCACCCAGCGGCTCACCGTGCTCTCCGGCCCGGACGACCTGCCGGACGCGGCGGGCGTGCCCGCCCTGCTGCGCGGCTGAGGCCCGCGGAGACGACGAAGGCCCCCACCGTGAGGTGGGGGCCTTCCATGTCAATGACACCGACCCGCCATGCTCGCCTCGCGGCAAGTGGTCGCTCGAAGCGACGAAGGTTGGGCCCGGGGGCTTGGATCGAGCCGGTGTCCCGTCCAATGTAAC
Source organism: Streptomyces sp. TLI_235 (assembly GCA_002300355.1). Classification (NCBI taxonomy): domain Bacteria; kingdom Bacillati; phylum Actinomycetota; class Actinomycetes; order Kitasatosporales; family Streptomycetaceae; genus Streptomyces; species Streptomyces sp. TLI_235. The sequence goes on from NSGV01000001.1 coordinate 4,860,648, forward strand.
GCATCGGCGCGGAACGCCAAGGCCGCGGCCGGAGTTTTTCGGTGGTGCACACGAGCGGCCCAGTGCGGCGGGCCGCGCCGTTTGTGGGTTCTGCACACTCAATGAACTTTATTTCTGGCTACCGACCGGTAAGTGCGACGATCGAGAGCGGAAAACCCTCAAGAGCAGACGGAAGAAGGACGTCGATGGCGACGGTGCCCAGTGTCTCCAACTCGATCACTGTGCGGCTGGAGGTCCCGGCCCGGGGCAACGCCGTCAGCGCGATCACCACGGCCGTCGAGTCCTCGGGGGGTTCGGTCACCGGCCTCGACGTCACCGCCTCCGGCCTGGAGTCGCTGCGGATCGACGTGACCGTCGCCGCCGCCTCGGTGGCCCACGGCGAGGAGATCGTCGAGAAGCTCCGCACGATCGACGGCGTCAGCATCGGCAAGGTCTCCGACCGAACCTTCCTGATGCACCTCGGCGGCAAGATCGAGATGTCCTCGAAGCTGCCGATCCGCAACCGCGACGACCTCTCGATGATCTACACCCCGGGCGTCGCCCGGGTCTGCATGGCGATCGCCGAGAACCCGGAGGACGCCCGCCGCCTGACCATCAAGCGCAACAGCGTCGCCGTGGTCACCGACGGCTCCGCGGTGCTGGGCCTGGGCAACATCGGCCCGAAGGCCGCGCTGCCGGTCATGGAGGGCAAGGCGGCCCTCTTCAAGCGCTTCGCCGGCATCGACGCCTGGCCGATCTGCCTGGACACCCAGGACGCCGACGAGATCGTCGCGATCGTGAAGGCGATCGCCCCCGGCTTCGCGGGCATCAACCTGGAGGACATCTCCGCGCCGCGCTGTTTCGAGATCGAGGCCCGGCTGCGCGAGGCCCTGGACATCCCGGTCTTCCACGACGACCAGCACGGCACCGCCATCGTCGTCCTCGCGGCGCTGACCAACGCGCTGAAGGTGGTCGGCAAGGACATCGCGGACATCCGTGTGGTGATGTCCGGCGCCGGTGCGGCGGGCACCGCGATCCTGAAGCTGCTGCTGGCCGCGGGCGTGGAGCACGCCACGGTGGCCGATGTGCACGGTGTCGTGCACGGCGGCCGCGAGGACCTCAACGACAGCCTCCGCTGGATCGCCGACCACACCAACCGCTCCGGCCGCACCGGCAGCCTCAAGGAGGCGGTGGCGGACGCCGACGTGTTCATCGGCGTCTCCGCGCCGAACGTGCTGGACGGCGACGACCTGGCCACCATGGCGAAGGACGCGATCGTCTTCGCGCTGGCCAACCCGGACCCGGAGGTCGACCCGGCGATCGCCCGGCAGACCGCCGCGGTGGTCGCCACCGGCCGCAGCGACTTCCCGAACCAGATCAACAACGTGCTGGTCTTCCCCGGCGTGTTCCGCGGCCTGCTGGACGCGCAGAGCCGCACCGTCGACACCGGCATGATGATCGCCGCCGCCCGGGCGCTGGCCACCACCGTCGCGGACGACCAGCTCAACGCCAACTACATCATCCCGAGCGTCTTCCACCCGGACGTGGCGAAGACGGTCGCGGCGGCCGTGCGCGAGGTCGCGCTGGCCGCGCGGGAGGGCCAGGAGGCCGTTCCGGTGCGCCCGACGGCGGGCATCGTGGGCACGCTCGACACCTCCTCGTTCCCGGTTGTCGGCATCTGACCGGAGTGTCGTTCTTGACCGCTCAGGTGTGCGAACGACGCACCGGCGGCCCGACCGCCCCCTTCCCCTTGCGACACAAGGGGAAGGGGCGTGTTTGGGCTTGTCGGTGCCAGGGCGTACGGTAGCCCTGCACGGGGGTGGCGTGTCCGACAAGTACGGAACGTCCCTCCCGGGTTTCCGGCGTGTCGTCCCGACCGCCGCCCGTTCCGGTCCGCCGGAGCCGACGGAGCGTCACACCTCCGCCGGGAGGGCCCGGTTCGGGTCAACAACGCCGGTGGCCGATTGGCTTTCTCAGTGCCGGTCGGGGCAGGATTCGTACCCGGGCGGGCGGTTTGCGGCGCTTCGGGGCCGGAGTCAGGCCCCTGACCACCCCTCGCCTGAACGAGCACCAGTGTGCGGACCAGCGGCCCATCCGGGTTCCCCCGGAGGGGGTGACCGATGGGGCCCCCGCACACCGCAAGCAACAGACCACAGGAGTACACATGAACCGCAGTGAGCTGGTGGCCGCGCTGGCCGAGCGCGCCGAGGTGACCCGTAAGGACGCCGACGCCGTGCTGGCCGCCTTCGCCGAGGTCGTCGGCGAGGTCGTCGCCAAGGGTGACGAGAAGGTCACCATCCCCGGCTTCCTGACCTTCGAGCGGACCCACCGCGCCGCGCGCACCGCCCGCAACCCGCAGACCGGTGACCCGATCCAGATCCCGGCGGGCTACAGCGCCAAGGTCAGCGCCGGTTCCAAGCTGAAGGAAGCCGCCAAGGGCGCCTGAGCCCCCGGCAGCAGCCTGGACAACGCAATGGCCGGCCTCCCCCTCGGGGAGGCCGGCCATCGGCGTTCTGCGGCCCGTCAGACGGTCACGGGCTGCTCGGCGGGCAGCTCGACGTGCGCACCCAGGTCCCGCAGCTTGGTCATGAAGTTCTCGTAGCCGCGGTTGATCAGGTCGATCCCGTGCACGGTCGAGGTGCCCTCGGCCGCCAGCGCCGCGATCAGGTACGAGAAGCCGCCGCGCAGGTCCGGGATGATCAGCTCGGAGCCGATCAGCTTGGACGGGCCGGAGACCACCGCGGAGTGCTTGAAGTTGCGGGCGCCGAAGCGGCAGGGGGTGCCGCCCAGGCACTCGCGGTACAGCTGGATGTGCGCGCCCATCTGGTTCAGCGCGCCGGTGAAGCCGAGCCGCGACTCGTACACCGTCTCGTGCACGATGGACAGGCCGTTGGCCTGGGTCAGGGCGACGACCAGCGGCTGCTGCCAGTCGGTCTGGAAGCCCGGGTGCACGTCGGTCTCCAGGGCGATCGCCTGCAGCTCGCCGCCCGGGTGCCAGAAGCGGATGCCCTCGTCGTCCACCTCGAAGGCGCCGCCGACCTTCCGGAAGGTGTTCAGGAAGGTCATCATCTCGATCTGGCGGGCGCCGCGGATGTAGATGTCGCCCTTGGTGGCCAGCGCGGCGCACGCCCAGGACGCCGCCTCCAGGCGGTCCGGCAGCGCCTTGTGGTTGTAGCCGCCCAGCTCGTCCACACCGGTGATCAGGATGGTGCGGTCGGTGCCCATCGAGATGATCGCGCCCATCTTCTGCAGGACGCAGATCAGGTCGACGATCTCCGGCTCGACGGCCGCGTTGCGCAGCTCGGTGACGCCCTCGGCGAGCACCGCCGTCAGCAGCACCTGCTCGGTCGCGCCGACCGACGGGTAGGGCAGCTCGATCTTGGTGCCGTGCAGGCGCTGCGGGGCGACCAGGTAGGTGCCCTGCGGGTGCTTCTCGATGGTGGCGCCGAACTGGCGCAGCACCTCGAAGTGGAAGTCGACCGGCCGGCCGCCGATGTCGCAGCCGCCGAGGCCCGGGATGAACGCGTGGCCGAGGCGGTGCAGCAGCGGACCGCAGAACAGGATCGGGATGCGCGAGGAGCCGGCGTGCGCGTCGATGTCCGCCACGTTGGCGCTCTCGACGTGCGACGGGTCGAGGATCAGCTCGCCGTCCTCGTCGCCGGTGCGCACGGTGACACCGTGCAGCTGCAGCAGGCCGCGTACGACCTTGACGTCACGGATGTCCGGGACGTTGCGCAGCCGGCTCGGACCCTGCCCGAGCAGCGCGGCGACCATGGCCTTGGGCACCAGGTTCTTGGCACCGCGGATCTGGATCTCGCCTTCGAGCGGGTTACCGCCGTGAACCAGCAGGACGTCGTCGGTCATCGTTCTCGCAATCCGGGGGGTGCGCAGGGGGTTTTCGGCTGCGGGGCATGGGGAAACGCGAGTGGAAGGGACCGTCCACCACCGGCGAAAGCCCTTCCACCATCCATAGATGGTAGAGGGTGGGCGATTGGTTCCCGTGTGCCCCTTTGGTGATCATGCTCCGGAGGGGTGGCGGAGGCCCCCCGGTGACTCGCGGGTACGGCCGTCCGGGTGGTGCCGATGCGCCCTGCGGGCCCGCGGGGACGGGGCGGGGAGGTTTCGTGTTGGACGCCCGTCCCGGGCCGTCCTGCGGGATCATGTGGACATGACCGCGGCCCTCTCCCACACCGGCCGACTGCTCGTCGCGACGCCCGTGCTCACCGACCCGAACTTCGCGCGAGCAGTGGTACTGCTGCTCGACCACGACGACCAGGGGGCGCTCGGCGTGGTGCTGAACCGGCCCACCCCGGTGGAGGTGGCGGCCGTCCTGGACGGCTGGGCGGATCTGACCGGCCAGCCCGCCGTCGTCTTCCAAGGGGGGCCGGTGGCGCTGGACTCTGCGCTCGCCATCGCGGTGGTGCCCGGCGAGCCCGGCCACGGCGACCCGATCGGCTGGCGCCGGGTGCACGGCGCCATCGGCCTGGTCGACCTGGAGGCGCCCCCCGAGGTGCTGGTCGGCGAGCTCGGCGCGCTGCGGGTGTTCGCCGGCTACTCCGGCTGGTCGCCCGGGCAGCTGGAGGCGGAGATCGCCGAGGGCGCCTGGTACGTGGTCGACTGCGAGCCGGGTGACGTCTCCAGCCCGGAGCCGGAGCGGCTGTGGCGCTCGGTGCTGCGCCGCCAGCGCGGCCCGCTGGCGATGCTCGCCACCTACCCGGACGACCCGACGCTGAACTGAGACCGACCGCGCGGGGCGGTCGTTGCGGTACTGGCCCGCTTCGGAGCGGCCCCCATAGACTTGGCACCCATGAGCACTCTTGAGCCCGAGCGCGGACTCGGCACCGGCACCCTGGTCGAGCCCGTTCCCCAGGTGTCCCACGGGGACGGCGACCACGAGCGCTTTGCGCACTACGTCCAGAAGGACAAGATCATGGAGAGCGCCCTCTCCGGGTCCCCCGTGGTGGCGCTCTGCGGCAAGGTCTGGGTCCCCGGCCGCGACCCGAAGAAGTACCCGGTCTGCCCGATGTGCAAGGAGATCTTCGAGGGTCTCGGCCAGGGCGGCGACGGCGGCGGCGACGACAAGTAACGGGCGGCCGGACCGGCAGTGGTCTGTACCACTGCCGGTCGACGGGGCAGGATGGCCCGCATGGATCTCATCCCCGCCCCCCGGCACCTGAAGGTCGACGACGGGGCGCTCGGCCCCTGGAGCTTCCGGCTGCGCCCGGAGACCCGGATCGCCGCCGACGAGCCGGCGGCGCAGGCCGTCGCCCGGTGGCTGCGCGCCGAGTTCTCCGCCGCGACCGGCTTCGCCTTCGACGCGTGCACCCTGGGGCAGGGCCGCCTCAGCACGCAGACGATCAGCCTGCAGACCGACCCGGAGCTGCTCGCCGCGGGCGGCCCCGAGGCGTACGTGCTGTCGGTCACCGACTACGGCGCCTTCCTGCGCGGCGGCGCCGGCCCCGGCCTTTTCCGCGCGGCGCAGACCCTGCGCCAGATGTTCGACCCGCGGATCCACCGCCGCGCCCCGCTGCCCGGCGCCGACTGGACGCTGCCCTCCGTGCAGGTCGAGGACGCCCCCCGGTTCGGCTGGCGCGGCGTGCTGCTGGACGTCGCGAGGCACTTCCTGCCCAAGGCCGACGTGTTGCGCTTCCTCGACCTGATGGCCGTGCACAAGCTGAACGTCCTGCACCTGCACCTCACCGACGACCAGGGCTGGCGGATCGAGATCCGGCGCCACCCCCGGCTCACCGGGGCCGGCGCCTGGCGGGAGCGGTCCATGGTCGGCTACCGCTCCGCCGACCGCCGCGACGACCGCCCGCACGGCGGCTACTACACCCAGGACGACCTGCGCGAGATCGTCGCGTACGCCGCCGAGCGGCACATCACCGTGGTGCCCGAGATCGACCTGCCCGGCCACTCGCAGGCCGCGATCGCCGCCTACCCGGAGCTCGGCAACACCGACGTGGTCGACACCGCGGCGCTCGGCGTGTGGACGGACTGGGGGGTCAACCCCAACGTGCTCAACGTCTCCGACGCCACCCTGCGGTTCTTCGAGGGTGTGCTGGAGGAGGTCCTGGAGATCTTCCCGTCCGAGTTCGTCCACCTCGGCGGCGACGAGTGCCCCAAGGACCAGTGGCGGGCGAGCCCCGCCGCACAGGCCCGGATGCGCGAGCTCGGCCTCGCCGACGAGGACGCCCTGCAGAGCTGGTTCATCCGCCACTTCGACCGCTGGCTGGCCGACCGCGGCCGCCGGCTGATCGGCTGGGACGAGATCCTGGAGGGCGGCCTCGCGCCCGGCGCCGCGGTCTCCTCCTGGCGCGGCTACGAGGGCGGCATCGCGGCGGCCCGGGCCGGCCACGACGTGGTGATGTGCCCCGAGCAGCACGTCTACCTGGACCACCGGCAGGCCCCCGGCGAGGACGAGCCGATCCCGGTCGGCTACGTCCGCACCCCGGAGGACGTCTACCGCTTCGAGCCCGTCCCGCCGGAGCTGGACGGCGCGGCGGCCGCCCGGGTGATCGGCACCCAGGCCAACCTGTGGACCGAGTTCATGACGAGCGCCCGGGACGTCGACTACCGGGCCTTCCCCCGCCTCGCCGCCTTCGCCGAGGTCGCCTGGTCCGACCTGCCGCGCGACCCGGCCGCGCGGGACTGGGCCGGCTTCGAGCGCCGGATGGCCGCCCACTACCCGCGGCTGGACGCCCTCGGCGTCGAGTACCGGCCGCCCGGTGGGCCGCACCCCTGGCAGCGCCGCCCCGGGGTCGCCGGGCGCCCCGCCGAGGGGCCCTGAGGCCCGCCCGCAGGCCCTGCCCCCGCGTGCGTCAACCACGTGCGCGGGGGTGTCCGCACCGCGCCGACCCCGGCGGACCTGCGGCAGCGTCAGGTCAATATCCGATGAACATCCGGCCCGAGGGGTTCCGGTTCGCTTCGTTTTGTGGCCTGATTCGTCCGGTATTGCCCTCGCAGTCCCGCAACCCGGCAAGTGATCACCGAGCATTGTGTGCCAGAGTTGCCCAACCCGGCCCGATCGCCCGTACCCTACGGGCCAGGCCGCACTGCCGGTGGGGAGGGCAGGGCAGTTGATGAGCAAGTGGAGCACGGTGGAATCCTGGTGAACCGGACGATCATGCTGCCGGCCTCGGTAGACGAGGCCGTCGACGCGCTGGCCGCGACCCCGGGAGCCGTCCCGGTGGCCGGCGCGACCGACCTCATGGAGGCGGTCAACGCGGGCCGGCTGCGCCCCGCCGCACTGATCGGCCTCGGCCGGATCACCGAACTGCGCGGCTGGCGCTACGAGGACGGCGGCACCGCCGTGCTCGGCGCCGCACTCACCCACGCCCGGATGGACCGCCCCGACTTCGCCGCGCTCATCCCCGCCCTCGCCGACGCCGCCCGCACCGCCGGCCCGCCGCAGATCCGCAACGTCGGCACCCTCGGCGGCAACATCGCCGCCGCCGGGGCGGCCGGCGACACCCTCCCCGTGCTCGCCGCCCTGGAGGCCACCGCCACCCTCGCCCGCTCCGGCGCCGTCCGCGAGGTCCCGGTCACGCACCTGCTCACCGGCCTCGACCCGCTGCGCCCCGGCGAACTCCTCACCTGGGTGCGCGTTCCGCTGCTGCACGCCCCCCAGGTCTTCCTCAAGGCCGGCGGTCGCAGCGGCCCCGCCCGCGCCACCGCCTCCGTCGCCGTCGTCCTCGACCCCGCCCGGCGCGCCGTGCGCTGCGCCGTCGGCGCCGTCGCCCCCGTGCCGCTGCGCCCGCACGAGGCCGAGGCCTGGGTGGCCGGCTGCATCGACTGGGACGTCCGCGGCGAGGACGGCGCCCAGCCCATCGACCCCGCCGCGCTCGCCGCCTTCGGCGAGTACGTCGCCGCCGCCTGCATCCCCGACGCCGCCCTGGAGGGCGTCGACGAGGGGGTGGTGGCCGAACTCGTCCGCCGGCGGCGTACCGTGGCTGTGCTGGCCCGCCGGGCACTGGGAAGGGCGCTGAAGTGACGGACGAACTCAACGGCCTCGGCGACGTACGGCCCTGCGCCTCGTACACGCTCCGGGTCAACGGCTTCGAACGGCCGGTCAACGACGCCTGGATCGGCGAGAGCCTGCTCTACGTGCTCCGCGAGCGGCTCGGCCTGGCCGGCGCCAAGGACGGCTGCGAGCAGGGCGAGTGCGGCGCCTGCACCGTCCAGGTCGACGGCCAGCTCGTCGCCGGCTGCCTGGTGCCCGCCGCGCTCGCCGCCGACAGCGAGATCGCCACCGTCGAGGGCCTCTCCGGCGCCGGCACCGCCAGCGACGTCCAGCAGGCCCTCGCCGAGTCCGGCGCCGTCCAGTGCGGCTACTGCACCCCCGGCCTCGCCATGGCCGTCCACGACCTGCTGCAGCGCAACCACCGCCCCACCGACGTGGAGGCCCGTCAGGCCCTGTGCGGCAACCTCTGCCGCTGCACCGGCTACCGCGGCGTGCTCGCCGCCGTGCAGACCGTCGCCCAGACCCGCGAGGCCGAGCTCGAGGCCGAGCTCGCCGCCGCCGAGGCCGCCGCCGAGCAGGCCGCCGGGGCGGACCCCGCCGGACCGGCCGGCCAGGAGACCGCCGAGCAGGCCGCCACCGGCCGGCAGTCCGCCGCCGACCTCCAGCTCGCCGGTGAGCTCCCGCTCTACGCCGACTCCGAGCTCTGGGTCGAGGCCGACCAGTACGCCGCCGCCCACCAGCCCCCGGCCCCGCCCGCCGAGGGCTACGACACCGGCTACTTCCAGCCGCCGCAGCCCGCCGAGGGCTACCTCGGCTACGTCCCCGCCCCGGCCCCCGCGCCCGCCCCGTACGACACCGGGCGCTACGAGGCCACCCCCGCGCACGGCACCGCGCACGACGGCCCGGCCCACGACACCACGCCCGCGCACGGCACCCCGTACATCCCCACGCCCGCGCACGGCACCTCCTACGAGGCCGTCCCCTTCGGCGCCACCCCGGCCCACGGCACCCCGCTGCCGGACCCGGCCCACTACGACGGCGCCCCCGTCTACGAGGGCGGCTACGACACCGGCCACGTCTACGTCGGCCCCACCGGGTACGACACCCCGGTCTACGAACCCGCCGGCTACGACACCACCGGCGGCCACCCCGGCCTGGCCGGCTACGACGGCACCACCCCCGCCCACGGCATCAGGCTCCCCGAGGACGAGAACGCATGACCGCGCCCACCGAGCAGGACACCCAGGCGCCCGAACCGTTCGGCCTCGGCAGCTCCCCGCTGCGCACCGACGCCCTCCCCAAGGCGCTCGGCATCTACCCCTACGCCGCCGACCTGTGGGCCGAGGGCCTGCTCTGGGGCGCCGTGCTGCGCTCCCCGCACGCCCACGCCCGGATCGTCTCCGTCGACACCTCCGCCGCGCTCGCCCTGCCCGGCGTGCACGCCGTCGTCACCGCCACCGACCTGGCCTCCTGCCCCGTCCCCGGCGACCGCCCGATCCTCGCCTCCGAGGTCGTCCGCCACCACGGCGAGCCGATCGCCGCCATCGCCGCCGAGACCCCCGACACCGCCCGGCTCGCCGCCTCCCTCATCACCGTCGAGTACGAGCCGCTGGAGGCCGTCACCGACCCCGAGGCCGCTTTCAACGCCCCGCCGCTGCACCCCGACGGCAACCTCTTCCGCCACCTCCCGCTGCGCACCGGCGACCCGGAGGCGGTCGGCGAGATCGTCGTCGAGGGCCTCTACCAGGTCGGCCGCCAGGACCCGGCCCCGATCGGCGCCGAGGCCGGCCTCGCCGTGCCCCGCCCCGACGGTGGCGTCGAACTCCACCTCTCCACCACCGACCCGCACGGCGACCGCGACCGCACCGCCGCCTGCCTCGGCCTCGACCCCGACCGGGTGCGCACCGTCGTCACCGGCGTCCCCGGCGCCGTCACCGACCGCGAGGCGCTCTCCTTCCAGGTCGTGCTCGCCCTGCTGGCGCTGCGCACCGGCCGCCCGGTGAAGATGACCCTCACCCGCGAGGAGTCCTTCCACACCCACACCTCCCGGCACCCCGCGCTGCTGCGCTACCGCCACCACGCGGACGCCGAGGGCAAGCTGGTCAAGGTCGAGGCGCAGATCCTGCTGGACGGCGGCGCCTATGCCGACGTCTCCGCCGAGGCGCTCGCCGCCGCCACCGCCTTCTCGGTCGGCCCGTACACCTGCCCCAACGTCTTCGTCGACGCCTGGGCGGTGCGCACCAACAACCCGCCGGCCGGCCGGATGCGCGGCGAGGGCGCCCTGCAGACCTGCTTCGCCTACGAGTCGCAGCTCGACCAGCTGGCCAAGCAGGTCGGCGTCGACCCGCTGGAGATCCGCCGCCGCAACGCCATGACCACCGGCGACCCGCTGCCCACCGGCCAGGCCGTCACCTGCCCGGCCCCGGTCGAGGCCCTGCTCGACGCCGTCACCGAACTCCCGCTGCCCGCCCTCCCGGTCGACGACCCCGAGGCCGACTGGCTGCTGCCCGGCGGGCCCGGCGGCGCCGGCGACCCGGCGGCCGTCCGCCGCGGCATCGGCTACGCCGTCGGCATGGTGCACATGCTCGGCGCCGAGGGCGAGGACGAGGTCTCCACCGCGACCGTCCGGGTCAGCGGCGACCACGCCACCGTCATCTGCGCCGCCGTCGACGCCGGCCAGGGCTTCGCCACCCTCGCCCGGCAGATCGTGCAGACCGCCCTCGGCGTCTCCGAGGTGTACGTCGCCCCCGTCGACAGCGACCAGCCGGCGGCCGGCCCCTCCGCCCGCGGCCGGCACACCTGGGTGTCCGGCGGCGCCGTGGAGAAGGCCGCGCTGATGGTCCGCCACCAGCTGCTGCAGCCGATCGCGGCCAACTTCGGCATGTCCGTCGAGCTGCTGTCCATCGCCGACGGCAAGATCACCTCCTACGACGGCGTGCTCGGCATGCCCGTCGCCGAGGCGCTGGAGGGCAAGGAGCTCTGGGCCACCGCCCAGTGCCGCCCGCACCCCACCGAGGCGCTCGACGAGAACGGGCACGGCGACGCCTTCGTCTCCATCGCCTTCTGCGCCATGCGGGCGGTCGTCGACGTGGACATCGAGCTCGGCGCCGTCCGGGTCGTCGACGTCACCGTCGCCCAGGACGTCGGCCGCGCCCTGAACCCCCGCCAGATCGAGGACCGCATCGAGGGCGCCGTCGCCCAGGGCGTCGGCCTCGCCCTGATGGAGAACCTGCGCACCGAGGGCGGCCGGCCCGCCAACGCCTCGCTCACCGGCTACCGCCTCCCCACCGCGCTCGACACCCCCGACATCCGGATCGCCGCCCTGGTCGAGGAACGCGACGTGGTCGCCACCTTCGGCGCCAAGGCGGTCAGCGCCGTCCCCGCGGTGGTCGCCCCCGCCGCGATCGCGGCCGCCGTCCGCGCCGCCACCGGCCTGCCGGTCGGCCGCCTGCCGATCCTCCCCGAGGACGCCATCGCCGCCGGCTGACGCCCGGACACCCCGACGGCTGAGGCCGAGTCAGTACACCTCCGGCCAGACGATACGATCGAAAGCGCCCTGTGCATGCACGCGGGGGCGTTGCGACAACGTACGGGCAGCAGAAGACGACTGACGGGGTACTGATGACGCTGACCAGGGCCATGCGGGTGCTCGGGGCCACGACATTGGCAGGGGCACTGCTACTGGCGGCCGCCCCCGGGGCGTCCGCGGACCAGGTCCGGGACGGACAGTGGGCCAACCAGTACTTCAAGCTGGACAAGGTCTGGTCCGTCAGCAAGGGCGACGGCGTGATCGTCGCCGTCATCGACAGCGGCGTCGACGCCACCCACCCCGACCTCACCGGTCAGGTCCTCCCGGGGTACGACGAGAGCGGGCAGAACCTCAACACCAAGCCGACGGACGCGCACGGCACGGGTATGGCCGCGGAGATCGCCGGCCACGGGCACGGCGGGAACGCCGGGGTCGTCGGCCTGGCCCCCGGCGCCAAGATCCTCCCTGTCTACAAGGGCGACGCGCAGGGGTCGGACGCCATCCCGCAGGGTGTCCGGTGGGCCGTGGACCACGGTGCCAAGGTGATCAACATCTCGCAGGGGTCGACCATCGAGAACCCCGAGATGCCCGCCGCGATCGCCTACGCCTACCAGCACGACGTTCTCGTCGTCGCCGCCGCGGGCAACGGCGGGGCCGTCGACAACCCCGCCAACCTGCCGGGCGTGCTTGCCGTGGCGGCAGCGGACAAGAGCGGCGAGGTCTGGACCGGCTCCAGCTCCGGGCCGGAGATCCGGCTCGCCGCGCCCGGCGCCGACATCGTCACGGCCGGCACGTGCGGCTCCAGCCAGTACTGCATCGGCAGCGGCAGCTCGGACGCGGCCGCCTACGTGTCCGCCGCGGCCGCGCTCGTCCGCGCCAAGTACCCCCAGCTCACCGCCGGTCAGGTGGCCAACCGGCTGGCCAAGTCGGCTGCCGTCCCGCCGTCCGCGAGCGGCGCCAAGCTTCCCGACCCGCATTTCGGGTACGGCGTGATCCGGCCCTACGAGGCGCTCACCATGGACATCCCGGCGGGCAGCCCGGAGGGGCCGCTGGCCAAGCCGGCCGGTGCGGCCGCGCCGGACGCCGCCTCCAACGCCCCGGTGTCGCAGCCCGCGGGCAAGTCCGCGGTCGGCGGCATCACCCCGCTGATGGTGTTCGGCGGCGGCGCCGTCCTGGTGGTGCTGCTCGTGATCGTGATCGCCGTGGCGACCCGCAGCCGCCGTCAGCCGCAGGCTGCCCCGGTGCCGCCGCAGGGCCAGGCGCCGTACGGTGCCGCCCCGGGCTGGCCGCCCGCGCAGCAGCCCTACGGTGGCCAGCAGCCGTACGGCACGCAGCCGCCGCCTCCCGGGTACCCCCAGCAGCAGCCGTACCAGAACCCCTACCAGGGGGGTAACCCGCCGCGATGACAGTGTGTCAGTACACGGCCTAGAGGCGATACGATCGAACGCCCTGTCAGGGCGCCATGCCCCCGTGCGCGCACGGGGCGCAGCAGCAACGGGGAAGTACGGACTCCAGGGGGAGGAGTGAGATGGCCGACGGATACCGCGTCAACACGGACGAGTTGGAAGCCGTCGTGAAGCGACTGCGGGCTCTCCAGCAGGGCCTGAGCGAGTGCGGCAACAAGGCGAAGTACAACACCGTCCTCGTCAGCGACGACTTCGGTGCAGACTTCGACGAGGCGAAGCAGCTCTTCGCCGCGCACTCGCAGATGCAGCAGTTCCTGAGCCAGCACATCCAGGAACTCGACTCGCTGATCAACGACTTCGGCGACAAGACGCACGCGGTGAACACCGCCTACCGGACGCGCGAGGAAGAGTTCGTCGCGAGCACACGGTCGATGCAGTCCGGGAAGGCGTGAGATGAGCACGTTCGAACACGAGGACCTCATCCCGCTGAAGCGGATGCTGGAGCACTCCAAGCCGGAGCGCATCCACGAGGTCAGCCAGCACTGGACCAACGTCCACCAGGAGCTGGAGCAGGCCGTCGCCGACCTGCAGCGGGCGGTGCAGCACGCCACCGCCAACTGGGAGGGCGCGGCCGCCGACGGCTTCACCAAGCGGGCGACCGTACTGCAGACCAGCATGACCAACACGGCCGCGCACGCGCAGAACACCTCCGCGGCGATGAAGTTCGCCGGGGACGCCCTGCAGCAGAGCAAGGCCACCATGGCGCAGATCAAGGTGCCGAGCACCTTCGAGCGCGGTGTGAAGCTGGTCGGCGACGGCTTCGACCGCTCGGACGCCCAGTTCAAGGCGGACGTCGCGGGCGGCATGGACCGGATCAGCGCGGTCAACAAGAACTACGGCGACCTCTCCGCGACGGAGATCTCGCACCAGTACGCCATCGGCGTCATGGAGCACCTGTCGCCGCAGTACAAGCAGGCGGCCTCGTATCTGAAGCCGCCCGTCAAGGACGACCGGCACGACCCGTCGAAGGCCTACCCGCCGGAGCCCGAGAACCCCATTCCGCCGAACACCCCCAGCCACCCGCCGGTCGCGCCCAAGTACCCGAACGGGGTGCCGGACGACCCGTCGGGCAAGCCGGGGCAGGTCGACCCGCAGGGGCCGAAGCAGACCGTTCCGGGTTCGCCGCACGTGCCGACCCCGCTGCCGGGCGACGTTCCGCCGGGCACCATCCCGACGCCGACCCATCCCCTGGTCCCGCCCAGCACGGGGATCGACAGCCTGCCGCCGGTCGGGACGCACCCGACCCCGGGCGGCGGTGGCCTCGGCACGCTGCCGACCACCCCCGGTGGGGGCGGCGGTCTCGGCGGCGGCGGGAACCTGGGTGGTGGTGGCGGCCTCGGGGGAGGCGGCGGCTTCATCCCGGGTGGCCTCGGCGGCGGGAGCCTGCCCGGCCGGGGCGGCACGTCCGGCGCGGGCCGCGGCGGTGCCACGGGCCCGGGCGGCGGTACCGGCGGTCGGACCGGAGGCAGCGGCGCCGGTGGCACCGGTGCCACGGGCACCGGCCGTCAGGGCGTCCCCGGCATGGGCGGCATGCCCGGCGCGGGCGGTGCCGGCGCCGGTGGCAAGGGTACCGGCGGCAAGGGTGGCAGCGGCCTCGTCCGGCGCGGCGGCGGTGCGGTCGGCAGCGCCAAGGGCGGCACCGGCGGCCGGACCTTCACCGAGGGCGGTTCCGGGATCGGCAAGGGCCGGGCCGGCCAGAACGGCGCCGCAGGCGGCGGCCTCCACGGCGGTCCCGGTGCGGCGGGCAAGAAGAAGGACAAGAACGCCAACGGCCAGCGTCCCGACTACCTGGTCGAGGACGAGGAGACCTGGCGCGGTGGCACCGCCAACCCGCCGGTGATCGACTGACCGGCACAGAACCGGCACGCCACGGCGCGGGCCGCCCCGGACCTCCGGGGCGGCCCGCGCCTTTTCGTCCGCCGACGGGCATGGAAATGCTCTCGGCGGCGGAAATGGAAAGGCCGAATTCCCGGGCGGCGGAATTTGCTGTCCGGGAATTCGGAGTGGAGGCCGTGGCGGGAATTGAACCCACGTAAACCGCTTTGCAGGCGGTCCCCTGAACCACTCGGGCACACGGCCGTGAGGTGACGGAGAAGCCCGTACGGGCCCGTCATGAGAGGGGTGGTGCGGCGCGCGGTCAGGCGCGGCGGGAGCAGCGACAGCCGGGACAGCAGGCGGCACAGGTGCGGGGCGTTGCGATCGCCGCCGTCTTCCTGTTCATGGCCGACTCCTGTCGTCACTGTCGTGGGCGGCGGGCCCGGTATTCGTCCCCCGCCGTGCTGTTGAATTCATCTTAGGGGGAGCGGGGAGGGGTGCGTCAATATTCGAGTATGAATTCCGTGTGTCGTGGTGTGTTACGTTCGAGGGGTGGCGCGATCGTGCGCCCCGGACGAGGTGCGTCGTACCCGGCAGGACAAGACGGCGCGGTACTGCGGCGGCAGCGACAGAGCTGCCGCCCTCTACTGCGGAGGTGCCGTCGTGGCGTGGCTGGTGTTGATCGTGGCGGGCGTGCTGGAGACCGTCTGGGCGGTGTCGCTGGGGGCGGCCAAGGGGTTCTCGCGGCCGGTGCCGAGCGTGGTGTTCGCGGTGGCGCTGGTGCTGTCGATGGGCGGGCTGGCGTACGCGCTGCGGGCCATCCCGCTGGGGACCGGCTACGCGGTCTGGGTGGGCATCGGCGCGGTCGGGACGGCGCTGTACGGGATGGCGGCGCTGGGGGACGCGCTGACGGCCGCCCGGGTGACCTGCCTGCTGCTGATCCTCGGCGGCGTGCTCGGACTGAAGGTGCTGCACTGAGCCCCGGGTGTCCGAAGGCCTAGGCCGGAGGTCGTAGCCGATCACCGACTTCGGTCAGGAGTCACCGGGCCAAGAGCGCCTTACGATGGCAGGCATGGCCACCACCTCCTCCTCGACTCCGGTCGACCGCGCTGCTCCCGTGCCCGACGCCGCCCCCGACACCGGGGGCGTGATGAGCGGCCCGTACCGCGCGCTGACGCTGGGGATCGTCTCGGTGGTGCTGCTGCTGGCCTTCGAGGCGACCGCGGTGAACACGGCGATGCCGGTCGCCGCCCGCGAGCTCGACGGGCTGGGCCTGTACGCCTTCGCCTTCTCCGGCTACTTCACGACGACGCTGTTCGCGCTGGTGGTGTCCGGCCAGTGGTGCGACCGGCGGGGGCCGCTGGCGCCGCTGTTCACCGGCATAGCGGTCTTCGGCGCGGGCCTGGTGGTGGCCGGTACCGCGGTCGGCATGTGGCCGTTCGTGGCGGGCCGGGCGATCCAGGGGCTGGGCGGCGGCCTGGTGATCGTCGCGCTGTACGTGGTGGTGGGCCGGGCCTTCCCGGAGCGGCTGCGGCCCTCGGTGTTCGCCGCGTTCTCGGCGGCCTGGGTGCTGCCCTCGATCGTCGGTCCGCTGGTCTCCGGCGCGGTGACCCAGCACCTGGGCTGGCGCTGGGTGTTCCTCGCCGTGCCGGCGCTGGTCCTGCTGCCGCTCGCGGTGATGGGCCCGGCGCTGCGCCGGGCGGAGCGGGCGCAGCCGCCGCTGCGGCCGGCCCCCTTCGACCGGCGGCGGACCTGGTGCGCGGCGCTCGCGGCGCTCGGCGCCGGGCTGCTGCAGTACGCGGGCCAGCGCCTCGACCTGGTCGGCCTGGTGCCGGCCGTGCTGGGGGCGGGGCTGCTGGTGCCGGCCGTGGTGCGGCTGCTGCCGCCGGGCACGCTGCGGGCGGCGCGCGGCCTGCCGACGGTGATCCTGCTGCGCGGGGTCGCGGCGGGCGCGTTCTTCGCGGCGGAGGCCTTCGTGCCGCTCATGATGGTGACCCAGCGGGACCTGTCGCCGACCCTGGCGGGGCTGACGCTGACCAGTGGCGGCCTGTCCTGGGCGCTCGGCTCCTGGCTGCAGGGCCGGCCGTGGGCGGACCGGCACCGCGGTGCGCTGATCCGGCTGGGCTTCGTGCTGACGGCGGTGGCGATCGCGGGGGCCGCGCTGGTGCTGGTGCCGGCGGTGCCGGCCTGGACGGCGGCGGTGGCCTGGGCGGTCGGCGGCGTCGGGATGGGCCTGGCGGTGGCGAGCATCAGCGTGCTGATGATGAACCTGTCGGCGCCGGAGGACACCGGCGCCAACTCGGCGGCGATCCAGCTGAGCGACGCGCTGGGCAATGTGCTGCTGATCGGCCTGGCGGGCGTGCTGTTCGCGGGCCTCGGCGGCGGCTCGGTCGCGGCCGCCGAGGGCGCCACCGCCCCGGCGGGACCCTTCGCGGTGATCTTCCTGGTGATGACCGGGGTGGCGTTGCTCGGCGCCCTGGTCTCGGGCCGCACCGGCGCCGCACGGAAGGCCGCCGGGCCGGCCGAGGCCCCGGCGCTCGCCGAGGGCTGACGCGCCGGGGCCGCGGTGCGGCGGCTCAGGAGGAGGGCGCCGCCTGCGCGGGCCCGCCGAGGAAGGACTGCCAGCCACCGGCGGGGGACTCGCCGGGCCCGAGCGACTGCAGCTTGCGCAGCACGGCCGGGTCCTGCGCCTCCAGCCACTCGACCAACTGTCGGAAGGACACCATCCGGACCTCCGGCTTGCCGGCGATCCCCTTGAGCGCCTCCTCGACTG
Organism: Streptomyces sp. TLI_235; assembly: GCA_002300355.1. Classification (NCBI taxonomy): domain Bacteria; kingdom Bacillati; phylum Actinomycetota; class Actinomycetes; order Kitasatosporales; family Streptomycetaceae; genus Streptomyces; species Streptomyces sp. TLI_235. The sequence continues at coordinate 4,878,173 of NSGV01000001.1, forward strand.
CGTTCATGTAGATGCCGCCGTTCCACTGCTCGAAGTGGTTGCCGATGATCAGCGGCGCCCGGTTGGTGCTGTACGCGCGCTCGAAGCCCGCCAGGTAGGAGTCGCGGGCCTGGGTCTCCCAGGCGCCGTACCGGGCGGTGTCGCCCTTGGTGGTGTTGCCGGACTGGTTGTACATGATGTTGTAGTCCATCGAGAGCACCTGGAAGCTGTGCCCGGGGAAGGGGACGGACTGCAGCGGCATGTCCCAGAGCGCGCCGCCCTGGAACTTCTGCGGCCACACCTGGAGCCCGCCGGGGCCGCTGCTGTCGTACTTCCAGCCGCGCTTGGCGGCGGTGGGCAGCAGGCCGCGCTGGCCCTCCAGGCATGGGGTGCGGCCGCCGATCAGCTCCTTGCGGTAGTCGAAGGGCAGCGGCGGCAGGTCGGTGAAGCCGGTGTTGGTCCGCCAGTTCATGACGAAGTCCATCGCCTGCTGGATCTCGCTGTCCCACTCCTCGGGGGACCAGCGGCCGCCACCGGTCGGGCCGCAGAAGTGCCCGTTGAAGTGGGTGCCGATCTCGTGGCCCTCCAGCCAGGCGTCGCCGACCTGGCGGATCGTCTCGCGGATGTGCTCGTCGCTCAGGTAGCCGATGTCGGACGCGCCGACCGGGTGTTGCGGCGGCCGGTACATCTCCCGCTTGGACTCCGGCAGGGTGTAGATGCCGCTGAGGAAGAACGTCATCTTGGCGTCGTGGTCCCGGGCGAGCCGGCGGAACCGTGAGAACAGCCCGTTGTCGAGCTCGCCGGCGCCGTCCCAGGAGAAGACCACGAACTGCGGCGGGCGCTCGCCGAGCTCCAGCGGCACCGCCTCCGGCTGGTGCGGCTGCGGCCCGGAGTCGGAGGTCGAGCCGTCGCCGATCAGCGAGGCGGGCGGCTTGGGGGTGCCCGAGCCGCTGCCGTCGGCCGCTCCCGAGGCCTGGACGGGCGGCCCCGCCTGCTCGCCGTTCTGGCCGCGGCCGCCCGCGCAGCCGGCGGCGAGCACGGCCGCGGTGGCGGCGCCGCCGGCCAGCAGTGTCCTGCGGGAGAGAGCGTCCATGGTCGTCTCCGTTCGGGGGGTGTCTGTTCGCAACGGGACCGCATGGACTGACAGTCCGACAGTCGGATGGACGGTCCGGGTGGGGTGCGGCCCACAGCATGGCATGTCGGAGCGTCGCCGCCGGGGAACGCGGAGGGAACCCGGCGGGGTCGGCCGAAACGCTCGCCCGTTCGGACCATCGAACCCGTCATCGAGTGGCGGGGCCCCGCTGAGCCGTCGTCAGATGAGTGGAACCGTCCCCGACGAGCCGCCTCCCGGAGGTCCCGTACGCCATGTGGCAGTCGCTGCTCGACGCGTACCGGGAGCGGATCGTCGACACCGGACGCGAGCCGCTGTTCCTGCTGCTCCTGGGACTGCTGGCCTCCTTCCTCTTCATCCGCTTCAGCGTCCGGATGATCCGCCGCGGCACCAGCTGGTGGCCCGGGAACGTCACCCCCGGCGGCATGCACATCCACCACGTGGTGTTCGGCCAGGCCCTGGTGCTGATCTGCGGCGTGGGCGCCTTCACCGTCCGCGGCAACGGCGGGCAGCTGTGGAACGTCCTCGCCGTCGGCTTCGGCATCGGCGCCGGCCTGGTGCTCGACGAGTTCGCGCTCGTCCTGCACCTGCAGGACGTCTACTGGAGCGAGCAGGGCCGCAAGTCCGTGGACGCGGTGATCCTCGCGGTCGCCGTCATCGCCCTGCTGCTGATCGGCGAGCTGCCGCTCGGCGGCTTCAGCTCCCGGGTGACGGCCGGACAGCTCGTCGGCGCCGGCATCCTGCTGCTGCTGGTCGCGATCAGCCTCTTCAAGGGCAAGATCTGGACCGGCCTGATCGGGGTGATGCTGCCGCCGCTCGCCATGGTCGGCGCCGTCCGGCTGGCCCGGCCGCAGAGCCCCTGGGCGCGCTGGCGCTACCGCACCCGGCCCAAGCGGATGGCCCGCGCGGAACGGCGGGACGCCCGGATCCACGCGCGGATCGTCGCAGCCAAGACCTCCTTCTACAACGTGCTGGCCGGCGCCCCCGACGCGGCGGCCGCGCCCGCGGGAGCCGCACCGGCCGACCCGGCCCGGCCCGCGGAGCCGGCCACCGCACCGGCTTCCGCGACGACCCCTGCCCCGATTCCCGCTCCGACCCCGGCGCCTGCTGCGCCCGCAACCCCGCCCGCCGCGGCCCCGCCCAAGGCCCGCCCGGCCGCCCGCGACAGAGGAAAGGCATCCGCACCGGCCGCCGCCGAGCGCAGGCCCGCCCCGGCGGTGCCCGCCTGGCGCCGCCGCTTCGCCATCGGCGCCGAGTGGTACGTCCGGGTCGTCGCCCTGCTCAACCTGGTCGCCGGACTGATCGAACCCTTCCGCCAGCAGGTCCAACGGGCCAACCGAGGCGACTTCTTCACCCCCGTCCTGGTCGCCCCCGGCTTCACCGGCGCGCTATTCGCCGGGCTGCTCGCCGTCATGCTCCGCCGCCGCAAGCGGGCCGCCTGGATCGTCACCACCGTCCTGGCGGCGCTGTACACCGCACTGTTCGCCTGGGCGCTCGCCTACCCCGAGTACAGCGAACACCCCTTCAACTGGATCTCCGCCCTCGTCACCGTCGCCCTGCTCGCCGCCCTGCTGATCGGCCGGCCCGTCTTCGCCGCCCGCGGCACCCGCGGCAACGTGGTGCTGGCCGCCATCGTCCTGGTGGCCGGCGGCGCCCTGCTCACCGTCCTCGGCGCCGCGGTCGTCCGGGCCACCTACCCGGACACCCCGCCCTCCTGGGGCGACGCCTCGCTGTACGTGCTGCTGCGCCTGCTCACCCTCTCCGGCGTCGTCCAGGTCGCCGACGTCGACGTGCCCGGCTGGGTCGACCTCGGGATCAACCTGCTCGGCGCCGCCCTGCTGCTGGTCGCCCTGCGGGTGCTGTTCCGCTCCCCGCGCGGGCACGTCGAGCAGCGCCCCGAGGACGAGCAGCGGCTGCGCGAACTGCTCACCAGGCACGGCGCCCGCGACTCGCTCGGCTACTTCGCCCTCCGCCCCGACAAGGCGGTCTGCTGGTCGCCCTCCGGCAAGGCCGCCGTGCTGCACCGGGTGGTCAACGGGGTCGCCCTCGCCTCCGGCGACCCGATCGGCGACCCGGAGGCCTGGCCGCAGGCGATCGAGGTCTGGCAGCGGCAGCTGCGCGAGCAGGGCTGGATCCCGGCCGTCACCGGCGCAGGCGAGGCCGCCGCCACCGCCTACACCCGGGTCGCCGGGCTCCGCGCCCTGGAGTTCGGCGACGAGGCGCTCGTCGAGACCGCCGGCTTCACCCTTGAGGGGCGCGCCATGCGGCCGCTGCGGCAGGCCCACAGCCGAGTCCGAAAGGCCGGGTACCGCGCCGTCGTCCGCTACCACCGCGACATCCCCGACGGGCAGATGGCCGACCTGATCCGGCTCGCCGACGCCTGGCGGCACGGCCGCACCGAACGCGGCTTCTCGATGGCCCTCGGCCGACTCGGCGACCCCGCCGACGGCGACTGCCTGATGATCGAGTGCCGGGACGAGCACGACCGCACCTGCGCCCTGCTCAGCTTCGTGCCCTGGGGAGAACACGGACTCTCCCTCGACCTGATGCGCCGTGACCGGGAGTCCGACAACGGCCTGGTCGAGTTCATGGTCACCGAGCTGCTGCTGCGCGGCGCCGCCGGAGAACTGCAGGTCACCCGGGTGTCGCTGAACTTCGCCATGTTCCGGGCGGTCTTCGAGGAGGGCGGCCGGCTCGGCGCCGGGCCCGTGCTGCGGCTGTGGCGCGCCGTGCTGCGCTTCCTCTCCCGCTGGTGGCAGCTGGAGTCGCTCTACCGGGCAAACGCCAAGTACCGGCCGGACTGGCAGCCCCGCTACCTGCTCTACGAGAAGTCCACCGAGCTGTTCGCGATCGGCCTGGCCAACGCCATGGCGGAGGGCTTCATCACCCGCCCGCGGCTGCCCGCCGTCCGCCGCCGCCGGCCGGCCGCTCACCCGGGCGGGGCAGCGGCGGATGCCCCGGGCGGCTGACGGCCCTTCACTTGAGACGGGCCGCCGACGGCGGCCCGACGGACGGGAGCACGGGTTGGGCGGACAGCACAGAAGTCCCTGGCCGGGCACCCTGGCGGCCGGCGCCGCCCTCGTGCTCGGCGCCTGGATGCTGCACGGCGGCGGCCTCGTCCTGCCCCCGCTGCCCACCGCCCAGCAGGGTGTCGACGCGCTCGGCCTGCCCATCGTCGTCGCCCCGCCGATGCCCCGCGCCGCGCCCACCCGGATCCGGATCCGCAGCGCCGGCGTCGACGCGCCCGTCACCGGCCTCGCCCTCGACGGCGACGGCCGACTCCAGCCGCCGCCCGAGGACGACGCGAACCTGGCCGGCTGGTACGCGGCCGGCGCCGCCCCCGGCGAGAGCGGCACCGCCGTACTGGCCGGCCACGTCGACACCAGCAGCGGCCCCGCCGTCTTCTACCGGCTCGGCACCCTGCACCGCGGCGACCAGGTGGAGATCGTCCGGGCCGACCGCTCCACCGCGTACTTCGCCGTCGACGGCGTCGAGGTCTACCCCAAGAAGGAGTTCCCCGACCGGAAGGTCTACGCCGCCGCGCCCAACGCCCAGCTGCGGCTGATCACCTGCGGCGGCGGATTCACCCGGCAGACGGGCTACGACGGCAACGTCGTCGTCTACGCCCACCTCGTCCGCGCCGACGCCGCCTGACCGGCGGGGGCAGCCCGATGAACCGCAGCCTCGCCGCCTCGAACCCGCTCGACTGGCCGATCACCACCGGCGTCGTCCCCTACACCCTGCTGGTCGCCGGCAGCGCCGCGCTGCTGCTGCTCGTCCTCGTCCCGGCGCCGCGCTGGTGGCCGCTGCGGCTGCCGGCCGCCGCCCTCGGGGCGGCCGCGGCGGGCGTGCTGGTCGCCCTCACCGTCAACACCTGGTGGCAGCCCTTCGCCGGCGGGCTGCCGGACGAGGTCACCGGGTGGATCGCGCTCGCCCTGTTCGGCCTCGCCCTCGCCGTCGCCCGCTTCGTCCCCACCGCCCCGCCGCGCACCGTCGGCAAGGTGCTCGTCCCGGCCGCCGCCGTCCTGGTCGCCGTCATGGCCGCCTCCCAGGTCAACCGCTTCTACGACGAGTACGGGACGCTGCGCGCGATGCTCGCCCCGGCCACCCAGGCGCTGCCCACCGGCCGCGACCCGCACACCGTCGCCGCCCCGCCCGGCGGCCCGCTCGCGCAGGTCTGGCACCCGCCGCCCGGCCTGCCCGCCCGCGGCACCCTCGCCCGGACCCCGATCCCCGGCACGAAATCCGGCTTCGAGGCCCGCGACGCCTACGTCTGGCTGCCGCCCGCCTACCGGGCCAGCCCACGCCCGCTGCTGCCCGTCCTGGTACTGATGGCCGGCCAGCCCGGCAGCCCCTCCGACTGGGTCTCCTCCGGGCAGCTGGAGACCACCATGAACGCCTTCGCCGCCGCCCACGGCGGCCTCGCGCCGATCGTGCTGATGGTCGACCAGACCGGCTCCACCTGGGGCAACAGCCTCTGCATGGACTCGCGGACCGCCCGCGCCCAGACCTACCTCGCCGAGGACGTGCCCGACTGGGCCCGCCACCACCTGCAGACCGCCGAGGGCCGCCGCGCGTGGGCCATCGGCGGCCTCTCGCTCGGCGGCACGTGCGCCCTCCAACTCGCCGTCAACGTCCCCCGCGTCTACGGCACCCTCCTCGACATCTCGGGCCAGCGGGAACCCACCCTCGGCAGCCACCAGAAGACGGTGGACACCGCCTTCGGCGGCGACGAGGCCGCCTTCGACGCCGTCGACCCGCTGCACGTGACGGCCCGGGAGAGGTTCCCGGACACCGCCGTGACCTTCGTGGTCGGCGACGCCGACGGCGAGTACGGGCCCCAGCAGCGCGAGGTGCACACCGCCGCCGTCGCCGCCGGCATGAAGGCCCGGTTCATGACCGTGCCGGGCGGCCACGACTGGAACACCTTCCGCGCCGGACTCGCCGACAACGTGACCTGGCTCGCCCAGCAGACGGGACTGATCACATGACCGAACCCACCGCCGAGACCGCCGACAAGGCCCCCGTCCGGCCGCAACCCGACTACGGCAGCCGCCCGGTGCGACTGGCCGCGGCCGCCCTCGCCCAGCTGCGCCGGGCACCGTTCAGCCTCGCCCTGATCGCCGCCCTGTGGGTGGTCGGCGCGGCCACCGGAAGCCTCGGCACCGGGCCGTCCGACTCCCTGCTGCCGTACGTCGGCGTCGGCATCCCCAGCCTCGCCGACGGCCACTGGTGGACCCCGGTGAGTTCGCTGTCCTGGTGCTCCGGCATCGGCTCGTACGTCGTCACCAGCCTGCTGCTGGCGGTGTTCGGGCCGTTCGCCGAACTGCGGCTCGGCACCGCCCTCGCCGGGGCCGTGCTGCTCGGCGGGCAGATCGCCGGCACCCTGCTCGGCACCGCCGCCGTCCGGATCGGGGTCTCCGCCGACCTCGGCTGGACGAAGGCGATCCAGGACCAGATCGCGGTCGGCCCGACCACCGGGGTGTCCGCGCTCGGCGCGGTCGTCAGCTTCCGGCTCACCGCGCTCTGGCGGCGCCGGCTGCGGCTGGTGGTCGTCCTGGTGCCGCTGGTGCTGATGCTCTACGTCGGCCACCTGCAGGGCGTGCAGCGGGTCGCCGCGGTGCTCGCCGGGCTCGCCGCCGGCACCCTGATGCACCGCCACCGCGGCCACCGCCCGCACCGTGCCTCGCACACCGAGACCCGGGTACTGGTGGCGCTCACCCTGGCGGCCGCCGCGATCGGGCCGCTCGTCGCCTCGCTCTACCGGGACGCCATCGGCCCGTTCAACACCCTCGCCGACCTGTACTTCTCGCACGTGCCCTCCGGCGCGGAGGCCGCCGACGCCTGCGCCGAGTCGGCCAGAGCGTGCGCGCACGCCCACTCCGCCGTCCGCTACTTCGACTCGCCGGGCCGGCTGATGGCCGCCCTGGTGCCCGTCCTGCTGCTGGTCCTCGCCGAGGGGCTGCGCCGCGGGCTGCGGCTCGCCTGGTGGATCACCGTGCTGACCGAACTCGCCTGGGTCGGGGTGCTCTGGTGGCTGCTGGCGATCAACTACGACGAGTTCGCCAAGGACGGCGGCACCGGCCTGCTGTTCGAGCTCATCGGCGAGGCCCTGCTGCTGCCGGTGGCGATGCTGGTGCTGCAGGTGGTGACCCGGCTCAGCTTCGACCAGCGGATGGCGCCCCGGGTGCGGAACCGGCTCGCCGCGGTGGTCGGCACCGCGCTGCTGGTGTGCTGCGGCGCGTACGTCGGCATCGGCTGGCTGCTGCGCGACCAGTACGAGCCGGACGCCACCGCCGCGGAGCTGGCCGCCGGACTGCCCTCGGTGCTGCTGCCGCCCGCCTACGACGAACTGCTGCCGGACCGCCCGATCGCCTCCGGCGGCGGTGCGCAGGCGCTGGAGATCGCGGTCGGCCTGGTGTTCTGGGCGGTCGCGCTGACCGCCCTGCTGACGGCCTTCCGGCGGCCGGTCGTGCACGCGGACGCCGAGGACACGGCCCGGGCCCGCGCCCTGCTCACCGAGTACGGCGGCTCCACCCTCTCCTTCATCTCCACCTGGGACGGCAACCACTACTGGTTCGACGCGGAGGGCCGGGCCGCGGTGCCCTACCGGGTGATCGCCACGGTGGCGCTCACCACCGGCGACCCGTTCGGCGACCCGGAGGCCCGGCAGCGGGCGGTGGCCGGCTTCGCCCGGTACTGCGACACCCGCGGCTGGACGCCGTGCTTCTACAGCGTCACCGCGGACGCCCGGCAGGCCGCCGAGCGGCTCGGCTGGCGCTCCCTCCAGGTGGCCGAGGACACCGTGGTGCCGCTGCCCGACCTGGCCTTCACCGGCAAGCGGTGGCAGGACATCCGCACCTCGCTCAACAAGGCCGGCAAGCAGGGCATCACCGCCGAGTGGTGGACCTACCGGGAGGCGCCGATCGGCATCCGCGACCAGATCCGATCGATCTCCGAGGAGTGGGTCTCCGACAAGGGGCTGCCGGAGATGGGCTTCACCCTCGGCGGGCTGGCCGAGCTCGACGACCCGGCGGTGCGGATGCTCGTCGCGGTGGACGGCGACCGCACCGTGCACGGGCTGACCAGCTGGATGCCGGTCTACGAGGCCGGGCAGCCGGTCGGCTGGACGCTGGACTTCATGCGCCGCCGCTCGGAGGGCTTCCGCGGGGTGATGGAGTTCCTGTTCGCCTCGGCCGCGCTCGGCTTCAAGGAGGAGGGCGCGCGCTGGCTCAGCCTCTCCGGGGCGCCGCTGGCCCGCTCCGACCGCGGCGAGCCGCCGACCGCGCTGCAGCGGATGCTCGACTGGATGGGCCGGGTGCTGGAGCCGGTGTACGGCTTCCGCTCGCTGCTCGCCTTCAAGGCGAAGTTCCAGCCCGAGTACCGGCCCATGTACATGGTCTATCCGGACCCGGCGGCGCTGCCCGCGATCACCCGGGCGATCGGCAAGGCCTACCTGCCGCACATGACCCCGGGGCAGGGGGTGCGGCTGATGCGCAGGCTCTCCGCCTGAGGGCCGTGTCAGCCCAGCAGTTCGGCGAGCGCCCGGTCGGCGTCCAGCAGCAGCGCCTCCTCGCCGTCCGGCACGGCGAGGAAGGTCTCCCACAGGAAGTGCCGCAGCTTGTCACCGTCGAACTGGAGCAGGGCCACGCCCTCGGCGGAGCGCAGCTCCAGCATGGTGCGTCCGGCCGCGGCCGGACGCAGGTGCACGTCGCCGAGGCCGCTGGGCGCGTCCAGGCCGGCCGCCAGCAGCCACCGGGCGAAGACCCACTCGACCTCAGGCGGGGCCTCGGGCAGCGGGGTGCCGTCCAGGGAGAACTCGGCGGGGAAGGCCATCCGGACGGCCAGCGGGTCGTCCGACCGGTAGCGCAGGGCGACCCGTAGTACGGCGGTGCGGTGGGTGGTGACGAAGAGGCGGGCCTGGACGATCTGTTCGACGACGATGGGCGCTGCAGTCATGGCGATTCCTCCCGATGTCGTCCTGCCCCGGAGTTCGCGGGCGGAACGTGTGACGTGTGTGGGTTCTGTGACGGCCGGGGTGCGGCCGGTCGGACGGGGAGAGCGGGGGAGGGGCCGCTTCTTACCCGGCCCGCGGTGTGAGTCCGGTCACCGTCGGAGTCGGAAGCCGCCGGCCGCCGCATCCGGGAAAGCGGCCGGTGGCAGGGTGATCACCGGGCCGGCCGCGGGCGCTGTGCAACGGTCGAGCCTGAGTGGGCCGGGTGGCGCGGGCCGGTAGGCTGGGCTGGTTGTCCGACCACTGCCCGACTGCCGGCCGGGGCCGTGAAAACCGCCCCTGACCTGCGACGATCCCCTCCGGAGCCCGTGAGTACCGCCGCCGCTTCCCCGATGTCGCCGCTGTTCTCCGACGTTGCCGCGCCGCACGCGCCCGTCCGCCCGGCCGGCACGTCGAACGCCTCGCACCACCTGTCGCCGGCCTTCCCAGGCCGCGCCCCCTGGGGCACCGCCGGAAAGCTGCGGGCCTGGCAGCAGGGCGCTCTGGACACGTACATCGAGAAGCAGCCGCGGGACTTCCTGGCGGTCGCCACCCCGGGCGCAGGCAAGACCACCTTCGCCCTCACCCTGGCCTCCTACCTGCTGCACAACCACCTGGTGCAGCAGGTGACGGTCGTCGCACCGACCGAGCACCTGAAGAAGCAGTGGGCGGAGGCCGCGGCCCGGATAGGCATCCGGCTCGACCCCGCCTACTCCTCGGGTCCGCTCTCCAAGGACTACCAGGGCATCGTGGTCACCTACGCGGGCGTCGGCGTCAACCCGATGCTGCACCGCAACCGCACGGAGGCCCGCAAGACCCTCGTCATCATGGACGAGATCCACCACGCCGGTGACTCGAAGTCCTGGGGCGAGGCCTGCTTCGAGGCCTTCGAGCCGGCCACCCGGCGGCTCGCCCTCACCGGTACGCCGTTCCGCTCGGACACCAACCCGATCCCGTTCGTCCAGTACGAGCCGGACTCCGACGGCCTGCGCAAGTCGATCGCCGACTACACCTACGGCTACGGGCACGCCCTCGCCGACCACGTCGTCCGCCCGGTGATCTTCCTCTCGTACAGCGGCAACATGCGGTGGCGCACCAAGGCCGGCGACGAGTTGGAGGCCCGGCTCGGCGAGCCGATGACCAAGGACCTGATCGCCCAGGCCTGGCGCACCGCGCTCGCCCCGCAGGGCGAGTGGATCCCGAGCGTGCTGCAGGCCGCCGACCGGCGGCTCACCGAGGTCCGCAAGGCGATCCCGGACGCCGGCGGTCTGGTCATCGCGACCGACCAGAACGTGGCCCGCGCCTACGCCAAGCTGCTGCGCGAGATCAGCGGCGAGAAGGTCACCCTCGTCCTCTCCGACGAGGCGGAGGCCTCCCAGCGGATCTCCGACTACTCGGCGGGCACCTCGCGCTGGATGGTGGCCGTCCGCATGGTGTCCGAGGGCGTCGACGTGCCCCGGCTGTGCGTCGGCGTGTACGCCACCTCGATCTCCACCCCGCTGTTCTTCGCGCAGGCCGTCGGCCGCTTCGTGCGCGCCCGCAAGCGCGGCGAGACCGCCTCGGTCTTCCTGCCGACCATCCCGATGCTGCTCGGCTTCGCCAACGAGATGGAACTGCAGCGGGACCACGTCCTCGACCGGCCGAAGAAGGAGGGCGACGGTCTCTTCGACGAGGAGGACCGGCTGCTCGCCGAGGCCGAGAAGGCCAACGACGGTCCGGACACCGCGGGCGGCGAGGAGTTCTCCTACGAGGCGCTGGGCAGCGATGCGGTCTTCGACCGGGTGCTGTACAACGCCATGGAGTTCGGCATGCAGGCGCACCCGGGCAGCGAGGAGGAGGAGGACTACCTCGGCATCCCGGGCCTGCTGGAGCCGGACCAGGTGCAGATGCTGCTGCAGAAGCGCCAGCACCGGCAGATCCAGCGTTCCAAGGCCAAGCCGGCCGAGGAGGCCGACCTGATCGAACTGCCCGCCGAGCAGCGGCCGGTGGTCACCCACCAGGAGCTGCGCGAGCTGCGCAAGGAGCTGAACGCGCTGGTCGCCGCCTGGCACCACCGCACCAACCAGCCGCACGGCACCATCCACAACGAGCTGCGCCGCCAGTGCGGCGGGCCGCTGACCGCGCAGGCGACGGCCAATCAGCTGAAGGCGCGGATCGAGCGGATCCGGGAGTGGGCCAAGGGCTGACGCCCGTTCGGGCGGGCGGCGATTCGGGTCGGCGGCGATTCGGGCCGGCGGTGGTGTGCTGACGGCGGTTCGGGAGGAGTCTCCCGACTTGGCAAAGAAACTGTGGAGACACGCGGTCCGATGATCGGTTAATCTTCCGCGTGCCCGCGTCGGGACGGGCCTTCACACCGTGTCGACCCGACGCATGTCCCACATGCCGAGACCCCGCCGTCCCGCACGGCGGGCCGGTCATGCACCCCGAACGAGGAGCCCACGTGGCGTACACCGCCAACAACCCCGAGCTGTCCGACAAGTCCAAGGTCGTTGCAGGTCTCCTGCAGATCTTCCTCGGCGGCTTCGGCATCGGCCGTTTCTACACCGGCCACGTCGGCATGGGTGTCGCCCAGCTGCTCACCTGCGGCGGTCTCGGCGTCTGGGCCCTGATCGACGGCATCATCTTCCTGGTCAGCGACACCCGCACCGACGCCCAGGGCCGCAAGCTGCGCGCCTGACCGTGCGTCCGGTCCGGACCCGGCAGCACCCCCGCCCCGCGAGCAGTAGGGGCGGGGGTGTCCGCCGTTGTGCCCTGGCCCTGCGGCACCCCGCGGCCGCGCCGCTCGGCCTGCTCGCGGCCGGCCTGGCCGGCGCCGGCTGGCTGTGGACCCGCGACCCGCACCTGCCCGGGCAGGCGCTGCCCTTCTGTCCCTGGTACCGGCTGACCGGCCTGCGCTGCCCCGGCTGCGGCGGCACCCGGATGGCCTGGGACCTGCTGCACGGCGACCTGCTCGCCGCCTGGCACGACAACGCCGCCCTGCTGCTCGCCCTGCCCTTCGTCGCCGCCTGGTGGCTGACCCGCCTGCGGCACGGCCTGGCCGGCCGGACCTGGTGGCTGCGCCTCGGCCCGCGGACCGTCGCCGCGCTGCTGGCCGCGGCCGCGCTCTGGACGGTCGGCCGAAACCTGCTCTGAGGCCGCACCCCGAGTGTCCGGAGTCCGGTCAGATATCGAACATGAGATCGGTTGGCCTCGGGATTATGGGCTTAATGCCCCATTTTGTGCCACGACTTTGCATCGATGCTGACCGAATTTTGGACAACTACTTCCGTAGCGCGCCGAGCGGCCACTACTTTCTCCCCACGCTCGCTCGAACGACCACCCCCACCCGAGTCGAGTACCGCGGAGCCGTTCCCTCGTCGATGGTGCCGAGACCTGCTCCAGCGCGGACACCCACCTGCGCGTGACACCTCCGTCCCGGCCCGTGCCCCCACGCCCGGCGCCGGTACCCGCCGCGGAAAGGACTTGCGCGTCATGACTGCAGAAACCTCCCAAACCCTGGACCGCGGTGTCCGGGTCCTCAAGCTCCTCGCCGACTCCGAGCGCGGGCTCACCGTGACCGAGCTCGCCGCCCGGCTCGCCGTCAACCGCACCGTCGTCTACCGCCTGCTGGCCACCCTCGAACAGCACGGACTCGTCCGCCGCGACATCGGCGGCCGCGCCAGGGTCGGCCTCGGCGTGCTGCGCCTCGCCCACCGCGTCCACCCGCTGCTCCGGGAGGCCGCACTGCCCGCCCTGCGCAGCCTCGCCGAGGACCTCGGCGCCACCGCCCACCTCACCCTGGTGGACGGCAACGAGGCGCTCGCCGTCGCCGTGGTCGAGCCGAGCTGGACCGACTTCCACGTCGCCTACCGCACCGGCCTGCGCCACCCGCTCGACGAGAGCGCCGCCGGCCGCGCCATCCTGGAGGCCCGTGGCTTCCCAAGCCAGCGCCGCCCCGAGCAGGGCTTCGTGATCACCCGAGCGGAGGAGCAGTCCGGTGCGAGCGGCGCGGCCGCCGCCCTGGTCGGCCTCAGCGGCATCGAGGGCAGCGTCGGCGTGGTGATGCTCAACGGCCTGGTGCCCGAACGGGTCGGCCCGCGGGTCGTCGAGGCCGCCACCGAGGTCGCCGACGCGCTGCGCTGACCCGCCGCCCGGCCACGCCCCGGGCCACCGGTGTGGTTCGATGCGGGATGTGTCCTCTGCGAAGCTGCCCACGGCCCTGACCGCCCCCAAGACCCGCGCCCTGGCGCTGTGCGCCGCCCTGGTGCTCGCGCTGTTCGGGGTCACGGCGTTCGTCCCGCTGCCGTTCACGCTCACCCAGCCCGGCGTCACCGCGGACACCCTCGGCAGCTACAACGGGGTGCCGGTCACCACCATCACCGGCAGCCCCGTGCGGACCACCAGCGGACAGCTGCTCGCCACCACCATCTCCGCCACCAACGCCGGAGAGAAGATCAGCTTCCGGACCGCCCTGCAGGCGTGGGTCCGCGAGGACGAGGCGGTGCTGCCGACCGAGGCCGTCTACCCAGAGGACAACCCCGGCAAGGCCGAGCAGGAGACCGCCCAGCAGATGGCCGAGTCGCAGGACAGCGCCACCGCCGCCGCCCTCTCCTTTCTCCACCTGTCGCCCTCCCAGGTCACCGTGAAGATCGACCTGGGCGACATCGGCGGGCCCAGCGCCGGCCAGATGCTCAGCCTCGGCATCATCGACAAGATCGCCGGGAACGGCCGCGGCGGCGACCTCACCGGCGGCCGGGTGGTGGCCGGCACCGGCACCATCGACGACCAGGGCGTGATCGGCGCCGTCGGCGGCGTCGCCCTCAAGACCCGGGCGGCCGCCCGGGACGGCGCCACCGTCTTCCTCGTCCCGGCCTCGGAGTGCTCGGACGCCAAGGTCGACACCCCGAAGGGGCTGCGGCTGATCCCGGTCGCCACCCTCGCCTCCGCGGTCGCGGCGCTCGACGCCCTCGACACCGGCGGCGACGTGCCCACCTGCTGATCCCCCCACGCGCCGGCCGCCCGGAGCCGGCCGGGCCTCACTCCCGGGCGGCCTGCTCCACCAGCGGCAGGATCCGGTACGGCACCGGGTTCTCCAGGGCGATCGCCGTGGACGCCCGGACGATCCCGTCGAAGCCCACCACCCGGTCGATCACCCGCTGCAGGTCCGCGTTCGACCGGGCGACGATCCGCACCAGCATGTCGCCCTGCCCGGTGATCGTGTGCAGCTCCAACACCTCCGGCACCGCCGCCAGATGGGCCCGCACATCACTGCCCTGGCCCTGCGAGATCTCCAGCGTCGCGAACGCCGTCACCGGGTAGCCGAGCGCCGCCGGGTCGACCTGCGGCCCGAAACCGCCGATCACCCCGCGCGCCTGCAGCCGGTCCAGCCGGGCCTGCACCGTGCCGCGCGCCACCTGCAGCCGGCGCGAACACTCCAGCACGCCGATCCGCGGCTCCTCGCTCAGCAGCCGGATCAGCTTTCCGTCGAGCGCGTCGATCGAGTCGTTGGGGGAGTGCACGGCCGCTCCGTCCGCCGGCCGGTCCGACGGTCGGTCGATCCGGTGGGCAATCTGTCCAGTGGGTGCCGCCATTGTCCGGCCGCCGGGGGCACCTTGCCCAGGAGGAAACGGAACAGTTGCGCGGCTCCTTCGGCCGGGCCACCCTCCTGCACACCCCGGCGGGCGGCCCCGCACCACCCCCGCACCGTCCCCGGGGCGACCCGGGGAGGCCATGCCATGACCGTGCACACCGCCAACACCCGCTACGCCGCCCATCCCGGCGAATCGCCGGACGCCACGCCGCAGACCGGCGCGGGCCCGGTCGCCGCCACCGACGCCCTCGTCCTCGCCGTCCGCGACGCCCGCCGGGCCGCCCACCACTACCGCTCCGCCCTCGGCATGCGCTGCACCGCCTACACCGGACCGGAGACCGGCAACCCCCACCTGCGCTCCTACGTCCTGGAGGCGGCCGGCGCCCGGTACGTGCTCAGCTCCGCCGCCCACGCCCGCGGCCGGCTCGCCCGCCACCTCGCCGAACACGGCGAGGGCGTCCTCGAAGTCGCGCTGCGGGTGCCCGACGTGCACTGGGCCTTCGACTACGCCGTCGACCGCGGCGCCCTCGCCGTCACCGAGCCCTACGAACTGAGCGACCGTCACGGCACCGTCGTGCTCGCCGTCATCGGCACCGCCGGACCCGTCCGCCACACCCTGGTCGACCGGACCGGCTACACCGGCCCCTACCTCCCCGGGTACGTCGTACCGCCGGCCCCGGTCCTCGCACCGGAACGGCCGGCCGGGCCCGAGGTCAGCGGACCACGGTCTGGACGTCCGGCGGATGGCCGTTCCAGGTGACGAACACCGAGTTCGCCTTGTCGTCCTTGGAGAAGTCGATCCGCATCCAGTGGTCGCCGTTCCAGACCTGCATCTGCCAGCCCGCGTCCGGTGTCGCCGAGACCAGCTCGGCCTGGTCCGGGTGGATGTCCAGCGCCACCCGGCCGCCCGGCACCAGATAGCTGCGCACCGAGGACGGCGAGGCCGACTTCACCGGCGAGGCCGTCCGGATCGGGCTCGGCAGCGTCGGCGCCGCCGAGAGGGAGGGCGGCGCCGACGACGGGGAAGGAGAGGGGGAGACCGGCTCGCCTGTCGCCGCCGCGGAGGTCGCCGCCGGCAGGCTCGCAGGCGCCTCCGCGGTCGCGGACGGCAGCGGCACCGCCTGCGGCCGCTCGAAACCCGCCTCGGTCAGCACCGTGTGCACGCCGTACCAGGACAGCGCCACCGCCGCTCCGGTGGCCACCGCCCAGGCGCCGATCTGTACCAGTCCGCTCCGCATCGTCCGCACATCCTGCCGCATCCGGAGCGACCGCAGCGCCCCGGGCCCGGCAATCCTGTGAAAGGTTGCGGCAACGCTGTGAAACGTGCCCGCCGGAGCCCGGTCAAACAGCGCATAACGCCCGAGGTACAGACCAATAGGGGGCCCATGCCGTACCCTGCAGGGCCATGGCAACAGTGCTCGTGGTCGAGGACGACCCCTTCGTACGCTCCGCGCTGATCCGACACCTCGCCGACACCGGCCATGCGGTGCGCAGCGTCGGTACCGCGTTGGAGGCGCTGCGCGAGGTCGCCCAGGTCGGCTGCGACCTGGTGATCCTCGACCTCGGCCTGCCGGACCTCGACGGCAGCGAGGCGCTGAAGATGATCCGCGGCCTCACCAACGTGCCGGTCATCATCTCCACCGCCCGCGACGACGAGGCCGAGATCGTCCGCCTGCTCAACGCCGGCGCCGACGACTACCTCGTCAAACCGTTCTCCCCCGAGCACCTGACGGCCCGGATGGCCGCCGTGCTGCGCCGGCTCGGCGGCGGCAGCGCCCCCGCCCCGCAGGTGCTCCGGGTCGGCGGTCTCGCCATCGACGTGCAGCGCCGCGAGGCCGCGCTCGACGGCCGGCCCCTCGACCTGACCCGCCGTGAGTTCGACCTGCTCGCCTTCCTCGCCGCCCGGCCCGGTGTCGTCGTACCGCGCAAGGAGATACTCGCCGAGGTCTGGCGCCAGACCTACGGCGGCGACCAGACCATCGACGTGCACCTGTCCTGGCTGCGCCGCAAGCTCGGCGAGACCGCGTCCCGGCCCCGCTACCTGCACACCGTCCGCGGCGTCGGGGTCCGGCTGGAGGCCCCGAGCGGCACGGTCGCCGACCCGGTGGGCCGCCTGACATGAGGCCCTCCGGCACCGGTCCGGCCCCGGGGGACGCGCCCGCCGCGGACAGACCCCCCGGCCGGCGGCCCCGCTTCACCCGCTCGCTGCGCTGGGCCCTCGTCAAGGCCGCGGTCGCGGGCACCACGATGGTCGCGCTGGCCTTCCTCATCCCGCTCGGCCTGATGGTCCAGCAGACCGCCAGCGACCGCGCCTTCACCGCCGCCGAACGGCAGGCCGCCGCCCTCGGCCCGGCCCTCGCCATCACCACCGACCAGGACCCGATCGCCCGCGCCGTCGCCTCCACCGACGCCGGAGCGCACGACCGGATCGCCGTCCACCTGCCCTCCGGCGTGCTGGTCGGCGAGGGCCGCGCCACCCCCTCCGACCTCGCCACCGCGGGCGGCGACGGCGGCGACGGCAGCGTCCGCTCCTTCACCGTCCGGGTCGCCGGAGGCTTCGCCCTCCTCCAGCCGGTCGCCGTCGAGGGCGGCCGGATCGCCGTCGTCGAGGTGTACGTCGCCGAGGCCGACCTCAGCCGCGGCGTCGGCACCGCCTGGCTCGTGCTCTCACTCGTCGCCCTCGCACTGGTGACGATCGCCGTCCTGGTCGCCGACCGGCTCGGCGCCCGGATCGTCGGCTCGGCCCGCAGGCTCGCCGCCGCCGCCCGCTCGCTCGGCACCGGCAACCTCACCGTCCGGGTGCCCGTCGACGGCGCCCGGGCCAAGGGCGCCCCCGAAGAACTCCGCGAGGCCGGCCAGGCCTTCAACGCGATGGCCGACCGGGTCGTCCACCTGCTCGCCGCCGAACGCGAACTCGCCGCCGACCTCTCGCACCGGCTGCGGACCCCGCTCACCGTGCTGCGTCTCAACGCCGCCTCCCTCGGCGACGGGGACGCCGCCGACGCCACCCGGCACGCCGTCGCCCAGCTGGAACGCGAGGTCGACCAGATCATCCGCTCCGCCCGGCGCGGCCGCGAGGAGACGCCCGCCGTCCACTTCGGCTGCGACGCCGCCGAAGTGATCCGCGAACGGGTCGGCTTCTGGTCCGCGCTCGCCGAGGACGAGGGACGGCCCTGGCAGCTCGCCGGCGCCGACGCGCCCGTCCTCGTCCCGGTGCAGCGCGGCGACCTCGCGGCCGCCGTCGACGCCCTGCTCGGCAACGTCTTCCGGCACACCGCCATGGGCACCGCCTTCTCCGTCGACGTCCTCGCCACGGACAGCTCCGTCATCGTGCTCGTCGGCGACGCCGGGCCCGGCTTCACCGACCCCGAGGCCGCCATCGAACGCGGCTCCGGCCACGGCGGCGAGGGCTCCACCGGCCTCGGCCTCGACATCGCCCGCAAACTCACCGAGGCCACCGGCGGCGACCTCGCCCTCGGCCGCTCGGCCGGCCTCGGCGGCGCCGAGATCCGGCTGCGCCTGCAGACCCGCCCGGCCGACGACACCCGGCGGACCGGCCGGCGCCGTCGGGTGCGGCCCGGCCGCCGCACCGCCGACGTCGACTGACGGGCCGGCAAGCCGCGGGGACCCGCGCCTCCTTAAGAGCTCCCTAAGAGAGGCTCACCCCTTCCTGAGCAGCGGGTTTGCCGCTGTTACGGGCCGGTAGCGTCGGCGGCGCCCGGGTCGGCAGGACCCGGCCCGACCCTCTCAGCGGAGGTACCCGACCATGCCGAGCCAGCCCGCCCGCCGCCAGGGCCACCGCCGTCGCAGCCGCAAGGGCGCGATCCTCGGGGCCTCCGCGATCGCCACCGTGATCGTCGCGGGCGGCGTGGTCGCCCTCGCCTCGTCCGCCAGCGCCGCCTCGCTCGGCGCCGTGTACAGCCGCAGCAGCACCTGGGACAGCGGCTACACCGGCCAGTACGTCGTCAGCAACCCCACCTCCACCGCGATCGACGGCTGGACGCTCAGCTTCGACCTCCCGGCGGGCGCCAAGATCTCCTCGCTGTGGAACGCCAGCTACACCGCGTCCGGGCAGCACGTCACCGTCAAGCCCGAGTCCTGGAACAAGCGGATCGAGCCCGGCCGCACGGTCGACGTCGGCTTCGTCGTCCAGGGCTCCGGCGGCGCCCAGGCCGAACCCGGGCACTGCCTGATCAACGACGTCTCCTGCAGCAGCGGCACCGGACCTGCCCCCACCCCCTCCGGCCGGCCCACCGGCACCGCCACCCCGAAGCCGACCCCGACCCCCACCGCGACCAGGACCACCGCGTCCCCGACCCCCACCGCGACGAAGACCACCGCCTCGCCGACCCCCACCAGCACCGGCACCCCCGGCGGCGGCCGCTTCGCCCCCTACGTCGACACCTCGCTCTACCCGGCCTTCGACCTGGTCGGCACCGCCAAGGCCAGCGGCGTGAAGCACTACACCCTCGCCTTCATCGTCTCCGGCGGCGGCTGCACCCCGAAGTGGGGCGGCGTCAGCGACCTCTCCAACGACGCCGTGGCCGCCCAGATCGGCGCGCTCCGCGCCGCCGGCGGCGACGTCCGGGTCTCCTTCGGCGGCGCCAACGGCAGCGAGCTCGCCACCGCCTGCTCCTCCGCCGCGGACCTCGCCGCCGCCTACCAGAAGGCCGTCGACGCCTACGGCCTCACCAAGGTCGACTTCGACGTCGAGGGCGGCGCGCTCGCCAACACCGCAGCCAACACCCGGCGCGCCCAGGCCGTCGCCCAGCTCCAGCGCACCGCCGCCGGCAAGGGCAAGGCCCTGGACGTCTCCTTCACCCTGCCGGCCCTGCCCAGCGGCCTCACCCAGGACGGCATCAACCTGGTCGCCAACGCCAAGGACAACGGCGTGCAGGTCGGCGCCGTCAACATCATGGCCATGGACTACGGCGACGGCGCCGCCCCCAACCCGCAGGGCCGCATGGGCAAGTACGCCATCGACGCCGCCACCGCCACCCAGGCCCAGATCAAGAGCGTCCTCGGCCTCTCCGACAGCGCCGCCTGGGCCAAGACCGCCGTCACCCCGATGATCGGCGTCAACGACGTCGCCAGCGAGGTCTTCACCGTCGCCGACGCCACCCAGCTCGCCGACTTCGCCAAGACCAAGCACCTCGCCTGGCTCGCCATGTGGTCCGGCACCCGCGACAAGGCCTGCCCCGGCGGCGCCAAGGCCTTCGCCGACGCCACCTGCAGCAGCATCGACCAGCAGCCGCTCGCCTTCACCCGCGCCTTCGGCGCCTACACCGGCTGACCCGACCCCGCGGAAGCGCGCGGCGCCCGTCCGCCCGCGCACGGCCGCGGAGCACGGCGGCACCCTCCGGAGCACGGGGCCGGAGGGCGCCGCCGTCCTGCTGCGTCGGCTGCACCACCGGCCGCTGCTCCGACCTGTGGAGCGGCGGCCGTCCGACGTCGTGGCCCGGGGTGCGCGCCGCACGTCGGGTAGTGTCGCTAGCTGGTTCACCGGCGGACGGAGCGGAATGTGACAGCGGTGCGAGAGGCCGACCGGACGGCCGGCCGGCAGCCCGAACGGCCGTCGCGGCCCACCCCCGACCCCGGACGGCGGCAGCTCCCGGCCCCGCTGCGGGCCCCGATCGACGCCCTGCGCGCCGCACCGCGCGGCCCGCTCACCGCGGCCGCCGCCCTCGCCGTCGTCTCACTGCTCGCCTACGCCACCGTCCGGCACTTCGTCGGCACCTCGATGGTCGACATGATCGTCTACCGGGCGGAGGGCGGCGCCGTCGCCCACGGCGGCGACCTCTACGCGCTGCGGGTCACCGAGTGGAACCTGCCCGCCACGTACCCGCCGTTCGCCGCGATGCTCTTCGTCCCGACCACCTGGTTCGGCATCGGCGTGCTGCGGGTGGCCGTCACCGCCGGCAACATCGCCCTGCTCGGCCTGCTCGCGCACCTCTCCTTCCGGCTCGTCGGCTGGCCCCGCCGGGAGCTGCGCCCGATCGGCATCCTGCTGGTCACCGGCCTCGGCGTCTGGCTCGAACCGGTCTTCACCACCCTGCGCTACGGCCAGATCAACCTGGTCCTCGCCTGCCTGATCCTCTGGGACCTCAACCGGCCCGACGCCCCCGTCGCGCACGGCCCGCTGCGGCGCCTCCCCAAGGGCGTCGCCATCGGCATCGCCGCCGGCATCAAGCTCACCCCCGGCCTCTTCGCCGTCTACCTGATGATCACCGGACGGGTCCGCTCCTCCCTCACCGCCGGCCTCACCTTCCTCGGCACCGTCGCCCTCGGCGCCCTGCTGCTCCCCGACGCCACCTGGGGCTTCTGGACGAAGTACCTGTACGACTCGACCCGGGTCGGCAAGACCGAGATCGTCGACAACCAGTCCGTCCGCGGCGCCGTCGCCCGCCTGCTGCACACCGCCGACCCCGGCACCCTGGCCACCCTCGCCGGAGCCGCCGTCGCCGTCGCCGGACTCGCCACCGCCGCCTGGGTCCACCGCAGCGCCCGCTGGCTGCCCCGCGGCGAGGCCTGGGGCATCTGCTGCGCCGCGGTCACCGCCGTCCTCATTTCGCCGATCAGCTGGACCCACCACTGGGTGTGGTGTGTGCCGGTGCTCGTCCTGCTCGCCGCCGAGGCCGCGCACGAGCGCTCCCGGCCCGCCGAGGTCCGGCGGCTGCGCTGGCGGCCGATCTTCGGCGCCACACTGCTCGCCTTCCACTCCTTCGCGATGTGGGTCGTGCCGCACAAGGGCGACCTCGACCTGCACCTCGCCCCGCTCGCCCTGATCCCCGCCGCCGTCTACCCGCTCGTCGGGGTGGGCTTCCTGGCCGCCGCCGCGGCCCGGGTCGCGGCGCGCCGCCGGGCCGCCGGGGAGCCGCTGCTGCGGCTGCCCGAACAGCGCCTCGGCTCCTGGACCGAGTCCCGCCGCTCCGAGGGACGCGTCCGCGCGTAGCCACCCGGCCGGGCGGCGTCGGCGGGCCCCCGCGGCGCGCCGAAGCCGTCCTTGCAGTCCCGGCCGTTCCGATCGTTCGGGCCGTTCCGATTGTTCGGGCCGCCCGGGCGGGCCGGTTCGCCCGGGAACGATCGGTCGCGTTCACGCGGGCGTGAAGCACGGCGGCCGGGTGCCCGTTCACTCGGGGGTGGAACCGCTTGCGCCCGCCGTTCACGCCAGCAACTCGGCCAGGCAGTGATCCATGTCCAGCGCCGCCAGCTCACCACCCGGCGGCACCAGCCGGTGCGCCCGCTCCAGCCACCCCGCGACCGGCGCCAGCGGCGCCTCCAGCAGCGCGTCCCCCGCCGGGGAACTCAGCGCCAGGCACAGCACAGCGCGCCGCCCCGACCGCTTCGGCCAGATCCGCACATCGCCCTGCCCGCACGGCCGGAACGTCCCCTCCACCAGCAGTTCGCGCGAGAACACCCAGGTCACCGGGTTGCCCGTGTCCAGGTGGAAGGCCACGTGCACCGCCAGCGGGTCGTGGCTCCCGTACGACAGCCGGGCCGGCACCGGCACGCTCCGCTCCGGCGACAGCACCAGCTCCATGTCCAGCTCCAGCTCCACCACGCTCGGGGACTGCTCCATGACCGGATCCTCTCCGCTCGACCGGGCCGCCGTCCGGCCCCTCGGGAGAAGAGAGCGACCTCCCCGCGTGCTCTTACACGGGTTCGGGAAGGAGTGTTTTCCCGAGAACGCACGGGAAGAGCGGGGCGGAAGTACTACCCTTTGTGACTGCCTGGCGACTGTCCGCCTGCGCTCCAAGCGCCATCGGCGCTGCCACGAAAGAAGAACCGCATGACGGACCGACCCAACGGCGGCACTGCGGACACCGCCGTCGGCCCCATGCCGGGCTACTACCCTGACCCGTCCATTCCGGGCTTCGTCCGCTACTGGGGTGGCACCGGGT
Source organism: Streptomyces sp. TLI_235 (assembly GCA_002300355.1). Lineage (NCBI taxonomy): Bacteria > Bacillati > Actinomycetota > Actinomycetes > Kitasatosporales > Streptomycetaceae > Streptomyces > Streptomyces sp. TLI_235. Next base: position 4,900,726 of record NSGV01000001.1, read on the forward strand.
GGGTCCCCGGCACCACCCGCCCCGCACCGGCCGAGGGCGAGATCCTGGAGCCGCCGCGCATCGTCAGCCGGCAGGCCCCGCCACTCGTGCCGCCCACCGCGGCGCCGCCGCCGGCGGGCCCGGGCCCGTCCGCAGGGCCGTCCGCCGGGTCGTCCGCAGGTCAGCCCGCAGGCGCGTCCGGCGGGACGGCGGCCGCCGAGACTCCGGTTCCCACGCCCGAGGTACCGTCCCTGCCGGGCTGGCCCTCGCCGCCGCTGTCGGCCTCGGAGACCCAGACCGGACCGGTGTACTTCGACGAGACGTCCGTCGGGGCCTCGTTCGTGATGGCCGCCCACGCGGAGGTCGAGCTGCGCCCGCGCGCGGACGTCGAGCCGCTGCGGGTCGAACAGCCCGCGCTGCGCCCCGTGCCGCCGACCTCGATGCCCCCGGTGCCCCCGGTGGGTTCCGTCGCCGTCCCGCCGGCCCGGTCGGCGGCGCCCGGGGCGGAGCCGCCCGTGGAGCCGGTCGCGGTCGCCGCACCCGCGGAGCGCGTCCTCGCCGCCCGGGCGGGCGGATCCGGATGGCAGGCGGACCCGCTCGCGCAGCACGGCCTGCTGGAGACCGGATCGGCGCCGCGCTGGGTGTCCTGGGGCGTCCTGCCGGCCGGTGCCGAGGCAGCCCCCGACACGGTCGGCCGGGCGCACCCGGCGGCACCCCCGTCCTTCCCGGCGCCGGCCCCCGTCCGGGCCGCGCAGCAAGCCCATGCCGCGACCGCCGTCCGGGAGGCCGAGGCGCTGTCCGCGGCGCCGTCCGAGTCGTCGACGGCCGAACCGGTGGCCGTCGAAGCGGTTGGCGTCGAGTCGGCTGCTGTCGAGCCGGTTGCTCTGGAACCGGCTGCCGGCGAGTCGACTGGTGACGAGCCGGTTGCTCTCGAGTCGGTTGCTGTCGAGGGGGTTGCTGCCGGGCCGGTTGCCGTTGGGTCGGTGCCGGTCGTGGAGGAGTCCTCGGCCGACCCCCGGCGTGAGCCCGTCGAGGCTCGGCCGGTCGCGTCGAACCGTCCCGACCGTACGGTCGAGGCGAAGCCCGAGGCGGCCGCCCAGGCGCCAGAGGCCGCCTCATCCGCGGCCCCGTCCGGCCGGACGGCCCCTCGGACTGCAGAACCGCCGCGCGCGGCGGCCCCGGCGGACCGCGGCCGGTCGCAGAGGCCGCCCGCGGCGGCGCGCCCGTCCGGCCCCCGTACCGTCGAGCAGCCGCGATCGCGTACCCGGACCGCGGCCTCGAAGCCGCCCGCGCCGCGTGGCGCGGAGCCCGCCGCACCGGCCCGGCGCTCCTCCGAGCAGCGCCCGGCCGCGGCGCGCAAGGCGGTGCCGAAGCCGACGCCGCCCGCCGGGCTGGGCCGGCGGCTGGCCGCGCGGATCGTGGACTCGCTGGCCGTGCTCGTGGTGGCGGCCGCCGCCGGGGTGCCGCTGGGTACGGCGGTCGTGGCACACATCCGGGAGAAGCTCGACCAGGCGCGGACGGTCTCCGCACTGGCCGGCCACGAGGTCCGGGTCTGGCTGGTCGACGACGTCGTCCTCGGCAAGGTGGGCGTGCTGCTGGGCGTCCTGGTGGTGTTCGGCCTGCTGTACGAGGTGCTGCCGACGGCCCGGACCGGCCAGACCTTCGGCAAGCGGCTGGCCCGGGTCCGGGTGGTCGACGCCCGCGGGGCGGCCGGCGGGCGCCGGACGCCGCCGTCCTTCGGCCGGTCGCTGGTGCGATGGATCGTCAGGCAGGCGGCCGTGCTGATGCCGGTCGGCCTGCTGTGGCCGCTGTTCGACCGGCGGACCCGCCGCGGCTGGCAGGACAGGGCGGCCGCCACCCGCGTCGTCAAGGGTTGATCCGCAGTCACCGTGGGGCTCACGCCGTTGCGGGCACGTCCGGTCGCCGCGGACCGGCTCCGCCACCGTGGGCCGGGTGGTCCCGCAACCCCGCCAAAACGAACTGGATATGCCGATTTCGTGGCATTTGCGATGTTCTACTCGGTGCATGAGCACCAATGACCCCTCAGAGCAGGAGCCGGAAGGGGGCGGCAAGCCCTCCTTCGACAAGCAGCCCCCGCAGGAGGGCAGGCCGTCGGGTGCGCCGTCCGACCCGTACGGTGCGCCTCCACCGCCCCCGCCGCCGGCGGGCAGCCCGTACGACACCCCCGGCGAGTTCACCGGGACGTACGGCGCCCCGCCGCCCAGCTTCGGCAAGGGCCCGGGCCCAGGCCCCGGCCCCGGCGCGGCACCGCCCCCGTCGCCCGGCCCCCAGCCCGGTGGCGGCCCGGTGCCCGGCATGCCCCCGCTCGGCACGTGGCCGAACCGGATCATCGCCCGGCTGGTGGACTTCGTGCTGGTCGAGGCGGTCGCGGTGGTCCTGGTCGTCCCGTTCGCCAGCTTCGGCAAGCAGGACGGTTGGGTCGGCGCCATCTGGCTCGGTTACCTGCTCTGGCTGGTCTACGACGGCCTGATGGTCAGCCGGGACGGCCAGACGTTCGGCAAGAAACTGATGAAGGTGCGGGTCGCGATGCTCTCCGACGGGAGCGTCCCCAACGCCGCCGCCGCCTGGACCAGGTCCGCGGTCTTCATCGTCCCCGCGCTGATCTGCTGCGGCGGACTCTGGTGGCCGATCGACGGCCTGTTCGGCGTCTTCGACAAGCCGTACCGGCAGTGCATCCACGACAAGGCGGCCAAGACCGTCGTCGTGTCCAGCGCCACCTGACGCCCGCTCGGATCGGCGGACGCGGCGGCGCCCGGAAACGATCCGCGGGCCGCCGCCGGCGTCAGGCACGGCCACGGCCCGCGGAGCCCAATGGTCAGGACCGGCCGGCGTACTCCGGCCGCGGCCCCGGCACGGTCGAGGCCTCGGCGACCGTTGCCGCAGGAAGTTCGCGCCCCCGATCGGCGCGCCGCTGTGCGGAGAGCGTCATCAGCAGCGCCGTGGCGAGCGTCCCCAGCGCCACGGCGAAGGCCACGAGCACCGCGACCTCGAACACGCCTGTGGACCCTGAGACGGCCAGCAGCGCAACGGCCGACGCGACGACAGTGAAGGTGCCGGTGCAGATCTGGGGGAGAGTCGGGCGCGGCATGGCGGTCAGTCCTTCACACGAAGTCGGCGGGGAAATCCGGTCGGTGGGGCCCTGGGAAGGTCTACCCAGCGCGGCGGGCTGCTACGTCCAGCGTAATCCCGCATATGCCGGGCATGAGGGGCGCACGGGTTCACGCCGGGCCGCCCGCGAGACCACGGCGCTGCGCCCCTGCCCGGACGCGGTCGGTACGGTGATCGTCCGACCACCGTCACAACACCTTGGGGGAGACTGTGAGCGTTCCCGCCGACTGGCCCGTGGACGAGACCGAGGCACTCGCCGTCCAACAGCGCCTGCGGCCACTCGTCTCCACCACCGGACCGGCGCCCGCGACCGGCGCACTGGTCGCCGGGGTCGACGTCGCCTACGACGACGAGCGCGACGTGGTCGCCGCCGCGGCCGTCCTGCTCGACTACAGCACCCTCACGATCGTCGACGAGACCACCGCGGTCGGGCCGGTCGCCTTCCCCTACCTCCCCGGCCTCCTGGCGTTCCGTGAACTCCCCGCCGTCCTGGAGGCGCTCGCCGGACTCGACCGCGAACCGGACCTGGTGGTCTGCGACGGCTACGGAATCGCCCACCCGCGCCGGCTCGGCCTCGCCAGCCACCTCGGCGTCCACACCGGCCTGCGGACCATAGGCGTCGCCAAGACCGCCTTCACCTTCACCTATGAATCGCCCGGCCCGCAGCGCGGCGCCTGGTCGCCCCTGATGGACGCCGGCGAGGAGGTCGGCCGCGCCGTCCGCACCCGCCAGGGCGTCAAACCGGTGTTCGTCTCCGCCGGCCACCGCATCGGCCTGGCCGAGGCGGTCGAGACCACGCTCGCCCTTACCCCGTCCTTCCGGCTCCCCGAGACCACCCGCCGCGCCGACTCCCTCTGCCGCCGCGCACTCGCCGCCGCCACCGCCTGACGAACCGCCAGTTCGCATACCGGGGAGCCATCGCAGGTCAGACCCGAGACCGTGCCCACCCTGCGAGGGGCAGGTTTTGGCCTGCCGCGCCATGTGTTAGACATAAGGGTCAGGCCCGGGTCATGACAGCAGGATGTACGGGGGAGGCACGAAAGACGTGAGCACGGGGAGCGGTTCCGGCTACCGCGTGGAAGTGGACAGCCTGCGCGCATTCGCGTCGCAGGTTCGGGGACTGTTGAGCGAATTCGAGAGCGCCGCCGGCGGCACTCGGGTGCACGGCCAGAGCGGGGTCAGTCGCTCCGCGTTCGGCACCTTCCCGGAGGCCGAGGCGCTGCACGCCAAGTACGAGGACATGCGAAATAGCCTGCGCGAGGTTCTCGACGCGCTGCAGCAGGCGATCGACGAAGCCCAGCACAAGGCCGAGCTGACGGCGCGGAACTACGAGGAGCAGGAGCAGGAGACCTCCCACTCCTTGAGGGTCAACTCCGACGGCTGGTCGGTGGGCAGCACCGCCACACCGATGACCGCGTCGTACCGGTCGAACAGCACCGCCGGTCCGGCGGTGGGGCCGAAGGGGCCCACCGGCAGTTCGCCCGCAGGAAGCGGAGACCCGCAACCGTCGTGGTAGTGAACGATGTCCTGAACAGGGACAGCCAGCGTGAGGCCGATTTCGGGACGGGGACGGAAGGCGTCCGAGCATGAGCGGATACACCAACTTCAACGGCTACAGCCACGGCGACATGCGGGGCATGGTCCAGTCGATGGACAGCGGCGGAGTCATGGCGGCCAGCGACCCCTGGCGCAAGGCCTCCGACACGCTCAAGCAGATCCGCACTGCGCTGAACACCGCGTCGGCGGATGCGACCTCTTCGTGGGAGGGCGAGACCAGTGACGCCTTCTACACGAAGATGACCAAGCTCGCCAACGCCGTCAACAACGCGGCGGCGTACGCCAACGACGCTGCGCAGACCATGCAGATGATGTCCGAGGCGATCGACACCGCGAAGCGGGACATGCCCGAGGAGCCGAGCTTCTGGGACAAGGCGGGCGACGCGCTCAGCGACACCGCCAAGTCCACGGTCGGCGTCGACGACGAGGACACCCGCACCGCCGTCACGGACGAGAAGAAGGCCCAGGCGGTGGCCGTTATGCAGACGCTGGCTGCCAAGTACCGCACGGCGACGGCTAACCTGAAGCCGCCGCCGCGGGCGGGCCTGGAGGACATTGAGGATCTCCCGGCGCCGGACTCGTCTGCAGCCGGTGCGATCAGCGGGATGCTCGTCGGCGGCGGTCTGGGACTGGCGGGCGGATCGAGTTCGGGTGGCGGTTCGGGCACCTCCACGGCGCGCCGCTCTTCGTCCCCGGCTTCGCCGCAGTCGCCCAAGACCTCCACTGCCCGCATCACCGACAGTGGCATCAGCGGTGGCACGGCCAACCCCACACCCAAGCCGAAGACTCCGACCCCGGTCGGACCCGGCACCGGCATCGACGGCGCGACCGTGGTCAACCGGCCGCCCGCCACGAGCGGCCCCGGCAGTGGTTCCGGCCACGTCGGTCCGGGCGGCACCGGCGGCGGTCAGCACGGGGGCGGTGGCGTCATCGACACCGGCCTCGGTGGTGGCGGCGGACGCGGGGGCACGGGCGGCGGTGGCTCGGGTCTGGGACGCGGTGGTGCCGGTGGATCCGGCAGCGGCCTTGGACGGGGCGGTAACGCCTTCGGTTCAAGCGGCATGGGCGGCGGCAGTGGCCTGGGTTCCGGCTCCGGCGGCCGGTCGGCCGGCAGCGGAGCGGGCGGCAGCCTCGCCAAGCGTGGTGGCGGCGTGGTCGGTGAGGCCGCCACGGGCGGCGCCGGACGCGGCTCGTTCACCGAGGGCGGCTCCGGTCTGGGGCGTAACCGTCCCGGGCAGGGTGCGGCCGGCGCGGGCGGCCAGGGCCACGGCATGCCGGGGTCGCAGGCCGGCAAGAAGAAGGACAAGAAGGACGACAAGCGGCGCCCCGATTACCTCGTCGAGGACGAGGAGACCTGGGCGTCGGGGGAGCGCGCCAACCCCAACGTGGTGGAATGATCCCCAGCACCCCGAGGTGCGCCCACAGCTGATCGGGCGTCTCGTCACCACAGCGGTGACGAGTCGCCCACCGGATGGATGAGGTGACGACGGCTTGACGACCAACCGACCGATGCGGGGTATGGCCGTGCTCGCTGCGGGCGCTCTCGTGTGGGGGATCAGCACCGCACCCGGGAGCGCGGACAGCGTTCGCGACGGTCAGTGGCCGCTGCTCAACTATCACGCCACGACGGATGTCTGGCCCATCAGTCAGGGCGACGGCGTTACGGTGGCCGTCATCGACAGCGGTGTCGCCGAGCACCAGGACCTGGCCGGGCAGGTGCTGCCCGGTACAGATTGCTCCGGTGAGGGCCTGGACTACAAGACCGACAAGGTGGGGCACGGAACGGCCATGGCCAGTCTGATCGCTGGGCGTGGCCACGGAGATCAGGCGGGGATCATGGGTCTTGCGCCCAAGGCCAAGATTCTCCCCGTTCGCATTGGGACATTCGACATCGACAGCGGTGCCACGGTCTCCGGCAACCTGGCCGAATGTCTGCGCTACGCAGTTGATCACGGCGCCAAGGTGGTCAACATGTCGATCTCCGGCAGCAGGTCGGAGGCTGGCATGCGGGAGGCCATCAAGTACGCGGTCGACAAGGATGTGGTGCTCGTCGCCTCGGCGGGAAATACAGGCCCGGACCGTCCCATTGAGTATCCGGCCGCCTTTCCTGGCGTGGTGGCAGTGGGCGCAGTGGACCGGCAGGGCAACATCTGGTCCAAGTCGAACAACGGATCAGAGGTGACCCTGGCCGCGCCCGGCGTCGATATCTATGGTGCAACTGCCAAGTCGTCCTCCAGCTACGGCAAGGGCAATGGCACTTCGGGTGCGGCCGCCTACGTCTCCGCCATCGCCGCGCTCGTCCGGGCCAAGTACCCGGACCTCTCGGCCGGGCAGGTCATCAACCGGATGATCAAGTCGGCGGTCGCTCCACCGGACAAGTCGCCCGTCCCGAACAACAAGTACGGCTACGGCATCGCCTCGGCCAAGGGCGCGCTCGCGCCGAACCCGGCGGTCGACAACGGGCCGAAGGAGAACCCGCTCCTCACCCGGACCGAGTCGCAGGCCGACCCGACTGGCAAGCCGTCCTCCGCGGCGTCGAAGCCGGCGCCGGGCAGCACCGCGCCCGACAGCAGCGCCGCGAAGGACGACAGCGGGATCCCGGTGTACGTACTGGCCATCGTCGGCGTGCTGGCGCTGGTGGTGATCGGCGGTGTGATCGTGCTCGTCAGGCGCTCGCGCGGCAATGGCAACGGCAGCGGTGGTGGCGGCAATGGTGGTGGCGGTGGCGGATTCGTCCCGCCGGGCCCGCCGCCGTACGGTCCGGGTGCGCAGCAGTTCCCGCCGCAGCAGCAGGCGCCGCATGCCGGCCAGGGGCAGCCGCAGCAGTCCTCGTACGCGGGCCAGGGCCAGGGGCAGCCGCAGGCGTACGGCACTTCGCAGCCGTACCAGCAGTACCCGCCGCAGCAGCCTCCGGCGGGTGGCACACCCTACCGCTGACACGCCTACGAACGGCCGAAGGTTCGCAGGCCGGGACGGCCCTTCGGGTACTGGTGGACTACTTGTCCCCACGTGATCCGAAGGGCCGTCACATGTTCAAGAAGATCTGCGCCGTCCTCGCGCTCTCCGCTGCCGCCACCGTCTTCGCCGCCCCGTCTCCGGCATTCGCGGACGGCCCCAAGACGCCCGAGGAGGCGGCGGTCTGCGAGGCGATGCTGTCCTCGGTCTTCCCCGGCCTGGGCCAGGCCACGATCGACGCGATCTGTGCGGTCCAGACCGACGACACCAGCCGCTGAACCGACTGACTCACAGGGACCGTTCCGTTCTCAGCCACCGGCGGCTTCCTCGCTTCCCGGGTACTAGGCTCGGCGCCGTGGACTGCTACACCTGTGCGCGCACCGGCGACCCCGCCGGCCTGGCCCCGCGCGAGCTGATCGGCGGGGACGACCACTGGCGGGTCGCCCATGCGTTCGGCACCGCCCTGCCGGGCTGGCTCGTCCTGGTGCCCCGACGGCACGTCACCTCGATCGCCGAGCTGACCGACGACGAGGCCGCCAGCCTCGGCCGCTGGCAGGTCCGGGTGTCCCGGGCGCTCGGCGAGGTGACGGGCTGTGCGAAGACGTACGTGGCGCAGTTCGCCGAGGCGGAGGGCTTCGCGCACGTGCACTTCCACATCGTGCCGCGCAGCTCCGACCACCCCGAGGAACTGCGCGGGCCGCGGGTGTTCGGCCTGCTCGGCAAGGGCGCAGGCACCCCGGTGACGCCGGAGGAGATGGACCGCCTGGCGCTCCTCCTCCGGGCCGCCCTCGCCGACCGCTGAGGTCTCCGCAGCGATCGCCTCCGGCCGCCGCGCGGCGGCTGGAGGTCAGAGCTTGAGGTACATGACCAGCAGGTCGACGTAGCCGAGTTCGACGTGCCGGAAGCCCTCGGGCACGGTGCCGATGACCTCGAAGCCCAGCGACTTCCACAGGGCCACGGCCCGGCTGTTGGTGGCGACGACCGCGTTGTACTGGACGGCGCGGTAACCGTCGGCGCGGGCCTGGGCGATCACGTGCTCGCCGAGGGCCCGGCCCACGCCGCGCCGCGAGTGGCGCGGGTCGACCATGAAGCCGGCGTTGGCGATGTGCGAGCCGGGACCGCCCTGGTTGGGGTGGGTCTCGGCGGTGCCGAGGACGGTGCCGTCCGCGTCCACGGCGACGACCGTGCGGCCGGGCGGCCGGTGGAGCCACATGTCGCGGGCGTCGGACTCGGCGATGTCCCGGGGCCAGGTGTAGGTGTCGCCGGCGGCCACGATGTCCCGCAGGAACGGCCAGATGGCGGGCCAGTCGGCTGCGGTCGCGGCACGAATGGCGAGGCCCGGCAGGGCGCTCCGCTCGGCCTGCGCCGTGCCACCGGATTCGATCATCAAAGCTCCTTTGACAGCCATACCTCGGCGTACGGGTCGTCGCCGTAGGGATCGGTCGGGTGGTATCCCAGGCTCGCGTAGAGCGCGATCGCCTCGGTGAGGTCGCGGCGGGTGTTGAGCAGCATCCGCGTCATCCCGCGCGCCCGCGCGGCGTCCTCCGCGGCACCGACCAGCCGCCGCCCGGCACCGCCGCGGCGGGCCGAGCGCGTGACGAACACCCGGGTCAGCTCGCCGGTGTCCGCCGAGAGCCAGCGGACTCCGGCGCAGGCCACCGGCGAACCCCCGGCTCTGGCGAGCAGGAAGACGCCGCGGCCGTCGCCCAGATCGGAGCCCTCTCCGGCCTCGTGGGCGATCTCAGCGGTCTCGGCCGGCCTCCCGTAGTACCGGCTGATCAGCTCGTCCAGGTACGCGTGCAGCACCGAGCGCGCGTCGGGATCGTCGAGCGGTGCGGGCACGATGGACCAGGTGTCGGGGGCAGGCACGTTCACCTCGCCATTCTGGGCGGACGCCCTCGGTCGAGTGCAAGGCATTTTCGCCGCCCGGACCGGAGCCGCTGCCCCGCCGCGACTGGCTCCGGTGCCCGCGGGGCACGCGCAGATTCACTCGAACGAGGGGCGGGAGCGAGGGTTATCCACAGGCAGCGGGACAGGTTCGTCCGGCGCGCTCGGACCGTGCTGCCATGGGGGCCATGAACGCACACCGTGTACGGCCGTACTCCTCCTCGTCCTCCTCGTCCCTCGGAGCCGGGCACCGCCCTGCTGCCGGGTCCGGCGCGCGCTCCGGCGCCGCGCCCTCGACCACCCGCGGACGGGCGGGGCCGAGCACCCCCGACCGGCCACCGTCGGGCCGGCCTCGACACGCCGTCGGAACGGCTGCGGAGACCGGCACGACCGACCCTCGTGTTCCTCGCCGGCACCCGCACCGGCACCCGCACCGGCACGGTCTGCGCCTACGCCTACGCCTACGCCTACGTCCAGACGCTGACCTGCTCGCGGTGGTGGGCCGGCCGGGTCACCTCGTCCACGACGGCAAGGGCAAGGTCGGCGTGCGAGATCCGGCCGCCGCCCTCGGGCAGGACGGGGCCGCCGATCCGGTAGCGGCCGGTCCGGGCACCGTCGTGCCCGAGCTCCATCGGCGGGGTGACCACCACCCAGTCGAGCGCCGACGGGGCCTCGGAGAGGACCTCCAGGGCGGCGCTGTGTCCGAGCGAGAAGGCCCGGTACTCGGCCGGGAACCCGGTCCCGTCGTGCACCGGCACACCGGGCGCGGTCGCCAGCGTGGTGGCCACCCCGATGGAGACCAGCCGGCCGACGCCGGCCAGGCCGAGACCGGCCACCAGCCCGGTCGTGGTGGCGCGGTAGAAGTCGACGGACGGCACATCGGCCCGGTACAGCGACCCGACGGCCGCATCGTGCCCGGCCGCGACGGCGGCGACGGCCTCCCCGTCCGCGGCGTCGCATGCGGCCAGTGCGACTCCGGGGCCGGCCAGGTCGGCGTGCCGTCCCGGCGAGCGGACGGCGGCGGTCACCTCGATGCCCCGCGCAACGGCCTCCGCCACCACGGCCCGCCCGACCCGACCACCGGCTCCGAACACCACGACACGCACCACGACCACCCCTGCCCGAGTCCGCGGCCGACGCGGTCGCCGGCCCCGGCGGTGACGATAGGACAGGAGGTACCGGTTACTTCAACGGAACCGGCACCGCCCTCAGTACGGTCGGAGCATGACCTCCGGCCACTCCTCGGTTTCCACTGCCTCCTCGCCTTCCTCGGTCGAGCTTGGTGCGCCACCCGCGCCACCCGCGCCACCCGCGCCGGGCTCGTCGGACGGACGGTCTCCGGTGCTTCCCCCGCTCTCGGCGGACTTCTTCGGCGACTGCGGCGACGGCGATGCGCGTCCGCCGATCCGCGGCACCGAGAAATGGGGATGGAAGATCATGCGCTGCCTGGAAGCAGGGCCGCGCCGGTTCTCAGAGCTGAAGGTGCCCCTGGTCGGGATCACCCCCAAGGTGCTGGCCGAGTCGCTGCGCGCCCTGGAGCGCGACGGCGTGGTGGCCCGTACCGCCTACGCGGAACACCCGCCCCGGGTGGAGTACGCCCTCACACCGCTCGGCCGGTCCCTCTTCGGGCCGATCGACGCCGCCTGCGCCTGGACGCGCGAGCACCTGCACGAGATCCGTGCGGCCCGTGCGGCGTACGGCGCGGCGGATGGCAGCATCTTGGCGCCCACTGGCGTTCCCGCCTCTGGTGGGGCGGGAACGGCGGGCGGCATCCTGGGTGCATGATCACTCCTGACACCAAGGACTGGACCTGGGTCCTCGAGCGTTCCTGTGACGACTGCGGGCTGGACACCCCGGCGGTGGTCCGCGAGGACGTTCCGGGCATGGTGCGCGCCAACGCCGCCGAGTGGCAGCGGCTGCTCGCCGCGGACCCGGCCGGGCTGCGGCGCCGCCCGCAGCCCGACGTCTGGTCCACGCTGGAGTACGCCTGCCACGTCCGGGACGTCTTCCGGCTCTTCGAGCGCCGGCTCGACCTGATGCTCACCCAGGACGCCCCGGCCTTCGCCAACTGGGACCAGGACGAGACCGCAATCGCCGAGCGCTACGCCGAGCAGGACCCGGCCACCGTGAGCGTCGACCTGGCCGCCGCGGCCGAACAGTTGGCGCAGTCCTTCGCCCAGGTGTCGGGCGAGCAGTGGCAGCGAACCGGACTCCGGAGCGACGGTGCCCGTTTCACGGTGGAGACGTTCGCGCAGTACCTGATCCACGACCCGGTGCACCACCTGTACGACGTCACGGGTATCCGCCTCTGACTCACCCGACCACCGGTGGCCGGCCTCGACCACGGTCGGCCCGCGGCCTGGCCGGCCCGGTCTGGCTGGCCCGGTCCGGCCGCCTCAACCCAGCTTCCAGCCGGGTTCGGCGGGCCAGGCGGGCAGTCCGTGCGGGACGGCCTCGGCGAGCACCTCGACTGGGCCCTCACCGTCGCGGACGGCGAGGACGAACCGGTGCGCGCCTTCGATCCGCCGTGGTTCGAAGGCGATGTGGACGAAGGGCGCCGTGGGGGAGGAGGACGCGGCCAGCCGCGCCAACTCCGCCTCGACCCGCGCCCATTCCTCCGCCGGGACGTACTGGCGCATGATCGAGTGCCAGACCACGGTGAGTGCCCCCTCCGCGACCTCCGCGCCGGCCAGGAACTCACCGGCGCCCATCGCCTCGACCCGGGTGGGCACCTCTGCCGCCAGCCGGAGCGCGCCCTCCAAACGGGCCGTCCGGGCCGGCTGGTCCGCCCACACGTAGGCGCGCAGCGCGAGCGAGCCGTCCGCCGACCGGGGGTCGATCGGCGTGAGGTCGCAGCCCCGGCGTTCGATGAAGGTGAGTGGCTCGGCCCGGGCGGGCAGCCAGGCGGGCGGGGCGTCGCGCCAGGCGTCCGGCAGCTGCACCGGCGAGTCGGCGGGTCCGCAGGAGTATCCGGGGGAGGAGCAGTGGAAGAGGTCCGCCAGCTGGTTGAGGCCGGCGCTGGAGCCCAGCTCGAGCAGCCGGACCGGCATGCGGCGCTCGCCCAGGGTGTGCAGCAGGCCCGCGATCAGGAGGTTGGACCGGCCGACCTCGTTGGTCTGCGGCGGCCGGGTGAGCCAGTCCCGCACCCACGGCAGGTTCTCCGCCACGACCTGCCGGAATGCCGGCCACGCGGCGTCGGGCCGCGCGGGATCGGTGCTGCCGCCGGCGCTCGGGTAGTGCACGGCGAGGGCCGGTGCCCGGCCGGTGAGGACCAGGGCGTGGACCCCGCCCATCAGGCGCAGGGCGACGGCCTGCGGCCCGGCGACGTCCTCGTGGCCGGCGACGGCGGCCGCGCAGGGCCCGCCGTCGCGGATGTCGGTCGCGGCATGCCGCAGCAGGGCGGCGTACAGCGGGGAGCCGAGTTCGGCGCAGGCGGTGGCCTGCCGTTCGAACACGGCGATGGTGTGCTCGATGGACACGTGGGTTCTCCGTCCGGTCGACTGGAGATCATCATTCGCCCGGACCGCACCGCCCGGCAGTAGGTCCACCGGTGATTCGGATCACCGGGGTCGCGCAGCTGCGGCGGTCACCACTCCTGGGGCATCCGGCGCAGCGCGTGGCGGAGCTGCCCGGCGACGCTGGCGGTCTCCGCGCCCACCACGTCGGCGATCTCCGGCGCTGCCAGGCCCACCACGTAGTGCAGGATGGCCAGATCCTCGTCGGCCGGCGCGGGACGGTGCTCGGCGAGCGGCTCGCTGTTCGGGCGCTCGCACTCGGCGACCGTGCTCCGCAGGATCTGCCAGGCGATCGCGGTCGGATTGGAGCTGCCCAGAACCTCGGGCCACACCTGGGCGAGCGTGCGGAACGCCTGGTCGACCACCCGGCCGGCGGTACCGGGCTCGTGGAACCAGACCCGCGCAAAACTCAGATAACGAGGGCGGTGCAGTTCGCAGAACGCCGTGAATTCCAGAGGCATGGCGGCCAGACCGGTGTCGGCTGGGGGGCTGATCGATGCTACGGCAGGGACATGACGATCAGTCACATCAGCCTCTCGATCTGGTTGCGTCGGAAGGGTAGCCCGGTGCTCACTCTAGGCCCTCGCGCGGCTGCTTTGGGTGACAAGTCCCGTCGAGATGTGGGGAACGGGCCTGGCCGTTCAGCGATGTGACGGTCAATCAGTCAGCCGCTCGGGGTGTCCGGCAGGTGCGAGGGTATCGCACCTGGTCAGGGAGGGTAGGACGGTAGTGGCTGCAGCGGGGTTGATGTGCGACCGTGGGGCGCATGACGGATCTGGCGCATCCATCCGATCACCCGCACACCTCGCGGGACGCGCGCTCCCGCGACACGCACGGGAGCGGAACGGCCCCCGAAGGCCACACGCACGGCCACGACCCAGGCCACCCCCACGAGCACCACCGCCACCCCGAACACCACCAGGACGATCACCGGCACGACGAGCACCACCACAGTCACGACCGCGACGGCCGGCACCACCACACCCACGGCCGCACCCACGGCCACACGCGAGGCCGTCCCCACGGCCGGGACGGCGTGCTCGCCCGGCTCGGCCACCTGCTGCGTCCGCACTCCCACCACGCCTCCGACAAGGTCGACGAGGCGATGGAGACCTCGGCCGACGGATTGCGGACCCTGTGGATCTCTCTCCTCGTCCTCGTCGCCACCGCCGCCCTGCAGGCGGGCGTGGTGATGCTCTCGGACTCGGTCGCACTCCTCGGTGACACCGTGCACAACGTCGCGGACGCGCTGACCGCCGTTCCGCTCGGTCTCGCCTTCCTCCTCGGCCGCCGTGCCGCGAACCGCACCTACACCTATGGCTACGGACGGGCCGAGGACCTCGCAGGCGTGGCCGTGGTGGCCACCGTCGCGGCGTCCGCCGTGCTGGCCGCCGTGACCGCCGTCGACCGGCTGCTCCACCCACAACCGGTCAGCCATGTCTGGGCGGTGGCGGTTGCGGCGGTGGTGGGCTGCCTGGGCAACGAGTGGGTGGCACGTTACCGCATCCGCACCGGCCGCCGGATCGGTTCGGCCGCGCTGGTCGCGGACGGCATCCACGCACGCGCCGACGGCCTCACCTCGCTGGCCGTCCTGCTCGGCGCGGGCGGCTCCGCACTGGGCTGGCGGGCTGCGGATCCGCTGGTCGGGCTGGTGATCACCGCCGCGATACTGGCGGTACTGCGCAGCTCCGTCCGGGAGGTCGGCCGCCGGTTGATGGACGGCGTCGAGCCCGCGCTGGTGGACGCCGCCGAGCGCGGGTTGCGGGACGTGGAGGGCGTGCGCGCGGTCGGCGCGCTGCGGATGCGCTGGGTGGGCCACGCCCTCCGGGCGGAGGCGGACGTGGCCGTCGACGGGACGCTCACCGTGGCCGAGGGCCACCGGGTCGCGGAGGCCGCCGAACGAGCACTGAAGCGGGCCGTGCCCCGGCTCGTCGCCGTCACCGTGCACATCGACACCGTCGAACCCGAGACGGCGACGGCCGACCCGGAGCTACGGGCCGCCCTGCCCTGATCCTGCCCGCCCTGACACCCGCGCGCCCTGACACCCGCGCGCCCTGACACCCGCGCGCCCTGACACCCGCCCGTCCGGGCGCCCGCCGTGCCTTCGTCGCGGCGGGCGGAGGCCGAAAATAATCCCTGATCGTGTATCAGGGTGGCGTCCGGGCAAGGTCCGGGCTCTCACCGATGTCGGCCGAAATTTTTGCGCGGCAGGCTGGCCGACATGGAAATCGACGCCACCACCACGCCGCACACCGACCACCGCCGCCCCGCGGACCCCGTCGGGACGGTTGCCGTCGGGACGGGCCGTGCGGGCCGCGGCCGGACCCGCCGCGCCGGGCTCACAGCCGTCGCCGCCCTCGCGGCCACCGGGCTCGCCCTGGCCGTCCCTGCCGCGGCCCACGCCGCCGACGCCGCACCTTCCGGTCCGTCCGGCGCTGCCACGGCCACCGTCAGGGCCAACGCCGCCTCCGCGGCCGGGACCCCGGAGGCGGAACTGGCTGCGCTGGAGGCCGGCTACGCCGACTGCCCGGAACTCCCGCAGGGCGTCGACCCGGCCCGCTGGCGGTGCGAGGTGCACCTGGCGACCCCGCGGGTGCGCCTCGGCGCCGCCGACCTGCCCGTCCTGCACCCGATCCTGATGGTGCACGCCGAGGGCCCGCTGGCGGACGGCACGCCCGGGCAGGTCTGGGGCGGCTGGCACAGCGGCGGCCCGGCCGCGGTACCGGGCGGTCTGACCGGTACCCCGGCGGGCGACCGCAGCCCACTGCTTGGCCTGGCCCTGGAGGCGGAGTACGGCGGGGCCTCCGACTTCTACACCGGCACCATGGACATGCGCTTCCGGCTGTCCGGGCCGCTGCTGCCGCACGGCTGCACGGTCGGCCGGAGCACCCCGGTGTCGATGCACTTCCAGCGGGCGGGTTCCTCGGAGTGGGTCTCCCGGAACCCGCCGCTGATCCACTTCTCGGCGTACGACGACACGTTCGCCGTCCCCGCGCCGGAGGGCTGCGGCCCGCTCACCGGGCTGCTGTCCCGTCGGCTCGGCCTTCCGGCGGCGGGCGGCAACCTGCTGTCCTACGACGCGAGTTACACCTTCAGGACGTACGACCGGCTGCACTGACGCCGGCCCCGGCGGTCCGCCGGCCGTGGCCGCCGCCGACCCGCTGCCCCGCGGCCGCCGGGACACCGGACCGCTCGCGGGCCGCCGACCCAACGCCGACCGCTCCCACGCCGACCGCTCCAACAGCGGCCACCCCGGCACCGACCGCCCCGGCGCCGGCCGGCGCCGCACCGGCCGGCGAGGCAGCCGCCACGGAGGCGGCCGTGCCCGTGGCGCCCGCGGCGTTCGCCGCCAGTGCGGCCGCACCGGCCGCACCGGCCGCGGCCGCCGCTGCCGCCGCCGCGGCGACCGGCGCGGCGGCCTCGCGGCACGCCTGCTCCGGGATGGGCACCGCGTCCGCGGGAGCCGCCGGGACACCGTCGGGACGGGCCGCCGAGCCGTCGCCGCCCGCCGCCGGAGTCCGTCCGGTGGCCGGCTCGGTGGCCGATCCGGCGGCGCGGGTGCGGCCGAGCTCCTCGAAGGCCTCCCGGGCGGCCAGGTAGGCCTGGACGGCGGCGATGCCGTAGACCGGCTGGATCAGCTGGTGACCCTTGAAGAACGGTCGGGCGGGGGCGAATCCGGCGGCCATCACCAGGTCGCGGATCTCCGTTATCTCGGCTTCCGTGCGGGCGGTGAAGCGGACCTCCCACCCCTTCTTGTACGTGTGGCCGTCCGCGCTGCTGCGGCGGGCGAGGTCGGGCCGGCGGACGTAGCCGGGTAGACGGCCGAGGCGCAGTTGGGCGGCGCGCAGGCCGGGGATCTCGTCACGTGGCATGAGCCGATGGTAGGCAATCGGGCGGGTGCCGGTGGCCGGCGGGTGGTGCTTCACCGTATGGCCTTGGTCACGCTCGGTCAGTAAGCGCTGATCACGGGGTGCACTCATTCCATGATCGTTGATGTACCGATTCGATGAAAAACGGATCGTCATGTCCCAAGTCCCACCTAATCCGGCATTCGAGTGAACGTCCTATACGTCGAACGGGTGAGGGTATGGGGACTTTAGGACGGAGCCGTCCCGTTTTCGCGACGGTTAGGTAACGGGTCGTCAAGTCAGGCGTGCGATTGCGGCGGCGTTGGGGAGGGTGTTCGCATGAGCTACCGGATTCCCTCCCAGCCGCTCTCGCTCGAAGAGCTGGCGCGGCGTCAGCAGAACGTGGTCACGGCGAGCCAGCTGCGGGCGCGCGGTGTGCCCTCCCGGGTGGTCACCGAGCACTGCCGCCGCGGCGGTCCGTGGCAGCGGCTGCTGCCGCGGGTCTACCTCCTCCAGGACGGCGACCCGACGCCGGAGCAGCGGATGTGGGCGGCCCTGCTCTACGCGGCGCAGAACGGCCGGGATGAGAGCGGCCGCGAGGGCGCCGTGATCACCGGCGCGGCGGCGCTCGCCCTGTACGGCTTCGCCTCGGTGCCCCGGTTGCCCGCGGTCACCGGCGTGGAGGTACTGGTGCCGCGGCAGCGGCGGCTGAAGGACGCGGGCACGGTCCGCATCCTGCGCACCGGGCGGGCGCTGGTGGCGCGGTCGGTGCACGGGCTCGCCTGCGCGCCGGTGGCGCGCGCGGTGGCCGACGCCGTGCGTGAGTGGACGGACACGGGGGCGTTCGACAACGGCATGGTCCGCCCGGCGCTGCTGCGGGCCCTGCTCCGCGAGGCGGTGTCCCGCGCCGAGGGCGGCTGCACCCTGCGGGAGCTGGTGGAGGAGCTCGGCGAGGCCGGGCTGCTCGCCGAGCCGCGGGTCCGCGCCGCGCTGGACGAACTCCTCGCCGCGGAGCGGGAGTCGGTGCTCGGCCGGATCGGCGAGCTGGTGGACGAATGGCTGCTGCCCGTCCCGCTGGCCGGCCCCGAGCTGCGGATGCGCGGCGGCACCTACGTCGCGGTGCCGGACCTGTACTGGCCGGAGGCAGGCGTGGCGGTGGCCGTCGACTCCGACCTGCGCTGCGTCAGCGAGGGCGAGGCGGCCTGGGTGCGCGGCGAGCAGCACCGGATGGAGTACCTGGGGGTGCGGGTGGTGTACGTCTCCGGTGCACGGGTCGCCGCGGAGCCGGACGAGGTCGGCGGCGAGCTCCGCGAGGCCTTCCGGGCCGGCGGGGCGGACGTGGTCGAGCTGGTCGTCACGGACCGCTGACCGCCCCGGTCGCCCCGGCATCCCCGGCAGCCGCGCGGCTCCCGGTCAGTGCAGCACCGGAGTGCCGTTCAACTCGACACCGGCAGTGCGCAGTTCGCCAAGGGCGGCCTCGGTGGTGCCGGCCGCGACACCGGCCGTCAGGTCGAGCAGCACCCGGGTGGCGAAGCCCTCGCGGGCGGCGTCGAGCGCGGTGGCCTTCACGCAGTGGTCGGTGGCGATGCCGACCACGTCCACCTCGGTCACGCCCCGCTCGCGCAGCCAGGCGGCCAGCGTCCCGCCGTTCTCGTCGATGCCCTCGAAGCCGCTGTACGCGGCCGAGTGCGCGCCCTTGTCGAAGACCGCCTCGATCGCGCCCGAGGTGACCGAGGGCGCGAAGTTGGGGTGGAAGCCGACGCCCTCGGTGCCGGCCACGCAGTGCACGGGCCAGGAGGTGACGTAGTCCGGCTCGTCGGAGAAGTGCGCCCCGGGGTCGATGTGGTGGTCGCGGGTGGCGACGATGTGCGCGTAGCCGGGGGCGGCGTCGGCGATCAGGTCGGTGATGGCGGCGGCCACTTCGGCGCCGCCGCCGACGGCCAGACTGCCGCCCTCGCAGAAGTCGTTCTGCACGTCGACGACGATCAGGGCCCGGTGCATGGCTGGCTTCTCTCGCTGTGGGGCGGTCCGCGGTGGCGGCCGCCGTCGGGGGTCGGGCGGTACGAGGCGGTGCGGGCGGTACAAGGTGGTACGGGAGTTACGGGTGGGACGTGCGGGCGGTGTGGCGGCCGTGGTGGTGCCGAGAAGACTGTAGGGAGTGGCGCGCACGGGCGGAAGGCCCGGCGGGTGCACCCGGCGGGTTCACCCGGCGGCGGTCGCGCCGCTCAGCAGCTCGGTCACGATCACGGGCTCGCCCTTCGACAGCTGGGTGGCCGACATCGGGAGCGTGCCGCGGGCGCGCCGGTGGCGCTCGCGCGCCGCCTCCAGGGGTTCGCGCCCCACGACCTCGCCGTCGCGCACCAGCGGCACGTGCAGCAGCTGCGGCTCCAGCGGGGCGGGCACCGGGCCGGTGCCGACGACCTCGGCCTCGGCGACGCCGTCCGCGTCGGTGCGCCGCGCGGCCCACTTGCGGCCGCCGGTGCTGGTCTTGCCGCCGGCCGAGCGCTTGGCGACCGGCACCAGCGGACCGCCGGGCACGCTCTCCCGGGCGACCAGCTTGTAGACCATCGCGCAGGTTGGGTGGCCGCTGCCGGTGACCAGGCTGGTGCCCACGCCGTAGCCGTCGACCGGTGCGGCGGCGAGCGCGGCGATGGCGTACTCGTCGAGGTCGGAGGTGACGATGATCCGGGTCTTGTGCGCGCCCAGGTCGTCGAGTTGGCGGCGCACCCGGTGGGCGAGCAGCGTCAGGTCGCCGGAGTCGATGCGGACCGCCCCGAGGTCCGGCCCGGCCACGTCGACGGCGGTGCGGACGGCCTCGGCCAGGTCGTAGGTGTCGATGAGCAGCGTGGTGCCGCGGCCCATCGAGTCGATCTGGGCGGTGAAGGCCTCCCGCTCGCTGTCGTGCAGCAGGGTGAAGGCGTGTGCGGCGGTGCCGGTGGTCGGGATGCCGTGGGTGAAGCCGGCCTCCAGGTCGGAGGTGGCGCTGAAGCCGGCGATGTAGGCGGCGCGGGCGGCGGAGACGGCGGCGGCCTCGTGGGCCCGGCGGGCGCCCATCTCGATCACCGGGCGGTCGCCGGCGGCGGCGGTCATCCGGGAGGCCGCGGCGGCGATCGCCGAGTCGTAGTTGAGGATCGAGAGGATCAGCGTCTCCAGGATCACCGCCTCGGCGAAGCTGCCCTCGACGGTCAGCAGCGGCGAGCCGGGGAAGTACACCTCGCCCTCCGGGTAGCCGTGGATGTCGCCGGTGAAGCGGTAGTCGGCGAGGAAGCGCAGGGTCGCGTCGTCGACCACCTTCTGGTCGGCCAGCCAGTCCAGCTGGGGGCCGGTGAACCGGAAGTGCTCCACGGCGTCGAGGACCCGGCCGGTGCCGGCGACCACGCCGTAGCGGCGGCCGTTCGGCAGGCGGCGGGTGAACACCTCGAAGACCGATCGGCGGTGTGCGGCACCGCTGCGCAGGGCGGCCTGCAGCATGGTCAGCTCGTAGCGGTCGGTGAGCAGCGCGGTGGAGCGGTGCGCGGTGATGGCGTCCATGGTGATGATGCTACTACCACTTAGCGTCAGAGTGACGATTTCTCTTGTGTGATGTTGACCCGGATTCGCTCCGAAGTCCCCCGGATGGAAGCATGAGGGCAGGGGGAGACGCGCCTTCACCCCGGTCAGCCGCAGAGGAGAGAGCCAGTCGTGAGTGTCGCGCCGGTCGAGATCGAGCGCCCGGAGGTCGAAAGTCTGCCGGCGGTGGAACCGGACACACCGTGGGTGACGATCGTCCACAACGACCCGGTGAATCTGATGAGCTACGTCCAGTACGTGTTCCAGGCCTACTTCGGCTACCCGAAGGACAAGGCCAGGAAGCTCATGATGGAGGTGCACACCAAGGGGCGTGCCGTCGTCTCCAGCGGCACCCGCGAGGAGATGGAGCGCGACGTGCAGGCGATGCACGGCTACGGGCTCTGGGCCACCCTCCAGCACGACTGACCGCCCGGGCGGGCATCGTGCGTCCGGCCGGCGGGGCCCTGGCCCCGGCGCGTACGGCGACACCGATCGACACCAAGACCGAAGACCAATGCGGACGGGGCTGATTCAGGACTCATGGCTGGCTTGTTCGAGAGCGCCGGCGAGGGCGCCGCGGCGATCGCGCTCGACGAGGTGGAGGCATCCATCCTCCGATCGCTGGAGGTGCAGATGCTGGAGCTGATCGGCCCCGGCCCGGGGGGCGTCTCCGAGGACCCGCTGGCCGCGCTCTTCGCCGACGGGCCGACCGAGGCGCCGGCCGACCCTGCGCTGGCCCGGCTCTTCCCCGACGCGTACGGCGAGCCGGGCGAGCCCGCCGACACGGAGACCCGGGCGA
The DNA here is from genome assembly GCA_002300355.1 of Streptomyces sp. TLI_235. NCBI lineage: Bacteria > Bacillati > Actinomycetota > Actinomycetes > Kitasatosporales > Streptomycetaceae > Streptomyces > Streptomyces sp. TLI_235. Next base: position 4,921,944 of record NSGV01000001.1, read on the forward strand.
TGGCGGGCGAGTTCCGCCGCTACACCGAGCTGGACCTGCGGGCCCGCAAGCGCGAGGACGCGCTGAGCGTGGTCCGCGCGCTGGACGGGCTCGGCGGCGACGGCGGTGTGCTGACCGTCCCGGCCGTGGACTGCCCGCGCTGGCTCGGCGCCCTCAACGACCTGCGCCTCACCCTCGGTTCCCGGCTGGACGTCACCGAGGACGACGAGGAGGGCCTGTACGGGCTGCCCGACAGCGACCCGCGCAAGCCGCTGGTGATGGCCTACCTCTGGCTGGGCGGCATGCAGGAGTCGCTGTTGGAGGCCATGGCCGGCTGACTCCCCGGCGGTCCCCGGCCCTTCTCCGGCGGTTCCTCGGCCGACCCGGACGTCCCGAGCCCCCGTGTCCATCATGTGGACACGGGGGCTCGGCATTTCGGTCATAGGTGTCGGAATCCGGACATGGCATGCTCAATTAACGCTCAGATGGACACCGGTATCCGGGCGTGGCGTGGTACGACTTCACCCTCCCCACGAACCCGAGGACGGTACGCCCATGGCCGATCAGCGCTACGACGAGGTGATCGACACCGAGCCGGACGAGGAGGGCTACGCCCGCGGGCTGGGCAGCCGCCAGATCCAGATGATCGCCATCGGCGGCGCGATCGGCACCGGCCTCTTCCTCGGCGCCGGCACGGCGATCTCCAAGGCCGGCCCCAGCCTGATCCTCAGTTATGCGGTGGCCGGCCTGGTGATCTTCGTCATCATGCGCGCGCTCGGCGAACTCCTCACCTACCGCCCGGTCTCCGGCAGCTTCTCGGAGTACGCCCGGGAGTTCCTCGGCCCGTTCGCCGGCTTCGTCACCGGCTGGACGTACTGGCTGTTCTGGGTGGTCACCGGCATGGCCGAGACCACCGCGGCCGCCGTCTACGTGCGGTACTGGGCTCCCGGTGTCCCGCAGTGGGCCAGTGCGCTGGCCTTCCTGGTGCTGCTCTACGGCGCCAACCTGATCTCGGTGAAGCTCTTCGGCGAGATCGAGTTCTGGTTCTCGATGGTCAAGGTCACCGCCATCCTCGGCATGATCCTGATCGGCGTCGGCGTGCTCACCCTCGGCTTCTCCGACGCCGGCGACACCGCCTCGGTCACCCACCTGTGGGCCGACGGCGGCTTCTTCCCCAAGGGCGTCGGCGCGACCGTGATGACCCTTCAGATCGTCATGTTCGCCTACCTCGGCGTCGAACTGGTCGGTGTCACCGCCGGCGAGAGCGAGGACCCGGCCCGCACCCTGCCGCGCGCCATCAACACTCTGCCCTGGCGGATCGCGCTGTTCTACATCGGCGCCCTGGTGATCATCCTCTCGCTCGTCCCGTGGCAGGAGTTCGCGCCTGGCGTCAGCCCGTTCGTCGCCGCGTTCGAGAAGGTCGGCATCCCGGCCGGCGCCTCCGTCATCAACTTCGTGGTGCTCACCGCCGCCCTCTCCTCCTGCAACTCCGGCATGTACTCCACCGGTCGGATGCTCCGCGACCTCGCGCTGCGCGGCCAGGCGCCCGGCCGGCTCACCGCGCTCAACTCCCGCCGCACCCCGGCCGCCGCGATCACCGTCTCCTGCCTGCTCATGGGGGTCGGAGTGGTGCTCAACTACCTCGCCCCGGCGAAGGCCTTCGAGTACGTGACCTCGGTCGCCACCGTCTGCGGCCTGTGGACCTGGGCGGTCATCCTGGTCGCCCAGATCCGCTACCGCCGCGCCTGGCAGGACGGCCGGCTGCCCGCCCCCACCTTCAAGGCCCCCGGCGGCAGCTGGCCGAGCCGGCTCGCGCTCGCCTTCCTCGTCCTGGTCGTCGTCCTGATCGGCTTCGACGAGGACGCCCGGATCTCGCTGTACGTCTTCCCGGTCTGGGCCGCCCTGCTGACCGCCGGCTACCTGGTGCTCGCCCGCATCCGCCCCGAGGCCGTGCAGGGGCATGGCCGCGAGCATCTGGACGCGGGCGTCGGACGCTGACCGCGAGGCGTCCGCCGGGCTGCCCACGAGGCGTCCGCCGGCTGTCCGGCAGTCGAGACGTCGGCCGGTCCCGGGCCCTGGCCCGGGACCGGCGCTGGCTATCCTGGCCCGCATGCTGACCATCACCCGAGAACTGCGCGACCGCATCGTGGCCCACGCCCGCGCCGACCACCCGGACGAGGCCTGCGGCGTGGTCGCCGGGCCCGAGGGCAGCGGCCGGCCCGAGCGGTTCGTCCCGATGCTCAACGCGGCCCGCTCGCCCACCTTCTACGAGTTCGACTCCGGCGACCTGCTCAAGCTGTACCGCGAGATGGACGACCGCGACGAGGTGCCGGTGATCGTCTACCACTCGCACACCGCCACCGAGGCCTACCCCTCGCGCACCGACGTCAGCTACGCCTCCGAGCCCGAGGCGCACTACGTGCTGGTCTCCACCGCCGAGGGCAACGGCGAGGACGACCCCTACGAGTTCCGCTCGTTCCGCATCGTGGACGGTGTGATCACGGAGGAAGACGTGCAGGTCGTGGAGGAGTACCCCGCCTGACCGGCGGCTCCGGCGCCGAACCCGCCGACCGGCCGCGACCGGCCGGCGATCGGGCACCGTCTCGGCATGGGAAACGAAACCATCCGGATCGCGAGACGTGGATGCCGTAGCGGGGGCGGGAATCTATACGATGAGCCCATGCGTTCCGTCGATGTGACCAACCAGGCCCCAGGCATCCGCCTCGTGGCGCGCCTGCACGTCGACCTGTGCCGGCTCGCCAGCGCGATCTGTCCCGGTACCGCCGACGCCCACTGACTCGGCACCGCCAGCCCGCCCCGGCCGCCCCGGGGCCCACCCCTGCCGCGCCGCGTGCGGCGGCCCACCCGACCCACTCCACAGGAGCGCAGCCATGGCCATCGAGGTCCGCATCCCGACCATCCTCCGCCCGTACACCGACGGCGCCAAGGCCGTCGAAGGTACCGGCAACAACCTCGGCGAGCTGTTCCAGGACCTCGACAGCCGCCACCCCGGCATCGCCGAGCGCCTTCTCGACGCCGGCGAGCTGCGCCGCTTCGTGAACGTCTACCTGAACGACGAGGACGTCCGCTTCCTCGAGGGCATCAGCACCGCCGTCGCCGACGGCGACAGCGTCACCATCCTCCCCGCCGTCGCCGGCGGCATGAAGTAATGCGCTACGACAGCCCCCTGGAGGCCGTCGGCAACACCCCGCTGGTACGGCTGCCGCACATGTCGGCAGCCGTGCCCGGCAACGCCGACGGCCTGGTGAGCCTGTGGGCCAAGCTGGAGGATCGCAACCCCACCGGCTCGATCAAGGACCGCCCGGCCCTGCACATGATCGAGCGCGCCGAGGCCGACGGCAGGCTCACCCCGGGCTGCACCATCCTCGAGCCCACCAGCGGCAACACCGGCATCTCCCTCGCCATGGCGGCCAAGCTCAAGGGCTACCGCATGGTGTGCGTCATGCCGGAGAACACCAGCGAGGAGCGGCGCGAGCTGCTCCGCATGTGGGGCGCCGAGATCATCCCCTCGCCGGCCGCCGGCGGCTCCAACACCGCCGTGCGGATCGCCAAGGAGATCGCCGCCGAGCACCCCGACTGGGTCATGCTCTACCAGTACGGCAACCCCGACAACGCCGGCGCGCACTACGCCGGCACCGGCCCCGAGATCCTCGCCGACCTGCCGACCGTCACCCACTTCGTGGCCGGCCTCGGCACCACCGGCACCCTGATGGGCGTCGGCCGCTACCTGCGCGAGAAGGTCCCCGGCGTGCAGATCGTCGCCGCCGAGCCCCGCTACGACGACCTCGTCTACGGCCTGCGCAACCTCGACGAGGGCTTCGTCCCCGAGCTCTACGACGCCAAGGTGCTCACCACCCGCTTCAGCGTCGGCTCCGCGGACGCCGTCCGACGCACCCGCGAGCTGCTCCAGCACGAGGGCATCTTCGCCGGCGTCTCCACCGGCGCCATCCTGCACGCCGCGATCGGCGTCGCCCGCAAGGCCGCCAAGGCCGGCGAACGGGCCGACGTGGTCTTCGTCGTCGCCGACGGCGGCTGGAAGTACCTGTCCACCGGCATTTACACCGCCGAGTCGACCGAGGCCGCGGTCGAGGCGCTGCAGGGCCAGCTCTGGGCCTGACACCCCGAGGGTGCGGCACCCGCCACGGGTGCCGCACCCTCGCCGTACCCGCGCCCGGCCCTCCGCGGCCGCACCCTCTCCGACCCGCCGCGCCCCCTTCGACGCCCGCCACCCGACCCGGCCCGTTCTGGTGATTCCAGCCACAGCCCGGCACGGAGACGGGGGCAAAGTGCCGCCCGGCCCTTACTCTCGACAACGCGAAGGGGCACCGCTACCGAGAGGTAGTGCCGCGCCGGCGTGGACCATGACCCATCGGGGCGGAGGGGCTCGGCATGAAACTGACCGTGGTGGGGTGCTCGGGGAGCTTCCCGTCCGCCGACTCGCCCTGCTCCAGCTACCTCGTCGAGGCCGACGGATACCGCCTGGTCGTCGACCTCGGCAACGGCGCCCTCGGCGCGCTGCAGAAGTACACCGGCCTCTACGACGTCGACGCCGTCCTGCTCAGCCACCTGCACGCCGACCACTGCATCGACCTCTGCGCCTACTGGGTCGCCCGCAACTACCGGATCGAGGGCTGCCCCGCGCCCCTCCCCGTCTACGGACCGCACGGCACTGCCGAACGCCTCGCCCGCGCCTACGACATGCCGGAGGAACCCGGCATGAAGGAGGTCTTCGACTTCCGCCCGCTCGGCAACCGCAGCTTCGACCTCGGCCCGCTGCGCATCACCAGCGCCCAGGTCAACCACCTGGACACCGAGGCCTACGGCTTCCGGATCGAGCACGGCGGAGCCTCCCTCGCCTACTCCGGCGACACCGGCGAGTGCGCCGACCTGGTCGACCTCGCCCGCGACACCGACCTGTTCCTCTGCGAGGCCGCCTACACCGACGGCAAGGAGACCTTCCAGGCCATCCACCTCAACGGACGCGAGGCCGGCGAGCACGCTGCCGCCGCCGGCACCGGCCGCCTCGTGCTCACCCACATCCCGCCGTGGACCGACGCCGAGCAGAACCGCCGCGACGCCGCCGAGGCCTTCACCGGCCCCGTCGAACTCGCCGCCCCCGGTGCCGTCTGGGAGCTCTGACCCGGCTCACACCCGGGTCAGCCACCGCCCGTACCGCGGCTCCGCGCCCGACACCGCCGCCCGGTACAGCTCCGCCACCCGCGCCGTCACCGCGCCGGGCGCCGCCGCCAGCTCCCGGTCGTCCAGCGAACCCACCGGCACGATCCCCGCCGCCGTCCCGCACACGAACACCTCGTCCGCCGCGTACAGGTCCGAGCGCAGCAGCCGCTCCACCCGCACCTCGACCCCCAGGTCCCAGGCCAGTGCCAGCACGGTGTCCTGGGTGATCCCCTCCAGCGCCCCCGCCGCCACCGGCGGCGTCCGCAGCACCCCGTCCCGCACCGCGAACACGTTCTCCGCACTGCACTCGCTCACCGAACCGTCCGAGGCCAGCAGCAGCGCCTCGTCGTACCCGGCGTCCGTCGCCTCCCGCCGCGCCAGCACCGAATTCAGGTACGGGCCGGTCGCCTTGGCCGCCGGCGGCACACTGTTCGGATCCGTCCGCCGCCAGCTGCTGGTCTTCAGCCGCAGTGGACGCCCCGGCGCCTGCTCCGGCCACTCCCAGGACGCGATCACCGTCCGCGTCCCGGCACCCCGCATGTCCAGGCCCATCGCGCCGTCCCCCAGGAACGCGAAGTGCCGTACGTAGCAGGCGCCCTGACCGTTCGCCCGGAGCAGCTCCACCGTGCCCTTCGCCAACTCCTCGACGCCGTACGGCAACGGCATCCGCAGCATGTGCGAGCTGCGCACCAGCCGGCGCAGGTGGTCCTCCAGCCGGAACACCGCAGGCCCCTCCGCCGTCCCGAACACCCGGGTGCCCTCCAGCACTCCCGTTCCGTAGTGCAGGCCGTGCGTCAGCACGTGCACCCGCGCCTCGTGCCAGGGCACCAGCGCGCCGTCGAACCAGATCGTCGAAGCCTCCGTCGTCACCATGCCGCCATCCTGGCGCCCCGACACCCCCGCGCCACCGCCCCCGCGGGCGCCTGAACCGGCCATGGCCGGGACCGGAGCCGCCGTCCCGGATGGTGGAATTCACGGTTCGCCCACCGACCGGGTGGCTATCGTCCCCGCCGTGGAGCACAGCACCGCCCTCTACCGCCGCCTGCGCACCGACCCGAGCCGCCCGCTGCCCGACCTGCGCGTTGAACTCGGCTGGGAAGAAACCGAGTTCGACGCGGCGGTCGGCGAACTCAGACAGCTCGGACTGCTCCGTCCCACCGCCGACCCCGGCAGCGGACTGACCGCGGTCTCCGTCGCCACCGCCGTCCGCCATCTCCTCGCCGACGCCGACGGACACCTCGCCGAACTCTTCACCGCCGTCCGCCGCACCCGCGACACCGTCGAAGAACTCCACAGCCGCTACCTGCCCGCGCAGAGCGACACCGCCGACAGCGGCACCCACCACCTCGTCCACGGCGCCGACCGCATCGCCGCCCTCCTCGAGGACGCCGCCCACAGCGCCCGCACCGAGGTCCTGTCGCTGCGCCGCGGCCAGGACCACTCCCGCACCGCCCTCGACGGCAAACTCGCCCGCGAACGCATCGCGCTCGCCCACGGCGTCCGGCTGCGCACCGTCTACCCGGCGGCGGCCCTGCACCACCCGGAGGTGCTCGACCACGTGCAGCGGCTCACCGCCGCGGGGGCCGGCATCCGGGTCGCGCACACCCTCCCGCTGTGGCTGATCACGGTGGACCGCACGATGGCGGTGCTGCCCGCGCCCGGCGGGGCGCCCGACACCGCGCTCGTCGTCCGGGACGAGGCCGTGCTGGCGGTGGTCCGCGAGCTCTTCGAGTACTTCTGGACGGCGGCCTGGGTGCCGCCGGACCTGCTGGGCCGCCCGGTTCCCGACGACCGTCACCGCGAGGTGCTCCGGCTGCTCGCCGCCGGACTGACCGACCAGGCGATCGCCAGGAAGCTTGAGATCTCCGAGCGCACCGTGCGACGCCTGGTCTCCGACCTCACCACCGACCTCGGCGCCCAGAGCCGCTTCCAGGCCGGGGTGCACGCCGCCCGCCTGGGCTGGATCTAGCGGCTCCCGTCCACCCGCTGCTGCAGGCGGGCCAGCGCCAGCCGCGGCTCGCGGCGGGTGCCCAGCGGGACGAGTGCCGCCTTGCCCGGCACCCGGACGCCGCCGGTCAGCGCGACCCGGGTGGCACCGGCCCCGTCGGCGACGGCCGCCATCCCGACGATCAGGAACCGGCTCTGCAGCCAGCACCAGCCCGGTCGGATCACCCCGTCGAACCGGGCCCGCATCCCGTACCGGCTGCGCGCCAGGGCCGCCACCCGGTCGCCGTCCCGGCGGAGCACGCGCAGGCTCCTCATGTCCGGCTGGAAGCGGCCGAACTCGCCCTCAAGGTCGCCCATGACCGCCCACACCCGGTCGAACGGCGCGTCGACCACGCCCTCGGTGACGCGGGCGCCGCGGATCCCCGCGGCCATCACGTGCAGCCGCCGCACCGGGTCCAGCGGGGCGGTCGGGTCGTCCGTCGTCATGCCGTCCACATCCTTCGGAATACGGTCCGGGCGCGGTGCAGCCTGGACTTCACGGTGCCCTCGGGGATGCCGAGCAGACCGGCGGCGGCCCGCTCGTCCAGGCCCTCGACGTCGCGCAGCAGCAGGACGGCCCGGTGCTCGGGGGTGAGCCGGCCCAGCACGTCCCGGATGTCCGCGGCGAGCTGGGCGTCCCCGGGGGAGGGCAGGGCGGTGAGTTCTGCGGGGGTGTCGCGGCCGTCCCGGCGGGCCACCCGCACCGCTTCGCGGACGGCCAGCACCCGGACCCAGCCGTAGAGCGCGTCCACGTCCCGCAGCGAGCGCAGGCCCCGGAAGACGGCGGTGAGCGTCTCCTGCACCGCGTCCTGGCGGCCGGCCGCGGCGGCGGGCCCGCAGATCCGTCCGCAGATCCGCCCGACGTGGGGCGTGAGGTGGTCGAGCAGGTCGCTCATCGCGAGGGTGTCCCCGCGCCGGGCGGCGCGGGCCAGCGCCACGCCGCGCGAGCGCTCGTCGGGATCAGCCACGGCGGAAGTCTCGCACCGGCCGGAGCGCTCCGATCCCGGCGGTCCGGGCCGCCGCCGCGCCGAAGCCGAGGCAGAGCGGCGTGTAGAGCACCAGGTTGAGCAGGTGGAAGGTGCTGCCGGGGTCCGTGCCGAGGCCACAGGCCCACACCAGTCCGGCCGCTCCGCGGAGCAGCAGCCCGGCCGCCACGGCGGCGGTGGCCAGCCGGCAGAGCCGGGCGGTGCGGGGACCGCCGCGGCCGTGCGCGCGGGCCAGCACCGCGGCCGCGGCGGCGAGCAGCAGCGCGGCGAGCGGCAGCACCACGGGCGGCGTGAACGGGACGTCGGCGTTGAGGACGGCCTGCGAGAGCGCCCGGCCGTCGGTGGCGGGCCAGGTGCGGCCGGTGGCCCAGTACACGTGGAGTGCGGCGTCGGCGGCCAGCAGTCCGGCCACCGCCGTTCCGGTGCGCTGCGCGGTGCGGTCCACGGATTCCCCCTCGCTTCGGTCGGCCGGGTCGGCCGGGCGGCGCCGTCCCGTCGACGGGCCGTCACCGCACAAAGAGGAGCGGACCGGGCCGGACGTTCCCTGTGTCCTGCCTCACACCGGCCGGGACGTGGCGACGGACCCCGCCCTGAGCAGCGGGGCGGGGTCCGTACGGGGGGGCGTCAGGCCTTGGTGACGTCCTCGACCTCGGTGTCGTCCTCGCGACCGGGGGTCTTGAGGTTGAACTTGGTGATCGCGAAGCGGAAGAGCACGTAGTACAGGGCGGCGAAGACCAGGCCGATCGGGATGATCAGCAGCGGGTGGGTGGCCTTGCTGAAGCCCAGGCCGTAGTCGATCAGACCGGCCGAGAAGGTGAAGCCGGCGTGCACGCCGAGCGCCCAGGTGACGGCCATCGAGACGGCGGTCAGCACCGCGTGGATGGCGAACAGGACCGGGGCGATGAAGAGGAAGGCGAACTCGATCGGCTCGGTGACACCGGTGACGAAGGAGGTCAGCGCCAGCGACATCATCATGCCCATCACCGCGGCGCGGCGCTCCGGGCGGGCGGCGTGCGCGATCGCCAGGGCGGCGGCCGGCAGCGCGAACATCATGATCGGGAAGAAGCCCGACATGAACTGGCCGGCCGTCGGGTCGCCGGCGAAGTAGCGGGTCAGGTCGCCGTGCACGACGGTGCCGTCGGCCTTGGTGAAGTCACCGGTCTGGAACCAGGCGTAGGAGTTGACGAACTGGTGCATGCCGACCGGCAGCAGACCGCGGTTGATCAGGCCGAACGCGCCCGCACCGAAGGCGCCCGCGCCGATCAGGGAGTCGTTCAGGCTGCCGATCGCGTCGCCGACCGGGCCCCAGACCAGGGCGAAGAGCACGCCCACGGCGGTGCCGACGAAGGCCATGATGATCGGCACCAGCCGGCGGCCGTTGAAGAAGCCCAGCCAGTCGACCAGCTTGGTGCGGTGGTACTTCTGCCACAGCACGGCGCTGAGCAGGCCGATCACGATGCCGCCGAGCACGCCCGGGTTCTGGTAGGTGGGCTGGACCCACTTGCCGTCGGCGATGTGGCCGTCGGTGATCGGGAACGCGGTGAGCACGTTCTTGTACACCAGGAAGCCGACCAGTGCGGCGAGGGCGGTCGAGCCGTCGGCCTTCTTGGCGAAGCCGATGGCGATGCCCACCGCGAAGAGCAGCGGAAGGTTGCTGAACACGGCGTCGCCCGCCGTGCTGAACACCGCGGCGACCTTGTCCCAGCCGAGGCCGTCCTTGCCGAAGACGTCGTCCTGGCCGAGACGGAGCAGCAGGCCCGCGGCCGGCAGCACGGCGATCGGCAGCTGGAGGCTGCGGCCGATCTTCTGCAGGCCCTGGAGCGTGCTCTGGCCGATCTTCTTGATCGGGGAGGGTGCCGGTGCCGCGGCGGGCGCCGGTGCCTGCGCAGTCGTACTCATGGGGTGGTTCCTAACGGCAGGGCGGGTCGGTGGGGGTGCATCGGGGGCCGACTCGCGAACTGGTCTACACCACGAGTGGTGTAGACCAGTTTCTAACACGTGCCCGGCGGAGGAAGGAACCCTTGAAAGCGCCGCAGGTGGGAAGCGCTATGAAATCGAAACCTTGTTGCGGATCGACGATCTTGACTGCGCTCGGTCACCGGCCATTTTGGCGAGTTGCGCAACAAATGGCGCTCAGGCCTTCGTCACGTCCTCGACCTGGTCCTCGTCCTCCCTGCCGGGCGTCTTCAGGTCGAAATGCACGATGACGAACCGGAACAGCGCGTAATAGACCACCGCGAAAGCCAGACCGATCGGAATGATCAGCCACGGTTTCGTCGCCAACCCCCAGTTGATGACGTAGTCGATCAACCCGGCCGAGAAGCTGAAGCCGTCGTGTACGCCGAACGCCCAGGTCACCGCCATCGAGGCACCGGTCAGCAGGGCGTGCAGCACGAACAGGACCGGCGCGATGTAGGCGAAGGAGTACTCGACCGGCTCGGTCACCCCCGTGACGAAGCTGGTCAGCGCGACCGAGGTCATCAGGCCGTAGATCTCCTTGCGCCGGTGCGGCTTCGCCGAGTGCGCGATGGCCATCGCCGCCGCCGGCAGCGCGAACATCATGATCGGGAAGAAGCCCGAGGTGAACTGGCCGGCCGTCGGGTCGCCCGCCAGGAACCGCGGGATGTCCCCGTGTACCACCTCGTCCGTTCCCGGCTTGTGGTACTCGCCGAACTGGAACCAGACGAAGGTGTTGATCAACTGGTGCATGCCGATCAGCAGCAGCGCCCGGTTCGCCACACCGAAGATGCCCGCGCCGCCCGAGCCGAGGTCGGCGAGCCACTGCGAGAAGTCGGTCATCGCCCGGCCGATCGGCGGCCACACCCACAGCGCCAGGCAGGCCAGCGCCAGCCCGCCCACCGCGGTGATCATCGGCACCAGCCGGCGCCCGTTGAAGAAGCCCAGCCAGTCCACCAGCTTCGTCCGGTGGTAGCGCATCCACAGCCAGGCCGACATCAGCCCGATCAGGATGCCGCCCAGCACCCCGGGGTTCTGGAACACCGCCGCGCTCGACGTGTGCGCCGAGAAGTCGATGCACTGATTGCCCGTGATCGTGCCCGTGCACTGCTCCCGGTCCGGGAAGGCCCGCAGCACGTTGTAGTAGACGAGGAAGCCGGTCACCGCCGCCAGCGCCGTCGAACCGTCCGACTTCTTCGCCATGCCGATCGCCACACCGATGCAGAACAGCAGCGGCAGGCCCAGATTGGAGTCCAGCAGCGCACCGCCGGCCGCCGCGAACACCTTCGCCACGTTGTCCCAGCCCAGGCCGTCCTTGCCGAACACGTCGTCCTGGCCCAGCCGGTTCAGGATCCCGGCCGCCGGCAGCACCGCCACCGGCAGCTGCAGGCTGCGGCCCATCTTCTGCAGCCCGCCGTAAAAGGACTGCCACCACGGTGTCGCTGCGGGCGCCGTGCCTGCTGTACTCATGGGAGTCCTCCCCGCGCGGTCCACGGCCGCGTCCGGGGGTCCGTTCCACCGCCCCGGCGATACACCTACTATTGGTGTAGACCACTTGGGAGGCGAGCGGCCGCCGGACGGCAGCCCGATGATCGCCATCCTGAGGCCCGGCCGCACTCCGCTGCGCGCCAAAATGGGCCAAAAGTGGACTGACGTGGCAAACCACCCCGAAACGGGAAATGCTTGTCGCGCCGCCGGCCGACACGGAACCTGAACCCGCGTCACCACACCCGGCACACCACCGCACCACGGCAACGACGCGGCACGGCACCCGACACCACCGGCCGAACCGCCGACACACAGGGAGACACACATGGCCAACAAGGCAGAGAAGATCGTCGCCGGCCTCGGCGGAATCGACAACATCGAAGAGGTCGAAGGCTGCATCACCCGCCTGCGCACCGAGGTCGTCAACCCCGAGCTCGTCGACGAAGCCGCACTCAAGGCCGCCGGCGCCCACGGCGTCGTCAAGATGGGCACCGCCATCCAGGTCGTCATCGGCACCGACGCCGACCCCATCGCCGGCGAGATCGAAGACATGATGGAGTGACCGGCCCCGCGCCGACCACGGCCCGCCGCCCCCACCGGGACGGCGGGCCGCACCACACCCCGCAACGGCTACGCTCGGTGCCTATGTCACGCATCGACGGCCGCACCCCCGACCAGCTCCGCCCCATCACCATCGAACGAGGCTGGAGCAAGCACGCCGAAGGCTCCGTCCTCGTCTCCTTCGGCGACACCAAAGTCCTCTGCACCGCCAGCGTCACCGAAGGCGTCCCCCGCTGGCGCAAGGGCAGCGGCGAAGGCTGGGTCACCGCCGAGTACTCCATGCTCCCCCGCGCCACCAACACCCGCGGAGACCGCGAATCCGTCCGCGGCAAGATCGGCGGCCGCACCCACGAGATCAGCCGCCTCATCGGCCGCTCGCTGCGCGCCGTCATCGACCACCGCGCCCTCGCCGAGAACACCATCGTCCTCGACTGCGACGTCCTCCAAGCCGACGGCGGCACCCGCACCGCCGCCATCACCGGCGCCTACGTCGCCCTCGTCGACGCCGTCGCCTGGGCCCGCGACAAGAAGATCCTCCGCGCCAAGGGCCAGCCCATCACCGGCGGCGTCAGCGCCGTCAGCGTCGGCATCATCGACGGCACCCCCATGCTCGACCTCCGCTACGAAGAAGACGTCCGCGCCGAGACCGACATGAACATCGTCTGCACCTCCGACGGCCGCTTCGTCGAGGTCCAGGGCACCGCCGAAGGCGCCCCCTTCGACCGCGCCCTCCTCGACCAGCTCCTCGACCTCGGCACCCTCGGCTGCGCCGAACTCGACGAGATCCAGCACAAGGCCCTCCGCGACCTCGAAGGCTGACACCCCACCGGGCCGCGGGCGCGCATCCTGTACACGGCGCGCCCGCAGCCCGTACCGTTCGGACCGGAACCGAGGGAACCGACCCGGCAGCGCCGACCGTCCCCACCCACGGACCCCTCGCGCGCCCACCACCACACGGAGGACACCCGATGCCGGACAGCCTCACCCGCTCCACCACCCTCGCCGTGGCCGGACTCGTCCTCCTCCTCCCGCTCAGCGCCGTCAGCTGCTCCGCCGCCCAGAAGGCCCTCGACTGCGGCAACACCGCCGTCCGCATCACCAACGACATCGCGCAGGCCGGCGACGCCTTCAACAACGCCGCCAACGACCCCGCGTCCGCCGGGCAGGCCCTGCAGACCCTCAAGAACGACCTCGACCAGATCAGCCGCAACTCCAGCGACACCGACGTCTCCCAGGCCGTCACCGACCTGCGCACCCAGGTCGACAAGGCCCAGCAGGCCATCGACAACAAGCAGGTCCCCGACCTCAAGCCGCTCGGCGACGCCGCAGGCAACCTCAGCAAGGCCTGCACCGGCTGACACCCCGCCAACCCGGCGTGCCCTACGGTGGGCCCATGACTGCACGACGCCTCGTCCTCGCCACCCGAAACCGCCACAAGGTCGCCGAACTCCGCGACATCCTCGGCGACGCCGGACTCGACGTCGAACTCGTCGGCGCCGACGCCTACCCCGAGATCCCCGACGTCCCCGAGACCGGCATCACCTTCGCCGAGAACGCCCTCCTCAAGGCCCACGCCCTCGCCCGCGCCACCGGACTGCCCGCCGTCGCCGACGACTCCGGCCTCTGCGTCGACGTCCTCGGCGGCGCCCCCGGCATCCTCTCCGCCCGCTGGTCCGGCAAGCACGGCGACGACCGCGCCAACCTCGACCTGCTGCTCGCCCAGCTCGCCGACATCGCCGAAGCCCACCGCGGCGCCCACTTCGCCTGCGCCGCCGCCCTCGCCCTCCCCGACGGCACCGAACGCGTCGTCGAAGGCCGCCTCCTCGGCACGCTGCGCACCGAACCCGCCGGCGACGGCGGCTTCGGCTACGACCCGATCCTGCAGCCCCTCGGCGAGACCCGGACCTGCGCCGAACTCACCCCCGCCGAGAAGAACGCCATCAGCCACCGCGGCCAGGCCTTCCGCGCCCTCGCCCCGGTCGTCCGCGAACTGCTCGGCTGACACACGGAACGCCGAAGGCCCGTCGGAGTGATTCCGGCGGGCCTTCGCTTCGTGGTTCGTGCGGCCGGAGGGATTCGAACCCTCACGGAGTTTCCTCCACAGGTACCTAAAACCTGCGCGGCTGCCCGTTACGCCACGGCCGCATGGCCCCAGTCTAGGGGCTGCCTCCGCGGCGACGACAGCGCCTTTGTGCTCGTGGCGCGGGTGGCCCGCTCAGCCGGTGCGCGGGCCGCGGTGGTTCTTGTTCCGCCCGCAGTAGGTGTCGGTCGTGGCATGGCAGTTCGGGCAGAGAAGACGGACGTTGCCGGGGCGGTTGTCGGACCAGCCGCCGTTGATGTGGTCGACCTCCAGGGTCATCGGGCGCCCTCGCCAGACCGGGCCGGTGCCGCAGTCCGCACATTCCTCGGGGAGGCCCATTTCGAGCAGGGCTTGGCGGATCCGGATGCCCGGCAGCCGCTTGGCGTCCGCGGGCCGCTGCACGAGTACCTGCTCCGGCCGCAGGCGGCGCCCGGATCGCCGGCCCCGGTTGTGTTCCTGGCCCGTGAAGTGCGAGGTGTCGATCCCGAAGGCCTTGATGCGCCGGCCGACGTGGTGCTGGGTCCCTCCCGCCGAGCGCTCGCCGAGGTAGCGGACCACCCCGGCGATGCTGTGGCATGCGGCGACTGCCTCCTCCAGTCGCTCCTTCGTGTAGACGGTGCCCCTTGCCCGGAAGTGGGAGGTGTCCACCCCGTGGAGGTTGAGCTGGCTCCGCAGGTACCGCCGGTTGTACGTCTCGGGCTGTTTGCCCAGTGCGCTCAGCATCTCGTCGATCGACGAGACCTCCGCCGCCGTCGTGGCGAGGAGTTCGCGGGTGTATCTGATCCGCATGTGCGCCCCCTGTGGGTTCCTGTGTTCGGCACCCGTCCCCCGGTTCGGAAACGATCGGATCGGGCGGGAGGTCACGGGGTCGGGAGAGCGCTTTATTGGTACAGACCTATTGACCGGGATGGTCCAGACCACATAGCTTCGGCGCACTCTGTGGTTCGGCGGCCGGGTGGTTGACGGTGCGTCGGCTGCGGTGTGTCCGACCCTCCCCCACTTGCGCGCCCGCTTCCCCACTCGGGTGCGCCGACACTCTCTCCTGGAGGACCGAGTGTTGAACCGAACCCAGACGGTGCAGCGTCCCACCGCCGTCGGCAGCCGCCGGGTCTCCGGCCGGCGGGCGGCGGCGGCCGCCACCGCGGCGGCGGGCCTGGCCGGCCTGCTGCTGGCGACGCTCGGTGCGTCGCCCTCGCAGGCGGCCGCCGACAACCAGTCCTGTCGCCCCGACGGCATGTACACCACGCCGGGCGTGGACGTCCCCTACTGCGACGTCTACGACACCGCGGGCCGCGAGAAGATGGGCGCCGACCACCAGCGCCGGATCATCGGCTACTTCACGGGCTGGCGCACCGGGCAGGACGGGACCCCCGCCTACCTGGTCAACAACATCCCGTGGGACAAGGTCACCCACCTCAACTACGCCTTCGGTCACGTCGGCAGCGACAACAAGCTGTCGGTGGGCACCGACTCGGCGACCAACGCGGCGACCGGGATGACCTTCCCCGGTGTGGCCGGCGCCGAGATGGACCCGAGCCTGCCGTACAAGGGCCATTTCAACCTGCTGACGAAGTTCAAGAAGCAGTACCCGAATGTGAAGACCCTGATCTCGGTGGGTGGTTGGGCCGAGACGGGCGGCTACTTCGGGGACGACGGCAAGCGCGTGTCCTCGGGCGGCTTCTACTCGATGACGGTCAACGCGGACGGTTCGGTCAACCAGCCCGGCATCAACACCTTCGCGGACTCGGCGGTCGACTTCATCAAGAAGTACGGCTTCAACGGCGTCGACGTCGACTACGAGTACCCGACCTCGATGAAGGACGCCGGCAACCCGCTGGACGCCACCCTCTCCAACACCAAGCGCGGTTCGCTGGTCAAGGGTTACGCGGCGCTGATGAAGACGTTGCGCGAGAAGCTCGACCGCGCGGGTGCGACGGACGGCAAGTACTACATGCTGTCGGTGGCGGCGCCGTCGTCCGGCTACCTGCTGCGCGGCATGGAGACCTTCCAGGTGACGCAGTACCTGGACTACGTCAACATCATGTCGTACGACCTGCACGGTGCCTGGAACAAGTACGTCGGCCCGAACGCCTCGCTGTACGACGACGGCAAGGACGGCGAGCTGGCCGCCGCGAACGTCTACGGCACCTCGCAGTACGGCGGCATCGGCTACCTCAACACCGACTGGGCGTACCACTACTTCCGCGGCGCGATGCCGGCCGGCCGGATCAACGTCGGTCTGCCGTACTACACCCGCGGCTTCAAGAACGTCACCGGCGGCACCAACGGCCTGTGGGGCACCGCCTCGACGTCGACCTGTCCGGCGGGCTCCGGTCTGACGGCGTGCGGTGACGGCGCGGTCGGCATCGACAACCTCTGGCACGACCTGGACGACAACGGCAAGGAGGCCCCTGCGGGCTCCAACCCGATGTGGCACGCCAAGAACCTGGAGAAGGGCATCGTCCCGGACTACCTCTCCAGGTACGGCCTGACGGACACCGCGCTGCAGGGCAGCTACACCCGCAACTACAGCTCCTCGCTGGTGGCGCCGTGGCTGTGGAACGACAGCAAGAAGGTGTTCCTGTCCACCGAGGACGAGGAGTCGGTGGCCGCGAAGGCCGACTACGTGGTCAACCAGGGTGCCGGCGGCGCGATGATCTGGGAGCTCGCGGGCGACTACCGTTGGGACGCCGCCGCCAACGGCGGCAAGGGCGAGTACGTGCAGGGCTCGACGCTGACCTCGCTGATGTACGAGAGGTTCAAGGCGGCCTCGGCGTACGGCGCGACCCGGTCGACGATCGCGCTACCGCAGCAGACCCTGCCGATCGACGTGTCGTTCACCAACTTCGCGCTGGGCGACTCGAACTACCCGATCAACCCGAAGATCCACATCGTCAACAACTCGACGCTGACCCTGCCGGGCGGCACCGAGTTCCAGTTCGACTACGCCAACTCGGCGCCGGGCAACGCCAAGGACCAGTCCGGCTTCGGCCTGACGGTGATCCGGCAGGACCACACGGCGGCGAACAACGTGGGCGGTCTGAAGGGCGTGTACAACCGCGTGTCGGTGAAGCTGCCGAGCTGGCAGTCGCTGGCCCCGGGCGCCTCGGTCGACATGGACTTCGTCTACTACCTGCCGGTCTCGACACCGGCCAACTGGACGGTCAACGTCGGCGGCACGCTGTACGGCCTGACCGGCGACCTGACCCGCGGCGGCACCGGTTCGACCGCCTCGCCGAGCGCCTCGGCCTCCGCGTCCTCGTCGGCCAGCCCGTCGGCCTCGGCGAGCGCCTCGCCGAGCAGTTCGCCCAGCAGCTCCCCGAGCAGCTCGCCGACCACCTCGGCCAGCCCGACCGGCGGCACCTGCACCGCGCCGAGCTGGAACGCGGCGACGGTGTACGCCACGGCCGGCACCACGGTGTCCTGGAAGGGCCGCACGTACAGCAACAAGTGGTGGACCCAGGGCGAGGACCCCTCCACCACCGGTCAGTGGGGGGTGTGGAACGACCTCGGTCCGTGCTGACTGACCTGAGGTGAGGAACGGCGGTGGCGGTCGACCCGGTCGGGGGGTCGGCCGCCACCGCTTCGTCCGGGGTCTACTGCTCCAGGTCGGCCCGCATCGAGGCGAACAGCTTGGCCGCCGCGGCCGGCGAGGACTGCGGGAAGAGCGCGACGGCGGCGGTCGAGGAGTCGGCCCAGCCGCAGAGCGCGTCGGCGCCGTACGGCAGGCACTCCAGGCTGCCGCCGAGCGGGCCGGGCGCGTAGGCGGTGCCCGTACCGGGGGTGCCGGTGGAGCCGTTGCCCGCGGCGTAGTCGATCAGGCCGCGCCACAGGTGCTCGCGGCGCTTGCTGGTGTCCTCGGGGACGTTGTCGACGCCGACGAAGAGGATCCGGCGGCCGGAGGTCTGCCCGGCCCGGTCGTAGTTCTCCAGCACGAGGTGCATGCCGTCGCGCATCTCGCCCGGGTCGACCGGGACGTCGGTGATGGTGCCGTCGCCGCTGGACTTGGTGAGTCCGGCGGCGTGCTGCACGGAGATCACGGTGTGCTTGCCGCCACCCGCCTTTCCGGTCTGCTTCGCCGTGGCGGCCGCGGGGCCGCTCGGCGCGGCGGGGGTGGTCGCGGCGGCGGCCGTGGGGGTGCCGGCCGGTGCGGCGTCGGCGCCGGGGGCGGCCTCCGGGTCGCAGGCGGTGAGGGTCAGTGCGGCGGCCAGGGTGCCCGCGGCGAGGAGGCTGCGGGCGGTGCGGGTTCCGATGCTCGGCACGGTGTCTCCCGATGGGGTGGTGGGCGGCTCGGGCTGCTCGACCCGACGCTCGCCGACGCTAGGGCCGCGCGGTGCGCGGCCGCGGCGTCTTGTCCTTCCCACGACCACTTCGGAACACGACGGTGACACGGTGACGTCCGGCGCCCGGCCCCGGAACGCCGCGGCGGGCACCGGGGGAGCCCCGGTGCCCGCCGTTCCGCCGACGCGGTGTCAGGCGCCGACCCGCAGGTCGCGCAGCAGCTTGGCGACGTGGCCGGTGGCCTTGACGTTGTAGAGGGCGTGCTCGACCTTGCCCTCCTCGTCGACCACGACGGTGGAGCGGATGACGCCGACCACGGTCTTGCCGTACAGCTTCTTCTCACCGTAGGCGCCATAGGCCTCCAGCACCGACTTGTCCTCGTCGGCGACCAGGGTGACCTTGAGGTTCTCCTTCTCGCGGAACTTGCCGAGCTTCTCCGGCTTGTCCGGGGAGATGCCGATGACGTCGTAGCCGGCGCCGGCGAAGACCTCCAGGTTGTCCGTGAAGTCGCAGGCCTGGGTGGTGCAGCCGGGGGTGAGGGCGGCCGGGTAGAAGTACACGATCACCTTGCGGCCGAGGTGGTCGGCGAGGGACACCTGGTTGCCGTCGGCATCGGGCAGGGTGAAGGCGGGGGCGGGGTCGCCGGCCTTGAGGCGCTCGCTCACGGTGGATCTCTCCTCGTGCTGGACGGGTGGTCGTACCCCGGCAAACCTACCCCTGTCGGTGGGTGGTGCTGCGCGCGGCGAGGGGCGAGCTGACAGACTGTGCGTGTCGCACAGGACAGCATCAGTGATTGGGGTGGCTCTCGTGGCCCAGGCGAGCAAGGACAAGTCGGCGCGAACGACGGCCCAGATCGAGGGGGACATCGCGCAGGCCCGTGAGCGGCTCGCGACGACGTTGGACGAGCTGGCGATGCGGGTGCACCCCGCGACGGTCGCCGCGCAGACCAAGGCGCGGATGATGGGCGCCGTCGAGCAGAAGGTCGGCCGGGCGTACGTGGCGGCCAGCGGGGCGCTGGAGCAGGTCAAGGCCGGTTTCACCGACGAGAAGGGCCGGCCGCGGCCGGAGCGCGTGGTGCCGGCCGCCCTGGTGGGTGTCGGCGTGGTGCTGCTGCTGGCCTCCGCCCGCAAGCGGCGCCGCGGCTGAGGCCGGACGGAAGGGGCCGGGGCGCTGATGCGGCCCGGCCCCTTTTTCATGTCCGCTTTTCTGTCCGCCCTCATGAGTGCTCCCGTGCCCGCCTCCCGTGTCCGCGGCGCCGATGCGTCCCGGCCGGGTGCCGGGGCCGTCCCGGGTGTGTTCCGGATGGCGGGCACCTGCGGGCCCGCCGTGCACCCGGGGGCCGCCGGGCGGGTACGGTCGGGTGCCGGGGCCGTCCCGGGTGTGTTCCGGATGGCGGGCACCTGCGGGCCCGCCGTGCACCCGGGGGCCGCCGGGCGGGTACGGTCGGGTGCGTGAGCAAGAACGACGAGCAGAGCGCGCGGCACGAGGAGCCCCGGCACGACAGGCTGGGCGAGAAGCTGCCGATCAGGATGTTGCACGACCGGGTGCTGGTGAAGGTCGACGCGGGGGAGGGCGAGCGCCGTTCCACCGGCGGCATCCTCATTCCGGCGACGGCCGAGCTGTCCCGGCGCTGCGCCTGGGCGGAGGCGGTCGCGGTCGGCCAGAGCGTGCGCACGGTGGAGCCGGGCGACCGGGTGCTGTACGACCCGGAGGACAAGCTGGAGGTCGAGGTCCGCGGCGCGACGTACGTGCTGCTGCGCGAGCGCGACCTGCACGCGGTGGCGGCCGAGCGGCTGTCCGGCGCGGAGGGGTCGACCGGCCTGTACCTGTGAGGGCCCGGCCCTGATCCGACGGTGCCCCGGACCGTGCACACGGTCCGGGGCACCGTCGGATCAGGGGGCATTGCGCTTCAGGGGCGGGCCGGTCCGGTGGGGCGGGGGACGGGCGGCAGGCCGGGGGCCGGAGCGGGGGCGGCGGGCCGGCCGGCCGGGCGCTTGACGGCGGGTGCGGGCGCCTTGGGCTTGGGCTTCGGCTTGGGCTTCGGTTTGGCCTTGGGGGCGGCAGGGGCCTGGGCGCTGGGCGAGGGCGGCTCGGTGTTGCCGGGGCCGGGCTGCAGGTCGAACTGGGCGACCGGGGCGCCGTTCAGGGCGGCGCCCATGTACGAGGTCCAGATCCGGGCGGGGAAGGTGCCGCCGTTGACCCGCTCGTAGCCGGCGGTGCCGGCCAGCGACTCCTTGGCGTGGGTCTTCTTGTCCTCGCGGAACAGGCCGACCACGGTGGCGAGTTCGGGGGTGTAGCCGGCGAACCAGGCGGACCGGTTGTCGTCGGTGGTGCCGGTCTTTCCGGCGGCGGGGCGGCCGAGGGCCTGCGCGGTGGCGCCGGTGCCGCGGGGGCCGACGGTGTCGCGCAGCACGTCGGTGACGGCGTCGGCGCTGGTGCGGCTCACGGCGGTGGTCGCCTCGTGGGCGGGCAGCACGGGCCGGTCGCCGGTGCCGGGCCGGTCCAGCGCGCTGACCGCCCACGGCCGGACCGCCTGGCCGTGGTTGGCGAGGGCGGCGTAGACGGCGGCGAGGTCGAGGGCGCTGGGGGTGGCGGTGCCGAGGGTCATCGAGCTGTGGTCCGGGTCCATGCCCTGGAGGCTGTCGGGCAGGCCCAGGCGGATCGCGGTGCGGCGGACGTTGTCGAGTCCGGCGTCGATGCCGAGCTGGGCGTAGACGGAGTTCACCGAGCGCATCATGGCCTCGCGCAGGGTGATCTGGCCGTGGTTCTCGTTGTCCTCGTTGGGCGGGGCGTAGGGGGTGGGGCCGCCGACGACGACGCGGCCGCTGGTGCCGTCGTACAGGGACTGGGTGGTGATGGGCTTGTTGTCCTGGCTGGTGCGATCGCCCTCCAGGGCTGCGGCGAGGTCGATGGGCTTGAAGGTGGAGCCGACCTGGTTGTCCTGGCGGAGGGCGTCGTTGTAGGGCTGCACGGCGTAGTCGGGCCCGCCGTAGGCGGCGACGATGCGGCCGGTGCCGGGTTCGACGGAGGCGCCGGCGACCCGGACGTCGGTGTCGGTGCGGGGGCGGGCGCCCGGGTCGAGTTCGGCGGTGAGCTCCTGCTTGACGGCGTTGACGAAGGCGTCCTGGCGGTTCTTGTCGAAGGTGGTGGTGATCCGCCAGCCGCCGGCCTTGAGGGTGGCGGTGTCGAGGACGCCGGTCTGGGTGAGCCAGTCGTCGGCGATGTCGACGAGGTAGCCCGCCTGGCCTTCGAGGCCGCCGGCGGGCTGCGGGTCGAGGACTTCGGGGAAGGTGGTCGCGGCGCGGGTGGCCGGGTCGAGGAAGCCGAGGGTGACCATGCCGTCGAGGACGTAGTTCCAGCGGGCGACGGCCTTCTCGCGGTTGGCGGGGGAGGCGGTCCTGACGTCGTAGGCGCTGGGGGCCTGCAGCAGGGCAGCGAGGTAGGCGCCCTGGGCGAGGTCGAGGTGGGCGGCGTCGGTGCCGAAGTAGGCGCGGGCGGCGGTCTGCACGCCGTAGGCGCCGCGGCCGAAGTAGCTGGTGTTGAGGTAGCCGGCGAGGATCTCGTCCTTGCTGTCCTGCCGGTCGACCTTGAGCGAGATGAACAGCTCGCGGGCCTTGCGGGTGAGGGTCTGTTCCTGCGTCAGGTAGTAGTTCTTGACGTACTGCTGGGTGATGGTGGAGCCGCCCTGGAAGGCCCGGCCGCCCTGGCCCAGGTGGCTGACGTTCTGCCAGGCGGCGCGGAGCATGCCCTTGAGGTCGATGCCGCGGTTGCGGTAGAAGCTGCGGTCCTCGGCGGAGACGACGGCGTCCCGGACGTGCGCGGGGACCTGGTCCAGTGTCACGTCCTCGCGGTTGACGGCGCCGGTGCGGGCGATCTCGGTGGTGCCGTCGGCGTAGTAGTAGACGTTGCTCTGGGCGAGGGCGTGCGCGTTGGGGTCGGGGACGGGCACCGCGAGGTAGAGCGCGGCGAAGGTGCCCGCGGCGAGCAGCAGGCCGCCGCCGCCGAGGGTCAGGGACGTGCGCCAGGTGGGGATGGCCCGGCGCCAGCGGGGGAGGGCGCGGCGGCGGTCGCGGCGGGCCCTGCGGCGCAGTCGGCGGCGGTCGCGGCGGGTGCCGGGCGTGGGGCCGGTCTCGTACGGCCGCTCCTGCTCGCGGTCGGGGCGGCGCGGTCCGGGGGCCCGGCCCGGTGGGGCGGCGGGCGCGGGGGCCGGCCGGGCGGGCGTGCCGGGGGCCGCGGGGGCGGCCGCGGAGCCGCGCTGGGCGGGCGGATCGGTGCGCGTGGCGGTGTCCTTCCCGGGGCGGTGGTGGCTCTCGCCCGCCGGGTTGTTGGCTCGCTGCGCTCGGGTCATGGGGAGATTATGGGCGATTTGACCCGTAATCAGGTGTTTTGGCCGGTCCGCTCGGGCGTGCCGGAATTCGCCTGCGCGGCCCGGCCCCCGGCGCTACGGTGAAAGGTGACAACCGCACAGCGCTGAGACATCGGTCAGCTCCGCCCGCCGCTCCGGACCCCCGGGGTGCGCCCGGTCGGAGCCGATCGGGGCTGCCCGTGCGTCCGCGCGCGGGCTGCTCGGCGTGCGCCCGTCCGGGTCCGCACACGACTGCGGACCGAAAAGTCGACAAGGAGACAATATGGTCAACGCCGTGGTCCCCGAACGGCGGGAGGGAGGCGGCCCAGCGGTCTACCGCGCGGTCGCCGCCGGCGCCTTCCGGCGCTACGCCACCTACCGGGCCGCCACCGCCGCCGGCACCGTCACCAACACCGTCTTCGGCTTCATCCTCGCCTACACCTTCCTCGCCCTCTGGCACGCCCGACCCGGACTCGGCGGCTACGACACCGCCCAGGCCGTCACCTACATCTGGATCAGCCAGGCCCTGCTGGTCACCGTCGCCGTCTGGGGCGGCGGCTTCCAGGACGACGTGCAGGAACGCATGCGCACCGGCGACATCGCCGTGGACCTGCACCGCCCCGTCGACTTCCAGGGCTGGTGGCTCGCCACCGACCTCGGCCGCGCCGCCTTCCACCTGCTCGCCCGCGGCACCCTGCCCACCCTCGCCGGCGCCCTCGCCTTCGACCTGAGCCTGCCCCGCTCACCGCTGGTCTGGGCGGCCTTCCTGCTCTCCGTCCTGCTGGCCGTCACCGTCAGCTTCGGCCTGCGCTTCCTGGTCGTCCTCACCGGCTTCTGGCTGCACGACTCCGAGGGCGTCCGCGCCGTCGCCGTGGTCGTCGCCATGTTCTTCTCCGGGATGCTGCTGCCCATCACGCTCTTCCCCGGCCGGCTCGGCAGCCTCGCCGCCGCCCTGCCCTGGGCCGCACTCATCCAGATCCCCGCCGACATCCTGGTCCGGCACCGCACCGGCACCGCGCTCGCCACCGGACTCGCCTTCCAACTCGCCTGGGCCGCCGCACTCTTCGCCGCCGGACGGCTCGCCCTCGCGCTCGCCGTGCGCAAGGTGGTGGTGCAGGGTGGCTGAGCAGACCCTCCTGCTCCCCGCGGAGCGTCCCTCGCCGTGGACCCGGCTCCGCGGGGCCGTCCACGCCTGGTGGCTGATGGCCGGCATGTGGACCAGGTCCTCGATGTCCTACCGGACCTCCTTCACCCTCATGCTCGCCGCCAACCTCGCCACCACCTCCCTCGACTTCGCCGTCGTCGTCCTGATGTTCCGCCACACAGACACCCTCGGCGGCTGGACCCTCCCCGAACTCGGCTTCCTCTACGGCACCTCCGCCTTCGCACTCGGCACCGCCAACCTCTTCGTCGGCTCCGTCGACGCCCTCGGCACCCGCATCCGCACCGGCACCCTCGACACCATGCTGGTCCGGCCCGCCCCCGCCCTCGCCCAGGTCTGCGCCGAACGCTTCTCGCTGCGCCGCCTCGGCCGCCCCGTCCAGGCCGCCGCCGTCCTCGGCTGGTCCCTCACCACCGTGCACGTGCACTGGACGGCCGACCGGATCCTGCTCGTCCCCGTGCTGCTGGCCTGCGGCAGCCTCATCTTCGCGAGCCTCTTCGTCGGCGGCGCCACCCTGCAGTTCTGGTGGGGCGAGGCCGGGGAACTCCAGCACTCCCTCACCTACGGCGGCGCCACCGTCCTCCAGTACCCGCCGACCGTCTTCGCCAAGGAACTCGTCGCCGGCACCGTCTTCGGCATTCCGCTCGCCTTCGTCAACTGGCTGCCCGCACTGCACATCCTCGGCCGGCCCGACCCGCTCGGCCTGCCGACCGCCTTCCAGTACGCCTCCCCGGTCGCCGCCGTGCTCTGCGTGCTCGCCGCCGGCCTCCTCTGGCGGGCCGGCCTGCGCGCCTACCAGGGCGCCGGCAGCTGACACCCCGTCCGAACCCCGCACCGCCCGCCGACGAACAGGAGCAACCCCCATGGCCCTCATCGAACTCGACGACGTCCGCCGCACCTTCACCGTCCGCACCCGCACCGGGCGCCTGCGCCGCGAACGGCGCGAGGTGCACGCCGTCGACGGCCTCAGCTTCACCGTCGGCGCCGGCGAGTGCGTCGGCTACATCGGCCCCAACGGCGCCGGCAAGTCCACCACCGTCAAGATGCTCACCGGCATCCTCGTCCCCACCTCCGGCCGGCTCCGCGTCGCCGGCGTCGACCCCGCCCGCGACCGCACCGCCCTCGCCCGCCGGATCGGCGTCGTGTTCGGCCAGCGCACCACCCTCTGGTGGGACCTCCCGCTGCGCGACTCCTACGAACTCGCCCGCCGCATCCACCGCATCCCCGAGGCCCGCTACCGCGCCAACCTCGACCGCTGCGTCGAACTCCTCGACCTCGGCGCCCTCCTCGACACCCCCGTCCGGCAGCTCTCGCTCGGCCAGCGGATGCGCGGCGACCTCGCCGCCGCCCTCCTCCACGACCCCGGCGTGCTCTACCTGGACGAACCCACCATCGGCCTCGACGTGGTCAGCAAGGCCAAGGTCCGGGCCTTCCTCCGCGAGGCCAACCGCACCCGGGGCACCACCGTGCTGCTCACCACCCACGACCTCGTCGACATCGAGCAGCTCTGCGACCGGGTCATGGTGATCGACCACGGCCGGCTCGTCCACGACGGCGACCTCGACGGCCTGCACGCCGCCGGCGAGAGCGAACGCACCCTGGTGGTCGACCTCGCCGAGGCGCACCCGCCGATCCGGGTGCCAGGCGCCCGCACCGTCAAGGTCGACGGACCCCGCCAGTGGCTGGCCTTCCCCGCCCGGGAGAGCGCCGCGCCGATCGTCGCCGCGGTCGCCGCCCGCTACCCGCTGGCCGACCTCTCCGTCCGCGAACCCGCCATCGAGGACGTCATCGCCCGGATGTACGCGGGCGTGGCCATCGGCTGAGCCGCACCGCCCCCGCCCTGCCGCCCCGATCACGCCGCCCGGCCCGGCGGCGCGATCAGGACGGCGGGCGCGGGGCAGACTGTCCGGGTGAGCGTCGAACAGAGAACCGGAACGGCCTCCCGACCTCCCGCCGGGGTCAGCTTCACCGAGGCCGACGAGCGCAAGCGCCTCGGCGTACGGCGGATGAAGACCATCGCCACCGGCCTGCTGGCCTTCGCCACCGCCGTCTTCGCCCTCGCCACCTGGGTCTCGGCCGCCGGTGCCGGGGCCTGGGCCGGCTACGTCGCGGCCGCCGCCGAGGCCGGTATGGTCGGCGCCCTCGCCGACTGGTTCGCGGTGACCGCGCTCTTCCGCCACCCGCTCGGCCTGCCCATCCCGCACACCGCGATCATCCCCACCAAGAAGGACGCCTTCGGCAAGTCCCTCGGCGACTTCGTCGGCGACAACTTCCTCTCCCCGCCGGTCGTCCGCGCCAGACTGGACGCCATCGGCATCTCCCGCCGGCTCGGCGAGTGGCTCGCCGCCCCCGGCAGCGCCGAGCGCGTCACCCGCGAGGCCGCCGCCGCACTGCGCGGCGTCATCGCCGTCCTGCGCGACGAGGACGTGCAGGCGGTCGTCGCCGAGGCCGTCACCCGCCGAGCCGCCGCCACCTCCGTCGCCGAACCCGCCGGCCGGCTGCTCGGCAAGGTCGTCGCCGACGGCGGCCACCACGGCGTGGTCGACCTGGTCAGCGTGCGCGTCCACCACTGGCTCACCGAGCACCACGAGGACATCGTCCAGCGGGTCACCAGCAAGACACCCGGCTGGACCCCCAAGTTCATCGACCACCAGGTCGGCGAACGGGTCTACAAGGAGCTCATGCGGTTCGTCACCGACATCCGCGACGACCCGCAGCACCCCGCCCGCGGCGCCATCGACAACTTCCTCGCCGACTTCGCCACCGAGCTCCAGCACGACCCCGACACCATCGCCCGGGTCGAGCACGCCAAGGCCGACCTGCTGGAGCGCCCCGAGGTCCAGGACCTCATCGCCTCCTCCTGGGCAGCCGTCCGCACCCTCGTCCTCGGCGCCGCCGAGGACGAGCAGAGCGAGCTGCGCCGCCGCCTGCGCGACGGCCTCCGCTCGCTCGGCCGCCGCCTGGCCACCGACCCCAAGCTGCAGGCCAAGGCCGACGGCTGGCTGCAGGACGCCGCCGAGTACGTCGTCGCCACCTACCGCGAGGAGATCACCGCGCTGATCTCCGACACCGTCGCCGGCTGGGACGCCGACGACGCTTCCCGCAAGATCGAGGCCAACGTCGGCCGCGACCTCCAGTTCATCCGGATCAACGGCACGGTCGTCGGCGCTCTCGCCGGCCTGCTGATCCACACTCTCGCGGTGGCCCTCGGCGGATAGCATGCAGAGTCCGTTTGGCGTGCGAAGGAGCGTGTGTGGTGACCGAAGGCAGCAACCGGATCGAGGCGTTCATCGCCGGCATGCCCAAGGCGGAGCTCCACGTGCACCACGTCGGCTCCGCCTCCCCGCGGGTGGTCGCCGAGCTCGCCGCCCGCCACGAGGGCCGCAGCAAGGTGCCGGCCGACCCCGCGGCCCTGGCCGAGTACTTCACCTTCACCGACTTCGCGCACTTCATCGAGGTGTACCTGAGCGTCGTCGACCTGATCCGCGACCCCGAGGACGTCCGCGCCCTCACCTACGGCGTCGCCGAGGACATGGCCCGCCAGCACATCCGCTACGCCGAGCTCACGATCACCCCCTACTCCTCGGTCAGCCGCGGCATCCCCGACGTCGCCTTCATGGAGGCCATCGAGGACGCCCGCAAGGCCTCCGAGAAGGAGCTCGGCGTCGTCCTGCGCTGGTGCTTCGACATCCCCGGTGAGGCCGGCCTCGCCGCCGCCGAGGAGACCGCCCGGCTCGCCGTCGACCTCGCCCCCGAGGGCCTGGTCAGCTTCGGCCTCGGCGGCCCCGAGATCGGCGTGCCCCGCCCCCAGTTCAAGCCCTACTTCGACCGGGCCCGGGCGGCCGGCCTGCGCAGCGTCCCGCACGCCGGCGAGACCACCGGACCGCAGACCGTCTGGGACGCCCTGCGCGACCTCGGCGCCGAGCGGATCGGCCACGGCACCCAGGCCGTCCACGACCCCGCGCTGCTCGACCACCTCGGCGAGCACCGCATCGCGCTGGAGGTCTGCCCGACCTCGAACATCGCCACCCGGGCCGTCGACCGGATGGAGGACCACCCGATCAAGCAGATGGTCGACGCCGGCCTGCTGGTCACCGTCAACAGCGACGACCCGCCGATGTTCGGCACCGACCTCAACACCGAGTACACCGTCGCCGCCCGGCTGCTCGGCCTCGACGAGGCCGACGTCGCCGCCCTGGCCAAGAACGCCGTCGAGGCCTCCTTCCTCGACCCGGCCGGAAAGGCCGGGCTGGCCGCCGAGATCGACGCCCACCTGGCCGGCTGGCAGCGCTGACACCCCGCCCGGGCCCGGGGCTGCGCGGCGCCGCGCAACCCCGGGCCCGGGCGCGCTCCCGCGGGCCTTCCCGGGCGGGAACAACGGCCGGGGGAGGGGATGTTGTGACCGTCCGGTGACGAGTGCGTACCGATGGCGGCCGTACGCCCCGCCCCCCTGACGGACCGTCGGTGCGGGCCGCTATGTTACGGGTGGGGGTTGCTGCCGCCCGTCGGTGCGCACAACCGACCGAACGGTGACAGACCCTGATTCCGGGGGCGAGAGATGTGGTGGTACGGCGGGCCGCGGCGGGCCGGTCGGACACGGGGGAGGTTTGAACGATGGTGAACGCGGCGGACTCCGGCGGCGGCAGCGGTACGTCCGGCATCTTCTACAACGTCGTCTCGACGGTGACGGCCGCCCAGACCGCGGCCATGGTCGCCCAGTCCGCGGCGCTGGCCGGACAGGTCGGCACGCAGGCCGTCAAGGTCGAGGTCGAGAACCTGCAGACCTTCAAGAACCGGGTCGACGCGATCCTCAAGGACCTCGACGGCTCGCCCGCGAGCCACGGCGAGGTCTCCCAGCAGCAGCTGCAGACCTGGCAGCTCGGCCAGAACTTCGGCCAGGCCGGCGACCTGATGAGCGCCTACGCCACGGTGCACGCCAACCTGGAGCAGCTGTCGAGGACGCTCTCGCTGCAGATCGAGGCGATGAGCGCCAGCATCGACATGGCGGCCCGCGGCTACGACAACGCAGACGAGGAACAGCGGCAGAAGTTCCACTCGATCCTCAACGAGGCCGGCACGCAGTCCCAGTTGCCGCCCGCGGGTGGCTACCGGGCTGCGGGCGGGGGCACGTACGCCCAGCCCGCCTCCTACACGCAGTCGGCCGCGCAGCCGACCACCGGCACCCAGCAGGGTGCGTACTGATGGACGCTCCGGCAGCGGACAGGGGGAGTGAGGCATGACCGAGAAGCGGTTCGTCCGGATGCACCGCGACGGCGACGACTTCGGCGGCGCCAGCCACGAGCAGCTGGTGGCCATGGTCGAGAGTGCGGACCCGGTGGCCGTCATGCAGGTCGGCCAGCGACTGATGCTGGCCGCCCAGAAGATGGACGACATCAGCAACGAGCTGCACGCCCACATGAGCGGCCTCGAGTGGGAGGGCCAGGCGGCCGAGAGCTTCAAGACCTGGGGCGGCAACGTCTCCAAGTCGACGATGCAGCTCGCCGACTACTCCCGGAACGCCGGCACCTACATGGCGACCGCCGGTGAGACCCTCAGCGAGGTCAAGTCGAGCATGCCGAACGTGCCGACCTCCGACATGGAGCTCGTCCGCCGGTACGAGGCGCAGCCGAACACGGCGGTCAGCGTCGGAGGCTTCATCGCCGGCGGCATGGCGATGCCCGGCGTCGGCAACCTCGTCGGCGGCTGGGCGGCCGACAAGGTCGCCGGCATGGTCGACTCCGACTGGGTCACCCAGGAGCAGGCGCAGGCCGCGCAGAAGCGCGTCGACCAGGCCCACCAGGACGCCATCCAGCAGATGGCGAAGCTGGGGCAGTCGTACGACCAGTCGGTCACGCGGCTGAATTCGGTGGAGCCTCCGGTGTTTCCGCCCCCGCCCGGCTCCAACTCCGGTGGTTCCGAGAACGTGCCCGTCGGAGGCGGTACCGGTGGCACCGGCGGTGGCACCGGCGGCTCGGGCCGGCCGGCGCAGATGCCCACGTGGACGCCGCCGTCGGGCCACCAGGCGGTGCCCACGACGCCGCCGATCCACCAGGTGCCGACCGGGCCCGGCCCGGTGCACACCATGCCGTACCCGGCGCCGCACATCCCGAGCACGGGCATCGACCACGCGCCGACGGTGCCCACCTCGCCCAACCCCACGCTGCCCGGAGGCAACCCGCCCGGCGGCACCCCGCCCGGTGGCGGCACCCTGCCCGGCGGCGGCAACCTCGGCGGCGGCGGTCTGCCCGGCGGCGGCCTTCCGGGCGGTCTCCCGGGCGGCGGCGGACTGGGCGGTCTGGGCGGCGGCCGTGGTGGCGGCGGCCGCGGTGGCGGCGGCAGCACGGTCGGCGCGGGTCGCGCGGGCGGTACCGGCGGCGCAGGCACCACCGGCGCCGGGGCCCGCCCCGGCGGCACGTCCGGTACCGGCACTCCGGCCGCAGGCCAGGCGGGCCGCGGCGGCGCCCCCGGCATGGGCGGCATGCCGCACGCCGGCGGCGCGGGCGGCGGCGCGGGTGCCAAGGGCGGTGCCGGCGGCGGCCGTGCGGGCGGAGGCCTGGTGGGCCGGGCCGGCGGAGCGGTCGGCGGACGCCGCGGGCCTTCGGCCGGCGGTGAGTTCACCCAGGGCGGTACCGGTCTGCGCGGCCGGGCCGAGCGGGGCGCGGACGGCAGGTCCGGCCAGGGCGGCTTCGGCGGCGGGCACGGTGCCGCAGGCGCGGGCCGCAAGGACCGGAACCGCGGGAACCGTCCGGACTATCTCATCGAGGACGAGGACACCTGGACCTCCGGTTCGGGACCGGTCAACCCGGGCGTGATTGAGTAGGAATCAGATCGACTGCCCGGCTCTGGGGCCACGAGCCGCCCCGGGGCCGGGCAGGTCCGTGCGTCGGGAGGCGTGCCGGGCCGACGACGACGGCTGACGAGGGAGAGCAGGATGCGGCGGACGGGCACGGCAGTGCGGGGGCGGCGGTTCGCCGCGGCGACGGCGGTGGCGGCACTGGCCGTCGGGGCGGCGGCCGGTCCGGCCTCCGGCGTGGACTCGATCCGCGCCCAGCAGTGGCACCTCGACGCCATGCACGCCCCGGACATGTGGCAGACCAGCACCGGCCAGGGCATCACCGTCGGTCTGGTCGACACCGGTGTCCAGGGCGACGCCCCGGACCTGCAGGGCCAGCTCCTGGAGGGCACCGACCTCAGCGGGCTCAACAACTCCGGCGGCGTGCTGAGCGACATGGTCGGCCACGGCACCGGCATGGCCACCCTGATCGCCGGCAGCGGCAAGGGCCTCGGCGGCAAGGGTGCGTACGGCCTGGCGCCCGGCGCGAAGATCCTCCCGATCAAGGTGAACGCAGGCTCCGACTTCACGGCTGCTGCGACCGACTACGCCACCCAGCTCGCGAACGGCATCACCTATGCCGCTGACCACGGGGCCAAGGTCATCAACGTGTCCCAGGGCGTCCACGCCAGTCTGGTCAGGCCGGCCGAGCTCGAAGCTCTCAGGTCGGCCGTCCAGCACGCCAACGCCAAGGGCAGCCTGGTCGTGGCCGCGGTCGGCAACGAGGGCGACAAGGGCAACCCGGTGAACTACCCGGGCGCGCTGCCCGGTGTGGTGGGTGTGGCCGCGACGGACCGGGACGGCAAGGCGACGTCCGAGTCGGAGCGCGGCGCGCAGGTCGCCCTGGCCGCGCCCGGTGCTGACATGTACCACGCGTGCACGGGATCGTCCGGGTACTGCAAGACGCACGGCACGTCCGACGCTGCCGCCGTGGTCTCCGCCTCCGCCGCGCTCGTGTGGGCCGCGCACCCGGACTGGACCAACAACCAGGTGCTGCGTGTGCTCATCAACACGGCCAGCAGCCCGAAGGAGCGCAGCGACTTCATCGGCTTCGGCGCGGTGCGGCCGCGGATCGCGCTCAGCGAGCCGGGCGACCCCGGTTCGGCCGGCGAGTTCCCGCTGAAGGCTGCGGCGGCCGCCGATCCCACCCCGGGTGCGGGCACCGGTGGCGCGTCGGCGCCGGGCACGGCGCCGGCCCAGCCGGCCTCCTCGCAGCCCGCGGCCGCCACCTCGTCCGACTCCGACTCGGACCCGCTCGACCTGCTGCTGTTCATCATCGGCGGGCTCGCGGTCGCCGCGGTGCTGCTGGTGATCGTCTTCTCGGTGCTCGGCCGACGGAAGAAGGCGGCCGCCGCAGGTGCGGCTCCGGTGCCGCCGACCGCGCCGTACGGGGCCCAGCCGCCGTACCAGGCGCCGGGCTTCCCCGCGCAGCAGCCGCCAGCGGGCCCGTACGGCCAGCAGCCGCAGGCCGCCCCCTACGGTCAGCAGCCCCCGGCTCCGGGCGGCTTCCCGCCGCCGCAGGGACAGACCCCGCCGCCGCCCGGCGGCAACCCGTACACCCGCTGACAGGCGGAGAACACCTACTCGGGGCCGGTCGCGATCCGCGGCCGGCCCCGAGGCGTTCCACCCGGACGGGGCGGCGCTCAGCCGAGCCGGACGACGCTGCCGGTGGCGGCGGAGCTGTGGGCCGCCTCCAGCACCATGAGGGCGGCGACGGCGTCCCGGGGGTCCACCGGGGGCGGGGTGCCGTCGGCCAGGGAGGCGGCGACACCGGCGTAGAAGGCGGGGTAGTCGCCCGGATCGGTGGGGACGCGGTCGGCGGCCTCGTCGGTGCCGAGGCTGCCGTACACGGCGGGGTCGTCGGCGCCCCACGGGTAGCCGTCGCCGGGGGTGCGGCCCGCCCTGAGGTCGTTCTCCTGCGGGTCCATGCCGAACTTGACGTACCCCGCGCTGTCGCCGAGGACCCGCAGCCGGGGGCCGCCGAGCGGGGCGAGGGCACTGGTCCACAGGTGGGAGCGGACCCCGGAGGCATGGGTGAGGGCGAGGAAGGCGTCGTCGTCGACCACGGCGCCGTCGCGGCGGGTGTCGATCTCCGCGTAGACCGCCTCGGCCGGGCCGAACAGCGTCAGCGCCTGGTCGACCAGATGGCTGCCCAGGTCGTACAGGGTGCCGCCGACCTCGGCCGGGTCGGCGAGCTCGCGCCAGCCGGGCTTGGGCTTCGGACGGAACCGCTCGAACCGCGACTCGAAGCGGTGCACCCGGCCGAGCGCCCCCTCGCCGATCAGCCGGCGGGCGGTGAGGAAATCGCCGTCCCAGCGGCGGTTCTGGAAGACGGAGAGCAGCACCCCGGCCCGCTCCGCCGCGTCGCACAGCCGGGCCGCGTCGAAGGCGGTGCCGGCGAGCGGCTTGTCCACCACCACGGGGAGACCGGCGGCCACCGCGGCCTCGGCGAGCGGGACATGGGTGCGGTTCGGCGAGGCGACGACCACCAGGTCGAGCTCGTCGGCCCGGGCGAAGAGGTCCTCGGGGGTGTCGAGCGGCTGCGCACCCGGGTGGGCGCGGCGCAGCCGGTCGCGGCGGTCCGGGTTGGCGGTGACCACCGCGACCAGCTGCAGTCCGGGGGTGGTGGCGATCAGCGGGGCGTGGAAGGCGGAGCCGGCCAGGCCGTAGCCGATCAGGCCGACACGGAACGGGGGGCGGGACGCGCTGGTCATGCTCCCCACTCAACCACGGCCGTGCCGGCCGGCCGGGTCAGCGCGCGTGCGAGCCGCCGGCGCGGCCCCGGCGGCGCAGGACGGCCATCGTGGCACCGGACAGCGGGAAGGCCGTGCCGACGGCGGCGATCAGGCCGGTGGAGCGGCCGGTGCCGGTCTGGGCCAGCTGCTGCCCGGCCGGGACGGCGGGCGCCCCGGAGTCCGCCGGGCCGCCGGCGGCACCGCCCGCGGGAGCGGTGTTCGCGGGGGCGGTGTCTGTGGCGGCGGAGGTCGCCGCGGCGGGGACGGCCGCCGGAGTGCCGGTGCCGGCGGGGGTGCCCTTGGTCGTGCCCGTCGGGGCCGCGCCGGTGGCGGACTCGTGGACGTGCGGGGTGCCGCTGCCCGCCGGCGGGACGGGGGCCGTGCCGGCCGTCTTCCCGCTGCCGTCGAAGACCACGTCGGAGCAGGAGTAGAAGGCCTCCGGGCTGTCCGAGCGCTGCCAGATCGCGTAGATCAGCTGGCGCCCCTTCAGCCCGGCCGGGATCCGGCCCGGGAGCACGTACTGGCCGTCGACCAGCTGCGGGTCGGTGACGGTCAGGAAGGGCGTGG
This sequence comes from Streptomyces sp. TLI_235, assembly GCA_002300355.1. Classification (NCBI taxonomy): domain Bacteria; kingdom Bacillati; phylum Actinomycetota; class Actinomycetes; order Kitasatosporales; family Streptomycetaceae; genus Streptomyces; species Streptomyces sp. TLI_235. The sequence goes on from NSGV01000001.1 coordinate 4,956,101, forward strand.
ACTGCAGGTTCGACCAGGCGAGCGGCTTCGCCGGGTCGTAGGTGCCGTTGGTGACGTACAGCCGGAAGGTGCCGCGGTGCGGCGCGGTCGCCCGGTACCGGAAGGTGAAGGGGGAGCCGGCCGTCAGGTTGGTGGCCGGCCAGTCGGCGCGCGGCAGGTCCAGGCCGACGAACTCGGGGCTGTTGGCGCTGCACAGCCGGCCGTCCGGGATGAGCTGCCGGTGGCGGCCGTTGGCGTCGCCGATCCGCACGCCGTTCCAGTCGTACATCGCCTGGGTGCCGCCCCGGGCGATCGCCGCCGCACAGGCCGCCGACTTCGGGTGCTCCGGGCCCTCCAGGTAGCAGCCCTCGACACGGCTCAGCGGGTTCTGCATCGAACCGTGCGCGGCGGCGGTGCCGGTGCCGAGCGTGCCGGACAGGGCCAGGCCGGCGAGGGCGCCGGCGACGACGGTCACCCGGCGGCGGGCGGAGGGACGAGCGGGCATGGTGGCGCTCCTGGATCGAGGGTCGGGGACGCGGTGCCAGCACGCTAACCACTGCGCGGAGCCGAATTGACGGTCGATCAGTGCTGTTATGAGGCCTTTAAGGCCTTCTTGAGGCGGCGGGGCCGGTTCCACCGGGCGGCCCGGCGGCGAGCGGGTCCGGCGGCCCCGGGGCCCGGCGGGGCACCGTCCGCTGGTCGGGACGTGCTCCCCGCCGGACAGGTGAGCGGATTAGGCTGGTCGTGTTGGGGCAGCCAGCAGGACCCCCACACGTCGCGGAAGGCCCGCTGCGGGCGCCGGGCGGAGGGGCGCAGTTCCGAACGACCACCCGCACGACCTCGGGAGACACGCACGTGGCAGACCGCAAGCCCATCGAGTCCTGGCTGACCGACATGGACGGCGTCCTCATCCATGAGGGCACGCCGATCCCCGGCGCGGAGGAGTTCCTCCGCCGCCTGCGGGAGTCGGGCAAGCCCTTCCTGGTCCTCACCAACAACTCGATCTACACCCCCCGCGACCTCAGTGCCCGCCTCGCCGGCATGGGCCTGGAGGTGCCGGAGGAGTGCATCTGGACCTCCGCCCTGGCCACCGCCAAGTTCCTCAAGAGCCAGCGGCCCGGCGGCACCGCGTACGTGATCGGTGAGGCCGGCCTCACCACCGCCCTCTACCAGGCCGGCTACGTGCTGACCGACAAGGACCCGGACTACGTGGTGCTGGGCGAGACCCGCACCTACAGCTTCGAGGCGCTCACCAAGGCGATCCGCCTGATCAACGGCGGCGCCCGGTTCATCTGCACCAACCCGGACGAGACCGGCCCGTCCACCGAGGGCGTGCTGCCGGCCACCGGCTCCGTCGCCGCCCTCATCACCAAGGCGACCGGCGTCGAGCCGTACTTCGTCGGCAAGCCCAACCCGCTGATGATGCGTGAGGCGCTCAACACCGCCGGCGCGCACTCGGAGACCGCCGCGATGATCGGCGACCGCATGGACACCGACGTGGTGTCCGGCATGGAGGCCGGCATGGAGACCATCCTCGTGCTGACCGGCCTCACCTCACCCGCCGACGTGGAGCGGTTCCCGTACCGGCCGACCCGCGTCGTGAAGTCCATCGCCGACCTGATCGACGAGATCTAGCCGGTACTCGCGCACCGCCGCAGCGCCGACCCCGCGGGGACGGGCTGTGGCGGTGCCGCCGTTCGAGCCTAGGGGGAGCAGTGGAACGGGTGACGGGAGTGGGCCGGCCGCGGTTGGAGGCGATGGGAACGCCGGGGGCGGAGGCGCCGGTCGTCCCGGACGGGCCGGGGGGCGTGGAGGCGCCGGGTGCCGTGGACGGGAAGCGGGTGACCTGGGCGGAGCTCTACTTCGACCTGGTCTTCGTCTTCGCGGTGACCCAGGTGTCCCAGCTGCTGCACCACCACCACGACTGGGTCGGGGCGGGCCAGGCGCTGGTCGCCTTCGCCCCGGTGTACTGGTGCTGGGTCGGCACCACCGTGCAGGCCAACGTGCGTGACGTCGACACCCCGCGCGACCGGATCGGGATCTTCGCGGTCGGCCTCTGCGGACTCTTCATGGCCCTCGCCCTGCCCGCCGCCTACGGGGCGCGCGGACTGCTCTTCGGCGCCGGCTACTGGGCCGCCCGGCTGGTCCTGCTCCTGCTGGTCCGCGGCATCCGCCGGGTCTGGGTCGGCCCGTACGGCGTCGGAGTCGCCGTCAGCGGCCCGCTGATGCTCCTCGGCGGGACGGTGGACGGCCCCGCCCGGACCGCGCTGTGGGCCGCCGGCGCCTGCTGCGACCTGGCCGCGCCGCTGGTCTTCCGCCGCCGGCTGGCCGCCGTGACCTACCACCCCGGCCATCTGCCCGAGCGGTTCGGACTCTTCCTGCTGGTCGCGCTCGGCGAGTCCATCGTGGGCATCGGCGGCCCCGTCGCCGACTCCGGGCTGCACACCGGCCAACTGGTGTCGGTGGCCGTCGCCTTCGCCATCTCCTGTGCGCTCTGGTGGCTCTACTTCGGCTTCGCCTCCGACGCCATGCGGTTCGCCGTGGAGACGGCCGCCTCCCGCCGCGACATGATCCGCTGGGTGTTCTCCTACGGCCATCTGCTGCTGATCGCCGGAGTCATCGCCGTCGCGGTCGGCTTCGGCGAGACCGTCGCCGAACCCGGGCACGCCCTCGGCCTCGGCACCGTCGCCCTGCTGTACGGCGGCTGCGTGCTCTACCTGCTCTCCTTCAGCTACACCCGGTGGATGATGTTCGGGAAGGTCTCGCCGACCCGGCTCGCGGCCGCGGGCGTCGTCCTCGTCCTGCTGCCGCTGATGCCGCGGCTGCCCGCTCTCGCCGCCCTGGCCTCGCTCGCCGCCGTCCTCGTCGGACTCAACGCGGTCGAGCACCTGCGGGTGCGCCGCGACCGCGCCCGGGCGGCCACCGCCTAGCACCGCCTCGGGCCGGCCGGTGCGGATTCGGCGCGGATTCGTCGCGAAATCCGGGCGGACCGGGGCGGATCGGGACGGGTGGCGCGGACTGTCGGTGCGGGTGTGTAGCGTTCAGGGTCGTAGGAAGTCGTACGTCGGAAGCGGCCGCTGCGCAGTGCGGCGCGGTCGGTGGTGGGAGGAATGTCGTGACGGATCTGGCTGAGGCGGCCGTGGACGCCGGTTTCGAGCTGCCCGAGTCCTGGCAGGACGTGCTCGCGGACGAGGTCGGCAAGCCGTACTTCGCCCAGCTGGCCGCCTTCGTGGCCGGCGAGCGCGCCGAGCACCAGGTCTTCCCGCCGGCCGGGCAGGAGTTCTCCGCCCTCGCGGCGACCCCGTACGACAAGGTCCGGGTGCTGGTCCTCGGTCAGGACCCGTACCACGACGACGGCCAGGCCCACGGCATGAGCTTCTCCGTCCTGCCGGGCACCAAGATCCCGCCGTCGCTGCGCAACATCTTCAAGGAGCTGCACGCCGACCTCGGCGTCGCCGCCCCGGACAACGGCTACCTGATGCACTGGGCCGAGCAGGGTGTGCTGCTGCTCAACGCGGTGCTGACGGTGCGCGCGCACGAGGCCAACTCGCACAAGGCGAAGGGCTGGGAGAAGTTCACCGACGCGGTGATCAAGGCCGTCAGCGAGCGCGAGGAGCCCTGCGTCTTCGTGCTGTGGGGCAACTACGCGAAGAAGAAGCTGCCGCTGATCGACACCACCCGCCACGTCGTCGTGCAGGGCGCCCACCCGTCGCCGCTCTCCGCGAAGCTGTTCTTCGGCAGCAAGCCGTTCTCGCAGATCGACCAGGCCCTGGAGGGCTTCGGCGCCGAGGCGATCGACTGGCAGATCCCGAACCTGAACGACTGACCTGCCCACCGGCACGGTGAAGGCCGGCCGCGCGCTGTGAGGGCAGCGCACGGCCGGCCTTGCTCTTTGCGGGCGGCACCGGCTCCCGCGGGTCAGGCGGGGGCTGTGACGGGTGCGTCGGCGGTGCTGCCGGTCCGGTCGGCCAGGGCGGGGGAGAGCCGCAGCGGCGGCTCGGTGGCGGCCCGGACCTCCTCGACCGTCCGGCCGGGGGCCACCTCGACCAGCAGCAGGCCGTCCGGGGTGACGTCCAGCACGGCCAGGTCGGTGACGATCCGGTGCACCACGCCGCGGCCGGTGGCCGGGAGCGTCAGCTCGTCGACGATCTTCGGCGAGCCGTCCCTGGCCGTGTGCTCCATCACCACGATCAGCCGCCGGGCGCCGTGCACGAGGTCCATGGCCCCGCCCATGCCCTTGACCACCTTGCCGGGGATCATCCAGTTCGCCAGGTCGCCGGAGGCCGAGACCTGCATCGCGCCGAGGACGGACACGTCGATCCGGCCGGCCCGGATCATGCCGAACGAGAAGGCGGAGTCGAAGTAGGAGGCGCCGGCCTCGACCGTCACCGTCTCCTTGCCCGCGTTGATCAGATCCGCGTGCTCGGTGCCCTCCAGCGGGTACGGGCCCACGCCGAGGATCCCGTTCTCCGAGTGCAGCACGACGTGCACCCCGGGCGGCAGATGATTGGGGATCAGCGTCGGCAGGCCGATGCCGAGGTTCACGTACTGGCCGTCCCGCAGCTCCCGGGCGGCCCGGGCGGCGAGCACGTCCCGGGGGTCGAGGGCGGCGCTGCGCGGGGTGTCCGGTCCGGTGCTCGGCCCGGCGCTCGGGGCGGGGTTCTGCTGGGCGGTCATGTCAGGCCTCCTGGGGGAGCGGACGGACGGTGCGGCGCTCGATCCGGCGGTCCGCGGGGTCGGCGGCCACGACCCGGTCGACGTACACACCGGGCAGGTGCACCGCGTCCGGCGGGAGCTCGCCCGGCTCGACGATCAGGTCGGCCTCGACCACGGTGACCCGTCCGGCGGTGGCGCACAGCGGATTGAAGTTGCGGGCCGCGGCGTGGAAGACGCAGTTGCCGTGCCGGTCGGCCACCTCGGCCCTGACCAGCGCGAAGTCGGCCGTGATGGCCTCCTCCAGCAGGTACGGCCGGCCGCCGAACTCGCGGACCTCCTTCGCCGGCGAGGCCACCGCGACCGAACCGTCGGCCGCGTACCGCCACGGCAGACCGCCCTCCTCGACCTGCGTCCCCACCCCCGCCGGGGTGAAGAAGGCCGGGATGCCCGCGCCGCCGGCCCGCAGCCGCTCGGCCAGCGTGCCCTGCGGCGTCAGCTCGACCTCCAGCTCGCCGCTCAGGTACTGCCGCGCGAACTCCCTGTTCTCGCCGACGTACGAGGACGTCATCCGGGCGATCCGCCCCGCGCGCAGCAGCAGGCCCAAGCCCCGGTCGTCGACCCCGCAGTTGTTGGAGACGACGCGCAGCCCGGAGGTGCCGGCCGCCGCGAGGGCGCCCAGCAGCGTGCTCGGTATGCCGCAGAGCCCGAACCCGCCGACGGCGAGGGTGGCTCCGTCCGGGATGTCCTCGACGGCACGGTCGGGGGAGTCAAGGACCTTGTCCAAGGGGTCACCTCACTGAGGGCGGGGGTGGTGGCGGGAGCCGGCCGGGGCGGCGGCAGGTACAACGGTCCGGGCACGGCGGCACGGTGGTCCGGGGCACCTCCACCCTCGCCGCGGGACGCGACCGGCTCCATAGCGGTGTCCGACATTCGCCGGCGGCCGGTCATGGCGTCCTGCCACACGGGCCGTCCCCCGGTGCTCCGACATGGCTGAGGGCCACACAGCCGAGCCGGCCGGTGCGTCGACCGGCCATATGTCGTCGCATCGGCCGCACTCCTACGGTTCCGGCATCCACCCCCGCAGCAATCCCCAGGAGCCGGCCGCCATGCGCAACACAGATCTTCCCCGTGTCAGATCCGTCGGAGCTCCGGCGGCCGCCCCGGCCACCGGCACCCCGGGCGTCGCCCGCGGCACCGGTATCGCGTCCCGTCCGCTGCGCATCGGGCGCCGGATGGCCGCCCTGGCGGCCTGCGGCGTGCTGGCGGTCGGCTGCGCCAAGGCCGGCACGGCGGGGACGGACGCCGTGGGCGGGGGCGGCGACGCGTCCAGCCCGGTCAAGGTCGGCCTGCTCTACTCCAGGACGGGCCCGCTCGCCGCGTACGGCAAGCAGTACCTGGAGGGCTTCAAGGCGGGCCTCGACTACGCGACCAAGGGCACCGGCAAGGTCGACGGGCACCCCATCGAGTTCGTCGAGCAGGACGACGCCGGCGACCCCGCCAAGGCGGTCTCCGGCGCCAAGGAGCTGATCGGCAAGGGCTACAAGATCCTCGCCGGCTCCACCACCTCCGGTGTGGCGCTGCAGGTGGCGCCGTTCGCCGCGCAGAACAAGGTGCTGTTCATCAGCGGCCCGGCCGCCGCGGACAAGGTCACCGCCCTGAACAAGTACACCTTCCGCTCCGGCCGCCAGTCCTACCAGGACACCCTGACCGCGGCCTCGTTCGTGGGGGACGCCAAGGGCAAGAAGGTGACGGTGCTGGCGCAGGACAGCGCCTTCGGCCAGGCCAACGTGGCCGCCGTCAAGGCCGTCCTCGGCAAGGCCGGCGCCACCGTCGACGCCGTGCTCGCTCCGCCCAGCGCCACCGACCTGACCCCGTTCGTCACCCAGGCCAAGGCCGCCAAGCCCGACCTGCTGTTCGTGGCCTGGGCCGGCGAGACCGCCTCCGCCCTGTGGACCTCGCTCAACCAGCAGGACGTGTTCTCCTCCACCCGTGTGGTCACCGGGCTCGACCTCGCCGCCTCGTACCCGCTGTTCGGCGCGGCCGGCGAGAAGATCTCCTTCCTGAACCACTACTTCGCCGGCGCCGCCGGGACGGACGTCGAGAAGGCGATGACCGAGGCCGTCGCGAAGAGCGGCGGCAAGCCAGACATCTTCACCCCGGACGGCTTCACGGCCGCCCAGATGGTGGTCCACGCGGTCGAGGCCAACAAGGGCTCCGCGGACGACGCCGCCGCCCTGGTGAAGGCGCTGGAGGGGTGGAGCTTCGACGGCGTCAAGGGCCACCTGACCGTCCGGGCCGAGGACCACGCCCTGCTGCAGCCGATGTTCCAGGTGCGGCTGACCGGGACCGGCGCCGCCGCCAAGCCGACCGTGGAGAAGGTCCTCCCCGCCGACCAGGTGGCACCCCCCGTCCTCGCCATGGTGGGTTGACCGTGAGTCAGCCGTCCGCGTCCGGGCCCGCTCTCGGGCCCGGCCCCGCGCCTGCGCCCGCGCCCGATACAGGGCCTGGCCCTACCGCGACCACCGCGACTGCCGCGGTCGCCGCGCCACCGGTCCTGCGGCTGGCCGGGCTCGGCTGGTCGGTCCGCGGCGTGCCGATCGTGGATGACGTCTCCTTTACCGTGGGCGAGGGCGAGTTCGTCGCCTTCATCGGCCCGAACGGAGCCGGGAAGACCTCCCTCTTCAACCTGATCTCCGGCATCTGCCCGGCGAGCCACGGCACGCTGGAACTGGACGGCGCGGACATCACGGACCAGCCCGTGCACGCACGTGCCCGGCGCGGCATCGGACGGACGTTCCAGACCTCCTCGCTGTGGGGCGGGATGACGGTCGCCGAGCACGTACGGCTCGCCGCGCAGGCCGCCGCCGGGCCCGCCGCCTCCTACCGGCTGTGGCGCCGGGCCGGCCGGTACGAGGCGCAGGTCGCCGAGACCCTGGAGCGGACCGAACTCGGCCACCGCGCCGACACCCTGGCGAGCGCCCTCTCGCACGGCGAGAAGCGCAAGCTCGAACTGGCCGTGCTGCTGGTCGGCGAACCCCGGCTCATCCTGCTCGACGAGCCGATGGCCGGCGTCAGCGCGGAGGAGGTGCCCGCCCTCACCGCGCTGATCCGCTCGGTGCACCGGGACTCGGGCCGGACCGTACTGATGGTGGAACACCACATGGACATCCTGCTCGGCCTGGCCGACCGACTCGCCGTGATGCACCACGGCACACTTCTGGCATTGGACACGCCTGCCGCCGTGATGGCGGACCCCACCGTGCAGCAGGCCTACCTGGGTGAGGCGCTGTGACGGACGACTCCTCTCTGACGAAGCATCGGGAACCCGTGGCCGGCGGGCAGGAGAGCGCCGACGCGGCCGGGCCGGCGCCGCTTCTCGCCGTGCGGGACCTGCGGGTGGTCGTCGACGGCCTGCACATCCTCCACGGCGTGGATCTCGACGTCGCCCCCACCGGGGTGACCGCACTGCTCGGGCGCAACGGGGCGGGCAAGACCACGACGGCCAAGGCGGTCATGGGCCTGGTGCCCAGGACGGGCAGCCTGGTCTTCGACGAGACCGAACTGGTCGGCCAGCCGACTCATCTGGTGGTGCGCCAGGGCATCGGCTACGCCCCGGAGGACCGCGGTATCTTCGCCGGCCTCACCGTCGCCGAGAACCTCCGGCTGGCCGAGCGCGACGCCGAACCCGACTACGACCTGGTCCACGAGCTCTTCCCCGAGCTGCGGAAGCGTGCCCGGCAGGCCGCCGGGACGCTCTCCGGAGGCCAGCAGCAGATGGTCGCGATCGGCCGCACCCTGCTCAACCGCAACCGCCTGATCATCGCCGACGAGCCCACCAAGGGCCTGGCGCCGAAGATCGTCTCGGAGGTGGCCGAGGTGCTGGCCCGGGCCGCGGACCGGGTGCCGATCCTGCTCGTCGAACAGAACCTCGCGCTGGTGCGGCGGCTGGCCGGCCGCTGCACCGTCCTGGCCGACGGCCGGACCGTCCACCAGGGCGACACCGCCGAACTGCTGGCCGACGAGGAGGCCTCGCGCCGGCTGCTCGGTGTCGGCAGCAGGCGCGCCACCGCCGACCCCGGCCGTGTCAGGTCCGTCGAATCCGCTACGGAGGTGACCTCCACATGAACACCGTCGTCCTCCTCGTCTGTACGGGTCTGGGTCTGGGCGCTCTCTACTTCCTGGTGGCCTCCGGGCTGTCACTGATCTTCGGCTTGATGGACGTGCTCAACTTCGCCCACGGCGCCCTGCTGTCGGTGGGCGCGTACGCCGCCTGGTGGGCCTCCGCCGAGGCGGGGACCGGCTTCTGGCCGGCCGTGCTGTTCGGCACGGCGGTGGGTACCGCGGCCTCCGTCCTGCTCGAACTGGCCGTTATCAGGCCGCTCTACAGTCGTCCTCGTGACCAGATCCTGGCCACCGTCGGCGTCGGCCTGGCGCTGCCCGCCCTGATCATGGGCATCTGGGGCGCCGACGCCCGTTCCTTCCAGCCGCCTGCCGAGCTGGCGGGCGCGGTCTCCGTGCTGGGTGCGGTCGTCCCTGTCAACCGCTTCGTCCTGATGGGCGCCGCCCTCGTCGTCCTGGTGCTGCTGCGCCTCTTCCTGAGCCGTACCCGGTACGGCCTGATCGTCCGGGCCGGGGTCGAGGACCGCGCCATGGTCACGGCCCTCGGTATCGATGTGCGTCGCGCGTTCACCCTTGTCTTCGCCATCGGCGGTGCCGCCGCCGCGCTGGGCGGCGCGTTGGCCGGCCTCTACTTCGGTTCGGTGAACCCCGGTCAGGGCACCGGTCTTCTGATCTTCGCCTTCGTCGTGGTCGTCATGGGCGGCATGGGCTCTGTCACGGGCGCCGCCGTCGCCTCCGCGGCGGTCGGGCTCGTCCAGCAGTTCGCCAACTACTACACCGCAGCCGGGCTGGGCGATCTCTCCGTCGTCGTACTCCTCGCCGTACTGCTCCTCGTACGGCCCCGCGGACTCACCGGGAGGCTCGCGTGACCGCCAACTCCTCGATCACGGGCACCGAGAGCCCGACGGGCATCTCAGTGCCAGTGCCCGGCAGTGCTTCTGACGGAGATTCTGGAACAACCGACCGTGGGCGCACCATCCCTCGAACAGGTGAATCATTCAGTGAGGGCTCGATCACGCTCCGTCGAGCACTACGCTGGTGGCCGATCGCTCTGCTGATCCTGTTCCTTGTCATCCCCTACAGTGCGTTTCCCGTCCCGGGGCTCCTCGACGGCCCACTCGGCAGCCCCGGCAGCCTCCAACTGATCGCCCTGTGCCTGCTCTACGGGGCCCTCGCCACCGGCTACGACCTGCTCCTCGGCCGGACGGGCCTGCTCTCCTTCGGCCACGCCCTCTACTTCGCGGCAGGTCTCTACTGCACCGACCTGGCCATGCTCGAACTCCGCCTTCCCGTGTTGCCGGCCGCCGCCGCCGGTATCGCCTGCGCCATCCTGCTGTCCCTGTTGCTCGGCGCCGTCAGCCTTCGGGTGACCGGCATCGGCTTCTCCATGGTCACCCTCGCCTTCGCCCAGGCCGGGGCGATCCTCGTCCAGCGCAACCCGGGCGGCCTCAGCGGCGGCGAGGAGGGGCGCGCCGCCCCCGCCGACCTGCTGCCGGCCTCGCTGGTCGGCATCGGCAACACCGCCAACCTCTACTGGATCGCCCTCGGCTACCTCGTCCTCACCCTGGCGGTCGTCCACTGGACCGTCGGCTCCCCGATCGGCCGGGTCTGGGCCGGCATCCGGGAGAACGAACGGCGCGTCGAGGTGCTCGGCCTGCGCCCGTACGGCTACAAGCTGATCGCCTTCGTGGTGGCCGGGACCCTGGCGGGCGCCGGCGGAGTCGTCTACCTGCTGCTGACCGGCGGCGCCACCCCGCAGGCCGCGACCTCCGACGCCACCCTCGCCCTGCTGGTCATGGTGGTGCTCGGCGGGTCCGGCAGCCGCTGGGGGCCGCTGCTCGGCGGCGTCCTGTACACCTGGGCCGGCCACCGCCTCGGCGACCTCGCCAATTCCTCCGCCGTCGCCGACCTGCCCGCGGTGCTGCGCGTGCCGCTCTCCCAGCCGCTCTTCCTGCTCGGCTGCCTCTTCGTCGTCGTGGTCTACCTGCTACCCGGCGGCCTGGCTAGACTGCCGGCCCGCCTGCGCGCCGCCCGCGCCGCCTCGGCCGTGTCCGCCCGCGCCGGCTCGACCGTGCCCGCCCCTACCCGTGGAAGTGAGGCAGCGTGAGCATCTTCGGAGGCCCCGTGCACGACGAACTGACCGTGCCCGTGCCCGGCGGCGACCTCGCCGTCCTGCGCTGGCCGGCGCGGGAGCCCGACGCCCCCACGGTGGTCGCCGTCCACGGCATCACCGCCAACGCCCTGGCCTGGGGCGAGGTCGCCGACCGCCTGGCCGGCCGGGCCACCCTGGTCGCCCCGGACCTCCGGGGCCGGGCCGACAGCCGCACGGTCGACGGGCCGTTCGGCCTAGCCCGGCACGCGGACGACGTGGCCGCCGTCATCCGCACCCTGGACCTCGGGCCGGTCCACCTGGTCGGCCACTCGATGGGGGCGTGGGTCTGCGCCCTCGCCGCGGTGCGCCACCCCGGCGCGGTGCGCCGCGTCCTGCTGGTCGACGGAGCCGTCAGCTTCCCGCTCCCGCCCGGCGTCCACGAGGACGACGCGCTGGCGGCGGTGCTCGGCCCCGCGCTCGCGCGGCTCTCCATGACCTTCCCGGACCGGCAGGCGTACCGGGAGTTCTGGCAGGACCACCCCGCCTTCGTCGACGAGTGGACCGCCCGCATGGACGCCTACACCCAGCGCGACCTGATCGGGACGGAGCCGGAACTGCGCTCCTCCTGCGTCCCCGAGGCCGTCCGGCAGGACGGCCACGAGGTGCTGCTCGACAAGGAGGCCGCAGCCGCCGTTCACCACCTGCCCTGCCCCGCCGAACTGCTCTGGGCCGAGCGCGGACTGCTCAACGAACCGCAGGGCCTCTACGACGAGGCCCGCCTCGGGTCGGCCGGCCTGGACGGGACCCGGGTCCCGTCCACGCCTGTGCCCGGCACCAACCACTACTCGATCATCGGTGGCGCGGCTGGCGCCGACACCGTGGTCGACCGGCTGCTCCGAGGCTCGGCGACGGCCTGACGACCGCCGACACGCGAAGGCCCCCGTCCGCGACGCACGACGGGGGCCGCGCCATCCACACCTGCCACACCTGGGGGTGCTGCCGGACCTGCCTGCCTCAGCCGGCCGTCCCCAGGAAGCCGCCCCAACCGCCCGTCGGGGCCTTGCCCACGCCCAGGGTGCGGAGCTTGCGCAGCGTCGACTGGTCCTGGACCTCCAGCCACTCGACCAGTTGCCGGAACGAGACCAGCCGGACATCCGGCTTGCCCGCGATCGCCTTCATGGTGTCCTCGACGGCGTCCATGTAGATGCCGCCGTTCCACTGCTCGAAGTGGTTGCCGATGAACAGCGGGGCCCGGTTGGTGGTGTAGGCCCGCTCGAAGCCCGCCATGTAGGCGTCGTGGGCCTGGCCGCGCCACTCCGCGTACTTCGACGGATCGCCCTTGGTCGAGCCGTGCGACTGGTTGGCCAGGATGTTGTAGTCCATCGACAGCACCTGGAAGCTGTGCCCGGGGAACGGGATGCCCTGCAGCGGGAAGTCCCAGATCTTCCCGTCCTGGACCTTCTGCGGCCAGATCTGCAGCCCGCCGGGCGAGCTCGCGTCGTACTTCCAGCCCAGCTTGGCGGCGGTCGGCAGCAGCCCCTTCTGGCCCTGCAGGCAGGGCGTGCGACCGCCGATGAGCTCCTTCTTGTAGTCGAAGGGCAGCGGATCGACGTCGGTGAAGCCGGTGTTCGTCCGCCACTGGGTGACGAAGGACACGGCCTGCTGGATCTCGTTCTCCCAGTCCTCGGGGGACCACTTGTTCACGGCGTTGCCGTCGTCGGGCTGACGGGCGCAGAAGTGGCCGTTGAAGTGGGTGCCGATCTCGTGGCCGGCCAGCCAGGCCTGGCTGATCAGCTTGACGGTGTTGCGCACCGCGTTCTGGGAGAGGAACGGGATGTCCGAGGCGCCGACGGGGTGGCGCGGCGGGTGGTAGAGGCTCGACTTCTCCTTCGGCACGGTGTAGATGCCGGAGAGGAAGAAGGTCATCGACGCCTTGAGCTCGTCGGCGAGCTTCAGGAACCGGCTGAACTGCCCGTCGTCCGTGGCGCCGGCGCCGTCCCATGAGAACACCACGAACTGCGGCGGCTGCTCACCGGGCTTGAGCTTCTCGGGCTTGGGCTGGTTCGGCTGGGCCCCGGTGTCGGCCGTCGAGCCGTCCCCCAGCGGGGTTCCCTTGACCGGCTTGCCGGTGGCGGTGCTGCCGGCGCCGTCCCCGGACCCGCCGCCCGGCCCGTTGGCCTTGCCCTTGGCGCCGCCGCCACTGGAGCACGCGGCGACGGCCCCCAGCGCCGCGGTGGCCGCCCCGGCGCTCAGCACAGTCCTGCGCGAGATGCTGCTCATGGTCTCCCCTGCCCGCGTGGTGCCCGCACTCAGCAGACGTCCGGACACCGAAGAGGCATCCGGACGCGCCGACATAATCGGACAATTGATCTGTATTGCTGCCCAAGGATGTCATGAGCGCTCAGGTCGGTACAGCGCGCCTGTCCACCCTCAGGTCACCACGCAGGTCATACCCGCGACGGCTCCACGGGAGCGCCGACTGTTGCCGTCCTGAGACAGATCGCCGGACCGACGCGCGGTCAGAGCGGTTCGGGGGAAGTGCCGTGCCGGGAGCGCCCTGCCGGCAGTGTCCTGCCGGCAGGGCCGTGCCAGGAGTGCCGTGCCAGGAGTGCCGTGCCAGGAGTGGCAGGGCAGAAATGGCAGAGCCGCAGGAGGTGTCTGCGAGCGGGTTCAGCAGGCGGCGAGCGCCGCGCGGCGGCGCCGACGGATCACGCGGGCGATGCTGCCGCTGATCAGGGTCGCGGCCGCGCACGAGACGGCCAGGCTCAGCCAGGCGGTGTCGAACCAGTGGCTGTTGAGCCAGCCCAGGCTGACGATGTACGCGGCCCAGACGACGGCCGCCAGCGCGGACCAGCGGAGGAAGATCCGGGACGACGCCGGCGAGTGGCCGACCGCCAGGTCGATGACGGTGCGCCCGGCCGGGACGAACCGGGCGACGATCACGATGACGGCCGCGGCGCGACTGGTCCGCTGCGCCAGGCCGGCCTGCATCCGTTCCACGCTCGCCGCCAGCTCCGGGCGGCGGGCCAGCCGGCGCCGTACGGCCGGGGCACCGCGGCGGGCCAGGTGCAGCAGCAGGAGGTCGCCCAGGAAGGAGGCCACGGCCACGCCGAAGCCCAGCAGCAGCGGCGCACCGTCGACCTCGGAGGTCCGGAGGACGGCGAGGATCACCAGCGTCCCGCTGGGAAGGAAAGGAAGGAAGGCGTCACCGAGCACGGCGCAGAGCGCCAGTGCGCAGATCCACGACGGGCCGAGTACGGCTGCGGCGTTCAAGGTCGAACTCCCTCCAGACCGCCCGGGGGAGAGCAGTGCTGCAAGGAGTAACGCTAGCGAGTCGAACTTTCATGCCATGAAGCACCCCCCGTGTGGCACGGCTCACGGCCCTGATCGGCCGCCTGCCCGACCGTCCGGACCCGGTGCTCGGCAGACCCGGTGCACATGCCACGAGCCCCCGGGGCGGGGTGCCGCTCCGGGGGCTCGCGGGGACCGCCGGTACTGGTCCAGCCCGGTGGTCTTCGTCAGGAGCGCGGTGATGCATGCACCGCACTGGTGAGTAACTCTGCCGGATCGCCGCTTCTGATGCGACATCAGAAGCTGGCGAGTTCCCGCGCTGGCACGAAGTCGCCAGGATCGGCTTCGCCCGGCGGGCCGGCCGGCGCATCGCTCCGGGGGCGCGCGAAATCGGGTTCGGGAACGAGGGAACAGGTCCGCCCGGATCCGGGTTGTCCCCCGTCGTCGGTCGTCCGATCGGCGACGAGGAACCCGCGGCGACCAGGAGGACGGGCGGCATGAGCGGCGAGCACACCGGCGGAACGCAGGACCACACGGAGACGGCACCGCCCGGCGCGGACCCCGTGCGCGCACGGGCCCGCGGGTCCGCACCCGCCCCGCTCTCCATCCTCGACCTGGCCACCGTCGGCGCCGGCTACTCGCCCGCCGACGCCCTCGCCGCCACCACCGAACTGGCCCGTGCGGCCGAGGGCTGGGGCTACCACCGCTTCTGGGTCGCCGAGCACCACGGCATGCCCGGCGTCGCCAGCTCGAACCCGGCGGTGCTGCTCGCCCACCTCGGAGCGCACACCCGCACCCTGCGCCTCGGTTCCGGCGGCGTGATGCTCCCCAACCACGCCCCGCTGACCGTCGCCGAGCAGTTCGGCCTGCTGGAGGCCCTGCACCCCGGGCGGATCGATCTCGGACTCGGCCGGGCGCCCGGTACCGACCAGGCCACCGCCCGGGCCCTGCGCCGCGGACTCTCCGACGGCGCCGAGGACTTCCCGCAGCAGCTCGCCGAGCTCACCCACTTCCTCGACGGCGACTTCCCGGCCGGCCACCCGTACGCGCGACTGCGGGCCGTTCCGCAGAGCACCCCCCGGCCGCCGATCTGGCTGCTCGGCTCGTCCGGCTTCAGCGCCCGGCTGGCCGGCCGGCTCGGCCTGCCGTTCGCCTTCGCGCACCACTTCAGCGCCGCCAACACGGTGCCGGCCCTCGACCTCTACCGCAGTTCCTTCGAGCCGTCCGACGTCCTGGACGAGCCCTACGCGCTGATCGGCGTCAGCGCGGTCGCCGCCGACCGGGAGTCCGACGCGCTCCGCCTCGCCCGGTCCGCCGGCCTCGCCATGCTCCGGCTCCGGCAGGGCCGCCCCGGGCTGATCCCCACCCCCGACGAGGCCGAGTCCCACCCCTACACGGAGATGGAGGCGGACTTCCTGGAGAGCTGGCTGGGCAATGTCGTCCTCGGCACCCCCGGGCAGGTGGCCGACGGCCTGGAGGCCCTCCGCAAGCGGGTCGGCGCCGACGAGCTCATGGTCACGTCGCACATCCACGGCCACGAGGCCCGCCGTCGTTCCTACGGGCTGATCGCCGAGGCGTACGGGCTGACCGTCGCCCCGTCCCCGCGCGGCTGACCCATCGCCGGGCGGACGCCCCGCGTCGGCCCGCCTCAGCGAGGGGGCCGACGCTCAGTCGGGGTGGGTCTCGCGGAGCATGTCCGCCACGATCTCGGCGTCGCCGGGCTTGGCGAAGTACCAGCCCTGGGCGGTGTCGCAGCCGGTGAGGCGGAGCCGCTCGGCCTGGGCGGCGTTCTCGATGCCCTCGGCGGTGACGGTCAGCCCGAGGGCGTGGGCGAGCTGCACCATGGCGCCGACGATCTGCTCGTCCGCCTCGGTGCGGCGCGCCCGGGCGCCGTCGGGGTCGGGGGAGGAGGACCGGCCGCCGGGAAGACCGGGCGACCCGGCGTCGCGGAAGGCCTCGACGAAGGTGCCGTCGAGCTTGAGGACGTGCACCGGGAGCCGGGAGAGGTAGGCGAGGTTCGAGTAGCCGGTGCCGAAGTCGTCGATCGCGATCCTGATGCCCATGTCTGCGAGGGCCTGCAGCGCCTGGATGGGGCGCCCGCCGGGGCCGAGCAGGGCGCTCTCGGTGATTTCCAGCTGGAGGAGTCCGGCCGGGAGTCCGGTCCGTTCGAGGACCTCCGCGACGTCCGCGACGACGTCGGAGTCCCAGATCTGACGGGCGGCCAGGTTGACGCTGACGAAGGTGTCGGCGTCCGGGAACTCCGCCAGCCAGCGTCTCGCCTGTCTGCAGGACTCCTCCAGCACCCACTTGCCGAGCGGCACGATCGCCCCGGACTCCTCGGCCAGCGGGATGAACCGGTCGGGGGAGAGGGTGCCGTACCGGGGGTGCCGCCAGCGGACCAGCGCCTCGGCGCCGTGCACCAACCCGTCCGAGAGCCCCACCAGCGGCTGGTACTCGACGGTGAACTCACCGCGTTCCAGCGCCGGCCGCAGGGCGGTGGACAGCAGCTGCCGGGTCAGCTGGTGGGCGCCGCGGGCCGGGTCGTACAGCGTCCAGCGGGCGCGGCCGTCGGCCTTGGACCAGTAGAGGGTGGAGTCGGCGTCCTTGAGCAGGTCGGTCGGCGAGGTGCCCTCGACCGGGCGCTCCACCACACCGACCGAGGCGGTGACGGCCAGCCGGTGGCCGCCGATCTCGAACGGCTTCTCCAGGGCCTTGATCAGCCGGCCGGCGAGCGAGGTGAGCTGCTCGGACCCTTCGCTCTCGGTGATCAGGACGGCGAACTCGTCCCCGCCGAGCCGCGCGACGAGCTGCCGGTCGCCACGGGCGAAGCCGTTCTCCAGACGGGCCGCCACCGCGACCAGCAACTGGTCCCCGACGTGGTGGCCGAGCGTCTCGTTGATCACCGCGAAGTTGTCGAGGTCGAGATAGCAGAGGCCGATCCGCGGCCGTCGGTCGCCGTCGGCCCGGTCGGGCCGGGCTCCCGTCCTCGTCGCACCGTTCACGGTGCCCTGGACGACACCCTTGAGGGAGCCGTTCGCGGCGCCGTTCCGCGGTGGCCCCGACGCGCCGTTGAGCGCCGCTGCGGCCGAGGTGAGCACGGCCCCCGCCGCACCCGGCCCCTGCCGGGTCCCGGCCCGACCGCCGTCCCGCCGACTGTCGTCCGCCCGACCGCTGTCCGCCCTGCCGCTGTCCGTCCGGATACCGACGGCGAGGAAGGCGGCCTCCAAGCGCTCGAAGAACAGCGTGCGGTTCGGCAGCCGGGTCAGCGGGTCGTGCAGGGCCTGGTAGGCCAGCCGGTCGCCGAGGAGCCGCTGCTCGGTGACGTCCTCGACCATGGCCAGGGTGTAGAGCGGATGCCCGGCACCGTCCCGGATCAGGGAGAGGGCCACCTTGCTCCACACCGAGCGGCCGTCCCGGTGCTTCAGCCGCTTCTCGACCCGCAGTCTGTCCCGCTTGCCCTGCACCAGGTCGCGGTAGAGGCGGCGCGGGGTGTCCTCGGGCTCGATGATCTCGTGGATGTGGGTGCGGGCCAGATCGGAGGGCTCACGGCCCAGCATCGCCGCGAAGGCGGGGTTGGCCTCGATGATCCGGTCGTCCGCGTCGATCAGCGCCATCCCGATGCCGGCGTCCGCGAACGCCGCGCGGAACCGGGACTCACTGGCCCGCAGCGCGGCCAGCAGACGTCCGGTGCTGCCACCGACCGGCCCGGCGCAGGTGGGGCAGGACAGCAGCGGCTCGACCGGCACCGGTGGCTCGTCCGCCGACTCCGACACGGGCCGCGACGCCGGCTGCGACGCCGGCCGCAACCCCGTCTGAATCCCCGGCTGTTCGCCCTCCGCCGAGTCATCGGGCGCGTTTCCGTGCGGGCGGCCGGACGACGGTGCTGGGCTGTGCTGCTCGGAGCGCCCGGGCGGTGCGTGCGGGGGTTCGGGGCGGCCGGGGCGCGCGCGGCTCGACTCCTCCTGCCGCACACCCGTGTGATGTGCGTCGACCCCCTCGTTTCGCCCCGGCACGGCATGCTCCCGTCCGCTGCTCCCGCTGATCCGGACGGCTGCCGTAGTGCAGTTGTCCGCGTTCACGGCGGTCCACGCCCCAGTTCGATCCAACCCCTCGATCGAACCCCTCGGGTCGGGCCACCGCCGCCGATCATAGGCGTCGAGAAGAACCGGCGGCGACCGCCGCGAGGGTGATTCGCCGGGTTTCTGACGGGACGTGAGCGTGCAGCGCGACGCCCCCGGTCGGCGCCGTGGGGCGGCGGCCGGGGGCGAGTGCGCATACGGCCTGCTCGGCCGGTGTGCGGACCGGCGAACCGGCTCCCGGTGGGAGGGCGGCGGCCGCCCCGGCGCCCGGCCGCCCGGAGCCGTCCGGCGAATTTGCGCCGGTGGCGTCGACGGCGTGTCGCAGGCCCCCGGACGGCCCACCGAACGGCGTACCGGTCGCCGGCGAGGCCGGCAGCCGGTCCGGCAGCCGGGCCGATCGGGCCCGGCGACCGAGGTCCGTCCGGCGGTCAGGCCAGCTTGGCGGTGAGGGTGATGGTGGTGCCGGTGAGGGCCTGGCTCACCGGGCAGTTGGCCTTGGCGTCCTCGGCGGCCTTGATGAAGCCCGCCTCGTCGAGGCCGGGCACCTCGCCGGTGACGGTGAGGTGGATGCCGGTGATGCCGGTGCCCGGCTGGAAGGTGACGTCCGCCTGGGTGTCCAGCTTGGTGGGCGGCGTGCCGGCGCGGGCCAGGCCGTTCGAGAGGGCCATGGAGAAGCAGGAGGAGTGGGCGGCGGCGATGAGCTCCTCGGGGCTGGTCTTCCCGTTCGGGGTCTCGGCGCGGGCCGGCCAGGACACCGGGTACTCCCCGATGCCCGAAGAGGCGAACGTCACCACGCCCTTGCCCTCGAGCAGGTTGCCTTCCCACGCGGTGCGTGCGGTACGGGTGGTTGCCACGATCAGGTACCTCCTGTGCTGGAAGAACTGCTGGGTCGTCACGTCCTGTGGCGCCGCGCCCAGCCTACGCGGCGAGGGCCCGCCCGACCGGTGCTCCGCCGCACCCGCCACGCGGGACCGTTCCGATGTCCGGATGGTGGACGCCTGGTCCGAACGGTGGGAGTTCCGGGGGTCCCCCCTGTTAGATTTGCCGAGGCCCGCGCCGGTCTCCGGCCGTCGGGCACGTCCAGCCCCGCAAGCTCCGGAGCGATCATCCGATGACCGATCAGCCCACCGATTCCGCCGCCGACGCCGTGGCCGCCGATGCCGCTGCCGCGGACGCCGAAGGCGCGATGGCGCAGATCGACGAAGCGGTGCGCGCCGAGCTGACCAGCCTGCGCGAGAGCATCGACAACATCGATGCGGCCGTCGTGCACATGCTGGCCGAGCGGTTCAAGGCGACCCAGCGCGTCGGCCGCCTCAAGGCCGACCACAAGCTGCCCCCGGCCGACCCGACCCGGGAGCGCGAGCAGATCGCGCGGCTGCGCGACCTGGCCGCCGGCGCCCACCTCGACCCGGTCTTCGCCGAGAAGTTCCTGAACTTCATCATCGCCGAGGTCATCCGGCACCACGAGGCGATCGCCCGCTCCTGACCGGGAGCCCACCGCGCCGGGCGCCCGCGCCGCCGTGCCGGGGCCCATCGCGTTGGGCGCCGGACCACCGTGGCTGCCGTCCTGTCCGGATGTCGGCTGAGGCTAAAGACGGGATTTCCCGTGGGCGGCACACGGCGCTAGCGTGCTGTTCTCTTCTCGACCGGCGATCGCGACGCACCGGCGGGGCAGTCATCGCGCCGGCCCGCCGGGGCCCGGTGCGGCCCGGCGCCCGGCGGTGGCGCGGAGGGTGGCACTGCAGATGACCAGCTACGTGGGTACGCCGGACGCGGAGCCGTCGACCGGTCCCGAGCCCTCCCCGCGTCCGGACGCCGAGGGCGCGTCCGGTGCCCCGACCGGCCGAGCCCCTCGTGAGCGCGGCCGGCGCCGCTGGCCCTGGTGGGTCGAGCTGCCGGTGATGGCCGCCGTCGGCCTGGTCGTGGCCCTGGTGATCAAGACCTGCCTGTTCCAGGTGTTCACCATCCCGTCCGGCTCCATGGAGAACACCCTGCGGATCCACGACCGGGTGGCCGTCAACAAGCTGGCCGTCCTCACCGGCTGGGAGCCGAAGCCGGGCGAGCCGGTGGTCTTCCGCGACCCCGGGAACTGGCTGCCGCCGCAGGCGGACACCTCGGGCACGCTGCCCGGCGCCTTCGACGCCGTCCTGAGCTTCGTCGGCCTGCTGCCGCCGAAGGACGACAACTACCTGGTCAAGCGGGTCATCGCGACGGGCGGCCAGACCGTCCAGTGCGCCGGGACGGTGCTCCGCGTGGACGGCCACCCGGTGGCGGAGCCGTACCTGCACGCAGGCGACGACTCCTGCTCGGGGCTGGACTTCGGCCCGGTCACCGTGCCGCAGGGGTACGTCTGGGTGGAGGGCGACCACCGGAGCAACTCCGCGGACTCCCGCTACCACCGGGACGGGCCGGGCGACGGCGCCGTGCCGGTGGCGAATGTGGTCGGTCCGGCGGCCGCCGTGGTCTGGCCGCTCGGCCACGTCGACTGGTTCGGCTGGTCCGGCCGCTGAACCCGGGCCGGCCCCACGGCCGGCCGCCTCAGCCGGTCAGGCCGACTCCCGCACGGCGTCCCCGCGGACACCCTCCGCCCCCGCGCCCCTGTTCCCGGTGCTCCCGTCTCCGGTGCCCCCGCCCGACGCGACGGTGCGCTCCGGCGCGGACACGGGCTTGCTGGTCTGCGCCGCGAAGGCGCCCGCCAGCACCAGCAGGCCGCCGAGCAGCTGCGGCGTGCCGAGGTGTTCGCCGAGCAGCACCCAGGCGAGGACGGTGGCGACCACGGCCTCCAGGTTGGCGACCACGCCGGCGACCGGCGGTGAGAGGTGTTGGACGGAGACCACGCCGGTCAGGTAGGCCAGCACCGTCGCGACCAGCACCATCCAGGCGGCGGGCAGCGCCGCGGGCAGGCTGTGGCCGTTCATGACGACCGAGCCGCCGAGCAGGCCCCAGTCGGCCTCCCACGGCCGGGTCAGGGCGGTGAGGAGGGCGGCGCCGATGAGCAGGCCGTAGGCGCTGACCGCGATCGGGTCGATCGGCTTCTCTCCGCGGCTGCCGGCGTCGGCGAGCACGAAGTAGCCGACCTGGCAGCAGGCCGCGCCGAGGCCGAAGAGCACGCCGACGGCGTCGAAGCCCAGGCCGTTCCAGACCTCGACGACGCAGGCCAGACCGGTGACGGCGACACCGCCGCCGATCACGGCCCCGCGCGAGACGGGACGGCGCTGCACGAACTTCACGTACCCGAGCAGCAACGGCGGGCCGAGGTACTCGATGAGCAGCGCGACACCGACCGGGATGCGGGAGATCGCCGCGAAGTAGCAGGCCTGCACGCCGGCCACGGCCAGCAGGCCGAAGCCGAGCAGCAGCCCGGGCCGCTGGCGGACGGCCGCGCGGTGCCGGTAGGCGAGCGGCAGCAGGACCAGAGCGGCGCCGGTGACCCGCAGCCACACCACGTGCAGCGGGGAGAGACCGGCCTCGATCAGCGGTTTCGCCGCGGTGCCGGAGCCGCCGAACGCGAAGGCGGAGAGCAGCGCGAGCGAGAGGCCGAGCGAGCGGAGGCTGCGGGTCGGGGAGGGTGAGGAGCTGTGCACCGACGCATTGTGCCAGTCCGTGGACGCACCTGGTAAGGCGCCATCTCACGTTATGGTCCTGTGCCCCCCGGTGGTCGTTCCTCGCGATCGCTGCGGGGAGACACCGCCGCGGGCGGCGCTACCCCCGGCCGCCGGTCGTGCTCCCCGTCCCGCCGGAGCCGGAGCCGGACGAGGTCCCGGAGGACGAGCCGCTGCCCGTCCCACCCGATCCGGAGGAGTCGGTGCCCGTGCCGTAGCCGAGCAGCCCGCCCCCGCCGTCCGTCCCGCCGGAGCCGGTCGAGCCGGATCCGCCCGAGGTGCTGCCGGAGCCGCCGGTGGCGGCGCCCGGGCGGCCCGCACCCGGGGCGGCGCCCTTCGACGCCCAGGACCGCTCGGGCTCCCGCGAGGCGTCGCCGTCCCCGGCGGGAGCGCCGGCGGCCGGCGAGGACGGGGCGGCGGACGGCCCGGCCGAGGCACTGCCGGTCGGCGACGGGTCGGCCGGCCGCGAGCGGACCTGCTTCGGCGGCGTGAAGTCGGTGACCGGCTCGCCGGCCAGCGCGGCCTTCATGTAGGCGGTCCAGATCAGCGCCGGGTAGCGGCCGCCCGCGGCCTCGCCGGTACCGCCGACGCCGTCCAGGGTGACCTGGGCGCCGGTTGCCGGGTCCTGGCCGAACAGGGCGACGGCCGTCACCAGCTCCGGGGTGTAGCCGACGAACCAGACCGACCGGGAGTTGTCCGTGGTGCCGGTCTTGCCGGCAGCGGGCCGGTCCAGGGCGGCCGCCCGCCAGCCGGTGGCGCCCGGGTCGTTGACGACGCCCGCCAGCGTGGCGGTGGTGGCCCGGGCCGCCTCGGTGCTGACCGCCTGGATGGTGCTGTGCGCGGGCAGCGGCACCTGCTCGCCCTCCACCCGGACGGACTTCACCAGCCACGGGGTGATCTGCGTGCCGTCGTTGTCCAGGGCCGCGTACACCCCGGCCATCTGCAGCACGCTCGGGGTGGCCGCGCCGAGCGGGATCGACGGCACCGCGGAGAGCCCCGGGGTGTCGGCGGGCAGGCCGAGCGCGACGGCGGTCTTCCGGACGGTCTCCAGGCCGGTGTCCTGCGCGAGCTGCGCGTACACCGAGTTGACCGACCAGTCGGTGGCCTGCTGCAGGGTGATCTGCCCGTAGTCCTTGCCGCCCTCGTTCGGCGGGGCGTACGGCGTGCCGGTGCCGCCGCGGACGGACCGGCCGCTGGTGCCGTCGTAGACGGTGTCGGCGGTGATCCGGCGCCCGGCCTGGGTGCGGGCCTCGCTGTCCAGCGCGGCGGCCAGCGCGATCGCCTTGAAGGTGGAGCCGGCCTGGTAGTCCTGCCGGGTGGCGTTGTCGACCCAGTGCCTGGTGGCGTCGCTGCCGCCGTACAGCGCGACCACCGCCCCGGTCTTCGGGTCCAGCGAGACGGCGCCCGCCTGGGCGTCGGCGTCCTTCTTGCGCCTCGCCGGGTCCAGGTTGTCGGTGAGCTGCTTGCGGACGGCGGACTGAAGCTGCCGCTCCCGCTCGCCGTCCACGGTGAGCGTGATGGTGTAGCCGCCCTGGGCGAGCTGGGCGTCGCTGAGGATGTGCTGCGAGGTCAGGTAGTCGGTGGCGGCCGAGACCAGGTAGCCGGCCTGCCCGGAGAGGCCGGGCGCGCTCTTCGGCTCCTTCACCTCGGGGAAGGCCGTCGCGGCCCGCTCCTCGGCGGAGAGCCAGTGCTCCTGGACCATGCCGTCCAGCACGTAGTTCCAGCGGTTCGTCGCGTTCTGCTTGCCCTGCGGCGTGGCGGTGGCCACGTCGTACGCGCTGGGCGCGTTCAGCAGTGCGGCCAGGTAGGCGCCCTGGGCGGCGTCCAGCCGGTCGGCGTCGAGGCCGAAGTAGGCCTGCGCGGCCGCCTGGATGCCGTAGGCGCCGCGCCCGTAGTACGCGGTGTTCAGGTAGCCGGCGAGGACGTCGTCCTTGCTCTCCGTCGCGTCCACCTTGATCGCGATGAAGAGCTCCTTCACCTTGCGGGTGACGCTCTGCTTCTGGCTGAGGTAGGTGTTCTTGACGTACTGCTGGGTGATCGTCGACCCGCCCTGGGTGGCCTTGCCGGTCGCGGTGTTGAACGCGGCCCGGGTCAGGCCCTGCAGGTTGACGGCGCCCTCGTGGTAGAAGTTCCGGTCCTCGGCGGCCAGCGCGGCGTGCCGGGCGGCGGGCGAGATCCGGTCGAGCGGCACGTTCTGCCGGTTCGTCTGGCCGGTCCGGGCGATCAGCGTGCCGTCCGAGTACAGCCAGGTGTTGCTCTGCGCCGTCGCGGCGGCGTGCGCGTCCGGCACCCGCACCAGGGTCAGCCCCAGCGCGAACAGCCCGACCGCGAGCAGCGCCGCAGTCACCGACCCGGTCAGCAGTGCCCGCCAGCCCGGCACCAGCCGCCGCCAGCCGGTGCGCCGCCCGGTCGTCTGGCGGCCGAGCCACCGTCCGCGGGGCGCGCCGGGACCGTTCTGCTGCGAAGTACGGGGCACCGGAGGTCCCTTCCTGCGAGCCCCGCAAAGGTCGCTCACCCGTCGGACGGCATGGACCGTCCCACCCTGCCTGATCGACTTGTCCACCGTTAGGGACTTATGTCCCATATTTCCTACCGTTCCCTCACCTCGCGGCGGCCGCCGCGCCGACCGCCCCGGCGTCCACCTCGCTCGCGGCGCCACCATGACGGGCAGGTAGGGTGCCCGGACCCGTTCGCACGAGGAGCACCATGGCCCGCCCGAGCATCCTGTACGTGACCGACCTCACCTACCCGGCCCGCGGCCGGCGCTACGGCGACGAGGACGTCCACCTCTCCGCCGCGCTGCGCACCGACTTCACCGTCGCCCTGTGCCACCCGCTGGATGCGGCCGGCCTGATGGACTCCTTCGACGGTGTCGTGGTGCGCAACAGCGGCCCGGTGCTGCACTACCAGGAGCAGTACGACGCCTTCCGGGCCGAGGCGCTGCGGCGCGGCACCCGCGTGTTCAACGAGCTGACCGGCCGTGCGGACATGGCCGGGAAGCAGTACCTGCTCGACCTCTCGGCCGGCGGCCACCCGGTCATACCGACCGCGGGCTCCCCGGCCGACCTCGACCGCCTGCCGGACACCGCCGAGTACGTCGTCAAGCCGAAGCTCGGAGCCGACTCGATCGGCCTGGAGATCGTCGGCCCGGACCGGATCGCCGGGGTGGCCGCAGCCGGCGGCATGCTCGTCCAGCCGAGGATCGACTTCCGTTACGAGGTGTCCTTCTACTTCGTCGACCGGGAGTTCCAGTACGCGCTGCACACCCCCGACAAGGACGCCCGCTGGCAGCTCGCCCCCTACCGGCCCGGCGCCGACGACCTCGCCTTCGCCCAGCACTTCGTCGACTGGAACACCATCGACCACGGCATCCAGCGCGTCGACGCCTGCCGCACCGCCGACGGCGAACTGCTGCTGGTCGAACTGGAGGACCTCAACCCGTACCTGTCGCTCGACCTGCTGGAGGACGACCGGCGGGAGTCCTTCACCGCCGCCCTCAAGGACTCCGTCCACCGCCTGCTGGCCCGGTAGCCGCCTGCCCGCCCCGGCCGGGGGCGGCCCGTGCCGGGGAACGTCGAAGGCCCCTCGCTTCCGCGAGGGGCCTTCGACCGTCTGTGCGCCGCCAGGGACTCGAACCCCGGACCCGCTGATTAAGAGTCAGCTGCTCTAACCAACTGAGCTAGCGGCGCCTGCTGACGTGGAAAACAATACACGGTCCCGAAGGGTGACCCGCACCACCCGCCTCCCGCCCCGGCCGGGGGCGGCCCGTGCCGGGGAACGCCGAAGGCCCCCCGCTTTCGCGAGGGGCCTTCGACCGTCTGTGCGCCGCCAGGGACTCGAACCCCGGACCCGCTGATTAAGAGTCAGCTGCTCTAACCAACTGAGCTAGCGGCGCCTGCTGACCTGCGGAACATTACACGCGGCGGTGCGCGGAACGGAAATCGTGACGACCCGGTCACCTCGGGTCGTGGCCGACCGCGTGCCGGCAGGCAGCGCGGTGATCACGAGGCAGGCGCGGCACACGGGGCCGTGCGGAGAGACCGCCCCCGTGTTCCGACCTCCGCCTTGACCTTCCGCGTTGCCCGCAGACCGCCCATGTCGCCGTTCCAGTCGCCAGGGAATCTAGCGGGCCGACCGGCGGAGACGGGACACCTCGGCGGACACACGCCGCGCGGCACCCTCCTGTCACCCGGTTCGCGCACTCCGCCGTCAGCCGGGGGTTGACGGCTCGGCCCCGCGGCGGCGCCCCGCCCGCATACGTGCGCGCGGCCTGCGGGAATGCCAGGATCACGGGGCAGACCCGGTCCGAACTCCTCCGAAGGCGGGCACCATGACCAGCGATGCCGACCGGCCGCCGACCGGGGCGGCCGGCACTCCCGCGCACCTCCAGCACGCCCGGCCGGTCCGGCGGATGTCCCCGCGCGCCCGCAGCGAGCCGCACCGCACCGCCACCCCGCTGGAGCTCTTCTTCGACCTCTGCTTCGTGGTCGCCGTCGCCCAGGCCGGGGTCCAGCTCGCGCACGCCCTCGCCGAGGGCCACGCCGGCACCGGCGTCACGCGCTACCTGTTCGTCTTCTTCGCCATCTGGTGGGCCTGGATGAACTTCACCTGGTTCGCCTCCGCCTACGACGTGGACGACGTCCCGTACCGGCTCACCACCCTGGTGCAGATCACCGGCGTGCTGGTCCTGGCGGCCGGCGTGCCCCGGATGTTCCAGGATCAGGACCTGGTGCTGTCGGTGGTCGGCTACGTGCTGATGCGCTTCGCGATGGTCACCCAGTGGCTGCGCGCCGCCGCCTCCGAGATCGGCCAGGCGCGCACCGTGGCGCTGCGCTACGCCCTCGGCATCACCCTCTGCCAGATCGGCTGGGGGCTGATCCTGCTGGTGCCGCACAGCGCCTACCCGTACCTCATCCCGCTCGGCGTGCTGGCCGAGCTGGCCGTGCCGGTGCTGGCCGAGCGGACCACCCAGACCACCTGGCACCCGCACCACATCGCCGAGCGGTACGGCCTCTTCACCCTGATCGTGCTCGGCGAGACCGTCGCCGCCGCCACCCTCGCCGTGCAGACCGCGCTGGACGAGCACGAGGCCCTGGACGATCTTCTGCCGATCGCCGCCGGCGGCATCCTGCTCTGCTTCGCGGCCTGGTGGATCTACTTCGCGGAACCCTTCCACGGCCGGCTCCGCTCCAGCCGGCAGGCCTTCCTGTGGGGCTACGGCCACTACCTGCTGCTCGGCGCGGCGGCCGCGATCGGGGCCGGCCTGGAGGTGACGGTGGAGTTCTCCGTCCACCAGGCGCACATCTCGGCCCGGGCCGCCGCCGCGGCGGTCACCGTGCCGGCCGCGCTGTACCTGGCCGCGGTCTGGGCGCTGCAGTCCCGGCACTTCAAGCAGGGCGTCGAGCAGGCGGTGCTGCCGGTCGCCGCGCTGGCGGTGCTCGCCTGCACCGCGCTCGGCCGGGACGCGGTGCTCGCGGCCGGCCTGGTCGCCGCCGCCGCCGTCGCCGTCGGCATCACCCTGCACGCCCGCCGCGCCGCCCGCCGCGCACCGGCCTGAGCGGCCCCGCCGTCCTGCGGCCGGCTGTCGGTGCCGGCTGCCAGGATGGCGGCACGCCCGTCCGCGCCCACAGATCGGCCACGTCATGCCAGCCGTCCCCGAGCAGCTCGCCGACCTCCCCTACGCCGAGCTGCTGAGCCCGCACACCGGTGGGCTGCGCAGCGACGAGCGCTACGACACCGTGCACTTCGACGGCGGCTCCCACGACGGCCGGGCGACCGGGGCCGGCTTCCTCGAGTGCGCCTTCACCGGCGTCGAGCTCGACGGCACCGGCCTGCGCACCGCCCGCTTCAACGAGGTCTGGCTGCAGGGCTGCCGCCTGGTCGGCGCCGACCTCGCCGAGACGGAGTGGCAGGACGCCTCGCTGCTCGGCTCGGTGCTCGCCGGGATCTCCTGGTACGGCTCGCAGCTGCGCCGGGTGGTGCTGCGCGGCTGCAAGCTGGAGGCGATCAACCTGCGCGGTGCCGTGCTGCGGGACGTCGTCTTCGAGGACTGCCTGCTGCGCGACGTCGACCTCGGCGAGGCGAAGCTCACCGCGGTGTCGGTGCCCGGGTCCACGCTGGACGGGGTCCGGTTCGCCGGCGCCCGGATGGAGAAGGTGGACCTGCGCGGGGCCGTCCGCCTCGGCCTGCCCGACGCCCACCTCGGGCTGTCCGGCGCGGTGCTGAACACCGGCCAGCTGTTCGAGCTGGCCCCGCAGTTCGCCCACGCCCTGGGGATCGACGTCAAGGACTGAGCCGCCGGGCGCGGGTCGGCCACGGGTTCAGAGTGCGGCGAGCTCCTCGGCGATCGCGTGCGCGCCCGACATCAGTTCCAGAGTGCGGCCGACCGCCGGGGCGGGCTCGGTCAGCAGGGCGGCCAGCACCGCGGCGACGTCCGCCCGCGGCACCGCCCCACGGCCGACGTGCTCGCCGAGCCGGACGAGGCCGGTGGGCGCCGCGTCGGTGAGCGGGCCGGGGCGCAGCACCGTCCAGTCCAGGCCGGTCCGCCGCCGCAGGTCGTCGTCGGCGGCGCCCTTGGCGCGCAGATAGGCGCCGAACACCGGGTCGGCGCCGTCGGGTGCGGAGGCGTCGGCCCCGATCGAGGAGATCATCAGGTAGCGGCGGACCTGTGCCAGCTCGGCGGCGTCCGCGAGCAGGGCGGCGGCCGCGCGGTCGACGGTGTCCTTGCGGGCGGCGCCGCTGCCCGGGCCGGCGCCGGCGGCGAACACCACCGCGTCCGCGCCCGCCAGGACGGCGGCGAGCGCCTTCGCGTCCTCGGTCTCCAGGTCGAAGCGGACCGGCTCGGCGCCGCGTCGGCGCAGGTCGTCGGCGTGCTCGGGGCGCCGGATCAGTCCGACCGGGGTGTCCCCGCGGTCGGCCAGGAGCTGCTCCAGGTGCAGGGCGATCTGTCCGTGTCCACCGGCGATGACGATGCGCATGCCCGCCACGCTATCCCCGTTCACCCGCCGGTCGCCGGGCGACGCGGCGGCGAACAGTCCGTCAAACTTCCCGCACGACCATGGCCATGGCACCCCGCCCTGCGTGACGATTCTCCGCGACCGATGGCACGGCAACGTGTTCATACAACATCACCAGAGACATCATCACCGAAGGGACGGCGGCCCGATGGCTGAGCTGAGTCGCAGGAAGTTCATGGCGCTGTCGGCGAGTGCCGCGGCGGGGGCCGCGGTGGCCTCCACCTCGCTGGGCGGCACCACCCGGGCCTCGGCGGCCGGCCTCAGCACCACCGGCACGATCGCCGACGCCCGGCACATCGTGATCCTCATGCAGGAGAACCGCAGCTTCGACCACTACTTCGGCACGCTGAAGGGCGTCCGGGGCTTCGCGGACCGCAGCGCCATCCAGATCGCCGGCGGCTACAGCGTCTTCAACCAGGCCAACGGCCTGGGCCGCCAGTACCCGTGGCAGTTCAGCGCCACCAAGCCGGCCGGCGGGGCGGACCCGGAGCGCCTGGCCCAGTGCAACGGCGACCTGTCGCACGCCTGGTCCGACCAGCACAAGGCGTGGAACGGCGGCAAGCTCGACTCCTGGGTCTCCGCCAAGGGCAACGTCCGCACGCTGGGCTACCTGACCCGCGCCGACATCCCCTTCCACTACGCGCTGGCCGACAACTGGACGGTCAACGACGCGTACTTCTGCTCGGTGCTGAGCGCCACCGGCCCGAACCGCACCTACCACTGGTCCGGCATGATCGACCCGGCCGGCACCGCGGGCGGCCCCGCCTACGACGGTGGCGACGAGTCCGGGCTGCACTGGCAGACCTACGCGGAGGCGCTGGAGGCGGCCGGCGTCAGCTGGAAGGTCTACCAGAACGCCGCCGACAACTACGGCGACAACGCGCTCGCCTACTTCACCCAGTTCACCTCCGCCCCGGCGGGCAGCCCGCTCGCGGTCAAGGGCATGGGCTCCGTCCCGAAGAAGACGGGCAAGACCCCGGACGACATCGCCGCCGCGATCCGCGCCGACGTGGTCGCCGGCACCCTTCCGCAGGTCTCCTGGATCGTCGCCGACCAGGCGTCCTCCGAGCACCCCTACGCCACCCCGGCCGACGGCGCGCACTTCGTGCACATGGTGATGGACGCGCTCAACGCGGACCCGAACGTCTTCGACTCCACCGTGCTGTTCCTCAACTACGACGAGAACGACGGCTTCTTCGACCACGTCCCGCCGCCGGCGGCCCCGGCCGGCACGGCCGGCGAGTTCTACAACGGCACCAACATCGGCCTCGGCTTCCGCGTCCCGCTGATCGCGATATCCCCGTGGACCCGCGGCGGCTGGGTCAGCTCCGAGGTCTCCGACCACACCTCGGTGCTGCGCTTCCTGGAGAGGTGGACGGCCGCCATCGGCAAGCCCGCCACCTGCCCCAACATCAGTGCCTGGCGGCGGAAGGTCTGCGGCGACCTCACCGGCATGTTCGACTTCGCCAACCCGGTGTACGGCCTGCCCGCGCTGCCCAACACCGACGCCGTCATCGGCCTGGGCGCGTGCGGCCCGCTGCCCAACCCGGCGCCGGTCGACAACAAGCTGCCCCTGCAGGAGTCCGGCACCCGCCCGGCCCGCGCCCTGCCGTACCAGCCGAACGCCAACCTCGACCACCTGGAGTTCGGCTCCGGCGGCGTGATGAAGGTCTGGATCTCGATGGCCAACCAGGGCGCCACCGGGGCCGCGCACTTCGCGGCCTACGCCAACGCCTACCGCAGCGGCGGCCCCTGGCAGTACACCGTGGACGGCGGCGGCGCCACCAGCGACTTCTTCAACTGCGGCACCGGCTTCGGCGGCGGCCCGTACGACCTGAGCGTGGTCGGCCCCAACCGCTTCCTGCGCCGCTTCAAGGGCGACGCCACCAAGCCCGGCAAGCTGGTCTCGGTCACCGCCTCGTACGCGAACGCGCCGACCACCGGCAAGCTCGCGCTCTGGTTCGCCTTCGCCAACACCGGCACCACGCCGGTCACCTTCACCGTCACCTCCACCAACTACCGCACCGACGGCCCGTGGACGTACACCGTGCCGGCCGGCGGCACCGCCTCCGACTTCTTCAACGCGGTGGCCTACAACAACGGCTGGTACGACTTCACGGTGACGGTGGACTCGGACCCCACCTGGTCGCAGCGGTTCACCGGCCACCTGGAGAGCGGCGCCGCCAGCGTCTCCGGCTGAGCCGAACGGGGGACGCCCGCCCACGCCGCGGCCTGCGGCGCGGGCGCTCCCGGTGGCATTCCCCGCGGCGTAGTGTGACAGTGAGGGAGGCCCAGGTCGGACCGCACGCGAGGAGGAAGACATGGGCATCTTCGACAGGTTCCGGCACAAGCCGCACGACGCGGCGGACCCGGCCGAGCGTGCGGCGCTCGCCCACGACGAGGCCGCCGACGCCTTCGGCGACACCGCCGAGAGGAGCCGCACGGACGCCCAGCACCAGGTCGAGCAGATGGAAGAGGACCGCCGGGCGGCGGCCGACATGACCGCCGAGGGCGATCCCTGGGACTGACCGCACCGACCGCGAACACCGATCCGCAACCGAGGGGCACGGCCGACGGCCGTGCCCCTCACGGCGTCCCCGGCCCCGGCCCGTACGGTCAGGACCGCGGCGGCAGCGGTGGCCGCCGCAGGTCGGGCCGGGGTGTGTCGCCGGGCGGCGGCACGGCCGCGTGGTGCTCCGCGAGGAGCTCCATGGCGAGCTCCACCGCGGCCGCCAGGTCGGTGTGCTCGCCGCGGGCCCAGCTGTGCGGGGTGCGCAGCACCTCGACGTCCGGTTCGACGCCGTGGTTCTCCACCGACCAGCCGATTCCCTCGGTGAACCAGGAGGCGTTCTTCGGCACCGAGATCTGGGTGCCGTCGCCGAGGACGTGCCGTCCGGTCATCCCGACCACGCCGCCCCACGTCCGGGTGCCGACCACCGGCCCCAGCCCGAGCAGCTTGATGGCGGCGATGATGACATCGCCGTCCGAGCTGGTGGCGTGGTCGGCGAGGGCGACCAGCGGGCCGCGCGGCGCGTCCCTGGGCCAGCGCACCGGGTGCCGTCCGCGGGTGAAGTCCCAGGCCAGCACCCGGCGGTTCAGCTTCTCCAGGACGAGTTCGGAGACGTTGCCGCCGGCGTTGCCGCGGACGTCCAGGATCAGCGCGGGCTTGGCCAGCTCGCTGCGCAGGTCCCGGTTGAACTGGGCCCAGCCCGAGCCGCCGAGGTCCGGGATGTGCAGGTAGCCGCACCGGCCGTCGCTGAACTCGCGGACCAGCTTGCGGCGTTTGACCACCCAGTCCTGGTAGCGGACGGGCCGCTCGTCGGTGAGCGGGGTGACGGCGATCCGCCGGATCCGGCCGGAGTCCTTGCACCGCAGGGTGAGCTCGACGGTGGTGCCGCCGGTGCCGGCGAGCAGCGGCGCGGGGCCGCGCACCGGGTCCGGCGGGCGGCCGTCGACGGCGATCAGCTCGTCGCCGTCCTGGAGGCCGAAGCCGGCCAGCGGGGCCCGGGCCCGCGGGTCGGAGGACTCGCCCGGCAGGATCCGGTCGACCAGCCAGCGGCCGTCCGGGTCCCGGTGGGCGTTGGCGCCGAGCAGGCCGAGCGGCTGCTGCAGCAGCTGCGGCCCCTCGCCGCGGCGCGAGGGCGTGACGTAGGCGTGCGAGGTGCCGAGCTCGCCGAGCAGCTCGCGCAGCAGGTCGGCGAAGTCGTCGGGGCCGGCGATCCGCTCCAGCAGCGGCTCGTACTGCGCGACCAGCTCCGGCCAGTCCAGGCCGCACATGTCCTCGTCCCAGAACTGGTCGCGGACGACCCGGGCGGCCTCGTGGTAGGCCTGCCGCCACTCGTCGGCAGGGTGCACGACGTGGGTGATCCGCCGCAGGTCGACGGTGATCGGGGAGCCGCCCGGCAGCGGGTGGAGCTTGAGCGCGCCGGCCGAGAACACCAGGACGGACCCGCCGTCGCCGGAGACGGAGAAGCCGTCCAACTGGTCGGCGACGGTGGAGCGGCTGCCGTGCGCGAGGTCGAAGTACTCCAGGGAGGGCTTGCCGGAGGTGTCGGTGGGGCTGGCGAAGGTCTGGCCGAGGGCGCCGGAGATCGGCCAGCGCAGCCACAGCACCCCGCCGCGGACGGGCGCCGTCGCCGAGTACTTGGACGCGGTGACCGGGAAGGGCACCAGCCGCTTGGTGAGACCCTCCTGGTCGACGGTGACGGTGCCGTCGCCGGTGGCCTCGTCCGGGTCCAGACCGACCGCCGGGCGGCCCTCCACCGGCACGGCGAACGGGGACGGGGTGTCCGCGGCCAGCGGGACGAGGTAGGGGCGGCAGCCGAGCGGGAAGGACATGTCGCCGGTGTGCACGTCGTGCACCGGGTCGAAGCCGCGCCAGGACAGGAACACCAGGAAGCGGCCGTCCCGGGTGAACACCGGGTGCTCGTCCTCGAACCGGCCGCCGGTGACGTCGACGATCCGCTCCGCGGCGTCCACCCTGGCCAGCCGGATCGCCCGCAGCGACCGGCCGGCGACCGGCTGCGACCAGGTCAGCCACTGCGAGTCGGGGGAGAAGGCCGGACTGCTGACCGGGCCGAACTGGGAGGACGCCACCTCGCGGACCTCGCCGCTCTCGGTGGCGACCAGCAGCAGGCGCCCGTCCGAGGCGGCCACCGCCAGGTGGCGGCCGTCCGGGGCGGCGGAGAGCTCCTGGACCCGGCCGATCAGGCCCGCGGCGATCCGGCGGGACGGGCCGCCGCCGTCGCCGCCGCGGGCGGGCAGCGGCGCGATCTCGACGGCGTCCTCGCCCTCGGCGTCGGTGATCCAGGCGACGTGGCCGCCGAAGGCCGGCAGCACCGGCAGCCGGGTGCGCACCCCGGGGGTGTCGGCGAGCACCCGGGCCGGCCCCTCGCGGTGGGTGAGCCAGTACAGGCTGCCGCGGATGTTGACCACGCCGGCCCGGCCGGTCGGGTCGCAGACCAGGTCCTTGACGTTCAGCGCCGCCGACACCTGGTAGGGGCGGCGGCCGGCCCGGGAGCCGCCGAGCGGCACGTCGAGGCGGCGCGGGGCGGGGGAGTCCAGGCTGTCGAGCAGCCACAGGTCACCGGCGTGCTGGTAGACGACCCGGGTGCCGTCGGAGGCCGCCTCGCGGGCGTAGTAGGAGGCGTGGTCGGTGTGCCGGCGCAGGTCGGAGCCGTCCGGGCGGCAGGAGTAGAGGTTGCCGACGCCCTCGTGGTCGGAGAGGAAGGCGATCCGCGGGTGGTCAGGCTCGCCGAGCGGCATCGGTGAGGCGAGGTGCCCGGTGTGCCCGGGCAGCAGCTCGCCGTGGTCGAGCCAGAGCCGTCCGGTGGCGCCGCCGCGGTAGCGCTTCCAGGCGGCCGGGCCGTGCGGGGCGGCGGAGGTCAGCAGCACGGTGTGCTCCACCCCGACCTGGGCGTCGTTGACCGGGCCCCAGGGCATCCGGCGGCCGGGGGCGCCGTCGGCCGGCAGCGCGTACGCCCAGGTGTAGTGGGCGAACGGCTCGTGGTACGAGGTCACGGCGAGGACCTGGCCGTTCGGGAGCCAGCCGCGGACCCGGGTGTCGTGGCTGCCCCAGTAGGTGAGCCGGACGGCCTCGCCGCCGTCCGCCGGGGCCGTCCACACCTCGGGGGTGAGCGCCTGCCAGCCGGTCCAGGCGACGGTGCGGCCGTCGGGGGAGAGCCGGGGGTGGCTGACCCGGACGCGGTCGCAGCTCACCCGCCAGGCGCGCCCGACGGTGCCGTCCGGGTGCAGCGGCGCCACCCACACGTCGTCCTCCGCGGTGAAGGTGAGCAGATCACCGCGAATGTGGGGGTACCTGAGATATCCGGACACTTCTCCATGGTTCGGCTGCCACCGGGGCCGCGCAACCCGCCGTTCTACTCGGCGTCCGGTGGCGGGCCCTGACGGTGCGCCGACTCCATTGACAGGGCCGCGGGAATTCCGCTTCAGTGGTCTAGTCCAAGAGTGGTCCAGTCCAATGCGGCGTCTCCTGCCGCGGCGGCTGCACGCCCGGCCGGCCCCCATCCGCGCCCGGACACCCCCACGTCTTCCGGCAGGAGCATCCCCCACATGCGCACTTCCTCAAGACCCTCCCACGCCGCGCCGCCCGGCCGCCGGCTGGTCGCCGCGGCCACCGCCTGGACGGTCGCCGCGGCCGGCGCCGTCGCCCTGACCCTCGGCCTCGCCAACTCCGCCAGCGCCGGCGAGTTCCTCGCCAACGGCGGCTTCGAGAGCGGTTCGCTCTCCCCCTGGAGCTGCACCGGCGGCACCGGCAGCATCGTCACCGGCCAGGCGCACACCGGCAGTTACGCCCTCGCCGGGGCCGCCTCGGCCAGCGACAACGCACAGTGCACGCAGACCGTCGCGGTCGCCCCCAACACCACCTACACGCTGAGCGCCTGGGTGAAGGGCGCCTACGTCTACCTCGGTGTGAACGGCGGAACCTCGACCTGGACGCCGAGCACCGGCGGCGCCTACCAGAAGCTGTCGGTCGGCTTCACGACCGGCGCGAGCCAGACCAGTGCCACCGTCTTCACCCACGGCTGGTACGGCCAGGGCACCTACTGGGCCGACGACGTCTCGCTGGACGGCCCGGGCGCGCCCAGCCAGCCGCCGACCTCGCAGCCCCCGACGTCCCAGCCGCCGACCTCGCAGCCGCCCACGTCGCAGCCCCCGACGTCCCAGCCGCCCGGCGGCGGACTGCCCGCGCACGCCCTGGTCGGCTACCTGCACGCGAGCTTCGCCAACGGCGCCGGCTACACCCGGATGGCGGACGTCCCGGCGTCCTGGGACGTGATCAATCTGTCCTTCGGCGAGCCCACCTCGGTGACCTCCGGCGACATCCGGTTCAACCGCTGCCCGGCCACCGAGTGCCCGACCGTCGAGTCCGACGCCGACTTCAAGGCGGCCATCGCCGCCAAGCGGGCGCAGGGCAAGAAGGTGCTGATCTCGATCGGCGGCCAGAACGGCCAGGTCCAGCTCACCACCACCGCAGCCCGCGACGCCTTCGTCTCCTCCGTCTCCTCGATCATCGACAAGTGGGGCCTGGACGGCCTCGACATCGACTTCGAGGGCCACTCGCTCTCCCTCAACACCGGCGACACCGACTTCAAGAACCCCACCAGCCCGGTGGTGGTCAACCTGGTCTCGGCGCTGAAGACGCTCAAGGCCAAGTACGGAGCAGGCTTCGTGCTGACCATGGCCCCGGAGACGTTCTTCGTCCAACTCGGCTACCAGTACTACGGTTCCGGCCCCTGGGGCGGCCAGGACCCGCGGGCGGGCGCCTACCTGCCGGTCATCTACGCGATGCGGAACGACCTGACCCTGCTGCACGTCCAGGACTACAACTCGGGCTCCATCATGGGCCTGGACAACCAGTACCACTCGATGGGCGGCGCCGACTTCCACGTCGCCATGACCGACATGCTGCTCAAGGGCTTCCCGGTGGCCGGCAACACGGCGAACATGTTCCCGCCGCTGGCCGCCTCCCAGGTCGCCATCGGCATGCCCGCCACCACCAACGCCGGCAACGGCTACGTGGCCCCGGCCGAGGTCGACAAGGCGCTGGACTGCCTGACCAAGGCGGCCAACTGCGGCAGCTACGTCCCGCGCAGCGGGGCGCAGCCGAACCTGCGCGGCCTGATGACCTGGTCGATCAACTGGGACCGCTTCGGCGGGCAGGAGTTCTCCAAGAACTTCGACGCCTACTTCGGCTGACCCGCGGCGCCGGACCCGGGGCGACTCTGCCGCCCCGGGTCCCGGCGTCCCTGCCCCGGGTGCCGGGGTGATCGTTGACGGCCCCGGGGCGGCGCCCGATAGTGGGGGCAGTCGGACCACCACCAGGGGAGAAGAGCCCATGACCGGCCCGCTCGTCCTCGGCCTCGACGCCGGCGGCACCGGCAGCCGGGCGGTCGTCGCCGATCTGCACGGCCGCGTCCTCGGCCGGGCCCGCGGCGAGGGCGCCAACCCGGTCGCGCACGGCGCAGCCGCGGCCGCCCGCGCGGTCGGCGCCACCCTGCGGGCCGCGCTCGCCGGCCTGGACCCGTCCGAGGTCGCGGCCGGTGTGGTCGGCCTGGCCGGCGCGCTGGTCGCCGAACCCGCACTCGACGGGCTCTGGCCCGAGGCCGGACTCTCCGTCACCCCGCGCACCACCAGCGACCTCGCGCTCGCCTACACCGCCGGCACCGGCCGCCCGGACGGCTCGGTGCTGATCGGCGGCACCGGAGCGGTCGCCGCCGAGGTCCGCGACCACACCCCCGTCCGGCTCGCCGACGGCCACGGCTGGCTGCTCGGCGACCTTGGCTCCGGTCAGTGGCTGGGCCGCGAGGCCGTCCGCCTCGCGCTCGCCGCCGTGGACGCCGACCGGCCGCTCACCGGCACCGCGGCGGTCGCCGCCGAGGCACTGGCCGGCCGGTCCGCCGGGGACGGCCTGCGGGCCGCCCTGCTGGGTGCGGTGTACGCCGAGCCGCCCGTCCGACTGGCCCGGCTCGCCCCGCTGGTGCTGGACGCGGCCGCAGTCGGGGAGGCTGCCGCGCTGCGGCTCGTCGAGGAGGCCGCCGACCACCTGCTGGCGACGCTGGCGACCGTCCGCCCGGCCGGCTCGGCGCTGCCGGTGGTGCTGGCGGGCGGGGTGCTCTCGCCGGGCACACCGCTGGCCGACGCCGTCCGCACCCGGGTCGCGCATCAGTGGCCGGAGGCCGAGGTCCGGGCCGCGGGCAGCACCGCCGGGGCCGCCGCCTGGCTCGCGGCCCGCGCCCTCGGCCGGACGGCCGCCACCGAGGAGCTCCACCGGGCGCTGGTCGCGGCCGACTACTGACGGCCGCGGCCGGGCGGACCGCCGGGGAGGCCGGCCCCGGGAACGTCGAAGGCCCCTCGCTTCCGCGAGGGGCCTTCGACCGTCTGTGCGCCGCCAGGGACTCGAACCCCGGACCCGCTGATTAAGAGTCAGCTGCTCTAACCAACTGAGCTAGCGGCGCCTGCTGACGTGGACAACCATACACGCTCCCGCAGGTCGGACGCACATCCGTATCCACCCGGCGTTCAGTGGAGCTTCTCCCCGGCGGCCAGCATGGCCACGAACCGCTCGATCCGGCGGGCCCGGGTCTCGGGCCGCTTCGCCTCCTGCACCCGGTGGAGGATCGAGTACCGGTTGGCGCCGTCGAGCGCGGCGAAGTTCTCCGCCGCGGCCGGCACGGCGGCCAGCGCCGCGGCCAGGTCCTCCGGCACCGTCGCCGTCCGGGCACTGTCGTACGCGGCCGCCCAGCGGCCGTCCGCCCGGGCCCGCTCGACCTCGGCCAGGCCGGCGGGACGCAT
The DNA here is from genome assembly GCA_002300355.1 of Streptomyces sp. TLI_235. NCBI lineage: Bacteria > Bacillati > Actinomycetota > Actinomycetes > Kitasatosporales > Streptomycetaceae > Streptomyces > Streptomyces sp. TLI_235. Next base: position 4,994,250 of record NSGV01000001.1, read on the forward strand.
CCGGCCCGCGGCGGTCAGGGACTCCGCCTTCTCCCGGTTGATCTTCGACCAGCGGCTGCGGGCCGTGCGCGGGGTGAAGCGCTGAAGCCAGTACCGGTCGTCGAAGCCGCGCTTCTGACCGTCGATCCAGCCGAAGCACAGGGCGGCCTCCAACGCCTGCCGGTAGTCCAGCGACACCAGCCCGGGGGCCTTCTTGCGGAGCTTCAGCCAGACCCCGGGGGAGGAGTCGTGGTGCGCGTCGAGCCAGGCCTCGAACTCCTCGGCGGAGTCGAAGGTGAGGGTGTCCGGCGATTCGGCCATGCCCGCAGTGAATCACGGGCCACCGACAGGTGACGCCCGCTCAGGCCCCGCGGACGGGCCCGGTCAGGCCCAGGGCCGCACCACCGCGAGCGCCCCGCCGCCCGCCGCCCGGTACGCGGCCGCCTCCGCGAGCGGCAGTACGGTGTCCGGCGGCAGTCGGAAGGCGCCCTCCTCCCACAGCTCCACCAACTCGCCGAGCTCCGTGGACTCGGCCCCGCCCACCGACCGGCCGCCCGGCGCCGGAGTCGGCACCGCCACCCGCTCCGGCCCGCCCGCCAGCGCCGGCCAGAGCGGGGCGCTGCCCGGGCCGAGGACGTCCAGCACCGCGTCCACGCCCTGCGGGGCGGCCGCCCGGGCCCGCTCGGCGAGCTCCACCCCGTGGCCGACCGGCACCGCCCCGGCCTCCCGCAGCGCGGCGTGCTCCCGCTCCGGCGCCACCGCCACCACCGCGGCGCCGCGCCGCAGCGCGAGGGCGACCGCCGCCCGTCCGGCCGCCGACCCGGCGCCGTGCACCAGCAGGGTGCTGCCGCGCCGCACCGCGAGCCGGTCCAGGGCCGCCACGACGCCCGCCGCGGTGACCGGCAGCAGCGCCGCCTCCGCCCAGGGCATCGCCACGGGCCGGTGCGCCACCCGGTCGGCGTCCGCCGCCGCGTACTCGGCGCAGGCACCGGACGGGCAGTGGCCGAGCACCTCGTCGCCGACTTCCAGGCCGTACGTGCCGGGGCCGAGCTGCACCACCACGCCGGCGAACTCGGTGCCGGGGATCCCCGCCGGCGCGCCGGCCGCCGGCGGCAGCCCGGCCGCCTCCACCCGGACCAGCACCTGCCCGGGCCCGGCCCGCGGCACCGCCGCCTCGACCGTCCGAGGGGCGGCGGCCGCACTGCCGGGGCCCGGGTACTCCAGCGCCCGCACCGGCCACCTCCGCTCCCGTCCGGCGCCCGGCGAGCCGCGCCAGGCGGGTGCTTTGTCACATTTATGCTGATCTGCGGGATGGCGGACCGCATGTCGCACGGACACCGCGGCGCACGGACACAGGGAGTCGACGGGTGGCCCAGCTGTCACTTCTCTTCCTGGTGCTGCTCGCCTCCGTGGTGACGATGCCGCTGGCCCGCCGGATCCATGTGCCGCAGCCGGTGCTGATGACCCTGCTCGGCCTGGCGATGGCGCTCGTCCCGCAGATCCCCAATGTGACGGTCGACCCGGACTTCATCCTGCCGCTGGTCCTGCCGCCGCTGATCTTCGCGGTGGCCCGCCGGTCCTCCGTCCGGTACTTCCGCGGCAACATCCGGCCGATCCTGCTGTTGGCGGTCGCCCTGGTGGCGGTCACCACCACTGTGGTGGCCGCCGTCGCCGAGTGGCGGGTGCCCGGGCTGCCGCTCGCCGCGGCGGTGGCGCTCGGTGCGCTCGTCTCGCCGCCCGACCCGGTGGCGGCCGTCGCGGTGGCCGGCGCGGTCGGCCTGCCGCGGCGCCTGGTGGCCGTGCTGGAGGGCGAGGGCCTGTTCAACGACGTCACCGCGATCGTCATCTACTCGCTGGCCATCGAGGCAGTGGTCAGCGGACACTTCTCCACCGCGGACGCCGCGCTGCGGCTGGTGCTGTCCGCGGTCGTCGCGGTCGTCGTCGGGATCGCCCTGGGGTGGCTGAACACCTGGCTGGCAGCCCGCCTCGACGACCCCACCCAGCAGGTCGCGCTCAACCTGCTCGTCCCGTTCGCCGCCTACGCCCTCGCCGAGGAGGCGCACGGCTCCGGCGTGCTCGCCGTCGTGGTCTGCGCGCTGTACCTGGCCGACCGGGCCGCCGACGCGGACGACGTGTCCTTCCGGCTGGTCGGCAACGCCTTCTGGGAGATCGTCGAGATCCTGATCACCGGGGTGGCCTTCGGCCTGATCGGCCTGGAGCTCAGCACGGTGCTCGCCGACGTCCGCTCCAGCTGGCGCGGGATGCTCGGCGACACCGCCTGCGTGATCGCCGCGGTGGTGCTCGTCCGGCTGCTGTGGCTGCTGCCGGCCGCCTGGATCTCCGAGCGGCTCACCCACGGCGAGGAGGACACCCCGATCAGCTGGCGGGAGACGGTGGTGCTCTGGTGGTCCGGGATGCGCGGGGTCGCCACGGTCGCCCTCGCGCTCGCGGTGCCGCTCACCGTGCACGGCGGCGGCCCCTTCCCGTCCCGCAGCGAGATCGTCTTCGTCGCCTTCTCCGTCGTGCTGTTCACCCTGCTGGTGCAGGGGCTGACCCTGCCCTGGCTGGTCCGGCTGCTCGGCCTGCGCGACCACCCGGACGTCCACGACGAGGCCCTGCGGGTGCTGCGCGGCCGCGCCGCCAAGGCCGGCCTGCACCGGCTGGAGGAGCTGGAGGAGGAGCGCCGGCTGCCCGTCGAACTCGTCGAACGGCTCCGCGAACGCCAGCACGACCGGCTCGCCCGGCTCTACCCCGAGCGGTACGAGGAGGAGGAGGCCGCCGAGGCCAAGCGCCGACTCGCCCGCTGGCGCCAGGCGGCCGAGGTCGAGCAGGAGATGATCGCCGCCTCCCGCCGGGAGGTGCTGACGGCCCGTGGGGAGCCCGGCGCCGACCCCGAGATGGCCGACCGGGTGCTGCGCGAACTCGACCTCCGCTCGGCGCGCAAGTGAGCGCGCCGCCCGGGGATAGGCTGGCCGCGGGCAAGGCCGTCAACGGAGTCGGCGCCACGCACCGTGCTGCCGCCGGACCTCGCGAACCCTCCCGCCGGGCCCTGCAGGTACTGCCATCCGGATGATTCAAGGAGCAACCGATGTCGGAGAACCTCCCCGGCTCTCGCATCCCCCTGGACCGAACCCCCCAGTGGGCCGCGCTGGCCAAGCACCGCGAGGAGCTGGGCGACCAGCACCTGCGCGGGCTGTTCGAGGCCGACCCCGAGCGCGGCAGCCGCTACACCCTCGCCGTCGGCGACCTGCACGTCGACTACTCCAAGCAGCTGGTGACGGACGAGACGCTCGCCCTGCTGCGCGACCTCGCCGCGGCCACCGGCGTCACCGGGCTCCGGGACGCGATGTTCCGCGGCGAGAAGATCAACATCACCGAGGACCGCGCCGTCCTGCACACCGCGCTCCGCGCCCCGCGCGGCGCCGTGGTCGAGGTCGACGGCGAGAACGTCGTCCCCGCCGTCCACGCGGTGCTCGACCGGATGGCCGCCTTCGCCGACCGCGTCCGCAGCGGCGAGTGGACCGGCCACACCGGCAGGCGCATCCGCACCGTCGTCAACATCGGCATCGGCGGCTCCGACCTCGGCCCGGCCATGGCCTACGAGGTGCTGCGCTCCTACACCGACCGCGGCATCGACGTCCGCTTCGTCTCCAACGTGGACGGCGCCGACCTGAACGAGGCGCTGGTCGGCGTGGACGCCGCCGAGACGCTGTTCATCGTCGCGTCGAAGACCTTCACCACCATCGAGACCGTCACCAACGCGGTCGCCGCCAGGAACTGGCTGCTCACCGAGCTGCACGCGGACACCGACGCGGTCGCCAAGCACTTCGTGGCGCTCTCCACCAACGCCCAGGGCGTCGCCGACTTCGGCATCGACACCGCCAACATGTTCGAGTTCTGGGACTGGGTGGGCGGCCGCTACTCCTACGACTCCGCCATCGGCCTCTCGCTGATGATCGCCATCGGCCCGGAGCGGTTCCGCGAGATGCTGGACGGCTTCCACCTGGTCGACGAGCACTTCCGCACCGCCCCGCCGGAGCAGAACGTGCCGCTGCTGCTCGGCCTGCTCGGCGTCTGGTACGGCGCGTTCTTCGACGCCCAGTCGCACGCCGTGCTGCCGTACTCGCACTACCTCTCCAAGTTCACCGCCTACCTGCAGCAGCTGGACATGGAGTCCAACGGCAAGTCGGTGGACCGCGAGGGCCGGCCGGTGACCTGGCAGACCGGCCCGGTGGTCTGGGGCACCCCCGGCACCAACGGCCAGCACGCCTACTACCAGCTGCTGCACCAGGGCACGAAGATCATCCCGGCCGACTTCATCGGCTTCGCCCAGCCGGTCGAGAGCCTGCTGCCCGGCCTGGTCGCCCAGCACGACCTGCTGATGGCCAACTTCTTCGCCCAGACCCAGGCGCTGGCCTTCGGCAAGACCGCCGAAGAGGTCGCCGCCGAGGGCGTGCCGGCCGAGCTGGTGCCGCACAAGACCTTCCGCGGCAACCACCCCACCACCACCGTGCTGGCCGCCGAGCTCACCCCGTCCGTGCTCGGCCAGCTGGTCGCGCTCTACGAGCACAAGGTGTTCGTCCAGGGCGCCATCTGGAACATCGACTCCTTCGACCAGTGGGGCGTCGAGCTCGGCAAGGTCCTGGCGAAGCGGATCGAGCCGGTGCTGCTCACCGGCGAGGGCGCGGAGAAGCTGGACAGCTCCACGGCCGAACTGGTCGCCCGCTACCGCGCGCTGCGCGGCCGCTGAGCCCCCGCCCGCGGGGCCGCCCCGATCGGGACGGCCCCGTGGGCCCGGGTGTTGACGGCGGATCAGCGACCGGCCGTCCAGCAGTTCGGGCAGCCGCCGGGCTGGTTCGACGGGCAGCAGGCCGACGGCGGCGACGTCGGCCCGGCCGAGGTGTGCGGCGAGGCCGAGGCGGTGGCGGTGGCCGGGCCCGGCGGCAGCGGGGCGCGGCGGGGCTCCGTGGAACGGGGGATGACGGCCAGCAGCACGATCAGCGCCGCGCCGCCCAGCACGGCCAGGACGACCAGCAGCCGGTGCCGCCACACGGCGATCCGGTGCGCGCGCAGCGCGGACGCCTCCAGGCCGGCGAGCTCGGCGCGGAGCCACTCCTCCCAGCCCGGCGGCGTACTGCGCGCGGGATCGTCGGGCGCCATGGACCGCGAGATTAGCAGTCGTGGACGCACCATGGAACGTCGAAGGCCCCTCGCTTCCGCGAGGGGCCTTCGACCGTCTGTGCGCCGCCAGGGACTCGAACCCCGGACCCGCTGATTAAGAGTCAGCTGCTCTAACCAACTGAGCTAGCGGCGCCTGCTGACGTGGAAGACTCTAGCAGCGGCTCCGTGCCGAGCCAAAATCGAATACCCCCGGGCGGGCTCAGGCCGACGGCGCCGGGTGCAGCACCCCGGCCGGCTCCTCCGCGGCGCCCTGCGGGAGGACCGGCGCGGATGCCCCGGTCTCGCCGCGGGCCGCCCGGACACAGGCCCACAGCACCACGGCCGCACCCGGCAGCCACGGCTCCCGGGAGTCCGGCGCGACGATCCAGCGGCCGGCGCCGAGACCGGGCGAGTCCGGGGCGTCCAGCATGCGCTGCACCGGCGGAACGGTGACCGCGTCGCCCTTGCCGTGGCAGAGCAGCGGCGGGACGTCGCGGGCCCACTCCTCCCAGGCCAGCAGGGTGCGCAGCCGGGGCGCCGCCCCGGGCTGGACGAACAGCAGGGTGCGCCCGCGGAAGGCGGCGACCGGGCCGCAGCCCGGACCGGAGGACCACAGCTCGTCCAGCACCCGGCGGCCGAACAGCGACGGCATGCTGATCACGTCGAAGGCCCGGCCGCAGGGCAGCACGCTGGAGGCCCAGGGGCGAGCCTCCCACAGGGCACGCATGGAGCGCGGGTACTCGCTGGCGGAGGCCAGCCAGGCCTCGCCGGCGACAGTGACGTACTCCACGGATTGATACGTCCAGATGTCCACCCCAGCAGCGTGGCCCTTGCCGCCGACGGAACGGACGGAAAACCCCGTTTGCCGGACACCGCGGCAGGCCCCGGCGTACCCTTACCGGCCGCATATGCCAGAGGCCCGGTTCGGCGGGCGCCGGCGAGCCGGATCAGTGCTCCGCGCTGCGCTGCTTCTGCAGGCTGCGGCCGTACTCGACCATCCGCACCGCGTAGTCGGGCGTCCAGTCGGCGCGGTCGGCGATCTCCGCCGGGGTCATCGCGTCGAAGCGGCGGGTGTCGGCGAGCTGCGCGGCGGCGATCGCCTGGAAGTCCGTGGCGCGCTCCGCCGCGGCCCGGAAGGCCAAGGTCAACTCGGTGGACCGACGGAGCAGTTCCGCCGGGTCGTCGATCGACTCCAGATCGAAGAAACGCTCCGGCTCCGGCTCGGCCGCCTGCGGTTCGAAGATCAGCTGGGCCGGCCGCAGCCGACGCGCAGGGGTGCCCGGGCCCGGGGCGGCCGGCGCGGGAACACCGCTCTGGTCGGACGCCTGTGCATGGGGATCGGGCATGGACGGACACCTCCGGAGGGCGGGTGGCGGAAACTGGCCGTCGTCCATTGTCGCGCGGCGGCGGCCGGTATCGGAACGGTGCACACCAGGTCGCTATTCCCGGCCGGGGCGCACATGTCACCCACCGTGCGCCCCCGACCGATCCGCCCGCCCTCAGGACAGCCGCACCCGGTGCGCCGCCAGGTGGGCCAGCACCGCATGGTTCGCCTCCCAGCCGTCCGGGAACTTCACCGCCACCCCGAGCTGCACCGGCTCCGTCGACGGGTGCTCGTCGAGCAGCTCGGCGATCCCCGCCCGGGCCACCACGATGCAGGCGTGCCGGTGCCGCGAGGCCAGCACGCACAGCCGGCCGGTCTCCAGGTGGAAGGCGGTCGCGTCGGGCCGCCCGGAGAGCGGGTGCAGCACCACGGTGACGTCGTACTCACGGCCCTGCAGCCGGTTCGCGGTGTCCACCGTCACCGCCGGGCCGGCCGCCGGGTCCACCGGCACGTCCAGCGCGGCCAGCGCCTGCCGGACGGCCGCCGCCTGGTCCCGGTGCGCGGTGCCGACCGCGATCCGGCCCGGCTCGACCGGCGCGGAGCCCTGCTCGGAGTGGGCCGTCAGCCCGCGGTCCAGCAGCCGGCGGACGACCGCCGCCACCGCAGCCACCGCCTGCGGGTCCGTCCGCACGGTGTGCCGGGCGGGCAGCTCCAGCAGCGCCCAGCCGCTCTCCACCGCCTCGTCGATCGCCGCGTCCACCGGCGAGCCGTCCGCCCGGACCGCCGCCGCCAGCCGCCGCTCCGCCGGGCCGGTGCCGGCCCGGAACGGCGTGTACGGGTAGAACGCCGCCGAGATCAGCGGCGCCGCCGAGGCCGGCAGCCGCCAGGACACCGGCAGCCGGTGCGGCCGGATCGCCGGATTGTGCGCCAGCAGCGTCACCACCGCACTGCTCGACGGGTCGTACGACAGGCCCGCCCACTGGTCGGTGCCGACCACGGTGAACGGGTCCAGCTGGCCCGGGTCGCCGACGAACAGCGCCCGCTCGAACAGTCGGGCCACCGCCAGCAGCGCGTCCGAGCGCATCTGGTACGCCTCGTCGACGATCGCGTGCCGCCACGGCGCCTCGGTGCGCACCCACTGCCACTTCGCCGCCGTGGAGACCACCACGTCGTGCTCCAGCAGGTCGGCGACCTTCTCGGAGGCCGTCACGTTGGCGTGCCGCAGCGCCTCCGGCGCCGGGCGCGAATCACCCGCGTGCAGCCGGCCGACGGTGAGGTCCGGCCCCTTCACGGCCAGCCGGTCCACCAGGTCGTCGACCTGGCTGTTGGTCTGCGCGACGATCATCAGCCGCTCGCCGGAGGCGACCAGCTCCCGGGCCGCGCGCACCACCAGGGTCGACTTGCCCGCGCCCGGCGGGGAGTCCACCACCACCCCGCGCGGCGCGCCCGGGCCCGGCCGCACCGCGGCCTCCAGAATGGCCGCCACGGCGGCGTCGGCGACGGTGCCCGGTGCCTGATCGGCAGTCATACCCGCGGTCATTCCCACTCTTCCGTACTGCGCGCCGACATCGGGGCGGCACCCGGGGGGCCGCCGTGCGTCCACGGGGTGTCCTCCGGCTCCGGCAGCGGCGCCGACTGGCGCGGCGTCAGCTCGAACAGCGTGAACACCACCTGCTCGCCGGGCTCCGGCAGGCTGCCCGGCTCCGGCTCCTTGCGGCGCCCCATGCCGGACACCACCCGCACCGTGACGGTGCCCTCCGCGGCGTCGAAGCCGACGACCACCCCGCGCTGCGGCGTCGCGGCCCCCACCCGGTGCACCTCCCGGCCGGCGTCGGCGTGCGGGCGGTCCGCGGTGCGCACCACCAGCAGCGGCCGCGGCTTCGCCGACCGCCCCGAGGTGTCGTACTCCGGCACCACCGCCACCACCTCGCCCGCGAAGGCCTCGCCGGACAGCCGGTGCTCCGCCATAGCCAGCGGGTCGTCCAGCGCCTCCTGCACCTCCAGCCGGACCTGCTCGCGCTCGCGCTGTGCCAGCTTGCGGGCGGCGGTCACCGCGTCGTCCTGCTTCGGCTGCGGGGGCTCGCCGGCCGCCAGCCGGTCCCGGTGGCCGGTGTACGACCAGCGGTCGCCCTCCCAGCGGTCCGCGACGTGCGCCCCCTCCGGCAGCGCCCGCAGCAGGTCGAGGCCGTGCCAGACGTCCGCCCAGGTCGGCAGCAGCACCTGCTCCAGCACGCCGTGCAGCCGCTCGGCGGCCTGCTTGACCAGCAGCTCGGCGCGGGCCGAGTCCGCCGGGCCGGCCGACCGGGCCGCGGCCAGCGCCGCGTCGTGCCGGGTGATCGCCGGGGCCAGCAGCAGCTCGTCGAACTTCGGGTCGGTGGCCGGGCCGGCTGGCGGGCGCACCAGCTGGCCGTGTGCGTCCCGCTCGCTCTCCGCCTGCTCGGCGGCCTCCGCGCCGGTCAGCCCGGCCGGCGCACGGTGCCAGGCCAGCAGGGCGGCCAGGTGCTGGTCCTCGAGGTGGCTCTGCCCCGTCGCCCAGTGCCGGGACAGCAGCGCCGTCATCGGCAGCACCAGGCTGGAACCGGGCACCTGCGCCCGGTCGGTGAGGTGCGTCAGCCAGCGGCCCAGCAGCGGCACCTGGGTCGGCGCCGGATAGGGGCCCGGCTCCGGGTCCTCCGCGGTGCGGCGGAAGCGGGTGGAGCGTCCGATCAGCGCCAGGTGCTGCACCGAGCCGGTGTTCGGCACGATCAGCTGCGGCGCGTCCGCGCACAGCTCGCGGACGACCGGGGTCTTCTCGCCGGTCTCGGCGTCCCGCTCGCTGCCCTCGATGTGCTCCACCTCGTCGGCGAAGGACTCCAGGTACGGCAGCAGGTCCGCGCCGAAGCGGGCCAGGAAGTCGAAGCGCTGGTCGCGGTTGAGCGGCTGCGGCACGATGTGCAGCCGCGGCGCCTCCCGGTCGGTGCCCAGCATGACGGCCAGCGGGGCGCCGGCCTCGCCCGCCGCGGCCAGCGGCACCACGACCATCGGACGCTCCGAGAGCCGGCGGTGGCACACCGTGGCCAGCGGCTCGGCCCGCCCGCTGCGGACGGCCTGCAGCCGGGCCAGCGTGGAGAGCAGGCTCACCGGGCCACCATGCCCAGCGCCTCGGCGCGCAGCGCCGCCGCGTACCGCAGCCGGGCGGCGGCCTCGTCGACCTCCGCGTCATGCGGTGCGTCGTCCAGTGCGTCGTCCGGCGCCCCGCCCCCGGCCGCCCCGGCGGCGGCCAGCGCCTCCGCCACGGTGCGGATCGAGCCGAGCTCGCCGCGCACCCCGCGCCCCAACTGGTCCACCGCGTCCGAGCAGCGGGCCTGGGACCGGCAGTGGAAGCCGAGCTCGCAGGTGGAGAGGCAGTCCGGGCTGTACGCGGCCGGGACGGTGCCCACCGCGGCGGCCAGCTCCTCGGCGGGCCGGGTCGGCGCGCCCCCCTCGTCCGGCACCAGGTCGAAGGTGGTGCCGTCCGGCAGGGCGGCCAGCAGCTGCCCGATGCCGGTCATCCGGGCCAGCTGGCGGCGGGTGGTGGCGAGCTCGCGGCGGACGTCCACCGCGGCCGCGGTCGGCCGGTTGGAGAAGTCCTTCGGGCAGACCAGCAGCACCGTCGTCGACGGGCTGCCGGGCAGCTCCTGGACGCGGTACGGATCCGCCTCGACCGGCACCCCGGCCGACGCCGCCGCCGTCTCCTGCAGCGCCAGCACGTACACCGCCGCCTGGCGGGCCGCCGCGCCGACCTTCGCCGGGTCGGCGGAGCCGTCCAGCACCGGGAAGGACTTGATCTCCACCACCGTGCAGCGGCCGCCGTGCACCAGCACCGCGTCCGGCTCCAGGTGGGCCGGGCTGCCGGCCACCGTCAGCCGGAGCATCGGATGATCCAGCAGCGTCCAGACCGACGGATCGGCCGCCGCCTCGGCCAGCGCCTCCCGGGTGCGCTCGGCACGCACCGCGGGGGAGGAGCGGCGCAGCAGGTCCGGCACGGCGAGCGGGGCGACGCTCTCCTCCGGCAGACCGAGGTGGCGGCGGAGCGGCTCCAGCAGGGCGGCGTAGCCGTCCTCCTTCAACCGGGCCTCGAAGACGTTGCCGCGGGCGAGTGCGAAGGGCGACTGGCCGAACGGCGCCGGGCGCCCCAACTGCCGGGCGAGCGCGCTCTTGTCGACGCCGGCGGCGTCCAGCAGCGAGCGGCGGCGGCAGCCCGGATTGGCGGCGAGCGCGGCGAGGGCACGGGCGTCGAGACTGCGCTGCGGCGCCCGGCCGCGCAGCTCGGAGAGCCGCTGGGCGAGCGGCTCTGACTGCCCCAGGTGCGAGACGTTCATGGTGCGGCCCAGTGTTGCATCCGCCACCGACAATCGGGGGTGAGACCTCCGGATCGGCCCCGCACCGGGGCCGGCAGGGCGGGGCTACGGAACGGAACAGCCCCCATCGGCGGGTGGCCGCAGGGTGCGGGATCATGGTGACCCGGCCCTCAATGGCGAGCAGGCCGCCGCGAACCCTGCTGCGAGGAGTCCACCCATGCCCGCCCGCATCGTGCTCGTCCGCCACGGCGAGACCGCCTGGTCGGCCACCGGCCAGCACACCGGTCGCACCGACGTCCCTCTCACCGAGGAGGGCCGCGCGATGGCCCGCGCCCTCGGCAAGCGGCTCGCCCGCGCCCCCTGGAACGGCCTCACCGACGCCGTCGTCTACACCAGCCCGCTCTCCCGCGCCCGCGAGACCGCCGAACTCTCCGGCTTCGGCCCCCGCGCCGTCGACCGCCCCGAGCTCATGGAGTGGGACTACGGGCAGTACGAGGGCCGCACCGGCCACGACATCCGCGCCACCGACCAGCCCGGCTGGCTGATCTGGCGCGACGGCGTGCCCGGCGGCGAGAAGCTCTCCGAGGTCGCCGCCCGCGTCGACGGCTTCCTCGACGAACTCAGGGGCACCCACGGCATACCGCACCCCGAGACCACCACCATGCACGCCGCCGACTGCGACGTGGTCCTCTTCGCCCACGGCCACCTGCTGCGCATCCTCACCGCCCGCTGGCTCGGCCTGCCGCCCGAGAACGCCCAGCGCTTCAAGCTCGGCACCGCCGCCCTCTCGGTGCTCTCCTGGGAGTACGGCCTGCCCGCCGTCGAGATCTGGAACGACCACAGCCACCTCGACTGAGCGCGGCCCTGACGGTCCGTCCCGCACGGGCCGTCAGGCGGCCCCCACCGCACCGTCGTACGCGGCCAGGAACTCCGCCACCTCCGGTACCGCGCCGTGCCCGCGCAACCGGCGGGCGGTGCCCGCCAGCATCGCCCGGATACGCGCCGAGCGGACGCCGCCGAGCAGCACCACCGCCGCCGAGCCGTGGCCCGCCGCCCCCGCCAGGTCGCCCAGGCCCAGCCGGTCGTGCGCCAGCTCCGCCGTGTACAGCGCCCGGTTGCGGACGAAGTGCGGATCCTGCAGCGCCATCGCCCGTTCCGCCCGCCGTCCGGCCAGCTCCCACTCGCCCAGCGCCGACCAGCACTGCGCCTCCAGCCCGGCCAGCTCCGCCTCGCCGAAGAACGACATCCACTCCGGGTCCGCCTCCGACGGCCCCCGCTCGAACAGCGCCGAGGACCTTGCCAGCGCCCGCTCGCAGGACGGACGGTCCCTCAACACCGCCCAGCCGCCCGCCTCGCGCAGCGCCAGCAGCGCCATCAGCCGGTCCGACCCCAGCCCCCGGGCCGCCGCCTGCCCCGCCTGCGCGGCCCGCAGCGCCTCCCGCGGCCGCCCCGCGTCCCGCGCCAGGAAGGCGCTGTTGCAGAACACATGGGCCTCCAGCGCCGCGTCCCCCGCCATCCGTGCCGTGGCCAGTGCCTCCGAGTAGAACGACCTGGCGTCCGCCAGCCGGTTCGAGTCGTGTGCCAACCAGCCCACCGAGATGGCCAGTTCCCCGGCGCCCGCCTGCAGCCTCCGCTCCGCCGCGGTCGAGTACAGCCCCTCGTTCAGCAGCACGTACGCGCTGCGCAGCGACTGCCCGGCCCGCTCGAACAGGGCGTCCGCGCCCTGCGCGTCGTCCAGCAGCCGGATCTCCCGGACGGCCTGCTCGACCCCCTCGATCTCGGCAGAACCCACCCGGCGGGGGGCCGGCACGGGCTGCGCGGGCGGTCCGGCGAAGGCGGCGGCCGGCCCGGTGCCGTCCAGGCCCAGCGCGGCAGCCAGGGCGGTCGGGCCGCCGGTCAGGAACGTGCGGCGGTACACGTCGTCGTTCTCCTCGTCACAGTGGTGCGGAGCCTCGGGGGCGGGCGCGGCCGGTACCGCGGCCTCCGCCGGGCGTCCGCGGACCGCCGTCCGCGGCACGAAGCCCAGCTCGGCCAGCGACCGGCCCGGCCACATGTGCCGGAACACCCGCTCGTAGGCGTAGTTGGGGCAGCGGATCTCACCCGACTCGACCCGGCCGACATAGCGCGCGTCACAGGACACGTGCTCGCCGATCTCCCGCGCCGCCCGGCGCACCGCGGTGGCGAACTCGCCGGGGGAGCGGTCGCCGCGCAGCTCGCGCATCGCCGTGTTGGGGACGGCCGGCTCGGGCCGAGGCCCACCGGGACTCGTGGCTGCCATGGCTGCGCTCCGAGGGTCGTGCAGGGTGGCGCCGCGGCGAATGCCGCGCCGCGACGGGCCGGTGGGGGGTCCGCTCGGTGCCGGCACGACAGTACCGGCAGTCACCGGTCGGCTGCGGCGGGTGAGCGGAATTCTTCGGGGCAAATGCGGACATTGAGTGCGTCGCTGCCGGGTTCCGCCATGAAATGCCATGTCTTGCTGTAGACGCGCCCGTGGCCTTGCGGCCCCTGCCCGCGTTGTCCTGTTACGTGGAAGCCCCGCACCCGTCCCCCACACGATCGGGCGGCCCAGGGCGTCCGACCTGACGACAGGAGGTCCCCATGGCCACCCGAGCACCGCAGTACCGCCGGCCGACCGCCCCCGGGCTGCCCGCCGGAGTGGCCCCGGCCCTGCTGCCGGACGGCACCGACGGCACGCGGTCGGCCGGCGGGGGCGGCGCGACCGGCGCCCGGGCGGGGCAGGGGGCCGCCGGCGCCGCTGCCGGGGTCGGCTACGACACCGTCACCGTCACCGTCCGGCACGGGCTGGAGGCCGTGGACATCCTCCGCCTCCGCGGTGCCTGCGGCGCGGTACTGCAGAGCCGCGGCGGCGCCGCCATCTCCTTCCTCGTCCCCGCCGGCACCGCCCGCGGCTGGCACCTCCCCGGCAGCTCCTGTAGCCCCGGCGCCGTCCTGCTGCCCGCCACCGACCCCCGCTGGATCATGCCCCCCGCCGGCCCGAAGTCCATCGCCAGGCCGACCGACCCCTGGGTGCTCCGCTCCGCCCTCTGCGAAGCCGCCTGCACTCTCACCGCAGGCGGCCTCGGGCCCTTCTGAACGAGGTGGGTGCCCCCACGCGGTGCACCCTGCGCCGAGAGGGCGCGTCGATAATGGGCGCATGGGACGTGCTGGCAGGGGAAAGGCGGAGGCTGCTCCGGAGGTGACGGGGGCCGAGGGGCGGAGTCACCGGCAGGGGCCGCTGACGGTGCAGGTGGACTCCGGGATCGCCGAGCTGCGGCCGGACCGCGACCGGCCGCGGGCCTGGGAGCTGCTGCTGGACGGCGCCCCGCAGTCCCTGGTCGACCTGGCCGACCCCACCCATCTCGGCTTCGAGTACCAGCGCCGGATCGGGCACCTGATCGATCTCGCCGCCCCGCCCGGCCGCCCGATCACCGCCCTGCACCTGGGCGGCGGCGCCCTCACCCTGCCCCGCTACGTCGCGGCGACCCGGCCGCGCTCCCGCCAGCAGGTCGCCGAGATCGACACCGCGCTGACCGCACTCGTCCGGGCCGAACTCCCGCTGGACCGCGGCTGGCAGATCCGGGTGCGCGGTGCGGACGCCCGCGCGGTCCTGGAGCGCGCCCCGGAGGGCGCCGCCGACCTGGTGGTCGCGGACGTCTTCTCCGGTGCCCGGGTGCCCGCGCACTGCGCCACCGTGGAGTTCGCCGCTCTCGCCGCGCGGGCCCTCGCCCCGGGCGGACGCCTGGTCGTCAACATCACCGACGGTTCGTCACTGGTCTTCGCCCGCGCGCAGACCGCGACGCTGCTCGCGGTGTTCGCCGAGGTGTGTCTGGTGGCGGACCCGGCGGTGCTGCGCGGGAAGCGGTTCGGGAACCTGATCCTGGTCGCCGGGACGGCGCCGCTGCCGCTGGAGGAGCTCGGCCGCAGGGTCGCCTCGGACGCGGCGCTCGGCCGGGTCGAACACGGCCGCGCCCTGGCCGACTTCACGGCGGGCGCCACCGCGGTCGTGGACGCCTCGGCCGTCCCCTCGCCGGCGCCCCCGCCGGGCGCCTTCCACTGACGGGCACGTACCGCGCCGCGATCGTCCGGACGTTCAGTGCCCGCTGGGCAGGCCGCGGTGCTTGTAGGTCGCCAGGGCGGTGAGCAGCAGTCCGGCGAGGATGGGGAGGCCCACGGCCACCGCATCCGCGCCGCCGGCCCGGACGGTGGGCACGGCGCCGAAACCGCCCGCGACCGGGCCGGGCCGCTCCACGGCAGGGGCGCCTGCGGGGAGGCCGGCCGGTGCCGGCCGCCGGGTCGGTCGGACGTCGGCGGCCGCGGCGTCCGCCGGGCCCTCCGGCGCCGGACCGGCCGTCTCGGGTGCCTCGCCGGTGGCGTCCTGGAGGGTGGGCGTGGCGGCGTCCCCGGGCGCGGAGGCGGCGAGGTCGGGGGCGGAGACGCCACCGCCGTCCCCCCGCAGTGGCGGGGAGACGGCGGGGAGCAGACCGGCGGCGATGGCGAAGGCGTCGGGCACGGTGGCGGCCTGTCCCGGCAGTGGGAGACCGTCCACCCTGATCCGGTCCCGGAGCACCTCCTCGACCGGCCCGGTCTGCTGCTCGACGACGGGGGCGGCGTCCCCGCCGAGGCGGTGGAGAAGGGCCGGGGCTCCGACCCGGTCGATCAGGCCGGGCCCCGGTCCTTCGGCGGCACGGGCGTCGCAGATCCCCAGCCCAAACCCCCACAGCTGGGCGAGGATCGCGCCGCCGGCCGCCAGCTTTCCGGCCCGCCGTCGTGCGCTCCGGCGGGGAGGTCCGCCGGCTGGACGGTCGGGCCGCCGTGGTGCCGCGTGATGGGGTCGCACGTGAGAGGAGAACGAGCGAACCCGGGCGGAGTCACGCGACGTGGTGACGCACCGTCATCACCGCTGCTGGATGGCGTGGTCCAGGCGTCCGGTGCGGATC
Source organism: Streptomyces sp. TLI_235 (assembly GCA_002300355.1). NCBI lineage: Bacteria > Bacillati > Actinomycetota > Actinomycetes > Kitasatosporales > Streptomycetaceae > Streptomyces > Streptomyces sp. TLI_235. The sequence continues at coordinate 5,009,969 of NSGV01000001.1, forward strand.
GCCTCGGCGTACCAGCGGGCGCTGGTCTTGGGCGTGCGCACCAGCGTGTCGTAGTCGACGTGGACGATGCCGAAGCGCTTCTCGTAGCCGTACGCCCACTCGAAGTTGTCGAGCAGTGACCACAGGAAGTAGCCGCGGACGTCGGCGCCGGCGGCGATGGCGTCGGCGACGGCGGCGAGGTGGCCCCGGACGTAGGCGGCCCGCTCGGGGTCGTGGACGGTGCCGTCCTCGCCCACGGTGTCCTCGAAGGCGGCGCCGTTCTCGGTGACCAGCAGCGGCAGGCCGAACTCGCGGTGCAGGGCGATCAGCGAGTCGGAGAGCCCGGTCGGGTCGATCGGCCAGTTCATCGCGGTGACGTCGCCGGGCGCGAGGTGGAAGGCGACGTCGCCGGCGCCCGGCCAGGGCGTGAAGGCGCTCTCGCCGTGCCCGTCGTGCCGGGGCAGGTTCTCGGCGTTCTCCGCCGAGGAGACCACGGTCGGGTTGTAGTAGTTCAGCCCGAGCAGGTCGATCGGCCGGGAGATCTCGGCGAGGTCGCCGGGCTGCACCAGGGCGTCCCAGTCGACCAGGTGGGCGGTGTCGGCGAGCAGGTCCTCGTCGTAGCGGCCCTTGAACATCGGGCCGGTCCAGATCCGGTTGCCGACGGCCTCGATCCGGCGGGCCGCCTCCAGGTCGCCCGGGTGCGCGCTGTGCGGCCGCACCGCGTGCAGGTTGAGCGAGACGGCCAGCTGGGCGGTGGCGGGCAGGGCGGCGCGCAGGGCGCCGACGGCCAGGCCGTGGCCGAGGTTGAGGTGGTGGGCGGCGCGCAGCGAGTCGCCCGGGTCGGTGCGGCCGGGGGCGTGGACGCCGGAGGCGTAGCCGAGGAAGGCGCTGCACCAGGGCTCGTTGAGGGTGGTCCAGATGCCGATCCGGTCGCCGAGCGCCTCGGCGGCGAGGTGGGCGTACTCGGCGAAGCGGTACGCGGTCTCCCGGTGCGGCCAGCCGCCGGCGTCCTCCAACTCCTGCGGGAGGTCCCAGTGGTAGAGGGTGGCGACCGGGGTGATGCCGTGGGCGAGCAGCTCGTCGGCGAGGGCCCGGTAGAAGTCGAGGCCGCGCTCGACGGCGGGGCCGCGTCCGGTGGGCTGGATGCGGGGCCAGGAGAGCGAGAAGCGGTACGCGGTGAGGCCGAGGTCGGCCATCGTCCGCACGTCGTCGCGGAAGCGGTGGTAGTGGTCGACCGCGGTGTCGCCGGTGTCGCCGTTGGCGACCTTGCCGGGGGTGTGGCTGAAGGTGTCCCAGATCGAGGGGGTGCGGCCGTCCTGGGCTGCGGCGCCCTCGATCTGGTAGGCGGCGGTGGCCGCACCCCAGGCGAACCCCGGGGGGAAGGCTCCGGTGCGATGCTCGGCCGCGAGGCCGGCCGTGGTGTGCGGGTCGGTGACGGTCATGCGGGAGCGCTCCCATAGTCAGGTGTGGGACGGGTGGGACGGCGGGTCAGCTCTTCACCGCGCCGGCCGTGATGCCGCCGACGATGTGCTTGCCCAGGACGGCGAAGATCAGCAGCAGCGGCAGGGTCCCCACCAGTGCGCCGGTCATGATCACCGCCTGGTTGATGTCGTGGCCGCTGCCGCCGCCGATGGAGGACAGCGCGACCTGGACGGTCGGATTCTGTTGGGTGAGCACCACGAACGGCCAGAAGAAGTCGTTCCAGGACTGCACGAACACCAGCATGCCCAGGACGGCCATCGCCGGACGCGCGATCGGCAGCACGACATGCCAGACGATCCGCAGGCTGTGCGCGCCGTCCACCCGGGCGGCCTCGATGAGCTCCAGCGGGAGCGCCTCCGACAGGAACTGCCGCATGAAGAAGACGCCGAAGGCCGCCACCAGCGAGGGCAGGATCACGGCCTTGAGCTGGTTGCCCCAGTTCAGGTCGGTGATGATCCGGTAGAGCGGGATGACGCTGAGCTGCGGCGGAATGGTCATGGTGGCGACGACCAGGGTCAGCAGCGCGTTGCGGCCGCGGAAGCGCAGCTTGGCGAAGGCGAAGCCCGCGAGGGTGGAGAACAGCACCGTGGAGAGCGAGACGCAGCCGGCGACGACGGTGGAGTTCAGCAGCGCCTTGCCCATGTCCGCCTGGCTCCAGGCGGTGGTGATGTTGGTCCAGAGCTCGCCGCTCGGCACCATGGGCGGCGGCGACTGGGCCACCCGCTCACCGGTGTTGCTGGCCGCGACGAAGGTCCAGTACAGCGGGAAGAGCGACACGACGGCGGCGATCGCGAGGACCGCGTACGTCAGCGGGCCGGCCTTGTCCTGGTCGCCGGCGCCGGGGCGCATCCGCCGGCGCAGCGGGGCGGTCGAGATGACGGCCATGGTTCAGCCTCCCAGCTTGGTGCGGTTGCGGCGGGCGATCAGCATCTGGACCGCGCCGACCAGCAGCAGGATCAGCAGCATCGTCCAGGCCACCGCCGAGGCCCGGCCGAGCTGTCGGCTGGGCCAGCCCAGCTCGTACATGTAGAGGCCGAGGGTCTGGTACTGGTGCGCCGAGCCGCCGCTGACGCCGACGCCGCCGCCGAAGAGCAGCGGCTCACCGAAGAGCTGGGTGGCGCCGATCGTCGACACGATGATGGTGAACAGGATGGTGGGGCGGATCGAGGGGACGGTGACCTTGGTGAACTGCTGCCAGCGCGAGGCGCCGTCCAGGCTCGCGGCCTCGTAGAGGTCCTTCGGGACGGCCTGCATGGCGGCCAGGTAGATCAGCGCGTTGTAGCCCGTCCACCGCCAGGTGACGATGGTGGAGATGGCGATCTGGGACGGCCAGGTCTCCGAGTACCAGTCGGTGCGGTCGATGCCGACCGTGGACAGCAGCCAGTTGATCATTCCGTAGTCGGGGTTGAACAGCTGGACGAAGACCAGGGTCGCCGCGGCGATCGAGGTCGCGTACGGGGCGAGGATCGCCACCCGCAGGAAGCCGCGGCCGCGCATCCGGTAGTTGAGCAGGTGGGCCAGGCCGAGGGCCATCAGCAGCTGCGGGACGGTGGAGATCACCCCGATGGTGAAGGTGTTCCGCAGTGCCGTCCAGAACTGGTCGGTGTCCCAGAGCCGGGTGTAGTTGTCGACGCCGCGCCAGTCCATGACGTCCTGGTTGAGCAGGTCGACGCGGTGCAGCGAGAGCCAGCCCGTCCAGATCAGCGGGAACAGGCCGAAGGCGGCGAAGCAGAGGAAGAACGGTGCGATGTACGCGTACGGCGACGCCTTGAGGTCGAGGCGGTACAGGCGCGAGCGCCGGTCGGAGCGTTGCGGGGCGGCCGGGGTGCGGCTGCCGCCGGGGGCGGTGGTCGGCGCCGAGCCGTCCTCGGCCGCGGCTCGGATGGAGGTGGCCACTGGGTAGGTCCTTCCCGGGAGTGGCTGTCGGCGGCGGTGCGGGTGCCCGGCCGGGCACGGGGCCCGGCCGGGCGGTGCGGACCGGTCTGTCGCCGGTCCGGGCGGGTCAGCCGTTGACCTTGTCCTCGACCAGCTTCACGACGTTCGCCCAGGCCTTGGCCGGGTCGGTGCCGTGCTCCTCGATGTCGAGGACGCCGTTGTCGGTGATGATCGTCTTCACGGTGCCGTCCTGCTCGCCGATCGGGGCGGGCTGGATGCCCTTGGCGGTGGAGGCGAAGATCTGGCCGGTCGGGGTGTCGCCGAAGTAGTCGAGCTTGGCGCTCTGGACCGCGGGCAGCTCCAGGCCGGCCGTGGTGGAGGGCAGGTTGCCGACCTTGGTGAAGACCTTCGCCTGCTGCTCCGGCGCGGTCAGCCAGGCGGCGAGGGCGGCGGCCTCCTTCTGGTGCTTGCCGGCCTTCGGGACGGTCAGGAACGCGCCGCCCCAGTTGGAGGCGACCGGCGGGGCGGCGATGTCCCACTTGCCCTTGCCGGAGTCGCCGGAGTACTTGCTGATGATGCCGGTCATCCAGGAGGGGCAGACCACGGTGGCGAACTTGGCGTTGGCGAAGGCGGAGTTCCAGTTGTCCTGGAACTGGCGCAGGCCGGCGCTGATCTTCGCCTGCGAGGCGCTGACGGCCACGTCCCAGGCCTTCTTGACGCCCGGGCTGTCCTTGTAGACGAGCTTGCCGGAGTCGTCCGAGTACTGCTGGGTCTGGGCCGAGAGCGCGGCGTTGAACAGGCCGCTCGCCGAGTCGGTGAAGAAGGTGCCGGCCGGGGCCTTGGCCTGGTACTGCTTGCCGGCGTCGACGAACTTCGCCCAGTCGCCCGCCCACAGCTTGGCGACCTCGGCGCGGTCGGTCGGCAGGCCGGCCTGCTGGAACAGGTCCTTGCGGTAGCAGACGGCCATCGGGCCGATGTCGGTGCCGAGGCCGATCAGCGCACCCTTGGCGGTGGTGGCCTGCTTCGACTTCCACGGCAGCCAGGCGCTCGCGTTGACGCCCTCGGTCTTGCCGAGGTCGGTGAACTTGTCGCCCAGCGTGCCGGTGGCCTGGGCGATGTAGCCCACCTCGACCGCCTGGATGTCGGAGAGGCCGCTGCCGGAGGCGAGGTGCGTGGTCAGCGCGTCCCAGTACTTCTGGCCGTCCTGGGTGGTGTCCGCCTTGATGGTGACGTTCGGGTGGGCGGCCATGTACTCGTCGTAGAGGCCGGCCTCCTTGTAGCCGAAGGTGCCGAAGTCGCCGACGGTCAGGGTGATCTTCTCGCCCGCGGCCGACGAGGCGCCGTCCGACCCGCCCTTGTCGCCGCTGCTGCTGCACGCGGTGAGCAGCAGCGCGGAGGAGGCGAGGACGGCGGTGGCCAGGACGGCCGCTCTGCGGGGGCGGGAAGTGCTGCGCATGGCGTTCTCCTTGTTCCGGGTGGGGCATCGGGTGTGCTGCGCGATGGGTGGTGCGATGGGTGGTGCGATGCGGCTGGAGAAGGTGGTGCTCGGTCTGCCGCCGGGGTGTTGCCCGGGTGTTGCGGGTTTCCCGGGCGTTACCGGGGCGTGCGGGCCGGCGCGGCTGTGCCGACCGTGGGAGACCGGTGCCTCAGGCCCGTCGGGCGTACCCGTAGGACCGGTGGCCGAGGCGCTGTTGCCGGGGGCGATTCACCACTAGAGTGTGGGAGCGCTCCCACAGCGCATGCCGGAAGGTTCCTTCGTCGCGGGGTCGGGTGTCAAGGGCTGACGTCGTATCCGTTGCCGGAGCGTGTCCTGGGAGTCGCGAAACGGTGTCCCGGCGGCACCGGTCACCGGCCCGCACGGACACCCGCGTACGGTCGGGCGCAGGGCCCTCCCGGCCGGGTCGCACCGGTCGGCGGGCCCGGCCGGGGAACGTGCGGTCGTACCGCGGGTTCCCCGGCGGCCGAAACCGGCCACAATGAGCAGCAATCGGCCCGCAAGGCGCCATGAGGACTTTCCAAGAGGTGAGCGATGAGCCAGACCGCACAGCCCCCCGCAGGGCCCCTGGGCGGCGCCGGGGCGGGCGGCAGGAGCTCCGCGCGCCCCACGCTGGAGGAGGTGGCCGCGCTGGCCGGTGTCGGGCGCGGCACGGTGTCCCGGGTGATCAACGGCTCGCCCCGGGTGAGCGACAAGGCCCGCGAGGCCGTCCAGGCCGCCATCGCGGAGCTGGGCTACGTCCCCAACCGGGCCGCCCGCACCCTGGTCACCTCGCGCACCGACTCGGTCGCCCTGGTGGTGCCCGAGGCGGAGACCCGGCTCTTCTCCGAGCCCTACTTCTCCGACATCATCAGCGGCGTCTCGGCGGAGCTCGCCGAGACCGACATGCAGCTGCTGCTGATCCTGGTGCGCAACCAGCGCGAGCGGGAACGACTTTCGGCCTATCTGACCGCCCAGCGCGTGGACGGCGTACTCCTCGTCTCCGTGCACCAGGACGACCCGCTGCCGAGCATCCTGGAGAGCCTGGAGATCCCCTCCGTGCTCGCCGGCCGCCGCGGCGACCTGGAACCGCTGAGCTATGTGCACGCCGACAACGCGGGCGGCGCCAGGATGGCCGTGCGGCACCTGCTGCGCCGCGGCTGCCGCGAGGTGGCCACCATCACCGGCCCGCTGGACATGGAGGTCGCCCATGCCCGCCTCGGCGGCTACCGCCGTGCCCTGGAGGAGGCCGGCCGGCCGTACGACGAGGAACTCGTCGGGCTCGCCGACTTCACCGAGGAGGGCGGCCGGCTGGCGATGCGTGAGCTGCTGGAGCGTCGGCCCGACCTCGACGGCGTCTTCTGCGCATCCGACCTGATGGCCGCCGGTGCGATGCAGGTGCTGCGCGCGGCGGGCCGGCGGGTGCCCGACCAGGTCGCGGTGATCGGCTTCGACGACTCGATCGTCGCCCGGCACACCGACCCGCCGATGACCAGCATCCGGCAGCCGATCGAGGAGATGGGGCGGACGATGGCCCGCCTGCTGCTCGACGAGATCGCCGAACGCGGCCGCGCGCGGCGGCAGGTGGTGCTGGCCACCGAGCTGGTGGTGCGGGACTCGGCCTGATGCCGGAGGGCCGCCGGGCGGCCCGCGGTCGGGGCCGGCGGAGTCCGGGGCCGTCGTCCGGCCCGGACTCCGCCGTCGTCACCCGGGGTCGTCACCCGGGAGTCGTCACTCCGCCGTCGTCACCCGGGAGTCGGCGCTCAGGAGTTGGGGCGGAGCGTCCAGGTGATGGTCATCACACCGGTCACGGCGCCGTCGGCGCGGGTGATCTCCACGGTGACGGGGAACTCCGGCCGCTCGCCCTTGTCCAGCTCCGCGACGATCTCCTCGGCGGTGCGGCCGAGGGTGGCGGTGGCGGTCACCTCGCCCATGGCCAGCTTCTTGTAGGCGATCTCGGCCTTCACCGCGAGCGGCACGGCCCGCGACAGCTGGTCGCTGAACGCGGCCAGCACGATGCAGCCGCTCGCCGACTCGGCCAGCGTGAACATGGCGCCCGCGTGCGGGCCGGCCAGGTGGTTGTGGAACTCCGGCTGGTCCGGCAGCCGGAGCACGGCCCGCTCGGGGCTCGTCTCCAGGTACTCCAGCTTGAGCGTGCGGGCCATCGGGACGGTGGAGTCGAGCAGCTGCCCGATCGAGGGTGTGGTGGTCATGGGCGACATGTTACTTGTCGGTAGCTTCGCTGGGGAGGGGTGACCTGCGCCGCACCGCACGCGAGCCGCACAGCTGAGAACGCGGAAAAGCCAGAGGGCCCGATCTCGTGAAGAGATCGGGCCCTCTGGCAATTGGGGTGAGTGACGGGACTCGAACCCGCGGCCACCTGGACCACAACCAGGTGCTCTACCAACTGAGCTACACCCACCATCTGTCCGGCGCGTTCCCGCTCCGACAGGAAGAACTCTACAGGATCCGAGAGGGTGCTCGCGCCAGGGTTTCGCGTCGGGGCCCGCGCTGATGCTCTGGTGGGAGCAGGTGCGCGCACCGGCGGTCCGGCCGGCGGGTCGACGGGCCCGCCGGCCCGCTCACTCGCCCGGAAGCTGGTACTTGGCGGCGATCTCCCGAGCCGCGTCCCCGTCCGGGCCCGGCTGCGGGACGAACACCGCCTCGCGGTAGTACCGGAGTTCGGCGATGCTCTCGCGGATGTCGGCGAGCGCGCGGTGGCTGCCGCCCTTCTGCGGGCTGTTGTAGTACGCCCGCGGATACCAGCGGCGGGCCAGCTCCTTGATCGAGGACACGTCCACGATCCGGTAGTGCAGGTGGCTCTCCAGCGCCGGCATGTCGCGGGAGAGGAAGCCGCGGTCGGTCGCCACCGAGTTGCCGCACAGCGGGGTCTTGCCCGCCTCCGGGGCGTGCTCCCGGATGTAACCCAGCACCAGCTCCTCGGCCTCGGCCAGGGTCACCCCGGCCGCCAGCTCGTCGAGCAGCCCGGACGCCGTGTGCATGGCGCGCACGACGTCCGGCATGCTCTCCAGCGCCTCCGCGGGCGGACGGATCACCACGTCCACGCCCTCGCCGAGAACGTTCAGCTCGGAGTCGGTCACCAGCGCCGCGACCTCGATCAGGGCGTCCCTGCCGAGGTCGAGGCCGGTCATCTCACAGTCGATCCACACCAGACGGTCATTCACGCACTCACCCTACGGCGCGATCGCGCGAGCCGGACAGCGTCCGGGCCCCCCGGCCGCGTTGCGCCGCGCCCGCCGGGCCGTCGTCGTCCGCCGACGGACCGGCGGGCCGCCCGTCCGCGGGCGGGGCGGGATGCCCGGCACCGCCCGGCGCCGCGTGGTCGGCCCGGTGGCCCTGACCCTGGCCGCGCGCGCTCGGCTGCTCGTAGCCGCTCTCCTCGGCGACCGCGTGCTCCACCGGCCGGTCGCCCGGCCGGCCGGCGACGCGCTCGCCGCCCCGACCCCCGGCCGCTCGGCAGGCCGCGGGGCCGACGGTTCGGCCGGGCGGTCGCCTGTCGCGGGCCGCGGACGCCGTCCGCCGGCCGGCCCCGGCTGCGGGGGGACCGCGGCGTTCGGCCGTCGTCGGCCGCCGCCCTGGCCGCTGCCCGGCACCGCGCCGGCCATCGCCGAGGGCCCGCCCGGGTGCGCCGGACCGCCGGTGCCGACCGGATGCGGGTGCGCCGCGCCGCCCTGGCCGCCGCCGGCGAGCCGGTCGGCCGGGCCGCCCTGGGCGGGCACGGTGGCCGCCCCGGCCGGGGCCGGAGCGGGACGCCGGGCCCGGTAGCTCGTCCGGTACGCCGCGGGGGAGACGCCGAGCTGGCGGCGGAAGTGCCCGCGCAGCGCCACCGGCGAGCGGAAGCCGCAGCGCCGCGCGACGTCGTCCACCGAGAGGTCCGAGGTCTCCAGCAGCCGCTGCGCCTGCAGCACCCGCTGGGTGATCAGCCACTGCAGCGGGGCGCTGCCGGTGAGCGTCCGGAACCGCCGGTCGAAGGTGCGACGGCTCATGTAGGCGCGGGCGGCCAGCACCTCGACGTCGAACTGCTGGTTGAGGTTCTCCAGCGCCCAGGTGACCACCTCGGCCAGCGGGTCGTTGCCGATCTCCTCCGGTAAAGACTGGTCGATGTACTGGGCCTGGCCTCCGCCTCCGCGCCGGTTGGGCACCACCAGACGGCGGGCCAGCGCGTTGGCCGCCTCGGCACCGTGGTCGGTCCGCACCACGTGCAGGCACAGGTCGATGCCGGCCGCGGTGCCGGCCGAGGTCAGCACGTCGCCGTCGTCCACGAACAGCTCGCGCGGGTCGACGTGGACCCGCGGGTAGCGCTTGGCGAGCGTCGGCGCGTACATCCAGTGGGTGGTCGCCGGGCGGCCGTCGAGCAGGCCGGCCGCGGCCAGCACGAAGGCGCCGGTGCAGAGGCCGATGATCCGGGCCCCCTCGTGGTGGGCCTTGCGCAGCGCGGCGATCGCCTCGACCGGCGGCGGCTGGGAGATCGAGCGCCATGCCGGGACGACGATCGTGCCGGCCCGGGAGAGTGCCTCCAGGCCGTACGGGGCGGTCAGGGTCAGCCCGCCGGTGGTGGCCAGCGGGCCCTCCTCGCCGGCGCAGACCAGCAGCCGGTAGCGGGGCACCCCGGCGTCCTGCCGGTCCACCCCGAAGACCGAGAGCGGGATCGAACTCTCGAAGATCGGCGCCCCGCCGAAGATCAGCACGGCCACCGTCTCCCGGCGCCGGCGGCCGGAGAGCTTGCGGGCCGGTGCGGGGTGGTGCAGGGCGGACAGGACCGCGGGACCGCCGCCCGCGGCACCGGCGGGGGAGGTGCCCGCCCCGGCGCCGCCACCGGCCGGACCGCCGGCGAAGTGCGGGTGCGGGGCGCCGAACTGACCGTTCGCCGGGAAGGCGCCCTGCGCCGGGTGCGGTGCGGAGGACGCGGGGACGCCGGCCGACGGTGCGAGGTGACCGGACGTCAGGACCGTTCCACCGCCCGGGTTGCCGGGTGCGCCGCCGTGCGGGGCGGTCGGGCCGGCGAGCGGCGAGCCGTTGAGCGGGGAGGGTGTGCGGCCCGGGGCCGCGGCGCGGGCTGCCGTCCCGTCAGCTCTGGCGGACCGGCCCGGGAGGCCGGTCGGCGGCTGGCCGCCGTCAGGACCCGCGTCGCTCCTGCTCACCCTGCTCAAGGCGTTCCAGCCCCCTCGGTGGTGTGGTGTGGTGGTGCGGCGCTGCCCGCCAAGATCGAATCTACTGGGTGGACCGTTGCTGTTGTGACAAGTTCACCATCCGACGCTATGTCGACATGGCAATTTGGCGTGATGCATTCGATCACGAAGCGTGGCACCCGTCGACCCCTCTGGGAAGGGGGCGGGCGCAACGCTGGCTGGTTGTCGCACGACCGATCCCGGGCACCCGTGGACCCGCCGACCCCACCGGCGGCCCTGGGCTGCGGCTTTGGCCAACGCCCGGGCACCGCGCCGAGATTGGCCGAAAATAGGCGGTACGAAACGGGGCGCACGGGACGCACCCGTGCGCCGGTGCGAGCCCTTCTGCGCAGGGCGGGGCAGCCCCCGGCGGCGGTCACGGCCGGCCGCTAGGGTCGCCCCATGGATACGCGCAGCCGGCTCGAACTGGCCAACGACAACGCCGCTGCCTTCTGGCTGGCCCAGGGCCGGGCGCACGGCTGGGAGTCCGTCCGCACACCGCGGTTCACCGCGGTCCGCTGTGACGGGGACGCCGAGGTCCACCGCGTCGTCGTCACCCGCCCCTACGGCGAACCCGGCGCGCTGAAGGAGGAGTTGCTCGCCGTCCTGCGCGAGTGGCGGACGGAGCGGCTCTGCCTGGAGGACCCGTACGGGCGTCTGGACATGCGTCCGCACGGCTGCGAGGCGGCCCTGGGGCAGGCGGTGATGGTGCGTGAGCCCGGCGAGGGACCGGCCGGCGGCCCTACCGCGAGCCGGCGGCGCCCGGAGCCGGCCGGCGTGCTCACGGCCGGCGAGGCCGTCGACCCGGAGGGCCTCGCCGAGGTGGAACGGGTCGTCGTCGAGGGCTTCCCGATGCCCGCCCGGCTGCCGCCGGCCGCCGGCGCCATGCTGCCGCCCGGACTCCTGCTGACCCCCGGCTACCGGGCCTGGCTGGCCCGGGTAGACGGCCGGGCCGTCGGCGCCTGCGTCAGCTACGACGACGGCACCGCCGTCGGTGTCTACTCCGTCGCGACCCTGCCCGAGCACCGCTCCCGCGGCGTCGGCCGGGCCGTCGTCGAGGCCGCCCTCGCCGCCCACCCCGACCGGACGGCCACCCTGGTGGCGACCCTGCTCGGAGAGCCGCTGTACCGCCGGCTCGGCTTCACCGAGCACGGCGTCTCGCGCTGGTGGCGCTACCCGGCGACCCCGTCGTCGATGACGGTGTAACCGGCCGCGGCGACCTGTGCCACCGCGGCCGGCTGCGCCGCGAAGCGCGTCCGGACGGCACCCGCGGCCAGGCCGTCCCCGCCGGCGGCGACGGCCGCGGGCTCCAGGACGGCAGGAGCGGCGACCGGCGCGACGGCAACCGGCCGCGTCGCGGCCGGTTGTGCGGCCGCGCGCACCGTACGGGCGACCGCGGCAGGGAGCTGGGCGACCGGAGAGGTGCGCGTCGCGGCCGCTCTCGGCCGGCCCGCCCCGACACCGGCGGCGACGTCCGCCTGCGGCCCGGCCGGCTGCGCCTCGGCGGCCCGCCGTGCGGCCGCGTGCTGGGCCACGGCCCGCCGGACGGCCCCGCGGCGGACGGAGGCGGCGGTCGGCGCGCTGCGGGCGCTGAGGACGAGCCCGACGGCCTCCGGCAGCCCGGCGGCGCTCAGGGTCGGGCGGTAGCCCTGTTCGGCCCACGGTCGCCCCAGGTGCAGCCAGACACTGCGCAGCCCGGCGACCTCGGCCCCCGCGACGTCCGCCGGGCCGTGGTCGCCGACCATCCAGGTGCCCGCCTCCCAGCCGGGGGCGGTGGAGACCCCGCAGCGGCGGGCGGCGATCTCGAAGATGAGAGGGTCCGGCTTCACGCAGCGGGCCTCCTCCGAGATGACCCAGCCGTCGACCAGCTGCTCCAGCCCGGTACGGCGGATCTTCTCCAGCTGCGGCCTGGTACCGCCGTTGCTGACGATGCCGAGGGTCCAGCCGGAGGCCCGGGCCGCGTGCAGCGCGTCGACGTGGGTGGCGGGGCAGTGGATGTGCGCGTTGATGCCGCGGCGGTAGTGGGCGAGCAGCAGGTCCATGGAGTGGTCCAGGCCGTAGCGGCGCTTCGCGGCGCCCAGTACCGTGCTGCGGGGCACGTAGCCGCTGCCGTCGATGGTGGAGAACCAGTCGATGTCGGCGGCGGGCAGGCGGTGTTCGGCCAGGAAGTCCCGGGCCCAGGCCCGATAGGCGGCGTCCCTGGGCAGCAGGGTGTTGTCGAGGTCGAACAGGAGCAGCGGCATGTCGAGCATGCTGCCAGTGCCCACGCCTATGCACCTGGCAATTGCCAATCGCCGACCTGTCCGGCAGGTGGATTGGCCGGATCCGGACGGTGACCACCCGGTGGCCGACCGCGACGTGCGGAACCGCGCGGCGCCCCGGGGTACCTGTCGATGACGGTCGGATCACGTTGTGTGTTCGGCCTGTTGCGTAATCGGGGCCGGTCGGTCAAGCTCCTGGAAACCTCCGTGCCCGGTGGCCGACGGCCGGCGTGCACCGTGGGCGCACAAGGCGCGGCGCGCGCGGTCCGTTCGCGGGAACCTCGGCCCTGCGCGGCCCGACTGCTGGGCCGCGTTCCGCGCTCGTCGTACTCTGAGAGGAACAGGTCGCGTCCAGTGGTGCTCGGCGGAGATCGGCTCGGTGCCGTGGATGGGCCTGCCGCCCCGGCAGCGCTCTCGTGTCCTGTCGGCCCGTCTTCTCCGAATAGCTGTGAGCGATGGCTGGTTTTGAGCCTCCCGTACCCGCCGGTGCGGATGCTGCCGGCGGCGGCGCGCTGCCGGTCCACGGAGGGCCCCTCGGCGGCCGCTCCCAGGCTCGTCGGGCCGCGCTGGCCGCAGCGCGTGCGGCCGCGCTCCGGGCATGGCCGCTGTCGGCCCGACGCAGGGCCGAGGCGCACCGCCCGGCGGGCGCCGGCGGAGCGGCCGGGGAGCGCCCGATGACCGACGGGCCCGGTCCGATGACGGGCCGTACCGAGGGCGACGGCGAGCACCTGGTGGAGGAGCAGTCGGCCCGCCCCTGCGACCCGGCGTTCCAGCACGGCGTGGTGGTCGGATTCGACGGGTCGCTCTCCAGCGAGCGCGCCCTGGCCTACGCGGTCGGGATGGCGCGCCGGTCGCAGTGCGGCCTGGTGATCGTCCATGTGGCGAACCGGCTGCCGGCCACGGTGTGGGCCGGCTGCGAACCCCCGGTCTTCGTCGACCTGCCCGACCACCGCACCGAGATCCTCGGCCTGGAGCTGGCCTGCGCGGACTTCCTCGCCGGCGTGCCGTGGATCCTGGTGGAGCGCGGCGGCGACATCTGCCACGAGATCGAAGAGGTCGGCCGCGAGTACGCCGCCGACGCGATCGTCGTCGGCAGCACCCGCGGCCTGCTCGGCAAGGTCTTCGGTTCGGTGTCCGGGCGGCTGGCGCGGCGCGCCAACCGCCCGGTGATCGTGATCCCCTGACCGGCCGCCAGGGGATCCGCGGCATCGAGCCGGGGAGGACTCAGGAGAGGATGCCGAGCTCTCGCGCGATGAGCATCCGCTGGACCTCCGAGGTGCCCTCCCCGATTTCGAGGATCTTGCAGTCGCGCCAGAACCGGGCGACCGGGAACTCGTTCATGAAGCCGTACCCGCCGTGGATCTGGGTCGCCTCGCGGGCGTTGTCCACGGCAGCCTCCGAGGCGTACAGCTTCGCGATGGCGGCCTCCTTCTTGAACGGCTCGGAGTGCAGCAGCCGGGATGCGGCGTCCCGCCAGGCCAGGCGGGCGGTGTGCGCGCGCATCTCCATGTCGGCGAGCTTGAACTGGATGACCTGGTTGGCGCCGATCGGCCGCCCGAAGGCGCGCCGCTGGCCGGCGTAGGCGACGGACTGGTCGACGCATCCCTGGGCCAGGCCGGTGGCCAGGGCCGCGATGGCGATGCGCCCCTCGTCGAGGATGCGCAGGAACTGGGCGTAGCCGCGGCCGCGGTCGCCCAGCAGGTTGGCCGCGGGGACGCGGCAGTCGGTGAAGGACAGTTCGCGGGTGTCGGAGGCGTTCCACCCGACCTTGGAGTACTTCTTGGAGACCTGGAACCCGGGGGTCCCGGTCGGCACGATGATGGACGAGATCTCGCGGGTGGGCGAGAGCGTCGCGCCGTCTTCACCCGAACGGGTGGAGGGCTCGGTCAGCGCGGTCACCGTGACCAGGCCCGTGATGTCGGTGCCGGAGTTGGTGATGAAGCACTTGGTGCCGTTGATCACCCACTCGTCGGTCGCTTCGTCGTAGCGGGCCGTCGTCCGGGTGGCGCCGGCGTCCGAGCCGCCCTCCGGCTCGGTGAGGCCGAAGGCGCCGAGCATCTCGCCCGAGGTCAGCTTCGGCAGCCAGGTGCGCTTCTGCTCCTCGGTGCCGAAGCGGTACACCGGCATGGCGCCCAGCGAGACGGCCGCCTCCAGGGTGATCGCGACCGAGGAGTCGACCCGGGCCAGCTCCTCCAGGGCGATGCCGAGGGCGAGGTAGTCGCCGCCCATGCCGCCGTACTCCTCGGGGAAGGGCAGCCCGAACAGGCCCATCTCGCCCATCTCGCGGACGATCTCGTACGGGAACTCGTTCTGCTCGTAGAACTCGCCGATCTTCGGCGCGACCCGGTCGTTCGCGAACTCCGCGACGGTCCGTCGCAGCTCTTCGTACTCGGTGCTCAGCCGGTGGTCGAGCATGGGATCCTCCTGGATCGCGGCCGGTCGGGCCGGGGTGATGAGGGTGTTGACGGGGTGTGTCAGGCGGACGGGCCGAGCAGCGCCCGGACGGTCCGCGACTGGCCGGGGCGTCCGAGCTGCCGTGCCATCCAGCCGCTTGTGGCGGCCAGGGCGGCCAGGTCGACGCCGGTGTCGATGCCGAGGCCGTGGAGCATCCACACCAGGTCCTCGGTGGCCAGGTTGCCGGTGGCGCTCTTCGCATAGGGGCAGCCGCCGAGGCCGCCGGCCGAGGCGTCCACGACCGTCACCCCGCAGCGCAGCGCGGCCAGCGTGTTGGCCAGCGCCTGTCCGTAGGTGTCGTGGAAGTGCACGGCGAGCCGGTCCATCGGCACCCCGGCCTCGGCGAAGCCGGTCAGCAGCGCGGCGACCTGGCCGGGCGTGGCGGTGCCGATGGTGTCGCCGAGGCTCAGCTCGGCGCAGCCCATCTCCAGCAGGCGCAGGCCGTGGCCGATCACCTGGGCCGCCGGGACGGGGCCCTCCCACGGGTCCCCGAAGCACATCGAGAGGTAGCCGCGGACGGGCACCCCGGCGGCGGTGGCCCGGGCCACGACCGGCCGGAACATGGCCATGGCCTCGTCGGCGGACCGGTTGAGGTTCCGCCGGGCGAATGTCTCGGTGGCGCTGGCGAAGACGGCGACCTCCGTCGCGCCGCGGTCGAGCGCCCGGTCCAGGCCGCGCTCGTTCGGCACCAGCACCGGCAGCCGCAGCCCGGGGTACTCCTCGGCCAGGCCGGCCAGCCGCGGCATCAGCTCCTCGGCGTCGGCCAGCTGCGGCACCCACTTCGGGTGGACGAAGCTGGTCGCCTCCACGGTGCGCAGGCCGGCGGCCGCGAGCCGGGCGATGAACTCGGCCTTGACCTCGACCGGGACGAGCGCGCTCTCGTTCTGCAGGCCGTCCCGCGGGCCGACCTCGTGGATCCGCACCCGGGCCGGCAGCGACGGGTCGCGCACCGGGTCCGGCAGGCCGAGCTCGAGCACGCCGGGCTCCGTCGCAGCCGTCTCCACGTTCTGATCGGCGGTCATGACGCCGCCCCCGCGGCCGCGTCGGCCTCCTCTGCCGCCGCGACCACGGCCAGCAGCTCCTCCATGGCGACGGTCGAGCCGGCGACCGCCCGCAGCTCGCTGACGGTGCCGTCGTGCGGCGCCGCGATCACGTGTTCCATCTTCATGGCCTCCAGGACCAGCAGGGTCTGACCGCGGCTCACCCGGTCGCCGACCGCGGCCTTGACCACGGTGACGGTGCCCGGCATGGGCGCGGTCAGCGCGCCGTGGTGGGCCCCGCCCGCGGCGGTGCGGTCCGCCACCGGGTCGTGGGCGTGCACCGCCCAGGCGTCGCCGTCCACGGCGAGCCAGTCGACGCGGCCCGCGGGCCCGTTGTCGGTGGTGTGTGCGAACGTCGTCTGCAGACCGTCGAGGGAGAGGTGCAGACGGTCGCCGGAGTGGTGGGCCCTGGCCTGCCGCACCGGGCCGTCGCCGACGCGCACCTGCAGGTCGGAAGTGGGGCCGGGCGTGCTCGGCCGGACCAGGACGGTGACCGGCTCGTGGCCGGTCAGCCGCAGGCGGTGGGCCGTCCAGGCGGCCTCGCCGCCCATGCGCCACCCGGAGGGGAGGGAGAACGGGTCCGTCCAGCCGTCGGGGGAGACGGCCGGGGCGAGGTCCAGCTGCCGGGCGACGGCGGCGGCGATCGGCAGCACGTCCGGGGAGGCGTCCTCGGCGGGCCCGGTCGCGGGGGCGTCGGCACCGGTGCGGGTGTACGGGGAGCTCAGCAGTACGGGGGTCTGCTGCGTGGTCCGTTCCACCAGCCCGGTGTCGAGGCGCCCCGCGGCCACGTCGGGGTGGGCGAGGAGCCGCCGCAGGAAGCCGGTGTTGGTGGTGACGCCGAGGATCCGGGTGTCGGCCAGTGCGGCCCGCAGCCGGCGCAGAGCGGTCGCGCGGTCCGGCCCGTAGGCGATGACCTTCGCCAGCATCGGGTCGTACAGGCTGCCGACCTCGGTGCCGGCCGCCACGCCGGAGTCCACCCGGATGCCCTCGCCCGCCGGCTCGTCCAGGCGCAGGATGCGCCCGCCGGTCGGCAGGAAGTCCCGGTCCGGGTCCTCGGCGCAGATCCGGGCCTCGATGGCGTGGCCCCGGAAGGAGATGTCGTCCTGCCCGAAGGACAGCGCCTCGCCGGCCGCCACCCGCAGCTGCCACTCGACCAGGTCGAGCCGCTGCGGCTCGGCGGAGTCGTCCGTGCGCACCGCGATCGCCAGCTCGGTGACCGGGTGCTCCACCTGGAGGCGGGTGTTCATCTCCATGAAGAAGAAGTCCAGGACGCCCTCGGGCACCGCCGCACCGGGTTCCAGGCCGGGCACGATGAACTCCACCGTGCCGGCGCCGGTGTAGCCGCAGGCCTCGGCGGCCCGGACGGCGGCCGCTCCCATGGCCGCCCGGGTCTCCTCGTTGAGCAGGACGGAGGGGGCCTCCTCGATCAGCTTCTGGTGGCGGCGCTGCAGGCTGCACTCGCGCTCGCCGAGGTGCACCGTGGTGCCGCGCGCGTCGGCGAGCACCTGCACCTCGATGTGGCGCGGCCGGTCCACCCAGCGCTCCAGCAGCAGGGTGTCGTCACCGAACGCGGTGCGGGCCACCCGGCGCGCCGCGTCGATCTCGGTCGGGAGGTCCGCCGGGTCGCGGACCAGCCGCATGCCCTTGCCACCGCCGCCCGCGGACGGCTTCAGCAGCACCGGGTAGCCGATCTCCCCGGCCGCCGCGATCAGCTCGGCGTCGTCCGGCGAGCCGCCCCGGCTGCCCGGCACCACCGGCACGCCGGCGACCCGGACGGCCTCCTTGGCGTTGATCTTGTCGCCCATCAGCTCCACCGCGGCCGGCGGCGGGCCGATGAACGCCAGGCCCGCCTCGGCGCAGGCCCGCGCGAAGCCCGGGTTCTCGGCGAGGAAGCCGTACCCGGGGTGCACGGCCTGCGCGCCGGTGCGCCGGGCGGCGGCGAGCAGCAGGTCCGTCCGCAGGTAGGTCTCGGCCGCCGAGCTGTCGCTGCGCCCCTCCGGGCCGAGCCGGACGGCGAGGTCGGCCTCGCGGACGTGCGGGGCGTCGGCGTCGGCGTCGCTGTGCACGGCGACGGAGCGGATGCCGAGCCGCCGCAGGGTGCGGATCACCCGGAGGGCGATCTCACCCCGGTTGGCGACCAGAACGGTGTCGAACATGGGAGGTCTTCCTCCGGGTCGAGGGGTGGCGCTGCCGGCGCGCGTCCGGCGGAGCGGCGGTGGGAGGACGGGCGGCGCGGGTGCGGCCGGGCCGGGTGTCCTGCGAGGAGGGGCGGGCCGGGCGGCGGTTTCGTCCGCACCGGCCCGGCCCGGTCACATCCGGAAGACGCCGTACGGCCGGGGCTCGGCGAGCGGGGCGTTGGCGCAGGCGGTGAGCGCCAGACCGAGGACGGTCCTGGTCTCCATCGGGTCGATCACGCCGTCGTCCCAGAGCCGGGCGGTGGCGTAGTAGGCGCTGCCCTGCCGCTCGTACTGCTCGCGGACGGGACGCTTGAACTCCTCCTCCGCCTCGGCCGGCCACTCCTCGCCCTGCGCCTCGAACTGGTCGCGGCGCACGGTGGCGAGGACGGAGGCCGCCTGCTCGCCGCCCATCACCGAGATCTTGGCGCCCGGCCACATCCACAGGAAGCGCGGCGAGTACGCCCGGCCGCACATCGAGTAGTTGCCTGCGCCGTACGAGCCGCCGATGACGACCGTCAGCTTGGGCACCCGGGTGCAGGCCACGGCCGTCACCATCTTGGCGCCGTGCTTGGCGATGCCGCCCGCCTCGTACTGCCGGCCGACCATGAAGCCGGTGATGTTCTGCAGGAAGAGGAGCGGGATGCCGCGCTGGTCGCACAGCTCGACGAAGTGCGCGCCCTTGAGCGCGGACTCGGCGAAGAGCACGCCGTTGTTGGCGACGATGCCCACCTGGTGGCCGTGGATCCGGGCGAAGCCGGTCACCAGGGTGGGCCCGTACTCGGCCTTGAACTCGGCGAAGCGGCTGCCGTCCACCAGCCGGGCGATCACCTCGCGCACGTCGTACGGGGTGCGCGGGTCGACCGGCACCGCGCCGTACAGGCCGGCCGGATCCACCGCCGGGGCCTCCACCGGGGCGAGCGGCCACGGCGCGGGGGTGCGCGGGCCGAGCCCGGCGACGATGGTGCGGACGATCGACAGCGCGTGCGCGTCGTCCTCGGCCAGGTGGTCGGTGACCCCGGAGGTGCGGGAGTGCAGCTCGCCGCCGCCGAGCTCCTCGGCCGTGACGACCTCACCGGTGGCCGCCTTCACCAGCGGCGGGCCGCCGAGGAAGATCGTGCCCTGGTTGCGGACGATGACGGCCTGGTCGCTCATGGCCGGCACGTACGCGCCGCCGGCGGTGCAGGATCCGAGCACCGCGGCGATCTGCGGGATGCCCGCGGCGGAGAGCCGGGCCTGGTTGTAGAAGATCCGGCCGAAGTGGTCGCGGTCGGGGAAGACCTCGTCCTGCATCGGCAGGAAGGCGCCGCCGGAGTCCACCAGGTAGACGCAGGGCAGCCGGTTCTCCAGGGCCACCTCCTGCGCGCGCAGGTGCTTCTTGACCGTCATCGGGTAGTAGGTGCCGCCCTTGACGGTGGCGTCGTTGGCGACGACCACGACCTCCCGGCCGGCCACCCGGCCGATGCCGGCGATCACACCGGCGGCCGGGGCGGCGCCGTCGTAGAGGCCGTCGGCGGCCAGCGGGCACAGCTCCAGGAAGGGGGAGCCCGGGTCGAGCAGGGTGTCCACCCGGTCGCGGGGGAGCAGCTTGCCGCGGGCGGTGTGCCGGGCCCTGGCCTTGGCGCCGCCGCCGAGTGCGGCGGCGGCGAGCTTGCTGCGCAGCTCGTCGACCAGCTCCCGGTGGGCGGCCTGGTTGGTGCGGTAGGCGGCCGAGCCGGGATCGGCCGCGGAGTCCAGCCGCGGTACCGGCGCGGCCGCGGCGCCCCGGAAGGCGTTCTGCGGTGCGGTGCCGGCGGCCGGGCCGGTGAACGGGCCGGCCGCCGGACCGGCGGCAGATCCAATGGATGAGAGGACCATCCCAAGAGCTCCCTTGCCCTCGGAGCCGAGTGGGCATGCGGACGGGTGAGTCCGCTGCCCGGAGGTTAATGAGCGTTAACTCCTGCGGTCAGGTTAACCGCCGATAACGCGGCTGTCTACGATGGGCAGCATGCCGAACGTGCCCGCAGCCTCCGCGCTCCCACGCCGCGACCAGATCCGCAAGGAAGCCGCCCGGCTCTTCGCCGCCCGGGGCTTCCTGGGGGTCGGAGTGGACGAGATCGGCAAGGCGGTGGGCATCAGCGGCCCCGGCCTGTACCGGCACTTCTCCGGCAAGGACGCGATGCTCGCCGACCTCCTGGTCGGCATCAGCGAGCGGCTGCTGGAGGAGGGACGGCGCCGGGCCGGCGAGGCCGGCGGCGCGGACGGGCCGGCCGGCGCGCTGGACGCCCTGATCGGCGGCCATGTGGACTTCGCGCTGGACGACCGCGATCTGATCATCCTGCACGACCGCGAACTGCTCCATCTGAAGGAGGAGGACCGCCGCCGGGTCCGCCGGCTGCAGCGCGGCTATGTGGAGCTGTGGGTCGGCGTCGTCCGGGAGGCCTTCCCGCCGCTCGCCGCCCCCGGCGCGGAGCCGCTCGCCCGCGCGGCGGTGCACGCGGTCTTCGGTCTGCTGAACTCCACCCCGCACAGCGCCGCCCCGCACTCCGGGCCGGTCGACCGGTCCGGGCTGCCACGGGACGCGATGGCCGCCCTGCTGCACAGCCTGGCCCACGGCGCGTTCGCCGCGGCCGCCGCGAGCGCCGCCGCCGGAACGGTGCCCACCGCCGGAACGGTGACCGCCGCCCCTGCCGAGGAGGGCGCGGCCTAGGCGGCGTCGAGGGCGTCCGGGGGCGTTCGGAGGGTGTAGGACCAGCGTCGGAGGCCCGTCCGGTCCGCCGTCCCGTGCGCTCCGGGCGGTGCGTCGGCGACCCTGGAGGGGGCGGGAAGGTTCGCGGACCGTCCGTCGTTGAGCCTCCCGGGCGTCCGTCGAAAGGCGATGGACGGCGGTCGAGCCGAATGGTTAGTATCCCTAAATATGCCTGAGACTCATGGTTCTACTGCGGAGATTTCCCGGGACGCGGATCCTCAGAGCAGCCGGTCCGGCAAGACCTCCCTGCGCCGCCGCAGATCAGGAGCACGGAGCGGGGGAGCCGCACCCGAGGCCACCACCCCCGGAACACCGGACGAGTCCCGCTGGCTCCGCCGCCTCGGCGGCTACTCCTGGCGCTACCGCCGCAACGTCCTGCTCGCCTTCGGCGCCTCGCTGGTCGGCATGGCCGTCAGCGCCGTCGTCCCGCTGATCACCAAGCTGATCATCGACGACGTCATCACCGCGCACACCCGACCGCTCGCCCCCTGGGCCGTCGTCCTGCTGGTCGCCGCGGCCGTGGTCTTCCTCTGCGCGCAGATCCGCCGCTACTACGGCGGGCAGCTGGCCCTCGACGTCCAGCACGACCTCCGCGCGGACCTCTTCACCTCGCTCACCCGGCTCGACGGCCGCCGACAGGACCGCCTCGACACCGGTCAGGTCGTCGGCCGCGCCACCTCCGACCTCCAGCTCATCAACGGCCTGCTCTCGATGCTGCCGATGATGACCGGCTACCTGCTGATGTTCGGCATGTCCCTCGCGGTCATGCTCTGGCTCTCGCTGCCGCTCACCCTGATCTCCCTGGTGATGGCACCCGCCCTCTGGTGGTGCGCCGCACTCAGCCGCAAACGGCTCTTCCCGGCCACCTGGGCCGCCCAGCAGGAGGCCGCCGCGGTCGCCGGCGTGGTGGACGCGGCCGTCGGCGGCGTCCGCGTGGTCAAGGGCTTCGGCCAGGAGGCCCAGGAGCGCGCCAAGCTGGAGAAGGTCTCCCGCGGCCTGTACGCCGCCCGGCTCCGCTCGATCCGGCTCAACAGCCGCTACACCCCGGCCATGCAGGCCGTCCCCGCGCTGGCCCAGGTCGCCGTGCTCGCCCTCGGCGGCTGGCTGGCCGTTCAGGGCAAGGTCTCGCTCGGCACCTTCGTCGCCTTCTCCACCTACGTCGCCCAGATGACCGGCCCGGTCCGGATGCTCGCCATGGTGATCACCGTCGGCCAGCAGGCCAGGGCCGGCGTGGAGCGTGTCCTCCAGCTGATCGACCAGCGCCCGCACGTCCAGGAACGCCCCGACGCCAGGCCGCTCAGCGCCGCCGACACCGACCCCGGATCGGCCGAGCCCGGCGCCCCCGCACCCGGCACCGCCGCCCTGGAACTCGACCGCGTCGACTTCCACTACGAGGGCCACGAGGACGTCGTCCCCGTCCTCGACGGCCTCAGCCTTCACCTCGCCCCCGGCGAGACCCTCGCCCTGGTCGGCGCCTCCGGCTCCGGCAAGTCGACCGTCGCCCAGCTCGTCCCGCGCTTCTACGACCCGACGGCCGGCGCCGTCCGCATCTACGGGCACGACCTGCGCGACATCACCCTCGACTCGCTGCGCGCCACCGTCGGCATCGTCCCCGAGGAGAGCTTCCTGTTCTCCGACAGCGTCCGCACCAACATCGCCTACGGCCACCCCGAGGCGACCGACGAGCAGATCGAGGCCGCCGCCCGCGCCGCGCAGGCCGACGGCTTCATCCGTGAACTCCCGGACGGCTACGACACCAAGGTCGGCGAGCAGGGCCTCACCCTCTCCGGCGGCCAGCGCCAGCGGATCGCCCTGGCCCGCGCCATCCTCACCGACCCGCGCATCCTGCTGCTCGACGACGCCACCTCCGCGGTCGACCCGCAGATCGAGGCCGAGATCTTCGAGGCGCTCCGCTCGGTCATGGCCGGGCGCACCACCCTGCTGATCGCGCACCGCCGCTCCACCCTGCAGCTCGCCGACCGGATCGCCGTGCTCGACCGGGGCCGCCTCGTCGACATCGGCACCCACCGCGAGCTGGACGCCCGATGTCCGCTCTACCGGGCACTGATCACCGACCCCGACGCCGCCCCCGAGGCCTCCGGCCGCACGGCCGGCCCGGCCGCGGCAACCACGGGAGCGGCGGCAACCGCCGCCGTCACCCTCGCGAAGAAGCCAGGCGCCGACGCGGAACTCCTCGCCAAGGTCGCCGCCCTGCGGCCCGCCACCGACACACCCGACATCCGTGTCGAGGACGCCGAGGCCGGCGACCTGCACTTCAGCCTCCGCCGCCTGCTCGCACCGTTCGGCCGCCCGCTGGCGATCGCCCTGCTGCTGGTCGCCCTCGACACCGCCGCCGGGCTCACCCTCCCGATCCTGATCCGGCACGGCATCGACGACGGCGTGAGCAAGGCCGCCATGAGCGGCGTCACCGTCGCCGCCCTCGGCGCCCTCGTCATCGTCCTGCTGGACTGGCTGGTGCAGAGCGCCGAGACCCGCGTCAGCGGCCGTACCGGCGAGCGCGTCCTCTACACCCTGCGGCTGAAGATCTTCGCCCACCTGAACCGGCTCGGCCTCGACTACTTCGAGCGCGAGCTCAGCGGCCGGATCATGACCCGGATGACCACCGACGTCGACTCCATCTCGACCTTCCTGCAGACCGGCGTCGTCACCGCGGTGGTCAGCCTGCTCACCTTCTTCGGGATCTTCGCCGCCCTGCTGATCCTCGACGCCGGCCTGGCCCTGGTGGTCTTCGCCGTCCTGCCGATCCTGGTCGTCGCCACCCTGGTCTTCCGCCGCAAGTCCACCGCGCAGTACCAGATCTCCCGGGACCTGATCTCCACCGTCAACGCCGACCTGCAGGAGAACGTCGCCGGCATGCGGATCGTCCAGGCCTTCCGCCGCCAGGACGTCAACACCGCCCGCTTCGTCGCCCGCGGCCTGGAGTACCGGCACGCCCGTGCCCGCGCCCAGCTCTACATCTCGATCTACTTCCCGTTCGTCCAGTTCCTCTCCAGCGTCGCCTCCGCGCTCGTCCTGATCGCCGGCGCCACCCGGGTCGACGACGGCACCCTCACCATCGGCGCCCTGGTCGCCTACCTCCTCTACATCGACCTGTTCTTCGCCCCGGTCAACCAGCTCTCCCAGGTCTTCGACGGCTACCAGCAGGCCAGCGTCAGCCTCGGCCGGATCGGCGAACTGCTGCGCACCCCGACCAGCACCCCCGAGAGCGACCCGCCCGTGCCGGTCACCCGCCTCAAGGGCGACATCCACCTGGACGGCGTCGGCTTCGCGTACAACGGCGACGGCGAGAGCCTGCCCAACGTCCTCACCGCTATCGACCTGCACATCCCGGCGGGCCAGACCGTCGCCCTGGTCGGCGAGACCGGCGCGGGCAAGTCCACCCTGGTCAAGCTGGTCGCCCGGTTCTACGACGCCACCACCGGCACCGTCCGGATCGACGGCACCGACGTCTCCCGCTTCGACCTCTCCGGGTACCGCCACCGGCTGGGCGTCGTCCCGCAGGAGGCGTACCTGTTCGCCGGCACCGTCCACGAGGCGATCGCCTACGGCCGCCCCGGGGCCACCCGGGCCGAGGTCGAGGCCGCGGCCCGCGCGGTCGGCGCGCACGAGATGATCCTCGGCCTCTCCGGCGGCTACGAGCACGAGGTCGCGCCGCGCGGACGGAACCTCTCCGCCGGCCAGCGCCAGCTCGTCGCACTCGCCCGCGCCGAACTCGTCGACCCCGACATCCTGCTGCTGGACGAGGCCACCGCCGCCCTCGACCTGGCCAGCGAGGCCGCCGTCAACCAGGCCGCCGACCGCCTCAGCGGCGGCCGCACCACCCTGGTCATCGCCCACCGCCTGACCACCGCCGAGCGGGCCGACCGGATCGTCGTCCTCGACCACGGCCGGATCGTCGAGGACGGCACCCACAGCGACCTCCTCGCCGCGGGCGGCGTCTACCACCGGCTCTGGCAGGCCTTCGTCTCCGACGGCCGCGCCACGCCGGTCGGCTGACCCTCCGGCGGGCCCTCCGGGGCCCGCCTCCCGGCGGGGCTCCGGGTCAGACCGCCAGCAGGGCGGCGAAGAGCCCGGCCGCGTCGGAGCCCCGGGGCAGGTCGCTCACCTGGCCGTCACCGACCTCCACCACCCGCCAGCCGGAGCCGTCCGCCCGCCGCGCGAGATCGGTGGTGACGAACCGGCAGCCCAGCGAATGCACCAGCGGCCCGACCACCGACAGGTCCGCATGCGGGGCCGGCCCCGGAGCCGCGTCGGGGTGCGGGCCCCGCAGCACCGGCTCGCCGTCCACCCACCAGACCCGCGCCTCCTCGGCCCGCCCGCTCGCGTCCCGCACGAACTCCTCGTACCGGCGCAGCACGATCCCGCCCGCCGGGGCACCGTCCTGCAACTCCACGAACCGCGCCACCACCGCGCACAGCCGGTCGGTGTCCGCGAGGTCCGGGACGAAGCAGGCCTCCTCCCACTCGTACTTGCGGGACTTCACATAGTCCTTGACGACCGCCGCCCCGCTCCCGCCCAGCTGCCGGGCCAGCTCCGCGAGCTCCTCCCGGGAGGGCTCGGCCACCCCGGGCAGCCACCGGCTCTCCGGCGTCGCCCCCTCGAACACCCCGTACCAGCCGGGGAGTTCATGGGCGTCCCCGTAGCCCGCGGGTGCGGTCAGCAGCACCCCGCCGCGGGCGAGAAGCGCCTGCGCCAACGCGTGGTACGCGGGCACCGGGACCATCCAGCCTCGGTACCAGAGCGGCCCGACGCCGGCCGGCACCCGCTGCACCGCCGCCTGCGCGTCGCCCGCGAGCAGGGCGTCGTGGTCCAGCAGCACACAGGTCCCG
Organism: Streptomyces sp. TLI_235; assembly: GCA_002300355.1. Lineage (NCBI taxonomy): Bacteria > Bacillati > Actinomycetota > Actinomycetes > Kitasatosporales > Streptomycetaceae > Streptomyces > Streptomyces sp. TLI_235. The sequence goes on from NSGV01000001.1 coordinate 5,035,475, forward strand.
CCGAGATCGCGCACCAGCTGCGCCTCCCACACGTAGTGCGGGTCGGGCCTGCGCGGCGCGAGCGGATCGGCGGGCAGCAGGACGGCCGGGGTGGTCATGGCCCACAGCGTACGGCGCACCGCAGCGCACGCACCCCCTCCCGCACGCCCCGCCCGCGCCGATGCCTTCCGGCCGCCCCGATGGCCGGGAGCCGCCGCGGCGCAGGGAAACCGTGTCGACACCCCCGACCATGCGTGCCAGGGTGATCCGATGCCGAAGCTGCGACACCTTCTCGGCCGACTGTCGGGCCGACTCCTGAGCCGGCTCCCGGGCCGACTCCCGGGTTCACTCCTCGGCCGGACGGCCTCGCGATCGGCCCCCGGGCCCGGCGGCCGCAGGCCGAGACGTGCGGCACGGACGGCCGTCCTCGCGCCGGACGGCTCCGTCTTCCTGCTCCGCAGCGACAACATCGAGGTCGGTGTGCACTGGAACATGCCGGGCGGCGGACTGGAGGACGGCGAGACGCCGACGGCCGGCGCCCTCCGCGAGCTGCACGAGGAGACCGGCTGGACCGACGTCGACCCCGGGCACCTGCTCTGCACCTGGGAACACGACTTCACCTGGCACGGCATCCCCGTCCGCCAGCACGAGCACATCTACGTGACCACCGGCCCGCGCCGCGGACCGGTCGGCGACGTCAGCGGCGTGCACCGCGCCGACGGCATCCTCGAATGGCGCTGGTGGAGCCCGGAGGAACTCGCCTCCCCCGAGGCCGACGCGCTCTGGCCACCGCAGCTGCCGACCCTGCTGGCCGCCCTCGGGACCGGAGCGGGCACTCGCCCGCCGGAACCCGTCCACCTCGGCCACGTTCCCCGGGGCACCCCCAACAGCCGCCCCGGCGAGGCACTGCCCACCGCCGCCGGCGAACCGTCCGCCTGACGGACGGCCACCGCGCGGTCCGCACCGGCCGGTTCAGCGCGGCGGCTCCGCCTGCCAGCCGTGCAGCCCCAGGTCGCGGTCGTGCAGCGCCTCCGGATTGATCAGCACCGAGAGGCGCGCACCCGCCAGCTCCTCGACCGTCAGCCCGGTGGAGGCGAGCAGTCGTTCGGTCGGCACGGCCACCGCGATCGCCTCCCGCCACGAGGGCAGCACCAGCAGACACGTCCCCCTGCCGATCCGCATCAGCCTGGCATCGACCCGCTGCTGACTCCACTGCTCGGTCGCCGGCGCCGCCGAACCGCCGATCAGTATGCCCAGCGGCGTCCCCACGCCCGGCCCGCCGCCCTCCCCGGCCTGCTCGTCCGTCCCCACCGGGTGCCACAGCTCCTGCCGCTCCGGCGGACGCGGGTGGAGCCGGCGAAGCCGCCGCGAGGGAACCGGACGGCGCGCCCGGCGCAGCTGCCGACCGGCCTCGGCCGCGCCACCGGCCGGACTCGCGGCGACTCCTCCGGTGTCGTGTCCGCCGCCGTCGGGGAGGGCGCCGCCGCCGGCCTTGGAACCGGCCCCCGCAGGCCGTGCGGCGTCGAACCGAGTGCCGGCCACGGCCAGCAGTCTGTGCACCTCCGCCTCCGACCGGTGGCAGGCCGCCGCAAGGTCGGCCGGCGTCGCTCCCCGCTCGTACGCCCCGCGCAGCCGGGCCGCCAGCCCGGCCAGCAGCCTGACCGCCGTCGGATCCGCCGGGACCCCCGGGACCGCTGTCGGATCCGCCGGGACCGCCGTGGCCGCCGGGTGATCGTGCCCGGCCTGCCGTGTCGCCGCCGCCCCCTCGTCGGAGCCGCGGGGCGCGGCAGTCCCGCCGGAGATGAGGGCATCACCGGAGGAGCGGTCGGACGCTGGCTGGTCGAGCGGGGTCATCGGTGCGGGCCCTTCGGTCTGCGACATGAACGATCCTGCCGCACAAGGCGCTTGGGAGCCAGGGTCGTCCGCCATGTGTCGGCCTCGGGGCCCGCCCCGGTGTTCCGGGCGCCCGTGACGGGCCGTCGGCCGAAAACCGGTACCGAGAACGGCCGGACGTACGCGTACCCTGGTGCCATGAAGACCCAGCCGTGCCTGAACTGGTGGCCGTCCTAGGACGGCCACCTCTCATGCATGACCACAGGGCCGTCCGCACGGGCGGCCCTGTTGCTTCACCCCTCCTCGGGGCCGGCAGCGCCCGGCGGACGGCACCGCCACCAGCCCGCCATCCGAGGAGAACCTCCGTGATCACCGTCGACCGCATCTCCCGCAACCCCGAGCGCCACCGCATCCTCACCGGGGACCGGCCCACCGGCCCGCTCCACCTGGGCCACTACTTCGGCACCCTGCAGAACCGCGTCGAACTGCAGCGCCTCGGCGTCGACCTCTTCCTCGTCGTCGCCGACTACCAGGTACTCACCGACCGCGACCGCGCCGACCGCCCCGCCGAGCACGCCGAGAACCTCGTCCTCGACTACCTCGCCGCCGGGGTCGACCCCGAACGCGCCACCGTCTTCGCGCACAGCGCCGTACCCGCGCTCAACCAGTTGCTGCTGCCCTTCCTCAGCCTCGTCAGCGTCGCCGAACTCGGCCGCAACCCCACCGTCAAGGACGAGATCGCCCACTCCGGCCGATCCACCGTCAGCGGACTGATGTTCACCTACCCCGTCCACCAGGCCGCGGACATCCTCTTCTGCAAGGCCGACCTCGTCCCCGTCGGTCAGGACCAGCTCCCGCACCTGGAGACCACCCGCACCGTCGCGCGCCGCTTCAACGAACGCTACGGCGCACCCGTCTTCCCCGAACCCCAGGCCCTGCTCTCCGCCGCCCCGCTGCTGCTCGGCACCGACGGCGGCAAGATGAGCAAGAGCCGCGGCAACGCCATCCCGCTCGGCGCCACCGAGGACGCCACCGCCCGCCTCGTCCGCTCCGCCACCACCGACGCCGACCGCCGCATCGGGTACGACCCCGAGCGCCGCCCCGGCGTCGCGGGTCTCCTCCAACTCGCCGCCCTCTGCCTGAACCGCACATCCGAGGACATCGCCGAGGAGATCGGCGACCGCGGCGCCGCCGCCCTCAAGGGACTCGTCACCGAGGCCGTCAACGAACACTTCCGGCCCCACCGGGCCCGCCGCGCCGAACTCGCCGCCGACCGCGGATTCCTCCGCGAGGTGCTGCGCACCGGCAACGAGCGCGCCAACGCCGTGGCCGAGGCCACCCTCGCCGAGGTCCGCGAGGTGATGGGCACCGTGTGATGGGCACCGTGTGATGGGCGCCGTGTGAAAGGGCACCTGTGAAAGGGCGGCATTCCCGGTGCGGGGGCGGATCGTTCCACCCCCGCACCGGGGAATACCGTGAGCAGGCGAACCTGTCACCACGGGGGAGAACCTGTCGATGGATCAACTGACGACCGACGACGCCGCCCACCGCCGCGACCCCGGGCCGGTGGTACCGACCGCCGCGGCCGGGACGCCGCCCGCGACACCGCCGCAGCCCGCGACACCGCCGCGCCGCCGCCCCCGCCGGCTGACCGCGGGCGACCGCGTCGCCCTGATCGCCCCCAGCGGCCCGATCGACCCGCAACGCCTCGCCGCCGGCACCGCCCTCCTCCGCTCCTGGGGCCTGGACGTCGTCCCCGGCGCCCACCTTCTAGACCGCCACCCCGTCCACGGCTACCTCGCCGGCACCGACGCCGCCCGCGCCGCCGACTTCCAGCAGGCCTGGCTCGACCCCGGCATCTCCGCCGTCGTCTGCGCCCGCGGCGGCTACGGGGTCCAACGCATGGTCGACCTCGTCGACTGGGACGCCCTGCGCGCCGCACCTCCCAAGATCCTGGTCGGCTTCAGCGACATCACCGTGCTCCACGAAGCCGTCGACCTCCGCCTCGGCCTCCCCACCCTCTACGGACCGATGGGCACCGCGGCCGCATTCCTGGCGGACCACGCCACCGCCGACCATCTGCGCCGCACCCTCTTCGAACCCGCCACCACCCGCGTGCTCACCTCCGCTACCGCCGAGCCCCTCGTCCCCGGCCGGGCCGCGGGAACCACCGCCGGCGGCTGCGCCGCCCTCCTCGCCACCGACCGCGGCACGCCGAGCGCCCGCCCCTCCTTCGCCGGCACGATCCTGCTGCTGGAGGACGTCAACGAGCAGCCCTACCGGCTCGACCGCACCCTCACCCAGCTGATCCGCTCCGGCGCACTGGACGGCCTGGCCGCCGTCGCGCTCGGCTCCTGGGAGGGATGCGGCCCGCCGGAGCTCGTCCGCGAGGTCATGCTCGACCGCCTCGGACCGCTCGGCGTCCCGATGATCTGGGAACTCGGCTTCGGCCACAGCCCCAGCAGCCTCACCGTCCCGCTCGGCGCACCCGCCGTCCTGGACGCGGACGCCGGCACCCTCACCCTCGACGAGCCGGTGTTGGGCGAGCCCTCGGCCTGAAGCCCTGCCCTCTGCCTCCACCTCTACCTGTGGCTCGTCCGCTCCGTCCGCCGTGGCCGGTGTCCTTGATCAGCCGATCGGCGTCCTGCGGGTCGGTGCTCCCGGCGCCACGGCTGAGTAGGGTGCGCCCATGCACGTAGACGTACACGGGGGCCGCACGTCGGAACACGGCCGGGACGACGCGACGGCGGGCCTCGCCGCGGAGCCCGCGCGGGCCGCGGCGGGGGCGTCGGAGGCGCCCGGGGCGAGTGTGTCGCCCGAGGCAGCGGTCGAAGCACCGGCCGAGGCGCCGATCGAGGCAGCGATCGAGGTACCGATCGACGCACTGGTCGAGCGGGCGCTCGGACTGCTGCGCGGACAGGGGAGCGGCAGAGGCCGCGTGATTCTGGGCCTCGCCGGGCCGCCCGCTGCCGGGAAGTCCACCCTCGCCCGCCACCTGGTCGCCGAGATCGTCCGGCGGGAGGGCCCCGACGCCGCCGCGTACCTCCCGCTCGACGGATTCCACCTGGCCAACACCCAGCTGGACCGGCTCGGCCTGCGTGCCCGCAAGGGAGCCCCCGAGACTTTCGACGCGGACGGCTATCTCGCCCTGCTGCAGCGTGTCACCCATGAGCGGTTCCGCGACATCTACGCACCCGATTTCGACCGGACCGTCGACGAGCCCGTGGCCGCCCGCCACGTGGTCCGGCCGCACACCCGTCTCGTCGTCACCGAGGGCAACTACCTCGCCGCTCCGGACACCCCGTGGCCGAACGTCCGGGCCCTGCTCCGGGAGCTCTGGTACATCGAGGCCGACGACGAGCTCCGCCACCGCCGTCTGATCGCACGGCACACCGGTGGCGGCCAGGACCACGAGGCCGCCGCCCTGCGGATCGCCGCCAACGACCACCCCAACGGCGAGTACGTGAAGGCAGGCCGGAGCGTCGCCACGTGGCTCGTCCGCGTGCCGGATTTGCCTGCCGCCGTCGACGGGCGTACTGTTCTCTAGTCGCTCGGCAGGGAGCACCGGACACGCAGTCAGCGCGGACGGTCCCGGAGCGGCCAATCCCTTGAAACACCACTTCCTGGCTCGGGCTGGGTCGCGTCTTTGTCGCGTCCCTGTGCGAATTCGGCGTGCCTGTTTATAGGAATTGGACTCGGACTGGCGCCGGATTCGCTTTTCGGAGCGGGGATCGGCTAAGGTTTGAAACGTCGGACAGGCCGTCAGGTCGGGCCGGCAAAGCGGTGAAGAAAGCAAGTCGGCGAAGAGCACTGACTCGGATCTGATAAGCTGGAAACACGAAAGAGCGAAACGCCCGGAGGGTCCGCTGGAAGGCGGTCCGAAGGAAGTGTCCGTTCCTTGAGAACTCAACAGCGTGCCAAAAGTCAACGCCAGATATGTTGACATCCCCGGCCGGTCCGTTTGGATCGGTTGGAGATTCCTTTTGAAATAACACAGCGAGGACGCAGTGCGCGGGGCCGCCTATTCCGGTGGTTGCCGTGCCGCTCAACGCGAGTGTGAACCGGCGGCTTTTAATTAAGCAGGGCCGAGTAATCATTCACGGAGAGTTTGATCCTGGCTCAGGACGAACGCTGGCGGCGTGCTTAACACATGCAAGTCGAACGGTGAAGCCCTTCGGGGTGGATCAGTGGCGAACGGGTGAGTAACACGTGGGCAATCTGCCCTGCACTCTGGGACAAGCCCTGGAAACGGGGTCTAATACCGGATACGACCTTCCTCTGCATGGGGGTTGGTGGAAAGCTCCGGCGGTGCAGGATGAGCCCGCGGCCTATCAGCTTGTTGGTGGGGTAATGGCCTACCAAGGCGACGACGGGTAGCCGGCCTGAGAGGGCGACCGGCCACACTGGGACTGAGACACGGCCCAGACTCCTACGGGAGGCAGCAGTGGGGAATATTGCACAATGGGCGAAAGCCTGATGCAGCGACGCCGCGTGAGGGATGACGGCCTTCGGGTTGTAAACCTCTTTCAGCAGGGAAGAAGCGCAAGTGACGGTACCTGCAGAAGAAGCACCGGCTAACTACGTGCCAGCAGCCGCGGTAATACGTAGGGTGCGAGCGTTGTCCGGAATTATTGGGCGTAAAGAGCTCGTAGGCGGCCTGTCGCGTCGGATGTGAAAGCCCGGGGCTTAACCCCGGGTCTGCATTCGATACGGGCAGGCTAGAGTGTGGTAGGGGAGATCGGAATTCCTGGTGTAGCGGTGAAATGCGCAGATATCAGGAGGAACACCGGTGGCGAAGGCGGATCTCTGGGCCATTACTGACGCTGAGGAGCGAAAGCGTGGGGAGCGAACAGGATTAGATACCCTGGTAGTCCACGCCGTAAACGTTGGGAACTAGGTGTTGGCGACATTCCACGTCGTCGGTGCCGCAGCTAACGCATTAAGTTCCCCGCCTGGGGAGTACGGCCGCAAGGCTAAAACTCAAAGGAATTGACGGGGGCCCGCACAAGCAGCGGAGCATGTGGCTTAATTCGACGCAACGCGAAGAACCTTACCAAGGCTTGACATACGCCGGAAACGTCCAGAGATGGGCGCCCCCTTGTGGTCGGTGTACAGGTGGTGCATGGTTGTCGTCAGCTCGTGTCGTGAGATGTTGGGTTAAGTCCCGCAACGAGCGCAACCCTTATTCTGTGTTGCCAGCGAGTAATGTCGGGGACTCACAGGAGACTGCCGGGGTCAACTCGGAGGAAGGTGGGGACGACGTCAAATCATCATGCCCCTTATGTCTTGGGCTGCACACGTGCTACAATGGCCGGTACAAAGGGCTGCGATGCCGCGAGGCGGAGCGAATCCCAAAAAGCCGGTCTCAGTTCGGATTGGGGTCTGCAACTCGACCCCATGAAGTTGGAGTTGCTAGTAATCGCAGATCAGCATGCTGCGGTGAATACGTTCCCGGGCCTTGTACACACCGCCCGTCACGTCACGAAAGTCGGTAACACCCGAAGCCGGTGGCCTAACCCTTGGGAGGGAGCCGTCGAAGGTGGGACCAGCGATTGGGACGAAGTCGTAACAAGGTAGCCGTACCGGAAGGTGCGGCTGGATCACCTCCTTTCTAAGGAGCACATAGCCGACTGCGAGCGAATGTCTCGCACGGTTGCTCATGGGTGGAACGTTGACTATTCGGCACTCGCGGTAGGGATGGCCAGTACTGCTCTTCGGAGCGTGGAACGTCGATCACCGTCGCGGGTGCCGGGCACGCTGTTGGGTCCTGAGGGAACGATTGTTCCTTCTGGGATGCCGGCTCCACTTGAGGGTCGTCTTCGGACGGTTCGAGGGTGGGTGTCTGGTCGTTGTTTGAGAACTGCACAGTGGACGCGAGCATCTGTGGCCAAGTTTTTAAGGGCGCACGGTGGATGCCTTGGCACCAGGAACCGATGAAGGACGTGGGAGGCCGCGATAGGCCCCGGGGAGCTGTCAACCGAGCTTTGATCCGGGGGTGTCCGAATGGGGAAACCCGGCAGTCGTCATGGGCTGTCACCCGCTGCTGAACACATAGGCAGTGTGGAGGGAACGCGGGGAAGTGAAACATCTCAGTACCCGCAGGAAGAGAAAACAACCGTGATTCCGGGAGTAGTGGCGAGCGAAACCGGATGAGGCTAAACCAGTATGGTGTGAGACCCGGCAGGGGTTGCCATGTTGGGGTTGTGGGAAAGTTCTTCAGTCGTCTGCCGGCGGCTGGGCGAGTCAGAAACCGTATGGATAGTCGAAGGACATGCGAAAGGTCCGGCGTAGAGGGTAAGACCCCCGTAGACGAAATCTGTACGGCTCGCTTGAGCTTCTCCCAAGTAGCACGGGGCCCGAGAAATCCCGTGTGAATCTGGCGGGACCACCCGCTAAGCCTAAATATTCCCTGGTGACCGATAGCGGATAGTACCGTGAGGGAATGGTGAAAAGTACCGCGGGAGCGGAGTGAAATAGTACCTGAAACCGTGTGCCTACAAGCCGTGGGGGCACCCCTTTGGGGTGTGACTGCGTGCCTTTTGAAGAATGAGCCTGCGAGTTTGCGGTGTGTAGCGAGGTTAACCCGTGTGGGGTAGCCGTAGCGAAAGCGAGTCCGAATAGGGCGTCTGAGTTGCATGCCCAAGACCCGAAGCGGAGTGATCTAGCCATGGGCAGGTTGAAGCGCGGGTAAGACCGTGTGGAGGACCGAACCCACCAGGGTTGAAAACCTGGGGGATGACCTGTGGTTAGGGGTGAAAGGCCAATCAAACTCCGTGATAGCTGGTTCTCCCCGAAATGCATTTAGGTGCAGCGTCGCGTGTTTCTTGCCGGAGGTAGAGCACTGGATAGGCGATGGGCCTCACCGGGTTACTGACCTTAGCCAAACTCCGAATGCCGGTAAGTGAGAGCGCGGCAGTGAGACTGTGGGGGATAAGCTCCATGGTCGAGAGGGAAACAGCCCAGAACACCGACTAAGGTCCCTAAGCGTGTGCTAAGTGGGAAAGGATGTGGAGTCGCAGAGACAACCAGGAGGTTGGCTTAGAAGCAGCCACCCTTGAAAGAGTGCGTAATAGCTCACTGGTCAAGTGATTCCGCGCCGACAATGTAGCGGGGCTCAAGCACATCACCGAAGTCGTGTCATTGCAGCAATAGGGCCAACGCCCGCTGTGATGGGTAGGGGAGCGTCGTGTGCCGGGTGAAGCAGCGGAGGAATCCAGTTGTGGACGGTTCACGAGTGAGAATGCAGGCATGAGTAGCGATACAAGAGTGGGAAACTCTTGCGCCGATTGACCAAGGGTTCCTGGGTCAAGCTGATCTGCCCAGGGTAAGTCGGGACCTAAGGCGAGGCCGACAGGCGTAGTCGATGGACAACGGGTTGATATTCCCGTACCCGCTTTGAAGCGCCAACGTCGAACCAGGTGATGCTAAGGCCGTGAAGCCGGCCCGGAGTCTTCGGACGAAGGGACGTGGTGGAGCCGCCGGTCCAAGTCTGTAGTAGGTGAGCGATGGGGTGACGCAGGAAGGTAGTCCAGCCCGGGCGGTGGTAGTCCCGGGGTAAGGGTGTAGGACGAACGGTAGGCAAATCCGCCGTTCACATAGTCTGAGACCTGATGCCGAGCCGATTGTGGTGAAGTGGATGATCCTATGCTGTCGAGAAAAGCCTCTAGCGAGTTTCATGGCGGCCCGTACCCCAAACCGACTCAGGTGGTCAGGTAGAGAATACCGAGGCGTTCGGGTGAACTGTGGTTAAGGAACTCGGCAAAATGCCCCCGTAACTTCGGGAGAAGGGGGGCCAGCCCTGGTGAGGATCTTTACGGTCTGAGCTGGGGGTGGCCGCAGAGACCAGCGAGAAGCGACTGTTTACTAAAAACACAGGTCCGTGCGAAGCCGTAAGGCGATGTATACGGACTGACGCCTGCCCGGTGCTGGAACGTTAAGGGGACCGGTTAGTCCGATTTCGGTCGGGCGAAGCTGAGAACTTAAGCGCCAGTAAACGGCGGTGGTAACTATAACCATCCTAAGGTAGCGAAATTCCTTGTCGGGTAAGTTCCGACCTGCACGAATGGCGTAACGACTTCTCGACTGTCTCAACCACAGGCCCGGTGAAATTGCATTACGAGTAAAGATGCTCGTTTCGCGCAGCAGGACGGAAAGACCCCGGGACCTTTACTATAGCTTGATATTGGTGTTCGGTTCGGCTTGTGTAGGATAGGTGGGAGACTGTGAAGCGGCAACGCCAGTTGTTGTGGAGTCGACGTTGAAATACCACTCTGGTCGTGCTGGATGTCTAACCTGGGTCCGTGATCCGGATCAGGGACAGTGTCTGGTGGGTAGTTTAACTGGGGCGGTTGCCTCCTAAAGGGTAACGGAGGCGCCCAAAGGTTCCCTCAGCCTGGTTGGCAATCAGGTGTTGAGTGTAAGTGCACAAGGGAGCTTGACTGTGAGACTGACGGGTCGAGCAGGTACGAAAGTAGGGACTAGTGATCCGGCGGTGGCTTGTGGAAGCGCCGTCGCTCAACGGATAAAAGGTACCCCGGGGATAACAGGCTGATCTTCCCCAAGAGTCCATATCGACGGGATGGTTTGGCACCTCGATGTCGGCTCGTCGCATCCTGGGGCTGGAGTAGGTCCCAAGGGTTGGGCTGTTCGCCCATTAAAGCGGTACGCGAGCTGGGTTTAGAACGTCGTGAGACAGTTCGGTCCCTATCCGCTGTGCGCGTAGGAGTGTTGAGAAGGGCTGTCCCTAGTACGAGAGGACCGGGACGGACGAACCTCTGGTGTGCCAGTTGTCCTGCCAAGGGCATGGCTGGTTGGCTACGTTCGGGAGGGATAACCGCTGAAAGCATCTAAGCGGGAAGCCTGCTTCGAGATGAGCACTCCCACCTCCTTGAGAGGGTAAGGCTCCCAGTAGACGACTGGGTTGATAGGCCGGATATGGAAGCCCAGTAATGGGTGGAGTTGACCGGTACTAATAGGCCGAGGGCTTGTCCTCAGTTGCTCGCGTCCACTGTGTTGGTTCTGAAACCACGAACAGACCGTTGTCGGTTGTTCGAAGAGTTTCATAGTGTTTCGGTGGTCATAGCGCGAGGGAAACGCCCGGTTACATTCCGAACCCGGAAGCTAAGCCTCGTAGCGCCGATGGTACTGCAGGGGGGACCCTGTGGGAGAGTAGGACGCCGCCGAACAATTCTTCTGAAGAAGCCCCGCCCGGGTTCCGGGCGGGGCTTCTTCGCGTTCACGGGCTCTCGATGCCGGGTCCCCGAGACCGTCGAACCGGGGGTGGTGCTAGGTCCACCTCAAAGACGGGTGGAACAGCCAATGTGCTGCGAAGGCTCCAGCCGTGAAACTGATGCCATCGCCCGCAGTACGCCGACGTCAGGAGCAAGCCCAGTGGCAGCCATAGCGTCCCTCGAAGACATGAAGGCGGCCGGCCGTGGTGTGCCGGCCCGCCTCAGGGAAGCCGTTCTGGCAGTGGGCCGGTCTCTGGTCGCCATGGCCGGCGCCGGTGTCAGCGTCGCCGTGCCGATCATGGTCGTCCTCCTCACCGGCGCCACCGTGGTGCAGTTCCTCTACGCCCCGGAGTCGGGGCCGGTCGGCGTTCTGATCGCCGCTCTGGTGACGGGGCTGGTGGCGGCGTACTGGTGCTCGCGGCACAGCGCGGGCTGGACACGGGCTCAGATCCGGCGCTGGTGCGGGGTGGTGGTGCGGGCCGACTACTCGCCCATGCCGCCCCTGGAGCGTGACGAGCGCGGTCACTGGTGGACGGGCTTCTCGTACCACCGGCGGCACGGCGTGGCGCGCGTGGCGCGCTTCCTGCACTGGAGCATGCGCGACCGCGTGACCCGCCGGGACGCGATCTGGTGGCTGCTCAATCCCTGGTCCGCGCTGTTCTTCCTGGTGCCCCCGGTGCTGCTGCTCGGCGGTGGCGTGATCTTCGGCCTGGTGTCCCTCTTCGAGGGCCCCACCTACGGGGATCTGAGCAGCCGGCACCCGCTCAGCCACCTGATATCGGTCCTGCTGGGCGGCGTGGTGGCCTCGGTGGGCCTCCTGCTCTCGCCGTACGCGCTGCGGGCGCACCTCGATGTGGCCGCGCGTGTGCTGGAGCCGGGCCGGTGGGCCAGCAACACCCAGCTGAAGCGCAGGGTCGAGGAGCTGACGCTGACACGAGCGGACGCCCTGGGCAACCAGGCGGCCGAGCTGCGACGGATCGAGCGGGACCTGCACGACGGCGCCCAGGCGCGGCTGGTGGCGATCGGCATGACGCTCGGCACGATCGAGCACCTCATGGAGACCGACCAGGCCGCAGCCCGTGAGCTGCTCTCCGAGGCCCGGCAGTCTTCTGCCAAGGCACTCCAGGAGCTGCGCGACCTGGTGCGGGGCATTCACCCGCCGGTCCTGGCCGAGCGCGGGCTGGGCGACGCGGTGCGGTCCCTGGCGCTGGACAGCCGGCTGTCCACCGAGGTGACGGTCTCCCTGCCGGATCGGCCGGAGCTCCCGGTGGAGGCCGCCGTCTACTTCTGCATCAGCGAGCTGCTCGCCAATGCCGCCAAGCACTCCGGCGCGCAGCAGATCTGGGTGGACATCCTGCACCGCGCGGGCCTGCTCCGGGTCACCGTCACCGACGACGGCTGCGGGGGCGCCCAGCCCGGTCGGGGGAGTGGGCTGTGGGGCATCGAGCGTCGGTTGGGTACCTTCGATGGCACGCTCTCGCTGAGCAGCCCGCCGGGCGGGCCGACGACCATCACCATGGAGCTGCCGTGCGCGTTGTCCTCGCAGAGGATCTCTACCTCCTTCGACAAGGGCTGATCAGGCTCCTGGAGGTGCACGGCTTCACCATCGCGGCGGCGGTCGAGACCGGCCCGGAGTTGTTGGAGGCACTGCTCACGGAGAAGCCGGACGTCGCGGTGGTGGATGTCAGGCTTCCACCCACGCTCACCGACGAAGGTCTCCAGGCGGCGCTCGCCGCCCGGCGCGAGATCCCCGGCCTGCCGGTCCTGGTGCTGTCGCAGCACGTCCAACAGCTGTACGCGCGCGAGCTGTTGGCTGACGGCTCGGGCGGCGTGGGGTACCTGTTGAAGGACCGGGTGTTCAACGCCGAGCAGTTCGTCGACGCCATCCGCCGGGTGGCGGCCGGCGGTACCGCCATGGACCCGGACGTGATCGCCAAACTGATGGCCAGCCGGGCCGGTTCGGGCCCGCTCCAGCGCCTGTCGCCCCGGGAGCGGGAGGTGCTGGGGCTGATGGCCGAGGGCTGCTCGAACTCGGCCATCGCCGCCCGACTCACCGTCAGTGACGGCGCGGTGGCCAAACATATTGCCAATATCTTCACGAAGCTGGAGCTCGCTCCGGCCGAAGACGCCAACCGCCGTGTCCTGGCGGTGTTGGCGCACCTCAACGGCACCCCGGAGCGGACACCGGCGTCCGGGTGGGAGGCGTCGTGAAACGCGTGTACGAGTAGTATCCGGTGGGCCGAGACGGTCCACAGCACGGAGACCCCGTGTCCGGCCGAGGGTGGATTCGGCAGTAACGGTCGCTTACGGCAGCAGCCGGTCCCCAGGGGTTGATCTAGTACATGGCACGCCCATCCCTCACTCGCGCTCACCGGGCCCTCCTCGGCGTGGTCGCCGCGGGTGCCTGCCTGATCTCCGGCATCGGCTTCGCCGGTTCGTACAACGCGGTGCGCGAACTCGCGGTCCAGAAGGGGTTCGGCGCCTTCTCCTACGCGTTCCCGATCGGTGTCGACGCGGGCATCGTCGTCCTGCTCTCGCTGGACCTCGTGCTCACCTGGCTGCGGATACCCTTCCCGCTGCTGCGGCAGACGGCGTGGCTGCTGACCGCCGCGACCATCGCGTTCAACGCGGCCGCCTCCTGGGGTGACGCGCTCGGCATGGCGATGCACGCGGTCATCCCGGTCCTGTTCGTTGTGGTCGTGGAGGCCTCCCGGCACGCCGTCGGTCGGATCGCGGCGATCACCGCCGACCGCCACATGGAGTCGGTGCGCCTGATGCGTTGGCTCCTCTCGCCGGTGCCGACCTTCCGGCTCTGGCGCCGCATGAAGCTGTGGGAGCTCCGCTCCTACGACGAGACGGTGCGGCTGGAGCAGAACCGCCTCGTCTACCGGGCGCAGCTGAGGTTCCGGTACGGCCGTGGCTGGCGCCGCTCCGCGCCCTTCCAGGCGCTGCTGCCGCTCAAGCTGGCCAAGTACGGCGTGCCGCTCGACCCCAGCATCCTCGACCGGATCGACGGCCCGCTCGAGGTGACGCGGGGCGAGGCCGCGCCCGCCGGTCCGGCCGCGGTAGCGGCTTCGGTCGCGGTGCCGACGCTGGCCAAGCTGGCCGCTGTCCGACTGCGGGACGCACAGGACCCGGACCACGACAGCACCCCGGTCTCCGAGCCGGAGGCCGCCGCGCTCAACGTGTGGATGACCCGCGCGGTCCGCAGCTACTCGCAGCAGGCCGACGACGCCGAGGCGCAGGGCGGGCGGACGTCCCCGTGGTTCAAGCCGCCGCGGGCGGCCGCTGAACGTCCGGCCGGGCCGCAGGTCCAGGGCGCACCGGCGGGGCAGGGCGAGCGCCCGGCGCGTCCGATGCCGTCCGCCGTCGGCCGCCCCCAGGGCGTTCCGCAGCAGGGCATGGGTCGGCCGGCCCCCGGGCAGGTGTCGCCCGGTCGGCTCGGGCGTCCGATCCGCCTGGAGCAGACCGTCCACGCGGACGCCGAGCAGCTCCAGCAGGACGTGCGCCGCTTCGCACAGCCGCAGCACGGTCTGCAGCACGGTCCGCAGGCCGACCCTCGCGGCGCGATGCGCGGCGGGGAGGAGGCCGTGGCGGAGCCGCTGCCCTTCGACCAGGCCGAGGCGGACCTCGCGGAACTGGCGGAGCTGGACTTCGACGCCGCCGGCGCGCAGTCGGCCGGGCGCCGTTCCGGGGCGGACCCGCTCGACCCGGACGTCTGCTTCGACGCGCTGATCTCGTACATCGACTCCTACGAGCAGCAGCCCGACCCGCAGAGCCTCGCCGCCTACCTGACCACCGAGTACGGGGTCACCGGCTCCCGTCCGGACGGTTCGGTCAACCCGGCGGACGTGAACCGCATCTGGGCCCAGCTGCAGAATCGATACGTCAGCTCCGGCCGCGAGTAGCCGCCCGCACGCGTCGGCCACTGACACACATCGGCCCGCTGACACATGCCGGGCCTTCGGCACAACCGTGCGTCACCACAAACGTGAGGGAGCCCGCCGCACCCGTCCGCCGGAGGGGTGCGGCATTGACGTCCCGGCGCGGCGAACATTACCTTCGCATCAACAATTTGTTGAAGCGCTGGTGCGGTGCCGGCCGGCGCGTCATGGAGGAGTTCTGATGGCGCAGGTCGAGCTGGACGGCAACATGCCCGCAGGTGGGGCCGCGTTCTCCGCCGCGGCGCGGGCGGCGGTGGCCTCGCTGCTGGCCCCGATCGACGCCGAGCTGGCCCGCCGCTACCCGGGGGAGCCCGGCACCCGGCAGCCCGTGCACACGGTGTACGTCCCGGCCGACGCCTTCGGCGCCGACACGGTCGGTGACTGGGGCCGCCAAGCCCTGGAGGCGTTCGACGCGCACGCCGCGACGCCGGAGCAACTGGCCCAGGCGCTCGGCGTCCCCGCCGACGCGCTGCTCGCCGACGTGCACGCCCGGGTCCGGGCGAAACTGGAGCGCGAGCCGATCGAGGACCTCCGGATCGACTTCGAGGACGGATACGGTCCCCGGCCGGACGCCGAGGAGGACGCGGCCGCCGTCCACGCCGCCCGCCTGGTCGCTGCCGCGGTCGCCGCGGGCACGGCGCCGCCGTACATCGGCATCCGGATCAAGTGCATGGAGGCGGCCGTCCGCGACCGTGGCATCCGCACCCTGGAGATGTTCCTCGCGACCCTGCTCGCCGAGGGCGGGCTGCCCGAGGGCCTGGTGCTGACCCTGCCGAAGGTGACCTACGCGGAGCAGGTCACGGCCCTGGTCCGGCTGCTGGAGGACTTCGAGCGGCAGGCGGGTCTCCCCACCGGGCGGCTCGGCTTCGAGATCCAGATCGAGACGACGCAGGCGATCCTCGGACCGGACGGCCGCGCCACCGTGGCCCGCATGATCGACGCAGCCGAGGGCCGCGCCACCGGTCTGCACTACGGCACCTTCGACTACAGCGCCGCCTGCGGGGTCAGCGCGGCCTACCAGAGCATGGACCACCCGGTGGCCGACCACGCCAAGGCGGTGATGCAGGTCGCCGCGGCGGGCACCGGCGTGCGGCTGTCCGACGGTTCCACCAACGTGATCCCGACCGGCACCACCGAGCAGGTCCACGCGGCCTGGCGGCTGCACCACGGCCTCGTCCGCCGTTCGCTGGCCCGCGCCTACTACCAGGGCTGGGACATGCACCCGGCGCACCTGCCCACCCGGTACGCCGCGGTGTACGCCTTCTACCGCGAGGGACTGGAGGCCGCGGCGGCCCGGCTCGCCGCCTACGTCGCCAAGGCCGGCGGCGACGTGATGGACGAGCCGGCCACCGCCCGCGCCCTCAGCGGCTACCTGCTGCGCGGCCTGGACTGCGGCGCCGTGGACCCGGCGGAGGTCACCCGGCTCACCGGCCTCGACCGGGCCGCGCTGGACGCCCTCGCCGGTCGCTGACCTGCGGCCCGGCGCACCCGGCGCCCCGGTGCGGGCAGCGCGTCCGCGGGACGGGCGCGGCACGGGAACGGCGCCGGTCCGGAGCCGCTCCCGGAGCGTTAGGCTGGCGGAACGCCCCGTGCGGGACGTCCGGTCGCGCCACGACGGCGCCGCTCTTCCCGCACCGTCCGCCGCCCCGCCCGTCCCGGAGACCTGTCGCGCCATGTCGGAGCCCCGTCCGAAGCCCTACCTGACCGTCCGGGGTCCGGCAGCCACGAGATCGAGATCAAGAAGTCACGCTTCATCTGCCATCTCGGCCGGGTCGCCGACGAGGACGAGGCGCAGGCCTTCATCGCCGCGGTCCGCAAGCAGTACTGGGACGCCCGGCACAACTGCACCGCCTTCGTGGTCGGCGACGACCAGCGGCGCGAGCGCTCCAACGACGACGGCGAGCCGAGCGGAACCGCCGGCGTGCCGATGCTGGAGGTGCTCCGGCGGCGCGGCCTGACCGACACCGTGGCGGTGGTGACCCGCTACTTCGGCGGGATCAAGCTCGGCGCGGGCGGGCTGGTGCGGGCGTACGGCGGCGCGGTCTCCGAGGCCGTGGACGCGATCGGCCTGCTGGAGCGCCGCCCGGTCGCGCTGTTCACCGTGCCGGCCGACCACACCAGGGCCGGCCGGCTGGAGAACGACCTGCGCGCCGCGGGGTACGAGGTGCGCGACCTGGCCTACGAGGCCGCCGGGGTCCGGATCGAAGTGGGTGTGCCGGAGGACGGCGTGACGGACTTTCACGCCTGGCTGGCCGAGGTCAGCGGAGGGACGTCCGCGGCCGAGCCGGCAGGGTGGAGTTACCGCGAACTGCCGATCGAGTGACACTCGAACGAATTAACCATGCCCGGAGCCGGAACTTCCGCTCCGGGCATCTCCGTTTCCAGCACAAGGACGTCGCACCGGCACCCGCCGGACGGCGCCGGACATCCACCCCGTCGATGGAGGACCGCAGACCCCACCACTGCACCACGGGAGGTACCGAGCATGACACCAGACCACGCCCCGACCTCCGGCCGCCCAGCCGAACCACATGGCCTGCCCAGGCAGGCCGACCAGTCCGGACGCGCCACCGCCTACCGGACGACCGTCACCACGCCGCTGCCCTTCGACGACGCCCTCGCCCTGGTGGACGAGGCGCTCGGTGCCTGGCTCAAGCAGGAGGGCCACGACGAGCCCCCGCCGACCGGCCGGTCCCCGCGAGCCGAGCGGTTCAGACTCGGTGAACGTGTGCTGCTGGACCGCGACACCGGCCCACTGCCCGCATCCGCCGCGGCACCGGCCGTACACGCCGCCGCCACTGCATCCGATCCTGATACCGCCTCCGCTTCCGACTCCGCCGCCGGGCCGGTGAGCCCCGCCGGCCGGTACGCCCGCCGCAGGCTGCGCACCCCGGACGGCGCGCACCGCACCCACCTGCTGACCATCACCCTCGCCACCCCGGCCGACCGTGTCGGCCCGGCCGGCACCGCCACCTCCGTGAACGGCCGCACACCTGTGGTGCTCCGGTTGGAGGCCGAGTACCTCACCTCCGGCCCGCCGGTCCTCAGCCCCGTCCGGGTGCCGGTTCCCGAGGTCGCCCGCACCCTGCTGCCGCTGCTCGACGCCTACGACGGCCCGGCCGTCCTGACGGCCCAGCCACGTGTGGTCCGCCCCGCCGAGGTCGACGACCTCATCGACCAGCTCTGCGACCCGGAGCGCAGGCTGGCCGCCGTCGTCGTCAGCGTGCCTCCGTCCACCCCGCTGGAGGAGTGGCTGGCCGAGCAGGTGCAGCCGGTCCTGCACCAGGTCACCGGTCTGGCCTCGCTGCACGTCCTCGACCATGCCGCGCTGCCGCTGTTCAACGTCGCCTTCGAATTCCACAAGGTCTACGGCGGCGCCGTGCGCACCTACCTCCCGGAGGTCGACCCGGCCTCCCGCGCGGACGCGGGCCGCCACCAGGTGCTCGCCAAGCGCCGGATGGCGGAGGACACCCGTAGGGCGGCCGGCCTGCTGGCCCGCGAGCCCCGGCAGATCGCGGCGGGCCTTCCGACACCCCCGGCGCTGGCCGCGGTACCCCCGCTGGTCGTGCCACAGGAATACCGATTGCCCGTCCGTTCCCGGACGGCGTCCGAGGCACCGCGCTCCCGGGTCGACGAGCGGCGCCGCCGCACCGTGCAACGGCCCCCCCGCTCCGGCAGCCGGCTCTGCACCACGGTGCCCGCACCACTCGTCGCGGTCATGCAGACGGCAGACCTGCGTCCGGCGGCCGCGCTGCTCGCACCCGCCGAGGCCGAGTTCGCCCGCCTGGCCAGGGACGTCGCCGCGGACAAGGAACTCGGGCCGGACAGCTTCGGGGAGCTGGTCAGCCGGTTCGCCGAGTTCCCGCTGCTGGAGTTCACCGGTGACGAGAAGGAGACCATCGCGCTGGACGGGAAGCCCGACGGCACAGGCTGGGCCCGGCTCGCCTGGGACGGGTTGACCGCCCTTCAGGAGTACGCGGCCGCGGCCGTGCGCGGTCAGGCGGGCGGCGACTTCAAGGCCTGGTGCGAGCACACCCCGCCCGGCTGCCACCACTTCCCGCCGCGCAAGGCGGTCCGCTGGGAGTCCCGCACGGTCGAGAGCCACGCCAAGTGGAAGCGGGAGCGGATGCTGCCGGTGCCGTCCTGTGTGGACGCCTCGCGGCGCGCCTTCATGGGCGCCCACCTGCGGATCGGCGGCGGTTCGACCGCGCCCCGCCTGCACTACCTCGACGACTGCTCGGGCAGTGGCCGCATCTACGTCGGCTACATCGGCCAGCACCTGACCAACACCCGCACCAACTGACCCCACCGGCACCGATCCCCACCGACAGACGGGACCAACTGACAGGCAGACACCATCACCCCCATCACACCAGGGACCGACCGACCCACGGCACGCCTTCACCCCAGCCGTGGTGGCAACACCGCGGCCGGGAGGCACCCCCACGAGTGGCTTGGTCACGGTGCAGCGGTGGCCAACTCCCGGTTGTTGGCTGACCGGTGCATCCGAACGGTGGAGAATGCTCGGCAGGGGCCGTGACCGAGCGGCCCCTGCGAGCGCGTGCGGGCTGGTCCGGGCCGCTGCGGTCTCGCCGAACGTTCAGTGACGTAGTGGCCCAGTGCCGTTAGTGGCTCAGTGACGTAGTGGGGGATCGACCGCTGATGCAGCATTCACCCGACAGCCGCCCGGACGGAACACCGTCGGCCGTCTCCGCACTCCGGGCCGCCGGGGCCCAACCCGCCCACGAGGCCCCCGAACCGCTGCAGGCCGGCTTCCTCGCCACGCTCTTCCGCGACCTCGGGGCGGAAGCGCCCGTCGGGGTGCCGGAGGAGGACGCGGTCGCCGCACACGCCCGCGCGGCAGCCCTGACGCACCATCGGACCCTCACCGTGCAGGCCGAGCACGAGCACCTCGCCGACCTGATCCGCCGCGCCGCGCTCCCGGTCTCCGCGATGGACTTCGAGAGCCAGCTGCGCAGCTACGAGCCACGGCCCTTCCCGGCCGACGCCGACCTCCCGCCGGCCGAGGCGGAGCCGCGCTGGGCGGACTACGCGCCGCCGGAGCCCCCGGCCGCCGATCCCGACGAGCCGGCCTCCCGGCGGCTCCTCGACTCCGGCTACCAGCGCGAACTCGCCCAGGCCCGGCTCCGCCACCAGAAGGACCTGCGCGAGTGGCGGGCCCGTCAGGCCGAGGGCACGGCGGCCGAGGCCCGGGCGGCGCGGGCCGCCCACGAGCAGGCCGAGCAGGCCAGGGCCAGGGTGGTGCGCGAGTACAACCAGAGCCTGGAGGAGTGCCGCCGCGCCTACCGGCTGTCCGAGCCGGCCGCGGTGGAGTCGCTGCTGGAGCGTGCCCTCGCGGCCGCCGAGGTGGCCACCCGCGACATCCCGTCCACCTGCCGGGCACTGTTCCGTCCGCTGACCCGGACGGCCGTCCTCGACCTCGACCTGCCGCCGCTCGACGTGGTGCCCTCGCTCACCGGCTACCGGCTGGCCGCGGACGGCGCGGCCGAACCCGTCCCGCGTCCCCCGTCCGAGCGGTCCTCCGACTACCTGCGCCTGGCCGCCCGCCTCGCCCTGCGCGCCCTGCAGGCGGCGGACGCCGTGGACACCGACGGGATCCTCGCCGGCGTCGTGCTGAACGGCTGGCTGCGCCGTCCCGGCACCGCCCCGGTCTGCCTGCTCAGTGTGGACGCCGACCGTGACGCGCTCGCCCGCACCCGCCTGATCACCGAGTCGTCCGGGGGCCCGGCGGTGCCGGCGGAGGACGACGAACCCGTCCTCGGCGTGTACGCCGACGCCGAGCAGGACGAGGCGCTGCTGCGGCTGCGCGAGCTGTCCGCGGTGGTCACGCCCGACCCGTACGGGCCGGTGTCGGTGGTGCCCAACGGCACCGCCGGTGCCACGGTGCCCTCCACCGGCGAGCTGTCGCCCAACGAGTTCGCCCAGCTGGTGCGCGAGCTGCTCACCCGGGGCGGCCTGGGCTCCTGGAGCGTGCGGCTGCGCGGGCCGTTCGGGCTGGTCGCCACCGCCGAGGGGGCCAAGGACAGCGCCCTGCCCGGCCGGTGGGTCGTCTGGGCCTCCCGGAACACCGACCCGGTGGCCGAGGACGAGCTGCGCACCCTCGCCGAGGCCGTCCGCGAGGAGGGGGCCGAGCGCGGGCTGCGCCTCACCACCGGCAGCTTCGGTGAGGCGGCGCTCGACCTCGCCGCGGAGGAGGGCTACCGGCGCATCCACCTGATCGACGGCGAAGGCGTGCGCGAGCTGTCCCGGACGCACCTCGGTCTGCCCCTGGCAGCGGGCTGAGCGCGCTCGGGCCCGGGCGGCGGCACCGCGCGGACGCACCTGCGCCGGACGGACGGCCCGCCCGGCGGCGTCCGACCGCTGCACCGGCGCCGCCGCCCTGTCAGGCTGGAGGGATGGGAATCGGGTTCCTGGACAGGTGGCGTGCCCGGCATGCCCACAGCCGGGACGGCATCCCGCTGCAACCGGACGAGGCGACCATGGCCGGCCTCCTCGCCGAGTGCGGGCTGCTGCGCGACCTGGCCGAGGGCTCGGGCGTACGGCTCGACGACGGCGTGACCTCGCTGACCCAGCTCGACCAACTGCTGCCGCGCTGGCGCGACGATCCGGAGGTCTCGGAGTGGCTGGGCAACGACGCCGGCCTGTACCTCGGCACGGTGCTGCACCGGACCGTGCCCGGCACGGTCTGGCGGCTCGACGAACACGACCGTCCGCTGGTGGTGCTGCCCGGCGGGCGAGAGCTCGACGTCACGGCGATCGGCCACAGCTGGGCGGTCGTGGGTTCGCCCCAGCTCGCCGCCGCCTACCTCGCCGCCACCGACGCCTGAGCCCGCCCGCCGTGCCCGCCCCGACCCCCACGCTCCCGCCCGGCCCGGTCCCGCTGCCCGGCCCCGCGCGGCTGCTCCGGCCCGAAGCCCACCGCGCGCCCCGCACCGTACGGCCCGAGGACCACCAGCCCGACCCCCGAGGGCCCGACCTCCGAGGGGCCGATGACAGAGGGGCCGATGACAGAGGGGCCGACCGGTGACGGCGATCCTCGTCGCCGCCGCAGCCTTCCTGATGACGCTGATCGGCGGCTGGGTGGCACAGCGGACCGGCGACCGGCGGCACCTGGTGCTCGGGTTCGCCGCCGGGCTGATGCTCGGCGTGGTCGCCTTCGACCTGCTGCCGGAGGCGGTCCGGGCCGCACCGGACGAGATCCACGGCGTCCCGCAGGCCCTGCTGATGTTCGCGGCCGGCTTCCTGACGATCCACATCATCGAGCGGGCCGTGGCCATCCACCGCAGCCACGAGGGCGAGTACGCCGCCCACACCCACGGGCACCGGCACGGGCACGACGACCACGCCCGGCAGGGCATCGGGCTGACCGCGGCCGGCGCGCTGGTCGGCCACAGCCTGATGGACGGCTTCGCGATCGGCGCCGCGTTCCAGGCGGGCACCACCGTCGGCACCGTGGTGGCCATAGCGGTGGTGGCGCACGACTTCGCGGACGGCTTCAACACGTACACCATCACCCGGATGTACGGGAACGACCGCCGCAGGGCGCTCACGCTGCTGGCCGCGGACGCGCTGGCCCCGGTGACCGGGGCGGCGATCACGCTGCTGTTCACCATCCCGGTCCACCTGCTCGGCCTCTACCTGGGATTCTTCGCCGGGTTCCTGCTGTACCTGGCGACCTCGGACATCCTGCCGGAGGCCCACAGCCCGCACCCCTCGCGCACCACCCTGCTCTGCACGCTGCTCGGCGTCGCCTTCATGTGGCTGGTCATCGGCTTCGCCGACTGAGCCCAGGCCGGGCACCGAGCCGGGACCGGGGCCGGGGTCGGGCTACGCCGAGTCGCCGGACATCCGCCCCACGAGGGCACCGGCGGAGGCGGCCTCCACATGTGCCCACTGCTCCCGGATCGCCCGCAGGGCCGCCGTGATCGCCGGACGCCGGGAGGCCTGGGTGCGCCACAGTGCGTAGACGCGGCGGGTGGGCTCGGGGGAGACCGGTCGGGCGACCACCCCGGCGGGCAGCGGCGCGCGACCGAGCCGGGGCACCAGACCGAGTCCGAGGCCGGCCTCGATCAGCGCGATCTGGGTCTCGAACTCGCCGACCTGGTACAGCACGTCGGGCTCCTCGCCGGCCTCGCGGAGGGTGCGCACCAGCCAGTCGTGGCAGATGTTGCCCGGCGGCACGCTGATCCACCGCTGCCCGAGCAGCCGGGCCACCGGCACCGTGTCCAGCGCGGCCAGCGGGTGCTCGGCCCGCAGCAGCAGGTCCACCGGGTCCAGGCCGAGGTCCATCCGGGAGAGCCCGTCCTGGACGGGGAGGGGCACGGTCGGCCAGTCCTGCACCAGGGCGAGGTCGACCTCGCCGCGGGTGACGAGCTCGACGGCCAGGTACGGGTCGGTCTCCAGCAGCCGGACGTCGAGGTCGGGGCAGTGCTCCCGCAGGTCGGCGAGGGCCCCGGGCAGCACCCCGCGGGCCCCGGTCGCGAAGGAGGCCACCAGCAGCCGGCCTACCGCCTGGCCGCGCCGCTCCTCCAGCGTCACCTCGGCCTGCTCGACGAGGGCGAGCAGTTGCCGTGCGGTGTCGGCGAGGCGTACCGCCGCATCGGTGAGCACCACACCGCGGCCCTGGCGTTCCAGCAGCACGGTGCGGGTCTCGCGCTCCAGCTTGGAGATCTGCTGCGAGACGGCCGAGGGCGTGAAACCGAGGGCGGCCGCCGCGCCGCCGACCGAGCCGTGCACCGCCACCGCGTGCAGCGCCCGCAGTCTGCCGAGATCCAACATGGCGGCCATGCTAAAGCACTGCTGAACGGTTCGGTTCAGAATTCATCGCTGGTGCTGAACAATGCCGGACCGTCAGGCTCGTCCCATGCCACCGACCGCCGGCCCCGCCGCCTCCACGTCAGCCGTCTCCCCGTCCCCGTCCCCGTCCCCGTCCTCGGCCGCACCGGCGGCCGCCGCCTCCGGTGTCGTCATGGCGCCGCGCGACATCGGTCTGGCGGTGCTGATCGCCGCCGTCTGGGGCTTCAACTTCGTGCTGATCCACGTCGGCCTGGAGAACTTCCCGCCGCTGCTCTTCTGCGCGCTGCGGTTCGCCGTCGTGGCCGTGCCCGCGGTCTTCCTCGTCGGTCCGCCGAGGGTGGCGTGGAAGTGGGTGGTGGCGGTCGGCTGCACGCTCGGCGTGGCCAAGTTCGGGCTGCTCTTCCTCGGTATGCACGCCGGCATGCCGGCCGGGCTGTCCTCGCTGGTGCTGCAGAGCCAGGCGGTGTTCACCGCACTGTTCGCGGCGGTGCTGCTGCGCGAGCGGCCGACCGGTCAGCGGGCGGCCGGCCTCGCCATCGCCTTCGGCGGCATCGCCGTCGCCGCCGTCGACCACGGCCTAGGCGGCCCGGTTGCGGCGTTCGCCCTGGTCATCGCCGCGGCCGCGTTCTGGGGGCTGTCCAATGTGCTGACCCGCCGGGCCGCCCCGGCGGACGCGCTGCGCTGGATGGTCTGGGTCAGCGCGGTGCCGCCGCTGCCGCTGCTCGCCCTGTCCCTGCTGGTGGAGGGGCCGGAGGCCGACCTGGACGCGCTCGCCGGCATCACCGCCGCGGGCATCGGCGCGATCGCCTACGTCGGGCTGGTCTCCACCCTGTTCGGCTTCGTCGCCTGGAGCCGCCTGCTGGGCCGGTACGACGCCTCGGCGGTGGCCCCGTACTCGCTGCTGGTGCCGGTGTTCGGGATGTCCTCGGCCTGGCTGCTGCTCGGTGAGCGGTTCAGCTCCCTTGCAGGGGTCGCGGCCGCCCTGGTGATCGCCGGGATCGGGCTCACCGCGCTGCCGACCGGCCGGGTGGCGGGGCTGACTCGTACGCTGCTTCGGCGGCCCGCAGCGCGCGCAGCAGAACCTCCTGCTCCGCGCGGCTGACCGGCTCGAAGTACTCCTGGGCGACCTCGTGGCGGACCTGCCCGATCCGTTCCAACGCGGCCCGGCCGGAGTCGGTCAGCACCACCCGGACGGCCCGGCGGTCGGCCGGGTCGGGAGTGCGCGCGACCAGCGCGGCCTCCTCCAGGGCGTCCACCACCGCGGTGGCGGAGCGCGGCACGATGCGCAGCCGTTCGGCCAGCTCGCTGAGGCGCATCGGGGCGCCGCCGGAGTCCTCCCCGCAGCCGGGGGCGTGGGCCAGGGTGCGCAGTGCGCGGGCCTGGGCAGGGGTGATGCCGTAGGGCTCCAGCCGGTGCATGGTCTGTCGGCGGATCCGCTTCATCGCCCGGGTGAGCGCGTCGGCGAGCTCCGCGGCGGTGTCGGCGGTCGGCGGCGTGGTCATGGCGGGCTCCCGGCTCGGAGTGCCCCGGCCCGGCCCGAGGCTGCGGGGCCAGGTTATCGGTGCGTCGGTGTCCCGATCCGGAATATTGTTGAGGCAAGCTCACTATTCGGTTTAGCGTAGAGGTGGTCGGCCCCGCCATGGGCCGACCCCGACCTGAAGCACCCGAAGCACCCGAGAACACTGGAGCACCCGTGTCCCGATCCGAAGCCCGTGTCGCCACCGACCGCCCCGGCCGCTACGGCAAGCAGCTCGCCGCCCACCTCGGGCGCCGGGTGACCGCCGACTGGTCCGAGGAGACCGGCCGCGGCACCGTCACCTTCTCGTACGGCACCGCCACCCTCACCGCGGAGGAGGGCGGCCTGCTCCTCGTCGTCGAGGGCGAGGCCGACCGGCTCGCCGACCTCGAGGACGTGGTCGGCCGCCACCTCGTCCGCTTCGGCGCCCGCGACGAGCTGGTCGTCGAGTGGAAGCGCGACAGCGGCGAGCCCGGCCTCGTCCACCGCAACCAGGAGGAGCCGCCGGCCGCCGGCTGAGTCCGCGCCGGATCGCGGTCAGCCGCGGCCCGCCTCCCACCGCGGTGGCGGGCCGCCCCCGTCCGCCGGCATGCGGGGCAGTACACGGTCCATCAGCGGGACCGTCGCCCACAGCGCCAGGCCGGCCAGGCACCAGCTGGCGAGCACGTCCAGCAGCCAGTGGTAGTCGCTCCACACCAGGCCGGCCCCCACTCCCAGGCAGAGCATCGCGGTGCAGGTGTACAGCGCGAATCGGGCGTCGCGCCCGAGCGTGCCGCCCAGCAGCAGCGCCGCCGTGCCGTACGCGATCGCCGAGGTCGCGGTGTGCCCGGACGGGTACCAGCCCCACTGGTCCGGCGCGAGCGGCAGCCCGTACGGACCGGGGCGGGCGAACCACGCCTTGGCCGGCACCACCAGCAGCGGGACCAGCGCCGCGGCCGCCACGGCGAGCGGGACCGGTAGCCACCAGCGCGCCGGTGCGTCGCTCCGCCGCCGTCGCACCGCCGCCAGCGCCGCGGCGGCCAGCAGTACCGGGACGGCCGGCACCGCGCCGCCCAGATCGGACAGGCCGGCGCCGAGATGGTTGAGCAGCGTGCTGCGGAACGCGTGCCGCAGCTCGTGGACGGCGTGCCGCGTCCCGGTGTCCAGCCCGAGCAGTGGCCCGTCCGCCGCGACCTGCCAGGAGATCAGCACCAGCAGCACCACGAGCATCATGGGCATCATGGGCACGACAACAGACGAAAGCCGCCCCGGAGCAGGGGGGAGAGCTCCGGGGCGGCCGAGGTGATCGCCGCTCCGCACGACCCGGGGGGTGTGGGCCGGGCGGTCGGTCGATCGGTCTGGATGTTCAGCCGCCATTGCCGGGGCGGCCGAGGATGTCGCTAAGGGTTGCGGCTCGCTGTCCATCTGTCATGACAGTACGTCAAAGGCAGTGCCGCGCAGGAGGTGCGCAAGCGGTTTCGCACAGCATCTTCACCACCGGGAGTACAACCTCCACGCGCCGGTGCCCGTCCCGCGTCCGCCCCCCGGCGGGCCGGGGGGCGGAGAACGCGGAGCGGCCCGGTCCTGGTCGGACCGGGCCGCTCGCAACGGGGCGCTGTCACCGCCCCCGGGACCGTCAGACGCCCGCGAAGGCGCCCTCGATGATGTCCAGGCCCTCGGTGAGCAGGTGCTCGGGCATCACCAGCGGCGGCAGGAAGCGCAGCACGTTGCCGTAGGTGCCGGCGGTCAGCACCACCAGGCCCTGCGCGTGGCAGGCCTTCGCCACCGCGGCGGTGACCTCCGGGTTGGGCTCCTTGCCGCCCGCCTTCACCAGCTCGATCGCGACCATCGCACCGCGGCCGCGGACCTCGCCGATCACGTCGAACTTCTCCTGCATCGCCCGCAGGCGGCCCAGCATGACCTCGCCGATGCGCTGCGCCTTGGCGTTGAGGTCCAGCTCCTTCATGGTCTGGATCGAGCCGAGCGCGGCGGCGCAGGCCACCGGGTTGCCGCCGTAGGTGCCGCCCAGGCCGCCGGCGTGCGCGGCGTCCATGATCTCGGCGCGACCGGTGACGGCAGCCAGCGGCAGACCGCCGGCGATGCCCTTGGCGGTGGTGATCAGGTCCGGGACGACGCCCTCGTCCTCGCAGGCGAACCACTGGCCGGTGCGGCAGAAGCCGGTCTGGATCTCGTCCGCGACGAAGACGATGCCGTTCGCCTTCGCGTACTCCACGATGGCCGGCAGGAAGCCCTTGGCCGGCTCGATGAAGCCGCCCTCGCCCTGGATCGGCTCGATGATGATCGCCGCGACGTTCTCCGCGCCGATCTGCTTGTTGATCATGTCGATCGCCTGAGCGGCGGCCTCGGCGGCGCAGTTCTCCGCACCGGTCAGCCAGCGGTACGGGTACGCGACCGGCACCCGGTAGATCTCCGGCGCGAACGGACCGAAGCCCTGCTTGTACGGCATGTTCTTCGCCGTCAGACCCATGGTCAGGTTCGTGCGGCCGTGGTAGCCGTGGTCGAACACCACGACGGCGGTGCGCTTGGTGTACGCACGGGCGATCTTCACCGCGTTCTCGACGGCCTCGGCGCCGGAGTTGAACAGCGCGGTGCGCTTCTCGTGGTCGCCCGGGGTCAGCTCGTTCAGCTGCTCGGCCACGGCCACGTAGCCCTCGTACGGGGTCACCATGAAACAGGTGTGCGTGAAGGCGGCCAGCTGCTCGGACGCCTTGGCGACGACCGCCTCGGCGCTGTTGCCGACGTTCGTCACGGCGATGCCGGAGCCGAAGTCGATCAGGCTGTTGCCGTCCACGTCCTCCAGCACGCCGCCGTTGGCGCGGGCCACGTACACGGGGAGGGTGGTGCCGACACCCGCCGCCACCGCACCGAGCTTGCGCGCCTGCAGCTCCTGCGACTTCGGGCCGGGGATCGAGGTGACCAGGCGGCGCTCCTGCGGGAGCGGGGTTGCAGCGCTCATGGCGGGTTTCTCCATATCTCAGTGCTCGGTCCTCGAAGGCTACGACCGCGCCCGCAACCCGAG
The DNA here is from genome assembly GCA_002300355.1 of Streptomyces sp. TLI_235. Taxonomy (NCBI): domain Bacteria; kingdom Bacillati; phylum Actinomycetota; class Actinomycetes; order Kitasatosporales; family Streptomycetaceae; genus Streptomyces; species Streptomyces sp. TLI_235. The sequence continues at coordinate 5,063,813 of NSGV01000001.1, forward strand.
CATGCGCCACTCGGGAGCAGTGAGCCGTCCGAATTGTCCGGCGCGGCCAGCGCGCCCGGTTCACCGGACGCGCGCCCCTGCTCCACTACATTGAGCGCGGGCGTGTCGCCGGACGGGTGGCATGGGTATGGCAATGCCGGTGGTGGGACAGGGAGTGGGGCCGGGATGGGACTGGACGGCACTCGGGGGCGGCAGACGCCACAGGCGCAGCGGACATCGACCGTCCCCCCGCAGCGGACCCTCCCCTTCGACCTCGCCGCCTGGGCCACCGAACCCCGCCCCGACACCCCGCCGGGCATCTTCCGCCTCGGCCACCACCCCCACGACGAGACCCGCGCCGAACAGGCCGCCGTCCCCGCCCGCCCCCTCCTCCTCCGCGCTGCCCTCAACCTCGCGGTGGCATGGCTGGCGTTCGTCTACGGGCGCGCTCTCTGCCTGAACCTGTTGGCGTACGTGGTGAACCGGTTGGAGATCGGCACCCGGCTGTCGGACGGCCACGGCGGCGTGCAGTACGTCGTGCCGGCCGGCCAGCGCGACCTGATCGCACTGATCGTCAACGTGCTGTTGCTGGCGGTCGTCATCCGGCTGTTCGGCCGCATGGGCCGTTGGAAGGAGATCTACCGCCGCTACGCCAAGCCGCTGCTCGCCCGCACGGTGACCCAGGAGGAGGTCCCGGCCGACACCGGGTCCCCCGGCCAGGAACCGGACACCGACCCCTGGCACGGCCTGCGGGGTGTGGCGCCGCAGGCGGCGCGGCGGTTGGAGGCCGAGCCGGTCGGCGACGTCGACTACGCCCGGATCCGGCACGCCTGGGAGACGGTGCTGGCCGACCCGGCGCTGCTGCCGGCCTTCGCCGAGCAGGTGGAGGTGCGCGGCGCCGCCGCCTGCGCCCACCCCTCCGAGGCCCGCGACCTGCCGGGCCGCGCCGGCCGCCACGACCTGCTGACCCGTCAGGTCCGCCTCGGCACCGCGCAGAACGTGGTGAAGAACCCGCCCGCCCACCGCAGCGCCGGCTTCGCGCTGGACCCGCAGCTGCTCGGCACCTCCCTGCTGGCGGTCGGCCCGGCCGGTACCGGCAAGACCGCCCGGCTGGCCCGCCCGGTCGCCGAGGCGCTCTGTCTGCAGGCGCTGGCCGGCACGGCCTGCGCGGTGGTGATCGGCGCCGCCGAGGCCGACCTCGGCCCGGACGCCTGGTACGACGTGGTGATCGCGCCGGGCGACCCGGAGTCCCCGTACGGCCTCGACCTGTACGGCGCAGCCGCCGACCCGGACGAGGCCGCGGCCCGGCTGGCCGACGCGCTGCTCCCGGACGAGCTGGCGGCCCGCGCCGAGGCCGCCCGCACCGCGCTGCAGCAGGTGGTCGGCCCGTTCCACGCCGCACACGGCCGCTATCCGGCGGTGCGGGAGCTGCGGGCGCTGCTCGGCGGCGACCCGGACGCCTGGGCGGTGCTGCGCAAGGCGCTGCAGGCCGGCGGGCTGCTGGCCGTGCACGAGGGGGACCTGCAGCACCGCGAGAGCCGGCACGGCCGGGTCGACGACCCGGGCACGCTGCTCGCGGACCGGCTGGCGCTGCTGGACCGTCCGGCCTTCGCGCGCAGTTTCGCGGGCGGGCCGGACGCGCTGCCGCCGTTCGCGATGCGGGCGCTGGAGCATCCGCTGCGGGTCCGGGTGAAGCTGCCGGAGCGCAGCCACCCGGAGGTCGCCCGGATGCTGTCGCGGCTGGTGGTCGCCCAGTTCGTGCAGGCCGCGTCGGCGCGGGCGGAGCGTTCGCTGTTCGCCGGCCTGGTGGTGGACGACGCCTCGGCGGCGGTGGACGCGCAGATCGTCCGCGGCCTGCAGCGGATGCGGGGGGCGAACGCGGGCGCGGTGCTGCTGCTGCGCACCCTGGTGGACCTGCCGGAGCCGTTGCGGGCGCCGCTGTTCGGTGCGGTGGGCTGCCGGATGGCCTTCCCGGGGATCGCCCCCTGGGACGGCCGGCTGTTCTCCGAGGCCTGGGGCACCCACCTGGTGACCGAGACCGCGGTGACGCACACCCCGGACACCTCCGGGGGCCTGGTGCGCAAGGCCGCCCGGGCGGGCCGCAAGGCGCTCTCGGGGACGACCGCGCAGACCGAGTCGGTGACCACCCGGGACGTGGAGCGGCACCGCTGGTCGCCGTCCGACCTGGCGCACGCGCTGCCGAGCGGGCACGCCGTGGTGTCGCTGACGACCGTCGACGGGGAGCAGGTCCCGCCGCTGCTGGTGGATCTGCGGGACTGACCGCCGGAGAGAGGGGCCGGACTCCGCGGCGGAGGATTCCGTGCTGCCGCTTGTCCGGGCCGTACATAATGGAGGAAGCCCCCCGAACCCCTCACCTGCGCGGTCGCAACGGCGCGACCGTGTCGTACCAGCGAAGGTGCCATGCCCCCCACACTCGCCTCCGTCGTCCGCAACAGCGCGCTCCATCTGACCGTGCTGGCCGGTTCGGACCACTTGGAGCGCCAGGTCCGCTGGGTGCACACCAGCGAGCTCGACGACCCGACGCCCTTCCTGGAGGGCGGCGAGCTGCTGCTCACCACCGGCATCAAGCTGGGCAAGACCGCGTCCCGGCTGCAGGCGTACGTGCACCGGCTGGCCGACGCCGGGGTGGTCGGGCTGGGCCTCGGTGTCGGCCTGTCGCACACCGAGGTGCCGCAGGCGCTGGTCGAGGCCGCCGCGCAGCGCGGGCTGCCGCTGCTGCGGGTCCCGGAGGCGACGCCGTTCATCGCGATCAGCAAGGCGGTGTCCGCCGCGCTCGCGGCCGAGCAGTACGAGGCGGTGACCACCAGCTTCGAGGCGCAGGAGGAGCTGACCCGGGCGGCGCTCGGCAAGGACGGCACGACGGCGGTGGTGCGCCGGCTGGCGGCCCGCCTCGGCGGCTGGGCTGCGCTGTACGACGGCTCGGGCGCGCTGTCCGCGGTCGCGCCGGACTGGGCGGCCCGCCGGGCCGGCCGGCTGGCGGCCGAGGTGGACCGGCTGCGCAGACGTCCCGCGCCGTCGAGCGCGGCGCTGCAGGGCCGTTCGCCCGGGATCGACACCGCCGACGAGGACTTCGTGGTGGTGCAGTCGCTGGGCGCCGACCGCCGCCCGCGGGGCTTCCTCGCGGTGGGCACCGAGGACCGGATCACGCCGACCGAGCGGTACGTGCTGAACGCGGCGGTGGCGCTGCTGACGCTCACCCTGGAGCGCTCGCGGGAGCTGCGGGAGGCCGAGGAGCGGATGGGCGCCGCGCTGCTGCACATGGTGCTGGCCGGCGAGGTGGCGACCGCCCGGCAGGTGTCGGCGGGCCTGTTCGGCGGCCTGCCGGACGGCGAGGCCCGGGTGCTGGTGGCAGGCGCGGGCAGTGGCCCGGAGGCCGCGGAGACGCTGAGCGAGCTCGGCGACCGGGCAGAGCAGGCCGGCGGCCGGGTCGGCGAGCGGCTGCTGGTCTCCCGGGAGGACGGCCCGCACGGGCCGCGCCTGCTGGTGCTCGCCCAGGACAACGGTGCCGCCCACCGGGCCTGCCTGGGCGCGGTCGAGGAGCACGAGGGCCTGGCGATCGGCGTCTCCGCGCCGACCGCGCTGGAGGACGCCGGCACGGCGTACGCCCAGGCCGAGCGGGCGCTGGCGGTGGCACTGCGCGGCGGCCGCCGCTCGGTCGACCACGAGGAGGTCGGCGCCGGGTCGCTGCTGCCGCTGCTCGGCGAGGAGGCGGTGACGGCCTTCGCCGAGGGGCTGCTGCGGCCACTGCGCGAGCACGACCGGACGGCCCGCGGCGACCTGGTGGCCAGCCTGCGGGCCTGGCTGTCCCGGCACGGCCAGTGGGACGCGGCCGCCGCCGACCTCGGCGTGCACCGGCACACCCTGCGCTACCGGATGCGCCGGGTCGAGGAGCTGCTGGGCCGCTCGCTGGACGACACCGACGTCCGGATGGAGCTGTGGCTGGCCCTGCGCGCCGGCGAGGAGTGACCGGCCGCTGGGTGTGATCGGCCGCTGTGCGTGGCCGTCCGCGGCGGGTGAACCGGCCGCGCCCGGGCACACTGTGGCGCCGCACCGGAGCGCAACGCGCCAATGTGTACGACGGCCCGCGGCGGCCACTCCGCGGTGTCCAATCCGGTTGGTGTTCCGGCCGCCCTACCGTGGGCTGGTGTCCACCAATCGAGGAGAAGGGCCGGTACGACCGTGACCACCACCCATGAGTTCTGGCTGGCCGGCCGCCGGGCGAGCGGCGAGTCGGACTTCGAGGTCCGCCACTCGTTCGACGGCAGCCTGGTCGGCAAGGTCAGCGTCCCGACCGACGCGCAGGTCGAGGAGGCGGTCGCCGCCGCCGCCGCGGCCGCGCCGGCCTTCGCCGCGACCCCCGCGCACGTCCGCGCGGCCGCCCTGGACCACGTGTCCAAGCGGCTGGCCGAGCGCACCGAGGAGATCGCCCGCCTGATCACCGCCGAGAACGGCAAGCCGATCAAGTGGGCCCGCGGTGAGGTCGGCCGGGCCGTCTCGGTGTTCCGCTGGGCCGCCGAGGAGGCGCGCCGCACCAACGGCGAGACCATGCGTCTGGACACCGACCCGGGCGGCGCCGGCCGTTTCGCGGTGGTGCGCCGCTTCCCGAAGGGCGTCGTGCTGGGCATCGCCCCGTTCAACTTCCCGCTGAACCTGGTGGCGCACAAGGTCGCCCCGGCGATCGCGGTCGGCGCCCCGATCATCCTCAAGCCGGCCCCGGCCACCCCGCTCTCGGCGCTCGTCCTCGGCGAGATCCTGGCCGAGACCGACCTGCCGGTCGGCTCGTGGAGCGTCCTGCCGGTGCCCAACGAGAAGATGCCGGCCCTCGTCCAGGACGACCGACTGCCGGTCATCTCGTTCACCGGCTCCGACAAGGTCGGCTACCAGATCATGGACTCGGTGCCGCGCAAGCACGTCACCCTGGAGCTCGGCGGCAACGCCGCAGCCGTGGTCCTCGCCGACTGGAACTCCGAGGCCGACCTCGACTGGGCGGCCACCCGGATCGCGATGTTCTCCAACTACCAGGGCGGCCAGTCCTGCATCTCGGTGCAGCGCGTGATCGCCGACGCCTCGGTCTACGACGCGCTGGTCGAGAAGATCGTCGCCAAGGTGCAGGACCAGGTCACCGGCGACCCGGCGGACGACGCCGTGGACGTCGGCCCGCTGGTCGACGAGAACGCCGCCAAGCGCGTCGAGTCCTGGGTGGACGACGCGGTCGCCAAGGGCGCCAAGGTGCTCACCGGCGGCATCCGCGAGGGCGCGACCTACGCCCCGACCGTGGTCGCCGACCTCTCCGACGACGCGATCCTCGCCACCGCCGAGGTCTTCGGCCCGGTGCTCTCGCTGCACCGGGTGAACTCCACCGACGAGGCCTTCGCCGCCGTCAACGACTCCGCCTTCGGCCTCCAGGCAGGCGTGTTCACCCGCGACGTGCAGGCCGCCTTCCGCGCCCACCGCGAGCTCCAGGTCGGCGGTGTGATCATCGGTGACGCGCCGTCCTACCGCGCCGACCAGATGCCGTACGGCGGCGTGAAGGACTCCGGCGTCGGCCGTGAGGGCGTCAAGTACGCGATGGAGGACTTCACCTACGAGCGCGTCCTGGTGCTCACCGGCCTGGACCTCTGACGTCCTGCCGACCCGACGCCCCGTCACCGCTTCCCGGTGGCGGGGCGTTTCCCTGCCTTGACAGCCCCCCGGAGGGGGCGTAGTCCGGAAAGGGAGGAAGGGAGGTCGACCATGCTCGGCGACCTCATCGGAGAGGAACAGGCACAGGTCACCGGTCAGCGGGTGGTCCGCAGCGACCACGGGCTGCCGCCCGTCGTGGAGACCTCGTTCACCGGCACCGGCCAACTGCTCGGCGTCACGATCAACGACATGGGCAGCTACACCGGACGGCTGCGCCCGGACGGCACCCTGTACGGCGAGGGGCAGGGCGTCATCATGAGCCCGACCGGCGCGCACGCCTCCTGGCAGGGCGGCGGGGTCGGCCGCTTCACCGAGGGCGGCGGCACCAGTTGGCGCGGCACCATCGTCTACAGCAGCGACTCGCCCGAGTTCGCGGACCTCAGGGGCGTCGCGGGCGCCTTCGAGTGGGAGGTCGCCGCGGACGGCAAGGCGGTGGGGAAGATCTGGGCCTGGAAGTAGCCGCACGCAGCACCCCGCACGCCGCGACCCGGTGACGGGTCCACCGCACAACAGCCGCCCGCCGCACAACACAGGCCCCACCGCACGACACAATGGGGGGCATGAACTCGCTCGCCCACCCCCAGCTCCGTTTCACCCCGGCGGTCAAGGACCCGGACGGCCCGAGGGAGCTCGTGATCCTCGGCTCCACCGGCTCGATCGGCACCCAGGCCATCGACGTGGTGCTGCGCAACCCCGGCCGCTTCCGCGTGGTGGCGCTGTCCGCCAACGGCGGCCGGGTCGGGCTGCTCGCCGAGCAGGCCCTGAGCCTCGGTGTGCGCGCGGTCGGGGTGGCCGACGAGAGCGCCGTCCCGGCGCTGCGCGAGGCGCTCGAGGCCGGCGCCGCAGGCCGTCCGCTGCCGGAGATCCTGGCCGGTCCGGACGCCGCGACCGAGCTGGCCGCCACGGAGTGCCACTCGGTGCTCAACGGCATCACCGGTTCGATCGGCCTGCGGCCGACGCTGGCCGCGCTGGAGGCGGGCCGGGTGCTGGTGCTCGCCAACAAGGAGTCGCTGATCGTCGGCGGCCCGCTGGTGAAGGCCGTCGCCGCGCCCGGCCAGATCGTGCCGGTCGACTCCGAGCACGCCGCGCTCTTCCAGGCGCTCGCGGGCGGCACCCGGGCCGAGGTCCGCAAGCTGGTGGTGACCGCCAGCGGCGGCCCGTTCCGCGGGCGCAGCCGGGCCGAACTGGCCGGGGTGACGCCGGCCGACGCGCTGGCCCACCCGACCTGGGCGATGGGCCCGGTGGTGACGATCAACTCGGCCACCCTGGTCAACAAGGGCCTGGAGGTCATCGAGGCCCACCTGCTCTACGACGTGCCCTTCGACCGGATCGAGGTCGTGGTGCACCCCCAGTCGGTCGTCCACTCGATGGTCGAATTCACCGACGGCTCCACCCTCGCCCAGGCCAGCCCGCCGGACATGCGGATGCCGATCGCGCTCGGCCTCGGCTGGCCCGACCGCGTCCCGGACGCCGCCCCCGGCTGCGACTGGACGAAGGCCGCGACCTGGGAGTTCCTCCCGCTCGACGACGAGGCCTTCCCGGCCGTCGCGCTCGCCCGGGAGGTCGGTGGCCTCGGCGGCACCGCCCCCGCCGTCTTCAACGCGGCGAACGAGGAGTGCGTGGACGCCTTCCTCGGCGGCCGCCTGCCCTTCACCGGGATCGTGGACACTGTGGCGAAGGTCGTCGCCGAGCACGGCACCCCCGCGCGGGGAACTTCGCTCACGGTCGCGGACGTCCTCCAGGCGGAGGACTGGGCCCGCGCCCGGGCCCGCGAGCTGGCGGCGGGCTGACGGACGGCACCACGGACGGCGAGCGGATCGGCGACGGCATGGCGGAGGGCGAGCGGTGAACAATCTGATGTGGGTGCTGGGCATCCTGATCTTCGTGGTCGGGCTGCTGTTCTCGATCGCCTGGCACGAGCTGGGGCACCTCTCCACCGCCAAGCTGTTCAAGATCCGCGTCCCGCAGTACATGGTCGGATTCGGCCCGACCGTCTGGTCCCGCAAGAAGGGCGAGACGGAGTACGGCATCAAGGCGATCCCGCTCGGCGGCTACATCCGGATGATCGGGATGTTCCCGCCGGGCGCGGACGGCCGGATCACCAAGCGCAGCAGCTCGCCCTGGCGCACCATGATCGAGGACGCCCGGGAGGCCTCCTACGAGGAGCTGAAGCCCGGCGACGAGCACCGGCTCTTCTACACCCGCAAGCCCTGGCAGCGGGTGATCGTGATGTTCGCCGGCCCGTTCATGAACCTGATCCTCTCGGTGGTCCTGTTCCTGTTCCTGTTCATGGGCATGGGCGTGCAGATGGCGGTGCCCACCGTCTCCACCGTCAGCCAGTGCGTGGTCAAGGCCGGCCAGCCCACCGACACCTGTCCCGCCGACGCCCCGAAGTCCCCGGCGAACGTGGCCGGGCTGAAGGCCGGCGACCGCTTCGTCTCCTTCGACGGCGACGAGATCCACAGCTACAAGCAGCTGCAGGCCGACATCCGCAAGTCGCCCGGCAAGCAGGTGCCGATCGTCGTCGAGCGGGACGGCACGCGGTTCACCCTGACCGCCGCCATCACCAGCAACACCGTCAACCCCGTGGACGGCGACGGCCGCACCGTCAAGGGCGCCCCGGTCACCGCCGGCTTCCTGGGCTTCACCCCGACCACCGGCGTGGTCCGGATGAGCCTCGGCGAGTCCACCCACGAGATGTACTCGATGGCCGAGCACGGCGTCTCCTCGCTGGTCGCCCTGCCCGGCAAGATCCCCGGCCTGTGGCACGCCGTCGTCGACGGCACCCCCCGCTCCACCGACGACCCGATCGGCATGGTCGGCGCCGCCCGGCTCGGCGGCGACGTCTTCGCGATGGACATCCCGGCCACCCAGCAGATCGCCTTCTTCGTCCAGCTGCTGGCCGGCATCAACCTCTCGCTGTTCCTGTTCAACATGCTGCCGCTGCTCCCGCTGGACGGCGGCCACATCGCCGGCGCCGTCTGGGAGTCGGTGCGCCGCCGCCTCGCCGGGCTGCTCAAGCGGCCCGATCCCGGCCCCTTCGACGTCGCCAAGCTGATGCCCTTCGCCTACGTCGTGGCGACGGTCTTCATCTGCTTCACCGTCCTCGTCATGGCCGCCGACGTGGTCAACCCGGTCAAGCTCAACTGACCGCCGCCCGGCCGCCCGCGGCCCGGCCCGGCACTGCCGGATGTGCTGGGGCCCGCGGGCGTGCCGTACCGTTGTGTGCCGGGTGCGACCTCATCGACGCGCCCGGCCCGGCCCGAGCAACCCGGCCGGCTCACCGACCTCACCCAGGGGAACCCTGCGCACATGTCCGCGATCTCGCTCGGTATTCCGTCCCTGCCGCTCAAGCCGCTCGCCAAGCGCCGCTACTCGCGACAGATCATGGTCGGCAACGTCCCGGTCGGCGGCGACGCCCCGATCTCGGTCCAGTCGATGACCACCACGCTGACCTCCGACGTCAACGCCACCCTCCAGCAGATCGCGCAGCTCACCGCCTCCGGCTGCCAGATCGTGCGGGTCGCCGTCCCCTCCCAGGACGACGCCGACGCGCTGCCGATCATCGCCAGGAAGTCGCAGATCCCGGTGATCGCCGACATCCACTTCCAGCCGAAGTACGTCTTCGCCGCCATCGAGGCCGGCTGCGCGGCCGTCCGGGTGAACCCGGGCAACATCAAGGCCTTCGACGACAAGGTCGGTGAGATCGCCAAGGCCGCCAAGGACGCCGGCGTCCCGATCCGGATCGGCGTCAACGCCGGCTCCCTCGACAAGCGCCTGCTGGAGAAGTACGGCCGGGCCACCCCCGAGGCGCTGGTCGAGTCCGCGCTCTGGGAGTGCTCGCTGTTCGAGGAGCACGACTTCCGCGACATCAAGATCTCGGTCAAGCACAACGACCCGGTCGTGATGATCGACGCCTACCGGCAGCTCGCCGCCGCCTGCGACTACCCGCTGCACCTCGGCGTCACCGAGGCCGGCCCGGCGTTCCAGGGCACCATCAAGTCCGCCGTCGCCTTCGGCGCGCTGCTCGCCGAGGGCATCGGCGACACCATCCGGGTCTCGCTCTCCGCCCCGCCGGCCGAGGAGATCAAGGTCGGCATGCAGATCCTGGAGTCGCTGAACCTGCGCCAGCGCGGCCTGGAGATCGTCTCCTGCCCGTCCTGCGGCCGCGCCCAGGTCGACGTCTACAAGCTCGCCGAGGAGGTCACCGCCGGCCTCGAGGGCATGGAGGTCCCGCTGCGGGTCGCGGTCATGGGCTGCGTCGTCAACGGCCCCGGCGAGGCCCGCGAGGCCGACCTCGGCGTCGCCTCCGGCAACGGCAAGGGCCAGATCTTCGTCAAGGGCGAGGTCATCAAGACCGTCCCGGAGTCGAAGATCGTCGAGACCCTCATCGAGGAGGCCCTCAAGCTGGCCGAGCAGATGCAGGAGGAGGGCGCCCCCTCCGGCGCCCCCGTCGTCGTCGCCGCCGAGTGACCGGCGGCCACCGCTGACCGCACGGGCCGTCCGCCGCGCCCCCGCGCCCCTCGTCCAGGGGCGGCGGGGGTGTACGGACGGCCCTCGTGTTCCCTGCCGCGGCGTTCGGGGGAGTAGGGTGCGGCAGAAGTCCCGTGGGGCGTGTCTAGTGAGGTGCCTGTGCTCGATCGAGGTGTGATGCTCCCCGGCCCCTTCCAGGTCGCCCGGGCCCTGGCGGCCACCCGTGTGCTCGACGCCCCGGATCTCGACGAGGCCCTGGAGGTCCTCCACCGGAACCCGGTGGCCAACGCCTTCGTCGCCACCCGGGTCGAGGCGGTCGGCCTCGACCCCTGGCGGCTCGGCGGCGAGCTGTGGGGCTGGTACGGCGAGGACGGCCGGCTGGAGTCGCTCTGCTACGCCGGCGCCAACCTCGTCCTGGTCGAGGCCGGGTCGGAGGCCGTCCGGGCCTTCGCCGAGCGCGCCCGGCGGCAGGGCCGCCGCTGCTCCTCCATCGTCGGCCCCGCCGGCCCCACCTCGGAGCTGTGGGCCCTGCTGGAGCGCAGCTGGGGCCCCGCCCGGGACGTCCGGGGCCACCAGCCGCTGATGGCCGCCACCGCCCCCTCCACGGAGGTCGAGCCGGACCCGCTGGTCCGCCGGGTGCAGCGCAACGAGATCGAGACACTGATGCCGGCCTGCGTCGCCATGTTCACCGAGGAGGTCGGCATCTCGCCGCTCGCCGGCGACGGCGGCCTGCTCTACCAGGCCAGGGTCGCCGAGCTCGTCTCGACCGGCCGCTCCTTCGCCCGCTTCTCCGAGGACGGCGAGGTGCTCTTCAAGGCGGAGATCGGCGCGGTCACCGAGGGCGCCTGCCAGATCCAGGGCGTCTGGGTCGCCCCCGAGCACCGCGGTACCGGCCTCTCCAAGGCCGGCATGGCGGCCGTCCTCGACATCGCGCTGCGCGAGGTCGCCCCGGTCGTCTCGCTGTACGTGAACGACTTCAACCTGCGCGCCAGGGCCGCCTACCGACGGGTCGGTTTCACCGAGGTCGGCGCGTTCATGAGCGTCCTGTTCTGACCGGCACCGGATCCCGGTCTTCGCAGGTCACACCGGCCCCCCGAGTAGTAACGTCCCGGTCATGGAGCAGCTCACCGAGGTGACGATCGAAGCCATCGACCTGGCGGCCTGGGCACCGTACGCGCTGGAGGTCCAGGCGCTGGCCTTCGGGCTGACGCCCGAGGAGGTGGCGGTGCGGCTGCACATCGTCGGTCGGCACGCCCAGCAGCCCGGTGTGCTCGCCCTCGGCGCGATGAGCGGCGGCCGGCTGGTCGGCTTCGGCTACGGGATGCCCAACTCCCGCGAGCACTGGTGGTCCACCGTCATCCAGCCCTACCTGGAGGCCGGCGGGTACGGCGACTGGCTGGACGGCGTCTTCGCCGTCACCGAGCTCCACGTGCTGCCCGCCTACCAGGGCCGGGGCCTGGGCAGCGCACTGATCCGCGGCCTGTGCGACCGCTCCGGGCGGGACCGAAGCATCCTCTCCGCGATCGACGCGGAGACCCCGGCCCGCCGGCTCTACCGCTCCCTCGGCTACCACGACCTCGCCCGGGCGGTGCGCTTCCCCAACACCGTCCGCCCGTACGCGGTGATGGGCGCGCGGCTGCCGCTAGCCGCGGTTCACAGCCAGGCGGCGAACTCCAGGTAGAGCTCCGCCGCGTCCCGGTCGCCCACCGACAGGCTCCACAGGCCGGCCTCCACCGTGCGGAACAGCGTCCAGCCGCGCAGCCGGTCCCGGTCGACCTCCAGCGCGTCGGAGAGCTGCCGCAGGCGGCGCCGGACGGCCGCCCGTTGCCCGGGCGAGCCGGCCAGGGTGTCCATCCGGTCCTGGGCCAGCCTGGCGAGGTCCCAGGCGCGCTCGCCGACCACCGGCTTGGGGGCGATCGCCAGCCACGGGGAGCGGTCGGCGGCCAGGACGTTGCCGTGGTGGAAGTCCCCGTGCAGCAGGAACCGCTCGGGCTCCGAGCCGGCCAGCGCGGCCGCGGTCTCCAGCGCCTCGTCGATCAGCGGCCCGGCCGGCTCGGCGTCCGGCAGCGCACGGCGTTCCGCGATCCGGTCCGACAGTTCGGCGGCCACGTCCACCACCAGCCGGAACGGGTGCCCCTCCGCGGGCGGCACCCACAGCCGCTGCAGCAGACCGGTCGCCTCCAGCATCGCCTTGGCCTCGGCGAGCGAGCGCAGCGGGATGTCGCCGTGCAGCCGCTCCAGCAGCAGCACCCCCGCCGCCGGATCGGCGTCGATCAGCAGCACGGCGCCGCGGCCCGCCCAGTGCCGCAGCGCGGCGTGCTCCCCGTCCGTCTCCGGCGTCACCAGCCCGACCTTGAGGACGGCCGGCGCCAGGTCGTCGTTCCGGTGCACGAAGGCGACCAGGCTGATCGGGCCGCCCGGGTCGGCGACCCGCTCCAGGGTCAGACCCCAGCGGTCCAGCCGGTCGGCGACCAGGCCCGGCAGGTCGGCCAGCCAGGCCGTCCCGGCCTCGCCCGCCCAGGCCCGCACGGTGTCCGCGAGCCGCTCGGGGACGGGGATCTGCTGGCCTGGCAGTGCCGACATGGTGGCCTCTCGCTCGGTGCGCCCCGACGCGGCGCCGCCCGTCCATTGTCGGCCATCGACGGGAAGTCGCTGGTCAGGCGCTCGGCGACGCGCTCATGCCCGGGGCGGCGCTCGCCCCGTCGGCCGCGTCCTGGCCCGCCGAACCGGGCAGGCCCGGCAGCGCCGACAGGTCGGCCCCCCAGTGCGCGGCGCGCAGCGCGGTCTCCCGCAGCGCGGTGGCGGCGGTCTGCCGCTGCGCCCCGCCGGTGGCGGCGACGGCGTCCGCCCAGACCGCGGTCAGCTGCGTCTCGATGTGTGCGGCGAGCCGGCCGGCGGCGGCCGCGTCGGTGACCGCGAACGGCAGCCGGTAGCCGGCCGCGGCGGCGGTGGGCGTGGCGCCCGCCTCGTCGAGCTCCCGCTGCAGGGCGTCCCGGCCGGCCTGGTGCGCGGCGTACGCGGCACGGGCGTCGTCCCGCTGCGGGCCGGGCGCCGACCGGGCGCCGACCACGCCGTAGCCGTAGACCGCCGCGTGCTCGGCCGCCAGCGCCGCCTGCAGGGCGGCCACGGCACCGGTCGGCAGCGGCGCAGGACGGGCACCCGCCGACCCCGACACCGACCCCGACACCGAAGCGGACGCAGCCGCAGCCGCAGCCGTAGAAGCAGCCGCCGAGGGTGTGGCGGACGGGGACGGCGAGGCGCCGGCGGTGGGAGCGGGCGGCGCGATCGGCCCGGAGTCGCCGAGCGCGCGGGCGTGCAGCGCGCCGGAGGCGGCGACCGCGGCCAGCAGCCGGGCCAGCTCGGGGGAGGCCGCCTCCAGGTCGGCCAGCCGGGCGACGGCGGTGCGGCGCTCGGCGGCGGCCAGCTCGGCGACGCTCGCCGCCGGTCGGGACGCGGTCGGCGAGGGCGAGCCGCCGGCGGAGGCCGAGGCGGGGCGGGACGGCGAGGCGGGGCCGGACGGTGAGGCGGAGGGCAGCCCGGCGGCGAACGCGGCCCGGTGCTCCTCGAGGTCCGCGCGCAGCTCCCGCAGCTCCGCCGCCCGGGCGGCGCCCGGCCCGGCGATCACCGTGTCGTAGGAGGCGAGCAGGGCGTCCGTGGCGGCCACCGCGCGCACCCGCAGTGGGAGGTCCGGATCGGGTCGGCCGGTGCGGTCGGCGTCCCGGTGGTCCTCGGTGCAGCCGGCCGCCAGCAGCGCGCCGGCCAGCGCGCCGAGGGCCAGGACGGTCCGCCGGGTGGGGGACGGCATCGAACGCTCCGCTCGTCTCGCGGGGCCTGACGCCCCTGGGTCACCGTGAGGTCACCGTGCATCATGGCAGGGCCGCGGCCGGGCGGGACGGGCGGGCGGCCCGATCGGCGGAGTGTGAGCTTGCTCGCAGGCGCCGCCGTCACCCGGCGGGCGGCACGGTCGGAATCGGCGGTTGCCCTGCGGACCGGATAGGCTGCGCGATGAGTTAGCACCTGACAACAGCAGACGCGGCCGAGGAGTCACCCGGATGAGCACCCCCCAGACCAACCGGCTGCGTGCGCTGCTGGAGCCCCTGGCCACCGAGGCGGGCCTCGATCTGGAGGATGTCCGGATCACCCAGGCGGGCAGTCGCCGCCAGGTCCAGATCGACGTGGACGCCGACGGCGGCGTGGACCTCGACGCGATCGCGGAATTCAGCCGCGAGGTCGGCCAGGCGCTGGACGACTCCGACCTGATGGGCAGCGCACCCTACCTGCTGGAGGTCGGCTCGCCGGGTGCGGAGCGTTCGCTCGTGCTGCCCCGCCACTGGGCCCGTGCCGAGGGCCGGCTGGCGAAGATCCAGCTGGCCGAGGGCGGCGAGATCGTCGCCCGGGTGCTGGAGAGCGACGAGGAGGGCGCGCTCGTCGAGGTGCAGCCGGTCAAGGGGCGGGGCCGCCCCAAGGAGCGCCGGCTGGCCTTCACCGAGATCGCCAAGGCGCGCGTCCAGGTCGAGTTCAACCGCAAGGACGAGGCGCTGCTCGACGAGGCGGCCGACATCGCCGACGACACGGACGATGCCGAAGACGACGGCTCGCACGACGCGTAGTCGGGGTTCGACCCCGATCATGAACCTGAAGAGAGAAGAGGAGGCGTAGCCGTGGACATCGACATGAGCGCCCTGCGTGGGCTGGTTACCGAGAAGGGCGTTCCGTTCGACCTGCTGGTCGAGTCGATCGAGTCGGCGCTCCTCATCGCGTACCACCGCACCGAGGGCTCGCGCCGCCGCGCCCGGGTCGAGCTGAACCGCAAGACCGGCCACGTCACGGTCTGGGCGCTGGAGGACGCGGCCGAGCTGGAGGAGGGCGTCGAGCCGAAGGAGTTCGACGACACCCCGAGCGGCTTCGGCCGGATCGCCGCGTCGACCGCCAAGCAGGTCATCCTGCAGCGCCTGCGGGACGCCGCCGACGACCAGACCTTCGGCGAGTACGCGGGCAAGGAGGGCGACATCGTCACCGGTGTCGTCCAGCAGGGCAACGACCCCAAGAACATCCTGGTCGACATCGGCAAGCTGGAGGCGATCCTGCCTCCGCAGGAGCAGGTGCCCGGCGAGGAGTACAAGCACGGCACCCGGCTACGCTGCTACGTGGTCGGCGTGCGCCGTGGTGTCCGCGGCCCGTCGGTGACGCTGTCGCGCACCCACCCGAACCTGGTGAAGCGCCTGTTCGCGCTGGAGGTGCCGGAGATCGCGGACGGTTCGGTGGAGATCGCCGCGATCGCCCGCGAGGCCGGCCACCGCACCAAGATCGCTGTCTGGTCCCGCAAGCAGGGCCTGAACGCCAAGGGCGCCTGCATCGGCCCGATGGGCGGCCGGGTGCGCAACGTGATGGCCGAACTGCACGGCGAGAAGATCGACATCGTCGACTTCTCGGAGGATCCGGCCGAGATGGTCGCCGCCGCACTGTCGCCCGCACGGGTGACCAAGGTGGAGATCGTCGACTACGCACAGCGCTCCGCGCGGGTGATCGTGCCCGACTACCAGCTGTCGCTGGCGATCGGCAAGGAGGGCCAGAACGCCCGCCTGGCCGCCCGTCTGACGGGCTGGCGGATCGACATCCGCCCCGACACCGAGGTGCCCGCCGGGGAATCCGAGGCGCAGTAGTCGGTGTTGTACGGAGCCCGCCGTGATCGGCGGGCGGCGCCATGTCCCATCGGAGGGGTAGACTTGAGGTTGTCTGGCCGGACGCCTGTCCGCGCATGCCCGGAACGCACCTGCGTGGGCTGCCGCAAGCGCGCGGCCAAGCATGAGCTGCTGCGTGTCGTGGCGGTCGAGGGCGTCTGCGTCCCCGACAGTCGCGGCGCACTGCCGGGGAGGGGTGCACATCTGCACCCCGATCCCGCCTGCCTCGACCTCGCGGTCCGCCGTCGGGCGTTCCCCAGGGCCTTCCGGCTCCAGGGTCCGCTCGACACCGATGCACTGCGGTCACACATCGAGCAGCGGGCGGGCGACGCCCCGGCGTCCTGAGTCCTCAGGCGCGGCGGAGCACCGCAGAAAGCGCACCTCGCACATTCATCATGTGCGTGGTGCGAAACGTCAGGTACCTCGCGAGATGGAAGTAGGTCGAGATTGCGATGAGCACTCGATGAGTACGCGATGAGTACGCCCATGAAGTAGCGACAGTCCGGCGGACAACTACCCCGGACGGATAGACAGGAGCGAAGTGGCTAAGGTCCGGGTATACGAGCTTGCCAAGGAACTTGGCTTGGAGAGCAAGGCCGTCATGGCCAAGCTCACCGAGCTCGGTGAGTTCGTGCGTTCGGCGTCCTCGACGATCGAGGCGCCGGTCGTTCGCAAGTTGACTGACGCTTTGGGAGCGACGCCGCCTGCCGGTGGTTCCTCCGCGAAGCCTGGCCCGCGGAAGCCCGCGGCGCCCCAGCCCGCCGGCGGTGCCGGCGCGGCTGCACCCAAGCCGGGTGCACCCACCCCCGGCCCGCGTCCCACCGTGACGCCGGGCCCCCGTCCCACCCCCGCCGCCGCGGCACCCTCCGCGCCGGCCGCCCCCGCGGCTTCCCGCCCGGGCGGCGCGCCGACGCCGGGCCCGCGTCCGGCGGCCCGCCCGGCCGCACCCGCCGCACCCGTGGCTCCGGCGGCCGAGTTCTCCTCCCCGGCCCCGGCCGGTGAGGCCCGCGAGTCCCGTCCGGCCGCTGCGCGTCCGGCCAACCCCGCGGCCCGTCCGGGCCCGCGTCCGGCCGGCCCGCGTCCGGGCAACAACCCCTTCACGTCCAGCAACACCGGCATGGCCCGTCCCGGCGAGCGTCGTCAGGGCGGCGCCGGTGCGGGTGCTCCGCGTCCCGGTGGGGACCGTCCGCGTCCGGCCGGTGGCCCCGGTGCGGGTGCTCCGCGTCCCGGTGGCGACCGTCCGCGTCCGGCCGGTGGCCCCGGTGCGGGTGCTCCGCGTCCGGGCGGCGACCGTCCGCGTCCGGCCGGTGGCCCCGGTGCGGGTGCTCCGCGTCCCGGTGGCGACCGTCCGCGTCCGGACGGGCTGCCCCGTCCTGCCGCGCCGCGCCCCGGTGGCCCGAGCCCCGCGGGCATGCCCCGTCCGAACCCCGGCATGATGCCGCAGCGTCCGGCCGGTCCGGGCCCGCGTCCGGGCCCGCGCCCGGGTGGCGGCCCCGGTGCCCGTCCGGGTGGCGGCGCCGGTGGCGGCCGTCCCGGCTTCGCCGGTCGTCCGGCCGGTCCGGGCTCGCGTCCGGCTGGCGGCGGCTTCGGCGGCCCGCGTCCGGGTGGTGGCGCCGGTGGCGGTGGCGGCTTCGGTGGCGGCGGTGCCCGTCCCGGTGGCTTCGGCGGCCGTCCCGGTGGTCCGGGTGCCCGTGGTGGCACGCAGGGCGCCTTCGGCCGTGGCCCCGGTGGCCGTCCGGCCCGTGGTCGCAAGTCGAAGCGGGCGAAGCGCCAGGAGTACGAGGCCATGCAGGCCCCGTCCGTCGGCGGCGTGATGCTGCCCCGCGGCAACGGACAGACCGTCCGCCTGTCGCGCGGTGCCTCGCTGACGGACTTCGCGGAGAAGATCAACGCCAACCCGGCCGCGCTCGTCTCGGTGATGTTCAACCTCGGTGAGATGGTCACCGCGACCCAGTCGGTCTCCGACGCGACGCTCGAGATGCTGGCCCAGGAGATGGGCTTCGTCCTGGAGATCGTCAGCCGGGACGACGAGGACCGCGAGCTGCTCGAGTCCTTCGACATCGACTTCGGTGTCGACGAGGGCGACGAGGACATGCTGGAGGCGCGCCCGCCGGTCGTGACCGTCATGGGTCACGTCGACCACGGCAAGACCCGCCTGCTCGACGCCATCCGCAAGACCAACGTGGTGGCGGGCGAGGCCGGCGGCATCACCCAGCACATCGGTGCCTACCAGGTGCAGACCGAGGTGAACGGCGAGGAGCGCCGCATCACCTTCCTGGACACCCCGGGTCACGAGGCGTTCTCCGCCATGCGTGCCCGTGGTGCCAAGTCGACCGACATCGCGATCCTGGTGGTCGCGGCCAACGACGGTGTCATGCCGCAGACGATCGAGGCGCTGAACCACGCCAAGGCCGCCGGCGTTCCGATCGTGGTCGCGGTCAACAAGATCGACGTCGAGGGTGCCGACCCGACCAAGGTCCGCGGTCAGCTGACCGAGTTCGGTCTGGTGGCCGAGGAGTACGGCGGCGACACCATGTTCGTCGACATCTCCGCCCGCCAGGGCCTGCACATCGACCAGCTGCTGGAGGCCGTGGTCCTCACCGCGGACGCCTCGCTCGACCTCCGGGCCAACCCGGAGCAGGACGCGCAGGGCATCGCGATCGAGGCCCACCTGGACAAGGGCCGCGGCGCCATGGCGACGCTGCTCGTCCAGCGCGGCACGCTCCGCGTCGGCGACTCGATCGTCGTGGGCGACGCCTACGGCCGCGTCCGCGCGATGCTGGACGAGAACGGCAACAGCCTCACCGAGGCCGGCCCGTCCCGTCCGGTCCTGCTCCTCGGTCTGACCTCGGTGCCCCGCGCCGGCGACAGCTTCATCGTCGTCGACGAGGACCGCACCGCCCGCCAGATCGCCGAGAAGCGCGCCGCCCGCGACCGCAACGCGTCCATGGCCCAGCGCCGTGTCCGCGTCTCGCTCGAGGGTCTGGAGGCCGCCCTGGCCGCCGGCTCCATCGAGAAGCTCAACCTCATCATCAAGGGTGACGTCTCCGGTTCCGTCGAAGCCCTCGAGGACGCTCTCGTCAAGCTGGACGTGGGCGACGAGGTCGAGCTGCGGATCCTGCACCGCGGTGTGGGTGCCATCACCGAGTCCGACGTGGACCTGGCGATGGGCTCGGACGCCATCATCATCGGCTTCAACGTGCGCGCCGAGGGGCGTGCCCGTACCGCGGCCGAGCGCGAGGGCGTCGACATCCGGTACTACTCGGTCATCTACCAGGCGATCGAGGAGATCGAGGCCGCGCTCAAGGGCCTGCTCAAGCCCGAGTACGAGGAGGTGCGCCTCGGCTCCGCGGAGATCCGCGAGGTGTTCCGCTCCTCCAAGTTCGGCAACATCGCCGGTGTCCTGGTGCGCGAGGGCGTCATCCGACGCAACACCAAGGCCCGCCTGCTGCGCGACGGCAAGGTCGTGGCGGAGAACCTCAACATCGAGGGCCTGCGCCGCTTCAAGGACGACGCGACCGAGGTCCGCGAGGGCTTCGAGGCCGGTGTGACCCTGGGCTCGTACAACGACATCAAGATCGACGATGTCATCGAGACCTACGAGATGCGCGAGAAGCCGCGCTCGTAACGGCTCGTGTTCCGGGGCCGGTCGGCGGGTGCATAACCCGTCGACCGGCCCCGGTCTCGCTGTGTAGGGTCCTCGTACATCCCCGAGCGGGGAGCTCTCCGAGGCCTCCAGGTCGGCTCTGACCTGCCACACATGTTCGTAGGAACACTCACCTTCGACCTCCTCCTGGGTGACGTCCACTCGCTCAAGGAGAAGCGCTCGATCGTGCGGCCCATCGTGGCCGAACTGCAGCGCAAGTACAGCGTGTGCGCTGCCGAAGTCGGGAACCAGGATCTGCACCGCCGGGCCGGGATCGGCCTCGCCGTGGTCTCCGGGGACGCCTCGTACGTCACCGAGATCCTGGACAGCTGTGAGCGGTTCGTCGCCGGCCGCCCCGAAGTGATGCTGCTCTCCGCACGGAGGCGGTACCACAACGACGACGATGAGTGACCACCGGTTGGCCGGAGCGCCCCCGCGGCAGCGGGAGTCGCCACCGTCACACCGATCAGGACCGAGAGCGCCCACAAGGCTGGGCGCGGGCAGGTACTTTGGGGCATGGGCCCCGCCGGGTGCACGACCGACCCGGGTACCGGGCCCATCGCACGAGGAGGCAACGTGACCGACACCGCAAGGGCGCGCAAGCTCGCCGACCGCATCCAGGTGGTCGTCGCCGAGACCCTGCAGCGCCGGATCAAGGACCCGCGTCTGGGCTACGTGACCATCACCGACGCCCGGGTCACCGGGGACCTGCGCGAGGCCACCGTCTTCTACACCGTCTACGGTGACGAGACCGAGCGTCAGGCCAGCGCGGCCGCCCTGGAGAGCGCCAAGGGCGTCCTCCGCTCCGAGGTCGGCCGGCAGACCGGGGTGCGCTTCACCCCGACCCTGACCTTCGTCGCGGACGCGCTGCCGGACAACGCCAAGAACATCGACGACCTGCTCGACCGGGCCCGGCAGTCCGACGCGGCGGTGCGCACCGCCGCCGCCGGCGCCAGCTACGCCGGCGACGCGGACCCGTACCGCACCGGCCGAGACGACGACGCGGACGAGGACGAGTAGGCATGACCGGCGAGCCGACGGCGGCCGGTACCGCGGGGGCGGGCTCCACCAGCACGGTGGAGCCTGCCCTCGCGGTGCTTCCGGGGCCACGCACTGAGGCCTCCGGCCTCGACCACGAGTGGCAGCGCGTCGTGGCGGAGATCGGGCGGGCCACCGACATCGATCTGATCTGCCACATCAACCCGGACGGCGACGCCCTGGGCTCCGCGCTCGCCGCGGGCCTGGCCCTGCGCTCGCTCGGGTACCGCGTCCGGGTCTCCTTCGGCGACGACCCGCAGATCGTCCCCGAGTCGCTGTCCTTCCTGCCCGGGCAGGAGCTGATCGTGCCCGCCTCGGCCGTTCCCGACGTGCCCGAGCTGGTGCTCTGCTTCGACGTCGCCTCCGAGGGCCGGCTCGGCCTGCTCCACGACAAGGCCTTCGCCGCCCCGGTCATGGTGGTCTTCGACCACCACGCCTCCAACCCGGGCTTCGGCACCCACCGGCTGATCGACCCGGCCGCCCCGGCCACCGCCGTGCTCGTCGACGAACTGCTGCGCCGCCTCGGCGTGCCCCTCGACCAGGCGCTCGCCACCTGCCTGTACACCGGCGTCGCCACCGACACCGGCTCCTTCAAGTACGCCGCCACCACACCGGCCACCCACGAGCTCGCCGGCCGGCTGCTGGCCACCGGCATCCGGCAGGACCTGATCTCCCGCCAGCTCTGGGACACCTCCTCCTTCGGCTACCTCAAGGTGCTCGCCGGCGCCCTCGGCCGCGCGGTCCTCGAGCCCGAGGCCGTGGGCGGCCGCGGCCTGGTGTGGACCTGGGTGCCGTACCAGGAACTCGCCCTCTTCGGCGTGACGGTGGAGGAGATCGAGGGTCTGATCGACGTGCTCCGGCGCCCCGCCGAGGCCGAGGTCGCGCTCGTGCTCAAGCAGGACCCGGACGGCACCCTGCGCGGCTCCTGCCGCTCCAAGGGCGCGGTGGACGTCGCCGCGGCCTGCACCGAACTCGGCGGCGGCGGGCACGTCTACGCGGCCGGGTTCGCCGCCCGCGAGGACGTCGAGACGGTGGTGGCCCGCTTCCGGGCCGCGCTGGCCGGCTGACCCGCCCACACACTCCTCGAAGAAAGAACCGATGAAGCGCAAGGGAACAGGTCCCGACGGCCTGGTCATCGTCGACAAGCCGGAGGGCATCACCTCGCACGGGGTGGTCGCCAAGCTGCGGTGGCTGGCCGGCACCCGCAAGGTCGGCCACGCCGGCACCCTCGACCCGATGGCCACCGGCGTGCTGGTGCTCGGCGTCGAGCGGGCCACCCGGCTGCTCGGGCACCTGATGCTCACCAGCAAGACCTACGAGGCGACGATCCGGCTCGGCCAGACCACGATCACCGACGACCGGGAGGGCGAGGTCACCGCCTCCGCGCCGGCCGACGCCGTCACCCGGGAGGCCGTCGACGCCGGGATCGCCGACCTGACCGGCGAGATCATGCAGGTCCCGTCCAAGGTCTCCGCCATCAAGATCGACGGCAAGCGCTCCTACGCCCGGGTCCGCGAGGGCGAGGACTTCGAACTGGCGGCCCGCCCCACCACGGTGCACTCCTTCACCGTCCACGAGCAGCGGGCCGCGACCGCCGAGGACGGCACCCCGGTGATCGACCTCGACGTCACCGTCGAGTGCTCCTCCGGCACGTACATCCGCGCGCTCGCCCGCGACCTCGGCACCGCCCTCGGCGTCGGCGGCCACCTCACCGCGCTGCGCCGCACCAAGGTCGGCCCGTACGGGCTGGAGCACGCCCGCACCCTGGAGCAGCTGGAGGAGAAGCTGGAGGTGCTGCCCATCGCCGAGGCGGCCGCCGCGGCCTTCCCCCGCTGGGACATCGATGCCGAGCAGGCCGAGCAGCTCTCGCACGGCATGCGGCTGAAGGCCCCGGGCTCGACACGGGCGGCCCGATCGCCGTGTTCGACCCGGAGGGCCGCTTCCTCGCCCTGGTCGAGGAGAAGGGCGGTAGTGCCCGCCCGGTGGCCGTCTTCGTCGGCTGAGCCACCCGCCCGGCCCTCCCGGGCCCCGGCCCGCCGCCCGCTCGGCGTCACCCTTTCGGGCGAGCGCGCGAGGTGAACCGGTGTCGTGAACGGCGCGCGCACGGTGGTGCGTCGCCCGCAGGGGGCACACTCCCCGCGGTGAGTACGGCGGCCGGTCCGGCCGCCGGCTGACCCGGCGGGAGGGGCGGCGCGGATGGCGGGCAGACACCAGCCGGGGGCGACGGCAGGGCCGCCGCCGCCCCGTCCCGCGGACGCCCTCGTCGGCATCCGCGACGAGACCGGCCGCCACCGCGGCCTCGGCTTCACCGCCGACCCGCAGGGCACCGTGGTCACCGCCCACGAGACCGCCGCCGGCCCCGCCGCCCTGGTACTGCTGCTGCCCGACGGCACCCTCGTACCGCTCGGCCCGGACGCCGTCGAGCTGCTGCCCGAGCACGGCCTGGCCCTGCTCCACCCCGCCGCCGCCGGCCCGCCGAGGCCCGCGCTGCCGATCTCCGGGCACACCGGCCGGGCCGCCGCCGGACGGCCGCTGGCGCTGCTCCGGCCACCCGCCGCGGGCACCGCCCCGGGCCCGGTCACCCCGGTCGCCGCGGTCGGCCGCTGCACCGCCGCGCTGCTGCTGCCGGAGGGCTTCCACGCCGTCCCCGACACCCTGCTCCTCGACCTCCCACCGGAGGCCGCCCTGCCCGGCACACCCGTGCTGGACGCCGACTCCGGGGCCGTCCTCGCCGTGCTCGCGCCGGCGCTGCGGGCCGAGGGCGCCGGCACCGTCCCCGCAGCCCCGCTCGGCGTCGCCGGCCTGCACCGGCTGGTGCGGCGCAACGCCGAGAGCGTCCCCGGGCACGGCGCGGCGCTCAACCTCGGCGGCGTCCTCCGGCTCGCCGCCGTCCAGCTCGACACGGCCGCCGCCGGCCCCTCCCGGGCCGCCGAGCTCGCCGCAGCACTCGCCACAGGCCTCGCCGCCGGCCGCACCGACCGGGCCGACGGCCTCACCGGCGAGGAACCGCTCGACCCGCACACCGTCCTCGTCGGCGCCCCCGGCAGCGGACGCAGCACCGAACTCGCCGCGCTGGCCCGGCGCCGGGCCACCGGCGAACGCCCCCTGCCCACGCTCTGGCTGCGCGGCGCCGACCTCGCGCCCGGCGACACCTCACTGGCCGAGCCGGTCGCGCGCGCCCTGGCCGGCGCCGCCACCCGGCTGGCCGTCCCGGCGCCCGCGCCCGAAGAGGCCGCCCGGCTCTGCGCCGACGCCGACCGCACCCTGCTCGTCCTGCTGGACGCCCCCGAGGAGGCCGTCGCGGCTCCCTCCGGCGCCTGGTGGGCCGCCACCGCCGACTGGCTCGGCCGGCACCGGGTCCGGCTGCTCACCGCCTGCCGACCCGAGACCTGGGACGGCCCCGCCCGGCCCGCCGGCGCCCGTCCGGTCGGCCTGGGCCCGCTGCCCGCCGACGCCGCCGAGCGGGCCGCCCGCCGGCACGGCGCCGACCCCGCCGCCCTCGCACCCGCCGACGCCGCCCACCCCGAGGCCCTGCGCACCGCAGGCGACCTCCGCGCCGCCGGCCTGCACGGCACCCCGGCCAGCCGCGGCGAGCTCTACGCCGCCCACCTCGACCTGCTCTGCCTGCGGATCGCCCGCCGGATCCGGGCCGCCGAGGACCGCCGCCCCGGCGCCCACCGCCGCGGCGCCGCGCCCTCCGGCGGCGAGGACACCGGCCGGCTGCGCCGCACCGCCGCCGCCGTCGCCGGGCGCGTCCACGAGGCCGCCCGGCTGCTGCTCGGGGCCGGGCACGCCGGGCTGACCGCCGGCGAGTTCGACCGGCTCTTCCCGGCCGCCGGTGGCTGGGGCCCGGCCGTCCTCGCCGAGGGTCTGTTCGTCCGCGCCGGCGACGGATTCCGGCTCGCCCGCGAGGACCACGCCGACTGGCTGCAGGGACGCCACCTCGACCTCGACCGCGCCCTCCACCTGCTGCTCGACCCGGCCCCCGCACCCGGCCCCGACACCCGTACCGACCGGGACACCCACACAGGCCGCGACACCGACCCGGGCGCCGGCCACGGGGTGCCCCGTCACCGGCTCGGCGCGGTCGCCGCCGCGCTGCGCCGGCTCGCCGAGACCGGGGACGGACCCGCCCTGGCCGAACGGCTGCGGCAGCTGCGGAACACCCTGGACACCGCCGAACCCGGCTCCGAGGCCGCCTGGTGGGCCGCCCGCCTGCTCGCCGCGGTGCTGCCCGCCCTGCCCCGGCCCGGTGTCCACCGCGCCCTGCTGGCCGGCCTGGCCGGCCACCCCGCCTTCACCCCGGACTGGTGGGCCGCCCTGCCGCTCGCCCCGGCCGACCGGCTGGACCTGCTGCGCGGACTCGTCCGCACCGACCCGTCCGGCGGGCCGTACCGGGCCGCTGCCGCCGCCCTGCTGACCGCCGACCCGGTCACCGTCCAGCCGCTGCTCTGCGCCTGGTTCGCCGACGCAGGCCCGCTCGCCGACGGCACCGGCGCCACCGTCGCGGACCTCGCCCACGACCTGCTGCACACCCACCGCAGGCTGGCCGTCGACGAGTTGGCGGACACCCTGGCCGCCGCCGCGCACCCGAGAGCCGACGCGCTGCTCGCCCGGCTCGCCGAGGACGAGCCCTCCGCGCTCTGCCGCGCCGTCGACCGCTGGAGCCACGACCCGCGCCCCGAACGGCACGTCGCCGCCGCCGTGCACGCCCTGCGCGCCGCCCCGCACGCCAACCCCGCCGGCCGGCGGCTGCTGCGGTTCACCGCGCTCACCCTGCTCGCCCGCGAGGACGAGCCGGCCCTGCACGGCGCCGCCCTCGCCCTGCTGCTGCGGGACCCCGAGGACCGGGCCGCCCACCTGCCGCGCGCACTCGAGGCGTACGCCGCCGACGACCCCTTCCTCGGCGCGGCCGAACTCGCCCCCGCGCTCGCCGACCACCCCGAGGCCGTGCTGGCCGCCGTCCGGCGCAGACTCGCCCGCCCCGCCGCCCCGGTCGCCGACGGCCTGCGGCTGCTCGCCCGGGCCGAGGACCCCGGGACCGTCCGCGAGGGTGTCCTTCTCGCCGCCCGGCAGCTGCGCGAACACCCGGAGCGCGCCGGGCAGTTGGCCGCCCACGTGGACGTCCTGCTGGCCGCCGGGCACGACGCGCGGCCGCTGGTCGCCGAGGTGGTGACCGCCCCCGCCACTGTGCGCAAGGTCTTCGCCCCGGTACTGGCGGCGCCCGACGGCCAGGCCCGGGCCGTCCTGCTGGACGCCCTGCTCGCCGCCGAACGCGACCCCGGCGTGCTCGCCGCCGTCCTCGACCGGGTCGCCGACGGCTGTGCCCGCACCGCACCGCAACGGGCCCGCGAGCTGGTCCGCAGGATCGCAGGCCGGTGGCCCGGGGCCGACGCCGCCCTCGTCGGCGCGGCCGGGCGGACGGCCTCCTTCGCACGGCTCCTCGCCGACTGGCCGGACACCGGCCCGCCGCCGCCCGACGGTCCGCTCACCGCCCGCCTGCGCGAACTCGCCGCCGCCGGCCGGGACCCGCAGTACGCCGCTGCCGAGGCGGAACGGGCCGCCCACCGCGCCGAGGCCATTCCGGTGCCGAAGCAGGGACGGGCTCATGGCACGCTATAGGGGTTCGGGTTGAGTGTTCGAGCGCCTCCCGAGGCGCGGCAGAGGAACAAGGAGCGGTCAGGTGCAGCGCTGGCGTGGCCTGGAGGAGATCCCCGGGGACTGGGGGCGCAGCGTCGTCACCATCGGATCGTTCGACGGTGTGCACCGTGGCCACCAGCTGATCATCGAACGGGTGGTGGAGCACGCCCGCGAACTCGGCGCCAAGTCCGTCGTCGTCACCTTCGACCCGCACCCCAGCGAGGTCGTCCGGCCGGGCAGCCACCCGGCCCTGCTGGCCCCGCAGCCCCGCCGGGCCGAACTGATCGAGGAGCTCGGCGTCGACGCCGTGCTCGTCCTGCCGTTCACTTTCGAATTCTCCCAGGAGTCACCGGAGTTCTTCGTCCGGTCGGTGCTGGTGGAGGCACTGCGCGCCAAGGCCGTGGTCGAGGGCCCGAACTTCCGCTTCGGGCACCGTGCGGCCGGCAACGTCGCCCTGCTCGCCGAACTCGGCCGCGCCGACGACTTCGAGGTCGAGGTGCTCGACCTCCGGGTGAGCGGCAGCGCCGGCGACGGCGAGGCCTTCTCCTCCACCCTCTGCCGCCGCCTGGTGGCCGGCGGCGACATGGCCGGCGTCGCCGAGGTGCTCGGCCGACCGCACCGCGTCGAGGGCGTGGTCGTCCGCGGCGCCCAGCGCGGCCGCGAACTCGGCTACCCCACCGCCAACGTGGAGACCGTGCCGCACAGCGCGATCCCCGCCGACGGCGTCTACGCGGGCTGGCTCACCGCCGACGGCGAGCGCATGCCGGCCGCCATCTCGGTGGGCACCAACCCCACCTTCGACGGCACCGCCCGCACCGTCGAGGCCTACGCCATCGACCGGGTCGGCCTCGACCTGTACGGCCTGCACGTGGCCGTCGACTTCCTCGCCTACCTGCGCGGCATGGAGAAGTTCGACTCGATCGAGGCCCTGCTGGAGCGGATGGCCGACGACGTCAAGCAGGCCCGCGAGCTGACCGACACCGCCGGCTGACGGCCCCCGCGCACGCCGAAGGCCCCCGACATCCGGTGTCGGGGGCCTTCGGCGTGCTGCCTCAGTGCTGCTGCGGCGGGTACCCGTACCCGGGCGGCGGGGGCTGCTGGCCGTCCTGTGGCGGCGGGTAGCCGTACCCCGGCTGCTGCGGCTGCTGCCACTCCTGCGGCAGCGGCTGCGCCCCGGGCTGGGCCGGCGGCTGCTGGCCCCAGCCGGGCGGCGGGGCCTGGCCGGGCTGCGGGGCCCACGGCGCACCCGGCGCGGGCTGGCCGGGGTAGCCGTAGCCCTGCTGCTGCGGGTAGCCCTGCTGCTGCGGGTACGGCTGCTGCTGGGGCGGCATCTGCTGCCCGTAGCCCTGCTGCTGCGCCCAGGCGGACTGCTGGGCCTGCTGGGTGCGGGCGATGTCCTCGCCGACCAGGGTGGCCAGGTCGAAGTACGCGTCGCGGACCTTGGGCTTCATCATGGCCAGGTTGACCTCGGCACCGGCCGCCAGGCTCTCGTCGAACGGCACCACCACGACACCGCGGCAGCGGGTCTGGAAGTGCGCCACGATGTCCTCGACCTTGATCATCTTGCTGGTCTCGCGGACCCCGGAGACCACCGTGATGCTGCGCTGCACCAGGTCCGCGTAGCCGTGCGCGGACAGCCAGTCCAGCGTGGTCGAGGCGCTGGAGGCACCGTCCACGCTCGGCGTGGAGACGATGATCAGCTGGTCCGCGAGGTCCAGCACACCGCGCATCGCGCTGTAGAGCAGACCGGTGCCGGAGTCCGTCAGGATGATCGGGTAATGCTGCCCGAGCACCTCGATGACCTGGCGGTAGTCCGAGTCGTCGAAGGTGGTCGAGACCGCCGGGTCGACGTCGTTCGCCAGGATCTCCAGGCCCGAGTGCAGGTCCTGCGAGGTGAACTGGCGGATGTCCATGTAGCTGCGCAGGTGCGGGATCGCCGTCACCAGGTCGCGGATGGTCGCACCGGTCTGGCGCTTCACCCGGCGGCCGAGCGTGCCGGCGTCCGGGTTGGCGTCGATCGCGATGACCTTGTCCTGGCGCTCGCTCGCCAGCGTGGCGCCCAGCGAGGTCGTCGTCGTGGTCTTGCCGACACCGCCCTTGAGGCTGATCACCGCGATCCGGTAGCAGCTCATCACCGGGGTCCGGATGATCTCCAGCTTGCGCGCCCGGTCGGCCTGCGCCGCCTTGCCGCCGAACTGGAACCGCGGCTGCTGGCGCTGCGCCTTCGGCTGACCGCGCAGCAGCCGGTCCGAGGACAGCTCCACCGCCGCCGTGTAGCCCAGCGCAGCGCCGTGCGCCTGTGCCTGCTGCGGGCCCGCCTGCTGGAAGGCCGCCGGAGCCTGCGGCACGCCGCCCTGCTGCTGCGGGTACGCCTGCGGGTAGGCGGGCGGCTGTGGCCAGCCGCCCGTCCGCGGGTCGACCGGCGGACCGGGCACCGGGGCCGGGCCGGGCGCCGGCGCGGGTCCGGGAACGGTCGGCGGGACACCCTGCTGCTGCGGCGGCCACGGCCCGGGCTGCGGCGCACCGCCCTGCTGCTGCGGGTACGGCTGCGGGGGGCCCGGCGGCACCGGCTGCTGCGGCGGCGCGTACGGCGCGCCCTGCTGCTGCGGCTGGGGCTGCGGCGGCCACGGCTGCGCGGCCTGCTGCTCGGGAGCGGGAGCGGGAGCGGGAGCAGGAACGGGGGCCGGCGCGGGAGCGGGCACCGGGGCGGGCTCGACCGGCGGCACCGCGGTGGACTGCACCTCCACCGCCGGCGCGGGAACCGGGGCAGGGGCCGGCACCGGAGCCGGCTCCGCCACGGGCTGCTCGACCACCGGCGCGGGAGCGGGCACCGTCGGCGGCTGCTCGGCCACCGGCGGCTGCGGAACGAGCGGCTGCGGAACGGGCTGCGGCTGGACGACCGGCGCCTGTTCGGCCTGCGGCGCGACCGGGGCCGGGGCGGGAACGGGAGCAGGGACGGACTCCGCGGCCGGTGCGGGAGCGGGCACCGGCGCGGGCGGCTGCACGGCGACCGGTGGCTGTACCACCGGCTGCGGAGCCGGCGGTGGCGACGGCGCGGGGGCCGGTGCGGGCTGCGCCGGAGCCGCGCTCTGTGTGTACCAGGACGGGGGAGCGTAGTCGGGCTCGTCCGACCAGTCGTCGTCCTCCTCCGCCGCGTTGTCGCCGACGTAGACGCCGTCCCGATCGCTGCTCACTGGGGCTCCCTCGTTTTCGTCGCCGCTGTTCGCGGTGGGTCGGGCAACAAGACTAGGACGTGATCCGCGGTCATCTGAAGGCGGTACCGGATGCCGAACCGCCACCGGGCACGGCCGACCGCGCGCGGAGAACCGTCCAAAGGGTGAACGCCGAAAGCACGTCCGCCTGTTTCCCCCGTCCCCGGCCGCGGCCCCCCGAAACGGGGCCGCGGACAGAGGGTCCGGACCGGCAGATGCCGGCCCGGACCCGTGGTGCCGATGAGGCGCTGTCAGTCCATCCGGCGCGGGCCGCCCAGCAGCTGCGCCTCGGCCTCGACCGGATTGGTCATCACGTACTGCTTGCGCATCCGGGTCGCCCACAGCGTGATGTTGTCGCCCAGCGACGGCAGCGAGACGACCTCCTGGTCGGAGAGCGACAGCACCCGCGCGACGACCTCCGCCTCCTGCGGCGAGATGCGCTGCACACCGACCAGGTCGGCCGAGTTGAGCACCCGGCTGGCGTTCGGCCCCAGGTACGGCAGCAGGGTCAGCGTGGTCTGCCACGGCGCGGCCGACAGCCGGCTGCGCGACGGCCGGGCGCCGAGGTCACGGACCACCAGCACCGGCGAGGCGACCGACGCGCCCTGCGGACCGAGCCGGCCGACCTGGTGGACCGTCACGCACGGCTGGCCGCCGCCGGCGGCCTGCGCCATCGGCGCCCACGCCTGCGGACGGCCGGTCTCCACGGCCACCCGGGCGCCGGTCGCCGCCGCGCGCAGCGCGATGACCTGCGCCGTCCACATGCCGCCCACCAGCACCACGTCGTAGGCGTGCGGACGGAACAGGCCGATCACCGCGGGCTGCTGCTGCGGGTCGACACCGATGACCACACCGTCGTCGCCGACCGGGAAGGACAGCGCGGCGAGGTCCTCGGTGGTGAGCACGTGCTTCTCGCGGCGCGGACCGCGCAGCCCGAAGCCGGGACGGACCCGGGCCGGACGGGGCTGCTCGGCGGCCGGCTGCGGGGCCTGGGTGGGGTAGGACTGATAGGCCATCAGGACGTCCCTCCCAGGGGAAGCGTGGCGAGCAGGCCGGGCGCCTGCTCCAGGTCGAGGCGGGTCAGGCCGACGCCGGCGCTCTGCGCCCGCGACTCCACCAGGCGGCCGACCTGGGCCACCTCGCTCTCGCTGCGGCCGGTGACCCGGACGTGGCCGCTGAGCGCGACCGAACCGCCGGTGCCCCGGCTCGCGGTCAGGCTGAAGGTGCTGGCCAGCGCGGGCGTGCCGGTGACCAGGTTGACGAGGTCCGGGGCCGAGATCCGGCCCGGCGCCCCGCCCGGCCGGCTGAGCTGCGGCCACTTGGAGATCCAGAAGGTGCTGTGCCAGCGGTCGTCGATCCGCCAGAACTTGCTGCTCTCCTGGGTCCGGCGGGCGGCCGCACCGCCGCCGCCGCTGCCCTGGCGGCCGGCCACGGCCACCGGGTTGGCGCAGATCGAGATCGCCAGTGCGGCGATCAGCTCGCGCTCGTCCAGCACGGTCG
This sequence comes from Streptomyces sp. TLI_235, assembly GCA_002300355.1. NCBI lineage: Bacteria > Bacillati > Actinomycetota > Actinomycetes > Kitasatosporales > Streptomycetaceae > Streptomyces > Streptomyces sp. TLI_235. The sequence continues at coordinate 5,094,685 of NSGV01000001.1, forward strand.
CGGTGAAGCCCGCCGCGTTCAGCCGACCGGCCAGCTGGTCGGTGACCCGCTGCAGGGTCTTGCGGGCGCCCTCCTCGCCGCCGCCGCGGGCGAGCACCGCGGTGGACGAGGTCTCCGGGTTCAGCTTGAGCGCGACCCAGGTGAGCCGCAGCGCCGGCGTGGCCGGGCCGTCCTGGAGCTGCTGGTAGGCGCGGGCGGCCAGCGACTGGTCCGGCAGGTGCGGAGCCGGCGCGGGCTGGGTGTGCTGCACCAACTGCACGGACTCCATGGCGATGTCGTCCACCTGGAGCGCCGAGCACACGATGTCGAGCGGCAGCGGCAGCGCGGTGCGCACCGGCCGCAGCGGCTGGTCCTTGGCCTGCACCAGCAGCACCGAGGTGTAGAACGTGCCGTCGCCGACCATGCCGGTCTCCCGGCGGATCGGGCGGCCGTCGCCGAGGTCGGTCTCGGTGACGTGGGTGCAGGTGCGCAGCGCCGGTTCGACCTCCAGCGCCGGGGCCAGCGCCGGGTCGGTACCCGGCGGCGGCACGTTGTACTGCGCCTCCTTGCGGCGGGCCTTCATGGCCTGCCGGATGCGCAGCGCCTCCGGCAGGCTGCGCCCGCCGAGCGGCAGCAGCGCCACCACGAGGAGCAGCACGGCCGGGACGGCGAAGGCTCCGGCCATCGCCGGGGCGATCGTCCAGCCCACCGCCACCAGGGCGGCGGCGACCTCCAGCAGCACCAGCTGCTGGAGCCGCAGCCGGCTGCCGAGCAGCCCGGGGCGGGGGTGGACGCGCAGCGGCACCGGGGCGGTCGCGGGCGCGGCGGACCGGGCCCGACGACCGCCGGGGTCGGCACCCCGGCCGCCCTGCCGGCGGCCGTTCGCGGCGCTGCGTCGAGCTTGAGCGGTCTGGCTTGGCATCCCCCGATGGACCCTCTCTGATCAGATGTCACGGCCCGGCCGGCCGGGCAGTGAACCGTACCCGTTACGGTACTCACCGTCTGCTGCGGCATCGTAGAGGGTTCAGTGCTCGCGTTGCCCGGCGGGTGGCAGACTCACGCAGGGCGAGGGCGCGTTGACGGCAGGACAGGCGCCGGACACACAGGGGAGACGGGGAGCATGGCATCACGCAGGGACGAGCTGAACGCGTACAACTTCGCGCGGCGGCGCACGGTGGGGGCGTTCCTGCAGCCCGGCGGCGGCGGCAACGACGAGGACGCGCCGCGCCCGGTGCGGGCGGTGCTGCCGAGCTTCGTGGTCGCGGCGGTGGCCGTGGCGGGCTTCGGCATGTGGGGCGTCATCAAGCCCAGTGCCCCGCTGAACTGGGACGACGGCAAGAACATCATCCAGGGCAAGGACTCCACCACCCGGTACGTGGTGCTGGAGGACCCGCAGACCCACGAGAAGGTGCTGCACCAGGTCCTGAACATGTCTTCGGCCCGGCTGCTGCTGCCGGCCGGCGCCAAGGTGGTGCCGGTCGCCGACAAGGTGCTGGACAACTACAAGAACCACGGCGCCACCGTCGGCATCCCGTACGCGCCGGACAAGCTGCCGTCCGCGCAGGACGCCGGTGAGGCGAAGCTGTGGTCGGTCTGCGACCGGCCCGGTGTCGACACCAGCCAGGCGAGCATCAACCAGGCCGTGTTCATCGCCGCGGGCGACGAGGCGAAGACGCTGTCCGACCCGGCGAAGGTACTGCAGGAGGGCCAGGGGCTCTACGTCCAGGCGCCGCCGGTGAAGAAGGGCGACACGCCCAGCAGGTTCCTGGTCGACCAGTTCGGCGTGAAGCACGCGGTGGGCAAGCTGGACATGCCCGCCGACAGGCGCAGGGCGTTGCAGTCCGGCCTGTTCGGCGACAGCGTCGAGCCGGAGCAGGTGACCAAGGCCTGGCTGGACACCCTGGCGACGGGCGAGGTGATCGACTTCCCGAAGATCTCCGACCTGACCACGACGAAGACCAAGTCCAAGGTCAATCTCACCAAGACCGAGGATGCGTTCGTCGGGAGGCTGCTGGTCTTCCAGAACACCTACTACGTCGTCGGCAAGGAGAAGCTCTTCCAGGTGACGCCGTTCCAGGCCGAGCTGATCCGCAACGACCCGGACCTGACCGCCGCGTACGGCGGCGACAGCCCGAAGGCCGCAGAGCTGTCCCCGGGCGACAACGCCAAGCTGGCGTCGCAGGTCGAGCAGTCCATGCTGGACAAGACCGACCTGCCGGACGCCAAGCCGCAACTGCCGCTGAACGTCGGCCCCAAGGGCAACCGTTCGACCGTCTGCAGCACCTTCGCGGGCTACGACGACAAGGGCCAGCCCAAGCGCACCGTGTGGGCGCACACCGAGTACCCGGCGAAGGTCGCGCTCGGGTCCGCGAGCGCCCATGTGACGCCGGGCCACGGCCTGTTGTACCGCGCGGTGGACGGCGAGGCGGGGCCGGCGAGCCAGGACACCTCCGGCACCACCTTCCTGATCACCGAGACCGGTCTGCGCTACTCGCTGCAGGCCAACAGCGACGGCGGCAACGGCCCTTCGCCCGCTCCGAGCGCCGGGCAGCAGCAGGAGCAGGCCAAGGACGAGGAGAACGGCTCCCAGGCCCGGCTCGGCTACAAGTCCGTTGCGCCGAGCCGGGTTCCGCAGCCGTGGTCGATCCTCGTGCCGGCCGGCGGTTCGCTGAGCACCAAGGCGGCGGAGACCGCGCAGACCGCGTGACGCTTCGTCAGTGCAGGTGTGTGGCAGGCCGTGTCATGGTCTGGTAACTACCGGTACTCCGGTGTTGGGTCACTTGCAAACGGCGGCTAAAGTGCTGGGGACACCTCATCGTGGTGTCACCGGGTGGGCCGTATCAGGACTATCCGAAGTAATTGTCTGTCTCATGGGGGACGGTGGATCATGGCTGGTCAGTTCAGGACGACCGCTGAGGAAATGAATGCCTTCGCCAACCGCATCGGTGAGGTGAACGCGCAGGTCCAGGGCGAGATTCAGCGGCTCAACGCGCTGGTCGACTCGATCAAGTCGGGCTGGCAGGGCCAGGCTGCCCAGGCCTACCAGCAGATGCAGACCCGCTTCAACGAGGACGCCAACGCGCTCAACAAGGTGCTCGACGAGATCAAGCAGGCGATCGAGGCGACCACCAAGCTCTACGCGCAGACGGAGCAGGAGCAGCAGTCCTCGATGTCCGGGCTCGGTCACTGAGCTCTAGGGTCCGCAGGACCTCGGCTGTAGTGCGGCCCGCGCATCCGGCCGCGCCGATTCCATCGACTAGGAGACTTCAATGAGTGAGCACATTCTCGTCAATTTCTCGACGATCTCGAACGCGTCGTCGGAGGTCCGCCAGACCGCCCAGCGCATCCAGTCGCAGCTGGACGAGCTGAAGGCCGGCGTGCAGCGCATCGCCAGCAGCTGGGAGGGCTCGGCGCAGGAGGGCTACCAGGCCCGCCAGCACGAGTGGGACGCCAAGGCCGCCGACCTGCAGCAGGTGCTGGGCCAGATCGCCACCTCGCTGGACAGCGCCGCGCAGAGCTACCAGGCCACCGAGCAGAAGAACGCCGGCGTCTGGAGCTGAGGTTCCGCCGCCGTTCGACACGGTGGGACTGTGGGCGGGCGTCCGGCCGGGCGCCCGCCCCTCGCGCGTACTGACGCGCACGGCATCGGGATCATGAGGGGAACACAGGTGTCGTTGGGTACGTTCCGCAGGGCGGCCGCCGCGTCCGTGGTGCTGGGGGTGGTCGGTTCGTTCGCCGCGGCGCCGGTGTACGCGGCCACGCCCACGCCGTCCGCGTCGGCGTCCGACCCGGCGCGCTGGTCGCCGATCGGTATAGCCGCGGCGGGTGAGTGCAAGTTCCCGTCCGAGAACGTGCAGGGCACGCCGTGGGCGCTGCAGCGGGTGCTGCTGAGCGAACTCTGGAAGGACGGCCGGACGGGCAAGTTCGTCAAGGACGCGGGGGGCCACGCCAAGGGCACCGCGGTCAAGGTCGCGGTGATCGACACCGGGGTGGACGACCGCAACCCGCAGCTCCAGGGCAAGGTCGAGAACGGCGGCTCCCTGCTGACGGACAAGCAGACCAACCAGAAGGGCGAGGGCACGACCGACACGGTCGGCCACGGCACCAAGGTCGCCGGCATCATCGCCGCGAAGCCGGTCGCCGGGACGGGCTTCGTCGGTCTCGCGCCGGACGCCACGATCCTCTCCATCAAGCAGAACGACGACCAGGGCAGCGGCTCGGTCCAGAGCCTGATCGACGCGATCAACCAGGCCGTGGCCTCGCACGCCGACGTCATCAACATCTCGCAGGACGTCCGGGCGGAGGGCGACACCAGTACCTTCCCGCTGAAGGACCAGCTGCAGACGGCCGTCGAGAACGCCGACGCCAAGGGCGTGGTGATCGTCGCCTCGTCCGGCAACGACGGCCGCGAGGCCGACACCTACCCGGCCGCCTTCGACACCGTGCTGGCCGTGGGCGCCTCGGACCGCAACAACGAGCGGGCCCCGTTCTCCGAGTACGGCCTCTTCGTCGACATCGCCGCACCGGGTGTGGACATGCTCTCCACCGTGCCGGCCGGCGGCCAGTGCGTGGACAACGGCACCAGCTTCTCCGCCCCGTACGTGGCCGGTGTGGCCGCCCTGCTGAAGGGCGCCCACCCGGACTGGAGCGCGGCGCAGATCCGGGCCCGGATCGAGCAGACCGCCCAGCGCACCCAGCGCGGCGCGAACAAGTTCGTCGGCTGGGGCATCGTCGACCCGGTGAAGGCCGTGCAGAGCGACAGCGGCGACCAGCAGGACAGCGTGCCGCACGAGGACCCCAAGGTCGCCATCGACCGGGTCCCGGTCGTGGCCCAGCCGCTGGGCCTCGCCGAGACGCAGGCCGACCGCGACCGCCGCACCGGCACCTTCGTGCTCGGCGGCGGTGTGCTCGCGGTCGCCGCGCTGGCGGGCGGCTCGGTCGTGCTGCGCGACCACCGGCGCCGCCGCGAGGGCTGAGCCCGCTCGGACGCGCATCGGCCCGACCCCTCCGAGGAGGGGCCGGGCCGATGCGCGTCCGGTGCGCGGAGAATCAGAGCTGCTCGTCCTCGGGCAGGGTGATCACCCAGCGGTCGGCCTGCCGGGGCCGCAGGTAGAACAGCCAGTAGAGGCTGGCGGCCGCGGTGAGGCCGCCGGTCCACGCCAGGGCGGTGACGTCGAGCTGGGTCAGCAGGTAGACCAGGCCCACGGTCAGCAGGACCGGCAGGACGGGCCACAGCGGCTGGCGCCAGGCCGGGGCGTGCTTGTGGTGGCCCCGGCGGGAGAACAGCGCGGCCACGGCCACCAGCAGGTAGAGCGCGGTGACGGCGACACCGGTGATGTTGGTCAGCTGGTCCTGCGGGACGAAGCAGAGCACCGCGCCGGGGACGCCGACAGCCAGGGTGGAGACCCAGGGGGCGTTGAACCGGTTGAGGGTGCCGAAGGCGCGGTTGACCGGCTCCGGCCAGGCCTTGTCGCGGCCGGAGGCGAACAGCACCCGGGAGTTCTGGATGACCATGACGATGCCGGCGTTGATGATCGCCAGGGCGACGCAGAGGCTGATGAAGGTGCCGACCGCGGAGTTGCTCCAGCCGGTGACCAGGTCGGAGATGTTGCCGGCGCTCAGCGCGGTGAGGTCCGGGGCGCCCAGGGTGATCGCGACGACCGGGAGGATGATGACGACGACCGACAGGGCCAGCGTCCACAGCACGGTGCGGGCGACGTTGCGGCGGGGGTTCTCCAGCTCCTCGGAGAGGTAGATGGCGGTGGAGAAGCCCTGGGTGACGAAGAGCGCGGTGCCCATCGCGGCGACGATCGCGCCGAGGCCGACTGCACTGGTGGCGCCGTGCGCGACGACCGAGCCGTGGAAGAGGCTGCCGGCGCCGCGCTCGGCGTGGCCGAAGCCCAGGAAGGCGACCACTCCGGCGGCGATGACCTCCAGGACGAGGAAGATGCCGGTGATCCACGCGTTGGCGCGCAGGTCGAGCAGGCCCGCCACGGTGGCGGCGATCATCACGGCCGCGCCGGCCCAGCGGGCGTCCACGTGGACGATGGGGGCCAGGTAGTCGGCGGTGCCGATGGCGATGAGCGAGGGGACGATCATCACGACGATCAGCGACTGGATGAACACCAGCCAGCCCGCGAAGCGTCCGGCCAGGGTGCCGACCATCGCGTACTCGCCGCCGGCGCTCGGGACGAGGGTGCCGAGCTCGGAGTAACAGAACGCCACCGCGATACAGATCAGCGCGCCGATGGCGATCGACATGGCGGTGAAGGTGCCGAGCGATGAGAAGAGCTCCGGCACGATGACGAACAGCGAGGACGCCGGCGTCACGCAGGAGAGCGTGAGCAGCGTTCCGCCCACGACACCGATCGAACGGGTGAGCTTCTTGGGGGTGTCCGCCGCCGTGGCGGTCTCGGCTACGGCGAGTGGCGGGCGAAGCGTGTCGGTCATGAGGCATCCGATCGACTGTGCGGGGCTTGGCGGGGGAGCGGTATCGCCTCCGATGGGGCGTTGACTGGCGTTCTGGTTCGGTCGCTCCCGGATGGCCATGGAACCGCGACGCTTTGCCTGCGTCAACGCGCGATCTGCTTCGGAATCCGTTGCCATGAGCCGCATAAACATGCGATCTGTTGATCCCGCGCGGCAATTTTCTCCTTTGTCCGCCTTGTCAACTAGCATGGATGAAGATTGAATCAAAGGCGAATGTCTGGCTAATGCCTGCGAATCGAAGGTTGTGAGCCTGTTCACTCTCTGGGGTGCAGGCGGCCCGGTCGGCGTCCGAGCCGTCGGCCGACCGGTACGGGAACCGCAGCCCGACCCGGCAAAAAAGTAGATAACGTTCTGGCACCGTCCGAGCCCTGGGATGCCGGAAGGGCCGGACTCCGAGGAGTCCGGCCCTTCCGGTCACGCAAGGTCACTGCTACGGGGCCGGCAGCCAGCCCGTCTGGAGCGTCTGGCCCGCGGCGATCCGCCGCGAGACGAACACACCGCGGCCCGGCGGCAGCGGCTGCGGCTTGACCGTGCCGAGCAGCGCGCCCTCGTTCTTGTCGCCCGAGAGCAGCACGCCCTGGCCGCCCAGCTCGCGCATGCGCTGCATGACCGGCTCGAACAGCGAGCGGCCGGCACCACCGGCGCTGCGGGCGATGATCACACGCAGGCCGATGTCGCGGGCGAACGGCAGGAACTCCGCCAGCGGCGCCACCGGGTTGCCCGAGGACGTCGCGACCAGCTCGTAGTCGTCCACGATCACGAACATGTCCTTGCCGCTGTACCAGCTGCGGTTGCGCAGCTGATCCGGCGTGACGTCCGGGCCCGGCAGACGGCGCGAGCAGGCGCCGCGGAGCATCTCCACGGCCGCCGACATCGCCGGCGCCGCCGCCGCGTACTCCACCAGGTACTCCTGCGGCACCACACCGAGCAGCGAGCGGCGGAAGTCGCCGACCACGATGCCCGCCTGGTCCGGGGTGTACCGCTCGGTGATCTGCTTGATCAGCATCCGCAGCAGCGCCGACTTACCGGACTCGCTCTCACCGAAGACGATGAACAGCGGGTCGGTCTCGAAGTTGACGAAGACCGGCGCGAGCTCGACCTCGTCCACACCGAAGGCCACACCCAGCTCGGGGTGCTCGAAGCCCTTGGGCAGTGCGTGGCCGTCCAGGACGGCCGGCAGCATGCGGACCTGCGGGGCCCGCGGGCCCGTCCAGGCCGCGTCGATCTGCGCGACCAGGTCGGCCACCCCGTCCGACAGGTCGGCGGTCGAGGAGGAGCCGTCCAGGCGCGGCAGACCGGACAGGAAGTGCAGCTTGGACGAGGTCAGACCGCGGCCGGGCGAGCCCGCCGGCACGTTGACCGCGACCTTGCGGTCGATCTCCGACTCCATCGAGTCGCCGAGCCGCAGCTCGGTGCGGTTCTGCAGCAGGTCCTTGAGCGCCGGCCGCACCTCCGCGTATCGGGCCGCGGTGACGATCACGTGCACGCCGTAGGTCAGACCGCGCTGCGCGATGTCGTTGATGACCGGTTCGAGGACCTCGTACTCCTGCTTGAAGGTCAGCCAGCCGTCGATGATCAGGAAGACGTCGCCGAACTGCTCGTCCGGCAGCTGGCCCGCCGCGCGGCGGGAGCGGTAGGTGGTAACGGTGTCGATGCCGGCCGAGCGGAACAGCTCCTCGCGCCGGTTCAGCACCCCGTGCACCTCGCTGACCAGGCGGCGCACCTTCTCGACGTCCAGGCGGCCGGCCACCCCGCCGACGTGCGGCAGGCCGGACAGCGCGCCGAACGCGCCACCACCGAAGTCCAGCAGGTAGAACTGCACCTCGACCGGGGTGTGGGTGACCGCGAAGCCCGACACCAGGGTGCGCACCATGTTGGACTTGCCGGACTGCGGGCCACCGACGATCAGACCGTGGCCGGCCGCGCCCGAGTAGTCCTGGTACAGCACGTCGCGGCGCTGGTCGCGCGGCTTGTCGACGATGCCGACCGGCACCACCAGGCGGCCGAGCGCGCCGTACTCCGGCGAGGTCAGGCCGCGCTCCGCGGTGGCCTGCAGCGGCGGCACCAGGCCGTCGACGCTCGGCGCCTCCTCCAGCGGGGGCAGCCAGACCTGGTGGGCCGGCGGACCCTGGCCGATCATGCGGTGCACGAAGGTGTCGAGCATGGTGTCGAGCAGCGAGTCGTCGATCTCCTCGACCTCCTCGAACACCTCCTCGACCACCGGCTCCACGACCGCCACCTCGGCGGCGGTGAACAGCACCGGCTGCGCGGTGATCACCTGGCCGCCGCTGGTCCGCTGCTGGCCCGGGGGCCGGTACGGGCCGGAGACGTACGCGGCCCGGAAGCGCTCCATCACGTCGGAGCCGAACTTCAGGTAGCCGACGCCGGGGATCGGCGGCAGGTGGTAGGCGTCCGGCACGCCGATCGCGGCCCGCGACTCCGCGGCCGAGAAGGTCCGCAGACCCAGCCGGTAGGAGAGGAAGGTGTCCAGACCGCGGAGCTTGCCCTCCTCCAGACGCTGCGAGGCCAGCAGCATGTGCATACCGAGCGAACGGCCGATGCGGCCGATCTGGATGAACAGGTCGATGAAGTCCGGCTTCGCGGTGAGCAGCTCGGAGAACTCGTCGATGATCATCAGCAGCGAGGGGAGCGGGTCCAGCGCCGCACCCGCCGCACGGGCCCGCTCGTACTCGTTGATGTTGGCGTAGTTGCCCGCCGCGCGCAGCAGCTCCTGACGGCGGTTCATCTCGCCCTCGATCGCGTCGCGCATGCGGTCGATCAGGGTCGCTTCGCCCTCGAGGTTGGTGATCACGGCCGCGGTGTGCGGCATCTCCGCCATACCGGCGAAGGTGGCACCACCCTTGAAGTCCGCGAGGACCAGGTTCAGCACCTCGGAGGAGTGGGTCACCGCGAGCGCCAGCACGATGGTGCGCAGCACCTCGGACTTGCCGGAACCGGTCGCACCGACGCACATGCCGTGCGGGCCCATGCCCTGGAGCGAGGCCTCCTTGATGTCCAGCCAGACGTACTCGCCGTTCTGACCGACACCCAGCGGCACCTTGAGCTTCTCCGCCATCGGGCGCGGCCGCCAGTGCCGGGCCGGGTCGAAGGAGCCCGGGTCGCCGGTGTTCATCATCTCGGTGAAGTCCATGGACACCAGCGACGGGTCGCCGTCGTCGCCGCCCGCGGAGACCCGGAACGGCGCGAGCTGGCGGGCCAGCGCCTCCGACTGCCACGCCGACAGGGTGTCCGGCCGGCCCGAGTACGAGGCACCGGAGGCGGACTCCAGCAGCAGCTCGTTCTTGCCGACCGTGACGACCAGGTGGCCGCTGGGCTCGTCCAGGTCACCCGGGACGACCTCGATGACGGTGACGCCCTCCACGCCGTCCGGGCCGGCCAGGAGCGAGTCCTGCGGCACCGAGGCGCCGTCCATGACCACGATCAGGTGCGGCTTGTCGGCGCTCGGCACGCTGTCGCGGGAGAAGCCCTTGCGGCCGTCCAGCTCCTTGGCGAGCAGCTCCTCCAGCTCACCGAGCCCGGCCGCGATCAGACGGCGCGAACCGGCGCCGTCGTTCTCCTTGCGGTGCTGGGTGTGCGGCAGCCACTTCGCCCACTCCCACTCGTCGATCGCGCCCGGCGCCGCCGCCACACCGACCATCAGGTCGTCCGGCGAGTGCAGGGTGGTCAACTGGGCGACCATCGCCCGGACGGTGCCGTACACGGTGTCCGGGTCGCCGCAGACGGTGATGTGGTAGAAGGCGCGCAGCGAGACGGCCAGCGGCAGCTCCTGCAGCGTGCCGTGCGACTTGATGAAGGTGCCCATCGCCTCGGCGGCGAGGGGCTCCAGCTCGTCCAGCGGAGCGGTCTGCGGCGCCACGATCGGCGTCGACAGCTGCTGCGGCCCGGTGCCCAGCCGGACCTGTGCGAAGTCCGGGTCGGTGGGCCTGCGTTCCCACAGCCGGCGCCCCTCGGCCACGATCGACCACAGCTGGTCCGGCTCCGGGTGGGTGAACAGCAGCGCGCCGCGCTGCCGCTCGGCCGTACGGCGGACCTGGCGGCGCATCTGCTGCAGGTACTTGAGATAGTCGCGACGCTCGTCCGCGGTACCGGCGCTGCCGCCGCGGCGCGCCTTGACGATCTGTGCGACCGCCATGCCCGCCGTCGACGCCACCATCAGGACACCCATGATCTTCATGGGGCCCTGGGCACCGGGGGAGAAGAAGAACGCCGCCGAACCGCCCATGCCGAGCAGGGGCAGCAGGGACATCATCCAGTCCTCGCCGCCGGAGCGCGGCAGCTCCGGGGGCGCGACCAGCTCGACCGGTTCGTCCGGCACCGGCGGCGGGTACGCCCGCGGCGGCCGCTTGACCGTCACCACACTCATGCGACCGCCCCGCTCCGCCCGGCGGCCGCTGCGCGGAACCCGGACCTCTTGACGGTCCGTTCGCTTCGCTCGCTCACTGGCACCAACCCTTACGCACACCGATTACGTACGGGTGAGGGCGCCCCGTGCGCTGACGCCGCCCCCGCTCCGCCGACCGCAGGCGCGATCGAGGGTGCTGCACCAGCCGGGCCCCCGTACGCCTTGCGCAGGGGCCGATCCTACTGGGCGGCCGGGACGGTTCGACCACGGGGTCAGCCGAGGAGATTTCCGGTACGAAGCGTCGAGATTCCTCCACCAACAGCACACCGTCGCACGGCATTTCGCCGCCCCCCGCGGCGGGCCGCGATTTCCGGCGGGGGACCGGCCCACAGTCGCCCCTCGGCGAGCGGTAGGGTAACGCCGCGCCAACTCCGTCCACGTCCGTGCCAGTTCCGGACCGGCCCGGACGAGGGCGTATCAGAAGCAAAAGCTGACGAGCAGGCAAATCCGACAAGGGGGAGCGCCGGTGAGCGAGCGGACAGTCAAGAGGTGCGCGGAACATGAAGCGGCCTCCGGGCTCGCGGAGGTGGCCGCATGAGCGCCAGTGCAACGACCGGCTTCTGCCGGGTCACCGTCGTCGCGCCGGACAGCCGGATCGACGTCGCCCTGCCCGAGGACGTCCCGCTCGCCGACATCTACCCCGAGGTGCTGCGCCTCACCGGGCAGACCCAGGTCGACGGCACGCCCACCGGCTTCCACCTGGTCCGCCGGGACGGCACCGTCCTCGACAGCGGCCTGCCGCTGGCCGCCCAGCAGGTCCGCGACGGTGACCTGCTGAGCCTGCGGCCGTTCTCCGAGTCGCTGCCGCCGGCCGTCTACGACGACGTCGCCGACGCGGTCGCCAGCGCCGTCGAGGCGGACCGCCGGTTCTGGAGCCCCGACCTCATGCGGGCCTTCGGCCTGATCGGCGCCACCGTGATGCTGGTGCTGCTGGGCTTCGCGCTCTGGTTCTCCGACCTGCGCCACGACATGCACAGCCTGCCCGGCATCCTGTCCGGCGTCACCGCGGTCGTCCTGGTCACCTTCGCCGGTGTCCGGGCCCGGGTCTACGACGACCACGCGGCCGGCCTCGCGCTCGGCCTCGGCGCCCTGCCGCACGCCCTGATCGCAGGCTCCGGCGCCGTCCCGGTCGCGACCGTCGGCGACGGCCCCGGCCGGCTGCAGTTCCTGGTCGGCTGCGTCGCCGTCCTCGTCGTCTCGGTGCTGCTGGTCGGCCTGCTGCCGGAGAAGGACTCGGTCTTCGTCGCCTCCTCCTTCCTGGCCGCCGCCGGCACCCTCTCGACCTTCGCCGCCGTGCTGCTCGAAGGCACCCCGGCCACCCACATCGCCGCCGTCACCGGCGTCGCCGCGGTCGCCGCGGTCGGCTTCCTGCCGGCCCTCTCCGCCCGCTTCGCCCGCCTCCCCGTCGGCTTCAGCCCGCCCGGCCAGACCCGCACCCGCGGCAGCGCCTACGGCGAGGAGACCAGCCGCTCCGAGACCGTCCAGTACGAGCGGATCGCCCAGCAGGCCCGCCGCGGCCACGAGGTCCTGGTCGGCCTGGTCGGCGGCTGCGCCGCCACCGTGGTCGGTGCCTGCGCGGTGCTCGGCTTCAGCAACTCCACCTTCGGCGAGCTGCTCGCCCTGGCGGTCGGCATCTCGACCATGCTGCGCGCCCGGCTCTTCCGCTACACCGCCCAGGTCTTCAGCCTCACCATCGCCGGCCTGATCGGCCTCGGCCTGCTGGTCCTCGGCCTCTCCCTGCACACGCCGCTGTTCATCCTGGAGCAGCTGCAGCAGGGCGGCACGGGCAGCTCGCTCGACCTGCGCACCGTGTGGCTGTCGGCGTCCGTCGCCCTCGGCGCCGCGGTGCTCACCGCGATCGCCCTGATCGTGCCCCGGCTCGGCGTCTCCCCGTTCTGGGGCCGCATCCTGGACATGGTGGACGGCGTGATGCTCATCTCGCTCGTCCCGCTCGCGCTGGCCGTGCTGAACATCTACGGTCTGGTCCGCGGCGCCACCAGCTGACGCCGGAGCGACCCCCGGACATACCCGCCCGCGCCCGCCGGCGCCCCGTGCAAGGGGCCGCCGGCGGGCGCTGGTACGCTTGGTCAGTCCGAGTTCCATCCGATCCTGTGTCGCCTACCGGGATCACTCGGCCACCCCGAAGGAGATGCCGTGGCTCTCGCCGCCGACGTCAAGAAGCAGATCATCGCCGAGTTCGGCCAGAAGGAGGGCGACACCGGTTCCCCCGAGGTCCAGGTGGCCATGCTCTCCCGCCGTATCTCGGACCTGACCGAGCACCTCAAGGCCCACAAGCACGACCACCACTCGCGTCGTGGCCTGCTGATCCTGGTCGGCCAGCGTCGCCGCCTGCTGCAGTACCTGGCCAAGAAGGACATCGAGCGTTTCCGTACCCTCGTCGACCGCCTCGGCATCCGCCGCGGCGCCGCGGGCGGCGCTCGCTGACACCGCTCCGTGGGGCGGCTCCCCTTCCCGGGGAGCCGCCCTTCGGCGCATCCGCGCGGCGGTTTCGCGCGGAAACCCCACCCCGGACGAGAGAACCGTTGCCACACGCGTGGTAATGGCGTGCTCGGTAGGGTGTGAATTTGTAAGGTGAAGGGCATGCCCGGAAGGTGCCCGGCCGCGCGACGCGCGGACGGCACCGGGCAGGACCGAGACCCTACGCGGGCCGCAGGCCTCAAACGGAGGCCGCCCGCATCCGGGGAGCGTCCACACGCGACCGCCGACCAGGCAAGCCGAGAGGCGCCGGTCCTCGGTAGTGGCCGCCGGGAGTCGTCGACAGACGCCCGGGGGCTTCGATCGAAGACCGGCCCGCAGGGCCGGGCAGGCGGACGCAGGGGGACGCTCCACCGGAGACGTACGAAAGAGGAGATCTTCCAGGTGGAAGAGAACGTGTTCTACGCCGAGGCCGTCATCGACAACGGCAGCTTCGGCACCCGTACCATCCGCTTCGAGACGGGCCGCCTGGCCCGCCAGGCCGCCGGCTCCGCCGTCGCCTACCTGGACGACGACACCATGGTGCTGTCGGCGACCAGCGCGTCCAAGCAGCCGAAGGAGCACTTCGACTTCTTCCCGCTGACCGTGGACGTCGAGGAGCGCATGTACGCCGCGGGCCGGATCCCCGGCTCGTTCTTCCGTCGTGAGGGCCGGCCCTCCGAGGACGCCATCCTCACCTGCCGCCTGATCGACCGCCCGCTGCGCCCGTCCTTCGTCAAGGGCCTGCGCAACGAGATCCAGGTCGTCGTCACCGTGATGGCGCTCAACCCCGACCACCTGTACGACGTGGTCGCCATCAACGCCGCCTCCGCCTCCACCCAGCTGGCGGGCCTGCCCTTCTCCGGCCCGATCGGCGGCGTCCGCGTCGCGCTGATCAAGGGCCAGTGGGTCGCCTTCCCGACCCACAGCGAGCTCGAGGACGCCGTCTTCGACATGGTCGTGGCCGGCCGCGCCCTGCCGGACGGCGACGTCGCGATCATGATGGTCGAGGCCGAGGCCACCACGAAGACCATCACGCTGGTCGAGGGCGGCGCCGACGCGCCGACCGAGGAGGTCGTGGCCGCCGGCCTCGAGGCCGCCAAGCCGTTCATCAAGGTGCTGTGCGCCGCGCAGGCCCAGCTCGCCGCCCAGGCCGCCAAGCCCACCGGTGAGTTCCCGGTCTTCCTGGACTACCAGGACGACGTGCTCACCGCCCTGACCGCCGCGGTCAAGGACGAGCTCGCCCAGGCGCTCACCATCGCCGGCAAGCAGGAGCGCAACAACGAGATCGACCGCATCAAGGCGATCGCCGCCGACAAGCTGCTCCCGGAGTTCGAGGGCCGCGAGAAGGAGATCAGCGCCGCGTACAACGCGCTGACCAAGAAGATCGTCCGCGAGCGCGTCATCAAGGACAAGGTCCGCATCGACGGCCGCGGCGTCACCGACATCCGCACCCTGGCCGCCGAGGTCGAGGCCATCCCGCGCGTCCACGGCTCGGCCCTGTTCGAGCGCGGCGAGACCCAGATCCTGGGTGTCACCACGCTGAACATGCTGCGCATGGAGCAGCAGCTCGACACGCTCTCCCCGGAGACGCGCCGCCGCTACATGCACAACTACAACTTCCCGCCGTACTCCGTCGGCGAGACCGGCCGCGTGGGCTCGCCCAAGCGCCGCGAGATCGGCCACGGCGCGCTGGCCGAGCGGGCGATCCTGCCCGTGCTGCCCTCCCGCGAGGACTTCCCGTACGCCATCCGCCAGGTCTCCGAGGCGCTCAGCTCCAACGGCTCCACCTCGATGGGCTCGGTCTGCGCCTCCACCATGTCGCTGCTGAACGCCGGTGTGCCGCTGAAGGGCGCCGTCGCCGGCATCGCCATGGGCCTGATCTCCCAGGAGATCGACGGTGAGACCCACTACGTCACCCTCACCGACATCCTCGGCGCCGAGGACGCGTTCGGCGACATGGACTTCAAGGTCGCCGGTACCCGCAACTTCATCACCGCCCTCCAGCTGGACACCAAGCTGAACGGCATCCCGGCGTCGGTGCTCGCCGCCGCGCTGAAGCAGGCCAAGGACGCCCGCCTGCACATCCTCGACGTGATGAACGAGGCCATCGACACTCCGGACGAGATGTCGCAGTACGCCCCGCGCATCATCACGATCAAGATCCCGGTGGACAAGATCGGTGAGGTCATCGGCCCCAAGGGCAAGATGATCAACCAGATCCAGGAGGACACCGGCGCCGAGATCACGATCGAGGACGACGGCACCATCTACATCGGTGCCTCCGACGGTCCGGCCGCCGAGGCCGCCCGCACCACGATCAACCAGATCGCCAACCCGACCATGCCGGAGGTCGGCGAGCGCTACCTGGGCACCGTGGTGAAGACCACGACCTTCGGCGCGTTCGTCTCGCTCATGCCCGGCAAGGACGGTCTGCTGCACATCTCGCAGATCCGCAAGCTCGCCGGCGGCAAGCGCGTGGAGAACGTCGAGGACGTGCTCGCGGTCGGCACCAAGGTGCAGGTCGAGATCGCCGAGATCGACCCGCGCGGCAAGCTCTCCCTCGTCCCCGTGGTCGAGGGCGAGGAGGGCGGCGAGGCCGCCTCCGAGTGACGCACCGAGTGACGAGGTAGTCCTCCCGCGGCCCGCACGCCCCTCGAGGCGTGCGGGCCGCACCCTGTTCTCCCCGATCGAGAGGTACACCCTGGTGGCTCAGGCCTCCGCGGCACAGCAGCGCCCCGGCACCACCAAGACCCTGCTGAAGGGCGTCGACGGCGCCGGCACCGTGCGCCGTACCGTCCTCCCCGGCGGCCTGCGGGTCGTCACCGAGACCCTGCCGACGGTGCGCTCCGCGACCTTCGGCATCTGGGTCGGCGTCGGCTCCCGCGACGAGACACCCGTCCTCAACGGCGCCACCCACTACCTGGAGCACCTGCTCTTCAAGGGCACCGCCCGGCGCAGCGCCCTCGAGATCTCCGCGGCCCTGGACGCCGTCGGCGGCGAGATGAACGCGTTCACCGCCAAGGAGAACACCTGCTACTACGCGCGGGTGCTCGACACCGACCTGCCGCTCGCCATCGACGTGGTCTGCGACATGCTCACCGGCTCCCTCATCCGCCCCGAGGACGTCGACGCCGAGCGCGGCGTCATCCTCGAGGAGATGGCGATGGCCGAGGACGACCCCGGCGACGTCGTCCACGACCTCTTCGCCAAGGTGATCTACGGCACCGGCCCGCTCGGCCGGCCCATCCTCGGCACCCAGGAGACCGTCACCAGCCTCACCCGCGACCAGATCGCCGGCTTCTACAAGCGCCGCTACAAGCCCGAGCAGCTGGTCGTCGCCGCCGCCGGCAACCTGGACCACCGCAAGGTCGTCAAGCTCGTCGAGGAGGCCTTCGCGCCCGTCCTCGCCCGCTCCGGCGGCCACCCCGCCGAGGTCCGCCGCGGCGTCAAGGCGCTGCGCACCGCCGGCCGCACCGAGGTGCTCAACCGGCCCACCGAGCAGGCCCACCTCGTCCTCGGCGTGCCCGGCGTGCCCCGCCACGACGACCGGCGCTGGGCCCTCGGCGTCCTCAACGCCGCCCTCGGCGGCGGCATGAGCTCCCGGCTCTTCCAGGAGGTCCGGGAGAAGCGCGGCCTCGCGTACTCCGTCTACTCCTACAGCTCCTCCTACGCCGACAGCGGCATCTTCGGCATCTACGCCGGCTGCCAGCCCAAGCGGGTCGAGGAGGTGCTCTCCATCTGCCGCCAGGAGCTCGCCAAGGTCGTCGCCGACGGCATCACCGAGGAGGAGCTCCACCGGGCGGTCGGCCAGATCTCCGGCTCCACCGTGCTCGGCATGGAGGACACCGGCTCGCTGATGAACCGCATCGGCAAGGCCGAGCTCTGCTACGGCACCCACCTCTCCGTGGACGACATGCTGGCGAAGATAGCGGCGGTGACCCTGGACGACGTCCAGGCGGTCGCCCGTGATGTGCTGGGGGCGCACCGGCCGTCGCTCGCCCTGATCGGTCCGATCAACGCCAAGCGGGCGGCCGCCATCAGCGACCTGCTCGCCCAGGAGGAAACCGCATGACGCTGCGCGTCGCCGTGATCGGCGCCAAGGGACGGATCGGCTCCGAGGCGGTCAAGGCCGTCGAGGCCGCCCCCGACATGGAGCTCGTCGCCGCCCTCGGCCGCGGCTCCGACCTGACCGAGCTGACCGACGCCGGCGTCCAGGTCGCCGTCGAGCTGACCCACCCCGACGCGGTCATGGGCAACCTCGACTTCGCCCTCCACCACGGCATCCACGTGGTCACCGGCACCACCGGCTGGAACGACGAGCGCCTGGCCACCGTCGGCGGCTGGCTCGCCGAGAGCCCCGCCACCGGCCTGCTCATCGCCCCGAACTTCTCCATCGGCGCCGTCCTCGGCATGCAGTTCGCCCAGAAGGCCGCCAAGTACTTCGAGTCCGTCGAGGTCGTCGAACTCCACCACGACCGCAAGGCCGACGCCCCCAGCGGCACCGCCACCCGCACCGCGCAGCTCATCGCCGCCGCCCGCAAGGACGCCGGCCGCGCCCCGCAGCAGGACCCCACCACCCACGAGCTGCCCGGCGCCCGCGGCGCGGACGTGGACGGCATCCCCGTGCACGCCGTCCGGCTGCGCGGCCTGCTCGCCCACCAGGAGGTGCTCTTCGGCGACGCCGGCGAGACCCTCACCATCCGGCACGACTCGCTGCACCACAGCTGCTTCATGCCGGGCATCCTGCTCGGCGTTCGCAAGGTCGTGGACACCCCCGGACTCACCCTCGGCCTCGAACACTTCCTGGACCTGTGAGCCCCGCATGACCTCCCGCACCGGCTTCTTCCTGCTCGCCGCCGCCCTGGTCGTGGTCTCCCTCCTCTGCATCGGGGAGGGCGTCCAACTGGTCGCCACCGGCAGGCCGCTCGGCATCGGCCTCGGCATCTGCGCCTTCGTCGTCCCGCCGATCGGCATCTGGTTCCTGCGCCAGACCATCCGCTTCGGCCGGGCCAGCGAGCGGCTCGCCCGCGAGCTGGAGGCCGAGGGCGGCCTGCCCGTCGACGAGCTTCGCCGCACCACCGGCGGCCGGATCGACCGGGACTCCGCCGACGCGGTCTTCGCCCGCCGCAAGGCCGAGGCGGAGGCCGCCCCGCACGACTGGCGGGCCTTCTTCCGCCTCGCCGTGGCCTACGCCGACGCCGGGGACGTCCCGCGCGCCCGCAAGTCCATGCAGCACGCCATCAAGCTGCACAGCACCACCACCGAAACGAGGAGCACCGCGTGAGCGACGACCTGGCCCCCACCTTCCGCAGCGATGTCACGGTGGAACTCGTCCGCAGCGCCGCCACCGACACCGACGTCCTGTGGGCCGCCCGCGTGTCCACCAAGGGCGAGCAGTCCCTGGAGACGATCGGCGAGGACCCGGCGAAGTCCAAGGGCCTGATCAACTTCCTGATGCGGGACCGCCACGGCACGCCCTTCGAGCACAACTCGATGACCTTCTTCATCAGCGCGCCGATCTTCGTCTTCCGGGAGTTCCACCGGCACCGCAGCGGCTGGTCGTACAACGAGGAGTCCGGCCGCTACCGCGAGCTGCAGCCGGTCTTCTACGTTCCCGGCCCGGAGCGCCGACTCGTCCAGCAGGGCAAGCCCGGCCGCTACGAGTTCGTCGAGGGCACCGCCGACCAGCACAAGGTCACCACCGAGGCCATGGAGGAGTCCTACCGCTCCTCCTACCGCGCCTACCAGGAGATGCTCGCCGCCGGTGTCGCCCGCGAGGTCGCCCGCGCCGTCCTCCCGGTCGGGCTGTTCTCCTCGATGTACGCCACCTGCAACGCCCGCTCGCTCATGCACTTCCTGTCGCTGCGCACCAAGAACGAGCAGGCCACAGTGCCGTCCTTCCCGCAGCGCGAGATCGAGATGGTCGCCGAGCAGATGGAGGAGCACTGGGGGCAGCTGATGCCGCTCACCCGTGCGGCCTTCAACGCACACGGCCGAGTCGCCCCCTGACCTGCGGTGACGGGCATCCGGGCGGCCCGCCCGACATGTCCGGATTGCAGCGGTTCCGCCCGCTCCCTACGCTCGGAGCACGGATTCCGGTGCTGCCCGAACCCCCGAGCGGGCAGCACCGGAATCCCATGCTCCGACCCCAACGGCCCACCGCCGACCTCGCACGATTCTGTCCGAACCGTGGACCGGCGTGACCGCACCCCAGTGGCCTACGAGTAGTTTTGGACGCATGGCTCCGACCTCCACCCCCCAGACGCCCTTCGGCCGGGTCCTGACCGCGATGGTCACCCCCTTCACCGCCGACGGCGGGCTCGACCTCGACGGCGCCCAGCGCCTTGCCGCCCACCTCGTGGACGCCGGCAACGACGGTCTGGTCCTGAACGGCACCACCGGCGAGTCGCCGACCACCAGCGACGCCGAGAAGGCCGAGCTCGTCCGCGCCGTGGTGGAGGCCGTCGGGGACCAGGCGCACATCATCGCCGGCGTCGGCACCAACGACACCGACCACAGCACCGAGCTGGCCCGCCAGGCCGAGGCCGCCGGCGCCCACGGCCTGCTCTCGGTCACGCCGTACTACAGCAAGCCCCCGCAGGAGGGCCTGTACCGGCACACCGTCGCCATCGCGGACGCCACCGGGCTGCCCGTCATGCTCTACGACATCCCGGGCCGCAGCGGCGTCGCCCTGAGCCACGAGACGCTCGTCCGGCTCGGCGAGCACCCCCGGATCGTCGCCAACAAGGACGCCAAGGGCGACGTCGGCGCCGCCTCCTGGGCCATCGCCCGCTCGGGCCTCGCCTGGTACTCCGGCGACGACATCCTGACCCTGCCGCTGCTCTCGGTCGGCGCCGTCGGCGTGGTCAGCGTCGTCAGCCACGTGGTCACCCCGGAGCTCAAGACCATGGTCGAGGCCTTCATCGCCGGTGACACCGCCAAGGCCACCGCCGTCCACCAGTCCCTGCTGCCGGTCTTCACCGGCATCTTCCGCACCCAGGGCGTCATCCTCAGCAAGGCCGCACTCACCCTGCAGGGACACCCCGCGGGCCCGCTGCGCCTCCCGCTGGTCTCCGCCACCGCGGAGGAGATTGCGCAACTGAAGCAGGATCTGGCCGCGGGCGGGGTACACCTGTAGCAGACACAGACGTGCGCGCCCCGGCTCGCCGGGCCCCCAGGGCCTGCCGCTGGACCGGACCGAAGGCGCGGAGGCACCTGATACGTAGGAAGCCAACGATGGACGCACGCCATATGTCGCCGGACGATCCCGGGCATATGGCGTGCGTCGTGAGGAGAGTCTTTTGAGCCACCCGCATCCCGAACTCGGCGCACCCCCCGCACTCAAGGAGGGCGCCCTCCGCATCACTCCGCTCGGCGGCCTCGGCGAGATCGGCCGCAACATGACGGTCTTCGAGTACGGGGACCGCATCCTGATCGTCGACTGCGGCGTCCTCTTCCCCGAGGACGAGCAGCCCGGCGTCGACCTGATCCTCCCGGACTTCACGTACGTCCGGGACCGCCTCGACAAGATCGACGGCATCGTCCTGACCCACGGGCACGAGGACCACATCGGCGCCGTCCCGTACCTGCTCCGGGAGAACCCGGACATCCCGCTGATCGGCTCGAAGCTCACCCTCGCACTGATCGAGGCCAAGCTCGCCGAGCACCGGATCCGCCCGTACGTCCTGGAGGTCAAGGAGGGCGAGCGCGAGCGCATCGGCCCCTTCGACTGCGAGTTCATCGCGGTCAACCACTCCATCCCGGACGCCCTGGCGGTCGCCGTCCGCACCCCGGCCGGCATGGTCGTCGCCACCGGCGACTTCAAGATGGACCAGCTGCCGCTGGACGGCCGCCTCACCGACCTCCCGGCCTTCGCCAAGCTGGCCGAGGAGGGCATGGACCTGCTGCTGGTGGACTCCACCAACGCCGAGGTCCCCGGCTTCATCCCGCACGAGCGGGACATCTCCGCCGCGCTGCGCAACGTCTTCGCGAACGCCGACCGCCGCATCATCGTGGCCTCCTTCGCCAGCCACGTGCACCGCATCCAGCAGGTGCTGGACGCCGCGCACGAGTACGGCCGCAAGGTGGCCTTCGTGGGCCGCTCGATGGTCCGCAACATGGGCATCGCCCGGGACCTCGGCTACCTCAAGGTCCCCGGCAACCTCGTGGTCGACGTGAAGACCCTGGACGACCTGCCGGACGACAAGGTCGTGCTGGTCTGCACCGGCTCGCAGGGCGAGCCGATGGCCGCGCTCTCGCGGATGGCCAACCGGGACCACCAGATCCGCATCGTCGAGGGCGACACCGTGGTGCTGGCCTCCTCGCTGATCCCGGGCAACGAGAACGCCGTGTACCGGGTCATCAACGGCCTCACCCGCTGGGGCGCCAAGGTCGTCCACAAGGGCAACGCCAAGGTGCACGTCTCGGGCCACGCCTCGGCCGGCGAGCTGCTGTACTTCTTCAACATCTGCCGGCCGCGCAACCTCATGCCGGTGCACGGCGAGTGGCGCCACCTGCGGGCCGCGGCCGACCTCGGCATCGCCACCGGCGTGCCGAAGGACCGGGTCGTCATCGCCGAGGACGGCGTCTGCGTCGACCTGGAGAACGGCGTCGCCCGGATCGTCGGCAAGGTCCAGGCCGGCTACGTGTACGTCGACGGCTCCTCGGTCGGCGACATCACCGAGGCCTCCCTGAAGGACCGCCGCATCCTCGGCGAGGAGGGCTTCATCTCCGCCTTCGTCGTGGTCGACTCGACCAACGGCAAGATCGTCAGCGGCCCGACCATCCAGGCCCGCGGCTCCGGCATCGACGACAGTGCCTTCGTGCCGGTCGTCGCGAAGCTGGAGGAGGCGCTGACCCGCTCCGCGGGCGACGGCGTGCTGGAGATCCGCCAGGTGCAGCAGCTGGTGCGCCGCACCATCGGCAAGTGGGTCGCCGACAACTACCGTCGCCGGCCGATGATCCTCCCGGTCGTGGTCGAGGTCTGAGACCTGGCGGGCCAGGTTTGACGTGGGGCGACTCGGAGCGTAATGTTCTCCGAGTTGCCCCACTGCCGGACGGCACCGATCGAATTCAGTTCGAGACGGTAAATCCGGTGAAAGAACTCTGATAGAGTTCGGGAGTGCCGAAAGGCAAAAGCAAATCCGATGAAACGGACTCCGGAAAACGGAGCGGAAAACATCTGATAAGCTGGAAACACGAAAGAGCGAAACGCCCGGAGGGTCCGCTGGAAGGCGGTCCGAAGGAAGTGTCCGTTCCTTGAGAACTCAACAGCGTGCCAAAAGTCAATGCCAGATATGTTGACATCCCCGGCCGGTCCGTTTGGATCGGTTGGAGATTCCTTTTGAAATAACACAGCGAGGACGCAGTGCGCGGGGCCGCCTATTCCGGTGGTTGCCGTGCCGCTCAACGCGAGTGTGAACCGGCGGCTTTTAATTAAGCATGGCCGAGTAATCATTCACGGAGAGTTTGATCCTGGCTCAGGACGAACGCTGGCGGCGTGCTTAACACATGCAAGTCGAACGGTGAAGCCCTTCGGGGTGGATCAGTGGCGAACGGGTGAGTAACACGTGGGCAATCTGCCCTGCACTCTGGGACAAGCCCTGGAAACGGGGTCTAATACCGGATACGACCTTCCCCTGCATGGGGGTTGGTGGAAAGCTCCGGCGGTGCAGGATGGGCCCGCGGCCTATCAGCTTGTTGGTGGGGTAATGGCCTACCAAGGCGACGACGGGTAGCCGGCCTGAGAGGGCGACCGGCCACACTGGGACTGAGACACGGCCCAGACTCCTACGGGAGGCAGCAGTGGGGAATATTGCACAATGGGCGAAAGCCTGATGCAGCGACGCCGCGTGAGGGATGACGGCCTTCGGGTTGTAAACCTCTTTCAGCAGGGAAGAAGCGCAAGTGACGGTACCTGCAGAAGAAGCACCGGCTAACTACGTGCCAGCAGCCGCGGTAATACGTAGGGTGCGAGCGTTGTCCGGAATTATTGGGCGTAAAGAGCTCGTAGGCGGCCTGTCGCGTCGGATGTGAAAGCCCGGGGCTTAACCCCGGGTCTGCATTCGATACGGGCAGGCTAGAGTGTGGTAGGGGAGATCGGAATTCCTGGTGTAGCGGTGAAATGCGCAGATATCAGGAGGAACACCGGTGGCGAAGGCGGATCTCTGGGCCATTACTGACGCTGAGGAGCGAAAGCGTGGGGAGCGAACAGGATTAGATACCCTGGTAGTCCACGCCGTAAACGTTGGGAACTAGGTGTTGGCGACATTCCACGTCGTCGGTGCCGCAGCTAACGCATTAAGTTCCCCGCCTGGGGAGTACGGCCGCAAGGCTAAAACTCAAAGGAATTGACGGGGGCCCGCACAAGCAGCGGAGCATGTGGCTTAATTCGACGCAACGCGAAGAACCTTACCAAGGCTTGACATACGCCGGAAACGTCCAGAGATGGGCGCCCCCTTGTGGTCGGTGTACAGGTGGTGCATGGTTGTCGTCAGCTCGTGTCGTGAGATGTTGGGTTAAGTCCCGCAACGAGCGCAACCCTTATTCTGTGTTGCCAGCGAGTAATGTCGGGGACTCACAGGAGACTGCCGGGGTCAACTCGGAGGAAGGTGGGGACGACGTCAAATCATCATGCCCCTTATGTCTTGGGCTGCACACGTGCTACAATGGCCGGTACAAAGGGCTGCGATGCCGCGAGGCGGAGCGAATCCCAAAAAGCCGGTCTCAGTTCGGATTGGGGTCTGCAACTCGACCCCATGAAGTTGGAGTTGCTAGTAATCGCAGATCAGCATGCTGCGGTGAATACGTTCCCGGGCCTTGTACACACCGCCCGTCACGTCACGAAAGTCGGTAACACCCGAAGCCGGTGGCCTAACCCTTGGGAGGGAGCCGTCGAAGGTGGGACCAGCGATTGGGACGAAGTCGTAACAAGGTAGCCGTACCGGAAGGTGCGGCTGGATCACCTCCTTTCTAAGGAGCACATAGCCGACTGCGAGCGAATGTCTCGCACGGTTGCTCATGGGTGGAACGTTGACTATTCGGCACTCGCGGTAGGGATGGCCAGTACTGCTCTTCGGAGCGTGGAACGTCGATCACCGTCGCGGGTGCCGGGCACGCTGTTGGGTCCTGAGGGAACGATTGTTCCTTCTGGGATGCCGGCTCCACTTGAGGGTCGTCTTCGGACGGTTCGAGGGTGGGTGTCTGGTCGTTGTTTGAGAACTGCACAGTGGACGCGAGCATCTGTGGCCAAGTTTTTAAGGGCGCACGGTGGATGCCTTGGCACCAGGAACCGATGAAGGACGTGGGAGGCCGCGATAGGCCCCGGGGAGCTGTCAACCGAGCTTTGATCCGGGGGTGTCCGAATGGGGAAACCCGGCAGTCGTCATGGGCTGTCACCCGCTGCTGAACACATAGGCAGTGTGGAGGGAACGCGGGGAAGTGAAACATCTCAGTACCCGCAGGAAGAGAAAACAACCGTGATTCCGGGAGTAGTGGCGAGCGAAACCGGATGAGGCTAAACCAGTATGGTGTGAGACCCGGCAGGGGTTGCCATGTTGGGGTTGTGGGAAAGTTCTTCAGTCGTCTGCCGGCGGCTGGGCGAGTCAGAAACCGTATGGATAGTCGAAGGACATGCGAAAGGTCCGGCGTAGAGGGTAAGACCCCCGTAGACGAAATCTGTACGGCTCGCTTGAGCTTCTCCCAAGTAGCACGGGGCCCGAGAAATCCCGTGTGAATCTGGCGGGACCACCCGCTAAGCCTAAATATTCCCTGGTGACCGATAGCGGATAGTACCGTGAGGGAATGGTGAAAAGTACCGCGGGAGCGGAGTGAAATAGTACCTGAAACCGTGTGCCTACAAGCCGTGGGGGCACCCCTTTGGGGTGTGACTGCGTGCCTTTTGAAGAATGAGCCTGCGAGTTTGCGGTGTGTAGCGAGGTTAACCCGTGTGGGGTAGCCGTAGCGAAAGCGAGTCCGAATAGGGCGTCTGAGTTGCATGCCCAAGACCCGAAGCGGAGTGATCTAGCCATGGGCAGGTTGAAGCGCGGGTAAGACCGTGTGGAGGACCGAACCCACCAGGGTTGAAAACCTGGGGGATGACCTGTGGTTAGGGGTGAAAGGCCAATCAAACTCCGTGATAGCTGGTTCTCCCCGAAATGCATTTAGGTGCAGCGTCGCGTGTTTCTTGCCGGAGGTAGAGCACTGGATAGGCGATGGGCCTCACCGGGTTACTGACCTTAGCCAAACTCCGAATGCCGGTAAGTGAGAGCGCGGCAGTGAGACTGTGGGGGATAAGCTCCATGGTCGAGAGGGAAACAGCCCAGAACACCGACTAAGGTCCCTAAGCGTGTGCTAAGTGGGAAAGGATGTGGAGTCGCAGAGACAACCAGGAGGTTGGCTTAGAAGCAGCCACCCTTGAAAGAGTGCGTAATAGCTCACTGGTCAAGTGATTCCGCGCCGACAATGTAGCGGGGCTCAAGCACATCACCGAAGTCGTGTCATTGCAGCAATAGGGCCAACGCCCGCTGTGATGGGTAGGGGAGCGTCGTGTGCCGGGTGAAGCAGCGGAGGAATCCAGTTGTGGACGGTTCACGAGTGAGAATGCAGGCATGAGTAGCGATACAAGAGTGGGAAACTCTTGCGCCGATTGACCAAGGGTTCCTGGGTCAAGCTGATCTGCCCAGGGTAAGTCGGGACCTAAGGCGAGGCCGACAGGCGTAGTCGATGGACAACGGGTTGATATTCCCGTACCCGCTTTGAAGCGCCAACGTCGAACCAGGTGATGCTAAGGCCGTGAAGCCGGCCCGGAGTCTTCGGACGAAGGGACGTGGTGGAGCCGCCGGTCCAAGTCTGTAGTAGGTGAGCGATGGGGTGACGCAGGAAGGTAGTCCAGCCCGGGCGGTGGTAGTCCCGGGGTAAGGGTGTAGGACGAACGGTAGGCAAATCCGCCGTTCACATAGTCTGAGACCTGATGCCGAGCCGATTGTGGTGAAGTGGATGATCCTATGCTGTCGAGAAAAGCCTCTAGCGAGTTTCATGGCGGCCCGTACCCCAAACCGACTCAGGTGGTCAGGTAGAGAATACCGAGGCGTTCGGGTGAACTGTGGTTAAGGAACTCGGCAAAATGCCCCCGTAACTTCGGGAGAAGGGGGGCCAGCCCTGGTGAGGATCTTTACGGTCTGAGCTGGGGGTGGCCGCAGAGACCAGCGAGAAGCGACTGTTTACTAAAAACACAGGTCCGTGCGAAGCCGTAAGGCGATGTATACGGACTGACGCCTGCCCGGTGCTGGAACGTTAAGGGGACCGGTTAGTCCGATTTCGGTCGGGCGAAGCTGAGAACTTAAGCGCCAGTAAACGGCGGTGGTAACTATAACCATCCTAAGGTAGCGAAATTCCTTGTCGGGTAAGTTCCGACCTGCACGAATGGCGTAACGACTTCTCGACTGTCTCAACCACAGGCCCGGTGAAATTGCATTACGAGTAAAGATGCTCGTTTCGCGCAGCAGGACGGAAAGACCCCGGGACCTTTACTATAGCTTGATATTGGTGTTCGGTTCGGCTTGTGTAGGATAGGTGGGAGACTGTGAAGCGGCAACGCCAGTTGTTGTGGAGTCGACGTTGAAATACCACTCTGGTCGTGCTGGATGTCTAACCTGGGTCCGTGATCCGGATCAGGGACAGTGTCTGGTGGGTAGTTTAACTGGGGCGGTTGCCTCCTAAAGGGTAACGGAGGCGCCCAAAGGTTCCCTCAGCCTGGTTGGCAATCAGGTGTTGAGTGTAAGTGCACAAGGGAGCTTGACTGTGAGACTGACGGGTCGAGCAGGTACGAAAGTAGGGACTAGTGATCCGGCGGTGGCTTGTGGAAGCGCCGTCGCTCAACGGATAAAAGGTACCCCGGGGATAACAGGCTGATCTTCCCCAAGAGTCCATATCGACGGGATGGTTTGGCACCTCGATGTCGGCTCGTCGCATCCTGGGGCTGGAGTAGGTCCCAAGGGTTGGGCTGTTCGCCCATTAAAGCGGTACGCGAGCTGGGTTTAGAACGTCGTGAGACAGTTCGGTCCCTATCCGCTGTGCGCGTAGGAGTGTTGAGAAGGGCTGTCCCTAGTACGAGAGGACCGGGACGGACGAACCTCTGGTGTGCCAGTTGTCCTGCCAAGGGCATGGCTGGTTGGCTACGTTCGGGAGGGATAACCGCTGAAAGCATCTAAGCGGGAAGCCTGCTTCGAGATGAGCACTCCCACCTCCTTGAGAGGGTAAGGCTCCCAGTAGACGACTGGGTTGATAGGCCGGATATGGAAGCCCAGTAATGGGTGGAGTTGACCGGTACTAATAGGCCGAGGGCTTGTCCTCAGTTGCTCGCGTCCACTGTGTTGGTTCTGAAACCACGAACAGACCGTTGTCGGTTGTTCGAAGAGTTTCATAGTGTTTCGGTGGTCATAGCGCGAGGGAAACGCCCGGTTACATTCCGAACCCGGAAGCTAAGCCTCGTAGCGCCGATGGTACTGCAGGGGGGACCCTGTGGGAGAGTAGGACGCCGCCGAACAATTCTTCTGAAGAAGCCCCGCCCGGGTTCCGGGCGGGGCTTCTTTGCGTTCACGGGCGGTCAGTGGGGCAGGGGCCGGCCGAGTGTGTCGTCGGCACGACAGGTTTCTTGCAGGGCTGGAACATTCGTTGACCCGGGATCGGGCCGGCTGGAACGCTGAGAGCGTGAGTCAAGCCGAGAGCCTCGTAGGCCGCCTGCACGTCGATCTGCGACGTCACGCGAGCGCCATCTGTGCTGCCTGCCACTGACAGGCGGCCCCGCACCGCGCCGTGACGGCGCACCGCCTCGCTGTCCTCACCCGAGCTCCTGTGGCGAACCGCCCTGCGTGAGCTCGTTCTTCACACCCGTCCGCCCGGTCATTCGTGGCGGCCGTGGTCGTTCACTCCCGCTCTTCCGCGTCGCCGTTCTCCCGTCACGGGCTGCCGTACGCCGTCCCGGCCTCCGCCGGTGCCGGGCGCCGCCCGCGGTTGGGGCGCGGTGTCCCGCTCTCCCGCAAAGGATCTCCGCCATGCCCGCCACCTCCCGTCGCCAGTTCCTCGCGCTTGCCGCCGTGGGGGTCGCCGCCGCTGCCTGCGGCCGGGCCACCGCCTCGGGCGGCGCCGGCTCCGAGACCAAGAAGCTGAGATACCAGGGCTGGGCGGGGCAGGTGACCCTGCCCGAACTCGCCGAGGACCTCGGGTACTTCGGTGATGTGAAGCTCGAATGGGTCGGCAACACCATCAGCGGCCCGCAGGACATCCAGTCCGCGGCGACCGGCCAGATCGACTTCGGCGGCGCCTTCAACGGTGCGGTCGTGAAGCTCATCGCCGCCGGGGCGCCGGTGAAGGCGGTGATCAGCTACTACGGCGTCGACGAGGCCGCGTACAACGGCTTCTACGTGCTGGAGGACAGCCCGATCCGCTCGGCCCGCGACCTGATCGGCAAGAAGATCGGGATGAACACGCTGGGCGCCCACAGCGAGGCGATCCTCGACATCTACCTGCAGCGCAACGGCCTCTCGCCGGCGGAGATCGCCAAGGTCGAGCCTATCGTGGTGCCGCCGGTCAACACCGACCAGTCCATCCGCCAGAAGCAGATCGAGGTCGGCGTGCTGGGCGGTGTCCTGCGGGACAAGGCGCTGGCCGCGGGCGGCATCCGTCCGCTGTTCAGCGACTACGACCTGCTCGGCCGGTTCAGCGCCGGCACGTACGTGATCACCAACCGCTTCCTCAAGCAGAACCCGAACACCGCGCGGACCTTCGTCACCGGTGTCGCCAAGGCCATCGAGTGGACAAGGACCACGCCGCGGGAGGAGGTCATCGCCCGCAGCGTCGAGATCGTCAAGAAGCGCGGCCGCAACGAGGACACCGCCGCGCTGAAGTTCTGGAAGTCCGCGGGCGTCGCGGAGACCGGTGGCCGGATCACCGACGAGGAGTTCAAGATCTGGGTCGACTGGCTGGTGGAGCACGGCGACATCAAGGCCGGCCAGGTGAAGCCGGGCGACCTCTACACCAACGAGTTCAACGGCTACCCCGCCTCCGCGGCGGCAGCCGTCTCCCCGAGTCCCTCCCCGAGCCCCTCGCAGAGCAGGAGCTGAGCGATGAGCGCCGACATCTCCTTCCGTTCCGTCAGCAAGGTGTTCAAGGTCCGCGGCGGAGGCGACTTCACCGCCGTGGACCGGGTGGACCTCGACATCGCCGCCGGTGAGTTCGCCGTGCTGGTCGGGCCGAGCGGCTGCGGCAAGTCCACCCTGCTCGACCTGCTGGGCGGGCTCACCCGGCCGAGCTCCGGCGAGATCCTGCTGAACGGCAGCCCGGTGACCGGGCCGGGGCCGGACCGCTCCACGGTGTTCCAGCAGTACGCGCTGCTGCCGTGGCGAACCGCCCAGGGCAACGTCGAGTTCGGCCTGGAGTCGATCGGCGTGCCGAGACGCCAACGCGCCGCCCGCGCCAAGGAGTACCTCGCCCTGGTCGGCCTCACCGGCTTCGAGGACCGGCACCCGCACGAGCTGTCCGGCGGTATGAAGCAGCGGGTGGCGATCGCCCGCAGTCTCGCCTACGACCCCGAAGTGCTGCTGATGGACGAGCCGTTCGCCGCACTCGACGCGCAGACCCGCGAGTCGCTGCAGGACGAGCTGCGGCGGATCTGGCAGCAGACCGGCAAGACGGTCGTGTTCATCACCCACGGCATCGAGGAGGCGGTCTACCTCGGCGGGCGGGTGGCCGTGCTCACCTCCCGCCCGGGCCGGGTCAAGCAGGTCGTCCCGATCGACCTCGGTGACCGCGGTGCCGCCCGAGACCTGCGCTCCAGCCCGGAGTTCGCCCGCTACCGGCACGAGATCTGGAGCCTGCTGCACGACGAGGTCAGCCGCGCCCAGCAGTTGGAGAGAGAGGTCAGCGCCGCATGAGCACCGACGTCCGCCCGTCCGCCCCGCCCGTCCTCACCAAGTCCAGGCCGCCGGCCGCCACGGCGCCGGCCGCCGTACCCCGACCGGCCGAGGCCGTGCGCCGCCCCTCGCGGCTTCCCGGCCTGCTGCTGACCGGGCTCACCAAGACCGTCGCGATCGCCGTACTGCTGGCGGTCTGGGAGGCCGCGCCGCGGCTCGAACTCGTCGACCCGACCTTCCTCCCGCCGTTCAGCCAGGTCGTCGACGCCTGGTTCGGCCTGCTGGACAGCGGCCAGCTCGCCACCAACACCCAGGCCAGCCTGACCCGTTCGCTCAGCGGCTTCGGCCTCTCGGTGGCGGTCGGGGTGCCGCTCGGCCTGCTGATCGGCTGGTACCGGCCGATCGCCAACCTGCTCAGCCCGCTGCTCGAACTCTTCCGCAACACCGCCGCGTTGGCGCTGCTGCCGGTGTTCGTGCTGATCCTCGGCATCGGGGAGACGTCCAAGATCTCCATCGTGCTGTACGCGTGCATCTGGCCCGTGCTGCTGAACACCATCAGCGCCGTCCGCACGGTCGACCCGACCCTGCTGCGGCTCGCCCGCTCACTGAACCTCTCGCCGTTCCGGCTCTTCCAGAAGGTGATCCTGCCGGCCTCCGTGCCGACCGTGTTCACCGGGATCCGGCTGGCCGGCGCGGTCTCCATCCTCGTCCTGGTCGCCGCCGAGATGGTCGGCGCCAAGGCCGGACTCGGCTACCTGATCAACGCCTCGCAGTTCAACTTCGCCATCCCGCAGATGTACGCGGGCATCGTCACCATCTCCGTGATCGGCGTGCTCTTCAACCAGCTGCTGGTCGCCCTGGAACGCCGCTTCACCCGCTGGCGCGCCGCGGTGGGGAACTGAGCATGGGCGAGCCGACACAGGAACTCACCGCGGACGTCCTGGTCGTGGGCGGCGGCCCGGCCGCCACCTGGGCCGCCCTCGACGCGGCCCGGGCCGGCGCCGACGTCGTCCTCGCCGACAAGGGTCACTGCGGCACCAGCGGCGCCACCGCCGCCGGCGGCACCGGCGTCTGGTACGTGCAACCGGACCCGGCGGCCCGGGAGGCGGCGATGGCGAGCCGCGAGGCGCTCGGCGGCCACCTCGCCGACCGCGGCTGGATGGGCCGGGTCCTCGACCGGACCTACGCCAACATCAACGAGCTCGCCGAGACCGGCGGTTACCCCTTCCCGACCGCACCGGACGGCAGCCAGCCGCGCAACGGCCTGCAGGGCCCCGAGTACATGCGGCGGATGCGGATCAGGACGCGCAGGGCCGGGGTCCGCATCCTCGACCACAGCCCGGTCACCGAACTCCTCACCGCCGCCGACGGATCGGTCGCCGGAGCGGCCGGCCACCGCCGACAGGCCGGACACCCCTACCGGGTGCGGGCCGGCGCGGTCGTCCTCGCCACCGGCGGATGCGCCTTCCTCAGCGGCGCGCTGGGCACCGACACCGACACCGGTGACGGCGCCCTCTACGCGGCCGAGGTCGGCGCCGAACTCTCCGGCATGGAGTTCTCCAACGCGTACGGCATCGCGCCCGAGCACACCTCCGTCACCAAGACCGCGTTCTACTCCTTCGCCACCTTCTACCGGGAGGACGGCAGCGTACTGGAGGGCGCAGCCAGCCAGGGCGGCCGCTCAGTGATCGCCCGGGAACTGCTCGCCGCCAAGGTGTACTGCACCCTCGACCGGGCCGACCCGGCGGCGCAGCAGGCCATGCGGCTCGCCCAGCCGAACTTCTTCCTCACCTTCGACCGGCTCGGCATCGACCCGTTCAGCCGGCGGTTCGCGATCACCCTGCTCGCCGAGGGCACCGTCCGCGGCACCGGCGGCATCCGGATCGCCGGCGACGACTGCCGCACCACCGTGCCCGGCCTGTACGCCGCCGGCGACGCCGCCACCCGGGAGCCGATCTGCGGCGGCTTCACCGGCGGTGGCAGCCACAACGCGGCCTGGGCGATGTCCTCCGGCAGCTGGGCGGGCCTCGGCGCCGCCCGGTACGCCCTCGCGCTCGGCCGGGCCGCGCACACCAGGCCGGTACGGGCCGCCGGCGGCGCGGGGCTGCGACCCACCGGCCGCAGCGGCGGCGCCGACCACCGGGAGGTGATCGCCGCAGTGCAGGGCGAGGTGCTGCCGTACGACAAGAACTACCTGCGGCACGGCGGCACCCTCACCGGCGCACTGCGGGTGCTCGACGACACCTGGCGGCAGCTGCGGGCCGGTCTGCACGGCGAGGGACGGGACATCGTCCGCGCCCGGCAAGCCGCCGCGCTCGCCGCCAACGCCCGCTGGATGTACCGCTCCGCGCTCGCCCGCACCGAGAGCCGCGGCATGGCCCGCCGACTCGACTTCCCCGACCAGGACCCGGCCCAGCACCACCGGATCGCCACCGGCGGCCTGGACGAGGTCTGGACCCGCCCCCTCAAGGAACCCGCGTGAAGGAGCCTGCGTGATCGAACTGGTCTCCGCCGCCCGCTGCATCGCCTGCGACAAGTGCATCAAGGTCTGTCCGACCGACGTCTTCGACCGCGGCGAGGACGGCATCCCCGTGATCGCCCGGCAGGACGACTGCCAGACCTGCTTCCACTGCGAGGCCAACTGCCCCGTCGACGCCCTGTACGTCGACCCGCGCACCCGGCCACTGCCCGGCCCGCACGACGAGGACGCACTCGCCGACGCCGGCCTCCTCGGCAGCTACCGGGCCCGCATCGGCTGGGGCCACGGCCGCACCCCCGGCGCGCAGCTCGCCATCGGCCCCGCCTTCGGGACCGCACCCATCACCTCCTGAACTCCCCGCAACCCCGACGGATCATCAGAGAAGGAGCACACCCATGACCGCGTTCGAGCTCCACAAGGTCGGCGGCCGGATCGGCGCCGAGATCACCGGCCTCGACCTCGCCCAGCCGCTCGACGAGCAGACCGTCACCGCGCTCAACGAGGCCCTGGTCGCCCACAAGGCGCTGTTCTTCCGCGGCCAGCACCTCGACGACGAGGGCCAGACCCGCTTCGCCGCCAACTTCGGCCCGCTCACCACCGCCCACCCGACCGTGCCCTCGCTCGACGGACAGCCCAACGTCCTCGCCGTCGACAGCGAGGACGGCGGCCGCGCCAACCAGTGGCACACCGACGTCACCTTCGTCCGCACCCCGCCCAAGGCGTCCACGCTGCGCAGCCTGGTCGTCCCGCCCTACGGCGGCAACACCCTCATCGCCAACACCCAGACCGCCTACCGTGACCTCCCCGAGCAGCTGCGGGAGTTCGCCGACCGGCTATGGGCCGTCCACACCAACGACTACGACTACGCCCAGGGCAAGGAGCTCGACGACGCCGAGGCCGAGCGCCGCCGGGTCTTCACCGCCCGCACCTACCGCACCGCCCACCCGGTGGTCCGCGTCCACCCCGAGAGCGGCGAACGCGGCCTGTTCATCGGCGGATTCGCCGAGCGCATCCTCGGCCTGCCCACCGCCGCCTCGCACGACCTGCTGCGCACCCTCCAGTCGTACGTCACCCGGCCGGAGAACGTGGTCCGCTGGCGCTGGGCGGTCGGCGACGTCGTGCTCTTCGACAACCGCTCCACCCAGCACTACGCGCCGGACGACTACGACGACCTGCCGCGCCGCCTGCACCGCGTCACCGTCGCCGGCGACGTGCCGGTCGGCGTCAGCGGCGAGCCCGGCTACATCGTCGAGGGCGACGACGCCGCGCACTACACCGGCTGAACCACCACCCGGCCGACGCACCGGCCGACGCACCGGCCGCGCCGCGGGGCACACCGCCCCGCGACGCGGCCGCACGCGCTCAGCGCCCCCACACCTCGCGGACCCGCCCGGCGATCTGGCGGCCCTGGGCGAGGCCGGCCGCGGCGGCGGGCGTCCGGACGGCCGGGTCCAGCGGATTGACGCCGAAGGCCGCCGCGGACTCCTCGTCCGGGGTCACCGCCAGCACCCCCGCACCGCGGCCCTCCAGCTCCGTGACCTGGGCGGTCAGCGCCTCGTCCGGCATCGGGGCCAGCACCAGTACCCGGGCGCCCGTGGCGAGATCGGCGTTGACCGAGCTGCGGACACCGCCGTCCACGTACCGCGAACCGCCGAGGGTCACCGGCGGCCAGATCCCGGGGACGGCGCAACTGGCCGCCACCGCGTCCACCAGACCCACCCCGGCCGCCCGGTCGAAGAGTTCGACCTCGGCCGTGTCGGCGTCCACCGCCACCAGGGTGAGCGGCCGGGCCGGCCACTCGTGGTGCGGCAGGCGCGCCGCGACCACCTCACGGCGGGCCGCCTCGGGCACCGTCTCCGCGGCCAGCGCCAAGTCGCAGACCGCCCGGCGGAGTTCGACCGGGTCGACGGACTCCTCGACGAGCTTGCCCCAAGCCGCGGTCAGTGCCGCCACCGTGGCCGGGTCGGGCGTCAACTCGGCGTTCTGCAGCGCCGCTTCGCTCTGCCGGCGGTACAGCTCGGCCAACGGCAGACCGCTCGCCAACTGGCCTGCCACGGTGGCGCCCGCCGACGTTCCCACCACCTGGTCCGCCGTGGCCGCCACCGCGACGCCCTCGGCCTCGAAGCCTGCCAACAACCCGGTCAGCCACGCGATCCCCGCCAGCCCGCCACCACCGAGCACCAGCGACCTCTGGTCCGTCATCCCCGCCTCCTCGCCGTCGGAGCGGGGCGTGGGTGCCGCGCTCCATGGGTGCCAACGGGTCGGGGTGGGTGGGGTGTTCCGGCGGGGGAACATGCCGAGGGGCGCAGCGGACGGTGTCCGTTGCGCCCCGGGTTCGGGTGCGGGTTCGGGTGCGGGCTCAGGCGGCGGTGGACCAGCGGCCGGTGGGGCGGGGGAGCCCGTAGTGGTCGCGGAGGGTGCGGCCGGTGTAGCCCTCGCGGAAGAGGCCGCGCTTGCGGAGGATCGGCAGGACCTGCTCGACGAAGTCGGTGAGGCCGTCGGGCAGGATCGGCGGCATCACGTTGAAGCCGTCCGCGGCGCCCTGGGTGAACCAGGTCTCGATGTGGTCGGCGATCTGCTCGGGGGTGCCGACGGCGACCTGGTGGCCGCGGCCGCCGCCGAGTCGGCCGATCAGCTGCCGCAGAGTCAGCCCGTCGCGTTCGGCGAGGTCGCGGACGAGTTCGAAGCGGCTCTTGGCGCCGTTGATCTCGGTGACCGGAGGCAGCGGGGGCAGCGGGGCGTCCAGCGGGTGGTCGGTGAGGTCGAGGCCGAGGACCCCGGAGAGCACGGAGACGGCGCGGGCGGGGCTGATCAGGGCGTCGAGTTCCTCGTCGAGCCGGCGGGCCTCGGCCTCGGTGGAGCCGATCACGGGCACGACGCCGGGAAGGATCTTGATCTGCTGCGGGTCGCGGCCGGCTGCGGCGGCCTGCCGCTTGAGGTCGGCGTAGAAGGACCGGCCCGCCTCCAGGGTCTGCTGCGCGGTGAACACGGCCTCGGCCCAGCGGGCGGCGAAGGCGCGGCCGCTGTCGGAGGAGCCGGCCTGGACGAGCAGCGGGTGGCCCTGCGGGCTGCGCGGGATGTTGAGCGGGCCGCGGACGCGGAAGTGCGGGCCGGCGTGGTCGATCTCGTGCACCCGGTCGGGGTCGGCGAAGGAGCCGGTGGCACGGTCGAGGAGGAGCGCGCCGTCCTCCCAGCTGTCCCAGAGCGCGGTGACGACGTCGAGGAACTCGTCGGCCCGTTCGTAGCGGACGGCGTGCTCGGTGTTGGCGCTGCGCCCGAAGTTCTGGGCGGCGCGGTCGCCGGCCGAGGTGACGATGTTCCAGCCGGCCCGGCCGCGGCTGATGTGGTCGAGCGAGGCGAACTGCCGGGCGAGGTTGTAGGGCTCGGAGAAGCCGGTGGAGACGGTGCCGATGAGGCCGATCCGCTCGGTGACGACGGCGAGCGCGGTGAGCAGCGTGAACGGTTCGAAGTGGCTGATCAGGCCCCAGCCGCCGTCCGATCGGGCCTCGACGCCGTCGGCGAGGAAGACCGAGTCGAAGGAGGCGGCCTCGGCCTGCCGGGCGAGGTTCTGGAAGTGGCCGATGTCGGCGGCCTGCGTCGGGTCGGTCCGGGGGTGGCGCCAGGCGGCCTCGTGGTGGCCGACGCCCATGAGGAAGAGGTTGAAGTGCAGCTGGCGGTCGTTCTCGGGCATGGCGGAGGGCTCCGGCTGGGAGGAGGGGACGAGGGGTCCCTGCCATCCTCGGGTCGGCCCCGCGGGTGGACAACGATTCGTCGGCCCGGCGGAATTAATCCGCCGTTGACGGCCTGTTCGCAGTGGTCGGGACGGTGGCGGGGGCAGGAAGCCCGGGCGGGTGGCGGCGGTCAGGAGGCCCGGGCGGTGCGCAGCTCCATCGGCCGCCGGTACGCGCTGTCGAGGACCCCGGCGCCGGCGGCGACGGCCAGCAGGTCCAGTCCGAAGGAGCCTGCGGTGACCAGCTGGCCGGGTTCGGGCCGGGCGTGCGCGAGCACCTGCTGGTGGAGGACCTCCGCGAGGTGCGGGGAGACGGCGAGCCCGGCCTCGCTGACGACGAGCACCTCCGGGTTGAGGACGTCGAGCAGCAGGGCGGCGGCGGGCGCGATCAGCCGCAGCCGCTCCTCGAAGAGCTCCAGGACGGGGCGGTGGCCGGCGGCGGCGCGGGTCAGCAGCAGGTCGAGGTCGGGCTGGGGGACGACGCCGAGCCGGTGGGCGCGGCGGACGAGGGCGCGGTCGGAGACGGTGGCCTGGAGGCACCCGGTGCGGCCGCAGGGGCAGGGCTCGGTGGAGCCGGGCACGGGCAGGTGGCCGATGTCGCCGGCCCGGGAGCGCCGGCCCTGCAGGACGCCGCCGCCGGTGGCGATGGCGGCGTCGACGACGTTGCCGACGAAGAGCTGGACGAGTTCGGTGGCGCCCCGGCCGGCACCGAAGAGCAGTTCGGCCCGGGCGAGGGCGCGGGCGTGGCTGTCGACGTGCACGGGCAGTCGGGTCACCCCGGAGAGCAGGTCGCGGACCGGGACGTCGTGCCAGCCGAGCGGGGCGTGCTCGACGACGACGCCGCGCTCGGAGTCGACCCAGCCGCCGGTGACCACGCCGACGCCGAGCAGGGACCGTCCGGCGGCGCGGCGGGCGGTGAAGGAGGGCAGGTGGGTGCGGATGGTGCGGAGTACGGCGGCGGCGTCGCCGTGCCGGGGGAGGCGTTCGTGGGCGACGACCCGGCCACGCAGGTCGAGCAGGGCGAAGGTGAGCCACGGCACGCCGATGTGGACGCCGCAGGCGAGGTGGTGGCGGGTGTCGATGTCGAGCGGCAGCCGGGGCCGGCCGGCCCGGGGCGGGCCGTCGGGTGGCGGAAGTTCGCGCAGCAGGCCGAGGGCGATGAGGTCGGCGGTGTGGCGGGAGACGGCGGCGGCGCTGAGTCCGGTGGTCCGGCCGACCGCGGGGCGGGTCAGCGCGCCGCGCGCCAGGACGCTGCGCAGCACCGCGCCCGCGCCGCCGCCCTCGGCGGGCTGCGGGGCTCGGCCGAACGCGGGGGATGCGACCAGGGAGAGCATGCGGTCGATGGTCGCAGCGGGGTGTTGCGCGGGCGTGGCGGCGGCGTGAAGCGGTGCGTGCGGTGGCGGCGTGAAGGTGCGCGGGCCGGTGCGCGGCCGGTCTGCGGGGCGGTGCGCGGGGCGGTGTGCGGCCCGGCGGACGTCAGGGTGTGCGACGGCCGCGCGGGTGTGACCTGCGGCCCTGCCACCGAGGCCCTGCCAACCGGTAGCCTTTCCGACATGAGTGGTGACATTCGCAGCGACCAGCCGCAGGGGCGCTTCCGACGCATGCTGAACCGGCTGACCTCCTCCACCGAGGAGTTGGAGGCCGAGGAGCTGCGCCAGGACACCGCCGAGTCGGGGTGCACCCCGATCGCCAGCTGCGGGGACCGTGAGGTGGTCACCGTGGCCGGGACGCTGCGCACAGTGACGATCCGCCCGCGGGCGGGCGTGCCGGCCCTGGAGGCCGAACTCTTCGACGGCAGCGACGCGCTGGACGTGGTCTGGCTCGGCCGCCGCTCGATCGTGGGCATAGAACCGGGCCGGCGGCTCATCGCCTCCGGTCGGATCAGCCATGCACGCGGGCGCCGCGTGCTGTTCAACCCCCGCTACGAGCTGCGTCCGGTTGGACACGGGAGCGAATCAGCGTGAGCAACCTTCCCGGCGGCGAGTCCGCCGCCCGCACCGCCGGCCTGCCGACCGGGTTCGAGCCGGCCGTGGCGCACGATCCGGCACCGGAGACGGAGCAGGAGGCGGCCGCACGTGAGGCCGCCGCGTCCAAGGAGGCCGCCGACACGGTGATCAAGGCCTTCGGTGGCGTCCGCGGCATGATCGACATGACGCTGCCGGGCCTGGTCTTCATCGTGGCCTTCAACCTGACCCACCAGGTCGCCACCGCGGCCTGGTCGGCGCTCGGCCTGAGTGCGCTGTTCGTGGTGGTCCGGCTGGCGAAGCGGGAGACGATCCAGCACGCGTTCAGCGGCGTGTTCGGTGTCGCGATCGGCGCCTGGATCTCGATGAAGACCGGCAAGGCGGAGAACTTCTACCTGCCGGGCCTGCTGTACAACGTGGGCTACTGCGTGGCGCTGGCCGTCTCGGCGCTGGTGCGCTGGCCGCTGATCGGTGTGATGCTCGGCCCGATCACCGGCGAGATGTTCACCTGGCGCAATCAGAACCCGGGCCGGCTCGCCGCGTACACCAAGGCGACCTGGGCCTGGGTGGTGATCATGGGCATCAAGCCGGTGATCCTCTTCCCGCTGTACTTCACCGGGAACGTCAACCTGCTGGGCTGGCTGAAGGTCGCGCTCGGCATCCCGCCGATGCTGCTGGCGATGTACGTGACCTGGCAGATCCTGCTGAAGGCGCCGCCGCCGATCAAGGCGCAGACGGACACGGAGTGACGAGAAGGGGCCGTACCCGCCGGGTACGGCCCCTTCTCCGTGCGCCGGGGGCTGCTACTGGGCGCCGGAGCCCGCCGACAGCAGGCCCTCCAGCTCCTCCTCACGCTCCTGGGCGGCCACGAACAGCAGCTCGTCGCCGGCCTCCAGGGTGTCGTCCTTGCCCGGCACCAGCACCCGGCCCTCGCGGATGATCGTCACCAGGGCGGTGTCCACCGGCCACGGCACGTCGGCGACCCGCGTGCCGACCAGCTCGGTGTCCGCGGCGAGGGTCAGCTCGACCAGGTTGGCGTTGCCCTGGCTGAAGCGCATCAGCCGGACGAGGTCGCCGACGCTGACGGCCTCCTCGACCAGCGCCGACATCAGGCGCGGGGTGGAGACGGCGACGTCCACGCCCCAGGACTCGTTGAAGAGCCACTCGTTCTTCGGGTTGTTGACCCGGGCGACCACCCGCGGCACGCCGTACTCGGTCTTCGCGAGCAGCGAGACGACCAGGTTGACCTTGTCGTCGCCGGTCGCGGCGATCACCACGTGGCAGCGCTGCAGGGCGGCCTCGTCCAGCGAGGTGATCTCGCAGGCGTCGGCCAGCAGCCATTCGGCCATCGGCACCCGCTCGACCGAGATCGAGTTCGGGTTCTTGTCGATCAGGAGGACGTCGTGGCCGTTCTCCAGCAGCTCGCCCGCGATCGAGCGGCCGACCGCACCGGCCCCGGCAATGGCGACTCGCATCAGTGACCACCCTCCTCGGGGCCCTTTGCGAACGCGGCCTCGACCGCGTCCAGCTCGCTCCGGCGCAGGGTCACGTGCAGCAGGTCGCCCTCCTGGACGACCATCTGCGGCGCGGGCAGCACGCCCTCGCCGAGCCGGGTGAGGAACGCCACCCGCACTCCGGCGGCCTCCTCCAGCACGCTCAGCTTGTGCCCGACCCAGCTCGGCGCGTACGCGACCTCGGCGAGCTGGATGCTGCCGCTCGGGTCCTGCCAGAGCGGTTCGGCACCGCTCGGCAGCAGCCGGCGCAGCATCTGGTCGGCCGTCCAGCGGACGGTGGCGACGGTCGGGATGCCCAGGCGCTGGTAGACCTCGGCGCGGCGGGGGTCGTAGATCCGGGCGGCGACGTTCTCGACGCCGAAGTTCTCGCGGGCGACCCGGGCCGCGATGATGTTGGAGTTGTCACCGCTGGAGACGGCGGCGAAGGCGCCCGCCTCCTCGATGCCCGCCTCGCGCAGGGTGTCCTGGTCGAAGCCGACGCCGGTCACCCTCCGGCCGTTGAACCCGGCGCCGAGACGGCGGAACGCCGTCGGGTCCTGGTCCACCACGGCCACCGAGTGACCTTGTTTCTCCAGGGCTCTCGCGAGGGCCGAGCCCACGCGCCCGCAGCCCATGATGACGATGTGCACGGGACGCTACCTCACCCGGTCCGTTGGGGTCATGACCTGCGCAAACACCGCTCATCATCCTTCCGCACCCCCGCATGTGGGGGGTGAATCGTCGTCGGCGCCTTCGACCATGGCGCACCGGGCAAACAGGGTGTTGCCCGCAAACTCTTCATCCGACACGCTAGCCGGTCCACCGAACACAGTCTCGACGGAGGGGGCACCGGTCGTCGGACCAGGTATCGGCAGCCCCTACGATTCCTTGATGTGCCTATGCCTGCCGATCTCCCGAAACGCATCCTGATCGGGCGAGCGCTCCGCAGCGACAAGCTGGGGGAGACGCTCCTGCCCAAGCGGATCGCGCTGCCCGTGTTCGCCTCGGACGCGCTGTCCTCCGTCGCCTACGCCCCCGAGGAGATCCTCCTCACGCTGTCAGTCGCCGGGGCCTCGGCGATCCACTTCTCGTGGCAGATCGGCGTCGTCGTCGCCATCGTGATGCTCGCGGTGGTCGCCTCGTACCGGCAGAACGTGCACGCCTATCCCAGCGGCGGCGGCGACTACGAGGTCGCCACCGTCAACCACGGCCCCAACTCCGGCCTGGTCGTGGCGAGCGCCCTGCTCGTCGACTACGTGCTCACCGTGGCTGTGTCCACCACCTCGGGCGTCGCCAACGTCGTCTCCGCGGTGCCCGCGCTGCGCGGCCACGAACTGCCGCTGTCGATCATCGTGGTCATCCTGCTCATGGGCATGAACCTGCGCGGCGTGCGCGAGTCCGGCAGCGCCTTCGCCGTCCCCACCTACGCCTTCATGATCGGCGTGATGGGCATGGTGGCCTGGGGGGCGATCCGCTCCGCCCTCGGCCAGACGATGAACGCCGAGAGCGCCGGCTTCCACCTGGAGGCCACGCCCGGCAACGGCTCGCTGGCCGGCTTCGCGATGGTCTTCCTCCTGCTGCGAGCCTTCTCCTCCGGCTGTGCCGCGCTCACCGGTGTCGAGGCGATCTCCAACGGCGTCCCGGCCTTCCGCAAGCCGAAGAGCAAGAACGCCGCCACCACCCTGCTGCTGATGGCCTCCGTCGCCGTCGTGATGTTCATGGGCATCATCTGGCTGGCCCGCCTCACCCACGTGCAGATGGCCGAGGACCCGGCCCAGCAACTCGTCGGCGCCGCCCCCGACTACCACCAGAAGACCGCGCTGGCCCAGATCAGCGAGGCCGTGTTCTCCAACTTCACGCCCGGCTTCTACTTCGTCGCCGCCGTGACCGGCCTGATCCTGGTGCTCGCCGCCAACACCGCCTTCAACGGCTTCCCGGTGCTCGGCTCGATCCTCGCCCAGGACCGCTACCTGCCCCGTCAGCTGCACACCCGCGGCGACCGTCTGGCCTTCTCCAACGGCATCATCCTGCTGGCCGGTGTGGCGATCCTCTTCATCATCGCCTTCGACGCCGACCCGACCCGGCTGATCCAGCTCTACATCGTCGGCGTCTTCGTCTCCTTCAACATGAGCCAGTCCGGCATGATCCGGCACTGGACCCGCCTGCTGCGCACCGAGACCGACCCGAAGAAGCGCTCGCACATGCAGCGCAGTCGGGCCATCAACACCTTCGGCCTGGTGATGACCACGGCCGTGCTCA
The DNA here is from genome assembly GCA_002300355.1 of Streptomyces sp. TLI_235. Taxonomy (NCBI): domain Bacteria; kingdom Bacillati; phylum Actinomycetota; class Actinomycetes; order Kitasatosporales; family Streptomycetaceae; genus Streptomyces; species Streptomyces sp. TLI_235. The sequence continues at coordinate 5,136,889 of NSGV01000001.1, forward strand.
TCGTCGTCCTCGCCACCAAGATCAGCCACGCCTGGATCGCCATCGCGACCATGGTCGTGCTCTTCGTGATGATGAAGGCGATCCGCAGCCACTACGAGCGGGTCTCCGCCGAGCTGGTCGCCGCCGAGGAGCCCGAGGACGTCGCCCCGCCCACCCGGGTGCACGCCATCGTCCTGGTCTCCAAGCTGCACAAGCCCGCGCTGCGCGCCCTCGCGTACGCCCGGCTGGCGCGCGCGCACACCCTGGAGGCCGTCACCGTCAACGTGGACCCGGCCGACACCGAGGCGCTGCGGCAGGACTGGGACGCCCGCGGCATCGACGTCCCGCTGAAGGTCCTCGACTCGCCGTTCCGCGAGATCACCGGCCCCGTCCTCGACTACGTCAAGAACCTGCGCCGCAACAGCCCGCGCGACGTCGTCTCCGTCTACATCCCGGAGTACGTGGTCGGCCACTGGTACGAGCATCTGCTGCACAACCAGAGTGCGCTGCGCCTCAAGGGTCGACTGCTGTTCAAGCCCGGCGTGATGGTGACGTCCGTACCCTGGCAGTTGGAGTCCTCCGAGCGGCGCAAGCCGCAGAAGGCCTGGTCCGCCCCCGGCGCCGTGCGCCGCGGCGAGCCCCGCCACCAGGGCAACCGGCCCTTCGAGACCTCCGACACCACCCGGACCGGCAGCAAGGACGGATCATCGTGACCCGCAACAACCCGCCCCGCTCGGGCGGCTCCGCAGGCCGCTCCGGCCGCTCCGGCGGCCGCCCGGGCCAGGTGGCTCACCCCCGATGGAGCAACCGGTCCGCGCGTCCGGCGGCCACCGACCGCGAGGGCTACACCGCCCAGACCGCACCCCTGGCCCCGCGCGAGGAGGCGCCCGCGGCGGACGAGCAGACCACCGCGCAGGGCCGCGGTACGGGCAGGAAGGACGAGCGTCCGCGCAAGCAGACCGTCAACCCGCCGAAGGCGCTGCGCACCGGCGGGCCACAGGCGAAGGCCGCCAAGCCCAAGTCGGCCGCCAAGTCGGCCCCGAAGTCGAGCCGGCCGAAGGCCGTGCAGCTGAAGGTGCCGAGCGGTGATCCGCTGGTCGGCGAGCGGTACGAGGTCGAGGTCGGCCCGGTCGCGCACGGCGGCCACTGCGTCGCCCGCTACGAGGGCCGGGTGCTGTTCGTCCGGCACACCCTGCCCGGCGAGCGGGTGATCGCCGAGGTCACCGAGGGCACCACCACCTCCCGCTTCCTGCGGGCCGACGCGGTGGAGGTCCTGGAGCCCGCGAAGGAGCGCATCGCCGCGCCCTGCCCGTTCTCCGGCCCCGGCAAGTGCGGCGGCTGCGACTGGCAGCACGTCACGCCCGGCGGCCAGCGCAAGCTGAAGTCGCAGGTGCTCACCGAGCAGCTCGCCAAGCTCGCCGGCCTCAGCCCGGCCGAGGCCGGCTGGGACGGCTCGGTGGAGCCGGTCGGCGGAAAGCTCCCGGCCGGCGAGGTGCCCGCCTGGCGTACCCGCGTGCAGTACACCGTCGACCCGGAGACCGGGCGGGCCGGGCTGCGCAAGCACCGCTCGCACGACGTCCAGCCGGTCGACCGCTGCCTGATCGCCGCCGAGGGCGTCACCGAACTCGGCGTCGAGTCCCGGGAGTGGCAGGGCGTGGCCGCCATCGAGGCGATCGCCGCGACCGGCTCCTCCGACCGCCAGGTCATCCTGCGCCCCCGCCCGGGCGAGCAGCTGCCGCTGGTCGAGCTCGACCGGCCGGTGTCCATCTCCCGGGTGGACGAGCAGGAGCTCTTCCACCGGGTGCACGGCCGGACCTTCGTCCGCGAGCGGGCGGCCGGCCGCACCTGGCGGGTCTCCGAGGGCGGCTTCTGGCAGATCCACCCGCAGGCGCCGGACACCCTGGTCGACGCGGTGCTGGAGGGCCTCGACCCGCAGTGGGGCGAGATGGCCCTCGACCTGTACTGCGGCGTTGGCCTCTTCGCCGGCGCGCTCGCGGACCGGGTCGGCGAGGACGGCGCGGTGCTCGGCATCGAGTCGTCCAAGCAGTCCGTGGCCGACGCCCGGCACAACCTGGCCGCGCTGGAGAACGTCCGGATCGAGTGCGACCGGGTGGAGACCCTGCTGCCGCGCACCGGCATCACCGCCACCGACCTGATCGTGCTCGACCCGCCGCGGGCCGGCGCCGGCCGCGAGACCGTCGCGCACCTGGTCGGCCTGGAGGCCCGCCGGATCGCGTACGTGGCCTGCGACCCGGCCGCGCTCGCCCGCGACCTGGCGTTCTTCCGCGAGGGCGGCTACCGGCCGGTCTCGCTGCGGGCCTTCGACCTGTTCCCGATGACCCATCACTTCGAGTGCGTGGCCATCCTGGAGCCCACCGGCGAGGGCTCGGGCGCGGGCTTCGGCGCGGGCTTCGGCGAGGACGGGTAACCGCCTTCGCGGTCTGCGGCACCGCTGCGATCGGCGGGCACGGGAGGAGACTCCGGTGCCCGCCGATCGGCGTTCCGGGGCTCGGGGCTCCCGTCGCGGGGTCGGAGGCGGGCCGGAGCCTCGCGTTCCGGGGCCGGAGGCGGGCCGGAGCCTCCGGTTCCGCGAGGGCATGGCGGGAATTCGCGGTACAGGTATGTGCGGCCCGCCGGCCACCCGGTGGACGGTCGGAGGCCGGCTGCCGTTCGCCCGGGGGCGGTCGGCGCAGGTCTCGGGCGCTGCCGGGCGGTGCCGGCGGATCGGCCTGCCGGGCTGGTTTCCGGTGGGGCGTGAACGGACATCTGAGGGGAGCGGGTACGGCGAGGCGGCCGGATTGCGCCCTTGCTGTGCTAGCACCCCAGCGCTAGCTTGAATTCATGGCCAAGAAACAACTCAACGTCCGGGTGGACGCAACCACCGCCGAGATGGCCCGGGAACGGGCCGAGCAGCAGGGGATCAGCATGAACCAGTACATCGAACGGCTCGTCCAGCAGGACATGGGCGAGGCCGGGCGCCTCTTCGTGGACACCGCGGCCCAGTTCATGAAGGAGTACGAGACGGCCTTCCTGGCCGAGTTCGCCGAGCCGGGCGCCCAGGATGTGCGCCGTTGAAGCTCGAGGTCGACCTCTCGTGGCTGCTCATGACCGCTGAGCAGTACACCCCGGGAGACCCCCAGGTCACCGACTACGGGTCGCTGCTGGCCGCGGTCGCCCGGCACCAGGCCGAGATCTTCGACATCGCCGTCTACCCCGAACCGCACGACCGGGCCGCGGCCCTGATGCACCAGCTGATCCGCATCCCCTCGCTGGAGCGGAACAACGAGCTGTTCGCCACCGCCGTCGCCTACGCCTATCTGGTCGCCAGCGGCTGCAGCGTCGCCACCACCGCGCGCGAGGTCCGCAGCCTCGCCCGCGCGATCCGCGAGGGCAAGATCGGGGTCGCCGGGGTCGCCGAACGGCTCTCCGCATGGGTCGTCGACGAGCCCGAGGAGGAAGAGGTCGGCGGGGACGACGACGAGGACGAGACCGACTGACTCGTTAGGCTTGGGGCCCACCCCCGAGCCCGACGAGGAACGCCACGTTGCTGCAGGACATCGAGCCCCACCTGGCCTGCCCGCACTGCGCGCAGCACCTCGCCCTCGACGGCCGTACCCTGCGCTGCCCCGCCGGGCACAGCTTCGACCAGGCCCGGCAGGGCTACGTCAGCCTGCTCCCCGGCGACGCGCACACCGGCACCGGCGACACCGCGGAGATGGTCGCCGCCCGCAGCGACTTCCTCGCCGCCGGACACTACCTGCCCGTCGCCGAGGCACTCGCCGACGCCGCCGCGGCCGCACTCGGGACGACCGCCGACGGACCGGACTCCGACGGGCCGCTCTCCGACAGGCCGCTCTCCGACAGGCTGGTCGTCGACCTCGGCGCCGGGACCGGCCACTACCTGGCGCACGTCCTCGACCGCCTCGACGGCCCGGCCGGCGCCGCCCTCGACATCTCCAAGTACGCGCTCCGCCGCGCCGCCAAGGCGCACCCCCGGATCGGCGCCGTGGTCTGCGACGCCTGGCGCCCACTGCCGCTGCTGGACGGCTGCGCCGACCTCGTCCTCAACGTCTTCGCACCCCGCAACGGACCGGAGATCCGCCGGGTGCTGCGTCCCGGCGGCCGCCTGCTGCTGGTCGCGCCCACCTCCCGCCACCTGCGCGAACTCGTTTCCGGCCTCGGCCTGCTGTCGGTGGACGAGGAGAAGGAGCGCCGGATCGACGAGAAGCTCAGCCCCTGGCTGCGGCTGGTCGACCGCACCGAGGTGGAGTTCACTCTCCGCCTCCCGCACACCGCCGCCGCCGCGGTCGTCGGCATGGGCCCCAACGCCTGGCACACCGCGCCGGACCGGCTCGCCGCCGCGCTCGCCGCCCTGCCGGAGCCGGTCGAGGTCACCGGGTCCGTCCGGCTGGCCGTCTACGACTGACGCGGCGGTCCCGCTCCCGTGCGGGCCGGACGGGCCGGACGGGCCGACGTCGGCTTCGCGGTCCGGGTGGGCCGTTCCGCCGCGCCGCGTGGACCCGCCGAGGAGGCGATGGCGGCGGTGTGCGAATGCTGAGCCGTTCGTGTGAACCGGCCCGAGCAGGGACGTTTCGTCTGGCGCTGTGGCCGCTAAGGTCCCCCGGGTGACCAGCGAAGCCGCCGCTCCCGCCGCCCCGATCGCCCGTCCCACCCGCCGTCCCGCGGTCGAGGAACTCCGGCTGACCTCCTTCAAGTCCTACCGGCGCACCACCCTGCCGCTCTCCGGCCTGACCGTCCTGCACGGCCCGTCCGGCGTCGGCAAGTCGAACGCGCTGGACGCCCTCGCGGTACTCTCCCGCCTCGCCATCGGCGAGGAGATCACCCCCTCGCTGGACGGCGTCGGCGGCACCGTCGGGCCGCTCGCCGGACCGGTCCGCGGCGGCCTGTCGGGCTGCGTCCCGCACGGCCGTAACGCCATCATTCTCGGCTGCACCGTCCGCTCCTGCGCCGGGCCGATCCGGCTGGAGCTGGTCGTCCGCACCGACGGCCGCGTCCGGGTGGCCAGGGAGTGGCTGACCCTCGCCGGCGAGACCCTGGTGGAGACCGGCGAACAGGACATCGCCCAGGGCCGCGTCAACGTCACCTGGCACAACGACACCCGGCAGGGCGACATCCGGGCGCCCTTCCCCAGCGACAGTCTGATCACCGCTCAGATCCCCCTCCGGGTCGCCGGCTCCTCGTCCGGCGAGCGCAAGGTGCTCGCCGCCGCCGAACAGCTGCTCACCGCCCTGCGCGAGGTCTTCCCGCTGCACCCCGTACCCGCCGCCATGCGCAGCTGGACCAGGCCCGAACCGCAGGCCCGGCTGGTCGGCACAGCCTCCAACATCTCCGCCGTGCTCGCCCGCCTGGAGAACGAGTGCAGCCGCCGCTACGGGCGCCTCCTCAAGGCCGTCCAGGCCGCCGCCCCGCACCCGCTGCTCGGACTGGAGGTCGCCCGCCGCGGCGACGACGCCCAGCAGCGGCTGATGGCCGTCTTCGACGAGGGCGTGCTCGGCCGGACCGGCGCCGACCAGGCCTCCGACGGCATGCTGCGGCTGCTCGCCTTCGCCGCGGTGCTGCTCACCGGGGCCGGGGTGCTGGACGTCGACGCGGCGGCCGAGGTGCCGTCCGCACACCGGCAGCTGACCGTCCTGGCCGAGGACCTGGGGGCCGGGCTCGGCACCGAGCAGGTCGCCTCGCTGCTGCGGGTCGCCCGCGAGGTGTGTGACAAGGGGGACGTCCGGCTGCTGGCCGCGCTCCAGGAGCCGGCCGCCGCCGCGGAGGTGGAGGGCCTGGACCTCGTCGAGTGCCGCCGCGACCCCGCCACCGGCCACAGCGTGCTCGTCCTGCCGGACCGGCCCCGGGTCCCGCAGCAGGGCGGGCGGGGTGCCGTCGATGCGGTAGACCTGGGGGCGTGAGCGACGACACCCACCGCCCCGAGCCGCACCACCCCGTCCCCGACCGGTCTGATTCCGGCCTGCCTGGGTCCGACCGGCCTGGGTCCGCCTCCGCCGCTTCCGACCGGCCTGCGTCCGCCTCCGCCGCTTCCGACCGGCCTGCGTCCGCCTCTGCCGGCGGTGGGGCGGCGGCGGAGGATTCGCTGGTGCGGCTGAGCCGGCGGCTCGGCGCGTTCGCGGTGGCGCGGAGCTGGCAGCCGTACCACACGCCGAAGAACCTGGCGGCGGCGCTCAGCGTGGAGGCCGCCGAGCTGCTGGAGATCTTCCAGTGGCTGACGCCCGAGCAGGCGGACGCCGTGATGGCGGACCCGGAGCGCGCCCACCGGGTCCGGGACGAGGTCGCCGACGTGCTGGCCTACCTGCTGCAGTTCTGCACCGTGGTCGGTGTGGATCCGGCGGAGGCGCTGGCCGCCAAGATCGAACGGAACGAGAAGCGCTTCCCTGCGCCGGCTCCGACCTCGACACCCGACCAGGATCAGTCGGACGATCAGACCGGCTGAGCCGGTTCCGAGGGGGATTCCTCCCTCGTACGGGTGAGTCCGGTTGTCCACAGGGGCGGTTTGTCCACAGGTTCACGGCCGGGATCCGCGGAGGGGCGGGGGAGGCCAGCACGCTTGCGTCGTGACACACCGTCGGCAACGGCGGTCCGATGCGAGCGAGGGGAGCGGCGTCATGGACGCGCTGCGACTGATCAAGACGACCCGGCACGCGCTGGCCGAGGCCAGGACGGCCCAGGGCGTGCTGCTGGAGGCCCGTCAGGCCGGCCTGCTCACCGAGGCCGTCGGCGCCCGGATCGCCGAGCAGGACTCCGGTGAGATCGGCGCCCTCGGCCAGCTGCTCTGCGACACGGGCGCGCACGCCGCGGGTTGCCTCGACGAGCAGCCGGCCGCCTGCGACACCCTCGACACATCCGACCCGCCCGGCCCGGACTGGACCGCCGGCCGCGCCCACCGCCTGGACGAACTCGGCGACCTCGACCCCGTGCTGTGCGAACTCTGCTTCCTGCTCCACGAGGTGGCCGAGGCACTCGTCGTGCTCGCCTGCGGAGCCGAGGCGGAGAGCGTCTACTGGCGCTGCATCGACGGCGTGGACGCGGGCGCCGACTGCAAGGAGGTGGCGGCCGATCTGCTGCGCGCCGTCCGCCGCGAGAACGGCCTCCCGTCGCCGGATGAGGACGGTCCGGAGTACCTGGACGGAGGCCTCTTCGACCCGTCGGCGGACGACGTGCCCGACCCGCCGCCCGGACACCTCCCGGCCCGATCAACGGCCGGGCAAACGGTCGGGGCAGCGGCCGGGCCGGGCGTGGACCTGGCCGGCCCGGCGGAGCACCCGGGAGCGCTGTCCGTCCGCCTCGCGCCGCCGGTCGGTGCGGCCGCCGGGTCGGTGGGTCAGCCGTGAGCGTCCGGCAGGGACACCTCGTCGTCCGGCGCATCGGCCCGGGCCACGGACGAGCGCAGATCGACGCCGAGCCCGGCCAGGCTGGCACTCACGGTCGCCAGCAACTCCTCCATCTGCTGCAGCAGGTCCTTCGGCGCCTCGGCCGCGGACACGTCCTGCGCGAAGTTCTGGGACGCCAGGGCGGATGCCTCGCCGCTCGGCTCGGACTGGGGGTCGGACATGGGGGTGCCCTTCCAACTCGGTGGTGCGGAGCGCGCCGTCCGATACCGGCGCCGCCCGTCCAACGACCCCCGCCCGCAGGCGGTCACCTGGGACCACTCGTTGAGGTCCAAGAGTGCCGCGGGGTCAGCCCACCGGGTGAGCGCGGCTTGCGGCCCGGGTCGGGCCTCGGCTAGGGCCGCCCCCTGCAGCCTCCGAGGCTCGACGGCGGCCGCCCCGGAACGGCAGCGGGCCCGGGCACGTACCAACAGGTACGCCGCCCGGGCCCGCCCGGAGCACAGGAGATCAGTTGTGCGCGTGCAGCTCCGCGTTCAGGCCGCCCCACGAGCCGGACCGGGCGATGACCTCGACCGCGCCGCTCTGCGAGTTGCGGCGGAACAGCAGGTTGTCCTGGCCGGAGAGCTCGACCGCCTTGGCGATCTTGCCGTCCGGGGTGGTGACCCGGGTGCCGGCGGTCACGTAGAGACCGGCCTCCACGACACAGTCGTTGCCCAGCGCGATGCCGATGCCGGCGTTGGCGCCGAGCAGGCAGCGCTCGCCGACCGACACGACCTGCTTGCCGCCGCCGGACAGCGTGCCCATGATCGAGGCGCCGCCGCCGATGTCGCTGTGGTCGCCGACCACGACACCGGCGCTGATCCGGCCCTCCACCATCGAGGTGCCCAGGGTGCCCGCGTTGAAGTTGACGAAGCCCTCGTGCATCACGGTGGTGCCCTCGGCGAGGTGTGCACCGAGCCGGACGCGGTCCGCGTGGGCGATCCGCACGCCCGTCGGGGCGACGTAGTCGGTCATCCGCGGGAACTTGTCCACGCCGTACACGGCCAGCTGACCGCCCTGCGCGCGCACGCCCAGGCGGGCCTGCTCCACGTTCGCCACCGGCACCGGGCCGATGCTCGTCCAGGCGACGTTGGCGAGCAGACCGAAGATGCCCTCCAGGTTCTGCCCGTGCGGCTTGACCAGACGGTGGCTCAGCAGGTGCAGACGCAGGTAGGCGTCGTGCGCGTCGAGCGGCTTGTCGTCGAGGGAGGAGATCGTGGTGCGCACGGCGACGACCTCGACGCCGCGGCGGGCGTCGGTGCGCAGCGCCTCGGCGGCGCCGGCACCGAGCCCGGCCTCGGCCTGCTCGGCGGTCAGCCGCACGGTGCCCGCCGGGCCGGGCTCGGCCGTCAGCTCGGGCGCGGGGAACCAGGTGTCCAGGACGGTGCCGTCGGCGGCGATCGTCGCCAGGCCGACCGCGACGGCGCCGCGGGCGAGGGAGGAGGTTTCAGCAGTCACATCGTGCACGTTAACGAATCGGGGGTGGCCGTGCCGAACGCGCTCACCGTGCGGACATCGCGGCCGGCTCCCCGAGCACCCCCGCCGGGCCCACCAGCGGCCCCGATCCGCGGCCCGCCCCGACCCAACGACGTAGCCCGATCCGCGGCCCGAGCAGGGCCAAAACCCGGTGACCGGCCGATCATCCGTCCGCAATACTCGACCGGGTGTTCATCTCGATCTCCACCACGGCCACAGCCGATCGCCCGGCGACCGACCTGGGCTTTCTGCTGCACAAGCACCCGGAGAAGGTGCAGCGCTTCTCCACCTCGCACGGTGTGGCGCACGTCTTCTACCCGGAAGCCACCGAGCAGGTCTGCACGGCGGCTCTGCTGCTCGACATCGACCCCGTGGCGCTGGTGCGCCAGGGCCGTGGTCGTGGCCGCGCCGGCTCGCCCGACCTCGCCCTCGCCCAGTACGTGAACGACCGGCCCTACGCCGCGTCCTCACTCCTGGCGGTGGCGCTCCGGGCGGTGTTCCGGTCGGCGATGAAGGGCGCCTGCGAGAAGCTCCCCGGCCGGGCCGAGCTGCCCATGCCGCTGCGCATCTCGCTCCCCGCGGTGCCCGCGACCGGCGGTGGCGAGGGCGGCCCGGGGATGGTGCGGCGGCTCTTCGAACCGCTCGGCTGGCAGGTCGAGGCCACGGCGATCCCGCTGGACGAGGCCTTCCCCGAGTGGGGCGAGTCCCGCTACGTCCGGGTGGAGCTGACCGGTGAACTGCGACTGGCCGATGCGCTCCAGCAGCTGTACGTGCTGCTGCCGGTGCTCGACGGTGCCAAGCACTACTGGGTGGCGCCCGACGAGGTCGACAAGCTGCTCGCCGCCGGCGAGGGCTGGCTGGGCGGCCACCCGGAGCTCGCCGTGATCACCCGCCGCTACCTGGCCCGCCGCTGGTCGCTGACCCGGCTCGCGATGGAGCGGCTGGCGCTGGCCAGACTCGCCGAGGCCGACGACCGCGAGGCCGAGGAGCTGGACAACGCCGTCGACGACGACCCGGACGCCGCGGACGACACCCCGGACAGCACCACCCCGGACGCGAACGCCGACGCCGCAACGGCCACCGCTCCTCCGCACACCACAGCATCGGACACCACAGCTCCGGACACCGACGGCAGGCCGGTCCCGCTCGCGGTCCAGCGGCGCGCCGCCATCCTGGCCGCGCTGGCCGAGAGCGGCGCCGCCCGGGTGCTCGACCTCGGCTGCGGCCAGGGCGAGCTCGTCGGTGAACTGCTCAAGGACAGCAGGGTCACGGAGGTGCTCGGTGTGGACGTCTCCTCCCGCGCGCTGGCCGCGGCCGCCCGCCGGCTGCGGCTCGACCGGATGAGCGAGCGCCAGGCCGCCCGGGTACGCCTGGTTCAGGGTGCGCTCACCTACACCGACGCCCGGCTCAAGGGCTACGACGCCGCCGTGCTGTCCGAGGTGATCGAGCACCTCGACCTGCCCAGGCTGCCCGCCCTCGAGTACGCGGTGTTCGGCGCGGCCCGTCTGCAGACCGTCGTCGTCACCACCCCGAACGTCGAGTACAACGTCCGCTGGGAGACCCTCCCGGCCGGCCGCGTCCGACACTCCGACCACCGGTTCGAGTGGAGCCGCGCCGAGTTCGCCGACTGGGCCGAGCGGGTCGCCCGCACCTACGGCTACACGGTCGCCCTGCGGCCCGTCGGCCCGGTCGACGAGGAGGTCGGCGCGCCGACCCAGCTCGCCCTGTTCCGCGCGGGCAACCCCGACAATGCCCCTGAGAGGAGCGTGACCCGATGACCTCCGATGCCCGGCCCACCGGCGGCCGTCCCGACGACGACCTGCCCACCGGCGCAGCAGCCGCCGAGACTGCCGACCCGGCCGCCGCCGAGGCCGCCGAGGCCGCGCAGCCCACCCGCAGACTCCCCGTCACCGACGTGTCCCTGGTGGTCCTGATCGGCACCAGTGGCTCCGGCAAGTCCACCTTCGCGCGCCGGCACTTCCTGCCCACCCAGGTCGTCTCCTCCGACTACTGCCGCGGTCTCGTCGCCGACGACGAGAACGACCAGTCGGCCTCCACCGACGCCTTCGAGGTGCTCCACTACATCGTCGGCAAGCGGCTCGCGGCCGGTCGGCTCACCGTCGTCGACGCGACCAATGTGCAGCCGGAGTCCCGCAAGGCGCTGGTCAGGATCGCCCGCGAGCACGATGTGCTGCCCATCGCGATCGTGCTGGACGTGCCGACCGGCGTCTGCGCCGAGCGCAACAGCACCCGTCCCGACCGGCAGCTGCCCGCGCACGTCCTGCCGCGCCAGCAGCGCGAGCTGCGCCGCTCGATCAAGGGTCTGGAGCGCGAGGGCTTCCGCAAGGTGCACATCTTGCGCGGCGAGGCGGAGGTGGCGGCCGCCGAGGTCGTCCCCGAGAAGCGCTTCAACGACCTGCGGCACCTCACCGGCCCGTTCGACATCGTCGGCGACATCCACGGCTGCCGCTCGGAGCTGGAGACGCTGCTGGTCCGCCTCGGCTACCGGATCGCCCGCGACGACCGGGGCCGCGCCGTGGACGCCGTCCACCCCGAGGGCCGCACCGCCGTGTTCGTCGGCGACCTGGTCGACCGCGGTCCGGACACCCCGGGCGTCCTGCGCCTGGTGATGGGCATGGTCGCGGCCGGCCACGCCCTCTGCGTGCCGGGCAACCACGAGAACAAGCTCGGCCGGTACATGGACGGCCGCAAGGTCACCGTCTCGTACGGTCTGCAGGAGTCGATCGACCAGCTCGCCGCCGAGCCGGAGGAGTTCCTGGCCGAGGTCAGGGCCTTCATGCGCGGCCTGGTCAGCCACTACCTGCTGGACGGCGGCGCCCTGGTGGTCTGCCACGCCGGCCTGCCCGAGAAGTACCACGGCCGCAACTCCGGCCGGGTCCGCTCGCACGCCCTCTACGGCGACACCACCGGCGAGACCGACGAGTACGGTCTGCCGGTCCGCTACCCGTGGGCCGAGGAGTACCGCGGCAAGGCGCTGGTCGTCTACGGCCACACCCCGACGCCCACGGCGAGCTTCGTCAACAACACCATCTGCCTGGACACCGGCTGCGTCTTCGGCGGCGACCTCACCGCCCTGCGCTACCCGGAGCGCGAGATCGTCACCGTCCCGGCCGAGCAGGAGTGGTACCCCCCCGTGCGTCCGCTGCACACCGACGCGCCCGGCGGCCGCGAGGGCCGTCCGCTGGACCTCGCCGACGTGGCCGGTCGGCGGATCGTCGAGACGGCGCACCACGGCCGGGTCTCCGTCCGTGAGGAGAACGCCGCCGCGGCGCTGGAGGTGATGAGCCGCTTCGCGCTCGACCCCCGGCTGCTCGCCTACCTGCCGCCGACCATGGCGCCGTCCGCGACCTCCCGCCGAGACGGCTACCTGGAGCACCCGGAGGAGGCCTTCTTCTCCTACCGCCACGACGGGGTGCAGCAGGTGGTCTGCGAGGAGAAGCACATGGGCTCCCGCGCGGTCGTCCTGGTGGCTCGGGACGAGGCGGCGCTGGAGAAGAAGTTCGGTCTCGACGGCCCCGGTGCGATCTGGACACGCACCGGCCGGGCCTTCCTCGGCGACGAGGAGCTGACCGGTGCCGTCCTCGCCCGGGTGCGGGCGGCCGCCGAGCGGGCCGGCCTGTTCGACGAGCTGGCCACCGGATGGCTGCTCCTGGACGCCGAGCTGATGCCGTGGTCGCTGAAGGCCGCCGAACTGCTGCGCCGCCAGTACGCGGCGGTCGGCGCAGCCGCCGGCGCCGCCCTTCCGCGGGTGCTCGAAGCCCTCGACCTTGCCGCCGAGCGCGGTCTGGACGTGGCCGACCTGACGGCCCGCCAGCGCCGGCGCGCGCAGGACGCGGAGGCCTTCACCGCGGCCTACCGGCGCTACTGCTGGCCGACCGAAGGCCTCAGCGGCATCCGGCTGGCCCCGTTCCAGGTGCTCGCCGCCGAGGGGGCGAACCTCGCTGTGCTGCCGCACGACCGGCACCTCGCCTGGATCGACCGGCTGGTCGACGCCGACGACCCGGCCGAGCCGATCCTCCGGCGGACCGGCCGACTCGTCGTCGACACCACGGACGAGGCCTCCGTCGCCGCCGGCATCGCCTGGTGGGAGGAGCTCACCGAGGCGGGCGGCGAGGGCATGGTGGTCAAGCCGCTGGCCTCGCTCGTCCGTGAGGCCGGCGGGCGCCTGGTGCAGCCCGGTGTGAAGGTCCGGGGCCGGGAGTACCTGCGGATCATCTACGGCCCCGACTACACCCAGTACCTGGACCAGCTGCGGCAGCGCTTCCTCGGGCACAAGCGCTCGCTGGCGCTGCGCGAGTACGCGCTCGGCCTGGAGGCGCTCGACCGGCTGGCCGCCGGCGAGCCGCTCTGGCGGGTGCACGAGCCGGTGTTCGCGGTGCTGGCCCTGGAGTCGGAGCCGGTCGACCCGCGGCTGTGAGCTGCCCGTGCGCGCCCCCGCCGTCCCCGTGACGCCGACCCGGCCCCGCCCCCCGTGCCTCCCGCGGGGGCGGGCCGGGTCGTCCGCGTCACACCCACTACTGCATAGAAATTCCGAGGGTCGTATACACTTCCCGTCTCACCATCGAATGAACCAGGATGACCCAGGAGCCCGGCATGGCGTTCAACCTCCGGAACAGGCACTTCCTCAAGGAGCTCGACTTCACTCCCCAGGAGTTCCGCTTCCTGGTGGACCTCGCCGCCCAACTGAAGGCCGCCAAGTACGCCGGCACCGAGCAGCCCCGGCTGCGCGGCAAGAACATCGCCCTGATCTTCGAGAAGACGTCCACCCGCACCCGCTGCGCCTTCGAGGTGGCCGCCCACGACCAGGGCGCCTCCACCACCTACCTCGACCCGGCGGGTTCCCAGATCGGCCACAAGGAGTCCATCCGCGACTCGGCCCGGGTGCTCGGCCGGATGTTCGACGGCATCGAGTACCGCGGCCACGGCCAGGAGATCGTCGAGGAGCTGGCCGCGCACGCCGGTGTCCCGGTGTGGAACGGGCTGACCGACGAGTGGCACCCGACCCAGATGCTCGCGGACGTCCTGACCGTCCGCGAGCACTGCGTCAAGCCGCTCGGCGAGGTCGCCCTCGGCTACCTCGGCGACGCCCGCAACAACATGGGCAACTCGCTGCTCGTCACCGGCGCGCTGCTCGGCATGGACGTGCGCATCGTGGCCCCACGGCAGCTCTGGCCGGCCGACGACGTGCAGAAGGCCGCCCAGGAGCTCGCCGCCACCACCGGGGCCCGGATCACCGTCACCGAGTCGGTGGCGGAGGGCGTGGCCGGCGCCGACTTCCTCTACACCGACGTCTGGGTCTCGATGGGCGAGCCCAAGGAGGTGTGGGCCGAGCGGATCGCCCTGCTGAAGCCGTACCAGGTCTCCATGGACACCGTCCGCGCGACCGGCAACCCCGCCGTCAAGTTCCTGCACTGCCTGCCCGCGTACCACGACCTCGGCACCGAGATCGGTCGCCAGATGTACGAGGAGACCGGGATGACGGAGCTGGAGTGCACGGACGAGCTCTTCGAGTCGGCGCACTCGGTGGTCTTCGACCAGGCGGAGAACCGGCTGCACACCATCAAGGCGGTGCTGGTCGCCACACTCGGTTCCTGAAGCAGGCTCCTGAGCCGGGTTCCTGAGACGGGTTCCCGGGTCGGCTCCCGGGCCCGACTCACGGGCCCGGCTCGCGCGGCGCCCGGCCGCCGGTCAGAAGTCGACGTTCACGCACGCCACCCGTGCGCCCGCAGCCCGGGCGCCCTCGGCGTGCACGGTGTGCAGCACCAGTGACCGTGCCCCGCCTGGCCGGAACCGCCAGCCCACCCGGGTCCGCGCCGCCGCGTCCCCGTGCGCGCCGGTGCGCAGCGCCAGCCGGACCTCGTTGCGGTCGTTGGCGTAGGCGGGGTCGGTCGAGGGCTGCACCGGGTCCGAGGTGTCCTGGTAGTGCGGGCCGGAGGCGGCCGGGTCCGCCGCGCAGCGGCCGGTGTGCACGTGGGCGGCCAGCTCCGTGGCGGGTGCCACCCCGGTGAGCTCCACCACGACGGTCGTCCCACCGGCGTCCCGGGCCTCGGTGACCCGGATGTGGGAGCCGTAGGGCACCACGTCCGGCGCGTGGCTGGTCGCCACCGGCGGGACGAAGGCGGTGGCCGGGTCGAAGTCCGCCGACACGACCGTGCCGGGCCCGGCGAACGCGGGCAGCAGCAGGAGCGCGGGCAGCGCGGTAGTGAACGGGACGGGCATCGGCGCACCTCTCGACGGGCCGCGGCGGACGGGCGCCGGGCGGGGACAGCACCCCACCGTGGCGGGCGGCGCCGCGCCGTGCACGCCGCCGTGCCGCCGGGTCACCCGGACGAGCGGTCGCCCCCGGACGAGCGGCCGGTCCCCGGAGGACCGCCGGCGGCGGACGGGCCGGGCAGGATGCCGCGGATCTCGCACCGCGGGCCGCTGGCCCGCATCAGCCGCAGGTCCGCGGTGACCAGGGGAGCGCCGAGCTCCTCGGCGACCGCGACATAGGCGGCGTCGTCCGGGGTGAGGTTGTCCTTGAGCGCCCAGATCCGGCCGAGCAGGGGTGTCACGTCCACCCGCCGGACGGTCAGTGCGGGCAGCTGTCCGGCGATCTCGGCGACCCGCTCGGCGGTGACCTCGCGCGCGAGGTACAGGCCGCGCAGGGACTGCATCACCTCGATCAGCACGTGGTCCGGCGCGGCCCACTCGGTGTCCCGGGCCAGTTCGGCCCGTGCGGCCCGGCCGCGTTCCCCGTCGTCCGCCAGTGCCAGTACCAGCGCGGACGCGTCCACCACGATCATTCGGCCTGCCCCCGGCTGTCGCTCCGGCCGGCTCCCGTCGTGCCGCCGGCTCGGCACCACCGTAGCCGTCACCGTCGCTCTGTCGCGGGCCCGACCTCCCGGGCGCCGGCTGCCGCCTCCCGCCGCCGCCTGCCGCCCGCCACCCGTCGGCCGCCGGGTCAACGGGCCGCCAGCAGTCCCACCAGCACCGAGCTCGCGTTGGCCGTGAGCGCGGCCGCGCCGAGCAGCGGCCAGGGCAGGCGTCCGCGGCCGGCCGCACCTCCCGTGGGCGTCCCCGGCCGTCCTGCGGGTTCCCGCGCCGCCCCTGCCGTGGCCGTGCCCCGGTCCGCCGTGAGCAGTCCCGCCAGCGCGGCCTCGACCAGGCAGACCGAGACCTCGGCGAGCCCGAACGCCGTCCAGTAGGCTGCGGCGGGCCCGGCGGCGGCGTGCCGGAGCGACCACCAGAGCGTCGGGTGCGTCAGACCGTTCACCGCGGCCCCCGTCAGGGCGGCCCGCGCGGGGCGGACGCCGCCGAGCGCGCCGAGCGCCGCGGTGTACAGCGGCACCTCGACGAGCAGCGTGAGGGCGAGAGCCAAGGGGTACGGCACGGTGTGATCGTGCCACGCGGACGGCGGCGGCCGGGCGGGCAGGGGAGGACCGACGTGGCAGTGGGCGCGGTACCGGCGGTGCGGACGGCGGGCGGGGCCCTGCCGACGGCCGGGTTCGTGCTGGCCGCGGCCCTCGCCCTGACGGTCGCCCTGCGGGCCCCGGCCGGTCTGGCGGTGCTCGGTCTGGCGACCTTCGGCATCCTGCACAACGTCCTCGAACTGCGGTACGTCGCGGGCCGCTTCGAGCACGTCCTGGCGGGGCCCTTCCTGCGGCTGCTGCTGGTGCTGATCACCGGGATCGTGGTCTGCCGGCTCCTTCCGCCGGGTCCGTTCCCGCGCACCGCCGAGATCCTGCTCGCGTACGGACTGCTGGCGGCGGCCTGCCTGCGGGCGCTGCGGGCCCGGCCGCTCGCGCTCGCCGGGGCCGGCCTGGTGCTGGCGGTGGCCGCGGTGCTCTCGCTGGCCTTCCCCGCGTACCACTTCGTGGTGCTGGCGCACCTGCACAACCTGGTGCCGCTGGTCTTCCTCTGGGAGTGGTCGCGGTGCCTGCCGCGCGGCCGTGCGGTCTTCCTGGCGGTGCAGTGCGGCTGGGTGCTGGCGGTGCCGGCGCTGCTGCTGGGCGGCGCGCTGGACGGGGTGCTGACCCCGGCGGACGGGGGAGTGGCCCGGCTGGCGGCCGCGTACACGCCGCCGGCGTGGCTGCACACCGCGGCGGGGCTGCGCTTCGTGGCGGTCTTCGCCTTCCTGCAGACCATGCACTACGTGGTGTGGGTGTGGTTCCTGCCGCGCTTCGCGCCGGACGCCTCGGCGGCCTTCGAGCGGAGGGTGCCGCTGCTGCGCGGTCGGCGGGCCTGGCTGCTCGGCGTGGCCGCGGGGGCGGCGCTCGCCGTGCTGTTCGCCACCGACTGGGCGCAGGGCAAGGCGCTGTACGCGGCGGTGGCGAGCTACCACGCCTACCTGGAGTTCCCCGTCCTCCTGCTGCTGGTGGCGGGGCTCCCCCCGGCGACGTCCGACCGTCGAAAGGACCTCTCGTGAACGCAACGGCCGCCCTGCTCGCGGACATCGCCCCGGAGCCCGCGGACTCCGCCGGGACACTGGTGATCGTCGTGGTGGGAGCCCTGGTGGTGTTGGGCGTGCTGGCCCTGCTCCGGTACGCGCGGTCGCGCCGCAGGGGCTGAACTGCTGCGGTTGCGCCGGGGCATCGGCGGGTGAAGTTTGGACGCAGCCATGCACTATGGTTTATCTCGACATCGAGATAACTACGCACTATGCTTTATCTTGACGTCAAGATATCTGCCGAGAGGCGCACGCCTTCCATCATCGGCGCGGTGAGCTTAACTAAGGCTTACCTTACCACCGGGTGGACCCAGAAGGAGTCAGTCGTGTCCGCGAACAGCTTCGACGCCCGCAGCTCGCTGCAGGTGGGCGACGAGTCGTACGAGATCTTCAAGCTCTCCGCCGTCGAGGGTTCCGAGCGGCTGCCGTACAGCCTCAAGGTCCTGCTGGAGAACCTGCTCCGCACCGAGGACGGCGCGAACATCACCGCCGACCACATCCGGGCCCTGGGGAACTGGGACGCGACGGCCGAGCCGTCCGAGGAGATCCAGTTCACCCCGGCCCGCGTGATCATGCAGGACTTCACCGGTGTTCCGTGCGTCGTCGACCTCGCCACCATGCGTGAGGCCGTGAAGGAGCTGGGCGGCGACCCGTCCAAGATCAACCCGCTGGCGCCGGCCGAGCTGGTCATCGACCACTCCGTCATCGCCGACAAGTTCGGCACCCCGGACGCCTTCGTCCAGAACGTCGAGATCGAGTACGGCCGCAACAAGGAGCGCTACCAGTTCCTGCGCTGGGGCCAGACCGCGTTCGACGAGTTCAAGGTCGTCCCGCCCGGCACCGGCATCGTCCACCAGGTCAACATCGAGCACCTGGCCCGTACCGTCATGGTCCGGGGCGGCCAGGCGTACCCCGACACCTGCGTCGGCACCGACTCGCACACCACCATGGTCAACGGCCTCGGCGTGCTCGGCTGGGGCGTCGGCGGCATCGAGGCCGAGGCCGCGATGCTCGGCCAGCCGGTCTCCATGCTGATCCCGCGCGTGGTCGGCTTCAAGCTCAACGGCCAGCTCCCGGCCGGCACCACCGCCACCGACCTGGTGCTCACCATCACCGAGATGCTGCGCAAGCACGGTGTGGTCGGCAAGTTCGTCGAGTTCTACGGCGAGGGCGTCACCTCGATCCCGCTGGCCAACCGCGCCACCATCGGCAACATGTCGCCGGAGTTCGGCTCGACCTGTGCGATCTTCCCGATCGACGCCGAGACCATCAACTACCTGAAGCTCACCGGCCGCGACGAGCAGCAGCTCGCGCTGGTCGAGGCGTACGCCAAGGAGCAGGGCCTCTGGCACGACCCGTCGGTCGAGCCGGTCTACTCCGAGTACCTGGAGCTGGACGTCTCCACCGTCGTTCCGTCGATCTCCGGCCCGAAGCGCCCGCAGGACCGCGTGATCCTGGCCGAGGCCGCCGAGAAGTTCGCCGAGGCGCTGCCGACCTACTCCGCCGAGGCCTCGAAGCCGACCGCCGTCACCGCCCCCGACGGCTCGTCCTACGAGATCGACAACGGCGCGGTCGTGATCGCCTCGATCACCTCCTGCACCAACACCTCCAACCCCTCCGTCATGCTGGGCGCCGCCCTGCTGGCGAAGAAGGCCGTGGAGAAGGGCCTCACGGTCAAGCCGTGGGTCAAGACCACCCTGGCGCCCGGGTCCAAGGTCGTCATGGACTACTACGAGAAGGCCGGCCTGCTCCCGTACATGGAGAAGCTGGGCTTCAACCTGGTCGGCTACGGCTGCGTCACCTGCATCGGCAACTCGGGCCCGCTGCCCGAGGAGGTCTCGGCCGCCGTCAACGAGTCCGACCTCGCGGTCGTCTCGGTGCTCTCCGGCAACCGCAACTTCGAGGGCCGGATCAACCCCGACGTCAAGATGAACTACCTGGCGTCCCCGCCGCTGGTGGTCGCGTACGCCCTCGCCGGCAACATGAACGTCGACATCACCCGTGACGCCCTGGGCCAGGATGCCGACGGCAACGACGTCTTCCTCGCCGACATCTGGCCGTCCGAGCAGGAGGTCGCCGACACCGTCGCCGGCTCCATCGACGAAGCCATGTTCGACAAGGGCTACCAGGACGTCTTCGCCGGCGACCACCGCTGGCAGTCGCTCCCCGTGCCGACCGGCAACACCTTCGAGTGGGACGCCCAGTCCACCTACGTCCGCAAGCCCCCGTACTTCGAGGGCATGGCCAAGACCCCGAGCCCGGTGAACGACATCGCCGGCGCCCGCGTCCTGGCCAAGCTGGGCGACTCGGTCACCACCGACCACATCTCCCCGGCCGGCAACATCAAGCCGGGCACCCCGGCGGCGCAGTACCTCACCGAGCACGGTGTGGAGAAGCGTGACTTCAACTCCTACGGCTCGCGCCGTGGCAACCACGAGGTCATGATCCGCGGCACCTTCGCCAACATCCGCCTGCGCAACCAGATCGCGCCGGGCACCGAGGGCGGCTACACCCGCGACTTCACCCAGGCCGACGCGCCGGTGTCGTTCATCTACGACGCCTCGCAGAACTACCAGGCCGCCGGCACCCCGCTGGTCGTCCTGGCCGGCAAGGAGTACGGCTCCGGCTCGTCCCGCGACTGGGCCGCCAAGGGCACCGCGCTGCTCGGCGTCAAGGCCGTCATCGCCGAGTCCTACGAGCGCATCCACCGCTCGAACCTGATCGGCATGGGCGTCCTGCCGCTGCAGTTCCCGGCGGGCAAGACGGCCGACTCGCTGGGCCTGACCGGCGAGGAGACCTTCTCCTTCTCCGGCGTGACCGAGCTCAACGAGGGCCGCACCCCGAAGACCGTCAAGGTCACCGCGGTCGGCGCGGACGGGACCAGCACCGCCTTCGACGCGGTCGTCCGCATCGACACCCCCGGTGAGGCGGACTACTACCGCAACGGCGGCATCCTGCAGTACGTGCTGCGCAGCCTGATCGGCTGAGTCCCGCACCGGAACGCGAGCGGCCGGGCCGCACCCCCACCCCGGGGGTGCGGCCCGGCCGCCGTCGTAGTAGCACGGAAGCATGGCGACGCGATCCGAGGTGTGGGACCTCGTCCACACCGAACGACGGGCCCTACTGGCGGACGTCCGGGACCTGGCCGCGGAACAGTGGATGGTGGAGTCGCTGTGCGTGGGGCGGAGCGTCCGCGACACGCTGGCGCACATGGCTGCGACGGCCCGGATGAGCCCGCCGAGGTTCTTCCTCAAGATGGCCCGGGCCGGCTTCCGGTTCGAGGTGATGACGGCCCGGGAGATCGCCGAACTGACCGCCGGAGAGCCGGCCGCCACCGTGGCTGCCTTCGAGGCGGAGCTCGACTCGGTCGGCCACCCGCCCGGCCCGACGGACACCTGGCTCGGCGAGACGGTGGTGCACGCCGAGGACATCCGCCGCCCGCTCGGCATCACCCGCGCCTACCCGCCGAAGGCGCTGACCCGCTGCGCCGACCTCTACCTCCGCTCCAACCTGCTGATCGGGGGCAAGCGCCGGGCCGCCGGGCTGCGGCTGCGGGCCGCCGACACCTCCTGGAGCTCCGGGGACGGCCCGGAGGTGGTCGGACCGATGCTCTCCCTGCTGCTGGCCGTCACCGGCCGTCCTGCCGGCCTCGCCGGCCTGTCCGGGGACGGTCTGCCGGTGCTCACCTCCCGGCTCTGAGCCCCGCCCCGGTGCCCGCCTCCGGTACACCGCGCCAACGCCCGTCGGCGCCCGCCCCCTTGTGCGCATCGGCCCCAGTGGACTAAACCTCTGTCTCGGCTTGGTTCAGACCAATTGACGCCGACTCAGAGAAGGCCACGGGCATGCCCAGACGCACCTCCGCAGTCCTCGCGATGGCAGTCGCCGCCGCGCTTGCCGCACCCACCGCCGCACAGGCCCACGACCACGGCCCCCGCCTCAAGGGCGAGCGGGTGGGCTACTTCACCCAGTGGGGCATATACGGCGGCTTCTCCGCCAGGAAGGTGCAGGACTCCGGCCAGGCCGGAAAACTCACCGTCCTCAACTACGCCTTCGGCAACGTCTCCGCCGACGGCACCTGCTTCGAGGCCAACGCCGCCGGCGTCGGCGACGCCTGGGCCGACTACCAGCGCCCGGTCGGCGCCGATGAGTCGGTGGACGGCGTCGCCGACACCGCCGAGCAGCCGCTGAAGGGCAACTTCAACCAGCTGCGCAAGCTCAAGGCGAAGAACCCGCAGCTGCGGGCCGTCGTCTCGCTCGGCGGCTGGACCTGGTCCAAGTACTTCTCGGACGCCGCCGCCACCGATGCCGCCCGCAGGAAGTTCGTCTCCTCCTGCATCGACCTCTACCTCAGGGGCGACCTGCCGCAGCTCGGCTCCGCCGAGGGCGGGCGGGGCGCGGGCGCCGGCGTCTTCGACGGCATCGACATCGACTGGGAGTACCCGGGCGGCGGGGGCGACGCCGGCAACGTCGTCCGCCCGGAGGACGGCCGGAACTACACCCTGCTGATGCAGGAGTTCCGCCGCCAGCTGGACGCCCTCGGCCGGCAGCGGCACGCCCACTACCTGCTGACCGCCGCCGTCCCCGCCGGCGAGGACAAGGCCGACCGGCTGGAGGTCCGCAAGGTCGCCAAGTCGGTCGACTGGCTGAACCTCATGACGTACGACCTGCACGGCCCCTGGGAGGCCCAGGGCCCGACGAACCACCAGGCCAACCTGTACTCCGACCCGGCCGACCCGTCGCCGCAGAACGCCGGCCTCAGTGCCGACCGGGTGGTCCGGCACTACCTGGCCAAGGGCCTGCCGCCGGCCAAGGCGGTGCTCGGCGTGCCGTTCTACGGCTACGGCTGGACGGGCGTGCCGGACGGCGGCCGCGCCGGCCTGTACCAGAGCGCCACCGGTCTCGCCCAGGGCGGCAACCTGCCCTGGAACCGGATCAAGGACCTGCCCGGCACCGTCCGCGAGGACCGCCGGCACGGGGCGACCTGGAAGTACGACGGCACCGAGTTCTGGACGTACGACACGCCCGAGCTGCTCACCCGGAAGGCGCGCTATGTCGCGACAAACGGTCTCGGTGGTGTGATGGCCTGGTCGCTGGACAACGACGACACCGCGGGCTCCCTCGTCGCCGCCCTGGACGCCGGTCTGCGGAGGTAGCGGCGGGCGGTCGCCGCCGGACGACGCGCAGCTTCGCGTATCACGATTTCGGTTCGTGGAT
Source organism: Streptomyces sp. TLI_235 (assembly GCA_002300355.1). Taxonomy (NCBI): domain Bacteria; kingdom Bacillati; phylum Actinomycetota; class Actinomycetes; order Kitasatosporales; family Streptomycetaceae; genus Streptomyces; species Streptomyces sp. TLI_235. The sequence continues at coordinate 5,159,398 of NSGV01000001.1, forward strand.
GCGCGAAGCTGCGCGTTTTCATGTTCAAACGAGCAAGAACGCGCTACCTTCTCGGTACTGGTCGGGCGGCCGCAATGGGCAGGCTCCCTGTGCATTGCACATGCTGCACCGCCCGCAACGCTTTGACTCCCAACCTGACCCATCCAGCGGCCCGACTATTGCCGGAGGGTGAACAGTGGACTATACCTGTGCGCATCGACTTCACGCCTCTGACCGGCGCAGTTGCCGCTAGGCGGGCCCGAACAAACGGGAATTGACATCTCGTCATACCCCGGGGCATCACCATCTTCTTGGACATCGAGGGGCTAGGGGCACACTTCATGGGCTCTGCAACCGAGTACAACCGCCGGGACATCTTCAAGCGCGCCGCCGGCATCGCCGTGCTCGCGGCCACCGGCGGCTCTCTGCTCACCGCGTGTGCCGGCGGCACCGGCGGCAGCAGCGACAAGGGCGCCAAGGGCGCCGCGGGCTACAACCTGACCGACGCGAAGAACCCGTTCGGCGTCAAGGACGGCGAGGGCCTCGAGGTATTCATCTTCGACGGCGGCTACGGCAACGAGTACGCCAAGGCGTTCGAGGCGATCTACGCCAAGAGCTACCCCGGCGCCAAGATCAACCACCAGGCCGACAAGGACGTCACCGGCAAGCTCCAGCCGCGCTTCAACGCCGGCTCCCCGCCGGACGTCATCGACGACTCTGGCGCCAAGCAGATGAAGCTCGACGTCCTCGCCGACTCCGGCCAGCTGACCGACCTGGCCCCGCTGCTGGACGCCCCGTACATCGACGACCCGTCGAAGAAGATCCGTGACGTGCTGATGCCCGGCACCGTCGAGTCCGGCACCGTCAAGGGCAAGGTCTACAACCTGTCCTACGTCTACACCGTCTGGGGCTTCTGGTACTCCGGCAAGCTCTTCAAGGACAACGGCTGGACGGCGCCGAAGACCTGGGCCGAGTTCATCGACCTCTGCGGCAAGATCAAGGCCAAGGGCATCGCCCCGCTCGCCCACCAGGGCAAGTACCCGTACTACATCAACGTCGTCATGATGGACATGATCGCCAAGCAGGGCGGCCTGGACCTCATGAAGCGGATCGACAGCCTCGACGCCACCGCCTGGGACGACCCGGCCGTGAAGACCGCCGTGGAGTCGTTCTTCCAGGTCGTTGACAAGGACTTCCTGCTGCCCGGCACCAACGGCATGACCCACACCGAGTCGCAGACCGCCTGGAACCAGTACAAGGCCGCGTTCATCCCCTCCGGCTCCTGGCTGGAGAACGAGCAGCTGCCGACCACCCCGGCCGACTTCGACATGAAGTTCCTGCCGGTCCCGTCGCTGCCCGGCGACAAGCTGCCCTTCGAGGCGATCCGCGCCGGTGCGGGCGAGCCCTTCATCGTCCCGTCCAAGGCCAAGAACGTGGCCGGCGGCCTGGAGCTCCTCCGGATGATGCTGACCAAGGAGGCCTCGGGCAAGTTCGCCCAGACCGCCAACAGCCTCACCTGCCTCAAGGACGGCGTCGGCCCGGAGGTGCAGCTCAAGCCCGGCACCCAGTCCACCGTGGTGGCCCTGAAGGCGGCCGGCACCAACACCTTCAACTTCCAGTACCCGAACACCGCCTCCAAGTTCGACGAGGACCTGCAGAACGCCTCGGGCGAGCTCATGGCCAAGCGCATCACTCCGGCGGAGTGGATCAAGCGGGCCAAGGAGTCGGCCGGCAAGAACAAGACCGCCTGACCGGTCGGACTAGAACAGCGCACCGGGGGCCCCGAACCGCCCCCGGTGCGTCCGCCTGACGGACAGGAGAAGTGACCGCAATGCGTCACGGCAAGTACCCCTTCATCGTGGGGTTCCTCTTTCTCCCGATCGTGCTGTACGTCGGCCTGGTGCTCTGGCCGTACGCGCAGACCTTCGGATACTCCCTGACCAACTGGTCGGGTGCGAGCCAGGAGATGGATTTCATCGGCCTGGACAACTACACGAGACTCCTCGATGACGAGGTCTTCGGCGGGGCGCTGTGGCACAACCTGCTGCTGCTGATCCTGCTGCCGATCGTGACGATACTGATCGCGCTCTTCTTCGCCTTCATGCTCAACGTCGGCGGGAAGACCGGCACCGGCGGCGTCCAGGGCGTGCGCGGCGCCGGCTTCTACAAGGTGGTCTTCTTCTTCCCGCAGGTGCTGTCGATCGCGATCCTCGCCGTCCTGTGGGGCGCGGTCTACCGCACCGACGGCAGCGGCCTCGCCAACGGCATCCTGATCAAGCTCGGCCTCGCCTCCGCGCACGACCCGGTGCAGTTCCTGTCCGACCCGGACATGGTGCTCTGGTGCGTCCTCGCCGTCCTCGTCTGGTCCGGCGTCGGCTTCTACCTGGTGCTGTTCTCCGCGGCCATGCAGTCCATCCCCAAGGACATCTACGAGGCCGCCCTGCTGGACGGCGCCAAGCGCGGACAGACCTTCTTCAAGATCACCCTGCCGCTGCTCTGGGAGACCGTCCAGACCGCCTGGGTGTACCTGGCGATCGTCGCGATGGACGCCTTCGCCCTCGTCTCCAGCATCACCCCGGGCGCCTACTTCGGCGGCGGCCCGGACCACCACAGCGAGCTGATCTCGACCTACCTGATGCGCAGTTTCCTGCGCAACGGCGAGGCCGGCTACGCCTGTGCCATGGGTGTGGTGATCTTCTTCTTCACCCTGATCCTGACCATCGTCTCGCTCTGGGTCACCAAGCGCGACAAGATCGAGTACTGAGCGGGGGCCGGGACATGAGCGAACGAAGTGAGCTCATCAAGAAGACCTGGGCGTTGTGCGAAGCACGCGCCGAGCGGAGTGAGGCGTGGGCATGAGCACTCTCGACAAGGCCGCGAGCCTTCCCGGCCAGCGCAGCGGCAGCCGGCCCGCCGACCGCCCGCAGCGGTTCGCCGACGGCGGCGGCGTGCTGAACGCCTTCTCGCACGGCTTCCTCGCCCTGTGGGCCACGATGATCATCCTGCCGCTGGCCTGGGTGGTCCTCGGTTCCTTCAAGACCGACAGCCAGATCAACGGCTCCGCCTGGAGCTGGCCCGAGTCCTTCGGGTTCGGCGCCTTCAGCCGGGCCTGGGAGAAGGGCATCGGCGGATTCTTCGTCAACACCCTGATCGTCCTCGCCGGGTCCCTCACCCTGACCATGCTGCTCGGCTCGATGGCCGCCTACGTGCTGGCCCGCTACGAGTTCAAGGGCAACAAGGTCATCTACTACCTGTTCGTCGCCGGCGCGATGTTCCCGGTGTACCTGGCCCTCGTCCCGCTGTTCTTCATGGTCCGCAACCTGGGCGAGATCAGCCCGCTGCTCGGCCTGAACAGCTACCTCGGCCTGATCCTGGTGTACGTCGCCTACTCGCTGCCGTTCACCGTCTTCTTCATGTACTCGTTCTTCCGGACCCTGCCGACCGCCGTGCACGAGGCGGCGATGCTGGACGGCTGCTCGCACACCCGGGCGTTCTTCCAGATCATGGTGCCGATGGCCAAGCCGGGCCTGATCAGCGTCGGCATCTTCAACGTCCTCGGCCAGTGGAACCAGTACATCCTGCCGGTGACCCTGATGCAGCCGACCACCGCCGGCGAGGCCGACCACTCGATGCTCGCCCAGGGCCTGGTCAACCTCGCCCTGCAGTCCGGCTACAAGAGCGACGCCCCGGCCCTGTTCGCCGGTATGACGATCGCCATGCTGCCGGTGCTGGTGGTCTACCTCTCCTTCCAGCGCCAGGTCCAGGCCGGCCTCACCTCGGCCACGCTGAAGTAGTCGGGGTACGCACGGAAAAGGGGCGCGTGGGTCACCACCACGCGCCCCTTATGGTTCGCCCCGGTGTCCGCCGGGTCAGCCGCGGTCGCAGGCCTGTGCCCGCAGGGCCCGGGCCAGGTCGTCGCGGCACTCGACCACGAGCCGCCGCAGGGCCGGAGCCGCGTCCTTGTGCTCGGCGAGCCAGGCGTCCGCCGCGTCCATCGTCCTCTGCTCGGTCTGGTACTTCGGGAAGAAGCCGCCGACGATCCGCATCGCGATCTCGATCGACCGCTGCTCCCAGATGTCCTCCAGCATCGCGAAGTACGGGTCGGCGTACGGCGCCGTCAGCTCCCGCTGCCCGGCCTGCGCGAAGCCCGCGATCTGGGCCTCCACCAGGGCGTTCGGCAGCTCGTCGGAGTCGACGACGGCCGTCCAGGCGGCGGCCTTGGCGCCGGGCGTGGGGAGCGCGGCGAGGCACTGGGTCAGCTGGCGGCGGCCGCTCGCGGTGTTGTCCCGCTGCAGCTCCCGCTCGATCTCCTCGCCCGTCGCGGCGCCGCCCGCGGCGAGCGCCAGCCAGAACGCCCACCGCAGTTCCTGGTCGACCTCCAGGCCGTCGATCCGGGCGGTGCCCCCCAGCAGGCCGCGGACCAGCTGCAGCTGCTCGGAGCCGTGCGCCGAGGCGGCGACGAACCGAGCCCAGGCCAGCTGGTGGTCACTGCCCGGTACCGCCGCCCGCAGCTCCCGGACGGCGCACTCCGCGAGCAGCCGGCCGCTCTCCTCGCGCCAGGCCGGGTCGGCGTACAGATCGACCGCGGTCTGCGCCTGAAGGTGCAGCGACTGCAGGACGCCGATCTCGGACTCCCGGCCGGCGAAGTCCATCACCAGCGCCAGGTAGTCGCGGGCCGGCATCAGCCCGTCCCGGGTCAGGTTCCACACCGCGGACCAGGCCAGCGCCCGGGCCAGGTCGTCGTGGACGTCGCCGAGGCCGGCGCGCAGCGTCGCCAGCGACTCCTCGTCGAAACGGATCTTGCAGTACGTCAGGTCGTCGTCGTTGACCAGCACCAGCGCCGGCCGGCGCAGCCCGACGGCGTCGGCGACCACCGTCCGGCCGCCGGTCACGTCCAGCTCCAGCCGCGCGGTGCGCACCAGGGCCCCGGAGTCGTCCCGGTCGTAGAGGCCGACGGCGATCCGGTGCGGGCGCGGGGTGCCGCCGTCCTGGACGACGGCGAGCTCGGTGATCCGGCCCTCGGCGTCCACGGTGAGCTGCGGGGCGAGCGTGTTGACCCCGGAGGTCTGCAGCCAGGCGGCCGACCAGGCGGTCAGGTCACGGCCGCTGGTCTCCTCCAGCGCGTCCAGCAGGTCGGTGAGCACGGTGTTGCCGTACGCGTGCCGCTTGAAGTAGGCGCGGGCCCCGGCCAGGAAGGGCTCGCGGCCGACGTACGCCACCAGCTGCTTGAGCACCGAGGCGCCCTTGGCGTAGGTGATGCCGTCGAAGTTGAGCTTGGCGTCCTCCAGGTCCCGGATGTCCGCGGTGATCGGGTGGGTGGTCGGGAACTGGTCCTGCCGGTACGCCCACGCCTTGCGGCGGTTCGCGAAGGTGACCCACACCGCCCGGTACCGGGTCGCCTCGATCTGCGAGAACGATCCCATGAAGTCAGCGAAGGACTCCTTCAGCCACAGGTCGTCCCACCACTTCATGGTGACCAGGTCGCCGAACCACATGTGCGCCATCTCGTGCAGCACCACATTGGCGCGGCCCTCGTAGGCGGCCTCGGTGACCCGCGACCGGAAGACGAACTCCTCGCGGAAGGTCACGCAGCCCGGGTTCTCCATCGCGCCGATGTTGTACTCCGGGACGAAGCACTGGTCGTACTTGCCGAACGGGTACGGGTAGTCGAACTCGTCGTGGAAGAAGTCCAGGCCCTGCTTGGTGACGGTGAAGATCTCGTCCGAGTCGAAGTACGGCGCCAGCGAGCGGCGGCAGGTCGCGGCGAGCGGGATCTCCAGCGCGGTGCCGTCCGGCAGGGTGCGGCTGTAGTGGTCGCGGGCCACGTGGTACGGGCCGGCCACCACCGCGGTCAGGTAGGTGGAGATCGGCTTCGTCGGGGCGAACCGCCAGGTACGGGTGCCGCTGCCGTCCGCGGCGACCTCCCCGTGCACCGCGTTGGCGTACACGTCCCAGGCCGCCGGGGCGACCACGGTGAAGGAGAACGGTGCCTTCAGGTCCGGCTGCTCGAAGTTCGCGAACACCCGGCGGGCGTCGGCCGGCTCGAAGTGGGTGTACAGGTAGGTCTCGCCGTCCGCCGGGTCGACGAACCGGTGCAGACCCTCGCCGGTGCGGCTGTACGCGCAGTCCGCCTCCACCACCAGCTCGTTCTGCTCGGCCAGGCCCGGCACCGCCACCCGGACGCCGTCGAACACCTCGGCCGGGTCCAGCGCCCGGCCGTTCAGCACCACCGAGCGGACGGCCGGCGCCAGCAGGTCCACGAACGTGTCCGCGCCCGGCGCCGAACAGCGGAAGGCGATCGTCGTGGTGGATCGGAAGAGGTCGACCGCCGGGTCCGGCGCGGAGCTGACGTCCAGCTGGACCCGGTAGCCCTCCACCTGGATCAACTCGGCCCGTCGCTGGGCTTCTTCGCGGCTCAGGTTCTTGCCCGGCACGGCGGTACTCCTTTGTCCGGATCGCACGCTGTGAGGAAAATGCGCAGGCCGAGCCGGTGGGCCCGGCCGGTGGGCATCCTTTCACGCCGGGCCCGCGCCGCCCCGGCACGGCACCGGACGGTGCGCACGGAATCAACCGGGCCGCCGCACGGTTGGCACCGCGGGGTACACCCCGCACCCGAACGCCGACCGAAGGACGCCGTCCGTGACGACTGCCGACTCCCGCAAGATCGCCGACTTCTGGTTCGACCCGATCTGCCCCTGGGCCTGGATGACCTCCCGCTGGATGCTGGAGGTCGAGCAGCAGCGCCCGGTGGACACCCGCTGGCACGTGATGAGCCTGTCCGTGCTCAACGAGGGCCGCGACGAGCTGCCGGAGAAGTACAAGGAGCTGCTCGCCAAGGGCTGGGGCCCGGTGCGCGTGCTCATCGCCGCCGCCCAGGCGCACGGCGACAAGGTGCTCGGCCCGCTCTACACCGAGCTCGGCCTGCGCTTCCACAACCAGGGCCTGCCGAACGAGCGCGCCACCATCGAGGCGGCCCTTGAGGCGGCCGGCCTGCCGGTCGAGCTCGCGGACGCCGCCGACACCGACGCCTACGACGAGGCCCTGCGCGCCTCCCACCAGGAGGGCATCTCGCTGGTCGGTGAGGACGTCGGCACCCCGGTGATCGCCGTCGACGGACCGGGCGGCGACCGGATCGCCTTCTTCGGCCCGGTGGTCACCCCCACCCCGCGCGGCGAGGCCGCCGCCCGCCTGTGGGACGGCACCGTCCTGGTCGCCTCCACCCCGGGCTTCTACGAGATCAAGCGCACCCGCACCGCAGGCCCCTCCTTCGAGTAAGGACCCCGGCGGGGGGACGACAGAGGGGCGCGGGGACCGCGGGTGGGGAGGCACAACCAGTGCCTCCCCACCCGCGGTCCCCGCGCCCCTGCCGTACTCGGACTAGGCCGTCACGGCCCGCTTCTGCTTCATCCAGCCGGCCATGGCCAGCACGACCGCCAGACCGGCGGTGAAGTACAGCTGGATCCGGTTGCTCTCGTCCAGCAGCATCAGCGCCAGCACGCCCAGGATGCCGATCAGCGCCACCCAGGTCAGGTACGGGAAGGCCCACATCCGCACCGACAGCTGCTCCGGTGCCTCACGCTCCAGCCGCCGCCGCATCCGCAGCTGGGCCACCGCGATGAACGCCCAGACCACCAGCACCGAGGCGCCGACCATGTTCAGCAGCCAGGTGAAGACGGTGTCCGGCCACCAGTAGCTCAGCAGGACCGCCAGGAAGCCGAAGCCGGAGGAGGCCAGCACGGCCCGGCGCGGCACCCCGCCGCCGATCTTCCCCAGCGCCTTCGGGCCCTGGCCGCGCTGCACCAGCGAGTACGCCATCCGGGAGGAGCCGTAGATGTTGGCGTTCATCGCGGACAGCAGGGCGATCAGCACGACGACGTTCATGACCTGGCCGGCGCCCGGGATGCCCAGGCTGTTCAGCACCGCCACGTACGGGCCGGGGCTCAGGATGGAGGCGTCGTTCCACGGGACCAGCGTGACGATCACGATCATCGAGCCGACGTAGAACAGCGCGATCCGCCACATCGCGGTGCGCACCGCGCCCGCCACGCTGCGCCGGGGGTCCTTGGACTCGGCGGCGGCGATGGTGACGGTCTCCAGACCGCCGTAGGCGAAGACGGAGGCCAGCAGGCCGGTGACCAGGCCGGTGGTGCCGTTCGGCAGGAAGCCGCCGTGACCGGTCAGGTTGGCGGCGCCGGGGGAGTCGGTGCCGGGCAGCACGCCGGCGATGGCCAGGATGCCGATGACCAGGAACGCGGCGATCGCGGTGACCTTGATCGCGGCGAACCAGAACTCGAACTCGCCGAAGTTCTTCACCGCCGCCAGGTTGCTGGCGCAGAAGAAGGCCATGAAGACGGCCACCCAGACCCACAACGGCACACCCGGGAACCAGCCCTGCATCACGTGCGAGGCGCCGATCGCCTCGGCCGCGACGCCGACGCACAGCAGCGTCCAGAACATCCAGCCGACGGTCAGGCCGGCCCACGGCCCGATCTCCCGCTCGGCGTGCACCGAGAAGGAACCGCTCGCCGGACGCGCGGCGGACATCTCACCGAGCATCCGCATCACGAGCATCACGAGGACGCCGGAGATCGCGAACGCCAGGATGATAGACGGACCGGCGGCGGCGATGCCCGCGCCGGAGCCGACGAAGAGGCCGGCGCCGATGACGCCGCCCAACGCGATCATGGACAGATGGCGAGGCTTGAGGCCCGCGGCCAGCCGGCCCTCGGCGGCGGGCTCGGCAGCCGGCCGCTCCAGGGTGGGCGTGGGGGAGGGGGTCGTCATCAGGCGCATCCAGGGTTCGTCGGATATCGGAACGAGTTGTCCACTATTCGGCAGGGTCGATGGACACGCCAAGAAATTCCGGCAACGGCCCGCAATCCGGACACTGCCATGACTCCGTGTGACGCCCGGGTCACCGGCCTCCGGAAGCGCCGCAGGCGGGACTCCACAAAGCCCGGCCCTGACGCTTTGTCGCAGACGGCGACCGTCAGTTCGCATACCGGAGCGTAGGTTCACAACTGTTCACTGATCACCGGTCACCGATCGAATCCGACCGCCGAGCAGAAGCGGAGCCCCTCCCGATGGCCACTGCCGCGCCGACCCCCGGCACCCCCGGCACCCCCGTGCTTGCCGACCTGCTGCCCAGCGCCACCACCCGCCTCGGCGGCCAGGTGCGCGAACTCGCCCTCGTCGCCGGCGGCGCCGCCCTCACCGGCCTCGCCGCCCAGCTGTCCGTGCCGGTGCCCGGCTCGCCCGTTCCCGTCACCGGCCAGACCTTCGCCGCCCTGCTGGTCGGCACCGCCCTCGGCGCCCGCCGCGGCACCGCCTCGCTCGCCCTCTACCTGCTGGCAGGCATGGCGGGCATGCCGTGGTTCGCCGACGGCACCTCCGGCTGGACGATGCCCAGCCTCGGCTACGTCCTCGGCTTCGTGCTCGCCGCCGGCCTCACGGGCGCCCTCGCCCGCCGCGGCGCCGACCGCAGCCCGCTGCGCACCGCGGTCGCCATGGTCCTCGGCAGCCTCGCGATCTACGCCGTCGGCGTCCCCTACCTGGCCGCCGCCCTGCACATCCCGCTCGCCAAGGCGGCCGACCTCGGCCTCTACCCCTACCTGGTCGGCGACGCGCTCAAGGTGCTGCTCGCCATGGGCGCCCTGCCGCTCGCCTGGAAGCTCCTCGGCCGCACCCGCTGACCGGGCGGGCCCGGCACGCGCCGCCCCCTCCGGCGGGCCGGTGCACGCGCATGCCACACTCATGGTCATGCGCGTGTACCTGGGCTCCGACCATGCCGGATACGAACTGAAGAACCACCTCGTCGAGTGGCTGAAGGCGGCCGGCCACGAGCCGGTCGACTGCGGCCCGCACATCTACGACGCCGAGGACGACTACCCGCCGTTCTGCCTGCGCGCCGCCGAGCGCACCGCCGCCGACCCCGAGGCCCTCGGCGTCGTGATCGGCGGCTCCGGCAACGGCGAGGCGATCGCCGCCAACAAGGTCAAGGGCGTCCGCGCCGCACTCGCCTGGAGCGAGCAGACCGCCGCCCTCGGCCGCGAGCACAACAACGCCAACGTCATCTCCGTCGGCGGCCGGATGCACACCCTCGACGAGGCCACCAAGTTCGTCGAGATCTTCCTCAACACCCCGTACAGCGGCGAGGCCCGGCACACCCGCCGGATCGACATGCTGACCGAGTACGAGACCACCGGCGAACTCCCGCCGATCCCGGCCCACCACCCCCAGGGCTGATCCCTCCGAGACGCCTGGGCCGCACGGGCCGTCAGAACCCGTGCGGCAGCCAGGGCGCCACGTCCGAGGCGAAGGCCCGCGAGGCCCGCGCCAGCGCGCCCTCCGTCAGTTCGGCGACCAGGCCGGCCCGGGCCATCGCCGCCAGCGTCCCGCCGCCGAGATAGGCGGCCCCCAACTCGCGGACGTCCAGCGCCAGGTCGGCGGGTGCCCCGGTGCGGACACAGCTCGTCGCCCGGCCCGGGCCCGCGCTCTTCAGCCGCCAGCGGCCCGCGTTCCACGGACAGAAGCCGTCCGCCACCTCCAGCACCGTGTCCAGCGGCTGCGCGTATCCCCGCGACTCCAGCGCCGAGCCCACGTCCATCAGCCGCACGTGCAGTGCGTCGCTCAGCCGCGGCTCCAGCCGGCGGACGTCCGACACCAGGTGCAGCAGCGGATCGTCCACCGGCAGGTTCGAGGCCACCACGGTGTCCACCAGGTCCATGTCCATCAGGTAGCGCCAGAGCCGCGCGTACACCTGGGGCGTCAGCGCCTCGATGTCCCGCACCTTCACCCGGCCCGCCGCGTTGTCGGCCGCCGACCAGTCCACCTTCGCCGAGTAGCGGGCGTAGCCCAGCAGCCGGCCGCTCTCGGTGTCCTCGGCGAGCACGCACTGGCGCGGCGAGAAGCCGCCCCGGGAGGACGGCACGTCCAGCAGCGGATGCCGCTCCCAGCCGGGCATGCGCTCCAGCCGGCCCGGACGCCCCGGCACCAGCGAGGCGTACAGCCGCTCGCAGGCCGCCGAGGCCTCCATCGGATCGGCGAGCCGCAGCCGCAGCGCCGGATTCTCCGCCACCGGCAGCGACACCCGGTGGCACGGCACCGTCACCGCCATCCGCCAGGCGGCCCGCCCGAACCCGAACCGGCCGTAGATGCCCGGCTCCGAGGCGGTCAGCGCCGCCAGCGGCTCGCGCGCCGCCCGCACGTCGTCGAGCAGCCGCCGCATCAGCACCGTCAGACCCCCGCGCCGGCGGTGGGTCGGCAGGATCCCGACCATGGTGACGCCCGCCACCGGCAGCACCGCCCCGCCCGGCACCGCCATCCGGAAGCTGAACGCCCCGCCGCCGCCGACCGGCTCCTCGCCGTCGCAGACCACCAGGGAACGCCCGACCTCGGTCAGCGAGCGGTACAGCTCGCGCTCCTCGGTCTCCTCCTCCTCGCCGCCGAAGGCGATCTCCAGCCGCCGGTACCAGCCGTCCCACTCCCCGGCGGTGAGCGGACGGACCGTCAGCGCGCCGGCGTCACCTGTCGTCATACCGTCCACCCTCGCACCGGGCGCCGACCGTGTGCGACCGACTTTCCGGCGACCGGCCGACTCCCGGCGCACGGACGGCGGCACGCGCCCCCGGCGTGCACGCCGTGGCGCCCTCCCGTCACCCGGCCGAAACCCGCCGCCGGGCCACCGGGCGCCCGCGCAGCCCCGGCGCAGGCGTCGACGCCGACCCGCAACCGTGGATAAGGTCGGACCCCATGGCTGGCAGCACGCAGGGCACCCCGCCCCGGACGACTGCGACGGGCCCCACCGCGAGCGCGGCCAGGGAGCCCGTGACGGCCCGGTTGCGCACGAGGCTCCGCCGGGCCCGCCGCACCCTGCGCAGAACCGGCGTCGACTACTTCCGCGGCGCCGCCCCCGACTGGCTCGCCTTCGCGCTCTTCCTCGCCGCCGTCCCGCTGCTCGTCGTCCTCAACATCTGGATCCCCGCCTGGGTGCCGCCCACCTCCCTGGTGCTCCCCGTGCTCGCAGGCTCGCTGCTGCTGCGCCCCGGCACCCTCGTCCTGCTGTACGCCGCCGCCGCGGTGGGCCTGTCCACCGAGTCGCTCATCCACACCGGCGAACGCGTCGCCAGCGACAACCCCGACGCCTACGTCTACGGCGTCACCCCCGGCGCCGCCCTGGTCGTCGGCGCGGTCGGCGTCGCCGGCCTGCTGCTCGCCCAGTTCCGCAGCCGGGTCGGCGTGCCCTGGCGCGGCGGCGGCACCATGCTCTTCGACCTCCGCGAACGGCTCCGGGTACAGAGCCAGCTGCCCCGGCTGCCCGAGGGCTGGTCCGCCGACATGGCGCTGCGCCCGGCCGGCGGCCAGTCCTTCTCCGGCGACTTCGTGGTCGCCGCCCGCACCGGCCCCGGCGGCCGCACCCTGGAGGTCGTGCTCGCCGACGTCTCCGGCAAGGGCATGGACGCCGGCAGCCGCGCCCTGCTGCTCTCCGGCGCGTTCGGCGGCCTGCTCGGCTCGCTGCCGGCGCACGACTTCCTGCCCGCCGCCAACGGCTACCTGCTCCGCCAGGAGTGGGAGGAGGGCTTCGCCACCGCCGTCCACCTGGTGCTCGACCTCGACACCGGCCAGTACGAACTGCTCTCCGCCGGCCACCTGCCCGGCATGCAGCGGCGCGGTGGCACCGGCACCTGGGAGGTCAAGGAGTCCGAGGAGGGGCCGCTGCTCGGCATCTACGACGGCGCCAAGTTCGAGGGCCTGCGCGGCCGCCTCGACTGCGGCGACGTCCTGATGCTGTGCACCGACGGCATGGTCGAGATCCCCGGCCGCGACCTCGCCGAGGGCATGGACCGGCTGATGGGCGAGGCCGACCGACTCGTCGTCAACGGCTTCCGCGGCGCCGCCGGCCGGCTCATCGAGACGGTCGCCAAGGACGTCAACGACGACCGTGCCGTGCTGCTGGTGTGGCGCCAGTAGAGCCTGTCAACCCCCGGGAGTGATCTTCGGCCAATCCTGACGAACCCTTCACCCGGTGGATCGCAGGCCGCAGGCCTGCCGATTGGCCATTCCGGCGCGTTTCACCCCGCCCCCGCCGACGGTTCGTCAGAAGGCGTCCGTTATCGTCTCGGTCGGCGGAAATTCGTCTCACATGGCAGGATCTTCGCTCCGGGCTCCCGGCTAGTCCTTTACGCAGGCAGCACGAACGACCACACTGAGTCCGGGTGGGCTGGTCGATGCTCGGGGGATGGGGGGCGACAGATGCGGCAGACAGCAGGCGTCACCGGCGCCGCAGGCGCCTCCACGGCGGCGGGATCGGTCGACTCGTGCCAGGGACGGTCGGCGCAGGCCGCGGTCCGGTTCCGACACGGGGTTCCAGGACGAACCCCTGCCACAGATTGAGGAAGTGAGTCCGGGTGGCCTTCTCCGTCTCCGCGCTGTTCCTGTTCGGCGTCATCGTCGTCATCTTCATCCGCAACAAGCAGCTGAAGACCAGCCATGCGATCATCGCGGCGCTCTTCGGCTTCATGGTGAGCCAGTCCACGGCGGCCCGGCCGATCCAGGACTTCCTCAACCAACTGGCGAAGACCATCTCGTCCGTGGCGAGCTGACCGACGCCGCCCGGCGCCGGCGCGTGTCCTGCGGATCACGCCGGGCGCGGACGCCCCGGCACGCACGTGCTCCCGGCCCTCGGCCGGGAGGCGCCACACACGCGCCCGGCAGCCGCACCCACCGGACCCTGCCCGCCGATCCGTCCGGACCCGCGGCCTAGCGGCCGGCCCGGGCCCGCCGCCAGCGGGCCAGCACCCCGAGCCGTGCGGCGGGCGCGGACACCGTCGGAGCCTCGGCCCCGGCCGCAGCCCGATCCCGGGCCGGCCGGCCCTCCGCGCCGCTCTCCTCCGGGCCGTCTCCCGCCCCGCTGCGCCCCGGCAGGCCGCCGTCCGGCACCAGCAGGACGAACAGCCGTGCCCAGCAGAGCCGTTCGCCGCGCGGCCAGTCGAGCGCCCGCAGCGCCGCCGAGGCCTGCTCCGACACCGAGCCGTTGACCCGGACCTCCGCGACGTCCTCGCCCGCCCGCCCGCCGAGGAACAGCTTCACCCCCGTCACCGCCGGCTCCGCGAGCTCCCGCGCCAGCACCCCGGCCAGCGCCGGCAGCAACCGGTGGTCCGCCAGCCACTCCGCCAGCCGGTCGCTGCCGAAACCGAAGACGGCCGCCGGCCCCTGGACGGCGTGCCACCCCGGCAGCTGCTCCGGGCGGAAGTGGTCGCCGTGCGCGCCCCGGCCCTCCTGCAGCTCCACCACGGCCGACGCGGTGGTGGTCGCCCACATCCGCACCGCGCTCTCCAGCCGCTCCTGCTCCGTCCGGCCGAGGCCCGCCGTGCAGTCCCACACCACCGGGCCGTCCGCCCGCCCCACGTCGAAGGCGAAGCCGAGGTCGACGTGCCCGGCGCCGCCGTTCTCACCGGGGTGCTCCCGCACCGCGACGGCCGTCGTCCCGGGCCCGCGCACCACACTGCCCTCGACCGTGAACCGCTGCCCGAGCCGGGCCATCTCCCGGACGACGCTGAGCCGGATCACATCCGGTCCGGACTGCGCGCGCACCCGCGGCTCCTCGCTCGAAAAGGGGTCGAACACCGATCGGGAGCGAGGCTATCGGCCCCGCGCGTGACCAGCGTCACCGGGCGGGCCATGATCCGTGCCGGGCCGCGACCGGGCAGCCACGCCCGGTGTCCGATTTGCCTGACTGCTGGTGATCCGGACACGTACGGTCACTGATCTGACTGCTCTCCGCCCACCACCGTCGGGCGGAGAGTGACGCTCGGGAGGGCTCTCGGGGGTCCCCGAGGGCGGGGCGCTTGCCTCCGGAGGGGGCGATCGGTTTTCCTCGAATCCTGCCCGGCCACAACGGCTGGGCGGGCCACCGGGCGGAACGCCGAGTCCTGCCGCCGCCCGGGGTCACGCACCATTCCGTGCACGGCAGGAGCGGGGGACCCAAGGTAAGTGCCGCGCCCGGTGATCCGGGACGGCTTGGGGTGAAGTCGCGTCATTTTCGCGACCGGGCGAACTCCCCGCCCGAACCCGACAGCTCACCTCGCAGGCGTCGGAGAGGAAAACCTGATGTCCGTTCTGGGCACCCGTCTGTCCCGCGTCGCCGTCGCCACCGGTGTGGCCGCCGCCGCCATTGCCATCCCCGTCACCGCTGCGTCCGCCGCCTCGGTCCACAGCGCCGCCCCGGCTGCCGCTCCGGCCGCCGCGGCCCCGGCCGCCGCGGCCCCGGCCGCCGCGCACGCCGAGGCCCCCGCCGCCGCGCCGGCCGCCCCGGCCGCCGACGCCAGCTACAAGGTGGTCCACGGCGACACCCTGTCCAAGATCGCCAACGCCCAGCACGTCGACGGCGGCTGGAAGAAGCTGTACCAGGACAACCGCCAGGTCATCGGCGGCAACCCGAACCTGATCTTCCCCGGCCAGAAGCTGACCGTCGCCGGCAAGGCCGCCCAGGCCGCCGCCCCGCAGGCCGAGGCGAAGAAGTCCGACGCCGCCGCCTCGCGCTCCGAGAAGCGCACCCCGGTCCAGGCCGCGCCGAAGCCGGCCGCGCCCAAGACCGAGGCCGCCAAGCCCGCCGCGCCGAAGCCGGCCGCCGCCCCGAAGACCGAGGCCGCCAAGCCCGCCGCCGCCTCCGGCTACGTCGCGCCGGTCGCCGCCTCCCTCGGCACCCCGTACCACAAGGCCGGCTCCAACTGGTCCAGCGGCTACCACACCGGTGTGGACTTCGCCGTCAGCACCGGCACCTCCATCCACGCCATCGCCGCCGGCACCGTCGTCGAGGCCGGCTGGGGCGGCGCCTACGGCAACAACGTCGTGATCAAGCACGCCGACGGCAAGTACTCGCAGTACGCCCACTTCTCCGCGCTGAAGGTCTCGGTCGGCCAGACCGTCACCGCCGGCCAGGTCATCGGCCTCTCCGGTGCGACCGGCAACGTGACCGGCCCGCACCTGCACTTCGAGGTCCGCACCACCCCGTCGTACGGCTCCGACATCGACCCGGTGGCGTACCTCGCCGCCCACGGTGTCCGCGTCTGACGCAACACACCGACGCCGCTGCCCCGGCACACCGCCGAGGCGCACCGCGCCGCACCCGAAGGCCCGGCCCGGGGATCCCACGATCCCGGGCCGGGCCTCGGCCGTTCCCCCAACCCCCGTGACCGCGTGCGGACTTCGGCGGGCCCGCGGGTGCCCGCCGGCCGCGGGGGACGGATGCGCAACGCGCCCCCGACCGGCGCCGAGGCGTGTGGTGCGGGCGACGAGAACTGAACTCGCGTGGCCGCTCCGGTCCGCGCCCCGGCCGGAAGGTCCCGCAGTTTTGTCATGATCGACAACGGCACCCGGGCCCTGGCGTGACCCCCCGTCACCACCGCCGCGGATAACCCGGGCGATCGTTCGTACGCGTGCACTGGCATTCCCCGCGCTCGTCGAGCGGCGTTCGACCGGAACGCCACCGGCGGGTACTCCAGGGGAGGGCACTCCGTGAACAGAACCTCGGCCGCACGTACCCGTGCGGCCTTCGCCTCGGTCGCCGCGGCCGGCCTCGCGCTGCTCGCCGTCGCCGCGCCCGCGCACGCGGCCGGCGGCGCGCCGACGACGCCGACCGACCTGTACAACGAGTACCGGGCGTGCTCCACCGACCAGGCCGCGCCCGTGTACGTCGCGGGGCGCGCCGGTCTCACGGTGGAGGGAATCCCCGGCCACACCGACCCCAACACCCGGTGGGTCACCGAGCAGTTCCGGGCCTGGCCGGTCTCCGACCCGTCGCAGGTCGTCACCGCCGAGCGGGGGTACGCCTCCGTGGGCAACGAGGCGGCGGCCACCCTGGGCGGCTACAACGCCCCGCTGCGCGACGGTGAGACCTACGCCTGGCAGGCACGGACCGTGGACGCGGACAGCGGCGCCGCCTCCGACTGGTCGGCCCCGTGCTACGTGGCCACCGACGACACCTTCCCGAGCGCGGAGCCGACCGTCAGCTCGCCGAACTACCCGGCGGGACAGCGGAACCAGGGCGGCACCCCGATCACGCTCACGTTCGGTGCCAACGGTGTGAGCGACGTCGCCGGCTACGCGTTCACCTGGTTCGGCACGTTCCCGGTCCCCGGGGTCTCGTCGGTCGGGGAGCACGGCATCCCGCAGTACCGCGACCCGTACGAGACCAGCCCGAACTACTTCGCCCGGGCGGACTCCCTCGGCGGCTCGGCCACGGTGAACCTGATGCCGCCGTACAACAGCGGGCTCCTGGTCCTGCGGGTGGCCAGCCTGGACCGGGCGTTCAACATGTCCCAGCCCACGACCTACTACATCGCGGTCAAGCCGGACGCGCCGAAGGTCGCCAAGGTCTCCAACTCGCCGCAGTACGGCAAGCAGGCGATCTTCAAGCTCACCCCCGACCCGGATCTCCACGCGGTAAGCCCCGTGGTCAGCTACACCGTCGAGCGCCTCGGGCAGACCCGGTCGACGACCACGGTCAAGGCGTCCACGAGCGGAATCGCCGAGCTGAACCTCACGCTGGACGACCCGTACGGCGACGTGCTGCTCGTCACCTCGACCAGCGCGAACGGCTGGGTGAGCCAGCAGCAGTGGTGGAGCACCGGTGGCACCGACACCTCTCCGACCGTGACCTCGGACGTCTACCCCGACAACGGTTCGGGCGGCGGCGCGGGCGTGCCCGGCACCTTCACCTTCACCCCGAAGATCAAGGGGGCGGTCAGCTACACGTACTCCGTCAACTGGGGCGAGGGCACCACGGTGAAGGCCGGCGCCCGCGGCGAGGCGCAGATCTCGTGGACCCCGACCGACAGCGGCTGGTACGCCCTGGAGGTCTACGGCACCACCAAGGACGGGGCTCAGACGGCTCCGACCGACTACTTCTTCACCGTCAACTGACCTTTCTGCCGGTCCGGAGGGGCGTGGGCTGCGGCCTGCGCCCCTCCGGCGTGCCACCGGGCCGTGCCACCGGGCGTCGTCGCCGGGGAGACAACCGAGGTGCGCGACGTCCTGCGTCCGCGGTTGATCGGGATCACCGCGGGTGCTCGCCACCTCACCGCCTCCGGCTTCGGCCTCGTCCACGCCCGGCCCGCCGCTGCCGCTGCGGCACCGAGTACCCGGTCAACGACCCGGCCCTCGGTTCACCCCTCGACCCGGACGGCTACGGCCACACGCACGCGGTGCTCCGGAACGGCCACGCCGGCAAGCTACGGGCCCGCTTCCGCGTCCACCTGCGCCGCGAGATCGCCGAACGCGCTGGCCCCACCCTCGCCGAGGTGTACGCGGTCGCCGACCGGATCCCGGGTCGCCACCAGGCCTTGGTGCTGGTCGCGGCGCTGTGCGGGCTGTGCCGCGGGCCACGGGCGTCATGCCACGGCGCAACCACTTCAACCGGGTTTGGCACCGAGCGTGCGCCGGGGCGGGCGTCACCGGCCCGAGCTTCCACGATCCTCGGCACACCCGGAACACCCCGGCCGCTCGACCCACGCCGGCACCCGGGAACTCATGGCGAGGACGGGGGACGGTGCTGCCCGGGCCGCGCTGATCCACCGGCACCCCACCGAACGGGCGCGGAAGGGGCACGACGCCCTGAAAGTGCCTCAGACGACAACGGCCCCAGCTTCGCGATCATGTCGCTGAGCTGGGGCCGATGCGTTGGAGCGGGCGACGGGAATCGAACCCGCGTGGCCAGTTTGGAAGACTGGGGCTCTACCATTGAGCTACGCCCGCATACGTGCGTCAACGGCACGTCGCCCCTCGGCCGGTGCGGGCCTCGGGGACGGGGGTCAGCCTACCTGGTCGGGTCGGCCGAATGCACACTGCTTTCGCTCCGGCGGCCGGTGATATTGCGGCGAGAGGGCCCGGACCGGCGTGTACTCTCTCTTTCGGCACTACGGGGTGTGGCGCAGTTTGGTAGCGCGTCCGCTTTGGGAGCGGAAGGCCGTCGGTTCGAATCCGGTCACCCCGACGCTTTCGGCAGGGTCTCGTCAGGCGGGCGGGGCCCTGTTGCATTCGTGGTACCGGTAGGATGGGCCGATGGCGGCTTACCTGTGGCATGCACACAGGCAGCAGCCGCCCGAGGGCGAGGAGTCACGCTCACCGTCCACCCCGTACGGGAGATGCAGCCCCAATCGCCCATCGCCCGTCTCGCCCGACCGACCGGCCGTCCGGCCGAGAACGTCGGGCGGAGACAACCTGACCGCAAGCCCATAGGAGACCAAACCGTGAAGAGCGCCGTCGAGACTCTGAACCCGACCCGGGTTCGACTCACCGTCGAGGTGCCCTTCGAGGAGCTCAAGCCCAGCCTCGACGCGGCGTACAAGAAGATCAACCAGCAGGTCACGGTTCCGGGCTTCCGCAAGGGCAAGATCCCGGCTCGCGTCATCGACCAGCGCTTCGGCCGTGCCGCGGTGCTGGAGGAGGCCGTCAACGACGCCCTGCCGCGCTTCTACACGCAGGCCGTCGACGAGGGCAAGATCGAGGTCCTCGGCCAGCCCGAGATCACCGACATCGAGGGCGTGGAGCGGATCGCCGACGGCGGGGACCTCAAGTTCACCGCCGAGGTGGACGTCCGCCCGGAGATCGCCCTGCCTGACTTCTCGGACATCGCTGTCACCGTCGACGCCGTCTCGGTCGCCGACGAGGACGTCGACAAGTCGCTGGAGCAGCTCCGCGAGCGCTTCTCCTCCGTCAAGGACGTCGAGCGCGCCGCGGCCGCCGGCGACGTCGTGGTCGTGGACCTCGAGGCCAAGGTCGACGGCGAGGTGCCGGAGGACGGCACCGCGACCGGCGTGAGCTACGAGATCGGCTCCGGCCGCCTGCTGGACGGCATCGACGAGGCCGTGGTCGGCCTGTCCGCCGGTGAGTCCAAGACCTTCACCACCGAGCTCAAGGGCGGCACCCAGGCCGGCAAGAGCTCCGAGGTCACCGTCACCGTGACCACCGTCCAGGAGAAGGAGCTCCCCGAGCTCGACGACGAGTTCGCCCAGCTGGCGAGCGAGTTCGACACCCTGGACGAGCTGAAGGCCGACTCCCGAAAGCGCCTCGAGCGCATGAAGGAGTTCGACCAGGCCACCCAGGCCCAGGAGAAGGTCCTGGACGAGCTGCTGACCCGGGTCGAGATGGAGTACCCGGAGAAGCTCCTCAAGGACGAGGTCGAGACCCGCAAGCACAACCTGGAGCACCACCAGCTCGAGCCCATGGGCATGAACCTCGAGACCTACCTGGCCACCCAGGACAAGTCCGTCGAGGACTACGAGCAGGAGACCGCGGACCAGGCGAAGAAGGGCATCAAGACCCAGTTCGTGCTGGACGAGATCGTGGCCAAGGAGGAGCTCAACGTCAGCCAGGAAGAGCTGACCGAGCACCTCATCCGCCGCGCCGCCGGCTCCGGCCTCACCCCGGACCAGTTCGCGCAGCAGATCGTCCAGGGCGGCCAGGTTCCGCTGCTGGTCGGCGAGGTCGCCCGCGGCAAGGCGCTGGCCCTGGTCGTCGAGGCCGCCACCGTCACCGACAGCAACGGTGAGACCGTCTCCTTCGAGGACGACGAGGACGAGACCGAGGCGACCGACGCCGTCGAGACCGTCGAGGTCGAGGACGAGGCCACCGAGGCCTGATCCTCCGCTTGCACAGGGCAGTGGCCCGGACACCGCACGGTGTCCGGGCCACTGCCGTCTGCGCAGACGGGGGCGGGTGCCCTCCCGACCCGCCGCCGACCCGCCCGGAGCCCGGCGCCGCCGTATTTCCGCGCACACCCTGCGCTCACAGCGAACAGTTCTGCGTGGGGGATTCTGCGGCGCGGCCTGCGCGTTAGGGTCGGTGGACAGCGACACACACGCAGATCGACTGAGCAGGTGGCTAAGTGACGTTCCCGCAGATGCAGATGGATGGCCTGACGGCGCCGCGCGCCGCCGCCGGTGACGTGCTCGGCGGCCTGGGCGACCAGGTCTACAACCGGCTGCTCAACGAGCGCATCATCTTCCTCGGCCAGCAGGTCGACGACGACATCGCCAACAAGATCACCGCCCAGCTCCTCCTCCTGGCCGCGGACCCGGAGAAGGACATCTTCCTGTACATCAACTCGCCGGGCGGTTCGATCTCGGCGGGCATGGCGATCTACGACACCATGCAGTACATCAAGAACGACGTGGTGACGATCGCGATGGGCATGGCGGCCTCGATGGGCCAGTTCCTGCTCACCGCCGGCGCCAAGGGCAAGCGCTTCTCGCTGCCCAACGCCAACATCCTGATGCACCAGCCCTCCGCCGGTCTGGGCGGTTCGGCCTCCGACATCCGGATCCAGGCCGAGCAGCTGCTGCGCACCAAGAAGCGCATGTCCGAGCTGATCGCCTTCCACAGCGGCCAGAGCTTCGACCAGATCACCGCTGACTCCGACCGCGACCGCTGGTTCAGCCCGGAGGAGGCCAAGGCGTACGGCCTCATCGACGAGATCATGCACAGCGCCGCGGACGTCCCCGGTGGCGGCGGCACCGGCGCCGGCTTCACCGCCTGACGGCCGGCCCCAGACTTCCAGACCGCACGCTTCGGAGGACCGAACCCCCCATGAACACTCCCTACACGCCGCGCGGCGAGTTCCAGGGCGCCCGAGCCGAGGGCCGCTACATCGTGCCGCGCTTCGTCGAGCGCACCTCCCAGGGCATCCGCGAGTACGACCCGTACGCCAAGCTGTTCGAGGAGCGCATCATCTTCCTCGGCTCGCAGGTCGACGACGTCTCGGCCAACGACATCATGGCGCAGCTGCTGTGCCTGGAGTCGATGGACCCGGACCGCGAGATCCAGATGTACATCAACTCGCCCGGCGGCTCGTTCACGGCGCTCACGGCGATCTACGACACCATGCAGTACGTGAAGCCGGACATCACCACCGTCTGCATGGGCCAGGCGGCCTCCGCCGCGGCCGTGCTGCTGGCGGCGGGCACCCCGGGCAAGCGGATGGCGCTGCCGAACGCCCGCATCCTGATCCACCAGCCGTACACCGAGACCGGCCGCGGTCAGGTGTCCGACCTGGAGATCCAGGCCAAGGAGATCTTCCGGATGCGCGAGCAGCTGGAGGAGATGCTGGCCAAGCACTCCAACAAGCCGGTCGAGACGGTCCGTGACGACATCGAGCGCGACAAGATCCTGACGGCCGAGGAGGCCCTGGAGTACGGGCTGATCGACCAGATCATCTCGACCCGCAAGTCCTCGCTGACGGGCTGAGTCCTGCGCGGCTTCGGGGGCGGGGCCGTGCGCGGCTGTCGGTCTCTCACGAACCACCGGTGCAGGAGCGCGCGGTGGTGTCGGGGGGCGCGACAGTGACGTACGCCCCGCCCCGATCCGTTCCGGTCCTGGCGGTCGGACGGGCACAATGCAGTATGGGCCCATGCCCGTGAGACGGCTTCTGTTCGGTATCAATTCGCCCAGGGCGTAGGGCAGAGCTGTCGAAGTCGGCGGAATCACCGGCTCGGCAGAGTACCGTCGGATAGCGAGACCGACCGCCGACGGCGCAGCCGGTCCACAGCACCAGGCCCCGGAGAGCTGCGGGGCCCCTGGCGAAGGGGAAGCACCTCGTGGCACGCATCGGAGACGGTGGCGACCTGCTCAAGTGCTCGTTCTGCGGCAAGTCGCAGAAGCAGGTGAAGAAGCTGATCGCCGGGCCTGGCGTCTACATCTGCGACGAGTGCATCGACCTCTGCAACGAGATCATCGAGGAAGAGCTCGCGGAGTCCTCGGAGGTCCGTTTCGAGGAGCTGCCGAAGCCCCGCGAGATCTACGAGTTCCTCGACCAGTACGTGGTCGGCCAGGACCTCGCGAAGAAGGCGCTGTCCGTCGCGGTCTACAACCACTACAAGCGCGTCCAGGCCGGAGAGAACGGCCGGGCCGGCAACGGCCGCGAGGACGCGATCGAGCTGGCCAAGTCCAACATCCTGCTGCTCGGCCCGACGGGCTCCGGCAAGACGCTGCTGGCGCAGACCCTGGCCCGGATGCTGAACGTGCCCTTCGCGATCGCGGACGCCACCGCGCTGACCGAGGCCGGCTACGTCGGCGAGGACGTCGAGAACATCCTGCTCAAGCTGATCCAGGCGGCGGACTACGACGTCAAGAAGGCCGAGACCGGGATCATCTACATCGACGAGATCGACAAGGTCGCCCGCAAGAGCGAGAACCCGTCGATCACCCGTGACGTCTCCGGCGAGGGTGTGCAGCAGGCGCTGCTGAAGATCCTGGAGGGCACCACCGCCTCGGTGCCGCCGCAGGGCGGGCGCAAGCACCCGCACCAGGAGTTCATCCAGATCGACACCACCAACGTGCTGTTCATCGTGGGCGGTGCGTTCGCGGGCCTGGAGCGGATCATCGAGGGCCGGGCCGGCGCCAAGGGCATCGGCTTCGGCGCGACCATCCGCTCCAAGCGGGAGTCGGACGCGAGCGACCACTTCCGCCAGGTCATGCCGGAAGACCTCGTGAAGTTCGGCATGATCCCCGAGTTCATCGGCCGTCTGCCCGTGATCACCAGCGTGCACAACCTGGACCGTGAGGCGCTGCTGCAGATCCTCACCGAGCCGAAGAACGCGCTGGTCAAGCAGTACCGCAAGCTCTTCGAGCTGGACGGCGTGGAGCTGGAGTTCACCCGGGACGCGCTGGAGGCCATCGCCGACCAGGCGATCCTGCGCGGCACCGGCGCCCGCGGTCTGCGCGCGATCATGGAGGAGGTGCTGATGTCCGTGATGTACGAGGTGCCCTCCCGCCAGGACGTCGCCCGCGTGGTGGTGTCGGGGGACGTCGTCTCCAAGCACGCCATCCCGACCCTCGTGCCGCGCGACATGATCAAGCGCGAGCGCCGCGAGAAGAGCGCCTGACGCCCGTCCGCCCAGGCCGTGACGGATCGACGACGGCGAAGGCCCTGCACCGCTTCCGGGTGCAGGGCCTTCGCCGTTGCCGGGGGGCGTGCCGAGGGCCGCCCCCGGTGCCGACGTGCCGGGTGCTACTTGCGCACCTCGGCGATCCGCCGCAGTTCGAGGGCGGCGGCCGCGGCGTCGTCCAGGTCCACGTCGGAGTCCTGGTCGACCTCGCCGGTGAGCACGGCGACGAAGGTGGAGCCGTCCGCCCAGGCGCACAGGCTGTCGTCCTCGGTCGGGGCGTGCATGACCTCGCAGCTGAGCCGGCCGCCGAGCGGGCCCGCGTCGAAGTCGCGGCGGCCGCTGAAGGTGGTGCCCTGACTGCTCGCGCCCTTCTCGAAGTTGGTGTAGAAGTCGTCGATCTGGCTGCTGGGGGAGAGGACCGTGCCGTAGCCGCCGAACACCGCGACGACCTTCTGCCGGTCGGTGTAGACGGTGCTCACCGGGGTCGGCGACCAGGCGTTGTCGCCCTTGCCGAGCGAGTCGTTGAGCCCGGACTCCAGCTTCTGCGCGAGCGGGTTGGAGTCCTCCCGCGGCAGGCCCTGGAAGGAGCTCGGCAGCGAGATCCGGTAGTTGTTGGTCTTTGAGGTCACGTCATAGACGAAGTAGCCGAGCAGGCCGCCGCCGAGCAGGATGACGCCGCCCACGCAGCCGAGCACCACCCAGAGCGTCTTGCGGGACTTCTGCGGCTGCGGGACGACCCCGCCGCCCCAGGGCTGCTGGGCCGGCACGCCGTAACCGCCGGGCTGCCCGTACGGTGCGGGCTGCTGGGGGTAGCCGTAGCCGGGCTGCGGCGGGCCGAAGCCCGGCTGGGCGGGCGGCGGGGGCGGTGCCCCGTAGGGCTGCGGGGACGGCGGTGGGCCGCCGTACGGGTTCTGCTCGGACACCGGAGGTCCTTTCGACGGAGTCGACCCTGGCTGCTTCTCGACCGGCTACTTCTTGACTTCGACGGCGCCGCGGATGGCGGCGGTCTTCGCGGCGGCTTCGGCGGGCGTGATCGGCGCCTTCCCGGTGAAGCCCAGGTCGGCGAACACCACCTCGCCGGCGGTCCAGTGGTCCGCCCAGAAGCAGACGGTGTTGCCGGCCGCGGTCTTGGTGGCGGACGTGGTCAGCACCCCGCACTTGAGCTTCGCGCCGGGCGCGCCGGCGCTGCCGGCCGGGTACTCGGTCGGCCGGGTCTTCCAGGTGCTGTTGACGGTGGTGCCGGCGATCGTCTTGGGCTTGACCGCCTCGGCCTCCAGCGCGACCAGCACGAGGTCGGGGACGGCCACCGTGCCGTAGCAGCCGACGATCTGCACCATGTCCGTCTGGCCCTTGGTGTAGCTGCCCGCGACGGCGGTGCCGTCCGGGCAGGCAGGCTTCTGGCCGTCCGGGCCCGGCGTGGCCGGGACGGAGGTGGCCTTCTGCTGGGTGTGGCCGTCCGGGAGGGACATCGGCAGGTCGAGCTTGTACGCGGCGGAGGCGACCGTGCCGCCCCCGCCGGTGCTGCCGCCGGTGCCGCCCGTACCGCCGGTGCCGCCGCTGCTGTCGCTGCCGGACAGGCCCCAGACCGCGAGGCCGCCGCCGATCAGCACCACGGCGCCGATCACCAGACCGATCACCAGCCCGTTGTTGCTCTTCGGCGGGGGCGGCGGCGGGTAGCCGCCCGGGGCGCCGTAGGGCTGCGGCTGCCCGGGCACCTGGGCCTGTGGGTAGCCGGGCTGGGCGCCGTACGGCGGGGCCGGCTGCTGCTGTGGGTAGCCGTAGGAGGGCGGCTGCTGAGCGCCGTACGCCGGCGGCTGCTGGGCACCCCCGTACTGCGGGGGCTGGCCGTACGGCGGCTGCGGCTGGCCGTACGGCTGTTGCGGCTGCCCCTGCGGATACTGCTGGCCCTGGCCGTACATCGACATCGGTCTCCCCCGCCACGGCGCTCCGCGGCCTGCTCTTCGGCGTTACTCCTCGTCAGTACCCGCACGGCTGCCCGCGCGAGTATCCGGGCACGCTACCGCACGGCCGACCGCGGCCGCCGGGGTGGTCCTGGCGGCGGGCGGACGACGACCTCCCCCCTTGCCGAGCGGGCGCCGCGGGCCGGTACGGCCGGCCGGACGCCCACGGAAATGCCATACCCCGGGAGCGGTGCGGGAACCCGCCCCGGGTGCCGCCGCAGCGCGCGGGCATGCGGTGCCCGCCGCATCGAAAAGCGCCATTCGGTATATCCGCCGCCGTTCTTGATAGTCCGTTCGGCGGTATTTCATCGTGTGCGTCCGAGATCCCTCCCGGTATTGCGGCTGACCGTTTGTCCGGTGAATCATCTCCGTTTCTGCGTGCGCGCGTTCCACCGATGTTCGGAGTTGGGATGTGTACGGTGTTAAGACGTCCCCATTCGGGTGTGCGACTGACGGGAGGGCACGTCATGGTGGCGACCAGGGAGTTGGCCGACGAACTGCCGCTGCAGGA
Organism: Streptomyces sp. TLI_235; assembly: GCA_002300355.1. NCBI lineage: Bacteria > Bacillati > Actinomycetota > Actinomycetes > Kitasatosporales > Streptomycetaceae > Streptomyces > Streptomyces sp. TLI_235. Next base: position 5,185,731 of record NSGV01000001.1, read on the forward strand.
TGTCGAGGCGGCCAAGGCCCGGGCGGCGACCCTGCTGCTGGCATTCCGGCACGGGAACCAGTTGTCCTTCGACGCGCAGCTGGACCGGCTCTTCGCCGACCACGTGGAGCGCGAGGTCACCACCCTGCTGGTGTGGATCGCGGCCGAGGCGGTCCGCAAGGCCTACGCCCCCGAGGCCGCCGACCGCGTGCTGCGCTCGCTCGCCCGCCGGGCCCCCGCCGACACCTCCGGCGTGCTGCTCGACGAGGAGGCCGCCGACCCGGCCCGGCTGATCGAGGCCGTCGACACCGGCGACGTCGCGGCCGTCCGCGCACTGGTGGCCGCCACCCCCGACACCACCTGCCTGCTCGGCGGGCTGCTGCAGGCCGTCGCCATGATGCTGCCGCTGCTGCCCGAGGGGGAGGGCGCCGAGATCGCCGCCGAGCTGCGCCGCCGGCACGGCGGGCGCGCCGCCCAGGTGCCCGAGGCCCGCCACGGCTGAGCCGGCCGGGCCGGCGTCCGGTCCGAGTCCGAGCGTTGCCGGCGCCACCGCCATGGGTGGGTAAAACCGTTCGGTCGCAGGCGAGTTGTGGCATGCACGCTACTAGGCAGAATGTCAGCAACGCCCCTACCGTCGAGTAGCGCAGCACCGCATCCGCAACTCGACCGAGGAGCCGGCATGCAACGACGCCCCCACCCGCGCAGATTCGCCGCCGCCACCCTCGCGGCCGCCCTGCTGGCCGTATTCGCCCCCACCGCGACCCCCACCGCCGCGGCCGCCCCCACCGCCCCCACCGACTACTGCGCCGGGAAATGCCTCGACATCCTGCCGCCCGGCGAGAACGGCAACGCCACCCTCGCCGAGATCCTCCTCAACAAGGTCTTCGGCTCCCGGCCCGCCCACACCGACGACCAGCTCGGCCCGTACGCCAACCTCGCCGGCGCCTACCCGCAGCTGACCGAGGCCCAGCTGCGGAACTTCTTCAACGACGCCTCCTTCGGCGTCCCCGCCGACCAGGTCGCCTCCACCACCCGCCCGCGCAGCGACGTCGCCATCGTCCGCGACAAGGCCACCGGTGTCCCCCACATCACCGGCACCACCCGCTACGGCACCGAGTTCGGCGCCGGCTACGCCGCCGCCCAGGACCGGCTCTGGGTGATGGACCTCTTCCGGCACGTCGGCCGCGGCCAGCTCTCCGGCTTCGCCGGCGGCGCCGCCGCCAACCGGCAGCTGGAGCAGAGCTTCTGGCAGGCCGCCCCGTACACCGAGGACGAACTGCAGCTGCAGATCGACGCCATCGCAGGCCAGGGCGACCGAGCCCGGCAGGCCCTCGCCGACGCCACCGCCTACCTCGACGGCATCAACCAGTACGTCCGCGAGTCCTACAACGGCCGGTACTTCCCCGGCGAGTACGACCTCACCGGCCACATCGACGCCATGACCAACGCCGGCGGCATCGAGCCGTTCAAGCTCACCGACCTGGTCGCCCTCGCCTCCGTCGTCGGCGCGCTGTTCGGCTCCGGCGGCGGCGGCGAACTCGCCTCCGCCCAGGTCAGACTGGCCGCCGAGGCGCGCTACGGTACCGCCGACGGCGACCGGCTGTGGGCCTCGCTGCGCGAGGCCGACGACCCCGAGGCCGTCCTCACCCTGCACGACGGACAGCGCTTCCCGTACGCCCTGCCGCCGGACGCCCCGCAGGGCACCGCACTGCCCGACCCGGGCTCGGTCGTCCCCGAGCGGATGGTCCACGACGCCACCGGCACCGGCACCCAGACCGCGACCACCGCCCCCGGACTGCTGCCCGGCAACCTGCTCACCGCCAAGCACGGCATGTCCAACGCCCTGCTGGTCTCCGGCGCCCACACCGACGACGGCCACCCCGTCGCCGTCTTCGGCCCGCAGACCGGCTACTTCGCCCCGCAGCTGCTCATGCTGGAGGAGATCCAGGGCCCCGACATCAGCGCCCGCGGCGCCGCCTTCGCCGGCCTCAGCTTCTACGTGCAGCTCGGCCGCGGCCAGGACTACGCCTGGAGCGCCACCTCCGCCGGCCAGGACATCACCGACACCTACGCCGTCCCGCTCTGCACCACCGACGGCAGCCCGGCCGGTCTCGCCGCCGACCACTACCTCTGGCACGGCCAGTGCCTGCCCGTGGAGCGGCTGGAGCGCAAGAACACCTGGAAGCCCACCACCGCCGACCCCACCGCGGCCGGCTCCTACACCCTGGTGATGAACCGCACGAACTACGGCCTGGTCACCGCCCGCGGCACCGTCGGCGGCGCCCCCGTCGCCTTCACCTCGCTGCGCTCCACCTACCGCCACGAGGCCGACTCCATCATCGGCTTCCAGATGCTCAACGACCCCGGCGCGGTGCACGACGCGGCGAGCTTCCAGCAGGCCGCACAGAACATCAACTACACCTTCAACTGGTTCTACGCCGACTCCCGGGACATCGCCTACTACAACTCCGGCACCAACCCGGTGCGCGCCGCCGGGGTCGACGCCGGCCTGCCCGTCCGCGCCGAACCCGCGTACGAGTGGCGGGACTTCGACCCGGCGGCGAACACCGCCCGGTACACCCCGCCGGCCGAGCACCCGCACTCCGTCGACCAGGACTACTACATCTCCTGGAACAACAAGCAGGCCGCCGGCTTCGCCGCCGCGGGCTTCGGCAACGGCTCGGTGCACCGCGGCAACCTGCTCGACGACCGGGTGAAGGCGCTGATCGCCGGCACCGGGAAGGCGAGCCGGGTCTCGCTCACCGGGGCCATGGAGTCCGCCGCCCTCGCCGACCTGCGCGCCGAGGACGTGCTGCCCGAACTGCTCCGGGTGATCCGCAGCGCCCCGGTCACCGACCCCGCCCTCGCCGGCGCCGTGCAGAAACTGGAGACCTGGAAGGCCGCCGGCGGCCAGCGCCGGGAGACCTCCCCCGGCAGCCACGCCTACCGCGACGCCGACGCGATCCGCACCCTGGACGCCTGGTGGCCGCTGCTGGCCGACGCGGTCTTCCGGCCAGGCCTCGGCGACGCCCTCTTCACCGCGCTCACCGGTGCCGTGCAGATCAACGAGTCGCCCTCCGGCGGGCAGACCGGCCCGACCGGCGGCACCGCCAGCGCCAACGAGTCCATCCCGCACAAGGGCTCGGCCTTCCAGTACGGCTGGTGGAGCTACGTCGACAAGGACCTGCGGTCCGTCCTCGGCGACCCGGTCGCCGGACCGCTCGCCCGCCCGTTCTGCGGCGGCGGCGACCTCGCGGCCTGCCGCACCGCCCTGCTCGACAGCTTGCGGAAGGCCGTCGCGCAGACCCCGGCCCAGGTCTACCCGGGCGACGCCGACTGCTCCGCCGGCGACCAGTGGTGCGCCGACTCGATCGTCCAGCGCCCGCTCGGCGGAGTCACCGACCCCAAGTCCACCTGGCAGAACAGGCCCACCTACCAGCAGGTCGTGCAGTTCCAGGCGCACCGCTGAGTCCCGGAGCGCAGGCACCCCGGCCCCGCCCCCACCGGGCCGGGGTGCCTGCGCCGGAGCCGGCCCGGGCGCTACGTAGACTGGGCCCGTGAGCGACAAGGCCGAGCAGAACCCGTACACCACCCGCCCCTCCGACGACGGGGCCACCGGCCCCGAGGCCGAGCTGCGGGCCGTGGAGACCGAGCTCTCCAACCGCTGGCCGGAGAACAAGCTGGAGCCCTCGCTCGACCGGATCAGCGCGCTGATGGACATCCTGGGCCAGCCCCAGAACTCCTACCCGTCGATCCACATCACCGGCACCAACGGCAAGACCTCCACCGCCCGGATGATCGAGCAGCTGCTCGGCGGCTTCGAGCTGCGCACCGGCCGCTACACCAGCCCGCACGTGGAGTCGGTCACCGAGCGGATCAGCCTGGACGGCGTCCCGATCAGCACCGAGAAGTTCGTCGAGACCTACCGCGACATCGAGCCGTACGTGCGGATGGTCGACGAGGGTCAGCCGGTCGCGATGTCCTTCTTCGAGGTGCTCACCGGCATGGCGTACGCCGCGTTCGCCGACGCCCCGGTGGACGTCGCCGTGGTCGAGGTCGGCATGGGCGGCTCCTGGGACGCCACCAACGTCATCGACGCCGCCGTCGCCGTGATCACCCCGATCGGCCTGGACCACACCGACAAGCTCGGCGGCACCACCGGCGAGATCGCGGTGGAGAAGTCCGGCATCATCAAGCCCGGCGCGCTCGCCGTCGTCGCCCAGCAGCAGCTGGACGCCGCGCAGACCATCCTCAAGCGGGCCGTCGACGTGGACGCCACCGTCGCCCGCGAGGGCATGGAGTTCGGCGTGATCCGCCGCGAGGTCGCGATCGGCGGCCAGCTGGTGACCCTGCGCGGCCTCGGCGGCGCCGAGTACGAGGACGTCTTCATCCCGCTGCACGGCGCCCACCAGGCGCACAACGCGGCGCTCGCGCTGGCCGCGGTCGAGGCGTTCTTCGGCGTCGGCGCGGCCGGCGGCGGCCAGCTGGACACCGACAAGGTCCGCCGGGCGTTCTCCGGCGTCGCCTCGCCGGGCCGCCTCGAGGTCGTCCGTCGCAGCCCCACCGTGATCCTGGACGCCGCGCACAACCCGCACGGCGCCGAGGCCGCCGTCGCCGCGATCGGCGAGGCCTTCGGCTTCACCAAGCTGGTCGGCGTCATCGGCACCAGCGGCGACAAGGACGTCTCCGGCCTGCTGGAGGTCTTCGAGCCGATCCTCGCCGAGGTCGTGATCACCCAGAACTCCACCCACCGGGCGATGCCCGTCGACGAGCTGGCCGCGCTCGCCGTGGAGATCTTCGGTGAGGATCGTGTGCAGGTCGAGCCCCGGCTGGACGACGCCATCGACGCGGCCGTCACGCTCGCCGAGGAGGAGGACCTCGGCGGCGCCGGCGTCCTGGTCACCGGTTCGGTCATCACGGTGGGCGAGGCACGCCTGCTGTTCGGAAGGAAGTAGTACCCGATGCGGATCCTCTGCTCCTCGACCCTGATCGGCGAGGCCCTGCTCATCATGTTCGCCGGCCTCGTCGCGATGCCGCTCTCCGACGTGCCGACCGGCACGATCTGGGCCGTCAGCGGCACCGCCATGGTGCTGTGCGTGCTGCTCTGCGGCATGATCGAGCGCCCCGGTGCGGTGCCGATCGGCTGGGCACTGCAGATCGGCCTGATCGCCAGCGGACTGGTGCTGCCGACCATGTTCGGCCTCGGCGCGGTCTTCGCCGGCCTGTGGTGGTGTTCGGTGCACTACGGGCGCAAGGTCGACGTCATCAAGGCGGCCCGGGCCGCCCAGGCCGAGCAGACCGCCTGAACCCCCGCTGAGCGGCCCGTTCGCGTCGGCGGGCCGCACCCGCAGGGTAGTGTCTGCGGTGGCCGAACCCACCGTGCCGAACCCGATCCCCTGGAGCCGCACCGTGTCCCAGCGCACTCTCGTCCTGCTCAAGCCCGACGCCGTCGCACGCGGTCTGGCCGGCGAGATCATCAGCCGCATCGAGCGCAAGGCGAACTGGCGGCTGACCGCCCTCGAGCTGCGCACCTTCGACCGGGCGACGCTGGAGCTGCACTACGCCGAGCACGTCGGCCGCCCGTTCTACGAGCCGCTGCTGGAGTTCATGACCTCCGGCCCGTCGATCGCCCTGATCGTCGAGGGCGAGAACGTCGTCCCCGGCATCCGCGCGCTCGCCGGCGCCACCGACCCGCTGCAGGCCGGCCCGGGCACCATCCGCGGTGACTACGCCACCATCACCCGCGAGAACCTGATCCACGCCTCCGACTCGGACGTCTCCGCCGAGCGCGAGATCAAGATCTTCTTCCCCGCGCACGCCTGACCCCCGTCTGACGTACGCCCAGGTCGGGCCGGGCGCAACCGCCCTGGCCCGACCAGGTGGAATCGGGCGGACCGGCCCCGAAACGGCGGAACCCGGAACGCCGACACGGCGTCCCAATCCCGGGAAGAGCCCATCGGCCGCCGGAGAATGGCCAGCATGCCGTACCTCGCCGTCCGCGGTGAGCGGGCCTGGCTACGATGGACGCAACTTATGGGCCCGGTACGGCTGCTCAGCTGATGTCAGCCCTGTCGTGGGCGCGCGCGATCGGCCCACTCCCCGCACATGCACACCGAGCTCGGGAAGGCACTGCACACCCCATGGCCAACAATCTGTCGTTCATCGGCCGTGACATGGCGATCGACCTCGGCACTGCCAACACGCTGGTGTACGTCAGGGGCAAGGGGATCGTCCTCAACGAGCCGTCGGTCGTCGCGGTGAACACCAACACCGGCGGCATCCTCGCGGTCGGCGCCGAGGCCAAGAAGATGATCGGGCGCACGCCCGGCAACATCGTCGCCATCCGCCCGCTCAAGGACGGCGTGATCGCCGACTTCGAGATCACCGAGCGGATGCTCCGCTACTTCATCCTCAAGATCCACCGCCGCCGCTACCTGGCCCGCCCGCGCGTCGTGGTCTGCGTGCCCTCCGGCATCACCGGGGTCGAGCGCCGCGCCGTGATCGAGGCCAGCGCCCAGGCCGGCGCGCGCCAGGTGCACATCATCGAGGAGCCGATGGCCGCGGCGATCGGCGCCGGCCTGCCGGTGCACGAGCCCACCGGCAACATGGTCGTCGACATCGGCGGCGGCACCACCGAGGTCGCCGTGATCTCGCTCGGCGGGATCGTCACCGCGCAGTCCCTGCGGGTGGCCGGCGACGAGCTGGACAACGCCATCGTCCAGCACATCAAGAAGGAGTACAGCCTCCTCCTCGGTGAGCGCAGCGCCGAGCAGATCAAGATGTCGATCGGCTCCGCCTTCGCGCTGGAGGGCGAGAAGGACGAGCACGCCGAGATCCGCGGCCGCGACCTCGTCAGCGGTCTGCCCAAGACCGTCGTCATCTCCGCCGCCGAGATCCGCGAGGCCATCGACGAGCCGGTGGACTCCATCATCGACTCGGTGAAGACCACCCTCGACCAGTGCCCGCCCGAGCTCGCCGGCGACGTCATGGACCGCGGCATCGTGCTCACCGGCGGCGGCGCGCTGCTGCGCGGCCTCGACGAGCGGCTCCGCCGGGAGACCGGCATGCCCATCCACATCGCGGAGAACCCGCTGGACTCGGTCGCCCTCGGCGCCGGCAAGTGCGTCGAGGAGTTCGAGGCGCTCCAGCAGGTCCTGGACGCCCAGCCGCGCCGCTAGCCCCTCCCCGCGGGGGGCCGACCGGCGCACACGGCGTCACATCTCCAACTGAACAACCGGTACCAGGGAACGAAGGGGCGCTCCAGCACCGTGAGGGACACACGAGAGAGCCGACTACTGCTCATCCTGCTGGTCGCGGTCGCCTTCGCCCTGATCACCGTCGACATCAAGGGCGGCGAGGACTCCCCGCTCGGCGGGGTCCGCCGGGCGGCCGCCGGCCTGCTCGGCCCGGTCGAGCGCGGTGCCTCCGGCCTGGTCGACCCGGTGGCCGGCACCATCCGCGCCGTCCGGGACGCCTCCACGCACCAGCAGCGCCTCGACCAGATCACCCGGGAGAACACCGAGCTGCGTCAGCGGCTCGCCTCCTCCGACACCGCGTCCGGCCGCACCAAGCAGCTCGACGACCTGCTCCGGACGGCCGGCAACGGCGGATACACCATCAAGGCCGCCCAGGTCATCGCGATCGGCGCCGCCCAGGGCTTCTCCTGGACGATCACCATCGACGCCGGCAGCGACGACGGCCTCACCCGCGACATGACCGTCATCAACGGCCAGGGCCTGGTCGGCCGGGTCACCACGGTCGCCCCGACCACCGCCACCGTGCTGCTCGCCTCCGACCCCGGCTTCACCGCCGGCACCCGGCTGGAGGGCAGCGACGAGATCGGCTTCGCGGCCGGCCAGGGCAGCAGCCCGATGAGGGTCCAGCTGCTCAACGGCCGCGCCCAGGTCAAGGCCGGCGACCGGGTCGTCACCTTCGGCTCGCAGAGCGGCCGCCCGTTCGTCCCCGGTGTCCCGATCGGCCGGGTCGTCGAGGTCCAGGCCACCCCGGGCGAGCTCACCAAGACCATCCTGGTCGAGCCGTACGTGCAGTTCACCCGACTCGACCTGGTCGGCGTCGTCGTGGTGCCGCCGCGCAGCGACCCGCGCGACGGGGTGCTGCCGCCCAAGCCGACCGCCGCCGCGGCGAACCCGCCGGCCGCCCCCGCGCAGCCGACCACCGCCGCCTCCACACCCGCAGGGGGGAACTGACCGTGCGTCCGAACCGCATCCTGCTCTCCGCCGTCCTGCTGCTGCTCGGCCTGGTCGTCCAGGTCAGCGTGCTCGGCCGGCTCCAGCTGCCCGGGGCCACCCCCGACCTGCTGATGCTCGTCGTCGTCGGCCTCGCCCTGGTGTACGGCCCGACCGGCGGCTGCCTGGCCGGCTTCACCGCCGGCCTGCTCGCCGACCTCGCCCCGCCCTCCGACCACGCGGTCGGCCGCTACGCGCTGGTGCTCTGCCTGGTCGGCTACGCCGCCGGCCTGCTCCGCCCCGAGGGCGGCCGGCAGCGCTCCGCGGTCAGCGCCCTGATGGTGGTGGCCGTCGCCGCCGTGGTCTCCACCGGCCTGTACGCCTCGGTCGGCGCCCTGGTCGGCGACACCGCCGCCCGCCACGTCGGCCTCGCCGGGCTGGTGTTCAGCGCCCTGCTGTACGACGTGCTGCTCGCGCCCTTCGTGGTGCCCGCCGTCATGCTGCTCGCCCGCCGCTTCGACGGCGGCGTCTCCGGCGCGGAGACCGAGGACCCCGGCGCCTCCGGGCTCGGCAGCCTGGCCCGCTACAAGACCACCCGGGAGTCCTCGCCGATGCCGACGAGCCAGCGCAAGAAGCGGTCGCTCGGCCTCGCCCGCCGCCCCTGACGCCCCGCAGACCCCCGAGGAGGAGTCCCCGCAGTGAGCAACATCCCGGAGACCGGACGCACCCAACGGGTGACGATCCGTCTGGTGGTGCTGCAGATCCTGGTGCTGTCGCTGCTCGCCACCCTCGGCGGGCGGCTGTGGTACCTGCAGATCCGGACCGGCAGCCAGTACGCCGCCCAGGCGCAGGGGAACCACATCCGGGAGGTCGTGGAGCCCGCCGTCCGCGGCGAGATCCTCGACGCCTCCGGGCGGGTGCTCGTCGGCAACGAGACCAAGCTGGTCGTGTCCGTCAGCCGCACCTCGCTGCTGCAGCAGAAGGACCGCGGCAAGGCCGTGCTGACCCGGCTCGCCGGCGTGCTCGGCCTGCAGCCCAAGGACGTCCAGGACAAGGTACGGCTCTGCGACGCCAAGACCCCCAAGCCGTGCTGGAACGGTTCGCCCTACCAGCCGATCCCGGTCACCCAGCAGGCCACCACCCAGCAGGCCATGCAGATCATGGAACGCCGCGAGGACTTCCCCGGCGTCACCGCCCAGCCCACCGCCGTCCGCCGGTACACCGGCGTCGAGGGCGCCAGCGCCGCCCAGGTGCTCGGCTACCTCTCCCCGGTGACCGACGCGGAGGTCACCGGCACCGCCGACAAGACCGGCCGCGAGCGGCGCCTGCCCAGCGACCAGATCGGCCGCGCCGGCCTGGAGTCCGTCTACGACGACGACCTGCGCGGCACCACCGGCGTCGACAAGCTGGAGGTCGACAACCTCGGCAAGGTCATCGGCAGCGCCGGCACCGTCCCCGCGCAGTCCGGCAACAACCTGGTCACCAGCATCGACGCCCGGGTGCAGAAGGTCGTCGAGGACCAGCTGGCGAGGGCCATGGCCGACGCCCGCAAGGTCTACGACAAGGAGACCCACAAGAACTACGAGGCGGACTCCGGCGCCGCCGTCGTGATGGACGTGCACACCGGCCGCATCGTCGCGATGGCCAGCGCCCCGACCTTCGACCCCAACCTGTGGGTCGGCGGCATCTCCGCCAAGGACTACCAGGCGCTGACCGACAAGGGTTCCAACTACCCGCTGATCAACCGGGCGATCCAGGGCCTGTCCGCGCCGGGCTCCACCTTCAAGGTCATCTCCACCACCGCCGCCGTCCAGGCCGGCTACTCCCTCGACGGCCACTACCCGTGCCCGCCGAGCATGACCATCGGCGGCCGCGTCTTCAAGAACTTCGAGGGCGAGAGCTTCGGCGAGATCTCGCTGGAGAAGGCGCTGGAGATCTCCTGCGACACCGTCTTCTACTACCTGTCCTACGACCAGTGGCTGAAGGACGGCGGCATCAGGCCGAAGAACCCCGGCGACTGGTTCACCAAGACCGCCCACCAGTACGGCCTCGGCGCCAAGACCGGCGTCGACCTGCCCAGCGAGGTCGCCGGCCGCGTCCCCGACCGGCAGTGGAAGCAGTCCTTCTACGACGCCAACAAGGACTCCTGGTGCGCCCAGGCGGCCAAGGGCGGCCACGAGTACGCCGACGAGATCGCCCGCGAGAACTGCCAGGACGGCAACGTCATGCGCGCCGGTGACGCCGTCAACTTCGCCATCGGCCAGGGAGACACCCTCGTCACCCCGCTCCAGATGGCCCGGATCTACGCCGCGCTCGCCAACGGCGGCACGCTCTACCGGCCCACCATCGGCAAGGCGATCATGAGCCCGGACGGCAAGCTCGTCCGCGACATCGCCCCGCACGAGGACGGCAAGATCCCCGCCCAGGGCAAGCTGCTCGAGTACATCGACCAGGCCACCGCCGGCGTCGTCGTCAGCGGCACCGCCGCCTGGAAGTTCACCGGCGCAGGCTGGCCCCAGAACAAGATCGAACTGCACGCCAAGACCGGCACCGCCGAAGTCGCCGGCAAGCAGACCACCTCGTGGCTGACGACCTACAGCGACGACTACGCGGTCGTGATGACGATAAGCCAGGGCGGCACCGGCTCCGGCGGTTCCGGCGACTCGGTACGCCGCATCTACCAGGCGCTCTACGGCGTCGACGACAAGGGCGCCATCGACAACGGCAAGGCCCTGCTGCCCAAGCCGCAGGCCGAACTGCCCAAGTTCAACCCGGACGGCACCGCCATCATCAAGCAGGCGTCCCTCACCGACGGCGTCACCGGCAGCGCCACCGACGGCTTCAGTGGCAGCCGGGCCTTCCTCGACCCGGCACCCGCCACCGGCACCGGAGGCGCCACCCTGCTCGCGCTCGCCGCCCTGGAGCCCGCCCGCGCCCCCGGAAGGAGTCGCGGATGACCTCCTACGGCTCGTACCGCACCGTCCGGCTCGCCCCGCAGCGCGGCTCCATCGCCCGGGTGCTGGCCAAGGACTCGCCGCTGCGCCGGATGGACTGGATCATGATCCTCGCCGCGCTGGCGCTCTCCCTGGGCAGCTCACTGCTCGTCTGGTCCGCCACCCGCGGCCGCGACAACCTCACCCACGGCGACCCGCAGTACTTCCTCTACCGGCACCTCACCAACGCCCTGGTCGGGGTGGTGCTCGGCGCGCTGACCGTCGGGATAGGGACACGCCGGCTGCGCACCGCGGTGCCCTTCGTCTACGTCGGCGTGCTGCTGCTGCTCGGGGTCACCCTGACCCCGTTCGGCTCCACCATCAACGGCCAGCACTCCTGGATCCAGTTCGGCGGCGGCTTCTCGCTGCAGCCGGCCGAGTTCGCCAAGCTCTCCATCGTGATGGGCATGGCCGTGGTGCTGTCCGCCCGGGTCGACGCCGGCGAACGGGAGTTCCCCTCCTCGCGCAGCGTCGTGCAGGCGCTGGTGATGGCCGCCCTGCCGATGGGCGTCATCATGCTGATGCCGGACCTCGGCTCGGTCATGGTGATGGGCGTCGTCATCATGGGCGTCCTGCTCGCCTCCGGCGCCGCCCGCCGCTGGGTGTTCGGCCTGATCGGCGCCGGCACGGTCGGCGCGGTGGTGATCTGGAAACTCGGCGTGCTCAGCAAGTACCAGATCGACCGCTTCGCCGCCTTCGCAAACCCCTCGCTCGACCCGGCCGGCGTCGGGTACAACACCGCGCAGGCCCGCATCGCCATCGGTTCCGGCGGCCTCACCGGGATGGGCCTGTTCCACGGCTTCCAGACCACCGGCCAGTTCGTCCCCGAGCAGCAGACCGACTTCGTGTTCAGCGTGGCCGGCGAGGAACTCGGCTTCGTCGGCGGCATCGGCCTGATCGCCCTGCTCGGCGTCATCCTCTGGCGCGCCTGCAAGATCGCCCGCCAGGCCACCGACCTCTACGGCACCGTCCTCGCCGCCGGCGTCATCACCTGGCTCGCCTTCCAGGCCTTCGAGAACATCGGCATGAACCTCGGCATCATGCCGGTCGCCGGCATCCCGCTGCCCTTCGTCTCCTACGGCGGATCCTCGATGTTCGCCGTCTGGATCGCCATCGGACTGCTCCAGTCCGTCCGCTCCCAGCGGCCGATAGGGATCTGACCCGCCCGGAACACGCCCCCTCCCGCCCGGTATCCAGCCCGGTTCCCGCGCGGGAGGGGGGCGCGGTCCGGTCCGGTACCCTTGAGGGTCGTTCCCCTCCACGACCCAAAGGGCTCACCGTATGCCAGTCGAATCGGTCTTCCCACGCCTGGAGGCCCTCCTCCCGCACGTCCAGAAGCCGATCCAGTACGTCGGCGGCGAGCTCAACTCGACCGTCAAGGACTGGGACGCCTGCGACGTCCGCTGGGCCCTGATGTACCCCGACGCCTACGAGGTCGGCCTGCCCAACCAGGGCGTCATGATCCTCTACGAGGTGCTCAACGAGCGCGAGGGCGTGCTCGCCGAGCGCACCTACAGCGTCTGGCCCGACCTCGAAGCGCTGATGCGGGAGCACGACGTCCCGCAGTTCACCGTCGACGCGCACCGCCCGGTCAAGGCCTTCGACCTGTTCGGCCTCTCCTTCTCCACCGAGCTCGGCTACACCAACATGCTGACCGCGCTCGACCTCGCGGGCATCCCGCTGGAGTCCAAGGACCGCGGCCTCGACGACCCGATCGTCCTCGCCGGCGGCCACGCCGCGTTCAACCCCGAGCCGATCGCCGACTTCATCGACTGCGCCGTCATCGGCGACGGTGAGCAGGCCGTGCTCGACATGACCGAGATCGTCCGCGCCTGGAAGGCCGAGGGCCGCCCCGGCGGCCGCGACGAGGTCCTGCTGCGCCTCGCGAAGACCGGCGGCGTCTACGTGCCCCGGTTCTACGACGTCGAGTACCTGCCGGACGGCCGGATCGGCCGCGTCGTGCCCAACCGCGCGGGCGTGCCGTGGCGCGTCTCCAAGCACACCGTCATGGACCTCGACGAGTGGCCCTACCCCAAGCAGCCGCTGGTGCCGCTCGCCGAGACCGTCCACGAGCGGATGTCCGTGGAGATCTTCCGCGGCTGCACCCGCGGCTGCCGCTTCTGCCAGGCCGGCATGATCACGCGCCCCGTGCGGGAGCGAAGCATCACCGGCATCGGCGAGATGGTCGACCGCGGGCTCAAGGCCACCGGCTTCGAGGAGGTCGGCCTGCTCTCGCTGTCCAGCGCCGACCACTCCGAGATCGCCGACGTCACCAAGGGCCTCGCCGACCGCTACGCCGAGGACAAGATCGGCCTGTCGCTGCCCTCCACCCGGGTCGACGCCTTCAACATCGACCTGGCGAACGAGCTCTCCCGCAACGGCCGCCGCTCCGGCCTCACCTTCGCCCCCGAGGGCGGCAGTGAGCGCATCCGCAAGGTGATCAACAAGATGGTGTCCGAGGAGGACCTCATCAACACGGTCGCCACCGCGTACGGCAACGGCTGGCGCCAGGTGAAGCTGTACTTCATGTGCGGCCTGCCCACCGAGACCGACGAGGACGTGCTGCAGATCGGCGAGATGGCGAAGAACGTCATCGCCAAGGGCCGCGAGGTCACCGGCGGCAACGACATCCGCTGCACCGTCTCCATCGGCGGCTTCGTGCCCAAGCCGCACACGCCGTTCCAGTGGGCCCCGCAGCTGAGCGCCGAGGACACCGACGCCCGCCTCACCAAGCTGCGCGACTCCATCCGGCACGACCGCAAGTTCGGCAAGAACATCGGCTTCCGCTACCACGACGGCAAGCCCGGCATCATCGAGGGCCTGCTCTCCCGCGGCGACCGCCGGATCGGCGCCGTCATCCGCGCCGTCTACGACGAGGGCGGCCGCTTCGACGGCTGGCGCGAGCACTTCTCCTACGACCGCTGGATGGCCTGCGCCGACAAGGGCCTGGCCGGCACCGGCGTCGACGTCGACTGGTACACCACCCGCGAGCGCGGCTACGAGGAGGTGCTGCCCTGGGACCACCTGGACAGCGGCCTCGACAAGGACTGGCTCTGGGAGGACTGGCAGGACGCCCTCGAAGAGGTCGAGGTCGAGGACTGCCGCTGGACCCCGTGCTTCGACTGCGGCGTCTGTCCTCAGATGGACACGCACATCCAGGTCGGCCCCACCGGCAAGAAGCTCCTGCCGCTGACGGTGGTCAACTCCTAGCACCGCACCGGTACAGTCCGACGGCCCCTCCCGGCACATCCGCCGGGAGGGGCCGTCGCACGACACGAGGGGGACGGATGACCGAGGACCGACCGGCCGAGGGGTGCCTGGTGGCGGCCGTACGGGTGCCGGCGCGGATCTTCGCGCTGCTGGTGGTCGTGCCGCTGCGCTTCCTGTGGGAGCTGCTGCTGGCCGTGGTCCTGCGACCGCTCGGCCGCGTGCTCCGGTGGCTCGCCGTGCAGGTCGGCCGGGTCCTGTACTGGACGGTGGTGTGGCCGCTGGTCCGGCTGTACCGGTACGTGCTCACCCCCTGCGGCCACGCGCTGGCCTGGCTGCTCCGCACCCTCGTGTGGGCCCCGTTGGCCTGGCTCGGCCGGCAGGTGCTGGCCCCCGCAGGGCGGGCGTTCCGGACGGCGCTGGCCTGGCTGGGGCGGTACCTGGTGGTCGTTCCGCTCGCCGCCCTGTGGCGGTACGTGCTGGAGCCGTGCGCCCGCGGTCTGTGGTGGCTGCTCACCGTCCTCGCCCGCGGACTGGGCGTGCTGCTGCACGTCCTGCTGGTGGTGCCGCTGGCGTGGCTGTGGCGGGTGCTGCTGTGCCCGGTGCTCCGCGAGGCGGGGCGGGCGATCGGCTGGGCCTGGCGGATCGGCGGGCGGATCTGGGGCTTCCTGGTGGTGCGGCCGTGCCGCTGGGTGCGGCGCGAGGTGTGGTGGCCGGCGAAGGCCGAGATCGCGCGGGTGCTGCGGGAGGTGCGGCGGGCGTTGGTGGGGTGACCCGGTTCGGGCGGCGGGTCCGGGCGCGTACCCTTGTCCTGACAAGCAACCGGACTGTCCCGACACAGCAACCGGCCGTGACGGCCGGACGGGACACCGATCTAAGGACTGAGTAGCCCTGGCACGCCGCACGCCCGACGGTCCGCCGCCCGCGCCGACGGTGCAGCGCATCCGTCTCCGCTACACCAAGCGCGGCCGTCTGCGCTTCACCAGCCACCGGGACTTCCAGCGGGCGTTCGAGCGTGCGCTCCGCCGCTCGGCCGTTCCGATGGCGTACTCCGCCGGCTTCACCCCGCACCCCAAGGTCTCCTACGCCAACGCGGCCCCGACCGGTGTCGCCAGCGAGGCGGAGTACCTGGAGATCGGCCTCGCCGAGCTCCGCGACCCGGAGTCGCTCCGGGCCCAGCTCGACGAGTCGCTGCCTGCCGGCCTGGACATCGTGGACGCCGTCGAGGTCCGCACCGCCAACTTCGTCGAGCGCCTGGAGGCCTCCGAGTGGCAGCTGCGGCTGGCCGGTGTCGACCGGGAGCAGGCGGCCGGTGCGGTCGCCGCGTTCCTGGCCGAGGAGGCCGTCGAGGTGCAGCGGATGACCAAGAACGGCGTGCGCGTGTTCGACGCCCGTGGGGCGGTCGCGGCGTTCGAGGTACTCCCGTCGCAGGTCGGCGATGGTAACGACACTGGCACAGAGCGTGCCGACGATGTTCGTCCGGGCGCAGCCTGTGCGATACTGCGGCTGGTAGTACGACATGCCACACCCGCCGTACGACCCGACGACGTTTTGTCCGGTCTCCGTGCGACGGCCGACCTGGCGCCGCCGGTCCCCGCTGAGGTGACCAGGCTGGCGCAGGGGCCGCTCGACGAGGAGACCGGCACGGTGACCGACCCGCTGGCGCTCGATCGCGCCGCGGCCCCGGCAGGCCGATAGCGGCCGCAGGGCCGCGCGCCTCTGCCGACCGCCGAGTGGGCAGGGAGCCAGGGCTCACCACCGGGCCGTGGCTCCCCGGTCCCCGCGGCTTCCCAGGGGAGCGAGCGTCGTCGCACGCAGCCGGGCCCCCAAGGGCCCGACCTGGACAACGAGAAGACTGGTCAGACCAGAAGACTTTTCGGTACCCCGCACCGTGCGGGGCGCCGAGCGAGACTACGAGCTCCTGTGCGGCCTCGCGTCCGCACGGCGGCACCGTGGGAGTCGGCGCGCAGTATCCGCGACCGGCCGTGACCCAGGTGCCCAGCCGTGCCCGGATGCGGAGCCCGGGGGCCTGACGGGAGATCCACCCGCATGCTCGAGAACACCGAACCGCAGTCCGCTGCGGAACCGGCCGACACCCCTGCCGACGGTACCGCCGCGACCCCGCCGCGCCGCCGTCGCCGCGCGGTCTCCCGCCCGGCCGGCGCCCCGCAGGGTGCCGCCGCCGAGGCGGCCGAGACCGTCCTGCCGGCCGAGTCGCAGCCGGCCGGCGCCGAGGAGGCCCCGGCCGAGGCGGGCGCCGCCGAGGCCCCGGCCGCCGAGAAGCCCGCGCGGCCCCGCCGCAGCCGCAAGCGCGTCGAGGCTCCGGCCGGCGCGCCGGAGGCCACCCCGATCGTGGTGACCGGGCCCGAGGCGACTGCCGAGCCCGCCGCGGCCGAGGAGGTCCCGGCCGAGCCGGTCGCCGCCGAGGCCCCGGCCGCCGAGAAGCCCGCCCGTACCCGCCGCACCCGCAAGCGCGCCGAGTCCCCGGCCGGCCCGCCGGTCGCCGAGGAGGCCCCGGCCGAGCCGGTCGCGGCCGAGACTCCGGCCCCCGGGGAGCCGGAGCCCGCCGCGGCCGAGGAGGCCCCCGAGGTCCCGGCCCGCCGTACCCGCCGCCGCCGGGTGGTCGAGCAGGCCCCGGTCGTCGCCGAGGAGCCTGCCGAGCCCGTCGAGGAGGCCGTCGAGCCGGTCGAGGAGGAGGCCGAGGCCGCCGAGGAGCCCGCCGAGGCCCCGGCCGTCGCCGAGCAGCCCGCCGCCCCGGCCGCCGAGCCCGAGCCGGAGCCCTCGCACCGGGTGCGCCGCCGTGCGGTCCGCCCGTCCACCGCGATCTTCCAGGCCCCGGTCTTCCAGGAGCCCGCGCCCTACGTCACGGCGGCCGCGCCCGCGGCCCCGGCCGCGCCCGCCGGCAAGGCGGCCGCTGCCGCCGCGCCCGAGGCGACCGGCGAGGAGGAGGAGTTCGAGTACAGCGGCGTCGGCCGCCGCCGCCGTACCCCCGTCCGGGTGCAGGGCCCGGCCCGGCAGGCAGCCGCCCGGGCGCAGGCACCCGCCCGCGCCGAGGTCGTGCCCGCGGAGAAGGAGCCCGTCGAGGCCCCCGAGGCCGGCCCCGAGCAGGAGGGCGAGTGGGAGGAGGACGGTCGTCCGTCCCGCCGCCGTCGTCGTGGCGGCCGTCGTCGCCGCCGCGGTGAGGCCGAGGAGCCGGACGCCGTCGAGGCCGCTACCGAGCAGCCGCAGGCCGAGGACGAGGGCACCGAGGAAGGTGCCGAGGAGGAGGAGCCGGAGGAGGACGAGGACGACCTCGCCGCCGGGCTGTCCTCCTCGCGCCGCCGTCGTCGCCGTCGCCGCCGCGGTGGTGAGGGTGCCGCCGAGCAGCCCGAGACCACCGAGGACGGCGTCCGTACGGTGGTGAAGGTGCGCGAGCCGCGCCGCCGCTCCACCGAGCCGTCCTTCGACCCGGACGAGGTGCAGTCCATCAAGGGCTCCACCCGCCTGGAGGCCAAGAAGCAGCGCCGCCGCGAAGGCCGCGAGCTGGGCCGCCGCCGGGTGCCGATCATCACCGAGGCCGAGTTCCTGGCCCGCCGTGAGTCGGTCGAGCGCGTCATGGTGGTGCGCCAGAACGGCGAGCGCACCCAGATCGGCGTTCTCGAGGACGGCGTGCTCGTCGAGCACTACGTCAACAAGGAGCAGGCCACCAGCTACGTCGGCAACGTCTACCTGGGCAAGGTCCAGAACGTGCTGCCGTCGATGGAGGCCGCGTTCGTCGACATCGGCAAGGGCCGCAACGCGGTGCTCTACGCCGGTGAGGTCAACTTCGGCGCGCTGGGCGGCCACGGCGGCCCGCGCCGGATCGAGTCGGTGCTGAAGTCCGGCCAGTCCGTGCTCGTCCAGGTCTCCAAGGACCCGATCGGCCACAAGGGCGCCCGCCTGACCAGCCAGATCTCGCTGCCCGGCCGCTACCTGGTGTACGTGCCCGAGGGCTCGATGACCGGCATCAGCCGCAAGCTGCCGGAGAACGAGCGGGCCCGTCTGAAGCAGATCCTCAAGAAGATCGTCCCGGACGACGCCGGCGTCATCGTGCGCACCGCCGCCGAGGGCGCCAGCGAGGACGAGCTGACCCGGGACGTCCAGCGCCTGCAGCAGCAGTGGGAGGACATCCAGAAGAAGGCCGCCACCGGCAACGCCCCGGCGCTGCTCTACGGCGAGCCCGACATGACCGTCCGGGTCGTCCGCGACATCTTCAACGAGGACTTCACCAAGGTCATCGTCGCCGGCGCGGACGCCTGGGGCACCATCCACGACTACGTGTCCAACGTGGCCCCGGACCTCACCGAGCGGCTGCAGAGGTGGACCTCGGACGTGGACGTGTTCGCCACGTACCGGATCGACGAGCAGCTGATGAAGGCGCTGGACCGGAAGGTCTGGCTGCCCAGCGGCGGTTCGCTGGTGATCGACCGCACCGAGGCGATGATCGTGGTCGACGTCAACACCGGCAAGTTCGTCGGCCAGGGCGGCAACCTCGAGGAGACCGTCACCCGCAACAACATCGAGGCGGCCGAGGAGATTGTCCGCCAGCTGCGGCTGCGCGACCTCGGCGGCATCATCGTGATCGACTTCATCGACATGGTGCTGGAGTCCAACCGCGACCTGGTGCTGCGCCGCCTGCTGGAGTGCCTGGGCCGGGACCGCACCAAGCACCAGGTGGCCGAGGTCACCTCGCTGGGCCTGGTGCAGATGACCCGCAAGCGGGTCGGCCAGGGCCTGCTGGAGTCCTTCTCCGAGCCCTGCGTGCACTGCAACGGCCGCGGCGTCATCGTCCACATGGACCAGCCGCACACCCACGGCGGCGGCGGTACCGCCCCGGCGGCCGGCGAGGCCGGCAGCGGCAAGCGCCGCCGGCGCGGCAAGGGCGGCGCGCAGGCCGAGCCGCACGCCGAGGCCGCGGTCGCCGTCGAGGCCCCGGAGGACGAGGCCCTGGAGGCCCTGGAGGCCGTCGAGGTCGTCGAGGTGGCGGAGATCGCCGAGGCGCCGGTGGAGGTCGTGGTGGCGGAGGCCGTCGTGGCGCCGCCGGCCGAGGCCGCCGAGCCGGCCGCGGCCCCCGCGGGCCGTCCCCGCCGTCGCGCGGTGCGCAAGGCGACGGCCCCGGCGGGTGCGCCGGCCGAGGCCGAGATCGTCGTGCTGCAGGCGCGGGCCGAGGCCGCCATGGAGGCCGCGCTGTCCGCCGCCGCACAGCAGGCCACCGAGCCCGTCGCGGAGCCGGTGGCCGAGGAGGCCGTGCCGGTCGTCGAGGCCACCGCCGAGCCGATGGAGACCGCCGAGGAGGCCGTCGAGGCCGCTGCCGAGGTGGAGACCGCCGCCGAGGAGGAGGCCGCGGAGCCCGCGCCCAAGAAGCGCGCCACCCGCAAGACCGCCGCCAAGAAGACCGTCGCCGCGAAGAAGACCACCGCGGCGAAGAAGACCACCGCCCGCAAGACCGCCACCAAGCGGACGAGCGCGGCGGCCAAGAAGGCCGCGGCCGCCGAAGGTGACGGCGCCGCCGAGTAACGCCCCGCGACCCGGGGCGGCCCCGTGCCGCCCCGGGCCCGGTAGGGCCCGGTTTGCCCCCGAGCAGGCTGGTCCGTATTCTTGACCCTCGGCGTCTTACGCCATGCTCCCGAGCACCTCACCTCCCGGTACCGCACCGCGGCGACGGGGGAGGCTCATGTGTCCGTACCCATGGGCTGGCATCGGTGAGCTTCGACCGAGTACAGAAAGCAGGTACCGCATGTACGCGATCGTTCGCGCCGGCGGCCGCCAGCACAAGGTCGCCGTTGGCGACGTGCTGGAGATTGACCGCATCGACGCCAAGCCGGGTGACTCGGTCGAGCTGTCGACCGTCCTGGTCGTCGACGGTGACGCCGTCACCTCCGACCCGTGGGTGCTCGGTGGCGTCAAGGCTCACGCCGAGGTCGTCGAGGAGACCAAGGGCGACAAGATCGTCATCCTCCGCTACAAGAACAAGACGGGTTACCGCCGTCGTCAGGGTCACCGCCAGAAGTACACCGCGGTGCGCATCACGAGCATCGACTCCGTCAGCAAGTAAGGGGATAGCGAGATGGCACACAAGAAGGGCGCAAGCTCTACCCGGAACGGCCGTGACTCGAACGCCCAGCGCCTCGGCGTGAAGCGCTTCGGCGGCCAGGTCGTCAGCGCCGGCGAGATCATCGTCCGCCAGCGCGGCACCCACTTCCACCCGGGTGCCAACGTCGGCCGTGGCGGCGACGACACCCTGTTCGCGCTGACCGCCGGTGCCGTGCAGTTCGGCAACCGTCGCGGCCGCAAGGTCGTCAACATCGTGGCCGTCGAGGCCTGAGTCTGACCTCACGTCAGGACTCGCCGTGGAGGGTGGGCCGGAATGATCCGGTCCACCCTTCACGCTTTACAGCAGGACAACCTTTTCCGTCGTACTGGAGGCACCCCCATGACCACCTTCGTGGACCGCGTCGAGCTGCACGTCGCCGCGGGTAACGGAGGCCACGGCTGCGCCTCCGTTCACCGAGAGAAGTTCAAGCCGCTCGGCGGGCCCGACGGCGGCAACGGCGGCGAGGGCGGCAGCATCATCCTCACCGTCGACAGCCAGATCACCACCCTGCTCGAGTACCACCACTCGCCGAAGCGCAAGGCCACCAACGGCAAGCCGGGCGCCGGCGGCAACCGCACCGGCGCCGACGGCCAGGACCTCGTCCTGTCGGTGCCGGACGGCACCGTGGTGCTCGACCGGAAGGGCAACGTGCTCGCCGACCTGGTCGGCCACGGCACCAGCTTCGTCGCCGCCGCCGGCGGCCGCGGCGGGCTCGGCAACGCCGCCCTCGCCTCCGCCCGCCGCAAGGCCCCCGGCTTCGCCCTGCTCGGCGAGCCCGGCGAGGCCCGCGACATCGTGATGGAGCTCAAGTCCGTCGCCGACGTGGCCCTGGTGGGGTACCCGAGCGCCGGCAAGTCCTCGCTGATCTCGGTGCTCTCCGCCGCCAAGCCGAAGATCGCGGACTACCCCTTCACCACGCTGATCCCCAACCTCGGCGTGGTCACCGCCGGCTCGACCGTCTACACCATCGCCGACGTGCCGGGCCTGATCCCCGGCGCCAGCCAGGGCAAGGGCCTGGGCCTGGAGTTCCTGCGCCACGTCGAGCGGTGCGAGGTGCTGGTGCACGTCCTCGACTGCGCCACCCTGGAGCCCGGCCGCGACCCGCTCACCGACCTGGAGACCATCGAGGAGGAGCTCGCCCAGTACGGCGGCCTGGAGGACCGGCCGCGCCTGGTCGCGCTCAACAAGGTCGACGTGCCGGACGGCCAGGACATCGCCGACCTCACCCGCGCCTCGCTGGAGGAGCGCGGCTACCGCGTCTTCGAGGTCTCCGCGCTCGCCCACAAGGGCCTGCGCGAGCTGAACTTCGCGCTCGCCCAGATCGTCGCCGAGGCCCGCGCGGCCAAGCCCGTCCAGGAGTCCACCCGGATCGTGCTGCGGCCGCAGGCGGTCGACGACGCGGGCTTCACCATCACCGAGGAGGACGGCGCCTACCGCATCCGCGGCGTCAAGCCGGAGCGGTGGGTCCGCCAGACCGACTTCTCCAACGACGAGGCCGTCGGCTACCTCGCCGACCGGCTCGCCCGCCTCGGCGTCGAGGAGCAGCTCTGGAAGGTCGGCGCCCACGAGGGCGACACGGTCGTCATCGGCCCCGAGGACGACGCCGTCGTCTTCGACTGGGAGCCGACCATGGCCTCCGGCGCCGAGATGCTCGGCCGCCGCGGCGAGGACCACCGCTTCGAGACGCAGCGGCCCGCCGTCGACCGCCGCCGCGACAAGCAGCGCGGCCGGGACGCCGCCGAGGAGGAGTTCCGGGCCTTCGAGGCGCTCTCCTCCGGCCGCCAGGCCATCGAGGGCGACGACGACGAGGACCACTGAGTCCCGGCGTCCGCCAGCTGATATCCCGACGAGCCCGCTGCGCGGATCGCGTAGATTGCGACCGAGTAGCGGGCTCGATGCAGCACGACCGGAGGACACTGATGACGGGTCAGACACTGCGGCAGGACGTCCTCGCCGCGCGACGGATCGTCGTGAAGGTCGGCTCGTCCTCCCTGACCACCGCGTCCGGCGGGCTGGACGCCGACCGGGTCGACGCGCTCGTCGACGCGCTTGCAAAGGTCCGCGCCCGCCCGGACGCCCCCGACGTCGTCCTGGTCTCCTCCGGTGCCATCGCGGCCGGCCTCGCCCCGCTCGGCCTCGCCAAGCGCCCCTCCGACCTGGCCCGCCAGCAGGCCGCCGCCAGCGTCGGCCAGGGCCTGCTGGTCGCCCGCTACACCGCCTCCTTCGCCCGGTACGGCATCCGGGTCGGCCAGGTGCTGCTCACCGCCGAGGACGCCAGCCGCCGCTCGCACTACCGCAACGCCTACCGCACCCTCGACCAGCTGCTCGCGATGGGCGCCATGCCGGTCGTCAACGAGAACGACACCGTCGCCACCGCCGAAATCAGGTTCGGTGACAACGACCGGCTCGCCGCCCTGGTCGCCCACCTCGTCCGCGCCGACCTGCTGCTGCTGCTCTCCGACGTCGACGGCCTGTACGACGGCGACCCGGCCAAGCCCGGCACCAGCCGGATCGAGACCGTGCGCGGCCCGCACGACCTCGACGGCATCGAGATCGGCAGCGCCGGCAAGGCAGGCGTCGGCACCGGCGGCATGGTCACCAAGGTCGAGGCCGCCAGGATCGCCACCGGCGCCGGCATCCCCGTCGTGCTGACCGCCGCCAGCCACGCCGCCGAGGCGCTCGCCGGCCGGCCCACCGGCACGCTCTTCCAGCGCACCGGCAGCCGCTCCGCCGACCGGCTCCTGTGGCTCGAACACGCCTCCACCCCGCGCGGCGCGCTCCACCTCGACGCGGGCGCCGTCGACGCCGTCGTCCTCGGCGGGAAGTCCCTGCTCCCGGCCGGTGTCACCAAGGTCGAGGGCGAGTTCACCGCGGGTGATCCGGTCGACCTTCTTGGTGAAAACGGCCACATCGTCGCCCGCGGACTGGTCAACTTTGATGCGAGGGAGCTGCCCCGGCTGCTCGGCCGCTCCACGCGGGAGCTGGCCCAGGAGCTCGGTGCCGCGTACGAGCGCGAGGTCGTCCACCGCGACGACCTGGTCGTCCTGCGCGGCTGACGGGGCGACCCGGAGCCGGCGACCCGGAGCCGGCGCCCGGGCAGGGGACGTCGCCGAACAGGAGGCCGCCGATGGCAAGCAGGCGCCCGGGAACACTCCCGGGGGAGACGTCCGAGCGGCGGCTCACCAGCATCGCCGGCGGCCGCGCCGCTGGCGGCCTGCCCGGCGAACCCCCGAAGACCGCCCGCGAGTTGCGGCCGCACACCGGTGGCGAGGACGGCACGGAGGAGCAGGGCAGGCTCTGGCACGTCGTCCTGTCGGTGGCCGGTCGGGCCACCCCGATCGCCGAGCTCCGGGCCGGCCTCGAGCAGCTGGCCCACGACCACGCCTTCTTCCTGACCGCCCGCTACGCCGCCGACCACGCCGAGATCCGGTACTGGGAGCAGGCCCGCGACCTGCACGACGCCGCGGCCATCGCACTCCGGCTGTGGGGCGAGCACAAGGCGTCCGCGAACTTACCGCCCTGGGAGATCGTCGGGCTGGAGGTCGTCGACCGCGCCACCTACCACCAGCGGGTGGCGGAAGGCTTCGGCGATCCGCCGCCGCACCTCGGCGGTGTGCACCCGTACTGACCGGCCGCGCCGCGGCCCACGTCTCAGCCGCCGAAATGCCGGCCGGGGCGGGGGCCGCGAGTCGCTACCCTTCAGGCATGACCAGCGACCACGCCACCACCGACAGCCCCGTCCTCGCCGTCGCGCGCCGAGCCCGTGAGGCGGCCGCCGCGCTCGCCCCGCTCCCGCGCAGCGCCAAGGACGCCGCGCTGCTGGCGATCGCCGACGCGCTGGTCGCACGGAGTGCCGAGATCACCGCCGCCAACGCCGAGGACGTCGCCCGGGCCCGCGAGGCCGGCACCCCCGAGTCCGTCGTCGACCGGCTCAGCCTCGACGACCGGCGGATCGCCGCGATCGCCTCCGACGTCCGCGACGTGGTCGGCCTGCCCGACCCGGTCGGCGAGGTGGTGCGCGGCTACACCCTGCCCAACGGCCTCGACGTGCGCCAGGTCCGGGTGCCGCTCGGCGTCGTCGGCATCATCTACGAGGCCCGCCCCAACGTCACCGTGGACGCCGCCGCGCTCTGCCTGAAGTCCGGCAACGCCGTCCTGCTGCGCGGCTCCGCCTCGGCCTACCGCTCCAACACCGCGCTGGTCGCGGTGGTCCGCGACGCGGTCGCCTCGGCCGGGCTGCCCGCCGACGCCGTCCAGCTGGTGCCCGGCGAGAGCCGGGACTCGGTGCAGGAGCTGATGCGCGCCCGCGGCCTGGTCGACGTGCTGATCCCGCGCGGCGGCGCCTCGCTGATCCGCACCGTCGTCGAGGGCTCCACCGTGCCGGTGATCGAGACCGGCACCGGCAACTGCCACGTCTACGTCGACGCGCAGGCCGACCTGGCGATGGCCGTCGGCGTGCTGCTCAACTCCAAGGCCCAGCGGGTCAGCGTCTGCAACTCCGCCGAGACCCTGCTCGTCCACCAGGACATCGCGGACGCCTTCCTGCCGCTCGCCCTGGAGGCACTGGCCGGCGCCGGCGTGACGGTGCACGGCGACGACGCGGTGCTGAAGGCCGCCGAGGGCACCGCCGCCACCGCCGTCCCGGCCACCGACGAGGACTGGGAGACCGAGTACCTCTCGTACGACATCGCGGCCGCCGTGGTGCCCTCGCTGGACGCCGCCGTCGAGCACATCCGCCGCTGGTCCTCCGGGCACACCGAGGCGATCGTCACCACCTCGCAGGCCGCGGCCCGCCGCTTCACCCAGCTGGTGGACTCCACCACCGTGGCCGTCAACGCGTCGACGCGGTTCACCGACGGGAGTGAGTTCGGCTTCGGCGCGGAGATCGGCATCTCCACCCAGAAGCTGCACGCCCGCGGCCCGATGGGCCTGCCCGAACTGACCTCCACCAAGTACATCGTCACTGGTGACGGCCATGTTCGGGGCGAGGCGCAGCCGACCGTCGGCTCCTGAGCCGGCCGGCGGGCCCTCCCGGCGAACAGGGCAACTGACGGGAGGCCCAGACAAACCGCCCGCCCGGTAATACGCTGAATCCCGTGGCTGAGGATGTGGGGGGCTCGCCGAACCCCGACGGCGCCGACCACGGTGGTGCGGACGACGAGTTCGCCACCGTGGTGCTCGACGAGGCCTTTGTCCGGTCCGCGGCCGTGCACGAGCCGAGTGCCCTGGAGCGGCAGCTGGCCGCCGCCGAGGCCCGGTTCGAGCCGGAGGCCGTGGGCCCGGCCCGGCCATGGGACCTGACCGCTCCGGAGATGGCCGGCACCGGCGACGTACTGCCGCTGGAGCTGCGCCCGCACCCGCGCGGCCTGGACGACGACCGGCTGTACCCCGACCCGTGGTCCGGCACCGACCGGGCCCGCCGCCGGGCCCGCTGGTCCCGGACGGTCGGCTGGGAGCCCCTGCGCCACGACGGGCGCCATATCGCGCAGCAGCGCTGGCACCGGCCCGTCGCCTGGGTGCTGGCGGTGGTCATGGGGGTCGGCGTGGTGGCCGTCGCGGTGGCCGCGATCTACCGCGGCGCGGGCGGCGCCGGCGAATCGCCGCGGCGTCCGGAGGTGGGCACCAGCAGCACCCCGGGATCGCCGCCGGCCACGCCGCTGCCCACCGCCGTGGCTTTGCTGAGCGGCTGAGCGGGCCCCGGATGGCGCCGCGCCGGGACGCCGGCCGGAAGTTGCCCGCGGCCGGTCGAACCCTGGCCCTGCCGGTTCTACCCTGGTTCTATGGGTGACCCGCGCGAGCCTCCGGAGGGTGCGCCCGAGGGCGGTTCCGGCAGCGATGACGAGTTCCGGTCCGTCGTCTTCGACGAATCGTTCGTCCGGGCTGCCCGGATCCAGGAGCTGTCGGCGCAGGAGCGGCTCGGCGGCACCTACCGGGCGACCCGCCCGCGGATCGGCCTCGGCCCGTTCGGCACGCTGCCGCGGCAGGCGGTCGCGCTGCTGCTGGTCGTCTTCCTCGCCTTCGCGGCGGCGGTGTACTTCGGCGTCAGTTCGCCGCACCGTCAGACCGCCCCGCCGTCCGGTAACCAGCTGACCACCGGGCTGGTCGCGCTCAGCCCGACCGGGCCGGTCGCCGCGGTCGTCGACCCCGAGCACCCCTTCGCGGCCCTGCCCGCCGGCTACGGCGAGGGGACCATCGGGCTGGCGCTGCCCGCGGGCGCCGCCACCGCCCACTTCACCAGGTCCGACGTCAACCGGGCGCTCTCCGTGGTGCAGCGCTACCTCACCGCGTCCGCGCTGTCGCCGGCCACCCTCGTCCAGGGCGACACGGCCGAGGCACGTACCCTCGTCACCCCGGGTGAGCAGGCGCAGTACGACGACAGCGTGAACAGCCCGCAGGACGACCAGCACCACGCCGCCACCGGCTGGCTGGTCCGCTTCGACCCGGGCCAGGTGGCGCTCGCCGACGACGCGGTGCGCACGGCCGGCACCGTCCGGGTCGGGGAGGCGGACAGCGGCACCCTGGAGATCACCACCGACCACACCTTCGTCTACGCGGTACGGGCGGCCGGCACCGCGGACGGGCCGGTCAGCCTGTTCACCGTCCGCCGGGAGCTGCGGTTCGACTTCGACCGGCTGGACCTGAGCTCGGACCGGATGCGGCTGGTCGACGCGGCGGTCCAGGCCGGGCCGACCGCGTGCGGCACCCGGATGAGCGGCTACCTGCAGCCGCTGCTGGCGGGCAGCACGGCGACCGCCCCGCAGGCCGTCGACCCGGGCGACCGCAGCCGGCCGGCCTGGCAGGTGTGCGGGGTGCTCGGACCGCTGACCGGACCACCGGCCGCCGGGCGGTGAACCGCCCCGGCCGGCCCGGGCACCCCGCCCGGGTCACTCCCGGCCGGCGCCGTCCGAGCCGTTCGCGCCGTCGGGCCCCTCGGAGCCGCCGCTGCGGGCCCCCGCGAAGGTGTCCCGCAGCTTGCCGCCGACCGTGCCGACACCGCCGGCCACGTCCCGCAGCAGGCCCATCAGCGGGTCCTTGCTCTCCTTGACCGACTGCGAGTACGAGTCCGCGGCGGCCTTCCACTGGGCGCCGACCGACGTCTGCGGGTCGTCCCCGCGGCGCGGGTAGGCGCCGGCCAGGATCGAGCGGTACTCGTCGCTCTCCGCCCACTTCTTCAGCTTGGCGACCCGGACCACCGCGAACGGGTGGGTCTGCGGCAGCACCTGCAGCAGCTTGAGCACGCCGTCGCGCAGGTCGCCCGCGCGCTCGTACTCCTCTGCCTGCTCCAGGAAGGCGTCGACGTTCATCTCCGCGAGGTCGTGCCCGCCGGCCAGCTTCATCAGGCCGCGCATCGAGGCCTGCAGGTCCTGCCCGGCCAGCAGGCCGGCCCGGTCGCAGGAGAGCTCGGCCTTGCGGAACCACTCCTTGAGCGCGGTGATCACGCCCATGATCGCCAGGTTGCCGAGCGGCAGCCAGGCGATCCGGGCCGCGATGTTGGTGAGGATCAGCAGCATCGTCCGGTACACCGCGTGGCCGGACATCGCGTGGCCGACCTCGTGGCCGATCACGGCCCGCAGCTCCTCCTCGTCCAGCAGCTCGACCAGGCCGCTGGTCACCACGAGGATCGGCGTCTCCATGCCGATGCACATGGCGTTGACCGTCGGGTCCTGCGTGACGTACAGGTCCGGAACCTTCTCCAGGTCGAGCACGTAGGCGGCGTCCCGCACCATGGCGTGCAGCTCCGGGAACTGACGCTCCGAGGTCCGCACCGCGGTGGCCAGGAACATCAGCCGGACACTGCGCTCGGACACCAGGCCCGCGAGCTTCTTCAGAACGTCGTCGAAGCCGCTCAGCCTGCGCAGCGCCACCAGCGCCGAACGGTCCGCCGGGTGCTCCCAGGCCCGGGTGGAGATCTCCGGGAAGCGCTGCCGGCGGCGGCTCGGCGTGTTGCCGCCGTCCTTGGAAAGGTCGGTCATCTGTGAGTACCTCCTGGTCGTCGCCGGCACCGGCCCCCGGCCGGCCCCCGCTGCTGATGGCTCCAACGTCCGTGCGTGCGTACTCGTCCCCGGCGGACCACGGTACGCCCCGGGGGCGGTGGCGGGTGTCCGGTACGCCCCGGCTTACGCTGGACGTCCGGAGCGAGATCCGGAGCGAGAGGAGCACCCCCGATGTCCCCTGCCACCCTGGCCGACCTGGCCGGACCGATCTCCAGCGAGAACGGGCCCGGCCTGTTCCTGCGGATCATCGTGATCGGCTCCATCGTGGGCGTGGGCCTGCTGGCCTGGATCCTGGTGCGCGCGGGCCGCGACAACTGACCCGACCTGCGGCCCCCGCGCGCCCGGCACCTATGAGGGGTCAGACGCGGTGGGCCGCCGCGCGGTTGCGCGGGGCCCACCCGTACGATGAGGCCGCAGGCCGCACGGCCCGCACCCCTCGTCCGCCCCCGAGCCGAGAAGGTCCTGCCGACCATGAGCACTGCCGCACTGCCCGCCCTGACCCAGCTCGCCGAGGGCGGCAACCACGAGAGCCTCAACCCGTACCTGACCGGTGGGGCCGCGCTGTTCATCCTGCTGCTGCTGCTCTTCCTGACCACCCGCTTCAACCGCGACCGCTGAGCCGGCCGCGCACCGCGGGGGAGCGCCTGCACAGAAGCTGCGCGCTCCCTCCCGCGGACCTCTCCGGGCGGCTTGCCGCCCGGTGATGCACGTCGCGTAAGGTGTGGCGGCATGGGACAGCAGGCCGAGACCACCGGTGCGCCGCGGACGCGGAAGCGCCTCGGCGTGATGGGCGGCACCTTCGACCCGATCCACCACGGGCACCTCGTCGCCGCCAGTGAGGTGGCGAGCGCCTTCCACCTCGACGAGGTGGTGTTCGTGCCGACCGGGCAGCCGTGGCAGAAGTCCGACCGGCAGGTCACGCCGGCCGAGGACCGCTACCTGATGACGGTCATAGCCACCGCCGAGAACCCGCAGTTCTCGGTCAGCCGGATCGACATCGACCGCGAGGGCCCGACGTACACCGTCGACACCCTGCGCGACCTGCACGCCCTGCACCCCGACGCCGAGCTGTTCTTCATCACCGGCGCCGACGCGCTCGCGCAGATCCTCTCCTGGCGCGACTCCGACGAACTCTTCGAGCTCGCCCACTTCATCGGCTGCACCCGCCCGGGCCACACCCTCTCGGACGCCGGCCTCCCGGTCGGCGGGGTCTCCCTGGTCGAGGTGCCGGCGCTGGCCATCTCCTCCACGGACTGCCGCAACCGGGTCGCCAAGGGCGAGCCCGTCTGGTACCTCGTCCCGGACGGCGTGGTCCGATACATCGACAAGCGGGCGCTCTACGCGCCGGCCCAGCCTTGATCCCGGGAGGGACGGCGTGACCGGAACGGCAGACCGCGGCGGGCCGCAGGGCTACCAGCACGACCCGTACGGGCAGGGCTACGACCCCTACGGCCAGCAGGACTGGCCCCAGGAGCAGCCGCAGCAGGACCCGTACCAGCAGGGGTACTACCAGCAGCCGCAGCAGCCCCAGCAGCCCCAGCAGCCGCAGGCCTACCAGCAGGACCCCTACGGCCGGCCGCAGCAGGACCCGTACCAGCAGGGCTACTACCAGCAGCAGCCGCAGCAGGACCCGTACCAGCAGGGGTACTACCAGCAGCCGCAGCAGCCGCAGCAGCCGCAGGGCTGGGACCCGTACGCCGGCCAGGGCGGCCAGCAGGGATGGGTTCAGGACCCGTACCAGCAGGGCGGCGCCCCGCAGCAGACCCCGCCGCAGCAGGCCCCAGGGCATCAGCCCTCCCGGCGCCCGCCGGTGCCGCAGCCGCCGCTCCAGCAGGTCGCCCCGGCCGTCGGCGCCGCCGCCGCGGCGGGGTCGGCCACGCGGGCCGCGGCGCCCGGCCGGACCGCCGCGCAGCCCGCCGCCCAGCCGCCCGCGCAGCCCTCCGAGCAGGTCGGCGGCAGCCGCCAGGCCCGGCGCCCGGCCCCGGGCGGCGAGGACGCCTTCGCCACCGGCGAGTTCACCTTCGTCGACGAGGAGTCGGAGAGCTCCGAGGACGTCATCGACTGGCTGAAGTTCGCCGAGTCCCGCAGCGAGGTCCGGGCCGAGCGCCGCCGTCGGCTGCGCAACCGGCTGATCGGGCTGGCCGCGACCGTCGCCGTGGTCGGCGCCGGTGTCGGCGGCTACCTGTGGTGGACCGGCCGGAACTCCGCGGGTTCCGCCGCGGCCGCCGCCGGCGGGCGCCAGGTCAACGTCGTCCACCTGCGCGACCTGCAGGGCAAGGTCAGCACCGCGCTGCTGGTCAACGACGCCTCCGGGCACAAGGGCACCGTGCTGCTCATCCCGGACACCCTGCGGCTGCCCGGCGACTCGGCCACCACCACGGTCGCCAAGGGCCTGGACGACGTCGGCTCGTCCGGCACCCGTGAGGGCCTGGCCACCGTCCTCGGCGCCCCGGTCGCCGGCACCTGGCGGCTGGACACCCCGTACCTGACCCTGCTGGTCGCCCAGCTCGGCGGCGTCAAGGTCGACACCAACGCCGAGGTGAAGGCCGCCGACGGCAAGGTGCTCGCCTCCCCGGGCAAGGGCGTCAGCCTCAACGGCCAGGCCGCCGTCGCCTACGCCACGCTCCAGGCGCCCGGCGAGGGACGCGACGCCCAGCTGGCCCGGTTCGGGCAGGTCATGGCGGCCGTGCTGCACGCCATGCCGACCGACCTGGACGAGGCCACCGAGGACGTGCACCGGATGAACGCCGTGCTCGACCCCTCGCTGCCGGAGAAGCCGCTGGCCGGCGTGCTCGCCCAGCTCGCCCAGCAGGCCGACGGCGGGCACCTGAACACCGAGCTGCTCAAGGCCAAGCCGGACGGCACCCTGGACGAGGCCACCGCCGGCCGGCAGGTCAAGGACGTCCTCGGCGGCACGATCAAGAACGCCACCACCAGCGGCGGCACCACCCGGGTCTCGGTGGTCGACGCCTCCGGCCAGGCGAAGGCCGCCGAGTCCGCCTCGGTACAGATCACCAACACCGGCATGGAGGTCGTGCCGAGCAGCGGCAAGGCCGGCGCCGCCCAGGCGACCAGCGAGATCCGCTACACCGACGACACCCGGGCCGACGCCGCGAAGACCCTGGCCGGCGCGCTCGGGCTGAAGCCGGAGGCCGTGAAGAAGGTCACCGATCCGCAGAACGCCGACCTCGTCGTGGTACTCGGCAAGGACTACAAGGGCCTGCCCGCGCAGTAGCCCGCCCGCTCCCTGCAGGGCCTGTCCGAAGGGCCCCCGGTCAAATCGATCGGGGGCCCTCGGCGTTCGTGAGATCCTGGGGTGGAGAACCGAGTAGCCGAGCCGGAAGAACAACGTGACTGCCACTGACCGGAGCCAGGAACTTATCAACGTCGCCGCACAGGCGGCGGCCGAGAAGCTGGCACACGACATCATCGCCTTCGACGTCAGCGACGTGCTGTCGATCACCGACGCATTCCTCATCGCCTCCGCGGCCAACGACCGCCAGGTACGGGCCATCGCCGAGGAGATCGAGGACAAGCTCCGCGAGGAGCTCGACGTCAAGCCCGTGCGCCGCGAGGGCGAGCGAGAGGGCCGCTGGATCCTCCTCGACTACCTGGACATCGTGGTGCACGTCCAGCACTCCGAGGAGCGCTCCTTCTACTCCCTCGACCGACTCTGGAAGGACTGCCCCGAGCTGCCCCTGCCGGCCGACGCCCTGGCCACCCGCAACCGCCCCGAGGGCGCCCGCACCGACGCCGCCGGCAACGCGGTCGCCGAGGACGAGAGCTGAGCCGCGCCGCGCGGGGACCGCGCATCGTCTTCTGGCGCCACGGCCAGACCTCCTGGAACCTCGAGTCCCGCTTCCAGGGCAGCACCGACATCCCGCTCACCGACCAGGGCATCTTCCAGGCCCAGCGGGCCGCACGGCTGCTCGCCGGGCTCAGGCCCGACCTGCTGGTCTCCTCCGACCTGCAGCGCGCCGCCCGCACGGCCGCCGAGCTGGCCCGGGTGAGCGGCCTGGAGGTGCATCACGAGGAGGGCCTCCGGGAGACGTACGCGGGAGAGTGGCAGGGCCTGACCAACGCCGAGATCCGGGCCCGCTACCCGGAGGAGTACGAGGCCTGGTCACAGGGCCACCCCGTGCGGCGCGGCGGCGGAGAACTCGCGACCGAGGTCGCGGACCGGGCCGTGCCGGTGGTGCTGGCCGCGGTCGAGAAGCTGCCCGAGGACGGCACGCTGGTCGTGGTCTCGCACGGCGGCACCATCCGCACCATGATCGGGCGGCTGCTCGGCATGGAGCCGGTGCTGTGGGAGCGGTTCGGCGGCCTGTCGAACTGCTGCTGGTCCGTGCTGGGCCAGGGCGTGCGCGGCTGGCGACTGCTGGAGCACAACGCCGGCACGCTGCCGCAGCCGGTCATCGGCGATGAGACCTGAGCCCGCTCCGGCAGGCGATTTCGCAGTTCCGGGCCTGACCGGTAGAGTCTTCCTCGTTCGCAGCGAGGAACGCCGACCGAAAGGAAGGCGGGCCACCGGGACTGCGGGGCTATAGCTCAGTTGGTAGAGCGCTTGCATGGCATGCAAGAGGTCTGGGGTTCAATTCCCCATAGCTCCACTCCGCACCAGCGGTCGAAGGCCGTTCGTGTCGCGGGGCTATAGCTCAGTTGGTAGAGCGCTTGCATGGCATGCAAGAGGTCTGGGGTTCAATTCCCCATAGCTCCACAGGATCCCGAGAAGCCACCACTCCGTCCGGAGCGGTGGCTTTCGGTGTTCCGGTGCTCGGTTTCTCTGTGGCTCAGCCCGTTCGGTGCTCGGCTTCCGCGCCGTTCTGCATCTCCGGTGCCCGGCCCGCGGCGTGCGTGCACTCCGAGAAGACGCCGGCCGGCTCGGCGACCATCCGCTCCAGCCGCAGCCGGTCCTCGGGGCCCTCCGGCGTGTAGACCACCAGGTACGCCTCCGGTGCCGCAGGGATGGTCAGGTACGAGGCCTGGAAGTGCATCACGCCCACCCCGGTGTGGCGGAACACCTTGCGGGAGGTCCGCGGCGGCGCCACCTCCTGCCGGGCCCACAGCTCGCGGAACCGGTCGCTGGCCGCCGAGAGGTCCCGCACGTACCTCTCCCAGGCGGGCTCGCCCACGTGCCGCCCGTACGCGGCCCGCAGCACCCCGACCATCCGGGGCAGCTCCTCCTCCCGGTTGACGAACGGGTTGCAACAGTCCGGCATGGTGAACGCGCACCACATGCTGTTGCGTGGCTCGCCGGACCCGGCCGGCCCGGTCGCCCGCGGGAAGAGCGCCCGGTACGCGGCGTTGTGGCGCAGCACGTCGAAACGGGTGTTGCAGATCGCCGCGGGCAGCGGGTCGAGCTGGTCGAGGATGGTCTGGGTGGCCCCGTCGAGCTCCGGGTGGTCGGTGTCGGCCGGCGACGGCAGCCGCACCCCGGCCAGCCGGAACAGGTGCTCGCGCTCGGCGGCGTCCAACCGCAGTGTCCGGGCCACCGCCTCCAGCACCTGCTCCGAGGCGTTGATCGGGCGGCCCTGCTCCAGCCACGTGTACCAGGTGACCCCCAGCCCGGCGAGCTGCGCCACCTCCTCGCGGCGCAGGCCCGGCGTCCGGCGCCGCAGGCCGGGCGGCAGGCCGACGTCCTCCGGGTGCACCCGGGCGCGACAGGCCCGGAGGAACCTGGCGAGCTCCTCGCGTCGCAGGTCCTTGCGGTGGGGCGCCGCGGCGGTCTCCGAATCCAGCACGGTCATGCCTCCCATGGTCGCCCACCGCGGGCGCCGCCGACAGGTGCTCCCGGTACCAGGATCCGCAGGCTCTAACCACCCGTACCGGGCCGCGCGCACGCTGGCGGCATGACGGACCTACGCACCCCTGCCGCCCCTGTCACCCCCGCCACTGCCGTCTCGCCCGGCGCTCCTGCCGCTTCCGGCTCTCCGGGCTCTCCTGCCGCCCCCGCCAGACCCGGTCTGGTGCTCGGGCTGGTGCTCTCCGGACAGTTCATGGCCCTGCTCGACGTCTCCGTCGTCAATGTGGCCGCCCCGAGCGTCCGCACCGACCTGCACGCCTCCGGCGCCGCACTGCAACTGGTCATCGCCGGCTACACCATCGCCTACGCGGTGCTGCTGATCACCGGCTCCCGGCTGGGCGCCCGGTACGGCTACAGCCGGATGTTCCGCCTCGGGCTGGCCGCCTTCACCGCGGCCTCGCTCGCCTGCGGACTGGCGCCCGCCACCGGCTGGCTGATCGGCTTCCGGGTGGCCCAGGGCATCGGCGCGGCGGTGATGGTGCCGCAGGTCATCAGCGTGATCCAGCGGCTGTTCACCGGCGCCGCCCGGGTACGGGCGCTCGGCCTGTACGCGGCGGTGCTGGCGGGCGGTCTGGCGATCGGGCAGGTGGTGGGTGGGCTGCTGGTCAGCGCCGACCTGTTCGGCACCGGGTGGCGGCCGGTCTTCCTGGTGAACGTCCCGCTCGGTCTTCTGCTGCTGGCCGCCTCCCGGCGGTTGCTGCCCGACCTCCCCGGGGACGCCGGCCGCGGCTTCGACCTGCCGGGCCTGGTGACGCTGGCCGCCGCGCTCGGCCTGCTGGTGGTGCCGCTGGTGCTCGGGCACGAGCTCGGCTGGCCCGTGTGGGGCTGGGCGATGCTCGCAGGCAGCGTGCTGATGCTCGCACTCTTCGCCGCCGTGGAGCGGCGGGTGGCGGTGCGCGGCGGGCAGCCGCTGATCGCCGGACGGGTGCTGCGCGCTCCGGGACTGCTGCCGGCCGCCGGTGCGATCTTCCTGATCATGGCCGGGTTCGCCGGCTTCATGTTCGCCTTCGCCCTGCACCAGCAGGCCGGGCTCGGCAGCAGCGCCCTGCGGGCGGGGCTGTTGTCGGTGCCCGTGTCGGTGGGCTTCGGGGCGGCGAGCCTGCTCTGGCAGCGGCTGCCGCAGCGGCTGCACCGGTCGCTGCCGGTGCTCGGCCTGGCCGTGGTGGCACCGGGCTATGTCCTGATCGGCCTGCTGCTGAGCGGGGGAGGGCCGGTCGGCCCGGCCGCGCAGGTGGCGCTCGCCGTGACCGGACTGGCCGCGGGCTGCGCCTACAGCCCGCTGTTCGCCCGGGCGCTCGGCCGGGTCGCCCCGGTGGACGCCGCGGACGCCAGCGGCGTCATGGTGACCGTGCTGCAACTCGGCCAGGTGATCGGGGTGACCCTGCTGGGGACGGTCTTCCTCGGCGCGGTGTCCTACCCGGCGCCGGCGGACGTGTCCGGTCACGCCCTGCTGGTCACCACCACGGTCATCGGCGGCGGGCTGGTGGTGGCAGCGGGTCTGGCAGGCTTGGCCGGGTGGACCGGGCGCGCGGAATGAGACCCCGGCCCGGGCCGGTTCGTCCGTGTCCGTGTCCGTGACCGTGTCCGCGCCTGTGCCCGTGGCGTGCTCGTGTGCCCGTCCTGCCCGCGGCCGGTGTGGGCGGGACGGGGTCCGGGGTGGCCCTCGTACGGCGCTGAGTGGCGGGGCCTGAGCGGCGGCGCCGGGCCCGGAGGTCGGCCCGGTGCTCGGCCGGGTGCTCGGCCGGGTGGTCAGGCGGTGACGGGCAGGCGGCTCAGCAGTTCCCGGCCGTCCGCGCGGACCGCGGTGGCGAAGGTCAGCTTCAGCTCCCGCTCCTCGCCCGCGATCGAGAGGTGTGTGGTGAGCAGCAGGCCGAACGCGGCCTTGGCGGCCGGGGAGGCGGTGACCGCCTCGCGAGGGAGCGCCATGACCAGCTTGGTGGGCTTGCCGCTGAGCTGGTCGACGTCGAAGAAGAGCAGCCGCCGGTCGGTCAGGGCCAAATACACCGGGCGCGGGGTGGCGATCGCCGTCACCGTACCGGCCGTCAGGACACCCACCACGGCGGTGGTGGCCAGGCGGCGGGCGGCGGAGACCGTACCCACCTTGGTCAGGGTGGCGAACTCGACCTGCTCGTCGGCGATCAGCAGCGGTGCGGCGGCCGTGAGCAGCTGCTGCCGGCGGCGGTTGTTCATGGTGCTCCTCGGTGTGCGACTGCCCTGATGGCCGGTCATCGGCGGTCAGCCTAGGGAGGTTCCAGCACAAGCGGAGTCGTGTATTCCGTAAATTCTTCGTCAAGTGAGCGGCGACTTGCCCGAATCCGTACGGGTTCGCACCATCGGTTCCGCAGTCCGGCGACTCGGCCGCCGTCTACGATCGCCGCCCATGAGCACCGAACCGGTCTTCGACCCGGCCGCCGCGCTCCCGGAGCTCGGCACCGTCCGGTACGCGGCACGGCAGGGCGACTGGCCCGCCCTGTGCGCGGCCTTCGCCGACTGCCGGGAGGACTACGGCCTGCTCGTCCTCGCCGACGAGGTCGTCCGGGTGCCGGGCGTCGAACACCTGCTGCGGCAGGTCCTCGCACACCGGCCCGACGACACCCTCGCCACCGCGCTGCTGGCCGACCGGCTGATCCAGGTCGGCTGGCAGGCCCGCACCACCCGGCGGGCCCAGGACGTCACCCCGGAGGGCTGGCGGGAGTTCCGCGCCAGGCTGAACGAGGCCGAGCAGCTGCTGATCGGCGCCGTCGCCCGCAACCGCGCCGACACGCTGGCCTGGGCGCTGCGCATGACGATCTCGCGTGGCATCTCCCTCGGCATCAACGAGACCCGGCGCCGCCACCGCGCGCTGACCCGGGTCGCACCGCACCACTACGCCGGCCAGCGCAGCCTGCTCCAGCAGCTGCTGCCCAAATGGGGCGGCAGCTGGGAGGAGGCCCACAGCTTCGCCCGCGACTGCTTCCGCGCCGCCCCGCCCGGCAGCATCAACGGCGCCCTGCTGGCCGGGTACCACGTGGAGCGGATGACCGCCTACGACCGGACGGCCCGGAACGCGTACGCCGCCCGCAAGGACGTCCGGCAGGAACTCACCGAGGCCGCCCACGGTTCCGTCCTGCACCCCGACTTCCGCGCCCGCTTCGGCCGGATCACCGCGCACAGCTCCTTCGCGCTGCTCGCCTCCCTCGGCGGCGACCGGGCCGCGGCCCGGGCGCACTTCCAGGCCATGGGCCCGTACGGCAGCACCGAGCCGTGGGAGGGGTTCGACAACGCACCGGAGCGGGCCTTCCGGGAACACCGCGACCACGCACTGAGAGGCTGAGCCGTGATCCACCGCTTCGACGTCGACGGCGTACCGGCCCTGCACGCACCGCGACCCGGCCGCACGGCCGCCGGCCTGGTGTTCCGGGTCGGCCGCGCCGACGAGACCCTCGCCCGCGCCGGCATCACCCACCTCGTCGAACACCTCGCCCTGCACCGCAGCGGCGTCCAGGTGCACCGCTTCAACGGCGCCACCGGACAACTGCACACCCACTTCCTGCTGGAGGGCGACGACCAGGAGATCCGCGCCTTCCTGCAGAGCGTCTGCGAGTCGCTGACCGCCCTGCCGATGGACCGGCTGGAGACCGAGAAGGCGATCCTGCGCACCGAGGAGGCCGGGCGCGGCACCGGCGCCGCCGAGGCGACCGGCCTGTGGCGGTACGGCGCCCAGGGCCACGGCCTGGTCAGCTACCCCGAGTGGGGCGTGCCCGGCCTCGACCCGCAGACCGTCCAGCAGTGGGCCGACACCTGGTTCACCCGCGAGAACGCCGCCCTCTGGATCGCCGGCGAACGGGTGCCGGACGGCCTGCGGCTGCCGCTGCGCCCCGGGCGCCGGATGCCCGCGCCGCAGCCGACCTCCGCCCTGCCCGACACTCCCGCGTACTTCGCCGCCGGGCAGGGACAGATCCTCTTCGACACCGTGCTGCCCCGCACCGCCGCCGTCGACCTCTACACCGCCTGCCTGGACCGCGAGTTGTTCCAGGACCTCCGACAGGACGGCGGCCTCTCCTACACCGCCGGCGCCGACCACGGACACCGCGGCGACGGCGTCCTCACCGTCACCGCGCTCGCCGACGCCCTGCCCGAACAGCAGGACGCCGTGCTCGGCGGCTTCGTCGACGTCCTCGCGCGGCTCGCCGTCGCGGGCGTCGCCCCGGACACCCTCGACGCTCTGCGACGCCGCGCCGACTCCGCCCTCGCCACCCCCGACACCGACCCGTCGCGCCTGCCCGGCTGCGCCGCCGACCTGCTGCTCGGCCTGCCGGTCCGCAGCCGGGACGAACTCCGCGCCGATCTCGCCGCCGTCACCGCCGAGGACGTCCGGACGGTCGCTCAGCAGGCTCTGGGCAACGGCCTGTTGCGCGTGCCGGCCGGGCACCGCGCGGACTGGGCCGGCTATGCGGCCGCACCGCTGCACTCCGCCGCAGCGGTCGAGGGCAAACGCCACCGCTCCCGCGAATCCGGCGGACCCGACCTGGTCGTCGGCGCGGGCGGTGTCAGCCTCGTCCACGAGGGACAGGCCGCCACCGTCCGGTACGACGCCTGCGCCGCCCACCTCGCCTGGCCGGACGGCGGACGGCGGCTCATCGGGACCGACGGCATCTGCGTCGAGATCGAACCGGCCTGCTTCGCCGTCGACGCGCACACCCTCGCCACGATCGACGCCGCGGTGCCGCAGCAGACGTACGTCCGGATGCCTCCGCGTTCGACGCCCGCCCGCACCGCCGGTCGCGCGGGCTCGTGGGGCTCGGTCGGTTCGGCGGGGTTGGCGGGCTCGGCGCGGTCCCGGACCGCGGGGCCCGCCGTCCGCTCGTCCCCGGTGCAGCTCGTCGTCAACATGGTGCTCACGCTCGTCGCCGGAGTCTTCCTGCTGTTCGCACTCGGCGGGGCGCTCGGCGCCGACGACGAGTCGCGCGGCGACCCGGTCTACTGGGCTGTGATCGTCGTCGCGGCCGGAATCGCCGCGGCGCTGCTGCGCAGTGTGTGGCGGCGCAGTCGAGCGCGCGGGCGCTGAGACTCCCCGGGTGCGCGGTGGAGCGTCTCCTGGGTCAGGCCGTGATCGGCCCCGATGCGGGGTCGGCCGTGTCGGCAGGCCCACCGTCGGGGTCGGCCCGGCCGCCCGGCGGTGGGCACCGAAACGGATTAGGGGAGCACCCCGGTGACCGTGTAAAGTGGTGCGTGTCGCCGGGGGAGACCACCGGGGGCCACAGCAAGGGGCTATAGCTCAGTTGGTAGAGCGCTTGCATGGCATGCAAGAGGTCTGGGGTTCAATTCCCCATAGCTCCACAGAAAGTGAAGGGCCGTTCCCTCCGGGAGCGGCCCTTCGGCGTTCCCCGGCCCATGCGACCGACTTCACCCGCGGACCCTCCCGGCCCGCTACGGTCGAGACATGGCCGACCTGGTGCGCAAGCGGAACGAAGAGCTCGCCCGGATACTCCACCAGCTCGGGTGGAGCCCCGAGCGGCTCGCCCGCGAGGTGAACGCCGCCCTGCCCGCCGGCCTGGCCATCAGCGCCACCGCTCCCTACAAGTGGCGCGACCGCGGCATGGTGCCCCGCGCCCCGCACGACCAGATCGTCTGCGAGGTGCTCGGCCGCGCCGTCGGCATCGCCGTCACCTACGAACAGCTCTGGGGCCGCATGGGCAGCGGCCGCGGCGCCAAGATCCTCTCGCCGCGGCTGCTCACCGACCCGTGGACGGCCGACACCGCGCAGACCGCGCTCCGCGAGGCCGGCACCGACGCCGCCCCCGTCCGACTGACCGACCTCTTCCGCGGCGACGAACTCGAACAGGCCGCCCGGCACTGGGCCTCCCCACCGCCCGAGGTCACCGGCGGCGCCGGCGCCCTGCGCATCGCCCCCGAACAGCTCGCCGACCTCAGGCTCTCCTACGAGAGCAAACGCCGCCTGGAACGCGCCTATGGCGGAGGCCTCATCCTCGACCTTGCCAAGGCCGAACTCGCCATGGTGGGCAAGCTCCTGGAACTCGGCGCCTACGACGAGAAACTCGGCCGCGAACTCTACGGCGCGGCCGGCCGGATCGCCCGGCTGGTCGGCTGGGCCAACTACGACATGGGCAACGACGCCGCGGCCCAGCGCGCCTTCGTCGCCGCACTGCGCGCCGCACACGTCTCCGGCGACCCGCGACTCGGCGTCGGCGTGGTCGGCTGCCTCGCCGTCCAGGCGACGTACAACTCCGGCGGGCGCGGGCTCGACGCGGTCGCCATGCTCTCCACCGCGCTGCGCGCCGCCGACGAAGTGCTGACCCCCCGTGAACGGGCACTGCAACTGGGCCGGATCGCCCGCGCGCACGGCCGCAAGGGCGAGCAGATCAGCGCCGAGGCCGTGGCCGAGCGGGCCTTCCAAGCGCTCGCCGGCCAGGAGGAACACACGCAGGACCATGCCCAGGACCATGCCGACCTGGCCGGCATGGTGGGGGAGATGCACCTCTTCCTCGGCGACTTCGAGCGTGCCCGGGCGATGCTC
This sequence comes from Streptomyces sp. TLI_235, assembly GCA_002300355.1. NCBI lineage: Bacteria > Bacillati > Actinomycetota > Actinomycetes > Kitasatosporales > Streptomycetaceae > Streptomyces > Streptomyces sp. TLI_235. Next base: position 5,226,522 of record NSGV01000001.1, read on the forward strand.
GGCGAAGCGGTCGCCGCACTGCCGGCCGAGCGCGCCCGGACCAGGGCCCTGCTGATGGTCCGACTCGCCGAGGCGCATCGGCGCAGCGGAGAATTCGAGGAGGCCGCCAGGATCGCCGACGAGGCCAGGCAGCTCGCCGCCGGAATGCAGTCGGCGAGGGTCGCGCGGGCGTTGCGCGCCTTCGACACGGCCGTTCGTGAGGAGGTCCCGCTCGCGGGCTGATGGGGTGGACGAGTCGTACCGGTGGGGGCTGTCCCGGTCGGCTGGGCAGGTCGTCCCAGTGGTTCCGGCGGGCCGACCGGGCGGGGTGCCCTCGGTGGATGCACGGGTGCCTCTGCGAATGCGCGGATGGAATGTGCGGGTGGGATGCGTGGTGGGATGCGTGGGTGGAACGCGCGGTGGGGGCAACGGGCTGTTGCGGTACCCTGACCCCATGCGAACCGTGCGCCTGCTCCTTAGCCGGCCGCGCTGACCAGGACCGGCGAAGTGCCGGAGTCGGCGTGGCGACCCCTCCTGCGAGGGGTTTTTTGCTTTCCGAGCATGTGCTGTTCCGAGTGTGTGCCGCTGGTTCGCCACTGATGACGACGGAGCCCGAAGGACCATGAGCGAGACGACGACCCCTGCTTCCGGCGCGGCCGAGGCCGCTTCCGAGCCCTTCCGCTACGGTGCCGCGCTGGCGGCCGAGATCGAGTCCCGCTGGCAGGACCTGTGGGAGAAGGAGGGGACGTTCAACGCCCCCAACCCGGTCGGCCCGCTGGCCGAGGGCACGGACGGCGGCGTCGCCGCGAAGCCCCACAGCTTCATCATGGACATGTTCCCGTACCCGTCCGGTGCCGGTCTGCACGTCGGCCACCCGCTGGGGTACATCGCCACCGACGTCTACGCCCGCTACCAGCGGATGACCGGCCACAACGTGCTGCACACGCTGGGCTACGACGCCTTCGGCCTGCCCGCCGAGCAGCACGCCGTCGCCACCGGCCAGCACCCCCGGATCACCACCGAGGCGGCCATCGGCAACATGCGCCGCCAGCTGCGCCGGCTGGGCCTGGGCCACGACTCGCGGCGTTCCATCGCCACGATCGACCCGGACTACTACCGCTGGACGCAGTGGATCTTCCTGCAGATCTTCAACTCCTGGTACGACGAGGCGGCCGGCAAGGCCCGCCCGATCGCCGAGCTGATCGCGCAGTTCGAGTCCGGCGAGCGCGAGGTGCCGGGCGGCCGTGCCTGGTCCGCGCTGTCGTCCGTCGAGCGCGACGAGGTGCTGGGCGAGTACCGGCTGGCCTACGCCAAGGAGGTGCCGGTCAACTGGTGCCCGGGCCTGGGCACCGTGCTGGCCAACGAGGAGGTCACCTCGGACGGCCGCTCCGAGCGCGGCAACTTCCCGGTGTTCAAGTCGAAGCTGCGCCAGTGGATGATGCGGATCACCGCGTACTCCGACCGCCTGATCGCCGACCTGGACGTGCTGGACTGGCCCGAGGCGATCAAGCTGCAGCAGCGCAACTGGATCGGCCGCTCCGAGGGCGCCCGGGTCGACTTCGCCGTCCCCAGTGGCGAGGCCATCACCGTCTTCACCACCCGCCCGGACACCCTGTTCGGTGCCACCTACATGGTGCTGGCGCCCGAGCACGCCCTGGTCGACTCGATCGTCCCGGCCGCCTGGCCCGAGGGCGTGCCCGCGGACTGGACCGGTGGCGCCGCCACCCCCGCCGAGGCCGTCGCGGCCTACCGGGCCGAGGCCGCCGCCAAGTCGGACGTCGAGCGCCAGGTCGACGCCAAGATCAAGACCGGTGTGTTCACCGGCGCCTACGCGACCAACCCGGTCAGCGGCGAGCAGGTCCCGGTCTTCATCGCCGACTACGTGCTGATGGGCTACGGCACCGGCGCGATCATGGCCGTCCCGGCCCACGACCACCGCGACTTCGCCTTCGCCCGCGCCTTCGGCCTGCCGATGCGCTGCGTCGTCCAGCCGACCGACGGCCGCGGCGAGGACCCGCACACCTGGGACGACGCCTTCGACACCTACGACTCGGTGATCGTCAACTCGGCCCACGACGACCTGTCGATGAACGGCCTCAGCGTCGTCGACGCCAAGGCCGCCGTCACCCGCTGGCTGGCCGGCCGCGGCATCGGCGAGGGCACCGTCAACTACCGCCTGCGCGACTGGCTGTTCAGCCGCCAGCGGTACTGGGGCGAGCCCTTCCCGATCGTCTACGACGAGGACGGCGCCATGCACGCGCTGCCCGAGTCGATGCTGCCGGTCGAGGTTCCCGAGGTCGAGGACTACTCGCCGCACACCTACGACCCGGACGACGCCGCCTCCACTCCGAAGACCCCGCTCTCCCGCAACGAGGACTGGGTCGAGGTCGAGCTGGACCTGGGCGACGGCCCGAAGAAGTACCGCCGCGAGACCAACACCATGCCCAACTGGGCCGGTTCCTGCTGGTACGAGCTGCGCTACATCGACCCGGCCAACCCCGACAAGGTCGTCGACCCGGCCAACGAGGCCTACTGGATGGGCCCGACGGCCGACAAGCCGGCCGGTGGCGTCGACCTGTACGTCGGCGGTGCCGAGCACGCGGTGCTGCACCTGCTGTACGCCCGCTTCTGGCACAAGGTGCTGTTCGACCTGGGCCACGTCACCTCCGTCGAGCCGTTCCACAAGCTGTTCAACCAGGGCATGATCACCGCCGACGTGTACCGCGACGCGCGGGGCTTCCCGGTGCCCGCCGCCGAGGTCGAGGAGCGCGACGGCGGCTACGTCTGGCAGGGCGAGCCGGTCAAGCGCGAGGCCGGCAAGATGGGCAAGTCCCTGAAGAACGCCGTCGCCCCCGACGAGATCGCCGACGAGTACGGCGCCGACACCCTGCGCCTGTACGAGATGTCGATGGGCCCGCTGGACGTCTCCCGCCCGTGGGACACCCGCGCCGTCGTCGGCTCGTACCGTTTCCTGCAGCGGCTGTGGCGCAACATCGTCTCCGAGAGCACCGGCGAGCTGGTCGTCACGGACGAGGAGCCGGACGAGGCCACCCTGCGCGCCCTGCACAAGGCGATCGACGGCATTCGCGCCGACATGGCCGGCCTGCGGTTCAACACGGCCGTGGCCAAGGCGATCGAGCTGAACAACTTCCTGGTCAAGCGGGGTTCCACGCCGCGCAGCGTGGCCGAGCAGATCGTCCTGATGGTCGCCCCGCTCGCCCCTCACATCGCCGAGGAGCTGTGGCAGCGCCTGGGCCACGGCGAGTCGCTGGCCTTCGCCGACTACCCGGTCGCGGACCCGGCCTACGTCGTCGACGAGACGGTCACCTGCGTCGTCCAGATCAAGGGCAAGGTCAAGGCCCGCCTGGAGGTCGCGCCGAGCATCTCCGACGCCGAGCTGGAGACGCTGGCGCTGGCCGATCCGGCCGTCGTGGCCGCCCTGGGCGACGCGCCGGTGCGCAAGGTCATCGCGCGTGCGCCGAAGCTGGTGAACATCGTCACCGGCTGACGTCTGCCGCTGCTTCCCGGGCCGGGCTCCCCACGAGGGGCGCCCGGCCCGGGCGTTTTCGGCGTCGGCGCGGTGCCAAGCCGGCGGCGGGCTCGCCGACGGTACGGAGGGGGCTACGGCGCTTCGGTTGCCCGTGGTTGGCCGACCGGAGAGGCGGCGCAGCGCAGACGGTCGGCGAGGGCGGCTACATGCGCCACCAGCTCGGGCGGCTCGTGCACCGTGAACGGGAACCCCAGCATGGCCAGGTGAAGAGCCAGGCCGTCCAGCGAGTTGGAGCCCGTGCGCAGGGTGCACGTCTGTTCGTCGAGCGGCTCGACCACCGCCGAGGTCGGTGTGGTCTTCCGGACGACCTCCTCGGCCGACGCCCGGACGGTGCAGCGGGCCTGGTAGCGGTACTGGCCGACGGAGATCTCCCAGGAGGCCCAGCCGCGGACGTCCTGCTCCGGGGGCTCCCGGGGAACGAACCGTGGCCCGTGCGGCGGGCGCAGCGTGATCCGGTCGACGCGGAAGTTCCGCCAGTCCGCCCGGGCGGTGTCCCAGGCCACCAGGTACCAGCGGGTGCCGGTGTGCACCAGCCGGTGCGGTTCGGCGTCCCGGCGGCTCTCGTCGCCCGCGTGTGTCCGGTAGTCGAAGCGCAGTCGCTCGTGTGCCCGACACGCGGCGGCGATCGCGGTGAGCACGTCGGCCTGTACCTGCGGCCCGTGACCCGGCAGCGCCACCGTCGAGGCGGCCAGCGCATCCACTCGGTGTCGCAGCCTCGACGGCATGACCTGAAGCAGCTTGGCCAGCGCCCGCACGGAGGACTCCTCGATGCCGGACACCGTGCCACCTGCCGCGGTCCGCAGCCCCACGGCCACCGCGACGGCCTCCTCGTCGTCCAGCAGCAGCGGTGGCATCTCCGCCCCCGCGCCGAGCCGGTAGCCGCCCGCCGTGCCCGGTGTCGAGTTCACCGGGTAGCCGAGACCGCGCAGCTTGTCCACGTCCCGCCGCACCGTGCGCACATCCACATCCAGGCGGTCGGCGAGGTCCGCCCCCGACCAGTCGCGGCGGACCTGGAGCAGGGACAGCAGACGCAGCAGGCGGGCCGAGGTCTCCAGCATGCGGCCATCCTGGCAGCAGATGCGGACACCTGCCGTCCTCGATGGCGAGTCCGCCACCGGGAACAGCCCCGGAAGACCCCGGACCCGGCCCCTGAGCTCTCCCTGATCTCTGCGGCCGGTACCGCCTCCCGGCTCGGACGAGAGCCCCGCGGACGCTACCGTGGAGATGCCGGGGCGGCCACGCGGGCCGCGTCCGGCGAGCGGGGTCGGTGGGCTCCGCGGAAGGTGGGGTAGGGATGGACGCGATCGGCGTGGTGATCGCCCTGGTGATGCTCTTCCTGGTGACCGCCGGCGTCATGGCCGTCGTCGGCACGGTCAAGGCCGCCAAGGCCGTCGCCGCCAAGGTGGAACGGCACGAGGCCCACGCGCGGCGCACGGTCGAGAACGCGGCGCTGCGCGCCAAGACCTTCACCAAGCCCGGCGCCCAGGGCCAACTCGCGGCCGTCCGCCTGTCGCTGCGCACCTCCCTCGACGCCACTCGGCAGGTGCTGGAGTCCGGCCTGACCGAGGACAGCCAGCTCGCCGAGTCGCTGCAACTGCTGGCCCGGCTCGACGCGCACGCCGCCGAACTCGACCGCGAGATGCGCATCCTCGAACGCGAGCCCGACAGCGTCCGGCTGGCCGCGAAACTGCCCGAGCTCCGTGAGCGGGCCGGCCGGATCACCCACTCCGCGGAGACCATGCGCTGGGCCGCCCAGGACCGCATGCGCCGCTTCGCCGACGACGACCTGGCGCGGCTCAGCCGTGAGTGCGAGAACGAGGCCGGGGCACTGCGGCACTGGGACCTGGTGACCGGTGCCGACGGTGCGAGCGACGGCGGCCCCGGTGCCGCCGCAGGTACTGCCGCGGCCGGCCCCCGTGCCAACGGTGCCCCTTCGGACAGCCGCTCCGCAGCTACCGCGGGAGCCGCCGCGGCCCGCGCGGAGGAGGAGCAGCGCAAGGGCATCGCCAGTGGCAATCGGCTACGCGCCGAGGACGTGCTCGGTCTCGGCGAGCCCCTCAATCGGCTCGCCGACCGGCTGCACAAGCCGAACACCGGTGGAGCGTAGGGATCCTGTCGGACCGAGCTGGTCGGCCTGCCGTATGCGGAGCCGGCCCGCGGCCGCTGTACGGGAGGGATCCGAGTGGCCGGCGCTGTCATCTGCGCCGGTCGCGGAGTAACCTCCGGCTCATGCCCGGCCACCTCGCCCTTGTCACCGATTCCACGGCCTACCTGCCCCAGGACGTCGTCGACCGCCATCGGATCGAGGTGGTCCCGCTCTCCGTCGTGGTCGGCGACGAGGTTCTCACCGAGGGCGTCGAGATCTCGCCCAAGGACGTCGCCGAGGCACTGCGCGCCAAGCGCAGAGTCACCACCTCCCGTCCCAACCCGGAGACCTTCGCCGCTGCGTACCGCGCCGCCGCCGAGGCGGGCGCCACGGGTGTCGTGTCCGTGCACATCTCCTCCGAACTCTCGGGTACCTGCGAGGCCGCCACACTCGCCGCGGCCGGGGCGGACATCCCGGTCGAGGTGGTGGACAGCCGACTGGTCGGCATGGCCCTCGGCCACTGTGTGCTGACGGCCGCCCAGGCCGCCGAAGCCGGCCTCGGCCTGGTCGAGGCCGCCGCCGAGGCCACCCGCCGGTCCGCCCGGACCAGCGGCTTCTTCTACGTGGACACGCTGGAGCACCTGCGCCGCGGTGGCCGCATCGGCGCCGCCCGCGCCCTGCTCGGCTCGGCCCTCGCGGTCAAACCGTTGCTCCACCTCTCCGGCGGTCGGATCGAGCCACTGGAGAAGGTGCGGACTGCGTCCCGGGCGATCGCCCGGCTGGAGGAGATCGCCGTGGAACGCGCAGGCGATGCCGAGGTCGACATCGCCGTCCACCACCTCGCTGCCGAGGACCGCGCGGAGCCGCTGGCCGAGCGCCTCCGCGAGCGGGTGCCCGGGCTGCGCGACCTGTACGTGGGTGAGGTCGGCGCCGTCATCGGTGCCCACGTCGGGCCCGGCCTGCTGGCCGTCGTGGTGTCGCCCCGCTGAGTGGAGCATCGCTGGGTGCCGCTCCGCCGGATGAGCGCCACCCCGGATGAGGACCGCCCGCAGATCGAGTGACGGCCCTCGCTGCCGTCCCGCCTGTGGTGCGACTCCGTCTCGCAGCGGCTCCGACCCGGCTGACGAACACGCAGCCTGGCGGGTTCCCGGATACGTCGCGGCAGTGCCCTTTTCATCCGTGTGAGGGAAGGGAGTTGTCCACACCCGCGAGTTATCCACAGGTGGGTGACGGAGTGCGGGTGGGGGAGAAGCGGCGTTCGTACCGTCCTCGCATGAAGCACACCATCCGCGGCGCAGCACGGCGCCGAGAGACGACCGAGACGGTTCGGCGGCGGCTGGCCGCCCTGTTCTCCGCAGCGTTGGGCGGTGGCCCGTCGCGTACCACGGCCCGCACAGCTGCCCGCCCGCCCGGGGGCCCCTCGGTCGGCGGTCCGGCCGGTGAATTCACGGGCGCCTCCTCCGGTCCGCCGAACGGGCCGACGGCACCGGCCGGCTCGACCACTGTGAGCGGCATGACCGCCCCCGATGCGCCGGCCCGGGGTGCCGGGGGTGACCGGCAGCGGAACCCGAACCGGTTCATCACCCGCAGGTCCGGGCCGGATACACCCCAGGGAGCAGGGCGATCGCCCCGCCGTCGCGCGGTGCGCGACGGTCCGTCGATTCCCGCACCGGGCGCAGGGCTGCCGCCGCCGGAGACCTCCTCGCCCTTCGGTACCGCGCCCGACTCCGCCACCGTCCCGCCCGACCTCCCGAAGTCGCCCTCGGCCCGGCGGCTCGCTTTCTCCCTTCCCGCCGGGCTGATGCTCGACCGCAGAGCTGCGCTCGGCCTGGCCGCTCTGCTTCTGCTCGCCGTCGGGTACGCCGTCCAGCACTTCTGGCTGAGCCGCCCCGAACCGGTCGCCGTCCCGACGGTCAGCGGCAGCGCGCCGTCTGCCACCGGAGGCCCGCCCTCCTCCGGGGCAGCCGGGACGACGGTCTCGCCCGGCGCCCCGGCACCCACCGTGGTCGTGGACGTGGCGGGCAAGGTCCAGCACCCGGGCCTGCGCACCCTGCCGACCGGCTCCAGGGTCGCCGACGCCCTGCGTGCCGCCGGCGGCGCACTCCCCGGCACCGACACCGACGCACTCAACCTCGCCCGGGTGCTCAGCGACGGCGAACAGATCCTGGTCGGCGCCCCGCCCGGCCAGGGCGTCGGTGGCGCCACCACCGGCGGCCTCGTCAGCCTCAACCGGGCAACCGCCGAGCAGCTCGACACCCTGCCCGGCGTCGGCCCGACACTCGCCCAGCGGATTCTGCAGTACCGCCACGCACACGGCCCGTTCCACTCGGTCGACCAGCTCAGGCAGGTTCCGGGCATCGGGCAGCGCAAGTTCGACGACATCAAGGGCCTGCTGACGCTCTGACAGCAGCAGGCAGCAGCAGGCAGCTGGGCTCCGGCCTGCCTCGCTCGGCCAAGCAATGACCGCTCAACACCGAGAAAGGTGTCTGCGATGGCCGTCACCCTCGCCCCCGCAGCCGAACGGCTGGACCAGGCCAGTGCCAGGCCGGACCGGTCGGGTGCCCCGGCCGCCCCCGCCCGCCGTCCTGCCGACATGCGGCTGCTACTGCCCGCGCTCACTGCCTGGGCGGCAACCTCCGCCGTCCTCGCAGCGGAGCCCCGTCACCACCCGCCGCTCGCCGTCGCCGCGGTGCTCACCGCCGGAGCAGCCCTGCTCCTGCTCCGACGGCGGGCAGCGGCCGGGAGGCGCCGAATCGCCCCGCTGACCGCTGCCGTACTGCTCACCTCGGCGGCGGCCACGCTGACCACCGTCCTGCACACCGCCGACCTCCACCGAGGCCCGATCCCGGACCTCGTCCGACCGGCCCTCACCGTGCAGGCCGCTTCTCCGTCGGCCACGGGCGCGGCCGCGCCCGTGGCCCCGATGCTGCCGGCATCGACGGCCACAGCCCCGTCGACGGGTCCCGGGCCACCGACCACCATCACTCCGACCGACCCATCCCCCGAGGCCCTTCCCGCCTCGCAGGTCGAACTGTCCGTGGATCTCACCGTCGCCGGCGACCCGACCTCCCGCACCGGACGAGTCCACGGCACCGTGCCCGGGCAGGCCATGCTGACCTTCGACGCCGTGGTGAACCGCGTGCGCTTTCCCTCCGACCCCGACCGACCGGCCGTCACCGTGCACACCCCCGTCACGGCCCTCGTCCGCGCCCAGGACATCACCGCCTGGCGCGGGCTCGTGCCCTCGGCCAGGGTCACCGCAGACGTCCGCCCCTCCGCCCCGGGCGAGCGCGACCACGACTCGGCGGCGCGTCTGGTCGTCCTCGGCCCACCACACGTGCTCGCTGCAGCCGACCGGTCACAGCAGATCGCGGCACGGCTCCGCGCCGGCCTTCGCGATGCCGCCGACCACCTGCCGGCGGACAGCCGAGGCCTCCTCCCCGGCCTGGTTGTCGGCGACACCTCCCGGCTCCCCGACGACCTGCGCGACGCCTTCCGGGCCACCGACCTCGGACATCTCACCGCCGTGAGCGGAGGCAACCTCGCCGTCCTCATTGCCGTCCTGCTCGGAGCGGCGCGCCAGGACGGTGACGACGGCCGCCGCCGCGGTGGGCTGGCCGGCCTGCTCGGCCTGTCCGTCCGGACGACAGCCCTCGTCGGCACCGGACTGACCCTCGCCTTCATCACCGTCTGCCGTCCCGAGCCGAGCGTTCTCAGGGCGGCCGCCACCGGCCTCCTCGGCCTGCTCGCCCTCGCCACCGGCCGTCCCCGCCAAGGCGTTCCCGCCCTCGCCGGGGCCGTTCTGCTCCTCGTCCTCCTCGACCCCTACCTGGCCCGCTCCTACGGCTTCCTGCTCTCCACGCTCGCCACTGCCGGGCTGCTCACCCTCGGACCGCGCTGGGCCGACGCACTGCGCCGCCGAGGCTGGCCGTCACCGCTGGCCACCGCACTCGCCGCCACGGCGGCCGCCCAGGCCTGCTGCGCCCCCGTCACCATCCTGCTCGCGCCACGAGTCAGCCTGGTGGCCGTGCCCTGCAACCTGCTCGCCGAGGCGGCCGTCGCCCCTGCCACCCTGCTCGGCTTCGCGGCACTCGCGGTGGCACCGCTCGCTCCCACAGCCGCTCGACTTCTGGCCGACCTCGCCGCCCTGCCCACGGGGTGGCTGGCGGCCGTCGCCCGGCACGGTGCCGCCCTGCCCGGCGCCCTGCTGGACTGGCCCGCGGGACCGGCCGGAGCGGCACTGCTCGCCGTCACCACCCTGGCCCTGAGCCTGGCCGTGCCCCCACTGCTGGCGGCCCACCGAGCCGCCCATCGCTGGGCCCGGGTCGTCACGGCAGTTGCTGCCGTCATGGCGCTTGCCGCGGTACTCCTGCGCCCGCCCGCTCTCACGCGAATCGCCACCGGCTGGCCGCCGCCAGGTTGGCGGCTGGCTCTCTGCGACGTCGGGCAGGGAGACATGGCCGTCCTTCCGCTCGCCGCCGACACCGCTGTCGTCGTGGACACAGGGCCGGACCCCGCTACCGCCGACGCCTGCCTCCGCGAGCTGGGAATCACCCGGATCCCCCTACTGATCCTCAGTCACTTCCACGCCGACCACGTCGAAGGTCTGCCCGGGGTCCTGCGTGGACGTGCCGTCGCGGCGCTCCAGGTGACACTGCTCGGCTCACCACCTGGTGAACAGAACCGGGTCCTGCGGTGGGCATCGGCGGCCGGCGTCCCCGTCCAGCAGGCACGCCGAGGCGAACACCGCACCGCGGGGCCCCAGCTCGCCTGGGACGTCCTGTGGCCAGGCGACTCACTCGGACCGGCCACCCCCGGTGCCAACAACGCCAGTGTCGCCCTGCTCGCCACGGTGGGCCCGCCCGGCGACCAGCTCCGGGTCGCGCTGCTGGGCGACCTCGAACCACCTGCGCAGGAGGCCCTGTTGCAACGCGGTCCGCCGGGCCGGGCGGACGTCCTCAAGGTGGCCCACCACGGCTCGGCCAACCAGGACTGGGATCTCACCGGCGCGCTGCACCCGAGGCTCGCCCTGATCTCCTGCGGCCGGGACAACCCCTACGGACACCCTGCCCCGCGCACCGTGGACCGGCTGACCGCACTCGGCGCCACCGTGCTTCGTACCGATCGCGCCGGCGACATCGCCGTCCTCGGCGGCCACCGCCACCTCAAGGTGGCCACCCACCCACACAACCACCGGAGCTGACCAGCGATGCCCGACCACCCCGCCTCCACGATCCGCAGGCTCTCCGACTGCGGACACGGCGCGCCATGCGTACCCGCCAGTTCAACCACCGGTCGCCTGCCGCCCGGCCCTGGTCGGCTCACACCCCGCCCGCCGCCGAACCGGCCGTCACCTGACCTCGTCGTGCTGCGTGGCCGTGCCGCCGGTACCAGCGCCGAAGCGCTCCGTCCCGACCACCCGGAGCAGCTCCAGGCAACCGGCTGCGGTGGTGCCGGGGGCCGGAGTGAACAGCAGCAGCCGCTGGTCCTCGGTCGGCGTCAGCAGCGCCTCGCAGTCCAGGCTGATCGGGCCTATCACCGGATGCACCACGCACATCCGGCTGGTGCGGCGCACGGCCACCTCGTGCAGCTCCCACAGCTGGGCGAACTCCTCACTTGCTGCGGCGATCCGGGCCACCAACGCCTCGGCCGTGGCGTCCCGCGACCGCCGGGCGACTGCGGCGCGCAGGTCGGCCACGTGCACCCGGCTCCAGTGGTCGCGCTCGTCCTCCGGGTAGGCCCGGCGCACCGTCGGATCGGTGAACCAGCGCCAGACCACGTTCCGCTCTTCCTCGCGCAGCGAGCAGACACTGCCGAACAGCGCGGTGGCCATGGCGTTCTGGGCGAGCAGATCGCCGAGGTCGCTGACGATCTGAGCCGGCGTCTCCTTCAACTGGTCCAGCAAGTGAAGCAGCGCCGGGCGGATGTGCTCCCCGGCCTGCCGCCCGGCCGGCGGCCGGTGACCGGCCAGCAGGTGGAGATGGTCGCGCTCGTCCTCCGAGAGCCGCAGCGCGCGGGCGAGTGCGGTGAGCATCTGGACGGACGGTTGCGGGCCGCGCGCCTGCTCCAGCCGCGTGTAGTAGTCGGCAGACATTCCGGCGAGCTGCACGACCTCCTCGCGGCGCAGACCTGGGGTTCGGCGGCGCGATCCGGCCGGCAGCCCGACATCATGCGGGCTCAGTCGCTCACGGGAACGACGGAGGAAATCGGCGAGCTCACGACGGTCCATCTCCATGATCCCCATCATGCGGCGCCCGGTCGGTGGTAACCAGGGTCTGCCGGTACCACCCATGCCGACCGGACACCAACCGGACACCCGCACCGCACACCGCACCCGACACGCGCACCCGCACCGTCAGGCGGAGGCACCCATCTCAGCGGGCACGTCCCCGGCCCCGCGAGGCTCGGCCCGGTGCATTACGACCTCAGGCGTCGAACGCGGCGGCCCGCCGTGCCACCGCGCCGGCTCAGTCCTCCTCGCGCCAGCCATTCTGGGCACCGGCGACGGCGTCGAGTTCGGTGAGGAGGGCGGGCGTCCAGCCGTCTTCGGGTGCTTCCAGCACCAGCAGCCACTGGGCGTCCTCGGCATCGTCCTCACCGGCGAGCGCGTCCCGGACGAGCTCCGGATCTTCCAGGTCGGGGAAACGGGCGGCGAAGTCCTCCAGGGCATCCTCGGCGGCATCGCGGTCGGGCAGGACGAGCAGTTGGCGGGCGTGGTTCTCGATCACCGGACCATTCTGCAATTGCCATCGGCGGCGGACGGTCCGGGGGTGTCGTCGCCCCGTGCGATCCTGGTACGCGATGGCCAGGAAGAGTGCACCCGACGACCTGCTCGCCCCGCTGACCCTCGCGGTCGGCCAGGAGGAGCTGCTGCTCGACCGCGCAGTGGCCGAGGTGGTGGCCGCAGCCAAGGCGGCCGACCCCGACACCGACGTCCGGGACCTCGCGCCGGGCGCCCTGCAGCCGGGCAGCCTCGCCGAGCTGACCACGCCCTCGCTCTTCGCCGAGCGCAAGGTGATCGTCGTCAGGGCCGCCCAGGATCTCTCCGCCGACTCGGTGAAGGAGGTCAAGGCGTACCTCGACTCGCCCGTCGAAGAGGTGATCATGATCCTCGTCCACGCGGGCGGTGTGAAGGGCAAGGGCCTGCTGGACGCCGCGAAGAAGGCCGGCGCCCGCGAGGTGCAGTGCGCCAAGCTGACCAAGAGCGGCGACAAACTCGCCTTTGTCCGCAACGAGTTCCGGCAGCTGGGCCGGTCGGCGGGCCAGGAGGCCTGCCAGGCCCTGCTGGACGCGCTCGGCAGCGACCTGCGCGAGCTGGCCGCCGCCTGCAGCCAGCTCACGGCCGACGTCGAGGGCACCATCGACGAGGCGGCCGTCGCCCGCTACTACAGCGGCCGCGCCGAGGCCACCGGCTTCGAGGTTGCCGACCTCGCGGTCACCGGCCGCGCGGCGGAGGCACTGGAGCGGCTGCGCTGGGCGCTGGCCGTGGGTCAGCCGCCCACCGGCATCACCTACGCGCTGGCCTCCGGAGTCCGGAGCATCGGCCGGCTGGCCACGGCCGGCCGGAACATGCGCCCCGCCGACCTCGCCCGCGAGCTCGGCATGCCGCCGTGGAAAGTCGATCGGGTCCGCCAGCAGATGCGTGGCTGGACGGGCGACGGCGTGGCCGCCGCCCTGACCGCCGTCGCCGAGGCGGACGCCGCCGTCAAGGGCGGGTCGGACGATCCGGCGTACGCCCTGGAGCGCGCGGTGGTCGCCGTCGCCCGCGCGGCCCGCTCCGGCGCCCGCCCGTACTGACGCACAGCGCGTACAACACCCACGCCTACTGGACGGCGCGGCGGCCCCGCAGCACAACCGCCCGCCGCAGCCAGGCCGTGCCCGTCGCAGCCGTCAGGGCTCAGCCGCTGAGTGCCCGCAGCAGCGCCCGGCTGTCGACCACGAGTGCCTGCCGGATCTGCTCCCGGTCGGGTGCCGTCGTCTTGCCCTCCTGGAACGAGCCCGACCAGCTCAGGTAGTACGTCAGCCCGCGGTCGCGCACGTACAGCACGTGGGTGATGTAGTGCCAGCTGGAGTCCGAACTGTTCGGGTCGTCCAGGTAACCGAGATAGGCGTCCTGTCCGAGGTCGGGCACCGAGGTGATCTGGTACTTCCGCTGCTGCAGTCCGGACCGCTGCGCCTCGAACTCGGGCTCGGGGTCGACCGCCTTGTGCAGCTGCGCCTCGACGTACAGCGAGATGTAGTCGGTGTCCGCCCCGGTCTTCTTCAGGTACTGGCTGCAGTACATGTCGTCGAGAGCCGGGTGCCGGGTGGCGTAGTGGTACGGCTTGCCGTACTGCGAGGGGTAGAGCTGCTCGAAGGAGCTCAGCTTGGTCGTGGTGCAGATGTCGCTGACCGAGTGGTACGGGCCAGCGCCCGGGGCCTGACGTCCGGTGGCCACCAGCTTGGGCACGGTGAGCACGGCCGCGGCCCACACGGCGGACGCCACCAGGACACCGCCGATGCCCCACAGCAGTCCGCGCCGCGTGCCGCGTCCGCCCGGGTTCCCGGAACCGGGAGCGCCACCGCGGGGCGCGCCACCGCCGGGAGACGCCACACCCGGGCGGGCCATGCCGCTGACACCGGCCGCACCGCCGAGCCCGTAGGGACCGGGGCCGGCCGCGTACGTGCCGGGACCGGTGGCGTGGGGGACCCCGGCGTGCGGTGGCGGCGGTGGTGTCGACATCGGAGCCCCCAGTGGCCGTCCGGCGAAGTGGTAGGACCGAACCATACCGGCCAACCGATCGTGACAGAGAGTCGCGAACCGGATGCGTAAGGTGTCGGGGGTGGCCGTGTCGGAGCAGCTCCGGCCGGCAGTGGCCGGCAGCGGCCGGCTCTGGCCGAAAATGCGGACTGCCCGTCCGGTGGAGACCGGACGGGCAGTCGGTGAGGTTCCGGTGGACCGGCTCCTCGGTGAAGCTTGGTGTACCGCACCCGCGTGGCGAACGCAGGCCGCGTGTGTTCGATGCTCCTGACTGACCAGCAGAAACAGCCACAAAGGCCGGTTGACCTGGGGAAACGCAATCCCGCGTTATCCCGCAAGATCCCGGCATGTCTGCCTCTCATGTGTACTGAATGTGTACTGCGAGAGAGGACAGCGCCGCCCGGTGGTTGCACACCGGACGGCGCCTCAGCCGGGCCCCTAGCTGACAGGGAGTCCGACCTTGAAGCACGACCCTACTCGCCTGCGCACCGCTGCGGTGAGACTCATCGACGGCACGACCGTCACCGTCCGAGAGCCGGCCTGGTGCCTCGGCCAGCACGACCAGGGCGAGCGCCTGGCCGACCTCGCCCACGACGGGTCCACCACGTCGGCCGAGGTCGCCACCGACCTCGGGAACGTGTCGATCCTCGACGCCTGCCTCACGCAGTACCCGTACAGCGAGAACATCGACGACCGCGGCGTCCGGGTGGCCGTCCTGCTCGGCTCGGCGTGGCACCGGTTCGACGAGAACGGCCTGTTCAACCTCGCCGACGCCCTCGCCCGGCACGCGGTCGAGCTGCGGATGCTGGCCCGCCAGCTCGGCGCCATCGAGGCGAAGGAGGCGGGGCTGTGAAGCGCATGGACTTCCTCTCCTGGCTGTCGATGCTGGCCGCCGTCGCGGTCTCGGCGCATGGTGAGTGGACGCTCGGCATCGTGTGCGGCTTCCACCCGGCCGTCGCCGCAGGCCTGCCGTTGGCGCTCGACACGTACGCGCTGCGGGCGCTGCGGGCGGGCCGCGAGGTGCTCCCCGCGGTGCTGGGCATGATGGCGACGAACGCGGCCTCGCACCTGGTCGCCGCCGACGTCGTCGAGGCCGGATGGCCGCTGATTGCCGCGGTGTCGTCGATCGCGCCGCTCGTCCTGTGGCGGGTGCACATCCTCGCCCACCGGGTTGCCGAGGACGAGCAGCCGGCCGCCGTCGAGGAGCCCGTATCCGTCCTGCTCGACGACGTCGACGGCTCGGTGTACCCGGAGCCTGTACCCACGCCGTACCCGGTGGAGGAGGAGCGGGTACGCCTTGACTTCCTGCCGCTGCCGCAGTGGGCGCCGGCCACTGTCGAGGAGCCCGCCCGTACCCGCCCGGTGCTGGCCGCCGAGCAGCCCCGTACCCGTACCGAGGTGCACGTCGAGTACGTACCCGAGGACGAGCCGGAGGCGGGTACGGACGACGCCGAGGCGGAGCTGATCGCCCGCGGCCGGGAGACGTTCGCCCAGCACGTCTACGACGGCAAGGTGCCTTCCATCAGGGAGATCCGTGCCGGGCTCGGCGTGGGCCAGACCCGCGCGCAGCGGGTGCAGGACGCGCTCCGCGCCGATGTCGAGCAGGGGGTGACCGCATGAGCGAGCAGCACGCCTGCACCTGCGGGCACGACCACAGCCCGACCCCGTACCTGCCGCAGCAGCCGGTGTACCCGGCGCCGTACCCGGTGTACCCGCAGGCCCCGGCGCCTGTACCCGCCCGGCCGTACGGCGGGTACATCGCGGCCGGCGCGGGCGCCGCGGCGGTGCTGATCCCGACCCTGCTGGCCGTCACCGCGGCCCTGCTGGCGGTCGGCCTGGCGGCGCTGGCCATCGCGGTCACCGCGCTGGTCGTCCGCTGGATCATCCGCGACATGCGGCGCGGCTGACGGCTGCCCGTCCTCGCCCGGTCGCCGGGCGGGGGTGGGGAGCCGGGACAGCCCCGGCCCGCACGGAGAGGACACCGTCATGCCGCAGGAGCCCGACCACTACACCACCGGTGAGATCGCCCGCTCGGCGTGGATCATCGCCAAAGCCACCGTGACCGCCGTCCGCGGCGGCGACCCGGCGAAGTACGACCGGCAGGTCGACGCGCTGCAGGCGCGGGCCGTCGAGCGGGAGGCCGCCGAGCAGGCCGAGCGGGACGCCAAGCGCCGCAAGTAGTACCGCCCCGGGGCGGCCGTCCACGGCCAAGCGACCGGCCGCCCCGGGGCCCCTGACCACCGATCAGCAGCAGCAGGAGGACACCCATCATGACCGACACGATCCCGGAGGCAGCAGTGGGCACCGTCCACGACCTCGACGAGCACCGCACCGCCCGGCCGGCGGTGCAGCTGGTGAAGCCGCGCGCCGACGACGACCAGGGCGAGGCCGTCGACCGGGTCGACAACCCGCTCGCCGACTGGCTGACCGTCCCCGACGCGCCGATCCTCCCGGCCTGGGCCCGCACCCCGGCCCTGGTCAAGGCCAACGCCGGCGCGCTGTGCCGCCTCGCCGGCTACCACGGGGCGTTCCACTCCCTGCGGCTGCCGAAGTACGGGGCGCGCACGGCGTGGCTGGCCACCCGCGGCGCCTGGCGCGCCTCGGTGCGGCTGTGGCCGGTCCTCACCGCGGCCGACCACACCAAGACGGTCAAGGCCCTCGCCGCGCAGGTGAAGGCAAAGCCGGAGGACGTGGAGCTGGCGGCACGTCACCAGCTGGCGCACCGCGGCCGTACCGAGGCGCGCCGGGCCCGCTGGGCGACAGCCGCGGGCGTGGCCTCGGCGGCGGTGGCGGCCGGCGCGCTGGCGCCCGCGGTGCTGCAGCTCCTGATCGGCGCGGCCCTGCTCGGCCTACTCGCCGTCGTCGGCCACGGCGAGGACGACAAGCTCCTCGACCGCCCCGAGGTGCCGCTGCGGGTCGACATGAGCGCGCAGCAGCTCAACGACGCGCTGCGCTCGGTCGGCCTGCTGAAGGCGGGCAAGGGCGAGGAGGAGGGGCCGCGGGTGCGGTGCGTCATGGGCCCGGTGCGCGACGGCCGCGGCTGGGCGGTGGTGTTCGACCTGCCGACCGGCGGCGGGAAGAAGGCCGCGGACGTCCTCGCCAAGCGGGAGGAACTGGCCGCCGAGCTCGGCGTGGATGAGATCCAGGTCATCATGGCCCGGGTGCGCGCCGCGGGCGGCGGCAACGCCGGCCGGGTGTCGATGTGGGTCGCCGACGACGACCCCTACCTCGGCGACCCGACCCCCTCGCCGCTGGTCGCCCTGCGGGAGTTCTCCGTCTGGGAGCCGATCCCGTTCGGCGCGGACGCCCGCGGCAACCGGATCAGCGTGCCGGTGATGTGGCAGTCCCTGTTCTTCGGCGGCCTGCCCAGGCGCGGCAAGACGTTCACCCAGCGGCTGCTGACCGCGGCCGGCCTGCTCGACCCGTGGGTGCGGCACTACGTCGCCGACGGCAAGGGCGGCGCCGACTGGATGCCGATGAAGGCGGTCGCGCACCGGCTGGTGATGGGCGCCGAGGACGACGCCGTCGAGGCGCTGAAGGCCATGCTGAAGGAGCTGCTGGGGGAGATGGAGCGCCGCTTCGCCCTGCTCCGCGGCCTGCCGACCTCGGTGTGCCCGGAGGGCAAGCTCACCCCGGAGATCGTGAAGCGCTACAGGCTGCCGGTCATCTTCGTGACGATCGACGAGCTGCAGGAGTACTTCACCGCGATGGACAAAGACGACCGCGACCAGGTCATCGACGACCTGTGCCGCATCGCCCGCCGCGGCCCGGCCGCCGGCTTCATCTCCAACTTCGCCTCCCAGCGCCCGGACGCCGACTCGGTGCCCACCAAGCTGCGCGAGATCGTGACCATCCGCTACTCGACGCAGGTCATCGACCGGGCCAGCTCCGACATGGTCCTCGGCAAGGGCAAGGCCGCGCAGGGCGCCGACGCGAGCGTGCTCTCCGAGGAGCACAAGGGGACCGGTGTCCTCGTCACCGGCCCCGCCTCGTTCGTGACCGTGCGGGCCGACTACCTCGACGGCCCGGCGTTCGCCGGCCTGTGCCAGCGCGGCCGGGCTCTGCGCACCGAGGCGGGCACGCTCTCCGGGGACGCGGTCGGCGACGTCACGGCGGCCGCCGACCAGGCCGGGCTGACCATCGCCCCGGTGCTGTCGGAGTGCCTCGACGTGATGCGGCACGCGGAGCGGATGCACACCGTCGACCTGCTCGACCGCCTCGTCAACGTCGACGAGGACCGGTACGGCGACTGGGACGGCGAGCGCCTGGCCCGCGACCTCGAGGCCGCCGGGGTCGTCCGCACCACCAAGCAGGTCAACATCAAGGGGAAGAACCTGGCCGGCTACCGCCGCACCGACCTCGAGGCCGCGGTGCCCGCCGAGCTCCTCCTCGCCGCCCGCCAGTAGACCCCCGGGCACTACCCGAGCCCACTACGGCCCCCCTCTGTGATCCGCCGGATCTAGAGGGGGGCCATTTCCCGCGTAGAGGGGCCGACCATGGGCTCTGACCAGGCATGTAGCGCCCCCTAGAGGGGGCCGTCGAGCCCCTCGTGCGGGCCGGTGATGTACTCCGCATCGCCGCCGGCGGCGCGCCGGATGTCGCCGAGCGGGTCGATGACACGGTTCAGGACGGGACAGTCCTCCTGGTGGACGATCCACATATGTTCGATCTGGCCTTCCTCGTTCCGCAAAGCCAGGACGGGGAAGTTGTCGCAATCCGAGCAGCGGAAGCCAGCGGCGAGGGCCTCCACAGCGTCGCTGTCGTCGAGGCGCAGGTCCATCCCCCAGCGCGTCATGATCCCTGCCCGAACATGACCTGGACGTTGCCGCCGCCCTCGACCCGAACCATCTTGCGGATTCGCTGCTTGAGCTCGGAGTCGGCCCCGGTGAGGTCGATCTGCACCCGGACGAACCCTCCGCCAGCCTTGGACAGCGGGGTGACCGTCGCGCCGGCGCCGAGAGAGAGGATCTCCGGGCCGGCCTCGCCGACGAGGACCGAGCCGGCGCCGGTGATGTGACCGCCCTGAGCGAGCGCGGGGATGCGCGGGACGTGGAAGCTGCGGCCGCCGACCCCGGGCACCCAGTCGGGCACGGTGAAGCCGATCCCGGCGACGCTGTTGTTCCAGCCCCACGCGACCATGTTGAACGCCCACTTGAAGGGGGCCCAGATCATGCTGCCGACGTTGGCGAAGGCGTCGCCGATGCCGCGGGCCACCGTCTTGATCCAGTTCCAGACCGAGGAGGCACCGGACTTGATGTTGTCCCAGTAGTGGGTGATGGCCCAGACGGCCATCCCCACGGGGCCGGTGAGGATGCCGAGCAGTAGGGGCCAGTTGCCCTTCACCCAGTCCCAGACGAACTTGATGGCGCCCCAGACCGCGTTGAACGCCGTGGTGCAGATCGCCCGGAAGGTGTCGCTCTTCTGGTAGAGCAGGATGAAGCCGGCGACGAGGGCGGCGACGCCGATGATGATCAACCCGATGGGGTTGGCGTTCATCGCGACGTTCCACAACCACTGGGCTGCGGTCCACGCCATGGTGGCGCCCTTCACCACATTCTGGACTGCGGCCCACGCCATGGTGACGCCCTGCACCAGGAGGATGGTCCCGGCGATCCCGGCGAGGGCGATGCCGAGCGGTTCCATGTACGTCTTGTTGTCCATGGCGAACTGCACGAACTTGCCGCCGACCTCAGCCAATTTCATCTGGGCGTCACGCTTGAACTGCTCCAGGGCGGCGCTCGGGTTGTCGTGCACCGTCTTGGCCATGCGGTCCGCGGCGCCCGCCACATCGCCCAGAGCCGCCTTCGCGCTGGACGGGTCCAGCGCCAGAAGCGCCTTCTGGACGTCCTCACTCTTGGTTCCGAACAGCGCTAGGGCGGTGTTGTTCCGCTCGACGGGATCCTTCATCGCTCGCAGCCGGTCCATCACCGTGTCGAACGCGGCGGCGGCCTTCGGGCCACCGTCGACGAAGACGCGCTGCATCTCCTTGCCGGACAGGCCGAGCTCCTTGAAGGCGTCCTTGCTGGCCTGGCTGCCGGACTGGGCGATGAGCGTGAACTCTTTCAAGCTGTCAGCCACCACGTCGGCGTCACGGGCGCCGGCCCGCAGCCCCTGGGCGAGGATGCCGGTGGCAGTCGCACCGTCCAGGCCGAGCTGGCGGAACTGGGTGCTGTACTCGCCGACGGTATCGATCAGGTCGCCGGACTTATCGACACCGGTCTGCATGCCGGCCGTGATGATGTCGAAAGCCTCGGTAGCGTCCTTGGCGAGGCCCGTGCGCATGAGCTGGCCGGCAGCCGCAGTGGACTCGGAGACATCCACGTCGAATGTCTTCGCGAGAGCTTCCGCCTTGACCGTGGCCTCTTTGATGCCCTTCGCCCCACCCAGGTCACCCATGTTCTGGATGACACCCTTGATGGCGGTGTTGACCTCCTCGGCTGACTCACCCCAGGCGTCGGCGTAGACGCTCGCGGAGATCTTCGCGAGCTCGGCGGACTTTTCCGGTCCGATGCCGAGCTGTGCAGCCAGCTTGGACGACGCCGCGCTCATGTCTAGAGAGTCAGCAACTCCCTTGCCGAGCGCACCCGCCACGGCCGCGGAGATGCCCGCCGCCGCCGTGGCGATCTTCTCCTTCATCGTCCCGAGGGCAGCCGACGCCCGGTCACGCGCGACCAGGTTGAATACCAGGCTCGTGTCCGACATGTCAGATCAGCTCCAGCCGGCGGTCCTGCGCCAGCCGATGGGCCGCGGCGAGGACTTCCTCCCGGCGCTCGGCGAGGATGGCGTACGCCCGCCGGCTGGCGTCGAGGATGTCGACGTCCCCACCGGTGTTCATCAGCAGGGCCCGTCGGTCCGCGCGGCAGCCGTCCCGGTCTCCCCCAGGGAAGGCGAAGTAGCGGAAGTCCGTGATCCACACCTCGGCCGCCACGGCGACGATGGCCGACCCCATGCGGGACGTCTTCGCGTACCGCGTCACGCCGGACATGTCGTCGGCGATCTCGATCTCGACCGGGCCGAGGCCGAGCGCGCGGGCCACGATGGCGTGCGCGGCCTCGTGCTCCGCGACCAGCTGCAGCGCGTAGTCCGCATCCCGGCTGGCCATACGGACCCTCACGTCGTCCGGGTCGCCGGCCGGGTGGCGCTGCCCGCCCAGCACACCGGAGCTGAGCAGAGACGTTGTCAGGTCGTTGCCCAGCGACCGCCATGCGTCGACCGCGGCGCGGTCCTGCGCGTCGAGCTGGGTGTACATCTGCCAGGCGACCTGCTCCGAACTTGCGGTCACTTCCCGCTCCTCTCTCTGAGCGGCTTGTAGCCACGGAGGGCGAGCTGCTCGTCGACCTGCGCGACCCGGTCGGCCAGGCCGCGGGCCGCGTATCCCTTCCGCTCCTCCAGGAGCGCCTCGACCATCCGCTCTGCGGCCGAGGCCGGGGCCGGCGAAGGCTCCCTCGACGTCGTCGAGAGAGCCTTCGCACCCCACCACAACACACCCATCACTGCCTCCCGTCGTTGGCGACGACGCGGTGGCAGCGCCCTCGCATGGTCCTGGCCGGCCCGTGGGCGCCTACTGGGCCCGCCGGTGTCCCCGCTGCCGGGCGATCTGCCGGCTCACGGTGCTTGGGCTCAGAGATCGCCGCGACGGCGGTCCGCGTACGCGAGCACGGCCGACCGATCGAGCAGCCACCGCCCCGCGAACTGGCGGCCCATGCCCTCGGCAGCCAGCTGGCGTATGCGCCGCTCGCTGAGCGCGAGTAGGGCGCTGGCCTCCGTCGTGGTGATCTCATGGGGCAAGCCTGGCCCGACTTCCGGAGCGTCAGCTTCCGTACTGCCGCTGGCGGCACGGGGCAGGGCCTCGTACGCCTTGGCGGCCCGGCGGATCGCCCGGCGGGTCTGCTCGACCTCCGGCCGCATCCACGGGGCGAGCGAGGCCAGCACATGGGAGACGTTGGGCGAGGCGAGGATGCGGTCGAGGACGTGGGCGCTCACCCCGGAGACGAGGGCGCCCTCAACGTACGGAGCCGTCACCGCGGCCTCCTCTCAGCCGGTTCGCCACCTCGAGCGCGCGCCGACGGCGGCATGGGCGGCACGTGCGCTTCCCTGCGGGCAGCGATGTCCTGCCGCCCCACAGCAGACGGCCGCAGCCGCCGGCGCACACAGTGTCGGGCTTCCTAGCCATGGAGCCTCCTTCTCGCGTACGCCCGGCCCGTGCGTACGCGGTTTCCGCATATTTGCTGTTCAGGGCCGGGGGGAGTTTTCTAAAAGTTGGGCGCGGGGCTGCCGCCCTGGCCAGGCTTAAGAACCGGGCGCCCGTCCTCGCAATGACTCTGTGTCACTTGCGAGTTGCTGCTACGAACTAAGCCGAAGTTACGAAACAAGCAGGTCAGATGGCCTTTGGGCTGGGGGCTTAGTTCGTAGCTACGAACTAAGCCCCCACAAGGGCTCCGAATCACTGCAGGTCAGGGGCTTAGTTCGTTACTTCGGCTTAGTTCGTCGGATCATCCGGACCGGGGCTCCGCCGGTGGGTTCTGACCACTCTTCGTAGCCACCGAGGGAGAGCAGGGCCGCCCACAGGACGTCCAGTTCCGCCTTCTTGCGGTTGCGGCCGAAGCAGTCCCTGGTGATCGAGGTCCGGGACGTGCCGGCCTCTCCGGCCGCGTCCACGAACGCCTTGAGGCGGTCCAGGTCGGGGTTCCCGGAGTTGTTGCCGAAGACGTACCAGGCGGAGTCTTCGGCGTAGGACCACATGGCCTCGGCGGCCTGCAGGTGCGGGATGTCGATGCTTCCGCAGCCGTCCAGCAAGGCGGCGGTCACCGACAGCCGGAGGACCTGCGGGGCGGCACGGGCGACGACCTGGGCCACCGGGCCGTCGCCCGCGTGGTCGGCGGCCAGGCGCCGGTAGATGTCGCGCCAGTACACGGCCGCTTCGGCGGTCCGCGCCATCCGCTCGATCTTCGAGGCATGCTCGATCACTTCCCGCAGTTCGGCGCCCAGGGCTTTGATCGTCGCCTCGCTCAGGTCGCCGCCGTCGGGCAGGAGCTTGGAGCGCTTGGAGAGCACCGGCAGGAAGCGGTTCATGGTGCCGCCGGCCCGCTCGGAGTCGGAGAGCTTGGCGCGCAGTTCGGTCGGGGTGATGTGCCCGATGATGCCGATGTGTGGGTTGGTGGCGACCTTGGGCTTGAGGGTCATGGTGCGCAGGGTTCCGCCGTCCCAGGCCTGCCTGATCAGGGGCAGCAGGGTGTTGCCCTCGCGCTTGCCCTGGGCCAGGGTGCTGGCGAACTCGGTCTCGACGATGAGCAGGCGCTTGTCGCTCACGCCTTCGTCGTAGTCCTTGCTCTCCGGGTCGCCGCTCTCGTCCCGGACCTGGATGATCAGGCCCTCGGCGGAGGACAGGCCGCCCTGCACGCGGTCGTGGCAGAAGAGGTCGTCGGCCGCGTTGAGAACCCGGCGCACTTCCGCCCAGGAGGTGCCCTTCACACCGCCCGCAGTGCGGCCGATGACCATCGGCCAGACGCGGCACCCGTGCTCGACACCGCCGGTCAGCATGTGCGGGGACCGGCCGATCATCGTGCCGGCGGCCGCGTACAGGGTGAACAGCATCGCGGCCGGGTCCGCCTCGGTGTGCGGCTCGATCTCCCGCACGATCCGCCCCGGCAGGCCGTGCATGGCGGGCTCGGCGAGCGAGGGCCACGGCCTGCCGGCCGCCGAGGGGCCGCCCTGCTCGTCCTCGTTGAGGCCGTGTCGGGCCAGGATCTTCTCCGTCTCGTCCCACGATGCGCTCATGCGCTCACCGACCTGCGGGCCGGTGCCCGGTCGGCGCTGCGGATGGTGCGGGCCGCCTCGGTCTCCGACAGGCCGATGTGGACGCCGGCATCGACCAGGGCGGCGAACACCGCCGAGGCGGAGACCCGGCCCTCGCGGGTGACCTCCAGGGCCCGGCAGGCGGCCCAGTACAGGCGGGAGTTGCGCTCGCCTTCCTGGGCTTCGAGGACGAAGTGGACGAGCCCGGCCAGGGTGTCCCGCTCGCCTCCCGGGCGTACCGGCTGACGGGGCACCACGGGCGCCTGCTGTCGCGGCAGCAGGACGGTGGGCCACGGCGCCGGCCGGTGGGCGAAATTGCCGTCCCCCGACCAGCGGTAGCGGCCTGCGGTGTCCGGGTGCACGGAGGGGGCGACCACGATGTAGCCGTTGGCCTTCACGTCGATGCCCGGGCCCAGCTTGCCCGGCAGCTGCTGCTGCGGGGCGCGGTAGACCATGTGCAGGCCGTCGCCGCCGGTGATCTGCATCAGCGTGCCCGGCAGCGGGCCGAGCTTGCCCTCGAGGTGCGCGAGGGTCTTGTTGCCGCCGTTGCGGGGGTCGATGTCGACCACGGCCAGGCCGTTGGGCAGGCAGGGCAGTCCGATGTTGGCCTGCGGGTACCTGGCCCACCAGGCCCGGAGGTGGTCCTGGTCGGTGGTGGCGTCGTGGTAGCCGTGGCCGTCGCTGCCGCACTCTCCGCGGCAGGGGTCGCCCGCGGGGTGCAGGCGCGGGATGGCAGGAGTCTTGCCGGACAGGGGGAACACCTTCCAGCCGTGATCGGCGTAGCCGAGAACGGCACGCAGGAGATCGGTCATGGGGTCCTCGGCTTCTTCGCCGACTGGGCGGCCAGGTCGAGATCGCCGGTCAGCGTCTCGAGTGCCCGCACGATGCGGCGCAGGGCGGCCCGCCGGGTGCGGGCGTTGGGCTGGGTGGAGAGGATGCGGCGCGTGGCGGCGATGATGAGCCGGAAGTCGGCCCGGTCCCGCTGGGCGATGATGCGGGCCAGTTCGAGCGGGTTCATGGGCGCCTTGGGGACCGGCCAGGCGCCGACCGGCCTGGACGGCCCGAGGGCCCCGGCGGTGGTCGCCGGGGCCTCGGTGGTGGTGCGGCGGGTCATCAGCTGGCCTCGGCCTCGGAGGCGAGGCGGGCGTCGACGAGGCGGGCCCGCAGGCGCTCGACTATGACGGCCGCGGCGTGGAGTTCGCCGGCGAGTCTGGCCAGGCCGTCCTCGTCGTAGTCCTCGACGTCCCCGCCCTGCAGGGCGACCGCGGCGCGCAGCCCGTCGCCGGAGTACGGGTTCTCGGTGAGCCAGCCGGCGATCAGCTCTTCCTGCTCGCCGTTGCTGTGGGTCATCGACGCCGACATCTCGATGCCGGTGTGGTACAGGTCCTCGGGGTGGTAGACGAGCTTGCTGTGGTCGAGGGTGCACCAGCTGGGTTCGGGGATCGTGATGGTGTTGCCGCCCCAGACGGGGGCGTCCACGGTGAGCCGCGCGAGGCGGGCCACGATGGCGGCGTTCGCCTGCTGGCGGACTCGGTCGATGGCCGCGGAGAGCGCGCCGGTGGCGGCTGTGGCGCTAGCGGGCTGGGTGGTGTCGGCCTTACTGTGGTTCACAGCGTTCTCCTTCTTGGAGGGACAAGCCCCGGGTCCTCTTGGCCGATGACCGGGGCTTTGTCGTTGTCGGAGTACGTCAGGCCCCTGCCGGGATTGCCGTCCTGGTGGGGGCCGTTCGCATTTCAGGCTGCGGTGGCGCTCTCGCCGGCGAGGTAGGTCTCGACGCTGCTGCGGTGGTAGCGGATGCGCCCGCTACGGCCCGGGGTGAGCTTCGTGAACGCGGGGCCGATGCCCTGCCAGCGCCAGTTCGCGAGGGTCTTCGGGCTGACCCTGACCAGCTCGGCGGTCTCCGCCGGCGTGAGGTAGTCGCCCCGGGGGCTGGGCGAGAGGGATCGCACAGACATGCGAGTCTCCTTCTGATCGGTCGACTGAACACTCTGTTGCGTCGACATCACGAAGGTATACCCGGGAGCCAGAAGGAACAAGAGGGATTGCGCACCGAACATTTTGATGCCATGGTGATGGCGTGACCGAGGACAAGAAGAATCCGCTCGGCCCCACCGGCGATCAGCTGCGGGCCAACATTGCGCGGCTCCGTAGCGAGCGCGGCATGACCAAGAAGGAGCTCTCCGATCGCGTGGGGGAGCTCGGCCGACCTATCCCGCCTCTGGGGATCACCCGACTTGAGGCCGGCACGCGGCGCGTGGATGCCGACGACCTGATGGCTCTAGCTGTGGCCCTAGGGGTGTCGCCTGTCACGCTGCTGCTGCCGCGCGAGGAGCCGGCCGACGTTAAGGGAGACCCGCGCGGCCACTGGGTTTCGATCACAAGCGTGGGTCCGGTGCCCTGGGAGACGGCTTGGCGGTGGATGCACGGCGAGTGGCTGCCGGCTGACGTTCCAGCAGCAGAGGTACGACGCTTCCGGGCGGAGAACCGCCCTTACGAGAACGAAAACCCGGCGCACGAGGCATACAGCCTCATGCGGGCGCGCGTACCGGGTGCGTGGCATCTGGAGCTGGACGGCGACGATGACGGCTACATGCGCGCCGTCCTCACCAAGCGCACAGAGCAGAAGGGCGCGGCTGATGGCCAGAGTCTGGATTGAGGACCGCGCCAAGCAGAAGGACTACCTCGCCGCCATGGAGAAGTGGCGCGAGGCCAAGAAGGCCGGCAGCAAGCGGGCCGAGCCCGGTCGGTGGCGGGTCCGCTGGTACGGGCCGGACGGCAAGGCGAAGGCGCTCACCTTTGCCAAGCTGCCGGCCGCCGAGAAGGAGCGCCAGGCGCTCGCCGAGCGGCTCGACAAGGGGACGTACCGCGATCCGAAGCAGGGCAAGACGCTCGTCTCCGAGGTCGCCGAGCAGTGGTTCGGCTCGCTGCGGCGCCCGGGGGAGCGGACGAAGGGCGACTACCGGGAGCTGCTCGACCTGTACGTGCTGCCGAAGTGGGGCACCTGGTCGGTGGCCGCGGTCCGCTGGGAGGACGTCTCCGAGTGGCTGACCGAGCTCTGCAGTCAGCCGGGCAAGCGCGGCAAGCCACTCTCGCCGGCGCGGATCGGCAAGACGCACCTGGTGCTCAGCATGGTGATGAAGTACGCCGTGAAGACGGGGAAGATCACCATGAGTCCGACCGTTGACCACGAGCTGCCGCAGGACTCGGACGACGACGATCACGTCTACCTCACCCACGCCCAGGTGGCCGACCTGGTCGAGGCCGCCGGCCCGAACGGCACGCTCCTCCTGGTGCTCGCCTACTGCGGCATCCGGTGGGGCGAGGTGTCGGCCCTGCGGGTCGGCAGGGTGCAACTGGACGCCCGCCGGCTGCGGATCGTTCAGGCCTACACGCGGCAGCGCGGCGGCGGCCTGCTGCTCAAGGACGTGAAGAACCACGAGAAGCGGTCCGTGCCGGTGCTGGCCTCGGTGGTGCCGGACCTGAGAGTGCTCGTTGCCGGGCGCGGCCCCGACCAGCTGGTGTTCACCGGCCAGGAAGGGGAGGCGCTCGGGTACGGCGAGTTCCGGTCGGGCATCTTCGACCCGGCGGTGAAGGCCGCCGGCCTCGGAGCGCTCGGCCTCACCCCGCACAAGCTGCGGCACACGGCGGCCTCGCTCGCCATCGCGGCCGGCGCGGACGTGAAGGTGGTGCAGCAGATGCTGGGCCACAAGTCGGCGGCGATGACGCTGGACGTGTACGGGCACCTGTTCCCGGAGCGTCTGGACGAGGTCGCCGACGCCCTCGACATCGGCCGCGCGAACGCACTGGCGGCCCGTACTGCGCTCGCCGCGTAGCGAGGGTGATCAGATCCATGTGTACAAAATGCGTACTGCCCGCCCGGTGGGAACCGGACGGGCAGTAGGTGAAGGGCCTTTGAGCTGGCACTTCTGGTGAATCTAGGTGTACCGCACCCGCGTGGCGAACGCAGGCCGCGTGCGGTACGGAGTCATGCGCCTCGGGGCTCCGGGTAGAGGGCCGGTGCGGTTCCGAGGGGTGCTGGTCGGCGTAGGCGGGTAGAGGGCCGCGATCGCGTCGACCTCCGGGGCGTGCCCGGTGTGCCGTCACCGCGGGAAGCGGTGGGGCGTCCGCGCAAATCAGGCGGCGTTGACCAGCTTGGTGATCGCCGACTTCTTGTTGGCGGCCTGGTTCTTGTGGATGACGCCCTTGCTGGCGGCCTTGTCGAGGGCCTTGGCGGCCTCGCGGGCCAGCGCGGTGGCCTTCTCGTTCTCGCCGGCGGCAGCGGCCTCACGGGCCTTGCGGATGGCGGTCTTCAGCGAGGACTTGACGGCCTTGTTGCGCAGGCGCGCCTTCTCGTTGGTCTTGTTGCGCTTGATCTGGGACTTGATGTTCGCCACGAATGAGCCTCAGTCTGTGTGTAACGGTCTCGACGGTTGCACCACGGCGGCTCCGGACCAGCTGAGAGGGCACGCCGAAACCAGGTGCAGCGCCCCACGCTACCAGGGGCGGTCGGCCGCCCCCAAACCGGACGCCCTGCCGGATCCGGCCCGCGTCGCCCCCCGACACCCCGCCCGAACGCCTGTCCGGAAGCCCCCTGTCCGACGCCTTGCCTGCCCGCCGCGCCGTTCGGCCGGTCCCGTCGCCGGTGTCAGCCCGCCACCGCAGGCGGTTCGGCCGTGCGCACCGGCTCCCCGTAGTGCTCCACCACGGGGAACGGCTCGTAGAAGTGGTGGAGCAGTTCCCGCCACTGCTGGTACTCGGCGGAGTTGCGGAAGCCCTCGGTGTGGTCGGCCAGGGTCTCCCACTCCACCTGCAGCAGGAAGCGCGAGGTGCTGCCCTCGTCCAGGCATCGCCGCAGTCGGAGTGAGCGGAAGCCGCGCTGGACGGCGATCAGCGGCCGGGCCTCGGTGAAGGCGGCGAGGAAGGCCTCCTCCTCGCCGGGGCGGACGTCGAGCAGTGCACTCTCGAGGATCATGGACGGCCATCCTTCCCGATCCGCCAGCCGCCCGGAAGTCCCGCATGCCGCCCGGAAGCCCCCGCCCGGAAGCCCCGCCCGCCGCCCGGAAGCCCCCGCCCGGAAGCACCACCGGATACCTCACCGGAAGCATCGCCGGAGGTCCCGCCCGGAAGCCCCGCCGGAGGCCCCGTCGGGGTGTAGGCCCGGCCCGACCGGCTCGCCGTCACGGGGGGTCGGGCTCGTGGGAGGATGGGGGGAGCCATTATCGATCGGACGAGACCGTCCGGTCCCCGGGAAGCCGGTCAGCGATGACCTGGACACCCCGGCCCCCGGACCACACGGAGAATCGGACCAAGGTGCCCGCGACCCCCAGCAATGTGCCAGAGCCCAGCCGGACCGACCCGGCGGTGATCCGCAACTTCTGCATCATCGCCCACATCGACCACGGCAAGTCGACGCTCGCCGACCGGATGCTGCAGATCACCGGTGTCGTCGACCCGCGGCAGATGCGTGCCCAGTACCTCGACCGCATGGACATCGAGCGTGAGCGCGGCATCACCATCAAGTCGCAGGCCGTCCGCCTCCCGTGGGCGCCGAGGACCGGCGCGAACGCCGGCACCACGCACATCCTCAACATGATCGACACCCCGGGCCACGTGGACTTCACGTACGAGGTGTCGCGTTCCCTGGCGGCCTGCGAGGGCACCATCCTGGTGGTCGACGCGGCCCAGGGCATCGAGGCGCAGACCCTCGCCAACCTCTACCTGGCGCTGGAGAACGACCTCACGATCATCCCGGTCCTCAACAAGATCGACCTGCCGGCCGCCCAGCCCGAGAAGTACGCGGCCGAGATCGCGCACATCATCGGCTGCGACCCGAACGACGTGCTGAAGGTCAGCGCCAAGACCGGCCTCGGTGTCGAGGACCTGCTGGACCACATCGTCGACAACATCCCGGCCCCGGTCGGCGTCGAGGACGCTCCGGCCCGCGCGATGATCTTCGACTCGGTGTACGACTCCTACCGCGGCGTGGTCACCTACGTCCGTGTCGTCGACGGCCAGCTCACCAAACGCGAGCGCATCGCGATGATGTCGACCGGCGCCACCCACGAGCTGCTGGAGATCGGCGTCATCTCGCCGGAGCCGAAGGTGTCGGACGGCCTGGGCGTCGGCGAGGTCGGCTACATCATCACCGGTGTGAAGGACGTCCGGCAGTCCAAGGTCGGTGACACGATCACCTCCATGCACAAGGGCGCCACGGAGGCGCTCGGCGGCTACAAGGACCCGCGCCCGATGGTGTTCTCCGGCCTCTACCCGCTGGACGGCTCGGACTACCCGCTGCTGCGCGACGCCCTCGACAAGCTGCGCCTGAACGACGCCGCGCTCGTCTACGAGCCCGAGACCTCGGTCGCGCTCGGCTTCGGCTACCGCTGCGGCTTCCTCGGCCTGCTGCACCTGGAGATCATCCGGGAGCGCCTGGAGCGCGAGTTCAACCTCGACCTGATCTCCACCGCTCCCAACGTGATCTACCGCGTGATCATGGAGGACGGCACCGAGCACACCGTCACCAACCCGAGCGAGTTCCCCACCGGCAAGATCGCCGAGGTGTTCGAGCCGGTGGTGCGCGGCACCATCCTGGCGCCCAACGAGTTCGTCGGCGCGATCATGGAGCTCTGCCAGTCCCGCCGCGGCAGCCTGCAGGGCATGGACTACCTCTCCGAGGACCGCGTCGAGCTGCGCTACACCCTGCCGCTCGCGGAGATCGTCTTCGACTTCTTCGACCAGCTGAAGTCCAAGACCCGCGGCTACGCCTCGCTCGACTACGAGCCCATCGGCGAGCAGTCCGCGAGCCTGGTCAAGGTCGACATCCTGCTGCACGGCGACGCGGTGGACGCCTTCTCCGCGATCGTCCACAAGGACAAGGCCTACAACTACGGCGTCATGATGGCGGGCAAGCTGCAGAAGCTGATCCCCCGCCAGCAGTTCGAGGTGCCGATCCAGGCCGCCATCGGCTCCCGGGTCATCGCCCGCGAGACCGTCCGCGCCATCCGCAAGGACGTCCTCGCCAAGTGCTACGGCGGTGACATCTCCCGTAAGCGGAAGCTGCTGGAGAAGCAGAAGGAGGGCAAGAAGCGCATGAAGATGGTCGGCCGGGTGGAGGTCCCGCAGGAGGCCTTCATCGCCGCGCTGTCCACCGACGCGGAAGCCCCGAAGGAAAAGAAGTAGCGGCGTCGGCACCGCAGACGGCGGAGGCCGCCACCCGGGTCACCGGGTGGCGGCCTCCGCCGTTCTCCGAAGCGGTGGGGCACTTCAGCGGCGGGTCACTTCAGGTGGGAGAGCTTCTCCGGGTTGACCACCACGTAGGCCTCGGCGATCCGGCCGTCGGCGACGGTGAAGGCGATCACGCCGCCCACCACGCCGGGCGAGGAGTACACCACCAGGCCGAGCTCGCCGTTGACCAGGGCGAAGGCGAACGAGGACTCGGGGGAGACGAACTTCGTGACCAGGCCGACCACCAGCCGGGAGACCCGGTCGGCGCCGACGATCGGCCGGACCCCGGCGCTGACCACGCCGCCGCCGTCCGAGTGCCAGACGACGTCCGGGTCGAGCACCGCCAGCAGGGCCTGGAGGTCGCCGCCGGCGGTCGCCGCCGCGAAGGCGCTCACCGCCTGCCGGTGCTCGGCCGGGTCGACGGTGCCCCGTCGGGTGCCCTCCTTCACCCGCCGGCGGGCCCGCGAGGCGAGCTGCCGGGCGGCCTCCGGGCTGCGCTCCAGGGTGGCCGCGATCTCGTCGAAGCCGACCGCGAAGACGTCGTGCAGCACGAAGGCGGCGCGCTCGGCCGGGCTCAGCTGTTCCATCACGGTGAGCACCGCCATCGACACCGACTCGCCGAGTTCCGCGAGGTCGGCGGGGGAGGCCTCGTCGGAGACCACCGGCTCGGGCAGCCACTCGCCGTAGTACTCCTCGCGCCGCACCCGGGCCGAACCGAGCTGGTCGTAGCAGAGCCGGGTGACCACGGTGGTGAGGAACGCGCGGGGCTCGGCCACCGCGGTGCGGTCGGCGGCCTGCCAGCGCAGCCACGCCTCCTGCAGTACGTCCTCGGCGTCGGCCACCGAGCCGAGCAGACGGTAGGCGACGGCGCCCAGGTAGCGCCGGTAGGTCTCGAACGGGTCGGCGAGCGCCGTATCGGTGTCGGTCACCCCGCCACGCTAGCGCGATCTTCCCTGCCCGGTGCTGCGGCCCGGGCGGTGCGGCTGCCTGTCCCGGTGCAGCCACCCGGGCGGTACGGCCGTACACCTCCCGAGCCCGCGGACACCGGGCGCCGTGCGCCGCACACGGACAGCGGCCGGACATGCGTCGGGGGAGGCCCGGCAGTCCCGGACCTCCCCCGACGACGGTCGGACCGTCACGGCCGCCGGTCAGTCGACCTCGGCCACCGCCTCGGCGAACTGTGCCTGGTAGAGCCGCGCGTAGGCGCCCTCCGCCTCGATCAGCTGGTCGTGCGAGCCCTGCTCCACGATCGAGCCGTTCTCCATCACCAGGATCACGTCGGCGTCCCGGATGGTGGAGAGCCGGTGCGCGATCACGAAGCTGGTGCGGCCGGTGCGCAGCCGCGCCATCGCCTTCTGGATGAGCACCTCGGTGCGGGTGTCGACCGAGCTGGTCGCCTCGTCCAGAACCAGGATGGACGGCTGGGCGAGGAAGGCCCGGGCGATGGTGATCAGCTGCTTCTCGCCCGTGCTGACGCCGGTGCCCTCGTCGTCGATGACGGTGTCGTAGCCGTCCGGCAGGGTCCGTACGAAGCGGTCGACGTGGGCGGCCTTCGCGGCCTCGACGACCTGCTCGCGGGTGGCGCCGTCGGCGCCGTACGCGATGTTGTCGGCGATGCTGCCGCCGAACAGCCAGGTGTCCTGGAGCACCATGCCGATGCCCGCGCGCAGCTCCTCGCGGGACATCGCGGCGATGTCGACCCCGTCCAGGGTGATCCGGCCGCCGCTGACCTCGTAGAACCGCATCAGCAGGTTGACCAGGGTGGTCTTGCCGGCGCCGGTGGGGCCGACGATGGCGACCGTCTGGCCGGGCTCGACCTTCAGCGACAGGCTGTCGATGAGCGGCTTCTCCGGCTCGTAGCGGAACGCGACGTCCTCGAAGGCGACCCGGCCGGCCAGCTCGGCGGGGCGCTCCGGCATGGCCGGCTCCGGGGTCTGCTCGGGGGCGTCGAGCAGTTCGAAGACCCGCTCGGCGGAGGCCACGCCGGACTGCACCAGGTTCGACATCGAGGCGACCTGGGTGAGCGGCTGGCTGAACTGCCGGGAGTACTGGATGAAGGCCTGCACGTCGCCGATGGAGAGCGCGCCGCTCGCCACCCGCAGGCCGCCGACGACCGCGACCAGCACGTAGTTGAGGTTGCCGATCAGCATCATCGCCGGCTGGATGATGCCGGAGATGAACTGGGCCCGGTAGCTGGAGTCGTACAGCGCCTCGTTCTCCCGGCGGAAGATCTCCGCGGCCTCCTTCTGGCGGCCGAAGGTCTTCACCAGGGTGTGCCCGGTGTACATCTCCTCGATGTGGGCGTTGAGCGCGCCGGTCGTCCGCCACTGGGTGACGAACTGCGGCTGGGCCCGCTTGCCGACCCGCGCGGCGACGACCACCGACAGCGGGACGGAGATCAGCGCGATCACCGCGAGCAGCGGGGAGATCCAGAACATCATCGCCAGCACGCCGACGATGGTGAGCAGGGAGTTCACCACCTGGCCCGTGGTCTGCTGCATGGACTGGCCGATGTTGTCGATGTCGTTGGTGACCCGGCTGAGCACCTCGCCGCGGGGCTGCCGGTCGAAGTAGCTGAGCGGCAGCCGGGCGATCTTCGACTCGACGTCCTGGCGCAGCCGGTAGACGATCCGCTGGATGGCGGTGGTGGCGAGCCGACCCTGGACGATGCCGAAGACGGCGGAGACCAGGTAGATCGCCAGCACCCAGAGCAGCACGGTGCCGATGGCGTCGAAGTCCATGCCCTGGCCGGGGGTGAACGGCACGGTGGAGAGTACGTCGGCGACGCCGCCCCGGCCGTCGTGGCGCAGCTGCTGCAGCACCTGCTGCTCGGACATGCCGGCCGGGAAGTGGGAGCCGACCACACCGGCGAAGATGAGGTCGGTGGCGTGGCCGAGGACGTACGGGCCGGCGACCGCGCAGCCGATGCTGACGGCGCCGAGGGCGAGCACGCCGTACAGCAGCCGTCGCTCGGGGCGGAACATGCCGAGCATCCGCCGGCCGGAGCCCTTGAAGTCCATGGACTTCTCGGCGCCCTGGCCGCCCATGAACCGGCCGGGGCCGGCCGGGCCGCGGCGGGCGGCGGCCTCCTGCGAGGCGCTGCGCTGGGGCTTCTGGCCGGGGGTGGTCACGCCGCCTCCTGTTCGGTGAGCTGGGAGAGGACGATCTCCCGGTAGGTCGGGTTGTCGGCCATCAGTTCCTGGTGGGTGCCGCTGCCGACGACGGCGCCCTCGTCGAGCACGATGATCCGGTCGGCGTCGCGGATGGTGGAGACCCGCTGGGCGACGATGACGACGGTGGCGTCGGCGGTCTCGGTGGCCAGGGCCCGGCGCAGCTTGGCGTCGGTGGCGTAGTCGAGGGCCGAGAAGGAGTCGTCGAAGAGGTAGATCTCCGGCCTGCGGACCAGGGCCCGGGCGATCGCGAGGCGCTGGCGCTGGCCGCCGGAGACGTTGGAGCCGCCCTGGGCGATCGGGGCGTCCAGGCCCTCCGGGAACTTCTCGACGAACTCCTTGGCCTGGGCGGTCGCCAGGGCCTGCCACAGTTCCTCGTCGCTGGCCTCGGGGCGGCCGTAGCGGAGGTTGGAGGCGACGGTGCCGGTGAAGAGGTAGGGCTTCTGGGGGACGACGCCGATGGCCTCGGAGAGACGGGTCGGGTCGATCTCGCGCACGTCCACGCCGTTGACCAGGACCTGGCCGCCGGTGGCGTCGAAGAGCCGGGGGACGAGGCCGAGCAGGGTCGACTTGCCGGAGCCGGTGGAGCCGATGATCGCGGTGGTCTGGCCGGGCCGGGCGAGGATGTCGATGCCGCGCAGCACCGGGGCCTCGGCGCCGGGGTAGCGGAACTCGACGTCGCGCAGTTCCAGCCGGCCGCGGCCGTCGAGCTCGGTGACCGGGGAGGCGGGGGCCGCGATGGTCGGCTCGGTGGTCAGGACCTCCTGGATGCGCTCGGCGCAGACCTCGGCGCGCGGCACCATCATGAACATGAAGGTGGCCATCATGACGCTCATGAGGATCTGCATGAGGTAGGAGAGGAAGGCGGTCAGGGCGCCGATCTGCATGCTGCCGCTGTCGATCCGGTGGGCGCCGAACCAGAGCACCGCGACGCTGGAGATGTTCACCACGGACATCACGGTGGGGAACATGAAGGCCATCAGGCGGCCGACCCGCAGCGAGACGTCGGCGAGGTCCTGGTTGGCGCCGGCGAAGCGGTCCTGCTCGTGGCCGTCCTTGACGAAGGCCCGGATGACCCGGATGCCGGTGATCTGCTCGCGCAGGATCCGGTTGACGCCGTCGATGCGCACCTGCATCCCGCGGAACTGCGGGCGCAGCCGGCGGACGAGCAGGACGACGACGATGCCGAGCAGCGGGACGACGGCGAGCAGCAGGGCCGAGAGCGGGACGTCCTGGTTGAGCGCCATGACGATGCCGCCGACGCACATGATCGGCGCGGCCACCATGAGGGTGAACGCCATCAGCACCAGCATCTGGACCTGCTGGACGTCGTTGGTGGTGCGGGTGATCAGCGACGGGGCGCCGAACTGGCCGAGCTCGCGCGAGGAGAAGCTCTGCACCCGGTCGAAGACGGTGGCGCGGATGTCACGGCCGACCGCCATGGCCGTCCGGGCGCCGAGGAAGACGGCGCAGACGGAGCAGACCGCCTGGGCGAGCGAGACGGCGATCATCACGCCGCCGATCTGCAGGATGTAGCCGGTGTCGCCCTTGATCACGCCCTGGTCGATGATGTCGGCGTTCAGCGTGGGCAGGTAGAGGGCACCGATGGTGGAGACGAGCTGGAGCAGGACCAGCAGCAGGATCGTTTGGCGGTAGGGCCCGAGGTGGGCCCGCAACAGTCTGATCAGCACCGTGACACTCTCGTCCTCGACGCGGATGCGCGCATCCTCATTTAGGTCTACTCGCAACTGGGTATTTCGTGCTAGGACCGCCCTGTCGCGGGGGCGGATCCCGTCTGCACTGCAGGTCCGACGGCGTGCCAGCTGCCCTGACCCCCTTACGGAACGGCCGCGCACGCCCTAGGCTGCTGCCTGGTTCTTGTTACTTGCTGGTTAACAAGGCGGGCCGGGCCCGGCCGCCCCCACGGCCGCCCGTCCCTCACCCTCGGCCACCCGCCCCCCGGAGGTCCTCGTTGAGTTCCGTGCAGTCCATGATCGAGCGGCGTCCGCCCTCCGTGGCCCATCTTTTCCTCAGCAGGGTAAAGGCCACGCCCGACGGTGAGGCCTACCGGTACCCCGTGCCGGTCGACGAGCATGCCGCCGACGGCGCGCCCGGGGCCGAGCAGTGGCGCTCGCTGACCTGGGCGCAGACCGCGGAGCGGGTCAGAGCGGTCGCCGCCGGCCTGATGTCGCTCGGTATCGAGTCCGAGGACCGCGTGGCGGTCTCCTCGACCACCCGGGTCGAGTGGATCATCGCCGACCTCGGGAACATGTGCGCCGGTGCTGCCACCACCACGGTGTACCCCAGTACCAATGCGGACGAAACGGCATTCATCCTCGCCAACTCCGCCAGTCGGGCGATGTTCGCCGAGAACGAGAAGCAGCTCGCCAAGGTGATGGAGCAGCGGGCCCAGCTGCCCGCCCTGGAGACGGTGGTCCTCTTCGACGCCCCCGCCGGGCAGCCGGAGACCGCGGGCCTCACCGTGCTCACCCTGGCGGAGCTGGAGGAGCGCGGCGCCGCGTACCTCGTCGACCACCCCGACGCCGTCGACAAGGCGGTCGACGCGCTGGAGCCCGAGCAGCTCGCCACCCTCATCTACACCTCCGGCACCACCGGCCGCCCCAAGGGCGTGCGCCTGGTGCACGACTGCTGGGCGTACGAGGGCCTGGCCCAGGAGCAGAGCGGTCTGCTGCGCGCGGACGACGTCCAGTTCATGTGGCTGCCGCTGTCGCACGTCTTCGGCAAGACGCTGATCTCCGGCCAGATCGCCACCGGCCACGTGATGGCGGTGGACGGGCGGGTGGACCGCATCATCCACAACCTGCCCGCGATCAGGCCGACCCTGATGGCCTCCGCCCCGCGCATCTTCGAGAAGGTCTACAACGGCATCGCCGGCAGGGCCCGAGCCGAGGGCGGCGCCAAGTACAAGATCTTCCTGTGGGCCGCCAAGGTCGCCCGCGACTACGCCCGCACCACCCAGGCGAACCAGATCGCCACCGGGAAGGCCACCGCGCCGCTCGGCCTGGCCCTGCAGCACAAGCTCGCAGACAAGCTGGTGTACGCCAAGATCCGCGCCGCCTTCGGCGGCCGGATGCGCGGCTCGGTCTCCGGCAGCGCCGCGCTCGCCCCCGAGATCGGCTTCTTCTTCATGGGCGCCGGCGTGCCGATCCTGGAGGGCTACGGCCTGACGGAGACCTCCGCCGGCTCCACCGTCAACCGGGACGGCGCGACGCGCGTCGGCACGGTCGGCCTGCCGCTGCCCGGCACCGAGGTCCGGATCGCCGAGGACGGCGAGATCCTGCTCCGCGGCCCCGGCATCATGCGCGGCTACCACGAGATGCCGGAGCAGACCGCCGAGGTGCTGGAGCCGGACGGCTGGTTCCACACCGGCGACATCGGCGAGCTCGACCAGGACGGCTACCTGCGGATCACCGACCGCAAGAAGGACATGTTCAAGACCTCCGGCGGCAAGTACGTCGCCCCCAGCGAGGTCGAGGGCAAGTTCAAGGCCATCTGCCCGTTCGTCAGCAACATCCTGGTGATCGGCAACCAGCGCAACTTCTGCACCGCGCTGATCGGCCTCGACGAGACCGTCCTCATGCCGTGGGCGGCCGAGCACGGCCTGGCCGGCAAGTCGTACGCCGAGGTGGTCGCCGCCCCGGAGACCAACGAGCTCATCGGGGGCTTCGTCCAGCGCCTCAACGGCGAGCTGCAGCGCTGGCAGACGATCAAGAAGTTCACCCTGCTGCCGCGCGACCTCGACATCGAGCACGGCGAGCTGACCCCGAGCCTCAAGATCAAGCGGCCGGTGGTCGAGCGCGAGTACGCCGACGCCATCACCGAGATGTACGCCGGCTCCAACGAGGCCTGACGTCCACCGTCCCGTACGGCTCCGGGGCAACCCGAGCCGTACGGGACGATGCCAAATGCGATACGGGACAATGGGGGGTATGCCCTCCGCACTCCCCGACGGCGAACCGGTGCCGTCCGACGGTTCGCTGCCCGCGCCCGCCCTGACCGGGCTCGGCACCCGGCCGTTCGGCTTCTACCTGCACGTGCCGTACTGCGCCAGCCGCTGCGGCTACTGCGACTTCAACACCTACACCGCGACCGAGCTGCGCTCCTCGGGCGCGGTCGCCTCGCAGGAGACCTACGCCGACAACGTGATCGCCGAGATCCGGCTCGCCCGGAAGGTCCTCGGCGACACCGACCTGCCCGTACGGACCGTCTTCCTCGGCGGCGGCACCCCCACCCTGCTGCCCGCCCGCGACCTGGTGCGGATGCTCGCCGCGCTGCGCGAGGAGTTCGGCCTCGCGCCCGACGCGGAGGTCACCACCGAGGCCAACCCGGAGTCCGTCGGCCCCGCCTACCTGGCCGAGCTCCGCGAGGGCGGCTACAACCGGATCTCCTTCGGCATGCAGAGCGCCCGCCGGCACGTGCTGCAGATCCTCGACCGCCACCACACCCCCGGCCGCCCCGAGGCCTGCGTCGCCGAGGCCCGCGAGGCCGGCTTCGAGCACGTCAACCTCGACCTGATCTACGGCACCCCCGGCGAGTCCGACGACGACTGGCGGGCCTCCCTCGACGCCGCGATCGGCGCCCGCCCCGACCACGTCTCCGCCTACTCCCTGATCGTCGAGGAGGGCACCCGGCTCGCCGCCCGCGTCCGCCGCGGCGAACTCCCGATGATCGACGACGACGTGCACGCCGACCGTTACCTCATCGCCGACGACGCCCTCTCCGCGGCAGGCTACGCCTGGTACGAGGTCTCGAACTGGGCCACCACGCCCGAGGCGCGCTGTCGCCACAACGAGCTCTACTGGACGGGCGCCGACTGGTGGGGCGCCGGCCCGGGCGCACACAGCCACGTCGGCGGCGTCCGCTGGTGGAACGCCAAGCACCCCGCCGCCTACGCGCAGGCGCTCGCCGAGGGCCGCACCCCGGCGCTCGGCCGGGAGGTGCTCGCCGCGGAGGACCGCCGGGTCGAGCGCATCCTGCTGGAGCTCCGGCTGGTCGACGGCTGCCCGCTCGACCTGCTCACCGAGGACGGCCGCAAGGCCGCACTGCGCGCCCTGGAGGAGGGCCTGCTCGACCCCGCCGCGCACGCCGACGGCCGCGCCGCCCTCACCCTGCGCGGACGCCTCCTGGCCGACGCGGTCGTCCGCGACCTGGTGGACTGACCCCCGGGGTCAGTCGACCGCCGTCACGAAGTCGATCAGCTCCTCGACCCGGCCCAGCAGGGCCGGGTCGACGTCCCGGTAGGAGCGCACCGAGCCGAGGATGCGGCGCCAGGCCGCGGGCGGGTCCACCGGCCAGCCCAGCCGGCGGCAGACGCCCTCCTTCCAGACCTCGCCGCGCGGCACCTCGGGCCACGCCGCGATGCCCACCGAGGCCGGCTTCACCGCCTGCCACACGTCGATGTACGGGTGGCCCACCACCAGCACCGAGTCGCCGGAGACCCGCTCCGCGATCCGGTGCTCCTTGGTGCCCGGCAGCAGGTGGTCGACCAGCACCCCGAGCCGGCGCCCCGGGCCCGGCGCGAACTCCGCGACGACGGCCGGCAGGTCGTCCACGCCCTCCAGGTACTCCACGACCACGCCCTCGACCCGCAGGTCGTCGCCCCAGACCCGCTCGACGAGCTCCGCGTCGTGCCGCCCCTCCACGTAGATCCGCGACTCCCGGGCCACCCGGGCCCGGGCGCCCGGCACCGCGACCGAGCCGGAGGCGGTCAGCCGCGGCCCGGCGGCGGGGGCCGCCGCCGCGGGACGGACCAGCGTCACCACCCGCCCCTCCAGCAGGAAGCCGCGCGGCACCAGCGGGAACACCCGGTGCTTGCCGAACCGGTCCTCCAGGGTGACGGTCGGCCCCTCCGCGGTCTTCTCGCAGCGCACCACCGCCCCGCAGAAGCCGGTCGCCGCCTCCTCCACCACGAGGTCCCGCTCGGCCGGAACCTCGGGGGCCGGCTGCTGCCGCTTCCACGGCGGGGTCAGATCGGGGCCGTACTGCCTGCTGCGCATGGACGGGAGTCTACGAGCCCGACACCCGGTCATCGCCCGTCCGGCGTACGGCGTGCCGAACCCCCGCCCGCGCCCCGCGCAGCCCGCACGCCCTACAGCCCGGGCGCACCCCAGACCGGGAACCACCGCGACAGGTCCGACTCCAGCCGCAGGTCATCCCCGAGCATTGCCTTCACCTGGAGCTCCAGCGGGCTGTTCCGCTTCTCGCCGCCGCCCGGCATCGGCGCGAACGGATAGAAGGTGCCCCGCTTGTAGAGGTAGACCAGCGCCAGCGAGCGCCCCTCGGCGTCCTTGAAGCCCACCAGCGAGCAGAGCAGCTGCGGGCCGAAGCCGTTCGCCTCCAGCTCGCTGTTGACCGCGTGCAGGTCGTTCACCAGGTCCGGCAGCTCCCCGGGGGTGTGCCGGGCGAGCAGCCAGGAGTAGCCGTAGTCGTCCCGGGACGCCTCCACCGGGACGCCGCCGCGGTCGGTGTCCGCGTCCAGCAGCGCCCGGACCTGCTGCTTGACCTCCTCGAAGGCCCCGCCCTCGACCGCGGCGAAGCAGACCGAGCCCAGCCCCGTCGGCAGGAACCCGGCCGCCGCCTGAAGCGTCAGCGCGGCCGACGGAATGCCGAACAGCTGGTCCAGATCCGGCTTCACCGGCTTGCTCCGGCCCAGCAGCGCGTCCA
Organism: Streptomyces sp. TLI_235; assembly: GCA_002300355.1. NCBI lineage: Bacteria > Bacillati > Actinomycetota > Actinomycetes > Kitasatosporales > Streptomycetaceae > Streptomyces > Streptomyces sp. TLI_235. The sequence goes on from NSGV01000001.1 coordinate 5,267,750, forward strand.
GGAATCCCATGTGCGGTCCTCTCCCGGCCGGTCAGCGGCCGAGCTCGGCGGAGATCCGCGCCAGCTGCTCCAGCCGCTTCTCCAGCGAGGGGTGGGTGGAGAGGAGCTGGCTCGCGGCCTCCCGCGCGTTCAGCGCCGGCGCGAAGTAGAAGGCGTTGTACGGCTGCGCCTTGCGCAGGTCCTCGGTCGGGATGGCGGAGATCTGCCCCGTCACCTTGGTCAGCGCCGAGGCCAGCGCGCTCGGCCGGCCGGTCAGCTGGGCCGCCGAGCGGTCCGCCGCCAGCTCCCGGTAGCGCGACAGCATCCGGGTGAGCAGGAAGCTCAGCGCGTACACCACCATGCTGACCAGCGGCACGATCACCAGCGCGATCGCCGTGTTCGGGTCGCTGCTGTTGCGGTTGTTGCCCAGGAACCCGCCGTACAGGGCGACCCGGGTCATCACGCCGGCCAGCACGCCGAGGAAGCCCGCCACCGTCATGACCGCCACGTCCCGGTGCGCGACGTGCGACAGCTCGTGCGCCAGGACGCCCTCCAGCTCCTCCGGCTCCAGCCGGCGCAGCAGCCCGGTGGTCACGCACACCACGGCCTTCTCCGGCTTGCGGCCGGTGGCGAAGGCGTTCGGCATGTCGTTCCGCGCCACCGCCACCCGCGGCTTCGGCATGTCGGCCAGCGCGCACAGCCGGTCGATCGTGCCGTGCAGCTGCGGGTACTCCTCCGGCGACGCCGGACGGGCGCCCATCGCCTTCTCGGTGATCTTGTCACTGAACCAGAACTGCGCGACGAACAGCCCGCCCGACACCAGCAGGATCAGCGGCCAGGCGCCGCGCAGCAGGACGATCAGCAGCCCGGTGAACCCCACGTAGACCAGGCCGATCAGGAACATCGTCGTGACCATCCGGCCGGTCAGGCCGCGGTCCGGTGCGAAGCGGGAGTGCTGCCGTGTCGACGACATCGCTGCTCCTTCGGTAGCTCGCTCGCTTTCGATGCTGCCACTCGCCGACGCACGGGGCACCGCCCGCGGCCCGGAGATCGGTCGAGGATCACGTGGGAGGCCCGTTCCTGCCGTCGGGGGTGGGCCTTACACTGGCAGGTACGGTTCTGGCACTCTGCCTTCCAGAGTGCCAAGGAACGGATCGGTCACCAGGTCCAACGGGCGAAGACGGAGGTGCGTGCCCCGTGGTCAACGAGCGCAGGGACGACCGTCTCATCGACACGCGTGCCGGCGTCCGCCCGCTCGACGAGCGCCGGCTCGCCGTGCTGCGCGCGATCGTCCAGGACTACGTGGGCACCGAGGAGCCGGTCGGCTCCAAGGCCCTCGTCGAGCGGCACAACCTCGGCGTCTCCCCGGCGACGGTCCGCAACGACATGGCCGCGCTGGAGGAGGACGGCTTCATCCACCAGCCGCACACCAGCGCCGGCCGGATCCCCACCGACAAGGGCTACCGGCTGTTCGTCGACCGGCTCGCCGAGGTCAAGCCGATGACCGCCCCCGAGCGCCGTGCGATCCGGCACTTCCTGGAGGGCGCCGTCGACCTCGACGACGTCGTGGCCCGCACCGTCCGGCTGCTCGCCCAGCTCACCCGGCAGGTCGCCGTGGTGCAGTACCCGTCGCTGACCCGCTCCACCGTGCGGCACGTCGAACTCGTCGCGCTGGCACCCACGAAGGTGATGCTCGTCCTGATCACCAACACCGGACGGGTGGAGCAGCGCATCGTCGACTGCCCCGGCACGGTCGGCGAGACCGTCCTGGCCGACCTGCGCGCCAAGCTCAACAGCATGGCCGCCGGCCGCCGGCTGCCCGACGTCCCCGTGGTGCTGGAGGACCTGCCGAGCGCCTTCGAGCAGGGCGACCGGCCCACCGTCTCCACCGTGCTCGCCACCCTCTTCGAGACCCTCGCCGAGCAGAACGAGGAGCGCATCATGCTGGCCGGCACGGCCAACCTGACCCGCTTCGGCCACGACTTCCCGCTGACCATCCAGCCGGTGCTGGAGGCACTGGAGGAACAGGTCGTGCTGCTGCGCCTGCTGGGTGAGACCGCGGAGTCCGGGATGACGGTCCGGATCGGGCGCGAAAACGACTACGAGGGCCTCAATTCCACGTCCGTCGTCTCCGTCGGTTACGGTTCGGGCGACCAGAGCGTGGCAAAGCTGGGTGTGATCGGTCCGACCCGGATGGATTACCCGGGCACAATGGGGGCGGTGCGAGCGGTGGCACGGTACGTGGGTCAGATCCTGGCCGAGTCGTAACAGCGCGCTGCGCCAGCAGCGCAGCCGGTCGGACGCAAGCACACTTCCAGAAGCGGAACAAGCGGAGCATTTGGTGGCCACGGACTACTACGCGGTACTCGGCGTCCGACGGGATGCGGGGCAGGACGAGATCAAGAAGGCGTTCCGGCGCCTCGCGCGCGAACTGCACCCGGACGTCAACCCGGACCCGAAGACCCAGGAGCGGTTCAAGGAGATCAACGCCGCCTACGAGGTGCTCTCCGACCCCGCCAAGCGGCAGGTCTACGACCTCGGCGGCGACCCGCTCTCGCCGAACGGCGGCGGCGCGGGTGCGGGCGGCTTCGGCGCCGCGGGCTTCGGCTTCTCCGACATCATGGACGCCTTCTTCGGCGCCGCCGGCGGCCAGCGCGGCCCGCGCTCGCGGACCCGCCGCGGCCAGGACGCCATGATCCGCCTGGAGATCACCCTGGAGGAGGCCGCCTTCGGCACCACCAAGGAACTCCAGGTCGACACCGCCGTCACCTGCACCACCTGCTCCGGCGAGGGCGCCGCACCCGGCACCTCCGCGCAGACCTGTGACATGTGCCGCGGCAAGGGCGAGGTCTCCCAGGTCACCCGGTCCTTCCTGGGCCAGGTCATGACCTCCCGCCCCTGCCCGCAGTGCCAGGGCTTCGGCACCGTCGTGCCCACCCCCTGCCCGGAGTGCGCCGGCGACGGCCGCGTCCGCGCCCGCCGCAACCTCACCGTCAAGATCCCCGCCGGTGTCGACAACGGCACCCGCATCCAGCTGGCCGGCGAGGGCGAGGTCGGCCCCGGCGGCGGCCCGGCCGGCGACCTGTACGTCGAGATCGCCGAGACCAGCCACGCGGTCTTCCAGCGCCGCGGCGACGACCTGCACTGCACGGTCACCATCCCGATGACCGCCGCCGCACTCGGCACCCAGGTGCCGCTGCAGACCCTGGACGGGCTGGAGGAGGTCGACATCCGGCCCGGCACCCAGTCCGGACAGTCCATCCCGCTGCACGGCCGCGGCATCACGCACCTGCGGGGCGGCGGCCGGGGCGACCTGATAGTGCATGTCGAGGTGCAGACGCCGGTCAAGCTCGACCCCGAGCAGGAGGACCTGCTGCGGCGGCTCGCCGTGCTGCGCGGCGAGGAGCGCCCGTCCGGCCAGTTCGCACCGGGCCAGCAGGGCCTCTTCTCCCGCCTCAAGGACGCCTTCAACGGGCGCTGAGGCCAGTCGCCGACCATCAGGCGCGTGGGGTGCCCCCACGCGCCCCTGGTCGTTCACCTACCTGTAAGGAAGGCCCTTCATGACTGCGCCGGTGTTCGTCGTCGAGAGTGCGGTGCTGGCCGGGGTCGTGCCGGGTGCGGTGGTGCGGCTGGACGGGCCGGAGGGGCGGCACGCCGTCGCGGTGAAGCGGCTGGAGGTCGGCGAGGCGGTCACGCTGGCCGACGGGCTCGGCCTGGGGGTCGACGGCACGGTCGCCGCCGTGCACGGCAAGGACGCGCTGGACGTCACCGTGGACACCGTCCGCGAGGAGCCGGAGCCGGGCCCGCGGATCGTCGTCGTCCAGGCGCTGCCGAAGGGCGACCGCGGCGAACTCGCGGTGGAGACCATGACCGAGGTCGGCGTCGACGTGGTGATCCCGTGGGCGGCCTCCCGCTGCATCACGCAGTGGAAGGGCGACCGCGGGGCCAGGGCGCTCGCCAAGTGGCGGGCCACCGCCCGGGAGGCGGGCAAGCAGTCGCGCCGGCTCCGCTTCCCCGAGGTGCGGGAGCTCGTGACCACCCGTCAGCTCGCGCCGGTGCTAGCCGCCGCGTCCCTCGCCGCCGTGCTGCACGAGGACGGTGCCGCGCCGCTCGCCGCCGCCCCGCTGCCGGAGACCGGCGACATCGTGCTGGTGGTCGGCCCCGAGGGCGGCGTCTCGCCGGAGGAGCTGGCCGCGTTCGCCGAGGCCGGAGCGGCCCCGTACCGGCTCGGCCCGTCGGTGCTGCGCACCTCCACGGCCGGGGTGGCGGCGGGTGCCCTGCTGCTCGGCCGGACCGGCCGCTGGTCCTGAACGGGCCACCCGTGCCGGGTGGTTCGCGCCCGGTTCGTACGCTCAAGAAGAAACCCCCTGCGGTGCGGGCGGCCGGGTGCCTAGGGTGCTGGTGTGACCGAACCGCAGAGCACCTCACACGGCGCCTACCTGCGCCACCCCCACCTGCACGGCGACCTCGTCGCCTTCGTTGCCGAGGACGACGTCTGGCTCGCCCCGCTGGACGGCGGCCGGGCCTGGCGGCTGACGGCCGACCGGACGCCGGTCAGCCACCCGCGCTTCTCCCCGGACGGCCGGCACATCGCCTGGACCTCGACCAGGGACGGCGCGCCGGAGATCCATGTCGCCCCCACCGAGGGCGGCCCCTCCCGCAGGCTCACCCACTGGGGCAGCCCCCGTACCGCCCTGCGCGGCTGGACGGCCGACGGCCGGCCGGTCGCCGTGACCACGGCCGGCCAGGCCACCCTGCGCCGCACCTGGGCCTTCGCCGTCCCGCTGGACGGCGGCGAGCCGGCCCGGCTGCCGTACGGGCCGGTCGGCGGGCTGGCGTTCGAGCCGGGCGGCGAGCGCGCCCTGCTGCTGTCGGCGTTCAGCCGCGAGCCCGCGCACTGGAAGCGCTACCGCGGCGGCACCACCGGCAAGCTGTGGATCGGCGAGCGCGACTTCGAGCGCCTGCACACCGGCCTCGGCGGCAACATCGAGTCGCCGCTGTGGGTCGGCGGCCGGATCGCGTTCCTGTCGGACCACGAGGGCACCGGGCAGCTGTACTCCAGCCTCCCCGACGGCTCGGACCTGCGCCGCCACACCGACGGCGGGTTCTACGCCCGCAACGCCACCACCGACGGCACCCGGGTGGTCTGGCACAGCGGCGGCGACCTGTGGCTGCTGGAGGACCTGGAGGGCGCCGAGCCGCGCCGCCTGGACGTCCTCCTCGCCGGGCCGCGCACCCGCCGCCAGCCGCACCCGGTCTCCGCCGCCGGGCACCTGGACTCCGTCGCCCCGGACCGCACCGGGCGGGCGGGCGCGGTCGTCGTCCGCGGCACCGTGCACTGGCTGACGCACCGTGAGGGCCCGGCCCGCGTCCTGGACGCCGCCCCCGGGGTGCGCGCCCGGCTGGCCCGGGTGGTGCCCGGTGCCGACGGCGGCCAGGGCGTCGTCTGGGTCACCGACGCCGAGGGCGACGACGCCCTCGAGCTGGCGCCCGCCGTGCTCGGCGCCGACCGCCGCCGGCTGGCCGCCGGCGGGCTCGGCCGGGTGCTGGACCTCGCCGTCTCGCCCGACGGCCGGCAGCTGGCCGTCGCCTCGCACGACGGCCGGGTGCTGCTCGTGGCGCTCTCCGACGGCACCGTGCACGAGCTCGCCCGCAGCGAGAACGGCGAGGTCACCGGCCTCGCGTTCAGCCCGGACTCCAGCTGGCTGGCCTGGTCGAGCCCGGTGCTCGGCGCGTGGTCGCTGCGCCAGATCATGCTGGCCGACCTGACCAGCCGGACGGTCAGCGAGGCCACCCAGCAGCGCTTCGTCGACTACGCGCCGGCCTTCACCGCGGACGGCAAGCACCTGGCCTTCCTGTCGGTGCGCAACTTCGACCCGGTGTACGACTCGCACTCCTTCGACCTGTCCTTCCCGACCGGCTGCCGCCCGTACCTGATCACGCTGGCCGCCGACACCCCGTCACCGTTCGGCCCGCAGCGGGCCGGCCGCCCGGTCGGCGCCGAGGACGAGGACGGCAAGGCCGCCGGCAAGGGCGCCAAGGAGGCCGCGGACGCCCGCGAGGGCGAGGAGTCGGCCCCGTCGACCCGGGTCGACCTGGAGGGCATCGCCGACCGCATCCTGCCCTTCCCGGTCGAGGGCGGCTCCTTCGGCAGCCTGAAGGCCACCAAGGAGGGCGTCGTCTGGACGCGGATGCCGCTGCTCGGCGAGCTCGGCGACACCGCCGCCTCGCTGGAGGACGACCACCCGCGGCCCGTCCTGGAGCGGTTCGACTTCAAGAAGCGCCGCGCCGAGGAGCTCGTGCACGCCCTGGACGGCTTCGCGGTCAGCGGCGACGGCTCCCGGCTCGCCGTGCTGGACGAGTCGCGGCTGCGGATCGTCCCCGCCGACCAGAAGGCCGGCGAGGACGACGAGGTGGACGTCGACCTGGCCCGGGTGCGGGTCACCGTCGACCCGGCCGCCGAGTGGCTCCAGATGTTCGACGAGAACGGCCGCATCATGCGGGACAACTACTGGCGCGCCGACATGAACGGCGTCGACTGGGCCGGGGTCCTCGACCGCTACCGCCCGCTGGTGGACCGCCTCGGAAGCCACGACGACCTCGTCGACCTGCTGTGGGAGACGGTCGGCGAGCTCGGCACCTCGCACGCCTACGTCACCCCGCCCGGCCGCGGCACCGAGGCCGCCCGCCGGCAGGGCCTGCTCGGCGCCGACCTGGTCCGCGACGGCGACGTGTGGCGGGTCGAGCGGATCCTGCCCGGCGAGTCCTCCGACCCGCGTGCCCGCTCGCCGCTGGCCGCCCCCGGCGTGGCCGTCCGGCCCGGCGACGCGGTGCTCGCCGTCGACGGCCGCCCGGTCGACCCGGTCACCGGCCCGGCCCCGCTGCTCGCCGGCACCGCAGGCCAGCCGGTGGAGCTCACCGTCGCCGGCAAGGACGGCGTCCACCGCCACCCGGTGGTGGTGCCGCTCGCCGACGAGGAGGCGCTGCGCTACCACGACTGGGTGGCCGGCCGGCGCGCCGAGGTCCGCGAGCGCTCCGGCGGCCGGCTCGGCTACCTGCACGTGCCGGACATGGTCAGCTCCGGCTGGGCCCAGCTCCACCGCGATCTGCGGGTCGAACTCGCCCGCGAGGGCGTCGTCGTCGACCTGCGGGAGAACCGCGGCGGCCACACCTCCCAGCTGATCGTCGAGAAGCTCAACCGGCGGATCGTCGGCTGGGACCGCGGCCGCGACCTGGCCAACCCGGAGCCGTACCCCGGGGACGCCCCGCGCGGCCCGGTGGTGGCGCTCGCCAACGAGTTCTCCGGCTCCGACGGCGACATCGTCAACGCCGCGATCCAGGCGCTCGGCATCGGCCCGGTGGTCGGCACCCGCACCTGGGGCGGCGTCATCGGCATCGACGGCAAGTACTCCCTGGTGGACGGCACGGCGATCACCCAGCCCAAGTACGCCTTCTGGCTGGAGGGCTACGGCTGGGGCGTGGAGAACCACGGCGTCGACCCGGACGTCGAGGTGGACTGCGCGCCGCAGGACTGGGCGGCCGCCCGCGACCCGCAGCTCGCCGAGGGCGTCCGCCTGGCGCTGGAGGCGCTCGCCGAGCACCCGGCGAAGACCCCGCCGCCGCTGCCCGCGCTGTAGGTCCGGTCGCCGCCGCCCGGCCGGGGCGCGAGCCGCGTGCTCGCGCCCCGCGCCGGGCCGCCCGCCGCGGAGGAGTGCGCAGCTCGGCTAGGCTGCGGACCGTCACAGACGCGCACGCGCAAGGAGACCGCCATGGCCGGAGAGGCCCAGCCCGACTGCCTGTTCTGCAAGATCGTGGCGGGTGAGATCCCGGCGACCGTCGTCCGGGAGACCGAGCGGACGGTCGCCTTCCGGGACATCAACCCGCAGGCGCCCACCCACGTCCTGGTGATCCCGAAGGTCCACTACCCGAACGCCGGCGAGCTCGCCGCCGCGGAGCCGGAGATCACCGCCCAGCTGCTCACCGAGGCGGCCCGGGTGGCCGAGGACGAGAAGATCGACGGCCACGGCTACCGGATGATCTTCAACACCGGGTCCGGCGCCGGCCAGACCGTCTTCCACGCCCACGTGCACGTGCTCGGCGGGGTGCCGCTGCGCGAGGGCCTGGTCTGAGGTGTCCCAGCGCGAACTCGTCGTCCTCGGCACCGCCAGCCAGGTGCCCACGCGGCACCGCAACCACAACGGGTACCTGCTGCGCTGGGACGGCGAGGGCCTGCTCTTCGACCCGGGTGAGGGCACCCAGCGGCAGATGCTGCACGCCGGCGTCTCCGCCACCCAGATCACCCGGATCGCGGTGACGCACTTCCACGGCGACCACTGCCTGGGCCTCGCCGGCGTCGTCCAGCGGATCAACCTGGACCGCGTCCCGCACCCGGTGGACGCCTACTACCCGGCCTCCGGCCAGGTCTTCTTCGACCGGCTGCGGTACGCCTCGGCCTTCCACGAGACCGCCGAGCTGCGGCCCCGGCCGATCCTCGACCCCGGTCCGCTGCCGGTGCCCGGCGCCCCCTTCGAGCTGTCCGCCGTCCGGCTCTCCCACCCGGTGGAGTCCTTCGGTTACCGGCTCACCGAGCCCGACAGCCGCCGGATGCTGCCCGAGCGCCTCGCCGCCCTCGGGCTGCGCGGGCCCGCGGTCGGCACCCTCCAGCAGCAGGGCCGGATCGAGGTGGACGGCCGCACCGTCACCCTGGACGAGGTCAGCGAGACCCGGCCCGGGCAGAGCTTCGCCTTCGTGATGGACACCCGGCTGTGCGACGGCGTCGGCGAGCTCGCCGAGGGCGTCGACATGCTGGTCGCCGAGGCCACCTTCGTGGACGCCGACGCGCACCTGGCCTCCGAGCACGGCCACCTCACCGCCGCGCAGGCCGCCGAGGTCGCCGCCGCCGCCGGGGTGCGCACCCTCGTCCTGGCCCACTTCTCGCAGCGCTACCCGGTCCTCGACCAGCACCTCGCCGAGGCCCGCAAGCACTTCGACGGCGAGATCGTGATCGCGGAGGACCTGGCGAGGATCCCGGTGCCCCGCCGGCGGCCGTAGAAGGTGCCCGGCGGCCCCGCCGCCGGGCCCCGGCGCGGTGCGTTTCATCAGGTCGGAAACGGAAAACCATTCGCGTGGTTCCCGGGAGTGGCCCACCATCGAATGCGGCCGCCGCGGGCGGAGCCGCGCCGCCCCTGCCCTCCTGTGGAGGGCGTGTGCGGCGTACCCTGGTGACCTCGGACACCCCGAGCTGCACCCCGAGACGACGGATTGGGATGAGGCAGGCCGCAGGCCGACCCATGAGTGACACACCGCAGACCCGTACCAACGGACAGCCGCGCCGTGAGGCGGCGGCCAGCACCCGGATCGTGATCCCCGAGAAGCACCCGATGGTGACGCTGCTGGGTGCGGCCGACTCGCTCCTGCGAGTGATCGAGCGGGGCTTCCCGCAGACCGACATCCACGTGCGCGGCAACGAGGTGACCGCCACCGGGGTCGGCTCCGAGGTCAGGCTGGTCGAGCAGCTCTTCAACGAGATGATGCTGGTGCTGCGCACCGGCCAACCCCTGACGGAGGACGCCGTGGAGCGCTCCATCGCCATGCTCAGGAGTGCCGCCGAGGACCCGGGCCACCCGGCGCCCTCCGAGGTGTTCACGGCGAACATCCTGTCCAACCGGGGCCGCACGATCCGCCCCAAGACGCTCAACCAGCAGCGCTACGTCGACGCGATCGACAAGCACACGATCGTGTTCGGCCTCGGCCCGGCCGGCACCGGCAAGACCTACCTGGCCATGGCGAAGGCCGTGCAGGCCCTCCAGGCCAAGGAGGTCAACCGGATCATCCTGACCCGGCCGGCCGTCGAGGCGGGGGAGCGGCTGGGCTTCCTGCCCGGCACCCTCTACGAGAAGATCGACCCGTACCTGCGCCCGCTGTACGACGCGCTGCACGACATGATGGACCCGGACTCGATCCCCCGGCTGATGGCCGCCGGCACCATCGAGGTCGCGCCGCTCGCCTACATGCGCGGCCGCACCCTCAACGACGCCTTCATCATCCTCGACGAGGCGCAGAACACCTCGCCCGAGCAGATGAAGATGTTCCTGACCCGGCTCGGCTTCAACTCCCGCGTGGTGGTCACCGGCGACACCAGCCAGATCGACCTGCCCGGCGGCACCCGCAGCGGCCTCAAGGTCGTCCAGGAGATCCTCGTCGACGTGCCCGACATCCACTTCTCGGTGCTGACCAGCACCGACGTGGTGCGGCACAAGCTGGTCGGCCGGATCGTCGACGCCTACGAGCGTTGGGACGCCCGGCAGGAGGCCGACGAGGCCACCACGAACCGCAAACCCGTCCAGCGCCGGGGCGCCCGTGCCCCGCGCCAGTCCCATCGCACCGAAAGCTGAGTCACAAGCCCTCCATGTCGATCGACATCGCCAACGAGTCCGGGTGGGACGTCGACGAGGAAGCCATCCTCGACGTCGCCCGCTACGCCCTCGACAAGATGCGGATCCACCCGCAGTCCGAGCTCTCCGTGATCCTGGTCGACAGCGACGCCATGTCGGAGCTGCACGTCCAGTGGATGGACCTGCCAGGGCCCACCGACGTGATGTCCTTCCCGATGGACGAGCTCCGTCCCGGCAAGGAGGGCGAGGAGCTGCCGCAGGGCCTGCTGGGCGACATCGTGCTCTGCCCCGAGGTCGCCCAGCAGCAGGGCAAGGCCGCCCCCTCCCAGCACTCGATGGACGAGGAGCTGCAGCTGCTCACCGTCCACGGCGTGCTGCACGTGCTCGGCTACGACCACGAGGAGCCGGACGAGGAGCGGGAGATGTTCGGGCTGCAGAAGCGCATCCTGGACGACTGGCGCTCCGGCCGCGGCCTGTCCGGGATCTCCCCGGCGCCGACCACCCACTGAGGGCCGGCCGTCCGTGAGTGGTGATAGTACGAGCTTCCTCGTCGGGGCTCTGCTGCTGGTGGTGGTCGGCTGGCTCGCCGCGTGCGCCGAGGCCGGCATCTCCCGGGTCTCCCGGTTCCGTGCCGAGGAGGCCGTTCGGGCGGGCCGGAAGGGCTCGGCCCGGCTGCTGACGGTGGCCACCGACCCGATCCGCTACCTCAACCTGGCCACCCTGATCCGAGTGGCCTGCGAGATGGCGGCGGCCGTCCTGGTGACGGTGGTCTTCGTCCGCAACGTCGACAAGACCTGGCAGGCGGTGCTCTCCGCGATCGGCGTGATGGTGCTGGTGTCCTTCGTCGCGGTGGGCGTCTCGCCGCGCACCATCGGCCGCCAGCACCCGCTGACCACGGCGACCGCCGCCTCCTTCGTGCTGCTGCCGCTGGCCCGCATCCTCGGGCCGATCCCGCGGCTGCTGATCCTCGTCGGCAACGCGCTGACCCCGGGCAAGGGCTACAAGGAGGGCCCGTTCGCCTCCGAGGCCGAGCTGCGCGCCCTCGTCGACCTCGCCGAGAAGGACGACCTGATCGAGGACGAGGAGCGCCGCATGGTGCACTCCGTCTTCGAGCTGGGCGACACCATCGTCCGCGAGGTGATGGTGCCGCGCACCGACCTGGTGATGATCGAGCGGCACAAGACCGTCCGGCAGACGCTCACCCTGGCGCTGCGCTCCGGCTTCTCCCGGATCCCGGTGGTCGGCGACAACGAGGACGACGTGGTCGGCATCGTCTACCTCAAGGACCTGGTGCGGCGCACCCACGTCAACCGGGACGCCGAGTCCGAGCAGGTCGGCACGGTGATGCGGCCGGCCGTCTTCGTCCCGGACTCCAAGCCGGCCGCCGACCTGCTGCGCGAGATGCAGCAGATGCGCTCGCACGTGGCGATCGTGATCGACGAGTACGGCGGCACGGCCGGGCTGGTCACCATCGAGGACATCCTGGAGGAGATCGTCGGCGAGATCACCGACGAGTACGACCGGGAGATCGCCCCGGTCGAGGACCTCGGGGACGGCTCGTACCGGATCACCGCCCGGCTGCTGGTCGAGGACCTCGGCGAGCTGTTCGGCTTGGAGCTGGAGGACGAGGACGTCGAGACGGTCGGCGGCCTGCTCGCCAAGCACCTCGGCCGGGTGCCGATCCCCGGCTCGTCCTGCGACATCCCCGTCCCGGACGAGACGGCCACCGACCTGGTGGCGATCCGGCTCAGCGCGGAGAGCTCGGCCGGCCGCCGCAACCGCATCGACACCGTGGTCGCCGCACCCGTCCGGGCGATCGAGGACCCCGAGGACGAGTTCGCCGACCAGCAGAGCTGACGCACCCGCCGACGGCCGGGCCCCGCACCGGGGCCCGGCCGTCGGCGTCCCCGGGAACACCCGTTCGCGTGACGACGGGCCGCGCCGCGTTTGCCGCCACGGCCCGGGCGTTTGCACCATGGAGGGTATGACGCACCAACTGCGCGCGGAGTACGGCCCGGCGGGCCGGTCCGGCGAGGTGAGCAGGTGGCACATCGTCCGGACCGCCAATCCTGCCGAGGGCATGTGCGGCGCCGAGATCGAACCCGATGCCGAGACCAGGCCGGAGACGGACTGGGGGACGGGACTGCGGACCTGCCAGCAGTGCGGCTCGCTGTACCTGCACGAGATCCCCTACCACCGCGACTACCACGGCCACGGCTGACGTACGGCGGAGGCAGCGATGAAACTGCAAGACGAACTTCCCGTGGACCACAAGCTCGCCCAGGTCTACCGCTGGAGCGCGGGCGTCGGCGGCCTGTTCCTGGTGGTCTTCGGCATCCTCGGCCTCGTCGACCAGGTCGGGTTCTTCGACACCGACGGCAAGGAGACCCTGGGCCTGTCCAGCAACGGCGCCCTCAGCGTGCTGTCGATCGTGGTCGGCGGCATCCTGATCGTCGGCGCGATCATCGGCGGAAACTTCGCCTCCACCCTGAACATGATCGTCGGCGTGGTGTTCATCCTGGCCGGCTTCGTCGGCCTCATGGTGCTCGACAGCAGCGCCAACCGGCTGGCCTTCCAGATCCCCAACGTGGTGTTCAGCTTCGCCTTCGGCTTCGCGGTGGTCACCTTCGGCATGTACGGCAGAGTGAGCAGTCACCTGCCGCAGGACAACCCGTACTGGCGCAAGCGGCACAGCGGCCCGCAGACCGCGCCCGACGGGCCGGCCACCCTCGTCAAGGTGCTCAAGCCGGGTCCGCCCAACCCGATCGGCCACTGACCCCGCACCTCGTCCCGCCGGGACCGCGCCGCGGTCCCGGCCCCGCGCTGCCGACAGACGTCCACGGAGCGAAATGCGCTTGACGCTCCGTCAGATCCGCGGCAGCGTCGGGTGGTCCACATGCGACCACGAGGGGGACCGGATGAACGAGCGCTCGCTCGGCGGCCTGAGAACCGCACCCGTCGGCTTCGGAGCGATGGTGCTCTCGCCCGGCATGTACGGCGAGACCGACGACGACCGCGGCACCGCCGCACTGCGCGCCGCCCTGGACGCCGGCGCCACGATGATCGACACCGCCGACGGCTACGGCGCCGACGGCCACAACGAGGCCCTGGTCGGCCGCGCGGTCGCCGGCCGCCGTGACGAGGTGGTGATCGCCACCAAGTTCGGCTTCCGGATCCCCGAGGGCGCCGAGCCGCACCGCTTCCCGGTCGGCTACGCCTTCGGCGAGCTCGCCGTCAACGCCGAACCGAAGTACGTCCGCGGCTACGCCGAGCAGTCGCTGCGCAACCTCGGCACCGACGTCATCGACCTGTACTACCCGCACTTCCCCGACCCGCAGGTGCCCTTCGAGGACACCGTCGGCGCCGTCGCCGACCTCGTCGCGGCCGGGCTCGTCCGCCACCTCGGGCTCTCCAACGTGACCGCCGCCCAGCTGCGTGCCGCGCACGCCGTCCACCCGGTGGCCGCCGTGCAGACCCAGTGGTCGATGTGGCAGCCGGTCGACCCCGGGCTGCTGGCCGCCGCCCGCGACCTCGGCATCGGCCTGGTCGCCTGGAGCCCGCTCGGCGGCGGCTTCCTCACCGGTACCGTCCAGGGGCTCGGCGAGGACGACTTCCGCCGCCACATCCCGCGCTTCGACGAGGCCAACCTGCGGACCAACAACGACCGCTACGCCCCGCTGCGCGGCATCGCCGCCGACCTCGGCCTCACGCCCGGGCAGCTGGCCCTGGCCTGGCTGCTGCACCAGGACGAGCACGTGGTGCCCATCCCCGGCAGCCGGACCCCGGCCCACATCGCCGAGAACACCGCGGCCGCCGCGGTCACCCTGGACGCCGCCGCGTTGCGGCGCGTCGAGGAGGCGCTCGCGGTCTTCGCCCCGGCCGGCCGCGGCGCCCTGCTCGACGGCGACGGCGGCTCCGGCAGTGGCGCCGAGGGCGGTACCGAGGGCCGGGCCGAGGGCTGAGACGGGCGGCCGCCACCTGGTGGTCCGCCGGGGGCCGAGGCGGGCCGCCCGCCTATGCTCAGGGCTCATGAGTGAGCTCACCGAACTGGACCCCGAGGACAAGAAGATCATCACGCTGGCCCGCTCCGTGCGCGCCCGCAACGGCGTGGCGGAGGGGGCGGCGGTGCGCGACGAGACCGGCCGCACCTACGTGGCCGGCAGCGTCGCCCTGGAGTCGCTGCGGCTCAGCGCGCTGCAGACCGCGGTCGCGATGGCCGTCGCCAGCGGCGCCAAGGGCCTGGAGGCGGCCGCGGTGGTCACCGAGGCCGACACCCCGGCCGAGGCCGACCTCGCCGCCGTCCGCGACCTCGGCGGCGCCGGCACCCCGGTGCTGCTGGCCGGAGTGGACGGGGCGCTGCGCACCCGCGCCGAGGCGCGCTGAGACACCCCCCGCCGAGCCGGTCCGGGCCGATAGTCTGATGACCGGGTCGGCGGGGGAGCGGGGCCTCCGGACGAAGCCGTCGCGGTGCAGGGGAGGGGACATGGGCGTACTGGCGTTCTTCGCCGGGCTGCTGCTCACCGTCATGGGCTTCGGCCGGTGGCGGGAGACCGGCTCGCCCTACTGGCTGATCGGCTCGTTGGTGCTGCTGGTGATCGTGCTGGTCGGCGCGCTGACCGGCGGCAAGAAGACCGGCTGAGCCGCCGCCCGGGCGCGCGTCGGTTCGGACCCGGGTGATCAGGGAGAATGGTGGCCATGAATGCCCCTTCCTCCCCGTACCGCTCCGGGTTCGCGTGCTTCGTCGGCCGTCCCAACGCGGGCAAGTCGACCCTGACCAACGCCCTGGTCGGGACGAAGGTCGCGATCACCTCCGACCGACCGCAGACCACCCGGCACACCGTGCGCGGCATCGTGCACCGCCCGGACGCGCAGCTCGTCCTGGTCGACACCCCCGGCCTGCACAAGCCCCGCACGCTGCTCGGCGAGCGACTCAACGACCTCGTCCGCAGCACCTGGGCGGAGGTCGACGTGATCGGCTTCTGCCTGCCCGCCGACCAGAAGCTCGGGCCCGGCGACAAGTTCATCGCCAAGGAACTCGCCGAGATCAAGAAGACCCCCAAGGTCGCCATCGTCACCAAGACCGACCTGGTCGACTCCAAGCGGCTCGCCGAGCAGCTGATCGCGATCCACCAGCTCGGCCTCGAACTCGGCATCGAGTGGGCCGAGATCATCCCGGTCTCCGCCGTCGGCGACAACCAGGTCGGCCTGGTCGCCGACCTCATCACCAAGCTGCTCCCGGCGGGCCAGCCGCTCTACCCGGACGGCGACCTGACCGACGAGCCCGAGCAGATCATGGTCGCCGAGCTCATCCGCGAGGCCGCCCTGGAGGGCGTCCGGGACGAGCTGCCGCACTCGCTGGCCGTGGTGGTCGAGGAGATGCTGCCGCGCGAGGGCCGGCCGGCCGACCGCCCGCTGCTCGACATCCACGCCAACGTCTACATCGAGCGGCAGAGCCAGAAGGCGATCGTCATCGGCGCCAAGGGCTCGCGGCTGAAGCACGTCGGCACCACCGCCCGCAAGCACATCGAGGCGCTGCTCGGCACCCCCGTCTACCTCGACCTGCACGTCAAGGTCGCCAAGGACTGGCAGCGGGACCCGAAGCAGCTGCGCAAGCTGGGCTTCTGAGCTCCGCGTTCCGCGCCCCGCACGGCCCGTCGGCACCCCGCCGGCGGGCCGTCGCCGTCGCCGTCCCCGGGCGGCGCGGCGGGGTCGGCCGACTCGCGGACCACCGGCCGGACGGCCTCCCGCGCCGGGCGCGACTGCCCTGTGCGTACGGACGGTGTGCGAGTCGTGGAGAACGAGCGCACCGTCCGTTCACACGCCCCGTGTCCGTCCTTCATGTGGCGGAATCCGGTCATCCCCCGGAAACCGAGACCGTCACTTCCGGCCGATGAGCGCTCCGGAAGGCGAAGAACGGCATGGGACAGCCGAGGTTCCTGATCGTCAGCAGACCCGCCCGAACGGGCGCCGTCGGCGGTGACGCCGTGTGGCGGCTGCTCGGGGCGAACAACCGCCACCTCGGGCAGGGCGGTGAGACCTTCCGCGACATAACCGACTGCCTCGCCGCGATCGAGCGGCTGCGCCTCGGCCTCGACCGCGGCCGGCCCTCGATCTCCCCGGTCGACCACGGCCAGCTCTGGCGCTGGCGGCTCGACCTCGACGGGCTCACCGTCGCCTGCTCCACCCGCGCCTACCGCCGGCAGCGCGAGTGCCAGGACAGCCTGGCCCGCTTCGTCGCCGGCGCCCGCGGCGCCGAACCCGCCCTGCACGCCCGCGCCGCGTCCGCCCTCCGCCCGCGCGGCACCGCGTGAACGCCCCCGACGCCGCCGCGGCACCCGCAGCGGCGTCCGACACCCCGCAGGGCTGGCCGAGCCGGCCGCGCTGGCCGAGGTCCGCAACGACCCGGCGCCGGACGGCGGCCGGGCGAGCGGCGAGGAGGGCTGCGCCGGCTGTGCGCGGTGGTCAGCGCGCCCGACACCGCGGTCGGGCAGTCGCTGTTCTGCCAGGCCGGCCCGCGCGGCCGGGCCTTCGTCCGTTTCGAGGCGCGCCGCCGCTGACCGCCGCGGCGGGGGCGGTCAGGCGCCCTCACGCAGGACGAGGCCCACCAGTTCGCGCTGCGAGTCGGTGAGCTTGGGGTCGGCGCAGTAGACGGTGCGGCCGTCCACGGTGATCTCGTAGTGGAAGCCGTCCGGGACGCCGTACGAGGGGCTGCGCAGACCGCCGGCCATCGCCTCGCGGGCCAGTGCGTGCACGTGCGGTGCGTCCGGGCGCGCGGCGGTGTCCAGCTCGGCGTGCTTGGCGTGGCCGGCGAAGCCGCCGGTCCTGGTGACCTGGATACGCATGGTTGTCAGTGTGCTACGCAGGGGTGGGCTTTGCCGAGGTCTTTCACAGAGTCCACCCGTGCCTCAGGTTGTGCTGATTCCCACCTGTGACCATGCGTCGGCCACCGCGGCCGCCACCCCGCTGACCCGCGGGTAGTGGGAGTTCGCGGTCGCCACGGTGGCGCGGGCGAAGGCGGCGAAGCCGGTGGTGGGGGAGAGTCGGCCGCTGGTGAGGGTGTCGTACCAGATCCGTCCGGCGCCCTCCCAGGCGTGGCCGCCGATCGCGACCGCCGCCAGCTGGAAGGCGCGGTTGGGTATGCCGGAGTTGATGTGCACCCCACCGGAGTCGCTGCGGGTGCGCACGTAGCCGTTCATGTGTCCCGGCTGCGGGTCCTTGCCGAGCCGCTCGTCGTCGTAGGCGGTGCCGGGGGCCTTCATCGAGCGCAGGGCGACGCCGCGCACCCCGGGCGCCAGCAGTCCGGCGCCTATCAGCCAGTCCGCCTCCTCGGCCCGCTGGCCGAGCGCGTACTGCTTCACCAGCGAGCCGAACACGTCGGAGATCGACTCGTTGAGTGCGCCGGGCTGGTCGCGGTACTCCAGGTCGGCGGTGAACTGCGTGACGCCGTGGGTGAGTTCGTGTCCGATGACGTCCAGGCAGACGGTGAAGTCGACGAAGATCTCACCGTCCCCGTCGCCGAAGACCATCCGGCTGCCGTTCCAGAAGGCGTTGTCGTAGCGGTCGCCGAAGTGGACGGTGGCGTCCAGCGGCAGCCAGGTGTCGTCGATCGAGGCCCGGCCGTACACCTCGCGGAAGAGCGCGAAGGTGGCGCCGAGCCCGTCGTAGGCGCGGTTGGCCGAGGCGTCGGCGACCGGGCCGCCGCCCTCGGTGCGGACGGTGCGGCCGGGCAGGTCCTCGCCGTGTCCGGCGTCGGAGACGGTGCGGACCAGCCGTTCGGCGGTGGGGGCGGCCGCGGTGGGCGGCGCGGCGAGCAGCCGCTGCCGGCGCAGCGCGGCGTCGACGGCCACGGAGCGCCGGGCCGGGGCGTGGCCGAGTTCGGCCAGTCGGTCGAGGATGTGGGGCGGGACGATGGCGCAGCACGGGGACGCGGAAGTCGCAGCCATGTCGCCCAGGGTGACGCATCCATGACGAGTTGTCATCACTCCTGTGGAAAACGAACCGTCTCACTGGGTGGAATCGTGGCGGGCTTCACTTCGTGTGCCCGAGGAGCTGGGTTACGCTGGTGAGCATCATGCGTTACGGGCTGCTTCTTCTTAGCTGCCGCGGCGAGGGCCTGTAGTCCATCGGAGGCCGATTCCCTCGCCGCGGGGAGTCGTGTTGCGCCCTTTTCTGGATGCGGCACACCAGTCGGCCGAGTTCGGGTGTCCTAGCCCCGATCAGCCCGCAATCGACATGGAAGCCGAGAGTCACCCATGACCGAGCAGTCGTCCGTCGCCCGCGCGTTCATCGACCGCCCCACCCCGATCACGGCGAACACGGTGCAGCAGAAGCCCTCCGGGATGCCGTTCCACCGCTACGTACCCTTCGGCACCGTCGACCTGCCCGACCGCACCTGGCCGAGCAAGGTGATCACGCAGGCCCCGCGCTGGCTGTCCACCGACCTGCGGGACGGCAACCAGGCCCTGATCGACCCGATGTCCCCCGCCCGCAAGCGCAAGATGTTCGACCTGCTGGTGCGCATGGGCTACAAGGAGATCGAGGTCGGCTTCCCGTCCTCCGGCGCCACCGACTTCAACTTCGTGCGCTCCCTGATCGAGGAGAACGCGATCCCCGAGGACGTCACCATCTCGGTGCTGACCCAGGCCCGCGAGGACCTGATCGAGCGCACCGTGGAGTCGCTGAAGGGCGCCCCCCGGGCCACCGTCCACCTGTACAACGCGACCTCCCCGCTGTTCCGCCGGGTGGTCTTCAAGGGCAGCAAGGACGACATCAAGGCGATCGCCGTGGACGGCACCCGCCTGGTGATGGAGTACGCCGAGAAGATCCTGGGCGACGAGACCGTCCTGGGCTACGAGTACTCGCCGGAGATCTTCATCGACACCGAGCTGGACTTCGCGCTGGAGGTCTGCGAGGCGGTCATGGACGTCTGGCAGCCGGGCGAGGGCCGCGAGATCATCCTGAACCTGCCGACCACCGTCGAGCGGTCCACCCCGAACGTCTACGCCGACAAGATCGAGTGGATGTCGCGGAACCTGTCCCGCCGCGAGTTCGTCTGCCTGTCCACCCACCCGCACAACGACCGCGGCACCGGCGTGGCCTCCGCCGAGCTGGCCGTGATGGCCGGCGCCGACCGCGTCGAGGGCTGCCTGTTCGGCCAGGGCGAGCGCACCGGCAACCTGGACCTGGTCAACGTCGGCATGAACCTGTTCTCGCAGGGCGTCGACCCGATGATCGACTTCTCCGACATCGACGAGATCCGCCGCACCGCCGAGTACTGCAACCAGATGGGCGTCGCCGAGCGCCACCCCTACGCCGGCGACCTGGTGTACACCTCCTTCTCCGGCTCGCACCAGGACGCCATCAAGAAGGGCTTCGACGCCCTGGAGGCCGACGCGGCCGCCGCCGGCGTCCCGGTCGGCGAGTTCACCTGGGGCGTCCCGTACCTGCCGATCGACCCGAAGGACGTCGGCCGCTCCTACGAGGCGGTCATCCGGGTCAACAGCCAGTCCGGCAAGGGCGGCATCGCGTACGTCCTGAAGAACGACCACAAGCTGGACCTGCCGCGCCGGATGCAGATCGAGTTCTCGAAGAACATCCAGTCGAAGACCGACGCCGAGGGCGGCGAGGTCACCCCGGCCGAGATCTGGGCGGTCTTCCAGGACGAGTACCTGCCGACCCCGGAGAACGCGTGGGGCCGCATCACGCTGGACGGCCCGCGCAGCCTGACCACCGAGGACGGCCGCGACGTGCTGCACGCCGAGGCCGTGGTGGACGGCGAGCGCACCGCGCTGACCGGCTCCGGCAACGGCCCGGTCTCCGCCTTCGTCGACGCCCTGGCCGGCATCGGCCTGGACGTCCGCGTCCTGGACTACGCCGAGCACGCGCTGAGCGAGGGCGGCGACGCCCAGGCCGCCGCCTACGTCGAGTGCGCCGTCGACGGCAAGGTGCTGTGGGGCGTCGGCATCGACGGCAACACCGTGCTGGCCTCGCTGAAGGCCCTGGTGAGCGCCGTCAACCGCGCGCAGCGCGGCTGACCCGCCGACGCGTCGTGTACGAGGGGCCGCCCGCCGGGGCGGCCCCTCGCCACGTTTCCGGGCCGTCCGGCCACTCCCGGCGCGCTGTGTGTCCTGCGCCACATTTTTTCGCCCCGGCACCCGTTCGGGGTGCTGACACGTGCCCGTAACCGTGGCAACATCGACGCACCGGAACCGGGGTCGGTGGGACGATCGGCGGAGTCCGGTCGCGTGACCTGCCCGCAGATGTGCAGGCCGCCTGCCATGTCTGGGGAGTGGCGCCGTGACAGGGTTGTGGGGTGTCCGTCCTCGCTGGCGGACTGACGTCCTCGGTGACTTCTTCTGCCCGGGCTGCGGCGGCGACCGCAACTACCGCCGACAGCACGGCCGGCGGTGGCTGCGGTTGCTCGGCACCCCGGTCCTGCCGCTCGGCCCGGTCATCGGCAGCGTGCAGTGCACCAGCTGCCACGGCCGCTACGGCGTCGAGGCACTGGAGCAGCTGACCAGCGTCCGGCTCGCCGCGATGCTGCGGGACGCCCAGTACACCGTCGCCCTCGCCGTGCTCGCCGCCGGCGGCTCCGGCAGCCGGGCCGGCCGCGACGCCGCCTGCGCGCTGATCCGCCAGGCCGGCTTCGAGGACTGCGGCGAGGCCCAGGTGCTCGCCTCGCTCGCCGCGCTGACAGGCCGCAGCGGCGGCGACCCCCAGGACGTCGACGACACCGCCGCGAGCGGCGCCGGCGGCCTCGCCATCGAACTGCACGCCGCCCTCGAACCGCTCGCCCCGCACCTAGCCCCGGCCGGCCGCGAACGGCTGGTCCTGCAGGGTGCCTGGATCGCCCTCGCCGACGGCGGCTACCTGCCGCAGGAGCGGGCCGCCCTCGCCGCCGTCGGGCGCTGCCTGCGGATCGGCCCCCCGCAGGTCGACGATCTGCTGGAGGCCGCGACCCGCGCCCCCCGCTGACGCCCCGCTTGCCGCCCACACCCCGCTTGCCGCACAGGCCACGTGCCGAACCGCCGGCGCACGCACACCCCCCGACCGGGCCCGACTCCCCCTCCCGGGCCCGCCGTGTCCCGCACCGACAGGGCAATCCCCCCGGCCCCGGTGCGGGCTCACGGCTGCCCGCGGCCCGCTCCGCGCGAGTGCACCGAAGGCCGGGCCGGCGTGCGCGAGAATGGGGGGATGCCCATACTGCCCGCCCGGAGAACCGCCGCATGAGCCTGTTCCGCGACGACGGCGTGGTGCTGCGCACCCAGAAGCTCGGCGAGGCCGACCGGATCATCACCCTGCTCACCCGCCAGCACGGCCGGGTCCGCGCCGTCGCCCGCGGCGTGCGCCGCACCAAGTCGAAGTTCGGCGCCCGACTGGAGCCGTTCTCCCACGTCGACGTGCAGTTCTTCAGCCGCGGCAGCGACCTGGTCGGCCGCTCGCTGCCGCTGTGCACCCAGGTCGAGACGATCGCCCCCTACGGCGGCCGGATCGTCGAGGACTACGCGCGCTACACCGCCGGCACCGCCATGCTGGAGACCGCCGAGCGCTTCGCAGAGAACGAGGGCGAGCCGGCCGTCCAGCAGTACCTGCTCCTGGTCGGCGGCCTGCGCACGCTCGCCGCCGGGGACCACGAGCCGCACCTGGTGCTCGACGCCTTCCTGCTGCGCTCGCTCGCGGTCAACGGCTACGGCGCGAGTTTCGACTCGTGCGCCAAGTGCGGCCTGCCCGGTCCCAACCGGTTCTTCTCGCTCCAGGCGGGCGGCGTGCTCTGCGGCGACTGTCGGGTGCCTGGAAGTGCCGTACCCTCCCCTGAGACACTGGTCCTGCTCGGCGCACTGCTGTCCGGGGACTGGCGGACGGCGGACACGTGCGAGCCGCGGTACTGGCGCGAGGGCAGCGGACTGGTGGCCGCCTATCTGCAGTGGCACCTGGAGCGGGGCATCCGCTCGATGAGATACGTGGAGAAATGAGCATGGCAGCACGACGGCTCTTCGGCAGCAAGCAGCGGGTGTACGAGACCCCGGCGCCGCACCCGAGCGGTGCCCGGCCGCCGAAGATCCCGGGCGAGCTGGTGCCGAACCACGTGGCCTGCGTGATGGACGGCAACGGCCGCTGGGCCAAGGAGCGCGGCCTGCCCCGCACCGAGGGCCACAAGGTCGGCGAGGCCGTCGTCCTCGACGTGCTCCGCGGCTGCCTGGAGATCGGCGTCAAGAACCTCTCGCTGTACGCCTTCTCCACCGAGAACTGGAAGCGGTCCCCGGACGAGGTGAAGTTCCTGATGAACTTCAACCGGGACGTCATCCGCCGCCGCCGCGACGAGATGGACGCCCTGGGCATCCGGATCCGCTGGGCCGGCCGCATGCCCAAGATGTGGAAGAGCGTCGTCCAGGAGCTCCAGGTCGCCCAGGAGCAGACCAAGGACAACGACGCCATGACGCTCTACTTCTGCGTCAACTACGGCGGCCGCGCCGAGATCGCCGACGCCGCCCAGGCCATCGCCCGCGACGTCGCCGCCGGCCGGCTCGACCCGAAGAAGGTCAACGAGAAGACCTTCGCCAAGTACCTGTACTACCCGGACATGCCGGACGTCGACCTGTTCCTGCGGCCCAGCGGCGAGCAGCGCACCTCCAACTTCCTCGCCTGGCAGTCCGCCTACGCCGAGTTCGTCTTCCAGGACGTGCTCTGGCCGGACTTCGACCGCCGCGACCTGTGGCGCGCCTGCGAGCAGTACGCCCGGCGCGACCGCCGCTTCGGCGGGGCGATCCCCAACGAGGTGGAGGCCGCGGAGGTCGCTGCTGCCGCCGCCGCCGAGCTGCCCGCCCAGCGCTGATCTGCGGCACACGGACGCACGGCGCACGGCACACACGGAGCGAGGCCCGGGTCGGAGAACCGACCCGGGCCTCGCCGTGTGCCTCCTGCGCCGTCAGGCCTTCTGCGCGCAGGTCCCGCAGGTGCCGAAGATCTCCAGGGTGTGCGCGATGTCGCTGAAGCCGTGCTCGGCCGCGACCGCGTTCGCCCAGTGCTCGACCGCCGGGCCCTCCACCTCGACCGTGGCGCCGCAGCTGCGGCACACCAGGTGGTGGTGGTGCCCGCTGCTGCACCGCCGGTACACCGCCTCGCCCTCGGCCGTCCGCAGCACGTCCACCTCACCGGCCTCGGCAAGCGACTGCAGCGTGCGGTAGACCGTGGTCAGACCCACCGAGTCGCCCCGGTGCTTGAGCATGTCGTGCAGTTCCTGGGCGCTGCGGAAGTCCTCGATCTCGTCCAGCGCCGCCGAGACGGCGGCTCGCTGCCGAGTGGATCGGGCGCGCGGCGTCGGGCCTGCGGTGGTCACCGTGGGTCCTCCTGGGGGTGGGGTGCTGTCGCACCTCATTGTGCCAGCCCCCGGCCCGCGGACGGCTCGCTCTCGCGCCGCTCCTCCGGCCCCGCCGGCGCCGGGCCCGGGCCCGAAGTCGGGTTCGCCTCCGGGCCGGTGGACTGCGCGGGCAGCACCACGTCGCAGACGTCCGGCCCGGCGTCCGGAGCCGCCCGGTGCCGGCGCGCGGCCAGCGGCCCGGCGAGCGCCCCGAGCAGCGCGAAGGCCGCGATCGCCAGCAGCACGATGGCCGGACCGGACGGCACGTCGGCCTGGTACGAACCCGCCACGCCGAGCACCGCCACGGTGATCCCGAGCCCGACCGCCGCCGTCTGGGTCGCCCGGAACGAGCGGGTCACCTGCTGCGCCGCCGCCACCGGGACCACCATCAGCGCGCTGACCAGCAGCAGGCCGACCACCCGCATGGCCACGGTCACGGTGACCGCCGCCATCACGGCGAGCAGCAGGTTCAGCAGCCGGACGGGGATGCCGGTGACCCGGGCGAACTCCTCGTCCTGGCAGATCGCGAAGAGCTGGCGGCGCAGCCCGAAGGTGACGGCCACGACCACCGCGGCGAGCACGGCGATGGTGGCGAGGTCCGACGGGCCCACGGTGAGGATGGAGCCCCACAGGTAGGACTCCAGGTTGCCGCTGCCGGCCTGGGCGCTCACGCTGACCAGCAGCTTTCCGCAGGCCATGCCGCCGTAGAAGAGCATCGCGAGGGCGATGTCGCCGCGCTGGTTGCCGCGCGAGCGGACGAGTTCCATCACGACCGCGCCGAGCACGCAGACCAGGACGGCCATCCAGACCGGGCTGGTCTGGAACAGGAAGCCGAGGCCGACACCGGTGAGCGCGACGTGCCCGATGCCGTCGCCCATCAGGGCCTGGCGCCGCTGCACCAGGTAGACGCCGACGGCCGGCGCGGTGATGCCGACCAGCACGGCGGCGACCAGCGCCCGCTGCATGAAGTCGAACTGGAGCATCTCGATCATGCGAGCAGTCCTCGGGGGTGGGTGTGGTCGTCGGCGTGCGGGTGGACGTGGTCGTGGCCGGGCAGCGCGTGCTGGCCGACCCCCCGGGGCGGCGGGCCGTCGTGCGCCACACAGCCGTCCCGCAGCACCACGGCGCGGTCGATGAGCGGCTCCAGCGGCCCGAGTTCGTGCAGCACGAGCAGGACGGCGCAGCCGCGTTCGGCCTCCCGGCGCAGGATGTCGGCGAGCACCTGCTGGCTGGCCACGTCGACCCCGGCCATCGGCTCGTCCATGATCAGCAGATCCGGCTCGCCGACCAGCGCCCGGGCGATCAGCACCCGCTGGTGCTGGCCGCCGGAGAGGCCGGCGACGCCGTCCTCGGCGCGGTCCCGCATGCCGACCGCGGCAAGCGCCCGGTCGAC
This sequence comes from Streptomyces sp. TLI_235, assembly GCA_002300355.1. Taxonomy (NCBI): domain Bacteria; kingdom Bacillati; phylum Actinomycetota; class Actinomycetes; order Kitasatosporales; family Streptomycetaceae; genus Streptomyces; species Streptomyces sp. TLI_235. Next base: position 5,292,873 of record NSGV01000001.1, read on the forward strand.
GGCCGCGCGGTCGCGCCGCCGGAAGGGCAGCAGCCGGTGCTGCGGCAGCCGTCCGGTGGAGACCACCTCGCGGACGGTCGCGGGCACGCCGCCGGCGGCGGTGGTGCGCTGCGGCACGTAGCCGATCCGGCGCCAGGCGCGGAACGAGCGGTAGGGGGTGCCGAACAGCTCCAGGCGGCCGCGGTCCAGCGGGACGCCGCCGATCACCGCCTTGACGGTGGTGGACTTGCCGGAGCCGTTGGCGCCGAGCAGGGCCACCACCTCGCCGGGGCGGACGGTGAGGTCGACGCCGCGCAGCACCGGGCGGCCGCCGACCGAGGCCACCGCCTCGCGGAGGCTGACGGCGGGGGGCCGGTCGTCGGTGGTCGCGGGCGCGTCGGCCGCGGCGGGTGCGGTGGTGGCGGGTGCGTCCGGCGCGGCGGCGCGCCCGGGGAGGACTGGGCTCATGGCGTGGTGTCCCGTCAGCTGGTGGCGCCGAGCGCCGCCCGGAGGTTGGTCAGGTTCTGCCGCATCACCGAGAAGTAGTCGCCCTTGCCGTCCTTGATGCCCTCGATCGGGTCGAGGACGGCGGTCTGCAGCTTCAGGTCCTTCGCGACGCTGGTGGCGAGCGCGGGGCTCACCAGGCTCTCGAAGAAGATGGTGGTGACGCCGTGCGCGCGGGCCGCCTGCTGGATCAGGGCGAGCCGGGCCGGGCTGGGCTCGGCCTCCGGGTCGACGCCGTTGATCGCGATCTGCTCCAGGCCGTAGTGGTCGGCGAGGTAGCCGAAGGCGGCGTGGCTGGTGACGAAGGCCTTGGACCGGCTGCCCTTCAGGCCGTCCTGGAACTCCTTGTCCAGGGCGGTGAGGCGGGTGACCAGGTCGGCGGTGTTCTTCTCGTAGTCGGCGGCGTGCGCCGGGTCGGCCTCGGCGAACTCGGCGCCGACCGCCTTGGCGACCGCCGCGTACCGGCTCGGGTCGAGCCAGATGTGCGGGTCGCCGGCCGGTCCGCCGTGCTCGTGGCCGTGCTCCTCCTCGCCGCCCTCGTCGAGGTGGTGGTCGACCAGCGGGGACGCCGCGGTGGCGTCGACGACGTGATGGGAATGGGACTGTGCGACGGCCCGGTCGACCGTCGGCTGCAGGCCCTTCAGGTAGACCACGGCGCCGGCCTTCTGGACGGCGCCGACCTGCTTGGCGGTGAGTTCGAGGTCGTGCGGCTCCACGCCGGCGGCCGTCAGGTCGGTGACCTTCACGTGCTCGCCGCCGATCTGCGACGCGAGGAACTCCATCGGGTAGAAGGACGCGACCACCGACAGTCTGCCGCCGGCGTCCTGCGCACTGCTGGTGCCGCCGCAGGCCGTCAGGGTGAGGGCGGCGGCGAGGGCGGTGGCAGTGAGGGCGGCGGCCCGGGCGGGGCGGCGGGCGCCGCCGGGGAGTCGGGGGAGCGTCATGACAACCATTCTCATCTTATGTGGAAATGATTGTCAACTCACCCGATTGGGTGAGCATCGGCCGCCGTGCGGGTGGACCGCCGTGGGCCGCCGGAGTGGCCGCGCGGCAGGTCGGGTGTACGGCTGCCGGACGGCCGGAGGCCTGCGGTGCCGCCGATACCGAGTTGAACGCGCCGGGCCCGATCCCGGTAACCTGAGGTATTCGGGTGCGTGCAACCAGCCGTGCCCTGACCGTGCCGTCGTACTGAAGAGAGCACTGTGGCCGCCGACAAGATCGACACGATCGTCAGCCTGAGCAAGCGCCGTGGCTTCGTCTACCCCTGCAGCGAGATCTACGGCGGTACCCGCGCCGCCTGGGACTACGGTCCGCTGGGTGTGGAGCTCAAGGAGAACATCAAGCGCCTCTGGTGGCGTTCGATGGTCACCGCTCGCGAGGACGTCGTCGGCATCGACTCCTCGGTGATCCTCGCCCGCGAGGTCTGGGAGGCCTCCGGCCACGTCGCCACCTTCAACGACCCGCTCACCGAGTGCCTCTCCTGTCACAAGCGCTTCCGCGCCGACCACCTGGAGGAGGCGTACGAGGCCAAGCACGGCAAGCTGCCGGCCAACGGCCTCGCCGACATCAACTGCCCGAACTGCGGGAACAAGGGCGCCTTCACGGAGCCCAAGGAGTTCTCGGGCATGCTGAAGACGCACCTCGGCCCGGTCGAGGACGGCTCCGGCCTCGCCTACCTCCGCCCGGAGACCGCGCAGGGCATCTTCACCAACTTCAAGGCCGTCCAGACCACCTCGCGCAAGAAGCCGCCGTTCGGCATCGCCCAGGTCGGCAAGAGCTTCCGCAACGAGATCACCCCCGGCAACTTCATCTTCCGCACCCGCGAGTTCGAGCAGATGGAGATGGAGTTCTTCGTCAAGCCGGGCGAGGACGAGAAGTGGCACGAGTACTGGCTCGAGCAGCGCTGGAACTGGTACCGCGACCTCGGCCTGCGCGAGGAGAACATGCGCTTCTTCGACCACCCGAAGGAGAAGCTCTCCCACTACGCCAAGCGCACGGTCGACATCGAGTACCGCTTCAACTTCGGCGGCACCGAGTTCTCCGAGCTGGAGGGCATCGCCAACCGCACGGACTACGACCTCGCCGTGCACAGCGAGCACTCCGGCCAGGACCTCAAGTACTTCGACCAGGAGTCCGGCGAGCGCTACTTCCCGTACGTGATCGAGCCGGCGGCCGGCCTCAACCGCGCGCTGCTCGCCTTCCTGCTCGACGCGTACTTCGAGGACGAGGCCCCCAACGCCAAGGGCCAGATGGAGAAGCGCGTCGGGATGCGCCTCGACCCGCGCCTCGCGCCGGTCAAGGTCGCCGTGCTCCCGCTCTCCCGCAACGCCGACCTCTCGCCGAAGGCCCGCGGCCTCGCCGCCGACCTGCGCACCGCGTGGAACGTCGACTTCGACGACGCCGGCGCCATCGGCAAGCGCTACCGCCGCCAGGACGAGATCGGCACGCCGTTCTGCGTCACCGTCGACTTCGACACCCTCGAGGACAACGCGGTGACCGTCCGCGAGCGCGACACCATGGCCCAGGAGCGCGTCTCCCTCGACCAGGTGAAGTCCTACCTCGGCGCCCGACTGATCGGCTGCTGAGCCACCGACCTCCGGCCCCCGTACCGCGAAGCACCGCGGCACGGGGGCCGAGTCGTTCCCGCCGATCGGGCCGGCGCCGGTCGGGTCAGCGCCGGCCGCGGGAGCGGGCCGCGGGCGGCTCGGTCGGCAGCCCGGCCGCGCGCAGCGCCGCCAGGACGCCCCGGGAACGGCCCTCCTCCAGCACGACGGCCGCGCCCAGCAGCACCTGGTACAGCTCGCGGTGCGGCAGCAGGGCGCGCCCCAGCTCGGCGAGGTCACCGGGCGAGCGCAGCCCCGCCGCCTCCCGGACCAGCAGGGCGGCCAACTGCGCGGCCGACGGGTGCGGGTCGGCGGGAAACGCCAACTGCCTGACCGCGGCCGCTACATCGGCGACCGGCCGTCCCGCGGCCTGGCGCAGCAGGTGCCGGACGTCGCCCGCCCGGCCCGCCGTGGCCAAAGCGCCGGCCAGCGCGGCCAGTTCGGCCGGCGGCGCGGACGCCCACTCCCACAGCAGGGTCTGCCCGTCGGCGGCCTGGCCCGCCCGCTCCAGCGCCGCGAGCAGCGCCGGCAGCGCCGATCCGGGCACGGCCCACAGCGCGTGGAAGAGCTCGTTGGCCTCGTCCGCCAGCCCCGTCCTGCGCAGCTCCGCCAGCGTGCCCGCGGCCTGGTCCGGCGAACCGTGCGCGGTGGCGCGGACGAGATAGCCCGCCGCACCGTACGGGCCCCGCGCGCGCAGCAGACCCGCGAGGGCGGCCACGTCCTGCGGCGCCAGCGTCACCGCGGCCTGCGCGGCGACCGCCGCCGACTCGTGCGCCGCGCCGCGGCCGTGCAGGTCGGTGATCCGCGCAGCGAAGGCCGCCAACTCCTCGGCGCTGCGCGGCGGGGGAGCGGGGGCCGCCGGCGCGGCCTCCTCGCCGCCGGCCGGGGCCGGCCGCTCCGCCTCGTCCGCGGCCTCCGGGGCCCGGACACCGCCGAAACGCGCCCCGCGCACCGGCGCCGGCGCGGCGGCGGCCGCCGCGGTGTCCGGCCCGGCGGTCTGGAGCGGCTCCTCCTGGAAGGCGCCGCCGAAACGGGCGCCGGTGGGACGCCGACGCTTCGCCGGTGCGGCTGGGGCTGCGGGCACGGGCGCGGGTGCGTCGGGGGGCGCGGGGGCCTGGGCCCGGGGCCGGTTCGGCACGTCCGCGGGCCGGCTGCCCGCCGTCTGCTGACGCGGGACCGCGTCCTGCTGCCCACCGCCGCCCTGGTCGTACGGCTCGCGGTGGTCGGGTCGGACGGCACCGCCGTTCTGCCGGACGAGGTCCTCCAGCGCGAGGAGCCGCTCGCTCAACTCGAGGCAGCGCGCGCCCAGTCCCTCCCGGAGCGACCGGGCCTGCGCGAGGCGCCGCAGCAGCTCCGGGTCCGGTTGCTGCTGCGGTTGGGCGTAGCCGTGTGTCCGGTCGGGCTCGCTCGCCGCCCGCACCGCCTCGGCGAGCCGTCGCTCGCGCTGCGCCGCGTACTGCCGTGCCCGGAGGAGTTCGTCCAGCTCCGTCCGCAGCGTCCGGATGTCCGCCGCCGTGTGCCCCAGCTCCTGCACTGCCATCCTCGTCGACCAGCCTCTCCGCCCGGGGGCCGCCCAGCCGGCCCCTGGCCCTGACTCCGGGCCATCCTCGCCAACCCATACGGCGTCGGTGTTACAGGCGTGAGTCCGCTGATTTTCGCCGAATGACGATGCAGGTGGCGGGGGTTGAAGTCGTCGGGGGCAGTCGGCGCACCGCGGGGGCACGCACCCCGGTGCCGGGCGCGGCGGCCAGGGCCGGTCAGGCGGCGAGCCGGGCCCGGGCCTCCATCAGCGCGAAGCCGAGCAGGTTGAGACCGCGCCACTCGTGCGGCCGGGTGGCGCGCTCGTTGTCGGCCGCCAGACCGATGCCCCACAGCCGGTCGAGCGGGCTCGCCTCCACCAGGACGCGCTGCGCGGTGCCCAGCAGGTAGGCCCGCAGCGCCTCGTCCTGCCCGAACTTGGCCACATTGCCGGCGACGACCAGCTCGAACCGCTCGGCGGCCCACCGCACCTCGTCGAAGCCGCGGACCAGGCGGCCGAGTTTCTTGGCCTCGCCCGGGGTGGCCGCGGCCAGGATGCGGGCCAGCGTCTCGCCGTCCCCGAACAGCCGGGCCTTGCCGGCCATCATCCAGTGCTCGGCGGAGCGGTAGGCGACACCGTCGACCGTGAACTCCCCGGGCCACCACTGGCTGAGCGACCCCGCGCCGATCCGGCCGTCCGGCTCCGGCCGGTGGCCCCAGAAGAGCAGGTACTTGGGCCGGGCGCCCGCCTCGACCAGGGCGGTCAGCTGCTCACGGGTGCGGGTGTCGGCCGGCAGGATGGGTTCGGTGGTCGTCATGGCGCCATGCTCCCATCCGCCGCCGACGGCCCGCCCCGGGTTTTCCCGCCGCCCCCGGCCGGGCGCCCGCGGCCCGCGCAGCTCCGGGCGGCTCAGACGACCGAGCGCGGCAGCCGCAGGCTGAGCGCGGCGATGGCCACCGATCCGCCGAACTGCAGGGCGAGCACCAGTGCCAGCGCGTGCGCGAAGCCCATGGTGGGCGCGACGGCGAGGAAGAGCGTCCCGAGTGTCGCGACGCCGAGCGCGAGGCTGGACTGCTGGGTGGTCGCCAGGACCCCGCTGCCGACACCCGCCCGCTCGGCCGGCACCTTGGACAGCACCACCCGGAACAGCGGTGTGCCCACCAGGCCCTGGCCGATGCCCGCCAGGGCGACACCGGGGAGCATCCGCAGCGGCGAGAAGTGCGCCCAGTCCGCCAGGACGGTGGCGAGCAGCGTGACCAGACCGATGCCCTGGACCACCGCGCCCGCCGTGATCACCCGGCTGCCGAAGCGGCCCACCAGACGCGGACCGGAGAGCGAGGCCGCGAAGTACCCGGTGGCCATCGGCACCAGGGCCCAGCCGGCGGCGACCGGGCCGAGCCGCAGGCCGTGCTGGAGCAGGATCGCGATGACGAACATGAAGCCGCCGAAGCCGGTGAAGTACGGCAGCGCGATCCCGAGCCCGCGGCGCATCTCGGGGATGCGCAGCAGCGAGAGCGGCACCAGTGGTGTGCCGCCGCGCCGTTCGGCGCGCCGCTCCACGGCCACGAAGGCGGCGGCGAGCAGCGGGAACAGGCCGAGCAGCAGCCAGGTCCACAGCGGCCAGCCGACGGCGCGGCCCTCCATCAGCGGGACGAACAGGGCGAGCAGCGCGGCCGTCAGCAGCGCCGTGCCCGGCAGGTCCACCCCGGCCGCCCGGCTCGCCCGGGTCTCCGGCACGTACCGCACCGCGAGCGCCGCGGTCACCAGGGCGAACGGGACGTTCAGCAGGAAGACGGCGCGCCAGCCGGTGCCGAACAGGTCCGCCGCGACCATCATGCCGCCGAGGACCTGGCCGATGACCACGGAGATGCCGCCGACCGCGCCGTAGATGCCGAGGGCGCGGGCCCGCTGCGCCCCGCCGCTCGCGGCGGTGATGGTGGCCAGCACCTGGGGCAGCAGCAGTGCCGCGGACGCGCCCTGGGCGACCCGCGCCGCCACCAGCGTCCAGGCCGTCGGCGCGAGGCCGCAGGCGAGCGAGGTCACGGCGAACAGCGCCGCGCCGGCGACGAACAGGCGCCGCCGGCCGAGCGCGTCGCCGAGGCGGCCGCCGAGCACCAGCAGCACGGCGAAGGCGATGCCGTACCCGGCGGCGACGAGTTCCAGCACCGCGGGGCCCGCCGCGAGATCGTGGTCGATGGTGGGCAGCGCGACGTTGACGATGAAGAAGTCGAGCATCGGCAGGAAGGCGCCGAGCAGGACGGTGACGAGGCCGGCGACACCCAGGGTGGTGGCGTTCGCGGCACGACCGGCGGGGGAGGTGGTCCGTGGAAGCGTCAGTTGCTGAGTCACGGGACCTACGATCCGCCCGGCCGCACCCTGGTACCAGACACGGTTTATCCAGGTATAACGACTACCTGGCAACAGGATCGGCCGAGAGGCATGCTGGGGAGCATGGCTACCACCGTCTCCTCCGCAGGCCGCCCCGCCCAGGCCGCCCCGGCACCCGCCGCGGCCCGCCGCCAGGAGCTGGCCGCCTTCCTCCGCAGCCGCCGCGAACGCATCTCCCCCGAGCAGGTGGGCCTTCCGGACACCGGCCGCCGCCGCACCCCGGGCCTGCGCCGCGAGGAGGTGGCGCACCTCGCCACCGTGGGCGTCACCTGGTACACGTGGCTGGAGCAGGGGCGGGACATCCAGGTCTCCTCGCAGGTCCTGCAGTCGGTGGCCCGGGCGCTGCTGCTCGACCCGACGGAGCGCGCCCACCTGTTCGTCCTGGCCGGTGCGGAGGATCCGGCACCGGTCGTCGAGTGCGCCACCGTCACCCCGGCCGCGCGGGCGCTGCTCGCCCAGCTGGAGCCCGTGCCGGCCGCGGTGCTGAACAGCCGGTACGACATCCTCGCCTACAACCGGGCGTACACCTGGATCACGGGCGACCTCGACGCGCTCCCGTTCGAGGACCGCAATCTGATGTGGCTGGCCTTCACCGACTCCGCGTTCCGGCGGAGCCTCGTCGACATCGAGGAGGCGGGCCCCGCGATGGCGGCCAGGTTCCGCACCGCCATGGCCGACCACGGCGCCGAGCCGGCCTGGAAGACCCTGCTGAACCGGCTGCGCAAGGCCTCGCCGCAGTTCGAGGAGGTGTGGCGGCAGCACGAGGTCGCCGGCCTCGGCAACGGCCTGAAGCGCTTCCTGGTGCCGGACGTCGGCCTGCTGCGCTTCGAGTACACCAATCTCTGGCTCGGCCCGCGGCCCGGCCCGCGGCTGGTCGCCTACACGCCCCAGGACGAGGAGACCCGGGCCGGCCTGGAGCGGCTCGCTGCCCTGTCCAGGACCGCCTGACCCTGCCGACCGGAGTCCGACCGGAGCCCTACCGGAGTCCGATCGGAGCGCGGCCGGGCTCTCCTCCGGGTGGGGGACAATGGAGAGTCCCGAATCCCGTCTGCCGAGGACTCTGCCCGCATGACCACCACGCCCAGCACACCCGACACCGTCGGCGCCGCCGAAGCCGCCGGTGCGCCGACCACCGCCGCGGTTGCCGAGTTCACCCCCCTGGACATCGGCCCGATGCGGGTGTGGCCGCCGGTGGTGCTGGCGCCCATGGCCGGGATCACCAACGCGCCGTTCCGCACGCTCTGCCGTGAGCAGAGCGGCGGCAAGGGGCTGTTCGTCTCCGAGATGATCACCACCCGGGCGCTGGTCGAGCGCAACGCCAAGACCATGCAGCTGATCACGTTCGACCCGAGCGAGAAGCCGCGGTCGATCCAGCTGTACGGCGTCGACCCGGTCACCGTCGGCAAGGCCGCCCGGATGATCGCCGACGAGGGCCTCGCCGACCACATCGACCTGAACTTCGGCTGCCCCGTCCCCAAGGTCACCCGCAAGGGCGGCGGCTCGGCCCTCCCGTACAAGCGGAACCTGCTGCGGGACATCCTGCGCGAGGCCGTCTCCAACGCCGGGGACCTGCCGGTCACCATGAAGATGCGCAAGGGCATCGACGACGACCACCTCACCTTCCTGGACGCCGGCCGGATCGGTGCCGAGGAGGGCGTCTCGGCGATCGCGCTGCACGGCCGCACGGCCGCCCAGCACTACGGCGGCACCGCCGACTGGTCGGCGATCGCCCGGCTGCGCGAGTCGGTGCCCGGGCACATCCCGGTGCTCGGCAACGGCGACATCTGGTCGGCCGAGGACGCGCTGCGGATGATGCGCGAGACCGGCTGCGACGGCGTGGTGGTCGGCCGCGGCTGCCTGGGCCGGCCCTGGCTGTTCAAGGACCTGGTCGCGGTCTTCGAGGGCGACGCCGACCACGCCCGCCCGACCTTCGGCGAGGTCTCCCGGGCGATGGTGCGCCACGCGCAGCTGCTCGGCGAGTGGCTCGGTGACGAGGCCCGCGGCGTGATCGACTTCCGCAAGCACGTGGCCTGGTACACCAAGGGCTTCTCGGTCGGCTCGGAGCTGCGCGTGCGACTGGCCAACGCGTCCTCGCTGGTCGAGCTGGCGGAGCTGCTGGAGCAGATCGACCAGGCGCAGCTCTGGCCGGCCGGCGCGGACGGCCCGCGGGGCCGGACGAGCGGCAACAACCGGGTGGTACTGCCGGACGGCTGGTTGGACGATCCGTACGACTGCGCCGTCCCCTCCGTTGACGCCGAATCGGACACATCTGGCGGATGATCTGTACGGCCGGTCGAAAATCTCCTCGACCGGCCATCTGCCGCTACGGCCCAGCCCTCTTGTCCGATCTGGCCAAGAGGGCTCCTTTCTGGCAGATTTCAATCACTCTCCGCGACCACCTCGACTACGCAGGGCTGCATCGTATGCGGTCTTGTGCGCTCGGCAGCTGAGATGCGCTCGTGACGCTTGCCACATAGTCTGAGTGGTTGACGGCCGGTCAGGTCGCCGAAAGGCCTCGACAACGTGAAACGCTTCCCGAAGGGGTCGTCGCGCCGATCGGTGTGCCTGACTGCAGGAAATCAAGCCGGGGCAACAGAGTCGACGATCGGCCATCACTCTCTGTCCGGTTCATGTGATCTTCAGGTTTCGATGTCTTCACTACTTGAACGATAGCTAGCGTCAACCGGACGATTTCGGCAAGACAGGTGAATGCCTACCCGGGCATTAGATCTGCCGGGTCCTGAGTGGGTCCCACGCACGTACGGCCTATCTGCGGCACGAAAGCGCCTTTGAAATGGGTATGTTCTCCGGCGTCAGGGCAACCGTGTGCGAGGAGACCGACCCGTGGCGGCGAAGCAGAAGTTTGTTTACTCCTTCACCGAAGGAAACAAGGACCTCAAGGATCTTCTTGGTGGCAAGGGTGCGAACCTGGCCGAGATGACCAACCTGGGTCTCCCCGTCCCTCCGGGGTTCACCATCACGACCGAGGCCTGCAAGGTCTTCCTGGAGACGGGCAGCGAGCCGGCCTCGCTGCACGAGGAGATCAGCAAGCACCTGGCCGCCCTCGAGGCCGAGATGGGCAAGACGCTCGGGCAGCACGACAATCCGCTGCTCGTGTCCGTCCGTTCGGGCGCGAAATTCTCCATGCCCGGCATGATGGACACCGTTCTGAACATCGGTCTGTCCGACGCCTCGGTGACCGGCCTCGCCGCCCAGTCCGGCAACGAGCGTTTCGCCTGGGACTCCTACCGCCGCCTGGTCCAGATGTTCGGCAAGACCGTGCTGGGCGTGGACGGCGAGCTGTTCGAGGAGGCCCTGGACGAGGCCAAGCACGCCAAGGGCACCACCAACGACCTCGACCTGACCGCCGAGGACCTCAAGGCCCTGGTCGAGACCTTCAAGGGCATCGTCCTGCGCGAGACCGGCCGCGAGTTCCCGCAGGCCCCGCGCGAGCAGCTCGACCTGGCCATCTACGCCGTCTTCCACTCCTGGAACGGCGACCGCGCCCGGCTGTACCGCCGCCAGGAGCGCATCCCGAACGACCTGGGCACCGCGGTCAACGTGTGCACCATGGTCTTCGGCAACCTGGGCGAGGACTCCGGCACAGGTGTCGCCTTCACCCGCGACCCCTCCACGGGCACCCAGGGCGTCTACGGCGACTACCTGCAGAACGCCCAGGGCGAGGACGTCGTCGCCGGCATCCGCAACACCCTGCCGCTGGCCGACCTCGAGCAGCTCGACAAGAAGTCCTACGACGAGCTGATGACCATCATGAACACGCTGGAGACGCACTACCGCGACCTCTGCGACATCGAGTTCACCATCGAGCGCGGCAAGCTCTGGATGCTGCAGACCCGCGTCGGCAAGCGCACCGCCGCGGCGGCCTTCCGCATCGCCGTCCAGCTGGTCGACCAGGGCCTGATCAACCTCGACGAGGCGCTGCACCGGGTCACCGGCGGCCAGCTCGCCCAGCTGATGTTCCCGCGCTTCGCGCCCACCTCCGAGACCAAGCCGGTCGCCTACGGCATCGCCGCCTCGCCGGGTGCCGCGGTCGGCCGGGTGGTCTTCGACTCCTACACCGCCGTCAAGTGGTCCCGCTCCGGCGAGAAGGTCATCCTCGTCCGCCGCGAGACCAACCCGGACGACCTCGAGGGCATGATCGCCGCCGAGGGCATCCTGACCTCGCGCGGCGGCAAGACCTCGCACGCGGCCGTCGTCGCCCGCGGCATGGGCAAGACCTGTGTCTGCGGCGCCGAGGAGCTGGAGGTCGACACCAAGAACCGCAAGTTCACCACCGCCGACGGCCAGGTCGTGCACGAGGGCGACGTCGTCTCCGTCGACGGCGCCAACGGCAAGGTGTACCTGGGCGAGGTCCCGGTGCTGCCGTCGCCGGTCGTCGAGTACTTCGAGGGCACCCTGCACGCGGGCGCCGACGTCCAGGGCGGGCTCGTCCAGGCCGTGCACCGGCTGATGTCGCACGCCGACGTCCGCCGCCGGCTCGCCGTCCGCGCCAACGCCGACAACGCCGAGGACGCGAACCGCGCCCGCCGCTACGGCGCCCAGGGCATCGGCCTGTGCCGCACCGAGCACATGTTCCTCGGTGAGGAGCGCCGCAAGGAGGTCGAGCACCTGATCCTCGCGGACAACGACAAGGACCGCGAGACCGCGCTCTCCAGCCTCCTGCCGCTGCAGAAGGGCGACTTCCTCGAGCTGTTCCAGTCGATGGACGGCCTGCCCGTCACCGTCCGGCTGCTCGACCCGCCGCTGCACGAGTTCCTGCCCGACATCACCGAGCTGTCGGTGCGCGTCGCCCTCGCCGAGGCCCGCAGGGACCCGAACGAGAACGACCTGCGCCTGCTGCAGGCGGTGCACAAGCTGCACGAGCAGAACCCGATGCTCGGCCTGCGCGGCGTCCGCCTCGGCCTGGTCATCCCCGGCCTGTTCGGCATGCAGGTCCGGGCGATCGCCGAGGCCGCGGCCGAGCGCAAGCTGGCCGGCGGCGACCCGCGCCCCGAGGTGATGATCCCGCTGGTCGGCACCGTCCAGGAGCTGGAGCTGGTACGCGACGAGTGCGAGCGGGTACTCGCCGAGGTCGCGCAGTCCACCGGCGTCCAGCTGGACATCAAGCTCGGCACCATGATCGAGCTGCCGCGCGCCGCGGTGACCGCCGGTCAGATCGCCGAGGCCGCCGAGTTCTTCTCCTTCGGCACCAACGACCTCACCCAGACGGTGTGGGGCTTCTCCCGCGACGACGTCGAGGCGAGCTTCTTCACCGCCTACCTGGAGAAGGGCATCTTCGGCGTCAGCCCGTTCGAGACCATCGACCGGGACGGCGTGGGCTCGCTCGTCAAGCACGCCGCAGAGGCCGGCCGGGCCACCCGCCCCGACCTCAAGCTCGGCGTCTGCGGCGAGCACGGCGGCGACCCGGACTCGGTCCACTTCTTCCACGAGGTGGGGCTGGACTACGTGTCCTGCTCTCCCTTCCGCATCCCGGTGGCGCGCCTGGAGGCAGGCCGCGCCGCCATCGAGACGGCGGGCAGCGATTCGCGCTGACACGAAGCAGCGCGGTCCCATCGCTGACCGCACACCCCCTCCGCAGGGGAGGGGCGTTCGACGGAGCTCGGCGCAGGAGAGCCGTCGGACGTAGCAGCCGGGGCGGGAACGGACAATGGGGTCCGTTCCCGCCCCGGCGGCCTTTCCGGGTACAGGCGCGGGCGCGCAGACGCCCGCCGGGCGGTCCGCCGACCGATGCTCCGTCTGCGGCCGAACGGGTGAGAGCGGCGCGAAGGTCGTCCCGGCGCGCTCCGCCGAGCGGGCAAGCTGTCCGCCATGACCAGCCGAAACCACGTGATCGTCGCCGTCCTGGTGGTGTGCGCCATCGTTGCCGCGGCCGCCTACGCGCTCGGCGACCGCACCGGTTCGACGAGGAATCCCACCACCGGCGCCACCCCCGGCGGCACCCCGACACCGGCCGGGACGCCCACCGGCACGCCGAGAAGCGGCGCGAGCCCGGTCTGGCTGCCGAGCGACCCGGCGATCGCCGACGTCTGCCGCACCCGGCTCCCCGCGCAGGCGGGCACCACCCTCGGCCTGATCGCCGCGGGCGGCCCCTACCCGTACCGCTCGGACGGGGTCGTGTTCGAGAACCGCGAGGGCCTGCTGCCGCGGCACACCACCGGCTACTACCACGAGTACACCGTCGCCACCCCGGGCTCCGACGACCGCGGCACCCGGCGCATCGTCACCGGCACGTCCGGCGAGCGCTACTGGAGCGCCGACCACTACGCCAGCTTCCGCGAGATCGACCCCCGCTGCTGAGCCCGCACGGCCGGCGCACCGCGGCCTCGGCGACCGGAAACACCCTGGCCGGGAGCGTGCCCCGGCTGCCACCATGGCCGTGATGACCCGACCCACCGACCGCACACCGTCCACCGACCCGTCCGCCGCCTCCTCCACCGACCGCTCAGGCCTCCGGCTCGGCGCCGCCTTCGACTCGCTGCAGGGGCTGTCCGTCGGCGACGCCCTCGGCGCCCAGTTCTTCGTCCCCGCCAACCGGCCGCACCTGGACCGGCGACAGGCCCCGCCGGGCCGCTGGCCCTGGACGGACGACACCGAGATGGCCTGCTCCGTCCACGCCGCCCTCGTCGAACGGGGCCGCATCGACGCCTTCGACCTCACCCACGCCTTCGCCCGCCGGCACGACTTCGACCGCGGCTACGGGCCCGCCGCGAACCGGATGCTCCGGCTGATCCGCGAGGGCGGCGACGCCCGCCGGCTGGCCGCCGAACTCTTCGACGGCCAGGGCTCGTACGGGAACGGCGCGGCCATGCGGGTCGCGCCGCTCGGCGCAGCGCACGCCGACGACCCGGCCGCGGCCGTCCGCCCGGCGGCGGACACCGCCGTGATCACCCACACCCATCCGCAGGCGGTGGACGGCGCGATCGCGGTCGCCGTCGCCGCGGCCCTCGCCGCCCGGGCCCGGATCCAGGACGACCGGCCGGCCCCGGCGGACTTCCTGGCCGAGGTGCGGCGGCTCACCCCGCGCGGCGCGGTGCGCGACGGGCTGGGCGAGGCGATCGGGCTGCTCGGCACGGCGGACCCGCACACCGCCGCCAAGGTCCTCGGCAACGGCAGCCGGGTCAGCGCGGCCGACACCGTCCCGTTCGCGCTGTGGGCCGCCGCCCGGCACCTGGACGACTACCCGGCCGCGATCTGGGACACCGTCACCGCCGGCGGCGACGTCGACACCACGGCCGCCGTCGTCGGCGGGGTGGTCGCCGCCCGCACCGGCGCCGCCGGCATCCCGGCCGCCTGGCTGGCCGCCCGCGAGGCACTGCCCGCCTGGGCCGCCCCCGCGCCGGGCAGCGTGGCGGACACCGGACCCGGCCCGGCCGGCCGCACGGCCGTCCTGCTGCCCCGACCGGTCGACCTCCCCGAGCTGCACTGGACGGACCGGGACTGGCAGCGCATCAGGACCTCCCGCCGCGACCGGACCGGCGCCCTGCTGACGCACACCGCCGAGGGCGTGCTCCACCTGCGGGACGGCCGCTCCGGCCACGGCGTCCTGGACGTCCGGGTGGAGGCGCTGCCGCGCACCGGCTGGCGGCCGGTCGAGGCGCGGCACGAGGCCCACCCGGCCCGCTCGCCGCACGACCCGGCCGACCTGCTGGCGGCACTCCGCCTGCTCTGAACCGGCTGCTCCGAACCGGCTGCTCCGAACCGCCCGCTCCGACCGCCCCTACCAGGTGTCGACGGCGTTCATCCGCCGCAGGCAGGACGGGATCTCCTGGAGGGTCAGCCAGCACTCCCACATCCGGCGGTCGGCGCCGTCGCCCCACGGGTTGCCCAGGCAGATCCGGCCACCCGCCACGTCCACGTCCTTGACGAAGTAGGCGTGGCTGGCGGCCAGCCGGCCGCCGTGCAGGCGCTCGCGGTCGTCGCCGCGGCCGTGGGTGCTGGCGGTGAGGGCCTGGCCGCGGGCGCGGCGGTCGGCGAGCTCGTGGCAGAGCCAGGGGTTGGCGAGGTCGATCTCGCCCTCCCGGGAGGGGCGGCCGGTGAGCAGGCCCAGGGCGTCGCTCGGGTGACCGCCGTCGGCGACGGCCCCGTAGCCGCCGTAGAACCGGGCGGCGGCCTTCTCGTAGTAGCCGGGCCAGGTCTCCGCGTACCGGGCGTCGTCGCTGTGGCCCTTGGCGCCCCACAGCACGCCGTGCCCGTAGGGCAGGTCGGGCACCACGGTGATGTCGATCGGCCGGCCCCGGTCGTACAGGGTGCAGGTGACGGTGCCGTTCGCCTCCTGGCGCAGGTGGCGCGGGGCGTGGTGCGGATTGGCCTGGATGACCGCCTGGATGCTGGTCAGCAGCCAGCAGGTGCCGAACCTGCCCTGGTCCATGTCCTGCCAGCTCATCGCCTCGGTCGAGCCGGAGACCCGCTGCCACCGCTCGGTCACGTACGCGCCGTCCACCTGGGCGAACGGGCCCTGCGGCAGCACCCAGCCGTGGTCCCCGCAGCCGCAGTCGGGCTCGTACTCGGGCTGGCTGCAGGGCATCGCGGTGCCGATCAGCATCGCGGCGTACGGGCTGACCGAGCGCAGCAGCCAGCCGAACAGCTCCTGCTGGCGCCGCCAGTCGTACGCCGAGCGGCCCTCGGCGTCCTTGACGTGGGTGAGCGCGTCCCAGCGGTCCAGGCCCGGCGGGCCGAATCGGCGGACGACCAGGTCGAGTTCGGCCGGCGGCAGCGGCATCAGCAGGTTGCCGATGTGGTCGAGCAGGGCACGGGCGCCGTACCGCTGCTCGTCCGAGAAGAGCAGGTCCCAGGCCTGGCGGCCGACCGCGTCGGCGCGGTGCGGGTCCGGCGGCGGGCCGGGCGGCTGCCACGGCAGTTCGACCAGCGGACGGCCGCCGGGCACGTACTGGATGCTGCGCCGGTCGGCCCGGTCGATCAGCCGGTTGGCCGCGTCGACGGTGCCCAGGATCGCCCGGCCACCCGGGACGAACGGCGCGGCGGCCCCCGCCACCTGGCGCCAGTTGTTGCGGTGGTAGCCCATCCGGTCCCCCTCGTCCGTTCCACCCGACCCACGAGGGTAAGGGGTTCGACCGGGAACCGTTCGCACCGGCCCCGGCCGACGGACCGTTAACACGACCGCCTGCAGCCCGGACTGGGTCGGCGTCAGCTGCATCCGGGGACGCGGAAACTCGGCTGCGGCGCCGGGCCCCCGGGCCTACGCTGCGCGCATGCCGACACTGCTCTCCGTCAATCTGGCCCGCCCGCGTCCGGGCCGGCGACGCCGCACTGCTGCCCCGGCTGGCGGACATCGCCGAGCTGCCCGGGGACGTCCGCGACCTGGCCCGCCGCCGCACCGCCGTCGACCGCCCGCCCTACGCCCCGGAGCCGGACGCCCCCTAGGAACCCTCGCGCCCCTTGAGTACCACCGGGCCGGGGCCGGCCGTCAGGCCGGGATCAGCGGGCCGCCGTGTCTAAGGCACTCCTGGTTGAGAGACGGGTCCGGGGCGCTCGGCGAGGTGGCCGCGGCGATCCGCAGCTCGATGATGTCGCGGACGGCCGGCCACTCCTCGTCCAGGATCGAGTAGAAGGCGGTCGAGCGGACCACCCCGTCGAGGCCGCGCGAGTGGGCCCGCCGGACCCCTTCGCAGGTGGCGCCGAGCCGCTCGATCGCGGCGCGCGAGCGCAGGTTGCGGGCGTCCGCGCGGAGCGAGATCCGCTGCACCCGCCACGCCTCGAAGGCGTGGCGCAGCATCAGCAGCTTCGCCTCGGTGTTGACGCCGGTGCCCTGGGCCCACGGGGCCAGCCAGGTGTTGCCGATCTCGGCGGCGTCCGGCACCGCCTCGCGCGGATCGCCGAAGGGCACGCCCGGCACCGGCGGCCACACCAGCGGGCCCTGCCAGTAGTCGAGCTCCAGGAAGCGGGTGGAGCCGACCACCCGGTTGTCGGCGGTGCTCACGGTCGCGAACGGGAGCGACCGGCCCGCGGCCTGGTCGGCGAGGGCACGCCCGATGTACTCCCTGGCCGCTTCGAGGCCGTGCGGGACGGGGGTGAAGGCGTAGGTCGTACGGTCCGCTGCACCTGCCTCGGCCAGTGCCTCCGCGTGGTGCTCGGCGAGAGGCTCCAGCCGCACGGTGCGGCCGATGAGGGTGACGGGAACGGGCACGGAATCCTTCGGTCCTTCGGCGATCGGAGGGTCCCTCGGTCCGGGGTCACGGCGTCGAGGGTCTGGTCTTTCGCCCCGCTCCGGGGCCTCCGCCGCACCGTCGGCGCACACCGGTGGGGACCGGTCGGGCGGCGGGGAGCGACGGCCCGGAGGCGGGCAGCGCGGTGCCGGAACGGGAACGGGTCGACGACCCGGACCGGCGGGATGAGCGAGGGGACAGTGTGCGTCCGCGAGATGGCCGAGAGAGAGACGAGAGCACGAAGGGAAGCAGGCGGCCAAGTGAAGGCAAGGTGCGCAGAGGAGGGCTGGCAACACACCTGTTCGGGGCGTGGCCGGCGACGTCACGGACGACGCGGCGACGACGCGACGGTGCGAGGCAGCGAGAGGACGATACCCGCAAGAAGGCGGTGCGTCACTTCGCGGCGCGAGATCGGGGGCGTGCGCGTGTCGGGGGTACGCCGTGACGGGCGTCCGGGGGCCCTCGGAAAGCCGTCCGGACGCCTTTCACCAGCCCTTTCGGCGCGAAGTGAGAATATTCTGCAAGCGGGGTGGAGACACGCGGCGGCTGCGGGAATTCCCGCGGTCCCGGGCACGCTGGAGTGTTCGGACGGGCGTCCGCGCGACGCCCGCCGGGGCGGCGCCGACAGCGGGCGGCCCCAGGACGACGTGACGAGACGGAACGGGGTTGGGTGCGCCGTGCGTGATCCCAAGAAGCTGTACGAGCTGGAGCCGGCGGGTGTCGAGGCGGTCGCCGCGGCGCAGGAGTCCGCGGCCTCGGACGGCGGCGGGCTGGTGCTGCTCTACCACTTCGAGGGGTTCATGGACGCCGGCGAGGCCGGTACCCAGGTCGTCTCGCACCTGCTGGAGCACGGCATGCCGCAGGTCGTCGCCCGGTTCGACCACGACCGCCTGGTGGACTACCGGGCCCGGCGGCCCGCGATGGTCTTCGACCGCGAGCGCTGGACGGACTACGACCCGCCGGAGATCCTCCTCCAGCTGGCGCACGACTCGGTCGGCGCGCCGTTCCTGGTCCTCTCCGGCCCCGAGCCGGACACCGAGTGGGAGCTGTTCGCCGCGGCGGTCCGCGGGCTGATCGAGCGCTTCGACATCCGCCTCGCGGTGGACTTCCACGGCATCCCGATGGGCGTTCCGCACACCCGCCCGGTCGGGCTGACGCCGCACGGCAGCCGGATGGACCTGGCGCCCGGCTACCCCCGCTGGTTCGACCAGGCGCAGGTGCCCGGCAGCGCCCAGGCCCTGCTGGAGTTCCGGCTCGCCGAGGCCGGCCACGACGTGCTCGGGTTCGCCGTCCACGTCCCGCACTACATCGCCCGTTCGGCCTACCCGGCCGCCGCCGTGCAGATCCTGGAGGCCGTGCAGTCCGCGACCGGCCTGGTGCTTCCCGGTACCGAGCTGCGGCTGCGGGTGGACGAGGTGTACGCCGAGATCGAGGAGCAACTGGAGCAGGGCGACGGCGAGCTCCGCTCGGCCATCCGCGGCATGGAGGGCCAGTACGACGCCGTGGCCGGCGCGGACAGCCGCGAGAGCCTGCTCGCCCAGGCCACCGACCTCCCCTCGGCCGACGAGCTGGGCCGGCGCTTCGAGGAGTTCCTCGCCGAGCACGAGCGCGACACCGAGTGATCCCGGCGCCTCCCGCGGCCTGACCGGCCCGGGCCCGGCACACGCGGGCGCCCGCACGACACGGCCGGCCCCGGACCGGGGAGTCCCCGCGGGCGTCCCGTACGTTGGGACGACCAGGAACGAACCCGGGGGGACACATGGCACGACGGCGCGGCGGCAGCGGGGCAGCCCTGGCCGCGCTCCTGCTGCCCGCGCTGCTCGCCGCGGCCGGCTGCGGCACGGGCGCCGACACCGGGGCGGCCCCCTCCGCCGCCCCCGCGGTCCGGCAGTCCGCGCCGCAGCCGGCGGCGACGCCGGCCGGCCCGTACGTCGCCCTCGGCGACTCCTACACCTCGGGTCTCAAGGTGCCCCCGCAGGGCGGCACCCCGGCGGGCTGCGCCCGCTCAGGGGTGAACTACCCGTCGCTGGTCGCCGAGGGCCTCGGGCTGACCGGCGCGGCGTTCCGGGACGTCAGCTGCAGCGGCGCCCGCACCGGCGACCTGACCGCGCCCCAGCGGACCGCGGACGGCACCAACCCGCCCCAGCTGGACGCCCTGACGGGCACCACCCGGCTGGTGACGGTCGGGATCGGCGGCAACGACGCCGGCTTCATGGACGTGATCACCCGCTGCGCGCGGGAGAGCCTGCGCGCCTCGCCGGCGGCCGACGGCGCCGGGGACACGGCGGCCGGTTCGGCCTGCCGGGCCGTGTACGCCGCGGCCGGCGGCGGGCCGGACGAGGTGCAGCGCAAGGTGGCGTCGGCGGGTGCGAAGGTCGGCGACGTGCTCGCCGAGATCCGCCGCCGGGCGCCCTCGGCGCGGGTGTTCGTGGTGGGTTACCCGGCACTGCTGCCGGCCGACCCGGCGGCCTGCCGGGAGACCCTCGGCTACGGCTTCGCCGCTGCCGACCTGGCCTTCCTCGCCGAGAAGCAGCAGCAGTTGAACGGGATGCTGCGCGAGCGCGCGGCCGCCGCCGGCGCGGCCTACGTGGACACCGCCGCCGCCTCGGCCGGCCACGACATGTGCGCGGGGGAGGCCGGCCGCTGGATCGAGCCCGCCCTGTCGGCGGTGGGCGCCGCCCCGCTGCACCCGAACGCCCGGGGCGAGCGCGGGATGGCGGACGCCGTCCTGGCGGCCGTCCGGCACTAGGGCGTGTCCCGGGCTCCGGCCGTCCGGCGCGGCGCCCGAAGACAGAGCACCGGCCGTCCGCGGGTCAGGGCAGGGACTGCGGACGGCCGGGGCCGTTCGGGGCGGGTGCCGTTCGGGGGCCTCAGACCTCGCCGAGGCGCGTGGTGTGCACCGGGATCCGGACCGTCTCGTCGTCCAGGCACTCCCCGGTCGCCAGGTCGAAGCGCTGCTTGAGGAGCGGCGAGGCGACGTACACCCTGCCGTCCGCGGTGGAGCCGACCAGGCCGCGGGAGAGCACGTACGCCCCGGTGAACGGGTCGCGGTTGGCCACCGCGTACAGGCGGTCGGCGCGGTCGCGGAAGACGGCGGCCTGGGTGCCGTCCGGCAGCAGGACGGCGACGCCGCGGCCGGGGGTGAGCCGCTCCCAGTCGCAGACGGTGGTCCAGGTGCGGCCGGTCAGCAGTTCGACGCGGGTGGTGGTGGCGACGGTGGTCATCGGGTCTCCAGGAGCGCGTTGTCGGGGTCGAGGGCGGCGAGCAGCTCCTCCTCGGTGGCGAGGAGCACCAGGTCGGGCTTGATCTGGTCGCGCTCCGGGGTGAACTGGATGCTCGGGTCCGGGACACCGGGGGCGTTGACGAAGGAGACGAAGCGACGCATCCGGTCCGGGTCGGCCAGGGTGGCGGCCCACTCGTCCTGGTAGTCGGCGACGTGGTGGGCCATCAGGGTTTCCAGGTCGGCGCAGATGCCCAGCGAGTCGTTCACCACCACGTCGCGGACGTGGTCGAGGCCGCCCTCGATGCGCTCCAGCCAGGTGGAGGTGCGCTCCAGCCGGTCGGCGGTGCGGATGTAGAACATCAGGAACCGGTCGATCAGCTTGATCAGCTGCTCGTCGTCGAGGTCCTGGGCGAGCAGGTCCGCGTGGCGCGGGGTGGCACCGCCGTTGCCGCCGACGTACAGGTTCCAGCCGTTGGAGGTGGCGATGATGCCGAAGTCCTTGCCGCGGGCCTCGGCGCACTCGCGGGCGCAGCCGGAGACCGCCGACTTGAGCTTGTGCGGGCTGCGCAGGCCGCGGTAGCGCAGCTCCAGGTGGATCGCCATGGCGACGGAGTCCTGTACGCCGTACCGGCACCAGGTGGAGCCGACGCAGGACTTCACGGTGCGCAGCGACTTGCCGTAGGCGTGGCCGGACTCGAAGCCGGCCGCGACCAGGCGGGACCAGATCTGCGGGAGCTGGTCGACGCTGGCGCCGAAGAGGTCGATCCGCTGACCGCCGGTGATCTTGGTGTAGAGGCCGAAGTCGCGGGCGACCTCGCCGATGACGATGAGCTTCTCCGGGGTGATCTCGCCACCCGGGATGCGCGGCACGACCGAGTAGGAGCCGTTCTTCTGCAGGTTGGCCAGGAAGTGGTCGTTGGTGTCCTGCAGGGCGGCCTGCTCGCCGTCCAGGATGTGGCCGGAGGCCTCCAGCTCCGGGGCGAGCGAGGCGATGATCGAGCCGACGGTGGGCTTGCAGACCTCGCAGCCCTCGGCGCCCTCGGAGACCCGGCCGTGCTCGGCGAGCAGCTGCCGGTGGGTGGCGATCCGCTTCACCCGGACGATCTCGTACAGCTCGGCGCGGGTGTGCGCGAAGCAGGGGCACAGGCCCTTGTCGACCTCGACGCCGGAGGCCTCCAGCTCGTCGGAGACGATGGTCGAGAGCAGCTTGATGCAGGACCCGCAGCCGGTGCCGGCCTTGGTGCACTTCTTGACCTCGGGCACCGTGGCACAGGAGTGCTCGGTGACGGCCGAGCGGACCTGGCCCTTGGTGACGTTGTGGCAGTTGCAGACGACCGCCTCGTCCGGCAGTGCGGAGCTGCCGAGCGCCGCGGGGGCGCCCACCCCGGAGGGGAGGACCAGGGACTCGGCGGGCACGGGCAGCGGGTTGCCGGTTCCGGCCAGCGGCCGCAGCGATGAGTACGCCTCGGCGTCGCCGACCAGGATGCCGCCGAGCAGCGCGCCGTCGGCGGTGACGACCAGCTTCTTGTAGACGCCGGAGCGGGAGTCGGAGTAGACGACGTCCAGCGAGCCCTCGGTGGTGCCGAAGGCGTCGCCGAAGCTGGCCACGTCGACGCCGAGCAGCTTGAGCTTGGTGGAGAGGTCGGCACCGGTGAACGGCTTGCAGGCCTCGTCGGCGAGCTGCTGGGCGACCGCCTGGGCCATCTCGTAGCCCGGGGCGACCAGGCCGTAGACCCGGCCGTCGACGGCGAGCGCGCACTCGCCGATCGCGAAGACGTGCTCGTCGGAGGTCTTGCAGAACTCGTCGACGGCGATGCCGCCGCGCTCGCCGACGGTGAGGCCGCAGTCGCGGGCCAGCTGGTCGCGGGGGCGGACACCGGCCGAGAAGATCACCAGGTCGGTCTCCAGGTCGGAGCCGTCGGTGAAGGTCATGCCGCAAGCCCTGCCGTCCTCGACCACGACGGTCTTGGTGCCGACCCCGGTGTGCACGACGACACCCATCTCCTCGATGGTGCGGCGCAGCGCCTCGCCGCCGCCCTCGTCCACCTGGACGGGCATCAGGCGGGGCGCGAACTCGACCACGTGGGTCTCCAGGCCGAGGCCCTTGAGCGCGCCCGCCGCCTCCAGGCCGAGCAGACCGCCGCCGACCACCGCACCGACGTTCGCGGTCGCCGCGTACGCCTCGATGGCCTCCAGGTCCTCGATGGTCCGGTAGACGAAGCAGCCCTCGGCGTCCTTGCCCTCGACCGGCGGCACGAACGGGTAGGAGCCGGTGGCCAGCACCAGGGTGTCGTAGCCGACGGTGTGGCCGGCCGCGGTGGTGACGGTCTTCGCCGCCCGGTCGATCGAGGCGACGGGGGAGGAGAGGTGAACCTCGAAGCCGTGCGTGTCGGTGAAGCCCTCCTCGGCGAGCAGCAGGTCGTCGGCGGACTTGCCGGAGAAGTACGAGGTCAGGGCGACCCGGTCGTAGGCGTGCCGGGGCTCCTCGGCGAGGACGACCACCCGGTAGCGGTCGGCGGCGCCGGTGTCGGCCAGGGCTTCCAGGAAACGGTGGCCGACCATCCCGTACCCGACCAGGACGACGGTCGGCTTGGTGGTGGTCATCGGGCTGGTGGTCATCGGGCGGGCCCTCCGGTGGTCGTGCTCTGGGTGGTGAGCAGGTGCAGCGGGTGTGCTGACAGGGCCTCGTCGCCCTCCCAGGTGCCGGCGAGGTCGCCGACGGTGCCGAGGTCGCCGAGCAGGACCCCGCCGACCAGGCGGTCGCCGCCCTGCTCGTCGCGGCGGACGATGACCTTGCGGTAGGTGCCGCGGCCGGCGTCGGCGAGCCGGACGACCCGGTCGCCGGGGCCGGCGGGGGCGGTCTCGCCGAACGCGGCGAGGTCCAGCGGCGCCGAGTCGGGGCCGGTCAGGGTGAGTCGGGTGAGCAGCCGGCTGCCCCGGTACGGGGTGTCCTGGCCGCACAGCAGCCGGGCCAGATGGTCGGCCTGCGCGAGGGCGGGGCCGGCCAGGCCGTAGACGGTGCCGCGGTGCTCGGCGCAGTCGCCGAGGGCGTGCACCGCCGGGTCCGAGGTGCGCAGCCGGTCGTCGACGACGATGCCGCGCCGCACCTCCAGGCCCGCCGCGGCGGCGAGGCCGGTGCGCGGCCGCACCCCGGTGGCGATGACCAGGAGTTCGGCGTCCAGGCGGAAGCCGTCGGCGAGTTCGACACCGGTGATCCGGCGGTCCTCGGTGAGCGCCGAGCGCACCCGGCACTCGGTGTGCACCTCGACGCCGAGTTCGGCGAGATGGGCGCGGAGCAGTCCGGCGGCCTCCTCGTCGAGGTGGTGTTCCATCAGGTGCTCGCCCTGGTGGGCCAGCACCACCTGGACGCCGCGGGCGGCGAGTGCCCGGGCCGCGCTCACCCCGAGCAGTCCGCCGCCGACCACCACGGCCTGCCGGACGCCCGGCAGGTGGCCGTCGACCAGCTCGCAGTCGGCCATGGTGCGGAAGGCGAACACCCCCGTGGGGAGTTCGTGCCTCTCCCGGCCGGTCAGAGCGTCGTCGAACAGGCCGCGCAGCGGCGGCAGCACCGGGTTGGAGCCGGTCGCGAGGACCAGGCTGTCGTAACCGACGGCGGCGCCGTCGTCGCACTGCACCAGGCGGTGCTCACGGTCGATCCGGACGGCCCGGGCCCGGCGGCACTCCACCTGCGGGGGGAGTGCCGCCAGGGCCGCGATGTCCGGGGCGTAGCGGCCGGCCAGCACCTCGGCGAGCAGCACCCGGTTGTAGGGGGCGTGCTCCTCCTCGGCCAGCAGCGTCACCCGGCGTGCGCCGTGGGCGGTGAGCTGCTGGGCGAGCCGGTGGCCGGCCATACCGCCGCCGATCACCACGATCCGCGGCTCCGCTGTGCTGTCCGTCGCTGTCATGCCCTTGAGCATGCTTCCCGGAGGTTTCCCGGCCGGGGCCGCTCTGTTTCACGAGCGGAAAGTCGACCTCAGCGGCGCGCGGCGCCGGTTGTGAGCCCCCCGCTCAGGCCAGCTGGGCGGCCTGCAGCCCGGCGTACGCCCCGCCGCTGCGCAGGAGTTCGGCGTGCGAGCCGATCTCGGCGATCCGGCCGCGGTGCATCACCACGATCCGGTCGGCGTTCCTGATCGTGGAGAGCCGGTGGGCGACCACGAACACCGTCCGGCCCTCGACCAGCCGGGCCAGTGCCTGCTGCACCAGCGCCTCGGAACGGGAGTCCAGCGCGGAGGTCGCCTCGTCCAGGATCAGCACCCGCGGGTCGCGGATCAGGGCCCGGGCGATCGCGAGGCGCTGCTTCTGCCCGCCGGACAGCCGGGCGCCGCGCTCGCCGACCACGGTGTCCAGGCCCTGCGGAAGCCGGTCGATGAACTCCAGCGCGTTGGCGTCCCGCAGGGCCGCCCGCACGGTCTCCTCCGGCACGTCCTTCATTCCGTAGGTGACGTTCTCCCGGACGCTGCCCTCGAACAGGATCGACTCCTGCGGCACCACCGACAGGAACTTGCGGTAGCTGCGCAGGTCCAGCCGCTCCATGTCGGTGCCGTCCAGCAGGATCCGGCCCTCGCTCGGGCGCAGGAAGCCGATCAGCAGGTTCAGCACGGTGGACTTGCCCGCGCCGGAGCCGCCGACCAGGGCGATCGTCTCGCCCGGCCGCACGGTGAGGTCGAAGCCGCTCACCGAGGGCTCCTCGCCGCCCGGGTAGGTGTGCCCGACGCCGCGGAACTCGATCCGGCCGGTGACCTTCGCGACCTTCGCCTTGCCGGAGTTCTCCTCCAGGTCGGGCGCCTCCAGCACCTCGCCGACCGAGCGGACGGACGCCAGCCCCTTGCCGAGCTGCGGAGTCAGCGTCAGCAGCGTGGTGACCGAGCCGGTCAGGCTGGAGAAGTACGCGCTGAGCATCACCACCGCGCCCGGGGTGACGTCCAGCCAGCCGTAGTACGCGACCAGCGCCGAGCCGGCCAGGCAGCCCACCCCGATCGCGTTCAGCAGGATCCAGGCGAGCGAGCCGAACCGGCCGTTGAGCAGGTCCAGGCGCAGCCCGGCGTCCAGCACCCGGCCGAGCGTGCGGTCCACCCGGCGAAGCGCGGTCCGCTCCAGCCCGTGCGCCCGGGTGATCGGGATCAGCGTCGTCATCTCGCCGATCCGGGAGGACAGCTGCTCGACCTCCTGCCGGAAGGACTCGTTCTGGCTGCGCAGCCGCTCCCGCAGCCGGACGACCAGCAGCGCCGCGGCCGGCACGATCACCAGGAACACCGGCAGGAAGGCCGGCGTCTGCACCCCGATGACGACCAGGCCGCCGGTCAGCGTGGCGATCGCGGCGAGCCCGTTGTCCGCGGTCTGCTGCGAGGCGTTCTCGATGCCCTCGACGTCGCGGATCACCTTGGCCTGCAGCACACCGGCGCTCACCCGCGAGTGGTAGCCGATCGACAGCTGCTGCATCCGGTGGCACAGCGCCGAGCGCAGCCGGGTGCCCATCCGCCGGATCGAGCCGTGCATCCAGTGCACGTACAGCAGGTGCAGCGGCAGGTTGAGCAGCAGGATCACCAGCAGCACCGCGGAGTTCCACCACAGCACCGAGATCGGCCGGTGCCGGACGACCACGTCCACGATGTTCGCGGTGATCAGCGGCAGCAGCCAGACCGGGGCGTGCTTCGCCAGGAAGACGGCCACCGCCGCGGCGACGCGGCCGCGGTCGGGCCGGAAGAGGTAGAGGAGGGTGCGGACGGGGTGCTCGCCGCGGTAGCGGTGGCTGAGCGGTCCCTGGGGCAGCGCCATGAACGGTTCCTGGGGGAGGAGTTCGGTGCGGGGGTGGCACCATCCTGGCAGTCCGGTGCCGCCCGCGGGTGGCCGGAACCGGACACCGCCGGGCCCGGCCGCGCCTCACTCCGCCGGACCGGCCGGCTCCAGCCGCACCGCGCAGGCCTTGAACTCCGGCATCCGCGACACCGGGTCCAGCGCCGGATTGGTGTGCACGTTGGCATTGGCCGCGCCCGGCCAGTGGAACGGCATGAACACGGTGTCCGGCCGGATCGCGGTGGTGAGCCGGGCGGGGGTGACGGTCCGTCCGCGCCGGCTCACCACCGCCACCCGCTCGCCGTCGCGCACCCCGAGCCGCTCGGCGAGCCTCGGGTGCAGTTCGACGAACGCACCGGGCGCGGCCGCGTTCAGCTCGGCCACCCGGCGGGTCTGCGCACCGGACTGGTACTGCGCCAGCACCCGGCCCGTGGTCAGGCGCACCGGGTACTCCTCGTCCGGCTCCTCACCCGCCGGGCGGTGCTGCACGGGCGTGAACCGGGCCCGCCCGTCCGGCGTGGCGAACCGGTCCAGGAACAGCCGCGGGGTGCCCGGGTGCTCCGCCGACGGGCACGGCCAGAACACCCCGTCCTCGGCCTCGATCCGCTCGTAGCTGATCCCCGCGTAGTCGGCGGCGCCCCCGGCCGAGGCCCGCCGCAGCTCCTCGAAGGCCTTCTCCGGCTCGGTCGGGAAGCCCTCCCCGTGGCCCAGCCGCGCGGCGAGGGCGTGCAGCACCTCCAGGTCGCTGCGCACCCCCTCCGGCGCGTCCACGGCCTTGCGGCGCAGGATGACCCGGCCCTCCAGGTTGGTCATCGTGCCGGTCTCCTCCGCCCACTGCGTCACCGGTAGCACCACGTCCGCCAGTGCCGCCGTCTCGGAGAGCACCACGTCGCTGACGGCCAGGAAGTCCAGCGACCGCAGCCGCTCGGCCACGTGCGTCGAACGCGGCGCCGACACCACCGGGTTGGAGCCCGCCAGCAGCAGCGTCCGCACCTCGGTGCCGAGCGAGTCCAGCAGCTCGTACGCGCTGCGCCCCGGCGCCGGCAGCGCGTCCGGGTCGACGCCCCACACCGCGGCCACGTGCGCCCGCGCCGCCGGGTCGTCCAACTTCCGGTAGCCGGGCAGCTGGTCGGCCTTCTGGCCGTGCTCGCGGCCGCCCTGGCCGTTGCCCTGCCCGGTGAGGCAGCCGTACCCGGCGTACGGGCGACCCGCGTTGCCGGTGGCCAGGCACAGGTTGATCCAGGCGCTGACCGTGTCCGTGCCCTTCGCCTGCTGCTCCGGGCCGCGGGCGGTCAGCACCATGCCGGTCGCGGCGTCGCAGAACATCGACACCGCCTCCCGCAGCTGCGGCACCGGCACCCCGGTCACCGACTCGACGTGCTCGGGCCAGTGCGCCATCGCCACCGCGCGGGTCTCGGCCCAGCCGGTGGTCCGCTCGGCGATGAACTCCTCGTCGGTGCGGCCGCCGGCGACCACCAGGTGCAGCAGGCCGAGCGCCAGCGCCAGGTCGGTGCCGGGCCGCGGGGCGAGGTGCAGGTCGGCGAGCTCGGCGGTGCGGGTGCGCCGCGGGTCGACGACGATCAGCCTCCCGCCGTTCTCCTGCAGTTCGCGCAGGTAGCGGACGAAGGGCGGCATGGTCTCCGCCGGATTGCCGCCGACCAGGATCACGCAGCCCGCCCGCGGGATGTCCTCCACCGGGAACGGCAGCCCGCGGTCCAGCCCGAACGCCCGGATCCCGCCGGCCGCCGCCGAGGACATGCAGAACCGGCCGTTGTAGTCGATCGCCGAGGTGCGCAGCGCCACCCGGGCGAACTTGCCCAGCAGGTACGCCTTCTCGTTGGTCAGCCCGCCGCCGCCGAACACCCCGACGGCGTCCCTGCCGTGCGCGGCGGCGGTCGCGGTGACCGCCGCGGCGATCCGGTCCAGCGCCTCGTCCCAGGAGGCCGGGCGCAGCTCGCCGCCGGTCCGTACCAGCGGGGTGGTCAGCCGGGCGCCGGGCGCCAGCACCGCGGCGGCGTTCGCGCCCTTGCCGCAGAGCGCACCCCGGTTCACCGGGAACGCGGGTCGCTCCACCACGGCGACCGGGACGGGCCCGCCGGTGCGGCGCAGCCCCATGCCGCACTGCAGCGCGCAGTACGGGCAGTGGGTGTCGGTGGCGGCATCGTTCATGTCCCCACCGTGCTACGGCGCTGTTTCGCCGCCGCGGCCCGCAGGTTACGGCCCCCGCACACCGGCCTCACCGGCCCGCCGAAGGGCTGTGAGGCGGCCGTCCCGGCCTCTCACCGGGGCGGCCGGCGGCTGTGAGGCCCGGGAAACCAGTCGTGACCACCGGGCAACGGCGGGGAAACAGCCGTGGGTGACGCTGGAGCGCATGACGCCGATCCCCACCCTCGCCGCCGCCCCCACGCCGCAGGCGACCCGGCGGGCCGCCCCGCCCCGGGCCGCCGCCCTGCGGGTCCTGCACGCGCCCCGCCGCCCGGCCCTGGTGCTGGTCGCGCACGGCTCCCGCGACCCCGCCGCCGGCGCGGAGATCGCCCGCCTGCTGGACCGGCTGCGCGCCGCGAGACCCGAACTCGACGTCCGGCTCGGCCACCTCGGCCTCAACGCCCCCCTGCTGCCCGAGGTGCTGGACACCCTGAGCGGCCCGGCCGTCCTCGTCCCGCTGCTGCTCGGCCGCGGCTACCACGCCAAGGTCGACATCCCCGCCGCCCTCGCCGCCGCCCCGCAGGTCAGCGGCGCGGTCGCGGCCCCGCTCGGCCCGCACCCGCTGCTGGCCGAGGCCCTCGCCGCCCGGCTCGCCGAGGCCGGCTGGCGCCGCTGCGCCGACGGTCGCGACGCCGTCGTCCTCGCCGCCTCCGGCTCCCGCGACGCGGACGCCGCCCTCGACACCCAGGAGCAGGCCCGCCTGCTCGCCCTCCGCCTCGGCGTGCCCGTCCACCCCGGCTACGTCGCCGCGGGCGGCCCCAGCGTCGCCGAGACCGTGGCCCGCCTCACCGCCGAGGGCCGCCGCCCCGCCGTGGCCGGCTACTTCACCGCGCCCGGCGACTTCGCCCGCCTCGCGGCCGCCGCCGGCGCCCCGCTCGCCTCCGCCCCGCTCGGCGCCCACGACGCCGTCGTCCGCCTCGTCCTGGAGCGCTACCGCAGCTGCGTCCCGGCGCTCCTCCCCACCGCCGCCTGACACCTCGGGCACGCCCGCCAGGGCCCGGTGCGCGACTCCCCACCGCTGTGCGAGAGTTGCCCGCATGGCTGCCCCCAGAAGCGCCGACTCCGGCGCCGCGCCCGTCCGCCTGCCCGACGTCCTCCGCTTCCTCAGCGAGATCGTCGCCTGGGTCGCCGCCCCCTGGGCGCTCGCCGGCGTCTCGCCCTGGCTCTCCGCCGCGGCCCTGCTCGTCCTGATCGGCCTGCCCGCCGTCCTCGCCACCCCCGGCGACAAGACGCAGGTGCTCGTTCCCGTCCCCGGGTACGTCACCGTCGGCCTCGTCCTGCTGCAACTCGCCGCCGCCGTCGCCGGCGCCTGGGCGGTCTGGCCCGCGTGGGCGGCCGTCCCGGTGACCGTCCTCGCCGCCGCCTGCCTGGTCACCGAACAGCCCCGGTGGCGCCGACTCCTGGCCACCCGGCCGTAGCGCGGCGCATCCCTGGATGTCGGTCAGCGGGCGTACCGTGGCGGGTATATGGACGACACCACGCCGTACGACCCCGCCGCCGAGGCCCGCTGGGTGCCCGAGCCGGACAAGCGCCCCGGCCGCACCGCCTTCCAGCGCGACCGCGCGCGGGTGCTCCACTCCGCCGCGCTGCGCCGGCTCGCCGGCACCACCCAGGTGGTCGCCCCGCTGCAGAGCGACTTCCCGCGGACGAGACTGACCCACTCCCTGGAGTGCGCCCAGGTCGGCCGCGAGCTCGGCGCCGCCCTCGGCTGCGACCCGGACCTCGTGGAGACCGGCTGCCTCGCCCACGACCTCGGCCACCCGCCGTTCGGCCACACCGGCGAGGAGGCGCTCGACCAGGCGGCCCGCGAGTGCGGCGGCTTCGAGGGCAACGCCCAGTCGCTGCGCATCCTGACCCGCCTGGAGCCCAAGCGCTTCGCCCCGGCCGACGAGAGCCTCGCCCGGCTCGCCCCCCGGCCCGGCCGCAGCGTCGGCCTGAACCTCACCCGCGCCGCGCTGGACGCCGCCACCAAGTACCCGTGGGCGCGCGGCCGGCACCCCGCCGACCCGTCCTCCACCAAGTACGGCGTGTACGGCGACGACCTGCCGGTCTTCCGCTGGCTGCGGGCCGGCGCGCCGGACGGCCGCAAGTGCTTCGAGGCCACCGTGATGGACTGGTCCGACGACGTCGCCTACTCCACCCACGACGTCGAGGACGGCCTGCAGGCCGGCCACATCGAGCCGGCCGCGCTGCGCTCCGCCGAGGAGCGCACCGAACTCTTCAAGATCGCCGAGCGGTACGCCCCGGACGCCGCCCCCGCCGAGTTCGCGGAGGCCCTGGACCGCCTGCAGGCGCAGGACTGGTGGCCGCGCGGCTACGACGGCAGCGCCCGCTCCCGGGCCGGCCTCAAGGACCTCACCTCCCAGCTCATCGGCCGGTTCTGCCTGGCCGCCGAGCAGGCCACCCGGGCCCGCTACGGCCCCGGCCGGCTCACCCGGTACGCCGCCGAGCTGGTCGTGCCCCGGCCGGTCCGGCTGGAGTGCGCGGTGCTCAAGGCGGTCGCCGTCCGCTACGTCATGCAGCGCGACGAGCAGGCCCAGCTCCGCTCCCGGCAGCGGATCGTCATCGCCGAGCTCGCCGACGCGCTGACCCGCGGCGCCCCGCACGGCCTCGACCCGGTCTTCGCCGCCGTGTACGAGGAGGCCGAGGACGACCGGGCCGCGCTGCGCGCCGTGATCGACCAGATCGCCGTCCTCACCGACGCCTCCGCCCTCGCCCTGCACGCCCGGCTCGTCCTGCACCGCTGACCCCGCCGTTCCCGTCCGGTCGCCTACACTTCACGGGTGGCCGGGCGGATCAGGGACGAGGATGTGCAGGCGGTGCGCAGCGCACTGCCGATCGACGCCGTGGTCGGCGACTACGTGCAGCTCGTCAACGGTGGCGGTGCGCAGCTGAAGGGCGTCTGCCCCTTCCACGACGAGAAGTCCGCCTCGTTCTACGTGCACCCCGGCAAGGGCGTCTTCAACTGCTTCGGCTGCGGCGAGGCCGGCGACACCATCTCCTTCCTGATGAAGATCGAGCACTGCTCGTTCGCCGAGGCCGTCGAGCGGATGGCCGCCCAGGCCGGCATCACCCTGCGCTACGAGGAGGGCGGCTACTCGCCGCGCCACCAGCAGGGCGAGCGGACCCGCCTGGTCGAGGCGCACAAGGCCGCCGCCGCCTGGTACGAGGAGCAGCTCGCCTCCCCGGAGGCCGAGATCGGCCGGCGCTTCCTCGCCGAGCGCGGCTTCGACGAGGCGGCCGCCAAGCACTTCGGCGTGGGCTACGCCCCGGTCGGCTGGGAGCACCTCGTCCGGTACCTGCGCGGCAAGGGCTTCACCGACAAGGAGATCCTGCTCGGCGGCCTCGCCTCGAAGGGGCAGCGCGGCGGCCTGATCGACCGCTTCCGCGGCCGGCTGATCTGGCCGATCCGGGACACCGCCGGCGAGGTCATCGGCTTCGGCGCGCGCCGGCTGCGCGAGGACGACAACGGCCCCAAGTACCTCAACACCCCCGAGACGCCGCTCTACAAGAAGTCCCAGGTCCTGTACGGCATCGACCTGGCCCGCAAGGAGATCGCCAAGTCCGGCCGGGCGGTGGTCGTCGAGGGCTACACCGATGTGATGGCCTGCCACCTCGCGGGCGTGGAGACCGCGGTGGCCACCTGCGGCACCTCCTTCGGCGAGGAGCACATCAAGGTGATCCGCCGCTTCCTGATGGACACCTCTCACACCGCCAATGGTTTGGGGCGCGGAGAGACGGTCTTCACCTTCGACGGCGACGCCGCCGGGCAGAAGGCCGCGCTGCGCGCCTTCGAGGACGACCAGAAGTTCGCCGCCCGCACCTCGATCGCCATCACCCCCGGCGGCATGGACCCGTGCGAGCTGCGCCTGGCCAAGGGCGACGACGCGGTCCGCGAGCTGATCGAGAACCCCGTCCCGCTCTTCGAGTTCGCGCTCCGGCAGGCCGTCACCCGGCACCGGGTGGACACCGCGGAGGGCCGCGCCGCCGCCCTGGAGGAGGCCTCCCGGATCATCGTCCGGATCAAGGACCGCTCCATCCAGCACGAGTACGCCGTCCAGCTGGCCGGCATGCTCGGCATCCTCGACGAGCAGTTCGTCGTCCGCCGGATCGGCCAACTCGCCCGCTGGCAGCGGGAGAACCAGCAGAACGGGCAGACCCGCCCGGCCGCCCGCCGGGGCGAGAGCGCGCCGCAGCCCGTCCGCCCGGCGCCCGCGTACCGGCTGAACCCTCGCGACCCGGCCCAGTTCGTCGAGCGCGAGCTGATCAAACTCGCCCTCCAGCACCCCGAGTTGGTCAGCCCCGCGTTCGACCAGTACGGCGAGGACGAGTTCCCCACCCCGCCGTACCAGGCCGTCCGCCGGGCGATCGGCCAGGCCGGCGGCGCGGCCTACGGCGCGGCCCTGCCGGACTTCACCGGCGCCGTCCGCGAGGCCTGCCCCGACGACGACGTCCGCCGCCTCGTCCTGGAGCTGACGGTCGAGCCGATCCGCTCCCGGCGCAAGGCCGACGAGATCTACGCCGGCGAGTTCCTGGTCAAGCTCCGCCTGCAGGCCGTCGACCGGCGGGTCGCCGAGGCCCGCGGCCACCTCCAGCGGCTCGGCAGCCGCGCCTCCGCCGAGGAGGTCAACGCCGTCCAGAGCGAGCTGTACGCCCTCCAGCAGTACGGTCACCAGCTCCGCTCCCGCGGCTCCGCCGCCCTGTAGACACCCCGGCTGTCCGTACATCTTCACGAAAGCGCTGCACGAGTCTCGGCCCCGGGTGTGGCGTGGCCCACACTGGTGGGTATCCCAGTCCCGTGTGGCGCGGCGTCCCCCAGCTGCCGCGCGCGGCCCCGAAGGGATTCCCGTGGAGCTAGCAGCAGCCCGCCGGCCCCAGGCCGTCGCCCCCGACGACGGCACCGTGCACGACCGCGCCGCCGGCCCGCCCGACGCGGAGAGCCGGGTGCCCCCACAGGCCGGCCCACCGAGCGCCGAGGACGCCCCGCACGCGCCCGCACCGGCCGCCGGGGCCGACCGGAGCGCCGACGCCGCCGAGGAGCGGGACACCGAGGCCCGCACCCCCCTGCCGGCCCTGGACGACGCCACCGGCCCCGCCGCCGACCTGTTCCGCCAGTACCTGCGCGAGATCGGCCGGATCCGGCTCCTCACCGCCGAGGAGGAGGTCGACCTGGCCTGCCGGATCGAGGCCGGGCTGTTCGCCGAGGAGGCCCTGGACCGCGCCGCCGCTGGCGGCGAGCCCCTGGACGGCACCCTCGCCGGCGACCTCGACCGCCTGGTGGTGATCGGCCGGATCGCCAAGCGCCGCCTGATCGAGGCCAACCTCCGCCTGGTGGTCTCGGTCGCCAAGCGGTACGTCGGCCGCGGCCTGACCCTGCTCGACCTCGTCCAGGAGGGCAACCTCGGCCTGATCCGCGCCGTCGAGAAGTTCGACTACGCCCGCGGCTACAAGTTCTCCACCTACGCGACCTGGTGGATCCGCCAGGCGATGAGCCGGGCGCTGGCCGACCAGGCCCGCACCATCCGCGTCCCGGTGCACGTGGTGGAGCAGATCAACCGGGTGCTGCGGGTGCAGCGGACGATGCTCCAGGAGCACGGCCGGGAGCCCACCGCGGCCGAGGTCGGGCTGGCCGTGCAACTGCCCGCGGAACGGGTCCGCGAGGTGCTGCGGCTCGCCCAGGAGCCGGTCTCGCTGCACACCCCGGTCGGCGAGGAGGACGACGTCGCGCTCGGCGACCTGATCGAGGACGCCGACGCCGCCTCGCCCGCGGAGAGCGCCGCCCTGCTGCTGCTCCGCGAGCACCTGGACGCCGTCCTCGCCACCCTCGGCGAGCGGGAGCGCCAGGTCGCCCGGCTGCGCTACGGCCTGGACGACGGCCGGCCGCGCACCCTGGAGGAGATCGGCACGCTGTTCGGCGTCACCCGGGAGCGGATCCGGCAGATCGAGTCCAAGGCGCTCGGCAAGCTCCGCGCGCACGCCTACGCCGACCAGCTCCGCGCCTACCTCGACTGACCGACCGACAGGCTGCCCGACCGGCGGCCCGCCGGGCCCTCAGCCGGTGGTGGCCGTCTCCGGGTGGATCTGCTCGCGGACCGCCTTGAACTGCTGGCGCACCGCGTTGCCGATCGGCAGGTCCTGGTCCGGGTCGGGGGTCAGCGTCACCACCTCGGGCAGCTCCCACTGCGGGGGCTCCGGGGTGCGGGCCAGCGCCCAGGCGGCCTGCCGCGCCGCGCCGCGCGCCGCGTGCGCCCCGGGCGGCGGGATCACCACCGGCACGCCGAACAGCTGGCGGGCCACCTCCCGGACGGCCGGCAGCCGCCCGACCGCGCCCAGCAGGAACACCCGGCCGACCGGGACGCCGTGCCCGCGCAGCACGTCCAGTGCCTCGGCGACGTTGCACAGCATGCCCTCGACGGCGGCCCGGGCCAGGTGCTGAGGGCCCATCGACTCGGCCCGAAGCCCCGTCAGGGTGCCCGCCGCATGCGGCAGTTTCGGGGTGCGCTCGCCGTCCAGGTAGGGCAGCAGCACCAGCCCGTACGACCCGGGGGAGGACTGCAGCGCGAGGTCGCTCAGCGCCTCCAGGTCGCAGCCGAGCATCGCGGCGGTCGAGCGCAGCACCTGGGCGGCGTTCAGGGTGCCGGCCATCGGCAGGTGACGGCCGGTGGCGTCGGCGAAGGAGGAGATCGCGCCGGTGACGTCGACCACGGCCTGCTCGTGCACGGCGAAGACGGTGCCGTTGCCGCCGAGCGAGACCACCGCGTCGCCGGGGCGCAGGCCGAGGCCCAGCGCGGCGGCCATGTTGTCGCCGGTGCCGGCCGAGATCAGCAGCCCCTCGGGGGTGTGCCCGGCGGGCTCGGCCGGACCGAGCACGTCCGGGACGCGCAGTTCGTGGCCGATCGCGAGCTTGATCAGGTCCTGCCGGTACTCGCCGGTGACCGGCGACCAGTAGCCGGTGCCGGAGGCGTCGCCGCGGTCGGTGGTACGCCGCCTGGGGTGGCCGAGCAGCTGCCAGATCAGCCAGTCGTGCGGCAGCAGCACCTCGGCGATCCGCTTCGCCGACACCGGCTCGAACTCGGCCAGCCAGCGCAGCTTGGCGATGGTGTACGTGGGGGAGGGCACCGACCCAATCGCCTCCACCCACGGGGCCGGGCCGCCGAGCGCGTCGATGAGCGCGGCGGCGGCACCGGCCGAGCGGGGGTCGTTCCACAGCAGTGCGGGGCGGACCAGCACCCCGCCCGCGTCGAGTCCGATCAGGCCGTGCTGCTGGGCCGAGACGCCGATCGCGGTGACGCCCTCCAGCAGGCCCCCGGTGGCCGCGTCGCCGAGCGAGTGCAGCCAGGTCTGCGGATCCACCTCGGTGCCGCGGGCGTCGGCCCCCTCCGGGAGCGGGTGCGGGGCCTTTCCGTCCCGCAGCACGGCACCGGTCTCGGCGTCGCACGCGACGATCCTGGTGCGAGTGGTGGAGCTGTCGATGCCCGCAACGATGGCCATGGTGCGATCATGCCTCAGCCGACGGCCCCGGCGCGGGCGGCCGCGTCAAGTGTTGCCCAGTCGGTACAGGATCCGCGGAGATCCGGTGTGCGCCCGCCGCTACGGGCGGACGGTACCCCAGCTGTCGTCCGTCGCATGCTGGCGCTGGAACGCCGAGACCCGGTCGGTGACGGCGTTCGGCAGCTTGTCGCCGACCTTGTCCGCGACCGCCCCGGCCGCCTTGCCGGCCACCTGGCCGGCCTGCTGCCTGGCCTTGCCCGCGGCGTCCTGGACCTTCGGATTCTGCGAGACCTTCTGGGCGGTCCGGACGATCTGTTCGTACCGCTGCCGGCCCGCCTTGGCGCCGAGGACGTAGCCGACCCCGACCCCCATGATGAACGTCACCTTCCACATGCTCTGCTCTCCGCCCTTCCGCACGGTCGTCTGCCGCGTTGCGCCTACCCGTCGTGCCCGGCGGCGAACCGCCCCGGCGGCGGCTGCCCGCAGGGCCGGGTGCCCGCCGTGCACCAGCATCCCCGGCCGTGCGGACGGGCGCGCGCGGGGCGCGCCGGGCGGGGGCACCGGCCTGCCCCGGCGGGCGACCGGCGAAAGCGATTGGCGGAGCACCCCCCTCAGTGCGCTAATGTATGTCCCGCAGCGAGCGCCGAGAGCCCGGGAGATCCGGGGGTCGAGGCGGAAGCTCGATCCCCCATAGCTCAATTGGCAGAGCAGCCGACTGTTAATCGGCAGGTTATTGGTTCGAGTCCAATTGGGGGAGCTCCGGGACGGCCTTCACGGTCTCCCGTTCGTTTGCGGTACCAGCAGTCCCCCATAGCTCAATTGGCAGAGCAGCCGACTGTTAATCGGCAGGTTATTGGTTCGAGTCCAATTGGGGGAGCTTCACCCGGAGTGCCGGGTGATCAGCGCAGAGCGAAGGCCCTTCGGTGCAGCCGAGGGGTTTTCGTGTTTCCCGGGCGCTTTCCGGCCGCCGCCGGGCCGGCTCAGGCGGTCGCCCGCCGGTAGAGCGCGGCCACCCGGTCGTCGAAGGTCACGCTGTACGAGACCTCGTCCTCGTAGCCGCCCTGCTGGTAGCCGCCGATCACACCGACCACCGTGCCGTCCTCGGTCAGCCAGGGGCTGCCGCTGGTGCCCACGCTGTAGCCGCTGCAGCGGAAGCTCTCCTGGGTGGGGCTCTGCGAGGCCGTCCGGGTGGCGCAGGTGATCGGCTCCTCGCTGTCGTTGGGGTAGCCGGTGACCGCGACCGGCAGGCCGAAGCCGCGGCCGGTGCCGAGCCGGTTGCCGCCGAGCGCGTCCTCGATCTCCTCGCCGTCGACGTCGGCGACGGTGAGGAAGGCCACGTCGTACTCCGGGTCCTCGGAGGCCGTCCAGTGCTCGTCGACGGTGATCGCGGTGAGCGGCCAGATGCCGTAGGGGGTGCGGCCGTCGCGGAAGCCGGGGGCGAAGACCAGGCCCTGCTCGCGGCCCCGGTCCAGGGTCTCCACGCAGTGGGCGGCGGTCACCAGCGTGTTGTGCCCGGGGCTGCTGACCACGCTGGCGGTGCACATCCGGGGGCCGTCGGTGCTGCCGAGGAAGAGCGCGCCGATCCGGTCGCTCGCCGCGTCCCGGGGTGCCGGGTGGGAGCTGGGGGTCTCGGGACCGCCGCCGGGCCAGGCGCAGGCGGCGGCCGTCAGCTGGACGGCCGCGAGCAGCAGTGCCAGGGCGCCGGTGCGCCGCCTGCGTGCCATCGCCTGTCTCGCCTCCCTCGCCGCCGAGCCGCGGATGCGGGCCCCCGCA
The DNA here is from genome assembly GCA_002300355.1 of Streptomyces sp. TLI_235. Lineage (NCBI taxonomy): Bacteria > Bacillati > Actinomycetota > Actinomycetes > Kitasatosporales > Streptomycetaceae > Streptomyces > Streptomyces sp. TLI_235. Next base: position 5,330,535 of record NSGV01000001.1, read on the forward strand.
AGATCTAATCAGGACCCTCCGGGGCGGCGCCAGAGATGGCGGCGGGGCCGGGCACGGCCGGTCACGGGGAGCGGGCGGGGCCGGCGGAGGTGCGCGGGCGTACCCGGATGCGCACCCGGCGCGCATTCCGGTTGATCGACCGGCTATGCTGCCGGTGACGGCCCTGAGGGGCCGTCTGCTGCTGCAAGGGCCTTCGCGCCGACGCGGCAGGCCGGATCGGGGGGCGGTAGCTCAGCCGGTTAGAGCAGGGGACTCATAATCCCTTGGTCGTGGGTTCGAGTCCCACCCGCCCTACCTCCGGCCCGACGGCCTTTCAGGCCAGTGGGGCGCCTGAGCAGCCAAAACGTCCAGGCCGGTGACTCCCACTCTAGAGCACGGCGCTGCCCGCGAGCCGCGCACCACGCCGGGATTCACTCGCCCGTGGACGTGGGTGGAGACCGCTGCCGGACGCCCCGCCGTCGGACGCCGGTGCGCGTCTGCTTATGCTCGCGGCTCCGTGGGGCCGGCACTGGGCCGGCCGGTGGGTCGAGGAGCTGGCCGTGGACCGTCGTCGGGTGTGGTGGATCGCCGGAGGTGCCGGTACGGCGCTGGTCGCGGGCGGTCTGACGGTGGCGCTGTGGCCCTCGGACGAGCCGGAGCCGCTGCCCGTCCGGGCGCGGCAGTACACCGATGTGCGGGCCTGTCTGCTGACCGGAGCGCAGGGGCTCGCCGCGGCCGAGGTGAAGCCGGTCTGGGCCGGCATGCAGGACGCGTCGGCGGCCAAGCACTCCCAGGTCTCCTGGTTGAAGGCCCCGCGGGCCACCACCGGCCCCGAGGCGGTGCCGTACGCGAACACCCTCGTCCAGCAGAGGTGCTCGATGGTCCTGGCCGCCGAGGACGTGCCCGCGAAGGCGCTGGCGTCCGTGGCCGACGCGAACCCCGGCGTGCGGTTCGTCGTGGTCGGAACGGCGCAGGTCAGGGCGAATCTGACGGTGATTCCGGTGGGCGCGGACGTCCGTGCGGCCGTCGAGAAGGCGGTCGCGGACGTCGGCTGAGGGTGCGTCGGAGGAATCTGTTCCGCATCGGTTGTGAGGGAACCGTGCCGACCAAAACGGTCATGTGGAGCACTTGACCATAAGTAGACAAAGAAACCTGGAAGATCATTGATCTTCCCTGGGCATCTCCTGTGGACTGCGCACGTTTATCTCGCGCTTACCTGGGGACTCTCATGCCCGCTCGCCGTACCCGGCCCTCCCGCCGAGCTCTCGCCGTCCGCCGTCGGATGCTGCGACTGCTGACGATGCTCACCGTGGCGGCGGTGTTCCTGGTGCCGACGACCGAGCAGGCGATGGCACAGGACATGACCCTGCCGCCGCTGTCGATGCAGCCGCTGCGGAACCTGGCGGCCTGGCTGACCGGCAGCGACCCCGACTGGGGCGACCTGCCGCACCAGCAGGGCGGCACCGCCGCCGGTCGCGGTCACCGCACGTCCGCGGCGCAGACGCACGCGGGCGGCGGTGCCGGCTCGAAGGCGGGCAAGGGCCTCGGCGAGCTGCCCCGGTACGAGCCGTTCGCCCGCAAGGCGGCCGGCGGCGCGAGCGCCGGCACGAAGAAGGGCTTCAACGCCGCGACGAGCCGGCGAATAGCCGCCAAGTCGACCGCCGCCACCGACTGGTACGAGAACGCGGACGGCACCGTCAGCCGCAAGGTCTCCGACGGCCCGCTCAACTACCGCGACGCCAAGGGCGTCTGGCAGCCGATCGACACCGGCCTCGCCCAGGGCGGCGGCCGCTGGCGCCAGAAGGCCAACGCGCTCGGCGTCGACTTCGCCGCCCAGTCCGCCGACCGGGCCGTCGCCACGCTCTCCACCGACGCGAACCACAGCGTGTCGTACGGCCTCAAGGGCGCGGCACAGGTGACGGGCACGGCCTCGGGACAGACCGTCAACTACCCGGCCGTCCTGCCCGACACCGACCTCCAGCTGACCTCGGCCGCCACCGGCCTCAAGGAGTCGGTCGTCCTGCACTCGGCCAAGGCCGGCAACACCTGGGACTTCCCGCTCGACCTCAAGGGCCTCACCCCTTCGCTGAACGCCGATGGCGGCGTCGACCTCAAGGACGCCAAGGGCACGGTCACCGCGACCATCCCGGCGCCCTACGCCTTCGACTCCGAGATCGACCCGGTCTCCGGCGAGCGCGCCACCACCCACGCCGTCACCTACCGGCTGGTCACCGACGGGGCCGCGCCCGTGCTGCGGATGACCCTCGACGCCCGCTGGCTGAACGACCCGGCCCGCGTCTTCCCCGTCATCGTCGACCCCAGCGTCTCGGTCTGGGACAAGATCCGCTCCACCTACGCCGAGTCCAACTTCCCGACCGGCGACCACTCGAACGAGCAGTTCATCAAGGTCGGCTCCTACGACTCCGGCACCCACTCCGCGAACTCCTTCGTCCAGGAGTGGCGCAAGACCTTCGACAGCTCCGGCGTCTCGCTGATCTCCGCGCACCTGTGGCTCTACGACGTCTGGGCCTCCACCTGCACCCCGGAGACCTTCTACGTCGCCCAGGTCACCCAGGACTGGACGCCCAGCAGCGTCACCAGCTACCCCGGCCCCAACCACGGCGGCGCGATCGGCAGTCTCACCCCGACCGTCAACAACGCCTGCCACAACACCACCGGCAGCCCCACCGGCGGCGACTGGGTGACCGTCTCGCTGGACACCGCGTCGATCCAGAACTGGGCCAACGGCACCACCGCCGACTACGGCCTGGCCGTCTACGCCCCCACCACGGACAACCTGCACTGGAAGCAGTTCGCCTCCATCGCCAACCCCGGTGTCGAGCCGTACGTCGTCTACGACTACACCGGCAACCTCGCGCCGCAGGTCGAGGCGACCTTCCCGCAGAACAACGCCCCCGTCACCACCCTCACCCCCGAGCTGCAGGCCTTCGCCGACGACGACGGCGCCGCCTCCTCCCTGCAGTACCAGTTCCAGGTCTACGACCCGGCAGGCACCAAGGTCGCCGACTCCGGGCTCGTCGCCAGCGCCGGCTGGACGGTGCCGGCCGGCAAGCTGAAGTGGGGCCAGACCTACTACTGGGAGGCCCAGGCCTACGACGGCCAGCTGTACTCGGCGGGCTCGCCCTGGTCGGCGTTCACCGCGCAGGTCCCGCAGCCGCTGATCACCTCCACGCTCTCGCAGAACGGCGACGCCCGCGGCTTCGACCCCGCCATCGGCAACTTCACCAAGGAAGTGACCGACGCCGAGGTCAACACCTCCGGCCCCAGCCTCGACGTGGTCCGCGACTACAACTCGCGCGACTTCCGTACCGCCGGCGCCTTCGGCTCCGGATGGTCGAGCATCTTCGACGCCAAGGCCACCGAGCAGCGCGACGCGGCCGGCAACCTGGTCGGCGTCACCGTCACCTACCCGCAGGGCTCCCAGGTCGGCTTCGGCCGCAACTCCGACGGGACCTTCTCCCCGCCGCAGGGCCGCTTCGCCAGCCTGCGCGCCGTCACCGGCGGCTACACCCTCACCGACAAGAACGCCACGGTCTACACCTTCACCCAGGCACTGACCGGCAGCTACGGCATCACCTCCGTCGCGGACGCCGCCGGCCGCGCGGTCACCTTCACCTGGACGGCCGGACACGTCACCACCATGGCGTCCGCGGTCTCCCAGCGCTCCCTCAACCTGACCTGGTCCACCCCGTCCGGCGCCGGCAGCGCGCACGTCGCCACCGTCGTCACCGACCCGGTCACCCCCGGCACCCCCTCGTCCGCCCTCACCTGGACGTACAGCTACAGCGGGGACCAGCTCACCAAGGTCTGCTCGCCGACCGACACCGCCACCTGCAGCCAGTACGGCTACACCAGCGGCTCGCAGTTCCAGACCCAGGCCCTCGACGCCGGCGCCTCCTCGCTCTGGCAGTTCAACGAGGCGAGCGGCTCCACCGCGCTCAGCAGCGTCGGCCTGAACGAGGGCTCCGACAACGCGACCTACAGCAACGTCACCCTCGGGCAGGGCGGCCCGCTCGCGGGCAGCACCGCCACCGGCGCCGGATTCAACGGCACCAGCTCCTACGTCGAGCTGCCCGCCGGCCTCGCCGCAGGCGCGACCCAGCTGTCGATGTCCATGTGGTTCAAGACCACCAGCAGCACGGCCGGCGTGCTGTTCTCCTACTCCACGCTGCCGATCAGCGCCGGCTCCAGCCTGGCCCAGTACACCCCGTCGATCTACCTCGACAACCACGGCCGGGTCAACGCCGAGTTCTGGTACTCCGGCCAGGTCCACCCGATCATCAGCAGTCCCGTCAACGACGGCAACTGGCACCAGGTCGTGCTGTCCGGCGCCGGCTCCACCCAGTCCCTCTACCTCGACGGCGCCAAGGTCGGCACCAACACCGGCATGATCTCCTACAGCGGCGGCTACACCAGCTCCCTGCAGGGCCACACCTACATCGGCGCCGGCTTCCTCGGCGGCGTCTGGCCGGACGAGCCGAACTACTCGACCACGTCCAACACCGGCCGGGCCACCTACTTCAACGGCACCATCGCGCAGGCCGCCTTCTACCCGAAGGGCCTCACGGCCGAGCAGGTCGCCTCCGTCTACAACGCCGGCAAGAACCCCGCCCAGCTGCTCACCTCGATGACCCGCCCGTCGGGCAAGCAGTTCGCCCAGGTCGTCTACGACACCAACGCCGCCCGCGTCTCCCAGGTCACCGACGCGAACGGCGGCCAGTGGCAGATCGGCACCCCGGCCATCGCCGGCTCCAGCCAGGTCTACCGCTCCTCCGTCCTGGGCGCGGCGCCCGCCGGGTACTGGCGTCTCGGTGACGGCGTCGGCGCGAGCCAGGCCTGGGACGAGGTGAACTACGGCAAGGCCACGTACGCCAACGTGACCCTCGGCCAGGGCGGCCCGTTCGCGGACACCCCGGCCGCGAGGTTCAACGGCAGCTCCTCGTACGTCCAGCTGCCGAACACCACCGTGGTCGGCACCGGGCCGCAGTCCGTCGAGCTGTGGTTCAACCACCCGGCGGGCAACACCTCCGGCGGCGTCCTCTTCGACTACGCGGGCGCCTCGCTGACCGGCGGCTCTCCCGCCTCCAACTCCTACGTCCCCGCGCTGTACGTGGGCACCGACGGCAAGCTCCGCGGCCGCTTCTGGGGCTTCGGGTACGTGACGACCGGCGGCAACGTCAACGACGGCAAGTGGCACCACGTGGTGCTCTCGGCCTCGAAGACCTCCGAGACGATGTACCTCGACGGCACCGCCGTCGGCACCTCGACCGGCACCTTCACCGCCAGCAACTCCCAGTACGTCTACATCGGCGCCGGTGAGGCCGCCGGCTGGCCGTCCGCCCCGACCAACACCCTCGGGTACTTCCCCGGCTCGATCGCCGAGGCCGCCTTCTACCGCACTCAGCTGAGCGGCAACGACGTCGCCGCGCACTGGCAGGCCGGCCAGAACTCCGGCGGCCTCGCCCCGGTCGAGACGGTCAACGTCACCGAGCCCGGCGGCCGGACGCTCGTCCACCAGTACGACCCCAACAACGGCTACCGCACCGTCGCCGAGACCGACGGCGACGGCAACCGCACCAGCTACGGCTACGACAGCGGCGGCTTCCTCTACACCGTCACCGACCCCAACGGGAACGTCACCACCACCGGCCACGACGTCCGCGGCAACACGGTGTCCACCACGAGCTGCCAGAACCAGGCCGCGGGCACCTGCTCCACCCGGTACTACTCCTACTGGCCCGACGCCACCACGGCCGTCCTGACCACTGCCGACCCGCGCAACGACGTCCTGCTGACGGTGCGCGACCCGCGCTCCTCCTCGGCGACCGACAACACCTACCTCACCACCTACGGCTACGACGCGGCCGGCAACCGCACCACCATCACCGGCCCGCCCGTGCCCGGCTTCCCCGGCGGCCGCACCACCACGACCACCTTCAGCGACGGCACCGCCACCTACCCGGCCGCGGACACCGGCAACGTGCCCGCCGGCCTGGCGGTCAAGGCCACCTCGCCCGGCGGCGCGACCAACACCATCGCCTACCTCCACAACGGCGACGTCGACTCCACCGTGGACGCCGCCGGCCTGAAGACCACCTACACCTACGACGGCGTCGGCCGACCCCTCAGCAAGAACGTCGTCTCCGACACCTACCCCGCCGGTCTGAAGACCACCTACACCTACGACGGCCAGGGCCAGGTCACCCAGGAGGCCAGCCCCACCATCACGGACCAGGTCACCGGAGCGACCCACACCCCGCGGACGACGACCGTCTTCGACACCGACGGCAACGTCACCTCGCAGACCGTCGCCGACACCACCGGCGGCGACGCACCGCGCACCGAGACGACCGCGTACGACCAGTGGAACCACGTCCTGAGCCGCACCGACGCCAACGGCAACGCGGGCTACGGCAACGGGGCCACCACCACCTACACCTACGACAGCAACGGCAACCTGGCGCAGGAGACCGACCCCGCCGGCAACGCCCTCAAGTACACCTACAACAGCGACGGCCAGCTGCTCACCCAGAGCCTGCTCAACTACACCGGCGACCCGCTCAACCCGTCCGCCGGAACCACCCTCGTCGAGTCCTCGCGGGCCTACGACCCGGCCGGCCGCCTCGCGTCCGTCACCGACTCGATGGGCAACACCACCGCGTACACGTACACCGACGACGGCCTGACGGCGACGGTGGTGCGCAGCGACTCCACCGGCAGCAACCGCTTCACCCTGCAGTCCAACGTCTACGACGCGGCCGGCAACCTCACCCGGCAGACCACCGGCAACGGCGCCACCGTGACCGACTACCAGGTCGACGCCGCCTCGCGGAACACCGGCACCACGCTCGACCCCGCCGGGGCCGCCCGCACCACCGCCGTCTCCTACACCCCGGACGACCTGGTCGCGACCACGCACGAGTACGACGCGTCCGGCTACGACCGCACCACCACCTCGGGCTACGACAACGCCGGCCGCCTCACCAGCAGCACCCTGCACGGCGACGCCTCCGGCCACCCCAACGGCTGGTGGAAGCTCGACCAGACCTCCGGCACCACCGTCACCGACAACTCCGGCACCGGCAACACCGCCGCCGCCAGCGGCGTCACCTGGGCCACCGACGGCAACGGCGTGACCAGCGCCAAGTTCACCTCCACCGCCGGGCAGCAGATCGCCACCAACGGACCGGTCCTCAACACCACCGGCTCCTACACGGTCTCCGCCTGGGTCAACCTCTCCTCGCTGCCCACCGGCAACGCGGCGGTCGTCGCCCAGTCCGGCACCAAGAACAGCGAGTTCGTGCTCGGCTACCACCCCACCGGCACCGGTACCGCCGTGTGGACGCTGTGGAACGTCAGCACCGACGCCGCCGGCCCCGCCTTCATGTACGCCTCGTCCACCGCCGCGCCGGTCGCCAACACCTGGACCCACCTGGTCGGCGTCTACGACCCGTCCGGCGGCAGCATGAAGCTGTACGTCAACGGCGCCCTCGCGGGCAGCACCACCAACTCCGCCCCCTGGCAGGCCGCCGGCCAGCTCACCATCGGCCGCGACCTGTGGCAGGGCAACCCCACCGACCTGCTACCCGGCCAGGTGTCGAACGTGCAGGTCTACCAGCGCGCGGTGTCCGCCGGCGAGGCGCAGACCCTCTACACCAACGGCCGCACCGGCGGCACCGTCGGCTCCAACACCACACAGACCACCACGTACGGCTACGACAAGCGCGGTCTGCTCACCATGCGGATCGACGCCAACGGCGAGCGGACCGACTACGACTACGACGAGGCCGGCAACCGCGTCATGGTCTCGCTGCCCACCACCATGGTGGAGAGCACCGGCGGCAACCCCGTCGAGGCCTCGCCGACCTCGTTCACCGGATACGACACCTTCGGCGAGGTCACCGAGGAGCTCGACGCCAACGGCAGGCAGACCCGCTACACCTACGACGCCAACGGCGAGCAGACCTCCACCACGGCGCCCTCCTACACCCCGCCGGGTGCGAGTACGCCGATCACTCCGGTCAGCACCCAGGCCTACGACAACCTCGGCAACGTCACCACCCGCACCCGACCGGACGGCAAGTCCACGAGCTACCTCTACGACCAGCTCGGCCAGCTCGCCCAGGAGACAGCCCCCGACGGGTCCAAGACCCGCTACGGCTACGACACCAACGGCGACACCCTCTCCGTCACCGACGCGAGCGGCGCCGTCCACCAGGCCACCTACGACTGGCTCGGCCGGCAGGTCACCTCCACCACCCTGGAGCGGTACCCGACCACCCAGACCATCACCGCCACCTCCTCGTACGCCGCCACCACCGGCAACCCCTTCGGCGCCCACCTGGCGTCGCAGACCAGCGCGGAGGGCCGCACCACCAGCTACGGCTACAACGGCGCCGGCGAGGTCACCTCGACGACCGACCCGGTCGGCAACATCACCCGCTACACCTACGACTTCACGGGCCAGCGGCAGAAGACCACCGCGCCGGACGGCACCTGGAGCACCGTCGACCACCGGGCGGACGGCCTGCCCGTCTCCGCCAGGTCCTACGACGCCGCCTCGGTGCTGCTCGCGCAGAGCTCGCGGACGTACGACGGGGTCGGCAACCTGCTGTCGACCACCGACGCCCGCGGCTCCACCTCGACGTTCACCTACGACACCACCGGCATGCTGACGAGCGAGAGCCAGCCCGTCACCGCCGGCACCTCGATCACCACCACCTTCGGCTACGACGCCCTCGGCCACCGCACCCGCTTCACCGACGGCCGCGGAAACGCCTGGAAGTACACCTTCAACAGCTGGGGCATGCCGGAGAGCGTCATCGCCCCCAACACCGCGACCTACACCGCCGCGGCGGACAGCACCACCACCTACGTCTACGACCAGCTCGGCCGCACCAGCCAGGTCAACCTCCCCGGCGGGGTCACCCAGACCATGGGGTACGACCTGCTCGGCCGGATGACCTCGCAGTCCGGCGCGGGCTCGGAGGCGGCCACCGCCACCCGCAACTTCACCTACGACGCAGTCGGCCAGGTCAAGACCGCGGCCACCACCGAGGTCGGCACCGTCGGACAGGCCGGCTACCAGGCCGCCACCAGCGAGTCCTTCGGCTACGACGACCGCGGTGACCTCCTCACCGCCACCGGGTCCGCCGGCAGCAGCACCTTCGCCTACGGCAAGGACGGCCTGATGTCCTCGCGGACGGACGCCGCGGGCACCACCGGCTACACCTACGACAACGCCGGCCGCCTGGCCACCCTCAGCGACCCGGCCACCGGCAACACCCTCACCTACTCCTACAACGCGCTCTCCCAGCCGGCGACCGTCAACTACGGCGCCAGCGGCCAGGACCGCACCTTCACCTACAACTCCCGCCACCAGCTGACCGGCGACACCCTGAAGAAGGGCGCCACCACCCTCGCCTCCGTGGGCTACGGGTACGACGCCGACGGCAACCTGACCAGCAAGAACACCACCGGGGTCGCCGGCGCCTCCAACAACACCTACACCTACGACCTCGCCAACCGTCTCACCTCCTGGAACAACGGCACCGCCACCACGGCGTACTCCTACGACGCCTCCGGCAACCGCATCCAGGTCGGCTCCAACGTCTACACCTACGACGAGCGCGACCAGCTGACCTCCGACGGCCAGCACACCTACCGCTACTCGGCCCGCGGCACCATGACCGAGGACCGCACCGGCGGCGCCCCGTCGGTCTACGCCTCCGACGCGTTCAACCAGCAGATCACCACCGGCCAGCAGAACTACGGGCTCGACGCCTTCGGCCGCGTGATCACCTCCGGCACCCAGGCCACCGGCAACCGCACCCTGCAGTACAGCGGCGCCGAGAACCTGGTCGCCTCGGACGGGACCAACACCTACACCTGGGACCCGACCGGCTCACTCGTCGGCATCAACACCCCTGGCGGAGCCGCCTCCACCGGCCGCCTCGCCCTGACCGACCAGCACGACGACGTCATCGGCGAGTTCGGCGCGGGCTCCACCGCGCTCACCGGCTCGCGCAGCTACGACCCGCTCGGCAACACGACCGCCGCCACCGGCTTCGTCGGCCAGCTCGGATTCCAGTCCGGCTGGACCGAGGCCGCCAGCGGCAAGGTCAACATGGGCTCGCGCTGGTACAACCCGGGCAACGGCCAGTTCCTCAACAAGGACACCGTCGCCCTGGACCCGGCGCCGACCTCGGTCTCCGCCAACCCCTTCGCCTACGTCAACGACAACCCGCTCGCCGGCACCGACCCCGACGGCCACTGCTCCTGGTACGACGTGGTCTGCGGCGCCAAGAAGGCCGTCTCCACGGTCTCCAACGCCGTCTCGTCGGCCTGGAACACCGCCAGCTCCTACGTCAGCTCGGCCTACGAGTGGGCCGAGGACCGGATGTCGCGGGCGTACCACTACGTCGCCCAGCAGGTCACGGCCGTCGTCCAGACCGTCAAGCGGGCCGTCACCACCGTCGTCCACAGGGTCGTGGACTACGGACGCCGGGTGGTCAGGGCCGCGAAACGCGTCTACCACCACACGGTGACGACCGTCCGCAACACCGTGAAGGCCGCCGTCCACAAGGTCACCACCGCCTACCACGCCGTCGCCAAGAAGGTCACCAACAGCGCCGTCTACAAGGCCACCAAGACGGTCGCCAAGGCCGCCGTCGCCACCGTCAACAAGGCCGCGACCGCCTCGGCCAACTACGTCAAGCAGCACGCCGCGGCGATCACCTCGTTCGTCGTCTCCACCGCCGTCTTCGCCGGCTGCGAGGCCTTCACCGCCGGTGTCGGCACCATCGGCTGCGCGGCCATGGCCGGCGCGGCCGGGGCGCTCGTCGAGCAGGGCTTCAAGTGCGCCCAGACCGGCGGCCAGGCCTGCTCCCTCGGGGCCTTCGGCGGCGCCGCCCTCGAAGGCGGCATCGCCGGCGCGATCGGCGGAGGCCTCGGCGTCCTCGGGGGCAAGCTCCTCAGCAACCTCGCCCCCAAGGCCATGAGCGCCATCGGCGGCCTCTTCGGCAAGGCCGCCACCGAGACCGCCGAAACCGTCGCCGCCGACGCGACCCAGGCGGCGGGCCGCAAGGTCGCCGGCGAGGAGGCCGCCTCCGCGGTCGACAACGTCGCGGCCAAGGCGGAATCGCGGGCGGGCCGCGAGGCACAGTCCAAGCCCGGGTGCCACAGCTTCACGGGCGACACCCCGGTCGTCATGGGCGACGGCGCCAGCAGGCCCATCGACCAGGTCAAGATCGGCGACACGGTCACCAACTCGGTGCCGGGTCAGCAGGGCACCCAGACCCACACCGTCACCGATGTCATCGTCACCACCACCGACCACGACTTCGTCGACCTCACGGTGACCCCGACGGGCGCCGACAAGGCAGGCGCCTCCACCGAGGCCCCCGCCAAGAAGAGCGGCGTCGTTCGTAAGACCATGCTGGGCCTCGCAGCAGGCGTCGCAGCACTCTCCTTCTGGGCCGGCACCGGCGACCAGCAGGCCCAGGCCGCCGAGATCCCCTCGGTAACGGCCACCACCACGGCCACGGTCCAGTCGTCCGACGACCACACCCTGACCACCACCTACCACCACCCCTTCTACGACGAGACTCAGCACGCCTTCGTCGAGGCCAAGGACCTCAACCCCGGCGACGTCCTCCAGACGCCCACCGGCACCGCCCAGGTCACCGGTCTCCGGCTCTACCACGCCGACGAGACCACGTACGACCTCACCATCGGCGACCTCCACACGTACTATGCGGAGGCTGGCGAGACACCGGTCTTGGTGCATAACTGCGATGACGGCGAACTCCGAGATCTCCACAGCAAACTTCCGAAGAGGTCTGAAGGCGGACAAACCTCGGGCATTGCCAGGGATGGCAACGGCAACGTTAGTAGCATCCTTACAAGCGGAAAGGGGACCCATAGGAATCTGATCGATCGAGCGAATAGTCGATTGAGCCAGTGGGGCTTCCTTTCACCTGCTGCGCGCGCGAGTGATGTCGAGCAGAAGGTTGCCGCCAGTATGCTCCGTCCGGATGGAAGTTCGCGTATCGCCAGTGCAGACCTGGTGATCAATCATTCGGGTGGCCCGTGCCAGGAGCCGCTGGGGTGCGATATGGTGCTACCATACATCCTCAACAAGGGGCAAACGTTGACAGTTCACTTTATTGACGACGCCGGCGTGTGGAATAGTCATGTATACCAAGGGCTGGCAAATTTCGGCTGAGAAGGGATGCGTGCGATGGTGGCCGACAATCGGCTGGAGGCGCGTTATCGTCGCCCTGACATGCAGAACCCCGTTCTGCTTTCCACGTCGGGTGAGGTGGATCGCCTCATCGATGCCCTGTTGACGGGGCCGGCGCTCCATGATGCAGCACACATCCTGTCGCGGGCTCGATCTCGAATTTCGACGGAATTCCCGGACCACGGGCTGTATGTTGGAGTCAGCAGGGAGACCGGCGTGGGTGCGCTCGCTCTGACGGCGCCCGAGGTCGGACATGTCGCTTCAGTGGGTACCCCCGGCTCCCGCAGTGGCGTCGCATACCATGTCGCAGGGCATTGGACTGAGTTCCCAGATGATTCGGAGATTCCGGTTGCTCTTGTTCGAGAGGCGGTCAAGGAGTTCCTGCACTCCGGAGGAAGTGTTCCGGCCTGCATTGAATGGAAGCCCTTCGAAATTGCCGATGAAGGTGTGGAGGACGACCCCTGGGGGTCTTCCTGACCGGCGAACCTCGGCGTGACGCCCACGCCGTAATGGCGAAGGCGCTGAACCCCGTTGGCCTCTGGGGCGACTACCCGACGCCGCGTTCAGGAAGGGCTGACCACAACTGAACGGCAAGTCGTTATGGCCTCACCGGATCCCGTGTGGCTGCAGCCGCGCTATTTCGGGGCGGTGAAGCGGTAGCCCTCGTCGAGGAGGACGGGGAGGTAGGTGCGGAGGGCGGCGATCGTTTGGGAGCGGTCGCCGCCGCCGTCGTGGTTGAGGACGATCGAGCCGGGGCCGATGGTCTGCAGGACGCGCTGGGTGATCAGGGAGGTGCCGGGGCGGGCCCAGTCCTGGGGGTCGACGGACCAGCCCATGGGGCGCATGCCGAGTTCGGCGCAGATCCGCAGGGAGGCGTCCGACCAGTCGCCGCCCGGTGCCCGGAACCAGGTGGGGGTGCGGCCGGTGGTGGTCCCGAGCAGGTCGGAGGTGCGGAGCAGCTCGTCGCGGACCTTGGCGTCGGGGATGCCGCGCAGGTCGGGGTGGCTCCAGGTGTGGTTGGCGATGTGGTGGCCGCGGTCGGCGATAAAAATGGCGTGCGCGTGTATTGGCGTGACAAAGGAGTGGGCGCGTGACACGTCATCTTTTCGGAGGTATCGGATGACGATCAGGGGTCTTGAGGTACAGTTTCGGCTCGAGCACACCAAAACTCCCGCTCTACTCGTAAGTCCGGATGACGTGGATTCGTTCATCGATTCCTTGCTGAATGGGCAGCATGATCGTAATTGCGCCGTGGTCTATTCGCTTGATCGCCCAACGACGCCATCGGGATATCGAGATCACGAGTTGGCGGTTGGGGTCGACAGGGTCACCCAGATGGGTGCACTGACCCTCGCGGCCGATGACGGCTACGTGTCGAAAGGCTCGATCGATCGCGGAATAGGTGAATATATGCTCCTCGGGCATGTGCGGGAGTTCATGCCGGGCTCGGAAATTCCCATCGATCTTGTCCGTCAGGCGGTGAAGGAGTTCCTCGGCGGCGGCGGCCAGATTCCAACGTGCATCGAATGGCAAAAGGAAGAGTTCTGAGGTCGCGTAGAAGTGGATGATCGGGCCCGGTAGTGGCTTAAGAAATGACCTTGGGGCCCCATCAGTTATGGTGGGGCCCCTTTCGCGTCGCGATGATCGACCTCACAAGCTGACGCCTCGCCCGCAGATCCATCCCCGAACTGGCTCCGGTCCTGGGGTGCAGTGTCGGCCGGTCTTGGCCACTGTGGCGCACAGCAACTGGCATCGCCACCGGTGGCGGCGGCCAATGCCACGACGGCGAACGCGGCGGTATGAATTGCGGGGCATTTGGGGTGGAAATATGCTGAACGGAATCGAGGCGTTCTTCAGGGCTGATCGCGACGAGAAGCCTCTCCTGATCGACTCGCCGGAGGGGGTGGACGCGCTGATTGACGAACTCCTGGACGGCCACCCCTACTGCAACATGGCTCAATTGAGGTCCTTGGATCGACCGCTCCATCCGTCGGGATTTCCGGAGCATGCGCTCCTTGCCGGGGTCGACAGGAACGCTCGCGTAGGTATCGTGGCCTTCAGCGGCGAGGAGGGCAGTTTTGTCCCGGCCGGTGCGGCCGACAAGGACTGCGTGACATACATGATTGCCACTTACCCGAGAGAGTTCCTGGATTCGCCGGAGATTTCGATCGACCTTGTTCGTCAAGCCGTGAAGGAATTCCTGCTCTCCGGTGGCCTTCGACCGACCTGCATCGAGTGGCAGGAAGAGCCGTTCTAGCGTGCGACGGGGTCGTGCCTATTTCGGGGCGGTGAAGCGGTAGCCCTCGTCGAGGAGGACGGGGAGGTAGGTGCGGAGGGCGGCGATCGTTTGGGAGCGGTCGCCGCCGCCGTCGTGGTTGAGGACGATCGAGCCGGGGCCGATGGTCTGCAGGACGCGCTGGGTGATCAGGGAGGTGCCGGGGCGGGCCCAGTCCTGGGGGTCGACGGACCAGCCCATGGGGCGCATGCCGAGTTCGGCGCAGATCCGCAGGGAGGCGTCCGACCAGTCGCCGCCCGGTGCCCGGAACCAGGTGGGGGTGCGGCCGGTGGTGTTCCCGAGCAGGTCGGAGGTGCGGAGCAGCTCGTCGCGGACCTTGGCGTCGGGGATGCCGCGCAGGTCGGGGTGGCTCCAGGTGTGGTTGGCGATGTGGTGGCCGCGGGCGGCGATCTCGCGGACGAGCGCGGGCTGCCGGGCGGCGTTCTCGCCGATCAGGAAGAAGGTGGCGCGCAGCCGGTACTGCTCCAGGATCGACAGGACGATCGGGGTGTGCGCCGGATCCGGACCGTCGTCGAGGGTGAGCGCCACCAGTCGGTCGTCGGCGGCGAGCGAGAACAGCGGGTTGGTCTTCGCGCGGGGCTGCGCGGGCAGCGGTCCGGAGGCGGACGGGGTGGGCTCCGGGCTCGACGCGGCGGAAGCGGCCGGTCCGGAGGGCAGGATGCCGGCCGGGGCCGCTCCGTCGCCGCCGTCGTGGCTGGGAAGCTGGCACCCGGCCGCGGAGAGCAGGCCTATCCCGGCGACGCTCAGCAACAGTCGACGGGAGATGAACTGATGATGTGACAGCATGACGGATGCATGCCCGGAGCCGCCCGGATGGCGCTACAGATCCCCGCAGCTACACTCCAACGGCCCAGCGCCGACCCCGGCCGGCCCGGCGGACCGTGAGCGCGACACTCCGACGCACGCTGCCCGGACGTCCCGGCTGACAGCCCGTCGGCCCTCTCACGTCCACGACCTGCGGTGGCGGGCTGACGGCGTGTGAATGACGGTGAGGAAGGCGCGTCCGCGATCCCCTGCGCCGGCACCGAGGCCGGCTGTCGCACGGAGGCGCCGGAAGGAAACCGAGCACCATGCTGCCCAAGCGCATCCTCCTCGCCGGTGCGGCCGCCTCCGCCGCTCTGGCCATCGCCATCCCGGCCGCCTACGCAGACCCGCCCACCGGATCCGGGAGCGACGACCAGAGGGTGTGGCAGGAGCAGGCCCCCGTCGAGAAGGCCCCCGAGAAGGCGCCCTCGGGCAAGATGGCCGAGGAGAAGTCCGCCACCCAGGACCACACGGCCGACGCGAAGTCGGACGGCAAGTCCGAGAGCTCCTCCGGCGGCAAGTACGACGGCAAGGAGAGCAAGGACTCCGGCAAGGAGACCAAGGCCGACGGCTCCTGGGCGGACAAGGCCCCGCACGGCGGCGTCCACACCGGCGGCGGCGGGATCGCCGTCTCCGGCGGCGGCCTGGCCACCGGCGCCGCGCTGCTCGCGGGCGGGCTGGGCGTCGGCACCGTCGCCCTGCGCCGCCGCCGCGGCAACGAGGCCTGACCCCGGCCCGGCAGCACCACCCGCGCAGCGCCGTCCCGCCCCGGGGACCGCGCCGCCCACCGGCCGCGTCCGGCCGTGTCCGCCCCGGAAGCCGGGCGCGGCCGGGCGCGTCTCTCCGCAGCACCGCGCAGTACCCATGGGAGGCGGCCGTCATGGGCCAGCAGACATCCGGCACCGAGGAACGGCGCGCGGGCGACTCCGGACGCAGCGCGCTGCGCTGGGCGATGAGCCTCGCCGCCGTCGGGGTCTTCGTCATGTACCAGTCCGTGGAGACCACCCCCGCCGCCCCCCGCTCCGCCGACAACAGCCCCGCCGCCGTCGCCAGCGCCACACCGACGCCCGCCGCGCTACCCACCCGGACGGCTCCGGCCACCCACACGATGGCCCGCTCCAAGCCGGTCAAGCTGCGGATCCCGCAGCTCTTCGTCGAGGCGCCGTTCACCGAACTCGGCCTCACCCCGACCGGGGGCCTCGCCGCCCCGCCGGCCGACGACCGCAACCTCGTCGGCTGGTACAAGGACGGCCCCACCCCCGGCGAACGCGGCCCCGCGGTGGTCGCCGGCCACGTCGACACCACCAAGGGCCCGGCGGTCTTCCTCATGCTGTACGTGCTGCGCCCCGGCAACCCCGTGGAGATCACCCGCGCGGACGGCTCGGTCGCCGTCTTCACCGTCGACTCGGTGCAGACCTTCGCCAAGAACGCCTTCCCCGACAAGCTGGTCTACGGCGACACCCCGGACGCCCAGCTGCGGTTGATCACCTGCGCCGGCGAGTACAACCGCGCCACCCACGACTACAGCGACAACGTGGTGGTCTTCGCGCACCTCAGCGCCACCCGGCCGGCCTGAGCGGGCCCCCTATCCTGGCGGGATGCCGCCGCCCGCCGTCCTGCCCGCCGCCCTGCCGACCCCGCTCACCCCGGTCGACGACCCGGTGCTGGCGCGGGCCGGGGTCGAGCTCCGGCTGAAGCGCGACGACCTGCTGCACCCGATGGTGCCGGGCAACAAGTGGCGCAAGCTCACCCCCAATCTGGAACACGCGCTCGCCGAGGGGCACACCCGGCTGGTCACCTTCGGCGGCGCGTACTCCACCCATCTGCGGGCCACAGCCGCCGCGGCCCGGGCGCTCGGGCTGGCCTCGGTGGGCGTCGTGCGCGGCGAGGAGCTCGCCGGCCGGCCGCGAAACCCGTCGCTGGCGGCGGCCGAGGCCGACGGGATGGAGCTGGAGTTCGTCACCCGCGGCGACTACCGGCAGCTGGTCCGCGACCTGGGGCGGCCGCTGGTGGAGCGGTGGGGGCGCTGCCTGGTCCTGCCGGAGGGCGGGTCCAACGCGCTCGCCGTGCACGGCACCGCGGCGCTGGCGGCCGAGCTCGGCGACCTGGGGGAGCACGACGTGGTCTGCTGCGCGGTGGGCACCGGCGGCACGCTGGCGGGCATCGCGGCGGGCCTGCCGCCCGGGGCGCGGGCCCTCGGGGTGGCGGTGCTGCGCGGCGAGGGCTACCTGGAGGACGAGGTGACCGCCCTGCACCGAGCCGCGTACGGGCGGGTCTTCGCCAACTGGCGGATCGACCACGGCCACCACGGCGGCGGGTACGGAAGGGTGCCCGCCGAGCTGGAGGCGTTCGCGGCCGGCTTCGAGCGGCGGCACGGCATCACGCTGGAGCGCCGGTACGTGGCCAAGGCGCTGCGGGCGGTCCACGGGCTGGCCGGGACGGAGGCGCTGCCGCCGGGCAGCCGGGTGACGCTGGTGGTCACCGGGGTCCCGGACGGCCGGTAGGACGGCCGTCCGGGACCCCGGGTGTCAGCCGTAGCTGAGGTCGGAGCAGAGGTCGGTGTCGGCGGGGCGGGTGTTCGCGGAGATGCCGGTGGGGATGCCGCTCGGCAGGGTCACCGGGCCGGAGGTGTCGCCGGAGGCGTGGTCCTGGCCGAGTGTCAGGACGAGGCCGTCGGCATCGGCGTCGGGGCGGACAGTGGCGCCGGGGTAGAGGGCGGCCAGCTGTTCGGCGGCGGCCTGGTGGCCGGGGGAGTAGCCGATCACGGTGGTGTTCCGGCCCTTGGTGTTGGGGCCGACCACGACCTCGCGGTAGCCGTGCGCCCTGAGCGCGGTCGCGGCGCGGCCCGCGGTGCCGGTGGCACCGGAGGCGTTGTGCACGGTGACCGGGACGGCGGTGGCGTCCGGTTCGGCCGCGCGGGTCTGCCCCGGGGTGGCGGAGGGCGAGCCGGCGGCGGAGGGCGTCGGTGCGGCGGGCGCCGAGGGCGTGGCGGTGGTGGCCGGCGCGGTGCTCCGGCCGTCCAGGGTGCGGTCCTGGCGGAGCAGTTCCCAGAGGGTGTCGACGTCGGGGTGGACGAGCGCGACCCGGGCGCCGGAGTACTCCCAGGGCACGGTGACGAAGGAGATGTCGGCCAGCTTGATGTTCTGCAGCGACTGGGCGAAGGTGGCGAGCTTCATGGCGCTGCCGAGCTCCTCGTCCACGGTGAGCGACCTGGTCGCGGCGTCGGCGAGCGGCAGCAGGGTGGTGAGGTCGAAGCCCTGGCCCTGGACCTTCTTGATGAGCGAGGAGAGGAAGGCCTGCTGGCGCTTCATCCGGCCGATGTCGGAGCCGTCGCCGAAGCCGTGCCGGGCCCGGACGTAGTCGAGGGCCTGCTGGCCGCTGAGCGTCCGGCGGCCCTTGGTGAGGTGTATGCCGTAGGAGTCGACGTCGTTGGGCACGCAGACGTCGACACCGTGCACCGCGTCGGTCATCGCGGCGAAGCCCTTGAAGTCGACCACGATCGTGTGGTCGATCCGCAGGCCGGTGAGCGCCTCCACGGTGTTCTGGGTGCAGGCCGGGTTGCCCTGCGGGTACAGGCCGACGGTGAAGGCCGAGTTGAACATCTGGTTGGTGCGCTCGGCCGTCCAGGAGCCGTTCGGCAGCTTGCACGGCGGGACGGTGACCAGGGTGTCGCGGGGGATGGAGACGCCCACCGCGTGCTTGTGGTCGGCGTGGACGTGCAGCAGGATCGCGGTGTCCGAGTGGCCGACGCCCTCGTCACCGCCGCCGAGCGCGCTGTTGCCGTCGGCGCGGGTGTCCGAGCCGAGCAGCAGGATGTTGACCGGGCGGCCGCCGCCCGTGGTGGTGGGGCCGGCCGGTGGGCGGCTGGTGGCGATGCCGTCCGCGGAGAAGGTGCTGATGTTCTGGTTCAGGCGGTGGTAGAACCAGGCGCCCGCGCCGGCGGTCGCCAGCACCAGAACGGCGGCGGTGGCGCCGGCGATCCGCGCCAGGCGGCGGCCCGTCGTGCGCGCGGACGCGCCGGACCCGCTCTTCTCGGTCATCACACAGTTGCTCTCTGTACGGCCGTGCCCGGCCCGATGTGCCCAATGGCCGGCACTCCTGTGTGCCCCCACCTCTGAGACGGCCTGGCGGGCCGTTCGGTTACACGCGGACCCGACCGGATACGGATTTTCTCCGTCCGAACCCGATCGGATCCCCCCCCCGGCGCGTGCCACCGGTCAGGCCGGCGGGGCGGCGCCCTCCAGCATCCGGCGGAGCAGGTCGCGCAGCTGGAGGCGCTCCTCGGGAGCGAGGGCGGCGAGCGGCTCGCGGGCGAAGTGCAGCGACTCGCGCAGTTCGATGGAGGCGGCCGTCCCGGCGCCGGTGGCGGCGACCAGCTTGACCCGGCGGTCCTGCGGATCGGCCTCGCGGGTGACGAACCCGCGGGTCTCCAGCCGGTCGACGATGCCGGTGATGTTGGATGGCTCGCAGCTCAGCGTCTGCGCGATGTGGCGCATCGGCATCGGTCCGCGCCGCAGCAGGGCGAGCACCTTGGCCTGGGCGCCGGTGAGCGAGCGGGCGGCGGCGGCCTCCTCGTACTCGCGGTGGAAGATTCCGACCAGATTCGCCATGAGGTCGGTGACCTCCAGCGTGACCGGGTCCGTGAGCGGCTGCTGCGTCTCCATGGCACCCATGCTACCTGAACATTTGACAACATGAACTATTCGTGTCCACGATTGCTTCAGTAACTCAACCTTTCAGGTGCCACGACATGGAGACAGCAATGGCAGAGCAGGCGATCCCCACCACCGGCCGCGAGTGGCACCTGGCCGCGCGCCCCGTCGGACGGCCCGTCCCCGGCGACTTCGCGCTGGTCGAAGCCCCGGTACGGCAGCCGGAGCCGGGCGAGATCCTGGTTCGCAACGCCTACCTCTCGGTCGACCCGTACATGCGCGGACGGATGAACGACGTCAAGTCGTACGTCCCGCCGTTCGCGATCGGCGCGCCCATGGACGGCGGCGCGGTCGGTTACGTGGTCGCCTCCGCCGCCGAGGGCTTCGCGGTCGGCGACGCCGTCCTGCACGGCCTCGGCTGGCGCGAGTACGCCACGCTGCCCGCCGCGCAGAGCGTCAAGGTCGACCCCGCGCTCGCCCCGCTCTCGTACTACCTCGGCGTGCTCGGCATGCCCGGCCTCACCGCCTACGCGGGCCTGCTGGAGGTCGCCTCCTTCAAGGAGGGCGACACCGTCTTCGTCTCCGGCGCGGCCGGCGCGGTCGGCTCGCTGGTCGGCCAGATCGCCCGCCTCAAGGGTGCCGCCCGGGTCGTCGGCTCGGCCGGTTCCGCCGAGAAGGTCGCCACCCTCACCGGCTCCTACGGCTTCGACGCCGCCTTCAACTACAAGGACGGCCCGGTCGCCGAGCAGCTCGCCGCGGCCGCCCCCGAGGGCATCGACGTCTACTTCGACAACGTCGGCGGTGACCACCTGGAGGCCGCGATCGGCGCCCTCAACCCGCACGGCCGGGTCACCATGTGCGGCGCCATCGCCCAGTACAACGACACCACCGCGCCGGCCGCCCCGCGCAACCTCGCCCTCGTCATCGGCAAGCGGCTGCACCTGCAGGGCATGCTGGTGCGCGACCACGCCGCCCTGCAGCCGCAGTTCATCGCCGAGGTGGCCGGCTGGCTGAAGGACGGCAGCCTGCGCTACGACGAGACGGTCGTCGAGGGCGTCGAGAACACCGCGGAGGCCTTCCTCGGCCTGCTCCGCGGCGACAACACCGGCAAGATGGTCGTCAAGCTCTGACCTCCTGACGCACCGTCACCGTCACCCCCGCGGGCACTCGCCCGCGGGGGTGGTTCGCGTACCGGTCGGCGGTGCTGCGGCCCAGGTGGGAGGCCCGACGGGACGTCAGTATCCGTCGCCGCGGCGGGTGATGGTGCGCCCCCGGACGGAATAGGTCCGTTCGGGGGAGAGCGCCCGCAAGGGGGTGGACCTCATGGTGGATTCGACTAGCATGGAGGGAAAGCTTGTCCGTTTTGCTCAATTTGATTACCTAATGTCGAGTAAGTTGAGCATCACGGTTGGTAGGGAATACCTGTCGGCGCGAGGTACGAGGCAGCTGGGGAAGGCGACCCTCGTCCACAGCCTGGAGGTCCCGGTGACGACACGTGGTGTCCTGTACATCCACTCCGCGCCCCGCGCGCTGTGCCCGCACGTCGAGTGGGCGGTCGCGGGCGTGCTCGGCGTGCGGGTCAGCCTCGACTGGATCCGCCAGCCCGCCGCGCCCGGACACTGGCGTGCCGAGCTCTCCTGGCAGGGTGAGCCCGGCGCCGCCTCGCGACTGGCGTCCGCCCTGCGCGGCTGGCAGCTCATCCGGTACGAGGTCACCGGCGAGCCCTGCGCGAGCGCGGAGGGCGAGCGCTACAGCTCGACCCCGAGCCTCGGCATCTTCCACGCCGTCACCGGCATGCACGGCGACATCCTGATCCCGGAGGACCGGCTGCGGGCGGTGCTGCTCCGCGCCCGGACCGAGGGCGGCGACCTGGAGACCGAACTCGCCCGGCTGCTCGGCAAGCCCTGGGACGACGAACTCGAGCCCTTCCGCTACGCCGGCGAGGGCGCCCCCGTCCGCTGGCTGCACCAGGTGGTCTGACCCGCCCGGCCCCCGCGCACGCGAAAGGGGCGCGGGGGCCGCGCGGACCGGAGGGCGGATGCCGTGCCCTGTCGATCCGCGCGGTGCCCCGCGCCCCTTCCCTCAGCCGCTACCGGTGGTGAGTGAGCGATTCTCAGACGGTGCGGAAGGCGAGGACCACGTTGTGGCCGCCGAAGCCGAAGGAGTTGTTCAGCGCCGCGATCCGGCCGTCGGCCGGGAGCTTGCGCGGCTCGCCGCGGACGATGTCCGCCTGGATGTCGTCGTCCAGGTCGTCCACGTTGACGGTCGGCGGGGCGACGCGGTGGTGCAGCGCCAGCACGGTCGCGACGGTCTCGATGCCGCCGGCGCCGCCGAGCAGGTGGCCGGTCATCGACTTGGTCGCCGAGATGGCCACGTGCTCCAGGTGCTCGCCGAGCTCCTTGGAGAGGGCCTTCACCTCGGCGGTGTCACCCTGCGGGGTCGAGGTGGCGTGCGCGTTGACGTGCACGACCTCGGCCTTGTCCAGGTCGCTGTGCTCGAACAGGTCGGCGATCGCGCGGGCGACACCGGCACCGGTCGGCTCGGGCTGGGCGATGTGGTGGGCGTCCGAGGACAGGCCCTGGCCGACGGCCTCGCAGTAGACGCGGGCACCGCGGGCGGCCGCGTGCTCGGCCGACTCCAGCACCACGACGCCCGCGCCCTCGCCGAGGACGAAGCCGTCACGGGCCTTGTCGTACGGACGCGAGGCGCGCTGCGGCTCGTCGTTGTTCTTGGACATCGCCATCATGTTGGCGAACGCGGCGATCGGCAGCGGGTGGATCGCCGCCTCGGTGCCGCCGGCCACCACGACGTCGGCGCGGCCGGTACGGATCATCTCGATCGCGTAGCCGATCGCCTCGGCGCCGGAGGCACAGGCGGAGACGGGGGTGTGCACGCCGGCGCGCGCGCCGACCTCCAGGCCCACGTTGGCAGCGGGGGAGTTCGGCATCAGCATCGGGACGGTGTGCGGGGAGACCTTGCGGACGCCCTTGTCCTTCAGCACGTCGTACTGGTCGAGCAGGGTGGTCACGCCGCCGATGCCGGAGGCGATCACGGCGCCCAGGCGCTCGGGCGCGAGCTTGGAGGACTCGTCGGTGGCCGGGGTCTCGAAGCCGGCGTCGGCCCAGGCCTCACGCGCGGCGATCAGCGCGAACTGCGCCGAGCGGTCCAGCTTGCGGGCCAGCGGACGCGGCAGCACGTCGGCCGGGTCCACCGCGGTACGCGCGGCGATCCGGACCGGCAGCTCCGCGGCCCACTCCTCGGTCAGCGCGGCCACGCCGGAACGGCCCTCCAGCAGGCCCTCCCAGAACGAGGCGGCGTTGCCGCCCAGCGGCGTGAAGGCGCCGATACCCGTGACTACCACGGTGCGGTTTTCAGCGGTCACTGGTTTCTTCTTCTCTCACGTGTGCAAGGGGTGGCGGAGGGGCCGGGGGGAACGGCCGACCGGGGCGGGGTACGCCCCGGTCGACCGCGGGCGACCGGCGAGCCGGCCGCGGGTTCAGCTGTTGGCGAGGATGTAGTCCACCGCGTCGCCGACGGTCTTGAGGTTCTTGACCTCGTCGTCCGGGATCTTCACGTCGAAGCGCTCCTCGGCGGCCACGACGACCTCGACCATGGAGAGCGAGTCGACGTCCAGGTCGTCGGTGAAGGACTTGTCGAGCTCGACGTCCTCGGCCGGGATGCCGGCGATCTCGTTGACGATCTCGGCGAGACCTTCCAGAACCTCGTCCTTGGTAGCCATAGCGGCTGCTCCTCTTCGGGTGTAGACAGCGAGCGGTCCGGCGGACCGTCGCGGGTTTGCGGGGCGCGGGCGCCCTGGGGAGAGTGACGCCTAGGGGAGAGTAACGACTGCGGCGGCGTACACGAGACCCGCCCCGAAGCCGATGATGAGCGCGAGGTCGCCGCTCTTGGCCTCACCGCTCTCCAGCATGCGCTCCATCGCCAGCGGAATGGAGGCAGCCGAGGTGTTGCCGGTCTCGGCGATGTCGCGGGCGACCGGCACCGACTCGGGCAGCTTCAGCGCCTTGATCATGGCATCGGTGATCCGCATGTTCGCCTGGTGCGGGATGAAGGCGCCGAGCTGGTCGGCGGTGATCCCGGCGGCGTCCAGCGCCTGCTGGGCCACCTTCGCCATCTCCCAGACCGCCCAGCGGAAGACGGACTGACCCTCCATCCGCAGCGCCGGCCACTTGGTCTCGTCGCCGGCGCCGTTGACGGCGTCCTCCTTGGCGAACGCGGTGTCCCAGGCCTGGGTCTGCGAGATGACGTCGCGCTGCGAGCCGTCCGAGCCCCATATCACCTTGCCGATGCCGGGGGTGTCGGACGGGCCGACCACCGCCGCGCCGGCGCCGTCACCGAAGATGAAGGCGGTCGAGCGGTCGGAGGTGTCGGTCAGGTCGCTGAGCCGCTCCACGCCGATCACCAGCACGTACTCGGCGCTGCCGCCGCGCACCATGCCGTCGGCCAGGCCCAGGCCGTAGCCGAAGCCGGCGCAGGCGGCCGAGATGTCGAAGGCCGGGGCGGTGCCGCAGCCCAGCCGGTCGGCGATCTCGGTGGCGATCGCCGGGGTCTGCTTCAGGTGCGAGACGGTCGCCACGATCACGCCGCCGATCTGCTCCGGGCTGATCCCGGCCTGCGCGATCGCCTTGCCCGCGGCCTGCACCGACATCTCGGCGACGGTCTCCTCCGGGCCGGCCCAGCGGCGCTCGGCGATCCCGCTGCGGGTGCGGATCCACTCGTCCGAGGACTCGATCCAGTTGAGCACCTCGGCGTTGGGGATCACCCGGACGGGGCGGTAGCCGCCGACCCCGTGGATGCGCGAGTGCGCGGCACCGGTGGCGGGC
The DNA here is from genome assembly GCA_002300355.1 of Streptomyces sp. TLI_235. Taxonomy (NCBI): domain Bacteria; kingdom Bacillati; phylum Actinomycetota; class Actinomycetes; order Kitasatosporales; family Streptomycetaceae; genus Streptomyces; species Streptomyces sp. TLI_235. The sequence goes on from NSGV01000001.1 coordinate 5,355,372, forward strand.
TTGATCTGGGGCGCTGTCATCCGTTGTTCTCCTGAGCACCGTGCTCGGCGACCAGCCCGAGGGCCTTGTCGAGATCGGCAGGGGTCTTGAGGGCCAGCGTCGCCACACCCTTGAGGTTGCGCTTGACCAGGTTGGTGAGGGTGCCCGCGGGGGACAGCTCGATCACGGCCGTCGCACCGAGCTGCTGGAGGGCCTCCATGCACAGGTCCCAGCGGACCGGGTTGGAGACCTGTGACACCAGGCGGGCCAGCACGTCGGCGCCGGAGGCGACCACGCCGCCGTCCCGGTTGGAGACGTACGCGACGGCCGGGTCGGCGACCGACAGGCCCGGCGCGAACTTCTCCAGCCGCGCCACACCCGGAGCCATGTGCTCGGTGTGGAACGCGCCGGCCACCTTCAGCGGGATCAGCCGGGCGCCGGCCGGCGGGTCCGCCTTCAGCGCCTCCAGCTGCTCCAGGGTGCCGGCCGCCACGATCTGGCCGCCGCCGTTGTTGTTGGCCGCGGTCACCCCGTGCTCGGCGAGCTTGGCGGCGACGACGTCCGGCTCGCCGCCGAGGACGGCGGTCATGCCGGTCGCGGTCACCGCGGCGGCCTCCGCCATGCCCAGGCTGCGCTCGCGAACGAACGCCAGGGCGTCGTCGGCGCTCAGCACACCCGCCAGGGCGGCCGCGGTGATCTCACCGACGCTGTGGCCGGCCACACCGCCCACCACCGAGCGGAAGTCACGGTCGGCGAACAGCACGCCGGCGGTCACCAGACCGGCGGCCACCAGCAGCGGCTGGGCCACCGCGGTGTCCTTGATCTCTTCCTCGGAAGCCTCGGTGCCGTAGCGGACGAGGTCGAGACCGGCCACCTCGGACCACTGCTCGAGGCGGTCGGCGGCGCCGTCCAGCTCGAGCCAGGGGCTGAGGAATCCGGGGGTCTGAGCACCCTGTCCAGGGGCGACGATTACGAGCACGGTTCAACCCTCTCTCGCCAGGCACCCGTGGGCGGGTAGGCGACGACAACGAAGAAAAGCACGCCGGGTTGTGCAGTCCCTACAGCGCGGTCATGCCGGGCCGGCGACCGCTCCGAGACGGCCCAGCGCAAGGGCGATGCGCAGGGTGAACGCCGAGCGCACGTCGGACGGAGCATAGCCCGTGACGTCAGTCACACGACGCAGCCGGTAGCGCACGGTGTTCGGGTGGACGAAGAGCATCCGCGCCGCCCCCTCCAGCGAGGACGCCTGCTCCAGATAGACACTCAGCGTCTCCAGGAGTGCCGAGCCCGCCTCGTCCAGCGGTGTGTAGATCTCCTCCACCAGTTGGCGTCTGGCCGCCTGGTCCCCGGCCAGCGCACGCTCGGGCAGCAGGTCGTCGGCCAGCACCGGGCGCGGCGCGTCCGGCCACGCCGCGCACGCCTTCAGCCCGGCCGCCGCGGCCTGCGCCGACCGTGTCGCCGACAGCAGGTCCGGCACGCTCGGCCCCACCACCACCGGGCCCGGCGCGAACTGCCCGATCAGTGCCTTCGCGGTGTGCACGGGCTCCTTGTCGCCGCCCACCACCACGACCAGCCGGCGGCCCAGCACCCCCGTCAGCACCTGCAACTTGGCGTACCTGGCGGCCCGTCGGATCGCCTCCACCACCGCCTCGCTGTCCCCGTCCGGGGCGCTGCCCATCACCACCCGCACCTGGCTCGGCTGCCCCCAACCCAGTGCGGCCGCCCGCGACAGCACCCCCTCGTCGGCGTCGCCGGACAGCAGCGAGTTCACCACCAGGGCCTCCAGACGGGCGTCCCAGGCGCCCCGGGCCTCCGCCGCCTGCGCGTACACCTGGGCCGTCGCGAAGGCGATCTCCCGCGCGTACACCAGCACCGACTCGCGCATCCCGGCCTCGTCGCCCGGGGCGGCCACCTCCTCGATGGCCTCCTCCATCACCTCGATGGTGGTGCGGATCAGCTCCACGGTCTGCCGCAGCGTGATCGCCCGGGTCAGCTCGCGCGGCGCCGTACCGAAGACGTCCGTGGAGATCGCCTGCGGCGCCTCCGGGTGCCGGTACCACTCCGTGAACGCGGCGATGCCCGCCTGCGCGACCAGGCCGATCCACGACCGGTGCTCCGGCGGCATCCGCCGGTACCAGGCCAGCTGGTCGTCCATCCGGGCGATCGCCGCGGTCGCCAACTTGCCCGAGGACTTCTCCAGCCGTTTCAGCGTCGCCGTGCGCAACTCCGCACGCTCGGCGGCCAGTCGGCGCTCCTGCGCGGTCAGCCGCCCGCCTCTCGGTGGGCGCGGCGACTCCCCGGCCGGGGCCGCCTTGCGGGCGGCGGCCTTCTTGTCGGCCCTCGCACTGTCGGGCTTTGCACTGTCGGGTTCTGCTGAAGCGGCTGGCACAGGAACAAGACTGCCTCACCACACGGCGTGCTCGTGCACACCCCCCCGCCGGTCGCGCCCGGCGCGCCGGGCACACCGGCTACCGTAAGCGGGTGACCGAGACCCGAGACCGCGGCCGCGCCGACCTCCGCCGGGCCCCCGAGCGCTACCGCTCCACCCCGGCCGAAGGCATCGAGACCCGGCACTCCTTCTCCTTCTCCGGGCACTACGACCCGAAGAACACCCACTTCGGCGCGCTCCTCGCCTGCAACGAGGAGACCCTCGCCCCCGGCGCCGGATTCGACGAGCACCGGCACCGCGACACCGAGATCCTCACCTGGGTGCTGGAGGGCGCGCTCGCCCACCGCGACAGCGACGGCCACGCCGGGATCGTCCGCCCCGGCACGGTCCAGCACCTCAGCGCAGGCTCCGGCGTCGGCCACACCGAACGGAACCTCGGCGGCGCCGAGGTGCCCGTCCGCTTCGTGCAGATGTGGCTCCAGCCGGACGAGTTCGGGACGACCCCCGCGTACGGCCTGCGGCGGGTCGAACCGGCCGCGGACGGACTCACCCTGCTCGCCTCCGGCCTGGACCGCGACGCGGCGTCGGACGCGCTGCGGCTGCGCCGCTCCGACGCCGCCCTGTACCTGGTCACCGCCGGCCCCTGGCAGCCGCTGCCCGCCCTCCCCGAGGCGCCCTACCGGTACGTCCACCTCACCGCCGGCTCCCTCGGCTACCGCACCGTGCCCGGCCCCCACGGCGCCGGCCGCTCCCTCGAACCCGGCGACGCCGTCCGCATCACCGGTGACGCCTTCACCGACCCCTCGGCCGGCCCCGACGGCGCCGAACTCCTGCTCTGGGAGATGCACACGCCGGTCACCTACGGCTGAGGGCGGGCCGGGTTCAGAAGAGGTCGGCGTGGTCCGACCAGCTGTACCAGCGCCCGGACACCCGGGTGTAGGTCATGTCGTCGTCCGGCGGGCCGTCCGGCAGGTACGCGAAGCCGGTCGTCTCGAGCAGACCGCTGCCCGGCACGGTGAACCGGAACCCGCGGCCCCCGACGGCGGTCACGTCCGCCACCGGGTACGTGCCGATGTACGCCGGCTGCGGCAGCCGGCCGCCCGTGCCGCCCGCCTCCACCCGCGCGGCGAACCCGGCCAGCGCCGGCCGGGCCACCGCGAAGCGGGCCTGCTGCGGCACCTGGAAGTACAGCAGGGCCGCGGTCGCCGCCAGCAGCAGCGGCGGCACCGCCCAGCGCCAGTTGCCCCGGGGACGGACGGCAGCCGAGGGCGCCGCGGAGAAGAGCCACCCGAACCAGAGCGCGACGGTGGCGCCGGCACCCGCGACGGCCAGGAACGCCATCGCCCAGTCCGCGGCCGGCAGGCTGAACGCCAGCAGCGCCGCCGCGGCCAGGACCGCACACCCCGCCAGCACCGAATTGCCCGGCCTGCGCAGCCGCTCGCGGCGGCGCCACAGGGCGGCGGCCGCGGCGGTCGGCGCGGTGATCGCGACGAGGAAGACGATCCAGCCCAGGGTGGCCAGCGCCATCGCGCACACGGCGGCCACCGCGGCGCCGACCGCGACGATGCCGGTCGCCTGCGGCACGGCCGCGACGAAGAGGACGAGCAGCGCGAGGAGGAACGGCCCGCGGTAGCCCCCGACGAGGAGCAGCTGCCGCAGCCGGGTCACGGGAGTCGAATGCACGGCCGATGGTCTACCGGAACCGCACCGGCCCGGGCAAGCCTGACGGTGCCTCAGCCGCGGAGCTCGGCGAGGACGGCGTCGGTGAAGGCGGGCCACACTTCGGCGGCCCAGGGTCCGAAGTCACGGTCCGTCAGGGCGACGGTGGCGACGCCGGCGGTGGGGTCGACCCAGACGAAGGTGCCGGACTGGCCGAAGTGGCCGAAGGTCTCGGGGGAGCTGGTGGTGCCCGTCCAGTGCGGGTCCTTGGTGCCGCGGATCTCGAAGCCGAGGCCCCAGTCGTTGGGGCGGCGGTGGCCGAAGCCGGGCAGGACGCCGCCGAGGCCCGGGAAGGCGACCTCGCGGGTGGCGCGGTGCACGGTCGACGGGTCGAGCAGCCGCGGCGCCTGCAGCTCGGCGGCGAAGAGCGCGAGGTCCGCCACGGTGGACAGGCCGCCCGCGCCGGCCGGTGCCCGGTGCGCGGTGTTGATCAACGTGGCGTGCATGCCGAGCGGCCGGAAGACGGCGTCCTGCGCGTACTGCGCGAACGGGATGCCGGAGGCCTTCTCCAGGGTGTCGGCGAGGACGTCGAAGCCGGCGTTGGAGTAGAGCCGGCGGGTGCCGGGCCCGGCCATCACCCGGTGCTCGTCGAAGGCCAGCCCGGAGGTGTGGGCGAGCAGGTGACGGATGGTCGAGCCCTCGGGCCCGGCCGGGTCGTCGAGTTCGAAGACGCCCTCCTCGACGGCGACGAGCGCGGCGTACGCGGAGAGCAGCTTGGTCACCGACGCCAGCGGGAACAGGTGCTCCTGCGTTCCGTGCGCGCCCAGCACCGCGCCGTCCGCACCTCGTACCACCGCTGCCGCCGCGTTGGGCACCGGCCAGTCCTCGATCATCCGCAAGCTCTGCATGCGCCGACCATAGCCGCCCCCGGGTGCCCACGCGTGGCAGGCTTGCTTGGAGTGCACTCCAACTCAGTAGCGTCGTAGCCGTCGCCGACCACCGAGGAGGCCTCCGTGGCACCGTCCGCCCACCCCGCGACCGTTCTCACCGATCCGCTCGCCTGCAGTCACGACGAGCCGGCCGGGGCGGACCGCGGCGAGTGGCACACGATCAGCGAGGTCTCCGCGACCACCGGCCTGACCGCGCACACGCTGCGCTGGTACGAGCGGATCGGCCTGCTCGACCCGGTGGACCGCTCGCACTCCGGCCAGCGCCGCTACTGCGGCGCCGACCTGGCCCGGCTGGCCTTCCTGGGCCGGCTGCGGCTGACCGGGATGCCGGTGGCGGACATGCTGCGCTACGTGGAGCTGGCCCGGGAAGGCGACGGAACGATGGGCGAGCGGCACGACATCCTCGTCGCCCAGCGCGCGGAGGTCCGGGAGCGGATCGCGGATCTGCACGCCACGCTCGCCGTGCTCGACCACAAGATCGACCTCTATTCGTCCCGCATCGCGGGCGGCACCGGCCCTTCGGCCGGCACCGCCGGGGATGCGGCCGGCAGGAAGCAGAAGAGCGCATGACCCTCCCCACCGCACCGCTCGGCAGCAACGGCCCGGTCGTCGGCATCCAGGGCCTCGGCTGCATGGGCATGAGCGAGTTCTACGGCCCGACCGACACCGAGGAGGCGCTGGCCACCCTGGACGCCGCGCTCGACCTGGGCGTCACCCTGTTCGACACCGCCGACATCTACGGCTCGGGCCACAACGAGGAGCTGATCGGCCCCTTCGTCCGGGCGAACCGGGACCGCGTCGTGCTGGCCACCAAGTTCGCGATCGAGCGGCGCGCCGACGACCCTGCCTACCGCGCCGTCCGCAACGACCCGGCGTACATCCGCAGTGCGGTGGACGCCTCGCTGAAGCGGCTCGGCGTCGACGTGATCGACCTCTACTACATGCACCGCCGCGACCCCGCGGTGCCGTTCGCCGAGTCGGTGGGCGCCATGGCCGAGCTGGTGCAGGCGGGCAAGGTCCGCCACCTCGGGCTCTCCGAGGTCACCGGCGCCGAACTGCGCGAGGCCCACGCGGTGCACCCGATCACGGCGCTGCAGTCCGAGTGGTCGATCTTCTCGCGGGACGTCGAGCGGACCGCGGTGCCGGCCGCCGCCGAGCTCGGGGTCGCCTTCGTGCCGTACTCGCCGCTCGGCCGCGGCTTCCTGACCGGCGCGTTCACCGCGGCCGAGCAGCTGAGCGCGGACGACTACCGGCGCTACCACCCGCAGTTCTCCGGGGACAACGCGGCGGGCAACGCGGCCCTGGTGGCGCCGATCCAGAAGATCGCGGCGGAGCGCGGCGCCACCGCCGCGCAGGTCGCGCTGGCCTGGGTGCACCGGCGGGCCGAGGTGCACGGGCTGACCGTGGTGCCGATCCCGGGCACCCGCAAGCGCAGTCGGCTCGCGGAGAACACGGCCGCCGCCGAGCTGCGGCTGACCGACGCGGAACTCGCCGAGCTGGAGCCGATCGCCGGCCGGGTGGCCGGCAACCGCTACGCCGACATGTCCTCGACCTCGGCGGCCCGCGAGTAGTCCGGTGCGCGCGGGGCGGCCCGCCGGGGCTACGGCTGGCGGCGGGTGACGTCCCCGTAGTCGCCGAGCGCGATGGCGCCGAAGTTGTGCAGGCTCTGGGTGCCGTCCGCGAAGTAGCCGGTGTGGCCGTTGGACCCCTGCGAGGAGACCTCGACGGCGCCGAACTCCTGGGTGGTGGGGTCGGCGCCGTGGCCGAAGCCGCCGAACTCCAGGTACGGCACGTTGCCGATCCAGTCGGTGGGGTTGCGGGTCGCCCACACCCGGACGCCGGGGCCGAGCTCGCCCGCGGCCTGCACGCCCATCCCCGGGCTGCCGAACACCACCACGTCGGCGGGGGCGGAGCCGTGGATCGCCGGGGCGGCGGTGCCGCACACCACCGAGCCGTAGGAGTGGCAGAACAGCGTGGGCGGGACGGTGGCCCTGCCGGTCTGCCGCAGTCCGGCCAGCAGCCGGAGCAGCCGGGGTGCGGCGGCCTCGGCGAGCCGGGCGGTGACCGCGTCGGGGCCGAGCCCCGAGGGGGTGACGTAACCGGTCCAGGCGACCACGGCGGTGCGGGTGCCGGGCGACTGCCGGTGCTCCTCGGCGAGCAGGGCCCGGGCCATGCCGGTGACCGAGCGCAGCGGGTCGGCGGTCTGGTCGAAGTGGGCGAGGTCGGCGTCCGAGCCCGGGACGAGCACGGCGACCCGGTCGGCGGCGGCGAGGTCGCCGTACGCCTCGCTGACCAGGCCGCGGCCGCGCGGGTCGAAGGCGAGGATCTGCCGGCCGGACTTCAGCAGCCGCTCGGTGTCGTCGGCGCGGACGGCGGCGGCGGCCCGCTCGACGGGGGAGAGGCGGTGGTCGTCGGCGCGCTCCCGGGCGCGCTCGACCTCCTCGGTGATCGCGATCCGGTTGGCGCGGTAGCGCAGCTCGAGCGGTACGCCGTCGAGGTTGCCCACGACCAGCGGATACACCTCGGCGAGCCGGTCCTGCTCGGACTCTTTCAGGCCAGCGAAGAAGGCGGCGACGGTCGGCGCGTCGACGGTGGCCGGGTCGGGCAGGGCGTGGCCGGTCGACTCGTCCTCGACCCAGGCGGCACTGCCGGCCGGCGGGGTGGTGATCGCCACCTGTTCGTTGGAGGCGGCGGCCTGGGCGGCGGCCGCGCCGGCGTCCAGCAGGACAGCGGAGGCGGCAAAGGCGCCTATCAGCATGCGCTTGACCCGCCTGCGCTGCATGGGCGTACTCTCCCTCGGGCCGGTGACCGTGACAGCGGGCGTCGCCCGACGGTGGTACGAATGCTGTGCCAGCCAGGGTAGAACGCCCGGGCTGGGGGTGAGCAGAGTCTAAACCGTGGGATGAGTCACACAGGAGAGGGACCTGGCGTGGCGTCAGGTTGCCCGTTCGGTGTCGAACGTTCGGACCAGCTTCTTGGGTGCCGTGCGCCGCCACGCCTCGGTGACCAGCTCACGCAGCTCGTCCGTGCCGACCCGGCCGAGCTCGATCAGCACCCAGCCGTGCCGGCCCACGTAGGGGGCGACGGAGTAGGTGTCCGGATCGGCCGCGAGCAGCGCCGCCTGTTCCTCCTTGGAGGCCTTGACGCAGACCCGGCCCGACTCGGGGGTGCCCATGGCGAAGATCTTCTCGCCGACCCGCAGGGTCACCTCGGTCTCCCAGGTCAGCCGCTCGGCGGCGGAGGGCAGGGCCAGGCCCATCGCCAGGAACTGATCGAACGTCACCATACCGCCAGCCTAGGTGCGGGGGGCCGTCAGCAGCGCCAGGGGCCGGCCAGGGCGGGCCCGAGCTGGTCGAGGTGGCGCTCGATGATGGCGATCATGCCGTCGGGGCCGGCCGCGTGGGCGGCGGTGTCGGACGTCCAGGACAGGTGGGAGACCCGGATGACGGCGCCGAAGGCGGCGGCCAGTACCCGGGGCCGGACGTCGGCGGCGAGGTCGAGGCCCTCGCGCTCGGCGAGGATCGCGGTGACCACGCCCTCCTGCTCGATGGTGCGCCGCAGGTGGGCGGCGAGCAGCACCGGCGTGGACTCGATGAGGTCGATGAGCTCCAGCGCGGCCTGGACGCCGCCGGAGCCGCTGTTCTCGTCCCGGCTCAGCACCTGCCAGGCCTCGGTGACGGCGGCCCGCATGGCCTGCAGCGGGGTCTCCTCGGCGGGCCGTCGCCGCAGGCAGTCGACGAAGTAGTCCTCGGCGTCCGCGAGGACGGCCAGCGCGACCTCCTCCTTGTTGGCGAAGTACCGGAAGAAGGTGCGCTGCGAGACGTCCACGCCGGCGGCGATCTCGTCGACGGTGGTGCTGGCATAGCCCTGCCGCAGGAAGAGGTCGTGGGCGGCCGCCACCAGGGAGTCCCTGGTGCGCTGCTTCTTCCGCTCGCGCAGTCCGAGGACCCGGCAGTCGGAGGCCGGCTGTCCGGTGCGGGAGGGGGTGAGCGGCAGGGCCATGCAGGGCGCCTTTCCTGGCAGAGCGGGACGGATACCACGATAGCGGCTCTGTCATATGTCAGTGTCAGACGTACGTCATGAATTGCCGAATGTCAGCAGCTGACATAATGTTCCCGCGTGTGGCGCCGCGGGCCGGACAGCCGTGGGGACGGGTGGGCCCGCGGCGCCACGTCACCCGTGTCACGTCACCCCTCGTCCGACTCGCCCCCGGAGGGCAGCAGCCATGAGTTCGTCCGTCGTCAAGACCGGGAAGGCGGACGCGCCGGCGCAGGCCGGCACCCCGCCGACCGGCTCCCGAGGCCTCCAGGGGCACCCCTGGCTGACCCTGCTCACCGTCGCGGTCGGCGTGATGATGGTGGCCCTCGACGGCACCGTCGTGGCCATCGCCAACCCCGCCATCCAGACCGACCTCGGCGCCTCGCCCGCCGACATCCAGTGGGTCACCAGCGGCTACCTGCTGGCCCTTGCGGTCTTCCTGGTCACCGCCGGCAAGATCGGCGACAGGTTCGGCCACAAGGCGACCTTCCTCGTCGGCGCGGCGGGCTTCGCCGCCACCTCGGCCGCGATCGGCTTCGCCGGCAGCATCCGGACGGTCATCCTCTTCCGCGTCCTGCAGGGCCTGTTCGGCGCGCTGCTGCAGCCCGCCGCGCTGGGCCTGCTCCGCGGCGCCTTCCCGGCCGAGAAGCTCAACATGGCGATCGGCATCTGGGGCGGCGTGATCGGCGCCTCCACCGCGGCCGGCCCGATCGTCGGCGGACTGCTGGTCGAGCACGTGAACTGGGAGTCGGTCTTCTTCATCAACATCCCGGTCGGCCTGATCGCCCTCGCGCTCGGCCTGTGGATCCTGCGCGACGTGAAGATCGAGAACGCCGCGAAGTCCTTCGACATCCCCGGCATCGTGCTGCTCTCCGGAGCGATGTTCATGCTGGTCTGGGGCATCATCAAGGCCCCGGTCTGGGGCTGGGGCGACCCGGCGACGCTGCTCTTCCTCGGCGGCGCCGTGCTGGCGGTGATCGTCTTCGCCTTCTGGCAGACCAGGGCGAAGGAGCCGCTGATCCCGCTCAGCCTGTTCCGCTCGGTGCCGCTGTCGGCCGGCACCCTGCTCATGGTGCTGATGGCCTTCGCCTTCTTCGGCGGCGTCTTCTTCGTCACCTTCTACCTGCAGAACGTGCACGGCATGGCCCCGGTCGACGCCGGTGTCCACCTGCTGCCGATGACCGGCATGATGATCGTCGGTGCCCCGCTGGCCGGCGCCGCGATCGGCAAGCTCGGCCCGCGCGTCCCGATCGTCGCCGGCATGCTCTTCACCACCGCCGCCATGCTCGGCATGTCGACGCTCTCCACCGACTCCGGCACCGGCGTCATGTCGCTCTGGTTCGTGCTGATGGGCCTCGGCCTGAGCCCGGTCATGGTCGGTGCCACCGAGGTCATCGTCGGCAACGCCCCGCTGGAGCTCTCCGGCGTCGCCGGCGGCCTGCAGCAGGCCGCCATGCAGGTCGGCGGCAGCCTCGGCACCGCCGTCCTCGGCGCGGTGATGGCCTCCAAGGTCACCGACGTGCTGCCGGAGAACTGGGCCAAGGCCGGCCTGCCGCCGGTCCAGGGCGCCCAGGCCGAGGGCCTCAACCAGGCCGCCCAGCTCGGCATCGCCCCGCCGGCCCCGGCCGGCACCCCGCAGCAGGCGGTCGACGCGATGGCGAACGCCGTCCACACCTCCTTCGTCAGCGGCATGTCGCTCGCCTTCGTGGTGGCCGCCGTGGTGGCCCTGGCCGCCGCCGGGCTCGGCCTGCTCACCAAGCGCGGCGCCAACGACGCCGGTCCGGCCGTCCACATCTGACGCCCGCACACCCCCGCCGCACGCGGCCAGGAGCCCGCTCCCGGCCGGGTGCGGCGCGATTCCCGGAGGCCCTCGGCCCCGGTCGCCGCCGTCCGGCCCCGGCCCCAGACTGGGACCCGGCGGGGGCCGCTACCGGGATCCGGCCGCAGCGGACTTCGGACGGGCACAGGGGACGGCCATGGACCCAGCGGACGACGGCACACCCCCGACCGGCCCCGGCGCGGAGGACGGCGCCGGCCGGGCGGACGCCCCGGACGCCGGGGAATCGGCCGCGGACGGCGCCGCCGGCGCGCGGCAGACCGGCGACAACGCGGACGCGACCGCCGGCGGCCCCGGCTCCGACGGCCGGCTGCTCGCCGGGCGGTACCGGCTCGGGCGGCGGCTCGGGCGGGGCGGCATGGGCACGGTGTGGGTCGCCCGGGACGACAAGCTCGCCCGCCAGGTGGCGGTCAAGGAGCTGAGCGTCGCGGGCCTGCCGGAGGAGGACCTCGCCGCCGTCCGGGCGCGGATGGAGCAGGAGGCCAGGGCGGCCGCCATGCTCAAGCACCCCGGCGTCATCACGGTGTACGACGTGCTGGAGGAGGCGGGCCGGCCGTGGATCGTGATGGAGCTGATCGACGGCCGTTCGCTCGCCGAGGTCGTCGCCGAGGAGGGCACCCTGCTGCCCCGGGACGCCGCCCGGATCGGCGAGCAGGTGGTGGACGCCCTCGACGAGGCGCACCGGCACGGCGTCCTGCACCGGGACGTGAAGCCCGCCAACATCCTGCTGGAGCGCGGCGGCCGGGCCGTCCTCACCGACTTCGGCATCGCCGTGCTGGCCGGCTCGCCCGGGCTGACCCGGACCGGTGACATCGTCGGCTCGCCGGACTACGTGGCGCCGGAGCGGGTCACCGGCCACCGGCCCGGCCCCGAGTCCGACCTCTGGTCGCTCGGTGCGACGCTGTACGCCGCGGTCGAGGGGCAGTCGCCGTTCCACCGGACGACCACCATGAGCACCCTCCAGGCGGTGGTCGCCGACCCGCTGCCGGGGCCGCGGAACGCCGGCCCGCTGGCGCCCGTGCTGGAGGCCCTGCTCCGCAAGGACCCGGCCGAGCGGCCCACCGCGCCGGAGGCCCTCGCGATGCTGCACGAGCTCGCCGGCGGGCGGGGACGGACCGCCGCACATCCGCCCACCGAGCGCTCTACCCCCGTCCTGGGCCTGCCCACGGTGGCGACCCCGCCGACGCCAGTCGCCGTCCCGGCGGCGCTGTCCGCGGCACCGCCGCCCGAGGACATGGCGGCCGCACAACCGCCGCAGGGGCCGCCGGGTCAGCCCGCCGAGGGGGACGGGGCGCCGCACGGGCGCCGCAGGGCCTGGTTGATCGCGGCGGGCGTGCTGGTGGCGGCCGCCCTGGCCGCCGGAGTGGCGTTCGCGGTGCTCGGCGGAGGCTCGGACAACCCGGGCCCGCCCGCAGCGGGCAACTCCGCCACGGCGACTGCACCGACCCCGACGCCCACTCCGACACCGACGCCCACGCCGACCCCCACCCCCTCACCGACGCCCACGCCGACCCCCACCCCCACGCCGACGCCGACGCCCACTCCCACCGGTACCCCGGCCCCGGCCGGGTTCCGTTGGAGCGACGACCCCGCGGGCTTCCGGGTGCCCGTCCCGCAGGGCTGGACCCGCAGCGAGTCCGGCGGCCAGATCGACTACTCGCCGGACGGCGGCGTGCACCTGCTGCGCTTCGGCGTCTCCCCCGGTGCCGTGCAGTCGCCGGAGGCGCACTTCCTGGAGCTGGAGCAGACCGTCTCCGACCAGCCCGACTACACCCGGCTCACCCTGCAGCCGAACGTCTACCAGGGCCACGAGGGCGCCCTGTGGGAGTTCACCTTCAGCGACCAGCAGGGCACGCCGCGGCACGCGATCGACCAGGCGTTCGTCGCCCCGGACGGCACCGAGTACGCGGTCTACATGTCCTCGCCGGAGGGCGACTGGACGGCCACCCGGCAGCAGTTCAACACCGTCCTCGCCGGCTTCACGCTGCAGTGAGCCATGCAGCAGTGAGCCCCGACGCCCCCCGGGAACGCCGGAGGGCCGGCCACCCCCTGCGGGGCGGCCGGCCCTCCGGACCGGAACTGCGGATCAGGCGTCGCCGCCGGCCGCGCCCGGGTGGGCGGCGGCCACGTCGAGCAGCTGGTAGCGGTCGATCGCGTCCTTCAGCACGCTGCGCTCGACCTTGCCCTGCTTGGCGAGCTCGGTGAGCACCGCCAGGACGACCGACTGCGCGTCGATGTGGAAGAAACGGCGGGCCGCACCGCGGGTGTCGGCGAAGCCGAAGCCGTCCGCACCCAGCGACTGCCACTGGCCCGGCACCCAGCGCGAGATCTGGTCCGGCACCGCGCGCATCCAGTCGGACACGGCGACGAACGGGCCCTCGGCGCCCTGGAGCTTGGCGGTCACGTACGGGACGCGCTGCGGCTCCTCCGGGTGCAGCAGGTTGAACTCCTCCGCCTCGACGGCGTCGCGGCGGAGCTCGTTCCACGAGGTCGCGGACCAGACGTCGGCCTTGACGTTCCACTCCTCGGCGAGGATGCGCTGGGCCTCCAGGGCCCACGGCACGGCCACGCCGGAGGCGAGGATCTGCGCCGGGATCGCGCCGGCCTCGCCGCCCTTGAGCCGGTACAGGCCCTTGAGGATGCCGTCGGTGTCGACGCCCTCCGGCTCCGCCGGCATCTTGATGGGCTCGTTGTAGACGGTGAGGTAGTAGAAGACGTCCTCGCCGTTCGGGAACTCCTCGCTGGAGCCGTACATGCGGCGCAGGCCGTCCTGCACGATGTGGGCGATCTCGTAGCCGTACGCCGGGTCGTACGCGACGACGGCGGGGTTGGTCGAGGCCAGCAGGTGCGAGTGGCCGTCGGCGTGCTGCAGGCCCTCACCGGTCAGCGTGGTGCGGCCGGCGGTGGCGCCCAGCACGAAGCCGCGGGCCAGCTGGTCGGCCATCTGCCAGAACTGGTCGCCGGTGCGCTGGAACCCGAACATCGAGTAGAAGACGTACACCGGGATCAGCGGCTCGCCGTGCGTGGCGTAGGACGAGCCGGCGGCGATCAGCGAGGCGGTGCAGCCCGCCTCCGAGATGCCGTCGTGCAGCATCTGGCCGGTCGGGGACTCCTTGTACGCCAGCAGCAGCTCGCGGTCGACCGACTCGTAGGTCTGGCCGAGCGGGTTGTAGATCTTGGCGGACGGGAAGAGCGAGTCCATGCCGAAGGTGCGGTACTCGTCCGGCGCGATCGGCACGAAGCGGTTGCCGATGCCCTTGTCGCGCATCAGGTCCTTGAGCAGCCGGACGAACGCCATGGTGGTGGCGATGGTCTGGTTGCCGGAGCCCTTCTTGACCGCCTTGTACGCGTCGTCGCCGGGCAGCTCCAGCTTGCGCGGCCGCACCTTGCGGGTCGGCACGTAGCCGCCGAGCTCGCGCCGGCGGTCGTGCATGTACTGGATCTCCTCCGAGTTGCGGCCCGGGTGGTAGTAGGGCGCGTAGCCCTCGTCCAGCTGCTTGTCGGTGATCGGCAGGTGCAGCCGGTCGCGGAAGCGCTTCAGGTCCTCGACCGTCAGCTTCTTCATCTGGTGCGTCGCGTTGCGGCCCTCGAAGTTCGGGCCCAGCGTCCAGCCCTTGACCGTCTGGGCGAGGATGACCGTCGGCTGGCCCTTGTGCTCGCGGGCGGCCTTGAACGCGGCGTAGACCTTGCGGTGGTCGTGGCCGCCGCGGCCGAGGTGCTGGATCTCGTGGTCGGTCATGTTCTCGACCATGGCGCGCAGCCGCAGGTCGCCGCCGAAGAAGTGCTCGCGGATGTACGCGCCGGTCTCGGTGGCGTAGGTCTGGAACTGGCCGTCCACCGTGGTGTTCAGCTTGTTCACCAGGACACCGTCGCGGTCCTGCGCGAGCAGCGGGTCCCAGCTACGGTCCCAGACCAGCTTGATGACGTTCCAGCCGGCGCCGCGGAACTGCGACTCCAGCTCCTGGATGATCTTGCCGTTGCCGCGGACCGGGCCGTCGAGGCGCTGCAGGTTGCAGTTGACCACGAAGGTGAGGTTGTCCAGGCCCTCGCGTGCCGCCAGGGACAGCTGGCCGAGCGACTCGGGCTCGTCCATCTCGCCGTCGCCCAGGAAGGCGTACACGTGGCTGTCGGAGGTGTCCTTGATGCCGCGGTGCTCCAGGTACCGGTTCATCCGGGCCTGGTAGATCGCGCCGAGCGGGCCGAGGCCCATGGACACGGTGGGGAACTCCCAGAAGTCCGGCATCAGCCGCGGGTGCGGGTAGCTGGAAAGGCCGTAGGGGGCCTTCGACTTCTCCTGGCGGAACGCGTCGAGCTGCTGCTCGGACAGTCGGTCCAGCAGGAAGGCGCGGGCGTAGATGCCGGGGGAGGCGTGACCCTGGAAGAAGATCTGGTCGCCGGACTCGCCCTCGGCGTCCTTGCCGCGGAAGAAGTAGTTGAAGCCCACGTCGTACAGCGACGCGGAGGAGGCGAAGGTGGCGATGTGGCCGCCGACGCCGATGCCCGGGCGCTGCGCCCGGGAGACCATCACGGCCGCGTTCCAGCGGGTCGCGTTGAGGATCTTGCGCTCGATCTCCTCGTTGCCGGGGAAGAACGGCTCGTCCTTGGTCGCGATGGTGTTGACGTAGTCCGTGCTGCGCATCTCGGGCACGGCGACACGCTTCTCGCGGGCGCGCTCGATCAGGCGGAGCATCAGGTAGCGGGCGCGCTCACGCCCCCGCTCGTCGATGGCCGCGTCGAGCGACTCCAGCCATTCCGCGGTCTCCTCGGGATCGAAGTCCGGGACCTGACTCGGAAGGCCGCCAATGATGATCGGGTTGCGATCGGATCCGGAAGCCACGCTGTTCCTTCACTGTCGGTCGATACTGAGGTGTGTCGCGCCGCCTCCATCGTGTACCGCGACTCGGAGATCCGTCATCTCTACCGATCGGTAACCGTTCCGCCTGGTGGGCGGGCCGGTCGGGGGGTGTGCGGCGGGCTTCGTCGCCCGTTCTGCGCACCCCCGGGTGTGGTGTTACGAAGAGGTGGTCCGACCTGGGTTCCTCCCGCCCGGAAGGGCGGTCGGGCTGAGGGCCAACAGGAGACTCTACGCCCGCCGGAGCGGTGACCCCGAATGCCGTTCGCATCTCGGGCACGTGTACGGCCGGTCCTGGACCTGCGGCAGGAGTCGAAGCATGATTGGTCGGGGCAGGAAAGGGCAAACGGGTGTGATTCTCGCCACATCACTCGGCGTGTCCCCCTTCCCCACGTCAACCTTTGGGTGGGATCGGGTGTCGGGTACTTGCGCGAACCGCCGCGCACGTGTGGACTACGCCCACAGCCTCGGCACGGACGCCGAGCCGAATACTGGAGGTTATTCCCGTGAGCGCGACCGCGGACCCCGCGGACAAGTCCAACCCGGCAGCTCGTCTCGGCTTCGAATCGGGCCAGATCATCCAGGAGCTGGGGTACGACGAAGACAGTGACCAGGAGCTCCGCGAGGGCATCGAGGACATCACTGGTAGCGATCTCGTCGACGAGGACTACGACGACGTCGCCGACGGCGTCCTGCTGTGGCACCGCGAGGAGGACGGGGATCTCACCGACGCCCTCGTCGACGCGCTGGAGTACCTCGCCGAGGGCGGCCTGATCTGGCTGCTGACGCCCAAGACGGGCCGCGACGGCCACGTCGAGGCGCACGAGATCGCCGACGCGGCCAAGACGGCGGGCCTGTCGCAGACCAGCTCGGTCGCGATCGCCAAGGACTGGGCCGGCACCCGCCTGGCCACCCCGAAGGCCGCGCGCTCCGGGAAGCGCTGACCCACGGCACGATCGACGGCATGACCCTGCGCAGGGCCCCGCTGGAGCATCCTCCAGCGGGGCCCTGCGGCATGCCGGGGCATGTTGTGGCTGCCGCCGGTGCGGATGTTCACCGAGGGCGAAACCATGGGGCCGGGCCTCCGCCAGACTCACCCGAACGGCCGAAACCACCCGGACGGATGCAAGGATGCCCCTGTCCCGAGGCCGCGCTCCGCGGCCTCGGCACCACGATGAGGAAGGTCCCACCATGGCCATCGAGGTCGGCACCCAGGCTCCGGACTTCGAGCTCAAGAACCAGCACGGCGAGCTGGTGAAGCTCTCCGACTTCCGGGGCGAGAAGAACGTCGTCCTGGTCTTCTACCCGTTCGCCTTCACCGGTGTCTGCACCGGCGAGGTGTGCGCGATCCAGAAGGAGCTGCCGCGCCTGCAGAACGACGAGGTCCAGGTGCTGGCGGTCTCCAACGACTCGCCGTTCTCGCTGCGCGTCTTCGCCGACCAGGAGGGCCTGGACTACCCGCTGCTCTCCGACTTCTGGCCGCACGGCGAGGTCTCCCGCGCCTACGGCGTCTTCGACGAGGGCAAGGGCTGCGCGGTGCGCGGCACCTTCGTCATCGACAAGGCGGGCGCCGTCCGCTGGAGCGTCGTCAACGGCCTGCCGGACGCCCGCGACGAGCAGGAGTACCTGGCCGCGCTCGGCGCGCTCTGAGTCGCACGCCCCCGTCGGCGCGTTCGGACGGTTGTCCGGACGCGCCGGGTTTTCCTGGCGTACGGGTGGGGAACCCGGCACTACGATCGGGCCGTTGGCAGGACGGGTGCCCCGTACGGGGCCGCCCGGACCTGCACCACCGGGGGCACCAGCACGTGCCTCCCGCACCTTTGGAGGACTAGTGGGTGTCAGCCTGAGCAAGGGCGGCAACGTCTCCCTCACCAAGGAGGCTCCGGGCCTGACGGCCGTCATCGTCGGCCTCGGCTGGGACGTCCGCACCACCACCGGCACCGATTTCGACCTCGACGCCAGCGCCATGCTCTGCACCGACCAGGGCAAGGTCCGCTCCGACGCCGACTTCGTCTTCTTCAACAACCTCAAGAGCCAGGACGGCTCCGTCGAGCACACCGGCGACAACCTCACCGGCGAGGGCGAGGGCGACGACGAGCAGATCAAGGTCAACCTGGCCGGCGTCCCGGCCGAGGTCGCCAAGATCGTCTTCCCGGTGTCGATCTACGACGCCGACAACCGCCAGCAGAACTTCGGCCAGGTCCGCAACGCCTTCATCCGCGTGATCAACCAGGCCGGCGGCGTCGAGATCGCCCGGTACGACCTCTCCGAGGACGCCTCCACCGAGACCGCGATGGTCTTCGGCGAGCTCTACCGCAACGGCGCGGAGTGGAAGTTCCGCGCCATCGGCCAGGGCTACGCCTCCGGCCTGCGCGGCATCGCGCAGGACTTCGGCGTGAACGTCTGAGGCGTCGACGACCGGGGCGTGAAGCTCTGACCGCGGAGGCGGTTGCATACTCTTGGCCGGGGCCGGTACGGGTGCACTCCCGTACCGGCCCCGGCCGCTGCCTGTCCGCCGCGGTGCGGGCGGGGAGTTCAGGAAGTTCAGGCCGGCGTGCGGGATCGCGCGGTGGTGCGGGGGCGTAGATCTGGGGTACGTCCCGTCGTGCCGGCCGCAGGCCGGAGCCGGCCCGGCAGAGAGGGAGCCCCGGGGACGGGGGGACTGGGAGGAACCAGATGAGTGTCACGCTGGCCAAGGGCGGCAACGTCTCGCTGAGCAAGGCCGCGCCCAACCTGACGCAGGTGCAGATCGGGCTGGGCTGGGACGCCCGCTCGACCACCGGCGCACCATTCGACCTGGACGCCAGCGCGCTGCTGTGCGGCGGCGGCCGGGTGCTGGGCGACGAGTACTTCATTTTCTACAACAACCTGCGCAGCCCCGAGGGGTCGGTCGAGCACCAGGGCGACAACCTGACCGGCGACGGCGACGGGGACGACGAGGTCGTCCAGGTCAACCTCGACCTGGTGCCCGTCCAGGTCGACAAGGTCGTCTTCGCGGTGTCGATCTACGACGCCGAGGCCCGGATCCAGAACTTCGGGCAGGTGTCCAACGCCTACATCCGCGTGGTCAACGTGACGGACGGGCGCGAGATCGCCCGCTACGACCTCACCGAGGACGCGTCCACGGAGACCGCGATGATCTTCGGCGAGCTCTACCGCTACCAGGGCGAGTGGAAGTTCCGCGCCGTCGGCCAGGGCTACGCCTCCGGCCTGCGCGGCATCGCCCTGGATTTCGGAGTAAACGTCCAGTAAAGTCCGCCGCCGAAAACACGCCCGTGGACATGAAATCGAAAGGTAACTGACCCCGTGTTCCTCCGCACATTCGGATGGTCCTTCGCCATCACGATCGTCGGCCTGATCGCTGCCGGCCTGATCTGGGGGGCCGAAGGGTTCGGCGTCGTGCTGATCCTCTCGATCCTCGAGATCTCCCTCTCGTTCGACAACGCGGTCGTCAACGCCACCGTCCTGAAGCGGATGAACCCCTTCTGGCAGAAGATCTTTCTGACGGTCGGCGTTCTGATCGCGGTCTTCGGCATGCGCCTGATCTTCCCGCTGCTGGTGGTCGGCCTGACGGCCCACCTGGCGCCGGGCACGGTCATCGAGCTCGCCCTGGACTCCAGCAAGACCTACAACGGCCAGACCTACGCCGACTACCTGGAGGCGGCCAACCCGGCCATCGCCGCGTTCGGTGGTATCTTCCTGCTGATGATCTTCCTCGACTTCATCTTCGAGGAGAAGGACTTCAACTGGCTGCGCTGGCTGGAGAAGCCGCTGGAGAAGATCGGCAAGCTGGACGCGCTCTCCTCGGTCATCGCGCTGGTCGTCCTCGCGCTCTCCTCCCGCCTGTTCGCGGCCGAGCACGCCGAGACGGTGCTGCTGGCCGGCCTGATGGGCCTCGCCACCTACCTCGCGGTCAACGGCCTGTCCGGCGTCTTCGAGTCCGGCCTCGAGGAGCAGGAGGCCGCCGAGGAAGAGGCGGAGAAGACCGGCAAGTCGATCATCCAGGTCGGCGGCAAGGCCGCGTTCTTCCTCTTCCTCTACCTGGAGGTCCTGGACGCCTCGTTCTCCTTCGACGGTGTGGTCGGCGCCTTCGCCATCTCCCAGGACATCTTCATGATCACCCTGGGTCTGGGCATCGGCGCGATGTACATCCGCTCGCTCACCGTCTACCTGGTCCGCAAGGGCACCCTGGACGACTACGTGTACCTGGAGCACGGCGCGCACTACGCGATCGGCGCACTGGCGCTGATCCTGCTGGTCTCGATCGAGTACCACGTCCCGGAGCTGGTCACCGGCCTGATCGGCGTCGGCTTCATCGGCGCGGCACTGGCCTCCTCGGTGGTCCGCAACCGGCGCGAGCAGGCGCTGGAGACCTCGGAACCGGAGACGACCTCGGTCTGACCCGCCCCGCAGCACGCGAAGGGCCCCGCACACCTCGGTGTGCGGGGCCCTTCGCGCGGTACGGCGGATCAGCCGAGCTGCTGCTCGATCGCGCGGAGCTTGCGCTCCAGCGAGTCCAGCTTCGGCATCGCCAGGGTGTCCTCGTCCAGCGTCAGGTCGATGCTGGACGAGCTGCCGACGGCGGCGCGGGGGCGCCGGCCGGCGGTGAGGGCGGCGGGCTCCAGCGCGGAGGGGCCGACCTTCGCCATCGGGTCCTCGTCGGCTAGGGCAGGCTCCGAAGCGGAGGACTCGCCCGCACCGGCCGCGGTCAGCGCCGGCACCTGGCGGCCGCCGCGGGCCCGGGAGAGCACGCCGCCCTGCGAGCGGGCGATCGCCTTCAGCTCGGCGCGCTCGCGGCGGTCCGCCGAGCGGGCCCGCAGCTTCGCCTCCTGCTTGGACTGCCGTTCCTCGCGGACCTCGTCGACCGCCTCGTCGAGGCTGCGGACGTTCTCCAGCAGCATCAGCGACCAGGCCGCGTAGGTCTCGCGGGGCGCCCGCAGCCAGCGGACGATGCGGATCTGCGGCAGCGGCCGCGGGATCAGGCCCTGCTCGCGCAGCGCCGCCCGGCGGGTCTGCTTCAGCGCGCGGTCGAAGAGCACCGCGGCCGAGATCGACATGCCGGCGAAGAACTCCGGGGCACCGTCGTGCGAGCCGCCGCGCGGCGCGTGCACCCAGTTGAACCAGGCCGAGGCGACCGCGAACAGCCAGACCAGCAGGCGCGAGCCGAGCGCCGCGTCACCGTGGCTGGCCTCGCGCACGGCGAGCACCGAGCAGAACATCGCGGCACCGTCGAGGCCGAACGGGACGAGGTACTCCCAGCCGCCGGAGAGGCCGAGGTTCTGCTGGCCGAAGCCGACCAGGCCGTGGAAGGACAGCGCGGCGGCGACACCGGCGCAGCAGAACAGCAGCACGTAGGAGGCGCCGCCGTACACCGCCTCCTTGCGGCGGCGGCGCTCCTCGCTGCGCTCCCAGGAGTCGGTGTTCTCGTCCGCCTTGTTGTTCTTGACACGCAGCACGGCCACCAGGATGGCGGTGAACAGCAGGGCTGCGCCGCCGATGACGGCCCAGACCAGCTGTATGGAGGAGAGGTTCATCGTGGGTTGGGCCTCGAATTCCGCAGGACAGGGGGATGGAACGCGGTCGGGCACAGGAGGCGGCCCGAGCGGGTCGAGGTCCTGACGAAGCGTCGTGGACGCCACCGCACGAGACGACGGGGACACCTGTGCGGCACCGACGATATCGCGTCCAAAGGCCCGGCATGGTACGGGAGGCGGCGATCACCCGCCAGGCGGAGCACTGACGGTGGCTCATCATCGCCGTCGGGGTATTGCTCTGATGCGACGATACGAGCACGACGCACGACGGAGGGCGATCACCGGCCGGAAGGCCGGGAGAGGGGGAGGGCGGACGCCATGGTCTCGGTCTGGGAGTTCCTCAAGGGAGACCGCAGAGGAGTGGACTCCGGGGGGCAGTTCAAGGTCACGCTGACCAAGTCCCAACCGCAGCACGCGCTGACCGGCGCGGCGGCGACCACCGGATATCTGTACGTGAACCTGCACTGGACCACCCGTTCGGCCGGTCGCCCGGGCGGCGGTGGCGGGGGGCTGCGTACCCTGTTCGACCTGCGGAACCTGCGGCCGATGGCCCCCCAGTCGCTGGACCGCGCACCGGTCAGCGTCGACCTCGACCTGGCCTGCCTGTACGAGCTGGCCGACGGCACCCGCGGGGTGGTCCAGCCGCTGGGCGGCTACTTCGGCGACCTCAACCGGCCGCCGTACATCAAGCTGAGCGGCGACGACGTCTACGGCGCGCCGTCCGGCGAGACGATGTACGTCAACCTGGAGAAGAAGGACCAGTTCCGGCGGCTGCTGATCTTCGTCTACATCTACGACGACACCCCGGCCTTCGGCCACACCCACGCGACCGTGACGATCGTGCCGCAGACCGGTCCGCGGATCGAGATCAAACTGGACGAGCGCGCGCCGGCCGCCCGCTCCTGCGCCGTGGTGCTGATCGAGAACTCCGGCGACGGGCAGCTCACCGTCCGCCGCGAGGTCCGCTACGTGCACGGTTTCCAGTCGGATCTGGACCGGCTGTACGGCTTCGGCATGCAGTGGCAGCGCGGCTACAAGAAGCCGACCGGGCCGGCCGCCTGAGACCGGCCCGATCCGGTGCATCCGGGGGCGCGCTGCCACGGCCGCGCGCCCCGGAGGTCAGCGCGGCTGGAACTGCGGGCCCTGCGGCGGCAGCGCGAAGCCCGGTGCCCCGGCGGGCTGCGGGTCGGGCTGAGGGACCGGCGGCTGGGGCTGCGCCTGCTGCTGCGGGTACCCGTAGCCGGGCGCCGGGGGCTGCTGCGGATAGCCGTACCCGGGCTGCTGCTGCGGGTAGCCGTACCCGCCGCCCTGCTGCGGCTGCGGCTGCGGCTGTGGGGGAGCGGGCGGGTAGCCGTACCCGCCCGCCCGGGCGGCGGCCGGCTGCGGGTAGCCGTACCCGGCGGGCGCCTGCGGCGGGGCGGGGGTGCCCACGGTCGGCGGGGCACTGGGCGGCGGCGGCAGCGGGGCCGCGGCGGGTGCTGCGGGCGCCAGCGTGTAGATGTCCGGCTCCTCCGGCAGCTCCGCCGCGGGGGCGGCCGGCTCCGGCCCCGGCTCCGGCGCCGCGGCGGGCAGCGCGTCCGCGATCTCCTCGCCGTCCTCAACGGCGATGCCGTAGTCGGTGGCCAGGCCGCTCAGACCGGTGGCGTAGCCCTGGCCGACCGCCCGGAACTTCCAGCCGCCGGCCCGCCGGTAGAACTCGCCGGCGACCAGTGCGGTGACGTCCCCGCTGTCGGTGACCGGGAACTCGGCGAGCGGATCGGCTCCCTCGCCGGCCCCGGCGTCGAAGACCAGCACCCGCAGCCGCGGCACCGACGGGAACGAACCCTCCTCCGAGGAGCCGGCCAGGACGACCCGCTCGATCTCCTCCGGCAGCCGGCCGAGGTCGATCTCGACCGCGTCCGAGACCTCGTCCCCGTGCCCCGCCTGCTGCTTCGGCACGTGGCGCACCAGGCCCGTGGGGTGCCTCGGCTGGTTGTAGAAGACGAAGTCGGAATCCGAACGGACCTTGCCGTCGGCGGCGACCAGCAGCGCGGAGACGTCCACGTCGGGTGCGCCAGGCGTCGCCGACCAGCGCAGCACGGCGCGGACCGCGGCGGCCGTCAGTGGGATGTTGGCGCCCTTCGCCATCACGTGCGTCATGCCCCAATCCTGCCCGGCCCCGCCCCCCGCGGACAATGCGGGCCGGCACCGCCCCGGCGGGGGGTTTTGTGTCGCACCGGGTAACCTTCCGAGAATTCGATGTTTCAGGTCTTTGCAAAGCCCTGAAGGACCGTACGATTGGCGGCCAACGGCTCCCGGTACACCACCCACCTCGGCGAACGCGACGCGGCGGACGCGAGGGCGACCGCGCCGCCCCCACCCGCGAAACCATCGGGCCCCGCCGTTCGTCCCTGTTGTCGGGACGTCAGCCGAATCCCGCCCGGTGACCGGGCCGTCACCACGATCACAGGGAGAGCAGCTTGCGCCACTTCGGCCACCTCGCCGACGACGTCCGCGAACGACTCTTCCTGCACCAGCCGGTCGCCTTCGGGCTGGACAGCGACGCCGCGGTGCTCTCCACCGCGCTCGGCGCGACCCTCTACAGCCCGGCCACCCGCACCACGCTCGCCGCCGACATCCGCAAGCAGGCCGCCCGCGGCGTGGTCTCCATGGTGCTCTGCCTGGAGGACGCGATCGCCGACCACGAGGTGCCGGCCGCCGAGGCCAACCTGGTCGCCCAGCTCGGCGGGCTGGCCGCCGCCGGCGACACCGACCTGCCGCTGCTGTTCGTCCGGGTCCGCGCCGCCGGGCAGATCACCGACCTCGCCGAGCGCCTCGGCCCCGCCGTCCGGCTGCTGGCCGGCTTCGTCGTGCCCAAGTTCACCGAGGAGAGCGGCGGCCCCTTCCTGGAGGCGCTCACCGCCGCCGAGGAGCGCTCCGGCCGGCGCCTGTTCGCCATGCCGGTGCTGGAGTCGCCCGAGCTCGCCCACCTGGAGACCCGCCGCGAGGAGCTCTTCTCGATCGCCCGGCTGCTGGAGAAGCACCGCGAGCGAATCCTCGCCGTCCGGCTCGGCGTCACCGACCTGTGCTCCGCGTACGGGCTGCGCCGCTCGCCCGACCTCACCGCCTACGACGTGGCCCTGGTGGCCGGCGTCATCGGCGACGTGGTCAACGTGCTCGGCCGCGCCGACGGCACCGGCTACACCGTGACCGGCCCGGTCTGGGAGTACTTCCCGGTGCAGGAACGGATGTTCAAGCCGCAGCTGCGCCGCACCCCATTCGCGGAGGCGCACCCGCCGGCCGACGGCGTCCGGCAGCGCATCATCGAGCACGACCTGGACGGTCTGATCCGCGAGATCGAACTCGACCGGGCCAACGGCCTGCTCGGCAAGACCTGCATCCACCCCAGCCACGTGCCCGCCGTGCACGCCCTCTCGGTCGTCACGCACGAGGAGTACTCCGACGCGCGGGACATCCTCAGCCGGGACGGCGGCGGCGTGCTGCGCTCCGCGTACACCAACAAGATGAACGAGGCCAAGCCGCACCGCGCCTGGGCCGAGCGGGTACTGCTGCGGGCCGAGGTCTTCGGCGTGGCCCGCGAGGACGTCAGCTTCGCCGAACTGCTCGGCGCCTGCCTCTGCGGCTGACCCCGCCCGCCGCACCGCCGCACCCATGCACGACCGCACCGCCGCACCACCGAAAGCAGGAGCCTTGACAGCACAGCACGCCGCCCCGGCGCCCTGGACCGGCCAGTGGGTCACCGACCGGCTCGGCATCGGGCTCACCGGCTCGCCGGAGCTGCGGGAGCTGATCGGGCTCGCCCTGCGCCGCAACCCGCGCCGCGCCCACCTGCTGGTCTCCCACGTGCTCGGCAAGCACGTGCCCCAGCACCCCGCCGTGGTGCACGGCGTCGGCCTGGAGCTCGGCCGGCGGGTCCGCGAGCTGCTCGGCGAGGAGCAGGCCGCCCGCGCGGTCGTCCTCGGCTACGCCGAGACCGCCACCGCGCTCGGCCACAGCGTCGCCGACGGCCTGGACGCCCCCTACCTGCACTCCACCCGCCGCCCGGTCGACGGCGTCAAGCCGGTCGGCGGCTTCGAGGAGGAGCACTCGCACGCCACCTCCCACCTGCTGCTGCCGGAGGACCCGGAGCTGCTGGCCGGCGACGGCCCGCTGGTGCTGGTCGACGACGAGTTCTCCACCGGCAACACCGTGCTCAACACCGTCCGGGCGCTGCACGCCGCGCACCCCCGCGAGCGGTACGTGGTCGTCGCCCTGGTCGACCTGCGCACCCAGGCCGACCGCGAGCGCCTCGACAAGGCCGCCGCCGAGCTCGGCGCCCGGGTCGACCTGGTCGCCACCGCCACCGGCGGCGTCCGGCTGCCCGCCGACGTGCTCGCCCGCGCCCAGGAGATCGTCGACGCGCAGCCCGCCGCCGCGCCGCTGCCCGAGGGCCCGCTCGCCCCCGTCCACCGGGCCGTCCTCGACTGGCCCGCCGACCTGCCCGACGGCGGCCGGCACGGCTTCACCCGCGACCACCGCCACCGCCTCGACACCGCCCTGCCCGACCTCGCCGCCCCGCTCGCCGAGCTGCTCGCCGAGCACCGCCGCGTCCTCGTCCTCGGCTTCGAGGAGCTGATGTACGCGCCGCTGCGCCTGGCCGGCGCGCTCGCCGACCGGCTCGGCGGCGACCGCGTACGCTTCTCCACGACGACCCGCTCCCCGGTGCTCGCCGTGGACGACCCCGGCTACGCCATCCGCACCCGGCTGGCCTTCCCCGCCCACGACGACCCGGCCGACCGCTCCACCGAGCGGTACGCCTACAACGTCGCGCCCGGCAACGACCCCGCCCGCCGCTTCGACGCCGTCGTCCTGGTGGTCGACACCCCCGGCGACACCCCCGCCCTGCACGAGGGCCCCGACGCCCTGCTGCGGCAGCTGCGGGCCGTCACCGACCAGGTGGTGCTCGCCGTTCTCCCGGCGTACCAGCCCGGGTCACCCCGCTGACGCCTCCGCCCCCCACCATCGACAGCGCACCTCCCCCACGTAAGGCGACCATGACGACCACCCTGCCCGCGCCGCTGTTCGGCCCCGCGTTCTCCTCCTATTCGGCCGAGGACGTGACCTGGCTGCTCAAGGACCTCTCAGGGATGGCCCTGGAGGCGCCCACCGAGGAGCGCGAGGAGGCCGTGCAGTCCGGCGGCGCCCACTACGCCGAGTCGCTGCCGATCGAGTACCAGCCCAGCCCCGAGTACCAGGAGCTGTACCGGCAAGCACTCGCCGAATCCGCCGAGCGGATCGCGCTGGCCGTCGGCACCGTCGCCGAGACGCTGCTGCGCGAGCGCGGCCGTCACCTGGTGCTCGCCTCGCTGGCCCGGGCCGGCACCCCGGTCGGCGTGCTGATCCGCCGCTGGCTGGGCTTCGCCCACGGCCTGGACGTCAAGCACTACACCGTCTCCATCGTGCGCGGCCGCGGCATCGACACGGTGGCCCTGCGCCACCTCGCCGCGCACCACGACCCGGCCTCGGTGGTCTTCGTCGACGGCTGGACGGGCAAGGGCGCGATCACCCGCGAACTCGACGAGGCGCTCAAGGGCACCGGTTTCGACCCGGACCTCGCGGTGCTCGCCGACCCCGGCCGCTGCGTGCGCACCTTCGGCACCCGGGACGACTACCTCATCCCGTCCGCCTGCCTCAACTCCACCGTCTCCGGCCTGATCTCGCGCACCGTGCTGCGCGCCGACCTGATCGGGCCGGACGACTTCCACGGCGCCAAGTTCTACCGCGACCTGGCCGGCGCCGACGTCTCGAACGACTTCCTGACCGCCGTCTCGGCGCACTTCCCGGCCGTCCGGGCCGCCGTGGCGGCCGCCGCCGGCGCACTCGCCGCCGAGGACCGCACGCCCACCTGGGAGGGCTGGGCGGCCGTCGAGCGGATCAGTGCCGAGTACGGCATCGACAACGTCAACCTGGTGAAGCCGGGGGTCGGCGAGACCACCCGCGTCATGCTTCGCCGGGTGCCCTGGCGAGTGCTGGCCCGGCGCGGTGCCGGCGCCGACCTCGACCACGTCCGGCTGCTCGCCGAACAGCGCGGCGTCCCGGTGGAGGAGGTGGACGGCCTGCCCTACTCCTGCGTGGGCCTGATCCACCCCCGCTACTCCCGCGGGGCGACCGGTGCCGACGGCACGGCGGTGCAGACCGCCGAGGGCGGCGAAGTTCTCACGAAGGAAAGTTGATGCCGAATCAGCAGCCGAGTCAGTTCCTGGTCGCGAGCGACCTCGACCGCACCCTGATCTACTCCAACCGGGCACTCGCCCTGGACGTGCCGGACCGGCTCGCCCCCCGGCTGCTCTCGGTGGAGGTCAACGACGGCCGGGCGCTCTCGTTCATGACCGAGCAGGCCGCCGAGCTGCTCGTGGCACTGACCCGGCTCGCCGTCTTCGTGCCCGCCACCACCCGCACCCGCGCCCAGTACGAGCGGGTCAACCTGCCCGGGCCGACGCCCGGGTGGATCCCGAAGTACGCGATCTGCGCCAACGGCGGCCATGTGCTGGTCGACGGAGTCTGGGACCGCGACTGGCACGCCGAGGTCCGCGGCCGGCTCGCCGCCGCCAGCGCCCCGCTCGCCGAGGTCGTCGAGCACCTGGCGATCAGCGCCGACCCGGAGTGGACGCACAAGCGCCGGGTCGCCGAGGACCTCTTCGCCTACCTCGTCGTCGAGCGCGCCGACCTGCCCGAGGGCTGGCTGGAGGAGCTCACCGGCTGGTGCGCCGAGCGCGGCTGGACGGTCTCACTCCAGGGCCGCAAGGTCTACGCGGTGCCGGCCCCGCTCACCAAGAGCGAGGCCCTCGCGGAGGTCGAGCGCCGGACGGGCGCGGCCACCGTGCTCACCGCCGGCGACTCGCTGCTCGACGCCGAGCTGCTGCTCGCCGCCGACGCGGGCTGGCGCCCCGGCCACGGCGAACTCGCCGACACCGGCTGGACGGCGCCCGGCGTCACCGCGCTCACGCAGATCGGTGTCGCGGCCGGCGAGGAGATCGTCCGGCGGATGCTGGAGCGCGTCCGGGCCGGGGCGGCCGTCCGGGCCTGATCCGTTCCGTCAGCCCGTTGTTCGGGCCCGGCCGCCCGGCCGGGCCCGACGTGCTGCGTTCTTCGTCCGGCGTTCAGCCGCAGCACCCGCCGCCGCAGCACCCGCCGCCACCGCTCGGCGCGGGGGCCGCGGCGGCGCCGCCGCTCGCCGCGCCGGTCACGGCGACGGTGGAGAGCAGCTTCACCGTGTCGGCGTGGCCCTCCGGGCAGACCGCGGGGTCGTTGGCCTGGGCCATGGTGCGGCGGAGTTCGAAGGTGGCTCCGCAGGAGCGGCAGCGGAAGTCGTAGCGAGGCATAGCGGCAGGGTACCGACGCGGCCGCTCAGACGGCAGTACCGACGGGTTCGGCCCGCGCGGTCCGCTCCGGCTTCGGCCGCACGTAGACCTGCTTGCGGACCCGGGCGACCACCGAGCCGTCCGCCGCCAGCACCTCGGTGTCGAACCAGACCAGTGCCTTGCCGCCGTCGGCCGTCAGCTCGCGGATCTCGGCCAGCCGGTCGTCGGTGAGGACGAACTCGGCGACGATGTCGCCGCGGCCGGGGGAGACGAAGTCGATCTCCGCGGCGCTGTCCCAGACGTAGTAGTCCGAGCCGAGGTTCTGCATCACCAGCAGCATCCAGAACGGGTCGGTCATGGCGAAGATCGAGCCGCCGAAGTGCGTCCCGACCCAGTTGCGGTTCAGCCGCCCGAGGCGCAGCCGGACCTTCGCGGTGCGGAAGTCGTCGTCGACCGCGAGCACCTTGATGCCGGCGAACAGGAACGGCGGCCAGAGGTTGATGCCGCGCCGGAAGGTGGCTGCGGTGAGCGTGCGCTTGCGTGCCATGGGCGTGACTCTAGCAGTAAGTTACTGGCGAGTAATGTGGTGTGGGTCACGTCCGCGGGCGGCGCCCCCGACCGGCCCTAGCGCGGGCCTCGGATCATCGTCACCACCTCGGCCGCGGTCTCCCGCACCGCCGCCAGCTCGGTGAGGAAGTGCCAGTAGTCGGGGTGCCGGCCCGCCTCCTCCAGCGAGGCCACCGCCCGGTCCAGCCGGGCCACCGCAGCGTCCAGCGGGGCCGCGTGCCGCGGGTCCGGCGTCTGGCGGCCCGTCATGGCCAGGCGCTGGGCATCCCGCAGGGCGAACCGGGCCCGCTCGATCTCCTTGTGCGGATCGTGCGAGACCTCGTTCAACTGCCGCAGCCGGTCGTTGACCGCCGTCACCGACTCCTCCGCCGTCTTCAGCACGGCGCGCACCGTCCCGATCGCGCCGGTCGCGTCCGCCCAGCGCTGCTCGTCCCGGGCCCGCGCCGCCTCGGCCAGCTTGCCCGAGGCCGTCGCCACCGCCTCCGCCGTCTGCGCCGGAACCCGCTGCAGGTCCTGCCAGCAGGCCACCGAGAACCGCCGCCGCAGCTCGCTCAGCGCCGGCTCCACGGTGCCCGCCCGGGTCTCCAACGCCTGCACCCGCGTCCGCAGACTCGCCACCCGGCGGTCGATGTCCCGCGCCCGCTGCGGCAGTTGCGCCGCCTGGTCACGGACCGCCTCCGCCCGCCGCGCCACCTCCTGCGCACGCTGCAGCGTCGCCGGGACCCCGTGCCGGGCCACCCCCTCGTTCATCCGGGTCAGCTCCGGGCCCAGCTCCGCCAGCCGCGCCGCCAGGTCGTCCGCCTTCAGCCCGGCCGACCGCACCTCCTCCAGCGCCGTCGTCGCCGCCAACAGCGCCTGCCGGGCCTTCTCCACCGCCGGCGCCACCCGGATCAGCTGCGCCTCCGCGTGGTCCACCAGCGGCTGCAGCCGCCGCACGAAGGCGTCCAGCTCGGCCCGCTGCGCCTCCAGGTCCCGCTTCGCCTGGTCCAGCTGGCGGCGCGCCCGCCCCGCGGCGGCGGCCTCCAGCTCCGGGTCCTCCAGGTCGTACGCGTCCAGCGCCGACAGGTAGCCGACCGTCACCTCGTTGATCCGCGCGGTCAGCGCCCCGAAGTCGGCCTGCGCGCGGCCCGCCGCGGCACCGTCCTCCGCGGAGCGGATCGTCTCCAGGGCGAGCTGGGCGTCGCGCTGCGCCGAGTCGAGCTCGTAGAAGGTCTGCTGCGCAGCATCCCGGGCAGCCATCGCCTCGGCGCGCGCCCCCTCGCCCCGACGAAACCAGCCGCCCCGCCCGCCGCCACCGCCGGCCACCCTCACCACGCGCTCCCTACTGCTCGTACGCCTGATCCAGGCCCATTCTTCCCGATCGCCCCGGCCGCCCGGGACCCGCCGTCCGACGCCATCCGGACGGTGGCGGCGGGCGACCCCCCGGACCAGGTACGCTAGGCCTCCGTCGTGCACCCGGGCACCCCCGTGTGCCGCGGCACGGGCGCATAGCTCAGCGGTAGAGCGCCGCCCTTACAAGGCGGATGTCGGCGGTTCGAAACCGTCTGCGCCCACCGGCTGTGACCAGCAAAAAAGCCCCGGACGAGGAACGCGAAGTTCCCGCCCGGGGCTTTTGACATCCACATCTGACATCAACGGCGCTGACGCAGCAGCCTGTCCATGTTGGCCAGGGCCTCCCGCTGGGAGTCCTGGGTGACGTGGGCGACGTTCATCGTCAGCCCGATCTGGCTGTGGCCGAGGATCTCCACGACGATCCGCGGCGAGACCCCGCAGGCGACGAGCAGCGTCGCGGTGCCGTGCCGGGCGTCGTGCATCCGCACCACCGGGACTCCGGCCGCGGCCGCGATCCGTCGGAACGACCGGTAGACGTTGGTCGGCTCCACCAACCGACCCGTCTCGCCTCCCACGTACCCCGCCCAGGTGGGGCCTGATTGAGAGACCGAGGCAACCGCACCCGGGCGAGCCAGCGGTCAGCTGACGTGTGGTTCGCCAAAGCAACGGGGGAAGCAATGCAGGCACTGCCTGCCCGGGGAGGGGCCGGCCGAACGGGCGCGAAGACTGTTTACGGTGGCGCCCCATTCCGGCGGCGGTGGTGCGGGCTCCACGCCTCAACGGGGATCGGGCTCGGCAGCAGGACTGCGAGTTCGCCGTTCGTCACCTCCCGCCAGCCCGTGAAGTCGCAGGCCCAGTGAGCGCCGGCAGGACATCCCTCGTCCACGGCCGCGGTCGGCGCTGTCCTGCGCCAGCCGAACGCCACGCCGCCCGCCTGCTCCGGAAGCTCGAAGCCCGCCGGGGCCCTTCCCGCCCAGACCACCACGAACACGCCGAGCCCGGACGGCAGGCCGCCCTCGAAATGCCGGTAGACCCGCCCCGCTTCGAAGAATTCCGCCATCCGAACACCACCCACCCGCATGGAGCCGACCTTGTGCGGCCGCGGCCACGGGCCCGCGGACGCACGTCGGCACCGCCGCGGCCGGTCGGCCACGACGACAGTCACCCTCGACGGCCTCGGCAACAAAGCCCGGCGACCCTCGAACGCCTCCTCCGCGCTTCCGCAAGCGCGGAGGAGGCCGGCCCGATGACCGTGCCCCGAGTATCACCCTCCTCCCGCGCCGTGCCCCGCACCCAGGGAACGACATGTCGTCGGATCCAACCGGGACGACCGCCTTCCTGCCCGGACCCAGCAAGAACCATGACCCTTGCTCGGGCCGCATCGCCCTCTCGGGCGCACCGCCCCAGAGGAGTGTTCGAGTCACCGGGCTGCGCGGCAGCCCACGCGGGGCGCCGCGACGGCCCGTCAGCCTCCCGGGAATCTGCCCGGTCCGGCTCAGTTGCGGTTCAGAAGTTGAAGAGGGTCTTGGAGAACGTACCGGCGATGCTCTCCGACACACCGTTGGTGTTGTCCGTGATCGCCACGTTGGTGTAGCTCACGTCCGCCAGCACCAGCCGCTGCCCGTTCGGGCAGCTGAAGGAGCCCGCGCTGGGCGGGGTCAGGGTCAGGCTCGCCGTGATCGACCCGTTCTTGCCGGAGGTGAAGGTGCCGGAGGAGCTGACCGGTCCGTTCACCGTCGCCTTGTTCGCGGCCTGCGGGTGGTTGTTGCCGCCGTTGATGCAGGCGTAGGTGGCCGTGGCGTCGGCACTGGCCGTGTAGTTGATGGTGACCGTGTCGCCGAGGCCGGCTTCCTTGAAGTTCACGCTGAGGTTGGGGCTCGACGTCGACACGAAC
This sequence comes from Streptomyces sp. TLI_235, assembly GCA_002300355.1. Taxonomy (NCBI): domain Bacteria; kingdom Bacillati; phylum Actinomycetota; class Actinomycetes; order Kitasatosporales; family Streptomycetaceae; genus Streptomyces; species Streptomyces sp. TLI_235. The sequence continues at coordinate 5,387,743 of NSGV01000001.1, forward strand.
GACGCCGAGGCTTTGATGAAGTGCGGGCTGTCCGCGAAGGCCGGCCCGATGCCCAGCACCAGGGCACCGGTGAGCGCGACGGTTCCAGCGACGATTCGGGGAATACGCATGATGGACCACCATTCGTACGGAACTGGATTCGAGGGACTTAGGGCTCGGACTGTCCCGTCGAACGGTGGTCCCCGGGCCGCGGCCGCAGGAGCCTGCAGCTGTCCCAGAGCCCGAAGGGCCCGGAGCAAGGACTCCCGCCACGCGCGGGAGATGATTGCTCTCCTCGGCTCACTCTCCGGGCCGGATCTCATCACAGGGCTCCGCGTACTGACTGTTCACGCTACGCCCCTGAGTCACAGGAACAAGCCCCCGAACGACCTACGGCCGGTCACGTTCCGCAACCGCCCCGGACGGCCCCAGAGTAGGTCGGCACCGAATCCGGCCCGGCACCCCACCAGATCTGGCGCTGCATCAGAGGAAGAGCCCTCGTACGTGCGGAGCAACGACCTGCATTGCGTTACCAGCGGGTGCCGGCGGGTGACGCCGCCCCGCTGCCCCGACACGGCCGCACCTCAGCACTAGGCCGACACCGGCGCGTTACGTTGGAAAAACTCCCTGCCTCCATCCTCCGGGGGTACCCGTGGACCACGCAGCCGACCCCGCAACCGCAGCCGAACACGTGCACACCGCTGCCCTGCCGGAAGCGGTCCTGGCCCACGCCCGCCGCACCGTCGCCGGCCGCGCCACCAGCCCCGCCGACTGCCACGCACTCCTCGACGCCCTCGGCCTCCTCGCCGACAAGCCCCTCGGCAAGCCCACCTGCGCCCGCTGCCATCGAACCTTCCACCACCCCGGCATCCGACGCCGCAACAGCTTCTGCTCCGAACAGTGCTACCGCCTCACCCCGGACTCGCCCTCCACCAGCGCGGGTCTTCTACCAGGAATGGCCCTCTCGCGAGTATGGGCTGCACCGGGGCCGCCAGGTTGACGAGCTGACGGTCCGAGCCGAATCTGATGACGCTTAGGCCGTACCTGGGGCGCCATCTGGACCGTGTCGCAACCGTGCCCGATCGGCGGAGTAGGAAGTTCCGGGTGCCGCCGCCTGACATCAGTAGCTGACATCAACGGCGGTGCAGCATGGTGGTTGACGCCGGCCGTGTGAACACTGGCGAATGGCCCTTCAGCAGGCAAGACGCTGTTCGTCTGGTCACCCGGTCGAACTTACAAGGCGGGATGTCGGCGGTTCGAAACCGTCTGCGCCCACCGGCTGCGAACAGCACGAAAGTCCCGGACCGGGTCCCGGTCCGGGACTTTTCGGCATCCGGGTGTCCGAAGTCGCCGCTCACCCGCCCAGGCGGGCGATCACCTCGCGGGCGGTGCCGATCTTGCGCTTCTGGAAGGCGCTCAGCCTGGCCAGGACGGCGGACTTCTCCCCGATCAGGTGAGTCTGGATCTCCGCCTCGGCGGCGCTCCAGGTCTGCAGCAGGCCCGTCTCGGTCTTGCAGTCCAGGTCCGCCAGCGCCACGGCCTTCTCCTGCCCGGTCGGCTCGGCGGTGTCGAAGGCCGGGTCACCCACGGAGGCCATCGGGTCCCGGTACCGGTGGCCGTGGCGTGCCATGCAGGCCGACCAGGCGCGGAAGGCGTTCACCACCGCGGGGCTCTCCAGGGACCGCTTGAAGCCGTCCGTGTCGATCGCGGCCGCGGCGGCGATGTCGGATTCGGGTCGCCGACCGCCGTCCAGCCGGGTCTCGGCGTCGCCGTAGCAGCCGCCGATCGGGATCGGGCGGCCGTCGGGGGCCGTCGACAGCGGCTCTCCCGTGCGGGTCACCCCGAGCAGGACCGCCTGCTGTGCCTCGGTGGGCTCCGCAGTGGCCCCCGGCCGGCCGGCCGACCGGGCGAGGTGGTACCCGCGGTCGTGGGCGGCCTCGCGGTCCGTGATCCCGTAGCGCCTGGAGGATTCGGCGGCCGGCGGCGGGTTCTCCGGCACCCGGTAGCCGAGGCCGAACCCGCGCAGGCACTCGTTGGTCAGCAGGACCTTGGCCCGATCGACCGCGTAGGACTCGTCGGCGGTGAGGGCGAACCCGTCGATGGGCAGCGGGACTCGCCCCGGGGCCACGGCCGAGGGGCGGACCTCCGGCTGCCGGTCGCTGCTCCGGCCGCCGGCCGCCGAACAGGAGGCCGTCGCCGTCAGCGCGGCAGCGACGAGCACGAGTGTGCGTGCCACGCCGGCCGGCGAACCCCGTCGTCCCAGCACTACTGCATCTCTCCCCACAGAGGCACGGCGGCCGCGCGGAGCGCGCGACCGCCACGAATTCACGACGGGTCAGCCGAAGTCGGCGCAGTTCTGGCTGACGGCCGTGTTCCGGAAGTACACCGAGGCGTTCTCGTTGTAGGTGTTCGAGAGCTGCCAGGCGGCCGGGTACTCGGTCCTCCGGAACTTGTCGCAGGGGCCGGAGTAGCCGCTGTTGTAGTAGATCGTCACGCTGGAGTCGATGCTCCAGATCCGGGCCTTCGCGGAGGCCGCGTTGTTCTTCAGGCCCTGGCCCTGCCCCTTGCCGCTGCTCAGGAAGGTGTAGTCGGCCAGGTTGTAGATGCCCTCGCCGCCGTCCGGGGTGGAGGAGTGGATCGCCGTGTGCGAGCCGCCGTAGCCGGTGTTGAAGTACAGGACGATGCACTGGGCGTCGCAGTCGGTGTTCGTGTTGACCGTGATCGCCGCGCTCGCCGGGGAGGCCGTGGCGAGTGCGCCGACAAGCGCCGACATCGCCACTGATGCGGTGACAAGTGCCTTACGGACAGAGAGCATTGCTTCCCCAGGTGCTGGACGGTGATCGGGTCCGGACGGGCGGGATTCCCGCTCTCCGGTGGAGTTGTCGCAGGTCAGCGCCCCTCCGCAGCTGAGGATTTCATGATCACCGTATCGTCTCCGTAGCGTCGGCCCGCGCGCCTCCAGGACCGAAGCGGCCATGGCCGGTTGGGTCCACCCGAAAGATCTTCCCTCCGCCGCGCGTTGCGGCGAAGCTCGTATCCGTCAGCCGGGGAGACCGGCCGGCAGGCGAAGGGCCGGGGAACGTGCCGCCGCGGGGCGCGCTCGTCGGAGTGCCGTCGCCACCGTCCGTCGTATCCGCCCGAGGTCCAGATCTGACTAAGCGTCAGATCGCTGTCCTCCTGGGCGAATCCTTCGGAGATGTTCCCGCCCGTGTCCGGGCGTCGATGCCTCGTGGCCCGTACCGATTGTGAGACCGCCATGCCCAAGTCCCGCCGCCTCATGCTTGCCGCGGCTTCGCTCGCCGCCCTGCTCGCTCCGGTCGCCGCCGCCGGTCAGTCCCACGCGGCGTCCGTCGCGACCTGGGACAAGGTCGCGATGTGCGAGAGCAGCGGGATCTGGACCAGGGTCAGCAACACCTCGCCGACCTACTACGGCGGCCTGCAGTTCAGTTCGAGCACCTGGGCCGCGTACGGGGGCCGCCAGTACGCGCCGCAGGCGAACCTGGCCACCAAGCAGCAGCAGATCCTGATCGCGGAGAAGGTGCTCGCCGCGCAGGGGCCCGGTGCCTGGCCGCACTGCGGTGCCTCCAACGGGCTCGGGTCGGACACCGCCGTTCCCTACCCGCAGGGCTCGGGCGGCGGCACCCCGTCCGGCGGGACGGCGCACGTGGAGATCGTCGGGGCGGACGGGTCGATGTACAACAACGACGGCAACTACGCGGCGGGCACGTGGTCGACCTGGACGAGGATGGACGGCGCCGATCTGGTGTCGCTGGCGAGCGCGTCGGTCGGCAGTACCGCCCACTTCTTCGCGGTGGCGGCGGACGGCCGGGTGTACACCCGCGATGCGGACTACTCCGCGGGCCGCTGGAGCGACTGGGCGGAGGTCCCCGGCGGTGCGGGCGGTGCGAAGGCCGTCACGGCGACGGCCACCGGCAGCACCGTGCACGTGGAGATCGTCGGGGCGGACGGGTCGATGTACAACAACGACGGCAACTACGCCGCAGGTACCTGGTCGACCTGGACGAAGATGGACAGCGCCAACCTGGTCTCGCTGGCCAGTGCCACCACGGGCACCACCAGCCACTTCTTCGCGGTGGCGGCGGACGGCCGGGTGTACACCCGGGACGCGGACTACTCCGCGGGCCGCTGGAGCGACTGGGCCGAGGTCCCCGGCGGCGCGGGCGGCGCGAAGGCCGTCACCGCCGCGGCGACCGGCAGCACCGTGCACGTCCAGATCATCGGCTCCGACGGTGCGATGTACAACAACGACGCCGACTACGCGGCGGGCACGTGGTCGACCTGGACCAGGATGGACGGCCCCGCTCTGAAGGCCGTCACCAGTGCCGCGGCGGGCAGCATCGCCCACGTCTTCGCCGTGGCGGCGGACGGCCGGGTGTACACCCGCGATGCGGACTACTCCGCGGGCCGCTGGAGCGACTGGGCCGAGGTCCCCGGCGGCGCGGGCGGCGCGAAGGCCGTCACCGCCGCGATCACCGGCTGACACCGCCGCCCGAGCGGCGCCCGCCCGGCGCCCTCAGGGCCGTCAACGCCGCCGAACAGCAAACGACTTCACCGATCACACTCTTCAGGAGACAGCCATGCCCTCGATCAACCGCACCGTCCTGCGCACCCTCGCCGTCCCGTCCCTGGCCGCCCTGATGGCGACGGGCGCCCTGGCGGCCACCCCGGCCCACGCCTCCACCGGCTCCACCGTCGCCTCCGTGGTCACCGGCGAGATCGGCAACGGGCCGTGCGCCCACGGCGGTTACACGAGCGGCGACGGCACCTCGAACTCCTGTGGTTCGGGCGGTCACAAGGCCCACAGCTGGTGCGCGGACTTCGCGGGCTGGGCCTGGACCAGGGCCGGTGCCGGCCACCTCGGCTACCTCAGCGGCGCAGCAAGGGACTTCTACGACTACGGCGTCAAGTACGGCACCCTGCACAGCACCCCGAGCGTCGGCGACGCCGTGGTCTTCAACTACAACCGTTCGGCCGACTGGGCGGACCACGTCGCGATCGTCACCGCCGTCTCGGGCGGCAGCGTGACCGTCACCGGCGGCAACCAGGCCACCAGCCAGTACCCGGACGGCCGGGTCACCTCCAACACCACCACCAACTGGGGTGTCGGCGCCCGGCCCTGGGGCCAGACCATCAGCGGCTACATCTCGCCCGTCGGCGGCTCGGCCTCCCCTGCCCCGGGGACGGGTACGGCGCACGTGGAGATCATCGGCTCCGACGGTGCGATGTACAACAACGACGGCAACTACGCCGCGGGCAGCTGGTCGACCTGGACGAAGATGGACAGCGCCAACCTGGTCTCGCTGGCCAGTGCCTCCACGGGCAGCACCAGCCACTTCTTCGCGGTGGCGGCGGACGGCCGGGTCTACACCCGGGACGCCGACTACGCGGCGGGTACGTGGAGCGACTGGGCGGAGGTCCCCGGTGGTGCGGGCGGCGCGAAGGCCGTCACGGCGACGGCCACCGGCAGCACCGTGCACGTGGAGATCGTCGGGGCGGACGGTGCGATGTACAACAACGACGGCAACTACGCCGCGGGCAACTGGTCGACCTGGACGAAGATGGACAGCGCCAACCTGGTCTCGCTGGCCAGCGCCACCACGGGCAACACCAGCCACTTCTTCGCGGTGGCGGCGGACGGCCGGGTGTACACCCGCGACGCCGACTACGAGTCGGGCACGTGGAGCGACTGGGCCGAGGTCCCCGGCGGCGCGGGCGGCGCGAAGGCCGTCACCGCGACCGTGACCGCGAACAACGCCCACGTGGAGATCATCGGCTCCGACGGTGCGATGTACAACAACGACGCCAACTACGCGGAGGGCACGTGGTCGACCTGGACGAAGATGGACAGCGGCACCTTCAAGTCGCTGGCGAGCGCGTCCGTCGGCAACACCAGCCACTTCTTCGCGGTGGCGGCCGACGGCCGGGTCTACACCCGCGACGCCGACTACTCCGCCGGCCGTTGGACCGACTGGACGGAGGTCCCCGGCGGTGCCGGCGGCGCGAAGGCCATCACCGCCACCGTCACCAGCTGACACCGCTCGACCGCGGCCGCGGCCGGACCCCTCGGTCCGGCCGCGGCCGTGTCGGGCATTCCCGTGTCAGGGGCTCATACGTGAGTCGGCTCAGGCGTCGGCGGCCGGGCCGGCCGTCCGGGACCAGGCCTCGAAGGCGGCCACGGCGGTGGGGAGGGTGGGGAAGATGCGGTCCTCGCCGACCGAGTCGGTGAGGCCGTAGGCGTCGAGGTCCGCGCGGAGGTCCTGTTTGACCCGGGCGAGGGCGAAGACGATGCCGCGGTCGGTGAGTTCGCGGCGCACGGAGTCGACGGAGTCGAGGGCGGTGATGTCCACCTCGACATTGGCCTCGGTGTTGAGGACGAACCAGCGGACCGGGTGCGGCTGGTCGTCGACGGCGGCCAGGGCGCGGCGGCGGAAGTCCTCCGCGTTGGCGAAGAAGAGCGGGGAGTCGTACCGGTAGACCACCAGGCCCGGCACCGTCCGGGCGGCCGGGTAGTCGTCGACGTCGTGCATGCCGGCCAGCCCCGGCACGGTGCCGAGGACGGCGTCGTGCGGGCGGGCCACCCGGGTCAGCAGCTCGGCGATCGACAGCCCGACCGCGACCAGCACGCCGTACAGGATGTCCAGCGCGAGTACGCCGGCCAGGCACCCCAGCGCCAGCAGGAACTCCCCGCGGCGGAAGGACAGCAGCCGGCGGAAGCCCGACACGTCGATCATCCGGACCGCTGCGTAGACCACCAGCGCGCCGAGCACGGCCGTCGGCGTGTGGGTGAGGAGCGAGCTGAGGAACAGCAGCACCGCGACCACCGCCAGCCCCGCGGTCAGCGCGTACCCCTGGGTGCGGCCGCCCGCGGACTGGGCGAGCGCCGTCCGGCTGGCGCTGCTGCTCACCGGGAAGCCGTGCAGCACGCCGGAGCCGACGTTGGCCGCGCCGAGCGCCAGCAGCTCCTGGTTGGGGTCCAGCCGGGTGGTGTCGCCCGGGGTGGCGAAGGCCCGTGCGGTGAGGATGACGTCCGTGTAGCCGACCAGCAGGACGCCGAGCGCCGGCAGCACCAGTTGCGACAGGTCGGAGAGGCTCGGGAGTTCGGGGCTGGGCAGTCCCGGCGGGATCGCGCCGATCACCTTGATGCCGTGCGCCTCCAGGTCGAAGGCGGAGACCACCGCGGTGCCGAGCACGAGGGCGAGCAGCGGGCCGGGGACGGCACGGAAGCGGGCCACCGCGAAGAGGAAGAGCAGGGCGGCGGCGCTGAGCGCCACGGTGGCCGGATGGATGTCGGAGAGGTTCTCGAAGAAGGACACCAGCTGCGGGAAGAAGCCCTCGCCCTCGGTCTCCACCCCGGTGAGCTTGGTCAGCTGGTCCACCATCATGATCAGGGCGACGCCCGCCAGGTAGCCGATCAGGACGGGCCGGGACAGCAGGTCGGCGACGAAGCCGAGCCGCGCCACCCAGGCCACCACGCAGAGCAGGCCCACCACCACCGCGAGCGCCGCGGCGAGGACCGCGTAGCGGGAGGTGTCGCCTGCGGCGAGCGGGCCGATGGCGGTCGCGGTCATCAGGGCCGTCGTCGACTCCGGGCCGACCGAGAGCAGGCGGGAGGAGCCGAGGACGGCGTACAGCAGGATCGCCGGGAGGATCGCCCACAGGCCGGCCACCGGCGGCAGGCCCGCGACGCTCGCATAGGCCATGACCTGCGGCACGAGGTAGGCCGCGACGGTGACACCGGCCAGCAGGTCGCCGCGGAGCCAGCTCCGCCGGTAGTGCCGGAGCACGGTGAGGCCGGGTGCGGCGGGCACGAGGCGGTGCCACCACGCCGGCTGGGAGGCGTCGGTCTGCTGCGGCATGGCTCTCCCTTCGCCCTGAGGTCATGATGCCCCGGAACACGCCGCGCGCCCGCCAGGCCACGCGCGGGGGCCGGACGAGGGCCGGGGCGGGGCCGCTAGAGGGCAGGCAGGGGCGGTGCCTGACCCGGCGTCAGTCGCATGACCGTGCGAGCCGTGGGTAGGTCTGCGGGCATGGGACCCCTTGAGCCGAACCCTGTGGAAGTCGTCCTCGGTCTGATCTGCTTCTTCGTGATGTTCGGGATACTCGGCAGGGTCGTGCTGCCCCGGATCGAACGGACGCTCGCGGAACGCGAGGCGGCCACCGGCGGGCGGCTCGCCGAGGCGGAGCACATACTCGCCGAGGCCTCGGCGCTCCACGACGAGCGCCGGGCGCAGCTGGACGCCGCCCGCCACGAGGCGGCCCGGATCCGGCAGGAGGCCGCCGAGCAGGGCGCCGCCCTGGTCGCCTCGGCGCGGGCCGAGGGCCTGCGGCACCGTGAGGAGATCGTCGCGGTCGCCCAGGTGCAGTTGGCCGCGAGCGCGGTGGTGGCCGAGGCGGAGCTCCGCGCGGACGTGGTGGCGACGGCCGTGGAGGTCGCGGGCCGGGCGGTCGGCGAGCCGCTGGCGGGGCTGCCGCGGACGGATGCGGCCGTGGCGCGTTTCCTCGCCGAGCGGGAGGCCTCCTCGGCGGGCTGAGCGGAGGACGCGGACCGGCCGGTCGCGGGGCGGAGGTTCAGCCCTGCGGCCGGCCGAGCAGTTCGCCGAGGCGGTGCAGCAGCGGAAGGAGGGCTCCGCGCTCGGTGGGGGTGAGACCGGCGAGGGCGCCGTGCACGGTGTGCATCTCGGCGCGGATGCGGCGGGCGAGCCGCTGTCCGTCCGGGGTGGCGTGCACGGTCCTGCTGCGGCGATCCTCGGGGGAGGGGGTCCGCACCACGAGTCCGCGGGCCTCCATCCGGGCGACCAGCCCGGTGGCGTTGGAGGCGTCGCAGACCAGGTGCTCGGCGAGGGCGCTCATGCTGAGCGGCCGGTCGAGGGCGATGAGTGCGCGGGCCTGGGTGGTGCTGAGACCGTGCCGGCCGGCGACCGTCGCCAGGTCGTCGTAGTAGCCGCGGACCACGCGGGCGAGCGGCTCGACCAGCTCCGACGCATCTGGATTCACTTGACATCCTCAAGTAACCGGCGTTTTCTGGATTCAGGTAGTTGAGGATATCAACCATTTCGCTGCGAGGACCCTCTCATGAACGACCGCCCGGCCGAGCAGGCCGCCGACCTCGTCGCCCGCCTCCGCGCGACCTTCCGCACCGGCCGGACCAGGCCGCTCTCCTGGCGCACCGAGCAGCTGCACCGGCTGCGCGCGCTGCTCACCGAGAACGGCCCGGAGCTCGCCGCGGCGCTCGGCGCCGACCTCGGCAAGAGCGAACAGGAGTCGCTGCGCACCGACGTCGACTTCGTGGTGCGGGAGATCGACCACACCCTGGAGCACCTGGCGGACTGGCTGCGCCCGGAGGCGGCGCCGGTGCCGGAACGGCTGGCCGGGGCGCAGGCGCGGACGCAGTACGACCCGCTCGGCGTCGTCCTGGTGATCGCGCCGTGGAACTATCCGGTGCAGCTGCTGCTGGCGCCGGTCGCGGGCGCGCTCGCGGCGGGCAACGCGGTGGTGGCCAAGCCCAGCGAGCTGGCGCCGGCGACCTCGGCGGTGCTCGCCCGGCTGCTTCCCGCGTACCTGGACACCGAGGCGGTCGCGGTGGTGGAGGGCGGGGTGGCGGAGACCACGGCGCTGCTGGCCCAGCGCTTCGACCACATCTTCTACACCGGCAACGGCGCGGTGGGCCGGATCGTGATGCGCGCGGCGGCCGAGCACCTGACCCCGGTCACCCTCGAACTGGGCGGCAAGTCACCGGCGTTCGTGGACGCGGGGGCCGACCTGGCGGTGGTCGCGGAGCGCCTGGTGGCGGGCAAGTTCCTCAATGCGGGACAGACCTGCGTGGCCCCGGACTACGTGCTCACCGACCCGGCCACCGCCCGGGCCCTGGAGCCGCTGCTGGCCGAGGCGGTGGAGACCCGCTACGGCAAGGACCCGGCGGTCTCGCCGCTGTACAGCCGGATCGTCAACGAGCGGCACTTCGACCGGCTGGCCGCGCTGCTGGACTCGGGCCGGACGGTGGTCGGCGGCGGCCGCGACCGGGAGAGTCGCTACCTGGCGCCCACCGTGCTCGCGGACGTGGCCCCGGACGCGCCGGTGATGCAGGAGGAGATCTTCGGGCCGATCCTGCCGATCGTCGAGGTCGCCGGCCTGGACGAGGCGATCGACTTCGTCAACGACCGGGACAAGCCGCTCGCCCTGTACGTGTTCAGCCCCGCCGAGGAGACCCGGCGCCGGCTCGCCGAGGAGACCTCCTCCGGCGGTCTGGGGTTCGGCCTGCCGCTGGCCCATCTGACCGTCTCCGACCTGCCGTTCGGCGGCGTGGGGGAGAGCGGCATGGGCAGCTACCACGGGCGGTACTCGATCGAGGCGTTCAGCCACCGCAAGGCGGTGCTGGAGGTGCCGGTCGGCTGACCGGCACGACGGCGGGCGGGAGCCGGAGACCGGATTCCGCCCGCCCGTCTGCTTGATGATGTCAAGCAGTCGGCCCGCGGCCGGTGCGGTGCCTCAGCCGATCGCCTTGAGCAGCTCCTCGGCCAGCGGGCCGGAGGAGGCCGGGTTCTGCCCGGTGTACAGGTTCCGGTCGGTCACCGTGTACGGCGCCCAGGGCTCGCCCGCCGAGTACTCGGCGCCGAGCGCCACCAGGCGGTCCTCCAGCAGCCAGGGGGCGCGGTCGGCGAGGCCGGCCATCCGCTCCTCGGTGTTGCTGAAGCCGGTCAGCCGGTAGCCGGCGAACGTCGGTGTGCCGTCCGGGCGTTCGGCGGCGAGCAGGGCGGCCGGGCCGTGGCAGACCACGCCGAGCGGCAGGCCGGAGTCGAGCGTCGCGGTGAGCAGCCGGCCGGAGTCGGCGTCCACGGCGAGGTCCTCCATCGGCCCGTGGCCGCCGGGGTAGAACACGACCGCGTACTCGGCGGGGTCGACGTCGGCCAGCACCAGCGGGTGCCGCAGCGGCTCGGCGGCGGCGATCGCGGCGGTCGCGGCGGCGGCGTTCTCCTCGCCGCCGAGGGCCCCGGCGGAGAGGCTGCCGGCGTCCGCGGTCGGCACCGCACCGTCCGGGGTGGCCACGACCACCTCGTGCCCGGCCGCGGTGAACGCGCGGTACGGGGTGAGGAACTCCTCCGCCCAGTAGCCGGTGGGGTGCTTGCTGCCGTCGGCCAGGGTCCAGTGGTCGGCCCCGGTCATCACAAACAGGATCTTCGCCATGTCGGCGGTCACTCCTTCGTTCGGCTTTCCTCCGACGCTAGGCCGCCGACCGGCGGTCGGGCCAATAGGCGGCCGGATGGCAGCCATCGGGATTCCGATGGTTCACCCGGTCGGCGCCCTCCCACGTCCGGATCACTCGCCGATCCGCACCAGCGCCAGGGTGATGTTGTCCGGCCCGCCCGCTTCGATCGCGGCCCGCCAGAGTTCGAAGGCGGCCCGCTGGTCGTCCTCGCCGCCGAGCAGGGCCGCCAGCTCCTGCGGCGGCACCGGGTCGGTCAGGCCGTCGCTGCAGACCAGGTAGCGGGCGCCGACCACGGCCGGCAGTCGGCGCAGGTGCGGGTCGACCTCGCGGCGCACGACGGTGCCGCCGAGGGTGCTCGTGACGATGTTCGTGGTGCGCCGGCCGGGCGGGGGCGGCGGGCTGTCGTCCGTGCTGAGCTGGCGCAGTTCGGGCGTGCCGGGCGTGCCGGCGATCTCGAAGACCTGGCTGTCGCCGATGTTGAACACCAGGACCTGCTCGGCGCTCAGCACCAGGCCGGCGACGGTGGTGCCCATCCCGGTAAGTCCGGAATCGGCCTCCGCGACGTCGTACAGGGTGGCGTTGCAGGCGCGGAGCTCGTCCCGGACGTGCTGTTCGGAGCGCAGGTCGTGGCCGGCCGCGGCGAGTCGGCGGGCGGTCAGCGAGGAGGCCACCTCGCCGGCCGGGTGGCCGCCGAGTCCGTCCGCCACCGCGACCAGGCAGGGTGTGGCGCCGAGCGGGAAGAGCAGTGTCTGCGGGCTCTCGGTCACCGTGGCGCAGAGCGTCCACGGGCCGACGGCCAGGCTGTCCTCGTTGTGGTCGCGGACCAGGCCCTCGTGACTGAGTGCGCTGACGCTGATGTACGGCATGCGGCTCGCCCCCTCTCGTCTCCCATTGTGGTGCCCGCCGGGCCGGCCCCGCCCAGATCTGCAACGTTCTGTTGAAACCTACCTTGACGGCCTCGCGGGGCCCGGCCTACCTTGATTTCGCGATTCAGAATCGCGCTTCCGCATCGCGGAACAGTTTGTATCCCCCGCTCGGGCAGGAGAAACCGATGCCTCGTATGACAGCCGCCCGTGCGGCAGTGGAGATCCTCAAGCGCGAGGGCGTCACCCACGCGTTCGGTGTGCCCGGCGCGGCGATCAACCCCTTCTACGCCGCCCTCAAGGCGGCCGGCGACCTCCACCACACGCTGGCCCGCCACGTCGAGGGCGCGTCCCACATGGCCGAGGGCTACACCCGCACCAACCCCGGCAACATCGGCGTCTGCATCGGTACCTCCGGTCCGGCCGGCACCGACATGATCACCGGCCTGTACTCGGCGATCGCCGACTCCGTCCCGATCCTGTGCATCACCGGCCAGGCCCCGGTTGCCCGGATCCACAAGGAGGACTTCCAGGCGGTCGACATCGCCTCGATCGCCCGCCCCGTCACCAAGGCCGCCACCACCGTCCTGGAGGCGGCACAGGTCCCCGGCGTCTTCCAGCAGGCCTTCCACCTGATGCGCTCCGGCCGCCCCGGCCCCGTCCTCATCGACCTGCCGATCGACGTCCAGATGACCGAGATCGAGTTCGACCCGGACACCTACCAGCCGCTGCCGGTCTACAAGCCCACCGCCACCCGCGCCCAGATCGAGAAGGCCCTCGACCTGCTGCAGGCCGCCGAGCGCCCGCTCATCGTCGCCGGCGGCGGCATCATCAACGCGGACGCCTCCGACCTGCTCGTCGAATTCGCCGAGCTGACCGGCGTCCCGGTGGTCCCCACGCTGATGGGCTGGGGCACCATCCCGGACGACCACGCGCTCAACGCCGGCATGGTCGGCCTGCAGACCTCGCACCGCTACGGCAACGCGACCTTCCTCGAGTCCGACTTCGTCCTCGGCATCGGCAACCGCTGGGCCAACCGCCACACCGGCAACCTCGACGTCTACACCAAGGACCGCACCTTCGTGCACGTCGACATCGAGCCCACCCAGATCGGCCGGATCTTCGCCCCCGACTACGGCATCGCCTCCGACGCCCGGGCCGCCCTGGAACTCTTCGTCGAGATCGCCAAGGAGCGCGACGCCGCCGGCGCCCTCAAGGACCGCGGCGCCTGGGCCGCCTCCGCCCAGGAGCGCAAGGCCACCCTGCTGCGCCGCACCCACTTCGACAACGTGCCGCTCAAGCCGCAGCGCGTCTACGAGGAGATGAACCGCGCCTTCGGCCCGGAGACCCGGTACGTCACCACCATCGGCCTCTCGCAGATCGCCGGCGCGCAGATGCTGCACGTCTACAAGCCGCGGCACTGGATCAACTGCGGCCAGGCCGGGCCGCTCGGCTGGACCATCCCGGCCGCGCTGGGCGTCGCCACCGCCGACCCGGAGACGCCGGTCGTCGCGCTCTCCGGCGACTACGACTTCCAGTTCATGATCGAGGAGCTGGCGGTCGGCGCCCAGCACCGGATCCCCTACGTCCACGTCCTGGTGAACAACTCGTACCTGGGCCTGATCCGCCAGGCGCAGCGGAACTTCGACATCGACTTCCAGGTCAAGCTGGAGTTCGAGAACCTCAACTCGCCGGAGCTGGGCGTCTACGGCGTCGACCACGTCAAGGTCGCCGAGGGCCTCGGCTGCAAGGCGATCCGGGTCACCGAGCCGGACCAGCTGCTGCCGGCCTTCGAGGAGGCGAAGAAGCTCGCCGCCGAGTTCCGCGTCCCGGTCGTCGTCGAGGCGATCCTGGAGCGGGTCACCAACATCGCGATGAGCGGCAGCGACATCGCCAGCGTCGTCGAGTTCGAGGACCTCGCCACCGAGCCGGGCCACGCCCCGACCGCGATCCGCCCGCTCGCCGTCTGATCCACCCGCCGCACCCTCAACAGGGCCGCCCGGGCGACTCGTTCGCCCGGGCGGCCCTGTCGTCGCGGCTAGGCCGGGTTGTTGGCGTGGGTGAGGGTCTCCCAGGCGGTGAAGAGGTTGTCGGTGCCGGCGGGGCGGCGCTGCTCGGTGAGCTTCTGGGTGTTGTCCATGCCGTAGGTCAGGCGGTTGTGCAGGGCGTTGAAGCCGACCTCGGTGACGGGGCCCAAATGCTGGGAGAGGGTGCCGCCGCAGAGCCAGGACGGGACGGCGGTGCCCAGTTCGTACTTGGACTGGAGGCCGAGGGCGTGCCGCAGGCGGTCGGCGACCTCGGGGTAGAGGTCCTGGCCCTGGATGCGGCTGGTCTCGGCGACATGGGCGATCGCGGACAGGCCGTAGCCGGTGTGGGTGAGGTCGCGGCAGGTCTCCTGGGTCAGGCCGTCGACGAAGGTGCTCTGCCCCTGCCAGTACTTGACGATCTCGTCCCGGGTGTCGAGGCCGCTGCCGGGCGCCGTCTTCGGCAGGGCGCCGTCGGAGGCGAGGTAGATGTAGGCGGGCACCCGGCCGCGGAAGGTGGCCACCGCCTTGTCGTAGACCGTCCGGTCGTTGAGGAAGACGCCGATGCCGATGGTGGCCTCGGTCATGCTCAGCTCCCAGTTGCCGTTGGAGCGTGAGCCGTTGACCACCTTCGGGAGGTAGACGTTGCGCAGCATCGCGCCGAAGCGGTCGACCTTGTCGGCGGGCCAGCCGCTGTAGGTGTAGCGGATGATCTCGGCGGCGCGCGGCCAGGTGGAGGCCGACCAGGCGCTCTGCAGCGGGGCGTTGCTGTTGGTGTGGTCCTTGATCGTGCCGGACCAGGCGTCCATGATCTGGACGGCCTTGGCGGCGTACCGGGTGTCCCGGGTGATCGACCACTCCAGGGCGAGGGTGTACGCGGCCAGCGCGTCCTCGCGTTCGTCGGTGCAGCCGTAGTTGGGGTTGGAGTACGAGCCGCACTCGACCACCGCGCGGGGCTTGGGTGTGCGGCTGAGCGAGGCGTACTTGCTGGCGTGCATCTGGTCGTAGGCGCTCTTCCACGGCTGCGCTCCGGCCTGCACCTTGCCGCGCACGAAGTCGAGTTGGGACTTGGAGACCAGGACGCCGGGGTGGGCGAAGGTCGTCGGCGCGGCCTCGGCGGGGGCCGGGGCGGTGGCGCTGATGCCGACGGGTATCGCGCAGAGGAGCGCGAGCAGTGCGGCGGCCGCAGGCAGTCGGCGGCGGCGGTGTCGACGGTGCATGGGTCCTCCGGTCGGTGGGGGCGACGGGAGCTGGAGTCAACTAGCCCGGAGGTGCGCACGTCAAGACGACTGGAAAGTTTCCTATCGGTTGCCTGTCGGATGCATCGTCAACTCGTGCGGCCCGATCGGCGAGCAACCGCTCTCCCGTGTTCAGGAGTTGATCAAAAATTGGTTGATACCTATGACTTGACGGTCCACCAGCATCAGGAGTTGAATCTCGACCGCCGGCCGGCAGTCGAACATCTCCACCCATTCCCCCGATCGAAGGCGGATCCGATCATGGCCTGGCCCCCACCCCACCATGCCGCCCGCAAGCGCCGGGCGGCCGCCGCACTGCTCTCCGGCGCCCTGGCCGTCACCGGCCTGCTGGCCGGCGCGCCCGGAGCGCACGCGGCGGGCGAGACGGTGAACGTCTGGCTCACCACCACCGACGACGCGGGCGGCCGGCACGTCACCCGCGGCCTCGCCCAGCAGGCGGCGTTCACCTTCACCGCCGGCGCCGGCAGCGGCGGCCAGCTGATCTCGGTCGACGAGTCCACTCGCTACCAGCAGTTCACCGGTGGCGGCGCCTCGTTCACCGACACCGCCGCCTGGCTGATGAACGGCAGCGGTGCGCTGAGCGCGGCCGCCCGCGACGAGGCCATGCGCCGGCTGTTCTCGCCGACCGAGGGCATCGGCCTGTCCTTCCTGCGCAACCCGATGGGCTCCTCCGACCTGGCGCGCTACGGCTACACCTACGACGACCTGCCGGCGGGCTCGGTCGACCCGGCTCTGAACGGCTTCACGATCGCCCACGACCTGGCGGACGTGCTGCCGCTCACCAAGCAGGCCAGGCAGCTCAACCCGGCGCTCACCGTGATGGCCTCGCCGTGGACGGCGCCCGCCTGGATGAAGGACGGCGGCAGCCTGAACGGCGGCTGGCTGAAGGCCGAGTACTACGGCTCCTACGCCCAGTACTTCGTGAAGTACCTGCAGGCCTACCAGGCCCAGGGCGTGCCGGTGAACTACGTGACGGTGCAGAACGAGCCGACCTGCTGCGCCGGTTACCCGTCGATGAGCTGGAACGGCTCGGGCCTCGCCTACTTCACCAAGAACAACCTGCTGCCGGCGCTCTCCGGGGCGGGTCTCGCCACCAAGGTCCTGGCGCTGGACTGGAACTGGGACCAGTACAACGGCTACGCCGCCCCGGTGGTGGACGACGCGGCGATCCGCACCCACCCCAACTTCGGCGGCATGGCCTGGCACGGCTACGGCGGCGACGTCGCGACGCAGACCACGGTGCACAACCAGTACCCGACGATGGACGCCTTCGACACCGAGCACTCCGGCGGCACCTGGATCGGCAACCAGCAGCAGGAGGACATGCGCAACATCATCGACTACACCCGCAACTGGGGTAAGTCGGTGACCAAGT
This sequence comes from Streptomyces sp. TLI_235, assembly GCA_002300355.1. NCBI lineage: Bacteria > Bacillati > Actinomycetota > Actinomycetes > Kitasatosporales > Streptomycetaceae > Streptomyces > Streptomyces sp. TLI_235. Next base: position 5,404,467 of record NSGV01000001.1, read on the forward strand.
GGAGCCTCGCCGTCGACCAGAACATGGGCCCGCACTACGGAGGCTGTGGTACCTGCACCGGCCTGGTCACGGTGCACAACGGGGACTCCCGCAGCGGCCAGGTGGACTACACGGTCGAGTACTACACCATGGGCCATCTCACCAAGTTCGTGAAGCCCGGCGCGTACCGGATCGCCTCCACCGCCAACTCCGCGGTGCCGAACGTGGCCTGGCAGAACCCGGACGGCTCCAAGGCGCTGATCGCCTACAACGACAGCGGCAGCGCGCAGACCGTCCGGGTGCTCTGGGGCGGCCAGAACTTCAGCTACAGCCTGCCCGCGAAGACCTCGGCCACCTTCACCTGGGCCGGTGCCCAGGGCGGTGGCGGCGGCGCGACCGGCCGGATCACCGGCCTGGCGGGCAAGTGCCTGGACGTGGCGGGCGCCAACTCCGCCAACGGCACCGCCGTCCAGCTCTACGACTGCAACGGCACCGCCGCCCAGACCTGGACGGTCGGCGGCGACGGCACCGTCCGCGCGTTCGGCAAGTGCCTGGACGTGGCCGCCGGTTCGACCGCGGACGGCGCCAAGACCCAGCTGTACGACTGCAACGGCACGGGCGCCCAGCAGTGGACGTACAACCCCGCGACGCACGACCTCGTCAACCCGCAGGCGAACAAGTGCCTGGACGTGTCCGACAACAGCTCGGCCAACGGCGCGCGGATCCAGATCTGGAGCTGCACGGGTGCGGCCAACCAGAAGTGGACGGCCCCGACCGCCTGACGGTCGGTGGCACGGACGCGCCCGGTTCCGCCGCAGGGGGCGGAACCGGGCGCGTCGTCGTACCGTCAGGCGCCGAGCTGCCAGACCGTGCCGTGGCCGGCGAGTGTGACGGCCGCGAGGACGGCGAGGTCGGCGATGCCGAGCGCGATGCCGAGCACCGCCCGGCCGCGCCGGCCGGTGCCGCGGACCAGCGCCAGCGTGCCGAGCACGATCGCGACCGGGCCGAGCACCACGTTGAAGAGCAGCAGGCCCGGCAGGGCCAGCAGAAAGGAGGCGACGGCCATCTGGTCGCCGTCGGCGGCGGAGCGGGATGTGGCGAGCTGTTCCATGGCAGGACTCCGGTGGGAGGTCGTGGGATGCCGGGACGTCGGGGCGGGCCTCGGTGACGGCCCGCCGTCAGCGGTGCCGGACGCGGGCGATCCGCTCGCGGGCGCCGAAGGCGAGCAGCCAGAGCGCGATCGCGGCGGAGACGGCCAGGAAGACCGGCATGGAGGTGTGGATCGCGGCCCCCGCGAGGAGGCTCATGGCGACGATGACGATCAGAAGGCTCACGGCAGGTGTGTCCTCTCCCCGGTCGGCGGCCGATTCGGTGTACGACTGTTCGCCGACTTCTCCATCGTACGCTCGCCAAAGTCGGCAAACAGTTGTTTACTGAATGATGTGAGTCACACCCCCGGGGTCCGCCAGGCCCAGAAGCAGCAGAGCCGCCGTGCCCTCCTCGACGCCGCCCTCGGGCTGCTGGAGCACCAGAACCTCAGCGGCATCGGCGTCCGCGAGGTCACCCGAGAGGCCGGACTCTCGCCGGCCGGGTTCTACCGGCACTTCCGCGACCTGTCCGAACTGGCCGTGGTGCTGGTCGAGGAGTCACTGGCCAGCCTGCACGGGATGATCCGCCGGGTGCTGGCCGAGCAGGACGGCTCCGAGGAGATCATCGACCGCACCGTCGATCTGATCGCCGACCACGTCCGCGAGCACCGGGCGCATGTGCGCTTCCTGGCGCGTGAGCGGCACGGCGGGGTCCGGCCGGTCCGCGAGGCCATCGCCGCCGAGTTCGAACGCTTCACGGACGAGGTGGCGGCCGGCCTCGGCGCGCAGCCGGCCGCGGCCGGCTGGTCGGCGGAGGACCTGCGGATGCTCGCCGGCCTGTACGTCGAGCACATGGTGGCGACGGCGGCGGCCTTCATGGAGGGTGGGCCGGCCGAGGAGGCGCGGATCGCCCGTGCCGCCCGCACCCGGCTGCGGCTGATCAGCGCCGGCCGCCGGCACTGGCTGGACGAGGGCTGACACTCCGTCGTGCGGGCAGTGCCGGCCGGCGACTCTCGTAACCCGTAATTCATACAAGCGCATTGACACAATTTCATGGACACGCCAACTTTGGAGGACCCCCACAGACCGAGAGGCCCTCCCATGAAGAAGCCGCTCATCGGCGCGTCCCTGGCCCTGCTGCTCGGCGGCGCCACCGCGCTGGCCGGTGCCGCCCCCGCCTCCGCCGCGAGCGCCCCCGCGGCCGTCGCCGTCAACTTCGCCGGCACGGTGGCGCTCAGCAACTGCTCCGGATCGGTCGTCCGGCTGCCCGCGTCCACGGCCTCCGACCCCGCCCTGGTGCTCACCAACGGCCACTGCCTGGAGACCGGGATGCCCTCCCCGGGCCAGGTCATCACCAACCGCTCGTCCAGTCGGAGCTTCACCCTGCTCAGCTCCTCCGGCGGCAGCCTCGGCACGCTGCGGGCGAGCAAGGTGGTCTACAGCACCATGACCGACACCGATGTGACGCTCTACCAGCTGAACACCACCTACTCGGCCATCCAGTCCCGCTACGGCATCGCCCCGCTCACCCTCTCGGCGAGCCACCCGGCGGCCGGCGCCTCGATCAAGGTGGTCTCCGGGTACTGGAAGAGGATCTACTCCTGCAGCGTGGACGGGTTCGCCTACCGGCTGAAGGAGGGCGGCTGGACCTGGAAGGACGCCGTCCGCTACACCTCCAGCTGCAACACCATCGGCGGCACCTCCGGCTCGCCGGTCGTCGACACCGCCACCGGCCAGGTCGTCGCCGTCAACAACACCGGCAACGAGGACGGCGAGCGCTGCACCGAGAACAACCCCTGCGAGGTCGACCAGAACGGCACGGTGACCGTCCGCAAGGGCATCAACTACGCCGAGGAGACCTACCTCATCCCCGCCTGCTTCGCCGCCGGCAACAAGCTCGACCTCACCCGGTCCGGCTGCGCGCTGCCCAAGCCGTAGCCCCGGCCGCGGCCCGAGCCGCAGCCCTCGTCGAAGCCCGCCCGGCGCCCGCGCGCCCGGGCCCCACAGCCACCTGCCGCCCCCTCCCGAGGGCCGCCCGCCGACCGGCGGGCGGCCCTCGCGGCATTCCCGGGCGCCCGACCCGCGGGACTTCTCGAAGCAGTGAATCAGTGCTTCAATACTTGGCATGGCATACCGACGCACCCCCGCCGTCCAGGCCCGGCTGGACGCCCAGCGCGCCGCCGTGCTCCAGGCGGCCGTGGCGCTTCTCGCCGAGCGCGGCTACGCGGGCTGCTCGGTCGCCGCCGTCGCGGAACGCGCCGGCATCGCCACCGGCTCCATGTACCGCCACTTCGCCGGCAAGTCCGACCTCGCCGTCGAACTCTTCCGCACGGTCGTCGGCCGGGAGGTCGCCGCCGTCACCGAGGCCGTGGCCCGCGAGGAGACCCCGCAGCGCCGGGTCGCCGCGGTCGTCGAAACCTTCGCCGCCCGCGCCCTCAAGGCCCCCCGCCGCGCCTACGCGCTGCTCGCCGAACCCGTCGACCCGGTCGTCGACGCCGAACGCCTGGTCTTCCGCCGCGCCTTTCGCGACGTCATCGCCGCGCAGATCGCCGCCGCCGTCGACAGCGGCGAACTCCCGCCCCAGGACGCCGAACTGACCGCCGCCGCGCTGGTCGGCGCGATCGGCGAGGCGCTCGTCGGCCCGCTCGCCGCCGGCGGTGACCCCGGCGACACCATCCCCGCGCTCACCGCCTTCGCACTGCGCGCCCTCGGCGCCCCCGAGGCCGCGCCCGCGCACCGCTCGGCCCAGCACTGAACCACCCTGCAGGCCACCCGCCCCGCAGACCACCGCCCCGCAGACCACCGCCCAGGAGGACGGCAATGCCGACGCACGAGGTCACCAACCAGGTCCCCGACCCGTACGGCCACGACGTCGCCTCCGACCCGGCTCTGCTCTCCGCCCTGCACCGGGCCGGCGCCGGCTGGGCCGAGGACGAGCTCCACGAACTCGGCCGCCTCGCCGGCTCCGAGGAGGCCGACACCTGGGGCCGGCTCGCCAACGAGAACCCGCCCGTGCTGCGCACCCACGACCGCTACGGCCACCGCGTGGACGAGGTCGAGTTCCACCCGTACTGGCACCGGCTGATGGACACCGCCGTCCGGTACGGCCTGCACGCCGCCCCCTGGGCCGACGACCGGACCGGCGCGCACACCGCCCGCGCCGCCAAGTTCTACGTCTGGGGCCAGGTCGAGGCCGGCCACACCTGCCCGATCTCCATGACCTACGCCGCGGTGCCCGCGCTGCGCGCCACCCCCGCCCTCGCCGAGCGCTACGAACCCCTGCTCGCCGCCCGGGAGTACGACTTCGGCCTGCGCGAACCGCAGACCAAGCGCGGCCTGATCGCCGGCATGTCGATGACCGAGAAGCAGGGCGGCTCGGACGTCCGGGCGAACACCACCACCGCCGTCCCGCACACCGACGGCAGCTACCGCCTGACCGGCCACAAGTGGTTCACCTCCGCGCCCATGTCGGACGTCTTCCTCACCCTGGCCCAGGCGCCGGGCGGCCTCAGCTGCTTCGTGCTGCCCCGGGTGCTGCCGGACGGCAGCCGCAACCCGATCCGCCTCCAGCGGCTCAAGGACAAGCTCGGCAACAAGTCCAACGCCTCCGCCGAGATCGAGTACGAGGGCGCCACCGGCTGGCTGGTCGGCGAGGAGGGCCGCGGCGTCCCCACCATCATCGAGATGGTCAACATGACCCGCCTCGACTGCACGATCGGCGCCGCCTCCGGCATGCGCTACGGCACCGTCCGGGCGCTCCACCACGCAACCCACCGGCGGGCGTTCGGCGCCGTGCTGGTCGACCAGCCGCTGATGCGCAACGTCCTCGCCGACCTCGTCGTGGAGTCCGAGGCCGCCACCACCGTCGCGATGCGCCTCGCGGCCGCCACCGACGCGGCCCTCGCCGGCGACGAGCAGGAGGCCATGCTGCGGCGCCTGGGCCTCGCCGTCTCCAAGTACTGGGTGTGCAAGCGCGGTCCGGGGCACGCCGCGGAGGCCCTGGAGTGCCTGGGCGGCAACGGTTACGTCGAGGAGTCCGGCATGCCCCGGCTCTACCGGGAGGCCCCGCTGGTCTCGATCTGGGAGGGCTCCGGCAACGTCGCCGCCCTGGACGCGCTGCGCGCCATGGCCCGCCGCCCCGCCACCGTCGAGGCCTTCCTCGCCGAGGTCGACGCCGCGGCCGGCGCCGACCGCCGCCTGGACGCCGCGACCGCCGCCCTGCGCAAGCAGCTCGGCGACCTCACCGACCTCGAGTTCCGCACCCGCCGGCTGGTCGAGTCGATGGCCCTCGCCCTCCAGGGCTCGCTGCTCGTCCGGTACGGCGACCCGGCGGTCGCCGACGCCTTCTGCGCCTCCCGCCTCGGCGGCGACCACGGCGCCGCCTTCGGCACCCTGCCGGCCGGCACCGACACCGCGGCGATCCTGGACAGGGCCGTCCGGCGGTGAGCGAGTCCGCCGAAGTCCGGTCCTTCTGGCAGCGGTTGGAGCTGCCCGGCCTGATCGACGTACACACGCACTTCATGCCCGAGCAGGTGCTCGACAAGGTGTGGGCGTACTTCGACGCGGTCGGGCCGCTCACCGGCCGGCCCTGGCCGATCGCCTACCGGCACGCCGAACAGCAACGCGTCGACACCCTGCGCGAGTTCGGCGTCCGGGCGTTCACCGCCATGCTCTACCCGCACAAACCGGCGATGGCCGCCTGGCTCAACTCCTGGGCCGCGGACTTCGCCGCCCGCACCCCCGACTGCCTGCACACCGCCACCTTCTACCCCGAACCGGGCGCCGCCGCGTACGTGGCGGCGGCGCTCGACCGCGGCGCCCGGGTCTTCAAGTCCCATGTGCAGGTGGGCGGGTACGATCCCGCCGACCCGCAGCTGGACGCCGTCTGGGGCCTGCTCGCGGAGAGCGGCACCCCGGTCGTCACGCACTGCGGCTCCGGGCCCGCCCCCGGCAAGCACACCGGTCCCGGGCCGATCGGCGCCGTCCTCGCCCGGCACCCGCGGCTGCACCTGGTCGTGGCGCACCTGGGCCTGCCCGAGTACGCCGACTTCCTCGACCTGGCCGCCCGCCACCCGAACGTCCACCTCGACACCACCATGGTGTTCACCGACTTCACCGAGCGTCTGGCGCCCTTCCCGCCCGGGCTGCGGCCCCGGCTCGCCGACCTCGGCGACCGCATCCTGCACGGCACCGACTACCCCAACATCCCGTACCGGTACACGGACGCGCTGGAGGCGCTGGAACGGCTGGGCCTGGGGGAGGAGTGGCTGCGCGCGGTCTGCTGGGGGAACGCGGCCCGGCTGTTCGGGATCGCGGCGCCGTGAGACCGGCGTCCTGAGGGGACGCGGCACGGCTGTTCGGGGTGGAGCGGGGCCGGCCGGCGGCGCGGTGCGCCGGGGGGCGGGACGCGGGCGGGTGAGACTGGGCGGACCCGGCGAAGGGAACCGCACGCCTTGCTCCCCGTCCTGTTCGCCCTGTGCGGCGCGATCAGCAACGCCCTGGCCACCGTGCTGCAGCACCGCGCCGCCCAGACCGTGCCGCGCTCCGACGGCTTCCGGTTCGGGCTGCTGCGCGACCTGGCCCGGCGGCCGGTCTGGCTGGCGGGCATCGCCGCGGTGACCGCCGCCGCGCTCTTCCAGGCGGTGGCGCTGGCCCGCGGCGCGCTCTCCGTCGTCCAGCCGGTCTTCGTGCTGGAGCTGCCGTTCGCACTGGTCATCGCCTCCGCGATGTCCCGCCGGAACCTCTCCCGCCGGGCCTGGGCGGCCGTCGGCTGCATGGTGGCCGGTCTCGGCCTCGCCCTGGGCGCCGCCGCACCCACCCCCGGCACCATGCACGTCCCGATGTCCCGCTGGATCCCCGCGCTGGCCGGCTGCGGCGCCGCGATCGCCGTGCTCTGCCTGGTGGCACTGCGCCGCCCGCCCGGCGGGGTCCGCGCCGCCTGCCTGGCGGGCGCGGCGGCCGTCGGCAACGCGCTGACCGCCGCGCTCATCAAGTCCTCCACCCACCTGCTCGACAAGCACGGTCTGGAGGCCTTCCTCACCGCCTGGCAGACCTACGGCTTCGCGATCGCCGGCGTGGGGGCGCTGTACCTGCTGGAGAACGCCCTCCAGTCCGGCCCGCTGGTGGCCTCGCAGCCGGCGCTGACCCTCGGAGACGCGGGGGTCAGCCTGCTGCTGGGCGTCCTGCTGTACGAGGAGACGCTGCGCGCAGGCCTGTGGCTGATCCCCGAGGCCCTCGGCGTCGCCCTGATCGTGGCGGGGGTGCTGGTGCTCGCCAGCACTCCGCTCACCCGCACCCTGATGAGCCCGAAGGGCTGACGCGGCCAGCCGGGGCCGGTGCTCAGGGGACGTCCGCCAGGACCGCCAGCGCCCCGGCGTGCACCCCGGGAGCGGCGGCGAGGAAGCTGTCCGCGGCCGCCGTCCAGGGCCGGCCCGCCGCGTCGGTGACGACCGCGCCGGCCTCGGCGGCGACCAGCGCGCCCGGTCGTGCCGCCCGGCCGCCTGGCCGAGGTCGGCGAGGCACTGGCCGGGCACCCGCAGATCCACGGTGTCCTCGCCACCAGCGGCCGGGCCAACCTGATGGCCACCGTCTTCTGCGAGGACCACTCCGGCCTCCACCGCGTCACCACCGACGTCCTCGGCCCGCTCGGCATCACCCGCGCCGAGACCGCCATCGTCGCCCGCGCCGTCAAACGCGCCGGAGTGCGTCTCCCCGCCTCCCCGGCCGGCTGACCCGGCGCGCGGGCGTACGCCGTCGCGGACCGATCCGGTGGTGCGGGCCCGCCGGTGACGGCAGCGGGGCAGACTGGGGGTATGTGCCGATCGATCAAGACGCTCAGGCCGCCGGAGATGCCGGAGGTCACCACCGACGACGTCCACGCCGCGGCCCTGCAGTACGTCCGCAAGGTGTCGGGCTTCCGGGCGCCGGCCGCCCACAACAGGGAGGCCTTCGAGCAGGCGGTCGCGGCGGTGGCCGCCGCGACCCTGGAGCTGCTCGAAGGCCTGGAGATCCGGGGTGCCGGACGGGTGGAGGTCAGGCCCCCGTCGTCGACCCCGGTCGGATGACCATCAGCACCACGACCACCGCCCACAGCAGGTTGAAGACGCCCGCGGTCATCGGCAGCAGCCTCATGCCGCGCTCCGCCCGCTCCCCGTCGTCGCCGCGGGAGTGCGGGGCCGGGGTGCCCGCCTCCGCGTCCAGGGTGTCGATCACGGCCTGCTGGGCGGGCAGCACGAAGAGCAGTAGCGAGCCGGCCGAGAGCGCGGTCAGCACGATCGAGACGATCAGCCACGGCTGGCCGAGGATGCCCATCACCTGGGCCACCCCCACGCCGAGCAGCGGGACGGCGATCCCCAGCAGCGCGTAGATCTGGGTGATCCGGTGCAGCAGACGGACCGACGCGGCCGCGGTCGGCTGCTCCGCCCCGGACGCCAGTGCCGCTGCCGCGCGCCGCGGGTACATGCTGACGGCGACCGCGACCGGGCCGATGAACAGCACCGAGGCCAGCACGTGCAGGCTCAGGAGGAACTTGGCCATGGGGGAGTCGTCCTTCGCGCAAACAAAAAAGGGCTGGTCGGGCCCGCGCGGGAGGTCCGGCGCGGCCGTCGCCGACGCTAACACCCCTTACGCGGGCGCCCGCGTGCCGGTCCCCGTCGTCGCCGCCCCGGCCAGCTCGACCGCCGGCAGCAGCCGCACCGGCCCGGTGCTGACCGCCGCGACCAGGGCCCCGCTCGCCGGCTCCGTCCAGTCCAGCATGTGCAGGTCCCCGTGCCGGTGCGCGACGGGGGCGCCGACGGCCGCGTCCAGCGGCAGCGCGGAGAGGTCGACGGAGGCCAGGGTGTCCAGGCTCGCCCGGCCGATCTTGATCATCGCCTCCTTGCGCACCCACTGCCGCAGAAAGGCCCCGGCCGGGTCCGGGTGGGCCGCCACCAGGTCGGACTCGGCGGCGCCCAGCACCCGCCGATGCAGATCGGCGGTGCCGTCCCGGCCGTCGCCCGGCAGTTCCACGTCCACCCCGACCGGCACCGGCCCGGCGGCCGCCGCGACCACGCCCTCGGTGTGCGAGAGGCTCAGCCCGACACCGGGCCGCCCGGCCAGCGCGGGCGCGCCGTGCCCGGACCGGCCGCAGTCGGGGCAGTGCTGCTCCAGCACCGCCTCGGCGACCGGGACGCCGAGCAGCCGGGCCGCGCAGAGCCGGACCAGCAGGTGCGCGGCGACGAAGTCCAGCCGGTTCCGCTCGCGGTGGAACCGGGCCGCCCGCTCCCGCTCGACCGGGGCCAGCAGCTCCTCGCCGAGGCCGGGCAGCGCCAGCACCTCGGCACTCCCCGCGACCACCACCAACGCCGCGCCGGCTGCGCCGTTCACCCGCTCACCCTCCTCGGCCCGCTTACCCGTCCGGTCCGGCCAGCCTATCCGGGCCGCTCCCGCACCCGGCGGGATCCGGCCGGTGCGGCACAGGCGGATCAAACTGACATATTGTCATGTTCCTTGAAGATTACTGATGTCAACCCCGTCGGAACCGCTGCGCCACGGCCTGCGCTGTGCGACCATCGCCAAGGAATTCGGCTGACAGTACGGCTTGACACGGTGGGGAGTGCCCATGTCGCACTACGTGGAGTTCCTGACGGCCGACGGCGCGGTGGTCCGGGTGGAGAGCACCTCCCAGACCCCGGCGGCGTACGGCATGCAGCCGGTCGGGAGGGGTGGCGGCGACGCGGTCGTCCGCGCCTCCGAGACCTTCGAGCACGCACTGGGCGGGGTCCGCGCCGCCGCCGAGGCCGCCCTCGCCGTGCTCCGCGACGGCAGCCTGCGGCCGGACACGGTGGAGATCGAGTTCGGCGTCAAGCTCTCCGCCGAGGCCGGCGCGCTGATCGCCAGGACGGCCGCCGACGCGCACCTCACCGTCAAGCTCTCCTGGTCACCCGGCAGCACCGGAGAACGGCCCGGGCACTGACCGGACGTGCCGATGCAGGACGTCCGCTGGCTCGCCCGGATCGACACCGCCGGGCCCGCCGGGCCGCTCACCGGTGCCGGCATCCTCATATCCGACCGCGAGGTGCTCACCTGCGCCCATGTGGTGCACGGCGTCCACGAGGCCGAGGTCCGGCTGGTCGCCCACCCCGACCTGCCGCCGATCACCGCCACCGTCGCACTGCGCGGCCCCTGGCCCGAACTCCCGGGCGGCGCCGGGGACGTGGCCGTCCTCGAACTCGGCGAACCCGTCCCCGCGCAGACCGCCGCCCCCGCCCCGTTCGCCCCGCTGCACCGCTGGGCCGGTCCGCCCGCCCCCGCCCTCGTCGCCTACGGCTTCCCCGCCGGCCACGACACCGGGCTCAGCAGCGAGATCCGGCTCACCCGCGGCGGCTTCCGGATCGCCGGCGAACTGGTGCAACTGGAGCACGAGGGTACCGGCATGCCGCTCTCCCCGGGCTTCAGCGGCGGCCCGGTGGTCATCGCCGCCACCGGCGAGGTGGCCGGCCTGGTCACCGCCGCCCTCGACACCCTCGGCGTGCCGCGCGGCCCCGACGACCGCAGCCGCCCCGCCGCCCGGCTCGGCCAGATGCTCCCCGCCGAGGCCGCCGCCCGGTACGTCCCGCAGCTCGCCGACCGGCTCACCGGCGCCGCCCTGCCCGCACACGCGGTACGCGGCCTGCGGCTGCTGCTCGGCGCCGGACCGCCGCCCGCCGACCCGCTGGAGCTCTACCGCGCCGCCGTCGGACCGCTCGGCTGCCCCGACCCGCCCAGCCGCCCCACCACCCTCTGGGACGCCGGCTGGTACCTGCTCGCCGAGGTCCCACGGCCGCAGCACGGCCCGCACCCGGTCCTCCACTTCGCCCACCACGTCGCCGAGGCGCACACCGACCGCGCCGTCCGCGACGGCCTGCACGACTGGCTCGACCGGCACCGCGACACCGCCCCCGCCGCCGGCCCCCGGCGCGAACGCTGGCGGCCCATCCTGGTCGAGATCACCCCGAGCGGCGCCGGGCCCGCCATGTTCCACGTCGCCGTCGCCGCCGTCCGCGACGGCCGGATCGGCGCCGCCGACACCCGCACCGTGCCGCGGCTGCGCCTCAAGCACGCCGTCCGCGACCGCATCGACCACGAACTCGGCCGCCTGGAACCGGACGGCGCGGAACTGGTCATCTTCTCGCTGCCCCGCAAGTGGCTCACCGAGCCGGTGCACACCTGGGCCCGCCGGCGCACCGACTACGGCCCGCTCGGCGCCGACCACGCCGTCGTCGTGGTCGACGCCCAGCGCCGCGCCGACCCGGCCGCCCGCCGCCAGCTGGAACTCAAATGGGCGCCGCTGCGGACCGCCGCCGGCACCCGCCTGCACCAGCTGCGCTGCACCGAACTCCCGGACGGCAAAAGGCTCTACCACCGGCTGCGGCCGCCCGAGCGGGTCGAGCTGCCCGCCCTGCCCGGCCCGCCCAGGGGAGCCCCGTACGAACCGCTGCTGGCCGCCGCGCTGCGGGCCGGCGTCCCCGCCGTGCTGTGGCCCGGGCAGCCCTGCACCGCCGACCACACGCACACCCGGACCTGCCGCAACGAGCGATTCCTTGCCAGACTGGCGGAGGAACTGGCCGACGTCGCACCTGCCGACCTGCCGCGCCGGGTCAGGGAGTTGCGGCACGAGGTGGAGGAGGCGGCAGACCCTTCCCAGCACTGGGCGGCGGGCCTGGTGCTGCTCTGGGAGGACCCGGCGGTGCTGCCCGGCCCGCACCGCCCGTACCGCGTCGTCCCGACCGCACCGCCGCCCCACGCCGCGGGCCCCGAGTGAGACCCGGACCGCCGAAGGCCCCGACGAGTGAGCAGGAGCAGGAGAGCAATGCCGCTGAAGCGCATCTACCAGGGCGTCACCGAGCCGCACGACGGCATCGCCGAGCTGCCCGCCCCGCCGCCCTGGCGCGACTTCGACGGGGGGCCGCTGCTGCCGCAGCCCGACGGCCCCGCCGACCCGGTACCCGACCCGGCCCGGCACCGCGCCGCGACCTTCCGGCCGACCCCGGAGACCGTCGAACTCGTCAACGCCGCGCTCTACCTGCGAAGGCCGCTGCTGGTCACCGGCCCGCCCGGCGGCGGCAAGTCCAGCCTGCCGTACGCCGTCGCCCGCGAACTCGGCCTCGGCCCGGTGCTGCGCTGGAACATCACCAGCCGCACCACCCTGCGCGACGGCCTCTACCAGTACGACCCGCTCTCCCGGCTCTACGCGGCCAACCGCTCCGGCCCGCAGACCCCCGACGCCTCGCTCGACGAACACCTGCGACTCGGCCCGCTCGGCACCGCCCTGCTGCCCTACCGGCGACCCCGGGTCCTGCTCATCGACGAAATCGACAAGGGTGACCTCGACCTGCCCAACGACCTGCTGCACATCCTGGAGGAGGGCCAGTACGAGATCGACGAACTCGTCCGCGCCGCACCCCAGCAGCCCGAGGCGAACGTCCTCACCGCCGACGGCACCAGCCGGGCGCCCGTGTACGGCGGCCGGGTCCGCTGCCGGGCCTTCCCGTTCACCGTCCTCACCTCCAACGCCGAACGCGAGTTCCCCGCCGCCTTCCTGCGCCGCTGCGTGGTCCTGGAGCTGCGCCGCCCCGAGGGCGCCGAGCTGGAGTCCATCGTCCACTCCCACCTCCCGGAGTCCGACCGGCAGTTGGTCATCGAGATCCTGGAGGTCTTCCTCGCCCGCCGGGAGGAGGGCGAACTCGCCACCGACCAGTTGCTGAACGCCATCTACCTCACCTCCCGCCCCGAACTCGGCGACGCCGCCGACCGGGCCGCGCTCGCCGCCCAGGTGATGCCCTACCTCAGCCGCGGCCAGGACGACGATGTCTTCTGACCCGGCGGCGCTCGACCGCCTGACCGACCTGCTCGCCGAACTCGGTCTCGCCGCACGGGCCCCCGTCGAACTGGCCGAACTGCTCTGGCTGGCGGCCCGCGGCACCGAGGGCGGCCCCGGCCCGGACACCCCGGGGCAGCCCGCACCCCGCACCGACCGCCCCACCGCCGCCGACCGCGGCGGACACCGCCCCCGCCACCGCACCGAGCACGCCCCCGGCCCCGACGGCACCGGCCCGCGCACCGCGCTGCACCTGCCCGCCCCCGACCGCGGCGGCCGCCCCGCCCCCGCCGTTCCCGCACCCACCCCCGACGCCCCGATGCTGGCCCGCCCGCTGCCGCTGCAGCGCGCGCTGCGCCCGCTCAAGCGCCTCGTCCCGGACGAGCGCCGCCGGCTGCTGGACGAGCAGGCCACCGCCGACCGGCTCGCCGAGGCGCTGCGCGAACCCGGACCGGTGCAGTGGCTGCCGGTGCTCCGGCCCAGTACCGAACGCTGGCTCGACCTGCACCTGGTGCTCGACCTGGGCCCGACGATGACCCTCTGGCGGCCGCTCGCCCGGGAGTTGCGCACGCTCTTCCAGCAGACCGGCGCCTTCCGCCAGGTCACCTCCGGCCGGCTCCTCCCGGACGGACGGCTGGCCCACCGCCGGATCGCCGAGGGCCGCTCCGCGGTGCTGGTGATCAGCGACTGCATGGGCCCGCAGTGGCGCACCGGACCGGCCGGCGACCGCTGGCACCGCACCCTGCACGGCCTGGCCCGCCGGCTGCCGGTGGCCGTCGTCCAGCCGCTGCCCGAGCGGCTCTGGCCGCTCGCCGCGGTGCCCGCCGTGCCCGGGGTGTTCACCGCCACCGAGGCGGGCGCCCCCGACGCCGCGTACGGCTTCGCCCCGTTCACCGACGCCCCGCCCGGGCGCGGTGCGCCGGCCGTCCCGGTGCTGGAGCCCGGCCCCGACTGGCTGGCCAACTGGGCGCGGCTGGTGGGCAGTCCGACCGGCGGGCAGGTGGTCGGCGCGGCGCTGATGCTCGGCGCCGCGCCGTCCGCGGCCGGCCGCCCGGTCGAGGCCGGACCGGACCCGGAGGAGCTGACCCCGGAGGAGCTCGTGGTGCGGTTCCGGGCCACCGCCTCCCGGGAGGCGTTCACCCTGGCCGGGATGACCGCGCTCACCACGCCCGCGCTGTCGGTGATGCGGCTGCTCCAGCAGGTCGGGCTGGCCCGGCCGCAGCCGCAGCACCTCGCCGAGGTGGTGGTGAGCGGCCTGCTGCGCGAACAGACGGGCCGGCCGGGCTACTTCGCCTTCCGCCCGGGGGTGCGGGAGCTGCTGCTGCACACCCTGCCGCGGTCCACCGCGCACCACGCGCTGGAGCTGCTGATCCGGGTCGGCGGGCGGATCGGCGACCCGGGCCGGTCCGCGGCCGGCACCTTCCCCGCCTGGGTGGAGACCGCCGGCGGCGGCACCCTGACCCTGCTGGACACCCGGCCGTTCGCACTGGTCAGCCCGGAGGCCGCCCGGCTGCTCGGGGTCACCGGCGCCCCGGTGTTCACCCTGGCCGGGCCGGTCGCCGCGGCGCACCCGCCGGAGCCGGCGGGGCAGGCCGGGGACGAGGACGCGCCGCCCGCCCCGCCCGCGCCGGAGCCGGCCGCGCTGCCCGACCCGGAGCGCTCCCGGGCGGTGCTGCTGCTGACCACCTCGCGCGGCGCGCCCGGCGAGGTGCTGGAGGAGCAGGAGTACACCGCGCTGCGCGATCTCGCCGCGCTCGCCGAGGCGTTGGTCGACCCGGCCCTGGTGGGCCTGGACCGGCGGCACATCTGGCTCGGCGAGGACGACCCGGACGGCTTCCAGCGGGCGCTGCAGCGGGCCGTTCAGGAGGCCGAGGACACCCTGGTGGTGCACGTCGGCGGGCCGCTCGGGCCGGGCGACGAGCTGGGCGTGGCGGTCGGCGCCGGACGCTGGGGCGGGGTGCACCGGCCGGGCCTGGACTGGCAGGCGGTGGTGGAGACGGTGGCCGCCGGCCGGGCGGCCCGCCGGCTGCTGATCCTGGACGGCTCGCGCAGCGTGCCGCCGGAGCCGGCCGCGGGCGGCGCGGTGGCGGTCGACCCGGGCAGCTTCCAGGTGGTCAACCTCCGTCACCCGGTGGACCGTTCGGTGGCCGGCCGGCTGGCCGCCGCGATCCGCACCGGCGACCCGGACGGCGCGCCGCAGCTGACCGTCCACCACCTGCTGGAGATCGCCCTGCAGTCCACTCCGCCCGCGCCGCCGGTGACCCGGATCTGGCCGCCCCGGGACGGCCGCCCGCTGGTGCTCGCCCGTAACGCCCAACTCCACGGCGGGCCGGTCGAGTCGCGCACCCCGTCGCACTCGGGTACGCACCGCAGGGAGCCGGCCGGCCCGGAGGCGCCCAGACCCTACTTCTTCCTCAGCCATCCCGGCGGACCCGGCGACCGCGCGGTGGACCGGCTGTACCAGGACCTCTGCGAGGAGGTGCTGCAGCTGACCGACCTGCCCGCCTCGGTGCCGCCCGGCTTCCTCGACCGCAGCCCGGAGCTGGACAGCTGGTCCCGCTGGCAGATCACCGAGGCGCTCGCCACCTGCCGGGTCTTCGTCCCGCTGTACTCGCCGCGCTACTTCGTCAGCGAGCGCTGCGGCAAGGAGTGGTACGGCTTCGCCCGCCGGGCCGCCCGGGCGGCGGAGCGTTCGGCGGTGCAGGCGAGCGGCATCGTCCCGGTGATCTGGGTGCCGGTCGCCTCCGCCGAGCAGCCCGCCGCCGCCCGCCAACTGCGGTTCAACCACCGCAGCCTGGGCCCGGAGTACCAGAGCGAGGGGCTGTACTCGCTGGCCCGGGTCGCCGGCCGCCGCGAGCTGTACGAGCTCGCGGTGCACCGGCTGGCGACCCGGATCGTGCAGGTCGCGCACGAGACGCGGATCCCCCCGGGCCGCCCGCTGACCTGGGACGGCCTGGAGAACGCCTTCCTCAGGTCACCGCGCCCCGGCGGCTGAACCGTTCCTCGCGCCACTCGCCGCCCTCCAGCACCTCGGCGAGGTGCCGCACCGCGTCGAAGACGTCGGTGCGGGAGAGGTAGAGCGGGGTGAAGCCGAAGCGCATCAGATCCGGTGCGCGGAAGTCGCCGATCACCCCGCGGGCGATCAGCGCCTGCATCACCGCGTACCCGTCCGGGTGCCGCAGCGAGACGTGGCTGCCGCGCCGGGCGTGCTCGCGCGGGGTGACGGACTCCAGCCCGAGCGGCTCCACCAGCTCCAGGAACAGGTCGGTGAGCGCCAGCGAGGTGGCCCGCACCTGCGTCAGGTCGGCCTTCTCCCAGACGTCCAGGGCGGCGTCCAGCCCGGCCAGGCCGAGCAGCGGCGGGGTGCCGGTCAGGAAGCGGCCGATGCCCTCGGTCGGCGCGTACCCGGGCTCGAAGGCGAACGGCCGGGCGTGGCCGAACCAGCCGCTCAACGGCTGTGCGGCCGCGGCGTGGTGGCGCTGCGCCGCGTACAGGAAGGCGGGGGCGCCGGGGCCGCCGTTGAGGTACTTGTAGCCGCAGCCGACGGCGAAGTCGACGCCGCAGGCGTCGAGTTCGATCGGCAGCGCGCCTGCGGTGTGGCACAGGTCCCAGACCATCAGGGCGCCGGCGGCGTGCACCTGCTCGGTGATCGCGGCCATGTCGAGCAGTTCGCCGGTGCGGTAGTCGACGTGCGAGAGGACGACCACGGCGGTGTCCCCGTCGAGGTGCGCGGCGAGGTCGGCGGCCTGCGGCAGCAGCACGGTGCGGGCGCCGTCGAAGAGGCCGGTGACGCCCTCGGTGATGTAGAGGTCGGTCGGGAAGGCGGCGTGCTCGGCGAGCAGGGTGTGCCGGCCGGGGCGAAGCCGCAGCGCCGCGCCGAGCACCTTGAACAGGTTGACGGAGGTGGAGTCGCAGACCACCACCTGGCCCGGGGCCGCGCCGAGCATCGGCGACAGCCGTGCGCCGAGCCGGTGCGGCAGCTCGAACCAGCCGGCCTCGTTCCAGCTGCGGATCAGGCCGCGGCCCCACTCCTGCTCGACCATGCCGGCGACCCGGGCGGCGGTGCCCCTCGGCAGCGCGCCGAGCGAGTTGCCGTCCAGGTACAGCACGCCCTCGGGCAGGGCGAACTCGCCGCGGAGCGCGGCCAGCGGATCGGCGGCGTCGAGCGCCGCGCACTCCTCGCGGGTGGTCACAGCTCGTTCCTCACGGTCCACAGCTCGGGGAAGACGTCCTGGTCGGCGGACTGCTTCAGCCAGGTCATGCCGCTGGAGCCGCCGGTGCCGGGCTTGGCGCCCATCGTCCGCTTGACCGAGGAGAGGTGGCGCTGGCGCCAGCGGGTGACCCGCTCGGCGGTGTCCAGCAGCGCCTCGCCGAGGCGGGCGAGCTCCGCCAGCTCCGGGGCGGTGTAGACCTGCCGCCAGGCCTGCTCGACCGCGGTGCTCGGCCGGTGCCGGCCGGTGGTCGGCTCGTGCGGCACGTCCACGCCGCGGCGGGCCAGCAGGGCCAGGGCGTCGTCGTACAGGCTGGGGCCGTTCAGCGCCTCGGTGAGGTCGGCGTGCACGGCGGGGGAGTCCTCGTACATCCGCAGCAGCGAGGCGGCCTTGTTGCCGAGCAGGAACTCCAGCCGCAGGAAGGCCGCGGACTGGAAGCCGGAGGCCTCGCCGAGCACCTCGCGGAAGGAGTTGAACTCGGCGGGCGTCATGGTGGCCAGCAGGTCCCAGGAGCTCACCAGCACGTCCTGCACGTGCGTGCCGCGGCGCAGCGCGGCGAGCGCCTCGGTGAGGTCGTTCTCGCGCAGGGCGTGCTGGGCGCCGACCCACTCGCGGTGCAGCAGGTCGAAGAGCAGCTCCATCACCTGGGTGGCGACGATGAAGGTGTACTCGGCCGGGACCTTGCTGCGCGGCTGCTGGAGGCTGTGCAGCACGTCCAGCATGGCGTAGCGCGCGTACGGGGTGCCGTTGCCGGGCTCCCCCTCGGGCGCGAAGGCGAGATTCGGCCGCTCGACGGTGTCCCCGCCCATGGCACTCCTCCTAGTTTGTTCTGATCTGTCCCACTCCCATCGTGGGGGCCACCATTGTGCGGCGGCACCCGTTCCGTCTTGAATGGGCGGCGGGCAGCGAAAGCGTGCCCTGGCTTCACGACCGAAAGGTCTTTCGGCCGTATCGCTTTTCGAACGCAAACCCGACCCCGGGAGTCGCCTTGGACGCCGTCGACCGGCTGCTGCTCGCCGAACTCCAGGCCGACGCCCGGCTCTCCTACAACGAGCTCTCCCGACGGGTGAAACTCTCCGCCCCGGCCGTCGCCGAACGGGTCCGCCGCCTGGAGGCCGACGGGGTGATCACCGGCTACCACGCCCACGTCGACCCCGCCCGGGCCGGCCTCAATGTGACGGCCCTGGTCACCATGCAGTGCTACGGCCCGCACTGCGTGCTCCGCGACCCCGAGGTGGCCCGCTGGCCCGAGGTCTTCCAGCTGCACCGGGTCACCGGCGGCGCCTGCTGCACCCTGCTGGTCGGGGTGCCCGGCATGGTCGCCTTCGAGCAGCTCATCGACCGGCTCGCCGCCTACGGCCAGCCCGCCAGCTCGATGATCCTCTCCAGCCCGGTGCCGTGGCGCCCGGTGGTCGCGCCCTGATCGCCCCCGCCGGCGCATAGGCTGCTCTGCGGACGCCCGGGAACCTGCGGGCGCGGGCGAGAGGACGGCGGGGCCGCGATGGAGCTGATCGACCGGGCGAAGGTGGCCGAACTGGCCGGGGAGCGGCTGGACTTCCGCTTCAAGGCGATCCCCGCCGAAGCCTGGGGGCTGACCGTCGCCGAGTACCTCGCCACCGGCCCCGCCCTGGACGGCCTCGGCACCCCGCTGCTCACCCTGGACGCGTCCGCCGTCGACCACAACCTGCGCACCATGGCCGCCTGGTGCGAGCAGGCCGGTGTCGGCCTGGCCCCGCACGGCAAGACCTCGATGGCCCCCGCCCTGTGGCAGCGCCACCTGGACGCCGGCGCCCGCGCCATCACCCTGGCCAACCTGCCGCAGCTGCGGGTCGGCCGGGCGTTCGGCCTGCGCCGCATCCACCTGGCCAACACCCTGCTCGACCCGGCCGGCCTGCGCTGGCTCTCCGCCGAACTCGCCGCCGACCCGGAGTTCCGCTTCGCGAGCTGGGTCGACTCCACCCGCGCGGTCGCCCTGATGTCGGAGGCGCTGCGCGGTGCCCCCGCCCCGGTCGACGTCTGCGTGGAGCTCGGCGCCCCCGGCGGCCGGACGGGCTGCCGCACCCTGCCGGAGGCGGTCGAGGTGGCCCGCGCGGTGCACGCCGCGCCGGGCCTGCGGCTGGCCGGCGTCAGCGGCTACGAGGGCCCGCTCGGCCCGGACGCCTCCCCGGCCTCGGTGGCCGCCGTGACCGGCTACCTGCGCACGGCGGCCGAGCTGTACCGGCAGCTGGCCGGCGAGGGCCTCTTCGACGAGGTCGACGAGGTCTGGGTGACGGCCGGCGGCAGCGCCTTCTTCGACACCGTCGCCGAGGAGCTCGCCCCGCTGGCGGACGCCCGCACCAGCGTCGTGGTCCGGGCCGGCGCCTATCTCGCCCACGACGACGGCTTCTACCGCGGCATCTCGCCGTTCGGCCGTGGCGCGGGGGAGCCGCTGCGGGCGGCCCTGCACGGCTGGGCCCGGGTGGTGTCCGCCCCGGAGCCGGGGCTGGCCCTGCTGGACGCCGGCAAGCGCGACCTGCCGGTCGACCTCGGCCTGCCCGTCCCGCAGCGGGTCCGCGGTGGCAAGCCGCTGGCCGGCGCCACCGTGAGCGCCCTCAACGACCAGCACACCTACCTGCGGGACGCCGAGGTCGTGGTGGGCGACGTCGTCCGCCTCGGTGTCTCCCACCCGTGCACGGCCTTCGACCGGTGGACCCTGATCCCCGTCCTCGACGACGCGGACGCCGACCACCCCCGCGTCGTCGACCTGGTCCGGACGTTCTTCTGACCCGTGCCGCGCCCGCTGGCGGCCCGTCCGTCCCGGCGGCGTCAGCCGAGCAGGACGCCCTGGTTGGAGGGCTGGAGGGTGCCGACGGTGAAGCCGACCTTGGCGACGGGGAACTGGACGACCGGCTTGCCGTCGCTGCCGAGCACGGTGGCGGTCAGCTGGGTGGTCTCGTCCGGCGGGGTGACGACCAGGCCGGCCAGCACGGCGCAGGAGGCGTCGGCCTTGTCGCAGCTGCTCCAGGAGAGCCCGGAGAAGGCGGTGGTGCCGGGCTTGAGGGTGACGGCGACCGGCGGGCCGGGCTTGGCGACCCGGTGGGTGGCGGTGTCCGTCCGGGAGTTGTCGGCCAGCAGCCCGCCGTAGCCGAGGTAGCCCTTGACGGTGCAGGCACGGCTGCCCTTGTTGGTGAGCATCACCATGGCCCGGCCGGCGTCCTGGATCTGCACGTCGGCCTTGAGGTCGGCGGTGTGGCAGCGGTCCGTGCCGGCCCGGGCGGTGGTGCCGCCGCTGCCCGCCGCCGAGCCGGGGCCGGACGTCCCGGTGGTCGCCGCACCCGCGGTGCCGGTGGAGGCGGTGGCGGCCGTGGGGGCCGCGGTGCCGGCACCGGCCGCGGTGGTGCCGTCGTCGCAGGCGGTGGCGCCGAGGGCGAGTGCGAGGACGGCGGCGGCCGCCGCCGCGGCCCGGGCCGGGGTGGTCGGGCGGTGCTTCACGGGTGCTCCTGGGGGTTGCCGTTCACGGGTGTCGGGCGTGATCACGTCCGGCACCGGCAGCCCGGTTCTGTGCGGCGTGTCCCGGCTGCGTAACGGCGGCCCCGGGCGGGCGTTGCGGCGGCCGGTCAGCGCAGCCGCACGGTGACGCCGCCCTGCTTCAGGACGTCCAGCACGGCCTCGAAGTAGCTGCACTCGCGGCCGGCGAGCAGGATCCGGCGGTCCAGGCGGCAGGCGGCGAGCGCGGAGGCGTGCCAGACCAGCACGAACGGCGGTTCGGGGCCGTAGCCGCCGCGCAGGCAGTCCGCGAGCGCGTCCAGGTTGCTGCCGTAGTAGCCGTCCGGCGGGCGGAGGGCCGCGCCCAGTGCGCCGAACAGGGCGCGTTCGTCGGTGATCTCCGTCCCGTCGAGGTGGAACACGGGTGTGGCCGGCGCGGACATGGCGCTCCTCGGTGGTTCGCCCGGATGGCGGTCCCGGGTCGAGCGGCCTCGGCCCGTGGGCTGGGATGGAGAGGACGTGCCGCCATCGACCCAGGGGCCCCATCATGACCAGTCTGCACCGCAAGGACCTCGGCCTGTTCGTCCTGCGCGCCGCCGTGGGCGGGGTGATGTTCGCGCACGGCGCGCAGAAACTCTTCGGATGGTTCGGCGGGGGAGGGATCGAGGGCACCGCCCAGGCCATGGAGCACATGGGCTACGAGCCGGGCCGGCCGAACGCGATCGCCTCCGGTCTGGGCGAGGCGGGCGGCGGCGCGGCGCTCGTGCTGGGCCTCGCGACGCCGGTGGCCGGATCGGTGGTGGCGGGCACGATGGCCGGGGCCATCGCGGTGCACGCGCCCGCCGGGTTCTTCGCGATGGGCGGCGGCTTCGAGTACCCGGCGCTGCTCGGCACCTGCGGGCTGGCCCTGGGCATCTCCGGGGCGGGCCGCTACTCGCTGGACCACGCGCTCGGCCATGCGCTGGACCGCCCGTGGATCGGGCTGCTGGCGTTCGGCGCCAGCGCGGTCGGCGCGGCGGCCGTGGTGACCCGACGCCAGGACACCGTGCAGCGCCGGGAGATCCGGGAGATCGAGCAGGCCGCCATGCAGGAGGGCGCGGGCCTGTCCTGACCGGGCCGGTGCCGCAGGCACCCCGCCCGCACGATCCCCGTCCGGCGTCGTTCCCCCAGGAGCAAGACCATGAACCTCCAGATCCGTTCCGCAGCCGTGCTGGGTGCCGCCGTGGTGCTGGGCGGTGCCGCACTGACCGGGTGCTCGTCGGACTCCTCGCCGTCCTCGGTCGCCTCCTCGGCGGCCGCCGCGATCGAGTCGAAGGCCTCCGAGCTGGCGTCGTCCGCGGGCGGCCTGGCCTCCTCGGCGGCGTCCGCGGTGGCGTCGGCGGAGGCGGCGGCCTCCTCGGCGGTCGCCGACATCACCGGTGGGCTGGACGCCACCGCGGACGTCAAGCTCGGCACCCCGGTGACCTCCTCGGACGGCAAGCTGGAGCTACCCATCACCGTTTCCAATACGCAGAGCGACCCGCAGAAGTACGTCGTGCAAATCGACTTCCAGGACTCCAGCGGCAACCGGCTGGACACCGTGGCGGTGACCGTGCCGGATGTCCCCGCGGGCGGAACGGCGCAGGCCACGGCCCAGAGCAACCGGGCGCTGACCGGTCAGGTCAAGGCGACGGTGGCCCGGGCGCTGCGCTACTGAGGCGCACCCGAACGGAACCTTAAGGGCACCTCAAGTGCCGTGGACGGCTCTTGACGGGACGTTTGGTCTAGTCCATTTTTGTGGCCAGGTGCAGGGAGCCCCTGGACCGGTGCCGGCGGTTCGGGCCGCCGGCGCCGGTTCGGCGCGTCTCCCCGCAGCTGGTTCTTCTTCGTGTGCAGGCCCACGCTCGATTCCCCTGTCATGCCCCTGACCGTGGTGGTCCCACCCGCCGCGACACCCCCAGGAGCGCGGCGGGATCTCCCCCACAACCAGGAGTCACGCAGCCATGCTTCGTTCCGTTCCGTCCCAGCCGCGGCCGAGCGGGCACCGCCGCCGCCGCGGCATGGGCCTCCTCGCCGCGGGCACCGCGGCCTCCCTGCTGCTCGGCGGCGCACTCGCCCTGACCGGCACCTCCGCCCAGGCCGCCCCCACCAACTCGACCGGCGCGCCCGCCACTTCGGGCGGCATCAAGGTCGCGTACTTCGACCAGTGGTCGATCTACGGCAACGCGTACTACCTGAAGACCGTTCAGGACACCGGCGTGGCCTCCAAGCTGGACTACCTGATCTACGACTTCGCGAACATCGACCCGACCAACCTCACCTGTTTCCAGGCCACCAAGGCCGCTTCGCAGAACGAGGACGACCCGAACGCGGGCGACGGCGCGGGCGACGCGTACGCCGACTACCAGAAGACCTTCGACGCGGCGACCAGCGTGGACGGCGTGGCCGACACCTGGAACCAGCCGCTGGTCGGCAACTTCAACCAGCTGAAGAAGCTGAAGGCGAAGAACCCGAACCTCAAGGTGCTGCTGTCGATCGGCGGCTGGACCTACTCCAAGTACTTCTCCGACGTGGCCGCCAACGACGCCGCGCGCAAGAAGTTCGCCTCCTCCTGCGTCGACATGTTCATCAAGGGCAACCTGCCCGTGCAGGGCGGCTTCGGCGGCGCCGGCTCCGCGGCCGGTGTCTTCGACGGCTTCGACATCGACTGGGAGTACCCGGGCGGCGGCGGCCACACCGGCAACCACGCCTCGCCCAACGACAAGCAGAACTTCACCCTGCTGATGGCCGAGCTGCGCTCCCAGCTCAACGCCCAGGGCGCGACCGACGGCAAGAGCTACGCGCTCTCCGCGGCGGTCGGCGCCGGCCAGGACAAGATCAAGAACGTCGAGACCGACAAGCTCGGGCAGTACCTGACCTTCCTCGACGTCATGACCTACGACATGCACGGCGCGTGGGACAAGACCGGCCCGACCAACCACCAGGCACCGATCTACACCAACCCGAGCGACCCGATGACCCCCGTCCCGGGCGGCACCGGCAAGTACTCGATCGACAACGCCATCAAGGCGTGGACGGTCGGCGACCCGCAGTACGGCATCCCCGGCGGCTTCCCGGCCAAGAAGATCAACATGGGTGTGCCGTTCTACTACCGCGGGTGGACGGGCGTCCCGGCCGGCTCCAACCACGGCCTGTTCCAGAGCGCGACCGGCCCGGCCCCCGGCGCCGCCATGTCGGGCAACGTCGCCGGCATCCAGATGTACAAGGAGCTCAGCAGCTTCGTCGGCAACGCGGCCAACACCTACTGGGACGACGCCGCGAAGACCGCGTACTTCTACGACGGCACCACCTTCTGGACCGGTGAGAACACCAAGTCGATCCAGGCCAAGCTCGACTACGCGCACTGCAACGGCCTCGGCGGCTCCTTCGCCTTCTCGCTGTACGACCTGGGCACCCAGACGTCGCTCTTCGACTCGATGGTGACCGCGACCAACGGCTCCGCCGCCTCCTGCCCGGCGCCGACCACCTCGCCGACCGCCTCCGCCTCGCCGAGTTCGTCGCCCAGCTCCTCGGCCTCGCCGTCCTCGTCCCCGTCGACCTCGCCGTCGACCTCCCCCTCCACCTCGGCCAGCCCGACCGGCGGCAGCTGCACCGCCCCGAGCTGGAACGCCGCCACGGTCTACGCGACCGCCGGCGCCA
The DNA here is from genome assembly GCA_002300355.1 of Streptomyces sp. TLI_235. Taxonomy (NCBI): domain Bacteria; kingdom Bacillati; phylum Actinomycetota; class Actinomycetes; order Kitasatosporales; family Streptomycetaceae; genus Streptomyces; species Streptomyces sp. TLI_235. Next base: position 5,428,724 of record NSGV01000001.1, read on the forward strand.
AGGTCTCCTGGAAGGGCCACAACTACACCAACAAGTGGTGGACCCAGGGCGAGGACCCGACGCTCAGCGGCCAGTGGGGCGTCTGGGCCGACAACGGCGCCTGCTGACCGACCCGCACCGCAGGGATGGGACTGCCCCGGACGGATCCTCCGTCCGGGGCAGTCCCCGTTCGTGCTTCGTCGCCGCGCGCCGGTCGGGTCAGTCGAGGTCCTCGGTGCGGCCAAGGGCGTCCGGCTGGCTCTGCTCGATCCGGCGCAGCATCCGGCCGAGCGTGGCGGAGAGGGCCGTCCGGTCCTCACCGACGATGTCCTGCAGCAGGTCCGCCTCGAAGACGGCGGCCATCCGCATGAGCTCCAGCCACTTGTCGCGGCCGGGCTCGGTGAGCTCGATGATCACGCGGACCCGGTTGGCCTCGTCGCGCTCGCGGGTGACCAGGCCGTCGGCGACCATCCGGTCGATCCGGTGCGTCATCGCCGCCGGGGTGAGGCCCAGCCGCTTGGCCAGGTCGCCCGGGCCGAGCCGGTACGGGCTGCCCGCGAAGACCAGCGCCTTGAGCACCTCCCACTCGGCGGACGTGATCCCCAGCACAGCCAGCTGGCGGCTGTAGGCCACGTTCATCCGTCGTGACAGCCGGGAGAGGGTGGACACGATCGTCTCGACCTGCGGGTCCACGGTGGGGAATTCCCGCTGGTAGAGGGCCACCTGCTCGGCGATGCCGAGCTCGGTGGCGGCCGGCTGGTCCGGCTTGCGTGTGCTCATGGCCGTCATTCTCCCACGCCATCGTGCAGCCGTTAAGCCTTTGACACCTGAGTCTTCGAAGACTTAGATTTTAGCTCTGAAATCTTACGGGCTTAAAGCAGGAAGGCTTCAACCTTCCGCGACGACAAAGGGGTGTGCACGGTGACCGGCACGGTGAAGCAGCGGGCGCGGCGGACGGACGGGGCGGGCGGCCCGCTGCGCCGCGTCCAGATCGGCAATGCGCTGAGCGCGTTCGGCAGCGGGTTCACGATGCCGTACATGTTCGTGTACGTGGACCAGGTGCGGGGGCTGGGCTCGCTCGCGGCCGGGATGGTGTTCACCGTCTTCGCGCTGGCCGCGCTGGCCGTCCTGCCGTTCACCGGCCGCGGCATCGACCGGTACGGCCCGCGCCCGGTGCTGCTCGCCGGTGCGGCCCTCGCCGCCGGCGGCGCGTACGCCTTCGGGCAGGCAGGCACCGCGCCGACCCTGCTGGTCTCCTCGTTCCTCTTCGGCGCGGGCATCACCGCCTGCCAGCCGGCGCTCGCCACGATGATCGTCCGCAGCACCGGCCGGGCCGGCCGCTCGCGGGCCTTCGCCCTCCAGTTCACCCTGGTCAACCTCGGCATGGGCATCGGCGCCCTGGTCGGGGGCCAGATCGTCGACCCCGCCGACCCGGCCAGCCTGACCCGGCTGTTCACCATCGAGGCGCTCACCCTGCTGGGCCTCGCCGTGATCGCCGGCACCGCCCGGATGCCGGCCGCCGAGCTCGTCCCGGCCGCCGAGGGCGGCTCGGCCACCGGCCTGCGCGCGGTGACCGCCGACAAGGCCATGCTGCGGCTCTGCCTGCTCGTCGGGCTGATCTTCTTCACCTGCTACGGGCAGTTCGAGTCCGGTGTCGCCGCGTTCGCCACCGACACGGTCGGCACCGCGCCGTCCGTGCTGGGCATCGCGATCGGCGCCAACGCGCTGACCATCGTGCTGCTGCAGATGGTCGTCGTCCGGCTCACCGAGCGCCGCCGCCGCACCACCGCGATGGCCGCCGCCGGCGTGGTCTGGCTGGGCGCCTGGGCCGCAGCCCTGGTGGCCGGTCTGGTCCGCTCGGAGGCGCTCGCCGCGACCGTCGCCGTGGTCGCCGTCTACGCGCTGTTCGGCGTCGGCGAGTCGCTGCTCGCCCCGACCCTCGGCCCGATCGTGGCCGACCTCGCCCCGGCCCGGCTGCTCGGCACCTACAACGCCGCGCACGCCCTGGTGAAGCAGATCGCGATCGCGGTCGGCCCGGCCGTCGGCGTGCTGCTGGTCGGCGCAGGCACCTGGCCGCTCTACCTGCTGGCGATGGCCGCCTGCACGGTGCTGATCGTCCTGCTGGCGGTGCGGCTGCGCGGCCACCTGACGCCGGCGCAGGACAACGCCGTCCGCGCGGCGGCCGAGGTCCGGCCGATCGTGCGGGAGCTGCAGACCGCGGCCTGAACCGGCGTCAGGCCGGGCCCGGCCCGCATGCGGGGCTCACCCGTCCGGCCTACTGTCGAAAACGGGGCCGCCGGCGGCGGCGGCCCCGCACCGGCCGGGAAGGACGGCTCACCATGGCTTCCCCAGCGATCGACGGCCTGCGCCCGGAGGAACTCGCCGAGGGCTTCGCCGGCCGGGTGTTGCTGCCCGAGGATGAGGGCTACGGCGAGGCGAGAACCATCCACAACGGCATGATCGACCGCAGGCCCGCGGTGATCGCCCAGTGCGACGGGCCGAACGACGTCGCCGCGGCCCTCGCCTTCGGCCGCAGCCGCGGCCTGGAGATCGCCGTCCGCTGCGGCGGCCACGCGGTCAGCGGCCAGGCCCTCGTCGACGGCGGCCTGGTCCTCGACCTGCGGCGGATGAACGCCGTACGGGTCGACCCCGACGCCCGGGTCGCCCAGGTCGGCGGCGGCGCCCTGATGCGCGACCTCGACCGGGCCACCCAGCCGCACGGCCTCGCCACCACCGGCGGCCGCGCCTCGACCACCGGCATCGGCGGCTTCGCCCTCGGCGGCGGATCCGGCTGGCTGGAACGCCGCTTCGGCCTGATGTGCGACAACCTGCTCGCCGCCGACCTGGTCACCGCGGACGGCCGCCGGGTGCACGCCAGCGCCGAGCAGAACCCCGAGCTCTTCTGGGCGCTGCACGGCGGCGGCGGCAACTTCGGCGTGGTCACCGAGTTCACCTTCGGCCTGCACCCGCTGCCCGCCTTCTCGATCGCGCTGCTGCTCTTCGAGGCCGACAAGGGCGCCGACGTGCTGCGCGCCTACCGCGACACGATGGAGGCCGCACCGGACGAGGTCGGCGGCGCCTTCATCTATCTCACCGCGCCGCCCGAGGAGTTCGTGCCCCCGCAGCTGGTCGGGCAGCCCGCCATCGGCGTCCTGCTCACCTACGCCGGCGACCTGGAGACCGCGCGCCCCGCCTTCGCGCCGATGCTCGGCCTCGGCCACGCCGCCGAGGTGGTCACCGACATCCCGTACGCCGACCTGCAGTGCATGCTCGACGACCCGCCCGGCTTCCGGAACTACTGGTCCGCCGAGTACCTCTCCGGCTTCCCGGACGAGGCCGTGGACGCCTTCGCCGCCCGCGCCCGGGACATGATCGTGCCCTCGCCCAGCCAGCACATCGCCTTCGCGCTCGGCGGCGCCGTCGCGGCCGGCGACGACCGGTGGCCGGTGCCGTGGCGGGCCGCGCCCTGGGCAGTCCACCCGTTCGCGGTCTGGGAGGACCCGGCCGACGACGAGCGCGGCCGCGGCTGGACCAAGGCGGTCTGCGCCGACCTGCGGCCCTGGTCGATCGGCGCGGTCTACCTCAACTTCATCGGCGACGAGGGCGAGGACCGCGCCGCGGCCGGCCGCGGCGCGGAGAACCTCGCCCGGCTCGCCGCCGTCAAGGCCGAGTACGACCCGGCGAACGTCCTCCACTTCAACCACAACATCAGGCCCGCGGCCTGAGGCCGGGTCGGCAGCCGTCAGCCGCAGCGCGGGCGCCCGCGGGACGCTGCCCCGGCACGGTCGGACCGGGGCGGAGGTACCGCCTGCGCAGCGCCTCGGCCTCGGCGGACGCCTCCGCGGACGGCGGACGGCGGACACCGGTGTCCGGACAGCCCGCCGAACCGGGCAGGACCAGACGGGGCGGGCGCTCCAGGACGAAGACCGTGCCGCCGTCGGCCACCGTCCGGCCCTCGCCGCGCGGCGCCAGCGAGTGGCGCGCGATGACCGCCCCGCTCGACGCGGTGATCGACAGCCGGGGCTCGTCCAGCCGGTGGCGGACCTCCACCAGCGCTCCGGCGAGGTCCGGCGGCACGGCGTAGCGGTTGCCGCGGAAGTGGACGAGCCCGCGCTGGTCGACCGTGCGGAGGGTGCGCACACACGCCGGGAACGGAGCCGGCGGCAGCGCCCCCAGCGCCGGGGTGGCGGACGGCGCGCCGTCGCCGGCCGGGAGCCGTTCGTCGGACCACCTCGCCAGGCGGTCGAGGATGTGCTGCGCCGCGCGCGGGCCGAGGTCGTCGACGACGCTGCGCCAGTGCTGCCCGGCGGCTGCGGCGCGCCGCTCCTCCTCGGCGGTGGGGCCGGCGGTCTCCAGTTCGATCTCGACCCCGTAGTACCGCCCGACCGGCGCGAACTCCTTGGCCAGCCGGCCGGTCGACGGGCACCGGACGGGCGCGGCACGGTCGAAGCGCCAGCGTGGGGCGGTGCCCCCGAGCCGCCGCAGCAGGTAGTCGACGGCCTCCAGCACCTGCGGGAATTCGTCGCTGTCGAGGAGGACGCCGCGCCAGCGGTGGGCGTGGCGCAGCGAGCCGGTCAGGAGATGGGCCTTCACACCGCCGCCCCAGCCGGGCGGGGAGTCGGCGAGGTCCGTCCAGCTGAACCGGATCTCCTCGTGGTCGGTGTGCGGACCGCCCCGTCCGCCGCCGGGGGCACCGGGGGCGCCGGGGTGGCAGCCTCTGCACAGCGGGCGCAGACGGTGTCTGCGCAGGGCGCGGGTGAAGGTCGAGTAGCCGCCGCGGTAGCCGAGATCGGTGATCTCGTCGAAGAGTGCGGTCGCCGGCAGGTGCGGATCGTCCGCCATGCGCAGGCGGCAGTACGGGAGGAAGGAGAGGAAGACGTCCTCCGCCGGGGTCCGCACCCCGGGCTCGCGGTTCCCGGACAGGTACCTCCGGACGGTCTTGCGGTCCCGGCCGAGCTGCCGGGCGATCGCCGAGATCGACCACCCCTGGCCGTGGAGCCGTCGGACATCCATGTATTCGTTCGTGCTGAGCAACCCAAACCCCCTACGTGCAGGCTTGCCGGCCACATCGACTAAGAATTCGCAATGGATCGTTGCAAGAGAGTGACCCTACAGCACCACTTTGAAGATCGGAATCAGATGAAACGTTTCTCCGGTGCGCCGTCCGGGTAATTTCGGAGAGCGCGGCGCAGCGCAACTGCGCTGCGCCGCGCGGGTGGGAAAATTCGGAGAGCGGCCTTGCGCATATGCTCGGACCGCGCTACCTGCGAGGAGATCCGGAGAGCGCACGCGCCCGTTCATACGGAATGTCGCCCGAATTCCGCACACCCGGGTGGAAGATCGCTTCGTTGACCGTGGTGTGATTCCCATGCCTGACCCAGCGACCCCGCACAGCTTCGAGCGCGACCCGATCTGCACCATCGGGGCCTGGCTCTTCGTCCCGGACCGGCAGAACGCCGCGGGCGACGTGGAGACCGGGTACCTGGTGCGCAACGGCCGGCGCGTCGTCCTGTGGCACTGTTCCCGGATCCTCGCCGACTTGCTCCGGACGCTGCGCCGCCTGGAATGCCGGCTGGCCGTTCCCGGCAGTGCCGCACAGTCCCCCGGCCCCGCGGCAGCCGACGCCCCGGAGGTGCCGCCGGCAGGCCATTCCACAGCCGTGCCGGGGAATGAGCCGCCCCGTGCATGACCCACTGCTGGAATTCTTTCGTCCGTACGGAAATGACCCGCTGTTTTCCGGTCCCGGCGAGCATTATGACGGGACGGCGGGGCCGCTTGTCGCGGACGCCGGATGGTACGGGGCGCCGACCGTCGAAATGGCCGGCACCTGGAGTACCGGCGTTTTCGTGCCGAGCCAGGCGGCCCCGGTCGCCGATTCCCTGCCGCAGCCTGCCCCGCCGCCGCCGGCGGCGCCGCCGCGGGCCCCGCGGCAGCGGCGCCGGGTGCGTGCCGCGGCGGACCGGCGCGAGGAGACCCTGGGCGAGCTGTTCCGCACCCTGCTCGCCGTCGCGGTGACGGTGGTGTGCGTGCTGGGCTGGGTCCTCTCCTATGCGCCTCTGCAGGACCTCGCCATCGCCCGGGTGCCCGGCGGGCTGTCCCTGCTGTGGCCGGTCGTGGTGTACGGGCCCTGGCTCGCCGGCTGCCTGTCCGTGCTCCGGGCCGCCCTCGACGGTCGGCGTGCGCTGCACGCCTGGATCGTGGTCCTCGCCTTCTCCGCCGTCGCCACCGGGCTCTGCGTCTGCGGTGTCGCGCAGACCGTGCCGGACGTCATCGTTGCCGGGCTGCCTCCCGTGGCGGCGGCGATCTGCCTCGACCAACTCGCGCGCCAGCTGATCACCCGCCACCCCTCCCAGCGGCCGCGGTCCCGGCACGGCGGGCGATCGCGGCGGTGACGCGTCGGCGGGCCGGCGGCAGGGGTCACCGCCGGCCCGCCGGCCGAAGGCCGCCCCCGGCCGGCCGGCCGGGGGAGCAGCTGACGGGGGGTGAGCAGCCATGCAGGACTCCTGGTCGTCGTGGTGCCCCTGCGGGCCCGGACGGCGGACCGGGTGTCGCAGGCGGCGCAACCACCGTAGGGAGCGATCGGCAGATGCCTGATCAATTCGCCGTGGTCTGCACAGTTTCGGCGCGCCACGTGCGATTCAGCCCAACGGCCGCGCGCCGGAGCCTGCGCGAGACCCCGCCGGCCGACCCCGGACCGTCAGGGAGCGGTGGGCATCAGCAGCGAGAAGGTGCCCGCGCGCTCCGGGAAGCGGACGGCGAGCGGGGCGACCGGGCCGCCGAGCTCCAGGACGAGCTGACCGCGTGCGCCCGCGCCGACCGCCTCCAGCAGGAAGTCGCGGTTGACCTGCACCCGCAGCCCGCCCTCCCCGCCCTCCCCGATCTCCCCGGCGGTGCCGTCGCCGACCGCGAGCGTGCCGTCGGGCGAGACGGTGAGCACCGAGACCGGGAAGTCCACACCGTCCTGCTCGCGGTGCACCGTGCGGACGGGCGCCGCGCCGAGGCCGTCGCGCAGCGCGTCGGCGGCGATCTCGACCCGGTGGACGGCGTCCAGGCGCAGCATCGGGCGGTAGTCCGGGAAGTCGGCCGGCACCGGGGTGCCGGTCAGCTCGCGGCCCGCGGCCGCGGCCCGCAGGCCGTCCGCGGAGACCGCCAGCTCGGCCTCGCCGTCGCCGGCCTCGGCGAGCAGGCCGCGCAGCCCGTCCACGAAGGCGGTCGGCGCGACCACGCCGACGGCCGGGCCCTCGACCGCGTCGGCGGCTGCCTCGGAGACCGCCAGCCGGTACCGGTCGGTGGCGACCAGGCGCAGCAGCCCGGCCTCCGCCTCGAACAGCACCCCGGCCACCTGGGGCAGTGAGCCGTCGGGGCCGACGGCGAAGCGGACGGCGTCCAGCGCGGCGGCCAGGTCGGCGGCGGGCAGGGTCAGACAGGTGACGGTCACGGGATGCTCCCTCAGTTCCAGTAGGTGTCGGACGGTGGAGAGTTCGCGGCGGGCGTCCGCCAGGCCCTCCTCCAGGCGTCGCAGGTGTGCGTCCAGAGCAGCGGCGGCCTCGCCGGGACGGCCGGCCAGCACCCGGGAGATGTCCGCGAGCGGCATGCCGACCCGGCGCAGCCGGGCGATCAGCCGGGCGTCGGCCAGTTGCCCGGGTGCGTACCATCGGTAGCCGGTCTGCGGGTCGACCCGGGCCGGGCCGAACACGCCCGCGCCGTCGTAGAACCGCAGCGCGCTGACGCTGAGCCCGCTGAGCCTGGCCGTCTCGCCGATGCTGTGAAGTCCGCTGTCCACACGGCCGACTCTGCCCCCTCGACCAGGTCGAGGGTCAAACCGCGGTGCGGGTGGACGGTCGGGCCGCGCGGTCCGGCTAGGATCTCTCCGACAAAGGCGACATAGCGCCAGTCCGGGCCTGCGACCCGTCAGCCCGCGACCGCCGCGGCCGCCGCGACACCGAGCGAGGAGCGGCGGCAGACCATGGCGTACCCGGCAGTCACCGAGCACGCGGCGCCCACCGACGGCCCTGCCGAGGGCCGGCACGCCGCCCCGCGCGGCGCGCTGCCGTGGATCGTCCGGCACACGGACTGGCTCGGCCCGATCGCCGTCGCGCTCTTCGCCGGCGTGCTGCGCTTCTGGGGCCTCGCCAAGCCGGACGCCTTCGTCTTCGACGAGACGTACTACCCCAAGGACGCCTGGTCGCTGCTGCACCAGGGCTACGAGGGCGTCTGGCCGGACATCGCCAACCGCGCCATCCTCTCCACCCCGCAGAAGATCCCGCTGACCGCCGAACCGGCGTTCATCGCCCACCCGCCGCTCGGCAAGTGGGTGATCGCCCTCGGCGAGTGGGCCTTCGGCCTGCACCCCTTCGGCTGGCGGGTGATGGTCGCCCTGCTCGGCACGCTCTCGGTGCTCATGCTGGCCCGGATCGGCCGGCGGCTGTTCTCCTCCACCCTGCTCGGCTGCACCGCCGCCCTGCTGATGGCGGTGGACGGCCTGCACTTCGTGATGAGCCGGGTCGGCCTGCTGGACGGCGTCTCGATGTTCTTCGTGCTCGGCGCCTTCGGCTGCCTGCTCGTCGACCGGGACCGCGCCCGGCAGCTGCTGGCCGCCGCCCGGGCCGAGGGCGGCCGGGCCGCCGACGAGGTCCGGCTCGGCCTGAGGCCGTGGCGGATCGGGGCCGGTGCGCTGCTCGGCTGCGCCGCCGCGGTGAAGTGGAACGGCCTGCAGATCCTGCTGGTGTTCGCCGTGCTGACCCTGCTCTGGGACCGGGCCGGCCGCCGCTGGGCCGGCGCCCGTCGCCCGGCCCGCAGCCTGCTCCGCCGCGACCTGCTGCCCGGCCTGCTCGCCGTGGTCGGGACGGCGGTGCTGGTGTACGTCGCCTCCTGGTCCGGCTGGTTCGCCACCGACGGCGGCTACGACCGGCACTGGGCCGACCACCGGGCCGGCCTGTCGCCGCCGCGCACCCCGGTGGTGGACATCCCGCTGCCGCAGGTGCCGATGACCTGGGTGCCGTCCGCGCTGCGCGGCTGGTGGCACTTCCACGCCCAGATGTACGACTTCAACACCGGGCTGACCTCGGCGCACACCTACCAGTCCAACCCGTGGAGCTGGCTGGTCCAGGGCCGCCCGGTGTCGATGTACTGGCAGCAGCTCGTCGACGGGCAGGACAGCTGCACGGCGACCGGCGGCTGCGCCAGCCAGATCCTGGCGCTCGGCACCCCGCTGCTGTGGTGGGCGTCCTGCTTCGCCCTGGCGTACGCGATCTGGCGCTGGCTGTTCCGGCGGGACTGGCGCTCGGGCGCGATCCTCGCCGGGGTCGCCGGGATCTACCTGCCCTGGTTCGGCTACCAGGAGCGGACGATCTTCTCCTTCTACATGGTGATCCTGGTGCCCTTCCTGTGCCTGGCGGTGGCCCAGATGCTCGGGGCGATGCTCGGCCCGGCGGGCGGCAGCCGGCGGCGCCGGGCCTGGGGCGCGGCGGGGGCCGGGCTGGTGGTGTTCGCGGTGGTCGGCTGCTTCGCGTACTTCTACCCGCTGTACACGGCGGAGGTGATCCCCATGTCGGACTGGCAGGACCGGATGTGGTTCATCAGCTGGATCTGACCGGTGGCCGCGCCGGCCGGGCAACTGCTGCCGGTCACCTGGCTGCTCGGCGTGGTGGTCGCGCTGCTGCTGGCGGCGGCCGTCGCGGTGGCCGGCCGGGGACGGCTCGGGCACGGGCACGCCGTGCTGCGGGCCGGGCTGCGCGCGGTGGTGCAGCTGGCCGCGGTGGCGCTGGTGATCACCTGGGTGGTCGGCTCGCTGTGGACCTCGGCGCTGTTCGTGCTGCTGATGTTCGCGGTGGCGGTGCGCACCGCCGGCCGGCGGATGACCGACGGGCCGGGCTGGGCGTGGGCGGCGTTGCCGATCGGCGCCGGGGTGCTGCCGGTGCTGGTCCTGCTGCTCGCCACCGGGCTGCTGCCGCACAAGGGCATCGCGCTGATCCCGGTCGCCGGCATCCTGATCGGCGGCGGGCTCACCGCGACCTCGCTGGCCGGCCGGCGGTCCCTGGACGAGCTGCGCAGCCGCCGCGGCGAGGTGGAGGCGGCGCTGGCGCTCGGCTTCGAGGACCGAGACGCCCGGCTGGAGATCTGCCGGACGGCGGCCGCCACCTCGCTCGTCCCGGTGCTGGACCAGACCCGGACGGTGGGACTGGTGACGCTGCCCGGGGCGTTCGTCGGCATGCTGCTCGGCGGCGCGGGGCCGGTGCAGGCGGGTGCGGTGCAGCTCTTCGTGCTGATCGCGCTGCTCGCCGTGGAGTCGACCGCGGTGGTGCTGGTGCTGGAGCTGGTCGGCCGCGGCCGGGTGCCCGTCTGACGGCGGCGGCCCGGTCTCAGCAGTGGGGGTCGGCCGAGGCCTGCTCCAGCGCCGCGCGGGTCTTCGGGCCGTACAGCGTGCCGTTGCGCTCGTCGCCCTTGATCCGGGCGTCCCGCTGGAACTCGCTCAGGATCCACTGCGTCCACGAGTCGAAAGTGCCGGTGGCGAACCACATGTTGAGGTCGCCGCAGGAGACGGTGATCAGCATCTGCTGCATCGTCTTGACGTCGGCCCCCGAGTCGCCGGGCTTGAGCACCCGCGTGGCCGCCGAGCTGCTGGGCGAGACCGGCGGCCCGGCGCTGGCGCCGGCCGACGCGGACTCCACCGGGCTCAGCGCCGCCGCCGGGGCCCGGCTGGCCGTGCCGGCCCTGCTGCGGCTCGGCGCGGCGGAGGCCTTCCCGGTGGTCGAGGCGGAGGCCGTCGCGGTGGGCGCCGGCTGATCGGTGTCCGGCGGCGCGGAGTCGAGGGTGCCGGAGGGCGCGGGCAGCGCCTGGTCGATGGTCGGCCGGTCCGAGGACGGGCTCAGCGCCAGGGCCAGTCCGGCGCCGACCACGGCGATGCCGAGGCCGGTGGCGACGACCGCCGTGCGGCGCCGGCCGGCCAGCAGCTGGGCGCGCTCGCGCCGGTCGGCCCGGCCGCCGGGGCGCTGCTGCGGTGTCCCGTGGAAGTCGAAGACGCCGAGGTCGTCGCCGGTGCCGCGGGGCGCGGCCGGGCCGTTCGCGGTGGCCGGGCCGTTCGGGGTGGCCGGTCGCTGCGGCGGCCCGACCGGCGGGGCGGTCGGCGGCGGGGGAGCGGCCCGGTGGGGCGCGGCCGGGGCCGGCGGCATCAGGGTGGTCGCGAACGGGTCCGGGCCGGGCCGGTTGGGCGGGTAACCGTAGCTGCCCCCCGCCGCGACGTAGGGTCTGACCAGCGGCGGACCCTCCATGTGGGGCAGCACGGCGGTCTCGGCGGCATCCGGGGACGAGGAGGCGCAGGCGCAGCCGACGGCCGTCCGGACCGTGCCGCACAGCGGGCAGAGCTCTCCCGGCATCGGCCGGTCCTCCTCGGTCGGTGTGACGAACGCGCCCGATTATGCAGGAGGTTGCACGGGTAGGACAGGGAGGTCCTGTGACGAGCGGTGGACTTGTCCTATTTGATGACGAAACGGCCGGGATGAACGGTCGGTGACGGCCCACCGTCCTCCCGGTGCGCCACCACTACGCCGCCGGCCCGCCGCTGACGTCCCGCGAGCGGCTCTCCTCCAGCACCCGGTAGCCCGCCGAGGTGTACAGGCCCATCGCCACCTCGTTCCCGCCGAACACGTTGAACATCAACGCACGGTCACCGGCGGCCAGCACCGCCTGCTCGCCCACCGCCATCGCCGCCCGGCCGAAGCCCCGCCCCCGCAGCTCCGGGCGGACGTCCAGCGAGTAGCCGAAGGTGACACCCGGCAGGAAGCCGTGCAACAGCCAGCCGGTGCCGATCGGCCCGCCGTCCGCCTCCAGCACCAGGAAGGCGTGGCCCCGTGTGGCCATCTCCTCGGGCAGCAGCCGGGCGAAGTCCGCCGCCGACTTGGCCCGGGCCTCCGGCTCCGTGTGCGAACCGGAGCGGACGATGTCCGCGACGTAGGCGTCGTCCTGCTCCGCCCGCCAGAGCGGGTACTCCCCGGCCGTCATCGGACGGGCCGTCACGCCGCCCGGCACCACCGCCGTCGCGGCGAGCTCCTTGACCCGGGTCTGCCCGCGCACCGCGTACCGGTCGAAGAGCGGGTCCGAACCGACCACCCGGACCTCGATCCGGCGGCCGCCGCGCTCCGCACACCACCGCTCGGCCCAGGCCAGCACCGCCGGGCGCAGCTCCGTCCGCCCCGGCTCCGTCCACACCTCGCCGATCCGGCCGACCGGGGAGCCGTCCCGGTCGGTCACCGCCACCGCGGCGTACCCGACCGTCCGGCCGCCCTCCCGCACCGCGGCGAGCGTCCACTTCTCCGTCTGCTCGCGCTGCTGCTCGGCCAGGTGCTCGGCGGCAGGGGCCGCCAGCCCCTCCGCGCGGTAGCCGTCCGCGAGCCTCCGCAGGAAGGCCGGCAGCCAGGCCGCCCGGTCGGCGTCCAGCGATATGTCCGTGGTCATCCGGGCACCCTAGACACCGGCCGGCCGGCGCTGCCATCGGAAAAATCCGGCCACCGCGGCCGGATCAGCCCGCCCCGTACTCCCGGTGCTCCCGCGGGCTCACCCCGCGCACCCGCTTGAAGGCGCTGCTCAGCGCGAAGGGGCTGCCGTACCCGACCCGGCGGGCCACCGCCGCGAGCGTCGCCTCGGGCTCGCGCAGCAGGTCCGCCGCCAGATCCAGCCGCCACCCCGTCAGGTACGCCATCGGCGGCTCGCCGACCAGCTCGGTGAAACGCCGTGCCAGCGCAGCCCGGGACACCCCGGTCTCCGCCGCCAGCGAGACCACCGTCCACGGCTCCGCCGGCCGCCGGTGCAGCAGCCGCAGCGCCCGGCCCACCACCGGGTCCCCGGACGCCCGGTACCAGCGCGGCGGAGCCGCCTCCGGCCGGGCGAACCACTCGCGCAGCGCTGTGATCAGCAGCAGGTCCAGCAGCCGGTCGAGGACCACCTCCTGGCCCGGCGCGTCCCGGTCCATCTCCTCGCCGAGCAGCGCCGGCAGCGGCGAGGACCAGGCGTCCGCCGGCACCACCGCGACCGGCGGCAGCGCCCGCACCAGCCGCCCGTTCACCTCGCCGCGCAGCTGGTAGGTGCCGGTCAGCAGCACCGCCGCGCCGTCCGCCCGATCGCCCCACGACCGGCCGCCGAGGTCCATCTCCTCGCACAGCGGGGCGCCCGCCGGATCGGTGGACACCTGCCCCGGGTGGATCACCACCGACACCGGTGTGTCCGGCCGGTCCGCCACCGTGTACGGCTCCGGGCCGCGCACGATCGCCAGATCGCCCGGCGCCAGCAGGGCCGGCTCCCCGGCCGCGGGCACGATCCAGGTCGTGCCGCGCACCATGCTGACCACCGTCAGCGGCGCCTCGTCGCGGACCGCCACCGCGAACGGCGGGGCCAGCACCGAGCGCAGCAGGAACGCCCCCCGGGCCCGCGGCGCCGCGAGCAGCCCGGCCAGTCCGTCGGAGCCGTCCATGGCTCCCAGCGTAGACGCACGCGTATGCGGGCGAGCGGACCGGCCATGGGCACCGCGCCGTCCCGCCGGTTGACTTGACGGTATGACAAGGACCACGGGGGACAGGGAGGTGCGGACCATGGCGACGGCACTGCTGCTCGCGGCCGCCATCGCGACAGGACTGATGGCCGGGCTCTTCTACGCGTTCGCCTGCGCGGTGATGCCGGGCCTCGGGCGGAGCGGCGACCACACCTTCGTCGAGGCGATGCAGCGGATCAACACCGCCATCCTGAACGGCTGGTTCGCCGCCGCGTTCGTCGGCGCGCTGCTGCTCACCGTGGCGGCCGGGGCGCTGCACCTCGGCGGGGCCGGGCGCACCGCGCTGCCCTGGATCGCCGCCGCCGCAGGGCTCTACCTGGTCGTCCTGGTGGTGACGATGGCCGTGAACGTGCCCCTCAACGACCGGCTCGCCGCGGCCGGCGAACCCGGCTCGCTCACCGACCCGGCCGCCGTCCGGGCCGCCTTCGAGCAGGCCTGGGTGCGCTGGAACACCGTCCGCGCGGTGCTCAACACCGCCGCGTTCGGCTGCCTCGGCTGGGCGCTCGTCCTCTCCGGACGCGCCGGGGCCTGACCACCACCGGGTGTGAGGTGGTGCAGGATGGAGACATGTCCGTAGTGAAGATCAACGTGCTGACCGTCCCGGCCGAGATGCGGGAGACCCTGGAGAAGCGGTTCGCCGCCCGCGCCGGGGCGGTGGAGAACTCCGACGGCTTCGAGTGGTTCGAACTGCTGCGCCCGGTCGAGGGCACCGACCAGTACCTGGTGTACACCCGGTGGGCCAGCGAGGACGCCTTCAAGGCGTGGATGGAGGGCCCGATGCAGGCAGCGCACCGCCAGGGCCCGCCGGCTGCCGAGGGCGAGGCGCCCAAGCGGCCCGCCGCCAGCGACTCGGTGCTCTGGTCCTTCGAGGTGGTGCAGTCCGCAGGCCCCAAGGCCTGATCGCGGAGCAGTGACGGGGTACGGCAGGCGGCCGTACCCCGTCACTGCTTCTCGGCGGGTGCCGTCGACGGCGCCCCCGCGGACGGCACCTCGGCCGGCGGCGCGAAGGCCACCGGGGCGCCGAACGCGGCCCGGCGGGTGCTGCGGCGCAGCGCCCGCAGCACCGCGCCGCCCACCGTCAGGCAGAGCACCGCGGTGAGCGCCGCCCGTGGCAGGTCCCAGCCCAGCGAGGTGGTCAGGCAGTAGAGGGCGAACCGCGGCAGGTTCGCCGAGAGCGGGTCGCCCGGGACGAAGGCGATCGAGCTCGCCTGCCCGGCGATGTACGGCCAGCCCTGCAGGTTCATCACCGTGCCGTACCCGACCGCCGCGAGAGCCCCGTACCCGGCGAGCAGCAGGTGCTCGCCACGGCCGCGCAGTCCGGCCGTGCCGGGCAGCAGCCCGGCACCCAGGCAGACCCAGCCCATGGCGAGCATCTGGAACGGCAGCCAGGGCCCCACCCCGCCGGTGAGCAGCGCCGAGGCGAACATCGAGACCGAGCCCAGCACGAAGCCGAAGCCAGGTCCGAGCACCCGCCCGGCCAGCACCATCAGGAAGAACATCGGCTCCAGTCCGGCGGTGCCCGCGCCGAGCGGCCGCAGCGCCGCCCCGGCCGCGGCCAGCACGCCGAGCAGGGCGACGGCCTTGGCGTCCAGCCCGGGGGCGCCGCCGCCCGCGGCGCGGCCCTCGGAGATCTGGGCGACCACCACCGCGAGCAGCAGCGGCATGAGCAGCGCGAACAGCCAGGGTGCGTCGGCGGAGTGGCCGACCAGGTCGGAGTCGGGGGAGGCGAGCAGCGGCCAGCCGAACGCGGCGACGCCGATCGCCGACAGCAGGGCCAGCGCCGGCCCGGAGCGCCGCCCGAGCGGGGCCGGCCCGGCCGGGGCGCTCACAGCTCCTCCCCGAGTTCCGCGGTGACCTGACCGAGCGTCAACCAGGGCCCGGGGTTGAGGATCTTGGCGATCTGCGGGGCGAACGCCGGTGCAGCGGTGACGACTTCGGCCGTCGGCCCGTCGGCGACCACCTCGCCCTCGGCCAGCACCACGGTGCGGTGCGCGAGTTCGGCGGCGAGCTCCACGTCGTGGGTGGCCAGCAGTACGGCGTGCCCGGCCTCGGCGAGGCCGCGCAGCACCGTCACCAGCCGGGCCTTGGCGGCGTAGTCCAGGCCGCGGGTCGGCTCGTCCAGCAGGATCACCGGGGGTGCGGAGGTGAGCACCACGGCGAGGGCGAGGGTGAGCCGTTGGCCCTCGGAGAGGTCGCGGGGGTGCCGCTCGTCGGCCAGCCCGGGCAGCAGGTCGGCGACCAGGGCCCGGCAGGTGCCGGCGGGGGCGGCGCCGTCCCGGTCGGCGGCGGCGCACTCGGCGCCGACGCTCTCGGTGCACAGCAGGTCGCGCGGCTCCTGCGGGACGAGCCCGATCCTGCGGACGAGTTCGGCGGGCCGGGCCTTGTGCGGGGTGAGCCCGCCGACCCGCACGCTCCCGCCGGACGGGGCGTGCAGCCCGACGAGGCCGCCGAGCAGGGTGGACTTGCCGGCCCCGTTGCGGCCCATCAGCGCCGTGGTCTCGCCGGCCCGCAGCACCAGGTCCACGCCGCGCAGCGCGTGCACCGGCCCGCGTTTGACCGCCAGCCGCTGCACCAGGGCGAGCGGCTCGCCGGCCGGGGCGGCGGGGGCGGGCGGGGTGCGCTCCGCCAGCCGGGCGCGCAGCCCGGCGGCGCGGCGCCGGGCGTCGCGGACCGACAGCGGCAGCGGCGACCAGCCGGCCGCCCGGCCGAGCGCGACCACCGGCGGATGCACGGGGGAGCGCGCCATGACCTCCGCCGGGTCGCCCAGCACCGGGGCGCGGCCGGGCCCCGGCAACAGCAGCACCTGGTCGGCGTACTGGACGACGCGCTCCAGCCGGTGCTCGGCCATCAGCACGGTGGTGCCGAGGTCGTGGACGAGCCGCTGCAGCACGGCCAGCACCTCCTCGGCGGCGGCCGGGTCGAGCGCGGAGGTCGGCTCGTCCAGCACCAGCACCCGGGGGTGGACGGTGAGCACCGAGCCGATCGCCACCCGCTGCTGCTGGCCGCCCGAGAGCGAGGTGAGGGCGCGGTCGCGCAGCTCGGCGAGGCCGAGCAGATCGAGGGTCTCCTCGACGCGGCGCCGCATCACGTCCGGGGCGAGACCCAGCGACTCCATGCCGTAGGCGAGTTCGTCCTCGACGGTGTCGGTGACGAAGTGCGCGAGCGGGTCCTGGCCGACGGTGCCGACCACGTCCGCGAGGTCGCGCGGCCGGTGGGTGCGGGTGTCCCGGCCGGCGACGGTGACCCGGCCGTGCAGGGTGCCGCCGGTGAAGTGCGGGACGAGCCCGCTGACCGCGCCCAGCAGGGTGGACTTGCCGGAGCCCGACGGGCCGACCAGCAGGCAGAGTTCGCCCTCCGGGACGGTCAGGTCGACCCCGGTCAGGGCGGGTTCGGCGGCGTCGGCGTACGTCACCGACACCTGCTCGAAGGTGATCACGAGCTCCTCCGGGGCGGGGTGGGGGCGGCCACCGCCGGCACCAGGCCGAGCAGCACGGCGGCCGCGGCGGGCAGCGGCAGTCCGGGGACCTCCGGCGGTACCACCGACGGCGCGAACGCCGCCGGCCAGCGCCCGGCGCACCAGATCGTCAGCACCGCGACGGCGACGCCCGAGCCGGCGACCAGCCACTCGCGGGCCGCCCACGGGTCGGGCCGGTAGCGGGTGCGGAGACTGCGCCGGCCGCCGAGCAGCAGTCCGGCGGCGGCCGAGGCCAGCCCGAGCAGCAGCACCGGCGGCGCCCAGCCGCCGCCCGCCGCGCCGAGCAGCCCGTACAGGGCGGCGCAGACGCCGAGCAGGCCGAGCAGGGTGAGCGCGGCGGTGGCCCGGGCGAGGCGGCGCGGCACGTCGGCGGTGCGGCCGAAGCCGCGGGTGTCCATCGCGGCGGCCAGGGCCACCGACCGCTCCAGCGCGCCCTCCAGCACCGGCAGGCCGACGCTCAGCAGGGCCGCGACGCCGCGGTCGTCGCGGCCCCGCAGCCGGCGGGCGGCCCGCAGCCGCCGCACGTCGGCGACCAGGTTCGGGGCGAAGGTCATCGCCACCACCGCGGCCAGCCCGGCCTCGTACAGCGCGCCGGGCAGGGCACGCAGCAGCCGGGTCGGTGAGGCGAGCGCGTTGGCGGCGCCCACGCAGACCAGCAGCACGGCCAGCTTCAGCCCCTCGTACAGGGCGAACAGCAGGCCCTCCAGGGTGATCGCACCGCCCACCCGGACGCCCTGCGCCCAGTGCGGCAGCGGCAGTTGCGGCAGGGTCAGCAGGACGTGGGTGCCCTGCACGGGCGAGCCGAGCAGCACGGTGAACACCATCCGGATGCCCAGCACCAGCAGGCCGAGCCGCAGGAACGCCCCGTACGAGCGGGACCACGGCTCGTCGCCGCGGCGGGCCGCGACCACGTACCCGGCGACCGCGCCGATCAGCAGGAGCAGCAGCGCATTGGTGGTGCGGGAGGCGGCGGCCGCGAGGCCGAGCGCCCACAGCCACCAGGCACCGGGGTGCAGGTGGCGCGGGCCGGCGGCGGGGCGTGCGGCGGTGCGGGTTCGTGGCATGGCGGGGTTCTCCGGGCGGCTGGGTCGGACGTCAGCGGCGGCGGCGCAGCTGCCACCAGGCGCCGGTGCCGAGCAGCAGGACGAGGACACCGCCGAGCACCGGCCCGAGCAGGCCGCCGCCGTCGGACGGGGAGCCGGAGGCGGCGGGGGCGTCGGCCACGGCCTCACCGCAGCCCGCCCTCGGGTAGCCGGCGATCGCGCACAGCATGCCCGCGCTGTCGTAGCGCAGCGGCGGGGCGGCGGCGGCGAGGACCTCGGCGGAGGTCGCGGCGGCCGGCACCGAGGCGCAGGCCGTCCGGGAGGCGGGCGGGGTGCCCGCGCCCTTCGGGGCGTCGGCGGGCGTGCCGAAGTCGAGCACCACGGCGACCCGCTTGCGGCCCTGCTGGGCCGCGGTGGCGCCGCACAGCGCCGCGAAGTCCCCGGCGGCGCCGGGCCGCGCGGCGTCCCGGCCGCCGTCGGGGCTCAGCGCGAAGCGCCAGCCGTCGACCGAACCGTCGGCCGGCACGTACACCGCCGGGCCCTGCTGCTGGTAGGCCCAGGCGCCGCCGCTCCACTTCCAGAACGACCAGTAGCGGTAGTCGGCGGCCTGCGCGGGCGCGGCGGGCACCAGGACGAGGAGGGCGGCCGGGACGGCGGCGAGCAGCGCCGCCGCCGTCCGGCGGAGCGCAGCGGTCACTGCTGCCCGTCGTCCTTCGCCGGGGTGCCGGCGGCCGCGGCGGCCTGCCGGCGCCGGTTGAGGCTGATCATCAGCCCGCCGCCGATGCCGACCACCAGGCCGGTGCCGACCAGCCAGATCGGCGAGAAACCGCCGTTGTCCTCGCCGTCGGTGATGCCGGAGCCGGGCGCCTCGGTGCCGTCCGGGTTGGCCGAGGCGGCCGAGGCCGCCGCCGAGGGCAGCGCGGCGGGCTTCGGGCCGGAGTCCGCCAGCAGCTGGACGAGGTTGGTGCCGCCGAAGTTGTACGGGTCGAGCTTGGCGGCCCGGGCGACCAGCAGCAGGGTCGCGGCGGCCGCCGGGTCGGTGCCGTTCTTGCCCTTGGCGGCCCAGGTGTAGCCGTTGCCGGCCAGCCAGTCGGCGGCGCCCGCGGCCTGGTGCGGGTGGCCGGCCTTCACCAGCGACAGCACCGCCCAGGAGGTGGCGTTGAGGTCCGGGGCGGGCTCGGCGCCGGGGGTGGCCAGCATCAGGTGCTGCCCGTTGGCGTTCAGCTGCCCGACCAGGTACGCGGAGGCGGCCTCGGCGGACTGCGCGTGCGGCACGGCGGTCGCGGCGCCGTCGGCGCAGGCCTGGGCGGCGGGCGCGGCGTCCGTCCGGTCGGTGGTGGTCACCGGCAGCGCCCCGCCGGCGGTGGCCAGCGCGGCCTGCCCGGAGGCCAGGCCGTTGGCCTTGGCGTCCGCGGCCGGCTGGTAGACGAAGCCGCCGCGCTCGGCGGCCGGGGCGGCGCAGCCGAGCTGGAAGGCGGCGAGGCCGTCCCAGGCGGTGCGGCCGGCCTTGGCCACCTGCGCCGGGTCGGTGTGTGCGGCGGTCAGCGCGCTGATCGCGAGGCCGGTGGAGTCGGCGTCGCCGGGGCTGCCCGGGTTGTAGGCCCAGGTGCCGTCCGCGTTCTGGTTGGCCTTCAGCCAGCCGACGCCCTTGGTGACCGCGTCCTGGTGGCCGCCGAGCGCGACGAGCGCCTGCACGGCGACGGCGGTGGCGTTGCTGTCCTCGGTCTTGGCGTCGCAGGCGGCGGAGGTGTCCGCCCGGAAGCTGGGCCATCCGCCGTCCGCGCACTGCTGGCCGGTCAGCCAGGAGACGGCGGAGTCGGCCGGGACGACCTTCGCGGCGGCCAGCGCGGTCAGCGCCAGCGACTGGCGCCACACGCCGTCGTAGGTGGGATCGCCCTTGCCGTACAGCGCCGCGGGCGGGGTGACCGGGGACGGCGCCGGGGTGTCGGCCAGGGCCGGTGCGGCGGCGCCGGCGGCCAGCAGCAGGCCGGCCAGCGCGGAGGCGCCCAGGCGGGCGGCGGTGAGCATGTGAGGGTGAGCCTTTCGGTGAGCGGTGCAGCAGCCCGGCGGGCTGCCCGTAGACCTCGACGGAACCGGGCGTGCCACGCCCGGCCGGCCGCTCGCCCCGGCCCCGGGCAGTCCGGCTCGCCCGCCTGGCGGGCTCACGGTTGCGGGTCAGCGCCGGATTCGCACCGGCTTCCCCCGGGAGGGGCGGATGGAGTTGTCGTGCGCACCGACTCTAACGGCCACCCGCGCAGCGCCCGCAGCGGCACTGGTGGAACACGTTCCAGTTCCGGGCCGGCGTACGGGTACCTCCCGGGGGTTCCTAGCCCGCCGGGGTCAGCAGCCGCGCAGCGGTGTGCAGATCGGCCCGCACCTCGGCCAGCGAACTGCGCCCGGACAGCCAGCTCAGCAGGGTCGCGTGCCAGGTGTGCCCGACCACCCGCAGCGCCGCCTGCTGCTCGGTCGTCGGCGGGCCGGGCAGCCGGGCCGCGGCGAGCACGATCTCGGACGTCAGCTCGGCCACCGCGTCCACCTCCCGCCCCACCGAGCGGTCCGCGAAGGACAGCGCCCGCACCATCGCCTCCGCCAGCCGCGGGTCGCGCTGCAGCGCGTGGAAGGCCAGCGTCAGCGTCTCGGCGACCCGCCCCGCCGGGTCCGGCGCCGTCGGCGGATGCCGCCTCACCTGCTCCTTCAGCTGCCGCAGCTGCTCCTCCATCACGGCCACCAGCAGGTGCACCTTGGACGGGAAGTAGCGGTAGAGCGTGCCCAGCGCGACCTCGGCGCCCTCGGCGACCTCCCGCATCTGGACGGCCTCCCAGCCGCCCCGGGAGGCCAGCGCGGCGGCGGCGCGCAGCATCCCGCGGCGTCGCTCCGCCTGGCGCGGGGAGAGCCGGCGGCCGGCAGTGGTGGACGCGGTCAACACAGCCCCCAGGGCATCGACGGGACGGGACCGGGCACGTGGCGTGAATCACCATCCCCGGCCCGAACCGCGAAGCTACGGGCCGGTATCTTCGAGGTCTCTCGTTGTTCACATACAAGACGACGATGACCACACCACCATGAAACGTGATCTACTTTAACCGCTTCGGCCGCCATGCCGGGTTGAGTAGGGACAAGGGGACCAGCATGACCGCGTCGCCGCGACCGCTGCGGATCGCCCTGCTCTCCTACCGCGGCGACCCGTTCTGCGGCGGCCAGGGCGTCTACGTCCGGCACCTGTCCCGTGAGCTCGCCCGGCTCGGCCACCACGTCGACGTGATCGGCGCCCAGCCCTTCCCCGTCCTCGAC
This sequence comes from Streptomyces sp. TLI_235, assembly GCA_002300355.1. Classification (NCBI taxonomy): domain Bacteria; kingdom Bacillati; phylum Actinomycetota; class Actinomycetes; order Kitasatosporales; family Streptomycetaceae; genus Streptomyces; species Streptomyces sp. TLI_235. Next base: position 5,450,055 of record NSGV01000001.1, read on the forward strand.
GAGGTCGAAGGCCCCGGCTCGGTGCGGCTCGTCGAACTGCCCAGCCTCGACCTGTACCGCGCCGACGACCCCTTCCGCACCCCGGCGCTCGCCGAGTACCGCGGCCCGGTCGACGTGCTGGAGTTCCTCACCATGCGCACCGGCGGCTTCCCCGAGCCGCTGACCTTCTCGCTGCGCGCCCGCCAGTACCTCGCCCGCCACCGCGGCCGCTACGACGTCGTGCACGACAACCAGACCCTCGGCTACGGCCTGCTCGGCCTGGAGCGGCACGGCTTCCCGCTGGTCACCACCGTGCACCACCCGATCACCGTCGACCGCCGGCTGGAGCTGGAGGCCGCGGCCACCGCCGTCAAGCGGCTCTCGCTGCGCCGCTGGTACGCCTTCACCCGGATGCAGAAGCGGGTCGCCCGGCGCCTGGAGCACGTCATCACCGTCTCCGCGAGCTCCGCCGCCGAGATCGTCGAGCACCTCGGCATCGGCGCCAGCGCCGTCTCCGTGGTCCCGATCGGCGCCGACACCCGGCTCTGGTCGCCCGACCCGTCCGTGGCCACCGTGCCCGGACGGATCGTCACCACCTCCTCCGCCGACGTGCCGCTCAAGGGCCTCGTCCACCTCGTCGAGGCGCTCGCCAAGGTCCGCACCGAGCGCGAGGCCCACCTCGTCGTCGTCGGCAAGCCGCAGAAGGAGGACGGCCCGGTCGCCGACGCCGTCCGCCGCTTCGGCCTGGAGAAGTACATCGACTTCCGGACCGGCCTGACCGACCGCGAACTCGTCGACCTGTACCGCTCCGCCGAGGTCGCCTGCGTGCCCTCGCTGTACGAGGGCTTCTCGCTGCCCGCCGCCGAGGCGATGGCGACGGGCACCCCGCTGGTCGCCACCACCGGCGGCGCCATCCCCGAGGTCGCCGGCCCGGACGGCGAGACCTGCCTCGCGGTGCCGCCCGCCGACGCCGGCGCGCTCGCCGCCGCCCTCGGCAGGCTGCTCGACGACCCCGCCCTGCGAGAACGCCTCGGCGAGGCCGGCCGGGCCCGCGTCCTGGCGAACTTCACCTGGCAGCGGGCCGCGGAACTCACCGCCGAGCGCTACCGCGCGGCCGTCGCCACCGGGGCCGGGCAGCACGCCCGCGCCGGCCGCGGCTGGCGCTACGTCCCCTGACGCTTCGCCTCACCTCCTTCAGTACAGCAGCAACGAATGGGAGCCCCGCAGTGCTGACCGTCGATTTCTCCCGCTTCCCGCTCGCCCCCGGCGACCGGGTGCTCGACCTGGGCTGCGGCGGGGGCCGGCACGCCTTCGAGGCCTACCGGCGCGGTGCGAACGTCGTCGCCCTGGACCAGAACGGCGACGAGATCGCCGAGGTCCGCAAGTGGTTCGCGGCGATGGAGCAGGCGGGCGAGGCCCCCGCCGGCTCCTCCGCGGTGGCCATGGAGGGCGACGCGCTCAACCTGCCCTTCGACGACGACACCTTCGACCGGATCATCATCTCCGAGGTCATGGAGCACATCCCGGACGACAAGGGCGTGCTCGCCGAGATGGTCCGCGTCCTCAAGCCGGGCGGGCTGCTCGCCGTCACCGTGCCCCGCTACCTGCCGGAGAAGATCTGCTGGGCGCTCTCCGACGAGTACCACGAGGTCGAGGGCGGCCACATCCGCATCTACCGCGGCGACGAACTCGTCGAGAAGGTCCGCGAGTCGGGCCTGGAGCCCTACGGCACCCACCACGCGCACGCGCTGCACTCCCCGTACTGGTGGATCAAGTGCGCGGTCGGCGTCAACAACGACAAGGCGCTGCCCGTCCGCGCCTACCACCAGCTGCTGGTCTGGGACATCGTCGGCACCCCGGTGATCAGCACCCTCACCAAGGCCGCCGAGAAGGCGCTCAACCCCGTCATCGGCAAGAGCTTCGTGGTGTACGCCTCCAAGCCGCACCGGGCCGGCAAGTGACCGCGGCCGTCCCCGACGCGCTGCTGCTCGACGGCGTCCTCGACGCCGAGCAGGCCGCCGCCACCGTCCGCTCCATCCTCGCCGACCAGCAGCGCGACGGCGCCCTGCCGTGGTTCCACGGCGGCCACCTCGACCCCTGGGACCACACCGAGGCCGCGATGGCCCTCGACACCGCCGGCGAGCACGCCGCCGCCGAGGCCGCCTACCGCTGGCTGGTGGACCACCAGAACCCCGACGGCTCCTGGTACGCCGCCTACTCCTACGGCCACGGCGGCCCCGACGGCGAGGTCACCAACGCCGCGAAGGAGACCAACTTCTGCGCGTACATCGCCGTCGGCGCCTGGCACCACCACCTGGCCACCGGCGACGACGCCTTCCTGGAGTGGATCTGGCCCACCGTCCGCCGCGCCCTCGACTTCACCGTCGGCCTGCGGCTGCCCGGCGGCCCGATCGCCTGGCGCCAGGACGAGGACGGCACCGCCCCCGACGAGGCGCTGCTCACCGGCTCCTCCTCGATCCTGCACGCCCTGCGCTGCGGCCTCGCCATCGCCGACCACCTCGAAGCGCCCCAGCCCGACTGGGAGTTGGCCGCCGGACGGCTGCGCCACGCGATCGCCCACCACCCCGAGCGGTTCCTCGACAAGGACCGCTACTCGATGGACTGGTACTACCCCGTCCTCGGCACCGCGCTGCGCGGCGTCGAGGCCGAGCGGCGGATGGCCCGCGACTGGGACCGCTTCGTGGTGCCCGGCCTCGGCGTGCGCTGCGTCAGCGACCGGCCCTGGGTCACCGGCGGCGAGAGCGCCGAACTCGCCCTCGCCCTCTGGGCGGTGGGCCAGTCCGACCGCGCCGTGGAGATCCTCCGCTGGATCCAGCACCTGCGGCACACCGACGGCTCCTACTGGACGGGCTACGTCTTCGAGGACGACGCCATCTGGCCCGAGGAGCGCACCACCTGGACGGCCGGCGCCCTGCTGCTCGCCGTCGCGGCCCTCGGCGGCGACCACGCCACCGTCGCGGTCTTCGGCGGCGAGGGCCTGCCCGCCGGCCTGGTCGTCAACGACTGCTGCTGACCGGACACCCGAAAGGGGCGGTACCCGACCGGGTACCGCCCCTTTCGGGTGTCCGTCCGTCAGCCGCGCTGGATGCCGGAGGTGTCGCTCAGCAGACCGTGCGAACCGTCCGGCAGCTGCGCCACCAGCGCCGCGCCGCGCTGCTCGACCGCCAGGTACCAGGTGCCCGGGACGAGCTCGCCGACCGGCGGCCCCGCCGGGTTGTCCTTGTTCGCCAGCTGGCGGACGGCCGGCACCGCGAACCAGAACGGCTGGAACGACGCGGCCGGAGCGGCGTCGTGCACCTGCTGCGGGGCGGCCTGGGCCCCGGCCGGGTAGCCGTAGCCGCCGTGCTGCTCGGCACCGAACGCCGGGGCCTGCACGGCGCCCGGCTGCCCGGCCTGCGGGTAGCCGTACTGACCGGGCTGACCGGGCTGGCCCGGCTGGCCGCCCTGCGGGAAGCCCTGGTACGCCTGCGGGGCCTGCGCGGCCGGCTTGTCCGTCAGCAGCGGCGCCTGCAGCGCCGGCACCAGCGGGCCCGCGGCAGCGCCACCGGCCAGCACCAGCGCGGCCAGCAGGCCGAGCCAGGCACCGAAGCCGTGGCTGACACCCTCGCCGCCGCCGGCGAGCGCCCACAGCGCCGACCACAGCGTGGCGACCGACAGCGCGGTGCCCCACTGGTCCAGGCGCAGGCCCAGCACCTGGCGCCCGGTCGACGCCTCGCCCTGCAGGTGGTGCAGCAGGATCAGCACGGCCGCGACGATGCCCAGCAGGAACGCCGAGGGCAGGATCGGGAAGAGCGAGGCCTTCCACGCGTTCTGACTGTCCGAGGAGCACCGCCCGGCGATGCAGAACTCGACCGTCAGGTAGGGCAGGAAGGACGCGATGAAGAGCAGCACGGCCGCACCTGCGACGGCGGCGTCTCCCCGCGTGAGAGCGCGCAGATTCACTAACGTTCCCCTCGTTGGTGTGTCGTGTACTGCATGTCGGGTCGTCCCCGGACGTGCAAGAGCCTAGGGCCCGGGTCGTGCGCTGTGCACAGCGCCCCGGGGAAACCCCCGAATTCGTTGCGAAATCGCCGTGGCTCCTGGTCAGGCGCACCACCGGCGGACCGGCCGCGCCGGCCGTGCGCCCCCGGTCAGGAGCCGCCGGCCAGGAAGGCGGTCACCGCCTCCGCGATGCCCTCGGCGGCCTTCTGCCGCCACTGCGGGTCCGTCATGTGCTGGGCGTCCGCGGCATTGCGCATGTTGCCGCACTCGATGAACACCTTCGGCACCCGCGACAGGTTCAGGCCGCCCAGGTCCGTCCGGGTGTCCAGGCCGTCCTTGCCGATGTAGTCGGCGTACGGCTGGCCGGTCGCCTGCCGGAAGTCGTCGCGCAGCAGCACGCCCAGGCGGTGCGAGGGGTCGACGATCGCCGAGGTGTCGGCCGGCCCGGCGGTCACCTTCCCCGGCATGATCACGTGGAAGCCGTGCGCGCCGGCCGGGGCGCCGTCGGCGTGCACGGACACCGCGGCGTCCGCCTTCGCCTGGTTGCCGATCCGGGCCCGCTCGTCGATGCACGGCCCGAACGGCCGGTCGCCGTCCTGGGTCAGCACCACGCTCGCGCCGCGCTGCCGCAGGATCTCCCGCGCCCGGTGCACCACGTCCAGCGTGTACGAGGCCTCGCTGTAGCCCGCGTTGGTGGACGTGCCGGTGGTGTCGCACTCCTTGCGGGCGTTGCCGATGTCCACCTGCCGGTTGATCTCGGTGGTGTGCTTGACGTTGCCCGGGTTGTGCCCCGGGTCCAGCAGCACGGTGCGGCCGTTCAGCGGGCCCGAACCGGTCGGCGCCGAGGCGCTCGGGACCGCGTTGGACGGCGCCGGACCCGAGGAGGGCGCCGCCGCCGACGCCCCCGCCGCCTCCGGGTCGGAGGAGGCCGGCGTCGGATCCGCGGCCAGGCCCGACGAGGCCGGGGGAGCCGCCCCCGGACGGGAGCCGTCGGCGAGCGCCTGCCAGCCGAACCAGCCGCCCGCCGCGAGCACGGGCACCGTGCAGACGAGCAGGGCGAGGCCGAGGCGGCGGGCGCGGCGGGGGCGCTCCGGGTACTGGGTGTCGGTGGTGGTGCCGGTCACGGGTGGTTCAGATCCTGTCCCAGGTGCGCTCGGTCAGACCGTAGGTCTTCGCGATCGCGTTCCATTTCGCCACGAAGTCCTTCTTGGACTGGGTGGCCTGCGGATTGAGGTCGTTGGCGTGCTTCTTGTCGGCGGTGTTCGGGGCGGTGCTGCCGGAGCAGCCCTGGCTCGCCACGGTACGGGCCCAGGCCGCGTACGCCCGGTCGATGTCGCCCGAGGTCTGCCAGGCCGACTTCAGGGTCTGCGCCGCCTCCGCGCCGCCCGGCAGGTCGCCGAGCGCCAGCTTGCCGAGGTCGGCGACCAGCTGGTCGCGCTGCGTCGCGCCGTCGTCGAAGACCTGGGCGGCGCTCTCGATCTCCGACTTGTCCGGGCAGCTCGCCACCTTGGCCACCGCGCTGCCGATCGGCGCCTTCGCGCTCTCGCCGCGGGCCAGCAGCGCGTCCAGCGCCTTGGCCTGCCCCTCGGCCCCGGCCCCGGCGCTCGGCGAGCCGCTCGGCGACGCGGCCGCCGAGGACCCGCCCGCGGCGGCGGACGGCGCCGCGCCACCGGCCCCGCCCTGCGCGGGCGGCGGGACGGCCTGCGCCGCACCCGTCTTGCCGTCGGAGCCCGAGTTCTGCACCGCCCAGACGGTGCCCACGCCGAGCAGCAGCACCAGCACGACACCCGCGCCGATCAGCATCGGCGTCCGGTTGCGCGGCGGCTCCTGATCGTCCAGGTCCTCGTACACCGGCGCGGGGGCGCCCGCGGGCCGCGGCCCGGCCGGGTCGAAGGCCGGGAACGGCGCCCGTCCGCCGTCGAACGGCGCGGCGCCCTGCGGAGGCGGAAATCCGGGCCCGGGCGGCGGGAAGCCCTGCGCGGGGAAGGCCTGCGTCCGGTCCTGCGGCGGGAAGCCCGGCGCGGACGGCGGCGCGGCCACGTACGGCCGGGCACCGAACGGCGGTCCCTGGTCGCCCGGACCGCCGGCGGGCACCGGCGGCAGCATCGTCGTCGCCTGCTCGTCCGCCGCCGGCACCCGGGCCGGCGGGAAGCCCGGCGGCGCCTTCGGCGGGAACGGCTGAGCCTGGGCGTGCGGCGGGAAGCCCGAGGGCGCCGCGGCCGGGAAACCCGGGGGGCCGGCCGGGGGCGGCGGAGGGGCACCCTCGGGCCCCGGCCGGCGCCGCACCCAGCCGCCGGCACCGCCGCGCGCGGTCGGGTCCCAGACCGCCGGCGGCGTGTTGTCCTGATCCGTCATTCCCTCGCCCTCGCCCCGCTGCGTAGTCGCGTCGCACCCACCGCGCCGTGCCCAGCCGTTCGACTGCTGTCGGACACCGTACAGACCCCGGGCGCGCCACGGCACGGCACCCGGAGGGTACCGCCCGTGTCGTACGACGGCGGAGCGCCCGGGATCGTGCCCGAGGCGGCCCGCCCCGCGGTGCGTCCTCAGCCCCGCGCGCGCCGCAGCACCCGCAGCGAACCCGTCACCGAGACCTCCTCGAAGCCCTCGGCCAGCGCCCGCAGGTACACCCGGTACGGCGCCTGCCCGCCGTCCTCCGGGTCCGGGAAGACGTCGTGGACGACCAGCAGGCCGTCCTCGGCCAGGTGCGGCGCCCAGCCCTCGTAGTCGCCGGTGGCGTGCTCGTCGGTGTGCCCGCCGTCGATGAACACCAGCGCCAGCCGACCGCCCCACAGCGCGGCGATCTGCGGCGAGCGGCCCACCAGCGCCACCACGTGCTCCTCCAGGCCCGCGTGGAACAGCGTGCGGCGGAAGACCGGCAGGGTGTCCATCCGGCCGACCTCCGGGTCGACCAGCGTCGGGTCGTGGTACTCCCAGCCTGGCTGCTGCTCCTCCGAGCCCCGGTGGTGGTCCACGGTGAGCGCCACCGTGCCGGTGCGGCGGGCCGCGTCCGCCAGCAGGACCGCCGAGCGGCCGCAGTACGTCCCGATCTCCAGCACCGGCAGCCCGGTGCGCCCCGCGGCCTCCACCGCCGCCGCGTACAGCGCGAGGCCCTCGTCCACCGGCATGAAGCCGGTCGCCGCCTCGAAGGCCTTCAGCACCTCGGGCCCGGGCAGGGCCGCGGCGGGCGCGTCGTGGCGGTCGGTCATGCTGCTGCTCCCTGCTGGCGGACGGAACGGTGCAGCGGACCCTACCCGACGGTACGGCCGGCCAGGGCGCCCGCCCGGCCCGGGTGCGTGCCCGGGCCGCGCCCGTACCCTCGTTGCCGTCAGACGCCACCGCACGAGGGGAACGGGAGCACGATGCGCGCAGCGATCCTGCACGAGACCGGCCAGGACACGCTGGAGGTCCGCGACGACGTGGAGACGGTCGACGTCGGGCCCGGCACCGTCCGGGTCCGGATGCGTGCCGCCGGACTCTGCCACTCCGACCTCTCGGCGATGAGCGGCGTCCTGCCGCAGCCGGCGCCGTTCGTGCCCGGCCACGAGGGCGCCGGCGAGATCACCGAGGTCGGCCCGGGCGTCACCGGCCTCGCCCCCGGCGACCGGGTGGTGCTCTGCTGGATGCCGCCCTGCGGCGGCTGCGCGTTCTGCGCCCGCGGCGAGACCCACCTGTGCACCGCGAGCCTCAAGCGGCTCGCCGAGCCCACCTTCCGCTTCGGCGGCGGCACCGCCGCGTACGGCTTCTACAGCACCGGCAGCTTCGCCGAGGAGGCCGTGGTCGCCGCCGACGCCGTGCTGCGGATGCCCGCGGACCTGCCCTTCGAGCTCGCCGCCCTGGTCGGCTGCGGGGTCACCACCGGCTTCGGCGCGGTGGTGAACACCGCGCGGGTCGAGCCGGGCGCCACCGTCGCCGTGCTCGGCGCCGGCGGGGTCGGCGCGGCCGCCGTGCAGGCCGCCCGGATCAGCGGCGCCGCCCGGGTCACCGCCGTCGACCCGGTCGCCGCCCGCCGCGAGCGGGCCCTGGCACTCGGCGCCACCGACGCGATCGCCCCCGAGGAGCTGCGCGCCGCCGCCAAGGGCCTCGCCCTCGGCGGCTACGACTACGCGGTGGAGGCGGTCGGCCGCTCGGAGACCGTTCGCGCCGCCTACGACGCCGCCCGCCGCGGCGGCGCCGTGGTGGTGGTCGGCGCCGGCGCCCGCGACGACAGGGTCGCGTTCAGCCTCGGCGAACTGTTCTTCAACGAGAAGCGGGTCCTCAGCTCGCTGTACGGCGGCGGCGACGTCGCCCGCACCGCGGCCCGGGTGGTCGACCTGTGGCGGGCCGGCCGGCTCGACCTGGCCGCGCTGGTCACCCACCGGATGCCGCTCGAAGAGGTCGGCCGGGCGATCGCCGGGATGCGCAGCGGCGAGGCACTGCGCACGGTGCTCACCTTCGACTGAGCGCGATGCCGGCCGTTCGGCGGCGGGCCCGCAACGCCGGCGGCCCGGGGCGAGAGCCCCGGGCCGCGCGGTGTGCGAGCAGGTCAGCGGCGGTGCCGGCCGTGCGGGTCGGCGTCGGGGCGGTCGTCCGGTGCCGTCGTGCCACGGTGGCGGCCGTGCGCGGTGTCCTCGGCCATGGCCTCGTCGGCGCCGGGCGCGGTGCGGTCGTGCTCGGTGGTGTCGGTGAGGGTCTCGGACATGAGCTTCTGTCTTCTCCGTGCTGTGCGGTGCTGCGGGCGCAGCGTCGTTCGGCCGGGCACTCGGCTGCCCGACCGTCCGGGCGTTCGGCGCCCGGGACCGCGGCCGCCGGGGCGGCCGAATCGGGTACGAGCCTATCGGGGCGGTCACTGCCCGCGCACGGCAGACTCCGATCCGGTGGGCGCTCGGCGGGTCGTCAGGCGGGCCGGCCGGTGCGCAGGAAACCGGCCAGCAGCTCGTGCAGGACGGCGGCGCCCTCCTCGGCCAGCAGTTCGTGGCCGGCCCCGGCCGCCTCCACGTACCGGAAGTCGGTGCCCTCGGCGCGGCCGAGCCGCAGCAGCTCGTGACGGAGCGTGCGCGACTGCCCGACCGGCACCACCTCGTCCCGGTCGCCGTGCACGATCAGCAGCGGCGCGGTCAGCCGGTGGGCCAGCCGCAGCACGTCGCGCGGCCCGCGGACGTCCTGCGCCTCGGCGGCGCCGCCGAGGCGCTCGCACATCGCCCGCACCGGCTCCGCGGCCTCGGCGAGCAGCCGGGCGCCGGACAGGAAGGGCGCCACCACCGCGCACCGCGCGAGGTGCCCGGCGGGCGCGTGCGCGGCGGCGAGCAGCGCCAGGAAGCCGCCGTAGCTCACGCCGAAGAGGGCGGGCGGCTCCAGCCCGAGGGCGGCCCGCTGCTCGGCCAGGCCATCCAGCAGGTGCAGGACGTCGTCGAGGTCCGGGCCGCCCCAGGCGCCGTGTACGGCCGCCTCGTGCGCGGGCCCGTAGCCCGTCGAGCCGCGCTGGTTGGGGGCGACCACGGCGGTGCCGCGGCCGGCCATCCGCTGCAGCGCCGGGTCGAACTCCAGCCGCCAGGCATCGGCGGGGCCGCCGTGCAGCGCCAGCACCAGGTGCGGGGCGGCCAGCCAGGAGTCCCCGCCGTACACCACGGCCTCCAGCGGGCCGGCCGGGCCGCCGAGGTGCACCGGCCGCGCGGCCTGCCAGCTGCCGCCGTCCCCGGGCTCGGCCGAGCCGTCGACCCGCCAGCCGGGCGGGTGCGCGCCGCCCGGCAGGTCGTCGGGGGCCGCGTGCGGGGCCAGCGGGGCGAGCTGCAGCGGCAGTGGCGGCGGCACGGCGCCAGGGCCTGCGGCGGCGCCGGCCGCCAGCAGGGCGTCCACGTCGAGGGTGGCGAGGGCTGCCGGGCGGTCCGGCGCCGAGTACGGGACGCGCAGGCCGGCCGCCGACCAGTGGCCGGTCTCGCCGAACCGGCCGGGCGGGGCGGGCAGGCGGTCCAGCCGGCCGGTGGAGGGCTGCCAGAGCGCGAGGGCGGTCGCCGCGCCGTGGTCGAGCTGCAGGACGACACGCGGATCGGTGCCCCCGCCGGGGGCGAGCGCGATCGGCCGCGGCACCGGGCCGGGCTGGTGCAGGCAGTCCGGGAAGCGGACCGGGTCGGAGCCGCCGAGCAGTACCCAGCCGAGCCGGTCGGCCCCGGGGGCGTCGCTGCGGACGACCCCGAAGCCGCTCGGCGGGTCGAACAGCACCAGCCGGTCGTTGCTGCCCTCGGCGATCTCCAGCAGCGGGGTGACGGCGCCGCCGTCGAGATCCAGGACGACGGTGCGCACCGACACGTCGGCGACCCGGTCCAGGGCCAGCAGACGGCCCGCGGTGTCCAGCCAGAGGCCGCCGCCGTACATCCCGGGCAGTTCGGCGACCTGGGCGGGCGGCGAACCGTCGGCGGCGATCCGCCAGACCGTGGTGACCGGCCGCCCGTCGGTGCCGAGCGCGACCGCCCCGCCGCCCGGCATCGGCAGCAGCCGGAGCCCCGGCAGCCAGAGCCGGGCCAGCTGCTGCTCGCGCTCCTCCCGGGCGGCCGACAGGACGACGAGGTCGTGCCGCTCGCCGTCGTGCCGGCGGACCAGCACCCGCCCGTCGGACAGCGCGACGGGCTGCGAGCGCAGGCTCTCGGTGCGGCCGGCGGGCGGCGGCAGCGGGACGGGCTCCGCGGGGGAGCCGTCCGCGGGCAGCCGCCAGCTCTCGGCGTACCAGCCGCCGTCCGGACCGGCGGCGAGGCAGGCGGCGTGCGAGCCGTCGGCGGCGAAGGTGAACCCGAACCGGCGCAGTGCCTGGGAGGCGGTCCGGGCGACGGTGCTCATCGGTGCGGCTCTCCTGATCCGTACGGGGGCTGGGGCGGGCGGCACGCGGGGTGCGGCCGGGTCAGGTGCCGGGCGGTGCCGGGTCGACCGGGCCCTTCCTCTCGGATCTCGCCGGGCACGCGACGCCCGGCGAGATCCGAGAGGGAGGGCCCAGCGCGGCCGCGGCCCGTTCGGGGGGCCAGCGGTCGGCCGGGTCCTCGGCACAGAGGCCGAGGACGAGCGGGGTGAGCCGGCGGGCGGTCTCGCCCGTCCGGGCGGCCAGCGCCAGCCAGCGGCGCAGCCGGACCGCGGCGGGCGCCGCGGGCGGGGTGCCGGCCCGGGCCTCCGGGAACTCCTCGGCGAGCAGCGGGGTGCGGCCGGTGGCGAGCAGGAAGAGGAGCCCGCCGAGCGCGTGGCGGTCGTCGCCGTACGGCCCGCGGCGCAGCGAAACGGCCCCGGGCCGCGGAGCCGGGTAGGGGCGGGGGCCGGCCAGCCGCAGTCGGCCGTCCGGGCCCACCAGGACCTGTTCGGCGGAGAGGTCGCACAGCGCCGCCCCCAGGGCGTGCACCCGGGCGATCAGGCCGACCAGGGCGGTGGCGACCGGGCGGGCGTCCGGCCACGGGACGCCGGGGTCGCCGGAGCGGCCCAGCCGTTCGGCGACCCAGTGGTCGAGAGTCGTCCCCTCCGGTCGCGGCCCCGGCGGTGCGGCCAGGCCGGCCGCGGCGAGTGCGGCGGATAACCGCTCCCGCTCCCCGACCCGCCACCCGGGCCCGGTCGACCCCCTCCCCTCGAAGGGGCCGACCGGCGGCACGGCGAACCCCCGCGCGCCACCACGGAGTTCCGCCTCCACCGGCCGACCGCGCCTCGTCGCGCGGTACGCCGGCGCGGACGGCCGGGCGGTGCGCCGGGGGCTCTCGACGGCGGCCACCGGGCCGCCCTCGCCTCCCCGCCCCTGCGCACCGGCCGCGGCCGTCCGCACGACCCCCAGTGCGGTGCCGTCCGCATCCGGCCCGTCACCGACCGACCCCGCCACCGAGGCCGAACGCAGCGGTGTGCCCGCCCCCATCGCTTCACACCCCTTCGTGTCGACGCCGCGGTTGCCCACTGCTCCTGCACCGCGACCCGGTCGTCCTGGAAGTGACGAGAGCCGCCCGGTACCGGACCTCCCCGGGCCGTTCGCCCGGCCCGGATCGGCGCCCGGCGCCCCTTCCCGACCCCCAGGTCAGGGCAACTCTCGTTCGCGGAACTGAAGTTACTTTCGTGGTCGGTGTGACTCAACGCAGCCCGGGTCACTTCACTCATAAGGGTGATCCAGATCCGATTCCGGTCGTGCGCGGGCTCCGGAGTGCGACCGGATCGGGCCCGGCGCTCCGGAGCGCGCCCCGTCCGACGTGCGCCGCTGACCGGTCGACGCTCGTACCGTGCGCCGCCGGGCGCGGGTTGACGTGCAGCTGTGCGGGCTGCCGCGGACCTGTGCGGACCCGGTGCGGGACCGGCGCGCCCGCCGGGCGCGGTAGTCTCGACAGGTGCCGAAACTGTCCGACGTGATCGCCGCGCTCGAAGAGCTGTACCCGCCGCAGTGGGCGGAGTCCTGGGACGCCGTCGGGCTGGTCTGCGGCGACCCGGACGCCGAGGTCCGCCGGGTGCTCTTCGCCGTCGACCCGGTGCAGGCGGTCGTGGACGAGGCCGCCGCGTGGGGCGCCGACCTGGTCGTCACCCACCACCCCCTCTACCTGCGCGGCACGACCAGTGTCGCCGCCACCACCTTCAAGGGCCGCGTGGTGCACTCCCTGATCCGGCAGGGCATCGCGCTGCACGTCGCGCACACCAACGCCGACCACGCCGACCCCGGCGTCTCCGACGCCCTCGCCGAGGCGGTCGGGCTGCGCGTCACCGGCCCGCTCGTCCCCGACCCGACCGACCCGGCGGGCCGCCGCGGCGGCGGCCGGATCGGCGTGCTGCCCGAGCCGATGACCCTCGCCGCCTTCGCCGCGCAGGTCGCCGCCGGGCTCCCCGCCACCGCCACCGGCGTCCGGGTCGCCGGCGACCCGCAGCGGACGATCAGCCGGGTCGCCGTCTGCGGCGGCTCCGGCGACAGCTTCTTCGCCGAGGTCCGCGCCGCCGGCGTCGACGCCTACGTCACCGCGGACCTGCGCCACCACCCTGCGTCCGAGGCGTCCGAGGCCGCCCCGGTCGCGCTCGTCGACGCCGCGCACTGGGCCACCGAGTGGCCCTGGCTGAACCTCGCCGCCCAGTCGCTGACCGAGGCGGCCGGCAAGCACGGCTGGGAGCTGGAGACCAAGGTCTCCCACCTGGTCACCGACCCGTGGACGGGGCACGCCCCCATGCCGTACACCGCCTGACACCTGATCGATTCACACAGGAGCTTCCCGCTTGAACGCCGCGCCCGCCGACCAGATCCGCCTGCTCGACCTGCAGGCCATCGACTCCCGCCTGGACCAGCTGGCCCACCGGCGCCGCACCCTGCCCGAGCTCGCCGAGATCGAGAAGGCCAGCGCCGACCACACCGCCCTCAAGGACCTGGTCATCGCCGCCCAGGCCCAGCTCTCCGACACCACCCGCGAGCAGACCAAGGCCGAGCAGGACGTCGAGCAGGTCCGCGCCCGCGCCGCCCGCAACCAGCAGCGGATGGACTCCGGCACCGTCACCTCCCCGAAGGACCTGGAGAACCTCCAGCACGAGACGGGCTCGCTCGCCAAGCGCCAGTCCGACCTGGAGGACGTCGTCCTGGAGGTCATGGAGCGCCTGGAGTCCGCCGAGAGCCGGGTCACCGAGCTGACGGCCCGTCTGCAGCACTCCGACGTCGTCCTCAAGGAGGCCGAGGAGCACCGCGACGCCGCCTGGGCCGAGATCGACGCCGAGGTCGAGAAGACCACCCGCGACCGCGAGACCGTCGCCAAGGTCATCCCCGCCGACCTGCTCAAGCTCTACACCCGGCTGCGCGAGCAGCAGGGCGGCGTCGGCGCGGCCCGCCTCCAGCAGCGCCGCTGCGAGGGCTGCCGGGTCGAGTTCGCCATCACCGACCTCAACGCCATCAAGGCCGAGCCCGCCGACGCGGTCGTCCGCTGCGAGAACTGCGGCCGCATCCTGGTGCGCACCGCCGAGCCGGGCGTCTGATCGGAATGTCCCCCCGCAGGTTCATCGTCGAGGCCGACGGCGGCTCCCGGGGCAACCCGGGGCCGGCCGGCTTCGGGGCCGTCGTCCGGGACGCCGACACCGGGGCGATCATCGCCGAGGCCGCCGAGTTCATCGGCCACGCCACCAACAACGTGGCCGAGTACCGCGGCCTGATCGCCGGCCTGCGGGCCGCCCACGGCCTCGACCCGGACGCCCCGGTCGACGTCCGGATGGACTCCAAGCTCGTCGTCGAGCAGATGTCCGGCCGCTGGAAGATCAAGCACCCCGACATGCAGCCGCTGGCCGCCGAGGCCCGCACTGTCTTCCCGCGCGGCCGCGTCACCTACACCTGGATCCCGCGCGAGCGGAACAAGGACGCCGACCGGCTCGCCAACGAAGCCATGGACGCCGGCCGCGCCGGCCGCCAGTGGGAGCCGAAGGCCGCCGCCTCCGCCGCGGCAGCCCCGGCGGAGGAGGCACTGCCCGAGCCCGCCGCCCCGCGGGCCGGCTGGGCCGCCCCCGCCGACCTCGGCACCCCCACCACCTTCGTCCTGCTCCGGCACGGCGAGACCGCCCTCACTCCGCAGAAGCGCTTCTCCGGCAGCGGCGGCACCGACCCCGAACTCTCCGACAAGGGCCGCTGGCAGGCCGAACGGGTCGCCGAGGCGCTCGCCGCCCGCGGCACCGTCCAGGCCGTCGTCAGCTCCCCGATGCGGCGCACCCGGGAGACCGCCGAGGCCGTCGCCCAGCGGCTCGGACTCGAGGTCCGGATCGAGGACGGCCTGCGGGAGCTCGACTTCGGCGCCTGGGAGGGCCTCACCTTCGCCGAGGTCCAGCAGCAGTACCCCGACGACCTGAACACCTGGCTCGCCTCCGCCAAGGCGAAGCCCACCGGCAGCAGCGAGAGCTTCGCCGGCCTCGCCCACCGGACGGGCGTCGCCCGCGACAAGATCCTCGCCCGCCACCCCGGCCGGACGGTCCTCGTCGTCTCCCACGTCAGCCCCATCAAGACCCTCGTCCGGCTCGCCCTCGGGGCCCCGCCCGACGCCGTCTACCGCATGGAGCTCTCCGCGGCCTCCCTCTGCGCCGTCCAGTACTACAGCGACGGCAACGCCTCCCTGCGCCTCCTCAACGACACCAGCCACCTGCGGTAGGCCGCCAGGGGCACAAGGTCAGCCACACAGGGGCGGGGCCGCCCTGGGCGTTCTCTCAGTGGATCTCGTTGACCACGACGTCGAGCTGCCAGGGGCGCCGTGCCGTGCCCCGGGCGGGGACCTCGACGCGGTGGCCCAGGGTGGTGAGGGCGTCCACGAGTTCGCCGGGGGTGGCCGGGTCGGCGCCCGCGTTCAGCAGGTCGCGGACCAGCCGTCCCTTGGTGGCCTTGTTGAAGTGGCTGACCACCGACCGCTTCAGCTCGCCGCCGACCTCGCGCTCGTGCAGCACCCGCACCGTCGCCGTCCGCCCCGCCACCTCCCCGGCCGGCTTCCACGCCGCCGCGTACGCGGAACTCCGCAGGTCGAGCACCAGCCCCTCGCCCGCGGCCGCCGGCAGGACGTCCGCGGTGGCGGCCCGCCAGTACGCGCCGAGTGCGCCGAGCGGCGGCAGCTTCACCCCCATCGAGCACCGGTAGGGCGGGATCCGGTCGTCGATCCGCACCGCTCCCCACAGCCCGGAGAAGACGAGCAGCGAGCGCTCGGCCCGCTCGTACGCCTCCTGGTCGAGCTTGGCGAGGCCGAGGTTGTCGAAGAGCACACCGGTGTACACCTCGCCGGCTGGCAGTGCACCGGCCGTGGGCAGCCCGGCGTTGCGGGCGATCTCGCCGCGCAGCCCCGGGGACAGCCCCAGCACCTCGGCGGCGGTGTCCTCGTCGCCGCGGCAGAGCCCGACGAGTGCGTCGAGCACGGCCCGCCGCGCCGCGGTCAGCCCGGGCAGCGACAGCACGTCCAGGTCGACCGGCGCGCCCTCTGCCGACGCGGCCTTCCCCTCCGAGGGCGGCAACAGGACCAGCACGGCGGCACTCCTCAACACTTTGTGGCAGACGACCCCGCCACTGTACTGGCGTACGCCGCCCCGCCCCGAAGCCGTCCACAGCCGTCCACAGCCGTTCACCGCCGGAGGCGCGTCAACTCCGGGCCTCGACCACTCACCTGCCCCGACCACCGGACGGGACGCGCCCGACGGGCCCGCCGCCCCCCGCGCCCTTACGCTGCGGTCATGCCGCGTCGTCAACTGAGTGTCCGCACCGCCGACACCGCCCGGATCAACACCGAGCTCGCCGAGCTGCGCGGCCGGCTGGAGATCCGCACCGACTGGCCCGCCGAGGTGCTCGCCGAGGCGGACCGCGCGGCCGCCGTCCCCCGGCTGCCCGACACCGACGCCACGGACCTCGAACTCTTCACCCTCGACCCGCCGGACTCCCTGGACCTCGACCAGGCCATGCACCTGGCCCGCCGGGACGGCGGCTACCGGGTGCACTACGCCATCGCCGACGTCGCCGCCTTCGTCCTCCCGGGCGGGGTCGTGGAGACCGAGGCCCTGCGCCGGGTGCAGACCCTCTACTTCCCCGACATCCGGGTGCCGCTGCATCCGCCCCGGATCTCGGAGGGCGCCGCCAGCCTGCTGCCCGGCCGGCTGCGCCCCGCCGCGCTCTGGCAGATCGACCTCGACGCGGACGGCGCCGTGGTGCTCGCCGACGTCCGCCGCGCCCAGGTCCGCTCCCGCCGCAGACTCGACTACGCCGGCGTCCAGGCCACCCTCGACGCCGGCGAGGCCGACGAGCAGCTGCGACTGCTCGCCGAGATCGGACGGCTCCGCGAGCAGCAGGAGGCCGCCCGCGGCGGCATCAGCCTGCCCGTCCCCGAGCAGGAGGTCGAACCGGTCGACGGCGGCTACCGCCTCGCCTACCGCACGCCGCGCCCCGTCGACGCCTGGAACGCGCAGATCTCCCTGCTCACCGGGCTGGCCGCGGCCGACCTCATGCTGGACGCCAGCATCGGCCTGCTCCGCACCCTGCCCGCCGCCCCCGAGGCCGCCTACGCCCGGCTGCGCCGGGTCGCCCGCGCACTTGGCGTCGACTGGCCCGCCGCCGTGTCCTACCCCGAGCTGATCCGCTCCCTCGACCCCGCCGACACCCGCAACGCCGCCTTCCTGGAGGAGTGCACCGGCCTGCTGCGCGGCGCCGGTTACCACGCCTTCGACGCCGGCCAGGGGGTGCCGCCGCCCGCCGACCCGGGCCATGCCGCGCTGGCCGCGCCGTACGCGCACTGCACCGCGCCGCTGCGCCGGCTGGCCGACCGGTACGCCCAGGAGATCTGCCTGGCGGTGGCCGGCGGCACCGACGTGCCCGGCTGGGTGCGCGAGGAACTGCTCGGTGTGCCCGAGGTGATGGAGCGCGGGGACCGGCGGGCCCACGAGGTCGAGCGGGCCTGCGTCGACCTGATCGAGGCCGAGGTGCTGCGCGGCCGCGAGGGCGAGGACTTCGACGCCGTGGTGATCGACGTCGACGAGCGGCGCCCCGCCCACGGCACCGTGCAACTCGCCGAGCCCGCCGTCGTGGCCAAGTGCGACGGCGACGGGGTCGGACTGCCGCTCGGCGAACGCATCCGCGTCCGTCTCACCAGCGCCGACCCCGCCACCCGAACCGTCCGCTTCGCACCCGTGTGAGCCGCCCGCATGTCCCTGAGCCGACCCGTTCCCCCGCCGCCGCCCGGCCCCGGCTGTGACGGCCCCGCCCCCGCTCCGCCCGCCCCTGCCGCCGACCGGCGGCGCCGCCTGCTGGTGCTGGCGGTCTGCTGCCTCAGCCTGTTCATCGTCAGCCTCGACACCACCGTGGTGAACGTCGCGCTGCCGGCCGTCCAGCACGACCTGGGCGCGCCCGCCTCCGGCCTGCAGTGGGTCATCGACGCCTACACCCTGGTGCTCGCCGCGCTGCTGATGCTCTCCGGCTCGGTCGCCGACCGGGTCGGGCGGCGGCGGATCTTCCTGATCGGCCTGCTGGTCTTCGTCCTCGGCTCGCTGCTGTGCAGCCTCGCCCCCGGCCTCGGCTGGCTGATCGCCTTCCGCGGCCTGCAGGCGGTCGGGGGCTCGATGCTCAACCCGGTCGCGATGTCGATCATCACCAACACCTTCACCGCCCCGCGCGAGCGCGCCCAGGCGATCGGCGTCTGGGGCGGCGTGGTCGGCATCTCCATGGCGCTCGGCCCGCTGATCGGCGGCTTCCTGGTGGACAGCGCCGGCTGGCCGGCGATCTTCCTGGTCAACGTGCCGATCGGCCTCGCCGCCTTCGTGCTGACCGTGCGGTACGTGCCCGAGTCCCGCTCGCCGCGGCCGCGCCGGCTCGACCCGGTCGGCCAGCTGCTCATGCTGCTGCTGCTCGGCTGCGGCACCGCCGCGATCATCGAGGGCCCCGGGCACGGCTGGACGTCGCCGCTGATCCTCGCCCTCGCCGGGGTGGCGCTGGCCGCCCTCGTGCTGCTGCCCCTGTGGGAGTCGCGGGTGAGCGAGCCGCTGATCGACCCGCGGTTCTTCGCCAGCGTGCCGTTCAGCGGTGCCACCGTCACCGCGGTCTGCGCCTTCGCCTCGCTCGGCGGATTCCTCTTCCTCAACGCGCTCTACCTGCAGGACGTCCGCGGCTACGACCCGGTCGAGGCCGGGCTGTTCACCCTGCCGATGGCCGTGATGATGCTGGTCTTCGCGCCGGTCTCCGGGCGGATCGTCGGGCGGTCTGGGCCGCGGATGCCGATGGTCTGCGCGGGCGTCGCGCTGGCCGCCAGCGGGCTGCTGCTCACCCGGGTCGAGGCGGACTCGCCACCGGCCCTCGTCCTCGGCGCCTACGCGCTGTTCGGTCTCGGCTTCGGGCTGGTGAACGCGCCGATCACCAACTCGGCGGTCTCCGGGATGCCGCTCGCCCAGGCCGGGGTGGCGGCCGCCGTCGCCTCCACCAGCCGCTCGGTCGGCCAGTCGCTCGGGGTCGCGGTGATCGGCACCGTGGTCACCTCCGCGCTGGTCGGGCCGGTCGCCACCGGCTTCGCGGAGGCCAGCCACGCCGGTTGGTGGATCGTCACCGGGCTCGGCCTCGCCATCATCGGCCTCGGTCTGGTCACCACGACGCCGCGGGCCGCCGCGAGCGCCGCCGGGGTCGCCGCCCGGCTGGATCCCGGCCGGGCCGGTGTGCCGGGCGGTGCCCCCGAGCGGCTACGATGACCACTACGGCGGACGAGCCGGCCGGGCGGTCGCGACGGGTCCCTCACGGGCCTGCCGAGGAACGTCCGGGCTCCACAGAGCAGGGTGGTGGGTAACGCCCACCCGGGGTGACCCGCGGGACAGTGCCACAGAAAACAGACCGCCCACCGCTTCGGCGGCGGGTAAGGGTGAAACGGTGGTGTAAGAGACCACCAGCGACCGAGGTGACTCGGCCGGCTCGGTAAACCCCACCTGGAGCAAGGTCAAGATCGGTGCCCCTCGGGGCGCCGTGCGCGGATGTTCGAGGGCTGCTCGCCCGAGTCCGCGGGTGGACCGCACGAGGCTGTCGGCAACGGCAGCCCTAGATGGATGGCCGCCTCCCCGGGCCGCGCAAGCAACCCGGGAGACAGAACCCGGCGTACAGGCCGCCTCGTCCGCTGCCCCCCAGGTCAGAGCTGGAGAAGCGCTCTGATCTGGGGGTTCTGATTCCTCGCCTTTCCTCACCTTGCCTCACGTTTCCTCGATCTGAGACTCCCCGGGCACTCCCCAACTCCCCAGGGACTCCCCAGAAACGGCTCCGTCCCAGACCCGGCTAATGCCAGGCCTGGGACGGGCGCAAGGGGACCGCAGCGTCGACGAACCTCCCAGAACGGCGAGCCTCGGTCCCCACCGCCTCTGCAGCGCCCGGTAGGAGCGGGCACTGCAGAGGCGGAGCCATTTGCTTGCCAGTCGCGTCAGCCCCTCAGGCATAGGAGCCGGCGCTCTTGGTGGGATCGGAAGGGGGGCCTGCTGATGGGATCTACAGAGCTGAGCTCAGCCGCTCCGTCTCGGGCGAATGCGTGGACGTCACTCGCCCGGTATCTCGGTGGTCGGGACGGTGCCGGCGAGAGCGCGCTGCGCGCAGACTGCCAGACGATCACACGTCATCATCGCCCCCAAGATCCATGCCACCCTCGTCACCGTAGCCGCGTTGGGCTGGCACGATCTTGGGCCCCAGGACCCAATATTGGCTGGGCCCCCCTAATGGCTCAGCGTCGGACGGACTCCGTTCTCGCGGTCGCACCACGCCGCCGTGTGCTCCCGGGAGGGCGTCCAGTGCGAGTGCGGTATCCCCGGCATCGAGTGCTCCCGATCCTCGTCGATGCGCCAGGGGACGTAGCCCTTGTGACCATGTAGCTCCATTGGCCGGACCTCGTACTGGGCCGCAGTCACCGGATGATCCGGCGGTTGTCGTACGCCTCGCTGAAGCTGTCCCAGACAAAGACCCAGCCGCTCTCCGGATCCGTGTATGCGCGGCCATCCCGCTCCAGGACGCACCAGCCCTCATGCTGGCCGCTCGACCCGAAGTACTGCACCACGCCCTGACTGAGGATCGCCTTGGGGTCGACGGGGTCCGGCACCGGCGAGGCCAGCCGGCGGGAGTCTCGGCCAGCCGTCCCCTGGCCCGCGGCACTCGACGCGATGACCTCCAGCCCCTTCGACTCCAAGTGGTGCTCGGTGCACAGCACGATCGGCAGCACCCGGACGACGCCGCAGATCCGGAAAGTCTGGTGGCCGGCGTCGTGCAGCGTGGCCTCTCGGGCGGTCAGCCCGCACCCCTCGCGGTAGCAAGCCGTCCCCGCGGCCTGCATCTCGGTCAGCTGCCGCTTCACCCCCGACCTCCCTTGCAGCCCTTGCAGGCGACGATCGCCCAGCCGAGCGGGGCGCCCGGCTCGGCACTCTCGGTGTACACGTGCCCGTCGGGGACGAGCGGGGGCTCCGCGGAGCCGCAGTGAATGCACGCTTCACCGTGCAGGCGAGCGGGGCTGATGGCTTCCGCCAGCACTGGCGGTGTGGTGTGTGCTGTCACGCCGGAGATCGTCCCCGCGCGCAGACGCCGAAAGTGCCACAGGCTGTGGCACTCTTTCAGACCGCCTGGGCCCACCGGGCAAGCGCCACCAGCCGGGCGGTCTTCCCCCTGTCGAGCCGGACCAGCGTTCCAAGCAGGTCGCGCACCTGGCCGTGCTCCCGGACGTGCTGTGGAGCGATCTGCCGGGCCGCCTCGAGCGACTCGTGCGCGTGCTGCCGGCGGCCGATCAATGCCTGCGCCCGGGCGAGGTCGATCCAGTAGTGCGACCTGCGCTCGGCGCCGAGGTCCAGCGGCGGCGCCCAGCGGCCGGCCTCCGCGACCG
Organism: Streptomyces sp. TLI_235; assembly: GCA_002300355.1. Classification (NCBI taxonomy): domain Bacteria; kingdom Bacillati; phylum Actinomycetota; class Actinomycetes; order Kitasatosporales; family Streptomycetaceae; genus Streptomyces; species Streptomyces sp. TLI_235. Next base: position 5,471,312 of record NSGV01000001.1, read on the forward strand.
CGGCCTGCAGGGCACCCGGCTCGGCAAGCTCCACCGCAACGGCCAGCCGGTGAATACGGAGCGAGTGAGGGCCCACCGCAGTGCCCTCATACAGCCGCTCGGGCACCGCGCCGCCGAGCCGGTCCGCCTCCGCGAGGTGGTCGTGCGCGGCAGATGAGTCACGGAGCCGGCCAGCGACGACAGCGGCCCGCATGTGCAGCGCTGCCCCGGCGGCGGCGAGCGGCGTGGTGGTCGGCGCGGGCATCTCATCGACGGCGGCGCGCAGACCTCGCAGGCCAGCGGTGAGGCGGCCAGACGCGAGGTGAGTCTCGGTGCGGACGTAGGCTGCGGTGGCGGTCAGCGAGTCGTCCTCGGCCCGGTCGGCGGCCCACCGCATCAACTCCACCATGCGCGCGCTGAGGTCGCGGTACCCGTGCTTGTAGGCCACCGCGTCGGCTGCCCGCACGGCGAGCGCGAGGAGGTGCGCGGCGCGGCGCCGCTCATCGCCGGCGGCCTGGTCGACCGCGCGGAACAGCTCCTCGAGGAGCGCCGGAGCCTGCTCGGAGAGGCGCGCGTACCGGCTGTTCACCCGGTCGTCCGTCGCGGCCTGCACTGCCGCGGCGAGCTCGTCCAACGGCCGCACCGGGCCGTCATCCGGCAGGTCGTACGCCGCGACTGCGGTCCGCAGCGCGGGGATCGCGGCGTGCACCCTGCTGTCCGACCGGCCGGGCCCGTCGAGGAGCGCCTCGGGCGTCGTCCGCAGAGCCCGCGCGAGCGCCTCGAGGATCGCGTCGGAAGGGACGCGCTCCCCCTCCTCGCTCTTGCGGATCATGCTGACGGAGACGCCGCTGGCCTCCCAGATCTGACGCCTCGACAGTCGCAGGGCGGCGCGGGCGGTCGCGATGCGGAGGCCGAGCTCGGTACTCGTGCGGGCGGGCATACGGGCACGGTACCCGCGCCGTCACACCCGAGTGCGCGATTCAGCCGCCTGGGCCCCCTCGGGTGGGTGTTCGTCAACCTGCCGTGAGCACCTGGTCGACCAAGTCCTCGAGGGAGTCGGCCCGGTAGTCCGCGGCGGCCGCCTCGGCGGTGTCGGCGAGGAGGTAGCCGATCGGCCCGCGGCGGAGGTGCGCGGTCCGCAGGCCAGCCGCGGCGGCCGGGGCGACATCGTTCGCCGGGTGGTCGCCGACGTAGAGGATCTGCTGCAGGTCGCCCGGCGCCCACTCGGCGACCCGAGCGAAGAAGCCGGGCGAGGGCTTCGACACGCCCCACTCCGCCGACGTGGCGACGCCGTCGGCGGGCAGCCGCATCGACCTCAGCACGTCGCCGACGCGGTGGTTCTGGTTGCCAGCGATGCCAACCCACAGCCCGGCGTCCTGCAAGCGGGCCAGGGCGGGCCGGACGTCCGGGTAGAGGTCGCCCTCGTCGAGGTGCTCGTCGGCGCCGGCCGCGCGCCGCGCGTTCCACTCAGCCGGCACGTCGCAGCCCGGCCGGATCAGCCGGATCGCCTCGGCGTTATCGAGGCCTTGGGCGACGACCGCGCCGACGAGGGCGGACATGGTGTGCGCGGGGACGCCGAGCCACCGGGCCCAGTCCGTCCAGTACCGGGTGTCGCTGGTCAGGGTCTCGCCGATATCGAACACGACCGACTTGATCATTCGGGCAGCGTAGCCAGGTGGCGCGCCGACGACCAGCTCGCCTCGACCTGGTACTCAACCGGGAAGGCCGCCAGGCCCTCTCCGAACGGCAGGACCGGCCGGAGGCGCGACAGGTCGACGAGCGACTGTACGGCTGGGCGTCGGCGATCAGTGCCCTGCAGCGTTGAACTTGGCGATCAGCTCGGGCAGCTCGGCGAGCGAGTCGATCCGGAACGTCGACCGATCGGCAGCCGGGTCGTGCTGCTGGATCCAGCCCCACGGCCCGCGGCGGATCAGCGCGGTGCGCATTCCGGCAGCGAGCGCGGGCAGCACGTCGTTGTCGAGGCGGTCACCAACGTAGAGGATCTCCTGCGGGGCGAACGCCACGGCCTCGGCGACGCGCTCGAAGAACGACGGGTCCGGCTTGCTGGCACCCCAGTCGTCGCTCGTTCCGATCAGGTCGACGTCGCCCTCGAAGAGCTCGCGCAGGATCTTCCCGGCGCGCACGGTCTGGTTCCCGGCAATGGCCAGCCGCAGACCGTCGGCCCGGAGACGGACGAACGTGCGGCGGACATCCGGGTACACGTCCTCCTCGCCGAACCACTCCGGCCGGCCAGCCTCGGCACGATTCTCGCGCTCCTCGTCCAGGTCGAAGCCCGGCCGGAACACCTGGAACGTCTCGCGGTAGTCCCGGCCCTCGGCGATGACGGCGCCGAACTGTGCCACGAAAGTGTGCCGGGGGACGCCGAGCCAGTCGGCCCACGTGCCGTACTCCCTGGTCTCGTCCACCAGGCACTCGCCAACGTCGAAAGCCACTGCCTTGATCATGTGGGCAGCGTAGACACGGCACCGCGGGGATGTCAGCCCCGCACTTTGCAGCCCACTGCCGCGGGCGCCAACCAGGTGCTCGACCTAGGCTCAGGCCATGACAAGCGCGCCCCAGCCCACCGAGGCCGCACAACGACTCGCCAGCCGCTACGCGCGGTTCCTCGAGCTCGTCGACCAGTGCGCCCGGGCCGTCGCGGCCGGAGACTGGGTGGTCCTCGCCGACGAGACAGGCGAGCTCTCGGTCACGGCCGACGAGGTATCGGCGGCCGCCGAGGCGCTGACCCGAGACGAGCAGCCGACCAGCGGGGCAGACATCCTCGCGGCAGTGAAGGAACAGGCCCGGCCTGCGGACTGACCACCTCAGAAGGCACAGAACCGCCCCCGCACCGGCCGTCAGAAGACCAGTACGGGGGCAGTGTGGTGGGAACGGCGCCAGACCGGCATCTCTCCGCGATATGACCCCGCCTCGAGAGACCGAGCCGTCCCACCACCCTTGGGGGTGTCGCCACCCTACGAGCCCGGATCACGGGCCGACGCATGCTGGTGTGGCGAGGGACCGCCCAGGGGGTGTGCGGCCCCTCGCCACACGCAGCCGCGCCTCGCCTTCCCCCCACGGATGGCAAAGCGCGGTGTGGTGGGCGAGCGTCGGACCGGCCGCCCCTCCGAGGTACGACCGCTCCGCGCCGCCCCACCACTGCCCGAAGGCGTCGCCACCCTACGACGCCCGCGTCCACACCTGAGGACCTCACGCCGAATCCGGGACCCCGCGCCCAACCGGCCGACCCAGGGCCCGGGACCAGCAACCCAACGGCGGTCACGGAAACGCAACTCCCCGGCCCGCCAACCACGGCATCGCTACGTTCGGGTCGACATCCCCCGAGCTCAGAGGACCCCATGCGCCCCGTCACCCTCGCCCTCGCCGCCGCCTGCCTCCTCACCGGAGCCGTCGCCTGCGACCCCTCCGCAGCCGGCCCCACCCAGAAGAGCACCGCCGCGGCCGTCCCCGCCCAGCCCGCCGCCGGAGCCCCGTCCGCCGCCGCGGCCGCACCCGCACCGGCCGGTGATGGCGACAAGACGAAGGACGTCGAGATCACAAAGTGCTCGGCCGACCCCACGCTGCACTGGCCGTCCGCCGAGCTGAAGATCACAAACCACAGCTCGAAGGCGTCGAACTACATGGTCCAGGTCGAATTCCTCGACGGCTCCGGCACCCGCATCGGCGAGGGCATGGCCGCCACCAGCGGCCTCGCCCCTGGCCAGGCCTCCATTCAGAAGGCCCAGGGCGCCACCGACGCGCAGGGCAAGCTGTCCTGCCGGGTCATCGACGTCACCCGCTACGCGGCACCCTGACCTGGGCTCGCGAACCCGCGCCGCCCTCCGGGGAAGGGCGGCGCGAGCCGGTCTCACACTCGGCGATTCGATTACCCGTTCGATTCATTGCCGTTCGGTCACGCCTTCACCCACACAGCAGACGCAGTCAGCGACCAGCGCTAACCTGGGGCCAATGGGGGGATGGCACTGCGTGCCGGACGGCCCCGCCGACACCACCCGGCGGGCCAGTCGTTACGGTGTAGGCAGGGCCAGTGAAGGAGGCGACAGCAATGGCCAACGTGAAGGACGTCGCGGCGTACATTCTCGGCAAGCACGGGCCCATGTCCGCCATGAAGCTGCAGAAGCTGTGCTTCTTCGCCTACGGCTACCACCTCGTCTGGGAAGACCGCAGTCTGTTCCCCGAGCGGTTCCAAGCCTGGGCAAACGGGCCCGTCGCCCCCGAGCTGTACGCCATGCATCGCGGCCGCTTCCAGCTGAGCGCCGGCGAAATCAACGGAGACCCCTCGGCGCTCGACCCCGGCGAGGCCGAGTCCGTCGACCTGGTCCTCGACGCGTTCATCGGCTACTCGGCCCACGAGCTGTCCGCGATGACCCACCGCGAGGGCCCCTGGGTCGTCGCCCGCGAGCGAGCCGGCGTCGCCGACCTCGACCGGAGCAGGGAACCCCTCCTCGATGAGGACATGGAAGACTTCTTCGGCGCGCTGGTGAACCGCAGCGCCAACTGACTGAGTCGGGGGACGGCAAGTACGTGGCGAAGAAGCGCCCCGTCGGGGGAAGAACGTCAACCTCCCCGGCCCGATCAACGTCGGCAAGAACGTCGGCAACACGAAGGACCTCCTGCCGAACTCCGGCACTACCAACGACCGGCTAACGTGGCGATTCACGCACATCGACCATGACAGCCGTTGGTGCTTCGACGGGGCCACGCCGGGGGAGGTCTGTGAGCTGCTGCGGAAGCTCAAGGACTTCGAGTCCATGACGATCGCAGAACTCCGGCAGACGTGGCGGACGTTCAAGGAGTACGAGCTGCCCGGCGGGCTCTGCAAGGACGCCCTCGACCGACTCACCGAGATCGGCCGCGACGACATGACGAAGATCCAGCGCCTGGAGCTCACGGGCCTGCAGCGCCTGTACGGGTTCTTGGACGGGCATGTCTTCCACATTGTGTGGTGGGATCGCCAGCACGAGGTGTATCCCTCGAAGCTCAAGCACACGTAGGCCCCCTCGCCCCAGGCAAAGCATCCCGGGGCGCTGCAGACACGACGAAGCCGCCCCCGCCCGGCATGTGGCCGAGCGGGGGCGGTGTGGCGGGGTCCGGGATCGCGCTGGCGTCCGGGCGGGCGGTGTCAGTGGGAGATGAGCGGAATCGCCGCAAGGACCAGCCCCGCGAGCCCCACCAGAGAAGCCAGGGCCGGCAGCGGCCAGCGGCCCCGCTTCAAGTCCTCGGTCTCGCGGCGCTGATCGGCCAGGGCAGCCTGGAACTCGGCCCGGACCTGTTCGAGTTCCGCCTTGTGCTCGGCCCTCGCCTCGACAAGCTCGGCCTTGAGCGCGGCCAGCTCCCGGTCGGACCGGTCGGCCCGCTGCAGCATCAATGCCAGCTGCCCGTGGATCGTGGCGAACCCGACGTCGACCGACCTCCTGATCTCCGCCAACTCGAGGGCAACGGACACTGCACTCCCGCCGTCCGGGGCGGTCACTGGCGCCTCACCGGGGCGAGCGGCAGCGCCGGGCGGGCGCCAGCCGACGCGGTGACCTGGGTGCGGGTCCACATCGCCACCCCCGCACCGACCGCAGTCATAACGATCGCCTGCCGGTCTGCGGACCAATGCAGACCCAGACCGACAGCCAGCGCGAGGCCGGCCTGGATGGTGCCGACGATCGGCGCGCCGAGCGCGTCATGCGCAACCAGCGCAACAATCAGGCCGACCGCTGCCGCAGCCAAGGCGTTGACGAGGGCCTGCCGCTCAGGCGTCAGCGAGAGCCAGAACGCGCCGCCCATCTTGACCAGCGATGCGATGAATGCGAGCCACAACGCGGGCTCACGACGAATGGTGTACGGCACGGGGCCTCCGATCTGAGAGAGGGTCATGCGGGTATCCACTGGCCGCCGCGGACCCACCCATGGGTGCCACAGCAGGGCCAGAGAAGAGACGGCTCCATGTGGAGCGGGTCGCGGGCGACGAGGGTGTGCTCCGGGGCTGCCATACCGATCCACCGGCCGTCGCCGGTGTTCGGGCACCAGTGCCAGAACCACGGGTTCGGATCGGACGGGTCGGCGGTGAGCTCGGGCGGCACCCAGCCGTAAGCGATGTCCGAGGTGAGCTGGTGCACCTCCGCCCACCAGTCGCACCACTCGGTGGGCGGCGTCGCCCGGTCGGTCTCGCCCATGGTCAGGAACCGGGCGCGGGCGGGCGGTGGTGCCAACGCTGACGTCGACCTTGACGACGGCTTCGGCGATCGCCTGCTTGATCTGCTGCACGAGCTGGGCCTGGTCGATGCCGTGCTGGGCGGCGACGGCGGCGGCGAGCTGGGTGATCGCGGCGGTCTGCGCGGCGTCCCGCTGGGCGGCGGCGGCCATGTCGTTCTTGAGGCCCCAGATTTCGGCGTTGAGCTGGCCGAACCAGGCCTCGGCGCGGTCGGTTTCCATGTAGTCCTCCTCGGTGGTGGCGGCCGCGGTGCCGAACAGGTTGGGCATCGGGCCGGGTCGGTGTGGTCGTTCTCCGGGACCTGCGAGTGCCCGTAGTGGCCGGAGCGGGCGTTCCAGGTGGTGACGGAGCGGCGCGGGGGCCACGTCGGGGCGCCCATCGGCCACACGTCGGGGACGCCCCAGGAGCGGAGCCAGGCCATCAGCCGGTCCAGGCCGACGCACGGCGTGTCGGCGACCGTGGCGTAGACCTGGCCGTTCACCCGGCAGTGCGGGAAGAACAAGATCTCGATCTGGATGCAGATGTCGCCCTTGCGGTTCGTCTCCACCCCACCCGGCAGGTTCTTCACCGCCTTCGCCCTCGAGGTGGCGGGGAAGAACTGGGCGGTCCGGCCGGTGAACGGGTCCCAGAGGATGTGCGGCGCCATGCCAGCGCCGTCGCCGGAGAAGTAGGAGAGCAGGTCGTCAAACGGCACCAGGTCCGCGGGCGCCTGCGGGGTGGCGTTGCGGTCCCAGGTGATGTGCCAGATCGTGCGGGCGCCGCCGTCGCCAGCCATCGGCGCGTCGTCGAGCTGGCGCCGAGCGGCGCCAGGCAGCCACAGTTCGGGCATCAGGACGTCCTTCCGCACAGCAGGCCGCGGAGCCGGGCGAGCGGCCCGCGCGGGCCCGGGACGGGCACGGACCTGGTGCGGACGGGCACGGTGACGTCGCCGCCCTGGGCGAGGAGCCACGCCATGGCGGTACGGGGCACCCAGCCGCGGCCGTCGATCCCCCACCCGGACCCCCACGAGTTGGTGATCCAGTAGCGGCCGGCCTCGACGTCGAGGGCGGTGACCTCGACCTCGTGCCCGCCAGCGACGCCGCTGGACGGCACGACGGGGATCCGGCCGTCCTGCCCGGGGGTCTCCATGGAGTTCAGCCAGGGGATGCCGATGATGACCGGGCGCCTCTGCAGGACGGTGGCCATGGCGGGTTCGGAGAACGCGTGCCCGTAGGAGCTCGCGAGGCCCAGCGCCTTGAGGGCCTTGGCGACGCCGAGGCCGGAGCTGCCGGTGTCCTCGGGCGGGTAGGTGCCGGGCAGGCCGTCCAGGCGGGTGGCCAGGGAGTACAGCCCGAGGGCGAAGTTCTCGTCGAGGCGGTGCGCACCGTCCGCGAACCGGCCGTGCGATGCGGCGGCGCCCGCCGCGGTGATGGTGACCGTGTCGGTGGCGGTGCGGCCGGTGGAGTCGGTCGCGAGCCAGCCCGTGGCGGCGTTTCCCGTGCAGGAGCCGATGCTGCCCTGGTCGAGGATCGGGATGCGGCGGGTCCAGGTGACGGAGCGCAGGGCCACCCCGGGCAGGGCGGCACACGGATAGGCGCGGGAGCGTGGGTCGTGGTGTTCCAGACGGCCGTACGTGATCGGCATGAGGGCCTCCGGGCATAGCGAAATCCCCGGCCGGTCGGCCGCGGGACAAGGTCGGATGCGACGGCCAGGCAACAGCGCCACCCCAGCCGCCGGATAGATCAGGACTGCACCCCGTACGTCGCGAGCCCGCGGACACCGATCGTCCCGCCCCACCCGTCACCCGCGCCTGCCAGTGCAGAGCGGTGATGGACCCGAACGCCCCGGGGATCGAGCCGGTCGCGGCGCCGTAGTAGAAGGAGTTCGCGGCGATGCTCTGCGGGGGGATGATGACGTTGCTCGAGTCGTCGATGAGTTGGATCTCCCCTGTGACCCCGGCCGCGGTCTGCACGAGGTAGTTCGCGGTGATCTTCGGGTGCTGCCTGTTCCATCCCGGCATGTTCTGCAGCGTCGTGAAGGTCCCGACGTGGTCGTGTCCGTCGGCGCCGCGGTCGCGCCGACCCACGCGTCCGTGCTGAGGTACGGCCGGGCAAGGCCGGAGCCCGAGAGGACATCGTCGGACAGCAGGAAGTTGCCCTCCCGGTCGCGGACGGCGATGCCCTGTGGATCGGCCGAGGTGGTGGCGATCTGCAGAGCGAGCGACCCGTCCTCCCGGTAGAACAGGGCGCCGCGCTGGGGGGAACCGTCCGGGTGCGCCGGGGCGATGCCGCCGACCCAGATGATCACCGACCCGTCGGTATCCAGCACCCGGAACACGCCACCGGCCCCGACGTCAACGTTGCCGAGGATCTGGTTCTGCGCCGGCCGCTGCTGGGTCCGGCCCTCGACCGCGCGCAGCCGGTCCTCGAGCGCCCGGATCCGGTCGAGCAGGTCGAGAGGGATACTCGCCATCAGGCCGCCTCCAGATACAGCTCGCAGGTCTCCGGTCGGCCGCGCTCCTCCGGCTCGACCCTGTGCCCGACGACCCGGTACCGGGCGATCAGACCGGGCGCCGGGTACCAGTCGTCGGTGATCCGCAGCCGCACGTAGCTGCCGAGCGGCGGCTGCTGACCCGCCCGGGTGATGATCTTCACGGTCGGGATCACGACTGGCCGCTGCCAGCGGGCGAGGTCCGCCGCGGCGTAGGCGTCGAGGGTGGCCTGCACCGTGACGTCCGTGTAGTCGCGGGTGCCGTCGAGTCGCGGCCAACCGGTATCGAGGTCGCTCTGGGCGATCTGCACGGCGGACATCAGCGGTACCGAGGCCGACGCCTGGTTCTGGTTGGTGGTCGCGCCCCGGGACTGCCAGATGTTCGCCTGCGTGGTGGCGTCCTCCGGAAGGCTGTACGACCGGACCGCACCGGGTCCGTCCGGCCCGGCCGGTGAGGACAGCACGACGTCCTCGGAGCCGGACACAAGCTGCGGGTAGCCGAGCCGCAGAGCCCGGTGCCGCGCCCCTGCGCTGTCCTTGTAGATCTGGATCCGCCACTCGAAGCCGCCCTGCACCGCGGCGAGTTGGTCGAGCAGGCCGCCGATCCACGGCAGGTCGAACCGGCTGTACGTCCGGTCTCGGAGGACTCCGCTCATCTGCGAGTAGTCGATCTCAATGCCCAGACTCCCGCCGGAGAGTGCCTGGGTGTAGGCGACGAGCTGCCGGGCGATCTCGAGCTGGTCGGTGCTGGTGAACGTCTGGTCGGCGCTCAGCAGCCGGTGCCCGCGGAGGATCGACTCCAGCCCGGCGGCCTGCACTTGGCAGCTCAGGAACCCGCGCTCGTCCGAGGCCGGGGTACGTGTCCACAGCGGGCCGCCCCACACGGTCTCATCGGCGCGCTCCAGGTACAGCATGGTCCGGCCGGGCAACAGCACCGCGCGGGCGCGGCGGGCGAAGTCTGCGTTCGGCAGCGGCACTGTGCCGGACAGTGACCCACTCTTGCCGATGTAGTCGTCGAACGTGACTCCCTGGATCGGTAGCACGTCCATGACCTCGTCCGTTCGGAGGTCGGCGACGACCAGGCGGTACGGGTCCATCAGGCCACCCGGCGGAGCTCGAACCAGCTGTCCTTCTTGAGGACAGTGCCGGTCGCGTTGCTGGTGTTCTGTGCCCAGTTGAGGACGAAGGTGCCGGCCGCGCCTGCGGTGAGCAGGCCGTTGAGCACGCACGCCATGATCGTGGTGTTGTTCGTGGTGGCGCCGCCGGGCGCGTAGTTGGTGGTGCTGATGGACTGGACGTCGTAGATGGCCGAGCCGGTGGTACCGGTCGTGGTGGTGGCTTGGCAGTGGCCGTGCCAGGCGAACGTGGACGATGCGGGTGCGGCCCAGCCGAACTTCAGGTCGGTGTCGTCCCGGGCGCCGTACATCAGCAGGCCGGCCAGACGGTAGACGCCGCCGGAGACGAGGCCACTGACGGTCAGCTCGGGGTCGGCGGTCGTCGTGGTGGTGCTGGCCCGGGTGGTGTCGGACGTCTTGCGGGCGAAGAGGATCTGTCCGATACCTCCGACGCTCAGGTTGCCGTCGACGGTCAGGGAGTCCGGGGTGCGTGCCACGTTCGCGCTGTCGCGGTAGAACTCGACGTCCGAGCCGATCACCACCCGGCCCGACGTGCCGAGGTATACCCTCGACTCCCAGGACGAGCCGTTGTACCGCTCGATGCCGGTGGTGGTGCCGCCGTCCCGGTACTGGCCGGAGTACCAACCGGCCGTCGAACCGTCGGGGTTGATCCCGCCGACCGCCGAGGTGTACGGCCTGCGGTCTGTCAGCGCGGTGGCCCAGTTGATCGGGGACCCTGCGCTCGCACCGGCCGGGACGAGGATGTCCCACAGTCTCAGCGCGCTGTTCGTGGTGGCCGGGGCGGACGGCGCGGTCGGCGAACCGGCCGGAGTACCCGTCACGTACTGGACCTGGGCGAGGGTGTTGCCCGAGGTGTCGAACAGCTTGTCGTAGACGATCAGGAACACCGAGTCGATGCGCGGGTTCGAGGCGTCGCCGTTCGGCACCGTGATGGCCTCGGCGACGGTCACCGCGACCGGGTACGCGCCCTGCGACGAGGTACCCGCGACGATCGCGCGGCCCACGCTGAGCGTGCCGGACATGACGCTGCCGGTGAGGTTGCACGGGTTGTTGCCCGGGATCAGGCCCGGCCGGGTCGACAGCGCACCCGCCGGGACCATGGTGCCGGTCGGGACGAGCCTGGTGTCGTTGCGGCTCTGTCCGGGGGTTGCTTCGGAGGCGTTGAGGAGCCAGCCGGATCGAACGGTCATGAGGTCTGGCCTCCTACCAGTAGGCGTTGCGCCAGCGCACCGTCATCAGCGCGGCGGGATCGGGGACGGGGTCGCTACTGCGGAAGCTCACGACCGAGGTGGTGCCAGCCGGGAGGACGAACGCCCCCTCGGGCTGGGAGCGAAGAGTCGCGGAGCCGATCCGGGACTGCCCGCCGAGGAGCACCGTCCCGGCCCATGCGTCGATCGTGAGCGTGTCCGTCGCGGTCAAGGTCAGGTCGTACTCGAGGAGCACGCCGGTGCCCTGCAGCGTGATGAGCGGGGTGGTCGCCGGGCCTCGGATCTCGATGAGCGGATGCGCGTCCGCGTCGCCGGAGTTGGTGGCGATGACGTCACCGGTGCTGCCCGGGGTACCCCACGCGAGGCCGACGGCAGACTCGGGGTTGCCCCAGGCCAGGCCAGCGCCTGATTCGGGGTTGCCCCAGGCGAGGCCGACCTCGGCCTGCGGCAGGGCGGCCGAACCGGCCTGCTGGGTGAGGTCGTACCGGCGCGGGTCGCTGGCCTGCCACTGCAGCGCGCCGCCCGCGCTGTAGCCGAGCTGCCAGGCAGGATCGACCGGCAGGTGCCGGCGCATCAGGCGGGCGTTCACCAGCAGCGGACCGCGGTCGTCGATCTGGATGACGAGCGGCTGCTCGTCCTGGCCGATCGGCATCGCGGCGTTGAGGGCGCGCACCGCGGCACCGATCGCCCCGGCCGGGGCCCGCACCATCACGCCCTCGACGGTGACGGTGCGGGGCTGGGCCAGCAGCCGGCCGGGGTAGCCGCCGTGCTGCTGGGCCCTGTTGACGGTGCCGGAGTCCAGCCCGGGAGTCTCCTCCCACCCGGTGACCGTCCGCCAACGGTACGGGGTAGCAACCCCGGCGGCCTGTCGGCGGCCGAGGAGCAGGCTGCCCCACTGGATCAGGCCCGGCCCGGTGACGAGCTCACCAGCCACGGCTCACCCCCGACCCTTGGACAGCCAGGACAGCTCCTCGGCGGTCGCCCGCGCCGAGCCGCCCTCGGCCTCGTGGTAGTGCTCGATGTGGAAGCCGTCCGCGCCTCGGCCGCCGGCCATGGCCAGCCCGGTGCCGCCGAACGCGCCCCCGAAACGGAGGCCGCTGATCTCCCCGGTGATGCCGGCGAGTTGTCCGCGGAGGGCGGGCAGACGGCCGGCGATGCCCCGCATGAGGCCGTCCATGATGGACTGGCCGGCGGGGGTGAGCATGATGGCGTCGTAGGCGGGCGGGCCCTTGTGCTCCTTGATGTAGTCGCCGATGCCTCCGAGGACGTCACCGAGGTGGCTCAGCTTCGACTTGATGCCGTCGATCAGGCCGTCGATGAGCTTGGTGCCCGCGTTCCACAGGGTGCGGCCGAGGTCGCCGACGGCCTTGAGGATCTCGTACGGCAGGTTGATCATCAGTCGGACGACCGTGCCGAGCGCGCCCTTGACGACGTCGCCCAGGCTGTCGAAGGCGCCGTGCAGGTCGCCCTTCAGCAGCTGCGACACCATCCGCAGCGCGGGCACGACGACCGTCTGCACCTGCCGCGCGAGCTCGCCAGCGAAGATCCCAGCCAGCTTGCCGACGGTCGAGATGACGGGCCCCAGCGCGTCTACCAGCTTCGGCAGGGACTGGGCCAGCAGCTCGCCGAACTGCTTCAGGACCGGCTCCAGGGCGCGCATGATGTCGACGAACGCGTCGCCCAGCTTCTTGAGCGAGGGCTGCAGCTCTGTCAGCAGCCGGCTGAACACCGGCAGCAGAGCGGTGTTGAGCCGCAGCCAGATGTCCATCAGCGGGGTGATCAGCGACGGCAGTTCCGCGAGGATCGGCTTCAGCAGGCTGGAGATCACGTCCGCGACCTGCTTGACGACCGGGGCGCTCTCCCGGAACTTTTCCGCGAACGCCTTGAAGATCGGGACGATGGCCGGCCCGAGCATCGCGATCAGGTCGCCGATGACGGGCAGCAGCGGCGACACGGCGGACGCAAGTTCGCTCACCGCCTGGGCCGCGGACTGCAGCACCGGGCCGAGCGCCTTGATGATGGGCCCCAGCGCATCCCCGAGCGCCTTGACCAGGTCATTCGCCCCGGGCGCCAGCGCGGACAGGACGGGGCCAACCGCCATGAGGGCCTGCGTCAGCAGCGGCGCCGCGGTGCTGGCCAGCGTCGACATGACACCGAACAGGGCCTGCAGCCCGCCTTGTACGGCAGGGCTGGCGAACGCGGTCTTCGCCGCGTCGCTGATCTTGACCAGCGTCGCCACGTACGACCCGCCGGTCTGCTGGGCCGCGCCCATGACCGAGCCGATGATCGAACCGACGTTACCGACGACCGTGGCGAGCTGGCCGATCAGATCGATCGCCGTGTCGATCGCCTTCGTCATCCCGCCGGAGGCGAACGCCTTCGACATCGCCCCGGCGAGCTTGTCGAACACGCCGCCGGCCCCGGCGGTGAGCCGCTCGAACGCCGGGCCGGCCGCGGCGCCGATCTGCCCGAGGCCGGTGACGAGCTGGCCCGGCACCCGGGAGAGGTTCCCGAGGCCGCGGTTCGCCGAGTCGAGTGCCTGGCCGAGGATCCCGGACGATCCGAGGTTCGCCGCGGCGTCGAACGCGCCCTTCGCCATCGTGTTCAGCACGCCCGCCGTGTCGACGAGCCGGGAGTGGAGCGTCGGCAGGAGCGCGCCCGCCGCGGTGCGAAGCGACCCCGCGAGGCCGTCGAACAGCCGCTGCTGCACATCGAACTTGAGATCGGCCAGGGCGGGCTTGAGGCGGATGATCTCCTCGACGAACGCCCGCGCGTTCGGCGTCAGCTTCGCCAGCGCGGCCGCGAGCGGATCCACACCGCCACCGGCCGCACCGGCGCCCGCCTGCTGCATTGCCTCCATCGCGCGCTGGATCTGCTCCGCGCCCTGCTGGGCGGTGCGGGCCTGCTGCTTCTGCGCGTCGGCGACCGCGCGGGTCTGGTCGCCGACGTTGCGCTGCGCGAGGGCGAGCTTGTCCTGCGCGTCGATGACCTTCTTGGAGCCGTCGACGCCGGCGGCGTTCGCCTGCGCGGCCTGGTCCTGGAGCCGCTTGTACCCCAGGCCCTGCTCCTTGAGGTGCTGGACCGCCAGGTCGTAGGCGAGCTGGGCCTCCTCGCGCTGCTGCTGCGACGCGCTCTTGTCGGCCAGGACCTTGTTGAGGTTCTGCTGGGCGTCCTGCACGCGCAGGACGGCCTCGCGCTGGCCGAGCGCGGAGTCCGCGAGCCGGTTGTTCAGGTCCTCGAGGTCCATCGCGGCCTGCCTGCGGGCATCCGTGAGGGCGTTCTGCGCGGACAGTGCGGACTTCTGGGCGTCCGTCAGGTTCCGCTCGGCGCTGGCGACCTGCTGTGCGGCCCGCTCGTTGGCGTCGGCGGCCTGCCGGACCGCGTCCTTGACGGCCCGCTGGGCGTTGGCGAAGCCGTTCGCCGCCTTCGCGGCGCCGCCGGCCGCTGCCGGGGCGTCGGCGAACGCAGCCTTGATCGCGGAGCCGATCCCGCTGGTGCCGATCTTGATGGCGGCGGCAGCCGACGCCACCGCCAACAACCCGGACACCGCCACCCCGGCGGCCGGGGCGATGCTGACCAGCGTCGCGACGACACCCGCCAGGACCGGCACCGCGGCACCGATCTGGCCGGCCGTCATCGCGGCCTGACCTGCGACGCCGCCGAGCGACCCGGCGACCGAACCGAGCATCGACGACAGCCGGGAGAAATCCCTCTCCGCGCGGTCGACCTCCCGGTCCTCGTCAACCCGGACGTTGATCTCCGGGTCGACCCGGCCCAGTGCCTCGGCCTCCGCCGCCACCCGGGCGAGCTCGGCCTGAGCCCGCTGCGCGTTGGTGTGGACCTCGACCGCGACGTCCTCGCGGGCCATCTCATCCAGGCGGCCCTGCAAGGTCTCCAGGACCGTGAACGCCTGCCGGGTGCCGAGGTTGACCTGCGGCGAGATGTCCTGCCGGGCGAGCGCGAGGAGCCGGTCCTGCAGCGCGTCGAGGCGGGTGCCGGCCTCCTCCGCGGAGATCGTGACGCCGACCCTCTCCGCGGCGAGGTCCCGCATTGCGTGCCGGACCTCGTTGAACTCCCGTTCCGCGTCGCTCGAGTCGGCGGTGATCCGCATCGTCGGCAGGCGCCGCAGCGCGGCGTCCATGTCCCGGCGGATGCTCGTCGCGGTCTGGTTGGCGTCGCGCTCCAGGCCGCGCATCAGGACCTCGGACCGGGCGATGCCGGCCTCGGCTCCGGCCGGGTCGACGTCGAACGTTGCGGTCAGCTCGCCAACGTTCACCGGGCGCCCCCTTCTATTCGGTTGTTGCGGGACCGCCCAGGTAGGAGCCGAGCGCGCCGGCGATCTCCTCGGGGCTGCTGACCGGCTTCGGGTCGGCGGCCGCGGCCTTCAGGAACAGCGAGGCGTCGCTCAGGCCGCGGAGCAGGACTCCGAACTCCCGCAGCGTCAGGCTGGCGATGTCGGCCGGGCGGAGCCCGTACTCGCGCCGGAGGTCCGCCTCTAGACGCGCCCAGTGCGTGAGGACCTGCCGCCAGAAGCGGCGCGCCTCTGGGCGCGGTTCAGCGCTTTTCCCCGGTCATCGTGCTCCGCGACGTACCGCGCGCAGTCGGCCAGCGTGGCGCTGCCGGGCTTGTCCATGTTCCGGGCGGCGTACGCGAGGACGATGGACAGCTGCCGCTGCGTGATGCCGTTGGCGATCCACTCGTCGAGGACGCCGTCGCCGAACACGGTGGCGAGCACGGTGCGGAACGTCTCAAGGCTCTCCTCGCCTGCGTGCCGTTCGGCGAGGAGCGCGAACCCGAGCGGGGTGTCGGTCGGGAGCTCGTAGTCCTGCTCGTACAGGTGGAGAACGGCGGGCCGGACCTTGGACACCTCGGCGGCGAAAAACGCGTCGGCGTCGTCGGCGTCGAGCGGCTCAGGCCCGCGGTCGTCCCCGTCCTCGTCGTCGTCATACAGGTCGGCGTCGGCCCCGTCCTCGACGTCGTCGGGCTCGTAGTCGTCGACAGGGGCGGGGGCGGCCGGGGCCGGGCGGCGCGGGCGGTTGGGCCGGCGGCTCACGGCGCCGCCACGAGGGTCTCGGCACCGGTGCGGGTGATCTCCATACCCCACTTGGACATCGCGTTGGTGTCGCCACCCTGCTCGGCGGCCTTCGCGGTGACGGACCACACCCGCCACTGCACCTCGGTGGTGTGCCGGAACCGGATCTGTCCCACCGAGTTGTCGGCGAGGCCCTGGGCGAGGGCGTCGAGGTACCCCTGCCCCGGGTCGGCGAGACCCGTCGCCTTGTCGATGCGGCGCAGGCCCTCCAGCTTGATGGAGCCGCCGCGCTGCATGACGACCTGCTCGAACTGGCCGGCGGAGTCGAAGTCTGTGGTCTCGGTTTCCTGGACCTTGTCGCCAAAGTTTGGCGAGAAGGAGCTGAGCCCCTTCACTGCGGTCCAGGTCGGGCCGGATCCGATCGGGACCTGGAAGATCCAGTCACGGGCGGCGATCTTGCTCGTGGCCATCGGGCCACCTCCTCAGCTGCGGTGGGTGGTCTCGCTGACCACGTGGAGACGGAAGTTCACGACGTGCTCGGGCCGGCCGCGCTCGTCCTTGCCGAGCGGGGACGGGGTCTGCTGGGCGGCCGCAAGGACCAGCCACGTGCCGTCGGGCAGCGCGGTGTCGGTCAGCCCCTGCAGCGCGCTGTAGATGTCCTGGCAGCGGCGGCGGGACGGGCGGGGGTCCTCGGCCGGGCCGCGGGCCCTCACCTGCAGCCCGAGCTCGTCGTCTGCGTTCAGCGGGTCCGGGAGGCCGAGCGGGTAGGTGGCGATGGCCACGGCCTCGTCCGGCGCCTCGGGCATGGTGTCGACGAACAGGTCACCGACCAGGCCCTCCGGGTCGAAGACGACGAGGCCGAGGCCGTGCAGGTAGCGGGCGATGCCGTCGAGGAGGTCAGCCACGGCCGCCCCGCAGGCCGCCCTCGCGGCGGATCGTCGCGGCGATGATCGCGAGCATGGCCTCCTTCTCGCGGTTCATCGGCCCCTCGAGGTACTTCGCCTGCCGCCCGGGGGCGTGCTTCCAGGTCAGCTCCTCGTGCTGCCTGCGCGCGTACGGGGTGTCGAAGACGATCGCGCCCTGCGGTCCGGACGGCGCCATGAGGACGATGCCGGACCGCTCGAGGGTGCCCTCGTCGAGGGGAACGATCTTCCTGGCCTCGGCGAGGGTGTGCTCGAGGGCGAGCTCCACCCCCTTACGGGCCGCGGCCTTCGACCGGGTGAGCCAGGCCCGGCCCTCCCACCGGAACTGCGCGGACTGGGCCACCGGCGGACCTCCCTACGTGAGCTGGATCTCGAGGTGATCCGGGGTGGGCAGGCCGCCGCCGTCGTGCCGCAACGCGGCAATCACGGTGGTCGTGCGGCCGTCCGGCAGCGTCACCCGGCTGCGAGCCGGGCAGACGGTCGCCAGCGGCGCATATGCGGTGCTCGAGGAGACGACCTCCTCGCCGCCCGGGGCCCGGACCAGGCGGGTCCGCTCCTCGAGGAAGCACCGCACCCCGGTCACCTCGGGCCCGTACTTCGGGCCGTAGGCCGAGCTGCCGAGGTACGGCTCGACGGTGATCCGGTGCCGCATCAGCGCGGCCGGGAGGGCGGCCATCAGGTGGCCACCATGCCGAGGACGAACCGGTCCGGTGTCATGTCCGGGGACTGCAGCGCGTCCCACACGGCGGGGGCGAGCTGCCGGGCCGGGGAGTCGCCGCCGGACACCGAGTCGGCGGAGCGGCTCAGTTGAGCGGAGCCGATCTTGACGGTGCCCCAGCCGACGGCGGACGAGCCGGTCGAGTCGCCGAGTTCGCCCCACCACTGCACCTGCGCGCAGGTGGCGTCCGCCAGCGCGGCCAGGACCACGCTGTCGGTCGGCATGCCGGTGACGGTGTCGACCTGGTACCAGCATGCCCGCAGCACCGCGCGGTCGAGCATCTCGGACGCGCGGGTGAGGAGCCTGCTGGTGTCCGCGTCCGGGGCCTGCCCGGTGTACGCCTGGTACTGCTCGGGGGTGGCGTAGACGCGTGGCACGTCGGCCTCCCTTACGCGCTGGAGCCGATCACGATCACGTCGTACGACACGCTCGTGCCGGCGGCGCCGTTGGTGATCCGCAGGAGGTCCGCGGTGCCGCCGGTGACCGGGTAGGCGGTGGCGTCCGGGGCGAACAGGGCGAGGAACCCGCCCGGCTTGACCTTGACCTTGTCGGTCGCGGAGCCCGCCCACGAGATGAACCCGTTCGAGGCGGCGCCGCCCACGACCACGTCGTTGGTGTTGGCCGCCGCCGCGGCGACGATCAGCCCCTTCACCCGGGCGAGGGTCAGGGTGCTGCCGAGGGCGTCGACCAGGGTGCCGGCGAGGTCGAGGTCCTCGTTCGCCGACCCCGCCAGGGTGCGGGCCCCGCTCACCCACAGCTTGTCGGCCTGGCCGGAGCCGGTGCCGGAGCCGATGCCGAGCGACTGCTGGTAGCTGACCGGCATCTGCGGGGTCTGGCCGCTGAGCGGCTGGGCGCCGGTCAGCAGCGTCGACAGGGACAGCAGGACCTGTGTGTTGATCAGTGCCATGTCCGACCCCCGCTCAGTTCACGATCACGAGCGGCACGGTGGCCGCCGCGGTCGGGGTGGCGATGGTGGCCGGAGCGGTCGCGGTGAGGGCCGAGCCGGACGTCTGGGCGAGGTTCTTCTCGCCGGTGGTGATGCCGGCCGATGCGGTGGTCGACGCGCCGACCAGCGACGGCACGGTGGTGGCCTTGACCATGATGGCGGCCCAGTACCAGCCGTCGGCGGTGATGGTCACCGCGCTGGCCAGGGTGAACGTCTTGTTCGTGGTCGCGGCCCACGCCGCGCTGGTGCCGTCGGCGGACTGCGCGAGCAGGGCCGGCGTCGCCGCGCTGGAGTACAGGGCGGCCCACTGGTTGGTGGGGGTGCCCGCCGCGGTCGCCCCGGACCGGAAGGTCAGCGATGTGACGACGTCGCCCTTGCGGAGGTAGATCGGCACCGACGTCATGACCTGGGTGGTCAGGGCGCCGGTGTCCGCGGTGGCGTCGAGGCGCCGCATGTTGGAGCGGTAGAACGTGGCGCCCGGGTCGGCGCCGCCGAGGAACTGCCTCACCATGTCGGAGGCGTAGGAGAGTTCGTCGCGCACGATGCCGACGAACCGGCCGAAGGCGGTCACTGCTGGTCTCCCTTCGTGGCCTCGTAGGCCAGGACGGACTTACGCTGCTTGCCGCTGTCGGCGGCCTCGGCGGCGAGCACGCGGGCCCGCTCGTCGTCGTCAGCGGCGGCGAGGTGGGCGAGGACCTCGTCGGCGTTGTGCGCCGCGGGGTCGAACGCCGCGGCCGGGTCGGTGAATTCTGGCGTCCCGGCCTCGGGCTCCGGCTCGCCGGCCGGGGCGAGCCCGTACCCGGCGCGCTGGAAGTACGAGTACGCGGCGAGGCCACCGGCGGCGTCGGTGTCGACGGTGCCGGTGCCGTCCTCGAACCGGATACCGACGATGTCGCCGGCGAACTGCTGGCTCGGGTGGCTCACGGTGAACTGGGCCATGGTCAGCTCACCTTCGCGTTCCGGAGGACGCCGCACGCCCGGGTGTTGCGGACGACGGCGGCGACCGGGCCCATCTCGATCTCGCCGGACTTCACCGCGCCGGGCAGGTTGAGCGTGAAGTCGGGCATGTAGGCGTTGACGAGCTGCTGCCCGCCGAGGGAGGCGCCGTGCAGCGCGTCGAGGCCGAAGCTGACGGCGTACAGGTCGGTCAGGCCGGTGATGTTGCCGCCGCCGCCCGCACCGTCGGCGTCGCGGGTCTGGATCGGGATGATCGGGCCGGAGCCGGTCGCGGTGTCGCCCATGTCGACGAGGACCCACTGCCCGTACGACTCGATCTTCCGGCCGAGGGAATCGTCGACCGCGGTGTACATCGACGCCCAGCGGGCGAGCGCGCGCACGCGGGTGATCGACTGGGTGTTGCCGAGGATGGCCTTCACCCCGGGCGGGAGCGCGCCGGGCATGCCGGCGTCGCCGCCGCCGGTGTGCGACGGGACGATCGTGCTGAGGAAGGCGTCGAGCTGGTCGAGGGCGGCCATCGCCAGCGCCTGGGAGTTGATCGCGCCCGGGGTCCAGTCGAGGTAGCCCGAGCTGGTGCCGTTGTTGAGCGGCAGGTACTCGGTGGACTGGCCGGTCAGCAGCTTGTCGAGGCCGTCGAAGCCGCCGTCGGTGCTGGCGTCGCCGCGGATGAGCTGCTGCTGGAAGGTCGTCCGGATCGAGGTGAGGAGCTGCTGCGACTGGAACGCGAGCTCGTTTGTCGCGGCCGGTCCGAGCTTGGCGAGGGTGCGGTCGATGTTGAAGCTGCCGCCGAGGGGCTTGAGGTCGACCGTGTACCGCTGGCGGGTCGCCTGCGCGGCGGTGTACTCCTCGTTGAAGTTGCGGAAGGCGGCGGAGCGCGCGGCGGTCAGCCGGGTGTAGCCGTAGGTCAGGGTGCCGCCGCCGACGCCGGGGGTGACCGAGTCGTCGAAGACCATCTGGTCGAGGACCCAGGAGTAGCGGCGGATGTTGTCGATGACCGCGTAGTCGATGTCGTTCTGGGTGTTGATCGCTGCCTGGGCGAGCGTTACGGGCATGGTGCCCTCCTGTCAGGTCAGGTGCCGTAGAGGCCGCGCAGGGCGGCCCCGAGGGAGGTGGGTCGGGCTTTGCCGCTCTCGCCAGGCCCGCCGGTGAGTTCGGCGCCGCTGCGGCCCGCCTGGGGCGCGATGCGGAAGTTGGGATTGCTGTCGACGGCCTGCTTGATCGCGGCGTCGAGGTCGGCCGTGAAGGTCTTCGCGGTCGGGTCGAGTGCGCCGATCGTCTTGACGAAGGAGCGGCTGTCCAGCAGCGCGCTGACCTTCGCCTGGTGCTTCTCGGCGGCGGAGTGCACGGCGAGTTCGACGTCCCTGGCGCGGAGCGCGGTCTCGAGCTCGCCGATCTTGGCGGTGTGGGAGGTGATCTGCTCGGCGAGCTTCGCCGGGTCCGGCGGGGTGTCGTCCTTGACCAGGCCGAGCGCCTTGCCGATCTCCTGCGCCAGCGCGGTGCGGGCCTCGTCAGCAGCCTGCTGCTTGGCGTTGACCCGGGAGGCGCCGGCGTCCTTGCGGGCGGCGGCGAGCTGCTGCTCGAGCCGCGCGATGACGGCGGCCTGGTCCTCGCCAGCCGGTGCCGCGGCCGACTTCGCCGGCGGCGTCGGCTTCGGCGTCTCGGAGGCGCCCGCCGGGGGCTGCTCGCCGGTCGGGGCGGCCGGCTCACCGACCGGTGCGGGGCTGCCAGCGGCGGCGCCTTCGCCCTCGCCGTTGCCACCCGCGATCGGGTAGATGGGACGGCCGTCGCGCCGGTAGCCCAGGATCGTGCCCGGGGCGTGGCTGGCGAGCGGGTGCTGGAAAGGGGTGAACATCGTGCCCTCCTGGGGCGCGTCGGGTCCCGCACCTGGCGGGCTGGGGGCAACGTCGACCCATGAGTCAGGTCAACGCGTACGAGTTGCTGGAGCGGATGGGCAAGGCCAAGGCCTGGGCCGAGGAGCAGTCGAGGCAAAGCCAGATGGCCGTGACGGCTGGTGCGAAGGACTCCGCTGTCCAGGCGCAGATGGCTGTGGCGTTCGCCGCCGTCGCGCAGGTTCTGGGCAAGATCGTTGACCCGAGTGGGCGTTAGCGGGCCGTCCCGACCTGTTCGCGCTGCCGCTTCCGCGGGAGGCCCTTCTCGGCGGTGAGCTCCCGGATCCGGGCCTGGTAGGCGCGGATCCTGACGCCCGCCAGGCGGCGCGCGTCGTCGTTGAGGGCAGCCGCCTGGCGGCGCTTCCACTGGCGGACCTGCCGCTCGAGGTAGCGCTGCTGCTGGGTGTCCTCGTAGGTGGCGCCGCCCGGGTGGGGCGGGGACTTGGGGCGGGTCGTCACCCCGGGCAGATACAGGCTGAGGCTGTGGCGGCAGTTGCAGTGGAAGAGGCCGGCGGCGCGGGCCTCCGGCAGGCTGCCAGCGACGTGCACGACGACCGGCTGCCCGTCCTTGATGGCGTGTTCCTCCACCAGGGTGTGCGGGCCGGACTGGCCGTTGATGGCCAGCACCTCGCCCTCCCAGGGGCGGCAGAGCGGGCACTCGAGTGGCGCGTCCGAGACGATGACGAGCTCCTGGCCGACGGCCTCCAGACGGTCCACATGGCCCTGGATCGCGGCCCGGCCGGCGACGGACCGGACGGCCATCTCCGCGTACGCGGCCATCTCCCAGTTCCGGCCGCGCCGGTCGACGAACCCGGTGATGCCGCGCGCGGCGAGCTGGTCGAGGGCCCGCTGCGTGGCCTGGCGGCGGGTCAGGCCGCCGAGCAGCACCGACCCGGACACCCGCTGCACGATGTTGCGATACGCGTCCGGGACGGCCCGCAGGATCCGCCGGTAGATCGGCCGGGTGTCGTCGAGGGCCTCGTTCGCAAGCCGGTCGGCGTTGCGGGCGCCGGGCAGGGCCCGGAGGGCCGCCGCGCGCTGGCCCTCCGGGAGCATTCCGAGTTCGGCGACGGCGGCCTGCCCGCCGCGGGCGTACGCCTCGCGGATGGCCCGGCCGATCGCCCCGTCGGCGTCGTGCTGCAGCGCGGTCGTGAGCTCCTCCACCGCGCGGCGGACGTCGCCGATCGCCCACAGCTTCGCCTCCGCCCACCGCGGGGACTCGATGCCCTCCGCGAGCGCGCGGGCGAGGATCTCGAGCAGCGCGGCCTCGGCGTCCTGGTAGATCCGGCCGACGGCGCGGGCGAGGTCCTCGGCGTCCGCGGGGGAAGCGGGCATGGCCACCCCCTCGCTGTCAGCCGGCTTCCCTGCCGGGCGGGTTGAGGTCGAACCCGCCGGCGCCGACCGCTGCCGGGTCGGCGAGCGGGCCCATGCCGTTCTCGCGGAGGATCGCCTCGGTCTCGGCCTGCACCCGCTCGTCGTCCCAGTCGGGGTGGACCAGCTGCACCCGGACCGCGGTAGAGGCGGCGTGCGCCTGGTCGAGGAGCGTGGCGGTCTGCGCGAGGTCCTGCGGGGACTCGCTGATGGAGTCCTGCCACTCGATGGCGGGCCGCTCGACGGTGATGCCGGTCCCGCCGAACTGGCTGCCGGCCTCGACGGCGAGGAGCGCCTCGAGGATGTCGCCCAGCCCGGGTGTGGTGTACAGCACCTTGCGGCCGCGGGTGGTGAGGGTGCGGGCCTGCTTGGCGCGGACCTCGGTGGCGGTCATCGCGGAGCCGTCCGGCTCGCCGAACGTGGCGGTCGAGTATCCGGCCATGCGGATGGCGTCCTGGGTGAGCTGTTCGATGGTGGCCTTGTGTTCGAGGTGCCGGATGGCGAACTGGTTGAGCGTGATGCCCTGATCCGACGTCGGCGGGATGTTGAGGGCGGCGTACGCCTCGCGGTCCTCGTCGAAGCTGGCGCCCTGCCCGGGGCCGGTGCTGGTGAGGTACTGCTGCGATAGCAGGATGCGGCCCTTGGCGAGGCGGATGTCCCGCATCCACGAGCTGTACGTCTCGTCGAGGGCATCGAACAGGCCCTCAACGCCCTGGTAGTCGGAGGCGCCCCAGTACGCGGCGGCGGGCACGTCCCGCCACGCTCGGGCGGGGCGCATGTTCGGCAGATATGCGGCGGTCAGCAGCTTCGGCGCGCCGGTCTTGATCGCCGACGACGAGTCGACCAGGTCGGCGAGCGGCTGCGTCTGCTCGTACTCGGCGAGGGGGACGGCCCGGCCGAGGTTGTCGAGGGTGCCCTCGTACACGCCGTGGAAGATCACGCCGGGCTCGTGTCGCTCGAGCTGCCGGACGACCTTCTGCCCGTCGCTGTCGATGACGGTCCAGAACGTCACGGCGGTGAGGACCCCGTACCGGAACTCGGGGGCGGCGCCGTCGGCGTGCACCGCGGTGACCCATGGGGTCGGCCGGACTTCCTTGTCCCACACGACCCGCAGGTAGACGCCGCCGAGGGCCGAGCCGATCTCGGCGCCCTCGAGGAGGGTGGCGTGCAGGCCGCCGGTGATGAGCTGGTCGATGCGGTCCTGCGTGGCCGCGTCGGTGACGGTGATCCGTGGCGGTTCGGAGAACAGCAGATCGGCGCTGGCCCGGCTGATGTCGGCGGCGAGGGGGACGTGGAGCTTGGCGCGCTGCTCGCCGAACGCGGTGGGCTGGCCCCACCACCAGCGGGCGAACCTGCCGACCACCCCGTTGCGCAACTGGCTCGGGCGGACGGACGGCTGGCGGACGCTGCGGCCGCGGTACTGGGCGGTGAGCTTGTCCGGGTCGCCGGAGTACCAGGCTGACCAGTCCGCGAGGGAGGTCCGCACGGTCGGGTCGGTCGGCGGCCACGGGACGTTGTTAGCCGGCAGCGGCATCCGCGTCTCCTCCCACCTGCACCAGGACGAACCTTGGGATGTGTTCCTGATCGTCGGGGTGGGGCTCCATGCGGCAGCCGGCACAGCACCCGCTGTCGGGGCTGCCGGCGTTGAGGGTGCCGCAGGAGTGCTCCCATGCGTGCCGCTGTCCGGGCCCGTCGAGGGGCTGGTCGGGCGGCGGTGTCCAGCCGAGCGCGGCCAGCGTCGCCGCGGTCTTCGGCGGGACGGTGATGAGCAGCTCGCCGTCGACGACGGCCTCGTGCAGGACGACCTCGACGACGAGCCGGGGGATCACGCCGACGGCGCCCTCGACCGAGACGGACCGGACGCCGCGCAACTCGACGCCGTCGACGGAGACCGTGCCCTTCCCGAGTCCGACGGAACCGCCGAGCTGGACGTGCGCGGTGCGCGGCGCGGTCATGCTGCTACCTCCAACTCCGGGCGGCCGATGATGTGCCGCCACTCGTGGGCAGTGGAGTGCAGGGCGTACCTCAGGGCGTCAACGCTGTGGTCGAGCGCCTTGATCGGCTTGTCCTTGCCCTCGTTGCGGGCGGCCTTGTCGTCCCACGCGTACGCGGGGAGCTCCTCGAGGAGGGCCTCGCAGGAGCGGTGCACGCGGAGCCGGCCGGAGCCGATCGCCACACCGACGGAGCGGATGCCGTCCAGGACATCGTTGTTGGCCTTCGCCACCCCGGGCACGCCGTCCGCCCACAGCTGGGTCAGGAACGACGAGGCGGACGGGTCGACGAACAGCCACTCGGGCTGTGCCTCACGGGCCTTGAGCCAGTCCTGCACGGCCCGCGAGTACTGGGCGTCGGTGAGCTGCCGGTGTGCGAGCCGGGAGTCGTGCCGGTACTCCGAGGCGATGTACAGGCGTTGGTCGGTGCCGACGCCCAGGAGGATGCCAGCGAACGGGTTCGCGGTGCCGTAGTCGATGCCTACGGACATCCAACGGGTCATCTGCGGCAGCAGGTCGACCACCATGGTGTCGGGCTGCCACATGTCGTAGACGGCGCCCTCGGCCTGCACCCACTGGCCGAGGATGTTCCGCTTGTAGAACAGGCCCTGGTACGTGGATTTGAGCGCGGCGATGTACTCGGGGTCGAGGAACGGGTTGTCGTCGAGGGTGAAGTGCCAGGACCGGAGTCGGGTCTCGCTGGGCCGCAGCAGGTACTTCTTGCGGAACCAGTGCTGCGGGTTGTCCGGGTTGGTTGTGCAAAAGACCTGCGCGCCCTTGACCGAGCAGCGGGCCACGAGCTGGTCGAAGAACGACTCCGGGAGGGTCGTTGCCTCGTCGACGTACGCCCCGGCGCAGGTCATGCCCCTGACCTTGGGCTCGGCTTGGGCGTCGTTCGCGCCGATGACGTGTACCAGGCGGCCCATGATGCGGGCCGTCGCGGCGCCGTTGGTGTAGTGCACCTGCTTGGCCAGGAGCCCGAACAGGTCGGGGTTCGTGAGGACGGCGAACACGTTCCGGAAGATCGAGTCGCGGGTGCGGCCGACCATGACGAGTTCGCCGCCGCGTGGGGCGTTGGCTACGTAGCCGAGCCACCGCAGCAGCGAGGCGACGGTCTTGCCCGACCGGACGCTGCCCTCCCAGGCGTTGATCCGGTGCTGGGACTCGACGATGCTGGCAATCTGCTTCCGCGAGAGCGGGAGCTGCACATCACGGAGCATCACCCGCCCCCTCGTCGCCGGCGGCCGCCTCCTGCTGCTGCTCGCGGTACACCTCGGCCAGGCCGGCCATCAGCTGGCCGACCATCGAGCGGGCGGCCTCGGCGCCGGCGTCGTCCCGGATCGGCTCGAGCTTGAGGGACCGGTCGACGGCGATGCCGACGGCGGACAGGAGTGCCTTCTTGTCGGCTGCTGGGGCCTCGTCGAGGAGGTGCTCCTCGTACGTGTTGTCCTTCCCGCCGAACGAGTAGACGATCGTGGGCGTCCAGAGCTGGGTGCGGAGGTTCTCGGCGTCCGATTGCAGGGCTTCGGCGAGGGCGAGTCTGCGGGCGGCGAGGTCCTGGCGGCGGGTCTCGGTGGCTTCGGCGAGCTGCGGGCCGCGGTTGAAGCTGAGGCCGAGCTCGGCGGCGACGCCGGAGACTTTCCGGGCGGACATGCCGGTCGCGCGCATGATGTCGTTGCGGCCGAGGCCCTGGGCGTGCAGGGTGCGGATCTCGTCGCGCTGCTCGTCGGTGACCGGCTGCGGCTGCTGGCGCTCGGGCACGGCCACCTCCGGGTCAGACGCGGGGCGGCCAGGACCAGCAACCCGGGGTGGGCTCCTCGGAGTACGGCACGGCGTCGTCGAAGAACATGCCGGTCGGGTTGAAGACGCAGAGGCTGACGACCAGCGGAAGTGAGCTGCCGTCGTTCGGGCACCCGTCGTACGGCTCCTGCTCGAGGTACTCCGGGATCGCGGTGACGATCGCGGCCCGGGGCAGGGGCTTGTATCTCTGGGTGCCGTCGGGCAGGACGGGGCTGCCGTGGCTGGTGTAGTGGACGATGCGTCCGATGCTGGGCTGCACGGCGGCCTCCGGGAAGAGTGGGACGGCCCCGGGTGCGTCGGCCCGGGGCCGTGCGGGGCCTTTCGGCACCCGCTCCGTCGTCTGCCCCGGGTGCACCCTGACGCGGGGAGAGCGGAGGAGACGAGACGGAAGTCGGGGCGGCCTACGCGGCCGCGGGGGTGGCGTTGCTGCTTGGTGACCAGCCGGGTCGGCGGCCGCCGCGGATCGGTCGGTGCGCGCCGTGGTCCCATGCGTCCTTCTCGGCCTGGGCGAGGGGCACGAGGTGATAGAGCCGGGGGCCGGTGTCACCGAGGGGTACGGCTTCGATCTTCCCGTCGTGCACCCATCGGCGGATCGTCACCTTCTTGACGCCGAGGTGGGCGGCGGCCTGCTCGGTGGTGAGGAGGTGCTCCGGCCGGATCTGCTCGAGCGGCGGGTTCGGGAACTTCGGGCTCACGTCGGCCTCCCCCGGGCAGCGCGAAGGCCCCGCGGTACTGCTCTCCGCGGGGCCTTCGGGGCGTTTCTGGGCAGGGGCTACCTGCTGCATCGGAGGTTACGACGTGCGCCGATCATGCGCAAGCGAGGCACGGGGAGGCCGCAGGGCTCGCGGTATCCATTCCTTCCGGAATTCGGGGTGGCTGGTGTATGGGAATGCCATCAGGCGGAGCGCTGGGCACGGGAGCCTGCGCAAGTCCTCACTGCAGTAGTCAGGGTCCCTGCTTGGGTCGGGCCTGTGCCGGTTCAGCGCTTCCCGCTGGCCGCCGAGGTGGGCCAGCAGCTCGGTCGGGGTGAGGAACTCCAGGTACTCGCGGATGCAGTCTTCTGCCGCGTCATCGGCGGTCGCCGATGCGCGCTGCTTGACTGCCTGGGCGGCTCGCTCCTCGTCGTCGATGCGTGCCAGCAGGAACGCCACCAGGTCGTCGCTCATGCCCTCATCCTCTCGCGGTCCGCACGCCGGTCCGCATCTCGGCGGCGCGTTCCATCCAGCCGGGGATGTGCCGGGAGTTGGTGTACTCGCCGCACGACGCGCACTCCCAGCCGCCGCCCTCTTGGTAGGCGACCGTCCAGCAGTGGACGGCGAGGAGTTCCAGCGTGCGGTCGGTGTAGCTCCAGCCGCTGTCCGGGGCGGGGTCGTCGCTCATGGCGTCATCTTCTCGCAGCGAGGCCCGCCCCGGCGGGTGTTCGGGGCGGGCGGGTTGGTCAGCGGCGGTCGGTGTCGCAGACGGGGCAGGCGTGCGCGAAGTCGGTGGACTCGTGGCAGCGGTTGACGCACGAGCGGCAGTAGTCGCCCAGGGCGTGGCGGGCGCGGCCGTCGAAGCTGGTGTCGGTGGGGTCGAACTGCTGGCCGCAGCGGGCGCAGGTGCCGCAGCAGATGCCGACGCAGGTGTCGGGGTCGTGGTCGGTGTAGTCGGTCAAGGTGGTCTCCTTGGGGTGTTGCGCGGCCCGCAACAGGGGCCGCAACAGGGGTACCGTCAGGCCGCAACAGGGCTGGTCACGGCGGGTGTTGCGGGCGCCGCAACAGGGGCGGCCCCCGCAGGGGAGAGGAGGGGCTGGAGGTCGTCCTGGTGGAAGCCCGCGCGGGAGCGCCGCACGACCTTCCGGGGGTCGGCCACGGCCCGGCGCCAGGGGATGCGGTAGTGGTCGATCAGGGCGGCCCGGATCTGGGCGTCCGTCAGCCGCTCGTGGCCGGGCAGCTCGCGGTAGCGGGCGTACGCCTCGGCGAAGTGGATCGTGGGGCGCTCCTCCATCCACCCGAGGAGCTGTCTGACCACCACCGCGCGGAGGTCAGCGGGTGAAGCGGGAGCGGCCGTCTGGTCGTCGCTCCCGGGCGGCTCCTCGGCCTCTGCGTCGGTGTGCTCCGCCGGCGCCTGTCCCGCCACCAGCGCGGCCAGCGTCCAAACCGTGACGCCGCCGGTCACGGCGACCGTGTGCCAGCCCTGGAGGACCGGCCATAGGACCACACCGCCCACCACGGCGCATCCGATCGCCACCAGGCCGGGGTGGGTGGGCCGCTCGCCCTTCAGCGCTTCGAGTGCCTCGTCACGCTTCGCCGGGTCCTTGAGCGCACGGGCCTCCTGGCGCTTCGCCTTCCAGTCCTTCAGTGCCCCGGCGTACTCGGCGTGGCGCTCGCCGTACTGGGCCCTCAGCGGCGCGAGGAGGCGACGGTTGCCCCGGCCGATGGCGTCGATGCTGACGCCTTCCAGGTACTTCATCAGGCACCGACCAGGCCGTGCAGGAACCCGCCGACGACCACGAACGGGATGGCCAGCACGCTGCCCGACGCGATGGCGGCGGCGGGCAGCGTGGCGCCGACCACGACGTCCTTCCACCAGCGAGGCTTGGTGCCGAACAGGATGATGAGGAGGGCCGCGGCGACCGCTCCTGCCCCGGGGTTGAACTGCTTGTCCATGGCCGCTGTCACGGCGTCGCCGACCAGCTTGGGGGCGGTGAACGCCTGTCCGGCGGACTGGGCGAAGAGCCCGAAGACCAGCATCCAGTAGGCGGTGTGGTGGTCCTCGTGCTTGGCGGCGAGGGCGCCCTTGCCCCGGTGGCCGACCAGGAGCCACACCATGATGACCAGGCACACCCCGGTCGCGGTGAACTGTCCGAGCAGAGACGTCATGGTTGATTCCCGTGTGTCAGTGGCGGGTTGAGAGCAGGTGGCCGGTGGCCGCGAGCAGGCTGTCGAGGCGGAGCACGGACGCGAGCACGCTGGCGAAGGGGATGCGGGTGGCCAGGACTGCGCAGATCGGGCGCCAGCCGTGCATGCCGGACAAGCGAGCGGCCCCGTACCAGCCGCCGCGCATCTTCAGGTCGAGCCAGTAGGTGGCCGGCAGGCCGAGGAACGCGATGACCGTCGGCGGTGCGGTGCTGAGCCACTGCACCAGGCCGGCCGCGTACCCGGCCGACGCCGACAGGGCGGTGAGCAGGCACCATCGGCGGAAGCGGCGTGCGCGTTCGGCGGGGTCGGTCTTCCACAGGCGCGTTGCGGCGCGCTGGGCCGCGCCGCGGCGGTATCGGTCTTCGGCCCGGTGGCGTCGCCTGCGCTGGCTGGGGGTCTCGCCCCGTGCCTCGCGCCTGGCGTCGTCCTCGTCGCGCAGGCGCTGGGCCCGCTGGGCCGGGGTTTCGGTGATGTTCCTGCTGAGGTCGTCCATGGCGGCGGCGAGCCGAGCGTGGGCGGCTTCGGCAGCGGTCATGCGCTCGGGTGTCCAGAGGGCGTCGCTGGCGGTGGTCCACCAGGTCGTGTTGAGGCCGACGGTCGGCGCGTAGTCCGGCGGCGGGGGCGGCGTAGTGGTCACCGGTCGCTCCCCTGCTGCGGCTCGGGCTCGTGCGGGGCGCCGAAGTTGCGGACGATGTTCTGCGGCGCCGGGTCCGGGGTGGTGTAGCGCTGGCCGTACTGGTCGGTCTGGCAGGGCGGGGTGTCCTGGTGGGTGTGCTGGTAGTCCATGGGGTCAGCTCCGGGCGATGATCACGGCGAAGGTGGCGAGCCACAGGGCGCCGACCGCGATGAGCACGGTGCGGGCCTGGGTGGGGCTGCAGCGGGGCAGCGCGACGGGGATTGCGACCATGACCGCGGGCAGCGCGATCAGCAGCAGGGCGCTGGCGTTCACGGGTAGAACCCGGTGCCGTTGGAGCGCTCAGCCTCGGCCCGGCGGGCCTGCTCCTGAGCTGCCTCGGTCATTGCCCTGGTGCGGGCCCTCGACAGGGTGGTCCGGACATAGGCCGTATCGGTGGCCATGCCCTGAAGCGCCAGGTGCTGGACCACTGCCTTCGGTGATGCGTCGCCGGTGAGTCGCCGGTGGATGCTGACGATGGCCTCGCTGAGCGGCAGCCCTCCGACCTGCGGCATATCAGTCGGCGCATCAGGTCGCATCGTCGCGCCGATGGCGGGCTGGTCGGTGTCGCGGCCGGGCAGCGGGGCCGGGTCGGGCTGGACGCGGTCGAGGTGCACGGTCGGCGTGGTGGCGCGGCCGAGGAGGAGGGCGACCTGCAGGGCATCGACGGTGATGCCGTAGGCGCAGAGGAGGTGCGCGATGCCGGCCGGGTCGAGGTGGGGGTGCGCGTCGGCGGTGATGGCGACGGCCTCGGCGGGGTCCATCGCGGCAAGCTTCTCCGCGAGGACGGCGCGGTCGGTGCGCGGCCGGACGGCCGGGGATGCGGCGGGATGCGTGGCGGATGCGCCGCTGGTCACGTGGGTGCGGGCCTTCTCCTGCAGCGCCTCGGCGGCCTGCTGGGGGGCGAGGAGCCAGCCCCACAGGCCGTACGCGGGGAGCCGCATCGGGGACTCGCCGCGGGCGGCGCGCGCCTCGGCGCGGGTCGCGGACCAGGAGAGTGCGGAGAGGGCGAGCAGGCCGATCGCGGGGGTGGCGAACATCAGCATGGCGGGCAGGCCGCCGCCGATGATCCGGGCGTGTTCGACGTTGAGGCGGACGCTGATGCCGGCCATGGCGAACGTGGCGAGGATCGCGGCGGCGGCGGAGCGTCCGGCCTTGACGGCCTCGGTGGCCTGGTAGAGGGCGCCGAGGGCGACGCCGTCGAACACGGCGACGGCGACGGCGGCGAGGAGCTTGGGTACGCCGTAGTGGGTGGCGACGGCATACAGGGACCAGCCGGCCATGGCGGCGGCGGCCGGGCGGACGATGAGCATCGCGACGTGCCAGGCGATGCGGGTGGGGCGGATGCGGGTCCACCAGGGGTCGGTGGGCGTACTGTGCTGGTTGACCATGGGAGGGGCTTCTCTCGTGGTTGAAAAGGGGGCCGGGCCCGCGACGCGACCGCGGGCCCGGCCCTGTTTGTGGGGTCAGTCGGTCGGCGCGGCGGCGAGCCACGCGGCGCGGTACTCGGCGAGGTCGAAGGCGGGGTTGTCAGGAGCGAGGAGCCCGAGCTGGTCGGCGAAGGCGCGGCCGCCGGCGGCCCACGCGATGGCGTGGAGGACGAGACGGCGGTTCGGCTCGTCGAGGCTGGTGAGGTCCTGGGCGAACCAGTCGTCGATGGGCTTGCCGACGAGGTCGGCGGCAACGCGGAGGATCTGCCACTCGGACTGGGTGCCGATGAGCGGGGTCTGGTTGGTGTTGATGGCCCAGTTGATGGTGGTGGCGGTGCCGCCGCCGGCCATGGGCTGCTGGCGGATGAGGCCGCACCGGTCCAGCTCGGGGATCCAGTGGTCTTGGATGTCGAGGAGCCAGGCGGAGGCCTCTTCGCCCCAGGTGCCGGCGGCGGTGTCGGCGAGGCGCTGCGCGAGGTCGGACATGGTGGTGGTCTCCGTTTGGTTGGTGGCGCGTTGTGCGCGTCGGGCTTTCATGCGGGCGAGGATCTGTGCGTCGGTCGGCAGCTCGTACGCGTGCCAGCCGGTCTCGTCCGTCCACTGGCGGGCGTGCTCGCGCTCGGGGATGCCGCAGTGCTGGCAGCCGTTCGGGGCGGGGGTCGTCACGGCTGCGGCGCCTTCAGCTCCTGGCGCGCGACCTCCGCGGCGAGCTCCTGCTTGGTCCAGCCGGCCGGGTTGTTGTGGTTGGCCAGGCCGCCAGCGAGGGCCATGCGCAGCAGCCGCGCGTGGGTGTGCTTGCGCGTCAGCTCGTGCATGCGGGCGACGCGGGCGTTGTTCTCTGCGAGCGCTTGCGGGTCCCATCCGTTCAACTGGGCGATGGCGATCTGCTCGGGGGTGGGGGTGACGGTCATGGAGTGCTCCTTCGTGCTGGTGGTGCGTGGGTTGGTGGCCCGGGCCGGGGGTCTGGTGTTCACTCCGGCCCGGGCGGTGGTGCGGCGGTGACCACGGCGCGCGGGGCGCTGGCACTTCCGCCGGTCTGGGGGCCTAGTGCGCGTAGGCGGCGCGGATGTCGGCGTGGGTGATGCGGCAGTCGCCGCAGGTCGGGTCACCGGACGGGCCGGCCGTCAGCTCGTCGGCCTCGTACAGGTCCCAGCAGGTCTCGCAGAACGCCTTCGGGGTGACCGGGGTGGCGTCGGCCGGCCGGTCGAGGACGTAGGCGGAGCGGTGGACGGTGTACGCCTGGATGCGGTCGACGCGGAAGGTGCGCCGGTCGCCGGAGTGGCGGTCCATGGCCTTGAGGCAGATGGCGCCGACCTTGGAGATCTCGATGTTGTAGATCTCGATGGTGCGGATGGTCTCGGTGCCGTCGGCCTTGGTGTAGGTGATGGTGATCGGGTGCTGGCGGTCGATGGCGCGGAGGATGCGGATGACGGTGTCGTGCTCGGTCTCGTTGGCCGTCTTCCGCATGGCGTGCTCCTGTGGGCTGTTGGGCTGCGGTGCGCCGCCCTGACATCTCTAATCATAGGCCAACACGTTGGCCAGTCAATAGGCCAACGCATAGGCCAACAAGATTGTTTCTGTGGCCAACGTGGTGGCCTACCGCGCGCCCCGGGCCTGTGCGAACATGAGCAGCATGGCCAGCGACTACACACCGACCGAGGACGAAGCCCAGCTCTTCGCCCGTTACAAGAGGGCGCGCGAAGCCGAGAAGCGGCTCCTCGCCGAGGTCAAGGCCGCAGCCCCCCACTCACTCCGCGCCGGCGCCACCGTCTCCCAGCTCGCCGCGATGACCGGCCTGTCCGACGAGGTCTTCCGCCGCATCGCCCGCGCAGAAGGCGTCGAACGCCTCCGCGAGCCGACCGTGGGCAAGCTCAGGCCCGACGCCTAACCCAGCGAGCGTGAAGCCGCCCGGCCGAGCCGCGCGGCCCCTTCCGCATGCCCGCGTTCAGTCCGGCAACGGCGGCAGCGCAGCCCCCGCCCGGCGGTGCGCCCGCCGGCCTCGAAGGACTCGACGGGCGCCTGACCTGCGGCGTATCTGCCACGCATCCGTGGCGTATCAGCGACGCATCAGGCCGCCGCACGGTCCCCGAGGACATGCTCGGCACGTCGCTCGTACTCGGCCCGGGTCAGCACCACCCAGCACCCCGGGTCGGCGCAGACCCGGCGGCCGTCCGGCTCCTCCGTCATCGTCATCAGCTGGCAGCGCGGGCACACCATGCGGGCCGGCCGGGCCGGGGCGATCGCATCGCCAGCCGCGCGGTTGAGCGCCTGGTGCAGCCGGTCGATCCCGGTGGCGTACTGCCGGGCGTAGTCGCGGGCGATCGCGAACGGGTGGTGCAGCAACAGGTAGCGGACGGCCAGCGACTCCGGCGCCTCGTCGTCGAGGCGGTGCTCGACGCGGACCCAGCCGGTCCAGTCGTTGGCGCGCTGCCGGTCGTCGATGATGGCGCCGGCCCAGGCGGTGAGGAGGTCGGGGCCGGGGCCGTCGTCGGTGCGGGCGGCGAGCAGGTCGAGGACGTGGAGGCGGCACGGGAGGGGCGGCGTGCGGGTGGCGCCGGAGACGCGGGGGCCGGCCGGGCCGCTGCCGGGGGCGAGGGCGAGGTGCGCGCGGGTGAGGAGCAGGGGGATCTGCTCGAGCTGGGTGCGGAGGGTCTCGGCGGTGGTGTAGTCGAGCATGTCCGGTCTCCTGGTGCGGCGGTGCGGTGCAGGGTGGGGGCCGGCTGGGCGCCGGTGCGGGCGTCCGGCCGACGGCGGGTCAGCGGCGGCGCGAGGGCGGCCCGTACGGGGACTGCCAGGCCGGACGGTCCCGGCGGTGGACCGGCTTGCAGTCTGTGGCAAGGAGACCGGCCGACTGCAAGGCCTGGCCGAGCTGGGCGAGTTGCTCGGCGGCGGCCTGCACCGCGGGCATGAGCGCCTGCACGACCTTGGCGAACTCGGCGCCGACGCGGGCGGCGGCCTCGAGGAGCGCGTCACGCTGCTCGTCCGTGAGCCCGGTGACCGGCGGGTCGACGTCGGCCGGCGCCGGGTCGCCGTGCTCGCTCATCGGCGCCGGCGGCTCATGGCAGACACACAGCGGGTCCGGGCGCGGCCCGTGCTCGGCCTTCCGCTCGCAGTCGGTGCCGCGGCAGTCGTCACCGGCGGGGCAGGCAGGCCGGTTGCCGTCCGCGCAGGGCCAGCAGAACAGGTGGCCGTACACGTTCTCGTAGAACCTCCGGCCGTGCGGGCGGACGGCCCCGCACACGCAGCAGGCGTTGAGCGGGCGGATCTGCTGCTGCTGCAGGCCGGTGGCCATTGGGCCGAGGTGGACGGCTGCGATGGCTTCGACACCGTCGGGGAGCCGGGCGGGGACCGGGGTGGCAGCGGGCGTGCCGGTGATGACGCTGACCGTATCGCCAGCGCGGACGACCGTGTCGATTCGGGAGTGGACGGGGTGAGGGCGGACGAGGGTGAGCGGCACGTCGAGGGCGATCGTCACGATGACCGCGGGGTCGACGGTGGGGTTGGCGGCGCCGGGGGCGGGGCGGACGGTGTCGCTCATGCCTGGGTCACCTCGGTGGTGTGGGCGGGACGGAGCCGGATCTCGGCGGGCGGGATCGTGTCGTCGCAGAACACGCCGAAGGTCGAGATGCCGAGCAGAGTGGGCAGGGCGCCGGGGCGGCCGTCGACGAGGCGGAGGGCGGCCTCGTTGAGGAGCCACACGGTGTGCGGGTGGGCGGCGATGGTCTCGGTACGGCCGTAGCCGTACGTGAAGTACAGCGGGGGCCAGGCCGGGTCGATGTCGTGGGCGAGGAGGACGAGCCGACCGAGGGTGGTCGCGAGCTTGGCTTCCTCGCTGCCGAGCCCCGGTGCGGTGCAGGGCTGGGCGACGATCGGGCCAGGCCAGACGGGCTGCGGCGGCAGCGTGATGACGGGCGGGCCGTCGGAGATTCCGCTTCCACTCCTGATGGCGTTGTAGATGCCGCTGATCTTGCGCGCGGCTTCGGGAGAGGCCGGGCCGATCAGGCCGGGCAGGTCGGACAGGGACTCGACGTCAGCCTCGCTGGCGGAACCGGGCTCGTCCTCGCACTGGTCGACGGCCGCGGCCGCCTTGTGCTCGGCAGCCCACTGCCCGGCGTCGTCCTCGCCGCCGATGTTCTCGACCTCGGCCGGGCAGTCCCAGCACGAGGCGTGCCAGCCGTCCTCGTCCTCCCAGACGCGGGAGTCGTGGGAGGGCAGCGGGGGGCCGAACGCGGCGTCGGTGCAGAGCTGAGCGATGGCGGCGTACTTGGCCTCGGTGGTGTGGCCGTCCCACTGGGCGCGCGGGTCGTCCGCGGTGACGTGCGGGACGTGCAGGTACAGGCCGGCGTCGCGGGGGTGGATGTGCCAGGACAGCTGTCGGCCGCCGGCGGTGAGGTAGAGGATCTGCCATCCGGGCTCGTCGATGTCCGGGGCTGGGGCGAGGACGGCGGGGTGCAGGGTGGCGAGCCACGCGGTGAGGTGTGCGCGCTCGCGGTACGCGGCGTCGATGGTGGCTGCGGCTGCGTCGAGCTGCTCGCCGGTGTCGGCGACGAGGCGGCCCATCTCGGATTCGTCGAGCAGGGTGTCGACGGCGGCGCGGTACTCGTTGGCGTGTCGGCGGGCGGACTGCCAGGCGAGCCGGTAGCGGTCGCCGCGGCTTGTGAGGGCGGCGAGCTCGCTGCGGTACTGCCCGGTGCCGGCCCGGCCGAGCGTGTCAAGCAGCACGCCGAGGTCGTCCGCCGCCCGGTGGAGCCCGGACCACAGCCGGTTCCGCCACTCCTCGTTGTCGACGGCCTCGGCCCAGTATTCGAGCATGTTCCAGCGGGCGTCGAGGAGTCGATCGATCGCGGGCATGAGCTCGGGGCCGCAGGCGTGCAGCGCGGTGAGGAGCTCGGTCCGGAGAGCGGTGGCCTCTTCGGTCTGGCACGGCTGGCCGAGGATGACGAGGGCGCGGAGGATCCGGTCCTGGGCGTCGTTGCGTTCGGCGGTGCGCTCCTCGAGGAGGGTGTATGCGGCGATGCAGGAGTCGCGGTCGGCTGCGGCGGTGGTCTCGGCTTGTTCGGCGCGGGCCTGCTGCTCGGCGGCCTTCCGTTCGGCTTCGACTGCGGCGGTGAGCTCGCGGATGCTGTTCAGCTCCTCGGCGGCGAGGGTGAGTTCGGTCTGGTTGAGCTGGCGGCGGAGGTCGCCGACGGCGGGCCGGAGCTTGGCCAGCTCGGCCTCGGCGGTGATGAGGTCGGCCTCTCGCAGCCGGAGTTGCTTGGTCAGCTGGTCGCGCCAGCGGACGAGCTGGGCTTCGTAGGCGTGGGTCACTGGTGGTTGGCCTTTCGGGCGTTGCGGGCGAGGGCCCGGCGGGTGGCGCGGTTCGGTCGGGGCGGATCGGGTTCGGCTGGCCACGGGGTGACGACGACGGGGAGGCCGTCCCACGGGCCGTCCGGGATGACGACTTCGCGGCGGACAGTGCGGCGTTCCCAGGTGACGCCCGGACGGGGCTTGTACTCGCGGCTCACGGCTGCGGCTCCTCGGTGTCGGCGGGGTCAGGGCGAGGGATGGCGAACAGTTCGCCCGTCGGGTCGGGTGGCCGCGGGCTGGGGGCCGGACGGTGGCGGGCGGCTTTGCGGAGGGTCTTCTCGGCGTGGCGGATGACGCGGCGTCGCTCGAGGCGGGCGTCGGCCCAGCAGATGCCGATGCCGGTGGCGATCAGGGCGGCGAAGGCGAGGGCGGTCTCGAGGGCGTTAGTCACGGGGTGTCTCACTTCGGGTGCCGGCGTGGGCGGCGGCGAGGACGAGGGCGAGGGCGACGGTGCTGCAGACGAGGGCGGCGAGGGCGTAAGCGAGGGTGCGCACGGTGGCTCCGGAGTGGTGGCCGCCGGCCGGTGGTGCCGGCGGCCGGGGGCGGTCAGGTGGCGGGCTCGTACGTGGCGGCGAAGACGTCCGGCTTGCAGGGGTAGTGCTCGCCCTTCATGCCGCAGATGATCCAGTCGCCCTCCGTGGCTCGCATGACGCCTTCGAGGGTCTTGATGTCGAGGAAGAGGCCGCCCTCGTCTTCCCCTGCTGCAGAGCACTGGCCGTGAGGAACGAACCGGACCGTCGCCGCGAACGTCTCGCGGGTGAACTGGACGGCTTCGACCTCGACGGGCAACTTGCGGTAGCGGGGCATGTGGGCCTTCTTTCGGGGTGTGGGGCGGGCCGCTGGGTGACGGCCCGCAGGCGGGTCAGGTCAGAGCTGGGCGATGACGCGGGCCGCGTCGTCGTCGTGGGCGTGGCCGTGCTCGCCAGCCCAGTCGGCGACGTCGAGGGGCCACCGCTTGTCGTAGTAGGTGATGACGATCTGCTTGCCGTCCTGGGCGACGTTGTGGTGCTGGTCGCCGGGGCGGTGGGCCTCGTTGTAGACGGCGGCGGCGTGCTGCTCGTCGACGCAGGTGAGGGTGAGCTGGGGCATCGTGGCTCCTCGAGGTGGCCGCCCGCCCGGGACTGGGCGGCCAGCGGGCGGGTCAGCGGCAGTCCGAGCAGGGTTCGACGCCGCACAGCGAGTGGTCGCGCTCGAGGGCCCGGTCGATCGCGGGCCGGACGGCGCGGGCGGCGTCGGCCATGCCGTCGAGGACGCCGGAAGCGAACGACAGGCAGCCGGCGCGGCGGCTTCGGGGCGCGGTGCGGGCCATCTCCCGCAGCTTCGCGGCTGCCTCGGCGAGAACCTCGTCTCGGCGGCCGTCGAGCTCCGTGCGGAGTCGCCGGACCTCGGCGAGCAGCGCGTGGACGTCCTCGCGGGCGTGGGCGACAAACGTGGCGTCGGCCTGGGTGCGGTTGCCGACGTAGCCGAAGCTGATGTCGAGCAGGCCGGCCAAGTCGGTGACCCAACGGGTGAGGTCGCTGCGGGTCTCCTCGACGTACCAAGGGCCGTCGGTGGCGGCCCGTTCCCGGGCCTCGATCGGGCCGAGGTCGAGCGGCTCGAGGGCGTCGGTGGTCATGCTGTGGTCTCCGGTCAGCTGGTCGGGGCGGTGGCGGTGTTGATCGCGCGGGCGACGTCGGCGAGGGCCTGCGCGTAGCCGAGGGCGTGGTGGTACCGCTCCCCGTCCATCAGCCGGAGCTCGGCGCTGGTGGCGACGGGCAGGGCGAGAACGGCGGCGATACGCGCCCGCGCGTCCTCGAGAGCGGCCTTCGCCTCACGCCACTGCCGGTTGCGCATGTGGATCTGGGCCCACAGGTTCTGCAGCTGTGTCGGGTCGGCGCCCGCGGCGCGGAGGCCGGCGCGAAGCGTGCGGAGCTCGCCGCGGGCGATGCTCAGCTCCCAGCGGAGGCGCTTCGGTTCGGCCTTCAGCCGGCGGATCAGGCGGGGGATGTCGCCGGTGACGCTGCCGAGGTAGGCGGCGACGTGGAGGGCGATGCCGGCGGCGAGGTCGGTGGTGGGCTGGCCGAGGTGGTAGGGGGTGTTCTCGAGGCCGCGGGTGACGGCGCGGTGTAGGTCGGCGAGCTCGGCGAGGGCGGCGGTCTCGTCGGGGGTGCGGTCGGTCCGGGTGGGCACGGTGGCTCCTCAGATGGCGGGGTGTGGGCCGGGCGGCATCACCGCCGCCCGGCCGGGGCGAGTCAGGCGAGGACGGCCTTGACGCGCTCGCCGAGCCAGCGCGCGGCGTTCACGGACACCGCGTTGCCGGCCTGCAGGATCTGCTCGGCCTGGTTGCCGTGGACGATGTAGTCCTTCGGGAACCGCTGGGCCTGCATCAACTCGCGGGTGGTGAACATCCGCAGAGTGCAGTCGTCGACGGTCGGCGCGGTACGGACGAGCGAGTGGTGCGGTTTGGTGGCGATCGTCGTCATCGGCTCGTTGGTGGTGCGCGGCAGGCCCTTGCGGCCGTTCGGCACGACGAGTGCGTGGTGTCGCCCCTGGGCGGACAGGGCGGGGATGGTGCCGGTCGTGCCTACGGCGGTGCCGTTGCGGCGCAGAACGGCGACGTGCGGCTCGTGGCCGAAGCGGTCCAGGCCGATGGCGATGCGGGCTCGGGTGGTCGCGGCGTACGGCGTGAAGGCCTTCCGGTCCGGCCGGCCGTCGCCAACCCGAGTACCGGGCAGGTCCCAGTCGATGATGTCGGCAACCGGGCGGACCGTCGGGTCGAGGATCAGGTGTCCGCAGGAGCGGTTGGGGCAGCGGTAGTCGTACTGGACGCCCCACTTGCCGATGCGTCGGCGGCTGGGGTTGCGCCACACCTGCCGGGCCTGCACGGGACCGCAGGTGGGGCACAGCGCGGCCGGGCGGACTTCCAGGTCGGGCAGGGGGATGCCCTCGCGGGTGAACGCGATGTACAGGCGGTTGCGGTCTTGGGGGGCGAGTTCGTTGTCACCACCGCCGAGGTGCGCACTGCTGGCGCACACGATCTGGTGGTTGTAGCCGAGGACCTTCCAACCGGATAGCCACCAGTCGAACAGCTCCCAGTCGAGCGCGAACTCGATGACGTTCTCGACGAGGACGGCGTCGTACCGGTGGACCTCGGCGGCCGCGATGACGTCGAGGGCGGTCGCCCTGGTCCGGGCGAAGGTGTCCTCGGCAGCGGCACCGTCGCCGAGGTCGAGGACGGTCTGTCCGCGGGTGCGCTTGCGGCCGCCGGACGGGCTGATCTCGGTGCAGATCGGGGAGCCCCAGAGGACGCGGGTCTTGGGCAGGCGGCGCTTGTCGAGGAGGTTGATGTCCGCGCAGAGGTGTTCGGCGGTCGGGTGGTTCGCGGCGTGGGTGCGGATGCTGACGGGGTCGTGGTTGGCCGCGAGACGGAGGGTGTACCCGGTCTCGGTGAGGCCAGTACTGGACCCGCCGCCACCGCAGAACAGGTCGGTGAAGTCGAGGTCGCCGTCGAAGCGGAACGTCATGGTGGTCTCCGGTCAGCGGGAGGTGGGCGGGTTGGTCGGGTTGTGGCTGGTCTGGCCGGCCTCCGTGTAAGCCACCCACCGCCTGCGGTAGCCGTGTCCGAGGCCGAGGGTGCAGCCGTACGTGTAGGTCGGCCGGAGCGGCGCGAGGCGGGCCGGGACGGTGCAGCCGCAGTCGAGGCGGATCTGCACCAGGTACGTCGGGGATTTGCGGGGCTGCGGGGCGTGGTCGCCGGCGATCCAGGTCGCGGGGTCGGTGCCGTGGTGGCTCATGGGTGGCTCCGGGTCGTTGTCGCGGGGTGGTGTTGGCGCTCGAGGGGCTGGCGTTCCTGTGCGTGACGGCTAGCCGGACCGGTCCGCGTGACGGAGGCGCCTTGTATGTGCGTAGGGGCCTCACCTTCTGCATCTTCGGTCTGACCTGGTGTTTTGTGGCCTCACCTTCTGCCGCGCCTTCCCCTCGCCTTCCTCACCTTCTCCGGGTAGAAGATGAGGGGGTTCTCTAGAAGGTGGGGGGAAGATGAGGGAGAAGATGAGGGGGTAAAACACCAGGTCAGAAAGAAGATGTGGAAGATGCGGGGTGTGTATAGAGGGGGCTAGTCCGGGGTTGTGTTGGCGGTGGGTAGCTGCCAGACCCACTGGGCTTGGAACACCCCGGCAGGCTTGACGCTGCGGATTTTGAGCTTCTTCTTGGCGGTGCGGAGCGCGTTCGGGGAGACGCCAGCGGCGCGGGCGGCCTGCTCGATGTCCTTGGGCGGGGCCTCGCCTCCGCGCTGGGGGTCCTGGAGGTAGTCGAGAAGCCATTCGGCCGCTTCGGAGAGCTCGGTGCGGTCGGCGCCGGGCAGGCCGTCGGCGGATCGGAGGGCCTCGCGGACGCTGGTGGTGGACTCGCCGCCGAGGACGAACCGGGAGACGTACGAAGGGCCTTCCTCGGTGTCGACGGTGACCGGCTGGATCGTGTAGCTGAACGACGGGAGGCCGAGCCGGCCGAGGTTGTTCTTCTCCAGCGACATGACGAACTGTCCGTCGTCGTCTCCCTCGTCCTGGTGGGCGAAGGCGACGAGGGAGCGAATGAGCTGGCCGAACGCGCCGGATCCGGCGATGCGGCTGACGGGGTCGGAGCCGCCGTTCTTGGTGAAGTGGGCGAGGCCGAGGATGGTGAAGCCGTGCTTGTCGGCGGCTTCGACGAGCGGCTCGAGGGCGGTTCGGACCTCGGCCGCCCGGTAGTCGTTGATCGTCTTGTCGATCATCGACAGGAGCGGGTCGGCGACGAGGAGCGCGACGCCGTACATCTCGGCGGCCTGCCCGAGGAGCTTGGTGTCGACGGGCAGCGAGAGGCGGGCGTACGGGGCGCCGTCGTCTTGCACGTCGACGCGGAAGACGAGGTCCATGTCGGCTCCGGCTGCGATGAGGCGGGGGGCGATGGTGTAGGTCCACGAGTCCTCGGTGGCGGCGTAGATGACGGCCCGGGGTCGGCCATGAAGGTCACCGGGGAGGGTGCCGCGGGTGACCTGCGCCGTCAGCCAGCACGCCCACTGGGACTTGCCGAGGCCGGGCCCGCCGGCGGCGATAGCGAGGCTGTACAGCGGGATGCGGCCGTGGGAAGTGGGCGGCGCGCCCTCGGGGGTGGTGTCCCACATCCACCGCACGGGGCGGATCTTGATCTCGGAGGCAGGGGTGAGGACGAGGCGGCGGGCCTGGCGGGCAGTGATGCCGTTGTCCTCGGCGCGCTGCGTGAGCTTGGCAGCGCGCTGCTGGATTGCCTGCAGGAGTTCGGCGAGGTCGTCCTCGTCGGTGAGGCTGTCGAGGGCATTGGCGGCGCGCGCGAGCTCGATGCGGGCGTCGGCGACGACCGCCAGTTGGACGAGCCGCTTGGCGTGCCACTCGGCGTCGCCGGTGACGTGGTCGGCGATGGTGCCGAAGACGACCGGGCCGCCGATGCGCTGCAGCTTGGCCGGGTCGATGGCCTGCTGTAGCGCGGAGTAGTCGACCGGCAGGTTCTTGGGGATGCGGGCGGCGAGGAGGTCCCATACGGCGCGGGCCGGCGGGTGCCGGATGATGCCGGGCTCGTTGATGATCGAGGCGAGCTGTGGGAACTGGTGGGGGTTGACCAGGGCGGTGCCGACGACGGTGAGTTCCAGCGCGGTGCGCGGGTCGTGGTCGGCGGCCATCTCGCTGCCCGAGCGAGGGGCGTAGGTGGTCATGAGTAGCCCGCCGTCTCGTCACCGAGGGCGATGGTCTCGCCTCGGGTCGCCCGTGTGGGCGGCGTGCGGCGGGAGTTGGTCACGCTGTGCTCCTAGAACAGGGTCGGCTGCTGGGCCGGGGCGGGGTTGCAGCCGTAGGGGCCGGGGCGGTGCGGGTGGTGGCCTCGGGCGGGCGCGGTGCCGAGGACGATCGGGACGATGTCTGCGGCCTCGAGGCGCCCGCCAGCGGGCAGGTGAATCGCGAGGGGGTCCGGCTCGGGCTCGAGGTACCGGCCGGCCGGTGTGCGGATGGTGGTGGCCCCGCACCGCGGGCATGCGGTGTGCTCCGCGGTGCGGGGCCCGCTCATCACGCCGCCGGGCTGCCGTTCATGACCGGCTGGTCGATCGCCTCCGCCACCGCGGCGAGGATGTCGGCGAACGCGGCCTTCACGACCTCGCCGGGCCGGTCGAGCTTGTAGGCGAGGCGCAGGGTGCCGCCGTTCTCGATCCGGTACCGGAACCGGGCGCTGAGCTTGTAGGGGGCGCTGCCCTCGAACGGCACCAGGCCGATCTCGAAGGTCTCCGGGATCTCGAGGGTGCCCTTGGCGCCGGCCTTGGCCGTGGTCGTCTCGATGTACGAGAGCTGCCGTTGGCCGGACTGCAGGCGGGTCCCGGACTGGAACTCCGCCTTGGTGGCGCCCTGGATCGACTGGGCGATCTCGAGCATCTCGGCGCCCGGCGGGGAGACGAGCTCGGCGGTGTGGTCCTCGAGGTGCTCGGCGAAGACGGCCTGGTCGAGCAGCTTGCCGTCACGCTCGATCCACTGGCGCCACGCTTCGGTGGTGCGCAGGGCGAGGACGAGGCGGTGCCTGCCCCAGCGGGCGGCGCCAGGCATGTTGGCGTCGAGGACGGCGGTGATGGTGAGCCGCTCGGCGTCGGCGTAGATCTCGCTGTCCGGGTCGCTGTGCTTGGCGAAGTAGGCGAGGAACGAGGCGACGTCGCGGGTCGTGGTGGTGCCGGACTTGCGGGCCGGGGCGTCGCGGTACTCGTCGCCGGTGAGGTCGATCTGCTGGACGCTACCGTTCGGGGTGAGCCAGCCGTAGACCTTGCCGGGCTCGAGCTCTGAGGGCGAGGCGGCGCGGGTGGCCGTGGTGATGATGGCCTGGGCGTTGTCGACGGTGGTCATGGTCAGATGCTCCGGAGGGTCTCGTCGTTGGCGGGGGCGGTGCGGAAGTCGAAGGCGACCTGGCGGGGGTCGTTGCGGGTCGGGTTGCCGTCGGCGTCGAGGAAGTAGATGGCCTTCGGCGCGGCCGGCCGCGGGGCCTTGGTGGCGTACTCGATGCCGATCGGCAGGGGGCCGCCGTCGACGCCGTTGGACGGGGGCTCGACGACGACGGTGATGGTGAGGGAACCCTTCTTGCCGTGGGTGCGGACGGCGTCGAGGAGCTGGTGGAGCTCGGTGCCGATCTCTTCGTGGGTGCGGCCGTTGAGGTGGCCGACGAGGAATGCGGCGAACTCGGCGGGCTGCTGGTCGGGCTGGGTGGTCATCAGGTGTCCTTCGCTGGCTGGTTGGGGCAGATGATTCGGTGGTTGATCCGGAGGTCTCGGACCCGCTCGGCGACGGCCTTGCGGCCTTGGAGCCGGTCGAGGTGGCCGCAGTCGGGGCACCGGTAGGTGGCTGACGGGGTGCCGGGCTCGCAGATGATGTGCAGGCCCGGCAGGTCGTCGATCACACCTGGGCGGTATGGGTGGCGAGGAGCCGGTTCCGGGTGAGGCGGGCGCGCCACTCGGGTTCGGTCTCGCCGCCGCGGATGCCGCGCGGGCGGGCGCCGTCGTCGTCGTTGCGGCAGGTCTGGCGGAGCGGGCAGCGGGCGCACAGGGCCTTGGCGGTGGCGATGCGGCGGCGGGCCTGGTCGGAGTCGGCGCGTTCGCCGTGTGGGGGGTGGAACAGCTGGGGGCGGATCGAGCAGGGCAGACGGTTGTCGGTCTGTGGGATCACTGGTCGGTCCTCTCGGGCCAGGCGACGCTGGCGAGGGCGCGGGTGTGGGTGGCAGGCAGCTCGGCCAGCGGGTGACCGAGGTAGTGACGGGCCATCGCGTGGATCACGTACGCGTCGGCCTGGTCGTACTTGGACCGGCCCTCAAAGGCGATGCCGTACTGCTCGGCCGCGGCGGCGGCGACGACCGCCTTGAGCGGCTTGCCGGTGAGGGCCTTGCCCGTCTTCGGGTCCTTCGGCCGGGCGTTGCC
Organism: Streptomyces sp. TLI_235; assembly: GCA_002300355.1. NCBI lineage: Bacteria > Bacillati > Actinomycetota > Actinomycetes > Kitasatosporales > Streptomycetaceae > Streptomyces > Streptomyces sp. TLI_235. Next base: position 5,516,230 of record NSGV01000001.1, read on the forward strand.
GATCGCGAAGATGGTCCGGTTGTCCGGCGGGACGATCGCGAACGGGATCTTCCGGCGGTACAGGTCCCGGCGGACGAGCCACCGCAGCCCGGCCATCTCGTCGTGCCCGGTCTGGTGTGCGTGGCCGTACGACGGGCCCTCGAGGGCAACGAAGTCGGCGTTCCGGTAGAACGACTGGGCGTGGCAGAGGATGTAGTCGAGGCGCTCCTCGGCCCGGCGGGCGCCGGTGCTGATGTAGTCGGCCCAGCCGGTGCCTGCGACGCCGGTGAGGCCGAGGGCGAGGTCGAGACCGATGACGGTGGGCGCCGTGGGGGCCGTGGGGGCCGGGGCCGCCCCGGCCGGAGCCGGGGCAGCGTCGAGGATGGACAGCTGGCTCACGGCGCCACCGGCTTCCGCTGGTACTTCGTGATCCGGCCCGAGGCCTGCGCGCGGTGGTAGGCGGTGTTCGCCGCCCGGCACACGTCGCACCGGCAACCGCGGCCGTACGCCGCGGCGTTGTGCTCCGGGTCGTCGTTGCCCTTCTCGGTGGTGAGGGGGCCGAGGAGGGCGTCGAGGAGGATCTCGGCGTCCTGGTCGTCGGTGGCGTGCTGGCGGATGTACTGCTCGGCGGCTGCGGCGGTGTCGCCGGTGATCTCCCGAGCGGGGCCGAGGGCGGCGAGGCGGTCGTCGAACTGGTCGATGCTCACTGGTGGCCCCCGTTCTGCTGGCGCGGGATCAGCGGCCAATGCGGCTCGACGACCGCGGCCGGGTCCTTCTTGCGGAGGTGCGCCTGCAGGTCAATCGCCTGCTCCCGCGCCCACCGGGTCTGCTGGGCGTGGAGCTCCTCAAGGCCGAGGTCGATCTGCGGGTAGCGGACGGCGAGTTTGTAGGCGAGGCGGGCGGTGGCGAGCGCGTCGGCGGCGCTGGTGTGCGCGTCCTTCAGGACGACGCCGTAGTGCGCGCACAGGTCCTTCAGGGTCCGCTTGCCCTTGCGCCACTTGTCGGCCCGCTTGTCGATGACGTACGGGTCGATGACCCACGGCTCGCGGCCGGCCTGCTCGGCCAGGGCTGGCAGCTGGTAGCGCTGCAGCTCCCGGTCGAGCATCGTGAGGTCGAACCGGGCGTTCATGATGACCAGCGGGATCCCGGCGGCGACCTGCTCGGCGAGGAGCGCGGACACCTCCTTGACGACCTGGGTCGCCAGGCGGCCCTCGGCGCGCGCCTTCTCGGTGGTGACCTTGTGGAGGTCGGACGCCTCCTTCTGAATCTCGACACCGCCAGCGTCGGACAGCCAGCCGTGCTCCTCGGTGTCCTGCCCGCCACCGACGAGAATCACGGACGCGGTGACGATGCGGTCCTGCTCGAGGTCCAAGCCGCTCGACTCGATGTCGAACGACGCCATGCGTCCCATGGGCCACGGGGCGTTCATGCGGTTGCCTTCCTGGCTCGGTACTCGGCCGTGCGCGCGGCTCGACAGCGCTTGCACTTGTTGCGTCCGCTTCGGGCGTCCCGGTAGGAGTTGCTGTCGGTCATCGGGTGACCCGCGTGGCACTCCGTCAGGGGCGGTCGCGGCTGGCGCTTCCTGCGGTTCAGCGCCTGCTCCCGCGGGGTGGCCCAGCGGCAGTTGCCGGGGGCATATGGGCCGTCGTTGTTGATCCGGTCGATGCTGTGGCCGGCCGGGCGCGGCCCCATGTCGGCAAAGAAGGCCTCGAAGCTGGCCTTCCAGCGCTCGCAGACGGCGATGCCCCGGCCCCCGTAGTTGGGGTATCCCTTGTCCTTGGGGTTGGTCGTGCGGGCGAGGATGCCGAGCCACGTCTTGTGTTCGGGCGTGTTCGTCATGCCGTGCCTGATGTGGGCCGCGAGGAGGGCCTCCCTTGCCAGGCACCCGCAGGACTGGGTAACTCCCCAGTGCCTGAGGCTGACAGTGCCCCTGGTGCCGCAGTCGCAGCGAACGTGGATCGTCTGGTCGACGGTGTTCCGTTCAGCGGTGACGACCAGCCGTCCGACGCGCTCTCCGGCCCGGATGATGCGGATCCTCACCGGGCACCGCCCGTGCGCTCGGCGTACATCCGGCGGCCGAGCGCGTCGAGGGTCTCCTCGTCACCGACCTCGTTGATGACGCGGGCGTTCAGCATCCGCAGGCTGCCCAGCTCGTAGCTGATCTGCTGCAGCCGGCCGGGCGACGTGTTCGGGTTCACGATCTCGTCCCGGTAGTCGGTCGCCGACCGGGCCGGAACCTGGTCACGCTCGAACTGCTCGGCGTCCGCGTCGCGGTCCTCGGTCGGCACCAGCCCGGCGGACAGCAACAGCGTCCGGAGCGCGATCGACTGCGCCTTCGGCGTCGACCGGCCGCCCGTGTCGGAGGCCTCGCCAGCCGCCTGGGTGTCGAAGTAGTCCCCTGCAGGCCCGAAGATGCGGTAGGTCACCAGCACGGTGCACTCCCTCTTGACGCCTCCGCCCTTGGTGCTGATGTCCCGGTACTGTGGGTCGACGGCCACCGGAGCGACGACCACGCCGTGCTTGCGGCAGACCGGGCCGAAGGCGTTCAGTGCAAGGTCGACGCCGCGGAAGTTGAAGCGGCCGGCGGCGCCGCCGTCGAACTTCTGGTTCTTGCCGATTGCTCGGACCTCGCCCATCACCCGCGACCAGGCGACGACGGCGGACACCTGTTCGGCGTCCTTGCTGAGGTCGCCGAGGTCGGGCTCGGTGAGGTCGGGCGCCTCCCGCACGGCGATGACGGGCGCCTCGTCGGCGCGGCCAGCCAGCGCGGCGGCGTTCTCTGCCAGTCCCACGGTCAGGACTCCTTACGGGGCTTGAGACGGAAGCGGGGGTCGATGTCGAGGCGCTCGCCGGCCTTCGTGGCGACGCAGTCCGAGTACGCCTCGGGCCAGCGCTCGGCGAGCCGCTCGAGGTTGCAGTTCGAGCGTTCGGTGGGCTCCATGGACCAGGCCTTGTCGCCGCCGAGGACGGCGACCTGGGCGGCGCCGAGGTGGCGGAGCATCTCGGCCTGCGCGGCCTGCTTGCGCTTCTTCGCCGCGGCCTCGTCGAGGCGGGCGTTCTCGTAGTCGAGGAGCGCGTCGTGGGCGTCCGGCGTCATATCGAGGTGGATGACGCCGTCCCGGGTCGGGTGGAGACGCCGGTACAGCTCGACGTTGCGCTCCGGGTTCCCGGAGTGCGGCGGCCGGACCTCGGCGAGGACGTGCTCGGTCCAGAACTTCCCGACCGCGGCGAGGATGTCGGCGGTCACCCGGCCGTACTCCTCGGCGCGGACGACGCCCTGCCGGTAGTCGTTGCCGCCGATCAGCACCGCGTAGTGCATGTGCCGGTAGCCGGTGACGGCCATCTGCCACAGCATCTGTGCGAGGACGTCGTCGGGGGCGCCGGCGTGCCAGCGGGCGGCCTTGAACGCGGAGCGGGTCTTGACCTCGAGGGCGCACGCCTCGTGTCCGGACTCCGGCAGCGGGCATTCGGTGATGCGCCGGTCGAGGGTGGCGCGCCGCTCCGGGTGGTCCTGGTGGGCGACCAGGCCGACACGGCGGACGACACTGCGGTTGCGGCGGGCCCACTCGCGGGCGACGGGCTCCTCGAAGACGGTGCCCCAGAACGCGGCCTGTCCGGCATCGTCGGGAAGTTCACCGCGCTTGTCGAGGTAGACACGGAGCGGGCTGCTGTGGTCGTTGTCGGCGACACCGAGGATTCCTGCGACGTCGCTGCTGCCGATGCCGTAGCGGCGGGCGTCGAGCCAGTCCGCGCGGTCAGCGGTGGCGGGAGGATGAGCCGGGCGGTGGGGGTGACGCGCCGCCCGGCGGCCGGGGCGCTGGGCCCCGGCAGCTCGGTCACGGTCATCGGCTGTCCTTCGTGCGGTAGGTGTAGTAGCGGCGCGGGGTGCCGTCGCCGTGCCGGTCGAGGTGGCCCTCGGCGGCCAGCTGGGCGAGGTGGCGCCGGATCGTGGCGCGGTAGGTGTGCGAGCCCCAGAAGCGGCGGAACACGGGCTTCGCGCGGCCGACGGTCCACTCGCCCTGCTCGCGGCGGATGGTGTTGAGGAGGTACTCGCGGATGGCCTGGCGGAGTGCGTGGCGTCCGGCGGAGTCCGAGGCGCGGTACAGGTCGATCATCGCCATCAGTCGTTCTCCTTCGGGGGCCGCGGCGCCCAGAGCGGCCAGATCGGCCAGCCGTCGCCCATGTCGTTTGTCAGCTCGATGCACGTCCACGGGTCGGTGATGCGGACGAACCGCAGGGCCAGGAGGCGGCGGATCATCGGGGGTCCCTCTCGGTCAGGTAGCGGACGGGCCGGGCCTGGTCGGCCGGGGCGGCGCGGACGCGGCGGTGGGAGCGGATCTCCATGACGGCGGTGGCCAGGCCGAGGACGGCGGCGGTGATGTAGAGGAGGGCGGCCATCAGCCGGCCACCGCGGTCGGCGCGTCGGGCCGGTTGTCGGTCAGCCACCGGCGGTGCATCGCGTCCCGGCACGGCACGCAGATCACGGGCGCCTCGCGGCCTTCGGGGCCATCACCGAGCCGGACGAACTTCGCGTCGGGGGCGCCGCTCAGCGGTGCCGGGCACGTCGCGCAGGTCGCAGGCACGATCCACCGGGTGACGGGCCGGAACTGGTACAAGCCGAACGGGACGCCGTCCCACCGGAACCGGGCCCAGTAGTGCGAGCCGTCGTCCTGGAACGCGGCACCGTTGAGGAGGACGGCGACCCGCTGCAGCTGCTCGTAGCCGCCGGTCATGTGGTCGGCGTCCGGGAGACCGCCGTTCAGGCCATGGCTGCCGTCGGCCTCCTGGAACAGCTCCCAGCTGGTGACCTGGGGGAGCCAGGACGGGGCGGTGTCGAGGAGGTCCAGCAGCGCACTGGCCGCGGTGTGGGCAGAGATCGTCATCAGCTGGCCTTCCTGTCCTGCTGCGGGAATCGGGTGACGTTGTGCCGCCAGTGCGCTGCCACCGCGTCCGCCGCGGCGACCAGCGCGAGGCCGGCCTTCCGGCAGACGGAGCCCGGCATGACGACCGGCACTGTCACCGGCGAGCCGTGCTCGTCCTTGAGCTGGCCGATGACCAGATCCCGGGCGGTCTCGGCCCGTGTCTGGGCGCCCTGCAGGACGTCGTCGGCGACGAGGTCGAGGCCGGGCCGCTCGACGCGCGCCTCGGCGTCGGCGAGGGCCTTCCGCTCGGAGGCGAGGTCGCGGAGGAGGTGCAAGACGTGGGCCTCGTTGCGGCCGATGGCGTCGGCGATGGCCTCGACCGCGATGACGCGGGCCGGGTCGGTGACGTCGACGACGGCGCCGTGTCCGTTGGGGGTGATGTCCATCAGGAGTCCCTCCTGGCCGGGTTGCTGCGGCGGTCCTGGCGCTGCGTGCGCCGCTCGTGGATCAGGTCCTCGCGGATCGCTGCGGCCCAACCGGACGCGACGATGCAGGCGATGACGAGGAGCCAGCTCATTTGTCCGCCTCCGGGTCGTACGCCACCTGCAGAGGGACGGGCACGACCACGTACGAGGTCTCCGCCTCGTCGCACGGACCCGGCCCGAAGTAGCAGAGCTCCAACGGCACGTCGCCGACCAGGTGGGCGTCGCACAACCACAGCGCCTCGGATCCCGTGCGGGCGGGCCCGTGCTGCTCGGCGTGGTCCGTCTCGCCGTGACGCTGTGCGGCGTCGAGGGACAGGTACGTGCCGAGTGGGATGCCGCCCCGCTCGAGGCGCCAGGCGGTCAACGTCTCGCCCTCGGCGAGGCCCATGGCGGCCTCGAAGTTGTCGATAGTCTTGGCGTGGGCGGCTCGTTCGTCTTCGAGCTCGGCGCGCAGCCGGGTCAGCTCGTTGTCGCTGCCGTCGGCGTCGCGGCCGGCCGTCATCAGCCCGGCGTGGTCGAGGGCGAACACGATGCCCGCCGGCGTCGGGTCCGTGCCGAGGACGGCCTGCACGACCATCTCGGCGCGGTGCTTGAGGTCCGGGGTCATCACGCCACCGCCCACTGGGCTGCGCGAGCCGCCTCACGGTCCGCGCGGTCCAAATCGAACGGCCAGCCGCGACGCACCACCGGCAGGTCCGGCAGCACCTCGCCCTCCGACGTCGTCAGACGCACCATCAGCGAGTACGCCCTCGCAGGGGCAGGCCCGGGATCTTGAGGTGCAGGCGCCAGTCGAGGCCGCCGAGGCCCACAGCTGGCCGTCGCGCTCCTCCTGGCGGGAGCCGACCGACATGGACGAGCCGATGCCGAACCAGCCGAACCAGTCGTCGAGCTCGGCGACGGTCTCGACGTGCACCTCGGGGCCGTACACCCCGGTCACGACGATGCCGGCGAGGCCGAACCCGGCCTGCAGCCGGCGATGACGTTGAGGGGGCCGCCCATGTCGGGCGGCGGGGGGATCTGGGTAGGCTGCTGCATGGCGGCCTTACTCCTTCGTGGGTTGGCGAACAGCGGGCCGTCGGGGGTCGTCTCTGGGGTCGCAATCCGTGAGGCGGCCCCGGCCCATGTCTTGGGGCGAATTACGCGGCGGCGGCGTCCTGCCGGACCCGCCGGCGCGACCGCGAACGGCGCGGTTCCGGCTTGCGGCGCGTCGGGTCGAGTGCCGGGTTCGTGTGTCGGTCGGAGGCGTGGCCGTGGGCCAGCCAGGCGTCGACGTCGGCGATGTAGAACAGGACGCGGCCGCCACTGCGGAAGCCCTTCGGGCCGCCGCCGCGCTCGCGCAGGCTGCGCAGGGCCTTCGGGGTTCGCTTGATGTAACGGGCGGTCTCCGGCAGGTCCATCACTGGGGCTCAGGGGTCACGCTGGGTCCATCGTTTCCCATCATTTCTCATTCGTCTGGGTTGAAATGTCCTCGATGTCGACGCCGAGCCCTGTGGCGATGCGCTTCATCACCTCGGGCTGGGCCCCGCGGAGACCTCTTTCGATCCGCGACAAGTGCGCTGGTGAGACACCGACTTGCTGGGCGAAGCGGGTCAGGCCGTGCCCCAGTAGCTCGCGCTTGCGCCGGATGTCAGCTCCTTGCGCTCTCACGTGCCCAACCATATGGGGAATGGTGAGGAATAACAAGGCACAGTGAGGAACGGTGAGGAATTGGCCGGGGCGCCGTGCCCCACCTGCGGAAATGGCGGGAACCTGCCTGCGACATGGCGCGGCGCGTCTGGGATGCTGTTGCCAAACGTTGTCCAACGAGTGGCAGTCGGGAGCAGGTATGAGCGCGGGCGAGGACGAGCAGCACCTCGACTGGGCAGGGCTCGGCGAGGAGATCCGCCGCAGCCGGGTAGCCCGCAAGCTCAGCCAGCAGCAGCTCGCCGAGCAGGCCGGCCTCGACCGGAAGACGGTCAGCAACTACGAGAACGGCGGGTGCCCTCCCCAGGCCGGATTCCGGACGGGTATCACTCGGTGGCCCGCGTGCTCGAGTGGGCGGATGGCAAGGTGGAGCAGACCCTTGGGGCGCCGGACCGGAGGGGGGAGCGGGCGGTGGCCCCCTCGCCCCTGGAGCCGACCGCATCGCGGGGCGACTTGACGCCAGCTGAGCTCTATCCAGGGTCGTTGCCTTCGCGCGTGCGTGCGTGCGGGCCGGGGCCGATCCCGGGCTGCGGACGACCTCGAGGAGGCTGCGGAGCGGCTTTTGCGGTCTGCCTCTGCCAGCCGCGGTCACCAGGGCGCGTACGGGATGGCCGCGTACCGGCCTCACGGCTGGAGTGAGGGTGACCCTGGCGTGCCGGAGGACGACCAAGAGCGCATCCGCCAGGCCGTCCGCGACTATCGCGAGGGCCGCCCGTAGCGCTCCCATGCAGGTCGGCGGACGATCCTTCCCGGTGACCGAAAGTGCATAAACAGCTACATTTCGCGCCAGAAATCATGCAACAATCGCCCTGGCGAACCTCCCACCCGTCCACCCGGGAGAGGTATGCCCGCAGCGCGACAGATACCGACGCTCTACGACCCATGCGCCGAGCTCGAGCACATGGGCATCCCCGTCATCCGGACCTGGCTCCGGGACACCTGGGGAGCGTGGCTGCCGCAGGACCAGGCGATCGTCATCGCCGAGGGACTGAACGCCGTCCAAGAGCGATGCGTCCTTGCCCATGAGCTCGAGCACGTCCTCGCCGGCGACACCCTTTGCGCCACCATTCGCGGAGTCCGCGCCGAGCTGCTCGCCGACCGCCGAGCCGCGCGCAAGCTCCTACCGATCAGCGAGTTCTACCGCGTCATGCAGTGGGCGAGCGATGAGTTCCAGATGGCCGAGGAGCTGCAGGTCACGCCCTGGATGATCCGGGCCCGCTACGCCGACCTCGAGGGGGTGCCCAGTGGCTGGGTACATCGAAGATCGCTGGCTGAACAAGCGGAAGGACCCGGAGACGAAAAAGCGGGAGCGCACCGCCCGTTGGGGCAAGGGAGCCCGTTACAAGGTCGCGGGCATCCCCGGCGTCCGGGACCGCGTGTTCACAACGCTTAAGGATGCCGAGAACTGGAAGAGCACGGCGTCCACCGACGCCGGCCGCGGCACCTTCTACGACCCGCGCCACGGCGAGATGACGCTGCAGGAGTACGTCGACCAGCACTGGTGGCCCAGCCTGCGGAAGCCGCCCACCACGAAGCAGTCCATGCGGCCGAGGATCTACAACCACATCCTGCCGCACCTCGGGCCCAGCCCTCAACCGGATCGGCGACGAGCAGATCCGGTGGTGGGTGACGCAGGCCGAGAAGGACATCGACGTCAACACCCTGCGCACCACTTGGAAGCACTTCAGCAGCATCCTCCAGGCCGCGTACAAGGCCAAGAGGATCCCCGCGAACCCCTTCCGGGACGACGAGCTCCGGCCGCCCACCGCACCGACGAGCAAGGCGAAGGCGTGGTCGCTCGAGACGGTCCTCGCCGTCCGGGAGGCCCTCCCGCCGCGGTACCGGGTCCTCCTGGACCTGGCCGCCGGGGCCGGCCTGCGTCAGGGCGAGACGTTCGGCTTCAGCCCGGACGACATCGACGGCCTCAAGCTGAACGTCACCCGGCAGGTCGTGAAGGTCGGCGGCCGGCTGGCGTTCGCCCCGCCGAAGGGCAACAAGGAGCGGACCACGGTGTGCCCGCCGGGCCTCGCCGCCCGCGTCCGGGCGCACACCGAGGAGTTCGGCACCGTCGAGGTCACCCTGCCGTGGATCGACCCGGCCCGGCCGAACCTCGAGTGGGAAAAGCGGCCGACCCGGACCGTCCGCCTTCTGGTGACCACGACGCGGCTGAACACGGCTGGCGGGGGCGCGGTGAACCGGACGACGTGGGACGAGAAGGTGTGGAAGCCGGCCCTCGCCAAGGCCGGTGTCATCCCGGAGCCGGTGCGGGAGAAGGTGCAGGGGGAGCGGTCGGTCTGGACGCGGTTCGTCTGGGCGATGCCGCGTGAGGACGGCTTCCACGTCCTGCGGCACACGTTCGCGTCCGTCGTCCTCCAGGGCGGCGAGACGATCACGACGCTCGCGGCCTGGCTCGGCCACTCGGACCCGGCGTTCACCCTGCGGACCTACGTCCACTTCATGCCGGACGCCGGACGGCGCGGTCTCGAGGCCCTGTCGGCGTGGCTGTCGCCGGGCGAGGAGCCGGTGCGGGAACTCCCCGGAGCGTGGGTCAACGCTGAAACTCCCCCAGAACTCCCCGGCGGGCGTGAAGCGGCGTGACCGGCCAGCGTTTCCGCTGGTTGTGGAGGCCGAGAAGGGCCGGGAAGGCCGTAGGTGACCAGAACCCGGCGTACAGGCCGCCTCGTCCGCTGCCCCCCAGGTCAGAGCTGGAGAAGCGCTCTGATCTGGGGGTTCTGATTCCTCGCCTTTCCTCACCTTGCCTCACGTTTCCTCGATCTGAGACTCCCCGGGCACTCCCCAACTCCCCAGGGACTCCCCAGAAACGGCTCCGTCCCAGACCCGGCTAATGCCAGGCCTGGGACGGGCGCAAGGGGACCGCAGCGTCGACGAACCTCCCAGAACGGCGAGCCTCGGTCCCCACCGCCTCTGCAGCGCCCGGTAGGAGCGGGCACTGCAGAGGCGGAGCCATTTGCTTGCCAGTCGCGTCAGCCCCTCAGGCATAGGAGCCGGCGCTCTTGGTGGGATCGGAAGGGGGGCCTGCTGATGGGATCTACAGAGCTGAGCTCAGCCGCTCCGTCTCGGGCGAATGCGTGGACGTCACTCGCCCGGTATCTCGGTGGTCGGGACGGTGCCGGCGAGAGCGCGCTGCGCGCAGACTGCCAGACGATCACACGTCATCATCGCCCCCAAGATCCATGCCACCCTCGTCACCGTAGCCGCGTTGGGCTGGCACGATCTTGGGCCCCAGGACCCAATATTGGCTGGGCCCCCCTAATGGCTCAGCGTCGGACGGACTCCGTTCTCGCGGTCGCACCACGCCGCCGTGTGCTCCCGGGAGGGCGTCCAGTGCGAGTGCGGTATCCCCGGCATCGAGTGCTCCCGATCCTCGTCGATGCGCCAGGGGACGTAGCCCTTGTGACCATGTAGCTCCATTGGCCGGACCTCGTACTGGGCCGCAGTCACCGGATGATCCGGCGGTTGTCGTACGCCTCGCTGAAGCTGTCCCAGACAAAGACCCAGCCGCTCTCCGGATCCGTGTATGCGCGGCCATCCCGCTCCAGGACGCACCAGCCCTCATGCTGGCCGCTCGACCCGAAGTACTGCACCACGCCCTGACTGAGGATCGCCTTGGGGTCGACGGGGTCCGGCACCGGCGAGGCCAGCCGGCGGGAGTCTCGGCCAGCCGTCCCCTGGCCCGCGGCACTCGACGCGATGACCTCCAGCCCCTTCGACTCCAAGTGGTGCTCGGTGCACAGCACGATCGGCAGCACCCGGACGACGCCGCAGATCCGGAAAGTCTGGTGGCCGGCGTCGTGCAGCGTGGCCTCTCGGGCGGTCAGCCCGCACCCCTCGCGTAGCAAGCCGTCCCCGCGGCCTGCATCTCGGTCAGCTGCCGCTTCACCCCCGACCTCCCTTGCAGCCCTTGCAGGCGACGATCGCCCAGCCGAGCGGGGCGCCCGGCTCGGCACTCTCGGTGTACACGTGCCCGTCGGGGACGAGCGGGGGCTCCGCGGAGCCGCAGTGAATGCACGCTTCACCGTGCAGGCGAGCGGGGCTGATGGCTTCCGCCAGCACTGGCGGTGTGGTGTGTGCTGTCACGCCGGAGATCGTCCCCGCGCGCAGACGCCGAAAGTGCCACAGGCTGTGGCACTCTTTCAGACCGCCTGGGCCCACCGGGCAAGCGCCACCAGCCGGGCGGTCTTCCCCCTGTCGAGCCGGACCAGCGTTCCAAGCAGGTCGCGCACCTGGCCGTGCTCCCGGACGTGCTGTGGAGCGATCTGCCGGGCCGCCTCGAGCGACTCGTGCGCGTGCTGCCGGCGGCCGATCAATGCCTGCGCCCGGGCGAGGTCGATCCAGTAGTGCGACCTGCGCTCGGCGCCGAGGTCCAGCGGCGGCGCCCAGCGGCCGGCCTCCGCGACCGCGGCCTGCAGGGCACCCGGCTCGGCAAGCTCCACCGCAACGGCCAGCCGGTGAATACGGAGCGAGTGAGGGCCCACCGCAGTGCCCTCATACAGCCGCTCGGGCACCGCGCCGCCGAGCCGGTCCGCCTCCGCGAGGTGGTCGTGCGCGGCAGATGAGTCACGGAGCCGGCCAGCGACGACAGCGGCCCGCATGTGCAGCGCTGCCCCGGCGGCGGCGAGCGGCGTGGTGGTCGGCGCGGGCATCTCATCGACGGCGGCGCGCAGACCTCGCAGGCCAGCGGTGAGGCGGCCAGACGCGAGGTGAGTCTCGGTGCGGACGTAGGCTGCGGTGGCGGTCAGCGAGTCGTCCTCGGCCCGGTCGGCGGCCCACCGCATCAACTCCACCATGCGCGCGCTGAGGTCGCGGTACCCGTGCTTGTAGGCCACCGCGTCGGCTGCCCGCACGGCGAGCGCGAGGAGGTGCGCGGCGCGGCGCCGCTCATCGCCGGCGGCCTGGTCGACCGCGCGGAACAGCTCCTCGAGGAGCGCCGGAGCCTGCTCGGAGAGGCGCGCGTACCGGCTGTTCACCCGGTCGTCCGTCGCGGCCTGCACTGCCGCGGCGAGCTCGTCCAACGGCCGCACCGGGCCGTCATCCGGCAGGTCGTACGCCGCGACTGCGGTCCGCAGCGCGGGGATCGCGGCGTGCACCCTGCTGTCCGACCGGCCGGGCCCGTCGAGGAGCGCCTCGGGCGTCGTCCGCAGAGCCCGCGCGAGCGCCTCGAGGATCGCGTCGGAAGGGACGCGCTCCCCCTCCTCGCTCTTGCGGATCATGCTGACGGAGACGCCGCTGGCCTCCCAGATCTGACGCCTCGACAGTCGCAGGGCGGCGCGGGCGGTCGCGATGCGGAGGCCGAGCTCGGTACTCGTGCGGGCGGGCATACGGGCACGGTACCCGCGCCGTCACACCCGAGTGCGCGATTCAGCCGCCTGGGCCCCCTCGGGTGGGTGTTCGTCAACCTGCCGTGAGCACCTGGTCGACCAAGTCCTCGAGGGAGTCGGCCCGGTAGTCCGCGGCGGCCGCCTCGGCGGTGTCGGCGAGGAGGTAGCCGATCGGCCCGCGGCGGAGGTGCGCGGTCCGCAGGCCAGCCGCGGCGGCCGGGGCGACATCGTTCGCCGGGTGGTCGCCGACGTAGAGGATCTGCTGCAGGTCGCCCGGCGCCCACTCGGCGACCCGAGCGAAGAAGCCGGGCGAGGGCTTCGACACGCCCCACTCCGCCGACGTGGCGACGCCGTCGGCGGGCAGCCGCATCGACCTCAGCACGTCGCCGACGCGGTGGTTCTGGTTGCCAGCGATGCCAACCCACAGCCCGGCGTCCTGCAAGCGGGCCAGGGCGGGCCGGACGTCCGGGTAGAGGTCGCCCTCGTCGAGGTGCTCGTCGGCGCCGGCCGCGCGCCGCGCGTTCCACTCAGCCGGCACGTCGCAGCCCGGCCGGATCAGCCGGATCGCCTCGGCGTTATCGAGGCCTTGGGCGACGACCGCGCCGACGAGGGCGGACATGGTGTGCGCGGGGACGCCGAGCCACCGGGCCCAGTCCGTCCAGTACCGGGTGTCGCTGGTCAGGGTCTCGCCGATATCGAACACGACCGACTTGATCATTCGGGCAGCGTAGCCAGGTGGCGCGCCGACGACCAGCTCGCCTCGACCTGGTACTCAACCGGGAAGGCCGCCAGGCCCTCTCCGAACGGCAGGACCGGCCGGAGGCGCGACAGGTCGACGAGCGACTGTACGGCTGGGCGTCGGCGATCAGTGCCCTGCAGCGTTGAACTTGGCGATCAGCTCGGGCAGCTCGGCGAGCGAGTCGATCCGGAACGTCGACCGATCGGCAGCCGGGTCGTGCTGCTGGATCCAGCCCCACGGCCCGCGGCGGATCAGCGCGGTGCGCATTCCGGCAGCGAGCGCGGGCAGCACGTCGTTGTCGAGGCGGTCACCAACGTAGAGGATCTCCTGCGGGGCGAACGCCACGGCCTCGGCGACGCGCTCGAAGAACGACGGGTCCGGCTTGCTGGCACCCCAGTCGTCGCTCGTTCCGATCAGGTCGACGTCGCCCTCGAAGAGCTCGCGCAGGATCTTCCCGGCGCGCACGGTCTGGTTCCCGGCAATGGCCAGCCGCAGACCGTCGGCCCGGAGACGGACGAACGTGCGGCGGACATCCGGGTACACGTCCTCCTCGCCGAACCACTCCGGCCGGCCAGCCTCGGCACGATTCTCGCGCTCCTCGTCCAGGTCGAAGCCCGGCCGGAACACCTGGAACGTCTCGCGGTAGTCCCGGCCCTCGGCGATGACGGCGCCGAACTGTGCCACGAAAGTGTGCCGGGGGACGCCGAGCCAGTCGGCCCACGTGCCGTACTCCCTGGTCTCGTCCACCAGGCACTCGCCAACGTCGAAAGCCACTGCCTTGATCATGTGGGCAGCGTAGACACGGCACCGCGGGGATGTCAGCCCCGCACTTTGCAGCCCACTGCCGCGGGCGCCAACCAGGTGCTCGACCTAGGCTCAGGCCATGACAAGCGCGCCCCAGCCCACCGAGGCCGCACAACGACTCGCCAGCCGCTACGCGCGGTTCCTCGAGCTCGTCGACCAGTGCGCCCGGGCCGTCGCGGCCGGAGACTGGGTGGTCCTCGCCGACGAGACAGGCGAGCTCTCGGTCACGGCCGACGAGGTATCGGCGGCCGCCGAGGCGCTGACCCGAGACGAGCAGCCGACCAGCGGGGCAGACATCCTCGCGGCAGTGAAGGAACAGGCCCGGCCTGCGGACTGACCACCTCAGAAGGCACAGAACCGCCCCCGCACCGGCCGTCAGAAGACCAGTACGGGGGCAGTGTGGTGGGAACGGCGCCAGACCGGCATCTCTCCGCGATATGACCCCGCCTCGAGAGACCGAGCCGTCCCACCACCCTTGGGGGTGTCGCCACCCTACGAGCCCGGATCACGGGCCGACGCATGCTGGTGTGGCGAGGGACCGCCCAGGGGGTGTGCGGCCCCTCGCCACACGCAGCCGCGCCTCGCCTTCCCCCACGGATGGCAAAGCGCGGTGTGGTGGGGCGAGCGTCGGACCGGCCGCCCCTCCGAGGTACGACCGCTCCGCGCCGCCCCACCACTGCCCGAAGGCGTCGCCACCCTACGACGCCCGCGTCCACACCTGAGGACCTCACGCCGAATCCGGGACCCCGCGCCCAACCGGCCGACCCAGGGCCCGGGACCAGCAACCCAACGGCGGTCACGGAAACGCAACTCCCCGGCCCGCCAACCACGGCATCGCTACGTTCGGGTCGACATCCCCCGAGCTCAGAGGACCCCATGCGCCCCGTCACCCTCGCCCTCGCCGCCGCCTGCCTCCTCACCGGAGCCGTCGCCTGCGACCCCTCCGCAGCCGGCCCCACCCAGAAGAGCACCGCCGCGGCCGTCCCCGCCCAGCCCGCCGCCGGAGCCCCGTCCGCCGCCGCGGCCGCACCCGCACCGGCCGGTGATGGCGACAAGACGAAGGACGTCGAGATCACAAAGTGCTCGGCCGACCCCACGCTGCACTGGCCGTCCGCCGAGCTGAAGATCACAAACCACAGCTCGAAGGCGTCGAACTACATGGTCCAGGTCGAATTCCTCGACGGCTCCGGCACCCGCATCGGCGAGGGCATGGCCGCCACCAGCGGCCTCGCCCCTGGCCAGGCCTCCATTCAGAAGGCCCAGGGCGCCACCGACGCGCAGGGCAAGCTGTCCTGCCGGGTCATCGACGTCACCCGCTACGCGGCACCCTGACCTGGGCTCGCGAACCCGCGCCGCCCTCCGGGGAAGGGCGGCGCGAGCCGGTCTCACACTCGGCGATTCGATTACCCGTTCGATTCATTGCCGTTCGGTCACGCCTTCACCCACACAGCAGACGCAGTCAGCGACCAGCGCTAACCTGGGGCCAATGGGGGGATGGCACTGCGTGCCGGACGGCCCCGCCGACACCACCCGGCGGGCCAGTCGTTACGGTGTAGGCAGGGCCAGTGAAGGAGGCGACAGCAATGGCCAACGTGAAGGACGTCGCGGCGTACATTCTCGGCAAGCACGGGCCCATGTCCGCCATGAAGCTGCAGAAGCTGTGCTTCTTCGCCTACGGCTACCACCTCGTCTGGGAAGACCGCAGTCTGTTCCCCGAGCGGTTCCAAGCCTGGGCAAACGGGCCCGTCGCCCCCGAGCTGTACGCCATGCATCGCGGCCGCTTCCAGCTGAGCGCCGGCGAAATCAACGGAGACCCCTCGGCGCTCGACCCCGGCGAGGCCGAGTCCGTCGACCTGGTCCTCGACGCGTTCATCGGCTACTCGGCCCACGAGCTGTCCGCGATGACCCACCGCGAGGGCCCCTGGGTCGTCGCCCGCGAGCGAGCCGGCGTCGCCGACCTCGACCGGAGCAGGGAACCCCTCCTCGATGAGGACATGGAAGACTTCTTCGGCGCGCTGGTGAACCGCAGCGCCAACTGACTGAGTCGGGGACGGCAAGTACGTGGCGAAGAAGCGCCCCGTCGGGGGGAAGAACGTCAACCTCCCCGGCCCGATCAACGTCGGCAAGAACGTCGGCAACACGAAGGACCTCCTGCCGAACTCCGGCACTACCAACGACCGGCTAACGTGGCGATTCACGCACATCGACCATGACAGCCGTTGGTGCTTCGACGGGGCCACGCCGGGGGAGGTCTGTGAGCTGCTGCGGAAGCTCAAGGACTTCGAGTCCATGACGATCGCAGAACTCCGGCAGACGTGGCGGACGTTCAAGGAGTACGAGCTGCCCGGCGGGCTCTGCAAGGACGCCCTCGACCGACTCACCGAGATCGGCCGCGACGACATGACGAAGATCCAGCGCCTGGAGCTCACGGGCCTGCAGCGCCTGTACGGGTTCTTGGACGGGCATGTCTTCCACATTGTGTGGTGGGATCGCCAGCACGAGGTGTATCCCTCGAAGCTCAAGCACACGTAGGCCCCCTCGCCCCAGGCAAAGCATCCCGGGGCGCTGCAGACACGACGAAGCCGCCCCCGCCCGGCATGTGGCCGAGCGGGGGCGGTGTGGCGGGGTCCGGGATCGCGCTGGCGTCCGGGCGGGCGGTGTCAGTGGGAGATGAGCGGAATCGCCGCAAGGACCAGCCCCGCGAGCCCCACCAGAGAAGCCAGGGCCGGCAGCGGCCAGCGGCCCCGCTTCAAGTCCTCGGTCTCGCGGCGCTGATCGGCCAGGGCAGCCTGGAACTCGGCCCGGACCTGTTCGAGTTCCGCCTTGTGCTCGGCCCTCGCCTCGACAAGCTCGGCCTTGAGCGCGGCCAGCTCCCGGTCGGACCGGTCGGCCCGCTGCAGCATCAATGCCAGCTGCCCGTGGATCGTGGCGAACCCGACGTCGACCGACCTCCTGATCTCCGCCAACTCGAGGGCAACGGACACTGCACTCCCGCCGTCCGGGGCGGTCACTGGCGCCTCACCGGGGCGAGCGGCAGCGCCGGGCGGGCGCCAGCCGACGCGGTGACCTGGGTGCGGGTCCACATCGCCACCCCCGCACCGACCGCAGTCATAACGATCGCCTGCCGGTCTGCGGACCAATGCAGACCCAGACCGACAGCCAGCGCGAGGCCGGCCTGGATGGTGCCGACGATCGGCGCGCCGAGCGCGTCATGCGCAACCAGCGCAACAATCAGGCCGACCGCTGCCGCAGCCAAGGCGTTGACGAGGGCCTGCCGCTCAGGCGTCAGCGAGAGCCAGAACGCGCCGCCCATCTTGACCAGCGATGCGATGAATGCGAGCCACAACGCGGGCTCACGACGAATGGTGTACGGCACGGGGCCTCCGATCTGAGAGAGGGTCATGCGGGTATCCACTGGCCGCCGCGGACCCACCCATGGGTGCCACAGCAGGGCCAGAGAAGAGACGGCTCCATGTGGAGCGGGTCGCGGGCGACGAGGGTGTGCTCCGGGGCTGCCATACCGATCCACCGGCCGTCGCCGGTGTTCGGGCACCAGTGCCAGAACCACGGGTTCGGATCGGACGGGTCGGCGGTGAGCTCGGGCGGCACCCAGCCGTAAGCGATGTCCGAGGTGAGCTGGTGCACCTCCGCCCACCAGTCGCACCACTCGGTGGGCGGCGTCGCCCGGTCGGTCTCGCCCATGGTCAGGAACCGGGCGCGGGCGGGGCGGTGGTGCCAACGCTGACGTCGACCTTGACGACGGCTTCGGCGATCGCCTGCTTGATCTGCTGCACGAGCTGGGCCTGGTCGATGCCGTGCTGGGCGGCGACGGCGGCGGCGAGCTGGGTGATCGCGGCGGTCTGCGCGGCGTCCCGCTGGGCGGCGGCGGCCATGTCGTTCTTGAGGCCCCAGATTTCGGCGTTGAGCTGGCCGAACCAGGCCTCGGCGCGGTCGGTTTCCATGTAGTCCTCCTCGGTGGTGGCGGCCGCGGTGCCGAACAGGTTGGGCATCGGGCCGGGGTCGGTGTGGTCGTTCTCCGGGACCTGCGAGTGCCCGTAGTGGCCGGAGCGGGCGTTCCAGGTGGTGACGGAGCGGCGCGGGGGCCACGTCGGGGCGCCCATCGGCCACACGTCGGGGACGCCCCAGGAGCGGAGCCAGGCCATCAGCCGGTCCAGGCCGACGCACGGCGTGTCGGCGACCGTGGCGTAGACCTGGCCGTTCACCCGGCAGTGCGGGAAGAACAAGATCTCGATCTGGATGCAGATGTCGCCCTTGCGGTTCGTCTCCACCCCACCCGGCAGGTTCTTCACCGCCTTCGCCCTCGAGGTGGCGGGGAAGAACTGGGCGGTCCGGCCGGTGAACGGGTCCCAGAGGATGTGCGGCGCCATGCCAGCGCCGTCGCCGGAGAAGTAGGAGAGCAGGTCGTCAAACGGCACCAGGTCCGCGGGCGCCTGCGGGGTGGCGTTGCGGTCCCAGGTGATGTGCCAGATCGTGCGGGCGCCGCGTCGCCAGCCATCGGCGCGTCGTCGAGCTGGCGCCGAGCGGCGCCAGGCAGCCACAGTTCGGGCATCAGGACGTCCTTCCGCACAGCAGGCCGCGGAGCCGGGCGAGCGGCCCGCGCGGGCCGGACGGGCACGGACCTGGTGCGGACGGGCACGGTGACGTCGCCGCCCTGGGCGAGGAGCCACGCCATGGCGGTACGGGGCACCCAGCCGCGCCGTCGATCCCCCACCCGGACCCCCACGAGTTGGTGATCCAGTAGCGGCCGGCCTCGACGTCGAGGGCGGTGACCTCGACCTCGTGCCCGCCAGCGACGCCGCTGGACGGCACGACGGGGATCCGGCCGTCCTGCCCGGGGGTCTCCATGGAGTTCAGCCAGGGGATGCCGATGATGACCGGGCGCCTCTGCAGGACGGTGCCATGGCGGGTTCGGAGAACGCGTGCCCGTAGGAGCTCGCGAGGCCCAGCGCCTTGAGGGCCTTGGCGACGCCGAGGCCGGAGCTGCCGGTGTCCTCGGCGGGTAGGTGCCGGGCAGGCCGTCCAGGCGGGTGGCCAGGGAGTACAGCCCGAGGGCGAAGTTCTCGTCGAGGCGGTGCGCACCGTCCGCGAACCGGCCGTGCGATGCGGCGGCGCCCGCCGCGGTGATGGTGACCGTGTCGGTGGCGGTGCGGCCGGTGGAGTCGGTCGCGAGCCAGCCCGTGGCGGCGTTTCCCGTGCAGGAGCCGATGCTGCCCTGGTCGAGGATCGGGATGCGGCGGGTCCAGGTGACGGAGCGCAGGGCCACCCCGGGCAGGGCGGCACACGGATAGGCGCGGGAGCGTGGGTCGTGGTGTTCCAGACGGCCGTACGTGATCGGCATGAGGGCCTCCGGGCATAGCGAAATCCCCGGCCGGTCGGCCGCGGGACAAGGTCGGATGCGACGGCCAGGCAACAGCGCCACCCCAGCCGCCGGATAGATCAGGACTGCACCCCGTACGTCGCGAGCCCGCGGACACCGATCGTCCCCGCCCCACCCGTCACCCGCGCCTGCCAGTGCAGAGCGGTGATGGACCCGAACGCCCCGGGGATCGAGCCGGTCGCGGCGCCGTAGTAGAAGGAGTTCGCGCGATGCTCTGCGGGGGGATGATGACGTTGCTCGAGTCGTCGATGAGTTGGATCTCCCCTGTGACCCCGGCCGCGGTCTGCACGAGGTAGTTCGCGTGATCTTCGGGTGCTGCCTGTTCCATCCCGGCATGTTCTGCAGCGTCGTGAAGGTCCCCGACGTGGTCGTGTCCGTCGGCGCCGCGGTCGCGCCGACCCACGCGTCCGTGCTGAGGTACGGCCGGGCAAGGCCGGAGCCCGAGAGGACATCGTCGGACAGCAGGAAGTTGCCCTCCCGGTCGCGGACGGCGATGCCCTGTGGATCGGCCGAGGTGGTGCGATCTGCAGAGCGAGCGACCCGTCCTCCCGGTAGAACAGGGCGCGCGCTGGGGGGAACCGTCCGGGTGCGCCGGGGCGATGCCGCCGACCCAGATGATCACCGACCCGTCGGTATCCAGCACCCGGAACACGCCACCGGCCCCGACGTCAACGTTGCCGAGGATCTGGTTCTGCGCCGGCCGCTGCTGGGTCCGGCCCTCGACCGCGCGCAGCCGGTCCTCGAGCGCCCGGATCCGGTCGAGCAGGTCGAGAGGGATACTCGCCATCAGGCGCTCCAGATACAGCTCGCAGTCTCCGGTCGGCCGCGCTCCTCCGGCTCGACCCTGTGCCCGACGACCCGGTACCGGGCATCAGACCGGGCGCCGGGTACCAGTCGTCGGTGATCCGCAGCCGCACGTAGCTGCCGAGCGCGGCTGCTGACCCGCCCGGGTGATGATCTTCACGGTCGGGATCACGACTGGCCGCTGCCAGCGGGCGAGGTCCGCCGCGGCGTAGGCGTCGAGGTGGCCTGCACCGTGACGTCCGTGTAGTCGCGGTGCCGTCGAGTCGCGGCCAACCGGTATCGAGGTCGCTCTGGGCGATCTGCACGGCGGACATCAGCGGTACCGAGGCCGACGCCTGGTTCTGGTTGGTGGTCGCGCCCCGGGACTGCCAGATGTTCGCCTGCGTGGTGGCGTCCTCCGGAAGGCTGTACGACCGGACCGCACCGGGTCCGTCCGGCCCGGCCGGTGAGGACAGCACGACGTCCTCGGAGCCGGACACAAGCTGCGGGTAGCCGAGCCGCAGAGCCCGGTGCCGCGCCCCTGCGCTGTCCTTGTAGATCTGGATCCGCCACTCGAAGCCGCCCTGCACCGCGGCGAGTTGTCGAGCAGGCCGCCGATCCACGGCAGGTCGAACCGGCTGTACGTCCGGTCTCGGAGGACTCCGCTCATCTGCGAGTAGTCGATCTCAATGCCCAGACTCCCGCCGGAGAGTGCCTGGGTGTAGGCGACGAGCTGCCGGGCGATCTCGAGCTGGTCGGTGCTGGTGAACGTCTGGTCGGCGCTCAGCAGCCGGTGCCCGCGGAGGATCGACTCCAGCCCGGCGGCCTGCACTTGGCAGCTCAGGAACCCGCGCTCGTCCGAGGCCGGGGTACGTGTCCACAGCGGCCGCCCACACGGTCTCATCGGCGCGCTCCAGGTACAGCATGGTCCGGCCGGGCAACAGCACCGCGCGGGCGCGGCGGGCGAAGTCTGCGTTCGGCAGCGGCACTGTGCCGGACAGTGACCCACTCTTGCCGATGTAGTCGTCGAACGTGACTCCCTGGATCGGTAGCACGTCCATGACCTCGTCCGTTCGGAGGTCGGCGACGACCAGGCGGTACGGGTCCATCAGGCCACCCGGCGGAGCTCGAACCAGCTGTCCTTCTTGAGGACAGTGCCGGTCGCGTTGCTGGTGTTCTGTGCCCAGTTGAGGACGAAGGTGCCGGCCGCGCCTGCGGTGAGCAGGCCGTTGAGCACGCACGCCATGATCGTGGTGTTGTTCGTGGTGGCGCCGCCGGGCGCGTAGTTGGTGGTGCTGATGGACTGGACGTCGTAGATGGCCGAGCCGGTGGTACCGGTCGTGGTGGTGGCTTGGCAGTGGCCGTGCCAGGCGAACGTGGACGATGCGGGTGCGGCCCAGCCGAACTTCAGGTCGGTGTCGTCCCGGGCGCCGTACATCAGCAGGCCGGCCAGACGGTAGACGCCGCCGGAGACGAGGCCACTGACGGTCAGCTCGGGGTCGGCGGTCGTCGTGGTGGTGCTGGCCGGGTGGTGTCGGACGTCTTGCGGGCGAAGAGGATCTGTCCGATACCTCCGACGCTCAGGTTGCCGTCGACGGTCAGGGAGTCCGGGGTGCGTGCCACGTTCGCGCTGTCGCGGTAGAACTCGACGTCCGAGCCGATCACCACCCGGCCCGACGTGCCGAGGTATACCCTCGACTCCCAGGACGAGCCGTTGTACCGCTCGATGCCGGTGGTGGTGCCGCCGTCCCGGTACTGGCCGGAGTACCAACCGGCCGTCGAACCGTCGGGGTTGATCCCGCCGACCGCCGAGGTGTACGGCCTGCGGTCTGTCAGCGCGGTGGCCCAGTTGATCGGGGACCCTGCGCTCGCACCGGCCGGGACGAGGATGTCCCACAGTCTCAGCGCGCTGTTCGTGGTGGCCGGGGCGGACGGCGCGGTCGGCGAACCGGCCGGAGTACCCGTCACGTACTGGACCTGGGCGAGGGTGTTGCCCGAGGTGTCGAACAGCTTGTCGTAGACGATCAGGAACACCGAGTCGATGCGCGGGTTCGAGGCGTCGCCGTTCGGCACCGTGATGGCCTCGGCGACGGTCACCGCGACCGGGTACGCGCCCTGCGACGAGGTACCCGCGACGATCGCGCGGCCCACGCTGAGCGTGCCGGACATGACGCTGCCGGTGAGGTTGCACGGGTTGTTGCCCGGGATCAGGCCCGGCCGGGTCGACAGCGCACCGCCGGGACCATGGTGCCGGTCGGGACGAGCCTGGTGTCGTTGCGGCTCTGTCCGGGGGTTGCTTCGGAGGCGTTGAGGAGCCAGCCGGATCGAACGGTCATGAGGTCTGGCCTCCTACCAGTAGGCGTTGCGCCAGCGCACCGTCATCAGCGCGGCGGGATCGGGGACGGGGTCGCTACTGCGGAAGCTCACGACCGAGGTGGTGCCAGCCGGGAGGACGAACGCCCCTCGGGCTGGGAGCGAAGAGTCGCGGAGCCGATCCGGGACTGCCCGCCGAGGAGCACCGTCCCGGCCCATGCGTCGATCGTGAGCGTGTCCGTCGCGGTCAAGGTCAGGTCGTACTCGAGGAGCACGCCGGTGCCCTGCAGCGTGATGAGCGGGGTGGTCGCCGGGCCTCGGATCTCGATGAGCGGATGCGCGTCCGCGTCGCCGGAGTTGGTGGCGATGACGTCACCGGTGCTGCCCGGGGTACCCCACGCGAGGCCGACGGCAGACTCGGGGTTGCCCCAGGCCAGGCCAGCGCCTGATTCGGGGTTG